>NZ_CP197241.1:390000-6228377 GCF_052076065.1 Tardiphaga sp. 285_C5_N1_2
CGCAGAAGGATCTCGATGCGGTCACCGCCAAGCTGCCGCAGCAGGCACCTGACAAGCCGGATCCCAAAGTGGTCGCGCAGCTCGATGACGTCGCCAAGAAAAACGGCTTTGCGAACTACGGCGACTACAACGACGTCGTGGAAAACATCATGCTGGTGCTGGGCGGCTTCGATCCGCAGACCAAGAAATATGTCGGCCCCGAAGTGGTGTTCAAGCAGCAGATCGCGGCCGTGCAGGCCGATAAGAAAATGCCGGCCAAGGACAAGAAGGCCGCGCTCGCCGATCTCAACGCCGCGCTCAAATCGCCGCCGCCAGCAGTCGAGAACAAGGGCAATATCGACCTCGTCGGCAAATATTACGACAAGCTGGCCGCAGCGATGCAGAACGACGAGTAAGTCCGCCATTGCCATCGCGCGGCTTGGACTTCTGAAGATCGGGGCCGCAGTGCGGTCCCGAATATCGTTGGAGGCCTGGCCAACGCTACGAAATAACGCCTTGGCGTGCTCCGAATTGTTGTCTAAGCCCTCGTTATTCCGGCTTTCACGAGCCTTTCACTGACGCGGGAGACCGACATGTCGAATCCGAAAGAAGTTCCCGCCCTCCCGCTGAAGGGCTACAGCCTGTTGGACTTCCAGCCTGATCCGACCGTGGTCGGCATCTCCTTCGACACCGAGGCCGGTGTCTTCATGTTCGTGGCCACCAAGGAAATCCTCGACATGCTCGGCCAGGCTTTCATCCACAAGGCCGCCTCAATGCCGTCACGCGAGCAGAGCTGAGACAAAGCTGTTTGCCACTCCGGAATCGGGTGGCGAATGGCTGAAGATCGTCGCAAACTCCGGACCTCACCACATCGGATGCTGATGCGATCGATGGAGGCTCTTATGACCGACGTTCAGTTCACTCTTTTCGACACCGCCATCGGCCGTTGCGGCATCGCATGGGCCGATCGCGGCATCGTTGCCGTGCAATTACCACAGCCGGACGAAAAACAGACCCGCGTGCGCATCAAGCAGCGCCATGCGGAGGTCGTCGAGGCCGCGCCGCCGCCTGCGGTACAGGCAGCCATCGACGGTATCGTCGAACTGATGACCGGCAAGCCGGTCGATCTTCTCGATATCGATCTCGATCTCACCGACGTTCCCGAATTCAATCGCAACGTCTATGCGATTGCCCGCCAGATCCCGCCGGGCGCGACGCTGACTTATGGCGATATCGCCAAGAAGCTCGGCGGTGTCGAACTGTCACGCAATGTCGGGCAGGCGATGGGGCAGAATCCGTGTCCGGTGATCGTGCCGTGTCATCGGGTGCTGGCTGCCGGCGGTAAGCCGGGCGGATTTTCGGCCAATGGCGGCGTCGAGACCAAGCTCAAGATGCTCGCCATCGAGGGCGCGTATGTGAATCACACGCCCTCGCTGTTCGATTAGACCTGCCGCAAGATTACCGCAGGCCTGACGCAGGATTTTCGCAAGCTGAGGTGAAATTGCGTCAGGCCGCTTTTCGACCTTAACCCTTTGGCGGAACGGAGATCTTGACCGATTCCCGCTGCAGCATCTTGTTGTGGAAAGCGTCGAGTTTCGGGAATGCCTTGTGCCATCCGCAATCCGGAAAGCGGAAGTCGGCATAGCCGAGCACGCAGACGAGCGCGATCTGCGCCGCATCCATCGGACGCGTCAGGATGTCCGGATGGTTTTCGAAACGCGTGAGGCCCTGCCATGCGCGATCCCACTGATCGTCATACCAAGCCTGCCACAGAAACTCTTTCGGGCGCACGCCGACCTCGTAGCGGCACAGTAGCATCGCATCCGTCATGCCCTGCAGCATCGAATGCTCGCTCTTCACCTTCCAGCGCGCCGGACCCGAGGCCGGGATCAGCTTGTTGCCGCCGGCGAGCTCGTCGAGATATTCGGTGATGACGTAGGAGTCGACGATGACATTGCCATCGTCGAGGATTAGCGCCGGCAATTTTCTGACCGGGCTGATGTCATGGGAATAGGTCTCGTTCTTCTGCGTCGGCGCGACCGAAGCCGCCACCAGTTCGATCTTGTCGATCAGCCCGAGTTCGATCGCCGCGATGCGCACCTTGCGTGCGAAGGGCGAGCCCGGAGAAAACGTCAGCTTCATTTTGGTCCTTTACTCAGTTCTATTGGTCGTCATTGCGAGCGCAGCGAAGCAATCCAGTCCTTGCTTTGTGGCCTTCTGGATTGCTTCGTCGCTTTCGCTCCTCGCAATGGCGAGGAGAGTGATACGCCTTAAGCCGCAACCACTTTCTGCTTCTGCTCGCCGAGCTTCTCGATGCCGAGCATCATGACGTCGCCGACTTCGAGGAATTTCGGCGGCTTCATGCCGAGGCCGACGCCGGGTGGCGTGCCCGTGGTGATGATGTCGCCGGGCATCAGCGTCATCATGCCGGACAGATACGAGACGATCTGCGGCACATTGAAGATCATGGTCGCAGTCGAACCCGTCTGGCAGCGCTTGCCGTTGACGTCGAGATACATGCTGAGCTTGTGCACGTCGCCGACTTCGTCTGGCGTCACCAGCCATGGGCCGAGCGGGCCGAATGTGTCGTGCGACTTGCCCTTGGTCCACTGGCCGCCGCGCTCGATCTGGAAGAAGCGCTCGGAAACGTCATTGCAGACGCTGTAGCCGGCGACATGCTTCAGCGCATCGGCTTCGGTCACATATTTGGCTTTGGTGCCGATGACGATAGCGAGTTCGACTTCCCAGTCGAGCTTGGTCGAGCCACGTGGCTTCTCCACGTCGTCATTCGGGCCGCACAGGCTGTTCAGCGCCTTCATGAAGACGATGGGCTCCGACGGAATCTGCATGTTGGATTCAGCGGCGTGGTCGGCGTAGTTCAGGCCGATGGCGATGAATTTCGGTTTGCCGCCAACGGGCGAGCCAATGCGCGGCGAGCCGCTTACGGCAGGCAGCGATGCCGGGTCGAGCGCAGCGAGCTTGGCAAGATTGGCAGGCGCAAATGCATCGTCAGCCAGATCCTTCACCTGGCCGGAGAGGTCACGCAGCTTGCCGTCCTTGTCGATCAGTCCCGGCTTTTCGCTGCCGAACGCGCCGTATCTTACGAGCTTCATTGTCGTCTCCCTTGGGGCTTGCCTGAAAGGTTGTGGAACAGGGCGCGGGGAAATTCAACCGCGCGACAGAAAGGTCAGAGCCGCAAAAATCAGTGCTGCAGCGCGGCAAATCTGAAAGCATCGCCCTCGCGCATGATGTGGCCGGCACCGAAGTGACCGCCGATCACCAGTGTCGGCGTATCCGCAAAACGCGAGAACAATGCGCGCCGCGATAAGGCGGATTGCAGGGGATCGGCATCCGCCGTGGACGACCAGTCGAGATGCGCCATCTGCACCGGATGATGTGCGGCGTCGCCGGTCAGCAGCGCTTCCTCGCCTGCGGATTTGATATGCACGCTCATATGGCCGGGGCTGTGGCCCGGTGTCGGGATCAGCGTGATCTCATCCGAGAGTTGCGCATCGCTGGCAACGAGATCCATCAGCCCGGCATCGGCGATCGGCTTTACGGAATCGTTGAACACGGCGAGATGCGACGCCGTATCGCTATGCGCCGCCCAGTAGTTGTATTCGTGCTGCCCGAACACATAGCGTGCATTCGGGAATGTCGGCGTCCATTGGCCAGCGACCAGTTTTGTATTCCAGCCGACATGATCGACATGCAGATGGGTGCACAGCACCGTGTCGATACTGTCCGGCGCGAAGCCCGCCGCCGTCATGTTTTCGAGGAACGGCGTGTGCAGATTATTCCAGGTCGGCACCGAACGGCCCTGCTTGTCGTTGCCGAGACACGTATCGACGACGATGCGCTGCGTCGGTGTTTCCACGACCAGCGCATGGATCGACATTTTCAGCCGGCCTTCAGGAGTTGCAAATTCCGGCATCAGCCACGGCAGCGCATGGACCTCATCGGGGCCGACCTGCGGGAGAATGAAGCGTGTGCTGCCAATCGTCTCGCCTTCGATGATCTGCGTGATCCTGACCTTGCCGACCGTCCATTGCATCAGGCGTTCACCCCATTGTTCTTTTTGGAGCCGGAAGATGCGGGTTTCCGGCATGGCGCGCAATGGATCATCTCGCGGGGCTGCGCGTTGTCTGGGTGGAACACCAGGCCCTGCAGCGAGGAGCGTGCGATGCCAGAACTAGCGATTTCATCCGAGAAAGTGGGCTTTCTGATCGAGAAGGCGCGGCAGTTCGATGCCAAGGATATCGCCTCCGACACCGATTCCGGCTCCAACGGCGCCGATGACGATATGATCGATGTGCTTGAGGACAATGGCGAGGATCCCGTGGCGCGGGAAATCGCGGGCTTCATCAGCGCGCTCACCGAGGACGAGCAGATCGATCTTGTCGCCTTGATGCGGCTGGGACGCGGCGACGCCACCATCGAGGAATGGAGCGACTTGCGCCGCGAAGCCGCAGAAGGCCGCAACGGGCGCACAGCGCGCTATCTGCTCGGCGAGCCTTTGCTCGGCGATCTCTTGGCCGAAGGCCTGGAAGAATTCGGCGTCGATTGGTCGAACGAGCGCACTACGCCGGTTCACTGATCGCTTAATCAAACCGCGTAACTCAAAAAGAAAAGGCGATCGGCCGTGCAGCCGATCGCCTTTTTGCGTCTTGAGATGCCGTCGAGTTACATCGTGCCGGGGAAAGCGCCGCCGTCGAGAACGATGTTCTGGCCGGTGATGAAGCCGGATTTCGAACTGCACAGCCATGCACATGCCTGACCGAATTCATCGGCTTCACCGAAGCGACCCGACGGATTTTCGGCCGCGCGCTTGGTCAGGATCTCGTCGACCGAAAGACCTGTCGCCTTGACCTGGCCGGCGGCAACGCCCTTCAGGCGATCGGTGTTGAATGGGCCGGGCAGCAGGCCGTTGATGGTGACATTCGCACGCACGGTCTTGCGCGACAGGCCGGCAATGAAGCCGGTCAGGCCGCTGCGTGCACCATTCGACAGGCCGAGCACATCGATCGGTGCTTTCACGGCGGCTGAGGTGATGTTGACGATGCGGCCGAACTTGCGCTCCATCATGCCGTCCACCGTCGCCTTGATCAGTTCGATCGGGGTCAGCATGTTGGCGTCGATGGCCTTGATCCAGTCGTCGCGGGTCCAGTTGCGGAAATCGCCGGGCGGCGGGCCGCCGGCATTGTTGATGAGGATGTCGATCTGGCCGGCTGCCTTCAGCGCAGCTTCGCGGCCTTCGACCGTGGTGATGTCACCGACGACTTCGGTGACCTCGACGCCGGGATAGGCCTTGCGGATATCGGCAGCGGCTGCAGCCAGCACGTCGCCGCCGCGTGCAGTCATCGTGACATGCACGCCTTCTGCGGCCAGCGCTTCGGCGCAGCCACGGCCGAGGCCCTTGCTGGATGCGCAGACAAGCGCGCGGCGGCCTTTGATTCCAAGATCCACGATGTCACTCCTGAAGTTCGATAATCCGAGGGCCGCGTTATAGCGGTTCCGGCGGGGTCTGATAAGGGCGCTCCCGTCAGAGCCGGTGCGCGCGTTTCCATTGCTCGATGGTGGCCGTCACGTCCGGCGGCAGCGATTTGACGCCCTTCTGCCCGGCCAGCGACAGCAGGGGCCGCAGCTGTGAGCCGGTCATATAGACTGGCTGCCTGTCGGCCGGCATCAACTGGTCGAAGATCAGCACCAGCGTCACCGCGATCAGGCCGACGCGAATGGCGCCGAGCAAAGCGCCGCCGAGCCGGTCGCCGATGCCGATCTCGTGGCCGATCACGTCGTTGATTGCCATGCGCAGCAGCGAGCCGAGCACGATGCCTGACACGAGAAAGATCGCGAAGAACAGCAGTGAATTTTGCGTGGTCGAAGCGGCGGCGGCGCCGGACAGTTGCGGCGCGATCAGCCCGGTGATCCAGACGGCGATCGGCATGGCCAGCAGATAGCCCAGGATGGTCACGGCGCTGCGCAAGAGGCCGGCGCGGAAGCCGATGACCATGGCGACGATCAGGCCGACATAAACGACGACATCGAAACTGTTCATCGCGGCTTCGTTCCCATGCGGCAATTCCGCGTCAAAGAAATCGGCGGAGCGCGCCGGTTTGCGATCGCGGCAAGGCCGGGTATCACTAGGGCAAAATCAAAGGGAAATGCCATGTCCGGGATATTCGACGTCAGTAAAGAAACCATCCTCATCACCGGAGCCTCGCAGGGCCTCGGCCGACAATTTGCGCGCGTGCTGTCCGCGCATGGTGCAGCTGTGGTGCTCGCAGCGCGGCAGATGGGCAAGCTAGAGAGCCTGCAGAAGGACATCACGGACAAGGGGGGGCGCGCTGTCGCGGTGTCGATGGATGTCACCGACAATGCCTCGATCGCAAAGGCGTTCGATACCGCTGAAGCTGCGCTCGGGCCGGTCAGCGTGCTGATCAACAATGCCGGCATCGCGGTGGAGAAGATGGCCATCGATCAGACTGAGGCGGATTGGGACGCGGTCATCGGGGCCAATCTCAAGGGCGCCTATTTCGCGGCGACCGAAGCCGCACGCCGCATGATCGGGCATAAAGTGGAGGGCAATATCGTCAATATCGCTTCCGTCCTCGGATTCGGGCTGACCAAGGCGGTGTCGCCTTATGCGATCTCCAAGGCCGGCATCGTGCAGGCGACCAGGGCACTGGCACTGGAACTCGCCGCGCACCGCATTCGCGTCAATGCGCTGGCGCCAGGCTATATCGATACCGACATCAACCACGCCGCGTGGGACACGCCCGTGGGCGAGAAGCTGATCAAGCGCATCGCGCAGCGCCGGGTCGGTCACGAGAGCGATCTCGACGGTGCCATTCTGCTGCTGGCCTCGCAGGCCTCGCGCTACATGACCGGCAGTACCGTGACTGTGGATGGTGGCTTTCTGCTGAACTAGGCCGCCAGAGGGCGTCCAGCGGGTCTTTGAAGGCTGTTTGGCTCTGTGCGGTCCGTCACTGGGCCGGACTGTGCCGAAACAAGGCAGATTGGCGCGTTTCCGGACCGTCATAAAAGCGCAAAAAGATCGCCGCAGCCCCTTTCCAAAGCAGGCTGGCATTGGTACATACCCCTCGCACCGAGGGCTTTGCCCCGGTTGCCTTCTCAGGAAGCCTCCGGACTGGGATCGATCGACGCCTTGGCGTTGGCCGACTTCGTTTCGTCTCTGGTTTTCCGAAAGGTTTGGCGCGGGGTGGAGCAGCCCGGTAGCTCGTCAGGCTCATAACCTGAAGGTCATAGGTTCAAATCCTATCCCCGCAACCAAACATCTAATTGATATTTCAGAAAAAACGAAAAGCCGCCCTCTGGGCGGCTTTTCGTTTTTACGTCGTGGCGACGGATGCCTTTCAGGGAAAGAATGTGAGGTTTCCGCAGTGATGCAGGCGCCAACTGGCGATGCCGTTAGCGCCTCGACAGCAATACGATGACAGTTATAGCGAGCAGCAACGACAGGCCCTTCCAGACCATGTTCGGATTGCGCTCCAGGAGAGGCACGGTCGACGGATTGAGAAACTCCGCCTTCGGATTGCGCAGGTCGTAAACATATTCGGAGAGTTCGTCGTAGCGCTTCGCCGGGTCGGCGTGCACGGCCTTACGCAACACGCCGTCGATCCATTCCGGAATATCGCTGGCATTGTTGAGCAGCGATCGATAACGCAGCTTGCGGTGCTGCGCGGCGTTCGTCGCCTTCGCGACCTCCGCTCCGTAAGGCAGCGTCCCGGACAGCATCTGATAGGTGAGGGTCCCAAGCGCATAGAGGTCGGATTGCGATGTGGCGCGCTTGCCGAAAAACAACTCGGGTGCGGTGTATTGCGGCGTGCCGAGAATGTCGCTGTGTTTGCCGGGTGAATCAGCTTCGGCGACGCCGTTGACACGGGTCGAGCCAAAATCGATGATCTTCACCGTGCCCGTCTTGTCGATCATGATATTGTCTGGCCGAATGTCCTGATGGATCATCTCCATCCGATGGAACGCCTGTAAGCCGCGTGCGATCTGCTCGGTGATGCCGCGCACGGTTTCCAAATCCGGCTTCGGATTGTCGAGCATCCACTGCTTCAGCGTCTGGCCTTCGATGAATTCGGCGACGATGTAGAGGTAGTTGCGCTTGCGCGACTGTCGGCACGGCTTCAGCACATGCGCGCTGTCGATCCGCCGCGCCACCCATTCCTCGATCATGAACCGCTTGAGATAGACCGGGTCGTCGCGCAGATCGATCGACGGAATCTTGATGACAACCTGTTCGCCGCTCTCCACATCGACCGCGAGATAGATGTGGCTGCGGCTGCTGCCATGAAGTTCGCGCACGATCCTGTAGCCGTCGAACACCGCGCGAGCTTCGAGCAGTGGCGGCAGCGGCAATTGCGGCATCAGAATGTCGCTGGCCTCACCATCCGGCACCGCATCTATCCGCACGATCTGTACGGTGAGGTTGTCCGGGCTGTTCTGTGCATAGGCCTCGTCGACGATCAGCCTCGCGGCAGCGTCGAGATCGCCTGCGTGATCGGCGATCGCCGAAGTGATGAAGCGCGCGCTGACGAAATCATAGACGCCGTCGGTGGCGAGGATGAAGACATCGCCGTCGTCGATCTGCAGCACCTGATAGTCGATCTCGATTTGCGGGTTCACGCCAAGCGCGCGGGCGAGGTAGCTCTGCTCGGATGAGATTACGACGCGATGGTCGGTGGTAAGTTGCTCGAGTGCGCGGTCCGATACGCGATAGATGCGGGAATCGCCGACATGAAAGAGGTGCGCTGCGCGTGCGCGTATCACCATTGCACTCAGGGTGCAGACATAGCCGCGATCCTTGTCGTAATGGTAGCGGCCGCGCTGGGTCTGGGATTGCAGCCACGAATTGGTCGCAGCGATGACGCGTTGCGCCGATGTCTTCACCGACCAGGATTCGGATGTGCAGTAATAGTCGGTGAGAAACGATTTGACCGCAGATTCGCTGGCTTCGCCGCTGATCGCGCTGCTGCTGATGCCGTCGGCGATGACGACGGCAATGCCTTTGAGGCTCAACAGCGGCTCGGTCGGAATCAGGGCGCCGTGGAAATCCTGATTGGTGTCTTTGCGGCCTCTGTCCGAATGCTGGCCGATCGAAATCGTCAATTCACGCGGCATGGGTTACACTAATAAAATGACGCCCCAGCTGGAGAAGCCGGGGCGTCGTGTTGCGAGGATTGCGGGTCGGCCTAGCGGGCGAGACTAGCAACGCGCTTCGGAGCTGTCTTGATGTGTGTTGCATACAGCGTTAGGCCGGTGAAGGTAAGGCCACCAATGAGGTTGCCGAGCACGGTCGGAATCTCGTTCCAGATGATGTAATCCATGATCGTGAACTTGCCGCCGAGCATCAGGCCGGCAGGGAACAGGAACATGTTGACGATCGAATGCTCGAACGTCATCGCGAAGAAGACCATGACCGGCATCCACATCGCGATGACTTTGCCGCTGACGGTTGTTGAGATCATCGCACCGACCACGCCGGTTGAGACCATCCAGTTGCAGAGCATGCCGCGGATGAACAGCGTCAGCATGCCGGCTGCGCCATACTGCGCATAGCCGAGCGTACGGCCTTCGCCGATATGGCCGATCACCTGACCCACCTTGTCTGGGGGCGTCGAGAAGCCGAAGGTGAACACGATTGACATCATGATGGCGACGATGATCGCACCCATGAAGTTGCCAACGAAGACGAGCCCCCAATTGCGCAGCACGCCGCCGACAGTGACGCCGGGGCGCTTGTCAAGCAATGCGAGGGGCGTCAGCACGAAGACGCCGGTGAGCAGGTCGAAGCCCAGCAGATAGAGCATGCAGAAACCAACCGGGAAGAGGATCGCGCCGATAATCGGATAGCCTGTTTGCACCGTGACGGTGACGGCGAACACCGCAGCGAGTGCCAGGATAGCACCGGCCATGAAGGCGCGGATGATGGTGTCGCGCGTGGACATGAAGATTTTGGATTCGCCGGCGTCCACCATTTTGGTCACGAATTCCGAAGGGACGAGATAGGCCATTACTTGAAAACTTTCTTTGGAGCGGGGTCGGTTGATGTGGCGTGCACCTATGGGGCGGCGGCGACGCTCATGTTGAGATAGATGCGGCCGTTCTCGAGCTTGACCGGGAAGCTGCGCGCGCAGCCCTTGTCAGCACCCGAGGCTTCGCCATCATCGAGATTGATGATCCAGTTATGCAGCGGGCAGGCGACCTTGCGACCGTGCACGATGCCTTCGCTGAGTGGACCGCCCTTGTGCGGGCAGCGATTTTCCAGCGCAAACACCTCGTCGCTGGCAGTGCGGAATACCGCGATCTCGCGCCGCGGAGTCTTCACCGTGCGCGCGCCGCGTTGCGGGATCGCGCGCAGTGGACCGACGTCGAACCAGAAGTCGTTGGATGGGACCATTGTCATGTTCATTCTGCCGGGACGGCTATAATCGAGTTGAGTGTTGCGAGCGGCGTAAACTCATGCTGTTCGCGGCCGGCGGCGCGTTCGGCCCAGGGATCCTTGCGGACCGCGCGCTGTGATTTCTCGAAGCGCGCCAGCAGCGCGCGACGGTTGTCGGCATCATCCATGATCGCCGCACGTACCTTGTCGAGGCCGGCGTTTTCGACCCACTTCCAGACGCGTTCGAGATAGCCCGCTTCCTCGCGGTACATCTGCATGAAGGCAGCGATGTATTCGATCGCCTCATCCTCCGTATCGACATGGCCAAGCAGATCGGTCTGGCGGACATGCAGCCCCGCCGCACCGGCGATGTGGATGTCGTAGCCGGATTCGACGCAGATCACGCCGATGTCCTTCACCGTGGATTCCGCGCAGTTGCGCGGGCAGCCCGAAACGCCGAGCTTCACCTTCGCAGGCGCCCATGAGCCGCACATGAAGCGCTCGAGCTTGACGCCGAGACCGGTCGAATCCTGCGTGCCGAAGCGGCACCATTCGGAGCCGACGCAGGTCTTCACCGTGCGCAAGCCCTTGGCATAGGCTGCGCCGGAGACGAGGCCCGCACTATTGAGCTGCGCCCACACCGCGGGCAGGTCTTCCTTCCGCACGCCCAGCAGATCGATGCGTTGGCCGCCAGTGACTTTCACCGTCGGAATCTTGAAGCGGTCGGCGACGTCGGCGATGGCGCGCAATTCGTCGGGGGTGGTCAGGCCGCCCCACATGCGCGGCACAACGGAGAAGGTGCCGTCCTTCTGGATGTTGGCGTGGACGCGCTCGTTGATGTAGCGCGACTGCGCATCGTCGGCATACTCGCCCGGCCACGCGCAGAGCAGGTAATAATTCAGCGCGGGGCGGCAGGACGGACAGCCGCAAGAGGTTTTCCACGCCAGTTCCTGCATCACGGCGGGAACGGACTTCAACTCCTTCGAGAGAATGAAGCCACGGACTTCGCTATGGGTGAGGTCGGTGCATTTGCACATCGGCTTGCGGCCGGCGGCGGAGTAATTGTCGCCGAGCGTGGCCGCGAGCAGCGATTCCACCTTCGCCGTGCATTGGCCGCAGGAGGCCGATGCCTTGGTGCGGGCGCGCACATCGTCGAGGGTGGTGAGGCCGTGGGCGGTGATCGCCTGCGTGATCGCGCCCTTGCACACGCCGTTGCAGCCGCAGATTTCGGCATCGTCGGACAGCGCTGCGACAGCAGCGACCGGATCGAGGGCAACGCCGCCCTGATAGGCCTGGCCGAGGATCAGCGCGTTGCGCATGGCGCCGATATCGACGTTCTTTTTGAGGAGGTCGAAATACCACGAGCCGTCGGCCGTATCGCCATAGAGCACCGCGCCGATGATGCGGTCGTCGCGCAAGACGACACGCTTGTAGATGCCGCGGGCAGGATCGCGTAGCACGATCTCATCCTTGACGTCGCCTTCGGCGAAATCGCCGGCCGAGAACAGATCTACGCCGGTGACTTTCAGCTTGGTCGAGGTGGTCGAGCCGATATAGCCGTCCACGGTTTCGCCGGCGAGGGTCGCCGCGAGGGTCTTCGCCATGTCATACAGGGGCGCGACAAGGCCGTAGCACTGGCCGCGATGCTCGACGCATTCGCCGACCGCATAGATGTTGTCGTCGCTGGTCCGCAGATGATCGTCCACGACGATGCCGCGCTTGACGTTGAGGTCGGCTAGCTTGGCGAGTGCGGTGTTCGGGCGGATGCCGACCGCCATCACGACGAGATCGGCCGGTAGGGTCCGACCATCGTCGAGCCGGACTGACTCGACACATCTGTCACCGAGGATGGCTGCTGTGTTGGCTCCGGTCAGCACCTCGATGCCGCGCGCCTCGATCGCCTTTTGCAACAGATAAGCGGCATTGGGATCGAGTTGGCGCTCCATCAGTGTTGGCATTAGATGGACAACGGTTGTTGTCATGCCGCGCATGGCCAGGCCGGCTGCGGCCTCGAGGCCGAGCAAGCCGCCGCCGATGACGACAGCGTGGCCGCCCTTGCCGGCTGCATCGAGCATCAAGTTGACGTCGTCGAGATCGCGATAGGTGACGACGCCGGGCAGTTCCGCGCCGGGTACCGGAATGAGGATCGGCTTCGAGCCGGTTGCGATAATCAGCGTGTCATAAGCTTCGACCGCGCCGGACTGTGTGGTGACGGTTTTCGCAACGCGATCGATCGCGACGACGAGTTCGCTGCGCCTGAGATCAACCTTGTTGGTCGCATACCACTCATCGGTGTGAATCAGAATGTCGTCATATGCCTTCTCGCCGGAGAGCACCGGCGACAGCATGATGCGGTCATAATTAACACGCGGCTCCGCGCCGAACACCACTACGTCGTAGCGGTCTGGTGCGCGTGCGAACAGCTCGTCCATGACGCGGCCGGCGGCCATGCCGTTGCCGAGGATGACGAGCTTCTGATTCTTTGCGTTCGGTTGATCGAGCATGTGCAAACCTGTTTGGACCGCTGCCGATCGGAAACAGGGACTCGCTCACCAAGCCCGGTAGGGATGGAGTCACGATGACCGCTTCGCACCTGACAATCAGGAAGCGAGCTGTGTCCCTGCGCTTGAAACCAGCAGCGGTTTCAGCATCCGGCGGACGGCGGTCATCATTGACGTAGATATTATTAGCAAATGGCGTGCCAACGTACCTGTCGTCTAACATTCTGATTTTTCGACTATTTCTAAATGAGCTCGGCTGTCGCAGATCAGTCGTGCCATTAAAACGAGCGGCGTTACTGATTTCCTAGGCAGATGATTAAATCTTGTGCGGTGCGCTGCAGGTTCGAGATGGCTCCCGATCTGTGCAGACCACAGGCTCGACGACCGACGCGCGCCTGGCGAAGATCTCGTCAATTTATTAGAGGATCGTTGCGGTGGTGAGCTGGCCGTTCTCGGTGCTCGGCCGGGCACGGCGACGCAGCACATAAAGCGTGCCGAGGGCAGGGCGCCCTGCTTCGAGGCGCAGCTCGGAATTCTCCTTGCATACGATTTCGAAGTTCGTCGCGGCGCAGGCTTCGAAATATCTCTCGCTATGGGCGAACCTTCCTGACGAGAGCAACGTGAAGTCGCCGTGACCCGCGCGTTCGATGCTCGCTGCGAAGAGGCCGCCTGCAGGTAATACGCGCGCAATCAGGCCGATGAGTTCTTCCAGCCGGCCGAGATAGATCAGAAGATCGGCAGCGAAGACGAGGTCGAAGCTGCGTGGGCTGTCCGCGAGATAGCTCACGACATCGGCCTTGATAAGGTCGTGATAGGCGTTCCGCCGTGTTGCGATGGCGAGCATCTTCTCCGACAGGTCGATGCCGGTCAGCCGCGCGCCGAACCGCCCGAGTGGCTCCGCAGCCAACCCCGTTCCGCAGCCGAGATCCAGAATGGTCGCAAGTGTCGGTCGGCAGGACGCAACCATATCGGCGAGTTGCTGCGGCACCTTGTAGCCAAGAATGTCCACAAGCTTGTTGTCGAAGCCTGCGGCGAATTCGTCGAAGTGCGCTTCGACATAGGCTGCCGGTGCGCGATCATGTGTCTGTCCACCGACGGCATCCAGCAAGTAGCGCTGCACGGGATCGTTCGGCCGGCCTTCCAGTCGCAGGCGTCCGGCCGTGGCAGCGGCTTCATGCATGCCATAGGCGCTGAACAACGCGAATGCGGTGCGCAAGACCTCGTCCAGTGGTTCGGTCTCTTGTCCGGCAAGCGTCGGGTAGCGGGTGATGGCGCCCTGAATGTCGCCGTCCAGCATCGAGGCAAAGGTACGCGCGCGGGCGTAGAGACGTAGTGTGACGCCTTCCAGCGGCACAAAGCCGTTTGCGGTTGCCAAGGCATCGGCGCTCTCGCCAAACCGGCCGGCCATGTAGAAGGCCTGTCCGAGGCAAAGATGCGTGACCGCGTCGATGCCGCCCCAGGATAGTGCACGTTGCAGATGCACGATCGCCTGCTCGGGACGGCGGGAGCCGAGATACAGCACGCCCAGGCCGAGATGAGCGTCGCCAAGCGAGGCATCGCCCGACAGAGCGCGCAGATAGGCCGCTTCAGCATCATCGATACGCTGCAGCCGGTAGGCGAGGCTCGCATATTGCAGCCATGTCGTCGCGTGGTCCGGATCGATGGCGAGCGCGCGCAACGCACTTGCTTCCGCCAGTTCGTCGCGACCGCTCAATTGATAGTCCGTCGCGAGCTCACGCCAGGCGGTGACGTCCGTCGGCATCAGTGCAAGTGCAGCAAGAAGCGCGTCGATAGCGACGTCATGCTGGCCATGGTTGCGGTTGATCGTTGCAAACTGCCGCAGCACAGAACATGCGTTGTCGGATTGCTCCATCAGCAGCGCGAAGACGGCGTGCTCCTTCATCCAGCGATCGATCTGATCGGCGGCGTGCTGGGCGTCCGGAAGTGCGAGCGTAGTGGAATCCATCGAGTCAGTCAGGAAAGTCGAATCCGAAGTTGTGCACTATGCTGCTTCTGCTCAATGCGCGCCGCGAAAACAAGGTAGCGATTGTGCCGCAGAGGTTGTGTTTCTGATATCAGGTTGCGCGATGCGTAGTCGTCTAAGGTCGCATCATCTGATCTGTTGCCGCGGGTTCCAATCCGTATAAGCTGTCCTGAAAGAAAAACGACCACTGGGCGGAAATGAAATGGAGGAGGCGCGGTGAAATCACCCGTCGTAAAGCGATCGATCGTTGTCGCCGGACACAAGACAAGCGTCAGCCTCGAAGAGGCGTTCTGGACGGCGCTGAAGGAGATCGCCGGCATGCGCCGGATCACGATGTCGCAGCTCGTCGGCGAGATCGACAAGAACCGACAGCAGAACAACCTGTCCTCGGCGATCAGGCTTTACGCGCTGGCCCATTACCAGGCCCTCGTCCCGCAGTCCGGGCTGTCGTAGGCGTCCGGTAAGCCCTGCGGCGGACCGGCTGGCGGCAAGGCGCATCTGCGCCTACATTCGGTCCAGCCACTTCCACATCAGTCAGGGCCTCTGCATGACCGTTCACCAGCGCAATTTGTCCACCCCCATCGATCCCGTGAAGCTCGACCGTCTGGCCGAAGTCGCCGTGAAAGTTGGGCTGCAACTTGCGCCGGGGCAGGATCTGCTGCTGACCGGCCCCGCCGCGGCGCTGCCGCTGGTGCGCAAAATCGCTGAACATGCCTACAAGGCCGGCGCAGGCCTGGTGACGCCGTTTTTCTCCGATGAAGAGATGACGTTGGCGCGCTATCGCTACGGTCACGATGTGAGCTTCGATCGCGCCGCCGGCTGGCTCTATGAGGGAATGGCAAAAGCGCTCGGCAACAACACGGCGCGCCTCGCCATCGTCGGCGACAATCCGATGCTGCTGTCCAACGAAGACCCCGCCAAGGTGTCGCGCGCCAGCAAGGCGAATTCCATCGCCTATCAGCCGGCGCTGCAGAAGATCGCCGGCTTCGACATCAACTGGAATATCATCGCTTATCCCACGCTGTCCTGGGCCAAGCAGGTGTTTCCCGGCGATGAGGACGACGTTGCCGTGCAGAAGCTTGCGGATGCGATCTTCGCCGCATCGCGCGTCGACAATGCCGATCCCATTGCCGCCTGGGCCAAGCACAATGCGGCGCTGCGCAGCCGCACCGAATGGCTGAACGCGCAGCGCTTCCGCGCGCTGCATTTCACCGGGCCGGGCACCGATCTCGTGGTGGGTCTTGCCGACGGCCATGAATGGGAAGGCGGCGCGTCGACCGCCAAGAACGGCATCATCTGCAACGCCAATATCCCAACCGAGGAAGTCTTCACGACGCCGCATGCCGCGCGTGTCAACGGTCATGTCCGATCAACCAAGCCGTTATCTTACCAAGGTACGCTGATCGACGACATCGCGGTGCGCTTCGAGGACGGCAAGATCGTCGAGGCGAAGGCCTCGCGCGGCGAGGAAGTGCTCAACAAGGTGCTCGACACCGACGAAGGCTCGCGTCGGCTCGGCGAAGTGGCGCTGGTGCCGCATTCGTCGCCGATCTCGGCGAGTGGCCTCTTGTTCTACAACACGTTGTTCGACGAGAATGCCGCATGCCATATCGCGCTCGGCCAGTGCTATTCGAAGTGCTTCGTCAATGGCGGCGATCTCACGCCCGAGCAGATCGCGGCGCAGGGCGGCAACAAGAGCTTCATCCATATCGACTGGATGATCGGCTCCGGCGAGATCGACATCGATGGTGTCCACACCGACGGCCGTCGCGTGCCGGTGTTCCGCAAGGGCGAGTGGGCGTAACGCTGCAGCTATGATCTGAACGGGCGCGGAAACTGAGTCTTCAAATTTATGGCCCAGCCCCACCGCGTCGGCTTTCTCCTGATCGACGGCTTCGCGCTGATGTCCTTCGCCTCGGCGATCGAACCGCTGCGCGCCGCCAATGTGCTAGCCGGCAAGAAACTGTATCAGTGGCTGCAGATCTCGACCGGCGCCGACGCGATCCTGGCATCGAACGGATTGTCGGTGGCGTCCGATCACACCATTGCCGACAGCGTGCGCTATGACACTGTATTGGTTTGCGCCGGCGGAAATCCCGCAAGTTTCGATGATGCCAAGACGCTGGCCTGGCTGCGTCGCCTCGCGCGCTCGGGCTGCGCCATCGGCGGTGTATCCGGCGGGCCTTTCATTCTCGCCAAGGCCGGCATCCTCGACGATGTACGTTGCACGATCCATTGGGAGCATCTCGATGCGTTCATCGAAGCCTTTCCCGAGATCGAGCCGACGCGTACGCTGTTCGAGATCGATAGCAACCGGCTCACCTGCGCCGGTGGTGTCGCCGCGCTCGACATGATGCATGCCATCATCCGCCGCGATCACGGCCAGGCACTGGCAGCGAAAGTCAGTGACTGGTTTCTGCAAACCGCCGTGCGGCTCGGCGACGACAGCCAGCGCATTTCATTGCGCGAGCGCCTCGGTACCAGCAATCGCGCCGTGCTCTCGGCGATCACCGTGATGGAACGGCGTCTGGCCGGCCCTGCGCCGCGCGACGAGCTGGCAAAAACGGCCGGCGTGTCCGTGCGCCAGCTCGAGCGGCTGTTCACCGCACATCTCGGCGTAACCATTGAGCAGCATTACATGACCCTGCGCCTCGGGAAAGCTCGTGCACTGCTGCAGCAGACCAGTATGCCGGTGGTCGAGGTCTCGGCCGAATGCGGCTTCGCCAGCGCCAGCCATTTCGCACGGATGTATCGGCGGGCCTTCGATGTGCCACCGTCGCAGGACCGGATGTCGGGGAAGAGCAAGGCGAAGTGAGGCCTAGCTCCGCCGCGGATAAATAATCACAGACAGATACGTCATAGGCGCCTTCACCAGTTCTTCCGGGCCGTGCCGCGCGGCTGCGTCGAAGAACAGCGTGTCGCCGGGCTCCATCAGATAGGTCTGATCGGCGTGGCGATAACGCACCTTGCCTGTCAGCATGTAGATCATCTCGACGCCGGCGTGACGAAAGTTACTATAGGCCTCGGCATCCTCGTTCAGCGTGATCAAATAGGGCTCGACGCCGAGCTCGCCGTGGATCGACTGGCCAAGCAGTTGATAGTGATGGCCGGACTTGGTGCCGCGTCGCTCGATCTTGACGCCCGTACCGGCTTTCACGAAGGAGCAATCACGCTCTTCTTCGGTCTCGCGAAAGAATCTGGAGATCGGAACGTTGAGCGCTTTTGAGAGTGCATTCAGCGTGCCCAGCGATGCGGAGATGCTGCCGGTCTCGATCTTTGACAGCATGCCGGTCGAGATGCCCGCCGATGTGCTGAGCTCGGCCACCGTCAGCTCCAGCTCTTTACGCAACTGGCGCACTTCATTGCCGATCTTGGATTCCAGCGAGCCGCCGACTTCCAGCGGCGCATTCGAGCCGGTGCGTAGCTCCTCCGGCTTCGATCGCGTGGGTGATGATTTCGTTGTCTTCGGTTTCGCTTTCACGGTGGCGCTTCCTAAATACGGTGATTTCCCGACAATAGCGATATTTCCTGTCAGGAAAACTATTTTCTCGGCGATTGACATGGCGGTTTTGTTTCGGGCAAGGTCCACGCGCATTCAACGAGCGAGACGCGAGCCATGTGCGGCATTGCCGGTCTATTTCTGAAAGATCAAAAGCTGGCCCCCGAATTAGGCGGGTTGCTCTCCGGCATGCTGGAAGCGCTGAGCGATCGCGGCCCTGACTCTGCAGGCTTTGCTGTTTATGGCGACGGCGATGTCGGACAGATCAAGCTGACGCTGCGTGCCGCGCCGTCGTTTGATTTCGCTGCATTGGTGGCGTCGCTTGGCAAGGTCGCCGGTGCGCCGATTGCGTATCAGGTGCATGATACTCACGCCGTCATCAGCATCCCCACCGATCGCGAGGCTGCCGTCGCATCTGCGCTCCTCGGCCTGAAAGATGTCGATATGGTCGCGCGCGGCAAGCGCATGGCCGTATTCAAGGAAGTCGGTCTGCCCGCCGATGTGGCGAAGCGTTTCGGCCTGAACGCGATGACCGGCACCCATGCCGTCGGTCATACGCGCATGGCAACTGAGTCCGCCGTCACAACCAATGGCGCACACCCCTTCACCACGGGCACGGACCAGTGCCTCGTGCATAACGGTTCGTTGTCGAACCACAATGACGTTCGCCGCGAGTTGATCCGCCGGGGCATGACGTTCCGCACGGAAAACGATTCCGAGGTCGCCGCGGGCTATATCAGTTCGCGGATGGCCGCCGGTGCTTCGCTGCAGGATGCGATGACGTCGTCGCTGTCCGCGCTCGATGGCTTCTACACATTCGTCATCGGCACCGAGACCGGCTTCGGCGTGCTGCGCGATCCCATTGCCTGCAAGCCAGCCGTGATGGCCGAGACCGATCGCTGGGTCGCCTTCGGCACCGAATATCGTGCGCTGGTCGATCTGCCGGGCATCGACGTCGCCAAGGTCTGGGAGCCCGAACCCGCCAAAGTCTATTTGTGGGAGCGTCACTGATGCCCACGGTCGATCTCGCTTCGTCGCCGCTGCGCGAACTTAACGGCGCTCTGCACAGGCTGACACCCAGCACCAACGAGACACACTGGACCGTCAGCAATCCGCGCGGCCAGCACAATATCGCGGTCGGTCTCGATTTCCCGGTCGAGATCGAGATCGACGGCCACGTCGGTTACTACTGCGCCGGCATGAACAAGCAGGCGCGCGTTACCGTGCGCGGCAATGCCGGGCAGGGCGTCGCGGAGAACATGATGTCGGGCCGCGTCCACGTCACCGGCGATGCCTCGCAGGCGGCGGGCGCCAGCGGCAATGGGGGGCTGCTGGTGATCGACGGCAACGCGTCCGCGCGTTGCGGCATCTCCATGAAGGGCATCGATATCGTCGTGAAGGGCTCGGTCGGCCATCTCTCGGCCTTCATGGCGCAGGCCGGCAAGCTCGTGGTGCTCGGCGATGCCGGCGAGGCACTCGGCGATTCCATCTATGAGGCGCAGCTCTTCGTGCGCGGCTCCGTCGCCAGCCTTGGTGCGGATTGCATCGAGAAGCCGCTCAAGGACGAACACAAGACCGAGTTGAAGCGGCTGCTCGATGAAGCCGGCGTCGAAGGCGTCAGCCCCGACGAGTTCAAGCGCTACGGCTCGGCGCGTAAGCTCTATCACTTCCATATCGACAACGTCGGATCGTACTGATGAGCGCGCAAGACCGCTGGATCCACACGCCGCCGCGCAAGTCGGCGACCTTCGACGATGCTGCGATCGCGGAAATCCGTCGTGCGGCCGCGACCGGCATCTATGACATCCGCGGCGCCGGCGCTAAGCGCAAGCTGCCGCATTTCGACGACCTGCTGTTTCTCGGCGCCTCGATCAGCCGTTATCCGCTCGAGGGCTACCGTGAGAAATGCGCCACCGATGTCGTCATCGGCGCGCGTTTTGCCAAGAAGCCGATTCATCTGAAGATTCCGATTACCATCGCCGGCATGAGCTTCGGGGCACTGTCCGGTCCCGCCAAGGAAGCGCTCGGCCGCGGCGCATCGGCGGTCGGCACGTCGACCACCACGGGCGACGGCGGCATGACGCCGGAAGAGCGTGGTCATTCCGATCTGCTGGTCTATCAGGTACTGCCGTCGCGTTACGGCATGAACCCGGATGACCTGCGCAAGGCCGATGCCATCGAGGTCGTGGTCGGGCAGGGCGCCAAGCCCGGCGGCGGTGGCATGTTGCTCGGCCAGAAGATTACCGAGCGCGTCGCCGGCATGCGACGTCTGCCCGTCGGCATCGACCAGCGCTCGGCCTGCCGGCATCCGGACTGGACCGGGCCTGACGATCTCGAAATCAAGATCCAGGAACTGCGCGAGATCACCGACTGGCAGATCCCGATCTACGTGAAGGTCGGTGCCTCACGCCCGTATTACGATATCGCGCTCGCGGTGAAATCCGGCGCCGATGCCATCGTGCTCGACGGCATGCAGGGCGGGACGGCTGCGACGCAAGATGTGTTCATCGAGAATGTTGGCCTTCCCACCATGTGCGCGATCCCGCCGGCGGTGAAGGCGCTGCAGGATCTCGGCATGCATCGCAAAGTGCAGCTCATCGTGTCCGGTGGCATCCGCAATGGAGCTGACGTGGCCAAGTGTCTCGCGCTCGGCGCGGACGCGGTGGCGATCGGGACCGCCGCACTGATCGCGCTCGGCGATAACGATCCGGCATTGGAAGCCGAATACCAGAAGCTCGGTACCACCGCCGGCGCTTATGATGACTGGCATGAAGGCCGCGATCCCGCTGGCATCACCACGCAGGATCCTTTGCTGGCCGCGCGGCTCGATCCCGTGATCGCCGGCCGCAAGCTCGCAAACTATCTCTCTGTGATGACGCTGGAAGCGCAGACCATCGCACGCGCCTGCGGCAAGAGCCACGTCCACAATCTCGAACCGGAAGATCTGGTGGCACTGACAATGGAGTCGGCAGCCATGGCGAGGGTCCCTCTCGCTGGAACGAACTGGATTCCCGGCAGCAATATCTAACGAGCCGTTATGGCTGGATGATCTTCGGAGCGCGTGTCAATGACGACCTGGACCGAACTAGCCAAACAACACGATCTCAAATATTTTCTGATTGCCTTTGTCGATCTGTTCGGCGGCATGCGCGCCAAGCTGGTGCCGGCCACGGCCATGGACGGCGTGGCAAAGTCCGGCGCTGGCTTTGCCGGTTTCGCGGCCTGGTTCGATATGACGCCGGCCGATCCCGACGTGCTCGTGATGCCGGATATGGATACGCTGACGCTGCTGCCATGGAAGCCCGGCGTCGCCTGGGTCACGGGGGATCTCTATATGGGCGGCAACCCCGTGGCGCAGAATCCACGTCAAGTGCTGAAAGGCCTCATTGCGAGGGCGGCGGAGCAGGGTGTCGAACTCAAGACCGGCGTCGAATGCGAGTACTTCCTGATCTCGCCGGACGGCACCGCGATCTCCGATCCCGCCGATCAGCAGGCCAAACCGTGCTACGACCAGCAGGCGCTGATGCGGCGCTACGAGATCGTCGCCGAAATCTGTGATGCGATGATTGCGCTCGGCTGGAAGCCCTATCAGAACGATCATGAAGACGCCAACGGCCAGTTCGAGATGAACTGGGAGTTCGACACCGCGCTGAAGACCGCCGATCGCCACGCGTTCTTTAAGTTTATGGTCAAGTCGATTGCCGAAAAGCACGGCTACAAGGCGACCTTCATGCCGAAGCCGTTTGCCAATCTCACTGGCAATGGCTGCCACGTCCATGCGTCGCTATGGTCGACCAAGGACGGCTCGAATGTGTTCGAGGACGAGAGCGGCGAGTTGGGTCTCTCGAAGACGGCCTATCACTTCATCGGCGGCCTTGTTCATTCGGCCGAAGCGGTTTGCGCAATCACCAATCCCACGGTGAATTCCTACAAGCGCATCAATGCGCCGCGCACGCTCTCCGGCGCGACATGGTCGCCGAACACGGTGACCTACGGCGGCAACAATCGCACGCATATGATCCGCATTCCCGATGCGGGCCGGTTCGAATTCCGTTTGCCCGATGGCGCGGTGAATCCCTATCTGCTGCCGGCTACCTTGCTCGCCGCCGGCCTCGACGGCATGGCCAACAGCCGCGATCCCGGCCCGCGCCTCGACATCAATATGTATACGGAAGGCGTGAAGGCGCCGAAGGCAAAGCAGCTGCCGCTGAACCTGCTCGATGCATTGCGGGCGCTCGAAGCATCCGACGTGTTGAAGGCGCAGCTCGGCGAGGTCGTGGTCGGATCGTATCTCAAGCTCAAACACAGCGACTGGAATGAGCACTGCCGTCAGCTCACCGAATGGGAGCGGCAGACGACTTTGGATTGCTGATACCGCACGTTCGTCGAAATTGCGTGCTATGAGTTCTGCCTCAGGAGCGTCATTGGGTTGACGCAACGTTGTCGCAGGATCATTTCGCACCATGACGACCGGCGTCAGCGCGTTTTACGACGGCATTTCAATATTTTACGGTTTCGACCGGGTGATGGACCCGGCTTTGTACATGCCGCTGCCGGATGACTGGATCATCGGCGTCGCCGATATCGTGGAATCCACCAAGGCCATCGCCGAACAGCGCTACAAGGCCGTCAACATGGCCGGCGCTGCCGTCATCGCGGCCGTGACCAATGCGCTGGACGGCCGCGAATTCCCGTTCGTGTTCGGCGGCGATGGCGCGAGCTTCGCAGTCTCACCGGATGATCTCGATCGCGCCCGCGGGGCTTTGGCGGCGACGGCGACCTGGGTGAAGCACGATCTCGATCTCGTGATGCGGGTGGCCCTGGTCCCGATCAAGGACATCCGTGCGCAGGGGCCGGACGTGCGCGTGGCGCGCTTCGGTCCATCGAAGAATGTGTCCTATGCGATGTTTTCCGGTGGCGGATTGGGCTGGGCAGAGGCCGCGATGAAGCGCGGCGAATTCGCGGTGACGCCGGCACCTGTCGGGACCTATCCCGATCTCTCCGGGCTCTCATGTCGTTTCGAGGAAATTCCATCGGCGCACGGTTTGATCCTGTCGGTGCTGGTGACGGCCGCAGCGGGCGCCGAGCCATCCGCATTTCGCCGCGTCATCGAAGACATTATCGCGCTGGTCGAACGCAGTCCAAATGCGGGCCGTCCCGTACCCGCAGGCGGTCCCGCGATGACGTGGCCGCCCGCGGGTCTCGGCTACGAAATCCGAGCTGGCCGCGGCGCGAAATCGCTTTCGCGCTTTCGTATCTGGGTGACGACGCGAACGCTGTTCGTTTTTGTGTTGATGCGTTTTGGCATTAGCGTCGGCGGCTTCGTGCCGAAGACCTATGTGCAGCAGTTGGTCGAGAACTCGGATTTCCGCAAATACGACGATAGCCTGCGCATGATCCTGGATTGCACACCCGATCTCGAACGTGCGCTCGAGCAGCATCTTGTCACGGCAGCCGCGGAAGGAACGGTGCGCTATGGCCTGCATCGGCAGGATGCGGCGATGATGACGTGTTTCACGCCGTCAGCCATCCGCAGCGATCACGTTCATTTCATCGACGGCGCGCGCGGCGGTTATGCCTCGGCGGCCACCGCGTTGAAGGCCATGTCAGTCTGAGAGAAGCGAACTGAGTTACCGGCCGACGCGGGTCCAGTTCTCGCCACCGCAGAATGCGCCGACACAGCCTTCGACCTTCAGCGTGTTAGGGCCGACCAGCGCCACGTTGCTGGTATAGATCTTCCCGTCATCGGCATTATAGATCCGGCCCGACCACGTGTTCACTCCGGTAGGGCGCATATCGTAGAACAGGTGAACACCGATCATCGAACGTTTAGCCAGCGCGGGATCGGGATTCTTGTCGTCGATCGGCGGCTTGCCGGTCTGCGGATCGATCTTGTCGCGCAGCGAGACGACGGTGCCGCACAGGATGGTGCCGCATTTGCTGACCCGCACCTGTGCATCGCCGGCCTGGGTCTGCCAGACACCCATTGCTTCGCCGCCCGATTGGGCTTGCGCAGCGGAGCCTGCGAACACTGCACCCAGCAATGCGATCATAACAGTGAATCTGGCGGCCATGCGTGTCTCCTCGGATCAGGCGGTCTGCATAACAAGAAATGGGATTTGTGCAATGCCGCGGCGCTGCGTTTGAGACTACTCAGCGTCTCAAATGATCATGATCGATTCAATTTGACGCAGCTTACTCAGGTCAACCGGTGGCGGTCACCACGGCAGCCCGCAAAGGTCCATCTCGCCTTCATGCGGCGCGCGCTTCAGGTAGGACACCAGCGGGGTCATGACATCGAAGCGTACCCGCTCGCCGTGCTGTTCGGCATAGACCTCGCCGATGAACGGCTTCCAGTTGCGGCGCGTGTAGAAATCCAGATTGTGCGGTTCACAGAACAGCAGCGCAAAATCGGTGGCGCGTTCGTCTTTCAGCGTATGGAGTGCGGCGGTGAGCGCCAGACTGGCCAGACCGCGACGACGATAGTCGGGATGCGTCACAACGCCGCCGATGCCGCCAATCCGCGTCTTGCGATCCTTCCATATGCCTTCGCGCCGATACAGGCCGACATGGCAGACCGGCTGTCCGTCGTCCTCCACGATGACCCGCAATTCGGGATAGGCGAAGACCACGTGTCCCCAGGGCAGTTTCTCGACCGCCTCGCGCGGCCAAACCAGGTCGAACAGCGGTTTGACGCTCGGCCATGAGGCATCGCCGGTCACAATCTCGATTTCGATGCTCATTTCGGTCGCCACCTCTGCGCTTTGTGCAGCCCTTATAGGTCGGTCCGAGGGTAGTAAACCTGTCGAATCCAGTGCTTATCTGAGAATAATATTCTAGGGATCAAGGAAACGTTGGAATGACTGAGGCGGAGCTCTCCAAATACCAGCGCTGGGCGATTTTGGCCGGCGCGGCGACGCTGCTCAGCCTGGCCATGGGCATGCGCCAGAGCTTCGGCCTGTTTCAACCCTCGATTCTGCGCGACACCGCCATCACCACGGCTGATTTCTCCCTGGCCACCGCTTTGCAGAACGTGATCTGGGGCATCTCGCAGCCCTTCATCGGTGCTATCGCCGATCGTTTCGGCACCCGTCACGTGATGATCATCGGCGTTTTGATCTATGCGGCCGGCCTCGTCTTCATGATGGTCGCGACCACGCCGCTGGTTTTCACCCTGGGCGCCGGCCTTTGCGTCGGCCTCGCACTGTCTTGCACGGCGTCGAGCATGACCATGACGGTAGCTTCGCGCAGCGTCTCCGCCGCCAAGCGCAGCGTCACCATGGGCGCGGTGTCGGCTGCAGGTTCGCTCGGTCTCGTCATCGCGTCACCGCTGGCGCAGACGCTGATCTCGACGGCGGGCTGGCAAGTGGCGCTGATCGGCTTTCTCGGCCTCGCTGCGGTGATGCTCCCCGCTGCGCTGTTTGCTGGCCAGTCTGACAAGATCGAACGCGCACCGGCGGATGAGCTGCAGCAATCTTTGGGAGAAGTGGTGCAGTCCGCGCTCGGCCATTCCGGCTATATCGTGCTGGCGTTGTCGTTCTTTGTCTGCGGCCTGCAGCTCGTATTCATCACCACGCATCTGCCGAATTATCTGGCGATCTGCGGCCTCGACGCGTCGCTTGGCGCCACCGCGCTGGCAATAGTCGGCCTGTTCAATGTGTTTGGCTCCTATGCCTTTGGCTGGCTTGGCGGCCGTTATCCGAAGCAGATTTTGCTCGGCGGAATTTACATCGTTCGCTCGTTGGCGCTCGCCACTTATTTCTATTTTCCGGCGACGCCGACCACGACCATGGTCTTCGCAGCCGTGCTGGGATCGCTGTGGCTCGGCGTGGTCCCGCTGGTGAACGGCCTCGTCGCGCAGCTGTTCGGGTTGCGCTTCATGGCGACACTCACCGGCATCGCCTTCCTCAGCCATCAGGCAGGATCTTTCCTCGGCGCCTGGGGCGGTGGCATGATCTTCTCGCATCTCGGCAATTATGATCGCGCCTGGCAATTCGCCGTCGTGATCGGGATGATCGCCGGATGCTTCCAGATGCTGATGAATGTGAAGCCGCCAGTGCGGCGCGATGCCGTCTCCGCCGCAATGCCGAGCGCGGCCTGATCGCGAAGCGATCGGGGATCGCAAAGATGGGAGTGTCGGAGCCGGGCGGAACCTTCTATAAGGGTTCCCGTTAAGCCAACTCTCCCATTATTGCGGATCTTGACCCATGACCTTCACGCTTCCCAATCTGCCTTACGCCTATGACGCGCTCGCGCCGCATATGTCGAAGGAAACGCTGGAATTCCATCACGATAAGCACCATCAGGCTTACGTGACCAACGGCAATAACCTGCTGAAGGGCACCGAATTCGAAGGCAAATCGCTTGAAGAAATCGTGAAGGGCTCGTTCGGCAAGAATGCCGCGCTCTTCAACAATGCCGGCCAGCACTACAACCATCTCCACTTCTGGAACTGGATGAAGCCGAACGGCGGTGGCGACAAGCTACCCGGCCGTCTGGAGAAGAAGATCACCGAGGATCTCGGCGGTCTCGAGAAGTTCAAGACCGACTTCGCCGCTGCAGGCGTTGGCCAGTTCGGCTCCGGCTGGGCCTGGCTCTCGGTCAAGAACGGCAAGCTGGAAATCTCCAAGACCGCGAACGGCGAAAGCCCGTTGGTCCATGGCGCGACCCCGATCCTCGGCGTCGACGTCTGGGAGCACTCCTACTACATCGACTATCGCAACCGTCGTCCCGACTATCTCAAGGCGTTCGTCGATCATCTCGTGAACTGGGAATATGTCGACGAGCAGTTCGGCAAGGCGGTCTGATCGCTTTCGATCTGCGTTTAATGACGCGCGGGAAGGGCGGTGGCGCAAGCTGCCGCCTTTTTTCGTTGTCGTGACGTTTTCGTGTCTTGGTTGACCTGCTGCGACTTGCCGCCGCAGGCACGCTGCGGCAAAACGGAATGACGTGAGCCACTAAGCGCAGCGGGTATTAGATGAATTATGTTTTGGTTTTTGTCGGCGGCGGCCTTGGCGCCACCTTGCGCCATGTCATCAACATGACCTGCGCTCGCTGCATGGGAGCGGCGTTCCCGTGGGGCACCTTCATCATCAACATCACTGGCTCCACGGTGATGGGCCTGATCGCCGGCTATCTCGCTTACAAGGGTGAGGCCTCGCAGCCCTGGCGCCTGTTCCTGATGACCGGCATCCTCGGCGGCTACACGACCTTTTCGGCCTTTTCACTGGATACGGCAGTGCTCTATGAGCGCGGCGAATTGGGCCTTGCCCTGGCCTATGTGCTGGGCTCAGTGGTGCTGTCGATTGCCGGGCTCTTTGCCGGCCTGGCGCTGGTCCGCCATTTCGCCTGATCCGCTCCGGGCTTGCGGTATGTTATAATATAACATAAATGACAGTGAGGCGTTTTGGCGCCGGGTTTCCACTGGCTCAGGCCCGATTTCATGGCGCATTCCCATTCCCACGGTCATGACCACTCCCATGGTCACGCGCACGGCCACGGTCATACCCACAGCCATGGCCCGGCAAGCCCGCATCCGGCCCAGCCCGCGCCCTGGTCGATCCTGCGCATGACGTTGCCCGCACGGCTGGGGGCTGCGCTGGCGGTCTCCGCAGCGCTCTGGGCGGTGGTTCTGCTGGCGATGAGGCCATCATGACGACACAGCTCGCTTTCCAGAACGTCACGCTGGGTTATGACCGGCATCCGGCGGTGCATCACCTCAATGGCGAGATCGCCGCTGGCAGTTTGCTCGCGGTGGTTGGGCCGAACGGCGCCGGCAAATCCACGCTGTTTCGCGGCATCGTCGGCATACTGAAGCCGCTGACGGGCGCGATCACACTTGGCGGCCTGAAGGCGCGCGACATCGCTTACCTGCCGCAGAGCGTCGATATCGACCGCACATTCCCTATCTCGGTGTTCGACTTCGTCGGCACAGGGCTTTGGCGCACGACGGGGATATTGGGCGGCCTTGGCAAGAACGCACGCGAGCAAATTGGACGGGCCCTCACCGCTGTTGGCCTCAACGGATTCGAGAACCGCAATATCGGCACGCTGTCCGGTGGCCAGATGCAGCGCATGCTGTTCGCGCGTGTATTGCTGCAGGATGCGCGCGTCATCGTGCTCGACGAGCCGTTCAATGCGATCGACGCCAAGACGTCGGCTGATCTGATTGCGCTGGTGCGTCACTGGCACGCAGAAAAGCGCACGGTGCTGGCGGCGCTGCACGATATGGAGATGGTGCGCTCGCATTTCCCGGAGACGTTGCTGCTTGCCCGCGGCTCCGTGGCCTGGGGTGCAACGCAGCAGGTGCTAACGGCGGATAACCTGCTGGAGGCGCGGCGCATGTGCGAAGCCTTCGACGATGGCGCCGGCACCTGTGTTGTCGATGCCGCACACTCGCGGGCGGCCTGATCGACATGCTCTACGATGCGCTGATCGCGCCTTTCCTCGAATTTGAATTTATGCGCCGCGCATTGGCCGGCGTGGTTGCGCTGGCGCTCGGTGGCGCGCCGATCGGCGTCTTCCTGATGTTGCGGCGGATGAGCCTTGTCGGCGACGCGATGGCGCATGCCATCCTGCCAGGGGCTGCGATCGGCTTCCTGTTTTCCGGGCTCAATCTGTTCGCGATGACGTTTGGTGGCCTGATTGCAGGTTTTTCTGTTGCGCTGCTGGCAGGTCTGGTGTCGCGCGTCACCGTCATCAAGGAAGATGCGTCGCTGGCCGCGTTCTATCTCGTATCACTGGCAGTCGGCGTCACCATCGTTTCGATGCGCGGCACCAATATCGATCTGCTGCATGTGCTGTTTGGCAATATTCTCGCACTCGACGATCAGACACTGCTGGTGATCGCGTTCAACGCGACGATTACGCTGGTGGTGATGGCGGTGATCTATCGCCCGCTGGTCATCGAATGCGTCGATCCGGTGTTTCTGCGCACTGTCTCGCGCGCCGGTGCACCCGCGCATCTGGCGTTTCTGGCGCTGGTCGTCGTTAATCTCGTCAACGGCTTTCATGCGCTCGGTACGCTGCTCGCGGTGGGGCTGATGATCCTGCCGGCGGGCATCGCGCGGTTCTGGTCGCGCGATATCACGGGGATGATGATGATCTCCGTCGCGAGCGCGATGGTCTCCGGTTACTTCGGTCTGGTGCTGTCGTTCCAGACCAAGGTGCCGTCCGGTCCCGCGATCATTCTGGTCGCCGCAGTACTCTACGTATTTTCGGTTTTGTTCGGCAATGTCAGTGGCTTGGTAAGGCAGTTGTTCCCCGGCCGGCATCTTGAGGCGTAGGTGTGTCAGTCATGCGGAAATCCAGCATATTCGTCCTTTCTGCTGTCCTGTCGCTTGTCACGGCGATCGTCCCGGCGCGGGCGCAGGACAAGATCGATGTCGTCGCCAGCTTCTCTATCCTCGGTGACTTCGTGCGCAATGTCGGGGGCGAGCGAGTCGCTGTAACGACCCTGGTCGGCCCGAATGGGGATGCGCATGTCTACACACCGACGCCGCGTGACGCGAAAAAGATCGCCGATGCGAAGCTCGTTGTCGTTAACGGCCTCGGCTTCGAAGGCTGGCTGCCGCGGTTGGTGAAATCATCGGGTGGTAAGGCTGTCATCGTCACCGCAACCCAGGGCATCGCACCGCGCAAGCTCGACTCGCACGAGGATCCGCACGCCTGGCAATCGGTGGGCAATGCCAAGGTCTATGTCGCAAACATTCGCGATGCGCTGGCCAAGGCCGATCCGGCAGGTGCCGACATCTACAAGGCGAACGCCGAGGCCTATCTCGCGAAGCTGACTGCCCTCGACAGTGATGTGAAGGCGGCCATCGCCACCATTTCCGAAGCACACCGCAAGGTGATCTCGACCCATGACGCCTTCGGCTATTTCGCGGCGGCCTATGGCATCGAATTTATTGCGCCGCAGGGCGTTTCGACGGATTCCGAGCCCAGCGCCAAGGATATCGCGGTCATCATCACTCAGCTCAAGATCTCGAAAATTCCGGCGGTTTTTCTGGAAAACATCGCCGATCCCCGGCTGATGCGCCGGATTGCCGCCGAGACCGGGGCAAAAATCGGCGGAACGCTGTATTCCGACAGCCTGACGCCCGAAAACGGCGATGCACCCACTTACATTGATATGGTCAGGCACAATATAAAGGCGCTGACGAGCGCGCTGACCAGTTAGCGCAGGGGCACCCCTGCTGCCGGCGCTGCACAAGACCCCGCCGGAGAGATCATGTCTGAAGCGACTGCCAACAAAATTCCCGTGACCGTGCTGACCGGCTATCTCGGCGCCGGCAAGACCACGCTGTTGAACCGCATCCTGTCGGAAAACCACGGCAAGAAATACGCTGTGATCGTCAACGAGTTCGGCGAGATCGGTATCGACAACGATCTCATCATCGGCGCGGATGAAGAAGTGTTCGAGATGAACAACGGCTGCGTCTGCTGCACTGTCCGCGGCGACCTCGTGCGCATTCTCGACGGTCTCATGAAGCGCAAAGGCAAGTTCGACGCCATCATCGTGGAGACCACGGGTCTCGCCGATCCCGCGCCGGTGGCGCAGACCTTCTTCGTCGACGAAGACGTGCAGGCTCATGCGCGGCTCGACGCGGTGGTGACCGTGGCCGATGCCAAATGGCTGAGCGACCGCCTTAAGGATGCGCCGGAAGCCAAGAACCAGATCGCCTTCGCCGACGTCATCGTGCTGAACAAGATTGATCTTGTGTCGAAGGCTGAGCTCGCCGAAGTCGAGGCGCGCATTCGCGCCATCAACCCCTATGCGAAGCTGCACAAGACGGAACGCGCGCAGGTGAAGCTGTCCGACGTCCTGGAGCGTGGCGCCTTCGATCTCGATCGTATTCTGGAGATCGAACCGGAGTTCCTCAACGCGGACGACGGTCACGATCATCATGACCACGATCACGGCCATCATCACCATCATGATCACGGCCACGGTGGTCTGAAGCACTATCACGACGAGGATATGCACTCGATGTCGCTGCGTACCGACAAGGCGCTCGATGCATCGACCTTCATGCCGTGGCTGCAGGATCTGATGGCCAAGGAGGGCGGCAAGATTTTGCGCTCCAAGGGTATCCTGTCGTTCTCCGGCGACGACGACCGCTACGTGTTTCAGGGCGTGCACATGATGCTCGAAGGCGATCATCAGCGGCCGTGGAAGGACGGCGAGAAGCGCGAAAGCCGTCTTGTCTTTATCGGTCGCGATCTGCCCGAGCAGCTGATCCGCGACGGCTTCGAACGCTGCATCCCCGCCTGATGATGTCCGATTTCAATCCGCTGCAGGAGCAGGAATCCATCGTATCGGTCACCGACCGCGTGTTGCCGGTGGCCATCGGTGCGTCGGTCACATCAGTGCATTTTCTCGGCGACAAGGCAGCCTTTGTCGGCGCCGAAGAGAAAGTCACGCTGGTCGATCCGGCAGGCGCGATGTCGCCGGTCGAGGTCGCGTTCGGTGGCATCCTGTGCTCGACCTCCGACGGCAAGCGCATCGTGATGGGCTGCGACGACGGCAAGGTCGTCGTGCTCGACCGCGACGGCACAGTCTCGACCTTTGCGACCGACGCCAAGAGGCGCTGGATCGACAGTGTAGCTTTGCATCCCGACGGCGCTGTTGCGTGGTCGGCGGGCAAGACGGCCTTCGTGCAGGCGCCGAAGGGCGAGGTGAAATTCTTCGAGGTGCCATCGACCGTTGGCGGCCTTGCATTCGCGCCCAAAGGGCTGCGGCTTGCGATAGCCCACTACAACGGCGTGACGCTGTGGTTTCCCAACATGGCCGGCAATGCCGAAGTGCTGGAATGGGCCGGTTCGCATCTCGGCGTGACTTTCAGCCCGGACAACAAGTTTCTGGTCACCGCGATGCATGAGCCGGCGCTGCATGGCTGGCGTCTCGTGGACGGCAAGCACATGCGCATGACCGGCTATCCGGCACGCGTGCGCTCGATTTCCTGGAGCGCCGGTGGCAAGGGTCTCGCGACCTCGGGCGCGGATACGGTCATCATCTGGCCGTTTGCCAGCAAGGACGGCCCGATGGGCAAGGAGCCGGCGATGCTGGCGCCGCTCAAGGCCAAGGTCACCGTGGTGGCCTGTCATCCCAAGCAGGACATCTTGGCCGCCGGTTACAGTGACGGCACTATCCTGATGGTTCGCATGACCGATGGCGCGGAAATTCTGGTGCGGGCCAACAAAGGGCAGCCCGTCAGCGCGCTGGCCTGGAATGCCAAGGGTACGCTGCTGGCTTTTGCCGATCAGGACGGCGACGCCGGGCTGCTGGAGCTGTAGCTCTTTCACCTCCCCTGTGGGGAGAGGGAGTTCACGACGGTTGGTGCGAGGCGGCATTGTCATCCGCCCGTCACTTCCTGTACGCATGCAGGCATCATGCGATTTTTGGCGACATTCCAGACTTACGACTTCCTCGACACGCTGCTCAGCCTGGCCACGGCCTTTGTGCTAGGCACGCTGATCGGTGCTGAGCGACAATATCGCCAGCGCACCGCGGGCCTGCGCACCAATGTGTTGGTGGCGCTCGGGGCGGCCGCTTTCGTCGATCTCGCAATGCAGCTGCACGGTGCCGATGGCGCGGTGCGCGTGATCGCCTATGTCGTCTCCGGCATTGGCTTTCTCGGCGCGGGCGTTATCATGAAGGAAGGCACCAATGTGCGCGGCCTCAATACGGCGGCGACGCTATGGAGTTCGGCCGCGGTGGGCTCCTGCGCCGGCGCGGACATGATCGCACAGGCTATCGCGCTTACGTTTTTCGTGCTGGCCGGCAATACGCTACTGCGGCCGCTGGTCAATGCGATCAACCGGGCGCCGCTGGACGCGAAGTCGTCGGAAGTGACCTATTACGTGCGGCTCACGGTCTCGCCCGAGGTGGTACCCGAGATGCGCGAGCGCCTGCAGGAGGCGCTGGAAGCCGCAAAATATCCGGTCGGCGATGTCGATGTGATCGAGCAGAGCGACACCCAGCAGGAGATCGTCGCCACGCTGGTCTCGACGGCCGTCGATCCCAAGGAGCTGGATGCCGTGGCCGCCCGGCTCGAGGCGTATGCCGGCGTGCGCAACGCCACATGGGACGTCAGCACCAAGGACTAGTCGTCCAAAAGAAGTCCAGGGCGCCATCGGCGATCTGCGACTTTCCGGCTCGGGAACTTTGGCGGCTGGCTCCCGTTGTCACCGCACATTAACTGCGGTGGATGCTATGATCTCGACGACCCAGACGCGCGTGTTCCGGACTAATTTGGCGATCGCGATCTTGGCGACGGCTGCAGGATTGGGCGCATCGACGTCGGCAATGGCACGGCTCACGCTGACGCCGCCATCCGCTCGATTTGCCCAGGCGACGCCGCCACTGCAGTCAACGCCGGGTGCCGAAAACAAGCCGTCGGCCCCCGCAGAACCCGCGACCACTGGCCAGCGCCCGCAGGAAACGCCGCCGCAGCCGGCGCGTCCGGATGCAGAAGCACGCGATGCCGGCGCCAAGCCGGCGCTGCCACCAGCGCCGGCTGAGAAAACGGCGCCGCCGATCACCATGAAATAGCGGAGCTTTCGAGGTCGCTGTCAAAGTCCCTCATGGTGAGGAGGCGCGTTTGCGCCGTCTCGAACCATGAGGCCGGGTTCTCCCAGTGTGCCGCCATCCTTCGAGACGCGCGCGAAGAGCGCGCTCCTCAGGATGAGGACGGTGTTTGTTGACGCTGCCCGCACAATAGTCTCGCCAGTTTCATCGACCGCCTTCATACTCCCTGCCAACAGTTTCATAGGGGGCACCATGAAGATCGAAGATATCAGGCGTAACGCCTATTCGATGCCGCTGACCAATCCGTCATTCCCGCGCGGGCCCTACAAATTCTACGACCGCGAATATTTCATCATCAGCTATCGTACCGACATGGACGCGCTGCAGGCCGTGGTGCCGGAGCCGCTGGAGATCGTCGACAACATCGTCAAATACGAATTCATCCGCATGCCCGATTCCACCGGCTTCGGCGACTACACCGAAACCGGGCAGGCGATTCCGGTCCGCCTCAACGGCGTCGAGGGCGTCTATATCCATTCGATGTATCTCGACGACGATGCGCCGATTGCCGGTGGCCGCGAGCTCTGGGGCTTCCCGAAGAAGCGCGCAACCCCGAAGATCGTGGTGGAGAGCGACGTGCTGGTCGGCACGCTGCATTACGGCTCCGTGCTCTGCGCTTCAGGCACTATGGGCTACAAGCACCGGCCGGTGGATCATGACACGGTGATGCATGCGCTGACGGTGCCAAACTTTATTCTGAAGATCATCCCGCATGTGGACGGCTCGCCGCGCATCTGCGAGCTGGTGCGCTATCATCTGGAAGAGATCAATCTGAAGGAAGCGTGGACCGGACCTGCGGCACTCGGGCTGTTCCCGCATGCGCTGGCGGATGTGGCGCGGTTGCCGGTGAAAGAGGTCGTGTCGGCGTTGCACTTCAAGTGCGACCTGACGCTGGGATTGGGCGAAGTGGCGTTTGATTATCTGGCGAAGTGAGCTGTCCAGGGCCTCCTCACACGCCGACGTCATACGCGGGCTTGACCCGCGTATCCACCTTTCTGCACCGTCCAACGAAGATGGATGGCCGGGTCAGGCCCGGCCATGACGTGGGGAGAAGGTAGAGCCTCACCATAAAATGCGAAGGTACAAAAAAGGCGGCAGTGTCCGACACTGCCGCCTTCGTCGTTACTCATTCAGGCTGAGCACTCAGTTCAACGCACCAGCACGTTCTTGAACTGCCACGGATCACTCGTGTCGATATCTTCCGGGAACAGGCCCGGGCGGCCTTCGAGCGGCGTCCAGTCGGTGTAGTAGCCCTTCACCGGGCCGAGATAGGGTGTCTGGATCTCCAGCAGACGCTCGAAGTCGATCTCGTCGGCTTCGACGATGCCTTCGGTCGGGTGCTCCAGCGCCCACACCATGCCGCCGAGCACGGCGGAGGTCACCTGCAGGCCGGTGGCGTTCTGATAGGGCGCGAGTTCACGCGTCTCCTCGATGGAGAGCTGTGAGCCGAACCAGTAGGCATTGTTGTCGTGGCCGTAGAGCAGCACACCGAGTTCATCGATACCGTCGACGATTTCGTTTTCGTCGAGGATGTGGTGCTTCGTCTGCATCTTGCCGGAGCCGAACATCTCGTGCAGCGACAGCACCGCATCGTCCGCCGGGTGATAGGCATAGTGGCAGGTCGGCCGGAACACCGCGGTGCCCGAAGCGTCACGCACTGTGAAATAATCGGAGATCGAGATCGACTCGTTGTGGGTGACGAGGAAGCCGTATTGCGCGCCGCGCGTCGGGCACCAGGTGCGCACGCGCGTATTGGCGCCGGGCTGCATCAGGTAGATCGCAGCGCCGCAGCCGGCCTCATGGGTGTGTGCATTCTCCGGCATCCACTTTTCATGGGTGCCCCAGCCGAGTTCGGACGGCTGCACGCCTTCCGAGAGGAAGCCTTCGACCGACCAGGTGTTGACGAACACCTCTGGCGGCTTCGGCGACTTGGAGCGCTGGGTGTCGCGCTCAGCGATGTGGACGCCCTTGATACCGGCCTGCCGCATCAGGTCCGCCCATTCGGCCTTGGTCTTCGGCTGGGGGGCATTGAGCTTCAGGTCGGAAGCGACATTCAGCAGCGCCTGCTTGACGAAGAAGGAGACCATGCCGGGATTGGCGCCGCAGCAGGAGACGGCCGTGGTCGAGCCGGCCTTGCGTGCCTTCTTGGCGGCCAGCGTCGTTTCGCGCAAAGCGTAGTTGGAGCGCGCTTCGGCGCCCTTCGATGCGTCGAAATAGAAGCCGAGCCAGGGCTCGTTGACCGTGTCGATGTAGAGCGCGCCGAGCTCGTTGCAGAGCTCCATGATATCGACCGAGCCGGTATCGACCGACAGGTTGACGCAAAAACCCTGGCCGCCGCCCTCAGTGAGGAGCGGCGTCAGCAGTTCGCGATAATTCTCCCTGGTCAGCCCCTGCTGGATGAAGCGCAGACCATGCTTGTCGCACAGCGCCATGCGGCCTTCGTCCTTGGGATCGAGCACGGTGATGCGCGACTTGTCGTAGTCGAGATGCCGCTCAATCATCGGCACCATGCCTTTGCCGATCGAGCCGAAGCCGACGATCACGATGGGGCCAGTGATCTTCGCGTAGATCGGCGAGGCGGGGGATGAGGACATCAGCTTCTAACTCCAGACAGGATCAAGATGAACGCGCTGCGTCGTGCGCGGTTGGGAAAGGACAGTGACGATGTGACATCAGAATGAAATTTCGGGAATGAAATCTCGATGCCGGTATTAAATGCAGCTCAGCGCCGTATGCCGACTGAGAGAACGGTCAGCGAACGTGGTTCCCCCGAGGGCGTCTCGAATGTAATGGACTGCCCCGCAGAAAGGCCGATAAGCGCGGCTCCGATCGGGGTCAATACCGAAATTCGCCCGGCGTCCACGTCGGCGGAGGTCGGATAGACCAGTGTGACGTGCTTTTCCTGCCCGCTGATATCGTCGCGGAACGTCACATCGGACTCCATGCCGACGATTCCGGGCAATGGATGAGTGTCAGGCACGATCGTCGCGCGCTCAACTTCGCCGGCCAGAAAGTCGGCGGTCACGGGGTATTTCTCTGCAGCGGCCTCGGCCAGTACGCCGAGACGCTCACGGTCGCTGCGGCGGAGTGTGATGGGCGGCAGCTCAGTGCGAAGGGAATGGATCATGGGTTTCACAGCCAAATGACGCCCGGCGCGCAAAGCGCCCGAGCATGCCAAGAATGATGAGGATGCTGAAATCGAACAAGCCCGGACGGCACGCGCGCGTGCGCCCGGGTCACATTCCTGCTTGAAGGTGACCGGCGCGGAGCAGTAAGCGGTTGCGGGGCAGGTTCGTCATGATGGCCGAAACCTATGTATCCTGCAGTGAAAGTCAACCGGCGATGGCGCCGTTGCTAGCAGCGACGTCCAACGGGTGTGTCTGACGCTCGGTTGACGATCAGCTGCGCCGCTTGGCGGTGACTTCGATTTCGACTTTCATCTCGGGCTTGTAGAGCCCGGCGACCACGAGAAGCGTGGCAGCGGGCCTGATCTCGCCGAGATGGGCACCGGTCACCGCGAACACCTTGTCGGCGTCGCTGGCGTCGGTGATGTAGTAGATCGCGCGCACGATATCGGCCATGGTAAAGCCGGCCTCCTTCAGCGCGGCTTCGATGGTCTTGAAGCAGTTCTGTGCCTGTGCCGTGACATCGACCGGCAAGATCATGGTGGTGTAATCGTAGCCGGTGGTTCCGGACACGAAGCAGAAATCGCCGTCGACCACCGCACGGCTGTAGCCAGCGGTCTTTTCGAATGGCGATCCGGTGGAAATCAGTTTGCGCGTCATTACCGGGCTCTCCTGCAGAGGTGAGCTCCGCAATGCCGTGCCTTGGTGGTCAAATCAAGCTGCGTGGGCCAGATCGGCAGGCTCAGCAGCCTTGCGGACCCATTTACCGCTTCCGAAGATGATGCCGCGGGCGCCATCCAGCGCTCCGGGCTTCAGTTCGAGGCCGAGCAGGCGATCGCGCTCGAACGGCCCGGGCAGCGCCAGCGCGGCCATCCTGTCCGGCGAGAATCCGAAACGCGCGTAATAGGGGGCATCGCCGAGCAGCACGATGGCGCCATGGCCGCGCGCCGAGGCCTCGGCGATCGCGTGATTCATCAACGCGGCGCCAAGGCCAAGGTCGCGGGCACCCGGATCGACCGCGAGGGGGCCGAGCATCAGTGCAGCTCGGCCCCCGGCGTCGACATGCCAAAGCCTGATCGTGCCGACCAGCCTGCCTTGCACCACCGCCGAGAAGGCCAGGCCTTCGGCGGGCAGTCGTCCGTCACGCAGTCGCTGGCAGGTGCGGGCATGGCGCGAAGCGCCGAAGCACACATCCAGCAGAGATTCACGGGCGGCGACGTCGGAGCCACGTTCCGCACGGATCTCGTACGAAGGGGCTGCGATGGGCAAAGCAACAGTGTTGTTGGTGGCGGTCTCGTGCAGATCGGTCATGGCATGTCGGTCCCCACTCCGTTTTTCACACGGAGTGTTGTCATCCAGAATTGGAAGGTGACGGGATGAGAGCCGGCGGGCCGGCTCTCCGATTAGTCATATCCGGGGTGGATGCCGGATATAGTGAGCGAACTTAAATTTGCAACGCTCAGATATGGAAGGTGCGCAGCGGCGGGAAGCCGTTGAACGCCACCGCCGAGTAGGTCGACGTATAGGCGCCGGTGCCTTCGATCAGCAGCTTGTCGCCGATCTCGAGAGTCACGGGCAGCGGATACGGCAGCTTCTCATACATCACGTCGGCCGAATCGCAGGTCGGGCCGGCGAGCACGCAGGGCGTCATCTCGGCGCCGTCATGCGGCGTCTTGATGGCGTAGCGGATCGACTCGTCCATGGTCTCGGCGAGACCGCCGAACTTGCCGATGTCCAGGTAAACCCAGCGCACGTCGTCCTCGTCGCTCTTCTTCGAGATCAGAACGACTTCGGCTTCGATGATACCAGCATTGCCGACCATGCCGCGCCCCGGCTCGATGATGGTCTCCGGAATCGCGTTGCCGAAGTGCTTGCGCAGCGCACGGAAGATCGAACGGCCGTACTGCACGACCGCCGGGACTTCTTTGAGGTACTTGGTCGGGAAGCCACCGCCCATATTGACCATGGACAGGTTGATCCCGCGCTCAGCGCAGTCACGGAACACCGACGAGGCCATCGCCAGCGCACGGTCCCATGCCTTCACCTTGCGCTGCTGCGAGCCGACATGGAACGAAATGCCATAGGGCTCCAGGCCAAGACGCTTGGCGAGGTCCAGCACGTCGACAGCCATTTCCGGATCGCAGCCGAACTTGCGCGACAGCGGCCACTCGGCGCCGGCGCAATCGTAGAGAATGCGGCAGAACACGCGGGCGCCAGGAGCTGCACGCGCGATCTTCTCGACCTCAGCGGCGCAGTCGACCGAGAACAGGCCGATGCCGAGCGCGTGGGCGCGCGCGATATCGCGTTCCTTCTTGATGGTGTTGCCGAAGGAGATGCGGTCCGGCGTGGCGCCAGCGTCGAGCGCCATCTGGATTTCCTGCACCGACGCACAGTCGAAGCACGAGCCCATCGAGGCCAGCAGCGACAGCACTTCCGGCGCCGGGTTTGCCTTCACCGCGTAAAACACGCGGCTATCAGGCAAAGCCTTCGCAAAGCTCTGGAAGTTGTCGCGCACGACTTCGAGGTCGACGACGAGGCACGGCTCAACATCGGTGCCCTCGTTGCGGCGGGCGCGGAGGAATTCCTGAATACGTTCGGTCATAGCACTCTCCCAAACGGCCCCGCGAAAGGGTCACGTTCAAAAAATGATGACGGTTCAGCGCTTTCGGACCCAGGCACGCGATGGAGGCGTGACAAAGCCAAAAGTACAGACCGTAAGTGCTGCCGTGGATTGGTTGGGGGTGACCCTACCGCACACCTGGCAATGAAGGACAAGCCTCTTCGGTATTCGCGCTGGCTGTTGGAAAGCCAGCAGAGACCAAAAAAGCCCGCTCCGTCGTTGCTTTAAGTCGCGTCCCCCGTTGAGAACGAGGTGCGCCGGTTCGCCTCCGGCTGCCAGTCACGGTTGCAAAGAACAAAGTCACCTTCAACGGCATCTCTGGAGAGAGATGCTGGCCTTTCGCAAAACTCCGCGAACGACCCTCGGCTTCTTCATCCCTTGGCGGCTGTCCGGCCTCTTGTCCGGATACCTACCGACTGACACACGACCACAGGCACGTGCGAAATTGGGCAAGACCGGAAATAGGTTCTTTGACCCTGCTACGCAACAATTTTTTTGGGCTGCGGGGCATTTTATTCAACGCCATCGCGCAGCGTTGCAAACGAGACGCACTCAGCGCGCTCAACATGAACGGATGTTAAGTTCGGTTAAGGAATTGGCGTAGTCTGGGGCTGGCGTGGAGTGCTGAACTACACCAGCGTCATGGTCCTGTAGTCGTCCTCTCGTGCGGCTGTCATCTCGCTCTCGGTGTCTTCTTCCGCGAGAGGAAGGATCCCGTAAACGCTACAGCTAGCGACGAATCACGAGCAGCCCGGGTGACTGGCGCTCGACTCAAGCACGCAATTGCGCGCCTGGCTGGGCGATGACAGTCGAGTGTGAGGAAGCCAGAGAGTGGAGCTGCGCGAGCACGCAGCGATCAGCCGCGGCGGGTGAACGGCTCGATCCGTGCGGCGGTGCGCAGGAAGGCGACCATGATGGCGACGCCGCACAGGAACAGGCAGACCTGCAGGATGTGCTCGCCGGTGGTGGAGAGGCCGAACAGGATCGACAGCGCCCAGCCGCCCGCGAAGGCGGCGCCGAACACTTCCGCGCCGATCAGGATCGCCGCCGAGATGACGGTGATGACGCTGGGCCAGTAGATGCGGCGAGGGGCGGTGGAGGTGGTCATAATCTCAAGGTCCTGTTTCGGGCCGCAATCTCTCCGAAAAAGCCTGCTGCGGCAAGCACTAAAGGGCCCAAAAAAGCCCCATCGCGTGGTATAGATCGACGCATTCTATGGGCTTCAAAGCAGGATTTCTTATGTCAGAAACGTCGGTCTCGCCGGTTGCGTCGAAAGGTCTCGAAAATCCGCTTCTGAAAGCCTGGCAGACCCCGTTTGAGACCCCGCCGTTCGACGAGATCAAGCCCGAGCACTTCATGCCGGCCTTCGAACAGGCGTTTTTCGACCATTCGGCCGAGATTGCCGCGATCGTGAACGATCCGGCCGCACCTGACTTCGCCAATACGATCACGGCGCTGGAGCGCTCCGGCAAGTTGCTCAGCCGTGTGGCATCGGTGTTCTACGATCTGGTGTCGGCGCATTCCAATCCGGCGATCCTGGAGATCGACAAGGACGTGTCGTCGCGGATGGCGCGGCACTGGAATCCGATCATGATGAATGCCGTGTTGTTCGGCCGCATCGTGGCGCTGCACGACAAACGCGCCGAGCTCGGCCTCACCACCGAACAGATGCGTCTCCTGGAGCGGACCTATACCCGCTTCCACCGCTCCGGCGCCGGCCTCGACGAGACCGCCAAGGCGCGGATGGCTGAGATCAACGAGCGTCTCGCGCATCTCGGCACCAGTTTCAGCCATCATCTGCTCGGCGACGAGCAGAAGTGGTTCATGGAGCTGGGCGAAGGCGATCTCGATGGGCTCGCCGAGAGCTTCGTCGCCTCGGCCAGGGCCTCGGCTGACGAGCGCGGCATGACTGGCAAGGCGATCATCACCACGTCGCGGTCCTCGATGGAGCCGTTCCTGAAAAGCGCGGCGCGGCGCGACCTGCGCGAGAGGGCCTACAAGGCCTTCATCCAGCGCGGCAACAACGGCAATGCCAATGACAACAACGAGACCATCGTCGAAATCCTGAAGCTGCGCGAGGAGACCGCGAAGATCCTGGGCTTCCCGACCTTCGCGGCCTATCGCCTGGAAGACTCCATGGCAAAGACGCCGGAGGCCGTGCGCGGGCTGCTGGAGCGGGTCTGGAAGCCGGCACGCGCACGCGCGCTCGCCGACCGCGATGCGCTGCAGGAGCTGATCGCGGAGGAGGGCGGCAACTTCAAGCTCGCCGCCTGGGACTGGCGCTATTATGCCGAAAAGCTGCGCCAGCGCCGCGCCAATTTCGATGATGCGGCGATCAAGCCGTATCTGACGCTCGACAACATGATCGCGGCGCAATTCGACACCGCGACGCGTCTGTTTGGTATCACCTTCGCCGAGCGCAAGGACGTGCCGGTCTGGCATCCGGATGTCCGCGTCTGGGAGGTCAAGGATGCCGCGGGCGCGCTCAAGGCGATCTTCTATGGCGACTACTTCGCCCGCCCGTCGAAGCGCTCCGGTGCCTGGATGACCTCGCTGCGCGACCAGCAGAAGCTCGACGGCGACGTGGCGCCGCTGGTGCTGAATATCTGCAACTTCGCCAAGGGCACAGACGGCCAGCCGTCATTGCTGTCGCCGGACGATGCGCGCACGCTGTTCCATGAATTCGGCCATGGCTTGCACGGCATGCTCTCGAACGTCACCTATCCCTCGCTGTCGGGCACCTCGGTGTTCACCGACTTCGTCGAACTGCCGTCGCAGCTCTATGAACACTGGCAGGAGCAGCCGCAGGTGCTGCAGACTTTCGCCAAGCACTACCAGACCGGCGAGCCGCTGCCCGACGATCTGCTGAAGCGGTTCATCGCTGCCCGCAAGTTCAACCAGGGCTTTGCCACGGTGGAGTTCGTTTCGTCGGCGCTGATCGACCTCGAATTCCACACCCAGCCGGCGTCTGCTTCGGCAGATGTCGCGGCCTTCGAGAAGAAGGAACTGGAGAAGATCGGCATGCCCGAGGAAATCGCGCTGCGACACCGGCCGACGCAGTTCGGGCACATCTTCTCCGGCGATCATTATGCGTCTGGCTACTACAGCTACATGTGGTCCGAAGTGATGGATGCGGACGCCTTCGGCGCCTTCGAGGAAGCCGGCAACATCTTCGATCCCGCAGTGGCCAAGCGGCTGCATGACGACATCTATTCGTCGGGCGGTTCGGTCGATCCGGAGGCGGCCTATATAGCGTTCCGCGGCCGTGCCCCCGCGCCGGATGCGCTGCTGCGGCGGCGCGGGTTGCTGGAAGAGCCTGAGGCGGCGTGAGGTGATGCTTCTGATGAACCGCTTTTTGGGTTTGATCGCGATCATGACTGCGCTGGCCAGCGGCATCACTGCTGCCTCCGCCCACCCGCATGTCTTCGTCACGGCATCGAGCGAACTGATCTACGCGCCGGACGGCACGATCACAGGTGTGCGTCATGCCTGGGTGTTCGACGACATGTTCTCGACCTATGCGCTGCAGGGCATCGAGAGCAAGACAAAGGGCGTCTATACCCGCGAGGAACTGGCGCCGCTGGCACAGACCAATGTGGAGTCGCTGAAGGAATTCGCCTTCTTCACCTTCGCCAAGGTGGAAGGCAAGAAGCAGCGCTTCAACGATCCCGTCGACTACTATCTGGAAAAGCGTGATGCAGCTTTGGTGCTGCACTTCACGCTGCCCTTCAAGACGCCGTTCAAGGCCAAGAAGATGGAGCTCGAAATCTTCGATCCAAGCTTCTTCGTCGATTTCGGCCTTGAGAAGAAGGATCCGATCAAGCTCGCCGGCGCGCCGGCCTCCTGTACGACGGCGATCCAGCGCCCGTCGGACGGCGCCGCCAAGGCGCAGACCATGAACGAAGACACTTTCATGAATGGCGAGAACAGCAATTACGGCGCCATGTTCGCCAATAAGATCACGGTCGATTGCCCATGAGTGTAACTTCATCGACAGGTCTCTCTCCGCGTCATGCCCGGGCTTGTCCCGGGCATCCACGCCTAGACACCGGCATCCGGAAGACGTGGATGGCCGGGACAAGCCCGGCCATGACGAGCGGATGGAGTGTCGTTCTTGTTTGTGCGGCAGTGCTGGTCGTCGCCGCCATGACCGACGCTTCGCTGCATCACGCTCTGGCGCAGAATCCGTTCGGTGCGCCGAAAGGCGTGCCGGACTCGCAAGTCGGCGGCATCATCGGCTGGTTGCTCACCAAGCAGTCCGAATTCTACCGGGCGATGTCGGCGACCATCCGTGCCGCAAAATCCGACGGCAGCGCGGTGTGGACGCTGCTGGCGATCTCCTTTGCCTACGGTATCTTCCACGCCGCCGGCCCCGGCCATGGCAAGGCGGTGATCTCGTCCTATCTGGTCGCCAATGAAGAGACCGCCAAGCGCGGTATCATATTGTCCTTCGTCTCGGCGCTGATGCAGGCGCTGGTGGCGGTGTTGATCGTGGGCATTGGCGCATGGCTGCTGAATGTCACGGCGAAGACCATGTGCAGCACCGAGCGCTGGGTGGAGATTGCGAGCTACGGGCTGATCGCGGCGTTCGGCGCGCGGCTGGTCTGGACCAAGGGGCGCGGCTTTGTCCGCGCCTTGCGACCGTCGCTGCCGGCCGCTGGCCCGCAGCTCGCGATGGCGCATGCCAGCGCGTCCGCGCATACGCACGATCACGGCCATGACCACCATCACCACGACCATCATCATGGCCACGCGCATGCTCATGCGCACGCCCATACGGCGCATGCTGAGGCGACGGCTTCAGCACATGTGCACCATGACGACAGTCATCATGATCACGTTCATGACGAGCATTGCGGCCATTCCCACGGTCCGACGCCGGATCAGCTCGCAGGCCCCGGCGGCTGGGCGCGTGGATTATCGGCGGTGTTCACGGTGGGCATCCGGCCGTGTTCCGGCGCGATCCTCGTGCTGGTCTTCGCGCTGGCGCAGGGCATGTTCTGGGCAGGCATCGCTGCGACTTTCGTGATGGGCCTGGGAACCGCGATCACCGTGGCGACCATTGCCGTCCTCGCCGTCTCCGCCAAGGGTCTCGCCGGCCGTCTGGCCGGTGGCCGCGATGGCAGTGGCGCGCTGGTGATGCGGGGGATTGAGTTCGGCGCGGCGGCGCTGGTGATGCTGTTCGGCGTTGGCCTGCTGCTGGGCTATGTCGCGGCCGAACGCGTCACCTGTTTCTGATCGCTGTCCTGCCCTGATGGACAGTCCGTCGTCTTGACAAGGTCCAGCCAAAGCGCGAAGCCACCGGCATCATGACAAATGTCGTTTCCCTTGAGCAGCCACCGGCCTCCACCCTGGAGATACCGGAACGCGTCGGCGTCTTGCTGGTCAATCTCGGAACTCCCGACACGGCGGATACCCGCGGCGTGCGTGTCTATCTCAGAGAGTTCCTGTCCGATCCACGCGTGATCGAGAACCAGGGCCTGCTGTGGAAGCTGATCCTCAATGGCATCATCCTGACCACGCGGCCGCGCCGCAAGGCCAAGGACTATCTGAAGATCTGGAACACGGAGAAGAACGAGTCTCCGCTGAAGACGATCACGCGTGCGCAGTCCGACAAGCTCGCAGCCTCGCTCGATAGTCATACCCATCTCGTGGTGGATTGGGCGATGCGCTACGGCAATCCGTCGATCCGTTCCCGCATCGCTGAACTCACCGCAAAAGGCTGCGACCGCATTCTGGTGGTGCCGCTCTATCCGCAATATTCGGCGGCGACCTCTGCGACTGTCTGCGACGAAGTGTTCCGCGTGCTCGGCACCATGCGGGCGCAGCCGACCCTGCGGGTCACGCCGCCTTATTATGATGAGCCGGATTATATCGACGCGCTGGCGATCTCGATCGAGAAGCATCTGGCGACGCTGTCCTTCGTGCCGGAAATGATCGTGGCGTCGTTCCACGGCATGCCGCAGAAATATATCGACAAGGGCGATCCCTATCAGGCGCAATGCGTGGCCACAACCGAAGCGCTGCGCAAGCGGCTCGGACCGGACGCGCCGAAGCTGCTGCTGACCTTCCAGTCCCGTTTCGGCTTCGATGCCTGGCTTCAGCCGTATACGGACAAGACCATCGAGCAGCTCGCCAAGGACGGCGTGCGTCGCATTGCCGTCGTAATGCCTGGCTTCTCGGCCGACTGCCTGGAGACGCTGGAAGAAATCGCGCAGGAGAATTGCGAGATCTTCATGCATAATGGCGGCGAGCAATTCTCTGCGATCCCCTGCCTCAACGACAGCGACGAGGGCATGGACACGATCCGCCAGCTTGTGCTGCGCGAGCTGCAGGGCTGGATCTAAGGGCGCTCCAACCCATCCACGTCATTGCGAGCGCAGCGAAGCAATCCAGAAGCCACAAGCGAAGACTGGATTGCTTCGTCGCAAGGGCTCCTCGCAATGACGGCTGAGAGGTCCGTGGCTCGCGATCACGTCGGCGCTCTCGCTTTTCCCGATTTCGAACCTTAAAATCCTCCACGTCGACAAAACAACGAGGCGCCATATGTTGCGCGTCCATTTTGCCGCAGGGAGACTTTGATGTCCGGTTACGACATTTTCGCCATCGCCGTTGTGCTGCTGATCATCTTCACGCTGTTTGCCGGTGTGAAGACCGTACCGCAGGGCTATGACTGGACCATTGAGCGCTTCGGCAAGTTCACCCGCACGCTGTCGCCGGGCCTCAACCTCATCATTCCTTATTTCGACCGCGTCGGTCGCAAGATGAACATGATGGAGCAGGTGATCAGCATCCCCGAGCAGGAAGTAATCACCAAGGACAACGCCACCGTCACCGTGGACGGCGTCGCGTTCTTCCAGGTGTTCGACGCGGCCAAGGCAAGCTACGAGGTCTCCGACCTCAATCAGGCGATCATCGTGCTGACCATGACCAATATCCGTTCGGTGATGGGCTCGATGGATCTCGACCAGGTGCTGTCGCATCGCGACGAGATCAACGAGCGGCTGCTGCGCGTCGTCGATGCCGCCGTCTCCCCATGGGGCCTCAAGGTCAACCGTATCGAAATCAAGGACATCGTGCCGCCGGCCGATCTGGTCGAGGCGATGGGCCGGCAGATGAAGGCGGAGCGTGTCAAGCGCGCCGACATTCTGCAGGCCGAGGGTCAGCGCCAGTCGGAAATTCTCCGTGCCGAAGGTGCCAAGCAGGGCCAGATCCTGCAGGCGGAAGGGCGCCGCGAGGCTGCGTTCCGTGACGCCGAGGCACGCGAGCGTTCCGCAGAGGCCGAAGCCAACGCAACGCGGGTGGTGTCGGAGGCGATTTCGAAGGGTGACGTTGCGGCGCTGAATTACTTCATCGCCGACAAATACATCAAGGCATTCGGCCAGCTTGCGGAATCGCCGAACCAGAAGGTCATCATGCTGCCGGTGGAAGCCATGAGCATGCTGGGCTCGCTGGCCGGTATCGGCGAGATCGCCAAGGCGACCTTCGGCGAGAACTCGACCTCGGCCCAGGCTGCCGCGCGCCGCAGCGGATCAGTGCCGCCGGCGGGTACAACGCCGCCGCGCAGCTAGGGATTTCGCAATGGCCGAAATGTTCGTCACTTTGGGGAGCTGGAACTGGCTGATCTTCGGCGTGCTTCTGATGGCGCTGGAGCTGCTGGCGCCCGGCGTCTTCATGTTCTGGCTCGGGCTGTCCGCATTCCTGGTCGGCGTGCTGTCCTTCATCGTTACGCCGTCATGGCAGGTGCAGATCCTGCTGTTCGGATTGTTCGCCGTCGCCGCCGTGCCGCTATGGCGACGCATCGCGCGTCAGAAGCCCGGCGCCAATCCGAATCCGTTCCTCAACAAGCGCAGCGATGCGCTGGTCGGCCGTATCTGCACGCTGGATCGGCCGATTATCGACGGCGAGGGCATCGTGCGGATCGACGACACAGTGTGGCGCGTCAGCGGGCCGGATACGCCCGCGGGGACGCGGGTGAAGATCGTGAAGGCGGATGGGGCCAGTCTGACGGTGGACGTGGCCTGATCAGTCAGCCGCCAGCGATTTGCTCCACCGCTCCGCAAAGTGATGCAGTGGCAGGAAGGTGTCCTGCAACTCCCGGCCTGTATCCGTCAGCCCATAGCCGTCCGGCTGCAGCGCGATTAGACCCGCGTCTCTGAGATCGCTCAGGCGTGCCTGGAGAACGGTAGGGGACGCGTCGTCGCAAGCCTCGCGCAGCGCCCGCGAGGTCAGGGAGCGCTCACGCAACTCCCAGAGAATGCGCAGCGTCCATCGCCGGCCCAGCAGGTCGAGCAGCGCCATGATCGGTCGGCCGGTCGTTGAGCCGCGCACACCGCGTCTGGGCGGCTTGGAAACGGACTTTGCCATCACATTACTCTCTTGCAGGGCGCTACAGAATATGTAGCATGTCGCTACGATTATTGTAGCGCAGGAGTTGGGCATGTCACGCATCGCGCCGCTGCAGCCGCCTTATGCTTCCGACATTCAGACGCAATTCGATGCGATCATGCGCGGGGCGCCGCCGCTGATGCTGTTTCGCGTGATCGCCGGTCATCCGAGGGCATGGAGCAAATTTCGCGCAGCTGGCCTGCTTGATCGTGGACCGCTGTCGCTGCGGGAGCGCGAGATTGTCATAGATCGCACCTGCGCACTGAGCGGATGCGAATATGAATGGGGCGTCCATGTCGCGACCTTTGCAGAAGCGGCGAAACTGACGGAAGCTGAGGTGAAGGCGACCGTTGACGGTGACTCACAGGCGACATGCTGGTCGTCAGCGGAACAAGCTCTGATCGCGGCAGTCGATGCGCTGCATCACCGCGCCACGCTCAGCGATGAGGAGTTCAAGACGCTGGCCGCTCACTACGATGACGCGAAAATCTTCGAGATCATCCTGCTGTGTGGATTCTATCGTACGGTGTCGTACATCGCGAACGGCTTGGCATTGCCACTCGAAGCGAATGCGGCAAGGTTCCTGCGAACTGCAAGCTAACGTGGCTTACGCCACGCCCGCCCGTAGCAGATCGTGCAGATGCACGATGCCGACGGGCTTTCTGGCGTCCGTCACCAGCAGCGCGGTGATCTTCGACGAGTTGAGGATTTCCAGCGCCTCGCCGGCGAGCAGGTCGCGGCTGATGGTCTTGGGATTCTTGGTCATGACTTCATCGACCGAAACCGTCATCAGGTCGGCGCGCATGTGACGGCGGAGATCGCCGTCGGTGACGATGCCGACCACATGGCCGTTGCCATCGGTGATGCCAACGCAGCCAAAGCCCTTCGAGGACATTTCCACCAGCGCATCGGACATCTTGGTGCCGAGCGGCTTGAGCGGCACGGCGTCGCCTGAATGCATGAGGTCGCGGGTGTATTTCAGCATTGCGCCGAGCTTGCCGCCGGGATGTAGCACGCTGAAATCCACCGACGTAAAGCCACGGCCTTCCAGCAGCGCGATCGCCAGCGCATCGCCCATCGCCAGCATCATCAGCGACGACGTCGTGGGCGCGAGATTATGCGGGCAGGCCTCGCGCGCCTTCGGCAGCGTCAGCGCGACATCGGCGGCCTCGGCCAGCGTCGAGGTGGCTTCGGAGGTGATCGCGACCACGCCGATCCTGAAACGCTTGGCATAGGTGATAAGGTTCTTCATCTCCGGCTGCTCGCCGGACCAGGACAGCGCCATGATGACGTCGTCGGGCGTGATCATGCCGAGATCGCCATGGCTGGCTTCGGCGGCGTGCACGAAAAAGGCGGGTGTACCGGTCGATGCGAAGGTCGCGGCGATCTTGCGGCCAATATGACCGGACTTGCCGAGGCCCGTGATGATCAGGCGGCCTTTGGCCTTGAGGATCAGGTCGGCGGCCGCGACGAAGGCCGGGCCGAGGTCGGATTGCAGCGCGGTGGCCAGCGCAGTGACGCCGCTGGCTTCGGCCTCCAGCGTACGCAGCGCCGAGGCAATCGCTTCAATGGCCTGATCGCTCATCGCTGCCGTCGTTTTCGTCGGAAGGCCGGGTGTCTTGGAGAGGGGCATCAATAGCATCCTGGGGCCGTAAATTGTCCGGCTGTGTCGCCGTCCTCTTAGCACGGCTGGGCCTGCCTGGCGAAACCCCGCCGATGCGATCTCAACGGGCCATTAACCATAAGCGTTTTAACTCCCTTAACCATGAGTTGTCGCGCGCGCCTCCGGCGTCGCTCTTGGTTGATTTTGTAAGCTTTTGATAGTGTTGGAGTTTTTCTGATCGTGAGGATGGGTCGAGTACGCGACCGCCGCAACCGCGCCTGGGCCAACGGCGCGGTTTCGGCATGTCTGTGCCTGAGCCTCCTCACGCCATCTCCGGCATTCTCGCAAGCATTGACGTCAGACCTGCTGGCGCCGGTCCCGGGCGGTTTCGTGTCACCGCAGAATCTGCCGACGCGCCGAACGACGGATGCGCCGCTCCAGCCAACTGGAACGCTGCAGACCAGCCAGCTATCGCCGGATCGCATCCCGCAATCGATCATCACGCCGCCGCTGCCCGCTGCATCGGGCGCCGCCGGCACCGGGTTCGATGCGCTCAACCGCAAGCGCAAGCAGACCAAATATTATCCGGGCGCGAAGAAGCCGAAGCCGCCAGTGGGCCCCGGCAGCCCGCCGCCGCCGCTGGTGCCCGAGACGCGGCCGTCACCGCCATCGGCCAAGGCCGCCAAGCCCCCCGTTGCGCCGTCGGTTGCCGGCACCGTGGTGGGTCAGCCGCCGCGCCGGCGATTGCCGATTGATCCCGATCCTTATGCCCCGACCGGCGTGCGCGTCGGCAGCTTTCTCGTGAAGTCAGCCGTGGAAATCTATGGCGGTTTCGACAACAATCCGGCGCGTTTCGTGCAGCCGAAGGGGTCGTCGTTCTACAAGGTCGCGCCGGAGCTGCTGGCCGCAACCGACTGGACGCGGCACTCGATCATCGTGGATCTGCGCGGATCCTTCACCGGCTATGAGAAGCAGTTTCCCGCAGCGCCATTCCAGACTTCGCCGGCACCCGAAAATGTCGATCGCGCCGAATTCAACGGCAAGATCGCCGGTCGTCTCGATGTCGCCCGCGACCTGCGCGTTAACAGCGAAATGCGTATGCGGGTCGGCGCGGATAATCCGGGCAGCCCGAACATTCAGGCCGGCTTGAAGGAGTTCCCGCTGTTCACGACGACTGGTGGGTCGCTGGGGGTCGAGAAGGACTTCAACCGCCTTCAGATCAAGGTCGATGGTCTCGTCGATCGCACTGTCTATCAGGATTCGAAACTGACCGACGGCACCCAGACCAACAACAATGACCGTAATTTCAATCAGTATGGCGGCGTCGGCCGCGCCACCTATGAAGTGCTGCCGGGTCTGAAGCCGTTCGCCGAAGTCCAAGGCGATGTGCGCGTGCACGACGATCGGGCGGATCGCTTCGGCTATCTCAGGGATTCCAGCGGCGGCTATATCAAGGCCGGCACGACGTTTGAATTCACGCGTCTACTGACGGGCGAAGCCTCAATCGGTTATGCAGCGCGCAGCTATACGGATACGCGGCTGGAGGTTCTCAAGGGCCTGCTGACGTCAGCGTCGCTGATCTGGACGGCCACACCGCTGACGACTGCGAAATTCGTTTCGACCACGTCGATCGACGAGACCACCGTGCCCGGCGTTCCCGGCATTCTCACACGCACCTATACGGTTGAGGTCAATCACGACTTCCGGCGCTGGCTGACGGCCACGGGCAAGTTCACTTACGTGACGCAGGACTATCAGGAAAACTTCCGCTTCGATAAGATCTACTCGCTGCAGGGTGATCTCGTTTACAAGCTGAACCGTGAAATCCAGCTCAAGGCGCAGGTGCGCCGCGATATCCTGGATTCAAACATCCTTGGCGCGAGCACGGCCTCGACGGTGGTGATGCTGGGTGTGAGACTGCAGCGATAGCGGTCAAAAATCGCTGGGCGCCACGTCGCTCGTCCTAATTCCACTTCCGCATGAACTTGGCCGTCTTCCGGCGAAATTTCACACCGGAGCCATCGGGCAATCGGATGGCGATGAAGCCGGCTGCGATACAGGCCTCGCGCTGCGGCATGTGCTCATCGGGCGCGCGCTCGGTCTCCCACCACGAGGCCCGGTGCGACGCGCGCGGCAGCGCGTCGTCGATGATCTCCTCGATCGCATCCATGCTCAGCACGAATTCGTCCTTGGTCTGGCTGGCCAGGTAGGCGCGGAGCAGGTCGTAGTCAGGCACGGAATTGTCCTCGGTATAATCTCGCAAACGTCATACGCGCCCGCGCGATCAGGCGCTACAGCGCGATTTCGGTAAATCGACATCGGAAGTGCGTCATCCGAGCATTTTCCGCAACCGTTCGTTAACGCCGTGTGGAACCCAAAGCCGGTACTTAAGCGCTCGGCAAGCATTCGCGTGCGATCCGTGGGGTACGGAGCACATGATGAAGTCGGGCAATGCAAGCACGGGAATTCGACGCTGGCCGTTATCGGCCAAGCTGTTGATTCTGTCGTCGCTGGTCACGATCATTGGCTTTTCGGCCGTTTGCGGCACTGTGATGCTCGATATGCGCCGCGGCGAGGAAGCGCTCGCGCGACAGACTGCCGAGAACCTCGCCACCTCCATCGATTCTGATATAGGTCGAACCGTTGAACAATACGATCTGTCGTTGCGCGCTGTCATTTCCGGCATCAATACGCCCGAGATCGACAAGCTCAGCAAGGAAATGCGCCAGCTGATCCTGTTCGACAATGCGGCATCAGCGCGCCAGTTCGCATCCATTCAGGTGTTCGATGCGCATGGCGATCTTATCATCGATGCGGCATCGCTCGATCCTGCCAAGCAGAGCAGTGCCGACGAAGAGTTCTTCAAGGTACACAAGTTCGACGGCGAGCGCGGGCTCTATGTCAGCAAACCGATGCTGCACCGGGGCGCGTATTCCGTCGTGCTGAGCCGCCGCATCACCGACGTCGATGGCAATTTTGCCGGCGTCGTCGCGGGTGCCATCCGGTTCGCCTATTTTCATGATCTGTTCGGCCGCTTGCGGCTGAACAAGGACGACAACATCACAGTGATCCGCCGCGACGGCGTCGTCATCATGCGTACGCCGTTCGATCTCGACGTGGTCGGCAGGGATCTGAGCAAGACCCCCGGCGTGATGCGGGCGCTGAGCCGGTCCAACGGGTCGTATTCGGGCGTCGGTGTCGTTGACCAGATCGAGCGCCTCTATGTGTGGCGCGACAGCGGTCGGCCGTTGCTCGTGATCGTCGGCCGGCCGTGGGCCGGCATCTACAGTCTGTGGTATCAGCAGGCGATCAAGATCGGCGGCATCATGCTGGCGCTGATTATCTTCATCACCGCGGTGACACTGTTTCTGGCACGCGAAATAGGCCGCCGCGCACACGCAGAGCACAAGCTCGAAGAACTGGCCACGACCGATGGTCTCACTGGACTGCGCAATCGCCGCAAATTCGATGCGGCGATGGAGCTGGAATGGCGTCGCGCCATCAGGCATTCACGGCCGATGGCACTGCTGTTGATCGACGCCGACCATTTCAAGGTTTTCAACGACAGCTTCGGTCATCAATCCGGAGACACTGCCCTGATCGCGATCGCGAATTGCATCGCAGGAGCGGCGAAGCGGGCCGGCGACTGTGCCGCGCGCTATGGCGGGGAAGAGTTCGCCGTGCTGCTGCCCGGTGCGACCGTGCAGGATGCCTATGAGGTTGCCGAAACCATTCGACGTCGCGTCGAACAGGTGCCGGCCGATCCTGCGATGCTCACGGTCAGCATCGGCGTCGCCAGCGTGAAGCCGCTGGTGACGATGGAGTGGACGGGACTGGTCGAAGCTGCCGACAAGGCGCTCTATGCGGCGAAGGCCGCAGGCCGCAACCAGTGTGTCATCGCAGGCGATGCGCACCAGGCGATTGCAGCCTAGCGCTTACTCTCCGAGGTAACGCAGCATTTCGGCGCGCAGACCTTCGCGCAGATCAGGGCGTTGCAGGCCGAACGCGATATTGGCGCGCAGGAAGCCCGACTTCGAACCGCAATCGTGCCGCTCGCCTTCGAATTCCACGCCGTAGAACGACTGGCTCTTGGCGAGGCCGATCATCGCATCGGTGAGCTGGATTTCGCCACCCGCGCCGCGCTCCTGGGTCTCCAAAATCTTGAATATCTCCGGCTGCAGGATGTAGCGGCCGGTAATCGAAAGGTTGGACGGCGCGGTGCCCTTCGGGGGTTTCTCGACCATGCCGTCGATGGTGAAAGCGGCTTCGTGAGTTGGGTGGCGCTCGCCGACACCGCAGATGCCGTATTGATGCGTCATGTCCATCGGGACTTCCTCGACGGCAACGAGGTTGGACTTTTCGCCAAGCGCTCCCGCGATATCGACCATCTGCTTCAGGCAGCCCGGGGAATTCAGCACCAGTTCGTCCGGCAGCACCACGGCGAAGGGCTCATTGCCGACGATATCGCGGGCACACCACACAGCATGGCCAAGCCCGAGCGGCGCCTGCTGGCGCGTGAAGCTCATGGCGCCGGCGGCAGGCTGGGACAGCGCCAGCTGTTCGATCTCGGCAGACTTGTTGCGGCTCTTGAGTGTCTCGTCGAGCTCGAACATGCGGTCGAAGTGATCTTCGATGATGCCCTTGTTGCGGCCGGTAACGAAGATGAAATGTTCGATGCCGGCCTCGCGGGCTTCGTCGACCACATATTGGATCAACGGCCGATCGACGATAGTCAGCATTTCCTTCGGCATCGCCTTGGTGGCGGGAAGGACGCGGGTGCCGAGGCCGGCGACCGGAAAAACGGCTTTGCGAATTTTCATCAGGGGACTTTGCAATGACCTTGGAGGGGAACGACGCAGGCAGGCCAACGAAGATTGCGCCTGCTGGTTCCGTTTGCAACCGGGAACAAAGGCGGATGTGTGGTGCCGGGCTACATGTCTGCAATTATCCTTTCTGCCGCGCGGCACGTTCGCCCAGCCACGCAAAACTGGAATAGTGTTAAGCTGATGGAAACCCTCGCCGGGCCTCCTGTCATGCCACAGTCATGACCAAATTCCGGTCAGATTCCCGAGATGGATAGTGATGAAATCTGCGACGAAGATGGCGCGTAGCCTGACATGCGGTGTAGCTGCGCTCGGCGCAGTTTTGCTTACGGTAACCCTGCCCGTGGCGGCGCAGGCGCAGAGCAAGAGCGGCCCTTTCAGCCTGTTCGACAATATCTTTAGCGGATCGTCGCAGACCCAGGACCCGCCGCCACAGGCGGCACTGCCCGGCGCGCCCGGAGCGCAGCCCTGGAGCGGCGAGGACGGCGCATCCGGCCATCCGCTGATGACTGCACAGGCAATCCGCGAGGCCGCTGGTAATTTCGACAACTGCATTGCCGGACTGTGGCCTGATGCCGCACGCCGCGGCATCTCGCAGGACAGCTATCAGCGTTTCACCGCCGGGCTGACGCCGGATCTGCGAATCATGGACCTGATGGATTCGCAGCCGGAATTCACCAAGGCGATCTGGGACTATCTCGACATCCTGGTGAACGACAACCGAATGGCCAAGGGCCGCGAGGTGCTGGCGCAGTACAAGACCATTTTCGATGCGGCCGAGAAGGCCTACGGCGTCGATCGCTACATCGTCGCGTCGATCTGGGGCATCGAGTCGAACTACTCGACGATGATCGGCGATCGCAGTGTGCTGCGCTCGACGGCGACGCTAGCCTGCGTCGGCCGCCGCCAGGCCTATTTCAAGGATGAGTTTCTGGTTGCTCTGGAAATCCTGCATCGCGGCGATCTGAGGCCTGAACAGATGCGCGGCTCCTGGGCCGGCGCATTCGGCCCGACCCAGTTCATGCCGACCGCGTTCAAACGCTTTGCGGTGGACGGCGACGGCGATGGTCGCCGTGACGTGGTGGACAACCCGACCGATCTGATTTTCTCGACCGCCAACAACTTGAAAAAGGATGGCTGGCAGAGCGGTCAGACCTGGGGCTACGAAGTCGTGGTTCCACAGGGCTTCAACTACATGCTGGCCGACAAGGCCAAGGCGATGACCCTGCCGCAATGGGAGCAGCTTGGCCTCAAGCGGGCGAACAACCAGCCGTTCCCGCGCATGACAGAAAAGGCCTATCTACTCGCGCCCGCCGGTTCGCAGGGGCCGGGCTTCCTGATGCTGACGAATTTCCGCGTCATCATGAAATACAATCCGGCTGAGGCCTATGCGATGGCCATCGGCCATTTCGCCGACCGGTTGCGCGGCGGTCCGCCTTTCGTGCAGCCATGGCCGCGTCAGGAGCGCGTGCTATCCCGCGCAGAACGGCTTGAGCTGCAGCAGCTGCTGGCGCAGCGCGGCTTCTACAAGGGCACGCCGGACGGCCAGTTCGGCGGCCAGACCCGTGAAGCCTTGCGCAATTTCCAGGCCTCCGTCGGCGCGCCTGCTGATGGGTTTGTATCATCGGAGATGCTGGATCGGCTCCGGGTGAGATAAGCGCCCTGCGCAGAGGGCCATAGCGCATAGCATTATACCGCAGTGCAGCATGCATGCTACGCTGGTCTCCTTGGATGCATTCTTTGGGGACTATCGATGTTGAACAGGCGCACGCTGCTGGCCGGATTGTCGGCAAGCCTTCTTCCATTTCAGGCCAAAGCGGCGTGGCCGGAACGGTCCATCACCCTGCTGCACGGTTTCGCGCCGGGCGGCGGCACCGACGCAACCTCGCGTGTGCTTGCCGAAGGTCTGTCGAAAATCCTCGGCCAGACGGTGGTGGTCGAGACCAAGCCTGGTGCCGGCACGACGCTCGCCGGGGCGCAGCTCGCCCGCTCGGCGCCTGACGGCTACACGATCTCGCTGATTACCGCGACCTATGGTGCGTCGTCGGCCTTCTACAAGAGCCTGCCTTACAAACCGGTCGATGACCTCAAGGGCATCTGTCAGGTTTCCGAAGCGCCCTACATGTTCTCGTGTAATGCGGACGCGCCCTTCAAGAATCTCGCCGAGTTGATCGCTTCTGCAAAGAAGCAGCCGGACAAGCCGCTCACTTACGGCACGCCCGGTGTCGGCTCGGGGCCCCATCTGATCGTCGAGCAGATCGGGCAGTTGGCCGGCGTGAAATTTCAGCACATCCCATTTCGCGGCGGCGCGCAGGCCGTGGTCGAAGTCCTCGCGGGTCGCATCGACTTCATGGTCGATCCGCCGATCTCGATGATCGAGCAAATCAAGGCCGGCAAGTTCCGCGCGCTGGCCGTGACCACCGCTGAACGCTTTCCGTCATTCCCGGATATTCCGACCGTGGCCGAGGCAGGTTTCCCCGGTTACGCGGCGCCAGGCTGGTACAGCCTCGTTGGCCCGATCGGCCTTCCCGATGACGTTGTGGCAAGACTGAACGCTGCGACGGTCACATTGCTCAAGGATGAGAGCGTGAAGGAGCGGCTGCTGTCGCTCGGTAGCCAGGCGAAGGCCTCGCAGCCGAAGGAGGTGATCGATCTCCTTGCCTCCGACGTGAAGCGCTGGGGCGAAGTGCTGGAGAAGGCAAAGATCGAGCGGATCTAGAACGCACACAGGCGCGCTGCATCGTGCGGCGCGCCTGTGTTTGAACGGCAGGTTATTCCGCCGCCTGCTGCGCCACCGTCGGCGCATTGCCGGCGACTGTGGCCCGGCGCATGTCGCGCGGCTGCGACTGGTCGTAGCGGCGGACGCGATGCATGGTCTGGCGATTGTCCCACATCACGAGATCATGCAGCGTCCATTTGTGGACATAGACGAATTGCGGCTGCGTGGCGTGTTCGTTGAGATCGCGTAACAATACGCGGGCTTCGGGCACCGACATGCCCTGGATCGCGCCGGCATGCGACGACAGATACAGCGACTTCCGGCCATGCACCGGATGCGTGCGCACCAGCCGCTGCAGCACCGGCTTGAACATCTCTTTCTCTTCGTCAGTGTAGTCGAGAAAGCCGAGCGCGCCGCGCGAGGTCATCAGCGAATGTTCGCAGATCATGTCCTCGATCTCGGCCTTGGTGTCGTTATCAAGCGCATCATAGGCGGCGCGCATGTCAGCGAATTCGGTGTTGCCGCCCTTCGGATTGACCACGCGTGCCGACAGCAGCGAGAATTTCGCCGGAATCGGCCGGAAGGAACTGTCGGAGTGCCACAGGCAGTTGCCCAGATTGAACAGGTGTGTCCGGCTGTCTTTCGGCAGCGGCTTGCCGTCCTTGCCGAGATTGGACACGTCGGCGAGACCCGATGTCAGCCGGTAGTCTTCCTTCTTGGTGACGGAGCCGCCTTTTCGGTTCTCTCGCTCGCCGAAATTCTGCGCGAAAGCGAGTTGCTGTTCGTCGGTGATATCCTGCTTGGGGAATATCAGAACAGCGTAGTCATCCATGCCGCGCTCGATGGCAGCGGCGTCATCGGGGTTGATGGGCCTCGTCAGGTCGACGCCGGTCACTTCGCCGACGAACAAGGGATGTAGTTTGCGGATCGTCACGGGCATTGCAGATTTCCTCCGTGTGGAATGGTTGACCCATTCGATTGCGGCTTCCAGCGATGCCGTGCCGCTTGAGAAAAATGCTACGCCCCCAAAGTGCGAAGTCAACCGGTGTGAATGCCGTTACGCATTGCGTGCCATGAGGCCGCCGTCGACCGGGATCACCGCGCCTGTGATATAGGACGCGGCCGGCAGGCACAGGCTTAGCGTCATATGCGCGACTTCTTCCGGATCGCCATAGCGGCGCAGCACCGTGCGGCGCTTGGCAAAGATCACCTTGTGCTCGTCGCTGATGCGTTCGGTGATCCCCGTCGTGATCGGGCCGGGACAGATGCAGTTCACAGTGATGCCGTCGCGGCCGAGTTCCACTGCGAGTGAGCGCGTAAGCCCGGTGACGCCGGCCTTCGCTGCGGAATAGGGACTGTGCAGTGCGGTGGCGCCGAGCGCTTCGGTGGACGCGATATTAACGATCCGCGGCGAGGGCGACTTGCGCAAGTGAGGCAATGCGGCGCGGATGATGCGCTGGTGCGAGGTCAGCATCACCGCGATGGCGCGATCCCACGCGGTGTCATAGCCGTCCTGGTCGATCGCGGTGGAAACTGAGATGCCGGCATTGTTGACGATGATATCGAGACTCCCGAAATGCGCGGCGACGTCGCTGACCACTGTGCGGATGCGATCGGGATCGGCAACATCGAGCGTCCATGCGTGTGCGCTGCCGCCGCCTGATGTGATCGCGCTCGCGACTGCTGCAATCCCGTCCGCCGAAATATCCGTGACGGCAACATTGGCGCCTTCGTCGCCGAACAAGCGCGCCGTCGCGCGGCCCATGCCGCTTGCAGCGCCGGTGACGAGAACGGTGAGGCCGCGCACCGAGCGGCTGAGTTGTTTGTAATCCGACAAGGCATCCTCCGAATTTTGCGCCTTCATGATGAGGCTTGATTGAAGGCTTGCACCGATCGCCGGCGCGGTCAAACATGCGCCGATAAAATCAAGAAGGACGATCAGGGATGAACGAACTCGATTTCAGCGGCCAGCAGGTGTTCATCGTCGGAGGATCAAGCGGCATCGGCAATGGTATGGCGCAGGCCTTTCGTGCGCGCGGCGCGCATGTGCATGTCTGCGGGACGCGCGCCAAGGCCAGCGACTACACGATCGATGAAGGTTCCGATCTCGACGGCCTCGGCTACAGCCAGCTCGATGTTGGCAGCGCGTCGGCCATCGAGGCCTTCGATCCGAAGCTCGATCGGGTGGATGTGCTGATCCTCGCGCAGGGTGCTGTGATCTATCGCCGCGGTGAATTCGAAATGGATGGCTTCCGCAAGGTGATGGAAGTCAACCTGATGAGCCTGATGGGCTGCGCGACGAAGTTTCACGCGCAACTGAAGGCCAGCAACGGCCGATTGATCATTGTCAGTTCCACCGCGGCCTATCACGCCACCAAGGGAAATCCCTCCTACAATGCGTCGAAGACCGGCGCAGTTGGGCTCACGCGCACATTGGCGCAGGCGTGGTCGGAAGACGGCATTCGCGTCAATGGTATCGCGCCGGGGCTCGTCGACACCAAGATGACAAAGGTCACGACAGCGAATCCGAAGCGGCTGGAAGGCGCGATTGCCAGGATCCCGCTGCAGCGGCTCGGCACGCCTGCCGATATGGCTGGCGCTGCATTGTTCCTGGCGTCGCCGCTGTCATCCTATGTTTGCGGTCATACGCTGGTCGTCGATGGCGGTTTGATCCTTTAAATTCACGGCGCCTGCATCGCGGCGGAACCAGTACTGGCTTCGGGCATTACACCGGCGAGAATTTCCTCACGGAGTAATGGACATGGACAAGGACCGTATTGCGGGCGCAGCCAAGGATGCAGCTGGCAAGGTTGAAGGTGTGATCGGCCGAGCCACGGGCGATGAGCGGACTGAAGCCTCGGGCCGCGCGCGCGAAGCGACGGGCACCGTGCAGAACCTGTATGGCCAAGCCAAGGATGCCGTGCGTGACGCATCGGACGCCGCCACCAGCTATGCCAAGGATGCACTCGACAGCGACGTCTATCGCGACGGCACGCAGGCGATCACCGACAAGGTCCGCGATAATCCGCTGGGCTCGCTGCTCATCGCAGGCGGTATCGGCTTTGCGCTGGCGATGCTGATGACGCGTCCGCCGCGCCGTCGTCCGAACCGTTTCGGTTATTGATCGCAGATCGCGGCAGACATAACGGACGCTGCAGAAGCGTCAGCAATCGCATCTGAGAAAACGTCCCAGAAAATATCCAGAAGCGAAAATCCCTCAGCCCGCAAAGGCTGAGGGATTTTTTTGACTCTGAAGTTTCGCGTCGGAATTTTTCGCGCGGTTAGCGCGTGAAGAAACCGGAGGGGGCGGAGGCGGCGGGGCCGACATTGGCGGGCGGCCGCGGTCCGGGCGCCTGGGCCGGGCGGGGGCGCTGCGGCGCCTGCTGGACGGGCGCGCGGCGCGGCGCATCGTCGAAGCCAAAGAAACTACCGAAGGATGACGGCGCTTCGGTGGCGATGACGGGTTTCGGCTTTTTCTTCGGCGCGGCCGGCGGCGCCATCACCGGAACGATGCCGTCCGGCCCGGTCGCCGCAGCGGTCGTGCCGCTCGTGCCTGATGTGGTCGGGGTGACTGCGGCCACAGGCACATCGCCCTTGGCCTGTTCGCGGCCGATCTCGCGGCGCGGCCAGGCGAAGTCGTCGGCGCGGCCGGCAGGCGCGGCGAGCGGCTCGCCCTTCACCAGCACGCGCGCCACCAGTGCATCGACACTCACCGGCTTCACGCCGGGGCCGCCGAGCAGTTGATCGGTGCCGACCGAGGAGGCGACCAATGGCACGATGGGGCCGGCCAGCGGACGCGGCGCTGGCGCGCCGGGCACGGCATTGAGGTCTGGCGTCGCAGGCTCGCTCGGCAGCGCGATCGGCGCGGAGCGGCCGGAGAGCAAACGGGTAATCTCGCGCTCGACGTAATGCGCCATCTTGCGGGCGCCGGCCCTGGTGAAATAGACGCCGTCGGCCGAACGCAGCCGGCGGATCTGGCCTTCGAAATCCGGGCCCTGCTGCAGGAAGCGGCCGGCCTCGTCGACGAAGCCGTCCCAGATATCGACATAGGTGATGCCGGCCTTGGTCGCGGCGTCGCGATAGAGATTGTCGAGATAGAGCATGTCGGCGGTCGCCTTGGTGCCGCGCACCGCCGGCAGGCCGACCCACAGCACGGGGACGCCCTTCGCCTTCACGACATTGATCATCTCCTCGATCTTCTTCGAGTATAGCTCGCCCCAGCGCTCGTCGCGGAAATCGACCATGCCGCCGGCGCGCGCGCCGCGCTCGGTCACGATCGAACCGGGATCGGGAATATCTGCATCGTCAGCTTCCGGCTCCGCCGGCTTGTCGCCGGGCTTCACTTCCGCGGCGCTGTCTTTCTTTTCGTCCTTCTTGGCGCCCTTCTTCTCGGCGGCCTTGTCGGGCTCGCGGATTGCGACGCGGTCATTGAGGCCGAGCATGACGACAATGGCATCGGGCTTCTCGGTGGCGAGAATGCCCTTGGCCGCTGCCGCCCAATCGGCGGGATCGCCTTTCGGCTGATAGCGCAGCAGGCCGGAGACGGTCTTGTGCTTGCGGATCACGCCCATGTCGGGCTGTTCGGCATAGGCGTCCTCGAGGCCGTAAGCGAGCCAGTCGGCCATGCTGTCGCCGAGCACCAGCACGTTGCGCTCGGCCGGGGCATCGCGTTTTTCCGGCGACGGTGCGCGCGAATAGTCCTCGCGCGGAGCGGCCCGCTTCGGCGCCTGTTGTTGTTGGAACGGCGCGAAAAACGGACTGTCATTGCCGCCGCCAAACCAGCCGAAGCCGCCACCGCCGCCCTGCGGCACATTGCGCTGCGGACGCGGAGGAGGTTGCTGCGGACCACCGAAACCGAAGAACTGCGCCGACGCGGGCGCCACAATGCCGATCAGCAGGCCCAGCGCCACGGCGAGCACCATCAGCGTGCCCTTTTCGGCACGCCAGTGATCGATCCGCCATCTCGGCAAGTTGGGCTTCTGTGACATGCGCCTCGACCGCAATCGCAGGGTCCGCAGACCCGGGTTCCCGCTCGACATACTACCGGATTCGGGCCGCAAGCGGGCAGCCGCGATCCCGCCATCAAGCGCCGCCCGGCGTTAACGTCAAGCAAATCCCGGAACTTTTAGCGGCAGGGTGAACAGCGAGGCCGCAGCCAAGGCCTGTGCCGAACAAAGCGGCAATCCCGGAGTTGTTGTGACAAATCAGGGAGGTTTACCATGAAGTCACTGCTGCTCGCCGTTGCGCTCGTTCTCGTGCTGCCCTCATGGGCTTCCGCAGATACCCCCGGCAAGGACTGGATGACCGCACAGCAGGTCACCGAAAGGCTGCGCAGCTTGGGCTATACCGAGGTCAGGGAGCTTGAGGCCGACGACGGCCATTGGGAAGCCGATGTCGTGAAGGACGGCCGGACCTTCGAGGTCCATGTCGATCCGCATAGCGGCGCGCTCACCAAGAACGAACCCAAGCACTGACGCCGGCAGGCTAGTCTATTTCCAGAGCCCTAAAGACTGCCATTTGGCGGGCGGAATGACCGTTCCCGTCTTGTAGGTGAAATCCAGTACCGTCTTGTGGTCCGGCGTCGCCTTGCAGGTGAAGGCGACCTGCATCCATTTGCCGCCCGCGCGATAGGCGCCGCCCTTGGCGATCATCGTATTGCCGAGATGCTGCGGCGGCATCAGTGCGTCGGATTTGGCGCGCTCGACGCGCGGACCGCCCTTGCTGATCCGGCGCATCGCCTCGAAATCGCAGACCTGTTCCAGCCGGGTCTTGGGATCGAGCTTGCCGAGGGCCGCCATGAAGCGGGCATCGCTGGCGTGGGCCTGCGGGACGAGCGCCACGAGGCCGAGCGGAATAAGCAGGAATTTCATGCGGGACGGGACAACACGTTTGGAAGGTAAGAGATCGGCGGGATGATACCGCTTAGCGTCTCTGCGGGTTGCTGGCTACCCACTCTGGGATGCGCCGCGCGGCAGGTCGCGCTGTGCGAGTCCCGGCCGTGAATGGGATCGACGCGCGCACGCGCCGTCTGTCCCGCGTCGCCGCGCAAGTTGGCCTTTCGGTGGTCCCCTTTGATGGGAGGGGGATGAAACGCCGAAAGGCGCAACCTTGTATTCAGTGGCGCGTCCCGTCGGCTGCCTGGACGCCCTCGAGAAGCACCCCTCGTTGGACAGGGTTGGCGGAATATAGTCTCAATTGCTCGTATGTCAAGCGGTGCGAAAGCCGTCTTTCTCGGTAGAGGCCCCTCTACTTTAACGCGTATAATGGTCTGTCGCCGCTAGTGCTCCCCGATGAGCAAGCGATCGGTCACAGGGAGCAGCAATGAATATTGAGAAAATTCAGATAAGAAATTTTCGATCGATAGAAGACGCCGAGTTGGAGCTTATGCCCAGATGTCGGGTTTTGGTCGGCATCAACGAGTCCGGAAAATCCAATCTTCTAAAGGCAATTTCTTCGCTGGGAACTTTTGTGCCGACTCGCATCGATGACGCGCGCGAGCCCTCCCCAAGTGAAGATCCGATATCCGAAGCGTTTGTTCGCTTCTCATTCTCTCTCGAGAAAAATGAAATAGAAGAAGTCATTGAGACGAGTTCCAAGTCTATTTTTTCTAAAAGCAAGAACAATCCAGTTGCGCGCGCTAAGGAAAAAAATTTGACGCTTAAGCGTTTCGTCGAAATGAGAGCGTCTGGTCTTTATGAAGTTGATATCCTCTCGGGCAAAAAGAGACCGGAATACTGGGAAATTGAAAACGACATTGCCATCCATCCGGGTTGGTGTAGGCCCTCGCCCTCTTGCCCAATCGACTATCTTTTAGAGCGAAAGGACGGATCCAAGGTTCTTCTTAAAAAAATGGTTCTGGTCTGGGGTGCCGATTGCCCAGATTTGTCTGATTGGTTAGAGCCAGCAGAGACCGACGATTTGGTTGATTTAGTGGGAGTGTTAGTTACCACCCAAATCAAAAATCAGCTTCCGCAGGTTCTGTTCTGGCAGTACTCGGAAAAAAATCTCCTTCCCGGTTCGATTAACTTAGATGATTTTGTTTCCGATCCGGATACATGTCTTCCGCTCAAGAATATGTTTGCGCTTGCTGATGTCAGTAATATCCAAAAAGCGGTGAGCGATGCTCGTGCAGGCTCTCGAAACACCCTTCATAACTTCTTTGCGAAAATCGCTGAAAAAACGACGGTGCATTTCCGCAGTGTTTGGAAAGAGCACCGCTCGATTGTGTTCGAGCTCGTGCCGGACGGGGCCAATTTAATTGCCGGTGTACGTGAGAAAAACAGATTTGATTTTTCAAAGCGCAGCGACGGCTTCAAGCGTTTTGTCAGTTTTCTTTTGTTGATCTCGGCAAAGGTGAAAAGCGGGGAACTGTCCAATACGATTTTGCTCATTGATGAGCCAGATATTAGCCTCCATCCTTCGGGCGCGCGTTTTCTGCGTGATGAGCTAATCGAGATATCGAAAACAAATCACGTCATTTACAGTACTCACTCTATTTTCATGATCGATAGGGAGAGTGTTGATCGCCACATTATTGTGACGAAGAAAAACGAGAAGACAGTTATCTCGATCGCGAATGAATCAAATATTGTAGACGAAGAAGTTATCTATAACGCTATGGGGTACTCTCTCTTCGAGAGCTTGAATCAGAAGAATATCATTTTTGAGGGTTGGAATGACAAGCGACTGTTCCAGGTGGCGACTAAGCGGTTGCCCTCAAAGTATTCGGGGCTGAGCAAAGTCTTTGCAAAGACGGGAATCTGTCATGCCAGAGGTGTTAAGGACATCAGGAATATTACGCCAGTAATGGAGCTGGCAAACCGAGGGTGCTTTATTGTCAGCGATAGCGATGAGTGGGCGCGTGAGAAGCAACTTGAGCATCAGAAGGGTGATGGCTACGGAGTTTGGAAACGCTACGATGAATTACTGGAGGGCGATGCAGGCATTGTTACTGGTGAGGATTTTCTCGAGATAGCAGCGTTCCGACCTTCCATCAATGATACGAGAAGTCGCTATGACCTTCCGGGCTTTGATGAAGCGTTGTTAGAAGGGCAACGAGGAAAGCTGTACTCAATAGGCGAGTGGCTCAGGCTCGGTGGTATGGCGAAGGATGTTCGTGAGCAAGAAATTCGAGCTATTAAGAAAAGTGTTTGGGCGGAACTATCCACAAATCATATTAGAGATGTGTATTTCGAATATCTTGCCGCGTTGGCAAAAACTTTGGACGCGTCACGATAGTTCTTTCTAGCTTCTTAGGATACGGCGCCCCGCGCTGACGTCTAGTTCCTTGCACGCGAAGACGCAGGGGAGTCATAAGGAAAGAGCCTCGATACTTTCGTATCGAGGCTCTTGAAGCTTAGACTTGCTCTGATCGTCCGGAATTACCTCGGCAGCGTCGTCGTTCCCATCAGCGCCTGATCGATGGCGCGGGCGCAGAGACGTCCCTCGCGGATCGCCCAGACCACCAGCGACTGGCCGCGGCGCATGTCGCCGGCGGAGAACACCTTCGGCAGCGAGGTCGCGAAATCGGTCGTTGCGGCGCGGACATTGCCGCGCTGGTCGAGATCGACGCCGAGGGTCTTCAGCATGCCTTCGTGGACGGGATGGACGAAGCCCATCGCCAGCAGCACGAGGTCGGCCTGCAGCGCAAATTCCGAGCCGGGGATCGGCTTGAACTTGTCGTCGACCTGCACGCAGTTCAGCTTGGTGACCTTGCCGTCTACGCCTTCAAAGCTTTGCGTCAGCACGGCGAATTCGCGCTTGGCGCCTTCGGCCTGGCTCGACGAGGTCCGCATCTTCAGCGGCCAGTTCGGCCAGGTCAGGCCCTTGTTCTCCTGCTCGGGCGGAGCCGGCATGATTTCGAGCTGGGTCACCGACAGCGCGCCCTGACGCAGCGAGGTGCCGATACAGTCGGAGCCGGTGTCGCCGCCGCCGATGACGACGACATGCTTGCCACCGGCGAGAATTTCCTTGATGTCGCCGAGCGGCTCGTTGCCGACGCGGCGGTTCTGTTGCGGCAGGAAGTCCATGGCGAAATGGATGCCGTCGAATTCGCGGCCGGGGATCGGCAGGTCGCGGCCATGCTCGGCTCCGCCGGTCAGCGCGATGGCTTCATATTCTTTGAGCAGTTCGGCTGGATCAATCGCACTGGGCGAGGTGCCGCCGACAGCCTTGCCATAATGGAAGGTGACGCCTTCGCCTTCCATCTGCGCGACGCGGCGATCGATGATGTGCTTTTCCATCTTGAAGTCGGGAATGCCGTAACGCATCAGGCCGCCGGCCTTGGCGAACTTCTCATAGATATGGACGTCGTGTCCGGCGCGCGCGAGCTGCTGCGCGCAGGCCATGCCGGCGGGGCCTGCACCGATCACGGCGACCTTGCGGCCGGTCTTCACGGCGGAGATCTGCGGCTTCAGCCAGCCATTGTCCCATGCCTTGTCGACGATGGCGCATTCGATGGTCTTGATGGTGACCGGGTTGTCATCGATGTTCAGCGTGCAAGAGGCTTCGCACGGCGCCGGGCAGATGCGGCCGGTGAATTCCGGGAAGTTGTTGGTGGAGTGCAGGTTGCGCGAGGCTTCTTCCCAGTTGCCGGTATAGACGAGGTCGTTCCAATCCGGGATCTGGTTGTTGACCGGGCAGCCGGGCGTGCCGGGCTGAACCGAGCCGGTGCCGTGGCAATAGGGAATGCCGCAATTCATGCAGCGCGCGGCCTGGTCGCGGGTGTCTTTCTCGCTGAGCGGAATGACGAACTCGTTATAGCCCTTCAAGCGCTCGGTAACCGGCGCGTACTTGCGGTCGTGACGATCGATTTCCAGAAAACCCGTGATCTTGCCCATTACAACTGACGCCTCTGAACTCTTAAGTTCCAAATTCCGTCCTCATCCTGAGGAGCGGCCACTTGGCCGCGTCTCGAAGGATGCGTGATTTGTCCCTCATGGTTCGAGACGGCGCTGCGCGCCTCCTCACCATGAGGGCCTTTTCCTTACGCGCCGATCGCGATCTGCGGTTCGGCCTCGGCGCTTTTCGCTTTCAACTCGCGCAGTGCGCGGCGGTACTCGACCGGCATCACCTTGCGGAATTTCGGCAGCCAGGTTTTCCAGTCCGCGAGGATCATCGCAGCCTTGGCCGAGCCGGCATATTTTGCGTGACGCGTGATCAGCACATGCAGGCGCTCGATATCGGAGTCGAGCAGGTTGGCGAACACGTCGACCTTGCCATGGGCTTCGAGATCGCCGGAGTGGTGATAGGTGTTCTCGGCGATCATCTCTTCCGAGAGGACCGGTTCGAGTTCGACCATCGCCATGTTGCACAGCTTCGGGAAGTCGCCGGTTTCGTCGAGCACGTAAGCCACGCCGCCGGACATGCCGGCCGCGAAGTTACGGCCGGTCTTGCCCAGCACCACGACGATGCCGCCGGTCATGTATTCGCAGCAGTGATCGCCGGCGCCTTCGACGACGGCCACGGCACCCGAGTTACGAACGGCGAAACGCTCGCCGGCGACGCCGCGGAAATAGCACTCGCCCTCGATCGCGCCATACATCACGGTGTTGCCGACGATGATCGACTCCTCCGGCACGATGGCGGAATGCGCCGGCGGGCGGACGATGATTTTGCCGCCCGAGAGACCCTTGCCGACATAGTCGTTGCCTTCGCCTTCGAGATCGAAGGTGATGCCCTTGCACAGCCATGCGCCGAAGGCCTGACCGGCGGTGCCCTTCAGCGACACCTTGATGGTGTCGTCGGGCAGGCCGGCATGGCCGTAGATCTTGGCCACCGAGCCCGCCAGCATGGCGCCGGCCGAACGGTTGGTGCTGTTGATCTTGGTGTCGATCTTCACCGGCGCGCCGCGATCGAGCGCGGGCTGCGCCTGCTTGATCAACTCGCGATCGAGCACGGCTTCCAGGTGATGGTCCTGATCTTCGGTGTGATAGATCTTCTGGCCGGGCAGTTCGGGCTGGCGCACGAACAGCTTGGAGAAGTCGAGACCCTTGGCCTTCCAGTGCGACACGAGCGCCGACTGGTCGAGCATCTGCACCTGGCCGACCATCTCGTCGAAGTTGCGATAGCCGAGCTGGGCCATGATCTCGCGGACTTCCTCGGCGACGAAGAAGAAGTAGTTGATGACGTGCTCGGGTTGACCGGTGAAGCGCTTGCGCAGCACCGGGTCTTGCGTCGCGACGCCGACCGGGCAGGTGTTGAGATGGCACTTGCGCATCATGATGCAGCCGGCCGCAATCAAGGGCGCGGTGGCGAAGCCGAACTCGTCGGCGCCGAGGAGCGCGCCGATGACGACGTCACGGCCGGTGCGGAAGCCGCCGTCGACCTGGACGATGATGCGGCTACGCAGCCGTTCACGCACCAGGGTCTGGTGGGTTTCGGCAAGACCGATTTCCCACGGCGAACCCGCATGCTTGATCGAGGTCAGCGGCGATGCGCCGGTGCCGCCTTCGAAGCCGGCGATGGTCACATGGTCTGCGCGCGCCTTGGCGACGCCAGCGGCAACCGTGCCGACGCCGATTTCCGACACCAGCTTGACCGAGACCTGGCCCGTCGGATTGACGTTCTTGAGGTCGTAGATCAGCTGCGCGATGTCTTCGATCGAATAGATGTCGTGATGCGGCGGCGGCGAAATGAGACCGACGCCCGGGGTCGAGTGGCGCACGGCGGCAATCGTCGCGTCGACCTTGTGGCCGGGCAACTGACCGCCTTCGCCGGGCTTCGCACCCTGCGCCATCTTGATCTGCATCATGTCCGAATTGACGAGATATTCCGTGGTGACGCCGAAACGGCCGGACGCGACCTGCTTGATCGCCGAACGCATGCTGTCGCCATTCGGCATGGGCTTGTAGCGATCCGACTCCTCGCCGCCTTCGCCGGTGTTCGACTTGCCGCCGATCCGGTTCATGGCAATGGCCAGCGTCGTATGCGCCTCGCGCGAGATCGAGCCGTAGGACATGGCGCCAGTCGCAAAGCGCTTGACGATGTCCGCGGCGGATTCGACTTCGTCGAGCGGCACAGGCTTGCGCTTCTCGTCCTCGGCCGTCTTGATCTTGAACAACCCGCGCAGCGTCAGCAGACGCTCGGACTGTTCGTTGAGGATCTTGGCGAAGGCGCGATAACGATCCTGCGAGTTGCCGCGCACGGCATGCTGTAGCAGCGACACCGACTCCGCATTCCACGCATGGTCTTCACCACGGCTGCGATAGGCATATTCACCGCCGACATCGAGCGCCGTCTTGTAGATCTGGATCTCGCCGAACGCCTCGTTGTGGCGACGCACGGTCTCCTCGGCGATTTCGGCGAGGCCGACGCCTTCGATCTTGGTGTGGGTGCCTGTGAAGTACTTGGTCACGAATTCCTGACGCAGGCCGACGGCGTCGAAGATCTGCGCGCCGCAATAGGACTGGTAGGTCGAGATGCCCATCTTCGACATGACCTTGAGCAGGCCCTTGCCGATCGACTTGATGAAGCGCTTGACGATTTCATAGTCGTCGAGCTGCACCGGCAGCCGGTCCTTCATGGCGATGATGGATTCGAACGCCAGATACGGGTTGATCGCTTCGGCGCCATAGCCGGCGAGGCAGGCGAAGTGATGCACTTCGCGCGGTTCGCCGGATTCGACGACCAGGCCCACCGAGGTGCGCAGGCCGGTGCGGATCAGGTGGTGATGCACGGAAGCGCAGGCCAGCAGCGACGGGATCGGAATGCGATCCGAGCCGGCCATGCGATCGGACAGGATGATGATGTTGACGCCTTCGCGCACCGCAGCTTCGGCGCGGGCGCACAGTTCATCCAGCACCTGCTCCATGCCTGCCGCGCCGAAACCGGCATGGAAGGTGGTGTCGAGGGTACGCGAGACAAAGTGCGACTCGGCGACATCGGTGATCGAGCGGATCTTTTCGAGATCCTGGTCGGTCAGGATCGGCTGGCGCACTTCGAGACGCTTGGTGGTGGCAACGCCCTGCAGGTCGAACAGGTTCGGCCGCGGTCCGATGATCGAGACGAGGCTCATGACGAGCTCTTCACGGATCGGATCGATCGGCGGGTTGGTGACCTGCGCGAAGTTCTGCTTGAAGTAGGTGAACAGCGGCTTCGGCTTGCTCGACAGCGCCGAGATCGGCGTGTCGGTGCCCATGGAGCCCGACGCTTCCTCGCCCTGCGACGCCATCGGCGTCAGCAGGATGGTGACGTCTTCCTGGGTGTAGCCGAAGGCCTGCTGGCGATCGAGCAGCGGCAGGTTGGAGCGCTGGCCCTTGGCCGCCGCGTCCGGGAGTTCTTCCAGAACGATCTGGGTGTGTTCGAGCCACTCGCTATAGGGATGGCTTGCGGCCAGCGTCGCCTTGATCTCGTCGTCAGGGATCAGACGGCCCTGGACAAGGTCGACCAGCAGCATCTTGCCGGGCTGCAGACGCCACTTGGTGATGATGTCTTCTTCCGGAATCGCCAGCACGCCCATTTCGGACGCCATCACGATGCGGTCGTCCTTGGTGACGAGATAACGTGCGGGGCGCAGACCGTTACGGTCCAGCGTCGCGCCGATCTGTCGACCGTCGGTGAAGGCGAGCGCGGCAGGACCGTCCCACGGCTCCATCATCGCGGCGTGATATTCGTAGAAGGCGCGGCGCTGCTCATCCATCAGGGGATTGCCAGCCCAGGCTTCCGGAATCATCATCATCACGGCGTGGGGCAGCGAGTAGCCACCCTGTACCAGGAATTCGAGCGCGTTGTCGAAACAGGCGGTGTCCGACTGGCCTTCATAGGAGATCGGCCACAGACGGCTGATGTCCTTGCCGTACAGTTCGGACTCGATGGACGCCTGACGCGCCGCCATCCAGTTGACGTTGCCGCGCAGCGTGTTGATTTCGCCGTTATGCGCGACCATGCGGTACGGATGCGCCAGCGACCAGGTCGGGAAGGTGTTGGTCGAGAAGCGCTGATGCACCAGTGCCAGCGCGCTTTCGAAATCCTCTTCGTGCAGGTCGGCATAGTAGCTGCCGAGCTGGTCGGCGAGGAACATGCCCTTGTAGATGATCGTGCGGCACGACATCGAGCACGGATAGTAGCCGGCAAGGCCGCGCTCGCGGCGCTGATAGATCGCCTGCGAGATCGACTTGCGGAGAATGTACAGACGGCGTTCGAATTCGTCCTCGTCGGCGATCTTGGCTTTGCCGATGCCGATGAAGACTTGCATGTTGGCAGGCTCGGTCGGCTTCACGCTTTCGCCGAGCGATGCGTTGTCGGTCGGGACGTCGCGCCAGCCGAGCAGCTTCAGGCCTTCGGCCTTGATCTGGTCGCCGATGATGCCCTGAATGACTTTCCGCCACGCGGTATCACGCGGCATGAACAGCGCGCCGATGGCGTATTGGCCAGGCTCCGGCAGGCTGAAGCCGAGTTCCACAGTCTTGCGGACGAAGAACTTATGCGGGATCTGCACCAGAATACCGGCGCCGTCGCCAAAGCGCGGATCTGCGCCGGTGGCGCCGCGGTGCTCGAGGTTGCACAGGATGCTGATCGCGTCAGACACAATCTGATGCGACTTGCGGCCCTTGATGTTGGCAATGAAGCCGACGCCACAGGCGTCCTTTTCCTGCGACGGGTCATAGAGGCCCAGCGCCGGCGGACGGTAGGTATGGAGTTCCGGTTTGATGGCGGTGTCTTTCACGTTAGCCGATTTGATAGCCGGGGCCGCCGAATGCGTGCCGGTTTCGATCAATTGGCGCTCGTGCTCTGATCCGCTCATCTTCGTCCTCTCAACCCCCGTCGGGGTTCTGCCACCCTTGTCGGCGCACCTTTGACGCTCGCGGAACCCGTTCGGGCTACCGCTCGCGCGTCTTGCGAGCCTCGTTTTCAGAATTCAGACTGGTGGTGCCCATCGTCCCCGGCGGCCACCCCATATCTCGCCTTAAAGGCATTTCGTCTCAGCAGGCGTGTTTTTTAGTCGCGACGCCTGCTTATGTTGCAAACCCTGTGCCGGATTTGCCACCAAAAATTGCGACAGTGATGCTGTCCTAACCAGGACTTTGCCAAATTTTTATCTAGCACACAAGCGCGCTTGAGTCCGTCGTCGCATAGCAACAACGCATGCCAAATTGTCCAAGCTGGCGTGGACACATTCAGCCCGGAGGTGCCGCGTTCCGGCCAAAGGCTGGCCCAAGGGCTGCCGGATTCAGCGGTGAGGTTGCGCAGTGCTCGTTAACGCCTGTGGCAGCGGTGCTGGCAGGCGAGCGAAGCGTGAGGTTCAGGAAGTTGAACACTCTCCGGGCGCGGGGGCGTCGAAGGAGCATGCAATGAAGGTACTTGTGGGATGTCTGGCCTCGGCCGGTCTGTTGCTGGCGAGTGGTGCTGCACAGGCGCAGGCGCTGCCGCCGATGCGCGGCGACGTTGCCGTTGTGGCGCAGGTCTCCGATGTCGGCGGTCCCTATGCGGCTATGCCGCCCGTGGAATATGCGGAGCCGCGCCCCTATGGCGTGTTGCGCCGTGGCTATGATCTGGCGGTGCTGCCGCTGCGTGAGGTCTATTCGATCCTGCGCGAGGCCGGCTTCTCCGCCCTCGGCATGCCGCAGCAGCGCGGCCTCATCTACACGGTCGCGGCGATCGATCTCGACGGCGAGGACGGCCGGCTGGTGATCGATGCGCGGAGCGGACGCATTCTGCGCTTCATTCCGGCCTATCGCATGGGCGACCGGATGAGTGAGGAAATCGACACGCGCTACGGCCCGCAGGGCGCAGTGCCGACCCTGCCGCAATATCGCCGCCCGCCGTTTACAGCCGGGACGGCAACGCCCGCGCCGAAGGTTGCCAGCCGCACGACGAGCGTGCCGCTGCCGAAGCGGCCACCGGTGCGCGCGGTTGCGGCGCCGGCCAAGCCTGTCGCTCCGGCCGAGACCAAGCCGGTCGCAGTCAAACCACCTGAAACGCCGCCGGCCGCTGCGCCCGTGCAGCAATCGGCCGTGACGGAGCAGAAGCCCGCCGAGACGAAGGCGCCGGAAACGACCGGGGCTGCTCCGGCAACACCGGCAGTGCCCGAGAAGAAAGACGCTGTTGCTCCGACAGTCGCTGCGCCGGCGACAGAAGCAAAGCCTGCGACACCGCCAGCTGCGGAAACGCCGCCGGCTGCCCAGGGGCTGGAATAGTCCGGGCCGGATCAAGAAAAAACGCCCCGGATTGCTCCGGGGCGTTCGTTCAACAACTACACTTACTTCAGTTCACATACTTCAAGTACAAAGTCGCGGTTACGCGGCGACTTTCTCGGCCGAGCCGTCAACCACCTGCGGCGCGCTCGCGGCGCTGGTGGAAATCGGAATGCTGCGGGGTTTCTTGGCTTCCGGGATCTCACGGACGAGGTCCACATGAAGCAGGCCGTTCTCGAGCGAGGCGTTCTTCACCTGTACGAAATCGGCAAGCTGGAAGGCGCGTTCAAAGGCACGGGCGGCGATGCCGCGATAGAGCACTTCGGCCTTGCTGCCATTCTCGTTGGCAGCCTTCTCGCCCTTGATCGTCAGCGTGTTTTCCTTCGCGACGATGGAGAGTTCGTTTTGCGCAAAGCCGGAAACGGCGACGCTGATACGGTACTCGTTCTCGCCGGTGCGCTCGATATTGTAGGGCGGATAGCCCGGCGCTGCGTCACCTGTGCTCTGATCGAGCAGATTGAACAGGCGGTCGAAACCGACGGTGGAACGATAAAACGGGGTGAGATCATAGCTACGCATTGGATAGTCCTCCATTGAGCGACTGTTGCAATAACCCGCCCGCCATAGGGGCCGGGCTTTCGTGTCATGCAGCCTAGAGAGGCCTGCATGAAGCTGATATGGGAGGGGTCTGGCGGCTCGCAAGGGGGGCCGAAAGATTCGCGCCGACCTGTCTCCCGCCCTTGAAATCCCGCGTTTTTCGCCTAACCGGTCCCCCGCCATGACGCTCGTCTCCATTCCCGCCAACCCCGTTCCCGAGGGGGCCGTGTCCGGCACCATCAAGACGCCGGACGGCGCTGAGCTACGTTTTGCGCGCTGGGCGCCGACGACCGGGCGCAAGGGCACGGTCTGCGTGTTCAGCGGGCGCGGCGAATATATCGAGAAGTATTTCGAGACCGTGCGCGACCTGCGCGACCGCGGCTTTGCAGTGGCCATGATCGACTGGCGCGGACAGGGCCATTCGTCGCGGCAGTTGCGCGATGGCCGCAAGGGCTATGTGCGCAGCTTCTCGGATTTCGAGATCGACGTCGAAAGTTTCGTGCAGCAGGTGGTGATGCCGGATTGCCCGCCGCCCTATTTCGCGCTGGCGCATTCGATGGGCGGCGCGGTGATGCTGCGTGTGGCGCATTCCGGCAAGCGCTGGTTCGATCGCATGGTGCTGTCGGCGCCGATGATTGATCTGCCGGGCCGTTCGACCTCGCTGCCGGCGCGGCTGCTGTTGCGTGTCATGCGCTGGACCGGGCAGGGCGGCAACTACATTCCCGGCGGCAATGGTGAGCTGGTCGGGACCTCGTCATTCCCCAACAACAAGCTGACCAGCGATCCTGTGCGCTATGCGCGCAACGCGGCAATCCTCGAAGAGGACGCAACGCTCGGCATCGGCTCGCCGACGGTGGCCTGGGCCGATACGGCGATCCGTGGGATGCATGGCTTTCGCGAGGCCAGCTATCCCGTGAAGATCCGTCAGCCGATCCTGATGCTGGCGGCCAGCAACGACCAGGTGGTGTCGACGCCGGCCATCGAGGAATTCGCCTATCACCTGCGTGCCGGGTCGCATCTGGTGATCGCCGGCTCCCGTCACGAGATCCTGCAGGAACAGGATCGCTACCGGCAGCAATTCTGGGCGGCGTTCGATGCATTCGTGCCGGGGACGCCGCTGTTCAAATAACGGACACATCCTATGCTTGGTATTCACGGCCTCTGGCTCTTCATCCTGTCCGGCATCCTGCTCAACATCACGCCGGGGCCGGACACGGCTTATATCGTCGGGCGCAGCGTGCAGATGGGCTGGCGTGGCGGTGTCGCGGCCGCGCTGGGGATCAGTGCGGGATGCCTCGTCCATGTGTTCGCCGCGGCGGTCGGATTGTCGGCGCTGCTGGCGGCCTCGTCCTATGCCTTCACAGCGGTGAAATGGATCGGTGCGGCCTATCTGCTTTACACCGGCGTGCAGATGCTGCGTGCGCGGGCATCGACAGTTGCAACGAACGACGCTGCGGAAAAGCCGCTGCTGTCGCTTCGGCAGGTGTTCTGGCAGGGCGCCTTCACCAACGCGCTGAACCCGAAGGTGGCGCTGTTCTTTCTCGCCTTCCTGCCGCAATTCGTCGACGTGGATGCGCCCAGCAAGGCGTTGGCTTTCATCGTACTTGGGCTGATCTTCATCAGCACGGGCACGATCTGGGGGCTCGGCACGGCCATTGTCGCGGCCAAAGCCGCCAGCCGCGTCCGGCGATCCAGTCAGGCAATGATGTGGATCAACCGCGCCCTCGGCGGCGTCTTCATCTATCTCGGCATCCGCGTGGCGATGCTGGAGACGCGTTAGTTACTTCAGAATTTCCCACGTCTCGACGCCGGCCAGATAGACGCCGAGCAGCATCATCGCGATCAGGAACCAGCGGCGGAATTGGTCGGGATGCATCCGCATACGCACCATCTGGCCGATGAACATGCCGGCAAAGGCCATCACCATGGCAACGAGGCCCGACAGCGCTATGGAGGCATTCAGCAGACCGGCGCTGGAGAGGTTGAAGGCCTGTGCGAGAGTACAGACGGTGAAATAGACACCGAGCGCCTGGATCAGCTCGTCCTTTTCCATGCCAATCGACTGCATGAAGGGCATCGACGGGATCACCTGCACGCCGGTGGCGGCAGCGACGACACCGGTGACAAGGCCGACGACGCCGCCGACCCACCCTTCGTTCTGTTTTGCGACGCTTAGCTGGAATTTCACGAGGCTGATGGCACCATAGATCACCAGCAGGATGCCGAGCACGACGGTGCCGTAGCGCGCATAGGGGCCGGTCATCAGCCCGCCGCTGCTCCAGATACCGAAAGCGGTGCCGAGCATCAGCGGCCACAGCCGGCGGATGATGTCGCGCAAATAGCCGCCGACGAAAGTCTGCCAGATATTGGTGACGATCGCGGGGGCGATGACGATGGCCAGCGCCTGCACCGGCGGCATGGCGACGGCGAGCAGGCCCATCGAAACGGTCGGGAGGCCGAGGCCGATGACCCCTTTGACGAAGCCGGCGAGCGCGAAGACTGCAGCGATCAGAATGAGTGAGGAATCGAACATGATGCAGGCACATTGACCGATCGGCTGGACAGGCACAATCTGGAGGTTACGGAGAAAGCCTTCGTCTTTAACGAAGGCTGGCGCGGAGAACACCATGCATGCCGACCTTGTCGATCTCAGGCTGTTCGTCGCGGTGGCCGAGGCGCGCAGTATCACCGCGGGTGCTGCCGCTGCCAATCTGGCGCTGGCTTCGGCTAGTGCGAGAATCAAGGGGCTGGAGGCGACGATCGGCGTGCCATTGCTGAAACGGGGCCGGCGCGGCGTTACGCTGACGGCGGCTGGCGAGAGCCTGCTCGGCCATGCCCGCATCGTAATGCAGAATGTCGAGACCATGCGCGGCGACATGGCGGCCTATGCCAATGGCATGAAGGCCAGTGTGTCGATGCTGGCCAATACGGTGGGCCTGTCCGAACATCTGCCGAAGGCGCTCGCGAGTTTCCTGCGCGAGCACCCCAATGTCAGCCTCGAGGTCGAGGAGCGCGAGAGCGCCGATATCGCCCAGGCGATCGCCGCCGGCATCGCCGATTTCGGCTTCGCTGCCGAGCATACGCTGCCGGACAGTCTGGAACGCTTCACCTTCAACGAAGACCGGCTGATGCTGGTGACGGCGCCGCGCAGCGATCTCGCCGGCCGGCGACATATCGATTTCCATGAGATCATCGACCGCGACTTCATCGGCCTCACCAACGCGACCGCGCTGCAGAACCACATCGGCAAATATGCGGCGAAGCTGGGTGCGCGACTGCGCTACCGAGCGCAGATGCGGGATTTCGATGCGATGTGTCAGATGGCGGCGGCGGGGGTCGGCATTGCGATTGTGCCGGAAGTCGCCGCACGGCGCTGCGCGCGGTCAACGGCGCTGGCGCTGATCCGCATTCGCGATCCCTGGGCGAACCGCAGACTGGCGATCTGCTTTCGCAGCCTGAAGACGTTATCCCGTCCCGCGCAGCAGATGATCGAGCATCTGCGGGCTGCAGCGCGGGCGTAGCAGTTCCCGATCAGGCGTTGAGGATCTTCAGCGCCGCCTCATGCACGCGCGGGTCGCCGGCGGCGACGATGCGGCCACCGTTCTGCGCGGGCTTGCCCTCCCACGTTGTCACCACGCCGCCGGCGCCGGTGATGATCGGGATCAGGGCTGCGATATCGTAGGGCTTCAGCTCGGTCTCGATGACGAGGTCGAGATGGCCAGCGGCGAGCATGCAATAGGAATAGCAATCGCCGCCGTAGCGCGTCAGCCGCACGCCTTTTTCGACGTCGTGAAATTTTGCGCGATCGGCGTCGCCCATCAGCCGCGGGCTGGTGGTGAACAGCGTGGCGTCCTTCAGCGATGCGCAGCGGCGCACGGCAAGCTTGCGGGTGGTGTTGTTGGGGCCCTGGTAGCGCGCCGAGCCGCTGTCGCCGCTGAAGCGCTCGCCGATATAGGGCTGGTGCATCATGCCATAGACCGGTGTGCCCCGATGCAGCAGCGCGATCAGCGTGCCCCAGATCGGGAAGCCGGAGATGAAGGATTTGGTGCCGTCGATCGGGTCGAGCACCCAGACATATTCGGCGTCTTCGCGTTCGGTACCGAATTCCTCGCCAACAATGCCGTGCTGGGGGAAGTTGGCCTTGATCAGCCGGCGCATCACCGCCTCGGCGGCGCGGTCGGCTTCCGTGACCGGGTCGAAATCGGTGCTGTTCTTGTTGTCGATACTCAGCGAGGTGCGAAAGAACGGCAGGATGGTCTCGCCCGACGAGGTCGCAAGACGACCAATGAAGGCGTTGAAGTCGATGACCGTCACGGAGAGGTCCTTTGTTGCGGCTGCTGGATGGGGACGTGTCGCTTCCTATACAGCGCAGGGCAACGACTCGCATCTGCGGTGATCGAAATCTCTCTGCGATTCCCCTAAGCCACAGCACTGAATCGGATTGCGATTTCCCTAAGATTCCTGATGTCCGGCATCAGAAATTGGTCAATGGAATGAATATATGATCATTTCTTAAATAGGTCAAAGCTACTGTCATTTCTATATCGCATTGATTTTACTTATAGAAATTATGACGCCTATGCCTGAACGGTGCGATCACCATGCGAAATTTGCATGGAAATTTGCCCGAAAACTCTTGCACTTGGTGCGTCGCGGCTGCATATTGTTGCGGTGCGGTAGCGCTTGCGCTATCGCTGCCCTCCTTGGGCGTTTCCTCCCTAGACTTGGGCCGCTTGCTATCGCAAGCGGCCCTTTTTTCTTGTCGGAGGAGTTTTGCATCACGGCGTGCCGACGTGGCTGCCGGCGATTGTCTTTATGTCGCCTGGCCTGTTCGTCGCCTGGCACCCCGACAGCCTCGGGCCCATTGCGACGTCAGTCATCAAGCAAGACTTATTCGGCTGAGAACCTCAAGCCGGTGTCCACGTCGTGGCGGTTACTTCAGCGACCCGTTGATCTCGGTGAACTTGCCGTTGAGGTTGGTGCCGAGGCCGTTGACGACGGCGATGATGGCCAGCGAGATGCCGGCGGCGATTAGCCCGTATTCGATCGCAGTCGCTCCCGATTCGTCCGACCAGAATTTCTTGATGATGTTCTTCATGTTCTCTCCTGCCATTTTACGCGGTTCCAATCCGCGGAACCACGCTGGTGGGGATAACCTAAAGTTGCATTAATCCCGGTGGTAAAACTCTGCCCCATCTCTAAATCCAGCGAAAATTGACAATTTGTCGCACGAAATAAGCGCTGCCGTGACCCGGCGGTCACGGTTCCAAATACCCCACCTGATTGAGTGAAGGTTCGAACCCGGCGAGCCGTTCGGCCCCAGCCTATTCGGCGGCGGCCTGGAACGGGCCGAGGCTGTCCAGCGGGATCTTCGCCAGCGCATCGGCCAGGACGGTAAAATCGGCAGCAATCTGATCGAAGCGCGCGGTTCGCTCACGGCGGCGTTCGTCCATATAGATCGCCCGGTTCAGCTCGATCTGGATGGCGTGCAGCCCACTGGCCGGGTTGCCGTAATGCTCGGTAATGAAGCCGCCGGCATAGGGCTTGTTACGGCCCAGCGAATAGCCGAGGCCGCCGAATGTGTCTTCGACCACCTCGGCCAGGATAGTGGCGCAGCTGGTGCCATATCGGTCGCCGACGACCACGTCCGGGCGGCGCGGCTCCTCGCGGGAAATTCCGATCGAGGGCATCGAGTGGCAATCCACCAGGATCACCGTGCCGAATGTCTGGTGCGCCTTGTTGATCAGGCGGCGCAGGGCGCGATGGTACGGCTTGTACAACGCCTCGATCCGGGTGAGGGCGTCATCGACGTCCAGCCGCTCGCGGTAGATCTCCTGGCCGTCGCCGACCACCCGGGGAATAGTGCCAAGACCGCCGGCCACCCGCATCGAGCGGGTATTGGCGAAACTAGGCAGGCGGCCGTTGAACATCCGCGGATCGAGCTCATAGGGCTCGCGATTGACGTCCACATAGGAGCGCGGGAAGTGCACCCGGACCACCGGGAAGCCGCGATCGCTCAATCCGGCGATCAATTCGTCCATGAACGAATCTTCCGAGCGGCGCAGCGCAGTCACGTCAATGCGGGACGCACTGAGGAATTCCGCTGGATAGACCGAGCCGGAATGCGGGGAATTGAAAATGATCGGGGCGCGCCAGTTGGCCGGCTCGACGATCTCGAAGGGAGGCGACAGCTCACCGTCAAACTGGGTCATCGTCGCGCATCGTCCCTGCAGCCGCGTTCTTCGGTTTGCCCAGTCTGGCAGAAAACCGGCGCTTTGTGAGGCTGCATTGTCGATAACCGAAACAAGTCTGCCAAGTTAAAAACCTTCCGCAGGCGCGGCGATCGCGAGAAACGCGCTCATTTGTTGTGTTTCACGACGTTCTGGCGCACCATCTTGAGACGCTTATGCACAGTCTGCGCTGATCACCTTCACCCGAAATTTACCAGACCTCGGGCTTAGTGGGCGAACAGGTCCTCTCATTCGGGTTCGACGTCCAACCGCCATGCACAAAATCCTTCTCGCAGAAGACGACAACGACATGCGCCGCTTCCTGGTGAAGGCGTTGGAAAACGCCGGTTTTCAGGTGTCGCACCACGATAACGGGATGTCAGCCTATCAGAGACTCCGCGAGGAACCCTTTGAAATGCTTCTAACGGACATCGTGATGCCGGAGATGGACGGGATCGAACTGGCGCGCCGCGCCAGCGAACTCGATCCCGACATCAAGATCATGTTCATCACCGGTTTCGCCGCCGTGGCGCTGAATTCCGACTCGGAAGCGCCGAAAAACGCCAAGGTTCTGTCCAAGCCGGTCCACCTGCGCGAATTGGTCAGCGAAGTGAACAAGATGCTGGCGGCCTGAGGGCAGCCCGCTTTCCTGGATTTCTTTCTTGGATTTCCTGCAAATCAGGCAAGGATTGGCCCTCCGCCGTCCTTGCTTGTCCGGGTTTGACCCGTTATAGACCCCACACCCGTAACGACCGGTTCTTAGGGCGCGTAGCTCAGCGGGAGAGCACTTCCTTGACATGGAAGGGGTCACAGGTTCGATCCCTGTCGCGCCCACCATCCAAACGCACCTCACACTTTCGAAAACTGCCGGATTGGCGCCTTCTCAGGCGTCGGTAGACGTTTCTTTCCCGGATGCTCCACCTGGTGACAGTTTTATTTCGGAACCAGTCGTGTTCACGCCGTGACTCGGTTATAGCTCAACGGTCCAGCACTTTTCGACCGGAAGCTGATGCCAACGAAGACCCGGCCGGTAATCGGCGTGATCGGCAACGCGTATCGCATTGAGAACAGGTTCTCCGTCCAGGCGGTCGGAGAAAACAACCTTCGTGCGGTCGCGGAAGTGGCCAATGCCCTGCCGATGATGTTTGCCGGCACCCCCGACATTACCGATATCGGCCAGGTGCTCGATCTGGTCGATGGCATCCTGCTCACCGGCGCTCGGGCCAATGTCCACCCGACCCGGTTCGGAATGGAAGCCCATGCCCGTCACGAGCCCTATGACAATGGCCGCGATGCGGTGGCTCTGGCCATGATCGAAGCTTGTGTCGCGCGCGGGGTCCCGATCTTCGGCATCTGTCGCGGATTGCAAGAGATGAACGTTGCGTTCGGCGGTTCGCTGCATCCCGAGATCCGCGAGATTCCTGGCCGCATCAATCATCGCATGCCGCGGCTCGAGAGCGGCGAGATCCATCCCGATCCGGCGGTCGTATTTGCCGATCGCCACGACGTGCATCTGACCAGCAACGGCACCTTCGCCAGCCTGCTGGGGCGCGAGACCATCACGGTCAATTCCCTGCATGGTCAGGGCATCGATGTCCCTGGCGAGCGAGTGGTGATCGAGGGTATTGCCGAGGACGGCACCATCGAGGCCATCCGCATTGCCGATGCGCCGAGCTTCGCGCTCGGTGTGCAATGGCACGCCGAATATGATCCGCAGATCAACCCGATCAACCGGACGCTCTTTCAGGCCTTCGGCGAGGCAGTGGCCGCTCGCAGGCAGCGTGGGGCCTTCACGGCTGCGGCCGCGCCGCTATCAGCAGGAATGCGCTGAGCGCGGCTGCGACACAAAGCACAGCACCCGCGACCGTCGCTGCTGCAAAGGCGCTGATCAGCGCCGGCCCCTTTGCCGCCATAACCGATCCGATCAGCGCCGTGACCACAAGACCGCCCGTGCGTGCGACCGCGCTGTTGAAGCCCGATGCAGACCCGGTGTGACGCGCATCGACGGACATCAGCACGGCCGTCGTCAGAGGTGCGACAGCGCCGGCCATGCCGATGGCGATGACGACCATGGCGGGGAAGACGCTGGTCCAGTAGCTGGTGTCGGGACCGATCCGGAGCGCCAGCAGAAAACCCATCGCCACAATCACCGGTCCCAGCGTCAGCATGATCCTCGGGCCGGTTCTAGCTGCGAGCGAGCCAGCGAGCGGTGATGTCAAAGAGATGACAAGCGGCAAGGGCAGCAGCGCGGCACCGGCCTGTGTCGCCGTGTAGCCGGCGGCTTCGATCAGGAGAAAAGGCATCAGGACGAACAGCCCGCCGAGTGCGCCGTACAACAAGAATGTCAGCAGCGTCAGGCCGACGAAGCTCGCCGACCCGAACAGTGCGAGCGGCATCATCGCGCGTTCGCCCTTACGGCCTTCGATCCACACGAACACAAGCAAGAGCAGGAGTCCTGCGACGAGCGTGCCAAGCGTGAAACCCGTCCAATCATGTGACGTAGCTTCGGTCAGACTCCAGGTCGTCAGGCCAAGTCCCACAGTCGCGAGGATGGCGCCGAGACTATCGAGCGGCTCGTCGCTGTCGTGTCGATCGCGGGGGATGCCTAGCCAGGCAAGCGCCATTGCGGCCAATGCGATCGGCACATTGATGAGAAAGATGAGATGCCAGCTGCCGATGTCGATCAGCCATCCGCCCAACACCGGTCCGAGCGCGCCGGCGGCAGCGCCGCTGGCAGCCCAGATGCCGATAGCGCGGCCCTTGGCTTCGCCGGAAAACGTCTGGCCGAGGATCGCCAGGCTGTTCGGCATCAGCATCGCCGCGCTGACACCCTGCAGAAAACGCGCAGCCAACAGCCAACGGAGGCTGGGCGCCACAGCGCAAGCCAGCGAGGCCAGCGCGAACAGGCCGACTCCGCAGATCAGAAGCCTGCGGCGGCCGAAGCGGTCGCCTGCTGCACCGCCGAGCAAAAGAAGTGCACTAAGCGGCAACAGATAGGCATTGATCACCCATTGCAGGTCGACGGCATCAGCCTGAAAACTTGCTGCAATGGCCGGAAGTCCGACATTCACCACCGATCCGTCGATAAAGGCGAGGCTGGAGGCCAGAATCGTGGTGGCAATTACCAGGCCGGGATGGCTGATATCATCGATCTTTTCCGTGGCGCCGGCGGCGCCTGCGTCACAAAGCGCATGCAGGGCGTTGCTCATGACCGGGTTGTACGGGAACGGGATGTCAGAACAAACTATTGTCGTCCGATCGGGCAATTCCGTTTTGGCCCCGATTGTGCAAGCATCCCGGGCGGTCGCGCCGGGACGCTCGGAAAGAGAGTCGTTCGGCGTGAGATCGGACTGTGTTGAGGAGAGGGACTATGAAACGAATTTTTCTGTTGGGGACCATGATCGCCGCGGCGGTCTGCACGACGCAGGCGGGCGCTCAGGAGCTCACCGGCACGCTCAAGAAGATCAAGGACGCCGGCGCCATCACCATCGGCTTCCGCGATTCCTCGGTGCCGTTTTCTTATCTCGATGACAACCAGAAGCCCGTCGGCTTCGCCATGGACATCTGCTACAAGATCGTCGATGCGGTGAAGAAAGAGCTGAAGAACGACAAGATCGAGGTCAAGCTCAATCCGGTCACCTCGGCCACCCGTATTCCGCTGATTGCCAACGGCACCGTCGACCTCGAATGCGGCTCGACCACCAATAATGCCGATCGCCAGAAGCAGGTTGCCTTCACCAATACGCACTTCCTGACCGCCAGTCGCTTCGTCTCGAAGAAGGCCAGCAAGCTCGACAAGATCGACGATCTCAAGGGCAAGTCGGTGGTCTCAACCTCCGGCACCACCAACATCAAGCAGCTGACCGAGGCCAATGCCGCCCGCAATCTCGGCATCAACGTCATTCCCGCCAAGGATCACGCCGAGGCATTCCTGATGGTCGAGACCGACCGTGCTGTGGCTTTCGTGATGGATGACATCCTGCTTGCCAGCCTTGCTGCCGGTGCGCGCGATCCGAGCGCCTATGTGATCTCCAAGGACGCGTTCTCGAAAGCTGAGCCCTACGGCATCATGCTCCGCAAGGACGATGCGCCGTTCAAGAAGGTTGTCGATGCGGCCACTGCCGAGCTCTACAAGAGCCCGGAAGGCGCCAAGATCTATGACAAGTGGTTCACGCAGAAGATCCCGCCCAAGGGCCTCAATCTGAACGTTCCGATGGGAGCCGAGCAGAAGAAGGCGTTCGCCAGCCCGTCGGATTCGCCTGATCCCGACGCCTACGCAGCCAACTAAGACGACCTTGCCCATGCAATGGCCCGGCCATTGCATGGGTTTCTGCCTGAGGTTGCCAGGTTTTCGCGTGGACGGCGCGTGGGGGTGAATGCGTGAACTATAACTGGAATTGGGGAATCTTCTGGGATCAGACGCCTGATGCGACGGGGACCTATTTTGGCTCGCTGATGAGCGGCCTTCAGGTCACGATCCTGCTCGCACTCTGCGCCTGGTTCATCGCGTTCGTGATGGGCTCTCTGATCGGCATCATGCGGACCCTGCCGGCGCGCTGGGTGGTGTTTGTCGGCAATGCCTATATCGAGATGTTCCGCAACATTCCGCTGCTGGTGCAGCTGTTCATCTGGTTCTTCGTCATTCCCGAACTTTTGCCCGGCGATCTCGGCATCTGGATCAAGCAACTGCGCAACGGGCCGTTCATCGCCGCGATGCTCGGGATTGGCTTCTATATGTCGTCGCGTGTCGCCGCGCAGATCACCGCCGGCATCAACGCGCTGCCGAAAGGTCAGCGCATGGCCGGCACGGCCATCGGCCTCACCACCTGGCAGACCTATCGCTACATCCTGCTTCCGCTGGCCTATCGCATCATCTTTCCGCCGCTGACCTCCGAATTTCTCAACACCATCAAGAACACGGCGCCCGCACTCACCATCGGTGTGCTTGAACTGACGGCACGGGCGCGGTCCATGCAGGAATTCTCGTTCCAGGTGTTCGAGGCCTTCTCGGCTGCGGCCGCCATCTACCTCGTTCTCAGCGCCGTCGTGACGATCGGAATGCGCATTCTCGAAAAGCGCCTGGCGATCCCCGGCTTCAACGAGGGGAAATAAGCGATGTTCAGCAATTTCGATTACGACGTCATCTGGCGCAGCCTGCCCTACCTGTTTCAGCAGGGCATGGCGTTCACCCTCACGCTGACGGCTATTGCGACGGTCTTCGGTCTCATCCTCGGCACCTTGATCGCGATGATGCGGCTGTCGTCCAGTGCTGTGCTGTCGGGCTTCGCCGTAAGCTACGTCAATCTGATGCGCTCGCTGCCGCTCGTGCTGGTGATCTTCCTGTTCTACTTCCTGATGCCCTATGTCGGACAGTGGATCATCCGCTCCGATCAGCCGGTACAGGTCGGCGCCTACGCCTCGACCATCGTGACCTTCACGCTGTTCGAGGCTGCCTATTTCTCGGAGATCATGCGTGCCGGCATCCAGTCGGTGCCGCGGGGGCAGGTGATGGCCGGTTATGCCATCGGCCTCAACTATCGCGAGGTGATGCGCCATGTCGTGCTGCCGCAGGCGTTCCGCAACATGCTGCCGGTGATCTTCACGCAGACCATCGTGCTGTTCCAGGACACATCGCTGGTCTACGTGCTGTCGATCACGGATTTCCTGGGCGCCGCGTCCAAGGTTGCGCAGCGCGACGGTCGTCTCACCGAAATGTATCTGTTCGCGGCGCTGGTCTACTTCCTGATCTGCTTCACCGCGTCATTCTTTGTGAAGCGCTTGCAGAAGCGCATCAGCATCATCCGCTAGCCACTTTCGCTTTCAGTCTTTGCCTCCAACTGTCGGTCGCTCATCATGCCCATGATCACCATCGAAAAAGTCAGCAAGTGGTACAACCCGCAGTTCCAGGTGCTGAAGAACTGCACGACGGCCGTCGAGAAAGGCGAGGTGGTCGTCGTCTGCGGTCCCTCGGGATCTGGCAAGTCGACGCTGATCAAGACCGTGAATGCGCTGGAGCCCGTGCAGCAGGGCACTATCATGGTCGATGGACTGAATGTGACGACGATGAAGAAGGACCTGCCGAAGCTACGCTCACGCGTCGGCATGGTGTTTCAGCACTTCGAACTGTTTCCGCATCTGAAGATCGTCGAGAACCTGTGTCTTGGCCAGACCATCGTGCTCGGCCGCTCGGAAGATGCGGCGAAGGCCAAGGCGATGAAAATGCTAGAGCGCGTCGGCCTCACGGCGCATGCGCAGAAATATCCCGGCCAGCTCTCCGGCGGTCAGCAGCAGCGCGTCGCCATTGCGCGCGCGCTGGTGATGGATCCGATCTGCATGCTGTTCGACGAACCGACCTCGGCGCTCGATCCCGAAATGATCAACGAAGTGCTCGACGTCATGGTCGAACTCGCCAAGGAGGGCATGACCATGATGGTGGTGACCCACGAAATGGGCTTCGCCAAGAAGGTCGCCAACCGCGTCATCTTCATGGATGCCGGCGAGATCGTCGAGGATGCGCAGAAGGAAGACTTCTTCGGCCATCCGCGCAGCGATCGGGCGCAGCAGTTCCTGTCGAAGATCCTCGCGCACTGACGCATGCAGTGTGGCGCTTGTGCCTCAAGTTTATGCAGATTCTTGAATGCTGCATGACGGGGCAATTAACGAATGTGTCAGAAATGGAGTGGTATCCTTCAACCGTGAGGGCGAGGGCCTGTTGGTCCGCTGATTGAACTCCACCGGAGCGATCGGGTCTTTGTCCTCACGGACAATTCCGCGACGCCCCGTTCTCTGCCTCTGCCCAATGCTTCTCTGACCGTCATCCAACGACCCGAGCCGAGGCTGCGCGAGCCATGCTTGCGCGCGTCCTGACTTGGCCCTTCTCCGGAAAGTGCATCGCATGATCAAGATCAACAGTGTCGGCAACAAATTGGGTCTTGCCGGTCTCGTTGGCATCTTGCTCTCGGCGGGCGTTGTCGCAAACCAGATGAGGACCGAGAGCGCGATCTCGGAGGTCAATCGTCTGGCTGATGTGCAGCAGAAAATCGCCGATAGCGCGATGGAGGCCGACGGCCAGATGCGCGCCATGCAGGTGGCCAGTCAAGGCCTGCGTATGGCCATCACGACGCCCGAGATTGACAAGAACGCGGCCGAGATCAGGGCCGCCAAGGCTGCGCAGGACCGCATCATCGATGCCGCGTCCGCCCTGGCGACCAAGCAGGAATACAAGGACAATTTCGCGAAGATCAAATCGCTGACGTCAACCTATCTCGCCGCTGCCGACGAGATCGTCGGTCTGCAGAAGAAACTGCTCGAGCTCTATCGCAACCGCAACGTCGCCGTCATCGACTGGAACCGGCATCTCGACCAGCTGCGCCTCACCACTGCCGTGACCGAGGCGACGAACTGGCCTGAAGTCGATGGACAGCTCAAGATCGCGGACAATGCCATCAACGCTGTGCAGGCAGCCGCATGGCGTTATGCGTCGATGAATGAAGTCACGCAGAAGGGCCAGATCATCACCAAGGCCAAGATCCTCACCGATGCGCTGGCCAAGGCCAGCGTGTTCGAAGACAGCGAGCTCGTGCAGAGCGGCCTGATCCAGCTCGGCACCGACATGAAGAAGTTCATGACGGCCACCGATGAAGCGATCGGCAGTAACGACCAGAAGACCGATATCGTCCGCACCAAAATCACGCCCGCCGCTGCGGCAGCATCTCAACTGGTCGCGCAATCGGTCTCGTCGGCCAAGGCTGCGGTTGGAGAGGCCCGGGCGCAGGCCGCCGAGGAAATGGCACGATCCGGCCAGGTCAATCTCGCGCTCGGCCTCGCGGTCGTGCTGGTGCTGATCTGCACCATGGTGTTCTCTTTCGTCGGCGTCGCACGGCCGATGACGCGCCTGAACGGCGCCATGGGCAAGATGGCGGCCGGCGATCTCGATGTCGTCATCCCCGGCGCCAAGCGCGGCGACGAAATCGGCGATATCGCCAAGACAGTTACGGTCATTCGTGCAAACGCCGAACGGAAGGCGCGCGATGAAGCTGCGGCGCGCCTCGACCAGGACAATCTGGCCGCGGCGTCGCGCAAGCGCGAAATGGTCGAGCTCGCCGGGACGTTCGAACGCGCCGTCGGCAATATCGTCGACAATGTCTCCTCGGCGTCGAACAGACTCGAGGAGTCCGCGGGCGCGCTGACGGCAACGGCTGAACAGGCCAAGGAGCTGACCGCTGCAGTCGTTGCTGCGTCGGACGAGGCGTCCACCAATGTGCAGGCAGTGGCGTCATCGACCGAAGAGATGTCGTCATCGGTCAACGAGATCAGCCGGCAGGTCCAGGAATCTGCGAATATCGCCAACTCCGCCGTGGCGCAGGCGCGCAAGACCAATGACCGCGTGGCGGAGCTTGCCAAGGCTGCGGCCCGGATCGGAGATGTCGTCGAGCTCATCAATACTATTGCCGGCCAGACCAACCTGCTGGCGCTCAACGCCACCATCGAAGCGGCGCGCGCCGGCGATGCGGGTCGCGGCTTTGCGGTGGTTGCGTCCGAGGTGAAGGCGCTCGCCGAACAGACCGCCAAGGCGACGGGCGACATCAGCCACCAGATCAACGGCATCCAGGCGGCGACCCAGGAATCCGTCGGCGCTATCAAGGAAATCGGTGACACTATCGGCCGCATGTCCGAGATCGCCTCGACCATCGCCTCTGCTGTCGAGCAGCAGGGCGCGGCAACCCAGGAGATCTCGCGCAATGTTCAGCAGGCAGCGCAGGGCACGATGCAGGTGACGTCGAACATCACCGATGTACAGCGTGGCGCCAGCGCGACCGGATCAGCTTCGACGCAAGTGCTGTCCGCGGCACAGTCGCTGTCCGGCGAAAGCGCGCGGCTCAAGCTCGAAGTCGGCAAGTTCCTGGACTCCGTCCGCGCCGCATAAATTCATGCTCCTCCCATGATGGGGGAAGCAGCAACGAAGACGGCGCCCGTCGCCGAAGCCAGATCAGATCCTACCTAGGAAGCCAATGATGTCGCTGCTCAATCTCCGTATCCGCGGTCGCCTCTATGGTGGTTTCGGCGCGCTGGTCCTGTTTGGTCTCGCCAGTTCGGGATTTGCCGTCTGGCAGATGACGGAAGTTGGAACGCAGGTCGACTCCCTGAATATTCTTTCGGCCAACACGATCCGGGCCTCGGAGATCGCCTCCGAACTGCACGCGATCCGCGGTGCCGTGTTGCGCTATTCGTTCGATCAGGATGAAGCGGCGCTTGCGGATGCCGACAAGCGTCTCGCCGGCGTCACCGCCAGCCTGGACACGGTGATCAAGACCAGTCGTTCGGAAGAGCGCCGCGCCGCCTACCGCACCATCGAGAAGGACGTCGCCGACGTGAAGGCGCAGCGCCAGGCGCTTGGCGAGGCCATCAAGCAGATGGTCGCCGGCCGGGAAGTGCTGCAGGAAGCCGGCGACAAGCTGTCATCTAGCCTGCGCAAGCTGGTGATCAGCACGCGCAACACCATGTATGGCCAGGGTTCGACCAAGCTCGAATCCGATACACTCATGGTGCAGATTGCGAATTGGCGCTTCTTCGTCAGCCGCGACGAGAAACATATCGAATCTTTCAAGGATCACGTCCGCATCGCGGAGCAGCAGATCGGCGAAATGGAGAAGATGCAGATGCCGCCGACGCTCAGCGCGTTGTTCGGCACCATCCGCAACAACCTGAAGAGCTACGCCGCCCAGTTCGAGAAGGCTGCCGCCAGCCTGCAGACGGCAGACGGCATCTTCAACAAGTCGATCAGCCCGACCGTCGTGAAAGCGATCGGCAAGGTCGAGACCATCAAATCCGACATCCAGCAGGTTCAGTCGCAGACCGTCGCCGCAACCAGCAACCGCATGTCGACGACGAGCATGCTGCAGCAGATCGTGGCCGGCGTCGCTACTGTGGTCGGTCTAGCGATCGCCTTCCTGATCGCGCGCGGCATTATTGGCCCTCTGTCGGGCCTGACGGCGGGTATGAAGCGGCTCGCGGACGGCGATTTCAGCGTGGTGCTGCCGGGTCTCGCACGCAAGGACGAGGTCGGCGACATGGCACGCGCAGTCGAGACCTTCAAGGTACGGGCCGAGGAGAAGGCACGCGCCGAGGCCGAAGCCAAGCTGACGCAGGACCAGCAGGCAGCGATTCAGCGCCGCCGGGACATGATCCGTCTCGCGGACGATTTCGAGGGCGCTGTCGGCAGCATCGTCGAGAACGTGTCATCGGCCTCGAGCCAGCTCGAAGAATCGGCGGGCGGACTGACTGCGACCGCCGAGCAATCTCGCCAGCTCACCGCCATGGTGGCCGCGGCCTCCGACGAAGCCTCGACCAATGTGCAGGCGGTGGCGTCATCCACCGAGGAGATGTCGTCCTCGGTCAACGAGATCAGCCGTCAGGTTCAGGAGTCGGCCAATATCGCCAACTCCGCGGTGGCACAGGCCCGCAAGACCAATGATCGCGTGGCTGAGCTTGCCAAGGCGGCCGCGCGGATCGGAGATGTTGTCGAGCTGATCAACACGATTGCCGGCCAGACCAATCTGCTGGCGCTCAATGCCACCATCGAAGCGGCGCGCGCCGGCGATGCCGGTCGCGGCTTCGCGGTTGTTGCATCGGAAGTGAAGGCGCTCGCCGAACAGACGGCCAGGGCAACCGGCGACATCAGTCACCAGATCTCCGGCATCCAGGCCGCGACCGAAGAGTCGGTCGGCGCCATCAAGGAAATCGGCGACACCATCGGCCGCATGTCGGAGATCGCGTCGACCATCGCATCTGCCGTCGAGCAGCAGGGCGCGGCGACGCAGGAGATTTCGCGCAACGTTCAACAGGCGGCGCAAGGCACGATGCAGGTGAGCTCGAACATTCTGGATGTGCAGCGCGGCGCGAGCAACACGGGTTCAGCGTCGTCGCAAGTCCTGTCCGCTGCGCAATCGCTGTCCGGCGAAAGCGCGCGGTTGAAGCGCGAAGTCGGCAAGTTTCTGGACTCCGTTCGCGCGGCATAGGACAAAACGTCACACGATCACGCGCGTTCGCCCGACGAGTAAGATACAACTAGCAAACAGCCCGGATGCGTCATCGCGTCCGGGCTGTTTGTTTTGGTGAGTCAAACGATGACACGCGCGACAAAAAGTCATTCCACTTTAAAGCGTTTGCGCGGCTGAAATTAACCCGAAGTTCTCGCAACCTAACGATGATCGGATTCGAGATTGCCTCTTGCGTTGCGGGCGCGATTCGTGACGTGCAAGGTCGGCTATCAGGTGGTTCTCCCAAGAAGGGCACGTCGCATGTCGCTATTCAATCTCCGCATCCGTGGCAGGCTGTATGGGGGCTTCGGTGCGCTCGTCTTGTTCGGGTTGGGCATGGCGGGTTTCGCCGTTTGGAAGCTCACGGAAATTCGTGACGACGTCTCGGCGATGAATGCCCAGTCCGCCAATGCGATGCGCTCGATGGAGATTTCGGCGGAACTCCAGGCGCTTCGCCGCGCGATGCTGCGCTATACGTTCGATCAGGACGAGGCGTCATTCGCTGAAGCCGAAAAGCTGCTGACTCAGGTCGGTGGTGTGCTGGAGGAGACGATCAAAGCGAGCTCGGAGGAGCGTCGCGGGGTCTATCGCGAAGTCGAAAAGACGATCAACGATTTGAAGAGCAAGCGAGTCGATCTCGGTAACACCGTCAAGGAGATGCTCGCCAGCCGCAAGGCGCTGCTTGCTGAGGGTGAAAAGCTTCAGGCCGACTTGAAGAAGCTCGTGCTCGCGACGCGTAGCTCGCCATTCGCACAAGGGGCGACCACCCTGCAATCCGAAACTCTGTTGGTTCAGATGGCGAACTGGCGGTTCTTTGCAGGTCGCGACCAGGACAATGTGACGTTGTTTGCCAACAGCGTGAAGAACGCGCAGCAACAGATCACCGAGATGGAAAAATTTGATATGGCGCCGAGTCTTTCAGCGCTGTTCGAATCGATCAAGAAAGGCTTGGTCAGTTATTCCAGCGGGTTCGATAAGGCGTCGGCCAATCTGCTGAAGATGGATCAGCTCTATTACAATACGATCACGCCGATGGTGGTCAGCGCCATCCGCAAGACTGACGGCATCAAGGCCGCGATCCAGCAGGAGGTCGTGAGCGCGACGACAGCCAATGAGCAGCGCATTTCCGGCACGATCACGCTGCAGCAGATCGTGGCGGCTGCGGCGACCATCACAGGTCTGTTGATTGCGTTCCTGATCGCGGGCGGCATCATCCGTCCGCTGTCCGGCTTGACAGCCGGCATGAAGCAACTCGCCGAGGGCAATTTTGGTGTGGTGCTGCCGGGGCTCGGCCGTAAGGACGAGGTCGGCGACATGGCGCAGGCTGTTGAGACCTTCAAGGTCAAGGCGGAGGACAAAGCCCGGGCGGAAGCCGAGGCACGGATCACGCAGGATCAGGCGGCGGCCTTGCAACGCAAGCAGGACATGATCCGGCTCGCCGACGATTTCGAAGGTACGGTTGGTGAAATCGTCGAGGCGGTGTCGTCCGCGTCGACCGAATTGGAAGCCTCGGCCAGCACGCTGACGTCGACGGCAGATCGGTCGCAGCAGCTCACCACGGTCGTCGCGACGGCGTCGGAAGAAGCCTCCACCAACGTGCAGTCGGTGGCGTCCGCCACTGAGGAAATGGCGTCGTCCATCACCGAGATCGGCCGTCAGGTCCAGGAATCCGCGCGTATTGCCAATGAGGCCGTGGACCAGGCTCAGAAGACCAATGATCGCGTCGGCGAACTGTCGAAAGCTGCCGGCCGCATTGGCGCGGTGGTCGAGCTGATCAACACCATTGCGGGGCAGACCAACCTGCTGGCGCTCAATGCCACCATCGAGGCGGCACGTGCCGGCGATGCCGGCCGCGGCTTCGCAGTGGTCGCGTCCGAGGTGAAGGCGCTCGCCGAGCAGACCGCCAAGGCCACCGGCGAGATCAGCCAGCAGATCGCGAGCATCCAGACTGCGACCGATGATTCCGTCTCGGCGATCCGCGAGATCGGCACGACCATCGGCAAGATGTCGGAGATCGCGTCCACGATCGCTTCGGCTGTCGAAGAGCAGGGCGCGGCGACGCAGGAGATTTCCCGTAACGTGCAGCAGGCTGCGCAGGGTACGATGCAGGTCTCGTCCAACATCATCGACGTGCAGCGCGGCGCGAGCGAGACCGGCGGTGCGTCGTCTCAGGTGCTGTCCGCAGCGCAGTCGCTCTCGTCAGACAGCAGCCGTCTGAAGACTGAAGTCAGTCGCTTCCTGAACTCGGTCCGCGCGGCCTGAGTTCTCCAACATCGCAATTCACTGGCTTGAGTAACGGTGCGTTCTCCGCGCATTGCCATTCAAGTTGCTGCATCCTCCGAGAGAATTCAGGGCCTCGAAATATCCCGTGCAGGGCATCGCATGATGAGGTTGCAATTTTAGATCGTTAATTCAGAACCTCTGATGCCTGAATTCGAACTCCATCACTGTTTGAAAGGTCCGAATTGCTCGACGACCATTGCGGTACCGGCTCAATTTGAGTGATTGCATCATCGGCGCGTTAACGTTTGTGTCAGAAGCGCGGTGGTAGGTTCCTGCCCATGAGCAGGTGATTTGATCGATCATCGAACGTATCGCCCGCTCATATGAGCCGATGACGCTTCTCGTTCAGGATCGGCTCACGCCAAGCCTCGCGTGCCCGTCGGATTGCCGCCGGGCTGCGCCAAAAATGACAACCGCTTAGCATTCGACCATTTCACGCGACGCCGGACTCCGTCCGGCGAAGGACGACCCGACTCATTTTTCTGCCGCTTCATTCCAGGAACTGTCATGGCCTTCATCCAGAATCTGCGTATCGGCACGAAGCTCGCGATTGCGTCCGGGCTCGGCATCATTCTCCTCGGTGTCATGATCTATATGCAGACGATGGGAAGCGCAGGCGTTCGCCAGTCATATCAGACGGCCGGCGTCTATCAGGGCATTGCGCAGAACGCTGCCGAGGCCAAGGCCTCGTTTCGCGGCATGCAGATCGGCGTGCGTGACTTCCTCGGGGCAACGAAAGTGGCCGATGTCCAGAAGGCCGCCGACTATTTCACGGCGCGTACTACCGCCGGCCTTAAATTTTCGGCTCAGATGCTCAAGCTTGCGACCGCACCGGACGAGCGCGAACGCATCGGAAAATTCCTCGACATGATGACGACCCTCGGTAAGGGCGGCGACAAGATCGGTGTAATCCGCACAGATATCTTGAATCTGCAGGCCACGCGCAGCGAAGCTGGCGAATTGTCTGCGGATGCCTCCACGCGCATCACTGCACTGGGTGCGGAGATCGTGAAGCTCCGCACCGACGTGCTGCTACCCATGAGTGCAGAACTCGACAAGCTGGCCGATACGATCGTCAATCTGGCTAAGGAGAAGGTCGAGCAGCAGACGAATGCTGCGGCGAACGAGGCCGCTGCGACCGAGCGAGACTCGCTGATTCTCGGTGGTGTGGTCGCCCTGATGCTGATCGGGACCTGCGTGTTCTCGGTGTTCACCATCGGGCGTCCGATGCGCGCGCTGAGCCGTTCGATGGAAGAACTCGCCGAGGGTAATTTCGGTGTGGTGTTGCCGGGCCTGGGCCGCAAGGACGAGATCGGCGACGTCGCTGGCGCCGTGGAGAAGTTCAAGGTCAAGGCGCAGGAGCGCGCCCGCGCCGAAGCCGACGCTCAAAAGCAGCAAGAGCAGATCGCCGCCGAGCAGCGCAAGCGCGAGATGATCACGCTGGCAAACGATTTTGAGAGCGCAGTCGGCGAGATCGTCGAAACAGTGTCGTCGGCATCGACCGAACTCGAAGCGTCGGCGGGCACGCTGACGTCGTCTGCCGAGCGTTCGCAGCATTTGACCACCATGGTGGCAGCCGCTTCGGAAGAGGCCTCGACGAACGTACAATCCGTGGCATCGGCGACCGAGGAAATGGCGTCATCGGTGAACGAGATCAGCCGCCAGGTTCAGGAATCTGCGCGCATTGCCAGCGAGGCCGTGCAGCAGGCCCAGAAGACCAACGACCGTGTCGGCGAGCTATCCAAGGCGGCCAGCCGTATCGGCGACGTGGTCGAGCTGATCAATAGCATCGCGGGGCAGACCAACCTTCTGGCGCTCAATGCGACCATCGAAGCCGCCCGCGCCGGTGAAGCGGGCCGCGGCTTCGCCGTGGTGGCGGCCGAGGTGAAGACGCTCGCAGAGCAGACCGCCAAGGCGACCGGCGAGATCAGCACGCAGATCGGCAGCATCCAGTCCGCCACGGACGAATCGGTCAGTGCCATCCGCGAGATCGGCGTCACCATCGGCCGGATGTCGGAAATTTCGTCCACGATTGCTTCGGCCGTCGAAGAGCAGGGTGCCGCCACCCAGGAGATTTCCCGCAACGTGCAGCAAGCCGCGCATGGCACCCAGCAGGTCTCGTCCAACATTACGGATGTGCAGCGCGGCGCCAGCGAGACCGGATCGGCCTCGTCGCAGGTTCTTTCGGCAGCACAGTCGCTGTCGTCGGACGGCGCGCGGCTAAAGGTCGAAGTCGCGCGGTTCCTCAACTCTGTTCGCGCGGCCTAGGCCATGCGGGATCAGAACTGATCATTCTATTGAGCGATAACAGGACGTCCAGCCATGCTCTCGAACACCTCTATCAAAGCCAAGATCACCATCGTTATCGCTTTTCTGTTAATCGCAATGACGGGGATGGGGGCGCTTGCCGTCAGCAAGATGCAGACAATTAACGCCAATGCGTCGGACATCCAGAAGAACTGGCTTCCAAGCGTCCGTGTTCTCGGCGGGTTACGGGCGACGACCATCGATTATCGCAATCTGGTGCGCGCACACATCCTCGCAGCCAATGCTGAACAGATGCAGAAGACCGAGGCTGGTATCGACACCATCGTCAAGCGGGCCACCGATGAGCGGACTGCCTATGACAAGTTGGTATCGAGCCCCGAAGAGCGCGCAATCTTCAACGATTGGAGCAAGGAGTGGGACAACTACGTATCACGCAGTCAGGAAGTCTTCGCACTCGACCGCAAGAATCTCGGCAAAGGCAGTCAGGAAGCCCATGAGCTCAATCTGAATGTGATCAATCCGCTGGGATCCAAAGCCGATTTTGCCCTACGCAAGGCCATCGAATTCAACGACAAGGGCGCGGCGGCATCGGGACAGAAGGCCGATGACAGCTATGGTTCGGCGCTGATGACGGTCATCGCGATCATTGCAGCGACGGCGGTCATCGGCATCGGTGTCGGCATTTATCTGGTCAAGGACGTGTCGTCGGGTATCGCTTCGATCGTGCAACCGATGCAGGCGCTGAGCGCCGGCGATCTCACGGCGCATGTGGCGCATCAGGGCGAAAAGACCGAGATCGGCGCGATGGCCGACACGCTTCAGGTGTTCAAGCAGGCGCTGATCGACAAACGCGCGGCAGATGAAGCTGCCTCTGCCGACGCCGAAGCCAAGATCGAGCGTGGTCGCCGCGTTGACAACATCACCCGCGAATTCGAATCGATGATTGGCGAGATCGTGGAGACCGTATCGTCGGCATCGACCGAACTCGAGGCCTCCGCAAGCACGCTGACCGCGACGGCTGAACGTTCCCAGGACCTGGCCACCACAGTGGCGGCAGCGTCCGAAGAAGCTTCCACCAACGTCCAGTCGGTGGCATCGGCCACTGAAGAAATGGCCTCGTCGGTCAACGAGATCAGCCGACAGGTGCAGGAGTCGGCGAGCATCGCCAATCAGGCGGTTGACCAGGCGCGGCGTACCAATGATCGCGTCAGTGAACTCGCCAGCGCTGCGTCGCGCATCGGGGACGTCGTCGAGCTCATCAACAATATCGCCGGCCAGACAAACCTGCTGGCGCTCAACGCAACCATCGAGGCGGCGCGTGCCGGTGAAGCGGGCCGGGGCTTCGCGGTCGTGGCTTCCGAAGTAAAGGCATTGGCCGAGCAGACCGCCAAGGCGACCGGCGAGATCTCGACGCAGATTTCCGGTATCCAGGCGGCGACGCAGGAATCGGTCGGCGCCATCAAGGAAATCGGCGACACCATCGGCCGGATGTCCGAGATTGCCTCGACCATCGCATCGGCGGTGGAAGAGCAGGGTGCCGCGACGCAGGAGATTTCGCGTAACGTCCAGCAGGCGGCACAGGGTACCATGCAGGTCTCGTCGAACATCGCCGACGTGCAGCGTGGAGCGTCCGAGACCGGCTCTGCTTCGTCGCAGGTGCTTTCGGCCGCGCGGTCGCTGTCATCGGACAGCACACGTCTCAAGAACGAAGTGGGCAAGTTCTTGAACTCGGTGCGCGCTGCCTGACGAGCTTGAACACAAGTGTACAGCGCAAAAAGCCGGCGCGTGAGCGTCGGCTTTCCTGCGCGATAGTGTTGTTATGCGCGTGCGCTACGTTCACTCAAGAAGCCATGCACAAGAAGCAGTCATGATGCACCGCTCCTTAACTTTATCCGGACAATCTCGATCACGAGATCGTTGAAAGCTATCGACGCTCGGCCGGCAGCTCCAATGCATGCCGCGTCTTCAAACCCAGAAAATGCCATTCGTGCAGTTGCGCGCCAACGGTCAAAAACCGAGGGACCATCACCTATGTTTGCCAGCCTGTCCATCCGCACCAAGATCACTCTTGTCGTCTCGTTCCTGCTGCTCGCCATGTCTGCGATGGGCGTACTGGCCATCAAGCAGATGTACACCATCAACGGAGCGACGTCCGATATCGTCACAAGCTGGCTGCCGAGCGTGCGTTCTTTGGGTGAAGTCCGCGCTGCAACGATCAGCTATCGCTCTGTGGTTCGCGGACATCTGCTTGCAACGGATGCCGCAGATACGAAGGTCCAGGACGACACATTGGTGCGTTACGCCGAGATGCTCGACAAGGCGCGCAAGACGTATGAGCCGATGATTTCGTCGCCAGAGGAACGCGCGATGTATAGCGAATTCAGCAAGCTCTGGAGCGAATACATAGCGGCGTTGCAGCCGGTTCTTGCGTTGTCGCGCAAGAACGCTCGTGATGAAGCGCGAGATATGAACGTGAAGGTCAACCAGATTGGTTTCAAGGCGGACGAAGCCCTGCAGAAGGATGTCGAGCTCAACAACAAGGGAGCTTTGGCGGCTGGAGAACTGGCGACGGACAGCTTTGGGGTCGCCATCAAGATGGTGATCGGTTCGCTCTTGTTTGCGGTTGTTGTCGGCATCGGTGCGGCTATCCTGCTGGTGCGCGATGTCTTCGCCGGCATTACATCGATCGTGCTGCCGATGCAGGCGCTTGGCACGGGTGACCTGACTGCAAATGTTCCGCATCAGGGCGAGAAGACCGAAATCGGTACGATGGCGGATTCGCTTCAGGTGTTCAAACAGGCGCTGATCGACAAGCGCGCGGCGGATGAAGCCGCAGCGGCCGATGCAGAAGCCAAGATCGAGCGTGGCCGCCGCGTCGACAGCATCACCCGCAACTTCGAATCGATGATCGGCGAGATCGTCGAGACGGTGTCGTCGGCATCGACCGAACTGGAAGCCTCGGCAGGTACGCTGACCGCGACGGCGGAACGTTCGCAGGAATTGACCACGACGGTTGCCGCAGCCTCCGAAGAAGCATCTACCAATGTTCAGTCAGTGGCATCGGCAACCGAGGAAATGGCCTCGTCGGTCAACGAGATCAGCCGTCAGGTTCAGGAGTCGGCTGCAATCGCAGGGCAGGCGGTGGATCAGGCACGCAAGACCAATGATCGCGTCGGCGAGCTCGCCAGCGCTGCAGCGCGCATCGGCGATGTGGTCGAACTGATCAACAACATCGCAGGTCAGACAAACCTGTTGGCGCTCAACGCCACCATCGAAGCGGCGCGCGCCGGCGAAGCCGGTCGCGGCTTCGCCGTCGTCGCCTCCGAGGTGAAGGCACTCGCTGAGCAGACTGCCAAGGCCACTGGCGAGATCTCGACGCAGATCTCCGGTATCCAGGCGGCGACCCAGGAATCGGTCGGCGCCATCAAGGAGATTGGCGACACCATCGGCCGCATGTCCGAGATTGCTTCGACCATCGCTTCCGCGGTGGAAGAGCAGGGTGCCGCGACGCAGGAGATTTCCCGCAACGTTCAGCAGGCGGCACAGGGCACGATGCAGGTCTCGTCGAACATCGTTGATGTGCAGCGTGGTGCAACAGAGACTGGATCTGCCTCGACCCAGGTTCTCGCTGCGGCGCAATCACTGTCCTCGGACAGCACGCGACTGAAGGACGAAGTCAGCAAGTTCCTCAACGCCGTGCGCGCGGCCTGATCATGGCTTGTAAGGTGGGCGAGGGCGCTTTTGCGCGGTGCCCACCGCAGCGCGTTCGATGATGGTGGTGGGCACGCTGCGCTTTTGCCCGCCCTGCGGATGTCGAGCGTTCTATCTCGTACTCGCCGACACTAGTCCCGCGATGTCCATATAGGTGCGCACCAGCGGGGCGACGAAACGATGCGCCGATGTCTTGGACACCAGCGTATCGTGCAGGATCAGATGATCGATGCCGGTATTGATGAAACACGCCATGGCGTCGCGCGGAGCCTCGACGATCGGTTCGCCCTTCACGTTGAATGACGTGTTGAGCAGCACCGGTACGCCGGTGAGCGCATCGAATTCCTTCAGCAGCCGATAGAGCACAGGATTGGTGTCTTCCGTGACGGTCTGGATGCGCGCCGTTCCATCGATGTGCACAATGGCCGGAATCTTCTCGCGCCATTCGGGGCGCACCGGGGCGGCGATCAGCATAAACGGCGAATCCTGATCGCCTTCGAAAATCTCTCTGGCGCGCTCGGCGAGCACAATCGGCGCGAACGGACGGAACGGCTGACGGTGCTTCACGCGTGAATTGAGGATGTCCTTCATCTCCGGCCGGCGCGGATCGGCGATGATGCTGCGATTGCCGAGCGCGCGGGGGCCGTATTCCGAGCGACCCTGAAACCAGCCGATCACTTTCTGGTCGGCGAGCAGCTTGGCCGTATCGCGGCAGATATTGTCGCTGCGCACCGTGCTGGTCTGCGCCTTGACCAGCGTGCGCTGTGTTGCTGCCTCGATGTCGCGATCGGTATAGTTCCTGCCGGTGTAGGAATGCGTCATCACATAAGAGCGCGGCTGCTTCTGTACCTCCAGCAGGCCGTAATAGGCGCAGCCGATCGCGATGCCGTTGTCGCCGGCGGCGGGCTGGATCCAGACATTCTCGAAGCCGGCTTCGCGGGCGATGCGGCCATTGGCGACGCAGTTCAGCGCGACGCCGCCGGCGATGCAGAGGTTCTTTGCACCGGTCGTTTCGCGCAGCCAGCGCGCGCGGGCGAGCAGCACCTTCTCGGTGTCGTCCTGCACGCGCCAGGCGAGATCCTCCCAGTGCCGCATGGACGGATGGGTGTCCCACTTGCCGTCGCTGTCGGCGATATAGGGCTGGTTATATTCGGGGGTCCAGCGCGGCACGCTGAGCACGTTGTCGGTGATGTCCATCAGCGGCTTGACCTGGTCGCGGCGGCCATAGGGCGCGAGCCCCATCAGTTCACCGCATTTGTTCCAGTCGCCGAACACATAGGTCGAGGCCCGGCTATAAAGCGCCCCGAGGCCTGGCATGTTGTAGAATTCGTCGCTGAGGAAGCCGCGGTCCGGCTCCATCCAGACTTTCTTCAGACAATCGAGCTGCGTGCCCTTGAACGCGTAATAGCTCTCGGATTCCCGGGCGAGCTTTGAACCCGGCTCGCTGTCCGGATAGGCCTCCATGACGTCGGAGCGATAGCTGCCGACGCCGTCGACAATCATGATTGCTCCCTCCTCGAAGGGGCAGACGGCGAATGCGCTATAGGCGTGCGCCAGATGATGCGAGATCGTTTTGACCTTGCCGGTGCGCGCCCGAAACAGCGGGTAGACGCTGGCGTCCTGCCGTTCATATTCGGGCAGGAAGCCCGGCATGTCCTGATAGATCAGGCGGTCTTCCATCTCCGGAACCGGCAGGATGTAGCAATTGCTCACCACCAGGTCGACGTCGTCCAGCGTGATGCCTTCGGCGTCGAGGACGTAGTCGATCACTTCCTTGTAGAACCCCGTCGCGTGCTTCTCGCGGGTAATCCGCTCCTTCTCGATCGCATAGGCCAGCGTGCCGTTGCGCAGCAGGCAGGCGCTGACGTCGTGATCGTAGGTGTTGAGACCGAGGATGTAGCTGGGTTTGGGCATGAATCAGCTTCTGACAATTCGCGGAAAGGGACGAATGATGGGATCGAGCTGCTAACGCAGACGCGGCGGGTGGGACTGACCGCATATTCGCAGTTGCGAGGCGGAGCGATCAGCATAGTGCGAGGCAATATGAAGAGAAGATGAACGCAGGAGGTCAAAAGCGAGGTGACGCGTGAAGGTGCGCATTCGTTCGTAGTGACAGCGTTGCCGGCAACTTGACCGCCGTTCGGGCTTGACCCTATTGTAAAGTTGTTCGTGCGTGCACGCCTTGTGATGGCCATATTACTATTCTGGTTTCAGCACCTGTGTGAATCAAGAATTGCTCACTGAACGATTCGAGGCCGGAAGCATTCTAAAGCCGTGCTTCTGCAGAATGGGAGTTCCTAAGAATGGCTCAAACCAAAACGACGCGCCATAATATCGTGACCCGCTGCCTAGCAGCGATGGCGCTTGTGTCTGTCTACTGTGTTGGTCTGATCGGCGCGTCGGCGGTGTTGCTCACCACGAGCAGCACCTCGGCCGAGGCCCGTGGCGGTGGTCGCGGTCGTGGCGGCGGCGGTTGGGGCCGTGGACGCGGTGGCGGCTTCTATCGTGGCGGCGGTCGTGGCTATGGTCGCGGCTATGGCTTCTACGGTGGACCGCGCTTCGTGGCGCCGGGCTGCTATTTCAGCCGTCGCTGGGGCCGAGTGGTCTGCCCGTACTAAGTCATAGGCGCTACGGCGCTGAATGAACGAGATGGAGAGGCGCGCCGGGTAACCGGGGCGCCTTTTGCTTTCCAGGCTCGCCTTTCTCCAGGAAACGGGCCTCTCCTCCGAGAATGATTTGTCGAAAGCTACCCTCCTTGCACAATGCTGAGGTCGCTTTTGGCATGCCATCTTGTGTTTTCTCATCCAAATTCCAATGTCGGCATGGCAAGCTTGCGCGCCCGCGCATGGCAATTCGGTCCTCCCACCCTGGAACCTTCATGAGTGCCCTGTTCTCTCCCTTCAAGCTGCGCGACCTCACGCTGCCAAACCGCATCGTCATTGCGCCGATGTGCCAGTATTCTGCCGAAGATGGCCGGGCGACCGACTGGCACATGATCCATCTCGGCAATATGGCCCTGTCGGGCGCCGCAATGCTGGTGATCGAAGCGACCGCCGTGGAAGCCATCGGCCGCATCACACCCGGCGATCTCGGCCTCTATAATGACGCGACCGAAGCCGCGTTGAAGCCTGTGCTGGCGGCGATACGCAAACATTCGAACATTGCCGTTGGCATGCAGATCGCCCATGCAGGCCGAAAGGCGTCGAGTCACGCCCCATGGGATGGCGGCCAGCAGGTCCCGCTCGACAAAGGCGGTTGGGTCGCCCACGCCCCGTCCGCCATTCCGCAGAAGTCCGGCGAATTGCCACCGCAGGAGATCGATGCCGCGGGCCTCGCGCGCATCCGCGACGCGTTCGTGGCCACGGCGAAACGCGCCGAGCGGCTCGGCATCGATGCGCTCGAGATCCACGCGGCGCACGGCTATCTGCTGCACGAATTCCTGTCGCCGATCTCCAACCAGCGCACGGACAATTATGGTGGTTCGCTGGAAAATCGCATGCGCTTTCCGCTCGAAGTATTCGACGCTGTGCGCGCAGCGTTTCCGGCCCACAAGCCGGTTGGCGTCCGGGTCTCGGCGTCGGACTGGGTCGAGGGCGGTTGGGATGTCGAGCAGACCATTGTGTTCGCGCAAGAGCTCAAGAAACGCGGCGTTGACTGGATGGATGTTTCGTCCGGCGGTGTCTCGCCGCAGCAGAAGATCGCGCTCGGGCCGGGTTATCAGGTGCCGTTCGCTGAAGCCGTGAAAGCGGCGACGGGACTGCCGACGATTGCGGTGGGGTTGATCACCGAAGCGCAACAGGCTGAAGACATCGTGGCCTCCGGCAAAGCCGATCTGGTCGCCATCGCACGTGGCATTCTCTACGATCCGCGCTGGCCGTGGCACGCGGCGGCGCAGCTTGGCGGTCAGGTACAGGCGCCGCCGCAATACTGGCGCTCGCAGCCATCGACGCAAAAGGCGCTGTTCGGCGATACGACATTCGGCGGCCGCTAAACCACTTCAAGGCGCCTGACTTTCAACACCCACACATTGTCCCGCAAGCCGGGTGCGATGTGTGGGTGTTTGTCTTTGCTCCGCGTCCACTCCGCGAATGGCAGCCCTGCGGCGCCATCGTGTTTACATGACAGAATGTCGCACCTACACAGCGCAAAATTCTGCGCCGTAAAATAATCGTGGCATCCGGCGCTGCCCGCCTGTCGAGAGGAGCCCCGCCATGGCCCGCCATTTTCTATGGCTTCTGCTGATCCCCTTCGTCGGTCTGCTCTGGGTCCCGTTCTACAACTTTCATGATCCGGTGCTGTTCGGCTTTCCGTTCTTCTACTGGTACCAGCTCGCGTGGGTGCCGATGACCGCCTTTCTGACCTGGCTCGCTTACCGGACCTACCCCAATGAAGACTGAGCTCGATATTCCCGCCGTTGCGGTCTTTCTGTTCTTTTTCGCGCTCGTCACCGTGATGGGCTTCGTCGCCTCGAAGTGGCGCCGCCCGAAAACGCTGGCCAGTCTCGACGAATGGGGCCTTGGTGGCCGCCAGTTCGGCACCTGGATCACCTGGTTTCTGGTCGGCGGCGATTTCTATACCGCCTATACGGTGATCGCCGTGCCGGCACTGGTCTATTCGGTGGGTGCTTATGGCTTTTTCGCGCTGCCTTACACCATCCTGGTCTATCCCATCGTGTTCATGGTGATGCCGAGGCTGTGGCAGGTCGCCAAGGACAACGGCTATGTCACTGCCGCCGACGTTGTGCATGGTCGCTATGGTTCGCGCATGCTGGAAGCAGCAGTCGCCATCACCGGTGTCGTCGCCACCATGCCCTATATCGCGCTGCAGCTAATCGGTATGGCCACCGCGGTGAAGGCGCTTGGTTTCGAAGGCGAACTTCCGCTGATCGCGGCCTTTGTCGTGCTGGCGCTCTATACCTATTCGTCGGGCCTGCGCGCGCCGGCATTGATCGCCTTCGTCAAGGACATCATGATCTACATCGCCGTTATCGCGGCAGTGTCAGTGATCCCCGGCAAGCTCGGCGGCTATGCCGCAGTGTTCGACGCCGCCGATCAGGCATTCAAGGCCAAGGGCTCGGGCAGTATCCTGCTGCAGCCCAGCCAGTATGTCGCCTACGCCACGCTGGCACTTGGTTCGGCGCTCGCGGCCTTCATGTATCCGCATACGCTGACCGGTATCTTCGCCAGCAAGAGCGCCACGACCATCCGCAAGAACGCCGTACTGTTACCGGCCTATACACTGATGCTCGGCCTGCTGGCGCTGCTCGGCTATATGGGTCACGCTGCCAAGTTGAAGCTCGCCAGCAATAATGACGTGGTACCGGCGCTGTTCCAGACGCTGTTTCCGAGCTGGTTCGCAGGCTTCGCTTTTGCGGCGATTGCCATCGGCGCGCTGGTCCCGGCAGCGGTGATGAGCATTGGTGCTGCCAATCTCTTTACCCGCAATTTCTGGAAGGCCTACGTCAATCCGCAGGTCGATTCAGCGGGCGAAGCCGCGGTGGCAAAGATCGCGTCGCTGGTGGTGAAGGTCGGTGCGCTGCTGGTGATCATCTATCTGCCGACGCAGTTCGCGCTCGACCTGCAGCTTCTCGGAGGCCTGTGGATCCTGCAGACGCTGCCGGCCTTGATCTTCGGCCTGTTCACCCGCTGGTTCACCGCGCCGGCGTTGCTGACCGGATGGGTGGTCGGCCTGTTCGGGGGCACATATCTGGCCTGGACGGATGGTCTCAAGCCGCTGCACATGCTGTCGATCGGCAGCTTCCAGGCGACGGTCTATGTCGGTCTGATTGCCCTCGTCGCGAATATCGTGGTGGCAATGCTGGTCAATCTCGTGGTGCCGAAGCCGGTGGCAACGGCCGAGGCGGCGAGCACGTAAGGGCCCCCCGTAAAGCCCGCGCGCGCATTGTTTCCGGCGCGCGCTGGCTTTATTGTCCGCGCGAATGCCCGCCATCCCTGTGCGGGACCGCCGGATGGAGCTTGCCTGAGTGACTGAATCGATGCGCATCGGCACGCGCAAAAGCACCATGGCGCTGGCCCAGACCGAAGAGATCGCGCGCCGGCTTGCGGTTGTCGCGCCGGAACTGGCCGTCGAGATCGTGAAATTCGAGCCGGTCGGCGACCGTGACCAGACCAGCAATCTCCTGAAGCATGGCGGCAAGGGCGGCGCTTTCGTCGGCGAAATTCGCGCGGCCGTGCTCAAGGGTACGCTGCATGCGGCGATGCATTCGCTGAAGGACATGCCCGGCAATGAAGACACGCCGGGTCTCGTGATCGGCGCCACGCTGGTGCGCGATCCGCCGACCGATGCACTGGTGCTGCGCGAAGGCGTTAGCCTCGACGATCTCAAGCGCACGCATGGCAAAGGCTTCAAGATCGGCACCAATGCCGTACGCCGTGCCGCCTATATCCGCCGCCTGTTTCCCGAGATTGAGGTGATCCATTTCCGCGGGGCTGCCGATACGCGCGTGCGCAAACTCGACAATGGCGAGATGCAGCGGCTGCCTGATGGCGACGAGATCGGCCCCGCCGACGCGCTGATCATGGCGCGTTCAGGCCTCGAGCGTGTTGGATTGGCGAGCCGCATCGCACGTGATTTCACGCCGCAGGAAATGTTGCCGGCCGTGGGGCAGGGCATCGTCGCAGTCGAATGCGCGGCGCATGATTGGGCTTCGCGGCGTCATCTGTCACTGATCGACGACCCTGCGGCACATCTGTCCTGCGATGCCGAGCGCGAGGTGCTTTGGGTGCTGAACGGCCACTGCAATTCGCCGATCGCCGGCTATTCGGTGATCTCGGGGCACGAGATGTCGCTGACCGCATCGGTGCTGGATGAAGCCGGCGGGCAGTTCATTGAGGTAACGCGCATCGGGCCGGCGGATCGTCCGCGCGAACTGGGGCGGGCCGTCGGGCTGGAGCTGCTCGACAAGGGCGCCGGCGCGCTGATCGAGGCCAATCGGCCGGAGCACTAGGCCGTTCGATACGACACTTTGCCCTCTCCAAGTTATGCCCGGGCTTGACCCGGGCATCCATCTTTTGATGTACGACAGTGAAGTTGGATAGCCGGGTCAGGCCCGGCCATGACGGAGTGTGTGGCGACTAGCTCTCCGCCATCCCCACCGACCACAGTGCAAACGCATAGACGATCGCGATTTCATCCAGTCGGTTGAACCGCCCGGAGGCGCCGCCGTGGCCGGCGCCCATGTTGGTGCGTAACAGCACCGGGCCTCCACCCGTCATCGTCGTGCGCAGCCGTGCGATCCATTTCGCCGGCTCCCAATAGGTGACGCGTGGATCGGTGAGGCCACCCATCGCCAGAATCTTCGGATAGGCTTTCGCCGCGACCTGGTCATAGGGCGAGTAGGACAGGATGGTCTTGAAGTCGGCTTCGCTCTCGATCGGGTTGCCCCATTCGGGCCATTCCGGCGGCGTCAGCGGCAGCGTGTCGTCGAGCATGGTGTTGAGCACGTCGACGAATGGTACTTCGGCGACAATCCCCGAGAACAGTTCGCCGGAGCGATTGGCGACCGCGCCCATCAGCATGCCGCCGGCGCTGCCGCCATGGCCGACGATGTTTTTCTCGGATGTATATTTCGCTGATATCAGCGCACGCGCAGCGGCCGCGAAATCATCGAATGAGTTCGTCTTCTTGTCGCGCTTGCCGTCGAGATACCAGCCCCAGCCCTTGTCGGCGCCGCCGCGGATATGCGCGATGGCATAGACGAAACCGCGATCGACCAGCGACAGCCGGTTGGCGGAGAACGACGCAGGCATCGCCATGCCGTAGGAACCATAGCCATAGAGCAGCAGCGGAGCCTTGCCGTCCCGTGCCAGGTCCTTGCGATGCAGGATCGACACCGGGACTTCGGCGCCGTCATGGGCTTTGGCCATGATGCGCGTGGTGACGTAGTCAGCGGGGTTGTGGCCGGACGGGATCTCCTGACGCTTCCGCAAGGTGCGTTCGCGCGTCGCCATGTCGTAGTCATAGACTTCCGACGGCGTCGTCATCGACGAATAGGCAAACCTCAGCGTGGTCGTATCGAATTCGTAGCCGCCCATCGTATCGAGTGAGTAGGCGGCCTCGTCGAAGGCGATGGCGTGCTCGTCCTTGGTGGTGAGATCGCGAATCACGATCGACGGCAGCGCGTTGGCACGCTCCAGACGGACCAGATGATTGGCCGTGAGCTCCATGTCGAGGACATAGATGCCCTCGCGATAGGGGATCAGGTCGGTCCAGTTGGCGCGCGCGGGCGAAGCCAGCGGTGCGGTGACGATCTTGAAGTCGATGGCGCCATCGGCATTGGTCAGGATGAACAGCTCGTCGCCGCGATCGGCCAGCGAATACTGCACGCCATCTTCGCGTTTCGCCACGAGGCGCGGCGGCGCGTCTGGCGTGTTGAGATCAATCAATTGCTGCTCGGAGGTCTCATGATCGCCGCCGGCGATGACGCAGAAGCGGCCGCTGGCGCTTTCATGGATGTGGGTGAACCAGCCGGAATCCTGCTCCTCGAAGATCAGCCTGTCGTCGGCCTGTTTGGTGCCGAGCTTGTGCAGCCAGACCTGCATCGGACGATGATTGTCGTCGAGCTTCACATAGAAGAAGGACTTGCAATCGAGCGTCCACACCACGCCGCCATCGGTCTCCTCGACCACGTCGTCGAGATCGTTGCCGGTGGCCCAGTCACGCACGCGAATGGTGAAATATTCCGAGCCCTTGACGTCGGCACTCCAGGCTTCCAGCGCATGATCGGGTGAATGGCGGGCGCCGCCGAACTTGAAATATTTGTGGTCGGCGGCAAGCCTGTCGCCATCGAGAATGATGGTGGCCTCGCCGCCATCCCGCGGCATGCGGCCGAATAATTCATGCTGGCCGCCCTCGCGGAATTTCCGCAAATAAGCATAAGGGCCATCCGGCGACGGGACGCTGGAATCGTCTTCCTTGATGCGGCCGCGCATTTCCGCAACCAACTTGGTCTGCAGCGCCGCCGTGCCGCCGAGCAGGCTCTCGGTATAGGCGTTCTCGGCCTCCAGATAGGTGCGGATCTCCGGCTCCAGCACGCTGGGGTCGCGCAGCACCTCCTGCCATTTGGCATCCTTCAGCCAGGCATAGTCATCGGTCACGGTGATGCCGTGGGTCGTGAAGGAATGCGGATGACGCGGCGCAACCGGCGCGGGCATGGAGGATGTCTGCTTTGTCATGAACGCTCTTTTCGCGGAAGCCTGATCGGATATGATCGCGGAACACGCACGCATCGGCGCCTGCCCCGCATATTGGATATTCCATGGATATAGAGATTATCGACCGCCTTGCCATCCGCGATCTCATTGAAAACTGGGTGGTCTGGCGCGACGCCGGCGACTGGGACCGCTTCCGCACCGTCTGGTTCGACGATGGTCGCATGGTGGCCACCTGGACCCAGGGCACGGCCGACGAGTTCATCGCCATGAGCAAGGCTGGCTGGGCCAAGGGCGTCTCGATCATGCATTTCCTCGGCGCGCAGTCGATCGATCTCGCAGGCACCCGCGCAATTTCGCAGACCAAGATGGCCATCGCCCAGCGCGCGCTGGTGCACGGCGTCAATGTCGACGTGATGCTGACCGGGCGGTTCTACGACTTTCTCGAAAAGCGCGATGGCAAATGGGGCATGGTGCTGCGCCAGCCGATTTATGAAAAGGACCGCATGGATCCCGTCGTGCCCGGCGCGCCGCTGAAGCTCGATGCGGATTTGCTCGCGAGCTTCCCCGAGGGCTATCGCCATCTCGCTTATCTGCAGAGCCAAATCGGTTATCAGATCAAGCCTGATATGCCCGGCCTGCGCGGCGACGCGGTGGAGGCGCTTTATGCCAGCGGCAAGAAGTGGCTGAACGGCGAAAAGCTGGATCGGTAGCCGCCTTACCCTCAGCCGTCATTGCGAGGAGCCTCTTGGCGACGAAGCAATCCAGTCTTTCCTTGTCGCTCTCTGGATTGCTTCGTCGCTTCGCTCCTCGCAATGACGTGGATAGTTGATAAAGAACAAAAAAGACTGGGAGAAACAACATGCCCGACTTCATCACCCTCGATGCACTGGTCCGTAACACCGCCGCATCCAAGCCGACCAAGATCGCCGTGATCGATGCTGATCGCCAGATCGACTACGCCGCATTCGACGCACTGATCGATCGTATCGCTGCATCATTGCAGGCCAGTGGCCTCAAGCCGCGCGACGCGATCTCCATCTGTGCGCTGTCGTCGATCGAATATGCAGCGGTGTTTCTTGGTGCGTTGCGCGTCGGTGTGGCGGTGGCGCCGCTGGCGCCGTCATCGACACCCACGGATTTCGCCGCGATGGTGAAGGATGCGGCCGCAAAAATTCTGTTCATGGACGACGCGACGGCCGCCTCCTTCGCGGAGGCTACGATCGATCCCTCCATCCAGCGCGTCGCGCTCGACGGCGGCAAGGCCGGCAAGCCGTTTGTGCAATGGCTAGCGCCGGAAGGTGCGACGCCAGCGCCGGTGACGATTGATCCGGAATGGGTCTTCAATATCATCTATTCCTCGGGCACGACCGGTACGCCGAAGGGCATCATCCACACCTATTGGATGCGCTGGCGGCAATATGGCCAGCTCGATCCGCTCGGCTACGGGCCGGATGCGGTCACCGTGCTGTCGACGCCGCTCTATTCCAACACCACGCTGGTCTGTTTCAATCCGACACTCGCCGGTGGCGGCACCTTGGTGCTGATGAAGAAGTTTGATGCGCGCGGCTTCCTTGAACTCAGCGCCAGACATCGGGCGACCCATGCGATGCTGGTGCCGGTGCAGTATCGCCGCATTATGGCGGTGCCGGATTTCGACAGTTTCGATCTGAAGTCCTTCGTGATGAAATTCTCGACCTCGGCGCCATTCGGCGGCGCGCTGAAGGCCGACGTGTTGAAACGCTGGCCTGGCGGGCTGACCGAATATTACGGGATGACCGAAGGCGGCGGCACCTGCGTGTTGCTGGCGCATGAACATCCGACCAAGTTGCACACCGTCGGCCAGCCAGCGCCAGATCATGAGATCCGCCTGATTGACGAGGACGGCAATTTCGTTGCCCAAGGCGAAATTGGCGAAGTGGTCGGGCATTCGCCCGTCATCATGCAGGGCTATCTCAACCAGCCCGGCAAGACCGCCGAGACGTTCTGGCACGACGCTTCCGGAAAGCGCTATGTCCGCACCGGCGATGTCGGGCGTTTTGACGAAGACGGCTTTCTGCAGCTGATGGACCGCAAGAAGGACATGATTATTTCCGGCGGTTTCAACATCTATCCGAGCGATCTCGAAGCCGTGCTGACGAAACACGACGACGTGCTCGAAGCCGCCGTTGTGGCCATGCCGTCGGAAGAGTGGGGTGAGACACCGGTCGCCTTCGTGGTGATGAAGGCGGGTGCCTCGGTCGATGCGCCGGGACTGAAGGCTTGGACGAATGAGCGTGTCGGCAAGTTCCAGCGACTCAACGATGTCGTGCTGGTCGATGTGTTGCCGCGCAGCGCCATCGGCAAGGTGCTGAAGCGCGAGTTGCGAGACCGCAAGCTGGCGGCGGATTTGTCGGCGTAGCGCGCCGCTTTCCCTCCCTCAAGCGCGGCGTAGCCGCGCGCAGTGGGGAGGGTGGCGCATCGAGAGCGAAGCGATCGATGTGACGGGTGGGGTGCAACAAGCGTAGCTCTGTATGTGGCGCGACCCCCACCTGACCGGCCTGGCGGCCGGCCACCCTCCCCACGCAAGAGCGGGGGAGGGACTCCGCGGCCACTGCACTTGACTACCAATAATCTTCAATAATGCGGCGGAGGTTCATTCCGCGGCGCACCGCTGTTGCTTTCGGCCTCCTGCAGCCGCTCGCCGAGCGTGGCAACCTGCCGCGTCAGCATGTCGATCTGTTTCCACTGGGCGGTGATCGTCGTATTCAGCGTCTCGATCGTGTCGTCCTGATAGGCGACGCGAGTTTCGAGTGCGTCGATACGTTCGCGTAAGCCTGTCAGGTCTTTTGCGGTCTCACTCATCGGATGCGCTCTCCCGCAGCATCGCAAAATCTTCCGAATTGATCGGCAAGTCAGGCTTGATCGACTGGCTTTCGACGAGGCCATGACCGAGCGCGACGCGCTGGTCGAACACGAAGCATTCGCCGCGCCAGCGGCTCTCGGCCTCAGGGATCTCCTCGAGATATTTCAGGATGCCGCCCTTGAGATGATAGACGTCGGCGAAGCCGCGCGAGAGCAGATACGAACTCGCCTTCTCGCAGCGGATGCCGCCGGTGCAGAACATCGCGATTTTGGTGTGCTTGGCGGGATCCAGCGTACGCGCGACGAAATCCTTGAACTGGCCGAAGCTTGCGATCTCCGGATCAACTGCGCCCTCGAACGTGCCCATCGCCACTTCGAACGCGTTGCGCGTATCGAGCACCAGCGTGTTCTCGTCGGCGATGAGATCGTTCCAGTCGGCGGCGTCCACATAGGCGCCAACCGTCTTGGTCGGATCCGTCTGGGGATCGCCGAGGGTGACGATCTCCTTTTTCAGCCGCACCTTCATGTGCAGGAACGGCATCAGGCTGGCGCGGGAGAATTTCAGCTCCAGATGGTTCAGTCGGCCGCTGAACATCACGCCGGTCTCAAGTTCGTGCACCAGCGTATCGATGGCGGCGTCTGTCCCGGCCACGGTGCCGTTGATGCCCTCCTCGGCCAGCAGGATCGAGCCTTTGATGCCGAGATTGACGCAGAGTGCGCGCAGCGGCTCGCGCAATTGCCGGAAATCCGGCAGCGCGGCGAATTGATAGAGGGCGGCGACCTTGAACATGGCGGGGGTTTACCAGCCGGACCCGCGAGGGGGAAGTCCGGGAACTGGCCGAAATATCGTTGCCATCAGGGCTTTGGGCCGGATGCTCCCCTGCGCAGGTATTGACCTATGTCATACCCGGCGAAACCAGCGCAACGCGTGGTGCCAGAACGCAAAAACCGGCCCCTTACGGGACCGGCTTCTTTTGCAGCGTCACCTGCGACCGACGGAGGAGTCAAAACTCCGTCGGTTGGAATTGGTTAAAGTTTGCGGTTCGCAAAATCCGACGCCTTGTCGGCGGCGTCCTTGGCGGCCTGCTTGGCATCGCCGACTGCCTTCTGCGCGTGGCCCTTGCCTTCCTGGATCAGGCCTTCGCCCTGCAGGCGGTCAGAGCCGGTCGCTTCACCGATGCCCTGCTTGGCCTTGCCGATGGCTTCGTTTGCGGTTCCCTTGATCTTGTCTGCGGTGGCACCCATGGGATACTCCTGTCATGTTGCAGACGCAGTTCCGAGACCATTCTCGATACGCGCTGCTTGAGCTTCGCAGAGACAATTGCCGGCTCAATTGAATGTTCCTCACTCCCGGGGACGTGATGCCGCACGATGTGACATCATTTCCGCGGAACTAAAGAAGGCATCGAAAATGTCCGGCCATGGTCACGACCACACGCATCCGCACGATCATTCACATGACCACGATCATTCCCACGACCATGATCCAGATCGCTGGAAGCACGACGGCATTCGCGTCATTCCGGCCGACAACCTCGATACCAACGTGCCATCGACCAAAGGCATGGACCGCGCGGCGGCTATCAATTTCGCGCGCGTCGGCGCGCAGAAACTGTGGGCCGGCACCGTGTCGATCCAGCCGGATGCCAAGACCGGTGCGCATCATCACGGCCATCTCGAAAGCGTCATCTATGTGGTGAAGGGCAAGGCTCGGATGCGCTGGGGCGATCGCCTGCAGTTTACCGCGGAGGCCGGCCCCGGCGATTTCATCTTCGTGCCGCCTTACGTGCCGCATCAGGAAATCAATGCCAGTGCCGACGAAGTGCTGGAATGCGTGCTGGTGCGCAGCGACGGCGAGGCGGTCGCTATCAATATCGACATCGAGCCGGTGGAGAAGCCGGAGACGGTGTTGTGGGTCGATCCCACGCATCCCGATGGGGCGGTGAAGAAGTAAGCATCAGGCTGAGGCCCTCGCCCGAGATTGGACGAGGGCCCTTTGCTATTTGATCTCGGGCAATCCCGGCGAGAACGCCAGCGCACTCTCGATCCACTTCGCTACGCGCAGCGTGCGCAGATCGTTCAGATAGGGGCCGACCACCTGCAGGCCGAGCGGCAGATGGTTCTTGCCGAACCCAGCCGGTAGCGACAGCGCGGGCACGCCGATCAGGGTCCATGGCGCGCAATATTCGGCATCGCCGGTATAGCTCAGCCCTTCCGGTGCTTCGCCATAGGCCGGCAGCGTCAGCACCGCATCGTAATTCGTCATCTGCGCGGTGAAATCCGCACGCAGCTTCATCTGCAACGCCTTGGCCTTGAGATAGGCTGCCGCGCTGATGGCGCTGCCGGTCTCCACCAGCTTCTTTAGGTGATCGCTGGTCTTGTCGGGATAGCGCGCGACGAGATCGCCAAAGATCACCGCGCCTTCGGCGGCCAGAATGATGTTGATCGCGTCCCAGTTGCTGCGATCGAGTTCGGGCAGTTCCAGTTCTTCGATGACAGCACCCGCGCTGCGCAGTCGGGCAACGGAGGCTTCGAACACCTGTTGCTGTTCGCTCTCGGCCTTGGCGAATTTGGCAAAGCGCACCACCGCAAGACGCGGGGACGGCAGCGGCGGTACACCGCGCTCGACGGAGATTTCGAAACCCGGCACCGGCGCGCCATGCGGATCGCTGTCGCTGGTGCCTGCGATCAGTGACAGCGCATAGGCGACGTCATCGACCTTGCGCGCGAAGAAGCCGATGTGGTCGAGCGACTGGCTGAGGTGGTGCGCGCCGCTGCGGGGGATAGCGCCGAAGCTCGGCTTGAAGCCGACGACGCCATTGAAGGCGGCGGGGCGGACGATGGAGCCCAGCGTCTGCGTGCCCAGCGCCAGGGGCACGATGCCGGCAGCGACGGAGGCTGCCGAGCCGGAGGACGAGCCACCCGGTGTGTGCTTGCTGTTCCATGGATTGGTGGTCGGGCCGGGATGGCGCCAGGCGAATTCGGTCGAGACGGTCTTTCCGAAGATGGTGGCGCCGAGATTGCGCAGACGTTCGACGACCCATGCATCGGCCGACGGCACGTGATCGGCATAGACGGCCGAGCCATTGGTGGTCGGCATGTCGGTGGTGGCGATGATATCCTTGACGGCGACGGGAATGCCGGAGAGCAGCCCTGGCTTGCGCACAGTGTCGGTGGGGAGGACCTCAAAGGCCTTCAGTATGGGCTCGGCAGCCTTGGCCTGTGCGAGCCGCTCCGATGCGTAGTGATCTGCCGCAGATGTGTTGCCCTTGAACAGCCGCAGCAGGTCCAGAACCCCCGCGCCAGATGTTGCAGTGCGCGCGGTTGCATTCGTCATGTCGTGTCGTCCTGAACGTTTCTTCTGGGATCGAGAGAGGCGCGCAACCGCGAGGCTGCGCGCCTTCGATATTACTTCATCGCCAGTGCGGGCTCGATATATTTCTTCACGACAAACTTGTCATAGTCGGGCTGGGCCGCGAGATTGCCGAGCGCGATCTGGGTGTCCATGGAGATCTTCAGCGAGGGTGCAGAAATATCGACGCTGTCCGGATAGACGCCGTCGGCCAGCATACGCTTGACGGCGGATTCAATCACGGCCGGATCCAGCGTTGGAAATTCCTTCTGCGCAATGGCCACGGTCTTGGCAGGATCTTTCTTCATGAAGCGCATCGCCATTTCCATACCGTTGGTGACGCGCTGCGCCAGATCCGGATTGACGTCGTTGCGTGCGGTCACCGACGAAAATGCATAGGCGCCGTAGCTCTTCGGGAAGCCGTAGACCACCTTCATTCCCTTGGCGACAACCTGATCGAGGCCGGGTTCATACATCACGGCGACGTCAGCCTGCTTGGCGAGGAACGGACCCGGTTCGCTGCCGATCGCGACGGGGATCATCTCCACATCGGTCTTGCCGTCCATGCCGTTCTCTTTCAGTAGCTTCAGGAACAGCGAGGTGCTGGTGGTCGGCATGGTGCCAACGACCACCTTCTGGCCCTTCAGGCTCTTGACGTCAGTGAACTTGAAATCCGGCGCGGTGGCGATCCACACCGCGGCGCCGTTAACGACGTTGGCGATGATGCCGACCGGCGCGCCCTTGGAGGCCGCAATGGCTGTCCATTCCGGCCCGTGGATCGAGAACTGCGCGCTGCCGGAGATCACTGCCGAGAGTGCGACCGTGGGCGAGCCTGCGGTTTCCTTGGTGAGGTCGAGGCCCTGCGCGGTGAAGAAGCCTTCATTGATGGCTACATAGAGCGGCAAATACAGCATCGACTGGAAGGCCTGCGACAACACCACCTTCTTGTTCTGCGCCATCGCTGGCGTGGCGAGCAAGACTCCAGCCAGCGCGACCGCGCCGGTGATACGCTTCAACAATGACATAGAACGTCTCCGTTATGGTGGAAAGGGGGGATTAAACCTGGACCTGATGCGAGGTGGTCGCCTGCTTCCACGGCAGCGAAGTGCGCTCGATGATGTCGATGACGTAATAGAGCACGAAGCCAAGGATCATCAGCGTGAACAGCCCGACCCAGACCGAGTTGAGGTCATACAGGCTGGAGGCGAGGAAGATCATGTGGCCGAGGCCGCGCTGCGACGAGATGAACTCGCCGACCACGGCGCCGACCAGGCCGAAGCCGATATTGATGCGGAAGGTGGCGATAATCGACGGCAGTGTGGATGGCACTACAGCCTTCCAGAACACCTGATGCTTGTCGGCACCCATGGAGATCATCAGCGACTGCAGATCGACGTCGGCATCCTTGGCCGCCTGATAAGCGGCGATCAGCGCTACCAGTGCAGTGAGTGAAACGGCGAGTGCGACCTTCGATATCAGGCCGGTGCCGAACCACAGCACCACGATGGGCGCGAGTGCGATCTTCGGCACGGAATTGATGGCGACGATGAAGGGCTCGACCAGCTTCGCGACGAACACCGAATACCACAGCGCAAGACCGAACAGCGATCCGAAGATGGTGCCGATGATGAAGCCCAAAATGGCCTCGAACAGCGTGTACCAGGAATCCGACAGCAGTTCGCCGCTCAGGACCAGCTTGTAGAACGTGGCGAAGATGCCAGATGGCGACCCCATCAAAAATGCCGAGATATAGCCGGCATGGACGCCGAGCTCCCATAGCGCGAAGAACACTGCGACGGCGAGCAGCTGCAACACCGCGCGGCCGAGCGTCGTGTCGAAGGTCGATCGCTTCTTGCGGGACTTGCGCGGAACAGACTTTTTGCGTGCAGGCGTACCGGACATCACGAGGGTCATGATGTTTTCTCCGTCTGGATATCGAGTTCGGCGCAGAGCGTCTTGAAATAGGTCGAGAATTTCACGTCGTTGCGCGCGGTGATGGGCGAGGTTGCCTCGATGTCAATCTCATGCACGACCTTCACCCGCGCCGGGCGGCCGGAGAGCACGACGACGCGCTTCGACAGCGCGACGGCCTCGTCGATGTCATGGGTCACGAGGATGACCGTCTTGTTGTAGGTCTGTACGGCATCCTTCAGCACGCCTTCGAGATACAGCCGCGTCTGATAATCCAGCGCCGAGAACGGCTCGTCGAGCAGCAGGATGTCGGGATCCATGATCAGCGTACGGATCAGCGCCACGCGCTGGCGCATGCCACCGGACAGGGTCTTGGGATAGGCGTTCTCGAAGCCGGCGAGGCCGAACTGCTTGAGATACTCGCGCGCTTTCTCCTCGGCCTCCTTCTGGTCGACGCCGCGCGTCTCCAGCCCGAGCAGCACATTGCCCATCACCGTGCGCCACGGAAACAGCAGGTCTTTCTGCATCATGTAGCCGACGCGGCCGCGCAGGCTCTCGATTTCCTTGCCGCGATAGGTGATAGCGCCGCCATCGGGCTCCAGCAGGCCGGCGATGATGTTGAAGATGGTCGTCTTGCCGCAGCCGCTGGGGCCAATAATGCTGACGAAATCGCGTTCGTTGATGGTGAAAGAGAGATCGTCGAGCACATTGACGTCGCCGCCCTTGCCGGCAAACGACTTGCTGATGTTCTGGACGGTGAGTTGAACTTGTTTCGGCGGCATGATGCGGTTTCCTGGGTACCGCACATACGCAAGCTGCGTGCCATCTTGGGCACGAAAAAGCTTCAAACAATCGCGCAGGTTTTCTGCGGATAGCTTGAGGCTTGAAGTGTTTTGCCCCGGCTTTGGGCAGGCTGGATTTATTCTCGGCGATAAATTGAGCAGGTGTGGCGAAGTGTATTTTTGGCGAACACTTTAGGCGACCTCGCGCTCCGTTCTCTCGTTCGTCATGGCCGGGCTTGTCCCGGCCATCCACGTCTTGCTCGCCTCGGCCAAGACGTGGATACGCGGGACAAGCCCGCGCATGACAGCTGATAGGTCCGAGATCAGCCCGTCACCGCCATCACTGCTTCCTTGATCTTCGCCAGCGCGTAATTGCCCACCATGGCGGCGTCCACATGCGGCAGGTTCGGGATCTCGTCGGCCGCCACTACGCAATCGACGATGGCGGGTCCGTCACAGGCCAGCGCGTCGGCGATGGCCTTCTTCAGATCGCCCGGCTGCTTGGCCGTAAAGCCCTGCGCGCCGCAGGCACGCGCCAGTGCGGCGAAATCGGGATTGGGGAATTCGATGGCCTCGCGGAACGGCGCCAGGCCAATGCTTTCGGCTTCCAGTGTGATCAGGCCCAATGCCGAATTGTTGTAGACGATGACCTTGATGGGCAGTTTGTGCTGAACGGCGGTCATGAACTCGCCCATCAGCATGTTGAAGCCGCCGTCGCCGGTGAGCACGATCACCTGCTTGCTGCGATCGAGGATCTGCACGCCGTTGCCCTGGCCGACGGACGTGCCGACCGCAGCATTGTTGAACGAGCCGATGATGCGCTGGGTGCCGTTCTGGCGGATCCAGTTGGCCGACCACAGCGTGTTCAGACCGGTGTCGAATACGAAGATTGCATCGGGCCGTGCCAGATCGCTGGCGATGCGCGCGACGGCCTGCGGGTGGATCCTGTTCTTGCTGCGCGCAGGATCGGCCTGCTTGTCGAGCATCTCATCCCACTTCTTGCGGGCGTGACTGGTCGTCTCGAAGAACTCGCCGTCGGTCTTGGTCTGCACCCTGTCCAGCAGCATCTTCAGCGCTGGCCGTGCCGAGCCGATGACGCCGAGGCTCGTCGGCGTGCGCCTGCCGAGCGCTTCGGCGCGCACATCGATCTGGATGACATTGCCCTTGCGCGGCAGGAAGTTGGAATAGGGATAGTCGGTGCCCACCATGACGAGCAGGTCGCAATCATGCACGGCATTGTAGACGGCCTTGGTGCCGATCATGCCGAGCCCGCCCATCCATCTGATGTCATCGAACGCCATGATCTCCTTGCCGCGCACCGAATGCACCAGTGGCGCCTTCAGCTTATCGCTGAGCGCACGCAGGAGTTCGGCGCTGCCGATGGCGCCATGGCCGCACATTATGACAACGCTGCTGGCTTCGTCGATGCGGCGGGCGGCTTCCTGTATGGCGGCATCATTCGGGAGGATCTCGCCGCGTGGCACCAGCGTGGCAAGGCTCGCTGTCGCCCCTTCGGCTTTCGACGACAGCACGTCGACAGGCAGCGTCAGATGCGCGACGCCAGGCCCTGCATAGGCGGTGGAGATGGCCTGATGGATCACGCCGGGCGCCTGCGCGGCGGTGGTGATGGTCTGGGTGTAGAGTGCGACGTCGCGAAACAGCAGGTCCGGCTCGGTGGTCTGGAAAAAGTCGACGCCTTTTGCTGCTCGCGCCATTTCGCCCGAGAGTGCCAGCACCGGGGCGTGATCGCGCGCCGCTTCATAGAGACCGGCGACGAGATGCGTGCTGCCGGGCCCGGTGGAGCCGGCGCAAACGCCGAGCTTGCCGGTGAGCTTGGCCTGGCCTGCGGCGGCCAGCGCCGCGCCTTCCTCGTGCCGTACCCCGACCCATTCGATCTTGCTGCGCCGGACCGAGTCCGCCAAAGGATTAAGCGAGTCGGCGATCAGGCCGAAAATCTGCTGTACGCCAATCGTCTCAAGAACATGGACAATCTCATCCGCGACAGTTTTCGACATTGGGGGCTCCGATTTCTAGAATTGGCTCTCCGCCGGGAGGCGGGCTGAGCAGCAATGCGGTCGGTCCAATTGTGATTGGAGCCGAGTGGTCGCACTGCAGCAATAGCTGAACCGCGAAACGGTTTCATGATGGTCAATTATGTTTGCGCAATGCTTGGAGAAATGCGCGATGTGTTGAACGTTTGTTACGTGTATCGGAAGATCGGATCGTCATAGGCGATGGCCGGAAATATGTTCTTGTCGCTCCAGTAGTCCTGGTTGTGCTGCCACTCCTGCTTGTCGCCGCGCTTCGGCAACAGGTGCATGCCGCGCATGATGTAGCCGGGATTGAAGTCGTCCGGATCGATCCAGGGCAGTAGCGGCATGTCGCTGTCCTCCGGCCGCAGCATCGGCGTCACCATGGTCGTGCCGGTCTCTTCCATGTGCTTCAGCAGCCCGCAGACGAAGTCGGCGACGAGATCGACACGCAATGTCCAGCTGGCACGGAGATAGCCGAAGATCCACACCATGTTCGGCACGCCGGTGAACATCATGCCGCGATAGGTCACGGTGTCGGAGAAATTCAGCGGTGCGTCATCGATGGAGAAGGCGATATCGCCGAGCATGTTGAGATTGAAGCCGGTGGCGGTGACGGCCACGTCGGCGTCGATCGTCTTGCCTGATTTCAGCGTGATGCCGTGTTCGGTGAAGGTCTCGATCTCGTCGGTGACGACGGTCGCCTTGCCGGCCTTGATGCTCTGGAACAGATCACCATCGGGGATGAAGGCGATGCGCTGGCGCCAGGGCCGATAACGCGGCGTGAAATGAGTGGCGATATCGTAGTTCTTGCCGAGATAGGCCTGTACGCCCTTCAGCAGTTCCTCTTTCACCACCTCCGGTTCACTGTTAGTCCGCTTGGTAAAGGCCTGCTGATCGAACAGGATCTTGCGGCGGACGATCTCATGGACCCATTCTTCGTCGACATCCAGCTCGCGCAGCGTCTCTGCCAGAGCGTTGGCATTGCGGCCGGTGATGAAGAAAGTCGGCGAGCGCTGCAGCATGGTGACTTCAGCGCATTTATCGGCGATGGCCGGCACCAGAGTCGCCGCTGTGGCGCCAGAGCCGATCACCACGACTTTCTTGCCGGCGATGTCGAGGTCCTCCGGCCAGGTCTGTGGATGCACCATGCGGCCCTTGAACCGGTTCATGCCGGGCCATTGCGGCGTGTAGCCCTGACTGTGGTTGTAATAGCCCTGGCACATCCAGAGAAAACGCGTGGCGAAGTTCAGCGTCTCGCCGGTGTCGTGGCGGACGACCGTCAGCCTCCAGAGCTTGTCGTCATTCGACCAGTTGGCGGAGAGGATCTGGTGCTTGTAGCGGATATGCGCGCCGAGGCCGTTCTCGGCGATCACGTCCCCCATATAGCGCAGGATTTCCGCAGCGGTGGCGATGGGCGCCGATGTCCAGGGCTTGAAGCGATAGCCGAACGTATGCAGGTCACTGTCGGAGCGGATGCCGGGATAGCGATGGGTGTGCCAGGTGCCGCCGAAACTGTCCTGGGTTTCCAGAACCAGAAAACGCGTGTCCGGATTTTGCTTGGTGAGGTGATAAGCGGCGCCGATGCCCGAGATCCCGGCGCCGACAACAATGACATCGACATGTTCGGCGGAGTTTTCGACGGATGGATCTGTGGCGATCTTTCCCTGGACGTTCATGGGCTCCCGATCTTTTTTGGCTCTCGCGCTTGGTGCGCGGATGCTTTTATGCGGCGATCCCCGGTTTAAGGCCGGAGATCGCCGCGATCGGTATCATTGACGATCGCAGGGAATGCGCAAGCGGGAATTGCGCTGGAGAGGCGTCAGCTTTCTGCTGCAGGGGCCGCCGCGGGTGACTGTGCGCGTCTCGAGAACAGGATGCGCTGATACAGCCAGCCGATGGCCACCAGCACGAGGCCGAGGCACATGAAGGACAGCGCGCGATAGACGCCTGTCAGCGACGACATGTCGACTAGGAACGCTTTGAGGATCGTCAATGCGATGACCACGGCGGAGGCGAGCCGCGCGCGCTGCGAGTTGAACAGGATGCCGATGCCGAGCAGCACGACGCCAAAGCCGAGCCACGCGATCGACAACGTATATTGCTCGGCGTCGGTGATTGAAGCGTTGTAGAAGATCGGACCGTGATAGATGCGGCGGATTTGCAGCGTCACATACATCAGGGCTAGCACCAGCGCACCACCGGCGATGGTGTTGCCATAGGCCGGCTTGCGACGGCCGGCGACGGCATAGGACAGCAGCAGAGCGAGCACCGCGGGCAGAGCATAGCCGAGCAGCAGCAGGTTGAAGATTACGCCGCCGACATCGATACGCCAGATGCCGGGATTGGTGATGAACAGCAACCCGCCGAGACTTGCTACGCCGGCGAACAATGTCAGCAGCCCGGCACTGACGCTGTGAACGATGCTGCGGCTCCGCTCCCACAGGCGTTCCAGTCCGATTGCCATGGCCAGTGCGACGCAGACCTGCAGCGCGACCTCGGTGAGGCTTGAGGAGGACCGATAGACATCGCCGCCATTCACGAAGTGGCGGATCTCCATGAAGGCCAGCAACACTGTGAACAGAATCGCAGCGGATTCCACCATGCGGAGCGGCGCGTCATCGCCGCGGCGGCGCATCAGGATGCTGGCGGCCCAGAACGATGCAGCGGGCACGCCGTAGCCCCACAGCAGCCAATTGAAGATCGGCGTGGTGCCGACGAGATCGCCGACCACGCGGGGCTCCCAGCCCATCCGGGCGACGACAATGCCGGCAAGGATGGCCGCGAGCCAGCGCAGGAACGGGATCGGCCGCTGCATGGAGATCCAGGCTGTGCCCAGCGCCATCAGCGACAGTGCGATGGTGAGCCAGCCTTTCTCCAGTGCAAAGGTCAGCCCCAGCGCCAGCGCACCGAGCGTGCCGGTGGCGAACAGCGCCGTGGAGATCGCGAGACCCGGACGTGGCTCGCGCTTGCTGAGCAGTTCGGTGGCGGCCGCGAAGGCTGCGCCGATGATCACGGCGAGAATGGCGAAGGGGATCGAGCGATCGAGATGCGCGATGCGGGCATAGAGCGCGATCAACAGCGCCAGCGGCGTGAATACCGCGGCGCCCGACCAGATCACCGGAATAACGGCACTAACGGATCGGCCCTGGGCGAGGAAGCCGAGCACGCCGAAGCCAATGGCGAAGATGGCGGCGGATGCGAGATGCAGCGACACCGAGCTTTCCACCGGGCTGGCGCCGATGCCGGCTAGCGGCCCGCCGGGCAGTACCAGCATGTCGAGATTGCCCTGGATGGCCCACTCCAGGAAGACCACGGCGACGAAGCCAGCGGCCACGGCAACCGCCGCGGTGGCCGCTTGTGCGTACCATGCGACGAACAGCGTGCCAGCGACGATCAGCGCGAAGGTCACCATGGCCATGTCGGCATGGAAGCTCGAGAGCACCACCAGCGTCGCGCTGAGCAGGCTCGCACTGAGGGCGCCCGACGAGATGCCTTCGATGCGGCCTTCTTCGGCCGGCGGACCATACAGGAAGCCGCAGACGACCAGCAGTGAGGCCAAGATGAAGCCGGCCAGGACATGGAACGCATGAGGCGCGAGTGCCGGTGTGCCGGCGTCGAGGCCCGGCAGGGTCCACAGCGTCGCGAAGACGATGGTGGTCAGCGCCAGCCAGCGCCACAGCCGGATACGCGCGAGGCTGAAGGCGGCCGCCATAACGATGGCGAGATAGATATACAGCGCCCAGTAATCCGGTTTGCCGGACGATACCAGCACCGGCGTGACGAAAGCGGCGGCAATGCCGAGGCCCGCGAGCGCCGGGCCGTGCAGCAATGCCGCGGCCATGGTGCACATGGCGACGATGCCGAGCAGGGCGAAGGCCGTGCCGGGGACGAGGAAGTCGTACAGCGCATAGGCCGCATAGACCGTGGCGAAGGCGACGGCAGTGCCGGCGGCCGTGAGGATCGCCGGAATATTGGCGATGGGCAGCGGTGCGATTGCCGAGAGGCTTTCCTTGCGGCGCGCAAATTCGCCGACGGTGAGCAATGCCAGGGCGAACAGGCCGCCGAGCAGCACGCGCACTTCGGGGCCGAGCAGGCCAGCCTCGATGGAATAGCGCACCATGAAGAAGCCGCCGAGCGCCAGCGTGAGGCCGCCGACCCAGACCACCCAGCGCGTGCCGATGCGTTCCTCGAAGCCGGGGCCAGCCGCAGGGGCTTCCACAGGCGCGGCGGGTTCGGGCGTAGTACGAGCAGGGACATCCGGCTGGATCGAGGGGGCAGCTTCGCGGGTCACCTCGGTTGGAGTCTCGGATACGGCAGGGGCGGATGCAACGTTCGGCGTGGTCGGTGTGAGGTCCGGCCTTGCGACGGCGGCCGGCGTTGCCGCCACGCGCGGTAGCGCCTCATAGGCGTCGACCCGGGCGCGCAGCACCTTCACCTCATTGCGCGCCTTACGCGCGAAGATGAAGGCAACGATAGCAATCACCAGCGTGACGAAACCGAAATCATCGAACATCGACTATCAAACCTTCAGAGAGCAGGACGCGCGCCAATCATGCCCCGGAACGACGTCCGGGGACATGGCAACTCTATGTGTTGTCGTGGAGAACTTTAGTTCACGCGATCCGTGTATTTGGCGTGCAATTGCTGGAATTAATCCAGATCGAGGCGAAACGGTTTGCCGATCACGGTCAGATTGCCGGGGCCCATCTCGTCGAGCGCGCGGACCATACGGCCGCCGCGGCCCAGCGCCTTGTCGGCGAGAGTCACGAGCAGGCGGTTGGGGGAGGCGATCGGCGAGGCGGCGCGGATTCGCAGCGCGATGTCGCGCTCGTCGCGGTCCGGATTGAGCATGCAGGCGGCGGCAAAGGTGCTGGCGGTGGAACGCGAGATGCCGGCATAGCAATGGATCACCAGCGGCGAGGCGCGATCCCAGCCGCGGACGAAGTCCAGCACCTGCGTGATGTGACCTTCGTTGGGCGCGACAAAGCCGTCCATCGCCTCGGTGATGTCGTCGACCTGCACCCTGAGATGATTGGCCTCGCTGATCGACGGCGGCCGCTGCACCTGCGCGACATTGGCCATGATGGTGAGCACGTGGCTCGCGGCCGTGTCCTTCACGGTGGGATGCAGATCGGCGAGCGAGCAGACGTGGATCATCGGGGAACCTTTTGTTGAGCGTCGTTATAACGCTCCGTTCTCTCCACGTCATGCCCGGGCATGACGGAGTTTAAATTACGCCAGGAGCGCCTCAAACCTTGCCAGAAACCGCTTCTCAGCCTTCCCCGCCGACCACGGCGTCAGGTAATCTTCCACCATAGCTTCCGAGAGGCCGGGATCCTTGCCGAACAGACGCTTTGCCTCGGCCTCCTTGAATCCCGCAAGGCGTGTGGCTTCCAGATAGGCGGCGCCCATATCGGCGGCCTTGATCTGTTTGGTGATCCCGGGCTCCAGCGCTGGCGGCAGGCCGAAGCGGATGTGGATGGCGCCGAGCAGGCGATTCTCGATCACCTTGTAATCGCCGCCGATCACCGCCTTGAACGGCGAGATCATGTCGCCGATGACATATTCCGGCGCGTCATGCAGCAGGGCCGCGAGCCGCACGCGCTCATCAGCGCGCGGCATCTGCTCGCGCAACACGGCTTCCACGAGAAGCGTGTGCTGTGCCACCGAGAAAATATGAGCGCCGTGGGTCTGCCCGTTCCAGCGCGCGACGCGCGCGAGCCCGTGGGCAATATCGGCAATTTCGATATCCAGCGGCGAGGGATCGAGCAGATCAAGCCGCCGGCCCGACAGCATGCGTTGCCAGGCGCGTGTGGCGACGTCGCGGGAAAATCTTTGGTCGAATTTCGATTTGGTCATCGGTTTTTTGTCTTGAGTTTCTTGCTGCTACTTCGCCTTGAGGCGCGGCTTGCGCTTCAGGCCCATGCAGGCCTCGTGGCAAAAGCAGGTCACGAGATGATCGTTGACCATGCCGGTGGCCTCCATAAAGGCATAGACGATGGTCGGGCCGACGAATTTGAAGCCGCGCCCCTGCAGGTCCTTGGAGATCTTGGCCGATAGCGGGGTCGAGGCCGGCACGCTGCCATGGGTCTTGAAATTGTTGACCAGCGGTTTGCCATCGACGAAGTCCCACAGATATTTCGAGAAGCCGGCGCCTTCTTCCATGATTTTCAGATAGCCTTTGGCGCTGAGGATCGCGCCTTCTATCTTGGCGCGGTTGCGCACGATGCCGGCATCATTCATCAGCGCGTGAACTTTCTTCTCGCTGTAGCGCGCGATCTTCTCCGGCTGGAAATCATCGAATGCTTTGCGGAAATTGTCGCGCTTGCGCAGGATGGTGATCCAGGAGAGGCCGGCCTGGAAGCCATCGAGGATCAGCTTTTCATAGAGCGCGCGGTCGTCATATTCCGGGACGCCCCATTCGGTGTCGTGATAGGCGACATAGAATGGATCTTCACCCGGCCACGGGCAGCGCGTCTTGCCGTCGGCATGCGCGATCGCGGGTTTGCTCATGCCGAAATCTTTTTCATGCGGGGGTCTTTTTCGTGGCCAGTGCGCGCACCGCAGCGGCGTCGGCCAGATGAATGGCGATGTCGCCAGCCAGGAAAGCGGCATCGGCATCGAGCGCATCACTGGCGCGGTCGGTGCGGATCATGGCGAGGCCACGGCCATCGGCAGACGAGCCCATGGTGCCGATAGGCTTGTCCGCAGCGCGGATTTCGGTGCCGGCGGCCGGCGCCGCGCCATCCAGCGTGACGCCGACAATGCGCGTGCGCGCAGTGCCGCGATGCTGCATGCGGGAGACGACCTCCTGGCCGATGTAACAGCCCTTGTCGAAATCGACGCCGGAGAGCTTGTCCATATTGGCTTCGTGCGGGAACGCATCGCCATAGGCAAAGTCGGCGCCCCCGCGTGGCACGCCGAGCCTGATGCGGTGCGCTTCATAGGCTGATGCATCGACCAGTTCGGCACCAACCAGCGCAGCCGTCTTCGGGACCAGATCGGGCGGCACGAGGATGCGATAGCCAAGCTCCGCATTGCGCGGATCGGCGAAGGTCAGGTCTGGCTTCATGCCGGGCTCGCCATCCCACACCGCAAGCACGCCGAGCGCGTCGGAGAGATTCTCTACCGTCACCTTGGCGCGCAGCTTGTAGAAGCCGAGCTTGGTGGCCAGCGGTTGTGCCAGTTCGCGCGGGCAGTCGATCAGCAGCCCGCCGCCATGGCCGGCCGGCGCTTCGGTGATGAGGAAGTCGGCGATGATCTTGCCCTGCGGCGTCAGCAGCGCGCCGAACCGCGCGGTGCCCGGCGTCACCACCTCGATCTCGGAGGTCACGAGGTTGTTGAGGAAACCGCGGGCGTCGTCGCCGGCGATTTTCACCACACCCCGATCGGGGAGAAACGCTGCTTTCATTGGGAAAATCTCGAAAAATCCAATAAACGAGCCAGGAAACGAGGGTGAATCACGGCTGGCGGATATGACAGCTAAAGTTAAGCCGCTAAGATGCCGACAACAAGGCCCGCGCTCATCCTGCGCGGCATTCACAGGCTGTGACGAGACCAGATGACCCAGACATTCGACACCATTTTGAAGAACGGCACCGTCGTCAATCAGGACGGCGAGGGTGCGCGCGATATCGGCATTCGCAATGGCCGAATCGCGGCCATCGGATCGCTCGGTGCGGCCTCGGCCGCTGAAGTGATCGACTGCAAGGGGCTGCACATCCTTCCGGGCGTGATCGACACCCAGGTGCATTTCCGCGAACCGGGCCTCGAGCAGAAGGAAGACCTGGAGACCGGATCACGCAGCGCCGTGATGGGCGGCGTCACCGGCGTGTTCGAAATGCCGAATACCAATCCGCTGACCATCGACGAAGCCACTTTCACCGACAAGGTGAAGCGCGGCCATCATCGCATGCATTGCGATTACGCCTTCTTCATCGGCGGGACCCGTGAGAACGTGCAGGACCTGCCGGAGCTGGAACGTGCGCCCGGCTGCGCCGGCGTGAAAGTATTCATCGGCTCGTCGACGGGCGCGCTGCTGGTCGAGGATGACGACAGCCTCCGCCGCATCTTCCAGGTCATCAAGCGCCGCGCCGCCTTCCATGCCGAGGACGAATATCGCCTCAACGAGCGCAAGAACCTGCGCATCGAAGGCGATACTCGTTCACACCCGGTGTGGCGCGACGAGACTGCGGCGCTGATGGCGACGCAGCGACTGGTCAACCTTGCGCGCGAGACCGGCAAGCGCATTCATGTTCTGCATATCTCGACGAAAGAAGAGATCGAATATTTGCGCGACCACAAGGACGTCGCGTCCTGCGAGGCGACGCCGCATCATCTGACCATGGCGGCGCCAGAATGCTACGAACGCCTCGGCACGCTGGCGCAGATGAACCCGCCGGTGCGCGATGCCAGCCATCGCGACGGCATCTGGAATGGCATCAGTCAGGGCATCATCGATGTGCTCGGCTCCGACCACGCGCCGCACACGCTCGAGGAAAAGAAGAAAATCTATCCGGCGTCGCCCTCGGGAATGACCGGCGTGCAGACACTGGTGCCGATCATGCTGGATCACGTCAATGCCGGCCGCCTGTCGCTGGCACGCTTCGTCGATCTGTCGAGTGCAGGTCCCGCGCGGCTCTACAACATCGCGATGAAGGGCCGCATCGCGGCGGGCTATGACGCCGACTTCACCATCGTGGATCTGAAACGCACCGAGACCATCACCAATGACTGGGTAGCCTCTAAGGCTGGCTGGACGCCCTATGACGGTGTGAAAGTCACTGGCTGGCCCGTCGGCACCTTCGTGCGCGGCCGCCGCGTGATGTGGCAGGGCGAGCTGGTCGCGCCGTCGCAGGGTGAGACGGTGAAATTCCTGGAGACGTTGAAGGCTTGAACTCTTCACCCTCCCCTGGAGGGGGGGCGATGCATGCGAAGCTCGCAGCGGGGTGGGGTGAAATCACGAGCGACGTAGTGTGTGGCCTCACCCCACCCCGTCTCGCATCCGCTTCGCGGATTGCTCACCGACCCTCCCTTCAGGGGAGGGTAAGAAATCTTACTGCCGTGCCAGTGTCAGCGAGAACTCGCCATTGCGCACGCGGCCCGGAAGACCCTCGACAAACTTCGCTACGGCGTCTTCGCCATAGGTGCCGACGAGCTCGGCAAAGGCCGCGAACAGGCTGGCCTGCGCGAGGCAATCGCCATCGACGCCGTCATGCCGTGCTTCCGCCCAGGCTTCGTTGAGATAGCTCAGCGCGGCCTGCTTCTGTTCCTGATCCGGTAGCGGATCGCGGGCGGGGCGGTACGACAATGATTCGCTCATGAAATTCCCAAAACGGTCTTCGGCGCTCATCAAAGCGAAGCGCGCCTCGCAAGTTCGAATCGAGATTTACCACGCGGAGCAGGTTCCGCGAGCGACATCTTTAAGAAAGGTTAACGACAGTGACTCACATTGTCCGACATTATGTTGACAGCGGGAACCGGCCATCTTGACCGGTTGAGGAAGCCTATGGACGCAAACAGTTTTTCGTCTTTCGCGAGTCCCGGCGACGCTGCGCGCGCAGCAGAGTTGCGCCGCGTCAAGGCGATCGCGGCGCTGGTGCTGGCGAGCTGTCTGGTGGTGTTCATAACGGCAAAAATCCTGCTGCCGATTCATCCCGCGTTCGGATTCGTTGCGGCCTTCGCGGAAGCGGCGACCATTGGCGGATTGGCGGACTGGTACGCCGTTGTCGCGCTGTTCCGTCGGCCGCTGGGTCTGCCGATTCCGCACACCGCGATCATCCAGGCGAATCAAAATCGCATCGCCGACAAGCTGGGTGAATTCATCGAGGTGCATTTCCTCGAAGCCGGGCCGGTCGAGGCCAAATTACGTGAGGTGGATTTTGCGAGTTTCGTTGCAGACTGGCTGAGCGACAAAAAGCGTAGCGCGGATCTCGCGCGTTTCTTGCTGCGGCTGTTGCCGGAGGCGATGTCGGCGACGGAAACGTCTGGTCTCAAAACCTTCATCACGCGCCGCGTGATGACCCAGCTGCAGTCGGTTGATCTCGCGCCCATCGCTGCCGGCACCATGCGCGGCTTCATCAGGGATGGTCGCCATCAGGGCCTGCTCGATAACCTGCTCGGCGCCATGCATGGCGCGCTGACCGAGCCGGACACGCTGGCTGTCATCAAGAACAAGATTCGCGACGAGCTGCCGACGTTGCTCAAACTCTATCGCGCCGATGCGTTCCTGCTGAAGCGCATCGTCGCGTCGGCCACGACCTTCTTTGACGATGTGCGCAAGGATCCAGCGCATCCGTTCCGTGGTGAGTTCGACCGCATGCTGCTCTCCTTCGTCGATCGGCTGGAGACCGAGCCCGGCTTCACCGGCCGCATCGATGGGTTGAAGCGCGATCTGCTGGCGCGCCCCGAGCTTGCCGAACTTGGGCGTAATCTCTGGAACAATGCGCGCAGCTTCATCGAGCGCAGTGCGTCGGGTGAAAGCAATGTACTGGCACATCATCTCGCCAATGTGTTCGTCGAGGCCGGCGCAGCGCTGCGCGCCGATGCCGAGATGCGCGGCGAGATCAACCATGGCATCGTCGTGGTGCTGCGCACGTTCATCGCCGATCAGAAAAGCGGCGTGTCGAGTTTTATCGCCGATCAGGTGAAGGGCTGGGACATGCAGCAGCTGATCGGCGTCATCGAAGTCAATATAGGCCGCGATCTGCAATATATCCGCTTCAACGGTTCGCTGATCGGCGGGCTCGCCGGGCTGGCGCTCTACACGATCGAATATCTGTTGCGACTGCTGTGAGAGCAGTTCCGCATTGCGGAAGTGAGGCGCCGGAGGGGTATCGGGATGCGCTTGAACTGCCACAAGGCCGACCTTAACTTGAGTGAACTGATAGTTGCTTCGGTGCGTTGTGTGATTCCCTCCCTGTGAGGCTGCATTCAAATCAATCGATATGACCGGCCAACGCGCCGGCGAGAGGAAATCAGATGTCGGCTACGGCCCAGGCGCAACGTCCCCCATCGAAAACCCTGATGTTTCTTGAAGGCCGTGCGGTTCACGAATTCGGCGCCTTTCTCGGCGCGCTGCCTCTGCTGAATCTCGCGCCGCGTGGCGATGGTCATCCGGTACTGGTACTGCCCGGCCTTGTGGCCTCGGATGTTTCGACAGGTCCGCTTCGCACCTTCCTCAAGGGCCGCGGCTATGCCGTCAGCGGCTGGAAGCAGGGCCGCAATCTCGGGCTGCGTGACGGCGTGCAGGGCAGCATGGTCGAATTGCTGAAAGAGATGAACGAGACCCACGGCCGCAAGGTGAGTTTGGTCGGCTGGAGTCTCGGCGGCCTTTATGCGCGCCAGCTCGCCAAGATGATGCCGGACCGCGTCCGTTCGGTGATCACGCTGGGTAGCCCGTTTGCCGGCCATCCGAAATCCACCAATGCCTGGCGTGTCTATGAATTCGCCAGCGGCAAACGCGCCGATGACACCGACGACGATTTCGGTGGTTCGCTTGCCGATACGCCGCCGGTCCCGACCACCGCGATCTACAGTCGTACCGACGGCGTCTGTGCCTGGCAGGGCTGCATGGAGAAGCCGTCGGCGATGTCCGAGAGCATCGAGGTCGAGAGCAGTCATTGCGGGATGGGGCATCACCCCGCCGTCGTCTATGCAGTGGCAGAGCGTCTCGCGCAGAAGGAAGGCGCGTGGGCGCCGTTCGATCGCTCAGGCTGGCGCAGTTTGGTTTATCCGGATCCGAACAGGTAGAGGCACACACTCCACTTTCCGCCGTCATTGCGAGCGTAGCGAAGCAATCCAGAAGGCCGCAAGCGAAGACTGGATTGCTTCGTCGCAAGGGCTCCTCGCAATGACGTGGAGAGGTTCGCGGGTTACTCAGCCGCCTTGGTCACGATCCTGATCTCAGATGTCAGTGTCCGGTGTACCGGGCACTTGTCAGCGATCTCCATGAGCTTTGCGCGCTGCCCCGCATCGAGCTTGCCGTCGATCGTGATGACGCGCTCAATCTGGTCCAGCATGCCGTCCTTGGTCTCGCATTCCTCGCAATCCCTGGCGTAGATCTTCTTGTGGTTCAGCGTCACCGTGACGTGGTCCATCGGCAATGCCTTGCGTTCGGCATAGAGCCGCATGGTCATCGCGGTGCAGGCGCCGAGCGCGCTGAGCAGCAGATCATACGGACCGGGTCCGGTGTCCTCGCCGCCGGCGGCGATCGGCTCGTCGGCGAGTATCTGATGCGGGCCGACATTGATGACCTGCTGGAATTTGCTGGCGCGCGTCTCGCTCACCACCACCTTGCGCGGCTCTTCAGGCAGGCTCGCTACGGGCATGACGGCGACCGCATTGAGATAGCGCCCGGCCCAGGCGGCGATGACATCGGCGACATAGATAGCGTCATGCTTTTGCGTGAGCAGATGATCGGCGCCGGCCAGCGAGACGAAGCTCTTGGGATGTTTGGCAGCGACGAAAATCTTCGTGGCGTTGTCGATGCCCACTGTGTCGTCGGTGGGCGCATGCATGATCAGCAGCGCCTTGTGCAGCCTGGTCACCTTTGTGATCAGATTGTGCTCGGCGATATCGTCGAGGAATTCACGCTTGATGCTGAACGGCCGGCCGGCGAGCTTGACCTCGACCTCGCCTTTTTCGCGGATCGCGTCGACATGTTCGGCGAACATGTCGGTGACATGCGCGGGATCGGAGGGCGCCGCGATGGTGACAACGGCCTTGGCTTCCGGCACCTGTTCAGCGGCGGCGAGGATCGCTGCGCCGCCGAGGCTGTGGCCGATCAGGATTGCCGGTGCCTGGCGTATTTCCCGCAAATGGTCGGCGGCCTTTACGAGATCGGCGATATTCGACGAGAACGTGCTATTGGCGAAATCGCCCTCGCTGGAGCCGAGGCCAGTGAAGTCGAAGCGCAGCACGGCGATGCCCTTGAGCGTCAGCGCCGCGGAGATACGCCGAGCCGCGAGCACATCCTTGCCGCAAGTGAAGCAATGCGCGAACAGCGCATATGCATGGACAGCGCCATCGGGCAGGTCCAGCGCCGCCGCCAGCATATGGCCGGCCGCGCCGGGGAATTGAAAGCGTTCAGTTGGCACGGTGGGCTCCTGTCGTGACAGATGTCTCTTTGTACACCGATTCCACCCAATCAATCAGTGGGTACCCAACACCCGTGCGAGAATGAGGCCGAGCTGCTCTCTTCGCGCCGCACCTCGGGTTGAACTTTAGTTCTGCGCGGCCGCTCGAGCACGCGCTTGCCGGCCTCCGATGTCGGTGCTAGATGTCGGGTCATCGTACAACTTTTGGGGTGCGCTGCCGCTACAAGCTGATGGACGGCGGGCCGGCACGCTCCTAGAATTGTGACAAGATCGACCCCGCAAAGGGGCGAACCAGAATAATGGCCAACGCGCCGCATCGGGAAATTCACAGGGAGGATTTCGTCCATGAAGAGAAGAGATGTCGTCAAAGGCGGGCTGGCCGCGCTCGCGGTTGGCGCTACCGGTCTCGGGCGGTTCACGCCTGCGCAGGCGCAGACCAAGATGGTCCTCAAGGCCTCTGACGTCCACCCGCTCGGCTACCCCACGGTCGAATCCGTGGTGCGCATGGGCAAGAAGCTGGATGCCGCCACAAGCGGCCGGCTCACCATCCAGATGTTTCCGTCCATGCAGCTCGGCGGCGAGAAGGAAGCCATCGAGCAGGCCCAGGTCGGCGCTCTGCAGATCGCGCGCATTTCCGTCGGTGCCGTCGGCCCGGTGGTCGATGACGTCAACGTCTTCAACATGCCGTTCGTGTTTCGCGATTCCAAGCACATGGAAGCGGTCCTCGATGGCGAGATTGGCACCGAGCTGCTGAACAAGATCACGGCCAATGAAAAAACCGGCCTGGTCGCGCTTGGCTGGATGAATGCCGGCTCTCGCAACATCTATAACAGCAAGCGCCCGATCAAGACGCTCGCCGATCTCAAGGGTCTCAAGATACGGATGATCGGTAATCCCCTGTTCATCGACACCATGAATGCGCTCGGCGGCAATGGTGTCGCCATGGGCTTCGATCAGGTGTTTAGCGCCATGCAGACCGGCGTCGTCGATGGGGCCGAGAACAACCTGCCATCCTTCGTGGCGCAGAACCACTTCCAGGTCGCCAAATATTTCTCGATGACCGAGCATCTGATCATTCCGGAATTGCTGGTGTTCTCGAAGGCGTCATGGGCGAAGCTCACGCCGGACGATCAGGCGCTGCTGAAGAAATTCGGCCGCGAAGCGCAGCTCGAGCAGCGCGCGCTCTGGTACGAGGCGGAGAAGACCGCGCTCGACAAGATGAAGGAAGTCGGCACCGACATCGTCACGTCCATCGACAAGCAGCCGTTCCGCGATGCCGTGAAGCCGGTGTGGGACAAATACGGCGCGAAATACGCCGAGATGACCAAGCGCATTGCTGCGGTGAGCTAGCGGCATGTTCTCAATGTGTCGTCCCCGCCGTCGCGGGGACGACAGGATAGACCTGCGCTTCCGTCGCGTTACCTGAGGTCTTCATGTCTGACGTTATTTCCAAACTGCCGGCTGCATCCAATCATCACGCCGATACGGCCAGCGATGGTGCGGCTTACGCGTTCCGCCGCGCCATGAACGCACTGTATTGGTCCGGTGCCGTGTTTTCTTGCTTTGCGCTTGTGCTGATCTCCGCGATTATCCCTTGGGCTGTTTACACCCGCTACATTTTGAACAGCGCGGCGTCGTGGCCGGAGCCGCTGGCGGTGTTGCTGACCATCGCGGTGACGTTTATTGGCGCTGCCAACTGCTATCGCCAGCGCATCCACATGAACATGACGGTAGGTACCAACCTGCTACCGCCTCACGCGCGTGTCGTAGCTGCTTTCATCAGCGAGTTGCTGATGGCTGCGGTGGCACTGTTCATGGTGATCTGGGGCATGAAGCTGGTGATGACCACCTGGGGCAATTCAGTGGATGAATTTCCCTGGTTGTCTGTCGGTATCACCTACATGCCGATCCCGGTTTCCGGCGCGATGATGTTTCTCTTTGTCGTCGAACGCCTGACCATCGGCCCGCCGCCGCAGGATGGCAGCGACGCACACATACCTCTCGACTAGCTTCGCCGATTAGCTCCAGCCAGAACAAAGAAAATCCGACATGGACATCGCCGTTCTTCTGCTCAGTATGTGTCTGTTCTTCGCCGTCGGCATGCCGATCGCCTTCGCGCTGGCGCTTTCGGCGCTGGTCGGTGCGCTGTGGATCGATCTGCCGGTCGCGGCCGTGATGCAGCAACTCTCCAGCGGCGTCGGCAAGGTGTCGATGCTGACCGTGCCGTTCTTCGTGCTGGCCGGCGCCATCATGGCAGAAGGCGGCATGGCGCGGCGGCTGGTGGATTTTGCTGCCGTCGTGGTCGGCTTCACGCGCATTCGCGGTGGCCTGTCGCAAGTCAACATTCTGGCCACCACCATCATGTCCGGAATCTCCGGCTCATCAGTCGCGGATACATCGGCGATTGGCTCGGTGATGATCCCGCAGATGGCGGCGAAGGGTTATCCACGGGTGTTCGCCACCAATGTGACCATCTCCGCCTCGGTCCAGGCGATCCTGGTGCCGCCGAGCCACAATGCGGTGATCTATTCGCTGGCGACCGGCGGCGTGGTCTCGATCACCAGCCTGTTTTTGGCAGGTATCGTGCCCGGGCTACTGCTTGGCTTCGCGATCATGCTGTTGTGTCTCTACTTTGCCTATCGCGATGGTCATCCGAAAGGCGAGCCGGTGCCAGTGAAGCAGGCGCTGAAGATGCTGGGGGATGCCACCTGGGGCATCGTCACGCTGGTGATCGTGCTCGGCGGCATTCTCACCGGCGTGTTCACGCCGATCGAGGCAGGCGCGGTGGCGTGCGTCTGGGCCTTCTTCGTCACGATGTTCATCTATCGCGACTACAAATGGTCCGAGCTGCCGATGCTGACCTACCGAACGCTGCAGACGGTGGCGATGGTGCTGACGCTGGTCGCGACCGCGTCATGCTTCGGCTATGTCGCCGCCATGATGCAGATGCCGGCGCATATGACGGAGTTCTTCGTCGCCATCTCGTCGAATAAATACGTGCTGCTGATGTGGCTCAATATCATGCTGCTGATCCTCGGCACGGCGCTCGATCTCGCGCCGCTGCTGCTGATCTGCACGCCGATCCTGCTGCCGGTGGTGAAGAGTTTCGGGATCGACCCCGTGCATTTCGGCATCGTGATGCTTCTCAATCTCGGCATCGGCCTACTGACGCCGCCGGTCGGTACCACGCTGTTCGTGGGCTGCGCCATCGGCAAGGTCTCGGTGGACGAGGTGATGCGTGGCATCTGGCCGTTTTACTGGGTGATGTTCGCCGTGTTGATGCTGGTGACTTACGTACCGTGGTTCTCGATGGCGCTGCCGCACGCATTCGGCTTCAGGTGAGCTACTGGACCGGATCGACTGACAACTGCTTGTAGCGTTCCTTGCCGTTCAGCAAATGCCGGCGCATCGCATCGCGAGCCTTGCGCGGCGAACGGGCGCTGATCGCATTGACGATGACTTGATGCTCCTTCTCGATGCTCTCGAGATAGCGCTTCTGCAATTCGGCCTTGCCATCGAAGGTGCGGATGCTCTGTCGCGGGATGATGAGACCGCCGAGGAATTCCAGAAAGCCGACGAAGCGCGCATTCTGCGTCGCGACGGCAATGGCGAAGTGGAAGTCGAAATCCTCCTTCACCGCACGGTCGCCATTGGCGATGGCGCGGCTGAAGGTAGCTGCGGCCTTGGCAATGGCTCGGATCTGGGCAGCGGTGGCGCGCTCGCTGGCTATAGCCGCGGCCTCCATCTCGACGGCCGTGCGCAGTTCAAGAATTTCGATCACGCTGCCAAGCGAGCCCAGGCCGTCGGGGTCGATGGCATAAGGTTGCTGATCGGGCTCACTGTTGACGAAGGCACCGGCGCCCTGCCGGGTGGTTACAAGGCCCCGGGCGCGGAGTGCGGCAATCGCCTCGCGAACGACCGTGCGGCTGACGCCCATGGCCGCCATCATGGCCTGCTCGGTCGGCAGGCGCGCGCCTGCGGGCAAGCGGCCTTCGATGATCTGGGCAGCGATGCGCTCGACGACTTCCTCAGTACGGCGGCGCACGGGATTGAGCGGTCGCAGCAAAGGCGTGCCTGCGGCCCCATTGGTTGTCTTGCGCTTGGTGCGTGGCTTAGCTTGTCCGGTCATCGTACAACCGGGCTATCATCGCCGATGTCGCTGCGCAAGCTTGCGGCACGCGTCATTGCGCTGCACGCTCTTACATTGTTTCGAGTTCGGGCAGCTTGAGATCGCATTCGACCCAGGCGCCGTTAATGGTGAAGCGCTGGAACGGCGAGTCGGGCACCGGTGCCTGCAATGGGGCGAGGAACTGCGCGTCGGCGGGGCTGCGGAGGTGAAACTGGATATGGCTGGCGGAAAGGGCGTTGCGCGACAGCCAGATCATGCCGGAAAACAGCTCGATCAGCAGTTGTCCGTATTTATCGAGACCGGCACTCCCGAAGTCGTAGGTCGGCGACACGGTCATGAAACGGCAACGCAGCACGGGACCTTCGAATTTGGGCATCAGAAGTTTGCTGACCTGACAGAAGGCCTGCGGAACGGTGCCGTCGTAGAGACCGTACAACCCACCCTTGCCGCCCTGCATGACAGGGTCCAGCGCCGCGAAAATACCCTGGGTGTAAGTGGAGAAGTCTTCCTCGGCTGCCTCGGCAGCCTTCCGCCACTGCGACTTCAGTGAAGCCCAGCTTCTGTCGGCGTCGGTGATCGGCACGAGCCGCATCTCGAGGTCCCCCCGCCGATTTACACACGGCCGGATGCAACCCTAGCTATATACCCTCAAGATTTTGATAACGCGGGAACTTGGCGCCAGCGGCGTTTGCGCGCCAGCGGACGTCTACAGAGCGCGTTCAGGCGCCAGCGGACTGTAGTCCGGCTGCAGCTGCGGCCACGATCGACGCCACGACCTGCTTCCAGGTCTTCGACGACTGCGGGCGATGAGACGAGGCTTTGAAGCGCATGGTCTTGTCCGGTTTGGCCGCACATATTGCTGCGCAGCCGAGCGTCCTCAGGGACGACACCCGGAAAATCGTGCCTTGCGCGGGGGAAGTCGATCCCCCGGCAAAAATAGCAATACCCGCGCTGCTCTCGTGCCGGACGGCGGTTGGCTTGTTCTCTGCCGGCAATGAACGGCAGTGAATTATTCTCGCTGCCTCAACCCATCGCGGGAGCTTGCTCCTGCACTGCCGCCGGCTCCTGGCAAACATCGACCCAGCTGGCCCCGGTCAGTTCGGCCATCCGTGCCGGGGACATCCGCACCGAACTGTTGACCGAGCCCGCCGCCGGCCACACCTCGGCGAATTCCTTCAGCGACACGTCGCAGTAGACTTGTAATGGCGTTGCCAGGCCGAACGGGCAGACGCCGCCGACCGGATGGCCGGTGAGGGCAACGACCTCGTCGGCCCCCAGCATGCGGGGCTTGCCGCCAAGTGCATCGCGTGCCTTCTTATTGTCGAGCCGCGCTGTACCCTTGGTCACCACCAGCACCACCCGGTCGCCGACCCGCACCGACAGCGTCTTGGCGATTTGGCCGGGTTCGACGCCCAATGCCTCGGCGGCGAGAAGGACCGTGGCCGAGCTTTTGTCGGTGACCGTGACGGATAATTCGGGGGCGTTGGCGGTGAGAAAGGCGCGGACGGACTCAAGGCTCATGATGCGGTCTCGGTGACATACCGCCACGCCCTCTCACATGTCGCCGACAAAGTGAAGTCAGATCCGTGCATTGGGGAACTGGGACGGCGCTGCCGCGCCATTCCCTCACGCCGGTTTTGACCTTATACGGGCTCTTGTCTGGCTGACCGTGCCGGGCGATGTTCTGGAGCCTACCTCTCGATGCTGCCGGCCTATGTGATCCATGCCAAGTCGTTGCCCGAGCGCACGGAGCATATCCAGCGCGAGCTCGACCGTGCGGGCATCAAGTTCGAGTGGGTGCTGGATTTCGATGCCGACGAGATCACCTCCGATGTCGATCGGGCTTATTTCGCCGAAGGCGCCGACCTCACGCTGCGGCAAAAATCCTGCGCGCTGAAACATGTGGTCGCCATGCAGCGCATCCGCGAGCGCGGCCAGGATCTGGCGCTGATCTTCGAGGATGACGCATTGCTGGTGCCGGATTTCTGCGACCAGTTGAAGCGCGTGCTCGATGAAGCCGAAAAGTGGCCGCGGCCGCGCATTCTGCATCTTGGCGCCGCGACCAATTTTTACACCCCGGCGTCGGAGTTGCGCCCGGGGCAGATCGTCTATCCCGGCAATCGCGTGCGCAATATGGAAGCCTATGTGCTGGGCGCGCCCGAGGCTTCGGCACGACTTGACTGGATCGCGCGGCATCCGATGCATGAGCCTATCGACATCGCCTTTAACACCGGCGATCCCGCCATGGGCATCCCGTTCCTGTGGCCGGAACCGCCGCTGGCCGAACAAGGCTCGCTCAACGGCGTGTTCAAGAGCTCACTCGATCGCAAGGGGCATGCGCAATTGCAGTTGCGCATACAGTTTGCCGTGCAGAAGTTCAGGCGGCGTTATTTGAAGCGGTGGCTGAAGCTGAAGTAGTTGGCGGCTTCCGGTCGGTCATTCCGGATGGAGCATTGCGCACCAACGCGCCGAGCAATCCCACTGCCAGACAGTACAGCATCCCCTGCGTCACCGCCGAGATGTGGCTGTTGAATAAAGAGCCAATCACGTTCTGCAACACGACCGCCTGGCCGAGGATGCTTGCATAATCGCGCGCGAGAAAAAGCCGTGCATGCGCGATCCACATGGCCCACAGCAGCAGCCCGCCGATCAGGCCGACCTGCAGCATGGTATGAAGCGTTTGATTGTGCGGATCGGGCGTGGCCTGGCCATAGGGCGACGGCTTCGTCGCCTCCATGCTCTGATACAGCGGCTTGATGCTCCCCGTGCCGTGACCGGCGATGGGCGAGGCCTTCACGAAGCCGACTGCCTTGCTCCAGAAATCCAGCCGCGATGCAGTCGAGATTGTTTCGCCGCCTGCGGTCTGGCCGCTATTGGCGTTGATGTCCGAGTTGATCTCTGCGATCCGGCGCTGGGCTTGTGGCGAGGTCAGCAGTGCGATGCCGATTACGATCATGGCTGCGACCGCGACCATGGCAGAGCGCCGCCAGCCGCCGGCATGGACGACGAATAGACCGAGCAATGCGGCGGCCATGATTGCGCCGGTCTTCGACACATAGATCAGGAAAATGTCGGCAAAGAACAGAAGCGCGAGCACGATCATCGCAATGGCGCGGCGGGTGTCCTGGACCCAGATGCGCATCGCGCCGATCGCCAGAGCGAAGGCACAAAGTGCGAAGCAGCCGGATTGAACCGCGTTGTCCTTGAAGGGCACGCCGGGCGCCTTGAACCAGCCCCACGGTCCCGTGGGCCACAGGAACGCAGCCCATGACAGGGCGAGAAGACAAATACAGGCGGCAAGAAAGCCATAAGCGATTTGTAACGCTTGTTTCGGCGTAAATGCCGTTGCCATCACCAATGGAATCAACAGCAGCTTGGCGTAGGCACCAACCCATCTGATCGCGCCGCTGAGCGGCTGCATCGACCAGAGCACGCCGACCAGGATCAGCGCGAACAGCGCGACCGGCAGATAGGCCGCCGGCCTCCGCAACGTGGCGATGAAACGATCGCGGTCGAGTGTCAGCAGCGCGAGCACTGCAAAGATCGACACCGCGATAGCCTGACCGCTGGTTGAGAACGGCAGCGAGAAGCCGGTGGCAATGGCAGCGATCTGCCGGGCATCCGCAAGTTTGCGCGGCAGATCGTTGTTCGTCATATGCCCAGGAGTTTCCGTGCGTTGTTCTTCAGGACCTTCGGACGCACCTCGTCGCGAATGTCGAGCTTGGCGAAGTCGGCCATCCAGCGATCCGGCATGATCACCGGCCAGTCGGAGCCGAACAGCATCTTATCCTGCAGGATCGAATTGATGTAGCGCACCAGGATCGGCGGGAAGTATTTCGGCGACCAGCCGGACAGGTCGATATACACGTTGGGCTTGTGGGTAGCGACCGACAGCGCCTCTTCCTGCCAGGGGAAGGAGGGATGTGCCAGAATGATCTTCAGGTCCGGAAAATCCACCGCAACGTCGTCCATATACATCGGGTTGGAATATTTCAGCCGCATTCCCATGCCGCCGGGCATGCCGGAGCCGACGCCTGTCTGGCCGGTGTGGAACAGCGCGATAGCGCCGCCTTCCTGGATCGCCTCATAGAGCGGATAGGCCATGCGGTCATTGGCGTAGAAGCCCTGCATGGTCGGGTGGAACTTGAAACCCTTCACACCGTATTCGGAGATCAGCTTGCGCGCCTCGCGCACGCCGAGCTTACCCTTGTGCGGATCGATCGACGCGAACGGGATCAGCACGTCGGCGTTCTCTTTGGCGATCTCCAGCATCTCGTAGTTGTTGTAGCGGCGGAAGCCGGTCTCGCGCTCGGCGTCGACCGGGAAGATCACCGCGGCAATCTTCTTGTCGCGGTAATAGGCGGCTGTTTCCTGCACTGTCGGCGGATGCTTATGCGGCGACTTGAAATACTCGGCCATGCGGGCCTGGAAATCATCATAGCCGTCGTCGGCGTGGCAGCCGCATGGCTCTTCCGCATGTGTGTGGATGTCGATGGCGACAAGGTCGTCCGGATTGAGCAATTTCATGTCCCGCGTCTCCCGCACTTTCATCATTATCGTTGGCGGTTGCTCTAGCAAACCGGCCTGCTGAATGAAAGGCGCGGAACGCTGCCGACCTAGCCGGTGGAGAAGGACTGTGTCCGGATATCCTGCGCGGTGCGGCGGAGCGGGATCAGGTATTTCTTCTTTGCCATCGCCTCGTCCATTGTGCCCGAGATGGCATTTATGCTGATCGCCGCGACGACCCGGCCGCCGTGGTCGCGGACGGGGACGGCGATACCGCAGATCGCTGGATCGAGTTCGCCATCGACCCAGCCATAGCCTTCGGCCTCGACGCGTTCGAGCTCGCGTTCCAGCAGCACGGGATCGGTGATGGTGCGTGGGGTGATATGCTTGAATTCGGTGGTGGCGAGATAGTGCGCGCGCTGGTCCGGCGGCAGGGCCGCCAGCAGGACGCGCCCGAGCGACACCACGTGGGCGGGCAGGCGGCTGCCGACGGCGAGATTGGCCGAGAGAATGCGCTGCGCCGGCAATCGAAGCGCATAGACGATCTCGGTCTCGTCCAGCACGGCCAGCGAGCAGGATTCGCCGATTTCGTTGCGCAGGTCTTCCAAAGCGCGTTGCGCATAGCCCCAGTAAGGCAGTGCATTGAGGTAGGAAAGGCCAAGCCCCAGCGCCCGTGGGCGTAGGCTGAAATAGCGGCCATCGGCTTCGCAATATTTCATCACGATCAGCGTCGCCAGCATCCGGCGCGCCGTCGCGCGGCTGAGGCCCGCGATCGCGGCGACTTCCGAGAGCGTGTGCCGGCCCGGTGGGCGACCCAGCGCTTCGACGGCCGCAAAACCACGGGCGATCGCCCGAACGAAACCGTCACTGTCTTTGGCCATGCACCATCCTACCGGTTCGGACTTGTCAGTCCCGGGAAACCGCGCCTATAGTTGTTCGTAGGGCGGCCATAAAGTTCGCCTGGTGAACGTTAGTGGAGAAGGCGCTATGGCGCAAGCGGAAGTTTTTGAAACCGATTTCTGGAAGGACGCGAACCTGCGCAAGGTCTGGGACGAGATCGTCCCGGGCGAGCCACGCAAGACGCTGCCTTATGTCCTGACGAGGGAGGCGATCCAGCTTTATTGCCGCTCGGTCGGCGAGAACCACCCATTGTATTTCGACGAGGCTTACGCGAAGGCGTCGCCCTATGGCGGTCTGATCGCGCCGCCATCGATCCACATCCTGTTGATGTTCTCCTGCACGCCGGCCGACGACTGGATGCGCACACCTGGCACCGTCAATGCCGGCCAGTCCTGGAGCTACAACATCCCGGCACGGCCCGGAGACACCATCACCCTGCAGGCCCGCGCGCTCGACAAGTTCATCAAGCGCGAGCGACTGTTCGTGGTCCACGACAACGTGTTCTTCAACCAGCGCGGCGACGTCATCTGTTCTGGCCGCGGCCAGACCATCCGCCCGATGTGAGCGTGGCAAGGAGATCAACCATGACAACCAGCTTTGACAAACTCTCCACCGGCGACACCATCGACGGTCCGAGCTTCGCAGTGTCGCTCGAGTCGATTCGGCTCTTCTGCGATGGATCGCTCGACTACAATCCGCTGCATCTCGACGACAACTACATGAAGAACTCGTTCGGCAAGACCAATTTCGGCGGCATCATCATGCATGGCATGAATAATTTCGGGCTGATCACCCGGATGCTGACCGACTGGGCCTATCCTGCGGGTGCAATCCATCGCCGTCTCGAAACGCGCTGGGTCAAGCCGGTGAAGCCCGGCGACACCATCCAGTCGGTTGGCATCATCAAGGCCAAGCAGACCACCGAGAAGTCGCGCTGGGTGCTGATCGACGTGCTGGTGAAGAACCAGAACGACGAGAAGGTCGCTGTTGGCGAGGCGATGGTTGAATTTCCGCTGACAGCCTAGTGGCTCAATGCAACTGCGTGCGGCATAGTCCGCACGCCGGACAAGAACAGGCAAGGGATCGAAATGAAGAAGCTCACGAGGCTCGCCCTGTCGTGTCTGGCGATGACTTTTGTCATGTTGTCGGGCGCGCTGGCGCAGAATTTTCCAGTCAGTCAGATCAAGATCATCGTGCCGTTTCCAGCGGGGGGCACGACGGACATCCTCGCGCGGTTCGTCGCGCAATATCTCGGCGAGAAGCTCGGCGTCGCCACCATCGTCGAGAACCGGCCCGGCGCATCGGGCACGATCGGTTCGGAAGTTGTCGTGAAGTCGCCCGCCGATGGCAGCGTGTTGTTGGTCACGGCCACGCATCACGTGATCAATCCGAGTCTGCGCAAGAGTTTGCCTTACGAGACACAGAAGGACTTCTCGCCGATCGCCCTGATCGCGACGGCGCCAAATGCGCTTGTTGTGACCAGGGACTTTCCGGCGAAGTCGGTCGCCGAGTTGATCGATCTGGCGAAGAAGCAGCCCGGCAAGCTGTCCTTCGGATCGGCCGGCGTCGGCGGCGCCAATCATCTGTCGGGCGAATTGTTTAAGCAGATGGCTGGAATCAATATCGAGCACATCCCTTACAAGGGGGCCGCGCCGGCGATGAACGACCTGATCGGCGGCCATATTCCGATCATGTTCGATACGTTGCCGACCGTTTTGCCTGCTGCCGAGGCGGGCAACATCCGCGTGCTCGCGGTCACCAGCCTGACCCGAGCGGCCTCGCTCCCCAACGCCCCGACCCTCGATGAGGCCGGCGTAAAGGGGTTCGAGGCCACCGCCTGGTTCGGCATGTACATGCCACAGGCCAATGGCAGCCCGGCCTATACGAAGCTGGTGGCGGCCATGAAGGAGATCCTGTCGGCACCCGCGACCCGCGAGAAATTCGCCACCCAGGGCGTCGAGCCGGGCAAGCTGACGGGAGCCGAATTCACGGCTTTCGTCGATTCGGAGATCAAGAAGTGGGGCGCAGTGGTGAAAGCCGCGAATGTTCCGCAAGAGTGATCCGCACGGGTTTGAGGGTCCGGTGGCTGTTCCCGGACCCTCACGCCACCAAAATACCTGCAAATATCGATCCGATGGTCGTCAGATGCCCGGATCGGATTGACAGTCCGGCGCCCGATGGCTTAGAAACCGCGGGTCCCGGGCGACTTGGTCGCCAGCGGGTTCAAGCTCATTTTCGCTGATTTCGGCCTGCTGCGCACGGCCTTTGACGTCAGTATCGCAAGCTATCAGGATTGACCGATGAAAGTCCGTAACTCGTTGAAATCGCTGCGTGGTCGTCACCGCGACAACCGCCTGGTCCGCCGCAAGGGCCGCGTCTATGTGATCAACAAGACCCAGCGCCGTTTCAAGGCTCGCCAGGGTTGAGTTGCTGATCGGTTGGCATTTTGCCGGCCGGCCTCACGACATCACAGGTGTTTGACGCGCTGCTGCTTTGCAGCGCGTTTTTTCGTGTCTAGACTTACCGCATGGCATTGAGAATCCCGGCCGCAGGTTTTGGAATTCTGCTGAGCGCATTTCTGGGCGCAGCACCCGTCTACGCGCAGGTCAAAGATCCGCAGATCGTGACCCCGGATGCGCCGAAGAAAATTCCCGAGCCACCCGCCAAACTGCCGAAGGTCAACGCCGACAAGACGCGCGGCCTCGATTTCCTGTTTGGTGCGCTGAAAGCGGCGCCGGACGAAGCCAGTGCCAAACACGTCGAAGGCCGGATCTGGGCCCTGTGGTCGCAGACCACGAGCGACACGACCGCGCTGTTGATGACCCGCGCCAAGACGGCACTGGACGCCAAGCAGGTCGATCTGTCGCTGCAGTTGTTGAGCGCGGTGGTGAAGTTGCGCCCCGATTACGTCGAGGGCTGGAATCGGCGTGCGACGCTGTATTACCTGCAGAACGATTACACCCGGTCGCTGCAGGATATTGAGCAGGTTCTGATACGCGAACCCCGGCATTTCGGTGCTCTGGCAGGGCTCGGCATGATCATGCAGGAGCTGGGCGACGACAAGCGTGCGCTTGATGCGTTCCGCAAGGCGCTTGCGGTCAATCCGCATCTCGAAAAGGTGCCGGAGCTGGTCAAGACCCTGACCGAAAAGGTCGAAGGCCGCGATATCTGAAATTCCTTGAAAGTTGGGGCGTTTACGGACATCGCGGGAACATCACCCTGCTTTGATGCATCCCTGCTGCCCGCGATGGAAAAACAAGACATCGTCGCCGGGGAATCAAACTTCTGACACAGGAAACAGGCGAAAAGGGCGTTTTCCGAGCCACAGGAAGGGACACCTTTTGGCGCCGAAGTCATTTCCGCTATTTGCTTTGCTATGTGTGTTGATGGCCGCACCGATGGCTGCTGTGACCAGCCCTGCGCTGGCGCAGAAAGCTGATGCGCCGCCGGCGCCTGCAGCTTCGACGCTGTCCCCCGATCAGGCCAAGGCTGCGCTCGACACATTGCAGGACGACGTCAAGCGCAAGGAGATGATCGATACGCTGCGCGCGATCGCCGCGGCGACACCGGCATCGCCGGAGAAGAAGCCTGCCATTCCGCTCGACGCCGACAGTCTTGGCGCGCAATTGCTGGTGACGATTTCCGATCAGCTCGGCGATATTACGCGCGAGGTCTCGACAGCCGTGCAATCGGTCACGCGCTTTCCGGCGCTATGGTACTGGCTACAGCGCAGCGCGAACGATCCCGCCACCTATCATCTCCTGTTCGACATCGCCTGGAAGCTTGTTGTCGTATTCGGCGGTGCGCTGGCGGCGGAATGGCTCATGGTCTGGCTGCTGCGGAGGCCGCAGGCCGCGCTCGAGGCGCGCATTCCTTTCGTCGCCCGTGCGCCGTCCTCGCTCATCGAACGTGCCGATCCACCGTCGTCCACGGCCGACTTCACCGAGGCGCCTGATCTCAACAAACGGCGACGCAGCCTGACCCGGGCGTGGCAATCGCTGCTGCGGCTTCCCTATGTGGTCGGGCGTCTTCTCCTCGAATTGTTTCCGATTTTCGTCTTTACCGGCACAGTATCGCTGCTGCTCGGCACCCAGATCGGCGATGCCGGGATCACGCGCCTCGCGATCCTTGCGATCGTAAACAGCTATGTGGTGGCGCGCGCCATCATCTGTGCGATGCGCGCACTGTTCGGGCCGCTCGCGCTGTTCAGGGTGAAGGAGGAGACCGCAGCCTATCTCGAAATCTGGACGCGTCGCATCGTCGGCGTCGGCGCCACCGGCATCGCAATCGCCAATGTTGCCCTGATGATGGGCCTCTATCGCTCGGCGCATTTCGCGCTGATCAAGCTCGTGATGCTGGTCGTGCATCTGTTTGTCGTCGTCATCGTCCTGCAGTGCCGGAAGCCCGTTGCCGATGCACTCCGCGCGCCGATCGGTGCTACGGGCTTCTTGAGCGCGATGCGCAATCGCCTCGCCAGTCTCTGGCATGTGCTGGCGATCGTCGTCGTGATGGCGGCTTGGACCATCTGGGCGCTCAATATCCAGAACGGTTATTCATTGCTGCTGCGATACATCGTCGGCACGGTCATTGTCGCGCTGGTGGCCCGGCTCGTCTCGATGATTGCGCTGAGCCTCATTGATCGCGGTTTCCGCATCAAACCGGAAATCTTGCAGCGCTTTCCGGGTCTTGAGACGCGTGCCAATCGTTATCTGCCACTGTTGCGCAAGGTCGTCGCAACGATCATCGCGGTGATCGGCCTCGTTGCCTTGCTGGAAGTGTGGGGCGTCAATGCCATTGTCTGGTTCTATGGCGGCCAGATCGGCAGTCGGGTCGTCTCGGCTGTCATCACCGTCGGCATGGCTGCCATTGTCGCTGCGGTTGTGTGGGAAGGTAGCAATGCGCTGATGGAGCGTCAGCTCGCGGCGCTGACGCGCGATGCTCATTTCGCCCGCGCGGCCCGTCTGCGCACGTTCCAGCCGATGCTGCGTACGACATTGCTCGGCGTAATCATCGCGGTGGTTGCGCTCACCGCGCTGAGCGAGATCGGTGTCAATGTTGCGCCGCTGCTCGCTGGTGCCGGCATCCTCGGTATCGCTATCGGCTTCGGTTCGCAGAAGCTGGTGCAGGACGTGATTACCGGCCTGTTTCTGCTGCTGGAAAGCACCGTGCAGGTTGGTGACAACGTTACGGTGTCGGGCCTGTCGGGTGTCGTGGAGAACGTCTCGATCCGTACCATTCGACTGCGTGCCGGCGATGGTTCGGTTCACATCATTCCCTTCAGCGCGGTGACCACCATCACCAATGCCAGCCGCGGTGCAGGCAACGCGGCCGTCAGCGTCAGCGTCGCTTACAAGGAAGATACCGACCGCGCCGGCCAGTTGCTGAAGGACATCGTCGAGCAGATGCGCAATGAGGCAGCTTTCAAGCCGCTGATCCGCAGCGATCTCGAATTGTGGGGCGTCGATAAGGTCGATGGTTCGATGGCGACGATCGTCGGGCAGATCCGGTGTACCGATTCCGGCCGCTGGGCGGTGCAGCGCGAATTCAATCGCCGCATGAAAATCCGCTTCCAGGAAGAAGGTATCGAGATCGCGTCACCCGGACAGACCGTCCTGATGCAGTTGCCGCCGCCGACCACTGAAGCTGCAGAGGACAATGACGCAGATAACCAGCAGAGCAAGTCAGCGCAGCGCCGCGCGGGCTAGTGATTGTCGCGACTTTTCGAGGATGCGGCAGCTCCGGATTAGCCAAAGTTGCGGCTACGTGGGGCGCAATGGCAGCCATATTCGCCATCCCGCCACGGCCTCTCTGGCAGATGGACGAACCGGAAGACAAGGACAATCCAGAATAGGTGCGTCTGTCGATCTAGTGCAGGACGTTATTGCCGGGCCGGATAGCACCGAACTGGGGTGAAGCGGCATAGAGTTGCTGCAATTCCGCTTCCAGTTGCTCGTTGACCATCAGCAAAGCCTTGAGCGCGCCGCGCAAGTCGCCATTGCAGGTAGAAATGATTTCGTCGATCACAGCATCGGTTGGGCGGGCCGTCATGGAACTATCTCCAGTTCAGATCATGGCGTCAGTCCGCCGCCTGATCGTGGCGATAACCGGGCGGGAACGAATGCGTTCCTGTGGATAGCGTGGACAGTTCTTGCTGGCCATTCGTCGCGGCCACCGTGGCAAAGCCGCCAAACGCCCCCCATATCCACAACATTACTTCCCTCCACGGGCCTTTCCTCGGTGAGAAAATTTGTGATTGTCCTGCTCGCGCTTCTCGTCGTTCCCATTGTTGTGTCGGCAGCGAGATATTGGATGGGTGATCGCTCGGTAGATTGGCAGAGCGCGGATCGTTCAAGCGCCGGCCTGTTGCCACCGCCCGCCACGCATCCCGAGGCACTTGTGCGCGTCTTCGCGGCGCGGACCGTGCGCTGGCGCGGTATCTTTGCGGTCCATAGCTGGATCGTGTTCAAGGAACAGGGCGCGTCGCGTTATACTCGCTACGATTATACGGCGTGGGGCGAGCCGATCCGCCTGAATGGATTTGCCGCAGACGGCCGCTGGTTCGGCGACGTGCCGACCGCTATCGCCTCCGCCGACGGCGATGCCGCCACCGCCATGATCCCGAAAATCCAGGCGGCCATCGCGAGTTACTCCTGGCGCTCTTATGGCGACTATCGGGCTTGGCCGGGGCCGAACTCCAACACCTTCGTCGCGGCAGTTTTGGCCGCCGTGCCCGAATTGCAGGTGGCATTGCCGCCCACCGCCATCGGGAAGGATTTCCCCTATGCCGGCAATGCCTTTGGCTGGACACCTTCCGGCACCGGCGTGCGCGCCACATTGGGCGGCTATCTCGGTGTTACCGCAGGCTGGGTCGAAGGGGTCGAGCTCAATCTGCTGGGTGCCGTATTCGGCCTCGACATCCGCCGGCCCGCGATCAAACTGCCGGGCATTGGTCGTCTTGGCGTCAGTGCGTAAATGACGCGCGGCGCGAAACCCTCAGGGTACCGTCGCGTAGCTGAACCGTGCACAAAATTCCTCGGATATCGGCGATGATATCGGTCACTGTGGTGGCCGTGCTATGCGTGCTGGCCGTGGCCACGCAGGTCGGCGTGCTGGTATTCGAGCGTAAATATCGGCCAACGGGTGAGCTTGTCGACGTCACGGGTGGCCGTCTGCATGTGGTGCAGATCGGACCACGCGACGCATCAGGCCCGCCGATTGTCCTCATCCACGGTGCCACGTCGAGCATGGAGACCATGCGGCTGCCGCTCGGCAATATGCTGGCAGAAAAACACCGCGTTATCCTGATCGACCGTCCCGGCTTTGGCTGGAGCACGCGTGACGATTTGTCGAACTCTTCTCCGGCGATGCAGGCGAGGATGATCGATGAAGCGCTTGAAAAACTCGGCGTCGATCAGGCGATCGTTGTGGTGCATTCGCTTGCCGGCGCACTCGGCGCGCTGATGGCGCTGGACTATCCGCAGCGTTTCGCAGGACTGGTCATGCTGGCGGGTGTCACTCATCCCTGGCCCGGTGGCGTTGGCATCTATAACGAGGTCGTCACCACTCCGGCCATAGGCAAGCTGCTGGCCTATACGATCACGCTGCCGCTCGGCTATTTCTTGACGGACATGGCCGGACGCGCAGTGTTTGCGCCGCAGCCGATGCCGGAAGGCTATATCGCGCAGACCGCGACGCAACTTGTACTGCGGCCGCGCAACTTCCTTGCCAATGCCTGGGATCTAGTAACGTTGAAATCTGCCGTCATGGCGCAGGCATCGCGCTATGCCGATATCAAAGCTCCGACCGTCGTGATCGCAGGCTCTGCCGACACCATCGTATCGCCGGAGATTCATTCGCGTCATTTCGCGAAAACCGTGCCGGGCGCCAAACTAATCGTGCTGCCGAACGTTGGTCATATGGTGCAAAACGCTGCGCCTGATCTTATCGTGGGGGAGATCGAGGGCATGATCTCGGCCGCTGACACAAAACCGAAGGCCGCCTTGCGCTAACCTCCCGTTCGATCGACTTCAAACCAAATTGAGGAGAATTGCATGACCACGACTTTCGGTTCGGCCAAATGGCAAGGTGGCATCAAGGACGGCAAGGGATCGATTTCCACCAAGAGCGGCGCGCTCGCCGACTATCCCTACGGTTTCGCCAGCCGCTTCGAAGGCAAGCCGGGCTCCAATCCTGAAGAGCTGATCGGCGCCGCCCATGCCGCCTGCTTCACAATGGCGCTGTCTCTGATCCTCGGCGAAGCCGGTTTCAAGGCTGACAATATGGAGACGAAGGCCGACGTGACGCTGGAGAAGCAGGGTGACGGCTTCGCGATTACCAAAGTGCACCTCACGCTCTCGGCCTCTATTCCCGGCGCCGACAAGGCGAAGTTCGACGAACTCACCGCCATGGCGAAGGCCGGCTGCCCGGTGTCGAAGGTGCTGAACGCAGAAATCACGCTCGACGCGACACTGGTGTAGTTCTCAGGGTCTTGGCACCTGCCGCGCACTCCCTCGCCCCGCTCTTGCGGGGAGAGGGGCTCTTCGATCCGTGAGTGAAGTGCGTATGGTGGGCTTTGTGCGATGCCCCTCACCCGCCGCGAGACGTGGCGACCTCTCCCCGCAAAGCGCGGGGAGAGGTTAAGCAAGTGAACTACATATCCGCGTCGTTTGGCCCGACATAAGCGATGCGGACCATGTTGGTCGCACCTGGTGTGCCGAGCGGTACGCCAGCCACGATGATAATGCGTTGGCCGGCTTTGGCGAAGCCGTCACGGAAGGCGATGCGTCCGGCGCGATCGACCATGTCGTCGAGGTCCTTCGCGTCCTCCGCCACCACACAGTGTACGCCCCACACGACCGACAGCTTGCGACCGGCGGCGAGGTTCGGTGTGATCGCGACCACCGGCGGCTTCGGCCGTTCACGAGCGACGCGGACGGCGGTGGATCCTGAGCTGGTCCAGCAAATGATCGCAGACAGATCCAGCGTTTCGGCGATCTGTCGCGCGGCGTCCGCAATGGCGTCACCGGCGGTAGGCTCGGGCTCGGGGCGCTGGGCCATCAGTACGGTGCGATAGGTCGGATCGCGCTCCACTTCCTCGCCGATGCGGTTCATCGTCGAGACGGCTTCGACCGGGAATTTGCCAGCGGCGGATTCGGCCGACAGCATGACGGCGTCCGCGCCTTCATAGATGGCCGTTGCCACGTCGGAGACTTCGGCGCGCGTCGGCACCGGGCTCTGGATCATCGACTCCAGCATCTGCGTAGCGACCACAACCGGTTTGCCGGCGCGGCGCGCCATGCGCGTCATGCGCTTTTGTAGACTTGGTACCCGTTCCAGCGGCAGTTCGACGCCGAGATCGCCGCGCGCCACCATCAGCGCGTCGGACGCTTCCAGAATGGAATCGAGACGGTCGATCGCTTGCGGCTTCTCGATCTTCGACATGATGGATGCGCGGCCGCGCACCAGCCGCTTGGCTTCATGCACGTCCTCGGCGCGCTGCACGAAGGACAGGGCTATCCAGTCGATGCCGGTCTCGAGTGCGGCTTCCAGATCCAGGCGGTCCTTCGGCGTCATTGCCGACACCGGCAGGTCTGTATCGGGCAGGCTGACGCCCTTGCGGTCGGAGATGCGCCCGCCGACCACCACGCGCGTCACCGCGCGGTCGTTCGATGTCTCCTCGGCAATCAGCCGCAGCTTGCCGTCGTCGATCAGCAGCGCATGGCCCGGGCGAAGTGCAGCGAGAATTTCCGGATGTGGCAGGTGCACGCGGGTGGCGTCGCCGGGGGCAGGATCGGAATCCAGCACGAAGCTCTCGCCATTCTTGAGCTGCACGCCGCCTTCGGCAAAGGCGCCGACGCGCAGCTTCGGGCCCTGCAGATCGACCAGAATGCCGATGGGGCGGCCGTAGCTGCTCTCGACATTGCGGATGGTCTTCACCAGCTCGCGCATCTTGTCATGCGGCGTGTGGCTCATATTGATGCGGAATACGTCGGCACCAGCCTCGAACAGCTTGCGGATCATCGCGCTGTCCGAGGAGGCAGGCCCGAGCGTGGCCAGAATCTTGATGCGGCGTTGACGTCTCATTGTTTGCCTCCCGGCGGTACTGATGGCGGCAGGGTCGTTGACCCGCCCGGGGGCGCGCCACCTGGCGTGTTAGGCAGACCGGGGAAGCCCGCGCCGGGTGCGCCCGGAGGCGGTCCGGTTGGCCCCGGAATGCCCGGCAGCTTCGGCGGTTGTTCGTTGGTTTCGGTCAGTTGCACCGTCCAGGCACGCTGTTCGCCGGTATCGACCTCGAAGAAGCCGGTCCGGTCAAAGCCGCGTGCGAGGCAGTTTTCGGTGCCCTTGATGGTGAATTCCTTGTCGCGGGAGCACATGAAGGCCTGACCCGACCACTCACCACCCCGGTCGTAATCGAGTGCGTAGATATAATAATACCGCGCAACCAGGGTTCCGCGCAGCAAGGTTTCGCAGGCTCGCGATGAGACATTCCACCAGCCCTCGGTGGTCCAGCCTTCGGCATCCTTGTAGCCCAGCGCGATCCCGACCCGGCTCGAGGTGTTGTTGCACAGCCGGAAATCAGCCGCCGCGGGGCTCGTCCACAGGCACGACAGGGCCAGCGCCAGCACCGGCAACAGGCCGGCGAGGGGGACGCGTCGAAAGGGGCGGGAATGGGAATCTTTTGCGGTCATGCGGCGAAGCTATCTCAATTCGTTGACGATTTCGCTTGACCCGGCGGGCCTGTCAACGGTCGCGGAACCAATTCTGTCCCGCCAGGCGGTTTGCGTTGTGATATGGCAAAATCTGTGACAGCGCCCATGTTACATGAAGACGACAGGCCGGTATCGGGTGCAACAGCGAGACCATTCATGGCGATTGACGACAAGATCCAGACCGAACTCGAGGCCGCCGCCTTTCGCCGGCTGGTTGACCATTTGCGCGGTCGCACCGATGTGCAGAATATCGACCTGATGAATCTGGCCGGCTTCTGTCGGAACTGCCTGTCAAACTGGCTGAAGGACGCTGCCGACGCCAAGGGCGTGGCGATGACCAAGGATGAGAGCCGCGAAGCGATTTACGGCATGCCTTACGAGACCTGGAAATCGCTGCATCAGGCCGAGGCCAAACCCGAACAAATTGAGGCCATGAAGAAAGTGCACAGCGGGCACTGACGATTTCTGGTCTTTTTGAGGCATGAAATCAAAGCTGTGGGGGCGCTGTGGATGACCGCGAAGGCGCCTTGACGCAAGGCGCCGTGGTCTTGAGTGTCATTTCCTTAAGATTAATGCGCGCATAACGCTGCGCACTAAACCCACCCCATATCCGCTTAAAGCAACATCAGTTCACCAGGAGTTTTCGATGGCCACCTCTGCTGCGTCCGTGCTGGACGATCAGGCGACGCATTCTTTCGCCAAGGATCAGCTCAAGGCTATCGTCGAGCGTATCGAGCGCCTTGAAGAAGAAAAGAAGACGATCTCCGACGACATCAAGGACGTCTATGGCGAAGCCAAGGGCAACGGCTACGACGTGAAGGCGCTGCGCACCATCATCCGCATGCGCAAGCAGGACGCCAACGAGCGTGCCGAGCAGGAGACGATCCTCGAGACCTATCTGCAGGCCTTGGGAATGCTGTAAGGCGCTTAGCGCGCCAATACTCAGCCAAACACTCAGGTGTCATACGCGGGCAAAAGCGCGAAGCGCGTCTTCGCGCTAAACGACCCGCGTATCCATCTAGCCCAAAAATAGCGATGGATGGCCGGGTCAAGCCCGGCCATGACACCATTGTAGTCTGAGAAATTCGCGCGCTTAACGCAGCGACGCCGTGCGCATCACAAATGCTGTCGTCGCAAGCGAGGCTGTTGCCGAGCCGGTGAAGCGCTCGCAGACCAGACCGAGCTGCGGATCATCCGAGAAAGTCATCGCCACCACCGCCTGCGGCTTGACGAAGTGTGCGCGCAGGATGGTCATGTCGCCGTCGCCCATCACTGAGGCTGACATCGACGTGGTGGCGCTCGGCGCGAGGATCATCGCGCGCATCCAGACATGGTTGTCGGGAATGACTGCTGCGGTCAGGCGGGTCGCTACGGTGACGGTGCTGTTCTGGCCTTGAGCGCCCTTCGCGACGACGGTCGTGATGTTATTCACCGCCATCGGGTTCTTAGCCACGGAGGCCGGACGCATGCTGCGTGGGATTGGTGCACTGGCGGCGACGACATTGGCGCGGTCAACCGGCGAGTTGGCCGGCGGCGCATAGGCCATGGCCTTGGCGAAGCTGGACTCGGTGGCGGCCGGCTGCGGATCGACCACATTAGCCAAGGCCTGGCGCGCGGTGATCGCGGCGACCTGCTGCGGCGTGGCCTGTTTCGGCGCCGGCATATCATCCCAGAAGCCGCGGGCATTGATAATATCGGCCGGCGTCTGCGGCCGGTTGTCGGCCTTGGCCGCGGGCGCCGGAATCGGTGCCTTCGGGCGCGGTACCGGAACGGTCTCGGTGTCAGCCGATGCGAGCTGATAGGTTGCCGCTGCGGCCGGCTTGGAGCGCGGCATCGGAACGGGGTCCGAAGACTTCGCCTCAGCCAGCTTCGTTTCAGCCAACTTCGTTTCGGCCTGCTTCGTATCGACCGGTTTCGCGGGCATCGCGGCGGCCATCATGCCAACAGGCGATGGCTTGGCGGGTGCGATCGCGGCTGCTGCGCTCTCGTCTTCGTCGTCATTCGACTTGCCACCACGGAACAGCGAGGCGAACAGACCCGGCTTGCTCTTGGCAAAAGCTGCACTATCGCCATCGCCGCGCTTCTCGATCTCAGCCATCGCCAGCTGATAGCCAGCCAATGGACGGCCGTCGGTGGGGAGATGCACGGTGCGGCCGTCGGGGAAGACGCGCGCCAGCTGGTCATGCGTCATGCGTGGCCAGTGACGGATGCTGCCGGTGTCGAGATGTACGAAAGGCGAGCCGGAGGTCGGATAGAAGCCGACGCCGCCGCGCTGCAGGCGCAGGCCGGCGAAGCGGATCTTTTCCAGCGCCACGCCGGGAATGAAGAAGTCCATCGCATGGCCGAGCATATGCTGGCTGGCGCGAGCGACGCCGGACGAGCGGCGGCGGAGCATGGCGTTGGTGGTGGGAGAGCGATAGGCGGAGATAATCTGGATCGGCGCCTTGCCGTCGACGTCGCGGTAGACCTCCCAGAGGATGTCGAACAGGCGACGATCCATGTTGGTCTGGTCCTGGCTGCGCCAGTCGCGGAGGAAGTAGTTGATCTTCTTCATCCCGTCGTCGTCATAGCGGCCGTTGCGCTTGAACGTGACGGTGAGGTCTTCGCCTGAATGGGTGTGGTGGAACGAGAGGGTGCGGGTTTCGTCGAGAGCGGTGGCGTTATGGACGGAGCTGGCGCCTGCCATCAGCAGAACTGACGCGAGGCCGGCATGAAAGCCAGCGCGCGATGTCCGCAATCTCGTTTTGCGTGCGAAACCGCTCAGCACGTATGAACCCACCCAAGTCGACAACTCTCTCGCTACCCCATGCGGCGACAGAGAGTGAACGTACTCTTAAAACGGGAGGGTTAACCGAGATTTACAACCCATCCCCCCAAGCGGGCTTTTCAGCCAGCCATTAAACTTAACCCATTGAGTATGGCGAAAAATAGCCCGCTGCCGGGTTCCAGATGGACGATGGTTAATCTGGATAAAGGGCGAAACGTAAAAAAGGCTCCACCGGAAGGTGAAGCCCTTGATAAGTCTTCAGAATATTAGCGCCGACGTCGCAGTTTAGCGGGTTACCGTGCGGCGCGGCTTCTGGCCGGGTGCCACCGGTTGAGGTGCCGGGGCACCGCCGCCGAACAGGCGCTCGAAGAAGGACAGGCCGCCATTGCTGGCCATGCGCGAGCCGTTGTCGTTGAAGGCTACGCCTTGCGGGATATCCGCGCGCGGGCGCGAATAGCTCGGCTGGGCCCGGGCGACGACCTGTTCCAGATCCTTGTTCTTGCCGCCGCGGAGCAACTGCATCATCTGCGCGTCGCGTCCGTAGATATCCTTGCGCAGCTGCAGCTTGCCACCGTCATCGACGAAGGCTGTCTGGTAAGTGATGTTCACCGGGATCGGCGTCGGGAATTTCAGATCGATCTCGCTGCGGCCATACATGCCGCGAACCTTCTCCGGCGTGTAGTGCTCGTTCGGCATCGTGATGTTCAGCAGCGTCGCGGCGTATTGATCCGGATTCTGCACGCGCATGCAGCCGTGGCTGAAGGCGCGCTCGTCGCGACCGAATAGGTTCTTGTCTGGTGTATCGTGCTGATAGACGAGGAACTTGTTCGGGAAGTTGAAGCGGATGCGGCCCAGCGCGTTGGCTTCACCGGGGGGCTGCGCAATGTGGATGCTGCCGTCGGAATTGCGCGTCAGCTTCAGGCCCATGCGGTCAAGCACCGTCGGGTCCTGCTGCAGAGCGGGCAGGTATTCGTTGTAGATGATGGACGGCGGCACGTTCCAGGTCGGGTTGACCGTGATGTACTTCATCGTTTCGGTCATCAGCGGCGTAGCGTGATTGCCCGGCTTGCCGACGACGACGCGTGTGGTCCAGACCTGCGCGCCGTTCTGCATCACTTTCAGCGTATAGTCCGGGATGTTCAGCATCACATAGGCATTGCCGACTGCGGACGCGCCGAGCTGGCGTGGCAGCCAGCGCCAACGCTCCATGTTGACCAGCACCGTATCGATGTGGCGGTCGCGCTTCGGCGAGTTCATCGCGCGCACGGTGGCCTCGTCCAGCACGCCAGTGGCCTTCAGATCGTTGCTTGCCTGATACTTGCGAACGGCTTCGGCGACGGCAGCGTCGTATTTGGTCTCGGCCGGACTCTCGACATTGAGGCGCGCGCGCAGCAACGGCACGCGCGGGTCGTCCATCACGGTCGGGTTCGGATTTTTCTTCGTGGCCTTGGCGAAACGCAGAGCCGGGCCCTCGCCGATCGGCTGTACTGGCGTTGCGGTTTCGCCGCGCAGTTCAGCGAGCTTCTTCTTCAGCTCCTGATAGCCCTTGTGCGGCGGGTTGTAGGCGTCGAGGGCTGCCGAAGCGTTCTTCGCGGTCGAGATATTGGCGAGCACTTCCGCCGGATCTGTCGGATGCTCCGGATACATGATGTCGCCAGTCACCTGCGACCAGTGCATGCGGCCGCTCTGTGCCTGGCGGGCATAGTCGAGCATGCTGGCGGTGAGCTTCAGCTCCGCCTCGGCGAGCGCATCGGGCGTATTCGCCGCGGTGAAATCCGGCACCGGATAGTCGGCGGCGTCGAGGCCGTCAGAAGCGGCGTCCTTGAGGCGCGCAATGACGCCCTTGGCGGCAGGAGTCGTTGCGCCAGCCTGCGTCCAGATCGGTGCGAAGTCACGTGCGGTGTAGAACTTCTCGACCGCGGCGCGCTCGCCCTTGCGGTCGAAATAGCGCGTGGCCTTGGCGCCGAACATATCGCGCAGTTTCTCGGCGACGGGCTGATCGCTGGACGCAACGGTGGTCGCGGGCTTGGCGATGTCCTTGGCGACATCCTTCGGCGGCTCGGCTGCGGGCGCAGGAGGTGCCACAGCAGTCGCGGCCGGCGGTGTCGCAGCGGCGGGCCCGGTTACAGCCTCGCTCGGCTTCACATCCGCAGGCGCTTGCGCGGCCTCGGTTGCCTTTGGCGTATCGATCGAGGTCGAGCCGATGGTTTTCTCGGACGTCCGGGTCGCGTCCGGCACGGACGCGGTGGTCTCGGCCTTTGGTGCATCGGCCTTGAAGTCGGCAGCGGTCGGCGGGGCAACATTGGCGGGTTCGGGGCGCGGCACCGCCGCATCGATGGCGAGTTCGGAGACACTGTCGCGGGGCGCTGCGCTCTGGGCAGCAGCTGCGGCGCCAGCGGAAACCGTCAGGAATGTCGCGGCCACGGCCATCAGCACGCGGTCGAATCCCGAGCGGCCCTTGGAATAGTCTCGCATTCTCGCACCTCGTTAGGTGAGCTGTTCCGGCATGGAACAGTTCTAGTCTGACATCATCAGCTTCGGTTGAAGCAGTCGCGCTGTTTTGCCTGCTCGCTCCGATTCAGAGCGCTTCATGTGCAGACGATACACGCGCCCGGCACAAGCGCTAGCGCTTGTCGGACAAGTCACAACAAACTGACCTCAACCTCCCCGGTTTGCAACGCATACCGAGGTTTCACCGATGCTTTTGACTTTGTGTGTCACCAGACCGCAACGGTTCAAGTTCCATAGCGATCGCAACAACATGTTCAATCGCGTGGGAGGCGAGAAGTTCAGTTCGACGGTGCGGAATCCGCAATCGATGAATCTTTCTCCGCTGCCTCATCGAGCTTGCGGTAGAGCGTCGACCGGCCGATTTTGAGGCGCCGTGCCACTTCCGACATCTGGCCGCGATAGTGCGCAATGGCAAAGCGGATGATCTCGGATTCGAGCTCTTCCAGTGCCCTTACCTCGTTCTCGGCTGTCAGCATGGACAGGCTTCCAGCGGCGAGCGATATCGGTGCTGCGTCGATGCCCGGTACCATGGTCGGCGCCATAGTGTGGAAGACGGGGTCTACAATCAGCGGCGCGACTGCCGATGCCACGATCGATGGAGCGTACGCGGTCGTTTGCGGGAAGTCGGCCAGTCCGAGTTGATCGCCTTCGCTCATCACCACGGCGCGGTAGACGGCGTTTTCCAGCTGCCGGATATTGCCCGGCCAGTCGAGCTGCGTGAGCATCGTCATGGCGTCGCCGGCGATGCTGGTAATTGGTTTGTTCTCCTCGGCGCAGAAGCGCGCCAGGAAATGCCGCAGCAGATACGGAATGTCCTCGCGGCGCGCCCGCAGCGGTGGCACCGTCAGCGGCAACACATGCAGGCGGTAGAACAGGTCTTCGCGGAATTGCCCGGCTTTGACGAGATCGAGCAGCTTGCGGTTGGTGGCCGAGATGATGCGGACATCGACCTTGACCGGCTTGCGCCCGCCCACGGCCTCGACCGAACCTTCCTGAAGCGCGCGCAGCAGCTTCACTTGCGCCGATAGCGGCAGTTCGCCGACTTCGTCGAGAAACAGCGTGCCGCCGTGAGCCTCGACAAATTTGCCGAGATGCCGGTCGGTGGCGCCGGTAAAGGCGCCCTTCTCGTGGCCGAACAGGATCGACTCCACGAGGTTGTCGGGAATGGCGCCGCAATTCACGGCCACGAACGGCTTGCTGCTGCGTTCGCCCGAGCCGTGGATGGCGCGCGCGATCAATTCCTTGCCGACGCCGGACTCGCCTTCGATCAGCACGGGGATCGTGGAGGTCGCCGCCTTGCGTGCGGTGCGCAGCACGGCGTCCATGCCGGCATTGCGGGTGACGATGTCGGCAAAAGTGAGCTTGCCTTCGCGGCTGTGCCTGATGCGCTGCAATTCGCCTTTCAACGCACTGGTATTGAGCGCATTGCGCAGGCTCACCTGCAGACGTTCGACGCCGACAGGTTTGACGACGAAATCATGCGCGCCGGCACGCATGGCGGACACAACATTCTCGATACCGCCATGGGCGGTCTGGACGATGACAGGGATGCTGAGGCCGCTATCGCGGATCTTGTCGAGCACGCCCATGCCGTCAAGGCCGGGCATCATCAGGTCGAGGACCAGAGCGTCGATGGCGGCCGCTTCGGGATCAATCAGCCGGGCCATGGCAGCGTCGCCGCTATCGACCGTGATGGCCTCATAGCCGCAGCGCTGCACCATGTTTTCGAGGAGGCGGCGCTGGACGGCGTCGTCATCTGCGATGAGGATTCGTTCGGCCATGGCAACTCCAGAGCGGGTATGTCCCGATTTGAGCCACCATGGCGATCAAAGCCTTAATGCTTTCATAACACCGGGGCGAGGTAAGCCGTCGCATAGGGCCAGACTTCGCGGGCACCGCGATAGATCATGTCACCCGCTACATAGAGAATGATGGCGAGGCCGACATAGGCGATCCAGCGGTGCTTCTGCAGCAGCTTGGCGATGAAGGAGGCGGCGAGACCCATCAGCGCGATCGACAGCACCAGGCCGAAGATCAGGATGCTCGGGTGCTCACGCGCAGCACCAGCGACCGCGAGGACGTTGTCCAGCGACATCGACACATCGGCGACGGTGATCTGCCAGATCGCCTGGCCGAGCGTCTTGCGCGGGCCGTTGGCCGTGCCGTCGGCATTAAGCTGGTTCTCAAGCTCGTTGAGATCGTGCTCATGCCCGGCGCGCAATTCGCGCCACATCTTCCAGCACACCCACAGCAAGAGGATGCCGCCGGCCAGAAGCAGACCGATGATCTGCAGCAGTTGAACGGTGATGCTGGCGAAGCCGATGCGCAGGATGGTGGCGGCGATGATGCCGATCAGGATGGCTTTGCCGCGCTGTTCTTTCGGAAGGCCGGCGGCCGCAAGGCCGATCACGATGGCGTTGTCGCCGGCGAGAACCAGATCGATCATCACGACCTGGAAAAGTGCAGTCATAGCTTCAGCGGTGAAGAACTCTGTCATGTGGGCCACTCCGTATGAACGTCCAGTCCGACATCACAGTTCGGGTGAACTGCCAGAGGGGCCCGGGCCAGGACGTGCTTGTTAAAAGTCGTACTTTGCAAAACATGCGGGTTTGATCCCGCGGTTGATCCGATCCGTTACTCGGGTTGATCCGAGAGGGTGACAAGCCGAACCATCTGGTCGGGCTCGATGAGAATGGTGATGCCGACCCCGATGAAGGTCAGGACACCGGCGACATCGAACCAGGTCGCGCGCCGCGCGAAGTTCCGCGGAATCAGCGCGCCACCGGCCATCAATGCTGCAAGTGCGAATAGCAGGGTGGCGACCATCGGCGCCAGCGCATCGAGCGAGACAAATGCGCGCAAGGCCAGTGCCGCGGTCAACGCCAGCAAAAGGGTTGCGGCAAACAGCTCCTTGACCCGGTGAGGGGCAGGAGGCGCATAATTGCGGCCAATGCTGTTGCGATCCGTAAAGGCCATCGTTGTCCTGTCGGGTATCGTTTCATCCCGTCCGCAACGTTCTTGCAGCTCGATAGTCGTGCTACAGGAAGTCGTCAGATCTTTAATTCATATTGGATAGTTTCGTAATCATGAAACGTGGCGAAAATCAAGAGGATTTCGCTGGAGTGCAGCGCGGCAAAGCCTTGCCGGAAGCGCGGCAGTTGCGAAAACAGGCTGGGGATTGGCTGAAGGCGCGGCGAGCGGAAGCCGGATTGTCGCAGGTCGATCTCGCCGCAAAACTTGGTCTCAAATATTACACGTTCATCTCGCAGGTTGAGAACGGCTTCAGTCGGGTGCCCACCGAAACGATGGAAGCATGGGCCATTCAGCTCGGTCTGGAGCCGGCCGCCTTCGCAAAACATTTGCTGGTCTATTACGAGCCGGAATTGCACCGGCTGCTGTTTGGAGCACCCAAATGAACGTCATCGCATTTCAGCGCAAACCGCTGCAGGGCGCGTGGAGCGAGACCGAGCTCGCAACGCTTGCCGACACGATCAATCTCGGGCATCGCGGCCGCGAATGGGAGACTGGCATCACTGAGAACGGCGATGCGCAGCTCTATCTGCTGGGACCCCAGCCGGAGCAGGCCTGCGAATTGTGCGTATCGCGCGTGGATGGCCAGTACATTCTCGAAGACGGTACGGGGCGCCTGTTGTTCGAGCATCGCAGCCTGCCACTGGTGGCGGCGCATGCCCGCACTGCGCTGCGCGGGACGCGATGGTGGCTTGTCGCACGGATTGTCATGGTGTGGTGTACGATTCGCCATATGCTTCATGACGAGATCGAACCCTTGATGACCGAGGGCGAAGAACTGCTTGTCCATTTCGCTCCGCAGCTCGCTGCTTTCGTGTGACGGCTGCATCCAACCGAAAGTATTCATGACGAAACCTGCGACTGCTCGGACTGCCAAGCCTTCTCGAAAGACCGCTTCTCGCAAAACTGTTTCGCGCAAATCCGCTCCGGCCAAAAAAGTGGTGAGCAAGCTGGCGTCGAAATCATCGGCCAAATCGCCGGGGGGCAAGCTGCCGGAATGGAATCTTGCGGATCTCTACACGGCGATCGACGCGCCGGAGATTGCCGGGGATCTCGACAAGATCGACGCCGAATGCGCGGCATTCGAAGCTGATTACAAGGGCAAGCTCGCGGAAGAGACGGCCAAGCCCGGCGGTGGCGTGTGGCTCGCGGGCGCTGTTCGCCGTTATGAGGCGATTGACGATCTCGCCGGCCGGCTCGGCTCCTATGCCGGTCTCGTCCATGCCGGCGACAGCGTCGATCCTGCGATTTCGAAATTCTACGGCGACGTCTCCGAGCGCATCACTGCAGCGTCGGTGCATCTCCTCTTCTTCGGCCTCGAACTCAATCGTGTCGACGATGCCGTGATCGAGCAGGCGATGCAGACGCCCGAGCTTGGCCACTACCGGCCGTGGATCGAAGACAGCCGCAAGGACAAGCCCTATCAGCTCGAAGACCGCGTCGAGCAGCTGTTTCACGAAAAGTCCCAGACCGGTTATGGCGCCTTCAACCGCCTGTTTGATCAGACAATCGCGGGGCTTCGCTTCAAGCTCGGCGGCAAGGAGTTGGCGATCGAGCCAACGTTGACCATGCTGCAGGACCGCGCGCCGGCCAAGCGCAAGGCGGCCGGGCAAGCGCTGGCGAAAACCTTCAAGGCCAATGAGCGCACCTTTGCGCTGATCACCAACACGCTGGCCAAGGACAAGGAAATCTCCGACCGCTGGCGCGGTTTCCAGGATATTGCGGATTCCCGCCATCTCAACAATCGCGTCGAGCGCGAAGTGGTCGATGCACTGGTGTCGTCGGTGCGCGCGGCCTATCCGCGGCTGTCGCATCGCTACTATCAATTGAAGGCGCGCTGGTTCGGCAAGAAGAAGCTCGCCCATTGGGACCGCAACGCGCCGCTGCCATTCGCACCGACCGGCACGATTCCATGGTCGGACGCGCAGGACATGGTGCTGACCGCCTATGGCGCGTTTTCACCTGACATGGCCAATATCGCCAGGCGCTTCTTCACCGATCGGTGGATCGACGCGCCGGTGCGGCCGGGCAAGGCGCCCGGCGCGTTTTCGCATCCGACCACGCCGTCGGCGCATCCCTATGTGCTGATGAACTATCAGGGCAAGCCGCGCGATGTCATGACGCTCGCCCATGAACTCGGCCACGGCGTGCATCAGGTGCTCGCCGCCCGCAATGGCGCGCTGATGGCGCCGACGCCGCTGACACTGGCCGAAACCGCCAGCGTGTTCGGCGAGATGCTGACCTTCAAACGGCTGCTGTCGCAGACCAAGAGCGCCAAGCAGCGTCAGGCGCTGCTGGCGGGAAAGGTCGAGGACATGATCAACACGGTGGTGCGGCAGATCGCGTTCTATTCATTCGAGCGCGCTGTTCACACCGAGCGTCGCCACGGCGAACTCACGGCGCAGCGGCTCGGCGAACTCTGGCTCAGCGTGCAGACCGAAAGCCTCGGGCCCGCGATCGAGATCAAGCCGGGTTACGAGAACTTCTGGATGTACATCCCGCACTTCATCCATTCGCCGTTCTACGTCTATGCCTATGCCTTCGGCGATTGCTTGGTGAACTCGCTCTATGCGGTCTACGAGAACGCCCAGGAAGGGTTTGCGGATCGCTACCTCGCGATGCTCGCCGCTGGAGGCACCAAGCACTATTCCGAATTGCTCAAGCCCTTCGGCCTCGACGCCAAGGACCCGACCTTCTGGGACGGCGGCCTCTCGGTCATCGCCGGGATGATCGATGAGCTTGAAGCGATGGGGTAGGCGTACGTAAAACATTTGTTGTACGTACGCGAGCTTTCTGTTATACATTCCGTACAACAGGGAGTTGGACCTATGAATGGAGCTGCCCGGAATCCCGAATTCGAGGCAACGGCGCTTCAAATTCGTAAAATTGGTAATTCGGTGGGAGTGATTTTGCCGAAGGAATTGCTCGCGCGCCTCAATTTGAAGGAGGGCGACAAATTCTATCCGGTTGAACAGCCAGACGGAAGCTTGCGGCTGTCTCCCTTCAATCCGAAGCATGCGCGGACGATGGAAATCGCCCGCAAGGTGATGCACGAATACAGGGATACATTCGCCGCGCTGGCCAAATGAACGCGACATTCGAGCCATTGTGGCTTGATGTCGATGAAGTAATCGACATGCACGCGGAACAGCTTGCTATGTTTGGTGGTCCCGAAGGTGTTCGGGACCACGGCCTCCTTGAGTCGGCAGTGCTACGGCCGATCAATCAATGGCATTACGGCGAGACTGATATGGCGGCGCTTGCTGCAGCTTATGGATACGGTCTCGCCAAAAATCATGCGTTCGTTGATGGCAACAAACGCATCGCCTTTCATGCGATGATGGTGTTCTTGCGCATGAATGATATCTCGTTCGCCCCAGATCCCGGCGAAGCTACAGAGATCATCCTTGCCCTTGCTGCCGGCGAAGTCAGCGAGCAATCGCTCACGCGCTGGATTCGGGACAACTGGCCGGCCTGACGCACTGCGGTATGTAAAGATTGCCGTGGTATGCCAGCAACCGTTGCTCTCCATATCCAATTGCGCTAATTCCGTGGCAACATACGAAATACGAGGCGGGAGACCCTGATGTCCGATCACAGCGAAGTCGCTTACACCACGGCCGATGGCAACGACTATCCGGCGCATGAGCAGACCTATGAGGGCTTTCTCATGCTGGTGAAGTGGGGCACCATCGGCGTCATCGCCATCGTGGCCCTGATGGGCATCTTCCTCACCTGATCTATCGCCGATTGCGCCGCCCGACTCGGGTGGCGTCCTGTCCTATTTGCTCACGCGCGTGCCTTGCGCCGCCGGAGGCCCCATGAAGATTGCCGTTGCCAAGGAAATCGATCCGTCCGAACCGCGCGTGGCGATCTCGCCCGACACGGTGAAGAAGTTCAAGGCGCTCGGCGTCGATGTGGCGATTGAGCCTGGCGCCGGCATCAAGTCCGGCCTGCCGGATTCGGAATACACGGCCGTCGGCGCCACCATCAGCGCCGATGCGGTGAAGGATGCCGACATCGTCATCAAGGTGAAGCGTCCTGAGGTGTCCGAACTCGCCGGTTACAAGCGCGGTGCGCTGGTGATCGCGATCATGGACCCCTATGGCAACGACGCCGCACTGAAGGCAATGGCCGATGCCGGCGTGTCGGCCTTCGCGATGGAACTGATGCCGCGCATCACCCGTGCGCAGGTGATGGACGTGCTGTCCTCGCAGGCCAACCTCGCCGGCTACCGCGCCGTCATCGAGGCAGCCGAAAGCTTCGGACGCGCTTTCCCGATGATGATGACCGCGGCCGGCACCATTCCAGCCGCCAAGGTGTTCGTGATGGGCGTCGGCGTCGCCGGCCTGCAGGCGATCGCGACCGCGCGCCGCTTGGGCGCGGTGGTCACCGCGACAGACGTGCGCCCGGCCACCAAAGAGCAGGTCGAGAGCCTCGGCGCGAAATTCCTCGCGGTGGAAGACGACGAGTTCAAGAACGCACAGACCGCCGGCGGCTACGCCAAGGAAATGTCCAAGGAATATCAGGCCAAGCAGGCCGCGCTCACTGCCGAGCACATCAAGAAGCAGGACATCATCATCACCACGGCGCTGATCCCGGGTCGTCCGGCGCCGCGTCTGGTCACCGCCGAGATGGTGGCGTCCATGAAGCCCGGTTCGGTGCTGGTCGATCTCGCTGTCGAACGCGGTGGCAATGTCGAAGGCGCCAAGCCCGGCGAAGTCGCTGACGTCAACGGCATCAAGATCGTTGGTTATACCAATGTCGCCGGCCGCGTCGCCGCCTCGGCGTCGAGCCTCTATGCGCGCAATCTGTTCTCGTTCATCGAAACGTTGGTCAACAAAGAGACCAAGGCGCTCGCGGTGAACTGGGACGACGAACTGGTCAAGGCAACGGCCTTGACCAAGGACGGCGCCGTCATTCATCCGAACTTTCAGCCGAAGACCGCTTAAGGAGCGCTGCCATGGATCATGCCTCGCTGGTCAGCCCGTTCGTCTTTCAGCTCTCGATCTTCGTGCTCGCCGTGTTCGTCGGCTATTTCGTGGTGTGGTCGGTGACCCCCGCGCTGCATACGCCGCTGATGTCGGTGACCAATGCGATCTCTTCGGTGATCGTGGTCGGCGCACTGCTCGCGGTCGGCGTCAACATGGTCGGCAGTGGCGGCGCCTTGGCGCGCGGCTTCGGCTTCGTCGCGCTGATCTTTGCATGCGTCAATATTTTCGGCGGCTTCCTGGTCACGCAGCGCATGCTTGCGATGTACCAGAAGAAAAAGAAGTAAGGGCAGCCCGATGAACGCCAATCTCGCCGCACTGCTCTATCTCGTCGCGGGCATCCTCTTCATCCTGTCGCTGCGCGGGCTGTCCAGCCCGGCGTCCAGCCGCCAGGGCAATTTCCTCGGTATGGCCGGCATGGTCATCGCCGTGGGCACCACGCTGGCCGCGCATCCGCCGGCCGATGGGCTCGGCTGGGTCCTGGTGATCCTCGGTATCGCCATTGGTGGCGGCATCGGCGCGGTCATCGCCAAGCGCGTGCCGATGACCTCGATGCCCGAACTGGTCGCGGCCTTCCACTCGCTGGTCGGCATGGCCGCGGTGCTGGTTGCCGCCGGCGCGTTCTATGCGCCGGAAGCCTTCGGCATTCTCGATCCGGTGACCAAGAAGATCGTCGGCGCCAGCCTCGTCGAAATGTCGCTCGGCGTCGCCATCGGCGCGCTGACCTTCACCGGCTCGGTGATAGCGTTCGCCAAGCTCTCCGGCCGCATGAGCGGCTCGCCGATCATCCTGCCGGCGCGTCACATCATCAATATCGCGCTCGGCCTGGCGCTGGTGTTCTTCATCTTCGGTCTGGTCCGCTCGGGCAGCGCCGTGGATTTCTGGCTCATCACCGTCATCGCACTGGTGCTCGGCGCTCTGCTGATCATCCCGATCGGCGGCGCTGACATGCCGGTCGTGATCTCGATGCTGAACTCCTATTCCGGCTGGGCAGCTGCGGGCATCGGCTTTACGCTGGGCAATTCGGCGCTGATCATCACCGGTGCGCTGGTCGGCTCGTCCGGCGCGATCCTGTCCTACATCATGTGCCACGCGATGAACCGCTCCTTCATCTCGGTCATCCTCGGCGGCTTCGGCGGCGAGACCGCTGCAGCCGGTGGTGGCTCGGGTGAGCAGAAGCCGGCCAAGCTCGGCTCGGCGGACGACGCAGCCTTTATCATGAAGAACGCGCAGAAGGTCATCATCGTGCCCGGCTATGGCATGGCGGTGGCGCAGGCCCAGCATGCGCTGCGCGAAATGGCCGACACGCTGAAGAAGGAAGGCGTCGAGGTGAAATACGCCATTCACCCGGTGGCCGGCCGTATGCCGGGCCACATGAACGTGCTGCTGGCGGAAGCCAATGTGCCTTATGATGAGGTGTTCGAACTCGAGGACATCAATTCGGAATTCGCGCAGGCTGACATCGCCTTCGTTATCGGCGCCAACGACGTCACCAATCCGGCGGCGGAAGACGACAAGACCTCGCCGATCTACGGCATGCCGGTGCTGCAGGTGTGGAAGGCCGGCACCGTGATGTTCATCAAGCGCTCGCTGGCGTCCGGCTATGCCGGCATCGACAACCCGCTGTTCTATCGGGACAACACCATGATGCTGCTCGGCGACGCGAAGAAGGTGACCGAGAACATCGTCAAGGCGATGTAACTCGCTCCTACGGACTTCGTTAAAACGCCCGGCTACAAGCCGGGCGTTTTCCGTTTGGAACGTCAGCTCGCAGCATCCTCTTTCGGCAAGCGATACAGCGCGCACAGCTTGTTGCCGTCGGGGTCGCGCAGATAGGCCAGATAGAGCTTCACGCCACCTTCGCGGATGCCGGGCGGCTCTTCGCAGGTGGTGGCGCCATTGGCGATGCCGGCGGCGTGCCAGGCATCGGCTTCGTCCTGCGATTTGGCGAGAAAGCCGATGGTGCCGCCATTGGCAGCGCAAGCAGGCTCGCCATTGATCGGCTTCGACACCGAGAAAGTACCGGTCTTGGTCCGCCAGAAAACCCGGTGGCGATCGACGGCGCCGGGCGGGACGCCCAGCGTGCCGAGCAGCTTGTCATAAAACGACTTCGCGGCTTCGAGGTCGTTGGTGCCGATCATGACATGTGAAAACATCTCGCTTCCTCTCCCGGTTTCTTGCAAACTCACCTTCAGGTGATACGCAACTATACGCATCATATGCAGTTTGGCGAGACGGCATGATCCCGCCGCGCAATCGGTTTTGTGGGTCTGCAATAGCGGCGTGTCGCTTGCTGCCAAACCCGTTTTCAATCAGGACACTTGCTTGATGTCAGCACATCCCATGCCCAGATCGTCCTGGATTTTCCCCACGTTGGCCGTTCTGCTTTTTATCGCGACGTCAATTCCTTCGCTCGGGATCGGATTCACGGAGACGACTGCTGGCATTGTGTTTGCGGTTGTTCTGTTGGTCATCTTGTTTGGCACGGTGTTCGCCGCCGTGCATCATGCCGAAGTCATCGCACACAAGATCGGCGAACCGTTCGGCACGCTGTTGCTGACACTGGCCGTCACCATTATCGAGGTGGCGCTGATCGCCTCCATCATGCTGGGTGACAAGGCCGTTCCGACGCTGGCGCGCGATACTGTCTTCGCGGTGGTGATGATCGTTTGCAACGGGTTGGTTGGCATCTGCATCCTCGTCGGAGGGTTGCGTTACCGAGAGCAGGATTTTCAGGTCACGGGGTCGAATATTTATCTCAGCGTACTGATTGTGATGGCGACGATCACGCTGATCCTGCCGAATTACACCCTGACCACTCCGGGACCTTTCTATTCGAACGCACAGCTCGCTTTTGTCAGCGTCGCCACCATCATGCTCTATGCGGTGTTTCTCTACACACAGACCATCCGACATCAGGATTACTTCGTCGCAGACGGAAGTGGCGAAGGTGCCGCAGGCGGGCATGTTTCCAACCGTCTGCTGGTCGTCAGCGCCGTTTTGCTGCTGGTCTCGTTGCTGGCGGTGGTGCTGCTGGCGAAGAAATTCTCGCTGGTGGTGGATGCCGGCATTGAACGGATCGGCGCGCCGGAAGCCTTTGCCGGTATCCTCGTGGCGCTGCTGATCTTGCTGCCGGAAAGCGTCGCCGCTATTTCTGCCGCGCGTGGCAACGATCTGCAGAAGAGCATCAACCTCGCACTCGGCTCATCGCTCGCCACTATCGGACTGACGATACCTGCGGTTGCGGTGGCGGCCTATGCGTTGAACAAGGAACTGGTGCTCGGTCTCAGTGCGCAGAAGATGGTGCTGCTGGTGATGACCTTCGTGCTGAGCATGCTGACCTTTGGTACCGGGCGCACGAACATCCTGTTCGGGCTGGTCCATTTGGTGGTGTTTGCGGTATTCATCTTCATGGTGTTTGTGCCGTGACCACTTTGGAGAATGAGACGATGCTCGCTGCCCAGTCCGACGTTCAGCAGGACACGCCCGAAGTTCGCGTCACCGAATGGCGGCTCGCGCCTGGCGCGGCGACTGGTCACCACACCCATGGGATGGACTATGTGATCGTTCCGATCACCACGAGCGTGATGACCATCGTTGCGCCGGACGGCACCCGCTCGCAGGCGCCGATCACGACCGGCAAATCCTATTTCCGCAAGGCAGGCGTCGAGCATGACGTTCTGAATGAAACCGACAAGGAAATCGTGTTTCTCGAGGTCGAGGTTAAGAAAGCTTAACCTTGTCTGCCTCCAGCGGCTGCCGGTTCATTGTGTTTAGCCTGCTGAGGACCACCTGAAACAATTCAATGCGACGGATTGGAACTTTGCCTTCGATCCGTCGCGATTGATCCCTGAATCAGCCTCAAATTCCTAGCATGAAGCAGCTTGGGGAAGAGGCCGGTTCATGCTGCACAAGTATCTCTCGAAGTTCACCATCGATATCTTGCCGTCGATTCTGGCGACGATCGTGGGTGCCTATATCGTCAATCACTACATCATCCCGAAGGCGAGCCCGGATCGCCCCGCTGCGGCTGTTGCATCGACGCCTGCGGAGCCGAAGCCTGACACCAAGGCAGCGACAGCTAAGCCCGCCGAGAATTCTGCCGACCTCGCCAATCTGCCCGAATCGGTCCCGGCCAAGGCCGGCGACAAGCCGGTGGTCGAGAAGGCCAGCATCGAAAAGCCCGAGGCGGCCACGACACCCGAGTCGCGCCGCCATCAGCCGGCATTGCGCGAGAAGGCAGCGGTCAAACCCGCGCCGGCTCCGGCCGCGCCTGCGCCCGTCCTTGCCACCGTGGGCACTGCGCCGGCGGCGAATGCCAGCGCGGATGAACGCCGCGATGCCAACGATCTCGCCCGTGCTGCCATCGAGCGCCTGAACCGCAGCGAGCCGCGACCCCAGGAAGCTGCCCGTGCGCCTGAGACTCCGCGTGCACCGGAGGCGCCTCGGGCGCAGGAAGCCGCACGGACTGTTTCCCCTCCGTCGATGCAGCAGCTGCCACCGCCGATCGTGGTGGCGACGCCAAGCGTCGAGAAGCTCGATCCCATGCCCTCGCAGGCCGAACGCCCCGAAGTACGTCGCATTCGTCCGCCCGGTGACATCCCGACGCCGCAGCCGATGGATCTGCAAGCGGACGCTGCTGGCACACCGCGATCTGAGCGCACCAACGTGGCCGAAGACGTGCTGTCTGCGGCAAAGTCGGTGTTCAATTCGGTGATCCCGCGCCCGTTCGAGCGGTAAGGGAAACGGTGGATTTTCCGCGCTCCGCTCTCACGCATGCAGGGCGACGTCGTATTGGTATCAGCCTGACTCCTGCGAGCTTTAGCTAGCCCGCGCGTCCACCCATGCGGGCGAGGCCGCTCCGCGCGGCATCGTCCTTCGGGCGCAGTGCGACAGCGCGGCTGTAGGAGTCTGCGGCCTTGGCCCTGTCGCCAAGCTTCTCATAGGTCGCACCGCGGGTCAGCCAGACCTGCGCATTGCCCGGTGCCACCTGCGAAGCCTCGTCGAGATCCGCTGCGGCTTCCTGGTTTTTGCCGAGTGCGAGATAGCATTGCGCGCGGCCGAGCAGGGGATCGGCCTGCTGCGGCGTCAGGCCGTTGGCCGACGTAAAATCCGCGATGGCAAATTCATATTTCTTCTCGGACTGATAGAGCAGCCCGCGTTGGTAGAAGGTCTGCGCACTGTGCGGATCGAGATCGAGTGCCTGATTGAAGGCCAGCAGCGCGTCATCGGGTTTGCCGGATTGTGCGAGCGCCTGCGCGCGTGCAGCGTGGATCTGTGCATCCTGCGGATTGGTCTTGCCGGAATTCGCGGGCGGCGGGGGCGCCAGAGCCGTCGTCTTCGGTTCGTCCTTGTCGGACCCTGGTGTTAGTGACGACAGGTTGAACGAGCATCCGGTGCCGCACAGACCCGTAACGATAAGGGCAATCGCGGTAAGGCCGCGGGCGCCGAAGCGGGACGGGGACTCGCGGACGGGACATTCCATGCAGGGCCAATCTCACGCAGCGACCAATGACCTATTGGTAGCGCGACATCGGGCAAAATGCACCCGATCAAGACCAGCGCGCCAAAGAAGTAGTTCGCGCAAAAAAGCAACTGCGCAAAAAAATAACGCGGGCTTTGGCCCGCGTTATCAAACTCGGTGGATGAAGTGCGCTTAGCGCGCCGGACGCGGAGCGCCCGCGCCGCCAGCGCCGGGACGGCCGCCACGATCGGCGCCAGGACCCGCGCCGAACACCGGCTTCGGCTTCATCGGCAGCAGGCCTTCGCGCTGCAGCTTCTTGCGAGCCAGCTTGCGTGCGCGACGCACAGCCTCAGCCTTCTCGCGAGCCTTCTTCTCAGAGGGCTTCTCGTAGTGACCGCGGAGCTTCATCTCGCGGAAAATACCCTCGCGCTGCATCTTCTTCTTCAGCGCCTTGAGAGCCTGATCGACGTTATTATCGCGAACGAGAACCTGCACGCGGCATCCTCTTTTCAATTGATCGGATTTGAATTTCGGTAAAGTGAAGGGCCGACAAAGGCCATGCCCTTAACCTCAAGGGCGCCGATGTACCAGATGAAATGGCGAATGTCCACCTTGCGGCGCCGTCATTTTAACCTTCGGGGCCGGGAAAATAACGTATTTTTTCCGAATTTTCCCGGGTGGGGATAGGGCAGGTTCCCTGTCTCGACAGGTATTGGAGCACGGACGCATAATTCCCGTGGCGACTCAGCCGGGACGCCGATTACGACCGGAGAGCATCATGAATGGGAAAAAATACGCGGCCGAGCTGATCGGCACCTTTTGGCTCACATTTGCAGGCTGCGGCAGTGCCGTAATCGCGGCAGCATTTCCGCAGGTCGGTATCGGTCTCGTCGGCGTCTCGTTGGCCTTCGGCCTCAGCGTCGTGACCATGGCCTATGCCATCGGCCACGTTTCGGGCTGCCATCTCAATCCTGCGGTCACCGTGGGCCTTGCGGCAGGTGGACGTTTTCCCGCCGGCCAGATTCTCCCTTATGTGATTGCGCAGGTCGTCGGTGCGGTTGCAGGTGCGGCCGTGTTGTATGTCATCGCCAGCGGTGCTGCCGGTTTCGACCTTGCCAAGGGCTTTGCGTCGAACGGCTACGGCGATCATTCGCCCGGCAAATACAGCATGGTGGCGGGCTTCATCATGGAGGTGGTGATGACCATGATGTTCCTGTTCATCATCATGGGCTCCACACACGGCAAGGCCCCTGCGGGCTTCGCGCCGCTGGCAATCGGGCTTGCGCTGGTGATGATCCACCTCGTCAGCATTCCAGTCACCAACACGTCGGTGAATCCGGCGCGCAGCACCGGGCCGGCATTGTTTGTCGGCGGCTGGGCACTGCAACAGTTGTGGCTGTTCTGGGTGGCACCGCTGGTTGGCGGTGTTCTCGGCGGTGCGATCTATCGCTGGCTGAGTGACGAGCCCGCTGGCGTAGTGGAAGGCAAGGCGGCCACCTGACGAATGAGGCGGTGAAGCCGGCGTCGTTACGTCGCCGGCTTCACCTCAACCACGTGGCCCATCTTGCGGCCGGGCTTCGGCGCGCCCTTGCCATAGAGATGCACGGTGGCGCCGGGGACGGTAAGCCACTTGCCGTAGTCGAGAATGTCGTCGCCGATCAGGTTGATCATGGTGACCTGGCCGTGGCGGACGGGTTTGGCGAGCGGCCAGCCGGCGATGGCGCGGATGTGCTGTTCGAATTGCGACACTGAGGCGCCATCGAGCGTCCAGTGGCCGGAATTATGCACGCGCGGCGCAATTTCGTTCACGACAAGCGTCGCGCTGTCCTTACCGGGCACGACAAACAGTTCGACGGCAAAGACGCCGACATAGCCCAGCGCAGTGCCGATCTTCTCGGCGATCTCGCGTGCCTTCGCGGCAAGCGCGTCAGAGATGTGCGCGGGCGCATAGGAGAATTTCAGGATGTGATCGCGGTGCTCGTTTTCGGTGACGTCGAAACATTCGACGTGACCGTCGGCGCCGCGTGCAGCGATGACCGAAACCTCGCGTTCGAACGGCACGAAGGCTTCAAGGATCGCGGAATTGGTGCCGAGATCCTTCCAGACCTGATCGAGATCGTCACCCTCGCGGATGATTGCCTGGCCCTTGCCGTCATAACCGAAGCGACGCGTCTTGATGACAGCTGGCAGACCGATCTTCTTGACCGCTGCATGGAGCTCGCCAGCGTTCGCAACGCCTGCGTAACCGGCTGTGCCGATACCCAGTGACGTTACAAAATCCTTCTCGGCCAGACGATCCTGCGTGGTCTGCAGGATTGTCTGTGCGGGCAGAACCGGGCGCCGCGCGTCGAGGATCATCGCGGTGGCGGCCGGCACGTTCTCGAATTCGTAGGTGATGACGTCGCAATCACTGGCGAACAGTTCGAGCGCCTCGACATCCGCATATTCAGCGCATGTCGCGTTCTGCACGACATCGAAAGCCGGCGAATCCGGATCCGGTGAAAAAACCTGACAGCGGAGGCCGAGGCGTGCTGCGGACATCGCCAACATGCGACCGAGCTGGCCGCCACCGAGAATGCCGATCGTATCGCCCGGCTTGAGAACCTTCGTCACCACAGCGCTCACGCCGCACCTTCCGGCTTTTCAGCCACGGCATCGGTCTGCGCCTTGCGCCAGGCGGCGAGCTTTGTTGCCAGTGCCGTGTCGTGCAGCGCCAGCACGCTCGCCGCGAGCAGTGCCGCATTGATCGCGCCGGGTTTGCCGATGGCCAGCGTGCCGACGGGCACGCCGCCCGGCATCTGTACGATCGAATAAAGCGAGTCGACGCCGGACAGCGCCTTAGATTCCACGGGCACGCCGAATACCGGGAGTTCCGTCAGCGCCGCGGCCATGCCGGGCAAATGCGCAGCGCCGCCGGCACCGGCGATGATGATCTGGAAGCCCGCTGCCTTGGCGCCCTTGGCGAATGCGACCAGCCGGTCCGGCGTGCGGTGGGCCGAGACGATGCGAGCCTCATGGGATACGCCGAGCGCTGTCAGCGTTTCGGCGGCGTGGCGCATGGTTTCCCAGTCCGACTGGCTTCCCATAATAATGGCGACGGGCGCGGTCATTCCGTATTTTCTTTCGCGAATCCAGAAAGATAGGCTGGAAATACAATGTCGTCCCCTTGCGTGGCAAGGAGCGTGGCAAACATGATCTCGTCTTGGTGAAGACTGGCAAGCCTTGTAACAAATCCCATGCAAAAGAAAACCCGAACGCCTGCTGCAAAGTCGGTCAAACGTTCCATGAAGCCGGCGTTGCGCGGTTCCAAGGCGTTGGTGTCGCTGCCGAAAAGCCGCGCGCCGGCGGCCGCGCTGACGATTCGGGCGGCTGGAAGCGCAACTCACACAGGCCGAGGCGAAGATTGCCGAATTGCGAGCTTCGGCGGAACCGACTCCTGCTCGACATTCTCAACCGCCGTGGCTTTGCCCGCGAGCTGCCCCGCGCCGTGGCCTTCATCGCCCGCTATAGCGCGACGGGTGCACTGATTGTGCTCGATGTCGACCGCCTCAAGCCAATCAACGACGCCTTCGGTCACGCGGCCGGCGACATCGTGCTCAAGGCAGTGGTTGGCGTGCTCCGGCGGCATGTCCGCGCATCCGACGTGATCGGGCGGCTGGGTGGTGATGAGTTCGTGCTGTTGCTGTGGAATGTCAGCGAAGTCGACGCGCGCGCCAAGGCGCAGGTTTTGGAAGCCGCAATCGACCAGCTCACTTTCGTCTTCCGCGACATCAACGTGTCGGCTGGCGCCTCTGCAGGCGTCGCACTGCTGGGTCCCGATGTCGATGGCGAAGCCGCGTTGGTTCAGGCCGACAGGGCGATGTACGTGCGCAAGACCGCGCGACGCGCGAAAGTGTAGTTAGCCATCGCCGGCGTTGGCGCCTTACAACGCGCTGAGGTCGCTTGGCACTTCGCCAAAGGCGCGGATCACCTGGGCGTCGCCGAACTCGCCGATCATCGGATCGCCGGTACGGCTGAAGGCCAATGCGCCGATTGAACCTGGCGCACGGGACAATAGTTCGGCGCGGCGGATGGCGCCGGATGCGCTCTGACATTCCTCGGCGGCACCGGCGGCCGGCGAACCAGAGTCGTCTTGCAGGAAGGGCAGCGCGACATAATAGGTGATATCGGCCATGGTGCCCTCACGAGTCGATTGATCTCGGCGCAAGAATGTTCTTATTTTGTTCTTGTTGTCAAGTTTCGACAGCGCCTCGTTTGCAGTCGCCCCATTCCGCTCCTGTTAGGCCGCAATGGCTCGCTTGCGCAGTGCGAGCGTCACGTCGGGCAGCGCGAGCGCCATGGCGATCAATTCGCGGCGCCCAGCAGTTTTCACCGCGCCACAATGCGATGCTGGCCAGAATTAAGTCTGGCTGTCATGCCTACGATGCCGCGCGAAAAGAGCGGCGGCCGTCGCGAAGCAAGGTTTTGACGACGGGCGAGTTCAACGCCCAGCCTGCAGCATTCGCCGCGAGTTAAAGAAAGCCGATCCATCGATCATCGCGCGTTGAGTTCGCAGCCTTGGCCGTTCTTTAACCCACAGCCACAGCGCGACGCGTTGTCTCAGGCAATAATATCCGGGGTGATCTGGTCTTCGATAAAGGAGATCCGGTCTTTCAGTTGAAGCTTCCTCTTCTTCAACCGTTGCAGTCGCAAAAGATCGGGTGCCGGCGAATGCTGCAAGGCATCGATAGCGGCGTCGAGGTCGCGATGTTCCTGCTGCAATCGGGCGAGTTCTAACGGGAGTTCGCGATCTTCGTCGTCGTTCATGTTTCTAGCTGACTGGATTCGCAAGTCATTTGCGAGAGATTTCTAGAGTGACTATCGCTGGTGCAGGCGCACCACGCAAGCCGTCCGGTTCCAGGTTTTTGCGGCGCAATTAGGTCACGATTCGTTTCAGACGATACCCGAAACTCAAAATACACTTTTCAATACCCATCGACAGATGTCCACTGTCATGTAGAATTCATCGTCCAACCGAACGTATCCTGAGGTTCAATCCTACCGAGGAGTTTTCGAATGGCACTACAGGCGCATCTCGTCGAACTGGAACGCAAGCACAAAGTTCTCGAAAGCGAATTGCACGAAGCGCTCGTGCACCTGTCTACCGACGATCTCCGCATCGTCGAACTCAAGCGTCGAAAACTGATGGTCAGGGACGAAATCCAGCGTCTCAAAAACGGGGCCAGCGAAACGGTGCACTGATCAACGGCTGCGCTGATCAGCGAACGATAAATCACAGCATCGACATCGCCGTCTACGTCACTGCTTTCGCGTAGGTGCGATGACGTCTTCCCCTCATCCCGCGATAGGTTTGCGACGAAGCTCCAGTATTCGGTTGGCCTGGATCGCTTCGCCTGCAACCTTTCGCGTTCAATGTCCCGCCATCTCAGCCACGTAGTCCGCGATGGCCAGCGATGATGTCAGCCCCGGTGACTCGATGCCGAACAGGTTGATAAGGCCCGGCACGCCATGGGTCTGGGCACCCTGGATCATGAAATCCTGCACCGCGACTGCGGGCGGCACGATCTTCGGCCGCATTCCGGAGTAGCTTGGCATCAATGCGCCGTCCGGCAGACTTGGCCAGTAGCGCCTGATAGCCGGATAGAACCTCTCTCCGCGTGCCGGATCGACCGTGTAGTCGATGTGATCCACCCACTCAACGTCAGGGCCGAAACGCGCCTGGCCGGCCAGATCGAGCGTGAGATGCACGCCGAGGCCGCCCGGTTCCGGCACGGGATAGATCAGCCGCGAGAACGGTGCTTTCGCATTGCAGCTGAAGTAGCAGCCCTTTGCCAGATAAGCGGGCGGTATGAGGTCGAGCGGCATGCCGTCGAGCAAGCGGGCGATCGCGGTTGCGGACAGGCCTGCGGAATTGATCAGCATGTCGCAGGCTAGTGTCATCGGAGCTTCGCCGCCGACATCCAGTTCGAAACCGTCGGCGGTGACCCGGCCACGTTCCAGGGGAGCGAGGAATGCGAAGGCCGCGCCCGCGGCTTCCGCTTCACCGCGCAGCGACAACATGTAGCTGTGGCTGTCGACGATTCCGGTGGAGGGCGACAACAGCGCGGCTTCGCAAGCCAGTGCCGGCTCCAGCGCCCGTGCATCTGTCCCGGATAATTGCTCGAGATCAGCAACGCCATTGGCTTCGGCATGCGCTTTGATCGACGCCAGTTTGGAGATCTCCTCCGGCCGTGTGGCGACGATCAGTTTCCCGGAGTTGCGATGTGGGATGCCGCGATCCCGGCAATAATCATAGAGCGCCTGTTTTCCAGCGACGCAGAGCCGTGCCATCAGGCTTCCGGCCGGATAATAGATGCCGGCATGGATGACCTCGCTGTTGCGCGACGAGGTCACAGTACCGATCGCGTCCGCAGCCTCCAGCACGATGACCTCGCGTCCCGCTTCCGCCAGTCGCCGGGCGATCGCAAGACCCACGACGCCGGCGCCCACTACCACGCATTCAACCTTGTCCATGTCGCGTCCGATAGTTTGCTACGCCGGTCAGCTGCGGTTCGACCTTGCGCATGTGGCGCATTAGTAAAACATTAAGCATCACAGCTAATTACCACCAAATTTCGCCGCATTCTGCAGGTGCGACGATACGCATTTACCTGATCCACATACCTGTAACCAAACACTCACGCTGCGAATACGCGGGTGTGTAATGACTGGCAAGATCGGGCGATCAGACAGCAAGGCGGCAGTGTCCGTCATCGCAGTCGCGTGCCTTCTCGGCAGCATTGCCGGAGCCCACGCAGAATCCCCGGCGGTTCATTATATCAGTGAACTCGACCCGCAAATGATCTGGCAGATCCTCATCGGTGGATTTGTCGCGCTGGCATTTCTCGCCGCCATTGTGCTGTGGGTCGCCTCGGCGCTGCGCAATGTGCGTCGCGAGCAGCATCGTCGCAATGCGTTTGTCGGTTCTGCCCTCAATCATCTCGGCCAAGGCATCGTGATGCTCGACGACCAGAAGCGGGTCGTGTTTTGCAACGATCGCTATCTTGAGATCTACGACCTGACGCGCGCCGACATCACCAAGGATATTACCGGTCCAGAATTGCGTGAGTTACGCCGCCAGCGTGGCAAGCTCGATCTGGCCACCCAGAGCTTCTACGAGCAGACTGTTTCCGCCGGCGAGTACATTGCCGAAATGCCCGGCGGGCAATCCGTTCACGTCAAGTTCAGCCGGCTTCCCAATGGCGGCGCCATTGGGATTCATGAGGACTGCACCGAGCAGCGTTTCCTGCAGCGCGAGCTTGCGACCACCAAGCAATTCCTCGAATCTGTCCTTGATCACGTCCCGATCTGCGTCGCGGCCAAGACCATTGACGATGGCCGCTATATCTTCGCCAACCGGGCTTTCGAGACCTTCTCTCGGCTCTCGCGCGATAAGATCGTCGGCAAGCGACCGGATCAGATATTCTCCGCACAGTCTGCGAAAGCGATTGCCGAAGCCGATGCCCTGGCAGTGGAAACGCGCAGTCAGTGTCGCAGCGAGTTCAATGTGGAGATTGGTTCAGACCTCCGCACGCTGGATAGCAATCGCGTGATTGCCTTTAACGAACGCAATGAGCCGGCATTTCTGATTGCGCTGTTCGAGGATGTGACCGACCGCAAGTCGCTGTCCAAGGAACTGGAGAACGCCAAGAAATTCCTTGAGACCGTGCTCGACAACATTCCTGTGTCGCTGATGGTGCAGCAGATCAGCACCGGTCGTTATCTGTTCGCCAACCGCGGCGCAGAGGTCATTTTGGGTCGGAAGCGCGAAGACGCTATCGGTCTGACGGTTCCCGAAATGCTTCGCCCGGAAGAAGCGAAGCTGATCGTCAGCCGGGATCAGGCCGCGATCAGGGGCCGAACACCGATTGCGGAAGAGCATCCGATCAGCACGCGCGACGGATTGCGGCTGTTCCTGACCCGGCGGGTCACCGTGCTCGACGAAGCAGGCGAGCCGCAATATCTGATCAAGACCCACGAAGATGTCACCGACCGCCGCCAGACCGAGGCGCGGATGGCGCATATGGCCTATCACGACGGCCTGACCGATCTGCCGAACCGCCCGGCCTTTTTGCAGGCCCTGTCGCAGATGATCGATGCCTGCGGCGAGACTTCCGAGGAATTCGCGGTGCTGTCGATCGATCTCGACGGCCTGAAGGAGGTCAACGATGTCTTCGGTCACGCCATCGGTGACAAGCTGCTGATCGAAGTGTCGCGTCGTGTCGATGCAGCCGTGGGCGGCGGAGTTGTGGCGCGGCTCGGCGGTGACGAGTTCGGCGTGATCATCGACGGCGCGCAGCCCGCGGCCGGGCTGTTGATCGCAGAGCGGATCTCCGCGGCCCTTGCGGAGGAATTCCCGATCGAGGGCAAATCGGTGCGTACAGGCGTCACCACGGGCATCTCGCTGTTCCCGCGCGACGGCCATGACCCGGCCGCGTTGCTGGCGAATTCCGGCGCGGCGCTGTTCCGTGCCAAGTCGCAGTCGCGCGGTTCGATCAGCATCTTCGAGCCGCAAATGGACCAGCAACTGCGCGATCGCCGCGTGCTGCATCAGGACCTCTCGGCCGCGATCCGCAATGGCGAATTGTCGCTGCACTACCAGCCCCAGGCTCGCGCTGGCCAGACCGTCGTCGATGCCGACATTACGGGCTTCGAGGCACTGGCGCGGTGGATTCATCCGACGCGCGGTTTCGTGCCGCCCGGAGACTTCATTCCGCTGGCCGAAGAAAGTGGCCTGATCGTCGAGATGGGCGAGTGGATCCTGCGCCAGGCCTGCCTTGAGGCTGCCTCGTGGCCGGTGCCGCTGCAGATCGCGGTCAATCTGTCGCCCGCGCAGTTCATGCATGGTGATCTCGTCGGCCTCGTGCATTCAATCCTGCTCGAAACCGGCCTGCAGCCCGGTCGCCTTGAGCTGGAAATCACCGAGGGTGTGCTGATCGAGGATTTCGATCGCGGCGTCGCATTGCTGCGGCGGTTGAAGGCGCTCGGCGTGCGCATCTCGATGGACGACTTCGGCTCCGGCTATTCGTCGCTGACCTATCTGCAGGCATTCCCGTTCGACAAGATCAAGATTGACCGCGCTTTCGTGATCAATCTGGGGCTCAATCCGCAGTCCGCTGCCATCGTGCGCGCGGTCATCGGGCTGGGCCATGGCCTCGACGTCGCGATCGTTGCGGAAGGCGTCGAGACCCACGAGCAACTCTGCTTCCTCGCCAGCGAAGGCTGCGACGGCGTACAAGGCTACTTCATCGGGCGTCCTGCCCCGATTGCGCAATATGCTGCGCTGGTCGGACGGATTGCCGCCGCTGCGCCCGCCGCGCGCATGGTCGGTTGAGCGACAGGCCGTTGCGAAGTGCTGATGCTGTTGAGCCCGCGGCGTTCCGCGGCTAGCTTGCGGTTATGACGAATCTCACTGCGACAGTCGCGGATCCGGCGGCCAGCGATGCGCCGGTCATCGCCTATCCCACGCCCTTGCTGCGGATCGACGGTGTCACCAAAAAATTCGGCGCGCATAGCGCAGTGGACAATCTCTCTTTGGACATCAAGGCCGGTGAATTCTTCGCGCTGCTCGGCCCGAGCGGTTGTGGCAAGACCACGTTACTGCGCATGCTGGCAGGTTTCGAAGCGCCGGACACGGGCAAGATCGAGTTGAACGGCGAGGATATCGCCGCGGTCTTGCCGCATCAGCGGCCCGTCAACATGATGTTCCAAAACTACGCGCTGTTTCCGCATCTCAACGTGCGCGACAATATCGGTTTCGGTCTCAAGAGCGCTAGCCTGACGCGTCTCGGCATCGATACGCGGGTTGCCGAAATGGTGGCGCTGGTCAAGCTCCAGGGACTGGAGAAACGCCGACCGGATCAATTATCGGGCGGCCAGAAACAACGCGTGGCGCTCGCCCGGGCGCTGGCGCGGCATCCGCAATTGTTGCTGCTCGATGAGCCGCTGGCAGCTCTCGACAAGAAACTGCGCGAGGAAACCCAGGTCGAATTGATGGCGCTGCAGCGCCAGCTCGGCACCACCTTCGTGATCGTCACCCACGATCAGGAGGAGGCGATGACCATGGCCGACCGTATCGGCGTCATGAATGACGGTCGCCTGCAACAGGTCGCGACACCGCGACAGCTTTATGAGGCGCCTGCATCGCGCTGGGTCGCGGAGTTCGTCGGCGACATCAACATCATCGAGGGCGGGATCACGCATCGTGACAGTCATCGCCTGACCATTGCAGGCCGCGATGTAGGAACCCTGTTTGCGATTGAGCCGCGACAGCCCGTCGGCGATGCGGTCATCTGTGTTGCGATCCGCCCGGAGAAGATCCGGTTGTCGCGTCGCGGGCCGGCGACGGACCTCGTCAATAGCGGCGCCATGAATAGCCTTGAGGGTGTCATTTCCGACGTCGGCTATCTCGGCGGTCGCTCGCTCTACAAAGTGAAGCTCGACCGCGGAGCCACATTGCGGGTCGCTCTCGCCAATACCGCGCGGCTCGATGTTGATGCCTATTCGATCGGCGAGCGCGTTGCGGCATGGTTCGCCCCCGATGATTGCGTGGTGCTGGTTCAATGAGCGCGCGTCGCATCTTCACGGCGCCGGCGCGGCTGGCTGCCATCCCGCCCTATGTCTGGATGGTGCTGTTCTTTCTGGTGCCGTTCGGTTTCGTGCTGAAGATCAGCCTGTCGCAGACGGCGATTGCGCAGCCGCCTTATCTGCCGGTGTTCAGTCTGTCCGAAGGAATCGCCGGGCTAAAGGCGTCGTTTATCGCGCTGTCGCTGGATAATTTCCGGCTGCTCGTTTCCGACAATCTCTATCTTGCGTCCTATCTGCGCAGTGTCCTCGTCGCCGTCGTGTCGACCCTGATCTTGCTCGCGGTCGGTTATCCCATCGCCTATGGCATGGCGCGTTTGCCGCGACGCTGGCAGGGCATTGCGATGATGCTGGTGATCGTGCCGTTCTGGACCTCGTTCCTGATCCGCATCTATGCCTGGATCAACATCCTGCAGCATGACGGCTTGCTCAATAAGGTCCTTCTTGCGCTGCACGTCGTATCGACGCCAATCGTGTGGCTCTCCACCGACAGTGCGATGTATCTCGGCATCGTCTATTCCTATCTGCCTTTCATGATCCTGCCGCTCTATGCCACGCTGGCGAAGCAGGACCCGTCGCTGATCGAGGCCGCCGCCGATCTCGGCGTCTCGCGCATCGACGCCTTCTGGCTGGTGACGGTTCCCTTGTCGCTGCGTGGCGTCGGCGCCGGTGCACTGCTCTGCTTCATTCCGATCATGGGCGAATTTGTCATTCCCGATCTGCTTGCCGGATCGAATTCGCTGATGATCGGCCAGACGCTGTGGCTCGAATTCTTCACCAACAAGGATTGGCCGGTCGCCTCTGCCACCGCCATCGTGTTGCTCGGGCTGCTGTTGATCCCGTTATTGGTCTATGACCGGCTGCAGCGCCGGCAGCTGGAGGCGCGCTGATGGCCGTGCATCCGCTCCGCCTGTCGCGCTTTAACGTCACGTCGCTGGTGCTTGGTCTGGCGTTTCTCTATCTGCCGATCGTCATTCTGGTCATCTATTCGTTCAACGCGTCTCGCCTCGTGACCGTGTGGGGCGGCTGGTCGACGCGCTGGTACACCGAATTTTTCAACGACCGCGCGATGCTGGACGCTGCCTGGATGAGTCTCCGTGTGGGTGTCGTGTCAGCAACACTGGCAACGCTGCTCGGCACTTTGGCCGCGATAGCGTTGACGCGTGGCGCGGGATTTCGCGGCCGGATGCTGATGTCCGGGATGCTCTATGCGCCGCTGGTGATGCCCGAAGTGATTACCGGCCTGTCGCTGCTGCTGCTGTTCGTGGCGCTGGATGCCGAGCGCGGCTTTGTCACGGTGACCATCGCCCACACCACACTGACCATGTGCTTCGTCGCTGTCGTGGTACAGTCGCGTCTCGCCGGGATCGATCGCAGCCTCGAGGAAGCGGCGATGGATCTCGGCCGCGATCCGCTCCGCGCATTTATAGCCGTCACGTTGCCGCTGATCTGGCCGGCCATTGCAGCGGGCTGGATGCTGGCCTTCACACTGTCGCTGGACGACCTCGTCATCGCTAGTTTTACGACCGGGCCGGGTTCGGCGACGCTACCGATCCGGATCTATTCGGAAGTGCGTCTCGGCGTGAAGCCGGAGATCAACGCGATCTGCACGCTGATCGTCGGTTTCATCGCCGTCGTTATCGTGCTGGCATCGCTAGTGTCGAAACTGTCGAGCGCCCGCGGCGAAAGCGCCGCGCCGTTGTAGGGCAAAAAATTAGTTCGCCTTTGGTGCTGCATCCGCAGGTGCTGCCGCCGCAGGTGCATCGGCGGGCTTATCCGGCTCTGCTATCGGCGCCTGCTTCGGCACGCCCGTAAAGCGCTCGATCACCGAGCGTACAGCGTCGCGGGTCTTGCGATCCTTTACCGCATCCAGCAAAGGCGCCGCGCCCGGCGACCGGCGGATCAGGCTTTCCGGATCTGGGAAGATCAGCGGATCGTCCCACGGGCCTTGGATCACAAAAGGCAACTCGAAGCCGCCGGTGCCGTTGGTTGCCGGATTGAGACTGGCAATGCCCTTGAAATCATATTCACGCGCCGGCACCGACGCGGTACCGGTCAGCGTCAGTTTCGCAGCGGGACCATCGATCCGGATATCCTGTGCGGTGGCGATACCGTCGTTGAATTTCACGGACATGTTGAGCGTGTTGAACGGCGTCGAACCCGAGCGGAAATTGCCGGCGCCGGACAGCGGACGTCGCTCCAACCGCTTCAGCAACTGTTCGACGTTGAAGCCACTGATGGCGCCGTCATGACCGGTCAACGTCGCGGTGCCGTCGAGTGATTGTGCGAGGCCGAAAGGCGATGAGCCCGAGGCCTCCAGCATCATGCTGAGATTGCCGCGGCCGGTGAGCTTGTTGACGCCGAACAGATCGCTGGCACAGGCCTGCAGATCGACATCGCTGAACTGGAACTGGGCCTTCACATCGGCCACGGCATCGGAATGGGCAACATTGAACGAACCACGGACGATGCCGCCATACATCTGCGCTTCACCCACCGACAGCGCCAGTGTGCCGCCGCGCAGGTTGGCGCCGAGCGCGGTGCGGCCGAGCACTGAGGAGCCAACTGTGACCTTGGCGGCCGACAGGCGCATGTCGAGATCCGTGGTGGACAGCGCGTTCAGATCGAACAACTGCCGGTTCCAGTCACGGGCGCCGGAGGCCAGCAGCCGCACGGTAGACACATAGGGCGTGAAGTCGAGTGCGCCGGCAGCCAGGGTGGCCTGCAGCGTCTGACGGCCGGTGTTGCTGTAGGTCATGACGCCTTCGGCGCTGTTGCCGTCGAGCTCGACATTGACATTGGTCAGCGCGATCGACGGACCGACCAGGCTGGCGCGCGCCTTCAGGGCAAAGCGGCCGAAACCGCCGGAGCCGGGCGGTGCCTGACCGACCCAGCGCAGCGCATTGCGCAGCGACAGGCTGTCAGCAGTCAACGTGCCTTCCATGACCAGACTGGCCTTGTTGGCGACGGTGCCGTCGAATGCCAGCTTGATCGGCGCACCAGCGATGCGGGCCTTTACACCGGAGCGCTCGCCGGACAGTGCGGCAATGAAGTCGCTGACGCTGAGGCTGCCGTCGATGCGTTCGCCGCGCCAGTCGAACTGGCCGGTTGCAGCGAACGAGCGCGAGATCGATGGCCAGGCCAGTGACAGGTCGATGTCGCCGAGACGCTCGGTGTTGTGCGGGTCCTGATAGTGCAGCACGCCGTCCTGGATGCGGATCTCGGAGAAGGATAGTGGCTGTTCAGCGCCCGGCCTCATGGTGCGGGCGATGGACTCGATGAATGGAGTCCAGTTGCTTTCGCCGGAGGCCTCGCGGATCACGCGGATACGTGGCCGCAGCATCATCATGTCGGCGATCTCGAAACGCTGAAGCAGCAGCGGCAACAGCCGGAGATTGGCCGTCAGCACATCGACCGTCAAAGCGGGATCGATCGACCCGCCGCCTTTCAGACCGACATCGTGAAACGAGACATAGCTGCCTGGAAAGACCGAGACATCCACCGCGCCGTTGACGACGAAATCCAGCCCGGTCACGGCGCGGATCTGGGCCTCCACGGCATGACGCAGCGTATCGCGGTTAAGCAACCACGACATGGCAAACAGCCCGATCACTGCAACACCCAGGAGCGCCGCAATCGGCATCCCCAGGCGTCTTATTCCTTGGGCACTCGTCAATGAACTATCCGGGTTGGTTGGTGGTCACACATAGCGGGGCGGCATCCACGTGCGCCCACGTCCAAGGTCCTCAATTTGAAGGGTTTTCTTGACGCTTTCAAGGCCATAGCGGGGGTGATGGGGTCGCAGTCCCCCGCGATTGACCTGTCGCGGAGTTTCCGCCTAATAATCCACGACATAGCCGCCCGCGCCCGCTGGGTTCTCAGCGCATTCCTGCATCAGGTCGATTCCCATGAACAAGGTCTACCCCGACGCCAAATCGGCACTCGACGGCATTCTCAAGGACGGCATGATGATCATGTCCGGCGGCTTCGGCCTCTGCGGCATTGCCGAGGACCTGTCGGACGCTTTGCGCGATTCCGGGGTCAAGGACCTCACCGTGGTGTCCAATAACGCTGGCGTTGACGGCATCGGCCTGTCGCGCCTGCTGGAAACCCGCCAGATCAAGAAGATGATCTCGTCCTATGTCGGCGAGAACAAGCTGTTCGCCCAGCAGTATCTGGCCGGCGAACTGGAACTCGAATTCTCCCCGCAGGGCACGCTGGCCGAGCGTATCCGTGCCGGCGGCGCCGGCATTCCTGGCTTTTACACCAAGACCGGCGTCGGCACGCTGATCTCGGAAGGCAAGCCGACCATGGAATTCAATGGCGAGACCTACATGCTCGAGCGTGGTCTATTCGCCGACATTGCCATCGTGCACGCCTGGAAGGGCGATACCGCCGGCAACCTCGTCTATCGCAAGACCGCCCGAAACTTTAACCCGATGATGGCGACCGCCGCCAAGATCACCATTGCCGAAGTCGAGCATCTGGTGCCGGCCGGCGAGATCGACCCGGATCACATTCACACCCCCGGCATTTTTGTGAAGCGCATTGTCGAGGTCGGTACCGGCAAGAAGCGGATCGAAAAAGTCACCTCGCGTCAGCGTCCCGCGTAACCGCCAAAAGCAAAAACAGGAGAGAACGATGGCTTGGACCCGTGATCAAATGGCAGCGCGCGCGGCTAAAGAACTGCGCGACGGATATTACGTCAATCTCGGCATCGGTATTCCGACGCTGGTGTCGAACTACATTCCCGAAGGTGTCGACGTTCAGCTGCAGAGCGAGAACGGCATGCTCGGCATGGGTCCTTTCCCCTATGAGGGCGACGAAGATCCGGACCTCATCAATGCCGGCAAGCAGACCGTCACCGAACTGCCGGAGACCAGCTATTTCTCGTCGGCGGATTCGTTCGGCATGGTCCGTGGCGGCCATATCGATCTGTCGATCCTCGGCGCCATGCAGGTCGCCCAGAATGGCGATCTCGCCAACTGGATGATCCCAGGCAAGATGGTGAAGGGAATGGGCGGCGCGATGGACCTCGTCGCCGGCGTCAAGCGCGTCGTCGTGGTGATGGAGCACTCCGCCAAGGATGGCGCCAAGCTGCTGAAGAGCTGCAACCTGCCGCTCACCGGTGAGCGCGTCGTCGACATGGTCGTGACCGATCTGGCAGTGTTCACCATCGACAAGCACGGCAACGATGGCATGGCCCTGATCGAACTCGCCGATGGCGTGACGCTCGATGAGGTGAAGGCCAATACCGAAGCTGAATTCCGGGTCGCGCTGACTAATACCTGAACGATTGCGTGCTCTGAACGTTGACATGATGCCCGGCCTCGTGCCGGGCATTCGTGTTAGTATCTGCCTTTTCATCTCTTTAGCTGAGCATGATCATTCGGAAAACCGGTTGCCACTTTTCCGGGTCATGCTCTAGGAAGCCGACATGCGCGCCAGTCTCGAAGACCGTTTCTTCCTGCTTCTGATAGTCGTGGTCACGTTGGCCTTCGGCTGGATCATGAGCTCGTTCTACAGCGCGATCCTGTGGGGCGTCGTCATCGCGATCATGTTCGCGCCGATGCATCGGCGGCTGGAGCGCCGGATGCCCAAGCATCCAAACTCGGCCGCCTTGCTCACCGTGGGATTGATCGTGCTGATCGTGATCTTGCCACTGACATTGGTTGGCGCATCACTGGCGCAGGAAGCGGCCGTCGTCGTCGGCAAGATGAAATCGGGCCAATTCAATCTCGGCACGTTTCTGCAGCAGATACTCGATGCCGTCCCGCAATGGGCGAAGGGACTGCTGGATCGTTTCGGCGTCGCCAATCTCGGCGGCATGCAGGACAAGCTGACTGAGGGCCTCGTCAAAGGCAGTCAGTACTTTGCATCGCAGGCGCTGAACATCGGTCAGAGCACGTTCGACTTCATCATCAATCTCGGCATCATGCTCTATCTGCTGTTCTTCCTGTTCAAGGACGGCGAAGCGTTGTCGCAGCGTGTGAAGAATGCCATTCCGCTGCGGCCGGAGCTGCGTGACGATCTGATGGAGAAGTTCACGGTGGTGATCCGCGCCACGGTGAAGGGCGGCATTCTGGTGGCGCTGGCACAGGGCGCGCTTGGCGGGCTGATCTTCTGGATCCTTGGCATCAATGCCGCGTTGCTGTGGGCGGTGCTGATGGCGTTCCTGTCGCTGTTGCCCGCGGTGGGGGCTGGCCTCGTCTGGATGCCGGTCGCGCTCTATCTGCTGGCGACGGGCTCGGTCGTTCAGGGCGTGATCCTGATCGCCTATGGATTTCTCGTCATCGGTCTGGTCGACAACATCCTGCGCCCGATGCTGGTCGGCAAGGACACCAAGCTGCCGGATTATCTGGTGCTGATCGCGACGCTCGGGGGCATCGATGCGCTGGGCCTCAATGGCTTTGTCGTCGGTCCGGTGATTGCTGCAATGTTTGTTGCGGGCTGGGCGATCTTTGCGGAGTCACGCAAAAGCGGTCAGGTCCCGATCGCGTAAGCGCGTTACACCGGCCCCTGAGGCACATCTGCAAAACGTGTCAGCCAGACCACGGGACCGATGCTCGCAGCGACGATGAGGAGTGCGGCCAGGGCGCCTTCTTCAAAGCTGCCACGGCTCGCATATTGATAGATCGAAGTCGCCAGCGTTTCGACATTGAGCGGTCGCAGTAACAGCGTTGCTGGCAATTCCTTCAGGCAATCCACGAAGACGACGATGACGGCGCCGAACAATGCCGGACGCAATAGCGGCAGTTGAATCACGCGCAGCGTGGTGATTGCCGGTGCGCCGGCGGCGCGGGCGCTGTCGTCGTAATCGACGGGGATGTGCTCGAAGCCGGCCTTGATGAAACCGGTCGGCACCGCCAGGAACCGGATCACATAGGCGATCACCACGGCGGCGCCGGAGCCGACCATGACAAGCCCGGGCGAAGCGAGACTGAGCCATCCGGCAAGCTTGCTGAATCCATTGTCGATGAACAGCACCGGCGTCAGCAGACCCAGCGCCAGCACCGTTCCGGGCAGCGCATAGCCGGTCTGAGCGACAGCGACCGACAGGTTGGTCAGCCGCGAAGCACGCCAGCGCTGAGCGACGATCACCACAAGCCCGAGAAGCAGCGCGGCTCCCGTGGCAATGGCGGCCAGTGCAATCGTGTGGCCGGCATCGCGCCAAACCGTCGTTTCCATCGACAGCAGACCGCGACGCAGGCTTTCACGCAGCAGATAGAGCAAGGGCACGGCGAAGCCGAGCAGGGCAGGAAGGAGACAGGCGGTGAAAGCAAGCCATCCGTATGCACCCGTCAAAGGCGTGCGCGGTGCCAGTCGCGGATTCTCCGAAGAGAATTCCACACTGCCTTCGCGGCGGCCGAAGCGCTCGATGGCGATCAGCACGCCGACGATGGCGAGCATGAACAATGACAGCTGCGCAGCACCTGCAAGGCTGCCGCGGTTGAGCCAGGTCGTGAAAACCGAGACGGTGAGCGTGCGAATGCCCAGATATTCACTGGCGCCGATGTCATTCAGCGTTTCCAGCGATACCAGCGCGAGGCCCACAGCGAGGGCGGGGCGCGCCATCGGTAGCGAGACACGGCGGAACGTCGTCCAGCGGCCCGCACCGAGTATCTTCGCAGCTTCAGCAAAATCGGCGCTGCGATGCTGGAACATCGCGCGGGCAGAGAGATAGACGTAAGGATACAACACGATGCCGATCACGAAGATGCCGCCGGGCAACGAACGCAGGCTCGGCAGCCACCCGATCGCGCCGGGCAACGACATTGCCGTTGCCAATGCGCGATGGACGAGGCCCAGTGGCTCGAACAGGTCCACATAGACGTAAGCGGCGAGATAGGTCGGAATCGCCAGCGGCAGCGGCAAGAGCCAGAGCATGAGCGTGCGGCCGGGGAAATCGTGCGCCGAGACCAGCCATGCGGTGCCGGCACCGACTGTGAGCGTAACGATACCGACGCCGATCAGGAGGGCTGCGGTGTCGCGCAGCGCTTGCGGTAATACATAGGCAATCAGATGCTGCCAAAGCTCAGGCTCCGGCTGCAGCGCGAGTAATGCGATGCTGATCACGGGCGCAGCCACAAGGAGCGCGGTGGCAACTGCGACGAGAATCGCGAGCGCTTCGGTGCGGGAAGGCCTCACGGGCGTGTATGCTCACGTGGGCACTCTCCGCATGTCATCCCCGCGAAGGCGGGGATCCATACCCCAAGGAGAAGTAAGTCAGAAATTGCCGTAGCCACAGCGTCCTACCGAGAGTTCGGTGCGTATGGGTCCCCGCCCCGTGTGCGCTGCAGGCACACAGGGCGGGGACAACATACTGATAGGCTGTGCATCATCGCAGCCTACGGAGCAATAGCCGGGCTCAATTATCAAACCCGACCTTGTCCACCAGCGTCGACGCGGCTTTGCGGTTGGCGGCAATCTTGGCGATGGGCATCGGGTCGGCATTGAGCTTGCCATAGCCCGCGATGGTCGGATTGATCGTGATGCCGGCACGCACGGGATATTCATAATTGGCGTCGGCATAGACCTGCTGGGCATGCTCGCCTGCGAGCCATTCGATCAGTTTCATGGCGTTGGCCTTGTTCGGCGCATGTTTGGCCAGCAGTACGCCGGACAGGTTCACATGGGTGCCGCCGCCTTCGAAAGTCGGCAAGATCACCTTGGTGGCTTCGGCCCATGGCTTCTTGTCGGGATCGGCATTCATCATCAGCGCCCAGTAATAGGTGTTGCCGATGCCGAGATCGCATTTGCCGGCCGCAACATCCCGCGCGGTCTCGCGGTCGCCGCCCGACGGCTTCTGCGCCAGATTGGCCTTGACGCCGCGCAGCCATTCTTCGGCCTTGGCCTCGCCGTGCTTGGCGACATAGGCGGCGAACAGCCCGTTATTGTAGATGTGCTGGCCGGAGCGGATGCAGATCTTGCCCTTCCACTTCGGATCGGCCAGTTCCTCATAGGTGATGGCGTCCTGCTTGACGCGGTCCTTCGACGCATAAACCACGCGGGCGCGCATGGAGATGCCGGCCCAGTGGCCGTCGGGGTCGCGATATTGCGCCGGCACGACCTTCTCGATCACCTCGGATTTCATCGGCTGCGTCACGCCCGCCTGCACGGCCTCGTCGATGCGGCCGATATCTACCGTCAGCAGCACGTCTGCCGGGCTGTTGGCGCCTTCGGCCTTCATGCGTTGCTCGAGGCCCGAGCTCGCCGAGATCACATTGACCTTCACACCGGTGTCCTTGGTGAAGGCCTCGAAGATCGGCTGCACGAGCTTGGTCTCGCGATAGGTATAGACATTGACCTCTTCGGCGGCCTGCAGCGCAGAAGCACCGAGGGCGGCGAAGACGACGGCGGTGGCGAGGGCGTGATGCTTGATCATGAAATGGCTCCGGCAAGGGGCGTATCTACAATGTCAGGTGGAGTAGCGCAGTGGGCGTTCGAATGTCAGTGACTGAACGTCGCGTGACAAAAGATTAGATTGATTCCAGATTCGAAAGTGGGCCGCAGATAAGCAACGGCTTACCTGCGGCCCGCTGTCGAGAGCTCTTAGAAGTTCGCCGTCACCGATGCCCGGAACGCGCGCGGCGATCCCGGCGTGATGTTGTTGGGGGCGTCAGCCGTCGCGTAGTAACTAGTGTCGAACAGGTTCTCGATGTTCAATTGGGCACGCCACGTCTTGTCGAGCCGGAAGTAGACGGCGGCATCGACGCGGGTGAAGGCTTTCAGCTTCACTGTATCATCCGACGTGGCGAAGAAGTCGTCGTAATGGATGACACCGAGGCCAGCGCCCCACATCTCGTTGAACTGATATTTGTTCCACATGGTGAAGGTGTTGAGTGGCACCAGGCCGACGCGGTTGCCTGGGACGATCGTGGCGGAGCTGGCATCGACGATGCGTGCATCGGTATAGGCGTAGCCGCCGGTGACCTGCCACTGATCGGTGACATAACCGGTCAGGCTGAGTTCGGCGCCTTTGGTGTTAGTTTTGCCAAGGGCGACAACCTGGCCGCCCACGATGAACCTCTGGTTCTCCCGGTCGAGGTCGTAGATTGCCGCGGAGGCCTGCAGCCGTGGGGTGATGTCCCACTTCACGCCGACTTCGTTATTGATGAACTTCTCCGGCACGGTGACGGCGAGCGATGGCGTCAGCGAGCTGAACTGGTCGCCAGCGCTTGGCAGATACGAAATGCTGTAGCTGCCATAGACCGAGACGTTGTCGACCGGCTTGATAATCACGCCGGCGCGTGGCGACACCAGGTTATCCACGCGGCTGTCTACGGTGCCGCCCGGATTGAGGTTCTGCGACGTGAGGTCGAAGCGATCGTAACGAACGCCGCCGATGAACTGCAGGTAACGGTTGACCTCGATCTGGTCCTGAATGTAGACCGATGCGACGTCGAGTGTCGCATAGGAGTTGTTGTCGGAGGCGTTGTTGTGGATGAACGACCACGGGGCAAAGGTGGTCGGGCTGGACGCGGGAACGAGCAGGGTCGTGCCGCCGTTGATCTGGCCGGTGTTGCGGAGGCTGAAAGTGTTCTGCCGCCCGAACTCGGTACCGAAGACGATGGTGTGTAGCACGGGGCCGGTATTGGTCTTGTAGGTCCAGTCGGTTTGATTGAAGAGGTTTTCGCGCTGAGCAAGGTTGTTGTAAGCCGAGATGGACGCGCGCCCCGCGGGGTCCACGAAGAACGTCGTGGTCGGGAAGACGTTCTGGTAGAACTTGTCGTAATTGGCGTAGCGCGATGAATTCTTGACCGAGAGACCGTTGTTGAAGTCGTGGTCGATCACGGCGTTTGCGATATGGACGTCCTGCTTCGAATAGCTCTGGTCCGGATTGCCGAAGAAGGTTGAGGCATTGGTCGCAAACGGCACGGTCGGGCGTGCATTCGTGGGAGCCGGCACAGTGCCCTGTGCCGGGATGCCGCGATCCGCGGTGCGGTCGTCATGCAGATATTCGTAGCTGAGCTTGACCTTGGTATCCTCGCCGCGGATCGTAACGGTCGGATTGATGCCATAGCGCTCGAGATGGCCGTAGTCGCGATAGGTTCCGGAATTCTCGTACATTGCGTTGATACGCGCTGCGACATTCTCGTTCACGGCGCCGCCAGTATCGATGGTGACGCGCTTGTTGTCGAACGATCCGCCCTGAACTGTCACTTCGCGGATCGAAACGCCATCGGCTTCCTTCTGCACGCGATTGATGACGCCGCCGCCGCCGCCGCGGCCGAAGATCATGGCATTCGGTCCCTTCAGAACCTCAATGCGCTGGGTGTTGTAGAGATCGCGGAAATACTGCACGTCGTCGCGGATTCCGTCGATAAAGAAGTCGGCATTGGTGCGCTGGCCGCGGATGACGACGTCATCGCGATTGCCTTCGCCCTGATGCGGCACGACGCCCGGCACATAGCGAACCGCTTCGCCGATGCTGCGGAAATCCTGATCCCGGATGAATTCCTTCGTCAGCACCGTGACGGATTGCGGCACGTTGAGGAGCGCGGTGTTGGTTTTGGTTCCGCTCGAAATATTGCGGGTGATGTAGCCGACCTGGCCGGACTGTGCGTCCTGAGGGTTGACGCTGAGCGGCTGGCGAACCGGTTGCGGCGCAACGGGGCGGGTACGGGCGACGCGGCCGGATGCGGCGCGCTGCGGCTGGGCACGGCGCACGCGCGGCGCGCTGGGAGCGTCGACCTGCACCGGCGGCAATGTCGATGCGCCGGAATTCGCATTCTGTGCGATTGCCGGCTCTGCGATGCAAAATCCAGCCGCGATGATGGCCGCCGCGCTCGTCGAAATCAGAAAAGCTTTGCGCGCCGCCGTGCCGCGCTCCCCGATAGAAGTCCTGGAAGTCATTACTACGCCCCTGAAATATTCTCCGCTCATGCAAATGCCGGCGGTCCTTGTGCTTCCTCGGAAACACTTGGACACATCTGCAATTCGGAGTATTAGGCGCGAATTAGATGGCGTTTAGAATAAATCGAACTTCGAGGGATATGCCCAAGGTGTGTGATCCGTGCATCAATGGGCGTCGAAATAATTTGTAATCGTTCTAAACGAGGGGCGGCGGCTAGCCTGCGCCAAACGATTGGTCACTGGACAAGCGCTGCAATGCGCGTAAGCGCCGCAGTCACCGACACTTGGGATAAGGGAATATCGGGATGCCTCCGATGTTGTCTGACTGACTGACCTTCCGAAGGTCCTGCAGGCACGAGATTGAATGATGCGCGTTCTACTGATCGAAGACGATGCCATGTTCGGCAAGGCGCTGGTGCGCGGCCTGAGCGAGAATGGCATGAGCGTCGACTGGGCGCGCAATGGCCGCGATGGCTTCGCCGCGATGGACCGGTCGGAATATGCGGTCGCACTGATCGATATCGGTCTTCCCAAGATGTCCGGCCTGGACGTGCTCAAGGCGAAAAGAAAAGCCGGCATGACCACGCCGGCCCTTATCATCACCGCGCGGGATGGCGTGTCCGATATGGTGGCGGGCCTCGATCTCGGCGCAGACGATTACATCGTCAAGCCGTTTGAATTGCCGGTACTGCTCGCGCGAATCCGCGCAGTCACGCGCCGCGCCAATGGCCGCGTGGTATCGCTCATGACGTCTGCGGAGATCACGCTGGATCCATCGACGCAGGTGGCGACATTCCGCGATATCAAGCATCTGCTGTCGGTGCGCGAATTTGCGGTACTGCAGGCCTTGATGGAGCGGCCCGGGCAGATTCTGTCGCGTAGCCAGATCGAGAGCCGGATCTACGGCTGGGGCGAGGAAGTGCAGAGCAACGCGGTCGACGTGCTGATCCACGGACTGCGCAAGAAATTTGACAAGGACATTGTCCGCAATGTCCGCGGTGCGGGCTGGATGGTCACCAAGGAGGGCGCATGACGTCGTTGCGAAAGACCGTGATGACTTACGTCACGGGACTGCTGATCTTGGTCGGCGTTGCTGCGGCCATCACGTCCTATTATTTCGTCAAATACGAGGTGAACAGCTTTCAGGACAACGCGCTTCACGAGGTGGCACTTACGGCGGGCATTGTGTTCCGGCACGATATCGAGCCGCGGATCGATGCCGAACTGGAAGACCAATTGGTGATCCAGATCTGGGATCAGTCGAAACAGCCCATTCATCGTTCAGGCCCTTCGGTCGATATCCCGTTTCAGTCGGAACTCGGCTATGCCGACGTGACCGCGGGCGGAGAGCGCTGGCGCGTGTTTCGTTCGCGTGATGCGACGCATGCGATCCAGGTTGCGCAGCGCTGGAGTGCGCGTGAGGAAGTTGCCGCCTATGCGGCCGCGGGCGCTGCGGTGCCGTTGATCGCGGCCATTCCGATCGCATGGTTGATGATCTGGTGGGCCGTGAAGCGCGTGTTGTCCGGGCTTGGAACACTGTCGGCCGATATCGGCCAGCGCAGTGCCGATGCGAAGGACGCGCTAAGTCTGACAGGCGTTCCGGTCGAGGTCGCTCCGCTTGTGGCAGCCATGAATTCGCTGATCGAGCGACATCAGACCGCGCTGGAGACCCAGCGTCGCTTCGTGTCCGATGCGGCGCATGAGTTGCGGACGCCGCTTGCGGCCCTTCAGATCCAGATCGACAATCTGCGATCGCGCGAGCTCAATGGGCCTGAGCGTGAAATAGCGCAGGATCTGCTCGACGGGATTCGAAGGGCATCCTATTCGGTCAACCAGTTGATGACCATGGTTCGCGCCGATGCCGGCATCGAAAGCGCAGCCGAGATTGTCGATGCGGAGGCATTCGTGCGGCTGGTAGTGTCCGGCTTCGTTTCCATCGCGGAGGCCAAGGGCGTCTCACTCGCGATCGAGCCGGGGACGCGTGATGAATTGAATGTTCGTGCCGCCGATCTCCGGCTGATCGTCTCGAACCTGCTCGACAATGCGGTGCGCTACACGCGCGCCGGCGGCGCGGTCAGCATCAAGGCTGAGCGCCGAGGCACGGATTTCGTCATCGAGGTGATCGACAGCGGATGTGGAATACCGGAATCCGCCGTGCCGTATCTCTACGACCGCTTCTTCCGTGCGGCGCCGATGGATATCGACGGCACCGGGCTCGGATTGGCGATTGCCCGGACGGCGGCGGATCGTAACGGCTTCAGCCTCGATATCGCAAACCGCGACGATGCTCAGGGTGTCAGGGCTGCCGTCTCGATCCCACTCGGAGACGTGTCGAACGAAGTCAGGCAGTTCGAAGCCGCGTAATCGCGTTACGCGTCGTCACCTGGAGCGGCATCAGCGAGCGCACGCAATGTCTCGGGTTCGCGCAGCACGATGCGCTGCCGGCTGCTTTCGATCAGCCCGCGCTGTTCCCAGGTACTGAGCGTGCGGCTCACGGTGAAGACCGTGGCGCCGGTCATCTCAGCGATATCCTGACGACTCAACTGGAAATCGATCTCGATGCCTTGTGCTGTCTTGCGGCCTGATTGGTTCGCCAGTCGCAGCAGGGCGTGAGCAACGCGCTGCTCGACCTGCTGGGTCGACATCTCGACCACGCGCGTATGAGCCTCCTGCAACCGGCCACCGACGGTCTTGAGCGTATTGGCGGCGAGGGCGGGATAGTCGGCAACCAGCCGCGTCCAGATCGTGGTGGGCCACACCAGAACCACGCTGTCATCCACCGCCGTTGCGGTTGCCGGATAAGCCGTCAGTCCCATCGCCTGACCGATCCCGAAGATCTCGCCGGTCGCGACATAGCGCACGATCACCTGTTCGCCGGCGGGCGTCATCTTGGTCGCGCGGATATGGCCATGGAGCAGCAGATAGAACGAATGGACGTCCTCGCCCTGCTCGAAAATCACCTTGTTCTTCGGGACGCGGATCGAATGCGCCTCGCGCAGGATCGCCTCGCAGGCTGCGGTGTCGAGACTCTCGAACAGCAGCAGATGCGCGACCATGGAGCTGTCGACTGCCGACATGCGTTCTCCGTCAAGTTCCCGTTCCGGCCACTTCTAGACCGTGATTGCGGGCGTCGATCAAGCGGAAGTTTGCGTTGGCGCAATGTCGAGGCCGGGCGGCAGGCCTAATTTGGCGCATCCGGCTGAAATGACCGGAGTTTACGGAGAAACATGATGCGCAAGGCTCTTATGCTTGCAACCGCCGCCGTCCTTTTCGCTCTGATAGGCGCCGCTGGCGCTGCGGAAGTCGAGGTCAAAATGCTCAACAAGGGCGCCGACGGGACCGCAATGGTGTTCGAGCCCGCACTGGTCAATGTGCAGCCCGGCGATACCGTGAAATTCGTGTCGACCGACAAGGCGCACAGCGTTGAATCGGTCAAAGGCATGCTGCCCGCCGATGCGACGCCGTTCGTTGGCAAGATGAGCCAGGATCTCGCGGTGACCTTCGACAAGCCCGGCGTCTACGGCGTGAAATGCGCGCCACATTACGGCATGGGCATGGTGGGACTGGTGGTGGTCGGTGCGCCAACCAACGCGGCCGAAGCCAAGGCAGTGACCCATCCCGGCAAGGCCAAGACAGTGTTCACGACGTTATTCGAGAAAGTGGCTGCGAAGTAACACGCCCCAAACGGGAGAGTAACGATGACGCTTCTTCGTGTTCGCTCCATCGCCGATTGGCCGTTGCTCTCGGCCGGCTTTCGCCCCTTTTTCCTGCTCGGTGCGTGTTATACGGGCTTGGGAATTCTGGTCTGGATGCCGGCCTTCCATGGTTGGCTGGCGCTGGCCACCGGTTTTGCGCCGCGCGACTGGCACATTCACGAGATGCTGTTCGGCTTCATGTCGGCCGTGGTCACCGGCTTTCTGTTCACGGCGATTCCGAACTGGACCGGCCGGTTGCCAATCCGCGGCTTGCCATTGCTCGGGCTGGTCGTCCTCTGGATCGCGGGACGGATTTGCCTGACGTTTTCGGCCTATACCGGCTGGCTCGTGGCGATGCTGGTCGATGTGAGTTTCCTGACGCTGGTCGCTGCCGCTGCAACCCGCGAGATCGCGGCGGGCCGCAACTGGCGCAATCTGCCAGTGGTCGGCATCGTCGCCTTCCTGCTGCTCGGTAACATCGCCTTTCATGTCGAAGCTCATCTTGCTGGCGTCGCAGACGTCAGCATCCGGATCGGCGTCGCGGTCGTGGTGTTGCTGATCTCGCTGATCGGCGGGCGGATCATTCCGAGCTTCACCCGCAACTGGCTGGTGCGCGAGAATCCCGGTCGGCTTCCAGTGCCGTTCGCGCGTTTCGATATGGTCGTCATTGCCGTCAGCGCCGCTGCGCTGGTGCTGTGGATCGCGCGGCCCTTTGCCGAACTAACGGGAGTGGCTCTCGCGCTGGTCGGCTTGCTGCACATCATGCGTCTTGCGCGCTGGGCCGGCGATCGCACCTCGCGCGAGGGCCTGCTGCTGATCCTGCATATTGGTTACGCTTTCGTGCCGCTGGGTTTTCTGCTGAATGCCGCAGCGGCAGCAGGATGGGTCGCGCCCAGCGCCGGCCTGCATGCATGGATGGCAGGTGCGGCCGGCGTCATGACGCTGGCTGTCATGAGCCGGGCAACACTCGGTCATACCGGCCAGGCACTGCATGCCTCACGTACGACGCTGATGATCTATGCCGCCGTCATCGTGGCGGCACTGGCGCGGATCGGCGCCGTGATCGCGCCGGCTTACAGTCCGCCGCTGCTCCATGTTGCAGCATTGACGTGGGTCGCGGCCTTTATCGGCTTCGCCGTCTCATTCGGCCTGCTGCTGATCGGCTATCGCAAGCCGCGTCGCGAGTTGGCGATAATCGTGAAGCATAAAAATTCCCTTCGCTAATGGACCAACTGTTCAAGTTCTTCTTGGATCAAGTGGCCATCGGCATGCAATTGTGCAGCGAGTTTTCTGTTGCTGATGGCATGTGCTGCTATCACGGAGCCTGGAACTAAAAGTTCACGCAGGTCAGCCAAGTGAAGAACCAATCGCTGCATTCTTATCTGTCGAAAATCATTCTCCGTTCTGATATTTGAAAAAAAGCGTGCGGCAACTACGAACCATCTAGCAGCTTCGTCGCCATCATAGTCTTGCTCAAGAATCTCAGAGAAAGTTCCGAAATCTAAAAGGTTCATAGGTTGACCGGGGGCGATCATTCTGTGCCCGATTGCACGCTGCTCTTCGCGAAAGATCAATGCGTCTGCCCATTTCTCCCAGTCGTGTTGCCGGTTGAGGTGGCCGTCTGCAAGGTCACTTTTCACATTTTGAAGGCAACGATCTAGAGCCAGATTTTTATCCTCCGCCCCTGCATCTGCTAATCCAATTTCGCGCCTGTGGAGTTCGATCAGTCCTAGAAAGCAGCAAAGGCGATAGGCATCGCTAACAAAGCGGTAGCGCAGAAAATGATCGTCAGCGGCTCCGGCTGAACTGGTGCGATCGATTTTTGCTCCAAACATTGACAGTCCAACTTTGTCTCTTGGTCCATCGTTCTTCGAGACCGATATGTTATAGCATCGGCCACTCAATTCTTTCGCAGCGAGGGCAATAGGCTTTCTGTACTTGTTGTAGGCCGCGACGCTTGATTGCTTAGCTCTCCATGTTTCAATGGATCGCACTCCAATGAAATCCTTGAAGTAAAGCGCTATAAGATTCCCGAGGACCGTTATTACGGCGCCTATACCTGAGAAGGCCAGAATGTTCTGCCAAGTCATTTGACTGACCGCCAAGTTCAGTGACAACCTCTCCTTATGGTTGTATTTTTGCGAAGGCGTGTCAATCGCGTGTTGGCTGTTTCAAGGGGTGGATAGATCTCGCAAGGCCAGGGCAATTTTACTCAGGCCTTCACCGCCGCATTCGAAAATGCCACCTCGATCAGCGTGCCCGAGCTCGGCGCGGTCTTGATCTGGAAGCGCGCGTTGTTGGCTTCGACGAGGGCCTTGGTCAGCGACAGGCTGACACCCGAGCTCTCCGAAGAATCCGCCGGCATCGAGCTCCGGAAAGGCTCCATCGCGGCAGCGAGTTCGTTGTCGTTGAGGCCGTGCCCGGTGTCGCGGACGCGCAGTACGATCTCACCGAAGTCCGACAATGCGGTGGAGACGATCACCTGACCGCCGGCATTGGCGAGATGGATCGAGTTGCCGATCAGATTCAGTGTGATCTGCCGCAGCGCGCGGGCGTCGGCAACGACGGTCGGCAGCAGATGCGCCAGCGAGGTACGGATGATGATGCGGCCGCGATTGGCCTGCGGCTGCATCACCGCAACGCATTGCTCCACCATCTCGTTGAGGTTCTGCGTGGTGAAAGCGAGGTCGATCTTGCCGGTCTCGATGCGTGACAGATCGAGCAGATCGTTGACGATCGCGATCACGCGTTCACCCGAGGCGCGAATGTCTTTCATGTATTCGACATAGCGCTCGTTGCCGAGTGGGCCGAAGCGCTGGTCGACCATCACTTCCGCGAAGCCGATGATGGCATTCAGCGGTGTCCGGACCTCGTGGCTGATCCGCGCCAGCACATCCGCCTTGGCCGTTGCCGCACGATCGGCCTGGCGGCGCGCATTCAGCAGTTCGGTTTCGGTCTTCTTCGTCTGCGTCAGGTCGCGGAACACGGCAAAGAAGTTCGGTCCATCCGTGCGCGTGCGGCCGATGGTCATCGACAGCGACACGAGGCCGCCGGCGCGCACCTGGCCCAGGGCCTCACGGCCATGATCTATCAGGCTGGCCACGCCGGATTCCTTGACGCTTGCGAGATAGTCCTGCACCACGCGGCGGCTCTCTGCCGCGAAGAGGTCGGTCAGATTCCGCTGCGTCAGTAATTCGCCGCTATAGCCGAACAGCGCCTCGGCGCTGCGGTTGCAGGAATTGATGTTGCCTTCGGCGTCGAACATGATGACGCCTTCGGCCGTGGTATCGAGGATTGTGGCCAGATCTTCGGCATCGATATGGCCAGCGGGCAATGGCGCGTCTGCAACGGGCGCAGCGATCGTAACAGGGGCGGCGACAGGCTCTGCCTTGGGCGGAGCGAAAATCAGCGCATGTGCCGGTTCGTTGTCCCATGAAATCGTGTACAGGTGCGCTTCGGCGGGCACTGTGTTGCCGGACTGGTCACCGCCCGAAATAGTGACGGCGGTGCCGTCATCGGAGGTGCTGGCCGCAGAAGAGACATCAGCTCCGACATAGAGCGCATCGAGGCCACCCGCTTCTTCCAGTGCGTTCAGGCTCGGATAGTTCATCCGGGCGAGGAAGGCGGGATTGGCGAACAGCAGGCGATCGAGGCGATAGATCAGGACGCCGACCGGCATCAGGTCGAGCAGCACCTTGTCGCGCATCATCTCGCCGCGTGGTGCAGCCGGTGGCGTTGTCAGCCAGGCAGCCTGTGACGCCGCCTCAGTTGGCTGAGACAAGCTCTGGGTAGCCGTCGGTGCATCGTCCGTCTCGCTGTCCGCTTCGGGTGTGTTCGTGCTCGTGATCAGTCCCGTTTCCGACTCAAGCCGCGCCGACAATTGCCGCGCAAGCTCATTGAAGGCGCTGTTCTCGACAGGCGTCAGTGCCGGCGATCTGGGATCGCCTGGTCGAAATGGCACGACGTTCTCGGGTGGTTGCACGGTGCTGTCCGGTGTGGTTGGCGGTGGTGTCTGTTCTGGTATCGGGTTGGTGGTGAGGGCAATCGGTTCATCGAGACTGTCGCCGACAGGGCCGGCCTGCGCGACATCGGCGGATAATGGTCGGGGCGGTGGATCGCCGATGTGATCATGTCGACGTTGCTCGGCGAGCCGCGTCATTCCATCGAGGTCACGGCAAACACCGAAACCGCGATAGCCGGTGAAATTGCGCTCGCGATCGAAAAGCGGCAGGCCAGAGAGTTCGACAGGCAGGCGGCCACCGCCATCCACCGGCCAGAGCAGCGTGATGCCACTCCATGTCTGCTGCGTGGCCATCGCCTTGACGACGTGGCTATCGGGATCGAGATTGAATTCGGCTGTGAGATCGTTCCACTTGTGGCCAAAGCTTGCCGCTGTGCGTGGGCCGATCAGGTGGACGAACTCGTCGGAGTTCAGTGTGAAACGCTTCTCCGCATCGATCTGCCATACGAAACGGAGCGGTGTCGTGCGCGGTTCGATCTCGGGCAGCGCGACGGACGCAGGTTGGTCGGCAACGGCTTCGACGGTCGGCGTCTGCGCATCAGTCTCAGTCGGTGCGTCGGCATGTGCGATGGTTTCGGCGATCACCTCTTCGAGATGTACGTCGCGATCGATCTCGGCTTTTTCCGGCTCGATCGGAGCGTCGATGTCGATAGCGTTTTCGCTCGGGTCTTTTGCCCCGGGGGCTTGGTCGAATTCGACGAAGAGGTCACTCGGCTCTGCAAGGGCGCTCTGTGGTTCAACGCTGGCTTCCGGCTCTGCCGGAGCCTCGAGTTCTTCTTCGCTCGGCGCCGGATGCACAGCGCCCGGCGCGATCAGCGCCACCAGTCCGACATCGGCGCCACTGCCCACGCGCTGCAGTACCATGCGGCCAAAGCCGATAGGTGTTTCGATGCGGCCGTCCTTCAGCGCGCCGTCGCGCGCATGATCGAGGCCGGCATCGGAGAGATTGCGAAAACCAAGCAGCGCCCGAGCCATTTCGTTGGCGCCGACGAACAGGCCGTCGCGTGCAAAGGCGGCGATAGGAGTGTCGATTCCCTCGACGAGATTTTGCAGACGTTCGACCAGCGGCATGCCGCGGCCACCGAGCGGCTCCGCTGCGACAACGAGAATGCCGCTGCCGCCATCGGGAAATTCAAGCTGCGAGCAGGCGCAGGTCATCAAGCTGCCCAGCGCCGCGCCGAAGCCGCGCAGGCGCTCCAGCCGCATTGCGCCACTGGCCGGCAACCGGGAGCCGAGCTGGGCTATCTGGCGGCGATGGGTATCGGCGGGGCCGAAAGTCCTGGCAAACAGGTCCGCTGCATTACGGGCGCCGAACAGTCGCGCGCCGACCGGATTGGCCCATAGCACACGGGTGCCGTCGCGCGACCACAGCCAGACCGGCTGGTTGCTGGTGGCATGTACGGCCAGCCGTGCATCGCCAACGCCCCGCAACTGAAAATCCGCATTGTTCATCGGCACTTCATGACTGACTCGTTGGGCGCCCGTCCGGTATCCGCGTCACAGATTGCGGGCCAAACGATGACATCCTTAATAATTCGTTAGTATCGCCCGCGCGGACGCGCAGGTCCACGTCCCCCGCCCATTCCAGCAGGGCAAAACAGCAATAACGTTAATCCGCTCCAAGGGTTCGGCATTCTGCCGAACGGAGGGGCTGGGCCATGCGTTGGCAGTTGCAAAACAAAAACAAAGGTCCACGATGGGATCGGACGAGGACGGGACGCCGCGTCACATCGGCGATGCCAAGCTCGGCTAGATTGCAGTGGGCGACACGGGAGACGGGGCCGTGGACGGCTTCGTCAATGCAAAATGGAGCGGGACATGACCGACCAATTCGAAATTCCGAAGGAAATGCGCGCAATGGCCGAAGCCAGCTTCGACCAGGCCAAGCAGGCATTCGAGAAGTTTCTGGCCAGCGCCCAGAGCACGGCGTCGTCGATCGAAAATCGCGGTGAGACCGTGCGCGCCGGCGCCAAGGATGTCAGCACCAAGGCCATCGCCTATGCCGAGAAGAACGTCGCCGCGTCGCTGGATTATGCCCAGCAGTTGCTGCACGCCAAGGATCTCGGCGACGTCATGCGGCTCCACAGCGAATACGTGCAGTCGCAGATGAAGTCGCTGGCAGAGCAAGCCAGCGAAATGGGCCAGATCATGAGCCGCGCTGCCATGGACGCCGCCAAGCCCAAGAGCTGACCGACCCCTGCGCTCTCCGCCATGCAATCAGTGATTGATATTTAGCGAGTTCCATGACGTGGGCGCGCATTCGATCCGGGTCTCATGCGATTCTGCGGTGCAATATTCTGTTGCGCCGCACAATTCCGACATGATATTGCGGTAACCACAATGACGCATCGCTGATGGCGATGCCGCTCTGTTTCCCGCCAGCTGATGAAAGGCACCGGTGCCTTTCGCAGCCTCCACGGGTTTATTGATTTCACCCCCCACCACGAAGGATGCACGCTATGGCCGAATCGACCGATCCGTTCTCATCTTCCGTTATCCCGTTCCAGGTGCCGGAGCAGGTCCGCGCGTTCGCCGAAAAGGGCGTCTCGCAGGCGCGCGAGGGTTATGCCAAGTTCAAGGACGCTGCCGAGACCCATAACAGCACGGTTGAAGCTGTGTTCGGCACGGCCACCAAGGGCGCTGCCGAATATTCGGCCAAGCTGCTCGACATTGCCAAGACCAACACCAATGCGGGTTTCGACTTCGCCCAGTCGCTGATCGGCGTGAAGTCGCCGTCGCAGGCGATGGAGCTGTGGACCGCTTTTGCGCGCAGCCAGGTTGAAACCTTCACCGGTCAGACCAAACAGCTGGCCGAACTCGGCCAGAAGATCGCCACCGAGACCGCCGAACCGATCAAGACCGGCGCTTCGAAGCTGTTCCAGCCGGCCGCCTGAGCCGATCGCACCGCCAAATAATCGAAAGCCCGGGCCGCAAGCCCGGGCTTTTGTTTGCGCCAAAAATCATCATCGCGGCCTTGCCAAAGTGATGCGTTGCACCTAGTTTCCCGCCTGTTCGGGACCCCCTGATTTTGGGGCCGGTCAGGATGCAGTTGTAGCTCAGTTGGTTAGAGCGCCTGTTTGTGGAGCAGGAGGTCGGTGGTTCGAGACCACCCAACTGTACCATACAAATCAATCATTTAGCCGATTCGAGCGTGGCCGTTGCTTTGGGCTGCGGCAATGTCTGACCGCTGGGGTCGGGCCGGTAATGCCGGCGCGCCGGTCAGATCACTCAGCGTGCCCACGATCTGGCTCGGGGCTGTAAGGTTTCCGCACAAACAGCCCGCCTTCGGGCAACTCGACGTCGTAAATGCCCGCGTACTTCTGCCAGGCCGGTCGTGGAACTCGATTGCCATCGTTCCGTTGGCTTCCCAACGACAGGGAGGCAATCATGATCGACGCTGATATCAGCAATACCGCTATTGCGATGATGTGCGACATCGCGCGCGCCTCTGGGCCCGATCTCAATGCCGAAAAACGTGCCGTGCTTGACGGGCTGATTGCTCAAGGGCTTGTCGAGGTAATCGATCAAGCCAAGCCGGCAGCGGGGCCGAAATTTAGGATCACGTTGAAAGGGCAGCAGCTCCTTGATGAGCGCGGCGTTGGCGTCAATGAGGCCTGATGCGGTTTTCTGCGTTGTTGTTACTTGCCTTTGCAGAGGACGTCGCTGACCCCGCCGAGAACCGCCTTGGTCCAGATGGCATAGCCGGCATCATTCAGGTGAATGCCATCGGTTGTGTATTTCGCCGGCATGGACGGGATGGTGACAAGGCTCGCGCCAGCATCGCCGGCGATGGTTGGCAGCAACGCGTTGTAGTTGTCGATCGCCTGATCGTTGATGCGCGCGCTATCGGATTTGCCAGCTTCAACAGGCGTCACGGTCGCGATGGCCATTCGTGGAGTCGTGGATTTCAGCGTCGCGAGCAGAGCGAGATAGTTGGTCCTGTATGAGTCCGCGTGCACAGGGACCGCAGCATCGTTGAGTCCGAGGGAGACGACGACCATGGCGGCCTGCTTTCCGCCAAGTGCTTTTGTCAGCATGGCATCGAGACCGCTCGATGTCGTCGATCCGTCGATTCCGGCATTGACGATGGGCCGACCGCATACGGCACGGGGGAAGGTTGCGCGTTTGACGACACTGTCGCCGAGGATGATGACGGGATCATCGACCTGTTTCAATGCTGCCCTGATCAGAAGTGGGCGCGGCGGCGTCGCGTCATTTCCTTTGGGCCATGCCGCCCAGCCGCACAACCCCACGAAGCCGATAATGCCAATACGGGTCCAGTTCATGATCGTGGACCGCCCGCGCAGGTTCGGAGTATCGCTTTTGTCTCACTGTTCATCTTGGACCGTCTCTCGCACGAGGTCGCGACGGGGCAACGGCGCCGCGATGTTCGGGAGAAACTACAGGGCCGGCGCGAAGGCAAGCCCGATCCCCGTCACGTCCACCTTGCCAAGCTCGCAATCGTCTCCGACACTCCCACGATAACGTGCAACCAGGGGGGAGTAATGTCGGTACGTCCAGGGATTTTGAGCGGGTCGCTTGCCATGTCACTCATGATCGGCGCGTCGTTCTTGGCGACGCCGTCGCAAGCCTATACCGACGATCAGCAACAGCTCTGCACCGGCGATGCCTTTCGGCTCTGCGGTGCAGCCATTCCTGATGTGGATCGCGTGACGGCCTGCATGATCCAGAAGCGGGCGCAATTGAGCCCGGGCTGCGCGCAATTCTTTCGGGCAACGCCGGCCAGCGCGCGCAAACCCGCGGTCAAGTCGCGAAGGGCGAAAAAACCGACTCGTCCGAGCTGATCAGGCTTCGCTCTCACGTGAACGGACGTTTAGTCAGCGTGCAGAACGGCGTGATCTCGCCGAGTCGCTGCACCGTGACGCCATCGACCGTGGCAAAAAAGTGAACCCGTGACAAACTGACACGTTGGGTATCACGACACGAAACAACATCTCCAGACCACGAGGAGCGTCATTTTGAGCAGCGAAACCAATATCGACTACAAGGCCGAACTCAATCGGCATTTGGCCTGGTTCGAAACCAAACTTCCGCCCCGACCGGCTCGATTTGTAGGTTGGTTGCGCAAGCCCTCATCGAAGCTCGTGCGATTCCCGCTTGGCATTTTGCTGATTATCGGCGGGATTTTCAGCATTCTTCCTGTGCTCGGCCTCTGGATGTTGCCGCTCGGACTCATCCTCATCGCGCAGGATATTCCGCCGCTGGAAAAACCGGTGGCGCAGTTTCTCGGTTGGCTTGAGCGAAAGTGGATCGAACGTCAGCGCGCGAAGGGCATTGCTATCGAAGGTCCGGACTCAACTCGTTCCAACGGCGCTGATAGCAAGATTTGAGCGCCTGACTTGATACCAGAGTGCGACAAAGTGGCGACAAGCGTACTACACCTGACTCATTTCGGGCCTGTTGCGCCGCACTGTGTGACTCAAAAACCAACATTCCAAACAAATCAGGCACATATCCTTGAATTACGCGTAAATATGACTTTAACGAATCAGCAGACTGATTCATTTTCGCCTCCTGGGGTCAATCTGGAGGCCAACATATGAACGTCATAGTTTTCGCATCGCGTAAAGGCGGCTCGGGGAAGAGTACCCTGGCTGCACATCTTGCTGCTCAAGTTCATAAATCAACGAAGCCTTGCTTGCTCATCGACGCGGATCCGCAGGGTTCGTTGACGCTGTGGCACAAGCTGCGGGGAACAAATGAACCGCCGCTGAAGATCGCAAATCGCAGCGTGACCGAAATGGTTGCCGCCGCGAAGCGTGACGGTTTTGAATGGGTGTTCATCGACACGCCGCCGAATACATCGGCTGTGGTCGACGATGCCATCAAGAACGCAACCATGGTGATCATTCCTGCGCGTCCTGGCGTGTTCGACGTCGACGCGGTGCAGGCGACGATCCAGTCCTGCCGTTCGGCCCGCAAGCCCTATGCGGTTGTCATCAACGGTGCGCCGGCACGCCGTGACGATTCCGAAAGCCGTATCGTGACGATCGCCCGCGAAGCGCTCGCCAAGTTCAAGGCTCCGGTGTGGTCCGGTCAGATCACCAACCGTGCAGATCTCCTGCTCGCGCTTGGCAACGGCGAAGGCGCCCGCGAATATCAGGCAGAAGGTCGCGCAGCAAGCGAGATCGGCAAGCTGTGGGCTGCGATCGAACGTTCGATCAAGGCTATTCGCGGCAACGGATCGGCGACCGGCGCGATGCACAAGCAGGCGGCCTGATAGCCGTTCTGCTCTTTTGACCCGAGAAAAAGCGCGCGAGACTTTCGCGCGTTTTTTGTCGTTGGTATGACCGCGACGGTGGGGTGTTCACGCCTATGCTGAAATGGCGATATCTCCGGCGGGCGAGGTCACCCCTTGGGTGACTTCGCGGAAATTGTCTATGTCAGCCGGACGGCCGAGCAGATAGCCCTGCGCCTCGTCGCATTTCTCGTCGCGCAGGAATGCGAATTCCGCTTCGGTTTCCACGCCTTCGGCGAGCACCGGCAGCCCAAGCCCACGGCCGAGGCCGAGGACGGCGCGCACGATTGCTGCCGCCTGGCTGTTGGTGTTCACCGACCTGATGAATGATCCGTCGATCTTGATCTTGTCGAACGGGAATGCGCGCAGGTTCGACAGCGACGAGTAGCCGGTGCCGAAGTCATCCATGGCGATGTGAACGCCGAGCGCCTTGATCCGGCGAAGTGTCAACAGCGCGCGATCGAAGTCGCGGATCAGCGCAGTCTCGGTGATCTCCAGTTCGAGCCGATGCGGGGGCAGGCCGGTTTCCAGCAAGACCTCATGGACGGTTGCGACAAAGCTATCGTGGTGGATCTGAACCGCCGAGACATTGACCGCGATGGTCAACGGATGCTTCCACGTCGCCGCTTCACGGCAGGCGGCGCGCAGCACCCATTCGCCGATGCCGAGAATGGCGCCGGTGTCTTCCGCAATCGGAATGAAGATGTCGGGGCGAATATTGCCGCGGACGGGATGGTTCCAGCGCAGCAGCGCCTCAAAGCCGATCACGCGGCCCGACTCCATGGTGCCCTGGGGCTGATAGACCACTTTCAGCTGATTGGCATCGATGGCGTTGCGCAGATCGTGTTCGAGCAGCCGGCGGTCGCGCACGGCTTCCCCCATTGCAGGTTCGAAGAAGCGCCAGGTCGCGCGGCCTTCGGATTTGGCGCGGTAGAGCGCGGTGTCGGCGCAAGCGAGCAACGTGTCGCGATCACTGGAGTCGTCGGGGCAGAGTGCGATACCGACACTGGCGGTGATGCTGCCGAGTTCGAAGGTGGCGTCCTTGCTCCGGAATGCTTCCAGTATCCTGTCGGCGAATTGACTCGCAGCTGCGGGCGAGGTCAGGTTCGGCAAGAGAATGGCGAACTCATCGCCGCCAAGACGCGCCATCATCTCGCCTTCGCCAAGCAGGGCGGTGATGCGCGCCGTTACGCTCTTGAGGACCTTGTCGCCGGCGGCGTGGCCGAACAGGTCATTAACCTGCTTGAACTGATCGAGATCCAAAGCGAGTACGGCGAGCGGGCGGTCCTTGGATAGTGTCGCAATCTCCTGATCGATTCGATCATGGAACGTGCCGCGATTGGGTAGTCCGGTCAGGGAGTCGTAGTGGGCGAGATAGCGGATGTGCTGTTCGGCCTGCTTGCGTTCGCGGAGGTCACGTACGGCGATGACCTGATGTGGCTTCCCCGCAAAGTCGATTCCACGCAGGATCAATTCAACTGGGATCGTCTGGCCGTTGCGCTGTCGCAGATTCGCTTCCACCGATTTGTCAGGCTGGCTCATGATCTGAGTCCGCGTATCGCCATCGGGGAAGCAGTCTTGCAGACGCCCGCCAATCAGCAATTCAGCGGACGATCCCGCCAGCGCGGCGAAGGATGTGTTGACCGTGACGATCGTGTCGCCGTCGCACACCAGCAGCCCTTCGACGGCAGCATTGGCGAGTCCGCGCATGCGGTCGGCTTCGAGATCGGAGCGGCGGTGATCACGGATATCCAGCACGATGCCGGCCAGCGCCAGGCCAATGATGGCGAAGCTGATCAATGAGACGCCAAGTGCGAGCCATCCGGCGGGGATGGTCAGCGGCGAGACGGCGATGGTCGGATCCGGGGTGATCGTGACCGCGCTCATCGCGGTGAAGTGGTGACTGCAGATCGCGAGCGTGAGCAGCAGCGCGCCGCTGATCTTCCAGCGCAGGGTGGCGCCATGCAACCCTACCGGAAGCGCGATCGCACCGAGCACGGCTCCCAATACGATCGAGACGATGACGAGCGTCGTATCCCAGTTGATGCGCGCTTGAAGTTCGAAGGCGGCCATGCCGGTGTAATGCATCGCCGCGATGCCGCCCGCGACGACGGCGCCGCCGATCCAGAGGCCGGCACGAAAATTCGGGATCAACGACACAGCAAGGCCGGCGCCGGTCAGCAGCAGCGCGGCGATCAGCGAGACGACCGTAAGTACGATATTGTAGCCGCTCGGCATCCCCGGCGAGAATGCCAGCATCGCTACGAAATGCGTGGCCCAGATGCCGAAGCCCGTGGAGATCGCGGATACCGCGAGCCAGACGAGGCGCATCTGGCCTGTGGCGCTTCGCGCATGACGGAGCAGGTTGATAGCAGCGAGGGACGCGATCGCGCAGATGATGGCCGCGAGTCCGACGAGCCTGAAATCATGGGCATTGGCGATGCAGTTATAGATCGTAAGCATGTACAGATACCGCGAGCGGGATTACCGCAATTGCGCGGGACGTTAGATACAAGTACGTAAAGACACGTAAATACCGGCGATCGGCGCTATTAGATCGCCCCGTGCGCTATCGCTGCGCATGCTTATCCAGTCGTAAATTTTGCGGATATTCGCCGGCCCTTGATGACCTAAAGGTGTGGTCGCATTTCAGCGCCACCCTCACCGGGCAAAAACCGTAACGACTGATCAACCGTCTTCTAACATCGTGCCCGCACGTCGCATTCGCGTCACCGGTCGACGCGGCTGACCACGTCCATCAACTCGGCAATCTTGCGGCGTTGATCGGCCTTGTCGCCTGACGAGATCGCGTGCTCAACGCAATGAGCGACATGGTCGCGCAGGATCTCTTCCTCGACGCGTCGCAACGCTGCGCGGGCCGCGGCGATCTGCGTGACCACATCGATGCAATAGCGGTCGGCCTCGACCATGCCGGCCAAGCCGCGGACCTGGCCTTCGATCCGTTTGAGGCGTTTTAAACAGGACGTCTTGATCTCGCTGCGCATGAGGTTCATATACCCCCATAGGGTATATGTTTCAAGAGGCGAGGTCACGGTGGCAGAGACAACTCACACGCATACGGGGCACGATGCCCATGCCGGTCACACGCATGGCGCATGCTGTTCGCATGGTCACCATTACGCCGAGGCTGCGCCGACCAAAGTGCTCGATCCGGTCTGCGGCATGACCGTCGATCCCGCCACCGCCAAGAACCGTCTGATCTATCAGGGCCATGAGTATTTCTTCTGCAGCGCGCGCTGTCGCGAGCGGTTCAATGCGGATCCCGAGAGTTTCCTGAAGCCGAAGGAGCTCGCGCCGCCCGCGCCAGCCGGCACCATCTATACCTGCCCGATGCACCCGGAGATCCGTCAGGAAGGGCCGGGCAGCTGTCCGATCTGTGGCATGGCGCTGGAGCCGGAGCAGGTCTCGCTCGACGACAAGCCCGATCCTGAACTGATCGACATGACCCGGCGCTTCTGGATCGCGCTGGCACTGACATTGCCCGTGTTCGTGCTGGAGATGGGCGCGCATCTCGGCCTGATGCAGCTGGTATCGCAGACCACATCGAACTGGATCTCGTTGGTGCTGGCGACACCCGTGGTGCTGTGGGCCGGCGCACCGTTCTTCGAACGTGGATGGCGCTCGGTGGTAACGCGCAATCTCAACATGTTCACGCTGATTGCCATGGGTACCGGTGTGGCGTGGATCTACAGCGTTGTGGCCACCTTCGCGCCCGGTCTGTTTCCCGACACGTTCCGTGACCATCACGGTGCAGTGGCGGTCTATTTCGAAGCCGCTGCTGTCATCACAGTGCTCGTTTTGCTCGGACAGGTGCTCGAGCTGCGTGCGCGCAATCAGACGTCAGGTGCGATCCGCGCGCTGCTCGGTCTTGCGCCGAAGACCGCGCGGCGCATCGGCAAGGACGGTGATGAGGACGTCGCCCTCGACGCCATCGCCATCGGCGATTTGTTGCGCGTGAGGCCGGGCGAGAAAATTCCGGTCGACGGCGTCGTCACCGAGGGGCGTTCGTCGGTGGATGAATCCATGGTCACCGGCGAGTCCATGCCGGTGAGCAAGGCCGAAGGCGCGCGCGTCATCGGCGGTACCGTCAATCAGAGCGGCGGCCTCGTGCTGCGGGCCGACAAGATCGGCCGCGATACGATGTTGTCGCGGATCGTCGACATGGTCGCCAAGGCGCAGCGCTCGCGTGCGCCGATCCAGCGTCTCGCAGATCGTGTCGCCGGCTGGTTCGTGCCGGCTGTACTGGCTGCGGCTGCCATTGCATTCATCGCATGGGCGACATTCGGGCCGGAGCCGCGCCTCTCGTTTGCGCTTGTTGCTGCGGTAACCGTGCTGATCATCGCGTGCCCCTGTGCGCTCGGTCTCGCCACGCCCATGTCGATCATGGTCGGCGTCGGTCGCGGCGCCCATGCCGGCATTCTGGTGCGTGACGCGCAGGCGCTGGAGCGCCTGGAAAGCATCGACACCATTGTGATCGACAAGACCGGTACGCTGACGGAAGGCAAGCCGAAACTAGTGAGCATCACGCCGGCGGAAGGGTTCAACGAAAGCGACATTCTGCAACTTGCTGCAAGTATCGAACGTTCCAGCGAACATCCGCTGGCGCAGGCCATCGTCAATGAAGCAAAGCAACGCAATGTGGTGCTGAGCGATGCCAGTGACTTCGCCTCGCCGTCCGGCAAAGGCGCGTCGGGTGTGGTCAATGGCAAGCGCGTTGCGCTCGGCAATGCGATGCTGATGGACGAATTGAAAGTGGATACGACGCGCTCCGACGGCGTCGCCGAGCTGGCGCGGCAGAACGGTGCGACTGCCATCTTCGTTGCCATCGATGGCAGCGTCGCCGGCGTGATGGCGATTGCCGATCCCGTAAAGCCATCGGCGCAGGACGGCTTGAAGAAGCTGCGCGCCGACGGCCTGCGGATCGTCATGCTCACCGGCGACAATGCGACGACCGCGAAGGCCGTCGCGAAGACGCTGGGTATCGACGAGGTCGAGGCGGGTGTGTTGCCGGAGCGCAAGAGTGACGTGGTCACACGTCTGCGCGGCGAAGGCCGCCGGGTCGCCATGGTTGGCGATGGCGTCAACGATGCGCCGGCGCTTGCTGCTGCGGATGTCGGCATCGCCATGGGCACGGGGACCGATGTGGCGATCGAGAGTGCTGGCGTGACACTGCTGACCGGCGATCTGATGGGGCTGGTGCGCGCGCGCGAACTATCAAAGGCCGTGATGAGCAATATCCGTCAGAATCTGATTTTCGCCTTCATTTACAATGCGGCCGGCGTGCCGATTGCGGCCGGTGTGCTGTATCCGATCTTCGGCATCCTGCTGTCGCCGATGCTCGGCGCTGCAGCGATGGCGCTGTCCTCGGTGAGCGTGATCGGGAATGCGCTCCGGCTGGCGAAAGTGAAGCTGGACTGACAGTTCGCGGGCGCAAAAAAAAGCCGGACTCAAACGAGTCCGGCTCTGAGGTATTGGCCTCGAGAGGCCGACACAATCACCTTCCAAGAGGGATTACTGAGACTTCGCACCACTGGAGGAGGGGGACAAATGCGCAGCGCAAAATCTCAGCGTCTGAGAAGTATGATCCCTGAAGGTGGCATGCAGCAACGCATCACTTGGCATGTCTGACATGCTGGGAAGCGTGGGCATATCTGCCCTGAAATATTGCGGGTTAGGACGGCCAGCGCTGTGCCTTGCTGACGATGAAGTCGCGGAACACCTGCACACGGGCGACCGTCTTCAACTCTTCGGGATAGACAAAATAAGTGTCGAGTTGAATCGAGTCCGACTCACTGAAGAGCTGAACCAGACGATCGTTTTCTTCGACCAGGTAGTCCGGCAATGCTGCAATGCCCAAGCCCTGCTGGCAGGCGCGCATCAGGCCCAGAATATTGTTGACCTTGAAGTAGGGTTCGCGCGGGCCGGAGCCGTTGCGCCCGGCATCGATCAGCCAGCTGCGGTTTTGCAGGTGCGGTGACACCTGGGCGTCGCTGAGCATGATGATGCGGTGCCCGTCGAGTTCGTCGAGGGTGCGCGGGGTGCCGAAATGCTTGATATATTCCGGCGAGCAATAAGCGTGGAATCCCATGGCGAACAGCTTGCGCTGGATTAGGTCCGGCTGGGTCGGCTTACGGGTGCGGATGGCCACATCGGCTTCGCGCATCGACAGGTCGAGTTCTTCGTCGGTGACGATCAGTGAAATGCGGATTTCCGGATAAAGCGCGGTGAACTCGCCAAGGCGCGGGATCAGCCAGTTGATGCCGACGCCCGGGGTTGTGGTCACCTTGAGGTCGCCGCTAGGCCGCTCGCGGCTGTCGGTCAGCTTTGCGCGGGCCGCCTGGAGCTGCATGAACACGTCATGGGCGGTGCGGAACAGCAGGTCGCCCTGTTCGGTGAGGATCAGGCCGCGGGCGTGGCGGTGGAACAGCGAGACCGCCAGCTCCTGCTCGAGCGCGCTCACCTGTCGTGAGACTGCCGATTGCGACAGGCCCAGTTGCTCGCCTGCATGCGTGAAGCTCCCCGCTTCCGCCGCCGCGTGAAACACCTTCAGCTTGTCCCAGTCCATATCTGTAAATCCGTCGCGGGTTCGTTTGATCATCATTCGGCCGCTGCGCGGTCATGAGCATGCGCGGCAAGATAGCGTTCGGCTTCGAGGGCGGCCATGCAGCCCATGCCGGCGGCGGTGACCGCCTGCCGATAGGTTTCATCCGCCACGTCGCCGGCGGCGAACACGCCGGGCATCGAGGTTGCGGTGGAATTCGGAGCCACTTCGACATAGCCCGAGGGCTTCAGCGTGATCTGGCCCTTGATGAGTTCGGTCGCGGGCGCGTGGCCGATGGCAATGAAGACGCCGTCGGCTGGCACCTGAGTGATGGCGCCGGTCTTGACGTTCTTCAGGCGCACATGGGTGACCTTGGCCGGGCCTTCGGTGCCGCAGATCTCGTCGAGCGCCGAGTCCCAGACCACCTTGATCTTCGGGTGCTTGAACAGTCGCTCCTGCAGGATGCGTTCGGCACGGAAATGGTCGCGGCGATGCACGATGGTGACCTGCGAGGCGAAATTGGTCAGGAACAAAGCTTCCTCGACGGCCGTGTTGCCGCCGCCGACCACGATCACTTCCTTGTTGCGATAGAAGAATCCGTCGCAGGTGGCACAGGCGGATACGCCGCCGCCCTGGAATTTCTCTTCCGACGGGATGCCGAGCCAGCGCGCCTGCGCGCCGGTGGCCAGGATCACGGTTTCGGCGAGATAGACATCGCCGCTGTCGCAGGTCAGGCGGAACGGACGCTGGTTCAGATCCATGTCACTGACCAGATCGGTGACAATCTTGGTACCGACGTGTTGAGCCTGCTTCTCCATCTGCTCCATCAGCCAAGGGCCCTGAATGACGTCGGCGAAGCCCGGATAGTTTTCGACATCCGTGGTGATGGTGAGCTGACCGCCGGGCTGGATCCCCTGGATCAGGACGGGCTCGAGCATCGCGCGTGCGGCGTAGATAGCGGCAGTGTAGCCAGCCGGGCCTGAGCCGATGATGACGACTTTGGCATGGATGGGGGCGGCCATGGTCGAGTCCCTTTCTGAAGGGAAATTGGTCATTGCTGAGGCGAAATGTGCCGGCGAACACGTCGCTGCGGCGTCGAAAGTCTTGTCTGCTAGTGTAGAATATCTGGCGAGCCATGCAAGAATTGCAATTCGTCCCGGCAATTTTTCCCCCGGAGACACTTAATTTCTGCGATGCACGCGCAATAAAATTGCGCAAGTTGCGGCTCCTGCGCTAAGAGAGTTCAAACGGTTTGTTTGAATACCAGCCAGGATCCGCGCCGCGTGCCGAAAAGCCTAGACGACATCGACCTCAAAATTCTCAGCGAAATCCAGGCCGACGGCCGAATCACCAATGTGGAACTCGCCAAGCGCGTTGGCATCTCGCCGCCGCCCTGCCTGCGCCGGGTCCGGACCCTGGAAGAGGCTGGCTATATCCAGGGCTACCGCGGGTTGCTGGATCCCCGATTGCTCGGTTTCGACGTTACCGTGTTTGCCTCGGTCCACCTGTCGAGTCAGGCCGATGCCGATCTCAAGGCGTTCGAGGATTTCGTCCGCAAGGAGCCTTTGGTGCGGGAGTGCTGGATGCTATCGGGCGAGATCGATTTCATCCTGAAATGCGTGGCGCCCGACATGGCGACCTTCCAGGATTTCGTCGGCCATCTCACGGCCGCACCGCATGTCCGCAACGTCCGCACGTCCTTGGTCTTGCAGAACTCGAAATACGCTGCCGCGGTGCCGCTTGAGCTGAGGGCCGCGGATTAGCAGCGAGTGTTCAAGCAAAGGGCGCCCACCTTGCGGTGAGCGCCCTTTTTTATTGCCGTGATGTCGAGCTTAGCTCTTCTTGCGCAGTATCGCGTCGAGGCTGATCGGGCCTCCGCCTGACGTCGCAAGATAGAGGCAGGAGAAGCAGAACAGGATGGCAGCGGTGCCGCCGTTCAGCAGCGGCAGGAAAACCGGATCCGCGCCTTTAAACATGTGGCCGAGGAAGTAAGCGAAGGCCATTTCACCGGCGAGGATGAACGCAACTGGGCGCGTGAACAGGCCGAGCAGCAGCAGCGCACCGCCGACGAGTTCAAGCGTTGCCGCGACCTGGATCAACGGCGGGATATTCGCGAAATAAGGCAGAACCGGAAATTTGAAGATCTTGGCGATGCCATACTGCAGCAGCAGCAGGCCGGTGATGAAGCGGAAAAGGCTTAGTGCAGCAGGCTGAAATTTAGCGAAGGCTTGGTCCATGTCATTAGTCCCCCTGTGATGACCATCGTTTCTAGCATTACTGCAATGCAAAATGCTGGTCACTCTCGTGTGAAAACACGTGAGCTGTGGAAGTATTCCAGAAGTTTTCGTGAGTAGCGATGGCTGGATACCGCCATCAGGGGATAATAAAAAAGCCGCGCATCATGCGCGGCTTTCTTGTTTTCGCGTTGAGCGCTGTCGATCAGCGCCACTCGACCTTGGTGATCTCATAGGCCTTGGCCCCGCCGGGAGCGACGACTTCGACTGATGCGCCTTTGCTCTTGCCGATCAGCGCACGCGCCAGTGGCGAGGTGATCGAGATACGACCCTTCTTGGCATCAGCCTCGGGCTCGCCGACGATCTGCCAGACCGCCTTCTTCTCGGTGTCTTCATCGATCAACGTCACGGTCGCGCCGAACTTGATGGTGTCGCCGGACAGCTTCGAGATATCGATGATATCGGCGCGGGCGAGCTTGTCCTCGATATCGCTGATGCGGCCTTCATTATGCGACTGCTCTTCCTTGGCGGCGTGATACTCGGCATTTTCCGAGAGGTCGCCATGGGAGCGCGCTTCGGCGATCTGCTCGATGATCCGCGGACGGTGCACCGACTGACGTTCCTTCAGCTCGACCTCCAGCGCAGCGTAGCCACCTGCTGTCATCGGGACCTTCTCAACCATTCTCTTTGTCCTCTAACGTCATGCGGAACGCGGCGGCGCGCGCATGAAACCATTCGTTCTGCAAGATGTCGGCTTGGCTGCGCTTGCAGCCAGTTCAGACGCCGGCTTCGAGTGCCGAAACAAAACAAAGACGCGACCGGTGAGTTCCGGTCGTGCCTTGCCTAGCTGATCTCGTCGGACCTGCAGTCCGCCCGAATTCAGGCTTCGGAAAAGTAACTCTGCAATGTGCGGACCTCAAGGTCCCCGCCCAGATATGCCCGGACGCCCTGTGCAGCCGCCACGGCACCCGAAAGAGTGGTGTAATACGGTACTTTATGCAAGAGGGCAGCCCGCCGCAGCGAGCGGCTGTCGGCCAGGGCCTGCGGCCCGTCGGTGGTGTTCAGAACCAGCTGAATCTCGCCATTGGTGATGGCATCGACGATGTGCGGTCGGCCTTCCAGCACCTTGTTGATCTTCTCGGCGGGGACGCCGTTGTCGACCAGGAAGCGCTGGGTCCCTGACGTCGCGAGCACCTTGAAGCCGTTCGACGAGAGCAGCTTCACGGCATCGAGAATGCGCGTCTTGTCGCTTTCGCGCACGGACACGAACACGGTGCCACTCCGCGGCACGCGGGTGCCGCCACCGAGCTGGCTCTTGGCGAAGGCGATTTCGAACGAGCGGTCGATGCCCATCACTTCGCCGGTGGAGCGCATCTCCGGGCCGAGCACCGTATCGACGCCGGGGAAGCGCGCGAACGGGAAGACCGATTCCTTGACGCCGACATGGTCGAGCTTGCGCTTCTTCAGACTGAAGTCGGCGAGCTTCTCGCCGGCCATGATACGCGCGGCGATCTTGGCCACCGGCATGCCCATCACCTTGGCAACGAAAGGCACGGTGCGCGACGCGCGCGGATTGACTTCGAGCACGTAGATGTCGCGATCCTTGACCGCGAACTGCACGTTCATCAGTCCGACCACGTCGAGGCCGAGCGCCATGTCGCGGGTCTGGCGTTCGAGTTCGGCGATCATGTCGTCGTCGAGCGAATGCGGCGGCAGCGAGCAGGCCGAGTCGCCGGAGTGAATGCCAGCTTCCTCGATATGCTCCATGATGCCGACGATGAAGGTATCCTTGCCATCGCACAGGCAGTCGACGTCGACTTCGATGGCATCCGACAGGTAGCGATCGAACAGCAGCGGATTGGTGCCGAGCACCGTATTGATCTGGCCGGTCTTGTCGTTCGGATAGCGCGCCTTGACGTCGCCGGGCACCAGCTCCGGCAGCGTGCCGAGCAGGTAATCGCCGAGCTGGCTTTCCTCGCGGATGATCTGCATCGCGCGGCCGCCGAGCACATAGGACGGACGCACCACCAGCGGCAGGCCGAGATCGGCTGCGACGAGGCGGGCCTGTTCGACCGAATAGGCGATGCCGTTCTTCGGCTGCTTGAGCTTGAGCTTGTCGAGGATGCGCTTGAAGCGATCGCGATCTTCGGCAAGATCGATGGCATCCGGCGAGGTACCGAGGATCGGCACGTCGGCGGCTTCCAGCGCGCGCGCGAGCTTCAGCGGGGTCTGGCCGCCGAACTGCACGATCACGCCATGCAGCGTGCCGTTCTGACGTTCGGTGTCGATGATCTCGAGCACATCTTCGGCAGTCAGCGGTTCGAAATACAGGCGATCCGCCGTGTCGTAGTCGGTCGACACGGTCTCCGGATTGCAGTTGACCATGATGGTTTCGTAGCCGGCGTCGGCCAGCGCGAAGCAGGCGTGACAGCAGCAATAGTCGAACTCGATGCCCTGGCCGATACGGTTCGGGCCGCCGCCAAGAATGATGACCTTGTTCTTGTCCGACGGCTGACTCTCGTCGGCGAAGCTGCCGGCGAAGGACGACTCATAGGTCGAATACATGTAAGCGGTCGGCGAGGCGAATTCGGCGGCGCAGGTGTCGATGCGCTTGAACACCGGGCGCACATCGAGCGAGCGGCGCAGTGCCTTGACGTCGGCCTCGGTCTTGCCGGCGAGCACGGCGAGGCGCGCGTCGGAGAAGCCCATGGCCTTCAGCGTCCGCATGCCGAAGGCGTTGGCGGGCAGGCCATTGGCCTTCACCTTGGCTTCCATCTCGACAATGCCGCGCATCTCGGCGAGGAACCACGGATCGATCTTGCAGGAGTTGAAGATCTCCTCATCGGTCCAGCCCAGACGCATGGCCTGACCGACTTGCAACAGACGGTCCGGCGTCGGTGTACCCAGAGCAGCGCGGATCGCGTTCTTGTCGTCGCCGCGGCCGAGATCCTCGATCTCGATTTCGTCGAGACCGGTCAGGCCGGTTTCAAGTCCGCGCAGCGCCTTCTGCAAGCTTTCCTGGAATGTGCGGCCGATGGCCATCACTTCGCCGACCGACTTCATCGACGTCGTCAGCGTGCGCGATGCGCCGGGGAATTTCTCGAAGGCGAAACGGGGAATCTTGGTGACGACATAGTCGATGGTCGGCTCGAACGACGCAGGCGTTGCGCCGCCGGTGATGTCGTTGGCGATTTCGTCCAGCGTATAGCCGACAGCGAGCTTCGCTGCGACCTTGGCGATCGGGAAGCCGGTGGCCTTCGAGGCCAGCGCCGATGAGCGCGACACGCGCGGATTCATTTCGATCACGACCATGCGGCCGTCGGCAGGATTGACGCCGAACTGCACGTTGGAGCCGCCGGTCTCGACGCCGATCTCGCGCAGCACCGCCAGCGAGGCGTCGCGCATGATCTGATATTCTTTATCGGTCAACGTCAGCGCCGGCGCGACGGTGATGGAGTCGCCGGTATGCACGCCCATCGGATCGAGATTCTCGATCGAGCAGATGATGATGCAGTTGTCCTTCTTGTCGCGGACGACTTCCATCTCGTACTCTTTCCAGCCGAGCACTGACTCTTCGATCAGCACTTCGTTGGTCGGAGACGCGTCGAGGCCGCGCTCGATGATGTCGAGGAATTCTTCGCGGTTATAGGCAATGCCGCCGCCGGTGCCGCCCATGGTGAAGGACGGGCGGATGATCGCGGGCAAACCAATTTCAGACAGCGCCATCAGCGCCTGGCCAAGCGCGTGCTCCTGATAACGCTTGCGGCGGTCACCTTCATGGAGCACCCACTGGCGTTCGTGTTCGGCCAGCGCGTCGCCCGTTAGCTTGGCCTTTTCGGCCTGGTGCTGCTCGCGATACTGTTTCTTCAGCGCGGATGCGTTGGCGAGCCGCGACTTCGGCGTCTCCAGCCCGATTTTCGTCATCGCCTCGCGGAACAGCTGGCGGTCTTCGGCCTTGTCGATCGCTTCGGCGGTCGCGCCGATCATCTCGACGTCGAACTTCTCCAGCGTGCCCTGCTGGCGCAGCGACAGCGCGCAGTTCAGCGCGGTCTGGCCGCCCATGGTCGGCAGCAGCGCAAAACCCTTGGAGCGGTCGCCGCGCTCCTTTTCGATGATCTTGGCGACGATCTCGGGTGTGATCGGCTCGATATAGGTCGCGTCCGCCAGTTCCGGGTCCGTCATGATCGTGGCCGGATTGGAATTGACCAGAACGATCCGGTAGCCCTCTTCCTTGAGCGTCTTGACGGCTTGCGTGCCCGAATAGTCGAACTCGCAGGCCTGGCCGATCACGATAGGACCGGCGCCGATGATCAGGATGGTGGATATGTCGGTGCGTTTTGGCATTTAAACTCGCGGTGGTGACAAATCGGCACAAAAAAAGGGCGCGCATACGCGCGTCCCTCGGGCCCGGGCGCCAAACCAGCCATTGACCCCTCAGGGAGCCATAGGCCGATCCTCGCGCGCGGCTGTCTTTAGACCACTATAACGGGGCGGGGAAGGCTTTTGAAGGTGCCATCAACCGGCAATTTGGGCCGGTTTCGGGCGCTTCAGAAGGTGTCCGGCGAGGACGAGCACGAGGGCTGCCGCCTCGGCGCAGCCGCCGATCCAGCCGAGGTGGTTGGAGCTCAATGTCGACAGCACCACGCCGCCCAACGCGCTGCCGCCGGCAAAGCCGATATACATGGCTGAGGCGTTCAGCGAGAGCGCGATGACCGAGGCTTCCGGCGTGATGCGCACGAGATGTGCGACCTGTCCGGGATAGAACATCCAGCCGGCAATGCCCTGGGAAAAAATAAAGACCAGAAACAGCACACCCGCAGTGGCGGGCGGTGCGAATGTCAGGGCCGCCGATTGCAGCGTCAGTGACAGCATCATGCCGATCAGGCCCAGCGTTGAGGTCCGGAGCGGTCCGATACGGTCGGACATCGCGCCGCCCAGGGTGTTTCCGATGGCCGCGGCGACGCCAAAGACCAGCAGCGCCAGGCTGATTCCGTTGGCGTCAAAGCCGAGCCGATGCAGCGGCACAGCCAGATAGGTGAATGAGGTAAAGCCCCCGAGGCCCCACATGCAGGTTACGGCAAGGGTTTTCAGCACTTCGGGATGGCGCGCGACGGCAAGCCTCTGACCGAGTGTGGCAGCAGTGCGTGGCAAACCGCGGGGCAGTCCCAGCAGCAGCCCGGCCAATGCGACGGCGCCGAGCGCTGCGACCATCACGAATGTCGACCGCCAGCCAAAATGACTGCCGACCCAGGTTCCGAGCGGCACGCCCAGAACCGTCGCCACCGTCAGGCCGGAGATCACCAGCGACGCGGCGCGGCCACGGCGTTCCGGTGCAGCGATCGCGATTGCGACGGCCATGGCGGTCGGCATGCACAGTCCCGCGCCCACAGCCATCAGCATGCGCGATAGCAGGAGAGTGCCGAATGTGGTCGCAACGGCCGCTAAAAGATTTCCGACGATGAAGCAGACCAGCGCCAACGAAACGACGGTGCGGCGGTCAAAATTGCTGAACAGCACAGCCAGGATCGGCGAGCCGATGGCATAGGTGATGGCGTAAACGGTGACCAATTGTCCCGTAGCCGCCAACGTGACATTCAGGTCCGCTGCCATGATTGGAAGAAGGCCAGCAATCACAAATGCTTCGGTCCCAATCGCAAATGCCGCCAGGGCCAGCCAGAACACGCTCATCACTACATCCTTAGTTCAAGGTCTGTTGAACTATTGATGCGGCGGTGCAAAATGTCAAATGGTTCAAGAAATATTGAACATTGCGGCGGCCGGTTGGATTCAGTATTGAGGGGCTATGAGCCGCATTCTCCCGCATCCCACGCGCGAACAGATCGAATTGCCTGGCGTGATGGATTGCCTGAGCGATCCGATCCGGCTGGCGATCGTCTATAATCTGGCCAAACGCGAGAAAGAGGTCGGTGAATTGCGCTGTGGCGATTTTTACGGCCTCAGCGGCAAATCCAATCTCGCCTATCATTTTGCGAAACTGCGCGAGGCCGGCCTGATGGAAACGCGCGCGGTGGGGACGGCGCGTTTGATGAAACTGCGCCGCGAAGATCTCGAGAGCAGATTTCCGGGTTTGCTGGATGCGGTGCTCGCATCGGCCGAGCGCGATGCCGAGCGCCTGCAGCTTCCGGTGCTGGAATTCACCGAAACCTGACAGCGCCGACCCACTGGTAAATGTCTGAAAGGTTGGAGGCCCAGCCTGGACTTGAACCAGGATAAAGAGCGATGCATCGCCCCCGCGTAGACATTTCCGCCACCGGGCCGAGCACAATGTTACCGATCACGGGGTGGCGATCCACCTCAAGTTTTGTAAACCGTCTGTTAACCTTAATCGTCCGTTTGCCCGAGCCGATGCCTCAGAATGCGTGATGGGCGACGAAGGTCATGCGCGAGGAATTGTGGCCGATATTGATCGGCGCCCGCGACGCCCGGAAACCGGCCGCGGTCAGCTTGGCCAGCATCTCCGCCTCGCTGTAGCGCTGCAGGCCAACCTTGGTGCGCAGCTGTCGGTAGTCAGAGAGGGCCGTGCGCACGAGTCCGACGAATGCATCCCACAGAAAGCCGTGTTCCCGGGCGAGCTTCAGCAGCGCCATGACATCGGTCGCCATGCCGACATCGGGCTGCAGGATGTCGCCGACCACCAGCTTGCCGCCAGGCGCCAGCAGCCGCTTGATGATTGCAAAGGCATCGTCGAGTTCGGGGCCTGTCATGTACTGAGCCACCGAATTCATGACAGCCAGGTCGATCGACTGCGCCGTCATGTTGCGCAACTCTTCCAGCGAACGGACCCGGATTTTGGTGTTGGGCGCGAAGCGGGCGACCAGTCGGCCGCGAACGCCAGGCGCGGGCTCTGCCAGGATCAGCTTGCTGCAGGCATTGGCCACTTTGGCGGCCGAGAGTGCTTCACCGCAGGCATAGTCGAGCACGACGGCATCCTGAGAGGCGATATAGCCAATGATATCGCGGGCGATGACCTCGAAATGCACGTCACGATGCAGCTTGCTCGCATAAATCGTATGCGTGGAATCGTAATAATCGATCCAATCTTCCATCGTCTGCCCGGCCCGATTGTTGTTCCCGTGTCGGGAACCCCTATATTTGTGATGCGTTGAAACGGTCTAGAGCGTTTTCAGGCGCGTGGGAAACCGCCTTTCCTTCAAGAACCGCAGTTTTCGGAAATTTGCAGTGCTTTCCGTCAAGACCACTCCGATTTTTCCTGAAATCTTCCGCCCTGACGACAACCCTCCAGCCATCAAATCATCCGACACGGGAAGGTAAGTAACGTGAGCACCAAGACATCGAAAATCGCTGCCGAAATGAATACCCCGACTGACCTCTCAGCCGACGCCGTGGAGAAGGTGGCCAAGGCGCTGAACGGGTTGCTCGCCGACGCTTTCGCGCTTTACCTGAAGACCAAGAATTTTCACTGGCATCTCAGCGGGCGCCATTTCCGCGACTATCACCTGATGCTCGACGAGCAGTCCGACCAGATTTTTGCGACGACAGACCCGTTGGCGGAACGCGTGCGCAAGATCGGCGGTCGCACGCTGCGTTCGATCGGCGAAGTCGCCAAGCTGCAGACCATCAAGGACAATGACGAGGCCTATGTGCCGCCGGTGGAGATGCTGCGCGAGCTGATGAACGACAACAAGAAGATGGCAGCGGCGATGCGCAAGGCCCACGAGGTCTGCGACGACGCCAAGGACATCGCCAGCGCCAGCCTGCTTGAAAACTACATCGACGACACCGAGCGCCGCACCTGGTTCCTGTTCGAGGCGTCGCAGCAGGAAGGCGGCAACGAGGCGTAAGCTTCGTTCCCGATTGAATATGTCAAAGCGCCCGCTTCACAGCGGGCGTTTTCATGTGGAGATGCTGCCGTTGTTCGGCACAAGCGCTGGGCCGCGGTTATTCAGGCTGAATGCCGAGTTCCTGAATCGTCTTGCCTGTGGCGACAAGCTCGGCGTCGAAAAAGCGCTTCGCGCCCGCAGGCGTCACCACGTCACCGGAGGCGACATCGAAGCCGAGCACGGGCGCGCGCTCCTGCACGTCCGGCGATTTCAGTGCCAGCGCAATCTCGGCACTGAGTTTGTCGACGATCTCGGCAGGTGTCCCGGTCGGGGCCATCATCATGAACCAGCCTTGCAGATCCGCGCCCTTCAGCGTCTCGGCAATTGCGGGCACATCCGGCAATGAATCGACGCGCTTGTTGCCGGCAATGGCGAGTGCCCGCAGCGTACCGGCCTTGATGAAGGACTCAGCCACCGATGCGGACTGGATCGTCACCTGGGTGCGTCCGGTCAGGCTGTCCTGGATCGCGTTGGTGATCGTATTGTAGGGCACCAGCACGAAACTGGTGCCCGCCTGCTTGTTGATGGTCTGAGCGATCAGGCCGGAAATGTTGCGCGCGCCGTCGACCGCCATGCTCAGGGAGCCGGGAGCGGATTTTTCAAGCGCGATTAATTCCGCCAGCGTTTTGGCTTTTACTTCGGGATTGACGAGCAGGACGTGATTGCTTCGCGCCACCATCGCCACCGGGACGAAATCCTTCACGGGATCGTAGGGCAGTTTCTTGAACGTGTAGGGATTGGTGACCAGCGCCGCAGATGTCGCGAACAGGAAAGTGTAGCCGTCGGGCGCGGCGCGCGCGACCGTCTGTGCGCCGACGAGGTTGGCGGCGCCCGGGCGGTTCTCAACGATGAACTGTTGTCCGAGCGCGCGGGAGAGTTTTTCGGCGACGATGCGGCACAGCACGTCCGGGCTGTTGCCCGCCGCCTGCGGCACCACGATCGTCACCGGCTTTTGCGGCCATGATTGCGCGTAGGCGGGCAGCGAGAGGCAAAGAATGCCACCGGTCAACAAGATACGACGGGACAATGTGAGCATGGATTTCCTCCTGAAATGGTTGGCCTGCGATTTTTGATCGCTTGTTGAGGCGTGCTTTTTGAACGAGCGGGTCTTGTCGTGCGAAGCAGCCCGCGGCGCTGGTGGCGCGGGCTGCCGCTTGCATCAGGTCTCGTCGGCCACGCCGTTGCGCAGCACGCCGAGCCGATCGATCTCGACCTCGACGATATCGCCCGGCTTCAGCCAAAGCGGAGGCGTGCGCTTGGCGCCGACGCCGCCCGGCGTGCCGGTGGCGATCACGTCGCCCGGCTCAAGGCGGGTAAAGGACGAGCAGTATTCAATCTGACGCGGGATATCGAAGATCATCTGATCGATGGTGGCGTCCTGCACGACCTGGCCATTGACGCGGGTCTGCAGCCGCAGCGGCGCAACATCGCCGAGTTCATCCGGCGTCATCATCCAGGGACCGAAGCCGCCGGTCTCCGGAAAATTCTTGCCGGGCGTGAACTGATGGGTGTGACGCTGGAAATCGCGCACGCTGCCTTCATTGTAGCAGGCATAGCCGGCGATATGGCTCCATGCATCTGCCTGCGAAATGTATCGTCCGGGCTTGCCGATGATGATGGCGAGTTCGCCTTCGAAGTCGAGGTGGGTCGAGACCTTCGGCCGGATGATATTGGTGAGATGGCCGGTCTGGCTGTTGGCGAAGCGGCCAAACACCGTGGGATTGTCGACCTCGGCGCGTCCAGTTTCCTTGCGGTGCATCTCGTAGTTCAGGCCGATGCAGAGAATCTTGTCCGGATTCGGAATCACCGGCAACCAGGTGATGTCAGCGGTCGGTATGCGCTTGGCCTTGCCGGCTGCATCACGCACCACGGACAGCGCGTCGGCTGCGATGACGGATTTAAGGTCGGGGAAGCGATCGCCAAGCAGTGCGCCCACATCGAGCGCATCATTGCCCTCGATCACGCCCCAGGTGGGTTTTCCGCCGATCTGAAAACTTGCCAATTTCATCGTGATGTCCTCGCTCTGGAAGCTGCGTGTCCGTGGGAAATGTTGGTGTGGTGACGCTGTGCGGCCGGCGTGATCATCGGAGCCGCTCCGCAAGATCGGTGAGCAGCGCGTCGAGTGCGCTGGTCTCGCTGGCGACGCCGAAGACGTAGTGGTCGGGCCGGACGATTGCGGCGCGACAGTCGTGATGGTCGAACCAGGCGGCGAGAACGCCGTCCTCTTCAGTAAGTACGTCATCGGCGGCGGGGCCGATGCGAATTGGCCTGATGTCCAGCTGAGTCATGATCGCTTGCAGGTCGGGACCGGGCTCCAGTTCGTTGCGCATATCGAGCACAAGCCGCCATCCGGTGCCGGCGACGCTATCGAGACGGCGCCGTCCTTCTGCGGTCCTGATCCATGGCTGTGGAAACAACGTGCCATGCGCTGCGCAAAGCGGGAACGCCAATAAACCAGTCTGCAATGGCGGCACGATTTCCTGACGGGTGATGGTGCGGGGTTGGCCGCCACCCTCCGCAAGAATGCGCTCGTCGCGTGCTGCTGCGGCGTCGGGATCGCGTTCGCAGATCACATGGCCGATGGCCTTGATGCGGGAAGTGAGCTGGCGCACATGCTCGCCGCGCTCCTCGCCGTAGCTGTCGAGCAATTTTGCATTGGATTGTCCGCGGAGTACGCGGTCGAGCTTCCAGACGAGATTGCCGACGTCGCGGATGCCCTGGCACATGCCCTGGCCGATGAACGGCGGCTGCTGATGCGCGGCATCGCCGGCGAGGAAGATGCGGCCGCATCGCCATTCCTGCGCGACCAGCGCATGAAACCGGTAGCTTGCAGCACGCCACAGCATGGCATCATCAGGCGTGATCCAGCGCGAAAGCAGCCGCCAGACCTGCGCGGCCGTTTCCATCTCGCGCGGATCTTCGCCGGGCAGCAGCATGATTTCGAAGCGGCGATGATTGCCGGGGCCGATGATGAAGGTCGTGGGCCGCGACGGATCGCAGAATTGCGCCGCGGTCTGCGGCAGCTTGCTGAGGGAGGCGTCGTTGACCTGAAGATCGACGACAAGCCAGGGCTCATCGAAGACGAGATCCTCGAATGCGATGCCAAGCTGTTGCCGGGTGCCGCTCGATGCGCCGTCGCAAGCGATGACGTAGTCGGCGGTGATGGCGCGCGTCATGCCGCGATCGTCGCGCAAATGCAGTGTCACACGATCGGTCGACTGCTCGAAGCCGAGCAGTTCGGTGCCCAGCTCGACCTCGACGCTGTCATAGGCCGCGGCATGTTCGCGCAAGGCAGCTTCGACCGGCGGCTGCGTGAACACCATGCTGGGCGTGTAGCCGAGCGGATAGGGCTCCGCGACCATGTCGATGCGGCGGATCAACTGCCCTTTAGCGCCGAAATGCTGGGAGGCGGGGAACGGAGCAACGTAAGGCAGCACGCGCTCGGCGGCGCCGAGATTGTCGAGCAGGCGCAGGATCTCATGATCGATCGCGATCGCACGTGGCTTGTCATAGACCTCTAGCTGACGGTCGATCGCCAGCGTGCGGATGCCCCGGTCGCCAAGGAGACTGGCCGCGATGGCGCCTGACGGACCATGACCGACCACGACGACCTGAAAATCATTCCGTGTCTGCTCGGATGAAACCGTCACGCGGCACTCCCGTCGGCATAGGGAACGGCAACCTGTGCCGCCTTGACGTGATCGGCCTTGGGCGGGGCGATGCCCCAGTGATCGGTGCGGCCGGGTGGCCAGACCCATTCCGACGGGCCGCGCACGACATAGCTGTCATCGACCTGCAGAACTTCGGCGGTGTATTCGATGACGATCCCGACCGGATCGATGAAATAGGCAAACACATTGTCGCCGGGGCCGTGGCGGCCGACGCCCCAGGCAATGGGAAATCCGGCATCGATCATGCGACCCGAGCCGCGCATCACCGCTTCGAGATCCGGCATCAGGAAGGCGACGTGATTGAGCCCGTTCACGGCAGCGTCGGCGATGACGATGGCGTGGTGGTCGCTGTTGCAGCGAACGAAGGCCATGATCTTCGAGCGGTCGGTGAGCCGGAAGCCGAGCGCCTGTTCGTAGAACGCGGCGAGATCATCGACAGCGGTGCTGTTGATGTTGACATGCGCGAGACGCGTTGGCCGGTTGGCCGATGACGGAGCTTCGGCATGTTGCAGGTCGCCATGAACGAAGCGAAGCACGCCGCCACCGGGCGCGCGAATGCTCATGATCGTTCCGCCATCGGGCCCCGGATTCGGAGCCGGGCCGGAGAGCAGCGTGGCCCCGTGTTTCACTGATGCTGCGGCGATCGTTTCGAATTCCGCATCCGAATGCAGCCGGAACGTAATGGCCCTCAGCGCGGGGCGATCGCCCTGCTGCAAGGCGACGACATGGTGATCGGTGCCGCTGGCCCGCAAGTAAGTGACGCCTTCGTGGCGCGTCACGAGGTCGAGTCCCCACACAGATGTGTAGAACTGCTCGGATCGCTGCAGGTCGGGCGTGTCGAGATCGACACTGCGCAGGGCTGTGATCGGGAAATGGGTCATTGCGAAGCCTGCTCGTCAAGGCCGAGGAAACGTCTTGCATTGGCATGAAGGACGAGATTGCGCGTCGCCTCGTCGCCGATCGCTGATGCGGCGCGCGTTGCCGGCGCGCGATCGTGAAATGCGAACGGGTAGTCTGTGCCGAGCATGATCTGCGTCGCGCCGAACTTGGCGATCAGATGCAGCAGCGTCGGGTCGTCATAGACCAGCGCGTCGTAATAGAGCCGGCGTGCCTGCAAGATCGGCGATTCCTGGATGCTCTCCTGCAGCACAGGAAATACCTGATATCCCTCCTGAAGCCGCGGCAGCAGCGAGGCGAGCGTGCCGCCGCCGTGGCTGAACGCCATGCGCAGGCGCGGGTGGCGCAGCAAGAGGTTCGAGGTGATGACGGATGCCGCGGCAAGGCCGACATCGGTCGGATAGGCCAGTACCTGCTGCAACTGCGCGGGGCCGACGAGGCGATCCATGCCGCAAGGCCGCAGAGCATGGACGAACACCGCCATGTCGAGCTTCTCGACCTCGGCGAAGAATCCGTCGAAGTCGGGAGACCCGATCGGCTTGCCGTTGATGTTGCTGCCGATCTCGATGCCCGCAAAGCCGAGTTCGTGCTTCAGCCGATGCAGCTCGGCAATGGCGCGGTCGATGTCCTGCAGCGGTACCGCGCCGAGGGCGACGAGGCGGCCACCGGAATGCATGACCATCTCGGCCATCTGGTCGTTGATGTAGCGGAGGAGATCATTCGCCGCTGCGGGCTCCATCCAATAGGACAGTAGCTCCGGCATCGGCGAAATGGCCTGCACGCCGAGTCCCATCTCCGCCATATCCGTGACGCGCTTGGCGACATCCCAGCAGCGATCCGACACCGTGCGATAGATGCGGCCGGCCATCATCACATGCTTGTGGCAGGGTTTGGCATCCGCCATCGACGGCCAGTCGGCCGGCACCGCCGCGCCCAGGTAGGAAGGGAAGGAGGACGGCACGACATGTGCGTGGACATCGATCCCGCAGCTGCATGGGGAGATGGCGCTCATAGGCACTGTGATCGGGCAATGCGCGGCTGGACAGTTGCGAAAACTGCCGATGCCTCAGGCGCTTGCTGAGCCTTGCCAAACATTGTCGCGCCTCCCGCCAGTCATCTCTCAGGACCTTGGGGAACTAATATCTATAGAAATCGGCTCGTACAATAAAAATTTATAGATTTTTCTGAAATCAGAAAAAGTGTATAGAAATCGAAGCCGACAGGCAGATGATTCCGGGATTGAAGCACGTGGACACAACCTCACTGGAATTGGCTTCGCCGCCGTCCTCGACCCAGGCCAGCACGGTCTATGACCGGTTGCGGGAGGACCTGCTGTCCGGACGGCTCGAGCCGAGCCGGAAACTCCAGATGCGTTTCCTGACCGAGCTGTATCAGACCGGTCAGACGCCGCTCCGCGAGGCGCTCAACCGGCTGACCGCCGATGGTCTGGTGGAGTGCCGCGAGCAGCGCGGATTCTATGTCGCGGATATCAGCCGCAGCGAACTGGCCGAACTGACCAAGACCCGGTGCTGGGTCGAGAGTCTGGCGCTGCGGGAATCCATGGCGGCCTCGACGCCGCAATGGGAGGAGCAGCTTCTGCTCGCGCAACATCGCCTCGGGCGAACCCCGCGCTCGCTCAATGCCGAACACTTCGAAGACAATCCGGAATGGGAGCGGCTGCACCGCGTCTATCACCGCACCTTGATCGGGAATTGCGGTTCGCAGTCTCTGATCGCGTTCTGCGGACAACTCGCCGACCAGCTCTACCGCTATCGGCGTCTGTCGATCCGCAAGGCCTTCCCGTCACGCCATGTGACGGACGAGCATCAGGCGATCATGACTGCAGTTTTGAGCGGCGATGCGGACCACGCCGTGGATCTGCTCACCGCGCATTACAGGCAGACCGCTGAAGTCATTCTCCAGGACAAGCAGATCTTTTCTGAACTGCATGAGGGCGAAGACGCGGCATCGTAGCGGGCACGGACGCAGGCCGAGCAAGCACCTCTGCGGGCATGAAAAAGGCCTCGCGACGCATGCAAGGCCTTGGAAACATGTCTGCAAGATTTGGTAGGCAGAAAATTTGGTAGCGAGGAGTGGACTCGAACCACCGACCCCAGGATTATGATTCCCGTGCTCTAACCAACTGAGCTACCCCGCCACGGCATCCGGAGGGGACAAATTGTCCCCGGCGAATGCGCGGCATATAAGAAGTCGAGGGACTCGATGTCAAGCAAAGTAGCGCCTCAAATCGGTGCCTGAATAGATGTTCCCGCAACCCGGCCGCCGATTTGGAGATCGGGCAGCTATCGCCGCCCGATCAGGCACTTATGGCCACGTCTAGCCGCCGTCGAAGGCCTTTTTCAGGGCGGCCAGATCGAGCTTGACCATGCCCATCATGGCCGTCATGGCACGCTTGGCGCCCTCGCCGTTGGTGCTGGCAAGCATCTCGGTGAAGCCGTTGGGAACGATCTGCCAGGGCACGCCCCAGCGGTCGTTGATCCAGCCGCAGGCGTTTGCCTTGCCGCCATTTGTCAAAATGGCGTCCCACACACGATCGACCTCGGCCTGGTCTTCGCAATGGATGGTGAAGGACACGGCCGTGCTGAATGTGGCGGGGCTGCCGCCATTGAGGCCAATGAAGCTTTGGCCGGCCAGCGTGAAGCCGACCACCAGCACGTTGCCTGCTTTGCCGCCGGGATAATCGATCGGGGCGCGCTGCACGCGATCGATGGAGGAATTGGGCACCAGCGAGCAGTAGAACCTGGCGGCTTCCTCGGCCTCGGTCTCGTACCAGATGCAGGGTGAGATCTTTGACATCGCTGCTATCCCTCTCTCGATCAGGCCTGAGCCATCGCAGATTGCGCGGCGGCCATGTCCATCCACATCACTTCCCAGATGTGACCGTCGGGATCCTCGTAGCTGCGGCCATACATGAAGCCGAAATCCTGCGTGGGTGTCGGATCGGCGCTGCCGCCCGCACCCACGGCCTTCTTCACGAGACCATCGACTTCGTCGCGGCTGTCGGCGGAGACGCAGATCAGAACTTCGCTCGACGTCTTCGCGTCGACGATCTTCTTCGAGGTGAACTGGCGATATTTGTCGTGCGTCAGCAGCATCGCGTGAATGGTGTCGGAGAACACCATGCAGGCGGCGGTATCGTCGGAGAATTGCGGGTTTTTGGTCGCGCCGACCGCTTCATAGAAGGCGACCGCGCGGGGCAGGTCGGTGACGGGCAGGTTGACGAAGATCATTTTGCTCATCGGATGAACTCCAGTGGGTATGCGTTGTGAGTGTTCTCTTGGCGATTGTCCCGCAAAGGACGGTTGGCCCGGCCGCGATCCGACATCGGCTCCAAAATTCTTTCGATATTTTTGCCGGCGGAATTTTTCTCCCCTGCGATCAATATTCTAGCCCGGCGATCTCCGCGTGCAGACGGAATGTCGCATGGCTCATCCTGATTGCGAATTGCGGCGGCGGTGAAATCATCGTTGATTGCCAAAGACGCAAGACGCGTTCGCAGCCTGGTTCGGAACATGTCCTTTTCCTGGGTTTGTTCCGGGCTAGACTGAACGACAATAAAAATACAGCCGGTCCGGGCATCACCCCCGGAATCGCAGAGGGAGAAACACATGTTGCAACGCAATCGCCTTGCCTTGTCCGCTGCTGTCGCGCTTTCCGCGGCCGCCACCATGTTCGGTGGTGCAGTCCAGGCGCAGGACTATCCGACCAAGCCGATCACACTGATCGTGCCATGGCCCGCCGGTGGCTCCACCGACATCTCGATGCGCGCGATCGCGGACGCGGCGTCGAAACATCTCGGCCAGCCGATCGCGGTCGACAACAAGGGCGGCGGTGGCGGCACGGTCGGTCCCGCGACCATGGCAGCCGCGGCCAAGCCGGATGGCTACACCATCTCGCAGATTCCCATCACCGTGTTCCGTCTGCCGCTGATGCAGGAAGTCTCGTGGAATCCGGACAAGGATTTCTCCTACATCATCCATCTCACCGGCTACACCTTCGGCATTACGACGAATGCGGAGTCGCAGTTCAAGACCTGGAAGGACGTGGTCGATTTCGCCAAGGCCAATCCGGGCAAGGTGACCTATGCGACGCCGGGCACCGGCACCTCGCTGCATGTGGGCATGGAGCAGATCGCGGCGATGGCCGGCATCAAGCTCACGCAGGTGCCGTTCAAGGGCGGTGCTGAAACCAACGCTGCCGTGCTCGGCAATCACACCATGCTGCAGGCGGATTCCACCGGCTGGCGGCCACTGGTCGATGCAGGCAAGCTGCGCCTCCTAATGGTGTGGACCGACAAGCGGTCGCCGAATTTCCCGGATGCGCCAACGCTGAAGGAGAGCGGCTATCCGATGGTCTATGACTCGCCGTTCGGCATCGCCGGCCCGAAGGGCATGGATCCGAAGATCGTCGCCAAGCTGCACGACGCCTTCAAGAAGGCCATCGAGGATCCCGCTGTCATCGCGACGCTGGCGAAATACGACATGGTGCCGAACTACAAGAACACCGAGGACTACAAGAAATTCGTTGTCGAGGTCACCAATTCCGAGCGCAAGGTGATCGAGGGAATCGGGTTGGGCAAGAAGTAGCCTCACACACAGGTGTCGTCCCCGCGAAGGCGGGGACCCATAACCTCTGACGTTTGTAGTCGAAGCAAGTCCTCTCCTTACTGCCGCAACATATCGATGGTGTGTATGGGTCCCCGCCTTCGCGGGGACGACATCGGAGCTAATCGGGGCGCTGCAGATACGAGGCACCTACCAAAGGCACTCCATGTCCTCCTCCACCCGCCCGCCATTCCGGCTCAACAATTCAGAACTCTGGACCGGCGTGATCGGCATTGCGCTTGGCGTGTTCGTCATTCGCTCCGGCCTCAAGCTGAAGCTCGGCACCATCAACGATCCCGGCTCCGGCTTCATGCTGTTCTATATTGGCCTGCTGATGTGCGCTTTCGCGCTCACCATCGTTCTCGCTTCGGTAACCGAAGGGGGACCGACCTTTGGCTCGCGGTGGGAAGGTGCAAGCTGGGGCAAGCCGGGCGCGATCATCGTCATCCTCTCGGCTTATGCTTTCGCGCTCGAACCGCTGGGTTTCCTGATCTCGACCATCCCGCTGATGCTGGTGTTGTTGCGCGTCATCGATCCCGTGCGCTGGACGCTGGCGATCCCGCTCGCGGTGCTGGCGCCTGTTGGTGTGTGGTGGGTGCTGAAACGCGGCCTGCTGATCCAGTTGCCTTCGGGCATGTTTGAAATCGGCTGACGGGAAACACGGATCATGGATGTTCTCGTCAATGTCATGCACGGCTTCGGTGTCGCGCTGCAGCCCGTCAATATTCTCTACTGCTTCATCGGCGTGTTCATCGGGACGCTGGTCGGCGTGCTGCCGGGCATCGGGCCGATCTCGGCGATGTCGTTGCTGCTGCCGGTGACGCTGTCCGGCACGCCGGAATCCGGCATCATCATGATGGCCGGCATCTATTACGGCTCGATGTATGGCGGCTCGACCACGTCGATTCTGGTCAACATTCCCGGTGAGGCCGCCTCCGTCGTCACCTGTATCGACGGCCACCAGATGGCGAAGCAGGGCCGTGCCGGTCCGGCGCTCGGCATTTCCGCGCTCGGCTCCTTCATCGCCGGCACTTTTGCGCTGGCGATGCTGATGCTGGTGGCGCCGTCACTCGCCTCGGTCGCCATTGCGTTCGGTCCCGCCGAATATGCCAGCCTGATGGTGCTCGGCCTCGTGGTGCTGACCTTCCTGACACAAGGCTCGATGGCCAAGGCGCTGCTAATGGCCTGTATCGGCATCGTGCTTGGCCTCATCGGCCTCGACAGCATCACCGCGCAGCCGCGGCTGACTTTCGGCCGGATCGAACTGATCGACGGCATCGGTCTGGTGCCCGTGGTGATGGGTCTGTTCGGGCTCGGCGAGGTGCTGCTCAACACCGAGCAGGTGATCAAGCGCGACATCATCAATGCCAAGATCACGCAGCTCCTGCCCAACAAGGAAGACTGGAAGGCCAGCGCCGGCCCGATCGGGCGCGGCACGATTTTAGGCTTCTTCCTCGGCATCCTGCCGGGCGGCGGTGCCGTGGTCGCGTCCTTCGCGTCCTATGCGCTGGAGAAGCGGCTGTCGAAACATCCGGAACGTTTTGGTCATGGCGCCATCGAAGGCGTTGCCGGACCTGAAGCGGCGAACAACGCGGCGGCGGGCGGTGCCTTCATTCCGCTGATGACCCTCGGCATTCCGCCGAACGTGGTGATGGCGTTGCTGCTCGGCGCCTTCGTCATTCACGGGTTGCAGCCCGGCCCGCTGCTGATCACGCAGAACCCCGGACTGTTCTGGGGCATCGTTGCCAGCATGTATATCGGCAACCTCATGCTGCTGGTGCTGAACCTGCCGCTGATCGGCATGTGGGTGAAGCTGCTGAAGTTGCCTTATAATGTACTGTTCCCGCTGATCATCCTGTTCACGATCATCGGCGTCTATTGCAGCAGCAACAATGTGTTCGACGTCTATGTCATGATCGGCTTCGGCGTGATCGGCTACTTCATGCGCAAGTTCGGTTACGAGCCCGCGCCGCTGGTGCTGGCCTTCGTGCTGGGTCCGCTGCTGGAGAACAATCTGCGGAAGTCATTGATCCTGTCGCAGGGCAATCTCATGACCTTCATCGAGCGGCCGATCTCGGCAGCCTGTCTGCTGCTGGCAGTGGTGCTGCTGATCGCCCCGCTGTTGCCTGCACTGCGCAAGAAGCGCGAGATGGTCGCGCTCGACGAGGGCGCGTAGCCGGGGAGCGTTCGCATGGACACCGAATTGGCCAGGACATTCCTTGCGGTTGTGAGCGCCGGCAATTTCGTAACTGCGGCGGACAAACTCCATGTCACGCAGTCCACGGTCAGCGCGCGGATCCAGGCGCTCGAGCAGTTGCTGCGCGTGACGCTGTTCGTCCGCAACAAGGCCGGTGCGACGCTGACGCCCGCCGGCCGCCAGTTTCAGAAACACGCGTCCACGCTGGTACGTACGGTGGAACATGCGCGGCAGGATGTCGGCATTGCGAAAGGCTTCAGTGGTACGCTGACCGTCGGCGGTCGCATTGGGCTGTGGGAGGAGCATCTGCTGCACTGGCTGCCGCTGATGCGCGCGAAACATCCGGATATCGCGATCCGCGCCGAGAGCGCTCTCGAAGCCGAATTGATGCAGGGCCTCGTCGAAGGCAGGATCGATATCGGCGTGATGTATACGCCGCAGAGCCGGCCCGGTCTCAAGGTCGAGCAATTGTTCGATGAACAGCTCATTCTGGTCTCGACCAGTACGCACAGCGCGCCGGAGCCGCAGCCGGGTTACGTCTATATCGACTGGGGCCCGGAATTCTATGCGCGCCACATGGCGCTGTTTCCGGATTTCGCGGGACCATCGCTTACGGCCAATATCGGCTGGCTCGGGCTGCAGCATGTGCTGGAGAATGGCGGCTCCGGATATTTCCCGCGCCGCATCGTTGCACCCCAGCTGAAGGCTGGGCGGCTGCATGCCGTCGCCGATGCGCCGGAATTCTCGATGCCAGCCTATGTCGTCTATCCCGGCGATCGCGACGATGCGATCATCGCCGAAGCGGTCGCACTCATGCATCGCCTCGCGCATGACGCGGCCAACAAAAAGCCCGCGCCTGCAGGGCAGGCGAGGGCGCCGAAACGTCCGGCAAGGCGGACGTGATGCGGGGGGCAGGCGCGGCTAGGTGCCGGACGGATATCCCGATGTCGCAACGATGGCCGCGATCTGATCGGCGCTGTGCCGGGAACGCTTGGTAACTGTCAGGCGTGCGATGATCGCCGCAGCAAAGGCGAACAGCGCGAGAGCGACCGATACGTCGGGGTGGATGATCGTTTTCATGGTCGGCTCCTGCATGATCGAGGGGCGGCATAGCTCCTCGGGTCCTTCAACCCTAGAACTGCCATGAATTTTGACAAACGAATATTATTGACGCTTGCAATCGACATTATCGATTTTAAATAGACCCGAGCCGATTGATGTCGCAATCGCGCGGAACGCGGATCGTATCGGCAGCCTGTTGCGGCCTGTATGGCAACGGCATCGTCACACGATGAGGGCCACGCCTGAGAACAGCAGCAGGACGAGAATGGTGCGTCGGAATGTGGCGTCCTGCACGTTGCGGAATGCAAAGATTCCGAGGCAGACGCCCGCGGCCAGGGCGGGAAGGCTGTAAGCGAATTCGCTGACGATGTTCGGCGACAATTGCTGCCGGGACAACATCAGGACGAGCGAGAAGATCTGCATCACGGCGATGAACGGCTGCACGAGGCCGCGCTGTTGCGCTTTCGGCACGCCGTTCAGGTCGCACCAGATGGTTGGCAGGGCTCCGGGCATCGCCGTCAGTCCGCCGACGAGGCCGCCGCCGAAACCGATCATGACATTTCGATTTCGGGTCATCCGGTTCAGATGCGTGAGTGACGGCCGGAGCAGCATATATGCGGCATAGATCGCGATCAGTGCGCCAAAGCCTTCCTTGAGAATGCGCGCATCGGCGGTCTGTAGCAGCCAGATCGCAAGCGGTGCACCGAGAACACCGCCAATGACAAGCGTCAGGCTTTCCTTCCAGGCAATGCCGTCGCGCAGCGCCCAAAGATTCGTTGCCTGAACGGCGACGCTGCAGGCCATCATCAATGGAACGGCCTCGATCGGTGGCAGGACATGCAGCAGGAGAGCGCCCGCAACGGCCGAGAATGCAAAGCCGGCCAGTCCGGAAACAAACGCGCCGAGGAACACGGCGGCGCTGAGAATGATGAATGTGGATGAGGTCATTGCTGGCCCAGCCCCTTGCCTAACGCGCCATCCGGATATGGCAATGGTGATGCGACGACGGCCGGACCCGCGATGAACGGAAGGGTCCTGCGCGGCAGGAGCGTCTTGCGCAGGAGGCGGTGAGTCCAATCGCCATCGCTACGTTCGATGGCATAACCAAGCGAGCAAGCGAGCTTGCGGATGCGATCGTTGGTGCCGAAGATCGTGCCGTACAGTTCCTGCGCGCCTCGCTGGGCCGCCAGTGCCTCCACCGTCGCTAGCAATGCACGACCGATGCCGCATCCCTGCACGGCGTCGTCTACCGACAGGGCGACTTCCGCGGCGGCGGTCGCGGCGCATACGGTCTCACCGACGATGTGATGCGACTTCTCCGATTGCGTCGTGGCGATCACGCAGAAGAAGGCGCTGCCGGTACCGCCGATGGTGCGATCGATGTGGCTGATGGATTGATCGGCCACATTTCCGAGGAAACGATTGTAGCCCGAGGGCTTCGACAGCGTTCTGAAGTAAGATTGCAACTTCGCTGCGTCGCTCGGACGTGCCAGTCGCAGGTTGATCGCGTGATTGGTCATGTTGCTCCGGAACGAATGCGATTGCGGTGATGGCGTTGAGCGACCTGTTTAGGTCGCGCCGCTATCGCGATGCGTCAGCCGATCGAAGGAGATCGCTGCAAGAATGATATGACCACGCGCGCGCAGCCGTCAGCGTTGCACGTGATTCAAACTGCGTGTGGGAAACGGGATATCGGGATGTGCGATGAGACAGAGCGGGCGATCGACGTGATCGCAAGCGTGCGCGTTGCATTGGGAAGAGGCGGCCGCGCCGAACGCATGCGATGGGATGCAATTGATTCAATGCGAGGACGAACAACGCGCGCTCGACAAATATCAGCCGCAGATTCGTCCGATTAAAGATTCACGCTCCGGCGAAATGAGTGGGGGCTGCATCATGGCGTTTGTCGGACCTGAATTTCCCATCAATTCCACCACCGCCAATGACCAGGCGGGCGCAACCCAAACGCTGTTGTCCGACGGACGTATTCTTGTCACATGGACGGCGACGGACGCCAGCGGTCATCAGCCGCATACAATTCAGGGCCACTATTTGTCGGCGGACGGTACGCCTCAAGGTCCCGATTTTCAGATCACGATCGATCGGAGCGGAGATCCGGGAGCGCCTTCCGTCACCGCGCTTTCCGACGGCCGCGCCTTTGTCGCATGGCAGTCCTATATCGCCGCCGACAATGTCACCGAAGTTCGCGGCACCCTCATCGATGCGGAGGGGCATCCCGTTGCAGATATGGTGGTCAATTCATCAACTGCGATTTCGCCGCAAATGCCTTCCGTCACGACGCTTGCCGATGGCCAGATCTTGCTGACCTACGTGTCCGCAGACGGCGGGGATCCGAAATATCTTGGCGATATCCGCGGGAGGATCCTCCACGACGACGGCACCGTTGCTGTTGACGACTTCACCGTGAATACGACCACCTGGGGTACGCAATATGATCCGAAAGTGACGGCGCTGCCCGATGGGCGGGCGTTCGTCACATGGAGGTCGTACGATCCCGACGAGGGGCGCTACAACGTCTCCGGCCAGTTCGTGAACCCCGATGGCAGCGCGAGCGGGCCGGATTTTCGCATCCTGCCGGGAGCCCAGTTCAATCAGAGCGACGCGTCCGCCGCGGTTCTCGCGGATGGACGCATTCTCGTGGCCTGGACCGCGCAGGAACCGGATGGTGACAGCAACATTCATGCGCGTCTGCTGAATCCGGACGGATCCGTGGTTGTCTCCGATAATATCGTCAATGCGAATTTTGACGGCGGTCAGGATTCCCCGTCGATCGCCGCGCTACCGGATGGCCGCGCGGTCATCATCTGGCACGCCACCGATCCCGTCACCGGCGCCAGTGATCTCTATGGTCGCCTGCTGATTCCGGGCGCTTTCCCGATCGGCAACGATTTCCTCGTTAATTCGGCAGGTGGCCTGGCGGAAACCGGACCGCATCTCCTGACATTGTCAGATGGACGTATTCTCGCGACCTGGACCTCGTTCGAGCAGGGACCGGCTGCAGACGACATCCACGGCCGCATCATGTCGTTCAACACGATCACGAATGGTACGCCCGGCGATGACGTGCTGCCCGGCACCGCCGATAACGATATCATTCACGGCGGCGATGGTCGCGACACAATACATGGTGCGGCGGGAAACGACGTCCTGCATGGCGACGGCGGCAACGACTTTCTCTACGGCGATGCCGGAAATGATTTTCTGTTCGGCGGCGATGGCGACGACCGTATGTGGGGCGGTGACGGCAATGACATTTTCGTCGGCGACAAGGGCGACGATGCTTTTGCCGGTGCGTCCGGTATCGATACCGTGCGCTACGAGACATCGTCGTCTGGTGTTCACATCGATCTGACGCTTGGCACGGGCAGTGGAGGCGATGCCGCCGGTGACAGTTTCAGTTCGATCGAGACGGTGATCGGCGGCCGATTTGACGACATGCTGATCGGCGACGGTGCCGCCAACACGTTGTCAGGCGGCAGCGGCAAGGATGTTCTGGACGGTCGCGACGGCAATGACGTGCTGGATGGTGGCGAAGGCAACGATGCGCTGACCGGCGGCGCCGGCAATGACATTCTGCATGGCAGTGCCGGTAACGATCAGCTTTGGGGCAATGCCGGTGACGATATCCTCGCCGGCGGCGCAGGTGCCGATATGCTTGCCGGCGGCGCCGGCAACGATACGGCCGACTACAGCACGTCCATCGCCCAGGTGAATATCAATCTCGCGACAGGTGTCATTCAATGGGGAGATGCTGAGGGCGACAAACTCAGTTCGATCGAAAACCTGATCGGAAGCGGGACCATGGACCTGCTGACGGGTGACGCAGGCGACAATCGCATTTCCGGTGGCGGCGGGAACGATCTGATCGATGGCGGCGGCGGAAACGATAGTCTTGATGGCGGCAGCGGCAACGATACGCTCACAGGCGGGCTCGGCGCCGACATCTTGACCGGCGGAGCCGGCGCGGACAGTTTTGTATTCAAAGCTACGCAGGACAGTCTGCCCGGAGCTGCCGATCAGATCACCGACTTTTCGTCGAACGCGGCAGACACGGCCGACTGGATCGATCTGTCGGCAATCGATGCCAACAGCAAGGCCGCCGGTGATCAAGCGTTCGCCTTCGTCGGAAGCGCCGCTTTCACACATATTGCCGGCGAATTGCGCTTCGCCGATCATCTTCTTCAAGGCGATGTCGATGGCGATGGTGCGGCCGACTTCGCGGTTCAGGTGAACAGCGCTGTCTTGAAGGCAGGTGACTTCGTCTTGTGATTTACGCGATGTGAGTGTTGTCGCGCGGCCACCGGCGTCGCGGGCCGCTTTCGCGTTACGCTGCGGTCGACGTCCGCGACGTGACGCCCGGCATCAGCTGAAACGGTTGCTCGATCACGATGCTCGGGCAACCCAGCGACGCCGCGACCTGGCTGGTCGAGGCGACCACCGCATGGTCGATCTGCGAGCCGGGAATCTGGGCCACGATCAGCTGCGCGATACAGAGTTGTTTGGTGCCGCGCAGGTCGAGGTCGACCCGGTAGGCAAACAGCGCATGGACGATATCGCGCCGGTCGCGGATCACGATCAGCCCGTTGTCGCCGCCATCGGCATCGGTTCGCCGGCGCACGAAATCCAGCCATGCATCCAGCGTAACGCTGGCATCGTGCAGATAGACGAGCGGATAGGCCGCGCGAGCGTCCGCCCAAGCCATTGGTTGCGCCTGATATTCCTCATTCATCGCCGGATTCCCGCATGGCCTGCGAAATTGGCGGGGATGGGCTGGCTCGGCATTGATATGGGTCAAAGCGTCCACGATTGATCCATGTCAAATGGTGTAGAGTGATTTTCAAGACCTGCCACATATGACTAAACCGAAGATGGACAGTGCCATGACCTTCGCGGAACCAGCGGCCGAGACCTGTGCCGGAGAGCGCGACTGCAAGCACGGCCGCAGCACCAACGGCTGCGACGATTGCAAGGTGCGCCTGTTCAGCGTCTGCGGCGCATTGGAACCGGCGGAACTCGACGAGCTCGATCGCCTCAGCCAGGTCAAGAATTTCCCGGCCAAGGCCATGCTATTCGATCAGGGCGCGCTGGCCGGTAGCGTGTTCAACGTCACCGAAGGCATCGTCCGGCTCTACAAGTCGCTACCCGATGGCCGTCGCCAGATCGTTGGCTTCGCGCTGCCGGGCGACTTCCTCGGCCTTGCGCTGATGGACCGCTATGGCGTCGCCGCCGAAGCCGTAACGTCGGTGCGAGTCTGCCGTTTCTCCCGCGCCCAGTTTCTCAGCTATGTGGACGGCAAGCCGCATCTGCTGCGCCGCCTGCATGAATTTGCCGGCCACGAACTCAGCCTCGCGCAGGACCAGATGCTGCTGCTCGGCCGCCGCACCGCCGACGAGAAGGTCGCCGCCTTCCTGCTGAACCTGCAGGCGCGCTATGGCCGCATCGGCGCGATGTCGGTCAACGTGCCGCTGCCCATGAGCCGCCAGGACATCGCCGACTATCTCGGCCTGACCATCGAAACCGTCAGCCGCACTTTGACCAAGCTCGCCAAGGAAAAGACCGTGCTGGTGGTGCCCGATGGCGTGCGCCTGCTGTCCACCGACCGGCTGGATCAGCTCGCCGCGGCGTAATGCGGCGCTGCATTTTGATGCAGCTCAAGGAGAGCGTGTCCTGCCGCGCTCACACTCTTCTCCGTCACTCAAGGAGAAGAGATATGCCTTTCGACAGTATGCTGGTCGCCGCCACCGTGGTCACGATGTTCGTCTGCTTCGCCCTGCCGCTGGCCTGGGTCTCGCGCCGAACCTTCGGGCAGTCCTGAGCCCTTCGGCAGCCTGCCGATGCCCCTCATAACCGGCTGATTTGTCCTCCAAAACATGCCATGAGTCCTGACCCCCGCGACGGTTGCGCCGCGTCTGGGCTCTTGGTGCGCGAAGGAGAACAAATGGCTGCTCATGTGAGTCCGCTGGCCGGCAAAACCATCGATCCGTCCCTGCTGGTCAACGTGCCTCGGCTGGTGACGGCCTATTTCGCCGGCAAGCCGGATCCGTCCATCCCCGCCCAGCGCGTCGCGTTCGGCACCTCCGGCCATCGCGGTTCCGCGCTCCATAATTCCTTCAACGAGAACCACATCCTCGCCGTCAGCCAGGCGATCTGCGATTACCGCAAGGGTGCCGGCATCGACGGCCCGCTCTTCATCGGCATCGACACCCATGCACTGGCTGAACCAGCACTGGTCAGCGCGCTGGAAGTCTTCGCCGCCAATGGCGTGCATGTGCGGATCGACCAGGACGACGGTTATACGCCGACGCCAGTGATCTCCCACGCCATCCTCACCTACAACAAGGGCCGCAGCACCGGCCTTGCCGATGGCGTCGTGGTTACGCCGTCGCACAACCCGCCGGAAGATGGCGGCTTCAAGTATAATCCGCCGAATGGCGGCCCGGCCGATACCGACATCACGGGGATCATGGAGAAAGCCGCCAATGGCTTCCTCGAAAACGACATGGCCGGCGTCCGGCGCGTCCCGATCGCGCGCGCCCGCAAATCCGAATTCGTCAAACCCTACGACTACATCACGCCCTATGTGACCGACCTCGCCGATGTCGTCGACATGGAGGCGATCCGCGCATCAGGCGTCAAGATCGGTATCGATCCGCTCGGCGGCGCCGGCGTACATTACTGGCAGCCGATCATCGAGCGCTACAAGCTCGATGCGACCATCGTGAATACCGCGATCGATCCGACCTTTCGCTTCATGACGCTGGACTGGGACGGCAAGATCCGCATGGACTGTTCGTCGCCCTATGCGATGGCCAAGCTCATCGGCATGCGCGACCGGTTCGACGTCGCTTTCGCCAACGACACCGATGCCGACCGCCACGGCATCGTCACCCGCACCGGCGGCTTGATGAATCCGAACCATTATCTGGCGGCGTCCATCGACTATCTGTTCGCGCATCGCCCGAACTGGCGCAAAGATGCGGCGGTCGGCAAGACCATCGTCTCCAGCGCCATCATCGACCGCGTGGTGAACAAGCTCGGCCGCAAACTGGTCGAGACGCCAGTCGGGTTTAAATGGTTCGTGAATGGCCTCGTCGATGGCTCGTTCGGCTTCGGCGGCGAGGAAAGCGCCGGCGCCTCGTTCCTGCGCAAGGACGGCACGGTGTGGACCACCGACAAGGATGGCTTGATCCTCGGTCTGCTCGCCGCCGAGATCACCGCGGTGACGAAGGAAAATCCGAGCCAGCGTTTCGAGAAGCTGACCGCCGAATTCGGCACGCCCTATTACGAGCGCATCGACGCCGCGGCCACGCCCGAGCAGAAGAACGTGCTGAAGAAGGTCACGCCGGAGCAGATCGGCATGACCGAACTCGCCGGCGATGCCGTGACCAAGACCGAGAGCAAGGCGGCCGGCAACGATCAGTCCTTCGGCGGCATCAAGGTCTCGACCGCCAATGGCTGGTTCGCCGCGCGGCCATCCGGCACGGAGGACGTCTACAAGATCTATGCCGAGAGTTTCCGCAGCGAGGATCATCTCAAGCAGATTCAAAGCGACGCGCAGGCGGCGATCGGCAAAGTGTTTGCCAAGTAATTCCACACGCAATCACAAACTCGTCGTTCCGGGGCGCGCGCTTCTTCGCGCGCGAACCCGGAACCTCGTGGTGTTTGGCGCGATCAGAGATTCACAGAATGAGGTTCCGGGTTCGCTCGCAAGAGCGAGCGCCCCGGAACGACGAGTATGTTTCTCAATGCCCGCTCGTTCGCCACCGTAGCAGTCGCTGCTCGACCATCGACATCGCCAGCGCGGTCACATAGCCGATCACGCCGAGCAGGATCACGCCGGCGAACAGATCCGGCGAACGAAACGCGCGCGCCGAGAGCAGCACCCAGTGGCCGAGGCCGTCGAGGCCGGCGAGGATTTCGCAGACCACCGCCAGGATCAGCGACACGGTCAGGCTGAGCCGCATGCCGGAGATGATGTCGGGGCTGGCAGATGGCAGAGCTATCTTGAAGATCACCGCGAGGCGCGACATATGCAGCGAGCGCGCGACCTCATAGAGACGCGGCTCTACTGCGCCGAAGCCGTGGACGGTCGCAAGCAGCATCGGCCAGATCGCGCCGAAAGCGATGACGAACAGTGCCATGCCCTGGGTCAGCCCGAACAGAGCGATGGCGACGGGAATGATCGCCGATACGGGCAGTGGCCGCAGGAATTCCAGCGACGGGCCGACATAGCTGCGCATCGCCTTGGACGAGCCGATCATGGCGCCGAGTGCGATACCGACGACGGATGCGACCAGCCAGCCATAGAACATGTGTTCGAGGGTGCCGATTGTCTTGTCCAGCAGGGTGCCATTGCTGAAGCCGCGCATCAGCGCGGCCCATGCGCGATCGGGGCCGGGCAGGAACACCGGCGAGACCAGTTTCAGATTGGCGATCAACTGCCACAGCGCAATCAGGCCTGCAGCCACGGCGAAGCTGGCAAGGCGCCAGAGGGTGAGCGTCCAGTTCATCGGATCTCTCCCGCCAGTGCTGCGGGGCCAAACAGATGCCGCTGCGCTGCCAGCAATCCGGCGTTCAGCGCATAGCCGATCAGGCCGATCCACAGCAGATAAGCGAGCATCAGGTCCGGGCGCAATGCTTGTTGCGCAATCATGATGCCGGCGCCGAGTCCGATGGGATTGATCGCGATTTCCACGGTCACCGCGACGATCAGCGCGATGCCGGCCGCCAGGCGAAAGGCGAGAAAGATGCGCGGCAGTGCCGCGGGAATGATGATCTTGCGGACGCGGTCGCTTGGCGATAGCCGCAGCGCGCGGGAGACTTCTATCAGCCGCGGCTCGATGCTGCGCACCGCGGCGCGGCTGAGAATCAGGATCGGCCACACACAGGCAAAGGCGACGATCACAATTTCCATGCGATAGCCGAAGCCGAGCGCGATCAGGGCGATCGGTAGCAGCGCGATGGAGGGGATCGGCCGCAGGGATTCGATGGTGACTTCCATCAGCCGATCCAGCGGCTGGAAGATACCGAGTGCAATTCCGAGGAACAGGCCGATGGCGCCGCCGACCACGAGGCCGGCAAAGGCCGAAGCCAATGTGTCGCGTGTGGCTGCCAGGATCGAGCCGTCGCCGAACGCCTGAAACAGCGCCAGCACCACGGCGCTGGGCGGTGCCAATGCATCGCTGTGGATATCGACAGAGCGCGCCCAGATTTCCAGCGCGATGAGCAGGCTCATCGGAAGGATCGCCGCTTTCAGGAGCTCGGACCTCATGCTTCCGATGCCTTGATGAAGTCGAACAATTCGCGGCGCAGCCGCAGGAATTCCGGGTTCTCGCGCGTGGTCAACTGATCGCGGGGGCGCGGCAGGTTGATCTTGAGATCAATGCCGATGCGGCCGGGATGCGGCAGCAGGCCGACGACGCGGTCGCCCAGATAAATGGCTTCTTCGAGATCGTGAGTAACGAAAATCACCGTGGCCTTGCTCGCATCGAGCAGTGACAGGACCTCGTCCTGCAGACCCTGGCGCGTCATCGCATCGAGCGCGCCGAACGGCTCGTCCATCAGCAGCGCTTTCGGTTCCTGTGCCAGACATCGTGCGATCTGCAGCCGCTGCTGCATGCCGCCGGACATCTCGGCAGGATATTTCGCGGCGTGATTGGGCAGCCCGACTTTCTTCAGCAACTCGTCGATGCGGGCCGGGCGCTGGGCCTTGGGCATGCCGATGGTTTCGAGCGCCAGCGCGACATTGCCGGCGGCGGTGCGCCACGGCAGCAGCGCCTTGCCATAATCCTGGAACACGATGGCGACGTCGCGCCGCGGCGCGCGCATCGGCTCGCCGTCGAAGCTGACATGTCCGGATGTCGGTTGGTATAGGCCGGCGGCGAGGCGGAGCGCCGTCGTCTTGCCGCAGCCGGAGGCGCCGATGATGCAGAGGAACTCGCCGGGCTTCACGTCGAGGCTGACGTTTTCGATAATCGTCTTGCCGCCGAGATCCAGCGTGACATGGGAAAACGCGATCTGCGATTTTCCGAGCTCGGCCGATGGGATGTCCTTGCGGAGGGCAATGGATGTCATCGCGCTCAATCTCCCTGTCCGGGCGGATAGACGAAAGCGAGCGTCGAGTGCAGATGCGACGTCAGCATGGCCTGCGCAGGACCGGTTTCGCGCGCCAGCACGCGATCGGCCAGAAGCTGATGGGCTGCGACGAAGCGGCTGCCGCTGTCGAAGCCGCGCATCATCACCCTGCGGTAGCGATAGGCCTGATCGTAAAGTTCCGAATGCGCCGAGAGCAGGCGCTTCGAATTGCAGGCCGCCAGCAATGCGGTGTGAAATCCCTTATGGAGCTTGTCGAAATCCGGCGCGCCTTCGCGGAATTCATCGCCGGTCCGGTCGATATGCCTGCGCATCTGGTGAAGCGCGCCGAGGATGCCAGCCTCCCAGGCATCGTCGCCATGTTCGATGGCCAGCCGGAGCGCCTCCATCTCTACCACGCTGCGCATCCGTGTGATGTCGGCCAGATCTTCTCGGCTGATGTCGGCAACGCGAAAACCGCGCTGGCCGATACCGATAATCAAGCCGCGTGAGATCAGGCGCGACAGTCCTTCGCGCATCGGCGTGGCGCCGATCTCGTAACGCTGCACGAGATCGACGATGCCAAGCCGCGTGCCTGGCGCGAGATTGCCGGCAATGATGTCATGCTGGAGCAATGTCGCTGCACGCTCGCTCAGCGTATCCGAGCCGGATACATCGATTGGACTGCTAAGGGGCTGGCCCGCCATTCAGTTTGACCTATTTCAGAATCAGTTTGTTGAGATCGAGTTTGGTCTCCAGCATTTTCTGCGAGGACATGACGTCGATCCACCATGCCAGTTGCTCGGGCTTCAGCACCGGCTCCGACTTGTTCGGCGGCGATGCCTTCACCAGTTCGATGGTCTGTTTGGTGAATTTGGCAATTGCGGCCGAGGTCTTGTCTTTGTCGCTGTTCACGATCGCCGCACCTTCGGCGATGGCAGCGCGAAATTTCCTGACGGTGTCGGGATTCTTCTCGGCCCATTCGCGCGAGGCCGCATAGAAGATGATCGGCTCCGTGCGCTCGAGCTCCGACGCGTAGCGCGCGCCGATGCTGCCGCTGCCGGCCGCCAGCATGCGCGATACCGTGGGCTCGGCGGTGAGCACGGTATCGACACCGCCGGACTTGATGATGTCGGGCATGGTCGGGAAGGTCACCTCGACGAAATTGACCTTCCTGGGATCGACGCCCTTGTCGACCAGCCATTTGACGAACAGCACGTGAAGAAACGCACCGAGGCCCGGCGCGCCGACCTTCTTGCCGATGAAATCCTTCGGCTCCTTGATCGTGATGCCGTTACGCACGAAGGCGGTGATATTGGCGTTCGATGTCGGGCTCATCACCGTTGCACCGGCGACCGCGACGAGATCGAGGCCGCCGTCGGCAGCCTGCAGGAAGACGGTGGAGGTCGGGCCGCCGATCTGGATCGAGCCGGACAGAATGGCCGCCGGGATATTGGAGTTGATGCCGATGGGGATCATCTCGGCATCGAGCCCGTGCTTCTTGAAGATGCCTTCATCGACCGCGACCATCGCCGAGGCGCAGTCCGTTGTTGCAGTGCAACCGATCTGGAGCTTGGTCTGGGCATGCGCGGTGCCCACAGCGAGCGTGGCCAATAGGGCTGTCACCATCCACCTGGTCATCGTCGTCTCCCTCACCCGAGCATTTTTCGATCGTGAAGCAATCTTTGCGATCGCCTCTTGTTTATCGATATTTTTTTTGATCATATATTTTATCGAAGAACAAGCAAGTGGAGACGCCAGTGAAGCTCGCGACATTTCGTGCCGGCGGCCAGCAGGATGGCCAAGCCAGGGTCGGTATCGTTCATGCCAATGACGGCAGGCTGTTCGATCTCGCCAGCGCCGCGGCCCGCGGCGGCGGCAATCCGGTCTTCGACTCGATGCTGGCGTTGATCGATGCAGGTGAAGGCGCGCTCGATGCGGCGCGAGCCTTGTTTGAGAAGCACGGCAGCGACGCGTCGCTCTCGGTCGCCGTCGCGGGCACGGACATTCTTGCACCATTGCCCGAGCCGCGGCAGATGCGCGACGGCATGTCGTTTCCGCTGCATATCCGGCAGTCGCCGCGTGGCCAGTTGAAACTGGCCGCCCGTGCGAAGGGTGACATGGAAGAACTGGCACGGCTCGAAGCCGAGCCACTCGGCGAATTGCCCGAAGTGTATCGCCGCCAGCCGATCTACTACATCACCAACCGCTTCAGCGTACGCGGTACGAATACGACGGTGAAGTGGCCGCGCTACAGCAAGGTTATGGACTACGAACTCGAATTCGGCATCGTCACCAAGAACAAGGGCGCGAATATTTCTGCGGCTAGGGCGAAGGATCACATCTTCGGCTACACCATCTTCAATGATTTCTCGGCACGCGATGCGCAGCGGCTCGAGATGGAAGGCCGCCTGGGCCCCGCCAAGGGCAAGAGCTTCGATGGTGGCAATGTGCTGGGCCCGTGGATCGTGACGCCCGACGAGATCGGCGATCCCTACAGACTGAAGATGGAATGCCGCGTCAACGGCAAGGTGCGCTCGTCATCGACCAGCGAGGGCATGCTGTTCTCCTTTGAGGAGATCATCGCCCATGTGACGCAGGACGAGACGCTGATGCCCGGCGAATTCATCGGCTCCGGCACCGTCGGCAACGGCTGCGGCCTCGAACTCGGCTGGTATCTCGAACACAATGACGAGATCGAGCTCGAGGTCGAGAAGATCGGCGTGTTGAAGAACAAAGTGGTGCGGCAGGATATGTAACGCACCTGCCTCTCCACGTCATTGCGAGGAGCGAAGCGACGCGGCAATCCAGAAGCAACAAGCGCAGACTGGATTGCTTCGTCGCAAGGGCTCCTCGCAATGACGACCGATAGGATCAAACAAAAAACGAAAATCGAGGAAATCCCATGCCCCGTCGCCTCATCGACATTTCCGTTCCCCTGCAGAATGACGTCCCCGCCGATCCGCCGGGTAATCATCCTACTATCAATTATGTCGATCACCAGCAGGGCCTGCCGCGGATGCTGCAGTTCTTCGACGGGCTGAAGGCCGAGGATCTGCCGGACGGGCAGGGCTGGGCGGTGGAGCTGGTGCAGCTCTCGACCCATAACGGCACGCATCTCGATGCGCCCTATCATTTCCATCCCACCATGAATCGCGGTGAACGCTCATGGACCATCGACGAAGTGCCGCTGGACTGGTGTTTCCAGCCCGGCGTGAAGCTCGACTTCCGGCATTTCCCCGATGGCTATGTCGCGACGGCGAAGGATGTCGAGGACGAGCTGAAGCGCATCGGCCATACGTTGAGCCCGCTGGAGATCGTCGTCGTCAATACGTCTGCCGGCGTCAAATACGGCCAGCAGGACTATGTCATCTCCGGCTGCGGCATGGGCTATGAGGCCACCATGTATCTGCTGGAGCGGGGCGTGCGCCTCACTGGCATCGACGGCTGGAGCTGGGACGCGCCCTTCGTTTACACCGCGAAGAAATATGCCGAGACGAAAGATGCGAGCCTGATCTGGGAAGGCCACAAGGCCGGCCGTCATATCGGCTATTGCCACATCGAGAAGCTGCACAATCTCGAACAACTGCCGTCCACCGGCTTCATGGTGTCGTGCTTCCCGGTGAAAATCGAGAAGGCATCGGCGGGTTGGACGCGGGCGGTGGCGATTATTGATTGACGCGAACTGCCCGGGCCCTTGCTCGGAGATGTACTGACAGACTCCGTTCTCTCACAACGTCATGGCCGGGCTTGTCCCGGCCATCCACGTCTTGGCAGCGTGTGCAAAAGACGTGGATGCCCGGGACAAGCCCGGGCATGACGGCGTGTTAAACGGCCGCTTCCTCGTGCCCGAAATAGGCCCGCTCCAGCCGCTGCGGCAAGTTCGCTTCAGACGTGGTCGCCTCCAGCACGATACGCCCTTGCGACAGGGCATAGACGCGATTGGCGGCGGCCAGCGCTTTCTCCACCAGTTGCTCCACTAGCAGCACCGCGGTGCCCTGCTTCTGCAGTTGCGCGATCACCGTCAGCACGCGGTCGACCAGCACCGGCGAGAGGCCCGCAGAGGGTTCGTCCAGCATCAAAAGACGCGGGCGCCGCACCAGTCCCTGCGCCACTACCAGCATCTGTTGCTGTCCACCGGACAACGACGCTCCGCGCTCATGGCGCTTCTCCGCGATCTCCGGAAAGAACGACAGCGCCTCGTCGACGCGCGCGTTGCGTTCGCCGCGCGGCAGGTCGTAGGCGGCGAGCAGCAGGTTTTCGGTCACGGTCTGCTGCGTGAACACGCGGTGGCCCTCGATCACATGCACGAGGCCGGCACGCGCCGCCTCGCGCGGCGTGCCGTTGCTGATGTCACGGCCGTCGAAGCGAACGCTCGCCGCATTGACCGGCAGCAGGCCGGAGATGGCGCGCAGCAAGGTTGATTTCCCGGCGCCGTTGGGGCCGAGCAGGGTGACCACTTCGCCGGCGGCGATATGCAGGTCGATGCCATGAAGCACGCGGATCTTGCCGTAGCCGGATTCCAGCGCGGTGACCCTGAGCAGCGGTTCAGCCTCCGAGGTAAGCACTGACGACCTCCTTGTGAACGCGGATTTCGGCCGGCGTGCCGGCGGCGAGGATCTTGCCGAGGTTCAACACCGTGACCTGATCGCAGATGTCGAAGATCAGGTCGGCGTGATGTTCCACCAAGAGTACGCCGGTGCCGCGGCGGCTGATCGCCTTGATCAGCGCGCCGAGCCTCGTGATTTCGTCGCTGGAGAGGCCTGCGGCAGGTTCGTCGAGCAACAGGAAGTCCGGCTGCAGCATCAAGGCGCGGGCGATCTCGATGAAGCGCAATTCGCTGTGCTGCAGGCGGTCGGCGCGGACATCGGCAAGCGCCTCCAGCCCGACGACGCCGAGCATGGCGCGCGCCTGTGCGGCGAGCTTGCGTTCGTCACGATGATGCCGCGGCAGCGACAGCAGCGCCTCGGCAAATGTCGCCTCGCCCTCGATGGTGCCGCCGACCATGACATTCTCAAGCACGGAGGCTTCGCCGATCACGCGCGGCGTCTGGAAGGTGCGGGCGATACCCTTGCCCGCACGTAGTTCCGGCATGCCGGGCGGCAGCGCATCGTCACCGAGCGTGATGGTGCCGCCCTTGGCGGCGTAGTAGCCGGAGATCACGTTCAGCGTGGTGGTCTTGCCGGATCCGTTGGGGCCGATCAACCCGTGGATCTGGCCGGGCTTCACGTCGAGATCGAGCCCGTCGATGGCGCGGACATTGCCGAAAGTGAGCACCACATCGCGCAGGGTCAGCGTCTTGGTGGTAGCCGTCTTGCGCAGCACCTCCGACAGTCCCGCGATGCGCGGCACGATGGCGCGGTTGCTGGCGAGCGGGCGGCGGCTCTTGAAATCCAAGAGCGCGGCGATGCCGCCGGGCATCACGAGTACGATGAGCAACAGTAGCACCGCATAGAGAAAGGTCGACCACGCCGCGAGCGGTGCTGCGATTTCCGGCAGGATGGTGAGGATGATCGTGCCGAGCATAGGGCCCAAAATTGACCCGCGGCCGCCGATCAAGATGGCGATGAAGAACAAGACCGAGAGATCGAAGGTGAAGGCATCCGGCGTGATATAGGTCTGCAGGCTGGCGAACAGCCCGCCGGCAAAGGCCGCCATCGCGCCGGCGAGCAGGAAGATCGACACCAGCAGCTTCGGTTTGGAAATGCCGGTGGCTTCCGCCGCCACATCCGCATCGCGGATCGCGATCAGTGCGCGGCCGAACCGGCTATAGGCGATATTGGCGCTGAGCCATGTCGCCACCGCCGCGAAGCCGATGCACAGATAATAAAAGCCCCATGGCGTGTTGAACGGCGCGGAGAATTCCGGGCCGACGATGCCGATGCCGCCGCCGGTGACGCTCTGCCAGGCCAGCGCGATCTGTGTCACGATGGTGGCGAAGCCGAGTGTGGTCATGGCGAAGTAGAAGGTGCGCAGCCGCATCGCCGGCAGGCCGACGATGACGCCGAACACCGCGCCGACGCAGCTTGCAATGATCAGCGCGCCATAGATCGGCACCGGCGGCAGCACATTGCCGGCGGCGAGTACGCTGGTCGTGTAGGCACCCAGCGTCAGTAGTGCCACATAGCCGATGGCGAGATGGCCGGCGAAACCGACGACGAGATTGAGCCCGGCCACCAGCACCCAGTAGATCGCGGCGCGGGTGCCGATCAGCGCCCAGTAATCGTTGCTGACGAAAGGCAGGATCATCGCCAGCGCGAACACGCCGAGGAAGGGCAGTAGTGCGGGCAGCACGGAATGTCTGGTCGTGGCGTCGCGCGATGTCGGAATATCGGTGATCGCCGTCATCACACCCTCCGCGCCGTTGCGGAGCCGAACAGGCCCTGCGGCGCTGCCAGCAACACGATGATGAAGATCGCGAACACCGCGACCGACGAGAAGATGCCACCAACCAGGAAATTCGCCGCCTGCTGGAACAGGCCGAGCGCGAGGCCGCCGATCAGCGCGCCGCGATTGTTGCCGAGGCCGCCGAGCGCCACCGGCACGAAGCCGTAGAAGTTCAACAGCGCGCCATTGGCGAAGAAGGCCAGCATCAGTTCGCCGCCGGCGAAGCCCGCCACGCCGCCGATCACGCCAGCCAGCGCATAGCTCGCCACGCGCAGGTTACGCTCCGGCAGGCCGAGCGCACGCGCCGCAAAGTTGTCTTCCGCGATGGCCATGAAGGCGTGGCCCACCAGCGTGCGGCGATAGAGATATTCGAGGCCGAGAATGGTGAGGCCGCAGGCCACCACCGGCAGCCAGAATTTCTCGTCCCACACGCCAGTACCGAGACCGACGATGCGCGGGAAGGGCTGCGGCTCGGTGCCCCATTTGATCGCGGTGACCTGCTGGATCATCAATGCCAGCGCCAGTGTCGACAGCACGTAAAGATGCTGCTCGAGGCTTTTGAGCACCGGCCGCACCGCGACGAATTCGGTGATAACGCCGATGATCGCGCAGGCGACCAGCGTCAGGGCGAAGCCGACCAGGGTCGGCATCCCCATTTTCAGCATGAACAACGAGCCGAACACGCCGCCGAGCATGGCGAGCTGTCCGGCGGTGAAGCTCATCACCCGCGAGGTCGAGAACATCGTGTTGTAGGTGATGCCGACGAGCGCATAGATTGCGCCCGCCGCGAGGCCTGAAGCTATGATCGAGCCGAGCATGCGTGTCGTCCTCGCGCCGGTCTATGAGTAGCCGGGGGCGAGGGCGAAGGTGCCGTTCTTGGCAGAGCGCGCTTCCGACATCACGATCTCGTCGGTCGGATAGCCGTTGTGCTGTGTGGGTGAAAACGAATAGTTGCCGAAATAGCCGGGATATTTGGTCAGCGAGTTCCAGTATTTGACGATGCCCTCGCTGTCGGTCGATCCGCTGGCTTCGACAGCCCTGGCGATCAGCTCGACCGCGTCGATCCCGCCGGCAATCCACCACAGCAGCGTGTCGTTGAGCGGCACCTTGGCCTTGTTCAGGCGATCGACGAGATCCTGACTCTTCGGCGGCAGTTTGCCGGCTGAATCGTAACTGCAGCTCTTGTAGCCGATGGCATAGACCTTCTCCCAGTTGGCAGGCTTCTCGATCAGGCTGGCGAGTTCGCCGGATGCCAGCGACGGATGGCCGACAAAGGCAACGTCCCAACCCATCGATGCGCGGGTGTTGAACATGCGCGCTTCCATGCCGGTGGAAACGCTCCACACCACGATGACCTGCGCAGCGGCATTCTTGGCGCGCAGCATATCCGGCGTCATGTCGGGCTGGGTGGCGTCGATATTGGCGCTGTAGACCACGTCGGCGCCGTCTTTCTTGAAGGCCTCGACCGAGGCTTTCACCGCGGTGACGCCGTAGCCGGTGGTGTCGCCGATCACGGCGATCTTGCTGACTTTCAGCACCTTGAGACAGTAGTTACGGACGGCGTCGTCCCATTGGCCGTTCGACGGCGCGATGCGAAATGCGGCGGGGAATTTCGCGGGGTCGATCAGCGTATCGACGACGCAGGGATGAAGATCCGGCATCTTGGCGCGCGCCATCAGTGGCGTCGTGGCCAGCGCTTCGCCTGAATTCACCGGTCCCCAGATTGCGTGGACCTTGGCCTGGCTAATCAACTCCTGCGTGGCGTTGACGGCCTTGGTCGGATCGCCCTGCGTGTCGCGCGTGATGATCTCGATCTTGCGGCCCTTGACGCCGCCGGCGGCATTGATGGCTTCCGTGGCAAATGTGACGCCGCGGTTGAAGCCGACGGTCGGCGCCGAACTCGGTCCGGTCATGGCGGCGAGCCAGCCGATCTTGATCGGTTCGGACGATTGCGCAATGGCGGGACGTGCGAGTGGAAAACTTGCTGCGCCGAGTGCGCCGGCGCCGCCCAACAGAATTCCACGACGAGAAATGCTCATCTTGACTTCCTCCCTGTGTTTTCCCTTTGCGGTGCCTGTCATTGATGCAGGCATCCGTTTCGTCCGCCCGGTCGTTGCCGGATTATGTATGTGGGTGATGTCGTTGGTCGGTCAGATACTCCGGATCGTCATGACATATGCCGATGTTGCGCGGTGGCAGAACGCGGCGCGCAGATCCATCTCCATCGCCTCAGGCTGACCTGTCGCGGTGGCTTTGGCAATCGGCTTGTGATCTTTGACGATGGCAGGGACGTTGCCAAGGGCCTGGCCGTTGCAAGTCACACGGTGCTGCTCTGCAGTCCCGCTCGTCTGTTGCAACGCAATGATGCGTGAATGTCGTCAGGTCGCGCTGAAGCCGCCATCCGCCGATAACACATGGCCGACGATGTAGCCGGCATCGTCGGACGCGAGCCACACCACGGCTTCGGCGACTTCATGCGGCTGGCCCATACGCCGGATCGGCAGGCCGGCTGCGACGGCCGACATGTCGGCGATCCCCGAGGCCAGCATCATGTCGGTGACGACGCGGCCCGGCGCCACCGCATTGATGCGGATGCCGCGCGGCCCGCATTCCATCGCTGCCGAACGCATCAGTGAGATCACCGCCGCTTTCGATGCAGAATATAGCGCAAGGCCGGGATTGGGATTGCGGATGCCGCTCACCGACGCGTTGATGACGATGCGGCCGCCGCCATTCAGTTCCATGGCCTGGATCTGATGCTTCAGGCCAAGAAACACCGAGCGGACATTGGCATCGAACACGGTGTCATAGACCGCCTCTGTCTGCTGCTCGACCGGCGCGCGCCGTTCCTGATAACCGGCATTGTTGAAGGCCACGTCGAGCCGCCCGAAACGGGACATCACAGCCTGCACCAGGCTGGCGACCTCGGTCTCCTCGGTTACGTCAGTGCGCACGAACAGCGTTTTGGCACCGAACCGGCCGCAGTCTTCGGCGGCGGCCTGTCCCTCGGCCTCGCGACGGCCTGCGATCACCACTGCAGCTGCGCCTTCCTGCGCCATCAGCAGCGCGGCCGCCCGCCCGATGCCGGTGCCGCCGCCGGTCACGAGGCAGATGCGTCCGGCCATGCGGTCGCGGGGGCGGAACTGGGCAGCGCTGGTTGTCATGATCATTCCTTGCACGGATCGTGCTAACACGGTCGTTATTCGTCGCCAGCAATATAGTTGTATCATGCAACTATCGTCAAGGAGCCTGCGATTGTCCGATATTGACGCCGATTTGATTGATCACATCCGCGCCGCGTCGCGTCTGATGGTGCGCGAACTCGGTTTCATGCAGGCAACGGTTGCAGCGACCGACTATCCGCCATCGGCGGTGCATACGCTGCTGGAGATCGGCGCGCGCGAGGCGATGACTGCGGTCGAATTATCCGCGTTTCTCGGGCTGGAGAAATCCAGCGTCAGCCGGATGATCCGCAAGCTGATCGACGCGGGCGAATTGAAGGAAGCCGCCAGTGCCGGCGACGGCCGCGTCAAGCGGCTGTTGCTCACGGCCAAGGGGCGGCGGACCCGCGAGGCCATCGAGGCCTATGGGCAGCGGCAGGTCACCAATGCCTTGCAGCAACTGGCCCCGGCCCAGCGTCAGAAGGTGGCCGAAGGTCTCGCACTCTATGCCGAGGCACTGGAAGCGCATCGGCTGGCAGACGCACAGGCGCCGGACCGGACATTGGCCAGGCGGTCTTGAACCGCTACAGTCGAATCCGGCACACTCGACCGGCTTGACTGGTTCGCATCGTGCAAAAGTAAGTCGTGCCAAAGCAAAAAGAAACAGGGATGGAATTATGCCGGGCCACAAGAAGACCCCCGATCAACTCCGCAGCGCACGCTGGTTCGCGCCGGACGACCTGCGTGCCTTCGGCCATCGCTCGCGCGCCATGCAGCAAGGCTATGCGCCGGTGGAGTGGGCCGGGCGTCCCGTCATCGCCATTCTCAATACCTGGTCGGAAGCGCAGCCGTGCCACATGCATTTCAAGACCCGCGTCGATGATGTGAAGCGCGGCATCCTGATGGCTGGCGGCTTCCCGATGGAGCTGCCGGCGCTGTCGCTGTCGGAGAGCTTCCTGAAGCCGACCACGATGCTCTATCGCAACATGCTGGCCATGGACGCCGAGGAACTGTTGCGCGGCCATCCCGTCGATGGCGTGGTGCTGATGGGCGGCTGCGACAAGACCACACCGGGTCTGCTGCTCGGCGCCACCAGCGCGGGCTATCCCGCGATCTATCTGCCGGCTGGCCCGATGCTGCGCGGCAACTGGAAGGGCAAGACGCTGGGCTCCGGCTCCGACGCCTGGAAATACTGGGACGAGCGCCGCGCCGGCAAGATCTCCGACAAGGAATGGGTCGAGGTCGAGGGCGGCATTGCCCGCAGCTACGGTACCTGCATGACCATGGGCACGGCCTCGACCATGACGGCGATCGCGGAGTCCATCGGCATGACGCTGCCGGGCGCATCGTCGATCCCCGCTGCAGACGCCGGTCACATCCGCATGGCCAGCGAATGCGGCCGCCGCATCGTCGAAATGGTGTGGGAAGATCTGACACCGCAGAAGATCCAGACGCGCAAGGCCTTCGAGAACGCGATCACGGTGGCCATGGCGATGGGCTGCTCCACCAATGCGATCATCCATCTGATCGCGCAGGCGCGCCGCGCCGGTCAGGATATCGGCCTCGACGATTTCGAGATCGCCAGCCGCAAGGTGCCCGTGATCGCCAATGTCCGCCCGTCCGGCGACAAATATCTGATGGAGGATTTCTTCTATGCCGGCGGCCTGCCGGGACTGATGAGCCGCATCAAGGAGCACCTGCATCTTGATGTGATGACCGTCACCGGCAAGACGCTGGGTGAAAACATCGCCGGCGCTGAAGTCTATAATGACGACGTCATCCGAACCGTCAAAGATCCCATCTACGCCGAGGGCGCGCTCGCGGTGCTGAAGGGCAACCTCGCGCCCGATGGCTGCGTCATCAAACCGTCAGCCTGCGAGCCGCGCTTCCTCAAGCACACCGGCCCGGCGATGGTGTTCGACGACTATCCCAGCATGAAGAAGGCGATCGACGACGAGAGCCTCGATGTCACGGCCGACCACGTGCTGATCCTGCGCAATGCGGGTCCGCAGGGCGGGCCGGGCATGCCGGAATGGGGCATGCTGCCGATCCCGAAGAAGCTGGTGAAGCAGGGCGTGCGCGACATGGTGCGCCTCAGCGATGCGCGCATGAGCGGCACCAGCTACGGCGCCTGCATCCTGCATGTGGCGCCGGAATCTTTCATCGGCGGCCCGCTGGCGCTGGTCGAGAATGGCGACATGATCACCCTCGACGTCGATGCGCGCACGATCAATCTCGACATCTCCGATGCCGAAATGGAAAAGCGTCGCGCCGCGTGGAAAGCCCCGGAGCGCAACTACGAACGCGGCTATGGCTGGATGTTCACCAAACATATCCAGCAGGCCAATGAAGGCTGCGACTTCGACTTCCTGCGCACTGACTTCGGCGCGCCGGTCAAAGAACCCGTGATTTATTGAGTGAGTGATCCCATGACCAAGCTCAGCGACGCGACCCGCGCCAAACTCAAGACCATCTCCACCGCAACCGTGGCCACCGCGCTCTACAAACGCGGCTTCCGCGCGCAATGCATCCAGGACGTCCATCCACTCGGCCCCGACCAGCCGACACTGGTCGGCGAGGCCTTCACGCTGCGCTACATGCCGGCGCGCGAGGATCTCAACAAGCTCGACGTGTTCAGGGATCGCTCGCATCCCCAGCGCAAGGCTGTCGAGGATTGCCCGCCCGGTGCCGTGCTGGTGATGGACAGCCGCAAGGATGCGCGTGCGGCGTCCGCCGGCGCGATCCTGATCAACCGTCTGGCGCAACGCGGCGTTGCCGGTGTCATCACCGATGGCGGCTTTCGCGATTCCGCCGAGATCGCCAAACTCGGCTTCCCGGCCTATCACCATCGTCCGAGCGCCCCGACCAATCTGACGCTGCATCAGGCCATCGAGATCAACGGTCCGATCGGCTGCGGCGATGCGCCGGTGTTTCCCGGCGACGTGATCCTCGGCGACTGCGATGGCGTCATCGTCATCCCCGCGCATCTTGCCGACGAGATCGCCAACGAGGCCTTCGAGATGACCGCCTTCGAGGATTTCGTCACCGAACAGGTGCAGAAGGGCAAGGGCATCTTCGGGCTCTATCCGGCGACCGATGAGCAAACGCTGGTGGATTTCGCAGCGTGGCGGAAAGAGAAGGGGCGGTAGAGCGCGATCACGGGGTGCATCGCGTCAGGATGGAACCAGAAGCGGTTCTTGGCTTTGTCTTGGAGAGATGCGCCCGTGCGCATCATCCATCACTCAGCCGGAAAGAGACGCTATGCGCAGCCTCATCGTCGCGGTCGGACTGTCGCTGCTGGCGCAGGACGCAGCCCTCGCCAAGGATTCCGACAAGCCGTCCAGGGCTTTCAATGCCGAGACGATCAACGCCGCCAATTTCACCGGCAAGCTGCCGCCCGACGAGAAGCTCAGCCCGCTGGCGGTGAAGCTCCAGGTGCTGCTCGACCGCGCGCATTTCTCGCCGGGCGAGATCGACGGGATGTTCGGCGACAATGTGGAGAAGGCACTGCTGGCTTTTGCGGAAGCCAACAGCCTGCCGTCCGGCAAGGCGCTGACGCCGGAGATTTGGGCGAAGCTGCAGGCGGGATCATCGGACCCGGTCATGACTGACTATGTGCTAACCGAGAAGGACGTGAAGGGCCCATTCCTTGACAAGCTTCCGGTCAAGATGGAAGAGATGAAATCGCTGAAGAAGCTGGACTACACCAGCGCCAGCGAAGCCCTCGGCGAACGCTTCCATATGAGCCAGGATCTGCTCGAGACGCTCAATCCCAAAGCAAAGTTCGACAAGGCCGGTGAGACCATCACCATCGTCAAGCTGTCGGATCGCAAGCCGGACAAGGTCAGCCGTCTCGAGGTCGACAAGGCCCGCCAGACCGTCAAGGCCTTCGCCAAGGACGGCGCGTTGCTCGCCTTCTATCCTGCCAGCGTCGGCAGCGAGGAGAAGCCGACGCCATCGGGTGCACTGAAAGTGACGTCGGTTCACGCCAATCCGGTCTATCGTTACGATCCGAAATACAAGTTCAAGGGCGTGGAATCGTCGAAGCCCTTCACCATCAATGGCGGCCCCAACAATCCCGTCGGTGCCATGTGGATCGGCCTGTCGGAGAAGAGTTATGGCATCCACGGCACGTCGGATCCGTCCCGCGTCAGCAAGAGCGATTCCCATGGCTGCGTGCGTCTCACCAACTGGGACGTGGAGCGCCTCGGTGCGTCCGTGAAGAAGGGCGTGGAAGTCAGCTTCGTCGACGGCAAGCAGGCGGCGAAGTAGTGCGCGCGGTATTGCGCGTCCTCCTCGTCATTCCGGGGCGTGGGCGGCGCCAGCCGCACGCGAACCCGGAATCCCGGAGTGTTTTCCGCTGAACATGCTGGGATTCCCAGCCACGCCAATTGGAGTGGCTGAGGTTCGCGATACGCCGCCTTCGGCGTCTCTCGCGCCCTCAGGCAAACCAATTGGTTTGCCGGGGAATGACGGTGTGGGGCGGCAAGACAGCGGTCAAACATTTTTTCCTATCCCAGTTGACAGCATCTCTATCAGGTTTATATTCCCCTCCGTCCTGCCCCACCGAGAGGGGCGATCGCGATCGTCACGTTCGCGGGGTGGGATGCGGTGGACGCCGGAGATGCGGCGTCACGCGGTTCATGGGGGAACGTCTGTCTTCGGGCAGGACGGATCTGCGCCAGCACTGCCACTGGCAAGGAGACGGCCGACCTTCGGATGGAAAGACCCCTGGACAGTGTGACGGACGACCAAGTCAAAACGCGTTCGGCTTACTCGCTTGAGGCTCCCTTCCCATCGCCTTGGGACTTTAATTCGCGATCGGAGCGTTCGTCGAGGCAAAGTGCAAGCAACCGAAAAAACACCGCAGGCGGAACGTCGGGCACTTGCTCGGCGCCTCCGAAAGTCCTGATGCACACTCAATTGCGGAAGACCGCATCGCATCAGGCCCAAGGGTGCAACGGGCACCCGGCGTTCCGCACGCCCTCTCACAAGGGGGCGGGGATGCAAGCGACGACGGCGCCCCCGCGCCGCAAACAATGGGGGCGATGACGCATGTCTGAAGAGCAGTGGCTGTTTGACAGTTGAATCCGCGACGGCGCGATGAGGCGCCGCACCACAGGTGTCATCCCCGGGCTTGACCCGGGGATCCAGCTTGGCCCGCACACCGTCGCACAAGAAAGATGGATGGCCGGGTCAAGCCCGGCCATGACGAACGAGAGAGTGAGGCGTAGGATGGGTAGAGCGCAGGCGCGTTTGCGCCGAAGCGAAACCCATCAATTGCAAGCCAGGAAAGCGATGGGTTTCGCGGAGTTTATCATCGGGCGCGCTTTGCGCGACCCGTTGGCTCTACCCATCCTACGAGTTGCGCGGGGTGTTACCCCCGATAGTCCCGCACCCGCTTCACCATCTGCTCCACATGGGCGATTGGCGTTTCCGGCTGGATGCCGTGGCCGAGATTGAAGATGAAGCGTCCGCTGGCATAATTCGCCAGCACGTCATCGACGGCGCGATCGAGCGCGGCGCCACCGGCGATCAGTACCAGCGGATCGAGATTGCCCTGCACGGCGACGTGGCTCTGCACCCGTTCGCGCACGAAGGACGGCTCGGCGGCCCAGTCGATGCTCACGGCATCGACACCGGTGGCGCCGACATAACTCGGCAGCAGCGCGCCGGCGCCGCGCGGGAAGCCGATGATCTTCGCATTCGGCGCCTTTGCACGCACACCTGCGATGATGCGCTTGGTCGGCTCCACCGACCAGCGCTGGAATTCCGCCGCGGGCAGTATGCCGGCCCAGGTATCGAAGATCTGCAGCACGTCGGCGCCGGCGTTGAGCTGACTGAGCAAGTAAGTGATCGAGTTCTCGACGATGGTGTCGATGATTTTTGCGAAGGCCTCCGGATGCCGATAGGCCATCATCCGCGCCGGTGCCTGATCCGGCGTGCCCTTGCCGGCAACCATGTAAGTCGCAACGGTCCAGGGCGCGCCGCAGAATCCGATCAGCGTAATCTTCGGATCGAGCTGCGCGCGCACGCGGCGCAGCGCTTCGAACACCGGTTCGAGCTTGTTGAAATCCGCTTCGGGCGAAAGCGTCGCAACCTTCTCGGGCGTATCCAGCGGATCGAGCCGCGGGCCCTCACCGACCTCGAAACGCACCGAGCGGCCGAGCGCATAGGGGATCACCAGGATATCCGAGAAGATGATCGCGGCATCGAAGCCGAAGCGCCGGATCGGCTGCAGCGTCACTTCGGTGGCGAAATCCGGATTGAAACACAGATCGAGGAAACCGCCGGCCTGCGCGCGGACCTCGCGATATTCGGGCAGATAACGCCCGGCCTGTCGCATCATCCAGAGCGGCGGCACCGCCTGGCGCTGGCCGGCGAGGACATCGAGGAACGGCTTGTGGGGCGTGGACTGGGTCAAATGCTTGGGTTCCGGAAACTGGTGCCGAAAGGCATGATTTTGCCGCCTCTGATACACCGCCGCTTCGCTCTTGGCGAGGCGCGGCAATTCGGCAAAACCGGCGATTCACCTCACGTTTTGACGCATCTCAAGGTGTCATCGCGCCGCAGGCGGCATATAGACTGTACGAACATCATGAGCGAAAAGACCATGAACATCATGACCCCGATCGTCAGTCCAGAAATCGAACAGAACCGCACCCGCGCCAAGGTCTGGTTCGAATCCCTCCGCGACCGCATCTGCGCCGAGATCGAGGCGCTGGAGCGCGAGGCGCCGCAGGCGCTGTTTCCGGGCACGCCGGCCACGTTCACCTACAAGCCGTGGACCCGCGCGACGGGCATCGGCGGCGGCGTCGGCGGCTTCCTCTCGGGCGGTCGCCTGTTCGAGAAGATCGGCATCCACACCTCAAGCGCGAACGGCAAGCTGTCGCCGGAAATGGCGCGGCAAATGCCCGGCGGCGGATCGCAGCTCGATTACGTCTCCAGCAGCATCAGCCTGATCATGCATCCGCGCAGCCCGCGCGTGCCGACCGTGCACATGAACACGCGGTTTCTGTCGACGGCGGTGGGCTGGTTCGGTGGCGGCGCGGATCTGACGCCAATGCTGCCCGAGCAGCGCAAGGCCGATGCGCCGGATACGATCACGTTCCATGATGCGATGCGCGGCGCCTGCGATGCGCATGACCCCGCTTACTACAAGAAATTCAAGGCCTGGGCCGATGATTACTTCTTCCTGCCGCATCGCGGCGTGGCGCGCGGCGTCGGCGGCATCTTCTTCGATCAGCTCAACACCGGCGATTTCGAGAACGACTTTGCGTTCACGCGTGATGTCGGCTCGGCCTTCCTCGATGTCTATCCGCGCATCGTGCGCGCACGGATGCAGGAAGCCTGGACCGAGGAAGAGCGCGCGCAGCAGCTCGAAACGCGCGGGCTCTATGTCGAGTTCAATCTACTCTACGACAAGGGCACGATGTTCGGCCTGCAGACCGGCGGCAACGTCGAGAATATTCTGAGCTCGATGCCGCCGCTGGTCAGCTGGAAGTAATTTCCTTCTCCCCGCTTGCGGGGAGAAGGTGTCTTGAATGATCGAAGGTCATTCAAGACGGATGAGGGGGAGCCAGAGAGTGAAACACTGGCTCCCCCTCACCCGTCTTCCACATGCTTCGCATGTGAAAGTCGACCTCTCCCCGCAGGCGGGGAGAGGCTAAGAAGCCACCTGCTCCGCTTCGATCGCACCCTGCACCGCCCAGGACAGATCGGTGTTGAGCTGGAACGCCACCGAGCCTTCATCGATGATCGCCTGCGGATTCTTGGCAAGCTTGCCGGCCTCGTCGAGCGCGTTGCGATAGTCCGACTTCAGCGCTGCCAAATCGGCATAGGCCGGGAAGTCGTAGAACGACAATTCCTCCGGCGCGAGGCCGGGCTTCTTGGCGAGCAGGCGCTTGAGAATCTGGCCGCCGGAGAGATCGCCGAGATAGCGCGTATAGGCATGGGCAATCAGCAATTCGCCGTCGCCCTTCGCGGCATCCGCGATGCGCTTGGCATAGGCTTCGCCGGCAGGCAGCATCGGCACAGCGGAGAAATCGCCATCGCACAGCACATTGAGATCGGCTTGCATCGCCGATGCACGATCGAACCGATACTGGGCGAGTGCGGCGAGCGCTGGCGTGTCGCGATGGCTCTCAAGTCCGGCTTCCAGCGCCTGATAGGCCGCCAGCAGGTTTCGTTGCAGCAGGACATAGCCCTTGCGGCTGACGTCGCCGCGCAACATGTCCTTGATGATGCCGGAGCGCTCGGCTTCGGTGTGAAGCACTTTGGTGCCGAGATAAAGGGCGGTCACGGCGCTGACGGGCGCAGTGCTATCTGCCGAGGCAGCAGGCATTGAATTCTCCGATGACTGATAAAGGGATGTGTTGGCGCTCGGGCTGGCGACACCATATCACCCTCGCTGGATGCCACAAGGTGAGGCCTGGCCTGTCGCTACAGCGCGCGGCTGCGAGACTTGCGGCGTACCGGCGCAGATTTTCCGGTTTCCGTCGCAGGCAGAAACTGCGCGCCCTGTGCGGCGAGGAATGCGCGCATCGCCTGCGCCGGCGGCAGCAGCACCTTGTCCTTGCGGTTGAGCACGAACCATTGCCGGATGATCGGCAGGCCGATCACATCCAGCATCACCAGTCGCCGCTGCTCCAGTTCGGTGGCCACCGTATGCGCGGAGATGAAGGCGATGCCGAGCCCGGCCATCACGGCCTGTTTGATGGTCTCGTTGCTGTCCATCTCCATGCCGATCGTGGCGCGCAAGCCTGCGCTCTCGAACAGTTGCTCCATCAATCCGCGCGTGCCTGAGCCGGGCTCACGCGTCAGGAAAGTCTCGCCTGCAAGATCGCTCATGGTGAGGCGCACCTTGCCCGCGAGGGGATGGTCGCTCGGTGCGATGATCACATGCGGATGATCGCCGATCAGGTTCACATCCATGTCGATTCCGGCCGGCGGCCGGCCCATGATCGCGATATCGAGATCGTAGTTGCGCAGGCCTGCGATGGTCTCCTCGCGATTGCCGACCGTCAGCAAGATCTCGATCTTGGGATGGAGCTTGGCGAAGGCCGAGATGGCGAAGGGCACGAAGTATTTCGCGGTGCTGACGGCGCCGATGGAGATGCGCCCGCCTGTTTTGCCGGCCATCATGTCCAGCGATGTTGCGCAGGCGGCCATCGCCGCCTCGATCCGTTCCGACAGCGCCAGCACCTCGCGGCCGGCATCGGTCAGGACCATTCCGTCGCCGGTGCGCTGGATCAGCGGCAGGCCGGCGAGGCCTTGCAGGTTGCGCAGTTGCAAGGTGACAGCCGGCTGTGTCAGACGCAGCTTCAAAGCTGCCGCCGTAATACTGCCGCTGGCGGCAACCGCGGTCAGTGCACGCAGCTGGCGGATCGAGATGTCGCGGAAGCGCTTCGTCATATAAGGAAAACTTTCGCCGCCTAATTTTTACGAAAGTTCCTTTATTTGGCCCAGCCGGTCAATATCTGTGGGCAAAATGGCCCATTTCTGCCATTCCCGGGCCTTCCGGACGCGGCCATGTGCCAGAAGGAGCCCAGTATTTTGCGGAGATTGCGATGACCGACCACATGCCCCTGTCCCGATATACGGCTGACTATGCCGGACAGGACCCGCTGCGGCTGGCCGTGGCTGCTGCGGTCGATGCCTTCGCCAAGGCCTCCATCGAAATCTCCGACCTGATCGGCTGCGGTGCGCTGGCCGGAATTACCGGCGAGGCGCAGGGCGCGCAGAATGCCGATGGCGATGTGCAGAAGGATCTCGATGTCCGCGCCGATGAGATCGTTCGCGCGGCACTGAAATCAGTGTCGTGGGCAGCGCTGGCCTCCGAGGAAGCCGAGACGGCGGATATCCGCGACGGCGGCTTGCTCGACATTGCCTATGACCCGCTCGATGGGTCGTCGAATATCGAAACCAATATGACGGTGGGCACGATCTTCTCGATCATGCCGACGTCGAAGGGCGCGATCCCATTCACGCAAAAAGGCAGCGCGCAGATTGCTGCCGGCTTCGTCGTCTATGGTCCGCAGACATCGCTGGTCCTCACGCTTGGTGATGGCGTCGAAATCTTCACGCTCGATCGCGCCGCTGGGAGCTACAAGCGCATTCGCCAGCGCGTGCAGATCCCGGCCGAGTGCTCGGAATATGCCATCAATGCGTCCAACCATCGCCACTGGGAAGCGCCGGTGCGCGACTTCGTCGAAGAGTGCCTCGCAGGCGTCGATGGCCCGCGCGGCAAGAATTTCAATATGCGCTGGATCGCAGCCTTGGTCGCCGAGGCCTATCGCATCCTGATCCGCGGCGGCGTGTTTCTCTATCCGTCCGATGCGCGCAAGGGCTATGCCGATGGCCGGCTGCGTCTTGTCTATGAAGCGCATCCGATGGCCTTCATTGTCGAACAGGCCGGCGGCGGTGCGACCACGGGCCGCGCGCGTATTCTCGATCTCGCGCCGACGGCGATCCATCAGCGCGTGCCGCTGATCATGGGTTCTATCAGCAAGGTGAGACGTATCGAGGCCATGCATCTCGATGCCAGCGCGGGACAAGCGCAGGCTGCAGCTGAATAGCGGTGTGCGCACGATACATCCTGTTTTGAGCCATTCAAAACATGACAGGCTTGAGGGCTTCTAAGGCCAGTCGACCCGAAACCGGTTGAGCATGACGTGACCGCGGCCTAGACAAACGCAGGGGTCGCAAAGGATACGCGCATGCTTCCGCAGCAGGTCAAGGTCTCCGATATCACCGATGAGAATTCGGCACAGACCTATCTCAACCAGGCCATCATGACGACGTTCTGCCGCGTGCTCGACAGTTCGCGTCTGCCGCCCGATGTGGTGATGCGTCTTCTGGCCACCGCGATCGGTTCGACCTATCGCGAAGTTGCGGCGGCCCATCAGGACGGCCAGTGCCCCTGCGGATGGCGCCCGGTCCCGGATGCCGATATCGAGGCCCTGCGATCGTCGCTTGAAGGCGCGGCTGCGCCGAAGATGGCCGACGATCTGCACAGCATGGTGATCGCCGGACGGGCGTAGCCGCCCGTCGATCTGCCCTCAAATAAGGCTGTATCTGCGCGGAATTGGCCACTGCGGATCACCGCAGATGGCATTTTTGCGTCTGTTCCGCTCTCCCGATCACGTGATTGGGCCAGCGCGATCGACATATGGCAATTCCTTTAGACCTAAACTACTTTGGCCCGATCCTTGAATGTCGAGGAGATCGCGATCGGTGCAAAGTGACCTCATGACATCCTCATCCGCTGCAGTTCTCGACCACACCCCAGCCAACTCGACCGTCTGGCGCGAAGTCGCACGCGCGATCGCCGACATCGGCGCCAAGCGCTGTTTCGGCCTCGTCGGGGGCGCAAATTTCAAGGTGACGCTCGGATTGACCGAGTTCGGTGTCGAGTTTGTCGCTGCGCGCCACGAAGGCGGCGCGGTAAGCATGGCCGATGTGGCGGCGCGTCTGACGCGCGACCTGACCATCGTCAGCGTAACGGCCGGGCCGGGTTTGACTAATGCGATCACCGGCATCGGCGAAGCGGCCAAGAGCGACACGCCTTTGCTCGTTCTCGCAGGTGACGTTGTGCTCGGCGACAAGCAGTCGGCATTTGCCTTCAATCAGTCGGAACTCGTTCACGCGGTCGGCGGCGAGTGGCGTCAGATCACCGATGCACAGAGCGCTTACGCCGACACCTGGAAAGCAGCCTCGGTGGCTCTGCGCGAGCGCAAGCCGGTCGTGCTCAGCCTGCCGATCAATGTGCAGGAGATGCCGGTCACGGCAACGATGGGCAAGAAGCATTTGCCGATCATGCCGCGGGTCACGATCAATCCGGCGAAGCTGGATGAACTTGTTGCGACGATCCGGACATCGAAGCGACCGCTGATTCTGGCGGGTCATGGCGCTGTCGTGGCCGATGCGCAGCCGCTGCTGGTTCAACTGGCCGACAAACTTGGCGCGTTGCTGGCGACGTCGTTGCAGGCGCATGGGATGTTTTCCGGTCATCCGTGGAATCTCGGCGTGGCCGGAGGCTTCTCCTCGAAAGCAACGGCTGAGCTGATCGCGCAGAGCGACATGATCCTTGCTTTCGGCATGTCGCTGAACATGTGGACCACGAAGAAGGGCAAGCTGATTTCGGACTATGCTCAGCTCGTGCAGATCGATGTCGAGAAGGGCCGCATCGGCGTGCATCGCCCGGTCGATCTCGAGCTCGAAGGCGATGCATCGGCTGTGGCCACTGCCGTGTTGCAGGCGTTTGATAAGACGCCGCCCAGCGAGGCCGGCTGGCGCACGCCAGCGGTTGCCGCGGTGATGACTGCCAGGGGCAACCACAATCTGGCCTATGACGACACCAGCACTGCCGACCACATCGATCCGCGCACGCTGAGCAAGGCGATGGACGATATCCTGCCGAAGGATCGCACGGTCGTTGTCGACGGCGGCCATTTTGTCGGCTGGGTGACGCGCTATATTTCAGCGCCCGACCACAAGGGTTGGTGCATTCCGATTGCGTTCCAGTCCATCGGTCTCGGCCTTGCCGGCGCGATCGGTGCGGCAGTGACGCAGCCGGAGCGGCTGACTGTGCTGGCCGTCGGCGATGGCGGTTTTCTGATGTCGATCGCGGAACTTGAGACCGCGGTGCGGCTGAAGAAGCGCATCTGCATCTTCATCTATAACGACAGCGCCTACAGCGCCGAGGTGCATCACTTCGGGCCGGAAGGCTACAATGCGGGTATGGCGCAATTTCCGGTGACCGATTTTGCGGCCATTGCGCGCGGATATGGCGCCGATGGCGTTGTTGTGCGGACGCTCGCCGATCTCGATGCGGTAAAGCGTTGGGTTGCCGATGGCGCGCAGGGGGTGTTCATCGTCGATGGTCGCATCAATCCAAAGCTGATTGCGGATTGGTATAGCGAGATGTTCAGCGGCGCGAACTTGTAGTTGGCCTTCTTACCTCTCCCCGCTTGGCGGGGAGAGGTCGGCTGAAGCGCGCGGAGCGCGTGAAAGCCGGGTGAGGGGGAGCGCATGATACACTTAAGCGCAAACCACTAACTCCCCCTCACCCGAAGGCTCCGCTGCGCTCGCCTTCGACCTCTCCCCGCAGGCGGGGAGAGGTTATGCCGCGGCTTGGTTCGTTGCTTCAACATTCCCCAACCATTCTTTCGCAATGGTCAGATCTGCCTGCGAGAGCTGATGCCCGACGGGCAACGTGCGATGCTGCACATCGGCCCCCGCCTTTGTCAGCATCACAGCCAGCCGTTGCGAATTGCTCGGCGGGATGATCGGGTCGGATTGGCCCGACACGATCAGTACCGGCTTGGCTGCGAGATCTGCCATCGGCGCGTCACGTAGCGGCACCATCGCCCGCAACAATATGCCGCCGGCCAGCGCCTCGGGGCGTAACAGCATCATTGCCGCGGCGATATTGGCGCCGTTGGAATAGCCGAGCGCGATCGGTGCTTTGAGCCCGTAGCGCTTGCGGGCTTCGACTATGAAGTCCGCGAGCTCGTTGGCGCGACTGACCACGTCGTCCTCGTCGAACACGCCTTCGGCGAGCCGGCGAAAGAAGCGTGGCATGCCGTGTTCCAGCACCTGACCGCGGGGCGAGAGCAGTGCTGCACCCGGCGCAATCGCCTCGCCGAGCGGGAGCAGGTCGCTTTCGTCACCGCCGGTGCCATGCAGCAGCAGGAGCGGCGTTGCCTCGCGCCGGTTGCCCGGCGCGAAGCGATGAATGTGGGACAGGTCGTTACTCATGACGTCACCTTTTCAGTGTCGAGCGCCGGCAACACGCGCTCAATCTCGCCGCGATGCTTTTCGAGAAACGCGGGCAGTTTCAGATGCTCGCCGAGGGATTCGACGGGCTCATCCACGGCAAAGCCGGGGATGTCGGTGGCGATCTCGAACAGCACGCCGCCGGGTTCGCGGAAATAGACCGAGCGGAAGTAGTTACGGTCCTTCTGCTCCGTCGGCTGCTGGCCGTGGGTCTTCACCAGCTTGTTGGCCATCACCTGTTGATCGGCGTCATCGACGGCGCGGAAGGCGATGTGATGCACCGAGCCACGGCCCTGACGACCCGGCAGGAAACCGCCGGCCTCATAGATATCGACGATACCGCCTTCGACACTGTCGGCACTCAGGCGGATGATCGAACCTTCGCGCGCGGTTTCCTTGAAGCCGAACACGTCGATGAGGATCGCGCTGGTCTTCTCGGCCTTCTCCAGCAGAAGCGTCACGCCATGGAAGCCGCGGATCGCGTGCTCCGCCGGAACGTCGCCATTGCTCCAGCCGGGCTCATTCTCCGCGCCGGCAACGCCGACCAGAGCGAGGCTCATGCCGTCCGGATCGGTGAAGGGCAGTACGGCTTCGCCGAAGCGCTTTTCGAGCGCCTCATGGGCAATGCCCTTCTCGATGAAGCGATGCGTCCAGTAGCCGAGCGAGCGGGCAGGGACCCGGAACGAAGTCTGCTGGGTCTGGCCCACGCCGCCACGGCCGGGGGCCGCATGCTCCCACGGGAAGAAGGTCAGGATGGTGCCCGGCTTGCCGGTCTCATCGCCGTAGTAGAAGTGGTAGGTGCCCGGATCGTCGAAATTGACGGTCTTCTTGACGAAGCGCATGCCCAGCGCGCGGGTGTAAAAATCGAAATTCCGCAAGGCATTACCGGCGATTGCGGTGACATGGTGGATGCCTGACATGGTCTGTCTCCTGGTTGGGAAGGCGTCTCGTCTTCCGTTGCCGGGATAATTGGGTCATCCCCGTTCAAAGACAATCTGGCCATTTGTGACATGACTGTCTATGAATTGGGGACAGTCAGGAATGCCCCATGGATAAGCTCAACAGCCTGCGCGCCTTCGTCAAAGTCGTCGAACTCGGCAGCTTCTCCGAAGCAGGGCGGCAGCTGCGGCTGTCGCGCTCGGCGATCTCGAAATATGTCGGCGATCTCGAACAGGACCTCGGCGTGCAATTGCTCAACCGCACCACGCGTCACGCGAGCGCGACCGAGAACGGCCAGGCCTATTTCGAGCGGGCACTGAGTATCCTCGCCGATCTCGATGCCGCCGATCAGGCGGTGGCGCAGGCGCAATCGACGCCGCGCGGACTGCTGCGCGTCAATGCGCCGATGTCGTTCGGCACGCTGCAACTCGGTCCGGCGATTGCCGACTTCATGGCGCAGTGCCCAGAGCTGCAGATCCAGCTCGTGCTGTCGGACGATCAGGTCGATCCGATGCAGGGCGGTTTCGACGTGACGCTTCGCATCGCCGATCTGGAGTCTTCAAGTCTCATCGCGCGTAAAATCGTCGCCATCGATCGCGCGGTTTGCGCGTCGCCGGACTATCTCAAGCAATACGGCACGCCGAAGCTGCCGGAGGATCTGCGCAGCCACGCGCTCCTGACCTATGGCTTCCTGCTCACGGGCAATCAGTGGAAGCTGACCGGCAGGGATGGCAACGATCACTGGATCCAGCCGAGCTGGACGCTCTGCGTCAACAATGCTGAAGTACTGCGCGATGCCGCGATCAAGGGCAGGGGCGTCGCGCTGCTGCCGACCTTCATTGCCGGCGATGCATTGCGCGCGGGCGCTCTGCGCAGCGTGCTCAATACCTACAAAGCGCCGCCGCTGACGCTCTATGCGATCTATCCTCCGACGCGGCACCTTGCCGTGAAGGTGCGCCTGTTCATCGATTTCCTGGTGGCGCGCTTCAGCGGCGTGCCGGAGTGGGATGAGAAGCTCTAGCGCCAGATCGCACGCATCCGCGAATTGATGTCCATGCGCACACCCTGTGCTGCCGCGCGCGCCGGATCTGCCGCAGCCACCTGCGGCCAGGTCGTGCGTTCGAACAGGCCGAGCAGCGCTTCCGGAATGAAGCGGGTGCGTGACGCATAGACGTGGCGGTCACCTTGTGCGTGCTGGCCGTGGGTGAAGAAACGCTGCGGTACCATCAGATGCAGATCGTCCTTGGCGCGCGTCATCGCCACATAAAGCAGCCGGCGCTCTTCCTCGATCTCCGCTGATGTCCCGGTGCCCAAATCCGACGGCATGCAGCCATCGACCACATTGAGCACATAGACCGATTTCCATTCCTGCCCTTTGGCGGAGTGGATCGTCGAGAGGATCAGATAGTCTTCATCGAGCAGCGGCACGCCGGACTGATCGCTGGTCGCGTCCGGCGGATCGAGCGTGAGTTCAGTGAGAAAACGTTCGCGCGACGGATAGCCTGACGCGATCGCTTCGAGCTGGATAAGATCGGCGCGGCGCGTCAGCGAATCCTCGTGAATGCGATCGAGATGCGGCTCATACCAGCGTCGCGCCAGTTCCAGTTCGGCGGGCCAGCCCGCACGGCGTGACTTGATCTCGCTGATGACCTCGACAAAGCCGCGCCAGTCGGCTGCTGCGCGGGGTGGGGCCGGCGCGTGAGCGAGGGCGTCGATCGGATCGGGTGCCGCGATCATGTGATCCAGCGCGCGCTGTGCGGAAGCTGGCCCCACACCGGGTAGCAATTGCATCAGCCGGAAACCGGCGACCCGGTCACGTGGGTTCTCCACGAAACGCAGCAGCGCCAGTATGTCCTTCACATGCGCGGCGTCGAGAAATTTCAGGCCGCCGAATTTGACGAATGGAATGTTCCGCCGCGTCAGCTCCACTTCGAGTGATCCGCTGTGCGACGACGTCCGGAACAGCACGGCCTGTTCCTTCAGCTTCATGCCGCCTTCGCGATTGTCGAGCACGCGCGCGACGATGGCGCGGGCCTGATCGGTCTCGTCCCGGATGGTGACGAGTTGCGGCTTGGCGGAGGAGACGCGGTCGGTCCAGAGATTTTTGGTGAAGCGCTCGCGCGCAAGATCGATCACGCCATTGGCCGCTGCCAGGATCGGTTGCGTGGATCGATAGTTGCGGTCGAGCGTGATGATTTGCGCGGGTGGGCTGAACTGCCTGGGAAAATCGAGAATGTTGCGCACTGTGGCGGCGCGAAACGAATAGATCGACTGCGCGTCATCGCCGACAACGGTGAGGCCCGCCCCGTTGGGCTTCAAAGCCATCAGGATCGCCGATTGCAGGCGATTAGTGTCCTGATATTCGTCCACGAGCACGTGATCGAAGCGACCGCCGATATCGCTAGCCAGTAGCGGTTCGCTCGCCATCTGCGCCCAGTACAGAAGCAGGTCGTCGTAATCGAGCACGTTCTGCTTCTGCTTGGCTTCGACATAGCTGGCGAACAGCTCGCGCAGCTCGGCTGACCACGCCGCGCACCACGGATAGGATGCGCCGAGCACCTGATCGAGTTCGGTCTCGGAATTCACGCAGCGGGAATAGATCGCGAGGCATGTGCCTTTTGTCGGGAAGCGCGTCTCGGTTTTGGAGAAGCCGAGTTCGTGCCGGACCAGATTCATCAGGTCGGCGGAATCCTCGCGGTCGTGAATGGTGAAACCGGGATCGAGTCCGATTTGTTCGGCATAGTCCCGCAGGAGCCGCGCGCCGATGCCATGGAATGTGCCAGCCCAGGCCAGCGCATCGGTCATGACGCCGGTATTGTCGCCCATCACTTGGCGCGCGATGCGCTCGACGCAGCGGCTCATCTCGCTGGCCGCGCGCCGTGAGAAGGTCATCAGCAGGATGCGGCGCGGATCGGCGCCGTTGACGAGCAGATGCGCCACGCGATGGGCGAGGGTGTTGGTCTTGCCGGAACCGGCACCGGCGATGACCAACAGCGGAGCAGACGTGATGCTGTTCCCATGCGGGAACACGCCATGCTCGACGGCACGGCGTTGTTCTGGATTGAGGGCGTCGAGATAAGAGGCTTGAGCGAGCAAGGCGTGTATCCGAGGTGACGAATCACGCTCGCTGATTCCCGCTTTGTTCGCAATGGAAGAGCGGCGTGCCGAAGCGCGCCGCTGGAAGAATTACGCCGCCCGCACTTCGCGGAGGAACACATCGACCTGCGTGCGGAGGTCTTCGCCGTTGCGTGACAGGTCCGCGGCCGACTCCACCACGCGCGACGCGGCGAGGCCGGTCTCGCGGGCGGCGTCATTGACGCCGGCAATGTTTTGCGAGACCTCGCCGGTGCCGCGGGCGGCTTCGGCGACGTTGCGGGCGATTTCGAGCGTGGCTGCGCCCTGTTCCTCGACGGCGGCGGCGATGGCGCTTGCGATCTCGCTGACGCGGCCGATGGTCGAGGTAATGCTTTGGATCGAACCCACCGAGAGCTTCGTGGCACTCTGAATCGCGCCGACCTGTGCCGAGATTTCGTCCGTTGCCTTCGACGTCTGGGTGGCCAGTGCCTTCACTTCGGAAGCGACGACGGCGAAGCCGCGGCCGGCTTCACCTGCGCGGGCCGCTTCGATGGTGGCATTGAGTGCGAGCAGGTTGGTTTGCGCAGCGATCTCGCTAATCAGCTTGACGACGTCACCGATCTTCTGCGCGGCCTCCGCAAGGCTCTGCACTTCGCTATTGGTGACGTTGGCCTGCGATACCGCATCGCCGGCGACGCGGGCAGATTCGTTGACCTGCTGTGCGATCTCGCTGATCGAGGCGTTGAGCTCCTCGATAGCAGCGGCGACTGCCTGAGCGCTCTGCGTGGCCTCCTCGGATGCTGCCGCGACAGCTGCGGTCTGCCGGGTGGATTCCTCGGCGGTGGCCGCCATCGATTGCGCGGTGTTGCGGAGTTCGCCGGCAGCCGAACCGACGGCGGTGACTACGGTACCAACGCTGCCCTCGAAGCGCGAGGCGAGAGCACTCATGGTGTCGCGGCGATCAAGCTGGGCGCGCTCGCGCTGCTCTTCCTGGGCGGCCCGCAGCTGCTCGGTTTCGATCAGCCCGGTCTTGAAGATTTCGACGGCGCCGGCCATCGAGCCGATCTCGTCCTTGCGGCCTGCACCCGGCACCGCGATCGTGTGATTACCGCCCGCAATGGTCCGCATCGCAGTTTCGAGTGCGCGGATCGGCTTCGCCATCGAGCGGCCCATGAAGGTTGCGATGGCACCGGCGAGCAGCAGCACGCAGGCAGAAATGATGGCCAGCCAATTCAGCGAGGATCGCATCAGGCTGTGATATCCGCTGGTATCACGGGTGATTTCGAAGACGGCGATGTTGTCGCCCGAAAAGCTCTTGATTGCGCCGAAGGTCGTGGCAACGGGCTTGTTGTCGAGTTCGCCATATTGGGTCACAACTTCGCCGGCAAGCGCGCGACGCAGCATATCGACACCCGGAGCAGCCGACTTCAGGGTGGACGCCAGCGTCTTGCCGGCCTGGCCGTCGATCTGGTGAATGCCGACATCGACACCGAAACGCGACTTCATGGTGTCGACGAAAGTCTTGCCGAACGGAGCGCCGACATCGATCGTGCCGAGAATGGTATCACCATCCATCGCCGGTGCTACGCCAAAGACGTTGAGCGCATCACGGCCGGGCTCGATGCCGCCGACCGACTTCTTGCTGGTCATCGCCTGCACCACCATCTTGCGGCGTTCGGAAACGTTGTCTCCGAAGGTGCCGGGATTGTGGATGCGGGCGAAGCTGATGGCCGGCGGTGTTTGAATGGTGATCAGTTCGAGGCCGCGCGGCTTGATACGCTGATGGGCCTCCTTCAGATTCGCGAGCGCACTGGCACGATCGTTCGCCTTGATGGCGTCCTTGATCGGCTGTGACGACGCGATCGACTCGGCAACTGCGAGCAGCGTGCGCGTTTCGGCATTCAGCGCTGCCGTGAGATTGGCGTAGTCATCATGCGCTTCACGACTAAGGGCTGTGTCGATGATCGCCTGTTGCTGCCACATGCTGAAGGCAGCGAGCGCGCCGCACGATCCGGCAGCGACGAGCGTGATGGCGACAATCATACGTGCTGAAATAGAATTGAATGCTTGCATCGACATGCCCCTTGGACCGCGACAAGCAATTTTGCTGCGGCACCGAAATTCCACGTGAAAATAGGGAAGCCGAGTGAAGGAGCCCTTAATTACCTCTGATGTGTAGGTATCCTGGTATCATGATTCCATTATGCCGCAGCAGATTTTGGCTTCGGGCGATGCCAGCATCGGTCGTGATCGAATGTGCGACGATACTAGTGGAGCCGAGACGAGCCATTCCCCGGCGCAAGGCACCGGTCCACGTGCGAGAGAAGAACCGCCGATTTGAGGGGCTTCTGGAGGCGACAGACGGCGCCGAGCTCGGTGGACATCGCGAGAAAATCGGGCGCGAACGCGCCTGCCGGTGAGGCCGCGTGACCTGACATGACGATGATCGGGATCTCCGGGCGGCACCGATGCGCCAGCTTCATCGTCTCCAGCCCGTTCATCCCGGGCATGAAGATATCGATGATGAGCAGATCGAAATCGGCGTTGCGGAGAATGTGGCGCGCGCGCGGGCCGTCACTCGCGCAGGTGACGCGGTGGCCTTCGCGCTCAAGCATCAATTTGGTGAAGATCTGAACGACCTTGTCATCGTCGACGATCAGGATGCTTGCCATCTGCCGGTCCCCCGGATGCCGTCGCGCCAGTGCGGAGCATGGTTGTCTGGTTACGCACGCATCGCTACATGCCACGTTGCAAATGTGGCTTCTCGTTAAACGCCGCATCGAGCAGCGATCTGTGGACCTGAATATGTCCGTCATAGCTGACGAAGCCGAGCTTGCGAAACTTGTTCATGAAGAAGCTGACGCGCGAACGCGTAGTGCCGATCATCTCCGCCAGCATTTCCTGACTGATGTCGATATCGATGGGATGGCTGGCGCCTCCCTCGCCATAGTGAGCGAGGATCAGCAACAGGCGCGCGAGGCGCTTCTCGCTTGAATTGAACAACTGATCGATCAGATCTTCTTCGATGCGGTTGTTGCGCGACAGAAGATAGGCGACGAAGAATTCTGCGAAAGCGGGCTCGTCGCGCAGATGGGCGAGCATCACCGACTTGTTGATGGTGACGATGGTGCAGTCTTCCATCGCCGTCGTTGTGACGGTGCGCAGCGGATGACCATTCAGGCAACCCTCACCCAGGAACTGTCCGGGTTCGAGCAGGCCGACGACGGCTTCCTTGCCTTGTTCGGACAGGACCGTGAGCTTGATACGTCCGCTCAGGATGTAGCAAACAGAATCTGCCGTCTCACCCTGACAAAAGATGTTCTGGTTTTTCTTGTAGTCGGTCGTAACCCTTCCGATGCCGGGACAGGTCAGAAAATACGGCGCATCGAACTCGGCTACAGCAGGAACCTTCAAGGCAGCTAGCCGTGTCATCGCGAATCTCCGGAGATCGATCTTTGCAGGTCAGCGTAAATCTATTCAGGGTTGTATTGTTCCCGCCAGATCTAGTTAAATTGCCGGCATAAGAGATCAAAACGCACATGCGTGAGTGGGAGGATTGATGGGGTCATCAATCCCGATGTGCATATAGATACCACCAGGCGCGTGAGGCGGCGTAGTTACGTCATCGGATTCACTGCCTTGAAACAACTTCCCTCCATGTTGCTACGCAACTTAACGCGCAGATCGTCTGTCATGTCCGCAACACACGCTGCTCTCGAATTGCGAGGGTTAACGAAACGTTTCGATCGGCCAGCTGTCGACGGACTCGATCTCACGGTTCGTGCTGGCGAGTTCTATGCGCTGCTGGGCGCCAACGGAGCCGGCAAGACGACGACATTGCGCATGGTCGCGGGATTGCTGCGCCCCGATTCAGGATCGGTGTCCATACTTGGTATCGACGCGCTCGCCGATCCCGTTGCGGCAAAGCAGATCATGGCCTGGGTGTCCGATGAGCCGATGATCTATGACAAGCTGACGCCGCTCGAATATCTCGAATTCGTTGCCGGTCTATGGGGCTGCGATGCTGAAACGGCCGAGCGCACGTCGCATGCACTGTTGGCATCGTTAGGTCTTGGTCCACATCTGCATGAGCGATGCGAAGGCTTCTCCAAGGGCATGCGCCAGAAGGTGGCGCTGGCCGGCGCGTTGGTGCATGAGCCCCGGCTGATCATTCTCGACGAACCTTTGACCGGGCTCGATGCCGTGTCGGCGCGTCATGTCAAAGGCCTGCTGCAGGATCGCGTGCGCTCCGGCTGCACGGTAATCATGACCACGCATATTCTCGAAGTTGCCGAGCGCATGGCCGACCGGATCGGCGTGATCGCCGCAGGCAGGCTGATCGCCGAAGGTACGCTTGCCGAATTGCGTCAGCAGAACGGACAGGGCGACACCAGCCTCGAGGACATGTTCGTGGCGCTGGTGGACGGCGCGCCGGTTGCCGCATGACACCATCCGCCAGCGTGATGTGGTTTGCCGGCCATGAAGTCCGGCTGGCATGGCGCGAAATGCTGGGCATGCTCACGGCGGGCCGTCGCTGGCGTCCGCGCAGCATTTCGCTTCTGCTGATTGTCTTCGTGATCTTCCTGCATCTGCCGGCTTATGCGGTGGTCGGCCGTTTCGCAGATGTGCAGACGCCGCTCGATCAATCGACGGCCATTGTGATCACGGCGAGTATCTTCCTCGCCTGGGCGCTCGTTCTGTCGCAGGCCATCGAGTCCGTCACCCGCGTATTCTACGCGCGCGCCGATCTCGATCTCATCATGTCGTCGCCGGCGCCGCTCACCAACCTGTTCTCCGTCCGCATCGCAGCCATCGCATTGACGGTGACCCTGATGGCGATGTTGCTGGCGACGCCTTTTGTCAACGTACTGGTGATCGGCGGCGGTGCACGCTGGTTCTCCGCCTATGCTGTCGTCATTGCCATGGGCCTGTCGGCGTCTGCGTGCGCTATCGCCATCACTGTCGGATTGTTTCAGCTCTGCGGCCCTGCCAAGACGCGGCTGGTTGCACAGATCATTTCGGCGGTCACTGGCGCAGGTTTCGTGATCGCATTGCAGGTTGCGGCGATTCTCTCTTACGGCACGCTGTCGCGTTTTGCCGTACTGACCTCCGATGCCGCAGCCGCCTTTGCGCCGGCGGCGGACAGCGTGGTGTGGTGGCCCGCGTGCGCGATGCTTGGCGATATCGCAGCACTGGTGCCGCTGCTGGCGGCCGGGTTGATCCTGCTGGGAAGCGCCATGGCAATCTTCTCGCCGCGCTTCAGCAACTACGTGGCCAGTGCCGTGCCATTGGCGCAAGTTCGACGCAAGAAAGTCGCAAGACGGTTTCGACCGGGCTCTCGACGTAACGCCTTGCGCCGCAAGGAGTTTATCCTGTTGTGGCGCGATCCGTGGCTGGTCTCGCAAACTCTGATGCAGCTGCTGTATCTGTTACCGCCAGCCCTGATGCTGTGGCGCAGTTTCGGCGAGGGGGCAGGCGCGTTCATCGTGCTGGCGCCGGTGATCGTGATGGCCGCGGGTCAGCTCGCCGGCGGCTTAGCCTGGCTGACGATCTCCGGTGAGGACGCTGCGGATCTGGTCACAACCGCGCCGCTTCTGGCAAACACGATCATCACGGCCAAGATCGAAGTCGTGCTGGTCATCATAGCTGTCGTGTTCACGCCGATGGTCGTGGGTCTCGCGCTGGTCTCGCCGCGGCTGGCGGCAGTGACAGCGCTGGCGACCGTCGTGGCCGCGGGATCGGCTACCGCCATCCAGCTCTGGTTCAGGGTGCAGGCGCGGCGCAGCCAGTTCAGGCGACGTCAGACGTCATCGCGCATTGCGACCTTCGCCGAAGCTTTCTCGTCGATCGGCTGGGCTGCGACAGCGGCGCTGGCACTGGTGCTGCCGATTGCCTCGGTGATCTCGGGTGCCATGACGGCAGGTCTCATGGCGCTGACGTGGAAGATCAGTCCTGTCAGGACCTGAAATAACAAAGCCACCCGCGGATACGGGTGGCTTTGAAATTTACAACGGTCTCGAGACGACGATCAGGCCACCATCGACATCGGCGTGATGGCGGGGGTGGCTTCGCTAAAAACCTCCTCCGTGACCACGGTAAAACGCACCAGCGGCGTCGGGCCGAAATTGGTGGAGATCGCTACGTCAGCAGCGTCGCGACCGCGGGCCATCACGATGCGCCCGATGCGCGGATGATTGTGACGCGCATCGAACGTGTACCACTTGCTTCCGAGGTAGACTTCGAACCAGGCGCTGAAGTCCATCGGCGCGGGATCGATGGGCACGCCGATATCGCCGAGATAGCCGGTGCAATAGCGCGCCGGAATGTTCATGCAGCGGCACAGCGTGACCGCCAGATGGGCGAAGTCGCGGCACACGCCGATACGCTCTTCATGGCCTTCGAAGGCGGTGCGATCGTTGCGGGCATGATGATAGCCGAATTCGATGCGCTGATGCGCGTAATCGACAATGGCCTGGACGCGCGCCGCGCCGTCTTCGATATGGCCGAACAGCGACCAGGCAAGATCTGACAGCTTCTGCGTGTCGCAATAGCGGCTGCCGAGCAGGAAGACCATGACATCGTCAGGCAGTTCGCCAACCGCCTGCAACGGCCCTGATGGCGGAGCAGCATCCGGCAGTCCGCTATCTGAAATCAGAAAGTCATTCTTGATCTCGATCAGTCCGGGCGGTGCGACGATGCGCGTGCAGGTATTGCCGAACATGTCGAGATAGTCATGCGCCTGTACGTCATGGGAAAACTGGATGCGATGTGGGCTCTGCAGATCCTTCGCGCGCGAAGGATGGATGCTAAGCATCAGGATCATGGGCGTTTCCTGCAAACACTGGAAAGCGATGTCGTAGCCCGCGCGAATCTTCACTTTTACGTCTCCACTAGCTCGGCAAATCCGTAATTCATCGTTGCCAGACAAGTGTAGTCACCAAACATCGTTCCGAGGTTCAGTGACAGGAATGTGCAGAAAATGTGGGCAGCGAGGCCGCTCCAGCCCCGCCGCGCCATAAGCTATTTCTTCAGGGACAACAGCAGCAGCGAGCGGGCGGTCACCTGATACATATGGCCGAACGGGAAATCCTCGCCACCCTTCGTATCGGGAATGTTGGTATCCACCAGAAGTTCCCAGGCCTGTCCGCCAAACGCCTCGGGCATCGTGAAATCGACCAGTCCTTCGAAGCCGTTGAGAATCATCAGCATGGTCTGATCCTCCGCCGGCTTGTGAATGCCGGTCTTCTGCGCACGGCCGTCCAGCAGCATGCCGAAGCATTTCATGTTGCCGTCTTTCCAATGTGCGTCTTCCATCGGGCGGCCATTGGCGTTGATCCATGTCACGTCGCGAACATCGAGGTCGGGGTCGTGCTCGCCGGTCAGGAAGCGGCTGCGACGCAGGACCGAGCAGCCGCCGAGCAGTTTGATGAGCCGCTTGGTGAAAGCGAGCAGGTCCTTGCCCTCGGTCGTCAGGCTCCAGTTGAACCAGGAAATCTCGCTGTCCTGGCAATAAGCGTTGTTGTTGCCGTTCTGTGTGCGGCCGAATTCATCGCCGCCGAGCAGCATCGGCGTGCCCTGCGAGAACAGCAGCGTCGCCAGCATGTTGCGCTTCTGGCGCTCGCGCAGGGCGATGATGGCCTTGTCGTCGGTCGGGCCCTCAACGCCGCAATTCCATGAGGCGTTGTTGGAGGAGCCGTCCTTGTTATTCTCGCCATTGGCCTCGTTGTGTTTCTCGTTGTAGCTCGCCCAATCGTTCAGCGTGAAGCCGTCGTGAGCGGTGACGAAATTGACGCTGGCCCAGGCGCGGCGACCCTGATGGTTGAACATGTCCGCAGACGCGACGAGACGCGGTGCCAGTGCCGCGACCGGCGCTTTGCCGCGCCAGAAGTCACGCGCAGTATCGCGAAACTTGTCGTTCCATTCCGCCCAGCCGGGTGGGAAACCGCCGACCTGATAACCACCGGGGCCGATGTCCCAGGGTTCGGCGATCAACTTCACTGTCGTCAGCAATGGGTCCTGATCGACGGCTTTCAGGAAGCCACTCTGTTCGGTGAAGCCGTAGACTTCGCGCGCGAGAATGGTGCCGAGATCGAAGCGGAAGCCGTCGATATGCATCTCCCGCACCCAGTAGCGCAGGCTGTCCGCCACCATCTGGATGACGCGGGCATTGGACAGGTTCACTGTGTTTCCGGTGCCGGTGTCGTTGATGTAATAGCGTGGCTTGTCCGGAAGCAGCCGATAATAACTGGCATTATCGATGCCCTTGAAGGACAGAGTCGGGCCAAGCTCGTTGCCTTCGGCGGTGTGATTATAGACGACATCGAGGATGACTTCGAGCCCGCCGGCATGCAGCGCTGACACCATCTCCTTGAACTCGCGCAGCGAGTTCGGCACGTCCGATGCGTAGCGCGGATCGGGCGCAAAGAAGCCGATGGAATTGTAGCCCCAGTAATTCACCAGCTTCTTGTTCAGCAGATAGTCGTCATTGATGAAAGTATGGATCGGAAGCAGCTCGACCGAGGTGATGCCGAGGCCGCAGAGATAATCCACCACAGGCTTGCTGCCGAAGCCGGCATAGGTGCCGCGCAGCTTCTCGGGCACGTCGGGATTCAGCTTGGTGAAGCCCTTGACGTGGGTCTCGTAGATGATGGTCTGGTCCCATGGCACCGGCTGCCGGCCGGCCTCGCCAGCCCAGTCGAAGTCGCGATCGACAATCACGCATTTCGGCATGAACGGGGCGGAGTCGCGTTCGTCGAAGGTGGTGTCGTCGCCGCTCTCCATCTTGTAGCCGAATACAGCCGGATTCCATTCGAGCTGCCCGGCATGGGCGCGGGCATAGGGATCGAGCAGCAGCTTGTTCGGATTGAAGCGATGGCCCTTTTCTGGCTCATAGGGGCCATGGACGCGATAGCCGTAAAAGGTGCCGGGGCCGACGTCGGGGATGTAGCCGTGAAACACCTCGTCGGTATATTCCGGCAGCTCGATTCGCGTTTCCTTGTCGCCGTCGAACAGGCAGACCTCGACCTTGGTGGCATTGGCCGAGAAGAGCGCGAAGTTGGTGCCCTTTCCGTCCCAATGCGCGCCAAAGGGATAGGGGAGACCTTCTTCGACTACTCTGTGCGTCACGATTGCCCCACTGTCTGGTGATGAAAATGCGCGGGATAACTGCGCCGCCGCATTTCCGTTGCAATGCAAACAGGCTGTTTCGGAATATATCTTGGCCTGCGAGGGTCGCTAGCCCGGAGTTTTGCTTATGACCGACGTCTCCCATCACAAACGCATCGCATTGCTGGGCGCGCCAGTCGAAGTCGGGGCCTCGCAGCGCGGGACCTTGATGGGGCCGGCGGCCATGCGGACGGCAGGCCTGGGGCCGCTGCTGGAAGAGCTTGGCTTCGAGGTGGAAGACCACGGTGACCTCATGCCACCGTCTGTGCCTCTGTCGACCGATGCGCCGCCGGAGAATGCCAAGCATTATCGTGTGATCCAGAGCTGGATCCAGGCGCTGAGTGCGCGTGCCTACGCGCTTGCCAAATCGGGCGCGCTGCCGATCTTCGTGGGCGGTGATCACAGCCTGTCTATGGGATCGGTCAATGGCGTGGCGCGGCACTGGCACGAGCAGGGGCGCGAATTGTTCGTGCTGTGGCTCGACGCGCATGCCGATTACAATACGCCGCACACGACCATCACCGGCAACATGCACGGCATGTCCGCGGCCTTTCTGTGCGGCGAGCCCGGTCTGGATGGATTACTCGGCGCTGAGCCGCGCGCATCGATCAAGCCCGATAATCTCGATCTGTTCGGCATCCGCTCCATCGATAAGCTCGAGAAAGAGCTAGTCCACACGCGCAAGGTGGCCATCGCAGACATGCGGCAGATTGACGAGTTCGGTGTTGGCGTCCTGATCCGCCGCGTCATCGAGCGGGTCAAGGCGCGCAACGGCGTGTTGCATGTGTCCTTCGATGTGGACTTCCTCGATCCCGCGGCAGCGCCCGGCGTTGGCACCATGGTGCCCGGCGGCGCCACCTATCGCGAGGCGCATCTGATCATGGAGCTGCTGCATGATTCCGGGCTGATGTGCTCGCTGGATGTCGTCGAGCTCAATCCGTTTCTCGACGAGCGCGGGCGTACCGCACGGGTGATGGTCGAGCTGGTCGGCAGCCTGTTCGGGCAGCAGATCACCGATCGGCCGACACCGAGCAACGCAATTATACCGCCCGGCTAGCTCGCGGTAGGCAAAACCTCGATTGGTTCCGGGTCTTTGCGCGCGTTACGCATGATCGTTTTGTTATCGTCTCGGAACTAACCCTGCAGCGCGGGATTGCTCCCTCATGGTTCACACACGAGGAGCACGTCATGATTAAGCATCTTGCCATCATCGCCGTTGCTGCGGCGGGCATTAGCAGCGCAATTCCAGCCAAGGCCCAGGAGTTCGGCGTCGGCGTCGGTCCGGGAGGCGTTACGGTCGGTGCCGTCGGCCGCGACCGCTATCGCGACGATTATGACCGCGGTTACTACCGCGATCGCCGTGACCGCAACGAGACCGTGATCATCAAGCGCAGCCGTGATCGTGACCGTGGCTATTACGATGGCGGCGTCGAACGTCGTACTGTCATCGAACGCTACTAATATTGCGCCGAACGAGAGGCGGCCCTTCCTCGGAAGGGCCGTTTTTTCGTGCGTGATGGAAGCCTCAGAACATTGAGTGACAGGACCATGGCAACTGCAGCGACAGTCTGGTGGCAGGCCGGCACCATCTATCAGATCTATCCGCGATCGTTTCAGGACTCCAATGGAGACGGTATCGGCGATCTCGCGGGCATCGTCGGCCGGCTTCCTTATCTGCGGCGGCTCGGCATCGACGCGATCTGGCTGTCGCCGATCTTCCCGTCTCCGATGGCAGACTTCGGCTATGACATATCAGACTATATCGGCGTCGATCCGATCTTCGGTACATCGGCCGATTTCGACGCGCTGGTGGCTGCGGCTCACGGTCATGGTCTAAAGATTATTCTCGATCTGGTGCCGAACCACACCTCGGATCAGCATCCGTGGTTTGTCGAAAGCCGGTCGTCACGCGATAATCCCAAACGCGATTGGTATATCTGGCACGATCCGAAGCCGGACGGCAGCGCGCCGACCAACTGGATGTCCGAATTCGGCGGCAGCTCCTGGCAGTATGACGAGGCCACCCAGCAATATTACTATCACGCCTTTCTCGACAAACAGCCGGACCTGAATTGGCGCAATCCTGCTGTTCGCAACGCCATCTATGAGGTGATGCGGTTCTGGATGCGACGCGGCGTCGATGGCTTCCGCGTCGATGTGATCTGGCATCTGATCAAGGATTCCGAATTTCGCGATAACCCGATAAATCCGAATTTCACGGCCGGGCGCCCGCCACACGAGGCTTTCCTGCCGCTCTATTCCACCGACCGGCCGGAGACGCTGGATGTGGTCGCCGAAATGCGCCGTGTGATCGACGAATTCGACGATCGGGTGCTGATCGGCGAGATCTATCTCCCTTTCGATCGGCTGGTCGCCTATTACGGCAATGACCTGTCGGGCGCACATCTGCCGTTCAACTTCGCGCTGCTCTCCGCGCCGTGGAATGCCTTTGCCATCAGCGAATTGATCGCGCGCTACGAAGCCGCGCTGCCGCTCGGCGCCTGGCCTAACTGGGTGCTGGGCAATCACGACCGGCCGCGCGTCGCCAGCCGGGTTGGCATGGCTCAGGCACGCGTCGCTGCGATGTTGTTGTTGACACTGCGCGGGACGCCGACGCTGTATTATGGCGACGAGATCGGCATGAAGCAGGTGCCTATTGCACCGGATCAGGTTCAGGATCCGTTCGAAAAGAACGTGCCTAGGATTGGTCTCGGCCGCGACGGATGCCGCACGCCGATGCAATGGGGTGCCACCGAGCATGCGGGTTTCACGACCGGTGAGCCCTGGCTGCCGCTGGACACGGACTACCACCATCAGAATGCCGCTGCTCTCGCGGCCGATCCCCATTCGATTCTCAGCCTCTATGTGAAGCTGATCGACTTGCGCAAGCACATGCCTGAACTGGTGTTCGGCGGCTATGAGCCTGTGGACGCTGAGGGCGATGTGCTGGCCTATCGGCGCGTCTATGACGCGCAGACGGTTCTGATCGCCCTCAATCTCAGCGGTGAGCCCGCATCATTGCATGTGGGGGGCGGCGAAATATTGCTAGCGACGGGACTGGATCGCCATGGCGAGAATGTTTCGGGCGCGCTGGAATTATCGGGCAATGAAGGCGTGATCGTCAGGCTGCGGTGAGTAAATTGCACCGCCGTCATGCCTGGGACAAGCCCGGGCATGACGCGAATTTAGTGCAAGGCGTATAAAAGCAGAAGGCGCCGCCGATGTCTCGGCGGCGCCTTGATGCTTGCGAGGCTGCGTAGAGCCGGGCGCTCAGTCCAGACCGATCGTGGTCAGGTCCTGGAACCAGTGCTGGGCCTGCACGAACTTCTTCACCTTCGGCGACAGCGCATGCGGGTTGGTGTCGTGAACGACCCAGACCAGCACGGCGTCGTCGACGATCTGCGCATGGGCTTCGGCCAGCAACTCGTCCTGCTTCTTCGGATCGAAGGTGTTCTTGGCTTCGTCGATCAGCGCATCGACCTTCGGGTTCTTGTAGCCGCCCCAGTTCACGCCGACCGGTGCGGTCTGGCCGGAGTGAAAAAAGCGGACGATGGCGTACAAGGGATCCGAGGTGACGTAGGCGATGTTGTTGGACGTGATGCCCTTCATGCTCTCGTCAGCCGCGCCCTTGCGCCACGCGGTGTAGAGCACTTCGAGTTCGACGACCTTGAATTCGACCTCGACGCCGATTTCCTTGAAGCTCTGCTGCAGGAATTCGTTGATCGGCAATGACAGCATTTGGCCGGTGCCGCCATTGGCGATGATGAAGGTCGCCTTCAGCGGCTTCTCCGGGCCGTAGCCGGCTTCCTTCACCAGCTTCTTGGCTTCGGCCAGATCATATTTGATCTTGAAGGTCGGCTTGCCGAACCACGGGCTCGACGGATCGACCTGACCGATAGCGGGCTTGGCGAGACCGTTCATCAGCGCGACGACGGCATCGCGATCGATGGCGAGGTTCAGCGCCTTGCGCAGGCGGACGTCGGTCCAGGGCGAACCCGGCAGCACGCTGAGGTGATAATTCCAGACATGCGGCGTGACGTTGTCGACGATCTTCATGCCGGCGCCCTTGAGCTGCGGCACAGCGTCGGGAGCAGGGGTCTCGATCAGATCGACCTGACCGGCGAGCAGCGCGTTGGTGCGGGTGAGGGCCTCCGGCATCGGCACGAGCACGAGCTTGTCAGCTTTCGGGATACGCTTCTTGTCCCAATAGTCGGAGTTTTTGCTGAGCTCAGCGAGTTCACGCGGCACCAGCTTGGTCAGCTTGAAAGGGCCGGTGCCCGAGGGCTGCGACGCGAACTTGTCCCAGTCCTTGCCGACCTTCTCATATTGAGCCGGGCTGGAGACAAGGAACCACAGCATCTGATAGGGGAAGAAGCTGTCGACGCTCTTGGTGGTGATCTCGACGGTGCCATCATCGATCTTGGCATAGCTGGCGACCGAGGGCAGGCGGGTCTTTACCTGCGCGCTCTGGCGCTTGTCGAATTGCGGCGCCTTCTCGTTCAGCACCTTGTCGAGATTCCAGATCACCGCATCGGCGTTGAAGTCGCTGCCATCATGAAACTTGACGCCCTTGCGCAAGGTGAAGCGCCACTTGGTCTTGTCGGTGTCGTCGACCTTCCATTCGGTGGCGAGGCCGGGAATGAGTTTGCCGGGACGATCGGCGACATCCATTTCCCAGGCGACGAGCGGATCGTAGATCGTGTAGCCGGTGAACTGGTAGCCTCCGGCGCCGCGATCAGGCTGGCCTGTGGTCAGCGGCACGTCCGCCATCGAGATGCCATAGCGCACCACCGTTTCGGCTTGCGCCGGCGCGGCTGCACCTATGGCGGCGGCGATGGCCGCAACAAATAACGAGCTTCGAACGCGCATAAACCAGACTCCGTATGGTGGGATATTGTCTGCCAGATACCTGCAATCCTGATGCCAGATTGGGCAGGCGGAACGGTCGGTGTGTGCTGGTGTGCTGCAGTGCCGCAGTTTGAGTCATTGCGCTGCAAGGTTGCAGGCCTTGGCACAAGCGTTGCATAAGAATTAGCCAGTTTAGAACAAACCAACACTGGCCAAAGCCAACGTGTCATCCAAAGCCAAGAGGGACTGATTACGATGCGTATCGAAAAGCCGACAAAGAGCCGTCTCGCGGCAGCAATCACGTTGCTGACGCTCGCCACGGCCCTGACCTTGCCACAGGTGGCGCGCGCCGAGACGGTGCTGCGCATCGGCATGACCGCTGCCGATATTCCGCGCACGCTTGGCCAGCCCGATCAGGGCTTCGAAGGCAATCGTTTCACCGGCAATACGATGTATGACGGCCTGACCGGCTGGGATCTGTCGTCCGCGACCAAAGCGAGTGTTGTTATCCCGGCGCTCGCCACTGAGTGGGCAGTGGACGACGCCGACAAGAAGAAGTGGACCTTCAAACTGCGTCCCGGCGTCACTTTCCACGATGGTTCGGCCTTCAATGCGGATGCTGTGGTCTGGAATGTGGACAAGGTGCTCAAACAAGATGCAGTCCAGTTCGACGCCAGCCAGGTCGGTGTGACCGCCTCGCGCATGCCGACCCTGGTGTCGGCCAAGAAGATCGACGACATGACCGTCGAGTTGACCACGAAGGAGCCGGACTCCTTCCTGCCGATCAATCTCACCAACCTCTTTATGGCGAGCCCGACGAAGTGGCAGGCGCTGTTCGACAAGGCCGAAGGCGCCGATGCCAAAGCCAAGTCGCAGGCCGCATGGGCGGCCTTCGCGCGCGAAGCCTCCGGCACCGGCCCGTGGAAGATGTCGAAGTTCACGCCGCGCGAGCGTCTCGAACTGGTGAAGAACGACGCCTACTGGAACAAGGACCGCGTTCCGAAGACCGACAAGATGGTGTTGCTGCCGATGCCGGAAGCCAACGCACGCACTGCTGCGCTGCTGTCGGGGCAGGTCGACTGGGTCGAGGCGCCGGCGCCAGACGCGGTCAAGGAAATCACCGCGCGTGGCTTCAAGATCGAGAAGAACGAGCAGCCGCATGTCTGGCCGTGGCAGTTCTCCCGTGCCGAAGGCTCACCGTGGAACGACATCCGCGTCCGTAAGGCCGCCAATCTCTGCATCGATCGCGAAGGTCTGAAGGATGGTCTGCTCGCCGGTCTGATGGTGCCCGCGAGCGGGACCTTCGAGCCCGGTCACCCCTGGCGCGGCAAGCCGACCTTCGAAATCAAGTATGATCTGAAGGCAGCACAAGCGTTGATGAAGGAAGCCGGTTACGGTCCCACCAAGAAGCTCGAAGTGAAGACGCAGACCTCGGCGTCCGGCTCCGGCCAGATGCTGCCGCTGCCGATGAACGAATATCTGCAGCAGGCGCTGGCGGAGTGCTACTTCGACGTCAAGCTCGACGTCATCGAATGGAATACGCTGTTCACCAACTGGCGCCGCGGCGTCAAGGATCCCTCGGCGAACGGCTCCAACGCCACCAACGTCACCTATGCGGCGATGGATCCGTTCTTCGCACTGGTTCGCTTCCTGCAGTCGTCGATGGCACCGCCGGTCTCGAACAATTGGGGCTTCATCAACAATCCGAAGTTCGATGAACTGGTGACCAAGGCACGCACCACCTTCGACGCGACGGCACGTGATGCGGCTCTGGCCGAGCTTCACGCGGCTTCTGTCGACGACGCAGCCTTCCTCTACGTGGCCCACGACGTCGGTCCGCGTGCGCTAAGCCCGAAGATCAAGGGCTTCGTACAGCCGAAGAGCTGGTTCGTCGACTTCTCGCCGGTGTCGATCACGCCGTAAGCAACAAGCGAATATCGGCCGCACATTGTGCAGCCGATATTCGCGCGAACCTCTCCACGTCATGGCCGGGCTTGACCCGGCCATCCACGCCTTCTTCGCTGCAAAGACGTGGATGCCCGGGTCAGGCCCGGGCATGACGAACGAGGGGGCAGAGTTTCTGAATCGAAGGTGATCAGTGTTCGTCTACATCGCGCGACGCGTCGTCTATGTGATTCCTATCGTCCTCAGCGTGGCGCTGGTGTGTTTCCTGCTGGTGCACATTACGCCCGGGGATCCTCTCGTTGCCATTCTTCCCGCTGACGCATCGCAGGAGCTGGCGCAGCAACTGCGCGTCGCCTACGGCTTCGATCGTCCGCTGCCGGTGCAGTTCGGCCTTTGGCTGTGGCGCGCGCTACACGGCGATCTCGGCAGCTCCATCGCCACCGGACGTCCTGTTCTGGCGGAGGTGATGAAAGCCGTCGGCAATACCGTGACGCTGGCGATCGCCGCCGCCGCCATCGGCTTCACGCTCGGTCTGTTCTTCGGGCTGATCGCCGGCTACTTCCGCGATACCTGGATCGACAAGGTCGCGACCTCGATTGCCATCGCCGGCGTCTCCGTGCCGCATTACTGGCTCGGCATGGTGCTGGTCATCATCTTCTCGGTGCAGCTCAATTGGCTGCCTGCGGTCGGTGCCGGGCCGGGCGGTTCGGGCTCATGGGCCTGGGACTGGGAGCACATCAAATATCTCGTGCTGCCGGCGATCACGACATCGGTCATTCCGATGGGCATCGTGACGCGCACAGTGCGCGCGCTTACCGGCGATATCCTGTCGCAGGATTTCGTCGAAGCGCTGCGCGCCAAGGGCTTGCAGCAAACCAAGGTGTTTCGTCACGTCATCAAGAACGCTGCGCCGACGGCGCTGGCCGTGATGGGCCTGCAGCTTGGCTACATGCTCGGCGGTTCGATCCTGATCGAGACTGTGTTCTCGTGGCCCGGTTCGGGGCTTCTTTTGAACTCCGCAATCTTCCAGCGCGACCTGCCGCTGCTGCAGGGCACGATCCTGGTGCTGGCGCTGTTCTTCGTGTTCCTCAATCTTCTGGTCGATATCGCGCAGGCGTCGATCGATCCGCGCATCAAGCGGAGCTGACCATGCTGGATATCCTCTCATGACCGCGATGACAGACACTGCACTGCAGGCGGCGCCTGCCACCAAGGCCCGCGGCTATTGGGCCACGGTCGGCCGCCGCATCGTGCGCGACAAGGTCAGCATGGCCTGCGCGTTCATTCTGCTGCTGATCTTCCTGGCTGCGATCTTTGCGCCCTATCTGCATCTCGCAGATCCCTATCAGGGCTCCATGATTCGCCGTTTGCGTTTCATCGGCACACCCAACTATCCGCTCGGCACCGACGAACTCGGCCGCGACATGCTGGCGCGCCTGATCTATGGCGGGCGACTGTCGCTGCTGATCGGCATCCTGCCGGTAATCCTGGCCTTCTTCATCGGGACGGGGCTTGGCGTTGTGGCCGGCTATGTCGGCGGGAAGCTCAACACTGCGATCATGCGCACCGTCGACGTGTTCTACGCGTTCCCGTCGGTGCTGCTGGCGATTGCGATTTCCGGCGCTCTGGGCGCCGGCATCGTCAATTCGATCGTGTCGCTGACCATCGTCTTCGTGCCGCAGATCACGCGTGTCGCTGAAAGCGTCACGACCGGCGTGCGCAACATGGACTATGTGGAAGCCGCGCGTGCCTCCGGCGCGAACGCCTTCACCATCATGCGGGTGCACATGCTCGGCAACGTGCTGGGCTCCATCTTCGTTTACGCGACAGGGCTGATCTCGGTGTCGATGATCCTCGCCGCGGGCCTGTCGTTCCTTGGTCTCGGCACCAAGCCGCCGGAACCGGAATGGGGCCTGATGCTGAACACCCTGCGCACGGCGATCTATGTCAATCCATGGGTGGCAGCACTCCCTGGCGCGATGATCTTCGCCGTGTCGATCTGTTTCAATCTGCTGAGCGACGGCATGCGCAGTGCCATGGACATCCGGAACTGATGGCATGAGTGATATTGTAGAAGAAATCGACAAGTTGGAGCCGCTGGAGGATATCGGCGGTGTTGCACAGCCGCTGTTACAGGTGGTCAGTCTGACCAAGCACTTCCCCGTGCGCGGCGGATTGTTCGCGCCGAGCAAGACCGTGCGCGCGGTGGACGATGTGTCGTTCGCCATCGCCAAGGGTGAAACCGTTGGTATCGTCGGCGAGTCCGGCTGCGGAAAATCGACGACGGCGCGGTTGCTGATGCATCTGATGCCGCGCAATTCCGGCGATATCATCTATGACGGCCGCACTGTCGGGCGCGAGCTCTCGTTACGCGAGCTGCGCCGCGGCATGCAGATGGTGTTCCAGGACAGCTATGCCTCGCTCAACCCGCGTCTGACCATCGAAGAATCGATCGCCTTCGGACCGAAGGTGCACGGCATGGCCGACAAAGCCGCGCGACTGCTGGCGCGGGAGCTGCTCGGGAAGGTCGGCCTGCGGCCGGAGACCTTCGCCAATCGCTATCCGCATGAAATCTCGGGCGGCCAGCGGCAGCGCGTCAACATCGCGCGTGCGCTGGCGCTGTCGCCGCGTCTCGTCATTCTCGATGAAGCGGTCTCGGCGCTCGATAAATCGGTCGAGGCACAGGTGCTCAACCTGCTGGTCGATCTCAAGCGCGAATTCGGCCTGACCTATCTGTTCATCAGCCACGATCTCAACGTGGTGCGCTACATCTCCGACCGCGTGCTGGTGATGTATCTCGGCGAGGTTGTCGAACTCGGCCCGGTGGATGAGGTCTGGGACAAGCCGGCGCACCCCTACACGCGCGCGCTCCTGGCCGCGATGCCGTCGTCCGATCCCGACAAGCGCACGGAAACGCCGCCGATCACCGGCGACCCGCCGAACCCGATCGATCCACCGTCCGGCTGTCGCTTCCACACACGCTGCCCCTTTGCCGAAGCGATGTGCGGCGAGGCGACGCCGAAGCTGACTGAAATCACTGTGACCGGCCATCAGGCCGCCTGTTACATGGCGATCCCGGGTTCCGGCCACAGCAAATCACCTGCTGCAGGAGCGCACTGACATGACCAAACCGACTGCCAAGCAGATCAAGGCGCTGACCGAAGTCAGCGGCCTTCCCGCATCCGACGAGGTTGCGGAGCGCATCGCCAATTCGATCGGCCCGGCCTTCGAAGGATTCGCGGCCGTGGCCGGGACCCTGCCGTTCGATCTCGAGCCCGCGACCTTCCTCGCCGTTCAGAATACGAAGGCTGCCAAATGAGTGTCACCGAACCCGCATTGCTGTCGCTGACGGAAGTCGCCGACGCCATCGCGACCAAGAAAATCTCCTCGCGGGAGGCCACGCAGTCGTGCCTCGATCGCGCTGTGAAGTCTCAGCCGAGCCTCAACGCCTACATGTCGATCGAGGCCGATGCCGCGCTGACGGCGGCAGACGCAGCCGATGCGGCGCTCGCCAGCGGGCAAAGCCGCGGCGTACTGCACGGCGTGCCGCTGGCACATAAGGACATGTATTACGACGAGGGACACGTCGTGACCTGCGGCTCGCACATCCGCCGCGACTGGGTGGCCACCACGACGGCGACGTCGCTGCAGCGCTTGAAGGATGCCGGCACGGTGCGGCTCGGTTCGCTGCAGATGGTCGAATTCGCCTATGGTCCGCTTGGCCATAACGTGCATTACGGCGCCGTGCATAACCCGTGGCATGTCGATCACGTCACCGGCGGTTCATCGTCAGGTTCGGGCTCGGCCGTTGCAGCGCGTCTCACATTTGCGGCGCTTGGCTCCGACACCGGCGGATCGATCCGCCTGCCGGCGCATTTCTGCGGCGTCTCCGGTTTGAAGACGACGGTGGGTCTGGTCAGCCGCGCCGGCGCGATGCCGCTGTCGCAATCGCTCGATACGGTCGGTCCGCTGGCGCGTACCGTGGAAGATTGCGCGCTGTTGACTGGCCTGATGGCTGGCGCCGATCCGCTCGATCCAACCACCAGCATGCGCCCTGTGCCGGACTACATGGCGGCGACGCGCGCCTCCGCCAAAGGCATGACCGTCGGCATTCCCAAGGCGTTCTATGTCGACGATCTCGACGCTGATACGGCGGCCATTCTGCAGAATACCATCGCGGCGCTGAAAGATGAAGGCGTCAAGATCGTCGAAGTCGATCTGCCCAATCAGGGTCAACTCACGGCGGCCTGCCAGTTCGTGCTCGCGACGGAAGCTGCGGCGATGCACAAGCGCTGGATGATCGAGCGCCCGCAGGATTATGGCGCGCAGGTGCTGATGCGGCTGCAGAACGGTCTCGCGATCACCGGCGTCTCCTATATCGAGGCGCTGCGCTGGCGCGGTCCGGCACTTGCGGCCTATCTGGCTGCGGTGACCGGCACTGATGCGGTGCTCGCTCCGGTCTCGCCTGGCGCGGCTCCGACCATTGCCGAGACCGATGTCGGCAACAGCTCGGGTGCTGAAGCGATGATCCAGCGGCTGACGCGCTTTACGCGGCCGATTAACTATCTCGGTCTGCCCGGTCTCTCGATCCCGGCCGGCTTCACCAAGTCGAAGCTACCGGTCGGCATGCAGCTGATCGGCCGTCCGTTCGATGAAGCGACGCTGCTGACGATCGGTGCCGCATTCCAGCGCGCCACGGACTTCCACAAACAGTGCCCGGAGTTGGCATGAGCAATCTTGTCGAGGTTCGCAATCTCAACGTCCGGTTCGGCGGCGAACGCACCGTCTATGCAGTCAACGATCTCAACCTGACGCTCGGCGAAGGCGAGGTGCTCGGGCTGCTCGGCGAGTCCGGGTCGGGCAAGAGCGTCACCTTGCGCGCGCTGATGCGGCTGCTGCCGAAGAAGCGCACGCAGATCACCGGCACGGTCAATGTGCTCGGCAAGGACGTGCTGGCACTCGACGATGACGAACTCTCGGCGTTTCGCGGCCAGACGGTGTCGATGATCTTCCAGGAGCCGGCGCTGGCGCTGGATCCGGTCTATACGATCGGCCAGCAGATCGCCGAAAGCGTGATGCGGCACGAGGGCAAGAGCCAGGCCGAGGGCGTGAAGCGCGCGCTCGAAATGCTCGAAGTCGTGCGTATCCCCTCCGCCAAGCGTCGCCTCGATGCCTATCCGCATGAAATGTCCGGCGGCATGCGGCAGCGCGCAATGATCGCGCTGGCATTGGCCTGCAAGCCGAAGATCCTGCTCGCGGATGAGCCGACCACGGCGCTCGATGCCACCGTGCAGATCCAGATCCTGTTGCTGCTGCGCGAGCTGCAGCGCGAATTCGGCATGTCGATCATCTTCGTCACGCACGATATCGGCGTGGCCATCGAAATCTGCGATCGCGTGGCCGTGATGTATGCCGGCCAGATCGTCGAACAGGGCACGCTGAGCCAGATCGTGCGCTCGGCCGTGCATCCCTATCCGCAGGGGCTGCTGGCCTCCACTGTGCACGGCGCCAAGCGCGGGGCGCGTCTGGAGACCATTCCCGGTACGCCGCCGTCGCTGGACAAGCCGCCGGTGAATTGCTCCTTCGCGCCGCGCTGCAAATTCGCCCAGCCGCGCTGCGTCGAGGCGCCGCCGCCGAATGTCGAACTCGCCGACAATCGTGTGGTGCGGTGCATTCTGGCGGAGCAGGCGGCAGCGGCAGTGCCGGCCTGACGCTGTCCTACCCCGCCAAATTCTTCAGCAGGAACGTCAGTGCCGTCTGGGCGAAACTGCGCATGTTGCCGGAGCGGTCATTACTGCCGGTCTCCAGCGTCATGACCTCGTTCCGCGGGCCGGCGACGGCCATGCAGCTATGGCCGGCGGCATCGCCATAACGATTGCCGGAGGGGCCGGTGGCGCCGGTCTCCGACAGTCCCCAGTCGCAGCCGAGGCGGGTGCGGATCTGCGTCGCCAGCAGTTGTGCGTAGGGCTCTGAAGATGAGCGCATGCCCGGTATCCTAAACGCGTCATCGGAAATATCCATCAACACGCGCCGTGCATCGCGCGTATAGATCACGCCGCCGCCGATGAAATAGGCGGAGGCGCCGGGCACTGCGAGCAGTGCAGCGGAGATCAAACCGCCGGTCGAGGATTCAGCTATGCCGATGGTCTGCTTGCGCGCGATCAGTTCAATCGCGATCTTCTCGGCGAGGGGGATGAGATCTCTCATGACTTCTTCCCCCAAGGTTTAGACCAGGGCCTAATCCACGGCTTCTTCGCCAGTGATCCATAGACAGCGCGAATGAAATTCTTGCTGGCGGTCTCGTTCGGCGCCCATTTGGCGTCGAGATCGGCGAATGGCTTGGCCGCCAGAACCTCGTCCTCGGTCTTGCCGTCCTTGATCAGCTTGGTCATGCGATCGCGCGCCGTCACCAGCATGGTGCGATAGTCGACCAGCGCAGCCTTGTTGGCCAGCGGACCGTGGCCGGGAACGATCTTGGTGGTGTCATTCGCCAGTTTCAGATAGGCGTCGGTCGCCGCGATCATGCCCTTGATATTGCCGCCGTTGAGGACGTCGATATTGGGATAGCGGCCGTTGGTGAATGTATCACCGGTCGCAATGACGTTGGCGCTCTTGAAGTAGACATAGGTGTCGCCATCGGTATGCGCGTTGTCGGGGTGGCGCAGTTCGGCGATGCGGCCGCGCAGGCTGAGCTTGAGCTGATGTGTGTAGGTGTTGGTCGGGAGCGCCGCCTTCGGCGCGGGCGGATTCTGTGCACCGGTCAGGAAATTCGTGGTGCCTTTTTTCAGGCGGGTTCTGACCTTGACGTTGGCGACGATGGTTGCGCCTTCATTGGCAAAGGCCTCGTTGCCGCCGGTATGGTCGCCGTGGAAATGCGTGTTGACGAGATACTTGACCGGCTGCGGTGTCACCGCGGCGATGGCCGCCTTGATCTTGTCGTGCAGCGGGGCAAACTGGCTGTCGACGAGGATGGCGCCCGATTTGGCGGTGGCCAGCGTCATGTTGCCACCCTGGCCTTCGAGCATGTAGACGCCGTCACCGAGATCCGTGGTCTTGATCTCGACCTTTGAGAAGTCGGGCGGCGGCGGTGCTGCCGGCGGTGTGGACGCCTGCTGTGCGAGCGCAGGCGCCAGCGCCAGAAGGGTGAAAACCGCAGCCAGTGTCGTCCGATTCATCGCAAGCTCCATTCCGAAACAGGCCAGACTTCTAGCATGTTTCGGATGGCGATCTGCTCGCGAACACGTGATGTCGACAATGCCGATCAGCGGCCAGAACGGTCACGTTCCGGCGGGACCTGGGAGAGCAGCCAGTCGCGAAAGGCCTTCAGCTTCCGCGAGTCGGAAGAGGCTTCGGGGGACACCAGATAGAAGCCAGCGTCGGCGGGCATGCGCATGTCGAAGGGCACCACCAGCCGGCCCTTGGCGAGATCGCCCTCCACATAGGTGGTGCGACCGATGGCGACGCCGAGGCCGTCGATCGCAGCCTGGAGGGTCATGAAGATCATGTCGAAGGTCAGGCCCGGCTGTTTCGAAATATCGGCCGGCAATCCGGCCGCGGTGAGCCAGAGCCGCCAGTCATCGTCATAGCCGCCGCTTGAATGCAGCAGCGTATAGTCCGCGAGATCCTGCGGCTTCAGCAGCGCCTTCTTTCCGGAGCGAAGCGCCGGGCTGCAGACCGGAAACAGATCGTCCGCCGTCAGCCAGTCGGCACGCAAGCCCGGCCACTGGCCGCGGCCGTAGCGGATCGCAGCATCGACATCGCCGCTCTTGAAATCGACCATGCTGGTCGATGTCGTGATGCGCACATCGATATCGGGATGGGCTTTCTGGAACGCTGAGATGCGCGGCAGCAGCCATTTCGACGCCATCGATGCCAGCGTGCTCACGGTCAGCACGTGATCATTGTCGCGGCGCTTGAGCCGGTCTGTGGCAAGACGCAGGTCGTTGAAGGCGGCGCGAACGCCCGGCAGGTAGTCGTGTCCTTGCGGGGTGAGTGCGAGCGCGCGGTTCTGCCGAACGAACAGTTTGAGACCGAGTTCGTCCTCCAGCCGCTTGATCTGATGGCTGATCGCCGTCTGCGTGACGTTCAACTCGCTCGCCGCATTGGTGAAGCTCAGATGGCGTGCGGCGGCTTCGAAGGCGCGCAGTCCGTTGAGTGACGGCAACCGGGTGCTCATCCGCGCTCTCTCCCTGGCGATCCACTGCTCTTGCCACACATGAGTTTGTGTCATGTGACGCGGTGCACAATGTCGTTTGTGCAATGTGAGAATGAAGCCGATATTTCCCAAGTAAATTTAGCTTCAGGAGAGCAAAATGTCTACTTGCACCCATGAATCGATGACAAATCATCATGCTCCGCTCAGTGTGGCGGCCATCGCCGAGACGTTCCACGTCTGGCGGGAGCGCGCCCATCAACGCCGCGAACTGGCCCATTGGAGCGAGCGTGACATCCACGACGCCGGCCTTTCGGTGGGCGACGTGATGGCCGAGGCCAGCAAGCCGTTCTGGCGCGCGTAAGGACGGTCCGATCGTCCGGGAGCAACTGTCATGCAACATCTCAACCTCGATGACCTCGGTCAGTATTCCGATGTGGTGTTGTCACGCAGCGGCGCTGCGGTGACGGTTCGGTTTGTCGAGCTTCACGATGCGGACGCGTTGCAGGCCTATTTCCGAGGCCTGTCGGTGCGGTCGCGCTACAATCGCCTGATGGGCGCCGCCAGCGAATTGCCGGCCGGGCAACTCGACAAGTTCATCCATGTCGGCGAAGCCGACAGTTTCTCGGTCGTCGCGACGATCTCGCGCGATGGCTCGGAGACCATTGTCGGTGAGGCCCGCTACGCGTTCGATGAAGCGACGTCCCGTTTCGAACTGGGCCTGTCCGTTGCCGATTCCATGCAAGGGCAGGGCATCGGCGCGGCCCTTTTATCTAACCTGGAATGCCGTGCTGCTGCGCTCGGAGCCGACCAGCTCTTCGGGGATACATTGCGCTCAAACGAGGCAATGCTCGCACTGGCCCGCAAGGCCGGCTTCACATTCGCGCCGACGCTGGGCGATTGGAAGCAGGTGCGCTTCGTAAAGCAGATCGATGCGGCGCCAACCGCAAACCCATGTGCGGTCTGGCGCCTCGCAGCGCAATCCCTGCAGCCGATACTTGCCTAAGCGCGGCAACGCTCGCCACGTTCAGGCAAGGTGTGATGCGACGAAGCAATTCAATCCGTCTCTAGCTCAGGATTGCTTCGTCGCATCTGCGTGTCTTGAAGACGGCGCCTATGCCGTTCCTTTCGCGAAGTCTGTTGATGTGGCCACGTCGCGCCACGCAGCCAGTTCCTTTTCGACAAAAGCATGCTTGCTCTCAATCCGCGCAACCGTGTCGCTGCCAAGCGGCAGACGGATCGGAGGAGTCTTGGCAGCTGCAAGCTGCATGAAGGCCTTCGCCAGCTTGCTGGGATCGCCGGGCTGCGCGTGATTGACGTCGGCGGCGTGGTTGCGGGTCTTGCCGACGGTGGCGTGATAGTCGCCGATCTCCAGTGCGGTACGCACCAGCGAGTTATCGTCCAGAAAGTCGGTGCGGAAGAAGCCGGGTTCGACCACGGTGACATGGATGCCGAGCGGCGCGACTTCGGCGGCCAGTGCTTCACTGATGCCTTCGACCGCGAACTTGGTCGAGCCATAGACGCCCCAGCCGGGGAAGCCGGCATATCCGCCGACGGATGAAATGTTCATAATGTGACCCGAGCCCTGCCGGCGCATATGCGGCAGCACGGCACGGGTGACGCCGAGCAGGCCGAACACGTTGGTGGCATAGAGGCGTTCGACTTCCTTGGCACTGGCTTCCTCGATCGCGCCGAGCAGGCCATAACCGGCATTGTTGACCAGCACATCGATGCGGCCGAATTTCTTCACGGCCTGACCTGCGGCCTCATGGGCCTCGGTCTCGCTGGTGACATCGAGCCGCGTCGCCAGCAGGCGCTCATGGGTGCCGAGACGTGCAGTGACAGCATTGGGATCGCGGGCCGTTGCCACGACGGCATCGCCCTGGGCCAAGGCTTCTGCCGCGATGAGGGCGCCGAAACCGCGGGATGCTCCTGTGATGAACCAGACACGCATGGTGGTCTCTCCTGTGTTGGCCCCGCGTTAGTGCAGGGCTGATGGGCAACACTTAGCGGCTCGCCAGAACTGAAATAATCCTCTATTTATTCCATGTGTTCATGAGCGGGATTCAATAATGAGCTTGATCGGCCCGGCTGACCTCGCCACCTTTCTGGCGATTGCCCGGCATCGCAGCTTTCGCAATGCCGCCGTTGAACTTGGCGTGTCCGCCTCCGCGCTGAGCCACGCCTTGCGCGGCATCGAGGAGCGTCTTGATGTCCGGCTGGTCAATCGCACCACCCGGAGCGTCGCGCTGACGGAGGCGGGCGAGCGGCTGTTCGCGCGGGTCAGTCCGGCGTTTCAGGACATCAATGATGCGCTGGAGGACCTCAACCATTTTCGCGGCAAGCCGGCGGGGACGTTGCGCTTCAACGCCGCCCGGCAATCCGCACAGCTCGTGCTGCTGCCGATCGTCACGCGATTTCTGAAAGCCTATCCGGAGATCAATGTCGAGATTGCCGTGAATGACGGTCTTGTCGACATGGTCTTGGCCGGTTTCGATGCGGGCATCCGCTTCGGCGAAACTGTTGCGGCGGACATGATTGCCGTGCCGATCGGCCCGCGGCAGCGATCGGCGGTCGTTGCGTCACCCGGCTTCTTCAAGCAACACAAGCCGCCGCAGACGCCGCACGAGCTGAAAGACCTGCCGTGTATCCGCTATCGCTTCTGGGGTGGCGCGCTGTATCGCTGGGAGTTCGAGCGCGGTGGCATCGAGGTCGAGATCGATGTCGCGGGCACGCTCACTTTGAACGATCAGGACCTGATGGTGGACGCTGCGCTGGACGGAGCCGGACTGGCTTACGTGTTCGAAGGGCAGGTCGAGGAGTTGATCGCCAAGCGCAAGCTGGTGCGAGTCCTCGCTGACTGGTGCCCGGCCTATCCCGGCTTCTTCATGTATTATCCAAGCCGCCGACAATTGCCGGCGGCATTGCGGGCGTTTGTCGATTTCGCCAGGACGGTGGGTTGAAGTTTCATGCGCTTTGCTCTCAGTCGTCATACGCGGGCTTGACCCGCGTATCCATCTTGACCGCATGCGCACTGTTCCAACAGGTGGATTGCCGGGTCAAGCCCGGCAACGACGTGGGAGAGGCTATTCCCCTAGTTGCCAGAGAAGTTTGGCTTACGCTTCTCGATGAAGGCTTGCACCGCCTCGCGATGATCCGCCGTCATGGTGGTGCGGATCAGCCTCTCCGCCTCATGATCCCGTGCCGTCGTGAAATCGAATGCGAGCGCTTCGTCGAGATTGTCCTTCATGTAGCGCAGCGCCAGCGTCGGCCCCTGCGCCATGCCGCGCGCCAGTGTGAAAGCCTCGTCCTGCAGCCTGTCGTCTGGCACCACGCGGTTGAACAACCCGATGGCTTCGGCGCGGGTTGCCTCGACTTTTTCGGCAGTGAACATCAGCTCGCGCGCGCGGGCCGTGCCGACAAGGCGCGTCAACAGCCAGGCGATGCCGTAATCGCCGCTGAGACCGACGCGCAGATAGCCTGTCGAGACGAAAGCCGATTGCGCGGCGATGCGGATGTCGCAGGCCATGGCGATGGCGAGACCTGCACCCGCGGCGGGGCCGGGCAGGGCGGCAATGGTGGGCTTGCGCACGGCAATAAGGGCGCCGGTCAGCAGGCGTTGACGCTCCTGCAGGTCAGTGACGCGCTCGTCGAACGACATCTCCAGCACCGCCTGCTTGCGGTGCGCGCCCATGCCCTTCACGTCACCGCCGGAGCAGAAGGCGGTGCCGGCGCCGGTAATCAGGAGCGCGCCGACATCGGGGTTTTCGCCGCAGGTGCGGATCATCGTGCGCAATGCGGGCGTGAGATGATCCGACAGCGAGTTGCGCGCTTCCGGCCGGTTCAGGGTGATGACGGCAACGCGCTCGCGGATCTCACACAGCAGTTCACTGGTGCCGGTGTCGATGATCTTTGCGGCTTCACTCATGTATCTCGCCCCGTTCTCGCGTCAGAATTTCTCGACCCATGGACGGATTTCGAGCTCCGAACTCCAGGCACTGCGCGGCTGCTGTAGCACGTTCCAGTAATTCATGGCGATGGCATCGGGGTCGAGCATCGAATCCGGCCTGTCCGCGGGCTCGATTCGCACCGAACTGCGAATGCCGCCATCGATGACAAAGTGGGCGATGTGGATCCCTTGCGGTGCAAACTCGCGGGCCAACGACTGCGCCATGCCGCGCAAAGCGAACTTGCCCATGGCGAAGGGGGCCGATTGCGCAAAGCCCTTGATACTCGCGGAGGCACCGGTGAACAGGATGGCGCCGTGCTTGTTGGGCAACATGCGCTGCAATGCCTGTTGTGCGACCAGAAATCCGCCGAAGGCGCTAACTGCGATGGATTGTGCAACATCGGGAGGTGCGAGCTCGATGAAAGGTCCGCGGGCGCGCTGGCTGGCATTGTAAACGACGATATCGGGCGCGCCGATCTGGCGTTCGGCATCTGCAAACAATTTGGCGACATCTCCAGCCTGGGTCGCGTCGCAGGCAAAGGCCTTGGCGCCGGTCTCCTGGCACAGCGCATCCAGCTTGCCGGGATTGCGGGCGGCGAGTGCGACGCGGATGCCCTGTTTGGACAGCAGCCTCGCCAGCGATGCGCTGATGCCCTCACCGACGCCGACGATCAAAGCAGTTTCATAATGCGGAATTTCCATGGATCAAATCTCCGGCTGGGGCACTTTATTCGCTGGCGCGGCAGGCGCATGATGAAGATGGAAACGCAACTGCCAAACACAAGAGGCCGTCATGAACGCCCACGCCCAGATCGCCGCCAATCTGATTGCACCCGACACGTCCGGCATGAATTTTTACCGCGCCGATCCGGCACTGACCGATCTGCTGCGTATCCATCTGCCGGAGGATCTGTTCAACCACATCGAGCCGCATCTCGATCGGCTGGGCGGTCTTGTCGGTGGCCCGCTCGATGAAGCCGGGCGGATGGCCGACAAGCATGGGCCCGTGCTGCACCAGCGCGACAAGTTCGGCCAGGACGTCCAATGGGTGGAATATCACCCGGCCTATCGCGAGCTTGAGAACGCAGCCTTCGGCGAGTTCGGCATTCACGCTTTGTCGCATCGCAAGGGCATCATGGGCTGGCCCTCGACCTATCCGGTGACAGCCAAGCACGCCTTTACGTTCCTGTTCAATCAGGCCGAGTTCGGCATGGGGTGTCCCATCAATGTCACCGATGGCGCTGCGAAACTGCTGTCGAATTACGGCGACGATGCGCTGAAGGCCAAATATCTCGACGGGCTGACGCAAACCGACATGAGCAAGCTGACCCAGGGTGGTCAGTTCATGACCGAGAAGGAAGGCGGCTCCGACGTCGGCAAACTGACGACATCTGCCGTGCAGGAGGGCGATCACTGGCGTCTCTATGGTGAGAAGTGGTTCTGCTCCAATGCCGATGCGAAAGTCGTGATGCTGCTGGCGCGGCCGGAAGGTGCGGTCGGCGGCACCAAGGGCGTCGGCCTGTTCCTGATGCCGCGGACGCTCGATGACGGCACGTCCAATCACTACCGGATCGTGCGTCTGAAGGACAAGCTCGGCACGCGGTCGATGGCGTCAGGTGAGATCAAGCTCGAAGGCGCCATTGCATATGCTGTTGGTAAGCTCGATCGCGGTTTCGTGCAGATGGCCGAGATGGTGAACTCGTCGCGTCTCTCGAATGGCGTGAAGTCGACCTCGCTGATGCGCCGCGCCTGGCACGATGCGATGGCAGTCGCGCGTGGACGTGTCGTGTTCGGCCAGCGCATTATCGACATGCCGCTGGCGCGGCGGCAGTTGATGAAGATCGTGGTGGCGACCGAGCAGGCGCTGTCGATGAGCTTTCTCACCGCGGATGCGCTGGACCGTGCCGAGGCCGGCAGCCAGGATGCTGCAGCACTGCTGCGGATCCTGACGCCGACTCTGAAATTCCGTGCGACGCGTGACGCGCGCAAGGTCTGCGGCGACGCGATGGAGATGCGTGGCGGTGTCGGCTACATCGAGGAATTCGCCACCGCGCGGCTGCTGCGCGATGCGCATCTCGGCTCGATCTGGGAGGGCACCGGCAATATCGTTGCGCTCGATGCGCTGACGCGTGCGGTTGGGCGGCATGGCGCGGAAGCCGCGCTTGCCGCCGATTTGCATGCGCGGCTGGACGATTCTCCGAGCGTACCGCAGGCATGGCGGGATCGTCTGCGCGGTCTGACCGACAAGGCCATTGGTTTCGCGCGCGAGGTTGCCGCGCGGTCGGATAACGAAGGAGATGCGCGCCGCGCAACGAGTTCGCTGTATCATGTGGCCAGTGCCGTGGCACTCACTTGGGAAGCGCATCGCATTCATGCACGACGCGGCGATGCGCGGCGCCTGTTGATGTCACGTCTCGTAATTGAGCATCGCCTGATGGCGCCCGATCCGTTTGCGGTCATCGAAAGCGAAACCCAGAAGCAGATCGTCGCGCATCTGCTCGGCGAGCGCGACGTCGGCATGGCGGAAGCCGGCAGGCTGGTGATGGCCTGACCTGATCGCAGGGACTATGATGGCGGACCGTTGTCTTTCAGGAATCCGAGCAGCAAGCGGCTGACCTCTTGCGGCTGCTCCTGCTGCACCCAATGGCCCGCGCCGTCGATCAGGTGTACTGCGCGCATATTCGTGCAGGTGCTGTTTTGCATCGTCTCGATGGCGCCGGGACGCTGATAGATGCCCCAGTCCTGCTTGCCCGAAATGAAAGCTGAAGGGACGTCGATGGTGCAACCGGCAAAGGTCTCGTAGTCGGCATTGAACGCGCCTGTCGTATTGCAACGATACCACTGCAATCCGCCCTGGAAGCCGGTGCGGGCATATTCACCGGCATAGAAGGCCAGTTCATTGTCCGGCAGCCATTTGCATGATGCGATCTGTTCAGGCGTTGGCATCTCTGCGGCGACGGTCTCGGCCATGGTCTGGTCGCGGTCCATCACATAATAGGTCGGCAGTTTCGCAAGTTCATTCGCCGTCCAGCCCTGCAATGGAGTGGGCGTGTTGCCCGGCCAGTCCGCACTCTTGTGATGATAATAGGCGCGCAGGAAATCATGCACGCCTTGCGGTGCGTGTTGCATGTGAGCATTGGCTTCGAGTGTGGCGTAGTACCACTGATAGTGGATACGCGGCCGCGGCAGTGCGGCGAGGTCGCGATGCACGGGATCTTCCGCCTTTGGCGAGGCCGGCTGATCGGCGGTGCCGAATGGCAGCGGCGGAGGCCCGGCGAAAGGGGCGCTCATCAGCACGACGGATCTGAAGACATCCGGCCGCACCAGCGCGCACCAGGCTGCGACCGAGCTGCCATAGTCATGTCCGACCACCGCATCGACATGGCGATAGCCGAAGGCTGCGACCAGCCCGACCGCATCGCGCACGAGGTTGAGCAGATTGAAGGGACGCAGATCGCCATCATAGTCTGCGCTCCAACCAGTGGTGCGGCCATAGCCGCGCTGGTCGGGCGCAATCACGTGATAGCCGGCAGCGGCAAGCTGCGGCATTACTTTGCGCCAGCTGAAGGCCAGTTCGGGAAAGCCGTGCACCAGCAGGATGCAGGGCCGGCCCGTGGTTTCGAAGCCGGCCTCCAGCACATGGACGCGCAAACCGTTGATGTCCTCGACAAAGCGCGAGCGAATTCCAGCCGGCAGAATGTTGGGATCGATGGGTGTCACGTCGCCTCCATGCTGCACTTGTGCGGCAGCGTGAGTGCACTCCAGCGCAAGCACCGTGAAAAGACAACTAGCGTTTGAAGCGGGCCACCAATTCGATATGGGGCGTATGCCGGAACTGGTCCACGGGTGTGACGCGGTCGAGCTTGTAGCCGCCATCGATCAGGATCTTTGCATCGCGTGCGAAGGTCTGGACGTTGCACGACACGGCGACGACGACGGGGATCTTGCTGGCCGCGAGCCGTTCGACCTGTGCCTGCGCGCCCTGACGCGGCGGATCGAACACGACAGCGTCGAAGTCGCGCAATTCCTGCGGCACCAGCGGACGGCGAAACAGGTCGCGCATCTCCGCCTTGATGGGCTTCAGGCCCTTGGTGTCCTTGATGGCCTGTTGCAGCGATGTGATCGCGCCACCATCGCTGTCGAAAGCTGTAATCTTCGACTTGGTGGCCAACCGCAGCGCGAAGGGACCGATGCCGCAGAACAGGTCGGCAATGTTCTTCGCGCCTTTGCAGAGTTGGAGCACAAGCGCCGCCAATGTCTCTTCACCGGCGGCCGTGGCCTGCAGGAATGAGCCCGGCGGCAGTGTAACCTGCGCGCTGCCCATCGTGACCATAGGCGGTACGCGCATCAGCACGAGTTCACCATGCCGCGTGAGGCGTGCCAGTTTGTGCGCCTCGGCGATGCGCGACAGCGCTGTGATGATCGCGGTCGGCAATGGCCCGGTGCCGCGGACGTCGATATCGAGTCCGTTGCTGGCCGCTGTCACCTGAATGTCCAAGGGCTTGCTGACCGGCTTCAACACCTCGGCCAGCGCGCGCGCGGCATCGAGCGCGCCATCCAGCGCGGGATCCAGAATCGGGCACGCGTCGATAGCGATGATGGCGTGGCTTGCCGATGCCGCGAAGCCGACACGCAATCCGCCATCGCCGCCGCGCCGGGCATGCAACGTCACGCGGCGGCGGCCGGCGCCATGGGCATCGACGATCGGATCGACCGGGCAAGTGATCTTCGCCTGCGCCAGCGTGTCGATCACGATCTGGCGCTTCCAGGCCTGATAGGGATCGGGTTGCCAATGCTGGATGGCGCAGCCGCCACAGCGCGTGAAGTAGGTGCAGAACGGATCAATTCGTTCCGGGCTGGCGGTGTCGATCTGCAGCAATCGTCGACGTTCCGGATGTTCGTCGTCGCGTTCCGTCTCGACGATCTCATGCGCCAGCGTGTAGGGCACGAACAGCGACGCGCCACTGGTGAGGCTGACGCCGTCGCCGCGCTGGCCGACATGATCTATGGTCAGGTGTTCAGCCACGCCGGGCACCCATGAAGAACTCGATATTGCCATCGCCGCCGGTGATCGACGACGGGAAGACCTCGATATCGGTGCAGCCGAGTGTCCTGGCAAAATCCGTGATGTCGTCGCAGATGGCCTGATGCACGGCAGCGTTCTTGATGATGCCGCGCTTGGATTGCTTCCGGTCGGCCTCGAATTGCGGCTTGATCAGCGCCAGCAGGCTCATCGGCGCCGCGGCGAGCGACAGCGCGACAGGCAGCACCGCCTTGAGCGAGATGAAGCTGACATCGATTACCACGACGTCGGGCCGCGCCGGCAGGCGCTTGTTCTCATAGCTGCGGATATCCGTCTCTTCCATCGAGATGATTTTCGGATGGCCGTGCAGCGATGGATGTAGCTGGCTGTGCCCAACATCGATGGAGAACACCATGCTGGCGCCGTTAGCGAGCAGCACTTCGGTAAAACCGCCCGTGGAGGCGCCGACGTCGAGGCAGACGTGGTCCTCGATCTCGATCGGATATAGCTCGAGCGCACCTGCGAGCTTGACCCCGCCGCGCGAGACCCAGGGATGCGCCGGTTCAGCCTCGATGGCGGCGTCGAGCAGCAGCGGTTCTGACGCTTTGGCGACCGCTTTGCCGTTGGCCTTCACAAGCCCCGCTTCGATGGCGGCTTGCGCACGCGCGCGGCTTTCGAAAATTCCGCGGTCGACGAGAAGTGTATCGGCGCGTTTGCGCGGCGCGGCAGCAGTGTTCTGAGATTTCGTCATGGTCAGTACGATGCAGCAAGTTTCAAACAGGCTTCGAAGCTCGTCAGATCCTGCCAGAGATCATCGGGTGCTTCACGGGGGACGATCATGGACGCGCCATAGAGATCGAGCGCGTGGATCATCATCAGATTGTCGGCGAGGCCGAAATTTTCGACGGTGAGCCCGTTCGCATCGACCAGATGGCCATCCTGCTCGGTGATCTCCGTCATACGGCGGACGCGGTCGAGATAGAGCGCAGGGTCGTTGCAATAGCCGAAGCAGAGCTTGCCGTGGCCGGCCATATAGCCGAGCTCGAACACCGTGCCGGCATCGGCGCTGGGACCGCGGAACGGCGTGAGATTGGCGATGATAATGTCGCAATGATTCATCATCGCTTCGTTGCCGTGGAAGATCTGGCGCGAAGCGTCGCCGGCATTGATGTCGATGGCGTTATCGAGCGGGAAGAACCCGTGCGCGCCGTAGCGCTTGCAGAGCGCGACCTTCTGCCGGCCGATCTCGGCGGCATTGGGCAGGAACACGTCGGGGCCTGCGAGATAGATATTCATGAAGTCCCCGTCTCATGGTGAGCCGCGCCGACATTGACGAGCCAATTCAGACGAGAACGAGGCAATCCGGCGGTTCCTGCCGAATTGCCTCGTTGTATTCTCTTCGCAATTGCAAACGCGATGTCGCGTTCAACGACAGATCAAGCGAGCTTGACGGTCTCGGCCTTGAAATCCTTGCCGAGGGTCTCGAACACCTTCTTGACGATCCCCTTGGAGTCCAGACCCGCCTGGGCATACATCGCTGCCGGCGTGTCGTGATCCTGGAACATGTCGGGCAGCACCAGCGAACGCATGCGCAGACCGCCGTCGAGCATACCGTTGTCGGCGAGCAGCTGCATCACATGCGAGCCGAATCCACCAATCGAACCTTCTTCGACGGTCAGAAGGATCTCATGATCGCGGGCGAGCTTGAGGATCATGTCAGTGTCGAGCGGCTTCATGAAGCGCGCGTCGGCAATCGTGGTCGACAGGCCGTGGGCGGCGAGTTCGTCGGCGGCCTTCTCACATTCGGCAAGGCGCGTGCCGAACGACAGAAGAGCAACCTTGCTGCCTTCGCGGACGATGCGGCCCTTGCCGATTTCCAGGGGGATGCCGACTTCAGGCATCTCGACGCCGCGGCCTTCGCCGCGCGGATAACGCAGGGCGCTCGGTGAATCGTTGATGGCGACCTGGGTCGCGACCATGTGGACCAGTTCGGCCTCGTCGGAGGCGGCCATGATGACCATGTTCGGCAGACAGCCGAGATAGGCATTGTCGAATGAGCCCGCATGGGTCGCACCATCCGCACCGACCAGTCCGGCACGATCGATGGCGAAACGCACGGGCAGGTTCTGGATCGCCACGTCGTGGACAATCTGGTCGTAGCCGCGCTGCAGGAAGGTCGAGTAGATCGCGCAGAACGGCTTGTAGCCTTCGGTGGCGAGGCCAGCCGCAAAGGTCACCGCATGCTGCTCGGCGATGCCGACGTCGAAAGTGCGGTTCGGGAACGCCTTGTTGAAGATATCGACGCCGGTGCCCGATGGCATGGCCGCGGTGATGGCGACGATCTTGTCGTCCTTCTCAGCTTCCTTGACGAGGCTCTGGCCGAACACGTTCTGATAGGCCGGGGCGTTGGGCTTGGACTTCGACTGGGTGCCGGTGGCGACGTCGAATTTGACGACCGCATGATATTTGTCAGCGGCGGCTTCGGCCGGACCGTAGCCCTTGCCCTTCTGGGTCACGACGTGAAGAAGGATCGGGCCGGTCTCCATGTCGCGGACGTTCTGCAGCACGGGCAGCAGATGATCGAGGTTATGACCGTCGATCGGGCCGACATAGTAAAAGCCGAGTTCTTCGAACAGCGTGCCGCCATTGACCATGAAGCCGCGCGAATACTCTTCGACGCGCTCGGCACGGTCGGCGATCAGCTTCGGCAGATGTTTGCCGAGCTGCTTGGCGGCATCGCGCAGCGAGCGATAGGTCTTGCCCGAATACATGCGCGACAGATAGGCCGACATGGCGCCGACCGGCGGCGCGATCGACATGTCGTTGTCGTTGAGGATGACGATCAGGCGGGAATTCATCGCGCCTGCGTTGTTCATGGCTTCATAAGCCATGCCTGCCGACATCGAACCGTCACCGATCACGGCGATAACGTTGTTCTTGCCGCCGGAGAGGTCGCGGGCGACCGCCATGCCGAGGCCAGCCGAAATCGAGGTCGAGGAATGCGCGGCGCCGAACGGATCGTATTCGCTCTCGCTGCGCTTGGTGAAGCCCGACAGGCCACCGGCGGTGCGGAGCGTACGGATGCGGTCGCGGCGACCGGTGAGGATCTTGTGCGGATAGGCCTGATGGCCGACGTCCCAGATGATGCGGTCGCGCGGCGTATCGAAGACGTAGTGGAGGGCGGTGGTCAGTTCGACAACGCCGAGGCCGGCGCCGAAGTGGCCGCCGGTGACGGACACCGCATCGATGGTTTCCTGACGAAGCTCGTCGGCAACCTGACGAACCCGCTCGATCTTCAGCTTCCGGAGATCTTCCGGAGTCTTGATGGTATCGAGCAACGGTGTCTTACTAAAATCGGTCACGGCACTATTCCAATTTTACATGTCCGGGACTGCGTCTGGCTTCGGGGCCGTCGCGTTTCCGCGCGCCCACCGGACAACCGCAGCCTCCAGAACCGGGAAGCCTGTTTCGAGGCCTTATAATGGGCTTCGATTTTTCAGTGTGATATCTAACATGCTTGGCGGCGACTTCATCTGATCATTTTTGCCAGATGAATGAAGCGCTTATCTACGTTAACGGCCGGCGTTTCAGCCTGCTCGTCAGCGCATAGTCCTAGTCCCTTTACACCAAAGCGATAGCCAAAGCCAACCGCCGTGCCTGTGGGGGTGGCAGCACAAAGGCGCTATGGACATTCGCGCGGTGTGCCTAGCCGATGCGCCGGGCGACCGGTTCCGTCTCATGGGAACTCGTGTGGGTAGGGCTCTTTACGCCCAAATCGAGCTTTTTCCACGCGTTTTCGCGGGTAGTGGGGGGGCCATCGACCTACGCCAAAGTTGTGGCCGGCTGACTGACACGCCCCCTGAGAGGCACAGGCCCGCAAACAATCATGAAGAAATCGTAGGCATGCGGCCGCTCATTGGCCATGACGAACTGGAAGTGCACCCGGAAGAACTTCCAGCGGAACCGGTTGTAATGTTCCGGGCGGATGATTTCGCGGAACCGGACGGGGACGATGGTTGGATTCCGCCGGGCCGGGCCAGCGTCGATCCCGTGACCGGCGATGGGATCGAACGGAAAGAAGTTCATCACGTCCTTGCGGGACTGGCAGTCGATCCAGTCGATGGAAGGCTCCACGGCCAGCAGCCGCAAATTGTCGCGAAAGCCTTGCGCGACTCTATGGAAGCCGACGATCGGCATATTGCCGCCGAGCGTCAGCAGCACAACGCGAGGGCCGTGGCTGCCGAGTTCCGGATCGAGTTTCAGCGCGCGGGCGAGGATTTCGGAGCCAAGGAACGACCCGGAGCTGTGACCGACCAGCACGATTTCCTGCGCTTTGGTAGACTTGGCAACCTGGACCAGATGCTGCGCGAAGCGGTCGATCCGGGCGTCCCAGTCCGGCCGGTTGCCGTGGGAAAACTGCCAGGTGAAGATCGTGTCGGCCATCAGATAGAGCAGATAGGTGTGCTTTTCGGTGTATTTCAGCAGCGAGCCGAGCACGGCCACGAACACCGCCGCAGCGCCGCAGCCCACCAGAAATCCGTGTATTCCAAGCGCCTGCAGCCCTAACGCGAACAGCCAGGCGATGCCCGCCGACCAGATCGCTCCGTTGAGCAACAGGACGTGGGGCCAGCTGATGAAGGTGGCGAAGCGCCAATGCGCCTTCCAGAACCGGCCCATCGTACCGGAGAAGACAAGGCCCCAATAGATGGCGATGGCGTGGATCAGCGTGCGCCAGATCGGCACGGCCAGATCGCGCTGGATCATGTCTTCCCAGCGCAGGAAATCGTAATCGGTTGTGGTCTGCCAGCCGTCGCCGGAGGTTTCGATGCGCCAGGAGGCGGATTCATGCGCAAATTCGCCGTCCGTATGACCTTTCGGCCGGCTGACCGAGGTGGTCAGACCATAGAGCCGGCCGAACTTGCGCAGTTCGGTCCGAAACATGCGGTAATACTGCGAGAGTCCCCGCGGATCGTATCCCTGCACATAGATGACATGACGGTGCTGGACGCGCACGCTGGTTCCCCGGACTGACGGCGGACTATAAACAGGCCGCGCCATGCGCCAAGCGCTAATTCGGCCGCGGGGTGGTGCGAGGTCTCAGCCCGCGCGATTTCCTACTGGACGTCCAGCGGTTCGGTGCCGATCGCTTTGCCGTTCGAATCCGTGGTGATCTTGTCCACGCGGGCTTCAGCCTGACGCAGCAACTCGTCGCAGCGCCGTTTCAGCGCCTCGCCGCGCTCATAGATGGCGACCGACTCTTCCAGCGGCACCTTGCCGTCTTCGAGGCGCTTCACGATCGATTCCAGTTCTTCGATCGCGGTCTCAAAGGTCAGTTTCTTGACGTCAGCGTGAGTGTTCTCGGCCATTCGGTTTCCCGTGCGCGCGTTTTGGAAGGACGGAGTCAAAGATATGTTTGAGGGCGTATTGTGGCGGGTAGGTTTTGCGACCTGCGCCCCTTTCAGCGCGATGCCCCCATCAGCGCAGAAACATGGGCCGCAGCCGATTCTTTCAAGCCCTGAAGATCATAACCACCCTCGAGTACCGAGACAATGCGGCCACCGGCGGTGCTGTCGGCGAGATCCATCAGCTTGCGCGTCACCCAGCCGAAATCCTCGGCGTCGAGATTGAGCGACGCGAGCGGATCGCGGCGATGCGCATCGAAGCCGGCGGAGATGATCAGCAGTTCCGGTGCGAATTTCTGCAATTGCGGCAGGATGAGATTGTCGAAAGCAGAGCGGAATTTTGCACTGCCGTCGCCGTCATGCAGCGGTGCATTGACGACCGTGTCGTGCTCGCCGCGCTCCTGGGATGCACCGGTACCGGGAAACAGCGGCATCTGATGTGTCGAGCAATACATCACGGTGGGGTCGGCCCAGAAAATGTCCTGCGTGCCATTGCCATGGTGGACGTCGAAATCCACGACGGCCGCGCGGGTAATGCCGTAGGTGCGCTGCGCATACCGCGCTGCAATCGCGGCCTGATCGAAGAAGCAGAAGCCCATCGGTTTGTTGTGCTCGGCATGATGGCCGGGCGGGCGGGTCGCGACGAAGGCATTGCTGTGCTCGCCTTTCATTACCGCGTCGGTCGCCGCGATTGCGCCGCCGACGCCGCGCATCACCGCTTCCCAGGTGCCGGGGGACATCGACGTGTCGCCGTCGAGATAGACGAGGCCACTGCTCGGCGCGACATGGCGCAATTCATCGATGTAATGATTGTCATGGCACAGGCTGACGACGTCGAGGTTGCCCTCTGGCGCTTCGCCCCGCACCAGCGCGTTGAAGCGGTCTTCGCTGAGTGCCTGCGCCACCGCGCGCATACGGTCGGGGCGTTCAGGATGGCCGGGCGGGGTGAGGTGATCGAGCGAGGCCGGATGGCTCAGAAGAAGTGTCGTCATGCAAATGGTCCGCAAGCGCAGGGTGCGCTGGTATGATGAGACGATAACCTAGCCGGTCAGGTCAGGTTCCGATAGGGGGGCATCGCTGGTGCGGTCGTCCCCTAACAGAGCTACCGATCAGAATTATGGATCGCTTTCTTCACATTCGATTCATGTCGTTTCATCGACACCGCCTGACGCCGCGGAATTGAAACGCGCGTTAAGTCGCGGCTGCTATCGGTGGAGGCCGCGGCATTCTGCGGAGAAGGTGCGCATATTCCATCGTCGGACTCCGCAGTTGCGCTCGCGTCTGGGGTGGGTTCGTACGCGATGAGTGAATCGAAATATCCAAGGCGCGTACCCCATCTCTTGCGTTCGGTGTGGCCGTTCGTTGCCATCGTCTTGCTGCAGGCATTTCTCGCCGGCACCAGCATCCACATCCTGTCGTCGGTCCGCGCCTATGTCACCGGCGAAAGTCGATGGTCGAAGGGGCAGATGGAGGCGGTGCATGCGCTCAGTCTCTATGCCGAGACCGGCGACGACAGATATTATCGTCGTTATCAGGCGAGCATCGCCGTGCCGCTTGGGGATCTCATCGCGCGCCGCGCGCTCGAACAGCCGGTGCCGGATCTGCGGGCTGCCTATGACGGATTCCTGCAAGGCGGCAACGATGCCGCAGACATCCCCGGCATGATCTCGCTGTTTCGCAATTTCAGCAAGGTCGTCTATCTCGCCCGAGCCATCGAGACCTGGCACGCCACCGATCCCGTGATCCAGAATTTGGTCGATACGGCCGACGCCATTCACGCTAGCGTCACCGATGGCAAGGTGGGGTCGATGCGCCTTGCAGCCCTGAAGGCGCAGATCGACCAGATCAATGAACAGACCTCGCCGCTGGCAGTGGAGTTCTCCCGGCGCCTCGGCATCGGCTCCCGCGCCATTCAAGGCATTCTGCTGGTCGCCAATGTGCTCACCGCGGCGCTGCTGATCCTGCTCGGCATCTGGCGGACACGTAATCTGCTGATCCAGCGTCAGCGCTTCGAGACGGCGCTGAAGATCGAGAAGGAGCGTGAGCAGAAATACATCTCACGTCTCGCGTTCCAGGCCTCGCATGATGCACTGACGGGGCTGGCGAACCGCCGCGAATTCGAGCGTCGGGTCCAATACGCATTGCCGCGGATCGACGCTGATGCGCGGCCGCATGCACTGATGTTCCTCGATCTCGATCAATTCAAGATCGTCAACGACACCTGCGGCCATGCTGCCGGCGACCATCTGCTGCGGCAGGTCTCGGGCATACTGAAAAAACATCTGCGCCCGGACAATCTGTTGGCCCGCCTTGGCGGCGATGAATTCGCCGTGCTGCTGGAACGCTGCGAGCCGGATCGTGCAGCGGCGACCGCCGAGCGATTGCGGCGGACGGTGGAGGAGCTGAACTTCGTCTGGAACGGACGTTCGTTCAACGTCACCGTCAGTATCGGCCTCGTCTGTATCGCGCAGCCCGAGGTGACGCTGGAAGAGGCGCTACGCGCGGCCGATGCAGCTTGTTACATGGCCAAGGAGAAAGGCCGCAATCGCGTTACACTGCATCAGCCCAGCGATTCCGAATTGCTGCAGCGGTTCGGCGAAATGAACTGGGTGCAGCGCATTCACGATGCGCTGGAACAGGATCGCTTCTGTCTCTATGCCCAGAAGATCATTCCGCTCAGCGAGCGCGAGGATGGCACTCTGCATGTCGAACTGTTGTTGCGGCTGCGCGACGAGGCGGGGCAACTGGTTGCGCCCGGCCATTTCATTCCCGCGGCAGAACGTTATGGTTTGATGACGCTGATCGATCGCTGGGTGGTCAGGAATGCGTTCATCATTCTCGCCGCGCGATTGGTCGAAGGTGCGACGCCGGTCTCGACCTGCGCCATCAACCTGTCCGGCGCGACATTCAAGGATGAAAGCTTTCTGGACTATGTCCGCGAGCAGTTCCGCATCTATCGGATACCGCCGACCATCATCTGCTTCGAGATCACCGAGACAAGCGCCATCGCCAATCTCGCCGATGCCAATAAATTCATTCAGGCGCTGCAGCAGATCGGCTGCCGCTTCTCGCTGGACGATTTCGGCAGCGGCATGTCATCCTTCGCCTATCTCAAGCACCTGCCTGTGGACTATCTCAAGATCGATGGCTCCTTCGTCAAGGACATGCTCACCGATCCGATCGACCGCGCCATGGTCGAGATGATCAGCCATATCGGCAAGATCATGGGCAAGCGGACGGTGGCGGAATTTGTCGAGAGCGACGAGATCATCACGGCGCTCACGGAGATCGGCGTCGACTTTGCGCAGGGCTATGCGGTGGGCAGGCCGGAGCCGTTCGATGTCCATAGCGAGATCGATCGGAGAAACGTGGCGTAGAAGGTGAAGGCCGTTCAATTTCATGATCGTCATGGCCGGATGGCGCGAAGCGAGCTTCGCAATAATCCCAGGCTTCTCCCCACGTCATGGCCGGGCTTGACCCGGCCATCCATCTTTCTTGTGCGACGGTGTGCGGGCCAAGCTGGATCCCCGGGTCAAGCCCGGGGATGACACCTGTGGGTGCGGCGCCGATAGCGCGTCACGTCATTCACGGATTCAACTGTCAAACAGCCACTGCTCTTCAGACATGCGTCATCACCCCTGTTGTTTACGGCGCGGGGGCGCCGTCGTCGCTTGCATTCCCGCCCCTTGTGAGAGGGCGTGCGGAACGCCGGGTGCCCGTTGCACCCTTGGGCCTGATGCGAATGCGGTCTTCCGCAATTTAGAGTGCATCAGGACTTTCGGAGGCGCCGAGCAAGTGCCCGACGTTCCGCCTGCGGTGTTTTTTCGGTTGCTTGCACTTTGCCTCGACGAACGATCCGATCGCGAATTAAAGTCCCAAGGCGATGGGAAGGGAGCCTCAAGCGAATAGGCCGGACACGTTTTGACTTGGTCGTCCGTCACACTGTCCAGGGCTCTGTCCATCCCAAGGTCGGTCGTCTCCTTGCCAGTGGCAGTGCTGGCGCAGATCCGTCCTGCCCGAAGACAGACGTCCCCCATGAACCGCGCGACGCCGCATCTCCGGCGTCCACCGCATCCCACCCCGCGAACGTGACGATCGCGATCGCCCCTCTCGGTGGGGCAGGACGGAGGGGAATATAAACCTGATGGAGATGCTGTCAACGGGATTTAGGAATAAATGTTTTGGTGCGTTCCGCGCGGGTCTATCTCACACTCGTCATTCCGGGTCGCGGGCGGCTCTCGCCGAACGCGAACCCGGAATCTCGACATGGGACTCTCTGATCGTGCCAAACACACCGGGATTCCGGGTTCGCGCTCTGCCGGCTTCGCCGGCGACGCACGCCCCGGAATGACGAGCTTGGGTCGAGATCCCGGGCCGGGGAATGAAGAGCCAAGATGATCGCTTCAGAATGACAGCTTCCGGCAGACAGGCGTTCCCCTAATCCACCCGCGCAATTCGTCCCAGCGGCATCGGCGACACCGGGCTGTTGGCCTTCATGTAGGCGTTCAGCGCATCGACATCATAGACGCCGACCAGCGGCTCCTTGCCCTCTTTCAACACCGTGAAGCCATCGCCGCCGACGGCGAGAAAGCCGTTCACGGTGACGCGATAATTTGCTGCGGGATCGATCACCTTGCCCTCCAGCATCATGCGCCCGGGCGGGACGCGCTGACCCGCCGCCGCCGTGTTGTCCCACGCGTAGCTGAAGCCTTTCGAGACCTGCAGGATGCGCGGCCGGCTCGGGGTGTTCCATTGCTGCTCGAGCATCGCCTTGATTTGCGTGCCTGTGAGCGTCAGCGTCACCAGCTGATTGCGGAACGGCTGCGCTGCGAAGACGTCGCCATAGGTCACGCTGCCGTCGACCGATTTGGTCATGTCGGCGCGGATGCCGCCGGGATTGGTAAAGGCGATCACGGCGGCGCCGAGATTGCCGGCCGATGTCGCCGCGAGATGTGCGTCGGCGATGATATCGCCCAGCGGGCTTTCGCCGGTCGTCATGTCGGGCATGCGAGACAGCGCTGCGGTGATCGATCCGGCAGGGCGACTGGCAATGGGCGCGGCAACCTTGTCATAGGCGGCAAGCAAGGCCGTCTGGGCGGGATCTGCGGGATAGGTTGCCGTGCGCACGATGACGTTGTCGGCCTTGGCGCTGATGACGTCCTGCGTCGTGCGATCGAGCTTGAGATCGATGGTGGTAACCAGCGTGCCGTATTTGTCGCCCGACGTGACGAGTCGTCCGTCGATCTGGCAGGTATAGGCGCGGTGGGTGTGACCGCTGACGACGACGTCGACCGCCTTGTCGAACTTCTTCACGATATCGACGATCGGTCCGGAAATACCCGGACATTCATTGTAGTCGCCGGTGGGGAAGCCGCCCTCATGGATCAGCACCACGATGGCCTCGACACCCTTTGCCTTCAGTTCGGGCACCAGCGCGTTGACGGTGTCCGCTTCATCCCTGAATTCGAGACCGGCAATGCCGGGCGGCGCCACGAGGCCGGGCGTGCCTTTCAGCGTCAGGCCGATGAAGGCGACGGGAATGCCGTCGAATGTCTTGATCTGATAGGACGGCAGCAGCGACTGGCCGGTCTTGGTATCGATGGTCGAGGCGGCGAGATAGTTGAACGTCGCGCCGGCAAAGGGATGCGGGCCTTGGCAGCCATCGACGGGATGGCAGCCACCGTTCTGCATGCGCAGCAGCTCGTCGCGCCCTTCGTCGAATTCGTGATTGCCGACCGAGGCGATCTCAAGGCCCATCATCGACAGTGCCTCGATGGTCGGTTCGTCATGAAACAGCGCGGAGAGAAATGGGCTGGCGCCGATCAGGTCGCCCGCGGCCACGAATACGCTGTTCGCCTTGCCGGCGCGGAGCTGCTTGACCAGCGTCGCCATATGCTCGGCGCCGCCGGCGGGCACGGTGATCTTCTTCGTCCTGTCGGCGGGATCGTCGATACTGATACCGCCGGGGGCAGGGCGCAGATTGCCGTGGAAGTCGTTGATGGCAAGGACGGTGACGTCGATGGGGGATGTTGGGGTCTGGGCATGGGCGGCCGGTGCTACACATAATAGTGCGCCAGCTAGAACAGTGCACGCAGCGAGCGCTGCATTCTTAACCTCTCCCCGTGCTTTACGGGGAGAGGTCGGATCGCTTTTGCGATCCGGGTGAGGGGCGGCGCAAGGGCATTGCCATTCGGGAGAGCTATCGGGTCGCATGATTTTGAGCATCTTGTATCGATGATTGAGGACTTTGGCGTCTCAGTGCGACAGCGATGTGATCCGCTAGATCTCCATCGATGCTGGCATGGTGCCATGCCCCTCACCCGCCGCGAAGACGCGTCGACCTCTCCCCGTAAGCACGGGGAGAGGTTAGATTACGCCTTCTTGCGCGCGAAGAACGCCTTGAAAGCCGCGCTCGCTTCCTGCGACTTCATGCGCTCGCCGAACAGATGGCTCTCCTGATCGATGCGCCGCGTGAGATCCTCGGGCGGGAGCTTCAGCAGCCGGCGCGAGATTGCCACGGCTTCCACCGGTAGTGCGCAGATCTCGCGGGCGACCTTGCGCGCTTCGACTTCGGTGTGACCGGGCGGCACGATTTCGTTGATGAAACCGGCGGCCTGGCCATCTTCCGCCGTCATCGTGCGGCCCATCACCAGCGCGGCGAAGGCCCGCTGATGACCCATTGTGCGCGGGAACAGCAGGCTGGAGGCGGCTTCCGGCACCAGGCCGAGATGAATGAACGGCGTTGAGAAGGTTGCGGTGGTCGAGGCCAGCACATAGTCGCAGTGGAAAAGCATGGTCGTGCCGATGCCGATGGCAATGCCATCCACCGCGGCGATGATCGGCTTGGTGTTCTGCGCCAGCGAATACAGAAACTTCACGGCGTTCGACGCGCGTGGGGACTCGGCCTTTTCGGCGCTGTCCTTCAGAAAATCCTGCAGGTCGTTGCCCGCGGTGAAGGCGCCGGAGCCGCCGGTGATGATCATGCAGCGGATATCGGGATTGTTCTGCGCGGTGTCGATCGCGTCCGACATGGCGTGATACATGTCCTGCGTCAGCGCGTTCTTCTTTTCCGGCCGGCGCAGCGTGATCACGCGCGTGGCCTCGTCGTCGGTCACGATCAGATGTTCGGTCATGTCAATTCCCTGGCATAGCCCATAGCGCCCCGCAAAAAGCGCGGCTGGCACGTTTCCTCTGCCGGATATTACATCAATCCGCTGCGGCCGATATGGAGGGCGATGGTTTATGCCAGCAAAACGGCATCGGCCGACATCACGGATTCACTGGAGTCCATCACGGTGCGTTCAAGCGAACCAGCCTGCACCGCAACATTCTCGGCGAAGAACCGCGCCAGTGTGACATAACGCGTCGCGTCGCTGCCGCCGTCGATGTCGCGCGCTGCAAGCGCCTCATTGGCCAGCATGCATCCGCCGAGCGCGGAGCCGAACAGCCGCAGATAGGGCGTGGCGCCGGACAGAGCGTCGTTTGGCGCCGAGGCCAGCTTCTCCAGCAGCCACTTGCTCGAACGCTCCAGCGAGCCGAGCGCGTCGCGGAGTTTTGCGCCGGTGGTGCCGAAGGCGGGATCGTTGGAGGCCTCGACGCGCGACACGATGCCGCCGAGTTCGTCCAGCAGTGCCCATACGGATTCGCCGCCCGATGCCGCGAGTTTGCGCGTGACGAGATCGATCGACTGGATACCGTTGGTGCCTTCATAGATCGCGGTGATCCGCGCATCGCGGTAGTGCTGTGCCGCGCCGGTCTCTTCGATGAAGCCCATGCCGCCATGGATCTGCACGCCGAGTGACGTCACTTCGTTGCCGATATCCGTGGAGAAGGCCTTGGCGATCGGCGTCAGCAGTGCGCCGCGTGCCGCCGCTTCGGTGCGCACCTTGGCGTCGGGCGAACGTGCGGCGATGTCGAGCGCCACGGCGGTGGCGTAGCAGATGGTCCGCGCGGCGGCGGTGAGGGAGCGCATCTGCATCAGCATGCGCTTGACGTCGGGATGCACGATAATCGGGTCCATGCCGGCCGTCTTGCTGCCGATGCCGCGGCCTTGTTTGCGCTCCTGCGCAAAGGCCAGTGCCTGCTGATAGGCGCGGTCGGCAATGCCGACGCCTTCAAGGCCGACGCCGAGGCGGGCCTGGTTCATCATCGTGAACATGCAGAGCATGCCGCGATTTTCCTCGCCGATGAGGTAGCCGACCGCGCCGCCTTTGTCGCCCATGGTCATGGTGCAGGTGGGGGAGGCGTGCATGCCGAGCTTGTGTTCGACGCCTGACGCATGGATGTCGTTGCGCTCACCGAGCGAGCCGTCGGTATTGACGAGAAATTTCGGAATCAGGAACAGCGAGATGCCCTTGGTGCCGGCGGGTGCATCGGGCAATCGTGCGAGCACGAAATGCACGATGTTGTCGGTCATGTCGTGATCGCCATAGGTGATGAAGATCTTGGTGCCGGAGATGCGATAGCTGCCATCGGCCTGACGCTCGGCACGCGAGCGCAGCGCGCCGACATCGGAGCCGGCCTGCGGCTCGGTGAGCTGCATGGTGCCGGTCCATTCACCGGTGACCAGCTTTTCCAGATAGATCTTTTTCAGCTCATCGCTGCCATGGGCGTCGAGCGCTTCGATGGCCGACAGTGTCAGCAGCGGGCAAAGGCCGAAGGCGATGTTCGACGCGCTCCAGATTTCGGTGCAGGCGGCATTGATCGCCAGCGGCAGGCCCTGGCCGCCGAAGGCTTCGGGGCCGGAGACGCCGTTCCAGCCGGCGGCAGTCCAGCGCGCATAGGCATCGGGCCAGCCGGGGGCCGTGGTGACTTTATTATCCGTGAGCTTGATGCCGTTCTTGTCGCCTACGGTATTGAGCGGCGCCAGAACGTCACTGGCAAAGCGGCCGGCCTCTTCGAGCACGGCAGCGGTCATATCGGCGTCGAAATCGCCGTAATGGCCGGCTTTTAGGGCCGCCTGCAGGCCGGCGCCGTGATTCAGGGCCAGCAGCATGTCGTTGATCGGTGCTCGGTAGGTCATGGCATCTCGCTCCCAGAAATTCTTTGGGTACACTTTTTCAGCTTTCCGCCGTCTTCCCACGAAACGGGCGGCTCCTCAACACGCCAAAGGGCGCATCCGGGGCCCGCTGTGGCTGGGGCGGCAAGATCCGAGCCTCCGTATGGGGAAACGAAATCCGCCGACTTCTGCTGCAATATCAATGGCTATCTTGAAGCTGACTTGTGCGATACGACGCATCCATGTTGATGCGGATCAAAAGCTGGGCCCGGAACATCAAGACGGACACGCATGCCGTCTATCTCGCCGCGCGCGATCCGCGGGTGCCGTGGTTTGCGAAAGTTCTCGCGATCGCTGTCGCCGCCTATGCGCTGTCGCCGATCGATCTCATTCCGGATTTCGTGCCGGTCCTTGGCTATCTCGACGACCTGATCATCGTGCCGCTGGGTATCTGGCTCGTGGTGGCGCTGGTCCCGGGCGAGGTGATGGCGGAGTACCGGATCAAGGCGCGCGAGGCTGCAGAACGCCCGACCAGCAGATCGGGCATGATCGCCATTATCGTATTGTGGCTCGCCAGCGCACTCCTGCTCGGGTGGCTCGGTTATCGCTACTGGATGCGGGCCTGATCGCCCACGCCCGTCAGAACCTGACCTTCACACCGGCATAGAAGGCGCGGGGCCGCGCCGGGCTGACCGAACGTGCGTCCGTGAACTGGGCGCCGCCATTGGCAAAATTCGGCACCGAGTCGGTCTCGAAGAAAGTCCCGTATGTCGAATAGCGTCGATCGAGGATGTTGTCGACGCGGGCGAAGACCTGCACGGATTTGTCGATCTGGTACGACGCGTGGGCATTGAACACGGTATAGGCTTCAAGTTTCGGTGCCTGGTTGGAATCGTCACCGACGAAATACTGGCTGCTGACGAACAGCGCATCAGCCCCGACTTTGAAAGCGTCGGTCAGTGCATAGTCGAACCCGGCCTTGACGCGGTGACGCGGGATTGCCGGGATCTGGTTGCCGGGCAGGATCTGGACGTTGCCGTCGTCATCCTTGAACGGGCTGTTCGAGCCGATCGCGAGCGGATCAAGGAAGCGCGCATCGACGAAGGCATAGCTCGCATAGAGCTGCAGGGTCGGTGCACGCAGCGTGACCTCCGCCTCGATACCCTGCCGGCGCGTCGAGCCGACATTCTGGAAATAGCCATAGCCTTGCAGCACCGGGCTCGGGATTGCGAGAATGTCATCGGTGTTGGTGGCGCGGAAGGCGCCGAGCTTCCAGCCCAGCGTGCCGGCATTCAGCTCTTTGGTGCCACGCAGACCAGCTTCTATCGTATGCGAAACCACCTGCTTGAGCGGCGGATCGGAGATCAGGAAGGCACCGACGATGCAGGGATTGGCGGGGTCGGCACAGCCGAGTTCCAGCGGGGTCGGCGCGCGGTTGGCTTCCGAATAGCCGGCATAGGCCGTCAGTCCAGGCGTGATCTTGTAGGTACCGCCGATGATCGGATTGAAACGGTTGAAAGTGTGGTCACCGTTGAGCGCGGTGCCGATCTGATCCTCGAGCACGATCTGCGCCGTGTTGAAGCGACCGCCGCCGGTGATCGAAAAGGCATTGGTCACATCGAACGTGTCGAGCGCGTAAATGCCGCCATAGCGATTGGTGGTCCGCAGCGACACCGGGCCGATCGCGATCGGATCGCCGGACTGACCGAGGGAAATCCCGCTGCCGGTGACGATGTAATCCGGGCCGATGGTGCCGAGTTCGGCGCTGGCCGTGAAGTGACTGGCGCTGGACGAATAGCTGGCGCCGACGACAAAGCGGTTGTTATGGCCGAACAGCTGATCGGTATTGGTCGCCTGCAGGGAGCCGCCCACCGTGGTCGAGCGCGTCGAGGTGCGATCATTCTCGCCAAGAACCGCGCCGGGCGCGAAGGGATTGGCAATTTGCGCGCCGTTGAGGCCGTTGGCCGGCGTGTCGTCATCGCCGAAGCACAGGAGGGTCGGATCTTCGCAGGGCTGGGTGCCGGTTGGATTGCCATCCTGGGTCTTGTTCCGGAAGAAGCGAAGATGCGCCGCCGCCTCCACCGTCCAGGTCGGCGTCGCCTCGACCTTTCCAGTGAAATTGAGATAGCCGACGCGGTTATTCGAGGTCTGCGGCGTCGTATAGGTGGCGCCATAATTCTGCTGCAGCAGCTCGACCGGAACGGTCGCCGAGGCGCCAAACTTGTTGTTGGCGACGCCCATATTGAGGTGAAGCTCGCTGCTGTCGCTGCGGTAGCCCACATCGCCATAAAAGCGTCGGACGTCCGATGTCGCGAAGTTGCGGAAGCCCTTGTCATGCAGGCCTTCGAGCGCGCCATAGACGGCGAATCCCTCGACCTGCTTGCCCCACTGCGCCGAGCCCTGGATGCGGCCGAACGAGCCGCCCATCGTGCTGAGCTCGGCTCCCTGATAGTTGAAGCCGTCCTTCATCTGGATGTTGACCGCGCCGCCCAGCGCGTTGAGGCCGAAGGCGGGATTGTTGGTGACCACGCTGACCGAGCGGATCGCCGCGGTCGGGATCAGGTCCCAATTGACGGTGTCGCCGAAGGCCTCGTTGATACGCACGCCATTCTGATAGACCGCGAGCCCCTGCGGCGTGCCAGCCACTGGCGACGCCACGAAGCCGCGAAATTGCAGATCGGGCTGAAAGGGATTGCCCGCGACTTCGTTGATCAGAATGCCGGGCACTTGCTGCTGCAGGGCATCAGTAACGTTCAGGGAATTGGCACGTTCGATCGCGCGCGCATCGACATAATTGATACTCGCCGTGACCTTGTCGACGTCGATGCCGGAACGCGACGTTGGCGTGGTCGGATAGACGTAGACCGTACGCGGCCGCTCGGCGACCCGCTGGGTGGTCTGACGCCGGGGGCCGCGTTTGCTGGCGGTGGCAGGGGCGGACACCACCACGGGGGGCAGCACCTGCGGCTCTCCAGGCGGACTTTGCGCAAAAGCCGTTTCGGAAACCGGTAGAAGACCCGTCGACAGCGAAGCCACGACCAGCACTCTTACGCGCATCTGTTTCACCCCATTCCGCGTCGGCGCTCTGATGGCACCGTTCGGTAGCGTGATACTAGCGAGTGTGAGAGGCTGCGCTATCTGCAAATGTCGAAATCCGTCTCAGTTATTTTCCCGATAAAGTCGGGACAAATTCCCGATCGCGCGTAACAGGCGGATTTGGCAGCGGCTCCGTCACGGGAATGATAGCCTCGACACTCACACCGTCCACATCAGATCTGACCGTGAGCGTCCCGCCCAGGGCCCAGACCCGCTCTCTCATGCCGACCAGACCAAAGCCGCCATTGCGATCAGGATCGAGGCCGCGGCCATTGTCACGCACGCGGACCAGTACATTGTCACAGTCAGGCTTCGCGGCCGTCCCCATCGCCGGTTCGATGACCACGCTCACGGCAGAGGCTTGCGCGTGGCGGAACACATTGGTGAGTGCCTCCTGAACGACGCGATAGGCGGTCAGCTCGGCAACCTCACCAAGGGGAGCAAGCGTCGGCGATACCAGGCTCTCGATCATGACCTCCGGATGGGATTCGCGCCAGAGACGCAGCAAGACCGTAATGGCACCGGACAAGCCGAGATCCGTCAGCCCGACCGGTCGCAATCGCTCGAGAATGCGGCGATTGAACTGCTGCAAGACATCGACCTGCGCCAGAATGGCAGTGCCATGCCTCGACAAGGCACCCGTGCCCGACGGATCGTGATCGGCGAGGCGCATCACTGCGCCCGCATGGGCGCGCAGGGCGAACAGATACGGCCCGAACTCGTCATGCAGTTCGCGTGCGATATCCTTGCGCTCGATATCCTGCAGCGAGACGGCCCGTTGGGCCAGACGCCGCCGGTCCTCGAGCACATCGCCCAATGTGGCTGCGAGATGATTGAGCCGGATGCAGAGTGCGGCGAGTTCCGGTGCTCCCGTGGGGGCGACGCGTGCCTGATAGTTCCCCGCTTCGATATCGACCATGGCCTGCGACAATGCATCGAGCGGCGCCAGCGCCCGCCGAACGACCAGGCTCGTGACGACGAACAACACCATTGCAACGATCAGACTGAGTGCGAGCTGGGTGACGATGCCGTCCCATATTTCCCGCATCTCGTCATCGGGATGCGAGGTGATCAGCAGCGTCTGCCGCTTCTCGCCAACCATCACCGACACCGACTCCGATATCCGCTCCGGGTGTATCAAGGATACGAACCACGATGGCGGAGAGCCTGCACCGTCGCTCCGATCCTGACCGTCACTCTTCGGGGACGGCATGTTCCCATCGCCTTGCCTGACAATACTGACATGTCGCAATCGATTGAGATCGGCGACAATTTTATCGAGCCGCGCATTCGGATCCTGCGCTTCGCTCAGGCCAGTTCCGATGCTTTCGATGACTTCGCGCGTCAGCCGGATCACGCTCTGGTCCTCGGCCTGGACGCGCGGGCCAGCTTCCAGCGCGAGCCGCGCGACATTGGCGACCAGGCCAAGAGCGAGCACCAGCGCGACCAGAAGATTGATCCGCGCGCGCAGCGAAAGATTCTGCCACATGACCATGCTTTCACTCGCATCTCGCCTGCATGCCGCGACTATGAACTTGACAGCGAAATTCGACGGCGATCATATCGGATCGAGACGACCTTCGATTGTCAATCATGTCACTCCAAAGGCGCGCGGCTGATGCAGCGCAGCAATCGAGGAGCAGGCCGAGACTTGCTGACAGAGTTCTTGCCGACAGAGTTTACGGGGTTAACCCATGCGCGTTCTGATCGTCGATGATCACCCCATCGTCACATCGGGTTGCCGCGCGGTGTTCGCGGACGATCCGGAGATCGAACTGCTGGAAGCGTCCGATGCCGCCAGTGGGGAGCAGGTTTTCCTGACCGGAGATCCCGATATCTGCATCATCGATATCAATCTGCCGACCGTGTCCGGATATGAACTGGCGCGGCGCATCCTGCTGCGCGACGACACGATGCGCATCATCATGTTCAGCATGAATGACGACCCGATCTTCGCTGCCCGTGCGATCGAGAGCGGCGCCAAGGGCTATGTCTCCAAGACCGGCGACCCACACGACCTGCTGGAGGCCGTCTATGAGGTTGCGCGCGGCGGCGTGTATCTGCCACCGGCGATGGCACGAAGCCTTGCTTTTGCCGGTCCTGCGCTGACGCAAAGTCCGCTGTCGAAGCTGAATTCGCGCGAGATGGAGATCCTGCGACTGCTCGGTGCCGGCAAGAGCCTTGCCGAGATTGCATGGATGGTTCACGCTTCCTACAAGACGGTCGCCAATACATCGTCACTCATGCGGCAAAAGCTCGGCGTCCGCAGCTCCGTCGAACTGGTGCGCTTCGCCATCGAGCGTGGCATCGCCTGACCGGGCGTCCCTGACCGGATATCACCTGTTTCGGCGATGTCGCATCGCTGCCGCACCCAACCTGTAAAGTCATGACCATGCAGACAGTTTCGCTCAATCGATCATATGGCGGCACGCAGGGTGTCTACAAACACGCCAGTCGTGCGACCGGAACTGACATGACATTCTCGGTCTATGTGCCGCCGCATCAGGACGGCGCCAGGCTGCCCGTGGTCTGGTATCTCTCGGGCCTCACCTGCACCCACGCCAATGTCACCGAAAAGGGCGAGTTTCGCGCCGCATGCGCCGAACTGGGGCTGATCTTCGTTGCGCCGGACACCAGCCCGCGCGGTGCCGATGTTCCCGGTGACGCCGACAATGCCTATGACTTCGGGCTGGGCGCCGGCTTCTATGTCGATGCCACCCAGGCGCCTTATGCGCGCAACTATCGCATGTGGAGTTATGTGACCGAGGAGCTGCCGCAGCTCGTGGCCGATCAATTCCCGATCGATAGCGGCCGTCAGTCGATTCTGGGCCATTCCATGGGCGGGCATGGCGCGCTGACCATTGCGCTGCGTCATCCTGATCGCTACCGCGCGGCCAGCGCTTTCGCTCCGATCGTGGCGCCGTCGCAGGTGCCGTGGGGGATCAAGGCGCTGGGCGGCTATCTCGGCGACGACAAAGCGGCGTGGCGAAAGCACGATGCGGTTGCCCTGATCGAGGACGGCGCGCGATTCCCCGAATTGCTGGTCGATCAGGGCGACGCCGACAATTTTCTGGCCGAACAATTGCGGCCTGAACTGCTGCAAAGTGCTTGTAAAAAGGCAGGCATTGCGCTGACGCTGCGCCACCAGCCCGGCTACGATCACAGCTACTATTTCATCTCGACCTTCATGGCCGATCATCTGCGCTGGCACGCGGCGCGGCTTAAAGGGTGAGCAGCGGCTTGCGTTACTGCGGCTGCGGGGCGCCGTAATTCGGTGAGAGCAGGCGGTTGCGCACCAGATAGCTCGTCGCGCGCGACCAGCTTTCGTCGGTGTTGCCGCGCAGGTCAGCGCTCATGGTGGCGACCAGTCGCCCGGTGTGAACATTCCGCAGGGTGATGTTCATATTGAGGATCAGGTTCGAGACCTTCTGTACGAGCCCCGTAATGACAAGGTCGGCACCGATCTGCTGCGCGAGTTGTACGTCACAGCCGCCGCATGCCTGCAAGTTACGGCCTTGCGCCGCAACATTGAGGGATGACATATCCAGCAGCTCGAAACGGCCGGATTGCTTCATCTCCTCGCGAAGCTGGTCGGCAGCATGGAGCAGTCTTGCCTGCTCGTCGCTGCGGCGTCCCTTCACCTCGCCTTCGAGGCTCGTATCCAGCCATTCGAAATTGAACACCGCCACTTTAGGCGCTGCGGCGTGAGCCGTCGCTGTCATCATCAGTAACAGCACGGTGATCGATAGGGCTCTCATCGCGGACCTCGCATCATTAAAATGCAACGCGTCGGCAGAATCCGAGGTTGCAAGCTACGATAATTGGTTCATGTTTCAAGCACGAGACCCTTCACCGGCGCCAAGCCGGGAAGGAGTAGCCGGAGGGAACATGATACGGTGGTTGATCGGCGCGATCAGTCTCTGCGCCGTGACGTCGTCTGCGCTGGCGGCCGAACCGCTGACGATCAGCATCGGTTATCTCGGTCAGGCCGGCATCAAGGCAACTCTTTCGCTGGTCGAATTACCGTCCGAGAACGATGGCATCGCCGGCGCGCGGCTCGCCATCGAGGATAACAACACCACTGGCAGGTTCCTGAAGCAGCAGTTCGGGCTGGAGGAGATCCGTGTGAAGGAGGGCGACGATGTCGCCGCAGCCGCACGCGATCTCGCTGGCCGCAGCACCTTCATCATTGCCGATCTGCCGCCCGATGCATTGCTGCTGGCGGCCGATGCGGTGCGTGACCGCGGCGGCATCCTGTTCAATGTGGGTGCCGCCGACGATCGGCTGCGCGAGGCGGACTGCCGTGCCAATGTGATCCATATCGCGCCGACGCGATCGATGCTGGCGGATGCGCTGGCGCAGTATCTGGTGTGGAAGCAGTGGAAACGCTGGCTGCTCGTGGTCGGTTCGCATGACGACGACCGGCTTGAAGCCGACGCCTATCGCCGTGCCGCCGCCCGGTTCGGCGCAAAGATCGTGCAGGAACGTGTGTTCGAGGACACGGGCGGCGCGCGGCGCACCGATAGCGGCGTCACACTGATCCAGCGCCAAATCCCGGTTTTCACGCAACAGGCACCGGCCTATGACGTCATGATCGCCGCCGACGAGAGCGAAGTCTTCGCCTCCTATTTGCCGTATCGCACCTGGGATCCGCGGCCGGTCGCGGGATCGGCGGGTCTGGTACCGACCAGTTGGCATGCTGCACAGGATCAATGGGGCGCCGTGCAGATCCAGAACCGCTTCACCAAACTGAATGCGCGCCGCATGACAGCGCGCGACATGCAGGCCTGGCTCGCGACCCGCATGATCGGCGAAGCCGCGTCCCGCACGAATTCGGGCGATGGCAAAGCCATTCTGGCGTTTCTGAAGTCGCCCGATTTCTCCATCGCCGGCTTCAAGGGGCAGCGGCTCACCATCCGAGACTGGAACCTGCAGCTACGCCAGCCGATCCTGCTGGTCGACGGGCGCATGGTGATTTCGGTATCGCCGCAGGACGGCTTCCTGCATCAGGTCTCGGAGCTCGACACGCTCGGTATTGATCGTCCGGAAAGCAAATGCAGGCTGCAATGATGATGAACAGATCGAAGATGCTGTGCCGCGTCTGGCTGTGCGGAGCAGCGACATGGCTTGCAACAGCGGCGCCTGCATCGGCCTTTCTCGCTTATGTGTCGAATGAGAAGAGCAACACGGTCTCGGTGATCGACACCGATAGCTGGACCGTCACGGCGACTATCAAGGTCGGTCAGCGTCCGCGCGGCATCGAACTGACGCGCGATGGCAAATCGGTACTTGTCGCGGTCGGCGACGACGACACCATTCAGATCATCGACGTCGCCAGTCAGAAGGTGGTCGACTCGCTGCCGTCCGGTCCTGACCCCGAGCTGTTCACCCAGGATGCCGCCGGCAAGGTTCTCTATGTCGCCAATGAGAACGACAACACGGTGACCGTGATCGATCTCGAAAAGCGCGTGCGCATGGGCGACGTGCAGGTCGGTGTCGAGCCCGAAGGCATGGCGATCAGCCCTGACGGCAAGATCCTGATCAACACGTCTGAAACCACCAACATGGCGCATTTCATCGACACCGCGACGCGCGAGATCGTGGCCAATGTCCTGGTCGACGCGCGTCCGCGCTTCGCCGAATTCAAGCGCGACGGCTCGGAACTGTGGGTGTCCTCAGAGATCGGGGGCACCGTGTCGGTGATCGATCCCACCAAGCGTGTCGTGACCGACAAGATCGAGTTCAACATTCCCGGTCTGCGGCGCGAAGCCATTCAGCCGGTTGGCATCGGCATGACCCGGGACGCCAAAATCGCCTTCATCGCGCTCGGCCCCGCCAACCGGATCGCCGTCGTCGATGCGGCGACCCACAAAGTGATCAAGTATCTGCTGGTGGGCCAGCGGGTCTGGCACATGGCGTTTACCCCCGATGAGAAATATCTGCTGGTCACCAATGGCGTCTCCAACGATGTCTCGGTCATCGATGTCGCTGCGCAGAAAGTCATCAAGACCATTCAGGTCGGCGAATTGCCCTGGGGCATCGCCATGGCACGGCCATGACCACCATCGACACATCCCGGCCTGAACAGGTCGCGCACGACGCGCCGGAGCCGATTGACGCGCCGGCGGTCACACCCGCGCTGTCGGTCGCAGGCATCAGCCATTGCTATGGCCGTCGGCAGGCGCTGTCGGATGTCTCCTTCAATGTCGCGCCGGCGAGTTTCACGGCTCTGCTCGGCCTCAATGGCGCGGGCAAGAGTACGCTGATAGCGCTGATCACCCGGCTGTTCGGCATTCAAACTGGACGGATCAGCGTATTCGGCCACGACATCAGCGATACGCCGAGCGATGCCTTGCGGCTGCTTGGCGTGGTGTTTCAACCACGTACGCTCGATCTCGATCTGTCTGTCATGCAGAACCTGCTCTATCATGCCGCGCTGCAGGGCATCGCGCGGCGCGAAGCCCGGCTGCGCGGCGACGAGGTGATTGCGCGCATCGGCCTTGCCGACCGGGTGAACAGCCGGGTGCGCGATCTCTCCGGCGGACAGATGCGACGTCTCGAGATCGCCCGCGCACTGCTGCATCGGCCGCGGCTGCTGCTGTTGGACGAAGCGACAGTTGGTCTCGACGTGCAGGCGCGCGCCGATATTCTTGCGCATGTCCGGATGCTGGTCGCGGAACAAGGCATCGGCGTGCTGTGGGCAACACATCTGTTTGACGAGATTGCCGCCAGTGACGATCTTGTCGTGCTGCATGGCGGTCATGTGCTCGCGCGCGGTTCCGTGACGCAGATCCTCGGCGAAACCGGCGCGCCCAATTTCGACATGGCTTTCCGGAGCATGACCGAGGCGGCCGACCGGCGCGGGAGGTCATTGTGAGTACGACATTCGTCACGCATGAGCGTCGCAAACTGGGTTTCGGCAATTATCTAACCTGCCTCAACGGCATCCTGTGGCGGGAAGCGCTGCGCTTCCTGCATCAGCGCGAGCGTTTCGTTTCGGCGCTGGTGCGTCCGCTGGTCTGGCTGTTCATTTTCGCCGCCGGCTTTCGGCAGGTGCTTGGTATCTCGATCATCCCGCCTTACGAGACCTATATTCTCTATGAGGTCTATATCGCGCCCGGTCTTATCGCGATGATCCAGCTGTTCAATGGCATGCAGTCCTCGTTGTCGATGGTCTATGACCGCGAGATGGGGAATATGCGGACGCTTCTGGTCAGCCCGCTGCCCCGCTGGTTCCTGTTGGTGTGCAAATTGCTGGCCGGGACAGTCGTCTCCCTGCTGCAGGTCTATGCATTTCTCCTGATCGCATGGTTCTGGGACATCGCTCCGCCGCTCATTGGCTATCTCACCGTTCTACCGGCGTTGATCTTGTCCGGATTGATGCTGGGATCGCTGGGCATGCTGATCTCGTCGCGCATCAAGCAGCTGGAGAATTTTGCGGGGGTCATGAACTTCGTGATCTTCCCGATGTTCTTTGCGTCGTCCGCACTCTATCCTTTGTGGCGCGTGCAGGAGGGCAGCCCGATGCTCTATTATCTCTGCCTGTTCAATCCCTTCACCCATGCGGTCGAACTGATCCGTTTCGCGCTCTATGACAAGGTCAATTGGGTCTCCCTTGCCGTTGTCGCAGGCTGTACCGCCGTCTTCATGATCGGTGCAATCATTGCTTACGATCCCGGCCGCGGCCTTGCCCGCCGGGCACCAGCCGGGGGCGAGACATGAACAGACCGATCGGCGTCATCACAGCACTCTTGTTGATCTGGTCGGGCACTGCGCAGGCCGCCGATCCGCGTTATCCCGACTGGCCGTGCGTTCAGGCCAAGGTGCCGGAAATCTCGCTGGCTGCCGTCTGGGCCGGACCGCCGATCGACGATGTCGCCAGCGCCTGGAAGGACGACGCCGAGGTCAGCGCGCTTGTCGAACGTCTGGCGACACGGCGCGTACCCGTTGAGGAAGCCCAGAAGGCGGTCACGGACTTTCTGTCGCGATCGCCGGACAAGGCCAGGTCAGGCAAACTGATCTTCGCCGGGCTGTTCGACAGCCTGAACGCGCAGCGCGCGACAGTGCTGGCCGGCCTCGAACGCGTCACGCGTAAACAGCGCGAAGCGGCCGATCGGGTCCGCGCCGACACGGCCATGCTGCAGACGCTGCAGAGCGCGTCGCCGCCCGATCAGGCGAAGATCGACGAACTCAACAACAAGCTGCTATGGGAAGCCCGCATCTTCGACGACCGGCGCCGCGTCGTGACCTTCGTCTGCGAGGTGCCGACGCTGATCGACCAGCGGCTGTTCGCGCTTAGCCGCACCATCCAGCAGGAGATGGAATAACATCGCGTGCTAGGGCGTGGACCTATAAAATCGGCTGCTTGGAGTAGGCTCGCTTGATGTCCGCTTGGCACCCAACACTGGCGGAAAGCCGGCTATCCAACGACTTCGCCTTCGCGCCATAGGCGGTCGTCGCGCACCAGCTACATAAACGAGAAGGAGAGACCGCCGTTGCCGACTGTCTCTCTTACGTCCCGGCAATGGCCTAGCGCGATTAGCTTTTTTGAACGGCGGCCGCGGCCTTGCGGATTACCTCGATAACGATGTCGGGCTGAGAGAGCATCGGCACGTGACTGCTCGCCACTTCGGTGACGGTCGCTCCCATGCGCTTCGAGACCCAGCGCTGCAGGTCAGGGTGTACTGTACGGTCTTGCGTGGCCAGAATGTACCAGCTCGGCTTCGATCTCCACGCGATGTCGTCTGCGCTGAGCTTCTGTTGGCGGAACAGATCGTAGACGGGCGCATAATGCGTCGCCCACACGAGTTTCTGGTCTTTCTCGGAAAGATCTCCAGCGAAGAACTCGGTGCCATTCGGAAGCATCCAAGCGCGCCCGTCCGCGACCTCGACGCGAGAGAAAATATCTGACGGGTACTTGTCAAGCTGGTCCTGCACGGTCTCGCCGGCGTCAGGGGCGACAGCTGCGATGTAGACGAGGCCGACTACGCGCTCATCGGTGCCCGAGGCGGTGATGGTCGCTCCACCATAAGAATGACCGACGAGGAGGACCGGGCTGCCGACACGGTTGAGCGTGCGCTTCACCGTCGCCAGGTCCTCTTCGAAGGAGTCCAGGCCATATTGAACCGCGATGACTTCGTGTCCGTCCGCCTGCAATGCAGGAATGACCTTACTGAAGCATGAGCCATCGGCCCAGATTCCATGGCAGAAAACGATGGTTGGTTTGGCTTGCGCAGGCATATTGCGTTCCCTTTTTTTACGAAGTGAGAAGTGGGATTCTAACTCTGACGATTTGCTGGCCGTCTACTCTACGGGGGAGCGATGAAAGGCATTTGAAGACCTAGACCATGGCGTCCAGGGATCTGAACAATGACAGCGGATCTCGCCTTGTATCTGCGAGATCGCTCATTGCGATGGCTAGACTATTCGTTCATAGATGGCCGAATAGATAGAAGTCGTTCGGTTCTTTCGAGATCAAATGTCCTGAATGGCGACGATTTTGGAAAAGACGGCGGGCCTGCTCGCCTTTGTGCGGACGGTTGATGCCGGGTCTTTCGCCGGCGCCGCAAGGTTGATCGGCGCCAGCCCTTCAGCGGTATCGAAAAGCGTCGCGCGCCTGGAACAACGTCTCGGTGTCCGCCTTCTGCAGCGGTCGACGCGCACGCTCAGCCCGACGTCCGAAGGCGCCGCGTACTACGAGCACGTGGCTCCCCATCTGCGCGCTATAGAGGAAGCCGAGGACATCGTGCAGATTCCGGGCAACGTACGTGGCGTGCTTCGGGTCTCCGTGCCGACTACATTTGGGCGTCCGCTAATTTCTGCCTGGTCTGGCTCGTTCCTCGAACGCTACCCAGACATCAAGCTCGACCTCAGCGTCACAGACCGCCGCGTTGATCTGATTCGCGAAGGTTTCGATCTCGCGGTGAGAATCGGAGAATTGGAAGACACGAACTTGATCCGTCGGTCGTTGGGTGTCCTGCAATATGTCCTGGGCGCATCGCCAGACTATCTCCAGCGCCGGGGAATCCCCCGGTCTATCGATGATCTCAAGCAGCATGCTTGTCTTGGCCATTTGCTTGCCGGCCGGCCGCAACCGTTTACTTTTGCCGATGGCACGCGGATCGTTCCGGCTGGCCCCTTCGATAGCGACGACGCTCAATCCTTGATCGAGGCAGTCCTAAAGGGGGTCGGTATCACGCAATTCATGCGCCTGGCGATCGAGGATGACCTTGCGGCCGGACGATTGAATATCGTGCTGCCAGAGATACCCATGTTCACCACGCCGATCCATGTTCTCCACGCGTTCGGACGGCAACTTCCGCTACGAGCGCGCCTGTTCATCGATTTTCTAGTCGAGGCGTTGGGCGTTTGAACTCGCCGATTTTGAATGCGCTACGATAAAGCCGATGCTGCTCAACAAGCAGCGTCGCGTTCCCCGCGTAAATGACGGGGCGCGGCTCGACTGTCCGGCCTCGTCATTTATCCAGCAAGCTTCAAAAGCCTGCGGCGACGATGGTGCGCAGCAGCTTCGCGTTGCTGAAGCCAATATCTTCACGCGTCAATCCCATACGCAAGATCACCAATTTGCGCGAGGGAATGATCGCGATCACCTGACGGAGGTGACCTTGCAACATAAACGTGTCGGCGGGGAGATCGAATCCTTGGCCACGCGCCAACCAAAGCTGTCCACGACCATAGACGGGGCCTTGGCCCTGATCGGACGCTGGGAAAGGTGAGCGCATATAGTCGACAAAGCCCGCCGGCAAAAGCTGTTGGCCGTTCCAATCCCCGCCCAATCGCAAAAACTCGCCGAAGCGCGCCCAATCGTGCGCGTTGGCGTAGAGGAAGCCTTCGCCGAGAAACGTGTCGGCCTCGTCGGCTTCGATAACAGCGCTATTCATGCCCAAAGGGTTGAACAGTCGCTCGCGCGGATAAGACAGAGCCCCCTCGCCAATCGCGTTCTGCCATAGTCGCGTCAGCAGAACGGACTCGCCGGACGAATAGTGAAATGTCGTTCCCGGTGAGGCGACGAGCCTTCGATCCCGCGCGAAAGCCGCCGCATCCCGCACGAGATACTCCATGCGTCCCGGGTCGGTGTGACGCCCCTGATCTTCGTTCCATTCCAGTCCGCCAGACATGGCCATCAGATCGGCGACCGAGATGTCCGAGCGGGCGTCCCCCGCCCATTGCGGAAACAGATGTTTCTTATCGAGCGAAAGTTTGCCGTCCTTGATGGCCAGCCCGACCAGGGCCGCCGTGACGCTCTTGGTCATCGACCAACCCAGCAAGGGCGTTGAAGGGGTGAAACCCTGGCCATAGGTTTCGGCGACGATGCGCCCGTCGTGCACGACAACGATCGCTCGCATGCCCGGACCTTGCAAAACCGGATTGTTCACCGCCGCCTGCAAACGTGCGTTGTCGGATAACTGCACTTTTTCGCCGGTCGGCCAGAGCGTGTCGGCGTCAGTCGTAGGTGAGGGTCGCAGCGCGGCAGGATGATTCCAAGACGTGCCATTCAAGACGTTGGTGCAGCCCCGTCCCTCGACATACTGGGCGTGACGTTTGGCGAAAAGACCGAAAAGACTGGCGTCGACGCTGTGGTCGACGGCGCTGACGTCGATTTTCACGAGGCGGAAGATCGGATGTCCGAGGGCCAGCAGGTCGGTACGCAAGATCGCATCCGCTTCGCGCTTGGCCATGAATACGTTCGAGCAGATGGTCTTCGCCGCAGCAGCGGAGGCGAGCTGTAATTCGTCTTGATGGGCGATGACGATCCAACCGCCAAGCCCCAATATCGCCAAGGCCAAAACACCGACGACGAAACCGAAAAGCCTGAGCGCCCAATGCATGATGTCTTATCCCAGCCAAGGGGAGTTCTTTACTATGGCGCGGAAGATGGTTCCAAGCACGGCCTAATTCGCCTGCGACCGTGGTTCAGGCTGCGCATCCGCCAGCGGTAGATCCTCCAGCTCCCAACCGTCGGTGCCTTCCGGATACCAGACGACATTGCTGTAGCCATAGGACAGCGCGCGCTTTGCGGCATTCCACGACATCCAGCAATCGGCCTGACAGTAGATCACCAGAAGCGCGTCTCGCCGGCCGGCCGATGCGCGCGCGAGACCATCTCGCAGATAGGCCTCGGTCTCGGTGGCCAACCTGCCATAGCCGGTGTCGGGCAGCCACAGGCTGCCCGGAATGTTGTGCCGCGGCTTGTCGCGCCAGACCGTTTCCGGCGGTAGATTGGCCGGCTTCGGCGGACGCGGCATGACATCAATGAAGGCGCCACGTTTGTCGCGCCAGATCGCCTCGGCGTCTTTCGTCGTGATGACGCGTCCGCCTTTCAGCGTCGCCGGCACCGGCGTGCGATAATTGTCGGTGCGATAGTCATCGGGCTCGGGGACGATATCCTGGGCCCGGGCCGACGTGACCATCACCAGTGCCATCGCGAGAAGGATGGCGTAACGCATGGTCACGGCGACTTGGCTGCCGCCTCCGGCCCGATCGGACGATTGTTCTCATCGAGAATGGGAACGCCGAAATCGAGCAGGACCTTGTTGATGGCCGGCTGGTTTTCCTGAATCAGCCGATTGAGCTGCCGCTTCCAGTTCTGATCCGCCGAGCGCACGCCCATGCCGATGCGATAGACGAGCCGGGGCCCGGTGGTTTCTTTGACCAGCGGCGTGACATGAAGCGGAGGATTGGCGTTCTTGGCGTAGAAGCCCGCCATAGGCCCCCACAGGATCGCAGCGTCGATATCACCAGATGTAAGGTCCTTGATCATGGCCAGTGCCGATGAATCGATGCGGGTATCGATCACCAACGGATAGGGCTTCGCATTCACCATCAGGCCGTTGACCGCCATATTGGTGGCCGGCGGCGTCCCCGCCACGATGCCGATATGTTTGCTCTTCAACCTGGCGTCATCCAGCGTCGTGACGTCATCGAGACCGGCGCCGGTCTTCGACACCAGGGCATAGGCCGTCCGGTAATAGGGATTGGTGCCCTGGACGAGGTCGTCGCCCTGCGGGAAGCCCATGATGACATCGCAACGATGCGCGCCGAGAGTCATGCGAACGAAGCCCGTCGCCTGCGGGAAATAGACGTAATCGAGCTTCTTGTTCAGCTTGGCTGCGAACAGCTCGGCGAGCTTGTTCTCCAAACCCTCGCCCTTCTCATTCGAGAACGGCATGTTACGCGGATCGGCGCAAACACGCAGCGACTGTGGATCGACCAGTTCGATCGAGAGATCGTCGGTCGCAGCAGTCTGGCCAAGCGCGGTGCATAGGCCCTCAAGCAACAGCGCACTCGCAAAGAGCGACGTGAGTAGCGCGCGACGTTTTCCGGATCGTTCCGCTCGGTGCTGCATGCGCTACCTGCCGTTCACATTTGATGGGTGACACGACAAAAACCTAGGCCTCTCGTTTTAAGCGTGCAAGATGCAATGGGGCGCTTCCGATGTTGCGCCGCACTTTCCGGGTGATTGCAGGATCGCTGCTTCCCGGGGTGATATGGAGATGCAAATGACATCTCGCCTTGCGATGCATGCAGCGCTCATCATGCTGGCAATGGTCGCATCTGCTCGCGCACAACAGCAGACTTTGGCGATCAGTGAAATCGCACCGGGTGTTTTCATGCATCAGGGACGCATTGCCTTGATGTCGTCGGACAATGACGGCGCCATCGCCAATATCGGCGTCGTGATCGGCGAGCAGGCTGTTGCCGTGATCGACACCGGGGGCAGCGTGCGGGAGGGGCGACAATTGCTGGCTTCTATCCGCGCGCGCACAGACAAGCCCATTCGCTACGTCATCAATACCCATGGTCATCCCGACCATATGTTCGGCAACGCCGCCTTCGTCGCTGACGGAACCGAGTTCGTCGGCCATATTAGGCTGCCGCAGGCACTGGCTGCACGCGGGCAGTATTATCTCGACGCATTCAGGCGCAGCATGGGCGACGCACTGATCGATGACGTCCGTATCGTACCGCCAACCCGGCTCGTCGATGGAGAACTCGTCCTCGATCTCGGCGGGCGCACACTTATCGTGAAAGCCTGGCCCACTGCCCATAGCGATAGTGATGTCACGGTATTCGACACGGCGACGAAGACGTTGTTCGCTGGAGATCTGGTCTTTCTCCGCCATATTCCAGTGCTCGATGGCAGCATCCAGGCGTGGCTTAAGCTGCTGGACGATCTCGCGGCGCTGCCGGCCGAACGCGTCGTTCCCGGCCATGGTCCAGTGAGCGATTGGCCGCAAGCCCTCGCCGGCGAACGCCGGTATCTCGAAACACTCGCGGCCGGTATCCGCAAGGACGTCATCGACGGCAAGCCGATCGCGGCAGCTACGAAACACGCGGCGGAAGCCGAACGCGGCAAATGGGAGCTTTTTGACGACTATAACGTCCGCAACGCAACTGCAGCATACTCACAATTTGAATGGGAATGACCGCTGGTTGGGTTAGTATCAAGCGTGTCGCTTCTTCCCTTGCGAGGGCCGTACCATGCCGGAATTTGCAATCCGCAGCGTCTGTGCCGCCATCCTGCTGAGCGCTTTCCTCAGTCCGCATTCTGTGTCCGCGGCCGGTCCGGAGCCTTACGATCCATGGCCGGGGCTGGTGCAGGATATTTTCGACAGCCGACCGATGGAAGACGGCAGCAACCTGATCGCACTCGAGATGCCGACGCGCGCGGAGGATGCTGCCATCGTGCCGGTGACGTTGCGCCTCAAGCCGACATTCGACGCGCGCCCGCGGGTGGTGACGATCACGCTGGTGATCGACCAGAACCCGGCGCCTATGGCCGCGAAATTCAAGCTCGGGGCCGACGCAAATGTCTCGGAGATTTCAACGCGTGTCCGGATCAACAATTACACCAACGTCCATGCCGTCGCGGAGACCAGTGACGGCAAACTCCATGTGGTGCAAACCTATGTGAAGGCGTCCGGTGGCTGCTCTGCGCCGGCGGCGAAGAATGCCGAAGAGGCCAAGAGCCGGTTGGGCCAGATGCGCTACAGGGAGTTTGCCGGAGCGCAAAACGAGGAAAAAAGCGGTACGCGCGAGGCGCAGGTCATGATCGGCCACCCCAATAATTCCGGCCTGCAGATGGATCAGGTCTCGCAACTCTATATTCCCGCCCTCTATGTCGACCGGCTCCAGCTATGGCAGGACAACAGCCCGGTCCTGTCGGTGGAGGGCGGCATCTCGATTTCCGAAGACCCGAATATTCGATTCACTTACGTCTCAAATGGCGCAAAGACGTTCCGCGCCGAGGCCAAGGACACCGACGGGCATCAATTCAGGCATGAGTGGAAGGTCAACGGCTCCGGCATGTAGCGCAGCGCATCATGCGGATAGCGCTAGAAGCAGCGCACTTCAGCCTCGGCCTGGGCGCGCCTGACGTCGTTGATGGCGCTGTTAGCCTGCTCCGAGGTCCGGAACTGGGCGCTCAGATTGCCGCGCACCTGCGACATGCTCAGCGCCGTTTCCGCCGTGATATAGCGGGTATAAGGCACCAGCGACGCCACGACATCGATCGAGCACGAGCATTGCTCGATCGACTGCCGGGTCTCGCCATTCGCTTTCATGCAGCCGAAGACATATTCGGCGCGCGCGGAGGTCGGATAGTCATTGACCTCCGCCGCCCTTGCCGACCCCGACAAAACGGCAACGGCCGCAAACGTGACCAAATATCCTGTCATTCGATCGGGTCCCACGAGAGCCTCGCAAAGCTGGCGAAGACGACTGGCAAACTATACTAAGAAAACGAAACGGCTCAATAAGCCGAACAGATATGGAGGGGACATGTCACGCGCATCTCTATCGATGGCTGTCATACTGCTGCTCATCGCAGGCCATGCTCATGCCCAGGGCAAAGCCGGCAAGGGCATCCGGCTCTGGAACCTGACGACATCGACCATTACCGGGTTCCAGCTATCCCCGGCCGGAAAGCAGCAATGGAGCGCCAATCTGACACTGGCGGACAAGGATAAGGAAGTCGATCACGACGAGCGGCTGCGCATCACGGGGATAGAGCCCGGCAATTACGACGCCAAGGTCAGCTATTCCGAGGCGCGCCAGTGCGTGGTCAGGAATATCGAGATCAAGGCCGATGCGGTATTCTCGATTGCGGACAAGGACCTGCAGGACTGCAACAAGTAACGATCATGCCTTGTCATGGCTATGCGGATATTCGCAGCGCCACTTCACCGCGGTCCATTTCGGGTGTTCGCCGATCCACTGGGCGATGTAGGGCGGCGCTGCCATGGCGCATTGATGCAGCGAGAAGTCTGCCGTGAACGACAGGTTCCGCTCTTCGCAGGTGTTCGGCGACATTACCGCGCAGACTGTCAGGACCAGATTGATCATATTCATGTCGGCATCCCAGATCGTTCACCGGACGATAACATCTGAAATACGCGCCCGTCAGCGCGAAGTTTCGGCGATTTCCAGGCTAAAAATTGATCCCGTAAACCAGACGGGCCTGGTGACGCTCGAAATTGACCAGATCCAGCGTCGATCCGGGCACTTCGGAGCGGCCCCACACTTGCGTGCTCCAGCTGGCAGTCAGTCGTGATCGGTCCGAAAGCTGGACATAGGCGGTTGGCCCGACGAACAGCGCCTGACCAGCCAGTTCGCCAAGGCCGATCCCTTCATATCGGCGCATATAGCGCGCCTCGCCGCCGAGAAGGATGCCGGGGCGCACCTGCATCATGACGCCGAGCGCCGCTCCGATGCTCGCCTCGCGTTCCCGCGTTCCGGTATCGACATAGCGCGTCCATTCCGGCTGATAGATCAGATTGAGTGCCGCAACAGCAACGTCAGGGACGATCTCTCGATCGAAGGCCAGCGTGAGCCCAGTGCCGTAGCTCCTGACCCGCGCTGCGCTCGTTTCGTCGATCCCGTTGAACTGCGTGTCGATCGCGAGCGTCATGCCGATGGGGGCCGTCTCGCGATCGAGAAATCTGTAGCGAAAGTCCAGCGATGCCCCCTGCCAGGCAAGCGTGCGCTGATCGGCGAATCCGGGAACGCCAGTGATCCGATGGGCCGAGAAACTGCTGCCGATCTCGATGCGAATGTCCTTGGCGGGAACGAACTCCAGTTCGAATTCCTGCTCGCCCGCGCGATAGCGACCGCCGGATTTGCCGAATCGCCCGGTCGTCTCGCTCTGGAATTCCCGCTCGCCCACCCGGCCGACATCACTGCCGATCATGAAGCCGAAAATATGCTCGGTATCGATGTCACCGGCCTGAGCGCTCGCCACGGCCAGCGTGCTGAATGCAAGAATCGCCGCGTAGACTGTTCTGACGCCGCGCTGCACCTGCATCCAATCCTGTCATCGAAGAGAGACGTATATATAGAGATAACGCACCGCGCGAGCCTAGCCGAAATTGGCTCAGCCGCGAAGACGTCTCTGCGATTGACTTGAACATCGCACCAGGATCGGCATGCTATACGCATGCGGCGCGCCGTTAGTGCCAATAGTCAGGGAAGGATATGTCCATGGCGAGACTCCTGGTCCTCTACAAAACACCGAAGAAGCCCGCAGCCTTCGACAAATACTATCAATCCGTACATATCCCGCTGGCAAAGAAGATTCCGGGGCTGAGACACTATGGCGTCAGCACAGGGGACGTCACAACGCCGACGGGTGACAGCGATATTCATCTGGTCGCCGCGCTGGATTTCGAAACGGTTGCGGCGCTCAAGCTTGGCCTCGCCTCGCCGGAAGGGCAGGCCGCAGCAGGCGATCTCGCGAATTTTGCGGATGGCGGCGTAGATCTTCTGATCTTCGACACGAAGGACGCCTGATAGCCGCAACGCGGGTTCAGCGGCCTCTGCCCGGCTCACAAACCGTAGTCTGCGAGCCGGGAGAGATCGATCAAGACGATCAATCTGTCACTTACGGGCCGCGCAGGCGTACATGTTAATTTCCATGCCGACCTGCACTTCCACGATCTTCGGAGTCTTCCAGCTCATTTTGGTCTCCTCAGAGTTTGCGCGATGATTGCGCCGCCGCACGATAAGCAGTGAGGCGGCCTCTTTCAACTTAACTCCTCAGGTTGCGGCGCAAAATGTGCAGGCAACCGAAGTGTAACTACACTTCTTCGGTGAGAGCAGGCCGCTGATGGCCGTGATGCGCCTTGTGTATCGCGGATGGAGCCACGCCAAAATACTTCCGGAACACGCGACTGAAGTGCGAGGAACTTGAGAAGCCCCAGGAAAATGCGACGTCCGTGATCGTCTTTCCGTTCTGCGCTTCCAGTTCCTGCCGGCAATTCTGCAGCCGCGCCTGCCAGATATAGTCGCTGACAGTTATCCCGCGGTCGCTGAACAGCATATGCAGATAACGTTTGGTGCAATGCAATGCGGTCGAAATCTGATCGATGCTGAGCTCGGGGTCGCGCAAATGTTCCCGAATGAAACCCTGCGCACGGACATACATGGCTTCCGGCCCGACACGATCAAGCGTCATGTCGACTTCCCGCAGCGGCAACAGCAACAGATCAATCAGTGAATCGGCAACACCGATGGCACTGTTTGGCGATAGTCTGGTCGCTTCGTGGAAAGCGGCCTGTACGAATTCGTGTGCGATGCGCCCGGTGCCGGCGCGCGCCGACAGTTTGCAGGCGGCCAGATTTCCCGCACCGAGGCCGCGCTCATGCAGCAACTCCTTGGGCACGATCACGACGTCATGGCGTGTAAAGGCCGGGCTGACGATGGTATGCGGGCACGACACATCATAGACGAGGCAATCGCCGGGCCCGATATCGATCCGGCGACTGTCCTGTTCGAAATGCGAAACGCCATAAGTTTGGAACACGATCTTCACGTAGGGATGATCGCTTTGCCGAATTCGCGGGGCTGCGTGGCCGATTCGATGCTGGCTCGCCTCGATGTGACACAATTTCAACCGCGAAACCGATGTGCAGCTGATCAGTGCATCGAATGTGGATGCTTCCAGCGGATCGATGTCAAATCGCCCGCACAGATCGGTCAGGGCATCCGACCAAACCTGGATCTGCCTTGTCGGCGTCAATCCGGATGTGCTGAGAGAACTAAGCGTATCGGACATGAACAATTCACCGATGAAAGGTCATCACGTAACAATTCGTCACGAGACGGAACTATACTTACAGAACGAAGCACATATCGAACGAAGCACATATGGAAAAATGTGCGAAACAATATGTAACGGCACAGCCCGCAGCTCGTGAATTGTGGTCAGAGTAACTCACTTCTCCTTGTCGATCCTCTGACTCGATACCAGCCCCGTCAAGTGAAACATCACCCTTAGGTCGCAGTGCGGCGATCCGTGTGCAGTGCGAAAGGCGTGGGCTTTCCAGATACCGTTCAGGTTTTTCGTCAATGTACGAGAAAATTATCTTGCGCGGGTTCTCTGTCGAGCAAGCCTGCTTCGCTCTTGGGCAAGTATGCAGCAGCGGATCTTGCTACTCATAGAAACCAAAATGAAGCTGGGCCGCTTGACGAGACCCGGCATTATGTCTGGGAGGACATCACGATGCGAAAGGTGCTGCTTGCGACCTGTCTTGGCACAATGGCGGCCTCTGCCGCAGGCGTTGCCATCGCCAATGATGAACTGACAAAGATGGCGCAGAACCCGAAAGACTGGGTCATGCCAGCGGGCGACTACGCCAATACGCGCTATTCGAAGCTGAACCAGATCACGGCGGCTAATGTCGGCAAGCTGCAGGTGGCTTGGACCTTCTCTACCGGTGTGCTGCGCGGCCACGAAGGCGGTCCGCTGATCATCGGCAACATGATGTATGTGCATACGCCGTTCCCGAACAAGGTCTACGCAATGGACCTGTCGCAGGACAACAAGATCGTCTGGAAGTATGAACCGAAGCAGGATCCGAACGTCATTCCGGTGATGTGCTGCGACACCGTCAATCGCGGCGTCGCCTATGCGGACGGCAAGATCTTCCTGCACCAGGCCGATACCACGCTGGTCGCACTCGACGCCAAGACCGGCAAGGAAGTTTGGACGGTCAAGAACGGCGACCCTGGCAAGGGTGCAACGGGCACGTCGTCCCCGCTCGTGGTCAAGGATAAGGTCCTGATCGGCATCTCGGGCGGCGAATTCGGCGTTCAGTGCCACATGACCGCCTATGACCTGAAGACCGGCAAGCTGGCATGGCGCGCCTTCTCGGAAGGACCGGACGACCAGATCATGGTGGATCCGGAGAAGACCACCGCACTCGGCAAGCCCGTCGGCAAGGACTCCAGCATCAAGACGTGGCAAGGCGATCAGTGGAAGATCGGCGGCGGCTGCACCTGGGGCTGGACCTCCTACGATCCGGAGCTGAACCTCGTCTATTACGGCTCGGGCAATCCCTCGACCTGGAATCCGAAGCAACGGCCGGGCGACAACAAGTGGTCAATGACCATCTTCGCGCGCGATGCCGACACAGGCATGGCCAAGTGGGTCTATCAGATGACTCCGCATGACGAATGGGACTATGACGGCGTCAACGAAATGATCCTCAGCGATCAGCAGATGAACGGCCAAAACCGCAAGCTGCTGACGCATTTCGATCGTAACGGCCTCGCTTACACCATGGACCGTGTCACCGGTGAATTGCTGGTTGCCGAAAAATACGATCCGAAGGTGAACTGGACCACCGGTGTCGACATGAACAAGTCGTCGCCGACCTATGGCCGTCCGAAAGTGGTCGATCAGTACTCCACCGAGAAGCAAGGTGAAGACGTCAACACCAAGGGCGTCTGCCCGGCGGCACTCGGCACCAAGGATCAGCAACCCGGAGCCTATTCGCCGGATACCCAGCTGTTCTATGTGCCGACCAACCATGTCTGCATGGACTATGAGCCGTTCAAGGTGAACTACACCGCCGGCCAGCCTTATGTGGGTGCGACGCTGTCGATGTATCCACCTCCGGGCGAAACCCATATGGGCAACTTCATTGCCTGGGACAACAAGACCGGCAAGATCGTCTGGTCCAACAAGGAACAGTTCTCGGTCTGGTCGGGGGCGCTCGCCACTGCCGGTGGCGTGGTGTTCTACGGGACGCTGGAAGGCTACCTGAAGGCGGTCGATGCCAAGACGGGTAAGGAACTCTACAAGTTCAAGACTCCGTCCGGCATCATCGGCAACGTCACCACCTACGAAAACAATGGCCGGCAGTATATCGCCGTCCTGTCAGGCGTCGGCGGCTGGGCCGGCATCGGTCTCGCAGCGGGTCTGACGGATCCGACTGCCGGTCTCGGTGCCGTCGGTGGTTACGCAGCCCTGACCAACTATACCGCACTCGGCGGCGCGCTGACGGTCTTTGCACTCCCACAGTGAACTGACGCATCAGTCACCGGCGCATGGCTTCGTCCATGCGCCGGTCTTTTCTGAAATCGCATGTCGAGGACAAGCTATTGCGTCACATCTGGTCTGTCATTGCCACGATTGTTGTCGTGGCCTCCGGGAATACGAGCTTCGCCGAGAATGCCGGCGATCCGAAAGCCGTTAAATCCGAAGACGGCAAGTATTTGGACAAGGAGGGCAATCCGACCTTCAACGTTTCCGCCGATGGCACCATCGACTGGTACACATATTCGGGTTACCGGCGCTATCACTCGGAATGCCACGTTTGTCATGGCCCCGATGGGATGGGATCGACCTACGCACCGGCACTGAAGGACTCGCTGAAAACGATGAGCTATGGCGACTTCCTCGGCGTTGTCGCCAGCGGCCGCAAGAATGTCAGCACGTCGCAGGAAAGCGTCATGCCGGCCTTTGGCGATAACACCAATGTCGCCTGCTACATGGACGATCTCTACGTCTATCTGCGTGCGCGCGCCAATGATGCAGTCGGCCGCGTCCGCCCGGGCAAGCGCGAGGAAAAGCCCGCAGCCTATACCGAGGCCGAGAGCGCCTGCATGGGGAAACCGCACTAATGCGGATCGCAAACCGCTGACCTGCAATCCCGGATAACGCGGGCTCGGACGGCACAGGACCGGATGACGCAAGATCAAACGACCGAGGGAGTTGAGAATGAAGACCCGCGCCGCAGTCGCCTTCGAAGCAAAGAAGCCGCTTGAGATCGTCGACGTCGATCTCGAAGGGCCGAAGGCAGGCGAAGTTCTGGTCGAGATCAAAGCGACCGGCATTTGCCACACCGATGCCTATACGCTCGATGGTTTCGACAGCGAAGGCATCTTTCCTTCCATCCTCGGCCATGAGGGCGCAGGTATCGTGCGTGAGGTCGGTCCCGGCGTCACCTCGGTCAAGCCCGGCGATCATGTCATTCCGCTTTACACGCCGGAATGCCGGCAATGCAAAAGCTGCCTGAGCCAGAAGACCAATCTCTGCACCGCGATCCGCGCCACCCAGGGCAAGGGCGTGATGCCGGACGGGACCTCGCGCTTCAGCTATCAGGGCAAGCCGATCTACCACTACATGGGCTGCTCGACCTTTTCGAACTTCACGGTGCTGCCGGAGATCGCGGTGGCGAAGATCCGCGACGACGCCCCGTTCGACAAGAGCTGCTATATCGGCTGCGGCGTCACCACCGGTGTCGGCGCCGTGGTCAATACGGCGAAGGTCACGCCGGGCTCCAATGTTGTCGTGTTCGGCCTCGGCGGCATCGGCCTCAACGTCATTCAGGGCGCACGGATGGTCGGAGCCGACAAGATCGTCGGCGTCGACATCAATGACGACAAGGAAGAATGGGGCCGCCGCTTCGGCATGACCCATTTCGTCAATCCGAAGAAGGTTGATGGCGACATTGTTCAGCATCTGGTGGGGCTGACCGATGGCGGTGCCGATTACACCTTCGACTGCACCGGCAATACCACGGTCATGCGCCAGGCGCTTGAAGCCTGCCATCGCGGCTGGGGTGTCTCCGTTGTCATTGGCGTTGCGGAGTCCGGAAAAGAGATTGCGACCCGGCCATTCCAGCTCGTCACAGGTCGCGTCTGGAAAGGCACAGCCTTCGGCGGCGCGCGCGGTCGTACCGACGTTCCCAAGATCGTCGACTGGTACATGAACGGAAAGATCGAGATCGATCCGATGATTACGCATGTGCTCAAGCTGGAAGAGATCAACAGGGGATTCGATCTGATGCACGAAGGAAAATCGATCCGATCGGTGGTCGTGTTCTGAATGCAGGCTGCAACACCAGAGTGCCAATACAACAATGCTTCACACAAGTGACGCATCATACCAGGAGGATAGACTGATGACTGTTCATATCCACCCGTCCGTTGACGGCGGTGTCAAACAAGGTTCAGGCCATTTTGCCGGCGGAACGCTGGTCTGCAAATGCAGCGACAAGCCGGTCAAGGTTGGCGTCAAAGGCGACGTCGCTCATAATCACGCCTGCGGCTGCACCAAATGCTGGAAGCCGAGCGGCGCGACGTTCTCTGTCGTCGCAGTGGTTCCGCGCGAAAACGTCACCGTACTGCAAAACGGCGACAAGCTGCGCATCGTCGATCAGGCCGCAACCATCCAGCGTCATGCCTGCACCGGATGCGGCACCCACATGTTCGGCCGCATCGAGAACAAAGGACATGCGTTCTATGGCCTCGACTTCATTCATCCTGAATTATTCGAAGAATCCGGCTCGGCCGCACCGGGCTTCGCCGCCTTCGTCTCGTCGGTGATTGAATCCGGCGTGAAGCCGAGCGACATGACCGCAATACGGTCGCGCCTCAAGGAACTGGGACTCGAGCCTTATGATTGCCTTTCGCCTGCGCTGATGGATGTCCTCGCCAATCACGTGGCAACGGCCAAAGCGGCCTGAGTCAACACAGCATATGAGCATCCGCCGGTGGCGACATGTCGCCACCGGCGTTGCTATTGGTAGATTTGCCCCGGCAAGGGGCTTCGACTTTGTGGGTCACCCGAATAATCGCGCTTCGGCCTCGCTGCGATCGGCCCGCTGCTTTGTCGCGACAATACTCACAGCATTTGACTGCACGGCGGAGTCGATGGCTCGACGACCGCTTCTGGCGGGCAGCCGACATGCGGCACTCGCCGCCCATTAATGTGGCAGCTCTGCCCAAATCATGGGAGCGGACGATCCAAATTATTGTACGTCCCGGGACAAGCTTTCTGCGGACATGCGCCCGTAGGCTTCTTCGAGGTTAGGAACATGGTTCAGGCCATGACAACGTCGAAGGAGCGATCGAATGGTCAAGTTGCATTTTGCTGACATCCGTAGGCTTTGGCCTGAAACGGGCGCGATGATTGGATGGCGCGCGGCGGCAGTGGGCGCGCTATTGGCGGTTGGTACCTTTGTTCCGATGTCGGCGCAGGCGGCCGTGCCGGCGGCTTGCGCCGAGTTGCAGGCGAAATATCCGGACTGGAAAGGCAAGACGCTCGTTAACGCCATCAATCCGCATACACCGGGCTATGAATCGATCGATCCCAAGGATCCCAACAAATATATCGGTTTCGACATCGATCTCGGTGAGCAGATCGGCGAATGCCTTGGCTTCAAGCTGACCTACAAGGCTGTGACCTTCGCGGCCTTGCTGACCACACTGGCATCGGGCCAGGCCGACATCGTGATATCCGACATCTATGCCACCGAGGAGCGCGCCAAGGCGGCCGATTTCATCACCTATTCCAAGGTGTTCGACGGCGTGCTCGTCGCCAAGGGTAATCCCAAGAAGATCACCGGTATCAACACCTCGCTGTGCGGCACGGCTGCGGCGGAAAACACAGGCTATGTCGAAGTGCCGTTGATCCAGGCGCTGGGGCCGGAATGCAAGAAGGAAGGCAAGGCGGAGCCGACCATCCAGCTCTATGACAACAATGCCAACTGCATCCAGGCGATCCTTGCCGGCCGCGCTGATACCTATATCAACGACGTCAACACCGTCGACAACGCGGTGAAAGCCTATCCGGACAAGCTCGAGAAGGCGGTCGCGGTGACGATCCCCTATCAGGTCGGCATCGCCGTGCCGAAGGACAAGCCCAAGTTCCGCGATGCGGTGAAGGCCGCACTCACCGAGATCTACAAGTCCGGTGATCAGCTCGCGCTGCTGAAGAAGTGGAAACTCGATCCGGAAAACCTGATGGAGCCCGGCCTGCTGACGGTGAAGTAACGCCAGCCCGCAAGCAAGGATCACTCTCAAGTAAGGGCTTTCTGCCGCCATGGAGCTGTTCCTCCACTATCTCAGCATGCCGTATATGATCGAGGGTATCCAGGCGACTTTGCAGGTCACCGCCCTCGGTCTGTGCGGCGGGCTGATCCTCGGTGTGATCCTGGCGTGGATGCAGCTCAGCAGGTTCAAGCCGCTGGCATCCTTCGCCCGGGTCTATGCCGTGATCTTTCGCGGCACGCCGCTGATCCTGCAGATGGTGTTTGCCTATAACGCCCTGCCGCAGATCGGCATCAAGCTTCCCGCCATTCTCGCTGCCGGCCTGGCACTGGCCTGCAACGAAGCGCCATTCATCGCCGAGATGCTGCGCTCCGGCGTACTGGGTGTCGATCGCGGCCAGGTGGTGGCCGGTCAGGCACTCGGCATGACCCCGGGCGTCCTGATGCGCCGGATCATCGCGCCGCAGGCGATCCGTTCGATGATCCCCGCTTTCGGCAACGAAGCGGTCAGCGCGCTGAAGAATTCGTCGCTGGCCTCCGTCATCGCCGTGCAGGAGCTGACGCTGCGCTCGACCCAGCTAGCGTCCTCGACCTTCGATTTCTTTTCGATCTTCTTCGCGTCCGGTCTGATCTATCTGCTGCTCACAGCGGCCATCGCCGGCATCCAACTGCTTCTGGAATGGAAGTTCGACCTCGATCGCACGGCGAAGCAAACTACATTCATGCGCTTCCTGCCGTGGTACCGCGCGCCTGGCAGCGACGATGCGCTGGCGCCGCAGGCCGACATGTCGCCGGAAATCCTGCCCGACGGCGGTGTCGCCGAACTGCCGCCGCCGCGGATGCGGCCGGAACGCGCCGATCGCACCAAACGCGCGGAGATGCTGGCGCGCAACAATGTCGCCGTCGAAGTCTCCGATCTCCGCAAGAGCTACGACAGGAACGTGGTGCTCGACGGTGTCGACATCACGGTGCGGATCGGTGAAGTCATCGCGCTGCTCGGACCAAGCGGCTCCGGCAAGAGCACGCTGCTCCGCTGTATCAACAATCTCGAACTGTGGAACGGCGGCGCCATCAAGGTCGCTGGCCGCCAGCTCGGCTTCAACGAGCACGGTAAGGCGCTGTCGCCGCGGCTGCTGGCGAATGCCCGCGCCGAGGTCGGCGTTGGTATGGTGTTCCAGCAGTTCAACCTGTTCGGCCACCTCACGGCCAAGGAGAACATCGCCGGTCCGCTGCGTTGGGTGCACGGCCTCGCGCGCGCCGATGCCGAGCGCCGTGCCGATGAACTCCTGGCGCGCGTCGGCCTCAGCCACCGCGCCAATGCGCTACCGCGGCATCTGTCTGGCGGCCAACAGCAGCGCGTCGCCATTGCCCGGGCCATCGCGCCCAATCCAAGCGTGCTGTTGCTGGACGAGCCGACCTCGGCGCTCGATCCCGAACTGGTCAACGAGGTCCTCGAAGTGATCCGCAGGCTCGCCGTCGAGGACGGTCTGACCATGATCATCTCGACGCATCAGCTGCGCTTTGCCAGCGAAGTGGCCGACCGTGTGGTGCTGCTCGCCGGAGGCGCGATCATCGAGGAAGGCCCGGCCAGTGAAGTCCTGACCAATCCGCGCAATCCCGTCGCGCAGCGTTTCCTCAATGCGGTGGAGGCGGAAGTCTCGTGATCGTCGCGCCTGTGAAGTTCGTCCATTTGCTACCGAGGGCCTCAGCATGAAACATCATCTTCTTCCGGTGTCGCCGAAGACCGTCCACTGGGGCTATTTCAGCAAGATCGTGGCACCCGCGCTGACGCTGAAGTCGGGCGACCGTGCCACCATCGAAACGCTGACGCATCATGCCAATGACGATTACGAGCGCATGATCGAAGGCGATCCCGGCGCCGAAAGCGTGTTCAAATGGACCCGCGAGCACAAGGCCGTCGTCCGCCGCGGCTCCGGCCCGACGGAAGGTCCGTTCATCCGCGGCTCAGGCGAAGGCGTCGGCGTGCATCTGCTCACCGGGCCGGTGGCGATCGAAGGCGCGGAGCCGGGCGATGTGCTGGAAGTGCGTATTCTCGACGTGCGCCCGCGACCGGCCTGCAAGGCCTGTTATGCCGGCAAGTGTTTCGGCTCCAACGTTGCGGCCAATTGGGGCTTCCACTATCACGACCTGATCGAGGAACCGAAGCCGCGCGAGGTCGTGACGATCTTCGAACTCGATACATCGGGCGAGCCGTTTGCCAATGCGGTCTATAATTATGTCTGGACGCCGCAGACCGACCCCGATGGCATCCTGCATCCAACCATCGATTATCCCGGCGTGCGCGTCGATCACGCGACCATCAGGAAACGCGAAAACATCCTGCCCAACGTCAAGGTGCCGGCACGGCTGCATTTCGGCACCATGGGCCTCGCGCCATCCGAGGAGGATTTCGTGTCGTCGATCCCGCCGAGTTACACAGGCGGCAATATCGATGACTGGCGCGTCGGCAAGGGCGCCAAGATGTTCTATCCTGTGGCGGTGCCCGGCGCGTTCTTCTCGGTCGGCGATCCCCATGCCGCGCAGGGCGACAGCGAGCTCGGCGGCACGGCCATCGAGACCTCGCTGACCGGCGATTTCGAGTTCATCCTGCACAAGCATCGTGACCTCGGCGGCACGCCCCTCGAAGGCCTGACGCATCCGATGCTGGAAACCGCCGATGCCTGGTCGGTCTACGGCTTCACCTTCCCGAACTATCTCGCCGAACTCGGCGCCAATGCGCAGCTCGACGTCGCTAATCATTCCAGCCTCGATCGGGCCATGCGCGATGCGTTCCGCAAGCTCAGGCGTTTCCTGATGACGGTGCACAAGATGAGCGAAGACGAGGCGATCTCGCTGATGTCGGTCGGTGCGGATTTCGGGGTGACGCAAGTGGTCGATGCCAATTGGGGTGTCCATGGCACAATCCGCAAGAACGTCTTCCGCTGCGACTAAGCGGATGAAATTGCACTGAATTCGGCTACGAGGATGATGGCGCGGTGATCGGGGAAGTTGCAGGGCAGGGCGCTGCGTCCTTCGGGATGGCACGGAGGTTGCTTCGCTTCGGCTATGAAGGTCGATGCATGAGCCTCCGTCCGTTCACCAGTGAATCCTACTCTGAAGACGACCGCCCCGAAGCATGGCGCGACGTCCTGGGTTCGATTGGCCTGCAGCCGACGGCTGCAACGACCACGCATCACGGCCACGCCACCGCGCTTCGTCGCACCTTCGAAGGTATTGCACTGGCCAAATTGTCTGCTGGCGCGCAGGCGATCTCGCCCCTGTCGGATCTGGCCAGCGACCATCCCCTGGTGCTGCTGCCGCTTGAGGATGGCGTCGCGCTGAAGACGGCCGCCGGACATCAGATCGTCGCCGCTGGACATCTGCTGCTGTTACCCCGCAAGGGCGATTGGAGCGTATCGTTCCAGCGCGACATGCGCGCGGTGGTGCTCTCGGTGACGTCCGATCCGCTGCACAGTCGCCGCGCCAGTGCACCCGCCATCGCCGATGTCCAGATCGTAGGCCCCGGCGGCTTCGGCGATGTGTTTGCGCGTATGATGGAACAGGTGGCCCGCAACCTCGAAACATTGTCCGATGCCGAATGGTTGGCGATCGCACAAAGTCTTGCCGATCTGTTGCCGACCTTTACACGTCAACTGGCCGAGCCGACGGCCGATCTCAACAGCGGCACGGCGACCAAGGCGGCGACCTTGCATCGGCTGTGCCAAACCATCGAGCGACGCCTCGACGATGCGGATCTGACGCCGGCCAAGGTGGCGCAGGCCGAGGGCATCTCCGAACGTTATCTGCAGAAACTATTCGAAGGCACCGGCAGCAGCTTTACGCATTACCTGCGCGAACGCCGGCTGCAGCGCACCTGGGCCGATCTGTCGAATCCGTCCGAGGCGCATCACTCGATTTCCGAGATTGCCTTTCGTGCCGGCTTCAATGACTCCGCGCATTTCAGCCGCACGTTCCGTCACCGCTTCGGCCTGTCGCCGCGCGAATTCCGCCAGAATGAAGCCGAGCGCTTGACGGCGTCGGCCACGGCGGCGGGACAACGCGGATGGCCGCAGGAAGCGCTGGCGCAGTTGCGCAGCCAGCACGCGCCGTCGACCACGGGGAAGATTGCGCAGCCGGAGCCGGCCGAGACGATCACGCACGGCATCGCGGATGCTTCGAAGAATCTCCGGCACCATCATCTTGCCGCCGATGCATCTCGCGTGCACTGGGGCTATTTCAGCCGCTCGTTGCCGCCGCAGATCGAGATCAATTCCGGCGACACGATCACCATCGAAACACTGACGCAGCACGCATCCGACGATCCCGAGCGGATGATCAAGGGCGATATCGGCGCTGAGAGCGTGTTCTGCTGGACGTGCGATCAGAAGAATGTCGATCGCCGCGGGGCCGGTCCGATGGACGCCTCGATCTATGGCCGTGGTGCCGGTGAGGGCTTTGGCGTCCACATCTGCACCGGGCCGGTGGCGATCAGGGACGCGCAGCCCGGCGATGTGCTGGAAATCCGCATCCTCGACATCGTGCCGCGCGCCAGTCGAAATCCGGATTTCGACGGTCAGGTTTTTGGCAGCAGCGTCGCGGCATGGTGGGGCTATCACTACAAGGAATTTCTTGCCGAGCAGAATGCGCGTGAGGCGGTGACGATCTACGAAATTCTCGATCACGACGACGTGCCATATGCGCGCGCGCTCTACTCGTATCGCTGGGAGCCGCAGACCGATCCGTTCGGCACCGTGCACAATACCTACGATTATCCGGGCATTCCGATTACGCCGGCCTCTGTGCGGCGTCGGCATGACGTGCTCGACGGCATTCGCATTCCTCTGCGTCCACATTTCGGTGTCATTGCCGTGGCGCCGCGAGAGGCCGATCTCGTCGATTCAGTGCCGCCAGCCTATTTTGGCGGTAATCTCGACAATTGGCGGCTCGGCAAGGGATCGACGGTCTATCTGCCGGTATCGGTGCCCGGCGCATTGCTGTCCGTCGGCGATCCCCATGCCGCGCAGGGCGACGGCGAACTCGGTGGCACGGCGATCGAATGTTCGATGACCGGAACCTTCCAGGTGGTCTTGCACAAGAAGGGCAATCTCGCCGGGCAGGCGTTCGCCGATCTCACTTATCCGCTGATCGAGACCGAGAGTGACTGGGTGCTGATGGGCTTCAGCCATCCGAACTATCTCGCCGAATTCGGCGCCAAGGGGCAGAGCGAGGTCTACGCGACCTCGTCGCTCGATCTCGCGATGAAGGACGCCTTTCGCAAGATGCGGCGCTTCCTGATGAACATTAAAGGTCTCACCGAGGATGAGGCGATCGCGTTGATGTCGGTCGCGGTCGACTTTGGCGTGACGCAGGTCGTCGATGGCAATTGGGGCGTCCATGCCATTCTGAGCAAGCGGGTGTTCGACCACACGTCAAAATCATAAGGTCCAGGAGACGCGCTTTTGCAATTTCACATGATCTCCGGCGGGCCGAAGCCGGTCGCGCCGTTCAGCCATGCTGTGGAGACCGACGGCTTCGTGTTCGTCACCGGGCAGATGCCGGACACGCCGGCAATGCCGGGCGTGCTACCCGATGGCATCGTGGCTCAGACCAAAGCGGTGATGGAAAATCTGCGCGTGGTGCTCGCGGGGCTTGAGCTCGGCTTCGAGCACATCACCATGACGCGGATCTATCTCACCGAGTTCAAGCGCGACTACGTGGCGATGAACGAGACCTATCGCAGCTATTTTCCGCGGGATCGTTTGCCGGCGCGGACCTGTGTCGGCGTCACGGGCCTCGCTTATGACGCTCTGATCGAAATCGACCTGGTTTGTCGACGGCCCACATAAGCGTCGGTGCGAAGAGATGGAAAACCTAGTTCGCCTTTTCGATCAGGCTTTCCAGCAAGCGCTTCAGGTCGGCCGTTGCCTTGTTGCCGTAGTTTTCGGCGATATGGGCTTCCTGGCTCAGCGCCAGCGAGTTCAGCCGCTGGGTCAGTGTCTTGCCGCGGTCGGAAATGAACATCACCACCTTGCGGCGGTCGTCGGGGTCCTGCACCCGGTAGACCAGTGCATCAGACACCATCCGATCGACCATCTTGGTCAGGGTTGGATGATTCAGCAGAACCGCATCGGCGAGGTCGCCCATGGAGTAGCCCTTGCCGTCGGACAGCACTTTCAGAATGCGCCACTGTTCGACCGGCACGCCTTCCTTCTTGAAGCGCGCATCGAGCTGGCGATTAATCTCCCGGTTCGCCTGCGCCAGCAGATAAGCGAGGTGTTCGGTGATGGGCGTGCTCGGCGTTCTGGCCACGGTTGGGAAACTTTGCTGGAAGGGGTGATGAATATTAAGCGACTTTGCCTGATCCATATGCACGGGAATCGTTGAATATTCAATATTTTCCTCTACGATATTTTCTTTCGCACGATTTTACTGCCGATAAATTGACGCCGCACCGCCGCTGACAACGTCGAAAGGAGAGCGACATGCTCTCGTCACTGCAGATTGCAACGACCGGTGCGCTGCCGATGCCGGCGCCATGGTTGCTGAAGGGCTTTCAGGACAGCGGGGGAGGTCGTGATGCGATTGCACGTCCCGATCTGTTTCCGCGGCGTCGCAATCGCGAAAAGCTGCGCGTCGTCAATTTTATCGGCCTGTCCGGCCCGGCCGGGATCTGGGGCCTGGCGGGCACCAATAGCATGATGCTCGCGGCTTCGGAGATCAATCGGCGCGGCGGCATTCTCGGGCGCGAGATCGAGCCGGTGTTTCATGATGCCGGCGGCGATATCGATGGCGTTGTCCGCACGGCAGCCGACATGATCGCGGCCGGTGATGCCGATGTCATCATGGGCTCGCATATCAGCGCGGTCCGCGTCGCGTTGCGCAAGGTGATCGCCGGGCGCGTGCCCTATATCTATACGCCTGTCTATGAAGGCGGAGAACGCACGCCCGGCGTGATGGCGATCGGCGAGACGCCGCGCGATCAGTCGCGCCCGGCCGTCGAATGGCTGGCGAATGAAAAGAAGGCGAAGCGCTGGTATCTGATCGGCAGCGATTACGTTTGGCCGTGGCTGGCCCACAAGGCCACCAAGACATACATCGCCGTCGCCGGAGGGCGCGTGGTCGGTGAGGAATTCGTTGCGCTTGGCGAGCAGAATCACGATGCCCAGATCGCCCGTATCCGGGCGGCAAAGCCGGACGTCGTGGTCATCTCGCTGATCGGCACCGACAGCATCGTGTTTAACCGCGCCTTCGCCGAACATGGTCTCTCGTCGAAGGTTCTCCGACTGGCGGGGGCCATGGATGAAACGCTGCTGCTCGGCATGGGCGCAGATAGCTCCGAGGGGCTCTATTGTGCATCGGGCTATTTCGTCGACCGTGCGTCGGCGGCGAATGATGCATTCCGTGCGCAATATGAAGCATCGTTCGGACGCTGTGCGCCTGTGCCGGGATCGGTCGCGCAGTCGAATTACGAGGGGCTTCGGTTTCTCGAATCCGTGGCGACCAAGGCGGGCTCATTCGACGTCCGGCCGATGCTAAACGCGGCGTCCAGCGTGGCCTATCACGGCGCCCGCGGTGAGATCAGCATACGCGGCGGGCGGGCGAAAATGCCGATCTATCTTGCCGAAGCAGACGGTCTGGATTTCAGGCTCATCCGGACATTCTAGGTCAGTCGCAGACCTGATCAGGACGCCCCCCGAAAATAATACTTGAAAAGGAAAATATTTCTCTTTCTAATGATGCGCGAAAGGCGACACCGTCGTCGCCTTGACGGCATGGGCATCCCGAAGAAATGCCGCGCCGGTTGCATCGTGGATATCAGGAGAAATCATCGTGGCCGTTTCACTTCCCACTCCCGATCAACTCCTCGCCGTCGCCGATCAGTGCGGCCTCGCGCTGTCCGATGAGGACGTCACCTCGTTCCGCGCGCTGATGCAGGGATCCGTCGATGCCTACAACGTCGTGGCGGCGATGCCCGACGAAGTACCCGAAGTGAAATATCCGCGTACACCTGGCTATCGGCCCGCACCGGAAGAGAACACGCGCAACGCCTGGTATCGCAAGTCGGTGGTGAAGGGGGCGCCCAGCGGCAAGCTCAAGGGCAAGACCGTCGCGCTGAAGGACAACATCATGCTGGCCGGTGTGCCGATGATGAACGGCTCCTCCACGCTGGAAGGCTATGTGCCGGATTTCGACGCCACCATCGTCACGCGCATGCTGGACGCGGGCGCCGAGATCATGGGCAAGGTGCATTGCGAATCCTTCTGCATGTCCGGCGGCAGCCACACCAATTCGACGGGCAACGTGCATAACCCGCACAAGATGGGCTATTCCGCCGGCGGTTCGTCGTCCGGCAGTGCGGTCGTTGTCGCGCTTGGCGAAGTCGACATGGCAATCGGCGGCGATCAGGGCGGCTCCATCCGCATGCCGTCGTCCTTCTCCGGCACCTATGGCATGAAGCCGACCTGGGGTCTGGTGCCTTATACAGGCATCATGCCGATCGAGATTTTCGTCGATCACACTGGCCCGATGACATCCAACGTCGCCGACAATGCGCTGTTGCTGGAAGTGCTTGCCGGCGACGACGGTTATGATCCGCGGATCAAGTCGCCGGAAGTGCCGGAATACACCAAGGCGCTCGGCACCGGCGTCAAGGGTATGAAGATCGCCATCGTCAAGGAAGGTTTCGAGCAGCTCGGCGCCGAGGACGCGGTCAACCGCAGCGTTCGCGAAGCCGCCAAGCGCTTCGCCGATCTCGGCGCGACAGTGGAGACGATCTCTATCCCGATGCACCTCACCGCGGCGGCGGTGTGGACGCCGATCGGCACCGAAGGCATGACCCAGACCATGATGGTGGGCGACGGCTATGGCCTCAGTCGGTCGGATCTCTATTCGACCTCGCTGATGGATGCCCATCGTGGTTGGCGCGGGCAGGCGGACTCGCTGTCCGAAACCACCAAACTGCTGCTGCTGTTCGGCACCTATATCAACAATAATTTCGGACCGCGCTTCTACGGCAAGGCGCTGAATATCTCGCGTCGCGTCACGGCTGCCTATGACAAGGCGCTGGCGAGCTATGATCTGTTGCTGATGCCGACCACACCGATGAAGGCAACGCCGCTGCCGGCGCCCGGCGCGCCGCGTGAAGAAGTCGTCGGCCGCGCCTTCGAAATGATCTCCAACACCTCGCCCTTCGACATTTCGCATCATCCGGCGATGTCTATCCCCTGCGGCATGGTCGATGGCCTGCCGGTCGGGCTGATGCTGGTCGGCAAGCATTTCGACGAGATGACCATCTATCGCGCGGCTCATGCCTTCGAGCAGTCCGCCGATTGGAAGACGATGTGAGGCATCCATGCAGAAGCGAGGATCGGTGATCACGCATGGATAATCTGATCATGGCGGTCTTCGAGATCGCCAGTTTCGGGGCGATCGTCGTGCTGGTCGTGCTGGGGCTGGGGATCATCGCCAGCATGATGGGCATTTTCAATTTCGCGCAGGGCGAATTCGTCCTGCTTGGGGCCTACGTCACCTACATCGTTCACACCGCGGGTTTGCCGGTGTGGCTCGGTATGCTCGCGGCACCATTTGTCGTCGGCGCACTGGGCTTCGTGCTGGAGCGGCTGATCGTCCGGCGCTTCTATGCCGCGCCGATCGTCGCCATGCTCGGTACCTATGCGCTCGGACTGATCATTCGCGAGATCGTGCGCGGCCTGATCGGCGGACTGTATCTCTCGGTGCCGGAGCCGGTCGGCGGCTCGGTGGCCATCGGCGGCATGCATTTCTCAACCTGGCGTCTGGTGATCATCGTGATCACCGCACTGGTGATGGCAGGGAGCTATCTGCTTCTGGCGCGCACCGCGTTCGGCCTGCGCATCCGCGCTTCGCTGGAGAACCCGGCGCTGGCGCGAGCCTCCGGCATTTCGACCAACGCAATCTATGGCGCAACCTTCGCGTTCGGCGCCGCGCTCGCAGGTCTGGCCGGCGCGCTGATCGTGCCGGTGTTCACGCTGTTCGCCGATCTCGGCATTCGCTTTCTGATTCAGGGCTTCGTCGCCGTCATGGTCGGCGGCATCGGCTCCTTTGCCGGACCGGTGGCTGGCGCAGGCCTGATCGGCACGCTGAGTGCGGCGCTGCCCTGGGTCATCTCGCCCGTTATCGCCGATGTCGCCGTATTCGTACTCGCCATCATCTTCATCAAATTCCGGCCGCAGGGCCTCGTTGCAGGAAAAGGGGTTTAGTCCAATGTCTCAAGACGCCAACACTCTCAGCCGTCGCCGCTTTCTCGGCAATGCGGCGCTGTTCGGTACGGCTATCGCCACCGGTGTCGGCAGCTGGGTCATCCCTGCAGGCTGGGCCAATGCGGCTGCCGGACCGATCAAGGTCGGTGTCGGTACCGATCTGACCGGGCCGATGGGCTATGCCGGCAATGCCGACGCCAATGTGGCCAGGATGGTGATCAAGGACATCAACGATGCCGGCGGTCTGCTTGGCCGGCCGCTGGAACTGTATATCGAGGACACTGCGTCCAATGAATCCGTCGCGGTCGGCAATGTGCGGAAGCTGATCCAGCGCGAAAAGGTCGATCTGGTCATCGGCGGCATCACCTCGTCGATGCGCAACGCCATCAAGGATGTCATCGTCTCCCGCGGCAAGACGCTCTACATCTATCCGCAGCTCTATGAGGGCAAGGAATGCACGCCCTATCTGTTCTGCACCGGGCCGACGCCGGCGCAGCAATGCGATGAATTCATTCCCTGGCTGATCAAGAATGGCGGCAAGAAGTTTGCGCTGCCCAGTGCCAATTATGTCTGGCCGCATACGCTGAACGTCTATGCCCGCAAGGTGATCGAGGCCAATGGCGGCGAGGTCGTGTTCGAGGAGTATTACCCGCTCGACCAGATCGATTTTTCGTCGACCGTGAACCGCATCATTTCGAACAAGGTCGATGTCGTCTTCAACACCGTCATTCCGCCAGGTGTCGGACCGTTCTTCAAGCAGCTCTCCGAAGCGGGTTTCCTCAAGAATGGTGGGCGGCTCGCCTGCGTCTATTATGACGAGAACACGCTAAGCATCAATCAGCCTGCCGAAATCGAGGGCCTCGCAAGCTGCCTCGATTACTTCAAGGCGCTGACGCCGGAAGATCCGTTCAGTGCCAAGCTCCAGGCGGCCTACGAAAAACAGTTCCCGGGCAATTTCCTGTTCGCGGCTGGCAGCGCCGCGACCGGCACCTATCGCGGCCTGAAACTGTGGGAGGCGGCCGTCAAGGAAGCCGGCAGTGTCGATCGTGATGCAGTTGCCAAGGCGCTCGACCATGCCAAGATCGCCGAAGGCCCGGGCGGGCCGGCCGAGATGGTCCCCGGTCAGCGGCACTGCAAGATGAAGATGTATACGGCGGTGGCCAAGGGCGGCAAATATGAGGTCGTCGCGCGCAGCGCCGGTCTCGTCGATCCCAAGGAATGCTGAGCCGATAATCCGAACCTCGCGGGAGTGACCGATATCACTCCCGCTTCTCTTTCTCTCATGCCGGCGACCTGATGACCGAGACGACGCCACTCTCTGCCGTATCTCTGACGCGAGGCATCAGCCCATCGCGCCAATGGCGCGTGCTGCCGATGATCGAAATTACGGTGCTGGTCATTGGCCTGCTGCTGCCGCTGGTGCTGCAGGACTATCTCACCGTCTACGCCACGCGCGTGCTGATCCTCTGCCTGTTCGCGCTGTCGTTCGATCTGGTCTGGGGCTATGCCGGCATCATGAGTTTCGGCCAGGCCGTGTTTTTCGGCTCGGCCGGGTATGGCGTGGCGCTGCTGGCGCGCGATCTCGGCATTACGTCCATCCTGCTCGTGCTGCCCGCCGGCCTTCTGATCGGCTTTGCCTTTGCGCTGCTGCTTGGCGGCTTCCTGCTGCTTGGCCGCCATCCCGCCAGCGTCATCTTCGTGGCCTTGGGCACGCTGACCGGCTCCTATGCCTGCGATCGTCTGGCGCGGGGGTGGTACTATCTTGGCGGCCAGAACGGCATTCCCTCGATCCCGCCGATGACAATCGGCAGCTATGAGCTCACAGAGGGACCTGCCTATTACTACGTGGCCATCGGCTTCCTGATCGTGGTCTATCTGCTCTGTCGTTTCCTGATGCGCTCGCAATTCGGCCTCGCGCTGGCCGGCCTGCGCGAGAACGAACAGCGCATCGCCTTCTTCGGCTACAAAGTGCAGCACCTCAAGGCGATCATCTTCTCCCTGAGCGGAGCTATCGCCGGGCTCGCCGGCAGTCTCTATGCGTTTCACGAAGGCTTCGTCTGGCCCAACATGCTGGGCGTCGTGATTTCCACCCAGGTGGTACTCTATGTGTTGTTCGGCGGCTCCGGCACACTGATCGGCGCCGTGATCGGCACGGTCGTCATTGAGGCTGTCAGCTTCTGGCTGTCGAACAGCTATCAGGACATCTGGCCGATCATTCTTGGCGTATTGCTGCTGCTGGTCATCCTATTCCGGCCCGCAGGACTGGTCAGCCTGTTGTTGTCAGAGCGCGAGCGCGTCGGCAGCTTCGGCCGTCCGGGGAAGCGATAGTCATGGCGCTTCTGGAAGCAAAAGGCCTCATCAAGATATTCGGCAAGCTCACGGCGCTGAACGGCGCTGATCTCACCATCGCTGCCAATGAATTTCACGGCCTGATTGGACCCAATGGTTCCGGCAAGAGCACGCTTATGAAATGCATCGCCGGCGCCGAGACACCGACGCAAGGCACCGTCACTTTCGGCGGTCGCGATATCACGCAGGCCTCGCCAGCCGAGCGCGCCCGCGCCGGCATGAGCCTGAAATTCCAGATCACCAGCGTGCTGCCGGCGCTGACGCTCTACGACAACATCCTGCTGGCATTGCAGGCGCAGACATCGCTGCTCAATCTCGCGCTGTCGCGCACTCGCGGCGTGCTGCATGACAAGGTGATGGCGATGCTGGAGCAGTTCCGCCTTGTCGATCGCGCCCACGAGCCGGCATCCGCGCTGTCGCACGGGCAGCAGCAATGGCTCGAGATCGCCATGGCGCTGGCACCCGAGCCCAAGCTCCTGCTGCTCGACGAGCCGACCGGCGGCATGAGCCTGGAAGAACGCCGCGTCACCGGCGAATTGTTGCAGCCGATCAAGGCGCGTTGTTCGCTTGTCATCGTCGAGCACGATCTCGATTTCATCCGCGATATCTGCGACCGCCTGACCGTGCTGGATCAGGGCCAGATCCTGCAGACCGGCACGGTGCAGCATGTGCAGTCGTGCCCCAAAGTTCAGGAGGTCTATCTCCGCCGTGCCTGACGATAAATTCCTCGATATCCAGTCGCTCGATGCCGGTTACGGCCGCAGCCAGGTGCTGTTCGGCGTTACGCTCAGCGTGCCGTGGCGCGGCGGCGTCGCCATTCTCGGCCGCAACGGCGCCGGCAAAACCACGCTGATGAAGGCTATTGTCGGTGAGTTGCCGGTGCTCGGCGGTGCCGTGAGCCTCGATGGCCGCGATGTCGGCAAACTGCCGACCGAGCAGCGCATCCGCCGCGGTGTCGGCTATGTCCCGCAGGAACATTCGGTGTTCGCGAAACTCTCGGTGCGAGACAATCTCGCAGTCGGCGCGCTGACCAATCGCGACAGCGGGGCAGTCAACCGGGTCTTGGAGATTTTCCCCAAGCTCGGCCAGCGGCTCGATCAGTTTGCCGGCACATTGTCCGGCGGTGAGCGCAAGATGCTGGCGATCGGGCGCGCCATGCTGTCCGATCCCAAAATCCTGCTGCTGGATGAGCCGACTGAGGGCGTCTGGATCGGTGTCATCGAGGAAATTACCGAGCGCCTGATCCTGCTGGCGAAGGACATCGCCGTCGTCATCGTCGAGCAGCATCTCGATCTCGCGCTTCGGGTCGCGAGCCGCGCTTACGTGCTGGATCGCGGCCGGGTTGCGCTGACAGGTTCGGCCGGCGAGATTCGCGACGATCCACGATTGTTGCAGTATTTGGCGCCTTAGAACCAAGCGAGATCGCTGGCACCTACTTCTTTTTGCAGCCTTCGTTTCAGGGTGAATAATGTCCGCGTTTGGCACAAAGCGGACATCATCATGAAATGCTTCTGATGCCGAGTTGCAGCCGCTCCGTTTACTCAGAGGTTTAAAGTGACATCATAAATTCCGTGATCTTCTGTGTCGGCCATGACTTCGAAACCCAGCTCTCTGCACATTTGAAGCATGATCGTGTTTTCGCGCATGATTTGGCCAACGATCTGTTTAAGCCCTTCGGAGCGGGAATACTCAATAATCAACTGCATCAAAGCCCAACCGAGCCCTCTGCCTTTGAGGTCCGATTGAAGGAGGATGGCATATTCACCGGAAACGCCGTCTTCTTTGCGATGCATCCTGACGACGCCAAGCGGCTCCTGGCTCGCCTCATCGAACGCGATGAACGCCATGGCCTTAGCGTAATCAATCTGCGTCAAGCTTACGAGAAACGGGTGGGAGAATTCTTTGATGGCACCAAAGAAGCGAAGCCTGAGATCGCCCTTATTAACGCGGGAGAGAAGCGTCAGAACCAGAGGTTCATCCGCCGCCGTAATCGGCCGCGTAAAAATTCTCCAGTCAGAATTGAGAACGAGATGTCGCTCCCATTCGACCGGGTAAGGACGAGTTGATCCACCGACCGCGTTCATGTGTGGCTCGTGGCCTGATCCTGCATTAAAAACCGCCCTGCAGCTTGGTAGAAAGCACCTTCAGAATACCTTCGTAAGTGGTGATCATCTTCTTGTGCCGATCGACTGTCTCGGCCGTTATGTCCTGCCAGTCGCCACCGGTGGCGCGCTTGCCGATCTGCAGTTCGCCAGCTTCCATAGGCGACATGTGCTCGTGGCATTCGTCCAGAGCTTCCCTGATGCCATGCGCGTATGTTTCAAGATTTATCATGGGGACCTCGTTGGTTATATGGTGCAGACGGGTAGCCCGTCGAATGTCTCTCGGTAGTTTGAAGGAGACGGTGTCCTAGGCTGAATCGGAGAGGCCATCAGCTAGGTTCCTTACGCAATAACGCGCGATGACCAACTCCTCGTTCGTCGGAATGATCCGGATTTCGACACTGCTATGCCTAGTGCTGATGCATGCGGATCCTGCATCGTTTGCGTCTGAATCGAGGGCGAGACCTAACCAGCTCAACTGCTCGCAAACGCGCCGTCGAATTTCCTGCGCGTGCTCGCCAATCCCGCCGGTGAAGATCAGGCAATCCAGACCATGAAGACTGTTGACCATCATCGCCGATTGTCTGGCGATAGAATCCACGAACAGATCGATGGCTTCGGAGGCATACGGGCTTTCACTTGCGAGCAGTGCTCGCATGTCGCCTGATAGTCCCGACACTCCAAGCAGCCCGGATTCTCGATAGAGCAGGTTTTCGAGGTCGGTTGCCGACATTCCACGCTGTTGTTGTAGATAGAGGAGCACGCCGGGATCAATGGCGCCGCAGCGGGTCGCCATCACCAAGCCGTCGAGCGGCGTGAAACCCATCGTGGTGTCGATACTGCTGCCATCGCGCATGGCGCACAGGCTGGCGCCGCTGCCCAGATGTGCGACAACGCATCGTTTCTCGTCGGGAGATGGTGAGAGTTCCAGGAATCGTTCGGCAATGAACTCGAATGATAGGCCGTGAAATCCATAGCGGCGGATGCCGACGTCATGGAGCTGGCGTGGAATGGCAAAGCGGGTGGCGGAGGCGGGAAGTGAGTGGTGGAACGCCGTGTCGAAGCAGGCAACCTGGGGCAGTTCCGGCCGTTCGGTCATGATCGCACGTATCGGCGATAGACAGCGTGGCTGATGCAGTGGCGCCATCGGTGTCAGCTTTTCAAGCTCATTGACTATCGATCCCGTCAATCGGACCGGCGCTGCGAAGGCCAATCCGCCATGGACCACGCGATGACCAACTGCAACCAGATCGTCACTGGCAAGGTAGCCATCGATCCAATTCAACGCATCAAGCAGCAGTTCTTCTCCGTGGCCGTCCGCGACCTTGCGATGCTGATCATAGAGAATAGCCCCGTCGGTCTCCTTGATCGTCAGGCGCGGCTCGGCGTCGTGCTCGTCCAGACTCCCCCGGCAGAGCAATCTCGGCTCTCCATCTGATACGATATCGAATAGCGCAAGCTTAATGCTTGAGGAGCCGGAATTCACGACAAGGACGGCATCAGGCATCGCTTGTCCTCAGTCGGCGGTGTGCTTGGTGAAGTGGTCTGGCCAGCTCCAATCGCGAATCTGCGGCATGTCTTCGCCATGGGCGCGCACATAAGTTGTGTGCTCGAGCAGCTTGTCGCGAAACCGCTGCTTGATCGCCGCTGCTGTGATGCCGAGGCGAGGAACGCGTTCGATGACATCGATGGCGAGATGGAAGCGGTCGAGCCGGTTCAGTACCACCATGTCGAACGGCGTGGTCGTCGCCCCTTCCTCCTCGAAGCCGTGTACATGCATGCCGGCATGGTTGGCGCGGCTGTAGGTCAGGCGGTGGATCAGGTTGGGATAACCGTGAAAGGCGAAGATCACCGGCTTGTCCCGGGTGAACATGCCATCAAAGTCGCGGTCATCCAGTCCGTGCGGGTGCTGTGTCTTGGGTTGCAGCGTCATCAAATCGACGATGTTGACGACGCGGATCTTCAGGTCGGGTACGGCTTGCCGCAATAGGTCCACCGCAGCCATGGTTTCCAGGGTAGGGACGTCGCCACAACAGGCCATCACGACGTCTGGTTCGCTGCCTGTATCTTCGGTGCCAGCCCAAGGCCAGATACCGATCCCAGCGTCGCAATGGGTCGCAGCTTCCTCAATGCCGAGCCATTGCGGCGAGGGTTGCTTGCCGGCAACGATGACGTTGATGCGATCATACGTCCGAAGCACGTGATCAGTGATCCAGAGCAGTGTGTTGGCGTCCGGCGGGAAGTAGATCCGGACGATGTCGGCCTTCTTGTTGGCAACCAGGTCGACAAAGCCCGGATCCTGATGACTGAAGCCGTTGTGGTCCTGGCGCCAGACATGGGATGTGAGGAGATAGTTCAGGGAGGCAACGGGGCGTCGCCAGGGCAGCGCCCGGGACACTTTCAGCCATTTGGCATGCTGATTGAACATTGAATCGACGATGTGGATGAAGGCCTCATAGCAGGACATCAGCCCGTGGCGGCCGGTCAGCAGATAGCCTTCCAGCCAGCCCTGACATAGATGCTCGCTGAGCACTTCCATCACCCGGCCGTCCTGGGCGAGGTGGACATCATACGGCTCGATTCCTTCCATCCAGACGCGCTCGGTCACGTCGAATACCGCGTCGAGCCTGTTGGATGCTGTCTCGTCTGGACCCATGATGCGGAAGTTGCGCGCAGCTGCGTTCAGCTTGATGACGTCGCGCAGGAATTGCCCCATCACGCGGGTCGCTTCGCCTTCGGTCCCGCCGGCATGGGGAACATCGATGGCGTAGTCGCGGAAGTCGGGCAGCTTCAGCTCGCGCTTCAGCAAACCGCCGTTGGCATGAGGATTCGCTCCCATGCGCCGGCGCCCCTGCGGCGCCAGAGCCTGCAACTCAGGTAGCAGCCGGCCGGCTTTGTCGAACAGATCGTCGATCCGGTAGCTGCGCATCCATTCTTCGAGCAGACTGAGATGTTCGGGATTGCCGCGCGGATTGACAATCGGTACCTGGTGAGCGCGCCAGAAACCTTCGACCTTCAAGCCGTCGACTTCCTTGGGGCCGGTCCAGCCCTTTGGACTGCGCATGACGATCATGGGCCATTTCGGCCGATCCACCGTTGCGCGACCGTTACGAGCGGAAGCCTGGATCGCGCGAATCCTGTCGATCGCGCGCTCCAGCGTGTGAGCCATCAGCGGGTGCATCATGGCAGGATCGCTGCCCTCGACGAACATCGGCTCATGACCGTAGCCATGAAACAGATGGCGTATTTCGTCGTCGCTCATCCGTCCCATCACGGTGGGATTGGCAATCTTGTAACCGTTGAGATGAAGAATGGGCAGTACCGCGCCGTCATGCTTCGGGCTCAAGAACTTGTTGGAGTGCCATGACGCGGCGAGGGGGCCTGTCTCCGCTTCTCCGTCTCCGACGACACAGGTGACGATCAGGTCGGGATTGTCGAAGGCTGCGCCATAGGCGTGCACCAGCGCATAGCCGAGTTCGCCGCCTTCATGGATGGAACCGGGAGTTTCCGGAGCCGCATGACTGGGAATGCCGCCCGGAAACGAGAACTGTCGAAACAGTTTCTGCAGTCCGTCCTCGTCCTGGGTAATGTCCGGATAGACCTCGCTATAGGTACCCTCCAGATATGTATTTGCTACCATCCCCGGGCCGCCATGGCCGGGGCCGCAGATATAGATCATGTCGAGGTCGTGGGCTCGAATAACGCGATTCAGGTGCGCGTAGATGAAGTTTAGCCCAGGCGTGGTTCCCCAATGGCCGAGCAGCCGGGGCTTGATGTGGTCCTTGCGCAACGGCTCGCGCAGCAGGGCGTTGTCGAGCAGATATATCTGACCCACCGACAGGTAATTTGCGGCGCGCCAATAGCGATCAATCAATTGCACCTCGCCGGTACTGAGGAAAGCTTCTCCATAACGTGGCATATGCTGCACCTTGATCCAGTCGCCGCGCAGCGGCAAAATATTTGCCGCCAATATTCGCAATAGCTTTGCCGTAAATTTCAGCGGCTTGCGGGCGCGTCGCCGCGCAATGTGCCGATCTTGAAGTGTTTCTTTGCGTAAGCGACGATTTGGCCATCGGTGGGATGGTCAACGGCCTCGACGCCGACAATGCGGCTGCCGATATGCGTATGCTCTCGCAGATAGGTCGCCAGTTCGGCTTTCGCCTGCGCCGGACCAATGATCAGAATCTCACCGGCATCACTCACCGCGCCCGCCACGTCTTTCATCAGCCCCTTGTCTTCGTGGACATGACCGCTTCCGATTTCGTTGGCCTTGTGATGAATGTGGCGTGTCTCGAATGTCGGATGAAGATCGAGTTGATCTGTCCCGGTGAGGCCGACATGGAATATCTTCGCTTCGCGATGGTCGATCCAAACGACCGCATGATAATGATGCATCCTGTTTCCTTGTTTGCGATTTGCTTTCGCATCTAACTTGCTCTTGCAGCCGTGTTATCCTCTGCAGAAGCGAGGTACATGCCTGCTGTTGCAGAATGTCGTCGCAGAACAGTACGGCAAACGGCGAGCGGCCGTTTGACATACGTCAAACAGCCGTCACGTCAGAAACGATCTAATTGAAAAAGACCAGAACGCGCGTGATGACCTCGTTCACTTCATCCAAACCGCCAGAGCGGCGGAAGTTCCGAAGATAAGTTACAGGCCGACGATAAACGGAGTTTCGTTCCGGTGATCAGGCAGAAGGAACTTCGTTGTATGATTTGAGGGCGATCCGTGTCACCCCACATGTGGCCTCCACTTCAACCCGCGTGTCGTCCTGCTGACGATGCTCGATGGCGCCTCCACTGGCCTATTTTGGCATAAGCGCAGGAGATCGTCGTGAGTGCACCTTTGCTGATAGCCAGCGCCAGTGGCGATGAGCTCGAATTACGCCCGACAGGAAGTTGGACCGTCGTCAATGCGGCAACTCTGGAGCAACTATCTGCCAGCATAGCGCCGCAGCTCGCGCGGGCACGGTCGGTAACCGTGAACATGTCCGGCGTCCGGGAGCTCGACACGTTGGGCGCTTGGCTGATCGAGCGATTATCGCGACATTTGGCCAGCGGCGGCCAACGCGCGCACATTGTGGGAGCTGCAGAAGACTATATCGATCTGATCGAGGAATTGAGACAGGTCAATCGACGACGTAATCCGGATCCCACAGAGCGTAACTCCATCGCCGACAGATTGGAAATGCTGGGTCGGGCGGCGCTGGCTGCAGTTCTGGATCTGTCGGCTTTCCTTCAAATGCTCGGCGCGATTTGCCTGGCCGCTGTCGGTGTGCTTCGCCGCCCGAGATCGTTTCGGCTGACATCGCTGGTGTACCAGATCTATCGGGTTGGCTGGCAGGCGCTCCCGATCGTGGTCCTGATCACATTTCTGATCGGTGCCATCATCGCACAGCAGGGTATCTTCCACTTCCGCAAGTTCGGCGCGGAGGCATATGTAGTCGATATGGTCGGGATCCTGGTGTTGCGTGAACTCGGGGTTTTGATCGTTGCAATCATGGTCGCCGGAAGATCCGGGAGCGCCTACACCGCTGAACTGGGCTCCATGAAGATGCGCGAGGAGATTGATGCTCTATCGACGATGGGTCTTGATCCGGTCGATGTGCTGATCCTGCCTCGCGTCGTCGCGTTGATCGTCGCGTTGCCGATCCTAGCCTTCGTGGGGGCGGTCGCGGCGCTTTACGGGGGAGGCCTCGTCGCATGGTTTTATGGGGGAATGTCGCCGGTAACATTCATAGCCCGGTTACATGAGGCGATTTCGGTGACGCATTTCGAAGTGGGTATCATCAAGGCACCATTCATGGCGCTGGTGATCGGGATCGTCGCATGTAGTGAGGGGCTCCGCGTAAAAGGGAGCGCTGAATCCCTAGGCAAACAAACAACGACATCCGTCGTCAAATCGATCTTTCTCGTCATCGTTCTCGACGGACTATTCGCCGTGTTCTTCGCATCGATAGGAATGTAGCGATGCAGGAGACAGATACACATCTTGCCATTCATGTTGAGGACCTAGTTGTCGGTTTCGGTCGCCATATCGTCATCGATCGTCTTTCACTCGATGTTCGGCGCGGCGAAATCCTGGGGCTGGTCGGTGCCTCCGGTGGCGGGAAATCGGTGCTGATGCGGACCGTGATTGGTTTGATTGAGCGGAATAGCGGAAAGATCGAGGTCATGGGGAGCGATATCGGTCTGACGCCCGGGCGCCGGACAAGGGATGTCGCTGCAAAATGGGGAGTGTTGTTTCAGCAGGGGGCACTGTTCTCGTCACTTACGGCATTGCAGAACGTCGAGTTTCCACTTCGCGAGAATGCAACGCTCTCGGACGAGCTCATGACCGAGATTGCGAGTGCCAAGCTGGAAATGGTGGGTCTCGCGCCGGAAGACGGTGCCAAGTTTCCGTCGGAACTTTCCGGCGGCATGACAAAGCGAGTCGCGCTTGCACGCGCATTGGCGCTGGATCCGGCCATCGTCTTTCTCGATGAACCGACTTCCGGCCTCGATCCTATCGCAGCTGGCGATTTCGATACGCTGATCAAGACGTTGCAGAAGACGCTGGGACTCACGGTCTTCATGGTCACGCACGATCTCGCCAGTCTGAATACCGTTTGTGATCGCGTTGCCGCCCTGGCTGATGGAAAAATCGTCACGATCGGACCGATGAGCGAGCTGCTTCGATCCGAGCATCCATGGGTTAAGGCTTATTTCCACGGCAAGCGCTCCCTCATGCTCCAACCAAAGGCGATTTGATATGGAAACGCGCGCTCCTTTCGTCATCGTCGGCGCATTCGTTCTCGCAGCTATCGCTGCGGTATTCGGCTTTATATTCTGGCTGCATAGCACCGGAAATTCAGGTCCGCGGACTACCTATCAGATTCAGTTCGACGGCTCTGTGCCGGGTCTGCTGGTGGGCGCCGCGGTGCTCTTTAACGGCATTCGCGTAGGGGAGGTGACGCGTCTCGATTTGGCGGCCGATAGCCCCAGTCGCGTCAATGCAAGCATCTCGGTTGTGAACACCACTCCCGTTCGCCGTGACACAAAGGTGGGATTGGACTTCCAGGGACTGACGGGGGTGCCGGTAATCGCATTGGAGGGAGGTAAATTGTTGACGAATTCCGCTCCCGTGACGATGCTGGTAGCCGAACCCGGCGCTGGCCGCAGTATGACACAAGCGGCACGCGATGCCCTTGGGCGGGTCGACGGCGTTCTGGCGGACAATGCCGCGCCGCTCAAAAGCACGATCGCCAATCTTCAAGTGTTCTCAGAAGGACTCGCTCGCAACACTGGAAAGCTCGACGGAATTGTCAGCGGTCTGGAGCGAATGACGGGCGGCGGCGCTTCTCCGGTATCTAAGGTGACCTATAATCTTCGCGCTGCTGTTGATTTCCCGGCACCAACCAAAATACTTAAGGGGCAGTTCGCGATACCCGAGCCAACAGCTGTCGTCCTTTTGCAGACGCAACGATTCTTGTTTTCGCAGCCCAAGGACACGGCGGCCTTCCCCGATGCGCAGTGGGCAGACAGCATCCCCAAGCTCATCCAGGCGAAGATCTTGGAGAGTTTCGAAAACTACGACGTAACACATGCACCCACGCGGCCGCTGGACGGCGTTCAGCCCGATTATCAGCTTTTGATCGATGTCAGACGATTTGACGTTGGGCCTGATGAAACACCTGCGGCAGAAATTGAGTTGTCTACAAAGATTCTGGATAAGGATGGAAAGGTCATGGCTTCACGGATATTTCGCCAGAGCCAGAGGATCGAAAAGCTGGATGCACCAGGAACCGTTCGGGCTTTCGACTCCGCTTTCTCAAGCCTTGCCAAAGAGCTCGTCTCTTGGACTACCCAGAGTTTCTGACTTCGGAATCAGCAATGGTTGGCTTGTCCGCTTTGCGATCGAGATTTTAGCGGCTGGAAGCGTCTTGGCTCCGATCTCAACCCGTGTGCAGGGCGCCTGGCGAGCTCGGCCATCGGGGTTGTACGGGCGATGTGGACGTCCAGCCTTCCGTGCTGCTACGTGTTCGGTCGCATTCATCTTGATCGTTTGTCCGGGCCCCGTTTCGCATGCAGAATTCCACTGGCCAGAGGAGGCGGATGTCGCTGGCGGGCATCCGTCTTGACCGGGCTTCGTCAGTTGCATTGCCCCAGCAAATCGCGGCGCAGATGCGCGACGGGATTCTGCACGGGACGCTGCCGGCGGGCACCCAGTTTCTCGGTTCGCGGGAGATTGCGCGCGAGCTTGGTTGCTCGCGCATGGTGGTGTTGAGTGCCTGGGACATCCTCTACGCCGAAGGCTATCTGGAATCGATGCCGCGCGGCGGTGTCTCGGTCGCCGCAGTGAGCCGCAACGCGGCATCGCCGGTGGACGTGTCTGCGGATACCTCTCGTATCGCCGGTCCCATCTCTCAGCGCTGGCAGTCGCTGATTGGCTTCACCTATGAGACCAATTGGGCGTCCGATTTCAGCCCCGGTGCGCCCGATATCTCGACCTTTCCGTTCGGCGACTGGGCGCGGTTGCTGCGCCAGACGTCGCAGCACCCCGACAAGGAGGAATGCCTCGATTTGTCCCCCGCCGGGCTTCCCGAACTTCGGCGCGAGATCGCGGATTTCCTCGGCGCGGTACGTGGTCTCGTCTGCACACCTGAGCAGATCGTCGTGACCTCGGGCACTTCCAGCGCGCTCGACCTGTGCAGCCGCATGATCCTCGATCATGGCGACGAAGTCTGGGTGGAGGAACCGGGCTTCGTCGAGGCGCAGTGGTCGCTGACAGCGGCGGGCGGTAAACTGGTGCCGATACCGGTGGACGACAAGGGGCTGTGCGTCACCGAGGGCATTCGCCGCGCGCCGAATGCGAAGCTGATCGTGGTGACGCCGTCGCATCAATATCCGCTCGGCGTCAGCATGGGGCTGGAGCGGCGGCTGGAATTGCTCGACTGGGCCAATCGCAACGACGTCTGGATTGTCGAGGACGACTACAATTCCGAGTTCCGGCATCAGGACAGCATGATCGCGTCGCTGAAGTCGCTCGACTGCGAGCAGCGCGTGATCTATCTCGGCACCTTCTCCAAGATCATGATGCCCAGCTTGCGCTTAGGCTACATCGTCGCGCCGGAGCGCTTCGTCGAAATATTCACGAAAGGCCGCGCGCGCATCGACGTGCACAGTTCCGGCATCGGTCAGCGCGCGCTCGCCGAATTCATGCGCGAGGGCCATCTGCTGCGCCATCTCCGCCGCATGCGAAAAGTCTATGCGGAGCGGCAGAAGGCCCTGATGGATGCGATCCGTCAGTATTTGCCTGATGATCTCACCGTCGCTCCCTGTGCAACCGGTCTTCATCTGGTCGCTCTGTTCACCGAGCGCCTGAAGGCACGGATGAGCGATGTGGAGGCGGCACGGCTGTTGAAGCAAGGGGGTCTCCACGTGCAGCCGCTATCGCAGAACCATCTGGAGACGCCGATCTATGCCGGCCTCGTATTGGGCTATGGTCGCCTCAAGCCCACCGATGCGACGCGCCTGATCGCGAAAATGGCGCAGATTCTCGGTGTGGAGCCGTCTGCAGCAAAAAAATAATCCGATCCGCCATATGCGTTTCCCGGCAATGGCTGCGCGCCTGCGAATTGGTCAGTCTTCGGCGGGTAGCTCCGGGCTGCCGCAGAGGCGCGATCGCGTCGAACCATTGACGGCGCGACAACTGCTGCACATCCTGCATCTGAATGGATCGTTGCGCAGATGAGATCGTTGCTGCATTCGCGTGCAGCGCTTGCACTGTAACCAAGCACCTTGGCGTCTCGCTCGCGCGCTACAATGCGTCCGGCAATCTGGCCTAGTCGTTTCCAGCGAGTCTGGCTCTATCCCGATGCGCGCGATGCGCCAAGATTTTGCAGAACAAGGTTCGACAGGGGACGGTGGCAGATGATGGCTGATCGCGGGCGTTTGTTGAGATTGACGGGCAGTGTGCTGCTGATGGCGCTCACGCCAGCGGCGGCACAGGCGCAGACGCGGGCCGAGACCCTGCGCCAGGTGACCGGCAACAATATCCCGACGCTAGACCCCACCACGCCGGGCGCGACGCGTGAGGCCTTTGGCGTCTCGACCAGCATCTATGACCGCCTTGTGGCCTTCGACCGCAAGCGCGACGAAAACGGCGTCTGGGTATTCGACCGCAGCAAGATCCGCGGCGAACTGGCCGAGAGCTATGAGGTCAGCCCGGACGGGCTGAAGATCACCTTCAAGCTGCGCGATACCAAGTGGCACGATGGCACGCCCGTCACCGCAGAAGACGTGAAATGGTCGCTCGATCGTGCGGTCACGGCCAAATCCATTGCCGCAGGGCAAATGGGCACGGGATCGCTGACCAAGGCCGAGCAGTTCGCGATTGTCGATGATCGCACGATCACTGTAACACTACCCAAAGCGGATCGTCTGGCGCTGGCCAATCTCGCCACGCCGCTGGCGCCGATCTTCAACAGCAAGCTCGCGAAGCAGCATGCGACAGCCGAGGATCCCTGGGCTCAGGAATGGTTGAAGACCAACACCGCCGGCTCGGGCGCCTACACGGTGGAGATGTTTAAGCCGGGTGAACAGTTGATCCTGAAGCGCAATGAGAACTGGAAGAGCGGCCGTGACGGCAAGCTGCCTTACTTCAAGCGCGTCATCGAACAGACCATCGGCGATCCCGCCACGCGAGCCAATCTGATCGAGAAGGGCGATGCCGACATCGCCATCGATCTGCAGGCCAGCGACGTACCGTCGCTGCAGCAGCGCGGCAAGGTCAAGGTGGAGTCGTCACCGCAGACCAACGGCTTCACCATGATTGCCTTTAACACGCAAATGGCGCCGTTCGACAATCTCAAGGTCCGTCAGGCCATCGCCATGGCGCTACCCTATAACGACATGTTCAGCGCAGCGATCTTCAAGCGTGGCTTTCCACTGTTCGGTGCATCGTGGACGTCGCCGCCGAATGGCGACTTCCCGCAGCCGATGCCGGCGAAGACCGATATGGCCAAGGCCAGGCAGCTTCTGGCTGAAGCCGGTTTCGAGAAGGGCTTCAAGACCACTTTCAGCATCAATGTCGGCTCCGCCGCTGTCACCGAGCCGATGGCGGCGCTGCTGAAGGAGGCGCTGGCGAAGCTCAACATCGAGGTCGACGTGCAGAAGCTGCCGGACTCGCAGATGTCGACGCAGATCACCGAGAAGAAGCTGCCGTTCTTCACCGAAGGTTCCACCGCCTGGCTGCCGACCACCGATTACTTTTTCCGCAATTTCTTCACCGGTAACCAGCGCTGGAATTACAGCTCCTGGAATGACGAGCTGGTGGTGAAACTGGCCAATCAGGCTCGGTTCGAGCAGGATCAGGCCAAGTATGACGAGATGGGCAAGCAGATGATCGCGGAATACGTCAAGGAAATTCCGCTGGTGCTGTTGTGGCAGGCTAACCAGGACGCCGTGATGATCCCGCAACTCGATGGCTACACCTACTGGTTTCACCGCCAAGTCGACTTCCGCGATCTCGCCCGCAAGTAAGCGAAGACGAACGACCCGACGATGTAGCCCTTGTGCTGCAGCGCCGGCCCTGAACGAAAGCGGGACCAACGCGCGTGACGAATATCTGGGAAATCGGAACCGACATCGGTGGCACCTTCACCGATATCATCGCCATCCGGCGCGACACGTCAGAGACGCGGATCGCCAAAGTGCCGTCGCGCCCCCACGCGCCGGTGCAGGCAATGCTCGAAGCCATCGAGGCTGTTGGTCTGCGCAAGAGCGACGTGAAGCGCTTCATTCACGGCACCACCCGGATCACCAATGCGATTGTCGAGGAGCGCTTGCCGAAGATCGCGCTGATCGCGACGAAGGGGTTCGAGGACGTTCTTGAGATCGCGCGCTATCGTCGCCGCGATCTCTATCGCCTGGATATCGCGCCAAAGGCCAAGGCGCTGGTGCCGCGTGAATTGTGCTTCGCGCTCGACGAGCGCCTCGATCACGAGGGCCAGGTGCTGAGGCCACTGGCCGAAGCCGAAATCGAGCGCCTGATCGCCTGGCTGAAGGAGACTGGCGTGGAAAGCGTCGCTGTCTCGCTGCTGCATGCCTATGCCAATCCCGTCCATGAACAGATGCTGGCCGAACGGTTGAAGGACATCGTGCCACATGTCTCGCTATCGCATGAGATCAATCCCGAGGCGCGCGAGTATGAGCGCACGTCGTCGACGGCGTTCAATGCAGCGGCGATGCCGATTGCGGTGGAATATCTGAGCGAGCTTGAAGAGCGCCTGCCCATCGGTCCGGGCCTGCAGGTGTTTCACTCCGCCGGTGCGATGATCCCGATCTCGGCCGTCAAGCGCCGTCCACTGGTGATGGCGATGTCCGGCCCGGCCGCCGGCGTTGCGGCCTCGGTCAGCATCGCGCGCCAGCTCAAGAAATCCCGCGTGCTCACTTTCGATATGGGCGGAACGACCACCGACGTCTGCCTGATCGTCGATGGCCAGGCGGAGATGGCCGACGGCAAGATGCTTGGCGATCGCCCGCTGCGTCAGCCGATGCTGGCGGTGCATTCCATTGGCGCCGGCGGTGGCTCCATCGTGCGCGCGGGCGCAGGCGGTCTGACCGTCGGGCCGGAAAGTGCCGGCTCCGAGCCAGGTCCGGCCTGCTATGGCCGTGGCGGCACCAAGCCGACCATCACCGATGCCAATGCGCTGCTCGGCTATCTCAACCCCGAAACCAAGCTAGGCGACCGCATCGGCATCGATGTTGATGCCGCAGCCCGTGTCATCGAGCCGATCGCGCAAGGACTTGGACTGAGCCTTACCGAAACCGCACTTGGTATCATCCGCGTCACCAATGCCACCATGGCCCGGGCACTGCGCCGCGTGACGGTCGAACGCGGTATCGATGGTCGCGATTGCACGCTACTGGCCTTCGGCGGTGGTGGCCCGATGCATGCGGCGGGCCTCGCCGAGCTCTACGGGATCACAGAGATCGTGGTGCCCGCTGCGTCCAGCGCCTTCTCCGCGCTGGGATGTCTGACTGCGGATTTCAGCTTCCTACAGCAGCAGACGTTACGCGTGGCGCTGGACGGCATCGATCTGGCCAAGGTCACGCAGCGCATCGAAGCGCTGGTCGAGCAGACCCTCGTGCCTCTGCTCGCCAATGCGATCCCGCGCGACTCCATCCAGGTCGAGCTGGTTGCGCTGATGCGCTATGCGGCGCAGGCCGATGCGATCCCCGTGCCTTTCACGATGCCGCTCGATGCTGAAAAATTGCGGCAGGACTTTCTCGTCAAGCATCGCGAGTTGTTCGGCTACGCGACCAACGAGAGCTGCGTGATCGAATCCGTCCGCGCGCAGGCGCGGCAGCCCTCGACCACCGAAGTCAGTCGCCCGACAACAGTGTTGCGCACGGCGGTGGCCCCCAAGCGCCGCTGCTCATTCGATGGCGCTCTGGACGTCATGACCGATGTGATCGATCGCAGCGCCATGACTTCCGTCGTGACCGGTCCGGCGATCATCGAAGACGCGTGGTCCACCGTAGTCCTCCCGCCGCAATGGCAGGCGGCGCCGGACAGCAACGGCAATCTCTATCTCGCGAAGGTGGCAACATGAAGCTCGACCCGTTTGCCGTCGAAGTGATCCGCCATGGCTTGTCGGCCGCAGCGGAAGAGATGAGCCTGGTGATGACACGCTCGGCGCGCTCGCCGCTGCTGCGCGAGGCCGGCGATCTGTCCTCGGCGATTACCGATGCGCAGGGCGAACTGGTTGGGCAGGGCCGTGACATCCCGGTCCATCTCGGCGCCATGGCCTATACGATCCGCGAATTGCTGAAGGTCGTGCCGGCTGCTTCGCTGAGCGAAGGCGATGTGCTGATCTATAATCTCGGCGCGCTCGGCGGCAATCACCTCAACGACGTCAAAGTCGTCCGTCCGGTGTTCTTCGAGGGTGACATCGTTGCCTTTGCCGTCAGCCTCGCGCATTGGCCCGATATCGGCGGCACATGGCCGGGCAGCTATCTCGCCAAGGCTATCGACACCTTTCAGGAAGCACTGCGGATTCCGCCGATCAAGATCGCCACCGCGGCGGGTGTCAGCGATGCCATCGTCCAGTTCCTGAAGGTCAATGTGCGCGATCCGGAATCCTGCGAGGGCGATTTGCTCGGCCAGATCGCCTGCACGCTGGCCGGCGAAAAGCGCATCGTCGAATTGTGTCAGCAGCACGGCAAGGCAATGTTCGTGGCGGCGCTGTCGCGGCTGCACGATCTCTCCGAAGCCGAGATGCGCGAAGCCATTCTCGGGCTACCTGACGGCGTCTATGAAGGCGAGGATTTCCTCGATGACGGCGGCCCCGGTGACGAGCCGGCCCGCATCCATGTGAAGATCACGATCAAAGGCGACGAGGCGACCTTCGATCTCTCAGAGAGCTGCGATCGGGTCTCGAATTTCTGCAATACGACGTCCTTCATCGCGAAATCCGCGGTGGCTTATAGCGCGCGTATCATGAGCGGGCGCGATATGCAGCAGAATGGCGGCGCGTTGCGTCCGCTCACCATCATCACCCGACCGGGTTCGATCTTCGAACCCGGTCTCACCGCACCGGTGGCGGCAGGCAATCACGAGACCTCGCTGCGCATCGTCGATGCGATCTTCCTGGCCATGCAGGACGTGATTCCGGAGCGGCTGTCGTCGGGCGGCGCCACCACGTCCGGCATGCTCTCTTTCGCCGAGCCGCGGCAGGATGGCTCCTGGAAGATGCTGTACGAGGTCCATGCTGGCGGCGAGGGCGCGCGGTACAACCGGGCCGGCTGCGCGGCGACCCGCGTGCACCTGACCAACACCTCCAACACGCCGGCCGAGGCCATCGAGGCCAACTACAATATTCGCGTCGAGCAGCAGGCGATCCGCTGGGGCTCCGGCGGGGCAGGCGCCTATCCGGGCGGCGACGGTGTCGTGCGCAGCTACCGCATCCTTGCCCCCAGCATGCATCTGACCAGTTGTGTCGAGCGCAAGATTATTCCCCCGTTCGGTTTGAAGGGCGGCGCACCCGGCAAGACCGCGCGCCTCACGCTCACGCGCGGCGGCGAGGTAATCGACGTCGAGGGCAAGTCGAACCTCGTGCTGCAACGGGACGATGTCATCACCATCGAGATGTGCGGCGGCGGCGGCTATGGCCACGCGTGATGCACCTCCGCAAGTGCAAGAAGGATAATCGATGAGCAGACTTTTGCGGACGGGCCTCAATGCCGGCGACAGCGCCCCTCTGACCGTGGTCGGTGGCGAAGGCGTCTATTTCCATCTGCAAGATGGGCGTCGCCTGATCGACGGCAGCAACACCGGTGGCGGGCTCGGTCATCGCCACCCGAAAATGGTGGAAGCCATTCGTGCAGCCGCGGATACGCCGGTAGTGAATGAGGGCTGGACCTGGATTGGCCGCGAGAAAGCCGCGGACGATCTGATCGGCACAGCCTTTGCGGGCGAGGAGGACTGGGTCGGCGGCGTGCGCTTCTGCATCAGCGGCAGCGAGGCTAACGACATGGCGCTATCGTTGTGCCAAGCCCTGTCGCAGAAGACGGCATTGGCGACGCGCGAGCGCGCCTATCACGGCCTCGTCGGTCTGTCGCGCAGCATGACCGTGCAGCCGCACTGGCATGGTGGGCTCGCGGTGCAGGCCGGCGGTTCGCGTCTGCCCGCCCCGATGGCGCCGGTGAAGATCCTGCCTGCGCCAGATGGGGCGATCTATGGCGCGCCACTGAGCAACCAGCCGGTCAAGGACGTTCTCGCCGATGCCGGCGCGACGCTCGCGGACACCGCAGCGACCATCATCGATTACACGCAGGGCGGCAATTACTACGACGGCGACTATCAGGACGAAGTCGCTGATCACGCCGCGAAAGCAAATTCGATCTGGATAGCCGACGAAGTCGTCACCGGCGCCGGACGCTCCGGCCGCTGGTTCGCGTTCCAGGGCGCCAAGAGCCGTCCGGATATCGTCACCATGGGCAAGTCGCTCGGCGGCGGCGCTGCGGCGGTCGCGGCCGTGATCGTGTCCAAGAAGATCGTCGAGCAGCTCAAGGGATCGAGCTGGCAGAACTACGGCACGCTGCGTGGCCATCCGATCAGTATGGCCGCCATCAGCACCTATCTCAATGTGGTGACCGAGGAGGATATCCTCGCGCGCGTGCGCACGATGGAAGCATTCTTCACCAAGCGCCTGCTGGAAATCGCTCGTCGCCATCCGAGCGTCAGCCGCGTTGCAGGCCAGGGCCTGCACTGGACCGTCGAACTGCACGGGCCCGACTGGCGTTCATGGGCCGCCGACACCATGGAAAATCCGATCGCCTCGCGTGTCGCCGCGCGGGCGATGGAAGCCGGCGCCGTGATCGGCACCAGCGGCGAGCAGACCTCGCTGTTCCTGGCGCCGCCGCTGATCATTAGTGAGCAGGATGCCGAGCGGCTGCTCGCAGCGCTCGACCACGGACTCGAACTTGCCGACCAGGAACACGCGCGGGCCAGTGGCCTCAATTGAAACACGACAGCAGAGACTTGAAGATGCAAGACGAACAGGACATCCGCGCCGTCATCGCCGGCTATTTCGAAGCGCTGTATCACGGCGATGTCGCAGGCTTCCGCAAGGTACTCCATCCCCAGGTGCGGTTGTTTTCGGCCACCGACGGTACGCTCGTCAATCTCGATCTCGAAACCTATATGGGCATGGTTGCCGCGCGGCCGTCATCGGCGTCGCGGAGCGACCCGCGCGAGGACGACATCGTGAGCGTGTCCGTGGCATCGCCGACCACGGCCCATGCCCGCGTCAAGGACATGTATCTGCCGAAGCGCTTCGTCAACGAACTCTCCTTCATCAAGATCGATGGCCGCTGGCAGATCATCGCCAAGGTCTGGCACTTCTTCGCCTGATTAATTGCTGAAATGTACCTGTCAGGAGGCTTGCCGTGAGTGACGTCTCTCCGTTCTGGCCACCCGGCGAGCCGCACACGCTGCCGTTGCCCGAGGGCGTCCTCTACGATGCGCTGGTGCGGGCCGCGACGGCGCGGCCGGATCATCCGGCCACGCTGTTCTACGGCGGAGTTCTCACTTACGCGGAATTGTTACGGCAGGTAGACGCGCTTGCCGGTTATCTGCAGAACATCTGCGGGGTGAAGCGCGGCGACCGCGTGATGGTCGCGCTGCAGAATTCGCCGCAATATGTGATCGCGTATTACGCCGTCATGCGGGCCGACGCCGTGGTTGTGCCGATCAACCCGATGAACAAGACCGCCGAACTCGACTATATCGCGTCCGACAGCGGCGCCACGGTGGCGATCGTCGGCAGCGATCTCGTCGATGTTTTTGCACCGCTGCTTGGCAACGTCATCAACAGCATCATCGTCGCGCACTATCGCGACTATGTGCCCGAGACATCGCCTTACACGCTGCCAGCCTGCGTGACGCAAAACGGATCGTGCCCCACGGCGCCGGGTTGGCGCGCCTGGGATTATGTGATCGCTCGCAACGAGACGCCGTCGCCGATGACCGCGACGCCAGCCGATCTCTGCCTGTTCCCTTACACATCCGGCACGACGGGCAAGCCGAAGGCCTGCATGCATCTGCACTCGAGCGTGCTGTTCACGGCAGTGCTGCAGGCGCGCTGGTACCGGCTCGGTGGCGACGACGTGCTGACTGGCGCGCAGCCGTTCTTTCATGTGGCGGGCATGCAGGGCTCGATGAATGCGGCGATCTCGGTCGGCGCGACGCTGATGCTGATGGCGCGCTGGGATAAGGACCTGATCCCTGATCTGTTCGAGGCCCATGGCGTTACCTTCTGGAACGCGGCGCCGACCATGATCGTCGACGTGCTCTCCAGCCCGACATTTCGTGAAGCGTGTTTTGCGAAGCTCAAGGTCATCACCGGCGGCGGCGCGGCAATGCCGGTGGCGGTGGCCGAACGGTTGAAGACCCGCTTTAGCCTCGAATTCGTCGAGGGCTACGGCATGACCGAGACCATGTCGCCGACCCACATCAATCCGATGGAAGCGCCGAGGCGGCAGTGCCTCGGCATCCCGGTGCATCAGACGGATGCGCGGATCATCGATCCAGACACGCTGACCGAGCTCGGCAGTGACGCAATCGGCGAGATCGTGGTCAACGGCCCGCAGGTGCTGCAAAACTACTGGAACAAGCCTGAAGCGAACGAGACCGCATTCGTCACGCTGGGCGGCAAGCGCTTCCTGCGCACCGGCGATCTCGGCTATCGCGATCGTGACGGCTATTTCTTCGCGGTCGCCCGGCTGAAGCGGATGATCAATGTCAGTGGCTTCAAGGTGTGGCCGGCGGAAGTCGAGTCCATCATGTATGGCCATCCCGCCATCAAGGAGTGCTGCATCATCTCGACGCCGGACAGCTATCGTGGCGAGTCGGTGAAGGCTCTGGTGGTCCTGCATGATGCGGCCAAGGCGTCGACAACGGCAGACGACATCATCGGCTGGGCGCGTGGCGCCATGGCCAATTACAAGACGCCACGCTCGGTGGTGCTGGTCGATAGCCTGCCGCGCTCGGAAAGCAACAAGATCAGCTGGCGATCGCTGCAGGAAGCGGAATGGACATGACGACAGCAACCTCGCCCGCGGCCGAGCTTGGTCCCGAAGGACGGTTCTGGGCTCATCTGCGCGCCGGCAGATTGATGATCCAGCGTTCGCGCTCGACTGGCGAATATGTGTTCTATCCGCGCCTGATCGCGCCCCGTAGCGGCGCAGACGATCTCGAATTCGTCGAAGTTAGTGGCTTCGGCACGGTCTATTCGACCACCATCATGCGGCGGCCCGCGAAGCACGGCGGCGACTACAATGCCTGCGTCGTCGAGCTCGACGAGGGCGTCCGCATGCTTAGTCGCGTCATCACGTGCGCGCCGGATGAGGTTCATATCGGCATGCGCGTGCAGGCGGTGATCGCGCCGGTGGATTTCGGCACCTATGCCAATAGCGAGCAGCCCATCGTGCTGTTTCGTCCCGTGGGAGCCGCGCCATGACCGCATCCTCGCTGCGCGGCAAGAGCGCCATCGTCGGTATCGGCACCTACGGCCTCGGCCGTGCGCCGGGGATGTCGGCGATGGATCTGATGGCGGGCGCCACTGCGCGCGCGGTCGCCGATGCGGGTCTGCAGTTGAGCGACATCGACGGCATCTGCGGTGGCACGCTGTATCACATGTTCCCGACGCTCTCGATGGGGGAGTATCTCGGCATCCGCCCGAAATGGGCCTGCTCCGACATGACCGGCGGCTCGTCCTTCCTGTCACACCTCCTGCAGGCGACCATGGCCATCGAGGCAGGGCTCTGCACCACGGTGCTGATCGCTTATGGCTCCAATCTCAAAGGGGCCGGTACCTTCGGCATCCACGAACTGCCGACCTTCGAGAAAGTCTACGGCCTGATGTCGCCGCTGCCCGGTTACGCGATGTGCGCCGCGCGGCACATGTATGAATACGGCACCACGCGCGCGCAGATGGCGGAAGTCGCCGTGGCCGCGCGGCAATGGGCACAGCTGCATCCCGATGCGACGATGAAGGCGCCGCTGACCATCGACGAGGTGCTGGCATCGCCGCTGGTGGCCGATCCGCTCTCGCGGCTGGATTGCTGTCTGATGAGTGATGGTGGTGCAGCCGTCATCGTCACCAGTCCCGATCGTGCGAAGGCGCTGAAGCACAAGCCCGTCTATTTCCTCGGCGGCGCCGGGGCGAGCTGGAGCCGCGAGGTCTCGCAGATCCCGGATTTCTGTACGACGCCGACGGCCGAATGCGCGCCGCGCGCGTTCGAGATGGCGGGCATCACCACGGCTGATGTCGATGTATTGCAGCTCTACGACGCCTTCACCATCAATGTCATCATGTTCCTGGAAGACATGAGGTTCTGCAAGAAAGGCGAGGGCGGCGCATTTGTCTCCGGTGGTCGGATCGCGCCGGGCGGTGCTCTGCCGGTCAATACCAATGGTGGTGGATTGTCGTTTGCGCATCCAGGCATGTATGGGCTGTTCACGCTGATCGAAGCGACGGAGCAATTACGCGGCAATGCCGGCGCACGGCAGATCGCGGATGCCGAGATCGCGATCGCTCATGGCAATGGTTGCACCTTCTCGCATGAATTTACGGCCGTGCTTGGCGGCGCCAACACGCTGTAATGACAGATCTGTTGATGTTCACACTTTGTGGATAATGGGTGATCTGGCCCGCTAGTGTCTGCAGACTGCGAATCTGCAGCGTGACCGCGGACTGTCTCAGATGCAGTTTTTTGGTCGCAGCCGTGACCGAGCGATCGCGGTGAACGGCGGTCAGCGCGCAACTGGCGACGGATCAATTCCGCGGAAACCGGCTCACCAGCCTCGCAACCTCTATAAGGAAAACTTTGCTCCGGCCAAAGATAAGAATATTTTACTAATTCTACAAACTGGGATGTTGTTGGTGCGCGGACGGCCGAACGGCACGGCGCTTTGAAAATGGCCCCGCAGAGGGCAGCGATGAGGGAACGGCTATGGATGAACGCGTGACATTGCGTTCGCATCTCGATCGCGCGGGGGCGAAGACGCCAAACCGGCTTGCGATCGCCGCCGTGATCGAGGGAATCGCCGCCGCATCCATCGAACTTGCCGACCTTATTGCCGACGGCCCGCTGGCCGGCATTACCGGTCGTCTCAGCGGCGTGAATTCCGACGGCGATGCGCAGAAGGACATCGATCTTGTCGCGGACAGGATAATGCGCCGCGCGCTGCTCGTGACCCCCGTCGCCGCGATTCTGTCGGAAGAGGCAGAATTGCCCGAAATCCTCGATGTCGCCGCGCCGCTCTGTGTCGCGATCGATCCGCTGGATGGCTCCGCCAATCTTGAGAACAACATCTCGGTCGGCACCATCTTCTCGATCCGTCCGCGCGGTAACGATGTGGTTTCCACCTTCTTCGAGCCCGGCACAGCCCAATGCGCCGCGGGCTTCGTGGTCTACGGTCCCCAGACCACGTTGGTGCTGGCGCACAACGGGCGCGTCGATATCTTTATTCTCGACCGCCGCGCACGTGAATTTCTGCTTGTCGCACAAGGCGTCAGGATTGCGCCCAATACGCCGGAATTCGCCATCAACGCGTCGAACCGGCGGCACTGGCACGGTCCGGTGCGGACCTATATCGACGAATGCCTGGCCGGCATTGGCGGCAACGGCGGTGCTGATTTCAACATGCGCTGGATCGGCTCGCTGGTCGCCGAGTCACTTCGCATTCTCGTCCGTGGCGGCGTGTTCCTTTATCCGGCCGACGCGCGCCCTGGATACCGCGAAGGGCGCCTACGTCTTTTATACGAAGCACATCCGATGGCGTTGGTCATGGAATGGGCCGGAGGCTCCGCAACCACCGGCCGTCGCCGCATCCTCGAAGTCTCGGCGCGAACGCCGCACCAGCGCGTGCCGCTGATCATGGGCTCGATGCGCGGCGTTCGCGACGTTGCCGCCATTCACGAAGGAATCGAGCCGATGTTCGACAATAGCGACGCGCCGCTGTTTGCGCGGCGCGGCCTGTTTCGCTGAGCCGGGGGCAGAGCAAAATGTCGCGCAGCTATCCCATCATATCGATCACTGGTTCGTCGGGCGCTGGCACCACCTCGGTGAAAAAGACGTTCGAGAACATTTTCCGTCGCGAGAAAGTCGCCGCCGCCTATATCGAGGGCGATGCGTTTCATCGCTACAACCGCGTCGAGATGCGCACGAAGATGCTGGAGGAAGGCGAGAAGGGCAACAAGCATTTCAGCCACTTCAGCCCGGAAACCAACCTGTTCGAGGAGCTGGAGAAAGTCTTCCGCGACTACGGCGAATCCGGCACCGGCACCGCCCGTCATTACGTGCACGACGAGGACGAAGCCAAATTATATGGGGCGGCACCGGGGACCTTTACCGAATGGGGTCCGCTGCCGGACAAGTCCGACCTGCTATTTTACGAAGGCCTGCATGGCGCTGTGGTGACCGACAAGGTCAATATTGCCCAGCATGCTGACCTCAAGGTCGGCGTCGTTCCCGTCATCAATCTGGAGTGGATCCAGAAGCTGCATCGCGACCGCAAAGATCGCGGTTACACGCAGGAAGCCGTCACCGACACTATCCTGCGACGGATGCCGGACTATGTGAACTACATCTGCCCGCAATTCGCCGAGACCGACATCAATTTCCAGCGCGTGCCGACGGTCGACACCTCGAACCCTTTCATCGCGCGGTGGATTCCGACGCCGGATGAATCGATGGTGGTGATCCGGTTGAAGAATCCGCGCGGCATCGATTTTCCTTATCTGCTGTCGATGATCCCCAACAGCTTCATGTCGCGCGCCAACTCGATCGTGATCCACGGTTCGAAGCTGGATCTGGCGATGCAGCTCATCCTCACCCCGCTGATCCTGCAATTGATGGAACGCAAAAGGCGCACGGTATGAATATTCAGAGTCCCGCTCCCCAGATGGATCAAGCGACCGTTCCGCACGCGGATATGGCGAATGCGATTCGCTTTCTTGCGATCGATGCGGTGGAAAAGGCGAAGTCGGGCCATCCCGGCATGCCGATGGGTATGGCTGATGCGGCGACGGTGCTGTTCTCGCGCTTCCTCAAATTCGATGCCGCCGATCCGTCCTGGCCAGACCGCGACCGCTTCATCTTGTCCGCCGGCCACGGCTCGATGCTGCTCTACGCACTGCTGCATCTGACCGGATCGGCGGAGGTGACGCTCGATCAGTTACAGTCGTTCCGGCAATGGGGCTCGAAGACACCGGGCCATCCCGAATACGGCCACACCGCGGGCGTCGAGACGACCACCGGCCCGCTCGGCCAGGGCATCGCCACGGCGGTCGGCATGGCCTTGGCCGAACGCCTGATGAATGCGCGTTTCGGCGACGGTCTCGTCGATCACTACACTTACGTGATCGCCGGCGACGGCTGCTTGATGGAGGGCCTCAGCCACGAGGCGATCTCGCTGGCGGGACATCTGCGGCTCAATCGTCTGATCGTGCTGTTCGACGACAACCAGATCTCGATCGACGGCGCGACCTCGCTGTCGTGTTCGGACGATCAGCTTGCGCGCTTCGCTGCATCGGGATGGTCGGCCAGCCGCGTCAACGGCCATGATCCCGAGGCCGTGGCCGCGGCCATTGCACAGGCGCGCGACAACGACCGCCCGTCGCTGATCGCGTGCCGCACGGTGATCGGCTTCGGCGCGCCGAATCGGCAAGGCAGTGAGAAGGCGCATGGCGCGCCACTGGGTGCGGACGAGATCGCGAAGACGCGCGACGCGCTGCACTGGCCACACGCACCGTTCCACGTTCCCGATGCGTTGGCGCGACAATGGCGCGCGGTCGGCGCGCGCGGACAGACGGCGCATGCGGAATGGGCGGGGCGCGTTGCACGTCTGGACAGCGCTGTGCGGGACTACTTTCAGGACGCGCTGAAGGGCCAGCTTTCCAGCGGATACGAGAATGCGCTGGCCAAGATTCGCGCCCATTTCTTGCAGGAGCGGCCGAAGATCGCCACCCGGCAGGCCTCGCAACTCGTCATCGACGTTATTGCCGATGCCCTGCCGAATCTGCTCGGCGGATCGGCTGACCTCACCCATTCGAACCTCACGCGCGCCAGGATGCAGGCGCCGATCCAGCACGATGCCTTCGACGGCAGCTACGTTCATTACGGCGTGCGCGAGCATGCCATGGCTGCGGCGATGAACGGCGTCGCTTTGCATGGCGGCCTAATTCCCTATGGCGGCACCTTCCTGTGCTTTGCCGATTACAGCCGCCCCGCGATCCGGCTGGCCGCGTTGATGGGCATCCGCGTCATTCACGTGATGACGCACGACTCGATCGGGCTTGGCGAGGACGGCCCGACCCATCAGCCGGTCGAGCACCTGGCTTCCCTGCGCGCGATTCCAAATCTGCTGGTGTTCCGTCCCGGCGACGCCGTCGAGACCGCCGAGGCCTGGGATTGCGCGTTGCGGACGCCGCATGCGCCGTCGGTGCTTTGCCTGTCGCGTCAGGCGCTGCCTGTGTTCCGCGAGGGCATCGATTCCACCAATCGGGTCGGGCGTGGTGCCTATGTCGTCATCGAGCCGGAAGGTGGTCGCGACGTCACCCTGATGGCGACCGGCTCCGAAGTGTCGATCGCGATTGTTGCGGCCAAGCTGCTTGCCGATGACGGCATCCGCGCCGCGGTGGTGTCGGCGCCGTGTTTCGATCTGTTCCGGCAACAGCCCGGCGACTATCGGGCGGCAATTCTCGGCAGTGCTCCGCGCGTCGGTGTCGAGGCCGCGATCGAAGGCGACTGGGCGCGCTGGCTCGGCGATGGCGGTGAGTTCGTTGGCATGACCGGATTCGGGGCCTCGGCGCCTGCGGATGATCTGTATCGCGAATTCGGTATCACCGCCGCGGCGGTCGCAACGGCGGCGATGCGCTGCATTGCCCGCTCGCGCATCGCTGCCGCCGACTGAGTTGTTCGGGACAAGACAACGAAATGGAGGACCTATGGCACGCATTACACTGAGGCAACTGCTCGATCACGCCGCCGAACATGGCTACGGCGTGCCGGCCTTCAACATCAACAACATGGAGCAGGGTCTGGCGATCATGGAGGCCGCCGCCGAGGTCGACGCGCCGGTCATCCTCCAGGCTTCGCGCGGCGCGCGCTCCTACGCCAACGACATCATGCTGGCGAGGATGATCGATGCGCTGGAGGAGATGCATCCGGAGATCCCGCTGTGCCTGCACCAGGATCACGGCAACGAAGAGTCCACCTGCGCTACCGCACTACAGCATGGCTTTACCTCGGTCATGATGGACGGCTCGCTGAAGGCCGACGCCAAGACTGCTGCTGACTACGACTACAACGTCAACATCACGCGTCGCGTCGTTGATATCGCGCACTGGATCGGCGCCTCCGTCGAAGGCGAACTCGGTGTGCTCGGTTCATTGGAGCATGGCGGCGGCGAGCAGGAGGACGGCCACGGTGTCGAGGGCCAGGTCAGCCACGACCAGTTGCTCACCGATCCGGATCAAGCCGTCGATTTCGTCCGTGCCACCAAGGTTGATGCGCTGGCGATCGCGATGGGGACTTCACACGGCGCCTACAAATTCTCGCGCAAGCCGGACGGCGACATTCTCGCCATGACGGTCGTCGAAGAAATTCACCGCCGGCTGCCGAATACGCATCTGGTGATGCACGGATCGTCATCGGTGCCGCAGCGTCTGCAGGATATCTTCAATCAATTTGGTGGCGAGATGCCGCAGACCTGGGGCGTGCCGGTCGAGGAAATTGTACGCGGCATCAAACACGGCGTCCGCAAGGTCAATATCGACACCGACTGCCGCCTCGCAATGACCTCCGCCTTCCGGAAGGTTGCCGCGCAAACCAGAAGCGAATTCGATCCGCGAAAATTTCTGAAACCGGCGATGGACGCGATGCGCGACCTCTGCCGCGAACGCTTCGAACAATTCGGCACCGCGGGTCACGCCGCAAAGATCAAGGTGATTCCGCTGGCCGAAATGGCGAAGCGCTATCGCAGTGGCGCGCTCGACCCGAAGATCGGCAACGTCGCGCAAGCTGCCGAGTGAACAGACCTTATTCCATCCGGTGACGCCGGATCCAAACGAGGAGGCCACCATGAATGAACATGCTTCGATCACGATCCGCGGCAAGGATCGCTACAAGTCCGGCGTCATGGAATACAGGAAGATGGGCTATTGGGAGCCCGATTATGTACCCAAGGACACCGACATCATCGCATTGTTCCGGGTGACGCCGCAGGACGGCGTCGATCCGATCGAGGCTTCGGCAGCAGTCGCCGGCGAATCCTCGACCGCGACCTGGACCGTGGTGTGGACCGACCGCCTCACGGCTGCTGAAAAATACCGCGCCAAGTGTTTTCGGGTCGATCCAGTGCCGAATTCGCCCGGCCAGTACTTTGCCTATATCGCTTACGATCTCGACCTGTTCGAGAACGGCTCGATCGCCAACCTGTCGGCCTCGATCATCGGCAACGTGTTCGGCTTCAAGCCGCTGAAGGCTTTGCGGCTGGAAGACATGCGGCTTCCGGTCGCCTATGTGAAGACGTTCCAGGGCCCGGCCACCGGCATCGTGGTCGAACGAGAGCGTATGGATAAGTTCGGCCGCCCACTGCTTGGCGCGACTGTGAAGCCGAAGTTGGGTCTATCTGGTCGCAACTACGGCCGCGTCGTCTACGAGGCGCTGAAGGGCGGGCTCGACTTCACCAAGGACGACGAGAACATCAACTCGCAGCCCTTCATGCACTGGCGCGAACGCTTTCTCTATTGCATGGAGGCGGTCAACAAGGCGCAGGCGGCGTCCGGCGAGATCAAGGGCACCTATCTCAACGTCACCGCCGGCACCATGGAGGACATGTACGAACGCGCCGAATTCGCCAAGCAGCTCGGCTCTGTCATCATCATGATCGACCTCGTCATCGGCTACACCGCGATCCAGTCGATGGCGAAATGGGCGCGCAAGAACGACATGATCCTGCATCTGCACCGCGCGGGGCATTCGACCTATACGCGGCAGCGCAATCACGGGGTCTCGTTCCGCGTCATTGCCAAATGGATGCGGCTCGCCGGCGTCGATCATATCCATGCCGGGACAGTCGTCGGCAAGCTCGAAGGCGATCCGGCGACGACGCGCGGCTATTACGACATCTGCCGCGAAGACTACAATCCGATGCGGCTCGAACACGGCGTGTTCTTCGAGCAAAACTGGGCCAGCCTCAACAAGATGATGCCGGTCGCGTCGGGCGGCATCCATGCCGGCCAGATGCATCAGTTGCTCGATCACCTTGGCGAAGACGTCATCCTGCAGTTCGGTGGCGGCACCATCGGCCATCCGATGGGTATCCAGGCCGGCGCCACCGCCAACCGTGTCGCGTTGGAAGCGATGATCCTCGCTCGCAACGAAGGTCGCGACTACCTGCATGAAGGCGAGGAGATTCTTGCCAAGGCGGCGATGACCTGCACACCGCTGAAGGCGGCGCTGGAGACATGGAAGAACGTCACCTTCAACTATGAATCCACTGACATGCCCGACTACGCCCCCACCGCCAGCGTCTCGCTGTAAGGAGTACGATCATGCGCATTACCCAGGGCTGCTTCTCGTTCCTGCCCGATCTCACTGATGAACAGATTTCAAAACAGGTGCAGTATTGCCTCGCCAATGGCTGGGCCGTGAACATCGAATTCACCGACGATCCGCATCCCCGCAACAATTTCTGGGAAATGTGGGGCCTGCCGATGTTCGATCTGCGCGACGCCGCTGGCGTGCTGATGGAACTGACCGAATGTCGCAAGGTGTATGGCGATCGCTACATCCGGTTGTCGGCATTCGATTCCAGCCATGGCTGGGAATCGGTGCGGCTCTCCTTCATCGTCAATCGTCCGAAGGAAGAGCCAGGCTTCCGGCTCGAGCGGCATGAGGTGGAAGGCCGCAACATCCGCTATACGACCAAATCCTATGCCGTCGATCGACCCGAGGGCCAACGCTACGGTGGGTCGTGAGCACGCTGACGGTGGTTGATAGCGCCGGCGACGTGTCGCCCACGACGCAGGTCGATCTGCGCCGTGAGTTCGACGAGGTCGGCATCGGCGAGGTGCTCGATCTGCTCGATCGCGAATTGATCGGGCTGAAACCGGTAAAAACGCGGATTCGCGAGATTGCTTCGCTGCTGCTGATCGAACGCATCCGCAAGCGCATGGACTTGGCGTCGGGCAACCCGACGCTGCACATGTCGTTCACTGGCAATCCTGGCACCGGCAAGACTACGGTGGCGCTGCGCATCGCCAGCATCCTGCATAAACTGGGTTTCGTGCGGCGAGGGCAGGTGGTGTCGGTGACGCGCGACGAACTGGTCGGGCAATATATCGGCCATACCGCGCCGAAGACGAAGGAGATCCTGAAGAAGGCGATGGGCGGCGTGTTGTTCATTGACGAGGCCTACTACTTGCATCGGCCTGATAATGAGCGCGATTACGGCCAGGAAGCGATCGAGATCCTGCTGCAGGTGATGGAATCGCAGCGCGAGGATCTGGTGGTGATCCTCGCCGGCTATGGCGACCGCATGGACAAGTTCTTCGGCAGCAATCCCGGTTTCCGCTCGCGCATCGCCCACCACATCGATTTCCCCGACTATGCCGACGACGAATTGCTCGCCATTTCCGAATTGATGCTCGGGGATATGAACTACAAATTCAGCGCCGATGCGCGCGCAGCGTTCGTCCGCTACATCGCGCTGCGCAAGACCCAGCCGCTGTTCTCCAACGCCCGTTCGATCCGCAACGCGCTCGACCGCATGCGACTGCGCCAGGCCAATCGGCTTGTCGCCGATCTCGACCGCGTGCTGAGCGTCGACGACATCATGTCACTGGAGGCTTCGGATGTGCTCGCGAGCCGGGTGTTCTCGAACGGTCCTGGCGGGTAATGGCACCCGACCGAACACGCTGCCGACTAGTCGAGGTCTATTTTGGTGACCCTTGGTCTCCTAGCAGCGCGGTGCTAGCCGGAGACTTTCGGGAATTGGACAGCTACTGGGACCGGTTTTGCCACCTAGGGACCCTCTCGTTTGAAAGAAACCCTCAAATGCGGGCCCATCTCCACAGATTGAGCCAAACAAGCCGTCCACTGGCTCATTTGTTCAGCGAGGCTATCGGTACTTCCAGAGTGTAGATGAAGCCTGATGGTGGATAAGCCAAACGCACAGTGCCGTTCAGTTGCCGTCCGAGCGATTCCATCATGCGTGTGCCAAAGCTGCGGCGGACGGGCGGATTGACCAGCGCGCCGCCGCTTTCGATCCAGCTCAAGGTCAGTTGCTGCGACGCCTGGTCGATCGTCCAGTCGACCTTAACAATGCCACTCGGGTCCGAAAGCGCTCCGAACTTGGTGGCGTTGGTGCAAAGTTCGTTGAGTGTCATCGCTAGGGCGATAACTGCGCCCGACCCCATATCTACTTCGGGTCCTGAGACAGCGAAGCGGCCAACTCCCTTGTTGTCATAGGGCTCGGTGGCATTACGGATTGTCATCTCGAGTCCGGCACTCGCCCAACTGACTTGCATCAAGAGGTCATGAGCTCGACCGAGCGCAAGAAGCCGCCCCTCGATGGCTTGCTGCGCATGCTGAACGCTGGTGGCGGTCCGAAGGCTTTGTGAAGCGATCGCACTTACAGTTGCGAGGGTATTCTTGATGCGGTGGTGCAATTCGCCGAGCACAAGCTTTTGCAGCTTGTCGGCTGCTTCCCGCTCCTTGGCGTCTATGCCGGCCTGCGCGAGCAACAGCTTGGCATCTATTCCAGCCTGTTCCAGCAATAGTCTTAAGCTGTCGTTCTCGGCCGTCAGTGTCTCTTCCGCGACAGACTGGCTTGGCCGCGTCGGATTGACGGTCAAACCTGCCTGGCCAGAAACGACCTCAAGGGTGCCTGCACCGATCATGTCTTGCAGTTCGGCGATCATTTCCTTGCTGTCGATGGGCTTACCAAAAAAGCGGCTGTTCTCCGGTTTCTCGTCGCTTGAGGGGGTTATCTGGCCGGATACCAGGATGATCTTGATCTGTGGCCAGCGTTCATGGACCGCATGAGCAAGCTTCAATCCATCCATACTACCGGGCATCTGGATGTCCGAAAACAAGAGCGAAATGTCGGATCGCGCCTCAAGCACGCTGATGGCTTGATCGGCGTTCGTCGCTTCGACGGCCGTAAATCCCGCATCCTCAACGATGTCGACCGCTCGCATACGCAGCACCATCTCGTCTTCGACGACAAGCACGTTGGTCTTATCTCGAGATGATGACACCTAAGCTGCTCCCATCAAGGCGGGAGCACACACGGCCCTCAGTCACCGAGCGCCTATCGTACCGAGGTGATGTGAAGGAACCTAGCGATTTTTACATCCGAAGTCGACATAATCCTGGGATTGCCTATCACGCGTCATGCAAGGGAACATTCTGCTGGTCGATGATGCGTGTCGCGAGGAGATCAAAAATGCGTTGCCAGGCACGCTCCTGAAAAGGCGGTGGCCCCCGACGGAATTCGCCCTGGGGCGGCGGAACCGCTCCCCGTCGATCTGGACTATGCGCTTCACCAGAAGTTAGGCGAGCTCAGTTGGTCTTGAGGTTGTAGAGCTTGCGCAATCTTTCTTGCGTGCCGTCAATCGCGCGGACTGTATTGAGCTCTGCAGTGAGCCTCAATTGCACGTCGGCTGCGCGGTGAAGTGAGAGAATGCCCCAGTTCGTCTCAAAGCGAGGGTCTGCGATCTCGTCAATGATCACGGCCGTGACATCTTCGCACCCGTAGCAGCTGCGGATTTGCAGCAATGCCGCATGTTCGAGGTCGTGTCTGGAAAGCAGCGACTTCGCCATAGTGGGTATTCCCTTGCGTCATCGTTTGAGCCAACCCTGAAGATCAGATCAGGCCTTTAGTTTCGCAGAAACGGCAAGTATGGCGGGCGACTCTTAAATCATCACCAGCTTGATCTCACCGTCGTTGGCTGCAACCAGTTCCATCTGCTCGCGCGCCAGTTTTTCGATCAGCGGCCTGTTGGCGTGGAAGTACCTTTTGGCCTGATCTTTGGTTGGAAACTTGGTCGTCAGGGTACACGCAATTCGGCGGTTGCCGTGTCTTATGTCGAACGCCACGCGCTGAAAGTCATCAGGCGCCTGAACCTGTGTCGAAATAGCAATCATGTTTGGATCCATAAAGTTCGGCGAAAGCCCGAACTCCAGAAACATTACGACGTCTATGTGTTCAATGTATGTGGACGAGGGCGGCAAACAGCCTGAGGCGATCTCGCTCTCGCTGCGGTTCTCCGTCGGTTAGCCCAGGATAGATTGGTATAGAGCCAGGTAGCGATCTGCCATTCTATCGACGGTAAAGTGCTCAGAAACCGCCGCCCGGCAGGCGCATCTATCCAGTTCACCAATGCGCTCAACGGCTTGAACAGCTTCGAGGGCGCTATTGACCAGGAAACCTGTCACGCCATCTGTGATCAATTCGGGCATCGATCCGCGGTTACGCGCGATCACCGGTGTTCCGCAGGCAAGCGCCTCAACAACTGATAACCCGAATGGTTCGTCGAAATTGATCAGGTGAAGCAATGCCCGTGCGGATCCCAGAACGCGTGTCCGCTCCAGACCTCCGACCGAACCGAGATAAGTCGCGGACCTTCCCAGTGCTGGCACCACATGACGTCGATGATAGTCCGCATCCTGAACGATACCGGCCATGATGAGGTGGCGGCCAACCGCTTCGGCAGTTGCTATCGCTTCCGCAGCCCCTTTATCGGGATGAATGCGACCGAAGAATAGAAGGTCGTCGCTGCCAAGCGGATCGAAGGGAAAATCGTCGATCGGAATGCCGTGATGGATCGTTGCCGCATAGCGAAGGTCGGGATGGCGATTGGCATCGCTGATTGCGACATAATGGACGCGATCCTCATATTCCTTGAAAACCGGAACGATACGGGCTGATGAAAAGCCGTGAATGGTTGTGACGACTGGCGTGTCCACAAGGCGAGAGAAGCCCAGCGGTACAAAATCTGCCTGATTGTGGATGATGTCGAATTCGCTGGCGCGCTCGAAGACATTTGCAACATGCAGGAGTTCCCACGCCTTGGCGTCGAGCGACGGGTCCTCAGAGTATGGTGCCGGCACGACACCTGCGAGATTTCCCGATGTCAAACTGTCCTTCGTGGCAAACAGTGTGACGTCAACTCCCCGCAAGAGCAGTGCCTCCGTCAGCAAGCTCGTCACGAGTTCCCACGGGCCGTAATGCCGGGGAGGAGTTCGCCAGGATATAGGCGCTAACATCGCGACACGCATCGTGTTTAGCCTCGCAGGATGGATGGCGGATAATCAGCTACGTCAATCCGGGCACGGCGGATATATGGGCCGACGGATTGGTGGAGGCCCGCTGTAAATTGGATTGACGCGACGACTCAGGAGCGCATGGTGAATGTCATCGATGGCTGGTTCGATGGTGTCATCATCACTGCAGAATGAGAGGCGCTCCGCCCGTCATCTGTCAAGAGCAAGCGCCCCGATCGCTGCAGAACAGCGCGCGGCGCCTTCAGATAAACAGGCAGGAAGCGACCTTTTGTAAATGCTGTTTCGAAAGTGAGGCTCGACATGGTGGCTATGTATCGCCAACCAAACCTGGAAGTCACAGTCACTCCACATCCCCTGCTTTTCTGGGAATGGCAGGTGCAGGACGATGGTGATCTGTTCAACAGTGGCTTCAGCAGCACGCGATGGAAGGCTCGGTATGATGGAAACGCAGCGCTTTTCGAGGTCCTGGCAGCAGGATTTTACTCTGAGCCTCTGTTTGACTGATTGTTAGAAGTGCCGCAACGCGGTCTTGCCCGCAAGGCAATCCGATCTTGCTGGGCTAGCGCGGTTCTTCAATAGGCGCCCAGTGCGTGGGATCAATCCGGGTGACGTTGACGCATCCTGCTTCAGCAAGGGTAATAATCCAGTCGCCGTCGTTCCACCATGCGCGGCAAGCGGTTCGCATTTTTTCCGCCTCGGATTCCATGGCATGATCCGAATTGTCATCGTATCCGCCAGCCAGGAATATTGGCGTTCCGTCTTGTGGTGCGGTGTCTATAGGTAGCCAATTCAACGGTTCATGTCCTTGCAGTGGTGGAAGAAATAAAGCTGATGTTGTCCGACGCGATGACTACGTGCCGCGCACGCGGTTCACGTTGATTTTGCGACAATGTGGGGTGGACGTCGGTGTTTGAAGGCTGAGATGCAGAGGATTCCTTTTTCGGCTTCGTCGGCAAGAAGCATAAGTAGCCGGTACACCTCGGGACTGCTTTGGGCGGCTGCCAAACGTCTGTACCGAGCAGCACGCGCGACGTTCATGGACAGGCCGTCGTCAGATGCTGCGTGTCTGCCAGCCTGATGGAGGTCATGTGGTCGTCCGAATGACTGGTTGCGAAGCGATAATGGCATCGAGTGCTGCTCTACCGAGTTGCCGCGCTTCATCTTCGTAAAGCGGTGATGGCATGTCGCCCATCGTATCCCAGGTCTTTCTGATTGCCTTCGCAGCAACCTCGACCGCCGCATCATATTCGGACTGCTCGTTACATCTGGCGTGCTGCGGCGTGTGTTGAAGGTCATTCACGGCACTGAATTCCAGCTCTGACATTGAGAAACCCTCTCAAGTTGAGATCGTGCAAGATCTGCTTCCGTTCAATCGAGGATTTGGCGTCACGCAGATTATGACGCGTTCTGACCGGAGGTGATTTAGCCCTGCTGAATAACGACGCGGCAACAATTAAGAAGAGCTAAGAGGAGGGACAGTAGTACCAAAGGCAGAGGCCGATCCCGGAATTGATCGTCCAACGCTCTGATATGGCCACCCCTTGTTGAGGGGGAAACAGTGCTCACAGACGCCGGTAGAAGCCGTGGTTCTTGCGATGATCTTTAGATCTTACGCTTCCGGTCGGAAATTACGAATGGAGGATATTATTTTGGAAGCACGAATTGTGTCGCTTCCGGTTTCTGTAGCCGATGCTTCCTCGCATCTGCGATTAGTTGCAGTTGTCCGGCTTTTCGCATGGCAAGCGTTCGCTCGTCTCCGTGAGGGAGTTGAGCAGCTGCCGCAAGCGCGATCATCGCGGCGTGCTCAGCTTCAAGGTGAGAAGCCTTCACCGTCCGGACCTGTGCTGTTGCGATTCCAAAGTACATTCGGAGGTAGGCATGGCAGTCCCGAGACATTGGGCGGGAGCGCGACCGAACTCTCTGTCACCGGTGAATGCCTAAGGAGGGCCGATGATGCGGTGCAGTAGATGCCCTTTATGTTCGGAAGTCGACCTAATTCGAAGGTTCTGATTTGCCGCCGGAATCGCTGAGGTCAATCCGCTGGACTGCCCGTGCCTTGGGTGGCTGGTTCAGGAGAATAGGGGGCCTACGGATACATGCGACCGCGGTATGGCGTAGGTGAAGAAAGTCGGATGTCGTCGTGCGGGTCTGCGTCCGGCTCTAGGCGGAGCGGCGCAGACGATATTTTCTGTCGACGACAGGTGGCGTTGCAACGAGCTTTACAGTCCACTTTGCTGCCGATGCATCCATCACGACGGATCTCACCGATCCCGTGACTGTTTGACCGTTCAGCTGAAGTGCGCGCGGCAGCCCGTGATATTGAGCCAGACGAGCGCGCCTGGCCTCGACGAGGTCCGTGATTTCGATGACCTGCATCTGCGACTCCAGAGTTGGCGCGGTACGCTCGACAAGACCCGCGCTACAGGACGGGTAGCATCGTATGGTTAATGAAATGCGTCAGATCGTCTTCAGCAATTCCGATGCTGAAGGCAAGTCAGCGGGCGGGATTGCCATCCAGATTTTGGGACCCCGTATGAGCGCCCGCGGCCCTTCATTGTCGCAAATGAGCCACTCGGTTTCGTCCCAGATGACGAGGCATGGAAATGTCTGAGACAGCTTGTCCTTGTTTCCGCGTATCCATGTTCCACCCGCAACGATGATCCTTTCATCGTCCTTCGGTGCGGTGCTGATTGGTTGCCACCCGTCGCCCATTTGATCGCCCCTTTGTCTGCGCCTCAGTGCGACTCAAACGCGAGGCCGCAACGTCCAGTTAAAGCGTGCAGACCTTGGCTGCCACATGAAACTTGCTCCCGATTGGCAGGCAGCTAGGCGATTACGGAAGGGCTGTGCATCAAGTCGCATAGTGTCGCGACGAATTTGATTGACCGTCACGGGCATAGGCGCATGGTTCCACCATGGCCTTCAATTTCACCTCCGACGTCAAATCCAAGCAAAAAGATTGCTGGCTAATTCTGAACTTCAGCGGAGAGGAGATTTCCCTGTCGTTCGACGATGCAATCGAGCTTAAGATCCAAATCAATCACGTCCTGGAAACGGGAACTCCCAACGAACGGAAGATCGTGAGCGAAGCTGACAGCTGGTCGGCGCTGTGTGTGCCAAATGCGGGCGGTTTCGGGGTTGCCTTTGTCCTGTCGGCGACGTCGACGATAAAACTATGGCTGGATGCCAGGCAGGCCGAGCGCTTTTCTGCAGAACTTCAGACGTTTATCGATCTGGTTGGGAGTCGGAGTTGAAGGGCTTCTGGCACGGCTATGTCGAACTGGTATTGGCAGGCGTGACGTACGAAGCCAGTTACGACATCCTGGATGGCATGGTTCAATTGACCATTGGCCAGTTGATCGTAGTCGCAGAACCGCTGCCGGGTGCGACGTATGAGGAAAGTGCGCTCTACGCTTTGGAACAGTTCGCGACCGGAAAAATCGTCGCGCGGGGCTAGAGCCGCTCCCCGGGTGCTGGGTCAGCTCGCTGCCACTTCGCCTGCTTTTGTCGTCTCATAGGCAATGTCTGTCTTGTTCATGATGAGGGGCGATAGCCACCCGAGATCGACAAGGCGCTGGTATTTGCTGCGATCGATATTGCCAGCCGTATATTTTGCGCCGCCGTGCAGGACGATCTCACGGATCAGTTCCAGGTCTTCATGTGTCATGATTGCTCCATCTGGCATGATCGCCGATGCGCGTCGGAGCGCCCCGGAAGGGGATTGGACATTTTGATTGAATTTTCTGGTTCTCGATCACCCGCGAACGCGGTAGCGCTATCGAGCGCATGGATCATGCGTCGGGTGCCCGTGACCTCAGATGCTGCAGCTATGCTGGCGATGCGCTCTGTTCGACTATTTCTTTCGGGGCTTTTCCGCCTCGGGGTGCATCAGCCCCTTCATGGTCGGAGCTGCTGCGATCGTCTTAGCCTTGTCCTTCTTGGGCTTCTTTACTTCGCGATTGTTCCGTTGTTCGCCTTTGGCCATGGTTTGGTCCTCCGCCCGCACTGGGCTTCGGTGACATTAGCACGTCGGTTGGGTCTCCCGGAGATTATGTTGCCTAAAGCCGCTGTCGCATCGTGGCATCGCGGGCGGACGACCGCCACCCGTCGTCCTGGCAGCCGACAGCCGCATCAATTCAGGAGATGGAAGTTTGCTTGATTGACTCCTTCCTGAATTCAGGGTTGCTATCGTTGAGAGACAACCGGGAGAACTGAAGTGACCACTGGCGTAGTAAAATGGTTCAATGCGACGAAGGGCTTCGGCTTTATCCAGCCGGACGATGGCAGCAAAGACGTCTTTGTTCACATCTCGGCCGTCGAGAAGGCGGGGCTGAGCACTTTGAATGAAGGGGCCAAGGTCAGCTTTGAGGAAGTGGCCAACCGTGGCAAGACGTCGGCAGAAAACCTTCGGGTTGGCTGATCGGGCCTCTTTTGCCTGGCGCCGCAAGTCTGGTGGCGCCCGGCTGTCGGCCAAATGACCACATAACTGGCAGCCCGTCGGACTTGTCCCGGCGGGCGTTTCGCGATGATTTCAGCGGCCGGTTGGTGTCGCGTCGGCTTTCGCGAATGATGGTCAGGAATGCTCGTTTGGGCCAAGTAAATTCAAGCTGCCGTGCAGCTATCCATATCGTTGTGCATGATTGTCTGGCTGGCGCGGCTATCCCATTTGACCGTGACGCTACTCCAGTCCTTGGCGATGACGGTGCCAAAGTCATTTTTATCGTTCTTCCAAAAGACTGTCGTTCCGAGAACGAGCGCCCTTGATTTTTCACCGGTCACTGTGCGTCTCCCAAAAGTTCTACTTGCCGTTTGGTGAAAGATGCCGGCCACGGACGAGCTGGTCGTGCTGAGAAGCCACATCCAATTGCCTTTACGGTAAAGCTAAGCCAGCTCTTATTTGTCCATCGCTGCGAGCAGGCTTCTTATATCGATCGTCGCGATGTTCGAGTAACTGTCCGAAATCGCATACGGGAAGATAATTTGATCGCCATGCCGCATTGCGCCGCATGTATAGACGACGTTCGGCACATATCCTTCGCGCTCGGACGGCGCAGGTCGAAGGAGCGGTTCGTCCAGGCGCCCCAGCACCTTCGTCGGGTCGTTTTTGTCGAGCAGTGCTGCTCCTATCGAATACTTGCGGACCGGGCCGACTCCGTGGGTCAGCAATAGCCAGCCCTCATCTAATTCGATAGGTGAGCCGCAGTTGCCGATTTGAATGAACTCCCAAGGGGCGGCCGGCTTCAGGATCGGCGTGCCGCCATCCCATGTATAAAGATCATCCGAATAGATCAGGTAGAGGTTTTCATTGTCTTGCCGCGCGATCATCGCGAACCGCCCGTCGATTTTCCGGGGGAAAAGTGCCATGCCCTTGTTATGTGATGCGCTACCTCTGAGGGCTGAAAAGCGAAACGTGACGAAGTCGGACGTCTCGATGATCTCCGAGCGGATCGTCCTGCCGCTATAGGCCGTGTAAGTCGCGTAGTAGACTGTTCGCTCGGAATGCTCGAATTTCACGAAGCGCGCATCCTCGATGCCGTTCGATTGCGACTCCGTAATCGGAAAAATGACCCGCTCGCTGATATCCTCGCTGCTACGAAACGTGACGGCGACATCCTCGCCGCCAGGCCCAGACCCGAGGTGTTGAACTGCTGGATTTGATGCGAGGCGTGCGGTCGGATCGATGCTCACGGTTCCGTCGGTATCCACAAGGCCCGTGCGAAATGTCAGGGATGACACATGGCCTTCTCCGACGGCGCGCAGGCTGAGGATGAAGCGCAGGGCGCCGGCCGTCGTTCCCGATTGATCGGGGTGAGGCACGATGCTCGGATTGAAGAGTGCCGATGCTTCAAACGAGTATTCACTCAGGAAATAGGCGCCGACTAGCTGACGCTGAATCGTCGTGAACCGGCTATGGCCGTGGAATGCATCTTCCATTTCGTCAGCGCGGGCCTCGAATGTCTGAAGCAGATTCCGGTGGCGGCCCAGAAAGTTTTCAAGCACGTCGGCCAACTGATGCTCTGCCTGCTCGGGACTGAGCGCAAGAATCCGGTCGACAATATGATTGGCGCGCGTTTTATCTGTCGGATTGAGATCGCGTGGCTCCGTCGCAGGTTTAAACGGCCGTACGATGACTCGGGACGCATCGGGCCGGAGATAGAGCGCCTGGCGATTCAGTATCGGAGATGAGGGCAAAAGGAATCTCAATTATCTGCTGAGAGAGGGAGTGCAACGTAATCAGGCCACGCGGGTCGCGGACTTGGATTGATCCTCGGCGATACGTGCCATGTGCCGAATTTCGGATAGTCCGAGCAGGTAGGATACGACTGACTCGCCACCGCGGTTCTCATTCGCACGGTCCGGATGGAGTCCGTCACGACAGCTTCCTGTCTCAAGATCGACGAGCGGGATAGAAAGGTCATTGCTGCCGAGGAACCATGCGAAGACCCGGGCGGCTTCGCTCTTCCATTCAATGTTTTGGTCGGCGCGCCATGCCGCAAGGCTGGCCGCGATGGTGGCGGCAGCCTCGACAGGCTGTTGGTCGAAGCTGCGTGGCTGGCGCCGGACGTCGTGAAATCCCTCCGTGCCCACCGGCCTGAACTGACCGCTGGCCGAGGTTTGCTGTGTCAGCAGCCAGCGTAGGCTTCTCAGCCCGGCATTGAGATAGTCCGGCCGTTTCATCGCAGTGCCGGTGAGAATCAAGGCTTGGCAGAGTCTAGCGTTGTCATAGGAAAGTCCGTCTTCGAACCACACCCAATCGCTCGTCTCGACTTTCTCAAGAAGCGAGACGAGCCTGTTGGCCAGAGCCGTCCGGATTGCATTGGCACGGCTATTGTCGGTGACGATCGTGCAATACGCATCGAGTCCCAGCAATACGAACGCCCAGGCACGGGGCGAGAGGAAATCGCCGACCTTTGGCAAGGCCTCGGCAAAGAGGGCTGCGGCCCAGGTCCGCCGAGAGGGGTTCGCATCCGAAAGAGCGCAAACGCCCAGCGCCCAGAGCGTGCGCCCATGACTATCTTCCGATCCGCTTTCTTCCAGCCAGCTGCGATCGAAAGCCATGAAATTTCGAAACCGGTGCGTCTCAGGATTCCACGCATGCTGGACGAAAGCTGCAAAGCGGGAGGTCAGGACCTCCGACAGACGCAGTTCTCCTGGAGTGTTCAACGCGCATGCCAGCAGCAGCGCGCGGGCATTGTCGTCGATGCAATAGCCATGCAAGCGATCCGGAACACTGTGAACCGCATGCTGGAGCAACCCGGTGTCGTCGCACATCGACAGGAAGTGACCAATCTGCATCTCGGGAGGCGCGCGACTATCTCGCAGGAGCGTACTCGTATCCGACTTTGCAATGGTCTTGAGCCGGTGGCGGCGACCCGCGTTCTCGAAAACGGACATGTATCGCTCGGCCGTCCGTTCCCACGTCATGGAGCGGCTGCTGGCATAGGCGCGCTTGCGCATCGCTTGGCGCAGTGGCGCATTGATCAGGAGCTTTTCGATCTCGACGCCGATCGCATTCGCATCCGCGAACGGGACGATAATGCCGCGGCCATCGGCAAGCAGTTCGCGGGCATGCCAATAGGGAGTCGATACCACAGCCTTTCCCAAGCCAAAACTATAGGCCAGGGTGCCTGACGTCATCTGAGATTCGTTCAGATAAGGCGTGACATAGACATCGCACATCGAGATGAAATCGAGCAGGGTCTCTTGGTCAACGAAACGATCAAGGAAGACCACGTGATCCGCGACGCCAGCTTCGCGGGCCCTTGCAATGAGGGATTCGCGATAGGCCTCACCTTCGTCATGTACCAGATTTGGATGAGTTGCGCCCAATACGACATAGACCGCACCCGGACAGGTGCTCAGGATGGACGGCATCGCATCGATCATGAATTCGATGCCCTTATTGGGCGAAAGCAGGCCGAAAGTCAGAATGACAGACCTGCCGGCAAAGCCGAGCCTCGTTTTTGCATCGTCGGGCTCCACAAAAGCGAATTCCGGAATTCCATGTGGAATGATCTCGATCTTCTCTTCGGCGACCTGATAGATGGTTCGAAGCAGTTCCCGACCTTTCTCCGCCATCACCACCACTTTCGACGACATCTCGACAACGCGTGTGAAGACATCCTTTTGTGCGACGGTGGGCTCTGCAAGAACCGTATGGAGTGTCGTCACGATCGGCATCTTGAGCAGCGAGAGAAGCTGGATGATATCGCTCCCGGCTTCGCCGCCGAAGATACCGAATTCATGTTGAAGCGACACCACGTCGAAATGACCGTTGTTCAGGAATTCCGCTGCACGTATGTAGTCGTTGATCAGCTCGTCATTGATCTGAATGCCAACGGTGGCTGGATAGTCGTAGAAATGACCATGATCGGTCATCGCCACGATGATGGTTTTGGAGTCTGCGCGGGCGGCCGCTACTGCGCTTTGCAGATCGGTAGTGAACGTGGCGATCCCACATCGGCGTGGAAGTGAATTGCCAATGAATGCAATGCGGCTGAACACCGTCAATCTGCTGCCTCGCGATTTCAATGTTGAAAGGGCAATCGCTCAAAATTGGCAATGCTGCGCCAGCCGCGGCATATCGGACAATTTCGTGACAAAAGCAGCGCGCGCTCGGCAGGGACCATCAGGGTCATCAATGCGCGCGAGCGCAGGGTGCGCTCTTTCTTCGCGAATAGCCATCAGTATCTTCGAGGGCTGGGAGTTGGAACAAGTCGGTGGGAGGTTAGCGAGAGAGCGGTGATAATAAATCGGTCTTTCAGTGCCAGCCGTGGTAACGCTCGGGCTCACATAGCGGGAGTACGATATGGCCAAGGGAAATCGCGAAACCAAGAAACCGAAGAAGGTGCCGGTCAAGACGATCGCTGCTGCAGAGAGCCTCAAGGGTGGCGGTCCCAAGATCATGCCGGCACTGGCGGCGGTCAGAAAGAAATAGTACCACTCCTCGCGCGGTAGCACTGCACGCTTCCCGTCCGGCGTTGAACAGAGGGCTCGCTCACGCGGCGACGATGCGCCAACGTTACGTCATCGAAATGTTCACAGATCGAGGAAAGACATGTCGATCAAGTCGACCATTCGAGATGCATACGGCACGCCTGCGATGTTCGCCGGCTCCAAGACAGGGCAGGAAGATGCACCGTTTGTTTTCATCAATGTTGGCGGCGAGGAGCGCCGGATGAGATCTACCGAGTGGGAGGCGCTGCCGCCATGGCTAGGCGAGCGCCCGGCCTGGGCAGGCAAAGGCTGACATTCAAGATCTTTCCTCGTCCGCTGGAACGGCGACTTGTCGGGCTTAAACAATACCAACGAGAAAATGTGAGGCCCTGCAGTAGCGGGGCCTTTTTACTGGAGGGCCCCATGGCCGATGGCACAGCTCTATCCGCACCGTCAGCATCTCTTCGGAGGCTTCAGGTCTGACCTTGTCGGCGACCCGCAAGCGGCACGCGCACAAGCTGGCGAAGCAGGAAAGCTGTTCAGAACGAAAATGGCGTCAAGTCGATAAGTTATTGAAATCGCTTGTTAAAAATGGCTGGGGCGGGAGGATTCGAACCTCCGCATGGGGGAATCAAAATCCCCTGCCTTACCACTTGGCGACGCCCCAAAGGCCAAGGCGGTAAAGGGCGGGCTGGGCCCGCGGATCGCTTTGGCTCCGCCGGTCTATAGAGAGAGCTCCGCAATTTCAACCACCTGACAGCGGTGTTCCCCGCTTCTGGAAGCGACTGACTTTTGTGCAATTGGGGTGTCGGCGTCTGCCGGCGCGCGTGAGCCCCTGACGCACTGAATTTTCCGATTTTCGCGGTCGCATATTGGGCGATAGGGCCTGTGAGCTGGCGCGAAGCGAAGTTCCCAAAGCTTGTCCGCGGGCGGGCTCTCGCCCAACACGCTATAGAATGTGTTCGGAACGACCGTTCTAGAGTTGTATATGCGGGATGTGCTTGAGCGAGACCTCGTCGACGGCCTCGCCATACCCCGCATCCGCGTAGCGGATGACGCCGAGGCCCGTGTCGTTGTCGAGGCTCATGGCGAGTCGTTCTGCCGCGGCGGCCGTGCCGTCGGCGATCAGGGTGACGCCGGCGCTGGTCATGTAGCCGGCATAGCCGCCGCCGCCGGAATGAACGGCGACGAGATCGGCCTGGGATGAACACAGCGCCATCGCGTCGAGCAGCGGCCAGTCAGCGATGGCATCCGAGCCGTCGCGCATGTTCTCGGTCATGATGTTCGGATGCGCCATGCCGGCGGCGTCGAGATGATCGCGCGAGAAGGCGACCGGTCCCTTGAGCGTGCCATTGGCAACGAGTTCATTCACGCCCAGCGCCAGTTCACTGCGCTCGCCATGACCGAGCCAGGCGATGCGTGCCGGCAGGCCTTCGAAAGGCACATACTGGCGAGCGAGCTTGATCCAGTTCGAGACGATCTGATTGTTGCCGAACAGGCGCAGCACGAGATCGTCGATGGCAGCGATATCCTTGGGGTCGCCCGAAAGCGCCATCCAGCGGAACGGACCGATGGCGCGCGCAAATAGCGGGCGCAGATAGGCTTCCGTGAAAATGGGGATGTCGAAGGCATTCGCGACGCCGCCTTCCTTGGCGTGGGTCCGAATGAGGTTGCCGTTGTCGAACACTTCCGCGCCGCGCGCCTGAAAGGTCAGCATGGCGCGCACATGGTCGACAATCGACGCACGGCTCTCCGCCATCAACTGTTCCGGCGCTGACTTGCGCATGACGCGCGCTTCCTCGAGCGATCGGGTCCGGGGTACATAGCCGAACACTAGATCGTGCGCTGCGGTCTGGTCGGTCACCACATCGGGGATGATGCCGCGCCGGGCGATTTCCGGATAGATATCGGCGGCATTGCCGACAAGGCCGACCGACAACGCGCGGCGCTCCGCCTTCGCGGCGGCGATCATCTCCAGCGCAGAATCAAGATCGGGGGCGATCACTTCGAGATAACCGATCTCCTTGCGCTTGCGCGCGCGCTCCGGATCGATGTCAACGGTGAGGATCGCCGCACCGGCCATGCGGCCTGCGAGCGGCTGCGAACCGCCCATGCCACCGAGCCCGGCTGTCAGCACGAAGCGCCCAGCGAGGGTGCCGCCGAAGCGACGTTCGGCGATACGCATGAAGATCTCGTAGGTGCCCTGAATGACGCCCTGCGAGCCGATATACTGCCAGGCGCCGGCCGTGAGTCCGCCCCAGCAGATCAGGCCTTTGCGCTCGAGCTCGTAGAAGATCTCAGCCTTCGCCCATTGGCCCACGATGTTGCAATTCGCCATGATCACCAGCGGCGCCTTGGCGTGCGTGCGCAGCAGGCCGACCGGCTTGCCGGACTGGATGACGAGCGTCTGGTCTTCCTCCATGGTCGTCAGAGCCTGCACAATCGCCTTGTGTGCTGGCCAGTTACGGGCCGCGCGCCCCAGTGCGGCATAGACAACCAGGTTCGACGGATCCTCACCGACCGCGAGCACGTTTTCCAGAAGGCGCAACAGACCTTCCTGCCGCCAGCCCTTGGCGCGCAGCTTTGGGCCGCCAGGAATCGGAAAATCGGGGTGCCGTGGATTCGCTGATGTCATGACGGACTCCTGCGATGTCTCAGGCCAGTGCGTAGCGCGCGATCTCGATGCCCATGGCGCGTTCGACGGAGGGATAGACCGCCGGATCCTTGACGCTGGAGGCAAGCGGAATGATCGTCTTCGGCACATGGAACAGATGCACGTTCATGCCGACTTCGAGATGGCCGACGCTCATCGGCTCGGCCTCGTCGGACAGTGTGGCGATGATGTCCGGGAAGGTCGCGAGACGCTTACCATTTGCATCGACGATGGCCATGTATTCGTTCATCACATGCAGCGTGATGGCGCGGTCGCCTTCGCCGATGGTTAGGGTGCCGATGTCGAAGGCTTCCGGTGTGTAGACCACATTTTTTGCGGTGATCTTGCCGCTGCCGAGGATGGAGCCACCGGTGTCCTTGCAGATCGCGTCGATCACGGCAGTCGCTCCTTTCGGCTCGGCGGCGAGGATGGCTTCACCGAGGCGCAGCGCGAGCGAGATGCCGCCCAAAGCGGCGTTGTCGCGCACATAGGACGCGCGCACCGGATTGCGGCAGGAGGCAATGAAGCCGCCGGACATATCGCCTGCGGTACGCAGGATCGGCGATACCTTGGCGGTGGCGCCGCGTACGGTGAGTTCGATGTAGCGGTTCTCGGCGCGGTTGCCGCCGGCGGCGGTCTGGATCATCGGCTCGGGCGAGCCGGCGAGACCGATCGATCCCATGTCGCCGGTCGGATGTGCGCGCATGTCGCCGACGGCATCGACCACCTTGGTGCCGAGCAGGGCCGATGGTAGCCACGCATTCATGGTGGACGACTTGCCATTCTGGCCGATGATGAGGCCTTTCAGCGGTTCACCCAGCGCGTCCTGCAGCAGTTGCACGGCGCGGACGTAATCCTTGCCCTGCATCTCCCAGGCGGTGGTCGACGCCGGCGCGCCGATCGCAGCGGCTGTGGCGACCCAGTCGTCATCGTCGAGTTCGTCGATCGACACGAGCTCAGGCTTGCCGACGAGAATCGCGGCGCGGCCGAGCATGCGCCCGTGATCCGCCCAGCCGCCGCCACCGGCAGCATAGATACCGCCGCCGCGCACGGCGGCTTCAATATCGCGTTCGGTCAGAATACGTCCCATCGGAATGTCTCCTCGGCAGATGTTCTTGTGTTCGATACGTGGTCGGTGATCGGAACGGCGGGCGTCACGCCACCGGCAGTCGTTCCGAGAGAAGCAGCGGTGGCCGCACGAATTGTCCGCTGCCGGGTTCGGCGAGAACCTTGCTGCCATCGAAAGCAAGCTGGCCGCGCACGTAGGTCGCAGCCACGGTCCATGGCAGCGTGATGCCGTTATAGGGCGACCAGCCGACCACGTTGTTGCCGCTTGCCGCGCCGTCATAGACGATGGGCTTATCCACCAGCACGGTGATGTCGGCGTCGAGGCCGGGCGCCAGCGCGCCCTTGCGATCGTCGATGCGGAAGTGCCGCGCCGGATTGAACGACATCAGCTTCGCGGCATGGGTCAGCGGCAGCTTGCGTTCGACGAGGCCCTTTACCAGCAGCGGCACCATGGCTTCGAGGCCGGGGACGCCAGACGCGTTGGCGAGCATGTCCGGATTGATCTTGCGATCTTCCGACCAGCTGACGTGATCGGTCGAGACCAGCGAGACGCGTCCGGCTGCAAGCTCTGCCCAGAGCGCCTCGACATCGGCACGCGGACGCACCGGCGGATTGATCTTGGCCTTGCCGCCGAGGCGGGAGACGTCATTCTCCTCGTCGAGCACGAGATAGTGGATGCAGCATTCCACCGTGGCGTGATGACCCTCGGAGCGATACCACGCCGCAATGTCATAACCGCGTGCGACAGAACAATGCACCACATGAGCGGGACAACCGGTCTCGGCGCCGGTCTCATAGATCTGCAGCATCGCGAGGATTTCGGCGAGCGGCGGGCGCGACATGGCATGCGCGCGCCAGTCGGTAATGCCTTTTGCCTTCACCTTGGCGACGGCATCGCGGATGAATTCGTCGTCCTCGTTGTGGACGCCGGCGGCTAGGCCGGTCGGCGCAATGGCGGCGAAACAATCGGCGAGCAGCGGCGCGGGGATGCGCGGAAAGCGCTTCGGGTCAGTGCCGAAGGTGGAGAACTTGAAGGCAGCGACACCGGCCTTGGCCTGTTCGGCGATGCGTGCCGGACCTTCTTCGGGGTCGATGGTGCCATAGAGCGCGAAATCCACGCGCGCCTGTTTGCTCGCATGGGCAATCTTGCGCTCGACCGCAGCAGCCGAGCAGACCAGATCGCCTTCATCATAGGGCATGTCGACGATGGTGGTCACACCGCCGGCTGCGGCGGAGCGCGTCGACCAGATGAAATCTTCCTGATTGCGCTGCGACAGCGAGTGCACCTGCGCGTCGATGGCGCCCGGCAGGATCATGCCGGACTTGAAATCCTGCCGCTCGCGCGCGGCAGGCGGCGTGCCTTCCCCGACGGCACCCACGCGCCCGTCACGGACCGCGACCCAGCCGTTCTCGATGATGCTGTCGTGACCGATCACCTTGCCGGTGAGAACCAGATCGAAATCCATGTGCAACTCCACATTCGCCGCCGGCGAGCCGGCTTGTCGTGATGGTCCCGCGGGACCGTGTGTCCTAGAGCCTGTGCTCCAGCCGCGCGATCAGCCGCACGACTGGTAACAGCAAGAGCAGATAGATGATGGCCGCGAGGATCAGCGGCGATGAGTTGTAGGTGAGCGAGCGCGCCAGATTGGCGGAATGCAGCAGCTCCGGCACCGAGATGACGCTGGCCAGCGTCGTGAGCTTCACCAGCTCGACCGTGTTCGAGAGCAGATCGGGCAGCACGTTGCGGATCGCCTGCGGCAGCGTCACGTAAAGCAATGTCTGTGTGGCGGAGAGTCCGGTGGATCGTGCGGCCTCGCGCTGGCCCTTCGGCACGCTAACCATGCCGGCGCGATAGATCTCGCCGTAGTAACTTGCCGAATTGATCAGGAAGGCGACGGCCACAGCCACCAGCGCGGGCACGCGCAGCCCGATAAAGGGCAGGCCCGCATAGACGAAGACCAGCAGCACGAGCGGCGGAAAGGCGCGAAAGAAATCGACGGCGGCGATCGCCGGCCAGCGCAGCAGGCGATAGGAGCTGGTGGTCAGCAACATCACGAGGACACCGCTGACGAGGCCGATCGGGATCAGGAACGAGCATAGCAGAAGCGTCTGCAGCAAGCCCTGCAGCAGGAACGGTGCGACCTTCGCCATGACGTCGAGATTGAAGAATTCCTGGGTGAACTGCTCCATCAGTGCTCACCCCACCGATAGTTGCGTTCGAGCGTACGGGAGGCGATAACCAGTGGAATGAAGACCAGCACGTAAAGTAGCGCGCCCATCGTCAGCGGCGTCGCATTGGCGGACATCGACAGCGCGGAATTGGCGCGGCCAAGAATCTCGTTGACACCGATGGCGCTGCCAAGCGCGAGGTTCTTGGTGATGGAGATCGCGCGGTTTGTGAGCGGCGGAATGCCGAGGCGGACCGCCTGCGGCAGGATCACATAGCGCAGCGTCTGAGCGAAGGTGAGCCCTGTTGAGCGCGCGGCCAGCCACTGGCCCTTCGGCACTGAGGTAATGCCGGCCCAGAAGATCTCTTCGGCAAAGGCCGCAAGCACCGCGCCGAGGGACATCCACAGCACGATGAGGCTGGGCAGGACGATGCCGATATTTGGGAAGCCGAAGAATAATACCAGGATGATTGCGAGCGGCGGCAGGGAGCGGAAAATGTCGACGAACACGATGATGAGGAAATTGACCGGCTTCCAGCCGATCGCCCGGAGCGCCGCGAGGCCAAAGCCGGCACCGATACCGGTGATGACCACTGCGAGGCCGGCGAGAATGGTAACGCCGGCGCCCTGCAAAATCTCCCAGCCGTACTTCATCGCGATATCCGCATTGAAGAAGGTGAAGACGAAGCGGTCCCAGTTGCTCATCGCGTCGGCGGCGGTCATGACCTAGTGCCTGATCTGCGCGAGGAAACGTTTGGTGCGATCTTCCTGCGGCCGGAGGAAAACGTCTTCGGCACTGCCTTGCTCGATGACGAGACCGCCATCGAGGAACACCACCTTGTCGGCGGCCTCGCGGGCGAAATTCATCTCGTGGCTGGCGATCACCATGGTGATGCCGCGGGCACGCAGATCCTTGACGACGGCGAGCACGCTGCCGACCAGTTCCGGATCCAGCGCCGAAGTCGGCTCGTCCATCAGGATGATCTTGGGATTGAGCGCGAGCGAACGTGCAATGCCGATGCGTTGCTGCTGGCCGCCGGAGAGTTGTGCAGGATAGGACGCTGCCTTGTCGGGCAGGCCCACCAGCGCCAGCATCTCCGCGGCACGGGCATTGGCGTCGGCTGTGCTCATGCCGGCGACCTTGCGCAGGGCCAGCGTGATGTTCTTCTGTACAGTGAGGTGCGGATAGAGGTTGAAGCTCTGGAACACCATTCCGATCTGTCGCCGTGCGGCATTGATATCGGTGCGCGGCGACAGGAGGTCGACATTGTCCATGATGATGGAGCCACCATCCGGCTCCTCCAGACGATTGCAGCAGCGCAGCAAGGTGCTCTTGCCCGAGCCGGATGGGCCGATCAGAAAGACCAGCTTGCCTGGCTCGACCAGAAGATCGACGCCCTTCAGGACTTCGGTGGTGCCGAAGCTCTTCCGGACGCCGCGTGCTTCGAGCAAATAGCGGGGCACGGGCGCTGCTGCTGCCGAACTCATGAACAGGTCGGCTTCTGCTCGGTCGCGTCATAGCCGGCAACGCCTGGTGCGCCATAGCCGGGATAGATGGTAGTGGTCGCCGATCCGGCCTCGGGCTCGACACCGAACCACTTCACGTAAAGCTTCTTCAGCGTGCCGTCCTGCTTCATGCAGACCAGTGCGTCTTCGAGCTTGTTGCGCAATTCGGTATTGCCGTTGCGCAGCGGCATGCTCCAGACGAGGCCCGTCTTGTAGAGAAAGGCATTCTTCAGCCGCGGATTGTTCTTCACGATCCAGGCAACGACGGTGGCGGCCGAGATGTTGGCGTCGGCACGGCCGGCGAGCACGGCTTGCGCCGCGTCGGTGCTGGTGGCGAAGGATTCCGACTTCCAGCCATATTTGGCGGCGTTGTCGTTGACCCATTTCTCGTAGATCGCGCCTTTCTGCACGGCGATGGTCTTGCCGGAGAGATCTTCGAGCTTGGTGATGGGAGGTGCCGAAGCCAGCGTCATGAAACGATAGTCGGCGTCGACGAAGCCTTCCATGAACAGTAACTGCTGCGCGCGCTCGGGCGTGACGGTGACCACAGCAGCGAGGAAGTCGTAGGTGCCGGCCTGAAGTGCCGGAATGAGACCGGCGAATTGCGCGCCTTCCACCGTGATCGGGCGTTTGATGCGCTTCGACATTTCATCAACGACGTCGATATTGAAGCCTTCAAGCCCGCCTGACAGTTTGGGCATGGCATGCGGCGCGAAGGTCGAGTCGATCGCGGACTTCAGCGGTTCCTGAGCCTGAGCGAGTGCGGGACTGGCCAAAGCCAGAAGCCCGGCGGCAAGGATCATTGCTTTCATCGAACACCTCCATTGGTGCGGCCAGGCCAAGCCGGCAGCTGGCTCCGCGGTCCTTGTCATGAAGGCTAACGCAATTGCGCATCGGGGGGATATCCCATTTGATGGACATCCTATACGCTCTCGCTGCAGCGCGGAAAAATCGACTACAGACCCGGATGACAATGGAATGGACATTGCGACCTTGGTGATGACAGCCGTGGTGCTTCGTTGCGGCAATGTGCGCGAAGCCGCGCGCCAACTTGGACGCGCACCCAGTACGCTCTCGGCAGCGGTGAAACGGTTCGAGCGCTCCATCGCAGCGCCGTTGTTGAATCGCGTAGGTGCCGCGAGCTTTCTCACGCTTGAGGCACGGCGAATGCTGGACGAGATTGAAGCCGCAGCGGATATCGCGATGGGGATGATCGCGCCCGATAGGGCAGGCGATGCAGCACGGGCTTTCTGCGCCGAGTGTGATGTCAGTCTCACGGCCTTGCAGCGTGTCGCATTGGTTGCGGAAACCGGCAGCGTTCGTCGTGCCGCACGCATCATCCGTCTCGGTCAGCCGCAACTCGCGCGACAGATTGCACGCGTTGAAGATGAGCTCGGCAGCGTGTTGTTTCATCGCTCCCGTATCGGTGTCACGCCGACGCCGGCATGCCAGTTGCTGGTCACGTCGTTGGCTGAACTTGAAAAAACCATGCAGCGACTGTCACGGCGTGCGCGTGAGCGTTTTCGTTCGACCAATGCCACCATCAGGCTCGGGGCGGTGATGCCGCTCGGCCATGAAAGCAATGTCGCGCGGCTGCTGGCCTTTCTCGTCGCCGCTTGGCAGCGGGATCGGCCGACGCAGCCGCTGTTTGTCACCAATGGTACGGCCGAGGATCTGCTGACCGGCCTGAAAGACAAACGGTGCGACGTCGCGTTGATCGACAGCGACACGATCCCGGCCGATGTCTCGTCCCGCGCGCTGGTGCGATCGAAACTTGTGGTCGTTGGCGCGCGCGAGGTGCTGGGTGACCAGCCCGATGTCATGCAGGTGCTTCGGCAACAGCCGCTAGCGCTACCCAGCCGACGCACCGGGCTCGGCCAAGCCGCGCACAAACTGCTGGCGCAATTGCTGCCTCAGGCAGAGATCGATGCGCTGACAATCACGGAAATCGACTCGATCCCGATCATTGCCAACCTGATGCTGGATTTCGGCTTCGTGTCAGTACTCCCCGAAAGCGCACTCGTCTCGTTCGATGCACGCCTCGTGGCGCTGCCGGTTGATCCCGGGCTTGAACTTATCCTGTCGCTGGTCTGGGTACAGACCGAAGGTGCGCGGCGCGGCGCCCGCTCCATTCTTGCTGCCCTGCGCAACTATGCGCCGGCAACGCCAGCAGCCGCCATGATGGTGAACAGCGATTGATTTGAATGAGCGTGGCTACCCACTGCCGCTGACTATGAATTATAATTCTTGATCTTTTCTAATTTCGTGCATTATGCTGCAGAGACGCGAGCGCGGGTGGAGGGCAATGCTCCCACCTGGCGTCAATCTGCATTGGTAGGCCGGATCAACCGGTCATCAATTATTCCGAGGGGAGACGAGCCGATGACCACCAAGGGGTTTCTGCGTCCGTTGACGCGGCGCGCGATGCTGTCCGGGACCGCCGGTGCAGCAACATTCATTGCGACGTCGCCGCTTCATAGCCCGGCCATCGCGCAGAACGCGCCATTGAAGGTGGGGATGATGCTTCCCTACACCGGGACCTATGCGAAGCTCGGCCAATTCATCGATGACGGCTTCCGCCTTTATGTCGAACAGAAGGGCGGCAAGCTCGGTGGGCGCGACATTGCGTTCGTGCAGGTGGACGATGAATCGAAGCCGGAATCAGCCACCGACAACATGAACCGGCTGGTCGGCCGCGAGAAGGCTGACGTCGTTGTCGGCACCGTTCATTCCGGCGTGGCCATGGCGATGGTCAAGGTCGCGCGCGACACCAAGACACTTCTGATCATTCCGAATGCTGGCGCCAATGATGCGACTGGTCCGGCCTGCGCGCCGAACATCTTCCGTACGTCGTTCTCGAACTGGCAGAGCACCTACCCGATGGGCAAGGTGATGGCCGATGCCGGTATCAAGAACGTGGTCACGATCACATGGCGTTATACCGCCGGTGCGGAGATGATCGGCGCCTTCGCTGAAAACTTCACCAAGAACGGCGGCAAGATCGTAGCTGACCTGACGGTGCCATTTCCGGAGGTGGAATTTCAGGCACTGATCACGCAGATAGCGCAGTTGAAGCCCGATGCCGTGTTCAGCTTCTTTGCAGGCGGTGGCGCGGTGAAATTCGTCAAGGACTATGCGGCGGCCGGCCTGAACAAGACCATCCCGCTTTATGGCGCAGGCTTTCTCACCGACGGCACCATCGAAGCGCAAGGCGAAGCCGCCAAGGGCATCAGGACGACGCTGCATTACGCGGACAATCTCGATAATCCCGCCAATCTCGCCTTCCTCAAAGCCTTTAAGGTCAAGACAGGCAAGGACGGCGATATCTACGCCGTACAGGGCTACGATGGCGCGGCGCTGTTGGATATCGGATTGACCGCCGTGGGCGGCGACTTCAATGCGCGCGACAAGATGATCGCGGCAATGGGAGCTGCGAAGATCGACAGCCCGCGCGGGCCGCTGTCCTTCAACAAGGCGCATAACCCGATCCAGAACATCTATCTGCGCGAGGTCCGCAACGGGCGTAACGAGATGATCTCGATCGCCCAGGCCGATGTCGACGATCCCGCGCGAGGCTGCAAGATGACCTGAAGCATCGTTGCGCGGTCCTTAGATGGAGATCGAATCGTCGAAGCCTGTTGTGTGCAATGCCGTCCGTGAAGGAGGTGGCGCTGCGCAGCCAGGTACGGCCTCATGCTTGATTGCGCCGGCGACTGAAGGTGGCCCGCCGTGGTTGGATTGATCTGATGGACCTCATCACACTAGGCGTTCAGTTGCTGAATGCGGTTCAGTATGGCGCAGTCCTGTTCCTTGTCGCGAGCGGCCTGACACTGGTGTTCGGCATCCTGGGGGTCATCAATCTCGCCCATGGCGCGTTCTATATGCTCGGCGCCTATCTGGCTTACTGGATCACATTGATGACCGGCAGTTTTGTGGTCGCCTTGCTTGGCGGCGTGCTGGTTGCCTTCATCGCTGGCATTCTGCTTGAGGCCGTCTTCGTTCGTCTTCTCTATGGCCGGGATCATCTGGCACAGGTGCTGCTCAGCTTCGGCCTCATCCTGGTCATCGATGAAATCAGGCAGTTGCTGTTCGGCAAGGACGTGCATGCGGTTGCTCCGCCCGCGTGGTTGTCGGGGTCGATCCAGCTGACCGACAATCTGTCCTATCCGGTTTACCGGCTGGCGATCTGTGTGTTCTGCCTGATGGTGGCACTCGTCATCTTTTTCGTGATCACGCGCACCAAAATCGGCATGATCGTGCGGGCGGGCTCGGAAAATCGTGAGATGGCGCGCGTGCTCGGCATCAAGTTCGACCGGGTCAATCGCTACGTCTTCGCCGCCGGCATAGCACTGGCGGCGCTCGGCGGCATCCTGATCGCGCCGATCTCGACAGTGTTTCCCGGCATGGGGGATGGCATGCTGATCCTGTCCTTTGTCGTGGTCGTGCTCGGCGGCATTGGTTCGGTCGCTGGCGCAGCCGTCGGCGCACTGCTGATCGGCCTCACGGATACGTTCGGAAAGGTGTTCTTTCCCAGCGTGTCCAGCATTCTGATCTATGTGGTGATGGCAGCCGTGTTGCTGTGGCGGCCCAGCGGAATTCTCGGACGCCAGGATGCTTGATATGAGCATGCCCAATCTGCGGGTCCGATTGTTCGGCATCGCCTGTTTGGCTATGGCGATTGCGCTGCCATTCTGTGTATCGACCTATTACACGCAATTCTTTGCCAAGGCGCTCATCATGGGCATGCTGGCCATGTCACTGAATCTCGTGGTCGGCCATGGCGGTTTGGTGAGCCTCTGTCATGCCGCCTTTTTCGGCCTCGCGGGATACGCGCTTGCGCTGTTGTCGCCTCGTTATGATGCGGCGTCGCTGTTAACGACGCTTCCGATTGCGATCCTGTGCTCCGGCACTGCGGCCCTGCTAATTGGCGCGCTGGTGCTGCGTACCCGCGGCGTCTATTTCATCATGGTGACGCTCGCCTTCGGCGAGATGCTGTTCTTCTTCTTCCACGATACCAAATTCGCGGGCGGATCGGATGGCATCTCCATCAACATCCGGCCCGAGATCGCCATTGCCGGCAGCCAATTGCTCGATCTCGACAAGCCCATGACTTTCTACTTTGTCGTGCTGGGTTTCCTGGTGGGCGTGATCGCTTTGCTCACGATGGTGGTCCGCTCACCTTTCGGGCGGGCGCTGGCGGCAGCCCGGGACAATGAGCGCCGGGCGCGGTCGCTCGGCTTTCCGATCTTTCGCCTTCGCCTGACGGCGTTCACTCTGTCTGGTGCGTTGGCCGGCGTCGCCGGTTATCTGGCTGCGGCCCAGTTCGGTTTCGTCGCGCCGCAGATGCTGGGGTGGCACCAGTCGGCGACAATCCTGGTCATGGTGCTGATCGGTGGTCTGCGCTCGGTCACCGGGCCGCTGGTCGGTGCGCTGGTTCTGATCGGCATGGAAGAAGTGCTGAAGGCGCATCTCGACAACTGGAAGCTTGTCGAAGGCCTGATCATCATCGGCATCGTTATCCTGCTACCCAACGGTGTCCGGCAGATCTGGTCGATGGTATTTGGCGGGTCGCCGCAACGCGTGGCCGAAATCAAGCCTGCAGCTGCGGAAGCTCGTCATGCATGACATTGCGCTGCGTGCCGCTGGATTGCAGAAGCGCTTCGGAGGCCTGCTGGCCGTTTCCGATGTGTCGATCGACATTCGCGCCGGCGAGATCCATGCGGTGATCGGCCCGAACGGTGCCGGAAAATCCACACTGATCAATCTGCTGGCCGGCGAGCTTCTGCCAACCTCGGGTGAGGTCCTGTTGAATGGCGCGGATATTACGTCGTTATCGCCGGACCGACGCGCGCGCGCCGGCCTCGGCCGCGCCTATCAGAAGACGACGTTGTTTGCGCAGTTCAGCGTGCATGAGAATGTGCGTCTTGCGGCGCAGGCCCGTTCAACCGCGCCGCTCCGGATGTTTGGCGGCACGCGGTCCGACCGGCCATACCTCCAGTTGGTCACCGATGCGATCGACCGGGTCGGGTTATCCGCGCGCTCGCAGATCGTTGCCGATAAACTGAGTCACGGCGAACAGCGCCAGCTCGAAATCGCGATGGTGCTGGCGACCAATCCGCAGGTCATTCTGCTCGACGAGCCACTGGCCGGCATGGGACCATCGGAAGCGCGAGGCATCATTGGATTGATCGCGTCGCTGAAGGCAGATCGTGCGCTGCTGGTGGTGGAACATGACATGGATGCGGTGTTCGAACTCGCGGATCGGTTGACGGTGATGCAGGATGGCCGTGTCATCGCCACAGGTCTGCCGCAGGACGTGCGCGTGGATCCCGGCGTGCGCGCCGCCTATCTCGGGGCTGATGGAGGCATCGCGTAATGGCCTTGCTCGAGGTGGAAAAGCTCGATGCGTTTTATGGCGCTAGCCAGATTCTGCACGGCATCGATCTGACCTTCGCGCCGGGCGAGCAGGTGGCGTTGATTGGTCGCAATGGCATGGGCAAGACCACGCTGCTGCGTTCGCTGATGGGATTGATGCCGCTTTGTCGCGGCAGTTTGCGCTTCCACGGCCATGATATCCGCAATGCAGCGCCTGAAACGATCGCGCGATGCGGCATGGCGCTGGTGCCGGAGGGCAGGGGCATTTTCGGTTCGCTGTCGGTCACCGAAAATCTGGTGATGGCCGCGCGACCAGGCAATCACGGCCGTCAGTCCTGGACCCTGCCGAAAATCTTCGAGCTGTTTCCGCGTCTGCATGAACGCCGCAATAATGGAGGGCACCAATTGTCGGGGGGCGAGCAGCAGATGCTGACTATCGGTCGCGCGCTGATGACCAATCCCGATATGATCATGATCGACGAAGCCACGGAAGGTCTGGCACCGCTGGTGGCGCAGTCGATCTGGCAGACGCTGGCGATCGTCCGGGGCGAGGGCATCGCGACCATCGTCGTCGACAAGGATTTTCGGAGTCTCGCGAAAGTCGCCGACCGAATGGTAATCCTGTCGAAGGGCTGCGTGGTGTTCGACGGAACGCCGGCGGCATTGGCTGCGCAGCCGGACGTGCTGGAGCGCCATCTCGGCGTTTGAGCGATCAGGCCACGACGACGGTCAACGCATCGTCATTGGCCGCAAGAATATTGTCGGAAAGCGGTTCCGGCCATTGCACCACGAGGCGGCCGAACAAATCGTTGAGCTCTTCTCGGTCAATGGCGTCGTAAAAACAGGGCGTCGTGGCGCGCGCGATGAAGCTGTGTAGCAGGTGCGCGGCATCATAGTCATAGACGATATCGCTGGGAACGCTTCCCGGCTTGCGCAGCAGGAAGGTTCGCAGGCTTGTCAGGCGTGCCTGCCCGCCGTCTGTGGCGGCAAAGGAGAGCACGGCTGTCTGATGCGCAATGCGTGGGCCATCCTGCATCCGGTCATACATCGGCAGCGCATTGGCGCTGATGACATCGGCGAGATCGCGGAAATCGTTTGAGACGTCTTCGGAATGCAGGGTGTTGCGGATCGCCATGACACCGGCGGGATCGAAGCCGCGTGCTTGCAGAAGCTCGCCCAGTGTCACGACGCAGCGCTTCTCAGTCCGAAAGCCTGGGCATTGGTGTTCAACACGCGCGATACTGCGCCGACCAGTTGCGCGGCAGCCTTGTCCTTGCTGAGGCCGGCCGTATCGACAATGGCGGATGCGCGGGAATAGAGCGGTTCGCGGCTCAGCAGGATCGTGCGCAATTCCTGCATGGCGGAGCGGTCGTCGGCCATCGGGCGCAAGTCACCCTGGCGGCGGACGCGCGCCATATGCTCTTCGGGCTTGGCCTTGAGCCAGATCGTGTAGAACGACGACAATACGCGATCGAAGGTCACGGGTTCCGAGACGATGCCGCCGCCGGTCGCAAGGACGATGGGCTCCTTGCGTCCGAGCAGGCCGTTCAGCGCGGCCTGTTCCATGCGGCGAAAGCCCTCCTGTCCATAGAGGGCGATGATCTCGGCGACCGATAGTCCGTTGTGCTGCTCGATCTCCTTGTTGAGTTCGACGAAGCTCCAGCCGATCTTGTCCGCCAACAATTTGCCAAGCGTCGATTTTCCGGCGCCGCGCAGCCCGATCAGGGCGATGCCGCTGAATGACATATAATTCTGGAACTGACCGTTCCCGCGTCCGGCGAGAACGTCCTTGGCCTGGGCGATCTGGTTCGGTGTCGCGTTGCGAACGAGGTCGCGAATGACCGGCCACTCCGTTGTCGGTTCGTCCGCCGGAATCAGATCTTCGAGATGGGCACCCATGGCGCCGGACACCCGGCGCAGCAGCACGATAGACACGTTGCCCTTGCCGCTTTCCAGTTGCGCGATGTAGCGCTCCGAAATCCCTGACACTTTTGCCAGCACCTTTCGCGACATGCCGCGCAGGCCGCGCATGGTGCGGACACGCTGACCGAGCTGTTCAAGAAAGGCAGTTTCGGGATCGGCCTGGTCGGTCATGTGGTGTGCGTGCTCGCAGAGGATTTCAGGAAAGATAATTCCGGATGCGATTGACAGCAACCGGAGTTGGTGACTTTATATGAATTATAATTCAAAAAAGACGATAGGGAGAGCACCGTGAGCAACGGTTGTGGAATCGCCCAAGGTGCAGACGCATCATGAGTGGGCCGTCCAGTTCTTACAATGCGGTGACCTGGCTTCTCGACCGCAACATCGATGAGGGCCGTGGCAGCAAGCTCGCCTTCACCGATACCGTGACCGAACTGACCTATGGCGACCTGCAGGTAAAAAGCTGCCAACTGGCCAATTTACTGAAGCGGCTCGGTGTCCGGCGCGAAGAACGCGTCGCGATGATTATGCTCGACACCGTCGACTTTCCTGTGGTGTTCCTCGGCGCGATCCGGGCCGGCATCGTCCCGGTGCCGCTCAACACTCTGCTGACCTCGGACCAATATGCCTATGTGCTGGCCGATTGCCGGGCGCGCGTGTTGTTCATTTTCGCGGCGTTGTTGCCGGCGGTCGACGAGATGCTCGGTCGTTTGCCGGATCTTGAGCATGTGATTGTGGTCGGTGGCGCTGGCAATGGCCGCAAGAGTCTGGCTGACGAAGTCAGGAATGAGAGCACAAGCTTCGCCACGGTCGCGACCCATGCGGACGAACCTGCCTTCTGGTTGTATTCGTCCGGATCCACGGGCATGCCGAAAGGCGTTCGCCATCTGCACGCCAGTCTGGAGGCAACGGCGACCACCTATGGCAAGCAGGTTCTCGGCATCCGCGAGGACGATGTCGGACTGTCTGCGGCCAAATTGTTCTTCGCCTACGGTCTCGGCAACGCCATGACATTTCCCATGTCGGTCGGCGCTACGACGGTGCTCAATCCGGAGCGACCCACGCCGGCCACGATGTTCGGCCTGATGCGGCGATATCAGCCGAGCATCTTTTTCGGGGTGCCGACATTGTTCGCGGCGATGCTGAACGATGAGGGGTTCAAAACGGAAGCTCGCCTCCCGCGCCTGCGCATTTGCACCTCGGCCGGCGAAGCGCTTCCGGAGCCGGTGGGGAATGGCTGGAAGAGCCGCTTCGGCGTCGATATTCTCGATGGCGTCGGCTCAACCGAACTGCTGCATATCTTTCTGTCGAATGCTCCCGGCGATATCAAATACGGCACGTCCGGAAGGCCGGTACCAGGTTATCGTGTGCGGCTCGTCGATGACGCGGGGCGCGATGTCGCCGATGGAGAAATCGGCGAGTTGCTGGTCGATGCGCCTTCCGCCGGCGAGGGATACTGGAATCAACGCAGCAAGAGTCGTCGCACCTTCGAAGGGCATTGGACGCGCACCGGCGACAAATATGTGCGCGACGCCGACGGGCGCTATACGTTCTGCGGACGTGCCGATGACATGTTCAAGGTGTCCGGCATCTGGGTGTCTCCGTTCGAGGTCGAGAGCGCGCTGATCGCCCATCCCGCCGTATCCGAAGCGGCGGTCGTGCCGGAGGCCGACGCCGAGGGGCTGTTGAAGCCGAAGGCTTTCGTGGTGCTGAAACCGAATGCCGTGGTCGAGGGCCTGCGCGAATCCTTGAAGGATCACGTCAAGCAACGGATCGGTCCGTGGAAATATCCACGCTGGATCGAGGTTGTCGATTCCCTTCCCAAAACAGCCACCGGAAAAATCCAGCGCTACAAATTGCGCGATGGAGCGACGGTCTGAAACCGAGAGATGGATGACAAGATGAGTGCATTGCAATCCGCGGGACGGCTGACCATCGGTGCGTCCGAACTCGAATACCGCATGATCGGTCCGCAACCGGATGCAGCGCCGACCATCGTGCTGCTGCATGAAGGGCTGGGCTCGGTCGCGCTGTGGGGCGACTTCCCGGACAAGCTTCAGGCAGCGACCGGCGCCGGCGTCTTCGTCTATTCGCGCGCTGGCTACGGTGCATCGACGCCGGTCGCGCTGCCGCGGCCGCTGGACTACATGCATGTCGAAGCACTCGAGGTGCTACCGCAACTGCTCGATGCCATCGGCTTTCGCCGCGGCTTGCTGGTCGGTCATTCCGATGGCGGATCCATCGCCGCAATCTATGCCGGCGGCATTCAGGATCATCGCATCCGCGGCGTCTCGATGATTGCGCCGCATTTCGTCGTTGAGGATATTTCCGTCACGTCGATCGCCGAAATCAAAACGAGTTACGAGCAGGGCGACCTCAAGGCCAAGCTCGCGCGCTGGCATGATGACGTCGACAACGCGTTCTATGGCTGGAACGGCGCATGGCTCGATCCGCAGTTCCGTGACTGGGATATTTCCGACTATCTCGCTTATGTGCGCGTGCCCGTGCAGATTTTGCAGGGAGCCGACGATCAGTACGGCACCATGAAGCAGATCGAGATAGCCGAGGTCGAATGCTATTGCCCGGTGGATGTCGAGATCATTCCCGGCGCTGCGCATTCGCCCCATCGCGAGGCCCCCGAGGTCACGCTGAATGCCGTGGCGGATTTCGCCAATCGCTTGCTGCATTTTCACGGCGAGGGTGAATTACGCGCTGCGTAAGCGGGCACGATCGTGACTGTCACTCCTTCTCTTGCGATGCCGCGCTGGCCCTATCGGCTCGGCAAGCAGACGAAGGCTGATCACGACACGCTGACGCAGGCCAAGGCGCTGGTCCCGCTGCGCTATGCCCGGTTCGTCCCGGCGGATGATCCGGCGTTGCGCTACGGGCTCGCGCTCAACGATGCCGGCTTCTTCTGGGAGGCTCACGAAATTCTCGAGGCTGTTTGGAAGGTCGCGCCGCAAAGAGGGCGCGACCGGATTCTGCTTCGCGCCTGTATTCAGGTTGCCAATGCCAATCTGAAACTCAGTCTGCAGCGGCCGCGCGCGGCACATCGATTGCTACAGGACGCACTGTCCGAACTCGATGAGCTCGCCATGCGCCCGCCGGCGGGTATTGCCGGAAGCTTTTCCGAGCACTTTCCGGTCGCGATGCTGGCGTCTGCGCTCGCGCATCAACTGGCGGTCGACGAGGCCAAGCGGGGTCCGGTCAAGATCACCGGAACATGAAAGAAAATGCATAATTCTATCGGATTTCCCTAGACGCCCCCAATATCATGAATTATTGTGCATATAACCAAGGCGCACGGCGCATAAATCAAGACTGTCAAAGGGTGGAGCATGGCCGCAGAGCAACGCGTTCTCTCGAACGGCGCCAAATTTATCGACTTCCAAACCGATCCGTCGCGCTACCGCCACTGGAAGCTCAGTGTTGATAACGACGTGGCGACGCTCACCATGGATGTCGATGAGAATGGCGGTCTGTTCGAGGGCTATCAGCTCAAACTGAATTCCTACGATCTTGGCGTCGATATCGAACTGGCGGATGCCGTGCAGCGGCTTCGTTTTGAGTATCCCGAGGTCAAGGTCGTGCTGCTGCGCTCTGGCAAGAACCGCGTGTTCTGCGCTGGCGCCAATATCCGCATGCTGGCCGGCGCTACTCATGCTCACAAAGTCAATTTTTGCAAATTCACCAATGAGACTCGCAACGGCTTTGAAGACTCGAGCGAAAATTCCGGCCAGCGCTTCATTTCGGTGATCAACGGGACAGCTGCAGGCGGCGGCTATGAACTGGCGCTGGCCACCGATCACATTATCATGGCGGACGATGGTTCGGCGGCGGTGGCGCTGCCGGAAGTGCCGTTGCTGGCGGTGCTGCCGGGCACTGGCGGTCTGACGCGCGTGGTCGACAAGCGCAAGGTGCGCCGCGATCACGCAGATTACTTCTGCACGATCGAGGAAGGCATCAAAGGCAAGCGCGCAGTGGCTTGGCGGCTGGTCGATGACATCATTCCGAACAGCAAGCTTGAAGCCAAGGTCGCGGAGCGGGCCAAAGAGTTTCTGGCGACGTCGAAACGTAGTGGCGCCGGCGATGGTCTCAAGCTGGCACCGCTGAATCGCCGCTTCGATGACAGCGGTATTCGTTACGGTCTGGTCAATGTCGATATCAATCGCGCAGAGCGAATTGCTACCATCTCGATTAAAGCGCCTGACGCGGCGGCGCCGTCGGATGTCGAGGGCATGATGGCGCGGGGCGCTTCCTTCTGGCCGCTGCAGGTGGCGCGCGAGCTGGACGACGCCATTCTGCATCTGCGAATCAATGAACTTGAGACAGCCATGCTCGTGTTCAAGTCGCATGGCGAAGGCGCCAATGTGCTGGCTCATGACGCCTTCCTCGAAACGCACAAGGCTCATTGGCTGGTCAACGAGATCCGGCAATACTGGAAGCGGGTGTTGAAGCGCATCGATGTGACCTCGCGCACGCTGGTGACGCTGGTCGAGCCGGGCTCGTGCTTTGTCGGCACGCTGGCCGAACTCGTCTTCGCTGCGGACCGCTCCTACATGCTGGTCGGCCAAAAGCAGGGCGACAACCGCGCGCCGCCGGCCATCGTATTGAGCGCGATGAATTTCGGACCTTACCCGATGAGCCACGGGTTGACGCGGCTGCAGTCGCGCTTCCAGGCCGATCCAGAAGATGGCACCCGCGCGAAAGCGCGGATCGGCGAGCCGCTGGATGCGGAAGCTGCCGAGCAGCTCGGGCTCGTCACCTTCGCGCTCGATGACATCGACTGGGATGACGAGGTGCGCGTGTTCTTCGAAGAACGCTGCAGCTTCTCACCCGACAGCCTCACAGGCATGGAAGCCAATCTGCGCTTTGTTGGGCCGGAGACGATGGAATCGAAAATTTTTTCACGGCTGACCGCCTGGCAGAACTGGATCTTCCAGCGGCCCAATGCGGTCGGCGAGAACGGCGCGCTTGGACGTTACGGCACCGGCCAGAAGGCGCAGTTCGACATGACGCGCGTATAGCGTCCGCAACTGGAACAGCGCGGCCATGTGTCACTCTTTGGATAAATGCAAGTCGGTGGCTTGCCCAATTCGAACGATCAGAAATACAGCGGGAGATCCCAGTCATGAACATCATGAATGTCGACTACAGCACCAAGATTCCGAACAACGTGAATCTGGCCGAGGATCGCCAGGTGCTCAAGGCGCTGGAGGGATGGCATCCCGGCTATCTCGATTGGTGGAACGACATGGGGCCTGAAGGTTTTCAGGAATCCCTCGTTTATTTGCGCACCGCGATATCCGTCGATCCCAAAGGCTGGGCCAAGTTCGACTATGTGAAGATGCCTGAATATCGCTGGGGCGTGTTGCTGGCGCCGCAGGACACCGAGCGCAAGGTGAACTTCGGACGACATATGGGCGAACCCGCCTGGCAGGAAGTGCCCGGCGAATATCGCGCGATGCTCCGACGCCTCGTTGTCATTCAGGGTGACACGGAGCCAGCCTCGGTCGAGCAGCAGCGTCATCTCGGTCAGACCGCGCCGTCGCTCTACGACTTGCGCAACCTGTTCCAGGTCAATGTGGAGGAGGGCCGCCATCTCTGGGCGATGGTCTATCTGCTGCAGAAATATTTCGGCCGTGACGGCCGCGAGGAGGCCGACGATCTTCTCCGCCGCCGCTCGGGCGATGCCGATGCGCCGCGCATGCTCGGTGCGTTCAATGAGGCGACGCCGGACTGGCTGTCCTTCTTCATGTTCACCTTCTTCACCGACCGCGACGGCAAGATGCAGTTGGAGAGTCTGGCGCAATCCGGCTTCGACCCGCTGTCGCGGACCTGCCGCTTCATGCTGACGGAGGAGGCGCATCATATGTTCGTCGGCGAGACCGGCGTCGGGCGCGTGTTGCAGCGAACCTGCGAAGCGATGAAGGCGGCGGGGATCGAGGATCCTAACGCCATCGAGAAAATCCGTGCGCTCGGCGTGATCGACCTGCCGACCATGCAGAAGAAGATCAACCTGCACTATTCGCTGTCGCTCGACCTGTTCGGTTCGGAAGTTTCGACCAATGCCGCGAATTTCTACAATTCCGGACTGAAGGGCCGCTTCCAGGAGACCAAGATCGAGGATGATCACCAGCTCACCAACGACATCTATCAGGTCCTGAAATTCGTCGATGGCGAAATCAAGCTGGTCGACGAGCCGGCGCTGACCGCGCTCAACATGCGCCTGCGCGACGATTACACCGCGGATTGTGCCAAGGGCGTCGAGCGCTGGAACAAGATCATCGAGAAAGCCGGCGTCAATTTCCGCTTCGATCTGCCTCACACCGCGTTCCATCGCCAGATCGGTGAATTCCGCGATGTGAACGCTTCGCCGAAGGGCATCATCATGAGCGATGCCGCCTGGGCGAAAGCCAGGAACGACTATCTGCCGTCCGTTGACGACGGTGATTTCATCGCGTCGTTGATGACGGCGGTCAGCGAGCCCGGCAAGTTCGCCAGCTGGATATCGGCGCCGAAGGTCGGCATCGATAACAAGCCGGGCGACTTTGAATACGTAAAGATTGCGGCCTGAAACGAGCGGACGCGGCGGAGGGATTTCCAGTTCCCCCCGTCGCTGTCAGTCCTCGATGGCACGTGCGGGATTTGCCATGAACGCCCCTTTCAAACAGCATCTGATCGATCCGGAAATCTGCATCAGGTGTAACACCTGCGAGGAGAGCTGTCCGGTCGATGCGGTGACGCATGACGACAACAACTATGTCGTCAACGCAGAGATCTGCAATTACTGCATGGATTGCATCTCGCCGTGTCCGACCGGCGCGATCGACAACTGGCGTGTCGTCGCGGCGCCATATTCGCTCGACGAGCAGTTCTCCTGGAGTGACCTGCCGGCGCAGGAGGAGATCGCGGACAATAGCCCCGGGGCGGGCGCCATCGAGGCGCTCGAGGATGAGATCGGCGCGTTGCTCGAAGAAGCACGCAAAGGGCTGGGCGGCAAGCCCGTCGCGCCGCTGTCATCGAGCAAGGCGTCGGTCAATCTCTATAACCGCGGCAAGCCCGCGCTGGCCACGGTAACCGGCAATTTTCGACTCACCCATGCGACGGCCGACTCCGACGTGCGCCATATCATCCTGGATTTCGGCGAGCAGCCGTTTCCCATCCTTGAAGGCCAGAGCATCGGCATCGTCGTGCCGGGCTTGGGCGCGGACGGCAAGCCGCATCAGGTGCGGCTCTATTCGATCGCGAGTTCGCGCGATGGCGAGAAGCCGAACACCAACAATCTGGCGCTGACCGTGAAACGTGAGTCCGGCGGGCTGTGTTCGAATTACCTGTGCGATCTGCCGCGTGGCGCAAAGGTCGAAGTCACCGGGCCATTCGGTGCCACCTTCCTGCTACCGAACGATCCTTCGGCGAATGTTCTCATGGTCTGCACTGGCACGGGCTCTGCACCATTCCGCGGCTTCACGGAGCGCCGCCGGCGCGCGATGCCTGGCGCGCCCGGGCGGCTGCTCCTGTTCTTCGGTGCGCGCCGCCCCGAGGAGTTGCCCTATTTCGGTCCGCTGCAAAAGGTCCCAGAGGAGTTGCTGGGCAAGCACTTCTGCTATTCGCGCGTGCCGGGCGAGCCACGGATCTATGTGCAGGATCGTATTCGCAGCGAAGCAGCAGCGATCACATCGCTGCTGCGCGACGTGCAGACCCACGTCTATATCTGCGGGTTGAAAGGCATGGAAAGCGGCGTTGAAGAGGCCTTCGCCGATATTTGCCGCGCCGCGTCGATGGATTGGTCGGATCTGAAAGCGGCGATGCGCGGCGGTGGAAGATATCATGTCGAGACTTACTGATCGATGTTGCATCCGAACTGGCAACGACCGGTTCGACTGAACAGCCCGAATAAGAACAAAGACGGGTAAGTTGTGGGGGAGAGAAGCGATGGTTCTGGACCGCGACAATGCGGCTGGCTCAGGCAGTCCATTTTTTCTGACGCCGTCGGTTGACGCAGAACAGCGATCCGACGGTACGATCCTTCTTCGATCCGATACAGCACTGCGTTCCTATGCGCGTTGTGTCGGGGACTGGCTCGAACATTGGGCACAACAGGCATCGGAGCGGATCTTTCTGGCAGAGCGGTCCAGTCCGGATGTGCCTTGGGTGACGCTGAGCTATGCCGAGACGCTTCGGCGCGTGCGCAGCGCGGCTAGCTGGATTCTTGCACAGGAGATGAGTGCGCAGCGGCCCCTCGCAGTGCTATCGGACAACGGTATCGAGCATGCGGTTCTCGCCCTGGCAGCGATGCATGTCGGTGTGCCCGTCGCTGCGATTTCGCCGGCCTATTCGCTGATGTCGAAGGATTTCGAAAAGCTGCGTGGCGCGATTCAACTTCTCGATCCCGGTGCCATCTACGTCTCGAACCTGCATCAGTTCGGTCCGGCCCTCGCTGCGATAGGCCCGTTTCACACTGCCGCCATCATCGGCGGTGGCGCGGCTGCCGGGGCGGGATACTCATACGCCGATGTGATCACGACGCCGGTGAGCGCAGCGATCTATCATGCCTTCGCAGCGGTCGATGCCGATACGATCGCCAAGTTCCTGTTCACGTCGGGATCGACCGGCGCGCCGAAGGCGGTCATCAATACCCAGCGCATGCTGACCTCGAGCCAGCAGGCCAAGGCACAGACCTGGCCGTTTCTCGAAACTCAGCAGAGCGAACTCGTTCTTCTGGACTGGCTGCCATGGAGTCATACGTTCGGGGGAAATCACAATTTCAATATGGTGCTGCGCAACGGCGGAACGCTGTACATCGACAGCGGCAAGCCCGCGCCCGGATTGTTCGCGACGTCCATTGCCAATCTGCGCAGCGTCATGCCGACGGTCTATTTCAACGTGCCGCGTGGCTTCGACATGCTTATCGCAGCCCTGCGGAACGACGATGGGTTGCGAGCGCGATTCTTCAACGAGGTCAAGTTCGTCTTCTATGCCGGTGCGGCTCTGCCGCAGAGCACATGGTCGGCGCTGGAGACACTTTCCATCGAAACAATCGGGCGTCCGCTGCCGATGGTCTCTGCCTGGGGATCGACGGAAACATCGCCGCTTGCGACCGATTGTCATTTTCAGGCGCCAAGATCAGGCAATATCGGCGTGCCGATTCCCGGTACGGAGCTAAAGCTCGTACCATCTGACGGCAAGTTCGAGGTGCGGGTGCGCGGGCCCAATGTGACGCCGGGCTACTGGAAGGCGCCGGACCTCACCGCGAAAGCTTTTGATGCGGACGGCTTCTATCTGATCGGCGATGCCGTTGCATTTGGAGATCCGGCTCATCCCGAGCAGGGCTTGCTGTTCGACGGGCGCATCGCCGAGGATTTCAAGCTGACATCAGGCACATGGGTCAACGTCGGAACGCTGCGCGTGGCGGGAATCTCTGCATTGGCGCCGCTGGTTCAGGATATTGTCGTGGCCGGCCATGGCGGCGAGGATGTGCGCTTCCTTCTTGTTCCCAATCTGGCTGCCTGCCGCGCCGTGTCGGGCCTGCCGGAGTCAGCGAGCATCGATGCTGTGCTTGGCTGCGAAAATGTGCGTTCGTCCATAGGGGAAGGGCTCGCAAGACTGAAGGCAGCAGGCGGAGGGTCTTCCACCCATGCAACTTGCGCGCTGTTGCTGGCAGAGCCGCTATCTGTCGATGGCGGCGAAATTACTGACAAGGGCTACGTCAACCAGCGTGCCGTTCTGGCGCGCCGTCCAGTCGACGTCGAAGATCTGAACATAGGGGTCTCAGGTCGCCTGATAATCTGCGCGAGTGCCGAGCAATACGCCCGTCATGCCTAGGACGTTCAGAATCCGAACGATGCATCGGGATTAAAAAAATATCGCGTTGATGGAAGGCATCAAGTCGAACGACCACACGCAAGACTCAGCCGATGCGATCAACTGTCACATGCGGTGTCATGCCGTCGTCACACCCCAGCGCGGCCGCCGTGGTCAAATATGGCGCTCTTCCCCAGAGCACATGGACCGGCGCGAGGGCATTCGCGCGCTCCACGAGGTCGCCTTTCCCTCCAGGAGGCGACCTCGTTTGTTTCAGATGAACGGCTCATGCGGAGTGTTCGCGGAACGTGTCCGATCCGCATGCGTGTTAAGTGGCACTGAGTTCTACTCCTGGTGCAGACCGAACTCCGGCATTCTTCTCACACAGTGAGATTTCACGCGACACACACGGCAACTCCCGGCGCTGCACGTCGTTGCATCATTCTGGTCCGTCAGGGCCGAGCGAAGAAACGTTGATGCGGCGGAATGAAAAATTTGAAATCCTATTCCGCCGATCGCTCGAACTATGAAGTTTCATCTCAAGCAAACAGAGTATGATCGCTGCGATCCGCAATCGGATTGCGCGGCACCGATGCTATCGTTCCCGTCAAATACATCGACTGGAGAAGCGAGCAATGGTGATGCGGACGATAGGTTTGATTGGTGGAATGAGCTGGGAAAGTACTGCTGTTTACTACCGCCGGCTGAATGAGCAAGTCCGCACGGAGCTCGGTGGGCTCCACTCCGCGGATATTCTGATGCGCTCAATCAACTTCGATGCGATTGTGAGCCTGCAGAAGCAAGGGCGTTGGGACGAGGCCTGCCAGGTTCTTGCTGACATCGCCCGGGATCTGGAAGGAGGCGGTGCCGGTTGCATTCTGATCTGCACCAACACGATGCATAAGCTTGCCGACGAAGTGCAGCAGGCAGTGTCGATCCCGCTTCTTCATATTGCCGATGCGACTGGTGCTGCCGTGAAGGCTGCAGGGTTGCAGCGGCCGCTACTTCTGGCAACGCGCTACACGATGGAGCAGGACTTCTATGTGACGCGATTGCGCGAGGGGTTCGGGCTAGATCCCGTTATTCCGGCTGAGGCCGATCGTGTGTTCATTCACGACATCATCTTCGATGAACTATGCCAAGGCGTTGTTCGCGAGGATTCGCGCCGTCTCTATCTCGATGCGATTGCACGAGGAAAAGAGCACGGCGCTGACGGTGTAATTCTTGGTTGCACCGAGATATGTCTGTTGGTCGGCCCCGAGCACATCGATCTTCCCGTCTTTAATTCAACAATTCTGCACGCGGATGCGGCGCTGGCTTTTTCAATGTCGAAAGAAGAGCCGCGACCACGTGCTGCATGACATCGGCGTGATTGATCTTTGGATTGGCATCGATCTTGCTCGTCTCTCTAACCTGGAAGGCAATGAGGCTTTCGTATGAGTGATATGCGTACCGCGCAACGTAAGATCTCGCCGGTCCTCGACCACGTCGTCATTAACGTGATGGGCCAGCTTGATGAGGCTGCTGCGCAATATACTCGCCTCGGCTTTCAGTTGACGGAGCGCGGTCACCATACGCTCGGCTCCAGTAATAACCTGGCGATCTTCGGCACGAACTATCTCGAACTTCTCGGCTATTTGCCGGGGCGTGAAACGATGCGTGCAGATCTCTGGACACATCCGCCAGGATTGAGCGGTCTGGTTTTCAAGTCCGTCGATGCCGATCTGGTTTATGCGACACTGAAGGACAACGCTGTTCCCGTCATGGAGCCAATGAGCTTCGCGCGGCCGGTCGAATTGCCGGGCGGCGCCCAAGACGCGCGTTTCAAGGTCATCCGCGTGGCGGGCGACGAAGTGCAGAACGGCCGCACGTTCTTCTGCCACCATGATACGCCCGAACTGGTGTGGCGCCCCGAATGGCAGACGCATGCCAATGGCGCTACTGAAATCGTCGAATTTGTCATCGCCTCGCAGCAACCGGCGCGAACTGCAGCGCTCTATGAACGCATGTTCGGCGCACCGCTCCTGACGCCGACGGATGGCGGCTTTTCGTTCAGCGCCGGTGCCGCGACGATCTTCATACTCGATCCTGCAGCCGTGGCCGATCGCTACGTCGGGGCCGCGCTGGTCAGCCCGGATGGCACTGACCGCATGGTCGCGCTGGTGTTCAAGGTCGCGGCGCTCGACACGCCGCGCGCCGTATTCGATGCGGCCGGTGTTTCCTTCAAGCCCTATGCTGATGGCATCATCGTGTCGCATGCCGATGCAGCCAATGTCGCTCTGGGGTTCACGGCGTGATGGTAGCGCTCCCTAATGATTTCACCCGGAGTTTTGCGCTCGACTATGACGGCGCACGCGTGAAGTTTCGCAACGCTGCGAATGACGTCGGCGCCGCGTTGACCACCTACACCCATCCGGCGCTCAAGGGCCCGAATGGCCAGGATCTGTGCATCGACGTGGCGCGGCTCGGCGATCCGCGCGCAGCTTCGCAACTGGTGATCCTGAGCGGTACGCACGGCCTCGAAGGCCTCAGCGGTTCGGCGGCGCAGATCGGTTGGATGCAGAGCAATTTTGCACGCGCCCTTCCGCGCGGCGTGTCGCTTCTCTTCGTTCACGCGATCAATCCCTACGGCTTTGCCTGGGGTACGCGGACCACTGAAAACAATGTCGATCTCAATCGCAACTTCATCGATTTCGCCGCTCCCCGTCCGGCCAACCCGGGCTATGCGAAGCTCTATCCGCATCTGCTTCCGGAGGACTGGACGCCGGCAGCCCTGCAGATCTACGCCGACGCCGTCGAATCTTTCAAGGACGCGCATGGAGACGACGGTCTGTTCGACACGCTGGCGCGCGGGCAGTACGATTTTCCGGATGGTTCCAATTATGGCGGCGACGGGCGCGAGTGGTCCAATCTGACTCTGGAGACCATTGTCGCCGATCATCTCGGCGCGGCCGAGCGCGTCGGCTTTATCGATTGGCATACAGGCATCGGCGATTTCGGCGAGTCCTTCTTCCTGTGCTTCAACCCTGAAGGCGGCGCGCTTCATGCGGAAGCCGTGCGCTGGTGGGGGCGTGACCGCATCGTCGGCCAGAAGCCGAACAATTTTACGCGGCCCAATTATCAGGGACTCGTGTTTCACGGCATGACCAGGTTCCTCGGCGAGCGACCGATGGTCGGCGCAGTAATCGAATTCGGTACGCGCGGTACCAAGGTTCGTCGCGCCTTGCAGCTCGATCTCTGGCTGAAGTTCAAGGCCGAGAAAGACAGCGAGCGCGTTCGCATGCTGCGCGCAGACCTGCACGATTGCTTCGTGCCCGTGTCGTCGCACTGGCGTGAAGAGACCACAGAACGAGCCATTTCCATCACTCAACAGGCGGTAGAGGGGTTAGCAAGCTGGTCCCTCTCCGCCGCAGCCTGAACCAACGGAGCGAGGTAGATCATGCGAGCAGTTGTCCTTCACGAACACGGCGATAACGATAAGCTGCAATTCACGGCGGATTATCCGACGCCGAAAGCGGGCGAGGGCGACGTTGTCATCCGCGTGCGGGCATCGTCGATCAACTATCACGACGTCTTCACCCGCCGGGGTATGCCCGGCATCAAGGTGCCGCTGCCTGTCATCATTGGTCTCGACGTGGTCGGCGAGATCACCGAACTTGGCGCGGGCGTCACCGGCTGGAACATCGGTGATCGCGTGCTGATCGATCCCGTCAACCGCGTCGAAGGCGGCCTGATGGGCGAGACCCAGGACGGCGGCCTCGCCGAATTCTGCCGCGCCAAGGCGCATCAGCTCGTCAAGATTCCGGAAGGCGTCAGCTTTGAGCAGGCGGCCGCGCTGCCGGTCGCCTATGGCACCGCTATTCGCATGATGAACACCATCGGCCAGATCAAGGCCGGCGAGAAGGTTCTGATCCTTGGCGCCAGCGGCGGCGTCGGCGTGTGCTGTGTCCAGCTCGCCAAGCTGGCCGGCGCCTACGTGATCGCCTGTGCCGGCAGCGAGGAGAAGGGTAAGCGTCTCACCGAACTCGGCGCGGACGAGATCATCCTCTACACGCAGTCCGACTTCATGAAGACGATCTATGAGCGCCACGGCAAGCCACATCGCCGGCGCTTCGTCGAAGGCGGCGGTGTCGATGTGGTCGTCAACTTCACCGGCGGCGATACCTGGGTCAAATCGCTGCGCTGTCTGAAGCTCGGAGGCCGCATTCTGACTTGCGGGGCGACTGCCGGCTACTCGCCTACTGAAGATCTTCGCTTCATTTGGACCTTCGAACTGGAGATCAAGGGCTCCAACGGCTGGGAACGTGACGATATCACAAAACTGTTCGATCTCGTCGCAGCCAAGAAGCTGCAGGTACTGATCGACAAGACCTATCCGCTGGAAGAAGCGAAGGAAGCTGTGCGCGTCATCGAGGACCGTGCGGTATTCGGCAAAGTCGTGGTGACGCCGTGAGCAAGCCCGACGTCAAGACGCTGACGGCCCCTGAGATTCAGCAAATGCTGGACGTGTCGCCGTTCAATCTGTTCCTCGGCCTTGAGGTGATTAAGGCCGATCCTGCAACGCAGGAAGTGACGATGCGGTCGCCGATGCGGCCGGAATTCGAACGCCGACCGGGCTCCAAGCAATGGCATGGCGGCGTCATTGCCTCGGTCATCGACACCGTCGGCGATTTCGCCGTCGGCATGATGGTCGGGCGCGGCCTTCCGACCGTGAACTTCCGGGTCGATTACCTGAAGCCGGCTGTCGATACCGCCTTGGTCGCCGTGTCGCGGGTGCGCCGTGCCGGCAAGAGCGTCGGTGTCGCTGACGTCGATGTGTTTGACGAAAAGGGGGCGCTGCTCGCCATCGGCCGCGGCACCTATTCGACGCTTGAAGCAAAACAATAGCAGGGCCGGGCGGCGCACGATGGCGGACCGGTTCCTGTCTGCAACAAAGGAAGAACAATGAGCGGTTTTAGCAGACGTGATTTTTTGATGACAACGGCCGGTGCTGCTTTAGCCTCCGGCTTTGCCGGTTCTTCCAAGGCGGCAACCGGGGCGCCGAAGCGCGGCGGCACGCTGGTCGGCACATGGGGCGGATTTGAGCCGCAATCGCTGTTCGTTCCAGCGGGTGGCGGCTCCAGTCCGTATTTCACGTCGACCAAGGTGTTCGAGCGGCTGATCCGCCTGACCGCCGATCTCAAATTCGAACCGGTGCTGGCTCTCGGGATCGAACCGGCAGAGGATTTCCGCAGTTACACGATCAAACTACGTCCGAACGTCACTTGGCATGATGGCAAGCCGCTGACCTCGGATGATCTGGTCTTCAATGCGATCCAGTATTGGAAGCCGATCTCCGCTGGCGTCACGCTCGATGCTCTGCTGACCGCGGAGGCCGTGGATCCGCTGACCGTGGTGCTGAAATTCAAAGTGCCGGTGCCAGAGTTCTTCCTCAAATCCGTGCTGGCAGGCAAGGCCGGTCTTGTTATTCCCAAGCATATCTATGACGGGTCGAACATCATTACCAACCCGATCAACAACACGCCGATCGGCACCGGTCCTTTCAAGGTCAAGGAGTGGGTGCGCGGCAGCCATGTCGAATATGCCCGCAATGACAATTACTGGAATTCGGGCCTGCCCTATCTCGACAAGCTGGTGATCCGCTGGTGGCGAGATCCGGCGTCGCGGGCGGCTGCGTTCGAGGCCGGCCAGCTTGACATAGGCACGTTCAATCCGATCCCTGCGCCGGACATCGCGCGCCTGACGGCAACCAAGAAGTTCGTCGCCGAGACCAAAGGCTATTCGAACTCGGCGTGGATCACGAGCGTCGAGTTCAATCAGCGTCGCGAGATCTTCAAGAAGCGCGAGGTGCGTCAGGCCCTGCTTCATGCGATCGACCGCAGCTTCATCGCGGATACGGTTTTCTTCGGTCGCGCGCGCCCCTCGCTTGGCGCTCTCCATTTCTCGAATTCGATCTTCTTCACCAAAGACGTCCAGGATTATCCGTTCGACGTCAAGAAGGCTGCCGCGTTGCTCGATGCTGCCGGCTATCCGGTGAAGGCCGGTTCGCGCTTTAAGATGAGCCTGGTATCGGCCGGGTGGTTCGAGGAAAACGTCAAGATCGGTCAGTACCTGAAGCAGGCTTTCGAGGACGTCGACATCACCGTCGACCTGGCTATCCCCGATCGCGCGACCTCGCTGAAACGCATCTACACCGACTATGACTATGACGTCGCGGTATCGAACAATTCAGCCAGCATCGAGCCGATCCCGCAGACAACGCAATACTACACTACCGATGGTATCGTGAAAGGGGCAGCCTTCCGCAACGCCACCGGCTATTCCAATCCGAAGATGGACGAGACCGTCAGCAAGATGGTGATCGAGACCGATGAGAAGAAGCGCGTATCCCTGGTGCACGAGTTCGACAAGCTCGCAGCGAGCGACGCGCCGGTCCTTCCGATGGTCGACCTTGAACCCGTGACGATCGCTCGTTCTGACGTTCGCGATCATTCGCTAACCGCGGACTTCATGGGCGAAAGCTGGGCCGAGGTCTGGCTGGACCGCTGAGAGCGGAGGCAAACGTGCGTCGCATCATCATCCGCAGGCTCGTGCAAATCATCCCGTTGATCTTTGCGGTCATCGTGATGAACTTCGTGCTGATCCATCTGGCGCCGGGGAGTCTGTTCGACGTGATGACGTCCGAACAGCAGATCACCGACCCGAAGATGCTGGATCAGCTGCGTCACACCTACGGCGTCGATCAGCCGGTGTCGGTGCAGCTTGCCAAATATATCTGGTCGGTGATGCGGCTCGATCTCGGCTATTCGTACCGGCAGAACGCGCCGGTGTTTGATGTGATCATGCAACAGCTTCCAGCGACCTTGATCCTGATGCTGGCGGCAATCGGAATTGCTTTGCTCGTTGGCGTCACGGCCGGCGTGCTGGCGTCGATCAAGGTCAACACGATCTGGGATAATCTGATCTCGCTCGGTGCGGTATTCTTCTTCGCCGCGCCGAGCTTCTGGCTCGGCATCATGATGACGGTGATGTTCGCGGTGAAGCTCGGCTGGTTTCCGGTCGGCGGCATGCGCACCATTGGTGTCGACGAAAGTGCATTTGGTGCCGTGCTGGACGTCATGCATCATCTCGTCCTGCCCGCAACGGCACTGGGACTGTTCTACGCCGCGACCTTCGCGCGCGTGATGCGAGCCTCAATGTTGGAGGTGGCCCGGCTGGATTTCGTGCGGACGGCGCGTGCCAAAGGCCTGTCTGGCGGTCGCGTGGTCATGGCGCATGTGATGCGCAACGCGATGTTGCCGATCGTCACGCTGCTCGGATTGCAGCTCGGCACCATGCTCGGCGGCAGCGTCGTCATCGAGGCCGTGTTCAGTTGGCCCGGCATTGGCAGCCTTCTGTTCGACAGCGTGATGAGTCGCAATTTTCCAATGGTGCTCGGCGTGCTCGTCCTCGGCTCGCTGCTGGTCGCGGTCTGCAATGCCACGGTCGACCTGCTGTATCTGCGGCTCGATCCCCGGATCAAGGCGAGGTAGGTCATGATCGCTCTCTTCATCGATTTCGCCCGGCGTTTCGCCCGCAACCGTGCGGCGTTGGTGGGACTGTTCCTGGTGCTTGTCGTGATCGGCGTCGCCATCGCAGCGCCATGGTGGTTTCCGCGCAATCCGTTGCGCATTGTCGGCCGTCCTGAAATCTGGCCATTCGTGTCATCGCGCTATCCGCTCGGGACGGACTCGCTCGGGCGCGACATCGCGGCGATGACGGCCTATGGCGCGCGCACCACTCTCCTGATCGGCCTCTGCGCCAGCCTAACCGCCACCATCATCGGCATCACTGTTGGCGCCACCGCAGCCTATGTCGGCGGCTGGGTCGACGAGCTGTTGATGCGCCTGACCGAATTGTTCCAGACCATCCCGAACCTGATCTTCGTGCTGACGATCGTATCGATCCTCGGGCAGAAGATCGAATATGTCACCATCGCCGTGGGTGTGGTGACCTGGACGCCGATCGCGCGGCTGACGCGTGCAGAGTTCATGTCGCTGCGCGACCGCGAATTCGTGCAGGCCTGCCGGGCCATGGGGATGGGCAGTCTGCGGATCATGTTCGGCGAGATCCTGCCGAATGCGTTGCCGCCGGTGATCGTGCTGTCGTCGCTGGTCGTTGCGGGCGCCGTTCTGTTCGAGTCCGCTGTAGCATTCCTCGGGCTCGGCGATCCCAATGTCACCAGTTGGGGACAGCTGATCGGGGACGGCCGGACGCTCATTCGCTCGTCCTGGTACATCTGCGCAGTGCCGGGTCTTGCGATCATGCTCACTGTGCTGGCGCTCAACCTTGTAGGCGACGGTCTCAACGATGCGCTTAACCCCAAGCTGCGGGACCGCTGAGATGATCATGGGCAGCAAAGCCGGTCCAACGCCAATCCTCTCCATTGAGAACCTGCAGGTATCGTTGTTCACCCGCCGCGGCGTATTGCCTGCGGTCGATGGCCTGTCGCTGACGGTCTCGGCCGGCGAGACGCTGGCCATCGTCGGTGAATCCGGCTGTGGCAAGTCGCTGACGGCGCTGGCGATCATGCGGTTGTTGCCGAACCCGCCCGCAAAGATCGTCGGGGGCGCCGTCCGCTTCATGGGGCGTGATCTCGCTGCCATGTCCGAGCGCGAGATGCAGCGGGTTCGCGGCAAGGACATCTCGATGATCTTCCAGGATCCGATGACATCGCTGAACCCTGTGGTCGCGGTCGGGGATCAGCTGATCGAGGCAATCAGGCGCCACAATGACGTGTCGCGTCACGAGGCGAGAGACCGCGCGGTCGAGTTGCTGCGCCGGGTGCGTATCCCGGATGCGGAACGCCGCTTCAACGATTATCCGCACCAGATGTCTGGTGGCATGAGCCAGCGTGTCATGATCGCCATGGCGATTGCTTGTGGGCCAAAGCTCCTGATCGCCGACGAGCCGACCACTGCGCTCGACGTTACTATCCAGGCGCAGATCATCGAACTGATGAAGGAGTTGCAGTCCTCATCCGATATGGGCCTTATGATTATCACCCATGATCTCGGCGTGGTTGCCGAAGTCGCCGACCGGGTGGCCGTGATGTATGCCGGCCGCAAAGTCGAGGAAGCGCCGGTGGAGGCTTTGTTCGAGCGGCCGCTGCATCGCTACACGCGGGGGCTGCTGGGGGCGACGCCGTCGGCACAGCGCCGACGTGGCAGTCGTCTCGTCGAAATTACGGGCAACGTGCCGGCGCTGTCCGATTTGCCGCAGGGCTGCGCCTTCCAGAACCGTTGTCCCGATGTACTCGATCGCTGCCGTGCCGAGCGACCACAGCTGGCGCCGTTGCTACCGCACCGTTCCGCCGCCTGTTTTGCTGCCGAGAAGGAGTTATCGCGCGATGCCGCTACTATCGGTGCTTAGTCTCTGTGTCCAATACCAGAGCGCACAGGGCGTCGTGCGGGCGGTCGACGATGTGAGTTTCGACCTGGAGCCCGGCGAGACTGTCGGGCTGGTAGGGGAATCCGGCTGCGGCAAGTCCACGCTCGGCAAGGCGATCATGCGCCTGGTGCCGACGTCCGACGGACGCGTCTTCCTCGATGGTGACGATGTCACGCGGATGCAGGCAGGCGCGTTGAAGGCCTCGCGGAAGTCGATGCAGATGATCTTCCAAGATCCTTATGGATCGCTCAATCCACGCCACGACGTCGGCACCATCGTCGGGCAACCGCTCAGCGTCGCCGGCTGGTCGCGCCGTGATATCAAGGATCGTGTCATTGAGCTGATGGGACAGGTGGGCCTACCGGCCGATGCGATGCGGCGCTATCCGCATGAGTTCTCTGGCGGCCAGCGCCAGCGTCTCGGCATTGCGCGTGCACTTGCGCTCAAGCCCAAGGTAATCATCTGCGACGAGCCGGTATCTGCGCTGGACGTTTCGGTGCGCGCGCAGGTCATCAATCTGCTTGAGGACCTGCAGCAGGCAACGGGCGTGTCGTATCTGTTCATCTCGCACGATCTCTCGGTCGTCGAGCATATTTCGGACCGGCTGATCGTGATGTATCTCGGTCGGATCGTCGAAACAGGCCGCAGCGAGGACGTCTGGGATAGACCGGCGCATCCTTATACGGAGGCATTGCTTGCCGCCGCGCCGATCGCCGATCCGCGCACCGCACGCAGCCGCACCCGCAGCGTGCTGCAGGGTGAGTTGCCCAGCCCGCTCAATCCGCCGCCAGGCTGCAGCTTCAATACGCGCTGCCCCTACGCTCAGGCGCTTTGCCGCGAGGAGCGACCGATGCTGCGCGATGTCTCCGATGGCCGCAAGGTGGCCTGTCACTACGATCTGCTTGAACAACCCGCGGCGCTGCCGCGTGTCGCGCGGGTGGCCAATTGAGTTCTCAGAAGTGGAGCATTGCCAATGCGGTGGAATAATCTCGGTGACCTGATCGATCGCAGCGGTGACCTTGATCGGGAGGCGGTCATCGATCTGATCGATCCCGCGCATCCCAGGCGCTACACGCACCGTCAGATCGACGAGATGGCAAACGGGGTCGCCCAGTATCTTGTCGATAGTGGTTACAAGCGCGGCACGCATGTCGCGATCCTGTCGCTTAATCGCGCCGAATACATCATGTGCTATTTCGGCATCATGCGCGCCGGATGCATCGCTGTTCCGGTCAATATCAAGGCTGCGCGCGATACGGTCGATTTTGTGATGGACGACGCGAAGATCGCGCTGGCCTTCGTCGACAACGCCAATCGGCCGATGGTGCGCGACGACATTCCCGTCATCAATTTCGACGATAACGGCCCAAGCGGCTTTGCTACGACCATCAAGCCTGCCTCGTTCACCGCCGTCGAGACGACGCGGGAAGAGGTCGGGCAGATGCTCTACACCTCCGGCTCCACCGGCCGCCCCAAAGGCGTACCGCTATCGCATTACGGCCAGCTTTGGGCGATCTCGACGCGGACCAGCGGTGCGCTCAATCAGGATGATCGCTACATCATCGCGCAGCCGCTGTTTCACATGAATGGCCTGTTCGCTATCAAAACGATCTTCGCTCAGAATGCGTCTGTGGTGGTGCTGCTGTCGTTCGAGACCCGCAGCTATATTGAGGCCATCGCCAAGTACAAGGTGACCGCCGCCACGGCCGTTCCCACCATGTGGGCTCGTGTCGTCAAGGAAACGGAACTGCTAGCGAAGAATGATATCACCTCGGTTCGTCGCCTGATGCTTGGGTCGGCGCCGATGACCATGGGTCTGTGGGACAGGATCAAGCAGGCGCTGCCGAACGTCGTAATGACGATGGGCTATGGTACGACTGAAGCAGGGCCGGCCGTGTTCGGTCCGCATCCCGACAAGATTCCGACGCCGCCTTTGGGGCTAGGTTATCCGATCCGTCTGGAAGATGTCCGGCTCGTCAATGGTACCGAGAATGAAGGCGTGCTGTTGATGCGGAATCCAGCAGTGCTGGATCACTATCACAATCTGCCGCAGCAGACCGCCAAGGTGCTGACCGATGGTTGGTATTACAGTGGCGATGTGATGCGCCGCGATGCCAACGGCTTCTATTTCTTCGTAGGCCGTGCCGACGACATGTTTGTCTGCTCCGGCGAAAATATCTATCCGGGCGAAGTCGAAAAGCTGTTGGAGCGTCACCCGCAGATCCAGCAGGCGGCAGTAGTGCCGTTGCCCGACGAGGAACGGAGCCAGGTGCCGGTTGCGTTTATTGTCACGCGCGAGCAGCCCACGCCGAGCTTCGACGACATCCGTCAGTTTGCGATCGCCAATGGTCCGGCATATCAGCACCCGCGGCGGGTTGAGTTCGTCCACGAACTGCCTTGGGCGGGCACGAACAAGATCGATCGCAAGGCGCTGATCGACAGGGCGCGGAGCCTGGAAGCCAGTCACGGCTGGTCCGCATGAGCGGGCTGGCAGGAAAAATCGTGCTGGTCACTGGCGCGAGTCGGGGGATCGGTCAGGCGATCGCGCTTCGCCTGGCGAAGGATGGCGCAACCGTTGCGGTTCATTACAACGCCTCGGTCGATGCCGCGAATGCGACGGTGACGGCCATCTCCGCCGCTGGCGGCAATGCCTTTGCCATCAAGGCCGATCTCTCGGAACGCGGTGGCGCAGCCGCCTTGGCCGCGGATTTTGGCGCCGAACTGACCGAGCGCCATGGCAGCCCTGCATTCGACATTCTCATTAACAACGCAGGCGTCGGAAAACGCGCGACCATTGAGGATATTTCCGAGGACGACTTCGATCTTCTGCTGCAGACCAATCTGAAATCGCCGTTCTTTCTGATCAAGGCACTGATGCCGCATCTGCGTAATGGCGGACGTATCATCAATATCTCGTCGATGGGGACGCGTTCGGCCTATCCGACCATGGCCGCCTATGCGCCGGCCAAAGCGGGTCTGGAAGCGCTGAGCCGCTTGCTCGCCGTTCATCTCGGCGGTCGACAGATCACGGTGAATTCCGTGATGCCCGGTGCGACGGCGACGGACATGAACATCGTCGCGCGCGATCCGGTGGCCAGCCGCGCAGTGGCTGAGACAATCGCGCTCGGCCGGGTCGGGCAACCCGACGATATCGCAAGGGTCGTCGCCTTTCTCGCGTCGGACGAAGCGGGCTGGGTCACTGGCCAGCAGATCGATGCGAGTGGTGGCCAGCGGCTGTAAGAGGCCACGCGTTCAATCAACGCGTCGATATCACGACACACGGTGGCGAATTCATCTTGGCGCTGCGTCAGCGGAGGCGTCACTTTTGACGCCAGCCTGCTGCTCGAATGCGCAGCGATGATAATTGTTTATGCTCGCGAACTTTCAAATCTCGCAATAGCATTGCGTCACGATGGCAATGAACGGCAGAAATATTCTGCGTACACCCTTCATCGGAGGTCACAATGCTCGACGAGCTCGACCGCAAAATTCTCGCGGCACTCCAGGTAGACAGCAGCCTTTCCATGCAGGATCTGGCTGATCGTGTTGGCCTGAGTTCCACGCCGTGTTGGCGTCGCATCCAGAAGCTCGAAAGCTCTGGCTACATCAAGCGACGCGTTGCACTTCTCGATGCAGACAAGCTGAATTTGGGTGTCAGCGTTTTCATCGCCGTGCGAACGAACCAGCATAACGCGGAGTGGGTTCAGCGTTTCCGGAAAATCGTCGTCAGCTTCCCCGAGGTGGTCGATTTCTATCGCCTGAGCGGCGACGTGGATTATCTGATCCGGGCTGTGGTCTCGGACATCCGGGCCTACGACGATCTTTATCAGCGGCTGATCGCCAAGATTGATCTGCATGATGTGTCGTCAATGTTCACGATGGAGCAGATCAAGTCGACGACCGAATTGCCACTCATGAATGCTTTGGTGAAGCAGGGGCGGGGCGATATATCTTTGGCGGCGCATTCCCTGTCACATTGAGATGCCGCGGCTCCGAAGCTGCCGCATGGAGTGTAATCGTTCGTGTGCTGCGGGTAGCACCGTTCCACGATTTCCGGCTAGAGCGGTACGTGCCGGCCGATCGCATCTTCTTCTTCTACGGTTCGAGGGGGTCGGCAGAGGCATTATGTGCGCCAAACGAAAAACCCGCCGGTTAGGGCGGGATTCAGCGGTCATCTCGATTTTGGTCCATCATTCAAAGCCACAAGCGTACCGCCCCCGCGAAGGGGGCTGTTTCAAGTTCGTTTGAGTCCGGTGATATGGCTGCTTATGCCGAGCGATTGGAACGGGCAGGGAACAGAGCCCCGGATGTTCCCGTATTGAACCGCGATTCGCGTTCTGTTCTACCGCGAGGTGCCTGATTGTCAGGCCCCTCGGTCCGGAGAGCTTATTGATTTAACAGGGGAAAATGGTGCTGCCAGACAGGATTGAACTGTCGACCTCTCCATTACCAATGGAGTGCTCTACCACTGAGCTACGGCAGCATGCTGGGTGCAGGAATCAGCCTCGAGGGCGCCTACCAAGCGGGGCGATCCTTGCCACAAGGTCACGGGCGGCGCAAGCGCGGGTGGCACTTAGAATGCATCATTATAACAGGGGTGTGGTCGGCCTGTTGCGGTTGCAGCCGCCTTGCGTTTCGCCATTGGCGAGTCGATCCGGTTCCCCATGGCCTCGATAACCGCCGGCAGAGCCTTCATTGGCCGGATCATCATCTCGAAGTCGATCATCTCGCCTGACGCGTTGAAGGCGGTTATGTATGGGGTCACAGGATCCAATCTGGCGCATCTGTGCACGCCATTCGATCGACCATAACTGCCCATGACCGATAAGCCGAGCAAACCCGCCAAGGAAAGTGCAGCTGCCCGTCAGGACAGGCTGCGCCAGGCGCTGCGTGAAAATCTCAAGCGCCGGAAGGTGCAAATGCGCGGGCGCGCCAGTCAGACCGGCGATGCCGTCGCAGTCGAGGCGTCATCGGACGCCGATAAGATACAGGACTTCTGTTCAAGACCCGTCGATCCCGATCGGGATTGATGGCACCTGTCCGCCGCGTGAGCATGCGAGTTTAAATGTCATCAGAATCCCAGGCATCATCCAGCGCCGAGCTACCGGCCTACGCGCCGCGGGCGGCGCTGCCGCGTCACGATCAGACTTTTCCCGTGCTGACGGCGGCGGAGATCGAGCGGATGCGCCGCTTCGGTGAGATCCGGCATTACAAGGATGGCGATTGCCTGTTCGAGACCGGCAAGCCCGGTCCCGGCATGTTCGTGGTGTTGTCCGGACATGTGACGATCACCCAGCGCGACGGTTTCGGCCGCATCACGCCGGTGGCCGATCAGTGCACCGGACAGTTCGTCGCCGAGATCGCGCAACTGTCGGGCCGCGTCGCGCTGGTTGACGGTCATGCTGAAGGCGATGTCGAGACGCTGCTGATTCCGCCGGAACGGCTGCGCGCGCTGCTGATCGCGGAAGCGGATCTGGGCGAGCGCATCATGCGTGCGCTGATCCTGCGTCGGGTGAACCTCCTGCAGGGCAGCGCTGGCGGTCCGGCTTTCATCGGCGCGGCCAACTCCAGCGATGTCATCCGCCTGCAGGGCTTCCTCTCCCGCAACGGCTATCCGCATCATCTGCTCGACCCCGCAACGGACAAGGACGCTGCCGATCTGATCGCGCGCTATACGCCGTCGCCGGAGGATCTGCCGCTGGTGGTGGTGGCCGACGGCACGGTGCTGCGCAATCCGTCCTTCTCCGAACTCGCCCGCGCGATGGGCATGATCAGTCATATCGCCAAGGGCAAGACCTATGACGTCGCCATCGTCGGCAGCGGACCTGCGGGCTTGTCCACCGCGGTGTATGGCGCGTCGGAAGGCCTGTCGGTTGCGGTTTGCGATGCCAAGTCATTCGGCGGCCAGGCTGGCGCCAGCGCGCGGATCGAGAACTATCTCGGTTTCCCGACTGGCATCTCCGGGATGGCACTCACGGCGCGTGCCTTCAACCAGGCGCAGAAGTTCGGCGCCGATATCATGATCCCGGCCGCCGTGAAGTCGCTGGACTGTTCACGCAAGGACGGACTGTTCGCTCTTGAACTCGACGATGGCGATGTCATGCGTGCCAAGGCCATCGTGGTGGCATCGGGCGCACGCTATCGCCGGCCGAACATCGAGCGGCTCGCCGATTTCGAAGGTCGCGGCGTCTGGTACTGGGCATCTCCGATCGAGGCCCGACTCTGCAGGGAGCAGGAAATCTACCTGGTCGGCGGTGGCAATTCGGCAGGTCAGGCGGCGGTGTTTCTCGCGAGCCAGGCCAACAAGGTGCATATGGTGATCCGCGGCGGCGGCCTCGGCGCCAGCATGTCGCGCTATCTGATCGAGCGCATCGAGGCGACACCGAATATCGAGCTGGTCTTCAACACCGAAGTCGTGGCGCTGGAGGGGACGCAGGAGGCGGGGCTCGAACGGATCTGTACCCGTAGTCGGCTGTCCGGCGAGGAGTCCTGCGCTGACATCCGTAATCTGTTCCTGTTCGTCGGCGCCGATCCCGCCACCGAATGGCTGGCGGATTGCGGCGTCACCCTCGATCGTCATGGCTTCATCATCACCGGCATTCCCGCCAATGGCCGCAGCGTGCAGGCGCTGGAGACGTCGGTGTCCGGTGTCTTTGCGGTCGGTGATGTGCGCTCGGGTTCGGTGAAGCGTGTCGGCGGCGCGATCGGCGAGGGCGCCCAGGTGGTGGCGGCGCTGCATGGTTTTCTCGGCGATACGGCCACGCCAACCCTTTGAGCTCATAACGGGAGATCATCATGCCCAAAGGCTGCACGCATATTTCCGGCATTCGCGATGTGACACCCAGCGCACTCGGTTGCGAGGAATGCCTGAAAACGGGCAGTATGTGGGTGCACTTGCGGATCTGCCGGACCTGCGGTCACGTCGGCTGCTGCGACGACTCCCCGAACAAGCACGCGACCAAGCATTTCCACGCCACGAAGCATCCGATTATCGAAGGCTACGATCCGCCCGAAGGCTGGGGCTGGTGCTATGTCGATGAAGTCATGTTCGATTTGTCGGATCGAAAGACTCCGCACAACGGGCCGATTCCGCGCTACTACTGAGACAATCGTCCCGACGCGGGCGACGTTTCAGTGGGGACTTCATGCACATTTTTACGATCGGACGCCGGGCTTTGTTGGGTGTGCTGCTGGCCGTCCTGGCAGCGCCGTTTCTCCCCGTATCCGCTTCAGCGCAAGCTCCGCAAAGCCGCTTCGCCACCATCAACGGCGTCAAGCTGCATTATCTCATTGCGGGCAAGGGCGATCCGATCGTGCTGCTGCATGGCTATGCCGAGACCAGCCATATGTGGCGCCCGCTGATCGCGAAACTTGCGGCCAGTCATACGGTGATCGCGCCGGATCTGCGTGGCTTCGGCGATTCCGACGCGCCGGCCGATGGCTACACCAAGGTGGCGATGGCCCGCGATATCCATGCGTTGGTGGTCGGCCTGAAATATCCCAAGGTGAAAATTGTCGGCCACGACATCGGCCTGATGGTCGCCTATGCCTACGCTGCGCAATATCCGAGCGAAGTCGATCGTATCGCGTTGATGGATGCCTTTTTGCCTGGTGTTGGCGACTGGACGCATGTCTGGCTGTTACGCGACCTCTGGCACTTCCATTTCTACGGCAAGACGCCGCTGGCGCTGGTCGCGGGCCGCGAGCGCATTTACCTTGAGCACTTCTGGAATGATTTCGCCGCGAACCCGAAGAAGTCGGTGCCCGAAAAGGACCGCGTGTTTTACGCCAAGGCCTATGCGAAGCCCGGCCATATGGCAGCCGGTTTCGAGGTCTTCCGTGCTTTTGAGAAAGATGCCGCCGAGTTTGCCGAACTTGCCAAGACCAAACTGCCAATGCCGATGCTGGTTCTCTCTGGTGAGAAGGCCGGTGGGTCTTTCCTGATCGAGCAGGGGCGCCTCGTTGCCAGCAATGTGGACGGCGTTATCGTCAAAGGCTCAGGCCATTGGCTGATGGAAGAAGCCCCCGATCAGGTGATCCCGAAATTGGTTGAGTTTCTCAATAAGTAGATTGCGGGGCACTATTGATCGAACGCGAATGTCTTGAAGAAAACGGCGCCTTGCACGTAAATCTATATGATGACTATCAGCCAAAAACTATTGGCAAGTTCCCGCGCTGCACCCTAAGATTTGACGAGTTCTAAAGCAGGGGTGCATCATGGTTTTGGGAATGAGCTTGGCAACGTTCACGTTGCTTCATGTGGTGGTCAGCCTGATCGGAATTGTTGCTGGCTTGGTCGCAATGGTCGGGCTGCTGAAGTCAAAGCCGCTGCCCGGCTGGACCGGTCTATTTCTGCTGACGACGATCCTGACCAGCGTGACCGGCTTCTTCTTCCCGGTCGAGAAATTGTTGCCGTCGCATGTCATCGGCATCATTTCGCTGGTGCTGCTGGCGGTCGCCTGTTTGGCGCTGTACGGCCAGAAGCTGGCGGGGCCATGGCGCTGGATTTACGTGCTGACTGCGATGATTTCGCTTTATCTCAATGTGTTCGTGCTGGTGATCCAGAGCTTCCTGAAGGTCCCGCCGCTTCATGCGCTGGCACCGAGCGTGCCGCCCAGTGAGCCGCCTTTTGCGATTGTTCAGGGCATCGTGCTGGTGTTCTTCGTCGTCACGACCTTCCTTGCGATCAGGAAGTTTCGCCCGATGCCCGGCGGCTTTGCCTGATCGCGCGACGGCGATTAGCCGCAGCGGGCGGCTAATATCACCCGTCAGGTTTTCGCCTTGCGTGCGGGCGGCTCGTCGAGGGCCGCCCGGATATCCGCAAACATGCGCCTGACCAGCACGTCCGGCTTTTCGCGCGCGCCTTGGGTCAGCCAGTTCTCGCTCGCGATCCGGATGGCGCCGGTGGTGATCATTGCCACTAGTCGCGCCTGCGTCTGACCGGTCTTGTCGCTGGCGCGCGCTGCAAGCGCCCCCGCCATCGCGCGTTCCATCTTCTCGTATTTGACCTGCTCGCGCGCCTGCAGTGCTGGCGTTTCGCGCTTCAACCGGGCAATGGCAATGGCATCCTCGGGGTTGAGGTGCCGAGTCATGGTCAGGATCGCATTCTCTGCTGCGGTGATCATCGATTCATCAGCAGGGCGTTCGGCGATGGCAGCGGTCAGGGCATCGGCGCTGCGATCCTGCCACGCCACCACGACATCTTCCTTGGACGCGAAATAATGGAAGAAGCTGCGGCGCGAGATCTCGGCGGCGGCCGCGATATCGTCCAGCGTGGTGGCCTCGTAGCCTTTGGCCAGAAACAGCTTCATCGCCGCTTCCGTCAGCCGCTGCAGGGTCTGCTCACGCTTGCGCTCGCGCAGCCCGGAGGCCGGCGCAATGTCGGACGCTGACGTTTTCAATTTTGATTTCAGAGGCTTGGCGATGCTCATCGGCCTTAAGATAAGGCTAGCCTGCACCTATTGCAAATTTGCACTGAGTGCACATTTAGCCTTGCGCAGGCGTTCGTGCCGCTGATCGGATGTGGGGAGACAGAGATGAGCGATTGGACCACTAGGGACATTCCGCCCATGACCGGCAAACTGGCCGTGGTGACCGGGGCGACAGGCGGCCTCGGCTTCGAGACGGCAATGGCGCTTGCGGGAGCCGGCGCCGAAGTGGTGCTGACCGGCCGTAGCGACACCAAGGGGAGCGCTGCGATTGAGCGCATCTGCGAGCGACATCCCGACGCGATCATCAGCTATGAGCACCTCGATCTCGCCAGCCTGGACGCCGTCGCTACTTTCGCACGCCGTTTCGATGCGATGTACGCGTCGCTTGATCTGCTGATTAATAATGCCGGCGTGATGGCGCTGCCGACGCGCCAGACCACCGCCGACGGCTTCGAGATGCAGCTCGGTACCAATTATCTCGGTCACTATGCGCTCACGGCGCGTCTGCTCCCTGTGCTTCGCCGCAACAAGGCGCCGCGTGTGGTCAATCTCAGCAGTCTTGCGCATCGTTCGGGCCTCATCGATTTCGACGATCTTCAGGGCGCGACATTCTACAAGCCGTGGAAAGCCTATCAGCAGTCGAAGCTCGCGATGCTGATCTTCGCGATCGAGTTGCAGCGGCGCAGCGATGCTGCGGGCTGGGGTCTGATGAGCAATGCCGCGCATCCCGGTTTCGCACTCACCGATCTCATTCCGAACGGTCCCGGCAGCGGTGGCTTGATGGGGCTCGGAAGCCGGTTGCTGCGTCCGCTGAGTCATTCAGCCGCCGCCGGTGCCTTGCCGACATTGTTTGCAGCCACCTCACCCGATGCGAAGCCAGCTGGCTATTACGGCCCGAACGGCGTCTACGAAATGAAGGGGCCGCCGGCTCCTGCGAAGATCATGCCGCGAGCTCAGGATGCCGCCGTCGGCGCGCGGCTGTGGGAGGTCTCAGCTGCGCTCACCGGCATGTCGTTTGATCAGGTCGCAATTGCCGCCTGATTGCGTCGCGCGATCGACTGTCAGTCATCCAAAGGAAGTCTCATGAAAGTCATTCTGTTCGGTGCGACCGGCATGGTCGGGCAAGGCGCGCTGCGCGAATGCCTGCTCGATCCCGATGTTGAAGCCGTGCTCGTGGTCGGCCGCAGTCCTACCGGGCAACGCGATGCCAAACTGCGCGAGATCATGCATACGGATTTTTTCGATCTGTCGGCCATCGCGCCCGACTTGACGGGCTATGACGCCTGCCTGTTCTGCCTTGGCGTCTCGTCGCTGGGCATGAGCGAGCCGGACTATCGTCGGATCACCTACGACATCACCCTCGCGGTGGCGAACACGCTGGCGCGGCTCAATCCCGCGATGACCTTCGTCTACGTGACCGGCCAGAGCACCGACAGCACCGAGCAGGGCAGCGTCATGTGGGCGCGGGTCAAGGGCAAGACCGAGAACGATTTGCTCAAGCTGCCGTTCAAGGCCGCTTATATGTTCCGCCCCGGCGGCATCCAACCGCTGCATGGTGTTCGTTCGAAGACTGCGTGGGTCCAGGCGATCTACACCGCGACCGCGCCGTTATGGACGCTGCTGGTCCGGGGCGCGCCAAAATACGTCACCACGACGGAGAAAGTCGGCCGCGCCATGATCCGGGTGGTTCGTAACGGCTACTCCAAGCCAATCCTGGAAACCCCGGATATCAATCAGGTCGGAGCGTAAACGGGCCGATTCGGCCCTTTCTTAGATTTGCTGCCGGCCTCATCGAAAAACCGCAAATTTCGACGCTTTTGCTTTAAAGAGGCCATCCGCCCTATAGTCGGGGCACAGCAATCAGCGGGAATCGGTATGGATCGCATTCGCATCGTCGGCGGCAGCAAACTCAATGGCACGATCCCGATTTCGGGCGCCAAAAACGCGGCGCTGCCATTGATGATCGCCGGTCTGCTGACCGACGAGACGCTGATTCTCGACAACGTGCCGCGTCTGGCCGACGTCGCGCAGTTGCAGCGCATTCTCGGCAATCACGGCGTGGACATCATGTCGGCCGGCAAGCGCCCGGGCGACCATGAATATCAGGGTCAGACCCTGCATATCTCCGCCGCCAACATCATCGATACGACAGCGCCCTACGAGCTGGTCTCGAAGATGCGCGCGTCCTTCTGGGTGATCGCGCCGCTGTTGGCGCGCATGCACGAAGCCAAGGTGTCGCTACCCGGCGGCTGCGCCATCGGCACCCGCCCGGTGGATCTCTTGATCATGGCGCTGGAGAAGCTCGGCGCAGAACTCACCATCGACGGCGGTTATGTCATTGCCAAGGCCCCCGGCGGCCTGAAAGGCGCCGAGATCGACTTCGCCAAGGTCACCGTGTCCGGCACCCATGTGGCGCTGATGGCTGCGACGCTGGCCAAGGGCACGACCATTATCAACAACGCGGCGTGTGAGCCGGAAATCGTCGACGTCGCCGACTGCCTGAACAAGATGGGCGCGCGCATCTCTGGCGCCGGCACCCCGACGATCACGATCGAGGGCGTGGCCAAACTGAATGGCACGCGCCACACCGTGCTGCCAGATCGCATCGAGACTGGTACCTATGCCATGGCCGTGGCCATGACCGGCGGCGATGTGCAACTTTCAGGCGCACGGCCTGAATTGCTACAGTCGGCGCTCGACGTACTGGTCGAGGCCGGCGCGACGGTGACGCCGAACAACGACGGCATCCGCATCTCGCGCAACGGCGCGGGAATCAAGCCGGTGAACGTGTCGACGGCACCATTCCCCGGCTTTCCGACCGATCTGCAGGCGCAACTCATGGCGCTGATGACGACAGCCACGGGCTCCTCGCATATCACCGAGACAATTTTCGAGAACCGCTTCATGCATGTGCAGGAGCTGGCACGCTTCGGCGCGCGAATTCACCTCGACGGTGAAACCGCGACCATCGACGGTACGGCCAAGCTGCGCGGCGCGCCCGTGATGGCGACTGACCTGCGCGCCTCGGTCTCTCTGGTGATCGCCGGCCTTGTCGCGGAAGGCGAGACCATGGTCAATCGCATCTATCATCTCGATCGCGGCTTCGAGCGGCTCGAGGAAAAGCTGTCCGCTTGCGGCGCTACCATCGAGCGCATCAGCGGATAGGATTCTCTCAAAGGGGTCGCCGTGACGGGTCAACGCAAGCTGATTGCACTGGATGCCGACGACCTCGCGGTGATTTCCGCGCATGTTCAGGATGCGGCTGTCAATGTCGGCGACATTATCTGGCGGCAGAGCGAGAAGCGGCTCGTGGTCGGCATGAGCCGGCTCGACTGGGATCAGACGATTTCAGGGGAAGTCACGCCGCGCCGGCTGGTCTCGGCGCTGCGCTTCGACCGCGTGCTGGCCTGCAAGTCCCGCGATATCGATCTCGAAACGCCCGACATCGCGCTGGAACTGTTCGGCATCGAATTCCATGCCGCCGAGCCTCCTGGCGGTAGCGTCGTCCTGATCTTCGCCGGTGGGGGCGCACTCCGGCTGGATGTCGAGTGTCTCGAGGTCGAACTGGCCGATCTCGGCCCGGACGATCTGACCAGCGATGCCGGCACCGAGGCCTCCGGTCTGGACGCCTGATCCGCTATTCATCCTTTCCATGGCAGCACAGGGTTGACGGCCCTTTGCCGCCGCGCCATTGAGCAGGGGGCCTTGGCCGGCAAGGCCCCGCCGGAACACCAGAATGCCAATTCGTATCGATACCGCCAGCGCCGATTTCACCCAGCGCTTCAATGCCTTCCTGACCATGAAGCGCGAAGTCGCGGCCGATATCGAGGCTGCCACGCGCGCCATTGTCGACGATGTCGCCGCCCGCGGCGACGCAGCGCTGCTCGAAGCGACCCGCAAGTTCGATCGGCTGGACCTCAAGGCCTCGGCTCTGCGCGTGACCGCTGCCGAGGTCGATGCCGCCGTTGCCGCCTGCGACGCAGAGACCGTCGAGGCCCTGACATTCGCCCGCGACCGCATCGAGTTGTTCCACAAGCGCCAGCTCCCCAAGGATGATCGCTTCACCGATGCGCTGGGCGTCGAGCTCGGCTGGCGCTGGAGCGCCATCGAGGCTGTTGGCCTCTATGTGCCCGGTGGGACTGCTGCCTACCCGTCGTCGGTCTTGATGAATGCCGTGCCGGCCAAAGTCGCCGGCGTGGAGCGCGTGGTGATGGTGGTGCCGTCACCGGACGGCAAGCTCAATCCGCTGGTGCTGGCCGCTGCAAAGCTCGGTGGCGTTTCCGAAATCTACCGCGTAGGCGGCGCGCAGGCCGTGGCCGCGCTCGCTTACGGTACCGACACCATTGCGCCAGTGGCCAAGATCGTCGGTCCGGGCAATGCCTATGTGGCCGCTGCCAAGCGCCAGGTGTTCGGCAAGGTCGGCATCGACATGATTGCCGGCCCCTCAGAAGTGCTGGTCATTGCCGACGATACCGCCAATGCCGACTGGATCGCCGCAGACTTGCTGGCGCAGGCTGAGCACGACGTCAATGCGCAGTCGATCCTGATCACAGACAGCAAGGCGCTGGCCGACAATGTCGCGCGCGCTGTCGAAGCGCAGCTCACCACTCTGCCGCGCGCGGACATCGCGCGCGCGTCGTGGGACGAATATGGCGCGATTATTCTGGTGCAGGCGCTCGATGACGCCGTGCCGCTCGCCAACGCCATCGCCGCCGAGCATCTCGAAATCATGACGGCCGATCCTGAGGCGTTCTCGCTCAAGATACGCAATGCCGGCGCCATCTTCCTCGGTGGTCATACGCCGGAAGCGATCGGCGACTATGTCGGCGGCTCGAACCACGTGCTGCCGACGGCGCGCTCGGCGCGGTTCTCCTCGGGCCTCGGCGTACTTGACTTCATGAAGCGAACATCGATCCTGAAGTGCGGGCCGGATCAGCTGCGGGCGCTGGGACCGGCTGCGATGACGCTGGGCAAGGCTGAAGGCCTCGATGCCCACGCACGTTCGGTCGGATTGCGCCTCAATTTGCGATGAGTAATGCCCCTCCACCAGAGGATGACAGCAACAACCGCATCGTCGCGGTGACGCTCGATGAGGAATCGATCGGCCGTTCCGGGCCGGATATCGAGCATGAGCGCGCGATCGCGATCTACGACCTGATCGAGCAGAACCTGTTCGCGCCGGAAGGCGCACACGTCGGCCCGTTTACGCTGCATATAGGCATCACCGGCAGCCGGCTGATGTTCGACATCCGCCGCGAGGACGGTACGCCTGTCGTTGCGCACCTTCTGTCGCTGGGGCCGTTCCGCCGCATTGTGAAGGACTACTTCATGATCTGCGACAGTTACTATCAGGCGATCCGCACCGCTACGCCTGACAAGATCGAGGCCATCGACATGGGCCGCCGTGGCATCCATGACGAAGGCTCGCGGACGCTGCAGGAACGATTGGCCGGCAAGGTGCGCGTCGATTTCGAAACGTCGCGACGGCTGTTTACGTTGATCTCCGTCCTTCACTGGAAAGGCTAGTCGCTGATGGCCGCGCCGCCACGCGCGCGTACGCCGCAGGCGGTGTTGTTTGCCTGTGGCCAGAACAGCGTGCGTTCGCCGATGGCCGCCAGCCTGCTGCAGCAGATGTTTCCGCAGGCGCTGTATGTGAAATCCGCCGGGGTGAAGAAGGGCGAGCTCGATCCTTTCGCAGTGGCCGTGATGGCCGAACTCGGCCAGGACATCTCCAGACACAAGCCCATGACCTTCGAGGAACTCGAAGACTGGGAAGGGCTCAATTTCGATCTCATCATCACGTTGTCGCCGGAGGCGCATCACAAGGCGCTGGATCTGACACGCACCGATGCCGCCGAGGTCGAATACTGGCCGACGGTGGATCCCACGGGAACCGAAGGTAACCGCGACCAGAAACTGGCGGCCTATCGCGAGGTCTGCGATGGGCTGCTGCTGCGGATTCGCAAACGTTTCGCGAAAGGCGGCGCCGCCAGCGGCTAAATAACCGCACCGCGGTTGTCGAAGCAGGGGGCTTCCGATAGGTTCCGGCCGCATTTCCAGGATCATCAGCCCGCATGCTCGGCCGTCCCAAATTCGTTCTCGCCTCCGGTTCGCCCCGCCGCCTCAGCCTGCTCAACCAGGCCGGCATTGAGCCCGATGCGCTGCGTCCCGCCGATGTCGACGAGACCCCGAAGCGGGGCGAGCTGCCGCGCGCCTGCGCCAATCGGCTGGCGCGCGCCAAGGCGGAAGCGGCGCTGAAGTCGGTCCAGCTCGACGACGAACTCCGCGGCGCGTTCATTCTCGCGGCGGATACCGTGGTCGCCGTCGGCCGCCGCATCCTGCCCAAGGCGGAACTGGTCGATGAAGCCTCGCAGTGTCTGCGGCTGCTGTCGGGCCGCAACCACCGTGTCTATACGGCGGTCTGCATCGTCACCCCCAAGGAAAGCTTCCGGCAGCGGCTGATCGAGACCAAGGTGCGCTTCAAGCGCCTCAATGAAGAAGACATCTCGACCTATATCGGCTCCGGCGAGTGGCGCGGCAAAGCCGGTGGCTATGCCGTGCAGGGCATTGCCGGCTCCTTCGTGGTCAAGATGGTCGGCTCCTACTCCAATATCGTCGGCCTGCCGCTCTATGAGACCGTCTCCCTGCTGGGCGGCGAAGGTTTCCCGATCCGTTTTGGTTGGTTGAATGCAAGCTAAGGTGTCCAAATCCGGCGAAAAACCGTGCCCGATCTGCGGCAAGCCCGCGGTGGAGGCCTCCAAGCCGTTCTGCTCCGAGCGTTGCCGCGACGTCGATCTCAATCGCTGGCTGTCGGGTTCCTATGCGATTCCCGGCAAACCGACGGATGACGAGGACGCCGAATAGGCTTGACGGGCATTCGCGCTGTCCAAGCCGGTCCGAAGCGGTCATTTCCCATTGTTTTGACGGGAAAATCTTCGTTCACAGAAATGCCATCGGGCGGGTGGACAGGGCCGATTTGCCTGACTATAAACCGGCGCTCCCTGGACCTGATCCGGGGCGGCGCCCAGGTAGCTCAGTTGGTAGAGCATGCGACTGAAAATCGCAGTGTCGGTGGTTCGATCCCGCCCCTGGGCACCATTTGTGTGTCCCCCAGCTTCCTCCTCTGTCCGCTGATGTGTTATAAGTGCTTGAATTAGAGCGCTTTCTCGTTCGCTGACATTCGCGACCGTCCGCCGGCAGCCGGTGTTTTTGTTGGTATCGCTGTTGGTATCCCGTCGATCGTGTGTTGGTAGATTGACTGCGGGGACCTAATCGATGCCGCTTTCGGATGCCGCCTGCCGTGCCGCCAAATCCGCCACGAAGCCCTACAAGATCAGCGACGGAGGCGGGCTGCATTTGCTTGTTGAAAAGAACGGGTCGCGGCTTTGGCGACAGGCGTATCGGTTCGACGGAAAGCAGAAGCTGATCGCGCTGGGCGCCTATCCGGCGGTCAGTCTCGCCGACGCCCGCGCCGGCCGTGACGCGAACAAGGCGCTTCTGGCCAAAGGCATCGATCCGTCCGCGCAGCGCAAGTTGGATCGTAGCGCGGCGCGCATCGCGCGCAGCAATACTTTCCGTATCGTCGCGGACGAACTGATCACGAAGTTTGAAGCCGAGGGCGACGACCCGAAGACAATTGAAAAGAAAAAATGGCTCCTCGGCTTCATCAACGCCGATTTGGGCGATCGACCGATCGCCGAGATCAAGGCGTCGGAATTGCTTGATGTGCTTCGAAAGATCGAGAGGCGAGGGCGATATGACACGGCCCGACGTGCCCGCAGCATTAGTGGTCGTGTCTTCAAATATGCGATTAGCACCGATCGGGCCGAGCGCGACCCATCGGCTGACCTAACGGGGGCTCTCATAGCGCCAAAGGTCAATCACCGGGCCGCCATCACCGAGCCGAAGGCCGTCGGCGCGCTTCTCCGCGCGATCGACGACATGGACGGTCAGATCACAACACGCGCAGCGTTGCAGTTGATCGCCCTTACCTTCGTTCGGCCGGGCGAACTGCGGCACGCGGAATGGAAGGAATTCGATCTGCGGGACGCCGTCTGGAATATTCCGAAGGAAAAAATGAAGATGCCGCGGCCGCACAAGGTGCCGCTGTCTCGACAGGCGATTACGATCATCAATGACCTTCGCAAAGTCACAGGCACGTCGCCCTACTTGTTTCCGCAAATCCGCTCGTGGCATCGTCCGATTTCCGATGGGACGCTAAACGCTGCGCTTCGCCGGCTTGGGTACACGAAAGCGCAAGTGACCGCGCATGGCTTCCGGTCGACGGCGTCGACACTGCTGAACGAAAGCCGCCGCTCGGATGGCAGGCGCCGTTGGGATAGCGATGCTATCGAGCGTCAACTAGCGCACCAAGAGGAAGACGAGGTTCGTGGTGCCTATAATGGCGCCGAATATTGGGAAGAACGCGTCCTGATGATGCAGTGGTACGCGGATTACCTGGATGACCTCCGCAGGTCCGGAACCGTTCTGTCGACCGCGAAGGCCCGGCGATCCCGATCGTCGTCAGCATCCTAGCCGTCGAGCCTACCGTACTAGCTAGACAACGCCGATTCAATCGGTCGCCGCCGCCTTGGGGCTATCGCGCGGGAATCCTGAATACCTATATTGTTCGCCAGACCTCATGCTGAGTGAGAATGGTGAATGACGAGCTATTTCGGCGTTTCGTGTGCGATTTGGTCGAAGACCTGAAGCAGGTAAGCGGCGCGAGCTTCAAGAAGCTCATGCGTCGGCGCAAACAGCATGGCTAAGACGAGCAACAACCCGAAGGCAAGCATCCACACGAAGGAGCAAATGACGGCCCATGGCTTCCGCTCCGCCGGCAACACGTTCCTGAACGAGCGCGGTTTTGATCCGGACGTGATCGAGGCCATGCTCGGCCACAAAGAGGAGAACGAAGTTCGCCGCGCCTATAACCGCGCAACCTATTGGAAGAAGCGGGTCGAACTGATGCAGGCTCGGGCGGATCTGCTCGACCAATTCCGGTTACTGACCTAGCAATGCTAGGGTGAGTGACGGCGCAAGGTGGAAAACAGGCTGAGAATTTCTGTGTCCGTAAACTTGTCCGGCTCCCGTGACTTAGGCTCGGGAACGGGTTCCGGAGGTTCATCCGGCGTTTCGCTATTCAACGCGTGAATTCGGGCTTTCGCGCGCTGAAGGGCAGGGTCTGCGTTCCCACCAATGCGCGATGCTAATTTCACCAATGCCTTTTGGTGATCTTCGAGCTCCGATTCTGAATCCAGTCGATCGACAACCGACTCGGCCTCATCGAGGTGTCGCTGAACGGCAGCTTGAAATGCATCTGTCATCTCCTCAGACAACTCCGGGCCGAGGTGGAGATCGACCTTGTCCCACATTTGGGCAAGCGCATCACTTGACGGATCATACCCGACAACTTCGATGAATTTTGCTTCTAGCAGATTGGCCTGCTCTTCAGACTGCGGAAATGTGCGGTACTCTCCATTGCGGAAATCTGAAATGAGTGCGGGCAATGCAAGTCCGTCAATCCAAACGGTGTACCGAACATTGTTGTTGGCGATGAACGCACGAATTGCCTCGGCGAGTTCGCTATCTCTAAATTTGGCCCACCATTGAAGTAGAAGCTGAAGCCTGTTGGTAAATGCGAGATCGTAATATCTGTAGCTGCTGTCTGTGGCATATTCGTCTTTCTTGAAAACCGGCGTCATATGCAGTCGTTTCGAGGCGCTCCTGAAGCCATCGAGTAGTTGCGCCTGATCGTCGCGAGTGGGGTTGACGACTTCTTCGAGATAACTCCATACGTTTTGTGCCCAAGACGCCAGTTGAGCGGTCGGCACGATGATTTTCAGGAGCGCGATATCTTTCAGGTATTCCTGAAGATAATCGCGCAACGACGGATTGATAAACGAAACGGTGGTCGCGCTGATAGCAACGAATCCGCTTTCCAGTATCTTTAATGCCTGTTCAAAATCTTTCGGACCCGAGCCGATCCTGAATTGCTCGCACATGGCTGCGTGGGTAGCGTCGAAAACCAATCTCAGGTCTGAAATTCGGGCGCCTGATTCGCTGCAGAAGAATAGGCCAATCAAAAGATGCCGGCATTTGTCTGGAATATTTCTGAATGGCTTTTCCCAGAGATCGTTTGGACGATCGAGGCTGGAAATGCAGAAGTCGGGGTACTCGGTCGCGCCGACACCTTCGGTGTTCAGGGAGTCAGTAATGGCCCGAATGGTTCTTGGGTTATAGTTCTTGTGGTCGATGATTGACGCAAGCGTTTCATGGTCAATCAAAGCCTCAAGATACTCTTCACTAAGCTCCGATGTTGCGAGGTGATTGTAAAGAATATGGGCCTTGATGCGCCTCGTATAGACTCCGACATCCAAGATATATTTCGTAATGTCGACCTTCTTATCGTCGATGCGCTCGGACTGTGTCCGCGCCTCCTCGTAAATATGGGCGCGCGTCGTTAGAATGAAGCGCGCGTTCGGTGAACGCCTGACGCGATCCAAGAATTTTAGGAGATGAGCGTCTTGCTGTCCTAAAGTCTGTAAGTCCAGCCGCACTTGACCCAGAAAATCGTCGAAGAAAAAGACCGTCTTCGTTGTATCGTCGATTTTTGTGAATCCGTCGTTCAGATCACGAACGGCTACGAGTTCCCAGTTTTCGGCGAGGTATCGGTAAGCCAGCATTTCGGCGAGCGTGGTTTTTCCGACGCCAGGTGGGCCAGACACGATGATGACGTGTCGCTTTTCGAGGAGATCAAAGGCTTCCTTGAAACTTGGATTCTGGGCGTAGACCTTAACCTTCCTCTCGATCTCGTCCTTGGTCGTGTTGGTGAAACCGCTGAGTGCGGCGTTGACGATCTGATCAAGAACCGCCGTACTTGAAAGCCAAAGCTTGATATGAGCCTTCTCGATATCGCGGTTTTCCCGAAGCAGGCGATTTAATTCGGCGGGACCAATGATATCGCTCTCAGATTGGAGCGAGGATCCGATGATTTCCGCGAGCGCAGCTTTGTTGTCCGGAGTCAGCGAATGGGAGGTCGCCAAAATATAACGGGTCGGTTGCAGGGTCTCGATCGAATCTTGTTCGTGCCGCATTGCGCGCTTCAAATCGGAAAAACTTGATCCCCGATAGTGTTTGACCTGAAGGATGGTCAGTTCATTGGCTTTGGCGTGCCGACCGTCGATGCCGCCGTCCGGGCCGGGGCTGAACGCCTCAAATCGTAGGCCGGCATGCGCGGCCGCCAAGTCGAGGCATAGGCTTTCAAAATCAGGGTGAGAGAGCGAGGAGAAATCGTAGCTCACGTTCCGGTCCCGAGCAGAACTTCTTCGAGGCGTCGAACGAGTTGCTCGCGTTTGCCCTTTTCGATCCGGTCAAGATTCCGCTGCCGCCATTTAACAGCGGGCAAATCGGCGACGCCGGCCACGTCAAGAAGCGACCAGTCGGGTTGGCCGCGTTCGAAACCAATCAGGAACTGGCGATGCCCGTCGGGCATATGCTCCACAATTGAACTGATGAGGGTCTCGCGCGCCGCTATCAGTTCTTCCCGTGACACCGGCTGATCGGTCATACCTTCAAAATTGTGAAGATACTCGTTGGTGATGTCCTTCCGGGTGGGGGCAAGAACCTCGGACATTGGCCGGTCGTGGCTCAGGAGATAAACAATAAACGCTTTGCGCAGGTCATCGCTGATGCCCTCGTTGGCGAGCAGATCCCGAACATCGAAGAGGTCGCGAGGATGCTGACGATCAAGAGCGGCCACGATTTTTCCGCCGTAGAGATCGGCAAACGAGACCACCTGAATTTCGGCAAACCCATATGCGTCTTCGACAGAATCCGAAACAGACCGCGTTTCTGGTTCGTAGACGCAGCCGCGCAGGACGGGTGTCACCTCGATTTTGATCTGGATATGGTCGGCCCGGACGACGAGCTTCGTAATGGTTCCATCGGCACGGCTTGGGTTTACGTGAGAGCCGACAATGCCGCTCTTGATGCTCGCGGCCATGCGGCTCATGGCGGCGTCGATATCCGCCAAGGATTCGGGCCGTGGTTGCACCGGCAGGTAGGTGAGATCGATATCGACCGACAGGCGGGGCATGTCTCTAATGAAGAGATTGATGGCTGTGCCGCCCTTGAGGGCGAAGCACTTCTCCGCCGCGACAAAGGGCAGCGTTCGTATAAGAAGCGCCGCCTGTCTCCCGTATTGGTCCTTAAACGGCATGGAAGGATTCCGGTACGGTGATCTGGTACGTCTGGTCCAGCCGGCCGCCTTTTGCGACCAAGCGCTTGCCTTTGCCTAAATCGACCTCTTGTTTGTCGAGGCGCTTGAGCCAGGCATGGTTGTGGCGATCGGCGAAAAAGAAGAACAGCCGTTTCACCTTGACGTTCTTGCAGTCGGTTAGCAATTTTTGGAGGCGGCGCGGGCTCAGGTTCGTGAGTCCTTCCATCAGCTTGTCGATTTGATCGAAGCTCTCATGATCTGGAAGTTCGTCCAGGGCTTCGAGAATGGCCCGCTCGGGGGTTGATAAAGTCAGGGGCCAGTCCCACTGCCCCCAGGGAAGGACATTGAATGCGCCGCCATGCAACGGATCGTTCGTACTTCCTTGCGCGCGGGCCACATCCCATTTCAGGCTGCTGATGGCGATCGTGATCGGATCGTTATTGAATAGCTTGCGGCTGTTGTGATGATTGAAGCGGACCTTCAGAGGCAGTTTCTTTAGCCAGTGGGGGAGGGGCTTCTGTCCATAGAGATGTATCTCTTTCGTCGTCGTCGAAAGATAATGGGCGAAGCCCTGAAGATCGAGCGCGGTTTTTCCTCCGACGATCACGGGGCTGGCGTTGAGGATTGTTTGCAGGGATATGACGGCTTGCTGCCAACTCAGTTCGCCGCGGGGGCGGCGATATACGCCCCGGGTTGGTTGCTCCAGCCATCCCGCCGCAACATACTGGCTGCGAAGGCCGGTCGAATATCCGTGCTTTTCAAGCCACGCGGCATCGACCATCAATCCTTCAGGAAGATGCTTTTCGAGCCAGTTTAGCTTTCCGGATATTCGCTTAGCCATACTGAGTAAAATAGCAGATTCGTAAACCCGCTGCCAGTTTAAGAAATCTCAAAAAAACATAGTTAAACTATGTAAAGTGGCAGAATCGTAAACCGAGACCGGAAGATGGCCCGAAAGCCGACTTCCTCAGCCGCTCTGACGCACTTTACGCTTGTACCGGCCGCGGTCACCAGATCCGTCAAAACCGTCGAAACCCGCCCATTGGAGGTCACCCTCAATTTCGGGGTCATCGGCAAAACAGTGTCGCGTGGATGGCATTTCTAAAAGCTGGCCCAAATACAGCCGATTGAACACCCGTGCGGCATCGTCCGGTAAGTCTTGATGAATAAAATCGTTGAAGCGGCGCGACATCGTCAGCATCGCTCCAAAATGCCGCGAGAGGGGAAGCCAATAGCAAAACGCGCCGTCTTCCAGTTCCTCGAACAGTTTGATGTGTCCGAGTTTGCGCGGAATCACGAGTGTCGGATTGGTGGATGACCGAAGCGGAATGCGGGAGCGGATCACCGTTATACTTGCACGGTCCCAATGCAGTGCGAATTGTTGCGTATTCGCTGCCATGGAAAGAAAGTAGCTGCGGGGGCCCGCCGCTGTCCGCGCTATCGCGGCATACATTTCCCGTTCGTCATCAGAGTAACCGTCCCTCAAGCCAAACTCTCTGACGTGTGCCGCCTCTTGTTCGATGAATTGGAGATTTTCAATGTTGCGGAACTGCAGGTGCCTCATAAGAAGGTAGAGTGTCAGCTTATCCGATTTGTCCAGCCTGTCCGGCTCTCCCGCAACGACTTTGCTCCACGTGTCGCTATTGGCGATGGGGCTCTCTATATTTTTGTTAAGATCATCCTCGATCGATGCATTGAGGCCGGCTGCGCTGAACGTATACAGATCCTCCTCATAACCAATTCTGGAAATCGACTTCGCCCCGACGCTAACATAGGGGTCATGGCGCGAAAGACATCTGATTTTCGCCTTGTCTTCGGCGAGCGCGAACTGCCTCATATAGAACTGTGGTACGTAATGATTACGTTTCGTATGTTGAGTGCTTCGTTCAGTCATTTCGAACCCACATTTCCCGCCCATGGTCCCGCCCTGGATGGCGGCTGCGCCATCCTTCCATATCGCGCCGTATCTGCTCACCCCGCGCGATAACGATATCGATATCATTTGCCGGACGAAGATCTTCTGATCGCTCAGGGGCAGGGGCCGGCTCGAGGACCTTGAGCCGCCGTGGCTCGGGCGGGATGGCATCGAGCTCTTTGAGAATGGCAGCCTTGGCCATGGCGAAGCTGATCCCCTTCCGTGCCTCGGTCTGGCGGGTCTTCTCACCCTGTCGATCGAGAGCCTGACGCTCCCGTAGCTTGGCAAAGTCTGTCCGATGCTTCTCCCAGACAGGTTCGGTCGCGTGTTTGAGTCGCGTTTTTCCGTTGCGGCGAGCGCTGCGAGGCGCCCCTTAAGCCTTCCTGACTTCGCGCGAAGGATCGATGCCGCAAGGCGGAGACAGAGCGAAGCGTGGCTCCGTTCACGAGAGCCTGACCGTCAGACGGTCGCGCCCAACCAGAACGGCCAGTGTAGGCGATACCCCCGCATATTCTGACGGGCCGTAAAGTTGTAAGATGGTGGGCGACTCAACCACCCGATTCGGCGCCGACCGTAGAGAGCATCCATGGATGACATAATGCGAAGGCTCATGGAGCAGCAGTCGTTGCAGGATAGACTGCTTTTGAGCGCTGACCCATTGCGGTTGAACAGTGCCAAGAGCCTGTATGACCAAGTTGAAAAGATCGCGCAGCGCGACCGCGACATGCTGCGCATCGCGTCGGGGGCGGTCGCCGATCGACACTTGCAAGATCTGATGAAGCCCATGCACGGATTGCATGATCCGCTTCTCGACAGCCTGCCTTCCCATTTTTCAGATCTCGGTGTCACGGGCCGCTTCGCACTTCCGAACGTCGGTGAGTTACACCGGCTGGCGGAACAGGCTCTCGGCGTCGGACCTCATGCCCTTATGGCAAGCGAAATTGCGGGTGGCGCGTATCAAAGACTTGAAGATGCGGCAATGGCGATCCGCTCGCCATGGATCGATCAGCTCAACGCTGTTGGATCTGTCCAAGGTCTCTTGGGTCTGCAATCGGTTAGAGATGTGATCGCCAGCGACCAGCCGTTTTCGGATCTGGCGTCTGACATCCTGCGCGGCAGTCTCGGGGATTGGCGAGAACCCATCATCTGGCCAAAAAATGTGTTCGATGATCTCGATGCAAGATCGGCATTTTATGAAGCGCGGGGCTTCGATCCGCTCCTGACGGCCTATCCGTCGCCGGCTTTCCACGAGGGCCTTTCGGCCCTCGGTCTTTCCGAACGTCCGTCAGAAGACGCAGTAGAAGATGAGGAGGAAGCCGGCCTTGAGCGCGCGAAAGCGGCTCACAGCCGTCTCGTTCGGTTCGAGCGTCGTGTCCGCCGTTTCATTCATCTGCGGATGTCGGCTGTATACGGCGACAAGTGGATCAAGCAGCGTGTGCCGGGACCAATTTGGCAGGGATGGGCTGACAAACAGGAGCGCGCACGATCCCAGGGGCGGCCTGTGGAGTCGCTCATCGACTATGCGGAGTTTGGCGACTATGTGCAGATCATTACGCGCGCAGATAATTGGGATGCCGTATTCAAAGGGGTCTTCGTTCGAACCTCGTCGGTGATCGAATCGTTTCAGCGCCTTTATCCTCTCCGCAATGATACGATGCACAGTCGGATGATTTCACAGGACGACGAGCTGTTCCTGCTGGCAGAAACCAGGCGCATTCAACGCGCCATCGAAACTGACGAAGATTAGGCGTCTCTATTTTGCGCGGAACAAGGCTCCGTTCACGAACGCCTGATCGTGAACGGTCGCGCCCATATCGATGACCATCCCATCCGTCTTTCCGCTTGCCCGCCAGTCGTGCACACTCCGTTAAACGCCGGGGGAGCAATGTCCGAAACACCTTTCGACATCAGGTCGATCGCGCACGAGATAAACGCGCAGGCGAACTCCTATGCCATCGGTGCACTTCAAAAGATGCGGAAGGAACTTCGCGGCTTATCGAGACGGCCCGGGTCAGATATTTTCAGTGACCAGACAATCCACCCGCACTGGGCGTTTCATCGCGGCGGCCGATCCGAACTGCAATTCAATATCGGTCTTGAAGATCACAGGGGCGAACAGGAATTACGCCACGGCGTCGCGTTTTCGTTTGAATTGAGTCAGGCGCTCCCCTCCATCGATGTGCTGGTGCCAAAGGCGCGGTTGTTCGGCGAGTATCTTCAACTCTGTCCCGATCTCTACGCCGACATGCGGATGTGGGATTACCGGGATGGCGAGCCCAGCGGCGATTATCCGCCGGGACCGGTGGTGCCCGAGCTTGTCCGTCCGGGCTGCTTTGTTTTTCTTGGCAAGCGTCAGCCCATCGGCGCAATCGACTACAATGTGATCCTCGCGGATTTCGATCGTCTGCTGCCGCTCTATTCTTTCGTCGAAAGCGGGGGCCACGAGCTGCGCGGAGCGCAGCCGGGCAACGGCTTCGTATTTCAGGCAGGGTGCACCGAGAAGGCGTCTGCGACCAAAGCGTCGCTTGTCGAGCGTGAACTCAATATCAATCTGCGTCATACCTTACTTCAGGCAGCCTTGTGCGATCGTCTGATCAAGCAATACGGCGCTGAAAACGTCGCCGACGAACACGCAAGTGGTCTTGGCAGCAAAATCGACGTGGTGTTACGGCGTTCGGCGAAAGAATTCTGGTACTATGAAATCAAGACCGCGCTGTCGCCGCGGGCTTGTATTCGCGAAGCCTTGGGGCAGGTGATGGAATATGCCTACTGGCCTCATGCCAACGAAGCTGCGCGGCTTGTCATCTGCGGCGAGACTGCGCTCGATGACGACGGCGCGACCTATCTTGAAACCCTGCAACAGCGCTTCAGGCTTCCCGTCGCGTATGAGCAGATAGATATCGCGTAGCCGGGCGTTTTTGTGATTGGACGTAGGCGGCCGAATCGCAGTTACTGACAGCCTCCATAAAAGATACCGACGCGAAAAGGAGTGCTTCGATGCAGCGACTCTTTGCCGTTTTGTCACTTTTGGGCGCTTTGGCGTTTGCGCAGATTCCTGAACTGATACAGCAATATCGACAGCGGCTCGGAGGCGCAGCCAGCGAGCTGACGCTCGTCGTGCGTAATTTCGACGAGGATTCCCGTCGCTCGGGTTTTGACCGTGCGGGTGCGCTTGGGTTGATGGCCAAAAATACCGAACAGCTGGTGCGTGACCAGGCGCAGCGCATGGCTGATTATGTGCGCAGGCTGGACCGATTGAACGAGCAGCAATCGGCTTTGGCGAACGGCGTCACGCCTGCCGCCGTGTTCGCAGTGGCGGCGGACTACGACAAGCCAATCATGACGCAGGCCTGGAACGCCTATGCGCCGGCATTTCCAACGACCCTCACGGGCATCGTGTTTGCAATCATCGGCTGGTGTTTATCGTTTGGGGTACTCTTGCTCATCGGCGGCTTTTTTCATTTGCGAAGCAGAGTCGCAGCCTGATCTCACCCAGAGAATCGAGGTTGAGTATCGGCGGCTGGGATTCGCCGGTACTTCGCATTGAAGTCTGACCGTCAGAGTTTGGACGTGCTTCCCGCATCCTCGCCTTGATCCGCAGTGGTCGCGGAAGCAGGCTGCTGGATGAAGCGCCATAGGGGCAATGCATCGCTCTTGTATTCGGAAGAGATCAAAGGCGCGAACTAGTTGGGGCGGTGCTCCAGCTCGATCTGCACGGCATCGGATTTTCCACGGGCCTGCTGCATATAGTGGCGAGAGAACATACGGCTGAGCGTGCCGATCATCTCAAATCTCTCCGTCCCTTCATTGGGCCGTTCGTCCGGCAGCCACGAATACTCGATCGCCGACAGTTGTCCATCGGTTACGAGAGCTTTAACCTCCTGCTCGGCCCATTCCCCAAGATTCATGAATATCCACGCGATCTCCTGCTCGTCCGGGCGCGTGAGGAACCGTTGCTCGCTGAGCATCGTGACTTCACCAACCGTAAACGGCGCCATTCCATCGGGACCAATATCATTCGGCTTGGTCGAATCTGCAGTCAGCCTCAGCGTCAGCGGCGGTCTTGTACCGATGGTCATATCGCCAAGCCTGCCCAGCTCGTTGAAGCGAACGGCGTGCTTCATATCAAGCTTGAGGTATCCATTCGCATCCAGAAGATCATGCGGAGAAACGAGCGTCCAGATGCCCCACCGCGCCCAATACACCGCAACCTTGAGCGTCGCCTGTGTCGCCCGCACGTATGTGTCGAGGGAGGACAGATAGGTCGGCGTCGTGATCTGACGCTGTTGCCGGAATGGATCTTCCTCATAGACGTTTTTAACCTCGATGAGCCATTGTTCGTCGTCTTCAAGTACGATCAAGGAATCGGGTGCCCGGTACATGCCGGCAGGATAAACTCCGTGCTGAACTTGATGACCCTCGCCGCGGGAGTCGCAACCGCCCCTATAAGGTCCCTTGGATCACGCCGCAAATTGTCCGGAGCCGGATCGATGGACCGCCGTCCCGTAGCCGGCGAGAGCCAATATGCCCCAAGAACCTCAGACGTCGAATGGAAAGACCGAAAAACTGAGGAAAGACCGCGGGCTGGCGCACTTCTGTCTCGCCTTTTAGTTGTAGAGCGGCTCAACTGCCGCATCCGCCACTTTGGCATTTTATCGTAGATATGAGATCGGAAGCTGCCATGAATTTGCGCGCTCTGTCTTTATTTACCGGATTGATTATCAACACTGCCGCGATGGCTGAAACCGGTACGGACTGTTCGTTCTGGCAAAACTGCCTGCCCGATAAGGCATACCATTCGGACGACATCGCCAGCGTTACGATGATGGTTGAGAACCATGGCTGGGACGTTCTCCCTCCGGAAGCCAAGCCTAGCGCGAAGGTGTATCGGTCCACATCCTTCGATAAAGCCTGGCTGGAATACGGGGAGAACGGCGCGCCGTTCGGCGATCAGCAGAAACAGGCAATCATCAAGAAAATTCGGGGCTACGGCCATGAAAAGAGGCCGGTGTTTGTGGTGGCCTATGTTCATGGCTGGCATCATAACGCCAATGACAAGGATCCGCTTGTCCCCGGCAATAACGCGATCAAGTTCGATTACTTCGTGGCGCGTCAGGCCGATCAGCTCCGCAGGAATTTCGAGCAGCAGGGTAACAGCAAGGTGCCGGCGGTTATTGGCGTCTACGTCGGTTGGCGCGGGGAAAGATATTCAAACTACCCAATGAATATGGCTTCGATCAAGGACAGGGCTGAGGCGGCTGATCGGCTGGGACTGGGGCGCCGCGGTAATCCCGGTCTAAAGTCCGACCTCGGTCACGATCTCAAGGACATCGCCGATGCGGTACGGGCCAGTTCGCCCGACGGCAGGATAATGGTCGTCGGGCATTCGTTAGGCGGTCGCGTTCTCACGCGGGCATTTGTGGAAGATGCGGTAAAGACAGATGGTCCTCCGTTGGGATCAGGTTCTCTGATCGTGACGTTGAACGCAGCCGTCGGCGCTGACTGCTTCGATCCGATCTATCTCAATGGCGGGAAGAGCGGCGACGACGGCCCGGTCTGGATTAATGTCACAAGCAAGGACGACGACGCCACCAATAAAATCTATCATGCAGCTGCGTGGATTCCGGGTTTCAAGCCGCCTTCCTGCGACGGCGGGAGCAAAGCGCGCGGTGTAGCCATCGGTCACTATCCTGATTACGTGACGCACAACCTGACTTTCGAAGATCGGAATGCGGGAAAATTCCCACTAAATGCGGAGGAGGCGAAAGCGCTTGGTTTGCCCGACACTGCGCCGGCCTTTCCGCCACTTGCGGCGAAAACAGACTGGTTTCGGCAGACGAAGATGGATGGTGTGCTCGGCTATCGCATGTTCGATCTTGAGAATTGTCCCTACAAAATAGAAGCCTGCTATACCCGCGACTCGCTATTCTATGCAATTTCTTTCAGTTCGGGATCGCTTAAAAGCAACGTCTGGAATGTCGTGACCGACAAGAACACCATCAACCTTGCAGATCAAAAGGACCGGGAGCCGCAAGAGGGTACAGTCGATGCCAAGCATAATGGGTATGTATCGACCAACCTCACAAGGTTGCTGGTCGAAATCGTCTATCGGAAATAGCACACCTGGTGTGCTTAGGCCGAAATACCCGATAGCTGGCTCAATCTTAGCTGATGAAACGTTTCAGCACGGGCTTTGACGGCTTTCGCATTAGCTGGCGTTCGAACACACATCTGGTCGTTGATTTGAACCTTCTCAATACCCAATTCCTCCCGCTGCCGTTAAGCACGAACGCCAGTAAGGATCCCAATGCGGGCCGCGTCCAAGCCGATTCTTGCGGCGCGTCGGAATCTTGAACTTGAACGGTTCAAGAAATTCCTCTGTGTCTTTCCGCAGCTTCTCGCGGATGTGGTCGTCCACGGGATCGTTACCAAACAACATACGCTTGCTCATGCTCATGGGCCGCATCCTTCATAATCGTAAGGACCATATTGCCATAGTTGAATACGCGATACAGCTCTCTCTGCGCCGTCAGCCGGAACCTCACGACACTATGCCGCGTCGCGTCCGCCTAGCTATCCGCCCCCATGAAATCATCGGAGCCCGCTCGTAAAGAGCCAAAACGAACTGAATAATCCGGCGTTAGCGTAGCGCAGAGTTCGTCGGCGCGTGCCCGGTCATTCGTCATCGCCGCGACATGCCAAGGCGCACTACGCACCACGGCCCAGCCACGTACCCATCCTGGATTCGAAGGATCGACATGGGGGAGATTTCGTTCGATGCCCCTGACCGGTGCAAACCAGAATGCATAAGACTGCGCATTCTCGCTTCGCGGTTCGTCGCTCGAGCTAACCAGCCCGATCACCTCGCCGTCCTGATTGAACACCGGACCGCCGCTCATGCCGCCAGGCCAATGGGTATCGACAGCGAATGTCGGCCACGGCCGATGTTCGCGACCGCGCGGCAAAACGACGGTTACGCGGCCGATCGATCCGTACATGCGCTCGGTCAAAACCTCCGCATCGATTGTGCGGTCCTGTATCGAACCCAGCTCGGGAAATCCTATTGCCATGACCTCGTCGCCGACCTTTGGCCATTTGCCGGTCAGCCGCAGGGGCAGAAAATCGCGCACCTCGTGCAGGCGCGTATTATCCCCTTTAAAGGACAGCATCATGCAGTCGAACGCCATGCGGCTGGAATCGCGGCCGAGTAGTCGATCACGCATCACATCGTCTGACTGCGTGCGAAACACTGTCGCTGACGCGATCATGACCATGCTGTCGTTCCCGACCGAGCCGCGCCCGTAAACAAGGCCGGGATTGAGAAGTCCGACGACGGTCTGCTGTGGGCGGGAAGGCGTAAGCCATTCTTCGAGCACGTGCTGCGCGGTCAGGTATCCTCCGAACGGATCGATTCGGAACGCTGTGCCTAGACCAAAGGCGCGATCTGTCCTGCTATCGATCGCCAACAAGGAGATGATAGGATGGCGGATACCCATCGGATCTTGAATGAGAAATCGACGCGGGTCATCGCCGGGCGACGGGCTGACAGGAAAGGTCATGGCGCTATCTAGCAGAAAATCCCCTAAGGAGGGGATGAAAAGCTCTTGAGAAACGTGACCGCTTCGCTTGCCTTCGCGGCTGCCGTGAAGATAGCGCGGTTGTCGCTCTTGAGCAGTTTGAGCCGGTGCGCAAGATATTGCGCGTGGTCGGCCCGTGTATCCTGTGTGATGCCAAGTTCGGCGGACAGGAATGCCGCGCCAATTTCCGCGACGAGTTCTTCGACGGCATAGGCGGAATCGCCGAAGCGCTTGCCGAACTCGCGGTTCAGGCGATGCGTGGCGCCCGACCAGTGAATACACTCGTGCGTCAGAACCGCGTAGTAGCCTTCCGTGCGGCTGTGCGTTTCGGACTCGAAGAAGAGCGCTTCGTCCGGCATCTGGATATGATCGGTAGACGGACGGTAGAAAGCGCGGCTGCCTCCGTGAACAACACGGGCACCGGTCGCTGCGATAAAGGCGTCAACGCGCTCCAGCCGCTCTATGGGGCCCATCAAGACGGGCAGCTCCGGCAGCGCGAAGCCATCGACCTGTTCGGCATTGAAGACGTTCGACGTGCGGGCCACGCGGCGCTTGCCAGTGTCTGCCTGATCGGAGGGATCGGGCGCTGTCTCGAACTCCTTGAAGAAGATGACGGAGGAGGAGCGCTCGCCTGAGCGGACTTGACAGCCCAGTTCGGCCCATTGCCGGTAATTGGCCCAGATCGACGTGTTGAACCCTTTGTCGATCGCCGCGGCCCACAGGCTGATAATGTTGATGCCGCTATAGGGTCTCTCGGTCAGTGCGTTGGTCGGCAAATCCGTCGAGAGATTCGGTTGGCGCCAGGGTAGGGCTGGCTCGCCCGGACTGGTTTCGATCTGTGCGATCAGAGTTGCTGTGATTTCGGTATGGATGTCGCGGCGTGGCGTGGCCGTTGCGGATCGTGCCGGCATGGTGATCTCCTTCGCTCTTGAGCCCGCCCCGATGGCGGTCTCGATGCTGAAGCGAAGGCGACGGGGAATAAGCGTATGCGGAACCGAACCGGCACGGTGAGGCGGCCTGCGGAGCAGAAAGCCGAGGGCTTGCCGTTGCAGCGTTCGCGCCCCGGCGCAGAGTCGGCATTTTGAGAACGATGCCCACCGTAAGGGCATCAACGGTCTTTGCTAAGGATTCGCAGGCACCTGCGCTTAAGAAACTTCCAGCGAATCGTCACATCCATATGAAAGACGGCTAAGTCGCTATTTACACGATGAGAGGCTGAGGTCCTTAGACGCGCGCAAGCAACAGGACGGGCGCCGCCCCCCCCCCCCCCCCCCCCCCCCCCCCCCAACGCGGCCATCACGCGAAGCTATAGCTTCATCGTCGTTCAGCTCTGCGGGAAACGGTTCAAGGTTTCTAAGCTTTGACGGGCTTCATCTTTCCGTCGCGAGATTTTACGGCAGCCTTGGATTTTGTGTCAGCTTCGTCGAGGCATGAAACGAAAGCCGCCAGATGCTTCTCACATTCCGGCGGTTCAGCCATCGCCCCGCCTTTCCCGAGCGCGCGATCATGCCCCGTATAGGATGAGACTTCGGACATCCCGTAATAGACCTGGCTAACGAGTTCGTCGTCTATGACGGCTTCCTTCAGGCGCAACGTTTGCACCTGCGGCTGAAAGCGAGAAATGACCTGAGCGAATAATCGCTCTTCGATAAATTTTTCCCAGGTCTCCCGCAGCCGATCGTAGAAAAAGCGCAACTGCATTTCGTAGTCGGGATTTGCATCCGCGTGCATCTTTTTCAGCCGACCAATCTGCTCGGTGAGCCATTGACGGCGGGCAGGCAAATGCTTGGCCAGCCACGGCTCCCCATCGGGATCGAGTGAGCCGAACCCATTGGGACCGCGCCGAATTCCCAGAACGCGGATGGGCGTGCCGCTTTTTATCGCGTGGTATCGGGCTTCGGACAGGAAAACCAGATCGTGGGTAAAGACGATCACCTGACGATCTTTGGCTTCGGCAACTAACCGTTCGGCCACTTTCCCCCGACGCACATGATCAAGTGACGACACCGGGTCGTCAATCACGATGGCATCTTTGCCGGGATACATTTTCAACTCGGCCATAAATGCGGCGAGCGCCACGGCGCGATGTTCACCTTCACTCAGCACGGCGGACGTATCTGCGGCGAGGGTTGCGCCGTTCAGCTTGATGCTGTGCTTGATCACCGCTTTCGACGTGCGATCGGACAGATTGATAGGGATCGACGTAATTCCCAACTGCTTTTGCTCGTCGGTCAGCGCCGCGGAAAGCGCTTCTGTGACATGAGTTTTAAGCAACTTACTGCCCTGATCCGAGATGTCTTTGGTCGCGCAGGCCTTCAATGCCGTCTGCAACTTTGCGATCTGCTGATAGATGTCGATGCGGCGCTTAAGCTCAGCCTGATTCTCATGAAGTACCTTTCTTCCCGATAGCTCGGCGTATTCTTTGCGAAGCGCATCGGCAGCGCCGGTATCGGCGCTTGCAAGCGCCCTGGCTTCCTTGGCCGCTGCTGTCAGTGACACAATCTCTGCGCGCAGTTGCGCGTCAGGATTGGTCGGCAATGCTGCCGATGCATCCTCATCGTTCAGAAGCGCATGGCGGCGCTTGAGAAGCGCGTCTCTATAGGCCGTGCTGTCATCGATAAGCTGTTTGACCCTGGCAGTAAGGTTGTCACGCGCTTCTGCAACCAGTTCGGCTATCGGCAGGGTAACAGGGCGTATGGCAAGGAGAGCGGCATCCCTTGCGACTTCAGCGGCTGCTGCCTTAGCGTTCATCGCGCCCGTCACGAAATTTGCGAACCGCACAAACCGGTCCTGGGCATCCGCGTCGAGGGTTTGCTGGCACAAGACACATTGCGCGTCAGGTTTAACGACGGGAAAGGTTTCGCCAGGAAATGCGTTTTGCTCGGAATAGGATTTGGCTGCATCGAACATGATGCGCCATGGACCTTCGCCGACGCCCTTCAAGGGGTCTTTTGCGAAGGCGGCAGAGGCACTGGCGGTGGATTGTGCCCGGAGGTCTTGCGCGCTCTTTTTTAGAGCAAGAATTTCGATGACTTTCGGATCGGCAAGGGCGGTCGATGCCTTCACGATGCCGTTTGCGTATGTCTCAAGCGCCACGGTAATGCGCTCAAGACGTTGAGCCTCCGCCATCGGGTCTTTCAACATCCCGGCGAGATCCGTCAGCCTCTTGAGGTCGGCATCATTCCAGGCTGTGGCAGCGGCCAGATCGGCTTCTTTTTTCTTGCCGAGCTCCGATACGAACTTTTCTGATGTCGTACCGGCCGGGATAGGAGGCAGGACTCCAAGCAACTGTTTGTCCAGTGCGTCGCTCTCTTCTTTGAGACGAACGCGAAGCTTGTCGCATAGCTGGGCCAGTTTCTCGAAGCAGTCCAGATTATGTGGAATGATTTCAAGCCGGTTTTCGCCATCGACATGAATGCTGGCGCATTTGCTGTCGAAGATCGCCAGCCTGCTCAGTACGTCCGCGGGTGGCTTGCTGTCGTCGAGCCATTGCACCGGGGGTTGGACCGTCGTCCCTTCATGCAAGGTGAAGCGTGCGCTCGCCGGAGATTTCGCGATACCTGCCGAATAAACATCTGGAAGGATGCTCTCGTTATCACGGGCGCGTCCTGCCTTCTTGAGGATGCGGATGAATCCCGACTTGCCACTGCCGTTGTCGCCATAGATCAGCGTCAGACCGTCGGGCGAAAGCGAAAGCGCGGCATCCTTGGAAAGGCGATTTACGTTCGTGATCGCGTCCAGCGCTGCGAGCCGCAAATTTGTGGCCGAGCTCGATCGAACAGGAAGGTGCTTCTTGTCGAGCGGGTCGAGGACCAATACGGATGTCACGACATTATGCGCAGCCTTGAGTAGTTCAAGACACTCATCCTCATCGGCCTTCGCAAAGGGCTTGGTCAAGAGGCGGCGCAGGGCATCCTGACGCCAGCCCGGCTGCCCTTTAGCCCACGCGAGGATTTCTTCAGACGGTTGCAGTGTCGCCATGGCCTAAAGAATCCTTCAATAACAAGTTGGTTTAAAATGACAACGAAACTGACCTGAAAACTTACAAAGATGCTCTGCAGGAGCTGTCGGAATTTCAGCCTGAAGCAACAGCGGCAAGAGGCGCGTTCCGCTCGGCAGCAAAGATCTGACCGGGCAGCCTGATCGCAGAAACCTTGGCTCCAAGCGCTCTATTGGCAACGTCAATCAGATGCTCATGATGCGTAAAGAAGAGAACCTGCGTTTTTCGGGCGAGTTCGCCCAGAACGCGGAAGCCTGCAGCAGCGCGGTCATCGTCGAAATTGATGAAGAGGTCGTCGGCGATGAATGGTAGCGGTGGAGCGTGATCGAGATAGTCTTCAATGGCGGCCACGCGTAGCGCCAGATAGAGCTGGTCTGCGCTGCCGGTGCTCATCCCCGTTACTGAGACGCTTTTGCCGTCATGACGCATACCTGCGAGACGCGCATTATCATTCTGGTCGAATTCCAGCTGAAGGTCCGTAAAGGAATTGCCGGTCAGAATTGAGAACAATTCACCGGCGCGCCGCAGAAGAGGGGCCTGTTTGTCACGGCGGTAGCGGTCGATAGCCCATTGAAGCAGAAGAGCCGACGACCGAAGCCTGACATATTGCTCGGCGATTTCCTTCATTTCAGCGAGAGCGGATTGCCGGTCCGCAGCGGCACGGGCCGCGCCGTCGTCACCGCCGATGGCTTCGAATGCATGGCGTGCTGCGATCTCGGATTGCCGCGCCTCCATCAGTCGTTCGCGTAAGGATCCAAGCTCTTGCCCGATGGTTTCTTCGCGCGCGGCAAGCTGGTCCGGATTGGCAGTCGCACATTCGTCTGTAAGTTCCGCGACAGAAAGCCCGTCACCATCGCTGACAAGCGCATCTGTGGCGGCATCAAGTTCCCGGCGCAAGTTTCGCATTTGATCCGAGCGGCTGATCGCGATGCGCAGGGCTTCAACAGTGCTTACCGCGGCGGCCTCCTGCAATTCATCGATGATGCGGCGGGCTCCGACGCGAGACTGATGGCACTCGTCGACTTTCCGTTGCTGCGCGGTTAATGCGGTCTCCTTATCGGCGATAAGCTGGCGAACACGGGTAGCATCTTCTACACGACGTTCCAGTTCGAGAACGGCGTCGTCGGGGTCCATGTCCGACAATGGCGTAGCGATGGCCTGAACCAGATCGCTCACCTCCAGTTCATACGCCGCTATGTCGCGTTCGATTTTTTCGATGCGTTCCTGCTGCAGCTCGGTGATTTTTGCGGCGACCTCGCGCATGTCGTCGAAGACATTGAGCTGGGTGACAAGGCTTTCTGCTGCGGATGCAGGGTTGAGTGCTAGTGCGATGAGTGCCGCTACAGATTGCTCGTGCCATTCGGAGAACCGGGTCTCCGCAGCCTGAAGAGAATTTCGCTTACGTTCAGTGTCGGCGTTGGCCTTCTTGATGGAGGCTTCAAGAGACCGCCTGTCTTCGGACTCTTTCTCGTATCGTTTGTGTGTCTCGGCAGCGAGCTCGATCAAGATGCGCAGCGGCTTGGAAGCATATGTGCCCGTTTCTGCGCCAAGGATGCCGAGCTCCTTGGACAGATGCGCTTTGTAGCTTTCCTCTTCGGAGCGATGCGCTGAAGCTTGGCTCTCGGCTGCAACTCCCCTGTCAGCGGATTGAACGATCTGGATGCGTATATCGATCCAGACAAGCATCTCATCCGGCGATAGCGGCGACAGGCCCGCGTTGTTCCAGAGGGCCAGCCAAACACCTTCGTGTTTTTCCTGTTCTGCGACGAGAGCATCATTCTCAGCGCGCAGCATGACCAGAAGTTCCTGCTGTTCGGCAACCTGACGGGAAATCTCAGCCAGACGGGCCGTAGCCTCGGCCTTCTCGTAACGTCTGTTGGCGGCCTCATCGACTTGTTTGATCGCCCCTTCATAGGCGTTCGACAACGTGTCCCCGTGTTGATATCCATGAATTTCAGCGTCCGGAACGGGTGCCTGCTCGACATATTTTCGCCGGATGATCGACCAGCCGAGGTCGCGGCGTTCGCGTAATTTTTCGAGCTCCTCGGCCGGAACAGCATGTTCCCTCGTGGCAATCCGGGTATAGGCCTTGTTATGCCGGGCAAGCTCTTGTTCCGCGGAACGGACGCGTTCGTCGCAGGATTGCTTGCGGCGTTCGAAATCACGGAGAGTATCGCGGTGAGACTGGACAGCATCCTTATGGGGCACCGTCATAGTTAGAAGTCGGTCCACCGTTTCTGCCGACGGATGCAGAGCCTTCAAAAGCCGGTCGCACGCGGCAACCGCATCTTTCGCTTCGCGGTCGGCAGCGGCAATTCTGCTGCTAATGTCTCCCGCTTCTCGGCACGCCTTAATAGCGGCACCCAGCGTAGAAATATCGACCGTCACAGCGGCTTCGTCTAATTCGCGCGCCAAGTCAGACGCTTTATCCTTGGCTTCTGCGACAGCCGTTTTGGCACCATCAACCGCAGAAGTCAGTTCACCCCTCAAATTCAACAACGAGCGTGCGCTTGTCAGCTTGGGCCGTGTTGGAATACGGCGCATGATCGCTGCGCTGTCGTCCAGGTCCCATTCGAGTTCAGACGCAAGCCGCGCCAAATGGGCCTCCGCGATTGTCAATTCAGTGCGGCGTTTGGGCAGGTCGGTCCTGCCGAGGCGTATTTGAATCCGACGCTCGTGCAGCCGAGCGATGTCGTCCGCCCGCATCAATAGCGGTTCTTCATAAGAAAGCGCAGAGCGTTCCTTCTGCAGCTTCTCGATTTCTTCCGTCAGCGTTTCGATGCGGGTGTTTGCGGTCCCGTCATCTTTGATCGCTTCGTCCAGCGCGGCGTTCGCCCCTTCGGGCAGAAGAAGCGCGGCTCCCAAAGCTTCGATGTCGGCGGCAAGCTGTGCGCGTTTGCGAGCATCTCGAAACACGCGACGAATGCGATTGAGTTTACGCAGCTCGGCCGATTTACCCTCAATGGTGCCTTCGACGCCGCCGTAAGCGGCATTCGCGTCTTCGAGCGCGGTTTTCAGCTCCTGCCACTTGGCCGCCGTGACGGTATGTTCTCGTAGAGCAGCATCTGCGGCCTTCAGCTTGTCGTCAGCCTGATAGTATTTTCTGTGCGCGGCGCGGCGGCTGGCCCATAGCGTATCGGCCTCTTCATCAATCGCCTTGCGACGATCCCGCAAACCGACAATTCCGGCGCCAGCTGAGAACAGCATCTGTCCGACATCATCCTGGGCTTGAAGGATTTCCTGTCCGCCGGTTTTCAGGCGTTCATGATCAAGACAGAACATTCTCGTGAAAAACGCTTTATCGGCCCCCGCGAGCATGCCTGCGAGTGCGGCATCACCCGCAGGGAGAGGTGTGCCGCTCTTGTCGAGAAGCGTGTCGCGATTTCCTTTGCGGCGCCGCACTTCCAATGTGTCTGCGCCGTTTTCCAACAAAGCTCCCACCCGCATCGAATTATAGTCGTGAAGGAAGTTACGGGTGGAATTGTACGGTATGCCGAAAAGAAGATCTTCGATAGCCGAGAGTGCAGTGGACTTTCCAGCCTCGTTCGGGCCGTAGACAACATGAAAATCCGACTGAGCAGCTGGAAGCTGAAAGTCGGTATCGGTAAAATGGCCATATCGGAGCAAATCGAGGCGGCGGATACGCATCGTTACATCCCTTCCACTGCAAGCCGCGTTGTAAGGTCGCGGCCGATGCGATCCATCAGGCTCTTGTAGTTGCCATCAGAAACGTCTTTGAGCGCACCATCTTCAAGCTCAGCGCGAAGCTCATGAGGCAGCTTCCTGACCAATTCGCCGAGCGCGGTTTCCATTTGCTCGACCAGTTGAGAATCGGCTGACGCCTGTTCAATGATCTGCTGCAAATCGCCCAGCGCGTCGGCGCGCAAAGCTCCTGCGGGATTGCTGACGGGTTCGGTCTTGATCACGACGCGCTCGATCCAGGCGGCTTCCTCGCCAAGCGATAGAGCTGAGGACCGTGCTTCGGCAGTGATCTGCTCGATCGATGACAACAACTGACCGTGAAGTTCTGTCGTTCCGGTCAGTTCAATGCGGCATGCGAGCAAGCGTCCTTCGGCATCGTTCTGTACTGCATGTACGATGGCCGCCCGGATGCGATCGACGAGATCCGAAGCATGATGGCTACCTTCTGCGGAAACCCGAATAAGCGCCCAGCGTACAACGTCCGCATGGATCGACGCGATGTCTTCGATCTGGCCGTCCCGCACGGACACAAGCGACGCGCCTTTCGGCCCGGTTTCACGAATATGCCGTCCCTGAAGATTGCCGCAAAAGACGACGTATGGCTCGCGATGAAGGATAGTAGCTTGGTGGACATGCGCGAGTGCCCAGTAGTCGTATCCCTTGTTGATGAGGTCATCCATGGTGCACGGCGCATAATTCAAATGACCGCCCATGCCGCCAAGGCCAGTATGCAATAGCCCTATGTTGAACAGACCTGGCAACGGCTGCGGGTAGGCCGGCACAAGGTTGTCGCTTACGTCCCGTTGTTTGAAGCTCTGGCCGTGAAGCGCAACGCCAAGATTGTCGATCGTGAACGTCTGCGCCTTGCGCGACGAGAACACCTTCACGTTGTCAGGCGGGACTAGGCGGCGTGTAATCTGGCTTTCGGCATCATGGTTGCCGTAAATCAGGTAAACCGGGATTTGCGCAGCTGCGAGGCGGCCCATCTGCCTGACGAAATACAGTCCGGTCTGATAATCGCGCCAGTCGCCGTCATAGAGGTCACCCGCGATGATGACGAAGGAAACCTCTTCCTTGAGTGCTGTATCCACCAAATTTGCGAGTGCCTGACGTGTCGCCGTGCGAATGAGTTCCGCTGCCGGTCCTTCTTGGCCGGCCAGACCCTTAAGTGGGCTGTCGAGGTGAATATCCCCGGTATGCAGGAAACGAAAACTGGACAATGCCTATCCCCTAAGATGGCGGTAAAGTTTTCCGATGGACCGAGCCGTAGATTCGCAATCCGCGAATTGCAATGTGCAGTTGATCCGATGGAGGCTAGTAGCGGATTCCGCGAAAACTAGCATGCGTTCGAACAGAAAGGGAACGGGCTGGATCAATAAACGTCCAGAATCATGTCGTAGCCTGATTTCAATCATTATTTATCAGGCTGCAGTATGACTGATTAATGTGGTATAAGCCTACAGACTGATATTCAAATAATAAAATCAGGCCATGCTATGAAAAATGATGTTCGTCAACGCGCCCGGCAGCGGCTCGATGAGCGCCTGCTGTACCTCAAGCCGGAGGATCGCTTTCGCGCGCCACCAAAGGGATGGACTAGGGCGATCCGGGACGCGCTTGGCATGACCGGCGTTCAGTTTGCAAAGCGGCTCGGCATCCGGCCCCAAAGCGTCGAAGCTCTTGAGAAGTCGGAAGCGGAGGGCGCAATTCAACTAAAAACACTGCGTCGTGTCGCGGAAGCACTCGATTGCACGCTCGTCTACGCGCTCGTGCCGAATACATCGCTCACAGGTGTGATTGATGCACGCGCGCGAAAAATAGCAATGCGCGATCTCGGCCGCGTTGCCCACACGATGAAACTGGAAGCTCAAGGCACCGGCGACGCCGATCTAGAGGCACGCATCAATGCCTATATCAGCGACGTGTTGAAAGAACGCGACCTCTGGCAAGAGCGATGACGGACCTCTTTCAGGAACCCGAAGATGCAACGCCGCTCGAACCTAGCGAGCGGGACGGGCTGTTGCAAAGCTGGATTACGATCAGGAGCGATCTCAACGAGGCGGAACAGGAGAACATCGTCAAGGCCGCTGTGTGGGCACGCAGGCGCCGTGTGAGGGAGCCGATCGACCTGCTGAATGACAATTTTGCAAGAATGCTCCACAAACGGATGTTCGGCGAGGTCTGGAAATGGGCGGGCACCTACAGACAGACCGAGCGCAATATCGGCATTGATGCGTACAGGATTCCCGCAGTAACGCCGGAACTGTTGAGCGATGTGTGCCATTGGGTCGAGCACCGCACCTATCCATCGGATGAAATTGCGATAAGACTTCATCACCGGCTTGTATCCATCCATCCGTTTCCGAACGGCAATGGTCGCCATGCGCGGCTGTTGGCGGACTTGCTGATTGAAAATCTCGGCGGAGACTCATTCAGCTGGGGCGGCGGAAGTCTCGCTGATGTGGGCGCACTGCGCGCCCAATATGTCGCCGCCCTGCAAGCAGCGGATGGACATGACATCAATCCGCTGCTCGCATTCGCGCGGTCGTGATCTGCGCAAATATTGATTTGCTTTCCTGGCGGTTGTTTTGAAGCGAAAAATCGAAGATTCATGATGTAGCTAACGAGAATGAGAACCATTCTGCACGGTGAAACAGCGCTGCTATTATAAGAGCAACGAAGCGATGATAGATAAATTCCGAAGTTTTAACAGCCTCAGACGCGTTTCGACGTTCGGTGCAATGACCATCCGCAATGCTGACAGAATGGTCGATGGCGCCGTTGGTTCAGGCGTTGCGGGCCGTCCGCGGTATTGACCTCATATCATCCGTGATCTTCGTGGCCGCAGTGGGCGATCTCGGGCGCTTCGAGTCGCCTCGCCAGCTCATGGCTTATCTCGGCCTGGTACCATCTGAACAATCGAGCGGCAGCCGCATCCGGCGCGGCGGGATCACGCGGGCTGGCAATAGCGAGGCGCGCCGCATGTTGGTGGAAGCCGCCTGGAGCTATCGCTACCAGCCGCGCGTCGCCTTGGCCAAGATCGATATTGTGGAGCGCCAACCGAAGCCTGTGCGGGACATTGCGTGGAAGGCCCAGGTGCGCCTCTGCGGTCGCTATCGCAAGCTTGCCGCCGCAGGCAAGAAGCCCACTGTCGTGGTTACTGCGATAGCACGCGAACTCAGCGGCTTTATCTGGGCGATCGGCCATGTCGTGAGGCCGGGGGTGGCTTAGGCGTAAATCCGCCGACCTGTTCGGCCGGGGGCGGAGCGCAAGGTCAGGCAACCCTCGAGAGCCCCGTGGGCCGGTTCAATCCGACGCCCGGACTAAGTGAGAGGTAGGCCGCGACGAAAAGCGTTCATGCGGTATCCAACCCGCGAATGGAAGATTGATCGACCGTCGCCATCGGCGCTTCCGCCCCCGACCCAACAGGGACAAGAGACCCGCCTTTGTCGCCACGCCTTCGGCATGGCGAAGCCTCTCTCACGTCTTTTTACTTGAAAAAGGACATGGAAGGGCTCCGCCCCCGCGCGGGCAAGGGTGAAGTCCCAGAAGATCCGGGACCGGCCGCGGCGGTCTCCCCAACCTTCCGCGCGGACGTCAAGACCAGACAGCTACCACCATCCGAATCCGCTTGTGCAGGCCGGGTGATCCCCCTCCGCCCCGGCCGCCCTTGCCCTTGCTACCCCGGTCTCGCCGACGGGCAGGGGTGCAGCGCAGCGCTGCGCTTGCACCCCACCCCCGAAAGGAGAACGACCATGTCTGCCAAGAATGTTGAAATCGTCACGGCGAGCGGGACGGAAATTTTTATTCCGCTCAACAAGCTCAAGAAATCCCCGAACAACGCCCGCAAGACGCCGCACAGTGAAGCGTCGATTGAGGCCTATGCGGCCAGCATCGCCGCGAAGGGCATCCTGCAAAATCTTGTCGTCGAGCCGGAGCTGGACGCAGACGGTGCGGCAACCGGGTTCTATTTCGTCACCATTGGCGAAGGCCGCAGGCTGGCGCAGCTTCTGCGCGTCAAGCGCAAGGAGATCAAGAAGACGGAGCCGATCCGCTGCGTCATCGACACCGCGAACGACGCCTTCGAAATCAGCCTCGATGAGAACGTCACGCGCGAGAACATGCATCCCGCCGACCAGTTCGAAGCGTTCAAGAAGCTGGTGGAAGAACGTGGGTTCGGTGCGGAGGAAATCGCCGCTCGGTTCGGCGTCACGCCGCATGTGGTGCGGCAGCGCCTGCGCTTGGGTGCGGTGTCGCCCAAGCTGATGCAAATCTATCGCGACGGCGATCTCGCGCTGGACCAGTTGATGGCCTTTGCGATCACCGAAGACCATGCCCGGCAGGAAGCGGTCTATGAGCAGCTATCCTATAATCGCGATGCCAGCACGATCCGCCGCATGCTCACGGAAACCCACGTCGCCGCCACGGATCGCCGTGCGATCTTTGTCGGCGCAGAAGCCTATACCGAGGTGGGCGGCACAATCCTCCGTGATCTCTTCACCGAAGATCGGGGCGGCTATTTCGAGGATGTGGCCCTTCTCGACCTGCTTGTGATGGCGAAGTTGGGGCGTGAAGCGACCGCCTTGCAGGAGGCTGAGGGCTGGAAGTGGGCGCAAGTCCATCTCGACTATCCCCACAGTCACGGGCTGCGCCGGACCTATCCGCAGCCGGTGGACCTGTCGGCGGAAGATCAAGCCGCCTTGGATGCCGTACAGGCTGAGTTCGACAGCTTGACGGAGCAGTATGAGAGTGCCGAGGAATTGCCCGACGATGTCGATGCGCGTTTCGGCGAGCTTGAAGCCGAGATCGAGCGGCTTGAGGCGAAGCGTCAGGCCTATGATCCCGATGACGTCGCGCGTTCCGGTCACGCGCCATATTCCGGTGCAGATCATCACGCTCGATGAGGAGCGCCAGCACGGGCTGTCACATGGCGCCTTCGCCTATCTGGTCAAGGAGCCGACCACAGACGGCCTTGAAATGGCCTTCGACCGGCTGAAGAAATTCACAGCGCCGCGCACCAAGCGGTTACTGGTCGTCGAGGATGACGACATCGAGCGGAAGTCGATCGTGGAGCTTCTGAACGACAAGGACATCGAACTGGTGACGGCCGCGACCGGTGTGGATGCACTGCGCGCGATGCAGGATCATCCGTTTGACTGCGTGGTGCTCGATTTGCGGCTGCCGGACATGACGGGTTTCGAACTCCTGGAGAAGCTGCACGCAGATGCGGCTCTGTCGAAGGTGCCCGTGGTGGTTTTCACCGGCAAGGATCTGAGCGCGAAGGAACAGGCGCAGCTACGGGCTATGGCCAAGAGCATCGTGCTGAAGGACGTGCAGTCGCCCGAGCGGCTACTGGATGAAACGGCGCTGTTTCTCCATCGCGTGATCACCGATCTGCCCAAAGAGAAGCAGGCCATGCTCGAACGGCTGCACGGTTCGATGGAGATTCTCCGTGGCCGCAAGGTGTTGGTTGTCGACGACGACGCGCGCAACATTTTCGCGCTCACGTCGCTGCTGGAAAATCACGACGTCGACGTGCTCAGCACCACCAAAGGCCGGGACGCCATCGAGCTCATTCGCACCACGCCGGATATTAGCCTGGTTCTGATGGACATCATGATGCCGGAGATGGACGGATACGAGACGATCCGGCATATACGGAGCCTTCCAGAGTTTCGAACCCTGCCTATTTTGGCGCTCACCGCCAAGGCGATGAAGGGCGACCGGGAGAAATGTCTCGAGGCCGGTGCAAGCGATTACATCTCCAAACCTGTCAACACCGACCAGCTTCTGTCCCTCATGCGCGTGTGGCTTTACCGATGAGTGCGGTCGGCCTTGCAGGTGAACGAGTCTTGGTCTGCGGAACCTCTGTCGGAGCAAAAGGATGAGCGTTCCGGAGCTTTCTGGCGATCGTCAATCCGTGAGCCAAGTGGGTGCGCCACGGCCGGTGGCTGCCGCCCTCGACGTCGTCAATATCCTGATCGTCGATGACGAGCCCAAAAATCTGACCGTCCTCGAAACCGTCCTAACCGATCCGAGATATCGTCTGGTCAAGGGAGGATCCGCCCAGGATGCGCTTCTGGCGTTGCTGCGGGAAGAGTTTGCGGTGCTGATCCTTGATGTGCAGATGCCCGGCGTCACCGGTTTTGAACTCGCCCAGATGATCAAGGAGCGCAAGAAGACCGCCGAGATCCCGATCATCTTCCTCACCGCGTTCTACAATGAAGACGAGCACGTCATTGAAGGCTATGACAACGGCGCCGTCGACTACCTGCTCAAGCCCATCAATCCCTCGATCTTGCGTTCAAAAGTAAGCGTCCTTGTTGAATTGCATCTCAAACAGCGCCAGCTTGAGAGCGCTAACCGCGCATTGTCTGCCGAAGTCGCTGAACGGCGTTTCATCCAGGCGCAATTGAGCGAATTGAACGACACGCTGGAACAACGCGTCGCCGAGCGGACGGAAGCGATTATGCAGGCGGAACGTCTGAATCGCCTTCTGATGAACGAAGTCAATCATCGCTCGAAGAATCTTCTGAGCGTCGTATTGGCTGTTGCGCAACAGACGGCCTATTCGAGTGGCCCGGATTTCGTTCGAAATTTTTCGAACAGAGTGCAGGCGCTGGCCGTCAATCAGGATCTGCTCGTCGAGAATCAATGGCGGAGCATCGGAGTGCTGGAGCTCGTTCGCGGTCAGCTTGCGCATTTTGGCGACCTCGTTCAAAGCCGGATCGCCGTCGAAGGACCGTCATTGCAACTTTCGCCTTCCGCTGCACAGTCGATCGGGATGGCCGTCCATGAACTGTCGACCAACGCGGTCAAATATGGCGCGCTTTCGACGGATCATGGCGCGATCGAGATCACATGGGCAGCCGACTATGAAAAGACGGATCAAGGCTTTCATATCCGGTGGGAGGAGCGCGGCGGCCCTGAGGTGAAGGCGCCCGCGCATCGCGGCTTCGGCACCACCGTCGTGACGAGAATGATTGAGATGGGGCTCGGCGGCCGGACAACCCTCGACTATGCCGCCAGCGGACTGATCTGGAGCTATGTAAGTCCGCTCAGGAGGGTGTTGGAAGAGGAGCGATGATCTAAGGCTAATTGCTATTGCAGATCCCCGAATGACCGCTTCTGGCGGATTGCGTTGAAAAAACTCCCCCGTTGAAGCGGAGCGCCATCGCTGATTCAATCTCGGTATCGGCGGAGACTGAATCGATGATGGGTCCACAGCAGACTGATCAGGCGGCTCTGTTCTACGAGTTCTCGCTGGAGCAGCATGTACCATGGTCTCACATGCTGAGGAAGATCGATCGGTTCGTCGATCTTTCGGTCGTTCGGAGCGAACTGGCGCCATTCTACAGTTCGACCGGACGACCATCGATTGATCCTGAGCTGCTCGTCCGTATGCTGCTGGCAGGCTACTGCTACGGCATCCGATCGGAGCGCCGGTTGTGCGAAGAGGTCCACCTCAATCTTGCCTATCGGTGGTTCTGCCGGCTTGGCCTCGACGGAGAGGTGCCGGATCACTCGATCTTCTCAAAGAACAGACACGGTCGCTTCCGTGACTGCGATCTGCTGCGCAAGCTGTTCGAGACGGTGGTGCGGCGCTGCATGGCAGAGGGACTGGTCGAGGGAACAGCCTTCGCCGTCGATGCCAGCCTGATCGCTGCCGACGCCAACAAGCAGCGTTCAACCGCGGGGACCGACAGCCATGACTGGGAAGCGCTTGCCCGGACGCGGCGATCCGTCCGCGAATACCTCGACACGCTGGACGAGGCGGCCTGGGGCGCGGCGAGCGAGACGGTACCGAAGTTCATCTCCCGATCCGATCCGGCGGCGCAATGGACCGGGGCTCACAAAGGTCATGCTTTCTTTGCCTATGCCGACAATTACCTCATCGATCTAAAGGCTGCGGTCATCGTCGATGTTGAGGCAACACGCGCCATTCGACAGGCCGAGGTCGGTGCGGCCCGCACGATGATCGAACGCACTGGGGAGTGCTTCGGCATCCATCCCCAGCGTCTGGCTGCCGATAGCGCTTACGGATCGGCCGAGATGCTGGGTTGGCCGGTCGACGATCACGCGATCGAGCCGCACATCCCTGTGTTCGACAAGTCGGCTCGCGAGGATGGGACGTTCGCCCGGGACGCCTTTGCCTACGAACCGGAAGCCGACATCTATCTTTGTCCGGCCGGCAAGGTGCTGGCTTCAACCGGGACGCTAGTGAATGACGGCGCGACGCTTCTCTATCGCGCCAGCAAACGTGACTGCGACATCTGCGAGTTGAAGCCACAGTGCTGTCCGAAAATGCCAGCCCGCAAGGTGCCGCGTTCGATCTACGAGAGCGCTCGGGACGTGGCGCGCGGGATCGCCAGGACGGAGGCCTATGTCACGTCGCGGCGGGAACGCAAAAAGATCGAGATGCTGTTCGCGCATCTGAAGCGCATCCTGCGCCTCGATCGGCTTCGTTTGAGAGGCCCTTGCGGTGCTCAAGACGAGTTCCTGCTCGCCGCCACGGCCCAGAACCTTCGGAAGCTGGCGAAGCTGATCCCGGTGCCTGCTCCAATGCCCGCCTGAGCAGGGACAGACCCATGCGCGCCGCATCCCTGTGCGCACGGCAGCAATCACATCGCCGACTTCTTCAACACAATCGGCGCAAAGCCGCCAATCGACGGGATCCCTTCCGGCCGCGTTTTCCAGATCGAGAATGAACTCGAGCACGGCGTTCAGAAAGTCTTCCGGAGCGGTCTGCGATGAGAATGTCGGTATGGGTGGTTGCGTAAAAGCCGCTGTAAGAATTAGCGGATCGCTGCCCTAGTCAGTATTTGACGTCACCTCTCAGAGTGAGCGCAGAGACCCGTCCCGATGGGCGCAGATTATCAGACGAATGCCGGGGCGGTGCCAGACGCACGATCTTGCGATGCCCAAATGCCATGTGGAAGTAATTGTCGTCGGGCAGGAATTCGTTGTCCGCGATTTCAATGAAGCGCGTCGTCGTGGCGGCTTGCAGGTCGAGAAAGAAACCGGCGGCGTCTTCACCAAGCACTGCGCCAATCGTCTGGTCAATCGCCGACGTCGGGGAGCAAAGAAAATGAAAGGCCTCTCGAGCTTGATCGGAGTCCTCGGCTGCGAACGTTGCATGCACGGTGTCATGCGCCGCTGGCCCAAAGCGATAGCAGTGACCGGCGTCGAAGAACCGGTCGAATATCTCGAACGCTCCGATTGAAAGCCCGGCATGCGGCGCGATGGTCACATTGCGCACCGCTTCGATCACCGGCGTCTTGCCGTCTCTCAGGCAACGCAAGGTCAGTTTGCCCGCGGCGGCCCGCGGCGTGTCATTGACGAGATGCAGGTAGAGCCCGTTGGTGCCTTCGTCAGTGATCGACAAGCGCAGTGGCAGCGAGGCGCGGCGCAGTGCGTAGAAGGCCGATTTCGGGCGGCCGTAGCAATCCAGCAGGCCCCAGCCTGCGCCGGGCTGCAGGTCGCGCCACAGCCATATCAGCGCGCCAGCGGTGGTGGAGGCCGGGCGGCGCCATTCGTCGATCGTCCGTTCGATGACCTCGGCTGTGATCGCGCGCGATAGCTGGCGCCAGCGCCCGGGTTCGCTGGAGCGCAGGCTGCGGCCGTCTTCGTTCCACAGCGCCAGAAGATAATGCTCGCGCACATCGTCGAAATCCCAAGACGCGCCTCCGTCGCGCGGGACCCCGGCGAGCCAGCGTTCCGGATTGCTGACAGGATCGAGCCGATGGTCAGCGAAGTGACGATCGTCGGGCAGGTTGGCGAAAGCGAGACACTCGGAGGCAAAGCGGACATTGGCGCGGCGCGCATCGTCGAGGGGCCGCAAATATGCGCCAACGCCGTAATAATGCGACGGGCCCGCTTCAGCTACGAAGGGCAGCACGCCGCCGGACGGCGAACCCGGCACATAGGCGACGTCACACCAGCCCGCCAAAACTTCGGGAATGACGGTTTCCGCCAGTGGTACGTCGCGCATCTGGCGGGGCAGGCCCATCATCGCAGCCTGCTGACCAACCTCACTGCCGCCTGATATCACGACCAATGATGGCGACGCACTCAAGCGGCTAACGACTGTCGTGATTTCGCTGCGGATGACTTCAGCAAAGGCCACATCCGACGGGTAATCAAAATTGGCCATCATGACGTCCTGCCAGACCATGATGCCGAGCCGGTCGCAGAGGCGGTGGAAACACGGGGTCTCATAGACCATGGTCCCGCTGAGACGGACCATGTTGAGGCCAGCACCTTGCACCAGGCCAAGGTCCCGCGCGTAGTCCGCCTCGGATGCCTGCAGGCTGACCACGTCGATCGGCGTCCAGCATGCGCCGCGGCAGAAAATGCGGACGCCGTTGACATGCAGGGTGAAGCCATGTCCGTCCGGCCCGCGGTCGACCGCGATCCGGCGAAATCCAACCTCGCCGACATCGATCCGGACGGCACCGATGTCGATGGTCACCGCATGGAGCGTCGGGCTACCATGGGTGTGAGGCCACCACAGCTCCACATCGGGGATCCGCAGTGTGCCCTGCCAACGCGCTGCACCGGCCGGCGGCGCGTCCGTATCGAGCGGCCTCAGCAGCGCCTCCGCCCCGGCGCAGTGCAGGACCGGCGTCACGCCTTTGGCCACTCCCGACAGATCGAGCGCGAGCGTCAGAACGCCTTCGGTGTCGTCGAGCCGGCTGCGCAGATCGAGATTGTCGGCGCGAACAATTCCCTCTTCGATCAGCAGCACAGACCGGTATGGGCCGGCCACATCGACGGGAGGGCACCATCCGGGCATGTGCCCGATCAGCGTGGTGCGCAGGAACCGCAGTCGTGGCTCCTCGATCATCATCGTCTTCCAGCGTGGCCGGGGGCCTTTCGTTCCTGCCAGCGCGCCGCGGAGGCTCCGGAAGGCGATATGCATCCAATGCTTACCGCCGAGCACAATCTCGGCCTCATACGGCTCGAACATCGAGCTCCCGGTCAGGATGAGTCTGCCATCGAGGAAAACCTCGGCGAATGTCGCGAGCCCCTCGAACCGCAGCTTGCGCTTGCCGTTTCCACTGATCTGGAGCCGGTACCAGACGTCCTTGTCGTGCAGCGGCTGAGGGTCAATGAGGCTCCATTGCCCGAGCGCCCGCAGCGCGCCCGAGACCGTTCCAGGGACGATCGCGGGCAACCAGACGGCTTCACTCAACCCGCTGGGCTCTTGCCATGCCTGAGGGAGCGACAGCGCCAGTTCCCAGCCACGGTCGAGCGACTGAACCTTGCGTCCCGTCATGGCGCGGATGTCGGTCATGGCAATCAACAGGCCGATCAGGTCACAGAGAAATCATGCCGCGGCGCCGCGAACCGCGAAACCGTTCATGAGACTGTCGAGGGCGATATCGTAGTCGGTCGCGAGCTGGCGGATGGCATCCGCCACATCCGGAACCTTGCCGCGGGCTGAGGCACGGGCGAATTGAAACTGCATGATCTTGGTGCCGCCGGCGATCGCCTCCGCGGCCAGCCTGGCGCGCTCCAGCGCCGGGTCACCGTGCTCCTGCAACCACGCCAGATAGGTCGCGAGCAGTTCGAAATTCGCACCGGCCTGACGTAATGTACTGAAGGCGTAGGTGTGAAACCACTCAGGAGGCCGTTCAATCAGCCGGCCGATGTCGGCACCGATCACGTCGCCCCATGCAGTAAATGGATTCCGCGCCGGACGGCGACGCAGGTGCTGCGCCAGCAATGTGCGAGACATCTCGATCTGCCTATGGGCAGAAGACGCCGGACCGAACTTGATGAATTCGACGTAAGGGAAAAGCGGCAGGCCGTTGTCACGCACAGGCCGCAACAGCGCCTCGAAGTCTTCGCCTTCGAGACGGAAGTATCCGCCATTGTGAAAGTAATCGAGCCGGCGGTCGACCGAATCCAGGACGTTGACGCCGATGGTCGTTTTGCTGTGACTGTGACGATAGGTGATGCCGCGGGTATCCGGCAGGTAGTAAGAATCGACCTCGATCAGCGGCAGACGGCCCCGCGTCAACTGCACGCGCGCGTGATCTTCCAGCTGATCGAAGATCGCGAGCTCCAGAATCTCGACGCCGTACAACAGCGCGAGATCGGCGGCCGGGATCTTGAAAAACGTGAACTGGTCGCCCTCGTAATCCTGCGCGACCGTGAAAGCCAGCGCCGCCCGGGGATCATGCCCGCGTCGGGCCAGTACTTCGATCAGCAGATCGACGTAGCAGTTCGTCTCGGGCCAGTTGCGCGCAGGATTATGCAGCCCGTGACGAACATAGGTTGCGGGATCCAGTCCATCGATGGCGCAGGCGGTTTGCAAGGCCTAGCCCCACAGCACGCGACGGACATCCGCGGGCCACGCGTCGACCTTTGTGCCGTGGTGACGGAACAGCGCCAGCGCCGTCCGCTCCAGGCCGAAGCCGACGCAGGCCGAATGTGCGACTTCGCCGTCTGCGAAATGCATGCCCCACAAGCTGCCGAAATGGTTCTGATGATAATTGAATGACAGACACGCGGTCGGATTTTCATCGCTGGCGACCGGGATCAGCAACTCAAATTTCAGACCTTGGTCGCGCTGGCTCGACGCCATGACGCGGCCGGTGCGCCCGAAGAAGGGATCGTTGGCCACATCGATAACGCAAGGCAGACCCAACGAAGCGATAAGCTTTTCGCCGCGCTCGAGCCAGGTGGCCCGGAAAGACGTCACTTCGTCGGCCGTGCCGATGCGGACGAATTCGCGCATCCGGAACAGCTGCATCCGCGCCGGATCCTTCGAGGGCTCATGGCGGAAGCAGTATGACTTGAGATCGAACAGCCGACCGCCTTCCGGCACCGGACCTTCCGCCGCGACAGTGGGATACAGCGGGTAGCAGGCAGCCGGCGTCAGCGCGACTTCCGTCGCATCCTGCATCTCGGTCCAGTCTTCGCCCCGCTCGATCATGCCGACGAGCTTGGCATGGTCGGCGTTATCGCCCATGAAAGAGTGAACGCAGCCGGCCAATTGCGGAAAGCTCTTCAGGTAACCGGCTTTCACAAGATTCTTGCGCGGCATGCCCGGCGGAAAATGAATCCGCGTCGCCTGATCGCCGACCGCTATTTTCGTCACCGCGGCTTCGAACCCGTCGATGACCTCTTCGAACACACCGGCGCGGCCATAGACGCCATCGACGCCGGTCCTGATCAGGATCGACTCGTCGAACAGGGCGTCGAGAAATGCTTCCGGACTTTGCACGGCTTTAACAGGCGCGTTCATCGCTATCACTCCAGATCTGAGTCAAATCGGCTCGCGACCACGAGGCCAGCGGTGTTGGCGAGGATGCGATCGTTAGCCACCATCAGCGGCGCCGACAGCACATCCCTGAGATGGCGGCCGACCGAGAATGGACCGTCGTTGCGGTAGCCGGCGATGCCCGTCACCATCAGCGATTCACGTACGATGTCGACGGCCATGGTCGAAGCCATGACCTTGAGATTGTTCATTTCGATCGCGAAATTGATCGAGCTGAGATCGTCTTCGTTGCGCTTGGCCGTCTCGAACCGCTCAATATGGGCGACGAGCGTGGACTTGAACGTCTGCAATTTGGCGGTGGCCTCGGCCAGTCGAGCCGCGCCTGGGAGCGGCCCCGCGAAATCGGACGGCACGCGCCGCGCCGTTGCTCGAACCGAGGCATGCGCGCGCGACAAAGCATCGGTCGCGATCCCGAACCAGACGCTCGCCCACAGCACATGCGCGGTGGCCAGCATTGATTGCACTGCGATCTCGTGGAACGGTTTCGGAAAGATCTGATCGGCTCCGGCCGTTGCCGTCAGCAGGAAACCCTCGGAGCAGGTGGCGCGCATGCCGAGCGTGTTCCACTCAGCGGTGCGCTTAAGTTGATAGTCGCCACGCCGCAGTGCGATCAGGACCTGATCGGACCCGATCGACGCCGGACCGCGTCGCGCGGTCGCCATGATGATATCGGCTTCCGCGGCATAAGACAGGACACTTGCCTGCTTTGTCAGCGAAACCCGATCACCCATCGTCTCGATCGCGCAATTCGATATCCGCAGATCGCCGCCGATACCAGCCTCCGTGGTCGACGACGCGATCAGCAGCTGCTTGACAGCTACATCGCGCATGAGCCCGCGATGATATTCGGTTTGCATCCCATGGGCGACCAGGCTCGATAGCTTGATCTGATGCATGGCGTAAATCATGCCGCTGGCGCCGCACGCGCCCGCGAGAATTGCGCAAAGATTGGCAATCTTGCGCAATTCCAATTCCTGGCCACCAAGGCTTCTAGGTACCATCAAGCCGAGCATCTTGTTACGACGAAGGGCTTCGAATGTCTGCGCCGGAAACGTCGCGGTTAGGTCCGCAAGAGCAGCATTTGGCGAAGCAACCTCGATGGCAACCCGCCGCATCGCGTCACGCCAGGACACGGCTTCGGGCACGTCAATGCCTTGCTTCACCGCGTTCGGGATCATGACCCTAGACTTTCTCAGAGACGAGCTGCTCGACAGCAGCAATCAACCCACCAAGCGTGGCGAATGTTTTGCGAGTCAGCAGGCTGTTGGGAAATTCGATATCGAATTCTTCCTCGATGGCCATCATCAGCTGAACCGAACCGAACGATGTCATGCCCGCATCGAACAGATTGTCCTGGTCGGATAAGCCATCGACCGGAACGGGAAGCAGGTTCAGCGATCCGACAATGGTGCGGACACGGTCACGCATGAAGTTTCTCCAACGCTACAAAAAGTCCATCGCTTCGCCAGGGACGCGAGCGGCTCATAGTGATATGGACGAGATATCAATCAAAGGTGGAGAGGATCGTAATAAGCCTCAAATGCAAAAGAACGTTCCGGCGTCAAGCTTAACGAAATGAAGATATAATCACGCAAAATGGACGATTTCGATAATCTGACGCCGATTACTGTGGTCGCGATTATTGGTCGGGTGGCTTCGAGCAACGGCGTCGATATTAGGATCAGCGGGTTCAGTCGATCGCGCGAGATAACCAGCCGCGATTAGCAAATAGTTAACTATCGGCGGCAACGTAACGCGCCGGGACGTTAATGATGGAACGCGATATCGAATGACACCTTCGTCGCCCCTGAGTTAAAGAAATTACCGTGTGCCAAGGCGGCTGCTTAGCAGCGACAATATCGATCTGTTGACGCCATTCGGTTGACGAACGGAAAGCTGTGATAGTCTCAAGATCATGACATCCCGATATGGCGCACCTGTAACGTTTGATACTTTCGGCGGCTTCTATCACGCCGGCAGCGCTGATCGATGCGGACGCAAGGCGGTGTTGTTGCTCGCGCCGATCGGATATGAGGAATTGTGTGCCCGCGCCACATGGGGGGCTTTGGCCGAGTATATTGCCGCCGCAGGTCATGCATGCCTCAGATTCGATTATCCCGGCACAGCAGATGCTATCGATCTCGTTGGTGAACCCGAAGGCCTCTCCGACTGGTTTGTTGCTGCCCGTCGGTGCGTTGCATTCTTGCGGGAATACAATCCAGGCACTGAACTCGTTCTGGTTGGACAAGGGCTTGGCGCTAGTCTGGCCGCCCAACTCGGAGCCGAATTATCCGACGTTGCAGCAACGGTCCTGATGGCGCCGGTCGTCAAAGGCCGCGTCTATCTTCGTGAACTTCAGGCCTGGTCGCGCATGCTGACCGATCGGATTGGTATCGAACCCGACCCTTCCGACAACGGCTATAGCGTCGCTGGTATTCCTCTGGCGAGCGGGCGTGCCGAAGCCATCAAAACTATCGATCTCACTCGGAGAACTGAGCCTCCCGCCGCACGGGTCCTTTTGGTTGAGCGCAGTCAAATGTCCCGCGACAGCTCAATCGGCAACCACCTGAAGACGCTCGGAGCCAATGTTTCGTCCATCGACTACGAGGGGTATGAAAATATCCTGCAAAATCCAAGTTTGGCTGGTCCACAGCTCGGCACGCTGACACGTATCGCGTCATGGATCGACAATCTCGGGCATTCTCCAACCACGGGCACCGACTGCCCTGCCAAAGTGGTAGGTCCCGCGCGGCCAATCGTCGGACCTCACTATGACGAGTTACCGGTTCGGTTTGGGCCAGACGAGCGGCTCTTCGGAGTCCTCTGTCGGCCGCTCGGTCGAAGGCCTTCAGCTATCGCAGTGCTCGCCAATTCGGGGCGCGACTATCATATCGGCTGGGGTCGCGCGGCAGTGGAGCAGGCTCGCGCCCTCGCGGAGCGCGGGATCGCTTCGTTGAGAACCGACGCCGGCGGTATAGGCGACAGTGCGGCGTCGGCAGGCGCGCCGGCCGAAGTACTTTATTCGGAAGAGCAAACTGCTGACCTGCGTCACGCGATCGACTATGTAGAGAAGCTCGATGCCGGCCCGATCGCCTTGGTAGGACGCTGCAGTGGTGCTTACGCCGCATTCCAGGCAGCGGTGCAAGATGTGCGCGTTCGCAATGTCGTCGCCATCAATATCATGCGTTTTGTCTGGGACCCACGGGAAACCGTCGCTGAAGCCTTGTTATCGGCCCATCGAACCATCGGCGGGTCCGTTGCGATGTTGTTTAGCAAGCGAAGCTTGAGACGACTGCTGTCAGGCAATTTGCGCGTCAGAGCTCCGGTTCTCTTTTTCTCCAAACGCCTTGTTCGAACTGTCTCATTGATAGTCAGCCACATCCCGGGCCGGGCCGGCCAGAAGCTCTACAGCGAGGGTCACCGCCGTTTCCAAATTCTCGAAAGTCGCGGCGTTCGTCTAGCGATGTTGTTTTCGGAAGGAGATCACGCGCTGGGCGAACTCCGCACGTATATGGGAAGAAGAGGCGCGCGGCTACGCCGCTATCCGAAGGCTTCGGTTTCGATAATCCCTGATGCCGACCACGATTTCACCCATTCGGCGGCGCGCACGCGACTAACGAACGCGTTGTGCGACGTGCTCTCGGCACCTTCGTCACCGCCATCCCGCGAACAGCACCGTCTGGCTTTCAGGTTCGCCTCGAGATCTCTCTTGCGCCACTAACGTTTGTCGAATGCTTCGCAGTATCCTCGGACTCGAGGATCCTCATGGAAACGTGTCCATGTCGTTTGTCTACGTGCAATTGACGAAGCTTAACCCTATCGAACTTGTGGAGGAGGGCCATTATGTCTGACCCAGAGGTCAGCTCAAAACGGCTGGCACAATTTCCGGCGTTTGACGGCTTTCGTGGCGTGGCAGTGCTAGTTGTCGTCTTCAGCCACTTACCGCAAGTGGTTGACAGTGACATGTATAACATGGCCTGGAAGCTCAATCAGGCGCCCCGGGCAGCTTATGTGGTGCTGGACATTTTCTTCGCCGTCAGTGGCTTCTTTATTACCCGGCTATTGCTGCGGGAACGCGCCAAGACCGGCCGCATTTCGTTCTTTAATTTTTACGCTCGCCGCGCACTGCGAATTGTTCCGGTCTATTACATTGCCGTGGTCTCTTGCTACTTCGTTTTTCATTTTGGGCCGTGGGATACGCTCAGTCTGCTGACCTACACATTTAATTTTTACCACCCGTTTAATCCTGCGCCGCATCCGCTCGAACAAACCTGGTCGCTCTCCGTCGAGGAGCAGTTTTATTTCTTTTGGCCGCTATTGGTCCTGTTGGTGCCGCAGCGCCTGTTGAGCGTTGTTACGGGGCGCGTGGTTCCCGCTCTTGCAATCGTCAGTGGCCTCGTGATCGCTGCAGGTTATGGTGGCCGGGATAACGTTTTGTCCGGCGATCTCGTTTACATGTCGATCTTTACACGCATGCTGTCACTATCGCTTGGCGGTTGGTTAGCAGTTCGCGAGTTTGAAAAACGCTCGCTGCGTGGACGGCATTGCGTGCTGTTTCTGGCGGTCGCGATCTTGCTGCTGATTGCCGATCGGGTAGGCCGGAGCACTGACATCATCACCTCCCAAGCGGCGTATTGGACATTGGCTCTGGCGGCCTACGCGATGATCAGTGTATCGTTCGTCAGTACGATGGTTTTCGACGATGGTGTCGTGAAGCGTGGGCTGACCGCGTTTCTGTCGATGCCGATCTTGCGCGGCTTCGGCCACATCTCCTACGCGATGTACGTTGTCCATCTCCCGGTGTTGTTCTTTTTGGGCCTGAACGACGGTGCGCTAAGCGGCAATAAAGCGCCACTGGCGCAGGTTGTCCTCGCCTTCGCCATTACCCTTGCACTTTCTGTTCTCTCGTATTTTGCTCTCGAGAGCCCGCTATCATCCTTCAAGGAAAAATTTGGCGGAGCGCCGGGCCAGCCTGCGGAGAGCCCCGTCGTCGAAGCGTTACCTACAGGGGCGCCGTCAAATTGAAGACTGCGTCCCTGTCTTCGCGCCTGATACAGCATACTGTCCGCGATCGTTGGGAGGCTCTAGGTGAGAGATGGCGGTCTCCTAGAGACCGTTTACGTTAATCTGAACTCCCCGCGATTGCTGTAGACAAGTACCGATAATAGCTGTTCGGTCCTCGTTGGCGGCTGAGGCAAATGCTGCGGAACTGACGATTAGATTAAAGTTGGAAATACTTCGGGAGTTTTACGGCTTCCGAGGGATGGGCGTCGCCATTTGCTCCCTCAATATCCTGCACTGCAGTCCATGTTTGGTATCAGGCAATCTTCAGAAGGCATGCTTTATGGGAAATCTGGCCGATCTCTACCATTTGTCACGCTTCGCAAACCGCCATCCGCTGGCGCGCGAGAATAAACGTCGTACGTTCTTAAGGTTCATGCGATGGCAAGTTGCCAGCCGCGCCATTCAGCAGCCCATCGTTTTGCCCTTCGTCGGAGATTCCCGGCTTATTATCTCCAAACAGATGCCGGGTGCTGCGGTGAACTATTACTTCGGCTTGCCTGAGGTCGAAGAAGTCTCGCTCGCGCTTCACTTCCTCGGGGAAGGCGATCTGTTGGGGGACGTCGGCGCCAATATCGGCGCACTTTCGATTGCCGCAAGCAGCGTAGCAAAAGCGCGCGTGATCGCTATGGAACCGGTGCCGTCGACATTCAAAGCTCTGCGCGACAATGTGGCGATCAATGAGGTGTCGAACCTGGTGACCACGCTCAACATGGGGGCGGGAAGGGAGGCTTCCGATCTGAATTTCTCCACCGACCGCGGGGGAAACGACCGGATCGTCCTGGATGGCTCGGGGTTATCAATTCCCGTCCGAGCACTTGACGACGTGTTCCCGGAGACTCCGAACATGCTGGTTATCGATGTGGAGGGATTTGAACCCGCGGTAATCGCGGGAGCGAAACGGCTTCTTGCTGATCCGAAGCTTGAGATCATCATCGTTGAGACGCTCGGGCTGGCCTCCGACTACAATCTCGACGATCGCGCAATGCACAACACGATTCTCAGCAACGGTTTTGTCACAGCGAAATACGATGGATTTACGCGCGTACTCGAACCGACAACGGGTATGGATAAGTTCAATACAATCTATGTGCGGGACGTGGCGAGGATAAGTGAGAAGGTCCGCAAGGCAAATGCGTTCCGGGTTGGCGATCGCCTTATCTGAAGGTGGCCTGGATCCGGTGCCGACCCCGGTCGTTGACGGCTCGGCATCGCCCTTCACGGATTGCTGACGACGAACACGGCGATTCCAGTCCCTAGGACGACGCTCGTGAATTGAAAGCGATTTTCGCACAAGCATTCCGGTTCAAGGCGACACTGCGAGCTGGATCCAACGATCCGACAGAAAGCTAGTGTCCAGGCATAAGTTACGTGGACGGCGCGCCCGTTCACCAAGTGGCGCGGAAGCCGCCAGTGCCCTTGTAGCTGCGGTTCGCCGCCGCGTCTTCAAGGCTCGCGCTATAGGAGACTTCGCCGAACACGGCGTAGCGGCCGTTGGCCCAGCTATAGGTGCCGCCGCCGCCGATGCTGCCCCACAGCCGGTCTTGCGCACTGGCGAAGCCGGTGCCGGCGACATCGACACGGGTGCCGTCGAGGAACTCGTAGCCCAGGTTGCCGATGCCATAGATATCCGAGCGCACGATGCCCGCGCCGTCGTTCCAGGTCTTCTGGTGGTTGAGCGCAAGTCCGGCGCGGCCGAGCAGGCTGTCGCCGTCGCGCAGCGACACCGGGGCGCCGAACCGATCGGTGAAGCGATCGAACTCGGCCTTTGAATAGGACAGCTGCGCCTGCGGCGTCAGCGACCAGCCGTTGCCGACGAAGAACCGCTTGCCGGTTTCAGCGCTGAAGGCATAGCCCACGCCTTCGTTGCCATGCGTCATGGTTCCGGCCAGCACCGAGGAGAGATCGCTGCGGTAGAACATCGATTGCGCCTGGCCGTCGACATAGAAGCCGTTGTCGCCGAACCATGTCAGCGTGCCGCCGACACCCGACCTTCGACGCGGATCCGGCCATTGCCGAAGGCCGATGCGATATTGGCGGTTGTCAGGCCATATTGCCCGGTGAGGCCGACGATCAGCCGACCGCGCTCGTTCTCCATCAGCAGACCGTCGAGGCCCGCCTGCACTTTCAGCTGGTCGGTCTTATAGGTCGAGCCTGTGGTGGTGGAGGGCTGCAAATCAGATTGGCCGCCTTCGATGCGGCCCCAGAACGCCGTGGGCGCTGAAGAGCCGTCGCCTGGTGCCGCCGCGACACCTGCGCGCGCCATGGCATCGCTGCCGCCCCAATAGCGATTGCCGACGCGCTGCTGCATGGTCGGCAGCTCGTTCATGCCGAGCAGCACCTGTGCATAATTCTCGTAAAGTGGAACGCCGGGCTGATACAGCGGGCCCGCAGTCGCTGCTGGACCCGATGCAGACGGCGGATTGATCAGGCTGGAGCGCAGATACCAGTCGCCGTCGGTCGGCGTGCTGACGCCGTTCTTCTGCAGCGTATAGGCATAGGCGCCGCCGACCACGGCCTGCTGGCCCTGAACCACGTAATTGCCGAGCAGTGAGAACGCGCCGTTCGACGCGCCGCCGACATCGATGACCTTGATGCCTTCGACGGTCTGCGCGCCGCTGCCGCCGAGATTGATTACGCGCACGTTGGTGCTGCCTGCGGTGTTGCCGGTGACGACAAGCCGATCGGTCGGCGAGGCATCGCCACCGAGCACCGTCTCGATCTGCAGCGTTCCGCCGTTGCCGGTGTAGTTGCCGGCGACATTGAGCATTCCAATGGAGTTACCGGGCGCCACGATGCCTGCGTTCGACGTGTCGCAGACCGTGCCGGTGCCTTGCAGCGTGCCGCCGGCCAACACAGTCATGGCGCCGCAGACGCTGCCGTTGACCGCGAGCGTGCCGCCGCTCACCGTGGTGCCACCGGTATAAGTGTTGACACCGGAAAGGATCTGCATGCCGCTGCTAAGCGTTAGTCCGCCGGTGCCGGAGATGACGCCGGAGAACAGATCGTTCGCATTCGTGATGGCCAAATTCTTTGCGCCCAGCGCGACCGCACCGCTTCCCGCCAGGCTCTGAATGTTTGTGCCAGCCGCAGTGATACCCGTGACATCGAACGTCCCGTTCGCGACGACGCGGCTCGAACTGCTGATAGCACCGGCGCCGGTGAGCGCCAGGGTGCCAGCCTGGATCGCGGTCTGGCCGGCATAAGTGCTGTTGGCAGCAAGGTTCAGAGTGCCGGCGCCGATCTTGGTCAAGCCGCCGACCCCCGCGAAGCCCGAGGCTGCATCGGTGCCAACCGTGAAGCCGGCGGTGTCGATCGTCATTCCGCCTGCGAGGATGTTGAGGTACGTACCGGAAAATCCACTGATGAAGGTTGCGTTGGTGGCAGTCGCTTTCAAAACGCCATTGTCAAAATTCACCTGCGCCGCGCCAGTCCCCCTTCGCAGGAAGCTCGTCTCCAGCGTACCGCCGCCGCTGATAGTGAGCGTGCCTGAGCCGCCGGCATTGACTCCGACCGTCAGGCCGTTTTGGGCGGTGACCCGCGCGCCATTCTCGATATTGAGTGTGCCTGTCCCACCGTTGCCCATTCTCAATGCGGAACCCGATAGAATCCACTGCGATCCGGCTCCGGTCACGGTGACGGTGCCGGCGCTTCCTCCAGCCGACCCGATCGCAAAAAGAGGTGAGATGCTGGTGAGCGTACTGCCGTTCTGAATCGTCAGATTGGCGAAGGTCCCGCTTTGACCGACAAAGATGTTGCGTGTCGCGCCACTTGCCGGACCATTGACGCCGAGGACTATTGGATTTGGAGACGCCGGGTCGATGGTCGCAGCGGTGGCTGCGGTGGGCGCCACCCCACTGTTCCAGTTCGCTCCGTCGGTCCAGTCGGAGCTTACAGCTCCGGTCCATGTCTGGGCCGATGCCGATCCGGCGGATAGAGCGGTCAGGGCCGCGGTCGACACGCTCGCGAGCAGCAAGCGGGCCCACCGCGCTTTGTTGCTGACGGGAGGAGATCGCCGCGCGCGGCCCCGAGGCTTCTGGCGGATGTCATCTGATTGTCGTCGGATTGTTACATCGCTCACGCATTCGCGCATGACGCTCATTCCAGTTTCGCTTGGGTCCGCACGGTTCGAGGATGCGAATCTCTAGTCGTGCAATCCGCGAAGAACAGTTGCGACGGTAAATGAGCTAAATCAATCCGACAATAACTGGATCGTGTTCAGGGCGAACTAACACGCCGCCTGTGTCGCTCGCGCAACGAAAGACGCTTAACAAAGCCTTTCGAGAGAGAACAAGGGCGTCAAACCTGCTTCTGCAGCTATCAGACTGCCAGTGGGGGCAATCGATGATCACATCACCATAGAAGGCGTGTCACGCGACGCCGTCCAGCGTCACTCCGCCGGAAGCCTTAATGCCGCATTTCTTCGCGCGGTCGACTGTTGATGTCACTGGTGGCCGCCTCGAAGGCGCCAGTGCTGCTGGTCCTGAAGGAGGTATCGACGCCGTAAATCTCGCGCAGCCTTCTTTGCACCGAAGCGACCGCGCGAGTGACGGTGGGCAGTTCAGATGGACCGGCACGGCTGACGTCTTTGGTGGGCCTCTGAAGATTCGCTATGCGCCAATTCTCTGAAAAACGATCATCCAATATAAGTTCAATCTCAACGCCGCTAACGTCCTCGCACCCGTAGCACGAGCGGAGCTCAACCAGCACTGCATGTTCGAGCGCGCCCTTGGGCAGAAGCTTTTTTGCCATTCCCGTATTCCGTATTCCTACGTCGCCGCGGAATTAAGCCGACGCGCAACTGCGTCAGCTGGTACCAGGCGTCGAAAATGATGGTGATTTTGGTCTTTTTTTGGCGGCGGGGGCGCCTCCAATTTGCGACTGTTTCGGGCGTCGCTCCATAAGAACGCCGAGCAGCTACGGATCATCAGGAACAATTTAGTCCAACGTGAGCCGGATGAGTGCGCCACGTGAACGCGTCCTCCGCGAGATGCGACAGATGAAGAACAGGAGCATTACAATGCAGGGCTGGCGCAAAGTTCGTCGCGGGGGGCGTTCCCGAGATCGTTTAACTCGTTGCCCGCTGAGCCGCGCGATAGGGCGCGGGCTCGAGCTCGCCCGGACGGGCTTTTGCCGCCGCGTTCTTAGGTCGATGATTCTCGGTGCAGCAATAACTGGCCTGATTGGGCCGCCCGCTGTCACAGCCGAACTTAGCTGCGCGCGCTATGCTGTCTTTAACAAGCTTCCGAGCAGCTTTCAGGAAATCGCGAGCGGCGATCTTGTCGGCGGTCCCGAGATATTTGTTTTATCGAACGGCCATTGCACCTGCGATAACGGCCCCGCGGTCTCACGCCGTTATAACCGACCGGCTCCTCTGGGCGAAACCTGGTCATGTCGCCATGCATCCGGCGACGAGCTCGAGGTCAGACAGCGGTAGCTGCACCTGGCCCATAGCATTAACTCGAGGTGCTAACGCCTGAATAAATCGTTCATGACGCATTCAGGGTCGCTGACCTACATCCGTCCGCAGAATGGGCGGGAGAAAAGTAATTGGAAGGCCTCAGCGGTTCGGCGGCTGGAATTCGGAAGCGATCAGTTGTGATAGGCGGCCACAAGACGAGCGTCAGTCTAGAGGATGAATTCTGGGACTCGATCAAGGAGATCGCTGCTGAACGCGAGCAGTCAACATCAGATCTCATCAGCGCTCTAGCCGAGGGCCGCGATAGAACTAACCTCTCGTCGGCTCTTCGCATTTTTACGCTAAATCACTACAAGCAGATGCGAGGAATTCGGTGAACGAGCGTTAGACGTCGGGACTTGACGCCGCCCTTAACCTCGCGAGATATCATTGATCGTTCTGGTTCTCTGATAATACATTCATCCGCATCCAATCCATGTCGGAACGTCTAGCGCAAGTAGAACAGGCCAGTCGCCACGTCGCATTTGCTGGCATCTCTGAAAGCGCCGCTCTGGCCAACGAGGCTTTGAAATTCTGCGGCAGGGCACTGGTCGCCGAAACAATACTTCCACTAGCCAGTCGGCAATCCGACTGTTCGCCCTCGCACATTTCCAAGACGACCGTCCTCAATAGAACCGTCCGATGCATCCAACCGCGCTCGTGCAAATCCCGCCCATCGTCTTGATCGCGATGGTCGCGGTTAAATCAATCGATGATAGTGGCTCCTTCCGCCTTCAAACGAGATAGGCCGTCCTTCATTTGCTTAAGCTTCTCTGGAGAGTGCCCGGCCCACTTGGTGACTTCGCCAAGAACCCGTAAAGGATCGCGGGAGCGATAAGATAACGTTGGATTGCCGGCAAATTTTTTGTTCGTAACGTTCGGATCGTCATCCCACGGCCCTGTTGGTTCAACGACGTAAATGCGCGGCGGTTCGCTGCCAAAGGCCAGTTCCGCTCCCCAGATCGCTGCGTCGAGCGTTGCGGAAAAATAAACCCAAGACAGCGGTGCGGCATCGGTGAAGTTGGAACGACAGCCCACCACGATAAGGTCGCCAGGCTGCAGGTTTGCGCGCGTTCCATGGAAGAACGATTGTGAAAAAACACTGGCTGTAACCGACATGGCTTGCGCGTCTGCCTCGTGATGCGAAAGGTTCAATCGGCGAATAGTGAATGGCCGCCTAGCTTTCTATGGGTCGGCTATATCCGGGTGCCACGGTTGTACGCCTCGATTAGCTGGTTGTAGTCCCGTAGGAGACGGGCTGGGGAACCTTCGACCATCCAAGCGCTACCCGGGCTCATCATCATTTTCTGGCCGGAAGTATAAGGCACCTTGTCACGAATCCGGCGCATCAATTGTTTCGCGGTAACCAGAACCGACTTTGCGCTGCTGGCGAACATTGAGCCGACCTTCTCACCGTCCGCGGCGGAGGTCTCCTCCAGCGCCTTCATGTTCGCTTCATATTCGCTCACTGCTTTGGTGATCGCTTCAATGTCCGGCTTGTCGTTATCCTGCAGGCGGAGCATACGCTTGGCATCGATCATGATCGCTTCGACATAGTAGCGAGTCTTCTTGCCTTCCTTGGCCTCGATCGCAATCAGTTCCTCGGCCTTACGTCGATCGTTGATAGCCTCGACGCCGGCGCGCAGCTTCTTGTCGGCATCAGCGAACGCATCCCATGCCGTGACAAGACGAGGGTGCAGCGCGCGACCTTTGGCCATCTTGTCGTCCTTGTAATTCTCCTGCGTGTAATAGTCGTCGGCTTCTTTCAGCAGCGGGCCGAGCGCCGTCGCAGCACTGACATACGCGGACGCCGCAGCCTCCAGTGCACTATCGCGCGGCTTCAGCGTATTGGCCGCTGCGACGTTCTTTGCGCAATCTGCGGTGTCATAGATGGTATAAGTCCCGTAGATGATACGCTCCTTGCCGGTCGGCCCGGACTTCGGCGCCCAGCTGAAATAGCGCGACCGCGAGTCATAGGCACGCGCCGAGAGCCGATTGATGCAACCGACATAGGCGTTGAGCTTTTCGGTCGCAGGAGAAGTTTGCGCCGCTGCGCGCTCGGTGCCGGCTGGTGTCATGGCAAGTGTCGCAGCAGCAATGGCGAACGCGCGAAAAGAAATCATCAACGGGGTCTCCAGCGCCTTGAGGCGATATGCTTTGTGATCGCGCCCACCATAGTGGAGACGTATAATTGCAGCCAGCACTTGCCGCGCATGGCGCTATGACCCGTAAAGGCATCGATCTGGTGCTCCCCATGAGCTAGCTACGGTAGTCGACCCGTTGAGCAACCATTCGATCGGTTCCCGGAAGTCGATTCGCTTTTGAGGCATTTTCGATCAGATTTGACAGTGTTCATTGTCTACGAAGCATCCCCAAGCCGTGCGTCGCAACGGCTGGGGCCTATTGGAAAGTTTGAACGAGATGAATGGGGTCATCGTCAAGACTACGCTTCAACTGATCACGCCCGGAATATTGTTCGTCTTCGGGGTTGCCTTCGTCTGCGCGTGGCTCGTGGAGAAAAAGCGTAACTACCTGCTTTTGCTGGCCAGCGCGTGCGTCCTGTTTGCTCTCGGCGCGATGTCGCAGATCCTGAGTTTGCCTCCCAGCGTGGGCGTCAATGCCATTGTGTCGGGCGCGCTCTACACGTCGGCGGTGATCTCCGCAGTGGAGGGCATCCTGGTGCGTTCGGGAAGGGGGCTAGGTCCGGTCATCGATATGGCGATCCTTGCCGGCTTCGTTTGTCTGCTCGCCTACTTCTTCTATGTCGATCGTAATCTCATCGCCCGGGTCTACATCCAGAATTTCGGCTATGGCTTGCTGATGCTGTTCGCAGCTGGGCGGCTCACCGCGTTGGCGCGCGGGCCGTATGTCGATCGGGCTCTGTTCTGGGTGCTGTTGCTGTTCGGATTGCATTTTTTTCCCCGCACCTTGCTCACGGTCGGATTTTCCGCGCCGATCGACAAGATCACGTTCGGCAATTCGATGTTCTGGCAGGCACTCCAGCTTTCGCTCGCCGTGCTCGGCGCTGGCCTGGCGCTGGCCGTCCTCGCCGCGGCGGTGTCCGACATGATCGACGATCTCCGCCGCGAACGCGATTTCGATTTGTTGACCGGCATTCTGAACCGGCGCGGCTTTCAAGACCGGGTGTCTGCCCATCTGCTCAAACACGGATCGGGCCGTGCTGCGTTCGCCTTGTGCGACATCGACAACTTCAAGAGCATCAACGACACCCTCGGTCATGACGTCGGAGACGATGTCCTGGAAGAGGTGGGACGCATAATGCGCAACGCGTCGCGCAAACGCGACATCGTCGGGCGACTGGGCGGCGAGGAATTTGCGGTGTTCCTTCCGGATACAGAGGAACAGGAAGCGGTTGACTATGCCGAACGGTTGAGGACAGCCATCGAGCAGAACAGCTTTTCTGTCCTGGGGGGAGCGAGGCAGGTCACCGCGAGCTTCGGCGTTGGGAAGCTGCAACCGGGAGATAACTGGCCGAGCCTGTACAAACGGATTGATGGGCGACTTTACGAAGCGAAGCGGACGGGCCGAAACCGCACGATTTCGTCAGCGTCACCGAGCGCTGTGATCGATGCACGCGCTCGCGCAGAACGTTTGCGATTGGACCGGGCAACGTAGTCAGGATTGGCTCGCACCGGAATTCGAACCAGGATCAGAGGGAGGCCACGCAGTTTTCGGCATGCCTGCCAAGGAGCCAGCTAGGCACGATCCGCTCCGAATCGCATAACTTACGATATGGAATGGTCGCTTCCGGCGCAAAGCCGCCGTTCATAGGGCTCGCTGTCGGGGAGCGAGGACTTCTATTTCACCACGCGATAGGCCGCTCCGGCCAAATCCGTCTGGTGGCTCGCGTCGCCTAATTTTTAAATGGAGAAGCTCCGCCGGGTCTGACGTTTATGTTTCCCCGTCCGTATTTGGGTTAGTGGTGCTCAATATCCTGAGGAGATAGAGCCTCCAGTGCTCCTAAGACCGCTACCAGTTTCGGCAGCGTTCGTTTCGAGCGCGGTGTCTACGTCCAAATGACGGCGATCGATGGTTCGTGGCGCCGCTCATGCGTCATGAGGGATGTATCGACATACGGAGCCACGCTGACGACTAAGGCGTCGATCGAAGGCCTTAACCTCTGCGAATTCTTCCTCCTATTATCCACTACCGGACTCGCTTTTCGCAGGTGCGAATTAGCTGGCGTCAAAGGCGATGTTTTCGAAAGGGGCGAAGAAGAAGCCTCAGTCGGTTAAAGCGGAATGGCGCCAGCAACCGATCGACCACGATGGCGCGCAGGATGGCCACGCCCGACTAATTGCAAAGGCTTGAATAAGGATCAACTCCGTGGCGATGAAGTATGTAGTCGCTATGACAAACAATGCTACCGGCCGGAAGCTCCGTGTGGGGAACGGAACTGGTCCGCCAAAGTTTCATCTGCGGTTGATATCACACGCCAATTTGCGCGGAAGGGCAAGATGCACGCAGGAAGAGGTGGTTCGTACGGTGCCGACTCGGCCGTCGATGAGGGCTTCGTGCGTGTTCGCGGAGCTCGCGAGCACAATCTGAAGAATATCGACGTCGACATTCCCCGCAATGCACTTGTCGTTTTTACAGGGGTGTCGGGATCGGGCAAGTCCTCGCTGGCCTTCGGCACGCTCTATGCCGAGGCGCAGCGGCGTTATCTTGAGTCGGTGTCCCCTTACGCGAGAAGATTGTTCAATCAGATGTCCATTCCTGAGGTGGACGAAATCGAAGGTCTACCACCAGCCGTGGCTTTACAGCAGCAACGCGGATCTCCGACGACACGCTCGTCGGTCGGCAGCGTGACGACATTGTCGAACCTGCTGCGCATGCTGTATTCGCGCGCCGGCGACTACCCGCGTGGACAACCACTGCTCTATGCCGAGTCATTTTCGCCCAACACTCCCGAAGGAGCTTGTCCTCACTGTCACGGAATCGGTCGGATCCACGATATTACCGAGGCCTCGATGGTCCCCGATGACAAGCTCACCATAAGGGAGCGAGCCGTGGCGGCTTGGCCGAGTGCCTGGCAGGGACAAAATCTGAGGGACATCCTGGTAACTCTCGGTCATGACGTAGACACGCCCTGGCGCAAACTGCCGAAGAAGACCCGCGACTGGATACTCTTTACCGAGGAACAGCCCACCGTCCCGGTATATGCAGGCTACACGCCAGCTGAGGTGAGGCGAGCCCTCAAACGCAAGGAAGAGCCGAGTTATCACGGCACCTTCACCGGCGCGCGCAAATACGTCTTGCAGACGTTCGCAACAACGCAGAGCGCGATGATGAAGAGGCGGGTTTCGCAATTCATGCTGAGCGGCCGTTGCCCGGTATGTCGGGGAAAACGGCTTAAGCCCGAAGCCCTCTCGGTCAAATTCGCAGGCTTGGATATTGCGGAACTGTCTGAGCTTCCTTTAAGGGGCGTTCGCGAGTTGATCGTGCCGTATCTCGAAGGCAAAGCTCATACGCCCAAAGACCATCCGGAAAAAGCTCTCGTGGTCCAGCGCATCCTGGAAGATCTGAACGGGAGATTGGCGGTTCTGCTCGATCTCGGCCTGGGATATCTCGCCCTCGAGCGCAGCACGCCGACACTGTCCCCCGGCGAATTGCAGCGGCTCCGGCTGGCGACACAAGTCAGGTCGAACCTGTTTGGCGTGGTGTATGTTCTGGATGAGCCCTCCGCTGGGCTTCATCCAGCCGACACCGAAGCTCTCCTGCGAGCGCTGGACCGGCTCAAGGCAGCAGGCAATTCGCTTTTCGTCGTCGAACATGAATTGGATGTCGTCCGCCACGCGGACTGGATAGTCGATGTCGGCCCCGCCGCGGGCGTTCACGGGGGCGAGGTGCTTTACAGCGGTATCCCTAAAGGACTTGCCGGCGTCGAGGCGTCTCAAACAAGGCGCCATCTGTTCGGAAACGCGACGGCCATCGACCGCACGCGCCGTCTCCCGCGAGGTCAGCTACAACTTCGCGGTGTCACCCGCAACAATCTCAATGACCTCGACGTCGACATTCCTGTCGGTGTGTTTACCGCGGTGACCGGCATCTCGGGGTCGGGCAAGTCCAGCTTGATCACTCAATTTCTGGTCGAGAAGGTTGGGGAAATATTGGGGCACAAGAGTGGCGAAGAGGACCGGGGCGCTCCGGACGAAGGAGACCTTCTGGAAACCGCCATTCAAACGCTTGGCGGCAACATCGTCGGGGGCATGGAGCACGTAAAACGTCTCGTTGTCGTCGATCAAAAGCCGATCGGGCGCACCCCGCGGTCGAATCTCGCCACCTATACAGGGCTTTTCGATCACGTCAGAAAGCTGTTCGCGGCCACGAAGCAGGCCAAGACACGGCACTATGATGCCGGCCGCTTTTCTTTCAATGTCGCCAAAGGACGTTGCGAAACCTGTCAGGGGGAAGGCTTCGTCACCGTCGAATTGCTTTTCCTCCCGTCAGTCTACGCGCCATGTCCGACCTGTCATGGGTCGCGCTACAACGCGAAGACGTTGGAAATCAAGATCCGGGACAAATCCATTGCCGACGTGTTGGGCATGACGGTGGACGATGCGCTCGCGTTTTTCGAGAAAGATGCGCTACTCGCACGTTCGCTCGGTGTCATTCGAGAGGTCGGCCTCGGTTATATCAAACTCGGTCAGTCCGCAACGGAACTCAGTGGCGGCGAAGCCCAACGGATCAAGCTCGCTACCGAATTGCAACGAGCTCAGCGGGGGTCGGCACTATATGTACTGGATGAGCCGACGACTGGATTGCATCCCTCAGACATCGAAAAGCTAATGCTGCAGCTTCAAGGCCTGGTGGATGCCGGTAACACGGTGGTCGTCGTCGAACACGATATGGCAGTGGTCGCCGAAAGTGATTGGGTAATCGATATGGGCCCCGGCGCAGGCAATGAGGGCGGATCCGTCGTGACCGCTGGCGAACCGCAACATGTTGCGCGCAACGCCGAAAGCCGCACGGCCAAATTTCTGGAAGCCTCAATCGGTTAGAGACCCGATCAACTTACTCCCGTCTTTCTGAAGAAGCCGGCGCCAGACATGGCTTATCGCAACGTCACCGGGATCGTACCGTAAAATGGGGTGATGCGGGCATTGAAGCCGCCGTGGTCATGGACAAGTCGGCGGGCCAACCGTCAAACTTGATGACACCTGTTCCGGCGAGCTCAGGGGCGCGGCCGGTCAGGGGAGGCGTGATCGTCTACGGCACGATTGAACTCTCTTTGGAACCCGGCGTTGACGGGTATGGAGGTCGTTCGTGTTTCGAATTTTGTATCTTAGCACTGCAAATGAGCCATTTTCATCCGGGGATCTTTCCGAGCTACTGCAAAAGGCAAGGGCCCGGAATGATGCGGCGCATATAACAGGCATGCTTGTCCATTCGGACGGCGACTTTCTTCAGGTGCTTGAGGGAGAGCCGGATAATGTAATCGAAGTTTACAGCCGCATCAGCGTCGATCCGCGGCATCGAGATATCAGCTTGCTCCAGCGCGGCCTTGCATATGGTGATCGACTGTTTCCGAACTGGGCAATGGGCTTCAAGCGGGTGCCGGATCAGACATTAGTTAACGAGGCCGTTGGGTTGAACGGCCGTGTGAAATTGCGATATCTAGATGCTATGTCGGCTCTGGATTTCCTGTTGGCGTGCAGCCAAAACCAGACCTAAACAATCCCTCAGATGGGCGCCCTGAACTTGAGATGGACCTCCAACCTGATGTCTGGCACCTGAGGGGAAGCGCCGAAGCCGCGTGCGTCTCCACGAATGATGGTCCCGGCGAAGCTCAGCGTCGCCTCGTCCAGCCCGAACAGGGACGGGATTTCGTTGGCGTGACGCGATGTCCGCACAGTCGCTTCGAACTTCCCGTCTCGTTGCGAGTAAGCGCCTTTGTACAGCAGAGAAGAATCGCCCCCAAGCAAAACGCCGTCACAGAGCACGACGACGCCGGCACCTCCGGACCCACCGAGACCGGCATTGAACGCAATGCTATAGAGCCCATTTTGTAGCAACGACCTACGCCCTTTGGCCGCGGTGGATAGCTACTTGCAATCGCTCAACTCGCTGTCTGGTTCCATCGACCCGAGGCTTTAGAACACGCCTTCGAAAGTCCGGCGACCGCCGGTATCGCCGACGGAAGCTCTGACGCAAGGCATGGTGAATGCCTTTCCGACCGAGAAGGAACTCAAGAATAGCTTAGCTGTTTTCAAGCCGTGCCCGACGATGACAACATTCTCGAATGTCAAAACACCGAAACGGCATGTCTGATTTCCGGTCAACGCCAAATCCCATTCTCGGGACGAAATGCCCTAGAGAGACGTGACTATGTCGAAGAACACGAACGACGCCGAGACTCTATCCATGTGGGCGACGGATATCCTCCTTGAGGCCCACGCCATCGCGCCCTGTCCGGATCACGGCTATCTGCGCCTTCGTCACAGCCACCATGCCGTGGATTATGCAAGATCGATCGCCGAACATCGAAAGTTCTCCGGTAAGAACAAGGAGCAACGGGTGAAAGCCATCGAGAAAGTACTCGATGGCCTAGCGGACACCTGTCCGGCCTGCGAGTGATGGCCCGGAAGCTCAAGACCTACCAGACATCGATCGGCTTTTTCGACCTGGCCGTTGCCGCGCCGTCCATGAAGGCCGCGCTCGAGATCTGGGGCGCCGACAGCAACCTGTTTCACCAGGGCTTCGCCGAGGAGACCGACGACCCTGCAATCGTCTCGGCAACAATCGCGCATCCCGGCATCGTTTTGCGGAGAGCAGTCGGCACCAATGGCGCGTTCAAGGAGACGAGCGAACTTCCGAAAGGCCTTGCGGCCGGCAAGAAAGTGTCAATTCCGCGGAAGCGGGTGGCTCCTCAGGCCAAAGCGACCAAAGTCGACAACGCGGAAGCACGTAGAGCCGCGGCCATCTTCGACAAACAGCAGCGGAAACGCGAAGCCGACCAGCGCAAGGAAGAGCGAGCCAGGATCAAGGAGCGAGACCGGAAAGCAGCGCAGGTTGCAAGCGCACAAGTAGCCTTTGATGCCGCTGAACAGGAGCACGACGCGAGAGATGCCGCGATACAGGCGGAACGCGACGAAATCGACAATCGCACGGAGGCCGAACGACGGCGCTGGGAGCAGCAACGGGAGAAGCTGGGCGCCGCGCTACGTCGGGCCAAGAAGGGCGGCGACTGAGGCGGGAATTGGAACGGAACTCCGATTGTTCGGTTTCGTAACCATGCAGCCTCGCAACATGGATACAATCTTCATTGCAACGGCTTTTCCACTGGCGCTTATTCTCCTCGCGATCGCGTACGCCCCGTTCTTATTTGGTTGGTTATGATGTGCGGGATCCCCCTGACCTTTGACTTTGCGCTGCGGCTCCATAACTAGGTCGTAGATCCACAGCCTTGGTAGAATCCACTGTCCGACCAATTCAGTTTGTTTGCGGAAAACACGCCAGGTCCCGATGGACTCCGGTATGCCGAAGACTTCGTTTCGGCAGCGGAAGCGCTCGACCTTATAGCCCAAGTGGCCGACTTGCCCCTCCAGCCGTTTCAGTTCGGCCAGTATGAGGGCAAGCGTCGCGTAGCCTCCTTCGGGTTCAGCTACGACTATACGGCACGCCACCTCGTTGAAGCCGAGCCAATTCCTCAATGGCTCTCCGATGTCTCACATCGCGTCGAGACTTTCGGTGGACCCAGTACGCGAATACAGCAAGTCCTCTGCACCGAATACGACGTCGGCGTTGGGATCGGTTGGCACAGGGACAAGCCGCACTTCGACCGGATCTTCGGCCTGTCGCTGGGCGCGATATGCAAGTTCCGATTTCGCAGGCCCGCTTCGACCAAGTTCGAGCGTTTCACCCTCGAAGCGAAGTCCCGTTCGATCTACATGATGTCCGGCGAGGCGCGGTCGGTATGGGAACACAGCATTCCGGCCGTCGAAGCCAAACGCTACTCCATCACCTTCCGGACGATGGTCGAGCGTAGCCCCTAAATGGCAAAGAATCGGATATCGAGGACGAATGGCGAAACGGACCGGCAGCGCCGATCTTCCTTTGCATGGTGGACGGGTTCCGCCATGGCTGGCCTCGCGCATGTCAGCGCTCGGTGCCATCGTCACCCAGGCGATCGTCCACCATTACGGTCGCGACGAATTTTTGCGGCGGCTGTCCCATCCGTTCTGGTTTCAATCCTTCGGTGCCGTGATGGGAATGGACTGGCATTCGTCCGGGATCACGACCAGCGTCATCGGTGCTCTCAAGCGCGGCCTGGGTCCGCTGCAGGACGAACTCGGCATCCACGTCTGCGGAGGTCGGGGCCAGCATTCGCGGAAAACTCCTGACGAACTTCACGCGCTCGGCGACCGCATCGGATTCGACGGGGCCGCCCTGACGCGCGCGAGCCGTCTCGTCGCCAAGGTCGATAGCGCAGCGGTCCAGGATGGCTTCGATCTCTACCTGCACGGCTTCTTCGTCACCGACGAGGGCAAATGGACGGTGGTCCAGCAGGGCATGAACGGCGACAAGAAACAGGCCCGTCGCTATCATTGGCATTCCGAGAACCTGACGAGTTTCGTCGATGAACCGCACAGCGCCATCGATGGTCCGTTTCAAGGAAACGTCGTCAATCTGACGGATGGGCGCGCCGCGCCTTCCCGAACAGCGCAACTGGACCTGCTGAGGGCTTTGGGACCCGACGGCATCGTCGACGAGTTCGCGGCGCTGACTGGCAGCGCGCCTGCCCAGCCCCTCCTGCCGCATCTCGTCATGCCGGCGCATCACGATGTCCGCTCGAGCGATGTGTTCACCCGGCGCCTTCATGGCACGCTCGCCGCGGCTGCCGAGCGCGGGCCGCTCGACTTTCCCGAGCTACTGCTCACGCCGGGCGTCGGCGCACGGACGGTCCGCTCGCTTGCGATGGTGGCCGAGGTCGTCCATGGCGCGCCGTACCGCTTCCGCGACCCGGCGCGGTTTTCACTCGCCCATGGAGGCAAGGATCGTCACCCGTACCCGGTGCCGATCAAGGTCTACGACGAGACCATCCGCGTGCTGAAGACAGCCGTCCAGAACGCCAAGCTCGGCCGAGACGAGGAGATGCAGACTCTGAAACGGCTCGACGACCAGGCTCGCCGCCTCGAACAAACGGCAAGCGGTCCGTCCTTCGAGGATTTCGTGGATGGCGAATTACAGGCATCCTCCGCGCTCGGCGGTCGCTCGGTCTTCGGCTTGGAGGAGGAGCGATTCGGCGAGCGCTCGACAGCGAAATGAACACCCGGCTGCCGCGCGTAACGCCCCTGACGCTGAAGAGCAAGGACGCGCTCGCGCTTTCAGCCCTCCTGATGAAGCCGCGGAACGCGCAAGCCTGTTTCGTCTTCGCCCACGGTGCAGGCGCAGGCATGACGCACCCGTTCATGGAAGATGTCGCTGCAAAGCTTTATGGCCATGGCATCGCGACCTTGCGCTTCCAGTTCCCGTTCATGGAGAAGGGCAGCAAACGCCCCGACACTCCGGCTGTTGCGCATGCGGCCATACGATTGGCCGTGGCGGACGCCCGCCGTCGATGCCGCGGCATGCCTATTATCGCGGGTGGCAAGTCATTCGGCGGGCGCATGACCTCGCAGGCGCAAGCAGAAGATCCGATCGAAGATGTGCGCGGGCTGGCCTTTGTCGGTTTCCCCCTACATCCGACCGGTAAACCTTCGATCACAAGGGCCGAACACCTTGCAGGCATTCGGATCCCCATGCTCTTCATCCAGGGAACGCGTGATAAGTTGGCGGAGCCCGTGCTCCTTCGCCAAGTTTGCAAGGGACTGAGATCGAGGGCAACCTCTCACCTAATCGATGGCGCCGATCACGGCTTTCATATCCCGGCCCGCAGCGGACGGACCGACCAGGACGTAGTGGCGGAAATTGCGCTCACCATCTCCCAATGGGGGGAGCGCTTGGAAAGCTAATGTCGCCCCCGTCGAGCCCGCTCGGATCGAATTACTTCGCGCCCATGTCTCCGGCCAGCAAAGCTGCATACGCCCGGGCCTTTTCGAGTGCCCTGACTTCCACCTGCCGCACACGCTCGCGTGACACGCCCAGTTCTGCGGCCAGGTCGTCAAGTGTAAGAGGGGTATCCGACAGCCATCGTGCTTCGATGATACGCTGCTCTCTCGGTTTCAGATGGGCGAGCGCTTGCCCGAGGATCTGCCGCCTCCAGTTAAGTTCGCTGCGTTCCGCGACGTCGTCTTCAAAATTCGACGTTGGGTCGGCCAAGCGCTCCTGCCACTCAGCGCCTTCTTCTTCGTCCACTCGTGAAGCCGCATTGAGCGACATGTCGCCGAGGAACCGCCGGTTCATCTCAATGACCTCGCGTTCAGGCACATTCAAGCGGCGCGCTATCGTTGCTACGTGGTCGGGCTGCATATCGCCTTCTTCGAGCGCTGCGATCTTGCTCTTCAAGCGACGCAGGTTAAAGAACAGCCGCTTTTGGGTGGACTTGGCGCTAATCTGGACGATCGACCACGACCGCAGGATGTAATCTTGGATCGTTGCCTTGATCCACCAGGTGGCGTAGGTCGCAAGCTTGAAACCTTTAGACGGATCAAATCGCTTCACGGCTTGCATCAGGCCGATGTTGCCTTCCGAAATGACATCAGCGATGGGCAGCCCATAGCCGCGATAGCGCATCGCCAATTTGGCGACCAGCCGGAGATGGCTGGTCACAAGATGATAGGCAGCGTTCCTGTCGCCGTGTTCGCGTAAGCGCCTGGCGTAGGCGAGCTCCTCTTCAGGTTTGAGGAGAGGAAACTGCTTGATCGCGGTGAGATAGTTTGTAAGGCCTTCTCCAGCGGCCAAGGCTGGAAGTGCGAACTGGGTCATCCCTGCCTCCTGTCGATTTCGCGAGTGATCAACGCGCCATGCCAAATGTCGCGCAAATCCGCGACGGCCGAAGCCATCGCGGAACGATTGCACGAAGTGATCGAATAGGCGTCAGGCCGCCTTGGCTTCAAGTTGCTCGACGTTTGAGCGCGGACCTGCGTTGATGGCGATCTTTCGCGGCTTCATGGCCTCGGGAATCTCGCGGATCAGGTTGATCTGCAGAAGGCCGTTCTCGAAAGTCGCGCTGGTTACCTGGACATGGTCGGCGAGGTTGAATTGCCGCTTGAACGCGCGACCAGAAATGCCCTGGAACAGGAAGTCGCGCTTCTGTTCGCCTTTGCGGCCCTCGACCGTCAGAACGTTCTGCTCTGCCGTCAAGCTGATCTCGTCCGGCGAAAAACCCGCCAGAGCAAGCGAGATGAGGTATCGGTCATCCCCGACACGTTCGATATTGTATGGGGGGAAACTGTCCTCGTTCGCGCGCTGAGCGGCATCCACGAGGTCAAACAGGCGGTCGAAGCCAATGCTTGAGCGCCAAAGCGGAGCAAAGTCGTAAGTCTTCATAGCCAAATCCTCCAATGAGCAAGATGGGTATGAGCGGGCGCCGGACACCCCCGGCGTCCGCCTCACGCTGGACCCAACCTCTGGCGTCCAGCGCACCTAAAATAAAAAAAACTGGCGGAAAGTTTCAAGGGGGGTGGGGCAAATTTTTTTGGCTTCCGCGCGGGCGAATTCTTGACCGCCCAGTCGACCGCTCTACATCGCTGATCGCCGTCTCAAACAGAAAGGAGTGAAGGAGGCGACCACTAAGCTTACGTCGATCCATGACGCCTAGTAAGGGGCGATTAGCCGATCGCGGTCGAGACGACTGATCCCGCCAGATGCGGCGGGCTCCTAGCGCCGACGGGGGCGTTTCACCACTGGCTTTCCTTCTTCGACGGCAATGCCATCCGATGCCCAAGCGGTATGAACGCATTCCTTGTCTGGGATGAACGGACTCCTCAACTCTCTGACAGCCGCAAACCCTATCAGCTGAATATTTGGCAATCGCGGCGGTCAGCTAACCTGGCCAAACGGATAATTGGAACCTGACGGCCGGCAACGAATTGACCAAATTCCGAATTTTATTGAATTTATGGGGTCACGTGAGCCTTTTTCTCAGTCCCGTTCGAAACGCTTCGAGTCGTCGCGACCTTGTACAGCTGCCGCCAGCTGAGGCCTTCGCATGACGGCAATGATGGCTTCGGGGCTGCGCAGTGATGTGCTATCCGCATTGGGCGATCATATCCGCCAGATATCAGACCCTGACGATCTTGCGTACTCCGCCGCGGAGACCTTGGGGCGGGCTCTCGGTGTCAGCCGCGCGGGTTACGGCACGATCGACCTTTCCGCTGAAACCATTACGATAAGCCGGGACTGGAATGCGCCGGGCATAAAAAGCCTGGCTGGGGTTCTGCAATTCCGGGATTACGGCAGCTACATTGAGGACTTGAAGCGCGGCGTAACCGTGGTGTTCGCCGACGCCGAAAAAGATGGTCGGGTAGGACATCAGGCGAAGGCCCTTGAGCTTATTTCGGCACGCGCCTTGGTGAACATGCCCATCCTTGAGCCAAACGGCGTGGTGGCATTGCTCTATCTCAACAATGCCGAAGCACGAGAATGGTCAGACGCCGAACTTGACCTCATGCGGGAGGTCGCTGACCGGACCCGGACTGCGGTAGAACGGCGTAGGGCAGAGGCAACTATTCGGGCGAATGAAGCCCGTCTTGTCTTTCTGGATGACCTCGGCAAAGAAACTGCGAAGTGCCGGAGGGCCGACGAGATTCTATCAGTCACGACCCGGATGCTAGGCCAGCACCTCAATGTGTCTAACTGCGCCTATGCCGACATGGATGAAGATCAGGATGGCTTTACTATTCGCGGCGACTGGGCAGCACCTGGCGCGAAACACATCTTAGGTCACTACAGCCTTGCTGACTTCGGCAGAAAAGCTGTTCAGGAGCTGGGTAACGGCCGACCGCTGATCATCAATGACAATCTTGAAGAATTGGAGCCGGAAGAAGCCCGAACCTTCCAAGATATTGGGATCGGATCCACTATTTGCATGCCCTTCGTGAAAGAGGACCGCTTAACGGCATTGATGGCAATACATCATCAGGCCGCCCATCGCTGGGCGGCTGGCGAGCTGGCCCTGCTTGCGGAGGTTACCGAAAGGTCGTGGGCTCATATCGAGCGAGTCCGTTCAGAAGAAGCCGCGCGAGAAGCCGCAGAACGCCTCAGCCTAGCTAACAACGCAGCCGGTATCGGAACGTGGGACTTTGACCCGTTAAATAACGTCCTTCGCTGGGACGCGAGATGCAAAGCTCTGTTTGGCCTTTCATCCGAAGCCGAGATTTCATATGAAAAATCGTTTCTTGCGGGGCTGCATCCTGACGATCGCGAACGCGTTCATCGCGCGGTGACCAACACCTTGGACCCCTCCTCCTCGGCTGCATATCGCATCGAGTATCGGACGATTGGAATCGAGGACCGGATCGAACGATGGCTCGCCGCAACGGGTGACGCAATATTCGTCAATCACAACGCAGTGCGCTTTGTTGGCACTGTCATCGATATCACGGCGCGCAAGAAATCCGAACGACATCTCAGGATCTTGAATGACACGGGGGCAACCGTCGCCAGGGAACGCAATCTCGAGACCATCGTCCAGACCGTTACGGATGCCGGCCTGGAGCTCTGCGGTGCGGAATTTGGCGCGTTCTTCTACAATGTTCTCTCGCCCGAGGGCGAGAGCTACATGCTCTACGCGCTCTCCGGCGCGCCCCGGTCTGCATTCGCGAATTTTCCGATGCCGCGGAATACAGCAGTGTTTGAGCCGACGTTTCTTGGCACGGCGGTTGTACGATCAGAAAACATCCTCGCCGACCCGCGATACGGCAAGAACGCTCCCCGCAAAGGAATGCCCGAAGGCCACCTTCCGGTGCGCTCGTACCTTGCGGTACCGGTCATCTCACGCACCGGTGACGTTTTGGGGGGGCTGTTCTTCGGCCATCAGGAAATCGGCAAGTTCCAAGAAGAGCATGAGGCTGCTCTCTTGGGGATTGCGGGACACGCGGCGACGGCCATCGACAATGCGAGGCTGTTTGCGGCTGTCGAAAGGGAGCTCGCCGAGCGAAAACGGGCCGAGGCGGAGCTGCAGGCGCTCAATATCGATCTCGAGCAGCGCGTGGCCACAGAGATTGCCGAACGTTCGAAGGCGGAGGAGCAGCTGCGACAGGCCCAAAAGATGGAGGCGGTTGGCCAATTGACTGGCGGGATAGCTCACGACTTTAACAACATGCTCGCCGTGATCATCGGAGGCTTGAATCTAGCCCGCCGGAAGCTGGCAAAGGGTGACATTGACATCACCCGCTTCATTGACGGAGCCTTGGACGGCGCTAACCGGGCCGCTACCTTAACCCAGCGCTTGCTGGCTTTCTCCCGCCTGCAGCCCTTAGCTCCAGAAGTCATCGTAGTGAATCGTATGATCGCGGGTATGAGCGAGCTTCTCGATCGGTCGCTGGGCGAGACCATTGCAATCGAGACAGTGCTCGCAGCGGGGGTGTGGAACGTCCAAGCCGATCCGGCTCAACTTGAGAGCGCTTTACTCAACCTCGCGGTCAATGCGCGGGACGCGATGCCTCAAGGAGGAAAACTCACGATCGAAACGATGAACGCGTCTGTGGATGCGGCGTATGCCCGACAATACTCAATTGAACCGGGACAGTTCGTTCTCATCGCAGTGACCGACAGCGGTACCGGTATCAACAGCGATGTGCTGAGCAAAGTTTTTGATCCGTTCTACACGACCAAAGAAGTCGGAAAAGGCACGGGCCTTGGCCTTAGTCAAGTATACGGCTTCGTGCGTCAGTCGGGCGGTCATGTGAAGATTTATTCGGAACTTGATGTTGGCACCACCGTAAAAATCTACCTGCCGCGTTTCTACGGCGAGGTTACGACCGATGCTTCGACTGGCGCGGTGCGCGCAGACGTGGGGCAGCATCAAGAGCTGGTCCTGGTGGTTGAGGACGAAGAACGCGTGCGAGCGATCTCTGTCGAGACGCTTCGAGAACTTGGCTATTCGGTCATAGAAGCTGCAAGCGCGCGAGAAGCCATTCACCTCATTGAGAACGGCTCACGGCCCGATTTGGTTTTCACGGACGTTGTGATGCCCGAAATGACAGGCAGTGAGCTCGCAAAAGTCCTCCAACCGCTGTTGCCCGACGCCAAGATTTTGTTCACCACGGGCTATACGCGAAACGCCATAGTCCATAATGGCGTTCTGGATGCGGGTACGCATCTCATCTCAAAGCCTTATACAATCAACGATCTTGCAGAAAAGGTCAGGGCGTTGCTTGACGGCCTCTAAAACCAAAGCTGCGGCGCCTTAAGCTGAACGAAAACAACAGATACAGGAGCTCCGGCAGCCGACGTATTCCCCTCGATCGACGCGATCAATTGACGCTCCTCGGCTAATGCCCATCGGCCAGATCGAAGGTGCACGGAAGCCTCAATATCGGGAACAGACAGGAAATCGATTGGGATATCGCACTTGGATTATGTAAACAGAAGTGGTTGATTTGGTTCCGCTCCAAGATTGATGAGTGCAGATCAACAGGTCTCGCCGCGTCAGGTTTTTCGACGATTCCCCAATTTATTGCATCTTGACAGTGCAAGTCAGATCGAGGAAATGCGGCCTCCCGCCAAATTTCCGACGTCACGATGGTCAAATCCGAACTTGTTCCACGCATCGCTAAACATAACCCGCGCCTCTACCAGCGGGACCTTGAGAACATCGTGAACGCGATTCTCGATGAGATCGTCGCTGCGCTGGCGCGCGGTGATCGGGCTGAGCTTCGCGGTTTCGGCGCATTCTCGGTAAGGCATCGCCCCGCTCGTGCAGGCCGCAACCCACGTACTGGAAAACATGTTACCGTGCACCAAAAGAGCCTTCCGTTCTTCAAGGCCGGAAAGGAAATGCGCGAGCGCCTGAATCGCGAAAATGCTGCGCCGGAAATGAGCGCTGCCTCAAGACCGGCCGCCGGTTTTTCGGGGAGCTAAACCAGCTTTGTCTAATCGTAGGGGAAAGTCTGAAAGCATTTTAGGCGCAATCGCCAAGGACCGGCGCTCTCCTCACGCGCAGATTTTTTCCTGTCTGGGGAAAATGCATACTGCGTATCACAAAACGAGTAGGCGGAAACCTCAACGACATCCGCCACTTGAGCTATTTTTCGGACGGCGAGGTACGCATCACAGATACGCAACTGCGTACCGCGTACCGTAGGGTAAAGGTCTGGCGCCGGATGCCTTAGCGGCGCGTGCCTTTAATGAAGTTTTTAAGACGAGCTTCGAAAAAGGCCGTTCCGATACAGAAGCTACAGCTCACGAGATGTCTTTTGCTGTTTGCTATCGGACGCGTCCGTTTCTCCGCATTCCGCGCGCACGATGCCTATTGATCGTGAACGTTTAGCCACAACTGGATTGCTCGCGCGGCACGCATCCACTCGCTGGAGCTTTGGGGGACGCTTCGGCTGTGCTGATATCCAGCCAGATCGCGGATCGCAGTCAAAGCTACTCGTTCAGCCTCGGCCATCGCGGGAGAGGTGTTCGTGGTAACCTGCTCGGTGGCCAGGCCGTTCAGCAAAATGCGGGCTTCCTGCTCGGTGCTGATCGCGGCGACCTTCAGGATCGATCTGCAGTAACGGGCCTTGATCAGGCTTTGGTCGTCGCTCATTCGAGAGCGCTCGGCGGCTTGGGCATGTGGCAGCGTAGGAAGGTCAAACTGGTTGGTCTTGTTCAAGATGCAGCCTTGGTCGATGGGACCATAGAACAGGCAATCGCCGGCTTAGTTCCCGCCCGTGAAGGGAGGTCAAACTTCTTTCAGGAGGTAGCGAGCGCGGAGCTGCTTCTCTATTCGCACCACAGTCTTTGCCAGATCGGGATAGTGCCGGCGTTCGGTGGCATTCGTCAGCGCGGACCAATTGCCGTTACCGATTGGAATAATCGCAATCCCGGCATTGGGAAAGTTGGAGCCTGCAAGCTTCTCGTGAAAGAGCCAGATCAGCTCGTTGGCGGTCGCTTTCTTTTTAAGCATGGAGGTCAGACTTCAGGACGAGGTGGGAGTCTGACTTCCTGTAAGGGATCACTCCGGGGCGCGCAATTCATATTGATGGCGCAGTTTGTTTACGGTCATTTCCAGCGCACTATGCAAAGCACCCGGATCAATTCGGCCTTCTGTGAAGGCATACAGAGTCCAATTCGTATCGGCTCGAAGGTCACTGTATTGGACGTCGACTGCCTTCAGCGTCTCGCAACCTGGGCGTTTTCTCATCTCCGCGAGGGCTTCGCGCTCCAGCTCCTTTTTAGAAAGTATCACTTTCATCGATTGGCTCCGGCGAGTTTTCCAGAAAACAGCCGCTGTGGCGGATCGTTCCCGGTCGCGAAGGTTCAGCAATGAATGATCACTCTGTCGCCATGTTTCACGCCGCCCTTAAGGTGGTCATCAAACGTGCAATCATCGTGCTCGATGCGCTCGGCGACTCCGAGATGAGGTGTCAGAACCAGGGGCAGGTCTGGATAGGGCGATCAACGATGTGCGCTGGCTGAGGGTATATTGACTGACAACTCTCACCTTGATTGAAGAAATGCGCCCGCCACGGAGATGTCCGCGGCGGCCGTAATTGTTCTGATTGTCTCGCCAATCGTCTGGCAAATAGAAAAGGCCGGCATTCATTTGCCGGCCTCTCACTGACGTCAGTGTTTAGAAGGTGCCGGTGCCGAAGTTGCCCAGATTGAAGCGGTAGTTCAGGCCCGCTTTAATCGTGTGCTCGTCGTTTCGGAAGCCGCCGATAGCAAACGTCGGAGTGACGAAACTAGTCGTCCCGAAATCGTAGTACTGATATTCCACCTTGCCCGACCAATTCTGGCTGAACAGATATTCGAGACCGCCGCCAACTGTGTAGCCATCCCGGCCACCATCGCCGGTGAAGCCGTTGGTGAAGCGCGAGTCGGCTCAGGCGTAACCGCCCTTTACGTAAAGAAGGGACGGGCCCCATGTGTAACCGAGACGGCCGGTAACCGAACCGAGACCGCGGTTTGCAAAGCTGCTGCTGGTGTCGATGAAGCTGTAGTTCGCTTCCAGACCAAACACCCAGTTAGGCGCGAACTGCGTGTCCCAACCGATCTGACCGCCGCCCATGAAGCGACCGTCGTCACCGCCGCCGAGAACGTTGTTCGAATTGCCGCGGAAGGCGCCGCCGACGTGACCGCCGATATAGAAGCCGGTCCAATTGTAGATTATCGCGGGCGCCATTGCGGGCGCCTTGGTATAGGGACGTGCAGCCATGTCGGCAGCCGAGGCCGACGTTGCAGCGAAAAGTAGCGCGGCCGTTGCGAGTAAATACTTTTTCATGTGTCGCTCCATTTTGAATCTGTAGCGAGATCGTATGAACTAATACGCCCCACTACCGTCTCTCAAAAGGCACACACGGGGACGATCGCGCCGAAGTTGTGAGCGGCAGGCGGGAACAAATTAAAGCGTGCGGCACCCGCTACCGTCTGGTTCCATACGCAGGAAGAGCGACGTTGAGCATCCCGCTGATCAAGCAAGCCTTGATGGAACATGCCGGCGTGACAGGCCTGATCATGGGCACGGATCGAGGCGGGACACCGCCGGTATCCAGACTTCGGTATTGAAGCTGTCCGCCCGCTGCACCGGAGCGAGGCGGGTTTCGCATTCAATGGGCGAGTGATGTCGCTGCGGAGCATTTTTCTAACCCGTACTCTCGTTCTTCTGTCTATCGTCCTCGATTTTCGCGCTGCAGCGATCATGTCCTGTTGTTGCGAGTGTCGGCGATCCGCACCTGGATGCACTCGAAGTCCGTTTCTTCGGAATGTGGGCAACAAGCTCTACTGACCAATGGCAATCTGACTATTCGTTACGTTCGACCAGAGACGGGCTATCGCCTCGGAGAAGAGCTCGTGCTTCTTGGACCAGTTCGTTGGCGATCTGTTCGTTGATCAGAAAATCGTAGTGCCCATCTCGGGTGACTAACGTCAGAGTACCAAGGAGCGGGGAATCGTGTATCGACATCACGCCCACATCGAGGGCCAGCAGCGCTTCGAGGTCATCCTCGGCGGGCATGTTGAGTGGTTTGTCATGCAGGGAAGCCGCTGGTTTCTTTGTCATGCTTTGAGCTTACCCGAGCGCGGTACGACATTTGGAAAGTCGATGAGATCTGGCAAGCTGGGTGTCAGCATGCGGGACACTCATCACTCAGCCCATCGAGCACGCTCTCGACCGCCGCGATCCGCTCCTTTTTGCCCGAGGATGTTCGGTGTTCTGCCAGCGACAGAGCGTAGTCCACAGCGTGATGGCTGTGTCGCAAACGCATATAGCCGTGGTGGGGCATGGAGCGATCGCGTGCGCTTCCATCAGTAGATCTGCGGCCCACATCTCGAGTTCATGCTCAGTCATTCTCTTGGGCATGGTTAGGCCTTCTTGGTTCGTTTCGGCTTTGGAGGAGGCTGCTGCGGGATAGATCGAAATATTACGTCGCCGATGACGTGCCGCTCGGTCGTCTCGATGCTATCCGCTGCGAACGAGACGCGATCACGCCAATCCCGTCCCATGGGATCTGCTCTCGTCGCAATGGCGCGAGCCACCCCCTCGGTCTCGGCGGGGACGATGGCAATCTGTCTGCTCTTCTCAAGCAGATTCAATGCAGGCGTTAACCGCCACAATCGATTGGTTTCGGGGACCAAAACGGGCGGAGCGGCGATCTCGGTGACGGGCTCGTCTTCGTCGGACATAAGGGGAAAACGACAACCAGCGCGCCATATTCCTTGGAGAGATGGGGAGCAGCCGGGCGTGCGCTTGCTACCGGGATCGATGATCTGCGTAACCAGCAATCACGGCCCCTACGGCGATGCCGATAATGATGCCAGCGGTCACGTTCCTGATGGCAATGCCGAGGACAGCTCCAAGGCACACCCCTAACGCAATGCCTAGCCCCATCCTCGAAGGATGTTGTTTCATCGGATTCCAAACCAGTTGGGATAAGATAGCTTAGGGAATCGGCGCGCTGTAAGTCCAGATGTTTAGGGCCCCGGTCGGGTCTCTTCGTGGAAAAGGCAAACGCGGGGTCGAACCGGAGCGCAAATCTAACATCAGGCCTTGTGCGCCATCACCGCCACAAAGGAAGCGCCGTCCTCGAAGAACAAATCCTTCATCATCGAGGAGAAGGCCCCGAGATCGTGCGCCGCTATTGGGACTGGCATCACGTTCGCCTTGACAGGTTTTTGGAGAGCCGAATTCGTCCGAGCGCGCACGCTTAAAGAGGCGGCCCAGCGCCCGTTTGGACTCAGGCGCCGAGCCTAACCAACAGCCGCTGAGGAAAGCTGCCGGCTTCGTAAAAAATCAACGCAAACCTAATTCGTTCCTCGGGGAAGATCGGCCCGACGGCGGATGGGATCGGCCGCCGGGCCGCCTCACTGAACTCGGTGCGGAATGATCCCGAGCCCGGTGATGGAAATTTAGAGAGGCCCGGCGGCGGTCGAGTTGGGTGCAAGGGTACGCCGCCGAGCCCGGAAGGCAGCCCACGACAGAAACTGCCGACCGCGGAAAAAATTGGCAAAAACGGATTTAGTTCCAACCAAGCCCGGCAGCGAAATGGCCCGACGCTCAACCGAATCCATGAGCGCCGGGCCTGGCCTAAGCGTGGCTTCTAGGGTCACGCCGACCATCGACCTCTAGCATCGCAACCCAAGGAAACTCATTGATCCGCCTGTTCTCCGCGTGCGTTTTGCTGTGCGCATTTTTTTCAATTCACCGGCGTTTGCCCAGAATTTTCTCGAAGGCGTTGTCTCGATTGGCGTCAAGTTGACCAAGGAAGAAACGTGCGTCGCCAGCCAGTACGGCGTTGGGGATGGCTACCACGGCCGTAGGACGGCTTCGGGCGAACGGTTCAATGCTTGCGCCCTGATGGCCGCGCACAAGAGCCGGCGCTTCGGTAGCCACGTCACGGTCACGAACAAGAACAACGGCAGATCGGTGCGGGTCCGCATCACGGACCGGCCCGTTCATCGAGGGGCTGCATCGACCCGTCTCGAGCAGCAGCCAACGCAATCGGCATGGGCGGGATCGCGCGCGTAACCGTTCAGTAGCCCACGAGGCCCGAGAGGGCGACCCGGATGACCCGGTCTTGTTTACGGAGCGATTCTCAGCCGGCGAGAAACTAAGCGACTTGAGACAGAAATCCGGTTATCATTGACGTCGCCGGCTGCGGGCGGGGAGAATACCGTTTCGACGTCGAAGCTCGTGTACATGCGGCGAAGAGCTAAGGTCCATGAAGCATGGAGGCCCTGCGATGTGGATAACATTAATGGCTTGCTTCGCTTGTTTTCTGATCGGCGGATATGCGGGCCTCTGCCTTGGTTACTACTCGGGTACGGAAGTGGTCCGGCAAGAGGTGCGAGAGTTGTTGGACAGACGGTGGCCGATCGCAGAAGGTCAGTCGGCAGTCATTCAGGACAACGGCGGCGCCTTCTCCGCAAACTGAACGACGGCCTGTCGTCATTTAAGTACACTCCGGCGCGTTCCTCAACTCTCCGCGCTCGTTCCTGGTATTTCACCGCCAGAGCATTTAGCCGGTCGGACACTGATCGATACCCGCCGAATTTCGCAAACTCTTCGCACCTTCGAGATATCGCTCTCAGTCGTGCAGCCGTTGCGATCGCTTCTCGTTGGGGCGTCGTCAGAGCCATCGACGCACTCGGCACAGCGCTACTAATCGATCCACAATCTCGAAAGTGGTCTTTTGCGCAATTCGATGCGCTCTCCACCTTTGGCAGACGTGAGTCTGGCCCTCAGCAAGCAAGACCGAAAATATGATTGAACCGCCATGTTGCGGCGCATAATCTTTTTTTGCCGGGAAGGTAGCGTCGGTATGGAGGATGGAAATGCCGCACGAATATCGGGTGTGGACCGATGATGATATTGCAAAGTTACGAGATCCGGCTGGCAGCCGATCTCCTGACGATATTTCCAGAGAGTTGGGACGGACGCGAGCGGCAACTGTGTGCAAAGCTCACCTGCTTGGTATTTCAATGCGTAGGCCTGCAAATGCAGGACTTCCACGAAATTGGTATAAGCAGCCGCAGGAACGTTCACCTAGACTTTAGTTTACTATGGCCGGACTTATCCTGAGGGACAGCTGGCCATTTTTATTCCACGAGCCGAAGGCGCCCGTAGCCCTTGCGCAGCCGCTCCTGTGCAGCGCTCACGTCTTCGTGGTCAAGTATTTCGAGCATGCGTTGTAAGACGAATTGCGGGCTCCGCGGTCCCGGCCACATGAGCTGTGTAAGACGGCCCGAGCGTCATCCATGGCGTCGTTGATGGTGTCGATGTCGCGCATCATTGATCCCTCACGAGCTTGTAGCGGTTGCGCCACTTCGGATCCTTGTCGACGGAGTGGTAAACCGGCGTGCCTCCTGGAAAGAGTGCTTGCAACATGCCGAGGCGTGCGAACTCGATCGGCCCGTCGTACTCGGCGGCCTGTATCAACACGTGCATTGCGTTCTGCCACGGTGGGGCGTCGTGCATCTGCTTCGGCAGGCGGGTGATGTATTCGCCGGCATCCTGCAGGGTGGCCAGTTTACCGCCAGCGGGGAGGGCAATGGGGTCTGGAAAACGCGTCGACCATGGCATAACTCAAATCCGCAACTGAACGGCAGATTCAAACGTCCTGTTGCGGATTAGTTCCGGTCAAGCGCTCAGGCTTCTCCCACAGACTATCGGTGTCGAAGGTCTTCGATAGCGCCTTTGGCTCGCAGGTCCGCCCTTACCTTGCGGACGCTTGGCAGCGAAATCCCCAGATCGCACGCCTTCCTTTTGACTGACGTAATGGGCCGGCCGAGCGCCGCTGCGGCACGTAGAGCAGACGCTCCGCTGTCGACTAGCTCTTTCAGCTTGGCGACGTCTTCCGTATCCCATGGTTTCGCAAGCAGGCGCCTTGTCACGGTTATTTCTCCAGCGGTCGCAGCTCGCCGTTCAACCAGCCCTCGGCCTGGATCACTGGATCTGGCCCAACAGCGGCATGGATGAAGCTGCACTTTGGACATTCGTAGGCATGGATGACCATGCCCTTGTCCGCCGGAGTAGACCGCAGCCAAGCAGTGACAGATCCGCATTTCGGACAGATCGGCGTTTGGGTCTGTGGCATAGCGGTGACAAATTATCAGAAATGGTCAGTCTGAAAAGTGAATTGCGCTTGAGATCAATCGAGCAGCGGGGGTACCTCGCAATAATTCGGCCCGACGTCATCGGGGGCAATGTCGTCGGGCCTCACCGGATTATCGACCTTGGAGAGATGGTGTCCGGCTGCTCCAACAAGCAACGTCAGGGAACATCGTTCCTTAAAGGGCGCGCCGCGATATAATGTGGGATGAAACCAACGAAGTCGCTCAGGAAGCAGGCTAAGAAAGCCGAGGCTGTAGCTCTGCGCTCGGAAGACACCGAGCACGCTGAACGCATGCACAATCTAGCCGAAGCGTTCCGAGCTCAAGCTGAGGCGCTGAAACCTAAAAAGAAAGGGAAAGCGAAGAACAGCAGCGGAGATTAGTCGGCCAGCTTCTGGCAATGATTACGTCACTCTTCGGGCCGGCTGAAAGTTCGTCCTCTTGCCGTTCTTGATGCCTTCAACTTCCCATCGGCCATCGTCGGCCTCGAGCTTGGAAATCAGCGAGTAGCCGGACTGCAGCACCTTCGCGATCACTTGCTCCACTGGCATGCCAAAGCGTGCGAGACCTTACCTCGTTGCCTTGACAGTCACGAAAACCGATGCGTCATCGCCAAGCGGATTCTGCACCGCGTCAATGAGGGAGAGCGGACCTTCGTCGGCATGGCAGTTGCGGGGATAGCGGCGGTTGAAGGGCTACGGCGCGGCACCAACAGGTTTGAGCTACAGCATACCCAGAGCGGCTGGCTTTGTCGGTCTATAACCGTGGCTCTCTGGGCTTCGCTAAATCACACTGGAGCCACTCCGGAACGAATGACAGATTCTCCCGTTTTTATCGAGACTCAAACGAGGGAGAGCCGTTATGGCAAACGAAACGAGCAATCTGATCAGCAGCGAGAAGGTTGAAGGCACCGCCGTCTATGGTCCCGACAGCGAAAAGGTCGGCTCGATTGAAAGCGTGATGATCGACAAAGTCAGCGGCAAAGTTGCCTATGCAGTGCTGAGCTTCGGCGGCTTCCTTGGGATGGGCGATGAGCATTATCCGCTCCCTTGGCAGACGCTGAAGTACGACACCAATCTTGAGGGTTACGTTACCAACGTGACGAAGGCTCAGCTCGAGGGCGCGCCGAAATACGCCAATGACAGCGACTGGGACTGGTCGGACACCAACCGGGCTCGCTCGCTCAATGATTACTACGGCACTCCTTGGGTCTAGCTCCTCGATCGCGGCAAGTCGTGGCTCTTTGATCTTAAAGCAAGAAACTATTCTACTTTGGCTGAATTGTCTGACGCATACGCCGGGTGACAACCGGCCAAAACGGGGATGATGGACGCGGCGGTTTTGCCGGTTTCTCGTCACGACAGCAACGCATTGGTACGCGCGGCCATCTAACCCGTTCCCGGCATATGCGCTTAAGTACTTCGCTCGGTTCGCGGCAGAAGCGTAATGCTCATAGTCGTACTAGAAAAATGCCAGCAGCCGCGACGGCGATGATCCAGGCAACCAGCACAGCGATTGGCGCGATCCTTGAGGTGGGCATTAGAATTCTGCATGAGCGGAGCTCACAGAAACGCAAGTACGTTTGCGCTGGAGGCCTTTGAGGGAGCCGACGACCCTCAGTACCTTGCCGTAAATACAGCTGTTGTTCTGGACATAGACGACAGCAAAGGGGGGCAGGGTGTGGGGCTCACGGGCAAGGATGGGCTGAGCCGACGCGTCCGCGTCAAACAACAATGCGATACCGAAAATGAGCATACGCATAACACATCCCATCATCCAATAACCGCGTACAATACTTCTATTGAGATTTAGTTCGCTTTGCGAAAACGTCGCACCGCCCGTGGCACAGGGGGTAGCCACAATGGGGTACGAGTGTGCATGAGCCTTCTAGCCCGACGCCTAGCGCAGAAGGGAGCAAGGTTCTGCATCGCTCTTCCTATTTTTCTGTGTCAGTCGGAGCACTAGATTGCGAGGCTTCGGGGAGGTGTGCAGTCGGGTTACTCCGTGCGGGGCATTTACACGGCTCGTTGACGTCGGAATGCTCTTGGCTCGATCAAGCCTTGTCATTCAAACGACGTAATAGGCAAAGGGAAAGACGCAATGTTGAACTTGACCCAGAGTGCCGCATTGCCTGCCGCAATTGCATCCCTTCATCCATGCAGGGAATCAATCTTCAACATTTCCAATCGCGCATCCCTCGTCAGGTCGGATGCTGATCCAGACAAGAAGCCTGACCTAGCTGGACAACGTGACGTACTACACGCGGTCCTGGCGCGAATTGGCTGCGGGCAAGTTCTACTCAAACGAGGCGGTTTGCTTGACGTGAGCGCAATCGGTCGTGCGATATTGGAACGCGAATGTGGCGCCGCGAGCGGGGAAACACTCTATCGCGCCGTCAAGCAACTCGTGAATCGCGCGGGAGCGCAAATTCCCGTTGGCTCGACATCATGGCTCGCGACTTCCTTCAGGGAAGGCGTCACCAGGCTTGTAAGCCAGATGATCAATGTTTGGACCGATGAAACCAGCACCATCATTCTGCTCGATCTTGACGCTCATCCAGAGCCGACGCCTGAGGCGCTGCGGCGCTTGTTCGGCCTTACAGCCGCGGAAAGCCAGCTTGCAGTCGAATTGGCGCGTGGTCATAATTTGCTTGACATTTCTCGCTCCCGGCGTCTGAGCCGGACGACAATCCGCTCACACCTGGCCTCTCTGTTCGTCAAAACTCAAACAAGGCGGCAGGCGGAGCTGGTTGCATTACTCGGGCGTGTCGCCGTCCTCCCGTCTCATGGCAATTGAGGTCGGCGATAGGCAGCCAGAAAGCCGGAGTGCGGTGCGATCGATGGAGAGATGTTGGAGCTGAAGGGCGTAGCTCCGCTTTGCGCGCACTAAGGGGATCAATCGTTATGGCTAACCTGGGGAAACCTATAAAGCCACGAAAGCAAACTTTCACCCAAACTAACGGGACGTCAACGAGCGTTAGCCTCGAGGATGCCTTTTGGGACGCGTTGACAGAGATTGCGAGCGAAGAAGGTATCTCTCGGTTAACACTGACTAGGCGGATAGATCGCGACCGAGTCCACTCCAACCTTACGTCAGCTATCCGAGTTTCTGTTGTGGAGCGTTTTATTGCTAAGTACCGCTCGGCAACTGGCGCCGATGCGGATAGGCAGCAAAAAGCCCGCCCCGGAGAGGGCGGGCTTTCTCGATAATTGCCGACATTATTTTTCCGGATGACCGGAGCCGGGCGGTGTCGTCTTCGGAGCCTTGCCATCTTCGACACGGCCTTCGTTGCGGAGGTCGCGACCTTGCTGGGCCTTCTTCTTGCTCTCCGCGTCCTTGCCGTGTTCGTTCAGCTCTTCCTTGACGAAGCCGGCACCTTCTTTGATTTTACCTTCCACGCTCATATTCATCTCCTGTGCTGTTAGCCATAAAAAACTCAGCTGGGGCAGTTTTGATCCGTCGCAAAAGCGATCTTCCGCAAGACGCCGGATAGGCACCGACGCCGAACCAGTCCGCAATTGTCACCGACACAGCCGAGCGCCCGGTGCAGGACCGGGGAGAAGCGATCACATTCACCGGCTCTTTCTGCTACCGCCGCCCTTGGAAACCAGGCCATCGCTTCCGCCGTCACCTGAAACAAAACAGCCCGAACTGCGTCATTGTCCCGGGAGCGACCATGACCGGGAAAGGACAGGCGATGTTACGGAAAACAGTAATCCTTGCAGTTGCTGTTGCCGCCATGAGCCTGCTTCCACTAACCGATGCTTCGGCTCGCGGCGGTTTCGGCGGCGGTGGGTTTCATGGTGGCGGCGGCTGGCACGGAGGTGAATGGCATGGAGGTGAGTGGCGCGGCGGTGGATGGCGCGGCGGCTGGGGGGGGCCGGCGTTCGTCGGCGCGGGATTTGGTCTGGGCCTGGCGAGCGCTGGCTGGGGCATTGGCGGTTGGGGTCCGGGTTGGCGTGACCCGTGTCTTCGTCATCGACAGGTTTGGACCCGTTGGGGTTGGCGGATTGTGCCCGTGAATGTTTGCTGGTGAATCCTGGTCGGCGCTGGGAATTTCGCCTGCTAGCGGCCGACTGCCATCACCACGTCGATTAAGCGCTGGGTATGACTGCTACCGCGCATGGTCTGAACTGAAACTTCGGAAACAGGCGGCTGCTGGTGCGCGGCCTCACTTCGCATCTTGGCTCGGAGTTTTGTCCCCAACCCGGCCGGCCGGAGCGACGCTGGCGCCGCTATTTCTCAAAGAAGGCGGCCCAGCGTTCGGATTGGCCATCACGCCCGTGTTGGTGCTGCTCAGCGAGTTCGTCGCAGCCGCGCCAGCCGGCGACTGTCCGTAGGTTTGCGAGCTGGTTGAGGACGATGGCGCCGCGGTGACGCTGTTGATGTTGCCGGTCCCGATGTTGCCGGAGTTGGCAGCGCCCGTAGCTCCGCCGGCACCAGCGCCAGACGATCCTGCGCCGCCAGCTGAAGACGCGCTGCCACCCGCCGAGCCGCCGCTAGATCCTCCCCCGCCGCCACCTCCACCACCTTGGGCGAAAGCAGGCGCTGAAATTGCGACAATTGCCGAGATTAATATCGCGACGGCTGTGGATGACATGATCGAGCTCCCTGTTGAGCCGGTTCAAAGCGAATGTTGGAGAACAGTTCCGAGACTGTTTGGAACGATATGCCGGATCGCAAGCTTGTGCTGCTGCAGCGAGGAGATCACGACATGACTGACAAAACGCTACCACCTGCAGAGCCGGCCGAAGATTTGAAAGATGTCGTCATCGACGGCGTCAAAGACGCCGCCGACCGGGTCAGCACAGCGATCGACGAGGGTCGCAAGCCCGGCAGACCGTTAGACATTCTGGCAAAGGTCACACGGGACGCGCCATTGGGGACCCTCTTAGTTGCTTTTCTTTTCGGAGCAGCAATGGCGCGGCGGCGCCATTGCTAGACAGATGAGTTACGATCCTGCTCGCAATATTGTCGACGGTTTGTTGAAACTAAGCGCGCTGAGCGTCCAGATAGGTGTCTTGATGGCTGAGGCGCTCCTCGCTGCGGGTGGTTCCACCAAAACGTTGCCAGCCGATGACGTTCCAGATCCGCCGCCTTCCCCCGCTCAGATTGAAGCGATTGCGCTAGCGCTCGAGCGGGAGATCCTTGGCAACTACGAACTCGGCTTCCAGGCTATGCTTCGGCTGAACTTTCCCCGGGATCGACTTCGAGAAATCGCCGTCACAGCGCTGAATGCGGCGCGCGGCGCCGGCCGCACGACCACCGGTGCAACTGCAGGGAACGATGCTGAATAGGAGATGTTCCAACGTAGTCCCGTCCCGTTTGAACGGGAGCTCATAAGCTGGGAGCCAACATGTTTGCATCTACTCTCGTCGCAATGACCGAAGCTTCCCTTCTCGGCTTCGAAGCAAGCCGGGTCGTCGCATTGCGTATGCAAGTTTTTATGCTGGGCGGGACGGCCGCATGGAATGAGGCTGATCTGATGGTCCGTGAAAAGACGAAAGCCTTCAGTCAGGCGTTCCGTGATCTTGCGGCTGGGTCATCCCGATCAGACGTCTACTCTGACCTCAGAGCGATAGTGAAAGAAAATTACGATCGGCTCTCCGAGCGGCATTAAGCCCTATGAGCAATGCCGTGTTCCAGAAAACAAGTGCTCCGACGATAGTAGGCATCGTGAACTCACCACCTTTTGGTCAGGAGCGCGGAAGCCTCTCGGCTTCCGTTGCTTGGGCCGGGCGTCACTCCAGCAATTCTTGCCGATGCAAGAAGGCGTCGATCAGGACAACTGCATGGTAGCGGATGGCGAATACCACAGCCGGCCTGTGTCGCGAAACGCGCGGTCCAAACCATCGACCGCATCATCACCGCACTGCGGTCGGGATCCTTCTTTAAGGTTCCTCCGATAGCTTCATCTCAAGCGGCACTGTAATGCCTACTGCTAGCTGGTAGACGAAACGACAGAGCCGCCGGAGCGACCCGGCGGGTTTTCTTTGGAGGCGGCAGTGGCACCAGCAATCGAGCTTATCGTCAGCGCATACATCCAGGTTGGTGATCGGGCGGCGCTGGTCGGTCTGCTGGATCATCGAAAGCGCATCGCTAAGGACCTGCGAAGCCGGACCGGTTTCGATTTTCGCGTGCCGCTGGATGCTGTCGAGAATGAAATCGAGGTCATAGAGGCAGGCGTGGCCACATTCGATAACTCGCCGTCCTAGTCTCTCGTGCGTGCTCTTCTTGACTCTCGGTGGCTTCATGCGACGTTGTGCCGATAGCCGTAGGGAGAGCGATGTGGCGACTGGTACCGTAAAGTGGTTTAACGCGACCAAGGGCTTCGGCTTCATTCAGCCGGACACAGGTGGCAAGGACGTGTTTGTGCATATTTCGGCCGTGGAACGGGCGGGGCTGAGCACGCTCAACGAGGGTGCCAAGGTCAGCTACGAAGAGCAGGAAAACCGCGGAAAGACGTCGGCAGAAAACCTGCGCGTCGGCTGATTGCGGCGAACTGACTGAAATATCGATCCGCCGGTTTCCCAGTCCCCCGGCGGTTCTCCTTTGCTCAGAAGAAACCCGGGCTGAGATCCAAGCCGTAGGTCATTGCAAGGATCGATACGAACAGTCCGGCCGCCCCGAACCAGACAAGATGCATCCAAGGCGACGTTGTGGGTGCTGTGACGATCGAGGGCGTTGGCTGCTTCAGTGCGACTGGCATGATGGCCTCCTGTGTTGCTGGCCTTCATAGGTGCGGCGAGCTGTCGCAGAGGTTCAGTTCTATTTTGCTGACGAGACGATAGCGGCCGCGCACGAACAGCGGGACCGTCGACAACCACGAAGACGGCCCCGCCACGCGCTCGAACCCTAGCCTTGGGGGGCATCGGGCCGTTCGGCGAACCTCAGGATGGATTGGTTTTCAGGAGGTGTCGTCACAGCATTTTGCCGCATCGACGGCGTTACCGCGCATAGAGCGATTCGCTAATACCGTATTGCGTGCACTCATCGTGACTAAAAGGGAAAGCCCGAATCGAAGGGGTTTAGCAGATACGAGATGCAGCACGTAAATCTGCAAAAGAACGAAGCCGATACCGAGCGAAGTAGCTGAATTTTGCTGGGCAATTCATGTTGGCCTCGGAGCGATTCGAACGTCCGCCCCTCAGAATCGAAATCCGGTGCTCGTTCATGGCATTGCAACATTTTCCCGATTGGAACTGAACGACAGTCTTTTTTGTTCTTCCCCGATAAACGGGGGCGTGATGGATGGTAGAAAAGGCCGGAACGGAAGCGTTGCGCAAGCGACGGATGGTGCACATCGAACAAGCGTCACCCAAAGCAGAGCGAAAGCCGCTACCTTTAGGAGCTGACGCGCGTAGGAACTCCCGGGTCGTGCTTGCCCTGGTCCTTTTCGGCCTCGGGACATGGACCGCCTCAGCTTTTCTGCCGGCCCTGATATGGGCCACCATTCTCGCAGTTGCCCTGTGGCCGCTGTATCTTAAGTTTGCGGCGCGCTTTTCGTCAGGTCATTCAAGTCTGGCAGCGTTCATCTTCACCGCAATCGTGGCTTTGGTGCTGTTCACCCCGCTGTCACTTGCCATCTACCAAATCGCGCAGCAAGGCGACGTTCTTGTGAGGTGGCTAAAGCAAGCCCGCGAGAGCGGTGTTGAGGTGCCGGATTGGGTCGCGCGTCTACCGCTCGTTGCGGAAACTCTGCAAACTTGGTGGCGCGCCAACCTCTCGGATCCAAAAGCTGCAGCGGCATGGCTTCAAACTGTTAACGCGGATAATGCGTCGGAGTTGTTTAAAACATTCGGCTCACAGCTGCTTCATCGTCTTTTTCTGTTGCTGTTCTCGCTTCTGACCTTGTATTTCCTCCTCCGTAATGGTCGCGCTGTCACGAGCCGTTTCCTCGAGACGTGCGACCGCCTTATCGGCGATCCAGGAGAGGGACTCGTCGAGAAAATGGTCGAAGCGACGCGCGGCACGGTCAACGGTACAATTCTCGTCGCTGTGGGCGAAGGATTGCTTATTGGTATCGGATTCTTGGTCGCCGGCGTACCGACCCCCGTGATGTTTACTATAATAACCATAGCATTCGCGATGTTACCGTTCGGAGCCTGGTTGGCTTTCACCGCGGCGGCATTAGTTTTGCTCTCCGGGGAAGGCAGTGGGTTTGCGGCCGCTGGGGTGTTTCTATGGGGTGCGATCGTTATGCTTGCTGGCGATCACTTCGTATGGCCCACTCTGGTCGGTGGTTCGGCGCGACTTCCCTTTCTTCTAGCATTTGTTGGTATCTTCGGAGGTATTGCTGCGTTTGGCCTGTTCGGCTTATTCCTAGGGCCTGTCATTATGGCAGCACTACTGACCGTGTGGCGCGAGTGGATCTTCCGGCCAGTGCCGCAGTAACTTTGTGATCCTTCTTGAAGGGCTCCGCAAAATGAAAGATTTCCATATGAACAACGCTAGCTACTAACAACCGAGGAGGTGCCTTTGCCGTCACAACATCAGTAATGGTCCAAAGATCGTGGTCCGCGGGAGGGGCCCATACGGCAGAAATCATTTTTAAGTCAAGGCGTTCTGCGCTGGAGTTAATTAACCTCTAGCCAATCCCCGGCATTGATGTAGTTCACCTTCAGCGCCGCGAAGCTCGCGCGCAGGCAACGAAATAATGAGTTGAGCCGCGTCTAAGCAAGAATTACTCGATTAGAGGGTTCACCAGATCGCGCCCGTCAGCAGTGGCGAATCCACGCGGCAACGAAAGGCAACTCGTCGTCTTACAACACCCGACCGGCGAAACGGCCGGTCTTGGCGCAAGGCCATTGTGAGGTTGAGGGCCTTGCTGTGTGTGACCTCCAGCCCGCATGTGGCTCGCGTAGACGGCTTGCTTCAGGTTTCGCCCACAGGCGTCATACGCGCCATCGAACGGCTTGGCCTAATAAATCCAAGCGAAATCTAAAGCCCCCGTCGTCCGCCTTAGCCGCTGTTCAGTACAAGACTTGCGGCAGCCAAGGTTAGCGAGAAGATCGGCGCATTCAATTCGATCTACTACGTTCCACCTAACTCACGCGACCTCACGTCGATAGGCAGCTCCAGATCCGCGAGCACCCATCCAATGCGGCATCGCTGCACCGTCGCGGTGGCTGCCGCCGACGCTGCCGGCGGCCACCGCGATCACCGCGCCCAGCAATATGGCCGCCGCGACGGAGAAGGCCAGGATCACTGAACTCCGTCGAGATTTGGCTATCGACGCTTGAGAGGTTGCAATCGCGGCATCGACCCGTTTTTCCGCCTCTGCGCCGGCGAGACCGGTGTTCGCGGCAACGAGTTGAGCAAGATAAGATCGATCCTCGCTGCTCATTCCCGAGTGGCTCGACGAGGTCAAGAGAATTCTTCCCGCCTCCGCACGTTCCTGCAGAAGGTCTACGTTTGCGGCGCGACGCAAGGGCCTGAACAGGCGGTCGATCTCGTAGCTTAGCAAAGGCTCCGCAGCGCTGGTGCGTGCTGACGATGAGTTACTGTTCGGCCGCGTTAGTGTCGCGCTTCCAATGAAGGCCGCAAGCGCTACGCCGAGAACAACGGCAAGCGCCCACGCAGCGAGTCCATGTAGACCATCGCGCTGTTCAATTTCGGCGGTATCCAAAGCAGCCAGACCGACATTTGTCCGCCCTGCAATATAGCCTCCCACTCCGAAACTCAGCGCGGCTTGGAGAATGAGATAAAGTCCCGACAATATCCAAAGCGCAGCGGAGGCGTCCCGCCAAGTCGGAGCCGTCGATGAAACGCCAAGTCCGATCGTTACGCCAAAGGCCAGCAGAATTGACGAAAGCGCGGTCGCTATGAGGGCACCGAGGATTACGGGCGTCCAGCTCAAATACCTTGAGGGGACTTCAACGGAAGCTGCGCCAGGTTCAATCGATTCAACCATCTCAGCGCAACCCGAAGAATGACAACACGGCCAAGATGACGACGATTAATCCCACCAGATAAATCAAACCATTCATCGTTCTTCTCCTCGTTTTGTTACCGTCAGAGCCTGCAGTCCTCACCGCTGTATTCAAAAGCATCGCTCGGCCGTCTGCTGCATGAATCGACTTTTTTGCCCTGCGTTTTCAAACTCTCGAATATTGCTTATTGTTCCCGACGCGTTGAGGCTCGCGGCCTTAAGTGACGGTGGCTCTACCTGCCGCCAGGGGCTGCGGCGCATCCTCATCGCTCGCTTGTGTCTTCTCGGCCTCCAACGTATTCCCCAACCGGGAAAAAGATGATTGTGGCCGAAGGCGCCCGTCGGGATGGCCTTCGGGCGGTAAAAACGACCTCGCGTCCAAACGGCGAATAGGCCTGCTAGCTCCTTGATTGATCGTTCGCGGCGGTCCTTAGCCTCCAGCACCACGGCGGCGCTTCCGGGCCGTCGAGGAGCAAAACGATGAGCTACCATCTTTCAAATGGATGCCCAGTCCGGGCTGCGGGACAAAAATGTACTGATCTATTGAACGTCAATTTACGGCGACACACCGCGCGCTTCTCCGCTATGGCCGACGTTTCGGGAAGAACTGGCAACTTTCGCCGTCGTGCTGAGTTGGCACCGACTGTAAGCAATCGCCGGAGCGAGAATGGTTGACGAAGTGGCGGTGAGAAGGGCGGCAGAGACAGCATGGACGGTGTACAGGGCGGCGCATCCCGACGTCGATACACAGGACAGCCGCCGCTGCCTGCTGGAGCGCTATCTGCACAGGAGTGGTGAAACGCGAGAAAGCGATACCGAAGAACTCGCCAGCTTCGGCATAGCGCACCTGCGCCGGCTTCCCCAAGACGAATGTTGACGGGCATGAAAATGCTCGCTGGATGGGCTCAAGGAAGCACAAGGCCGAATTGGACACTGCTCGCGATTTCATTCCTCATTTCCGCGACCATCGTGACAGTCCTGCGGTTCGTGTTCGGAGGCTAGCCGATGCGGATTGACCAACTTGCTTCGTTGTAGGTTGCGGCGAACTTGACACCCCGGCCCGTGAACGGGTCGGCAGGATGCCGAGCGTCGTCTAGTCCTGAGCCGGCGCATGGACATGCCGACGACGAAAGTTACGATGAGGGGGATTGCGAAGCCAGGACGGAACCCGCATCATCCGTCCATCAGGACCCGGCGGCGTCCGCGGCTTCGCGAGCTTTCTCGCCCATGCGTTGCACAGTCCTTTCACCGACCTTCTCGGCAGCAGCGCGTGCCTCGCACTTGGTCCGGATATCCTCTAATTCCTCGTCGGTCAGATGCTCGATGCCGACGAATGAGTTATGAGCGGCACTCGTTCGGATGAGTTCGTCTAGCTTCACCTGAATGGCGGCGCTGTCTCGGTTCTGAGAGTTCTGGATGAGAAAGACCATCAAGAACGTCACAATCGTCGTCCCCGTGTTGATGACAAGCTGCCACGTGTCCGAGTAACCGAACAGAGGACCGGTCACGGCCCAGATGATCACGACGGCGGCTGCGACGATGAACGTCGTGGCTCGACCCGCGAGTTGAGAAGTCTTGTTAGCAAGGTCTCCAAAAAAGCGGGAAAATCCGCTGCGACGTTCGTTGTTTGACACTATTGAATCCATTTGCCGGTGCGACCTTCCACAACATGCCGTGCAAATTCAAGGCGATGGTAATTTATTGCTCGAGCGCTCGGGCACGCCAGGCGCGACATTTCTTGGCACCCATGGATAACGTGACGCTCAATAGCCCAACAATCATTACGCGCAAACGCTGTAGCAAGCTCACCAGGTCAAGGGTAGTTGCTCGGAATCCTCACGTTGCATCACTTGTGGCCTTGAAATGCGCCGGCTTGCATAGTGCGGCGTCTGGCGCATCTTACGCCGGCGGGGCGTTTCTGTGACTTGGCGGAACTCAGTTGGCTTGCGCTCGGCGGTGTTTGTAGAGGCGAGGATAGGTGTCGGCTTCGCCGGCTCGACAGCAGCCGGTTGTAGGTGAACTTGACGCGGAGCGGATCCGCCGCCTTCGCCGCGCAGGCATTCTTCGGAGTAGTATGGCCAGTTTTGCTTTTCGCACACGCTATCGGCAGCAGTTTGCGAAACCCGTGCGGCGTCTTGGTCCATAGGCGCTCTGCCTAATGCGATTAGCGCGTCAGAAGCTCCTGCGGGGGCATTAGGCACCGCGGAGCCCTGGGTCGCAAATGCTAACGTGATGGAACCAGCGAAAATTATTAAGCCAGCTGCACGTCGATCGAATGTCTTTAGAAAAGTCATGCGGATAACCTTGTCAGAAAAGGAGGAGGTGGCCCATGCGGGCCACTTCCTAGGATCAATCCCAACGATGACGGCGCTGCTTAATCACTACCACCCGGTCGCGATTGCGCCAGCCGCGGTGCCATCCATGATCGCGGCGATATTCCGCGCGAGGGCCGCGGTAGCCGCGGTCATAGTCGCGGGACATTCCGTGATCCTCGCCGATGCGAACGCGCACGTCCTGCGCACTTGCAAAGGTCGGGGTAGTTATGGTCGCCACGACGGCAGCGGCAAATGCGTAAGTTGATAACTTCATCTTCAAGCTCCCTTGTTCAACCGAGACGCCAACGGGATAAAGTGGCAATCGTTCCGCTGTAGCTGCATTGATCCGCACAAGGCCAAAAAAAACTGCCCGCGGATGTGGACCCGGGGCAGTAGAGTGAACGAGGAACGAGTGTCTAGCGCCACAAGGCGGCGCCGGGCCTAACCTTCGATGATGTAGACGATCTCATGCGTCTGCGGTCGAAGGATAACGTAACGACCATTGACCAGAATGAAGTCGTATCCGCGCCATTCTGGATAGATTTCGATCACTCGCGTTGGGAGCGGGTGCACGCGCACTGTAGACGGTACCGTCACGCCTACTGAGATGTTGAAGTTCACATTGCGAACTTCCTCGACCTTTTCTTGCCGGATCGCACTAGTGATCTGCGTGCGCTTTTCAGCAGGAGGGGCAACGGTTGCAGACGTCGCGGCATTGCCCGTCGTAGACGCGGAGCCGGCCTTGCCGTCGCCGGTCTTAGCGTCAGTGGCAGCCTTGGTATCAGTTGTCGACTTGGTGTCCGTCGCGGACTTCGCGCCCTTTGTGTCGGTGCGCTCTTGCGCAGAGGTCCCGGCTTTATCCGACGGAGCGACGGCAGGCTTATCCTGGGCGGTCGTTGCTGGTTTGGTAGGCGCGGCCTTCTGGTCGGAGGCGGCCTTGGCATCAGGTGCAGACCTGGAATCGGTCATCGACTTGCCGTCACTTGCCGTCCCCTTTGCAGCGGGCATGTTGGTCGAAGGAGCCTCGCCGGCCCGCGGTGCTGATGCGGCAGGTGCATCGCCGCCCTTTGATCCGCTCGCGCCGCCGCCCTGCGCCAGAGCGAAAGCAGTCGTGGCAATCAAGGCAATGGCCGCAGCCGATCCCATCAATCTCCTATTCATTTTATGACCTCCACTGTCGAGACCGCTCATTCGGTCTTGCGCAACAACAGCGAAAGCAGTTTCTTGGTTCCGTTCTTGGATGACGATTCCGGGTAAAAGAAGCAATACGGGCGGCGCCATATTCCAAAAAGATGCGCTGATGCCAGCTGTTGTCTTCGTAACGCCGAGCTCAGGAACCCATCGCAGCCCGGGAATTTGTGTCAACGGCCGCATGGTGCGGTCAAAGGAGAGCAATATGAAACGGATGATAATCGCCGGGGTCGCGGCCCTTTTGCTGACGGCGGGAAGTGGAGCGGCCGTGGCCGCTATGCCGCTAGCGCCGATGACAGCTTCGGGCGATGCGATCGAGATAAAGGGCGGCCACGGTCATGGTCATGGCCACATGCATCGTGGTGGACGCGGACATCATTACGGCTGGTCCCGCGGGCGCGGGCATCATTACGGCTGGAGCCGCGGCCGCGGTCATCGTCATCATTGGTGATAAGTCCGGCGGACGCGATTAAGCGTCCGCCACTCGTTCCGCGCCTGGCGCTGTTGTTGCGCTGCGCCCACGCACGCAATGCAGCAGCGTTTCCGCAATTTCGCGCGGATCCGGCGACAGGCGTCGCGCCTCCCTAAGACTGTGGCGGCACTTTCTCCCATGTCATAGGAACGCTAGCCACTTGTCGATCCACGTCCTTAGGCTTTAAGCCTGCGGCTGATGGGAGCTGTGCCGAAAGAAGCGGCCAAGACTTGATCGTGAAGAACTCTAATTTAAGCCCATCTCGACGGCTATACGGATAAGATCGGAGTGGTTCCGTGCGCCCAGCTTCTGCTTCAGTAGGGACGTGGTATTTGCTACCGTCTTGTAGGAGATGCCGAGCGCGTCGGCGACCTCAACGATCTTGTCGCCCCGGCCGAGGAGCCGAAGAATTTCCAGTTCCCGGGCCGACATGCTGGTGGCCGGATTTGCCCGGATAGCAGCGCCTGAGAACGTTACTGTCTTGGCGAGATGCGGAGAAATGAAGTTCTCACCCGCGGCCACTTTGCGTACTGCCTTGATGAGCAGGCGCGGATCGTCGCCCTTAGAGACATAGCCTTGGGCACCGAGCTCGATGGCTCGGACTACAAAGGCTGGATCGTCATTCATGCTGAACATGATAATACGCGCGTCGGGATCATCCTTGCGGATACGACGCATCAACTCGAAGCCGGAAAGATCCGGCAGATTGATGTCGATGATCGTCACGTCGGGTCGTTTAGATAGATAGGCGCGGTGCCCCGATTTCTCATCGACCGCCTCATCGATGGATATTGTAGGGTCCGACGCAAACAGCGAACGGCAGCCCGACACCACGACGGGGTGGTCATCGACAATCAGGAGCTTCACAGGCTGTGCCATCGGCGGGACAATCTCGCAATTATGCTATGCATATTGGATTTCAACGCTTTGACCAGAGGAATGGTGCCGGGTTGACCAATTTAATGATTCCAATGTGGACGACTTTGTCGCTGCGTGCACGCATTTGCGTGCTGCTGGGCGGCATGTTTCTGAGCGCCCTGATTGCCGGCCTCGCTTTGCTATGGATTTTCTCCTCGGATCAAATTTTGGAGGAAAACGAGCCATCGGCGCGGTCGGCGATCACCGTCGCGGCGGGTTTGAACGCCGCTCTCGCGGCCTCCACAAGACCCGACGCAATCCTCGCGGCGTTCGTCGATCAGCTCGGTTCGACACCTGCGGATGCGATCCGGTTTCGCCGTGATGGCGAGGTGCATGCACCGGAGCAGGGCAAGACGTCCGGCAGGGTCCCGGAATGGTTCGTGAAAGCGCTGTTCGTGCCTGACCTTGCGCAGCATATTCCCGTCCTGGTCCAAGGTCGCCGGGTCGGCGATCTTATTTTCGAACCAGATCTCTCTGCGCAGATCTACGAGAAATGGATCGGCTTTCTCTCGCTTCTCGGGTCACTCGTCGGCATGGCATTGCTTGCCGGCCTCTTGTCGTTTGTGACGATTGGCGCAGCGCTGCAGCCCTTACGCGATCTCGCTGAGGGGCTGGCACGGCTCCGCACTGGTGACTTCTCGAAGAAAGTCGATTGTTCCGGCCCCCCTGAAGTTCGGGAAAGCTGCTTGTCCGTGAACGAGCTTGCTTTGACTCTCGGTCGCCTCAGTTCAGAGAACCGAAGTCTATTACGAAAGATGATCTCCATCCAAGATGAGGAGCGACGTGACATCTCGCGTGAGTTGCACGATGAACTTGGTCCACTTCTGTTTGCTATCCGGGCTAACGTTACTGCTATGATCGACGACCGCGGCAGCGGCACCAACCGGTCTATGGGAGAGGAGCGCGTGCTGCAGGCGGTAGAGGCTTTGCAAATCGCCAACCGCCGCATTCTTGAGCGGCTGCGACCAATGCTCATCGAAGAGCTGGGTCTCGATGCTAGCATCCAAAAGCTTTTGCGTGACGTACACACGCAGGTGCCTGAAATGGCCGTGACATTCGAGATCGATCCCCGGATCGTCACGGCGGACAGTGTGGTCGCTCAGACCGTATACCGTTTGCTGCAGGAAGGCATCACCAACGTCCTGAAACATGCCGGTGCGTCTAAGATGAGCGTGAAGACCGAGGTGACGAACGAAGCTATTCTGGTCGAGGTTGCCGATAATGGTGCGAGGGCGCCCCTAGAGCCGAAATTCGGCCGGGGCCTGACGGGGATGCAGGAGCGCCTCCGCGCCTTAGAAGGAAAGTTTGACTACATCCGTGCCGACGGATGGACAACAATCCGGTGTAGCCTACCGCTGGCAGCGCCGGATTAGGTTGGACCGGCCGTCTTTGCCATCGGCGTGATCTCAAAACCGGCCAGCGAGAGAGCCGTGATCACTACCTTTGCAACGCAGGTCGCTTGCTCGCTCGTTATCGGCAATTTTTCTCCGTTGCGGTTCTCGATAGCACAAGTGCTAATAGCCTCGGCTATGATCGTCATTAGCTGGAAGTCATCCACCTCTAGCAACTCCTGAACAAAGCAACGACCTGCTTAAGTCTCTAGGAACGGCACGTTGAATAGACAGGGCTTGGGGCCTCCGATCTATTATTTGACGATGCGAAACGCCGCGTCCCGGGCACGTGGCGGGTCTTCCGGCTGACGATGATGCGCCATGCTGCGCAGTGAATCGGTGGGCCTCCAGCCCTTTGCGGAGGAGCTTTTTGTCGGAGAGCTGTCGCTTTCGCCGATGGCAAATAGAACTCCCAGCAGTACGGCGCCGACCCACACGAAATATTGAAATATGGGCAAGATGATCCTCCCACAAAGACGCGTCGAACTGGTCGAGGCGGCCCTTTCGGCCCGCCTCGAAAAGCGCGCTTAGTCGATCACTTCGACAATACGATGGGTGCCCGGGTCGACCAGTACGGTCCGATCGTTGACCACCGTGTAGCGATAGGCAGTGGAACCGTACTCTCGCGGAACTTCATAATAGGTGACGCCGCTGTCGGGCAATACGGCACCGACGCGTAGCTCGCGGTCATACCGGTATGACGGGTGACGACGCTCGGTGACGTAGCTGTGGAAGCGGGGACGGTTGGCCTCGGAAATGCCGCCTGCCGTGGCGCCGGCGGCAGCGCCAACGGCGGCACCGACAGGGCCGCCGACGGCGCCACCGACGATTGCGCCGCCGACGGCTCCGCCCGCCGCTCCATTCTGAGCGAGGGCAGGCGAGAAGTAGGCCAGCGAAGCGATTGCAATGGCAGCCGTGGAAATGAATTTCATGATCGTCCTCCTGGTGTGTTGGCGGAGTGAAAACTGCCAACGCTTAAGGTCGTTCCGTCGAATTGCCGCTTTATCCCGACATTTTCCATCGCCGTGTGGAAGGCGGGGAAACGGCTTCTAACCGAGTGATCGAGGACCGCGCGCCACGTTTGTACCCGTTAGTACATTGACTTATATGACCTATCATAACTATTGGATGTGATTCAGAAAGCGTGGTGCTGACTATTATGAGCCCTGGCGGAAATAGACGAGCGGGAAATCCTGGTATCTCGATTGCTGCCGAGGAGGAAGACAGCTGCATATAGAGCGCGGGGATTTGGACGCGCATCCGGCGTCGGAGGAATTGTTTGTCGACATCGCCGAGGCGGCTGACGCTCCATGCCGGGATTGACCGCTATGAGCTGGTGGAAGGTCAGATTTTCTGACGTTAGAAAATAGTGGGATCGATAGCCGACTAATGCATGACCGAACTATAAACAGAAATCCTAGGCGCGAAATGAACACAGACAATGGTGCGGACGAACACGTCATCTACCAAACGAGATTTCAGGGAAGGGTACTGGATTTCCGCGGGCGTCCCGTTTTCCTGAGATACGACTGCTGTGAGTTCGTCAAATGCCAGATACTGCTCGATGAGGGGACCACCAGCGTCGCTTTCACGTACTGCACGTTCGAAGATTGCAACATCGATGCAATCCAAGCCGACGAGCATCGAGGCGTGGTCGCTCGCGATAATATTTTCAAGCCGCCAATAGAAGATCGCAGGCTTAACTTAGAACGACGCTTAGCGTTGGCGCTCGCTGCGAGGGATGTGTCACGCGGACGGAGGTTCCCTTAATCGATCGATGTGCTCCTGAAATTGCAACAGAGGCGTGATGCCCACTCGATTAGCATTCGGCAACGGGACCCATTGAGTGATCGATTCATGCGTGTCCCGCTTTCCGCTACGCGCGAAGGCTGGCACTGCCATTCGCTAAGGCTCGAGCCGCGCCGACATGTGCTGCAAGCGCGAGACGTCGTGGAGCGCTGGACATGCGATTGCGCATCCTTGCGATTAGTCGCGTCGACTCTCGCTAATCGGAACCGCGATACCGTGACCGGTCGGCACAAGCACCCGTCACCGATCGAAGTGACGGGTGCTGACGCGCGTCAGTTCTCTGTGCAGACCTTCATGGTCTTCATGCCGGTTTCGGCTTCCGTTTGCCGAAAGTTCCCGATCATGGTGTGGCGGTGAGTCAAACACAGGCACGCAAGCCGGCCATATGATCCGCCGTTACGGGAAAGAATGGCATAAGCAAGGGATGTCGCGCCGCTATCGTAGGTCCAGGCCTTTTTTCGGCAATCAATGGAACGCGTCAGCTAACAGCTTGTTGGAGGATCCCAAACACCAACCTATGAGGGACCTATGAAACGCGTTTCGACTATCTGTGTCGCCGCTCTCCTGATCTCGGGAGTAGCCCATGCCCAGAGCCCGGCGGCAAAAGATCGTCCGGGCAACAATGCCGTCAACAGCGAGCAGAAGAACTCCAATGCGCCGGTCGCCGGACGCAACTCCTTCACCGAGGGGCAGGCCAAGAGTGCCATTGAAAAGGCTGGCTACACGAACGTCACCGAACTGAAAAAAGACGACAACGGCGTATGGCGCGGCAAAGCGACCAAGGGTGGCTCGACCAGTGCGATCAGCGTCGATTTCCAGGGCAACGTCAACGCAGCAAAGTAACCGGAAGGTAATCTCATGACCGTGACCATTTCACGTTTGTACGACTCGTATACGGAAGCGCAGAAAGCTGTCGGAAGCCTTGAGGCCGCCGGCGTTCCTCATGGGGACATCAGTATAGTGGCCAACAACTCCGAGGGCTGGTTCGACGGCAAGAAGGACCGCGACGGTGATGGCGTCGATGATCGCGCCGAAGCAGCCGGCACCGGTGCGGGAATCGGTGCAGGGATCGGCGGCGCTGCGGGCCTTCTAGCCGGACTAGGGCTGCTTGCAATTCCTGGCCTTGGACCAGTTGTCGCGGCAGGATGGCTTGCCGCCACGGCAGTCGGCGCTGCCGCCGGAGCAGCAACCGGCGGCATTGTTGGTGCTCTGACCGAGGCTGGCGTCTCCAAGGAAGATGCACCGCTTTACGCGGAAGGCGTTCGCCGCGGCGGCACGTTGGTCTCGGCAAAGGTCAGCGAGGCCGATCGCGCGCGCCTCGAGGCGCTGATGAGCCCATCGTCAGTCAATCTCAATGATCGCCGTGTGGCCTGGGAGAAGTCGGGCTGGAGCGGGTATGACCCGGCAAGCCCGCCCTACGATGCGGGGCAGGTGCGCAAGGAGCGAGAATTGTACGGTCGTTCCCGATAACAACGATGGCCCGCTTCGGCGGGCCATTTTTTTCACCGGAGGTCAAGCTCAGCAGTCAGGGCGGAGTGGTGTGGCGTGTCAGGCGGCCGAGCGAGAAACCGGGCTACGCGACGGGGAATTATGAACAACCGGCGGGATAAATTGGCAGCACTAATGCGGATCAATGCAGCATCGTCGAAGCGCTGCGTCCGTCGTTGAAAGCTGATCTTGAGGGTTTTCGTGAGTCATCCGGCAGGGGGCGTATTGGCTGCCGCATTGAATGGTGACTTAGCGCCGTCGCACGGCGTGGACCGAGTGATTCAACGTCTATCGACAACCGGACAGCGCTATTTTTACTCGTTCTATGGTCAGTTCGCGCGCCGTCGACTGGCATTTGACACCGGCCGAGCGCGGGTTGGGAAACGCCAGCGTTTAGTGAGCTAGAGTCGGGAAACACCGGCAATCAAGGCAAGCGCAGAGCGCTGAATGTTCCAGCTCGCGGAACTCGATGGTGCAGCGCGTGTTATTGCCTATCACTCTGGCGTTTGGAGACACCTTGAACCGCAGACAACTTCTCGGCGCTTCGGCCGCTTTGCCATTGATGACGATTATCCCGCGCAGCGCCCGCGCAGCTCCCGGGCCTGTGCCGTTCGACGCCGCCGTGGTGCGGCAAATGGCGCGGGAAGCCGCCGCCAAGGCGTTCAAGGCGCCAGACAACAAGCTGCCAGACTCCCTCAAGGATCTGGACTACGACCGATACCGCGCGCTGCGCTTTAATCCGGAGAAGGCTTTGTGGCGCGGCGAGAAGCTGCCCTTCGAGGTGCAGTTCTTTCATCGTGGCTCGTTCTACACCAATCGCGTCGATATCTATGAAGTGGCCAATGGCCAGGCGACCCAAGTCCCTTATCAACCTGAGCATTTCTCCTTTGGCGCTACGCCGCCCCCGCCGGCCGGCGCCGACTTAGGCTTCGGCGGCTTCCGGCTGCATGCCCCGATCAACAAGCCCGATTACTATGACGAGGTCTGCGTTTTTCTCGGCGCCAGCTATTTCCGCGCGGTGGCCAAAGGCCAAGTATACGGCTTGTCCGCGCGGGGCCTGTCCATCAACACCGGCGAGGCGGCCGGCGAGGAATTCCCACAGTTCAAGTCCTTCTGGATCGAGAAGCCGGCGTCCAACGCCAACTCGATCGTAGTGCATGCGTTGCTCGACAGTGAAAGTGCCGCGGCCGCCTATCGGTTCACCATCCGGCCAGGCGATACGACCATTTTCGATGTAGAAATGGTCATTTACCCGCGGGTGGAAATAAAAAACACTGGCCTCGCGGCGATCACGAGCATGTTCTTCTTCGGTCCGAACGACCGCAAGGAAGTGGACGATTTCCGCCCTGCCGTGCACGATTCCGACGGTCTGGCAATTTTCAACGGGCGAGGCGAGCAGCTCTGGCGACCCCTGCATAACCCGCGCGATCTGCAGATCAGCTCTTTCGGAGACCGAAATCCGCGCGGCTTTGGACTGATGCAACGGCAGAAGGACTTCTCCGACTACCAGGATCTCGAATCAAGTTTCGAACGGCGCCCCAGTCTCTGGGTGGAGCCGATTGGCGATTGGGGCGAGGGATCGGTGCAACTGCTGGAAATTCCGACCAAGGAAGAGATTCACGACAATATCGGTACCTTTTGGCGTCCGAAAAACCCGCTTCCAGCAAAGGGCGAACTCGCGTTTACCTACCGCCTGCATTGGGGGCCCGATCAACCGAAGCCGTCGGCGCTGGCGATCTTTTCACGCAGCGGCATCGGTGCGCGCGGGGACGATACCAAGCTATTTGTGCTCGATCTGATTGGCGACAAGCTCAAATCCATCGATCCCACCAAGATCAAAGGTGTTGTCACGGCCGAAAAGGCTGAAATCCGCAATATCGTAACACAGCGGAATCCGCAAAACGGCGGCTGGCGCCTGAGTTTCGAGATGCCGGTCAAGAGTAAGGCGCCGGTCGAATTGCGCGCTTCTTTGATGCAGGACGATCAGGCGATCTCCGAAGTTTGGGTCTATCGATGGACACCATGAATGTGAAGAACCAAATGCCATTGGTTACCGTGCCTGCGGCTACGTTGCCGGCCGGCGCGGGCGAGAGGTTTCTACCGCCAGAGATGCCGCTGACGATGATATCGGATGGGCTCGCAGGGCCAGCTTCCTCCCAACGACGCGCGCAGTTCAGGCCCATGCCGACTGTTCTGCGGCGCGCTTACATCCTCCTCGGCACCGTGGCCCTGACCGCGGCCGGCGGCTACGAGATGTTCGAGGTGCTGAAGGTCGGCGGCGTGACCATCCTCGAAGGCATGGTACTGGCGCTCTTCGTACTGCTGTTCGCCTGGGTCGCGTTCTCGTTCATGTCGGCACTGGCCGGCTTCGTCCTACTGTTGATGCGCGCACGGGATCCGCTCGCCATAGAACCGCTTACGCCACTTGCGATGATCTCAAGCCGCAACGCGATGCTGTTACCGACCTATAACGAAGATCCCCATCAGATCACGGCGCGGTTGCGGGCGATGTGGGAATCTATATCGGAGACCGGTTACGCCGCGCAGTTCGACTGGTACGTGCTGAGTGACAGCACTGACCCTGCAATCTGGGTGGCCGAGGAAAAAGCCATTTTGAAACTGCGCCGCGAGACTGCCAGCGATCGCATCTTTTATCGCCATAGGATGCGCAACACCGCGCGCAAATCGGGAAATATTGAGGATTGGGTCAAGCGGTTCGGCGCTGGGTATGATCACATGATCATCCTGGACGCCGACAGCCTCATGACTGGTGACACGATCGTGCGCCTGGTCGCCGGCATGGAGCAGCATCCCGGCGTCGGTCTGATCCAGACGCTGCCTATCGTTGTCAATGCGCGGTCGCTATTCGCACGGATGCAGCAATTCGCTGGCAGGCTTTACGGCCCGGTAATCGCCTCCGGAATCGCTTGGTGGCACGGCTCGGAAGGCAATTACTGGGGACACAACGCCATCATCCGCGTGCGCGCCTTCGCAGAACATGCCAGCCTGCCCGAACTTCCCGGGCGCAAGCCGTTCGGCGGCCATATTCTCAGCCATGACTTCATTGAAGCAGCTTTCATGCGGCGCGCCGGATGGGCGATCCACATGGCTCCGAAACTGGGCGGCAGTTTCGAGGAATGTCCGCCGTCGCTCCTCGATTTTGCAGCGCGCGACCGCCGATGGTGTCAGGGCAATCTGCAGCACCTGGCTGTGCTGGCAGCGCCGCGGCTTCATTGGGTCTCGCGGTTGCATCTCCTGACCGGCATCGGTTCTTATTTAACTGCGCCGCTGTGGCTCATGTTTCTGGTGCTCGGGATTCTCATCTCGCTGCAGGCCCAGTTCGTGCGTCCGGAATATTTCGCAAAGGGATTTTCGCTGTTTCCGCAGTGGCCAGCCCAAGATCCGGTTCGCGCGGCCTGGGTCTTCGCCGGCACGATGGGTCTTCTGATCGTACCAAAACTGCTTGCCTACGTTTTGCTGCTCACCCAGGCCGAAAATCGAGCGCGGTTCGGCGGCGGCTTTCTTGCTTTGTCCGGCATCATCGTCGAGACTTTGCTGTCCGGCCTGATCGCGCCAGTGATGATGATCTTCCAATCGTCGGCGGTAGGCGAGATTCTGCTTGGTCGGGATGCCGGCTGGCAGGTCCAGCGCCGCGACGACGGCGTCGTCCCGATCCGCGAAGTGGTCAGAAAGTACGCGGTACCGACCGTGTTCGGTGTACTGATGGCGATTAGCGCTTATGCGGTGTCGCTACCGCTATTCCTGTGGATGACGCCGGTAATCGTAGGTCTGTGGCTGTCGATGCCGCTGGCCATCGTGTCGTCGCGCGCTCTGCAGCCAGGCCAGCACGCCGGCTTATTCGGAACTCCCGAACAGAATCTACCGCCGAAAGTACTGATTCGCGCAAAAGAGTTGGCCTTGGCGGCACCGATCTACGGCGCAAGCTCGCTGCACGAATTGCGTAAGGACATGGATCTGTGCGCGGCCCATTTGAGATCGCTGGTTGATGAGCCACGCAGCCGTGGCCAGATCGATTCCGACCTCGCCATCGCGCGAGCAAAAATTGTAGAAGCTGAGGATTTTGACGAAGCCGTCAGTTTTTTCAGTACGCGCGAGACTTTTGCGGCGCTGAACAGTCGGGTCGCGCTTCAGCAATTGGCTGCACTGCCCGATAAGGCACACGCCACGAAGTCTGAGTAGGACCTGCCAAAATATAATACGGAAAAGTGCGCGAGCCCCCATATGACAGCCATCGCACCCGAGGTTTCGGCCTTTGTAATGACATTGCGAAAAAGAGGCGGCCCATTGGCCGCCTCGATTCACTTTGTGAAGTCGTGTCAGTCAATTTCGTCGATCACCACGCGCTCTCCGGGGTCGACCAGATAGGTGCGATTTTCGCGGTGGATGTAGCGGTAGTCGCGCAGTGAAGGAGCTTCTCGGTAAACGACGTCGGGAAATTCTTCAATCTCGACCGTTTCCGGTAGACGCTCGCCGCGGCGGATAACCGTCTTGGCCGTACTGCCGGTCGTTTGGCGCTCGGTTGTCCTCGTCTTGACGTGCTTGCGCACAACGTCCCGGTCCTTGTCGGTAAACGAGACCTTGGAGCGGGCCGGTGCAGGCGCGGCGGCCGTTGATCCACCGGAGCGCGGCAGCACAGTTACGATTTGCAAGGTCGAAGGTTCGACGATGACGATTTCGTCGCGCACCACAAAGAAGCTGTAGCCTCGATATTGCGGTACGACTTCGACGACCTCAGAGGGAAGCGTCTGCAGACGGGTGTCGCGGGGAACAGAGGTGCCCACGGTCAGGGAAAAATTAACGTTGTTAAGAGGCTGCACGTTGAGCCGAGAAATCGACTGGGTAACACGCGTGCGCTGCTGGTCATTGATATTGACGGAAGCATTGACGCTGGTCGATTGCGACTGCGCATTGTTGTTCGTCGAGGGAGCTTGCGCCGCGTTGTTAGAAGGAGACTGCGCCGTATTACTCGTTGTCGTTGGCTGCGCTGCAGCGTTAGTACCGCCGCTGGTCGGAGCCTGCATCTGGCCGCCGGCCGTTGCGGGCGGCGTGTTGGTCTGCGCCTGCGGGGGCTGCGATGTCGAAGACCCGGCCGCCGACGATGGAGCAGTCGTCTGCGCCTGCGAAGAGCTGGTGGATGTGCTTGGTGAGGTGGACGTGGACCGATCGTTGGTCGTATCGGGCGCCTTCTGAGTCGTAGGCGAAGAGGTGCTCGGGGACTGCGTTTGTTGTGTGCTAGGGGAGGTTGCTGTCGCGCTTGGCGACTGAGCAATTGCTGCGGTGGCGAACACCAAGCCGACCGCCGTGCTAAATAAGAAACGCGCCTTCATGATCAATTCCTCCATTTTTTGTAGTCATCGTGAACGAGGAAGACACACGGTAGTTCCGATAGAAGTCGGGAATAAGTGGCAAATTCTAATGACAAGGGGTCTCTTCTCGGTCGCGTAGGCACTGATGGCCGCGTGGCAGAGCCGGAGAGCGAGGGCCTGGTGCAATTGCACGGCGCCTGCTGATCTTAATGCGAGCTGCGGCATCGTTCTGCTCAACGCCGTCCCTGCGAGTTCAAGTCTGCTAACCGGCTCCCTCCTTGTATTCTCGCAAAATTCGCCGGACTGCTCCGGCAATCAAGCAACCATTGTAATTGGGGAGTACGTCAAGGCAGACACATGCTCGCGGCGCACCCGCGACGCTCGCAACGTGACGGGAACCGTATGGTGTTTTAGCGGGACCAAAATTATTTGTAGGCGGGACGCATTGCGGGCCTACCGGGAACGGCGTCTCAACGACTACCCGGCTTCGGAATTAGACGACCTTCAGCCGGTCCGCAGCGGGGTCGCAATTGCATACCTTTCCCACCACCAGTCGCTTGGAACAACGCTCAATTAGAGCTCTTGATCCCACGTCCTTGCATGCACGCAAACTCTTGCATAGACGAACTCGCCGCGCGGGCCTTTGGGTTGGCGCGGCTCCTTTATGTGATCGTAACGTTTTACAGAGCGCTAACCTGCGCAACTGGCGCCAGATGTGTCTGTAGCGGTCTTGGCGGGAACTTGATGCCGCTGTCCGCCGTTTAACACGCGAATCGAGGCTGTTATGGACGATCTTAAAAAAAACTCCGCAAGGTCGCAGCAAGAGTTCGATACTGGACCAAGCACCTCAAGGTTACGAAGGAGGAGTTGCAAAGCGTTGTCGAAAAAGTTGGCAACTCTGCCGCGACCGTGCGTAAAGAGCTCGCAATTTCATAACGGGAGGCGACCCTGACTACTGTCTCGCTCGCTGCGCTTCTTGATGAGTCCGTCGATATCGCTTTCGATTTTCTGCGGCGCTCGGGAGACTTGGAAGATGTTCGTGAGGCTAACCAGTTCCTCACATTTCACGTAGCCAGACTGATGCGAGAGGGCATCACGAGCCGCCTTCTGTTGTCCAATCGGGCTATCGCGGCATATCGATCCCGAGCGGCCAATGGCCCGCCAAGGGATGTCAAGCGCTCAGCGGGCTAGCGTGGAGTTTTACCGGTCCTACCTTCGCGCGTCGCCGAAGGTTTGACGCCGACTTGGCCTTCGCCAACTGGGAGATCCCCGGCTAAGTCCTCAGGCCAAGTCTGGGCTCATTCTGGCCGCAACGCTCGTTGGATGGGCCCTCATTCAACGTCGAGGCCAAGCTCACGCAACGCTCGGGCTGGCTCAACCGAACCGAATGCGTCTCGGCGCTCCTCGGGATCATAGCGTCCCAACCGAAATGGAGAGCGGCGACGCTTTTGTACCGCAGTATCCGGAATCCTATCGCCCAGATGAGATGGGAATGCCGTTCGACGAGGGGCCGAGGAAAGCTTCCGGCTCCGTGAAAAGTCAGCACAAACTAATTCGTTCCTCGGGAAGGATCGGCCCGGCGGCGGAGAGATTTCGCCGCCGGCCGCCTCACTGAACTCGGTGCGGATGCCGCTCAGCTCGGCCAACAGCTTCTGCAAAAGCTGCCGGCTCGTGAAAATTGGATCAAATGGTTTCGTTCCGGCGGCGCTTCATCAAGCCCCCAATAATATAATGGAAGGCCCGGCCGCCTGAGGTTGAGGGACATGGTGAGCCGCCGAGCCCGGCGACAGCTTAAGGGATCATCTGCCAGCTGCCGGAAAGAACAAACTTCTTGGAATCCTTCCTGGGCCGACGGAAACCGGAGTGTATGACCTTGGAAGAACGACCATCGGCTCCTCAAATAATCAGATCTGATCGACAACGTTCCGGTCAACATCCGCCTAGCTTAGTGGGGCCGCTCATATTGCAATTGAGCGACCCCGTGCCACGCAATTGAAATGTTGCCGGTACGAACGACAAGTCCGGCAACGTCACGCGACACTTTTGACGCTAAGCCCTTCGTTCATGTGCACAACACAAGCCGCTCCTTAACCTAACTACTCAACCTTACCGGCGAAATTCGTTAGCTGCTTCTCACGGCTTGCGGAGCGGATTTCGCCATCGCCTGTCACCGGCGGCGCAGGGCACATCAGCTGAGTACAATCATAGGAGGCTCGGCGGGGTTGGGTTTTGGGGGTGGGGAAGCCGCCGAGCCCGGCCGACAGCACCACACAACTGCCGACCGCAGGAAAAAGCGGCAATAATAGATTTCGTTCCATCAAATAGCAGCCAATGAAATGGCCCGACGCTCAGCCGAATCCTTGAGCGGCGGGCCGACCGTCGCGTGTGCTTCCTGGGATCGCTCCGGCCGGGAAAATCTAGCATCAACACAAATGGAAACTCAATGACCCGCCTTTTAGCGGCAGCCTGGCTGTGCGTGCTCTCCGTCAGGCCTGCTGCTGCTCAGAACTTCCTCGAAGGCGTCGTATCCCTCAACCTCACCATGACCAAGGAGGAAACTGCATCGCTAGCCATACGGCGTAGGAGATGGCTATCACGGCCGCGGGACGGCCTCGGGCGAACGGTTCGACTTACGCCCTGGCGGCCGCACACCGCACCACGCGCTTCGGCAGCCACGTCACGATGATAACGCCAATGATCGGTCGGTAAAAGTTCGGATCACGGCTCGCGGCCCGTTTATCAAGGGTCGTTGCATCGATCTGTCTCGAGCAGCAGCCAATGCAATCGGCGTGGGTGGTATCGCGCGCGTCACCGTCCGGGTAGCCCCACGAGCGGGTGACCCGGTCGTGTTTGCCTCCGGAACTTGCCCGGCTGTCGAACGGAGGCCGGGCTTTTTGTAATCCGTCGCGATGGAGTGTCTAATAGCCGGACAGGCACGGTGCCGACAGGGAGGTTGCAATGCGCGAGCAAAATCCATCCCGGACGATTAACTTTGGTCAGGCCATCGTTTTAATCGTTCTGTTCGCCATGCTGCTCTTCGCAATTGTCTGGTCGATGATGGCATGGACGTCAGCTGAGGACGCTGAGATGTCGATCCATGGTTGGATCGCCTTGGCGCTCGGGACGGTTTTCTCACTCGTTATTGGATGCGGCCTGATGGCCTTGATGTTCTACAGTAATAGAAGCGGCTACGACGACACGGCAAACACCGATTGGCGCAGCGAAAAAAAACCGCCAGATGATGAAGTCGGGTAGGTACCCGCGATTAGCCTGCAGCCGCTCTTGCTCGGCGCCGGTGACCGGGCTTTTTATTCGACTAGCCTGATGACCCTCAGCGCGTTTGCGCGGTCAAGTGGCCCTAATTTGGCGGGCCGCATTTTTGGAAGGTGATCTGGCCAGCAGCATCAAATTCAAAGTCAGCCCGGATATTTGAGCCGTGGCAAACGTAAGTAATGGCAACGCCATCACGGGCCGGTTCGAGATTGTCCAAGTCCGCGGCCGGAGAATCTCTTAGGCGCTGCTCCCAATATGCACGTAAAGCCTCGCGACCATTTATCGTCGTGGCGCCGCCGCAACCACATTCGATCGTAGCGGCTTCGGCATAAAGGCCGAGAATACTTTCAAGGTCGCCTGAGCGATAGGCATCTAGCCAATCAACTACCGCGGCCATCGGGTCAAAGGACATTTTCTCACCTACTTGCCAAACGTATGCGTCTAACAAGCGATTTAGAAGTAGTCTAATGAATGCGTCCTGAATGGTTTATTCAGGGAAGTGGCCTGAAACCCACCGTGGACGGTATATCAGTATGTTAGTGGTGTTTGGTGATCGCCGTCCTCTTAGCACTTTGGAATCTGGGGATTGCTCCATGGTCGGATCGACAGCACGAGCGAGCGCATTAACGATGCGCTAACCAAGCTCGATCAGCCTATCCAAGAATGCGGCGGCACCGGACGGGGAGCCGGCAGCCCCATCAGGATGCCGGCCGGTGTCATGCCCGGGCGGCTTTTTCGTCATTCGATCAATCGGATCACTTTGCGCCGATTGAGCCGATCCAGCGTGGCAACGAAGTCCCGATCGTCGAGCACGTCGATCAGCCGATCGACTAGATCAACGGCACTTCGCGAGCCCGGCCCGATGTAGTCTTTCAAAAGATTTCTCGCCGCGGTCACAGAACGTATCAGATGATCGATCTCATCTCGCTCACTCATTGGTCTCTCGCCAGCTTGGTCGCGCCACGCCGGCTCCTTCTTGCCCTAGTGATAGACGGGTTCATCCATCGGAAAAGGTTTGCATCGAGCCAAGCCGAGCGAACATTTGCGGTCTAGAAACTGGCCCCCGACACCAACAGAACCGCACCAATTACCATTAGGAGAATGCCCGGCCAGTTGGTTCCGAGCCCCAAGAATCTCATGCCCCGCCGCGGTGGCTCCAGAGTGTCGCGAACTGGCCGGGAGGAATCTGGGCCGCTAAGCGATCCCCGCCAAATAGCGGCGCGTGCCATGTACAAGACGCCGCCTAGGACTAGCAGCGCGCCAAGGCCCATCAGGAACATTCTCGGCTCCGCATTCATCGCTGACACACGCACGGACCGGGATTTTAAGAGCCGGCGGAATAATTCGTTCCGGGCTGGCCGATCGACAGGCGAGGCAGATTGCTGACGAAGTATACGCTAACAAAAAAAAGCCCGCCGAAGCGGGCCTTTTCTCAATCAGAGAGAACCATACAGCTGGCGCTCTCTGCGCATCTCGTCCGCATCGAAGGTTTGCTCGCAGGATCGTAGCCAGTCCAGCCGCTTTTCTGCCAGGCGGGCTCCTTAGAAAGTAGAGAGCGAAGACGCTCATCGATGCAATACGTTTCATGTTCTTCACGAGCAGGGGGCCCGTCCAACTCGCACGTGCGAATGGTGTTCCAATCCCATCGCGCTCGATGGTGCGGTGCGATCCGACCAAGTGGCCAGCCAGATGATGTTTCCAATTGGTGAGCCGTGGAGGAACAGAGCAAGGCGAAGAGCTGTTATCAAGGGCAAATAGGAGTTACTGATGACACGTTCGATCCTGTTAATAGCTGCGGCAATCGTATTCTCCGGCACAGCCCTTGCGCAAAGCAGCGGAACGCTGGAGGAGCAGGCTGCGTGCCGTGCCAGCGTGAAGCGCTATTGCGCACAAGCGATTCAGGGCGGGGATATGATGGTGCTTTCCTGCCTTCAGCAGAATAGGCCGCGCATTTCGAAAGCATGTCGGCAAGTGTTATTGAAGCATGGCCAATAGGCGTGCTCAGGCGAAGGGCCCCGGCACTTGCTCCGGGGCCCCAGCTGTCCAGTAGAGTACATCCGTCCAGCTGGACAATTAGTTCCCGCCGCCCGCGCCACCCCCGGCACCGCCGCCTGCGCCACCACCTGCGCCGCCTGCACCACCGCCCGCGCCGCCGCCGCTAGTGCGGCCTTGGTCAACGTTGTTCATTGAGTTGGCGCCGCCGGCTTTTCCTGCAGCTGCGTTCGAACCGCTGAGAGAGCTGGCGTTGTTGCCGCGTTCCGAGCCAACTGCGCCGGTCGTCCGGTCCGACGTTGTTGGTGCAGTGGGCGAGCTCGGCGTCGTCTGGGCGAGCGCCGGCGCTGCAATAAGTGTCAGTGCTGCACTTGCAATAAGAAGTTTTCGCATGTCGTTTCCTCTCGTGACGCCCCAACCGAGAAATGCAAACTAACAAAACCTGTTCCCGAACGACTTCACTTTTAGATGGGAACAATTTCTGGTTCTCGCATTTCTCAGAATGCCTCGCATGAGTGTGTCTTCGTAAGGCGTTCAATTTTCTGGTTGCCTCGCCGCGGCGCCTCGAACACCGGGGGACCCTTGAAAGTAGCCTCTATGTTGAAGAGTCCGCGACGATCCATCCGACCGATTTACGGCTACGCGCTCGGCTTCATCTTGTTGCTGGGTCTCATTGGAGGCGCGGTCTCGGTCATCAGAAACGAAGGTAAGGCACCTGTCGATCAGCAAACCAAAACGGTGAAATAGCGTGCCTCAGCCGAAAAGGAGAAAGCAGGGACTCGTTAAAGCCGACGGATCGAAGTCGAGCGTCAGCCTTGAGCCTGAGTTTTGGAGCGCTTTAAAGGAAATTGCCAGTGAACGAGGGACGAGCCCAGCAGCCCTTGTCAGACTGGTCGACCGCAACGGGCCTCAGGTGAACTTAACCTCGGCCGTCCGTCTGTTCGTCTTGCATCATTTCAAAGCCAAAATAAAGGACGGGTCTCCCGCGTAACTTAGCCGGCTGTTGGCAACGTTCGCATTGTGAAATTCAATGCGGTCATCAGCAACCGGCCGGTAATGCTCAATCATCGTCATGTATGCCTCCGCTGGAAAATCCGCGAAATAAGCGCGCGCTCGTTGTCTGGCGGCAAGACGGGGCCGGGTAAATGTCTCGGGGACGGCCCCACTGTTAAGTCGAAGCTTTTCACGTCGTGATCGAAGCCGTTCGCTCAACGACCGGGGCTTCGTTTACGATCCTCAACTGGCCATAGCCCTTCTGCAAACTCTCCAGAGCGGCGATTTGCATCGTCACGGTCAGGTATTTCAGGCATGCACTGGAGAACCGACTGCGGGTGGCGACGCCTAGGCTCGATGTAGTCCCATAGAAGCCGCAGGTCCATTTTCAGATGCCAGACCTTTCCGGGTTCGCATTCCAGTCTTGCTGAGCGATGGTGCCGACGTCTACGTCGCCGTACCGGATGTCCATGTCTCGAGCAGGGCGGGAGAGCGATGGCGGGAGAGTTCGGGCGGGCATCACAGCGCCTTTGTGGCGTGCCGCCGTCCGGGCGGCGACGATTTCGATGAGCGTCGGGATGGGCAAGCGGAACAATAGGCGCGAATTGGCATTGCAACACAATGGAAGACAGACTCTACCGAGTCCTTCTCGCGTTAGGCATAGCCGGGCTGATTACTGCATTCGTGGTTTTGGTCCTCCTACTGCTTTATTGGGCAGTAGGTAGTATTTGAGCGGCCGCCTCAGTTGGCGGCCTCTTTCATTATGACTCGATGCGACGTCTCCGGATCGCGCCAAATCAAAACGCGGCTCCTACCTCTTTAGACGATGGCCGGTGGGTGTCGCCCTCGCGCATCAGAACGAGCCGTCATTTGGCTCCTGGTGTGTCTGAAGGATCAGCGCTATGCCGAAGAGTAAGATGCCCAACATTAGAAGATCGAAAATATGGTCCTGCATATCCCCATTTTATCCGATGGCGGGGAGGGCGCCACGTGCTGATGGGCGCCGCGTTCTGCGTCCCCGTTAGCTTGTTCGAAATCGTCGCGGGCTCGCGCATAAAAAACCGCCCGCATTTTCGCGCGGCGGCTACCGGAACTGCTCAAAATGGATCGGTAATAAAAACCTTTCCTCCTCCAGTCGGATGAGCAGATCAGATGCGAGAAACATACCGTTGATTCGTCGGGTCCCTTCTACAAGTTCACATCGGATGTTCGCGACGCTTGATTGGTTGAGCCTCCGTTTTAATAGCCTTTCAAACGTCTGATCAGAAGTTGCGCGTCAGTGGCACCCACTTCATAGGGAATCCTCGTGACGTTTCATTGAGTTCGTTCACTCAACCCAGAAATAAAATAAGCGTCAGCAAAGGGCATTATAAATTGCCGCTTGTTCCCGAATTGGAATCCTCGACACGATCGGACTGTTGTGGGTAACGGCCGGTGCCATGCTGCACGGCGTGCATCCCAGGTTTTTTGCCCGGTCGGCAATCTTTGCCGGCGCGCCGCGACGTCCCGGATGCCGCTGGGCTGAAACTCGTCGACTTCCGCGCCGTCCAGTTGCTAGCATTCTGTCATAGTCGACACTGACACCAAACGACAACCCCGCTTTATTCGCACATGCTGTTTATAAGGATCGCTGTGTTGACGGGAACCATTGATAGCACCAGCAGTTTAATCGACTTCATCCGCACGGCCAAAGTAATTGCGGCTCGTGTAGCCGATGGATCTTTTCTTCGCGTCGAGCTCTCATGGTTCAGGACTGAAAATGGCGTTGCGATTTTGGACGTGTGCGCCGTCGGCAAGCTCCAACGATTCCGAGTGAGTCCCGGCTGATCGACGCGACCCGGTCGCGACACAACCACGACCAAAGGGCCACATGATCGACGACCTCTGGTACAAGAACGCCGTCTTCTACTGCCTCTCCGTAGGCAGTTTCATGGATGCTGATGGCGACGGTTGCGGCGACTTCAAGGGCCTGACGCGGCGGCTCGACTACATTCACGGCCTCGGCATCACCGCGATCTGGCTGATGCCCTTCCAGCCCTCGCCCGGCAAGGACGACGGCTACGACATCTCCGACTACTACGGCGTCGATCCGCGCTACGGCACGCTAGGCGACTTCGTCGAATTCACCCATGGCTGCCACCAGCGCGGCATCCGCGTCATCATCGACCTTGTGGTCAATCACACCTCGGACCAGCACGCCTGGTTCAAGGACGCGCGCAGCGCCAGGGATTCGCGCTATCGCGACTGGTATGTGTGGTCGGACAAGAAGCCGCCCAATGCCAACAAGGGTATGGTGTTTCCCGGCGTGCAGAAATCGACCTGGACGCATGACACGACCTCGAAGTCCTGGTTCTTCCACCGGTTCTATGACTTCCAGCCGGACCTCAACACATCCAATCCCTATGTGCAGGCCGAGATCCTGAAGATCATGGGGTTCTGGCTGCAGCTTGGCGTCTCCGGCTTCCGCATGGATGCGGTGCCCTTCGTGATCGCCACCAAGGGACCGAAGGTCAACAAGCCCACCGAACAATACGACATGCTGCGCGCCTTCCGCGAATTCCTGCAATGGCGCAAGGGCGACGCCATCATTCTCGCCGAAGCCAATGTGCTGCCGGAAACCGACATGGAATATTTCGGCAGCGACGGCGACCGCATGCAGATGATGTTCAACTTTCACGTCAACCAGAACCTGTTCTATGCGCTGGCCTCCGGCGACGTGCGCCCACTGGCTGCGGCGATGAAGGTGACCAAGCCACGCCCGGCGACGGCGCAATGGGGCCTGTTCCTGCGCAATCATGACGAGCTCGATCTCGGCCGGCTGACCGAGGAGCAACGCCAGACGGTGTTCGCGAAATTCGGCCCGGACAAGGACATGCAGCTTTACCATCGCGGCATCCGACGTCGGCTGGCGCCAATGCTCGGCGGCGACCGACGCAGGCTCGAGCTTGCTTACAGTCTGATGTACACGCTGCCGGGTACGCCGGTGCTGCGCTATGGCGACGAGATCGCCATGGGTGATGATCTCACGCTGCCTGAACGCAACTGCGCGCGGACGCCGATGCAATGGTCGAACGAACCCCGTGCCGGCTTCACCAAGAGCGAGAAGTCAAAGAATCCTGTGATCGACAAGGGCCCCTACGGCTACAATCACGTCAATGTCGCCAAGCAGCGCCGCGATCCCAATTCGATGCTGAACTGGACCGAGCGCATGATCCGGATGCGCAAGGAGGTCCCCGAAATTGGCTGGGGCGACTTCACCATCATCGCCACGCGCAACCCTGCCGTGCTGGCGATCCGCTACGACTGGCGCAACAACTCCGTGCTGTTCGTGCATAATCTCGACGAACAGCCACGCGAAGTGTCATTTGCACTCGGCCTCGATGGCAAGCAGGGCGACCACCTGATCAATCTTCTGACGGAAGACCATAACCGCGCCGATGCCCATGGCAAGCACCACCTGATGCTGGAAGCATATGCCTATCGCTGGTACCGCGTCGGCGGTCTAGATTATCTGCTCCGGCGCAGTGACATCGACAGTGATACGGATGCGCATCCGGCGTGAGGGTGCCTGCGCCCGGATCGCGGGACCAAGCCTGCGGCCATCAGCAAGTACGCCGACATCAGCGGAAGGCAGATGAAGAAGCTTCGCTCTAAAACCTGGAGAGCGATACGACCTGGAACATGGACAGGCCTTCGCGCCAGTCTCTTGATAGAGTAGCCGCTGCGGCCCAGCTGAGGGAACATGCATCGAACCTGGCGATTAGCAGGCGCACCTACGCCAGGACGCTCCGCCTTATGAATACGAACATCGAGCCTTTCGCGATCGTCACCATTCCGGCATGCAACGAAGCCGACCGGATCGAGCGGTGTATCGCTGCGCTGGCCGTCCAGCGCGACCGTTTCGGCGCGCCCCTTGCCGCGGACGCGTTCGAGATCCTGGTGTTCGCCAACAATTGCACTGACGGTACCTCGGGAGTCGCCAGACGTTTCGCCGACTCGGTCCCGCAGAGGGTGGTGGTCATAGAGGACGAATTGCCGTCGGAGATGGCCAACGCCGGCTGGGCGCGGAAGCGTGCAATGGACCTTGCGGCCGACCGCCTCGATGCGCTCGGCCCGGGCGGTGTAATTATGAGCACGGATGCCGATAGCTGCGTCGGCCCCGCGTGGTTTTCGTCTAACCTCCATGAGTTGGCGAACGGTGTGGAGTGCGTGGCAGGCTACATCGATGCAGAACCGCTCGAGATCGTTTCGCTTGGACGGGATTTCCTGTCCCGCGGTAGGCTCGAAGATACTTACCTCAGCCTTGCCGCGGAAATCATCGCGCGCTGTGATCCGCGAGCCCATGATCCCTGGCCGAACCATCGTGTCTCTTCGGGCGCGAGCCTGGCCGTAACCGTGGCGGCCTATCGGGCCATCGGAGGACTTCCTGCACGCGCTCTCGGCGAAGACGCCGCCCTTACGGCTGCGTTGGACGAGGCGGGATTCAAGGTTCGTCACTCGCTCGACGTCGTCGTCCAGACGTCCTGTCGGATCTTGGGGCGGGCGCCTGGCGGAGCGGCCGACACCATGCAACGCCGGCTCGCCGATTTGAATGCTCCTTGCGACGACGATCTTGAGCCCGCCTTGCAGATCGCCCGTCGCGCCATGTACCGATCGCTTTTCCGCCGGGCGTGGCAGAGTGCGCTCGAAGACGGGCCGATGTCCGCCCGGTTGTGCGTTCCCTCCGACTTCGTTCGTCACCTCCGTGCCGAGGAGGCGACGCTTCGTGAGGCATGGGAAGCCGTATCGGGCAGAAGTCCTGTTCTCACGGTTCACCGGACGCTGCGCCCCTCGGAGCTGCCTCGGCAGATCGCGATCGCCAGAATGATCGTCGCAAGCCTGAGGGCCGCCGCAATCACGCGGACAGCCGCTCCAGGCGGTAGACTTCATCGCGAAGGATCCGGCGAGCCGGAACTCGCTTGACGACGGCGTCGGCGAAAGCGTCGCTGGCCTCCGTTCCCCTCAGCGGATAGTCAGTCTCGCCCAGCCAGTGGCAGAGGACGATCTCTCCGTCGGGAGCGAGGACCCTGCAGCAGTTTTCGGCCACCGAAAGGAGATCGGCCCGGCTGAAGTAGTACAGCACTTCAGACAGCACGATGAGGTCGAAGGCGCCGTCCGGGAATTCGGTCGGCAGCACACATTCCTCGAAGGCGACGTTCGGCGGCGCGTCCTTTCGCGCAGCTTCCAGCGCCGTGCGGGACGCGTCGATCGCCAGCAGTTCTCCGCCTCGCTGCGCGAGCCTTGCCGTCAGGACCCCGATCGAGCAGCCAACTTCGAGGATACGATCGTAATGGGCGCGCGTAAGAGCCGACAGAGTGCGGTCATATTTCTCCCGCTCGTAGGCGCTGGTTCGGAATCCCCAGGGGTCGATATCCTGCCGGTACCGTTCCTCGAAGTATGAAGCGGGCAAACTCTCTATATGCCTCCTCATCGGGAGACCTCGTAAACGTACTCGTGCTCGCCAAGGAACGGCGCCAACGTCTCTTCGGTGAACCGGAAGCCCGTTGGATCGTCTTCGATAAGCGTGGACATCTGCGAAGCGTGGGCCGCGATAGCACGGTGCTTGAGATCACGTTCTCCAGCGATATCCAGCCGGTGGCCCCGCGGGAAGCCTGGGACATCGTCGTCCTGATCGAGGTGCCACCCCCAGATGGGGTACGCCCAGAGCCTGACAGCTGGGTTGGCGACTCCGGCCGCCTTGGCGATGGCAGCGGCCGCCTGATGATCGCAATGCGGATCCCGATCCCACGTCACAAACAAGGCCTTTGCGCCCGTCTCCTGAAGAAGGTCGGACACGGCGCGGACCGCCGCGTCGAACTGGGGTCCCTCCAGAGGGGCTTGCGTGTCGGGGAGGTCGAGATGGCGTACGAACGCCGGATGGAGGCCCAGAATTTCGCCTGCCGCCCTGACTTCCGCCTTCCGGAGATCGACCAGCCGTTCCGGAGGGTACTGGACCGACCGGGGGTGCGAACCCGCACCATCGGTCAAAACCACGACGTGAACCTTCTGGCCTGCTTGGCAGGCCTGAGCGATCAGACCGCCAAGACCTAACGTCTCGTCGTCCGGGTGCGGCGAGAGAATTAAGAAGGGCGCACCCTCCGTCAGCGCCTCGCGCGAGATGATAGGAAGCGCCTTCGTCACTTCGAGATATTCCGAAACCTTCACTAAAAGTCTCCTGCCGACCGCGACGAACTCAGAAAGACCTGAGCCCCATCGCTCATGGCGCGGTCCGGCACCGGTTGCCGCAGATACGTCGCCAGGTCGCGGCAGATGCGCTCAACGTCGTGAGGACGCACAAACGCCCGAAGCCCGATGCCCCTCTGGACGGTCTCCATGACAGTCAGGGCGGATCGTTCGACAACCATCCGGGTGAGGTTGGCGAAAGCCACGATGCTTTCTGGATCATCTTCGACCGCCAGACGGCGCGCGGCGTCCTCCACCCAAAAGCGCGCCGTCGTCGCGTCGGCGACACAAGTCGCAAGGCGCTCGAGCTGATACGCGTCTTCGCCCCTTGCTGAGGAATTAAGGTGCTCTCGGAACAGGTCGACTAGCCGTTCCGTTGCGCCGGTATGGACGGCGCAGAAGCGCCATGCGCCGCCCGAGAAGTGCGGCTGTCGCATGAAGTCGCCGGGAGCGCCGATCCGCTCACGATCCGTGATGCGTCGCCCGGTGAAGTCGACCGTCCCGGTCGCCGTCGCGCGCATGCCTTGCGCCTGCCAGCTGGACGTGTCGTGCGCATATCCGATCTCGAGGTCGAGCAGGCACATCTGCTGCCCCTCCGGTGCTGATGCGGTAACCAGGGGACGCGTCACGAACCCGGCGCCCGACGCCAGGATCTTGCGGCCTTTGAGGACGTTGCCATCCCGCTCCGGGGTGATCCTCAGGCCCTGCGCGTCGTCGGCGCCCCATACTGCGGATAGCGCACCATCACGCACGCTTCCCGCGAGACCTTCGATCTGCGCTTGTGTTCCGTAACGGCAGACCAGCCCCACCGCGTTGACGTGGCCCTCAAATATACGGGCAAGCGAGAGGTCCGCTGCGCCGAGTAGACGCAGGATGGTGCAGAGTTCGGCGCCGAACCGCGGGTCCCAGAGACTGCTGCCGCCGAGCTCATGAGGCAGTGGGCTCATAGCCAATCCGCTGAAGCGGAAGTCCGTCCAGACGTCCGGTGCGATGTGAGCAGTTCTGTCCGTATTAAAGGCGCGGCTTGAGAGCTTCGCGGCGAAGGCCTGCGCATTCTCCAGCAGCTTATGACATTCGGAAGGGGCGAGAATGGCGGTGTCCTCACGGCAGTTGGCGAGCATGCGATGAAGTCCGCAGCGCACCGATAGTTCCGATCTGCTGGAACGACTCCCAATCTTGGCGTTGTCCTCGGGCACTCCTTTTGGACGAACTATATGGCGACCATCGAGCTGCAGCCACACAACGAGAACTCCCAGACGTGGCTGCTCGTCTGGGCCGAGCGTCAGGAGATCGTCGGACGCGTCCGACGGGGGGAGGATGGGTGGTTCCATATCACCGCTCACGGACCCCACTGGAGCCCCATGAAGAGTTTCGCCGGCGACAAGTTCGACGACCCGTCCGAGGCTCTGAAGCAGGCTCAGGCGTATTTCGGAAACCGGTAGGGCACTGTCCTACAGTAAGCAGATAGGACAAAGGCCACGTCGTCATGGGCGATGCGGCCTTTCTTTTTAAGCATTATCTAGTCGATCGTTCGAAGGACCAACCGCACATGCGAAGGGCCGTAGGCGCCAGCGGGCCGCGGCCATCCTAATGCGGTTTGAATAAACTCACGACGAAGTCGTCGCCGACAAGGCGAAACGACGCTAGGTCCGTTCCAGTCCGGTCCATTTCCTCGACTGGAATCCGTAATGGACCGCCGCCAAGCCGCTTCAACATAACGATCAGCAACTGATCTTTGAAACGATCGACGAGACCATCGCCGTTAAGTCTCGGATCACTTCCTAGTGCAGTCTTCATGAAACACTCCGCGGCCGCTTAACGGCCTTTGCTGGTGAATCGTGGGCAAAGACGCTGCCTCCAAAGAGATCCAAGCGAGGCATCGCCCAGGCGCAAGCACGCCGGAAAAGGTCGTTAGAAGCCAAAGCTCAAGGCGCGGAGAGCTAGGCGACCTTGATCGTTGAGACTGCGAAAGCGAGTTCAAGCGTCCGGCGACGTCACTGTATGACCAAGTGAAAATTGTTAGTGTTGTTCCCAAGATGTACCGCTGACATTGGTCCATCCACCGAGCAGAGCCGCCTGCCATGCGAATTATTACTACTGCCGCGGCGGCAATCAGGCCGACAGCGTCAACGTCACCAAGATCTGAAGTCCCGCCCCATTAAGGCGATCCGCTGGGCCCGCTGGCGTCCCGTTGCCGACCGCCGGCCGCAAGATGAGCGCAACCGGGCAGGCCGTGAAGGAGGGAGCGAGGCCTAGTCCTTCGCCGCCTTTGCTAGGATAGCCCGTGCCTGCTCCAAAATCCGACGTGCAATTTCAAGCTTAGCCACCTGCTCGGCGTCTATCCCGGGGATTGTGGTTCCGTCCCTTGTGACCATGGCAAACACTTCCACGCTGATGAACGCGAAAACAGTTTGATCTTCAAAAGCACGTTGCAAAGCTGGCGCGAAACGGCGCCGCGGCCCTCAAGGACAACGAACAAGGCGGCAAGCAAGACGATCTGCAACGTGGAGTCTGACAGAAGGGACATGGCGCCCTTATTACGTTCATTTCGCAGATGCGTTCCAATCTAAACTGCGTTCTCAACACTCTGCATTTAGATAAAATTACGGCCACGCAATCGAAGGCATCGTCCGCATCGCGAACCCATGAGGGACCTTCGCCTTGCTCCATCGGCTCTCGCCATGGCAGGCAAAGTGTCATGAGCCGATGAGGCTGACGCTAGTCAAGACAGGTGGGCGTAAGATCCGGTGCATTGTTTGTGGTTCAATTTAATAGAGCCCCCTTCGATCTTTGGTGAAGGGCTGTCTGTAAGGCACTACTCAGCTCATGAAGCTCGTAAGGTTTTCGCAACAGCAAAAATTCAGAGCCCAGTTTCCGCGCTGCCTCACTGTAGCCCGTTGCGAGAACGACGGGGATGTTCGGGTAATTCTGCCTAAGATGGCGGGCCAGGCCGAGACCATCCATTTTTCCAGGCATCACGACATCGCTGAAAACGAGGTCGATGCCGTCGTGCTCGATCTCGCGCAATGCGGACTCCGCGTCCGGTACGCATTTCACGCGATATCCCAACTCTTCCAGAAATACGGCGCTGGCGGTGGCAACATCCGGATTGTCTTCAACAAGAAGGACATTGCCGGCGCCTTTGGCCAGAACCTCTGCTTCGTGCGCACCTGCATGGCCTTCGCCACGCGGAAGCCGAATGGTGATTTCCGTACCAGCGCCGAGCTTGCTTTGGATTTCGACACGACCGCCGGCCTGGTTGGCAAAGCCATGCACCTGTGAGAGTCCCAATCCTGTTCCTTTGCCGACGGGTTTGGTCGTGAAAAACGGATCGAACACCTTCGCAATGACGTCCTCGGGAATACCTGCGCCGGTATCAGCCACCTTGATCTGCACGTACTCGCCTTTATCCTCTCCATCCCTGACCCGGTAATTTGCTGCCGTAATCGTCAAGGTGCCCCCGTCGGGCATGGCGTCACGAGAGTTGATGCTGAGATTGATGAGTGCAGTTTCGAGTTCGGTTGGATCCGCGAAGATTGGCCAAACTCCGGCCGGTACGGAGATTTCGAGCTTGATCGCGCTACCCAGAACGGTAGCCAAGACCTCGCGTACAGCTTGCACGGTCTCTTCAAGATTGAGCAGCGTCGGAGCGACTTGCTGACGCCGCGCAAACGTCAGCAACTGACGAGTAAGTGCCGCGCCGCGACGAGCGCTTGCCTCAATCGCTCCTGCTGCCTCGATCACGCGGGGGACAATGGCATGCCGTTTGATCAGCCGAACGTTACCCGTGATTGCCATAAGGAGGTTGTTGAAGTCATGAGCCACTCCGCCGGTCAGCTGACCGAGCGCATCCATTTTCTGCGCTTCCGCCAGCTGCTTTTGCATGCGTTCAAGTTGCTGCGTTGCTTGACGTCGCTCTGTGATGTCGCGCGTGATCTTGGCAAACCCGATCAGCTCGCCTGCGTCATTGCGGACGGGATCAATGACCACACTCGCCCAAAAGAACGTGCCGTCTTTGCGGACGCGTAAGCCCTCTTCTTCGTAACGGCCCTTTTCACGTGCAATGCTGAGAGCACGCGCTGGTTTTCCAGCGTCCCGGTCGCCGGGGGTATAAAAGCGCGAAAAGTGCTGACCGATAATCTCGTCAGGAAGATAGCCTTTGATCCGCTGACCGCCGAGGTTCCAGCTGGTGACATGACCTTCCGGATCAAGCATGTATAACGCATAGTCCGTGACATTGCTCACCAACAGGCGAAAAAGATTTTCGCTTTCGCTCAATGCGGAGCGGGCTTGCATCCGTTCGGTGATGTCCCGCGTGATCTTGGCAAAGCCGACAAGGACATCGTTTTCATAAATGGCGTCGATAACCACGGACGCGAAAAACCGCGTACCGTCTTTCCGCATCCGCCAGCCTTCCGCTTCGAAGCGCTTATTCCGGCGTGCGGCCTCCAATGCGGTGGCGGGAAGTCCGGCTTCGCGATCCTCCGGCGGATAGAACACCGAGAAGTGCTGGCCCACGATTTCGTCGGCGCCATACCCTTTGATCGTCTCGGCGCCTGCATTCCAGTTTGATACGATGCCGTTGGGGTCGAGCAGATAGATCGCATAATCTGTGACGCCTTGAACGAGAAGTCGGAAGGCGCGTTCGCTTTCTAAAAGATTGCGGTCGTTTTTTGTTTTTGGCATCATTCACTTTCCGCGAACCAATCCCTCTGGTAGAGGCGATAACTGCCATCGTTTAGCGGCACGGGAGTCGCAGGTCAGAGTAGGCTCCCCCACATACGCGGCACAAGAACACTTTTACCGTCAGATTTGGAACCAAAGTTTGCTTTAAGGATTGTCTCTGCCTTCTCAGATTAGCCGCTCGTTACGGCGATAAATTCAAATTTCTAGAAGAGGGCAAGGCGGCCGGCCGGAGGATCGCCTAAGCCGCGACCTTGTGCGGGCGCGAGCTCTGTCGATGAGGATCAGGCTTGGGTCTGAGAACGGCGCTCAGTTCAGCTAGTTGGTCTGAAGGGCGGCCCGCTCGCAGTGCCTTTTGCTGCACGGACAAATCTGTTGTGCCGTCCCCAACGGGACGATTCGCCGTCGATAATCGCTGACTTGGTTCTTAAATGCCACGCGTCGGTTGCGATCTTCTTAAAGCGTCCCCGCCAGTCGTGAAGAAGTAAGGCGATGCTCCCTAGGCCCAACATTCTCGGCGCTGGAGCCCTGCCGTTGCTACCCGGCAGAGCGCTTATTCTGCGTGACGCCGGCTCGCGCGAACCGCCCGACCAGGTTTTCAAAGCGCAACGGGAATGATCTTGGACCGGGAAAAACCGTCTTGCCCGGAACAATACTCATAGTGAGTGCTTGTGCAACGACCCGATGAGGACGCGCCATGACCGATCAAGAGACGCCATGTGTAAGTGACCAATGGTCTGATCTGAAGGCCGCCGTGGCGGATGGTGTCAAAGCCGTCGCATCAACAATAGGAGAAGCAATCGAGGAAGGCAAAAAGCCCGGAAAGCCGCTCGACATACTAAGCAAGCTTACGCGTGAAGCTCCGCTCGGTATGTTGTTGGCAGCATTTCTCATTGGCCGGGCACTGGCACGGCGGCAATGATTAGGCCCGTTGCCTTTTGAGATCGTCGAGCACGACGCTTTTGGCAGACATGAATCTAGCAGTGGCTTGTGACCGACAGTTATTCCGGAGGACACTATGGGTTTAGCAACTTATGCCGTCATCGAATCTAACGATGGCTGGGGCGTTCTGCACGATGGAGACGTGGAAGGGAAATTCCTGACCAAAGAGTCTGCTTTCGAAGCAGCCGTGGCTGCAGCGTCCCTTGCGATCCGCCAGGGACACGAAGTCCATGTCAGCGCCCCGAGCAGCGAAGCCGGAAACAAGACAGCGCTTGGCGGTCCAACAAATTGACGGGGGCTCAAGCTGCGTGAAAGGATATGAATTGGGACGAGATGATGATGGCGCCGAAGTAAAGTCAGCGCGCAAAGCACGCGGCGCCGAGCCAGGGCCGTCGGTTCGCAACGTTTTAATTTGGAGCCTTGGCTTAGTTGTGGCCGCCTTTGCCGTTGTATATTTCCTGTTTTTCAAAACCTAGCCGGCCGTCAGCTGGTGGCGACGTACCCGCTTGGAGACGCCGATCAGGTTGCCGCCTGTTATGTGGAAACGACTTACATTTCTACCTCTCTTGAAGTTGAGCGTCCTGTTCGCATGGTGGCCGTTCCGATGGCCCTGCCATCGCTCCAAACGTGGCGGAGCTTTTGCTGTCATAGCCGTTGGTATGCAGTAGCCGGATGAACTCGTCCATCGAGGCATTAAGCTGTTGGTACGCTCGGCAGCTTCCGGTGTGAGGGTGCGGCCAAAAAGCCGGCTGGATTCGCGAAAAGCCATGCGAGTCCCTTCTTTCGTGACAGCGCCTTTGCTGCGCGGACGAGAGAAAGGTTCATTCGGGAGCGACAGTCCTAACGGAATATTCTTGGACGGGGAACTGGTCACATAGTGGCGTCTTAAGCGCACAAGCAATTATAGCGATCGATGCGCTCGCCTGCATGACTGTACCAAAGCGATTCGCCGCCGCAATTATCCGTTTTTGAGGAGAGGCCGATGCCCCGATACTCTGAAGAACAGATCCGAGAGTACGCTCACAAACTTTGGGAAAGGGAAGGTCGCCCGGAAGGTAAGGCCGATGACTTCTGGCACCAGGCCAAAAGCGAGCTCGAAAGCGATGCGCCTGGCGACGAAGACCCGAAACCGATGCCAGAGTAGGAAAAAGCGCTGCCCAAGCGCCCCTTCGTCATTGGGCGGGCGATGTCGCCACCGGCGGAACGCTGCATCCAATCAAGCGTTTTCGATTGGCACTTATCTAGGAGCTGGTTCATGCCCCATTCTTATCCCGCGCCTCCGTTTGCTTCCCAGAAACAACCGATGCCCGGCCGAACGGAGGCCATGCAGCCTCGTCCCGATCATGGCGAGAGCAGCTACAAGGGGGGTGGTCGATTGCAGGGCATGAGAGCGGTAATTACCGGTGGCGACAGCGGGATCGGCCGCGCTGTCGCGTTGGCCTACGCACGCGAAGGTGCCGACGTCTTGATTTCTTATCTCGATGAGACCGAGGATGCCCTCGAAGCTAAAGCTTTAATCGAGCGCGAAGGCCGCAAGGCCATAATGGTCCCAGGTGACATCCAGCATCGGCGCCATTGCGACGTGATTATCGATAAGGCGGTAAGGGAATTGGGCGGGATCGACATCCTCGTTAACAACGCCGCGCATCAAGCGACCTTCAAGGACATCGGCGACATTTCCGATGACGAGTGGGATTTGACGTTTAGGACAAATATCTATGCAATGTTCTACCTGACAAGGGCCGCCGTGCCTCACATGAAGCCCGGAAGTGCGATCATCAATACCGCGTCGGTCAATTCGGATATGCCGAACCCCACCTTGCTGGCCTATGCAACGACGAAGGGGGCCATTCAGAATTTCACCGGCGGCTTGGCGCAGATGTTGGCCGATAAGGGCATCCGCGCAAACGCGGTGGCACCGGGACCGATTTGGACGCCGCTCATTCCATCCACTATGCCAGACGAAGCCGTTAGAAATTTCGGCAAGCAGACGCCGATGCAACGTCCCGGACAGCCCGCAGAGCTTGCAACCGCCTACGTGATGCTCGCAGATCCACTCTCAAGCTACGTTTCCGGGGCCACGATCGCCGTTACAGGCGGCAAACCTTTCATCTAATCGGATCGAGCGTTTCGCGGCAAAGCAGTGGGGTCTCATCGGTGTCCAGCATTTTGCCGTGGGTGGGAGGGTTCGCCGCTGTCCTGACTTCGCTGTCGTACATTCCACAGGTCCGGAAAGCATTGCCCCGGAGCTCAACCAAAGATCTGTCGCTCAAGATGCTTGTGGTGCTGACATCAGGCCTGGGTCTGTGGATCGGCTACGGTCTACTCAAGGGCGACTGGATCATCGTTCTGGCGAACAGTATCGGCTGTGCGCTGACAGCAACCGTGCTCGGCTGTAAAATACGAGACATTCGCGGGGAGGACTCTGCATAGGGAGCGGAACCTGGCTGCATGATCAGGGTTTAGAGTGCCTGTTATCTAGGTCATACGGAGATGCCATGCGGCCAATAATGGTACCACCCACTCTCCTTGATCGCGAGGTCGCAGCAACCGCCGTTCGGCACGCACATGCCGCAAGCGAACAAGTGGCCGAAGCTCTGACGTGGGGCGCGGACGAGCATGTTCTCGTTGTTGCTGCAGCGGCCTTCTGGCTCCTGTCGCGTAGCGGCTCCCCCCGGAAGCGAACTGTCGGTACGCATTTTCTGGCGGCATCGGTGGCCACGGCCGTTGTGCCGCATGCACTGAAGCATGTTTTCAATCAACGTCGACCGGATAGGCTCACCATTCTTGGCCATCTACACGGAGTACCGATCTCAGGCCGCCCGAATGATGCGTTCCCCTCGGGGCACGCGATGCATATGGGGGCTCTCGCGAGCGCAGCATCCTCATTCGATCGGCCGTATCGCGAGCTGACCTGGACGGCTGCGGTCGGTATCTCGCTGACGAGGATCTATGTTCTCGCGCACTGGACGAGCGATGTGGTCGCGGGCTTCGCCAGCGGATATCTGATTGATCGGCTATTGAGACGCTGGACCGGCTACGGCAATGGGACGACGACGCCATGACGGATTACGCCGTCCGATTTTTCGTTGGAGGGGCAGTCGTATCGATATTCGCGCTGCTCGGAGACGTGTTACGGCCTAAGTCCTTCGCGGGACTGTTCGGCGCCGCGCCATCGGTGGCCCTGGTTTCGCTCGCGCTCGCAATCTCCAGGCACGGACCGGACTACGTCTCTACGCTGGCTGCTTCGATGATGGCCGGCGCGACCGCTCTTCTCGTGCTCAGCTTCGTGACGTGCCGTTTACTCAAACGCACGGGGTTGTCAGTTCTATCTGTTACCCTGCTCGGGTTTCCCCTGTGGCTGGTAGTCGCGTTTGGCCTCTATGGGATGGTGGGCTGAATGCTTGTTCGAGCCTCATTCTCGTCGTTGAGCGATGGTCGCTGGTACGAATACATCGTCCGGTTCCTGCTGGGCGGAGCATCGACTGCAATAACTGGCCTGATCGGCACACGTTGGGGTCCGGGCGTCGGAGGTCTGTTCCTGGCATTTCCAGCCATGCTCTGCGCCAGTGCCACGCTGGTCGAGGCGCACGAAAGGCGCCGCAAAAGGGAAATTGGCCTGCAGGGCAAGAGACGTGGTGAAGACGCCGCTGCGCTCGAGGCCGCTGGAGCGGCTCTGGGAAGCATGGGCCTCGTTGCGTTCGCTCTCACAGTCTTCCTCGTAAATGCCGCGGCTCCCTGGAGCAGCTTGGCGCTGGCATCTCTGGTATGGGCGGCGACCGCAGGTTCTTGCTGGTGGACTTACAAGAGACTTCGCAGGACGTGGACCTGAGATGGGCGAGCTCCGATCAAGAATAGACACCAGTCGGGCAGTGCACTTGTGTCTGGACATGCAGAGGCTGTTCGGTCCCGAAGGGCCTTGGCCGACACCTTGGCTCGAACGTGTCATGCCGGCGGTGGAAAGCCTCGTCCAACGTGACCCGGCACGGACTGTCTTTACGCGCTTTATTCCCCCGGCGTCGCCCGAGCATGCAAATGGGATGTGGCAGAGCTACTTCCGAAAATGGCGGTTGGTCACGCGCGAACGTCTGGACCCACACCTCCTCGAGCTTATGCCGCCTTTGCAGCGACATGTCCCACCGGCGATTGTCTTCGACAAGTCTGCGTATTCTGCGTTCTCGAACGGAAGGCTTCACGATATTCTGCAAGACGGTAACGTCAATACCTTGATTGTGAGCGGCGCGGAGACTGACGTCTGCGTTCTCTCAACCATCCTGAGTGCTGTTGATCTGGGCTATCGCATCGTCGTTGCGCAAGATGCGATGTGCAGCTCAGCTGACGAAACTCACGATGCCTTACTTGGCTTGTACGCCCGGCGTTTCGACCTACAGATCGAACTGGCAGATTGTGCCGAGATCCTTGAAAGATGGTCGCAGGCTTGAATGCAGTCAGGGCTAGGCTGGGCGGGCGAAGTGTTTGGCGCGCGCCACCGGCGCGGGCGACCAAGACCCACAAAAAGGAGACCCCGATCATCGGGGTCTCCTTCTGGTTGGCATCACGCGCTAGTTGCCGCCGCCGGCACCACCACCTGCGCCACCACCACCACCACCGCCGCCCGAAGTGCGACCTTCGGCAGAGCTGTTAGACCCGGTAGTTCCAGTCGCTGCATTCGATCCACTAAGGGAGCTGGCATTGTTGCCAGTCTGCGATCCTGCAGCGTGCGGCGCCGCGTGTGGAGTGCTCGAGGTCGGGCGATCGACTGCCGTCCCCGTACTGGTAGTGCCTGGCTGTGTAACGCCATTGCCTGCGGAATTGACCTGAGGCGCGCTCGGATTTGCACCGCTCTGTGCGAATGCGGCAGGAGCAGTCATCAGTGCCGCTGCCGCAACTGCTATCAACGTCTTCTTCATATCGTCCTCGTTCGTTGTCATGCCCCGAGCTGGATGAATTAACTTGCTCGCTTGTTGTTCCTGGCGGGAATCGCGCAACAGTGGAACAACACTCGCTTCTCCTTCACCCATTTGCCCGCGGCGGTTCCCCGACAGCATCCTGGCGGCCTTCCGACGGCGCGCGTGAGACGCCAGAAGCGGGAAGGTTGGCCTCGCCGATCGGTGCGGGCAAGCCGACCTGAGGGCGGAAGAAAACGGAACATCCTACGATTAGAATGGTTCTGATGGCGAACGCATAGCGAGGCGCCCCGTGAACCAGATCTCACATCATCCACAGATCCCAATTTTCCTGACGATCAACGGAACGTTGCACGAACTCAAAGTAGAGCCGTGGGTGACGCTGCTGGACCTGTTGCGCGAGCGCCTCTCGCTCACCGGGACTAAGAAGGGATGCGATCAGGGACAATGCGGCGCCTGTACCGTGCTCGTCGATGGCAAACGCGTCAATTCGTGCCTGGCACTCGCGGTGTCGCGCGACGGCGCCGAGATCACCACTATCGAAGGGCTGGCCGAGAATGGCGAACTGCATCCGCTGCAGGTCGCCTTCATCGAGCGCGACGCGTTTCAATGCGGCTACTGTACGCCTGGCCAAATTTGCTCAGCGGCGGGTCTGCTGGCGGAAGGCCACACCCGTAGTCGGGCCGAGATACGCGAGCATATGAGCGGCAATCTGTGCCGCTGCGGCGCCTATACCAATATCGCCGACGCGGTCGAGGACGTGCTGATGCCGCGCATCGCGGCGAAGGAGGCCGCCGAATGAACCGGTTCGAATATATCCGCCCGGCCACAGTGGCCGATGCCATCGCGGCGCTGAATGAACCTGCAGCGCGCGCGCTGGCGGGTGGCACCAATCTCGTCGACCTCATGAAATATGATGTGGCGCAGCCGTCGCGGCTGGTCGACATCAACCGGCTTCCGCTCAAATCGATCGAAATCACTCCCAGTGGAGCGCTGCGCATCGGCGCGCTGGTCACCAATACCGATCTGGCGTGGCATCGAGACGTTCGGGAAAAGTGGCCGATACTGTCAAGCGCCATTCTTGCCGGCGCATCGCCGCAATTGCGAAACGCAGCTACAGCCGGGGGAAACCTGATGCAGCGAACCCGCTGTTATTATTTTTATGATCCGTCGACAGCCTGCAACAAGCGACAGCCCGGAAGTGGCTGCTCCGCCATTGGCGGCGTCAATCGCATTCACGCCATTCTCGGCGCCAGCGATAGCTGCATTGCAGTCCATCCGTCGGACATGTGCGTCGCGATGGCTGCACTCGATGCATCCGTCGAAGTCGAGGGGCCGGACGGCAAGCGATCGATTCCGATGTCTGGTTTCCACCGCCTCCCCGGCGGAGAGCCCGAACGCGACAACACGCTGAAGGGCGGCGAGCTCATTACATCGATCATTATCCCCAAGCCCGACTTCGGTGCCCATCACACCTATCTCAAGATCCGGGACCGGCTCTCCTATGCCTTCGCGCTGATCTCCGTCGCCGCCGCGCTGCGTGTGGAGGAGGGCATCATCCAGGACGTCCGGATCGCGCTCGGCGGGGTCGCGCATAAGCCGTGGCGGGATTTTGACGCAGAAAGATCGCTGAAAGGCGAGCGAGTCGGGACCCAGAGCTTTAAGCAGGTCGCTGATTTCATTCTTCGTGATGCGAAGGGGCAGGGCGACAACGACTTCAAGATCGAGCTTGCTCGCCGCGCTATCGTTCGTGCGCTGGAGCAGGCGGCTGCGGGCACACCGCAGGATCAGGCCGACAAATCGATCCACTAGAAAGTTAACGGGACCATCGCATGTCAGTTGGTGAAATCACGCATATCGGACGTCCGACCAACCGGGTCGACGGTAAACTGAAGGTGACCGGCCAAGCGCACTACGCGGCGGAGTATCCTGCTGACGATCTGCTCTATGGCTACATCGTTGGTAGTACGACCGCCGCTGGACGGATCGCGGCGATGGACTTGGATGCAGCAAGGCAGTTTCCAGGCGTCGTCGAAATCTTCACGCACGAAAATCGCAGCAAGGCGGCATGGCTTGATCGTAGCTGGCGGGACGAAGTCGCGCCTCCTGGCCATCCGTTCCGGCCGCTGAATTCGGACCGTATCCTGTTTGACGGTCAGCCGGTCGCGTTGATTGTCGCCGAAACGTTCGAGGCCGCGCGCGATGCGGCCTCCCTGGTTCGCATTGCCTATGATGTCGATGCGCATTGTACCGAGCTTGAGGCGAAGCGGGCAGAGGCCTATGTTCCTCCGAAGAAGCGTAGCGGTATTCCGCCGCCACCGGACCCGCGCGGCGATGCCGAGCAGGCGTTTCAAAATGCGCCCGTCAAGATCAGCCGCGATTACCGGATCAATGCCGAGCACCACAATCCGATGGAGATGTTCGCCACCACCTGCGTGTTCGAGGGCGACGGCAAGCTGACGATCTATGACAAGACGCAGGGCTCCCAGAATGCGCAGGGCTATGTCACCTCAGTGTTCGGCCTGCGCAGCAAGGATGTCCGCCTGGTCAATCAATATGTGGGCGGGGCATTCGGCGCCGGCTTGCGGCCGCAGCACCAATTGTTCTTCGCCGTCATGGCCAGTCTCGAACTTGAACGCTCGGTGCGGGTGTCGCTGACGCGTGCTCAGATGTTTCATATCGGCTACCGGCCGGACAGTTACCACACCGTCTCGCTCGCCGCCGATCGCGATGGGCGGCTGCAGTCGATCATGCATGATGCCGTTGCCTCGACCTCCCGTTACGAGGATTATCAGGAGGCTGTCGTCAATTGGTCGGGCATGATGTATCACTGCGACAACGTCAAGCTGACCTATCAGCTTGCCAAGCTCGATACGGCCACGCCGTGTGACATGCGCGCACCCGGCGCAGCCATCGGCGTGACAGCGCTCGAATGCGCGCTCGATGAACTTTCATACGAACTCGGTATCGGTCCGCTTGAAATTCGGCGGATCAATTTCGCCTCGAAGGACGAAAACACCAACAAGCAGTTCACATCCAAGGCGCTTCTGGAATGCTACAGCGAGGGCGCTGCGGCATTTGGATGGGAGAAGCGAAGCCCCAAGCCGCGTGCCATGAAGGAGGGTCGCGAGCTGATTGGATGGGGCGTCTCAACGGGAATGTGGGACGCCTTCCTGCAAAAGGCCCAGGCCACTGCGACTCTCAAGGTGGACGGGACGCTGGAGGTGGCAACGGCGGCGTCCGATATTGGCACTGGGACCTGGACAATCCTGACCCAGATCGGCGCCGAAGCGTTCGGATTACCACTCGAAGACGTTCAGGCCAGGATCGGCGATTCGACTCTGCCGATGTCGCCGGTCGAAGGAGGTTCGTGGACCGCAGCGTCGAACGGCTCGGCAGTTCAGGCCGCATGTGAGGCGGTCAAGCATTCTCTGTTCAAGCAAGCCAGGAAGATGGCCAATTCGCCTCTTGCGGATGCAAGTTTCGAAGACGTCGAGGTTCGGGATCGACGCATCTTCCGGAAGGATGATCCGGCGCGCGGGCTTTCCGTTTTCGAAGTCATGCACGCCGCCGAGCTCACGGAAATCACCGAGCAGGGCAAAGTCAGCCCGAACCTGCGGCAGATGCTGAAATATATCAGCTACACGAATTCCGCCGTGTTCGCGGAAGTGCGCGTGGATGAAGATCTGGGGGTCGTTCGCGTGACGCGCGTCGTGTGCGCGGCGGCGGCGGGCAAGATCCTTAATCCCAAGACGGCCCGCAGCCAGATCCTAGGCGGTGTGGTGATGGGAATCGGCATGGCGCTTCACGAGGAAGCCATGACGGATCATCGCCTCGGCAAGATTATGAATGCCAATCTCGGCGAATATCACGTTCCGGCCCATGCCGACATCGAGGATATTGAAGTGATCTTCGTCGATGAAAAGGACGACAAGGTCAGCCCTCTTGGCGTCAAGGGCCTGGGCGAGATCGGCATCGTGGGAGCCGCGTCTGCCGTCGCTAATGCGATCTTTCACGCAACTGGTGTGCGGGTGCGTGATTTTCCCATCACGATTGACAAGATTTTGAATGCTCCACGACCTTCCTGAGTTCATCTCGTACAGACCCAACGGTGGCATACGCCGATGGGGCTTCACTTGTCGGCTTTGGAGCCCGGGCCGCTGCATGACTGAGCTAAATGTCCGTAAGCCTCGGATCAGGAGAGCGCGTGAAGATCGCTACCTTCAACGTGAACAATATCAACAAGCGATTGCCCAATCTGCTGGCATGGTTGAAGTCGTCGAAACCGGATGTGGCCTGTCTTCAGGAGTTGAAGGCCGCCAATTCCGAATTCCCGGAAAGTGCGTTGCGTAAGGCGGGCTATTTTGCCGAGTGGGTTGGGCAGAAGACTTGGAATGGCGTCGCAATCCTCGCTAGAGAATCCAAGATCGTGGTAACGCGCAGGCGGTTGCCTGGTGACGAGAGCGACGAGCAAAGCCGATACATCGAGGCTGCCGTCGACGGCGTTCTCGTTGGCTGCGTCTACGCACCCAACGGCAATCCGCAGCCGGGACCGAAGTTCGATTACAAGCTCACCTGGCTGAAGCGTCTGAACGCCCACGCCGGCAAGCTGCTCAAGTCCGGTGCTCCTGCCGTTATCGCCGGCGACTTCAACATCGTGCCAACGCCCTTCGACATCTACCCGACCAAGTCGTGGGACAAGGATGCGCTCGTGCAGCCGGAAAGTAGGGCGGCGTTCGGCAAGCTCCTCGAGAAGGGGTGGATCGATGCACTGCGCGAACAGCATCCGGATGAGCCGATGTATACGTTCTGGTCGTATTGGCGGAACCGCTACGAGCGTGGCGCTGGCCTTCGCATTGACCATCTGCTTCTCAGTCCTGCGCTGAGCCCGCGGCTTGCGCAGGCCGGTGTCGACCGAAAGGTGCGCGGCAAGCTGGATCCAAGCGACCATGCTCCAGCGTGGATAGTGCTGAAGTAGCGCTACGCCTTACTTTTTTGCTTTCCGATCGACCCGGACGTCGCGGAATTCCTCGGGCCCTTTGAGCAGGCGCCGCTTCCGACTGGCCTGATCGTCCGCACTGGCGCCCTTGTCCGTCAGCTTGTCGATTGCGCCGGCGGCCATCTCACTGGCACGGGCTCTATGAGCGACGTTCTTTCTGCGAGACGGTTTAACGGTAAGGCCCAGTTCGACAAGGCGGCGCACAGCTTCTGAGAGTTTCGGAGTGTCCGGCTGAAACTCGGCCCAATGAACAATCCTGCCGCGTAGTTCGTCTGCGGCGCGAAAGCCGAGCATTGGCGTTTGGCCGGTCGCAGGTCGGCCTTTTGATTTTTGCTTTGCTACTGTCGTTTTCTTCATAAGATAATGTTTAGCATAAATGCCAGACCGCGAGAAGTTGGAACTCTGCGTCATGTTATTGAGTTGCGATCTCCGAGGGCACGCTGTTTTAGCGGACTTTCCCCCTGCGCCTTGCTAAACAGTGTGAGAGCGGCCGACCGCCGCATGATGGCGAGGAAGCCGTGGCGAAAGAACTGACAGCGTCCGAACAGGCCCTGCGCGATCGGGAAAGCGAACTCGCGGAGGTCCAACGGATCGCGAAAGTCGGCGGTGTGATCGTCGACCTGCGCGATGGATTTCAGAACCGACGATCACCTGAATATCTCGCCATACACGGGTTACCCCCTGAAGCTGCAAACGAGACACATGAAGACTGGGTCGCCAGGCTTCATCCGGACGACCGGGAGCGCGCTGAGCGGCAATTTCTGGACCTTCTGAATAGCGATGCGGAACGTTATTCTTCGGAGTATCGCATCATTCGGCCCAGCGACGGGGAAATTCGCTGGATCGTAGCAGAGGCGCGTATCGAGCGTGATCCAGAAGGCCGACCGCTGCGGATGATCGGCGCTCATATCGATATCACGGAACGTGCGATCGCCAGAGAGGCGCTACGCGAGAGTGAAGAGCGGTTCCGATTGATCGCCGACAGTGCGCCAGTCCCGATGTGGGTGACACGTCTTGATCGGACGCGGTCCTTCGCAAACAAAGCCTACCTGGAATTTCTTGGCCTTGAATATGAAGAAGCGTTGGCTTTCGATTGGAGGACCATCCTTCACCCGGACGATATGGCGCGCGTCGTGCGCGAGAGCATTGCAGGTGAGGCATCCCTAAAGCCGTTCGTGCTGGAAAGCAGATATCGACGTGCGGATGGCGTGTGGCGTTGGGTCAGATCCGAATCGCAACCCCGATGGGACCCGGCGGGTAAGCATATCGGCTTTATTGGGGTTGCCCACGACATCACGATTGCAAAAGAAGCAGAGATCGAACTGCGTGGGTTGAATGAGGTGCTTGAACGGCGGGTTGAAGAGCGAACCGCGCAACTTCATACCCACGAGGCTCATTTACGAGCCATTTTGGAGACGACCAACCAGTATCAGGGATTGCTCGCGCTCGATGGTACGCTCGTTTTCGCGAATGCGGTCGCACTTGCCGCCATCGCGGTGGAAGCGAAGACGGTGCTCGGGATGCCGTTCTGGGATACGCCCTGGTTTACTGCGACGCACCGTATGCCCGAACGAGTTCTCAGCGCGTTTAAAACCGCTCTGAGCGGCGATGCGTGGCGCGCCGAAGTTCAATTGAACCTATCCGGCGCGGAGCGGCATCTCGACCTCGCCATGCGCCCAGTATTCGGCAGTGGAGGTAGGATTACAGCCGTCTTGGCAGAGGCCGTCGATGTGACGGAGCGTCGCCGGAACGAGGACGCTCTGCGCCAGGCTCAGAAGATGGAGGCGGTAGGACAACTCACCGGAGGCGTGGCGCACGACTTCAATAACCTCCTGACGATTATCAGGTCAGCCACAGATTTTCTTCGTCGGCGCGATCTTCCAGAGGAGAGACGAGGGCGGTATATCGACGCGATTTCCGATACTGTTGACCGTGCGGCCAAGCTGACCGGACAGTTGCTTGCATTCGCTCGCCGACAGCCGCTCGCTCCGCGCGTCTTCAATGTTGGTACGCAGGTCGCGAGCGTGGCGAATCTGATCCGACCACTGGTCGGCGGCCGGATTCAGATTGATCTGGAAGTTCAGACTGCCGACCAGTTCGCCATGGCCGATATAACGCAGTTCGAAACCGCGTTGGTCAATCTCGCTGTTAATGCACGCGACGCCATGAACGGCGAAGGGCGCCTCGTCATTGGTGTCGCGGCAGTGGGTTCGATCCCGGGGATGCGTTCTCATCCTTTGAGGGAGGGCGACTTCATCGCGGTTTCCGTAACTGACTCTGGCGTCGGCATAGCTAGCGAGTACCTGGATGCGATCTTCGAACCATTTTTCACGACCAAGGACGTGGGAAAAGGAACGGGCCTCGGCTTGAGTCAGGCCTTCGGGTTCGCCAAACAGACGGGCGGCGAGATCGGCGTCAACAGCACGCTTGGAGCGGGCGCGACGTTCACAATTTATCTGCCGCGGGCCGAAACTGGCGCCGAAGTCGAAAGCAGCGCGCCGCCATTAGCAAGCGCAGCGACAAGCGGGCGGGGGCACCGTGTTCTTGTTGTCGAGGATAATACGGATGTCGGGGGATTCTCGACAGAGCTTCTGCAGGATCTCGGATACGCAACCGACTGGGTGACGTCAGCTTCCGCGGCACTGGACGTTCTAGCCAAGGACGAATTCGCATTCGACCTTGTGTTTTCGGACGTCATCATGCCCGGCATGAACGGGGTGGAGATGGCCACGATTATCCGCGACCAATACCCTGGATTGCCGGTCGTTCTGACAAGTGGCTACAGCCACGTTCTAGCCGAAAACGCCCATACAGGCTTTGAACTCATCCAGAAGCCGTATTCGGTTGAGCTTTTGTCGCGCACGCTGCGCAAGGCGATCACTGACCGACGGACTGAATCGGCCTAGCGCTGCTAGATTGGTAATTGGAACTGGGATTGCGCGTCGTCCCCCTTCGTCCGAAGTGTCGATAGCGACACACCGAGCAGCCGCACTGCTTTCGGCAGTGGCATCGAGCGTTCGAGAAGTGATGCCGCGACCCGTTCGAGCTCTTCGCGGTTTGATACGGCTGTCGGCATTGATTGGCTTCGTGACATGATCTCGAAGTCAGCGTACTTCACCTTCAGCGTGACGGTTCGTCCGCGGTTCCCTGTGTTCGCACAGTGTTGCCACACTTTGTCGACGAGGGGCTGCAGCGCGGCAATCATGGCGTCGAACTCGGTGAGGTCGTCGGAGAAAGTGTTCTCGGCGCCGACGGATTTCCGCATGCGGTTGGCGCGGACAGGACGCTCTTCGATGCCGCGTGATATCCAGTAGTAATAGGTCCCGGCTTTGCCGAAGTGTGCCTCCAGGAACGTCAGCGACTGGTTCCGGATGTTTAGTCCTGTCTGGATACCCAATGCGTTGAATTTAGCCGCAGTCGCCGGTCCGATGCCGTGGAACTTGCCGACGGGCAGGGTCTCCACGAAGGCCGGGCCCATCTCCGGAGAGATGACGTACTGACCGTTTGGCTTGCGATGGTCGGAGGCGAGTTTGGCCAGGAACTTGTTGTAAGAGATGCCGGCGGAGGCATTGAGCCCTGTCTCGGCTTTGATTTTAGTGCGGATCGCCAGAGCGATGTCGCGCGCCAGTGGGATGCTCTGAAGGTTCTCGGTAACATCCAGATAAGCCTCGTCCAGCGACAGCGGTTCGATGATCGGCGTGTGCTCGGCGAAGATCTCTCGGATCTGCTGGCTAATAGCCTTGTAGACCTCGAAGCGCGGTTTCACGAAGATTAGATCTGGACACTGACGTTTGGCCTATAACGGACGGCATCGCCGAGCGGACGCCGAACTTGCGGGCTTCGTAACTCGCTGCTGCCACGACCCCGCGCTCCTGAGAGCCGCCGACGGCGACAGGTTTGCCGCGAAGCTCTGGATTATCCCGCTGTTCGACTGACGCGTAGAAGGCATCCATGTCGATATGGATGATCTTACGCTGTCGGATTTCCGGCGCGACGTCGTTCGTCACCGGGCCATCGGTTTCCATTTGCCGTCTCTGATCGCCAGCATCGCCTTCGCAACCGGAGTGGATGCGCGATCGGCCGGTCCATCGGCCGCCGCCTCGACGGCGCGCCAGTCGATCAGAACGGTGCCGTCTGGAGCGACCTCATAGAGGCCGACGCCCACTGGAGTGCCTGAGATGCGTTCGGTTCGGACGGGGCGCTGCGTGATGTCTTGCGCCAGCGCGGCAGCGGGCAGCATGATGGCAAGTACGGCGATCCACATTATGCGCATCTGGTGCATCCTTCTTCAGGCCTTGGACTACGATCTTACAGGGCAGGCAGATCGGATCGTCAACGGCCAAGGATATGGCGTCTCGAACGCGGGTCAGCAACCATTGTCCTCTCGGCTGCCGGTCGGTTCCTGGCAGGTGCAGGAGGCGCATATCCGGGCAATCTGGGAAGGGCGCGCTCCGACGCCTAGTCCACCAAACGTTTCATTAAATGGACCTGTTTGTCCAATACGGTGCTGGGCAAACGGAGGAGCTTACGATGAACAACGAGGACCGGGAAATGAAAGGCTCCGATCTGCTAGTGGCGGCTCTCGAAAACGAGGGCGTCGACCGCATCTTTGGCGTTCCCGGCGAGGAGAACCTCGACGTCGTCGAGAGCCTGCGCAAGTCTTCCATCGAGCTGGTCGTCACGCGTCACGAGCAGCCCGCCGCCTTCATGGCTGCGACCCACGGGCGTCTCACAGGGAGGCCTGGTGTCGCGCTCAGCACTTTGGGGCCCGGAGCCCTGAATCTCTCTACAGGGGCTGCTTATGGACTCCTGGGAGGCATGCCGATGGTCCTGATCACTGGCCAAAAGGCGATCCACGCCAGCCGACAGGCGCACTTCCAGATCGTGGACGTCGTCGCGAGCATGAAGCCGCTCACGAAACTGTCGCAGCAGATCGTAAGTGCGTCTTCCATCGCGACTGTCGTCCGGAACGCTTTCCGGATTGCGATGGAGGAGCGTCCCGGACCCGTGCACCTGGAGCTTCCGGAAGATGTCGCGGCGGAGAAGGTGTCCGGCGTTTCGGCCGTCCCGGTCCACCCGACCGATCTCCCGGCGCCCTCGATGGACGCCGTCCGGAAGGCCGCCGAGCTCATCCTCTCGGCAAAATGCCCGTTGCTCATGTTCGGTGCCGGTGCCAGCAGGCCCAGGCTGGCGCCCGCGCTCTCCGAATTTGTCCGCCGGGTGAAGATCCCGTTCTTCAACACGCAGATGGGGAAGGGGGCCGTCGGCGGGGCGTCCGACTACTATGTCGGCACGGCGGCGCTGAGCGAACGCGACTACGTCCATCGCGCGATCGACTGCGCCGACCTGATCATCACCATCGGCCACGACACCATCGAAAAGCCGCCATTCATCATGGGGCGTGGCCGCCATCAGGTGCTTCACATCGGCTTCACGCCAGCGACGGTCGAGGAGGTCTACTACCCGCAAGCTGAACTTATCGGCGACATCGCGAAAGGTCTCGACATGTTGGCTACCGAGACCGAAGGGAAGCTCAAGCAGACCACGCAGTGGGACGGCGTGCGCGCGGACATCCTGCGCCACATCGGCGACCGTGCCAACGAAGACCGCTTTCCGCTGACCCCGCAGCGGATCGTCCACGACGTCCGCCAGGTCATGCCACCAGACGGCATCGTCGCGTTGGACAACGGGATGTACAAGATATGGTTCGCGCGCAACTACCGCACGGACGTCGCCAACACGCTGCTGCTCGACAACGCGCTTGCGACGATGGGAGCGGGGCTTCCGTCGGGCATGATGGCGGCGCTGCTGAATCCGAAGCGCCGTGTGCTCGTTGTCGCCGGCGACGGCGGTTTCATGATGAATTCGCAGGAACTGGAGACCGCGCAGCGTCTGAAGCTCGATCTGGTCGTGCTTGTCATCGAGGATCACGCCTACGGGATGATCAGGTGGAAGCAGGCCGTCGACGGTTTCGCCGACGCGGGGATGACTTTCGGCAATCCGGATTTCGTCGTCTACGCGCAGTCCTACGGTGCCCAGGGTCATCGCGTGACCGAGGCGGGCGGCCTGGCACCGACACTGGAGAAGGCCTTCGCCGCCACCTCGTAGTGGTGCCGGTGGACTACAGCGAGAATGTTCGTGTTTTGGTGGATGAACTGGCCGACATGCAGCAACAAGAATGAAAAAACCATTCGACAACTGAAACGGGTTAGGCATTTGCAGTACGAAGGGACATCAGGCCAATTCGTTCCCCTATTCGTTTGAACCCAGTTTTGGTGCTGGCCTGTTTTTGGCCGCAGTGGCCTATTCTGGCTGCGCCCTTATTTCGGAGGTTCTAGAGAACCAATTTCTCCGTCCCGCGTAACGATATCGGCGGAGAGTGGAATGCATACACGACGTACAGTCAGGGAGCTTCGAGAGAAGGTAGATAAGTATCGGGCCATGGCCCGGATGACGACCGATCCTGAAACGGCCAGACGTATTATCGAGCTTACTGACGAATTGGAACAACAGGCCCGCGATATCGAGCGGGGAAAGTAATGCCTCAATGGGCGGCCTCTTTCGTCAATGCGGTCTCATGCCACGTTGTCGCTAATTCATTGTAAGAATGCGAGCATTGAGTGCAGCCGCAAAAAGTATCCAAGCGAGATAGGGCAAAAGCAGTAAGGCGGCGGTACTGTCGACGCCCAAGCCTATGATGACGGTCACTCCTATTGCCGCGAACAACAGCGAAATAACAATCATGCCAGACCGCAGATCGTGGCGACCGAAGAAGATCGGCGACCATATCGCGTTCAGGGCGAGCTGGATGCCGAATGCGCCAAGAGCTGCGGTTCGAGCGGGCGAAGGAGGCGCCTCCCAGAACATCCACACGGACAGCGCCATGAGGAAATACAGGATGGGCCAGACGATGGGAAACGCGATGCGCGGTGGTGTCCACGATGGTTTCGCCAAACTCGCGTACCAAGTCGGAATCTCAGGCGTCGTAACCCGAGCGCCGATAAACGCGACGCTATAACAAATCCCAAGTGAGCAGAGTAAGGACGCGACCGAACTGTTAGTCATGCACCGTTAAGTCCTTGCGTTCTCGCCAGTTCCCCGGCCTCAGACGACTTCCACATTAACGTGGCGCCGCGCTCGTACATTTCGATGATGCCGTCGGAGACGTACTCTCCGGCACTCCCGCCCTTCAGGAGTGTGCCGTTCCACTCACCAACGGGCATGCGGCCAGCCATCGCGTCCAGTGCTTGCTTTCAGGTCGCAGAATGTTGGTAGTGCATTGTCCGGCTTTTTCCGGAGTTATTCCCCGGTGGCGTACTGCTTGCCCTAGGCGTCCGGCTTGTCGGTGCGCTCCTTTGCCTTCTTGGAGAAGGCATCGCTCGACGACGGCATCCCCAGCGTAGCATGGCCAACTCACGCCATCTTCCTTTCGGCGGATGAGGTGACGCTCTCCCAGATTTGGCTATCGGAGGACATTTGTCGTGTCCTTCGTCAAATGGGGGGCGGCTTCGAGATCGCGGCCGAGTGTTATCGGTCGATCGGGGGGAGAAGGGTGGTGATGCCGGCGAATGCCCTTGAGCCAAATCAGCAGTGCTTCCCAGTGGATGCCTGCGATCACCTTCAAGGTCAGCAGGGGGTAAACGCAGAAGGCGTGCGCTAGAGCTGCGTCGGTCAGATTCTGGCGGGTTGCAGCGAGCTTGGCGATGAGCAGCGGCCCTTGTGCATCGTGACCGATGACCGAAACCGTCAAATTCTTTCCCGGAGGGACGACAGAAAACGAATAGACCATGTCGGTGCTCATGAAGGGGGAAACGTAGAAGGACTTCTGGCTTTTCTGGCGGATTGGCACTTTCGTGTCGCGGGCAACGGGAATGAGATAATTGTGACGCTCACCGAACGTATTGCTGACCTCGTATAAGATCGCCGAAATCGAGTTGTCTCGCCTGTAGCAGAAATAGATGCTCAGCGGATTGAAGGCGTATCCCAGGATGCGCGGCATGGTGAGAAGCCGGAGCGGGCCGCCGGCTTCGATGCCGGCCTCTTGCAAATGCCGCTCGATCCTGGCCCGCGGCGACGTGGTCTCTCCCTCGCCGTGATCCCGATCATGGAAGCTGAAGAGGTTGAAGCGGTTGTGCGAGAAGAGGTGCAGCCTGCCTGCCAGCATATCGACTTCATCAAGATCGAGAAGCATGTAGAAAATGCTGTAGCGCAGCCGATGCTCTCTTGGCCGCAATCGGTGATGCATCACTGAGCCGGAGTAGAGGGCCGAACGAAAGCCCGACATCAGGCAGCCTCCGTTTCAGGCGTGGCGAGCACAGTCTCATGAACATGGATGCGGCCGGATTCGTCAGCGACTGTCCAGGGGCGCCGCAGGTCCCCGAGGGCTTCAGCGACGGCAAGCCCGGCTTGTAATCCATCCTCGTGGAAGCCGGCGCCGAAGTAAGCCCCGCAAAACCATGTATTGCGCTTGCCCTGCAACGACCAAAGCTCTCTCTGCGCTTGCATCGCCTGCGCATCGAAACGGGGATGGCTGTAGCGCATTTCCCTGAGAATAGCGTTGGGTGCGATCTCCCGGTGGGGATTGAGCGTGACGAAAAGCGGTCGCTCGCTTTCGATTTCCTGAAGACGGTTCATCCAATACGTCACGGCGAGCTTGCGACCGCCATCGTCGTCCCTCGCCATGTAGTTCCAGCTCGACCAGACCCGGCGGCGGCGCGGCATCAAGCGAGGGTCCGAATGAAGGACTGCATCGTTGTCGATATAGTCGAACGCGCCGAGCAATCGCCGTTCCTCGCTGCTCGGATCAGCAAGCACTTGGAGCGCTTGATCCGCGTGAGTGGCAATCACCACCTGATCGAAACGGCGACGATCACCGTCATATCCGACGACCTCGGAACCGTTCGTGGTGCGAACGATTGTACGGATCGGATAGTCAGACACCACTTCGGCTATGGCGTCAGTAAGCACTCGCACATAGGAGCGGCTGCCGCCGCACACGGTGCGCCAGATCGGGCGACTAGACAGTTTCAGGAGGCCGTGGGTGTCGCAAAATTTGATAAATGAAGCCGCTGGATAGGCCCCGATCTTTGCAGCAGGCGTGGACCAAATGGCCGCCGCCATCGGATAGAGATGATCGTTGCGGAATCCTTCTCCATAACCGGCGGCGTCGAGATACTCATCGAGCGTAATCAGGCCCAAGGCCGCCACATTGCGTGGCGCCTCGCGATAGAAGCGCACGAGGTCGCGCAGCATCCGCCAGAATCGTGGGCTGATGGCGTTTCGACCCTGCGCGAACAGGCCCAGAAGGCCGGTTCCGGAGTATTCGAGCCTGCCATCGTCGAGCGAGACGGCAAATGACATGTCGGATCGCTTCGTGGCGACGCCGATATGCTCAAAGAGTGATGTCAGGTTTGGATAGGTGGATTCGTTGAAGACGATAAAGCCGGTATCGATCGCGGCGCCCGCGGCATCGACCGTGTGGCTGTGCCCACCCAGGCGGCTATCGGCTTCATATAGAACAACCCGATGTCGTTTTGAAAGTAGCCACGCTGCGGACAGGCCGGAAATACCACTCCCAACAACGGCTATGTCGAGGCTTCCGCTATGTGCCGCGGCGTTAAGGCTGTTCATTCTATCACTCCCAGCAATCTTTCTCGTCAAAAGACTTCCCTCCACGCGCCAAGCTGCCAATATTTACGGAACCCAGCGCGCATTGGATCACTTGAGGCGTGATCCAATTAGGGGGAGGGCGCGTATGAAGGGCAAATGGATGCTGCAAGATTACATCTCGACATCAGGCGCACGCGGGATGTCGGTCCGGCGGCGAGGCTCATTGTTTTGAACGAGGGCATTCAAAAAGAGGTGCTGCCCTCTCCTGTAGAGTTGATCCGCCTGATAGATGCCGTTGCACAGGCGCAGGATCGCAAGGCGTTCGCGCAGCTCTTCGCCTATTTCGCGCCGCGTGTGAAAGGCTTCCTTATTCGGACCGGTCTCGCGGAGTCGGTTGCCGAGGAGGTGACACAGGAAGTCATGATCGCGGTATGGAGAAAGGCGTCCTATTTCGATCCCAGCCGGGCGGGCGCGTCGACATGGGTGTTTACGATTGCTCGTAACCAGAGGATCGACAGGCTGCGCCGCTCGCGCTCCCGTACGGCCGATCATCTCTTGGATCTGAGTGACGAACCGGACACGCCACCGTCGGGCGAAGATATCGTGATCATGGCAGAGCGGGAAGAAGAGGTCCGGAAAGCGCTGGCGACCCTATCAAATGAACAGGCAACCATCGTGAAACTCTCTTTCTTCTCCGAAGCGCCGCATGCGGAGATCGCTCGTGAGCTGGGCATCCCGCTCGGCACCGTAAAATCCCGCGTCCGGCTCGCATTGAACCGGCTGCGAACGCTATTGGACCGCGATATATGACGATCAACCATCACCCCAGCGACGAAACGCTTCTGCGTCTTGCGACCGGAGCATTGGGCGCCGGCCCGGCGCTAGTCATTCGCGTCCACCTCGAAGGATGTGCCGTTTGCCGCGAGCGCTTAACCCGGTTCGAGGCTGTGGGCGGGGCGATCCTCGACGAGATGCGCTTGGCTCCGCTTGCTGAGGATTTGTTCGGACGGACCATGGAGCGGCTGGAAAGCATTCCATCCACGTTAGTGAAAGAACCCAGGCCGAGGAAACAGCCGGACCTGGGCATCGAGCTCCCTCATGCGATGCGCCACTGCGAAATTGGTCCCTGGCGATGGCTTGGCCCCGGCTTCAGATGGAGCAAGGTCCAAATTGCCGGAAGTCCAGATGCCAAAGTCATGATGATTAAGGGTAAAGCGGGGCTTCATCTGCCTGCCCATGGACACACCGGCATGGAGTTTATGCAGATTCTATCTGGATCTCTGTCGGACGAGCGCAGTCAATATTTTCCCGGCGATCTCGACGAAGCCGATGATGAAGTCAATCACCGGCCCCTTGTCGGCGAGAAGTCGGATTGCGTCTGTCTCGCTGCTTTGGAAGGAGATACGCGCCTTCATGGATTTCTGGGGCGTCTCCTACGTCCGATCGTGGGATTCTGAACAATGGCGGCGGCACAGCCGATCAGATTCCTTTGGCTAGCCTCGGTCGGCCTATGAAGATGTTTCATGAGGTCGTGTAATTGGCCTTGCGAGAAAGCCGTCGCGAAAATTGTGCCAGTTTGGACGGTACGGGACAGGATCGCATGACACTGGTCATCGCAGTCGTTGCGCTTGCGATTTTCCTTTCACTGACCATGGCGGGAGCATGGTTGGTCGCGCTTCGAACCGGCCAGTCAGGATGGATCGACGCGATATGGTCGTTTGCCACGGGCGTGTTCGGCGCTGCCGCCGCTCTTCTCCCTTTCGCCGGGGGGGAAATTTCATCGCGTCAGATACTCGTGGCAGTGCTGGCGGTCTTGTGGGCACTGCGTCTCGGCATCCACATCGTGGCGCGCACCGCGCGGGGCGGTGATGATCCTCGCTACCGGCACTTGCGCGAGCAGTGGGGAAGTGCCTTCAGATCGCACCTGTTCTGGTTCCTGCAAATCCAGGCATTGGCTGCGCTGGTACTCGTCCTCTCCATCATGATCGCGGCGCAAAATCCGACTCCTGGCCTGAGGGTCCTAGACTGGCTCGGAATTGCCATCCTGATTGCGGCCGTTGTCGGGGAAACGATCGCGGATCGCCAGCTGTCCACCTTTCGCCTAGACCCCGGAAACCAGGGAAAAGTTTGCGACGTCGGGCTTTGGGGTAGGTCACGCCACCCAAACTATTTTTTTGAATGGTTGGGATGGCTGGCTTATGCCGTGATCGCGGTCGATCTCACAGGCGCCTATCCGCAGGGGTGGCTGGCTTTCGCCGGGCCATTGCTGATGTATTGGCTCCTCGTCCACGCCTCCGGCATTCCGCCTCTCGAAGGGCACATGTTGCGGTCGCGCGGCAAGGCCTTCCGAGAATACCAGCACCGCGTCAACGCATTCTGGCCCGGCCCGCAGAGCGGCGCTGGCGCCGCCGGCAACAAAGAAGACCTTTGATGAGCCTGATTTCCTCGGCGATACGCGTCGCGGAGTGCCGTCCGCTTCCCGACCCAATGACGCGAATGGGCATCGAGTTTCTGGTCGGGCGCACGAGAAGTAAACTTGCCGCTGCAAGCGATCGCGAGGAAGGCGATTTCGCGCGCACCATGGCAGAGTACCCGATCGCAGAACATGCGAACGCCGCCAACGCACAGCACTACGAGTTGCCGCCCGAATTCTTTGCCCTTACGGTCGGCCCACGTCGCAAATATTCCTGTTGCCTCTATTCGACGGGTCACGAATCGCTGGCCGATGCCGAGCGCTTGGCGCTTGAGGAAACGGTTGCGCATGCCGGTATCGCCGACGGACAGTCGCTCCTGGAACTCGGCTGCGGCTGGGGCTCGCTGACGCTGTTCATGGCTGAGCGGTTCCCTCGCACTAATATCACCGCGGTTTCGAATTCGACCCCGCAACGGCTTCACATCGAGGCGGAGGCCGTGGCCCGCGGTTTGGGAAATATCCGCGTCGTCACTGCCGACATGAACGCTTTCGAACCGGACAGCACATACGATCGGGTCGTGTCGGTCGAAATGTTCGAGCACATGTCCAACTGGCGGAGTTTACTCGCGCGCATCAAGACATGGCTTGTACCCCAACAGGGGCGGGTTTTCGTTCACGTCTTCAGCCACAGGCGCAGTCCCTATCGCTTCGATCATAACAACGATGCCGATTGGATCGGGCAGCATTTCTTCACTGGCGGAATCATGCCGAGCCATGGCCTTATCCGGCATTTTCCGGACTGCTTTGCCGTTGAACAAGACTGGCGCTGGAACGGCCTTCATTATCAGAAAACCGCGATCGACTGGCTGGCTCGCTTCGATGCAAACCGCCCTCACATTGATAGCATTCTGAGTAGAGTCTATGGACCGGACGCGGCGCTTTGGCATCAACGCTGGCGGCTTTTCTACCTGGCGACGGCAGGGCTCTTCGGGCATGCCGGCGGTGAAGAATGGGGTGTGAGCCACTACCTCCTGCGCCCGGCATAACGCATGGCGTTCGTGATTCTAGTCCGGAACATCTGGCGGCGAGTTGCCGCTTATGCCGCTCACGATGATCCGATGGTCGCGACCTGCAACTTGGTCGCGCTTGTCGTCGCCTCCAACCAGCCCTTCTATCCGCTCTATGTCTATTGGGCCGTCAGCGAACACATTTGGCCGACCTTCTTCACGTTCCTGTCGACGCCATTTTTCCTCGCGGTACCCGCACTGGCTAGGCGATTGCCAACGGCAGGCCGTGCGCTTCTCCCACTTACCGGCATCGCCAATACGGTTTTGAGCGCAAAAGTGTTCGGGCAGGCATCGGGCGTGGAGATTTTTCTCATCCCTTGTGCGCTGATTGCCGCGACCTTCTTTCGACCATCTGAAAGGTTGACCGCCCTCATTCTGGTTGGGCTGGCGATAATGGCTTACCTTGGACTCGATGGCGCGTATGGCGCCCCCGTCCACCTCTACGCGGTCTCAGAATACCGTGCTTTCCTCAGATTGAACGTCATGAGCGCTGGCATCCTCACCGTGTTCATCGGACTTGTCGCATCGGAAATGTTAAGCCGACGTGCTTAAGCTCGTCAGGATGAAGCTGTGAAGGCGCGCGTGATCAGAAAGCCGATGGTTGCGGCAGAGGCCGTCAGCAACGTTCCCCAGCATAGATCTGCGATCGTCACCGCCACCGGCCAGTTCCGCAACGTCGCCTGGTTGGTCAGATCGTAGGTCGCATACGCAACGAACCCGAGGAAAGCACCGTTGAGCGTGGCCGTTGTCAAACGCTCGCTGGCAATGGCCGGTGCAATGGCGAGCACCACGATGCCGGCAACGTAAATCAGATAGAAGAGCATCGCCGGTACCAGCCGGAAGCTATCAAGCAGCATCTCGCCCATCAGCGGTCGATACAGCCGCTGCGACGCAAGCGTAAGCCAGATCGCGTCCATTCCGAGAAATACCAGACCCGTCGCGACATAGGCGATGCCATAAGTTTTCAATGTAATTTCCTTTACCGAGTCGACGCTGAAGATTTTACGCGCCAGCGAGATGGTCGGATCACTCTGCCGCATGACGGCAATGTCCAACATCAGAAACAGATTGATTTCCCGTAGAAGGAATCAAAGCCGGCGCGTGCTGCGTCGAGGTCCGGGGCCACTCTGAAACATTTGTCGGGATTGAGCGTAAAAGCCGCAAGGCCATTTCCAGACGCCAGACCGCTCCGGGTTCGGATCCCAATCCTGCTGAGCGATAGTACCGACGTCAACGTCGCCGTACCGGATTGGATGATGGGCGATCGTCTTGAGTTGGCTGATCGTTGCTCGAGGGGCTTAGCGTCTTTCTATCAAGCTCGTCGTCCGCCCACCTTTGCGCAATCGCTGAAGACAGGCGAATTCGCCTTCGCGGGCGGAACCATACTATTGAATGCACATTGTGTGGGCATCGGTATCTATTCCGGAGCCGCTCCAAGGGGAATTTCAGAATGATTGATACTGTTGTCGTGCAGCCAGCTTCCCCTGGCGTAGACGAGCCTTCGGTTGCGGGTGTCTCGTGGGCTGCAGTCGCGGCTGGTGCCGTCGTCTCGCTCGCGTTGACACTCGTTCTTATTGCTTTCGGGGCAGGGCTTGGTTTGTCAGTCGTGTCGCCCTGGTCGTCCAGCGTATCGGCTACGACATTCAAAATCACGACGGGAATCTATCTGATCGTCATCGCCATGATCTCGTCGTCGATCGGCGGATATCTCGCTGGTCGTCTGCGGTCGCGCTGGATTGGCGTTCATGCAGATGAGGTCTATTTCCGCGACACCGCGCATGGGTTTCTGGCATGGGCATTTGCAACGGTGCTCGGTGCTGTACTCCTAGCTTCGCCCGCGACGACCGTTTTAAGCGGCGCGACGTCGGGAGTCTCTGCTGGTGCGACGGCGTCTGCGGCGCAGGCGGGACCGGTCGAAGGCTTCATCGACGCACTATTGCGTCCATCGACACCATCTGGCGATGGCAACAGTGCTGACGCGCGCGGTGAACTGTCCCGCATAATGGCCTCTAGCCTCCGAGCCGGTGAGCTGAAGCCAGCCGATCGCGCTTACGTCAATAAAGTCGTGGCCGCTCGCACCGGTTTGAGCGAACCTGATGCTGACAAGCGCGTTACCGAAGTCACCAATGATGCAAAGGCCGCTGCCGATAATGCTCGAAAGGCTGCAATGCAGCTCGCCTTTTGGCTCACGGCATCACTTTTGATTGGCGCCTTTTCTGCGAGCCTGGCGGCGACCGAGGGCGGTGGACTTCGAGACGGAACTTGGAAAGCGCGTCGCACGCGATAAGGAGAGAACAATGCCTATTCTGCTATGGCTACTTGGAATTCCACTGCCGCTGATCATTCTGGTCCTGCTGCTTCGATGAATAAAGGCCCCGCGGTGCGGGGCCTTTATTCATTGCGTAGGAGTGCAGGGAACAAGAGCCGGGCGCATTACTTGACCTTCATCGCTGCTCGGATTTTGGCTAATAATCAGTGATGAGAGCATAGCTCCAGCCTGAAATGGGAGCGCAATATGTGTACCAAGTGCATCGGACTGGAAGATCAGATCGCCCGATATCTTGGTTTTGCCAGGCGCGTAAACGCTTTGACGAGGGGGCGCATCTACGATCTGGTTTTGCATCTCCAGAATGATAAAGAAGCGATTGTACACGGCCAGGATGCTCTTCGGCCGCGCCTTCTTGTGTAGCTCACCTTGCCTGCACGCTTCTCGTTAGTTTATCTGACCGCCACGAGAAGAGCTTGGCGGGCCGGTTCGGGGATTGCCACGAGGCTGTTAGTGGGGGCCCGGCGCGGAACGAGTCAGGCAGCGCCACGTTCGACTGACAAGGGCTTCATGAACAGATTGGCTTTGGTTCAATGCAAAAGATTATAACGATCAGCGCTACAGCGCTTCTCCTCGTCGGTGCCACGATGTCGTCGGCGTCCGCCGAAAAGTCCCGCCGGCACCACACTCAGCAGGGCGTCACCTCCGGTCAAGGTATGACCACCGGTACCGGCCGCACATATACTGGCGGCAATACCGCTCTGAAGGGCAACAGCGGCAATTCGGGGCAAGGGGACAACTCGCTGGGCAACATCAAGGGCGGCAACATCGGCGCCGGCAAGTAGCATTTCGGAGGGACCATGAGCAAAGAAAATCCCAAAGATGATCCCCGCACGGAGTCAGATTGGGCTCCGACGAAACAGACCGACAAGCCCTGGAAAGGCGTGCCGGAAAAGGAACAGTTTGCTCAGGACCGGGAAAAGCCGGACCTTGAAAAGTGGAAAAGGACCGACACTCATTGACGTTGCGGCGGACGTGCATCGATCTTTTCGATGGGTCGACGATTGAGCCGTCCGAGCAATATGCTCGGGCGGCTTCTTTGCGAAAATGTTTTCGCGTCTTATGGATGGATGTCCGCTAAACGGCGGCGTCGATCCTCTCCTACGGTCTGGCCCACGGCTCGGACACGTATGGGTGCTTTCGGCAACGGCATTCGCGACGTCTTCGGTGGGGGACCGTCATCCTCATCAAGGGATCGGAGAGCTGCGAGAATATCACCGATCCTAACAGTCTCATGGGAGCCTGGAATTTGGCGTAGCCATGGCTTCCCTTCGACAGTAAACGCATCCGATGCCCAAACGGCTAGGATGCATCGCTTTTGCAGCGTGTCTAAGAAGGGATTGGCAAGAACCTCCCGCGGGTGCGAGAAGGTGCTGGCGAGTAGAGAATTTGCGTGGATTTCATTCATCGACATGGCAGCGCTTGTCATGCTGGGCCTCCTAACTCCTTTCGTTTAAAGGCGATTATCGATGTAGATTTTCGCTGCTTTCGGTCAAGGGGTGACGCTAAAAATTTTCGGGGCGCTTCTCAGACTGCCGGGCGCTGTCTTAGTGTCGCACGGGAAACAAAGACCTGATCACGACGTTCATCCCACTAACAAGGGAGAGAAAAAATGGATTGGAACAGGGTCGAAGGAAATTGGAAACAGATGAAGGGCAAGGTCAAGGAGCAGTGGGGCAAGCTCACTGACGATGACCTCGACGTCATCAACGGCAAACGGGAGCAACTCGAGGGTCGTCTTCAAGAGCGTTATGGCTACGCCAAGGACCAGACCACGAAGGAAGTCGACGACTGGTATGGACGTCAGAGTTGGTAATCAGAACGTACTTCGCTCCAAAGTTGTTCCACGCTTTTCGAGAACAGGATTGAGCGAGTTGCCTCAATCTAACGGCTGATGGATTTGCGGTCGGAGTTAACGCAGGATGACAGCGACCGAATCTTGACCCCAGAAGCCTCGCTTCGGTCGGCCCGGCGGTAGAGCGACCTACCCGCCAGGCCTTTAAGCAGCAATGTTCCCTAACGTTGCTGTTCGAGCAACCAGACAACACCCTCCAGTATCGACAAGCCGGTCAGGCCCGACGCGCACTTGCCTAGCTCCCAAGGACGTCAATCTTCGATCGCAGGCTTCTGCTGCCTCAACTTGCGCGTTGAGCCTCGGTCGATGACACTTCGGAAGTCTGACATGGAAGGCACCAGACGCGATTACATCGCCAGCATGGTGGAGACGACGCCGTGGGTGGCAAGGATCCGGGTGCCAAAACGGCGAAGGTGCACCGCAAAAAAACATTGAGATCCGCTCTCGGTAAATTCGTCTCAAATGAGACGATGTCACCTCCTGGCTTGTGGTTCCATCCCGAGGAACCGTTGAAGGAACCGACATGAATGAGCGTCAGCTGATAACCCGCGCATGGCAAGATGCGGACTTGGAGAAGCTCAAACAGTTGCATGCAGAGGGGGCTACGCTCCTACGAGCATGTGCGGCTATGAAGCGACCAATGGCTTCCGTCAAAAAACGTGCTCGTGAACTTGGCCTGCATTTCGCAAGTGTTCGAGAAGTTCGGCGAGAGATCAGCGCTCGCGAGCAAACCCAATGACAGTTATTGGGTCTTCAGCGCCGAAATGCCCAAAGTGCAATCGCAAGATGACGTCATCTGAAAAGGGAGATTCGGAGTTTAGATGCGCGAGGTGCGAGGTCGATCCGATGGAGCGCAGCAAGGGTTGGCTTTCGAGCGAGTTGAAGCCACCGTCAAGATGACTAGGATGCTGAGCGCAGCCGAACAGGTTCAGCCGCGTAGGAGGCTACAATCGACCCTCTAGTCGTCCTTATAAAAAAACTGAAAGAGCACTCGCACCTGAGCCAAGAGGACCTTTTGGAGGTCCGCCGCCTGCCGTGCTCTGTCCGCGAATTGGATAGTCATGAGGACTTCATTCGGCAAGGCGATCGACCCAAGGTGTCCGCAATCGTCGTCGAAGGAATGCTGGCTCGCTATCATCTCCTGCCGAACGGCGCACGCCAGTATTTGTCCTTTCATCTCGCTGGCGACATGCCGGATTCACAGTGTCTGTTCATCGAGGTGATGGATCATGCCGTCTGCGCGATCGGCAAGGCCGTCGTCGCCTCGGTCCCGCATCGGGACTTGATGAAGTTATTCGATAGTAGACCAAAGGTTGGCGCTGCAATCTGGCGTGAAACCCTGATCGACGCAGCCATCTTCCGTGAAGCGATCACGAACAATAGCGCGCGGTCCGCCCCTGCCCGCATGGCTCATCTCTTCTGCGAACTCTTCTACCGATCGCGGGCTTCCGGCTTGACGCGTGACGATACGTGTATTCTGCCGATAGGTCTTAATCAGCTGGGAGAGGCTCTCGGGCTGTCGCTAGCTACCGTAAACCGCGCTTTGGCCAACCTTCGAGACACCGATCTTGCCGACTTCAAGAGCGGGTCTCTCACCATCAGAAATTGGGCGGGTCTGGCGGACTGCGGCGAGTTCAATCCTCGCTACTTGCATCTGCGACGCGAGCCGTTCTGACATCGCGAATGTCAACGAACAGCACAATAGCGGCACCTATGCCAATCTCAAGACCGCTGTCGAGTTTGTAGAGAGGCTGCACAACGCGATCACGGTTCTTAGCATCTCGGCGGTCGTCGCGGTCTGACCGACACTAGCCTCTGACCAAATCCCGGTAACGCCTTCCCGGCATTGGCGGAGATTATGCGTAGGCAGGGAAAAGGCCCGGCTTTCGCCGGGCCCCGGTCTGTTGAATTCAGTGTTGGGACTTAGAAGTTTGAGCCGCCCCAGTTGAAGTGATAGTTGATGCCGCCCTTCACAGTGTGGGTGGTGGCACCAAGCTCCAGACCGCCCGCAGCAAATGCAGTCAGATAACGTTCGCTGCCATAGTCGGCGTACATGTACTCACCCTTGAGCGACCAGTTGGGGGCGAACATGTATTCCACGCCAGCGCCGACGGTCCAGCCCGACAGCACTTTGCTCTCGCTGAAGCTGCCGCCCAGGCCGGCGATCGAAAAGCGATTATCGGCCCATGCGTAACCGCCCTTGGCGTAGAACAGCGCTGCGCCTGACGTCACACCGATGCGACCGGTGACACTCCCGAATGAACGAATCTTATCCTCAAGCGTGACCGGAAAAATGCCGAACAAGCCGGTCTGGCTATATGAGATGTCTGACGCTGCCGCGTCTGCTTCAAGACCCCAGACCCAAATGCTACCGGGCGTCTGCCAGTTATAGCCTATAGTGCCGCCGCCGAAGCCGCCCTGCAGGTCGCTGCTCGTGGTCGTGACACCGCCGACGTTGACGCGATCCGACCAGCCGTAACCACCCATGACACCGAGATAGAAGCCCGACCAGTTGTAGCCTACCGGAATCGGAGCGGGCGGGGCTTTAGTGTAGGGACGAGCTGCCAGATCGGCGGCAGAAGCCGAAGCTGCGCCCAAGGTTAGAATGACAGCGGCCATCAGAATCTGTTTCATGCGGACTCCCCTGTGAAAGTTCGGTGATCACAATCCTATGTGCACGCGCATCTCGAAGCTGTCACCGTTTCGCCACACGCGCGAGTTTTTACCGCACCACAACCTCACCCCGATACCAGCCGATATGCTAAGTCGACTGCGGCAATAACCGATAACAATGTCTCCACGCTGCAGGGTAGCCATCCCTTGAAGCGAGAGTTCTTTGAGAAACTGGAAGGACGATTTCGAGCTCGACTGGACGCTCCGCGACATCCACGGCGGCAGGCTGAAGCTGTCACCGATCACGGAAGACCAACTGAGCGAGCTATTGGAGATGGGCCTCGTGAGGTAGTGAACGATCAAGTGAAGCTCACCGAGACGGGATACCAGAAGATCCACTAGTGGAGCCATGGCAAGACGCCGATTAACAGGACCTGGACTCCAGAAGTCATTGCTCGATTGATCAGCCTTGCCGACAGCGGCGCAGTGTTGCGAGCCGCTGCCGCCCTCGGGCGGCCGGCGACAGCGGTGCAAACAAGGCCCGCGAACGAGGGAAGCCGTTGGTAGGTGTTCGAGACTCCAGGGCGGCAATACGAGCCCAATCGAGGCCAAGTGAGCGTGGAGAATGTTCATCGCAAGCTCCCTTGTTCTGTGCGAGCCAAATCAGAACACCAGAAGATCGTCCTTCGGTAGGAAGGCTTCACTGGATCTTCCGATTTCCGGCCTCCGTCAGTTTGACCTGGTCGTCCACGATTTCGACGAGGCCCATCTCCAGGAGTTCGCTGAGTTGGTGTTCCGTGATCGGGGACAGCTTCAGCCGGCCGCCACCGATATCGCGGAGCGTCCAGTCGAGCTCGAAATCGTCTCTCCAGTATTTCATCTGGTGGGACCGTCGCCGGCAGAGGTTGAAAAATTAGAAGCTCGCCGGATCGTCCGCGCGGGCTTTCACTATCTAATTCCGAAAACCAACGTAGAGACCAATCATGGTGATGGCCGATACCAAGATGAAGCAAAAAAGCCCCCACGCGATAATCGTGGCTTCATCTGGGGTATTCCGATTGGTCTTCTGAAGCACGTTCAATGGTCTCTCCCTGTAATCTCTATCGTCAACGCTCGCATTTTGAGGCGAACTTGTGCAAAGCGTAGCGACGGTAGATCGCAGGGTCCAGAATGAATTGATGGTGCGCTGCAGCGCGGCGCGTCACAGCGGGTTGCCCATTTCGGTAGCTGCCGTAAGCACCGCAGCTCCCATTGAAGGAACTAAAACACCAAATGCACGATATAGGAGAAAACAAGGGAGGTCGTCATGTTGATGGAAGATGGAATTGCCGGACGGCCAGTCGCCAGCGCACCGCCATTGGTCGCGCAGATGGTCGACAAGCAAACAATTCTTGAGATGGAGATAGCCCTTACCAAAGCGTGCGAGGTCTTGCCGCGCGAGTTGGACAGCCACAAGAACCGCTGTTTCGTCGCCAAGAAAATACTGAAGCGCGTGAATGCGGGTGAGCGCACATTCGGCGGCATGGTGTCCGCGGGGATGGGGGCAGTGGAGACGCTACGGCGCAGGCAAGAGCAGGTTTGACGGCGTTTCCTGAACAATCATTCAGGAAATTTATCCTGAGACGACGGAACGGCCCCTATAGTCGCGCATTCAATCTCCGCTCATTCAAAGGAGAAGATAATGCGCAAAGTTCTTTTGGCTATCGCTGCCTTCGCTACCATCGGCATCGCTGTTCCTGCCGCTACTTCACAGGCTGATGCTCAGACCGTAGTGGTTCGGCATGGCGGCGGCCATCACGGCGGCTACCATCGCGGTCATCGTGCCAACAAGGTTGTTATCGTGAAGCGCGGTCATGGTCACATGCATCGTGGAATGCACCACGGCCATCGCTGAACGCGTTGCTCTTCAAAACAAAAGGCTCCCTCCCGGGGGCCTTTTTCGTTGGGCGCTATAGAGGGCAACTGAACAGAGGCCATCGCGTTTTGGAAAGAAGAGCGCAGCTCCTCATCGGAACTTAAGTTCCAGCGGTCGGTTGGGCTGGCGTGATAAGCCGCCCCAGCTCACCGGGGCTACTGGAGGAAATTTCCCATGGCCAAAAAGCCAAAGCTTCTTGCCGACCTTTTCCATGACACGCTCAAGGATGTCTATTTCGCCGAGAAGAAGATTCTCGCCACGCTGCCGAAGATGGCAAAAGCCGCACAATCGAAAGAACTCAAGGCCGCCTTTCTGAAGCATCAGAAGGAGACCGTTGGTCAGATCAAGCGGCTCGAAGGCGTGTTCAAGATATTCGGCAAGAAGCCGACCGCCAAGAAGTGTGAGGCCATCATGGGCATTACCAAGGAAGGCGCAGAGATCATGACCGAATACAAGGGCATGCCCGCTCTCGATGCCGGTCTTGCTGCCGCGGCGCAGGCGGTGGAGCACTATGAGATCTCCCGCTACGGCACGCTGGCGACCTGGGCGAAGGAGCTGGGGATGCCTGAAGCTGTCTCGCTTCTCGATGCCACGTTGAAGGAAGAGAAGGCCACCGACGTTGCGTTGACCGCGCTGGCCAAATCTGTCGTCAACGTCGAAGCAGAGCAAGATCTCTAAGGCTAAATGTCCGGCTCCGTCACTGGAGCCGGACTACGTAAGTCCTCCCACCCGTCGAAGAAACCTTTAGCGCAACAGTGGCTTATGTTTTCGCTGACATGGAGAGCGAAAATGCGCCAAGGTACGTCGTTTCGGTTGATGGCATCCGATGCAGCGAGACAAGCAAAAGAAGCTACGGACCAAGCTGAAGCTCTCCGGCTTTTACAGATGGCACACTACTGGATCTCAGCTGCAGCCAACGAGGACTGGCTGAATGCCAACTCTATCCATCATCCGGTGAGATCACCTGGCTCCGACTGAGAACTGAGAAACTTCGGAACGATCGGAAGTAGCGGGACTTGACTTCGACAGCTGTCGCACATGGCGGCGGTGAACGGGTGGCTGTGGCCATCAGAAAGCTCGCCATGAACATCCCGGCCGTCGACCGCGCCATCGATATTTATGGCACCCTCTCAGGACATTCGGAAGCACCTGGCGTCCGCGCCCAGCTTTCCCAGCATCTTGACCAACTGCACAGTGAGGGGGAGACCGATCATCACCGCCTTACGGTGCATGGCCTCTCGTTCCTTCGGCAGAACGATCTTCAGCGCAACAGCTAGGCGCGCTGCATAGCTCGCTGCTTCTGCAATGATTTACGGAGCGTCGCTTTCGCAGAGTGAGCACGCTCCTTGTCGCTCGCCGATTTCTTGATAGGACGAAATGGGCCGGTCTTCGAATTTCCGGCCATCGGCATTGCCGGCATCATCTGCGAGCAGGATTCCGACTGGGAAGGTTGAAGCCCCATAGGGGCCGATGTCCGCGTGCGCTTGGGCATACTTCTCAACCCGCCACTCAACCCAAAGTTCATTCGTGCAGATCAAGCGGCAAAGAGACACCTCGTCCCTTTAGAAGGCCGGCATAAGTACCGCGAAGAGGCGCGGCGAATAGCAAAAGGTAGTTCGACTTTCCGACCTACTGCGGCGGCCGCCACACTGCCGCGCCGGAACAAGGAAGTCAGAAATGCGTTTCTTTAGGCATCAAACACTGGAGGATGCCATGGACGATCTGAAGAACAGGGGGCAACCCGATCGTAGCAAGATCAACATGCACGAGGCGCATGAGGTCAAGTATTGGACCAAGGAGCTCGGCGTGGACAAAGACAAGCTGCAGAAGACGGTCGACAAGGTCGGCAACTCAGCCGCCGCCGTTCGCAAGGAGTTGGCAGCCTGAGCCAGTCAACGGAATCCCTGCACGAGCAATCTGTAAAGATCGCACTGGATTACCTGGCGGGGGTTGGCCGCTTGCGCGATCCGCAAGAAGCGTTTGAATTTATCGGGAAGTACGTCGCGTACCAGATCGGGCAGGGGGTCGTCAGGCCTCTGCTGCTGTCGAACCAGGCGATTGCAGCCTACGAGGACGCCGCTTCGGTTGGTGGAGTATGAGTGATGATGCCGCTAATCCGGCCTTGGTCGGCCGAAGAAAGTGAAAAACTTAAAGCCATGGCTGAAGCGGGTGCATCGCCGATCAAAATTGCTGCGGCCACGAAACGTAATGTGCAGGCCGTCAGACGTCAGGCGAATCGATTGGGGATCTCTTTGCCCACAACGCGAGAGACGCGCAAACGACAGCGCGCGTTAGAGGCGGAAGCCACAAGGTCTTCAGCATGACATCGCAAATAGAAACAAGCTGCGCGTTCCGTAGTTGCTAGGGAAATGGAGGTTCCCATGCTTACAGACGATCAACTAATGGTTCTGCGGGAAATCGATAACGCCTTTGCTTTTGACGATACAGCGAAGGCTGAAGAGTTGGTGCTGGACGGCTATGTCCAGAAGGACGGCGACCTTTATCAGCTCATGCCGAAGGGTGAGAAAAGCCTGCTCGACAATGGCGTCTCGGCATAGACTGCATCGTGAAGGGATTCCAGACCTCACACAGAAGCTCAGGGAGGACGACGAGGCGCTCCGGGACCGGTCGTCGCTCCAGAGGCGTCAAATTACATCGCACAATTGAGGCGCATTGAGCCAACCGAAAACTGCCGGGTTCTGCGACTATGGCGAAGCACGATGTTGCCGACGATAGGTTTAGTTTGCCCCTGCACCGTATCGGTCACAACTAGCCCTCCGCAACTTCACAGGTGGCTTTGAGATAGCATAGATCTCGGTAAGCAAGCATGACAGCCACCATGCCCGCCGCGACTCGTTGTTGTGGCTGATGCGGTCAGTGAAAATTCTCCTCACCGCCGTTGATGTCCGGATATGCTCGAAAAGTCCGTCGAAGTACGCTGTTGTACGCGAGGGCCTCGGTTGCTCGCATTGACGTTGCTCGTCGCGCGGTCAACTCTCGCCGTCGAACGCTTTGCGATTGGGAGGCTTCGTGAGATACAGACGTCGGGAGAAGAACGGAGGACAGCAGTCACAGGCTACTCCATGCCTTCCAAAATCTGCTGAACCGCAGACGATTGCATTCTCCCAGCGGTTCACCTGTACGATCGACGAAGCATGTGAGGCGACCGGTTTGGGACGCACGAAGCTTTACGAACTGATAGGAGCGGGACATCTCGCGACCACAACGGTCGGACGTCGGCGACTTGTGGCAGTACAATCACTTCTGTCGCTTCTTAAAGCGAACATGTCGACGTGATGAGGCTACTTAAGTGGCGCGGCTACATTTCGGTCGTGTTTTCCTTCACACTCTCACTCTGAGGACGCGACCGTTCTCCCTCAACGGGTCAAGCGCGTCGGCCCAAAAACGCATCATCCGAACACGCTCCTGCCAGAATTCGACGGCGTGGGTATAGGCGCTACGGATTTCGTTCGCGCGGCAGAGCCAAATTTGTAGAGGTCGATTCTCGCCTATTTTAAATCAGCGTCGCGGGTGCTCGGCCAGGATGGGTATTAGTTGATCAAGATATCGGGCAATGTTCACAGGCCCGTCGTGTCCGAAGCTGCGAAGTATGCTATCCTACCGAAGCCAGTCGACGATATCCGCCCGCTGGCGGCCGGGCATTCGTTGTCCCGGCAAAACTCAGTCAACATTCGCAAATTGTTGGTATCGACGTTGGTAGCGTCTCGGATCAACCTAAAAAATCATGTGTCTTGTCAATATTATAGCTTTGCAATGCGGAGCCGCCCCTGGGCACCAAAGGTCCCGGGCCAGCCGATGGTGCTGGCAAAGCCAGCGAGCACTGTAATTCCCGTAATCGCACGGCACGCTTGCCGAGTTTGACCGTCTAGGCCCTCTCCCGTCGGGCGGCGAGCGCTTGACCGTTCTCGCTCAGGTCGTCCATTTCGGATATTTGAGAAAAGCGAGTAGTGGGACGTCCGCTCCCCGCGGTAGAACGTCTCGCTGTTGTGCTGGGAAATTCCTCATGCGGAAGACTATCGCGCTCCATCGACGAAGTGTTCTTGCGTTTGCTGCGATCTTGGCCCTGCCGCGTCTGGCGGTCGCGCAGGTGGCGCCCGAGCGGCGGCGCGTCTCATTCCTGCTGAGCACCGCCTATGACGAGCCTATGACCGTTGCACGCCTAGCAGCGATGAAGGCCCGACTTGGCGAGCTTGGATGGGTCGATGGGCGTGTGATCGAGTATGAAGCGCTGTCGTGTCTGAACGATCCGGTCCAACGCAAGGCGATGGCCAAGCAGATCGTGGCACGGACGCCGGATCTGATCATCACGGGTGGCGTGCTCGACGCCCAAGCCATTCTGAGCGAGACCCAGACCATTCCGCTCGTCTTCTCGACGGCCGCGGATCCGGTTAGCAGCGGATTTGTGCAGAGCCTGGTGCGCCCGGGGGGGAATGCCACGGGTTTCACGACCAGCCATCCATCGATGGGGAGCAAATGGCTGGAGATCCTTTTGGAGCTTGCGCCTCGCGTCAAGCGCGTCGGTGTGATTTTCAATCCGCTCTCTGCGCCGCGCAATGGCGACTACTATCTCGATCCGTTGAGGGAGATGGCGTCATCTTTCGGCGTTGACATCATCCCGCTTCCGATTTCGGATCCGGACAACATATCTGCGCAGATTGCCCGGCTCGGCGGTGCACCGGCCGGCGGACTTGTCGTGACGCCGGATGCGTTCACCGTCCTCAACCGCAAGGCGATCGTATCCGCTGTAGCGGCAAATGCGGTCCCGGCGGTCTATTCCTATCACTTCTTCATGAGTGAAGGTGGCCTGGTCTCCTATGGATTCAAGTATGAATCGGCGGCGTCGGAGCGCTCGGAGCTGGTGGAGGCGATGGTCGAATATATCGACCTGATCTTGCGCGGCGCCAAGCCCGCGGAGCTGCCAGTGCGATCGCCGCGCACCTATCAGCTGATCATCAATCTCAAGACCGCGAGGTCACTGAACCTGACGGTGCCGCCGGTGCTGCTGGCCCGCGCCGACAAGATCATAGAATGAGTGTGATCGGCGCCGATCGCGATGCACGACCGCCGGTGCGCGGCGGTCTGTTCCGCAAGTACCTCGTGTCCTTTCTGGTGGTCGTTTCGGCGGCGCTGATCGCCAATAATGTGATCGACGCGATATTCTCCTATCGCGAGCAGCAGCGCCTGCTGATCGCTGTGCAGCGCGAGCAGGCCAGCGCCGCGGCGGACAAGATCGATCAGTTCCTCAAGGAGATCGAGCGGCAGCTCGTCTGGTTATCCCAGCTCTCGCTGCAGATGCTTCCGCCGGAGGAAATGCGCATAACCGGCATTCGCCTGCTGCGCCTGACGCCGGCGATCTCCGAAATCGCCCAACTCGATCCGCAAGGTCGCGAGCAATTGCGCGTGTCGCGCTATGTGCGTGACATGGTCCGCAGCAATACGGACCTTTCGCAGTCTCCCGCATTCGTCGATGCGAAGGCACGCGGCATCTATTACGGGCCGATCTTCTTCTTCCGCGAGACCGAGCCGTATATCACGGTTGCCGTGAGCGGCGCGGATGGCGGCGTGATCATCGCCGATGTCAATCTGCGCTTCATGTGGGATCTCGTCTCGCAGATCAAGGTCGGCAATGAGGGCAATGCCTTCGTCGTCGATACGAGGGGGCGTCTGATTGCCCATCCCGATCTCCGCCTCGTGCTCAAGAACACCGACCTGTCGGGGCTTTCGCAGGTTGCGTCCGCGCTCGCGGGAAGCGCAGGCAGCGATGCGGATTCCGTCGTCACCGATCTGGCGGGAAAACGCGTTCTTTCGGTTCACACATCCATCGCGCCGGTCGGCTGGAAGGTGTTCGTTGAACTGCCAACTCACGAAGCCTATGCGTCGCTCTACGCGTCGATGCTCAATTCGGCGCTGCTGCTGCTTGTCTCGCTGTTCTGTGCGTTTATCGCGGCGCTGTTGCTCAGCCGTCGTATGGCCGATCCGATCCGTGCGTTGACGGAAGGTGCAGAACGCATCGGAAGCGGCGATCTCGATCAGAAACTCGTCATTCGGACGGGCGACGAACTGCAGACTTTGGGTGAGCAGTTCAACCGGATGGCAGAGCGCCTGCGGGAGTCATATCTGACCCTTGAAGGACGGGTTGTGGCGCGGACGACCGAGCTCGCGCAGGCGCGCGATCAAGCGATCGAGGAACGGGCAGAAGCGCATCACGCGCGACAGGCGGCCGAACTGGCCAATGAAACCAAGTCGCGCTTCCTCGCGGTCGTCAGTCATGAACTGCGGACTCCACTCAACGGCGTGATAGGCGTGCTGCAATTGCTCGATAATAGCCGCCTGGACGAGCGTCAGATCCGCTTGCTCACGGCCGCCAAGGTCTCGGGCGATACCCTGCTCGCACTGATCGAATCGATTCTCGACTATGCCCGCCTCGAAGCAGGCGCCGACAAGCTCGAATTCCGCAGTTTTCGCCTGGATCAACTGATCGAAGCAGATCTGGATCTGTTGAGGGAGGAGGCGGAGGCGAAGGGATTGACGTTGAGCCTGTCGATGCGAGGCGATGTGGCCGCGGATGTCGCCGGCGACCCGATCAAGCTGAATCGATTGGTGCTCAATTTACTCGGCAACGCTGTCAAATTCACCGCGCGAGGTAGCGTCCAGGTCGATCTCGCATTCGATACACTGGATGCTCCCGGCATGCTCCATCTGTCGGTTACGGATACGGGTATCGGAATCGCACCGGATATTCAGGAGCGCATCTTCGAAGACTTCGTGCAGGCTGACAGCGATATCGAGCGTCGGTTCGGCGGGACGGGGCTTGGCCTCGCCATTTCCCGCCGGTTGGCGCGGCTGATGGCCGGCAATCTCTCGGTCCGCAGCGAACTCGGCAAGGGAAGCACGTTTACTCTGTCCATTCCCCTCGATCGGGCGCAACTGGTGCCGGCCGTTGTCGAGAGGAGACCTCCGGCGACGAAGCTGTCCGTGCTGCTCGTCGATGACGATCCGGTCAATCGCGACGTGGGGCATGCCCTCCTTGTTCGTCTCGGTCACGAGCCAGTCGTAGCATCGAGTGGGGCCATGGCTCTGGAGCTCGTTCGCTCAGGTGCCTTCGACGTCGTACTCATGGATGTGCATATGCCGGAGATGGACGGCATTGCCACGGCCAGGCTCATTCGGAAACTGCAGCTTGATCGATCGCCACGGATTATCGCACTGACAGCCGACTTGTCGGATCGCACACAGGGACGGCTCACTGCCAATGGCATCCGCGCGCGCGTCGGCAAGCCGATCACGCTACAGGCGCTGCAATCAGCCTTGCAGGCGGGTGTCGACGATCTGCCAGGCGCCCCGGTTGGTGCGTCCGAGCTAACCGCTGGTTCTCTCATCGATGACGATTTCTTTAACGATCAGGAAGAACTGCTAGGGGTGCCCCGGTTGCGTGGTCTGCGCACCATCTTCCTTGACACCTGCCTTCCGCTGACGCGGAGCATGGTGGAAGCGGCCAGCATGGGGGATCGGCATCACATGCAACGCCTGGCGCATCGGATCGGCAGTGCGGCCAGTGCGCTCGGTCTCGAACGTCTGTTCTTCCAATGCAACGGGATCGAGGCTGATGCGGCGCGATTGCCGGCAGATGCGCTTGAAGCTGTTGCCGTCCAGCTGGAGGCAACCTGCCGTGAATCTATCGCTGCGCTGAATGAACGGTTGCGAGAGTCCGAACAGGCCTAGCGCTTTGATTCGAGCATGAGTTTGTAACCTATGCCCGTCACGGTCGTGATCAGGGGCTGGTTGCTGCCGCTGGCGAGTTTGCGTCGGAGTCTGGCAACGAGGGCGTCGACGGTACGTATATCGACATCGGTCTGCCGATTGCTGACGACTTCGATCAGATACTCCCGGCTGAGCGGCCTGCCGTCGGCGCCGACCAGCGCTGCGAGCAGATCAAATTCGGCGCGCGTGAGATGCACCAGCTCGCCGCCGAGCGTGGACAGTTCGCGTCGCACGAGATCGATGATCCAGCGTCCGAAGACGATCGTGGTGCCGGCGGTCGCGGCGTCACGCTCGATCGCGCGGCGCCTGAGGACCGAGCGAGCGCGCGCGAGCAGGTCGCGCAGGTTAATCGGCTTCGTGACGTAGTGATCGCCAGCCACCTCGAGGCCAAGGATCCGATCAACTTCGGTATCGCGGCGCGTGACGAATATGATGCCGGCCTGGCTTACGCTCTGGATCTCTCTCGCGAGTTCGAACCCATCGCCGTCCGGAAGCTGAACGTCGATGAAAACGAGCTCGGCGCCGTTCTTCCTGATCTTCTGACGGCACTCAGCGCAATTTGCCGCTTCGGCGACGTCAAAGTTGTGATCGGTGAAGTAACCGGCCAGCATGGCCCGCGTCACGGGGTCGTCCTCGACGATCAGGAGCCGGTCGCGGCGCTGCGAATCTCGGTTAAATGAAGGGACCGGCGCCGACATCTTGTGCTCCTGCCGTATCAATGGAATGGCATCTGACCGAAAGCAAGTGATCTGTCCGTTGTTGCCATCTCTGGAGTCTAGTAGCGGATCGAGCCGCCGGCGAACACCATCCAGCCGTCGAGGCTGGAAGCGCTGGCGCGTCGTTCGCTCAGCTCCACGAAGCCGGACAGCGACGGGGCGTCGGGTGCCTGCGGCGCGAGCTGGAAGCGCATACCGCCACCATAGTTGTTCGCGCGAATGACGGGGATTTCCAATACGGTCGGCATTTCATAGCGGCGCTCGCCAGTAGCTGCAAAGACGTAAGGTACGATTGCATGCGGTTCGGCGATGAACGGGAGCTGGGTGCTCCAGCCGAACTCTCCGCGTCCCACCCAGCCTGTATCGCCGGCGAGCGTGCCGGCGGCGAAGCCGGACAGCATGTTGGTGCCAATGATCGGAAACTGCTCGGATGTGAGCATCGGGCGACCGAATGATGTCTGGCCTGCGAGTCCTGCCGAGAGAAACAGATTCTCGGGAAGCGTTTGCATGACGTCGATGCGACCGTCGAGCTTGCTGAACTCCGCGTCTGCGCCTTGCCGCGAAAGTGGGAGCAACGGCGTTGCATCGGCTATGGAGCGGGCCCCAAGCGCATTGATGCCGTGAGAATAGGTTGCCGTGTAGCTGAGGGTGGTTCCGCTTTCGCGTAGTCGCAGGATGCCGTCGAGGCCGACGCGTGGCACGCGCGTACGGTCAAGCGATAGCGGCGTGGCCGGTGTCGTAATCAGCGTGCTGACCTGTTCCTCTGTGAGATCAAATCGCGCATTGAAGCTCAGTTCGGTGTCGCGGCGTTTGACAATATCGTAGGCGAGTTTTGTGCGCCCTTGCCGGAAAACACCCTGTGATGCGAATATCGCATCAACCCGCGGGGTCGTGCGACCATCGGTGACGCCGAGTTCGAACCGCCAGCCGTCGATACCGAGTGGGACGGCGAGGTTTGCACCGAGATAGCGGCGCGTAGGATAGGGCGTCACGAAATCATTGTCGGGCAGTCCGGCGATGGAGATCGAGATCTGTTCGCCAAATCCCGTCAGATTGTTGAGCGAGAAATACGTTGCCGCCTGCCACTCGCCAAAGGATTTGGGCATGCCATTGTCGAGATAGAGGCTCGCCGAGACTGGCCTGTACCGGCCGCTAAGCACCAGAACAGAGCTGCCGACGGCCGAGCCGGAAGCAAAAGTGGCATTGAGAACGAGACCCGGTGTATCGCCCGCAATCAGCAATTGCCGTTCGAGTTCGTTCTGCGTGAGGCGTCGCTTGTTGAGTAATGGCGCCAGCACGGCTGCAGCACGAGCAGCCGATGTTCCGGACAGGGTGCTAGTATCGAATTTCTCGACATAGCCGTCAATGACGCGCAGCTTTACACGTGCGCGCCGATCAAGTTCCTGGGGCAGGATGACGACGCGCACGAGCGGGTAGCCTGCGCGCACATAGGCTTGCTGCAACTTGTCGGCAAGGCCGAACAGATCTGCGACCGTAACGGACCTTCCCAGCAGCGTCGCCGCGGCTTCTTTTCTCGCTATGGCGATCTCATCAAATTCGCCTTCGATGTCGATCCCGGTTAGGATGAAAGTCAGCTTTTTGGCAGCGTCCGGCACGGTTGAGCCGGCGGCGATTTGCGGCAAGGTAATACGCGTCGATGCGGGCGGCGTGGCAATCGTGGGTGGTTGTACGAGGCTTGGTGCGGGAGCGGGGGATTGAGCGAGCGCGCCGCTGCACGACGATCCCAAGGCGATTGCGATCAACGCCAAGGATTTCTTTGTCGAACGAATAGACATCAAGACAGCCCCAGAACTTCCCACGTGCAGTGCGCATGCATCCGTCGGTCATGCGCAATCCGACGACTGGCATCGTCAGGCTGCAGCGACGCGGCGCATATATGCATGGATAGTTTGGGCATGCATCAACCATAACGGTCGTTGATGGCCGATGTGAACGAGCGTTCACACGGTGTTCGAAACTGATTGCATCCAGCCCCTAATAAGACGCTGGTATCATGGGCATCGGCCGCGTTTGCGCAGCCCAGGGCGGTTCTGCGCTCAACCGATGCAATTGATCGCTTAGGAGTTGAGCAGGTGAGAGATCGTTTCGGCACTTCCATTCGTTGTGATTCCGCTTCGCATGCGCTCAAGCGCGCGATGGCACGGTTGATCCTCGTTGCCGCGATTGTCGCGGGCGTGGTCGATGTTTTGCCGGCCCGGGCGCAGCAGGAAGCACCGAAATATGAAGTCACCGGATTCCGCGATGCCCGTTTCGGCATGACGGAGGCGGAGGTGCGGGCCATCGTGACGAAGGCATTCAATGTCAAGGGGACCGACATCGCGAGCAGCGTGAACAGCATCGAGGGCACGAATGTCCTGACCGTCGCTGTGCCGTCGCTCGATCCTGGTCCGGGCGCTGCACGGGTCGCCTACATCTTCGGCAACAAGTCGAAGAAGCTCATTCAGGTCAATGTCGTCTGGGGCGAGGTCGCCTCCACGCCGCCGGTCGATCCCAATGCGATGATCACTGCCGGCACGCGTCTTGAGCGCTATCTCGCAGGCTTTGTCTGGAAGAAGGACACGCTCCGCTCCGGCATTCCCGTTGGCGACAATACGATTGTGCTGTTCGCCGGCGAGGATGAGAAGAAGGGGGCGGTCCGGCTGATCGCCGATGGCGTCAAATACCAGATGCAGCGCGAAGGCAATCAGACCACGTCGCCGGACCCGAAGGGGCCGCCGAAGCTGATCATCAACTACATCGCTGAACGCGACGATCCCGACATTGCGCGGATCGAGCGCGGCAAATTCTAAACAGGGCAGACAAGACGACCTCGGGAGCGCCGGTCAACGGCGCCCGTGCAGGTGACAGGAGCTGGGCATGACACAGACATATGACGTGACGCCGATCCGCGGCAGCGTGAGGGCGGCTTTCGCACCGCTGGTGTTCGGCTGCGTGGTGTTCAGTGGCAGCATTGCACTGGCGCAGACGCTGCCGGGCGGAGGCACCGTGACCCATGGCGCCGCGAGTATCGCCGCGCCGTCGAACGGGACGCTGAACGTCAACCAATCCTCGAACAGCGCCATCATCAACTGGAATTCGTTCTCGATCGGTGCCGGTGGCACCGTCAACTTCAACCAGCCGAGCGCGGCGGCTGCCACCCTCAACCGCGTTACGGGTACCACGCCCTCCAGCATCGCCGGCACGATCAACGCGCCCGGCACCGTGCTGCTGGTTAATCCGAACGGTATCGCGATCACTAATACGGGTGTCGTCAATACTGGCTCTTTCGCGGCCTCAACGCTCGACATCAGGAACGAGGACTTCCTATCGGGCAAATACAAGTTTACCGGTAACGGCTCCTCGGCTGTTGTCACCAATGCCGGCCGCATCAACGTGTCCGACGGCGGCTTCGCAGCGTTGCTCGGTGGCCGCGTCGCCAATGACGGCGTCATTTCGGCGCGGCTCGGCAAGGTCGGTCTCGGCTCCGGCGAGATGATTACGCTCGATCTGTCCGGCGACGGCTTCCTGTCGGTCGCTGTACCGTCCAACCAGCTTGGCAATCTCGTCGATGGCACCGGCAAGGCGCTGGTGACCAATAGCGGAAAGATCCGTGCCGATGGCGGACAGGTGTTCCTCAGCGCCGCCACGGCGAACAACATCCTGCGCGATGCGGTGAACGTCCCGGGCACGATCCGCGCCAATTCGGTCGGCACCCGCGCCGGGCGCATCGTGCTCGGTGGCGGCGAGGGTGGCCGCGTCAACGTGTCCGGCCGTGTCACGGCGACCGGCAAGTCGCGCAATCAGGTGGCTGCCAAAAAGACAGGCGGCCAGATCGACATCAGCGGCGCCGAGATCGCGCTGGCCGGTGCGCGCATCGACGCGTCGGGCGCGGCCGGCGGCGGCGGCGTTCGCATCGGTGGCGATGCCTATGGTCGCGGCGATTTCCAGCATGCCGTCAAGGTCACGGCGGATTCGGCGACGGTGATCCGCGCCGACGCGCTGGACAGCGGCAAGGGCGGCAAGATCGTGCTGTGGTCGGACGGTCTCACCAGCGTGCGCAGTACGTTGTCGGCGCGCGGCGGTGTCAATGGCGGCGACGGCGGCCTCATTGAGACCTCGGGCAAGCAGCTTGATTTCGCTGGCATCCGCGTCGATGCGTCAGCGCCGAAGGGCCGCACCGGCGACTGGCTGCTCGATCCGGTCACACTGACCATCGATTCCGCGGCGGCGGCGACCATCGGCGCCAATCTCGGCGCGGCCAATGTCACGCTGATCACCACGGCATCGTCCGCGAGCGGCCCGGGCAACCAGACGCAGGGCGCCGGCGATATCATCATCAATGCGCCGATCTCCTGGACGTCAGCCAATACGCTGTATCTCAACGCCTATCGCGACATCCAGATCAACGGCACCCTCTCCGGCAGCAATGGCGGGACACTGTGGCTCACGGCGCCGGGCAACATCACGCAGACAGCGCCGATCCTGGTGACCAATCTGATCTTGCCCCTGAACTTCTCGTCAGTGTCGCTGACCAGTACTGGCAACCGGGTCGCCAACATGTGGACCGACTATTCGAGCGTCGATCCGGATCGCGACGACAACGTCATCAATCCCGGCGCGCTGGCCTTCACGAATAACGGCAATCTGGCGGTTGGCCGGGTCGACGGACGCGACGTGTCTCTGATCGTCGGCGGCTCGCTCTCGAACCTGAGCGGGATTTCCGCCAGGGGATCACTATCCATCGTCACCTCGGGCGACATTTCCGGCGCGGGACACCTGAGCGGCGGAAACCTGTCGGTGGTTTCGGGCGGGGCGATCACGGCGGGCGGATTGGGGTCGTATGGCACGGCCAGTCTCCGAGCAGCCGGCAACATCCAGATCAACGGACATATCTATGACCTCGGGAGCCCGCTTTCGTCGGTGACGCTCCGCTCCGACAATGGCCTCGTCAATTTCTCGGCCAATGCCCGGGTGAATACCAACACCGCCGTGGAGATCCTGTACAATCCCTATGCGGCGACTGGCAGCTACGCCAACACGATCGACTATTCCAGCGTGACGCAGAGCGGCTACGGCGCGACCGTCAGGGCCTATATGCTGGTCAACGACGTCAACCAGCTCAAGGCTATCGAAACCAATCTTGGCGGCACTTACGCACTCGGCCGCGACATCGATGCCAGCGCGACCTCGACTTGGACCTGCCTGAGCGGCATCTGCCGTGGCTTCGATCCCATTGGCACCAATGTCAATAATTCGAACCAGGCCTTCACCGGCACCCTGGACGGCCGCGGCTACGCAATCCTGAACATGTATCAGCGCCGCGGCGAAGGGCAGGTCGGCGGCGGCGATGTCGGCGTGTTCTACCTGAATAGCGGCACGATCCGGAATGTCGGCATCATCGGCGGCTCGTTCAGCGGCAATGGCAGCTATGTCGGTTCGATCGCCGCACAAAACAATGGCACGCTCACCAATGTCTATTCGACGGCGAGCGTTACCAATATCGCCAGTTCGCTGGGCGCGGGCGGTCTGGTTGCCCGCAACAACGGCACCATCAATGGCGGCTCCTATTCGACCGGCGCCATCCGCGGCTATGTGGCCGGCGGCATCGCCGGCTACAATTACGGGACCATCCAGGATTCCTGGACGTCGGGCTCGGTGACTGGCGGCACGGTCGGCGGAATCGTCGGTGTGAACGGCGAGCATGCAACGGTCCGCTGGACCTATTCGCTCGCCAGCGTGAGCGGCACGAGCTGGACCGGCGGTCTGGTCGGCGAGAACCAGTGGAGCGTCACGGGCTGGGGGGTGGTCGAAGATTCCTATGCGGCGGGCGCTCTGTCGGGCACCGGCGTCGGCGGCATCGTCGGCAAGAACGACTTCCGCGACTACGATACGATGGAGAGCTTCAATTCGCAGACCGGCATGTCGGCGCGCGTCTGGCACGTCTATTGGGATCAGGCAGTGAGCGGCACCGGCCGCGCCTTCGGCTGGTCATATAATGACATGCCGGGCGGCTGGTCGTCGGAGCAGGTCCAGTTCATCGCGTCACTGAACACGAATTCGGGCAATAATCCGTACGCGATGAGTTCGTATAACTTCTTCAACGATCCCAATCCCGGCAATCAATGGAGCATGGGGAATTTCCACGATCACTGGTACATGGTGGATGGCTATACGCGACCGTTCCTGAAGGCCGAATATTCGACCAACATCCAGAACCTGCACCAGTTGCAACTGGTGAATATGAACGGTGCGGCCAGCTACAAGCTCGCGCGCGACATCAACGCGTCGGCAGAGCTATCCAGCGGGATGTGGAATAACAACGCCTTCTCGCCGATCTCGCCGATCAGCTACGCCGGATACACGACGAAGGTCTTCACGCGCCTGCAATTTGGCGAGAATCGACCTTCCGATTCGTATCAGGTCTGGAACAACGGAGTGCTCGAGATCTACACGACCATCTATACGCTCGGTGAGACAGGTTATTCGCAGTCGGCCCAGTACGCCGACTACGTGAAAACGCCATCCTCGTTCACCGGAACATTCGACGGCCAGGGTCACACGATCAAAAATCTCTTTGTGAACATGACTGACGGCAATCATGCGGGCGTGTTTGCCTATCTGGCATCTGGCAGCTTGGTGAAAAATCTCGGCGTCGTCGACAGCAGGATCATAGCCGACTGGGGATCGGCCGGCTCGATCGCAGGCCTGAGCGATGGCACGATCTTCCGCTCATGGGCGTCCCGCAGCGACGACGCGAGCGGGGTTTACTCGAACTACGCAGCGGGCGGCCTGGTTGGCTACAATCGCGGTACGATCGAAGAGTCCTACAGCACCGTGGCGGTCGAGGCCGTCGGCCAGCAGTCCGATTGGGTCACCTTCGTCGGCCAGGCGGGCGGCCTCGCGGGCGTCAACGTGAATGAGAACGGTGGCTCCGGTCGGATCGTCAATTCCTATGCGACGGGCTTGGTGCGTGGCAACGGCACGATCGGCGGTCTCGTCGGCACCAATGCGACCAATGACGGTGCGGGCACCATCATCAATTCCTATACGACCGGGCGACTCGATCGGGCCTGGAACTATGGGATTCACTTTGTCGGTTCGCTCGTCGGGCGTAATGTCAGTGATAACGGGCGGACAGGAACAGTCACGAATTCGTACTACGATTCCAGCGTTTCGAATCCGTCTTCGCTCGATCCCAATCGCGGCCTGACCGTCGTCGGCACCGGTCTCACCACGGCACAAATGCAGGACCTCAACACGTTCCGCATCGTCTATGCCGGTTGGGACTATCGCAATGTCTGGATTCCGTCGAACAGCGCGGGCCAGTCGGATGGCGTCGCGCGCTATCCGGAATTCTACTGGGCAAATCACGTCGCCGTCGTCGAGACGTCGAACGCCACGCGTATGTATGGCGATGCCAATACGACGCTGGCGGCGATGATCTACGGCCTCAAAAACTATGATACGCCGAATGTGATGCCGATCACCGTGAGCTCGACCGCCAACCAGTCGTCCGGCGTCGGCACCTATGCCGTGTCGGTAGGCTTGACCGTATTGCCGCCGCAGGCTGTTGGCGGCGGCGCTCCCGGTCAAACGGGCATCTATCAGCAGTACGTGGGTATGCGGATCAATAATGGGTCCGACATTATCTGGGATCGGGCCTTGACAGCACAACAGATCGCAGACCGCATCAACCAGTTCACTGGGCAGAATGGCGTCACAGCGACAGTCAATGGAAATGGCGCCGTCGTTCTCACTGGTACCAGCACGTTCTCGCTGGTTCCGATGGGGGTGACGATTGGCGATGGCGTGGCCTGGCTGCATCTGACGCCATATGTCCAGGTCACATCGACCCAGCTTCAGCCTGTCAGCACCGACGGGGCGCGCTACCGCATTGTCAACCTGCCGAGCGGGCAATTGACGGTGACGCAACGTGCGATCACGGTGGCCGCCGATGCCGGACAGGGCAAGGTCTATGGCGACGCCGGGTCGGCTCTCACCTGGCAGTTGGCCGGTGGGTCGCTGGTGAATGGCGATAGTCTGACTGGCGCGCTCAGCCGCGCCGCGGGTGAGAATGCCGGCAACTATGCCATCAATCAGGGATCGCTCAGCGCGTCCTCGAACTATCGGGTGAGTTTCGTCGGGACCGACTATAGCATCGCCAAGCGCACCGTGACGCTGTCGCTCACCGGTGCGGTGGAGAAGCAGTATGACGGCACCAACACCGCTGCGCTCGGCACCGACAATTTCGCGCTGAGCAATGTGGTCGCAGGCGATTCCGGCCTGCTATCGGTCGCGAACCTCCCGACCTCGGGCACCTATGACAATGCCAATGCCGGAAGCGGCAAGACCGTCACCTTCAATCTCGGTTCCGGCGGCCTCACCGGCAACGCGGCCGGCAATTACACGCTGGTTGTCAATAGCAGCCGCAATATCGGTAGTGTCACCAAGGCGGCGCTGACCATCACGGCGAACGACCAGTCCAAGATCTATGGCGATACGCTCGCCCTCGGCAGCACCGGCTACGCCGTCGGCGGCACGCTTTATGGCACCGACCGCGTGACCGGCGTGACGCTGGCGAGCCTCGGCGCGGATGCACTGGCTAATGTGAGCGGCGCGCCCTACGGGATCACGGCCAGCAATGCGCTCGGCAATGGCCTCGGCAATTACACCATCAGCTATGTCGGCGGTTCGCTGTCGGTCGCGGCGGCGGACATCATCGTGTCGGCGAATGGTGGCAGCTCCGTCTACGGCCAGTCGCCGTCCAATCCCGGCTTTACGGCGCAAGGCCTGAAGAACGGCCAGAATGTCGATGTCCTGACCGGCCTCGCCAATTCGTTCGGTATAACCTCCACCACCGGCGTCGCCGGCGGCCCATATGCGCTCAGCGTGGCGGGGGCACTGACCAATGCGAATTATCGCGTAACGGCGCGCAATGATGCGAGCTGGACGGTGACGCCGGCCTCCATCGTCGTCACCGCCAACGGTGGCACGTCGGTCTATGGCAGCGCACTGGCCAATCCGGGCCTGTCGGCCGCCGGCCTGCAGAACGGCGAAGACGTCAATGTTCTCACCGGCCTGCGCAATTCGTTCGGCATCACTGCAGCCACTGGCGTCGCCGGCGGCCCCTATGCCCTGAATGTTCTGGGTACGCTGACGAACCCGAACTATCACATCGCGTCGTTCAATCCCGGGAGCTGGACCGTCACTCCCGCTTCGGTCGTCGTCACCGCCAATGGTGGCACATCGGTCTATGGCAGTTCGCCGCTCAATCCCGGACTGTCGGCCATCGGTTTGCAGAACGGTCAGGGGATTGATGTTCTGACCGGGCTCGTCAATTCGTTCGGCATCACCGCCCGGACCGGCGTCGCGGGCAATCCCTATCTGCTCGATGTAGCTGGAACGCTGACCAATCCGAACTATGCGATCTCGGCCCGCAATAGTGGTGTCTGGATCGTGACAGCCGCGCCGCTGACAGTCACCGCAGATCCCCAGAGCAAGATGTTCGCGGAGCTCGATCCGGCGCTGACCTATCGTCTTACCGGCGGCACGCTGTTCAACGGCGATCGCTTCTCCGGCTCGCTGGAGCGCGCGCTGGGTGATGTGGTGGGCGACTATGCCATTCGGCTAGGCTCGCTCGGCGTTTCGCCGAACTATGCGCTGAGCTATGTCGGGGCAGTTTTCACAATCAAGTCGTTCAACGTCTCGCTCGCGCCGAGCCCCGGTCAGATCGCCGTGGTCAACCCGGCGGCGCCAACGACCAATACGATGTCGCCGTCCCCTGTCGGCAGTCCGAAGTCCTCCTTCGATAACCTCTTCCAGGAGCCGCCGAGATCGCCGGCTCCAACCGGAATCGTCGCCGGCAGTGCTGGCGGGAGAACCAACACCAACGGATCGTCCAATGATGACGTGACGAACTCCATCGGTGGTGAGCGACGCGACGAGAGAAAGCGGAGGAACGGTCGGTGAAACAACTTTCGCCGGCAGCTCCGCGTCTCTGAATTTCTCTCAAATCAACGGATAGTTGTGATGAGAGACGTCCGCTGAAAGAAAGGATGGGAACTCTTGGCGCCGCGCGATCGCTCTTAGCTCACGCCAAGCTTAAAAGCACTATGCGGCTTTATGCCGATGGCACGGTTACAAAATGGCTGCAGCAAGTCAGCAGCAAGTCAGTGATTTCTTCGTGGCGGAAGCTGGCGTCACAACGGCGATTCGGGCCGCAGACTATTTTGATTCCAGTTTGTACTTGGCGACAGTGAATTAGCAGCCGGCTCCGCAAGCTACTTGCCCGATCTAGCAGGATGCGAAAGGTCTGCAATCGATGTAAAGCTGACGTCAATCTGTCACGAAAGGCCAGCTTTTGCGCCTTGCTAGGGACTGCTTTGCAGTGTCGTCAGTTGGCTTGCTCGAGTCTTGAGCATCGACGGCTAGCCCAGCATTTGGGTGTCGCCGCAGATCGAAATAGCCTGGCCCGAGATCGTGCGTCCGCGCGGGCTGGCCAGGAACAGGATCTGGTCGGCGATCTGTTCCGGTGTGACGTAGTCCTTGATTGACGTATAGGAGAACGCCGTTTTCTCCATCTCCGCAAAGGAAATGCCGCGCTGCTGCGCCTTGGCTTCCAGCACGCGGCGCTGGCGATCGCCGGCGACGAGGCCGGGCAGGATCGCGTTGACGCGGATGTTGTCGGGGCCGAGCTCGATGGAGAGCGACTTCGTGAAGCCGATGACGCCCCATTTCGCTGCGGCATAGGGCGAGCGCATCGCGAAGCCTACGCGGCCAGCCGCCGAGGACAGGTTGACGATGGAGCCGTTGCTGCTCTGGCGCAGCAGCGGTACAGCGAGGCGCGTGCAGTTGAACTGGCCGGTCAGGCAGATGTTCAGGCAACGATCCCAGTCATCGGGATGCATCTCTTCGACCTTGGCGGTCGGGCCTGCAATGCCGGCATTGTTGACGAGGACATCGAGGCCGCCGAGTTTAGCTGTTGCCTCATCGAACAGCCTTTGAACTGACGCACGATCAGCAACGTCGCAATGGGTCTGTGTGATTGCGGGATCACTCGCTGTGAGTGCGGCAAGAGCAGCTTGGTCCACATCGCAGACATGAACGCGTGCGCCTTCGCCGGCAAAGGCGCGGGCGATGGCCAGGCCGATTCCGTTGGCGCCCGCGGTAACGATGACGCGCAAACCCTTGATGTTGAGATCCATGGTGGCTCCGGGGACTTTGTGAGAATTAGGCGGAGAGGCCGCCGCGCGACAGGATGAAATTGGCAGCGCTGGTGATATCGGCAGCGATCCCGACTTTGGCAGCTTCGGCATCACCGATCTCGATCGCCTTGCGAACGTCCGCATGAAACCGAATGGCTTCACCCTTGGCGAGGCGATCGGGATTGCCGCGCAGATCGAGATTGATGACGGGGCCAGCCTTGAGCCAGAGCGCACGGATGATCTCGACCAGGATCGGCGACTGCGCGGCCTCGTAGACGGCAAAGTGAAACGTCTTGTTGAGTTCGACGGCGCGCGGCAGGTCGGGTGCCTTCATTTCGCTTTCCGCGCGCATGGCCGCTTCTGCGATCGCGATGGAAGCGAGATTGCGGTCTCCACGTAGTTGCGCTGCCTCTGCTGCGGCATGACCCTCGATAGCGATACGCACCTTCGTCAGATCGCGAAACTGCGTGGCCGACATCACGGGCACGCGCACGGCACGGTTTGCCGCGACTTCCAATGCCTTGTCGGCGACGAGGCGGGACACCGCTTCGCGCACCGGCATGATCGACACGCCGAGCACTTCGGCGGCCGTACGCAATGACAGCTTTTCGCCAGGCGCGAGCCTGCCCGAGATGAGCAAATCCGCCAGTTGCGCGTAAGCGCGCTCGCCCAGCGTCTGGCGGTCGAGCGGCTCCACAAGGGTCAGCGCAGTCGGCAGGTTCAACGCGGTCTCCGGGTATCGTCGCGAAATTACAGGGAGGGACTCGACAAAGTCCCTGTCTTTTGCAACTCTAACTGTGATCACAGATCACGGCAAGCGGACAAAGCCCTCTCAACAGAAGAGTGCGGCGCCTGCCGGAGGGGAAACAGCCGCGCCGCGCGGCCGTATCAGGGAGACGAATCTGATGTCGAACACCAATCAATTCACGCGCCGCAGTCTGCTGAAGACCGCGGGCGGTCTGGCGCTTGCGTCCGGCCTGTCTGCGCCCTCGATCCTCAGTGCGCAGACCTCGGATATCATCCGTATCGGCCACCTCACGCCGCGTACCGGCTTTCTCGGCCCGCTCGGCGAATATGGTGTGATGGCCATCGATCTCGCTGTTGAGGAGATCAATGCCGCTGGCGGCATGATGGGGCGCAAGGTTGAACTGCTCAAGGAGGACTCGATCAATCCTCAGACGGCCTCGACCAAGGCGGAGCGCATGATCGAGCGCGACAAGGTCGGCTGTATCATCGGCGAAATTTCTTCGGCATCGTGTCTGACCATCGCGCAGGTCGCCACGCGCAACAAGACGCTGTTCATCAACACCGGCGGAAATTCCGATGCGCTACGCGGCAAGGACTGCCAGCGCTATATGTTCCACGTCGAGTCGCAGAACTCGATGTATGTAAAGACGGTCGGCCGCTCGTTCCTGCGCGATGGTCTCGTGAAGGGCAAGAAGTGGTACTCGCTCACGGCGGACTACGCTTTCGGTCATGACCTGCTAAGCGTGTCGAAGCGCTTCATGCAGGCCAATGGCGGTAATTTCGCTGGCGACGACCTGGTGCCCACCGACGCCACGGACTTTTCTGCCTATCTCCTCAAGATCCGCGAGGCCAAGCCTGATCTCGTGGTGATCAATCTTGCGGGCAACCAGATCACCAACTTCCTCAAGCAATATGCCGAATTCGGTCTGACTTTCCCGGTCGGCGGTTTCGGCTTCGACACGGCTCTGGCCTGGGCTGCTGGCAAGGGCAATTTCGTCGGCACCTGGCCTGTGGTCTGGCACCATCTGCTGGACACGCCCGGCAGCAAGGCCTTCGTCGCGGCCTTCACCAAGAAGTACAATAAGCCGCCGGAGAACCAGGCCTGGGGCGACTACATCGCCACCAAGATCGTGGCGCAGAGCATCAACGAGTTGAAATCGGCTGAGTCGCCGAAGATCATCGAGCATTTCGAGAAGGGCGCGAAGTTCGATCTGCTGAAGACGCGTCCCGGCTACTTCCGCGCATCGGATCATCAGCTGATGCACGAAATGTATGCGGTGACGGCGCTGCCTGCGGACAAGATCAAGAACCAGTGGGACATCTTCTCATCGAGCCCGGCCGTCCCGGGGCCGGATGAACCGCTCGAAGTGATTGCGTCCACCGCGGAAGAGAACGTCTGCAAATTCCCGAGCTAGCAACAATGTCGGCGTTTCGCCTTCGGGCGAGACGCCGACATTCTGCTCGCGAATTTGCTTTCGTCTCGTCCTTCCGACCCCTGTCAGATGCGCATCAGCGCGCGACTGCGGAGCCCATATCATGTCCGCCATGTTGCTCACCCAGCAGATCCTCAACGGACTGCTTGATGGTGTCTATTATCTTCTGATTGCGCTCGGCCTGTCGCTGATCTTTTCGCTCGGCGGCATCGTGAATCTCGCGCATGGCGCGTTCTATGCGATCGGCGCCTATCTTACCCTTGTCATTTCGCCCTATCTCGGTTTCGGCGGTGCATTCGTCGTGGCCCCCGTTGTCGTTGCGCTGCTCGGTGTTGTCATCGAGCGGACGCTGTTCCGGCGTTTCTATCGGTCCGATCCCATTCTCTCGCTGCTGCTGACTTTCGGGCTCGCGATGGTCGCCGAGCAGGCCTTGCGCATGATCTTCGGCGCGCCGCCTTTGTCCTATTCGATTCCGCCAGCGCTGCGCGGTCAGGTCGCGATCGGAAGCTTCATCTATTCGTTCTATCGCGTGGTGTTGCTCGGCATTGCCGTGGCCTGTGTGGTCGGGCTCTGGGTGCTGCTGCAGAAGACCTCATTCGGCCGCGTGGTCCGGGCCGGCGTGCAAAATCCGGACATGGTCGGAGCGCTCGGCATCTCGCTACAACCTTACATGTCGGTGGTGGCTGCGCTGGGTATTGGTCTGGCGGGACTCGCGGGCGTGTTGCTGGCGCCGATCTATTCGATCCATCCGGCGATGGGACAGGAGATCATCACGCCCGCCTTCGTGGTGGTCGTGATCGGTGGCCTCGGCTCGTTCTGGGGCGTGGTGATCGCTGCGCTGCTGGTCGGATTGGTCAAGGGCGTCATGGTCGGCATCGGCTATTCTGCGGCGTCCACGGCGGCGATCTATCTTTTGATGCTTCTGGTGCTGCTGTTCCGGCCGCGCGGCTTGTTCGGCGAACGCATCATGCGGTTCGAGTAAGGCGATGCCAATGTTGAATCGTCTTCCCGTTCCATTGCTGATCGCGGGCGTCGGCTTGCTCATCCTGCCTCCGATCTTGCTGGCGCTCGGATTGACCGTGACGTCGGCGACGGAGATCGTCGTCTTCGCACTGGCCTGCATGGCCCTGAATATCCTGGTGGGGCACACCGGTCTCGTCTCGTTCGGTCATGGCGCCTGGTTCGGCCTTGCGGCCTATGCTGCAGCGCTGATCCAGCGCAACTGGATGCCGAATTCATTCGTCGGGCCGACGCTGCTTGCGCTTGTCATGGTGGCTATCACGGCGGCTGCCTTCGGCTACCTGATCCTGCGCCGCCGCGGCGTGTATTTCTCGCTGCTGACGCTGGCGCTCGCGGCCATGCTCTACAGCGTCTCGTTCCGCTGGACCGACGTCACCGGTGGCGAGAACGGCCTTGGCGGCATCACCCGGCCGGCACTGCTTGGCTTCGACCTCGATGCGGGTGCGACCTATTATTGGTTCGTGGCGCTGATCGCGTTTCTCGTGCTGATCCTGCTGTGGCGCTTCCACAATTCCACGGTCGGTTCGGTGCTGGTGGCGATCCGCGAAAACGAACAGCGCGCGCGCTTCCTCGGCTATCCCACCAATCGCTACAAGCTCGCCGCCTTCGTGCTGTCGGCTACCATCACCGGGCTGGCCGGCATTCTGCTGCTCTACAAGAACCGTATGACGTCGGCGGATCCCATTTCGGTGGCGTTCTCTGGCGAGCTTCTGGCCATGGTCGTGATCGGCGGCATGCGCAGTTTCCTCGGGCCGGCGCTCGGTGCGCTGTTTTTCATTCTGTTTCGTGAGTTTCTCGGCATCTATTCCGAGAACTGGTTGTTCTGGTTCGGTCTCGTTTTCGTTGGCTTCATCATCTTCTCGCCTACCGGCCTAATCGGTATGGGCGAGCGGCTGATCGCGCCATTCCGCAAGAAAGTGGAAGAAGACGCGGCAATGTCGGCGCGGCGCATCGAAGTGCTACCACTGCCGGAGTTTTTGCGACCGAAGTCGTCAGTCGACGGAGCGGTACTCGCTGCCAGCCATATCGTGAAAAGTTTCGGTGGCATCAAGGCCGTGCAGGGCGTCGATATCGCCATCGCCGATCGCACTCTGCATGCGCTGATCGGCCCGAACGGTGCCGGCAAGACCACGGCGTTCAATTTGCTGTCGGGTATGTACAAGCCGGATCAGGGAAGCGTGTCGCTGATGGGCATGCCTATCGCCGGCCATACACCGGAAGATATTGCAAGCGCCGGCATTGGGCGTTCGTTCCAGATCACCAACCTGTTTCCCGCGCTCAGTGTTGGCGAAAATATCCGCCTCGCGGTGCAAGCACGGCATCCGCGGCGCTTCGATCCCGTGACCAACGCGCTATCGATTAGCGCAATCAACGCGGAGACCGAGGCGGTGATCCGCTATCTGGGCCTCGCGGGAATCGAGAAGGCAGAGGCAGGCATGTTGTCTTACGGTGGCCAACGCCTGCTCGACATGGGCGTCGCGCTGGCCACGGCGCCGCGGGTGCTGCTGCTTGACGAACCGCTTGCAGGCCTCGCTGCTGCCGAACGTGAACGTATCGGTGCGATCATCAAGCGCATCTCGACCGATTTGCCGGTTCTGCTGGTCGAGCATGACATCGATCGGGTGTTCCAGTTGGCTGACCACGTCACCGTCATGAATGAGGGGCGCGTATTGCTGGACGGCTCCGTCGAAGAGGCGCGGTCCAGCCCGAAGGTGCAGGAAGTCTATATCGGGTCGGGCACGACGGCTGTGGCTGCGCGCCCCCGCGAGACCGCGGCGGGGGCGAAGCCGCTGCTGACGGTGAAGAATGTCGATACGTTCTATGGCAAGAGCCATATTCTCAACGACGTCAATTTTACCCTGCACGAGAACGAGATCATCGCACTGCTCGGGCGCAATGGCGCGGGTAAGTCGACCTTGCTCAAGTCGTTGATCGGGATCGCGCCGGCATCGAATGGCTCTATTCAACTGGCAGGCAGCGAGTTGATCGGCCTGTCGTCTGCGGAAGCCGCGCGGCTCGGCATCGGCTACGTACCGCAGGGACGCGCCTTGTTCGCAGGCATGACCGTCGAGCAAAATCTCGAACTTGGTGGTCTCAAGCGGCAGACTGGCAATGGTGTGCATTGGACTCGCGAGCGCATCTACGACTATTTCCCCCGCATTCGTGAGCGTCTCGACAGTCCCGCCGATTATCTGTCAGGCGGCGAGCAGCAGATGGTGGCCGTGGCGCGCGCGTTGTCGGGCGACGTCCGCGTCTTGTTGCTGGATGAGCCATTCGAAGGATTGGCGCCCGCGGTCGTGGAGCAGTTGTTTGAAACCTTTGACCGGCTTCGCAAGGAAATTGCCATCATCATCGTCGACCATAATCTCGATCTGGCTTTGGCTTTGTCCGATTCGACGGTGGCGCTGGAACGGGGCAAGGTCATTCATCAGGGGCCGTCGAAGGCCCTGCGTGACGATCTCGATCTGCGCCGCAAGGTGCTGTGGCTGTGAGAACATCAATGACACTGAACAATCGACATGTAGCGATCGTCGGCGTTGGCTTGATCGGACGCGCCTGGGCCGCGATTTTCGCGCGCGCTGGATGGACCGTGCGGCTGACAGATCCGCATCGCCCGACGCTGGATGCTGCGCCCGGGCTTATTCGCGATGAACTGCATGCGCTCGCCCGCCACGGACTTGCCAATGACCCCGACGGCGCCGCCGCGCGCATCTCGATAGCGGAAAGTCTGGCCGATGCGGTGAAGAACGTTTCCTTCGTACAGGAGAATGGCCCGGAGAACGTCGATCAGAAGATCGCCATCTTTTCCGAGCTGGATCGTCTTGCGCCTCCAGATGCACTGCTCGCATCATCCACCTCGGCCATCGTCGCCTCTCGCTTCACGGAAGCGCTTCCGGGGCGGGCGCGCTGCCTCGTCGGTCATCCCGTCAACCCGCCGCATCTGGTGCCGCTGGTCGAACTATGCGGCGCATCCTGGACCTCGCAGGAGACTATCGACCGCGCGCGTGAGATCTATCGCGAGATTGGGCAGGTCCCCGTGACCGTCAACCGCGAGATCAACGGTTTTATCCTCAATCGGCTGCAGGGCGCCTTGCTGGCGGAAGCGTTCCGTCTGGTCGGCGAAGGCTATGTCTCCGCGGAGGATCTCGATCACACTGTGAAGGACGGTCTCGGTCTGCGCTGGTCGTTTCTGGGCCCGCTGGAGACCATCGAGCTCAATGCGCCCGGCGGCATCCCGGATTACTGCGCGCGCTACACCGGTTTCTACAAGGAGCTGGCCGCTGCATCGGCAGGGCCCGAGGTTTATCAAAGCCCGAATGTCGACCGGGTGATAGCGGCCTGGCCGCATCAGCCGTCGCCCGATCGGATTGCCGCACTGACACAACAACGCAACGAACGCCTCGCAGCGCTGGCGGCTCACAAGGCCACGCAGCGTCCCAAATCCTGACTACACCATCTCTTAACAGTAAGACGGAGACTGACATGAGCCGCAAAGTCATCATCACCTGCGCCGTGACGGGCGCGATTCATACGCCCTCGATGTCCAAAGCATTGCCGGTAACGCCGCAGGAAATCGCCGACGCTGCCGTCGATGCGGCGGAAGCCGGCGCCGCCATTGTGCATCTGCATGCGCGCAACCCGAAGACCGGGCAACCCGATCAAAGTCCCGAAGCCTTTGCGCCATTCCTGAAGATCATCAAGCAGCGCACCAATGCGGTGATCAACCTGACTACCGGTGGTGCGCCCACCATGACGGTGGATGAACGCGTACGGCCCGCCGCGGTCTACAAGCCGGAAGTGGCGTCGCTCAACATGGGCTCAATGAATTTCGGGTTCTTCGGCATGCTGAACCGCTTCAAGAAGTTCGAACATGATTGGGAATTGAAGCACCTGCAGAACAAGGACATTGTGTTCCGCAATACATTCCAGGACATTGAGTATGTGCTGAAGACGCTGGCGGAGACGGGCACGCGCTTCGAGTTCGAATGCTACGACACGGCGCACCTCTATAATCTCGCCTACTTCCTCGAACAGGGGCTGGTGAAGCCGCCGCTGTTCATCCAGACGGTGTTCGGTTTGCAGGGCGGTACAGGTGCACATCCCGAAGATGTGCTGCACATGAAGCGCACGGCGGATCGGTTGTTCGGCGACAAGTATGTCTGGTCGGTGCTCGGCGCCGGTCGCAATCAGCTGCCGATCGCGGCGATGGCCGCGGCCATGGGTGGCAATATCCGCGTCGGTCTGGAAGACTCGCTGTGGGCGGCGCCAGGTCGCATGGCCTCCTCGAATGCCGAGCAGGTCACGCTCGCGCGCAAGATCGTCGAAGGCTTGGGTCTTGAGATCGCGACCCCGGATGAAGCGCGCGAGATGCTTGATCTGAAGGGTGGAGACAAGCTGGAGGTCTAAGCTATCCCTGGAGGAGGCGGACAGTGCAAGAGATGTCCGCCTGCTCTGCTTTGGGGGAACCCTGCTGGCGAATGCCCGCTTCTGACACAAAGTCGACGTGATGGGTTACCGCTTTTGGCGCAAAGCGGACATTTGGCGCGCTGGACGTTGCGGGGATCGCATACTTTATCGTTCATGAATTTGGCATTTCTCAACCAAATCTCTCCGTATGATTCTGTTCACCATCCGCTTTAGGGAAGCGAAGAGGCGCATAAGAGATGCTGTGCCATGTTCGAAGATCAACTTCGACAAGGAGGCGTCAATGGCCCTTATCATTATGCCGTTTTTGGTGACCGCAGCGGCTGTCGGTATGTTTGTCCTGGCGACCGAGCGCACCGATGACAAACAATGCAGTTAGGCGCGGGGCTGGTCAGATTTAGAAACTTCCGGCTGATCGGAGAGCAGCTGAACAGCTTGCGAGATCAACAAGGCTACATCGCTTAGATCCAGGCGTTGGGCCCGGCCTCGCATGATGTGCAGATCGTTTTTCAACAGAATAAGTTGAGCGCGGCGAGAAACATCATGCATCTTGGGTTCCCTAGCGTGGGAACCGCCCAGCTTCATTATATGGAATGTGGAATAGCGCCGAATTACTGCACATGAATGTTCAATGCATCCCATATGACGTCAGATCTGTCATGCAACTTGCTCCGGTCTGATCACTCGCTTGTTATCGTTTGGGCGTGTCGCTTCTGGATTTGGCCGAATTGATAAGGAACGTCGGGGGCGTGTGCCGGTATGCGAGTCCGCCCTTGTTCAAAGCGAAGGGGCGCAAACCAGAATCACGCTGGCTCAATTAATCAGATCCAACGCTGGCTTATCGCGAGATCCTTGGTGGCTGTGTCGAGCGGCGCACGACGAGCAGGGGCGCTGTGACGACATAAGGCGCATCGCCGCGGACGCCTTCGATCAGGTCGAGCAGGAGTTGGCCGGTCTGTTCACCCATCTCGCGGTGGCTGATGCGGATCGTGGACAGCGGCGGATCCACCAGATCCACCAGCGGCATGTCGTTGTGACCGATCACTGACAGATCTTCCGGACATCGCCGGCCCGTTTCGCGCAACGCTTCATAGATGCCGAGCGCGAGGAGATCGTTGGCTGCGACGATGGCGGTGGCCTCAGGCTGTCGTGCGAGCAGTCTGAGTGCGGCAGCGCGTCCTGCCTCGCGCGTGAATACTTCAGCCTCTTCGATATCATTGTCGGCCGGCGCGAAACCGGCTTCGTGCATTGCCTCCAAGAAACCGCGGCGGCGAAGCGATCCGGTCGATAGCATTTGCGGGCCGGCGAGGTGGAGGATGTGGCGATGTCCAAGTTCGAGAAGATGCGCAACCGCGAGCCGCATGCCGGCCACATCGTCCGAGACCACCGAAGGCACACGCGCCTCAGTCTCCGCGCGATTGACAAGCACGACAGGGACTTTCCAACTCAGACAACGCTCGATCGAATTATCCTTGAGCGCGACATTCGCCAGCACGAGGCCGTCCACGCGGCGCGCCACGAGCCGTTGAACGATGTCGTCGGTGCCCGTCCGTTGCGGTTGCGGGTCGGCGACAATCAGCGCGTAGCCGCGCGCCGATAGCACGTCTTCGAGGCCGCCGATGATCGGCGAGAAGACGGGGTTCGCGATGTCCGGGACGATGATGCCGACCATGTTCGAACGGCCACTGCGCAGACTCGCGGCCACCGTGTCCGGGCGGTAACCCAGCCGCTCCGCTGCTTCCAGAATCCGGCGCACGACCGGCTCGCCGATCCGTCCGCGGCGGGCAGGGTCGAGCGCGCGCGACACGGTGGAGGGGTGCACTCCCACCTCGCGCGCCACGTCTTTGATTGTCGTCATCCCTGCCACGATCTCCAAACTAGCTGGTGCGGTTGACTTGCGCAATCGATTGCACTAAATGTGCAATCGATTGCGCAGAGTGGGCAGCCAAAAAAACCGCAAGGTGAGGGAGTGTCGATGATCATCACGCGTCAGGAGGATGTGACCGACGTTGTGCTTGCCGCGATGAGCGGTGCGCCGAACGAGCGGTTGCGCACGGTCATGGCCGCTTTCGTTCGTCATCTGCACGAATTTGCCCGCGAGGTTCGGCTGACCGAGGCGGAATTCGAGTTTGCTATCGATTTCCTGAACCGCATCGGCCAGGCGACAAACGACACCCATAACGAGGGCGTGTTGTTCAGCGATGCAGTCGGGCTCTCGACATTGGTCTGCCTGTTGAACAACGGCCAGGATGGCGCGAGCGAGACCGCCGCAGCGTTGCTCGGGCCGTTCTGGCGGGCGAACGCTCCGCGCGTGGAGAATGGTGCCTCGATCTTGCGTTCGCCGACGCCCGGTGCACCACTGTTCGTCGATTGCCGCATCACCGACGCACTGGGAGCGCCGCTCTCGGGTGTCAGCGTTGATGTCTGGCAGGCCTCGCCATCGGGAATGTACGAAAACCAGGACGCGGGTCAGGCTGACATGAATTTGCGCGGCGTGTTTGAGACCGATGCGAATGGCCGCTTCGCGTTCCGCTCGGTCAAGCCTGCTGGCTATCCGGTGCCGACCCATGGTCCGACCGGGGAGATGCTGGCCGCGCAGCGCCGGCATCCGTTCCGGCCGGCGCATCTGCATGTGCTTGCCTTCAAGCCAGGCTTCAAGACGCTGATCACGCAGATCTTTGTCGATGACGACGAGCATCTGGAGAGCGACGTCGTATTCGGCGTGACGCGTGCGCTGATTGGCGATTTCCGCAAGGGCGAAGGCGCGTCGCCAGCGCCGGATGTCGCTGGCGAATGGTTCAGCCTCAACTACACATTCGTCATGGAGCCCGGCGAAGCTGTGCTCCCGCATCCTCCCATCAAGTGAGCTCTCGATGTCGGATATTCTCGCGAACAAGGTAGCCGTGGTGATCGGCGGTTCGGGCGGCATCGGCGCCGCGGCCGCGCAAGCTTTGGCAGCCGAAGGTGCCCGTGTCGTCGTGACCTGGCGCTCTGGCGAAGCAGCCGCCAACGCGTTGCTAGCCGGCCTTCGGGGCGAAGGCCATCTCGCCAGACGCGCGGTAATTGAAGATAGCGCAACGCTGACGGCGCTTGCCGGCGAGGTGGAGCGAGCGTTCGGTCGCTGCGATATTCTCGTCAATACCGCCGGCTACACCAAGCCCATTCCGATCGGCGATCTCGACGCGCTGACCGACGAGTTCATCGACGACATGTTCAAGGTGAACTGGCGCGGCCAGTTCGCGGCCATCCGCGCTTTCGCACCGCTGCTCAAGGCGAGCGGCGACGGGCTCATCGTCAACGTCTCCTCGATTGCGGGGCTGAACGGCGTCGGCTCCAATCTGGCTTACGCGGCGATCAAGGCCGGCATCGACACCATGACCAAGTCGCTCGCGCGGGCGCTGGCGCCGGCCGTGCGCGTGATGGCGGTGTCGCCGGGCGTGGTGGCCACTGACTTTGTGCCGGGCCGTGATGCGGCCGCGCTTGAAAAGGTCGCGGGGACCATTCCGCTCAAGCGTGTTGCGACGGCCGAGGATGTCGGCCGCGCAATCGCGGCCTGCGCCACCCACCTGACCTATTCCACCGGCTCGCTGATCGTCGTTGACGGCGGCCGAGCGTTATAAGGAGAGATTGATGCGCCCGATGCTCGACAAGATCGTCATCACTTGCGCCGTCACCGGCAATCTGACGCGGCCGGACCAGACCCCGCATCTGCCAATCACGCCGGAAGAAATCGCCGACGCCTGTCTCGGTGCAGCTGAGGCCGGCGCGGCAGTCGCGCATATCCATGTGCGCGAGCCCGGCACCGGCGCGCCGTCAATGAAGCTCGAATATTATCAGGACGTCGTGGCGCGCATTCGCGCGCGCAATCGCAACCTGATCCTGAATATCACCACCGGTCCCGGCGGTCGCTTCGTGCCTTCGCAGGACGATCCCAAGGTCGCCGCCGCCGGTACTACGCTGATGAACCCGGAAGAACGCGTTGCCCATATCACGGCGCTGAAGCCTGACATCTGCACGCTCGATCTCAACACCATGAATTCCGGCGGGCAGGTGGTGATCAACACGCCCGGCAATGTGCGCCGCATGGCCAAGGTCATCCGTGAGGCCGGCGTGAAACCCGAGATCGAACTGTTCGATTCCGGCGATATCGCGCTGCTGCACGATCTCCTCGCCGACGGTACGCTCAGCAGCCCGGCGCTCACCTCCTTCGTGATGGGGGTGAAATACGGCTTCCAGCCGTCGCCGGAAACGGTGCTGTATGCGCGCGGTCTGCTGCCGCGGGATGCGCATTTCACGGCCATCGGCATCGGCCGTTCCACATTTCCCATGGTGGCGCAATCGGTGCTCGCCGGCGGTCATGCCCGCACCGGTCTGGAAGATGCGGTGATGCTCGGCCGCGGCGTACTGGCGCCGTCGAACGCCGTGATGGTGGACAAGGCACGCCGCATCATCGAAGAACTCGGCGCGCAGATCGCGACGCCTGCTGAAGCACGCGCACTGTTCGATTTGCCGGGCGCCGCATAACACAGCATTCGAGGACTGAAATGACTGCAGCCGCCAAGACTTCCTCCAGCGTCACCGCAACATGCCTGCGGGTCGCCGCCAAGGCTGATCGCATCGAGAATGTGGCGCTCGGCATCGAGCAACGCACACTCGCCTGCGCCAGGTCAGGCGATGCGCTGGTCGAGATAAGGGCCGCCGCGATCAATCCGTCGGACGCCAAGGCGACGCTCGGTCTGATGCCGCATGCGGTCTTCCCCCGCACGCCCGGCCGTGACTTCGCCGGAGTCGTGATCGATGGGCCGACCGACCTGATCGGCAAGGAAGTATTCGGCTCGTCCGGCCAACTCGGGATCGGCCGCGACGGCACCCATGCCACGCATCTGGTGGTGGAAGCGTCTGCGCTGGTCGAGAAGCCGATCAATATCAGCCTCGCGGAGGCGGCCGGCATCGGCGTGCCCTTTGTCACCGCGCAAGAAGGCTTTCGCCGCAGCGGCATGCCGAAGCCCGGCGAGACGGTGTTGATCCTCGGTCTGAACGGCAAGGTCGGTCAGGCGGCGACGCAGATCGCGTCATGGCAGGGCGCTCGCGTGATCGGCGTCGTCCGCAAGGACGAGCTATATGCTGGCCATGCCCATGGCGAGGTGACCGTCGTCGATTCCAGCCGCAATGACGTCGCAGCGACCGTGCGCGAAATTACCGGCGGCAAGGGCGCGGACATCGTCTACAACACAGTCGGCGAACCGTATTACGACGCCGGCACGAAATCGCTCGCGCATCTCGGCCGCCAGATCTTTATTGCCTCCACCAAGGCCACCGTGCCGTTCGATATCTTCGCCTTCTATCGCGGCAAGCACACCTTCTTCGGTGTCGACTCGCTGTCGCTGTCATCGCCGGAAGCCGGCGAGATCCTGCGTGAATTGGTGCCGGGTTTCGCCAGCGGCGCATTGAAGCCGTTTCCGATTAAGCCGGACGCGATCTACCCGTTGGAGCGCGCTGCAGAGGCCTATCTCGCCGTGCTCGGCTCCTCGCGCGATCGTCTTGTTTTTCAGCCTAACGGGTGAAGCCATGCATGTTGTCCGCCTGAACGATGCCCCGCGCTACGAAGCCCCTGGCCACAATGACATGCGGATGTTCCGCCTGCAGGGCCGCGACGCCGGGCCGGGCGATGTGATGTGGCTCGGCATGAGCCAGATTCTGCCGGGCGGCGGCATTACGCCCTCGGCCTCGCCGGAGGAGAAGTTCTATGTCGTCCTCGAAGGCGAAGTAACCTTCGAGACGCCGGATGGCATCGCCACCCTCGGCATCTGGGATTCCTGCCGCATCGCGCCCAACGAGACGCGCGCGCTGCGCAACGAGACGAAACGACCGGCGGTGGTGTTGCTTGCAATGCCGCTGCCCAACACCGCCAGAGGCTGAAAGCCCGGCACTTGGTTCTTTAAGGGAGAAAATGATGGATCGCCGACACTTTATGATCGGCTCTGGCCTTGCCGCGACTGCGGCGCTGATGGGCAGCGGAGCCATTGCACAGACTTATCCGAACCAGCTCGTGCGTATTATCGTGCCGTTTTCGGGTGGCAGCCTCACCGACATCCTTGCCCGTTCGGTGGCCGAGAAGCTTGCTGCGAAGTGGAAGCAGCAGGTCATCGTCGAGAACAGGCCCGGCATCGCCGGTGTCAGCAGTGTCGCCAAAGGCCCGACCGATGGCTCGCAGATCATGCTGACCTCAAACGGCCACAGCGTGATCGGCGTGGTCAACAAGAACCTCAACTTCGATCCGATCAAGGATTTCGCTGCGATCAGCCGCGTCGGATCGACGCCGTCCATCCTGATCGTGCCGCCGGATGCGCCGTTCAAGACGCTGGCCGAACTGATCGCTGCGGCAAAGGCCAAACCGGATTCGCTGAGCTACAGCTCTGCCGGCGTCGGTAGTTCCACCGGTATCGCCGCCGAACTGTTCAGGCATCTCACGCAGACCAAGATGGTGCTGATTCCGCATCGCGGACTGCCGGAATCCCAGATCAGCATTATGCGCGGCGACACCTCGGTTGCCTTCACTTTCTTCGGCGTCGGTGGCGACCTGATCCAGTCGGGAAAGTTGCGCGCACTGGCAGTCACCGGCAAGAGCCGCATGGCGCAACTGCCTGATGTACCAACCTTCGCCGAGGCAGGGCTCCCCGAATTCACCTACGATAGCTGGTTCGGCATGCTCGCCGCCGCGGCGGTGCCGAAGCCCATCGTCAGCCAGATCGCGCGCGATCTCGCCGAGGCGCTCAGCGATCCGGCCCTGATCAAGCAGTTCGCCGCGCAGGGCGCCGACATCGCCAGCTCGACGCCGGAAGCGTTCGAGGCCGAATTGCGCAGCGATGCGGAGCGTTATGGCAAGCTCATCGCGATGTCGACGGACGGGGCGGCCAAGTAGGAAGGCAGGCCTGCAGCACGCGACGCGTCTGCAGGCCCGTTAGCGCTACTTCGCGATATACGCGTCCGGCGTCGGGCAAGTCCGGTCCTTGTAGGGGATGAGCCAGGGCGCATAATTGGCCTTGGTGATGATCGCACCGGGGATCGTGATCTGCTTCGGCGCACTCTGGCCGCGAATGGCATTCAGGCCGACAGCGGTGGCGACGCAGCCGATCTTGAAGCCGTCGAACTCCGCGATTGCCAGCAGGCTGCCGGCCTTCACGGCTTCGACAGCCTCCGGCACGCCATTGATCGAGACTACCGCGACGTTCTTGCGGCCGGCTGCATTGAGCGCCTCGATCGCGCCGAGCGCGGACGCGTCGGCAGCGGCGATCACGCCGTCGATGGTGCTGAACTGCTGGATCAGGTTCTCCATCGTCTGCATGCCGAGCAGGCGCTGGAAGTTGGCGGGCTGCGAGGCCAGTACTTTGATATTCGGATAGTCCTTGGCCGCAGCGTCGAAGCCGCGCTTGCGCTCGTCGCCCGTGGTCGAGCCCTTGACGCCTTCGAGGATCACCACATTGCCCTTGCCGCCGAGGTGGTCGAACAGCGTCTTGGCAATGTCATAGCCGAGCTTGTAATCGTCCTGGCCGACAAAGGAGAGATAGGGGGCGTCGCCGCCGCGGTCATTGTAGTTGATGATCGGCAGGCCGGATTCGATCAGGCGCTTGATCGTCGGCAATTGCGCCTTGGCGTCGATTGGCATGAACAGCATCAGATTGGGCTTGGTCACGCCGACGTCTTCGAGCTGCGACATGCCTTCGGTGATATTGTTCGGCTTGGTCGGCGTGTAATATTTGACAGTCGCGCGCATTTTCTCCGCCATCTGCGCGACGCCGGCGCGCACACCCTCGAAATGAGGGTCCACCTGGTTCTTCGTGAAGGCTGCAATCACTTCGCCATCGGCGCGCACCGCCGAATTGAACAGGGTGCCGCAAATGACGGCGGCAAGAACGCATCGGATAGATCGGGTGGTTCGCATGATGGCCCCTCTGGTTGTGAATGACGAGACGTGTGGTGAACTGGTGATGCCGGGTCTATCCGCTCCCTGATCGGCGTCGGCTGATGACGAGATCCGCAATGATGGCGACCAGGACGACGGCGCCGTTGACGAAGGGATGCCAGGTCGCTGCAACATTCAGCAGATTGAGGCCGTTGACGATGATGGTGAGCAGGATGGCGCCAAGCACGGTGCCGACGATGTTGCCGTTGCCACCGAACAAGGATGTGCCGCCGACCAGAACTGCGGCGATAGCAGGAAGCAGCAACGGCTCGCCGATTCCGGGCTCGGCGGCATTGAGGCGTGCGAGATAGACGAGAGACGCGATGCCCGCCGTCAAGCCGCTGAGCACATAGAGCAGCAGCCGACGACGCTCGACCGGGACGCCGGACAGCAGCGCGGCGGTCTGGTTGGCGCCCATGAAATACGCCTCGCGGCCGAAGGTCGTGCGGTGCAGGAGGATGCTGCAGGCGAGACAGACCACAAGCGTGATCCAGATCGGCAGCGGAACGCCGAGGAAGAAGCCGGTGCCGAAATAGCGAAACGACATCGGCATGCCGTAGATCGTCTGCCCGGCCATGAACCAGTAGGCGATGCCCTGCGCCACCCACAGCATGCCGAAAGTCGCAAGGAAAGGCGGCAGCTGCAGGCGGTTGATCATCAGCCCGTTAGCGTAACCGATCAGCGTACCGGCGCCGATGGCGACCGCGACGCCGTACCACGGGTTGCCGGTCGTCTTGATCGCGGCTGCGGCGAGACAGGCCGACAGCGTCAGATTGGCACCGACCGACAGATCGAGCCCCCCGCCAATAATGACGAGTGTGAGGCCGGACGCCACGAGAAACAGCAGGCTCGCCTGTCGCAGCATGTTCAGGAGATTGCTCACCGACGCGAATCCGGGATCGACCGCGGTCAACGCGCCGGCGATCAGAGCGATCAGCACGAACCGGCCGAGCAGGGCCGCGGCGTCGGGCGACAGGGACGATGGGCGGATATCGAGCGTTGCCGGGACCGTCATGCCGTACGCCTCATGAATTGTTTGCGCGCCTGGTCGATCAGCAGCGCGAGAATGAGCAGAATGCCGATGCACACGACCTGCAGCGACGAGTCGATGGACAGAATGTTGAGGCCATTGCGCAGTACGGTGATGGCGAGCGCGCCAAGCACGGCTCCGAACAGCCAGCCCTGTCCTTTTTCGAAGGAGGTGCCGCCGAGCACCACCGCGGCAATCGCCTCGAACTCCATGCCGATGCCGACGGTTGGATGCGCTGAATTGGTGCGCCCGATTAGCAGCACGGCAGAGAGACCGATGATCGCGCTGCCGAGCACATAGACGGCGAGGTGGACGAGATTGGCGCGAATGCCGGCGAGACGCAGCGCGTCCTTGTTGCCGCCGATGGCGATCACATAGTTGCCGAGCCGAGTGCGATAGAGCAGTAGCCACAGCGCGGCATAAAGGGCGGCCGCGATCGCGATCGGCGTCGGAATGAACCAAAGCTGGGAGCGATAGAAGGTTTCGATGGCAGGCGTGAAACCGCCGACCGGATCTCCATTGGTGAGTACCAGCGCAATCCCCTGCATCAGCCCCATGGTGCCGAGGGTGACGACGAAAGCGGGCAGCGTCAGATAGGCGATCAGGACGCCGTTGAGGGCGCCAAAGGCGGTGCTGATCGCGAGTGCCGTCGCGCAGGCAGCGAACACGCTCCAGCCTGCGAGAAGCGCTTCAGCGACGATGACGCCACTCAGCCCGAGCAGAGCTCCGGCCGACAGGTCGAGGCCCTCGGTCATAATGATGAGCGTCATCGGCAGGGCGAGCATCAGCAGTAGCGAGGTCTGCAAGCCGACATTGATGAGGTTGGTCTGGGACACGAATCTCGGATTGACGATCGTGAACAGCACCAGCATCAGGATCAGCAGGAGGCCGGCGCCGGGGATTGCGCTGAGGAACTGGCCCATGCCGGACCTGCGCTGCAGCTGGATCGTCACGCTCATTGATGCACCGCCAGTTCGAGGATGGCCCGCTCGGTTAGCTGGTCGCCGGCGAGATGCCCGACGATGCGATGGTCGCGCATGACATAGGCGCGGTCGCAGAGCTGGACGAGCTCCGGCAGTTCCGAACTGATGACGACGACACCGGCCCCGCCATCGACCAGTTGATCGATCAGGCGATAGATCTCCGCCTTGGCGCCGACATCGACACCGCGCGTCGGTTCATCCAGCAGGAACAGCTTGGACCCTGCCGCCAGCCATTTGGCCAGCACGACTTTCTGCTGATTGCCGCCGCTGAGGGTGTGGACGCTCTGGCGCGTGCCATGGGCGGCAATGCCGAGCTGTGCGATCAGCCTGCGTGTGTCCCGCTCGGCTTTGGCCGGTGAGAACCAGCCGGAGGCGAAGCTGCGCCACAACGAGGCGACCGTCGCATTGTCGCGGACATCGAGTGGCAGCGCCAATCCCTCCCGTTTGCGATCTTCCGGGAGCAGGGCCATGCCCGCACGCACCCGTCTGTCCAGTGTGGCCGGCGCGCGCGATCCCAACAGTGAGATCTCGCCGCTTGCGATCGGGTCCGCGCCGAACAAGGCGCGGACCACTTCAGTCCGGCCGGACCCGACGAGGCCGGCAAGCCCCACCACCTCGCCGGCGAGAATTTCGATGGAGATGTCCGACAGTTTGGCCGTGTTCACATCCTTGGCGAACAGGACAGGCTCGCCGGGCGGGCGCGGCGTCCGTGCGAGCTGCGATCCCGATGGTCGCCCGATCATCGCGCCGACCATCTCGGCCTGGCTTTTCTGATCGCGCAGCACGCTGGTCACGACGGCGCCGTCGCGCAGGATGGTGATGCGATCGCCGAGCATCTGCACCTCTTTCATGCGATGGGAGATGTAGACGATGGCGACGCGCTTCTCCGTCAATCGCGCGATAGTTTGAAACAGGCGATCTGATTCACGCTCGGAGATCGCCGCCGTCGGTTCGTCCATCACGAGCACCCGCGCGTTCTGCGAGAGCGCCTTGGCGATCTCCACCATCTGCTGCTGGGCTACGCCGAGATCGGCGGCGTATGCGTGGGTGTCGTAGTCGAGGCCGAGATTGTCGAGGATGGTGTGTGCGGCTGCATGCATAGCCGCGGAATCGACGAGGCCAAAGCGACTGAATGCGGCTTCGCGACCGAGAAAGATGTTCTGCGCGATGTCCAGATACGGGATCAGCGAGAATTCCTGGAAGATGACGGCGATACCAAGTGCGCTGGCATCGGCCGGGCGGGCGACGGCGACTCGCCGGCCCTCGATCTCGATATAACCGCGATCGGCCGCATAGGCGCCGTACAGCGTCTTGATCAGCGTCGACTTTCCCGCACCATTCTGGCCGAGGATGACATGGACCTCACCGGCATAGACGTCGAGCGATACGTTCTTGAGCGCATGCACGCCGGGAAAGGATTTGTCGATACCGACCAGACGCAGGAGCGGCGCATCGGCTTCGCTTCCGGTCGCCCGCGGCGCAGACCCCTTTGGGGCGTGCAGCGTGCGGTCCCCTTGCTCATTTTGATTTTCAGTGCCGTGCATCATTGTCGGCCTCGTTCGACCCGATGACCCGGGGCCGGCGGGAGGTCATATCCGGTCTATTTTTGCACGGGAATGGCGGCGATCATGTCGAGCTCGACACGGGCGCCCTGGGTCGAGAGCTGGTTGATGCAGATGGTGGTGCTGGCCGGCGTCCAGTCGCCGAAATATTCCTTCATCACCTTCACCATACCGTCCTGGTCCCGGATGTCGGTCAGGTACTTCGTCACCTTGACGATGTCGGTCCAGGTCAGCCCTTCGTGATCCAGGATCGACTGGATCGTCTGCATGGCGCGGTGGGTCTGGTCCTCGATCGAATTCGGATGATCGTGCTCCTCCAGAACATGGGGATGCTTGTGATAGAGCGGCGAGGGCGTTGCTCCGGAAATGAAAAGCATGCCGCAGGGCACTTCGACCCGGATCGCTGGTGCATAAGGCATGTCCGGCTTCCGCTCCGGCATCGTCTGGATTTCCTTGACGTGCGGATTGGATGGCGATGTCGCAAAGGCCGGCTTGGCTGTCATGATCATTTCCTCGATGGCGGGCGTTGATAACCTCGTGACCTTCTCGCGAGGGGGCATCCGGTCAACCCGTCACGAAGCGTGAGGTCAAACTATCTTTTAGTCAAGATAAAATATCTTTGCAGAAAGATAGATGAATTTGCATATATTCGGTGCCCCGTGCCTATATGCTGATCATCATGACCACCGATTCGATTGACAAGATCATTGCCGGCTGGGGCCGGCGGCGGCCCGACCTCGACGCCGGCCACCTCGACGTCGTCGGCCGGATTGTCCGGCTGTCCGTGCATATGCGCAGCGCCATCGAGCCCGCACTCGAGGAGCAGGGCTTCAATTGGGAATTGTTCGACCTGCTCCTGACGATTTACCGCCGCGAGGCCGATAGCAGTATCGGTGTTCGACCGACTGACCTCTATGCGGAGTGCCTGCTGTCGTCGGGCGGGCTCACCGCGCGGCTGCGGCGTGCCGAGCAGGACGGCTTCATCGTCAGGCGCCAGGATCCTGAAGATGGCCGTGGTGCTCGGATCACACTTACGGCCAAGGGGCGAAATTCCGTAGACAAGGCGATTGCCCAGCACTTCAAGCTGTCCCGGTCGGTCGACGAGGTCCTGACGGCCAACGAACGCCAAACGCTCACGCGCCTGCTGCGGAAACTTCTGATTTCGGTCGAGAAGCCAGGTCTGTAACGGATCGCGTCTGAGCGCCCCCGTTGTCAGCAAATTTGGATTGGTTGTTCGCACCTTTCCATGTCACCGCCGCAGCATGCGTCAGGTTTCGCTTAGCTTTGTCGGCGTCGTATTCTGACTTCTCTTTTGGTCGCGTCAGAAAAATCTGACGAACGTGTCTTGGTCGGCAGCTTGATCGCGGCGACAGAATCCCGCGCAAGCAAAACCGGCTTCAGTACGATCCGATCGTTTTGAACCGGCGTTCCCTTGATCATCGCAATAAGGATGTGAGACGCCTGCGTTCCTAGTTCCGCAGTCGGTGTACTGATGGTCGTCAGCGCCGGTGCTATCGCATCCATGAACAGCATGTCGTTCATGCCGACCAGCGAGATGTTGCCGGGACATGAAATGCCCTTGTTTCTCAGGTGCCGAAGGCAGCCTACGGCCAGCATGTCGTTGCCAGCCACAATCGCCGTAATATTGGGGTTCTCCGTCAGCAAACGTTCGCAAGCGAACTCGCCTTCCTCGACCGTAAAGGCCTCACCGAATACGGCAGTGGGCGCAACTCCGTCTTGAGCCAGGACTTTGCAAGCGCGCCGAAAGCCGCGATAGCGGTGGTAACCCGTCGAGACATTTTGCGGGCCGCCGACATGAGCAATTTGCCTGTGCCCACACTCGGCGAGATGATGAACCGCCAGTTCCATTGCCTTCGCGTCGTCGACCCGGACGCTCGGAATGAATTCGCTTTCAGGATCGCGAAACACCGCGACGACTGGAATATTCGCCTCGACGCAGGCTGCGATGCCGGGATCGTTTCGCTCGAAGGTCGCGACGATCAGCCCCTCGACGCCTTGCTGGATGAAACGATCGATCAGCGCGGCCTGCCTGAGCGGATGGTTGTCGGTATTGCCGACGATGGTGACGTATCCAATCTCGGCGAACCGGTCCTCAATCGCCCGCACTATGGGGGGATGGACGGGGTCACCAAGGTTCGAAACAATAACGCCGACGGTGCGAGATCGCTGGGTCCGAAGCGCCGATGCCATGGCGTTGGCCCGATATCCCAGCTTCTTCGCGCAAGCTTCGACGCGCTCGATCATTTCTGGGGAGATCAGGTGGCGCTTCTCGGGATTGAGCCCGCGCGACACCGTTGACCAATGGACGCCAGCACACTTCGCGACATCAATGATTGTCTTACGCGACGACCGCTCCTGAAGCGCGGGTGACGTCTTCTTGGTGTTCTTGGTTTTTTTGGGCATCGCCATCCAGCCTGCTCGCGCGCGTCGTCGTATCCGCTAACGATCACGTGAGAATGCCTCATCTTGCACCAATTGACAAACGTGTGCAGAGTTTCTTGACAAACGTGTGCACGGGAATGATGGTAGCGAAAATCCGCTGCATGCCTTGGTGCAATGCAGCAGAAGCGCCCTAACGGCGTCGACGATCAGGGATGGAATGATGGAGAGCTTTGTCTATCAGGCGGCGCCCATGCGGGTCGTCTTCGGCTCGGGACGGCTGGCAGATCTGGCCGCCGAGCTCGACCGACTCGGCGTTAAGCGCGCACTCGTTCTGACGACAGACCAGCAGAAATCTCACGGCGAGCAGATTGCCGCCCTGATCGGTGACAGAGCGGCGGGCGTCTATGCCGGTGCGGTGATGCATACGCCGGTTGATGTGACCGAACTTGCGATGCAGCAGGTCAAGGCTCTGCAGGCCGACGGCATCGTCGCGGTGGGCGGTGGTTCAACCATCGGGCTAAGCAAGGCGATCGCGCTACGGACCGACCTGCCGCAAATCGTCGTACCGACCAGCTATGCCGGGTCCGAAATGACGCCGATCCTGGGTGAGACCCGCGAGGGACTGAAGACCACGCAATCGAGCCCGAAGATACTCCCCGAAACGGTCATCTACGACGTCGACCTGACACGCACATTGCCGCCTGCATTTGCCGTGACATCGGGCGTCAATGCAATCGCTCACGCTGTCGAAGCGCTCTATGCGCGCGATGCCAATCCGGTCGTGTCGTTGATGGCGGAAGAGGGCATTCGCCTGTTCGCCGGCGCGCTGCCGAAGCTCGCGGCTGGCGAGGACAACGCGGCGGCACGCGATGATGCCCTGCGCGCTGCCTGGTTGTGCGGCGCCTGTCTCGGCGCCGTCGGCATGGGGCTGCATCACAAGCTCTGCCATACGCTGGGCGGCACGTTCAATTTGCCACATGCCGAAACCCACACGGTGATCCTGCCGCATGCGATGGCCTATAATGCTCCCGCCGTGCCGGTTGCGGCGGCTCGCGTCGCGCGCGCGCTTGGCGCCGGACAGGCCGCGCAGGGACTATTCGATCTTACGCAGGGACTTGGCGCCAAAGTCGCGTTGCGCGATCTGGGAATGCCGAAGGACGGCATAGAACGCGCCGCCGACCTTGCCGTCAGCAATGCCTACTGGAACCCGCGGCCGCTGGAGCGCGATGCCATCCGCGATCTGATCGCGCAGGCCTGGGCGGGCGAACCTCCGGTCGTAGCGGAGGCGTTGCGATGACGGCGACACGCACGCTCATCAAGTCCGCCACGATCCTGACAATGGACGACACGATCGGCGATCTCGCGCAAGCCGACCTGCTGGTTGATGGCGATCGCATCGTCGACATCCGGCCGGGCCTCGATGCCGGTGATGCGGAGATCGTCGATGGTCGTGGCCGCATCGTCATTCCGGGCCTTGTCAACGCGCATATGCATACGTGGCAAACCGCCTTGCGCGGCTTCTCCGCGAACTGGACGCTTCCTGAATATTTCCGCCGGATGCATGCGGGACTGGCCACGGTCTTTCGTCCCGAGGATATCCATATCGGCACGCTGATGGGCGCGCTGAACCAGATCAATTGCGGCACCACCACGCTGGTTGACTGGTGTCACAACAACCCAACGCCTGCGCATAGTGATAGCGCCGTCGCGGCGCTGAAAAAGAGCGGCATCCGTGCCGCCTTCTTTCACGGCTCGCCGAAGCCGGAGGCGGCGCCGGGGCAGCCGCACTTCTCCGAGGTTCCGCATCCGCGCCATGAGGTCGAGCGCTTCCTGGCAGGGGCACTGTCTAACCGCAGCGACCGCGTCACCCTCGGGCTTGCAATTCTTGGTCCTCATTATTCGACCATGGATGTTGCCATCCATGATTTCGAATTGGCGCGTGAGTTCGATCTGATTGCCTCGATGCATCAGGGCGGAGGCCCGGCCAAGACGCCGGGTGGCTGGGCGAGGCTGATTGCGGCCGGTCTGGTCCGTCCCGGCATCAACATCGTGCACGGCAACGATCTTCCCGACGATCTGCTGCATCAGCTTGTCGATCTCGGCGTGTCGTTCTCGGTCACGCCAGAAAATGAAATGAATCAGGGCCACGGCTACCCGATCACCGGGCGGCTGTTGAAGCTGGGATCGCGGCCATCGCTCGGGGTCGATCTGGAATCCGTGCTGCCTGGCGACATGTTCAATGTTGGCCGCATCGCACTGTCGATGCAACGCGCGCTGGACAACGCCGAGAGTCGGCTGGCCACGGGCGCCATTCCAGCGGGGACGACAATCACGACGCGTGAGGCCTTGCGCTGGATCACCATCGAGGGCGCGCGCATGCTCGGACGTGAAAGCAGCATCGGCTCGCTCACGCCGGGCAAGAAGGCGGATCTGGTCGTCATCAATGCCACGGACCTTAACCTCTGTCCGGTCCATGATCCGGTTTCCACGGTCCTGATGCAGTCCAGCATTGCCAATGTCGAGGCGGTGATGATCGACGGCATCTGGCGCAAGCGGGGCGGACGCCTTCTGGCGGAGAACCTCGACCACAAAAAGAATGAACTCGAGCGATCGGGCATGCGCATCGTCTCCGAGATTGAACGTCAGGAGAAAGCGGCATGACAACCCCGTCGAGAGATCAAGCACAGGCCGTGGCCTGGATCGGTGTTGGCAAGATGGGCTTGCCCATTGCGGGCCGTATGGTGGAGGCCGGTATCCGCGTCACCGGTTACGACCCGGGCCAACAGCGCTTGGTGTTGGCACAGCAGCTTGGGCTTCAGACGGCCAACTCGGCCGCAGACGCCGCTGCAAACCACGCCATCATCTTCACATCGCTGCCCGACGATGCGGCGCTGCGTTCCGTGGTGCTCGGACCAGACGGCTTGCTGAACAAGCTGACACGTGGTGCGGTTCTGATCGAGACGAGCACTGTCAGCGCCGAAATATCAGCGGAGGTTGGTGTCGCGGCGGAGGCAACGGGTATTGCCTATCTGCGCGCTCCGGTGTCCGGCAATGCAGCGATCGCGCATACCGGCGCGCTGACCTGCTTCGTGTCGGGGCCGCGCGACGCGTTCGATGCGGTTCAGCCGGTGCTGGCGACGTTCACGCGCGCGCAAACCTATCTCGGCGTGGCTGAAGAGGCGCGATTTGCCAAGCTCGCGGTTAACCTGATGATCGCGGTGTCTGCCGGAATGATGGCCGAAAGCCTCGCGCTGGCGCGCAAGGGCGGAATCTCCTGGCCGGATATCCTCAAGGTTCTGGACGATAGCGCGATCGCCTCGCCGATGGTCAAGTACAAGACGCCGCCGCTTGCCACGCGCAACTTCGAGTCCACTTTCTCGTGCCGGCAGATGGCCAAGGATCTCGACCTCATCATCGGGGCCGGCCATCACGTCGGCGTGCCGCTGCAACTCGCAGCGCAGGTGCGAGAAATCTACGGATCGCTTGTTGCCCAAGGAGATGGCGAATCCGATTTCATCGCCACCGTGCGCCATGTCGAGCGACTGTCGGGTCTCGGCGAGCCGAAGCTTGGGTGAGGGGAGGCCATGCGGAATTTCAACGAGAACACCATCACCGACGCCGTGCTGGATCGCATCACGGATGCCGGCCAGCCGCGGATCAGGCAGATCAGCGAGGCGCTGGTACGCCATCTGCATGCCTTCGTCCGGGAGATTCGGCCGACCCAGAGGGAGTGGGAGCAGGGCATCGAATTCCTGACGCGTACCGGTCACATGTGCGACGATAAGCGCCAGGAGTTCATCCTGCTTTCGGATACGCTCGGGGTGTCGATGTTGGTCGATGCTATCAATCATGGTGCCGAAAAAGGTGTGACGGACACGACCGTGCTCGGGCCGTTCTTCGTCCAGGCGGCCCCGGAGAAGAAGCTTGGCGAAGACATCTCCGGTGGCATGGAGGGCGATCCGATGATCGTGACGGGATCGGTCTCGACGCCGGATGGTAAGCCGATCGCAAATGCGACAATCGACGTCTGGCACTCCGACGACGACGGGTATTACGATGTTCAGCAGCTCGACAAGATCGGCGATCTGGCGATGCGTGCGCGGTTTCATGCCGATGCCGAGGGCCGTTTCCGGTTCTGGTCGATCAAGCCAGCGGCCTATCCGATCCCGCATGACGGGCCGGTCGGCGATATGCTCACGGCTCAGGGGCGTCATCCGTGGCGGCCCGCCCATGTTCACTTCATGATCTCGGCGCCTGGCTTCGAGCAACTGGTGACGCATGTGTTCGTCGCGGGCGACAAGTATCTCGACTCCGACGTCGTCTTCGGCGTCAAAGATACGCTCATTCGCGAATTCGCCCGCAAAGATGCCGGCGAAGCTCCCGACGGGCGCATGCAGAACACGCCTTACTATCATTTGAATTACGATTTCGGTTTGAAGCCAGACGCCAACAAGGCGCATGCTGTCTAGCTAACAATGCGCATCAAGGGCCGCAGAGCCTGAGCGCTGATATGGAAGGGGAGGATGCTATGGGAGCGCCAGTGAGCGCCGAGACGGCCGTGGTCCGTCTGAACGAGATCATTGGGGCGCGCGCGACGATCGCGCGCGGCGTGCTCGATGATCACGGCCGCAGCGAGGCCTATCACGCCAGTCGTCCACCGGACGTCGTGGTGTTTCCGGAGACCACGCAGGAAGTCGCTGAGATCGTGAAACTCTGCGGCGAGCTCGGTATGCCGGTCGTTCCATTCGGCGCGGGCACCTCGCTCGAAGGCAACGCAGCATCGGTGGCTGGCGGCGTCTGTATCGATTTTGCGCGGATGAACCGCGTGCTCCGGGTGCATGACAAGGACCTCGATGTCGTCGTGCAGCCTGGCATCACCCGCAAGCAACTCAACGCGCATCTGCGCGACACCGGATTGTTCTTTCCGATCGATCCCGGCGCCGATGCGTCGATCGGCGGCATGACCTCGACGCGCGCGTCCGGGACTATGGCCGTCCGCTACGGCACCATGAAGGACAACGTGCTTGCGCTCGAAGTCGTGCTGCCGGATGGGCGGGTGATCCGTACCAGCCAGCGCGCCCGCAAATCGTCAGCCGGTTACGATCTCACCCGGCTGTTCGTCGGCTCCGAGGGCACGCTCGGCGTGATCACCGAAATTACCCTGAAATTGCATCCATGGCCGCAGGCGATCTCGTCCGCTGTCTGCAGTTTTGGGCGGCTCGATCAAGCGATCGATGCCGCGATCGAGGTGATCCAGTCGGGCATTCCGGTCGCGCGGATGGAACTGCTGGATGAAGTCATGATGCGCGGCATAAATGGTTATTCCAAACTTGGCTATCGCGAGGCGCCGACGCTGTTCTTTGAATTCCACGGCACCGAGGCGAGCGTCGCGGAGCAGGCCGAACTGGCGGAGGCGATCGCCGCCGAGCATGACGGCCAAGGCTTCCAATGGGCGCGTGCGGCGGAAGAGCGGACGAAGCTGTGGCATGCCCGCGACAACACGCTCTATGCGGGTCTCAGCCTGAAGCCGGGCGCCAAGGCCATGATCACGGATGTCTGCGTGCCGATCTCACGGCTGACGGAATGTCTCACCGAAACCCGCCGCGATATCGATGCCAATGGACTGATCGCGCCCGTGGTGGGCCATGTCGGCGACGGGAATTTCCATCTGCTGATCCTGATCGACCAGGACAATGCCGACGAAGTCGCGCGTGCCAAGGCGCTGCACGCGCGGTTGGTGGCGCGGGCAATCGCGATGGAGGGCACCTGCACCGGCGAGCACGGCATCGGCACCGGCAAGATCAGTTTCCTCCAGGACGAGCTCGGCGACGCCGTCGATATCATGCGTGGCATCAAGGCGTCGATCGATCCGAAAGGCATGATGAACCCCGGCAAGATCTTCTTGCCCAATGCACCGGTGATGGCATGACGCAACTCGCGCAGTCCAAGGCTGCCGTGTCGATCGTTCACGCGGCACCGCCGCTGTTCGAACTGCGCGGCATCTCCAAGGAATTTCCGGGAGTGAAGGCACTCGACGATGTGTCATTCTCGGTCTGGCCAGGCGAGGTGCATATGCTGCTCGGCGAGAACGGAGCAGGCAAATCGAGTCTGATGAAAGTGCTGTGTGGGGCCTATCGCGCCGATAGCGGCTCGTTCCACTATAACGGCGAGACAGTCGAGATCGCGTCGCCAGCCGATGCGCAGAAGCTCGGCATCGCCGTCATCTTCCAGGAATTCTCGCTGGTCCCCTATCTCGACATCGCGCAGAACATCTTCCTCGGACGCGAGCCGGCAGGACGTGTTCCCGGCACGATCGATCGCAAGAAAATTCTGGCCGATGCCAAGCGCGTGCTGGATTCGATTGGATTCGACATCGATCCGGCGATCCGGATCGAGAAGCTGGGCGTCGCCCAGCAGCAGATGGTGGAGATTGCAAAGGCCATCAGCCAGAACGCGCGAATTCTCGTGATGGATGAGCCAACGGCGGCGCTGTCCGATCGCGAGACGGAATTGCTGTTCGCACTGATCGCGCGGCTCAAGGCAGACGGCGTCGCCATCATCTACATTTCGCACCGCATGGCGGAGGTGTTCTCGCTCGGTGACCGCATCACGGTGCTGCGCGATGGGCGTCGTATCGATGAAGTAAAACCCGGGGCCGTATCATCGGACGATCTGGTCCGGATGATGGTCGGTCGCAGCGTCGATATGAGCTATCCGCGGACCTTCGCCGAGTCCCCTGGCAAGGTCATGCTCGAGGTGAAGGGTCTCGCCTCTGCCTCCGGCATTGCGGGCATCGACCTGGTCGTGCGGCAAGGCGAGATCGTCGGGCTGTGCGGGCTGGTCGGCTCGGGGCGCACCGAAGTGGTGCGGGCCATTTTCGGAGCCGACAAGGCGACCGCGGGACAGATCCTGTTCGACGGCCGGGAGAAATCCGGCGGTCCGGACGAAGCAGCCAGACTGGGGCTCGCGCTGATTCCGGAAAGCCGCAAGGCCGAAGGTCTGGCTCTGATCCGCTCCGTCGGAGACAACCTGATCGTTTCCGCGCTACGCAAGATCTTTCCGCGTGGCTTCTTCGATCAGGGGAAATCCAGGCAGGTTGCCAATGATCTGATCCGGCAGTTGAGGATCGCGACCCCATCGGACAAGCAGGCCGTGGGTCTTCTGTCCGGCGGCAACCAGCAGAAGGTCGTCATCGGCAAATGGCTGGCGGCCGGCGCCAAGCTGTTCATCTTCGACGAACCGACACGCGGCATCGATGTCGGAGCCAAAGCCGAGATCTTCGCGCTCATCGACCGGCTGGTCGCAGATGGTGCCGCTGCGCTGATGATCTCGTCGGAGCAGGCGGAAATCTGCCACGTCTGCGATCGCGCCTATGTCATGTGCGACGGACGGATCGCGGGTGAACTGGCTCGCCACGAACTGAGTGAGGAAAACATCGTGAAGTTGGGGATGCATCATGCGTGAACAAGCGATGGTATTAAACACCAATCCGCTTCAGCGGATTCCCGGCGTTGCCGTCATGCTGGTGCTGCTATGTGTTGTCTTCAGCCTGATGACGCCCGGCTTCCTGACGGTGCCGAATATCTCCAACGTGCTCGTCCAATCGACGATTCTGTTGATGCTGGCGCTTCCGATGACGCTGATCATCATGACCGAAGGTCTCGACCTGTCGATGGGCGCAGTGCTGACGCTGACCTCGCTGATCGTCGCCATCGTCGCTTTGGCCACTGGCTCGCTGCTGCTCGGTCTGCTTGCGGCAATGGCCGTTGGAATCTTGTTCGGGACGGTCAACGGCTGGCTGGTGGCCGTTGTCGGCATTCCTCCCTTTGTCGCCACGCTGGGTACACTCGGGATGGCGCAGGGGCTCTCGCTGATCGTCAGCGATGGCCAGAGCGTCGTCGGCATGCCAGCGGCCGTTCGCGGCGTCTATTCCGGAACGCTCGGCGGCGTTCCGCTTCCGATCGTGCTGGGGCTGGGAAGCTATCTTGCCTTCCACGGATTGCTCTACCACACCCGTTTCGGGACTTACATTTTCGCACTCGGCGGCAACCGTGAAGCGCTGAAATTCGCCGGCATCTCGGCCCGACGCTTGCTGATCCTCGTCTACGCGCTCGGCGGCGCCATGGTCGGTCTGGCCGGTCTCCTGATGACCGCGCGCATGAACTCCGGGCATCCAACCGCTGGCCTCGGTCTTGAGTTCGATGCCATTGCCGCGGTCGCCGTCGGCGGCACGTCGTTCGAACGCGGCAATGGCTGGCTGCTCGGCACCTTGCTCGGTGTGGTCACCGTGGGTGTGCTGCGCAACGGATTGAATCTGCTGGCGCTGCCGTCTTCGATCCAGGTGGCAAGCGTCGGCTTGCTGGTAATTGCAGCCTTGTTCGTCGATGGATTGCGGAGCCGATCATGACCGATATCTCAAAGCCGATCACAAGCGGGCGAATGTTGCTCTCCGACGAGATGATCCAGGTATTCTATCGCCTGCTCGCCGCGTTTCTGATCTGTGCGGCGCTGACCATCCTGACCAACTCGTTCTTCAGTCTCGGCAACATCCTCAACGTCCTGCGTCAGGCGAGTCTGCTGTTCTTCATTGCGTCGGGTCTGACTTTGGTGGTGCTGACAGGTGGCCTCGACCTTTCGATTGGTGCCAATGTCGCCATTTCCGCCTGTATTGCCGGAACGGTGATTCATCAGACGGGCTCGCCGACCTTGGGGGTACTGACAGGCATCGGCGTCGGTGGCGCGGTGGGGATGCTGAACGGCGTGATGGTGACGGCGCTTCGAATCCCATCTTTCATTGCGACCTACGGGATGCTGTGGGTGCTGCACGGCATCACCTACTGGTACATGGGCGGAGAGACCATGCACGGATTCCCGGCTGGCTTTCGCCAGATCGGCAGTGGCTATTTTCTCGGTCTTCCGATCCCGGTCTATCTGTTGCTGGTCTTCCTCGCTATCGGAACCATTTTCGCGCAGCGCACCACATGGGGACAGGAAATCTATGCCATCGGCGCCAACCCGGTCGCCGCGCGATTGTCGGGCATTCCCGTCGCTCGCCGGCTTCTGCTGGTCTACACAGTGTCCGGCGCGATGGCCGGGCTCGCCTCGATCATCTTTCTTGCGCGACTGAACTCTGCCGAAGCCGACATCGGAGAAAGCTTGACACTGCCGGCGATCGCGGCGGTTCTGATCGGGGGCACCTCGCTGTTTGGTGGTCTCGGAACGGTGTTTGGCACGTTCGTCGGCGCACTCATTTTGACCCTGGTCCTCAATGGCATGAACCTGTTGTCGGTCAACGCGAGTTGGCAGCCACTGGTGACAGGCGTCATCGTCATTCTGGCAGTATGGCTGGATATGAAAACACGGCGCCGTGCGGCGTAAGTGTTCGATCTCAAAAACAAAACGGAGGGAACGACTATGAAGAAAGCCTATGGCGCGCTTGCTGCATTGCTTCTGACGACATCACTCTCATCCCACGCGTTCGCAGACGGCGAGACGATCGCGGTGTTTACCAAAAACCAGACCAATCCGTACTTCCAGACCGTGCGAGTCGGGTCCGACGCAGCCGCCAAGGCGATGAAGGCAAAGACGCTGCATTACATCCCGACAAAGCCGGACAGCATTCCGGAGCAGCTCAGCCAGATTGAGGACGTGGTGGTGAAGAAGCCGTCGGCGATCGTCTTCATCCCGGTCGACTACAAGGCGATGGTCCCCGGCGTCGAGAAGATCAATGACGCAAAGATCCCGGTCGTGAACGTGACGGATCGTTCCGCCGGCGGCAAGTTTGTCGCCTTTGTCGGTGCCGACGATTATAGTCTGGGTCTCGAGACCGGGCGCTATCTGCTGAAGACGCTCGGCGGCAAGGGCAATTTTGTGATCATTGAGGGCGTCAAAGGATCCTTGACGAGCATCGACCGCGTCCGCGGCTTCAACGACGCCTTGAAGGAAAATCCGGGAGCCAAGCTGCTGGCGTCGCAGCCCGGCAACTATCAGCGGCTGCAGGCGCTCCAGGTCATGGAGAATCTCATGCAGTCGAATACCCAGATCGACGGCGTACTGGCCGCCAACGACGCAATGGCGATCGGCGCGATCGAGGCGCTCGACGGTGCCAATCGCAAGGCCCAGGTCATCGGCGTCAATGGCACCAAGGAGGCAATCGACGCGATCAAGTCCGGGAAGTTGCTGGCGAGCGGCGACTACAATGGCTTCATGCAGGGATGCCTCGGCATGATGATCGCCATTCGTTCGCTGCGCAACGAGCCGGTGATCACCGAGATCGTTCTCAAACCCACGGTAATCGGCAAGGAGAACTATCAGCCCTACGACGTGCCGCTGGAATCGCGCACCTGTCCGAGCTGGGACGAGGCTGCGAAGCTCGGCACTAAATAACATCTGTGCCACCAGGACGGTCGCCGCGGAACGGCGGCCGTCTTCTGCTTTTCAGGAGCTACTTATGCTGTTTGCCATCCATGGCGTCGATCATGCCGGCGCGCTTGACAGGCGCTTGTCTCACTACGAGGCTCACAAGGCCTTTTTGTCCGACACCTCGGCCTATGACGTGACGATCGTCATGTCCGGTCCGCTGACAGCCGATGACGGCCAGACCATGATTGGCAGTCTGTTTCTCGTCGAGGCCGCCGACCGCGCGGCGGTCGAAAGATTTCATCACGCCGATCCGTTCTTTGCCGCCGGCATCTGGCAGACCGTCACGATTACCGGGTTCCTGCGCCGACAGGGATAAGCGCAACGCCCTCCGGGGCTCATGGCGGCCCGCCATCCGGATAGCCTGTTGGTGAGACAGTCGTTCGGCGTTTGAACGCCGACAACGAAATCAGCCTGGGATCTGACAAGATCCCAGGCTGATTTTATGATGAGCTGAACCGTAACGATTAGCCGAACTGGTTCATCGTGTTGTGCGCGCCGCCCGCCTTCAGGGCCGCCTCACCGGCGAAGTATTCCTTGTGCTCGTCGCCGATGTCCGAACCCGCCATGTTCTGATGCTTCGCGCAGGCGATGCCTTGACGGATTTCCGCGCGCTGGACGTTCTTGACGTAGCCCAGCATGCCCTGTTCGCCGAAATATTCCTTGGCGAGGTTGTCGGTAGACAGCGCAGCCGTGTGATAGGTCGGCAGCGTGATCAGGTGATGGAAGATGCCGGCACGCTTGGCTGAATCAGCCTGGAATGTTCGGATGAGTTCGTCGGCTTCGACCGCCAGCGGCGTGCTGTCGTACTCCACCTTCATCAGCTCGGCGCGGTTGTACTTGCTGACATCCTTGCCGGCCTCCTTCATCGCGTCATAGACCTGCCAACGGAAGTTCAGCGTCCAGTTGAACGACGGCGAGTTGTTGTAGGCCAGCTTCGCATTCGGGATCACCTCACGAACGCGATCAACCATCTTGGCGATCTGCTCGATGTTCGGCTTCTCGGTTTCGATCCACAGCAGGTCGGCGCCGTTCTGCAGCGAGGTGATGCAGTCGAGGACGCAGCGGTCCTGACCGGTGCCTTCGCGGAACTGGTACAGGTTGCTGGCAAGACGCTTCGGGCGCATCAGCTTTCCATTACGCGTAATGACGACGTCGCCGTTGCCGATCTTTGAGGCGTCGATTTCCTCGCAATCAAGGAAGCTGTTGTACTGGTCGCCGATGTCACCCGGCTTGTGGCTGACGGCGATCTGCTGGGTCAGGCCGGCGCCGAGCGAGTCGGTGCGGGTGACGATGATGCCGTCTTCGACGCCCATTTCGAGGAAGGCGTGACGGCAGGCGCGGATCTTCGCGAGGAAGACCTCGTGCGGCACGGTGACCTTGCCGTCCTGATGGCCGCACTGCTTCTCGTCCGAGACCTGGTTCTCGATCTGCAGGGCACCGGCGCCGGCTTCGATCATCTTCTTGGCGAGCAGATAGGTCGCTTCAGCGTTGCCGAAGCCGGCATCGATATCGGCGATGACGGGAACGACGTGGGTCTGGAAGTTGTCGATCTTGTTGATCAGTTCTTCTTCCTTTGCCTTGTCGCCAGCCTTGCGAGCGGCGTCGAGGCTGCGGAAGATGTCGTTGAGCTCGCGCGAGTCAGCCTGACGAAGGAAGGTGTAGAGCTCCTCGATCAGAGCCGGGACCGAAGTCTTCTCGTGCATCGACTGATCCGGCAGCGGGCCGAATTCCGAGCGCAGCGCCGCGATCATCCAGCCCGAGAGGTACAGGTAGGTGCGGTCGGTGGTGCCGAAATGCTTCTTGACCGAGATCAGCTTCTGCTGCGCGATAAAGCCGTGCCAGCAGCCGAGCGACTGAGTGTACTTGGTGGTGTCTGCATCATAGGCGGCCATGTCGGCACGCATCAGCGATGCCGTGTAGCGTGCAACGTCGAGACCGGTCTTGAAGCGGTTCTGCAGGCGCATGCGTGCGACGGCCTCGGCGGTCACGCCGTTCCAGGTGTCCTTGGTCTTGAGCAGCGCCGACGCCGCCTCGACTTCGCTCCGATAGGAGCCGGTGCCGAGGATGGTCTGGTTGCTGATCCCGCGTGGCTGGAAGTTCATTGTCTCGATTCCTTTGGCTGACGAAAACCTGTCCTTGGTTGTAATCGCGGGATCGCCAGCCGCTAGACGGAACGCAGATAACTTGTCATACTTTACAAATTGAACGTGTAAGGCTGTAAAGTAGTTACAAGGTATTGGAGTGTGCGATGGCCGCCTCGGCAGGTCGTTCGGTGTTCATGGGGCCGCGAATCCGGCGGCTTCGGCGCGATCTGGGCCTGACCCAGGCCGATATGGCGGCCGATCTGGAAATTTCGGCCCCTTATGTCGCTTTGCTGGAGCGCAACCAGCGGCCGATGACGGCCGACATGCTGCTTCGGCTGGCCCGCACCTACACGATTGATCTCGCCGATCTCGCCGGCGATGGCGGTGCCGACAATACGGCGCGGATGCAGTCGATCCTGAAAGAGCCGATGTTCTCGGACATCGATATCCCTGCGCTTGAAATCAGCGATCTCGCGGTGAGCTATCCCGGCATGGCCGAGGCTTTTCTGCGCCTCTACACGGCCTATCGCGAGGAGCAACTCGCGCTGGCGGACCGACGCGCGCCGGCGCTCGCGGGCGGTGCATTGCAAGCGGGTAGCGAGGGCTATGATGCCAACGATCCCGTCGCCGAGGTCCGGCGTTTTCTCGCCGCACGTCGCAACAATTTCGCGGGTCTCGACGACGCGGCCGAGCGTCTCGTGCAGGCGACGTCGGGCCCGAGCGGTTTCGTTGAGCGTCTCAAGACCCGACACAGGCTGCAAGTGCGCTATCTGCCGCCGGACGTCATGCTCGGCTCGGTGCGACGATTGGATCTGCATCGGAAACAATTACTACTTGAGGACTCGCTCGACACCGCAAGTCTCAATTTCCAATTGGCGCAGCAACTCGTCTATCTCGAAATGGAAAACGAGATCGGCACCGCGCTCGAAGACGGCCAGTTCACCACCAAGAGCGCCGAACTTCTGGCGCGCCGCGCGCTCGCAGGCTACGCCGCGGCTGCGCTCATCATGCCCTATGCAGCCTTCGCGCGTGCAGCCGAGACGCGGCGCTACGATCTCGAAGCGCTGGCGCGCCAATTCGGTGCCAGCTTCGAACAGACCGCGCATCGCATCACGACCTTGCAGCGGCCGGGTGCCGAAAAGGTCCCGTTCTTTCTCATCCGCGTCGATCCCGCCGGCAATATTTCCAAACTGCTCGACGGCGCAGGCTTTCCGTTCGCGAAGCACGGCGGTGCGTGCCCGTTGTGGTCGGTGCACGACGTTTTCAAAACGCCGCGCCAGATCGTCACGCAGTGGCTGGAATTGCCGGATGGCCAGCGCTTCTTTTCGATTGCCCGCACCGTCACGGCTGGCGGTGGTGGTTACGGCGCACAACGCGTTGAGCGCGCCATCGCGATCGGTTGCGCAGCCGAACATGCCGGCCAGTTGATCTATACGCGCGACGCATCGGCGCCGCGTGCGGATGCTCCCACGCCGATCGGTGTCGCATGCCGTGTCTGTCACCGTCCAAGATGTGCTGCGCGCTCGGCGCTTCCGATCGGGCGCGAGTTGTTGCCCGATGATTTCAGGACGCTGAACGTTCCGTTCGGCTTCTCGGCGGACTGAAACGGCTCAGGCCTGCTCGGCCGCAGCTTCCTCGGCATTGGGATCGCCGGGCGCCGTAGCCCAGGCCAGTTCGACCAGCGTCACGATGCGCCGACCGGCGCCATCAAGCTGGCACACGATGAGGCCCTGCTCCTCGATATAGTTCAGCAGGCGCTGTGCACGGCGCAGCGAATGCGAGCCGTAGGCGCGGGCGATCGCGGCATTGCTTGGGCAGGGCCAGCCTTCCTTGGCGGCGCGGGCGATCATCATGAAAACGCCCTGCATATCCTCCGGCAGAATCGAGGCGCGGACCGAGACGTCCTGCCACCCGTCATCTTCTGTAATGTCGGAGCCGAGCCCGGCGCGGGCGCGCGTCAGCATGCGGCGAAAGTCGTCGAGGTCCGGCACGGCGGCACCGAGACCCTCGATGCGGCAGCGGACCACGAATTCCTGATAGAGCACGCCAACCACCCGGAAGCCTGCATCGGGCTCTGCCATCAAGGCCTGAAGAACCCGGTCGACGCGCATGCGCCGCTCCGCCAGTTCCTCGGCGCTGATCGGCGTCTCCGCCACGTCCGGCCGAATTTCCAGCGCTGCGGACTTCGCCGCCATGAGCTGGCCAAGCAGATCCGGCGATGACGGCGTGCGACGCTGCGGCCGGACCGGCTCCGGCGGGGGCGCTGCGAGAATCGTGGCGCGCACGTCGTCGAGTGTTGCTTCCGGCAGCGGCATCAGGCGCGGCGTGGCGTTGCGCGGGCTTGTTTCGGTGACGCCGATGCGCAGGCCAAGCGGACGACGGGAGAGGGCGGGACCCAGCGCCATGAACTGGCCGCGCTCGAGGTCGCGGAAGGATTCGGCCTGCCGTCGCTCCATGCCGAGAAGATCGGCGGCGCGTGCCATATCGATGTCGAGGAAGGTGCGACCCATCAGGAAATTCGACGCTTCGGCCGCGACGTTCTTGGCGAGCTTCGCCAGTCGCTGTGTCGCGATGACGCCGGCAAGGCCGCGTTTGCGGCCACGGCACATCAGGTTGGTCATGGCGCCGAGCGAGAGCTTGCGGGCTTCGTCGGACACCTCGCCGGCAACGGCCGGGGCGAACAGCTGTGCCTCGTCCACCACCACGAGCATCGGATACCAATGGTCGCGAGGCGCGTCGAACAGCCCGCCCAGAAAGGCGGCGGCGCGGCGCATTTGATTCTCGGCATCCAGCCCTTCGAGATTGAGCACTGTGGAGACGCGGTGCATGCGCGCGCGCTCGCCGGCGACCTGCAACCCGCGTTCGGTATGCGCCTCGGCATCGATCACCAGATGACCGAATCGCTCCGCCAGCGAGACGAAATCGCCTTCAGGGTCGATGATGGTTTGTTGTACCCATGGGGCGCTCTGTTCGAGCAGCCGGCGCAGCAGATGCGATTTTCCGGAACCCGAATTGCCCTGTACGAGCAGACGCGTCGCCAGCAGTTCCTCAAGGTCCAGAGCCGCCGGGGCGCCTGACGTCGTATGCCCCATCTCGATCGCAACGGTCATGTCTCGACTCAGGTCTCCTTGTAGAGAGGGCTTACCAACCCGGCCACAGCGCGTCGAGCGGCGCACGGCTATCATCCCGTGTTCCGCGCAACTCTCACCAAGTAAATCGCGACAGCGAATCGGCGATGTTCTGCACACGGCGGTGCCCGGCTTTGCCAATGGCAATCTCAGGCGGCATGATCGCATTGTGTTCGACCCGCGGTGATAGAGCGTCAGCAGACAGAAAATCCCGCGTGACGTAACTGTGACGTCCGCAAGGCAGGGACATCGCTGGAATCTTCGGGCGCCGCAGTCACCAAACATTTGATTTGGAATTCTTCCAGTTTCAGGGGAGGGTTGCTGCAACGGCGATATGCGCCACGACCCGGGGAAATGCGATGGCAAGCCTCACGATCAATGGACGAACCTACGAGATCGATGCAGAACCGGACACGCCGTTGCTATGGGCGATCCGCGAAAATGCCGGGCTAACAGGGACAAAATACGGATGTGGCGTCGCCCAATGCGGCGCCTGCACCGTTCATGTCGATGGCCAGCAGGTCCGTTCCTGCAGCATGGCGCTCAGTGAGGCGATCGGAAAGCAGATCACGACGATCGAGGGCCTTGCGTCCGAGGGGGCCGTGCACAAGGTGCAGCAGGCCTGGATCGATCATGATGTGCCGCAATGTGGTTACTGCCAGAGCGGCATGATCATGGCAGTTGCAGCGCTGCTGGAGACAGTGCCGCAGCCGACAGATGAGGATATCGACCTCGCCATCACCAATATCTGCCGTTGCGGCACGTTCCAGCAGGTCCGTGAAGCGATTCACGCCGCTGCAAGCGCTTGAGGAAGATGGTCATGGGTCATGCTCCGCAACTCAATCGCCGTTCGTTTGTCCTGGGAACTGCTGCTATCGGCAGCGGCCTCGCGCTCGGTATTCCCTTTGGCGGGCCGACCGCAGTCTATGCGGCCGATGGTACGCCTGAGGTCAATGCCTGGGTGGTGATCCGGCCTGATGAGACCGTTGTCGTGCGTATCGCGCGGTCCGAGATGGGGCAGGGAACGCTCACGGGTCTGGCACAATTGGTCGCTGAAGAGCTTGAATGCGACTGGTCCAAGGTGACGACGGAATATCCTACGCCCGGGCAAAGTGTCGCACGCAAGCGCGTCTGGGGGGACTTTTCCACCGGCGGCAGCCGCGGCGTTCGCACTTCGCATGATTACGTCCGCAAAGGCGGCGCGGCTGCGCGTCTGATGCTGATCCAGGCTGCTGCCAATGAGTGGGCCGCGCCCGTGTCGGAATGCGCCACGAGCAACGGCGTTATCACCCACGTCCCGTCGGGGCGCACCATCACTTACGGCAAGGTCGCGGAAGCGGCTGCTAAGCTGCAGCCGCCGGCCGACGTCAAGCTGAAGGATCCCAAGGACTGGACCATCGCCGGCAAACCGCTGAAGCGGCTCGATACGGTCGAGAAAACCAACGGCAAGATGGTCTACGGTGCCGATATCAAGCTGCCGGGAATGCTCAATGCCGCGATCAAGGATTGCCCGGTGTTCGGCGGCACGCTGAAGAGCTTCGACGACAGCAAGATCCTTGGCATGAAAGGCGTCAAGAAGGTCGTGCGCGTCGGCGAGAGTGCCGTGGCTGTGGTCGCCGATACGTGGTGGCACGCCAAGTCGGCGCTGGAGGCGATGCCAGTCGTCTGGGACGATGGCAAGAACGCCAGCGTGTCCAGCGAGTCCATCGGCAAGTGGCTGCAGGAAGGCCTAGACGCTGCGCAGCCCGCTTTTGTCGGCAACAAGGCTGGCGATGTCAAAGCAGCGTTTGCGGGTGCTGCGAAGACGGTGGAAGCGGTCTACGCCTATCCCTATCAGAACCACGCCACCATGGAGCCGATGAACGCGACGGTGCTCTATACGGCGGAGAAGTGCGAGGTCTGGACCGGGACGCAGAACGGCGAAGCCGTGTTTGCGGCCGCAGTCGAAGCGTCAGGCCTGCCGAGCGACAAATGCGAGGTCTACAAGATCATGCCGGGCGGCGGCTTCGGTCGACGCGGCATGACCGATTACGTCCGTCAGGCGGTGGCCATCGCCAAGCAGATGCCCGGCACGCCGATCAAGCTGATGTGGTCGCGCGAAGAAGACATGCTGCACGGCCGCTATCACCCCATTACGCAAAGCAAGCTGGTCGGCGCCTTCGATGCCGATAACAATCTGATCGGTTTGCACATGCGGATCTCAGGCCAGTCGATCCTGGCCCGCGTGCGTCCCGAGGGAATGCAGAACGGGATGGATCCCGTCACTTTCCAGGGGCTGAATGCCAGCGGCGAAGCAGCGATCGGCTACACCGTTCCGAATTTGCTGATCGACCATTCCATGCGCAACCCGCATGTGCCGCCGGGCTTCTGGCGCGGCGTCAACGTCAACCAGAATGCGATCTATCTTGAGAGCTTCATGGATGAGCTCGCGCATTCGGTCGGTCAGGATCCGCTCGAATTCCGCCGCAAGCTGATGACCAAGCATCCGAAGCATCTCGCGGTGCTCAATGCCGTCGCAGAGAGGATCGGCTGGACGACGCCGGCGCCGCAAGGCGTGTTCCGCGGCATCTGCCAGCATATGGGCTTCGGGAGTTATGTGGCGGCTGCAACGGAAATTTCGGTGACGGGCGGCAACAAGATCAAGATCCATCGCATCGTTGCCGCCACGGATCCTGGCTATGCAGTGAACCCTTGGCAAATCGATCGCCAGATCGCCGGCTCGTTCGTCTACGGCCTGTCGGCGCTATTCTATGGCGAATGCACCGTGAAGGGTGGTCGCATCGAGCAGGAGAACTTCGACACCTATCAGTCGATGACCATGAAAGAGATGCCGAAGGTCGAATCGATCCTGATGCCATCGGGCGGCTTCTGGGGCGGCGTCGGTGAGCCGACGATCTGCGTTGCGGCGCCGGCCGTGCTGAATGCCTATTTTGCCGCGACCGGCAAGCGCATCCGTTCCGTGCCGCTGAAGAATCACGACATCATCTTTGCGTAACCGACGCGTCGCCATGCTTGCTGCCCATCACTGGATTTCACTCATGAAGACGTTGCGTACCTCACTTGCGATCGGGCTGATCGTCACCTCGGCGGCGCCGGTCCGGGCGGCATCGGCGCCGCCGCCTGGCGCGGCCTCGTGCTCCGGCTGCCATGCGGCGACATCGCAGGCCATCCCGAACATCTATGGGCGCGATGCCGATGCGACGCGCTCCACATTGCTGGCCTTTCGCAATGGGTCGATGCCGGCCACAGTGATGACGCGGATCGCCAAGGGCTTCTCCGAAGACGAAATCGGGTCGATTGCGGCCTGGCTGGCAACGCAGAAATAGCATGACCCACAAAAATCATACCTCACGACGGGAGTTTCTTCGCACTGCCGCTGCCGCGACGGCATCCCTTGCGCTGGCATCGCCAAGCCTGGCGCAATCGCCTGCGCGGGTCGTTGTAATCGGCGGCGGCTTCGGTGGCGCCAGTTGCGCCCGCGCGCTTCGGCAGCTCGATCCGTCGCTGGATGTCACGCTGGTGACGGCCGATCGCCAATATGTCGCGTGCCCGTTCAGCAATGAGGTCATTGCCGGCGATCGCGCCATCGAGGCCCAGCAATTCACCTACGAGAAAATCGCGGCCGGTGGCATCAAGCTCGTTGCGCAAATGGCGCAGACGATCGACCCGCAGGCGCGCACGATCGGTCTCGCCGATGGATCGAAGCTGCGCTACGACCGGTTGGTTCTGTCGCCCGGAATCGATCTGCGCTTCGATGCGCTGCCGGGCTATGACGAGGCTGCAGCGTCGCGCATGCCACATGCCTGGAAGGCGGGCGAGCAGACGCTGCTGCTGCGGCGCCAGTTGGAGGCGATGGACGATGGCGGCGTGGTTGCGATCGTCGTTCCCGCCAACCCCTTTAGGTGTCCGCCGGGCCCGTACGAGCGCGCGAGCCTGATTGCGCACTACCTCAAGACTCGCAAGCCGCGGTCGAAGCTCATCATTCTCGACTCGAAAGACGCGTTCTCGAAACAGCGGCTGTTTCAGGCCGCGTGGCAGGAGCTGTATCCGGGACTGATCGAATGGGTCGCGCTATCGCAGGGCGGCAAGGTCACGTCGGTCGATCCGGCGACCAATACGCTGGTGACCGATTTCGCGACACATCACGTTCAGGTGGCCAATGTCATTCCACCGCAGCGCGCCGGACGCATCGCGGAGATTGCCGGCGTCACCGATAAATCCGGCTGGTGCCCGATCAATCCCGTCAGCCTCGAGTCCACGCAAGTGCCGAACATCCATGTGATCGGCGATGCCTGCATTGCCGGCGCCATGCCCAAATCCGCATTCTCGGCGAATGCGCAGGCGAAGACCTGTGCCGGCGCGATCGTGGCGTTGCTGGCGGGGGCGACGCCGACGTCGCCGAAGCTGATCAACACTTGCTACAGTCTGGTCGCGCCCGACTACGGCATTTCCATCGCGGGCGTCTACCAGCCCCGCAATGGCCTGTTTGCGGATATCGAAGGCGCGGGCGGTACGAGTCCGCTGGATGCGCCGCGTGATGTCCGGGCCCGTGAAGCGATCTATGCGCGATCGTGGTTCGAGACGATCGGAGCAGAGGTCTTTGGTTAGTCGTCGCCGCGCATCGATGCTGTTGTCGGCGAGCGTGGCGACGCTGCTGCTGACTGCTCCGGTCCGTGCGAGTGAACTTGTCCCTTATGCGGTGATTGGCGATGCGATTCCGTTGCCCCTGGCGGGCGCGGTCGGCGACGCGTCGGCGGGCAGGGCGATCGTCGTCAACCGCACATATACGTGTCTGCTCTGCCACAGCGGGCCATTTACCGAACAGAGATTCCAGGGCGATCTTGCGCCAAGTCTTGCCGGCACCGGCAGTCGCTGGTCGGAAGGCCAGTTGCGGCTGCGGCTGGTGGATGCCTCACGCCTCAATGCCGCGACCATCATGCCGTCCTATTATCGTGCAGATGGGTTACAGCGTGTCGGGGATGCATGGCTTGGCAAGCCGATTCTGTCGGCGCAACAAATCGAGGACGTTGTCGCTTACCTGACAACGCTGCAGAACCCATCATGACGAAAGCAATCCATGGCTGAGCCCGATCGAACGACGCGTCGCCAGTTCCTGGCGACCGCTGGCGCCGCGGTGCTCGGCACGGTATCGCTCGTGCATGTCGGCCCGGTCCATGCGACGCCGGACACCATGAAGGCGGCCATCCGCGATGTCGTCAACGGCGCCGCTGTGCGCCCCGGCAAAGTGAAGCTCGACGTCCCGCCGCTGGTCGAGAACGGCAACACCGTGCCGCTCACCGTCACGGTGACGAGCCCGATGAGTGATGCGGATCACGTGGTCAGCATCCATATCTTCAACGAGAAGAACCCGCAGCCCAATGTCGGTAATTTCTATATCTCCCCACGTGCAGGCCGTGCGCAGATATCGACGCGCATCCGGCTTGCCGATACGCAGACGCTGACGGCCATCGCGAAACTCTCCGATGGTTCGTTCTGGTCGGCGACCGCCGATGTCGTTGTCACGCTCGCGGCATGTACCGAGGAGGCAACCTGATGGCATCCGCGCTGATCAACGTTCCCGCCACGGCCAGGCGTGGCGATATCATCGAGATCAAGACGCTGATGTCCCACATCATGGAGACGGGCTTTCGCCATACCGTGACCGGCGAGGTTATCCCGCGCAACATCATCACCAATTTCACCTGCCGCTATAATGGCGGTGAAGTGTTCCGGGCCGATCTGTTTCCTGCGTTCTCCGCCAATCCTTTCATCTCCTTCTTTACGGTCGCCACCGAGAGCGGAAAATTCGAATTCCAGTGGATCGGCGACAACGGATTTCAGGAAACCGCGTCGGCCAGCATCACGGTCACATGAGGCGACTGCGAAATATCAGCCTGTCGTTGCTGGCAGCCGTCGCCTTCACGTCGCTCATCGAGGCGGCGGAGATCGCGCCGGGCGAGCGACGCTCCGGTGCCAGTTTCATGTCCGTCGAAACCCAGGCCATGCAGAACGACGCCACGGCCAATCCCGGCATGTTGGGGGTGCTGGATGGCGAGGCGCTATGGACCCGAAAGCCCGTTGCCGGCCGTGCTTGCGCGGATTGCCACGGTGATGCCAGCAGCATGCGCGGCGTCGCCGTGCGGTACCCGGCATTCGACGACAAGCTCAATCGCCCGGTCGATCTCGAACAGCGCGTCAATCTCTGCCGTGTCGATCATCAGCAATTGCCGCCGCTCGCCGATGAAAGCCGCGATCTGCTGGCGCTGACCGCACTGATCGGCCGGCAGTCACAGGGGATGCCGATCGAGACGGGCGCCGATTCACGTCTGCAGGCATTCATCGACAAAGGCCGCGATGCCTTCATGCGGCGTCAGGGGCAGTTGAATCTGGCATGCACGAACTGTCACGACGACAACTGGGACAAACGTCTCGCCGGCTCCGCGATCACGCAGGCCCATCCAACGGGCTATCCCGTCTATCGGCTGGAGTGGCAGGGGCTTGGCTCTCTCAAGCGCCGCCTGCGCAATTGCATGATCGGCGTACGTGCGCAGCCTTATAGCGCCGACGCGCCTGAGATGGTCGAGCTTGAACTCTATCTGATGTCGCGCGCGCGGGGCATGGCAAGCGAAACTCCCGCTGTCAGGCCATGACGTATCGAATGTCCGTGAGCGTGCCCGCGGGCTGCAGGTCAGGCCGCGTCCTTCGGAATCTCGAACACCAGACACGTCGTGGTCGCATGGGCGATGAGTCGACCCTTGGAATCCGTGATGCGCGCTTCCGCCGTCGCCGCGCGGCGGCCGACATTCAGCGTCTTGCCTTCGGTGCGCACGGTGCCGCTATCCTTGCTCATGCCGCGGATGAAGCTGATCTTGAATTCCAGCGTGGTGTAGCCGGTGCCGACAGGCAGCATCGAATGCACAGCCAGTCCCATCGCCGAATCCAGCAGGATCGCGGCGTAACCGCCGTGCACCGAGCCGATCGGATTGTAGTGGCGGAAGCCGGGGACGCTGTGAAACACGACAACACCAGGTTCTGCGGTCGAGTCGAACGGCTCGACATTCTCCATGATCGGCGGTTGCGGCAACTCGCCGGAGAAGATCTTGCGCACGAAATCGAGCCCGGGCATCGAGGCCATCAGGCTGGTGGGGAGGACGTCGTAGCGGGGCGTGGGGGCGTCGGTCATGGCGCTTCCTTTATTTTTGATGACGATCATCATACAAAGCTGCAGGTGCGGATGCTAGCGCTTGCCGCAAGCCCTTCCACGTCATGCTCGGGCTTGACCCGGGCATCCACGCCTTCGCAGCCCTAAAACGTAGATGGCCGGGACAAGCCCGGCCATGACGTCTGAATTCTATCGATAAAGAAAGCTACGACGCCTTGTTCGCCCGCATCAGTTCCGCGAACCGCTTGAACAAATAATGCGAGTCGCGCGGACCGGGGGAAGCCTCCGGGTGATACTGCACGGAGAACACCGGCTTGCCGTCGAGCTGGATGCCGCAATTGGATCCGTCGAACAGCGAGATATGGGTCTGCGTCGCGCCCTTCGGCAATGTCGCTTCATCCACCGCGAAGCCGTGGTTCATCGAGGTGATTTCCACCTTGCCGGTGGTCTCGTCCTTGACCGGATGATTGGCACCGTGATGGCCCTGATGCATCTTCTTGGTCTTGGCGCCCACCGCAAGGCCGAGCATCTGGTGACCGAGGCAGATGCCGAATGTGGGCACGCCGGAATCGATCACCTGCTTGATGACAGGCACAGCATATTTGCCTGTCTCGGCGGGATCGCCCGGTCCGTTGGACAGGAATACACCGTCCGGCTTCAGCGCCATGATCTCTTCTGCCGAAGTCGTGGCCGGAACGACTGTGACCTTGCAGCCTTCGCCGGCCAGCAGACGCAGAATGTTGCGCTTGATGCCGTAATCGATGGCGACGACGTTGAATTCAGGATTGGTCTGTCGGCCGAAGCCCTTTTCCCATTCCCAGGGAGTCTCGTCCCAGGTGAAGCGCTGGGTGGATGTCACCATCGGCACCAGGTCCATGCCTTCGAGGCCGGGCCATTCGCGCGCTTCTTCCTTCAGGCCGTGCAGATCGAATTGGCCGTCCTTCGCGTGCACAAGCACCGCATTGGGCATGCCCTTGTTGCGGATCAGCGCGGTCAGGGCGCGGGTGTCGATGCCGGAAATGCCGATGATGCCGCGGGCCTTCAGCCAGGCGTCGAGATGCCGGGAAGAGCGGTAATTCGACGGGTCGGTGATCGCCGAGCGCAGGATCACGCCGCGGGCGCCTGGCGTCGCCGCCATGTTCACCGTCTCGATATCCTCGTCGTTGGTGCCGACATTGCCGATATGCGGGAAGGTGAAGGTGATCAGCTGCCCGGCATAGGATGGATCGGTGAGGATTTCCTCATAACCGGTCATCGCCGTGTTGAAGCAGACTTCGCCCACGGCCTGGCCTTCCGCGCCGAGGCCGAAGCCCTCCAGCACGGTGCCATCGGCGAGCACGAGGAGCGCGGTCGGTTTGTGGTCCGGCCAGGCTGAAGATGTTTCTGAGGGGGTCATGAGGGGACTACATAGTCCGCGCATCCGCCGCCGTCAAAGCCGGAAAGGCCGGATTCACACGTCAACCATGGCCTGGCAGGTTAGCAATCGGCGCTTTGCCCGATCAACGGGCCCGGACAGAGCTGCGTTAAGGAATAATATCTTATCTGGCAGAATTGTGGTGTTCCGGTTGTCCGGCGAAACCTGCACGCCGATAGCGCGTAATTTGCAGAATGAGATGTAAAATCAACTAATTATAATTACGGATGCTTGCCGGAACTCACTTTCGCCGGTAGCAAGCTACGACTTCCCGTATTTCCGGATATTTCAGTGCAGTTGGACTATTTCGCCAAGATGGCCGCGCGCTCGGCCGTCGCGCCTGCGCGATGGCGCAGGCCTTTTCTGACCTTCCTCGATGGGATCGAGAAGGGCTGGACGATTCCTGTGCTGATCGTCGGCTTCGCGGGAATCTGGCTGATGTTTCTGGTGATCGCCTATCAGAGCGGCGATCTACATGCGGATGCGCTGGAAACCTGGACCCTTGGGCGCGAATTCGCATGGGGGAATCCCAAACATCCGCCCTTGATGGGCTGGGTCGCGCGGCTGTGGACGCTGGTTTTCCCGCTGACCGACTGGTCGTTCCAGTTGCTGTCGATGACCAATGCCGCGGTGGCGCTCTGGGCCGTCGATCTGATTGCACGCCGCTTTGTGCGCGGCGATTCGCGAGCCGTCATATTGCTGTTGCTGATGCTGCTTCCGGCCTACCAGTTCCACGCCCAACGCTTCAACGCGAACACGGTGCTGCTGGCGATCTGGCCGCTGGCGACCTACTGCTTCCTGCGCTCCTATGAAACGCGGGCCGTTGGCTGGGCCGCTGCCACTGGTGTCCTGGCCGCGCTGGCAATGCTCGGCAAATATTATTCGATCTTCCTGATCGGCAGCTTCGCGCTGGCAGCGATCGTGCATCCGCAGCGGGCGGTCTATTTCAAATCCTGGGCACCGTGGATTTCGGCACTGACCGGACTCATTGCCCTTGGGCCGCACATCCATTGGCTCGTGACGACCGGTGCTACGCCGTTCACCTATGCCATGCAGGTTCACGGCGGCATCGACTTCGGTCAGTCACTGATCGAAGCCAGCATGTTTTTGCTCGGTCTCGCGGCGACGCTGGCGCTGCCGGCCATTGTCTGGGTTTTATCGGCCGAGCTGCGCCTGAAGTACTTTTCGGCCGATTTCCGTGCCATGGGTCCAGGATTGCTGCTGCTGTTCTGGGTGTTCATCGGCACCGTGCTGCTGCCTGTTATGACAACCGTCACGCTTGGCACCGACATGCCTTCGCTATGGGCGCTCCAGGGTTTGTTCCTGCCTGCCGTTTTGATCGTTTGCGGCGCCCGCTTCACGCTCGAACGCCTGTATGTGGTCAATATGGTGGTGTTCGTCGCCGGCATCGCCATCATCGCAACCGTTGTGGCTGCTCCGATCCATGCGATTTACCGCAACAGCATCAATCCTAACGAGCGGACTTACTATCGGCTGGCCGCTCAAGAGCTGACCGACCGGTGGCACCAGATGACAGGCCGGCCGATGCCGCGGATCAGTGGCGACGACGGGCTGGCATTCGCGACGGCCTTTTACAGCCATGACCATCCCGTCTACAGCCGCCCGTTCCAGTTCCAGTACACTTGGGGCATGCCGCGTGCGACGACGCTGCAGAAGGGGTGGGCTTCGATGTGCTTTGCGACAGATAGCGATTGCCTGATGTGGATGGGCAAGGTCGCGATGCTCGAGCCGCGGCACGTCAGGTTTGATTTCGAGGTTCAGCCCCGGCTATGGGGCCAGGCCGGTATTCCGGCCACCATATCGGCGTTGATGGTTCTGCCCTACGTCGCTGGGGCCAATGCGCCCGGGCCGCTGTCCGCAGGCGTGGAGGATTTCAGCTCCAGCCATCGGCAATAGGTTTGGGCAGTAGGTTCGGGCAACAGCTCCGGGCGGCGTCCCCGAGAATTGGCGGGTGCAGTTGTGCATACCCCTTAAAACGCTTAGATCGGGGCCAACCGAGTTCCGGCGCTGCGATTGGCGGCCGCAAGAGGAGACGCAGATGCTGCGCGATGACATCAACAACGCCGTCAAGGACGCCATGCGGGCCAAGGACGAGCGCAAGCTTTCGACGCTTCGCATGGTCAATTCGACCATCAAGAATGCCGATATCGAAGCGCGCGGCCAGAGCAAGCCGCCGCTGTCGGATGCCGACCTGTTGAGCCTACTGCAGAAGATGATCAAGCAACGCCAGGAATCCGTCGAGCTCTATGACAAGGGCGGCCGCGCCGAACTCGCGGCCCAGGAGCGCGAGGAAATCGCGATCATCTCCGCTTATCTGCCGCAGCAGATGTCGGAGGACGAGACCAAGTCCGCCATCGCAGCCGAGATCGCAGCGACGGGTGCGGCCGGCATGAAAGACATGGGCAAGGTGATCGCCGCGCTGAAAGCGAAATATGCCGGCCAGATGGACTTCGGCAAGGCCAGCGGTCTGGTCAAGGCTGCGCTCAACGGCTGAGGCTCTCTTTAACCTCTCCCCGCCCTTTGCGGGGAGAGGTCGCGCGCACCTGGCGCGCGGGTGAGGGGCCAAGCACGCTGCTTCAACGCACGCAATCTATCGGTTCGGATCAATCCGAGGTCTTGCGCAATTCCTCATCGATGAGCGACAGCACGCCTTCGATATTTGACAGCACATCGTTGTTCCAGAAGCGAAGCACGCAATAACCTTGCTCGCGCAGATATCGATCGCGCATGGCGTCCCGTTGCGACTCCAGATGCTGCCCGCCATCGACCTCGATAACGATCATCTTCTCCCGACAAACGAAGTCGCAGATATATCGCCCGATCGGCTCTTGGCGAATGAATTTGCAGCCGGCAATCTGCCTGTTGCGCAGACGATTCCACAGTTTCGTTTCGGCGTCGGTGGAGTTGGCGCGTAATTCGCGCGATCTGTTGGTGATGCGAATGTGGCCACGCATGTGCCATGCCCCTCACCCGACCGGCTTCGCCGGTCGACCTCTCCCCGCGAAGGGCGGGGAGAGGTTAGGAACGCTGTCGCTCTTGTCAGCTAAGCCGCCGCCGTCGGCAGGCTATACGTCTTGAACTGATCGCGCAGTGCGGTCTTCAGGATCTTGCCGGTGGCCGTGTGCGGGATAGCATCGACGAACACCACATCGTCCGGCATCCACCACTTGGCGATCTTGCCATCCATATATTTCAGGATGTCTTCGCGCGTGGCGGTTTGATCCTGCTTCAGTTGTACGATCAGCAGCGGGCGCTCGTCCCACTTCGGATGATAGACGCCGATGACGGCGGCTTCCGCCACCTGCGGATGACCGACGGCAAGGTTTTCCAGATCGATCGACGAGATCCATTCGCCGCCGGACTTGATGACGTCTTTGGAGCGGTCGGTGATCCGCATATAGCCATGGGCGTCGATGGTGGCGACGTCGCCGGTGTCGAAATAGCCTTCCGCGTCGAGGATCTCGTCCTCGACGCGGAAATAGGCTGATGATACTGACGGGCCGCGCACCTTGAGACGGCCGAAGGTCTTGCCGTCCCATGGCAGGTTCTTGCCGGCGTCGTCGGTGATCTTCATCTGGACGCCGAACGGCGGATAGCCCTGGGTCTGCAGGATATCCAGCCGCTCGTCGCCTTCGAGCTGGTCGAACGGCGGCTTCAACGCGGCCAGCGTGCCGATCGGGCTCATTTCGGTCATGCCCCAGGCATGACGTGCACCGATGCCCATATCGACGAACGCCTTGATCATCGAGCGCGGCATCGCCGATCCGCCGCATACCACCATGCGCAGGTCGGGCAGTTTCAGATTGTTCTGCGACATGTAGTTGAGCAGCATCAGCCATACCGTCGGCACGCCCGCGGTATGCGTCACCCTCTCGGTGGAGAGCAATTCGTAGATCGAAGCGCCGTCCATCTTGGCGCCTGGCAGCACGAGCTTGGTGCCCATCGACGGCGCGGAGAACGCGATGCCCCAGCTATTGGCATGGAACAGCGGGACCACCGGCAGCATGGTGTCGGCGGCATTGGCGCCGAGCGAGTCACCGGTATTGGCCATCAGCGCGTGCATCACGTTGGAGCGGTGAGAATACAGCACGCCCTTCGGATCGCCTGTTGTTCCCGATGTGTAGCACATCGCCGCTGCGGTGTTCTCGTCGAACTCCTTCCATTTGAAGTTGCCGTCGACCTCAGCGATCCAGTCCTCATAGGCCACGGCGTTTTTCAGCGTGGTCTGCGGCATGTGCGCCTTGTCGGTGTAGATGATGTAGCGCTCCACTGATGGCAGCTGGTCGGCGAGTTTCTCGAGGATCGGGACGAAGGTGAGGTCGGTCATCACGATGCGATCTTGCGCATGGTTGATGATCCACGCGATCTGATCCGGGAATAGACGTGGATTGACGGTGTGGCAGATGGCGCCGATGCCCATGATGCCGTACCACGTTTCCAGGTGTCGCCACGTGTTCCACGCGATGGTGGCGACGCGGTCGCCCATCTTGATGCCCTCGCGGTCGAGACGCTGCGCGACCTTCAGGGCACGGGTACGAATTTCGGCGTAATTGGTGCGGTGGATGGGACCTTCGACTGATCTGGTCACGACCTCGCGCTCGCCGTGGACTTGGGCCGCATGATCGATGATCCGATGACACAGCAAAGGCCAGTCTTGCATCAAGCCACGCATTTGATCGTTCCTCCGTCTTGTGATTGGCGTGCCGGCTCCCCGATCGTTGCCGGGGAACTTCGACCCTGTTCTTGCTTTAGGTCTTGGCATGAAGTTTAGCGCGGGGAAAGCGGCCCGGAAATGGACTTTTGGCCTATCCGGCTGCGACCAAAGGACAATTGGGGCCGTTCTGGCGTTGCTGCTGGTTGCCGCGCCGGCGCAGGCCTATCTGACGACATCGCGTGTGCCGCTGCCAAAGCCTCGCCCGGCAGAAGCGCCGGCGATCGAGCCGGCGCAAAAGCCTGGTGAGGAGCCCACCAAATCCGAACAGTCCCCTGAGCCTGAGAAGCCTGCTGCGGAAGCGCGTCCGCCGGAGCCGCCGCCGCCTTCAGCCTGCCGCTTGGCGCTCACGGATGCCATCGCTGTTGCGCCGAGTATTCCCGACATCAAGGGGCCGGGCGCCTGCGGCGGACCCGACATGGTGCGGCTGGAAGCGGTCGTGCTGCCGGACAAGACGCGCGTGCCGCTGAAGCCGGCGGGAACTATGCGCTGCGCCATGGCAACGGCGGTGGCCGAATGGATCCGCGCCGACATGGCACCGCTCGCGACCAACCTCGGCACCAAGCTTCTTGAGCTCGATAATTTCGACTCCTTCGATTGCCGTGGTCGCAACCGTGTCGTCGGGGCGAAACTGTCAGAGCATGGCCGCGCCAATGCGCTGGATGTGCGCGGGCTGAAACTCGCCAACGGCCGCTCGATCGCACTCACCGAGCGCAACACGCCGCGTGAGCAGCGCGAGGCCGTGCTGCATTCGGTCTGTACACGGTTCACCACTGTGCTGGGGCCAGGCTCCGACGGCTATCACGAGGATCATATCCATCTCGATATCGCCGAGCGGCGCGGCAACTACCGCATCTGCCAATGGGACGTCTGGGACGAGTGGCCGCGCATCGCGCCGCTGATGCCGGCCGTGCGCCCGGACGAAGCACCGCCGCGCGAAGTGGCGGAAGGCAAACCGGGGGAGGCGAAGCCTGAGACGGCGAAGCCTGCAGAGCCTGCGGCGGCTCGACCGGCTGCGACGGAGCCCGAACCGGAGCCCGAAGCAGAAGCCGCGCCTCCACAAGAACAGCCCAAGCCGAAGCCAAAACCCAAGCCGAAGAAGCGTCGCGCGCCGCCATCGCCGTTCAGCTTTTTGCGGTGATCTGAAAAGGAGTGGGAGAGCAGGCGTGAGGCTGCAATAGCCTCTCGGCTGTCATCCCCGCGAAGGCGGGGATCCATAACCGCTATCGGGTGTAGTGGGGGCGGTCACGGAGCCGCATCTGCTGTGCTTCGTCAGTTCTCGGGAGTGTATGGATCCCCGCCTTCGCGGGGATGACACCGGTGTTTGGGGTAATAGCCGGGCAACCCGATATCCACCCAACAAAAAAGCGCCGGATCAACCGGCGCTTTTTCCATCTCATAAAACCTCAGCTCAGTACGGCGTTCCGCCGCCGCCCTGCAGGGCCAGCTTCGAATTATACGGCGAGTCGCCGGCCTTCGGCTCGAGCACGACGACCACAGCGCCGGGCTTGACGCGGCTATAGAGGTCGATGACGTCTTCGTTGGTCATGCGGATGCAGCCCGACGAGATCGAGGCGCCGATATATTCCGGCTGATTGGTGCCGTGAATGCGGAACAGCGTGTCCTTGTTGCCCTGATAGAGATAGAGGGCGCGGGCACCGAGCGGATTATCGACGCCGCCGGGCACCTGGGCCGGCAGGCCTTCGATGCGGGCGTGAATGTCCTTGGTCGGGGTCCACTTCGGCCATTCGGCCATGTTGCCGACGCGCGCGACGCCCGAGAAGGCCAGCGCTTCTTCGCCGACGGTCACGCCGTAGCGGATCGCCTTGCCGCCGTCCTGGACGAAATAGAGATAGTGGTTGTCGGAATCGACCACGATCGAGCCCGGCGCTTCCTTGCGGTGGAAGTCGACGATGGCGCGGCGGAACGGCTCGGCGACGGCAACCTTGGCGTAACGTGCCTTGGCGAGCTGTGCCTTGTCATTCGGCTTGAGGCTGGCTTCCGGAGCGGCCTGGAATTGCGTGGCGGTCTGCATGCAGCCCGACAGCATCAGGCCGGCGGCAACAATCAAACCAAGCTTAATCTTGAGCGGCGACATGTCATTGTTCCAATTGCGTGAGGTCCGAAGAAACAGGCTGGTGCAAGGAAACGCACCCAAAATAGCCTGCGAACGCCACGATTCCGTTAAAGCTACTATCGCTGAAATCCGCTGCAATTCCAGCGGTTAGATGCGCTGCGCATCATGCAGCGCACAACCTGTGTCATATTTGCCGCAGAATTTTCGACCCTCCGGCCAAATCCTGTGCAGAACCGCAACGCCTCGCGAAGCCGTGATGCGCGCGTGACAATTTTGTTAAATCGAGACCATGGAGCGCGTGATCTTACGGGAAAAATTCCCCGGGTTGGCGCGCCGCACAAAGGCTGTCATGACGGCTGCATCCGCGTCGGTCATGGTCGGTCGCCCCTGCCGATTCTGCCCGGATCGTCCGTATTGCAGTTTCCCGCCTTTTCAATCTTCCGGAGTTGCCATGCTCGCTGTCTTCACCCCTGCCGACCACGCCTTGAGGAAATCCGAGCCGACCGATCTCGAGGCGTTGCCGGATAATGCGGTGTGGATCGACATGGTGAAGCCGTCGCCGGCCGAGGACAAGGCGGTGGAGAAGCTGGCGGGGATCGAAATCCCGACCCGTGAAGACATGCAGGAGATCGAAATCTCCAGCCGTCTCTATATCGAGAACGGCGCCCGCTATATGACCGCGAGCTTGATGTGCGGCTCCGACACGGAGTCGCCGCGGATCACGGCGGTAACGTTCATCCTCACCCGGCAACGGCTGGTGACGGTGCGCTACGATACACCGCGTCCGTTCGCGTCCGTCGAACTGAAGCTTGGCCGCAATGCGCCCGCCGGCGCCAATGGCGAAACCACCCTGCTCGAACTGCTCGACGCGGTGATCGATCGCTGCGCCGACATTCTCGAACGCGTCGGCGCCGATGTCGATCAGGTCAGTCACGACATCTTCGAGCCGGATGAGTCGCTGCGGACCGGCCATGCCAAGCGTTATTCCGAAATTCTCATCACCATCGGTCGCAAGGGCGACCTGACCTCGAAAGTGCGTGAAAGCCTCGTCTCGATCGGCCGCGTCGTCACCTTCATCACGGCGGAAGCCGAAGGCGTGAAGTGGTCGAAGGACATGCGCGCGCAGCTCAAGACCATGCAGCGCGACGTGGTGTCGCTGACCGATCACGCCTCCTATCTGTCGAACAAGATCACCTTCACGCTCGATGCGATGCTCGGTGTCGTCAATCTCGAACAGAACAACATCATCAAGCTGTTCTCGGTCATGGCCGTCGTGCTGATGCCGCCGACATTGATCGCCTCGGTCTACGGCATGAATTTCAAGGCGATGCCGGAACTGCAATGGGACGTCGGTTACCCCATGGCGCTGATCATGATGCTGTTCGCCGCGGTGCTGCCTTATATGTTCTTCAAGTGGAAGAAGTGGCTGTAGGGGCATGCAGGAAGGCACTAACCCCTCATTTGTTATTCCAGGATGCGCCCGACCGGCGCAGTTGGTCGGGGCAGGCCCGGAATCCATAAGTTCGATCGTGGTTATGGATTCCGGGCTCGCGCAAGGGCGCGCCCCGGAATGACAAATGAGGGATAGCAGCGTCCAAACATTTTTTCCTGCATCTCTTGACAAGATACCTATAAGGATTATCCTCCGCTCATCCGGTTCGCGAGGGGCGCTTCATGAGGCGTCTTGAAGTGGGACAGGATGCGGCGCCTGCGGGTGTGGGGTGACGTACCCTGCGCACTCGGGAGGCCTTGGGTCACCGTCCGACCCCACTACGGGGGTCTGCCACTCATGCTGGCTGGACGTGGCATTGGTGAACGGTGGGAAACCGTCGGGATCAGCGGAGTGCGGAGCTCTGCGCCTTTGCCCGGAAGAACGGTCCCGGGGACAGAAAAGCCGCGGTGGCGCGCCTGATGGCGTTGCGCGGCTGCAGCTTGCCGGCGTTCCGGCGGAGCGGATCGCGAAAATTACCACCATTTCGCGTCGTCAGGCGCGCTGCCACCCCTCATGTTTCAGGAGGGGACACCGCTTAGACAACCCCGAGCATGCGCTCGCGGGATCATAAAGGCGCGGGTGTCTGAATCTTTTTCCAACTATCAAAACGCATTCATGATGCGTGTTCGAAAAGCCCAATGATCATAGGCTTCGCGCGATTCCCGCCACAATTTATCCGGTAAAATTCGAGCGTTCCGCTGAACGGTTGCGCTAATGGTTGCTGTCATAACGCTGTCAGAAGCGATGAGGATAGCAATGGTTGACAAAACAGAAACATCGGGACGGAACGTCGTCGATCTCAGGTCCTATCAACAGGCGCGCATGGCCAACGGTCGGGCGCAGGCGATGTCTGCGCGTACCTGCCGGCATTGTGGTGCCGGGTTGATGGACGGCGAATCCGAAGACGATTGTTCCAGCGCGGGGATCAGCGCGGCTGCGCCGATGCCGCGGAAATTTTACGCGGACTAGAAAATCCCGCGCTTTTCGAGGAGCGCCAGAATGGCGCGGTCCTCAGCATGACTATTCCCCACCCGTTACCGCTGATCAGACGTGCTGGCCGCCATTGATGTGGATCTCGGCGCCGTTCACGTATGAACTCGTTTCCGTACACAGCACATAGATGATCTTGGCGACTTCGTCGGGCGTGCCGAGCCGATGCAGCGGGATCTGCTGATCGACGATGGTCTGCGTGCCCGGCGAGAGGATCGAGGTGTCGATCTCGCCCGGCGCGATGGCGTTGACGCGGATGCCGAGGCGGCCGAAATCCGACGCCATTTCGCGGGTCAGCGACGCCAGCGCCGCTTTCGATGTGGCATAGGCCGCACCGGCAAACGGATGCACGCGCGAGCCGGCGATCGAGGTGACATTCACCACTGAGCCCTTCGCAGCCTTCAACTGCTCGATCAGCCCGCGGGCCATCATGATCGGTGCGAAGAAGTTGACGTTGAAGACATGGCTCCAGGTCGCGACGTCAGTATCGATCGAGCCCATGCGCGCGCCACCTTCGGCCTTCGGCGAGATGGCGGCATTGTTCACCAGCGCATGCAGCGCGCCGCCGTTCAGCCGTTCCTTGATGTCGTCGATGGCGCGGACGGTGTCGTCATGGTCGGCGAGGTCGACCTGGATGTGATCTTCGGGGCCGGCATCCCATGGGCAGACTTCCGGAAACGGATGCCGCGAACAGGTCAGCACACGCCAGCCGGCGCTTGAAAAGCGCATCACGGTGGCATGACCGATGCCGCGGCTTGCGCCGGTGAGCAGCATGGTGCGCTTGGGCGCGTTCGATCCTGGATGGCTCACGGGTCTGGTTCTCGTCTCGTTGTCGGCGTTCACGGATACAGTCTCACCTTGGTCCAGGACGTATCTGGTGCCGCGGTGTCGCGGCGGAATTCGATGCGGTCGTGCAGGCGATACGGGCGGTCGTGCCAGAATTCGAACCGCTGTGGCGTGATGCGCCATCCGCTCCAGCCTGGCGGACGCGGAACGGCGCCGATCAGGTGCTTGGCGCCTTCCTTGGCGATGGCCTGTTCGAAGGCAAAGCGGCTTTCCAGCGGCTGCGACTGCTTGCTCGCCCAGGCGCCGATCTGGGCCTGTTTCGGGCGGGTCGAGAAATACTCGTCGGCCTCGGCATCGGTCACGCGGGTGACGGGACCGCGAATGCGGACCTGCCGGCGCAGCGACTTCCAGTGAAACAGTAGCGCTGCCTTGGGATTGGCGGCGAGCTCCTGACCCTTCTGGCTGGCGATGTGGCTGTAGAACACGAAGCCGTCGGTGTCGTAGCCCTTCATCAGCACCATGCGGACATCCGGCAGGCCGTCGGCGTCGACGGTGGCCAGCGCCATCGCGTTCGGATCGTTGGGCTCGGACGCCTTCGCCTCGGTAATCCACTCGGAAAACAGCGCAAATGGTTCCGCAGCGGCCGTAAAATCACCTGACGTTAACGGAGTTGAGTCTTTGATGGGGGAGGTCGTGTCGGTCATGTCCGGAGTTCCGCTTGCGTTGGCCTGTTGTAGAGAGCTCGCTGCTGCCCCTGCATAGGCAAGACCTATATAGGATACGGCAACGCATTGGCCTATCGGCCATCTGCCCGCTCGGTGCGGCTTTGACAGCAATTCTTATCGGCAGCACCCTCGGTGGTTGCAGTATGGGCCGAAACGAGTCCGCGCTGGCCAGGATGGAGGGCGGCGATGTCACCGGTTCGATTTCGCCGGCATCCGTCCAGGCCACCAATTACGAGCCCACCGAAGCCGATCTTGTCCTGACGCGCACTGCGGCCTCCGATGTCCTTACCAAGGGCAGCAAGGATTCCAGCCAGCCCTGGGAAAACCCGTCGACCGGCGCGCGCGGATCGGTAACGCCTCTGTCCAGTGCCTATGTCGCGGAAGGTCGCACCTGCAGGGATTTTCTGGCCAGCTATGTCAACGGCACCAGCGAAAGCTGGATGCAAGGTGCGGCCTGTAAGGGTGACCGCGGCAGCTGGGACGTGCACACGCTGAAGCCGTGGAAACGGAGCTAGTTTTCACCGGCGGGCCGCTTGCGGCCGAGTTGCAAAAATGACACGAAGTCACCAGATGAAGAAGCAGGCGGGCCTTGGCCCGCAAACCCAACATGCGGGCCGATTGCCCGCCTTTTAGTTATCTGAAGGAGAGACGACGGATGCGCGACCCCTATGAGGTCTTGGGGGTGCAGCGGGGCGCCAGCGCTGCGGCGATCAAGAGTGCCTATCGCAAGCTCGCCAAGAAGCATCATCCCGACAGCAACAAGGACGATCCGAAAGCCGCCGACCGGTTTTCGGAATTGAATGCGGCCAACGAGATCATCGGCGACGAGGACAAGCGCAAGCAGTTCGACCGCGGCGAGATCGATGCCGAGGGTAAAGCACGCTTCCAGGGATTTCCGGGCGGCGGCCGGGCCGGCGCGTCGCAGCGCGGCTTCGAGCATGCTTTCCGCGGCGGTCCCGGTGCGCAGCAGGGCTTTCCCGGCGGTGCCGGTGGCGGTTTCGAGGATATCCTCAACAGCATGTTCGGTGGCGCCAGCCCGCGCGGCGCGCGGCCGGGCGCGCAGGGCTTTGAGTTCGATACCGGTGGCTATGCCGGCGGGATGCCCGATTTGGATCTGAACGTCGCCATGACGGTGACGCTGGAAGAATCCGTGAAGGGCGCCGAGAAGCGCGTACGTCTGCCATCCGGCAAGGAATTGAACGTCAAGATACCGGCCGGCGTCACGTCGGGCCAGCAGATCCGGCTCCGCGGCCAGGGCGAAAGCGCGCCAGGACATCGTCCCGGCGATCTGATGATCACCGTCACTATCGCTCCCCATTCCTTCTTCAAGGTGGATGGCAACGACCTGCGCGTCGATCTGCCGATCACGCTTTACGAAGCCGTGCTGGGGGCCAAGGTGCGCGCGCCGACACTCACCGGCGCCGTGGAGCTTTCAATTCCGAAGAACACGTCGAGCGGACGGGTGTTTCGCTTGAAGGGCAAGGGCCTGCCGCTGGCGGGAGGCGCCGCGGGTGATCTCTACTTCACCACCAGGATCATGCTGCCGGACGGCAACGATGCCGAGCTGGAAGCCCTGATGGAAAAGTGGCGCGACGGGCATCCGTATCATCCGCGGAGTGATCTGGGGTGAGGCGAGCAGCGATCAGTTCGCTGTCCTCATCCCCCGACCTTCTCCGTTTGATCGTAGATCTGGCGCGCGACCTGGTTGAGCCGGTCCTTGTCGGTCGGGCCTGACACGACATAGCCGACGCCCTTGTCGGCCCAGAACATGGCGCCGTCCTTGTCCTGCGCGGCATAGCGCATCTGGGTGGCGTCGGCTTTCGCCGCACGCGAAGTGTAGAGCGTGTAGCGCTCGCCCGACGGGCTCTCATACATGAAGAAGGCCGCAGGCGCTTCGGGGCCGGGCAGCAAGCGTCCGCCGACCAGCTTCAATCCGGCCGCATCGAGTTCGGGCGCCTTGATCTCGTAGCCGACGCGCTTCGACAGCCACTGCTGCAGGTGTGCACGTTCATTGGCTGCGACTTCGACCGGATGACGGACTTCGACCACATAGGTCCGGTGTGCACCGAGCGCGTCCACCGTGAAACTCCGGAATATCGACGGCGTGGTCGCTGCGCCGCGTGCGACCCAGCCCGCGCTGCCACCTGCAATGAAGGCGACAAGCGTTGCCGCGACGGCGCCGTAGATCCAGCGCCGCGGCTGCTGAACCAGTCGCTCGATTTCCAGCCGCTGCGGCACGGCTTCGTCGGCAATCGCATCGTAGCGGGCATGCAGCAACTCGGCCATTGCGCGCCATGATGCGACGCGCTCGGCATCGTCGGGATGTGTCGTAAGCCATGCCTCGACATCGGCGCGGCGCTCGGCCGGCAATTCATTGTCGACGAAGGCGTGCAATTCGTCTTCGGTCACGGGAATGTTCGGTCCGGTCATTATCATCTTCCCTTTAAATCATTTGACCGCGCGCAGCGCCGGGCGCTCGCCGTCGAGATAGGCTTTGACATGGGCGCGGGCGCGGGCGAGGCGCGACATCACGGTGCCGATCGGCACGCCCTGGATGTCGGCGACTTCGCGGTAGCTCAGGCCCTCGAGCATCACGAGCAGCAGCACCGAGCGCTGCTCTTCGACGAGGGCGGCAAGGGCGCGCGAGATGTCGCGCCCTTCGGCTTCGGTCCCGCTGGCATCCGGATTGTTGTCGAACAGCTCGGTGAAGATGGGCTTGCGTGCCAGCGACCGGCGGCGGTTGCGGTTCAGGTTGGTCAGGATCGTGTAGAGCCAGCTTCTGAGGTCACCGCCGATGAACAACTTCTCCGAGCGCAGCGCGCGCACCAGCGTGTCCTGCACCAGGTCGTCGGCAATGTCGGTGTCACGCGCCAGCGCTCGCGCATAGCGGCGCAGCGCCGGAATCATGCTCTCAACGCTTTCGCGAAAGGCGCTCATGCTATTAGTGCCATCCGTTGCAATCCTGACGGTATCTCGGGCGGTCCGCAATTGCGCCCGCATCTATCATAACACCTTGGCGGACCGTCTATTCCGGCGTTAAGCCCGGACGGTAAACAGCCACATAACCGGGCTTTTGGGCTGTACCGGACGCAAGTGCTGGTGTACCCCCAAGGCCAGATCGGCATGGACTGCCAAGTTATCAGCCAAGCAAATAGGATGTGATATGAGTGAAGTTTCAGGCCTGATGAAGGGCAAGCGCGGCGTCATTCTCGGCGTGGCCAATAACCGTTCCATCGCCTGGGGCATTGCCAAGGCGTGCCAGGCGCAGGGCGCCGAGATCGCGCTGACCTATCAGGGCGATGCGCTGAAGAAGCGCGTGGAGCCGCTGGCGGCGGAACTGGGCGCGCTCGTGCTTGGTCATTGCGACGTCACGGATGCCGCGACCATCGATGCGGTGTTCGACGAGCTCAAGGCGAAGTGGGGCAAGATCGACTTCGTCGTCCATGCCATTGCGTTTTCCGACAAGAACGAGCTCGAGGGCCGCTATGTCGACACCACGGCGGAGAACTTCAGCAAGAGCATGCTCATCTCCTGCTATTCGCTGACCGCGGTTGCGCAACGCGCCGAGAAACTAATGACCGACGGTGGTTCGATCATCACGCTGACTTATTACGGCGCCGAGAAGTGGATGCCGAACTACAACGTGATGGGCGTCGCCAAGGCCGCGCTCGAAGCCAGCGTGCGCTATCTGGCGGCTGACCTCGGCGAGAAGGGTATCCGCGTCAATGCGATCTCCGCCGGCCCGATCAAGACGCTGGCCTTCGCAGGGATTGCCGACTCCCGCTACCTGCTGAAATACAACGAGGTCAATGCGCCGCTGCGCAAGAACGTCTCGATCGACGAAGTCGGCCAAAGCTCGATGTATTTCCTGTCTGACCTGTCCTCTGGCGTCACCGGCGAAGTGCATCACGTCGATGCTGGCTATCACGTGCTCGGCACCAAGGTGCCGGATGCGCCGGATATCTCGATGGGCGGCAAGGACTGATCGCTTAGTCCATGCCGAAACCAACGATCTATTATATTCGCCACGGTCAGACCGAATGGAATGCCGCCGGTCGCTTTCAGGGCTCGAAGGACATTCCGCTCAACGATCTCGGTCGTGAGCAGGCGGCGCATGCCGGTGGTGTCCTTAAAGATCTGCTGGCGCGCGACGGGCGCGCCAGCGGCGATGTCGCATTCGTCTCCAGTCCGCTCGGCCGCGCGCGCAACACCATGGAACTGGTGCGCGGCAAGCTTGATCTGCCGCATGACGACTACGTCCTCGACGATCGTCTGCGTGAGATCGGCTTCGGTCACTGGGAAGGATTCACGTTGGCCGAGCAGGAAGCCGCACATCCCGAGATCTTTGCGGCGCGCTTGCGCGACAAATGGAGCCTGCCGGCGCCGGGCGGCGAGAGCTACGCTGAGGTGCAACTCCGGATGCGCGAATGGGTTGACGGCCTGACGGGCGATACCGTTGCCGTTGCCCATGGCGGTACGGCGCGGGCGCTAATGGTGGCGCTGGGCTTTGAGACGCCGGACGGGGTCAGTGAGCTGTCGATCCAGCAGGGCGCGGTCTACGTGTTCAACGCCGACGGGATGGACAAGTTTAGTTAAGCATTGCGGCTGACCGGGCGATTTGACCCCTCGGACGGCCCGCGTTACGACATCTGCTCAAGCAGCGAGCGCCCCATGTCCCACAACACCTTCGGCCACATGTTCCGCGTCACGACCTTTGGCGAAAGCCACGGGGTGGCGATCGGCTGCGTGGTCGATGGCTGTCCGCCGCTGATCCCGCTGGATGTGACCGAGATCCAGGCCGATCTCGATCGCCGTCGTCCCGGCCAGTCGCGCTTTACCACGCAGCGGCAGGAAGCCGACGCGGTCAAGATCCTGTCCGGGGTCATGGCGCATCCGGAAACCGGTGTGCAGGTCACGACGGGGACGCCGATCGCGCTGCTGATCGAGAATACCGACCAGCGCTCGAAGGACTATTCGGAGATCAAGGACAAGTTTCGGCCGGGCCATGCCGACTTCACCTATGAGGCCAAATACGGGTTGCGCGATTATCGCGGCGGCGGCCGCTCGTCGGCGCGCGAGACGGCGACGCGCGTGGCCGCTGGCGCCATTGCGCGCAAGATCGTGCCGGGCATGACGGTGCGTGCGGCGCTGGTGCAGATGGGACCGCACAAGATCGACCGCGGCAACTGGGATTGGGACGAGGTCGCCCGCAATCCCTTCTTCTGCCCGGACAAGGACAAGGCCGCCTTCTTCGAAAGCTATCTCGACGGCATCCGGAAATCCGGCTCGTCGATCGGTGCGGTGATCGAGGTGGTCGCCGACGGCGTGCCGGCGGGATTGGGGGCTCCCATTTACGCCAAGCTCGACGGCGATCTGGCAGCGGCGCTGATGAGCATCAATGCGGTGAAGGGTGTCGAGATCGGCGACGGTTTCGGTGCTGCGGAATTGTCCGGCGAGGACAATGCCGACGAGATGCGCATGACCAATCACGGCCCGTCATTTCTCTCAAACCATGCTGGCGGCATCCTCGGCGGCATTTCCACAGGCCAGCCGGTCGTGGCACGTTTTGCAGTGAAGCCGACTTCGTCGATCCTGTCGCCGCGCAAGACCGTCGATCGCAATGGCGCCGATACGGACATCCTGACCAAGGGTCGTCATGATCCCTGCGTCGGCATCCGCGCCGTGCCGGTGGCGGAAGCCATGGCCGCTTGTGTGCTCGCCGATCATTTCATTCGGCATCGCGGACAGGTCGGCTAGAGTAAGTGACTGACCGAAGCCCGCGTTCGCGCGAGTTTGAAAGTGCCAGCCGTGTTGCCCGACAAGCTCAGAGAGATCATCGACTGGCTCAGTGACGGTGCGCGATCCGCGCCGACGCCATCGCGCATGATGGCGGAATGTTGCGAACGGCTTGTCGCTGCGGGGCTGCCGCTATACCGCGTCGGCATCTTCATCCGCACCCTGCACCCGGAAATCTTCGGCAGAAATTTCATCTGGCGTCCGGAGACCGGGGTGGTCCTCAGCTCGGTTGATTTCGACATTCAGGAGGCGCCTGAATTCCTCAGCAGTCCGCTTGCGCTGGTCTTCCGTGAAGGTGTCGAGGTTCGCAGCCGACTTCATGAGCCATCAACCACACCCTTTCCTTTTTTCGACGATATGCGCGCCGAAGGCGTTACCGACTACATCGCGATCCCGCTCACCTTCGTCGACAACATGCTCCACGCATCAAGCTGGACCACGAAGCAGCCTGGCGGTTTTACGGACGAGCAGCTTGCTGCCTTGAAAACGGTGCTGCCGACATTGGCGCGGTTGATCGAGGTCATCGGCATACGACGAGTGACGGTGACACTGCTCGATACCTATGTGGGCAATCGCGCTGGCGGACGTATTCTCGGTGGTCAGATCCGACGGGGCCACACCGAGACCATGCGCGCAGCGATCTGGTTGTCGGATCTGCGCGGCTTTACGGCGCTGTCGGATCGATTGCCGCCGGAAAGCGTCGTCGAGATTCTCAACCTTTACTTCGATTGTCAGGTGCCTGCGATCCTCAAGCATGGCGGCGAAGTGCTCAAATTCATGGGCGATGGCCTGCTGGCCGTGTTTCCCATTGCTGAGGATGATACGGATCGTTCGATGGTTTGCGGTCATGCGCTGGAGGCCGCGCGTGAAGCCAGCGCTGCCGTTGAAGCGCTGCGCTGGTCGGATGCGGCAGGTGCCGAAGAGCGCTTTCGCTTCGGTCTGGCACTGCATGTCGGCAAGGTACTTTACGGCAATATCGGCGGCGGCAACCGGCTCGACTTCACCTGTATCGGCCCGGCGGTGAACCTCGCCGCACGTCTGGAGAAGATCGCGGGCAGGCTGCATCGTACAGTGGTCGCGTCGACCGCTTTTGCTGGTGCGACAGACGCCGACTGGGCCGATCTCGGTGAATTTCCCATCGCTGGCTTCGCCAAGGCCGAGCAGGTCTATGGATTGGGCGATGAAACCGCGGTCGCCGGCTGAGGTCAGTCGCCGCGCAGATGGGATTGCTTGAGGGCCGCGGTCAGGATCATCAGGGTCACCCAAAGCCGCAGCATCGCGAAGCTGAAGATAAAGACGAAGAAGATCAGGTTTCGGATGAAGGTGTTCGTCGTTGGCGCCTGCCCGTAGATCGCAATCGCGTTGCGAACGAGACCCTGGACAAAACCGAGGCCGAAATAGGCGGCGGTCAGGACCAGAAGGCCCACGCCGAGCCACGCGCGTCGCCTGGCGAATTCACGGCAAGCCGCGAAGAAACGAACCCTGTTGTCATGGCGTTCGACGCCGACGATCATCAGCAAGATCAGCGTGGCGATGGAGGCATTCCAGATCTTTCCGGCCGCTGTCGGCTGATCGAACGCCATGCCATCGATGCCGCCCATGAAGTTCAGGTCCAGCGGCGAGATTCCGAGCAATACAGAGATCATGCTTGCTACAAGCATCAGCGCGCCGATACGCGCCAGAATGCGCAGCGATAGTCGGAATTCATCCTCGAACGTCATCGCTCCGAGATGGGTCTCGCCGTCGGCAAGCTCGATCGACCGCCGTGCGGTCACCAGAAACGCGAGAAGAACGGCAACCGTGGCGACGAAGATGGCCGGCAAGGCGATAACGCCACCGCTGAACGCGATCACGCGCATTCCCGCTGCCAGCACGAGCCAAGGCAGGCATTCGATGAAGCGCAAAGGCCCGAACGACAATTCCGGCCGGGATACATATTGCTTGCGGAGTGCAATCGACATCTGGCGAGCTTGCCACATGCCGCCCAACCTCGGATTGAGCCGATCGTTAAATTTTTATCGTCTTGGTGGCCAAAGCAGAAGCGCCACGTCCTATTCTTCCGGCTCGGTCGTGAACAGAAGCGGATAGCCCTTGGCGCGGCCGGCGTCTGTCGCGCGGGTCGCCTTGGTCTCGGCGACGTCACGGGTGAATACGGCGACGACGCAGACGCCGCGTTGATGCGCCGTCATCATTACCTTGGCGGCTTGATCCTCGGACATGCGAAATTCCGCCTTCAACACCCGCACGACGAACTCCCGCGGCGTGAAGTCATCATTGACCAGGATAACCTTGTACAATTTCGGCCGCTCGACCTTCGGCTTGGTCTTAGTCTTGGTCTGCGGGGCGGTGACACTCTCGGGCATGCACACTCATCCGGACGATCGCGCTCTGTGGCGGCGACGCGACGATGATCACTCGGCCGGGCAATCCTTGAGGCGTTGCACGGCATCCTGATCGCCGCGCTGCACGGCCATTGGTTTCAGTTTACAGGCTCCGGGGACGTCGCGAAACTGCGGGTTCTGCGATAGTTTGAGATCGACCAATGCGGCAAGTGCGTCAGGCTCGCCAAGTTCCGCAGCCTGAATTGCCTCATACAGAACGATGTTGAGCGAAGAGATCTGAACCTGCGGATGGCCGGCCAGCAACCGCAGGGCCTTTAGCCGGGAGTCGTAATCCCAAACCCCGGCAGTGATCAGCAAGTCGATCCCCTTTGGCACGTCGCGTGGCACCAGCTTTCCATCGAGATAAAGCTCGCTGAGCAGGCCGCTCGCGCTCGCTTGATGGCGCTGGCTTTGCAAGATCGATAGCGCGCGCTTCGGATCGGCCGGGCCGCCTTCGCCATCGAGCAGCATCTGCGCCAGCTCGGTATCGCCTCCCAGATGATCGCGCGCAGCCTCTTCAAATAGTTTGCGGGCGCGCTCGGGATCGTTGGGATGGGTGGCTTCAGCCAGCGCCGCCTTGGCGCCAAACGAGCCGCCTTGGGCGAGACGTTCGAGTAAATCCCGGCCGGCGGTCTGCTCGCTGGGCTGCGGGGATCGCGCGAGAAGCCGGGCAAGCCTAATCTGCTGGTCCGCACGGGTGACGTTCTCCGGCAGCGGCAACCGAAGCGCGCGCTCGGTCCAGTATCGTTCGGCCGAGGGATCCCGCTTTACGATGCCGCCACGACCATAGAGGATGGCGAGCCTGTATACCGCTGACGGGTTGTCCAGTTCGGCTGCCTTGATCAGCGCGCGCTGTGCCTCGTCGCGCGCAATCAGTTGTGGGCGATCAAGATGATAGTCCCATGAATTGTGCGACTCATAGATTGCGTAATTTGCCTCGCTATCGTTCCGGGCTGCGGCCTCGCGCAACAGTGCGACCGCCTCGGCGCGCCGTTCATGCGGCAGCGATTGAGCGAAGGCCACCTTGTTGCGGACATCGTCCGGAGCTGCAGCGAATGCTTCGCTGCAGGCGGCCTGGCGCGTCCGGTAACGCAGCTTCTCTTGTTGCTCGGAGAGGTATTCGGTGGCGTTCCGCGAAAGACGGCGGCATTCGTCGGCTGCGTTTGCGCCGAACGGCCGAATAGGTTCGTCCTGTTCGGCAGCCCCTGTCTTGCGCTGTTCGGCGGGTGCTGAAACGAACAAAGCGATCGCTGCGCCGATGCAAGCGAGCAGTACGGCCCACACGATTGCGTGCCGCGCTGCGGGCTGGCGGCCACCGTTCATCGGCGCGTTCAAGGCGGCGCTCATCTCGGCCCATTCCGGTCGGCAATGGTGGATGTGGCGTTGGCGACATCCTGCGCTAGCTTTGTCGCGCGAGCGCGCAAACTGTTCAAATCCGGGGCAGGCGCCCGTTAGCTCTGCCGCAGCGGCATCGCCGCCATGACCGGATTGTGAACATGCCTGCAGGTTCCTGCTTTGCGGCTCGTCATTTGCATGTCACCATTCGATTCTCAACGGGAGGGCCGCTATGCGCTGGTGTGTCTCGATTGGAGCGGTACTCGTCGCGGGAGCGATGGCTGGCGGCGACGTCGCGAGCATGGCTGCGACAGGCCCGAAAGCGCAGTTTGCCCAGAGCAAGCAGGACCCCGTGGTCGATGTCGAACTGGTGCTGGCGGTCGACGTTTCCTATTCGATGGATATGGACGAGCTGGCGATCCAGCGCGAAGGCTATGCCCAGGCCATCGTTTCCAAGGAATTCCTTACCGCGCTCAAGAGTGGCCCGACAGGCAAGATTGCAGTCACTTATTTCGAATGGGCGGCATCGTCAGACCAGAAGCTGATTATTCCCTGGCGTGTTATCGACGGTCCTGAATCTGCCGACGCGGTGGCATCCGAAATCATGAAGACGCCGATCCGCCGGGCATCGCGGACCTCAATCTCGGGCGCGATCTATTATGCCATGCCGCTGTTCGATGAAAATGCGCTGCACGGCCTGCGCCGCGTCATCGATATTTCGGGCGATGGGCCGAACAACAATGGAGGACCGGTGACGGTCGCGCGCGACGAGGCAGTCGCGAAAGGCATCGTCATCAACGGCCTGCCGATCATGGCCAAGGAACTGTCCTATTCGACCATGGATATCGAAAATCTCGATCTCTATTACGAGGACTGCGTGATCGGCGGCGCGGGCTCCTTCGTGGTGCCGATCAAGGAGCGCGACAAGTTCAAGGAAGCGATCCGCACCAAACTGGTGTTAGAAGTCGCAGGATTGATGCCCGAGCCGCGCGCGATTCCTGTCGCCAACACGACGAAGGAGCCCCGCGTCAACTGCCTGATCGGCGAGAAGATCTGGCAGGATCGCTGGGGGCGTTAGTTCCCGTTAGCCATCGACCCGCGCAATCGCGTGGAAAAACGTGCCGGTGACATGGCCGCGCCGTCCGCCGCGTTCTGCCATGGGTTCGGCCTGCGCGTTGCGGAGATCGACCAGCGGGTCGTCGCTGCCCGGATCAATCAGTGACGCATAGTGAAATTCATGGCCGCGGATGAGCGATCCCTTTGGTCCGATCGGACTGTCGGATAGCAATCGCGCCTCGCGATAGCCGAGATGCAAGCGCCGCTTGTGGAAACTCGTCGTGTGGCTGAGCAGCCCCGTCATCTCATGCCGGTTGCCGTCGGCATCCTCCAGGCCTTCACCGAGCACCATATAGCCGCCGCACTCGCCATGGACCGAACGTGTCTGTGCGAAGCGCACCAGCCCGTCGCGGAATTTTTGCGCCGAGGCAAGCGTTGCCACGTGAAGTTCGGGATAGCCGCCTGGCAACCAGCATGCATCGCAATTATCCGGCGGAGCTTTATTGGCCAGCGGTGAGAAACGGACGACCTCCGCGCCGGCATTGCGCCAGCCGTCAATCAGGTGCGGATAGATGAAGGTGAAGGCAGCATCAGCGGCCAATGCAATGCGCTGACCCGGCGGCGGTAAGGCCGGCGCGGCATTGCGGGCCGGCTGTCCGTCGATCGGCGCAGCCAGCGCGATGATGGTATCGAGATTGAGGTGCTTCTCCGCCATGTCGGCGAGTACGTCCATCCGCGTGGCAAGGTCGCCATGTTCGCCAGCCTGGATCAGGCCGAGATGCCGTTCCGGCAGCGCCAGCGTCGCGTCGCGCGGGATGGCACCGACAACGGGAATGCCGAGGGGCGTGATGGCGTCCGTGATAAGGCGGCGGTGGCGATCGCTACCGACGCGGTTCAGGATCACGCCGGCGACGTGCACGTCAGGACGATGACTGGCAAAGCCGCGCACCATAGCGGCGGCGGATTGCGATTGCGCGGTCACGTCGAGCACCAGCAGCACCGGTAGATTGAAGCGCGCGGCGATACTGGCGCTGCTACCGTCGCGGTCGGCGACGCCGGGCACACCGTCGAACAGGCCCATAACGCCTTCGACCACCAGCAGATCGGCGGCTTCGGTGGTGCCAGCCATCAGCGCCTGCAGCAGCGAGGGCGGCATGGTCCAGCTATCGAGATTGATGCAGGGCGCGCCGGTGGCGATCGCATGAAAGGCAGGATCGATATAATCGGGCCCGGCCTTGGCCGCGCGCAGTACCATGCCGCGCCGCGCCAGTGCGGCGAGCAGGCCGAGCGTGACCGTGGTCTTGCCCGCGCCGGATCGCGCTGCGGAGACCAGCAGGCCGGCGGTCATGATGGATGAACTTGCGACATCGCGGCGGATTACCGCGGCGACTGCGATGCCGCAAGGGCGAGGTCTAGGCCGACGCCTTTTCGCTCTTCGGCCAGTACTTGTCCCGCAAATGGCGCTTCACCAGTTTGCCGGTCGGCGTGCGTGGCAGTTCGGCCTCGAAGTCGATGCTCTTGGGGCATTTGATCGGGGACAGATGCTTGCGGCAGTACAAGATCAATTCGGCCTCCAGCGCCTTGCCGGCGCGGCTCATGTCGTGCGGCTGCACCACGGCCTTGACCTCTTCGCCCATCTCCTCGTTCGGCACGCCGAACACCGCGACGTCGGCGATATCCGGATGGGTGATGAGGACGTCTTCGGTCTCCTGCGGGTAGATGTTTACACCGCCGGAAATGATCATGTAGGACTTGCGGTCGGTGAGGTATAGGAAGCCTTCGTCATCGAGATAGCCGACATCGCCGAGGGTGGACCAGCCGCGCGCGTTATAGGCGCGCTTCGTCTTCTCGGGATCGTTGTGATAGCTGAACTGCGGCGTGTCGGCGAAATACACCGTGCCGATTTCGCCGGTCGGCGCTTCTTGGTCTTCTTCATTGACGATCTTGACGCTACCGACCACAGCCTTGCCGACGGTGCCGCGATGCGACAGCCACTGCTGCGAGTTCGACACGGTGACGCCGTTGCCTTCGGAGCCGGCGTAATATTCGATCAGGATCGGTCCCCACCAGTCGATCATCCGTGCCTTGACGTCGACGGGGCAGGGGGCTGCGGCATGGATCGCGCCGTTCAATGAAGAGACGTCGTATTTCAAACGGACTTCATCAGGCAATTTCAGCATGCGGACAAACATGGTTGGCACAAGCTGCGACTGGGTGATCTTGTGCTTTTCGACAAGCTTGAGGAATTCCTCGGCGTCGAAATGCTCCATGATCACCGACGTGCCGCCGAGCGTGATCGCCATCATGTTAAAACGTAACGGAGCCGCGTGATACAGCGGCGCCGGTGACAGATAGATCGAGTCCGATGTCATGCCGCACATGTTCGCGCAGAGCAGCTTCAGGAACGGATTCGGCACGTCGATCGGATTGTTCTCCGAGGCGCGCTTGATGCCCTTGGGACGGCCCGTCGTGCCCGACGAATACAGCATGTCGTAGCCGGCAACCTCGTCGGCAATCGGCGTGGCGGGCTGAGCGGCGAGGGTGGTATTCCAGTCGCGGAAACCGGGGCGCGAACCGTCGACGATATAGAACATCGGCTCCACCGTGTTGGTGATCAGCGGTGCAACCACATCGGCGCATTTCTCGGAGGTGATGACGACGCGCGCGCCGCAGTCTTTCACGATATAGGCGATTTCGTCTTGCGTCAGGTAGCGGCTGATGGCCGTGTAATAGAGCCCGCTGCGCTGTGCGGCCCAGCAGATCTCCATGAAGTCGAGCCGGTTCTCCATCAGTAGCGCAACATGATCGCCGGCCTTGAGTCCCAGCGAGCGAAACAACTGCGCGCCGCGGTTGGAGCGTTCGTCGAGTTCGCGATAGGTGAGCGCCTGACCTGAACCGGCCATGCGGTAGGCAATCTTGTCGGGACTGGTCTTCGCGTGAATCGACGGATGCGTCATGGAGAATTCCTTGGTGTTTCCTCGAAGACCGGCGGATTTTTCCGCTCGTGGTGTGGTTTGGTAGGCTCTCTCAGTTGTCATCCCCGCGAAGGCGGGGATCCATAACCTCCTTCAGTTGAGATGGCACGCGGCGGCCTCCGCGTTCTTGCTATCTCGATCGAGAGTATGGGTCCCCGCCTTCGCGGGGACGACACCATTGTTGTCGGAGTGCTTACAACCGCTCCACGATCGTCACATTGGCCATGCCGCCGCCTTCGCACATGGTCTGCAGCCCGTAGCGCTTCTTGTTCTGCTGGAGCGCATGGACCAGCGTGGTCATCAGCTTGGTACCGGAGCCGCCGAGCGGATGGCCGAGCGCGATGGCGCCGCCATTGACGTTGAGGCGCTTCGGGTCGGCGCCGGTGGCCTTCAGCCAGGCCGTCGGAATCGAGGCGAAGGCTTCGTTGACTTCGAACAGGTCGATGTCGTCGATCTTCATTCCGGCCTTTTCGAGCGCGCGCTTGGTGGCGGGCAGGGGCGCTTCCAGCATGATCACGGGATCGCCGCCCATCATGGTCATGTGGTGGATGCGCGCCAGCGGCTTGATGCCGAGTTGCTTGAGGCCCTTCTCGTTGACAACCATCACGCCCGACGCACCATCGCAGATCTGGCTGGCGGATGCTGCGGTGAGCTTGCCGTTCTCGGCGATCAGCTTGACGCCCCTGATGCCGTCGAGCGTGGCGTCGAAGCGGATGCCCTCGTCGATGTGATGGGTGTCCGTGGTGCCATCGGCGCGGGTGATCTGCAGCGGGATGATTTCGTCCTTGAAGCGGCCGGCTTCGGTTGCTGCGATGGCGCGCTGATGGCTCTCGAAGGCGTATGTGTCGAGGTCATCCTTCGACAGTCCGTATTTCTCGGCGACCATTTCGGCGCCGGTGAACTGGCTAAACTGGATATTGGGATAGCGCGCTTCCATGCCGGGGCTCTTGTAGTGGCCCATGCCGGCCTTGGACGCGAGAATGCTTGGCGAGCCCATCGGCACGCGGGTCATGCTCTCGACGCCGGCGGCGATCACGATGTCCATGGAGCCAGCCATCACGGCCTGGGCGGCGAAATGCAATGCCTGCTGGGACGATCCGCACTGGCGGTCGATGGAGGTGCCCGGCACGCTTTCCGGCAGCTTGGAGGCCAGCACCGCGTTGCGCGCGACGTTCACAGCCTGCTCACCGCCCTGGCCAACGCAGCCCATGATGACATCTTCAACCGAGGCGGGATCGGCGCCGGTGCGCTCCACCAATGCGTTCAAGACCGAGGCGGCGAGATCGGCCGGATGCCAGCCGGCTAGACGCCCGCCTTTGCGGCCACCAGCGGTGCGTGCAGCGGCGACGATATAGGCCTCAGCCATGCGTGATCTCCCTTTTTGCCTTGTTTGGCGGCGTTTTTCGTGGCGTTGAATGCGCGGGATTTAAGTGTCCGCGGAGAGTTTAGTCAATCGGTCAATTAACTCTTGAGTGCGGCCGATTGTTCGTATTATCTGCGCTCCGAATGGCACCGACTTTGAACCCCAGCACCTCTGTGAAAACCGCCGCTGCCCGTAATCCGACGGCCGACAAGCTGTTGCTCGCGGCGAGCGAGCTGATGATTGCCAGCAACTCCATCGAGGTGTCGCTGAGCGAGATTGCGCAGCAGTCCGGGGTCAATGCGGCGCTGGTGAAATATCATTTCGGCAACAAGGACGGCCTGCTGCTGGCGCTGCTTGCGCGCGACGCCGCCACCGAGATGACCAATCTGGAATATCTGCTGGCGCAGCCGATCTCGGCCACCGCAAAACTGCGGCTGCACATCGCCGGCATCATCAAGGCCTATTACCAGTTTCCCTACATGAACCGGCTGATCCACTACTTGCTGCATGAGAGCAGCAACGAGGCAGCCGATGAAGTATCGAAGTTCTTCGTGGGGCCGCTGCTCGGCTTCCATCGCCGACTGCTGGCAGAAGGGCTCGACTCCGGCGAATTTCGCAAGGTCGATCCGGTGCTGTTCTACACCAGTTTGATCGGCGCCTGCGACAACCTGTTCTTCAGCCGTCATGCCATGTCGCGCGCCATTGGCGTCGGCCCGGTGACCGATGAAGTCTGCCGCGACTACGTCGCCCATATGGAAGCGATGCTGCTCGGCGGGATCCTCACAAACAAGAAGGCCGCCAAGGCCTGACATCACGAGCTCAGAAGAAACGGCCCAAGGAAAACTGCCAAGAAAATTCAAAAATGTCGGGAAACGCCCAAGGAACTAAATTCAAGAACCAACAATAAGAAACGCCCAAGGACCAGTTCCAAGAACAACAACCAAGAAAACGCCCAAGGACCACTTCTTCTTTTTCTTCTTCGTCGCGACTCAAGAATTCAAGAAACGATCAGAAACGCCCAAGGAAAGGCATTATCGATGCAGTTGAAAGACGTAGCCGTATTCATCACCGGCGGTGGCTCGGGCCTCGGTGCCGCGACCGCACGCGCGATGGCCGCCAAGGGCGCCAAGGTCGCCGTGTTCGACCGCGCGCAGGACAATGCCGAGAAGGTCGCTGCCGAAGTGAAGGGCGTTGCTACCGTCGGCGATGTCACCAGCGAGAGTGACGTGAAGGCGGCGCTCGCCAAGGCAGCGGCTGCGCATGGTACCGCGCGCGTACTGATGAACTGCGCCGGTATCGGCGGTTCGCAGCGCATCGTCGGCAAGCAGGGCGTCTATCCGCTTGAGAAGTTCACCAATGTCATCATGGTGAACTTGATCGGTACCTTCAACTGCCTGCGCCTGTTCGCCGAGCAGCTCGCCACCGCCGAACCGATCGGCGAGGAGCGCGGCGTCATCATCAACACCGCCAGCGTCGCGGCCTATGAAGGCCAGATCGGCCAGATCGCCTACTCCGCCTCGAAGGGGGGCGTTGTCGGCCTCACGCTGCCGGCTGCCCGCGATCTCGCCTCCAGCAAGATCCGCGTCAACACCATCGCGCCGGGCCTGTTCCTGACGCCGCTGCTGATGGGCCTCAACGAGGAAGCCCGCGCCAGCCTCGGCGCGCAGGTGCCGCATCCGGCCCGCCTCGGCGACGCCTCGGAATACGGCAACCTTGCGGTCCACATCGTCGAGAACCCGATGCTGAACGGCGAAACCATCCGCCTCGACGGTGCCATCCGTATGGCGCCGCGGTAGTACTTGTCTTCCCCTCTCCCCCAGCGCGGCGTAGCCGCGCGCCGGGGGAGAGGGTGCCTGAGCAAGCGAAGGCGGGAGAGGGCTCGTTGTGGCACCCCTCTCGTGAGTTTGTTTCTAACTCCTGCGCTGCCCTCTCCCGCAAGGGGAGAGGGCGCGGCAATGAGCGTCGGCAAGGCGCCAACGAGTGAAACGGGAGAGCGCGTGTGTCTAATCCACTGCTGATCGAACACGACGATGGCGTGGACCGGGTGACGCTTAATCGTCCGGACAGTCTCAACGCGCTCGATCCTGCTCTGATCGACGCACTAAACGACTATTTCGAAAGCCTGCAGCGCAATCGCAAGACACGCGTGGTCGTCCTCAAGGGTGCCGGCGCCAATTTCTGCGCCGGGCTCGATCTCAAACACGCAATGGCCGTGCGCTCCGGGCAGAATGCGCCGCGCACCGTCACCGAGTCGCTCGATTCCCAGCGCCGCATCGCGGATATCGTGATGCTGATGCGCCGCTGTCCGCAGCCGATCATCGCGCTGGTGCAGGGTGCTGCCGCCGGTGGCGGTTTCGCGCTGGCGCTCGCCGCAGATATCCGCATCGCCGCCAAGTCAGCGCGCATGAACTGCGCCTTCATCAAGCTCGGCCTCGGCGGCTGCGATATCGGCTCAAGCTATTTCCTGCCGCGTCTCGTCGGTGTCTCCGTCGCCTCTGAACTGATCCTCACCGGCCGCTTCATCCATGCCGATCGCGCGCTGGCTGTTGGGTTGGTGTCGGAAGTTGTCGACGACGGTCAACTCGAAGCCGCCGCTGCGCCCTATGTCGATGTGATGATGACCGCGTCGCCGGTAGGGCTGCGGCTGTCGAAGGAATGCATCAACATGTCCGTCGATGCCGGCTCGATCGAGGCCGTCATCGCCATGGAAGATCGCAATCAGGTGCTGTGCAGCCGCTCGGAAGATTTCGAGGAAGGCATTCGCGCATTCATCGAGAAACGAAAGCCGGTTTACGTCACACGTTGAAGCGTGATCTCACGCAACGAATACAAGGTCCGACAAACGAGACCATGGTTCGACAAGAACGGTTTTGGGAGAAACCACATGAACGCCCAGGCTGCCGCGGTGCTGACAAAGCCCGCCTTCCGCAAGATCCACTGGATGGAGCGCGACATCGATGTCGAGCGCCGGCCGGACGGCGTCATCGTCATGAAGTCGCTGATACCGTTGATGCCCTATGAGACGCATCTGCCGGCGTCTCTGGCGAAGTGGGCCAAGGAGCGTCCCGATCACACCTGGCTGGCCCAGCGCGCCGGCGATGACCGGCAATGGCGTCGGCTCAGCTATGGCGAGGCGAAGCGGACCGCCGATGCGCTGACCCAGGCGCTACTCGACATGAAGCTCGCGGCCGATGGACCGGTTGCGATCCTTTCGGGCAATTCCATCGAGCATGCACTAATGACCATGGCGGCGATGCAGGCGCGGCATCCGGCAGCGCCGGTGTCGCCGGCCTATTCGCTGATGAGCCAGGATCACGCCAAGCTCAAATATCTGTTCGACCTGATCAAGCCTGTCGCGGTCATGGTGCAGGACGGGCCGACCTTCCAGAAGGCGCTGGATGCGCTCGATCTCACCGACATCAAGATCATCCATGTGGCGCGCCCGCCGACGGGGATCGCCAGCACCGCCTATGCCGACATGGTCGCGACCATGGTTACGCCCACGGTCGACGCATCGCTCGCCCAGATCATGCCCGATACGGTAGGCAAGCTGCTGTTCACCTCGGGCTCCACCGGCATGCCCAAGGCGGTCATCAACACGCAGCGGATGATGACGGCGAATGCCGCGATGATGATGCAGACGCGCCCGCGCGATCCGAACGCGCAGCCGCCGGTCTATCTCGACTGGATGCCGTGGAATCACACCATGGGCGGCAACGCTTTGTTCAACCCGCTGCTGATCGATGGCGGCACGCTCTATATCGACGATGGCCGTCCAATGCCGGGCATGATCGACGAGACATTGCGGAATCTGCGCGAAATCTCGCCGACCTATTACGCCAATGTTCCCGCCGGCTATGCGGCCATCGCCAGCGCGATGGAGAAAGACGATGCGCTGGCGCGCTCGTTCTTCAAGAACCTGAATCTGATGGCCTATGGCGGCGCGCGTCTCCCTGACGATCTTTATGACCGCATGCAGGCGCTGGCCGTGCGCGCCACGGGCGAGCGCATCGTGTTCTACACCGGCTGGGGCTGCACCGAGACGTCGCCGACCTCGACCGGCACCTATTGGGACACCGAGCGCGTCGGCCTGATCGGTCTGCCGTTCCCCGGCGTCGAGCTGAAGATGGTGCCGGTGGATTCGAAATACGAATTGCGGCTGCGCGGCGTCAACGTAATGCCGGGCTACTATCGCCAGCCGGACCTCACCAAAGCGGCCTTCGACGAGGAAGGCTTCTACAAGATCGGCGACGCTGGCATTTTCGTCGACGACAATGACCCCGTGCAGGGCCTGATCTTCTCCGGCCGCGTGGTGGAGGACTTCAAGCTGACGACCGGCACCTTCGTGCATGTCGGCTCGTTGCGCACCGATGTGATCGCGGCGGCGACGCCGGTGGTGCAGGATGCGCTGATCACGGGACAGGATCGCCCCTATATCGGCGTGCTCGCCTGGCCCAACCTGCCGGCCTGCCGAATCATGATCGGCGAGCCCGAGGCGACATTTGCCGATGTGGTGAAACATCCCGCGGTGCTGGCCTGTTTGAAGAAGGGGCTGCAGGCACATAATGCGTCGTGCGAAGGCGCCAGCAGCCGGCGCATTGCGCGCGCGATGTTCATGGTCGAGCCGGCGTCCATCGACGGCAACGAACTCACCGACAAGGGCTACATCAACCAGCGCGCCGGCCTCGAACGCCGCGCGGTACTGGTCGCCCAGCTTTACGCCGAGCACCCCGGCGAAGACGTCATCATCCTCAACTAGACTTTCCATCGATCAGAACAGAGTACACCGCCATGAACTTCGATTTCTCCGACGACCAGAAGCAGCTCCGCGACGAGGCCCGGCGTTTTCTCACCGAGAAGTGCCCGCCGAAGGCTGTGCGCGCTGTGATCGACGGCAAGGCGCCCTATGATCGCGAGCTCTGGAAGGGCTTGGCTGACATGGGCTTCCTCGGCGTCGCCGTCCCGGAAGCCTTTGGCGGCTCGGGTGCCGGTCATCTCGAACTTTGCGTAATCGCCGAGGAAATGGGCCGTGCGCTGGCGCCGGTGCCGTTCTCGTCCACGGTTTATCTCGCCGCCGAAGCGCTGTTGCTCGCCGGCTCCGATGCGCAGAAGCAGAAGTGGCTACCGGCGATTGCACAGGGCAATGCCATCGGCACGCTGGCGCTGTTCGAAGGTTCCGGTAATCCGTCGCCAAAGGCGATCAAGCTCACCGCGGCTAACGGCGTGCTCAACGGCACCAAGAAGCCGGTGGCCGATGGTGCCATCGCTGACTTCGCGATCGTCGCCGCGCGCACTGGCTCGACCGGTCGCGACAGCGACATCGCGCTGTTTCTGGTCGATCTCACCAGCGAAGGCGTCGAGGCGAAGGCGCTGACCTCCATCGATCCGTCGCGCAACCAGGCCGAGATTACCTTCAAGAACGTCAAGGCCGAGCTGCTCGGCGTTGCCAACGAAGGCTGGAGCATTCTCTCGCAGGTGCTTGATCGTGCCGCCGTGCTGATCGGCTTCGAACAGGTCGGCGGTTCCGACCGTGCGCTGGAAATGGGCCGCGACTACGCGCTGGATCGTATCGCCTTCGGTCGCCAGATCGGTTCGTTCCAGGCCGTGAAACACATGCTCGCCGACATGTATGTCTCGGCGACGCTGGCGCGTTCGAATTGCTATTACGGCGCATGGGCGCTTTCGACCAACGCTTCCGAACTGCCGGAAGCCGCCGCTGCAGCACGCATCAGCGCGACGCAGGCGTTCCAGCACTGCTCCAAGAACAACATCCAGGTTCATGGCGGCATGGGCTTCACCTGGGAGTTCGACTGCCACCTCTACTACCGCCGCTCCAACGCGGTGGCGGTCGGGCTCGGCTCACTGTCTTACTGGGAAGACCAGTTGATCGAGCGCATGCGCCAGAAGAATGCGGCGTAAGGATCAATCGAGATGAATTTCGATGACACCCCGCAGGAGGCCGCGTTTCGCGCCGAGGCGAAAGCCTGGATCGCGGCCAATGCGCCGAAGCAATATGAAGACGAGCTGAAAAAGGCCGCGCTCGGCCGCATTCAGCTCAAGAGTGCGAATATTCTGGAAGTCGCGAAAGCCTGGCAGAAGAAGAAGGCCGATGCCGGCTGGGCCGTACCGCACTGGCCGAAGGACTATGGCGGTCGCGGCGCATCGCCCATCGAGCGGGTGATCTGGCAGCAGGAAGAGGGCGTGTTCGGCAAGCTCGGCGCGCTCTTCATCATCGGCCACGGCATGTGCGGCCCGACCATGATGGCCTATGCCGCCGAGGAGCATAAACGGCAGTATCTGCCGCCGCTGGCCTCTGGCGAGAAGATCTGGTGCCAGTTGTTCTCCGAACCCGCCGGCGGATCCGACGTCGCGGGTCTGCGCACCCGTGCGGAAAAGGACGGCGACGACTGGGTCATCAACGGCCAGAAGATCTGGACCTCCGGCGCGCATTACTCGGATTATGGCATCCTGATCACCCGCACCGACCCGACTGTGCCGAAGCACAAGGGCCTCACCATGTTCTTCCTGGACATGAAGAGCCCGGGCGTGGAGGTGAAGCCGATCAAGCAGGCCAACGGGCAGGCCGAGTTCAACGAGGTGTATTTCACCGACGTACGGATACCCGATGCGCAGCGCCTCGGCGCTGTGGGCGACGGCTGGAACGTGTCGCTGACCACGCTGATGAACGAGCGCATGGCGATCGGCGCCAATGTCGCCACCGGCTTCCCGGAACTGTTTGAGTTCTGCAGCAGCCTGATGCTCGACGACGGTCCTGCGATCGACAATCCCGCGGTGCGCTCCAGGCTCGCCAACTGGGCGGTGCGCGCCAGCGGCCTCCGCTACACCAGCTTCCGCGCCATCTCGGCGCTATCGCGCGGTGAACGTCCGGGTCCGGAAAACTCCATCGGTAAGCTCGTTGCCGGCGCCATGCTGCAGGATGTCGCGACCTATGCGCTCGATCTGCAGGGCGCGGCCGGCGTGCTCAACGGGCCGGAGGACGCGGAGGTCGCCGGCAAGTTCCAGGCGATGCTGCTGCGCTCGCCCGCCACGCGCGTCGAAGGCGGCACTGACGAGATCCTGCGCAACATCATCGCCGAGCGCGTGCTCGGATTGCCGGGCGACATCCGCGTCGACAAGGACGTGCCATTCAACAAGATCCCGACCAAGGGACGATAAGTCAGCCTGTAGGATGGGTAGAGCGCAGCGAAACCCATCAATGTCCGCGCAAGCCCATCGATGGGTTTGGCAAGGGCTCTACCCATCCTACGCTTTCTTTTCTCATTAAGGACGACTGCCATGAATTTCGATGACGCGCCGCAGGAAGCCGAATTCCGCGCCGTCGCGCGCAAGTGGATCGATGCCAACGCGCCCAAGGAGCTGGAGGCCGAGCTGACCAAGCCGTCGGCCAAGCGAGCCTCTGAGAAGCGCGACGCGATGCTCGATGTCGCCAAGGCGTGGCAGAAGAAGAAGGCCGATGCCGGCTGGGCCTGTCTGCATTGGCCGAAGGAATATGGCGGCCGCGGCTCGACGCCGATCGAGCGCGTGATCTGGCAACAGGAAGAGGGCGTCTATGACAAGCTCGCGCGGCCCTTCGCCATCGGGCAGGGCATGTGCGGCCCAACCGTGATGGCCTACGCTTCCGAAGACCAGAAGCGCAAATATCTGCCGCCACTGGCCTCCGGCGAGAAGGTCTGGTGTCAGCTGTTCTCCGAACCCGCCGGTGGCTCCGACGTCGCTGGCCTTCGCACCCGCGCGGAGAAGGATGGTGACGACTGGATCGTCAACGGCCAGAAGATCTGGACCTCCGGCGCGCATTACTCTGATTATGGCATCCTGATCACTCGCACCGACCCGAATGTGCCCAAGCACAAGGGTCTCACCATGTTCTTCCTGGACATGAAGAGCGAAGGCGTCGAGGTGAAGCCGATCAAGCAGGCCAATGGCATGCAGGAATTCAACGAGGTGTTCTTCACCGATGTGCGGATTCCGGATGCGCAGCGGCTCGGCGCCGTCGGTGACGGCTGGAACGTGTCGCTGACCACGCTGATGAACGAGCGCATGTCGATCGGCTCCCGCGTCGCCACGGGTTTCCCGGAATTGTTCGAGTTCTGCAGCAACCTGATGCTGGAAGACGGCCTCGCCATTGACGATCCCAATGTGCGCTCGAAACTCGCGAGCTGGGCGGTGAAGAATTCCGGTCTGAAATACACCAGCTATCGCTCGATCTCGGCGCTGTCGAAGGGCGAGCGACCGGGTCCGGAAAATTCCATCGGCAAGCTGGTCTCCGGCATGATGATGCAGGACATCGCGATGTTCGCCGCCGATCTGCAGGGCGCTTCCGGCGCGCTGGTCGGCGCCGATGCGGAAGCAGCCGGCGAATTCCAGGCGACGATCCTCGGCTCGCCATCGATGCGTATCGCCGGCGGCACCGACGAGATCCTGCGCAATATCATCGCCGAGCGCGTGCTGGGTCTGCCCGGTGATATCCGCGTCGACAAGGACGTGCCGTTCAACAAGGTCCCGACCAAGGGACGGTGATATCTCTGCCCTCATCCTGAGGAGCGTGCCACTTGGCACGCGTCTCGAAGGATGGCAACAAACTCAAGAGCCAAGCCAGCTCATGGTTCGAGACGGCGCCAATTGGCGCCTCCTCACCATGAGGGACCGAGCCAGGATGTTTCCATGACTGACGCCATCTCCACTCTCGAAACCCTTCTCGCCGGCCGCTACTCCTGCCGGGCCTACAAGACCGAGCAGGTGCCGCGCGCCATCATCGACCGCATTCTCAATGCCGCGCAGAAGACCGCGTCGTGGTGCAACAGCCAGCCGTGGCAGGTCACGATCACGTCGGGTGAAGCCACCAAGAAGTTTCGCGATGTGCTCTATCCTGTCGCGGCCGCGGGCACGCCGAATTCGGGCGACTTCCCGTTTCCGCGCGAATATCGCGGGGTCTATCTGGACCGCCGCCGCGAAAGCGGCTTCCAGCTCTACAATACGCTGGGCATCGCGCGCGGCGACAAGACGGCCTATGCCGAGCAGGCGCTGCAGAACTTCAACTTCTTCGGCGCGCCGCATGTGGCGATCATCACGTCGGATGAAGCGCTCGGCGTCTATGGCGCCGTGGACTGCGGCGGCTATGTAAACAATTTCATGCTGGCTGCGCAGGCGCTCGGCCTCGCGACCGTGCCGCAGGCGGCGTTGGCGTTTCACTCGGCCGTGGTGCGCCAGCATTTCGGCATGAGCGACGACCGCCGCGTCGTTTGCGGCATCTCGTTCGGCTATCCGGATCGCGAGCACAAGGTCAACAGCTACCGAACCAACCGCGCGCAGTTGGGCGACGTCGCGACGTTTGTGGAGTGATCCTAGCGGTCATTCCGGGGCGCGGGGGGGGGGGGGGGGGGGGGGGGGGGGGGGGGGGGGGGGGGGGGGGGGGGGGGCGGGGGGGGGGGGGGGGCGGGGGGGGGGGGGGGGGGGGGGGCCCCCCCCCCCCCCCCCGCCCCGGAATCTCGATATGCTCTATCACCGCAAGATTCCGGATTCGCGCGAGCAAGTGCTCGCTCGCCCCGCAATGACACGTAAATGACTAAAACCGCGGTGCCCGTTTCTCCGCGAACGCCTTCGTGCCTTCCTTGATCTCATCGCCCCGCATGCTGTCCCGCGCGCGCTGATCGGCGGCAGCCTCGTCCAGTTCACCGCGGGCGAATTCGTTGATCGCCTGCTTCATGCCGCGCATGGCGATCGGGGCGTTGCCGGCCAGAATCATGGCGAGCTTGTCGACTTCCTCGTCCAGCGCCTCGGTTGGCACCATGGCGGTGAGGTAGCCGATCCGCAGCAGTTCGCTGGCTTCCAGCTTCTGCGCCGTGAGAAACAATCGCTTGGCGTTGTCGACCCCGAGCCGGCTCACATAGCGTTTGATGCCGCCCTTGTAATAATGCAGCCCGAGCCGGGCGGCCGGCATGAACATCTCGCAGGTGTCGACGCCGATGCGGAAGTCGCAGGCCAGTGCCAGGTCGGTGGAGCCGCCATAGACGCCGCCATTGAGCCGGCAGATCGTCGGGAGCGCCAGGTCCTCCAGCCGGTTTGCCACGGACTCAAAGGCCGATCCGGACGAACCTTCGGCCACGGGCTTGGGCGCGCTGGCAGCCCGTTCGGAGATCGCATTGAGATCGAAGCCGGCGCTGAAAGCGCGGCCGGTGCCGGTGAGCACTAGCACCCGGACGGCGCGATTCGCCTCTACGCGATCGAACAGCTGTACCAAGATGTCCAGGTCGAGCTGGGACAGCCGGTTCAGCTTCTGGGGGCGGTTCAGGCGGATGGTGGCGCGGGGGCCGTCGATGGTCAGAATGGGGGGCGAGGACTGGTCAGATGCGGTTTCCGTCGTTTCCGACATGTTGTTCTCCTTTGGGATGCGAGCGACGGTGCCCGCACCGGCGGATCGCGTCAATCTGCGCACGACTCCGTGATTTTTGCGGGTCGCAACACGGGCTATTTTAACCAGATGGGCTATATTGCGGCTGCAAAGGCCCGGTCATTCGCGCTTCATAGTCGCGGAGGACGGTGCGGTCGTTCCTGGAAACCCGGTTTGCTCCCATGGATATGTCCTATCTCCATCACTTTGGCAGCGCCGCCGCCACGATCTTCGTGGTCGCGACCGCCACGATGCGGACGATGATTCCGCTGCGGGTGTTTGGCATCATGGCCAATGTCCTGCTAATCGCGATCTCGATCCCGACCCACAACTATCCGACCATGGCATTGCATGCGGTACTGCTGCCGCTCAACATCTACCGCCTGCGCCAGATGCTGCAATTGGTCCAGGATGTGAAAAAGTCGGTGAACTCGGACCTGTCGATGGAATGGCTGAAGCCGTTCATGACCAAGCGTCCCTGTAAGGCCGGTGAGGTGTTGTTTTACAAGGACGAGAAGGCCGAAGACATGTTCTACATCGTCAGTGGCCGTTATCGTCTCGTCGAATCCGGGATCGAATTGCCGGTCGGCGCCATTGTCGGTGAACTCGGCATGCTGTCGCCCTTGAACGAACGCACCCAGACGCTGGAATGTATCGAGCCCGGCATGGTGCTCAGCGTCAGCTACAGCCAGGTCGAAGAGCTCTACGTGCAGAATCCGGAATTCGGTTTCTTCTTCCTGCGTCTCGCCAGCGCGCGATTGTTCGAGAATATCGACAAGCTGGAAGCGCGTCTGATGAAGCAGGACGCGCCCGCATTGCCCATGGCGCCGCAGCACGCATAAGCATCAGGACGTCCCGTGGCAGGTTTCATCAACGTCATCCGCTCCACGCTCGCCGAGCTGGCGAACAGGAGCGAACCTGTAGCGCCGGTTTTGCCGGTGGGGCTGCCGGCTGCGGTGCGTCCTGTGGCGGAAGATGGCGTGGCCCTGTTGATCAACTATCAGAGCGCAGTCTACGCGCAGCTCTACAGCGACCGGCTGCGTCGCTTTGTCGGACGGCGCAACGTCAGCGACGAACTGTTTAGCGAGATTGCGCGGCTGCTCACGATGCGCATGAGCTATCACGATCCGATCCGCATCGCGCAGCTCAAGCTGCAGGAACCCGTGATGCCCGGCCGGCCGCCCGTCGTCGACAGGCGGCGTTTTCGCCTCGACGAGTTGGTGTCGGCATTGCCGGAGATCGTCGGCGATCCCCTGATGTGGGCGCTCGAGCGCATCTATTGTGCGCATCGCACGGTGCCGATCCGTTTCAGCAAGGCGAGCATCTGGGGCATCAAGCGCCTTGAGTTCGAATCCTGGCTGCGACGTTGGCGCCTGTTGTCGACGCGTTATGAAACCGAGCGCGTCTGGGTCGAACGCTGGCTGCACATGATTGATCGGGCACTGACCAAGCAGCCGGACGCGGCAATGGCCATCGTGCAGACGGCAACCATGATCGAAGGTTACGGCACGGGCTATCGGCAGGGCATGGCCGCCTGGCATCAGATCATCGACGGACTAGCCAAGCCGGCTTTCGATGGGACGCTGGTTATCACCGACCTGGCGGATGCGATCACGCGTGCCCGTGCGGTGCCGCGCGATCCGAAAGGTGACCAATTACGCAAGGCGATCGGCGAGCTCCGGGCGCATGCCGTTCTGAACTAGCGAGAAAGTGGAGCGTGCGCAGTGTTTTCCCGTCCAGGCTGGCTCTGCAGGAAGCGGTGGGTTTTCGGTTCCGCGGCGTGCATTCCCGGTTTCGGAGTGTCATAAATAGGGCGAGTGATCGGGCCGGCTAAGCGGGCCAGCCTGTCGTGACCGGTAAGAGGGACGTCAGCTTGTTGTTTCCTGCAATGTCGTCGTCGATTGCTCTGGGCGGGCTCGTCGGGTGGATGCTGATCCTCACCGTCAAGCACGTGATAGCTGATTTCCTGCTGCAGAATGCCTGGATGGCAATGGGTAAGGACCAGCGAACCGGATGGGCGCTGCCGCTGCTGGTTCATTGCGCGATCCATGGCGTCCTCACGACATTGTTTGTGGCCGTCTTGCAGCCGAAGCTCTGGTTCCTCGGACTGGTCGATTTCGCGATCCACATCACTATCGATCGCGCCAAAGGACTCTGCGTGTCGCATTTCGGCGTCACGCAGGGCCATCGCTGGTTCTGGTGGCTGATCGGCATCGATCAGGCGCTGCATCACCTGACCGACTTCTTCCTGGCCATCTTCATCGTCGCCAACAGCTGATGCGCGTTTGAACGCATCGAGTTCCAATGTGGCGGTAGCAGGGCACGGCTGCCACATTTCAAACTGTTACTCAAGAGTCGCACGCTGCCATTAAGGCTGTTGGTTAACCCTGCGTTAGGAAATTCAACCGCATCCTCATTAACGAGGAGAAACCCCATGCGGTCCAGCCGTCAAGCTTTTGAGAACGATTTTTGCCCCGTCGAGGAAGATCTGCTCGGTGCAATGTATCGTGCAAATGAAAATGGCCTGCCCCATCTCGTGGCCAGCGTTTCATCCGATGTCCGCGCGATGCTGGCTCTGTTCTGCTATCGCCGCAGTCATCTTCACGCTTTGGCAATTTCGATCGCATCGAGCTGCAGCGAGCGTGAGCTGATCGAATTCGGTGGCCGCGTTGGTTCCACGCTCTACGCGCTGTCACACGACACGGCCGTGGCGCGTCCTTCGGTGTCGGCCTATCACAACCGCAAGGCCATCACGCTGTCGACCAAGCCGCTCTCGACGCTGGCGCCGATGGATGATGATCTCGACGACGAGCTGGATGACAAGGAATTCGCTCACGCCGTCACGGCGTAAGCTGACATCAACTACTCTGCGGCTGCCAGAATTGGCAGCCCGTGCCGGTGCCGCGCCATGGCGCATTCGGGATCGCCAGGCATGCAGGTTCGGCACACGTCCGGTCTAACAGCGTAAATCCCACAGGCTGTGGCCTCTCCAACCTTACCGTTCAACGCGCTGCAGCGGTCTCCGTCGCAGCGCATTCCCGATTCGCGGTCGTTGACATATTTGGCCGGGATCAGATCGAGATCGGCATCGTCCTCGATGGTGAAACGCGGCCAGTTGCTGGAATACGAACAGCACGCACCACAGGCCTGGCACGGGCTGGCGTCGCTGATCGTGGTGGCATCGCTTGTCATGCCGCGGTTTATCCCGATCGGACCGGTTTCGCCAGCCGTGCAGATGCAGGCTCGGCTGTTTCAGGTATCCTGTGGCCGCTCCCAGCTCAGCGTCTTGCGCCATTTGCTGCGCAGCGTTTCGCGTCGCTCCGGATACTTCTCATCGAGAAAATGCGCCTCGATCGCGCGGTCGGTTCGAAAACTGCGGAAATCCTTGCGAAGCTCGCACCACGCCGCCAGCAGCCGCACGGCTTCCAGATAACCCACCGCGATCGGCCAGACGATGCGCTCGCTATCGCGACCGGCTTCGTCCCGGTAAAGCAGTCGGACCTTCTTGCCCGCATGAATATGCGCGCGCATCTGCACCATATCCATGCTGTCGGCGGTGCCGCGGAAATGCGGCCGTGCGCGGCTCGCGGGCTCCAACACGAAGGGGCGCAAGCGCTCCGGTACGGTGTCCGCGATCTTCGCGATGAGATCCTGTGCCGCCTTGGCCAATGCCGGATCGGCGTGCCCCATCACCCATTGTGCGCCGAGCACGGCGGCTTCGATCTCGTCGGGCGTCAGCATCAACGGCGGCATGTCGAAGCCGCGTTCGAGGATATAGCCCATGCCGGCTTCGCCGCGGATCGGGACGCGCTGTGCCATCAGCGTCGCGATGTCGCGATAGATCGTGCGCTTGGACGTTTCCAGTTCGGCGGCAATGGCATCCGCCGTCAACGGCTTCCGCGTGCGCCGGAGTACCTGGATGATCTGAAACAGGCGGTCTGCGCGTCTCATCGTCGTCTCTCTGTCCGTGTTGGTCCGCTGTCGATGCTGACAGCATGTTGGCAGCAGGGGGCAGTCATACAGGACCCAGGTTCAAACGAACGAAGGATTCTGCAATGACCGCTTTCGATAGCCTCGAGGCATTTTCGCATGATGACCGGCTCTGGCGCATCCGGGCATGGCTGCTGGAACGCGCCATTCTCGTCCTGTCGGGCGACCTCCGCTGGGCTCTGATCGGGCTCGGCTGGCGCATGGTCTCCACCGCGGCGGTCCAGGCGCGCGCTTGGGTCGCCGGCGTCACCCGGCGTGACGGCTGCTGACACCACGGTGGCAGCAGCGACTGCCTAGTCTCTTGTCCTTGCCACTTGGAGAAACCACATGATCGTCCTTCACGGCGCAGGTGCAGGCTTTGGCCTGCCGGAAATCAGCCCTTTCGTTACCAAGACGGAAGTCCAGCTCAAGATGGCCGGCTTGCCCTATGAGAAGCAACCGGCACGGCCGCAGGATTCGCCGAAAGGGCAAATGCCCTATATCGATGACGGCGCTGAGTGCATTGCCGACTCCACGTTTATCCGCGCCTATATCGAACGCAAATATGACGTCGATTTCGATAGGGGTCTCGATCTCGCCCAGCGCGCTCAGGCCTGGGCGATCGAGCGGATGATCGAGCATCACCTCTACTGGTCGCTGGTCGGCGTTCGCTGGGTCGATGCCGATAATTTCGCTAAGGGACCATCGCATTTCTTCGACGGCATTCCCGAAGCGCAGCGCGACGAGATTCGTGCATCCGCCCGCAAATCTGTCATTCAGAACCATCTGGCGAACGGCCTCGGCCGGCATCCTGCCGATGAGGCGCTACAACTCGCGGATCGTTCGCTGATGGCGCTATCGGTGCTGCTGGCCGGAAAGTCTCACTTGATGAGCAACCGCCCGGCCGGCGTCGATGCGACCGCATTCGGCGTTCTGGCCGGGATCATGTCGCCGTTGTTTCCGTCGCCCCTGCAGCGTCAGTTGCACCGCTACGGCAACCTCGTCACCTATGTGGATCGGATGATGGCAGAGTATTATCCCGAACACGTCTGGCAGTGCAGCGTCGCTGCCTGACGCTGGGTCGCCTTCAATGCGGCGACGCTGCCCCCTTCAGCGTCGCCAGTTCTGCTTCCAACTCCGCAATCCGCGCATCGCGCGCTGCCAGTACTGCTGCAACATCGGCGGCATCGAATTTCTGCGGGATATGCTGCGGGCAATTGGTGTCCCACGCGGCGATCGTGAACAGGATCACCTGTTCCGGCTTGGCACGATAACCTTGCGGCATTAGCGACGCCAGCAGCGCCGGATCGTCCTCGACCACCCGCGCGGTGCCCCAGAGCTTGACGCGTCGGCGATGTGCATAATCCATGATGAAGATGTTGGCCTTGGGATTCTCGGCGAGATTGCCCTGGGTGATGTATTGCCGATTGCCGCTATAGTCCGCAAAGGCCAGCGTCTGCTTGTCGAGGATCTTCACGAAGCCCTTCGGCCCGCCGCGATGTTGCATGTAAGGCTGACCGTCAGCGCTGGCGGTAGCCAGAAAGAAGCTGTTCGCCTCGGCGAGAAACGCTGCGAGATTGTCGTCGACCTCGGTGCGCCAGCCGCCGTTTTCCTCGACATGCGCATAGCCGGAACGCGACCCCTTGCGGGTCTGGATCGCCTTGACGGTCGGCGTGAAGGCAATGTCGCTGGAATAGGTGTGGATGTCTGACATGACTTACTCCCTGATTGGAGCTTGGGACGGGATGCGTTCCCGCCGCTCCAAGTTGGCTATTTCCTCGCACAAGAACAATCATCGGAATTGACACTTCATTATTGCTGGATATGAAATGGTTCGATGGATCGCATCGAAGCCATGACCGTCTTCGTCGCCGTGGCGGACCTGCAGGGGTTCGCGCCCGCGGCCCGCAAGCTCGGACTCTCCGCGTCGGCGGTCACCCGCATGGTGGCGGCGCTGGAGGAGCGCCTTGGCGCCCGCCTGCTGCAGCGGACCACGCGCTCGGTGATGCTGACGGATGTCGGCGCGCGCTATCTGCAACGAGCGCGCCAGATTCTCGCGGATATCGAGGAGGCCGAGGGCTCCGCGCAGGCCGAACGCGCTAGGCCGAGCGGGCGTCTGGTCGTCTCGGCGCCAGTCGGCTTCGGGCGGCTGCATGTGACGCCGCTGATCTCGGCCTATCTGCAGCGCTATCCCGATGTCTCGGGTGAATTGCGGCTGACCGATCGCATGGTCGGTCTGGTCGAGGACGGCATCGATGTCGCGGTGCGGATCGGCGATCTCGCCGATTCCAGCCTCGTGGCGCGCAACCTCGGCACCATGTCGCGCATCGTGGTGGCGTCGCCGGATTATCTGGCGCAGCGCGGCCAGCCGACGGTACCGGAGGATATCGCAAGGCACGACACGATCCAGTTCGGTTCGATCGCGTCAGCGCCGGAATGGCGCTTCGTGCGTGATGGTCGGGATGTTCGCATCACGCATACGCCGCGTTTCACCACCGATGTCGCCGATGCCGCCATCTGGCACGCCGAGCACGGTGGCGGCCTGACTCGCGTGCTGGCCTATCAGGCCGCGGAAGGGCTGGCGGCGGGACGGCTGAAGCGCGTGCTGACGAAGTTCGAGCCGCCGGTGGTGCCGATCCACATCGTCTATCCGACGTCGCGGTTGCTATCGGCTAAAGTGCGCGTCTTCATCGACCTCGCCGCCGAAACCTGCCAGTGGGATTTCAGCAAGCGATAGCTTTCGCTACACTTTTGGTGGGGCCACGCTGAACGTGCCATTCGCTCGGGCGCAAGGCTCGCCATCCGCTGATATCAGCGCCTGCGCAAAGCAGAGACGCTTGCCGGTCTTGATGACCTCGGTGTCGATCTGCAGCCATTGCCCGATCTGCGCGGAGCCGAGAAAATCGGCGGAGAGATTGACGGTGAGCAACCGTGTGCCGCCGCCGAGTACATGTCCGCAACTTAGGCCCATCGCATTGTCGGCCAGCGCCGTGATCAGCCCGCCATGCGCCATGCCGCGCGAATTGGTATGCGCTTCGGCGATGCGGAGACCGAGGATGACATTAGTCTCCGTCACCTTTGAATAGATCGGTTCCCACGGCGTGGTGAGGGGGCTCTTGCGATAGTGTGGCGCGAAGCCGTGGGGGATAGCGGTGTCGGTCATGGCGCATCCATCTGGATTGTTTGCGCCATAGGAGCGAAAGCACAAGCAAAGGACAGACCAACAAAGTTTTAAACGGCTTTATCCGGCCGTTTAAAACAACGCGGCGTCTACGATCCTAATACGGCAGTCCCACATAATTTTCCGCCAGCGACGCTGTCGCGACATCCGAATGTACGACATAATCCAGCTCGGCCTGCTGCAGCTTGGTGCCGAAGCCGTCATTGTCGGGGAAGCGATGCATCATCGAGGTCATCCACCACGAGAAACGCACCGCTTTCCACACGCGCTTCAGCGCGATGGCCGAATAGAAGTCGAGGCCGCTCGACGATTTCTCATCGTAGAATTCGCGTAGCGCCATCGACAGGTAATGGACGTCGGAGGCCGCGAGGTTGAGCCCCTTGGCGCCGGTCGGCGGCACGATGTGGGCGGCGTCGCCGGCCAAAAAGAGCCTTCCGAAGCGCATCGGTTCCGCGACAAAACTACGCAGCGGCGCGATACTCTTCTCCAGCGATGGGCCGGTGATGAGGCTTTCGGCGGCCTCCGTGTCGAGGCGACAGCGCAACTCGTCCCAGAACATGTCGTCGGTCCAGTTCTCGACTTTTTCGTCGAGGGAGCACTGGACGTAATATCGGCTGCGCGTCATCGAGCGCATCGAGCATAGCGCGAAGCCGCGTTCGTGATTGGTATAGATCAGCTCATGCGACACGGGCGGCGTATCCGAGAGCAGGCCGAGCCAGCCGAACGGATAGACGCGCTCGAAGGTTTGTACGGCGGAGGCCGGAACGCTCTGGCGCGAGACGCCGTGGAACCCATCACAGCCGGCAATGAAATCGCAGGCGATCTCGTGGCTTGCACCGTCCTTGACGTAGCGGACGCGGGGGCTTGTGCCGTCGAAATCATGCAGGCTGACATTGTCGGCATCATAGACCGTGGTCAGCCCGGCCTTGTCGCGGGCGTCCATCAGGTCGCGGGTGACTTCGGTCTGGCCGTAGACGGTAACGACCTTACCGCCGGATGCCTTCTTCAGGTCGAGGCGGTGGCGAATTCCGCCGAACAGAAGTTCGATCCCGTCATGGATCAGGCCTTCGTGATGCAGGCGCTCGGTAATCCCCAGCTTTTCCAAGAGGCCAACGGTGCCCTGTTCGAGCACGCCGGCGCGGATGCGGGCGAGGACATAGTCCCGATCCTTGCGCTCCAGAATAACGTTATCGATCCCATAGGCATGCAATAGTTGCCCTAGCAACATTCCAGCCGGACCAGCTCCAATGATGGCAACTTTTGTTCGCAACGCTTGCTCCCGCGGTTGATATAGGCTCTGTCGTCCGACTGAGTTGACAAGTCAAGCGGGGTCGCGACACTGGCTCCGCAACGCGTGCGATCACACCGCTTGCAACGATGATTATAACATATAACAATATTCGCAAAGGGCCATTCAAGGTCCGGTGAACAGGTTCGAGAGAACACGTCCAAACGGACGTAGAGGGAGAGACGTCGATGAAAAGGGCAATCTTTGCATTGCTGGCGGCTGGCTGTCTGACGACGGCAATGAGCCCGGCGCAGGCGCAAGACAAAACCGTCAATATGAAAGTATCGCTGTGGGTGCCGCCGGCGCATCCACTGGTGCCGGCCACGCAGGCCTGGGCGGCCGATATCGAGAAAGCCTCGGGCGGCAGCATCAAGATGTCGGTATTCCCTTCGGAACAGCTGGGCAAGGCGTTCGACCATTACGACATGGCGCGCGATGGTATCGCCGATATCACTTATGTGAATCCCGGCTATCAGCCCGGCCGTTTCCCCATCGTGGCCGCGGGCCAGCTGCCCTTCGTGTTCTCGGACGGCAAGAAGGGCACCCTCGCGCTCAACGAGTGGTATCAGAAATACGCCAAGACCGAGATGAAAGACACCAAGCTGTGCTTCGCTTTCATCCACGATCCCGGATCGATCCACGGCAAGAAGAAGATCGTCGTGCCGTCAGACCTCAACGGCGTGAAGGTCCGCCCGGCGCAGAGCACCATCGGCGAAATGGTCAAGTTGTTCGGCGGCACCAATGTGCAGGCCTCGGCGCCGGAATCGCGCGATGCGATCGAACGCGGCGTTGCCGACGAGATCGCGTTCCCGTGGGGCTCGATCTTCCTGTTCGGCATCGACAAGGTGGTGAAGTATCACATCGACGTGCCGCTCTATTCGACGGTGTTCACCTACAACATCAACCTCGCCAAGTATAATTCCATGTCCGCAGCGCAGAAGAAGATCATCGACGATCACTGCACACCGGAATGGGCCTCCAAGGTCACAGATCCCTGGGTCGACTTCGAAGCCAATGGCCGCACCAAGATGAAGGCGCTTCCGGATCACGAAGTCTACAAGCTGACGCCCGAGCAGCTCGCCGAGTGGAAGAAGGGCGTTCAACCGCTCAACGCCGCCTGGGCTGCGGCCGTGAAGAAGGCCGGCGGCGATGCCGATGCCATCGACGCCGACCTGAAGGCGATGCTGAAGAAGCACGACGCGGGGCTGTAGCTTTCCGCCGAGTCCGTTGATCGCACGGACCTCTCACCACGTCATGGCCGGGCTTGACCCGGCCATCCACTTTCCTTCGCCACCCAGAAGATGAATGCCCGGGTCATCTAGTGAAGTTCGCTTCGCGCTGCCCGGGCATGACGATCGAGAGGGCGGAGGCTGGCTTCTCCTCTTGAGCATTGTGACATCGACGATGACCGCCACGTCCGAAATCTCCCAATCCAGCGCCCTCGGCATTCCGCCGGATCCGCCCCGCAAGAACGTGATGGATCGCTTCATCGATTCCATCGAATGGATCGCCGCGTTCTTTGTCGGCATCGTCGCGCTGAACACTTTCATCGCGGTGTTTATGCGAAAATTCTTCGCGGTCACGATCCCCGATTATTACAATATCGGCCAGTTCATGCTTGGCGTGCTGATCTTCTGGGGCATCGCCGCGACGTCCTATCGCGGCTCGCACATCACCGTCGATCTGGTCTGGGCCAATGCCACGCCGAAATATCAGCGCTGGATCGACGTGTTCGCAACCTTGGTGCTGCTGTTCGTCGTGACCGTGCAGACCTACACGCTGTTCGACAAGGTGGTGGACACTTATTCGAGCCACATCGTCACCATGGATCTGCAACTGCCGGTCTGGCCGTTCTTCCTGTTGTCATGGATCGGCGATGTCTCGGCGGTGCTGTTGATCGCGATCCGCACTTATAGGCTGATCTTCCATCCGGAAGAGATGCATGAACCCGAAATCAAGACGGCAGAGTAAGTCGCATGGATCTCAGTAACGAAGCGGTTGCCGTTATCGGCTTTGTCAGCCTGTTCGTGTTGATGCTGTTGCGCGTGCCAGTGGGCATGGCGATGGGGCTCGTGGGCATCACGGGCTTCGGCTATCTCACTGGTTTTGCGCCAGCGCTGAAACTGGTCGGCCAGACTACCATGCGGACGGTGACGGATTATTCCTTTGGCGTGATCCCGATGTTCCTCCTGATGGGTGCCTTCGTCTCGGTGTCGGGTATCAGCCGTGAACTGTTTCGCGCGGCCAACACCTTTGTTGGCCACTGGAAGGGCGGCTTGGGCATCGCGACCATCGCCGCCTGCGGCGGCTTTGCCGCGATCTCCGGTTCGTCGGTGGCGACGGCCGCGACATTCTCCGCCGTTGCCTATCCGGAAATGCGGCGTTTCAATTATCCGCAGAGCTTCGCCACCGGCGTCATCGCCGTGGGCGGCACGCTCGGCGCAATGCTGCCGCCGTCCACGGTATTGGCGGTTTACGGCATTATTACCCAGCAAGACATCGGCAAGCTGTTCATCGCCGGCATCGTGCCGGGCCTGCTCGCTATCGTCATGCACATGATAACCATTGCGATCATCGGCGTGGTCAAGCCGGGCTTCTTGCCGGCTGGCCCGAAAGCCTCGTGGCGCGAGCGCGCCGCGGCGATCCGCGATGTCTGGTCGCCATTGTTGCTGTTCGTCTTCGTGATTGGCGGCCTTTATGGCGGCTTCTTCATCCCGACCGAAGCCGGCGCGGTCGGCGCGGTCGGCGCCTTCATCATCGGCGTGCTGCGCGGCAAGCTGAACAAGGACGGCATCCTGCAGTCATTGCTGCAAGCGACGCGGACCGCTGCCGCCGTGTTCACCGTGCTCATCGGCGCGCTGTGCTTTGGCTATTTTCTCACGATTACCCAGACCCCGCAGCACGTCACCGAGTTCCTCACCGGCCTCGGCATCGGCCCCTACGGCGTGCTGGCGCTGATCCTCCTGATGTATCTGGTGCTGGGCTGCCTGATGGATGCCATGGCCATGGTGATCCTCACCGTGCCGATCGTGTTTCCGGTGATCATGGCGCTTGGTTTCGATCCGATCTGGTTCGGCATCGTCATCGTCATGACCGTCGAGCTCGGCCTGATTCATCCGCCGGTCGGCATGAACGTCTTCGTCATCAAGAGTGTGATCAAGGACGTCAGCATGTCGACGATATTCAAAGGCGTGCTGCCATTCGTGGTTACCGACCTGATCCGTCTCGTGCTGCTGATCCTGTTCCCGCTGATTGCCACCTGGTTGCCGATGCGGATGATTGGATGACATCATGACGACACCGCAGCTTGCGACGAAGTATGTCTTCAGCCTGTCGATCAAGGTCGGCACGCCGATCGTGGCCGGCGATCTCGGATATGGCATCCGCCGGGTCATCCCGGTCCTTGGCGGCACTGTGCAGGGCGAGGGCATCAAGGGTACGATCTATTCGGGCGGCGCCGATTTTCAGATTATCCGTCCGGATGGCTTCACCGAGCTTGAGGCGAAATATGCGTTCGAACTCGATGACGGCGCCGTAGTCTATATCGAGAATATAGGCGTCCGCTTTGGCCCGAAGGAAGCGCTTGATCGTATCGCTCAGGGCGAGGCGGTCGATCCCGCGCTGATCTATTTCCGCTCGGTGCCGAAATTCGAGACAGGGCGTCCCAAGTATCGTTGGCTGATGCAGAACCTGTTCATCGGCGTCGGAGCACGGCATCCCGATCGTGTCGAGCTTGCGGTGCATCAGGTGCTGTGAGGCCTGAGCAGTCGGGCCGTGCTTACTTTCTCCCACTTCGTGTTGTTAACTACGGTTGACCGGCAAAAGCCGGCGTATATCGGGAGGATACAACATGCTGAAAGCTTGCGTCCTTGGGTGTTCGATTTCTGTATTAGCAGTCATTTTGCCTGCGCTGGCGCAGGACTGGACCAAATCGAAATGGGGGCCGAACGATGAGATCGGCGCCGCGAACTACATGAAGCCCGATCTGGTGAAGTCGGCCGCGCAGCTGGTGAAGACCGGCAAGACCTATGCACTCGGCATTCCGGTGGGCGCGGACACGCCGGCCTATCCGCCCCGCGGTTTCAAGATCACCGTGGTGCAGCCCGGTCAGGCCGGCAACCCCGGGCTCGGTCCCAATCACGCGACCTACAACGACGACATGCTCAACGGCTGGGTCGGCGTCGGCAGCCAGATGGACGGGCTCGGCCATCTCGGCGTCAATCACGTCTACTATAACGGCAACAAAATTGCAGACTTTGGTGATCCTACTGGCCTTAAGAAGCTCGGCATCGACAAGGTGCCGCCGCTCGTCACCCGTGGCGTGCTGCTGGACATGGCGGCCTACTACAAGACCGACGTGGTCAAGGAAGGCACTGCTTTCAATGTCAAGGAAATCGAGGAGGTCGCCAAGGCGCAGGGCGTTGAGATCAGGCAAGGCGACGTCGTGCTGTTCCACACGGGATGGCTCAGCCTGCTCGGCAAGGACGATAAACGCTACAATGCCGGCGAGCCCGGCCTTGGCGCCGAGGGCGCTAAGTATCTGACCGGCAAGGGTGTCGTCGCGGTCGGCGCCGATACCTGGGGCGTCGAGGTGCTGCCGTTCGAAACCGGCAATGTATTTGAAATCCACCAGATACTTCTGGCGATGAACGGGACTTACATCCTCGAAAACATGGATACGTCCGAACTGGCCAAGGACAAAGGCTACGAATTCCTGTTTGTGCTCGGTCAGCCCCGCTTCAAGGGCGGTGTGCAGAGCATGATCAACCCGGTGGCGATCCGCTAGCCCCGGTAATAGAGGCGATCCGGTCTATCAGGCGAGACCGGATCGCTGTCGCACCAGAATACCTGACTTTATGCGGGACGAGATCAGCCTATTGCACCGCAAGATTGACTCATGCGCTATTCGTTATAAGATATAATTATTCTAGCTAGGACCTAATCGCGCTCATGAACCAAGCCGTCGCCGCTACCGCTGCCATGCTCCAGATCGAAACCCAAGGCCGCGTGCTGATCGTGGGCCTGAACCGTCCTGCCAAGCGCAACGCGCTGAACGATGGACTGATCCTGGACATCGAGCGTTGCTTCGCGTCGCTGCCCGAGGAAATCGGTGCCGTCGTCGTCCACGGCATCGGCGGGCATTTTTCCGCGGGTCTCGATCTGTCCGAACTCACCGAGCGCGACGCGACAGCCGGCTTGATGCATTCGCGGATGTGGCACCGGGTGTTCGATATCATCCAGCATTGCCGCGTCCCAGTGATCGCCGCACTACAGGGCGCAGTGATCGGCGGTGGGCTTGAACTGGCTTGCTCCGCGCATATTCGCGTTGCCGATCCCTCGGCCTATTACGCGCTGCCGGAAGGCAGCCGCGGTATCTTCGTCGGTGGTGGCGGCTCGATGCGTCTGCCGCGCCTGATCGGTGTGCACCGGATGGCCGACATGATGCTCACCGGCCGCGTCTACAAGGCGGAGGAGGGCGTGGCGCTCGGCTTCGCGCAGTATCTGACGGAAGCCGGCGGCGCCTTGCCCAAGGCCATAGAGCTTGCCGAGCGTGTCGCGCAGAACGCACCGTTGACAAATTTTGCCGTGCTGCAGGCCTTGCCGCTGATCGCCGAAGCCAGTCCGCAAACAGGCCTGATGCTCGAAGCGCTGATGGCCTCGGTGGCGCAGAGCGATCAGGAGGCGAAAAATCGCATCAGGGATTTTCTGGAGCGCAAGGCCGGCAAGGTGAAGCCCGGCTAATCCTGCAAGACGACAACGAACAGAAATAAAAGCAACAATCGGGACGAATACACAGGGCGGAAACAATGTCTGCAAGTGCCGACAAAATCGATCAGACAAGGCGGGCGATAACCGCGCATCCGCTCCGGCCGATTTCCTATGGCGATCCCGCGGTCACCATCGAGCGCCACGACGACGGCACCATCTATCTGCGCCCGACCAATGCGATCGGCGACTATCCGGAACGCGTCACCGATTATCTGCATCACTGGGCCAGGGAAGCACCGGATCGCGTCTTCATGGCCGAGCGCGCCGAAGGCGGCGGCTGGCGCGAAGTCACTTATGCGCAGATGCTGGATGCGGCGCGCCATATCGCCTCGGCACTGCTGGCGCGTGGGCTGTCGGCCGACAAGCCCATTGTCATTCTCTCGGGCAATTCCGTCGATCACGCACTGATCGCCTTCGGCGCGCTCTATGCCGGCATTCCCTACGCTCCGGTGTCGCCCGCCTATTCGCTGGTGTCGAAGGATTACGGCAAGCTCGGCTATCTCATGAAGCTGCTGACGCCGGGGCTGGTCTTCGTCGATGACGCCAATGCGTTCACGAACGCCATTCACTTCAACGTACCGGCCGATACCGAAGTTGTCGTTTCCACCGGCGCTCTGCCGGACCGGCGCGTGACCAAACTCTCCGATCTGCTCGTGACGCCGGAGGCCGCCAATCTCGACGCTGCGAACGCAGCCATCGGTCCGGATACCATCGCGAAGTTTTTGCTGACCTCAGGCTCCACTGGCAATCCGAAGGCTGTGATCAACACCCAGCGTATGATGTGCGCCAACCAGATCATGCTGCGCGATACGCTGGCCTTCCTGAAGGACGAGCCGCCGGTGATCATCGACTGGCTGCCATGGAATCATACATTTGGCGGCAATCACAATATCGGGCTGACGCTGTTCAATGGCGGTTCGATGTATCTCGACGACGGCAAGCCGACGCCCGCGGGTATCGAACAGACAATTCGTAATCTCCGCGAGATCTCGCCGACGGTCTATTTCAACGTCCCCAAGGGCTATGAATCGCTGCTGCCCTATCTGCGCGAAGATGCAGAGCTGCGTGAAAAATTCTTTGCACGACTGCATGCGATGTTCTTTTCAGGGGCAGCGCTGTCCGCCTATGTCTGGGACAGCCTCGATGAATTGTCGGTGCAGACCACTGGTGCGCGCGTGCCCATGCTCACCGGCCTCGGTGCCACGGAAACCTCGCCGTTCTTCATGTGCGTCAATCCCGTCACCAGCCGCTCCGGCCATGTGGGTCTTCCCGTCCCGGGCAACGATGCCAAGCTGGTACCGAACAACGGCAAGATGGAAGTCCGCGCCAAAGGGCCGAACATCACGCCGGGCTATTGGCGCGAGCCGGAACTGACCGCGAAGGCGTTCGATGAGGAAGGTTACTATATCTTCGGCGATGCGCTGAAGGCCGTCGATCCCGATGATCTCTCTGCCGGCTTTGATTTCGACGGCCGCATCTCCGAGGATTTCAAGCTCGGCAGCGGCACTTGGGTCAGTGTTGGCCCGCTGCGCGCGCGCTTCGTCGGTACTTGTGCGCCGCTGGTGCGCGATGTGGTCATCGCCGGCATCAACCGCGACGAACTCGCAGCTCTCGTTATTCTCGATCTCGATGGCTGCCGTGTGATCAATCCCGATCTTCCTGCGGGCGACCTCGCTGCGGCAGCCAATGATCCGATCATCCGCAACGCGTTCCGTGAGGGCCTCGCACGTTTCATGGCTGGCGCGACGGGGTCCTCCACGCGGATTGCCAAGGCGGTGCTGCTCGACACACCGCTGTCGATCGATCGCGGCGAGGTCACGGACAAGGGCTCGGTGAATCAGCGCGCGGTGCTGGAGCATCGCGCCAAGCTGATCGACGATATCTATGGGAATCCGGAAGTCGCGAAAGTGATCGCGATCTAGTTGAAAGCCGCCAATGAACGGCAGAAAAATCAACACAGGAGGAACACCATGCAACTGAAGAACCAATCCGCTATCGTCACCGGTGGCGCTTCCGGTCTCGGCGCTGCGACCGCCCGCAGGCTCGCCGCGCAGGGCGCGAAAGTCGCGCTGCTCGATCTCAACACCGCCCTCGCCGAAACCGTTGCCAAGGAAATCGGCGGTGTTGCCATTTCCTGCGACGTGTCCGACGCCGCCTCCGCCGAAGCCGCGGTCGCCGCCGCCGCCAAGGCGCACGGTCCGGCGCGTGTGCTGGTGAACTGCGCCGGCATCGGCGTCGCCAAGCGCGTGATCGGCCGCGATGGTCCGATGGCGCTCGGCGATTTCGACAAGGTCATCCGCGTCAACCTGATTGGCTCGTTCAACATGATCCGCCTGGCAACGGACCCGATGTCCAAGCTGGAGCCGCTGGAGACCGGCGAGCGCGGCGTTGTGATCTCGACGGCCTCGGTGGCGGCCTATGACGGCCAGATCGGCCAGTCTGCCTATTCGGCCTCCAAAGGTGGCATCGTCGGCATGACGCTGCCCATTGCCCGCGAAATGGCCCAGTTTGGCATTCGGGTGCTGACCATCGCGCCGGGCCTGTTCATGACGCCGCTTTTGGCGGGCCTGCCGCAGGAGGCGCAGGACAGTCTTGCCGCAGCGATCCCGTTCCCACGCCGGCTCGGCCATGCCGACGAATTCGCGTCTCTCGCACTGCACATGATCGACAATCCGTATCTCAACGGCGAGGTGGTCCGGCTCGACGCCTCGCTGCGCATGGCGCCACGTTAAGCCTGCGGCAAAGCATCAATGCGCCAGCCCTTTACCGGTACGGGCGCACTGACCTAAAGAAGGGGCTGATCAACCAGCCGAACTTTGATTTAGCTGAGAACATAAAAAATAACCTGGAGGGAGAGACCCATGACCAAGCATCACTTGGCGATCGCGGCCGTTGCCGCATCGCTGGCACTCGCCGCACCGGCTTTTGCGCAGACGTCCGACATCACTATCGGCATCACCACGTCGACCACGGGCCCCGCGGCCGCGCTGGGCATTCCCGAACGCAACGCGCTGGAATTCGTGCCGAAGGAAATCGGCGGCGTCCCGCTCAAGATCATCGTGCTCGACGATGGCGGCGATCCGACCACCGCGACCACCAATGCCCGCCGTTTCATGACCGAATCCAAGGCCGACCTCATCATGGGCTCGGCGGTGACGCCAACCAGCATTGCGGTGTCCAATGTGGCCAACGAAGCCGGCATCCCGCATTTCGCGTTGTCGCCGCTGCCGATCACGCCGGAACGCGCCAAGTGGTCGGTGGCCATGCCGCAGCCCGTGCCGATCGTCGGCAAGGTGATGTACGACCACATGAAGTCCAAGGGCATCAAGACCATCGGCTATATTGGCTATTCCGATAGCTACGGCGATCTGTGGTTCAACGATCTCAAGACCCAGGCGGTGCCGATGGGCATCAACATCGCGGCGGAAGAGCGTTTTGCCCGTCCGGATACGTCGGTCACCGGTCAGGTGCTGAAACTGATCGCCGCCAATCCGGACGCGATCCTGGTCGGCGCCTCGGGCACCGCGGCAGCGCTTCCGCAGACCGAGTTGCGCGAGAAGGGCTACAAGGGCCTGATCTACCAGACCCACGGCGCCGCCTCGATGGACTTCATCCGCATCGCCGGCAAGGCCGCCGAGGGCGTGCTGATGGCCTCCGGCCCCGTGATGTATCCGGAAGGCCAGGCCGACACGGCGCTGACCAAGAAGCCCGGCATGGCGCTCAACACCGCCTATGAGGCCAAATATGGCCCGAACAGCCGCAGCCAGTTCGCGGGCCACTCCTATGACGCCTTCGAGGTGCTTAAGCGGGTAATCCCGACGGCGCTGAAGACCGCAAAGCCGGGCACCCCCGAGTTCCGCGAGGCGATCCGGCAGGCGCTGCTCACAGAGCGTGAGATTGCCGCCACCCAGGGCGTCTACAACTTCACGGAAAAGGATCGGTATGGTCTGGATGAGCGTTCGCGCATCTTGCTGACGGTGAAAGACGGCAAATACGTTCTCGCCCAGTAATGCAGATCTGACGGAGGGCAGTGGCGCGAAGCGTCTTTGCTTCGCCGGCATTTTTCGATAACAAGGCCGGCCCTCGCCAGAGGGTCGGCTTTTTGCTGTGCGCGAGCCTTCGCGCGGCCACAACCAGCGCCACGTCTGCCGGTATCGCTGCCGCTTTCGGCGCTCTCCGCTTCCACACGAGAAAGATAAGACATGTCTAAGCTTCATCTGGCGATCGCGGCTGTTGCCGTCTCGCTGGCGATTGCCACCCCGGCCGAAACCCAGACTGCCGACATCACCGTCGGCATCAGCATTTCCACCACGGGCCCTGCGGCGGCGCTGGGCGTGCCCGAGCGCAATGCACTTGAATTCGTGCCCAAGGACATCGGCGGCGTGCCGTTGAAGCTGATTGTGCTCGACGACGGCGGCGATCCGTCCATCGCCACCACCAACGCGCGCCGGTTCGTGTCGGAATCCAAGGCCGACATCATGGTCGGCTCGTCGATCGTGCCGTCCTCGGTCGCCATCTCGGCGGTCGCTAATGAAGCCGGCATTCCGCATTTCAGCCTGTCGCCGATGCCGTTTACGCCGGCGCGCATCAAGTGGTCGGTGGATATGCCGCAGCCGGTCGAGATCGTCGGCAAGGTCATGTACGACCACATGAAGGTCCACGGCGTGAAGACCATCGGCTATGTCGGCTACTCGGATTCCTATGGCGATCTGTGGTTCAACGACCTCAAGGCGCAGACATCAGCGATGGGCATGGCCATCGTCGATGACGAGCGTTTCGCGCGGCCGGATACGTCGATCACCGGCCAGGCGCTGAAGCTAATCGCCGCCAATCCCGATGCCATCCTGATCGGCGCCGCCGGCACCGGTGCCGGCATGCCGCAGTCCGAACTGCGCGATCGCGGCTACAAGGGCCTGATCTATCAGACCCACGGCGCCGCCTCATCAGACTTCATCCGCATCGCCGGAAAATCCGCCGAAAACGTGCTGATGGCTGCGGGTCCCGTGATGTATCCGGAAGGCCAGCCGGACTCCGCGCTGACCAAGAAGCCCGGCCTCGAACTCAATGCAGCCTACGAGGCCAAATACGGCGCCAACAGCCGCAGCCAGTTCGCCGGTCACGCCTATGACGTGTTCGAAGTGCTGAAGCGCGTCGTGCCCGTGGCGCTCAAGACCGTCAAGCCCGGTACCCCGGAATTCCGCGAAACCATCCGCCAGGCGCTGATGAGCGAGAAGGAAATCGCCGCGACACAGGGGGTTTACAACTACACCGAACAGGACCGCAACGGCGTCGACGACCGTTCGCGGATCCTGCTGACGGTGAAGGACGGGAAGTACGTTCCGGCGAAGTAAGCCAGCGCACCGCTCAAACGAAGGCCGGCTGTCGCGAGGCAGCCGGCTTTTTCATATGATCGAGATCAGATTGCGCTCGCGCCTTCGTGCTGAAAGCCAAGATAGCTCGCCACCACGCGTTGGTTGCTGGCGATGTCGCTGGCGGCGCCATCCAGGATGAACTCGCCAAGCTCCATCACATAAGCGCGGTCGGCGATCTTCAGTGCCGCCTGCGCATTCTGCTCGACCAGCAGCACCGAGACGCCGGCCGCTCTGAGTTCACTGACGATGCGGAAGATGTCGGCGACGATGATCGGGGCGAGGCCGAGGCTTGGTTCGTCGAGCATCAGGAGCTTCGGCGCGCCCATCAGTGCGCGGCCCATGGCTAGCATCTGCTGTTCGCCGCCCGACAATGTGCCGGCGAGCTGCTTGCGGCGTTCCTTGAGGCGCGGGAACAGGGTGTAAACGTGCTCGAAAGATCGCGCGGCAGTCGCCTTGTCGATACGGAAGGCGCCGAGCAGCAGGTTGTCTTCCACATTCATCGTGGCGAACAATTCGCGATGTTCGGGCACGAGGCTGAGGCCGGCAGCGACCCGGTCCTCGATGTCGATCTTGGAGACGTCTTGCCCTGCGAATGCCACGCCACCCTTCAGCGGCAGGATGCCCATCACCGCATTGAGCAGCGTGGTCTTGCCGGCGCCGTTGGCGCCAATGATCGTGACGATCTCGTCGGCGCGAACCGCGAGATTGACCGCACGCACGGCCTCGACCTTGCCATAGGCGACATGCGCATCAGAGACTTGTAGCAACGCGCTCATGCGACCGCTCCCAGATAGGCCTTGATGACGTCGGGATTGGTCTTGATGTCAGCCGGTGTGCCCTCGGCGATCTTGGTGCCGAAATCGAGCACTACGATGCGATTGGCGAGATTCATGACGAAGCCCATGTCGTGTTCGACCAACAGAACCGACATGCCGCCGTCGCGGAGCTGGCGCAGCAGCGTCGCGAGCTGCTGCTTCTCCATGTGGCGCAGGCCGGCCGCAGGCTCGTCCAGCAGCAGCAGCATCGGATCGACGCACAGTGCGCGGGCGATCTCGACGATGCGCTGCTGGCCGAGTGACAGGGATCCTGCGAGTTGGTTTATCTGGTCACCGAGGCCGACGCGTTCGATCTGCTTGGCAGCTTCCGCGAGCAGCTTCGCTTCGTCGGCGCGGTCAAGCCTCAGCATGCTGGCGATGGCGCCCGAACGTCCGCGCAGATGCGCGCCGAGGGCGACGTTTTCCAGCACGGTCATGTCCGGCACCAGCTTCACATGCTGGAAGGTACGGGCAATGCCGAGCTTGACGATCTCCTGCGGCGGCGCGCCGGACACACTCTTGCCGAGTACCGTGACCTTGCCGGCGGTCGCGGCCAGTACGCCAGTGATGAGGTTGAAGGTCGTACTCTTGCCGGCGCCGTTGGGGCCGATCAGGGCCACGATCTCGCGCGCCTGCACATTGAACGACACGTCGTTGACGGCGACGACGCCGCCGAACTGCTTGCGTGCCTTGTCGACCTGCAGCAATACGCCGGTGTCCGGACGGTGGTCGTTGCGAGCGGGCAGTGCATCGGCTGGCGTGGGGCGCTTGCGGCTGTCGCCAGACGGCAGCCACGCGGTCAGCCACGGCCACATGCCGGTCGGCGCGAGTTGCAGCAGCGCGACGAGCAGGATGCCGAACACGATGGTTTCGAGCTGGCCACCGCCACCGCCGAAGATCAGCGGCAGATAGCTCTGCAGGACTTCCTTGAGGATCACGACCACGGCCGCACCGAGCACACCGCCCCAGACATAGCCGGCGCCGCCGACCACCGCGATGAACAGATATTCGATACCGAGATGTGGTCCGAACGGCGTCGGATTCGCAGCGCGCTGGAAATGCGCATAGAGCCAGCCGGACAGGCCGGCGAGTACTGCTGCGTAGATGAAGACCAGGAGCTTCGCACGCGCCGTCTGCACGCCGAAGGCTTCGGCTGCGATATGGCCACGGCGCAGCGCGCGGATGGCGCGGCCGGTCCGCGAGTCCAGAAGGTTCATGGACAACAGCGCGCAGATGATGACCGCGATCCAGATCGGGAAATAGATCGAGCCGGGATCCAGCATCTTCCACGTGCCGATCGACAGTGGCGGGATGCCCGAAATGCCGTCGTTACGGCCGAGGAATTCCAGCTTGCTGAACAGATAGAACAGACTGATGCCCCAGGCGATGGTGCCGAGCGGAAGATAGTGGCCCGACAGACGCATGGTGATGATGCCGAGGAGTACCGCGGCGAGGCCTGAGACGATCAGCGACATCGGCAGCGTCAGCCACGGCGACATGCCATAGGCGGTGGTGAGATAGGCCGTCGTATAGGCGCCGAAACCGCAGAACGCCGCCTGGCCGAATGAGGTCAAGCCGCCGACGCCGGTGAGCAGCACGAGGCCCATGGCGACGAGCGCGGCGAGGCCGATATTGTCGAGCAGCACGATCCAGAATGGCGGCACGCCCGGCACGAAGGGGATCGCAGCCATCACCAGCGCGAAAACGAGAATGGGAAGGAGACGCTGTTGCATGGCGCTTAATCCTTCTCTTCTTCGACTTCAGGTGCGGCGAGCGAGCGCAGCACCAGAACCGGAAGGATCAGCGTGAAGACGATGACCTCTTTGTAGTTGCTCGCATAGAAGGACGAGAATGCCTCGACGCAGCCGACCAGGATCGCGGCCGCGGCGGTGAGCGGATAGCTGACGAGGCCGCCGATGATCGCGGCGACGAAGCCCTTCAGGCCGATCAGGAAGCCGGTGTCGTAATAGAGCGTGGTGATCGGGACGATCAGGATGCCCGAGATGGCGCCGATGACCGAGGCCAGCAGGAATGCGATCTGACCCGACAGTGAGGTGCGGATGCCGGCGAGGCGAGCACCGAGGCGGTTTACCGCCGTGGCGCGCAGCGCTTTGCCATAAAGCGTGTAGCCGAAGAACAGCCACAACCCGACGATCAGAGCGATGGTGATGCCATAGACGGCGATGCTCTGGCCGGTGAAGCGCAGCGCGCCGATGGTGATGGCGTCAGACGAGATCGCAGGGCCGCGCTGGCCTTCGGCGCCGAAGAAGACGAGGCCAAAACCCTGCAGCGCGAGGTGGCAGCCCACCGAGGCGATCAGCAGTACCAGAACCGATGTGTGGGCGATCGGCTGGAACGCGATGCGATAGAGATAAAGGCCGATGGCGGCGACGATCAGCAGCGACAGCGCGATGTTGAGGGCGATATTCCCCGGCCGTCCACCCAGCGCCCACATCACGCCCCAGATCGCCAGCGGGAACACGATATTGACCGCAATCGAGCGCAGCACGCGCTTGGTATGGAGCGCCTTGCGGAAGGTGAAGAGATCGAAGGCAAAGGCGACGATGCCCATGGCGACGGCGAGCTTAATGGTGCCCGGCATCTGGCCAGCCGAGAGGCTGGCATAGGTCAGCGCACCAAAGGTGATGAATTCGCCCTGGGGGATCAGGATGATGCGTGTAACCGCAAAGACCAGCACCAGGGCCAGCCCGAGCAGCGCATAGATCGCGCCATTGGTGATGCCGTCCTGCAAAAGGAACAGCAAAATCGTCGTATTCAAAGCCGCGCGCTCCCCCACACTGTCTGGCGCGCCGGATACCACAGGCGCGGGACGATCAACAATGGCGGTTGAAACCCGCCGTCTATTTGATATACTTCATAACGATTATTGAACATAATCTCAAGGCCTGTCGCACGTCGACCGGGTGTTTCATTCAAGCCGCCGGGTATCGCGGAAAGCGAGCGATGACTGTTTCAAAGATGACGTCTCAGGATCAAGCCAAGCAGGTCGCGCCCGTCGGGTTCGACGAGGAGGGCGGTGCGTTGCAGCTCGGCGAACTGTCCGAACTGCTAGGCTATTCGCTGAAACGTGCGCAGTTGAAGGTGTTTGAAGACTTCTTACGCTGCATGGCGCCGCTGCAGCTGACGCCGGCGCAGTTCTCGGTGCTGCTGCTGCTGGACAAGAACCCGGGCCGCAACCAGACCGAAATCGCCAATACGCTCGGCATTCTCCGTCCGAATTTCGTTTCGCTGCTTGACGCTCTGGAGAGCCGCGACTTGCTGACGCGGATGCGCTCGCCGAGCGATCGCCGCTCCCACGTGCTGATGCTCACCGACAAGGGGCGTGCCACGTTGGCCCGTGCCAAGAAGCTGGTGGCGACGCGGCATGAAGCGCGGCTGATCGAGGTGCTGGGGCCGGCCGAGCACAAGGCGCTGCTGGGCATGATGGCGAAGATTGCTCGGGACTTTTAGCCAAACACCCGTCATTCCGGGGCGGGACCGGCGCCGCAGGCGACGGGACCGAGCCCGGAACCTCGACATGTGACACTCATATCGGGATTCCCCGCCTCTCCAAGCGGAGTGGCTGAGGTTCACGCGAGCTGGCGCTCGCCCGCCCCCGGAATGACAGTGTGTGGTTAGTCCACTAAAATTACCCTGACATCATTGACATTGGTCAGCGTCGGCCCGGTCTGCAGCAGATCGCCTGTCGCGGTGAAGAACGTCGTTGCGTCGTTATTCGCCAGCGTTGCCTTCGCATCGAGCTTCTGCGCGCGCATGGCCTCGAACGTACGTGCATCGATGACCGCGCCGGCGGGATCGCTGGCGCTGCCGGCGCCGCCATCGGCGCCGTCGGTGTCACCGGCGAGCGCGACGATGCCGGTGGTATCCTTGAAAGCATCGACCAGCGCCAGCGCGTATTCCTGGTTCGGGCCGCCGCGGCCGTTGCCCGTGACGGTCACCGTGAGTTCGCCGCCGGAGAGGATCGCGAGCTTCTTGCCGTCGGCCTTGGCCTTAAGCGCCAGCTTCGCATGCTCGGCGGCAACCTCGCGCGCTTCGCCTTCGAGATCGGCGCCGAGATCGATGATCTCATAGCCGGCATCACTGGCCACCTTGATCGCGGCATCGAGTGACTCGCGCGGACGCGCGATCAGCTCAAAACGCGCACGTGCGAATGCGACGTCGTTCGGCTTCACGCTTTCATTGGCCTCATCGCTGAGCGCCGCCCGTACCGCGTCATCGATGGCGAGATTGAATTTCGCGATGATGGCACGGGCATCGGCCAGCGTTGTTGTATCCGGCACCGTCGGTCCCGATGCGATCACGGCGGGATCGTCATGCGGCACGTCGGAAATCGCCAGCGACACGATCTCGGCCTTCTGCCCAGCGCGGGCAAGGCGGCCGCCCTTGATGCGGGAGAGATGCTTGCGCACGGTGTTGATCTCGCCGATTACCGCACCGGAGCGAAGTAGCGCGCGGTTGAGTTGCTGTTTCTGCTGGAAGGTGATGTCCGCCACCGGCGCGGTCCAGTTGGCGGAGCCGCCGCCGGAGATCAAGACCAGCAGGAGGTCGTCGGCAGTGGCTTCCGCTGCGAGCTTGAGGCTGTCGTCGGCACCCTTGAGGCCCGCTTCATCGGGTACGGGATGGCCGGCCTCGACCACACGGATGCGCCGTGTCGGCACGCCATGGCCATGGCGCGTGGTGGCGATGCCGGTGAGGCGCGCGGGATCGAGCTTCAGCGTGTCGAGATAGTGCTTTTCCGCGGCGGCAGCCATGGCGGCGGCGCCCTTGCCGGCGGCGAGGCAGATGATGCGGCCTTTCGGCGGCGCCGGCAGATGGGCGCTGAGGATGACATCGGGGTGGGCCGCGGCAACTGCGGCATTGAAAATTGCGCGGAGCAGGGGGCGTTTATCGGTCATGTCCGGGGTTATGCCGCTCTACGGCAGGGACGGCAAGCGCTTCCCCTCGCCCCCGGACGCGGCGCAGCCGCGACTGGTGGGAGAGGGTGGATCGAACCGCGGAGCGGTTCGAGACGGGAGAGGGGGCTTCGCTTAAGAAGCAAGGAGCCCTCTCCCGCCTTCGCCTCGCTCAGGCATCCTCTCCCGCGGCGCGCAGCTTCGCTGCGCTGGGGGAGAGGGGAAGTAAGAGCTAACCGCCCTTGCCGCTTTCGCCGAGTTCACCGGTCAGCACATCGCCGAACAGTTTCCAGTTCTCGCCCTCGAACCGCATCAGCTGCATCTGCTCGATGGGCGAGAAGTCGGTGGGCGAGGTGTTGACCTTGACGCCAGGCAGCAGCGTCGACTGCTGGACATCCTTGAGGTTCGCCGCCTGCTTCATCACATTGGCGCGGGTGAGGTCGTCACCGCACTGCTTGAGCAGGATCGCCATGGTCTCGGCGATATTGTAGCCGGACATCAGCGACGAATCCGACGGGTTGCCGTCCGGGACGTATTTGGCGAGGAACTCACGATAGGCCTTGATGCCCGGATCGTCCTTCCACTGCGGGTCGGTGGCGTCCTTGGAGTAATGCGCGGAGAGCAGGCCCTGTGCATTCTCGAAGCCCGCCGGACGCAGCACCTGACCGATCGAGACGCTGACGCCCGGCACGATCATGGTCGGCTTCCAGCCTAGTTCAGCGATTTTCTTGATCGTCTGCGCGGCGAATTTCGGCGTGGCGAAGATAATGACCACATCGGGATTGAGCGACTTCATCTTGACGATGTGGGAATCCACGGTCGGCTCGGTGAGCTCATAGCTCTCCTCGATGACGATGGACGAGGCCTTGTCGCCAAGGCCGTCTTTGACGCCCTTCAGGTAGTCCTTTCCGAAGTCGTCATTCTGATAGAGCACGCCGATCTTGGCGCCGGCCTTTTCCTTCAGCAGGTACTTGGCGTAGATGCGGCCTTCGCTCTGGTAGCTGGGCAGCCAGCCCATGGTCCAGGGGAAGTTCTTCGGGTCGGCCCATTTGGTAGCGCCGGTGGCGAGGAACAGCTGCGGCACCCTCTTGGCGTTGAGATATTTCTGGATCGCCGTATTGGACGGCGTGCCGAGCGCCGAGAACATCAAGAGCACTTCGTCGGACTCGACGAGCTTGCGGGTCTGCTCGACAGCCTTCGGCGGCGAATAGGCATCGTCATAGCTGACGTAGTTGATCTTGCGGCCGTTGATGCCGCCCTGATCGTTGATCATCTTGAAATAGCCTGCCTGCGCCTTGCCCACCGCGCCATAGGCCGAAGCGGGGCCGCTGTAGGGCACGATATTGCCGAGCTTGATTTCGGTGTCGCTGGCGCCGGTGTCGTATTTCTTTTGGGCGAGGACGTGGGTCGAGGAAACGACGAGCAACACGGTGGCGGCCGAGAGCGACAACAGCCGCGCGGACGTGGCAGACATTTGAGTTCCTTCCCTTGCTTGCAAGGCGAGATTTTCTTGTTCTGCAGGCTCTTTTGCGCCTGCGAGATAGTCATACCGCGATTGCACAATGGCTCAAATGGAAAGCGACCAAAAACGCAATAAGGCCCGCGCCGTTTTTGACGCGGGCCTCACGTATTTTCCGTTATGTGGAATGAGGGCGATCAGCCGCCTACATCAGCGCTAATGACCTCGCCGAACAGCTCCCATTTATCGCCTTTGAAACGCATCAGCTGAAGCTGGCTGATCGGCGCAAAGTCGGTCGCAGATGTGTTGATCTTGATGCCGGGCAGCAGCACCTCGGTTCGGAAGTCCTTCAGGCTGGCCGCCTGCTTCATGACGTTTTCGCGGGTCAGGTTGTCACCGCACTTCTTGAGAACCTCAACCAGCGTCTGGGCGACCCCGTAACCGGTGACGATCAATCCATCGAGCTTGTTGCCTTCCGGAAAATCTTTGTCGAGGAAGGCGAGAAATTCCTTCATGCCGGGGTCGTTGTTCCACTGGGTGTCCGCGACGTCCTTCAGATACGCTGCGGAAATAATGTCCTGCGAGTTTTCGAAGCCGGCCGGCTTCATCACGCTGCCGATCGAGTTGGACACGTTGTTGAGGAAGTGCATCGGCTTCCAGCCGATCTCGGCGGCCTTCTTGATAGCCTGCGCCGCAAATTTCGGCGTCGTGATGTTGACGAATACGTCGGCGTTCAACGACTTCAGCTTGACGATGTGATTGTCGATGGTCGGCTCGGAGGTCTCGTAGCTCTCCTCCACTACGATCATCGAGGCGGCCTTTGCGCCAAGGCCGTCCTTCAGACCTTTGAGATAGTCCTTGCCATAGTCATCGTTCTGGTAAAGGACGGCAATCTTCGCGCCGGGCTTTTCCTTCAGAAGATATTTCGCATAGATCTGCGTCTCGCTCTGGTAGTTGGGCTGCCAGCCCATGGTCCAGGGGAAGTCCTTCGGGTCGTTCCACTTCGTGGCGCCGGTGGCCACGAACAGTTGCGGCACCTTCTTGCTGTTCATGTATTTCTGGATCGCCGAGTTCGGCGGTGTGCCGAGCGAGTTGAACACCAGCAGAACTTCGTCCGATTCCACCAGCTTGCGCGCCTGCTCGACGGTTTTTGGCGGCGAATAGGCATCGTCATAACTGATGAAGTTGATCTTGCGGCCGTTGACGCCGCCAGCAGCATTGATCTTCTTGAAGTAGGCTTCCTCGGTCTTGCCGATCGCGCCATAGGCGGAGGCGGGTCCGCTATAGGGCATGATGTTGCCGATCTTGATTTCGGTATCTGAGGCGCCGGTGTCATATTTTTTCTGGGCGAGCGCCCCGGTGGCGGACGCGGCGAGCAAAGCCCAGCCAACCAAATAGGCGGCTGAAAACGCGGCTAGGCGCAGACGAATTACGGGCATTTCTGATCTCCCTGATCAATTGTGATGTGTCACGTTTCTTGACAAGGAGCTCTGCGGCTCCTGAGAGCATTCAACACCCGCCTGCATTTCGCAGCAAGAAAAAGCCCCCGCGACGATGTCGCGGGGGCGGTATAATTCGTGTTCGCTGATGCAGCAGAACTGCTGCCGCAGCCGAGCTATTGCGTGACGGCGTCGGCGCTGAAGATCTCGCCGAAGCGCTCCCACTTGTCGCCCTTGAAGCGCTGCATCTGCAATTGCGAGATAGGCGCGAAATCGGTGGGCGAGGTATTGATGGTGATGCCCGGCAGCAGCGTGTCGGGGGTAAAGTCCTTCAGGCTGGCGGTCTGTTTCATGACATTCGCCCGAGTCAGGTCGTCGCCGCACATCTGCAGCACCTTGACCAGCGTCTGCGCAGCACCATAGCCATAGACCGTGCTCGAATCCGCCTTGTTGGCGTCCGGCATGTATTTGTCGAGGAACGCATTCCACTTCTTCATGCCGGGATCGTCCTTCCACTGCGAGTCGGTACCGTCCTTGGTGTAGGAGGCCGACAGCACGCCCTGCGCATTGTCGAAGCCGGCGGGTTGCATCACGGCTCCCACGGAGACGCTGACATTGGCGAGGATCTGCAACGGCTTCCAGCCAAGCTCGGCGGTCTTCTTGATAGTCTGTGCCGCGAATTTTGGCGTCGTGAAGATCATTAGCACGTCGGGGTTCGCAGCTTTCAGCTTCACTACATGAGTGTCAATGGTCGGCTCGGCGATCTCGTAGCTGTCCTCGATGGCGATCATCGATGCTGCCTTGTCGCCGAGGCCGTCCTTGAAGCCCTTCAGATAGTCCTTGCCGAAATCGTCGTTCTGGTAAAGCACGCCGATTTTCGCGTTCGGCTTCTCCTTCAGAAGATACTTCGCATAGATCTGCGCTTCGCTCTGATAGGAGGGCTGCCAGCCGATCGTCCACGGGAAGTTCTTCGGATCGTTCCACTTGGTGGCGCCGGTGGCAACGAAAAGCTGCGGCACTTTCTTGCCGTTCAGATATTTCTGGATCGCGGTGTTCGAGGGCGTACCCAGTGGATTGAACACCACCAGCACCTCGTCGGATTCGACCAGCCTTCGCACCTGCTCCACGGCTTTCGGCGGCGAATAGGCGTCGTCGTAACTGATGAAATTGATCTTGCGTCCGTTGATGCCGCCCTGTGCGTTGATCATATTGAAATAGGCGGTCTCGGTTTTGCCGATCGTTCCATAGGCAGATGCGGGGCCGCTGTAAGGAATGATGTTGCCGATCTTGATTTCAATATCGGTGGCGCCGGTGTCGTATTTCTTCTGCGCGAGCGCGCTGGACACACTGGCGGCCAGAAGCGCCATAGCAGCAGGCAGTGCTGCAAGGCGCATGGATCGTGCGAGCATCATGGATCTCCTTGATCATTTCTTCCCAAGTCTTTGTTGGAGTTCTGCGACTCCTGTTCGCATTGAATACCCCTGATGCGCCGGTCACAAGAATAAGCCCCTGCGACCAAATCGCAGGGGCTCCATTGTTTTGGTGGTGCAGTGCAAAGTGCTGCGGTACTAGTCCGGCGCAGTCGTGTCGGCATTGATCACCTCGCCGAACAGCTCCCACTTGTCGCCCTTGAAGCGCATCATCCGCAACTGCGCGATCGGCGCATAGTCGGTGGCCGAGGTGGAGATGGTGATGCCCGGCAGCAGCGTGTCTGGCGCGAAGTCCTTCAGGCTTGCCGCCTGCTTCATGACATTCTCGCGGGACAGGTTGTCGCCGCACATCTCCAGCACCTTCACCAGCGTCTGCGCGGCGCCATAACCGTAGACGAGGCTGTTGTCGGTGCGGTCGGCGCCCGGCATGTATTTGTCGATGAAAGCCGACCATTTCTTCATGCCCGGGTCGTCCTTCCACTGGGAGTCGGCGCCGTCCTTGCGGTAGTCGGCCGACAGCACGCCCTGCGCATTGTCGAAGCCGGCGGGCTGCATCACTGCTCCGACGGAAACGCTGACATTGGTCACGAGCTGTAGCGGCTTCCAGCCGAGTTCACCGATCTTCTTGATGCCCTGGGCTGCGAATTTCGGCGTCACGAAATGGACGACGACATCGGGATTGAGCGACTTCACTTTCACGATGTGGGAATCGATGGTCGGCTCGGAAATCTCATAGCTCTCTTCCGCGACCAGCATCGTGGCAGCCTTGGCACCCAGCGCTTCCTTGAACGCCTTCTGGTAGTCCTTGCCGAAATCGTCGTTCTGATAGATCACCGCGATCTTGGCGTCCGGCTTCTCCTTCATCAGATATTTTGCGTAGATTTGTGCTTCGACCGCGTAGCTCGGCTGCCAGCCCATCGTCCACGGGAAATGCTTCGGATCGTTCCACTTGCTGGCGCCGGTAGCGACGAAGAGTTGCGGCACCTTCTTGGCATTCATGTATTTCTGGAACGCGGTATTCGACGGCGTGCCGAGCGAATTGAAGATGAACAGTGCCTCGTCGCTTTCGACCAGCTTGCGGGCCTGCTCGACCGCCTTCGGCGGCGAATAGGCGTCATCGTAGGTTATGAAATTGATCTTGCGGCCGTTGATACCGCCCTGGTCGTTGACCATTTTGAAATAGGCGGTTTCAGTCTTGCCGATCAGTCCGTAGGACGAGGCAGGGCCGCTATACGGCATAATGTTGCCGATCGTGATTTCGGTGTCAGTGGCGCCGGTGTCGTATTTCTTCTGGGCCAGCGCGCTGCCGCTGGCCGCGACGCTGAGGGCCGCGGCAACCGATAAAGCCAGTGCGCGCGATCGGATCGAAGGCATTTCAGAACTCCCTGATTTTTATTCGTCTTGTTTTGCGGCCTTTGCGGCTCCAGCCGGATTGAACACCGTTCGCGTGTATGCGGCAACAAAAAGCCCCTCGCGATGACACCGCGAAGGGCTGCTTTATTGGGCAACGGATATGCCGTCCCCCGGTATAATTCAGCGGCTGATCTCGCCCGAGATCACAGGGCCAAATAACTCCCATTTGTCGCCCTTGAAGCGCATCATCTGCAACTGTTCGATCGGGTAGAAATCAGTCGCGGACGTGTTGAGCTTGACACCCGGCAGCATCGTGTCCGGCGCGAAGTCCTTCAGGGTGGCGGCCTGCTTCATCACATTGGCGCGGGTGAGATCGTCGCCTGCCTGCTTCAGCACCTGAACCATGGTCTGAGCTGCGCCGTAGCCATAGACCACGGAGATGTCGTTGCGGCGGGCGTCCGGCGCGTATTTTGCGAGGAAGGCGTAGAAACGTTGCATGCCGGGGTCATTGTCCCATTGCGGGTCGGAGCCGTCCTTGGCGTAATAAGCCGACAGGATGCCTTGGGCGATGTCCTGTCCGGCCGGCTTCAGCACGGAGCTGATCGATGCGCTGGCATAGCCCTGGATGTAGAGCGGCTTCCAGCCGAGTTCGGAGACCTTGCGGATACTCTGGACCGCCGACTTCGGTGTCGTGACGCTGATGAAGGTATCGGCGCCAGAGGCTTTCAGATTGATGATGTGGCTATCGATGGTCGGCTCGGTGACCTCATAGCTTTCGGCGGCGATCAACATGCCCCCAGCTTTGTCGCCGAGACCATCTTTCAGGCCCTTCAGCACGTCCTTGCCGAGGTCGTCGTTCTGATAGAGCACCGCGATCTTCGCGTCGGGCTTTTCGTTCAGCAGATATTTCGCATAGATGCGGCCCTCGCTCTCATAGGGCGGCTGCCACGCCATCGTCCACGGGAAAGCCTTGTGATTGCCGAAATAGGTTGCGCCGGCGGCGACGAACAGTTGCGGCACTTTCTTGATGTTGAGATATTTTTGGATCGCCGCATTGGACGGTGTGCCGAGTGGGTTAAACACCACGAGCACCTCGTCCGATTCCACCAGCTTGCGGGCCTGCTCGACGGCCTTGGCCGGATTGTAGGCATCGTCATAGCTGATGAAATTGATCTTGCGGCCGTTGATGCCGCCCTGATCGTTGATCATCCGGAAATAAGCGGCCTCGATGATGCCCGCGATGCCATAGGCCGAAGCCGGCCCGCTATAGGGCATGATGTTGCCGATCTTGATCTCGGTGTCGGATGCGCCGGGATCGTATCGCTTCTGCGCGAGGGCATGGCCGGCGCAGGCGATGCTCAGTGCGGCGGCAAGCGAGATTGTTCGTGGTCGAAAGGCAGGCATCCCGGGTTGGTCCTCGTACAGCAGTCGCGAGGCGTTAATGGCATGTGCATCAACAAAAATCCCCGGCGATGTGAGCGCGAGGGGCACTTTCTGTGTGGCGGAAAGATGGTGGCGGTTCCTTCGCCCCGATTGCGGAAGAAGTCGTTGCGCTGCTGATACACTCATACCAACTCGCACAAAAAAAAGCGGCCACCGAAGTGACCGCTTGTCTTGCCTCAATTGCGGATCGAACTAACCGCCCGATCCGCCGATCACTGCGCGGACGGTATCGTCCGGGCCGAAGTCTTCCGCGCCATCCACGTAGAGAAGAGCGCTGAGCTTCGAACGCGCGCGGTTGACGCGGCTCTTGATGGTGCCGACGGCGCAGCCGCAGATCGTGGCCGCGTCCTCATAGGAGAAGCCCGATGCGCCGACGAGAATAAGCGCTTCGCGCTGATCCTGCGGAAGCTTCTCAAGCGCCGCGCGAAACTCCTCAAATTCCAGATGGGCGTTTTGTGCCGGCTGGGTCTTCAGAGTCTTGGCATAGCTACCGTCCGCATCCTCAACTTCCCGTCGCCGCTTGCGATAGTCGGACCGGAACAGGTTGCGCAGAATGGTGAACAACCACGCAGGGAGATTCGAGCCGACCTGGAAGGAGTCGATATTGGCGAGAGCGCGCAACAGCGTTTCCTGAACGAGGTCATCGGCCCTGTCACCGTTGCCGGAGAGCGAGATCGCGAAGGCGCGCAGGCTAGGCACCGACGCCAGAATGTCGTCGCGGAGTGAGTCTGTGAGAGGCATTATTCCCCTCCTTCATTTTTGCCGGGATCGCCAACGATCTGGGCTTGAGCCTCAGCCCCGTCCAGCTTGCGGATCAGCTCCGCAAATCGGTCCGGCACGCCCTGTCGCACGACATCGTCGTACATAGCGCGCAACTGATGCCCGATCCGTGACTGGATTTCGGCGTTTAATCCGCCCTTTGGCTTCACATCTTTCATGACCCGTTCCACATTCCCCAGAAGACATGTCCCTGGAATTTGAGAAATTTTCTTGATTTTTGAAGCCTTTGCGGCGTCTGTCGGCGATCTAATGCGGAGCGTGGCCGAAAGTTCCGACCCGATGGAACTTTTGTCTGGCTGGGGCGTAAACAAGCACAACGAGGGAGCCGGATTGTATCCGAATACCCCTTCGACTTTGACGTAGAGTCGTCTTTGACCAGACAGGATGGAGTGGGGATGTCCCGATCACAGCTCGTAGCTGAACACTTGCCGCTGTTGCGGCGCTATGCCCGCGCCCTCACAGGTAACCAGGCCTCAGGCGATGCCTATGTAGGCGCCATGCTGGAAGCGTTGCTGCAGGACCAGTCGTTGCTCGACGAGCAACACGGAGCCCGTGCCGGCTTGTTTCGCCTGTTCACCCAGATTTGGAACTCTGTCGCCTTGAACGACAATCCGGACGTCGCGCCGCTGCAGGCCGCGTCCGAGAAGCGCATTTCCAACATCACCCCGCTGCCACGACAGGCCTTCCTGTTGCTGTCGCTCGAAGGCTTCTCGGAAGAGGAAGTCGCCTTCGTACTCGATGCTGATGTGGCGGAAGTGCGTACACTGGCCGATACGGCCGGCCGAGAAATGGCCGCTGAGATCGCCACCGACGTTCTCATCATCGAGGACGAGACCTTCATCGCGATGGATCTCGAAAGCCTCGTGAAGAATCTCGGTCATAACGTCATCGGCGTTGCACGCACTCATGCAGATGCGGTTGCGCTCGCAAAGAACAAGAAGCCCGGCCTGATCCTCGCCGATATCCAGCTCGCCGATGGCAGCTCGGGTCTCGATGCGGTGAACGAGTTGCTGCGTATCTTCGAAGTGCCGGTAGTCTTCATCACCGCCTATCCGGAGCGTTTCCTGACTGGCGAACGTCCGGAGCCGGCCTTCCTGATCTCGAAGCCGTTCCAGCCCGCGATGGTCTCGGCCGTCGCCAGCCAGGCGCTGTTCTTCCAGCGCAACTCAAAGAACAAGACAGCCAAGGCATCCTGATTTCAAGGCGCCCTAACTTCGGGCGTCCTGATCTCGCTGGTATTGATTGACATCGAAGCGGCTAGGCCATGTGCCCGGCCGCTTTCGTTTGGCCAGAAGCCATCCAGAGCGCGCCGGATGATACCTGCTCAATAAGTCCTCTTCGCTTGCGCAAACTATCAGCGGGCAGAAGGAGGGGGCTGACAGTATTGTGTTGATGCAGCGATCAATGCCGATATCATCCCTCGATAAGCGGCAAATTGCCACGTCCCGCAGGGCTCATAGGCTTTGACGGGCTGGCGGGGCTGCGTGACCCTTCTGGTCGAACCGGTGCGCATGAACTCAACTGCCGACGCTGAACCTCATATCTATCAATCCACAGTGACACGCCCCGTTGCGGTCGATGTCAGCAAGGTGTCGCTCACTTTCGATACGGCCGACGGCAAGGTCGAAGCGCTATCCAATGTCGATCTGCAAATCAGTGGCGGGGAGTTCGTCTCCTTCATCGGTCCCTCCGGCTGCGGCAAGACCACGCTGCTGCGTGTGATCGCGGATCTGCAGCAGCCAAGCTCTGGGAGCGTCACTGTCAATGGCATGAGCGCGGAGCAGGCGCGGCTCGGGCGCAATTACGGTTATGTATTTCAGGCGCCGGCGCTGTTTCCCTGGCGCAGCATCGAGGCCAATCTCAAGCTGCCGCTGGAGCTGATGGGCTTTTCGCCGACCGAACAAAAGCAGCGCGCCGCGCGCTACCTCGACCTCGTCAATCTCACCGGCTTCGAGCGGAAATTTCCCTGGCAGCTCTCCGGCGGCATGCAGCAGCGGGTTTCCATCGCACGGGCGCTGTCGTTCGATCCCGAATTGCTGCTGATGGACGAGCCGTTCGGAGCACTGGATGAGATCGTGCGCGATCATCTCAACGAACAGCTCCTGCAGCTCTGGGCCAAGACCCGCAAGACCGTGTTGTTCGTGACGCATTCGATTCCCGAAGCGGTGTTTCTTTCCACCAAGATCGTGGTGATGTCGCCGCGGCCGGGCCGTATCACTGATATCATCGACTGCAATTTCCGGCGCGACCGCACGCTGGAAATTCGCGAGACGCCGGAATTCATGGCGATCGCGCAGCGCGTGCGCACCGGGCTGCGCGCCGGACATTCCTATGACGAGTAGCACGGTGGATACGATGCCGGTCGCGCGTGCGGCATGGCGCACGCATCCGCTGGTCAAGGGTAGCGCGCCGGTGGTGACCATTGTCGCGGTGCTGATCGTCGTCTGGTACATCGGCGCCGTGCTGATGAACCTGTCGCTTGTGCGCGGCGGCTTCGAGCGCGAGGAAGCGCCTTACACGACGATGGAATTGCTGGAAGGCACCATGAGCGCGGAACGGCCGCTGCTGCCGGCGCCACATCAGGTGGTAGGTGCTTTCATCGACGGCGTGTTCGGCTATGCGCCGACGGCGCCGCGTAGCCTCGTCTATCATTCCATGGTGACGCTGTCGGCGACGCTGCTCGGCTTCGCGCTGGGCGCGCTGCTCGGCATCGTGCTGGCGCTCGCCATCGTGCACAGCCGCGTGCTGGAGCGCAGCCTGATGCCGTGGATCATCTGCTCGCAGATGGTGCCCATATTGGCGCTGGCGCCGATCTTCATTGTGGTGCTCGGTGCCATCGGCCTGCAGGGCCTGCTGCCGAAATCGATCATCTCGGCCTATCTGAGCTTCTTCCCCATCACCATCGGCATGGTGAAGGGCTTCACCTCGCCCGATCCGATGCAGATGGATCTGATGCGGACATGGTCGGCGACATCTAGGCAGGTGCTGTCGAAACTGCGCTGGCCCTCGGCGGTGCCCTATCTCTTTGCCAGCCTCAAGGTCGCCATCACCATCTCGCTGATCGGCGCCATCGTCGCTGAACTGCCGACCGGTGCCGAGGCCGGCATCGGCGCGCGCTTGCTGGCCGGCTCGTACTACGGCCAGACCATCCAGATCTGGTCGGCGCTGTTTGCCGCAGCCGTTTTGGCTTCTGGTTTGATCGCCATCGTCAGCTATGCCGAACGCAAGGTGGCGCAGCGGATGGGGGCGCGGGCATGAATCGTCGCCAGATCCGCCTGGGCTTCATCATGTCGGCGGTGTGCGTGCTGATCACGCTGATGCTGCCATTGCCGCTCTCGGGTGTGCCTGTCGCCGCGCTGATGGCGCGCCCGCTGACGTTTCTGCTGACCGGCGTCATCGTGCTTGTGTTCGCTTTCGCTGCCGGCTTCCGTGGCCTGCCTGCCATAGTGATCGGGCTTGTCGGGGCAGGCATCACTGCGGATATGACACTGATGCTGCTCCGCGATCCCTTGATCGCCGGCGATGCGGCATCAGGCTTCTGGATGGTCGTGATCGGCGTCTGGCTGGCATCTTGGATCTGCGTCGTCGCGCTGGCCGGGTTGAAGCCGCGCAACAGCGCCTTTCGCAAGGTCATCGATCTCGCCATTCCGCTGCTGTTCGGTGCGGCCGTGTTCTATCTCTGGGAAGTTGTGGTGCGCGGGGCGGGCGTGCCGCCGGTGCTGCTGCCGTCGCCGAGCGCAGCTGCTGCGAAGTTCATGGCATCACTGCCGATACTGGGCGCGGATTTCGTGCAGACCTTCATCCGCGGCGTGCTGATCGGCTACGCCATCGGCTGCTCCGCAGGATTGCTGGTCGCGATCCTCGCACATCGCTTCGAATTTCTCGGCCGCGGGCTGCTACCCTTGGGTAACTTCTTCTCGGCACTGCCGCTGGTTGGCGTCGCGCCCATCATGGTGATGTGGTTCGGCTTCGACTGGCCGTCGAAGGCCGCCGTGGTGGCGCTGGTGACATTTTTCCCGATGCTGGTAAATGCGCTGGCCGGCCTGCAAGCGGCCGGCGACATCGAACGTGACCTGATGCGCTCCTACGGCGCGAGCTATGCCCAGACTCTGATCAAGTTGTATCTTCCCGCTGCTCTACCTTTCATCTTCAATGCACTGAAGATCAATGCCACACTTGCCCTGATCGGGGCGATCGTCGCGGAATTCTTCGGCACGCCGACGCAAGGCATCGGCTTTCGTATTTCGACGGAAGCCGGGCGCATGGCGCTCGATATGGTGTGGGCGGAGATCGCGCTCGCCGCGATCGCGGGTATGGCGTTTTATGGACTTGTTGCGCTGGCCGAGCGCGCGACCACGTTTTGGCATCCATCCATGCGAGCCTAAATCGGCAGGTTCGCCAATTCCGGAGTTGGGCATGAAGAAGATCATGGCACTTGGCGCGGCGATGACCCTGTCGCTCGGCTCTGCGCAGGCAGCGGACAAGGTCACCGTCCAGTTGAAGTGGGTCGCGCAGGCCCAGTTCGCTGGCTACTTCGTCGCCAAGGAGAAGGGCTTCTACAAGGAGGCCGGGCTTGACGTGACCATCAAGCCGGGCGGTCCCGACGTCGCCCCGCCGCAGGTGATCGCCGGCGGCGGTGCCGATGTGGTGGTGGACTGGATGCCCTCGGCGCTGGCTTCGCGCGAGAAGGGCGTGCCGCTGGTCAATATCTCGCAGACCTTCAAGAAGTCCGGACTCGAACTCACCTGCCGCGCCGAGACCGGCATCAAGAAGCCGACCGATCTGAAGGGCAAGGTCACCGGCGTCTGGTATGGCGGCAACGAATATCCGTTCCTCTCCTGGATGTCGAAGCTGGGCTACAAGACCGATGGCTCGCCGGCGGGCGTCAAGATCATCAAGCAGGGCTTCAATGTCGATCCGCTGCTGCAGAAGCAGGCCGATTGCGTGTCGACCATGGCCTATAACGAATATTGGCAGGTGATCGACGGCGGCTACAAGCCGAGCCAGCTCACCGTGTTCAAATATGAGGACGAGGGCGTCGCCACGCTGGAGGATGGTCTCTGGGTGCTCGACAAGAACCTCAAGGATCCCGCCTTCGTCGCCAAGATGGCGAAATTTGTGAAGGCGTCGATGAAGGGCTGGGACTATGCCAAGGCCAATCCCGACGAAGCCGTGAAGATCATCCTGGCTGGCGACTCCACGGGCGCCAAGACTGCCAAAGACCAGAAGCGCATGATGACCGAGGTCAGCAAGTTGCTCGGCGATGCCAATGGCAAGCTCGACGTCAAGGACTATGATCGCACCGTTGCGACGCTGATGTCTGGCGGTTCGGATCCCGTGATTACCAAGAAGCCGGAAGGTGCCTACAGCTTCGCAGTCTATGACGCGATGAAGTAATCGCGGGTATCAGCGGCGCGCGAATAACGGCTGCGCGCCGATTGATTTGGCGAGGTGATCGCCAAAGGCTTCACTGATCGGCGGCAGCGTGCGGCCGGCTTTCTTGATGATGGTGATGGCCCGCGAGAAATCCGCGACGTCGATCTGCCGCGAGCGGAGGTCCGGCTCCGCGCCGATCTCGCGAGCGGAGCCGGGCAGGATGGTGATGCCCAGGCCGGCGCGGACCATGGCGATAGCCGTCATCATATAGGTCGCTTCGCAGGTCGGCTGCGCGATGTGTCCCGCGATCAGGAAGGCGCTGTCGACGACCGCGCGGACGCTGGTCGCGGGATCCATCAGCACCAGCGGATATTTCATCAGATCCTCGATGGTGACCTTGCGGATGCCGCCGATCGGGTGCTTCGCCGGAAACACCACATGCATGCGGTCGCGCACTTCGAGCAGCACGTCCACGTCGTGACCGGTGACGCTGCCGCCCATGATGCCGAGATCGACCTCTTCTGAGCGGACGAGGTCAAGGACGCGGTTGGCGATCACGTCCTTCAGGACGAAAGATGCGCCGGGCTGCAACTCGCGAAACGACTTGATGGCCTCGGGCAGGGCACCCGCGGCGACCGAGGGAAGCGCCGCGATCCGGACGACGCCCCGGCGCTTGGCCGCGATATCGCGAGTATCCACGACGACGGCATCGAGATCGCGGATCATGCGCTGAAACACCGGCAGCAGTTCGCGGCCGACCCGCGTCAGTTCGACGGAGCGGGTGTTGCGATCGAACAGTTTCACCTCGAGGGTTTCTTCGAGGCGCCTGATCTGAACCGTCAGCGTCGGCTGCGCCAGATGCAGCAACTCCGCGGCGCGGGTGAAGCTGCCGGCTTGGGCAACGACGACGAAAGACCGGATCTGCCGGAGATTCACATCCATAGATGATTTCTATCAATGGGATAGAATTAATTCAATTGAATAGAGGGAAGCTTCTGGCTTCAATGCGCCCAAAGCGACATGCGCGTGATCGCCTGCTCGGGCCTGTGGCGTGTCCGTCAAAAAGCGATCGGGAGATGGGCATGCGGCGATCGCGTTATTCGCGATGTGACTGCAGGCAAGTTTGATCCAGGGAGAACTGCTCGTGCGCACCATCAGGATCGGATCTGGTGCCGGCTATTCGGGTGACCGGATCGAACCGGCAATCGAACTCGCCGAAAGCGGCAACCTCGATTATCTCGTCTTCGAGTGCCTTGCCGAACGCACCATCGCGCTGGCCCAACAGGACCGCTTGAAGGATCCGCAGGGCGGCTTCGATCCGCTGCTCGCCGACCGCATGAAGGCGGTGCTCCCGATCTGTCGAAAGAATGGCGTCAAGATCGTCACCAATATGGGCGCGGCGAATCCCGTCGCGGCGGCGCAGGCGACGTGTGACATCGCCAAGGCGCTTGGTCTGACCGGATTGAAAGTCGCGGCAGTGACTGGCGACGATGTGCTGGACCAGGCGCGAAATTCCGACGTTGCGCTGGACGAAGGCGGTTCCGTCAAAGCTCTCGGTAACCGCGTGATCTCAGCTAATGCCTACACAGGCGCAGCCCCCATCGCCGAGGCGCTGGCCGGCGGTGCGGATGTCGTCATTACAGGGCGGGCGGCCGATCCGGCGCTGTTTCTCGGGCCGCTGGTGCATGAATTCGGCTGGGCGATGGAGGACTGGGATTTGCTCGGCAAGGGCACCATGGTCGGCCATCTCCTCGAATGCGCCGGCCAGATCACCGGCGGCTATTTCGCCGATCCCGGCGTCAAGGACGTGCAGGGTCTCGCGCGGCTTGGTTTCCCGATCGGCGAGGTGCGCGAAGACGGCGATCTCGTCGTCACCAAGGTCGCGGGGTCCGGCGGGCAGATCACGCGTGCGACGGTGGCGGAGCAGTTGCTCTACGAAATTCATGATCCGACCCGCTATTACCAGCCGGATGTGGTTGCCGATTTTTCGCAGGTGCGTGTCGAGGAGGTCGGACCGGATCGCATCCATGTCACAGGTGGAAGCGGAGCGCCGAAGACGGGCTTGCTGAAGACGTCTGTCGGCTATCTCGACAGCTATATCGGTGAGGGCGAGATCTCCTATGCTGGTGCCAATGCCGTGGCGCGGGGGCGTCTGGCGCTTGAGATTGTGCGCGAACGCCTCACGCTCACCGGCGTGAAGATGACGGAGAGCCGGTTCGACCTGATCGGCGTCAATGCGCTGCATGGTGACGCCCTGGCCGAAGGCCGTGATCCCTATGAAGTCCGCATCCGCGTCGCCGGGCGTACCGACTCGCTCGCAGAGGCCGTGAAGATCGGCAACGAGGTCGAAACGCTCTACACCAATGGACCCGCCGGCGGCGGCGGGGCCTGGAAATCGGCACGCGAAATCGTCGGCGTCGCTTCGGCTTTGCTGCCCGAAACTGTCGTGACGTCATCAGTCACATTCATGGAGGTCTGACCATGAAACTCCGTGAGATCGCGCATTCACGCAGCGGCGACAAGGGCGACACGTCCAATATTTCTGTCATCGCTTTCGATATGGGGGAATTCGCGTTTCTGGCCGAGCATGTGACCGCCGATCGCGTCGCGGACCATTTCGGCGACACCATCACCGGCACCGTCACGCGCTATGAATTGCCGGCGCTCGGCGCGCTGAACTTCGTGCTGACGGGCGCGCTCGGTGGCGGTGTTGTGCGATCGCTCGCGCTGGATACGCACGGGAAATCATTCAGCTCTGCGCTGCTTGAATTCGAGCTGCCGGCCAAAGGAGCGTCATCCGGCTCACCATGATCTTCGTCACAACAGGACGACGATACTTTCATACCAAAAAACTAAAAACGGGAGGACTATTGATGAAGCGACGTACATTCCTAGCTGGCCTCGGTGCAACCGGCGTCAGCGCTGCAGTTTTTTCTCCGGCGATCGTTCGTGCCGCTGCGGATACTCCACTGAAGTTTGGTGTGCTGTCCGACATGACGGGTCTGTTCGCTGACAATGGCGGGCAGGGCTCGGTAGCGGCAGCGCAGCTCGCGATCGAGGAATGCGGCGGCAAGGTGCTTGGCAAGGCGATAGAGCTGATCCAGGCCGACCATCTCAACAAGCCCGATGTCGGGGGCAATATTGCGCGCCAGTGGTATGATCAGGAAGGCGTCGACGTCATTCTCGACGTGCCGGTGTCGTCTGTTTGCATCGCCGTGCAGACCTTCGCCAAGGACCGCAACAAGATGTTTATCACGTCGGCGGGCGGTTCGGCGGATCTCAGTGGCAAGTTCTGTTCGCCGAACTTCATTCAGTGGACCTACAATACTTACGCGCTGGCCAATGTCGCCGGCAAGGCGATGCTTCAGCGCGGTGGGGACACATGGTTCTTCGTTGTGGCGGACTATGCCTTTGGTCAGGCGCTCGAGCGTGACGTGACGGAAGTTGCCGTGAAGGGCGGCGGCAAGGCGCTTGGCCGTGCGCCGCATCCGATCAACACGGCGGATTTCTCCTCGCAGCTTCTGACGGCCAAGTCGTCGGGCGCCAAGGTCATTGCCATCGCCAATGCCGGCAGCGACACGCAGAATGCCATCAAGCAGGCAGAAGAGTTTGGTTTGATGGGCGGTGATCAGAAGATGATTGCGCTCTTGATCGACGTGAATGACATCCGCAGCGTCGGATTGAAGAGCGCGCAAGGCCTGCTGGTGACGTCCGGCTTCTACTGGAACATGGACGACCGCACGCGTGCATTCTCCAAGCGCTACGCTGCCAAGATGGGCAAGCCGCCGAGCATGATGCAGGCCGGTGTCTATTCCTCGACGCTGAACTACATCAAGTCGGTGGAGGCCGCGAATACCAAGGATCCTGCCGCCGTGGTCAAGGATCTGCAGGGGCGTACCTTTGACGATGCCTTCCTACGCAACGGCAAGCTGCGTCCGGACAATCTGATGGTCCACGACATGTATCTTGCCGAGGTCAAGAAGCCTTCCGAGGTCACCGATAGCTATGACGTGTTCAGAATCCTCGCCACGGTGAAGGGCGAAGACGCGTTCTCGCCGCTCTCGGCGAGTGCATGCCCAATGGTGATGAGCAAGAAGTAAGCCGAGCAGATAACTCTATGAACCGAGCGTCGCGGGCAGGGAAATACCTCTGCCCGCGATTCTTTCGAAGGGTGAGATAGCCTTACCTATCCCTCAAAAGAATGCGGGGTGCAGCTGGCATCACCACAGCTCCACCCCGCGTCGCCGGTCAATTGGGGCAGGGGACGACCGGCTCCCGGGAAGACGCGCGAGGGTGAAAAGCGTTCCCGCGGGCGTCAAATTATTTAACACACGGTTAAGTGATCGCCGTTCTTGAACCTAGAGCCTTGACGCACGTTCCTACTATGAGCGCCACGCAACGACGCGGCGCAGGGCAGGCGAGGCTCACATGTCAAAGGTATCCAGCTTGGTCTTGGGAATGGTCGCCGGAGCGACCATGTTCGGCGCCATCCAGTATGCTTCCGGCAATGATCTGCGGGGCACGTTGACGGATTCAGACACGACTGCGTCCAGCGGCGTCAACCGGGCTCCCAAGGGCGACCGGGCATCACTAATTACCACACAGAATGAGCAGAGCCAGACTCTCTCGTTCCGCGTTCAGGGACTGTCGGATACGTCGGTCCTTCTGCGGATGGGCGTCGCGCCCGTGGTGGCTCCAACCAAAAATGAAGCCGTCAATATCCGGCCTCTTCCCATGAATGCCAAACCGCAGCGTGCGGCGGTGGGTTGCGAACCGCCTGTGAGTGTGCTCAGCGAGATGGCAAAGATGCTGCAGCCGGGTCGTTGCGTGACCTGATCTTCACGCTGACAATTTAAATCAATCGTCGGCGACCTCATCGGGGTCGCCGGTTTCATTCGTATCATCATCTGCCGCAGTGCTGCTGCGATTGGCCATATAGCCAAGTGCGACGCCGACCAGCGCTAGCAGCGGAATAACCTTCTTGAGGCCGAGCGTGCGCGCGATCTGAATGCCGGTCGCCACCAGCATCGGATCGATCAGCGGCGCATTCGCAGCAGCTCTGGCCGCTGCGCGCGCCGCGGCTGCTGCGCGCTCGCGGGCCTGCTTCTGCTTGGTCGCATAGATCTGTGCGAAGATCGCCGCGATGACCAAAAAGATGCCGGCGATGGTGAGGCAGGCCTCAACGACGCCGTAGCGCTGCATCACCGTGATGAAAGCCGCCGCACACAGGAAACACAGTGCCATAAAGCCGGCAACACCAGCCAGTGCCATGAGTGAAGTCATGCGCAGGCTGTTGCCCGTGCTGTTCTTCAGGTCGTCGATGATACTCTTCAGCATGAAAGCCCCCGAACCCGAACTCTAAAATACAAAGAAAACTGACGGCACCATTAGGCACCGCCAGTCATCACATCTCAATTCTGCGCATGTGCTCAGCGGCGCCAAGCCATCCCGATCAGCACGCCTAAGCCGAGCGCCAGGCCGACTGCAGCCAATGGGCGCTGGGTGATGCTGTCTTCCAGCGTTTCCTCCAGTGAATAGGCTGCGTCATGCGCAGCATCGTAGGCCGCGCTGCCGCGCTCCCGCATGTCGGACATCATGTCTTCGGCGTCCGCACGGGCTTGCTTGACGCCGCGGCGGGCTTGTTTAGTAGCTTGGCCGGTAAAGGCATTAAGCGCGTCGGTGATCTGGTCGGTCAGGGCTGCAACATCGTTTTTCACGGCGGTGAGATCCTTCTGAAGGCGGCTATAGGTTGCTTTGTCGGTCAGTTTCTTGAGTTCATCCAGGCCATCGATATCCGCCATGCGAAGCTCCCCTGATACTGAAAATCCAATGCAGAAACGCCCGGTTAGACCGTAGGTTCCATCAGTAGAGCTGGATTAATCCGGCGGCAACTGCGGCGAATTGATCGGCATCAAATGCTCTTTCAGGATCAGCCCGACGATCAGGATCGGCGCCGCCAGGAAGCCGCCCATCGGGCCCCAGAGCCAGGTCCAGAACGCCAGCCCGATGAACACCGCCAGCGCGTTGAGTTGCAATTTGCGTCCGATGATCGTGGGCGTGATGAAGTGGCCTTCCATGAAGGTGAGGCCGACGAACAGCAGCGGCGCGATCATGCCTGCGGCGATCGTCTCCGACGAAATGATGCCGACTGCGACCAGGATGACGAACATGGCGACGGGGCCGATGATCGGGAAGAAGTTGAGCGTGGCTGCCAGCGCGCCGAGGCCGGCCGGGTTGGGCATGCCGGTGGCCGCGCAGATCACGCCGGTGGCAATGCCGACTCCGAAATTGATCATGGTGACCATCAGCAGATATTCGCCAAGACTGGTCTCTATGGCATTGAGAATGCGCAGCGTCCGCAGCCGCCATTCGTGATCGGCGAAGTTCATCACCAGCGCGCGGCGCAGGTCTTTCCAGCTTGCGATGAACAGCACCAGCGTGGCGAAGAACAGCAGGAATTCGGTGAAGGTTGGCGACAGGAATTCGACGGTTGGCTGCACCCAGTCGATCTTGGGCAATTCGAACTTTGTTGTCGCAAGCGTTTCGGCGCTGCTGAACATGCTCTGTATCTGGTGCCAGAGCGCCAGCGGTCGGTCGAAGACATGCAGCTTGTTCTTGAGCAGCGAACCTAGTTCGGGGAGCCGCGTCGTCCATTCCATCAGCGGGGACGAAATAAGCCCCACGATGAAGGCGAGCCCGGCGCAGACCAAGATAACGATCAGGACTGCCGAGACGGATCGCGGAATGCGGCGCTTTTCGAGAAAGCTCGCTGCGGGCGACAACATGGTGCCAATGATGAAGGCTGTCACGATTGGCAGGAAGAATGCCTTGGCGACATAGAGCACCGTAATCACGGTGATCACCAGCATCGATACCAGCGTGAAAGCAACCACTTCGGCACGACGGAACACCGGCGGCTGCTCGATCTTGCTCTCGGGCACCGGCGTGCCTGCAGGCTTTTCGGGGAGAGCGCGGACTTCACTCATGAGCTGTCCCGACATGCCGCCATTTGGTCGCGCAGACCGCGTTCGCGCGTCAGATCGCTGACATGCGATCGGGCTTTACAACACGAGCATACCGCAAAAGTTCCGTCGCGATTTCGTGATGGTTCCTTGGTTGACAAATCATTCGGTGAACGCCCGCGGGGAGGGAACCGTGAGGCTTCGGCGCAGTTGGTTGCGGTCATCACGACGATGACGCGTCGCCAAACGGGGCAGTCACATGTCACAGGCATCATCTGGAAACCGCAAGCTGTCGCTGCGTCTCACAAGCGCGCTCGTTGTTGCAGCCACTCTGATCGTTGCTCCGCCGTTCATCTCCAGCGCATCGGCGCAGGTGATGAACTATGCACCGGCTGCGCAAAGCGCGTTTCCACCGGACGACGACGTGATGGCTGCACCGCGGGTGCGGGAAAATATGGATGCCGCTCTCCCCGAGCGCCTGCGCCGCGCTGAAGTCGGCTATATGACCCGCGAAGCGCCGGGCACAGTGATCATCGATACCGGCAATACCCAGCTTTATTATGTGCTCGGCAACAACCGCGCGATTCGCTACGGCGTCGGTGTTGGCCGCGAAGGATTCACCTGGTCCGGAACGCAGACTGTCACGCGCAAGGCGGAATGGCCGGATTGGCATCCGCCGCAGGAAATGATTGCGCGCCAGCCCTATCTGCCGCGCTTCATGGCTGGCGGCCCCGGCAACCCGCTCGGTGCCCGCGCGATGTATCTCGGCTCCAGCGCTTATCGCATCCATGGCACCAATGATCCGTCAACCATCGGCAAGTTCGTGTCGTCGGGTTGTATCCGCCTGACCAATGAAGATGTGCAGGACCTTTTCAGTCGCGTCAGCGTTGGGACCAGGGTTGTGGTGCTGCCGAAGTCCGTTGCCCCACACTATGAGGCGCGCACGGCTCCGGCACCGCGCAGCGTCACATCGATCTCGGTTCGCCCTGCCGGCGTGCAGCAGGCTCCGGGCCGTCAGGCGATGAACCTTTCCGCGTCGTCGCTCTACTGAGAGTCGATCATTCTGCTTTGATGCCGCGTTGGAGGCCCCATGACCCGATTTCCAGGACAACGGATGGCTCTCGGCGCGGTTACGGCGATTGTCATGCTCGGTGCCGCCCCAGCGCAGGCACAGGATTTCTTCTCGGCATTGTTCGGCGGGATGGCGCGTGGTCGTGGCCCGGATATCTCGCTCCCTTTCGTCAATGAAGGTCCGCCGGTGCAGGAGCAGCGCCCTCGCGCAGCAAGCGGCGGGCGTCAGGCTTTTTGCGTGCGCACGTGCGATGGGCGTTACTTCCCGATATCAGCGACCGACAGTCAGAGCCGCGCGGCGTCGTGCAATAATTTCTGTCCGGCGAGCGATACCAAGGTTGTTTATGGCAGCAGTATCGACACGGCGGCGACCGAGAGCGGCAAGCCCTATTCCGAGCTGCCGAATGCATTCAAGTATCGCACCGAACTGGTGGCCGGGTGCACCTGCAACGGTAAGGACCAGATCGGTTTGGCACCGGTGAAGCTCGAGAACGATCCAACACTGCGCAAAGGCGATATCGTCGCCGGTGCCGATGGGCTGATGGTCACTGGCCGCGGCGCTGACAAACGCGGTGCATCGCTGAACATGTCGCCGGTGTCGCCGTCGGTGCAGGCGAAATATGAGCGCATGCCGGTCGTGGCGCGGGAATAATCCGCGCCACGTGATCGATTGCGCTTAAGCCGCGCGGATCTTCCCGAGGAAGTCCGTTACCTGAGTACCGAGCTGGCGTGTCTGCGTCGCCAGGGTCTCTGATGCCACCTTCACATCCTGAGCGGCTGCACCGGCTGCGTCGGCGTCGGCACTGACTCCGCTGATATTGTCCGACACGTTGCGGGTGCCATCGGCCGCCTGCTGGGTGCTGCGGGTGATTTCCTGCGTCGCCGCGCCCTGTTCTTCGACCGCAGCCGCAATCGCGGTGGCGACTTCATTCACTTCGCCGATAATGCCGCCGATCGACTTGATGGCTTCGATGGCCTCATTGGCGACCTTCTGGATATCCGCGATCTGTTCGGAAATATCCTCGGTCGCCTTGGCCGTCTGGCTGGCCAGCGACTTCACTTCGGACGCAACGACCGCAAAGCCCCGTCCGGCATCGCCGGCGCGCGCAGCTTCGATGGTGGCATTGAGTGCTAGCAGGTTGGTCTGCGAGGCGATGTCGTTGATCAGCCCGACGACTTCGCCGATCCGGTTCGCTGTCTGGGCGAGGCCCTGAACGGTATTGTCGGTCTGCTGTGCCTGGCTGACGGCGCGGCTGGCGATGCCGGCCGCATGCGATGCTTGGCGGCTGATGTCGTTGATCGAGGCACTCAGCTCCTCCGCCGCAGCGGCAACGTTCTGCACATTCGCTGAGGCTTCGCCGGAGGCGCGCGCAGCATCTTGCACGCGGGCATTGGTCTGGCTGGACACAGTGGCCATGCCGTCAGATGTCGTATTCATTTGGTCAGAGGCGCTGCCAAGGGCGCCCAGCGTGTCGCGCATCTGGATCTCGAACATGCCGATATACTGCTCGACGGCCTGCTGGCGCTGGCTCGCATTGGCATTGCGATGGCGTTCCTGCGCCTCGATCTCGGCTTTTTCCATCGCCTGCTTTTTGAAGGTCTCCAGCGCACCGGCCAGCCCGCCGATTTCATCCTGGCGATCGGCATAGCCGGCATCGACGGTGAGATCGCCGCCCGCCACTTTCAGCATCGCGTCGCGGATGGTGAGCAGCGGCGTGGTGACACGGCGCGTGATAGTGACTATGGCGCCAACGACGAGCATGATGGCGGCCCCCAGTAGCACCAGTTGCAGGATCAATGAGCGTTGCGCAGCAGACCACTGCACAAGGCTGTGGTTCTTGGCCTCGTCCAGCGCGCGTTCGGCTACGACCACGGCTGTGCTCATCTTGTCGACGGTGAGCGGTGTCCAGGCCGTCGCCGGCATTTCGGGCTTCTCGCCGGTTGCGACAGCCTGAATCAGGCGGTCGCGCAGTGCCAAGTATTGAGGATCGAAATAGGATGCTTTCGCTGCGGCAAGGGCCGTGATGAGACCTTGCGGCAGTTCAGTTCCCGACGATGCGATGTCCAGCGCATTCCATCCAGTTTCGATGCCGCCCGTCAGCTTCACATAGCTTCGCTGCAGCTCCGGCGAGATCTTGTTGACCGCGAGCGCGTTCGACACAATGACGGAGGCGTCGCCCGATGTGTTGCGCATCAGCCAGGCCATCTGCTTGATCGACAGCAATTGATCGATCACCGGATCGTTGTGGGTTACGGCGGCGGTGAGGGCTGACGAGACTTTTTCAAGCATGGCCAGAACGGAATCGACATTGTCCTGGAATTCCTTGGCAAGGCCGGCGCGGCGCGAGGCCTTCGGCTTGCTCATCTGGTCCCAGGATTCTGTCTGCAGCGCGATCAAGGCCTGCATCAGCCGGTTAAACTCGGGCACCAGCGTTGCCTTGCCGGGGAAGTCGGCGGTGACCAGCAATTCTCCTGCTGCTTTCATTGCCGGCATTTCAGCGCCGCGGATACGGCGCAGATAGGCCTCGGTATCGGGCTGGATCACGACATCGGCGTTCAACGTGCGGAACGTCGTGGACCGGTCGGTGCGCAGATTGTGCATTGCCTTGAACACATGGCCGGATGCCTCGGCGATCGTCGACATGCGCCCCGCGACGTTGAGGCGCCCATATGATTCCCACGCGCTGAGAACGAGGAATGTGACGACACAGACCGCCATGATGGCGATCACGGACTTGAGCAATGCGGAAACGGTCAATCGATGAAGCACAATGAATCCCCCAAAAAATATTTTGGTATTTAAGGCTGCAATTGGTAAATATTCACGCTCATGCTCGTTCTGATAAATTCTTTTCTAATATCGCCACTTAAGGTAGAAGATTGTCGTGCCCGGCGCTGCTTCAACAAAAAAAGCCCCGACAATGCCGGGGCTTTTGATACTTGTCAGGGCTCGATGACGTGACTGATGAGGCCTGCCTAGGCAGCCCGGATCTTGCCGAGGAAGTCCGTCACCTGAGTGCCGAGCTGGCGCGTCTGCGTGGCTAGCGTTTCCGAGGCTACCTTCACATCCTGCGCGGCAGCGCCAGCGGCGTCCGCATCGGCGCTCACACCAGCGATGTTGTCCGACACATTGCGGGTGCCATCGGCGGCCTGCTGCGTACTTCGGGTGATCTCTTGTGTCGCGGCTCCCTGTTCTTCGACGGCTGCGGCGATGGCGGTTGCTACTTCATTGACTTCGCCGATGATGCCGCCGATCGACTTGATTGCCTCGATGGCCTCATTGGCGACCTTCTGGATATCTGCGATCTGCTCGGAAATATCGTCGGTTGCCTTGGCGGTCTGGCTGGCCAGTGACTTCACTTCCGACGCGACGACCGCAAAGCCGCGTCCGGCCTCGCCAGCGCGCGCGGCTTCGATAGTGGCGTTGAGCGCTAGCAGGTTGGTCTGCGAGGCGATATCGTTGATCAACCCGACCACCTCGCCGATCCGGTTGGCGGTCTTGGCGAGGCCTTGGACGGTGCCGTCGGTTTCCTGCGCCTGATTGACGGCGCGACTGGCGATTCCCGCGGCGTGCGCGGCCTGCCGGCTGATATCGTTGATCGACGAGCTCAGCTGTTCGGCGGCCGAGGCGACATTCTGCACGTTCAGGGAGGCTTCGCCCGAAGCTTTTGCGGCGACCTGCACGCGGGCATTGGTCTGGCTGGACACGACCGCCATGCCATCCGATGTGGTGTTCATCTGATCGGACGCGTTGCCGAGCGCGTTGAGCGCATCGCGCATCTGGACCTCGAAGGTCCCGATGTGCTGTTCGATGGCCTGCTGCCGCTGGGTCGCGTCGGCGTTGCGATTGCGCTCCTGCTGTTCGATCTGTGCTTTCTCCTTGGCCTGTTGCTTGAAGGTCTCCAGAGCGCCGGCGAGCGCGCCGATTTCGTCTTTCCGTTCGGAATAGCCGGCATCGACGACGAGATCGCCTGCGGCGACTTTCAGCATCGCATCGCGAATGGTGTGCAGCGGGGTGATGACGCGGCGGGTGACGGCAACCATGCTGCCGAATGCTATGCCGAGCGCGGCTGCGAGCAGCGCCAGTTGCAGGATCAACGCGTGCTGCGCGGCAGTCCACTGCGTCAAGGTGTGGCTTTTGGCTTCATTCAGCGCTCGTTCGGCGACTGTAACTGCACTGGCCATGCGATCAACGGTGATTGGAGTCCATTCGCTCGCGGTGATTTCGGGCTTTTCGCCGCTCACCAGCGCGTTCATGACGCGGTCACGAAGGGCCATATATTGCGGGTCGAAATAAGCCACCTTTGCAGCAGCCATGGTTGCAGCCAGGTTGGGCGGCAGCTGCATTCCAGACGCAGACAATTCCAGCGCATTCCAGGCGGCATCGATGCCGCCAACAAACTTGGTGTAGGCGAGCTTATTCTCAGGTGTAGCGCGCCCGACAGCAAGGCCGTTCGCGACGAGAAGGGATCCTTCGCCGGCGGTGTTGCGCAACAGCCAGGCTGCCTGTTTGATCGACAGTAATTGATCGATCATGGGATCGTTGTGGTTCACCGCAGCGGCGAGCTGGGCCGACACTTTCTCCAGTGTTTCAAGCAGCGCCTGCGTGGTCTCCATATACTCCTTGCCGAGGGCTGCGCGGCGCGACGCCTTCGGCTTGCTCATCGCGTCCCAGGACTCGGTTTGCAGAGCGGTCAGCTTGTTGACCAGCTGGACCAGCGTCGGGTGCAGCGTCTTTTGATCGGCGAATTCGATGGTGGCAATGAGGTCAGCCGCTGCTCGCATCGCCGGCATCTCGGAATCGCGAATGGAGCGGAGATATTTTTCTCCGTCCGGCTGAATGACTGTCTCGTTGTTCAGGTTCCGGTTCGTCGATGCACGGTCAGTGCGCAGATTATGCATCGCCTTGAAGGCATTCGCGGAGGCGTCCGCAATTACCGAGATGCGGCTGGCTGAACGTAGCCGCCCGTAGGAGCCCCAGGCTGTCGTTGCCAGAACGGCGACCACGCAGAGCGCCATGACCACGATGACAGATTGAAGCAATGCGGAAACGGTCAATCGATTGAACATCATGAATCCCCCAAATATTTGATTTAGTAAGGCTTCAAATGGTAAATATTTCCGATTGCACACGTATCATGAAATAGGTTTGAATGCGGCTACTTTAGGTGGTTGGTGCGTAAGCGTTCTTGCGGCACGGCGAAGGACGATGCCCGGCGATTGATCGGTTCTGCTTCTCCGCACGGGTTCGGCACTCCGCTGTGGCGCGGATTCTACGTGATCGTCGGTGACCTGAGAGCCAGCTTGCGTGCCTAGTTTGGCGAGGTTCTTTTGTTCCGGTCCGGGAACCCAATGCTCTCGCCCACGTTGGATCACTGTTGAGCAGCTGCGGCGATGGCCGGGGCTGCAATTCATTTCCATTGAGTCTGGGGGGATACGCACATGCTCGTCGGCGTCTTGATCACTTTTCTCGTCGTCATTCTCATTCTGTACTTGATCAATCTGTTGCCGATTGACGGCCGCGCGAAGCAGATTTGCCGCGTCGTCGTGATCATTCTCGGTGTGATCTCGTTGCTGAAGTACATCGCGGTTTTCTAGCGAGATGAACTAACAAAAAAGCCCCGGCGGTTTGCCGGGGCTTTTTTGCTTGCAGCCGATGCGATCGACATTCTCTCATTCGTCATGGCCGGGCTTGTCCCGGCCATGACGACAGAGAGTGTATCAAGCCAGCGCCTTCGCTTCGCGGCGGCGCGCCGTGAGGATGTATTCAGTATAGCCGTTCGGCTGTGTGCGTCCCTCGAAGATCAGGTCGCAGGCGGCCTTGAAGGCGACGCCGTCGAACGAGGGCGCCATATTCTGATACAGCGCGTCGCCCTTGTTCTGCTCGTCCACCACCACAGCCATGCGCTTCAGCGATTCCATCACCTGATCCCTGGTAATGACGCCCTGATGCAGCCAGTTGGCAAGGTGCTGGGCGGAGATGCGCAGCGTGGCCCGATCTTCCATCAGGCCGACGCCATGAATGTCCGGCACCTTGGAACAGCCGACGCCCTGGTCGATCCAGCGTACGACATAACCGAGGATACCCTGGCAGTTGTTGTCGATCTCCTGCTTCACATCATCCGGCGCCCAGTTCGACTGCGACACCGGAATGGTGAGGATGTCGGTGAGCTTGCCGCGCGGCCCGCCCTTGGCGAGATCCTTCTGGCGCGTGGCGACATCGATCTGATGATAGTGCAACGCGTGCAGCGTCGCGGCGGTGGGCGAGGGCACCCAGGCGGTGGTGGCGCCGGCCTGCGGATGGCCGAGCTTCTGCGTGAGCATGTCCGCCATCTTGTCGGGCGCGGCCCACATGCCCTTGCCGATCTGGGCATGGCCCGGCAGGCCATCGATCAGGCCGACATCCACGTTCCACTCTTCATAAGCCTTGATCCACGGCGTCGCCTTCATGTCGTTCTTGCGGATCATCGGACCCGCTTCCATCGACGTGTGGATCTCGTCGCCGGTGCGGTCGAGGAAGCCGGTGTTGATGAACATGATGCGCTTGGATGCATTCTGGATACAGGCCTTGAGGTTCACCGTGGTGCGGCGTTCCTCATCCATGATGCCGACCTTCATGGTGTTCTCGGGCAGCGACAGCAGCTTCTCGACGTGCGCAAAGATTTCGCAGGTCAGCGCCACTTCATCGGGGCCGTGCATCTTCGGCTTCACGATATAGACCGAGCCGGTGCGGCTGTTGCGGATCGGACCTTTGCTCTTGAGATCGTGGATCGCGATCAGGCCAGCAACAGCTGCGTCGAGCAGGCCTTCCGGGATTTCCTCGCCGGCGCTGTCGAGCACCGCATCCGTAAACATGTGATGGCCGACATTGCGCATCAGCATCAGGCTGCGGCCATGCAGGGTCAGGTTCTTGCCGTCGATCGTCTTGTAGACACGGTCTTCATTGAGTGCGCGCTTCAGCGTATTGCCGCCCTTTTCGAAATCGGCCGAGAGTGTGCCGTTCATCAGGCCGAGCGTGTTGCGATAGACCAGCACCTTGTCGTCGGCGTCGACGGTGGCGACGCTGTCTTCCATGTCGAGAATGGTCGAGACGGCCGACTCCATGATCATGTCGGCAACACCAGCGGAGTCGTCCTTGCCAATGGTGTTGGTTCGATCGATCTTCACTTCGATATGCAGGCCGTTATTGACCAGCAGGATCGAGGTCGGGGTGGCGAGCTCGCCGAGATAGCCAGCGAGCTGGGATTCGTTCTTCAGCGCGGTGAGGTTGCCGCTCTTGAGCTTGGCCGAGAGCTGCCCCGCAATGATGCTGTAGGCCGTGACATCGGTGTGGCTGCCGGTAGCGAGCGGCGCGGCCTGATCGAGGAAGGCTTTGGCCTTGGCGATGACTTTGTCGCCGCGTGCTTTGTTGTAGCCTTTGCCACCTTCAGACGGATCGTGCGGGATCGCATCGGTGCCGTAGAAGGCATCGTAGAGACTGCCCCAGCGCGCATTTGCGGCATTCAGCGCGTAGCGCGCATTGGTGAGCGGCACCACGAGCTGCGGGCCGCAGATCTGGCCGATCTCGATATCGACATTGGCAGTTTCGACCTGCTTGGTCGCAGGCTCCGGGAGGAGGTAGCCGATTTCCTTGAGGAACGCCGTATAGGCGTTCATGTCGAAGGCGCCCTTATTGGCCAGATGCCAGGCATCGATCTTGGCCTGCAGCGTATCGCGCACCTTGAGCAGTTCGCGGTTCTTCGGGCCCAGGTCCTTGATGAGAGCGGCGACGCCGGACCAGAACGCATCCGGCTGGATGCCGGTCCCGGGGGCGGCTTCCTTGGCGATGAAGTCGAACAGGACGGGGGCGATCTGCAGTCCGTGGGCGTCGATGCGTTTCATGGTGTCTTTCTCGCGAGAAGCGGCAATTCTGCTCTAATTTCAGGGAGTATAAGCATAAACGGCGCCAAACCGCGGCGCCCATGGGACCTTTTAACGCCAAACGCTACCCGGTGAGAAGTCCCCTAAAGGGATCAGTGGCCGGGCGGCCGGGCCGGGGCCTGCGCGTGATCTGGCGAGATCCGCTCCAGCGCCACCTTGATCACGATGGTGAGCAGTGCCACGGCCGTCAGCACCGTTGCCGCTGCGAAGGCGCCGGCGACATTGTAGTCCTGATACAGAAGTTCGATCTGCAACGGCAGCGTCGTGGTCTGGCCGCGGATGTTGCCGGAGACAACGGAGACGGCGCCAAATTCGCCCATCACGCGCGCATTGCACAGGATCGCGCCATAGAGCACCGCCCAGCGCACATTCGGCAGCGTGACCCGCATGAAGGTCGCAAAGCCGGAAGCGCCGAGTGTGACGGCGGCCTCTTCCTCATCGGTGCCCTGCACCTGCATGAGCGGGATCAACTCACGCGCCACGAAGGGCGCGGTCACGAACATGCTGGCGAGCACGATCGCCGGCAGTGCGAACATCACCTTGATGCCCATGGCTTCGATCAGGGGGCCGAACAGGCCCTGCGAGCCATAGACGAAGATATAGGCGACGCCGGCGACGATCGGCGAGATAGAATAGGGCAGTTCGATCAGCGAAATGAGGAGCGTGCGGCCTGGGAAGACGAACTTGGTCACCGTCCACGCCGCGGCGAGGCCGAACACGATGTTGATCGGCACAGCAATCAGCGCGGTGGTGACTGTCAACAGAATGGCATGCTGCGTGCCGGGCTCGGTGAGGCTGTTGAAAAACGTGCCGATGCCTTGCGACAGCGCTGAACTGAAGATCAAAGCCAGCGGTGCGATCAGGAACAGCAATGTGAGGATCGCGACGATGCCAAGTACCACGCGGCGCGTCACCGGGCCGGCACCGACGGGCGTCACCATCCATTCGGTATGGGCGCGTTCACTCGTCGGATGCGACATCACACATCTCCCCGGCCGAGATAACGCAGGTTCCAGGCCTGCACCGCGTTGGTGACAATCAGCATGGCGAAAGCCATCGCCAGCATTACCACGGCAATCGCGGCGGCAGCCTGGTAGTTGTATTCCTCGAGCCGAATATAGGTCAGCAGGGCAACGATCTCGGTCTTCATCGGCTGGTTGCCGGCGATGAAAATCACCGCGCCGAATTCGCCGAGGCTGCGTGCGAAGGACAGCGAGCAGCCGGCGAGGAACGCCGGAAAGATCGCCGGGAAGATTACGCGCCAGAGAATCTGCAGATCATTGGCGCCGAGCGAGCGGCCGGCTTCCTCGACATCGGAGCCGAGATCCTCGATCACCGGCTGCACTGTGCGCACCACAAAGGGAATGCTGGTAAAGGCCATCGCGATGGCGATGCCGAGCGGTGCGTAGGCGACCTGGATGCCAAGTGCATCGAGCGGTGCGCCGAACCAGCCTTTCTTGGAAAACAGCGCCGTCAGCGCGAGGCCGGCCACGGCGGTCGGCAGCGCGAAGGGCACGTCGACCAGCGCGTCGAGAATGCGCTTGCCGGGAAATTGATAGCGCGCCAGCACCCAGGCGAGCAGCAGGCCGTAGATGGCGTTGAATGCGGTGGCCGCCAGCGCCATCGTCACCGTGACGCGGATGGCCGACAGTGTGCGCGGTGACGACAGGATGTCCCACAATTGCGCAGGCCCGACGTCCGAGGCTTTCAGGATCAGCGCGCAGAGCGGCAACAGCACGATCGCTCCGAGATAGAGGAGCGTAATGCCGAGCGAGAGCCCGAAACCTGGAATGACGCTACGTCGCAAGGGAAGGTCCGTGTGTGAAGCCGTTGGGGCTTCTCTTAGACGATTTGCGCGGAAAGGGAATGCGGCGAGGTCGTCTAATGCAGGCGCCCGTCCTCTCCCATGTCATGGCCGGGCAAAGCGCGAAGCGCCGCTTCGCTAGATGTTCCCGGCCATCAACGTCTTTAGTCCATTTGCAGCCAAGACGTGGATGCCCGGGTCAAGCCCGGGCATGACGGAATTTGTGGTTCACTTCCCGCCGAACAGCGTGTCCAGCTTCGCGCCGGGATTGAGGTGTTCGGCATTCAGCTTGTCCCAACCGCCGAATTCGTCCTCGACGCGGTACAGCTTCACTTCCGGGAATTTGTCTTTGTATTTTGCCATCACGGTCTTGTCGGTGACGCGGTTATAGCCCTTGGCTTCGATGTCCTGGCCTTCCGGCGAATACAGGAATTCGAGATAGGCGGTCGCGAGGGCCTTCGTGCCGTGCTTGTCGGCATATTTGTCGACGACGGTCACCGGGAATTCGGCGAGCACGCTGGTCGGTGGTACCACCACTTCATACTTGTCCTTGCCCGCAAGGTCGCGGATCGACGAGGTCTCGGCCTCGAAGGTGATCAGCACATCGCCGGTGCCGCGCTCGACGAAGGTCGTGGTGGCGGCGCGGCCGCCGGTGTCGAACACCGGGACATTGGCGAACAGCTTCTTGATGAAGTCGTCAGCCTTGTCGGCACCATACTTGTTCTTCGCGAAGGCATAGGCGGCCAGATAGGTGTAGCGCGCATTGCCTGAGGTCTTCGGATTCGGGAAAATCACCTGCACGCCCGGCTTCACCAGATCGTCCCAATCCTTGATCCCCTTTGGATTTCCGGCGCGCACGAGGAAGGCCGGCAGCGAGTAATAAGGCGAGGAATTATTCGGCAGCCGCTTGGCCCAATCGGCCGGAATGAGCTTGCCGCGATCATACAGTACCTGCACGTCGGTGACCTGGTTGAAGGTCACCACATCGGCCTCGAGGCCTTCGAGGATCGAGCGCGCCTGGCGCGACGAGCCGTTGTGCGACTGGTTGATGGTGACGTCCTGGCCGGTTTTGGCCTTCCACTGCTTGGCGAAAGCAACGTTGATCTCGGCATAGAGCTCGCGCGAGATGTCGTAGGAGACATTGAGCAGCGTGTTCGGCGTCTGCGCCTGGGCGGGTGCAGTCGCGAGAATGCCGAGTCCGGCGGCGAGAGCGATAATGAAACGGTTCACGTGTAGTCCCCTGTGAGTGAGAGCGATCGGATGTCCGGGAACGGCGGCTGCGGCGTTTTGCCCGGCAAACGGTCCGGAATTTGCTGCGCAACGGGGGGCGGGCACGGGTGCGATTTCGCGCAACTCCTGCATCGGCCGACCGTTATTGAGAAGAAGCATCTACGACGCTTGGTGTTTGAGGACAAAAATTCTATAGTTAGAACGCCTCGAAGAAGATAAAATCTTCTCTTTGCGCCTCGTTATCGAGAGATATATAGAATATAATTCCAGTCAACCCCCGAATTTCGGGGCAGCGGAGTATGTATGCGGTTTCTGCCTGTCTTCCTCGATTTGCAGACCGGGCCGATCATTCTTGTCGGCCAGGGCGAACTCGTGCGCGCCAAGCTGAGGCTGCTGCTGGCGGCCGGTGCGCGGATTCGCTGGTACGCAACGGACGGCAATCGTGACACGTCCGGGCTCGATACCGATGGCGTGGCGCGCATTGAACATGTCGAGGGCGATCCGGTGACCGCCGATTTTTCGGGGATCACCGCGGTGCTCTGCGCCGGCGCCGGTGAACTCGGCCATGCGGTGGCTGCGCGCGCCAAAGCGAGCGGCGTGCCCGTCAATGTGATGGATGAGCTCGCGCACTCCACTTTCATCTTTCCGGCCATCGTCGATCGCGGCGATGTGGTCGTCGCCGTCGGAACCGGCGGTGCGTCGCCGGTGGTGGCGCGGCGTGTGCGCGAAAAGATCGAGGCGATGCTGCCTGCGCGGATCGGCGATCTCGCCGGCTTCATCGGGCGCTGGCGCAAACCGATCAACGACAAGATCGCGGAGGCTCCGTTACGTCGCAGGTTCTGGGAGCGCATCGTCGATGGTCCGATCGGCGCGCTGGTGCTGGCGGGGCGCGGTACCGAGGCCGAGAAGGCGCTGACGGAAATCGCCGATCTCTCGATCTATGCGGGTGCAGCGCAGGCCGGCGTTGTCGAAGGTCGCGTCACGCTGGTGGGAGCAGGGCCGGGCGATCCGGATCTCCTGACCATCAAGGCGTTGCGCGCGCTGCAGGACGCCGACGTTGTATTTTACGACGAACTGGTGTCCCCCGAAGTGCTCGACCGCATCCGCCGGGATGCATCGCGCATTCCCGTGGGGCGCCGGGTCGGCAAGCCCGGTATCGGTCAGGATGCGATCCACAAATTGCTGATCGAAGCCGCGAAAGCTGGGCAACGCGCCGTGCGCTTGAAGGGCGGTGATCCCTTCATTTTCGGGCGCGGTGGCGAGGAGATCGAAGCGCTGCGCGAAGCGGGTGTTGCTTACTCCGTTATTCCCGGCATCACCGCAGGTCTTGGCGCTGCGGCTATGTTCGAGGCGCCGCTGACCTATCGCCGCGAAGCGCTGCGCATCACCTTCCTGACGGCGCACAAGGAAAAGGACGCCGACAAGGTCGACTGGTCGACGCTCACCGACGAGAAGATGACCGTCGTTGTTTATATGGGTATGACCGCTGCCCCCACGATCCGCGCTGGATTGCTCGCTGCCGGGCGCTCGCCACAAACGCCGGTTGGCGTGTTTGCGCGCGTGACGCGTCCGGACGCGCAAGCGGCGGTGGGTGTGCTCGACGATCTCCCGGCGCTGGTCGACCAGATCGATGGCGGTCCGGCGGTTCTCATCATTGGCGATGTCGTGGCGCATTCCGCGCCGTGGCGGGCCGCTCAGATCAACAAGCTCGTTTCAGATTTATTGGTGGCTGCCGAATGACCTCTCCGCTGCAACAGAAAATCAAGATCACCGGCCCGTCGGTGGTGACTGCCAACCGTACCTGGGACGGCGTGGTGATTTATCGCGATGCCCATAAAGGCTGGACCACCGACCTCGCAGAGGCTGCCATCGTGCGCACTGCCGATGATGCGCGTGCGCTGCTTGCTGAATCCACAGCCGATGACGTTGGCGCCATCGGTCCCTATATCGCGCCGGTCGCCGTGAACGACAACGGCACCGTCGAGCCCGGCAATCTCCGTGAACAGATTCGCCGCAAGGGCGTCACCATTGACCTTCCGGCTTCGGCTTAAGGCACCTGAATTATGTATGCTTATGATGAAATCGATCGCACGCTGATCAACGAGCGTGTCTCGGAATTCCGCGATCAGGTGAAGCGCCGCCTCGCAGGTGAACTCACCGAAGACGAGTTCAAGATGCTGCGGTTGATGAACGGCGTTTATCTTCAGCTTCACGCCTATATGTTCCGCGTCGCCATTCCCTATGGCACGCTGTCATCGCCGCAACTGCGCAAGATGGCGCATGTGGCGCGACGCTATGACCGCGGCTATGGCCACTTCACCACACGGCAGAACATCCAGTTCAATTGGATCAAGCTCGCCGATCTGCCGGATGCGCTGGAAGATCTCGCTTCGGTCGGCATCCATGCGATGCAGACATCGGGCAATTGCACGCGCAATGTCACCACCGATCAATGGGCAGGTGTCGCGCCGGGCGAGGTCGAGGATCCACGCATCTGGGCGGAATTGCTGCGGCAGTATTCGACCATGCATCCGGAATTCTCGTTCCTGCCACGCAAGTTCAAGATTGCGATCACTGCGTCGGCCCATGATCGCGCGGCGATCAAGGTGCATGACATCGGTCTGCGAATTCACAAGAACGAGGCCGGCGAAACTGGCTTCGAAGTGCTGGTCGGCGGTGGCCTCGGTCGCACGCCATTCATCGGCAAGGTGATCAAGCCGTTCGTGCACGGCCGCGACATTCTGAGCTACGTCGAGTCCATCCTGCGCGTCTACAACCAGTATGGCCGCCGCGACAATATCTACAAGGCGCGCATCAAGATTCTGGTTCATGAGCTGGGCATCGAGAAATTCGCCGCCGAAGTTGAGGATGAGTGGCTGGCGACGCGCGAGAGTGCGCTGACGCTGGACAACGAGGTTGTCGAGGATATCCGCTCGCGCTTCAGCTATCCGCACTATCAGAAGCTCTCCGACACGCCGGACGAGTTGGCGGCCGCGTCGGCCGATCCGCATTTTGCGCGCTGGCTCAAGAACTCGGTCGCGCCGCATCAGCGGACCGGCTACGCCATCGTGACATTGTCGTTGAAGCCGGTGGGCGGCCCGCCCGGCGATGCCACGGCCGACCAGATGGATGCGGTTGCCGATCTTGCCGACAAATACTCGTTCGGCGAAATCCGCGTGGGCCATGAGCAAAATCTAGCGCTGCCGAGCGTGGCCAGGCGTGATCTGCCCGCACTGTGGCGGCAGCTCGACAAGCTCGGCCTCGCCACACCGAACGTCAATCTGGTCACCGACATCATCGCATGCCCTGGCCTGGACTACTGCTCGCTGGCTAATACGCGTTCGATCCCGATCGCGCAGGAACTAACGCGGCGTTTCGCCAATAACGATCTTGCGGAGCTGATCGGTCGGCTGCATATCAACATCTCCGGCTGCATCAATGCCTGCGGCCATCACCATGTCGGCCATATCGGTATTCTCGGCGTCGAGAAGAACGGCGAGGAATTCTTCCAGATCACAATCGGTGGCCGTGCCGACGAGCATGCCGTGGTCGGCACCCTGATCGGACCGGCGGTGCCTTTTGCCGAGGTAGCCGACGTCATCGAGGATATCGTCGAAGCCTATTTGGCACTGCGTGCCCGGCCGGACGAATTGTTTGTCCAGACTGTCGAACGCCTCGGCGTCGAGCCGTTCAAGGAGCGCGTTTATGCCACTCGTTAAGCAAGGCAAGATCGTTGCCGACGGCTATATTCACGTGGCCGACGATGCGGAGATTCCGGTCGACGGAGCGGCGTTGGTTCCGGCTGCGCGTTTTCTCGCCGATCCGGAGGCGCTGCTGAAGCGCAGCAGCCCGACCGGTGTGATCTGGCCGAATAACCGCGATCCGGAAGAGCTGGTGCCTTATCTCGACAGGCTCGCGGTGGTCGCGCTGGTCTTCCCGTCGTTCCGCGACGGCCGAGCCTACAGCCAGGCGCGCCTGCTGCGTGAACGCTACAAATACAAGGGCGAATTAAGGGCAACCGGCCAAGTGTTACGCGATCAGTTCGTCATCATGCTGCGCGCCGGTTTTGATTCATTCGAAGTGAAGAAGGATGCCGATGCGGAAGCGTTCGCGGCTACGGTGAAACGCTACACGGTGTTCTATCAGCCGACCGGCGATGGTCGCATCACGGCGCTGCATCAGCGCATGCAGTTGCGTCACGCGGAGAACGCGCGCTAATTCGCCGCATGTCGACGGCTTTCGCAGCGTTGGTTGATGACAAATGACCAGCGCGCGATACGGTCTCCATACGAAGGCATATTCATAGCACATTGCTGCCGTCATGCCGCCAACATTGGAATCTGGTTTCGTTGACTTAGCGGTGCTTCTTCAAGATTTTGCCCCCACCTCATGACGATCGTGTTGTGAGGTTGGATGGAGATCAAAATGGTCCGTCGTATTCTTCCCGTCATTGCGGGTCTCTTAATTGCAACATCGGCGCACGCGGCAGACATTTCGCTGCTCAACGTGTCGTATGACCCGACGCGCGAGCTGTATGTCGATTTCAACAAATCGTTCGCTGCTGCGTATCAGAAGGAAACCGGCAAGAGCGTCGAGATCAAGCAGTCGCATGGCGGCTCGGGGGCGCAGGCGCGCTCTGTGATCGATGGTCTGCAAGCCGATGTGGTCACCCTCGCGCTCGCCTACGACATCGACGCAATCGCCAATAAGGGCCTGCTGGCGAAGGACTGGCAGAAGCGCCTGGCGCAGAATTCATCACCCTATACGTCGACCATCGTGTTCCTGGTGCGCAAGGGTAACCCCAAGGCCATCAAGGACTGGGACGATCTGATCAAGAGCGGCGTCAGCGTCATCACGCCGAATCCGAAGACTTCTGGCGGTGCGCGCTGGAACTATCTCGGCGCCTGGGGCTATGCTCTGAAGAAATATGGATCGCAGGACAAGGCAAAGGAATTCGTCGGTAACATCTTCAAGAACGTTCCGGTTCTCGATACCGGCGCGCGTGGCTCGACCATCACCTTCGTCCAGCGCGGCGTCGGCGATGTCTTGCTGGCCTGGGAAAACGAGGCGTATCTGGCAATCCAGGAATTCGGCAAGGACAAGTTCGAGATCGTCGCGCCGTCGCTTTCAATTCTCGCCGAGCCGCCGGTCGCCGTCGTTGATACCGTCACTGATAAAAAGGGTACTAAAGCCGCTGCCGAGGCCTATCTAAAATACTGGTACACCAAGGAGGGTCAGGAGATCGCCGCGCGCAATTTCTATCGTCCGCGTGATGCAGATATTGCCAAAAAGTACGAGGCTTCCTTCGCCAAGGTTGATCTGTTTACGATCGACGACGTGTTCGGAGGTTGGACCAAGGCGCAGAGCGAGCACTTTACCGACGGCGGCGTGTTCGACAAGATCTACAAGAACTGATCGTTCGCAGCGAAACATCCAGACCGGTATGCCGGTCTGGGGCTTTTACCAAAGCAAGGGGACATTGTGAGCGCGGCACCTAAACGAAGTTCGTTGCCGGGGTTCGGCCTGAGCATGGGCCTGACCCTGACATGGCTGTCGCTTTTGATTCTGATCCCGTTGGCCGGGTTGTTCGTCAAGACAGCCGATCTCAGTCTCTCGCAGTTCATCGATACCGTCACCAGCAACCGCACCCTACACGCGCTCAGGATTTCGTTCGGATTGGCCTTCGCGGCTGCGCTGGTCAATCTGGTCGCTGGCCTGATTATCGTCTGGGCCCTGGTGCGTTACCGGTTTCCCGGTCGCCGGCTGTTTGATGCCATCGTCGATATCCCGTTCGCCCTGCCCACTGCAGTGGCAGGCATCGCGCTGACGACGTTGTTTGCGCAGAACGGATGGCTCGGCGCGCCGCTGGCGTCGCTCGGCATCAAGGTGGCGTTTACGCCGCTCGGAATTTTCCTGGCGATGGTCTTCATTGGCATTCCGTTCGTGGTGCGGACGGTGCAGCCGGTGCTGATCGACCTCGATGTCGAGATCGAAGAGGCCGCGGCCTGTCTCGGTGCCTCCCGCTGGCAAACCATCACCCGCGTCATCATTCCCAGCCTCACGCCGGCCATTCTCACCGGCTTCGCGCTGGCGTTCGCCCGCGCCGTTGGCGAATATGGCTCCGTGATCTTCATCGCCGGCAACCTTCCAAATGTGTCGGAGATTGCGCCGCTCTTGATCGTCATCCGGCTGTCGGAATTCCGCTACGCCGATGCGACAGCGATCGCGGTGGTCATGCTGGTCTTCTCATTCCTGATCATCTTCGTGCTCAATCGGCTGCAGCGCTGGGCGCAGACACGCGCGCTGGCCGTGAGTTGACCTGACATGACCATTACAATTATCAATTCGCCAGTCACCGTGGAGCGCGCCCAGTCCGTGGCACGACAGGACCTGCATACTGAGCCATGGCTCGTGCGCGGCATCATTATCGGTGTCGCAGTGATGTTCCTGACAGTGTTCGTGGTCCTGCCGCTGATTTTGGTGTTCTCGGAGGCATTGTCCAAGGGCGTTGGGTTCTATCTGTCGGCCTTGGCAGATTCCGAGGCGCTCTCGGCCATCTGGCTGACGCTGATCACTGCAGTGATCTCGGTCAGCCTCAATCTGGTATTCGGCGTTGCCGCCGCTTGGGCGGTGGCCAAATTCGAATTCAGGGGCAAGACCTTGCTGGTCACCCTGATCGATCTGCCGTTCTCGGTCAGCCCCGTTATCTCCGGTCTGGTATTTGTGCTGCTGTTTGGTGCGCAGGGTTTCTTTGGGCCATGGCTGATGTCGCATGGCATCAACATTCTGTTTGCCGTGCCGGCGATCGTGTTGGCGACCACCTTCGTCACCTTCCCGTTCGTCGCCCGGGAGCTGATACCGCTAATGCAGGAACAGGGGTCGCAGGAGGAAGAGGCTGCGATATCGCTCGGAGCGAGCGGTTGGCGTACCTTCATTGTGGTGACGCTCCCCAACATCAAATGGGGCCTGCTCTACGGCGTACTGTTGTGTAACGCACGGGCGATGGGTGAGTTTGGCGCAGTTTCGGTGGTGTCGGGCCACATTCGCGGCGAGACCAACACCATGCCACTGCTGGTGGAAATCCTGTATAATGAATATCAACTGGTGGCGTCGTTCGCGATCGCGTCATTGCTGGCTCTGCTGGCGCTCTTGACGCTGATCGCAAAGACCATCCTCGAAGGCCAGATTGAAGAAGGACAGCTGCCCCGTGACGATTGAAGTTCGGAATATCGTAAAGCAGTACGGTGCCTTCAAGGCGCTGGATAATGTCGACCTCAGGGTTGCTGATGGCGAGCTGCTCGCGCTGCTCGGACCGTCCGGTTCCGGCAAGACGTCGTTACTGCGAATTATCGCAGGGCTCGATTGGCCGGATTCCGGAGAAGTCTCATTCGATGGTGAAAACGCGCTGGCCCGCGGCGCTGGCGAGCGCCACGTCGGTTTCGTGTTTCAGCACTATGCGTTGTTCCGCCATATGAGCGTGTTCGAGAATGTGGCCTTCGGCCTGCGCGTGCAGCCGCGCGCCGTGCGCAAGAGCGAAGCGCAGATCCGCGCGCGCGTGAAGGAGCTTCTCGATCTCGTGCAGCTCGACTGGCTCGCCAATCGCTATCCCAGCCAGCTCTCCGGCGGCCAGCGGCAGCGTATTGCGCTGGCGCGTGCGCTCGCCATCGAGCCGCGCATTCTGCTGCTCGACGAGCCGTTCGGTGCGCTCGATGCCAAGGTCCGCAAGGAGTTGCGGCAATGGCTGCGCACGTTGCACGAGGAAATCCACGTCACCTCGATCTTCGTCACGCATGACCAGGAGGAGGCGCTCGAAGTCGCCAATCGCGTCGTGGTGATGGACAAGGGCAAGATCGAACAGATCGGCACGCCTGGCGACGTTTACGATAACCCGGCGACGGCTTTCGTGCACTCATTCATAGGTGAATCGATCGTGCTCCCGGTCGATGTAAGCGACGGCCAGGTGAAGCTCGGCCATCGCCCGCTCAACATCGATGCGGGCAGCGCAAGCGGACCGTCGAAATTGTTTGTTCGTCGTCACGACATGCAGATCGGTCCGCTCGGCGAGGGAGCCCTCGAAGGCACCGTGCGCCGCGTCCGCACCTTCGGCCCGATCCAGCGCGCCGACATCGCGTTGTCTGGCGATGATACGCTGGTGGAGATCGATGCCCCGCGCGACCGTCCGCTCACCACGGGCGATGCGATCAGCCTGCAGCCGCGGCGCTACCGGATCTTTGCCGGGCAGGAGTGACTGGCGCTTTCTAAAAATCCCCTGCGTTCACCTTTCAGCCACGGTTGGTGTGCAACAACGGCCCCTTGATTTGGGGGATTGCCGATGAAGCGGGTGGCTCTGGCCAGTCTGGGATTTCTGTTGCTGGCAGGGTGTGCGGGGACCGTCGATACCGTGCCGGACCAGCCCACCATGTATCTCAGCATGGCCAATGGTGGCGCCAAGCTCGATCCGGTGGCCGCAGCCTCGATGATCTCACTGTACCGGCAGAACAATGGCCTCGGCCCGGTTGTGGTCGATCCCGCATTAATGGCGTTGGCTGAAGACCAGTCCACCGCCATGGCCAAACGAAACAAGCTCGATCACGATGTGAAGGCACCGCTGGCCAAGCGTCTGAATGCCGGCGGTTATCCGGCGAGCTTGGCCGTCGAGAACGTCTCGGCGGGCTACCATACCATGGCGGAAGCCTTCTCGGGCTGGCGGGACTCGCCACCGCATCGGGCTAATATGCTGAAGTCCGGTGTCACAAAACTGGGCATTGCGGCGATCTATGCTCCCAACACCAAATACAAGGTGTTCTGGACCATGATCCTGGCGTCGACGGATTCCAAATAAGCCATTCAGGATAGCTGAAGCGTGATGGTGCTCCGCACCATCTGTGATTGACGCCGCCGCAAGGGGGCGCCACGGTACGGTTCCCGCCATCGACAGGATCGAGTGGTCCATGGATATGTCCGATCAGCCTCAATCCAGCGCTGCCAGCAAACCCGCCGAAGCCAAGCGCGTTCTGGTGCTGCAAGGGGGCGGCGCGCTTGGCTCCTATCAGGCCGGCGCCTATGAGGCGCTGTGTCATCATGATTTCGAGCCGGAATGGGTGGCTGGCATCTCCATCGGTGCCATCAATGCGGCGATCATCGCGGGCAATGAGCGCGACAAGCGGATCGGCAAGCTCAAGGAATTCTGGGAGATGGCGGCATCGCCGGTCCCTTGGAGCCCGATGCTGACGGATGACCGCGCGCGCTCTTATTTCTACGAGGCAGGCGCCGCTGTCATTGCTACATTCGGCGTGCCAGGTTTTTTCGTGCCGCGGATTCCGCCAGCACCACTGTGGCCGCCCGGCAGTCCGCAGTCGCAGAGCTTTTACGACACCGCGCCGCTGAAGGCGACGCTGGAACGGCTGGTCGACTTTGATCGTCTCAACGATTGCAAGACCCGGCTGAGCGTCGGCGCTGTGAGCGTGACCACCGGCAACTTCACTTATTTCGACAACACGCTCTTCAAGAAAGATCGCAAAAGGATCGAGCCCGAGCACATCATGGCCTCCGGCGCGTTGCCGCCGGGGTTTCCATCGATCGTGATCGATGGCGAGCATTTCTGGGATGGCGGCATCGCCTCAAACACGCCGCTGGATTTTGTGCTGGACGATGTAACCAGCGATCTGCTGATCTTCCAGGTCGATCTGTTCAGTGCGCGCGGGCCATTGCCGCAATCGATCCTGGAAGCGCAGGAGCGTGAAAAGGACATTCGATATTCCAGCCGCACCCGCATGAACACCGACAAGAACAAGAAGATTCACAACATCCGCAAGGCGCTGCGTGATCTGATTGGTAAATTGCCGGCAGAACTGAAGCAGGATCCCGGAGTGGCGCTGTTGTCGGAAGCCGCGAAGGAAAATACCGTCACGGTGGTGCATCTGATCTATACGAGCAAGAATTACGAGTCGTCGTCGAAGGACTACAATTTCTCGCGCATCGGGATGGTGGAGCACTGGGGTGCCGGCGAGCGCGACGTATTCCTCTCGATGCGCCACAAGGACTGGTTCGAGCGGCCGCAATCCGATGAATCGATGGTGACCCATGCGCTCACCGCCGACGATTACAATGACCTCCCGCAGCATTTGACGTCCAACAGGAGCAAGTAATGGCTAATCTCACAGGCAAGACCGCCGTCGTCACCGGTTCGACCAGCGGCATCGGCCTCGCTTATGCGCGCGCTTTCGCAAGCGCTGGCGCCAATATCGTCATCAACGGCATGGGTGCGCCTGCTGACATCGAGAAGGAACGCGCGGCGATCGAGAGCGATTTCAAAGTCAAGGCGATCCATTCGCCGGCGGACATGACCAAGCCGGCCGAAATTGCCGAAATGGTCGCGCTCGGCGAGAAGACCTATGGATCGGTCGATATTCTCGTCAACAATGCGGGTATCCAGTTTGTGTCTCCGATCGAGGAATTCCCGATCGAGAAGTGGGATGCGATCATCGCCATCAATCTCTCTTCGGCCTTCCATGGCATCCGCGCCGCCGTACCCGGCATGAAGAAGCGCGGCTGGGGTCGCATCATCAACACCGCCTCAGCGCATTCGCTGGTCGCCTCGCCATTCAAGTCGGCTTATGTCTCTGCCAAGCACGGCATCGCCGGCCTTACCAAAACCGTGGCGCTGGAAGTGGCCACTCACAAAATCACCTGTAATTGCATTTCGCCTGGCTATGTCTGGACGCCGCTGGTGGAAAAGCAGATTCCCGACACCATGAAGGCGCGCGGACTGACCAAAGAGCAGGTCATCAACGACGTCCTGCTCGAAGCGCAGCCGACCAAGGAATTCGTGACCTCCGAACAGGTTGCGGCATTGGCGCTGTTTCTGTGCGGCGACGATGCGGCGCAGATCACCGGCACCAATCTGTCGATCGATGGCGGTTGGACGGCGGAATAAGTTTGCTTCCTGACCTCCTCCTGCTTTGCAGGGGGAGGTTGCTAGGCGCCTTGCTTTCCGAAGGCGAGCACGTGCAGTCCAAGCCGCTGTCGCACGATCCAGAACAGCAGGATCGTCTCGAATGTAAGCGCGATCGACGTTGCCGCGGCGGCGCCATGGCCGCCGAATTTCGGCACCAACACGAGACACAGCACCAGGTTCATCACGAAAGCCGACGCGTAGGCCACGGCGCAAATATGTTGGTGACCGAGCATGTTGAGCAGGCGCTCCACCGGGCCGATGGCAGCGCGGACCACGAGGCCGATGGCTGCGATGAACATGATATCGTAACCGCCCGTGAATTGCGGACCGAAAAGCCATAGCAGCGGCTTGCCCAGAGCGAGCAGGACCAGCGTCGCCGCGAGCGACGGCCAGAACGTCCATTTGATCGCGTGGGTGACATAAGCGGCGAGGCGGTCCTTGTCGCCGGCCGCGTGATATTCGGTAAAGCGATGCGCCGTTGTCGCCGACATCGCGTAATGAATGAACGACACCAGCGCCAGGGTCTTCACCACAGCGAAGTACACGCCGACCTCGTCGGATGAGACGAACTGCTGCAGCACCAGCACGTCGGTGTAGGACAGCAGCAGATAGAAGCTCTCGACCAGCAGGATCGGCAACGACACTGCGAGCCAGCCGCGATAGTCATAGGCCTTCGGGCCGGGCTCGATATGGGTGTGAAGCCGGCGATTGAGTACGATCATCTGGCCGATCATCGCAACCCAGACGGCTGCGACGCTGGCCAGCATTGCGATGGTCGCACCCAGCTTAAAGCCCAGTGCGAAGGCGCCGGCGGTGAAGCCGATGATGAGCGCCTGGCGGATGATGAATTGCGGCATCAGGCCGAGGCGCATCCAGTCATGGGAGCGCGCGATGCCATCCTGCGTGTTGGCGACGACGAAGGCCGGCAGTGTCAGGCAGCCGAGATAGAGCGGCACCACCGTGTCGGCGTCGATCCACGGCGAGATGAGCTTGACGAGGCCAGCGAGCAGCAGCGAGACCATCACCGAGACGATACCGGTCATCCAGCGGCTGCCGGAGAGGAAGCCGCGCAGCCGCGCGTGGTCGCCGCTGGCGCGATACTCCGGGATGATCTTCTGGGCTGAAGCGGCGATGCCGAAATCCATCATCGAGCCGAGCAGCAGTACCCATGTCCAGACATAGACATAGATGCCGTAATCCGACGTGCCCATCCAGCGCGCCAGCAGGATCTGGGAGAAGTAAGCGAGGCCGGCCGAGATCACGCGGATGAGGAAGATGGTGCCGGCGAGGCGGCGCGTCAGCGAGGCTTCGCCTGTGCCGGTGAACAGCGCGCGCAGCCTGGCCTTGAAGCCGGCGGGCTCGCTTGCGGGTGCGGAGTCTGCGTCCATCGCGGCCACGACAAGGTCCTCAGCCGCAGGCGTGCGGCAGCGGTCTGGCGTAGCAAGCAGTCGTTAACATCCGGTTGGACGGAGATATACAGGTTGCGCGCAACAGGTCACGCGCCAGCGGTATCAGGGCAGGTTGACGTTGAATTCATAGGCGCGGTCGCTGCCGACCAGCGTCAGTTTCAGGGCCGCGCCATCGGTCGTGGCGCCGGGCGGCACGCCGTCGAGTTCGAAGCTGAAGCGCTTCACGCCCGGCGGGCTCTTGGCCTCGAGTTTGGGGATTGGCAGCGCCCATTCCGGCGTCGGGCCCTCGACGAACAGGTTGGGTTCGCTGCCTTCGGGCGCCACGACGTCAACGAACACATTCTTGCCCTCGCGCTTGAGGTCGCGCACCGTCAGCGGACTGGTGTCGCCCATGGTTGCCGGCTTAGGCACGGTATCGAGCGCCGCGGTCAGCGCGCCGTCTTCAGTGCTGGCCACGCTGGTAAAAGCGAGTTCGGCATTGGCGTCGACCGGGATGCAGAGCTTGTCGCAGACCGCGTAATTGATCGCCGCACGGAGAATCACCGGCTTGCCGGGGTCCTTGGCGATCACCCGCATCGGCAGCACCACCTGTTTCACATAGCCCAGCGATAGGCCACCGGCCCCATCCTCGAATTTTTTCGGCGCCGGCCACAGGATGGTGACGGTATCCAGGTTCTCCGATTTGGAGAAATCGAAGCGGGGCGGTACCCCCGAATCACCGGGATTCCGCCAATAGGTGTGCCAGCCGGGCTGCAGCTGGATCGCTATACCCCCCAGCATCACAGGACCGCTACGCGAGCCTGCCACAAGCCTGATCTGCGAATGACTGTCTATCTGCCAAGGTGAGGTGTCCTCCGCCTGCGCGCTGCAGGTGAGGAGCAGGCCCGCGGCGCAGACAGCGACAATGTGGTGCGGAACAGATGCGGTCATCGGGCGTCCTTACAGGGTGGGCCTGTCATAAAGCCAAACCTGTCTTAAGCTATTGAACTGCTTGTGATCCGGTTTTCGTATGCGTTGCGGAAGGCTGATTGACAGAACCCAGACCCAATATCAGGATAGGCAACGAAATGAGAGCGGTTTGCTGATGGAACCCACTCGCAAGCGCCCCCGGAAAAGCCGCGCGAAATCCAGCGCCGGCGACACTGGCAACTACCTCGACGGGCAGTTGCTGATCGCCATGCCTGTGATGGAAGACGAGCGCTTCGCCCGTTCGGTGATTTACGTCTGCGCGCATTCGTCGGAAGGTGCCATGGGCATCATCGTCAATCGGCCTGCGGGGAGCATCGATTTTCCCGAATTGCTGGTTCAACTGGACATCATTGAAAAGTCCGACAGCATCAAGCTCCCGGAAAGCGCCGAAAGCATGAAAGTGCTGAAGGGCGGTCCGGTCGAGACCGGCCGAGGTTTCGTGCTGCATTCCAGCGATTTCTTCATCAAGGACGCGACATTGCCGATCGACGATGGCGTCTGCCTCACCGCGACCGTGGATATCCTGCGTGCCATCGCCAATGGCGGTGGGCCCAAGCACGCGATTCTCGCGCTGGGCTATGCCGGCTGGGCGCCGGGCCAGCTGGAAGACGAAATCCAGGGCAACGGCTGGCTGCACTGCGCAGCTGATGAGGATCTTATCTTCGGCGGTGATGTTGAGGAGAAGTATCTTCGCGCGCTGCAGAAGATCGGGATCGCCCCGGGGATGTTGTCGGCCGAGGCCGGCCACGCGTGAGCGTCCGCTAGACTTCCAGCTATCAGCGACGGCCCTACTCAGCTCGCCGCTTCGAGCCGCTCTTCCGTCAGCATGCGCATCGCCGCATCCGCATCCATCGGCTCGCCAAAGGCAAAGCCCTGGGCGTATTCGCAGCCGAGCTGATACATCTCCACCGCATCCGAATCTGTCTCGACGCCTTCAGCGACGACGTCCATGCCGAGATCGTGGGCCATCGCGATGATGGATTTGAGGATCACCGGGCGGGTGCCGCGCGAGGTGGTGCGAACGAAGGACTGGTCGATTTTCAGCGTGTCGAACGGGAAGCGCTGCAGATAGGATAGCGACGAGTGGCCAGTGCCGAAATCGTCGAGCGAAAGACCCGTACCGAGTTCGCGGATCCGGTGCAGCATCTGCGCTGCATGTTCCGGATTTTCCATCACCAGCGATTCCGTGAGTTCGAGCTTCAGCGTGCCACGCGCGACTGACGAGCGTGACAGCACGGTGCGGATGTCATGCAGGAGGTCGTGGCGCAGCAGTTGCCGCGAGGAGACGTTGACGCTGGCGAAGATCGGTTCGCGCGAGCGCATCGCGCGCTGCCAGATCGCGAGCTGGCGTGCAGTCTGATCCATCACGAACATGCCGAGATCGATGATCAGGCCGATCTCCTCGGCGATCGCAATGAATTCCGACGGCGACATCCGGCCGAGCTTCGGATGATCCCAACGGGCCAGCGCTTCGAAGCCGGCGATGGAGCGATCTTCCAGCCGCACGATGGGCTGATACAGGATGGTGATTTCCTGGCGCTCGATGGCGCGGCGCAGTTCGGATTCGAGCGTCAGGCGATCCGTTTTGCGGGCGCGCATTGCCGGTTTGTAGACGTCGATACGGTCGCCACCGATCCGCTTCGAATGATACATCGCGAGCTCGGCGTCCTTGATGAGCTCGTCGGTCAACGGTACCGCGGGATCAGAGAGCGCTAGGCCGATCGAGGCCGTGAGGAAGATCTCGCGATCGTTGAAGGCAATCGGGGCGCGGATGGTCTTGCGGATGGTCTCGGCGAAGGCGGTGATCTTGGCCGCGTCTTGTTCGGACATCAGGATCAGGCCGAACTGATCGCCGGCGAGGCGGGCCAGCGTGTCCTGCGGCTTGAGGATGCGGGTGAGGCGGCGGGCCAGCGTCAGAAGGATCGAGTCGCCGACGGCGATGCCAACGGAATCGTTGACCTGTTTGAAGCGATCGAGATCGATCACCATGATGGTCGGCCGCATGGTCGGCACAGTCTTGGAGAAATTCGCGACGGCGTTGAGGCGGTCAATGAACAGCTTGCGGTTCGGCAGACCGGTGAGATTGTCGTGCACCGAGTCGTGCAGCATGCGTTCTTCGGCATTCTTCATCTCGGTGACGTCGGTGAGGGTGCCGACCACGCGTGACACTTCGCCGTCGGAGCCGACCACCGGACGCGCCTTCAGCGCAAACCACATGAAGTGACCGTCGGGGGTGCGCAGGCGAAAGTCCTGCACGAGGCGGCCGCGACGCTGGTCGAGCACGCTGTCCAGCGCCGCCCGGAAGCGATCCTGATCGAGCGGGTGGAGCACTTCGAGCCAGCTTGCCGCGGGGCCTTCCAGCGTGCCGCGTTTGAGGCCGAGCAGTGCTTCGGTCTCGGGCGAGGTGAACACTTTGTCGGCGGAGACGTCCCAGTCCCAGATCAGGTCGCCGGAGCCGGTCAGCGCCAGCGCGCGGCGCTCGACGTCCGACACGATGCCATTGGTGGCGCCGCCGCCCGCGAAGGCGTGCTGCATAACCGTGAAGCCGATCAGCATCACGATCAGCACGAGCCCGCCGAGCAGCGCCGGGCCGACGATGTCATTGGTGACACTGCCGGCGACGGTCATGCCCGCGGCAACAACCCAGACCACAAGCAGGAACCAGGTCGGGATCAGCAACACCGCGCGGTCGAAGCCATGGGTGGAGAGATAGACGATCAGCGCAAAGCCGGCGAAGGCGATGAGCACCAGCGAGATGCGCGCGATACCTGAGGCGACGGCAGGATCGAACAGCGCCAGACCTACGAGAGAGCCAAGGAAAGCCAGCCAGCCTAGCGTGATGTGCGAGTAGCGGACATGCCATCGACTGAGATTGAGATAAGCAAACAGGAACACCAGCAGCGTCGCCGCCAGGATCGCTTCCCCCGAGGCGCGCCAGACGCGCTCGGCGCCTTGGGACATGTCGAGCACCTTGCCCCAGAAGCCGAAGTCGACACCGATATAGACCAGCACAGCCCAGGCCAGCGCCGCGGCGGCCGGGAACATGATGCTGCCCTTCACGACGAACAGGATCGTCAGCACCAGCGCCAAGAGGCCCGAGATGCCGATGACGATGCCTTGGTACAGCGTGAAGGAGTTGACCTTGTCCTTGTAGGCTTCCGGCTCCCACAGATAGAGCTGCGGCAGCTTGTTGGTGCGCAGTTCGGCGACGAAGGTGATGACAGCGCCGGGGTCGAGGGTGACGCGGAAGATATCGGCGGTGGCGCTATCCTGACGTTCCGGGCGATCCCCGGTTGACGGCGTGATCGTCGCAATGCGCGAGAGGCCAAGATCGGGCCACAAGAGGCCGGACGACACGATGCGATAATGTGGCGCGACGATCAGACGATCGAGCTGATCGTCGGTGTTGTTGGCGAGCGCGAACACCACCCAGTTCTGACCGGCTTCGCGGCCACGCACCTCGATGCGGCGAACGATGCCGTCGGTGCCGGGCGCGGTGGAGACCTGGATGCGGTCGGTGTCGCTATGCTGATATTCGAGGATGCCGGTGAGATCGATTGCGGGCGCATCACCGCGGACGCTGACAGCGTCAACAGCCTGTGCCGGTGCTGCGGCAACAACAATCATTAGGCCGAGCGCGAGCGGCGCGAGCCACCTGATCAAACGCAATGTCATTCTCCGCGATCAACAAAACATCGACCCTGCGTCACGCAGAAGCAGGGCCATTTCCCGACGCGCGATAAATGACATGAAAGCGAGATAAATCAAAGGGTTTCCGGCTGTTCTCCAGCCCTAAACGACCAACACAATTTTGCCAATATGTGCGCTGGTTTCCATGCGTTTGTGTGCGTCTGCAGCCTTTTCCAGCGGGAAAGTGCTGTCCATCAGGGGCTTAACCTTGCCGGCCTTGAGCAGCGGCAGGACATTGGCCTCGATCGCCCTGACCATGGCGGCCTTGTCCGCATTGGTGCGGGGCCGCAGGGTCGAGCCGGTATAGTGCAGCCGCTTCACCATGATCTTGGCGGCGTTGATGGTGGCTTTCGGGCCGTTCAGCACCGCAATCTGCACGATGCGGCCATCGACGGCGGCGGCATCGAAGTTTTGCTCCACATAGTCCGCGCCCACCATATCGAGGATCAGCTCGACGCCGGTCTTGGTGATTTCCTTGACGCGTTCGACGAAGTCCTCGGTCTTGTAGTTGATGGCGTGATCGGCGCCGAGCTTGAGGCAGGCATCGACCTTGTCTTGGGAGCCGACGGTGACGATCACCTTGGAACCTAGCGCCTTGGCGAGCTGGATCGCCATGGTGCCGATGCCGGAAGAGCCGCCATGGATCAGCACGGTCTCGCCGGGCTGCAATCCGCCACGCTCAAACACGTTATGCCAGACGGTCATCAGGGTTTCGGCGGTGGCGCCGGCCTCGGTCATCGAGAAGCCTTCGGGGACCGTCATCGCCTGCGCATCCTGTGCGATGCAATATTGCGCGTAGCCGCCGCCGGCGACCAGCGACATCACCTTGTCACCGAGCTTGTGTTTGGTGGCGCCTTCGCCGAGGGCGACGACTTCACCGGAGATTTCGAGGCCGGGCAGATCGCTGGCGCCAGGCGGCGGCGGATAGGCGCCGGAGCGTTGCGCGACGTCCGGACGGTTCACACCGGCGGCAGCGACCTTGACCAGGATTTCGCCGGGACCGGGCTTCGGAACGGGGCGCGTCTCGGGAATCAGCACCTCGGGGCCACCCGGTTTGCTGATACCAACGACGGTCATTTGCGTGGGCAGCTTTTCCATGATTTGTCCTTGCGGCGTACGGGATGTCGGTTGGCCATCTGATTAAACAGCCGGATCAATGCTGGCAACATCCGGTGCATATTCGAATTTGAGACGGGGAGGGCCCCAAATGGCGATCGACGACGACGACAAACCGAAGAAGAAGGTCAGCCACGAGATCGGGCAGGACCTCTCGCTGCTATCGGTCGAGGAACTCGCCGAGCGGATCGCGCTGCTCAATGGCGAGATCGCGCGGCTGCAATCGAGCATGACCTTGAAGCGCGCGACGCGCGATGCGGCGGATCGCTTTTTCAAATCGTGACGGGTTATTGAACGGCGCTCTCCCGGCTCTCTGCCGTCATTACGAGGTGAAGGAAAGCTGTCCTGCAGCTTTCCTCTTAGCGAAGCAACGCGGCAATCGAGAAGCCATACGCGAAGAAAACTGGATTGCTTCGCTCCGCTCGCAATGACGGACGAGAGGCCTGTACAATACCGCCGACGCTTCCTCAGTCGCGATCCCGACATTGTCTCATTCCGATACAGTTTGCGAGGCGTCGCATGGCAAACGGATCGTGAAGAAAGCCCGCGTATTTACGCGCAATTAAGCTTTCTCGCATATTACTTAAATTGTCCTTGTTTGGACACCGAGTGGCTCCTGTCCACTCTGTTTGACGCCTCCCTGTTATCAACTTTAAAGCCGCCGGAAACGGCGGCTCTTTTTTTGGTACTCATGTCTTCTTTTGGGGCGTCCGCGATCGTTAAATCGCGTTGGAAACCATAAATACTTCTTTAATTTTACGCCGCTGGACTCTCACGCACGCACGCGTAATGATTTGTTCATCATAAGCCCGCCGTTCAGAGCTGGCTGCGAAACCATTTGCGTGAGGCGTTAACTATGTCGGATCGTTTGCACAGCGAACCCGCTCTCGTTCAGTTTAGCGAGCGGCTGACCAATTCTGCTGCCTTCGGCGCCTTGTTTCGCGAGGGGATGGATCTGGTCGAAGAGACCGCGGCCTATCTCGACGGCGTCGGCCGTAGTGAGGCGAAGGCGCTGGATCGCTCCGTCAGCCTGACTTACGCCACCGAAAGCATGCGCCTCACCACCCGCCTCATGCAGCTTGCCTCATGGCTATTGCTGCACCGTGCGGTGAAGGAAGGTGAGATGACGCTGACCCAGGCCAATCGTGAAAAGACCAAGGTCAAGCTCAGCGCCGCTGATCCGAGCCCGGAAGAAATGCTGCTCAAGCTGCCCGAGCAGTTGCAGATCCTGATCGCGCGTTCGATGGTGCTGCAGACCAAGGTTCGTCGCCTCGACGTCTCGATCCACGCCGCAACCACCACGCATGCCCCGATCGGCAATCCGCTGGTGCCGCAGCTCAATCGCCTGAAGGCCGCATTCGAGCGCTGATCGCGCGTCCCTCGCATTCCCTGAACGCTGTTCCTCGCTCGCGGCTCATGCGCTAAACATGAGCCGGTTGAAGCGGGGGCATTGGCGATGGCAGACGATATCAGGGCATTGACCGGCGTGCGCGGCGTCGCCGCCGCTGTCATCGTCGTGTATCATTTCGGTGACGTGCAGCTCGCAACCGGCGGCACCGGCTCGTTCTTCCGCATTCCCTACGGCTATTTGCTCGTCGACCTGTTCTTCATGCTGTCAGGCTATGTGATGGCGCTGACCTATCGCGACGCGTTCCTGCATCTTACCGGCAAGGCGTTTGCGCATTTCATGCTGAAGCGGGTCGCGCGGCTATACCCGGCCTATTTCATTATCGGATTGTTCTATGTGGCCAAGATCGCGGCTGGTCTGTCCGGTGAGAAGCTGGAGATGTATTCAGCCTGGGACTGGACCGGCAACCTGCTGATGATGACCGGCTGGGGTCTCTATATTTTCCCGATCATCGGCGTGGCCTGGGCGGCGAGCGCCGAGATGGGCTCCTATCTGCTGCTGCCGATCCTGATGGCCTCTACCCAGCGCTGGAGCAAATGGATCGCGGGATTTGCGGTGATAGCGGCGCTGCTCGGCATCTATGCGGTGAGCGTCAGTGGCCGCGGGTCGGGCGGGCCGCTCGATGTAGTCAACGGCAATTCGCTTTATCCGCTGCTGCGCGCGGTGGCGGGTTTCACGCTGGGCCTTGCGATCTTCCGCTTTGGTGGCGTCGTCGATCGCCTGTCGGCAACCGTGCAGGATGGTCTGGTCGTCGCGCTTCCGCTCGCCATCATCGCCGTCGGTTTGGCCGATGCGAGCGATCGCTTGATGTATCTGCTGTACATCCCGCTGGTCGCGGTGCTCTCGCGTGATGGCCGAATGGCGCAACTGCTGTTCGGCAACGCGCTGGTCTACCGGCTCGGCATCATCTCGTACTCGATCTATCTGATCCATCCGCTGTTCGTCAGTTTCGCTATCAGGACCTGGCGGCATTTAGGCCAGACTGAGGTTGTCTATATCGCTGCATCGCTGGTCTGTTTCGCCATCATCTGGGCGCTGGCGGAAGTGAGCTATCGCTTCGTCGAAATGCCCGGCCGCAACTGGATCACGCAGCGATTCATCCCGCGGAGAAGCGACGCGCCGGTGAAGGCGTAGGCATCGGGGCTATCAAGTCGGTAGTGCGGCGCGATGCCGCAGACGGCGGCGATCCATTCTTTCAGATATTACTGCCACGCTGCCCGGAAATGTGAGCGATGACGCCGCAGGCATAGCGTCATTTATCGCAAAGCCTTGCCTGAATAGGGTTTCTCGCCAGAGAGCTACACTTCTGATGCCGAGCCAATGCGAGTTTGGAGGAGGCGTCGCGCCAGCTATCTTCGCATTGTTGCGGTGACTCCATGTCGCACGGGAGCAATCGCAACGATGTGGCATTGAAGCGCGGCCACACCGAAATTCCGCGCCGATCCAAGTAGGAATCTGATGTCTTTGTCTCCTCGTCTGTTCGGTCTCATTGGTGTGTTGGCTTGTCCGGCGGTTGCGGTTGCGGCTGATCCCGTGGTGATGCTGCCATCGGTGCCCTTCGTGCCCTCGGCCTCCGGTGGCTGGACCGTGACCGTCGGGATAGGCGGCGAGATGCAGCCATCTTACGAAGGCGCCGGGAGTTCTGAACTTGCGCCAAAGCCGATCATCTCGATTCGCCGTGCCGGCACGCCGGCCCGTTTCAAGAGCATGCGCGACAATGCAAGCTTCGCCCTGATCGACGTGGGCGGCTTTCGCGCCGGTCCCGTCGGCAACTATAAAGCAGCGCGCAAGGCCGCCGATCACCGCGAGCTGCGCGGTCTGAGGGACGTCGATTTCGCGGTCGAACTCGGTGGTTTCGCCGAATACTACGCCTTCGACTGGCTGCGCCTACGCTCCGAACTGCGCCGCGGTCTCGGTGGCCACGAAGGCATCGTCGCGGATTTCTCGGCTGACGTGATTGTGCCGATCAACGAGCGGATGACCTTTGCTGCCGGCCCACGCTACCGGGTGACGGATGCGAAATATGCGGAGACTTACTTCAGCGTCAACAATATCGAGGCGCTTGCGTCAGGTTTGCCGGTTTACGACGCCAAGGGCGGTTCGAGTTCGGTCGGTGCCGGTGCGCAGCTGCGCTACAAGCTCGATCCGCAATGGGAAGTACGCGGCTATGTGGAATACGACAAGCTGCTTGGTAGCATCGCTGACAGTCCGCTGGTGAAATTCCGGGGATCCACCAATCAGGTGACCTACGGCGTCGGTGTGGCCTATTCGTTCGACGTCGGCGTGCGATAGCACGTGCGATTGCACAGCGTGGCCAATACGGCGCACGCTAGCTCACGCTTCTAGCGCTCCCCGATCAGATAGTACGACAACATCGTATCCAGCTCCTGTTCCAGCTCGCCATTGGCGAAGGCATCCGGACGGAATGCGATCGCCGCATCGAGTGCCGAGCCGACCATTCTCGGAATGAAGAAACTTCCGGCTTCGCGATTGAAGCCAGGGCGTAGCTCGTCGGCATGGTTGTCAAACATGCCACGCAAGAGGCCTTGCCGCTGCGGAAAGCGGTCGAATGGCCACTGAACAGGGGGACGGCCGGAGGCGGTCTCCATCAAGACTCTCAGCAGCGGCAGGACGCGTGCGTGCTGGCTGATTGCTGTGTTCAGGCCGGAACGGACGAACCCGCGCAGATCCAACCCTTCGAATTCTGAAATGGTCTGCCAGATATTTTCGGACATTTGGGCTTCCGTCCGGCCATGGAGGGCCCCGAACAGCGCGTCCCGGTTTGGAAAATATTGATAGAGCGATCCGATGCTGACGCCGGCGCGTTCGGCGATTCTGTTGGTGGTGGCGCGTTCGTAGCCTTCGTCCACCAGCACGAGGGCAGCGGCGTCCAGGAGGATGCCCACGGTCGCAACGGAGCGCGCCTGACGCGGCTTCTTGCGGTGGTGCCCGGTATTGGTCGGCATGGTCTCGTTGCGCCCCCGCGCAAGATGATGTGGCGCGCCTTATAGGGAGGGCAACGGAGGCGGTTTTAAGGTACCGCCATGGCCATGTCGGCCAGCAACGAAAAACGCCCCTGCTGGCTGCAGAGGCGTTTTGAAAGGCAATCGGATAAGCCTGAAAGGCCGATCTTCCTTGTGAAGATCAATCTTCCTTCTTGAGGAAGCCCGAGAACTTCTTCTGGAAGCGCGACACGCGGCCACCGCGGTCGAGAAGCTGGGTGGTGCCACCGGTCCAGGCTGGGTGCGACCTCGGATCGATGTCGAGGTTCAGCTTGTCGCCTTCCTTGCCCCAGGTGGAACGGGTCTGATACTCTGTACCATCGGTCATAACGACCGTAATGTTATGATAATCCGGGTGAATTTCGGCTTTCATGACGGTTCCTTCGGCGCGCCGGCGCCTGAATCTCTGTGATTTCGATGGCGGATTTGGCCGCTCTATATCGCAGGAACGTGCGGGAGACAAGGACTCCCGTCGTGGATCATTGCCTCTGCAATTGACCTAGGTCATTTGCCTCGGGGCCCGCTCCGGCCTATCTCAGGGCAACGACAAGAACGGTTATAAATCATGAGTGCAGTCGAACGGCTTGAGATCCCCCGCGCGGCCAAGCCGACGCTTCCGCAGCCCGATCCGGTGCTTCCGGAGCCGTCGCTGGCGGATACCGTTGTGGAGCCCCAGGTACCACCCAGCCGAGCCAAATTGCGGCCGCTCCTGGCGTTGGCGCCCTATGTGGCGCGGTATCGCGGCCGGGCGCTGCTGGCGCTGGTGTCGTTGACCGTTGCGGCTGTGACCACCCTCGTCGTGCCTGTGGCGGCACGGCGGATGATCGACTTCGGCTTCAGCCCCGAAGGCATCGCGATGATCAACAACTATTTCAGCGTCATGATCGCTGTGGTGGTCGTGCTCGCGCTGGCCAGCGCGGCCCGTTACTACCTCGTCATGACTATCGGCGAGCGCATCGTCGCCGATCTGCGCCGCGACGTGTTCCAGCATCTCACCGCGCTGTCGCCGTCGTTCTTCGATACGTCACGCTCCGGCGAACTGGTGTCGCGGCTCACGGCCGATACTACGCAGATCAAGTCTGCGGTCGGCGCGTCCGTATCCATCGCGTTGCGCAACCTTGTGCTGTTTCTCGGCGCGGCAGCCATGATGGTCGTTTCTAGCCCCAAGCTCTCCGGCTTCGTGCTCGCGGCGATCCCGCTGATCGTGATCCCGCTGGTGGCCTTCGGGCGTTGGGTGCGGCGTCTGTCGCGCAACGCGCAGGATACGCTGGCGGAAGCCTCGGCCTATGCCGGCGAACTCGTCGGTTCGATCCGTACGGTGCAGGCCTATACCAATGAGCAGTTGGCGAATGCGCGCTTCGGCAAGGAGGTCGAGCAGGCCTATGACGCCGCACGTGGCTCGACCCGTGCGCGCGCTGTGCTGACCGCGGTCATCATCTTCATCGTGTTCTCCAGTGTCGTGGGCATTCTCTGGGTCGGCTCGCACGATGTTCTGACAGGCTCGTTGACGCCCGGCCGTCTCGGACAGTTCGTGCTCTATGCGGCCTTCGCGGCCTCCAGCCTCGGCCAGCTCAGCGAAGTCTGGGGCGAGATTTCGGCGGCGTCAGGCGCCGCCGAGCGCCTGTTCGAAATCCTCAACGTCAAATCCGCCGTGGTGGCCCCGGCATCGCCGCGGCCATTGCCGCAGCCCGCACGCGGCGACGTCGTGTTCGACAATGTCTCCTTTGCCTATCCGACCCGGCCGGACATCCTGTCGTCCGCTGGCGTGTCGCTGTCGGTGAAGGCTGGCGAAAAGGTCGCCATTGTCGGCCCGTCCGGCGCCGGCAAGAGCACGCTGTTTCATCTGCTGCTGCGCTTCTACGATCCCAAGGGCGGCGCCATCTCGGTCGATGGCGTGCCAATCCGTGATGCCGATCCGCGCGAGCTCCGCAAGCGTATCGCACTGGTGCCGCAAGACTCCGTCGTGTTCGCTACAACCGCCCGCGAGAACATCCGCTTCGGTCGTCCCGATGCGACGGATGCCGAAGTCGAGCATGCCGCATCGCTGGCGCATGCCACCGAATTCATTCGCCGCCTGCCTGATGGATTTGAGGCGCAGTTGGGCGAACGGGGCGTCACGCTCTCGGGCGGCCAGCGTCAGCGCATCGCCATCGCACGCGCGATCCTGCGCGACGCACCGCTGCTGCTGCTCGATGAAGCAACGTCCGCACTCGATGCCGAATCCGAGACGCTGGTGCAGACCGCACTGGAAGAGCTGATGAAGCACCGCACCACGCTGGTGATCGCCCATCGGCTCGCCACCGTGCTGTCCTGCGATCGCATCCTCGTCATGGATCATGGCCGCATCGTCGAGCAGGGCACGCACGCCTCACTCGTCGCGGCGAACGGGCTTTATGCACGATTGGCGCGGCTGCAGTTCGGGGTGTGAGTGGCGACGATGGGAGGCTTGCTACGGCTTCCATTCCATCAGGTCGACGGCACGGCCTGACGTGTTCACCTCGTCGCCCGTTTTGACGAAGCCGTTGCGTGCATAGAATTTGATAGCGCGGGCATTATCGGCATTGACCTTGAGCGTCACGCCGGTGGGTGATAGTCGTTTGGTTTCATCGACCAGCGCGCGGCTGACATCTGATCCCCATTGAGCGGGGCTGACCACCAACTGGTCGAGATAACCCGTGCCGTCGATGGTGACGAAGCCGACCAGTGCGCCGTCCTGCTCCGCAACTACGATCTGCGCTACGGGTACCAGTTCGGTGCGCCATCGGTTGCGCCACCAGTTTACGCGGGCGTCGAAATTGATCGAGGGATAGGCCTGTCGCCATGTCTCCAGCCACAAGGTGATGGACGCGTCTTCATCGCTCTCGCGATAGGGGCGCAACTCGAATGGCTCAGGCATGCCGTCAGCGCTCGGTGAGCTTGAGTTCGATGCGACGGTTGCGCTTGTAGGCTTCCTCAGTCTGCGCCGTATCCAGCGGCTGGTTTTCGGCGAAGCCGGCGGCGACGAGACGCTGTGCGGGCGCGCCGAGCGAGATCAGATATTGCACGACCGAGATCGCACGCGCCGACGACAGTTCCCAGTTCGACTTGAACAGCGGGCTGTTGAGGATCGGCCGCGAGTCGGTGTGGCCGTCGACGCGCATCACCCAGGCGATTTCGGCCGGGATTTGCTTGTCGAGCTCAATCAGAGCGCTTGCGACCTTGTCCAGTTCGGCGCGGCCTTCGGGAAGCAAAGCCGCTTGGCCGACATCGAAGAATACTTCCGACTGGAACACGAAGCGATCGCCGACAACGCGAATGTCAGGGCGGTTGCCGAGAATGGCGCGCAGGCGTCCGAAGAATTCGGAACGATAGCGCGACAGCTCCTGAACGCGCTGCGCGAGCGCGACGTTGAGGCGCTGGCCAAGATCGACGATGCGGCCCTGCGATTCCTTGTCGCGTTTCTCGGACGCCTCCAGCGCTTCTTCGAGTGCTGCGAGCTGGCGGCGCAGCGCGGAGATCTGCTGGTTCAGCACCTCGACCTGCGCCAGCGCGCGGGCCGAAAGCTGCTTCTCGGAATCAAGCGCCTTGTTGAGCTCGGTGTTGCGGCCTGCGGCATCGGAGCCCGCACCGGCGAGGCCGTCATACAGGCCCTTGATCCGGTCGCGCTCCGATTCCGCGGCGGACAGCCCGGCGCGCATCTGAGATAGCTGCTCGTCGAGATTGAGCTTGCCGAGCTTCTCCAGCGACAGCAGGTCGTTCAGCTGAGCCAGTTTGGCGGTGAGCTGCTCCAGCGCCTTGTCCTTGCCGGTGACTTCCTGCGACAGATAGAATTGCACGACGAGGAAGATCGACAGCAGGAAGACGATCGCGAGTACCAGCGTCGACAGCGCGTCGACGAAGCCCGGCCAGTAGTTGAATTCGGAAGAGCCGCGGCGATTGCGTGCCAATGCCATGGATCAGTTCTTCTCAGGTTGGCGAGCGATGTGTTCCAGCAGCTTCTTGATCTCGCGGCTCTGCTCGCCCTGGCCATCGGCCCATTCGCGGATCATCTCCTGCTCGCTGCGCATATGCGCCACAAGGCTCTGGATCGCATCGGCGAGATTGGCCATGGCGGTCGTGGTGCCACGGTTGTTGTTGCCGTCCTCGATGGAGCGACGCAGGCGCTCGATGGCATCCTGCAACTCGGCCGGGGTGCCGGATGAGGTAACGGGGGCTGTCTCGCCGGAATATTCCTTCACGGTGGAGGCGAGCCAGTCTTCCAGATCCGTATAGAACCGGTTCTGGGCCTGGCTGGATTGCAGGTCGAGGAAGCCGAGGATCAGCGAGCCGGCGAGGCCGAACAGCGATGACGAGAACGAGATGCCCATGCCGGCGAGCGGCGCGGCGAGGCCTTCCTTCAGCGTGTCGAACAGCGAGCCGGCATCGCCGCCGACCTTGAGGCCTTCGATCACCTTGCCGACGGAGCCAACGGTCTCGATCAGGCCCCAGAAGGTGCCGAGCAGCCCGAGAAATACGAGGAGGCCGGTCATATAGCGCGAGATGTCGCGGGATTCGTCGAGGCGCGTCGCGATCGAATCGAGCAGATGCCGCATGGTCTGCTGCGAGATGGTCATACGGCCGGTACGCTCGCCGCCGAGGATCGCAGCCATCGGCGCCAGCAGGGTCGGGCGTCGGTCCAGCGCGAGGCCAGGATCGGAAATCCGAAAGCTGTTGACCCACGAGACTTCCGGATAGAGCCGGATGACCTGCCGGAACGACAGGATAATGCCGATCGCCAATACCGCGCCGATCAGCGCGTTGAGCCCGGGATTGGCAAAGAAAGCGAGAACGATCTGCTTGTAGAGCACGGTCATGATCAGACCGCAGAGCACCAGAAACACCAGCATTCGGACCAGAAAGATCCGCGGCGATGAGAGCTTGGTCAGTTCGATTTCCATCGCGGAGCGGGAGGAGGAGCCAGGCGCCATGTGCTGATCATCTGCATGCGAGGAAAGGTTCGACGCGCAATATGGCACAGCCCAGCGACAAAAAAAGATCGGATACCGCCGGAATCAGCGATGTCACCGGGAACTTCCAGTTGAGACCCGGCGCGATCTGCCGCGTATTTAGAAAAGACCTTTTTGTTGAGCCGTTTGTGGAGAGGGAGTGGCGCTGGAGCGGCGCATTACGCGCGCACGGCGAATGACCGGCTCGACAATTTCGATTCTCACCGCGACGAGATCGAACCCATCCTGCGTCCGGTCTGTGGACGCTACACCGCATATGGATGTGGCGCAGACGCTGGTTCTTTCTGCGACCCAGGCTTGTTTGTCTATGCGGATGGAAGCAAATGGGGGCGTGAGCCACTATCGAATGACCGCCGTTAACTAAACGTGTGCTGGTTCCATCCGATTCACGTTCGCGTGAGCCTCGAAAGCCTTTGTGAGTTCAATACGATAGGCCGTGTGGCAATGCGCCGCCTCGATATGTATTGCGCCGCAGCACCGCGGTTTTTATTCTAAGCTATCAAAGAAGTTCGATAAATCCGGCTACGCGCATGAAGACCACAGAGGTCCGGCGTATCCGTTGATGCATGTTCGAATTCGCAACTTGGGATATCAAAGTAAATGACGATGTTGAACGCACGCTCTGCAGGCTTCGCGCTTCTGCTGGCGGGACTCGCGCCCGTGCTCGCAGGATGCAACGAACCCAAGGACGCGGTGGCGTCAGCGCCGCCGCAGGTGAGCGAGCCTGAAGTCAGCATCATTTCCGTCACGCAACAGCGACGCGCGCTGGTTCGCGAATTGCCCGGACGTATCGCGCCGACGCGCGTTGCCGATGTGCGCTCGCGTGTGTCGGGCATTATCATCGAGCGCGCGTTTCATCAGGGCACCGAGGTGAAGGCGGGTGACACGTTGTATCGCATCGATCCGAAGCCATTCGAGGTGGAATTGCAGTCCGCAAAGGCTTCGCTTCACAAGGCGGAAGCTGCCTATGACCTAGCGTCGATGCAGGCCAAGCGCGTGTCGGGTCTTGCACTGCAGAAAGCAGTCTCCGAAGCGGAAGCCGAGAAAGCAGTCGGTGCGCAACGTCAGGCTGAAGCCGAGATTGCATCCAAGAAAGCCGACGTCGCGCGTGCGCGCCTCAATCTGGACTATGCAACCATCCGCGCGCCGATCGACGGCATTGTCGGAGCCGCTCTGGTGACCGAAGGTGCGCTGCTTGCGCAGAACGACAATACGAATCTCGCCACCATTCAGCAGCTCGATCCAATCTATGCCGATTTCACGCAGTCGGTGTCCGAATTGAATAACTTGCGCCGCTCTTTCGAGACCGGCGATCTCGAGCGGATCGCGCCTGGCGCGGCCAAGGTGAGACTGATGCTTGACGACGGCACGCTCTATTCGCTGCCGGGCAAGCTGCTGTTCTCCGAAGCCAAGGTCGACACCTTCACGGGTCAGGTAACGCTGCGCGGCGAGTTTCCGAACCCGAAGCGTGAGCTGTTACCGGGCATGTATGTCCGCGTGCAGATCGAGCAGGGCATCGACACCGACGCCATTGCCGTTCCACAGCAGGCAGTGCAGCGCAATGGCGGCGGCGGCGCCGAAGTTTTCGTCGTCAAGGATGACGGTCATGTTGCGGTCCAGATGGTACGAACGGGTGCCGTGCAGGACGGTCAGTGGTTCGTGACCGAAGGCCTGAAGGGCGGCGAGCGCGTCGTGGTCGAGGGCTTCCAGAAATTTGCTGCAGGCGACAAGGTCAAGGCGACCGCCTGGACTGATGCGAATGCCACTGCGGGTCTGCCGCCCGAGGGGCAGAAAACCACTCAAGCGCGTCCCTGAGTAAATCGACATGGCTAGTTTTTTCATCGACAGGCCGATTTTTGCCTGGGTCGTCGCGCTTTTCATTTGTCTTTTCGGTGCCATCGCGATTCCGCAGCTGCCGATTGCGCAGTATCCGATCATCGCGCCGCCATCGATTTCGATCTCGACGAGCTATCCGGGCGCGTCGCCAGAGAATCTCTACAACAGCGTGACGCGGCTGATTGAAGAGGAGCTCAACGGCGCTGCGGGCATCCTGAACTTCGAATCGACGAGCGATTCGCTGGGTGCCGTCGAAATCATCGCGAACTTTCAGCCCGGCACCGATACCAGCCAGGCGTCGGTCGAGGTGCAGAACCGCCTGAAGCGCGTGGAAGCGCGTCTGCCGCGTGCCGTGATCCAGCAGGGCATCCTGGTCGAGGAAGCCTCTGCCGCGGTGCTGAACATCATCACGCTGCGCTCCACCGATAACAGCCTCGATGAAGTCGGTCTCGGCGACTTCATGATCCGTAACATCCTCGGTGAAATTCGTCGTATCCCCGGCGTCGGCCGTGCCTCGTTGTATTCCACCGAGCGCTCGCTGCGCGTCTGGGTCGATCCCGCCAAGCTGGTTGGCTACAATCTGACCTCCGACGACGTCAACAAGGCCATCACCGCACAGAACGCCCAGGTTGCCTCCGGCAGCGTCGGTGCCGAGCCGTCGACAGCGACCACCAAGACGTCGTCACTGGTGCTCGTCAAAGGCCAGCTCTCCACGCCGGAAGAATTCGGCGCCATTGTGCTACGCGCCAATTCCGATGGCTCGACCGTGCGGCTGCGCGACGTCGCCCGGATCGAGATCGGCGGCCTCAGCTACCAGTTCACCACGCGCCTGAACGGCCAGCCGACGGCCGGCCTGTCGGTGCTGATGTCCCCGAAGGGCAACGCGCTGGCGACAGCCTCCGCGATCGAAGCCAAGATGAAGGAGCTGTCGAACTTCTTTCCTGCAAACATTGCCTATGACATTCCGTACAACGTCACGCCGGTGGTCAAAGCATCGATCATGAAGGTGGTGATGACGCTGATCGAGGCGGTTGTCCTCGTCTTCATCGTGATGTTCATCTTCCTGCAGAATTTCCGCTACACGCTGATCCCGACCATCGTCGTGCCCATCGCGCTGCTCGGCACCTGCACGATGCTGTTGTTGGCCGGCTATTCGATCAACATGCTGACCATGTTCGGCATGGTGCTGGCTGTCGGCATCCTGGTCGACGATGCCATCGTCGTGGTCGAGAACGTCGAGCGCATCATGAGCGAGGAGGGGCTTCCGCCGAAGGAAGCCACCAAGAAGGCGATGGGCCAGATCTCCGGCGCCATCATCGGTGTCACGCTGGTGATGATCGGCGTGTTCGTGCCGATGGCGTTCTTCCCCGGCTCGGTGGGCATCATCTACCGCCAGTTCTCGGTCACCATGGTCGCCTCGATCGCGTTCTCCGCGCTGCTGGCGCTGTCGCTGACCCCGGCGCTTTGCGCAACCTTCCTGAAGCCGATCAAGGAAGGACACGGCCATGCCAAGAAGGGCGTGTTCGGCTGGTTCAATCGCAAGCTCGACGCCACCCGCGATGGCTATTCAAGGACAGTGGGCTGGTCGATCCAGCGCACCGGACGCTTGCTGATCGTCTATGTCGCGTTGCTGATGGGACTGACCTGGGGCTTCATGCGGATGCCCGGCGGCTTTCTGCCGATCGACGATCAGGGCTTCATCACCACTGATGTGCAGACGCCATCAGACTCCTCGTTCGCCCGCACTGAAAGTGCCATCGAAAAGGTTGAGGAATATCTGAAGAAGCGTTCCGGTATCGAGAGCGTTGTGTTCCTCACCGGCTTCAGCTTCCTCGGGCAGGGCATGAACACCGCGCAGGCCTTTATCACCCTGAAGGACTGGGCTGAACGCCCGCCCGGCGATTCCGCCGCGGCGCTTGTCAACGATATCAATCGGGAATTGTCGTCGATCCGCGACGCCAAGATCTCCGCTTTGCAGCCGCCTCCGATCGATAACCTCGGCAACTCTTCAGGCTTCAGCTTCCGCCTTCAGGACCGCGGCCAGAAGGGGTTCGTCGCGCTTAATGCTGCATCCGACAAGCTGATTGCAGACGCCAATGCCAGCCCTGTGCTGCAGAAGGTATTTGTAGAAGGCCTTCCGCCGGCGCCATTGGTCAATCTGATGATCGACCGTGAAAAGGCCGGCGCCTTCGGCGTCACCTTCGAGGACATCAACAGCACGATCTCGACCAATCTCGGCTCGAACTACATCAACGACTTTCCCAACCGGGGCCGCATGCAGCGCGTCGTAGTGCAGTCCGAGGCCGCCAACCGGATGAACGCGGCCGACATCCTGAACTACAATGTCAAGAACAGCCGCGGGCAGCTGGTGCCGTTCTCGTCCTTTGCCACTGTGGAATGGGCGAAGGGTCCGACCCAGATCGCCGGCTTCAACTTCTATCCGGCGGTGCGAATCTCCGGCGAGGCACGGCCCGGTTTCACCTCAGGCGACGCCATCAAGGAGATGGAGCGTCTGGCTGGCCTGTTACCGCGCGGTTTCGGCTTCGAGTGGACCGGCCAGTCGCTGCAGGAGAAGCTATCGGGCTCGCAGGCGCCGTTCCTGCTCGCGCTGTCGGCGCTGGTGGTGTTCCTGGTGCTGGCAGCGCTTTACGAGAGCTGGACGATCCCTGTCGCCGTGCTGATGACGGTGCCGCTCGGCATCGTCGGCGCCGTGCTGGCGGCGAATTTGCGCGGCCTGCCGAACGACGTGTATTTCACGGTGGGTCTGATTACGATCATCGGTCTCGCGGCCAAGAATGCGATTCTGATTATCGAATTTGCCAAGGACCTGCGCGCGCAGGGCAAGTCACTGGTGGATGCCACGATGGAAGCCTGCTTCCTGCGCTTCCGCCCGATTGTGATGACCGGTCTCGCCTTTATCTGCGGCGTGTTGCCAATGGTCGTTGCATCGGGCGCCGGCGGTGCCAGCCAGCAGGCGCTTGGTACGTCGGTGACCGGCGGCATGATCGCGGTGGTGATCCTGGCGCTGCTGATGGTGCCGGTGTTCTTCGTGTCGGTGCAGCGGCTGTTCTCGCCGGACAAGGCGCCGAAGACGGAAGAGGCAAAGCAGGACGGGCCGACCGCATCGCCGTCCGTGTCGCACAGCTAAGGTAATCAAACAAAAAGCCCGGATGGCGCAACGCCATCCGGGCTTTTTCTATTCGAGCGATCAATCTTACTTTGTCAGCGGCCGCAGGATCCTCGTCAGAGCGTCGTGGACGAACTCGTTGCCGGCAACGACGTTGCCGGTCGTCAGCACATCACCGCCATTGATATCGCCGACAGTGCCGCCGGCTTCCTTGATCAGGATCAGGCCCGCAGCGACGTCCCAAGGCTGCAGGTTGCGCTCCCAATAGCCATCGAGGCGACCGGCTGCCACGAAAGCCAGATCGAGCGAGGCCGCGCCGAAGCGGCGCAGGCCCGCGACCTTTGGCTGCAACGCGGCCATTTCGTTGCGTGACAATTCGAAGTCGCCGCGGCCGATATGCGGCAGGCCGCAGGCGATGACGCATTCGTTGAGCTGCTTGCGGCCGGCGACGCGCAGGCGGGTGTCGTTGAGGAACGCGCCCGAGCCCTTCTCGGCCATATAGAGCTCGTCATTTGCCGGATTGTAGATCAGGCCGGCAATCACCTGACCTTCGCGCGCCAGACCGATCGAGACTGCGAATTGCGGGATGCCGTGCAGGAAGTTGGTGGTGCCATCGAGCGGATCGACGATCCAGGTATGGCTCTTGTCAGTACCCTCGCGGTTGCCGCCTTCCTCGCCGAGGAAGCCATAGCCCGGGCGGGCCTTGTTGAGGTCCGTATAGAGCATCTCCTCGGCCCGCTTGTCGGCGAGGCTGACGAAATTGGCGGGTCCCTTCATCGAGACCTGCAGGTTCTCGATCTCGCCGAGGTCGCGCTTCAGGCTGCGGCCGGCGCGGCGCGCGGCTTTCACCATCACGTTCATAAGGGCTGAATTGATCATGCGTTCGTCTCACGACGACCTGACGGCAGGTCTGATTGGGGGTTGCTGGGGCGATGGGTGCCCTGCGGGCGGCATCCCGTCAAGGCAAGATCGCTTCAGGGGTCATTTCTGGGTCGTGCCCAGCCACTTCTTGGCGGCTTCCTGGGCCTTGGTCTTTTCCTCGGGGGTAGCCTGGGCCAGAAGCTCGTCGAGCATCAGGTCCCCCTTTCCGGCGGTTTTGGCGACGATGTGCCATTTCAGACCTTCCAGCCGGTCATCTGTATTGGTGCGGAGCGCCAGTACCCGGGCGAGGCGGTTCTGGGCGATCGGGCTGTTCTGTTTGGAGGCCTTACGAAGCAGGGCAATGGCCGCAGCCTCGTTCTTGGGGGTTCCCGTGCCGTTATAAAGCGCAATGGCATATTCGACCTCGGCGTCGACATTGTCGGCCAGGGATGCCGCCTGGAGCAGGCGGACCGCCTTGTCGATGCTTTTCTCGACGCCGGTGCCTTCCTTGTAGAACGTCGCCAGCGCGTATTGCGCTTCGGGGTTACCTGCATCGGCGGCAACGCGGAGCAGTTCGGCCGAGCGCTTGACGTCCTGTGGCAGCGTCTGCCCATCGAGATAGAGCAACGCCAGATTATAGGCGGCCTTGGGATTGCCGAGTTTGGCGGAGGACGCCAGCAGCTTCACGGCCTCATCGCGTTTGCCGACATTGCCGCGATCCGACAGTCGCAGCATCGCCAGCGCGAACATGGCCTCGCGGTCGCCGCGCTCCGACGCGCGCTGATACCATTCTGCAGCTTTCGCATAGTCGCGTTTGACGCCCAATGCATTGGCATAGAGTTCACCAAGCATGGTCATCGCCTTCGGGTCGTTGTTCTCCTGCGCGCGCTTGCTGGCGAGGTCGAAAGCGGTCTTGTACTGACCGCGCTGATAGGCGCCATAGACCAGATCGGCATTGGGGTCGGTTGGTGTAGCTTCTGCAGGCTGCGCGGGCTTTTCAGCAGGCGGCGTAGGAGCTTTCTTCGCTGCTGTCGGCGCTTTCGCCGGTGCCGGCGCCTTTTTTGGCGCTGCCTTGCTTGCAGCCGGTGGCGGCGTTTGCACCCCCGGCGGTGTCAGCGAAATCTGCGCGGTCGCGCTGGCTGCCCAGGTCAGGCAGCCGGCAATTACAGTGAGGGAACGCAGAATTTTCATTCCGGCGTTATTCCTGTTCGACCTTGGACTGCCCCGAGACGAGCGTCGCGTATCCCTGCTGGATTGCCTTCTCTGCGTCCATCAAGGCTGCAGCAGCGCCGCGCGCGTCGTTCCAGATGACGTCGCCGACCAGCACGAAGTCAGCGCCGGCAGCTGCGAATTCCCTGGCCTCATCGAGCGTTGTGGCAAAGCCTACGCAAGGCGGTTCGAACAATTCGGCCCACCACTGAAGGCGCTCGACAATGGCGTCAGCCGATGGGCGCTGGCCGTTCGGGTCGGGTTCGCCGAACAACACGTAATCGGCGCCGGCCTCGCCCGCTGCCATCGCATTATGGCGCGTCGACAATCCGCCGCAGCCTGCAATGCGATCAGGCTTCAGCGTGGGGAGTGCATCCTGCAGGGGAGCGAGACCGGGCAGATGCGCGCCATCGGCGCCGCCGCGTGCGACGAGCTCGACATTGCCTTCGACCAGCATCGCGGCGCCGTTGGTCTGGATGACAGGCGCCAGCGCCTTGATGCGCGTGATCATGGTGCGCTGGTCGGTCGTCGCCAGTCGCACCAGGACGGCAGCGACATCTGCTTTCTCAAGAAGAGCAGGCAGGTTCGCGGCCAGCGCTGATGGATCCTCGACGACGGGAGTCGCGAGATAGAGGCGCGGCATCGGCGGCGGCGGGACGGGTTTGGAAGCCAAGATTATAGCGCCTTCTGTTCTTGATCAGTCGTCCACTCGCCCTTGCTGGCGAGTGAATTCATGTGTGCACGATGGGTGAAGGCCTGCTGACCGGCGGGCACATTGTTGGCTTTGCCGGACCATGCCTTTTGCGGCGCTGCCTGAAGCGCGCGGCCATAGGAGAATGTCAGTGGCCAGGGCAGGCCGCCGATCCTGTTCATGGCGTCGAGATGCGCGGTTGCATCCTCATCCGATTGGCCGCCGGAGAGGAATGCGATGCCGGGCACCGATGCGGGCACGCAGTTCTTCAGCATGCGCACGGTCTTCTCAGCCACTTCAGCCACACCAGCCTGCGTCTTCGACTTCTTGCCAGAGACCGCCATGTTCGGCTTCAGGATCATGCCTTCCAGCGCGACCCGTTGGACCCGCAATTCCTGGAACGTCTTGTTGAGTACGCGCTGTGTCACCTCGACGCAGCGGTCGATGTCGTGATCGCCGTCCATCAGCACTTCAGGCTCGACGATCGGGACGATCTGTGCGGCCTGGCATAGCGCGGCATAGCGGGCGAGCGCGTGCGCGTTGACGGAGATTGCGGTCATCGAGGGAATCCCGGCACCGATATCGATCACCGCGCGCCACTTTGCGAAGCGCGCGCCGCGCGCGTAATATTTGGCAAGACGCTCGGCGAGCTTGTCGAGGCCTGCTGTGACGAGTTCACCGGGACAGTTCGGCAAGGCCTGCGTGCCCTCATCGACCTTGATGCCGGGAATGGCGCCGGCTTCCTCGATAAGCCGCACCAGCGGCGTGCCATCCTTGGCGTTTTGCCAGATGGTCTCGTCGTAGAGGATCACGCCGGAAATGTAGCTGCTCATCGCCTCGCGCGAGCGAAACAGCATTTCACGATAATCGCGGCGGCTGTCCTCGGTCGACTCGACGCTGATCGCATCGAAGCGCTTCTTGATCGTGCCTGACGATTCATCTGCGGCAAGCAAGCCCTTGCCCGGCGCGGTCATGGCGCGGGCGATTTTGTTGAGTTCGGCGAGATTCATGGGCATGTCCTGAGCGGGCTAGTCCTGCAGGTCAATCTAGACCGTTCTCGGGCAAAATCCGAGCATCTGGCCGGCCAATGAGCCCGTCCGCATCCGATTCCGGCAAAAATTCAGCCTGCCATAGGCTGTATGGCAGGCTGAATGGCAGTCAATTGACAGTTTGGGCTCAGGCGATCTTCGCGTTCAGCTCGCCCGATGCATAGCGCTTGGCCATTTCGGCTGTGGTCAGCACCTTTTTGATCTTGCTGGCCTGGCCGGCGGTATTGAATTCCTGCAGGCGCTGCTTGCAGAGCTTGACCATCGCTTCCATCGCCGGCTTCAGATATTTGCGCGGGTCGAATTCGCTGGGGTTCTCGCTCAGCACCTTGCGGATCTGGCCGGTCATGGCCATCCGGTTGTCGGTGTCGATGTTGATCTTGCGGACGCCGTGCTTGATGCCGCGCTGGATTTCCGACACCGGGACGCCCCAGGTCGGCTTCATCTGGCCGCCGAACTTGTTGATGATGTCCTGCAGGTCCTGCGGGACCGAGGACGAGCCGTGCATCACCAGATGGGTGTTCGGCAGCTTGCGGTGGATTTCCTCGATCACGTTCATGGCGAGAATGTCGCCGTCTGGCTTGCGGGTGAACTTGTAGGCGCCGTGCGAAGTGCCCATGGCAATCGCCAGCGCGTCGACCTGCGTCTCCTTCACGAACTTCACGGCCTCGTCGGGATTGGTCAGCAACTGGTCATGGCTGAGCTGGCCCTCGGCGCCGTGGCCGTCTTCGGCTTCGCCCATGCCGCTCTCCAGCGAGCCGAGCACGCCGAGCTCGCCTTCCACCGAGATGCCGCCAAGATGCGCCATGTCGGTCACAGTCTTGGTCACGCCGACATTGTAGTCCCAGTCCGCCGCCGTCTTGCCGTCCGCTTTCAGCGAACCATCCATCATCACCGAGGTGAATCCGGCCTGGATTGCGGTCATGCAGGTTGCAGCTTCGTTGCCGTGATCGAGATGCACGCAGACGGGAATGTGCGGATAGATTTCGGTGACTGCGTCCATCATGTGCTTGAGCATGATGTCGTTGGCATAGGAGCGGGCGCCGCGGGAGGCCTGGATGATCACGGGCGCATCGACGGAGTTGGCCGCGTCCATGATGGCCAGGGCCTGCTCCATATTGTTGATGTTGAAGGCCGGCACTCCGTAATCGTGTTCTGCCGCGTGATCGAGCAGTTGACGCAACGTAATACGGGCCATGCAGGAAGCTCCTTGTAAATTGGGACAGGCGCAAACGCCGCGCCGAGGGATATATGGCTCTTAGCGCGAGGAGACGGCGAATCCAAGACGCCATCAGTCGCGCATACAGCCGACGTTAATCGCCACGATGGCCCAGCGTTCCAGCTAATGGAATTCCCAACGCGTTAGTATTTCCGAACGTCAGTGCTCGCTGGCGTCTAGCAAAGCGATCTGCTGCTCTACGGCTGCAAGCCGCTCTTCGAAATCACCGGCTGCTGAACGCATCATGACCAGCATCGCAGCGCCATCACGGCGTTGTTTGCGCACTAACGTCTCGACGCGCTCCAGACGGCTATCGACTTGCTCGAAACGTTTATCGGCCGCCCCGCGAAACGCAGCAACATCACCCTGAATTTTCTTCAGGATCTCGAACATTGCTGTTTGCACATTCTCGCTCAGAGAAAGAACATACCATAAACATTGCGGCGCCCACAAGTCTTGCGGGCAAAAATTTACCGCTGCTACTTCTTCAACACTTCCACACCCGGCAGCGGCTTGCCTTCCATCCATTCGAGGAAAGCGCCGCCGGCGGTCGAGATGTAGGAGAAGTCATCGGCGACGCCGGCGTGATTGAGCGCGGCCACCGTGTCGCCGCCGCCGGCTACTGAAATCAGCTTCTTCGCCTTGGTGCGCGCCGCTGCGTGTTTGGCCCCAGAGACTGTGCCGCGATCGAACGGCGTCATTTCAAACGCGCCGACCGGGCCATTCCAGACCAGCGTGGCGGCATCGTCGATCGCTGCGTTGATGCGTTCGATCGACTGCGGACCGACATCGAGGATCATGCCCTCATCTGGGATCGCATCGAGGCCGTAGGCGTGAGACGGTGTGTTGGCGGCGAAGTGGAATGCGACGATGGCGTCCACCGGCAGGATGATGGCGCAGCCGGAGGCTTCGGCCTTGTCGATGATCCGCAGCGCGGTGGCGGCGAGATCTTTCTCGCACAGCGACTTGCCGACCTTGACACCCTGCGCATGCAGGAAGGTGTTGGCCATGCCGCCGCCGATCACGAGCGCATCGACCTTGGTGACGAGGTTTTCGAGGAGGTCGATCTTCGAGGACACCTTGGCGCCGCCGACGATGGCGATCACCGGCTTGGTCGGCGCGTCCAGCGCCTTGCCGAGGGCGTCCAACTCGGCCTGCATGGTGCGGCCGGCATAGGCGGGTAACTTGTGGCCGAGGCCTTCGGTGGAGGCGTGGGCGCGATGTGCAGCCGAGAATGCATCGTTGACCCAGATATCGCCAAGCTTGGCGAGTTCGGCGACGAAAGCCGGATCGTTCTTCTCCTCAGCGGAATGGAAGCGCGTGTTCTCAAGGCAGAGAATGTCGCCGTCCTTCATGGCGCCAACGGCCTTGGCTGCGACGTCGCCAACGCAGTCGTCGGCAAAGGCAACCGGCTTCTTGATCACATCGGCAAGTGCCGCAGCCACGGGCTTCAGCGAGTTCTTGTCGTCGCGGCCCTTGGGGCGGCCGAAATGCGCGAGCAGGATTACTTTGCCGCCCTTGTCGGACATTTCGGTGATGGTCGGCGCGATACGTTCGAGACGCGTTGCGTCGGTAACCTTGCCACCATCCATGGGCACGTTGAGATCGACGCGCACGAGAACGCGTTTGCCCTTCACATCGACGTCGTCGAGGGTGCGGAAAGAATTGGTCATGATGTTGTGTCCCAAACGCAGGTCAGCGCACAGCGGCGCGCCGCGAAGCGGGGACCGCTACATTCGTTGGCTCCCGGACGCGGCGTCTTATGCTGCGCCCGGGATAACGCTCTTGCCTTAGAGCAGCTTGCCCATCGCGACGGCGGTATCGGCCATGCGGTTGGAGAAGCCCCACTCGTTGTCGTACCAGGAGAGCACGCGCACCAGCGTGCCGTTCTGCACCTTGGTCTGGTCGAAGGCGAAGGTCGACGAATGCGGATCGTGATTGAAGTCGATCGACACGTTCGGGTGCGAAGTGGTGCCGAGCACGCCCTTCAGCTCGCCGGCCGCAGCCTTCTTGATCGCTTCGTTGATCTCTTCCTTGGTGGTGCTCCTCTTGGCGATGATCTTGAGATCGACCACCGAGACGTTCGGGGTCGGCACGCGGATCGAAACGCCATCGAGCTTGCCGGCCAGTTCGGGCATCACAAGGCCGATGGCCTTCGCGGCGCCGGTCGAGGTCGGAATCATCGACATCGCAGCGGCGCGGCCGCGATAGAGATCGCTATGCAGCGTGTCCAGCGTCGGCTGGTCGCCGGTGTAAGCGTGGATCGTAGTCATGAAGCCGGTTTCGATACCGACGGTCTCGTTCAGCACCTTGGCGACAGGCGCCAGGCAGTTGGTGGTGCACGAACCGTTGGAAACGACCAGATGCTCCTTGGTCAGGGTCTTGTGGTTGACGCCGTAGACGATCGTGGCATCAGCACCATCGGACGGAGCCGAAACCAGCACGCGCTTGGCGCCTGCGGTCAGATGCGACGTCGCCTTCGCCTTGGCGCTGAAGATGCCGGTGCATTCGAGCGCGATATCGATGCCGAGATCCTTCCACGGCAGCGTGTTCGGATCGCGCACCGCAGTGACTTTGATCTTGTTGCCGTTGCCAAGCTGGATGCTGTCGCCGTCGACGGTGACGTCGCCGGGGAAGCGGCCATGCACGCTGTCGAAGCGCAACAGGTGGGCGTTGGTTTCAACCGGACCCAGATCGTTGATGGCGACGACTTCGATGTCGGTGCGCTTGGACTCGTAGATCGCCCGCAGGACGTTGCGGCCGATGCGGCCAAAACCGTTGATCGAAACCCGGACTGCCATTCAACTTCTCCCTTTTATTAGGCTCAAACCTCGCGTGAGGGCCTTCATATAGTGACGTGTGACGGGCGTTTCATGCCCTGAATGGAACGCTGGTGCAATGTGTCAAATTTACCAGCGTTCCGATAGAGTTAAGCCGCGTTGTGCTTGCTGGTTGCAGCCTCGACCACGGCCTCGGCCGTGATGCCGAACAGCTTGTAAAGCTCCTTGGCCGGCGCGCTCGAGCCGAAGCCCTTCATGCCGATGAAGGTGCCATCGTGTCCGATCACGGCATCCCAGCCGAACCGGACCGCGGCTTCGACGGCGATCTTGATCGGCGCGTCGCCGATGATGGCCTTCTGGCGCTCTTCAGGCTGCTCCAGCAGCAGTTCGAGCGAGGGGACCGATACGACCCGGGTCGCGATGCCCTTGTCGGCCAGTTGCTTCTGCGCTGCGACGGCGATCTCGACTTCCGAACCCGAGGCGAAGATCGACACGGCGGCTTTGCCCTTGGCCGCGATCAACTCATAGCCGCCAGCGGCGCAGAGATTGTCGTCGTGATGCGTGGTGCGCACCGGCGTCAGGTTCTGGCGCGACAGGGCCAGCATGGTTGGGCCGTTGGTCTTCTCCATGGCGAGCTGCCAGCATTCGGCAGTCTCGACCGTGTCCGCGGGGCGGAATACGCGCATGTTCGGCATCGCGCGCATCGCGGCCAGATGCTCCACCGGCTGGTGGGTCGGGCCGTCTTCGCCGAGACCGATCGAGTCATGGGTCATGATGTAGATGACCGGGATCTGCGCCAGCGCCGAGATGCGCATCGCCGGTCGCGCATAGTCGGTGAAGCACATGAAGGTCGCGCCGGCCGGGATGAAGCCGCCATGCAGCGCGATGCCGTTCATGGCTGCGGCCATGCCCATTTCGCGAATGCCGTAGTGGATGTAGCGACCCTTGAATTCGCCGGGCTTCACTTCGATGGCGCCCTTGGTGCGTGTGTTGTTCGATGGCGTGAGATCGGCCGAACCGATGACCATTTCCGGCACGACCTGCACCAGCGCTTCGAGCGCGAGTTCGCTCGCCTTGCGGGTCGCGACGGTCTGCGGCTCGGCGATCAGCTTCTTCTTCAGCGTGAGGATCGCGTCCGCCATGGCTGTCGGTCGAACGTGATCGTTGCGGCGGGTGAACTCGCTGCGCTTGTCGTCCGGAAGGGCATCGAAACGCTTCTGCCAGTCCGCATGCGCCGATGCGCCCTGCTTGCCGACGTTGCGCCAGGCCTGCAGGATATCATCGGGCACCTCGAACGGGCCGTAATTCCAGTCCAGTGCCTTCTTGGCGCCTGCAAGTTCTTCCGCGCCGAGCGGTTCGCCGTGGGCCTTCGAGGTACCAGCGCGGGTCGGTGCGCCAAAGCCAATCTTGGTCTTGCAGGCGATCATCGACGGACGGTCGGAGGCCTGCGCCTGCTTGATCGCTGCGGCGATGGCGGCCTGGTCGTGGCCATCGACATGCACGGCATTCCAGCCATGGGCCTTGAAGCGTGCGACCTGATCGACGCTGTCGGCAAGCGACAGCGGACCGTCGATGGAAATGCCGTTGTCGTCATAGAGGAAGATCAGCTTCGACAGCTTGAGATGACCGGCCATGGCCAGAGCTTCGTGGCTGACACCTTCCATCAGGTCACCATCGGAGCACAGCACGTAAGTGTAGTGATCGACGATATCGCCATATTCGGCGGCGAGCATGCGCTCGGCGAGCGCGAAGCCAACGGAGGTGGCGATGCCCTGACCGAGCGGACCCGTGGTGGTCTCGACGCCTGAGGTGTGGAAATTCTCGGGATGACCCGGCGTTTTGGAATGCAGCTGGCGGAAGTTCTTCAGCTGGTCGAGCGTCATCTCCTTGTTGCCCGTCAGATAGAGCAGGGCATAGAGGAGCATCGAGCCGTGGCCGGCCGAGAGGATGAAGCGATCGCGATCCGGCCACTTCGGATCGGCTGCGTCAAATTTAAGGAACTGTGTGAACAGCACGGTGGCGACGTCGGCGGCGCCCATCGGCAGCCCAGGGTGACCGGATTTGGCCTTTTCCACGCCGTCCATGGCGAGGGCACGAATCGCGTTGGCCATTTTCGAGTGATCAACCTGCGCCATGTCGGTTTCCGTTTAAATTGAAGGGAATGGAATATTCTGCGTCCGCAAGAGGGGCGGTCTGCAGCGAGATGTTGGGATCGCTTAGGAGAAACTGGTGGATAGCATCTGGGTTCCTGGGAGTCCAAGGTCTCCCGGACAGTTCTGGTCTGTGGATATCTACCGGCGGTTTTTGTCGGCTTTGCGGTGCATAGCTTTTAAGCTTTGTTGCGTCCGGCTCGCTTGCAACCTAAGTTTCAGGGCCTAAAGGCTTGCGGAGCCGTGGTTTTTGAGCTCCGGTCGCATCACACCCAAGGTCCGCGTAACCCAGTATGATCGAACGCCCCGCCCATCTCACAGCCTCCGATCCCGCCAATGGCGCTGCGGCCGAGATCGACGCTGCCACGCGGCGGTTGATGGCGGCGCTGGATGCTCTGGAAAGTGCGGTCGAGCGCCGTCGTGAGGCGGATCGCGACGAGGATGAGCTGGCCACCCGCATTCAGGCGCTTGGTGCCGACCGGTCCCGGCTGGCGGATGAGCTTGATGGCACGCTGGTGAAATCGCGCCGGCTGGAGCGTGCTAACCGCGAGATCGCCGACAAGCTCGACACCGCCATTGGCACCATCCGTGCGGTGCTGGCGACTGATAATGCGCATGAGTAAAGCGAGATGAGCCACGTCAACGTTACAATCAATGGCCGGCAATATCGCATGGCCTGCGAGGAGGGGCAGGAGAGCCGCCTGCTGCGGCTGGCGGAAAGTCTTGAATCCCGCGTCGAAAACCTGCGTGGCAAATTCGGTGAGATCGGCGATGCGCGGTTGACGGTGATGGCGGCGCTGACCATTGCCGACGAACTGGTCGATGCCAATCAGCAGATCCGTGCCCTGCAGGAAGAACTCGCCGCATTGCGCGATGTGCGCGTTGTCGCCGCGGATCGCGCACGGGCGACGCAGACGGCGGTTGCCGCGGCCCTGAATGCTGCGGCAGAGCGGATCGAGAAGACCACCCAGGTGCTCAACCGCACCATCGGCGGCGGTGTTGCTATTGGATAACGCAGGCTTTGATGCCAAGCGGGCACTGGCGCATCCGTCTCATAACCCCTACATTGCTCAGGCGAGGCTGCGTCGCGCGTCAGGAGCCATATATCCCCGGGGCCTTATCGATCCTTCAGGGAACTGTCCCTGACCAGGTCCGTGGACCTGGTCACATGGTGCCCACCTACTTTCGTAGGTGCTCCGGGATCGAGTGCTTCAACGGCCATCGTGGCTTCGCACTTTCACTTTCTTGATGGGGGAGGCCCTTTGCGTGGCGTTTGCCGTGCAATCTTGGCCTCGCTCGCCAAAGATGATCGCGAAGACCGGTCCTGCGCTTCCGCAGGCTTTGCGGACAGCATATCGTACGGCATGTCCGACACGCCGCCCACTCCGACAAAGATTGAGCTCCGCATCGCCGCGCTGGCACGCCGCACGGCGCTGAGCGAGGCCGAACGGTCGGCAGCCGCGCAAGCCATCGCAGCGCGTGGGCTGCCTTTCCCTGTCAGGGCCGGTAGCATCGTCGCCGGCTATTCTCCCATCCGCAGCGAGATCGATCCGATCCCTCTGATGCAGCATCTCGCCGCCCAGGGTGCGCGACTGGCGCTGCCGGTGATCATCGCCCGTGATGAGCCCCTGATGTTCCGGCTCTGGAGCCCAAGCGATGCGCTGGTGCGCGGTTCACTGGGCATTCCGGAACCAGCACCGGAAGCGCCACCACTGATTCCCGATATCCTGCTGGTACCACTCGCGGCATTCGACCACGCCGGCCACCGCATTGGCTATGGCGCGGGGCATTACGATCGCACCTTCGCGCAACTGCACGCCATCAAGCCATTTATCGCCGTGGGCGTGGCCTTCGACACCCAGGAAATCGAGGCCATTCCCATGCAACCACACGACGTGGCGCTGGATTATGTGCTAACCGAAACCCGGACGATCGATTTTCGGAGCATCTGACTTGCGTATTCTCTTCATCGGCGACGTGGTCGGCAAAACCGGCCGCGTGGTGATCCTCGAAAAACTGCCGGGCCTGATCCGCGATTGGAAGCTCGATCTTGTCATCATCAATGGCGAGAACGCTGCCGGTGGCTTCGGTATCACCGAGACGATCTATAATGATCTTATCGACGCCGGCGCCGATGCTGTGACCCTCGGCAATCACGCCTGGAATCAGAAAGAGGCGCTGGTGTTCATCGAACGCGCGCCGCGTCTGATCCGTCCATTGAACTTCCCGCGCCACACCCCGGGCCGTGGTGCTGCGCTGATCGACACCAAGAACGGTGCGCGTGCGCTGGTGATCAATGCCATGGGCCGCGTCTTCATGGAGCCGCTCAACGATCCGTTCAGCGCTGTCGGCAAGGAGATCGATGCCTGTCCGCTGGTGGAAGCCGCGGACGCCATCGTGGTGGATTTCCATGGCGAAGCCTCGAGCGAAAAGCAGGGCATGGGTTACTTCTGCGATGGCCGCGTGAGCCTCGTCGTCGGCACGCATACTCATGTGCCGACCGCCGATCATCAAATCCTGTCCGGCGGCACAGCTTACATGACCGATGCCGGCATGACCGGCGACTATGATTCCGTGATCGGCATGCAGAAGGAAGAGCCTGTCAGGCGCTTCACGACCGGCATTCCCTCCGGCCGTTTCGAGCCCGCCTTCGGCCCGGCGACCTTGTCGGGCGTTGCGGTCGAAACCGATGACAAGACCGGACTCGCCTCGCGCATCGCGCCGGTGCGGCTCGGTGGCCGGCTGTCGCAGGCCGTGCCCGAGTTCTGGCTGAACTAGTTCGGTCTACTGCTCCGTCTGCTTGCGCAGATCCGCGACATCGCTTGCCGTGATCTGCGATCCCTTGCGGCCGAAGCGCGCGGTCACGTAATTCGCGACAGCCGCGATCTCCGTATCTGAATGGCTCTTGCCGAAAGCTGGCATCGAGAGTGCGCCTTGCGGCGTATGCCGCTTGGTGCCGGAGATCACGATCTGTGCGACGTTCGTCGCGCCGGGATCGTTAACGGCCCACGCGCCAGTCAGCGTGGCCATGGGCGAGAGTGCGCTCTCGCCTGTCCAGCCATGGCAGCTCACGCAGGCGCCCTGGAAGACCGTCTTGCCAAGCGCGTTCGCTGTCATGCCGTCCCTGTGCGAGGGCGGTGCGGGTGGCGCGAGTTTCGCGGGCAGATCAGGCGAGGGCAGCGCCGGCACTGTGCGCAGGAATGCGACCATCGCCTTGATATCCGTCGGCGCCATCTTGCTGAAACTGTGGTCCACCGCTTCGCCCATCGGCCCCGAAGCGGTGCCGTGACCTTTGGCATGTCCGATCGACAGATAGGAAACGACATCGTCGTCGCTCCAGCTGCCAAGGCCTGTCGTCTTGTCCGAGGTGATATTGAAGGCCCGCCATCCGGCGGTTAGGGCGCCAGCAAATTTCTTGCGGTTGTCGAGCGCGAAGCCGAGATTGCGCGGCGTGTGGCATTCGCCGCAATGCGCCAGCGCCTCGACGAGATAGGCGCCCCTGTTCCATTCCGGGCTTTGCGACGTATCGGGCTCGAAGCGCGTATCCGGATTGAACAATGCTGACCAGAATGTCATCGCCCAGCGCTGATTGAACGGAAAGGCCAGCGTATTCTCAGGCGGTGCCGCGCGCACCGGTGCGAGGCTGAACAGATAGGCCTTGACCGCGAGCGTGTCCGCGTCGGTCATGTAAGTGTAGGACGTATAGGGCATCGCCGGATAGAGCCGGGCGCCGTCGTGGCGCTTGCCGCTTCGAACGGCGTCGAGAAACTGCTGATCGGTGTAGCTGCCGATGCCTGTCTCTTTGTCCGGCGTGATGTTGGTCGAATACAGCGTGCCGAACGGCAGTTTGAATGCGAAGCCGCCGGCATATTCCTTTCCGCCGGGTGCAGTGTGGCAGACCATGCAATCCGCCGCACGCGCGAGATATTCACCGCGCTCGATCGGGCTGGCGTTGGTCATGTTGGCGGGAACGCCGGTCGGATTGGCGCCCGTGTAGTCCGCCAGCGCCACTTTCGGCCCACCAGAGAACGACATCGGTCCGGGACCGCGCACATAGAGCGCGGCGCCGGCTGCAGCCACAACACCGATCACAATGACGCTGCCGAGAATGCGACGTGCGGCGGGCGTCATGACTTCTTCCTTTCGGCGATCGCATCGCGGTCGATTGGCATCCTCCGCAGCGCAACGCCAGTCGCGGCATAGATCGCATTGCGCAGCGCCGGCGGGCCACCGATCACGCCGCACTCGCCTATGCCGCCGGGTGCTTCGCCGCTCTTGATGAGGTGGACATTGATTTTCGGCATCTGGTCGATCCGAAGCATGCGGTAGTCATGGAAATTGGACTGCTGCACGCGTCCCTTCTCGATGGTGATATCGCCATAGAGCGCGGCGGTGAGGCCGAACACGATGCCGCCTTCGATCTGCGCCACGATGGTGTCAGGATTGACAGCGATGCCGGTGTCGACCGCCACGTTGACCTGCCGCAGACGAATTTCTCCCTGTGAATCGATCTCCGCTTCGACCACGGTCGCGATCGAGGTATCGAAGGTGGGCTGGATGCTCACGCCGCGTCCGACGCGCGCTGGCAGTGGCTGACCCCAGTTGGCCTTCTCTGCCGCGAGATTGAGGGCCGCCAGCATCCGTGGTGCCTTGCCGAGCAATTCACGCCGGAACACGACGGGATCCTTGCCGGCCTTGCGAGCGAGCTCATCCATGAAGCTCTCGATCGCGAACACGTTATTGTTCGGGCCGACGCCGCGCCAGAAACCGGTTGGCACCGCCGGCGGTTCGACACGGACATATTCACACTGGAAATGCGGGAAGTCGTAGGGCTGGTCCGCAGCACTATCGATGGCGTCGATGTCGATGCCCTTCTGGAACGCAGGCGGCAGCCAACGCGCGATCACGGCCGAGCCTGCGATCTTGTACTTGAAGCCGACCACTTTGCCGTTCGACAGTGTCGCCGAAATGTTGTCGCGATAGACTGGGCGATAAATGTCGTGCTGGATGTCCTCTTCGCGGGTCCACACAACCTTGACCGGTCCATTGACTTGTTTGGCGATGCGCACCGCCGTCACCACCATGTCAGGCTCAAGCCTGCGGCCAAAGCCACCGCCGATCATGTGCTGGTTGACCGTCACCTTGTCGATCGGCAAGCCCGCGGCCTTGGCAGCCTCGGATTGCACCCGCGACATGATCTGCGTGCCCGTCCAGACCTCGCAGGAATCTCCCTTGAAGTGCACCGTGCAATTCAAGGGCTCCATGGTCGCGTGCGCAAGGAACGGCATCTCGTAGGACGCGTCGATCCGTTCGCCGGTGGCGAGACCCTTGGCGATGTCGCCGACGGATTTGGCGATTACGCCGTCCGTCTCGCTGGCCGTGCGCAAATGCGCCCAGATGTCCTTCGAACTGATCTTGGCGTTGGGCCCTTCGTCCCAGGTGATATCGAGCGCTTCGAGCCCGGACCTGGCGGCCCACATGTGATCGCCGACCACGGCCACGAGGTCGTCGAGCACCACGATCTGCCGCACGCCCGGAATCTTCTTCGCCGCGCGGTCATCGACCTTGGCGAGTTTGCCGCCGAACACCGGGCATTGTGCTAGCGTCGCGAATGTCATGCCCGGCACCATCGCGTCGATACCGTAGATCGTCTTGCCGTTGACCTTGTCCGGCGTGTCGAAGCGCTTCAGCGGCTTGCCGATCACCGAGAAGTCTTTCGGGTCCTTGAGCGCGACCTCTTTCGGCGGCGTGAGCTTGCCGGCGGCGTCGCACAACTCGCCATAGGACAGTTTGCGCCCGCTGGCCGCATGCATCACTTGCCCATTCGACGCCGTGCAGCTCGCAGGTTCGACCTGCCACTGTTCGGCTGCGGCTTGCACCAGCATCGCACGCGCGGTTGCACCGGCATTGCGCAGCGGTTTCCAGAATGCGCGCACCGAAGTCGATCCGCCGGTCGCCTGGATGATGAAAATTGGATTGCCGTAGAGCTTGTCGCTGGGCGGCGCATGTTCCAGCGTGATCTGCGCATAATCCGCGTCGAGCTCTTCGGCGAGGATCATGGCGATGGCCGTATAGATGCCTTGCCCCATCTCGACTTGCGGCATCACCAGTGTCGTCTTGCCGGTAGTGTCGATGCGGATGAACGCGTTGGGGGCGAATTTGCCCTCCGTTGTATCGGGGAGCTGCGTCGGCTCATTGGCCGCGCGGACCGGAAGCTGGAAGGCGAACATAAAGCCGCCGGCAAAGGCGCCAGCGAGCAGATTGCGCCGTGACAGGCCAGAAGGCTTGTTTGCAGGACTGGCCGCAACAAGCATGTTGTCTGCAAGTTTCATGGCCGACTCCTAGGTTTGCCGTTCGGAGGCAGCATGCTTGATGGCTTCACGCACCCGGACATAGGTGCCGCAGCGACAGATATTTCCGGCCATGGCAGCATCGATGTCAGAATCGTCGGGGGTCGGCGTAGAAGCGAGGAGCGCGGCCGCCGACATGATCTGCCCGGACTGGCAGTAACCGCATTGAATGACTTCGAGATCGAGCCAGGCCTTCTGCACCTTGGCGCCGACCGGTGTGGTGCCGACGCCTTCGATTGTGGTGATGGCGCGTCCGCTCACCGCACTGACCGGCAGCAGACAGGAGCGCACGGCCTTGCCGTCGACATGCACGGTGCATGCCCCGCATAGCGCAACGCCGCAGCCGAATTTTGTGCCGGTCATGCCGAGAATATCGCGCAGCACCCAGAGCAGGGGCATGTCGTCTGGTGCGTCGAAGGACTTCTGCTCGCCGTTGATATTGAGATTTGCCACAGTGAGACCCCCGTTTGCTCGACTCGATGATGCAATGGCGAATGGTTCGTCATCGACCAACGACGGTACTATAGGCGTACGGTCATCATTTCAAAAGCAGCAATAAGATGCAGCAGGACTATACATTGGTTTGTATGTCGCGCGAGCGTGTCTGTCGGATAAATCGCGGTAAAATCTGCACGACGTCATCCGACGCCCTCTTCGTGGGCGTCGGATGACTTTTATTCAAAAGAATATTGCGGTTGCGTTAGGCTCGGCCTGCCCGAAAACGTTACGCGATCTGCCGACTGTGGGGCTAGTACCGCTCCGGCACATACATTTCGGCTGGCACCGGCGTGCGGTGATAGTCGGGATTGCGTACGCGTGCAGGCAGGACCACAGGCGGATGCTCGACCTCCTGATAGGGAAGCTGTTCGAGCAGATGCGCGATGCAGTTCAGGCGGGCCTTCTTCTTGTCGACGGCCTGCACCACATGCCACGGGGCTTCCGGAATATGCGTATGCTCGAGCATCGCTTCCTTTGCCTTGGTGTATTGCTCCCAGCGGGTGCGCGCCTCGACATCCATCGGGCTGAGCTTCCACTGCTTGAGCGGATCGGCGATGCGCATCGAGAAGCGCAGGTGCTGCGCTTCATCGGTGATCGAGAACCAGTATTTGACCAGGATGATGCCCGAGCGCACCAGCATGCGTTCGAATTCCGGCACCGAGCGGAAGAATTCCTCCACGTCATCCTCGGTGCAGAAACCCATCACGCGCTCGACGCCGGCGCGGTTGTACCAGCTACGATCGAACAGCACGATCTCGCCGCCGGCGGGGAGGTGCGAGACGTAACGCTGGAAGTACCATTGGGTGCGTTCGCGCTCATTCGGCGCGGGGAGTGCGGCAACGCGGCAGACGCGTGGATTGAGCCGCTGGGTGATCCGCTTGATGACGCCACCCTTGCCAGCGGAATCGCGACCCTCGAAGATCACCACGACCTTGAGCTTGTTCTGCTGCACCCAGCTCTGCAACTTCACCAATTCGCCCTGCAGGCGGAACAGTTCCTTGAAATAGAGGCGTCGCTCGATGGTCTCCGCCGGGCTGTGGTCGGACATTTCGTTGGTCAGCGCGTCGAGACGATCGTCATCGATCTCGAGCTCGAGTTCTTCGTCGAAGCCGTCCAGCATCTCTGCACGAATGCGGTCGTGGATTGCTTGCGCGTCGTCGAGGGAATGTTCGGTCATGGCAGCTCCGCTTGTATCGAATGGGTTCACGGTTATGGACCGATGCAAATGTCAGCGGTGTGACACTGCCCCCCAGGCCCGGGGCGAATGGGCAAATGGCTCCAATGGGTCTCGCCGCCGCTGTCCATGCAGGACGGGGTACCGCAAGCCGAAATTCAACTACGCGTGATTGGCGCTACCTTGAGAGCCAAGCGTGCGCATCTGAGGTCGCGGGGCTCGTTGACCAAGGAAAAATGTGATGAATAAATTCATTCTGTTGGGCGCCGTTTTACTGATCGCCGGCACTGCGAGCTGGACCGCGCAGGCCAAAGACGGGCATAGCGCTGCCAGCAAGCATCGACGGATCATGTCCTCTCACGCGCGGTATGAGGGAAGCGCCCCCGTAACGGTCTATCGCGGATTTGGTGCCGGCCCCGGTTCATATGGATACAGCGCGCCATATGGATATGGCGGCGGTTCATACGGCGGAGATGACAATGCGGAAGGCCGAACGAGCGGCGGCTAGGAGGGCTTGGCAGTTTTGGCTGCTAACCCACTCGCAGACGGAATATGCGGCGCTGCGCCAGGTCTCAGGTGGCAGCGCAGCGCCGTTTACAAACCCAAATCATAATTTGTACGCCGTGCGGAAGCCGCCCCAATGGCGTCCCTGTATGCGCACAGGCACGTCTATCTCGCGCATCATCACGGTCTGACCGTTGCCCATGTCGCGGGCATAACTCTGGATCAGGTAGGAACGTGTATTGCGACCGGCGGCCAATCCAGCCGGATCGTTGAAGATGCGGCGGTTGCGGCAGTTGGCCGTATTCCAGGCGACATCACCCGGGCGCTGCGGCTTGGAATAGATGCTGTTATGTACCGGTAGATAGCCGTTGCGGTCGATCATGGCGCAGAACGCCATGCGGCTGTCCTTGGCGAGAAATGCATCCTGGAATTCTGGGAGTGCGCGGTCGGCCCAGCCGAGAATCTTTGTCCGGTACTGCACCGGACTGGAGCCAGGGATCTCGACGTAGTTGTCGTCGAACATGTCGTCGATGCTGATAGCGCCGGATGCAATACCGTCGGCAAAGATTTTGTTGAGCACGGCGCCGGCGTCGATGGCGCGGGTGACGAATTCGGTGTTCTCGTCATGGATCGCCCATAGTCGGTCTTCGATCCGGCTGATGAGAGCCCCGTCGGGCGCGACGAACAGTGTCTGTGCGCCGGCGGGAGAATGTTCGGCAATGCGCAGGCGGCAGGGGCCGACCTCGCTGAGTTCAGCAGCAACGATGTCGTGCAACGGAAGCCGGTTCGCGTCTGGTCCGCCGATGAGGATGCCGTCCATCGAGATTTCATAGACCGGCGCGCTGATCTGGCCGCCGCGCGCCTGAAGATCGACGTTGAGGTGACATGGCAGCTTTTCGCGTCGGCGCTCGTCTTCGCGCTCGCTCTGTTTCAGCAGTACCGCGCAGCGCGACTTCAGCCGTGAGGCAAACATCGTGACGGCCTGGCCGGCCTGCGCGACATGCTCGCCATGGGCAGCCGCTTCCTTTGCAGCGCTATCGATTTCCGCGGCACTGTTGCCGACCGAGACGATGAATTGCGAGGCGGTGGTGGCGTTGTGCGACATCTCGCTGGTCGTTGCGTTCTGCTCGGCGACCGCGCCGTTGACATTGGCAAAAACCGGGCGGATCGCGTCGATGGCGGTGGAGATGCGATGCACCGCATCGACCGAACTCGCTGCGTCGCGCTGCAGGGTGTCGATCTTCTTCCTGATCTCTTCGGTGGCGTTCTGAGTCTGCACTGCCAGCGCCTTGACCTCGGTGGCGACGACCGAGAAACCGCGGCCTGCAGCGCCGGCGCGTGCCGCCTCGATGGTCGCGTTCAGCGCGAGCATCGTTGTCTGCCGGGCAATCTGCGCGATCAACTCCAACACATTGCTGATTGCAGCGGAGGAGTCGCGCAGGCGGTCCACATTGGCGCTGGCTTCATGGGCGGCGGCGCCGGCCTCGTCCGCGAGCCGGCTGGCATCGCGCACCTGGGTGCCGATGCCCTCGGCCGAATGGGTGAATTTGTCGGCGGCCTGCGCAAAGGTTGTGGCGGTGGATTGCGCGGCGCTGCTGCGGTCGGCCAGCACGTCGGTGCGGGCGCGGATGGCGGAGAGGGTGGCGGCGGTCGATTCGGCGCCGCCGGCGACGGATGTCGCGGCACGCTCGAGCTGGCGGATAAGCGCGCCCAGCTCGAGTTCCAGCAACTCAAGGATGTCCCGAGCGGTATCTGGTTCAGGATGCTGCGGTGCCACAGAAGGTGCTGTGTTTTCAGCAATCATCACCACTTCAGCCGCTTCCGGCCGCCGCTTGCGGAACAGTCCAAACGCCATCGGTGACCCCAATGAATACAATCTATGCGGGTAACCTTGCACCTCGGCGTGAAGTGATGGTTAAGGTCGGTCGCGGTATTGCGAAGATCTGCCGGATTCGGCTGCAAATTTTTGATTTTGCCGATTTCGCGGCCTATAACCCCGCGCCGCAGCCCTAACTACCCTGACGCTTCAAGAGAGACCGCATGGCCGGACATTCCCAATTCAAGAACATCATGCATCGCAAGGGCCGGCAGGATGCCCAGAAGTCCAAGCTGTTCAGCAAGTTGGCGCGCGAAATCACCGTCGCTGCCAAGATGGGGACGCCCGACCCGTCGATGAATGCCCGGCTGCGCTCCGCCGTGATAGCCGCCCGGCAGGAGAACATGCCGCGCGACAACATCGAGCGCGCCATCAAGAAGGCGATCGGTAGCGACGGCGAGAACTACGATGAAATCCGCTACGAGGGCTACGGCCCCGGCGGCGTCGCCGTCATCGTCGAGGCGCTGACCGACAACCGCAATCGCGCCGCCTCCGACATCCGTTCCTACTTCACCAAATCCGGCGGCAATTTGGGCGAAACCGGCTCAGTTTCCTTCATGTTCGACCATGTCGGCGTGATCGAATATGACGCCGACAAGGCCTCGGCCGATGACATGCTCGAAGCCGCCATCGAGGCTGGCGCCGACGACGTCGTGTCGGGCGAGGGCGGCCATGAGGTCTATGCCTCGCAGGAAACCTTTCGCGAAGTTGCCAAGGGACTGGAAGCCAAATTCGGCGAAGCCCGCAAGGCGGCGGTGATCTGGAAGCCGCAGAACACGCTCTCGGTCGATGACGAGACCGGCGAAAAGCTGATCAAGCTGATGGACCTGTTGAACGAGCATGACGACGTGCAGAACGTCTATGCCAACTTCGAGGTGTCCGACGCGCTGATGGCCAAGATGGGCGGCTGAGCAGGGGCTCAGCTTCCCTCTCTTTCCTTTGGGACGGCTTCGCGTTTCTATTTCGTTCCCTGCCCTCCGGCGTTATCCCTGTGGGATGACAAACCCTCCGATTCGCCCTCCTGTCCGTATCATCGGCATCGATCCGGGCCTGCGCCGCACCGGCTGGGGCGTGATCGAGATCGACGGCAACCGGCTGACCTATATCGGCTGCGGTTCGGTGGAACCGCCGGACAATCTGCCGTTGGCAAGCCGGCTGCTCGGCATTCATGAAGGTCTCGCCAAAATCCTCGGCGACTTCCAACCGGCCGAAGCTGCGGTGGAGCAGACCTTCGTCAACAAGGACGGCGTCGCGACGCTGAAGCTCGGCCAGGCGCGCGGCATCGCCATGATGACGCCGGCGATGTTCGGCATTGCCGTCGCCGAATACGCGCCCAATCAGGTGAAGAAGACCGTGGTCGGCGCGGGCCACGCCGACAAGAACCAGATCCAGGTGATGCTGAAGATCCTGCTGCCGAAGGCTGAGCCGAAATCCGCCGATGCGGCCGACGCGCTGGCCATCGCCATCACCCATGCGCATCACCGTCAGAGCACGGCACTGCGCCTCAAGGTCGTCGGCGCGTGATCGGCAAGCTCAAAGGCCTGATCGACAGCTATGGCGAGGACTATGTGATCCTCGACGTACAGGGCGTGGGTTATCAGGTGCATTGTTCCGCTCGCACGCTGCAGGCACTGCCGCAGGCGGGCGAAGCTGCGGTGCTCGCCATCGAAACCTATGTCCGCGAAGACCAGATCAAGCTGTTCGGATTCCGCAGCGATATGGAGCGCGAATGGTTTCGCCTGCTGCAGACCGTGCAGGGCGTTGGTGCCAAGGTCGCGCTCGCCGTGCTCAGCACGCTGCCGCCGGCCGACCTCGCCAACGCTATCGCGCTGCGCGACAAGACGGCCGTGGCGCGCACGCCGGGCGTCGGTCCTAAAGTGGCCGAGCGCATCGTCAGCGAATTGAAGGACAAGGCGCCGGCCTTTGCGTCCGTCGATCCGGTGGTCGCGCAACTCGCCGGTGCGATGGACGACAACCGCGCACCAGGCGCCGTCAGGGATGCGATCTCCGCGCTGGTCAATCTCGGCTATGGCCAGCCACAGGCGGCGGCCGCCGTCGCAGCCGCGTCGCGCAGCGCAGGCGAGGGTGCGGAAACGGCGCAACTCATCAAGCTCGGGCTGAAGGAATTGGCGAAGTGAGCCTGGCCAGAATCGCCCGTGTGATCGGCATTGTCGCGATCTTCGGTATTGTCGGTTCGCTATCCGTGGCTGCGCTCGTATCGTTGCTCGTCGTCGGTCTGGGTGCGTCGATCCTGCAATTGATCTTCTCTGTCGCCGATCTCGATGGTTTCAGATCGCTTGTCTCGATTGCACTGTGGCTGCTGGCATTCGTTGCTGCATTGGCGGCGCTGCTGCCGTCGCTCGGTGCCGGCGTCGTCTTCGCGCTGTCGGCCGTCTATGCCGGACAAAACGCGATCTGGATGGCGTGGCTTGCTGCGGCCGTCGGCATTGCCGGCTTCATCGGGTTTGGAATGTTCGTTCAGCCCTCGGAATCGTCGGCGGTGATTTTGCCCGGCGTTCGATCACTCACGCAGGCGCTGTCGCTGTCCGCATTGCTCGCGGGCATTGCCGTGATTCCAGCCAGCCTGTGCTGGTGGTTCGCGCGGCCGTTGCACCGTGGTAACGTCGCATCATGAATACGCCACCCGATCGCATGATTACACCTGAGCGCCGTTCCGACGATGTCGGTGACACCACGCTGCGCCCGCAGTCGCTGTCCGACTTCGTCGGCCAGGCGCAGGCGCGCGCCAATCTGCAAATCTTTATCGATGCCGCCCGCAAGCGCGGCGAGGCGCTGGATCACACATTGTTTGTGGGGCCGCCCGGCCTCGGTAAGACCACGCTGGCGCAGATCGTGGCGCGCGAGCTCGGCGTCGGATTTCGCGCGACATCCGGTCCCGTCATCGCCAAGGCCGGCGATCTCGCGGCATTGCTGACCAATCTCGAAGAGCGCGATGTGCTGTTCATCGACGAGATCCACCGTCTCAGCCCTGCAGTAGAGGAAGTGCTCTATCCCGCGATGGAGGACTTCCAGCTCGATCTCATCATCGGCGAAGGCCCTGCGGCACGCTCGGTGAAAATCGAACTATCGAAATTCACGCTGGTCGGCGCGACCACCCGTGCGGGTCTGCTGACGAATCCGCTGCGTGATCGTTTCGGCATTCCGCTGCGGCTGAATTTCTACACGATCGACGAGCTCGAAAAGATCGTCACGCGCGGCGCCCGCGTGCTGGACATCGGCATGACCCCTGAAGGCTCTAACGAGATTGCGCGCCGCGCCCGCGGCACGCCGCGCATCGCCGGGCGTCTGTTGCGCCGTGTGCGTGACTTTGCCTCCGCTGCGGATGCGTCAGCGATTGACCGCAAAATCGCCGACCACGCGCTGTCCGCACTGGAAGTCGACAGTGCGGGTCTCGATGCCATGGATCGCCGCTATCTCACCACCATCGCCATGAACTATGCTGGTGGCCCCGTTGGTGTCGAGACCATGGCGGCCGCGCTGTCCGAGCCGCGTGATGCCATCGAGGACATCATCGAGCCCTATCTGATCCAGTGCGGCTATCTGCAGCGCACCCCGCGTGGGCGTCTGCTCACCTCGCATGCGTTCAAGCATCTCGGACTGAGTGAACCGAAACGGGACGAGAGCCAGATCGGATTGTTCGGTTCGGGCGACGAGGAGTAGTTCGCAATGACTGACAAGATCATCGGCGTCGTCGCTGCGCTGATCCGCGATGACGCAGGGCGCATGCTGGTGGTGCGCAAGCGCGGCACCGAGGCCTTCATGCAGCCGGGCGGCAAACGCGATGCCGGCGAGAACGATCTGGCCGCGCTGGAGCGCGAGATCAGCGAGGAGCTCGGCTGCCGGATGGTGCCGGGTTCTGCGCAAGCGCTCGGACAATTCAACAGCGTCGCCGCGAATGAGCCGGGATGGCGGGTGCAGGCAAGCGTCTATGCGGTCAAAGTGGATGGCGCGATCGAGCCCCAGGCCGAGATCGCCGAAGCGATTTGGATCAATCCAACTGCGCCTGAGGCTATTATCCTGGCGCCATTGACGCGTGATCATGTGCTGCCACTCGCAGCTCACGGCTTTTCGTTATGACGGGTGCTACGACCTTCCATCTCGGCGACGCCATCGCCGACGGCCTGCATCGCATGCAGGCAAATCTTTCGTTTGGCTTCGGTAATTCTCAGATAGCAGGCTTGCCCAATATTGGCGGCCGTTAGGCCTGAACCGTCGATGCGGCGATCTCGTCCAGTACTTCGGTCAATCGGTCTACGGCCCAATCCACCTGTGACTCGTTGATAATCAAGGGCGGCGCAAAGCGTATCGTGTTCCGGTGAGTATCTTTGGTCAGCACTCCTGCCTGAAGCAAGCGGCTGATCACCGTACCGGCACTAGCCATGTTGCGGTGTAACTCGACCCCCGCAAACAAGCCGCGACCGCGTACCTCGCGAATGATCGGATTTTTGATCGCAGAGAGCCGATCGAGGAGATGCGCGCCGACAGTCGCGGCACGTTCAATCAATCGCTCGTCGGTCAGTGTGTCGAGGGCGGCCAATCCAACCGCTGATGCAATCGGGTTGCCTCCGAACGTGCTGCCGTGGTCACCCGGAGTGAAAACTTGCATGACCTCGCGACGGGCGAGGAAAAGCGAAACCGGCAACATCCCGCCACCGAGCGCCTTGCCGAGCATCAGACCGTCGGGTGTTACCCCTTCATGCTGACACGCGAGCAGACGTCCGGTGCGTCCCAGACCGCTCTGGATCTCGTCGCACAGCAGCAGCACGTTGTTCGCCTTGCAAATGCGCGCGACCTCAGCGAGATATCCAGGGGGCGGCACATTGATCCCGCCTTCGCCTTGAATTGGTTCGACCAAAAAGGCTGCGGTGTCAGAGGTAATGGCCGCGGCGAGCGCCGGCGCATCGCCGAACGGCACGCATGTGAAGCCAGGCGGGAACGGCCCGAAGCCGTCGCGATATTGGGCTTGCGAAGAAAAGCCGACGATCGAGATGGTGCGGCCGTGGAAATTTCCTTCTGCGACAATGATTTCGGCCCGGTCAGTCGGCACTCCCTTGACCCTGTAGGCCCATTTACGTGCCGCCTTGAGCGCCGTCTCGACGGCTTCCGCGCCGCTGTTCATCGGCAACGCGGCGTCCATGCCGGTAAGTGCACAGGCCTTGGCGAGGAAAGGCCCCAGCCGATCGCTGAAATAAGCGCGCGAGATCGTGTCCAGGCGCTGTGCCTGTTCTGTCAGCGCCTTGACGAGGCGCGGATGGCAATGGCCGAAGCTTGCCGCCGAATACGCTCCCATCATGTCGATGTAGCGTCTGCCAGCCTCGTCCCACACGTAGACTCCAGCCCCGCGGACGATCGTGACCGGCAATGGTGTATAGTTTCCTGCACCAAAACGGGCTTCAAGACCGGCGAAATCGGTCATGACAAGCGCTCTCCCGATTGGGCGCGCCTAAGGCGATGCGCGCCTCAGTTCTGATGTAGGAAGGCCGACGCAGAAAAAACAGGTGCGAAGGCTCACGACAGGCACCGCCACCTCTCCCGTTCTGCTATAATCCGCTCATGACGATCGGGATTACCGGGCCCGAACGGAAGACGCCAGGGCGAAACGCCGTGGTCGGGGTGATTGTGACTGCCATCTTCTCCGGAATTTGCCTGATCCTTCTCGCGATTGTCGGCGACTTCCTGGTCGACTGGATGTGGTTCTCCGCGGTCGGCTATTCGCAGGTTTTCTGGACATCGATCGGCGCGAAAGCCGCAGTCTTTTCTGTCGTCTTCGCGGCAACTGCCGTCATTGCGTGGGCGAACGCCCGGCTGGCACTTTTTCTTGTCCGACGGCGGCGAGGCCGGCTTCCCGTCGACTTCGACTGGAAGCTCGCGGCCACCGCGGTGCCGCCCGATCCGTTCGAATTCATACGCGATCGGTTGCCATGGCGCCTTGCCATCGCTGGCGGCGCCGGATTCCTCGCTCTGCTTGTTGCATGGGAGGAGATCGGCAACTGGAGCATCATTCTCCAGTTACTCTATCAGGTGCCATATGGCGCGAATGATCCGCTGTATGACAAGGATGTTGGATTCTATCTGTTTTCTCTGCCCGCCTATATCGGCATCAAGAATTGGGCATTGCTAACGCTGTTCATGAGCGCATTTCTCGCCGCAGTGATCTATTGGCTGCATGGTCAGATCGAATACCAGGCCCAGCGGTGGTCGATATCACCAACAGCGGTTGCTCACGGCTCGGCGCTGCTCGGCTTGCTCTTTGCGGTGAAGGCATGGTCCTACGGACTCGACCGTTATTTGCTGCTCTACGGAGACAATGGCGTAGTGGTTGGCGCGAGCTACACCGATGTCCACGTTCAGCTACCCGTTCTCTGGTTGCTGATCGGGCTTTCGATCGTCGCGGCATGCGCCGCGTGGGCGAACCTGTGGGCGCGTACCTACTGGCTCCCCACTGCCGCGATGTTGCTCGTCTTCGGGGGCGCCTTCCTGCTGTCCGGCGTGATCCCGACGCTGTTTCAGCGGTTCTACGTGAAACCGAACGAACTGGAACTGGAGCGGCCCTACATCGAGCGCAGCATCCGTCTGACCAGGGAAGCCTATAATCTCGACAAGATCGCCGCCAAGCCCTTTCCTGCCGAACAGGACCTTACCTTCGCGACACTCGAAGCCAACAAGGCGACCATCGAGAACATCAGATTGTGGGACGGGCAGCCGCTAGCCGATACCTACGCCCAGCTGCAGGAGATACGCACCTATTACAAATTAAGTGACCTGGATGTCGACCGCTACTGGCTTCGCGGCACCTACCAGAGCGTGATGCTGTCGGCACGCGAGCTCAGATCCTCACTGCTACCGCCGAACGCCCAGACGTGGGTCAACCTCCACCTGCTGTTCACCCACGGCAATGGAGCGGTGATGAGCCCGGTAATGCACAAGAGCGCTGAAGGGCTTCCGCTGCTTTACCTGCGGGATATTCCTCCCGTTGCGGACGGCGGTCCCGAGATCCGCGAACCGCGCATTTATTATGGACAAGAGGAGAGCCACTACGTTGTCGTCAGGACGACCACGCCGGAATTCGACTATCCGAAGGGGAGTGAAAACGCATACACGGTCTACGACGGTGCCGGTGGCGTACCGCTGACGGGTATGGTGCGAAAAATCATCTTCGCTCACCACTTCAACGACATGAACTTGCTGCTCTCCAGCTACATCACCGACGACAGCCGGATCATGATTCGGCGCAATATCGGGGAACGGCTACGCACGATCGCCCCGTTCCTCAGCCTCGACCACGATCCCTATCTGGTCATCAGCGAGGGGCGGATGTTCTGGATCCAGGACGCCTATACAACCAGTAACTATTTCCCCTCTGCGCAGCCTGCGCCCGGCCGCAATCTGAATTACATCCGCAATTCCGTGAAGGCCGTCATCGACGCCTATAACGGCAGTGTCGACTTTTATCTGATGGACCAGGCGGACCCGATCGTAGCCACCTACCAGCGAATCTTTTCGGGGCTATTCAAGCCGTTTGCGGCAATGCCGTCCGACCTGCAAAAGCACATTCGCTATCCCGAGGACCTCTTCCTGATTCAGGCGCAGCTTTACCAGACCTATCACATGGCATCTGCCGACGTTTTCTATAACCGGGAGGATCTTTGGCAGTTTCCGCGCCAGCCGGCCGGCGACGGCGTCGCGCCGATGGTCCCTTACTACATTGTGATGCGGCTGCCCGGCGAAACCCAGGCCGAGTTCTTTATCATGATCCCGATGGTGCCAAGCCGACGCGACAACATGATCGCATGGCTGGCAGCGCGCTGCGACGCTCCTGACTATGGAAAATTGATCGTCTACGAATTTCCCAAGGAGAAGCTCGTCTACGGACCGTTCCAGATCGAGGCGCGCATTCATCAGAACACGGAGATCTCCCAGCAAATATCGTTGTGGAACCAGATGGGTTCACGGGTCATCCGCGGAAACCTTCTGGTGATCCCGATCGAGAATTCGATCCTGTACGTGTCGCCGCTGTACCTGCGCGCGGTCCACGGACACTTGCCGGAGCTCAAGCGCGTGATCGCCGCCTACGGCGAGCATGTCGTCATGAAAGAGACGCTTGCCGAGGCCTTGTCCGCGCTCTTCATCGAAACTAACGCGTCGCCGACATCGCTGAGTGCCGCAACGGAAATGCCACGTGCGAGCCCTGCGGAAAACAGGGCGCAGGAGGCGCTTGATCGCTATAACGAGGCAATGAAGCTGTTGAGGTCTGGGGATTGGGCAGGCTTCGGCACGCAGATCGACGCGATGCGCGGTCTTTTGGAAAAAATGAGCCGGGAATCGGCCGGACACTGACCAACGCCGGCTGATTGCCATTCGACAAAGAGATGCGCGTCCCCGCAACCAAGATTCCAGATGCATCCTAAGCAAGGTTCAAGCCCAGAGCGATTGGCACTTGCTGGGGAAGGTGCCTCTGTGCAAGACGGTTACTCTTCGAAGTGTGATAAGAGGAATCTCCCTATGACAGCCTCTTTTGATGGCGAAATTCGCGACGGTCGTCATCATATGCGGGTTCGCGTTTATTTCGAAGATACTGACGCCGGCCAGATTGTTTATCACGCAAACTTTCTGCGTTTCATGGAACGCGGCAGAACGAATTACTTGCGTTTGCTCGGAACGAGTCAACAAGAGCTGCTGAAAGAAGCGCGAGAGGATGCGCCCGGCTTTGCCTTCGTTGTTCGTTCGATGAAAATTGATTTTCTAAAACCGGCAGTCCTGGACGATCTGCTTGAGGTCGTCACGGTTCCACAAGAGGTGAGGGGCGCTTCGATCCTGCTCGGGCAGGAAGTGCGCCGCGGCGATGAGTTGCTGCTTGAGGCCAAGGTCAAGGTGGCCTTCGTGTCCGGCGGCCGCGCCAAGCCGATTCCGAAAGCGCTGCGGATTGCCATGAAGGCCGATCAGATTTAGTTATCGCCCCATAGGTGAAACGGCATCGACTCCGCATGCGGCAAGGCTACAATCCTGGCATATCGCAAAGCCGAGGGTCCCATGTCGCGTCCACCGTTTCCGCCCTTCACCCGAGAGACCGCCGCCCAGAAGGCCCGCATGGCCGAGGACGCCTGGAATTCACGCGATCCGGTGAAAGTGTCGCTCGCCTATACCGAGGACTCGACCTGGCGCAATCGTGGCGAGTTCTTTCAGGGGCGCCCGGCGATCGTCGAATTCCTCACCCGTAAATGGGCAAAGGAGCACGAATATCGGCTGATCAAGGATTTGTGGGCGTTCGACGGCAATCACATTGCCGTGCGCTTTCAATATGAATGGCATAACGACGCCGGCAACTGGCATCGCTCCTATGGCAATGAGCAATGGGAGTTTGACGAGGCCGGCCTGATGCGCCGCCGCGAGGCGAGCATCAACGATGTGGCCATCGCCGAGAAGGATCGCCGTTTCCTGTGGCCGGCGCCGGGGCCGCGTCCGGCCGATGTGCCGGGTCTCGGCACCGACCCGTTCTAACTAAAGCGAACCGCTATCGACCACGAATTCGACGCGCTCGGCGACGAAGCGCGAATGCGTAGCGCTGAGCGGCGTGCCGTCGGCATCCACATCGATGGAATCGACAATCAAGATCGGACGCCCGAGTGCGACACCAAGCCGTGTCGCATCGGTCGCGTCGATGATCCCCGCGGTGACCTTCGTCGAGGCGCGGCGATAGTCCTTGATGCCGTAATGCGCCAGGGCCTTAGTCATCGAGCGCACGCGCTCATAGACCTTGCCGAAATCGGGAAAGCGTTCGGCCGACAGCCAGTTGGTGCCGACGCAGATCGGCGTCTTGTCCGCCAACCGCAAGGCTTCAATGCGGATCAGCGGAGCGCCGGCTTTGAGGCCAAGCTGCCTGGCGAGATCGCGTGTTGCCACATCGTCCCAGGCTCCGATCAATTGCGCTTGTGGCTCGCGCCCGCCGGCACCGGCAATTTCCGAGAAGCGCGTGCGTGATCGCAGGGGATATGCAAGCTTTGGCGATTCCACATAGGTGCCGCTGCCGCGCTCGGCGCGCACCATGCCGCGTTCGGCCAGGGTCGCGAGGGCGCGGCGCACGGTGTGGCGATTGACGCGGTAGATGTCAGCCAGTTCAGTCTCGCCGGGCAGCTTTTCGCCAGCACCATAGCGGCCATCTGCAATGCCGCGCTCGATGCCGTCGGCCACATGCCGCCAAAGTGCCACGCCTGTTGGCTTGTCCTGAATGGTCACAAAATCGGTCCCGGAATGATGTCGACCACGCATTAGCGAAAAATCGTGCCGCTGTCACGAAACGGTCATTGCCTCCGCCTATAAAGTTGTCTAGTAAATCATACAACTTGTTGAACGACGGTGACATGACTTCATCCTCCCTGAACCACCAGCAGGCCCGGCGCCGTGAGGCGATGGGGGTGCTTGGGCACTGCGCCACGGCGGATATCGCCGGATATCTCGATGCAGTGGCTGTTCCCGCCCATGAACAACTGCGTCAGCCGGAAAACGGCCTGGTGATGCTGCGCGGCCGGATCGGCGGCGATGGCGCGCCATTCAATCTCGGCGAGGCGACGGTGTCGCGTGCCGCTGTACGGCTTGCTAGCGGCGAGGTTGGCTTCGGCTACACGCTGGGCCGGGATGGTGCGAAGGCGCACCTGATCGCGCTCTGCGATGCACTCATCCAGACCAGTGAATTTTCAGATGCTGTCGAGACCAAGGTGCTCACGCCGCTGCGCGCGCGCGTCGTCGCCGATAGCAAGCGCAAGGCCGCAGAGACGGCGGCAACCAAAGTCGATTTCTACACGCTCGTGCGCGGGGAGGGCTGATCATGACGACAGTTGCGGAAATGCCGGCCGGTTTCGCGGACAAGGTGCTTGCAGCGCAATCGACCTTCCGTTCGGTGATGGATGCGATGGCGCGTCCGGGTACCGTGCAGCGCATTCAGGCTGTTTCGGGCGTGCCCGCGCCAATGATGCGCGGCGCGGCGGCCATTGCCTTGACGCTGTTTGATCAAGACACGCCGGTGTGGCTCGATGCCAAGCTGGCGGCGACCATGGATGTCGCCAAGTGGATCAAGTTTCACACCAGCGCGCCGGTCATCGCCGATCCCGCCGTGTGTGCCTTCGCCGTGGTGGCTGATGCTGCCGCGCTACCGTCCTTCGAGCACTTCGCCTTCGGCACCGGCGAATATCCGGATCGCTCCACCACCATCATCCTGCAGGTTGCGAGCCTGACTGAAGGCCCGGCCTATGAATTGTGCGGTCCCGGGATCGACGGCGCCATCATCCTGCGCGCCGCGATCGGCGTGCCGGATCTGCTGGATCGTCTTGCGCTGAATGCCTCGCTGTTTCCCCGCGGCATCGATCTCGTGCTGGTCTCCGGCGAATCCATCGTCGCGCTGCCCCGCACCACGCGCCTTGTCGCGAAGGAGGGCTGAGCATGTATGTCGCCGTCAAGGGTGGCGAACGCGCCATCGAGAATGCGCATCGTCTGCTGGCCCATGAGCGCCGGGGTGATCGCGCTGTGCCGGAAGTGTCGCTGGCGCAGATCTCCAATCAGCTCGGCCTCGCCGTCGATCGCGTGATGACCGAAGGCTCGCTCTATGACCGCGAGCTCGCGGCGCTGGCCATCAAGCAGGCACGCGGCGACATGATCGAGGCGATCTTCCTGCTGCGCGCCTTCCGCGCGACGCTGCCGCGGTTCGGTTCGAGTGAACCCGTCGATACGTCGCAGATGCAGGTGCGTCGCCGCGTCTCCTCGACCTTCAAGGACATGCCGGGCGGCCAGGTGCTCGGCCCGACCTTCGACTATACGCATCGTCTGCTCGATCCGGTGCTGACCGGCGAATCCTCGCCCGAGCAGCCGGCCATGACCGATGCAGAGCCGGGTGTGATGCCGCGCGTCACCGATATTCTTGGCCGCGACGGCCTGATTGAAACGTCGCTCATCGAAGATCCCGAGAAGCCGGTCGGCGATCTCACGCGCGATGCGCTGAGCTTCCCGGCAGACCGCGATCTGCGGCTGCAGAATCTCGCGCGGGCCGATGAAGGCTTTCTTCTGTCGCTTGGTTACTCGTCGCAGCGCGGTTACGGCCGTAACCATCCTTTTGCCGGTGAAATCCGCCTCGGCGAGGTCGAGGTTGAATTCATGGCCGAGGATGTTGGCTTCGCGGTGCCGCTGGGATCGATCACGCTGACCGAATGCCAGATGGTCAATCAGTTCAAGGGCTCGGATACCGAGGCGCCTTGCTTTACCCGCGGTTACGGTCTCGCCTTCGGCCAGAGTGAACGCAAGGTGATGTCGATGGCACTGGTTGATCGCACGCTGCGTGCACGCGAACTCGGCGAGGACATCAAGGCGCCGGCGCAGGACGAGGAATTCGTCATGTCGCATTCCGACAATGTGCAGGCGACCGGCTTCGTCGAGCATCTGAAGCTGCCGCATTATGTCGACTTCCAGTCCGAGCTCGGCTTGCTCCGCAAGCTGCGCAAGGAATTCGCCGACGCCAACGATACGCCCGTCGCTCTTCAGGAGGCCGCGGAATGAACGCGCCGACATATAACTTCGCCTATCTGGACGAGCAGACCAAGCGAATGATCCGCCGCGCCATTCTCAAGGCGATCGCGATCCCCGGCTATCAGGTGCCGTTCGCCAGCAGGGAAATGCCGATGCCCTATGGCTGGGGCACCGGCGGCGTGCAGGTCACGGCGGCGATTCTCGGCCCCGTCGACAAGCTCAAGGTGATCGACCAGGGCTCTGACGACACCACCAACGCGATCTCGATCCGTAAATTCTTCGAGAAAACTGCCGGCGTTGCCGTGACCACGAGCACGGGCGATGCGACTGTGATCCAGACACGGCATCGCATTCCCGAAGCGACGCTGCAGGCGCATCAGGTGCTGGTCTATCAGGTGCCGATCCCCGAGCCGCTGCGCTTCCTCGAGCCACGCGAGACAGAGACGCGGCGTATGCATGCGCTCGCCGAATACGGCTTGATGCATGTAAAGCTGTATGAAGACATCGCGCGCTTCGGCCATATCGCCACGTCCTATGCCTATCCGGTGAAGGTCAATGCGCGTTACGTGATGGACCCGTCGCCGACGCCGAAATTCGACAATCCGAAGATGGACAATTGCGCGGCGCTGCAGCTGTTCGGTGCGGGCCGCGAGAAGCGGATCTATGCGATCCCGCCTTACACATCGGTGGTGTCGCTGGATTTCGAGGATCATCCATTCGAGCCCTACAAGCACAAGGCCTGCTGCGCTTTGTGCAACGCCGAGGATAGCTATCTCGACGAGATCGTTACCGACGACAAGGGCAGCCGGATGTTCGTCTGCTCTGACACCGATTATTGCGAAACGCGGCAATCACAGGGGCATCGCGGCAGCGAGAATGCTGCGCCCTATGCGGAGAACGCAAATGCTTGATGTGACAGCGAATTCAACTCAACGCGCCGCGCCTGTGCCTGCCAGTGACGAGCCGTTGCTCGTTGCGGCAAACCTGGGAAAATCTTATGGCCGTCTTGCGGCATGCCGCGACGTGTCCTTCGAACTCTATTCCGGCGAGGTGCTGGCTATCGTCGGCGAGTCCGGGTCAGGCAAATCGACACTGCTGCAGATTCTCTCCGCCCAGTTAGCGCCGACCACCGGCAGCGTCTCCTACCGGATGCGCGACGGCGTGACCCGCGATCTCGCGGCGATGGGCGAAGCCGAGCGCCGCTTCCTGTTTCGCACCGACTGGGGTTTTGTCCATCAGGATCCGGCGATGGGGCTGCGCATGGCGGTTTCCGCCGGCGCCAATGTCGGTGAGCGACTGATGGCCGTCGGCCAGAACCACTATGGCAAGATTCGCGACACCGCGACCTCGTGGCTCGAGCGCGTCGAAATTTCCGCTGATCGTATCGACGATGCGCCGCGGACCTATTCCGGCGGCATGCGGCAGCGGCTGCAGATCGCGCGCAACCTCGTTACCGAACCGCGTCTCGTCTTCATGGACGAACCGACTGGTGGCCTCGACGTCTCGGTGCAGGCGCGTTTGCTGGACATGATGCGCACGCTGGTCTCCGAGCTTGGTCTGTCGGCCATCGTCGTGACGCATGATCTCGCAGTGGCGCGGTTGCTGTCACATCGCGTGATGGTGATGCAGGGTGGTCGCGTGATCGAGACGGGGCTCACCGATCAGGTGCTTGACGATCCCCGCGAGCCCTATACGCAACTGCTCGTTTCCTCGATCCTGCCGGCGTGAGGTCAACATGATTCCGATGATCGATATCCGCAACGCCGAAAAGACCTTCGTGATGCACCTGCAGGACGGCATTCGCCTGCCGGTGGTGCGCAACGTCTCGTTCCATGTGGCACCCGGCGAATGCGTCGTGCTGTCCGGTCCGTCGGGGGCCGGCAAGTCGTCGATCCTGAAGATGATCTTCGGCAACTATCGCTGCGACGGCGGCACCATCGGAGTGCGCCACAACGGTGATGTCATCGATATCGCCACCGCCGAGCCGCGCGAGATCCTGGGTGTGCGCCGCGACACCATCGGCTATGTCAGCCAGTTCCTGCGCGCGGTGCCGCGTGTGGCCGCGATCGATGTCGTGGCCGAGCCGCTGCTCGCTGCCGGCGTAACGCGTGAGGAGGCGCGTGCGCGTGCGGGGGCGTTGCTTAAACGTCTCAACATTCCCGAGCGGCTGTGGAAGCTGCCGCCCTCGACCTTTTCCGGCGGTGAGCAGCAACGCGTGAATATCGCGCGTGGCTTTATCTCCGATCTGCCGATCCTGTTGCTGGACGAACCGACCGCGTCGCTCGATGCCGCCAACCGAGCCGTGGTCGTTGAACTGGTCGCCGAGAAGAAACGTGCCGGCGTCGCCATGGTTGCCATTGTGCATGACGACGAAGTGCGGCACTTGATCGCCGACCGGCTGGTGGACGTCGCATCCTTCGCCGCTGCTGCCTGAGAAAGAGAACCATGACCGCATCATCGACCGAAACCGTCATCGGCAACGCCAGGATCGTTCTTGCCGACCGCGTGATCGACAAGGGCTGGATTGCCTTCGCTGGTGGACGCATCGCCGAATTCGGCGAGGGTGATGCGCCACGCGGTAGCGACGATGTGCGCGGCGACCTGATCATGCCGGGTCTAGTCGAACTGCATACCGATCATCTCGAAGCGCATTTCATGCCGCGGCCGAAGGTGTTCTGGGATCCCATCGCTGCCGTCGTCTCCTATGACGGTCAACTTGCCACGTCCGGCATCACCACGGTGCTCGACTCGGTGCGGGTCGGCTGCGAGGACTCAAGCCAGGGCATCGACAGCTACGCCGGCCTGCTGGTGGATTCGATTGCCTCTGCCGGCGAAGCCAGTCTCCTGCGGGTCGATCACTTCCTGCACCTGCGCTGTGAGATTCCGATGCCAACCGTGGTCGAGGAAGCGAAGGCGCTCTTGGCGAAGCCGAACGTTCGGCTGATGTCGCTGATGGACCACACGCCCGGCCAGCGCCAGTTCCGCGACGAGGAGAAGCTGCGTACCTATTATCGCGGCAAGGGCGGCAAGTCCGATGCCGAGCTCGATGTGATGTTCGCGCAACGCCTGGCTTGCCAGCAGCAATATGCGGCAGGCAATATGCGGGCGATCGTGGCGCTGGCTCACGAGCGCAATATTCCGCTGGCGAGCCATGACGACACCACGGAAGACAACGTGACCGAAGCCGTTGGAGACAAGGTCTCGGTGGCCGAATTCCCGACGACGCTGGAGGCGGCCCAAGGCCTGCACAAGGCTGGCATCGGCATCCTGATGGGAGCGCCGAATGTCGTCCGCAACGGCTCGCATTCCGGCAATATCGCGGCGATCGATCTCGCCCGCGAAGGCATGCTGGATATTCTGTCGTCGGACTATGTGCCGTCGAGCCTTCTGATGGGAGCCCTGCAGCTCTCGAGCAAGGTATCCTCGATAGATCTGGCAAGCGCGATCCGCACCGTGACCAAGCGGCCCGCGGAAGCCGTTGGGCTCATGGACCGCGGCGAGATTGCGGTCGGCAAGCGCGCCGACGTGATCCGCGTCCATGTGGCGCATGAGGTACCGGTGGTGCGCAATGTCTGGCGCGAAGGACATCGGGTGGCATGACCGACACCGCGGCGATATCCGAAGCGCAAGCAGGCCGGATCGGCCCCGGCCGGTTGGTGCTGGTGGTCGGCCCGTCGGGTGCCGGCAAGGATACGCTGATCGGTCTGGCGCAGGCCGCCTGCGCGGATGACGACAATGTGGTGTTCACGCGCCGCGTGGTGACGCGCGAGGCGTCGGAATTCGAGAATAATGCGCAGGTCACGCCGGAGGCGTTCCGTCAGGCACAGGCCAGCGGCGCCTTCGCCGTCCACTGGGAAGCGCATGGTCTTTCTTATGCACTTCCGCGCTCGATCGATGATGCGCTTCGCGCCGGCCGCAATGTCGTTGCCAATATCTCACGGACGGTGATCCCGGCGCTACGTGCCGCTTATGAAGATGTCGTCGTAGTGTCGATCACGGCGCCGCCGGAAGTGCTTGCGGCGCGACTTGCGGCGCGGGGACGCTCAAGCGATGGGCCGATCGGCGATCGGCTCAAGCGCAGCGTCGAGACATCAGGTGCGGACGTCACGATCAACAATATTGGTGTCGCGGAAGATCATGCGGATGACCTGATACGGGTCATCAGGGGTCAATAGATACGGCGGAGGGCAGTGCGGCCATGTCGGTGATCGAAACCATCGAGCAGCTCGAAGAGATCTACGGCCGTTTCGATGACATCGGCGAAGCATCCACCGCCAAGGTCGCGGACTGTGTAACGGCGCAATATCGCCGGCTGATCGAGGTCTCGCCCTTCGCCGCTCTGGCGACCACTGGCCCGGAGGGGCTGGATTGCTCACCACGCGGCGACAAACCGGGCTTCGTCCGGATCCATGACGAGCGCACCTTGATGATGCCGGACCGCCGCGGCAACAATCGCGTGGACTCTCTGCGCAACATCGTGCGCGATCCCAAGATCGCGCTGCTGTTCCTGATCCCCGGTGCCGGCACCACGCTCCGCATCAACGGGACGGCGCATCTCTCAACGGACCCGGACCTGCTGGCGTCCTTCGCCGTGGAGGAGAAGGCGCCCCGTACGGTGATCGTGATGACGGTCGGGGAGATTTATTTCCAATGCGCCCGCGCCATCGTGCGGTCCGATCTCTGGAACCCTGACAAACGCGTCGACCCGAAGACTCTGCCGACGCCCGGCGAGATCCTGGCGGAGATGAGCGAGCGCCGGGTCGGCGGTCCGGAATACGATCGGCAATGGCCGGAAAGGGCGCGCCAGACCATGTGGTGAGGGGGCGAATCTGGGGGTGATTTTTGCAGTGCGTTTCTGTCGCCTGCCGCGACTCCGTAGGCCCCTTAATCTAAGTATTTTGCGCTTGCGAGGGTCCTGAAACCCTGCCGTACAAGTCGAATCGGGGTTTGATGGTCAAAAAACATCATTTTTCCCGGCAAAATCTGTGAAAATTTCATTGAGCACGGGTTTTTTCCCGTAATTCCTCATAGTGTCTGTCTCACCGAATCACGGCAAACCAAAAGGTGCAAAATGGCAGACCAAATGACGAAGTCGCAGCTCATCGAGAAAATCGCTGAGACCACTGAGCTCTCGAAGAAGGACGTCAAGGGCGTTATCGAGACCATGGCGACCCTCGGCTATAAAGAGCTGAAGAAGAGCGGCGTGTTCCTCGTTCCCGGCTTCGCCAAGTTCGTCGTCATCAAGAAGCCCGCCACCAAGGCACGCAAGGGCACCAATCCCTTCACCGGCGAAGCAATGACCTTCAAGGCCAAGCCGGCCCGCAAGATCGTGCGCGCCCGCCCGGTTAAGGCTGCGAAGGACGCGGTCTAAGCGGACCCCCGGCGCGGTCGCCCATGAGGTGACCGCAGCCGACCAGAATTGAGGACGGCGCGGTATTCCCTGGGGATGCCGCGCCGTTTTCGTTTTGGGGGAGTGCCTTACCTCTCCCCGCTTGCGGGGAGAGGTCGACTGCAACGCGCGAAGCGCGTGGAAGTCGGGTGAGGGGGCTCTCCATTCGCTCCGCGCCTGCGGAGGCTCCCCCTCATCCGTCGTCGCTTCGCGACGCCACCTTCTCCCCGCAGGCGGGGAGAAGGCAGTTAGCGCGGCTCTAATCGTTCACGCGCTTCTTGTAGGCGACCGCGTCCATATCCCTGATATCGACGCTGAGGCTTTTGGTATGCGGCAGCAGCAAAACCATTGCCGCGCGCAACGCCTCGCTCACGGCGACTTTCTGCTCGGGTGTGCGGCCCTCCAGCATGGAGACCGACAGGTGGCAAAAGCCTTCGGCCCGGCCGGCCATCAGGTGATGCGCATACGGGATCGCGCGCACCTTGATGTCGGCGGCCTTCATTACCCCGGTGGCGGCGCCGGCATTGTGCAACGCCTGCATCAGGCTGGCGATGTCGAGCGCGTCGCCATGGCCGTCGGTGGAATGTTCGATGACGATATGGGGCATGAGACGACAATTCCTGGTGCGTGTTTCAATCTCGGACCTCATGGTGAGGAGGCGCCACTTGGCGCCGTCTCGAACCATGAGTGTAGGGCTCCTCATCCTTCGAGACGCGGCCAAGTGGCCGCTCCTCAGGATGAGGGGACAGCGTTAAAGAAGCAGCGGCTTCACCGAATCCGCGGCATCGCGCAGCAGCGGCAGGAAGCGATCGATCATTTCCCCGGTCGAGACCCGGTCGACATGGGCGCCCATATTGATGGCCGCGACGATGGCGCCATCGTAGCGCCGCACGGGTACGGAGATCGAGCGGAAGCCCGGTTCGGCCTCGCGGTCGACCAGCGAATAGCCTTTCTCGCGGTCGGTGATGATGGTGGCCTTCAGCAGTTCCTTGTCGGTCACCGTGAAGGGAGTCATTGCCACGAGGTCCATGGCATGCAGCGTTGCGGTGAGGTCGTCGTTGGAATACTTGCCCAACATGGCGCGGCCCACCGACGAGCAGAAGGCGGGCAGCCGATAGCCGAGATCGATGCCGGCAGAGAACACGCGCGCCGGGCTGGCGCGCGCGACGAAGATCACCTCGTGGCCCTCGAGCACGGCGAGTGAAGAAATCTCCTGCGCGTCGCTGGAAATGCTATCGAGCACGGGTTGCAGGATGGTGACGACCTGATTGGACGTCATGTAAGAACCAGCCAGCGCCAGGACGCGCGGCGACAGCGCGAACAGCTTGCCGTCGCTGGTCACATAGCCTTTGCGTTCCAGCGTAAACAGGATGCGGCGCGCAGTGGCACGCGGCAGCTCGGCGGCCTTGGCGACGTCGCTCAGCGTCATCGGGCGCGAATGCGCGCCGAACAGTTCGAACACCCGCAACCCCCGATCGAGGCTCTCGATGAAGTCGGTATTGCCGCGTTCGTCGTCGGGGCGCTTGATCTTGGGCATGAGCCGTGGGTCCGCCCTATTTGCCTGCTTCGAATTTTTTCAGATCAAATGACAGATCGGCGGCCTGTTCTGGTGTTGGCGAAAGTGACGCGGTGATCAGGCGGCGTGCGATCATCTGGTCGCCGGGCCGGTTGATACTGTCGACGGCGGTGAGCTTGCCGTCGCGATAATAAAACACCGAGAACTTGCCATCATCCATCGACCCGCGGATCACCGCGCTGTCGGTCGGCGCAGAGAGGCCGACGATCTGCAGCTTGGCGTCATATTGATCCGACCAGAAACGCGGCACTGCGTCATAGGCTTCGGGTCTGCCGGCGATCATCGCGCCCACAGCCTTGCCCTGATCGGTGGCGTTCTGCACGGCCTCCAGCCGCACGCGGCGGCCGGCGAAGCCGTTGTGGTGATTGCTGACGTCACCGGCGGCATAGATGTTTGGCGCGCTGGTCAGGCCATGTTCGTCGACATCGATGCCATTGGTGCAGGTGATATCCGCCTGCGCGGCCAGCTCGTCATTGGCGATGCCGCCAATGCCGGCGACGATCAGGTCGGCGCGCACCCGCAGGCCGCTGGAGCAGACGACCTCATGCACGGCGCTGTTGCCTTCGATGGCAATGACGGATTCGTTGAAGCGGATGTCGAGGCCATGGGAGCGATGGCTATCCAGAAGGAATTGCGAGATCAGCGGCGATACCGCGCGCTCCAGCAGGCGCGACTGCGCCTCGATCAGCGTCACCTTCTTGCCGGTCTTGGCAGCAGTCGATGCCACTTCGAGGCCGATGAAGCCGCCGCCGACGATGACGACGTCGTTGGCTGCTTCGAGCCGCGGCTTGAGATGCAGCGCGTCATCGAGGGTGCGCAGATAGACGATGCCGTCGCGCTCATGGCCGGGCACGCTGAGGCGCCGCGCGCGTGAGCCGGTGGCGATGACGAGCTGATCGAAAGGCAGGCTGTCGCCGCCGTCCAGTGCGATCCGGCCGGCTGCACGATCGAGCCCGATGGCGCGATGGCCCAACACCAGTTCGATACCCTGGGTCTTGAAATAGTCCTCGCCGCGGAGGAAAAGACTGTTGTGCGCCACATCGCCGGACAGGAATGCCTTCGACAATGGTGGGCGCTGATACGGCAGATGGATTTCATCGGCGACGATGCGGATCGGCGCCTGATAGCCCTTCTCGCGCGCGCTGATGCCGGCCTGGACGCCCGCGTAAGAGGCGCCGATGATCACGAGGCCGCTCACGAGCGCGCTCCCTGGGTCCGATCCACACGCAAATTCAAAGTCTTCGACATCATCAGCTCCTGAATTGCGTCCGTATATTGAACAAGTGTTCGTTCTGCGCAAGGTGATGCTTTAGGCGTGAATTGCTGCATATGCTCAGTGACGCGGCAAATCCTGCTGCAAAATTCTGCTTGCCTGGAATTAGTCTAACGATAATATTCGCACATTCGTTCGTCTATTGAACATTGTTGATGGAGCGGCGAGATGCATCTGGGTGCGAAATGTCTGATTGCAGGAGCCATTGCAATTAGCGCCTCCGTCTTGCCGGCGGTGGCGCAGCAATCTGACCCGAACGCGCCCCAGGTCGTCCTGACGGGCGGCAAGATCCTCACCCTCGACGGCCAATCGACGATCGCGCAAGCGCTGGCCATCCGCGACGGCAAGATCCTCGCGGTCGGCAGTGACGCCGCGATCAAGCCGCTGGCCGGTCCGCAGACCCGGGTCATCGATCTCGCCGGCAAGTCGGTTGTCCCCGGCCTGATCGACACCCACGCGCATTTCAAGGCGGCCGGGCTCGGCGACTATGTGGTCAATCTCGGCGGCGCCAAGGACGTGGCCGGCGCGCTCGATCTCATTCGGGCGTTCGTTGCGAAGAAGCAGCCCGGCGCGTGGATCACGACCGGCGGCTGGCATCCGCCGTCGCAGCTGGCGGAAAAGCGCTACCTGACCCGCCAGGAACTCGATAGCGTGTCCCCCAACAATCCGGTCTATCTGCGGACCGTCGGTCATTTTTCGATGGCCAATTCGCTGGCGTTGCAGAAGGCGGGCATCAGCAAGAGCACGCCGGATCCAGCCGGCGGCGCGTTCGAGCGGGACGCGAGCGGCGACATCAATGGCGTGCTCGTCGAGACGGCGATCCCGCTGGTCGAGAACATCGTGCCGCCCTACACCGAAGACGAGGAGTTGCGGCAATATCGTCTCGCCGAGGCCGCGCTCAACCGCCTCGGTATCACCAGCGTCGTCGAGGGCGCGACAAGCGCGCGCGACACGCAGATCCTGCAAAAGCTCGCTCTGGCCGGCGATGCGACAGTGCGGGTCGGAACGATGTTTCGACCGGAGCCGCCCGCGGACTCCGCCGGTTGGGACGCCATCATGAGCGGCAACGGCGCCACGTCGGGCTTCGGCGACGATTGGCTGAAGCTCGGCGGCATCAAGATTTTCTACGACGGCGGCATGACCCTGAAGACGGCCATGATGCGCGAGGCCTATCCGGACTCGCATGACGATTATCATGGGATCGCGCAGGTCACGCCCGAGCGGCTGAAGCAGCTGGTGTCGATCGCCAACCTTCGCGGCTGGCGGGTCGGCGTTCATGTCGTCGGCGACCTCGGCGTCGATCAGGTGCTGGATGCGTTCGAAGCCGCCGACAAGGAAAAGTCGATCAAGGATCGCCGCTTCGTTTTGATCCATGCCAGCCTGATCCGCCCCGAACAGATGGAGCGGGCACGCCGCGTCGGGGCGCGGATCGATTTCCAGAACGCCTTCATGTGGGACAAGGCGGCGACGGTCGCGCGTTTCCTCGGCAGGCCGACCGCGGATCGTGCGGTCCCGACGCGCACTTTGATCGAGAAAATGGGACTGGAGAATCTCGGCGCCGGCACCGATTTCCCGGTCAATCCGCTGAACCCGTTCCTCACGATGTATATCATGGTGACGCGGAAGGACCCGGCTGGCCAGGTCTACGGCGCATCCGAAGCGATCGGGCGCGAACAGGCGCTTCGCCTCTATACTAGCGCGGCATCGCGCTACATGTTTGAGGAAACGCGGAAGGGGACGCTGGAGGCCGGCAAGCTGGCCGACCTCGTGGTGCTCTCCGCCGACTTCATGACGGTGCCGGACGACCAGATCAAGGACATCACCGCCGATATGACGATGGTCGGCGGCAAGATTGTATTTCAGCGATAAGCGGCGCATCGCCAGAGTTATAAAGGACATTTTGCCATGATGAGCCAAGAGCAGAACGATCTGATCACTCGCATCGGGCCCAAGGCGCCGGCGGGCAAGCTGATGCGCCAGTACTGGCAGCCGGCGGCACTGGTCGATGAGCTCGAAGGGGATCGTCCGATCCGTCCGGTCAAATTGCTCGGCGAAGATTTTGTCCTGTTCCGCGACGAGCAGGGCCGCTACGGCCTTTTGGATCGCGACTGCCCGCATCGCGGCGCAGATCTGGCGTTCGGCCGTCTCGAAGGCGGCGGCGTGCGCTGCGCGTTTCACGGCTGGCTGTTCGACGTCGAGGGCAAGTGCCTGGAGACGCCGGCCGAGCCGAAGACCTCCAAGCTCTGCGCCGGCATCAAGCAGCGGGCTTATCCCGTGGTCGAGAAGGGCGGCATTCTCTGGGCTTATCTGGGCGAGGGCGAGCCGCCGGCATTCCCCGAGCTCGACTGCTTCGCCGCACCCGGCCAATATACCTTCGCCTTCAAGGGCCTGTTCGAATGCAACTGGCTGCAGGCGCTGGAAGTCGGCATCGATCCCGCCCATGCGTCGTTCCTGCATCGCTTCTTCGAGGACGAAGACGTCAAGGCTTCCTACGGCAAGCAGTTCCGCGGTGCGTCCGCCGGCACCGAACTGCCGATGACCAAGATCCTGCGCGAATATGATCGCCCGATCATAAACGTCGAATCGACCGAATACGGCCTGCGCCTGATTGCGCTGCGCGAGCTCGACGAGGAGCGTACCCATGTGCGCGTCACCAACCAGCTCTTCCCGCATGGCTTCGTCATCCCCATGAGCACGGAAATGACGATCACCCAGTGGCATGTGCCGGTGGATGACGAGAACTGCTATTGGTATGCGATCTTCACCAGCTACACGACGCCGGTCGACAAGAAGAAGATGACCGACCAGCGGCTCGAACTTTACGAGCTGCCGAACTACACCTCGCGCAAGAACAAGACCAACGACTACGGCTTCAATCCGCACGAGCAGAAGCACGAGACCTATACCGGCATGGGCGCCGACATCAACGTTCACGACCAGTGGGCGGTAGAGTCGATGGGCAAGATCCAGGATCGTACCCGTGAGCATCTTGGCTCCAGCGACAAGGCGATCATCGCCTATCGCAAGCTGCTGCGTGCGGAGATCGAGAAGGTTGCCGGTGGCCAGAGGCCGATGATGTCTCTCGATGCGGACACCGCACGCAGCATTCAGGGCCCGGGCACCATGGATGGCATCGGGCCGACCAAGGGCTGGGAAACCTACTGGATGGAAGTCGACGTCGCCCGTCGTCGCGGTGCGCCATGGATGGCAGCCGCTCCGGCCGATCAGACCGAGCCGGGGTCCAATGTCATCCACCTGCCGGCGGCAGAGTGAAGATCGATCAGAACAGCCGCGGGAGAGTGCGTTGAGTTTCGTTGAACGTCACGGTTTGTGGTCCGCGGAGCAAAAGGAAGCAGCCGTCCGGCTGCGCAGCATGGTCGAAGAGCACAAGCTCGAAGTGATCCGGCTGTCGTTTCCGGATCAGCACGGCATCCTGCGCGGCAAGACGCTGATCGCCAGCGAGGCATTGCGCTGTCTCGAAAGCGGCTGCTCGATCACCACGACCATGTTCGCCAAGGACACATCGCACAAGACGGTATTTCCGGTGTTCACCGCCGGTGGCGGTTTCGGCATTCCTGAAATGCAGGGCGCGGCCGACGTGTTGATGATCCCGGATCCGACCACGTTCCGGATCCTGCCATGGGCGCCGGAAACCGGCTGGGTGCTGTGCGACGTGCATTTCGCCGATGGCCGCCCGGTGCCGTTCGCGACGCGCAATCTCTACAAGAAGGTGCTCGGCGATCTCGGCAGCCGTGGTTACGATTTCGTCGCCGGTCTTGAAGTCGAATTTCATATCTTCAACGTCGAGAACAACCGCATGAAGCCGGAGGATGCCGGCCAGCCCGGCAATCCGCCGGAGGTCAGTCTTCTCTCGCACGGCTACAACTATCTCACCGAGCAGCGCTACGACCAGATGGAGCCGGTGCTCGAAATCATCCGGCGTGATGTGATCGCGCTTGGTCTCCCATTACGTTCGGTGGAGGTCGAATACGGCCCGAGCCAATGCGAATTCACTTTCGCGCCGACGGTGGGCCTGACGCCGGCCGACAGCATGGTGCTGTTTCGCAGCGCCGTGAAGCAGATCGCCCATCGCCACGGCTACCACGCCACGTTTATGTGCCGGCCGAAGATTCCGAACGTCGTGTCGTCTGGCTGGCATTTGCATCAGTCGATCGTATCGCGTGCAACCGGCGCAAACGCGTTCATGCCGACCGAGGGCACGCAGCCGCTGTCATCGTTCGGGCAGGGCTATCTCGCAGGGCTTCTTACGCATGCGCGCGCGGCAACCGTGTTCACGACACCGACCATCAACGGCTACAAGCGCTATCGCTCCTATTCGCTGGCGCCGGATCGGGCGATCTGGGGCCGCGACAATCGCGGCGCGATGCTCCGTGTGCTCGGCGGTGCCGGTGATTCCGCGACGCGTATCGAGAATCGCGTCGGCGAACCCGCCGCCAATCCATATCTCTATATGTCGTCGCAGATCCTCTCGGGTCTCGACGGCGTCGATCGCAAGCTCGATCCAGGGCCATCAGCCGATACGCCTTACGAGACCAATGCCGATCTGCTGCCAAAGTCGCTGCGCGAGGCAACCTTCGCGCTCAAGGAAGATCCTTTCTTCCGCGAGAAGATGGGCGCGACGATGGTTGACTATTATACGCATATCAAGAATGCCGAGATCGATCGCTTCCAGGCGGAAGTCTCCGACTGGGAGCAGCGCGAATATTTCGAGATGTTCTGACGCGTCATTTCGGCGCGCTCACGCCGGATCAAACGGGCCATCTCGGCACGTTTATTGAATACAGATTTGCCGAATCGTTTTCTTAACTTTCCAACGGGGACAATCGCAATGAACAGACGCAGCCAATCCATTCTTGCACTGGCCATTCTCGGCCTGATGACCGGCACGGCCTCCGCCGACACCATCAAGGTCGGCGTGATCGGCACCATGTCGGGCCCTTACGCGCTGTTTGGCAAGAACTTCAAGATGGGCATCGACGCCTGGGTCGCCGAGCATGGCACCAAAGCAGGCAAGCATGATGTCGAATTCATCTATCGCGATGAAGAGAGCCCGAATCCCGCCAAGTCAAAGGCGCTGGCGCAGGAGCTGCTGGTCAAGGACAAGGTGCAATACCTCGCTGGCGTCTATTTCACGCCGAACGCGATGGCCATCGCGCCGCTGCTGGAAGAATCCAAGACGCCGCTGATCGTGATGAATGCGGCGACCTCGTCGATCGTCGAGAAGAGCCCCTATATCGTCCGTACCTCCTTCACGATGTGGCAGAATACCGTGCCTGCCGCGAAAATTGCGTTGAAGAACGGCGCCAAGAAGGTGGCCATCGCGGTCAGCGATTACGGTCCGGGTGTCGATGCTGAAGCGGCATTCAAGAAGACGTTCGAAGGTGAGGGCGGCGCAGTGGTCGAAGCGGTTCGCATTCCGCTCGCCACCACCGACTTCAGCCCGATCATGCAGCGCATCAAGGATTCCGGCGCGGACACCATCTTCACCTTCCTGCCATCCGGCCCGCCGACGCTGGGTTTCGTCAAGGCCTATATCGACAACGGGTTGAAGGCAGGCGGCGTCAAGCTGATGTCGACTGGTGACGTCGTCACCGAGCCGGATCTGCCGAATATCGGCGATGCCGGCATCGGTATCCTCTCGACCTATCACTATTCGGTGTCGCACGACTCCAAAGAAAACGCGGCCTTCCTTGCCACCATCAAGAAGGGCGGCGGCAACCTCGACGAAGTCACCATGACGTCGGTCGCGGCCTATGACGGCGCGCGCCTGATCTACAAGATGATCGAGGCCACCGACGGCAAGCGCGATGCCGCCAAGGCGGTCGATGCCGTCAAGGACATGAAGTGGGTCAGCCCACGCGGTCCGGTGTCGATCGATCCCACCACGCGTCATATTCGCCAGAACGTCTATCTGCGCAGTGTGGAGAAGGTGGACGGCAAGCTGATCAACAAGGAGAGCCAGACCTTCGCCGATCAGCCGGACTGGGCACTGAGCGCGAAGTGACGGCAGAGCCGTCATTCCGGGGCGCGAGCGCCACTTGGCGATCGCGAACCCGGAATCTGGCGATGTTTATCACCACACCGGGATTCCGGGTCTGTCCTTCCGGCGGCTTTGCCGCCTACAAGACATCCCGGAATGACAGCCTCTTGATCGATCATCGCCGAAGATTTCCAACTTGATGACCAAGTCCGCTCCATCGCTTCTGCTCACCAACGCCCGCATCTATCGTTCTGCCTGGGATGAAGCCCCCGCGGACAGCATCGTCGTCAGCGATGGCAAGGTGGTCTGGATTGGTGCAGCGGATGTTGCGCCATCCGCCGACGAGACGATCGATCTCGCGGGCGCCACCGTCATTCCCGGCCTCACCGACGCGCATATTCATCTGTTCGCCATCGCCCATGCCCGACTGCAGGTGCCGGTGACGCCGCGCGATGCGCCCACCATATCCGATGTGCTTGATGTGCTGATTGTGCGTGCGCGCGCCATTCCCTGTGATAAATGGGTCTACGGCGCGGGTCTCGATGAGAATGGACTGGCCGAGCATCGGCTGCCGACACGGGCCGAGATCGACGTCGTCATTCCTGATCACCCGGTGCTGATCCGCCGCTTCTGCGGTCATGTCGCCATCGTCAACAGTGCCGCGCTGCGACTGCTGGGCATCGACGATGCTGCCGCCGACCCGGAAGGCGGTACGTTCGGGCGCTCCGAGGATGGTCGACTGGACGGCAGCGCCAAAGAAAGCGCAGCCGAACTGATATTCCGTGCTGCGCCGCCGATGGATCGCAATGAGCTCACCGCGGCTCTGCGCGCGACAATTGCCGATAGCGCCAGGTTAGGTCTTGTTGCTGCCGTAGAAGCCGCGGTCGGATTCACCGTCGGCTTCGATGATGAATTCGCGATCTGGAACGAGATCCGCGCAAATGGCGATGTGCTGCCAATGCGGCTCGGCTTCATGAATCAGCTCGATCCGGCTGAAGCGGCGGCGCGTTGGCTGGCGCCGACGCACGACGCCGACTGGCAGTCCATGACGCTGAAATATTTCGCCGATGGCATCGTCGGCGCGCGAACTTCGGCGGTGAGCGAGGATTTCTTCGATACGCCATCCCGCGGCATGTTCATGCGCGATGAAACCGAACTGCAGCGCGTGATCGCCGAGGCCCATGCGGACGGCTGGCAGGTCGCCGTTCATTGTACCGGCGATCGCGGAATCGACTGCATCATCGAAGCCTATGAGAAGGCGCAGGCAGCGTATCCCCGCGCCGATGCCCGGCATCGCATCGAACATTACTTCGTGCCACCCGCCGGTGGACTGGCACGGATGAAGGCATTGGGCGCGCTCGTCGTCACCCAGCCAAGTTTTCTCACCCGGATGCGGCGCTCGATTGCCGGCGCCTTCGGTCCGCGCGCCGATCGTTGCTATCCCGGCCGCTCCGTGATCGGCGCGGGTGTCACTTACATCGCAAGCTCAGATGCGCCGACCGGGTCGTGGTCTCCGTGGGATGGCATCGCCGATGCGGTGAGCCGCGCCTCGGACAGCGGTGTGCCGATCGGGCAGGGGGAAGCCATCAGCGTCCGCGAAGCCATTCACAGCTATACGGTCGGTGGCGCTATCGCAATGAGGCAGGAAGACTGGCGCGGCACGCTGATGCCGGGCATGGCGGCCGATCTGATCGCCCTTGATCGCGATCCCTTCGCCGCCGAGTGCCTCCCTCTGAAAGAGACGAAGGTGTTACTCACCATGGTGCGCGGCGCCGTCGTCCATGACGCCATGCCGCAGTTTCCGGAATGGCGCTCGGGCGCTGCTTCGGCATAGGATCAATCATGCGTACCGTCTTCAGCATCATGACCGACGCCGTCGCCTACGGGATGGTGCTGTTCATCATTTCCATCGGCCTGTCCATCATGATGGGGCTGATGCGCGTCGTGAACCTCGCCCATGGCGCTTTCGCCATGATTGGCGGCTATCTGGCCTCCTATGCGATCCGCGACCTGCATGTGCATTACAGCGTCGCGATCCTGATGGCAGTGGTAGGCACTATCATCGTTTCGATCCCGTTCGAGATTTTGTTGTACCGTCGGATCTACCGGAAGTCCGATCCGCTGATTCAGGTGCTGATGACCATCGGCATCACGTTCTTCATCATCGGCATCGTCAATTTCATCTTCGGCCCGTCGCTGAAATCGATTCCGCTGCCACAGACCCTCAGTGGTCCGCTCGATATCGGTTTCCGCATGCTGCCGACCCATCGCATCTTTGTCATCGCCTGCGGCGTGGTTACGGCGCTGGCGCTGTGGCTGCTGATCGAGAAGACGGAGTTCGGAATCAAGCTACGCGCCTCGGTCGATCATAGTGGTATGGCGGACGCCTTGGGCATCCGCACCGAAATCATCTATGCAGTGACCTTCGCGCTGGCGATCGGGCTCGGCGCATTCGGTGGCGTGGTCGGCGCGGAGATCCTGCCGATCGAACCGTTCTATGCACTGCGCTATATGGTGACGTTCCTCGTCGTCGTCTCCGTCGGCGGCGCAGGCTCGATCCTTGGTGCTCTGTCGGCGTCGCTCCTGCTCGGCCTCGCCGACACCACCGGCAAATATCTCGCGCCGGAGTTCGGCGATTTCTTCTTCTATCTGTCGGTGATCGTCGTCGTGTTCCTGTTTCCGCATGGCCTATTTGGCAGGTCGCACGCATGAGCGAGATCGTCGCGACCCAGGTTCCGCACAAGCGCAGCATTCCCTTCGGTCAGGAGGCGGCAGGTGCGCTGAGTATCATCGTGCTCGGTGCCATCGGCTACTTTCTGTATCCGGACGATTTGGCGTTCCTGACGCGGCTGATCGGCATCGCATTCCTGGTGCTGTCGCTCGATCTGGTCACAGGTTATTGCGGCGTCGCCACCCTCGGCCATGCCGCGCAATTCGGCGTCGGCGCCTATGCCGCCGGCATTGCTTGCGTGCGTGGCATCGCCGATCCCATTGCGTTGCTGGCGATCGGTGTATTCGCGGGAACGGTCATGGGGCTGATCTCCGGTGCGCTGATCACGCGGTTTCGCGGGCTCCCACAACTGGTGCTGTCGATTGCCGTGGGGCAATTGGTCGCCGCACTTGCCAACAAGCTGTCGTGGCTGACCGGCGGCAGCGACGGCCTGTCAGGCATCACACCGGGCAAGGTGTTCGGCATCTTCAATTTCGACATGTACAGCCGCACGGCATTTTTGTTCTCGCTGGGCGTGCTGGTCATTGTCTTCGTGCTGCTGCAGCGTTTCGTGCGCTCGCCGTTCGGTCTGATGTGCCGCGGCATCAAGGATGACGATCTGCGCGCCAAGATGATCGGCGTCTCGATCTATCCGCGCCTTGTCGTGATGTATGGCGTCGCTGGTGCCGTTGCCGGGATCGGTGGAGCGCTGACGGCGATCAGCACCGGCGTCGTCGGTCTCGATAGCGTCAGCTTCGAACGATCGGCCGAAGTTCTGGTGATGCTGGTGCTTGGCGGTGCCGGGCATCTGTGGGGCGCGCTGGCGGGGACGATCATCTTCATGATCTTCGAGCACATCGTGGCCGCCGCCAATCCGTTCCACTGGATGACGCTGGTCGGCCTGCTGCTGATCCTGATTGTGGTGTTCGCGCCGCGCGGGCTGATCGAACCGGTGCTGTCGCTGGCCTCCCGCTTCAAGCGCAACGGAGAGGCGGCATGACCAATCTCCTCGAAGCCCGCGGCGTGTCGTGCTCGTTCGGCGGTCTGCATGTGACGCGCGACGTCAGTTTCAAATTGACTGCCGGCGACCGCGTCGCGCTGATCGGCCCGAACGGCGCAGGCAAGACCACGCTGGTCAATTTGATCACCGGCGACATCGCGCCGAGTGAAGGCCAGTTCTTCATGGGCGGTGACGAGATCACCGGTCTCAGCATTCCGGATCGCGTGCGTCGCGGTCTGGTGCGCACGTTCCAGACCACGCGGCTGTTTGCCAATCTCACCGTCGCCGACAATGTTGCGCTGGCGATCATGCAGCGCAAGCGCATCACGCGGCGGTTTTTCTCGAGCTCGACGGAGCTGCCGGAGGTGCGTGCCGAGTGGAGTGAGATCCTTAGCCATCTAGGTCTCGACAGGCTGGCCTATCGCAAGGTGGTCGAGCTCGCTTACGGACAGCAGCGCCTGATCGAGCTGGCCATCGGCCTCGCGCTGCATCCGAAGGTGCTCCTGCTCGACGAGCCCGCCGCCGGCGTGCCGCATGACGAGGCGCCCAAAATCCTTGAGGCGATCAATCGGCTGCCACCTGATATCGCCGTGTTGATGATCGAGCACGACGTGGATCTGGTGTTCAAGTTTGCCACGCGCGTACTGGTGCTGGCGGCCGGGCGGTTGATCTTCGAGGGATCGCCCGATGAGGTCACCGCCGATCACGAAGTGCGCCGCGCGTATTTGGGGAGCTATGCCGATGCCCGCCGCGCCACTTGATATCCAGAACCTGAGCGCCGGCTACGGCCCGACGCGGATCATCGAGGGCATTTCGTTCTCGGTGAAAGCAGGTGATCGTCTCGCCGTGCTCGGCCGCAACGGTATGGGCAAGACTACACTGCTGGCGACGCTGATGGGCCTGACGACGCGTCACGGCGGCGAGATCAGGATCGGCGACCAGGACGTCACGGCCAAGCGGACCTCGGCGCGCGCCGATCTTGGTATCGGCTATGTGCCGCAGACCCGCGACATTTTCGCCTCGCTGACGGTGGAGGAGAATCTGCGCACCGGGCTGAAGGGGCGGCCGGCGTCGGCGCTCGATGAAGCCTATGCGATGTTTCCGCGGCTACGCGAACGCCGCGGCAATTACGGCAAGCAGCTGTCAGGCGGTGAGCAGCAGATGCTGTCGATGGCCCGGACACTGCTGGGCAAGCCGTCGATCCTGTTGCTGGACGAGCCGCTGGAAGGCCTCGCGCCCGTGATCTGCGACGAGTTGATGGCATTGTTGGCGAAGCTGGCCGCCACCAGTGAAGTCACCATCATTCTGGTCGAGCAGCAGATCGAGCGCGCGCTGGATTTCGCGAGCAGCGTCATGGTGATGGAGCGTGGCCGCACCAGCTGGAGCGGGGCGCCGGATGTGCTGACCGCCGACCGCGCGCTGGTCGATCGGCTGGTCGGTGTCGGCATTCACTAGATTCCGGAATGGCGCGCCGGCTGGCGCGTCAAGCCCGAAAGATCGTGATCCCCAATACCAGCAGCACGATGCAGATCACGAGGAAGATATAAAAAAGTACGCGTGCGACATCCGCCGTGGCGGCGGAAATGCCGGTAAAGCCGAACAGGCCGGCGGCGACGGAAATCAGGAAGAAGATCAGCGCCCATTTCAGAAGGCTCATCGGGGAACTCCGGTTGCAGCAGTTCCGGAACGCCCCGCTGCGAGATTTGGTTCCGGCTCGCAACCAAAGCTGCCATACGTACCTAGCTCGCTAATGCGGCACCGGCCCGGGGAGATGCGTAACAGCCTACTAATTGGGCAACGCAAAGGTATTGATTAGCATTTTAAACCCGCCCTTAACCAAAACATCCCTAATGAATGGATAGTAGACCTGCTCCCCGCAGTGGATTTGTGGTTCGGGGGACAAAGGGTTCAGTATGCGTGTCGCGGTCGGTCATGGGTGGTTGCGCTGGGTGAGCACCGTTACGGCGCAGGGATGTGCGGTGCCAGCGCCCCGTAGTAAAGTCTGACGCGCATGTTCACCAAACGCGCCATCGTTACGAATACGGAAGCCGCCGATGGCGCGGCGGGAGACAGCCCGCTGCTCAGGGTTTGGCGCAATCGTAGCCTGTTCGGCGCGGTGTTTCTCGGCGTGATGATCCTGACAGTCATTGCGCTGGTTGTGCTGCCCGTGCGCTATCTCGCCACAGGTTCGGTGATCGTCGCCGAGCAGGAGCCCAGCAACAGCAACGCCTCGGCCGCCTGGGCGCAGAAGATCGGCGATCCCGCCGACGTCGAGAGCCAGCTCTTGATCGCGCGCTCGCCGCGGGTGATGCGGCTCGCCATGCAGCAGCCGGGCGTCACGGAAGCCGCGATTGAAGAGTGTCAGAGCAGGAGCAGCAGCTCCACCTGCGAAAAGATGAAGACCGATACGGCGGCGCTGATCGACTATGTGTCGGGAAATTTCGCGATCGGTGCTGTCGGACGTTCGCGCGTCATCAATATCTCCTACACTTCGTCGATCCCCGAAGTCGCGCAGAAGATGGCGAATGCGCTGACCAATGCGTTTCTCGACGAGCAGCGGACATCGGGGGCTAGCAGCCGCGAGGTTGCCGCGTCCTATCTTTGGAAGGAAGCCAAGCAGCTGGATGCAGAGTTGCGGGATGCCGATGCCAAGATCCAGGCATTTCGCCGCAACAAAGGCCTGATGCGCGGATCGCTGGCGCCGATCAGCTCGGAGCGGCTGAGCAGCATCAGCCAGCAGCTGTCGACCGCCGAGACCGCGCGTGCCGACGCGCTCGCGCGCCTGCAGGAAATCAAGACCAATCAGGCGCGCGCTGCCGACTCGCCGTCTGTGCTGTCGAACCGTTCGATCGCCGATCTCAAGCAGCAGCTCACGGTCGTCACCGCCCAGCTCGCCAGCCAGGCCAATGTGCTGGGGCCGCGGCATCCGTCGCTGCGTGCGCTGGAGCAGGAGCAGTCCGCGATCAAGGAGCGCATGGCCACGGAAGTGGCCAGCATTGCCGCCAGCGCGCAGAAGGCGTTCGACGCCAATGATGCCCTCGTGAACGCGCTTAAAAAGCAGATGGATGCCGTGAAGGCTGAAGTCGGCTCGGCGACATCGGACGAAGCCTCGATCGAGAGCATGGTGCGCAGCACCGAGATCAAGCGCCAGCAATATGCCGATCTCTACAAGCGCGCCAGCGAACTCGAAACCGAGCGGCGCGTGCTGATTGGCAATACACGACTGGTCAGCCTTGCCGAACTGCCGACCAAGCCGTTTTTCCCGAAGAAAATTCCGTTCCTGGCCGCTGGCGGCACGCTCGGCCTGCTGCTCGCATTCGTCGCAGCTTTCTTCGGCGATCGCGTCAATCTTGCGGGTCTGTCCCGGCTGCGGACGGCAACTATTCGCCCGGTGCGTGCAGCCGCGCCTGCCGCCGCTGCGTCTGCCGCCGTAGCTGCACCTGTCGCAGTCGCTGCGCCGGTCGCTCCGGCCCCTGTTCAGGCGACTGCCCCCGTGACGCCGCGTCCCGGACCGCCACTGCCGACGTCGTCATCGGAATTGGCCGTCGTCACCGGCGCGCCCGTTCTGGCACGATTGCCGACCGTCAAGCGCGATCCATCGGAATCGCCGATCGGTGCGATCCTCACGGCGCAGTCCGGCGCCTCGCTGTCGCGTGCGCTGCCGCTCGCGCTGCAGGATCCGCACTATCAGGATGCACTCCGCGATCTGGCGACGGGCCTGCTCGCGTCGAACGACGCCAGGACACGCCGCAAGATTCTGGTCGCGTCGCCGACGACGGCCGAGGGCAAAACGTTTCTGACCCTGACCCTGGCGCAATATCTCGCAACGGCGGGCCGCAGCGTGCTGGTGATCGAATGCGATTTCGGCGCGCCGAAGTTCGAAACAGCCTTGGGCTTGCGCAGCAGCATGGGGCTGCAGGGAATTCTGCGCGGCGACATCACGCCGCGCGAAGCGGTGGTCCGCGCCGCGACTCCCAATCTCGACGTCATTCCTGCCGGGCCGTTCTCGGCATCCGCCGAATTGCTGATGCGTAAACCGCTCGGCGATCTCCTGCTCTGGAGCCAGATCTACGACGTCGTCTTGATCGACGCGCCGTCGCCGGGCATCCAGACCGATCTGGGCGTGCTGGCCAGGCAGGTCGACGGCGTACTGCTCTGCATGCGTTCCGGCCGCTCGTCGATCGGGCAGGCAGTGGCGACATCCAGCGCGATCCGTGTCGCGGGCGGCAGCGTCTTCGGCATAGCCGTCACGATGATGCCGGACGCCAATACGCCGAGCGGCACAGACCGGGTTTCGAATAATGCCTATGCCGGAGCGACGTGATGCCCGCTCCCAGCGTTCTGTTCGTCTGCCATACGGGCTCGATCTCCGGCGCTGAACTCGTTCTGATCGATCTCGTTCAGCCATGGGCGGGCGAGGCGGCCTTCCTGTTCGAGGATGGCCCGCTGCATCAGGCGCTTGCAGCCAAGGGCCTGAAGGTGCGTGTGTCGCGCTGGGGCGAGGGGCTCTCGGATGTCAGGCGCGACAGCTCAATCCTGAAAGCCTTTCCGCTGATTGGTCGGCTCGGGGCCATCATTGCCGAATTGACGCGCGAGGCGCGCCGTCATGACGTCATCTATGCGAATTCGCAGAAGGCCTTTGTGTTATCGGCCGTCGCCGCCACGCTGGCGCGGCGTCCGCTGATCTGGCACCTGCACGATATCATCAGCAGTGAGCATTTCGGCGCCACGCAGCGCCGCGTGCAGGTGGCGCTGGCGAATTATTGTACGGCAAAAGTGGTCGTTCCTTCGCAAGCTGCTGCAGATGCCTTCATTGCGCAAGGTGGCCGCAAGGAGCTGGTCGCGATCGTGCCCAACGGTCTTGATGTGCCGCCGGACGCCAGCACGCCGCTTGAGATCAGGCGCGAGTTGAAATTGCCTGAAGGACCGCTCGTCGGCGTCTTCAGCCGCCTCGCGGCCTGGAAGGGCCAGCATATCGTGTTGCAGGCTCTGGTAAAGACGCCGGGCGTCAGCTGTATTATTGCAGGGGCTGCGCTGTTTGGCGAAGAGCCTTATGCCGAGAAGCTCAACCGGATGGTGGCGGATCTCGGTCTTGGCGATCGCGTGCATTTCCTTGGCCAGCGCAGCGACGTGCCGAGGCTGATGCGCGCTGTCGATGCGATGATCCATCCGTCGATCGATCCCGAACCCTTCGGTCGCACGCTTGTCGAAGCCATGCTCGCGGATGTGCCTGTAATTGCCACGGATGCCGGTGCGGCGTCTGATATTCTCGAAGCCGGCAAGGCCGGGACGCTGGTGCCGCCCGGGGATGCCGAGGCGCTGGCCGCCGCTATTACCAAGGTCATGTCGCGCCCGCCTGAACTGGCGAGCCAGTTACACTATGCCGAAGCGCGGGCGCGCTCGCATTACAGCGTCGATCAGATGCTGCAGACCGTTTCAAACCTGATCGGGCGAGCGGCCGCGGGAGCGCCCGTGTGACCGCGCATCGCTGCTCAGTTTGCAATTTGAGTTCCTGGACGGCCCCTGATCGGGCCGTAGCGGCGCGCTTATGAGCGGCGCCCGGCACTCGACGCGGAAGTTTACGGCAATTCTCATCAGCGGTGCGCTGACCAGCAAGCTGCTGGGTTTCGGCCGCGAGATCCTGATGGCGCAAGTGCTTGGCGCTTCGCTGGTCGCGGACGGTTTTCGTGGTGCGATCACGGCGGTAATGCTGCCGTTGGCCTTTCTGCAGAACGAAACCGTCCCCGCCGTAATGATCCCAATGCACCGGGATGCGCTGAAGGACGGCAACGGACCTCAACGCCTTGGCGCCATGACGGTGGCGATCACCGGCATCGCCATGATCCTGATGGTTGGGTTACAGGCGCTCGGCGAGCGGGCTGTGGACGCGCTGGTCGGCGGCTTTTCGGCGGAGGGGCGTAGCCTCACTCTCGACTTCATTCGCATCATGGCGCTGGGCATGCCGGCCTCGGCGATGATCAACGTGCTGGCCGCCGGGGAAATCGCGCTCGGTCGGACGCGTCTGACGAATATCCGCGCCAGCATCCTGAACGTCGCCGTGCTGATGGGCATCGCACTGGTCGCTGTGTCGGGCAACTTCCATACGCTGGCCTGGTCGTTCTCGATTGCCTTCAACGCGCTCGGCGCCTGGGGGCTCTACACGATGTGGCGCGAGGGCGTGCTCAGCTTCAAGGGCCTGTCGCTGTCATCGGTGCTGGCGTCAGGCCGCGAATTCTTTCGTCGGCTGCGACCGCTGCTCGCGCTACCGGTCGCCGAACAGGCCAATGTCTGGATCGAACGCCTGCTGGCATCGCGGGTCGGGACCGGTGCGGTGGCCTCGCTGGACTATGCACGCACGCTGACCGAAAGCGCGCTGCTGCTGATCAGTCAGCCAGTCGGGCTGGCGGTGTTGTCCAGCCACCCGCCGAAGGACGTCGGCGCGCAGATCGAAGGGATCGCTCGGCCTATTCTCGCACTCGCGGTGCCGGCATCGGTCTTTCTCGCCATGTTCGCGCCGGAGATCGTGCGGCTGGTTTTTCTGCGCGGCGCCTTCAACGAGCAGGCGCTGTTCCTGACCAGTCAGGCCTTGCGCGGCATCGCACTTGGCCTATGGGCTGCGACGCTTGGCTGGATCCTGATCCGCATCCTCAATGGCGCAGGCCGGAATTTTGCGGCCGCTGCCATCATCGTCACTGCCTATCTGGTTAATATCGTAGTTAACCTTCTCACCTCATACCTGCCCACGGCGCATGAATGGGGCACCTTGTTGCTTGGACTGGGTGAAGCCGCCCGTGGTATCGTTCTTCTGGCTGGCGTCATGATCGTCCTGGGGTCCCGGCGCAAGCTGCTCTACCTGATGTTTCTCGCGTGTTTCCCGGCAGCGCTGATGGCACTCTTCAGCTGGCAAATTCATGAGGTTCTGACGGGCCCGTGGCAGCGGCTTTTCGCTGGTGGTTTTGCTTATCTGGTCTGCCTTGCGCTGTCTGTCGCGATGCTGATGCCGGGCGTTTACATTGCGGCATTTGCGCGCGTCCGGGGGCGCTTGTGATTTTGATATGTGTTTTTGTATTAGAGAGTGCCTTGATCGTCTGAGGACTTTTCGATGAAGCACCTGTTATCCAGCGCCGCCCGACGCATGGCGTCTTCCGAAGCGCTGGTTCGCCCGATCAGCATGGCTGCCGATATGTTCATGGGCACGCGTGGTTGCCTAATGACCTTTCATCGCGGCGCCTCCGCTCGGGCCTGGGAAAAACTGCCGAACCGCGATTTCTATCTCGATACGAATTTTCTCGATCAGTTCCTGTCGCATCTGAAGCAACGCGGCTGGGATGTCGTGACGATGGAAGAAGCGATCCAGCGCTCGAAGGCCAGAAAGTCCAACGATCGCTTCGTCAACTTCTCTGTCGATGATTGCTATCGCGATACCTATGAGGAGATCGTGCCGCTGTTTCGCCGTCACAACGTGCCGGTGACGTTATTTGTCACGACGGGCATTCCTGACGGCACGCTTCCGCTATGGGCCGCAGGTCTGGAAGATACATTGCTCAACAACGACCGGGTCATTCTCGAAGATGGTGCGATCGACGTGCCGACGTCTGACGCCAAGCGTGCGGCGTTCCATCGTGTTGCAGAGCGTTGGGACGGTCCGCAGGCTGCGGCTTCTTACAAGAAGTTTTGCGAGCTCAATGGTGTCGACATCGACGTGATGCACTGGAAGCATGCGATCACCTGGGAGATGCTCGAAGAGTTGCGCGACGATCCGTTGGTGGAGATCGGCGGCCACACCGTGACGCATGCCCGTATTTCGTCGTTGTCGCCGGATGGGGCACGCTTCGAACTCAAGGGTAGCCGTGACCGGTTGGTCGAGCGCCTTGGCATTCCCGCCAGGCATTTCGCATTTCCCTATGGACGTTCGGGCGATTGCGGTCCGCGCGATTTCGCGATCGCGCGCGATGCCGGTTATGCGAGTGCAGCGACAACGCGCAAGGGCCTCGTGCGCAACGGCCAGGATGCCTACAACCTGCCACGCTGCACGATCAACGGCGCGGATCGCAGTCTCGCGACCATGGAGCTCCATCTGTCTGGCCTGACGGGTGTGGCCGCGAGGATGACGGGGCGTGTCTAGCAGTCGTCGCCTCAAGGTCCTCTCGATTGCACATTCCGCCGTCAGCCGCGATGCGGGGCGTCTGCGATACTATCCACTCGTCGGGCGCGATGACGTCGATATGCATCTCGTCGTTCCGGCTACGTGGTATCAGTTCGGCCGTACGATTATTGCGGATCCATCCGACGATCCCGGAATGACCGTGCATGTGATGCCGATCCGCTTGCCGCGCGCCGGCCCGATGAGCTGGTATCTGCATTTTTATCCGGGCTTGCGGCGTCTCATCCGTGAGGTCGATCCCGATGTGATCCATCTCTGGGAAGAGCCGTGGAGCGTCGTTGCGATGCAGGCGCGCATCCTCAAGGGCCGCGCCGCGATGGTCCTGGAAGTCGATCAGAACATCCTGAAGCGCTTGCCGCCGCCATTCGAGTTCATCCGCAAGGACGTGCTGCGGAATACGGATCATATCCTCTCGCGCAGTCCGGAGGCGACAGCAGTCGTCCGTGCGCGGGGCTATACCGGCCCAGCGTCGCCGATCGGCTATGGCGTCGATCTCGCGACCTTCAATCAGACCGGCGCGCGCCAGGCGCCGATTGCGCCCGGGCAGGGACTACGCATCGGCTATGTCGGGCGTCTCGTCGAGGAGAAGGGTCTCGACGACGCGCTCGACGCGATGAAACGCGCCACGGCGGATGTGACATTGGCGATCATGGGCGAAGGTCCGCATGAGCCTGCGTTGAAACTGCGCGTCAACGAACTGGGACTGACCGACCGCGTCACATTCCGGGGCTGGGGCAAACCGGCCGATGTCGCGTCATTCCTGAGCGGTCTCGATGCAATGATCCTGCTGACGCGCACCACCAACGCCGTGCGTGAGCAGTTCGGCCGGGTGATCGTCGAGTCGCAGGCTTGCGGCGTGCCGGTGATCGGTTCGACGGGCGGCGCTATTCCCGATGTTGTCGGCAAGGGCGGCTGGACTATTCCCGAACGGGATCCCGATGCACTGGCGACACTGCTGGATCGGCTTGCTGCCCACCCGCAGCAGTTGCTGGACCGCGGCGCGGCCGCGCGCGACAACGTGCTGACGCGTTTTACTTACGAGGTGGTGGCGAATGCGCTGGTGTCGGCCTGCCAGCAGGCCGCCGATGCAAAGCGGGGGGCTGATCGGCCGCGCCCTTGAAGCAGGCGCTTGCGATCAGGCGCCGACCGCCATAGCGGCCGGTGCAAATTCGTTCTTCGACGCCTGCACCTGCTCCAGCAGCTCGATGTAGCGCGAACCGACATAATCCCAGCCGTAATTCAGCGCCGTGGCATGTGCACCTTCGCACAGCCGCGCCAGCGCTGCCGGATCGGAGAAGGCCATCGCGATCTTCTCGGCGATATCTGCGCCGTCCATCTTGATCTGATAACCGTTCACGCCGTCTACAAGGTAATCCTCGATGCCGCCAACCGGCGTTGCAAAAACCGGCGTCGAGCAGGCCATGGCTTCCATGCAGACCAGCGAGAAAGTTTCATAGGCAGTCGGCAGTACAAAGGCGTCGGCCGCAGCGTAGAGGGCCGGCATATCGGTACGCGATCCCGCGAAGACCAGCCGATCGGCGGAGGTTGTCGCCAGTTTGCGATAGGGCGCGGGATTATCCGAGCCCACCACAAGCATCCAGACATCGGGGCCCAGGCGTTCGAGCGCGCCGATGGCATGTGCCAGACCCTTGCGGCGGAATTCATGGCCGGCGAACAGAAGCAGCTTTGCGTCCACCGGGATGCCGAATTCCTGACGGATCCTGAGACCGGCCGCGGTGTCGCGGGCGAAGCGATTGAGGTCGATGCCGTTGGGGATCACGCGGATGCGCGACGCGGGCACCTTGTAGATCTGTTGCAGTTCGGTTGCGACGCGCGGCGAGACCGCGACATACATGCGATAGCGCAGGCCGCCGATCATCCAGCGATCACGCAGGGCCACCCACAGATGCATGGGATTCAGCATCCATGACCAGGAGCCGGCGTTGCGCTTTTCGGCGAGGCTCTGCGCGTTGACCGCGTGCACGACCAACACGTCGCCCGTCAGGCTGTCGCCGTGGCTGATGATGACGGCCTTGGGATGATGATAGGCGGCGCGCGTCGCCAGTAATGTGAAGGTGGGAACGACAAAAGCGCGACCAAGATAGCGCAGGATGCCGCGCGTCTTGATGTGCGAAAGCCAGGCGCCGACGCGCTCGATGCGCGTACCTGGCGTTGCCTTGTCGCCGACGGCGCTGGCGAGAACTGTGTTGGCGATTTTGGCGCGACTGAATGCGCATGCGAGTTCGCTGGCCACGCTTTCAACGCCGCCGACCGAACTCAACTCCTGGACGATCTGGACGATCTCGATGGTCATGGGCCGACACTATGAAAACGGGTGAACGCCAATACCGTAGGTGCGCTGATAAGTCGCAATTTCATCAATATCCTGCTTTCGCAGGCTTTTGTCACCAGCACAACGTCTAAGATTTTGCCTTCGCGATAAGGCATATCAGCGGAAACACTCGGACACAGTCGAGCAAATGCAGCCCTGCCGCGCCAAGTAGTATTCCGCTCCACCTGGAGTCGGTAATTGGCGCCGTCGCATGCGTCTTATGGGTGCAATCCTACGTCGACGACGATCTCGTAGGCACTTTTCACCAGCGCTTCGGGCCTAATGGTGAACGGCGTCCTGAAGTGACATCTGAAACAGAGCGCGGAAATGGATATTGTGACCCCGATTCAATATCGAGTCATGCTTAACGCGCGCTGTTTCAAATTGATCACGCAGGTTTCAAAGAGATACAGCACTGATCGAGCGTGGGACAGTTACGGCCAGGCCGCATAGGACGGGCCGTGCTGACTTGGATCAAGCCGCGCGCGACGCCGATAGGCGCCTGGCGACGCATTCTGATACTTGCGGAAGAAGCGATTGAAATACCCGGGATCGCGGAAGCCGAGGCCATAGCCGATCTGCTCGACCGGCAGATCGAGCTGCCGCAACCGCATGCAGGCTTCGTGAATCAGGCGCTGATGCACGATGGCGCGCGGGCTGTAGCCCTTCTCGCGCTTGCAATGTGCGTGCAGCTTGTCGTCAGTGACGCCAAGTGCAGCCGCATAGCGTGCGATGGGCCAGCCGTCGCGATAATGCAGTTCGACCATCTGCAGGAAATTGCCGACGAGGCGCGGGCCGTCGCCGCGCTGTGCAGCATCGTCGGGGGCTTCCTCCGAAATCACCGAGCGCCAGATGTGGAGGCACAGCAACAACACATGCGTCGATGTCATCGTCGCGCTGCCGCGGCCCGGCGTATTCAACTCACGCACCAGCGTGCTGCAGGATTCCGTGATGGCCGCAAAAGTCGTCGCGAGTTGCGTGCCTTCGCGCAGGACCAGCCGGTCGATGGTTCGCCGCAGATGCAGCGCCTCGGCACTGCCGGCGACGGTGCGGGTGAGGACATCGTCCGACACTGAAATCAGATAGCCTTGTGCGCCGGCTTCGACTTCCAACGTGCCTTCGTGATCGCCGGGAAGCCACAACAGGCCGGGGGACTGAATGGCAACCGTGGTGCCGCGCATCGTGGCGGTGCCGCGCCGGGTTTCGATCACCAGCAGGTGCGAGCGCCTGGCAACCGACTGCCGGATGATCCAGCTGCGCGGCGCCAGTCCGGGTGCGAATCTTTCCGCATGCAGTGCCGGAAGCGGCTTCTCCGCGAAGCCGGTGGGACCCGAAACGATGTGCGCGGTCTCAAGCACTGGGACAATCCGTCGCGTGAAATAGCTCGCCTACACGGATCAATACAATCTTTCCCCGGATGCGTCCAATTCCCAGCCCCAAACGCTGGACTAGTCTCCGGCCATCGAACGCCACAAGGCGTCGGTGAAAAGAATTCGGGGAGGATAACATGGTGTCAGCAGTCAAGCGCCTTGCGGCGGGACTACTCGCAGTGGCCGGTGCGGCGTTCGTCGGGTGGGACGGTGCAGCCGAGGCCCAGACGTCGGTCAAGATCGGTTATGCCATCTCGCGCACCGGCCCCGCCGCCGGCGGCGCCGCGGTAACGACGATTCCCAACTACGAGCTGTGGGTGAAGGAAGTGAACGCCGCCGGCGGGCTCAAGCTCGGCGACAAGCGCGTCCCAATCGAGGTCGTCCAGTATGACGACCGGTCGAGCGCCGAGGAAGCCGCCAAGGCGCTGGAGCGGCTGATCACCCAGGACAAGGTCGATTTTATCCTGCCGCCCTGGGGTACCGGCCTGAATCTCGCGGTCGGACCGATCCTGAACAAGGCCGGCTATCCGCACATTGCATCGACGGCCGTGACCGACCGTGCGCCCGAACTGGCCAAGCGCTGGCCCAACAGTTTCTGGTTGCTCGGCACCAGCGCCGATGCTGCCAAGACGCTGGTTGAGCTGCTGGTGAAGCTGCGCACCGAAGGCAAGATCGGCGACACCGTGGCGATGGCCAGCATCGCCGACGGCTTCGGCATCGATCTCTCTGGTGCCGCCAGACCAGCTCTTACAGCCGCCAAGTTCAAACTTGCCTATGACAAGACCTACCCGGTCGGCACCCAGGATCTCAGCCCGATCATCAATGAGGTGAAGGCGCTGAACCCCGACGTGTTCATCGCCTTCAGTTATCCGCCGGACACGATCGCGATCACTGAACAGTCACGCATCTCCGGTTTCAATCCGAAGATCTTCTACACCGGTGTCGGCACTGCATTCCCGCTGTTCAAGCAGAAATTCGGCGCCAACGCGGAAGGCGTGATGGGCATCGGCGGCTGGAATGGCGACAGCCCGGCCATCAAGGACTATCTGGCGCGGCACAAGGCGTCGGCGGCGAATGGCGCGGAGCCGGATCGCTGGGCCAGTGCGGTCACCTACGCCGGGTTGCAGATGCTGCAGCAGGCGATCGAGCGGGTTGGCAAGGTCGATCGCGCTGCGGTCATCAAGGATCTGCAGAGCGGCACCTTCGACACCGTGATCGGCAAGGTGAAGCTCGAGAACAACATGCCGACCAAATACTGGTGGGTCGGGCAGTGGCAGGACGGCGAGTTCTATGGCGTCGGCCCGTCGGGTAACGAAGGCGCGCGTGCGCCGGTCGTGCCGAAGCCGGCATGGAAGGCGCAGTGATCGCGTCCCTCCCGTATCTGGTCTGACAGAATGACAAACGCGGTTCTCACCGGCCTCGTGCTGGGTGGCATGTACGCGCTGATCGCCATGGGGCTCACCCTGCAATATGGCGTGGCGCGGATCATGAACCTGTCCTATGGCGAGTTCCTGATCGGCGCGGCCTTTGCGTCCTACTGGCTGTTTACCGGCTGGGCGCTCAATCCGCTCGCAGGACTGGCATTTGTCATTCCGGTCAGTTTCGGCATCAGCTATCTCTTGTACCGCGTGTTGCTCACGCCGCTGGTGCGCCGCGCGCGCACCCGCGACGCCCTTGAGGTCGACAGCATTCTCGCCACCTTCGGCATGATGTTCATCGTGCAGGGCATCATGCTGACCATGTTCGGTGGTGCTTACTTCAGCTATTCGTTCCTCGCCATTCCTGTGAAGATCGTCGGCGAGGTGCTGGCACTCAATCGCCTGATTGCATTCGGGCTTGCGGTCGTGGTCGGCCTTGCGCTCTATCTGACGCTGACCCGCACACGGATCGGGACGTCCATCCGCGCCGTAGCCGTCGATCCCATCGCAGCGCAGCTTGTTGCCATCGATGTCACCAGGACATCGGCGCTGGCCTTTGCGCTCGGCGGCGCGCTGGTGGCGTCTGCCGGCGTGCTGATCAGCATGTTCCTGACCTTCAGCGCCACTTCCGGCGTGGTGTTCACCATGAAGGCGCTGATCGTGGTCGTGATGGGCGGCGTCGGCAATTTGCTGGGCTGTCTCGTCGCCGGACTGGCGCTAGGATTGAGCGAAGCGCTGGTGGCGACCTTCATCGATCCCGGCCTGACGCTTGCGGTGAATTTCGCGCTGTTCCTCGGTGTGCTGCTGGTGAAGCCGGCCGGCATTTTCGGGAGGGCGCAGCGATGAGCCGTACCCAAATGACGACTGGCGCGATCTGCCTCGCAGCCGTGGTTGCGCTCGCATTCGTCCCGATGATTGTCGATGCCTATCACCTCGCGCTCGCGATCAGTCTCCTGCAATTCACGGTGCTGGCGACGGCTTGGGGCATGTTCTCCGGCCCGACGCGCTATGTGTCGCTGGCGACCACAGCCTTCTTCGGCGTTGGTGCATACACGGTCGCTGTTCTCGGCGAACAATTGCCGTGGTCGCTGGTGCTGCTGATTGCGGCCGTGATCGGCGCGGTCATGGCCGTCATTGTCGGCTTGTCGACGCTGCGGCTGAGCGGCGTGCATTTCGTCATCTTCACCTTCGGTCTCGCCGAACTCGTGCGCCAGATCGTGGTCTGGTACGAGGTCAACAAGACCCGCGTGCTCGGGCGTTACGTCTTTGTCGATATCACCCAGAACGACATCTACTGGCAGCTGCTGGCGCTTGCCGTCATCGTGTTCGGCTCCGGCTGGCTGATCGCCCGCTCGCGCTTCGGCTTCGCACTGCGCATCATCGGCGAAGACGAGACTGTAGCACGGCATTGCGGCATCAATGTCACCATCGCCAAGGTTGCGCTGTTCACCATCACGGCCACCTTCATGACGCTGGTCGGTGCGATCATGGCGCCGCGCTTCACCTATATCGAGCCGTCGATCGCCTTCAACGCGACCATTTCGTTCGAAGTGGTGATCATGGCACTGCTCGGCGGCGCGCATCGGTTATGGGGCCCAGCGCTCGGCGCCATTCCGCTGACGCTGTTGTTCGACTTTCTGTCCGCGCGCTTTCCCAGCACATCGACCCTGATCATGGGCGTGGTGTTCCTGCTGATCGTCTATGCGCTGCCGTCGGGTGTCGTCGGCCTCTGGGAGAAGCTCAAAGCCTGGCGACCCTCAGCCTCGAACGTGCGGGGAGCACAGGCATGACCGCCAGTGCAATGCCGGTGCTTCGCATCGAAGGCCTGACCCGCGCCTTTGGCGGTCTCGTCGCCGTCAACGGAATCGACCTGACGGTGCATGCCGGCGAGATCGTCGGGCTGCTCGGTCCCAACGGCTCCGGCAAGACCACGGCGCTCAACCTGATCTCCGGCGTGCTGTCGCCGAATACGGGCGTGATCGCTTTTGCTGGCCATGACATCGCGGGATGGCCGACCCATCGCATCGCGCGACTCGGTTTGGCGCGTACGTTCCAACTGGTGCGCGTGCTCGACGGCATGACCTGCGGGGAGAATGTGGAGGCCGGGCTGGCCTTTCATCATGCGCCGCTTGCACGCGACGCGATGGCTGCGGCTGCGGCCGGCCTGCTCGCGCGGGTCGGTCTCGCCGGATTTGGCGGACGGCCCGCATCGGAGCTCACTTATATCGACCGCAAGCGGCTTGAACTGGCACGCGCGCTGGCGCTGCAGCCGCGCCTGCTGCTGCTCGACGAATGGCTCGCCGGTCTGAACCCGTCCGAATTGCTGATCGGGATCGAGCTGATCCGATCGCTCAAACAGGAGGGGCTGTCGATCCTGCTGGTCGAGCATGTGATGGATGCGATCCGTTCGCTCTGCGATCGTTGCGTGGTCATGAGCAGTGGCCGCAAGATTGCAGAAGGGCCTGTAGCTGCTGTGCTGAGCGACCCCGCGGTGATCGAAGCCTATCTGGGAGTGCCGGCGGATGCTTGAGGTCTCCAATATCAGCGTCACCTATGGCCAGCATCACGCGCTGAGCGATGCGGCGCTCCATGTCGAGCGCGGCGAGATCATTGTCATTCTCGGCGCCAATGGCGCGGGCAAGTCATCGTTGCTCAAAGCCATCGCCGGCTTGCTGCCGTCACCAGCCAAGATCGTCAAACTCGCCGGTCGTGATCTGTCCCGTCTGCCGCCTCATGAGATCGTGGAAGCCGGGCTTGCGCTGGTGCCGGAAGGTCGCGGCGTGTTCGGCGAATTGACAGTGGCCGAAAACCTGTTGCTCGGCGCCAACCCGAAGCGTGCGCGGGCGGTCGAGGCAGCGCAGCGTGCCAAGGTGATGACGCTGTTTCCGCGGCTTGGCGAACGCTTGGCGCAGACCGTGCGCACCATGAGCGGTGGCGAGCAGCAGATGGTAGCAATCGGTCGTGCGCTGATGTCGAACCCCGACATTCTTCTGCTCGACGAACCGTCGCTCGGTCTGTCGCCGTTGCTGGTGCGGGAATTGTTCGCCGCCTTGCGTAAGGTGCGCGAGACCGGCGTCGGCCTGTTGCTGGTCGAACAGAACGCACGCGAGAGTCTGGCTATCGCCGATCGCGGCTATCTGATCGAGAACGGCAAGATCACCGGCAGCGGCACCGCCGCAGCCCTGCAATCCGACGACGCCGTGCGCCGCGCCTATCTCGGCGGGCTCGCCAGCGGCGCGGCTTGAAATTCAAAGAAACATCCAACGGAGGACATCATCATGAACCAGATCAATCTGCTGCTCGAGAACCAGGACGTGCAGGCCATCGACGGCGCGACATTCGATCGTCTCAATCCGATGACCGGCGATATCGCCTCGCGCGCCGCGGCAGCCCAAATCGCCGATGCCAAGCGCGCTGCCGATGCTGCCGCCGCTGCTTTCCCTGCGTGGTCGGCGACCGGCCCGGGCGCACGCCGCGCCGTCCTGCTGAAGGCGGCCGATATCCTTGCCAGCAAGGCGCCTGATTTCATTGCCTTGATGGCGACGGAAACCGGCGCGACTGCCGGCTGGGCCGGCTTCAACGTTCATCTCGCCTCCAACATGCTGCGCGAAGCGGCATCGATGACGACGCAGATTTCCGGCGAGGTCATTCCATCGGACAAGCCCGGCTGCATCTCGATGGCGATCCGCCAGCCCGCGGGCGTCGTGCTCAGCATCGCGCCGTGGAATGCGCCGGTCATTCTGGGCGTGCGGGCTGTGGCGCTGCCGCTGGCCTGCGGCAATACGGTAATCCTGAAGGCATCGGAAATCTGCCCGGGCACACATCGGTTGATCGGCGAGTGTCTGCGCGAGGCCGGTCTGCCGCCTGGCGTACTTAATGTGATCACCAACGCGCCGGAAGATGCGCCCGCGCTGATCGATGCACTGATCTCGCATCCCGCCGTGCGCCGGATCAACTTTACCGGTTCGACCCGCGTCGGCCGCATCATCGCAGAGACCGCCGCCAAATATCTCAAGCCAGTGCTGCTTGAACTCGGCGGCAAGGCGCCGCTGGTGGTGCTCGACGATGCTGATCTCGATGCAGCAGTGGCGGCCGCGGCCTTTGGAGCGTTCATGAACCAGGGGCAGATCTGCATGTCCACCGAGCGGCTTGTTGTCGATCAGAAGATCGCCGACACCTTCGTGGCTAAGCTCGCGGCCAAGGCGGGTAGCCTAGTCGCGGGCGATCCGCGCAAGGGCGATACACCGCTCGGTTCACTGATCGGCAAGGATGCTGCGGATCGCATGCAGGCGCTGATCAAGGACGCCGTGGGCAAGGGTGCCCGTGTTGTGGCGGGTGGCAGCGTCGATGGCACGCTGATGTCGGCTACAGTACTCGATCACGTTACCTCGACGATGCGGATCTACAATGAGGAGTCATTCGGGCCGATCGTGAGTGTCGTGCGCGTCGATGGCGTGGACGAAGCCGTGCGCGTTGCCAACGATACCGAATACGGACTATCGGCGGCGGTGTTCGGCCGCGATATCGCCCGGGCGCTGGAAGTCGCCAAGCGGATCGAGTCCGGCATTTGCCACATTAACGGCGCGACCGTGCATGACGAAGCGCAGATGCCGTTCGGCGGGGTGAAGGCGTCGGGCTACGGTCGGTTCGGCGGCAAGGCCGGCATTGCCGAATTCACCGAACTGCGATGGATCACCATCGAGACCGGCCCGCAGCACTATCCGATCTGATCGTGTCCGTTACACGCGGCCGTCAGAAGCTGACGGCAGCGTAGGCCCTGCTGATATCTGCGGCTGCGTGCTGCAGATGCTCGCGCAACCTGATCTGACTGGCTTTCGGCGTGCGGAATGCCGGCGTCACGAAAGAGATTGCGGCGATCACGCCACCGGAATCGCGGACGGGAACGGAGACGGCATAAACATGCGGTGTGATTTCCGCGCGCGACTCCGACCATCCCTGCTCGCGGATCACGGCGAGCTCGCGCACCAGCAGCCTGCGATGTGGTGCGAAGCCGGGATCGCGCCGAACGGCGTCGTCGAGGATTGTCTCGCATTCAGCTTCGGGCATATGCGCGAGCAGCATCTTCGGGCCTGCACCGCGGTGCAGCGGCAAGGCCGTTCCGACCTCGAAGGTCAGGCGAATGCGTGATGACGATTCTGCGCGCTCGATACATACGGCGCGATCGGCCGAGCGGCGCAGCAAGATGATGGTTTCTCCGACTTCCTGAGAGACGCGCTTCATGAAGGGGCGCGCAATGGAAGCGAGATCGGTACCGGCGCGGGCCGCCTGCGCAAGGCCGATCACGCGCGGCGCGAGCACGAACGAGCCGCGGCCGTCTTCGTCGATGAGGTCGGCTTCGCGCAAGATGCCAATGTACCGATAGGTCGACGACAGTGGCACCCCGATCTGTTCAGACAGGCTTTCTGCGGAATGCCTCGGACGATCGGTGGAGAAGGCCAGCAAGGCGCGAAGTATCTTTCGCGAACTGCCATCTGCAGCAGCAGGACGGTCCGTCTGGTCGACGCGTTTCGACGCAGTTGCGGCTCTCTTGATGGCCAACGGAACCTCCATTCGGTAATGCTTGCCAATGGAAACGGCAGCATGTGGATATCATTTGCGCACCAACAAACATTGCCGTGCGCGTGCCTTCTTATAAGATAAGATAGTGTTCTCAGCAATTGAGAAGTAGCAAATCAGCCCATGAAGCTTCCGCCGCTGGACTATATTTGCCCTGCCACGCTGCCCGAGGCGATTGCCGCGCTCGCGGCTCATGGTGGCAATGCCAGGGTGATCGCGGGTGGGCAGAGCCTGATGCCGATGCTTGCTTTCCGGCTGGCGGCGCCAAGCGTGCTGGTCGATATCGGACGGCTGCCAGATCTCAAAAGTATCAGTATTTCCGCTGAGGGCATCGACATTGGGGCCCTCGTGACCTGGCGCGACATCGAGCGCGATGCGCAGCTCGCAAAGGCGCATCCGCTACTGGCGGCGGCCATCGCCCATGTCGCGCATTACCAGATCCGTAACCGCGGCACCGTCGGTGGCAGCATGGCCCATGCCGATCCGGCCGCCGAAATGCCGGGTATTGCGATAACCTGTGACGCGATGCTGACGATCGTCGGGCCGACCGGGACCCGCATCGTGAGCGCAGACGAGTTCATCACCGGCGGTCTCAGTACGGTTCTGGAGGCCGACGAAATCTTGACCAGCATACGTCTCCCGGTCTGGAAGAAGGCGCGGCGCTGGGCCTTCGAGGAATTCGCCCGCCGCCGCGGAGATTTTGCGCTGGCGGGTGTTGCCGCATTCTACGACATCGACGCGCAGGGCCTGGCGTATAATGCGCATATCGGGGTGATCGGCGTTGCCGATCGTCCGATGCGGCTGCCCGGTGTCGAGGCGATCATCGATGGCCGCCGGATCGATGCCGACGTGATTTTGCAGGCCGCGGCTGTCGCACGGGATGCGGTCGATCCCGCCGATGATATCCACGCGGAAGCCGCTTATCGGCGTGATCTTCTGGGCGTGTTGCTGGAGCGGGCGCTGGCGCGTGCGGCCGATATTGTCTTGCCGGAGGCTGCATGACGTCGGCCCGTCCCGTCCATTTCACCGTCAACGGTGCCGCGGCGACCGTTACGGTCGAGCTGCGGACCACGCTGGCGGATGCGCTGCGCAACGAGCTGCACCTGACCGGCACGCATCTGGGCTGCGAGCATGGGGTCTGCGGTGCCTGCACGGTCATCGTCGATGGTGCCGCGGTGCGCGGCTGCCTGGTGCTGGCGGCGCAGGCAGAAGGACGCGAGATAACCACCGTCGAGGGTCTTGGCAGCGCCGCACATCTCAGTGCGTTGCAGCTTGCGTTCCGCAAGCATCACGCTTTGCAGTGCGGCTTCTGCACTGCCGGTATTCTCACGACGGCGCATGCGTTGCTGACCGATGAGTCGCATGCGGACGAGGATCGCATCCGCGAGGTGATTTCCGGAAACCTATGTCGCTGCACCGGTTATCTGCCGATCATCGCAGCGATCATGGAAGCCCGTATTGCCTATCGCGACGTGCAATGCGAGGCGGCGCAATGAGCGATGTCGCCAAACTCCTGGTCGGCAGCGCGGTCGAGCGCATGGAGGATGCGCGCTTCCTGTCGGGATCCGGCTATTTCGCTGACGATCTTGCCGTTGAGGGGATGCTGCATGCGGCGATCCTGCGCAGCCCTATCGCCCATGCGCGGATTGTCGCCATAGATGCATCGGCGGCACTAGTGATGCCGGGCATTCACGCCGTGATCACGGCTCGCGACATCAAGGGCGATATTCCCGTCATTCCGCTTCGCCTGGCGCCGCTGCCCGAATTCGAGCCATTCCGCCAGCCTGTCATCGCAAGCGACAAGGTGCGCTATGTCGGCGAGCCCGTCGCTGTCGTTGTCGCCGACAGCCGCGCACTGGCCGAGGACGCGCTGGAGACGATCAGCATCGAGTTTGAAGCGCTGTCCGCAGTCACTGAGCGCGGCGCAAGTGAAACCCCGCTGTTCGACTTCGCCGAAGATAACGTTGCGCTGCGCTACGATGCCGGGTTTGGCGATGCCGATGCGGCCTTTGCGTCGGCGGACTATGTGCGCACCGAGCGCTTCAGCGTGCAGCGCCATACGGCGCTGCCCATGGAGACGCGGGGCCTCCTCGCAGAATGGAATTCATCGGCCGGTCGGCTCGTCGTCACAGGCGCGACAAAGGTTACGTTCTATAACCGCCGCGCGCTGGCGCAGATGCTGGGCCTTCGCGAGGATGATATCGATCTGATCGAGATCGATGTCGGCGGCGGCTTCGGCGTGCGCGGCGAATTCTATCCCGAGGATTTCCTGATCCCCTTCGCTGCCCGCAAACTGGCACGCCCGGTCAAATGGATCGAGGATCGCCGCGAGCATCTGATGGCGATCAATCACTCACGCGATATCGCGTGCGAATTGTCGCTCGCCTGCCGCAGCGATGGAATGATACTGGGTTTGCGCGGCCGGGTATTCGCCGATATGGGCGCCTATATCCGCACCAATGGCGGCGTGGTCCCGGCCAAGGCGGCGCAATTTCTGCCCGGCCCCTATCGCATCCCCCATGTCAGCGTGTCGGTCGAAGCTTTCATGACCAGCAAGACGCCGGTCGGTACCTATCGCGGGCCGGGCCGCTTCGAGGCGAATTTCTTTCGCGAGCGGCTGATCGACATGGTCGCGACCGATCTCGGCATCGACGTCGCCGAATTCCGGCGCAAGAACCTGATCACCGAACAGGAATTGCCTTATCCGATCGATGGGCTCGTGCCCTATGAAGGGCCGACATCCTACGACACCGGCGACTATGTCGAGGTGTTCGAGCGCGCCTTGAAGGAGATCGGCTGGCACGAGAAACGTCACCTGCAGGGTAAACTGGTCGATGGCGTACGTCATGGCATCGGGCTCGGCTGTTTCGTCGAAAGCGGCGGTGCCGGCCCGAAGGAAAACGCAGCGCTCACCCTTGAGAAGGACGGCTCGCTGACGGTGGCCGTTGGCTCATCGGTGCTAGGGCAGGGATTGGAGACGGTGCTCGGCCAGATCGCGTCGGATACGCTGTCGATCCCGTTCGATCGCATCCGTGTGCTGCATGGCTCGACCACGCTGCTCGATGAGGGCTTTGGCACCTATCATTCGCGTGCGGTGGTGATGGGCGGTTCGGCCGTGCTCGATGCCGCCACCCGGCTGCGCGAGAAGATCCTGCAGCAGGCGTCCAATCACCTGGGCAGGCCGAACAGCGAGTTGAAGATCATCAATGCGAACGTCGTCGCCGATAACGGCGCGTCAGTGTCGTTTGCGGCGCTCGCAGCCGGTAGCGAATTGCAGGCTGACGGCACGTTCGCCAACGATGTGCGCACCTACAGCTATGGCACCCATGCGGCGCATGTCACGGTCGATCCGCGCACGGGCGCGGTGAAAGTTCTCGATTACATCGCAGTCGAAGATGTTGGTCGTGCTATCAATCCGGCCATTGTGCATGGACAGGCGATCGGGGCCATCGTGCAGGGACTGGGTGGCGTTTTCCTCGATCATCTGATCTATGACGATCAGGGACAGCTCTTGAACGCCTCTCTGGCGGATTATCTGGTGCCGACCGCGAGCGACTTTCCGGTGCTGCGCGCGGTGACGCTGGAGCTGCGGCCGTCGCCGAGCAACCCGCTGGGTGCCAAGGGCGCGGGCGAGGGCGGTATCGTTGCTGTGGCCGCAGCGACGGCCAATGCGGTGGCGGCAGCGCTGGCGCCGCTCAATGTCGAGATTCATCACCTGCCGCTGACGCCGCCGCGTCTGTGGCGCCTCATCAAGGACGCGCGCGAGCGCGCGAGCAACGCTGCATAGGGACCGATTGTGCCGATCGATATCCACGCCCATTATGTGCCGCCGCAGCTGCTGTCCGCGATCGATGGCCGCGGCGCCTATTGCGGCGTGAGGCTGCTGCCAGCCGGGAATGGCAAGCCGCCGGCCCTCGGCTTCGATTATGGTTTCAGGGTTCGGCCGTTCTTCCCGCAACTGGTCGAGCCGGTTGAACAACGCCGTGCCAGCCTCGACCGCCAGGGTCTCGACCGGCAGCTCGTCGCCACATGGCCTGATATCTACGGCTACGGTCTGGCGAAAGATGCCTGCGCGCATTGGCACCGCATGCTCAACGATACGCTGGGCGAGTGGTGCCATACGAACAATGACCGCTTTTCCTTTGTCGCATCGGTGCCTTTAGCCGACGCCGCCGATGCCGCGGCTGAACTCGATCGCGCCGTTGGCCTTGGCGCTGTTGCGGTCATGGTCCCGGCCAATGTTGAAGGCGTCAATATCGGCGAGAAGCCGCTCGATCTGTTCTGGGCCAAGGCGGAAGCCTTGGGGCTGCCGGTCATCCTGCATCCCGTGCTGGTGGATGCCGCGCCGCGCGCCGCAAAATTCGCCCTGACGCAGATCGCCCAATACACATTCGATACCACGCTCGGCATCGGCTCGATCATCTTCTCGGGTGTGCTCGATCGCTTCCCGGCGCTCTCGATCGTCCTCAGCCATGGCGGCGGCACATTCCCTTATCTGCTGGGTCGCTTCGATGTGATGCATGCGCGGATGGATCGCGCGGGACAGGGCGATGTCGCGCAATGCGACCCGTCGGTCTACGCCTCGCGCATCGGCTATGACAGCATCGTTCATGCGCCGAAAGCGTTACGTTTCCTCGCCGACACCGTGGGCATCGAGCGCGTGGCGCTCGGCACCGATGCGTCGTTCCCGCCGGCGGATCGCGATCCGCTCGCCAGCGTCAACGCTGCGGGCTTTTCCGCTGCCGATATCGAACTGATTACTGAAACCAATCCGAGGCGTCTGTTTCCACGTTTGCCCTGAGCTGCGGTGCGTTCTGCCGTATCATCTTCATGCGAAATAAAGAGGACCGATCATGCTGAAACGTCTGCTTGTTGCCGCTGGTGTTGCGATGTCGATGCTGGGTCTTGCGAACGCCCAGGAGATGAAGACGGTCAAGGTGGGGACGACCAATCTGTCGTCGGATATCGGTCTGTTCCTCGCCGAGAAGCGCGGCTACTTCAAGGAAGAGGGTGTCAAGGTTGAACTGATCCCGTTCGACTCTGGCGCCAAGATGGTGGCCCCGCTCGGCGCAGGCGATCTCGACGCATCGGCAGGCGCGGCCTCCGCCGGGCTCTATAATGCTGTCAATCGCGGTCTCAAGCTGAAGATGGTGGCGGACAAGGGCACCAATATCGCCGGTTACAGCTACAAGGCGCTGATGGTGCGCAAGGATCTGATCGAGTCAGGTGCGTTCAAGTCGCTTGCGGATCTCAAGGGCAAGAAGGTCGCGATCATCGCCAATGGCGCGGCCGATGAGTCGGTCATCAATCAGGCGCTGAAAAAGGCCGGTTTGAAGGACGAGGATATCGAAAAGGTCTTCCTTCCGTTCCCGCAGCATCTCACCGCCTTCGCCAACAAGGCGATCGACGCGGCGATTTCGGCGGAGCCGGGCGTGACGGCGATGGTGCGCAACAATGTCGCTGTGCGCTTCACCGGCCTCGATGATTTCTATCCGGTGCAGCAGACAGCCATGCTGCTGATCAATGGCAAGTTTGCCGAAGACCGCAAAACAGTGACGGCGTTCCTCAAGGCCTATCTGCGCGGCGTGCGCGCCTATGCTGCGACGCTGAAGGACGGCAAGATCGCGGGTCCCGGCGCCGAGGACATGATCAAGGACATTGCCGAGATGACGGGCATCAAGGACACGGCGCTGCTGCATCAGATCGTGCCGGTGTTCATCGATCCCGACGGCCAGATCAACCTTCCCAGCGTCGAAACCGATCTCGCTTATTTCAAGTCGCGCGGGCTGGTCACCAGCGACATCGAGGCAGCCAAGGTCGTCGACATGTCCTATGTCGATGCACTGAAGCCAGTCCTGGGGCCGTTCGCACGGCCCAAGTGAAACGGTGAAGAGAAGTGTGGCGATGACGGTGCAGATGTCGACAGCAGCAATCGGGGATAGCGGGCCGGTGCCCGCGCCGAAGATCAGCCTGCGCGACGTCACCAAGCGGCACGATACGCAACTGGCGCTGGACCGGATCACGCTCGATATCCCGGCCAGCACCTTCTTCGTGGTGGTCGGTCCAAGCGGCTGCGGCAAGACGACGTTGCTGCGCATGCTTGCCGGACTGGATGCGCCATCGGAAGGCCGGATCGACATTGCCAATCCCGAGCCCGGCCATCCGCAGAATTCCATGGTATTCCAGGGGGACTCGTTGTTTCCCTGGATGACCGTATGGGACAACGCCGCCTATGGCCTGACGATGCGCAATGTTCCGAAGGCGCGCATCGACGATGTGGTCGGGCATTATTTGAACAAGACCGGCATGTATGGCGCGCGGACGCTCTATCCGCATCAGCTCTCCGGCGGCATGCGCCAGCGCGTCTCCATCGCGCGCGCCTTTGCCAACGATCCCGACATTCTCTTGATGGACGAGCCGTTCTCGGCGCTCGACGAGCAGAACAAGACATTGCTGCACGAAGAGCTGTTGCGGATCTGGGAAGAGACCCGCAAGACCGTGGTCTTCATCACCCACAGTGTCGATGAAGCCGTGACGCTGGGCGACCGCATCATGGTGATGACGGCTGGCCCCGGCCGCCTCAAGACCATCGTGCCAGTGGATCTGCCGCGGCCGCGCAATGTCGTCGAACTCCGGCACACGCCGGCCTATGGCGAGCTGGTCTATGATATCTGGGCGCAGCTGCGTGAAGAGGTCGATCGCGCGCGCAGCCGCGAGCCGGGGAGCAAGGCATGAGTTCGGTTCGCACCCGTTCACTGTGGAGCGACCGCGCCATCAGCATCCTGTCGCCGCTGGTGCTGCTCGGCCTGTGGGAGATCTGCGCCCGCACGGGCATCGTGGATGTCAGGTTCTTTCCGGCGCCCTCTAACATCATTGGGCATCTGTTCGAACTCGCTTCCTCCGGCGCGCTGTGGCGTCATGTGGGAGCCAGCCTCTATCGCCTCGCTGCCGGTTTTATCGTCGGCTGCGTGCCGGCCATCGTGATCGGGCTTGCCATCGGGCTCTATCGCCCCGTGCGGGCCGCCTTCGATCCGCTGATCTCGGCGACCTATCCAATTCCGAAGAGCTCCTTGTTGCCGCTGATCCTGCTGATTTTCGGTCTCGGTGAAAGCTCGAAGATCGCCATGGTCGCGATCGGCGTGTTCTATCCGGTGGTGATCAATACAGCAGCGGGCGTGCGCCAGATCGCGCCGATCTTCCTCGATGTCGGCCGCAATTTCGGCGCCAGCCGCTTCAACATGTTTCGCACCGTGGCGCTGCCCGGCGCATTGCCGCTGATCATGACCGGCATCAAGCTCGGCGCCGGCATGGGTCTGGTGCTGATCGCCATCGCCGAGATGGTCGGCGCCAAGCAGGGGCTCGGTTACATGATCTGGAATGCGTGGGAGCTGTTCGACGTCCAGACCATGTATGTCGGCCTGTTTGTCATTGCGATCATCGGCTTCGTGATGAATGCCGGCTTCGACGCGCTGGAGCGCGCCATCGTGCCGTGGCGGAAGGGCTGAGCCGGTAGGATGGGTAGAGCGAAAGGCGCGAAGCGCCGGAGTGAAACCCATCGACTGCGCGTGAGTGATGGGTTTCGCTGCGCTCTACCCATCCTACGACGCGGTTGACGGCGAATTCTCCAGCGCATCTTTAATCGCCAGCAACTGTCGCCGAATGTTGGATGCCGCAGTCACTTCCCAGAACGCGCCGCGTGTCGCCGGGCCGATGGCATAGAAGCCGGGCTGAACATGACCGGCACTGTCGCGCAGTTCGCAGGTTGGGGCGACATCGAGGCCGAGGCCGTTGAAGCCGGTCCGCGCTTGCCCGGTTGCGAGCAGCGACTTGATGAGCGGATCGCCCAGGCGATCATAGTGCTCTTCCGGGCCGGTACAGTTCAGAATCCAGTTGGTGGCGAGGTTGATCGTCTCGCCGTGTCCGCGCTTGCGGATGGTCACGTCATGTCCCGACGGTGTCGCAACTGCACTGGTGATGCGACCCGCGATCACATCGAGCTGCTTGTCTCGTTGCAACTGCTCCAGCAGTTCGGCGACGTCGGGCGCCAGCCGATGCCGGTGCACCATCCAGATCGCACGGAGGTGTCGTGCAAAGCGGGCACGTTCGGTTTCGGAGGCGTTCCTGTAGAGTTCACCGATCGACAGTCGAAACGTATCGACCATCGTCTGCCATGGAACGCCCGCGGCCACCTTGCGGCGGGTGTCCCTGAGCAATGCCGCCAGAAGGCCGCGCGCGGTGGGCACCGGGAATGAGTTCATCGGATCGGGATCGGTCTGTGCCGGCACGTCGATTAGTGGCAGCAACCCGCGCCGCGAGACCATCGTGATGGGCGCGCGCATGCCGCGATGAACGAGATCGATCACCATATCGACGGCGGTGGCGCCAGTGCCGATGACCAGCACGCGATCGTCCTTGCCGACCGGATCGAGCGCGCCCGGCGCCCAGACATTGGTGATCGAGCGCGGCGATGCCTCGATGCCGGGAAATGGCGACGGCGGCTGGTTGCCAAGACAGAGGAACACCAGATCGGCGTCGATGGTCGCGCCCGATGCTGTCGCAACGCGATAGCCATCGCCCTGCCGCGTCACACTCAGAGCCACATCCTGCCGCGGCGTCACGCGTCCGCTGCCCGTCAATTCGTTGAACTTCGTCGAGATGTAGTCGCCATAGACCCGGCGGGGCACGAAAGAGGTTGAATAGTCCGGCCAGTTGGCCTGGCCCGTCTCCGTCAACCATTCGACGAAGCCGTTATCTTCGGCGCCGAGTCCGCCCATCTTTGAGGCTGGGACGTTGATGCGGTGCCACTTGGCTTTCGCGGAATAGGCAAGCCCGCGCCCGAAGGCGCCATCGCGATCCAGCACGGTGATCGGCCCGATCTGCGGCAGTCTGGCCAGAATGATGCCGGCGAATGCGCCGGCCACGCCGCCGCCGATAACGGCAACGCGCAGAGAATGGGGAGAGGCTGATGTCATGCTGCCGGACGATGTGAGGAAAGGATGTCGAATATATCAGCTCGGCGGTGCGTAAGCGGCCGGATCGACCGATGCCGGGCGGCCGTCGAGTGCGAGTCGGCCGATCCGCGCGGGCGTTTCGGCGATCACCTTGCCGCGGCGCACGACCGCGAGCCGTGTCGCCTTCAGCCGGATTGCCTCGATAGGGTCGCATGCCTGTAGCAGTACGAGGTCGCCGTTGCAGCCGACATCGAGGCCGTAACCTTCGAGGCCCATGATGGCAGCGGGATTTGTCGTGACGGTGTCGAAGCAAAAGCGCATCGCATCGCGGCTGGTCATCTGCCCGACATGCAGGCCCATATGCGCGACTTCGAGCATGTCCGCCGAGCCGAGCGAATACCATGGATCCATGCAGCAATCCTGGCCGAAGGCGACGGTGATGCCATGGGGCCGCATCTCCGGCACGCGGGTCTGGCCGCGGCGCTTGGGGTAGCTGTCGTGGCGGCCCTGCAGCACGATATTGATCAGCGGATTCGCGATCGCGGCAACGCCGGCTTCGGCGATCAGCGGCAGCAGCTTCGAGACATAGTAGTTGTCCATCGAATGCATCGAGGTCAGATGCGAGCCGGCGACGCGACCCTGCAATCCCAGACGCTGGGTCTCGTAAGCCAGCGTCTCGATATGCCGCGAGAGCGGATCGTCGCTCTCGTCGCAATGCATGTCAACGCGCAGTCCGCGCGCGGCGGCGATCTCGCAGAGCGCCTTCACCGATGCGGCGCCATCGGCCATGGTGCGCTCGAAATGCGGAATGCCGCCGACAATGCTGACGCCCTTGTCGAGGGCACGGGCGAGATTTTGAGCAGCCGTCGGCGAGCGGAAATAGCCGTCCTGCGGGAACGCGACCAGTTCGAGGTCGAGATAGGGCGCGACCTGCTTCTTGACGTCGAGCAGCGCATCGACAGCGAGCAGCCGGTCGTCGCAGATATCCACATGGGTACGCACCGCGAGCAGGCCCTGTGCCACCGCGAGGTCGCAATAGCGCAGCGCGCGTTCGACCAGGGCCTCATAGGTCAGCAGCGGCTTCAATTCGCCCCACAGCGCAATGCCCTCGAGCAGGGTGCCGGACACATTCAGCCGCGGCAGGCCGAGCGATAGCGTCGCATCCATGTGAAAGTGGATGTCGACGAATGGCGGCGAGACCAGATGCCCGGCGGCATCGATCGCACGTCCGGCCTCTCCCGCCAGATTGGGCTGAACCGCGACGATGCGGCCCCCTTCTATGGCGATATCCTGGCCCGTGCGGCCGTCGGGAAGCGTGGCGTTGCGAATGAGGAGGTCGAACGGCATGAAACCCTTGCTGCTGCAGGTGTGATCGCCGAATTATCGGCGTTGCGCTGCAGCAATGCAAGACGGTCCCACGCGGGCGGCATCCGCCGGTCCGCGCGGACCGATTTGACCTGTATCAGTGAAACGATTGTTGTGCGGCGCGGAGCAGATCGATCGGGCTCCATGGCTTGGCCATGAACAGTGTGCCGTCGGGCAGCCGACGCACGCGAGGCGCACCTGAGGTCACGATCACATGCATATCGGGGTATCGTTGTTTGGCGAGATAAGCGAGCTCGATGCCGTCCATCATGCCCGCGAGTTCCACGTCCGTGAAGACCATCGCAACATTGTCACCGGATTCCTCCAGCACCAGCACGGCGGCCTCCGCGCTTTCGCATTCGATGACGTTCATCTCGCTCTCTTCGAGCAGCAGGCTGACCAGTGTGCGTTGTGCTTCGTCGTTCTCGACCACCAGCGCTGTCGACCTGTGTGCATAACCCATGGGGGAGCCTCCGTGGTTTGGTTGCGACAGGAGGGCAATGCGTGAGTTCATCAGGGGTTCAGATAAAAGTGAGTTCCCGTGAGCAACAATGTTACTCACGCAAATTACATGCCTGCGCAGGATGATGTGCCGGCAGAACTGCAGTTAACCCGCTACGGAAGTTGAGTTTGCAATCTGTTGCATCATCTGCGGCAGCAGATAGGGCGCGCCATCGTCCGTTCGTGCAACGACGACGTCGATATCGAACACGCGGCGGATCACATCGCTCGTGATCGTTTCCGCAGGCGTTCCTTCCGCTGCAACGGCGCCGTTGCGCATTACGATGATGCGATCCGCAAACCGAACCGCGAGATTGAGATCGTGCAGCACTGCGATCACGGCCGTGCCGTTGCGCGCACGCTGCCGCGAAATTTCGACGAGTTCGATCTGATGGCGCAGATCGAGCGATGATGTGGGCTCGTCGAGCAGCAGGATGCCGGCGCCATGCGCCGCCTCACCGCAGGCGAGCTGTACGAGGATGCGCGCGAAATGCGCGCGCTGTTGCTCGCCGCCGGAAAGCGTCGGCAATTCGCGATGACGGAAGTCGCCAAGGCCCACTTCATCGATGGCGGCATCGACGAGCGCTTGCGCAGAAGCCAGCGGCAGGTTGCCCCGACCCATCTGCACGACTTCCTCGACCGTGAATGGAAAGCTCACACTGACATGTTGCGACAGCATCGCACGCCGCATCGCCAGTTCGGCGGGCGACCAGGCGTGGAGGTCGCGGCCTTTCAGCGTGATGGCGCCGCGCGACGCACGCAGATCGGCGGATAGCAGCCGCAGCAGCGTCGACTTGCCGGCGCCGTTGGGACCGACGATGGCAACCATCTCGCCGCTGGTGATGGCGAGATCGACGTGATTGAGGAGCGTGGCCTGGCCAATGGTCAGCGACAGGCCGGATGCTGTGAGGATGGGCGCGTCGGCCATCGGCGTCACAGCCCCACCAGCCCGCGCTGGCGCAGCAGGATCAGCAGGAAGATCGGCGCGCCCACGGCGGCGGTCAGGATACCGATGGGCATCTCGGCCGGCGCCACGATGGTGCGGGCGAGCGTGTCGGCGCCGACCAGCAGGCTCGCGCCGAGACCGACGGATGCCGGCAGCAACAACCGATGACCCGGTCCAATCATCAGCCGTAGCAGGTGTGGCACGACGATGCCGACGAAGCCGATCACGCCGCAGACAGACACCGCCGCGCCGGTCATGACCGACACCAGCACAATGCAGATGCGCTTGAGGCGCTCGACATCGACGCCGGAATGGAAGGCCTCGGACTCACCGAGGATCAGCACGTCGAGGCCGCGGCTGGTGAACAGCATCCCGATCAGGCCCAGCGCCAGCATAGGTGCAATCGTTGCCGCCTTGCTCCAGGTGGCGCCGCTGAGCGAGCCGAGCAGCCAAAACGTGATGTCGCGCAATTGCCGGTCGTCGGCGATGAACACCAGAAGGCCGATGCCCGCATTGGCGATCGCGGCGATGGCAATGCCGGCGAGCAGGAACAGCGCGATGGAGGTGCGCCCGCTGCGGCTGGAAATCCGGTACAGAATGATGGTCGTCAGCAGCGAGCCGATGAAGGCGGCCAGCGGCAGCAGGAAGGGCTGCAGAAAAAGCACATAATGCGCAAAGCGGCTGTCACTGATGACGATGGCGCCGGCTGCTGCAAATGCGCCGCCGCTGGAGACGCCCACCAGCGCCGGATCGGCGAGGGGATTGCGAAACAGGCCCTGCATGATCGCGCCGGCGGCGCCCAGCATGCCGCCGATCATGGCGGCGATGGCAATGCGCGGAATCCGGATCGACCACAGGATCAGCTGATCGCGCGCGGCAAATTGATTGCCGGGATCGGCGGCCGCGAGGCCAAGTGCTGCGGGCAGGCGGGACAGTGGGATGCCGGCGGCACCCACGGTGGCGGCAAGCAGCACCGTCAGCAGCAGTGCCGCGAGCAGGCCGCACAGCACGATAACGGTGGCAGGGCGACGCACCCGACCGGTCGTTCTGACAAACGCAGTCAGCTTGGCGTCGGCAGCGCTCATCTTATTGGCGGCAGTTGACGGCGAGCGAGACGGGCTTGAACGTTGCAGCCTCGGACGACAGCGCCGGGTCGAGCTTGACGGCGAGGTCGCGTGCGGCGGCGGCCGTGCGCGGACCGAAGCCGAGCAGATAGAGGCCATCCATGGCGACCAGGCTCCTGGTCTTCGCGGCCGGCGTCAGTGCGAATGCCGGGCTGGCAAACACGGTGTCGGCCTGCAGCGTGTCCTTGCCGCGCTCCATCGAGAGCACGGTATCCGGTTTGGCTGCGGCGATCGCTTCATCGCTCATGATCTTGCAGCCGTCGAAGCTGTCCGCGACATTGATGCCGCCGGCCAGCTTGATGATTTCATTGGCTGCCGTCTTCTGGCCTGCGACCATGGTGCGGCCATCGAGGAAGGACATCACGAACATCACCCGTGGCGGGGTCTTCACCTTGGCGCGCAATTCACGCAGCGCGGCAAGATCGCCGGCCACGGCATTGGCAAGACATTCGCCGCGTGCCTCGACGCCCGCGACCTTGGCGACCAGCCGGATCTTCTCCACCATGCCGGCTTCGGTGAACGTATCCGGCACCATGATGAGCGGAATCTTGGCGGCGTCGATGACGTCGATGGTCTCCTTTGGGCCGGAGCCCGCAATCGCCAGTACCAGTTGCGGATTCAGCCCCAATACGCCTTCCGCAGAGAGCTGGCGCATGTAACCGACATTGGGTTTGTCGGCCATGGCCTTCGGTGGATAGAGGCTGGTCGTATCGACGGCGACGATGCGGTCGTCAGCGCCGAGCGCATAAAGGATTTCGGTCACCGCGCCGCCGATTGAGACGATGCGGGTCGGATGGCCGATAGTGACGTCGCGTCCGCGTGCGTCGCGCACAACGGCGTCTTCCGCCGCGGCCGCGGCTGACAGTGCCAGCGTGCCGGCAAGCGCGACACATTGCAGTGCATGCGCGATGCGATGACGTCGAACGGGGAGACCGGCGGTCATTTGGTGAGGATCAGCTTGTTCTGGAACGTCAGGCGCAGGCGATAGGTCTCGTCGCCATGCGTAATCAGCAACTCACGCTGATCCGCGAACAGTTCCTTGCTGTCCATCCGGTCGCCATTTATGACCACATTGCGTCCGGCTGAGGATTTGGCGTGAGCGGCAGCGCTGCCGTCGTGAGAACCCGTATCCATAGCGCCGATCTATCCCATCCGTAAAAGTCTCTGTCATCGTTATAGGTTTTGTCGCACCTCATCGCCAAGCACTGCAGTCTATAATCAGTATAAACAGGGCGGGGATTGCTTGACCCCCCCGTTAATGAACCGTAATCGAAAATGGCAACTTGGTGGCAGGGGTCCCCGAGTCGCATTCGAGAGCCAGCAAGCTCACTGCCTCGTGCAGCGCCAGCCAGCCACGATCCGTTGAAATTTGTGTTTGGGGATTAGGCTATGGCTCTTGGGGGCATGACTACGCGCGCCTTGTTGTTGGGTGTGTCGATCGTATCAATGGGGGCGTTGGTCTCCGAGACCGCCTTGGCACAGGCCGCCGCGCAGGCAGGCGACGTGCAGCCGCAAAAGCCGAAACCCGCCAAGAAGAAGCGTGCAGCCGCCAAGCCGGCGGCCGTGCCGGCGCAGGTCGCTAACGCCAATGCGCAGGCCAGCCGCACCGGGCAGTCACTCGATGAAATCACGGTGACGGCTTCGAAGACCCAGGAGCGCGCCATCGATGCGCTGGCCCCGGTCAGCGTCGTAACGCAGGAGCAGATCCAGCTGCAGCAGCCGAGCCGGCTGAGCCAGCTTTTCTACAATGTCCCCGGTGTCTGGATGCAGGATCGTGGCGATGATCCGTCCACGGCGATCAATATTCGCGGCTTGCAGGACTTCGGCCGTGTCGCCGTTGTGGTCGATGGTGCGCGCCAGAACTATCAGCGCTCCGGTCACAATGCGAATGGCTCGTTCTTCCTTGAGCCCGAACTGATCGGCGGCATCGATATCACCCGCGGCCCGACTGCCAATATCTACGGCTCCGGTGCCATCGGCGGCGTCGCCTCGTTCCGCACCAAAGACATCAATGACGTCCTGCGACCTGGCGAGCGCTGGGGCGTGGATATGAGCGGCTCCTACGGCTCCAACAATGCCCGTGGCATGGGTTCGGTATTTGGCGGCGTGCGCGTCGACCCGTCCGTCGACGTGTTTGGCGGCGCGGTTTACCGGACGCAGGGTAACTACAAGGACGGCGACGGCACCGAGATTGGCAATACGGGAAATGATATTGCCGCCGGCTTGATGAAGCTGACGGTCCGTCCTGCTGATGGTCACGAGATCAAGTTCGGCGGTATCTTCCAGGACTATCAGTACAGCATCGGTCAGATGAACCGTGGCGGGACCACCACGGCGGCGCCGGCTGCGGCCATCGCCGGTTCGTCGGTCTATGGATCTACGGCGAAGACCTATACCGGTACGGTGACCTGGAAGTACTCCAAGCCGGATGACATGTTGTTCGACTGGAACGCCACGCTGTACGGCAATCGCACCGACAACGATCAGGTCAAGACCTACAATAATCGCATCACCGCGGGTTCAGGCACCTGTACGCTCGCTAACCCTGGCAACAATATCTCTGGCTGCGTCGGTGATCGCCGGGGTTACCTGCTGGATACGATCGGCGTGGACGTCAACAACACCTCGCGTTTCGATGTCGGCGGATGGCGTAATGCCGTCACCTACGGTTTCGATGTCTTCAACGACAAGGTCTCGACCTTCGATTCCCGAGGCAACTCCAATATCACCACACCGAGCGGCGACCGGACGGTGGGCGGCGGCTTCATTCAGCTGAAGAACAACTACTCGACTTGGCTCGAAGTCATTAGCGCGTTGCGTTACGATCACTACGAACTGAATTCGTCGGGCACAGGGGTTGCCGGAACAACTTCGTCGAGCGGCGATCGCCTTTCGCCGAAGATCACCGTCGGCGTTACGCCGGTTGCTGGTTTCACGCCTTATGTGAGCTACGCCGAGGGCTATCGCGCGCCGTCGATCACAGAGACGCTGATCGCGGGTGGTCATGCCACCGGTGGCGGTCCGACGCTGTTCAACTGTCCCGATGGCACCTCAGGTCTGTTCTGCTTCCGACCGAACCCGAACCTGCGTGCTGAAGTCGGCAAGAACAAGGAAGTCGGAGTCAATCTGAAGTACAACGGCATCTTCACGGCGGGCGATAGCTTCCGTGCCAAGTTCAACTTCTTCCGCAACGATGTCGACGACTATATCGATCTGGTTGCGTCGACCCCGGTCGCTTCGCCGCTGACCTTCATGGGCTTCCCGATTCCGGGCCTGTTCAGCCAGTTCTACCAGTACCAGAATATCGCCTCGGCAAAGATCGAGGGCTTCGAAGCCGAGACATCGTATGATGCAGGCGACTGGTTCCTGGGTGTCGGCGCCACGCTTCAGCGCGGCAAGAACACCCAGACCAATGTTGGTCTGGCGACGATCCAGCCGCGCAAGGTCACGACCACCGGCGGTGTCCGCTTGCTGGATCGCAAGCTGGTCATCTCGGCTCAGTGGGCCTCGGTCGGTGCCAACACGGATATCCCAGTCGGCTATGTACCATCGACCGCCTACGATCTGGTCAATCTGTACGTGGCCTATCAGCCCACGCCAGATATCACCCTCAACTTCGGCGTCGACAACATCTTGAATCAGTACTATCGCCCCTACGCCATTCCAGGCGCGGGTGCCGATGGCACCACTCAGAACGACGTTCTCTGGACTGCGCCTGGTCCGGGCATCGTTTACAAGGGTGGCATCAAGGTGCATTTCGGCGGCGCATAATCGCCATCTGCATCCACCAGCCTCAAAGGAATCGCGCTCATGTCCGGGCGCGATTTCGGTTATGATAGGTTCTCGACGTCACGAAAGGAAAGACATCCATGTTCATCGCCATGAACCGCTTTCAGGTCAAAACCGGATCCGAAGCCGCTTTCGAGAATATCTGGGCGACCCGCGAATCCTATCTCTCGGAATTGCCGGGCTTCATCGAGTTCAGCCTGCTGAAAGGTCCGGTGGCCGAGGATCACACGCTGTATTCGTCGCATACGGTCTGGGCCAGCAAGGCGGACTTCGAGGGCTGGACCAAGTCCGAGCAGTTCCGCAAGGCGCATGCCCGCGCGGACAACAAGTCGGAAGGCGCCAGCCTCTATCTCGGTCATCCGAAGTTCGAAGGCTTCGAAGTGATCCAGTCCGAGCGCCGCAAGAGCGCTGCGGCCTGATTGCAGGCACTGCGTCTCACATCAACGATCGATCACGGAGCCATCTCATGCTGAATACGGATCTCGCCGCGCTGAAGACCTATATGGCGGAGAATCCAGGCGCCGTGATCGAGACCGTTGCGCGCGAGCGGGGCGTCACGGCGCGTGCGGTGCTGGAAGCGCTGCCCGAGGGGATGGTGACCATCGGCGGCGGCGCTGATGCGTTCGTCACGGCGATGACGGATATCGCCGAATGGGGCGAGGTGACGCTGATCGTGCATACCGAGGACGGTATCTTCGAAACCACGGCGCCGCTGTCGCCGGGTGCCATCGGTCATGGCTACTACAATCTGACACAGCCGAAAGGGCTGCATGGCCATCTGCGTCATGAGCGCTGCGGCGGTGTGGCTTTCGTCGAGCGCCCCTTCATGGGCAAGTCGTCGGCCTTCGTCGCATTTCTCAATGTCGATGGCGGCGTGATGTTCAAGGTCTTCGTTGGTCGCGACGAGACCCGCGCGCTGAAGCAGGATCAGCTTGAGCGTTTCCGCGCGCTGGCTGGAAAGCTCGCTGCTTAAGGCGTCTACCCTTCTTCACTGTCCTTCATCTGCGCCACCAGCATCTCGGCGACCAGTCGCGTTGAGGGCGATGCCATGCGTGCAGCCGACTGCACCAGCGTCACCTGTGTTGACTCAAGCCTGCGGTCGCGCGGCTGGATCGCGACCAGTGTGCCGGCATTGACGGCCGCCGTCGCCGAGACCATCGGCAGGAACGTCGCAAGATCGGTGCGGGCAGCCACGGTCTGGGTGAAGGCCAGCGAGTTGGTCTCGCTGCACATTTCCAGCCGCACACTGGCCTGTGCGCAGGACTTGTCGAGTTCCTGCCGAATGCCGAACGATGGATCCGGAAGGATCACGCGCAACCCTGCAAGATCCTTCATCGCGTATGAGTTCTGGCCGGCTAGCGGATGCCTAGGCGCGACGATCAGGCAGACCGGTTGTCGCATGCGCCCGAGTTCGATCAGATCGCGTCGTGGCGCACGACCGAAGATCAGGCCGAGATCGACCTCGTTCTGGCTGACCATCTCGACTACATCGCGAGCGCCCACGGCGGTGACAGATAGCGCGATCCCCGGATATTGCTGCGACAGGTCGACGAAAGAGTTGGGCAGGAAGCTCGACAGCATGCCTTCGACGGTGGCGATCTTCACCTGGCCGCGGCGCAGCGATGCGAATTCCTCGACCTGGCTGCGCAGCCCGTCGAGCTGGCTGCGGTTTTCGACTGCATAGCGATAGAGCACGTGGCCGGCATCGGTCAGGTTCATGCCGCGCGCGCCGCGCTCGAACAGCTTGACCGCAAGCTCCTCCTCCAGCCCCTGCACCTGCCGGCTGAGGGCGGAGGGGGCGATGCGGAGCGCTGCGGCGGCCTGTTTGATCGAGCCGGACTCGGTAACCACGCGAAAATAGCGAATGGCGGTGGATTCGATCATGCTCAGTCCCTCGCGGCTGGCTGCCCAGCGCGATGGCAGGACCTGACTAGCGTTCTGATTTTCAGACCTCTCACATCGAAATTCAATGCTTTTATTCGAAATCTAAATTTGACAGAGTTTGATCAGGTCACGGTCCCGTCATCGATGGAGAATTTGGATGTTTCATCCCCGGCTTGCTGTCTCGGCTTTTTCCGCATCCCTCCTGCTGGCTGCGGCCGGTTTGGGAGCGACCTCCTCAATGGCTTCGGCGCAGGATGTGATCCGCTTCGGCGCGCCGCTGCCGATCACCGGGCCGCTGGCGCCGGAAGCCGTGAAGCAGCAGCAGGGCTATGACCTCTGGGCCGAACAGGCCAACAAGGCCGGCGGCATCGATGTCGGCGGCAAGAAGTACAAGGTCGAGATCGTCTATTCGGACTATCAGTCCAACACGCCGCGCTCGGTGCAGACCACCGAACAGATGATCACCCAGGACAAGGTGAACTTCATGTTCGGCCCGTTCGGCTCGGGCGCCGCCAAGGCCGCCAGCACGATCGCCGAGAAATACAAGGTGCCCATGCTGGCCGCGACGGCGTCGTCGTCCCAGGTCTACGACCAGAACTACAAATATCTGTTCGGCACCTTCACGCCCAACGATACGCTGACTACGCCGTTGACGCAGCTCGTCAAGGCCAAGGCTGCCGACGTCAAGAAGGTCGCGATTCTTGCACGTAACGATCTGTTTCCGCTGGCCATCGCGCAGGAAATGGAGAAGTCCGCCAAGGCCAACGGTCTCGAAGTCGTTTACTTCGAGAAATACGCCATCAACACGCTCGACCACTCCGCGACCCTGTCGCAGATCAAGTCGCTGAATCCGCAATGGGTGTTCGTCACCGGCTACACCAACGACCTCTTGCTGATCCGCAAGCAGATGGTCGATCAGCAGATGAAGGCCAATGTCGTGACCATGATCGCCGGTCCGGCCTATCAGGAATTCATCGAATCCGCCGGGCAGAGCGCCGAGAACATCTCCAGCGCCTCGTGGTGGCATCCGGCCGAACAGTACAACGGCAAGGATATCTTCGGTACGACGGCCAACTTTGTGAAGCTGTTCAAGGACAAGTACAAGCTCGAGCCCGACTACGCCCATGCCTCGGCTGCGGTCTGCGGCGCGCTGTTCCAGATGGCCATCGAGAAGGCCGGTTCGCTGGATCGCGACAAGGTGCGTGACGAGCTCGCCAAGATGGACGTCGTCACCTTCTGGGGTCCTGTGAAGTTTGGCGCCAACGGCCAGATCAACTCGCTGGAGCCGCCGGTCTTCCAGATCCAGGCCGGCAAGCCCGTGGTGCTGTTCCCCGATGCGATCAAGCAGGGCGACTTCAAGCTTGGCGTGAACTGAGCATGATCCCAAAAAGTGGATACCGGTTTTCGGACAAGATCATGCTCAAGCAAGTCTGCTAAGACCGGCGGGGAATCCACATGCTGGCCATCCAGGTCCTGATCAATGCACTCGTGCTCGGGTGTCTCTATGCCTGTATCGCGATCGGTTTCTCGCTGGTCTGGGGCGTGCTCAACGTCATCAACCTGATCCACGGCTCGTTCATCGTGCTCGGCGCCTATCTGGCGTGGGGCGCCTATAATTCGCTCGGGCTGTCGCCCTGGTATGCGCTGCTGATCGCCGCGCCGGCCTTTTTCGTGTTCGGCTATCTGCTGCAGCGGCTGCTGCTCAACCGCGTCATCACCGCGCCGGTGCTGGTGACGCTGACGCTGACCTTCGGGCTTGATCTGATCCTGAACAACGCGATGATCTATTACTTCAAGGCCGATTACCGGAAGTTGATCCTCAATCCGCCCACGGGATCGATCTCGATCTTCGACGTCGTCGTTCCCGTCGACCGTCTGATCGCAACCGCCTCAGCGCTGGCGCTGACCTTCCTGCTCTATCTGCTGCTACGTCGCTCGAAAGTCGGCCGTGCAATCGTCGCGGTCCGGCTCGACCGCGATGCCGCCGTGCTGATGGGTGTCGACGTCAAATCGATCTACGCCATCGCCTTCGGTCTCGGTGCGGCGCTCGCCGGCTGCGCCGGTGTGCTGATGGCGCTGATCTTCCCGATCTCGCCGCTGACCTCATCAGCCTATCTGGGCAAGGCCTTCGTGGTCTGTGTCCTCGGCGGACTCGGCAGCGTGTCAGGTGCACTCGCAGGCGGTTTGTTGCTGGCGCTCGTTGAAGGCGTCGGCTCGGTCTATCTCGGCCCGGCCCATGCGGTGACGTTGTCTTTCGTCCTGCTCATCATTTTCCTTGTCGTCAGGCCGCAGGGCTTGCTCGGCCGAAAGGGTTTTGAATGACCCGGACCAATATCGCGCTTCTCGTCCTCATTGCCTGCGTAGCATCGCTGCCGCTGTTCGGCGATGCCTATGCGCTACGTCTCGGCACCATGGCCTGCATGTATGCGATCTTCGCGCTGTCATGGAATATCGTCGGTGGCTTCGCCGGCTATCCGTCCTTCGCGACGGCGGCCTTCTTCGGGCTCGGTGCCTACACCACCGGCATTCTCATGAACAAGGGCGTGCCGCTCACCGTGTCGCTGCTTGGTTCGCTTGTGCTGTGTCTGGTGCTGGCTGCGGCGCTCGGCGCCGTGCTGCTCAGGCTGCGTGGCCATTACTTCGCCATCGCCAGCCTCTCGCTGGTCGAAGTGTTCCGCGAACTCGTCAACAATGCCACCGACCTCACCGGCGGCGGCATGGGCCTGAATATCCCGCTGGTGTCCGGCTCCAGCGTGCTGTCCGACGCGACGTTCTTCTTTTACGCCATGTGGGGATTGCTGCTGATCACCGCGCTCGTCGTCATCGCGGTGTCGATGTCGAAGCTCGGTTTCGGCCTCAACTGCATCCGGCAGAACGAGACGGCCTCGAACATGGTCGGTCTCAATTCCACGCTCTACAAGGCCATCGCCTTCGGCCTGTCTGCGTGTTTCGTCGGCGCCGCCGGCGGGCTCTATGCGGCCTGGGTGCACTATATCGATCCGTCCGACGTGTTCGACATTCTCTATTCGGTGAAGCCGATCGTGATGGCGCTGATGGGCGGGCTCGGATCGCCGCTTGGCGTGGTCTGCGGCGCCTTCGTCTATCTCGGCCTCGAGGAAGTGGTCTGGCGCAATTACATCCAGATCCATTCGGGCGTGCTGGGCGTCCTCATCATCCTGCTGCTGCTGTTCCTGCCGCATGGGTTGGTCTCGCTCCATGCCGGCAAGATCTGGCGCGGGCTGTTCGGACGAAAGGCAAAGCATGTCTGAGATCCGTCACGAAATCCTGCATCTGAGCAACGTCTCGCGAAACTTCAGCGGGCTGAAGGCGCTGAGCGACGTTTCGCTGTCGGTGAACAGGGGTGAGGTGGTCGGCTTGATCGGCCCGAATGGCGCCGGCAAGACCACGCTGGTCAACACCATCTGCGGCGTCACCCCGGCAAGCTCGGGCGTCGTCACCTTCGACGGCCGCGACATCACGCGGATCAAGACCTATCAGTCCGCGCGGCTCGGCCTGTCGCGCACCTTCCAGATCGTACAGCCCTTTGCGGAATTTTCGGCGCTCGACAATGTCGCCGCCGCCGCGCTGTTCTCGCAGCCGGGCGAGGGCCTGAAATCGGCGCGCGAGGCCGCCCGCGCGCATCTCGCTTTTGTGGGTCTCGACGCGCAGGCCGATCAATCAGCGGCGACGCTGACGCTTGCCATGCGCAAGCGGCTGGAACTGGCCAAGGCGCTGGCGATGAAGCCGAAGCTCTTGTTCCTCGACGAGGTCAATGCCGGCCTCAACAGCGCCGAGGTCGAGCGCGCCACGAAGCTGATCCATCAGCTTGCTGCCGATGGCATCACCATCGTGATGATCGAACATCTTATGAAGGTCGTGCTCAATGTGTGCACCCGTATCGCGGTGCTGCATAACGGCAAGCTGATCGCCGACGGCGCGCCGCGCGACATCATCAAGGATCCTGCCGTCGTCGATGCCTATCTTGGCCAGCAATATGCACAACGGAACGCTGCCCGTGGCTGATCATCCGATGCTCGAACTCAATCAGGTCTGCGCCGGCTACGGCGAAATTCAGGTGCTGTGGGGCATCGACATGGCGGTGCGCTCCGGCGAAATCACCGCGCTGATCGGCTCCAACGGTGCCGGCAAGACCACGCTAATGCGTGCTCTGTCCGGGCTGATCCCGTTGGTCTCCGGCAAATATGTCTCCGAAGGCGTCGATCTCTCCAAGGCAACGGCTGCGCAGATGCTGGCGCATGGCATTGTGCACGTGCCGGAAGGCCGCCGCCTGTTTGGCGCCATGAGCATCGAGGACAATCTCCTGATGGGCGCCTATTCGCGCAGCGTTGGCCGTACCGAGCTCAATCGCGATCTCGATCGCGTTTACACGACCTTTCCGAAGCTGCGTGAGCGCCGCAACCAGGCGGCGGCGACATTGTCCGGCGGCGAACAGCAGATGTGCGCCATCGGCCGCGGGCTGATGAGCGCGCCGCGCCTCTTGATGATCGACGAACTCTCGCTCGGCCTGTCGCCATTGCTGGTGGAGCAACTGGTCGCGGCGCTGCGCCAGTTGAACTCCGAAGGCATGTCGATCCTGCTGGTGGAGCAGGACGTCACCACGGCGCTCGATCTCTGCCATCACGCCTACATCATGGATATGGGCCGCATCGTGCGCACCGGGCAGGGCGCCGAATTGCTGGCCGATCCAATCATCCGCGACGCCTATCTCGGCGTCCTCGAAGACTGACTTTGATTTCATCCAAAGAGGCAAACATGATCGAGACCGTCGAAGCCCCCAATAGCGGCTACCGTTACATGCCGGGCGTGTTCCAGTATTCCTGCGGCGTCGGCGCGCTGCCCGGCTTCGCGCTGGAGCGCGTGCGCTTCTCGAAAGTCGTTCCGCTGAAGGAAGGCTTCGCCAGGGTTGCCGAGATCATCAAGGCCGCCGGCCGGCCGCTGACCGCCTTTGCGGCCTGCGAATTGCGCTCGCCGGCGCCGTTCACGGAGCAGGGGTTCATCGACTTCAACGAGATCTACATCAAGACCCTCGAAGACTGGGGCATCATGAAGGATCGCGTGAATCCCATCGCGCGCAGCAATGTGTGTCCGAAGATCGATCCGCCGTCGGAGCCCGGCTTCCACGCTTTCTCTTTCACGACCGTCGCGCCGAATGCGCCGGCATCCTTCGTCATCGCCGGCAGCGGCGAGGCCGCGGAAGGCAAGGGCGACTATCGCGACAACACCGTGCGTCTCGGCGACATCAGCCCGTCGGGCATGCTGGAAAAAGCCAAGTTCGTGCTCGACGAGATGGAGCGCCGCATGAGCGCATTCTCCGGCACCTGGGACCAGACCACCGGCGCGCAGCTCTACACCGTGCGCGACGTCTATGCGCTCTTGGAAAGCGAACTCGGTCGTCGTGGCGTGTTCCGCAACGGCCTGACCTGGCACTTCAACCGTCCGCCGGTCGTCGATCTCGAATACGAGATGGATTGCCGCCGCGTGCATGTGGAGCGCGTGGTCGAGGTTTAACCGCCTCAATGATGACTGATGCGCAGATCTTGTGAGGTCTGTCGCAGTCGCCGGGTGAGTTCGCGCGCCAGGTTGCCCAGAAGCCTGGTGGCGAGCACCGGATTTTTCTTCAGGATCAGGTCGAAGCCGTCGCGCGGGAATTCGTAACAGATCACCGCGTCGTCGGCGACGATGGTCGCCGAGCGTGGTACCGATTCCACCAGCGCCATTTCTCCGACCGTCGTGCCGCGGCCAAGTCCGGCGATGCGGCGTCGCTCGTGATGTCCGTCGGTACGCAGCAGCACGCTGACGCTGCCTTTCAGGATCAGCCACATGCGGTCGCCGGCGTCGCCCTCGCGGCAGATCGTATCGCCGCACGCGAATTCGCGTCTGGTCATCACTGTGGTCAGTTCGGCCATCTCGTTCGCCGATACACCATCGAGAAAGTCGATCTGCTCGAGCGTGAGTTCATCCGCTTGCCCCTGCCTCGTAGCTGAGCGGTCGAGCATGGTCTGCTCCATCCACTCCAGTGCGGAATCGAGATCCTGCGTCATGGACGGCGATGCGGGATCGTGCCCGATCCCGTTGCCGATGATGGCGGCATGGATGGGCCGGACGTTGCAGTAGATCAGTCGCCGTTTCTTTTCAGTTGCCTTCTGGCGCAGGGTTCGCAATGCGTTGATGCCGGAGATGTCGAGGTCGGAGATGGCGCCCATGTCGAGCAGGATCATGTCCGTGCTGTTGAACAAGTCCTTGACGCGGAGCGAGAGGTCGTCGGCATTGCCGAAGAACAGCGCGCCTTCGAGCTGCAGGATGGCGCGCTGCTGCCCGGTCTGCTGCAGGATCGCGAGATCGTCGGCCGAGCGAATGCGCTTGGAGAACAGCGTGTCGCCGAGATGGGCGCGGCGTACCAGTGGCCGGCTCATATTGATGACGAAGATGATGCAGGACAGGATGATGCCGACGATCACTCCGGAAACGACCGAGCTGAACACGGTCACGGCCATCACCGCGAGCACCACGATCAGGTTGTAGACCGCGTGCCGGCGAACCTGCGGCTCGATGCTGTATCGGATATCGGCCAGCAGTTGCAGGTTCCAGCGATCGAACAGCACGATGCCGATCACCAGAAGCAGGCCGGCGAACACCGCGCGCGGCACCTGTGCGAGCACCGAGGACAGCGCGAATGTGATGGCCAACAGGCTGAGAGCCACGAAAATGCTGGTCCAGCGCGTGCGGCCGCCCATGCGATAGCCGAGCAGGATCACCGATGGAATCGCAGATCCTCCAATGCCGCCGCCGAGTGCTGCTGCCGCATTAGCGATGCCTTGTGCGGCGAGGTCGCGCACCGGATGGATATGCGTGTCGTCGAGCTGCTGTGCCACGCGAAACGCCAGCATGGTCTCCACCGTGCCGATGATCGCCAGCACCAGCGACACCAGCACGACATGCGGAAGCACGGCGGTCAGTTCCGGCGTGATGGAGCCGTCGAACACTGCGCCGAGCGGCATGGCGGGCGGGAAGCTGACATGGATCTCACCGATGGTCGGCCCGAGATCGAGACCGGTCGGGATGCTGATCAGATAGTAGAGCGCGGTGCCGGCGACGAAGCCTGCAAGCGATCCCGGTATTTTCCGCAGCCAGTCCGGCAGCCGCAGCCAGGCTGCTATGGCCGGATAGTTCAGAACAAAGAGCGCCAGGGCCACGACGTAAACCAGCATCGCGGGCTTGTTCGGCCACAGCGTCTGCGCGGCAAAGAACGGCTTGAACTGGGAAATCACGATCAGCATCCCGACGCCATTGAGCAGGCCCGTGAGTACCGGGTGCGGCGCGAATTTGATGGCGCGCGTCAGGCCGAGCAGTCCGAACAGGACCTGCCACAGCCCGGCCAGAAACAAACACAGCATGATCGCGGTCACGATCATCGCAGGCTGGCTCGCAAGCGTGGCGTCATTGACCAGCGTCGTAGTCAGGCCGGCCTGCACCAGGGCCATGCTGACGCGGCTCGTCGTCACGATATAGGACGAGGTGGCGACCACGGCCGCGACCAGGCCGACGATGGCGCCGCCATACAGGCCGGCTGCAGCGCCGGCTGCGACATAGTCGGGGCCGAGCGGCGCAAACACCAGCAGTCCGCAAGCAAGGCAGAGCGGCAGGCAGACGAGGCTTGAGATCAGACCGGCGCTGATTTCCGATCGCCAGTCGACGAGCGGCTCGGCGGGAGGCGAAGCTTTGAGCACGGGCTAGCTTTCATCACAGGGGGTACCGGCCACGCCTTCATGGATGATAGTTGTTGCCAGCTTTTGCCATTATTGTGAAACGGAACTGATCCGCAAGCCAAGATCGGGGTTCACCCGCCGATTTCCCGCGCTACACGCCGGCGACGATCGTCTTGCGATACAGCGCGCTGTAGCTGGCGGCAGAAATATTCCAGCTGAACGATTTCGACATGGCGCTGCGACGCATCGAGTTCAGGCGATCCTTGGAGCCATAGGTCGCGAAGGCGCGCAGGATGCCGCCCAGAAATGACTCGGTGGAGGGCTGCGTGAACAGGAAGCCGGTCTCGCCATCGACGATGGTTTCGGCGAGGCCGCCGGTCTGGTGGCCGATCGGCAGCGAGCCGAAGCGCTGCGCATACATCTGGCTGAGGCCGCAGGGTTCGAAGCGCGACGGCATCAGCGTGAAGTCGCTGCCGGCGAAGATACGCCGTGCCTCGCGGTCGTTGAAGCCGATGGCGACGCCGATCGCATCCGGACGGCGGCGATGCGCGTCCATCAGCGCATTCTCCAGTTCGGTCTCGCCGCGGCCGGTCACGACGATCTGTCCGCCGGCGGACACGATGGCGTCGGCCGCCGACAATACGAGGTCGACGCCCTTCTGATGCACGAGGCGGGCGACCAAACCAAAAATGGGCCCGCGGGAGAGTGCGAGCCCAAATTGTTGGCGTACCCCGTCGGCATTGGCGCGTTTGGCTTCCCAGTCGCCCGCGCCGAACGGTCTCATGAGCTCCGCGCAGACGCGCGGATCCCAGCTTTCGTCGATGCCGTTGAGAATGCCTGTCAGACGCGACTCGTTGGAGCGCTTGGTCAGCAGGCCTTCCAACCCGCAGCCGAGTTCCGGCGTGGTGATCTCGCGTGCGTAGGTCTCGCTGACCGTCGTCAGATGCGACGAGTAGATCAGCCCGCCCTTGAGGAAGGACAGCTTGTCATAGAATTCCAGCCCGTCGATATGGAACGACTCCGCCGGTGCACCGATCCGGCGCAGCGAAGACTTCGGAAACAGGCCCTGATAAGCGAGATTGTGGATCGTCAGGATGGTCGGGATCTTCACCCCGCTCCAGGCGAGATAGGCCGGCACCAAGGCCGCCTGCCAGTCATTGGCGTGAACCAGATCGGCCGACCAGTTTTTGTCGAGCTGGCCGGCGGCGAGCAGTGCCGCTGCGGACGCGAAGCGTGCAAAGCGGATGTCGTTGTCCGGCCAGTCCCGGCCGCAGGCATCGCCATAGGGATTGCCGGGGCGATCGTAGAGCTGCGGGCAGAGCAGGATATAGATCGGCAGCCCGTCTTTGGTCGCGGCGAGGCCGACCGAGCAGGCGGGCATTTCCGCCAGCGCCGGGCATTCGCCGACGATCTCGATATCAGGAAACTGCGTGACGACGTCGCGGTAGCCGGGAAGGATGATGCGAACGTCGGTCCAGATGCGCAGGGCTCTAGGGAGAGCGGCGGACACGGCTGCAAGGCCGCCCACCCGGATGAAGTCGTCAATCTCTGGAGTGACGAACAGTACCCTCAAGAAATGCCCTCGTGCCCGCCGCGGCTACAAGGATACGAAACTGGTCCAGCGTCTTTGGGTACTTACGGAACCGAAGGGCAATGGAACTCAGTTTTGTTACTTGCGCTGCAAAATATCTGTCTCTGCACTGCAGTATATCACATCACTTAATACGGCATTGCAAAAGAGAAATGTGAGTTCGCTAAATTATCTCTGAAATCAGTGACTGGGTGACGACGGGACGATCAGCCGCAGGAAGCTCATGACGCAGCCGAGCGCGGCAAAGCCGGCACCGAGCGCCAGCGCCCAGGTCGCGCCGCCATGGCCGAACAGGCCGAAGCAGAAGGCGGCGAGCGCCGCGCCCATGCTCTGGCCGGTGAGCCGGGCAGTGGCCACGATACCGCTGGCGCCGCCGCTGCGGCCGGCGGGGGCGCTCGACATGATCGCCTTCATGTTCGGGGCCTGGAAGAAGCCGAAGCCGGCGCCGCAGATCACCATCCGCCAGACGATATTGGCGACGCTCGGGTCGGGCGGCAGGGTGGCCAGCAGCACCATGCCGATGCCGAGCAGAGCCATGCCGATACCGCCGAGAAGCCCGGCAGGATAGTGGTCCGACAACCGGCCGGCGATCGGCGCCATGATGCCGACGACCAGCGGCCAGGGCGTCAGGAAGAAGCCGGTCTCGACTGCCGAACGATGCAGAACTTCTTCGAAATAGAACGGCAGTGACACAAAGGCGAGGCCCTGGACGGAGAAGGAGCAAACCGCCGTGGCCGCCGACAGCGCGAACAATGGGCGGCGAAACAGGTCGATCGGCAGCATCGGTGCAGGGTGATCGGCCTGCCGGCGGAGCAGCAGCCAGCCGAACAACAGGCCGGCAACCAGTTCTGCGACGACAATGGACGGTGCCGTGTGATGGGCGGCGCTGTCGATGCCGAGGATCAGCAGGCCGAGGCAGAGCGAGGTCAGCAGGGCACCGAGAAAATCGAAACGATGGGTGGCGCGCGTGGTCTTCGGCAGCGTCTTTAGGCTGATGACAATGGCGGCGAGGCCGAAGGGGAGGTTGATCGCGAACAGCCAGGGCCAGGTTGCAACCGACAGGATGCCCGAGGCGATGGTGGGGCCGAGGGTGAAGGCCGTCGCAACGACGAGGGCGTTATGACCGAGCCCGCGGCCGAAATGGCTTGGGGGATAAACCACGCGGACCAGCGCGGCATTGACGCTCATGGCGCCGGCGGCGCCGAGGCCCTGCAGCACCCGCGCGAACAGTAAAGTGTCCAGCGACCACGCGAATGCGCAGGCGACCGACGCGATCGTGAACAGGATCAGCCCCCCGAGATAGATGCGCTGATGGCCGACGATCTCGCCCAGGGCGCCGAACGGCAGCAGCGTGGCGACCATGGCGATCTGGTAGACATTGACCACCCAGATGACATCCGCTGGCGTGGCATGCAGGTCGGCGGCGATGGAGGGCAGCGCGATATTGGCGATGGCGGTATCGAGCGAGGCCATGGCAAGGGCGGTAAAGATCGCAAGCCGCGCCCAACGCTGCTGGCTCGGCGTCAGCCCTTCCGTCGGCTGGGGAGCCTGTGCCGCGATACCGTCTGCCATAGCTGGGGATTCCTGGGTGCGGCCGAACTGACCGCCGATCCGCGCTATCTAGGATAGTTCGCTGTGCCCCTACAGGCGTGCAACTGCATGAGGCATATGCACATCTTTATTCCCAGCGGAAAATCCGCTTTCGGCTGATCACATCGCTGTCAGGCGATCACATCGCTGGCGATTGCATCGCCGTCAGGCCGGCTTGGTCTTGAACCAGGTCCCGGACGCCACCGCCGTGACGATGATGGTGCCGTAGACGACTAGGGCGAAGGTCAGGCAGGCAAACAGCCAGGTCAGCGATCCCGTCAGCCGCAGCGCCAGCCAGCCGCCGCCGATGGAGATCAAGAGGCGCAGCACGCCGGCCAGCAGGGGATAGAGCATCTTGCCGGCGCCTTGCGAGGCAAAATACAGCGACAGGCCGAGGCCAAAGAAGCCATAGGCGGGGCCGACGATGCGCAGATAGGCGCTGCCGGTTTCGATCATCTGTGGGTCCGACCCGAACAGGCCGAGCCACGCGGCCGGCCAAATCGCGGCCGCCAGGCCGACGGTTTCGGTGATCACGAACACCATGCCGCCGCCGATCAGCGCTGCCCGCAGCGCGCGCTGCTCCTGTCCGGCGCCGATATTGGTGCCGACCAGGGCGACCAGCGGTCCGCCAAACCCGAAGGCCAGCGGCACCATCAGATATTCCAGCCGGACGCCGGTGCCGAAGCCCGCCACGGCGTCGCCGCCGGCGAAGCCGCCGACCAGTGCGGTGGTCAGCAGCACCGTGAAACTCGTCTGCAGCGAAATCACCGCGGCGATGGCGCCGACGCGCAGGATGTCGGCCGAGAGATCCCAGCGCAGCCGGGCCAGCTTGAAATGGACGATGCAGCGGCCCGAGAGAATGTAGCCGGCGAGCACGGCGCCCACGGTGAAGGTGGACAGCACCACGGCCCAGCCGCCGCCGGCAATGCCGAGGGCCGGAATAGGTCCCCAGCCGAAGATCAGCAGCGGCGACAGCGGGATCAGCAGCACCACGCCGATACAGATCGACAGCGACGGCACCAGCATATTGCCGGTGCCGCGGATGATGCTGGCAAAGCCGTTCATCAGCCAAACTAAAACGCTGCCGCCGAACACCACGTTGGAATACTGCATGGCCGCGTCCAGCGCGCCGCCGCTGACGCCCATCGCCGTGTAAATCGCACGGCCCCAGATCAGGAAGATTGCCGAGCCGATCAGACCGAGCAGGATATTGATGAGCGTGGCATGCATCACCAGCGCCTCGGCATCGTCGGTGCGCCTTGCGCCGAGCGCACGCGCGATCGCCGAGGAAATGCCGCCGCCCATGGCACCGGCCGACAGCATCTGCATCATCATGAAGCCGGGAAACACCACCGCCATGCCGGTCAGCGCATCAGAGCCGAGATGCGACACCCACCAGGTCTCGATCAGGCCGGTGGAAGCCTGCGCCAGCATCACCAGCAGATTGGGCCAGGCGAGCTTGACCAGCGTGGAGGCGATTGGCGCCTGCAGCAGCATGCGCGTCCGCGGGTTCATCTCGTGGACAGGCGCGGCGGTGGCGGCGACGATGGCCTGCGGCGTTTCCAGTTTCATAATGTTCCGTCCTTCTGCGGGCGCGGTTTGCTGAGCCGCCGTTGCACGCGTGCGCTGGCGGCAGGGCCGGGCGCATTGGCGTGGGTGGCTTCGGTGATTGGTTTGCCGGTACGGCGGTCGACCAGGATGGGATCGGCGGTCTCGCCGGTCTCCTTGTCGATCAGAACAACGCTTTCACCCTCAGGCGCGAAGTGCCGGTTGCCCCAGCTTTGCAGCGACCACAGCACGGAGCGGAAATCCCGGCCGCGCGGGGTCACGATATATTCGTAGCGCGGCGGCTTTTCGCAATATTGCCGCTTCACCAGCAGCCCGGCCTCGACCAGCACCCCGAGGCGCCGGGTCAGCATGTTCGGCGCGATGTTGAGGTTCTTCTGGAACTGGTCGAACCGCGTCATGCCGTAGATGGCATCGCGCATGATCAGAATGCTCCACCACTCGCCGACGCGCTCAAGGCTGCGGGCAACCGGGCATTCCAGTTTTTCGAAACTCTTGCGCTCCATGGGGGGAAGATAGGGGAGTAACTATCATCATGCAAGTTACATGGTGGTGACCCTCCACTGTCATTCCGGGGCGCAGGTCAGCGGCGAAGCCGCTGGCAGGAGAACCCGGAATCCCGAAGTGTTCAGCCATGTCGAGATTCCGGGTTCGCGTGCGCAAGATGCACACGCGCCCCGGAATGACGGCGTTAGTGCTAAGTCCTTACCCCACCATCCGTTCGCGCCCGACCCAGAAGCTTGCGCGCAGCGCCTTCTTGTCGATCTTGCCGACGCCGGTCATCGGCAGCTCCGTCACGAACTTGATGTGCTTCGGCGCATGGGCCGAGCCCTTGCGGGTCTTGACCAGATTGATCAGCTCATCCGCATCCGGCTTCGCACCGCCACGCGCGACCACGATGGCGGTGACAGCCTCGCCCCATTTGTCGTCGGGCACGCCGACCACAGCGCACATGGCCACATCGGCATGGGTGGTCAACACATCCTCGATCTCGCGCGGGAAGATGTTGAAGCCGCCGGAGACGATCATGTCCTTCTTGCGGTCGAGGATGAACATGTAGCCGCGCTCGTCGGCGCGGGCGATGTCACCGGTGTGCAGCCAGCCGTTCTTGAGCGTTTCGGCCGTCTGCTCCGGCCGCTTCCAGTATTCCTTCATCACATGCGGCGCACGCACGCAGATTTCGCCCGCCTCGCCGGGGGAGACTTCCTGGTCGTCATCGTCGAGAATACGCACATCGCAGACGGCGATCGGAAAACCGCAGGACAAAAACAGTTCGGGCTTCTTCGGATCATGATCCGTCTTGCGCAGCACCGACACCGGATAGCATTCGGTCTGCCCGTAGAGCTGCGAGAACACCGGGCCGATGCGTTCGATGCCTTCCACCAGCCGGCTCGGCGACATCGGCGATGCGCCGTAAAGCACCAGATCGAGCGAGGATAGATCGGTCTTTGACAGCGTCGGGTTGTCGAGCAACACATAGATCATGGTCGGCACGAACAGCGTGAAATTGATCCGCTCGCGTTCGATGGTCTTGAGCACCGCTTCGGGATCAAAACCTTTCAGCATATGCACCGTGCCGCCGCGCATCAGCGTCGGCAGCACCTTGGTGCCGGCGACATGGCTGATGGGCGCCACAGTGAGATAGCTCGGCGTGTCCGGGATCTCGAAGTCGGACAGAATGGCGCTGGCAAAACCCGACACTTCGCGATGGCGGCGCAGCGCGCCCTTGGATTTTCCTGTGGTGCCGCCGGTGTAGTTCAGCACGGCGATGTCATCGACCTGTGCAAAGTCCCGCGCGGTGGCGCTGCCGCCTGAGCCGACGACTTTCAGCAGATCGATGCCGTAATCTGCACGGCCCAGCGTGAACACGTGCTGCAGGCTTTGCGCGCGCGATGCTAGTTCGCCGCCGCGCTGCAGGAAATTGTCGGCGTCAATGATCAGGATCGTCGCCTCGGCGTCCTCGATCTGGTCGATCTGGTCCTGCATCGAGCCTAGCGGATGCAGCCAGGAAATGGCGAAGCGCGACAGTTGTGCCGCCACCCCGGCGCACCAGGTGTCGGCGCGATTGGCTGTGAGCAGCGCCACTTTCGTGCCGGGCTGTGCGCCGAGGTTCATGAACACATTCTGCAGCCGCGCGATCAGGTCCGTAGTGCCGCGATAGGTGATCGAGCCGCCGGGCCAACTGAAAGCGATGCGATCCGGATAGCGCGCCAGCGCCCGCAAGGTCTGCGCGCCAACGGTCGGAAACGTGTTCAGCACGTCCGTCATGGAAACCTCCCCAAATGTCCTCGGCTTCTGTGGGCCGATGGTTGCGGCAAGGCTAACAACGAATGCCGGGCATGCAAACATAAACCCGTATGGGCATTGCAGCATTCGCGATGAACTTGTGGCGGCTTTCGTCGTTTGCCTGTGCTAGAAGCGGTCGAGCCATTTGAGCCGCGTCACAGGAGAATTTCATGCGCAAGTTTTTGACCGTGCTGGCAGCACTGGCGACCCTCAGCCTGACCAATTGCGGTTACAACGCGATCCAGACCAATGATGAGCAGGTCAAGTCGGCCTGGTCGGAGGTGGTCAACCAGTATCAGCGCCGCGCGGACCTCGTGCCGAATCTCGTGAATTCCGTGAAGGGCTTCGCGCAGCAGGAGAAGGACGTTCTTCTGGGCGTCACAAATGCACGCGCCAAGGTCGGCTCGGTGCAGGCGACGCCTGATGTGGTCAACGATCCCGCCGCGCTGCAGAAATTCCAGGCCGCGCAAGGCGAACTCTCCAGCGCGCTGTCGCGCTTGCTCGTGGTCACCGAGAACTATCCGCAGCTCAAGTCGGACGCGCTGTTCAAGGATCTGATGTCGCAGCTCGAAGGCACCGAGAACCGCATCACCGTGGCGCGCAACCGCTACATCAAGTCGGTGCAGGATTATAACGTCGGCGTGCGCACCTTCCCGAACAATCTGACGGCCATGATGTTCGGCTATAAGGAGAAGGCGAATTTCTCGGTCGCCAATGAGAGCGAAATCTCGACCGCGCCCAAGGTCGACTTCAACCCGACGCCGGCGCCCGCGAAATAGGCGGGTGCCGATCAGGCCGATCCGATGAAGGTGATCAAAGCCTGCCTGCTGGCATTGCTGCTGTGCTGGAGCGCCGTTGCTCTGGCCGATGTGGCCGTGCCGGCTCTGACGGGGCGCGTGGTCGATCAGACCGCGACGCTGAGCCAGGGCGAACAGGCATCGCTCGACAGCACGCTGCGTGATTTCGAGTCGCGCAAGGGCAGCCAGATCGTGGTGCTGATCGTGCCCACCACGGCGCCGGAAGCCATTGAGCAATACTCCATCCGCGTTGCCGAAGCCTGGAAGATCGGCCGCAAGAAAGTCGATGACGGCGCGATCCTGCTGGTCGCCAAGGACGATCGCAAGCTCCGCATCGAAGTCGGCTACGGCCTTGAAGGCGCACTGACTGACGTGACCACGAAACGGATCATGGACGAGATCATCACGCCACGCTTCAAGACCGGCGATTTCGCGGGTGGCATCACAGCCGGCGTCAATCAGATCATCAAGGTGGTCGATGGCGAGCCGCTGCCGGCGCCAGATGAATGGAAGGGCAATTCGAATGCCCTCGATCAGATCATGGAATATGCGCCGTTCCTGCTGTTCGGAGTTCTGATCTTCGGCAGTATCCTGCGCAATATCTTCGGCCGGCTGTTCGGCTCATTGGCCACCGGCGGGCTCGTCACGACAGTGGTCTGGCTTGTCGCGGGCAGCCTGCTGTTCGGCGGCATTCTCGGTGCGGTCGCGTTTTTCTTTACGCTGATCAGCGAGGCCCTCATGTCGGGTGGCGGAGGCGGTGGACGTCGCGGCGGTGGCTATATTGGGGGCGGCGGTGGTTCCTGGTCATCAGGGAGTTCATCGAGCAGCGGCGGCTTCAGTGGAGGCGGTGGCAGTTTCGGTGGCGGCGGCGCTTCGGGGAGTTGGTGATGAGCCTGAAACGCATCGGCAACCATCTGCTCGGCAATCGCTCGCGGGTCCGCAAGGCGTTCCCGCCGCAATCGCTGGCGGCGATCGAACAGGCCATCAAGGCCTCCGAAGCCAGCCATGCCGGACAGATCCGCTTCGTGGTCGAGGGCGCGCTCGACGGCGCGCCGCTGTTCCGCAATCAATCCGCGCGCGAACGCGCCATCGATGTGTTCGCGCAACTGCGCGTCTGGGACACCGCGCATAACAACGGCGTGCTGATCTATCTGCTGCTCGCCGATCGCGACGTCGAGATCGTGGTCGATCGCGGCATCGATGCCCGCGTCGGCAAACCCGGCTGGGAAGCGATCTGCCAGATGATGGAGGCGGAGTTTCGCGCCGGGCATTTCGAGCAAGGCGTGATCAAGGGGATCGACGCGGTGACGCAGCATCTGGTAACGCATTTCCCGCGCGATGCCGGCTCGGTGAATGAGCTGCCCGATGCGCCGGTAGTGCTGTAGCGCTACGCCCTCTCAGCCGTCATTGCGAGCGTAGCGAAGCAATCCGGTCTTCGCTTGTGACCTTCTGGATTGCCGCGTCGCTTCGCTCCTCGCAATGACGTGGAGAGGCCATTGACCTCCGCTCACGCCTTCACACTCTCCCGCGCGCCGACGCGCTCGAACCACGCCGCGACCTTCGCATTTTCGCGATCCCACGGCTGCTTCACCTTGTCGGCGAAATCGAGCCAGCAGAACAACACGATGTCGGCCATCGTGAAGCGTTCGCCGCAGATGAAGGTCTTGCCGGCCATCTGTCCGTCGAGCCAGCGCAGCCGGTCGATGGCAATTGTCTTCAGGCCCGGCGCGCCTTCGGGTACGCAGACGATGCGCGTCTCGAAGCGCTTCAATCCCTCCGAAAAGCGATAGCCGTTGGCGATGTGCTGGCAGATGTTGAGATCGACGCGCTGCCGCCACATTCGCGCTTCGGCGCGCTGTTCGGGCGTGGTGCCGATCAGCGGCGGCGTTGGATGGGTCTCCTCGACATATTCGCAGATCGCGACCGTTTCGGACACATAGGCGCCGTCGTCGAGTTCGAGCGTCGGCATCTGGCCATGCGGATTGCGCGCCAGATGCGCGGGCTCGCGGTTCTCGCCACCAGCAAGATCGACGGTCTGGACGGGGAGGCTGATGCCCTTCTCGGCCAAGAACATGCGCACCACGCGCGGATTCGGTCCGATGGAATCGTAGAGCTTCATGGCATTTCCCCGATTGTTCTGTTTGCTGGTGTTGTGCGGGCGGGGCGCGTGCGCGTCAAGCAACGGTTCCCATCGCCGGACAAGAGGTGAAATTTTCGTAAGCACGGCACCCGGTAAGGATTTGGCAAGCAATGAAAGTTACCAAAGTGTTCATCTATTCCGGAGAATTTGATCGTGAGCGAGCACAAGGCCGATTCCACCCCAGACGTCAGCGGCGATCACGTCGATACCGGCGCGGCGGCGGCGGCCGGTTCCCACGATGCTGACATTCACGTGGATTCGCCGAAGCTCGCACCGGAGCAGGGCGACGATCGCAGCGGTGCTGACCGTCCCGCCCAGATGCCAAAGAGGGAAGCGCCGAAGCTCGGTGCGCCAGGCCGGATCACCATCATGGCTCCCTCCCGCGACAGCGGCCCGGGTGACGGCGCATCCCGCGAGAGTGCATCGCGCGAGCACTCCTGGGAAGACTTCGTCAATTCAGAGCCGAAGATCGAGTCGGCAGAGAAGGCTGGCCGCAGCCGGATGATGGCCATTGCCGCGATGATCGCGCTGGGCATCACCGTCGGCGCAGTCGGCGGTTCGGTCGCGATGTCTGGCCTCGGCAAGCTGTTTGCCGCCGACGACACCAAGTCGACCAACCAGGCGCTGGAAGAACATATCGCCCGTCTCGACGGCGAACTCTCGGCGCTCAAGGCCGAGGTCGACCGCAATGCCAAGCAGTCCATTGCGGCGCGCGCGAAGTCTGCCGAGCGTCTCGACAAGCTCGAGAAGGGCCAGGCTGAACCGGCCGCGAAACTCGCCAAGCTGAGCGAGGCCGTCGAAAAGCTGCGCACCACGCCGCAGCCTGCTGCTGCGCCGGCCCCTGCACCGGTTGCCTCGGTACCGGCCAAGGAAGTCACCGGTTCGATCAGCGCCCCGGTGCCGACCCCGGCACCGAAGCCCGAAGTTGCGCGCCTGCCCATGGTCGAAGGCTGGCGCATTATCGACATCGCTGGCGGCGGCGCCACCATCGAGGGCCGTGCCGGAATCTTCGAAGTCTATGCCGGCGATCCGGTTCCCGGACTCGGCCGCATCGACGCGATCCGCAAACAGGACGGCCGCTGGACGGTGGTCACCTCCAAGGGCCTGATCGTCGCCCGCTGATCCACCCTTCTAGCGACGAATGCGTTCAGGCCGCTGCTGGTGCAGCGGCCTTTCTTTTGGGCTAGCCTCCTGACGTGACGTCTGGGATAGCGCCGTGCGACTTCGCTTGAGCTTCATTGCCGTGCTGCTCGGCCTCGTGGCTCCCGTCGCGCGGGCGGATGAGGGCAATGGTCTCGCGGTCACCGATCCCGGTGTGTTGCGGGCACTGGAAACGCACAACACCCACGGTCTCGGCCTCGCGCAGCTGCTCGATCCCGCGCGGACAACGCCGATCTCCAACGATGCCCTGTTCGCTCTGCCTGCGATGACGCTGGTCCGCGCCGCGCTGGACGATGCCTTTGCGCGCTATCTCGCCGATCACCGCACACACCAGCCGGGCGTGAGCATCGGCGTCGGCCCCGGCCATGACGTGCAACTGTTCGACCAGGCGATGCTGACATCGCCCGATGCGCGCTTCGTGCTCGCCGGAATCGTCAATCGTATGGACCGGGCCTATGTCACTCCGGATACCTGCGGTGAGATCAGGCTGATCTATCGCCTCACGCGCACGGCCGCTGGCATAACGCCGCCGCGCCTGCCGATGACGCTCAATCTTGTGCTTCGTGCGAAGGACCCGAACGATGCGTCGGTGACATGCGCGGATCTCGCCGGGCGCTGGCTCGACTCTGCGTCATTCACCGAGACTGGCGCTGCACGCGCGGATCGTCTGCTGAAACCGGATGGTCCGCTTGCGACAATCACAGCCGCGCATATCGATCGCGTCGAGACCAATCTGCAGATTGCGCATCGACCGAAGTCCGAGACGCAGGAATTCCGCACCGACTATTTGCAGAAGGTGTTTCGCTTCGATGCCACCGTGAAGCAGTTTTGCGAGGCACCCATGGAGAACCAGATCGACCGTGACCGGTTGCTGGCTGATGCGGCGCTCGGTCGCGCGTTTCGCGACTGGCTGCTTGCGCCCGCCAATCTCCTTGCTTTCGATCGCGGTACAGTTTTGATCCCCGAGAAATTCCTTGCGACCACGTCGCTGTCGTCGACACCAGCCGGCTTTGCACCGTCGGCGCTACAGCCGGAGTTCGGGCTGATGGCAGCGGATGGTAAGGGGAGGGGTGTGTTCAGCGAGCGTGACGTCGTCGCCGCGCTGGAGCGGGCGGTGGCGCAGGGCGGCGCGCTCCAGAACATCCGCTCGCCCGCTGGCTTTGTGCGCCGGCTGAACGACATTACCTGCGGTGGCTGTCACCAGATCCGCGGCATCGGCGGCTTCCATTTTCCTGGTGCGAATACGCTGGCAGAGCAATCGCAGGGAACGGTTCCGGCATCGCCGCATTTCATCGGTGACCAGCCCCGCCGTCGCGATATCGTCATGGCGATGCGCAATGGAAAGGCGCCGGATTTTTCGCGCGGCTTTTCGGATCGCCCGCAGATGCGTGGTAACAATGAACTCGCGGGATCGCCTCTCCTCGATGGCTGGGGCGCGACATGTTATCGACCGAAGCAGAAGGGCGTCGCGGACAAGAGTTTTGCGTCCTGGACCTGTGCCGAGGGTCTCGTATGTCAGCAGGTCGGCGCAGATGCGTCGTCTGCGATCGGCATGTGTTTCGTGAAATGAAATGAGGACGCGATGAACGAGGCCGACAAAGAGATCAAGGAACGCGACATCGCGATCGCCGAGAACGAAAGCAAACAGCAGACGACAAGCAGCATCCGCGTCAGCGTCTGGGCTATCGGTGTGGCGGTTCTGCTCGGGCTCGGCTTCTTCGGCTGGCTGCTGGCGCGCTAGTCGAAAAATATGCCTCTCCCTACGGATAGGGAGAGGCGAGATGCGTCAATTCGGACTGTGCGTTGGAACGATCAGCCCGGCATCAGCACAGTATTGACGACGTGGATCACGCCGTTCGACTGGTTGACGTTCGGGATCGTCACGGTGGAGGCGCCACCCTTGGCATCGACGATCATGACCTTGCCGCCCGAACGCTTGACGGTGAGCTGTTCGCCTTCGACGGTGGTCAGCTTCTTGCCATCGGTGAGGTCGGCCGCCGAGAGCCGTCCGGGCACCACGTGATAGGTGAGGATCTTGGTGAGGGTCATCTTGTTCTCGGGCTGCACCAGCGTATTGACCGTGCCCTTCGGCAATTTGCCGAATGCGGCATTGGTCGGCGCGAAGACGGTAAACGGGCCGGGGCTGGCCAACGTATCGACGAGGCCGGCAGCCTTCACGGCGGCGACCAGCGTGGTGTGATCCTTCGAATTCACGGCGTTCTCGACGATGTTCTTCGACGGATACATCGCGGCGCCGCCCACCATGACGGTATTCTCACCCTTCATCATCTTGGCAGCAGCCGGCTCAAGGAAGCTCGCCGAAATCATCAGCGTGCTGAAAGCGGCAAATGACAGTAGTGCAATGCGCTTCTTGGACATGGTCGTCTCCCGGTTGATAGTGGCGTCGCCGGCGGGGAATCCGCAGACGTCGTGATCTCGTTGCCGCGCGACATGGCGAGTGCCTGTTGCGCTAACGAGACCAGCTACGCGTTTTAGGGGAGGCGGTTTCAGGTCGGCCTGTGACCACTTCGTGATCACAGGCCGCATCGCAATTTGAAACTCTTTCGCGCGGGCTGCGTAACCCGCGCCGTGCGCGACTATGCTACCGCGCCGGAAGCTCGCAATCGTGCGATATCGGCATCATTGAAGCCCGCAGCGCGCAGGATCTCGTCGCTGTGCTGGCCGATGGACGGCGGCAGATGCGGCTTGCGTTTGGTCTCGCCGCCAATCCAGATAGGGCTGTTGATGGTGAGGATGTCGGTTCCCTCGAACGGGATCAGCACGTCATTGTCCTTCATCTGCTGATCGTTCGGAATATCGTCGAGGATGCCGACGAAGCCGAACACGAGGCCGTTGCCGTCAAGTCGCTGGCGCCAGTCGGCGAGGTCGCGGGTCGCGAACACCTCGTCGAGGATCTTGATCAGTTCGACCGAGCGCGCATGGCGATCGGGTTTGGTTGCGAAGCGCGGATCGTCGCGCAGGTCCTCGCGGCCGAGGCATTTGGTGAAAGCCGGCCACTGCCGCTCCTCGGCGAGCAGCGACAGCATGATCCAGCGACCGTCGCGGCACCTGTAGTGGTTGGTGACGGCATTGAGTGCTTCCTCGCGCGAGCGGCGTTTCTCGAATTTGGCGCCGACAAGTTTGGCCTGCGCCAGTACGCTCGATGACCACACACCATTGGCCATCAGGTTGGATTTCACCTGGCAGCCCTTGCCGGTCTTCTCGCGCTTGTAAAGTGCGGTGACGATGGCGCCATAGAGCGCCATGGCGCAGGGGTGATCGCCCATGCCGGCGATCGAACGCGCCGGCGTGGTGTCCTCATCGGCGCGAACGAGGTCCATCATACCGGAGCGTGCCCACCAAGCGGTGGAGTCGAAGCCGGGCTTGTCGGCTTCCGCGCCCTTGTCGCCATAGCCGGTGAAGCAGGCATAGATCAGCCGCTCGTTCAGCGGTGTGATATCCTCATAGGCGATCTTCAGGCGCTTGCGCACCGGCGGCGGGAAATTGGTGATGAAGACATCTGCCTCGGCGATCAATTTGTAGAGCACCGCCTGGCCTTCCGGCTTCGCCAGATCGAGCGCGAGACTCTTCTTGTTCCGGCTCTCCATCATCCACGCATAGTTGTGCTCGCTCTTGGGATAACCGGGCAGGTTGGGCAGGTTGCGATAGGGGTCGCCGGCACCGGGCGGTTCGATCTTGATGACGTCGGCGCCGAAGTCGGACAGCACTGTGGCTGCGGCGGGCGCGGCGATGAAACTCGCGCAGTCCAGCACCTTCAGCCCTTTGAACAGACCGTCTTCCATGCGTCACTCCCGTCGCTTTTGTTCTGCGTGTTGTTCTTGCCGTCTGCCGGAATTTAATTCCATCTGGAATCCGGTGGCGCATTTGACCCATCTTCGATGGGTGATGCAACGGGCTCAGCTAACCCTCCCCTGGAGGGGGAGGGTCGCTGCGTGCATAGCGCGCAGCGGGGTGGGGTGAAGCAGCAAGCTCCGTCGTTGTGGCTTCACCCCACCCCGTCTCGCAACACGCGTCGCGTGCTGCTCACCGACCCTCCCCCTCCAGGGGAGGGTAAGAAGGATCAGTTTTGATCTGTCATCAATGCTGCATTGCCACCTGCGGCAGCCGTGTTGATCGTGACCGTCTGCTCGGTCGCGAAGCGGGCGAGGTAATGCGGGCCACCGGCTTTCGGGCCGGTGCCGGACAGGCCGAAGCCGCCGAAGGGTTGCACGCCCACCACAGCGCCGATCATGTTGCGGTTCACATAGACATTGCCGACCGGCAGGCGCGCAATTACGCGCTCAACCATATCGTCGATCCGCGAATGCACGCCGAGCGTGAGCCCGTAGCCGGTGTCGGCAATGTCCTGCAACACCTGGTCGAAGTCGGCAGCGCGGTAGCGCACCACATGCAGGATTGGACCGAACACTTCCTCGGTGAGCCCACGTGCGTTCGCGAGTTCGAAGATATGCGGCGCGACGAAGTTGCCTGCACGTGCTGTGCCCGCGAGATGCACGCGTGCTTCGGCCGTCATGCGCGCAATATGCGCATCGAGCTTTTGCTTTGCCTCGGTGTCGATCACCGGGCCGATATGGGTGGCGGCATCACGGGGATCGCCCAGCTTGAGTTCCCGGGCCGCGCCCACGATCATCTCGATCATGCGGTCGGCGACATCGTCCTGCACCAATAGCAGCCGCAACGCGGAGCAGCGCTGCCCGGCCGACCGGAACGCCGACATCACCACATCGTCGGCGACCTGTTCCGGCAGCGCGGTGGCATCGACGATCATCGCATTGATGCCGCCGGTCTCGGCGATCAGTGGCACGATCGGGCCATCCTTGGCGGCGATGGTGCGGTTGATGGATCGGGCCACCTCGGTCGAGCCGGTGAACACCACACCGGCGATGGCGGGATGCGCGACGAGCGCCGCCCCGATGCGGCCGTCGCCCAGGATCAGATGTAATGCTGACGTGGGCACACCCGCTTCATGAAGCAGGCATACGGCCCGTGCCGCGATGCGTGGCGTTTGTTCGGCCGGCTTGGCGACAACCGTGTTGCCCGCCATCAGCGCGGCGCTGACCTGGCCGAGAAAAATCGCCAGCGGAAAATTCCACGGCGAGATGGCGACGAAGACGCCACGGCCGCGCAGGCTCAACACGTTGCTCTCGCCGGTGGGCCCGGGCATCACCTCGCCCTCGCCGAATTGCTTGCGGCCCTGCGCGGCGTAGTAACGGCAGAAGTCGATGGCTTCGCGGACCTCCGACAGCGCATCATCAAGCGTCTTGCCGCCTTCCTGTTGCAGCAATGCGATGAAGGACGCGCGGCGCTGTTCCAGACGATCGGCGGCGTTGTCGAGGATCGCCGCGCGTTCATGTGCTGGGGTGTGGCTCCATGACGCAAAGCCTGCGCGCGCTGCCGTCACCGCGGCATTTGCCTGCTCGGCATTGGCATCAACGACCTCGTCCATGTCTGGCTTGCTGGCCGCAATCTCGGCCAGCAATTCATCCAATGGGGCGCGTTCGCCAAATTCGATGCCGTGTGAATTGGTCCGCTCGGGTCGATAGAGATCGGCCGGCAAAGGGATCTTCGGATGGTGCGCACCATTCGAAGAGCCGATGATCGCGGCAGGCCGCTTAAGCAGCGTCGCGACCGGCACGGCGTCATCTGCGGCGATCGCCACGAAGGACGAGTTCGCGCCATTCTCCAGCAGCCGTCGCACCAGATAGGCCAGCAGATCGCGATGGCTGCCGACCGGCGCATAGGTGCGCCAGCGGATCGCGGGATGATCCTTGCCGAGTTGCTCATAGAGCGCGTCGCCCATGCCGTGCAGGCGCTGGAATTCGTAGCCGCTGCTGGTGCCGGCCAGTTCCAGAATGGCCGCGACCGTCAGCGCGTTGTGCGTGGCGAACTGCGGAAAGATGCGCGGCCGCAAAGCCAGCAGCTTCTGTGCGCAGGAAATGTAGTTCAGGTCGGTCATCGCCTTGCGCGTGAACACCGGATAGCCAGCGAGGCCGCGTTCCTGCGCGCGCTTGATCTCGGTGTCCCAATAGGCGCCTTTCACGAGGCGCACCATCATCTTGCGATCGTGACGGCGCGCCAGCGCGTCGATGTGATCGATCACCGCTTCGGCGCGCTTCTGATAGGCCTGGATTGCAAGCCCGAAGCCATCCCAACCTGTCAGCGAGGGATCGGCAAAGGCCGCATCGATCACATCGAGCGAGAGTTCGAGCCGGTCGGCTTCTTCGGCGTCGACGGTGAAATTGAGGTCATAACTCTTCGCTTGCTGCGCCAGCGCGATCAGGCGCGGCACCAGTTCGCGCATCACGCGCTGATGGCTCACCGCCTCATAGCGCGGATGCAATGCCGAGAGTTTGACCGAGATACCCGGCCGGTCGGGCAGCGGGTTGTTGCCGGCGGCGTGGCCGATGGCCGAGATGGCCGAGGCATAGGAGTCGAAATAGCGCTGCGCGTCGTCCTTGGTGCGCGCGCCTTCGCCGAGCATGTCGAAGGAATAGCGCGCCGGACGCTCGGACGGTGCACGCGCGCGGGCCAGCGCTGCATCGATGGTTTCGCCGAGCACGAAGTGGCTGCCCATCAGCCGCATCGCCTGCCGCGTCGCCGTGCGCACTGCGGGCAGGCCGATCCGCTTCGCCAGCCGGCCCAGCGTTCCCGTTGGCGTCTCGCCGGGCTGGATCGCCCGCTGCGAGATGCCGAGCGCCCAGGCCGAGGCGTTGACCAGGAAGGCGCTGGATCTGGTCTCGTGATGGATGAAATCACCCTGGCCGAGCTTGTCCTCGATGAAGGCGTCGGCGGTGCGCGCGTCCGGCACCCGCAGCAGCGCCTCGGCCAGCACCATCAGCGCAAGGCCCTCTTTGGTGGAGAGCGCATATTCCCGCAGCATGTCCTCGACACCGCCGAAGCGGTCGTCCTTGGTGCGGATCGCGTCGATCAGGCGCGTGGCCGTTGCGTCGATCCGCGCGTCCTGGGCAGGCGTCATGGCTGCGTCGGCCAGAAGCCGGGCCGCTATGGTCCCATCATCCGGTGCATAGGGAGCGGTGAAGGGAGGCATGGAATCGGGCGACATAGGCGTTCCCTCGGATATCCTACAACCCTAATCCCGGTCTGCCCGTAGTTCGATAGGAAATATCGCAATTTTACCTTATATAATTCGGAAATGATCGTGCTATACACCCGATATGAGCGACATCGACAAGATTGACCGGAAAATCCTCGCCGTTCTGCAGGCTGACGGCCGAATCGCCAATGTCGAGCTGGCCGAGAAGGTCGGCCTGTCCCCGACCTCGATCGGCGAGCGGCTGAAGCGGCTGCAGCGCGACGGCTATATCGAGGGCTATGGCGCGCGGCTGAATCCGCAGATGCTCGGCCTTGGCCTCCTCGTGTTTGTAGAAGTTCTGCTCGACAAGACCACGCCCGATGTGTTCGAGCGCTTCGCCCGCGCGGTGCGGCTCGCGCCGGAAGTGCTGGAGTGCCACATGGTGGCCGGCGGTTTCGATTATCTGGTGAAGGCGCGCGTCGCCGACATGAGCGCCTATCGCCGTTTTCTCGGCGAAAGCCTGCTGGCACTTCCCGGCGTGCGCGAGAGCCGCACCTATGCCGTCATGGAAGAAGTGAAGCGCGACGCACCGCTGCCGGTGGGATAGCGAGCCGGGATAACGCCGCCGTTGTCTTGCCGTTGTCTTGGCAGCGTGGAGACCCTGCGTTAGGTTTCCGCGCGTTTCTCTCGGAGCAAATCATGCGGGCAGGCTACTTCAATCTTCGTGTCGCCGATTTTCGTATTCTGATGGCGGCAGGTGTCATCGCGCTGACCGGCCTGTTCTCGATGTCGCATGCGCGCGCGATCGAAATGTCCCGCGAGGTCAGCGATCTCTACACGTCGGTGTCGATCTACCCGCCATCCGCCGGTTCCATGACCATCTGCTATGGCTTCGTCTGCCGGCGTCGCCACGCCTTCGATTTCACGCCTGCCGACAGGGCTGCGCTCACCAAGCTTCTCGCCGCGGGCAAGGGGTCGGCCGTGGCGGAACGCGCCGCGGTGCAGAAGGCGGTGGTGTGGTGGGACCGCCGCGTCGGCCCGGTGCTCGGCACCGACAAGCGGATCGCCAATGCGGATTTCCGTTATTTCGACGACAAGCATAATTTCGATTGCTGGGACACGACGCGCAATGTCACCAGCCTGCTGTTGATCATCCAGGACTGGGGTTTGCTGAAGCATCACACGGTGGGCAATCCGCGCTATCGCGGCAATGCGCTGGTGCTGCAGACGCCGCACAATACCGCCGTGCTGCTGGACCGCGCGACAGGCACCGAATGGGCCGTCGACATGTGGACGCGCGGCTATGCACAGCTGCCGGACGTCAAGCCGGCCGATCAGTGGGTCAAGGAAAACTGAAGCAGGGAATGGAGGGCCGTCGCGTCGCTGAGGCGTGCGTCACGTCAACTGGCGGCTCTAAGGAGCGGACCTCGAAAGATCTCAGCTCGGGTTTTTGGAGTTAGGCTAGAGCGCACACCGCGGATCGAATTAGCGCAATCCTGCGTGAAACTGATTGCGTTGCAGGAGAGGTGCCCCTTTGGAGGAAACCGCTCGTGCCGAATGCGCTCTACATTGTTGAGGCGTGATCTGGAAAACTTCGGGGAAGCAGCCGGATCACACTGGTATCAAACCAGATGTATCAGACCTTGAGGTTCTCAGCCGAGGTCTTGCCGCGGTTGGCAACTTCCTCGAATTCAACGGTCTGTCCTTCGTTCAGTGTCGAAAGGCCAGCCTTCTCAACTGCCGAAATATGAACGAACACGTCCTTGCCGCCATTCGCCGGCTGGATGAATCCATAACCCTTCGTCGGGTTGAACCACTTCACAGTGCCTTTAGTCATCACGTCGTCTCCGCGGGATCAAAATCGATAACGAACTGCCGGTCCCCGCAAACCGGCATATCCGACATGCGCACGTTACCCGCGGATTGCCAAGCTTGATAGCTCAAACGGCGTGCAGAAATCGTCCAAACCGACCGTTATCTGTCCAATTTGCCGGGATTCGTCGCTATTCAGGATGTTTCCGACGCGGCGGAAGGTCGCAAAAGCAGAGTGCCAGGATCAGCCGCGATACGACCATGCGTTGTTATCTGCACGCGAGTGATATCGCTGCAATGCAAAACCCCGGCCGAGGTGGCCGGGGTTCGCAGCCCTCATGCGAGGATTAGTAGCAGACGTTAACCGTGCGCCAGCGCAGGCCGTAGGGCGTCATCACGCGGCGGCTCACATAGCATCCACCGCCGCCACCGACATAGCCGACGCCGAAAGTGGGGCCGTAGAAGCCGCCGCCATGGAAGTGGTGGTGATGGCCATGCCAGCCCCAGCCATGGGCCGATGCGGTGGACGGCGTGAGCGCCATCGCGCCGAGGGAAGCTGCTGCAACGAATGCGAGTGCGAGTTTGCGAAACATGGTCATTCTCCTTCAGTGATGCGCGAAGCGCTGGTTGCGGGATCTGTCTGTTCGATCCATCGCAAATTCGTCGCATCGATTTCGGAGCGGGTTCGAAGAAATTCTGTAGGAATTTTCTGAATGCTTGTTCAGGCAAGCAAAGCGTGTGCGCCCTGCAGGAACAGTGTTAAAGCGCGGAAACCATGTCGCTGGTAACGAGAGACGAAAGCAACTTCGCATCTGTGATCGTGCGTACATTCATCGGCGCGGCGCGACCGCGGATCGCGACGTCCTGTTGTGGCAGCGCGTCACCCGCGAGGCCTGCAGTGGTGCTTACTTCCTCGGAGATGATGACTTCGCAAGCGAGGCTCTTGGTCATGTCCTGCAGGCGCGCGGCGACATTGACCGCATCGCCGAGTGCGGTGAACACCATGTGATCGCGATAGCCGATATCGCCGACGATGACTTCGCCGCCGTGAATGCCGATGCCGAAACGCAGCGGCTGCGGCAGGTCATGGGCGAGGGCGCGATTGAGTTCGTCGATATTTTCGGCAATGAGCCGTGCAGCCTGCAGGGCCTGACGACACGCGGTCTGCGGATCGCAGGCGAGGCCGAACAGCGCCAGCTCGCCGTCGCCGATGAACTGATTGGGCTTGCCGCCGCTTGCGATCACAGCTCGCGAGACGGCGTCGAGAAAGCGGTTGACGATGAACACCGTGTCGTAAGGCAGCCGCTTCTCGGCGAGCATGGTGGAGCCGCGCATGTCGACGAACATGCAGACGAGATAACGCTCCTGGCCGATCCGCGCCGGCTGCGATGCGTGCGCATTCGCGCTGGTCACTTGCGGGGCGAACAGTTGAACGAAGGCCACATCAGTTGTCGGCCGCAACTGGCAGGCCAGCCGGACCGCGGGATCTGCAGCGCCGCCGATCCTGCTCAGCACGAAGGCTTCGCGCGCGGAAGGTGCCGGCAATGTCTCGACACCGCTGGTGACGCGAATGCGGCAGGTCGAACAGCGCGCGCGTCCGCCGCAGACGCTGGCATGCGGCACGCGATGACGTAGGCTCGCTTCCAGCACGCTGAGGCCGAGAGGGACGCGCAGCTTGCGACCGTCGCTATAGGACAGATTGATCATCCCGGCGCGGCGTTCGACGACCATGCGGATGGCCCGGGCCGCGAGCACGATACCAAGCAGCGCGAGATAGCCGATCAGGAGATCGTCGGTGATGTCGCCCAGTGTCTGCTGCTGTGGAGCGGTGCCCATCCGGTCCGGGCCGAAATTCTCGGCTTGCCATTGCGGCGATGCGAGCTTGGCCTCGACCTCACGCTTGCCCTGGAAGATGCCAAGCAGCGCCAGTGTCGGGATCAGCACGGCAGCCGACAGAAGATAGGGCGCGAGGCTCTTGAAATGGGCTTTCAGCCGCAGCCAGAAATACAATCCGATACAACCGTGTAGCCAGGAGACGACCACCACGAGATACATCGACCACGTCTTCGCGGGCGAGGTGATCCAGCCATAGAACACCTGAGGATAGCTGCGATTGATGTCGTACAGGTTTTCTCCCAGGCGGACGGCGACCACATGGCCGACGATGAGTGCCGGAATGCTGAGCCCGAGGACCAGTTGCAGCGGCTCGACGGCTCGCCAGCGGAATTGCCGGCGTTCGAACAGCGCCCAGATGCCGAGCACGCCATGGATCGTCACCGCCGAATAGAAGGTCACCGCGACCGGAAAGAACTGCCAGAAGCCGGCATGGATGACGACGCCGGTCTGCAACGCGTCGAGCGAGATATTGCCAAGCGCGTGATTCAGAAAATGGCTGAGCAGATAGGTGAACAGCACCAGTCCGCAGACCAGCCTGACCTGGCGCAGCCCGATGCCGCGCCACCACGCGGTGGCGGGGGTGGCCCCGGGCGGCCTGCCGACTGTCTTGAACGTCGCGTCCATGGCGAAATCCTACGGCGAGACGCGCTCCGATGCCATCCGGAGCGGCCTCCGGACAGACCTTATCCAGCAGTAAAGTCAACAAGTTGACAGCATGGCGAAGTCCGCCGAAAAGCTCGGCGATGACGTCTTTTCCCGACCCTTACCTCGATCGGAATGTCTCCCGCCGCGCCTTTTGGGTGATCGGTGCATTGCTGGTCGCGCTGACAGCGATGCGGCTGGTCTATGCCGGGCTGTTCGATCTACGCACTGACGAGGCCTATTACTGGACCTGGTCGAAGGAAAACGTGCTGTCGTTCCTCGACCATCCGCCGATGATCTCATGGTTCATCCGTGCGGGCACGCTGATCTTCGGCGACACGAATTTCGGCGCGCGTTTCGCCGGTATCGTGGCGATGGCGGTGACGCAATTGCTGCTCGCCGACATCGTCCGCCGCGTCACGCAGGATCTGCGCGCGGTGCTGCTGGCGGTGCTGATGTCGGAAGCGGCGCTGTATTACGGATTGCTGATGGCCAAGGTCGCGCCGGACGTGGCGCTGATTCCGTTCGCCATGGCGATGCTGTGGTCGCTGGTGCGGCTGGCCGAAAGCCACGACGGACGCTGGTGGCTCGCGGCCGGTGTCTTCGGCGGTCTCGCGCTGCTGTCGAAACTCACGGTGGTGATGTTCGTGCCGGGCATTCTCGCTTTCATGCTGGTGCCGGAATGGCGCGGGCGCTGGCTGCGCAGCCCGTATCCTTGGCTGGCCGTACTGATCGCACTGGTGATCTCGTCGCCGGTCCTGATCTGGAATGCCGGCCACGACTGGGCATCGTTCAGGTTCCAGTTCATCCGCGCCACCACGAACAACGAAGTGTCGCTGCGCACGCTCGGTGATTTTCTCGGCCTACAGTTCGGTCAGGTCGGCTTCATCCTGATGCCGGTCATTCTCTCCGCGGTTGTCGTCACGGCATGGCGTGGCTATCGCCGCCGTGAACCGGTCGCGATCCTGCTCGCCACCTGCGTATTGGTGCCGTTCTTTTTCTTTGCATGGAAGTCGCTGACCCTGCGTGTCGGCGATACCTGGCCGATGTTCCTGTGGCCTGCCGGGATCGCTGCGGCGGCGATCAATCTGACGAAACTGCCGGGCGACGGCTGGTCGCCGCGCATGGTGCGTGCCTCCTATGGCTGGAGCATCGCCGCCATCGCCACCGGCATTCCGCTGGTGGTGCTGGTCTTCCTCTATAGCGTGGCCGCGCCGTGGAACCTGATCGGCAAGAACGATCCGCTCGGCGGCGAGGGCGGCTATCAGGTGCTGGCCGACCGCGCACTGGCTGAGATGAAGAGCACCGGCGCCACCTGGATCGCGACGACCGACTACCGCACCTATGCGATGCTGCGCTGGCATCTGAAAGACAAGGTGCCGGTGGTGCAGGTCAACGAGCGCGCCAGATTTATCGGTTTTCGCGATCCCGGCATGGACAGAATTAAGGGGCTCACTGGACTCTACATCGCGCAGACCGCGGACAACCAGCGCCCGCTGCTGGCGACAACGAGTGCAGTGCTCACGCCTGTTGCCGAAGTCGATACCATGTGGCGCGGCACGGCCATGAAGCACTATGCGATCGACAAGCTCACGGGCTGGACGCCGGACCTGACGCCGAAGCCTGATACGCCGTTCTATCGCTGGCCGGCGCTGGCGGAGATGTCTGTGCCGTCACGCATTCAGCTGGCGGCGCGCTGACTGCTCTCTCCCGGCTGACGAGGGGAAAGGAGGCCGCGATTGGTGCATGCGACGTCCAGATCGATGCCAAATATATCTTTCAATTCAACCTTGCCGGCATCCGTTACTTTAAACGCGCGTGTCGCGCCCGTTCGAGCAACCCATCCGAGTTCCAGAAACCGCCGTTGCAGCTCGGCGCCGACCAGCCCACCCACATGATAGCGCCGCTCGCTCCAGTCCAGGCAGGCCCGGCAGAAGATGCGCTTGCTGCGGCGGTCGGTTTCAAGCCTGGCTCCGAAGTCACAGAGGAAGCGGTGGCCTGCGTCGGTAAGCACTCCGCCATCTGCACTCAAATGCATGTAATCTCGTTCGATCAGCGCGTCCGCGACCGCAACGCCCAACCGTCCGGCCATGTGATCGTAGCAACTGCGTGCAAGGCACAACGCTTCATCGCGGGCGGAACGCGGTCGATGCCTCGATGGCATTTCCAGGGCCGCGACGGCGATCATGCTTTCCAGCATCTGGGCCACGAGCGGTGATGTGATCCGATAGTAACGAAACCGCCCGCTCGGTGTCACCGATATCAATCGCGCGTTGAGCAGCTGAGCCAAATGTTCGCTCGCGGTGGGGCGGGATATCCGCGCCTGAAACGCCAGCTCGGTTGCCGTGAGCGCCTGACCTCCCATGAGTGCCGCAAGCATGGTCGCGCGCGCAGTGTCACCAACCAGCGCTGCGACTTCGACCATGTTTGCGGAGGCGACCATATCCCAGCGTAGCGGCTCGCCGGATATTCCGCCACTCCCGTCGGTTCGGCCGGTGCCGAACCAATTGGCCCGGCGCCAGCCGTCCCCCGGTGCGATGATGCGATCAATAGTGGCAGCCGGAGCGGAAACATGCAGGCACAGTTCATTCGCGTCGAACCGTTCTCATCCTATTTCGAGGCACGAAAGGTTCCTGTCGCGCCGGCCGTGCGCTATGGCGATCTCGTCTATGTCTCGCAATTGCCGCCCTATGATCCCGAGACCGGGGAGATCAGGCGCTTCCCGCTGGAGCGGCAGATCGAGATTGTCCTCGATCAGATGGCGCTGTGCCTTACGGCTGCGGGCTCATCGATCGACAGGGTGATCAAGTGCAATGTCTATTGCACGGGGGCCGATCAGTTCGAAACCATCAATCGGGTTTATGCGCGTTACTTCTCTGCGGATCCGCCGGCGCGCGGCTTTTTCATCGTTGCGGGATGGCATGGCCCGTTCGACGTTGAGGTCGACTGCGTGGCAGCGGTTTAGCAAGATCGTAGGATGGGTAGAGCGTCTTCGCGAAACCCATCACCCCAAACAAGACCGTGATGGGTTTCGCTTCGCTCTACCCATCCTACGATCACTGCGCCAAAATGAACTAATCCTCGCCGTCCCGCTTGCGCAGCAGATCCTTCGCGAGATCGCCAAGCTGCGGGCGTGGCAGCGCCGTGAATGGCAATGGCCGCGTCACATCGATGGCGGCGAGACCCAGGCGGGCAGTGAGCAGGCCATTGAGCATGCCTTCGCCGAGCCGCTGCGAGAGTTTCGCGGCGATGCCGTGGCCGAGCACCTGCTGGATCATGCTGTCACTGGCCGCCATGCCGCCGGTGATGGCGAGATGGCTGATGGCATGACGCATCAGCGTGATCATCCCGAGCGTCCCCGGGCGGCCGCCATAGAGTTTTGCGAGTTGGCGCACCAGCCGGATCGCCGCGGCGGCGACGAACAGCACATCGACCACCGCGCGCGGGCTGACGGCGGTCACCACCGAGACGCGCTGCGCGGCGACCGAGACGAGGCGGCGGGCTTCGATGTCGAGCGGGCTCATCAATTCACGCTCGGCCACGCGAATGAGATCGGCGCCGTCGATGATGTCATCGGCATGGCCCTGCAATGCGGTGCGTGCGCGGGCGAGGCGCGGATTTGTATGTGCGAGCTTCAGCAGGTCGGCGAGAACGGCGCGGCTTTCGGCATGGTCGTCGCTGGCGATCACGGCCAGCGCGCGGGCATGCAGCTTCTCGATGGTGGCGAGCCGCATCAGGCTCAGCGCTTCGCGGGTGATGATGGCGATCAGCGCGATGCTGACCAGCGCAGCGAAGCCGAGGCCGAGAAAGCCGAGGCCGTCATTGATGGCGAACAGGTCGCGGACCAGTTGCGTGACGCCGAGACCCGTACCGAGCAGCAAGAGGCCGCCGAGCCCGGTCCAGAACAGGGTGCCCCAGCGGAAGCCTGATCGCACGGGTCGTAGCGGCTCGTCGATGACGACGGGCATCGCCATCGGATCGGCCTCGGGCGTGATGCGGATAGTGCCGCGGGCGAGGTGGCCGGCGTCCTCGTCGGCGTCCATGACGGTGACGTGGGGATCGTCGAGCCGGAAGGTTGCCGGGCGGCGCGTACGGTCGGTCATTGCAGCCTGTCTCCGATCAGGAACTGGAGCGCGCGGTCGAGGCGGATGTGAGGCAGCGCCGGCTCCTCGCCGCCGTCGCGGGTGAGGAGCGGCGGGCGGAAGCGCAGGAAGCGATAGTCGGCCTTGTCGGCGGCATCTGTCGAGAGGCCCTTGAAGGAGCCACCGGCGAACAGCCCATCGAGATCGGTCGGCAGATCGCCGGGGAAGGTCGCGACTTCGGTCTCGCCGTCGAAGGTCTCGCCATTGGCGACCTCGCCGGCGGCCGGCGTGCCCAGGATTGACGGCAGTTTGTCGCGGCCGCGCTGCACCAGTGCTTCCTTGGTGGCGCGCACCGCGGCGATGGCGACGACGTCAACCGATGCACCGGCCAGTTCCGAGCGCGACACCGCCTTGGTCACGGTGCGCCGGAGCACATCCTCGAGCCGGTCATGGCTGAGGTGATGCAGATGATCGGCCTTGGTCGCCGCAAACAGGATGCGATCGACGCGCGGGCGGAACAGCGTGCTGAGGATCGTGCTGCGGCCGATGCGGAAGCAATCGAGAATGCCGGCCAGCGCCGCTTCGAGATCGTGCAGTGCTTCGGGTCCCGCGTTGAAGGCGGAGAGCGCATCGACGAGTACGATTTGCCGATCCAGCCTGGAGAAGTGATCGCGAAAGAATGGGCGGACGACCACATCCTTATAGGCTTCATAGCGCCGCTTCATCATCGCCCACAGCGAACCATCCGGTGCGCTGCCATCGCTGGCGACGTCGAGCGGGGCAAAGGTCAGTGCCGGCGAGCCCGCGAGATTGCCCGGCATCAGGAACCGGCCCGGCGGCAGCAGGCTCATGGCGAAGCGTTCGTCGCGGCAGGCGCGCAGATAGTCGGTGAAGAGCCTCGCTGCGATCAGCGTCGCCTGCTCGTTTTCCGGCGCATTGGGGTCGAGCGTCGTGAGATGTGCGTGAAAGGCCGTCGCCAGCGCCCTGCGCGGTCCTTGCCGCGACAGCGCAAGGCTCTCCGCGGACCATTCCTCATAGCTCTTGCTGAGCAGCGGCAGATCCAGCAGCCATTCGCCGGGATAGTCGACGATGTCGAGGGTCAGCGTGCGGTCGGCGCCGCTCGTGCGCTGATAGTCGATGACCAAACGCAGCTCGCTGATATCGGTGGTGGAGTTCGGCCAGCGGCGGTCGTCGATCAGCGTGCGCAGATGCTCTTCATAGGCGAACCGGGGAACGGCATCGTCGGGCTGCGGCGCGAGACGCGCCTTGGCGATGCGTCCGGTGGCGAGCGACTCGAAGACGGGAAAGCGTCCGCCGCGCGTCAGGCCATGCACCAGCGCGGTAATGAAGACCGTCTTGCCGGCGCGCGACAGGCCTGTGACCCCAAGCCGCACCGTGGGATTGAACAGACCATCGCCATAATCGAGCAATGCGCGCGCGGACAGCCGTGCTTCTTCGACGAGTTCGGACAGGCTGGGCATCGTGCGGGAAAGCTCATCATGGTGAACGTGAAAGGGTATTGGCCTGCCTTCAAAAATGGCGATTGTCTGGCTGAAATCAAGTTCGTCACGAAAGCGTCGTTACTTCGTCGTTTGGCTTTCGTTGACGATCTCCAACCTATGATCTATCGCTGATTTCAGGGGAAGTCACAGGCGGGCTTACGGGGCAAGCTCACCGCATCGCACCGGCCGGGTTGACGCCACCATGACCGTTTTCCGCATCAAAGAACTGACCAGTAATTCCGCTCACATGGTGGCCGGCGCGATCCGCTGGAATTACGACCGTGCCGAACTGATCGCCGACGGCATCGTTCACGGCCTCGGCGTGTTCTCCGGCCTGATCGCCGCCACGGTTCTCATCGTGCTCGCTGCCGTTTTCGCCACCGCCTATGAAGTGGTGACAGTCTCGGTCTATTCCGTGGGCCTGCTGGCGATGCTGGTGCTGTCGGCCATCTACAATATGTGGCCGGTGTCACCGCGAAAGTGGTTCCTGCGTCGCTTCGATCATTCCGCGATCTATTTGCTGATCGCGGCGACCTACACGCCGTTCTTTGCGCAGATAGCCAACACACGGCTCGCGATCTCGCTGCTGGCCGGCGTGTGGGGCGTCGCCATCACCGGCATCGTGATCAAGCTGGTTTATCCCGGCCGTTTCGATCGCCTTGCGGTCGTGCTCTATCTCGCCATGGGCTGGAGCGGATTGATGGCCTATGACGCCGTGTTCACGCCGCTGCCGCCGCTCACCATGTGGTTCGTCGCTGCCGGCGGCACGCTGTATACGCTGGGCGTCGTATTCCACGCCTGGCAGCGGCTGCGTTTCCAGAACGCCATCTGGCACGCATTTGTCCTGCTCGGCGCCGCATGCCACTATACGGCCGTGCTCGACATGGTGCTGAACACCTAGAGCATGATCCCGAAAAGTGGGTACCGGTTTTCGGATCAGATCATGCTCTAATAAGAAACAAAAACAAACAAAGGGAGTGCGGCATGCAGGTGACCGGCAAGGTCGTCGTCGTGACCGGTGGCGCCAATGGCATCGGCCAGGCGCTATGCGAAACATTTCATCAAGCGGGTGCAGCGAAAGTCGTCGTCGTCGATCTCGACGGTGAGCGCGCGACAGCCGTTGCAGAGTCCATCGGCGGCGCCGCGTTCCGATGCGATGTCGGCAAGGAAAAAGATATCCAGCATGTGATCGAACTGACCGAACGGCATTACGGGCCGATCGCTTTGTTCTGTTCCAATGCCGGCATCGGCGGCGGCTTCGATCCCATGAGCCCGAATGCGGGTGGCACGTCGGATGAACCATGGGCGCGGAGCTGGGCGATCCATGTGATGGCTCATGTCTATGCTGCCCGGCATCTGATCCCGCTCTACAAAGCGCGTGGCGGCGGCTACTTCCTCAACACGATCTCGGCCGCGGGGCTCCTCTCGCAAGTCGGCAGCCCGGCCTATTCGACCACCAAACATGCCGCGGTTGGCTTCGCCGAAAATCTGGCGATTTCACACCGGGCCGACAACATCAAGGTCTCGATCCTGTGCCCGCAGGGCGTCGATACCAATATGCTGAAGAACATCCCGAAGGGCCCGCAATCCAATGACGGCAATCTGTCGCCAGAGCAGGTGGCGCAGGATGCACTCGCGGGCATCGAGGCGGAGACGTTTTTGATCCTGCCGCACAAGCAGGTCATCGACTACATGCGCAAGAAGACCGAGAACTACGACCGCTGGATCGGCGGCATGGCCAAGATCCAGGCGAAGATGCGGGAGACGTTTGGGACGAAGTGAGGGGCGGAGGGCCTTCCTTAACCTCGCCCCGCATTTGCGGGGAGAGGTCGGCGCGCAGCGCCGGGTGAGGGGCTGGGCACGCGGCTAGCCATACAGAAGCCCTCTCGGATCTCTCTGAATGATGCCGTGTGGTTCAAGGAATTTCACGGCCCGAGAGACTGGCGCTGTGGCGAATGTCGCGCGCGGCCCCTCACCCGCCGCGAAGACGCGGCGACCTCTCCCCGTAAAGAACGGGGAGAGGTTAGAAAGAGGACTACTCCGCCGCTTCCAGCTTCGGCGGGCGCGGCCAGATCACCGGGACCGGCGGATCATAGGCCTGGATCGGCGGCAGGTTGCCGGTGAACTTCTCGACATTCACCACCGTGAGCTGGCCGGTGCAGCCCTGCGCGAGGCGCGAGGTGCCGGTGTCCCTTGTGAGCACATTCGGATTGCCGTGCACGCAGAGCGGCTTTTCCTCGTTCGGATCCTCGGGATCGTAATAGGCGCCGGTCGGAAGCTGCACAACGCCGGCCATGACGTCTTCGGTGACCACCACCGAGGCGAGACACGAGCCGCGCTGATTGAACAGCTTGATGATGTCGCCGTCCTTGATGCCGCGCGCATCGGCGTCGACCGGATGCATGCGCGCGACCTCGCGGCCGCGGCGCTTCTCGGCTGAACTATGCCCACCGAAATCGAGCTGGCTGTGCAGCCGCGACGCCGGCTGATTGGCGACAAGCTGCAGCGGATTGGTCGCATCGACCACGTCCTCCGGCGTGAGCCAGACGGGATGGCCGGGGCAGTCATCGTAACCGAAGCTCGCGATGGTGTCGGAAGTGATCTCGATCTTGCCGCTGGTGGTCGGCAGCGGCGTACCCTCGGGATCCTCGCGGAAGGCGCGCAGCGTGCCGCCGTCCAGCGGCAGTTGCGGCAGCATCACTTCGCCGGCCGCCCAGAAAGCATCGAAATCGGGTGCGTCGAGACCCTTGGCGACCAGGCCGTCATAGGTCGGCTGATAGAGATGCTTCAGCCATTCACGCGGCGTGCGGCCTTCGGTGAATTCTTCGACTTTGCCGAGCCGCTCGGACAGACCGGTGAAGATCGCGTAGTCGTCGCGCGCGTCGCCAAACGGCTCGGCCATTTGATGCATCGCCACCATCATCGGATCGGTTTGCGACGAGCCGATGTCCTCGCGCTCCAGGCTCATGGTGCAGGGGAGCACGAAGTCGGCATGGCGTGCCGACGCGGTCCAGGCGAGATCGTGCACCACCAGCGTGTCGACGCGTGCAAAGGCCTTGCGCAGGCGATTGAGGTCCTGATGGTGATGGAACGGATTGCCGCCGGCCCAATAGACCAGCTTGATATCCGGATAGGTCATATGCGCGCCGTTATATTCGAACGGCTTGCCGGGATTGAGCAGCATGTCGCTGACGCGCGCGACCGGAATGAATTCGCTGACGCCGTTCTTGCCCTGCGGCAGGCCGGCGATCGGCACGGCATTCTGGCGACGGCCATAGTTTGCGATGGCGCCGAGCGCATAGCCGAAGCCGCCGCCGGGCAGGCCCGATTGTCCGAACATCGCTGACAGCACCGAGGCCATCCAGACCGGCTGTTCGCCATGCTTGGCCCGCTGCAGCGAATGCGCGACCACGAACAGCGAACGCTTGCCGGGCAGGCGGCGCGCCAGCGTGAGGATGGCGTCAGCGGTAAGGCCAGTGATCGCAGCGGCCCACGCCGCATTCTTCGGCTGCCCGTCGCTGCGGCCCATCAGATAGTCTTCGAAAGTCTCCCAGCCATGGGTATGGCTGTCGAGGAAGGCGCGATCGTGGGTGCCGTCCATCACCGCGGTGTGCGCGATGCCGAGCATCAGCGCCACGTCGGTGCCGGGCCGTGCGGCGACCCAGTCCTGGTTCACTTCATCCGGCAGGTCGCTCTTGAGCGGCGAGATCAGCACGAGTTCGCCGCCACGCTTGCTCAGCGCCACCATGTCGCGATGTTCGGTGTGCTTGCTGATGCCGCCGCCAGCGACGCGCGAATTCTTGGTGTTCATGCCGCCGAAGGCGAGGATGATATCGGTGTGCTCGACGATCTCATCCCAGCCGATATTGCGGCGGGTCATGTCTTCGTAGTTGCCGAGGATGTGCGGAATGAGCACCGTCGATGCGCCGGCCGAGTAGCTGTTGACCGAACGCACATAGCCGCCGAGGGCGACATTCAGAAAGCGATGGATCTGACTCTGTGCGTGATGGAAGCGGCCCGCGCTGGACCAGCCATAGGAGCCGCCATAGATCGCCTTGGCGCTGTAGGTGTCCTTGACGCGCTTCAATTCGCCGGCGAGCAGGTCGAGCACCTCGTCCCATTCCATCTCGACGAATGCGTCGCGGCCGCGACGGTCATCCGGGCCGGGGCCATTTTCGAGCCAGCCACGACGCACCATCGGCTTGGCGATGCGCGCCTTGTGGCGGAGCGCCTCGGGGAAATTCTGGATGATCGGATTCGGATCGGGATCGATCGGATGCGGTGTGATGACCAGCTTGCCGTCGACCCATTGTCCGGAAAAGGCACCCCAGTGGGAGCTGTGCGTTTTCTTTGAGGAGTCGCCTGCCTGCTTCATCATGCCTGACCTTCCGTTATGATCCCGTCATATCAGTGCTTCTGTCCATAAAGCACGGGAACGGCCGAGTCGACGATGACTTCGACAAGGCTGACGCCCGGATGTTGCAGACTGGCCGCGAATGCACCCGCAAGTTCCGATGATTTCTCGACGCGGACGGCATGCGCGCCCATGCCTTCCGCCAATTTGACGAAATCCAGACCGGGCAGATCCAGTCCGGGAACATTACGCACCTGCATCACCTGGCTGAAGGAACGCATCGCGCCGTAACCGGAATTGTTGATAACCACTATGGTTAAAGGCAATTTGCGCTGCGCGGCGGTCCACAGTGCCTGGATCGAATACATCGCCGAGCCATCGCCGATCAGGCAGACGGTGCGCCGATCCGGATAGCCTAGCGCCATGCCGACAGAGGCGGGGAGGGAGTGGCCGAGGCCGCCCGACGACATGGTGTAGAAACTATTGGCGCCGCGCATCGGAAGATACTTCTGCATCGCCGGGCGATGCGAGGGCGCTTCTTCCACCAGCATCGCATCTGCAGGCATGGCCCGCGACAGCGTGTGCAGCAGAAAATCTATCGGGATCGGGTCAGCACCCGCGGGCGGTGGCGGCAGGATGCGGCCCTTGGCGATGTTTCGTTGTGTATCTGGTAGCAGATCGAGCAGCAGCTTGAGGGCCGGCTTCATGGTCGCGATGATGCTGGTGCCGATCGGTGCCACGGCCGCCGAGTCCGCATCATCCGTGATCTGGAAGATCATGGTGTCGCCATCGAAGATCGCGGCATGACCTTCGACGTGGAAGGTGAACACCGGCGCGCCGATCACGACGACCAGATCATGTTCGCGCAGCGCGTCGGAGAGCTGCGCCGGCGACGCATGCAGGAACCCCGCAAATTGCGGATGAAGTTCCGGGAAACTGCAACGCGCCGAGAACGGACTGACCCAGACGGCGGCCTTTGTTTTCTCAGCAACGCTGACCATGAGATCGACGGCGTTTGCGCGATCGATCCCGGGGCCAACGATGAGCGCCGGGTTCTTGCTTGTGCCGAGTGCGGCGACGAGTTCCTGCATCGCCTTGGGATCTGGCCCGAGCTCGCGGCTCACATGACGTGCTTCAAGAGGTTGGGCCTGATGCGTCCAGTCGTCGATCGGCACCGACACGAAAGTCGGTCCGCAAGGCGGCTGCATCGCCACATAATAGGCGCGCGCGATGGCGGCGGGCACATCCTCGGCACGTGCGGGCTCGACGCTGTATTTCACATAGGGCCGCGGAAATTCCGAGGCGCGTTCCGCATAGAGAAATGCCTGCAGCGGCAGGATGCTGCGCGCCTGCTGGCCGGCGGTGATGACCATCGGCGTCTGATTGCGATGCGCGGTGTAGATATTGCCCAGCGCATGGCCGACACCGGCGGCGGAATGCAGATTGACGAAAGCGGCATTGCGCGTCGCCTGCGCATAGCCATCGGCCATGCCGATGACGGAGGCTTCCTGCAGGCCGAGCACGTAATCGATATCGTCGGGCCAGTCGGACAGAAACGGCAGTTCCGTCGAGCCGGGATTGCCGAAGACTTTTTGGATGCCGAAGCCGCGCAGCAGATTGAGCGTGGCGTCCTTGACGGTCACGGGACTACGGGCGGCGGTTTTGTTGCTGTCGCGGGCCAAGGCGGTTTCCTCACGGGATCGGGCAGTTGTCTGCCGTGTGTTGTTGACTCATCAACAGCAGGAGAGGGCCGGGAGTCAATCGGGGAGGAGGGGCAAAACCGCCCCGACGGAGCGGAGGCGCGCCGTCGCTCCCTCTCCCCGCATCTTGCGCGGGGAGAGGGGTGGGGTGAGGGGCGTGGCACATCGCCCGCGAAATTTGCAGGATGCTCGGGTCGAAGAATTGAGCGATCCGAAAGCGGAGTGAGTTGGGCTCTTACAGCGCAATGCCCCTCACCCGCCGCGAAGACGCGGCGACCTCTCCCCGCAATGCGGGGAGAGGTTAGGTCAGAGCGTCGCTGCGATTACCAGCTCGCTGTCGCCTTCATGGTCGGCGCGCCCTGATGGTTCGCCGTCCAGACGTCGAGCCCGTCCGCCGTCTCGTTCGCATTCACCGAAAAATCCGCGCCGTCGAACAGCGGTGACACGCCGCGATAGCTGAACTTCGCGGGCGCCTTGCCGCCCTTCAGCTTCGCCGCGAATTCCACCAGCAAGGCCGCCTGCAGCGGCCCATGAAAAACAAGGCCCGGATAAAATTCGACCTTGGTGACATAATCGCGGTCGTAATGGATGCGGTGACCGTTGAAGGTCAGTGCAGAGTAGCGAAACAGCAGCACGGGATCGGCGTAATGCGTTTCCTGATGCTGGGCCTTTGGCACTTCCTTGGGCGCGGGCGCCGGCGGCGCCATGCTGGTCGGCATGTCCCTGTAGACGATGTCCTGACGCTCGCGGATGGCGAGGCCGCGCTTGGTGGTGATCAGGTGTTCGACATTGACAAAGCACAGCGCGCCGGTCGAGCCGGTCTTCAGATTGACGTCGAGGATTTTTGACGTGCGCGTCACCTCATCGCCGACAAGCAATGGCTCGATGAACTGCACTTCGCCGCCGGCCCACATGCGGCGCGGCAGCGGCACTGGCGGCAGGAAACCGCCGCGCGCGGGATGACCATCGGGGCCGAGCTTGTCCATTGCCGCCACCGGCTGCGCCAGGCACCACTGTGTGGTGAACGGCGCGGCGTCGCCGGGCTTCGGCGTGCCGATGTCGAGAAACAGCGTCGCGCGCAGACCCTTCACGAGCTGCGCAGTCACGACGTCGGAGGCCTCGTCGGTGCGACCGATCCACTGCTTGAGATGATCGATGTCGAGCTTGTCGGTCATGATGACCTCCGTCTGATCTTGAAGTTTACTTCTGCACTTCGCCGATGCCGGGCACCGCGCCATAGCTGCGCGGCGCATCGATCCAGATCGCGGCCGGTGCCGGATACGACACTTCGCCATTCGGCGTGTTGACGGTGATGCGACGCAGATGCGGATGATTGGTGAGATCCGCCATGGTGTTCACTTCCGCAAACGCGATGTCGGCATCCGTCAGCCGCTTCAGCAGTTCGTCGCGGCTGAGCGATCCAAAGATGGCGCTGACGGTCTGGTCGGTGAAGGCGCGGTTGCGCACGCGCTCGACGCCGTTGACGAGGCGCGGATCGGCGGCGAGGTCGGCATTCCCCAGCACCTTGGCGCAGAGGATCTTCCATTCGCGCTCGCTCTGAATCGAGATCAGGATGTCCTTGCCGTCCTTCGAGCGAAACACGCCATAGGGCGCAATGGAGGGATGCGCGAGGCCCATGCGCTTCGGCTCGTTGCCGGCTTCGGCATTGAGCAGCGGCACGGTGAGCCAGTCGGCCATCACATCGAACATCGAGATGCGGATATCCGCGCCTTCGCCGGTCACCGAACGCCCGATCAGCGCTTCCAGGATCGCGGCATGCGCGGCTGCACCGGTGGCGACGTCGACGATGGAGACGCCGACGCGCGACGGGCCTTCGGGGCCGCCGGTGATGGAGGCGAGTCCGCTCTCCGCCTGGATCAGCAGGTCATAGGCCTTGCGATGGGCGTAGGGACCGGTGTCGCCATAGCCGGTGATGGTGCAGCAGATCAGCCGCGGATAGTCCTTGCGCAGGCGTTCGCGGGTGAAGCCGAGCTTGTCCATCGAGCCCGGCTTGAGGTTCTGCAGCAGCACGTCGGCATTGGCGATCAGCTCTTCCATCGCCTTGCGGCCTTCCGGCGTCGCAAGATCGACCACCACGGAATCCTTGCCGCGATTGAGCCAGACGAAATAGCTGCTCTGGCCCTTCGCCGCGGCATCGTAGCCGCGGGCAAAATCCCCTTCGGGGCGCTCGATCTTGATGACATGCGCGCCGGCGTCTGCGAGACGCGAACTGCAGAATGGTGCAGCCACCGCCTGTTCAACGGCGATGACGGTCAGTCCCTTGAGCGGCAGCATGTGTCTATCTCAATATGAGCGCGGCATGCCGAGCACGTGCTCGGCCACGAAGGACAGGATCAGGTTGGTCGAGATCGGCGCCACCTGATACAGACGCGTCTCGCGGAATTTGCGCTCGACATCGTATTCCTCGGCAAATCCAAAACCGCCATGGGTCTGGATACAGGCATTGGCCGCCTCGAAGGATGCGTCGGCTGCGAGCATCTTGGCCATATTGGCCTCGGCGCCGCATTCCATGCCGGCTTCGTATTTGCGGAGCGCTTCCTTCACCATCAGCTCGGCCGCGCGCATATTCGCATAGGCCTTGGCGATGGGGAATTGAATGCCCTGGTTCTGGCCGATCGGACGGCCGAACACCTGACGTTCCTTGGCGTAAACGCTTGCCTTGGCGATGAACCACTTGGCATCGCCGACGCATTCGCTGGCGATCAGGATGCGTTCGGCATTCATGCCGGAGAGGATGTAACGGAAGCCCTTGCCCTCTTCGCCGATCAGGTTTTCCGCCGGCACCTTCATGTCGGTGAAGAACACCTCGGTGGTGGCATGGTTCATCATGGTGCGGATCGGGCGGATCTCGAGGCCGTTCTTCTTGGCCTCCTTCATGTCCACCAGAAACACCGACAGACCATCGGTGCGCTTCGCGGCCTGTTCCTTCGGTGTGGTGCGCGCGAGCAGCACCATCAGGTCGGAATATTCGGCGCGGCTGGTCCAGATCTTCTGGCCGTTGACGATGTAGTCGCCGTTGTCGTCCTTCTTCGCCACCGTCTTCAGCGACGAGGTATCGGTGCCCGAGGTCGGCTCGGTGACGCCGAAGGCCTGCAGCCGAACTTCGCCCGAGGCGATCTTCGGCAGCCACTTGGCCTTCTGCTCGTCATTGCCATGACGTAGCACGGTGCCCATCGTATACATCTGCGCGTGGCAGCCGCCGCCATTGCAACCGGCGCGCTGGATTTCTTCGAGGATCGCCGCTGCGGCCGACAGTTTGAGGCCGGAGCCGCCATATTCCTCGGGGATCAGAACCGACAGGTATCCGGCTTCCGTCAATGCATCGACGAAAGCCTTCGGATAGGCCATCTCGCGGTCGAGCTTGCGCCAGTATTCACCGGGGAACTGTGCACACAGTTTGGCAACGGCATCGCGGATATCGTGGAATTCGTCCTGTTCCGCGGGATGGTGTTTCGTCAAGGAATTGAGCTTCTCTTCTTGAGGGGAAAATTATGAATCCTGACCGGCATTACGAAATCCTCCAGTCTTACGTAATTTTAACCGGGAGGGTCTCGTAGCCTTTAACGAAGCTCGAATACACGCGCTTGGGTTCCCCCACAACTTCGATGTTCTCGAACCGTTTCAGTATCTCCTCCCAAACGATCCTCAATTGCAACTCCGCCAGGCGCATGCCCACGCAGCGGTGTATGCCAAAACCGAATGACAGGTGAATCTTGGGCCGCGCGCGGTCGATGATGAATTCGTTGGGCCGCTCGATCACCTCCTCGTCGCGGTTGCCCGAGACGTACCACATCACCACCCGGTCGCCCTTTTTGATGGTCTTGCCGCCGAGTTCAGTATCCTGCATGGCGGTGCGGCGCATATGCGCCAGCGGCGTCTGCCAGCGGATCACTTCGGGGACCATGGTCTCGATAAGCGACGGATTGTCGCGCAACTTCTGATACTGGTCGGGGTTCTCGTTCAGCGCCAGCACCGAGCCGGTCATGGTGTTGCGGGTGGTATCGTTGCCGCCGACGATGAGCAGGATGATATTGCCCATCAGCGTGTCGGGATCCATGAAGCGTGTGGCGTCGCTATGCGCCATCATGGAAATCAGGTCATTCCGCGGGTCGGAATTCACGCGCTCATTCCAGAGCTTCTGGAAATAGGCGGCGCATTCATCCATCTCGCGGCGGCGCTCTTCCTCCGACGACACGATTCCACTTTTTGGCAGCGCGGTGGACACGTCCGACCAGCGCGTCAGCTTGCGGCGCTCCTCCCACGGGAAATCGAACAGGGTTGCCAGCATCTGCGTGGTGAGTTCGACAGAGACGCGTTCGACCCAGTCGAAGGTCTCGCCGCGCGGCAATCCGTCGAGCACCTTGCAGACGCGGCCGCGGATCAGCACTGCCATCTCGTCGAGATGCGTTGGCGTGAACATCGGCGTCACGGTCTTGCGCTGTGCGCTGTGCTTCGGCTCGTCCATGGCGATGAAGCTCGGCCAGTCATAGCCTTCCGGCACGTCGCGGATCGCGATGCCGCCATGCTTCACGTCGGACGAGAAGATGCCGTGATTGGTGTCGACATGCATGATGTCGTGATACTTGGTCACCGACCAGTAGGGCTCGATCGGTGCATTGGTGCAGTAATGCACCGGCTCTTCCTTGCGCAGCCGTTCGAAGAACGGCCACAGCGTATCGGTCGCGAACAATTTCGGCGCGCCGGGATGGAAGTCCTTCAGCGGCGTCGAATAGGCGATCTCGCGCGCGACGCGCTGGATCTCGGCTTTGTCAGGATTGATCCTGGCTTGGATATTCATGGCGTCTGCTCTCCAAAAAATCGATCCTGAGCCGTCGCGGTCGCTGGTTCAGCCAGCGATCCGCACGGGCAGTGTTTCATAACCCTTCACGAAGCTCGAAAAGACGCGGCGCGGCTCGCCGACGACTTCGATCCTGTCGAAGCGCTTGATGATCTCTTCCCACACAATCTTCAATTGAAGTTCGGCAAGTCTGAGGCCGACGCAGCGGTGGATGCCGAAGCCGAATGACAGATGGCGGTTCGGCCTGATGCGGTCGATGATGAATTCGTTGGGGTTTTCGATGACCTCGTCATCGCGATTGCCCGAGACGTACCACATCACGACCTTGTCACCCTTCCTGATCTGCTTGCCGCCGAGCTCGGTATCCTGCACCGCCGTGCGCCGCATATGTGCGAGCGGCGTCTGCCAGCGGATGATCTCCGGCACCATGCTCTCGATCAGCGCGGGATTGGCGCGCAGCTTGTCATATTCGCCGGGGAATTGATTGAGTGCGTAGACGCCGCCGGACATCGAATTGCGCGTGGTATCGTTGCCGCCGACGATCAGCAGAATGATGTTGCCGAGAAAGCTCTCGGGATCGAGATGCCGCGTGGCCTCGCTATGCGCCATCATCGATATCAGGTCACTCTTCGGCGGCGCATTGAGTCGCTCCTGAAACAGTCGCCCGAAATACTCGCCGCATTCCCGCAGTTCTCTCTGCCGCTCCAGCTCGGCCTCGGGTGTGGGTGGCAACATGGTGGCGACATCCGACCAGTGGGTGAGCTTGCGGCGCTCCTCCCAGGGAAAGTCGAACAGGGTTGCCAGCATCTGTGTGGTCAATTCGATCGACACGCGGTCGACCCAGTCGAAGGTCTCGTTGCGGGGCAGGGAGTCCAGCACCTCGGCAGTGCGGCTGCGGATCAGGCTGGAGAGCTCGTCCATGTGGTGAGGCGCAAACATCGGCGCCACCGTCTTGCGCTGGGCGCTGTGATGCGGCGGATCTGTGGCAATGAACATCGGCCGGCGGAACTGCACACCGGCATCGCGGATGGTGATGCCGCCGAAAGCCGCGGCGGAGGAGTAGGTGGCGTGATTGGTCTCGACCTGCATGATGTCGTTGTACTTGGTCACCGACCAATACGGTCCGAACATGCTGTCCTTGCAGTAGTGGACGGGATCCTCGCGGCGCAGCCGTTCGAAATAGGGCCAGAAAGTATCGGTGCGGAATAGTTCGGGATTGCCGGGATCGAACTCATCGAGCGGCATTCCGTAAGCTTGGGCGTGAGCGGTGGCTTGGGCGGATTTGCTGCTGTCGGAATCCTGGACGCGATCGAGCATCGGTTCTCTCCCTGGCATGCCTTCCGTGGTTGGTCCCGGAGGGCTTATTTGGATGAATTACAACCCGTTGCGCGGCCAAGAGCAAGGACCACTTTATGCCTCTTCTCAGCCCGTTCAGCCCGTGACATGGTGATTTCAATCAACAAAACCGGTGCGCTTGCGCGCCGTTCTGACCGGAGGCGCCCCTGTGATTGCGAACGCTCAACGGATGTTTAATTTTGATCTCGGCGAGACTGCGGACGCGATTCGCGAGACCGTGCGTGACTTCTCCCAGAACGAGATCGCGCCGCGCGCCGAAGCCATCGACAAGACCAACCAGTTTCCGCTCGATCTCTGGCCCAAGATTGGCGCGCTCGGCCTGCACGGTATCACGGTGGAGGAAGAGTTCGGCGGCGCCGGGCTCGGCTATCTCGAACACGTCATCGCGGTAGAAGAGATTTCGCGCGCCTCGGCCTCGGTGGGCCTGTCCTATGGCGCGCATTCCAACCTCTGCGTCAATCAGTTGCGTCGCAATGGTAATGAAGCACAGAAGCGCAAATATCTGCCGAAGCTGATCTCGGGCGAACATGTGGGATCCCTCGCGATGTCCGAGCCGGGCTCGGGCTCGGACGTGGTGTCGATGAAGACCCGCGCCGACAAGAAGGGCGACCGCTACGTTCTCAACGGCAACAAGATGTGGATCACCAATGGCCCGGTGGCGCAGACGCTGGTGGTCTATGCCAAGACCGATCCGGCGGCCGGCCCGCGCGGCATCACCGCCTTCATCATCGAAAAGGGCATGAAGGGTTTTTCGACGGCGCAGAAGCTCGACAAGCTGGGTATGCGCGGCTCGGATACTTGCGAACTCGTTTTCGAGGATTGCGAGGTGCCCGAGGAGAACGTGCTCGCCGAGGTCGGTCGTGGCGTCAATGTCCTGATGTCCGGCCTCGATTACGAGCGCGCGGTGCTCGCGGCGGGCCCGCTCGGCATCATGCAGGCCTGTCTCGACGTCGCGCAGCCTTATGTGCACGAGCGCAAGCAGTTCGGTGAGCCGATCGGCAACTTCCAGCTCGTGCAGGGCAAGATCGCCGATATGTATGTGGCGCTGAGTTCGGCCCGCGCTTACGTTTATGCAGTCGCGAAAGCCTGCGACCGCGGCGAAACCACCCGCGAGGATGCCGCCGGCGCCATCCTCTACGCATCGGAACGCGCCACGCAATGCGCGCTGGACGCGATCCAGCTGCTCGGCGGCAATGGCTATATCAACGACTATCCCACCGGCCGCCTGCTGCGCGACGCCAAACTGTACGAGATCGGCGCCGGCACCAGCGAGATCAGGCGGATGCTGATCGGGCGGGAGTTGTTTGCGAAGAACGGGTGAGGTTTTCACGCCGTCATTTCGGGACGTGCGCCTTGGCTCGTCATTCCGGGGCGCGCGTCGCCGGCCAAGCCGGCATAGCGCGAACCTCAGCCACTCCAATTGGAGTGGCGGGGAATCCCGAGATGTTTGGCGCGGTTGAAGACTTCCATGCCGAGATTCCGGGTTCGCGTCCGGCAAGTGCCGGCCACGCCCCGGAATGACGGGTGGGAGACGGCAGGACAGTACCGAAACATTTTTTCCTATCTCCCGTTGACAATATCCCCATCAGGTTTATATTCCCCTATGTCCTGCCCCACCGAGAGGGGCGATCGCGATCGTCACGTTCGCGGGGCAGGATGCGGTGGACGCCGGAGATGCGGCGTCACGCGGTTTGGGGGGACGTCTGTCTTCGGGCAGGACGGATCTGCGCCAGCACTGCCACTGGCAAGGAGACGGCCGACCTTCGGATGGACAGACCCCTGGACAGTGTGACGGACGACCAAGTCAAAACGCGTTCGGCTTACTCGCTTGAGGCTCCCTTCCCATCGCCTTGGGACTTTAATTCGCGATCGGAGCGTTCGTCGAGGCAAAGTGCAAGCAACCGAAAAAACACCGCATGCGGAACGCCGGGCAATCGCTCGGCGCCTCCGAAAGTCCTGATGCACACTAACCTGCGGAAGACCGCATTCGCATCAGGCCCAAGGGTGCAACGGGCACCCGGCGTTCCGCACGCCCTCTCACAAGGGGCGGGAATGCAAGCAACGACGGCGCCCCCGCGCCGCAAATAACAGGGGTGATGACGCATGTCTGAAGGGTCGTGGCTGTTTGACAATCAAATCAGACCACTGTCACGACGCTCACATGGCTAGGAACGAGCGATTCCAGGTCGGGCTGATCAGCACCTCATTGATACAGACATGCGGCGGCATGCTGGCGATGAAGGCGATGGTCTTGCCGAGATCGTCCGGCTGCAGCATCCGCGCCATCACCTCGTCGCTCGGCGGCACCGGACGGTTCTTCATGATGTCAGTGGCGACCTCGCCGGGCGAGAGACAGCAGGCGCGCAAGCCGTTGACGCATTCGTCCATGTTGAAGGAATGGGTCAGCGCCAGCACGGCATGTTTGGTGGCCGTATAGGCCGGCCCGGTCATTTTCGACACGATGCGCCCGGCCCACGAGGAGACATTGATGATGCAGCCGTCTTTCTGCGCGCGCATCGCGGGCAGCACCGCGCGCATGCAATACATCACGCCGTTGAGATTGATGTCGACGATCAGGTCCCAGCCGTCCTGCGTGACATCCTCCCAGCTGCGCTTCGGCAGGTTGACGCCGGCGCTGTTGACCAGAAGGTCGATACGGCCATGTTTGGCGAGGATGGCCTGTGCCACCTTGTTGACGTCGTCGGCATTACTGACATCCAGCGCCATTGCCTCCACGGGCTTGCCGCCGGCGCCGAGTTCATCGGCGACGCCCTTCAGCACATCGGCCCGGCGGCCGGAAATAACCACCGTCCAGCCGTCGGCCAGCAGCGCCGCTGCGCCCGCCTTGCCGATTCCGGTGCCGCCGCCGGTCACCCATGCGATCCTGGTCTTGCTGCTCACGATTTTCTCCCTGATCGTTTCTTGCTTCGCGATGTCCATCGTCTTGCTTCACGATGGCCAAAGTGTTCAACAATAATCGTGCCGGCGCCAGTGCCGCCAACTCATGAGCCTCATGCCGATCATGCCGACCGACACCAAACTGCCCATCGATCAGAACCGCCTCTGGGACGACCATATGGCGCTTGCCGCCATCACCGATCCCGACAAGCCGTGGACGCGGCGATCGTTCTCGCAGCGCTTTCTCGATGGGCGCGCCTGGCTGCGTGAGCAATTCATCGCCGCGGGCATGACGGTGCGCATGGATGCCGGCGCCAACATGATCGCCCGGCTGGAAGGCAGCGTTCCGGGCCTGCCGCCGATCATGCTCGGCTCGCATTCCGACACGGTGCCATCCGGCGGCCGCTTTGACGGCATTTCCGGTATCCTCACGGCGCTGGAGGCCGTGCGTGCGCTGCAGGCGTCCGGCTACAAATCGCGGCACCCAATCGAGATCGTGGATTTCCTCGCCGAGGAGCCCAGCGAATACGGCCTGTCATGCGTCGGCAGCCGCGCCATGGTCGGCGAACTTGATGCGAAAATGCTGACCTACACCAACGCGGCCGGTGAAACGCTGGCCGATGCCATCAAGCGCGTCGGCGGCGATCCGGCGGCCGTCGCCACCATGCCGAAGCCGGAATTTGTCGGCTATCTCGAATTGCATATCGAGCAGGGCGTCGTGTTGGAAAGCAAGAAGCTCGATCTCGGTCTCGTCACCGGGATCGCCGGCATCACCCGCGTCGAGATCGTGCTGAAGGGCGCCGCCGATCACGCCGGCTCGACGCTGATGGAATATCGTAGGGATGCAAGCTTGCCCGCGGCCGAACTCGTGCTGCTCGTCGCTCAGCAGGCCAATGCGTTTGCGGCGCGCAAGCAGGGCCACTTCGTCGCCACCACGGGGATCCTTGAGATCAGCCCGAACGCTGCGAATGTCGTCCCCGGCGGTGCGCGCATGATCCTCGATATTCGCGCAGAGAAGGCCGCGCTGGTCGATGAATTCGTGGCACTGCTCGACCGCGAGAGCCTCGCCATCGCCAAACGCGCTAAGGTCGAACGCGAACGTTTCGCGTTGATTTCGCAAAATCCTCCCGCGCCTTGCGACGATCACCTGCTCGATGTTCTCGGACGTAGCGCTGCCAAGCTCGGCTATTCCACGACGCGGCTGGCGTCGGGCGCCGGTCACGACGCGGCTTTCATGTCGCATATCGGCCGCAGCGCGATGCTGTTCATTCCGTCAAAGGACGGCAAGAGCCATTGCCCGGAGGAATGGTCGGAGCCCGAGCAACTGGCCGTCGGCGCGGCGACGCTGTTCGAGGCGGTGCGGCTGCTCGACGGACAGAACGACTAGCTGGCGGTGCGTTCGGCCAGCACGCCGTGTTGAACAGAAGCCAGATAATCGCCGACCTGCTCGATGCCCATGGGTTTGGCGAAGAAGTAACCCTGCATGAAACGGCAGTGCTCCTTGCGCAGGAAGTCGACCTGTTCGTCGCTCTCGACGCCTTCGACGATGCAGTCGTGACCGAGGCCGTTGCACAGTCCGAGCATGGTGCGCAGGATCAGGCGCGCAGCAGAATCCGTCTCGATCTTACTGATGAAGCTGCGATCGATCTTGACCTTGTCCAGCGGCAATTCGCGGATGCAGCTTAGGCTCGAATAGCCGGTGCCGAAATCGTCCAGCGAGATGCGGGCGCCCAGAGCCTTCAGGGCATTCAATGCTTCGGTCGCCTGTGCGAGATTGCCCATCACGGCCGTCTCGGTAATCTCGAAGTCGATGCGGCTGGCCTTCACCATGCTTTGCTGGACAACAGCAATGATCTTGAGGATCGACAGGGGAGAGGCGACGTCCACCGCAGAGAGGTTGAACGAAATCCGGACATGCTCCGGCCATGTCGCTGCACCTTCAAGGGCCTTGCGCAGCAGCAACGGGGTCAACTGGCCGATCATGCCTGAGCGCTCGGCGGCGACAATGAAGCTCATCGGTGGAACATTGCCGAGCTCCGGGCTCTTCCAGCGCGCCAGGGCTTCGAAGCTCGCGGGCTGTTGTGTTTCTGCGTCGATGATCGGCTGGTAGGCGATCCACAATTCCCGTTCGAGGTCGGCACTGGCCAGGGCCCGACTCACAGAGGAGGCCTCGCGGATATCGGCTTCGTGTTCTGCGGAAAACCGGACGGCCTTGCCACGCTTGTGCTGCTTGGCAAAGAACAGCGCATAATCGGCGCGCTCGAACAGATCCTGCGCGGTCCTGGCTGTGTCCGGAAATTCCGCATATCCGATCGAGCAGCTGATGCTGACTGTAATGTCATCAATCTCGAACGGGATGTCGAACAGGTTCTCGATGCTCTCTTCCGCCTCAACAATTGCATCCGGGTCGAGCAATTGGTCGCTGAACATGACGAATTCGTCGCCGCCCAGTCTGCCCAGAAACACGTGAGGGGCGAGATGTGCGCGCAGTCTGTCTGCGACTTCGACCAGCAAGCGATCACCCGTGTGGTGTCCGTGGATGTCGTTGATCGGCTTGAAGCCATCCAGATCCAGGATACCGAGCAGCAGGCCGCCGCTACTGTGCTCAGTGTTGACAATGCCGCGCTCAAGCTCGGCAAAGAAGTTCCGGCGATTGGGGAGACCAGTGAGGCTGTCGATATTCGAATTCCGGAAATTCTTGTCGCTCAGTACCTGCAGTTCAGCCTGCTTGATACGCAGCGCCTTCTCCGAATTCACCCGCTTCTCGAAGTCGGAGTAATTGCCGAGCAGCATGAAGAGAACGGCCCCGATAACCACGACGAAGTTGAAGGCGATGGAGACGAAGACGACATTGTCGCTGGAGCCGAAAAAGAACGCGAAAGGCACGACAACCAGCGCCATCACGATCAGCGCTGCCGCGCGCAGATGCATGAGGCAGAAACCGCAGCCGATCGATGTCACGGCCATAAAGAACGCAACGTGGCTTTTGCTATAGGCGTCGCCATAGGGAAACAGGCTGAGGCTCCAGGCAGTGAACGCGACGCCGAGAATGCCTGCAAAGATGATCGAGCCGGTGAGCTTCTCTACGGCCTGGTTGAGCGACAGTGTGGTGTTCCGCGCTCTCAACCAGCTCAGTATCCGGATCACACAGATTGCATCGAATGCAGCAGGGAGATAGACGGTAAGCAGATGTGGCGCAGTACCATAAAAGGTGATTGCAAGTGCCGTCGTGTTGACGACCACCAGCGCATACATCATCGGCACCTGACGGGTGAAGGCAGCGAGTTTCGCTTCCACCAGTTCGGGGTTTTCGCGCGGCACGCGGAAGATCGTTCCGATTTGTGATGCCGCCATTTCGAAGTAGTTCAGCATCGTACCGTCCTGGACTCTGCACTGGTAAGTCAGATACCTATCGCAACTTCTTTAAGATTGGCCTGCCTCGGTTGTCTAAAGTTCGAGCAGGTAACCGATTGTTCTGATTAGTATATTTTCTTCTGTTTGCGATGGTGCAGGTGCGAAAAGGTCGGGGGTGGTATTAAGAAACCGACCCTGCATCAGCGACATCGGAGCGGCATGAGGTTGAAGAAGGTCCATTCGCCGTGGGTGAGAGGAAGGACATGACGACAGCGAGCAGGGTGTTCGAATGATCTATGTGAGCTCGCTCGGAGGCCTTGCTGCTGTGGCAGACTCACTGCCGTCCTTCGATCTGCTGACACTTCTCTCGCCCGCAGCGAGCGAGCGCGACTGGAGCGGGTTGGCGCGTGAGCGTCATGTGGAGCTGACCTTCCACGATATCGTCGAGGTGACGCCGGACCTGATCGCTCCCGATGCCGACGCCGTGGATGCCATTCTTGACTTTGGCCGCGGCAGCACCGCCGATCGCCCGATGCTCATTCACTGTTGGGCCGGTATCAGCCGTTCCAGCGCTGCGGCTTACGCCATCGCCTGCGATCGCAATCCCGGCTATGAGACGGCGATTGCAGATGAACTACGCAAACGTTCGCCTTATGTGACGCCGAACAAATTGATGGTGCAGTTGGCTGACGAACAGCTTGGCCGCGATGGACGCATGATCGAAGCCATTGCGCGCATCGGCCGCGGCGCGGATGCCTTTGAAGGTGAGCCTTATCGATTGCCGCTGAACTGGCCTATTTGATCAGGGCCGCAACGCCGAGAAGAAATCCGATCTCGAAGAGTTGCTCGACGGCACCGAGCACGTCGCCGGTGTAACCACCGATCAGACGACGCGACCAGAGTGCGAGCAGTGCGGCGAGCGCTGCGCCGAGCAGAAGACCCGCAAAAAGCGATGCGACCGAGACGAGCGCAAGCGGGATTGCTGCAAGCACAACCACACCAAGTGCAAACAACGATTCCTCAAATCGCACGGGCGCCTCGGCGTAAGTGACCTTCATCGCACTGGTATCGCCGCTATAGGGCAGGCGGTTCATCACGAAGGCCGGCATGGCGCGGGCTGCGGCGTGGACGGCGATCAGCGCCGCCGCACCTGCCCACATCGGCAATATGGCGAGCGCCGCAATGCGCAGCGCCGTGCCCAGGCAAAGTGCCAGGGCGCCGTAAGTGCCGATGCGGCTGTCCTTCATGATTGCAAGACGCTTCTCGACGGTCCAGCCCCCGCCGAAGCTGTCGGCTGTGTCGGCGAGGCCGTCTTCATGCAGCGCGCTGGTCAGAGCGATGCTTGTCGTGATCGCCAGCAGGGCGGAAATCAGCGGTGACCAGAATTCGCCGGCAACGAGAAACACGATTGCGGATGCAGCGCCGATGCCGGCGCCGACCACCGGAAAATACTTCATTGCACGCGCAAGCCAGTCAGGCCCTTGCGCGTCGACAGTTGCCGGTACCGGCAGCACCGTCAGGAAACGGATCGCATTCAAAAGATGCGGATCCGGTCTCATCTAGATATTTCCGGCCAGCACGTCGTTGAGGCTCGCAACGTCGGTCAGCATGCGCGCGGCGGCGCGGACCAACGGCACCGCAAGCAGCGCGCCGGTGCCTTCACCGAGCCGCAAGCCGAGATCGAGTAGCGGCTGGGCATCGAGCGCATCGAGCACCATGTCGTGGCCGCGTTCGGCCGAGCGGTGCGCGAAGACGCAGTAGTCGCGTGCAGCCGGGGACAGGCGAACGGCGAGCAGTGCCGCGGCGCTGGAGATGAAGCCGTCGATGATCACCGGCCGTCGTTGCGAAGCTGCGCCGAGGATCGCTCCGGCCATGCCTGCGATTTCCAGTCCGCCGAATTCGGCAAGCACATCCAGCGGCGCAGTTGCGTCGCTGCGTGCTGCCGCCTTCGTGATCGCCGCGCGCTTGCGCGCCATGCCGGCATCATCCTGCCCGGCGCCAACGCCGATACAATCATCCAGGGGGGCCGGCGCGAGTCGATGAACCACCAGTGCCGATGAGGCCGTGTTGCCAATTCCCATCTCGCCGAGCGCGATGATGTCTGCGCCGGCCTTGATCTCACCGACGGCGATTCTGAAGCCGCGCGTCAGCGCATCGGCCGCGTGCTCTGCCGTCATCGCTGGCTCGCGCGCGGCATTCGCCGTACCCATGCGAACCTTTGCATCGACCAGCTTCGGGTGCACCGGCAGCTCGGCGGCGACGCCGATGTCGATCACGCGCACACCGATGTCATTGGCCGCGGCGAAAGCATTGGCCGTGGCGCGGCCGGCCAGATAGGTCGTCACCATCGCGACCGTGACCGCCGACGGATATTGCGACACGCCTTCGGCTACGAGTCCGTGATCCCCCGCGAAGATCAGCAGCACGGCATTGTCGCCGCGGGGCTCGCCCGGATGCCGGATCATGCCGAGCTGCAGCGCCAGGTCCTCGATTCTCCCCAGCGATCCCGGCGGTTTGGCCTTGCCGTCGATGACGGCGCGGATGCCTGCCGCGATCTGCGGGTCAACAGGCGCAATGGCGGGCGGCTGCCACAAGGACTGGGAATAAGCGGGCATAGGGTTCCTTTTCGCGGCCTAACTGACGCAAGACGACCTGCAAGGTCAACAGGTCCGGGCGACAGTCCGTCGGCGCGGTTGACCCCGGCGCACCCGGCAGATAGCGTCTTTTGCGATGGTCCTTCCGCGTGGAAGGTGAATAGGGAAGCCGGTTTGAGGCCGGCGCTGCCCCCGCAACTGTAAGCGACGAGCCCGCGCCGGTGCCACTGGGAATTCTTCAGAATTCTTGGGAAGGCGGCAACAGGCTATGACTCGCAAGCCAGGAGACCTGCCATCACGAACTGTGCTTTGGAGGCGTCGTCGGGGCGGGGTGCACCGGACGGGAGCGAACCGACGGCCATGCTGTCGGCGCGATCCAACAAAGCTCGTAGGCCCGTGAGGGCATGAACTGAGCATGTGATGGATCACGACAGCGCCGATATCTCTGGCGAACAAATTTCGGTCGAACCGCCGCGCCCTGTGCCGGCTGGTCCCGTTGTCGTGAGCGTGTGCATCAGCTGCAAGGCTGCCGAAGCCGGCACGATCGTCGGGCCGGACATGTTCGATGCCGTGAAGGCCGCGCTCGGCAATGGGGATGCTACTGTGATAGTGCGTCCGGTGCAGTGTCTCAGCGTCTGCAGGCGGCCGGCGACGGTCGCGGTGACGAGTCCCGATGGCTACACGTTCCTGTTCGGCGATCTGCAGACCGACAGCGGCAGCGCGGCGCTGGTGTCTTTCGTGGAGTCCTATCAGAAGGCCGACTACGGTCTTGTACCGTGGCGGGAACGCGCCGAGGTGTTGCGCAAGGGTATGGTCGCGCGCGTGCCGCCATTGCGCTGGTCACCCGAAGACGGACGTGCTCCGAAATGACCGCGGCCTCCACCACGTTGGTGCTGGGCGGCGCGCGCTCCGGCAAGTCGTCCTTCGCCGAGAAACTGGTCGATGGTATCGGCCTGACGAAAATCTATCTGGCCACGGCAACGGCCGGCGATGACGAGATGCACGCCCGCATCGCGCAGCATCGCAGGCAGCGCGGAGAAAGCTGGATCACCTTGGAAGAGCCACTGGCGCTAGTCGATGCGCTGACGCGCGAGGCGACGGTCGGGCGCGTCGTGCTGGTGGATTGCCTGACACTGTGGCTGTCGAACCTGATGTTCGCCGAGCGCGATCCAGAGATTGAAGCGAAGCGCCTCGTGCGTTTTCTCGATGTCTCGCGCTATCCGATCGTGTTCGTGTCCAACGAAGTCGGCCTCGGCCTCGTGCCGGAGACGCCACTCGGACGCGCTTTTCGCGATGCGCAGGGCCGGCTCAACCAGATCATCGCGGCCGCCGTGCCGAATGTTGCTTTCATTGCCGCCGGGCTTCCGCTCTGGCTTAAGCGTTCCCAGGAGAATTGAATGTCCCGCGTTCCCGTCACCGTCCTCACCGGATTTCTCGGCGCCGGCAAGACCACGCTGCTACGCTCGCTGCTGACCCAGGCCGATGGCCGCCGCATCGCCGTGATCGTCAACGAATTCGGAGACGCCGGCTTTGACGGAGGTCTTGTCGAGGAATGCGCGGCGAAAGCCTGCGCGCCCGGCGATATCGTCGAACTCACCAATGGCTGCATCTGCTGCACGGTCGCAGACGATTTCGTGCCGACCATGGACAAGCTGCTGTCCCGTGAACGCCCGCTCGACGCCATCGTCATCGAGACGTCCGGCCTGGCGTTGCCGCAGCCGCTGCTGAAGGCTTTCGCATGGCCCGCGGTAAAGACCCGCGCCACTGTCGATGGCGTTGTTACCATCGTCGATGCGCTGGCGCTTTCTGAAGGCCGCGTCACGCTGGATGAAGACGCCGTTGCCGAGCAACGCGCCAAGGACGAGGGTATCGAGCACGACGATCCGATCGAGGAAGTGTTCGAAGATCAGTTGGCTTGCGCCGACCTCGTGGTGCTGTCGAAGAGCGATCTGGTCGCTCCGGAGAAGCTCGCCGAGATCGAAGCCAAGCTCAAGGCCGTGCTGCGTCCGGGTGTGAGCATCGTGCGCTCCAAGGGCGATCTCGCGCCATCAGTGCTGATCGGCCTCAATGCCGCAGCCGAGGATGATATGGCCGCCCGCGTCGGTCATCACGGCGAGGAAGAAGAACACGACCATGACGATTTCGACAGCATCGTCGTCAAACCAACCGCTGCTGCGAGCATCGACGCGATGCGCGCACGCATTAGCGATGCGCTCGGCCTCGACGGCGTGCTGCGCGTGAAAGGCCATGCCCGCATTACGGACAAGCCCGCGCCGATCGTGGTGCAGGCCGTCGGCGCCCGCGTCGATCTCGCCTTCGCCCGGCCGGATGTGGCGCAGGCCGAGCACCTCGTAGTCATCGGCCTCAAGGGATTCGACGGCGACGCCGTGCGAAAGGCACTCGCCGGGTAACGCAGGTTCACCCGCATGCATCTGAAGCTCGACACCTCCGGCAGTATTGATGACGGCGACGTCGCCCGCGATCTCGGGCAGGACACCGCCGATATCGTCGTGTTGTCAGCGGCGGATAGCGATCTGGCGGCGTTCAATGCGGCGCATGCGACACTGCCGGGCGATTTCCCCAGCGTGCGGTTTACCAACATGCTGGCGCTCGGCCATCCCGCGTCGGTCGATCTCTATGTCGAGCGCACGCTGGCCAGGGCGAAGATCGTGGTGCTGCGCATGCTCGGCGGCATCAGCTATTGGCCCCATGGCGTCGAGAGCCTGCGCAGCGACGCGCTGAGCCGCGGCGCCAAATTCGCCTGCCTGCCCGGCGAGATGGACTGGAATGCCGAGCTGGCTGCACGTGGCACTGTCAGCAGCGATGACACCCACGCACTCTGGCGCTATTGCAGCGAGGGCGGCGTCGACAACGCGCAGCTGGCACTGCGCTATGCCGCGCATCTGATCGGTCACGGAGAGGAGCCGCCTGTTGCGCGGCCGATGCCTTCGGCCGGCTTCTGGCCGGGTGAACCCGCGGGGGATAACCGGCCGAATGCGATTGTGATCTTCTACCGCGCGCTGGTGGCCGGCGGCGATACTGCGGCAATCGATGCATTGCGTCGGTCGCTCGACGCGCGCGGCCTCAACGTGGCCTGTCTCTACGTCACGAGCCTGAAGGATGAGCGCTCCGCGGCTTTCCTGCGCGCCGTGCTTGCGGCCTATCCGCCCGATATCATCATTAACGCGACGGCCTTCGCTACCGCGACCGCGCATGACGATGCCGGCGTGTTGTCGGCGTCAGGCTGTCCGATTCTGCAGGTCGCACAAGCCGGCATTTCACGCGCCAGCTGGGAAGCCTCCACTCGCGGCCTGACGCCGCGCGATCTGGCGATGCATGTGGTGTTGCCGGAAGTCGATGGCCGCATCTTCGCCAATGCCATCGCCTTCAAGGAACGTGGCGCCAGCGACGGCGGCTTTGCGCCGACGACACTGCAGCCGGTGCAGGATCGCGTCGAAGCGACCGCTGATCTGGCGCGTGCCTGGGTCCGCTTGCGTCGTTCGTTAGCGAGCGAGCGGCGCGTCGCGCTGATCCTGGCCAATTATCCCAATCGCGATGGGCGCCTTGCCAATGGCGTCGGCCTCGATACGCCGCAGAGTCTGATCGATGTGATCGCCGCGATGCGCGAAGCCGGCTACGGCACTGGTGACGCGCCTGACACGACGGCCGCCATGATGCAGCTGTTGCAACAGGGGCCAACGAATGCGCTTGCCGATCGCGCGGAGCGAAGCGGTGGCGTGACGTGGCCGCTGGCTGACTATCACGCGGCCTTTGCGACGCTGCCGACCAATGTGCGGCTGGCTATTGAGTCACGCTGGGGCAAAGCTGAGAACGATCCGCATGTCGTCGATGGCGCATTCCGTCTCGGCCTGCATCGTTTCGGCAATATCACCGTCGGTGTGCAGCCGGCGCGCGGTTACAATATCGATCCCAAGAGCACCTATCACGATCCCGATCTGGTACCGCCGCATCACTATCTCGCATTTTATCTCTGGCTGCGCCGCGGCTTTGACACCCATGCAGTGGTGCATCTCGGCAAACACGGCAATCTCGAATGGCTGCCGGGGAAAAGCGCGGGTCTGTCCGCCGATTGTCTGCCCGATGCCGTACTCGGTCCGCTGCCGCATCTCTATCCGTTCATCGTCAACGATCCCGGCGAGGGCATTCAGGCAAAGCGCCGCACCTCCGCCGTGATCATCGATCACCTGACACCACCGATGACGCGGGCCGAATTGCACGACGATCTGGCGCGGCTGGAGAATCTGGTCGACGAATATGCCATGGCGACCGATCTCGATCCCAAGCGCGCTGCCGTGATCGCCGAAGACATCCTGTCGCTCGCCCGCGCGCAGCAGATCGATGCCGACGTCAATGTCACCCGCGACACGCCGACGGGCGAGGCGCTGCGCGCGCTCGACGCCCATCTGTGCGATCTCAAGGAAATGCAGATCCGCGATGGATTGCACATCTTTGGCCGCGTGCCCGAGGACGCGCAGCGCAATGGTCTCCTGGTGTCCATCGCGCGCCTGCCGCGCTCGGATATCAAGCCGCAGGATGCGTCACTGCATCGCGCATTGGCTGCCGATCTCGGTCTTGGCACGTTCGACCCGCTCACCCGTGATATGGCCGATGACTATCTCGGCCCGCGCCCCGGCGTTCTTGCCGATGTCAGCGATGCAGTGTGGCGCACCACAGGTGACACCGTCGAACGAATCGAAGGGCTGGCGCTGCAACTTGTCTCCGGCCAGCTGCCCTGCGATCCCACCTGGACGCGCGCCACCGATGTACTTCACTGGATCAATGTGAAACTGCGACCCGCCATCGATGCTTGCGGTGGCGCGGAGACGGCCGCATTCCTCAAAGGCCTCCACGGTCAGTTCGTGCGGCCCGGTCCATCTGGCGCGCCGACGCGTGGACGCCCCGATGTGCTGCCGACTGGGCGCAATTTTTTCGCCGTCGACGTTCGCGCCGTGCCAACGCCATCCGCCTGGCGCATCGGGCAACTGGCGGCCGAACGGCTGGTCGAGAGCTATTGGCAGGAGGCAGGCGAATGGCCGCGCGCGATTGCGCTGTCGGCCTGGGGCACCGCCAATATGCGCACCGGCGGTGACGATGTCGCGCAGGCATTGGCGCTGATTGGCGCGCGCCCGCTGTGGGAGGAAACCTCCGGCCGTGTCACCGGCTTTGCCATTACGCCGCTGTCTGAGCTGAAGCGCCCACGCGTGGATGTGACCTTCCGTGTCTCCGGCCTGTTCCGCGATGCGTTCCCGACCCAGATGGACATCATCGGCTCCGCCGTGAGTGCCGTGGCCGAACTTGACGAACCCGACGACGCCAATCCTATTGCCGCCAATGTCCGCGCGCGTGCCCGCACGCTCGAAGCCGGTGGCATGACCTGCGAGATCGCACGGCGACAGGCGACGCGCCGTGTGTTCGGCTCCAAGCCTGGCGCTTATGGTGCGGGCCTGCAGGCGCTGATGGACGAGGGTGGCTGGAGTAATCGTGCCGACATTTCCGAGGTCTATCTCGATTGGGGCGGCTATGCCTATGGCGGTGGAACCGATGGCGAGGACGCGCGAGGCGAATTCGCCGAACGGCTGAGGGGCGTCGATCTCGTCGCGCAGGCGCAGGACAATCGCGAGCACGACATTCTGGATTCCGACGACTATTACCAGTTCATCGGCGGCCTCGCGGCGACGGTGCAGACGCTGCGTGGCTCGGCGCCGCGCATCGCCCATATCGATACGTCGCGCCCCGAAGCGCCGATTGCCCGGCCGCTGGCGCATGAGATCTCGCGGGTGGTGCGCGGCCGCGGCGCCAATCCGAAATGGATCGCCGGCGTCATGCGTCACGGCTACAAAGGCGCCTTCGAGATCGCGGCGACGGTTGATTATCTGTTCGGTTTCGCGGCCTCCACCAATGCGGTCGCCAATCACCATTTCGATCAGCTGTTCGCCTCCTATCTGGAAAATGACGAAGTTCGAGGCTTCATGGCATCCGCCAATCCCGCGGCGCTGCGCGAGACGGCTGCGCGCTTTGCGGAAGCGATGCGCAGGGGCCTGTGGACGCCACGTTCCAATCGCGCTGCCGATCTGATCGCCGAACTTCTGCCGCAGGCACACAAAGAGATCGCAAAGGAAATCCCATGACCGAACTCGCCCACGACGATGAAGAAAATGCCCGCCACAAGATCAAGGCGGCCAAGCACAAGGCCGCCAAGGACAAAATCATGGCGACCAAGGTCGGCGAGAAAGGTCTCTTGATCGTCCATACCGGCACCGGCAAGGGTAAGACTTCTGCGGCGCTCGGCATGGTGTTCCGCCATATCGGTCACGGCTATCCGGTCGGTATCGTCCAATTCACCAAGTCGCCGGAATGGGACACTGGCGAAGCGCGGCTGCTGAAGACCTTCCCGGATCTCGTCACGCTGCACATCATGGGCGAGGGCTTCACCTGGATCACGCAGGACCGCGAACGCGACATTGCTGCCGCGACCGCGGGCTGGGAGCGCGCCAAGGAAATGATCCGCGATGACCGCCATCGTCTGGTGCTGCTCGATGAACTCAACATCGTGCTGCGTTACGACTATCTCGACCTCAATGAAGTCCTGACCTTCCTGCGCGACGAGAAGCCGGCCGACAAGCACGTGGTCATCACCGGCCGGAACGCCAAGCCCGAGCTGATCGAGATGGCCGATCTGGTCACCGAGATGACGCTGATCAAGCATCCGTTCCGCGCTGGCATCAAGGGCCAGAAGGGCATCGAGTTCTGATGAACCTGAATACGCCCGCGCTGATGATCCAGGCGACCGGCTCCAATGCCGGCAAGTCGACGATCGTCGCTGGGCTGGCGCGGGCACTGGTGCGGCGTGGCTTGAATGTGGCACCGTTCAAGCCGCAGAACATGTCGAACAATGCTGCTGTCGCGGTCGATGGCGGCGAGATCGGCCGCGCGCAGGCGGTGCAGGCGCGGGCCGCCAGGTTGCCGCCAAGTGTCCACATGAATCCGGTGCTGCTGAAGCCGGAGACGGACACCGGCGCCCAGGTGATCGTTCAGGGCAAGCGCTGGGGCACGCTGCGGGCGAAGAACTATCTGGAGAAGAAGGCCGCATTGCTGCCCGCCGTGCTCGAAAGCTTTTCGTTGCTGGCCGATCAGGCAGACATCGTTCTCGTGGAAGGGGCCGGCAGCCCCGCGGAAATCAATCTACGCGCCGGCGACATCGCCAATATGGGCTTTGCTGCCGCGGCTAACATTCCGGTGGTGCTCGCTGGCGATATCGATCGCGGCGGCGTCATTGCGAGTCTCGCCGGCACGCATCTGGTGCTGGAGCCGGAAGAACGTGCGCGCATCCACGGCTTCATCGTCAACAAGTTTCGCGGCGATCCCAGCCTGTTCGACAACGGCCTCAGGGCGATCACGCGGCTGACGGGGTGGCCATCCATCGGTGTGTTGCCCTGGCTGCCGCAGGCGGCGTTCCTGCCCGCCGAAGACGCCGTCGATCTCGATCGCACCCATGCCTCGTCATCGACCCGCATCATCGCCGTGCCGGTGCTGGCGCGGATCGCCAATTTCGACGATCTCGATCCGCTTGGCATGGAGCCCGGCGCGAAGCTGGTCTTCATCAGGCCGGGCGAAGCCATTCCGGGCAATGCCGACGTGATCATCATTCCCGGCAGTAAATCTACCATCGGCGATCTCGCCTTCCTGCGTGCGCAGGGCTGGGACATCGACATCAAGGCGCATGTGCGCCGCGGTGGTCATGTGCTCGGCCTGTGTGGAGGCTACCAGATGCTCGGCTGTACGATCGCCGATCCCGATGGCGTCGATGGTTCACCAGGCACTGTGGAAGGGCTCGGCCTGCTCGATATCGCGACGCTGATGAGCGCGGATAAATCCACGACGCTGGTCACCGGTACGCATTGTGCGACTGGCGCCGCAATCGAAGGCTACGAAATTCATCTCGGTCGCAGCGAGGGTGACGACTGCGCGCGGCCGCTCGTGATGATCGATGGACGACCTGATGGTGCTGCGTCCGTCGATGGACGGGTGCAGGGCACTTATGTCCATGGGCTGTTCACCGGCGATGCGTTCCGCAAGGCATGGCTGGCCAATCTGGGCATCGCGTCGTCGCTGGCCTATGATGCGCAGATCGAAGCCGCGCTCGATGCGTTGGCCGATCATTGCGAAAAGCATCTGGATATCGATCGACTAATCGAGATTGCCCGCAGCCGTCACAGCAACAGCGCCAGCGCAGCATAGATTGTGGTTTGCGAAACGCAAGCTGCGACGAACACGCGAAGTGCCCGGCCGATGTCGTCAGGCGCTGCGGTTCGGCCTTCGGCATTGAGATAGGGATCGTTGACAGCGCCCTCGGCATAGACGCGGGGTCCAGCTATTGCGATCCCGAGCGCGCCAGCCATGGCACTTTCCGGCCAGCCGGCATTGGGCGAACGATGCTTGGAAGCGTCGCGCATCATGATCTTCAATGACGCGATGATTGATCCGCGTGACACTGGCGCGGCAAGCGCGACCAATATTCCCGACAAGCGCGCCGGGATCAGGTTGACGAGATCGTCGAGCCGCGCTGCAGCCCAGCCGAAATCGATATAGCGCGTGCTGCGATGGCCGATCATGGAGTCGGCCGTGTTGATGGCCTTGTAGGCGATCAGGCCGGGCAATCCGAGCAATGCCAGCCAGAACACCGGCGCGACGATGCCGTCGGAGAAATTTTCGGCGGTGGATTCGATCGCCGCGCGCGCGACGCCGCCTTCATCAAGCCGCTCCGGATCGCGGCCGACGATCATTGCGACGGCCTGGCGTGCTGCGGGCAATCCGCCCTCGGTGAAAGCGCGACGCACGCGGGCCACATGCTGATACAGGCTGCGTTGGGCGATCAGCGTCGAGGCAATCAGGGCTTCGACGCCGAAACCGATCCAGTTGTCGTTGAGAAGATCGGTGAGCAGTCCGCCGACAAGTATTGCGACACTGACCAGCGCGATGATAGTGACGACGCCTGCCAGCTTGCGCTGCCGACGCGACCAGCTCTCGAGGTTGAGCCGGTGTTCCAGCCAGCCGATGCCGTTGCCGATCCAGACCACGGGATGCGGTGCGCGGCGCCACAGCCAGTCGGGATCGCCGATCACGGCATCGAGCAGCAGCGCCGCGACCACCAGCAGGAGCGCGTCGCCATGCACCAGCATCAGGGCGCCACGCGACTGATTTCGGTGGTCAGTCGATCGAGCGCCTCGACCATGGTCGGACCGCCGCAGGCGGTGAGGCGCTCGGGCAGCACCAGTCGCTTCGATGCCGGATAGAATTTCTCCAGTGCGGGATGCAGCAGGAAGGCGCGGCCTTCGTCTTCGGCAAAATCGGTATTGTCGGTGACCAGCAGCAGATCGGGCCTCAGTGTGACGATCGCCTCCAAGGAGGCGAAGCCGCCAGCCTTGAGGCCGAGCTCGCCGCCGGCATTGCGCAGCCCGACCGCTGATAGCAACGACGTGGTCAGATTTTCGCCGCCGGACACCCAGCCGCGCCGCGACACCGCCAGCACGCGCAACGGCTTGCGCTGTACGGCGGCGTGGGCCTGCGCGATTGCAGTATCCAGTTTCGCTATTTCGGCTTCAGCACGCTCCGGATGCTTGACCAGCGCGCCCATCTGGCGGAGCTGTTTCTTGACGTCGTCGAGCGAGCGGGCGGGATCGAATTCGGTGACCTTCAACCCCTTGTCCTTCAGGAGTTCGCGGGTCGCGCGCTTGGTGAAGCGGCCGGCGACGACGACATCCGGCTTCAGCGCCAGCACGTCCTCAGCCTCGCCGGACAGCAGGCGGAACGCCTTCGCCTTGTCCTTGTCCCATGAGCGGAACGGATCGCGCGCATAGGGGCTGAGGCCCAAAATCTGCTCGGGATCGGCGAGGGTGACGAGCAGTTGATCGGTGCAGAGGTTGATCGAGGCGATGCGCGGCAGATCGGCCGCACTGGCCTGCAGCGGCGCCCATGCGAGCAGCGCGAGTGTCGTAGCCGCGAGCGGCCAAAGCCTCTCGCGCTTCGCCCGATATGATGGCATGACACAGGCATGAAACATGGTGGCGATCTCACGCAGGCGATGGCGGAATTCGGCGGTGCGCCGGACCAATGGCTCGATCTCTCGACCGGGATCAATCCATGGCCGTGGCCAATTCCTGCCAACCTGCCGAGCCATCTTTGGGAGCGCTTGCCGACGCGCGCCGACGAACAGTCGCTGTTGTCCGCCGCGCGCAGCGCCTATCACGTGCCCGATAGCGTCGATGTCGTTGCCGCTGCCGGTACGCAGGCGTTGATCCAGTGGCTGCCGCATCTCGCTATGCCCGGAGCCGTTGCCATCGTCGGGCCGACCTATAACGAGCATGTCGCGGCTTGGCGTGCCGGCGGACATGAGGTCGGCGTAATCGGTGGCCTTCATGCGCTGCCGGATCATGCCAGGCATGTGGTGATCGTCAATCCCAACAATCCCGACGGGCGTATCGCTAGGAGCGATGAACTCGCTGATGTTGCGGCGATCCTGCAACGGCGCGGAGGCTGGCTGGTGATCGATGAGGCCTTCGTCGATGTCGATCCAGCGATCAGTGCGGTCGAGCTGTGTGCGAAGTTGCCGGTGGTGATCCTGCGCTCGTTCGGAAAATTCTACGGCCTCGCGGGTCTGCGTCTCGGCTTCGCGCTCGCGGCGCCTCTGATCGCGCAGCGTATCGCGACTGCCATCGGTCCATGGGCCTGTTCCGGACCGGCGCAGGTCATCGGCGCGGTCGCTTTGCGCGACGAGCGTTGGGCCACGCAGACTCGCGTCGCGCTTGTCGCGCAGAGCATCAAGCTGGACAATGTGTTGACCGATGCCGGTTTCGAGATCGTCGGCGGCACGCCGCTGTACAGGCTGGCGCGACATGTCGACGCCCTGAAATGGCATGCCGCATTGGCCCGGCAGCAGATCTGGTGCCGCCACTTCGACTGGAGCCATGAGCTGCTGCGGTTCGGCCTGCCGCCCGATACGGCTGCTCTGAGCCGGCTTGCTGCTGCGCTGGCGAAATAGCCGCCACATCGCTCAGACTCCCGCCCAGGGCAGGATAATCGTTTCGTTCCGGTGTTCGGCGCGATAGGTGCTGATACGAAAGACATCGGCGACGATGTCGTCAGATAGCGCTTGCTGCGGTGCGCCTTGGGCTGCGAGGCGTCCGTCGGACATCACCAGCACCGTATCGGCGAAACGTGCCGCGAGGCCGAGATCGTGGGTGACCACGATCACCAGCACGCCGCTGTCAGCGACATCGCGCAAATTCTTCATGACGTCGATCTGGTAGCGTGGATCGAGCGACGCGGTCGGCTCATCGGCCAGCACGATCGGTGCCTCGACGGCGAGAACGCGGGCCAATGCGACGCGGCTGCGCTCGCCACCCGAAAGCTCAGTCACGCGGCGATCGGCAAAGGCGACGACGTCCGTTGCCAGCATTGCGCGCTCGACCGCAGCCTTGTCCGACGATGTCAGCCGCGCCGGATCGGTCGCGCCATGCGGATAGCGGCCGAGGGCGACAACGTCCTTCACGTCGAGCGGCCAGTGCACAACATGACCTTGCGGCAGATAGCCGAAGCGTTTTGCGCGCTCGCGCAGCGTCAGGGATGCCAGCGCATCGCCGGCGACGTGGATCGTGCCCGTTGAGGACTGCAAGCCTGCCAGCGCACGCAGCAGCGTCGTCTTGCCGGCGCCGTTCGGGCCGACCAGAGCGACCAGATGCCTGCGTTGCAGCGAAAGCGAGACTTCGTGCAGCACCTCGCGCCCGGAGAGCGTGACGCTCAGATTGCTCGCGGTCAGTAGCGCCTGATCGCTCATGCGACGCCTCCGCCCAGAGCGCGACGCTCGCGCATGATGAGATAGAGGAAGAACGGCACACCGATGATCGAAGTCAACACGCCGACCTTGATGTCGGTGGTCGACGGGATCAGGCGCACGGCGATATCGGCAGCCAGCAACAGCGCCGAGCCGGTCAATGCGCTCGGGATCAGCAGGCGCGCGGGATCATGGCCGATGATCGGGCGCATCAGATGCGGTGCGATGAGGCCGATGAAGCCGATCGTGCCGGTGACTGCGACGGCGCCGCCAACGCCGAGTGCGACGCCAAGAATCACCAGCAGGCGCAGGCGGCTCACATGGACACCGAGGCTCTGTGCGGTCTCTTCGCCGAGGCTCAATGCACGAAAGGCCGAGCGCTGGCTCATCAAAATGATTGCGCCGGCGACAATGAACGGCAGCGCCAGCGTGACGTGACGGAAGCTGCGGTCTTCCAGCGAGCCGAGCAGCCAGAACGCGATCTCAAGTGCGGCAAAGGGATTGGGAGACAGGTTCATCACCAGCGCCGTCGCGGCACCTGCTAGGCTGGAGATTGCGAGACCCGCGAGGATCAGCAGCAGCAGACCCGCATTGCGGCCGGCGATGCCGAGCAGCACGAACACCGACAGGAACGCCATCGTGATGCCGGCAACAGGCAGCGCCCATGAGCGGACATCGGCCAAACCGAGCGAGATCATCAGCACCGCGCCGAAGGCCGCGGATTGCGGCGCGCCGAACAGGGACGGCGAGGCGAGGGGATTGCGCAGAAGGCCCTGCAGCGCGGCACCGGACAGGCCGAGGATCGCGCCGATGGCCAGTGCGAGGATCGCGCGCGGCAGGCGGATTTCACGCACGATGATCTGCTGCACGTCGCTGCCACCGCCGAACAACGCATCGAGCACCGTCAGCGGCGAGAGCTTGACAGGTCCCGTGCCGAGCGAGCCCAGCGCCAGCAGCGTCACAAGACCGACGAGCGCGATGGTCGCGATCGTCCGGCGGCGTACTGCTGGCGCTGCGGTTACCATGTGGCGTTGAAGCCTGCGTAAGCCGCAGGTCCCGTGGTGCCGAAGTTCAGCACTTCCTGATAGTGCTCATTCAGGATGTTCTCACCGCGGGCGAAGACCTTCCAGGTCGCATCGATCTTGTACTCGGTATAGAGATCGACGCGGGTATAGGCATCCACCTGACCGACCTGATTGGCACTGCTGAAGCGCTTCGATACCGTGGTGACGCGCGGCTCGATCATCCACTTGTCGGTCGGCGTGATCGTGAGTGCGAAGCGGGCGAAGTTCTTGGGACGACGTGCCAGCACTGTATCATTGCCGAGATCTTGCGCGTGCAGGTAGGTGTAGGCTGCGTTGAACTTCATCAGGCCCGGAATAACGTCCACATTGGCGCCAACTTCGAGACCATTCGTTTCGGCGCGTGCGACGTTGATGTAGCAGCCTGTGGTTTGGGCAACGGGACACGAACCGGGGCTTCCCGTCGGCGTCACGAAGTTGATCAGATTGCTGTAGTCGTTCGAGAAGCCCGTCAGCGAGACCACCACGCGGCCATTGAAAAGGCTCTGATCGACGCCGGCGTCGTAGCCGAAGCTTTGCTCCGGGCTGAGCGTCGGCGTGCCGTTTGCCGTTGAATACAGCTGGAACAGTGTCGGTGCCTTGGCGCCGGTACCTGCGCTGGTGTGGAACTTGGTGCCGGTTTCTGCAATCGTATAGGCGGCCGTGGCACGCCATGTCTCGAAGCGCCCGACATCCACGACGTCGTCCACGCGGCCGCCCAATGTGATGTTGAGACGTTCGCCTACGGGGACCGACCACAGCGCGAAGACCGAATTGGTATCCTGGCGTTTCGCCAGCGCGGGTGTGATAGCGGCCGGTATCGGCAGGATGGCGGTCGTGTAGGTCTTGGCTGTCTCGCTCTGCGTCTTGGCGCCGTAGATCAGCGAGCCAAATGCGCCGAGCTTCAGGTTTGCCTGATATTCTGCGCCGAGGCTGTCACCATTGTAGTCGAGAATATTGGTCGTGGTGTTCTGCGGCAGCATGTTGGTGCGATAGGTTACGTCATAGTTCGAACGCTCGGTATGCGTGTTCGACACGGTGACATTATGCGTGAGAATGCCGCCGAATGAATCCAGTGAGACGCGGCCGTAAACGGTTTGCAGCAGGCGCGTGACATTTGAAGGCGTGTCGGGAAGCTGCACGGCTCTCGACGTCGGACTGAAAGTGCCGTCATAGGCGGCTCGCGTGAAGGATGACACGAAGCCGGATTCCAGCCGGATGCCTTCGCCGGCATCGTAGCCGATCCTGGCCGATCCGCCGACGCGATCAAAGCCGTCGCGTTCGAGATTGGGGTACAGCGCTTCAAACTGAGGGATGCGATAGCCGAAGCGCGAGAAACCGTTCGAATGCTGACCGCCACCTGTGAAAGCGTAGGACCACGGACCGTTGGAGCCGGTCAGCGATCCCTGCGTCATGACAGTGCCATAGCTGCCGGCTTCGGTGCGTACGTTAACTTGCGCAGGGCCCGAGCCCTTCTTGGTAATGATATTAATCACGCCGCCCATGGCGTCTGATCCATAGAGTGCGCTCTGCGGGCCCTTCAGGACTTCGATGCGCTCCATCGCCGAAGGCGTGAACATGGCGAATTCGAAATCGCCGGACGCCGCCGTGGGATCATTGACGCGGATGCCGTCGATCATCACCAGCGTCTGGCCGGTGTTGCCGCCGCGCAGGCGGACATTGGTGGTGCCGCCAGGGCCGCCGGTTTCGGTGATGTCGAGACCGGGCACGGTGCGCAGCGCATCGACCAGAGAGCCGGGATTGCTGGTCGCAATGGTCTCGCCTGACACGACGCTGATCGAACTGCCAGTGCGATTGAGTTGTTCGGGTGCTCTGTCCGCCGTCACTACGATTTCGGAGAGCTGCTCGGCACTGGACTGCGCATGCGCAGCACTGTGAGAGCAGGACAGAACAACAACGGCCGCAGTGCCTGCGGCCAAATTCCGGATAGTCATTTAACCCCTTCCGTCGACCCACCGTCGAACGAGTGTGAAACTCGTTACCGGCCGGTCTCCTGGCTCGCGGTGGTCTCCCGGTCCGCCTTCCCGAATCTGCGATGCAAATTCAGTGGCTTTGTGGACCTGGAATGGCCGCTTACAGTTGCGGGGGCAGCCGCGGCATAGGGGATATTTCCCCGCACCGCATTCCCGTTTCACCTCCTCGCGGAGGCACCGATAACGACAGACAGGAAGCACAGCGCGCCGCGCGGTGCAACAGCCATCGCCGCGTTGTGGACTCTATTGCTCGTGCTGTAGCGCGGCGAGCACGTCGTCGGGGCGCTCGACCATCATCATGTGGCCAGTGCCCGGCAGAATCACCGTGCGGGCGTTTTTCAAGGCGGCGGCCAGGGTCTTGCCAGCCTTGGCGGGAGTCATCATGTCCCGCTCGCCGAGGATGAGCGTGACCGGGATTTCGAGCTGGGCCGCAGCAGTCAGCGCATTCTGGTATGTATTGCAGGCGTTGAGATCGGCGAACAGCACGCCCGGCTTCGTGGCTTCCAGCACGCGCTGCGCGCCGCTATGCATCCACAACCCCGGCGCGAGACTGCCGCCGAGTTCGGCGCGAAAGCCGAGCCCCCAGATTGACACCATGTCGATGGCGGAGTGCTGATTGGCTTCGGCATCCTTCAACAGATCCGGGCCGACGGTCATCGTCCCTGCCGTGCCCATCAGGTCGAGGCGCGTGACTTTACGGGGATGCCGCGCTGCGGTCTCCAGCGCAATCAGCGAGCCCATGGAATGGCCGATCAGCCGCGCAGTCTTTGTGCCCGCTGCCTCGATCAATGCTGCGGTCCAGTCTGCGAGATCGGCGATGGTCGTGAGCGCTTCACCTTGTGAGCGACCATGGCCGGGCAGATCCGGCGCCAGTACGGCGAAGCCATGATGCGCGAACCAGCGCGTATGCAGCGCCCACGTCGAGTGATCGAAGCCGGCGCCGTGGATCATCACGACGACCGGGAGCGATGGATCGAACGTGCGGCCGCCATTCGCGATATAGGTCTCGTGACCGTTGACGGTGAGTTGCATCGCTCAGCCCTTCTGCGAGATGCGCAGCGCCTGCGCGAGGTCATCGATGATGTCATCGGCGGCTTCGATGCCGACTGAGAGGCGGATCAGCTCCTCGCCGATGCCGGCGGCCTTGAGCTGTTCGGCATCCATCTGCTGATGCGTGGTGCTTCCGGGATGAATGACCAGTGTCTTGGCGTCGCCGACATTGGCGAGATGGCTGGTCAGCTGCAGTGCCTCAATGAATTTGCGACCGGCATTGCGGCCGCCCTTGATGCCGAAGGAGACGATGGAGCCGGCGCCGCGCGGCAGCAGGCGTTTCGCGAGTTCGTAATCCGGATGGTTCTCCAGCGACGGATGCAGCACCCAGTCGACGGCCTTGTTGGCCGTGAGCGCTGCGAGCACCGCATGTGTATTGGCCATATGGCGCTCCATGCGAATGCCCAGTGTCTCGACGCCTTGCAGAAGCTGGAACGCATTGGTCGGCGAGAGACAGGCGCCGAAATCGCGCAATCCTTCCGTGCGGGCGCGCATGATGAAGGCGGCAGTGCCGAATTGCTCGTCGAAAACGATGCCGTGATAGCCGGCATAGGGTTCGGTGAGTTGCGGGAATTTGCCGGAGGCGTGCCAGTCGAAGCGGCCGCCATCGACGATCACGCCGCCGATAGCGATGCCGTGGCCGCCGATCCATTTGGTGGCGGAGTTCATCACGATGTCGGCGCCGAGCTCGATCGGCCGCGACAGGAATGGCGTCGCGAAAGTATTGTCGATCAGCAGCGGAATCTTCGCGGCATGGGCGATGTCGGCGACGGCGGGTATGTCGAGCACTTCGAGGCCGGGATTGCCGATGGTCTCGCCGATGACCAGTCTCGTGTTCGGCTTGATCGCCCCCTTGAAGGCGTCGAGATCGCGCGGCTTGACGAAACTCGTGGTGATGCCGAAGCGCGGCAGCGTGTGGGCCAGCAAGTTGATGGTGCCGCCATAGAGCGAGGACGACGCCACGATGTGATCGCCGGCATTGAGCAATGTGGCGATGGCGAGATGCAGTGCCGCCATGCCTGACGCGGTGCACACGGCGCCGACGCCGTTTTCGAGTGCGGCGAGTCGCTCTTCCAGCACCGCCGTCGTCGGATTTGAAATGCGCGTATAGATGTGGCCGGCACGTTCGAGATTGAACAGCGCAGCAGCGTGATCCGAATCCTGAAACACATAGGATGTGGTCTGGTAGATCGGCACGGCGCGCGCGCCGGTGATCGCGTCCGGATGCTGGCCGGCATGCAGACTCAGCGTTTCAAAAGCAGGCGGTTTGGGTGCTGGCATGGTCGTTTTATCCCTGGGCACGATTTGCGACATCTATGGCACGAATCGGATGCGAGTGTGAGTCGGCGATATTTCAACTGATGGAACGAAATGCGGAGCGGCGACTTGTAGGAGGTCGATCACGCGGGAGAGTTATCATGAAGAAATTGCTGCTGTGCACTGCGGTTGCCGGTCTCGCGTTTTCATCGGTTGCGGCCGAGGCGAAAGGCTGTATCAAAGGCGCGATCATTGGCGGAATCGCCGGCCACTATGCAGGACATGGCAAGGTCGGCGTCGTTGCGGGGTGCGTGATCGGACGCCACGAGGCCAACAAGGCCGATGCGGAACGGGCGCAGAAGGCGCAGCATCCACAGCCGCCGAACGAGAATGGTCGCATCTAGATCGGCGTTGGTCTCAACGCTGGACGATGTTGCTAAAATTTGATGGACTAGACCGGTTCAGTAGAGCCTCACCCTCATCGGGTTGGGGTTCTTTTCGTCTCTGTACGATACCGGACGAGATTGGGCGTAGACGTGGTGCTGCATCGGGATGTGTTTTGGCTCGGCAAGCAATGGGCCGTGACTGGCTATGGAATTCAGGCTGTCAGCCAGAAGCACAATATGAAGTTCGATATCGAGGTGTCGCAGATCTGGAACGAGGATCTGGATGCGTTGATGCGCGATGAGCCGTGGTTCGATGCGCAGGATTTTGCACAGGCCGTGGATCGCGCGAGGCAGCGTGCGATGGAATCACCGCTGACGTTCAAGCCACCGCTGAGTGATGAACGATAGCGGCAGCGCATCATTGCAGGATTCAAATTTCAAACAGCCACTGTCCTGAAAACATGCGTTCGCATTCTCGCGGCGCTTGCGCGTCCGAGCTATGAGCATTCCCACCTCGCCCCCTTCAAGAGGGCGTGCGGAACGCCGGGTGCCCGTTGCACCCTTGGGCCTGATGCGAATGCGGTCTTCCGCAAGTTAGTGCATCAGGACTTTCGGAAGGCGCGGGGCAAAGATAGTGCCCGGCGTTCCGCATACGGTGTTTTTTCGGCTTGTCTGCGCTTCGCCGTGGCGATCGATCCGTTGCCACTATTAGTGTCCACGAAGGGACAGGGGGCCTCAGACAGTTGGCCGGACGCGTTTCGATTTAGTCGTCCATTACACTGTCTAGGGAGTCTTTCCATCTCAAACCCGGCCGTCTCCATGCCAGTGGCAGTGCTGGCGCAGATCCGTCCTGCCCGAAGACAGACGTCACCCCCAAACCGCGTAACGCCGCACCTCCGGCGTCCACCGCATCCAGCCCCGCGAACGTGACGATCGCGCTCGCCCCTCTCATCGGGGCCGGACAAAGGGGAATATAGTCCATGTAGGGATGTTGTCAATGGAAGATAGGAAAATATGTTTGACGTCTTCCTGCCCCCACACTCGTCATTCCCCGGCAAACCAATTGGTTTGCCTGAGGGCGTGGCCGGCGTAAGCCGGACGCGACCCCGGAATCCCAGCATGTTCAGCAAAACACCTCAAGATTCCGGGTTCGCACTACGCGGCTGTGCCGCTTCGTGCGCCCCGGAATGACGAGCAAGGAGGCCCCGGAATGACAGTGTTGGAGAGGGAACGCAGTCTACAGGCAACGCCGCCGAAAACTGCGGCTTGCTTCTTTCGCCCTCTGCTGCAATCTGGATGGATCACTGTCAGTCACTCCAATTACGAGATTCCACGGATGAGCCAGCTCAAAGTCCATGTCGGCGACTTCACCTTCGACGCGAAATTCGAGGAGAAGGACGCCCCCAAGACCGTCGCCGCCTTCAAGAAGGCGATGCCGTTTGTCAGCCAGGCGATCCATGTGCGCTGGAGCGGCGAGGGCGTCTGGATGCCGCTTGGCGATCTCGATTTCGGCGTGCCCTATGAAAACCACACCAGCTTTCCGGCGCCGGGCCACATCATCCTGTATCCGGGCGGCATCAGCGAGACCGAGATCCTGCTGGCCTATAGCGGCGTGCATTTCGCCAGCAAGATGGGCCAGCTCGCCGGCAACCATTTCATTACGCTGACCTCGAACCTCGAAAATCTGAAAGAGATGGGCAAGACCGTGCTCTGGAAGGGTGCGCAACCCGTCCGTTTCGAGATGGTCTGATGGCCGGGAGCGACTATCCCCGCGATCTGCGCGGCTACGGCCGCAATCCGCCCGATCCGAAATGGCCGGATGGCGCGCGCGTGGCGGTACAGTTCGTCGTCAATTTCGAAGAAGGCGGCGAGAACAACATCCTGCATGGCGACCGCGCCTCGGAAGCGTTTCTCTCGGATGTGCTGGGCGCACAGCCCTGGCCGGGTCAGCGCCATGCCAATATCGAATCCATGTTCGAATATGGCTCGCGCGCCGGCTTCTGGCGGCTATGGCGGATGTTCACCGAGCGCAATATGCCGACCACGGTTTTCGGCGTCGCGACAGCGCTGCAACGCAATCCCGAAATCGTCACCGCCATGCAGGAGGCGAAGTGGGATATCGCCAGCCACAGTCTGAAGTGGATCGAGCACAAGGATATGTCGGAGCCGGAGGAGCGTTTCGAGATTGCCGAGGCGATCCGCGTGCATACCGAGGCGACCGGCGCGCGCCCGGCCGGCTGGTACACCGGCCGCAGTTCGATCAACACCATTCGCCTGCTGATGGAAGCCGGCGGCTTCAAGTATCTGTGCGATTCCTATGCCGACGATCTGCCGTACTGGATCAAGGGGCCCAGCGAACCGCAGCTCATCATTCCCTATACGCTCGATGCCAATGACATGCGCTTCGTCAACCCGCAGGGCTTTGGTGGCGGTGACGAGTTCTTCACCTACCTGAAGGATTCGTTCGATGTGCTGTATGCCGAAGGCGCGACGTCGCCGAAGATGATGACCGTGGGCCTACATTGCCGCGTCGTCGGGCGGCCCGGACGTGCGGCGTCGCTGATGCGGTTCCTCGATTACATCGCGAGCCACGAGCGCGTTTGGGTGCCGACGCGTCTTGATATCGCCGAGCACTGGCACGCCAATCTGAAACATCTCGCCGCCGACGCCCGTGCCATCGGATAGACCAGGATTGGGATAGACCCTGTCATGACAGAGAAGACGCTCGACGAACTCAACGCCTGCAGCAAAGCGGATTTCGTCGCAGCGCTGGCGAATATCTTCGAATATTCGCCGTGGATTGCGGAGAAGGCCGCGGACAGCCGGCCTTTCGCGGGCGTGAAGCAGTTGTTCGCCGCGATGCGTGGGGTGGTCGAGGAGGCAGCTGCAGGCCAGCGGCTGGCGCTGATCAAGGCGCATCCGGATCTCGCCGATAAAACGCAACGCGGCGATCTCCTGACGGCGGAGTCCAATGCCGAGCAGAACAGCGTCGGGCTCGACCGGCTGTCGGAGGCCGAATATGCGGCTTTCGATCGCGTCAACAATGCCTATCGAGCGAAGTTCGGCTTCCCCTACATCGTCTGTGTCCGTCGTCACACCAAGGATTCCATCCTCGCGGATTTCGAGAAGCGGTTGCCGAACGACCCGGCCGCCGAGGTCACCGCATCGGTCGCCGAAATCTGCAAGATCGCGGCATTGCGCACCGATTTGCTGGTCGACGGGCCGGATCGCCTACAGGTGCATGGCCGGCTCTCGACCCATGTGCTGGATACCCATAGCGGCAGACCTGCGGCCGGGATTTCGGTCGAGCTTGTCGAATTGTCGAAGCTTGGCGTCAGCCGCGTGATTGCGCGCACGCTGACCAATCACGACGGCCGCACCGATGTGCCGCTGATCGGCGGCCGCCCGGTGCCGATCGGGCGTTATGAACTGACCTTCAAGGTCGGTAGCTATTTTGCGGAGCGTGGCGTGCCGATGTCCGATCCGCCGTTCCTCGACGAGATCCCGCTGCGCTTTTCGGTCTATGAACCCGAAGGCCATCTCCACGTGCCGCTGCTGGTGACGCCGTGGAGCTATGGGACGTATCGCGGGAGCTAAGGTTTCCTTCTCCCCGCTTGCGGGGAGAAGGTGGCGTCGCGAAGCGACGACGGATGAGGGGGAGCCAGCGAGTAAAACACTGGCTCCCCCTCACCCGACTTCCACGCGCTTCGCGCGTTCCAGTCGACCTCTCCCCGCAAGCGGGGAGAGGATAAGAAAAAAAGACGTCAAGCGGGAGAGACACCATGCGCCACATCATTCGTTCGCTGCTCGTGCTCGGCTGCGCCGTCGCCTCGACGCCCAGCGCTTTCGCCTCCGAAGTCCATGTGATGATCTCCGGCGGCTTCACGGCAGCCTACAAGGAACTGGTGCCGCAATTCGAGAAGGCAACGGGCAATACGGTCGTCACGGCCTATGGGCCGTCGATGGGCGAGACGCCGCAGGCGATCCCGATGCGGCTGGCGCGCGGCGAGCCGGCCGATGTGCTGATCATGGTGGGCTATGCGCTGGGCGATCTCGTCAGCAAGGGCAAGGTGGTCGCCGACAGCCGCGTCGATCTCGCGGATTCGCCGATCGGCGTTGCCGTGAAGGAGGGCGCGCCGAAGCCGGACCTGTCCTCGGCGGATACGCTGAAGGTGGCGCTGCTGAAGACCAGGACCGTGGCCTATTCGGACAGCGCCAGCGGTGTGTATGTCAGCAAGGAGATGTTCGAGAAACTTGGCATTGCCGACGCCATGAAGGACAAGGCGCGCAAGATCCCGGCGACGCCGGTCGGCGAGATCGTCGCCAGGGGCGAGGCGGAGATCGGTTTTCAGCAGATCAGCGAATTGAAGCCGGTCAAGGGCATCGAGATCGTCGGCCCGCTGCCGGCGGAGCTGCAGAAGATCACGGTGTTCTCGGCGGGGCTCGCGAGCAATGCGCCGCAGCCTGATGCGGGCAAGGCGCTGATCGCGTTTCTGTCCTCGAAACAGGCCGCGCCTGTGATCGTGGCTAGCGGGCTCGAGCCCAAGGTGAAGTGAGGCGGCTGTTTGCCTTCTCCCCGCTTGCGGGGAGAAGGTGGCGTCGCGAAGCGACGACGGATGAGGGGGACTCTCCACGAGCCGTGGCGTTCACGGAGAGTCCCCCTCACCCGACGCCCACATGCTTCGCATGCGGACGTCGACCTCTCCCCGCAAGCGGGGAGAGGTTAAGAGGCAAACTAATGCGTCGCCGCCGCGGCAACACCAGCCGCTTCCGCCTTTGCGGTCTCGGCACTGCTCACGCCATTGAAGAACGCGTTCAGGATCACGGCCACCAGCGCGCAGAGCAGGATGCCCGACTCCAGCAGCGGGTGCAGGTCGTGCGGCAGCGCCTTGAAGAAATTCGGCGACACGAGCGGGATCATGCCGAAGCCGACCGAGATGGCGACCACGAACAGGTTGCGCTGGTTGGTCTTGAAATCGACCGCGGTGAGGATTCGCGCGCCGGTGGCCGCGACCATGCCGAACATCACGAGGCCGGCGCCGCCGAGCACCACCTGCGGCACCGACTCCACCAAAGCGGCCATCTTCGGCAGCAGACCGAGCACCAGCATGATGCCGCCGCCGGCAATGGTGACCCAGCGCGAGCGCACGCCGGTGACGCCGACAAGGCCGACATTCTGCGAGAACGAGGTATAGGGGAAGGTGTTGAAGATGCCGCCGAGGAAGGTGCCGACGCCATCGGCGCGCAGGCCCTTGGTTAGCGCGTCCCTGTCGACCTTCTTGTCGGTCATCTCGCCGAGAGCCAGGAACATGCCGAGGGACTCGATCATCACCACGATCATCACGATGCACATGGTGACGACCGGCACGAGATGGAATTGCGGCATGCCGAAATGGAACGGCAGCACGATATCGACCCAGCCGGCAGTGCCGACCTTGTCGAAATGCATCACGCCGAGCACGCTGGCAAGGATCGCGCCCGCGATGATGCCGAGCAGCACCGAGACGTTGGACAGAAAGCCGGCGCCCCATTTGATCAAAGCAAGGATCACGACCAGCACGAACAGCGCGATGCCGAGCCCCTGCAACTGGCCGTAAGCCGGATTGGGGAACGTGTGCGGAACGCCATCGATCATCTTTGTGAACATGGGTAGTCCGCCACCAGCCCAGTTGATACCAACGCGCATCAGGGAGATGCCGATCACCATGATGATGGTGCCGGTGACCACCGGTGGAAACAGCGGCAGCAGCCGGCTGATGAAAGGCGCGACAATGATGCCGAAGATTCCGGCAGCGATGACCGAGCCATAGATGCCGAGCAGGCCGATCTCCGGGGCGGTGGCCATCGACAGCATCGGGCCGACCGAGGCGAAAGTGACGCCCATCATGACAGGCAGGCGGATGCCGACGCCGGGAAAGCCGATACACTGGACCAGCGTGGCCAGGCCGCAGGCGAACAGGTCGGCGGAGATCAGGAAGGCGACGTCCTGAGGTGGCAGTTTCAGGGCGCGGCCGATAATGAGCGGCACGGCCACCGCGCCGGCATACATCACCAGCACGTGCTGCAGGCCCAGCGCGAGCAGGCGCGGCGTCGGTAGCATCTCGTCGACGGGATGGACGCTCACTGTCATTGATCTAGCCCCTTGCTTAGGTGATGAAATATCGTGGCATTATGATCGTCAGATACAAACCCCGTGCCAGACGCCGCTGAAAGCCGTTTCGCCCCGGTGGTGCGGTGACCGGTGGCACGAAGGTTGCTCGAAAGTGAGCATTGCTCAATATATTGCCCGGCGACCGAAGTTCCGCGGTTGCCACTACAGACTGGAGGTCGTGCGTGCCGCTCATCAAGAACAGATATGGAAAAGGCCGTGTCCGCATCATGCGGATCCATCGCGACGGCGACAAGCAGGATGTCAGCCAGCTCAGCATCAAGGCGATGCTGGAAGGCGATTTCGGCCGGGCCTATACCGACGCGGACAACTCCACTTCAACGTCCACGGACACGATCAAGAACATCGTCAATGTGGTGGCGCGGGAGAATACCGCGCTGTCGACCGAAGAGTTCTGCCAGGTGCTGGCGAAGCGCTATCTCGACCTGTATCCGCAGGCGAGTTCCGTCAGCATCACTGCGCATGAAACCAAGTGGGCCCGGCTGGCTGTCGACGGCGAACTACACCCGCACGCATTCCTGCTCGACAGCAACGGCAAGCCGACCGTCGAGATCCATGCCACGCGCGACGGCGCGGTCATGAGTTCGGGCCTCGACGGTTTCACCTTCATGAAGTCGACTCAGTCGGGCTGGGAGAATTACTACACTGACAAATATTCCACGATCCAGCCGACCAATGACCGCATCTGCGCGACATCGATGGTGGCGTCATGGACATGGTCCGGCAAGCCCGCCAGCTATCCCGCGACCAACAAGACAATTCTGGACACGCTGCTGAAGGAATTCGCGACGACCTATAGTCCGAGCGTGCAGAACAGCCTGTATCGTATGGGCGAGAAGGTGCTGGCGGCGGTGCCGGAGATTTCCGAGATCAGCATGGCCTGTCCGAACATCCACTATATCCTGATGAATCTCTCGGCCTTTAGTCTCGATAACAACAACGACGTGTTCCTGCCGACGGACGAGCCGCACGGGCAGATCGAATGCACGGTGGGGCGGGGGTAGTTCGCGGCGAAGACAAGAGCGCCGAGCGTTCTTAACCTCTCCCCGCCCTCACGCGAAGCGAAGCTTCGCTAGGCGGGGAGAGGTCGCCGCGCCTTCGCGGCGGGTGAGGGGCGGGGCACTGCCGTCTCAGGTGTCATCCCCGCCTAGCACGCCGAAGGCGTGCGCGGGGCGGGGATCCATAAACACCAGGGATCTGTTTAAAGCGATGTGGTCGTGGCTCTGCCGCTCTTACCTTGATGATCGTGGTTATGGGTCCCCGCCTTCGCGGGGACGACACGTCTACTGACGTCGACTACTTCCCAAACTTCCTCTGCAACTCCGGAAAAATCCGATCGGGCTTGAACGGCACTTGCGTGAATCGAATCCCCGTTGCGTCGAACAGCGCGTTGCCCAGGGCGGCCGCGACGGGATTGTAGGGGCTTTCGCTCATCGACTTCGCGCCCAATGGCCCGATCGCATCATAGGTGTCGGCGAAATACACTTCGGTGCGCGGCAGATCGGCGAAGGATGGCAGATGATAGTCGCGGAATTTCGGATTGACGACGCGGCCGCGGTCGTCGATCACCATCTCCTCATAGAGCGTGGCCCCCAGCGACTGCGCGACGCCGCCTTCGATCTGGCCGCGGAGCTGCATCGGATTGGCGACGGCGCCAGCGTCCGCAGCCTGCACGCTCTTGAGAACCTTGATCGCGCCGGTCCCCTTGTTCACCGCCACGCGAAATCCATGGACGTTGAAGGCGACCGAACGGGGGGTGCCGCCCGAAGTTCCAGTGGCGCTTCGTGCGTTGCTGTCCGCCTTCATCGCCTCCATCAGTTTTTGCGCGGCGTCATGGGTGGCTTTGCCAGCGACGAATGTGCCGGCGCTGCCATAGGCGCCGGTGTCGTGGCCGCCGTTCCTCGTATCGGACTGGCGCAGATGAATCTGCTCGACGGTGCAGCCAAGTGTCGTGGCCGCGATCTGCCGATGCACCGTCGCGGTGCCATTGCCGAATTCGGCGGTGCCGACCGTGAGATCGTAGTCGCGGTCGTCACGTTTGGCGATGACGACTTCGGCGATGTGGCCTTGCGGCGGTACGGTGTCGATCATGGTGAGCGCGATGCCGTCGCCGATCAGCCAGTCGTCATCGAGGTCGTGTTTCGTCTTCGCCTGCATCGCCTGCTCGACCAGATCGAGGCACTGGTCGAGGCCGTAACTGCCGATCAGCACATCGTCGTAGTGGATGCCCGCGGGCGACAGCATGGGATCGCCGGGTTTGATGACGTTGTGCCGGCGGAAATCATACGGGCTGATGCCGAGCTGTTTCGCAAGGTCGTCGATGGCGGCCTCCACCGCGAACAGGGTTTGCGGCAGGCCGTAGCCGCGAAACGCGCCGGCAGGCACCGTGTTGGTATAGGCGACCACGGCATCGACCTTCTTGTTGGCGCAGTTATAGACGCCGAGCGATTCACCGCAGGCGTGAAACAGCACCGGGCCCGCATGATTGCCATAGGCGCCGGTGTTGGACAGCACGTCGAGCTGCAGCGCGGTGAGCTTGCCGTGCTTGTCGGCGCCGGCCTTGACCGTGACGCGCATCGGATGCCGCGTCGATGTGGCGATGAATTGCTCCTCGCGGGTCAGTTCCCATTTCACCGGGCGGCCGGTCTTGAGCGCGGCCAGCGCGAGAATGTCCTCGACGAACATTTCCTGTTTGCCGCCGAATCCGCCGCCGACGCGTTCGCAGAACACGCGGACCTTGTCGGAGGGGAGGCCATAGAGCTGCGCAAGTGCACGCCGCGTCAGGAACGGCGTCTGCGTGCTGGAGCGTACGTTCAGCACGCCGTCTGCATCCAGCCAGGCCATGCCGCCATGGGTCTCGAGATGGCCGTGCTGCACGCGTTGCGTGGTGAAGGTGCCCTCATAGGTGACGGCCGACGACGCCAGCGCTGCCGCGACATCGCCGAATTCGCCGTGTGTTTCGGCGATGACGTTGCGTGCCGCATTGCTGACGCGATGCACCGGCGTCTTGTCGGGGTGAATGACCGGCGCGCCGGGCGCGATGGCGCCCGCGGGATCGAATACCGCGGGCAGGATGTCATAGACGACGTCGATGCGGCGGCTGGCTTCCTCCGCGATGGCTTCGCTGTCCGCGACCACGGCGGCGACCTTCTGGCCAATGAAACGCACGGTGTCGTCGAGGATCCGTGTATCCTCGGGATCCATTGCATCGATCTCGTGGCGTGCCGTTGAGAACAATGTGGCTGGCGCATCCGCATGAGTCAGCACCGCATGCACGCCCGGCATCGCCTGCGCGGCTGACGTATCGATCGACACGATGCGGGCATGGGGATGCGGTGAGCGCAGCATCTTGATATGCAGCAACCCGTCCACGGCGACGTCGAATGTGTAGCGCGCCTTGCCCCTCACTACTTGGGGACCAGCGGGCGCGGGCAGGCTGCGGCCGAAGGCGGTGCCGGGCTCCGCGTCTTCCACATTGGACTTGCCGTCGAGTGCGTCTTCGATCGCGCGGTAGCCTGTGCAGCGACACAGATTGCCCTTCAATGACGCTCCGAGATCGGCGCGCTGTGCCTGATTGAGCGACGCGCAGGTCACGATCATGCCGGATGTGCAGAAGCCGCACTGGAATCCCTGTGCGTCCAGGAACGCCTGCTGCATCGGATGGATGCCGCCTTCGGGCGCGAGACCTTCGATTGTTGTGACGGCATGGCCTTCGGCGCGGAATGCCGGGATGATGCAGCTATGCACTGGCTCGCCATCGAGGAGCACGGTGCAGGCGCCGCAATCGCCGGCATCGCAGCCCTTTTTGACGCCGAAACGGCCGAGCTGACGCAGGAAGGTACGCAGGCATTGGCCGGCTTGCGGCTGCTGCGAAAAGCTGTGGCCGTTGATCTCGAAACTCATGGCTTGAAGCCCCGCAGCTCGGCGCGGATTTCTTCCGCGAGCCGCAGCGTCATCTGCTTGCGCCAGGCCGGCTTGCCGTGAACGTCATCGTGATAGAGGTTGTCCGGAATCCGGTCGAGGATCGCTTCTTCGAGCGCATCGGCATCGGGAAGTGTTGAGAGCGCGATACGGACAGGCCGCTTCGTCGAGGCCGTGATCGTCAGCCGCAAGCCATCTTCATCAAGGCTTCCTATCAGCAGCGCAGCAGATCGCCCGACCGGCGTCAGCGAGATCTGCCTGAATGCAGAGCGTCGTTTGAAGGCTGCAAGCGGAATGGCAATGCTGCGCAGGAGATCACCCGGCATCAGCACATTGCTTTGATCGCCGATGACGAAGTCCACCACATCGATCGTGTCCACGCTGCCATCGGCCTTCCAGATCGTGCAGACCCCATCGAGCGCGGCGGTGAGCGCGATCATCGGGCCGGCCGGTAGCGACATGCAGAGATTGCCGCCGACCGTTGCGGTCTTCCAGATCTTGAAAGACGCGAGGAAGGCGCGGCAACATTGATTGATCAGGGGCGATGCGATCCAGTCCGGCGGGCAGGCCAGCGCGTCCAGTTGCGCCACGGTGCATGTCGCGGCGATCTGCAATTCGCCGTCCGTGACGGTGAGGGCCGGCCATTTGAGATCGGTGAGGTCGATCAGCCGCGTCAGGTGGGTCTGCGGTTCGGAGAAAAGCCAGGTGCCCCCGGCGAGCCATGCATCCCCGGCACTCCATGTCGGCAGCTGTTCCCGCGTCGTAGGGCGGGCAACGGACGTGACCGTATTCAAATCCATAGGGCGGTTATGCTTTCACTCGGCAATGACCCCTTGAAGTATCATTGTGAACCTTGCAAGACCGACGCCAAGTCGCCGACAATTGCAGAACAAATCGAAGTATTCGTGGCTGGTCCCTGAATTGCAAGGTCGGGTCCAGGACCTAAGGAGATGAGCCATGACAGAAACGCAGGCCACATGGATCAAGGATCCGCTCGGCATTTTCGCCGAGGGTGCCGAGCGCGGCATTGTCGTCAGGAATGGCCGGATTGTCGAACTGGTGCCGGCCGGCGGCCAGCCGGCAACAGCGGATGTGGCGGTCTATGATGCGAGCGCCCATGTGGTGCTGCCGGGGCTGATCAATACGCATCATCATTTCTACCAGACGCTGACGCGGGCCTTGCCGGCAGCGCTGGATCGCGAGCTGTTTCCCTGGCTGCAGGCGCTGTATCCGGTCTGGGCGCGGCTGACGCCCGAGAATCTCCATCTCGGCGTCAGCGTGGCGATGTCGGAATTGTTGCTGTCGGGCTGCACGACGACCACCGATCACCACTATGTGTTTCCGGCCGGCCTCGAACAGTCCGTCGATATCGAAGTGGCGGTGGCGCAGCGGCTCGGCATGCGCGTGCTGCTGACGCGGGGATCGATGAACCGTTCGGTGAAGGACGGCGGATTGCCGCCGGACAGCGTGGTGCAGGACGAGGACACGATCCTGGCTGATAGCGAGCGCGTGGTGGCGAAATTCCACCAGCGCGGCGAGGACGCCATGGTGCAGATCGCATTGGCGCCGTGTTCGCCATTCTCGGTGACGACCTCCCTGATGGCCTCGACCGCCGCGCTGGCCGACAAGCTCGATGTGCGGCTGCATACGCATCTCGGCGAGACCGAGGACGAGAACCGCTATTGCGAGGAGATCTATGGCTGCCGTCCGCTGGATTATCTGGAGCAGACCGGCTGGCTGAATAAACGCACCTGGCTGGCGCATGGCATTCATTTCAACGGGGCGGAAATGCTGCGGCTCGGCAAGGCCGGGACTACCATCAGTCATTGCTCCTGCAGCAATCAGCTATTGGCCTCTGGCTGCTGCCCGGTCTGCGAGATGGAGGATGCCGGCGTCGGCATCGGCCTCGGCGTCGATGGTTCGGCGTCGAATGACGGATCGAATCTGATGCAGGAAGTGCGCGCGGCATTTCTGCTGCAGCGGGCGCGTTACGGCGTCGGGCGCGTCAGTCACAAGGATGCATTGCGCTGGGCGACGAAAGGCTCGGCGGCCTGTGTGGGGCGGCCGGAGCTCGGCGAGATCGCGGTCGGCAAAATGGCCGATCTCGCGCTGTTCAAACTCGACGAGCTGCGCTTCTCCGGCCATGGCGATCCCCTGGCGGCGCTGGTGTTGTGCGGTGCGCATCGTGCGGACCGCGTGATGGTGGGCGGCGCATGGCGCGTGATCGACGGTGCGATCCCGGGGCTGGATATCGCGGATCTGATCCGCCGACACGGCGCGGCGGCGAAGGCGATGCAGACCCATTAAGAAAACTGCGGTGTCAAGGTAGGGGGTGAGAGAAAAGTGCGCTTTAAAGTCGCAGGCTGTGCTGGTAATTGAGAGAAATATTGCAGATTTTTCTCAGGTTCTTTCGGCACACTCATGTCGGCACCGGTCGAGTTCAGTTTTCGGGAAGCTATTGCGTTCTTGCAGTCGGGCCAGCTTGAGGATGCGGAGCGAGGACTAAGGAAAGTCCTCCGGCAGCAGCCCAGACACATTGCCACGCTCAACCTCCTGAGCGTCGTTCTCAGCCAGTTGAAACGCCATGCCGAGGCGGAACCATTTATCAAGACGGCTCTTCAGCTCGACGCGTCGTCGGATGCGACTTTCTACAATTACGGTCTCGTTCTGAAGGCATTGAAGCGTCCGGCGGAGGCCTTGCAGCGCTTTGACGGAGCGCTGGCGATCAATCCTGCCGTTGCCGATACCTGGAATGGCCGAGGGACTGTTCTCAACGACCTCAAGCGATACGCCGAAGCCATCATTGCTTTCGACAGGGCCATCGCACTGCGTCCGAACTATGCGGAGGTCATCGTCAACAAGGCAAGTGCCTTGCTCGGGCTCCGACAATACGGTGATGCGTGCGCGACTTACGATCAGGCACTCGCAATCAATTCGCGTCTTGCCGAAGCATGGCTTGGTCGTGGATGGGCGTTCATCGAATTGGCGCGTGAACGGGACGCCGAGGAGGCTTATCGTCATGCGCTGGCGCTGAAGCCGGACTGGCCGGAGGCCTTGTGCGCCCTGGCAAGGCTGTTGTTGCAGAACGGGGATATCGCACAGGCGCTGCGGCTGTCGTGCCGGGCACTGGCCGTACAGGAGACGTTTGAGACGAAAGCAACGGTGGCTGCTTGCCTGCAGTCGCCGCTGCTTCGGCCCGATGCCGGCGATATCAGATCGATCCTGGAGCGTGCGATCTCCGAGGCGTGGGTGAGGCCGTCCACCCTTGCGCCTGCCTGCGCGACCTTTCTCGTGCTCAGTGATGCATTGAGATCGGGCATGGCGCGGCTTGCCGATCCGGATTTTCGGTCGCAGCCGGCAGAGGCGATACTGGCTTCGTCGGGAATAGCAGCGTTTGCCGGGGATTCACTGCTGCGCGCCGTGCTGCAGGCGACACCCGTGTCGAACCCGTTGCTGGAAAAATTCGCGACCGAGCTTCGCTTCGTTCTCCTGAGCACTGCGCAAGGCCTATCCGGCGCCGCGGTGCCAGCACCCGTGCTGACGCTGTTCTCTGCCGTCGCACGGCAGTGCTTCATCAACAGCTATGTCTTTGCGCTATCTGCAATCGAGGCAGAGCACGTCGAGTCGTTGCGGAGCGACGTTGCTGCCAGACTAGCGTCGGGAGCGTCCGTGTCAGCTTTGTCGCTCCTGGCGATTGCCAGCTATATGCCGCTCCATGCTCTCGCCAATCCGGAGCGTCTTCTCGATCGCCGCTGGCCGGATAGCGTCGGCGCCGTGCTGGATCAGCAGATACGCGCCTGGCAAGAGGAACGGCGGCTCAGCTCCCTCATGCCGGCCTTGACGCCGGTCGAGGACGACGTGTCGTTGCAGGTCCGCAGCCACTATGAGGAGCATCCCTATCCGCAGTGGCTCGCTGCGGAGCCGATTGGTCCATCAACGACGCTCGATGCGTTTCTCTCCGAACAATTTCCTGACTCGTCCTTCATACCCGGTGGCAAGGAGGGATCGGTCAACATCCTGGTGGCTGGTTGCGGCACGGGCCGCTCGGCTATCCACGCGGCACAGAGATTCCGTGACGCGCAGGTCCTCGCCGTTGATCTCAGTTTGAAATCGCTGAGTTATGCGCGGCGGCAGACGCGTGCGCTCGGCATCCGCAATCTGCGCCATGCCCATGCCGACATTATGAAGTTGTCGTCGATCGGCCACACGTTCGAGATGATCGAATCGAGCGGTGTGCTGCACCATCTCGCCGATCCATTCGCTGCATGGCGCATATTGGTGTCGCTGTTGAAGCCCGATGGGGTGATGCAGATCGCGCTCTATAGCGAGATCGCCAGACGGGACATCGTCGCCGCGCGCGCATTCATCGCGGAGCGTGGCTATCGGCCCGTACCCGCGGACATTCGTCTCTGCCGGCAGGAATTGCTCGCCTGCGAGGACGGCATGCCGCTCAAGAACGTGACATTGACATCGGATTTCTTCAGCCTGAGCGACTGCCGCGACCTGCTGTTTCACGGGCAGGAACATCGCATGACACTGCCGCAGATCGAGCGGTTCCTGAAGGATAACGATCTGCGGTTTCTCGGCTTCGATGTCGACGTCGCGACGAAGCGAAAATATCGTCAGCGATTTCCTGCAGACATTGCCATGACCGATCTTGGGTCGTGGCATGTGTTCGAAACCGAGAATCCCTATACGTTCATTTCGATGTATCAGTTCTGGGTTCAGAAGATGTGATCCGTCGGAGCGAATCTCCGACGGTCATCAACGAGATATCCGGACGCTATCGTCCGGATATCTCGCGAGAGGACCGGCGGTGCCTACTTGCCCGGGATCTTGTCGTCGATACCCTTCACATAGAAGTTCATGCCGAGCACCTGGCCGGGGTCCAGCGCGTCGCCGCCCTTGCATTCCACTTCCTTGCCGTCCTGTCCCATGATCGGGCATTTGAACGGCTTCAGCGTGCCGGCGATGATGGCGGCTTCGGTGTCCATCGCCATCTTCTTCACGTCATCCGGCATGTTGGTATAGGGCGCCATCACGACCATCTTCTCTTTCAGGCCGGCCCAGGTGTCTTCCGACTTCCAGGTGCCATCGAGGGCCGCCTTGACGCGCTCGACGTAATACGGGCCCCAGTTGTTGGTGACCGCAGTGAGCTGCGTCTTCGGGCCGAACTTGATCATGTCGGAGTCCTGGCCGAAGGCGAGGGCGCCGCGTTCGGAGGCGACCTGCATGGCCGCCGGCGAGTCCGTGTGCTGCATGATCACGTCGGCGCCCTGATCGAGCAGCGCCTTGGCGGCATCGGCTTCCTTGCCGGGATCGAACCAGGTGTTGACCCAGATGATCTTGATCTTGATGTCCGGATTGATCTTCTGCGCGGCGAGCATGGTGGCATTGATGCCGGAGATCACTTCCGGGATCGGGAACGAGCCGATATAGCCGAGCACGCCCTTCTTCGACATCTTGGCGGCGATCAGGCCCTGGATGTAGCGGCCTTCGAAGAAGCGGCCGGAATAGCTCGACATGTTCTTGTCGCGCTTGAAGCCGGTGGCGTGTTCGAACATCACCTTGGGATTGCGCTTGGCGACTTTGAGCGTCGGGTCCATATAGCCGAACGATGTCGTGAAGATCAGCTGATTGCCGGCGCGCGCGAGCTGTTCGATGGAGCGCTCGGAGTCCGGGCCTTCGCTGACGTTTTCGAGATAGGTGGTCTCGATCTTGTCGCCAAATTCCTTGACGATCATCTGGCGGCCGACTTCGTGCTGATAGGTCCAGCCGAAATCTCCGACCGGGCCGATATAGACGAAGCCGACTTTCAGCTTGTCGGCGGCGACGGCTGCACCCAATCCGAGGCCGGTGGCCAGCAGTAGGGCGGCGGCTGCAAGTGCTTTCCTGTTCATACGCGTCTCCTGTTTGCGAGATAGTCTTGCGAGAATGTCTTTAGCGGTCGGGCACGAATACCGTGCCCAATGCTGCCGGCGCCGTGGAGCCGCCGCTGCGGGTGCGCGAGATCAGCACCAGCACGACGACGGTTGCGAGATAGGGCAGTGCGGACATTAGTTGCGAGGGCACGCCGACGCCCCAGCCCTGCGCATGAAGTTGCAAGATCGAGACCGCGCCGAACAGATAGGCGCCGATCACGAGGCGCCCCGGCAGCCATGAGGCGAATACCACCAGCGCCAGCGCGATCCAGCCGCGGCCGGCGGTCATGCCGGGTACGAAGAACGGCGTATAGGCCAGCGGCAGATAGGCGCCGGCCAGACCCGCGCAGCCGCCGCCGAACATCACGGCGAACATGCGGATCTTGAGCACGGGATAACCGAGCGCATGGGCGGAGACGTGATTGTCGCCGATGGCGCGGAGGACCAGCCCCGCCCGGGTGCGATAGAGGAACCAGGACATTCCGATGATCAGCGCGAGCGAGACGTAGACGAAGGCATCTTCACCGAACAGGATCTTGCCGACGAAGGGGAGCGTGGTCAGGCCGGGAATATACAGACGTGGCGCTGTGCTGATGCGTTCGCCGACAAAGCCGGCACCGATCAGGCCGGACACGCCGATGCCCAGGATGGTCAGCGCGAGACCGGTGGCGACCTGATTGACGGCGAGGCCGAGCGTCATCAGTGCAAACACCAGCGATAGCGCGACGCCGGCGAGAATGCCGCACAGCGCTCCGATGAAGGTCGAGCCGGTGGCCCAGGCGCCGGCAAAGCCGCAGGCGGCGCCGACGATCATCATGCCTTCGACGCCGAGATTGAGCACGCCAGCGCGCTCCACCAGCAACTCGCCAGAGGCGGCGAGCAGCAGCGGTGTCGACGCCGCGAGTACGGCAAGGATGATGGCTTCAAGCAGCTCCATCGGCGACCTTCCGCTGCGGCATGATGAGCTTGATCCGGTACAGGATCAGGCTGTCGCAGGCGAGCACATAGAACAGCAGGATGCCCTGAAACACCTTGGTGATATCGAGTGGGATCTTCATGGCGATCTGCGCTTGCTCCCCGCCGATAAATGTCAGCGCCAGGAAAAGCCCTGCAATTAGTATTCCAACCGGGTTGAGCCGTCCGAGAAATGCAACGATGATCGCGGTGAAGCCATAGCCGGGCGAGATGCCGGGCTGCAGATGACCAACGGGGCCGGCGACCTCGATGATCCCCGCGAGGCCGGCCAGCGCGCCGGAAATTGCGAAAGTCAGCAGCACGAGCTGGTTGGATGAGAAGCCGCCGAAGCGCGCCGCCCGCGGTGCCGCGCCGACCACGCGGATTTCAAAACCCTTGATAGTGCGGCCGAGCAGGACCGCAGCGGCAACAACGATCACCAGCGCGATGACCGCGCCGAGATGCAGCCGTCCACCCTCGAACAGCAGGGGCACGGTGGCGACCGGATCGAATTCGGCCGTGGTCGGGAAGTTGAACCCTTTGGGATCGCGCCACGGGCCGCGGACGAGATAATCGAGCAGCAGGTCGGCCACATAGACCAGCATCAGGCTGACCAGAATTTCGCTGGCGCCGAAGCGCACCTTGCAGAAGGCCGGGATCAACGCATAGAGCGCGCCCGCGATGGCACCGAGCAGCAGCATCGCCGGCAAGACCCAGACGCCGGCATCGGTGCCGTTGGTCTTCACCGCAAGCCAACTGCCCGCCACGGCACCGACGAGGAACTGTCCCTCCGCGCCGATATTCCAGACATTGGCGAGGTAACAAAGCGACAGGCCGATGGCGATCATCACCAGCGGCGCCGCCTTCACCGCCAGCTCCTGCAGCGAATAGGCGTCGGTGAGCGGCGTGATGAAATAGACGTTGAGCGCCGCGATCGGATTCTTGCCGATGATCACGAACAGGATGCTCATGGTTACGATGGTCAGCCCGATGGCGATAACAGGCGATACCAGCGCGATGATGGTCGATCGCTCCGCGCGCTTCTCAAGCACCAACTGCATCGGGCACGTCCTTTGGCGTGAGTGCGCTGCCGCCCATCAACAGGCCCAGCGTTTCCCTGTCGGCATCCGCCGTCATTAACGGCTCGGACAGGTGACCGTGGAACATCACAGCGATGCGGTCGGCGATATCAGCGAGTTCGTCAAGGTCCTGGCTGGTGACAAGGATGGCCGCGCCCGCAGCGGCAAGATCGAGCAGCGCCTGACGGATGACGGCGGCGGCGCCGGCATCGACGCCCCATGTCGGCTGGCTGACCACGAGCACGATGGGATTACGCAAAATCTCGCGGCCGACGATGAATTTCTGCAGGTTGCCGCCGGAAAGGCTGGCGGCTTCCGGATCGCGCTTGGCCTTGCGCACGTCGAAGCTCGCGGTGGCGCGGTCGACGGTCGCGAGCGTTGCCGCCGTATTGATGAAACCGTTGTGCACCATGCCGGATGCGGCGTGGCCGGTGAGCAGCGCGTTCTCCGACAGGCGCATGCGCGGCGCGGTGCCGTGGCCGAGCCGTTCTTCGGGCACGAAGGCGGCGCCGAGCTTGCGGCGCGCGGTGATCGACAGATGTCCGGCTGCGTGACCGTCGATGACAATGGTGCCGGGATCTTTGGCGAGACGCTCGCCGGAGAGCGCCGCGAAGAACTCGTCCTGCCCATTGCCGGCGACGCCAGCGATCCCCAGGATCTCGCCGCCCTTCAGCTCCAGCGAGATGTTTTTCAGATGCACGCCATGTGGTTCGTCGGGCGCGAGGCTGAGATCATTGACCACGAGCCGTGGCACCGTCGTCTGCCGGTTGGCGGCGGCTTTCACCTGCTTGATCTCGGTGCCGACCATCATGCGCGCCAGTGATGCGGCAGTTTCTTCGCGCGGCAGACAGGTCGAGATCTTCTTGCCGCCGCGCAGGATCGTGGCGGTGTCGCAGAGCCGCTTCACCTCGTCGAGCTTGTGGCTGATGTAAAGGATCGCGCGGCCTTCCGACTTCAGGCGCTCCAGCACGACGAAGAGCTGATCGGCCTCCTGCGGTGTCAGCACGGCGGTGGGCTCGTCGAGGATCAGGAATTTCGGATTCTGCATCAGCACGCGCACGATCTCGATGCGCTGACGTTCGCCGACCGAGAGTTGCCAGACCTCGCGCTTCGGATCGAGCGGCAGACCATATTGCTGCGACACCTGTTCGAGCCGCGCCGACATCGCTTTGAAGGATTCCTTGCCGTCGAGGCCAAGGGCAACGTTCTCGGCGACAGTGAGATTGTCGAACAGCGAGAAATGCTGGAACACCATGCCGATGCCGCGCGCGCGCGCATCATGCGGGCCGGCGAGGACCATCTTCTCGCCCTGCCAGAGCATCTCGCCTTCGCTCGGCTGGATCAGGCCGTAGATGGTTTTGACGAGCGTGGATTTGCCGGCGCCGTTCTCGCCGAGCAGCGCGTGAATCTCCTGCGGACGGATCGCGATGTCGATGGCGTCATTGGCGAGGAAACTGCCATAGCGCTTGGTCAGACCGATGGTCTGCAGAAGCACCGTCCCCGAACGCGCGTGTCCCGATCCCGAATCCAACATTCGCTACTCACGCGTGAAAAGGAGGTTTGCGGCAAGTGTGTGCCGGATTGGAATGCAGCGTAAATCTCGAATAAGCGCCAGCGTCTGCCTTATTTTTGGACTGGATCGCTTTCTTGGGCGATTCCTGTCGACGCAATGGCGTGAGGCTCGGTCTTTTCATTGATTGAATGACGTTTATTCGACTTTCGCATTGTATACTTGGTCTGAAGTGTTGCAGTTCTGGTACATGTGCAACGAATTCGAGATCCGGATTTTCTCGTGTGTTGAGAAGTTGGGCAGTGATTTTCTTGCGGTGCAAACGCGGAATCACAGTGTGAATTCACCATCTGAGCTTCGTTCGGAAACCTGCGACAGAACGTCGCAAAATACCAATCTTTACAGTCTCTAAGCGCGTGTCTTACACGCGCTCGCATGGTGTCATTTCACCATCCCGAAAACACGATGCTTCAAGCATAAAATACTGATTTCACTGGGCATCCCTGATGAAATCCGTGGCAACTATTGGAAAAAGTTGAGGCTTCTCACCCGGACTGATTGCAACAACTCTCTCGCGAGAGGCACGCAATCATTGTCAACAGGTGGGGGTAATTCCAATGGCCAATCTTTTCCGCGCAATCGCAGCCGCGACGTTGCTGTCGCTAACAGCCATGGTGCCGACAGGCTCGGCAGGCGCTGCCGACATGGCGGCCATGCCGGTCAAGGCAAAGCCGATCCCGGATCTGCCGTTCTTCCTGCTGATCGATAACCGTTTCACCTATGCCTATCAGTGGGGGGCGGTTGATCCCGGCGTCACCGCCAAGACCACCAAGCAGGTCTTCGCCTTCACCCACTTCGACGTGTGGACCTACGGCACCAACTTCTTCAACATCGGCCTCGAGAAGGCGGGCAAGAGCAGCCCGGCTAATCCGTGCGCCGATCCGCTGCGTCCGATCACGGGCTGCGAAGGCGCAACAGAAATCTACGGCCTGATCCGCAGCACGATCGGCTTCAACGAGGTCTTCAACACCAAGGCCTTCTCGATGGGCCCGCTGCGCAACGTGTCGTTCGTCATCGGTGCGGATGGCAGCACTGAAAACCGGTTCTTCTCCGCATCCAAGCGCGACGTCGTGACCGGTCTGCAATTCGCTTTCGATCTTCCCTACAAGGGCTTCTTCAACGTCAATCCGTTGTTCTATTACGAATTCGCCAACCGCAGCACCTTTACGCAGTGCGGTTACGCCGGCGCTCCCGGTCAAATCCCGGGCGTCTCGTGCAACATCGATGGCAACCGCCAGTTCAACCCGACCTGGGCCGTTGAACTCAATTACTACATGGATCTCGGCTTCCTGCCCCCGAGCATGGACTATTTCGCGATCAGCGGCCGGGCCGGCTTCTACGGGCCGAAAGGTTCGGAGAACGGCCAGATCATCGGCACGGCAACCAAGATGGAGATCAACGCCGAACCGATCCGTCTGACCTTCGACGCCAGCAAGGCGATCTGGGGACCGAAATACACTCACAATGTCGACGTGTGGGTGGCCTATCGGCTCTGGCGGAACAAGTTCGGCTTGGATGAGAATGCCAGCCTGCCGTGCACCACGTTTGCGCCGGGATCGTGCCGCGAGGACTCGCTCTATTCCGGCGTCACCGTCAAGTTCTGATCTGAGCTGACTTCCGGGGCTAATTCTCCAAAGCCAATCTCCAGGCTGATGGCGTCGCGATGTCCTCGCGGCGCCTTCAGTTTTTTGCAAGCTCCAGCGCGCGTGCCGCTAACGCAGCTGCGCCCAGAAATTCTCGTGTTGAGCGGCTGCCTCGTCTTCGAGCAGCGGTCCGACGACCTCGATGCTCTTCTGCCCGGCAGCAAAGACATTGCGGCAAGGCAAATCAAGTGTGGGATTCTCCGGATGTGCGCCGGTGATCGCCTTGAGTCTTGCTTCGCCGAGCCCATAAACCAGCCGTCCAATGCCGACCCAGTAGATCGCGCCCGCGCACATGGCGCAGGGTTCTGCCGACGAATACAGCGTGAAGGTCTTTAGCTCGGTCTCGTCATAGGCAATCGAGGCTTCGCTGCACAGCAGCCGCTCTGCGTGGGCGGTGCCGTCATGAGAGGGCATGAAGGCGTTACCGGCTTCCATCAGGACCTTGCCGTGCGCATCGACCAGGATCGCGCCGAACGGATGGTTGCCGCGCTCCACGGCTTTGCGTGCAGCGTCGAAAGAAAGCCTGAGAAAGGCCTCATCCCTACTCGACGAGTCTTGCTTTGGCATCAGGGGGCTCCTGTCGTCGGCGCGTCGAAATCTGCTAGTTTCCCGCGAGGCCGAGCGCGGATTCGCTTTGGCCCGCTGGCCGCACTAGTATTGACGATCTAAATCGTTCAAGTCCCAGCCGGGTCTGTGGTCTGAACAAAGAAGCATGATTGCGATGGAAGAGAAAGTCGTCGGAGCTTCCGGCCAATCGCTCGGCGGCGAGGTCGTCGAACGCATCAACGCGCTGGCTGCTATTTCGGAAGCGCCGGACAACATCACGCGAATATTCCTTACACCGGAACATCGTGCGGCCGCCGAACTGATCATCGGCTGGATGCAGGCAGCCGGTATGCGGGCGCGCATCGATGCGATCGGCAATGTCTGCGGACGCTATGAAGGCGACCAGCCCGGTCTGCCGTGCCTGATGCTCGGCTCCCATTACGACACCGTGCGCGATGCAGGCCGCTGGGACGGACCGCTCGGGATCATCACGGCGATTTCCTGCGTCGGCGACCTCAACCGCCGTGGCCTTCGTTTGCCCTTCGCCATCGAGATCGCCGCCTTCGCTGACGAGGAGGGTGTGCGCTTTGCGTCGACGCTGCTCGGCAGCCGTGCGGTGGCCGGGACGTTTGTCGAGAGCGTGCTCGGCGGCCGCGACAAAGCGGGCGTCTCGATGCGCGAGGCGATGATCACCTTCGGCCTCGATCCCGATCACGTCGGCGCCGCAGCGCGCGCGCCCGGCGAATTGCTCGCCTATCTCGAACTGCATATCGAGCAGGGGCCCGTGCTTGAAGCGCAGAAGCTTCCGGTAGGGGTCGTGACTGCCATTTCGGGTGCGACGCGGCTTGCTGTCGAGTTGCACGGCATGGCCGGTCATGCCGGCACGGTACCCATGGCGATGCGGCGCGATGCGCTGGTGGGCGCCGCCGAATGTATCGTTGCGATCGAGGAGTTCTGCCAGTCGGACCGCGGCGGTCTTGTCGGCACCGTGGGTTATATCAATGCGATGCCGGGTGCGACCAATGTCATTCCCGGGCTGGTATCGTTCACCATGGATATCCGGTCGCCAAAGGATTCCTATCGCAAGCTCGCCATCACCGACATGGTGCGTGAGATCGAGTCGATCGCCAAAGCGCGCAAGCTCGATCTGCAGATCAACATCACCCATGAGAATCGCACGGTGCCGTGTGCGCCCTGGCTGCAGAAGCAGATCGCCGATGCAATTACTGCCGAGGGTTATCGCGCGTTCGAGCTGCCGAGCGGTGCCGGCCATGACGGCATGGCGATGATCGATATTGCCGATGTGGCGATGCTGTTCGTGCGCTGTCGTGGCGGCATCAGCCACAATCCTGCCGAGCATGTGGACGATGCGGATGTCGAGGTCGGTGCGCGCGTGCTGCTGCGCGTGATCGAGAATTTCAAGCCGAAGGCCTGATGCGATGCCAGATTTCCACGGCGTGTTTCCCTATCTCGTCTCGCCCGCTGACGACGAGGGGCGTATCCGCACCGATGTGCTGGGCCGCTTGTGCGGCGATCTCATCAGCGCGGGCGTGCATGGCCTGACGCCGCTCGGCTCAACCGGTGAATTCGCCTATCTCAACCGCGAGCAGCGCAGGACGGTGGTGCAGGCCACGATCGAGGCGGCAGGCGGGCGCGTGCCGGTGGTGGCAGGCGTGGCATCGACCTCGACGGTCGATGCGGTGGCGCAGGCGAAGTCGTATCAGAAGCTCGGCGCCACCGGCATCCTGGCTATTCTCGAAGCGTATTTCCCGCTCAAGGATGCGCAGATCGAATCCTACTTCCGCGCCATCGCCGATGCCGTCGATATTCCCGTGGTGATCTACACCAATCCGCAATTCCAGCGTTCGGATCTGACGCTCGATGTTGTGGCGCGGCTCGCCGAGCATCCGCGCATCCAGTATATCAAGGATGCCTCCACCAATACCGGCCGGCTGTTGTCGATCATCAACCGCTGCGGCGACAAACTGAAAGTGTTTGCCGCCTCGGCGCATATTCCGTCAGCCGTCATGCTGATCGGCGGCGTCGGCTGGATGGCGGGCCCGGCCTGCGTCGTGCCGAAGCAGAGCGTCGAACTCTACAATCTCTGCAAGGCGCATCGCTGGGACGAGGCCATGGTCTTGCAGCGGCGGATGTGGCGGCTCAACGAGGCCTTCGCGCGCTATAATCTGGCGGCCTGCATCAAGACGGGCCTCGCGATCCAGGGCTATGAGGTCGGCGACCCCGTGGCCCCGCAGCCGGCTTTGACCGCGGACGAGCGCAAGGTGATCGAGGCTGTTTTGCGGGATGTCGGCTGATCGATGTCGTTGCCGCCAGACGCGCAAACGAGCAGCGCTCATGCACATTCTGTCACTCAGCCTTGTGCGGCTGGCCTGTTGGCTCACGCGGTCTTTCTGGGCTAGAAACCATACAGCCCGCCCGTAAGGCTCGCCATTGAAGGACGTCTGATGAACATTCTGCCCGGCAATCTGCGCTTCGGCGCCGGTCTTTCTCCCAAGCGCCTTGAAGATCAAAGACTTCTCACCGGGCAGGGCAAATTCATCGACGACAAGCCGGAAGACGGCGCGCTGTGGCTGCATCTGCTGCGCTCGCCGCATGCCCATGCGAAGATCACCGCGATTGACGTGGCCGCCGCCAAGGCGATGCCCGGCGTCGAGGCGATCTATACCGGCGCGGATCTCGTGGCCGACGATGTCGGCACGCTGCCGACGCTGCCGATCTTCAAGCGTCCCGACGGCTCGGCGGCGACCTTTCCGCCGCGCCGGCTGCTCGCGCACGAGGTCGTGCGGTTCGCTGGCGAAGCGGTGGCGGCAATCGTCGCTACGTCGCGCGCTGCTGCCCAGCTCGCGGCCGAGGCGATCGACATCAGCTATGACGTCCTGCCGGCGGTGGTCGATCCCGTCGAGGCGATGAAGCCCGGTGCGGCGGTGGTCTGGCCGGATGCGCCGGACAATATCGTTGCAGCCACCAGCTATGGCGATCCTGCCAAGGTGGAGGCTGCTTTTGCCGCTGCCAAGCATACGGTGTCGCTGGACATCGTGAGTCAGCGTCTCGTGCCATCGGCCATGGAGCCGCGCTCGACCATCGCTGAAGTCGACAAGAAGTCCGGCAAGCTGACACTGTACGTGCAGTCGCAGACTCCGGCATCGACCCGCGATATCCTTGCCGACGCGGTGCTCAAGCGTCCGAAGGAATCGATCCGCGTGGTGGTGGGCGATATCGGCGGCGGTTTCGGCCAGAAGACGAGCCTGTATCCGGAAGACGGCGTCGTCGCCTATGTAGCCGTGAAGCTGAACAAGACGATCCGCTGGCGCGGCGATCGCACCGACGAATTCGTTGGCGGGACTCATGGTCGCGATCTGACGTCGACGGCAGAACTCGCGCTCGATGCCAAGGGTCGGATCTTGGCCTATCGCGTCCGTTCGATCGGCGGCACTGGTGCCTATATGTCGGCCACCGCTGTCATCATTCCGTTGGTGTTGGGACCGTTCGTGCAGACCGGCGTCTACGACCTGCAGAACGTGCATTACGATATCAAGGCGGTCATCACGAACACCGCGCCGGTGGGCGCCTATCGCGGTGCCGGACGTCCGGAAGCCGTGTTCATCATCGAGCGTCTGATGGATGCCGCCGCACGGCAGATGGGAATGGATCCGCGCGCCATCCGCAAGGTGAATTACATCAAGCCGACGCAGTTTCCCTACAAGAACGCCGTCGGCCAGACCTATGACAGCGGCGCTTTCGCGCACATGCTCGACCGCGCCACCGAATTGTCGGATTGGGACGGATTCGCCGCGCGCAAGAAGGCGGCGAAGAAGAAGGGTCTTCTCTACGGCCGCGGGCTGACCAGCTACATCGAATGGACTGGTGGCCCGGGCACCACCGAGAAGGTCAGTCTGCGCGCCACGGCCAATGGCCGCGTTATCCTGCATTCCGGCACTATGGCGATGGGGCAGGGCCTGCAGACCGCCTATTCGCAGCTCGTCTCTGAAGCCCTTGGCATTGGCATCGACAAGATCGATGTGATCCAGGGCGATACCGACGTCATCGTCGGCATGGGTAGTGTCGGTTCGCGTTCGCTGTTCGTTGGCGGCACTGCCGCGGTGGTGTCGGCCGCCGACATGATCGCCAAGGCGCGCGAGAAGGCGGCCAATATGCTCGAAGCTTCGGTGGAGGACATCGAATATTCCGCAGGCTTCCTCACTGTCGTCGGCACCGACAAGCGCGTTGGCCTGTTCGAGATCGCGAAAGCCGAAGACGGCGAACAGCTCAGCGTCGAGTCCACCGGCGTGGCGGATGGTCCGACCTGGCCGAACGGCACGCATATCTGCGAGGTCGAGATCGATCCGGAGACCGGCATCACCAATGTCGTTCGCTATACCACGGTAGACGATGTCGGCGTGGCGGTGAATCCGATGCTGGTGACCGGCCAGATCCACGGCGGCGTGGCGCAAGGCATTGGCCAGGCGCTGTTCGAGAACGTTTATTACGACGAGGATGGCCAGCTCATCACAGCCAGCTATCAGGATTACTGCATTCCGCGCGCCGGTGACCTGCCACCTCTGTCAGTGACATTGGATGGTTCGGCACCCTGCGTCACCAACCCGATCGGCTCGAAGGGCTGCGGCGAATCCGGCGCGATCGGTGGTCCGCCCTGCATCGTCAATGGCGTGCTGGATGCGCTGCAACCACTGGGCATCACGCAGCTCAATACGCCGCTGTCGCCCATCAAGGTATGGGAAGCGATCAGGAGCGCAAGCGCAGCGCATGGCTGAGACCCTGCAGGATGGGTAGAGCGTCGTCGCGAAACCCATCATGATCGGGTTCTATGCGATGGGTTTCGCTTCGCTCGACCCATCCTGCGGATAACAAGAAACTTCAACCGGGAGAGAAAACATAATGAAGAGCTTCAAGGTTCTCGAATTCAACGAACCGCTCGGCGAGGTCGACGAGCAGACCCCGCAGCCGACCGGCACGCAGGTGCTGATCCGCGTGAAGGCTGCCGGCGTCTGCCACAGCGACCTGCACATCTGGGAAGGCGGCTATGAACTCGGTCATGGCCGTAAGAAGCTGTCGCTGAAGGATCGCGGCATCACGCTGCCGCGCACCATGGGTCACGAGACTGTCGGCGAAGTCATCGCCTTCGGTCCGGATGCGCAGCAGGAAGCCGGCGGCGTCAAGATTGGCGATATCGCATTGGCCTATCCGTGGATCGGCTGCGGCAAATGCGCGGTCTGTCTTGCTGGTGACGAGAATCTCTGCCTCGCGCCGCGCTGCCTCGGCGTACATTGCGACGGCGGTTATTCGGATCACCTCCTGGTGCCGCATCCGCGCTACCTGATCGACCTCAAGGGCATGGATCCGGTTATCGCCGCGCCCTACGCCTGCTCGGGCGTCACCACCTATAGCGCGCTGAAGAAGATCGAGAGCGATCTCGGCAATCCGATCGTGATCTTCGGGGCCGGTGGCCTCGGCCTGATGGCGCTTGAACTGTTGAAGGCGATGGACGGCAAGGGCGCCATCGTTGTCGATATCGATGCGCGAAAGCGCGAAGCGGCGATCAAGGCCGGCGCTCTGGCGGCCGTGGACGGCAATGCGCCCGACGCGCTTGAGCAGCTTGCCAAGGCTGCCGGTCAGCCGATCCTGTCGGTGATCGATCTGGTCGGCACTCCGTCAACGACGCAGCTCGGCTTCGACGTGCTCTCCAAGGGCGGCAAGCTGATCATGGTCGGCCTGTTCGGTGGCGGCGCCACCTGGGCGCTGCCGCTGATCGCCATGAAGGCGCTGACCATCCAGGGCAGCTATGTCGGCAATCTCCGCGAGACCAAGGAACTGTTGGAGCTGGTGCGCACCAAGAAGGTGCAGCCGATCCCGACGAGCCCGATGCCGCTTGCAAAGGCCAATGCCGCTCTGAACGACCTGAAAGACGGCAAGCTAGTCGGCCGCGCGATCCTCACGCCGGCGTAAGCTTGAAGCATTCGTTCTGATATCGAGAAGCGGCCTTCGGGCCGCTTCTTTTTTGTCCCGAAGGCAATTAGCCGGCCGTTACATCCACGAGCTCTTCACCATCCAACACACGCTTCGCCTTGGCATGGTCGAGATCGCCTTCCCATGCGCCGACCACGACGGTGGCAACGCAGTTGCCGATCAGGTTGCCAAGCGCGCGGGCCATGCCGATGAACCAGTCTACCGACAGCACCAGCACGAGGCCGATGGCGGGAATGCTCGGCACGGCATTCAGCGTCGCGGCAAGGATCACGATCGCTGAGCCCGGTACGCCGTGGGCGCCCTTCGACGTCACCAGCGAGACGCCCAGCACCAGCATCAGATCGCCGAAGGACAGCGGTGTATTCGTGGCCTGCGCGATGAACACCACGGCCAGCGTCAGATAGATCGAGAACGCATCGAGATTGAACGAGTAGCCTGTCGGGATCACGAGGCCGACCACGTTGTCCTTGACGCCGAGCCGTTCGAGCTTGCGCATGATCTGTGGCAGCACCGCATCCGAGGACGCGGTGGCGAGCACGATGGTGAGTTCCTCGCGCAGGTAGTTCAGGAATTTGATGATGTTGAGTCCGGCCAGCGCCATGACGCCGCCGAGTACGCCGAACACGAAGATCGCCACCGAGACATAGAACAGCACCACCAGCGAGACGAGTTGCTTCAGCGATCCGACACCGTAGCGTCCGACCGTATAGGCGACAGCGCCGAGCACGCCGATCGGGGCGAGGCGAACGATCAATCCCATGGCGCGGAACAGAACGGTCGATACGGCTTCGATGAAGCTCGAAATCCGCTCGCCCTTCTCGCCGCCGACCAGCGCCAGGCTGGTGCCGAAGAGGATGGCGAAGAACAGCACCTGCAACACGTCGTTGCGCGCCAGAGCGTCAAACGAGGTGGTCGGAATGATGTTGAGCAGGAAACTGCCGATGCCGCCGCCCTGCAGCTTGTGCGCGTTGTCTGCGACCGTCGTAAGTGCCTTGCCGTCGAGCGAGGCCGGATTGATGTTCATGCCGTGGCCCGGGCCGAACAGATAGGCCAGCACCAGGCCGACAACGAGCGCCAGCGTGGTCATGGCCTCGAAATAGATCAGCGCCTTGACGCCAACCCTGCCGACCTTCTTGAGGTCGCCGGCACCCGCAATGCCATGCACCACCACACAGAACACGATGGGGGCCACAATCATGGAGATGAGTTTGAGGAAGGCGTCGCTGAAGACCTTCAGGCCGACGGCGAAGTCCGGCACGGCGATGCCAAGGACGATGCCGAGCAGCAGGGCGACAAGCACCTGCACGAAGAGCGACTGATAGAGAGGCTTGCGGATTGGTTCGACGGCGGTAATCGTAGCTGTAGACATGGTTCGCTCCCCCTGAGGTTCACGAATATTCCAGCAACAACTGTGCCACCGCTAGGTGCAGACCTGCAAAAATCTCGCCGCGGTTACGGCGAGTTCTTTTCGTGTCGAGGGGGGATTGAAATCGAGCCGATCGGCGGCCGGGTCGCTCCGGCGGCCATGCGACGATTACTTCTCTTCGTCGGCAATCGCTTCCATCAGGACGACCATCTGGCGCTGGACCGTCTGGCTCTTGATGCGGCTGTACGCACGAAGCAAGCGGAGGCTGAAAGCGCTATCGAGAAACAGCAAGCTTTCCACTTCGCGGCTCTTGCCATCGCCATCGTAGAAGAAGGTGACCGGCACATCGAGCGCCGTCGCAATCTGCTGAAGACGCGCTGCGCCAACGCGATTGACACCCTTTTCGTACTTCTGAACCTGCTGGAAGCTGACGCCCAGCTTCTCGCCTAAATCCGCCTGCGAAATTTTCTGCTCAACACGACGCAGACGGATCCTCTTGCCCATCTCAATGTCGGGTTTGCCGGCGCTACGTTGCTTCATTCGTCACCATTCAGTTTGTTTGAATAAGGGAGTTTGGTTTTATTTTCTTGTTAGAGCTTCTTAGCCCGAGAGCCCTTAAAGCTAACTTTCAAAGGCATCTCTGTTATACACATCGTCATGACGATTGGGATGGCTGAAATCGTCGCGATGCTCGAATTGATCGACACGTAATCGCGAAGGTCATCCAATCGTACAAAAAACCTTGCGGTATTCCGTTGCTACTTCGCATTGCTTGCAAAACTTCCAACGAATACCGGAACTCAATTTCTATCGATACGGGCCTTGCAGCGGAAGCGAAAGTACAAGTTGGTCATCATGCTATACACATGTGACTTGCCTGACGCACGCAGGATAACTGAGAGTCGTTCGCATTCGTAAGCTGCAAATCTCTGGCATGCAGCATTCCATGCGATTTCCAGCTGCAATTTCGCACTTTACGATCTCCTATGTAGCACCGACGTAATATCACAATTCCGTGGGTGGTTGTTGCTACGTCGCATGCGCACCGGAAGTTTCATTCCAAATTCTCACTGAGAGAGAATTTCATTTGATTCGTGCTGAGCGCGACCGGTGCCTGGTGGCGCGCACCGACTGAGCAATATTGATCATACCGTTCGTTACTAAACATTGCTGTCGGTAATCGCGGAGTAGATCATGGTACGCAGCTCGCGCCGGATCGGATAGGCGCTCGATGGCAACAGCTGCGTCATAAAGATTGCGATCAGCTGTTCGGCCGGATCTATCCAGAATGCCGTGCTCGCCGCGCCGCCCCATGCATACTCACCGGCGCTGCCGGGGATCATGGTCTTGGCCGGATTCATCGTTACCGAAAATCCGAGTCCGAAGCCGATGCCGGCATAGCTCGCTTCGCTGAACATCGACTTCGACATTTCGGTGAGATCGCGGCCGCCGGGCAGATGGTTGCTGGTCATCAATGCGATGGTCTTTGGGGACAGCAAGCGCACGTCGCCAAGCGCGCCGCCATTGAGCAGTGCGCGGCAGAAGGTGAGATAGTCAGCGGTTGTCGAACACAGGCCGCCTCCGCCGGAGATCATCGACGGCGGGGACAAGAATGAACTCGTCGCGGGATCGTCCTGCAAAGTGAGACCGCCCTTGCCATCGGCGGCGTAGCAGGCGGCGAAGCGATGCGCCTTGTCGGAAGGCACAAAGAAACTGGTATCAGTCATGCCGAGCGGATTGAAGATGCGCTCCTGCAGAAACTGTTCGAACGGTTTCCCGGCGATCTTCTCGATGAGATAGCCGGCCACATCGGTCGAGACCGAATAATTCCACGCGTCGCCTGGCGAGAACTCCAGAGGGATTTTGGCGAGATCTGAAATCATTGACGTCAGTGTACCGGATTTCTCGACCTCGCCGATCTTGAGCGCACGATAGGCGGCATCGACATTGGTGCGTTGCTGGAATCCGTAAGTGAGTCCGGATGTGTGACGTAGCAGGTCGATGATCTGCATCGGACGGGCCGGTGGCTTCGTCAGGAATGGTGCCGTCACGCCAGCCTGAAATACGCCGAGATTTGCCCATTCGGGAATATATTTATGAACGGGTTCATCGAGCGCGACGCGTCCTTCCTCCACCAGCATCATGAAGGCCACTGTCGTGATCGGCTTGGTCATCGAATAGATGCGGAAGATCGTATCGTCCTTGACGGGGGCTTTGCGCTCCACATCGGCAAAGCCCTGTGCCGTGCTGTGCACGATTTCGCCGCGGCGATAGACCAGCAGGCGCGTGCCGGGAAGGCGGCCGGCATCGACATAGCGCTGTTTGAGATGCGCTTCGACGCGGGCCAGTGCCATGGTCGACATGCCGACCTGTTCGGGTGACGCAGACGAAAGGCTCAGGCTTTGGGACGACGGCATTGCAACATCACTCCGATGTGTGGACGCGGCTCGTTTCTATGGATGAAAATCGGCGGTTGTCCATATGGGTTTGTAGCGCGGCGAGCTTACGTGAAGCTCTGTTTGGTGTATCCTTAAAGATGTAATCGCGTCGCGTTGCTCAGGATGGAATTATGACCCAATTCAATGACACTGAACTCACTGCGGCCGTCATCCAGAGTTTCGACAAGACGTCCGATCCGCGCACGAAATTCCTGCTGCAAGAACTCGTGACGTCATTGCACGACTATGTTCGCAGGACCGATCTCACCTTCGGTGAATGGGAAGTGGCAATCGACTTCCTGACCCGCACGGGCCAGAAATGCACGCCGATCCGGCAGGAGTTTATCTTGCTCTCTGACGTGCTGGGCGTCTCGATGCTGGTCGACGCCGTCAACCACAGGGAGCGTGAGGGGGCCACACAGACGACGGTGCTCGGACCGTTCTATGTCGGCGAGCATCCTGTGATGGCGCATGGCGCTGATATCTCTCCGGGCCTCACGGGTGAGCGCATGTTCGTGCAGAGCCGCGTCACCGATCTCGATGGCAAGCCGCTGGCCGGCGTGCCGGTTGATATCTGGCATGCCGATGATGAGGGTTTCTACGACTCGCAGAAGGCCAGCTATGCCACGCAGGGCCCGTCGTCGCGCGCGCGCTTAATCACCGACAGCGATGGCCGGCTGTTTTTCCGAACCATTCTGCCCTGCAGCTATCCGATCCCGACCGACGGTCCGGCCGGAGATCTTGTGCTAAAAACTGGACGCCATCCGATGCGTCCGGCGCATGTGCATTTCCTGGTCGCCGCGCCCGGTTATGAGCCGCTGATTACCCACGTCTTCATCGAGGGTGACGAATATCTCGACTCCGATGTCGTGTTCGGCGTGAAGGACGATCTGATCGCCACCGTCGAGAACCGTAGCGATGCCTTTATGCCTGATGGTCAGCCTGCCACGGGGCCGTGGCATCTGATGACCTATAATTTCCGGATGAAGCCGGGCGAGGGCACGGTGCCGCAGCCGATGATGCCGGAAAAGGCCGAGGCGTAAGCGATCCCAGCAGTCTTGCGATCTGCGGTCAGGTCGCGCTCCAGTCGCGTTGCGAGAGTTCCTGCAGCGACTCAAGGAAGAACTGATCGAACAGAAACGGTGCGTCGCCGTGTGCGGCCGATGGCGCGATGAGGGTGACCATGCCTAACAGCGCGCGGCCGAGTTCGCCGATGCGCTCGGCAAACGCCTCGAGCCCGCTGCGATCAGAACTCTCGACGACTGCGTGGAGTGCGTTCTTGGTTTGTGCGATCTGTAGATCGACATCGTCGACGGCGCGATCGAGAGCATCGATATCGACATCCACAGTGACAGCGTTGTCTTTGGTCGGTATCAGCGCGTCCTCAAGGACAGCTTTTCGGAACATATGAAGTTGCCGTGAGACATCCTCGAAATGACCGAACGCTGCCGCCGCATTCGCTTCGAGGTCGCTTTTGCCCTGAGACAGGATCGCTGCCGCGGACACCACGGTCGCCGCCTTCAGGGTGCTGATTGCCTTTCGAAGCGACGAGAGGGCAGGTTCGGTGATCACCGGAATGGTCGGCATGAAGCGGTCCGTTCGCTAGAAATTGGATCCGGTTGATAGCACCGATCCACGGGTCGGCATGCCGATGAAGTCGGCAAAATAGTACCTCACAATTCGCTGCCTATTCCGCGTGCGTCGCACAATAAATGAGCGTCCCGCAAATTTTCGATGCGCGTGGTTCTCTGCGCTGGTCTCGTTGCCTTTAGGTAAGTGACTGCAATTTATCGAAATTTCCATCAGGCAGCGGTTGGCACGAACTTTGAATAGTTCTTAGCGACGCCATTGTAGCCGTCACAATCAATCACCAGCCAGCATTGCCATCATGGGGCTTCCCCCAGACGCGCCGCTATGTCCGTACGCCTTCGACCCAAGGTGCGCTGTGACGAGGGGCCAATGACGGTGCAGGCGATCCGAGGCGCGAAAGGACGACAGCAGCACATGACGAAGTCAGAGACCAACAAGCCGGGCCGCAAGATCAGCCGCCGTCAGCTTCTGAAAGCCGGCGCGGGAACCGCTGCCTTGCTCGCGGCCGCCCGACTGAACTTCCCCGGCGGCGCTTTCGCGCAGGATGCCGGGCCCGAAGTGAAAGGCGCCAAGCTCGGCTTCATCGCGCTGAGCGATGCCGGTCCGCTATTCGTTGCCAAGGACAAGGGCCTGTTCGCCAAATACGGCATGCCCGATGTGGAAGTGTCGAAGCAGGCCTCGTGGGGCACGCTGCGCGACAACATGGTGCTCGGCTCCGAAGGCAACGGCATCGATGGCGCGCATATCCTGACGCCGATGCCGTATCTGATCTCGTCGGGCAAGGTCACCCAGAACAATCAGCCGACGCCGATGTACATCCTTGCGCGTCTCAATCTCGATGCGCAGTGCATTTCGGTCGGCAATGAATATGCCGATCTGAAGGTCGGCCTCGATGTCGCGCCGCTGAAAGCCGCGTTCGAGAAGAAGAAGGCTGCGGGCAAGTCGGTGAAGGTGGCGATGACCTTCCCGGGCGGCACCCATGACCTGTGGATCCGCTACTGGCTCGCCGCCGGTGGCATCGATCCCGACAAGGATGTCGAGACCATCACCGTGCCGCCGCCGCAGATGGTGGCGAATATGAAGGTCGGCACCATGGACGCGTTCTGCGTCGGTGAGCCGTGGCCCGGCCAGCTCGTGCACCAGAAGATCGGCTACACCGCGGTGAACACCGGCGAGATCTGGAACAAGCATCCGGAGAAGTCGCTCGGCATGCGCGCGGCCTGGGTCGACAAGAATCCGAAGGCGGCGAAGGCCATCACCATGGCCATCATGGAAGCCCAGCAGTGGGCCGACAAGATGGAGAACAAGGAAGAGCTCGCCACCATCATGGGCAAGCGGCAGTGGATCAACTGCCCGGTCGAGGACATCCTCGATCGCGCCCGTGGCAAGTTCGACTACGGCACCGGCAAGGTGGTCGAGAACTCGCCGCATATCATGAAGTACTGGAAGGACTTCGCGTCCTATCCGTTCCAGAGCCACGACCTCTGGTTCATGACCGAGGACATCCGCTGGGGCAAATACGAGCCCGGCTTCGACTCGAAGGCGCTGATCGCCAAGGTCAACCGCGAGGATATCTGGCGTGACGCGGCGAAGACCATGGGCGTCGCTGCCGCCGAAATCCCGACTTCGACCTCGCGCGGCAAGGAGACCTTCTTCGACGGTAAGGTCTTCGATCCCGAAAATCCGGCAGCCTACCTCAAGTCGCTCGCCATCAAGCGCGTCGAAGCCTGAGACACACGTTTGGGACCGATGCGGACTAGCTGAAATGACGGAGACAGTGCGATGAACATGCAAGCTATCAAGACGGAGCCGGCAACGGCACTGGCGAAGCCGCCGGTGGCGAGCGTCGCACTGTCTCCCAAGCAGCCGGTAAGTTTCGACAGATACGCCAAGATGGCGAAAGAGACAGCGGCGCGGGTCATCCCGCCGCTGATCGTCGTCCTCCTGCTCGGTGTGATGTGGGAGCTCTTGTGCCGGCGCACCGGATCAACGCTCCCGCCGCCCTCTAAGGTCTACAAGGACACCAAGGAGCTGATCTTCGATCCGTTCTTCGACAATGGCGGTCTGGACAAGGGGCTGTTCTGGCATATCTCGGCCAGTCTCCTGCGCGTGGCCTACGGTTACTCGCTCGCTGCCGTCGTCGGCATCGCGCTTGGCACGCTGGTTGGCCAGTCGGTCTGGGCCATGCGTGGCCTCGATCCGATCTTCCAGGTGTTGCGTACCATTCCGCCGCTGGCCTGGCTGCCGCTGGCGCTCGCGGCCTTCCGGGATGGTCAGCCGTCGGCGATCTTCGTGATCTTCATCACCTCGATCTGGCCGATCATCATCAACACGGCTGTCGGTATCCGGAATATTCCGCAGGACTATCGCAACGTCGCCGCCGTGGTGCAGCTCAATCCGGTGGAATTTTTCTGGAAAGTCATGCTGCCGGCGGCTGCGCCCTATATTTTCACCGGTCTGCGCATTGGTATCGGCCTGTCATGGCTCGCAATCATCGCGGCTGAAATGCTGATTGGCGGCGTCGGCATCGGGTTCTTCATCTGGGACGCCTGGAATTCCTCGCATATGAGCGAGATCATCCTGGCGCTGTTCTATGTCGGCATCGTCGGCTTCGTGCTCGATCGCCTGATCGCCGCCCTCGGCAAGCTCGTCACCCACGGCACTTCAGTCAGCTAACATTTGGGTCAGCTAAGGAGAGATATCATGAAGGCATATCTGAAGCTCGACCACGTCGACAAGTTGTTCACCCGCGGTAAGGTCTCGTCCGAAGTATTGAAGGACATCAACCTCAGCCTCGGCAAGGGTGAGTATATCTCGATCATCGGCCATTCCGGTTGCGGCAAGTCGACGATGCTCAACATCATCGCCGGCCTGACGCGCGCAACGATGGGCGGCGTGATCCTTGAGGATCGCGAAGTCAATTCGCCCGGCCCCGATCGCGCCGTCGTGTTCCAGAACCACAGCCTGCTGCCGTGGCTGACGGTTTATCAGAACGTCCGTCTTGGCGTGGACAAGGTGTTTGCCAAGACAAAGTCCCGCGCTGAGCGCGACGAATGGACAATGCACAATCTCAATCTCGTGCAGATGACCCATGCCAAGGACAAGCGCCCCTCGGAAATCTCCGGCGGCATGAAGCAGCGCGTCGGCATTGCCCGTGCGCTCGCAATGGAGCCCAAGGTGCTGCTGCTCGACGAACCGTTCGGTGCGCTCGACGCGCTGACCCGCGCGCATTTGCAGGACTCGGTAATGGCGCTGCATCAGAAGCTCGGCAACACCATCGTCATGATCACCCATGACGTGGACGAAGCCGTGCTGCTGTCGGACCGCATCGTGATGATGACCAACGGACCATCGGCGACCATCGGCGAAGTCCTCGATGTGCCGCTCGCGCGACCGCGTCAGCGTCTCGAACTGGCGAGTAACCCGGTCTATCTCGACTGCCGCAAGCGCGTGCTCGAATTCCTGTATGAGCGCCACAAGTTCGTCGAGGCCGCGTAAGCATCTTGTTACCTCTTGACTTCCGAGGATAAACCGAATGAATGCGGCTCAGACTTTCCGGATAGCTGCAAATCATGAGTCGTTCGATAGGCCTGACGCGCGAAGAAATCATGCGCGTGCAATCCTCATTCGATCAGATGTGGCCGAACTCCTCGGTCATGGTGGATCTGTTTTATGCGCGGCTGTTCGAGACATTGCCGGAAACACGCCCGCTCTTTCGCGGCGACATGGCGCAGCTCAAGCACAAGTTCATCGCAACGCTTGCGGTGATCGTCGGCAGTCTCGACAACATCACAGGTCTGTTGTCGGTGATCGGCAAGCTCGCGAAAGACCACGTGCATTATGGCGTGGAAGCCGCGCACTACGAGTCTGTCGGCGAGGCGCTGTTCTGGAGTCTGGGGCAGGGGCTTGGCGAGCGCTGGACGCCCGAGGTCGAAGCCTCGTGGCACAAGGTCTACAATTTCCTGGCGGCGCGCATGATTTCTGCGGCCTATCACTAGAACCACATCGCATTTTATCGCGCGCTGAACATTTGCTCACGCGGCGCGACACACAAGCTCACCTTCCACTGCAAGGAGAGTTAGCATGAATGCGTCCGACGTCGCTCTGGTTCAGGATAGTTTCAAGAAAGTCGCGCCGATTTCCGATGTGGCTGCGGAATTGTTCTACGGCCGCCTCTTCGAGGTTGCCCCGCAAGTGAAGCCGATGTTTCGCGGCGACATGAAGGAGCAGGGTCGCAAATTGATGGCGACGCTTGGCGTCGTCGTCACCGGACTGACGCGACTCGAAACTGTATTGCCTGCAGCGAGCGCGCTCGCCAAGCAGCACGTGGCCTACGGCGTAAAGGCCGAACATTATCCGATCGTCGGCGGTGCGCTGCTGTGGACCCTGGAGAAGGGCCTCGGCGACGCATGGACGCCCGAACTCGCCGCAGCCTGGACCGCAGCCTATGGCACGCTGTCCGGCTACATGATTTCTGAAGCCTACGGCACAGCGCAGGCGGCCGAGTAAGGATATGACGTGAGCGAGCCGCTGGTCATCATTGGTAACGGAATGGCAGCGGCTCGGCTCGTGGACGAGCTGGCGAAATGCGCGCTCGGTCGATACGCCATCGCCGTCATCGGAGACGAACCACGGCTCGCCTACAATCGCGTCTTGCTGTCGTCGGTATTGGCGGGTGAGGCGACATCCCAGGAGATCGAGCTGAAGCCTGCTGCCTGGTGGCGCGACCGCGGCGTCACGCTGAAATACGGCGCAACGGCGACTGCCATCGATATGGCCGCGCGCGAGGTTACAACATCGACCGGCAAGCGTGTGCCGTTCTCAAAGCTGGTCATCGCCACCGGTTCATCTGCACTGCGGCTGCCGGTGCCCGGTGGTGATCTCAAGGGCGTGCATGTGTTCCGCGACAGCCGCGACGTGGACCTGCTGCTCGAACTCGCCGCGCAGAAGAAGCGTGTCGTCGTGGTCGGTGGCGGCCTGCTTGGTCTCGAAGCTGCCTATGGTCTCGCCAAGGCGGGCGCCGACGTCACACTGATCCATCTGATGGACCGGCTGATGGAACGTCAGCTGGATGCACCTGCAGCGAACCTCCTGAAGACGCTGGTCGAGCGCAAGGGCGTCAGGATTTTGCTCAATGCCAATACGGCGCGTATTCATGGCAGCGATTGTGTCGAGAGCGTCGAACTGGCCGATGGCCGCACGCTTGATGCTGATGCGGTGATCTTTGCGGCCGGCATTCGGCCCAATACATCGCTTGCCAGGGAAGCGGAAATCCCGGTCAATCGCGGCATTGTCGTCAACGACCAGATGGCAACCGGTACCGACGACGTCTTCGCACTCGGCGAATGCGCCGAGCATCGCGGAACCTGCTATGGCCTCGTCGAGCCCGCCTATGAGCAGGCCAGGGTGTTGGCGCGCCATCTCGCGGGCAAGGCCGCTGCCTATACGGGCAGCGTGCTCTCTACCAATCTCAAGGTCTCCGGCGTCAGCGTGTTCTCCGCTGGAGATTTCATGGCGGGCGAAGGCAGCGAGACGCTGCTGCTCAATGATGTTCGCCGCGGCACCTATAAGAAGCTGGTGATCGCAGATGGCGCGCTCACTGGTGCCGTGCTGGTCGGCGATACGCAGGATGCGCTGTGGTATCTCGAATTGATCCGCAGCGGCGCTGATATTTCCGATATCCGCGCCGAGATGATGTTCGGCCGCGCACTCGCCGTCCGCGCGGAGGCGGCGTGATGAACGCGGTCGATCCGCATCTGCACGCCACGCGCACCACATGCCCTTACTGCGGCGTCGGTTGCGGCGTGCTGGCGACGCCGGACGGCAACGGCGGCGCAGCGATTGCGGGTGATCCTGCGCATCCCGCCAATCTCGGGCGGCTCTGCTCGAAGGGATCGGCGCTCGGCGAAACGCTGAGCCTCGACGAGCGCCTGCTGCATCCGATGATGCGGGGCGACGATGGCGAGATGGTGCAGGTCGCCTGGGGCGATGCGCTGGATCATGTCGCCGAGGGATTTCGGAAGGTCGTCGCCGAACATGGGCGCGGTGCCGTAGCGTTTTATCTTTCCGGCCAATTGCTGACCGAGGATTACTACGTCGCCAACAAGCTGATGAAGGGCTTTCTCGGCAGCGCCAATGTCGATACCAATTCGCGGCTCTGCATGGCCTCATCCGTGGCTGGCCACAGGCGTGCGTTTGGCGCCGATACGGTGCCGGGGTGCTACGAGGATCTCGACCAGGCAGATCTGCTGGTGCTGGTCGGCTCCAATGCCGCCTGGTGCCATCCGGTGCTGTATCAGCGCATGCTGGCCAACAAGCAGACGCGGGGCGCGCGGATCGTCGTGATCGACCCGCGCCGCACCGACACGGTTGGCGATGACGATCTGTTTCTCGGCCTGAAGCCCGGCACTGATACCGCGTTGTTCAGCGGGCTGTTCGCCTATCTTGCCGATAACGGGGCGCTCGATCGCAGCTATATTGATGAGCATACGTCAGGCTTTGACGACGCGCTGGCGCGGGCCAGAACCATCGCTGGCAGTGTGGCGGCGACAGCAAAGGCGACCGGACTCGACGAGATCGATGTCGCGACCTTCTTCCAGATGTTCAAGGCGACGCCGCGCGTGGTCACGCTGTATTCGCAGGGCGTCAACCAGTCGGCGCAGGGCACCGACAAGGTCAATGCGATCCTCAACTGCCATCTGGCCACCGGCCGCATCGGTAAGACCGGCGCGTCGCCGTTCTCGCTGACCGGCCAGCCGAATGCCATGGGCGGCCGCGAGGTCGGCGGCCTCGCCAACCAGCTCGCAGCCCATATGGGCTTCACGCCTGTCGATATCGACCGTGTGCGCCGGTTCTGGAAGGCACCGCATATCGCCACCCATGAAGGCCTCAAGGCCGTGCAGATGTTCGAAGCCATCGGCCGTGGCGAGATCAAGGCGTTGTGGGTGATGGGTACCAATCCCGCGGTGTCGCTCCCGGATGCCGATGCCGTGCGGGCGGCGCTGAGCAAGCTCGATCTATTCGTGGTGTCGGAGAATGTGCGCTCCAATGATACCGTGAATGCCGGTGCGCATGTGCTGCTGCCCGCGCTGGCTTGGGGCGAAAAGTCCGGCACGGTGACGAATTCCGAACGCCGCGTGTCGCGGCAGCGCTCGTTTCTGCGCGCGCCTGGCGAGGCACGGCCGGACTGGTGGGCGCTGAGCGAAGTCGCCAAGCGCCTGGATTATGGTGCGTCATTTGCCTACACATCGGCTGCCGAGATTTTTCGCGAGCACGCCGCCCTTTCGGCCTTCGAGAACAACGGCAATCGCGATTTCGATATCGGCGGGTTGATGAAAGTCTCGGATGAGGCCTTCGACACCATGGCCCCGGTGCAATGGCCGGTGCGTCAGGGCACGACGAAGCCGCAGGCGCGCTTCTTCGCCGACGGCCAATTCTACGCCAATGACCGGCGCGCGCGTTTCATCGCGCCGGAGGCGCCGGAGCTGCGCACGCAGGTGTCGATCGAGCGGCCGCTGCGTTTGAACACTGGCCGCGTTCGCGATCAGTGGCACACGATGACGCGTACGGGCCTCAGCCCGCGGCTCGGCCAGCATATTCCGGAGCCCTTTGTCGAGATCCATCCGGACGATGCCGCGCAGTTCGGGATCGTCGATGGTGGCCATGCGCGGCTGACGACCGACTATGGCGAATGCGTGCTGAAAGTCATTGTCAGCGAACGCCAGCAGCGCGGCATGCTGTTCGCGCCGATCCACTGGAACGACGAGACCGCAGGATTCGCGCGTGTCGGTGGACTTGTCGCGCCGATCACCGATCCATTCTCCGGTCAGCCCGAGAACAAGGCGACGCCGGTGGCGATTGCACCTGCGGTGTTTGCACAGCGTGGTTTCGTGCTCTCGCGTAGTCCGCTGGAGATGCCGTTCGGCGTGCAATGGGCGCGCGTCGCAGTCACGGGCGGCGTCGGCTATCTGCTCTCGGACAATACCGATGTCGAGACCTGGCAGAACTGGCTGAAGCCGTTGCTGGGCGATGATGCCGCTGAATACGAAGACGCGGGCCAAGGTGTGTATCGCGCGGTGTCGTTCAAGGATGACGGGATCGAGATCTGTCTGTTCATCGGCCCGACGGAAGGGGCGCTCTCCTGGGATGCCGTGAAGGAATTGTTCGCGGCCGAGGCCGTGAGCGACGACCAGCGCCGTACGCTGCTCTCCGGAAAGTCCGCAGATGGTGCTGCGAGTGCAGGACCCATCGTCTGTGCCTGCTTCGGCGTCGGCCGCAACACGATCTGCGATGCCATCGCAGCCGGTGCGGGGACGGCAGCGGAGATCGGCGCGAAGCTCAAGGCCGGCACCAATTGCGGCTCGTGCATACCGGAGCTCAAGCGCCTGATTGCCGCGAGCGAAACTGCGCCCGATGAGCAGCGCAAGGTTGCTGCAAGTTAACTCGTCACTTCACCGCGCCCGCGGTCAGTCCCGCCACAATCTGCCTTTGTGCAAACATCGTCAGCAGCAGCACCGGCAACGTCACGATCAGGGCGGCCGCCGCCAGCGGCCCCCAGCTCAACTGATCGAACGAGATCATGTTGTAGACCGCGACCGGCAGTGTCCGCGTTTCCCGTCCCGCCAGTACGATGCCGAACACGAAATTGTTCCAGGAGAAGATCACCGAGAGGATGAAGGCAACGGCGATGCCGGAGCGCGCGATCGGCAGCGCGACGTGACGGAACACCTGCCAGCGGGTGGCACCGTCGATGATGGCGGATTCCTCGAGCTCCATCGGCGTCGTCTCGAAATAGCCGATCATGATCCAGATCACGATCGGCACGGTGACCACGAGGTGGATGATGATCTGCGGCCACAGCGTGCCGAGCAAGCCAAGCCACTGGAACAGCAGGAATAGCGGGATCAAATAGGACAGGCCGGGCGTGATGCGCGCGATCAGGATCACGATGGCCGATTTGCGCGCGCGCATGCGCGCGATGCCGTAACCGGCAGGCACGCCGATGATGAGAGCGAACAAGGTCGCCGAGCCGGTGACGATCAGCGTGTTGAAGAAATAGGTCATGAATCGCTTCGATTCGATGACGGCAGCGTAATTGCCCCAATTGATGCGGTCGGGGATGAAGACCGGCGGATAGGAGGCGTTGTCGATCTCGAATTTCAGCGATAGCGACAGCATCCAGAGGAAGAACAGCACCGCCGGCGAGACGATGACGATGAAGGCGAAGGTCAGGCCGAGTTTGTTGAGAAAGTCCCGCATGATCAGGCGCTGCCTCCGGCTTCGTTCCAGTGGGTGCGCTGACGCAGATGCAAGAGCGCGCCGGCGAGCGCGACGATGAGCGCGAAGAACACCACCACGATCGCGGAGGCGTAGCCGACGTCGTAATAGACGAAGGCGACGCTGTAGAGATACAGGTTGATGGTTTCCGAGGCGCTGCCGGGGCCGCCTTGCGTAATGGCGAAGATGATGTCGAAGCTCTTCACGGCGTCGATCATGCGGATCATCGCCGCAATGAACAGGAACGGCATGATCATCGGCAGCGAGATGTAGCGGAAGGTCTGCCACGGGGTCGCGCCGTCGATCTGCGCGCTTTCATAGGGCTCGGTCGGAATGGCGCTGAGGCCGCCGAGCACGATCAGCATGACCAGCGGCGTCCATTGCCACGTCTCCACCAGCACCAGCGACGGGATCGCGGTGGCGGGATGGAACACCCAGAGCGATGGCGGCAGGCCGAACAGCGACAGCAGATAGTTCAGCACGCCGAGCTGCGGGTGGAACATCATCGTCCACACCAGGGCGATGGCGACCGGTGTCGCCATCATCGGCAGGATGAAGAGCCCGCGGAAGAAGCCGCGCAGCGGAAACTTGTTGTTGAAGATCACTGCCGCCAATGTGCCGAGGATCAGCGGCAGCGCGACTGACAGCGCCGTGTAGACCAGGGTGTGCCCCACGGATTCCACGAAACGCGCATCGCTTGGCAGCCTGAGATAATTGGCGAAGCCGACGAAGGTCGGCGCTTGGCCGACCTTCCATTCGTGCAGGCTCATCCAGATCGTATAGACCCACGGGAAGATGATGACCGCCATGACGACGATCATCGCTGGGATCACGAACGGCCAATAGGAAATTGGCCGCCACTCGTTCTTTCCGGCCGTTGCCGTTTCGGCCGCGACCGTTGCGGTCGTTTTGGCGACTGCCTTTCCCGCTGTCAGTTCGCTCACGATTTTTCGCTGCGCTCCAGGATTGGCCGGAACTGTTCGTGGGCTTTCTTCAGCTCGGTAGCCGGATCTGCGCCTGCCAGGGTCGCGGTGACGGCGGCACCGACAAGATCGCGGAATTCGGCGACGGGTACGATGACCGGCAGGCCGAGCTTGCTGATCTTGGCCGAGGCGATCACCGAATCCAGCCACTCCTGGTTCTTGACGCCCTTGCGCACCGTCTCGTCATTGAGGATCGAGTTGCGGAACGGCACGCCGCCGCCGCTCTGCAACAGCCGGGCGCCCATGGTCTTCGACACCGCCCATTGGCAATAGAGATAGGCGGCTTCCTTCTTGGTACTGGTCTTGGCGATGCCGATGCCGTCGCCATAGGCGGCGGAAAATTGCCCCTTCGGCCCGGCGGGCACGACGGTGTAGCCGATCTTGCCGACCACGCGCGACGCATTGGGATCCTCGATCGGCGGCGCCCAGCCGACGCCGTCGATCCACATGGCTGCGCGGCCCTGTGTCAGCGACGCCATCGACTCCATCCAGTTGAAGCCGGCGACGCCGGGAGGTGCTGTTTTGGTGAGAAGGCGCTGATACATCTTGGTCGCTTCGATTGCCTCGGGCCCATCGGTCAGAATATTGCCCTTGGCATCGAGGAATTCGCCGCCATAGTTGAGGAAGAAGTTGGTCCACAGCGTCATGTTGGCGTTGCGGAGGCCACGCCCAGTGAAACCGTAGATGCCGTTGGCGGGATCGTTGAGCTTCTCGGCAGCCGCTGCCATCTCATCCATGGTCTTCGGAACTGCGACGCCCTTCTTCGCGAACATCTCCTTGTTGTAGTACAGGATGAAATAGTCCACCGACCACGGCAGCGAGTGCATCTCGCCCTTGTCGTTCTGGGCGAATTGCAGGCCGCCGGCGGAGAAGTCTTCCACTTTCAGGTCCGGCGCGGTCAGGTTCGGATCCTTCATGAAGCCGGTGAGATCGGCGAGCCAGCCGGCCTTTTCGAACTGGCGCTTCTGGACGTGGTAGCTGACATGCACGACGTCGAAGCTGGGCTTGCCGGAGGTGAGCTCGATCACGGCCTTCTGGCGCTGCTGCTGCTCCGGGATCACTTCGGACTCGACCTTGATGCCGGTCAGTTCCGTGAATTCGGAGGCGTATTTCTGCAGCAGTTCGCCGCGCGGACCCTTGATCAGATTGGCTTCAATCGTGGTGCCTGCATACTTCTTCCAGGCGGGATCGGCGAAAGCTGGAATGCCGGTGAGGCCAAGCGCGCTGGTGGCGAGCGCCCCCTGCACAAAGGCACGACGTGTCGGGCCGTAAAGAGCCATGTGTCATCCTCCCTCGAGCCGCCTTGACCGGCGGTGATTTTATGGTCGCTCCCCGTGGACCGGAGATGCGCCTGAGGGATCGTAACACGATGGACTGGGGCGACAAGGCCACGCGTCGGGTTGTCAGACAACTTTGCACGCTGCACGCATCTTACGCAGATTGCTGCGCTGCTCAGTCCTTGACGTCGCGGCCGAGCCGACGCGAGATCGCATTGGTGCAATCGAGCAGGGCGCTGGCGATTGGGCTGTTCCAGTTGACGTCGAACGTCCCGACCGCGCCCATGGCGGTCACGGCTAGGACCACCGCGCCGCTATGATCGAACACCGGTGCGGAGAAGGCATTGACGCCGCGCAAGGGCTCGCCGACGGCGCGGGCCAGCCCGCGCGTGCGAATGTCAGCGAGGATCTTGTCGATGGCCGGGCCTTTTATCTTCCGGTTCGGGTCGTAGCCGATCGACAGCCGATCGAGATCCTCGGTGAGCGCGGCATTGATGGTTGCAGGTGGCATGAATGCTGCGAATATCCGCCCTGTCGCAGTCTCGAGCAGCGATACCGTGGAGCCCACGCGCATGGCGATGTGCACGGGATGACTGGGCTCCTCCATGCGCACCACGGTCGGTCCATGGGTACCCCAGATCGCCAGCGAGACGGCGTGGTCGATGGTGCCGGCCAATGCCGTGATGGCCGGCGTTGCCACGCGGACGGCCGACAGGCGACGCAGCGTCACAATGCCGAGTTCGAGGGCGAGCGCACCGAATTCATAGCGACCGGTGGAGGGGTCCTGCTCGATCAGGCCGATGCGGGAGAAACTGGCAAGATAGGGATGCGCCTTGGCTGGTGACATTCCGGCCTCGCGCGCCAGATCCCGCAGCATCATCGGTTCACCATTGCGCACCAGCGCTTGCAGCAATTCACCACCGACCTCGATCGATTGTATGCCGCGACTCTCTTTAGCCATGCTTGCCCCAAACCAGTGCCGCGACACTACACGGCCAGGAAGCCTCCATCCACTGGCAAGGTGACGCCCGTGACATAGGACGCCATGGGGGAGGCAAGGAAGACGACGGGGCCGATCAGCTCATCGGGTTGGCCGACGCGGCCCAGCGGCGTGCGGCCGAGGAAGCCCGCCAATCGTGCGGGATCGTTGCGTGTCGCTTCGGTCATGGCCGTCTCGATCACGCCGGGCGCAATGGCGTTGACGCGCACGCCGTCTTTGGCGACTTCGCGCGCCAGCGCTTGCGTCAGCAGCTTCACGCCGCCCTTGGACGGCGAATAGCCGAGCGTATCGGCGACCCCGACGAAAGAGGCGATGGAGGCAAGATTGATCACGCTGCCACGCCGGGCGCGTAAGGCCGGCAGGAAGGCATGGGTGACGTTAAACACGCCGTTGAGATTGACGTCGAGTACGCGCCGCCAGTTCTCAACCGCGTGCTCGGAGTCGATGCCCTCGCGAATGATGATGCCGGCATTATTGATCAGGATCGAAATGTCGCCGGCACTCGCTTTGACGGTCTGTGCAAGCTCTCGGCAGGCATCGACGTCCGTGACGTCGAGATGGTGATGCCACGATCGCCGCCCTGTGGCCGCAATATCGTTGGTCGTCCGCGCAACACCGTCGCGGTCGATGTCGGTGACAACGACATCGGCGCCATGTGCAGCCAGACCCAGCGCAATCGCACGACCGTTGCCAGCGGCAGCACCCGTTACAAGCGCCAATTGACCCTTCAGCAGATCGGGTGCGAAGCTGGTCATCATGCTGCCTTTACCGGCGTGCCGGCGAGATGGCGGCCGGCGATATAGCCGAAGGTGAGCGCGGGGCCGAGCGTGATACCCGCGCCGGGGTAGTTGCCGCCCATGATGCTCGCCATGTCATTGCCGGCCGCATAGAGGCCGTTGATGACCTGACCGCCGGCATCGAGCGCGCGTGCCTGCGCATCGGTCCTGATGCCGGCATAGGTGCCGAGATCGCCGATCACCATCTTGATGGCATAGAACGGCCCTTGTTCGATGGGTGCAACGCAGGGGTTCGGCCCATGGTTGGCATCGCCCTGATAGCGGTTATAGGCGCGTGAGCCCTTGCCATAGGCGGGATCGCGGCCTTCGGCGGCAGTGTTGTTGAATTGCGCGACAGTGGTGACAAAGCCGCCGGCGTCGATGCCGGCCTTGCCCGCGAGTTCCTCGAGCGTATTACCTTTGATGAGATAACCGGAATTCAGATACTGGCCGATCGGCATCGGGAATGGCGGCACGGCGCCGAGCCCGTATTGCCGCAGCGCGCGATGATCGCAGACGAGCCAGGCCGCGATCTCCTCGCCGGGCTTCGCTGCCTTCATCATCTGCTGAACGAAGGCGTGGTAGGAGTTTCCTTCATTGGCGAAACGGGCGCCATCGCGCATCACGGCGATTACGCCGGGTTTGGCGCGATCGATGAAGTGCGGCATCACGCCCTTGCTGCCATCCTTGCGGTGGGTGACCGACACGGGGACCCAGGCAGCGGCATTCGGTAATGAATCCTCGACATGGGCGCCCACGGACTCGGCAAGACGAAGACCGTCGCCGGTATTGCCGGTCGGGCCGGGCGAATAGTGCTCTCGGCCGGTCGGCGCATGCGGAAACATCGCCTTGCGCCTTTCGATGTCGTGCGGGAAGCCGCCGCATGCGAGCACTACGCCGCGGCGTGCGAAGATGCGGATGCGCTTGCCGTTGCGTTCGATGATCGCGCCGCGGACCGCGCCGTTCTCGATGATCAGTTCACGCACCGGGGACGACAGCCACAGCGGAATCTTGAGGTCGAAGGCCGATTTGGCGAGCCGGCCGGCGAGGGCGTTGCCGTTGGTCAATGTCATGCCGCGGCCATAGCGCAGCACGTTCAGGAAATGCTTCGACAGCCGCTTGGCCACATAGACCGCCGAGGTCAGTGACTTTGTCGCGCGCATGAAGTGGATGATGTCCTTGCCGGAGCCAAGCATGATGCCGAACACCGTCAGTTCGGGCAGCGGCGCACCGATATCCTTGATGTGGTCGCCGAGTTCGCGTCCGTCGAACGGCCGGGCCACCATGGAGCGGCCACCCTGCTTGCCGCCGGGCGCCTCCGCATCGTAATCGGGAAAGGTCAGCGGCATGTCGAAGCGCACCGCCGTCTTGCTGGTGAAGAAGTCGATGGCTTCGGGCCCTGCGGCGAGAAACGCATCGACACGCGCGGCGTCATAGCTGTTGCCAGCCTCATGACGCAGATAGGTGCGCGCCTCATCAGGACCTTCATTGATGCCCCAGGCGCGCGCCAGTGACGTGCCGGGAATCCACAGCCAGCCGCCGGAACGCGCGGTCGTGCCACCAAACCGCGGCTCCTTTTCGACGATCAGAACATCGAGCCCGCTATGCTTGGCGGTGATCGCCGCCGACATGCCGGAGCAGCCGGAGCCGGCGACCAGCACGTCGCATTCGTAGAGCTCGATATTCGCTTTGGGATCAATAGCCATGAGACCTTACTTCTTCAGCAATGGGCATTTCGATTCAGAGATGGGCCGGAAGGCGTCATCGCCCTTCACGGTCTTGATGATGTCGAGATAGTCCCAAGGCTCTTTGGATTCCGACGGCTTCTTCACGCGGGCCAGATACATGTCGCGAATGACGCGGCCGTCTTCGCGCAGCTTGCCGCCATGCACGAAGGTGTCCTCGATCGGCAGCTCGCGCATCTTGGTCATTACCTTGGCCGGATCGTCGGTGCCGGCAGCCTTGATGGCCTGGAGATAGTGCAGCACCGAGCCATAGACGCCGGTCTGGATCATGGTCGGCATCACCTTGGTGCGTTCGAAGAATTTCTTCGACCATGCGCGCGTCTTGTCATCCATGTTCCAGTAGGACGCGGTGGTGAGGTAGGTGCCTTGGGCCGCCTCCAGTCCGATTGCGTGAACGTCGGTGTCGAACATCAACAGGCCGACCAGTTTCTGGCCACCCTTGACGAGGCCGAATTCACCGGATTGCTTGATCGAATTGTCAGTGTCCTGGCCGGCATTGGCGAAGGCGACGACTTCAGCCTTCGAGTTCTGCGCCTGCAGCGCGAAGGACGAGAAGTCGGCGGTATTGGTCGGATGGCGAACGCCGCCCAGCACCGTGCCGCCACTCGCTTTGATGAAGCGCGTCGCGTCCTGTTCAAGCTGATTGCCGAAGGCGTAGTCGGCCGTGATGAAGAACCATGACTTTCCACCGCCGGCGACCACAGCAGAGGCCGTCACCTTCGCAAGCGCATAGGTGTCGTAGGTGAAGTGGACCGTGTTGGGGCTGCACAGCTCATCCGTGAGCGTGCTTGCGCCGGGGCCAGACAGCAGCGCGATCTTGTTGCGGTCCTTCGCCAGATTATGAACCGCGATGGCGATGGCGGAGTTCGGGATATCGACCACGGCATCGACCTTGCCGGCATCAAACCAGTTGCGCGCGATCTGGATGCCGACGTCAGACTTCATCTGATGATCGGCGCTGATGATCTCGATCGGTTTCCCGAGAACGGTCGGGCCGAATTCGTCGAGCGCCATCTTCGCGGCTTCGACGGAGCCGGGGCCGCTGTTGTCGCGCCCCCAGCTTGAGAGATCGGTGAGAACGCCGATGCGAACGACGTCGTCGGAGACCTGAGCGGAGGCGGTGGATGTCCAAAGCGTGAGCGCGGCTGCGCACACCAGGAACTGGCGTGTCATGTGTTTCTCTCCCCAATGCGGCCTCGTGTCGGGCCATTCGTTCTCTGTTTTTCAATAATTAGATATTGGCGAAAAGGTTTGTCAATAGCGAATTCTCGCGTGGAAAGGTGCGAGCACGCGCCGCGATGCCGCGCGTGCGGTGCAGTATCAGACTGATCGAAGCAGCGGTCGAACTACGCGACGATCACGTCGCGGCTATTGCCGTCTGTGGCTCGCATTCACCGCAATTGCCGCAGCCGCGGTACGGTTCTCGACGCCAAGTTTGGCGTAGATCTGCTCGAGATGCTTGTCGACGGTGCGCGGTGAGAGGCCGAGTATCTGCGCGATATCGCGGTTGCTCTTGCCCTTGCTGAGCCAGGACAGCACTTCGCCCTCGCGGCCGGTGAGGCCAAGCTCCTTGCTGAATTCGGCGGGAGCAGTCGGCGCGTTTTCCTTGGCGAGCCGCAGCAGGAATTCGTCGGAACCGACTTTCCCCATATATTGCAGACGCAGCAGCTCGTTGCTCGGAAAGCCCGATGACGGTGCCGGTTTGGCGCCCGGCCGCTGCATTTGCTCAAGCCACTGCATCATGACCGGTGGCAGCAGCAATTCATCATTGGGGGCGGCGATCAGGTGATCGCTGAGCAATTTCTGCGCCTGCGGTGTGGCCCACAGGATATTGCCCTTGTTGCTCACGGCAAGGAGGAAGCGCCCGGAGACATCGAGCGCGGTGCGCGCACTCTGCGTCAGCCGCGCATTGGCGAGATGCACGCGGATACGCGCCAGCATTTCCTCGATGATGATCGGCTTCGTGACGTAATCGACGCCGCCGGCCTCAAGTCCGCGCACGATGTGTTCGGTCTCGGACAGCCCGGTCATGAAAATCACGGGCACGTCGCCAAGGCCCGCGTCGCGCTTCAGCCGGCGACAGGTTTCGAAGCCGTCGATTCCCGGCATGACGGCATCCAGCAGGATGATGTCCGGCGTGATCTGTTCGACGATGCGCATCGCTGCAGCGCCGTCCATGGCCACCATCACGGTCATGCCGGCGCCGTCCAAGGCATCAGTCAGCAGCCGCAATGTTTCCGGTGAGTCATCGACCACCAGCGCGACGTCGCGTTTTTTTGATTCAGTGGTCATAGGTGTACAGCGTCTTCAAAGTGGCCATGTATTGATCGAGGTCGAAGCGATCGATCAGCGAGCGCATCTGCGCGACGAAGTCGGCATGTTCGGGGTGTTCATTGCCGATCTCGTCGAGCTTCAACTGGATGGCGCGAATGTGCCCCATCTGCCCGAGGCTAATGAGTTCCTCTACATGATGCACGGGCGGCCGGGCGCCGCTATTCGGCGTCCATTGCGGCAGCGGAGCCACTTCGTCGCGTTCGTATTGCCATTCGATCTTCAGGAGCTGGCCGATCTGTTCCAGCAGCCGCGGCAGTTCGATCGGCTTCATGAGGTAGCCGTCATGGAATGGCTGGGCGAGCGGCGTGCCATGGGCTTCCAGCGCGCTGGCCGAGACCATCAGGATACGCGCCTGATGATGGCCCGACGACCGTAGCCTTTCGGCGACGGTCCAGCCGTCCATGCCGGCCATGGAAATATCCAGCAGGAACAGATCGGGCCGGCAGTGCTGGGCGAGGCTGAGGCAGGCCTGGCCATCGGGCGCGCTCAGAAGAATGAAGCCCAGCGGCGTCAGCACCTGACGCAAGAGGTCGCGCTGCGTCGGATCGTCGTCGGTGACCAGAATGGTCTTTCTGATACCGTGATAGCCATAGATCGGCGCGTCCACCGGCGCGATACGCGTCGGGTTGGTCACTTCGGACAACAGCATCTTGACGCGGAACGTGCTGCCGGTGCCGACCTCGCTGCTAACGCGGATATCGCCGCCCATCACACCCGCAAGCAGTTTCGAGATCGTGAGACCCAGGCCGGTGCCCGTATGCGGCTGCGCCGCGCCGAGCGCGCCACGCTCAAACGGCGCGAAGATGCGTTCGAGATCATCCGGCCGGATGCCCGGGCCAGTGTCGATGATCTCGAATTCGGCGACCGGGCTGCGATAATGGATCACGAACTGCACGCTGCCTTGTTGGGTGAATTTGATAGCGTTGGAGAGCAGGTTGATCAGGATCTGCCGCAATCGCTTCTCGTCGGCATAAACCACGGTCGGCAGGATGTTCGGCCGCCGGAACACGAAGTCGATGCCCTTGGCCGCGGCCTGCAGCCGGAACATGCCGACGAGCTGATCGAGGAAATCGGTGAGACGGACTTCGTCGCGCGAGAGATACAGGCGCCCCGCCTCGATCTTTGAAATATCCAGAATGCCGTCGATCAGGCCGGAGAGATGGTCGGCGCTGCGCTTGACGACGCGAACCTGATCCCGCGGGCGCGTCTGCAGGCTCTCGTCCTGCTCCAGGAGCTGCGCATAGCCGCTGATCGCATTCAGCGGCGATCGCAGCTCGTGGCTCAGGCCCACTACATAACGGCTCTTGGCGAGGTTGGCGGATTCCGCGACCTCCTTGGCGCGCTGCAGTTCTGCATCGGTGCGCTTGTGCGCGTCGATTTCCTGCATCAGCAAAGTAGTCTGCCGCTTGGTTTCGGCTTCCGCCGCGCGACGGCTTTGCTTGGCCAGCACGAATAGCCATGCCACCACGCCGATGATGATCGCCAGCGCGAAGAACACTTTCCACAGCACTTCCGAGACCTGCGCACTGTCTCCCGGCGATGCGGCGGAGGTTTGCAGATAGATCAGTCCGAGCGTCAGGCCGACGAGACCGGCAGCGATCATGAACACGCCAAGATAATGGCCGAGCTGCGAATTGAGCCGGGCCAGGATCGGCTCTGGCAGCAATTTGCCGAACGTCGCCGACATCTGTGCGTCGATCCGCGCATGAGGCTTGCAGAGATCGTGGCAACGCGCATCGAGCGAGCAGCACAGTGAGCAGATCGGGCCGGCATAGGCCGGGCAGTGGGCCATGTCCTCGGGCTCGAACGAATGTTCGCAGATACAGCACTGGATCGCTGCCATGTTCTGCCAGGCGCGCTTCGGCTTGCGGGCGATGTAATATTTTCCGCCGGTCGCGAAGGCGATGATGGGGGCGGTCACAAGCGCGGTAAGCAAGGCTACGAACGGCGACAGTGCCTTGGCTGTGGGGCCGAACAGGCCGTAGAAGGCGCTGACCGACATTACGGTGGCGGCCAGCATGGCGCCGACGCCGACCGGGTTGATGTCGTAGAGATGTGCGCGCTTGAATTCCATCTGCTGCGGACGCAGCCCGAGCGGCTTGTTGATGACGAGATCGGCGACCAGCGCGCCGACCCATGCAATCGCAACGTTCGAGTACAGCGCCAGCGTCTGCTCCAGCGCCTTGTAGACGCCGATTTCCATCAGTAGCAGCGCGACCAGCACATTGAACACCAGCCAGACGACGCGGCCGGGATGGCTGTGGGTGAGGCGCGAGAAGAAGTTCGACCAGGCGATCGAGCCCGCATAGGCGTTGGTGACATTGATCTTGAGCTGCGACAGGATCACGAAGGTTCCTGTCAAAGCGAGCGCCAGATCAGGCTGCGACAGCACATAGCGAAACGCTTCGAGATACATATGGGCGGGCTCGGCGGCGTGCTCGGCCGAAACGCCGTGGGTCAGTGCGAAATAGGCGAGGAACGAGCCAGCCAGCAGCTTGATCGCGCCGACAATGATCCAGCCCGGGCCCGCGCACAGCAGCGCCACCCACCAGCTCGCACGCGAGCTGCGGCGGTCGCGCGGCAGGAAGCGCAGGAAGTCGACCTGTTCGCCGATCTGCGCGACCAGCGAGAATACGACCGAAGCGGCCGTGCCAAACAGCAGGAGATCGAGATGACCGGCGGCGCTGCCGTGGTCGCCCGGAAATTTGGTCCAGGCCACGAAGGAGTCACGGCTGGCATAGGCGATGGCCGCGAAAGGCAGCAGGTTGAGCACCAGCCAGATCGGCTGGGTCCAGAGCTGAAAACGGCTGATTAGCGTGATGCCATGGGTCACCAGCGGGATGATGACCACGGCCGATATCAGGTAGCCGATGGGGCGTGGAATATCGAAACACATCTCCAGCGCCGAGGCGAGAATGACCGCCTCGATGGCGAAGAAGATGAAGGTGAAAGACGCATAGATCAGCGAGGTAACAGTCGAGCCGATATAGCCGAAACCGGCACCGCGGGTGAGGAGATCGATATCAATGCCGCATTTTGCGGCATAATACGCGATCGGCAATCCGCAGCAGAAGATGATGACGCTGACCACCAGGATCGCTGCCGTGGCGTTGGTCATGCCGTAATTGATGGTGATGGTGCCGCCGATGGCCTCGAGGGCGAGAAACGAGATGGCGCCCAATGCCGTGTTGGCGACCCGCGCGGCGGACCAGCGCCTGGCGCTCTTCGCCGTGAAGCGGAGTGCGTAATCCTCCAGGGTCTGGTTGGCGACCCATTGATTGTACTGGCGTCTCACGCGGTCGATACGCTGCCGCCCTGCCACTACTCCGCTCCTGACCCTGTCAAACTACGCATGTTTGCGTGATGCAAAAACCTACGTCGGCATTTTGCGGTGCAGTATACGCGATCTCGCGTATCCGTGCACCGCACAAGTTCAGCAATGCTTGCCTCACCAATAGGCGTACTCGAACCAGTGGGGTTGAAATGTCAGACGAGAAGAAACCGGGCTTGCACTCGCCATTGCGGCGTAAACTGCTGATGGGCATGGCGGCTTTGCCGGCAATGTCGCTGCTTCCGCGCACATCTTTTGCGCAGGCGCCGGCTACTTCGGCCATCAATACCACCGGCCTTGCGGTTACCGATACGGAAGTCACCGTCGGCATTCTGCATTCCGTCACCGGCACCATGGCCATCTCGGAAACCGGCTCGGTGCAGGCTGAAAAGCTCGCCATCGACCAGATCAACGCCATGGGCGGCGTGCTCGGCCGCAAGATCAAGTTCATCCAGGAAGACGGTGCCTCGGACTGGCCGACCTTCGCTGAAAAGGCCAAGAAGCTGCTGGTCAACGACAAGGTCGCCGCCATCATGGGCTGCTGGACCTCGGCCTCCCGCAAGGCCGTGCTACCGGTCATGGAGCAGTACAACGGCATGCTGTACTACCCGACCTTTTATGAAGGTCTCGAGCAGTCCAAGAACGTGATCTATACCGGTCAGGAAGCTACCCAGCAGATCCTCGCCGGCCTCGACTGGGTCTCCAAGACCAAGAACGGCAAGAGCTTCTATCTGATCGGCTCGGACTATATCTGGCCGCGCACGTCGATGAAGATCGCCCGCAAGCACATCGAGGGCAAGCTCGGCGGCAAGGTGTCGGGCGAAGAATACTTCCCGCTCGGCCACACCCAGTTCAACTCGGTGATCAACAAGATCAAGCTGACCAAGCCGGACGTGATCTATGCCGCGGTCGTCGGCGGCTCCAACGTCGCCTTCTACAAGCAGCTCAAGGCGGCCGGCATCGACCTGTCGAAGCAGACCATGCTGACCATTTCGGTCACCGAGGACGAGATCGACGGCATCGGTGGTGAAAACATCGCGGGCGCCTATGCCTGTATGAAGTACTTCCAGTCGCTCGATAATCCGAACAACAAGGAATTTGTCGCCGCCTTCAAGAAGATGTGGGGCGAGAAGACCGTGATCGGCGACGTGACGCAGGCCGCCTATCTCGGCCCGTGGCTCTGGAAAATGACGGTCGAAAAGGCCGGCTCCTTCGATATCGACAAGATCGCACCTGCGTCTGCCGGTATCGAATTCACCAAGGCGCCGGAAGGCTACGTCAAGGTCCATCCGAACCACCATCTGTGGTCCAAGGCCCGCGTCGGCCAGGCCCAGCTCGATGGCCAGTTCAAGGTCGTCTACGAGACGCCCGAACTGATCGAGCCGGATCCGTTCCCCAAGGGCTACCAGTAAGCCTTCCTCCTCAAGCGCGGAGCGTGCCTCCGCGCAGCTTCTCCCTGGCGCGGACGACCTATCCGCGCACGACAACCCCGCGTCGCGTCTCATCGCGCGGCGCGGGACCCTTTCCCTGACGGAGGACGGATCGATGTTCGGCGACTATTCGATTGGCGACCTTGGCGCCATCTTTGCAATGCAGGGCTTTGCCGGCCTGATCCTGTTCTCGGTCTATGTGCTGATGGCACTCGGCCTCGCAATCATCTTCGGGCAGATGGGCGTCATCAACATGGCGCATGGCGAATTCATGATCCTCGGCGCCTACGTTACCTGGCTGACGTCGAGTTTCTTCCAGTCGCACCTGCCGTCACTGTTCTCCGGCTACTTCTTTGTCGCCATGATCCTCGCCTTCATCGCCTCCGGTGCGCTGGGGATGTTAGTCGAATGGGGGCTGATACGGCATCTCTACAAGCGCCCGCTCGATACGTTGCTGGCGACCTGGGGTCTCAGCCTGATCCTGCAGCAGGCCTATCGTTCGGTGTTCGGTGCGCGCGAAGTCGGTGTCGAACTGCCGCAATGGATGATGGGTTCCAAGCAGGTCACCGATACGATCGAAGTGCCGATCAACGGCATCTTCGTGATGGTGTTGACGCTGGGGATCACCATGGTGGTCGCCTACATCATGTACAAGTCGCGCTGGGGTCGTCAGGTTCGCGCCGTGGTGCAGAACCGTGTGATGGCTGGCGCCGTCGGCATCAATACCGAGAAGGTCGACCGCTACACCTTCGGCCTCGGCTGCGGTATCGCGGGGATCGCGGGCTCCGCCTTCACCATGATCGGTTCGACCGGCCCGACCTCCGGCCAGCTCTACATCGTCGACACGTTCCTCGTCGTGGTGTTCGGCGGCGCGGCCAGCCTGTTCGGCACCATTGCCTCGGCCTTCACAATCTCCCAGGCGCAGTCGACCATGGAGTTCTTCATGTCCGGCTCGATGGCCAAAGTGCTGACGCTGCTCACCATCGTCGCGATCCTGATGATCCGGCCGCAGGGCCTGTTCGCCCTCAAGGTCCGCAAGTAAGCGCGTGTAGTACAGACAGAGCAGGGCAATCATCACATGATCAATTCACGCTTCTTCAACCGCTCGGAGCTTCTCGGTTTCCTGTCGCTGCTGCTGCTGCTCGCGGTGATCCTGCCGCTGTTTCTCGATGTGTTTCGTCTCAACCTCGTCGCCAAATATCTGACCTATGCCTTCGTCGCCTTGGGCCTTGTGATGTGCTGGGGTTATGGCGGCATCCTAAGCCTCGGGCAGGGCGTGTTCTTCGGCCTTGGCGGCTACTGCATGGCGATGTTCCTGAAGCTGGAAGCCTCCAGCGTCGCCAACACTAAGATCCAGTCGACCCCCGGCATTCCGGATTTCATGGACTGGAACCAGATCACGGCGCTGCCAATGTTCTGGAAGCCGTTTCACTCGCTGACGCTGACCATCATCGCCATCCTCGTGGTACCGACGCTGCTGGCCTTCATCATCGGCGCGGCGATGTTCAAGCGGCGCGTCGGCGGCGTCTATTTCGCCATCATCACCCAGGCCATCGCGGCGATCGCAACCATCCTGATCATCGGCCAGCAGGGCTATACCGGCGGCATCAACGGCATGACCGACCTGCGCACGCTGAACGGATGGGATATCCGTACCGATCACGCCAAGGTCATCCTCTACTTCTTCGAAGTCTTCGTGCTGTTCGCCTGCATCATCACCGCGCAGTTCATCCGGCTGACCAAGCTCGGCCGCATCCTGGTGGCGATGCGCGAACAGGAGGACCGCGTCCGCTTCTCCGGTTACAGCGTCGCCAACTTCAAGATCTTCGCCTTCTGTGCCGCGGCGATGTTCGCGGCGATCGGCGGCGCCATGTTCACGCTGCAGATCGGCTTCATGTCGCCCTCTTTTGTTGGCATCGTACCGTCCATCGAGATGGTGATCTACACGGCCGTGGGTGGCCGCATGTCCATCTTCGGCGCGGTCTACGGCACGCTCTTGGTGAACTACGCCAAGACGATGCTGTCGGAATCCTTCCCCGAGCTCTGGCTGTTCGGCCTCGGCGGCTTGTTCATCGCCGTGGTGCTGTTCTTCCCCAATGGCCTGTCCGGCATCTGGCGCGATCACGTGGCGCGCCACATCGATCGCCTGATCGCCATGCGCTCGTCTAAATCCAAGAAGGCTTGGGCCATCAAATCCGCCGCCGACGGCGCGCCGGCCGAGTAAGGGGACATCATGCTCATCGGACATCAGCCCAAGGAATTTTTGCTCGCGGTCGAAGGGCTCACCGTTTCCTTCGACGGCTTCAAGGCGGTCAACGATCTCTCCTTCTATGTGGAGGAGAACGAGATCCGCGTCATCATCGGCCCCAATGGCGCGGGCAAGACCACCGTCCTCGATCTGATCTGCGGCAAGACCAAAGCCACGTCGGGCTCGGTGCAGTTCCGTGGCACGGAGCTGACCAAGCTGAAGGAAAACCAGATCGTGCAGGCCGGCGTCGGCCGCAAATTCCAGACGCCGTCTGTTTATGACGACCTCACGGTGTTCGAAAATCTGGAGATCTCCTATCCGCGCGGTCGTTCCGTGTTCGGCTCGCTGATGTTCAAGCGTGACGCCGCGGTGCGCGAGCGCGTCGAGGAGGTCGCCGAGATGATCTTCCTGAAGGATCGTCTCAACATGTATGCCGATGTGCTCTCGCACGGCCAGAAGCAGTGGCTCGAGATCGGCATGCTGCTGATCCAGGATCCAGACCTGCTGATGCTCGACGAGCCCGTCGCCGGCATGAGCGTCAGCGAGCGCGTCAAGACGGCGGAGCTGCTCAATACGATCATCAAGAACCGCTCGGTGCTGGTGATCGAGCACGACATGAAATTCGTCGAGGACATCGCCCACAAGGTGACCGTGCTGCATCAGGGACAGATCCTGTCCGAAGGCACCATGGAGAAGGTTCAGAACGATCCCAAGGTCATCGAAGTCTATCTGGGTCATTGAGGAGATCATCATGCTCGCGATCAACGATCTCCACGTCGCTTACGGCCAGAGCGAAGTTCTGCATGGCCTCAATGTCTCGGTGCAGCCGAACGAGATCGTGGCCATCATGGGCCGTAACGGTATGGGCAAAACCACGCTCATGAAGTCGCTGATGGGCATCGTGCCGACCAAGTCGGGCTCGGTGACCATGGAAGGCAAGGAGCTCGGCGCGCTGAAGAGCTATGAGCGCGTGGCGCGCGGCCTCGCTTACGTGCCGCAGGGCCGGATGATCTTCTCCCACATGACGGTGAAGGAGAATATCGAGACCGGCCTTGTCGCCTCCGGCGAGAAGGAAGTGCCCGGCGATCTCTATGAGCTGTTCCCGGTGCTGCTGGAAATGAAGGGGCGCCGCGGCGGCAATCTCTCCGGGGGCCAACAGCAGCAGCTCGCCATCGCCCGCGCACTCGCCACCAAGCCGAAGGTGCTGCTGCTCGATGAGCCCACCGAAGGTATCCAGCCGTCGATCATCAAGGACATGGCGCGGACCCTGAAGCACATCCGCGACACCAAGGGTCTGTCGATCATCGTCTCCGAACAGGTGCTGAGCTTCGCGCTCGATGTCGCCGACCGTGTCCTCGTCATCGAGAATGGTGAGATCGTTCGCGACGAAGCGCTCGAAGGTATCGATGCCGCGCAGATCGCCAAATACCTGTCCGTCTGACCAGTCTTACGTTCAACCACCAAGACCAGTAACCGAAGGGGAGCATTGAATGCCAGATACACTGATCAAGGTCGACCTTACGCAGTCGGCCTACGACAACGACATGATTCACAACCGCTGGCATTCGGATATTCCCATGGTCGCATGGGTCAATCCCGGCGATGACTTCATCGTCGAGACCTATGACTGGACCGGCGGCTTCATCAAAAATAACGACAGCGCGGACGACGTACGCGATATCGATCTGTCGATCGTGCACTTCCTGTCCGGCCCGATCGGCGTCAAGGGTGCCGAGCCCGGTGATCTGCTCGTGGTCGACCTGCTCGATGTCGGCCCGATGAAGGAATCGCTGTGGGGCTTCAACGGTTTCTTCTCCAAGCAGAATGGCGGCGGCTTTCTCACCGATCACTTCCCGGAAGCGCAGAAGTCGATCTGGGACTTCAAGGGCATGTACACCTCGTCGCGTCACATCCCGGGCGTGAACTTCGCCGGCCTGATCCATCCCGGCCTGATCGGCTGTCTGCCAGATCCGAAACTGCTCGCCACCTGGAACGAGCGCGAGACTGCACTGATCGCGACGAACCCGACCCGCGTGCCCGGCCTTGCCAACCCGCCGTTCGGCCCGACTGCCCATATGGGTCGGCTGAAGGGTGAGGCGAAGGAGAAGGCTGCGGCCGAAGGCGCGCGCACCGTTCCGCCGCGCGAGCATGGCGGCAATTGCGACATCAAGGACCTGTCGCGCGGCTCGAAGGTCTATTTCCCGGTCTATGTCCCCGGTGGCGGTCTCTCGATGGGCGATCTGCACTTCTCGCAGGGCGACGGCGAAATCACCTTCTGCGGCGCCATCGAAATGGCGGGCTGGCTGCACATCAAGGTCGATGTCATCAAGGACGGCGTGTCGAAATACGGCATCAAGAACCCGGTGTTCAAGCCGTCGCCGATGACACCGAACTACAACGACTTCCTGATCTTCGAAGGCATCTCGGTCGACGAGCAGGGCAAGCAGCATTATCTCGATGTGCACATCGCCTATCGCCAGGCGTGTCTGAATGCGATCGAATATCTGAAGAAGTTCGGCTATTCGGGCGCCCAGGCCTATTCGATCCTCGGCACCGCGCCGGTGCAGGGCCACATCTCCGGCGTCGTCGACGTGCCCAATGCCTGCGCCACGCTATGGCTGCCGACGCAGATCTTCGACTTCGATATCAATCCGTCATCGGCGGGCCCGATCAAGCACATCAAGGGCGACATCCAGATGCCGCTCTCGCCGGACAAGTAACGCGGTCAACTCTGCTGCGGGGTTGGCGTCACGACCCCGCAGCCCCTTTTTCTTTCGCTCACTCTCCGCCGTCATTGCGAGGAGCGAAGCGACGAAGCAATCCAGTCTTCCCTCGCTTGCGGCTTTCTGGATTGCTTCGCTTCGCTCGCAATGACGGGGAGAGGGCATTGTCTCACAATGGATCATCCCATGCCGGTCTATGAATATCTCTGCGACGATTGCGGTCCGTTCACCGACATGCGGCCGATGGCCGAATGCGATGACCCGCAGAACTGTCCGCATTGCGCGACGCAGGCGCCGCGCGTGATCCTGACTGCGCCCGCCTTCTTCTGCATGCCCTCCGACAAGCGCAAAGCCCACGCCACCAACGAGCGCAGCCGCAATGCGCCGAAGACATCGGCGGAGTACAAGGCGTCGCATGGGGCCGGTTGCGGCTGCTGTTCCGGCAAGAAGCCGTCGCGGCTGGTGAAGCAGACTCGCTCGGGCGCCAAGAGCTTCCCGACGGCGCGGCCGTGGATGATCAGCCACTGACTCCTCTGAATTGATGCGCTAAAGTCCACTCCCGTGTGCCTCATTGCCGCGGGAGGCGGAGGCGCACCATGCGACACAATCCATTCGGCCAAACCACGCGCGACGTCTCAGTAATCGGGCAGGGCACCTGGTATATCGACCACAGTGACCGCGCTGCGGCGGTCAGGGCGCTGCAGGCCGGCCTCGATGCCGGCATGAGCCATATCGACACGGCCGAAATGTATGGCGATGCCGAGCTCGTGATTGCAGAGGCCATCGCCCGCCGTCGCGACGAGGTGTTCCTGGTCTCCAAGGTGCTACCGAGCAACGCGTCGCGGAAGGGCACCATCGCCGCCTGCGAGCGCTCGCTGAAGCGGCTGGGTACCGACCGGCTCGATTGCTACCTGCTGCACTGGCGCGGTCAGGTGCCGCTTGCCGAGACCGTTGCTGCCTTCGGAGAGTTGAAGGCCGCCGGCAAGATTGCCTCCTGGGGCGTCAGCAATTTCGATGTCGACGATCTCAACGAACTGTCGAAACTCGCAGGCAAGGGCGCCATCGCCTGCAATCAGGTGCTCTATCATTTGCAGGAGCGCGCCATCGAACACCGCGTAATCCCGTGGTGCGAGAGCCATGGCGTCGCTGTCGTGGCCTATTCGCCGTTCGGTCATAATGATTTCCCGTCGACGCGCTCGCCGGGCGGCAAAATCCTGCAGCAGATCGCCGATGCCCATCTGGCCACGCCGCGGCAGGTGGCGCTGGCTTTCCTGATCCGTCAGCCAACGGTCTTCGCAATTCCGAAGGCGTCTTCGGCCGCCCATGCGGCGGACAACGCGGGGGCGAGTGCATTGACGCTCAGCGCGGCCGAACTGGCTGATATTGGAAAGGCGTTCCCGCTCGGCCGTGAGCCTTCCAGTCTGCCGATGCTGTAGGGGATGCGGTAAAATCGATGCTGCGCTGCACGCTGGCCGCTGATGCGTCGGCCGGCATAGGCTTTTTTGCCGCGTGCATATCCGTGTCCTGATATCGGCAGTTGTCCCGGCCTCGTGATCGTCGTTTTGTGAACTTTATTCGATTCGGCTCGCATGCACCGACGAGCCCGCATATTGGTCCCCGCTCGTGACAAGCCATGTTCCGCCGCCGAAGACTGCTGCCCCTGTATCGGCGCATCGCCATACCGACCGGCCGCTGCACGGCATTCTGATGATCATTTGCTCAACGGCGTTTCTGGCGTCATCGGACGCGATGGCGAAATATCTGTCGCGCACGGGCATGCCATCGGTGGAGATCGCCTGGATCCGCTTTCTGGTGTTCGTCGTGATCCTGCTGCCGATCGTGTTGGCGCCGGCCTCGGGAAATCCGATGCGCTCGACGCGGCCGCTGCTGCAGGTATTTCGCGGGCTGGGCCTGTTATGTTCGTCGATCTTCTTCATCATGGCGCTCGGTTATCTGCCGATCGCGGAAGCGACTGCGACTGGCTTCATCTCGCCGCTATTCGTCACCGGGCTATCGGTTCTCTTCCTCGGCGAAAAGGTCGGTCTGCGCCGCTGGACCGCCACCATCGCCGGGCTTCTGGGCGTATTGATCATCGTGCGGCCGGGTACCGCGGCGTTTCAGCCCGGTACGATCTTTCCGATCATTTCGGCGCTGGGCTGGGCGACCGCATTGGTGCTGACGCGCAAAATCAGCGGGGCCGACCGCGCCATCACCACGATGGCGTTCTCGGCGATCACCGGCTTTCTCGTGCTCAGTGTCATCGTGCCGTTCTACTGGATCGTGCCGAGCTGGACGCAGATCGCGCTCGGTGTTGGTATTGGCGTTGCCGCTACTGTCGGCCACTGGATTGTCGTGTTGGCCTTCCGCTATGCGGATGCATCGGTACTGGCACCGTTCTCCTATGTGCAGCTGGTGTGGGTGACGCTGATCGGCTTCTTCCTGTTTGGCGAAGTGCCCGATGCTGTTACTTTCGCCGGTGCTGCAATCATCATCGCCAGCGGTGTCTACACCGCACATCGCGAACGCGTGCGCCGCGCGCAGGTCACCGCACCGGCGGAACCTTATCCGAGCGCCTAATGATGAGCTGTTGATAGAGACAGGTCGTCCCCATTGCTCGATTTTCCCCTGAGCCATGGCGCTTGCGGTGGGTACATCCGAATGTGTTGCATATTTTTCCGCAAACATGGACGATGATACCCGGCATATTTCGGGCTTTATCGCGGCTTAAGAATAACAGCTCTTCTGTGCAATTTTTCCGTGAGTTTTAAACATTCCGAACGTTGCACGCGCTATGCTTCGATATCTCGTCATATGTTGGTATCTTTATGCTACGAGTCTGGAATTGCATCGAGTTGCAGCATGACTGGCGGCAGATCCTGCTGGCGGCAGCGGTGTGTTTTCTCTCCAGCCTTGCTGCCGTCAACCTGTTCACGCGTGCGCGCACCGCATTGCCCGACACGCGCCTTGCGTGGTTGATTACCGCAGGCGCGGTCACCGGCTTCGGCACGTGGGCGACGCATTTCATCGCGATGCTCGCATACACGCCTGGTTTCGAACTCCACTACGACCTCCTCATCACCGCCTGTTCGCTCGTCGCCTCTGCAGTGATGACCACGGCCGGATTCGCCATCGCGCTGTTTAATCGAACCAAACGGAACGCGCTGGCCGGCGGCGCGGTGATCGGCCTCGGCATCGCCTGCATGCACTATATGGGCATGGCGTCGCTGCGTATCCCCGCCATCATCCAGTGGATGCCGGACCTCGTGACGGTGTCGGTCGTCGGCGGCATGGTGATTGCCGCGTTGGCGATCCTCGTCGCCCAGACCGCCGACCGGCCCGGCAAGCTGCTCGTTGCCGCACTGCTTCTGACGCTCGCGATCTGCGTACATCACTTCGTTGCCATGGGCGCGATAGATCTGACCTACAATGCCGCAGCTGCTGAGAACCAAAGTCTGCTGTCGCCGATCGAACTGTCGCTGGCTATTGCGGCCTTTACCGCCGCCGTGGTGATCGCGGGCCTCGTCGTTGCCGTAACAGATCAGCGCACCCGCCGCAGCATGAGCAAGCGCAATCTCCAGCTCGATGCGGCGCTCAACAATATGGAGCAGGGCCTATGCATGTATAGCGCCGATGGCCTGCTCGAATTGTGGAACGAAAGCTACATGCGCATGTACAATATCCCGCCGGCGAAAATGTTCGCTGGCACGACTGAGGATCAGGTGCTGGCAATTCGCGCGGCAGCTGGCACGCTGTTCGTCGATATGGATAGTTATGAGATGAAGATGCGGACGGCGCTCGCGGATCGCGTGCCGAGCAGCCAGACCGCCGAGCTGCCGGACGGGCGCGCCATCAACGTGCGCTACCGGCCGATGAAGAATGGCGGCTGGGTCGCGACCCACGCCGACATCACCGACCGCAAACTCAGCGAAGCGCGGATCGTGCATCTCGCGCGGCACGATCCGATCACCGATCTGCCCAATCGTGTTGCCTTCAACGAACATTTGGCCCGCGTCTTCAAAGAGGCCTCGGCGGGACACGGCTCGTTTGCGATCGCGCGGATCGATATCGACCGCTTCAGAGAGACAAATGATGTATACGGCCAGGCCACCGGAGACGCCGTACTGGCCGAACTGGCGAAGCGGCTGGCGCAAGCCTGCAACGGCGCATTTCTGGCACGGCCGAGTGGCGATATCTTCTCGATCGTGTCTCATCTCGGCGCGGAGCCGCAAACAGCGGAAGATCTCTGTGCGCGGTTGTCGAGCATTCTCGATAATACGTTTCAGATCGACGGCCAGCACGTCAATGTTCGCTGCAGTATAGGCATCTCCGTCTATCCGCAGGACGGCCAGGATATCGAAGCTCTCATTGCGCATGCGGATCTGGCGCTCGACCGCGCCAAGGCCGAGGAACGCGGCACCATCCGCTTCTTCGAGGCTGCGATGGATCAGCACATCCGCGAGAAGCGACTGCTGCAACGTGATCTCGTGGTGGCGGTCGAGAACAAGCAATTCCAACTCTATTTTCAGCCGCAGGCGACCACCGAGGGCGCTGTCGTCGCCTTCGAAGTACTGCTGCGCTGGCGGCATCCCGAGCGCGGCATCATCTCGCCGACGGTGTTCATTCCGCTGGCGGAGGAGAGCGGTCTGATAGGCGCCATCGACGAGTGGGTGGCGCGCGAGGCCTGTCGCGAGGCGGCGACCTGGGTCAATCCGCTGTCGATCGCCATCAACCTGTCGCCAGTCAACTTTCAGCGTGGCGATGTACCCGGGATGCTCGCCGCCGTTCTGGCGGAAACCGGTCTCTGCCCAAAGCGTGTCGAGATCGAGATCACCGAAGGCGTGCTGATTGACGATTTTGCTGGTGCCATCGCAATCCTGCACGCCGTCAAGGAACTGGGCGTTCGCGTCGCTATGGACGATTTCGGCACGGGTTATTCGAGCCTGAGCTATCTGCAGGCTTTCCCCTTCGACAAGATCAAGATCGACCAGACCTTCGTGGCCAATCTCGAGGACAATCCGCAGTCCGCGGCTATTGTTCACGCTATCATCGGGCTCGGCCGCTCGTTGAAGCTCCCGGTGATCGCCGAGGGCGTCGAGACCGTCGCCCAAATGTCGTTTCTTGCGAGCGAAGGCTGTGCGGAAATCCAGGGTTTCCTGATCGGCCGCCCGCAGCCGATTGCGCATTATCAAAGCGTCGTCAGCGCCCCGGGTGGTGCCGCCGCCGCGGTGAAGCGAGCCAGCTAGCTCTGGGCCCTCACACCGGCAGTGCGATCGAATACTTCACCTGGCTGAGGGCGAAGCTGGATTCGATCGAGGCGATGCCGTCGAGCCGGGTCAGCTTGTTCTTCAGGAATGCCTCGTAGGACGACAGATCCGCCGCGACGACGCGTAAGAGATAGTCGCGGTTGCCGGTCATCAGATAGCATTCCAGTACTTCCTCCCATTTCGAGATCGCTTTCGCGAAACGGTTGAGATCTTCCTCCTTCTGCCTGACAAGCTTGATGGAGATGAAGACGCTGACTGGCAGCCCGATCGATTTTTGATCGACCAGCGCCATGTAGCGGGTGATGACGCCGCGCTCTTCCAGCAATTTCACCCTGCGATGGCACGGCGAGATCGAGAGCCCGACCTTCTCGGCGAGCTCCTGCATGGTGATGCGGCTGTCGATCTGCAGCGCGGCGAGAATCTTGCGGTCGATTGCGTCGAGGGCTGACATTGGGAAAATTCCATGAAATTGGAGCCAGAACAATTCGTCTATCCCAATATGGCCGTGGTTGTCGCGATGAATTGAGAAAATCCCTTTGAGGCGCCTGCTAGAATGGCGACCTCATCACGAACCAGCGCAGCTGGCCGACGCGGGAGCCCACCATGCCGATCGATCATCATCGCCTGCAGACCCTGACCGCATTGGCGCGCAAGGTGCTCTGGCTCTCGTCATGGACCATCCATAACGCCAACCACATCCGCCCCAATACCGACGGCCTCAAAGTCGGCGGCCATCAGGCCTCGTCGGCGTCGCTGGCGACGATCATGTCGGCGCTGTATTTCGCCGTGCTGAAGCCGGAAGACCGCGTTGCGGTGAAGCCGCATGCGAGCCCGGTGTTCCACGCCATTCAGTATCTGTTCGGCAACCAGACACGCGAGAAGCTCGAGAACTTTCGCGGCTTCAAGGGCGCGCAGAGTTATCCGTCGCGCACCAAGGACATCGACGATGTCGATTTCTCCACCGGCTCGGTCGGCCTCGGTGTCGCGCAGACGCTGTTCTCATCGCTGGTGCAGGACTACGTCTCGGCTCACGGCTGGATGAAGGACCGCCGCGAGGGCCGCATGATCGCGCTGGTCGGCGATGCCGAGATGGACGAGGGCAATATCTTCGAAGCTTTGCTTGAAGGCTGGAAGCACGGGCTGCGCAACACCTGGTGGATCGTCGACTACAACCGCCAGAGCCTCGACGCCGTAGTGCGCGAGGGTCTGTGGGAGAAGTTCGAATCCATGTTCCGCAATTTTGGCTGGGACGTGGTGATCGTGAAGTATGGCCGGCTAATGCAGACGGCTTTTGCCGAGCCCGGCGGCGCCGCGCTGAAGACCTGGATCGACAACTGTCCGAACCAGATCTATTCGGCTTTGTGTTTCCAGGGCGGCGCAGCGTTCCGCAAGCGACTCAATGATGAGATCGGCGATCAGGGGCCGGTGTCGCGCCTGATCGAGGCGCGCAGCGACGAGGAGCTGCTGGCACTGATGTCCAATTTGGGCGGCCACGACATGGCCAGCATGGTCGAGGCTTTCGAAGCCATCGATCACGATCGTCCGGTGTGTTTCATCGCCTATACGATCAAGGGCGTCGGCCTGCCGTTCCAGGGCCACAAGGACAACCATGCCGGCCTGATGACGCCGACCCAGATGGAGACCTGGCGCGCGGCGCAGAACATCCGGCCCGGCCATGAATGGGACAAGTATGAAGGCCTGACGCAGGACGCTTTGATGCTCGATACGTTCCTCACGGACGTGCCCTTCGTGCAGCAGGGCACGCGGCGCCTGAGCGCTCCGGTGATCGACGTTCCCGCGCATCTGTCGTTCAAGTCGTCGCCGGAAATGTCGACGCAGCAGGGTTTCGGCCTCGTGCTGCATGAGCTGGCACGCGGCGATACCGAACTGGCGTCGCGCATTGTCACCGCGTCGCCCGATGTCACCGTGTCGACGAACCTCGGAGCCTGGGTCAATCGCCGTGGGCTGTTCGCACGCGCCGAGAAGGCCGATCACTTCCGCAGCGAGAAGATTCCCTCGACCTTCAATTGGGATTTCTCGCCGAAGGGCCAGCATCTCGAACTCGGCATTGCCGAGGCGAACCTGTTCATCCTGATGTCGGCCTTGGGCCTGTCGAGCAGCATCAACGGCGTCCGCCTGCTGCCGGTTGCGACGCTGTACGATCCCTTCATCGAGCGTGGTCTCGATCAGCTTAATTATGCCTGCTATCAGGATGCGCGCTTCATGGTGGCGGCGACGCCGTCGGGCATTACGCTGGCGCCAGAAGGCGGTGCTCATCAGTCGATCGCAACGCCGCTAATTGGCATGGCGCAGGACGGTCTTGCATCGTTCGAGCCGGCTTTCGTCGATGAGCTCGCCGCCATCATGCGCTGGGGCTTCCAGCACATGCAGCGCGACGTGGGCACCGATGAGGCCGGCCAGCGCGCCGGCGGCTCGGTCTATCTGCGGCTGTCCACGCGCACCATCGAGCAGCCGCAGCGCATGATGACGCCGGAGCTGCAGCAGGGCATCACCGATGGCGCCTATTGGCTGCGCAAGCCCGGCGCCAATTGCGATCTGGTAATCGCCTATACCGGCACGCTGGCGCCGGAGGCGATCGAGGCAACGGGATTGCTCGGCGACAGCCATCGCGACATCGGCCTGCTGGCGATCACGTCAGCCGATCGTCTCCATGCCGGCTGGACATCGGCGCGAAAGATCCGCCGGGACAGGCGCAACCCGCAGCATCTGAGCCACATCGAGAAGCTCCTGCAGCCGCTGCCGCGCGACTGCGGCATCGTCACCGTGCTCGACGGCCATCCGGCGACTTTGGGCTGGGTCGGCAGTGTGTGCGGTCATCGTATGGAAGCGCTGGGCGTCGAACAGTTCGGCCAGACCGGCACCATCGGCGATCTCTATCGCCATCACGGCATCGACGCGAATGCGATCGTCGATGCGGCGGAGGAGCTGAGCGGCGTGCCCGTGCTGCATCGGAAGATGGCGGTGTAGGTCTCTTAACCTCTCCCCGCTTGCGGGGAGAGGTCGCCGCGTCTTCGCGGCGGGTGAGGGGCATGGCACGACGTCGCCATATACTCGCAATTCGCGGATCGGAATCTGTGCGACATGCCCAGGGTGAATTGGAACGGCTATTGTGCCTCGCCCCTCATCCCACCCTTCTCCCCGCGCAGAGCGGGGAGAAGGAGCGCACGGCCGGTGCGTTTCTCAAAACGCCTTGAACGTAATGATCGTATGCGTGTCCTGGATGCCCGGGATGGTCTGAACCTTCTCGTTCACGAAATGGCCGATGTCGGTGGCGTTATCGACGTAGAACTTCACCAGCAGGTCGTAATGCCCAGCGGTGGAATAGATCTCCGAGGCGATTTCGGCTTCGGCCAGCGCGTTGGCGACGGCGTAGGACTGGCCAAGCTTGCACTTGAACTGGACAAAGAAGGGGACCATCGGGATTCTCCGGAAACGGGCGATTTTAGAGATCATCAAGCCCAAAACAGGGGGCGGCGCAAGCCGCCAGCATGTCGCCACCTTGTCGGTCCGGCAATAGAGGGCTAGGACTGAGGTGCCCGCTTATCCCTTGATCTCGTGCGAGTTTTTCCGATGTCCACACCCGTTGCGCTGACCATTGCCGGTTCGGATTCCTCGGGTGGCGCCGGCATCCAGGCCGACCTCAAGACCTTCGCGGCGCAGGGCGTCTACGGCGCTTCGGTGATCGCAGCGCTGACCGCGCAGAACACCAAGGGCGTCACCGGCATCCATCAGGTGCCTGCGGAGTTCGTGAGCGAGCAGATCAATGCCGTGTTCGTCGATCTCGCAGTCGGCGCGGTGAAGATCGGCATGGTCGCGCAGCGCGATGTGATCGAGGCCATCGCCGCGGGCCTTGCGACATGGCAGCCGAAACATGTGGTGCTCGATCCCGTGATGGTGGCCACGTCAGGCGATCGCCTGCTGGCGCCGGAGGCCATCGAAGCGCTGCGCAGCGCGTTGATCCCGTTGGCCCAGATCATCACGCCAAATCTGCCGGAGGCAGCCGCGCTGCTGGATGAACCAATGGCGGAGGGCGATGCGGCCATCGAGGCGCAGGGCAGGCGTCTGCTCAAGCTCGGCTGCAAGGCTGTGCTGATCAAGGGCGGTCACGGCCATGGCCCGGAGAGCACCGACTATTTTATCACCGCCGACCGCGCCATCGCATTGCCGGCGCTGCGCGTGGCGACAAAGAACACCCATGGTACCGGCTGCACGCTGTCATCGGCTATCGCCGCCGGTCTCGCCAAAGGCGAGACGCTGGAAGCCGCGGTGCGTTCGGCGAAGGCTTATGTCACAGCGGCTATCGGCGTTGCCGATCGGTTTACAGTCGGACACGGTCATGGGCCGGTGCACCATTTCCACGCATTCTATTAGGCGTGTCATGTCGGCTCAAACCAACCTCGGCGCACCCAACCGCCTGAGTATCGGTCCGCGCACGAGCCTGTTGCATCTCATGGCATATGACGAAGGAGGGTCGTGTGCCGCTCACGAACCGTCGCGACAGACGCTCACCATGTAGATTGTAAGTTCATTCGTGCCGATGAGGCTGTAGGGATCCTCGACCCCCTGTTCGCGTAGCCATGTCATCTGAAGATCATAGGCTTGGCGTTCGTGGGCTGCCACACACGGAGCCTCGACGTTGTTGGCCCGTTGCACGTGATGCACGAGCTCGTGTAGCAACGCGCTCTTCTGTCGTAAATTGACCGGTTGCCATTCGTGGGGCAGGTAGATCGCGCCTTCTTCGCGACTGTAGAGTGCTTGAAATTCGAGCCCGCCATTTTCCGGCGCACCACTTAGTACAGCCATTTTTGCTGACGTTACGAAATGGATTGGCGGGTGAGCCGGAGGGACGAAGCCGGTTTGGGCGATGATCCATGCGATATAAGTGGCGATCAGAGCGTTCACGTAGCGACCTCATGCGGATATGGCCTGCGGAGAATTGGACGCTTCAGTTTGCGCAACCGTGGCGCGGATCAGAAAAGGCCCGAGCTCAAATCCAGGCCGTAAGTGAGCGAGAGTACGAACACCAGAATTCCGGCTCCGCAGAAAAACAGAAAATGCTTGAGCACATCGGCTCCGGTGATCGAACGAATCGCGCGGGACATCGCGCTCGCGATTGCAGTCATGTCAGCCTCACGATTGTTGCCGTCCATTGATGATTGATGCTTCTTCTCCTGCCGCAGTCAGTCGCCCCAAGCCGCTATATTCACAGGGCGACTGTGCTCGGGCGCCGCCCGTGCCAGGAGGACGCCGCCAATCACGTGCACAACGCCGAAGCCGATAAGGATCAGGATGATCAGGTGCGTCTCGCTCAGTCGTCTCACGTTTCTTTTCCTTTCACTGTTCTGTATCTGACGACCGCGCATTTTCGCGTCTGGCGCTGGAATGGGCTTGCCAAGATTGGCTTCGACGCTGTCGGAGATGAGATGCTGGTAGCGATGAATGACGTTGATTGCCTGTCCGCGACGTGATTCATGAAGTGCGCCGACAATCATCGAAGCCCCCACAGGTGCTAGAGACGGCGCCGGAAAGTCGGTCTTCATCGCTCTTTTCCTGATACTTCACGGGATGATGCAGGTGAGCTTGCTGACCGCTCGGCCCGCCTGACACCCTTGAAATTTGCACTGAAACTTCGCTGTGCTTGCTGGCATTGGCAGCGATGCTACCGCGGCGTTGGCTTTGTTCGCCTACGGTAGCGGCAAGCTCGACATGTGGTATGTGACGAAATCATCGGAAGCGAGGTCAGGCTGATCGGCTTGGGGCCTTTGGCTCGTTGCAGCCAAAGCAATCAACAAAATCGAGCCATAGAACGCGATCACTCCAGTTCTCCATCTCGCGACGACTCGTCGTTCGTCTTCAGTTGAGAGAAAGGCATACGATCGCGCTCGTAGTTGCGCGGTATTGGTCAATGCGACCTCCTGCTTGATGGCTACTTCGAAATCGAACTGAGATCAGTCGCCTCCGAAAAGGAGGGGTGAGACGGGAGGCGTGGCGTGCGAAGCCGCCCTGGCTTTCGGAGCAGCCAGGGAAGTCAGCGCCACATCAACTCCGGCGAGGATCACGGTCAGGGTAGCGACGACTGCAATGATGTGACGCGTGCGCATGACGGCTTCCGGGTGAAGTTGCTCTGCGCCGAATGCCATTCGCATCTCGTCGCATTTTGACTTGAACCCGCCGCCGTCTCACCGGCGTTAGTCAGCCGTCATCGCTGCGTTAATACTGCTCGCAAAGTTGCCAATCTGAGTTAAATGTATATTCAGAGGACGCATTTGTTCAAAACTTGGAAGTAGCCGACAGTGTGCCCAAAATTTAATCTTTCGCTTTTGGGACGCGTCGTGCTCACCGGGCCGAACGGCGTGGTCGGCTTGCCAAACAAGAAGCTCTCGGGATTGCTTGCTTATCTGGCTTGCACGGCACCGGAGCCTCAGCCGCGCGAAAAACTGTCGACCCTGTTCTGGGGGTCTTATTTCGACGCGCAAGCAAGGCAGAACCTCCGTCAGTCACTGTTCAAGCTACGTCAAATTCTGGGTCGGGATGCTCTCAAGACCGATGGCGAGTTCGTATCGCTGAATAAGACGGTGATCCTGTGCGATATCAGCCGGTTCGAGGCCCTGGTGCGGGAGGGCGGCCGTGATGCGCTGGGTGAGGCAGCGGATCTCTATCGAGGGCGCTTCGTCGATGACATCGGTGTTAGCGAAGAAGGCTGGAGCGATTGGCTGGCTGGGGAACGCCAGCGATTTCAGGAGCTGGCTCTGACTGCGATGGTCGGGCTCGGCGAAAAAGAACTGGTCGCCGGTCGCGCCGATCACGCATTGAAGGCCGGGCACCGTGCCAGCGCGCTGAACAACATGCGTGAGGATGCGCACCGGCTGATCATGCAAGCTCTGTCTGCAACTGGGCGTAAAGCTGAAGCGCTCAAATACTATCAAGAGGTCGTTGGGCTTCTGAAGCGAGAGCTCAATACAGAGCCGGACGAGGCAACCAGAGCGCTCGTTGCCGAACTACGCAGAGCCCAGACACTGATCGAATCGGTGGCTGTCAGCGAGATCGAGATATCGACTCCACTTACGCCTGCTCTGATGATGGTCATGGATCAACCATCCATTGTGGTTCTGCCGTTTCGGAACATGAGCGACGACCCGGAGCAGGAATACTTCGCTGACGGTGTCACCGAGGACATCATCACCGCTTTGTCGCGCTTTCGCGAATTCGTGGTCATCGCACGCGGATCGAGCTTCGCCTTCAAGGATAGAAGGCTGACCAGCCGGCAAATCGCGCAACAACTCGGTGTTCAATACGTCCTGAGCGGCAACATCCGCAAAGCGGGCAACCGCATTCGTGTATCGGCCGAACTGACCCATGCCCGCGATGAGGTTCAGGTCTGGTCTGATCGCTACGATCGCGCCATCGTCGATGTTTTCGATCTGCAGGATGACATCAGCGCGAGCGTCGCTGCAGTGATTGATCCGGCCGTGCGGAGCGCCGAGGTCGAGCGCGCAAGGCGCAAGCCGCTCTCTGATCTTTCGGCTTACGACATCTACCTGCGAGCGCTTCCCCATCTATGGAACGGAACCCGTGACGGGATCACGAGGGCGATCGTATTGTTGCGACAGTCTCTCAACCGCGATCAGCTGCGCCCAGCCACGCTGGCGTCCCTTGCTTGGGCACTTGTCATGGCGTCGCCTCTGGGGGCCGCAGCGTTGCCGGAAACGTTGGTCGAAGCCCTCGTCTTGGCGCGCCGCGCCGTCGAGCAAGATGGCGCAGATGCTTTCGCCCATGCGGTCTATGGCTTCACATTGTTTGGTCCGGTCGGCAACAACGATCAGGGGCGCATCCACTGCAAGGAAGCTGTGCGCCTCAATCCAAGCTCCGCCTTTGCCTGGGGCATTCTTGGAATGATCGACAGCATGGGTGGCGACTATGAGCATGCTGTCACATGCCTTCACCGGTCGATCGCCCTCAGCCCCTACGACAATATGCTCCATTTTTGGATGACGGGCCTGGCTGCATCATGCTTTGCGCTCGGACGCCCTGAGGATGGTGTCTTGTGGGCGCGCAACTCGATCCAGCAAAATCCGGCCAACGGTACGGGCCATCGCATGCTGGTAGCCAATCTTGTAGCCGCCAGGCGATTGGAAGAGGCCCGCGACGTGACGCGCCAGCGCGATGCCGTGCAAAAGACAACTATCGCAGAGCTTCGTGCCATGCGCTTTTTCAAGCAGGACGACGATCTTGAACGTTACCTATCGGCTCAGCGCGAAGCCGGCGTTACGGCTTGAACTTCACGCGCCGACTGCAGATATCAACGTCCGGACGGTCATGAAGATCAGGATGAGCGAGCCCACAGTCCAGAAGGTCGCGCGTATCTCATGAATCTGTCCGGTGAGATAGGCGATGAAGTGAAGCAGACGTGAGGCGACGTAACCGTATAGCAGCCATTGGGCGAGCAGCAGGGACGGTTGCGTGAGAATGTAGAGCAAACCCGCGACCAGGAAGTAGGGCAGGCTCTCGAGGTCGTTCATTTGGATCCGGCGAATCCGCTCGACGCGCTCGTTGGGCAAGAGTTGCGCCGGGTCGGGCGCGGGGTTCATCGGCGTCTTCTTGATATCCTCGGGCGAACGGTAGCCGCCTTTGACGTCGACCATACGGACTACAGTCAGCCACGACATCGCCACAGCCTTGAGGATCGTCAGGCTCGCAGCAATGACGTAGGTAGCGAATAGCGGATCGTTCAGAGTGAGTTTGTCCAATGTGCCGTCCCCCATAGGCCATAGATCGTATCTATGGCCCAGCGCGTTTCCCAGCGAAATACAATGTCTGTGTCTATTTACGCGGGATTTGGCCCCCCGTACGCGTGCTGATCGGGGGCTGTCGCCTCTTGGTCATCAGTTTTGCGGGAGGAGACGGCTGAAGGAAGGCAGTTTGAGGCAAAGCTTGACGATGAGAGGGAGCGCGAGGACAGGGATGACGCACGCAGCGACATAACCCTCCGCGAGAGATGGCAGACCAAAGCTGGCCGCTGCCCACACGAGAGTGACATTACGGTTTCCGCTCACGAGGCCTATCGTTCCAGCGGTCTGTAACCCCATTCTCGCGAATGTCAAAGTTGCGAGCACGCACAGTCCAAAGTTGGAGACGATCGCCGCGGCCAGCATGACGTCGAAACCTAGCGGATTGCTGATCCAGTGGGTCCGTATGCCCTGCGAGGTTGCCAGTCCGACGATGATGAGTCCGATAACGGCGACCCCGGTGGCAGCGTGTTGGTCGGGCAGAACGGGCATCAGATTCCGGCGAAACCGTATTGCCAGAAAAGCAACCAGGCCTGCAGCGCCGATGATGCTGAACAACCGGATAGCTAGCGCGCCCATGTCGAATTCAATTCCAAGTCCGAGCACTGTGGCAAAACACGGAATTGAAATCGGCGTGAGGAGGGTGAGTGCGATGGATACGAGTAAAGCGAGACGTGTTCGCAGACCAAGCATCCCAGCGATCGCGGCCGCGCTTCCGACCGGCGGCGCCAGGAGAGAAAGCAGAACACCGGCCCGCAGCGCAGGATCAAGCGGAAGGAAGGACAGTAGAACCGCAGCGGCCAGCGGAAGCGCCAGGCCAACCCAGGCAACCACCAGGGCCATCAGAGGCAGACGAATCCTGGCTTCGGATGGCGCGAGACCGGCTGTGAGAAACGAGCCTAGTGTCAGGAGAAATGCCGAGAACGGCAAAAGATCGTAGCCGAAATGAGCGAGAGGTTGGATCAAGAGCCCTGCACAAAGCGAGATCACCAAAAGCGCTGGTCCTTGTCCGCCAAGTGCGGACAATAGCCTGCCAACCATCTGCATGCGCACCCCTTGCCTAGTTACGTATTTGCCCTGGCGGGCCTCTCAAGTGCTCCGCGGAATGCGAAGCAATCGCGATCGCAATTATTGGAATTGCATCGGTCCGAAATCGGTAGCTATCTGGTAAAGACCCTTGCGATCCGAATGTGCGGCCGCAGGACTCGCGTGACACCCATTGAAGCCTGTCGACGTCATCACCGGCGTTAGTTGGGCGCTACAGAAGCGTTGTTGAGAGATCGGCGCAGTATGAGCGTTACATCGTCCGATCAACCGTTGTTGGAAAGACGAATGTTATGCTCTTGGTCGAGCGCAGGTCCGCCGCAGCAACGTATGATTTTGGACTAGCGGCGCTTCAGTAGCCAAGGCTCCCAAAAAAAACGTGACGCTTCGGCATGCGCTTCGTACAGGCCGATGCCGATATCGTGGAGAAAATCGGGCCTGTCTCTGATATCCGCGTGCAACTCTGCCCTGAAACGGGCTCGCTGACGCCACGTGGCAGGCAGGCTGAAGATCGCACCGAGACGCAGATGATCGTCGCCTGATACAAACTGTGCGTAGGCGCGCATGGTGGTGCTCCGATTTTTGCGACCGGGATATCCCGGCACATCGCTGCGTGACAGCCATTGAAGCCTGTCGACGTCGTGCCGACGTCAGTCGGGCGTCAGAGCAGCGTTATTTTCGCTCAAGGCGCCGCGAAAAGGCGGCCAGGCGTGTCGAACGCGTTCAGGAAGGGCTTCGTCTTGCAAATTCCGCGCGCGTCAGCGCCGGATTCGCGATCCAGGCGCTGTAGCGGCTCTGCGATCTAGCGACCCGTCTTGAAGCTTGATGCCGAAGCCGGAGAGACGCACGTCCGCGAAGCGCTCGCGCTCGGCTGCAAGGCTGTGCTGATCAAGGGCGGCTACGGGACCGGCCCGGTGCAGCATTTCTACGCGTTCTATTAAATCGGTCGCACCGTTACGCGGCTGCTTAATGGGCCGCGCTCGCTCACCTTGCGTTGAATTCGGGAAAAGCGCTTTTGTCGCCAGCGATCGATCGGCTGATCGACAAGATGATAGATCAGTATCGACGTCGTCACGGTGAGGAATAGCGCGCCATAGGACGCTAGAAGCGTCTCCGGCAGCAATATCCATCCAAATAGAAAATGGCAGATATAGATTGGATAGGACAGCTCGCCGAGGTATCTGTCCCATCCTATGTTCTTGCTTAGCTCGAACAGTCTGGGAACTGCGACGATCACAATGGCGAGGAACAAGATCGACGGCAGCGTCTCGAATCCTTTCGACTTGTTGATCGTGAGGCAAACGAATATCAGCGCCGAAGCCAGTACGAGCAATCCGTTCAGGCGCGCTCGCCGGCTGTCGTCTCCGGATGCGTATACTTGGTAGCCTAGCGCTCCCGCGCAGAACAACGCCATCTCGGAAGGAAATACGCGATAGGACCACGGGTCTCCACTGAAGCCGAATAGCCATTGAACTCCCATCCGGAAGACAAGGCTTGCAGCGATAACTGAGGCAATCACGATCGGTCCTCGTCTCACCAGCAACGGCGCGAGCAGATAGAAGTAGATCTCCAGTGCCAGAGTCCATGCCTGCGGAATTGGGGCGAATGTGTAGAGCAGGTCGGGTACACCGGCCGGCTGCAAGGCGAGCGCCAGCCCACCATCTCGAACGACGAGAAAAAAATACGTCTCCTGACCAATGATCACTAATTGGGAGACGACGAAATATGCGGCGTCAAACGGGTCCAGAGACATCAGTTGCTTCCAGTGCCCGGTCACGACGAGGGACAGAGCCAGCACGAGCAGGTATGCCGGAAACAGGCGCAGCAGGCGGTTGGAGATGAACAGCCGATAGGAACCGGGCGCGTATTTCTCGTTCAGCACCAGGGCCATATAGAACCCAGAAATAACAAAGAAGCTCTGTACGGCGATATCGCTGGTGAGAATGCCGAAAGGCAGCCCGAAATGCGCGAATGCAACGGAAATCGCGAGGATGATTCTGAGCGTGCCCATCGTCGAATCCTGCGTGGAAAACCTTTAGTGGCTGTTAATAGATACGAATGGTTCTGCGGGTGGCATGGTTCTTAGCCATCGCCATCAACGTCTTAGGGCCCTGGATGCGCCGAGGCACCCGTAGCCTCATCCTTCGGGCCTCCCAGGAGCGAGCTCCTCAGGATGGCGACGACACAGGGTGTGTCCACAGCACTCAGATACTTGTTCCTGCGACACTCTGTCGTCGATCTGTCATCCCGGCTTGATATCAGCCGAACAGCAAGTTGGTTGTCCGATTCTTTCGGACACGCTGGACGGAACCTCTGATGACGACGCTGGATCTCGAAAAATCCATTGTTGAAACGGCCTATGCGCGCTGGGCTCCGATCTATGATGCGGTGTGCGGTCCGGTGATGCTGAAGGGGCGCCGTGCCGCTGCGGAAGCGGCGCGCGCTGTTGGCGGCAAGGTGCTTGAAGTCGGCGTCGGCACCGGCCTGTCATTCGATGACTATGATGCGACAACCGAGATCACCGGTATCGATCTCAGCGCGCCCATGCTGGCCAAGGCGCGCGCCAAGATGGCAACCGGCCGCTATCCATGGGTCAAGGACATCAGGGAGATGGACGCCCATGCGATGACCTTTGCCGATGCCAGTTTCGACTGTGTCGTCGCACAGTTCGTGATTACGCTGGTCGAGAATCCCGAGCAGGTGCTGTCGGAATGCCACCGTGTGGTGAAGCCGGGCGGCCGCATCATTCTCGTCAATCATCTGTATTCGGAGACTGGTCTGGCAGCCGCCGTCGAGCGCTGGGCCGCCGTGAAGACGCGCTCGCTCGGTCTGCGCCCGGAATTTCCGTTCGCGCGGCTGCAGGCGTGGTCGCAATCGAACGCTGAATCGATCCTCATCGAACGCCGCAAGGTGGCGCCGTTCGGCATCTATACATTGGTTACTTTTGAGCGAACCGCGGCGGCGCTGGCGGCGTAAATCGTCATCGCCGTGTCATGCAAATCAGTTAGCTGCTCGACATGGAAAGAGACGTGATGAGTGAAGGCAACGAAAAGCGCTTTCGCACCTTGTTTATCTCCGACGTCCACCTTGGCGCCCGCGGATCGCAGGCTGACCGGTTGCTGGACTTCCTCCGTACCCATGATGCCGATACCATCTATCTCGTTGGCGACATCGTCGATGGCTGGGCGCTGAAATCCGGCTGGCACTGGCCGCAGTCCCATAACGACTTCGTCCAGAAGATGCTGCGCAAGGTGCGCAAGGGCGCCAAGGTCGTTTACATTCCGGGCAATCACGACGAATTCCTGCGCAGCTATTACGGCACGCATTTCGGTGGCATCGAGGTCGTCGAGACCGCGACGCATGAAGGCGCGGACGGCAAGAAATATCTCGTCATCCATGGCGACATTTTCGACCTCGTGGTGCAGAACGCGCGCTGGCTCGCCCATCTCGGCGACAAGGCCTATGACTTCGCGATCCAGATGAATCGTCTGGTCAATGCGCTGCGTAAATTGTTCGGCTTTCCTTACTGGTCGCTGTCGAAATGGGCCAAAATGAAGGTGAAGAACGCGGTCAACTATATCGGCGCGTTTGAAGAGACGTTGGCTGGTGAAGCGCGGCGTCACGGCGCTGACGGCGTGATCTGCGGCCATATCCACTATGCGACGATCCGCGACGAGCACGGCATTCGCTACATGAATTGCGGCGACTGGGTCGAAAGCTGTACGGCGCTGGTCGAACACGAGGATGGCCGCTTCGAGATCATTACCTGGACCGATCCGGTGCGCCGCGGCATGCCGGTGCCAGCGCTTGCACCGGCCAAGGCGGCGTGAAGGATGGCGGATTGATGCGCATTCTTGTCGCTACCGATGCCTGGCATCCCCAAGTCAACGGTGTCGTACGCACGCTGACAATGATGGCGGAGGCGGCCAAGGGCTTGGGTGTCGATGTGAGTTTTCTCACGCCGGAATCGTTTCGTACGGTCGGGCTGCCGAGCTACGCTGATTTGCGCGTTGCGATCCCGAGCCGCCGCAAGATTGCACAACTGATTGACGAGGCGAAGCCCGACAATATCCATATCGCCACCGAAGGTCCGATCGGGTTTTCTGCGCGCGCTTATTGCCGCCGTCGCAACATTCCCTTCACCACCAGTTTCCACACGCGCTTTCCCGAATATATCTCGGCGCGTTTTCCGATTCCGGAATCCTGGGTCTGGGCCGGCCTGCGCCGCTTTCATGGCGCCAGCTCCGCGGTGATGGCGGCTACGCCGGCGCTGGCGGGCGAGCTACGTGACCGCGGCTTTCGCAACGTCGTGCTGTGGCCGCGCGGTGTCGATGCCAATCTGTTTCATCCGCGGCAGGTCGATCTCGGCAAGCCGAAGCCCATTTTCCTCTCGGTCGGCCGCGTCGCCGTCGAGAAAAATCTCGAAGCCTTCCTCGATCTCGATCTGCCCGGCACCAAGGTCGTGGTCGGCGATGGCCCGGCGCGTGCTGCGCTCGAAGCGAAATATCCGGAGGCGTTGTTCACGGGCGCGTTGCAGGGCGAGGCTCTGGCCGTTGCCTACGCCGCGGCCGATGTCTTCGTGTTTCCGAGCAAGACCGACACCTATGGTCTCGTGCTGCTTGAGGCGCTGGCGAGCGGCGTGCCGGTGGCTGCGTTCCCGGTAACGGGTCCGAAGGACGTAATTGGCGCGTCGCCGGTCGGTGTGTTGTCGGATGACTTGCGGCAGGCCTGTCTCAAGGCGCTCGAAATCTCGCCGCAGGATTGTCTCAAGTTTGCTGCCGGTCACACCTGGGAGGCGTCGGCACGCGCTTTCGTCAACAATATCAGCCATGTGCGGGCCGAAATCGCCGCCCGTGCACCGTCCGCAGCGAAGCATCCGCGTTTCGCTGCCTGACATGCTCTTTGTATAGCTTGCCCGCCGGTTGTGCCGCGCGATAAAATGCGCGCATGACAAACACCCCATTGCCGATTACATCCGCCGATATCGATGCTGCCGCGGGCGTCATCGCCCCTTATGCAACGCGTACGCCGTTGCTCCGGTCGCCTGCGCTCGATGCGCTGACCGGCGCGAAAGTGTTCCTCAAGCCGGAAGTGCTGCAGCGAACCGGCTCGTTCAAGTTCCGCGGCGCCTTCAACAAGATTTCCTCGATCCCCGAGGGTGAGCGCGGCAGGGGCGTCGTCGCATTCTCCTCCGGCAATCACGCGCAGGGCGTTGCCGCCGCGGCGCAGATCCTCGGCATGAAGGCGACGATCGTGATGCCGTCCGATGCGCCGGTGTCGAAGGTCGAGCGCACCAGGGGTTATGGCGCCGAAGTCGTGCTCTATGATCGCGACAAGGAAGACCGCGAAGCCATCGCGCGCGATATTGCCGGCAAGAGCGGCGCCACGGTCGTGCCGCCCTATGACGATCCGTTCGTGATGGCCGGGCAGGGCACTGTCGGCCGCGAGATCGCGGAAGACATGGCCGCCTTGGGCATCGTGCCGGACATCGTGTCTGCACAGGCCTCCGGCGGCGGTCTGATCGGCGGCATCGCCACGGCGGTGAAGGCGCGTTTCCCCGAGACGGCAATCATCGTCGCAGAGCCCGCGGGCTTTGACGATCACGGCCTCTCATTGCGCGCCGGCAAGCGCGTCGCGCACAGCAATTCCGGCCGCACGATCTGCGACGCGCTGATGGCCCTGACGCCCGGCGAAATCACCTTCGCCGTCAATCAGCATCTGCTGTCGGGTGCCGTCACCGCCACCGACGAGGAAGTTGGCAAGGCAATGGGTTTTGCGTTCCGCGAATTGAAGCTGGTGGTCGAGCCCGGCGGGGCCGTGGCGCTGGCCGCGCTGATGCAGGGGCGTTTCGACGCGCGCGGCAAGACGGTGGTGATCGTTTTGTCCGGCGGCAATGTCGATGCGGATCTCTACGCCAGGATCATCAACGCCTGAGCTGAAGCGCTTACGAGAAGAACGCGATCTTCTCGGCCTGCGTCATCTTGCGGATCGGCGCCAGCGGGTCCGATGCCGGCGCGTTCGGATCCGCGATCACGCCGCCAGCGATCAGCGCTGCGCCAAGCGACGGCGCGGCAGCTTCCACCGAAGGCACGAGATCCGGCTGCGGCGGCTCGGGTGCCAGCGCAACCTCGGCGATCTGCGCCAGCGTCATCAGATCGGGATTGAGGACTTCGGGCTCCGCTGGCTGAACAGCGACAGCTTCAACCTGCATCACCTCAGGCTCAACGTATTGAGGCTCGGCAGGCTGAGGCTCAATAACGTCCGGCTCGCTCAGATCGAGCGCGCCCATCTCTGCGGCGACCATATCGAGGACGGCGAGGTCATGTTCGTCCTCAGCAATCCCTGCCGTTTCAGGCGCCTCCGGGACATCGTCCGCAGCGATAGCCGCGGAGGCCTCGGCCATCGTGGCGGCAAGCTCCGCGGTGGCTTCTGCGACAGGCGCGGCCGTTTCAGCGACGGTCTCTACGACCACCGTCTCTGCAACGGGCGGCTGTACGGAGGCGCGCGGCGGTTCGACGCTTGAGATCGTGACCGTCTCAGCCAGCACTTCGCTCGCCTGCGACTTGAACAGCGGCGTCACGGATGCTTCGCGCGCCTCTGCGACAACAGGCTCAGCCTTTTCGGCAACCGGAGCCGGCTCGGCCTGCGCAACCGTTGCCGCGCTGCCATCGACCATCTGCTCGATGCGCTGCATCAGCAAGTCGTAGCTCGCCAACACGTCCTCGCGGCCATTGCCGTTGAGCGCCTGCTGGCCGGCCTCGATGGCCTTCACCTGTGTGTCCAGGAGATCGCAGATGCGCGTGTCGGCGCCGCATTCGCGCAGCGTCCAGGCGATCTCGCGGATGATGCGGGTGCCGTTGCGGGCACCGGTCAAAACCTCGTCGGTGTCGACGCGCGGCATCGCCTCTATGGCGCTGGCCTTGGCCTGACGGACGGCAGAACGGATCGCGCCGAGCGCGGCGATCAGGCTCAGCGCCGGCGCCTGCTTCGGGGCGGCGAGATTGGCTTCAAGGCGCGTGACGGCTTCGAGAACCAGGCTGGTATCGGCGGTGCGGTTGCGCTTGGCATATTCGGCAAGAAACCAGCGGCCGCGCGCGGTCTCCATGAAGGCTTCGCGGATCGCGTCATAGTCAGCCTCGCCCGGCAGGGTGGGGCGGGCGGAGATCGGCGACAGGGCAAATGCTTCTTCGGCCATCATGATAACTCGTGGCGCGCACAGGGATGCGCGGTATGTAACCATCTCCACGATCCCGTGGCGAATCGCAGTTCACCTCATGATAGCCGAATCTGCCACCCATAGCGCCCCGCAAATCCGCCGCAAATTCGCGAAGCGGCTGGCGATGTTCTACGGCACCGTGTTCGGCTCCAGCGGCTTCTATCTGCCGTTCTTCCCCGTCTGGCTGAAGGCGATTGGGATCGATCCGACCTGGATCGGCGCCATCCTTGCTGTGCCGTCGATGACGCGCTTCACCACGCTGCCTTTCATCACTGCTTTTGCGGAGCGCCGTCATGCCCTGCGCCAGACGATGATTGTCTGTGCCTTTCTCACCATGATCGGCTTTGCGACAGTAGGCATGCTACGCGAACCGCTCGCCGTGCTCCTGGTGTTCGCGCTGACGGCAGTGGTCTGGACGCCGCTCACGGCGTTGACCGATGGCTATGCGCTGAAAGGCGTGGTGCGCTTCGGCTTCAGTTACGGTCCGCTGCGGCTGTGGGGCTCGGCGGCTTTCGTGGTTGGCGCGCTCGCCTGCGGTCTGGTGGTCAACTGGCTCGACGGTGAGCATCTGATCTGGGTGATTGTTGCAGCGATGGTGCTGTCGGCTGTCGTCAGCCTTGGTCTGCAGCCATTGGGCGCGCCGACAGGCGACGGCACGGTGCTCTCGAAGGCAAGCGCGTTGCTACGCGATCCCGGCTTCCTCGCCATCGCGATCTCCGCCGCACTGATCCAGGGCAGCCATGCCGGTTACTACACCTTCGCGTCGATCACCTGGCAGGCGGCTGGACTCGACGGCCTCACCATCGCGGGTCTATGGACGCTCGGCGTGCTCGCCGAAATCATCCTGTTCGCAGTGTCGCCACGCCTGACATTGGCACCTGCGACCATGGTCATCCTCGGTGGCCTCGGCGCATTGTTGCGCTGGACGCTGACCGCGCAAACGCTTCCGCTCCCGATTCTCGTGGTCGTGCAATTGCTGCACGGCGCGACCTATGGATTGACGCAGCTGGGCACAATGGGCCTGTTGCTGCATCACGTCCCGCCGCACGTCATGGCGCGTGCGCAGGGCTACGTCACCGCCTGCACCGGCCTGGTGATGAGCAGCATGGCGGTTCTGTCAGGCGCGATCTATGCGCGTTACGGCGAGGGCGTTTATTACGTGATGGCCGTGCTTGGCTTTGCCGGCGCGACCGTCATATGGTTCGGCCGGCATCGCGCCGGGCAGCCGCCGGGCGTTGCGGGCGATCAGCCCCAGAGCGCCGCGTCGGGCGGATAGACCGTGCTTTCGTCATAGCGCAGACCGCCATCGCGATCCCCGGCGAGCAATAGCGGGCCATCAAGATCGACGAAGCGTGCATATTGCGCAATCAGCATCGCCGGCGCCATCGCCAGCGACGTCGCCACCATGCAACCGACCATGATGTCGAGATTCATGGCGCGCGCGGCATCGGCCATCGCCAGCGCTTCGGTCAGGCCACCGGCCTTGTCGAGCTTGATGTTGATCGCATCGTAACGCCCGCGTAACGCCTCGAGCGAAGCGAGGCCATGCACGCTCTCGTCGGCGCAAACCATGATCGGCCGATGCACATGCATCAGCGCATCATCCTTGCCTGCCGGCAGCGGCTGCTCGATCAGCGTGACGCCGGCGTTATGGCAGGCATCGAGATTGGCTTTCAGGTTGTCCGGCGTCCACGCCTCATTGGCATCGACGATCAACTCGGATTCGGGTGCAGCCTGGCGCACGGCCTTGATGCGGCTGATGTCGTCGCCACTGCCGAGCTTGATCTTCAGCAGCGGCCGGTAGGCGGCCTTTGCGGTGGCGGAGGCCATCGCCTCGGGCGTACCAAGCGAGATCGTATAGGCGGTGGTGCAGGCGCGCGGTGCCGGCCGCTGCAGCATGTCCCAGACGCGCTGGCCCTGGCTCTTGGCTTCGAGGTCGAGCAGAGCGCAATCCACCGCGTTGCGGGCGGCACCGGCGGGCATGGCCGATTGCAAGGCGTCACGGCCGAGGCCTGCGGCAAATCGGTCCTGCATCGCCAGAATGGCGGCCAGCGTAGCCTCCGGGGTCTCGCCATAGCGCGCATAGGGCACGCATTCGCCGCGGCCAGTTACGCCGCCGCGGCTGATCTCGGCGACCACGACGACGGCCTCGGTCTTGGCGCCACGGCTGATGGTGAAGGCGCCAGCGATCCGCCATTGCTCGATCCGGGCGGTCATTAGGGCGGGGGCAGCGTCGGATGCGGACAATGCGGCGTCTTTCGGGCTGTGCCGGCAACGGCGGGTAATGACGTGTCTATAAGTTTACGTGATCGCCGTGAACTTGTTTGCGACGCAATGCCGGTGTCTGACAGGGCGGATTAAGGCTATATTAACCATAGCAACGTGTTGGCTTCACTTGGCTTCTCAGAAACGTATTTGGGCGTGTTAATACTTTGTTCATGCACAGACTGAACGCCCGCGGGAGCCTGTTTTGAGCGGCCCGACCTTGGAACAGATCGCGAAAGGCGACGGCTTGGCGCTGTGCGCGGCTGGGTCGTGGACGGCGCGTTTTGCCCCCTCGCTCGAAAAACTCGTCGGCGAGGCCGAAAAGCTGACCGGTAGCCGCCCCAACATCTTCATCGACGTGTCGCAGGTCTCCAAGCTGGACACATTCGGCGCCTGGCTGATCGAGCGGTTGCGTCGGGCGCTGACCAATGGCGGCCACGAGGCGCAGATCGCGGGCCTTTCGGCGAATTACGCGACCCTGGTCGACGAGGTCCGCCGCGTGAAGCCTGCAGTCCCGTTACCGGCAAGCGGTAGCGCTCTGACTGCCGTGCTCGATGGCATCGGCCGCAATATCTATGGCATCGGGGAAACCCTCGTCGCGCTGGTCGATATGATTGGTGCCGTGATCGCGGCCTGGTTCCGCGTCTGGCGGCATCCGTCGAAATTCCGGCTCACCTCGGTGGTGCATCACCTGGAGCAGGTGTGCTGGAACGCAGTACCGATCGTGGTCCTGATTACCTTCCTGATCGGCTGTATCGTTGCCCAGCAGGGTCTGTTCCATTTTCGCCGCTTCGGTGCCGACGTCTTTGTGGTCGATATGCTCGGCGTGCTGGTGCTGCGCGAGCTCGGCGTGCTCTTGGTGGCGATCATGGTCGCCGGGCGCTCCGGCAGCGCCTATACCGCCGAGCTTGGTTCCATGAAGATGCGCGAGGAGATCGATGCGCTTCGCACGATGGGTTTCGATGCCATCGAAGTTCTGATCTTGCCGCGGATGGTGGCGCTGGTACTGGCGCTGCCTATTCTCGCATTTCTCGGCGCGATGGCTGCGCTCTATGGCGGTGGTCTGGTCGCCTGGCTCTATGGCGGCGTCGATCCGTCGTCGTTCCTCTCGCGGCTGCGCGAGGCGATTTCGATCAACCACTTCATCGTCGGCATGGTGAAAGCGCCTGTGATGGCCATGGTGATCGGCATCGTGGCCTGTGTCGAAGGCCTGGCCGTGCAGGGCAGCGCGGAGTCGCTGGGGCAGCACACCACCTCGTCAGTGGTGAAGGGGATCTTCTTCGTGATCGTGATGGATGGCGTATTCGCGATCTTCTTCGCAACGATCGGGATCTGACGGCCATGACCTCGACGACTGCGACGCCCATTACTGAGACGCCGACGGCTGCCGCCTCCACCTCTGCCGATGCGATCATCAGCGTGCGCGATCTTACCGTGGCATTCGGCAGCCGTCGGGTGCTCGACGGCCTCAACCTGAACGTGGCGCGCGGCGAAATCCTCGGTTTCGTCGGCGCGTCCGGCGCCGGCAAGTCCGTGCTGATGCGTACAATCATTGGCCTCGTGCCAAAGGTCTCCGGCACGATCGAAGTGTTCGGCACCGATCTCGACAGCGGCGACAAGGAACGCCGCGAAGTCGAGCGGCGTTGGGGTATCCTGTTTCAACACGGGGCGCTGTTCTCGTCGCTCAACGTGCGACAGAACATCCAGTTTCCGGTGCGCGAATATCTCAAGGTCTCGGAACGTCTGCTCGACGAGATCACCATGGCCAAGCTTACCATGGTCGGTCTCAAGCCGGAGGTCGCCGATCGCTATCCGTCGGAACTCTCGGGCGGCATGATCAAGCGCGTGGCGCTGGCGCGGGCGCTCGCGCTCGATCCGGAGATCGTGTTCCTGGACGAGCCAACATCGGGTCTCGATCCGATCGGCGCCGGCGATTTCGACGAATTGGTGCGCACGCTGCAGCGAACTTTGGGGCTGACCGTTTTCATGGTAACTCATGATCTCGACAGCCTGCATACAGCCTGCGACCGGATCGCCGTTCTCGGTAATGGCAAGATCATCGCGCAGGGAACGATGGCCGACATGCTGGCCTCGCAACATCCCTGGCTACGGGAATATTTCCACGGCAAGCGCGCACGCGCTGTTATCGGCTAGTTGTACTGGAGTTGGTTTGATGGAAACGCGGGCGAACTTCGTCCTGATCGGAATTTTCACGCTGGCGGTGATCGCCGCAGCGTTCGGCTTCGTGTTGTGGTTCCAGAATCTGCATTCGACCACGCAGCGCACGCCGCTGCGCATCATTTTTGAAGGTGCGGCGTCGGGCCTGCGCAACGGCGGCAATGTCAATTTCAATGGTATCCGGGTCGGCGAAGTCGTCTCGGTGAAGCTCGACAATCCCAAGCGCGTCGTTGCGCTGGCGATGGTCGAGAATATCGCGCCCATTCGCAAGGACACGCAGGTCGGCCTGGAATTTCAGGGGCTCACCGGTGTAGCGGCGATCGCGCTGAAGGGCGGCGATGAAGCTGCGCCCGCGGTCCCGCTGGATACCGACGGCGTGCCGGTGCTGACGGCCGATCCGGAGCTGCTGCGGGATATCTCTGAATCGATCCGGGCAACGCTGAACAACGTCAATCGTCTGGTCGCCGACAATCAGGATACTCTCAAGGGTGCCATGAAGAACGTCGAGACCTTCACGGCGACACTGGCGAAAAATTCCGAAGTGATCGACGGCATCATGCTGAAGATCGACAGCGTGATGGGCAAGGCCGACGGTGTCATGGGCAAGGCTGACAGCGTTGTCGCGCGGACCGACAACATCCTGCTCGGCCTGGATGCGCTCGCGGGCGGCAAGGACGGCGGTGAGCTGACTGCGGCCGTGAAGTCGTTCCATGAGCTGACCGAGAACCTCGACAAGCGTTCCGGTGCATTGATGCTCGATGGCCGCCGCACGCTCGCCGATATCAGCCGTGCGGTGAACAATCTTGACCGCAACCCGACGCGCCTGTTGTTTGGCGCCAGCAGCGGCACACCCGCGGCTGCGCCTGCACCGGCCGCGCCTCCGGCATCTGTCGCTCCGCCGCGTCGTCGCCAGCAGGCTCAATAGACACCAGTCTGAGTATACAGGGAGAGCGCTGATGGAGACCCAAGATAGCTTCACCATCAGCAATGGCCGCGTCACGGCGACGATCAAGGCCGCTGGCGCCGAACTCTGCTCATTGAAGGATGCGCATGGGCATGAGGTGCTCTGGCAGGCCGGCGAGGAGTGGCCTCGCCACGCGCCGCTGCTGTTTCCGATTGTCGGCAAGCTAAAGGACGATGTGCTGCGCCATCGCGGCCAGGTCTATGCAATGACCCAACACGGTTTTGCGCGCGACCAGGGCTTCAGCTGGACCGGGCAGGGACCTGCGTCCTGCGCGCTATCGCTGGCGGACAATGACGCCAGCCGGGCGAAATATCCCTTCGCGTTCCGGCTTGACGTCACCTATGTGATCGAGGGCGATGAACTGGTGATCGGTTATGCCGTCACCAACACTGGCGACGAAATGCTGCCGGCCTCGATCGGCGCGCATCCGGCCTTTCACTGGCCGCTGACGGATGGCGCTGACAAGCGCGCGCATACGATCATCTTCTCGGATGCCGAGCCGGCGCCGATCAGACGGCTCGAGGGTGGACTGTTGCTGAGGGGGCCAGAACCATCGCCGGTGCAGGGCGGCGCACTGGCGCTGTCGGAATCGCTGTTCGTCAAGGATGCGATGATCTTCGATCATCTCGCCAGCAGGTCGTTGAGTTATAGCGCGCCTGGCGGACCGACGATCACCTTCGCCTGGGAAGGCTTTCGCGAACTTGGCATCTGGTCGAAACCATCCGGCGCTGCATTCCTCTGCATCGAGCCGTGGTACGGCTATGCCAGCCCGGTGGATTTTGACGGCGAGTTCGCCGACAAGCCGGGCGTGATGCATATCGCGGTGGGCGAGACGCGCAGCTTCACCCAACGCATAGGGTTCGCATGAGGTAACTGTCGCGGCCCGTGATCCAGCAGACCGCTGCATCGAGGAGTTCCGTCATGTCGAGAACTGCGTCCTGTTCGTGCGGTCAGCTGTCCATCGTGCTCGAAGGCGAGCCGAGGGGCGTCGGTATATGCCACTGTTTCGCCTGCCAGCGCCGGACCGGCAGCGTCTTCGCGGCGCTCGCGGGTTTCGGGCCAAGTTACAATGTGACCGGCATCGCGACCGAGTATGTCCGCACAGGAGATCAGGGAGCGCGCTTCCGATTCCGGTTCTGCCCGGTCTGCGGCACCAATCTCTTCCACACCGAAGAAGGATATGAAGCGCGTTCCGTAGCTGTGGCGGTCGGCTGCTTTGCTGACCCGGATTTTCCGCCTCCGGAGATCTCCGTCTATCATTGCCGGCGGCATGCCTGGGTGTCCTTGCCGTTCGGCGTCAACATTCACGACAAGGATCCCGCGTGATGACGGCACCGGCCTGGCCCCGCGTATAGCGCTCCGGCACAACAGCAGGCTCAACAAAAAAGCGGAGGCATCGCTGCCTCCGCTTTTCGCATTCGTATTTAATCTTGCTTAGCCCAGCCGACCCGCTGCATGCGCGAGCAGGGTGTAGACCAGACCCGTTTCCGAGGTCAGATGGCTGCGCAGCGCTGCCGGGCCGCGTTCATCGCGGGCGACTTCGTCGAGGAGGCGTTCGAACTCGGTGATGTAGCGATCCACCGTACCCTTGAAGTTGCGGTCCGACCGATACTTGCGGGCGACTTCATCGAAAGCTTTCTGACCGGCGGGCGTATAGAGCCGCTTGCTGAAGGCCTTGCTCTCGCCGCGCTGATAGCGATCCCACATTTCAGCGGCGAGCGTCCGATCCATCAGGCGGCCGATATCGAGCGACAGCGACTCCAGCGGATTGGCCGAGGCTGCAGGCTGCTGCGGAGCCGGTGCGCGGCGCGGCGGCGTGCGATCTTCCTCGACGTGATCGGCGCGGCCGAGTAGATCCGACAGCCAGCCGTCACGGCCCTGGTCGGAGTTGGCCGGAGCGACCGACGGCGCTTCGGTGCGACGCGGCGCAGGGCCACCGATATCGGGCATCGGCAAGTTCGTTGCGCTACGGGCAGGCGGCTCCTCGCGGCGCGGGGCCGGACGCGGAGCCTCGTGGCGCGCTTCACTACGGCTGCTGGCGATCGCCATCGCCGGCTCCTCATCGCGCTGCACGCTGGTGACGCGGCTGGTCGAGACCACGTCGAGGCCGCGGCCGTGGCGGGCGACGATGCGGTTGAGCTCGGCGAGCGCCTCGATCTGGTCGACGATCACCTTGCGCATCTGCGCAGTGCTCTCGGCGGCTTCCTGCGGCATATCGAGAACGCCACGGCGCAGTTCGGTGCGGGTGCTCTCGAGCTCGTTGTGCATTTCGGCAGCCATCTGCTTCATGCTGGCGACCATCGACGAGAACTTGTCGGCCGACTGCTTGAACATGGCATCGGCTTCCTGCGTGCCCTGCTGGTAGATTTCGCTCATGGCTTGCGTTGTCGCGCGGCGTTCTTCTTCCGCGGCGGTGCGGACGGCTTCGAACTGCCGGCTGATGGCTGCCGAGCCCTGACCTGCGGTCTCCGCGACGACGCGGGCGATGTCGCGGGCACGCTCTTCGGCGGCTGCCAGCGATTCATCGAGCAGGCCGGTGAAGCGGGTGAGACGCTGATCGAGATCGGTGGTGCGCAGATCGATGGTGGTGACCAGCGATTCCAGCGCCGCCTTGCGTTCGCCGACCGACGACATCGTGGTGCGGTTGCTCTGTTCGACCAGAGCCGCGGCATCCACGAGGGCATGGCCATGGGTTTCGAACTGGCCTGAGAGCGAGCCGAGATCTTCCAGGGCCTTGGAGGTCTTGGAGGTGAACACGGTGAGCTGTTCTTCCAGCGTCTGGGTAGCCAAGCCGTTGCGCGACGTCACATCGTTCATGGTGGACACGAAATCCGCCACGCGGGTGACCAGAGCGCGCTCCAGCGAGTTGAGATTGTCGTGGGCGCCGGTGAGGACTTCCTGCAGCAGGATGTTGCCTTCACGCAGGCGTTCGAACAGTGCCACGGTATCGGTGCGCAGGATCTTGCTGGTTTCCTGCATCTCCGTGACCGCAGTGATCGAGACCTGACGCGACTGCTCGATGGCGGTGCGCGAGCTCTGCTCGAGATCCTTCAGCGACTTGTTGACCGCACCGGTGGCGAGTTCGCCAGCCGTGGTGATCGCGCGAGCCACGTCCGTGCTGTTGGTGACCATGGTCTGCGAGAAGGTCTGGCCGCGGCTCTCGATCGCCTTGAGCGCGTCGGCGGTCACGCGATCGATGTCGACCGTGAGCTGATTGGCCTTGGCGCCCAGCGCATCGACCAGCGAACCACGCTTGGCGTCGACCATCTGCGACAGACGGTCGGTCTGCTGCTGCACATAGGTGACGATTTCGTCGGTCTTGCCGGTCATCGTGGTGCCGAAGCTGCCCGAAGCGGCGAATACCGACCGCTCGATCTCCGACGAGGTGGTCTTGATCTTGGTGGTGATCTCGTTCGAGGCGGCGACCAACGAGTTGTGCGCATTCTGCGCACTGGTCTGGATGTTGTCGGTGGTGTTGGCAGTGACGTTCGAGAGCGAACGCTCGATGTCGGCGGAGATCACCTTGATCTGGTTCGCGGCATCCGCCGAGGAGGTTGCCAGCGAGGTCTGCACTTCGCGAGCGCTCGAGAGAATCGCAGCCGCCGTATCGGCGCCGACCGCGGTGAGTGTGCGCTGCACGTCGATGGAGAGCGACTTCACGTGGCTTGATGCCTCGGAAGATGCTGTGACCAGCGTGCTCTGGGCTTCGCGGGCGCCGGCGACGATCGACTCGGCAGTTGCGGTGCCGGCGGTGGTCAGGCTGCGCTCCATGTCGGCCGCGAGGTTGCGGACGTGGTTCGACGCTTCGGTCGAGGCGTCGATCAGCGAGGACTGGACGTTGCGCGTGCTGGCCAGGATCGAGTCCGCGCTGGCGGTGCCGGCGGCGATCAGCGTGCGCTCCACATCGGCCGCAAGGGTGCGGACCTGCTGCGAGGCGTCCGTCGATGCGGCGACCAGTGTGCTCTGCGCGGCGCGGGCGCCGGACAGGACCGAGTCGGCCGTCGCCGTGCCGGCGGCAGTGAGCGTGCGTTCGATATCAGCCGAGAGCGACTGGATCTGGCTGGCGACTTCCGAAGAGGTGGCGACCAGTGTCGACTGGGCGTCGCGAGCACCCGACAGCATCGAGGCTGCGGTGGCGGAGCCGGCCGCGGTGAGGGTGCGCTCGACATCGGCCGACAGTGACTTCACCTGCAGCGAGGCTTCCGAAGACGCATTAACCAGCGTGGCCTGCGCATCGCGGGCGCTGTTGACGATGGCCGTGGCGGCAGTGGTGCCGACGGCGGTCAGCGAGCTCTCGATATCGGACGCCGTCAGCTTCAGCTGCGCGCCGACATCGGTCGAGACCGACACGAGGGATTCCTGTGCGGCGCGGGCGCCAGCCTGAATGGTCTCGCTGGTATTGACCATGAGATGCGTGAGCGAACGCTCGGCGTCCTCGACATTGGTCTTGATGCCGATCGAGAGTTCTTCGGCGCGGGCCATGAGCGAGTCGCTGGCCGTGCGGCCGGAGGTTTCGATACGGCCGGCAACGGCTTCGATGCGCGAGCCGAGCAGTTCCTCGAACTGTTCGACGCGGGATTCGATCCCGCCGGCAACAATGCCGATACGACCTTCCATGCCTTCGTGGATCGTCTGGAAGCGCGCAGTGATAGTATCCGCGAACAGCGTGCTGCGGCTGTCGATGGCATCGGTGACGTTGTTGATGCGGCTGTCGATGGCCGTGATCGCCTGCGTCGTGCCTTCCGTGAGAGAGCTCGTGAAGTAGGAAAGGCGGTCGTCGATCGAGTGGATCGCCTGCACGGCGCCTTCCGTGAGCGCGGTCGTCAGGTGGGTCAGGCGGCCGTCGACCGAGCTGACTGCGAGATTCGCGCCTTCGGTCAGGGCGGTGGTCAGATGCGTCAGGCGCGCGTCGACCGACTGGACGGCCTGATTGGCACCTTCCGAGAGCGTCGATGCGAGGTTCTCAAGGCGCGTATCGATGGTCGCGGTGACCGACTGCGCCCGAGCGTCAAACGTTTCTTCAAGGCTCTTGAGACGTCCATCGACGGTCTCGTCGAACGACTTGATCCTGGTGTCGAGCGACGCATCGAGATTGACGACGCGGCCTTCGAATTTGGTCTCGAATTCTGCGAGGCGGGTGTCGAGCGACGACGTGATGCCACCGACATTGGACGCGACGCGGGTGTCGAAATTATCGACATAGGTCTTCAGCGTTTCCGAGATGTCCTGCGTACGCTGACCCAGGCGATCGACGACTTCGCCGCCGAAGGTCTTCACGGTGCGGTCGAATTCCGAGATGTGCTTGGTGATCAGTGCGCCCAGCGTACCGCTGTCGCGCGAGAAGCGCTCGGCCAGCTCAGAGCCCTGTTCCTTCACCAGTTCGTCGAAGGCGTTCATCTGCAGGCTGAGGGTGTCGTGCGCGGTTTCGGTCTGGCTCGCGACCTTGGCGACCAGTGCGTTGACGGTGGCGTCGAGGGACTCGCCCGCCTTGTCACCTGACGTGAGGATCTGGTTGGCCAGGCGGTTGCCGGCATCGTCGATCTTGCTGACGAGGTCGCCACTGCGCAGCTCGAGTTCGAGCAGCAAGCTATCGCTGGAATTCTTCAGCGAGTCGTGGACCTGCTCGGTGCGATCCGACACGCGATCGACGATGGTCGAGGAGCGCTGTTCGAATTCGCTGGTGATGCGGTCGATACGCTCGTTGAGCATTTCGTGGACGCGGTCTGCCAGATCGACGAACTCGTCGTGTACGTGGCCGGTCTTGAAGTTGAGGCTCGTCGTCAGACGCTCGCTGGCGTCGAGCACCGCGCGGGTGGTCTCGGCACTGGCCTCTTCGAGGCGGTCGAGCAGGTCGCCACCACGCTCGCCGAGCGCGAGGATCATGTTGTCGCCGGCATTGCCGAGCGCGCGGGTGATGTGTTCGCCGCGCTCTTCGAGGGCGCCGGTGATGCTCTTGGCGACTTCATCGACGCGTGATGCGATGGCGTCCGAAATCAGTGCGATGTCGTGGCGGAGATCGATCTGCACGCCCGAAATGGCGGAGCGAACCTGCTCGGCCTGACCGACCAGGTTGTCGCGCTGATGCGCGATGTCCTGCAGCAGCGCGCGGATGCGGACTTCGTTGTCAGAGTAAGCGCGCTCGAGCGCGGAAACTTCGTTGGCGACGAGGGTTTCGAGTTCGCCGGCACGCGCAATCGCGCGCTCGACGCCGTCGCCCATCGCGGCGACTTCGCGGCGGATCGCCTGGCCGACCGTGACCATCGAGTCGCTGGCCGTGCTTTCGGGCTCGGAGAAGCGGATCGCGACCTGTGCCATCGACTGGGCGATCAGGCGCATTTCCTGGCCGCGCCAGGCGAGGCTGGCGAGGAAGTAAAACAGCAGGATCGGGGCGAACAGCAGCGCAGCAAGGCCAGCCAGCGCCAGCGTGCCGCCGGAACCCTGACCGATCAGGGCCTGCAGCGACGGCAGGAACGCAACGGTCAACAGGCCTGCGCCGACGATCCACAAGCCGGCGAACAGGGTGGCGAGCGTATAGACGTTGCGGGCGGGGCGATTCTTCTGCAGCGCCTGCAGTATCTGGCCGATAGTTTCGCGGTCATCGTTCGCGGGACGGCGCGCAAAGCGCTGATCGTCCTGCGCTTCGAAGCTCGGGCGATCATTGGCGATGCGTGCGTCGAAGGCGTTGTCGTCGAGGTCAACGGCGGGCGATGAATTGATGGGAGCGTTGTCGGCACGGATCGCGGGTTGATCGCGATCGACATGCGCGGGGTCACTGATGTTGAGAGCTTCCTGGATGGCAGAGAGCGCGACTTCGGTCGGATCCTTGGCCTTTTTGGTGTTGTTTGCCATGCTCGTTCCACGCCCCCTGATTACGCAACTGACACAGAAGTCCCCACGATTCGTTCCCGCCTGCAGCATGGCAACTGGCCATGTGCACCCCGCGGGACGAATTTCGGACTGCCGGTCGCTCGGCTTGTCCGCTACTTCCGCAAACATCCTATTGGCTTGGTCGCGCGAATGAAATGGTTCTGGTTAAGACATTCTTAATGATAGTTAACGGCTTTCCCCGGTAACTTCTTGTGGCGCCTCAAATAAACGGAATGGCCCCTCAATCGTGGCGAGTTTGCGTCAAAACTGCGTCAACCCAGCGGATTGTACCTAGAACGTTCCGTTAACCAATTCCGTGTTTGGCTGCAAAAAATCGCGGCCGGATCGTTCGGTTGGCGGGAATTTGGGCCATCATCAATGCCGCTTCACTTCGAACGGGTTCAATGGATGCCGTCACCGCCGCTGGTTCCCGATGACGGACCGATCGATTTCCCCCACCTTCAACGTATGACTATGGGCGATAGCAGCCTGGAACGTGAAGTTCTGGCGATGTTCGCGGCCCAGTCGAGCGAGTTGATCGAGAAGATCGTCAAAATGCCGGCGGATGCGGCTGAACTCACGCACAAGCTGAAGGGCTCCGCGCAGGCGGTCGGCGCGTTCCGCATCACGGAAGCCGCCGAATGGCTGGAAACGACGCAGCGCGACAGCAGCGATACCGCTGAGGCCCTGATGACGCTCACCGACGCCGTTCTCGAAGCGCGGGCGGAGATCGACGTCCTTCTGAAGCGGTCCTGATCCCCAAGGGATCAGCTTTGATCCCAAAGGGACCGTTTTTAAGCCCCCTAAGGGGTCATGCTTGGCCCAGCTTTTCTAGATGACGGTTTTGCTGCGGAGCGCTGGCGCGATCCGGATCGACCCGTTATAGGACAGCCGGTATCTTCCTTTCGGCAGCGCGAGCATCATGGCCAAGATAAACTTTGTCGATCACTCCGGTGAGACCCGCAGCATTGACGCCGAGATCGGCTCCACGGTGATGGAGGCGGCCATTCGCAATGCCATCCCGGGTATCGAAGCCGAATGTGGCGGCGCCTGCGCCTGTGCCACCTGCCACGTCTATGTCGACGAAGCCTGGCAGGAGCGCGTCGGTGCGCCGACGCCGATGGAAGAGGACATGCTGGACTTCGGTTACGACATCAAGCCGAACTCCCGGCTGTCGTGCCAGATCAAGATCACCGATGCGCTCGATGGTCTTGTTGTGATCACGCCGGAACGCCAGGCCTGAGCTTCCCAAGACTTGTTCTGAGCTTTTCAAGCCCTGTTATTTACTGCGCGTTCAAGCCGCGCAGCATCCATGGCTGAAACCGGTCGACGACGTCGGGCGGGATCGGCGTTGGTTGACGGCTGGTGAGGCCAACCATCACGGTCGTTGCGATCGCCGAGGCCATACACTTGCCTTCCGAAAACACCACCTGCGAATAGGTCACCGAGGTCCGGCCGATCTTGGTGACGCCGAGCCCGAGTTCGATCTTGCCGGGCCAGTGCAATTCGGCGCGAAAGTGAATATCGAGCCGCGCCAGCACCCAGCTTTGCCCAGGCGCGATCAGCCCGCAGGCCGGGTCCCGCATCAGCAACACGCGGCTGGTTTCGAAATAGCTCGAATACACCGCGTTATTGACGTGGTTGTTCGGATCGAGATCCGCAAAGCGCACATTGTCCGACAGGCGATAGGGATAGTCGTCGAGGACGGGCGCCGGGGCGCGGGCAGGGGCGTTCACGGAATTGATCTCCAGCAATGCTTGGCAGGTTTGCGCCTGTTACAGCGCAGTTGCACAGCCCAGGCAAGGGCGGGGCACATGCTGATTTCAGGCCGAGCCGCTGTGGCTTTCCCCGTGTGGCGCCGCTAGGCTGGACGCAATTGCCGGATGGCGCCGGGCTCTGCGATCTCGCAGGGCTGGTTCAACCGAGAAAAAACACTATGGGCGAAACGATCAAGACGGACGTGCTGATCATCGGCGCCGGCCCCTGCGGACTGTTCGCCGTTTTTGAACTTGGTCTGCTCGATATGAAGGTCCACCTCGTCGATATCTTGGACAAGATCGGTGGCCAATGCGCCGAGCTCTATCCTGAAAAACCGATCTACGACATTCCTGCGATTCCGCTGGTCACCGGTCAGGGGCTGACCGAAGCACTGCTGGAGCAGATCAAGCCGTTCCATCCGACCTTTCATCTGAATGAAATGATCGAGACCATCGAGAAGATCGGCGATCCCTTGTTTCGTGTCACGACGGATGCCGGCCAGGTGTTCGAAACCAAGGTGGTGGTGATCTCCGCCGGCGGCGGCTCGTTCCAGCCGAAGCGTCCACCGGTGCCGGGCATCGAAGCCTATGAGGGCACGTCGGTGTTCTACGCGGTGCGCAAGATGGAGCAATTCCGCGACAAGGATCTGCTGATTGTCGGCGGTGGCGATAGTGCACTGGACTGGACGCTCAACCTGCATCCGGTCGCGCGGCGCGTCACCCTCTTGCATCGGCGCGATGATTTTCGTGCTGCGCCTCACAGTGTCGAGCAGATGCGCAAGCTCGTGGCAGCCGGTCAGATGGACCTGCAGATCGGTCAGGTCACAGCGCTCGAAGGCGAGGGAGGCCATCTCACTGGGGCTGTCATCAAGGGCAATGACAACGAAAGTGTCCGGATCGACTGCAATACGATCCTGCCGTTCTTCGGCCTGACCATGAAGCTCGGTCCGGTCGCCAATTGGGGCGTCACGCTGCACAACAACCTGATCCCGGTGGAAACGGCGTCGTTCGAGACCAATGTCCCCGGCATCTTCGCCATCGGAGATATCAATACATATCCCGGAAAGCTGAAACTCATCCTGTCCGGCTTCCACGAGGGCGCGCTGATGGCACAGAAGGCGTATCACTACGTCTATCCGGACAAGCGGCTGGTGTTTCAATACACGACGTCCTCCTCCAGCCTGCAGAAGAAGCTCGGCGTTAACTAACTTCGGCTAGTTGTTGGAATCATCTTGTATGACGGAGATGCAAAGGCGGTTCGGATCGCCGGTAACCGCGTCGGGTTCGGTGGGGCAGCTTGTGGCAAAGCTGTGGCCGCTGACACAATCGGACATCCGGCGCGCGATCGGCAATCTTGCAAAAGCCATCAACCGCAGTCACTCTCTCGTCGCGGAAGATTGATAGTCTATGCAATCGGATCGAGTGCGGATACTCGGCGGATGCCTGGACGACGAACTGCACTGGGGAAGGCGATGGCACAACTTCGATCCCGACGTCTGGCGCTCACAGTCGCTTCAGGTCTGGCCGCATGCGCGATGTTCGCCGGCCCTCTCCACGCCGCTGAGCCGACTGCTGCCGGGCTTTGGCAGAAGGTCGAGAATAACAAGCCTGTCGTCTGGGTTCTGGTGGTTGACCATGGCGGCGGCGTATTCGAAGGCGCGATCGCCAAGACGTTTCCGAGCCCCGATGACAAGCCGGGCGACGACTTCTGCGGCAAGTGCGTCGATGACCGGAAGGGCCAGCCAGTGCTAGGCATCTCCTTCATCCGCAACATGCAGCAGCAGGGACTGAAATACGAGAACGGCAACATTCTCGATCCGCGCGACGGCAAGGTCTACAAGGCCAAGATGAGCGTCAGTGCCGATGGTCGGGCGCTCACCGTGCGTGGCTATTGGGGCATCGCGCTGCTCGGCAAGGACGAGACCTGGTACCGTCTGCCCGACACTGAAATGGCTTCGCTCGATCCAACCGTGATCGCGAAATATGTGCCGACCCTCGCGGCAGCAGCCGTGAAGCCGCCAACCGTCGGTAATGCCGCCGCGAAGGCCCCCGTCGCGCCGATGAAGAAGGCCAGCAATGTGACCCCGGGTAGCAACGTCGCGCGCTGATCGCCGCCAACTTGATTGTGGCTCCCCACGAGCGAAGACTGTCCAACACCCTGCATTCTGGAAGCCGACGCCATGGCGCGTCGGCCATTTCGTTGCCAATTCAATCGTGGCGCGCCAGCTTCCAACGTTGCTTGTCGGCTCTCTCCGGACGTCATTCATTTGAATACCGGATCATAGAAATATGATTCCACGTCTGTTCTTCGCGGCCCGTCGATCGATATCGTGCATCGATTCAATGACAATGGCTGCTGAAGGAGCCCATCACGATGATCGTTGCGCATTACGAGCATCGCTTGCCCGCCGACTATGATCTCGGCTTGATCCGCTCACGCGCACAGGAGCGTGGGCCGCTCTGGGATGCAAAGCCGGAGCTTTATTTCAAGGGATTTCTCTTGCGAGAGAGCGGGCGCTTCGGGGCAACGACGTCTAGCTATTCCTCGCTTTATCTGTGGCGGCACGACGAGGCGTTTCGCGATTTTCTCGTGAACGGCGGTTACAAAATCGTCGTCGATATGTTCGGTCGGGCGCGGATCGAAACACGCGTTGCCCTCGATGCCCGGAAGGGGGCTGGACGGGAGGCGCGCTTTGCTTATCGGCAGGACGTCGCCATTCCGCCCGATGCCGATCTCGCAGCGGCAATGACAGGCGAGATCGAGCGCAACGCGGATCTCCCGGCGCGCGCCGGAATCGTTGCGGCCGTCATCGGATTGGATGCCGAGAAGTGGGTCTTCACCCGCGTTCTTCTGTCAGAAAATGAACAGACCGATGCTGGCGCTTGCTACCAGATTCTGCATCTGGCGCAGCCGCTGCTGGATCGCCTTCCATACGCTACCTAGCTCGTATGCGCGCGGTGTTCGCGGAACGCAGCCGCGAGGGTTCGCAGCGCTTGGCGAGACTGCATATCCGACAGTGTCGAGAGAAGTACGATTTCCGATGACGCCAGCGGTGGCAGGCCAAACTTCTGGCTGACTTCGATGGTGCCGGCCGGTGCAAGCCGGCAGGAGAAGACCGCGGTGGCAAGGCCCGCCGAGACAGCGTCCGACACGACTGAAGAGCCGCCACCGAGAAACACCTCCGTCCATGCGATGCCAGCCGCGTCCAGCGCATGAATGGCAACGTCGTGCACGCCACATACTGGCGTTAGCGCCGCCAGTCGCAATGCCTCGCCCGGCCGGTGCACAAAGCCTGGTGCTGCGAACCAGCCGAAATGCTCGGGCGCAAGCACTTCGCCGTCGCGTCGGTCATCCTCACGCCGGACGATGGCCGCATCGATTTCGCCGCGGTCGAATGCGTCCAGCAAATTGCGTGAATTATCGAGGCGAACCTCGATCGTGAGCGTGGGGTCATGGGCATTCAGGCGAGCCAGCAGCGTCGGAACCTCCGGCCCGGCCACATGGGCCGCAATGCCGAGTGCGAAACGGCGACGGGTCGCAGACAAAGCTGCGACAGCGCGATCATGCGCGGCCAGGAAGTCGCGGGCTGAATCGACGAATAGCGCGCCTTGCGCCGAGAGGCGCACCATTCGCGGGGTTCGTTCGATCAATTTATGGCCGAGGCGGTCTTCCAGCCGCTTCAGCTTCACGCTGATCGCGCCCTGGGTAGTGCCGAGCGCTTCCGCCGCGCGGGTGAAGCTCTGAAGATTGGCGATGGTCACGAATGCCTGCACGGCATCCACGTCCAGGGCACTCATTTGAATTATCCAGATTTGTTGTCTCTGAAATATTCAATCATCCAATTCTGAAATGGTCAACCTCTGCCTATGTTGCGTTCATCACAACGCAGACCGGGTGGACCTCGTCCTCTGTCGTCGGGCTTCACTGTGGCGCGTTATTATCCCGAAAGGCTCCCATGCTCTCCGAATCGACACGACAAAGCACATTGGCTTTGGCGGCTGCCTGTCTCACCTCCCTGATGTTCGGTCTGGAGATTTCCAGCATTCCCGCGGTCCTGCCGACACTGGAGCGGGTGCTTCATGCCGATTTCAAACAGCTCCAATGGGTCATGAATGCGTATACGATCGCGGTGACGACGGTGCTGATGGCAACCGGCACGCTCGCGGATCGCTATGGGCGCAAGTGCGTCTATCTGATTGCGATCGTCGCGTTTGCCGCTGCATCGCTGCTTTGCGGCCTGACCGAAAATATACTGGTGCTGATCGTTGCCAGATTTCTCCAGGGCATGAGCGGCGGGGCGATGCTGATCTGCCAGGTCGCGGTGCTATCCCATCAATTTCCGGAAGGGCGGCAACGCGCCGTTGCATTCGGCTGGTGGGGGATCATCTTTGGCATCGGTCTGGGCTTCGGCCCGATCATCGGCGGCGCAATCGTGGCTTTGTCGAGCTGGGAATGGGCCTTCCTCATCCATGTCCCGCTTGCCGTGATCGCCCTGATCCTTGCCGGGAGCGGAGTTCGCGAGTCGCGCGATCCGGAGGCCAGCAGCCTTGATCTTGCAGGGATCATCACGCTCTCGCTTGCAGTCTTCTGCCTCGCATTCTTCATTACGCAAGGCCCGGATATCGGCTTCGACAGCTGGACGGCGTTTGCGGTCGTCGGCGTGTTCGCTGCAAGCCTGATCGGCTTTGTCTTCGCCGAGCGTCTCAGCCCGAGGCCGATGTTCGACTTCACCGTCTTCCGGATCCGTAATTTTTCCGGCGCGCTGGTCGGCTCGATGGCCATGAACTTCAGCTTCTGGCCGTTCATGATCTATCTGCCGATCTATTTCCAGGCAGGGTTGGGTTATAGCAGCGTCGGCGCCGGACTGTCGCTTCTGGCCTATACGTTGCCGACGCTGGTCGTGCCGCCGGTGGCCGAACGGCTCGTGCTACGTTTCCATCCGGGTCTGGTCATCCCGCTCGGCCTGTTCACGATCGGAGCGGGGTTCTTCGCCATGAAGATCGGCGGCTCGGTCGCGCATGCGAGCTGGCTGACGATGCTGCCGGGATGCGTCCTTGCCGGCATCGGATTGGGGCTGACCAATACGCCCGTGACCAACACGACGACCGGATCAGTGCCGCAGGAACGCGCGGGCATGGCGTCAGGCATCGATATGAGCGCCCGCATGATTGCGCTTGCCATTAATATCGCGCTCATGGGCCTCATTCTCGTCGAGGGAGTTCGTGCGTCTTTGAAGGCCGCGCTACCAAGCGGTACCAGTGTCGAGCTCTTACGCTCGCTGGCAGAAAGCGTCGCCGCCGGCACGGCGCTCGCGTCCGAATACAATCCCGGCGGAGCCGTCATTCAAGACGCCCTGACCCAAGGGTTCGGCTGGGTCATGCTCTATGGCGGAATGAGCGTGTGGATTCTCGCGGGCATCAGCTTTGTTGTCTTCGGCCATGGACTGCCGAGACGCGCGCCACATGGTCAAAGCTGTGTCGAAGGCGACGGTCGGGCGTAGTCCGGACCGCTTCGCTTCTGCCGGGACCGCGATGGATAGCTGAGCTGATCGTCCTATCGCGCGGCCGGCTGCAGCACCATCGGTGCCAGCGGCTCCTGCGTGACATCAGCTTCCGCGCTCAGCCGCAATACGCTCGCCGCTGCCGGCACGACGGCATCGGCCATTGCTGCATGACCTTCGCCGGTGGGATGAATCGCACCGCCATAAACGGCCGAGAGAATGCCCCAGGTCGCATCGTGGATATCGGCCGGCTGGATCGCCGCCGAATAGCCCTGCGGATAGGTCATCGCCGCGAAGTAGCTGTCATTGGCGTCGCGGATCCAGCGGCCACGCGGCAAATAGGGGCGGAATTCGCTGGCGCCGCGACCGCACACCATCGGCTGGGCTGCGGCTTCGACGAGACTGCTCTCGAAGCTGTCGCCTTTGGGCGAGAAGCAGGCGCGATCGAATTCGGGATCGGATGCGGAGCGTGCGCAGAAGCCGTGATTAGCGAAACTCGCCTGATGCTGATCGACGAAGGTCATGCGGTCGGCTTCGGGATTGCGGCACAGTACGCCGCCCTGGCACAGCGCGATGGACTTCAGTTGCGGCAGGAATTCGGACTCGACGAAATTCGCGACATTGGCCAGCCGCTGCGGATCGGCTGAGAATGACGGATGCACGTCGAAGCCGGCCGGGCCGCCGGGGCAGGGTGCGCCATTGGCGAAAGTCGGGTTGGCGTAAGCGGCAAACACCACGCGCGACATGTCTCCGCCGAGCAGCGGCTTCAGGGCTTCGCGCACCTTGCCGAAGCTGGAGGGAAGTTCGCGGACCAGCGCGCTACGGGAGTTCTCGACCGAGCCTAGGATGCCGCCGCGCTTGAACAGCGCGCGTTCGGTGGCGTTCTCGACGATGACGTCGGCAACGAGCCCGGAGAAGTTGATGTCGTTGGCGCCGATCGACAGCAGCACGAGATCGAGCCGGCGTGCCGGCTGACGGCGCTTGGCGGCAGTGATGGCTTCGCGCAGTTCGGCGATCTGCGCGTTGACGCTGCCCGCACAGGTGCTCGCATTCTTCGTGGTGAGGCACTCACGCGCGCGCTGTCCACCCAGCAATCCGTCGGCGATGGTCGCGCCCGAACAGGCCAGCGGCAGATAGGTGACGGCGATGTGCGGATACTGCACGGCGAGCGCCAGCGCGGCGCGTGTCTGGTAGCTATAAAGCGAGCGGTGGCACGCGGCATTGAACCACTGCGCGCCCGCGCGCTGCCAGGCCTGCAGCGATTCATAGGAGTCGCAGGAGCGGCCGCCTTTGAAGCCGGCGCGGCTCGGCCGATAGAACTGCCCGCTGGGGCCGCCGAGATAAGAGCGGAAGCAGAAGCCGTCATCGGACAGCGCGACCGGACGATCCGGATTGCCTTCGCCCGACGCAATGGAATCGCCGAGGCCCGCAATCAGGATGTCGCGCACGGCGATGTCGGCGCTGACCCGCACAGGAGCCTCGGCGCCGCTGGTGACCTCCACAGTCGCGACCGTGCGGCGACCATAGATGGCGCGGAAATTGATCGGCTCGGCGCAATCGAGAGTGGATTGACGCGGGCCTTCGCCATCCTCGAAGGTCCAGGCGCAGATCGCACCGACTGGCACTTCGCCGGTAAGGCGGACGGTGATCGGATGTTCGGTCGGTGTCAGGTAGCTTTCCTTGACGGTGTCGCGGGTGCAGGGCTCGCTGACCTTTCCGGCCAGATCGATGCACAGCCGGTTGACGGTGTTGCGCGCCCAGCCGCGGCCATCGCTCTGCACGCCCAAAGCCTGTTCGGCACCCAGCACGCTGCGGTTCCGCATGGCGTCGACATGGAGCTGGAAGTCACGTTCTTCGCGGAACAGTCGAAAGCGGTTGCGCACTTCCCAGGAAATCTGGATCGAACTGTTGGCCACGCCCTGCGCGGCGGCCGGTTCAACCGGCAGCGCGCCCAGCATGCCGAGCAGCAAGGCGAAGTTGATCAATGAACGTCTGAAATAGATGGGGGCCATGGCGGTGTTGAACGTCACGTATGGGGCGGAAGTAAGAAATCGATGGGCCGGACGCGCGATGTGGCGCGCCCGGGACTGATTCAACCCTGTGACTGACGCTTCAATGGCTGCTCATGCACCACGACCGGGGCGGGCTCCGTCTCACGACGTTCATTGCGGTCATCCAGGCGGCGCCTGTGCCATGGCTGGATGACACTGAGCCAGATTTCGCGGGTGCCCATGATGCAGATCGAGATAGCGAACGGGATCATGAAATACAGGATCCGGAACATGACCACGGTGGCGACCAGCTCCTCCTGGCGGAACTGCGGTAGCGCCACCAGCAAAGCGGCGTCGAATACGCCAAGGCTGCCCGGGGCATGGCTGGCGAAGCCCAGCAGGGTGGCGAGGATGAACACCACAGCCAGCGAGACGAAATCGATATAGGGCTGATCTGGCATCAGCAGATACATGGCCAGCGCGCAGAAGCCGAGATCGACAACGCCGATGGCGATCTGCAGCAGCGTCAACTGGGCGGAAGGCAGGACGACCTTCCAGCCGTTCTGACCGAGTTCGCGGCGTTGCTTGCCGACCGACAGCCAGACCAGATAGCCGATGATGCCGGCCAGACAGCCGAACCCGATCAGCCGATTGATGGCATTGGGAAGGAGATCGATGGCCGAGGCGGCCTGCGGATGCCAGACCATGCCGATGCCCAGCACGAACAGATTGCCGAGCCAGAAGGTCAGTCCGGAGATGAAGCAGATCTTGGCGACGTCAATGGCATTCAATCCGTAGTCCGAATAGATGCGGAAGCGGATGGCGCCGCCAGTGAACACGGTGGCCCCGATATTGTGGCCGATGGTGTAGCTGGTGAAGCCCGAGAGTGCCGCGATCCGATACGGCACATGCTTCTTGCCGATCGTTCTGAGCGCGAAGTAATCGTAGAAGGTGAGGGTGCAGAAGGCGCCGATCACGCACAGCGTCGCCATGGCGATTTGCATCGTCGATTTTGCGGCCATCGCCGCCAGGATCTTGGCGGTATCGAGGCCCTTCAGCGTATGCACCAGATGAGAGATGGCGAGGGCGATGACGATCAGGCTTGCGACAACACCCAGCCGTTTCCAGCCGACGTGTTGCTTGAAGCCGCGCCCGAGCGCGGTCAGCAATCGTTGCATTCGTCCTCCCGGCGGAGCGCGAACAGGTGGAAAGCCGATCGGGGTAACAGGCGGCAAGCGGCGACCAATTCACTCATACGCGAAGTTCACTCATCAAGCCCAAACCCTTACGGCAAAAACGTTTCGTTGTGCAGTCCTTGACAGCGCCAGCGTTAATGCCGCGCCGCAAGGTCGCCACATACCCGCGCCGGCTGCAAAGCCCTGACCCTGCACGACAATCGCACAGACAATTCCGAGCCATTCGTCCCGCATTTCATATAGGCGGGCAAGTCGAATGTTCCATGCGGCAAATCAAGACGGTCCCGGAACACGTCCCAATATCGATGGTTACCGGCCTATCGCAACCGAGCGGGACAATGCGCCGCAGCGGCCACCCCGTTCCAGAACACCGGGATTGAAACGATGGGACTGTTCACCAAGGACATCAAGACGATGGATGACCTGTTTGTGCACCAGCTGCAGGACATTTATTACGCGGAGAAGCAGCTTCTGAAGGCGCTGCCGAAAATGGCTGACAAGGCTGCAGAACCACTGTTGAAGCAGGCTTTCAAGACGCATTTGCAAGAAACCGAAGTGCATGTGCAGCGGCTTGAGCAGGTCTTCGCCATGCACGGCGCCGAGGTGAAGGCGGTTACCTGCCCGGCAATCGACGGTATCATCAAGGAAGCCGACGAGACCGCCGGGGAAGTCGAGGACAAGAAGGTACTCGACGCCGCGCTGATCAATGCGGCTCAGGCCGCCGAGCACTACGAGATCGCGCGTTACGGCAGCCTGATCGCGTGGGCGCGCCAGCTTGGCCGCAACGATTGCGCGGCCGTGCTGCAGAAGACGCTCGATGAGGAAAAGACCACCGACAAGAAGCTGACGTCATTGGCCGAAGGCAAGGTCAATATGCGCGCCGCAAGCTGATCGCGGTACCAGCGATCACACGGCACAGAACAATCGCGCGGGCGAAAGCCTGCGCGATTTTTTTTGGGCTTCGCCTATGCCTTTCGCAGCGCAAAATGGGCGCCGCAGAACGCCATGACGCCGCCGAGGCCGAGGGCGGCAAGACTGGCCAGAACACCCGATGCCGTCGGTATAGCGTTGGGCGCCGAGGCCGCCTGACCGGCGCCGGCCAGAAACAGCACGCCAATGGTGATCAGAAACTGCCGCATGCGCTGCGGGATGCGACCGGATGCTGCGCTGTGCAGCAGGTTAGCGGTCACATAGCCGCCGACAAAGGCCATCGCCGCTATCAGCCACCAGGCGAAGGCGGATCCGATCGGCATGAAATTGTCGGGATCGTTGCGCCAGAGGCCACCGAGGTCGAGGCCGAATCGCTGGCCGAGCATGTGTACGGCCAGCGCCAGCAGCAATCCTGAAATCATCGCACCGGCCAGAATCAGGCGGCGGGGAAAAGTGGTCGTCTCGGCCATGGCAAGCTTGTAAGGGACATGCAGGCGATCGCGCAAGCAAGCGAGATCGAACAGTGCAGGGGACTTCTGTTTGCTCGAGACCCTCTTCAGGCGCAGGGACATGTCGTCTGCCGCAGAAGCGGCAGGGCCGGGGCATACCTATGCCTACAAGGCGTCCCTGATTGGTGCCGCGCATCGCTATGAATTGACCGATGAAGGTTTGTTATGGCGCACAGGTCGTCGCTCCGGTGTCTGGGCCTATGCGGATATCGCGGCGATCCGGTTGTCCTATCGGCCGATGGGTATGCAGCACCGCCGCTTTCGCGCCGATATCGATCATGCTGACGGTCGTCACATCACGATCTTCTCGACGTCGAAACAAACCGTCGCGCTGATGGAGCCGCAGTCGGGCTTCAGCGCGTTTATCCTGGAGCTGCATCGCCGCCTCGCTGTGGCAGGTAGTCTGGCCAGGCTCAGCTCCGGCCTGCGACCAGGCATCTACACAATGATTGTCGCGGCACTGGCCTTTGTCGGTCTCGCAATGACCGCGCTGCTCCTGCGTGCACTGTTCACCGGGGAGTTTGCCGGCGTGGTCTTTATCATTGGCTTCGCAATATTCTTCGGCTGGCAGATCAGCGGTTTCATCCGCCGCAACAAACCGCGCAACTACACATTCAGCAGTGTGCCGGCCGACCTGTTGCCGTAGTCACGGCCGCACGACGAGTACCGAACATTTCGCATAGCGCACCACATGGCCGGCATTGGAGCCGAGAAAGTAAGTGCGCATCGCCGGGCGGTGCGAGGTCATCACAATGAGATCGGCCTTGATCGCCGAGGCTTCTTCGAGAATCTCGTGATAGATGCCGCCCTGTCGCACCACGCTGGAGACGCGGCTGCTGTCGATGCCGCAATCGCGTGCCACCGCAGCAAGAGCGGCCTGCGACGATTCTAGTTGCTGAGTATCGAAATCCGCCGGGACATATTCGGCCAGCATCACCGGGGTCATCGGCATTATGTTGAGCAGCCGGACGGTGGCACCGAAGGTTTGCGACAGCGTCGCGGCCTGGGCAATCGCGGGTTTGGCCACATCGGTTTCGGCCAGATCGATCGGGACCAGAATGGATTTGTACATGCGCACCTCCATCGTCGTCCGGAGAAGGATAGCACAAACCGGTTCCGATGGGCGCGGCTTATTCGCCCGCGGCGCCCTTCAGCAGTTTCGGACTGACGAATTGCACGAGTTTTCCATCGCGGAAGGCAACGTCGTTCCAGTCCTCGATGGGAAAGTCGATCACCACGATGCTGCCGGTCGGCAGATTGTCGGCGACGGCTTTCCTGCCTGCGGCATCGCCGCTGCCAATCAGGCTGAGCGCCATTTCATGCAGGCCGGGATTGTGGCCGACCAGCATCAGCTGCTCTGGATCCTCCACGGCTGCGCCGCGGATCACCGCCAGCAATTCGGAGAGGCCGGCGCCATAGAGTTCATCGAGGCTGGCGACTATCGGTTTCGCCGCCGGCATCGCCGCGGCCAGGAGGCTCCAGGTCTGCTGCGCGCGTACCGCCGTGGAGACGCAGACCAGATCGGGCAGGGGCGGATTTCTGCTGAGCCAGGCGCCCATGAGAGCCGCATCCAGCCGGCCGCGGTCATCCAGCCTGCGATCGAAATCCTTGCCGCTCGGCGCGTCCGTTTCAGTCTTGGCGTGACGCAGCAGCAGTAAACGGCGCATGGCGCGATCTCGATTCGGCAAGAGGTAGTAGCGAGGCGGGCGGCGCGGTCGCGCCAGACGTCAGGTCTGCGGATTAATGGACATGAACCGTGAGGACAAGGTGACAAGCGCCCCACCTGTCCGTAAGAAAACGTTATGACCGCCCCTTCCGCAAGCGTGACATTTGGACCTGAGGTCGCTGACGCCGACCGCGCGCGGCTGACCTTCAGCCTCGATGTCGATGTCTGCGTGGTCGGGGCCGGGCTCGCCGGGCTCAGCATCGCGCTCGAAGCGGCGCGTCTGGGTGCAAGCGTCGCGGTGCTCGAAGGGCGCTATGTCGGCTGGAACGCGTCCGGCAACCAGCTGGGAACCGTGATGCCGGGCTTTGGCCTGCCGCTCGCCGATCTGATTGCGCGTGTTGGCCTGGAGGACGCTCGTGAGTTGTGGGCGCTGTCGAAGCAGGGCGCAGAGTATGTCCGGACCCAGGCATCAGACGACCTGATCCCCGGTCTCGGCCTGTCCGAGGGGGCGCTGGAAGTCTCCAATGTTGATGTCGGCGATCACCTGATCGCACGCCTGCAGATGCTCGGCGAAGATTTCGATACTGAAGTGGACGGCTGGCAGATCGACCGCGTCCGCGATGTGCTGAAAACCAAACGCTACTTTCACGGCGTGCACTATCCGAAGGCGTTCCAGATCGATGGCCGCAAATATCTGCTGGGTCTCGCAGCACTGGCAAAACAGGCCGGTGTGCGGATTTTCGAGGACACGCCGGTGGTCAGCATCGATGCCGGCGGCATCCGCAAGCGTATCGTAACGCCGTCAGCGCGAATGCGTGCCACACACATCGTGCTGGCCGGCAATATCCATCTCGGTGCGCCTGCCCAAAAGCTGTCGGACACGCTGTTGCCGGTGTGGCGCTATGCAGGCATCACCGAGCCGCTCGGCGAGCGGCTCGCCGAAGCGGTGACATTTCAGGGCTCGGTGAGTGATAGCGACGGCGTCGACCATTTCCGTATTGTCGATGGCGATCGGCTGATGTGGTCGAGCCCGGAAACGACATGGGCCGGGCAGCCGGAGCGCTATGCCGGCGCCATCGCGCGCCGCATCCGCACCGTGTTTCCGGCGCTGGGCAAGGTTGCCATGGCCGAGACCTTCGGCGGCGCGCTCGGCCAGACTGTGCACGGCATGCCGCAGATCGGGCAACTGCGTCAGGGATTGTGGGTCGCCAGTGGCTTCAGCCATCGGGGCCTGAACACGACGGCCATGGCCGGGCAACTGATCGCCCGTGGCATGTATGCCTATGACGATCGCTTCAAGCTATTCGCGCCGTTCGAACTGGTCTGGGCTGGTGGCACGACCGGGCGGGCCGTCGGTTACGTGGTCGGGCTATGGGAGCGGCAGGGCTCGGCGCTGGCCGGCACGCTGGCGCGGTACCGCGAACGGGCCGGGGCACGGGAGCGAATCCGCGAGGCGCGGCTGGCCGAGGCCAATCTGCGCGCGGGAACGCGAGGCCCGCGGCCGGGTTAGGCGATCCGCTCGGTTCCCGCGCAACAAAACGTGAGTAATATTTCGGAACCGGCGTGTAACTTCCGGCTCGTCCGCCCGTATTTCAAGCGAACGAGATGATTGTCTCGATTGTCAGGGAGACCAACCATGATCGACCGCCGCTTTCTGTTGACGACCGCTGCTGGCCTGGGAGGATTGCTGTCGCTGAAATGGCTGACGGCTTCGCCGGCGCGGGCTGCCTCGGACGAGAAGTTCGAAGTCATGAAGACCGATGAGGAATGGCGCAAGCAACTGACGCCGCAGCAATACGAGATCCTGCGCAAGGAAGGCACCGAGCGGCCGTATTCGAGCCCGCTGAACAAGGAAAAGCGCAAGGGCACCTTCGCCTGCGCCGGCTGCGACAATCCGCTGTTCTCGTCGGAGACCAAGTTCGAGAGCGGCACCGGCTGGCCGAGCTTCTGGCAGCCACTGCAGAATGCCGTGGGCGAGCGCAAGGATTCGACGCTCGGCATGGTCCGCACCGAGATCCATTGCCGTCGCTGCGGTGGCCATCTTGGTCACGTCTTCGATGACGGCCCGAAGCCGACCGGCCTGCGCTACTGCATGGACGGCTTCGCGATGATCTTCAAACCGGCCGCGCCGTCGGCGACCTGAGCAACTACGCAGAACCCGGCGAAATCAGGCGCCGATCCGGCAATTATTTCCCTGCTAGGCAATTGTGCCCCGGTCCATGGATCGGGGTTCTTTGTTTAGTGCATTGAATTCGTTGAATTTATCCCCTTGGCACGGGGCTTGCGACATCTCCTCCGACAGCGGCTGTGAATTTGGCACCATCCGGCGGGCCGCCCGGATCGAAGTTGGAGACGATGTAATGGGTATCTTCGGCGCTCTCACCACGTCCGTTGCGGGCCTGCGGGCGAACTCCTATGCGCTGGAAAACATTTCCGGCAACATCGCGAACTCGCAAACCACCGCCTTCAAGCGGATCGATACCAGCTTCCTCGACCTCATTCCCGATGCCGGCACATCCGCACAGGTGGCCGGCAGCGTGACGGCGCAATCGCGCAGCACCAACACCATCGCGGGTTCGGTGCAGTCGTCTTCGGTTGCGACTTACATGGCCATTAACGGCGACGGCTTCTTTGCGGTGCAGAAGCCAGGCAACGTCTCCGACTCCACGCCGATCTTTGACGGCGTCAACAAATACACCCGTCGCGGCGACTTCTCGCTCGACAAGAACGGCTATCTCGTCAACGGCGCCGGCTACTATCTGCAGGGCGTCAAGATCGATCCCTCGACCGGCAACCCGGCCGGCAGCACGCCGGAAGTGCTGCGCTTCCAGAATGACTTCCTGCCGTCGCAGGCCACCACCAAGATCGACTACCGCGCCAACCTCGCCAGCTATCCGTTGACCACCAAGCATCAGACGTCGGTGCCTGGTTCCGAATTGCTGCGATCGGCCGACTTCGTGTCGAACCCGCGCGTGCTGGGCACTGCGGCAACGCCTTTCGGGAATACGGCTGTTCCCGGCAACGCGCGCAACAATTTCGCGACGACGCCGGCGCCGATCTCTGCGAATACCAAACTCGCGCCCGTATCCGGCAGCGATACGCTGCCGGTCGGCTTTGCCAACGGCGATACGCTCGTGCTGAAGACCACCAGTGCCGGTGTCACCACGACCAAGACGCTTTCGTTCTACACGGGCGCCGTTGCTCCTGCAGCCGTGCCAGGCACGACCTTTATCCCTATCGACACGGCCGATGTCGGCGACGTGCTCACCGCCATTGACACCGCGACCGGCAATGCGTCGCCGCTATCGAGCGTGTCCGCCACCGGCGTGATCACGTTGAACTCCGGTACGGCGAACGACTTTACGCTGGCGGCAGGTTCGACGACCACGGCGGTCGCCGCATTCCAGGCCCTGGGTTTCACCGGCACCGTTACCGGCCTTCGTTCGGGCGGCGGCACGGCGGGCACCGGCGTCGTGATCGGCAGTGACTCCCAGACCTTCCTGGATGAATCGATCAGCGGTGGCGCCAAGACGGTCTATGACGGCAACGGTGCACCGGTCAGCCTGCAATTCAGGTGGGCGAAGGTCGAGTCCGCCACGCAGGGCGGAACGGATACCTGGAACCTGTTCTACCAGACCGATCCAGCGGCCACGGGTGCAAGCCCTGCCTGGCAGAATGTCGGCACCGACTTCAAGTTCGGCCCGAACGGCCAGATGCAGCCCGTTGTCGGCCAGATCACGCTGACCGGCCTGACCGTCAGCGGCAAGAGCCTTGGCAATGTCACCATGGCGTTCGGCACGGGCGGTCTCACGCAATTCGCCGACACCAACGGCAACGTCCAGGTCAATCAGCTCGAGCAGGACGGCTACGCTGCGGGTCAGCTCCAGAGCGTATCGGTCAGCAATGAAGGACGCGTGGTCGGCAGCTACTCCAACGGCCGCAACATCGATCTTGCCGAAGTCAGCATTGCCACCTTCAACGGTGCCAACTTCCTCAAGCGCATCGATGGCGGCGCGTTCGAGACGACCAACGAATCCGGCGAGGCGCTGTACGGCAAGGGTGGCAGCATTTCCGGCTCGTCGCTGGAATCGTCGAACACCGACATCGCCGATGAATTCACCAAGCTCATCGTCACCCAGCAGGCCTATTCGGCCAATACCAAGGTGATCACGACCACCAACACCATGGTTCAGGATCTGCTGAACGTGATGCGTTAATCGCAAGGCCGCATCTGCGGCCTTCTTCCCGCGTGAACCTTGAGAGCGACAGTTAGTTATGAGTCTGAACGACGCACTCTCCATCGCCATGTCCGGCCTGCGCGCCAATCAGGCCGCGATGTCGCTGGTCTCCTCGAATGTGGCCAATGCGGAAACGCCTGGCTACATTCGCAAGTCGACGGATCAGGTCGCAGTCAATTCCGGCAACGGCAGCAGCGTCCGCACCGTCGGCGTCAATCGCGAACTCGATCAGTATATCCAGGCGCAGCTCCGCACCGAAACGTCGGGCGCGGGCTATGCCTCGCTCCGTTCGAGCTTCCTGCAGCAGATGCAGAGCCTCTATGGCGATCCTGGTTCAGTCGGCTCGCTCGAATATTCCTTCAATGCCCTGACGACAGCAGTGCAGGCGCTGTCAACGAGCGCGGACAGTCAGTCGGCGCGGATCGGCGTGCTCAACGCCGCGCAAACACTCGCGCAACAATTGAATTCGATGACGCAGGGCATTCAGAGCCTGCGCAGCGCGGCGGAAAGCGGCATCAAGGATTCCGTGACGACCGCCAACACTCTGATGAAGCAGATTGCCAAGATCAACAATCAGTTGACGGCCAATCCGCAAGGCGGAACATCGACGGATTCCAACACCGCCGCGCTGCTCGATCAGCGCGATCAATACGTCACGCAGCTGTCGCAGCTGATGGATATCCGCGTCACCACCAATGGTGCCAATCAGGTCACCATCTTCACCGGTTCCGGTGTGCAGCTGGTGGGCAACGAAGCGGCGACTCTGGCGTTCAATGCCCAGGGTACGGTATCGGCTGGCACGACGTGGAGCGCGGATCCCAGCAAGAGCAATCTCGGCTCGGTGGTGATCGAGTTTCCGAACGGCGGATCGATCGACCTGACTGCTGCCGGTGCTATCAAGTCGGGCACGATCGCCGCATATACCGAACTTCGCGACAAGACGCTTGTCGAGGCGCAGAACCAGCTTGATCAGTTCGCAGCATCGATCTCGAGCGCGCTCTCGGACAAGACGACGGCGGGAAGCGTGTTCCCGGCACCGACGGTGCCGCCGACGACGCTGCCGCCGGGAACGCCGACCGGCTTCACGCTCGACGTATCGCAAATGAAGCCGGGCAATGTTATTCACTTCACGTATACGGATACGGCGACCAACACGCAGCGCGAAATTTCGTTCATGCGGGTCGATGATCCCAGCGTGCTGCCGCTGCCGAACACGGCAACAACCAATCCGAATGATACCGTCATCGGCCTCGATTTTTCTTCGGGCTTCGGCTCGGTTCTGAATCAGTTGAACGCGGCGCTTGGCGGCCAGGCTACGTTCTCCGGCACGGCTGGCGCGCTCACCGTCGTCAACAATCCCGCATTCGCCAACATCAATGCGGCGTCGGTGACGGTTACGCAAGGTCCCACTGATCTAAGCAACGGCAGCCCGGAGCTGGCGTTGTTCACTGACAACGGCGCCGCCTATAGCGGTGGCATCAGCAAGAACGGTTCGCAGATGGCCGGTCTCGCCGGCCGGCTGACGATCAACAATGCGATCGTCGCCGACCCCTCCAAGCTGGTGGTCTATAGCGGATCGACGGCAGCAGGCGACACGACGCGGTCGGCCCTCCTGCTCAACCAGTTGAACAATGCCAGTTTCACTTATTCGCCGGCGACGGGAACGGGCAGTGATACGGCACCGTTCAAGGGGACGCTGTCGAGCTATATGCGCCAGTTCGTCGGGCAACAGGGCGCTGCGGCGGATTCCGCCAAGCAACTCGCGGATGGCCAGAACGTCGTTCTCAATACACTCGACAAGAAGATGGCAGACGCGTCCGGCGTGAATATGGATGACGAGATGGCGCATCTGCTGTCGTTGCAGAACGCCTATTCGGCCAATGCGCGCGTGATGTCGACGGTCAACGAATTGTACAAAACCCTGATGCAGGCATTCTGAGGTAATCATGACGATCAGCGGTGTCGGCTCACGCACATCCTATATCGGATCCGGAATTACCAGTCTGCGCGATCAGCTCGATACGCTGACGCAGCAGCTGTCGAGCGGCAAGATTTCCAACACCTATGCAGGGCAGGGCAGCGGTCGCAGTCTCGCGATCGCGCTGCGCGCGCAGATCAGCAATGTTGCGGCCTATGCCGATACTGCCGTCAATCTGAACACGCGCATCGGCGTGGCAAATCTGTCGCTGCAGCGGCTGGTGGCCATCGGGTCGGATGTGAAAGGCGCCGCGGTCAGCGCTGGCGGCAATTTCGACAATACCGGTCAGACGCCAGGGCAGAAGACGGCTTCGCTCGGCTTCTTCGATTCCGTCGATATGCTGAATGCGCGGTCGGGCGACCGCTACCTGTTCTCCGGCCGCGCCACCGATACGGCGCCCGTTGCTCCCGCCGACCAGATCATGAACGGCAATGGTGCGCTCGTCGCCGGCCTCAAGCAGGTGATCGCCGAGCGCAAGACGGCCGATCTCGGCGTCAACGCAAACGGGCGCGTTGGCAGCGCAGTCGGAACCCCTGTGACCTCGGTGGTGATTTCCGAAGAGGATGCGACGCCGGCCCCGCCGGCTGCAGCGCAGCCGTTCGGCATGAAGGTCACGGGTGTGTCCACCACGATTGCCGGTGCGACGGTTACCCAGCCGGTCGATCTGCCCGCGACCGTTCCGCCGACGCCGCCGGCAACGCCCGTGCAGAAATCGATGTCGATCGATCTCGGGGCGACCAACCCGAATGTCGGCGATCAGGTGAAGTTCACTTTCACGATGCCGGATGGCACGAAGGAAGACATCGTCCTGACGGCGTCGGACCAGACGCCGCTGCCGGCCAATTCGTTCCTGATCGATCCCGGTCAGCCGAACGCCGTTCCGCCGGTGGCGCCGTCATCGACGGTCACCGCAGCGAATCTCAATGCCGTGCTCGGCACGGCCATGAAGGATCTCGCCAACGGGCCGATGGTGGCGGCGTCCGCGATCGAGGCCGGCGACAATTTCTTCGACCAGCCGCCGCTGCGCGTCGGCTCGACGCCGCTCGGCTCTGCGACCACGCTCGTTGCCGGCACGGCCGACAATACCGTGATCTGGTATCAGGGCGAGCAGAACACGGCCGCCAACGGCTCGGCCCGCGGATCGGCAGTCTCCCAGGTCGATACATCGATCAAGGTGCAATATGGCGCGCGTGCCGACGAGCAGGCCCTGCGCGCGCAACTGCAGACCGTCGCGGTGTTCGCGGCCGTGGCCGTCGATCCGGCACAACTCAGCAATGCGACCTATGCAAAGAGCGCCAATGCGCAGATCGCGGCGCTGAACCAGCGCGTGGCGCAAAACCTGGCGAATATCCCCGGTCAGCAGACGATTCAGGACATCCAGGCCGACTTCGCCGGAGCGCAGGCGTCGATCAAGTCGACCACGGATCGTCAGGTTCAGACCAAGGCGATGGCCCAGACGATGCTCGACTCCATCGAGGGCATCAATGACGACGAGGTCGCGACCAAAATTCTGGCGCTGCAGACCGCTTTGCAGGCCTCGTATCAGACAACGTCAAATCTTTATCAGATGAGCTTGGTTAAGTTTCTTTAACGGGTTGCTTCGTGTTTACAACTTCGCCGGGTTTTGGCCACCTCGCCAAAGTCCGGGAGGCCAACCTCCCAGCTACACAAAAAGCACTGATAACAAATGACAAAGCCCGACTTTCACGAGTTGGGCTTTGTCATTTTCAGGGCGGGTATAGGTAATTAAATACACGCATAAGGAGCATCGAATCCGCGCAGTTCCCTTTACGCAATTTTAGAACCTCAGCGTCATCTTCCCGATACCGACCAAGAAGGTCGTTCGTTGTGTCTACCAGGAAGGTAACCAAACATGTCCGGCATTACACTCTCGGCTTCCGTTCGTCAGAACCTGCTCTCGCTGCAGTCGACCGCGGATCTTCTCTCCACCACCCAGAACCGCCTCGCGACCGGCAACAAGGTCAACTCGGCGCTCGACAATCCCACCAACTTCTTCACCGCGCAGGGCCTGAACAACCGCGCTGGCGACATCAACAACCTGCTCGATGGTATCGGCAACGGCGTGCAGATCCTGCAGGCTGCCAATACCGGCATCACCTCGCTGCAGAAGCTCGTTGACTCCGCCAAGTCGATTGCCAACCAGGCGCTGCAGGCGACCTCGGGCTATTCGACCAAGTCCCAGGCTACTGCGACGATTACCGGCGCGACCGCTGACAATCTGCTCGGCACGCCCGACGTGGCAGCAACGCTCACCGGTTCAGCTGCTGGTACGCTCGCTACCGGCGGGGCTCTTACTGGTGCGACCGGCGGTAGCTTCGTTGCTGGCGACTCTTTCAGTGTTAATGGAACGACCATCAAGGTTGTGGCGCTCGGCACCACCGTCAATGCCAACACGACCGATACCGATGGCTCGATCCTTCTGAACACCACTGCAACCGCTCCTGCTACCTCGACCGATATGACCGATGCCATCAAGACGGCACTCGGTGGCGGCTCTGCAGCCGCTTCCATCACCGCCAGCAAGGTTACACTCACTGGCGCCAACGGCACGGACAGCATCGTTCTGGGCGGTAGTGCCTCTGTTCTGGCCAAGCTGGGTCTCACCGCTGGAACGACGGCGGCGACGAGCTCCCACGTTGGCGAAACCCTGAAGATCGGTGCTCTCGATGGCAGCGCTGCTCAGACGATCACTTTCGGCACCGGCGCAGGACAGGTCAAGACGCTCGACGACCTGAACAAGAAGCTGGCTGACAGCAACCTGCAGGCATCGATCGACGACAAGACCGGCAAGCTGACCATCACCACGACCAACGACGAGGCCTCGTTCGACTTCACGAAGGGTACGAGCATCTTCTCCGGTACGGCTGCTGCTTCTGGCAAGCTGTTCGGCGCCGCTCTGTCGCTGAGCGGTCCGGTTGCCGACGTCAACGCGCAGAACACCCGTGCTGGCCTGGTTGCCCAGTACAACACGGTGATCGATCAGATCAAGACGACTGCGGCTGACGCATCCTTCAACGGCGTCAACCTGCTCAACGGCGACACGCTGGCTCTCACCTTCAACGAGACCGGCAAGTCCAAGCTGAGCATCACGGGCGTGACCTTCGATCCGTCGGGCCTCGGCCTGGCGTCGCTGACCAAGGGCACTGACTTCCTCGACAATGCTGCCACCAACAAGCTGCTGACCGGTTTGAACAACGCCAGCTCCAAGCTTCGTTCGCAGGCTTCGGCCTTCGGTTCGAACCTGTCGGTCGTGCAGATGCGTCAGGACTTCTCGAAGCAGATGATCAACGTGCTGCAGACCGGTGCGTCGAGCCTCACGCTCGCCGACACCAACGAGGAAGCCGCCAACAGCCAGGCGCTGTCGACCCGTCAGTCGATCGCCGTCTCCGCGCTGTCGCTGGCGAACCAGTCGCAGCAGGGCGTTCTCCAGCTGCTCCGCTAAACTTCAGCGGACTAGTCGAAACAGAAGGCGGCGGGGCAGAAAGCCCCGCCGTTTTTCGTTGTCCGATCGTCGCAAAGGCCCGGAAAGCTCAAGCTTTCCGGGCCTTTGCCGTTTTGGGACAGTTTTACGAAAGCCTTAATCCGCTGTTAACCATATCTTAAATGGTCGTCGGTCATATTCGGCCTGAGTAGGAAGAAGGTAGGCCGAGAATCGGCCGCGTTAATCCGGGCATTGCCGCAAGGCGGACCGAGATTCCTCTTCCAGAAGGGCGTCAAATTCAACCGACAGCATCGCGGCGAGACGGGTCTCGTCAGATGCACCATGCGCTTGCGCGACCTGAAGGTCGACTGCGCGGGGAACAGGAAGGTTTCCATATGTCAGGCATCGTTCTATCGGCTTCGGTTCGCCAGAACCTGCTGTCGTTGCAGTCGACCGCGGACCTCTTGTCCACGACGCAGAACCGTCTTGCGACCGGCAAGAAGGTCAACACCGCGCTCGACAACCCCACGAACTTCTTCACGGCAGCAGGGCTCGACAGCCGCGCCGGCGACATCAACAGCCTGCTCGATGGCATCGGCAACGGCGTGCAGGTGTTGCAGGCGGCCAACACCGGCATCACCTCGCTGCAGAAGCTGGTCGATACCGCGAAATCGATCGCCAACCAGGCGCTGCAGATTCCGGTCGGCTATAACGCCAAGTCGTCGTTCACGACGCCGATCAATCCCGGTGCGACCGCCGACAACCTGCTGGGTACATCCACGAAGACCGACAACACCTATGTCGGCACTGTCGCGAACAACAAGAATGCCGCTGCCATCACCGGCGCCACGCTGCTGTCGGGTCTTGCCGCCACCGACTCGATTGCTACCAGCTTCGCGGCGAACGACACCATCACCGTCAACGGTCAGAGCCTGACCTTCAGAGCTTCGGGCGCGTCGGGCGCCAACGAAATCAACATCACGGACACCGTCGCTACGCTGCTGGGCAAGATCGATGCGCTGTCGGGTGGTGCGGGCTCTGCAGTCAACGCGGCAGCGCCCATCGGCGCGATCACGCTGCACACGGGTGCGGCTTCCGATCTGTCGATCACGAGCTCGAACACCGCCGCACTCGCCGGGCTCGGCCTGGGTACGTCGGTGACCCAGGCGCGGACCTCAGGTCCGACCGCCCTGGGTGGTCCGCCGGCGCTGACGCTGACGATTGCGGCGACCAATCCGTCGAGCACCGCGACGAACATCACCTTCGGTACCGCGAGCGGCCAGGTCTCTACCCTGGCGCAGCTCAACGCCGCGCTGGCGCCGAACAACCTGCAAGCCGTCATCGATCCCGCCGGCTTCATGACCATCCAGACGTCCAACGATGCGGCCTCGTCGACCATCGGCGCCATTGGCGGCACAGCCGCGGCCGTCGGCAAGCTGTTCAATGGCCTGGTGCCGAGCACTCCGGTTCAGGACTTCGCGTCGCAGACCTCGCGCGCCAATCTCGTTGCGCAGTACAACAACATCATCGATCAGATCACGACCACGTCGCAGGATGCCTCGTTCAACGGCATCAACCTGCTCGGTGGCGATCAGCTCAAGCTGGTGTTCAACGAGACCGGCAAGTCGACGCTCAACATCGCCGGCACGACCCTGACGCCGGCAGGTCTGGGTCTCAGCAAGCTCGCCAAGGGCGCGGACTTCCTCGACAATACCTCGGCGAACAACACGCTGGCTGCGCTCAACATCTCCAGCTCGGTTCTCCGCGCGCAGGCCTCGGCGCTCGGCTCCAACCTGTCGATCGTGCAGATCCGTCAGGAGTTCGCCAAGAACCTGATCAACGTGCTGCAGACCGGTTCGTCCAACCTGACGCTGGCCGACACCAATGAGGAAGCCGCGAACAGCCAGGCACTGTCGACCCGGCAGTCGATCGCGGTGTCCGCGCTGGCGCTGGCCAACCAGTCGCAGCAGAGCGTGCTCAAGCTGCTCCAGTAAGTCTGGCGGTCGCACCAAGATTACCGAACGGCGGGAGAAATCCCGCCGTTTTTCGTTGGTCGGGGTAGTCAGCGGCGCGTCGCCCGGCATCCTGGCTTTCCCCAGACTGAAGACGCCGGTCGCTGAACGCTGGTATTATTCGAATCGCAGGCGTATTTTCAGGGTTCCTGGATAGTCATGCCCGCCCGAAATGTGGCACCAGATACCGTTGGCTTTGCATGTGGCCTCACGGCCGCTGCGGGGAAGGAGAGCTGAATGCCTTTGCGAGTCGAACTGAAGCCGGGTGAGCGAATCATCATCGGTCAGAGCGTGATCACCAATTCCGATACGCGCACGGCGTTCCTGATTGATGGCGATGCGCCGATCATGCGTGAAAAGGACATCCTCACGGCGGAGACTGCAACGACGCCGGTCAAACGCGTCTATCTCTGCGTACAGATGATGTATCTGGAAAACGATATCCCAGCCTATCAGGAGCTATATCTCGGTTTCATCAAGGAATTGATTGAAGCGGTTCCGAGTTTTCGTGAAACGATCGAGGACGTCAGTAAGCTTATTTTAAGCGGCGCGCTTTACAAAGCACTCAAGGAATTGCGTCCGCTAATCAAGCGGGAAGAAGAGTTTTTGAGGTAGCGAATGTCGATCGGTGCTCAAGCTTACGCGCGTACTGCGCAGACCACGGCGACACCGAGAGACATCGAAGCCCAGGCCCTTCTGAAAGCAGCGCGCAAGTTGCAGGACGTCGTGGAAAATTGGGACCATACCGATGCTGGTCTCGACGACGCTCTTCTGTTCAATCGCAAGCTCTGGTCCATCTTCGTCGGCGATGCCATGAATGATCAGAATCCGGAATCGATCGAGATCCGGCAGAATATCGCCAATATCGGCATTTTTGTTCTGACGCAGTGCACCGCGCTTCAGCAGGTCCGCCAGGTGGAACATCTGCAAGCGCTCATCGACATCAACCGCAATATTGCGGCGGGACTGTCCGGTCGCCCGTGAGCGTGTCGACACTGTAACTTTAGCTTAATGGTTGGCGCGGCCTAATGGCGCCTGATAGGCGCGGCGATTCGAAGCCGCGTGCGACGAGGCACGATGGCAGACGCACTCAGCATTCTTGCAACGGCTTACAAGACCACCACGCCGGTCACGGCAGGCAAGTATGTGGCGGTGGATGCCGACGCCTACAAAGGCAGTTGGCAGGGCACCTACGCTAATGGAAAGAAGTTCGAGGTCGCGATTTCGCAGGTCGAAGGCTTCCGCGCGCAGGTGAAGTATCAGAGCGAGGGGACCGTGAAGTATCAGCAGGTCCTGATCAAGGATAACTCGTTTCGCGTGGGCGACACCAAGTTCCAGATGACGGCCAACAACAAGGCGACGATCAAGAACGTCGTGACCGACGCCGCTACCGGTGGCACCTATCTCGATACGGCCTTTGCAACGCGCGACGTCTGATCAGCGCATTAGATCCTGCGATCCGTCTCCATACGTCGATTCTGCAGCTTTGCGTCCTGGTTGAGCGTGTCCATGGCGCGCAGATAGGCGCGGGAGCGCAGTCGCGATTCCTCGGGATACTGATCGATCACCTGATTGGACTTCTTGTCCACAGATACGAAGACGATCTCGCCTGCGCCCTTGTCGATGATGACTTCCTTGGAGATGCGTTCGCTGTCCATCTGCTGGTAGTTCGCCGCAGAAATGTTCGGCTGCAGTACACGGGGCGCTGCTGACACGGTCTTGTCCGGGGGGAGTTGCGTAGGCACGGCTTCGCGCACCGCTTCTGGTGCGGGTCTGATGACCGGTGTGGCAACCGGTGCCCCCACCGGTTTGATATTGAAGTCGGCACCCATGGCAGCCCTCCTGGCTCCATTCGATAAATCCCGACCCGTTCCCAACCGACATTATGCACCGAACGGCTGAATCCGGTGCTTACTTGCGCGCTGCAATTTAAGTTAAAAGATAGCAATGCCGCGGCGCATCAAACGCGCCCACGGTCGCATGACCAATTATACGATCAAAGTGACCGGCTGACGACAATGGGCGTCATGTTGACCCGGCCCGGCTGAGCCTGCCGACCGGCCGCCGTATAGGTCTGCGGAATATTACGCTTCTGAACCTCGGCATTGACGCCGCGGACGATACCTTCCGATACTGCATGCGCGGTGGCGAGCACGGTCAGATTGACCTGCAGCATCGCGCGGAACACGTCATGGTGTTTGCGCAAGGCCGAGAGCAGGTCGGGCGTCGTCTGCGCGAGATATGTCTGGCTGATCTTGAGCAGCGAGATCATCGCAATGTAACGACGCGAAATGTCCGCCTTCGGAGCTTCGAGCTTGATGGCCTCGCGGATATGGCCGTTGCGGACCAGCGCCGTCTCCTGTTCGATGATGGCGAGGAGCTCGTTCATCACCTTCATGAGTTCGTCGGCGAGCTGGCGGGCTTCCATCAGCGTGGCGACCGAACGCGGTGCGGCGATCGGGGCGGCTTGCTGGCGTTGCGCATTGTTCATGGCGGTGTCCTCTGCGATCAGCTGGCGCGATTGGCTTGCTGGATGATGAGTGAACGAAAGACTTCGTTGGAGATGCCGACGCCGCCGGCCTTGGCGAAGGACTTCGAATATTCGTCTGTCAGCATCGAGCGCCATGCGCCGGTGCCGGTGGTATCGCCGAACGGGCCTTCACCCTTGATGCCCGATGTCATCTGCGAGAACATCGTGTTGATGAACATCGCCTCGAAATCTTCGGACTGCTTGCGCGTCTTGGCCTGAGCTTGCGGCGATACTTTCTGCAGCGCATCGATCAGGTTCTGATCGGGGCGGCCGTTGATGGTCGGGTGTTTGGCCTGATAGGCGGCGACAGCGGTGTTGACGTTCATCACATCACCTCGATGTCGGCCTGGATGGCGCCCGCGGCCTTGATGGCCTGCAGGATGCCGATCAGGTCGCGCGGGCCGATGCCGAGTCCGTTGAGGCCGTCGACGAGCTGCTGCAGCGAAACGCCGTCTTTCACGAGAGCGAATTTCTTGCCGTCTTCGGTCACGCCGACACGTGTGCTTGGCGTGACGACAGTGCGGCCGTTGGAGAATGCATTGGGCTGGCTGACATTGGCGCTCTCCGAAATCGTCACGGTGAGATTGCCTTGCGCCACCGCGACGGTGGCGACGCGCACGTCGCGGCCCATCACGATGATGCCGGAGCGTTCGTCGATGATGATCTTGGCGGCCAGATCCGGTTCGACCTGCAGCTGCTCGATCTCGGTGAGCAGCGCGACAACGTTGCCCTTGAACTCCGGCGGGATCGACAGCTGCACGGTGGAAGGATCGATCGGTTCGGCGGTCTTGGATCCCAGGAAGTCGTTGACGGCGGCGGCAATGCGCTTGGCCGTGGTGAAGTCGGGGTTGCGCAAAGCGAGGCGCACATTGGGCAGGCGGTTCAGCGCGAATTCGATCTCGCGCTCGATGATGGCGCCATTGGCGATGCGGCCAACGGTCGGCACGCCGCGGGTGATGCTGGCGGCAGCGCCTTCGGCGGCAAAGCCATTGATGGCGAGGGAGCCCTGGGCGACGGCGTAGACGTTGCCGTCGGCGCCGAGCAGGGGGGTGACCAGCAGGGTGCCGCCGGTCAGGTTCTTGGCATCGCCAAGCGCCGAGACGGTGACGTCCATGCGGGTGCCCTGGGTGCCGAAGGCGGGCAGGTTGCCGGTCACCATGACGGCGGCCACGTTGCCGGTGCGCAGCGTCTGGCCACGAATGTTGACGCCCATGCGTTCCAGCATCGCCTGCAGCGACTGGCGGGTGAACGGGATGTTGTTGAGGGTGTCGCCGGTGCCGTTGAGGCCGACCACGAGGCCGTAGCCGATCAGCTGGTTCTGCCGGACGCCTTCGATATTGGCGAGATCCTTGATCCGCGACGTCGCATGTGCCGACACCGCCTGCACGAGCAGCACGAGCAGCACCGTACAGGCCGTCTGACAGAATCGGATCGAAGGTAGGCTCGGCATCCTCTGCTCCCCGCTGAGGTCTTCACTGGACCGCTCGCCACTCCCATGACGACGATCCAGCCTTCACTATGCGAGTGCCGTGCCAGCGTTCTAAATCGGTATAAGACGTTGATTTATAATGTGAATGATAAAGGCTCTGGGGCTGGACAAGCGGCTTGCGCTCCGGCGAAAGTGCCGCCTGCGGCAGATTTTGCCGGGCCGTTTACGATTGATTAACCATAAAAGACGACCTTTCCGGATGGAGGTCCGTTTACGCTCGCGATGGTACTGAGCGAACGGCAAGCCGCCGTGGGCCGGGATCGGCCATTACCCTTGCTGGACACGCCGATGCGCATTTACGGACCGAACGGCACTACATTCGGAGCCCCGTCGTCAGGAGCGAAGAAAACCAGTTCGACCGGGTTTTCGTTGCCTGATGCGACACCGACCTCCGAGACCAAACCGACCGTAGCGCCTCGGGCGGCCAACAGCATCGATGCGCTTCTGGCCATGCAGAGCGTCGAAGATCCCATGGAGCGTCGCAAGCGCTCTGTGAAGCGCGGCCGTGGCGCGCTCGATGTCCTCGATGAACTCAAGATCGGCCTGCTCACGGGCTCGATCAATCCGGCCATGGTGGCGCGGTTGCGCAGTGCGGCAGCCAACCTCAAGGAATCATCCGGCGAACCCGGTCTGGACGCCGTGCTCTCCGAGATCGAGCTCCGGGTCGAAGTTGAGCTGGCCAAGGCCGGCCAGGTCTGATCCGCCCGGAGGCGGCCCAAGTCCGGCTGGAGCCGCACAAAGTACCGTCTAGCCCTTCACACAGCCCTTTGACCAAAGACCGGACCGAGGGGGCCGCGTGCTGCAGCAGCACGGTTCCGGTCCTGAAACCCGGCGGTGGATGGCCGTTCTGGAGGTATCCTGACGTTATTGTCTGTCACATGACGTCGCTATATAAGCTGCGGCGCGGCCGGTCATTTCCGGCGCCTTGCACGCATAGATGGATTGGCCTTGGACAAGTTGAAAAGCTATCGCCCCTCCGAAAAAGAGCCTTTCATGAACGACCGGCAGCGCGACTATTTCCGCGCGAAATTGCTGGCCTGGAAGGAAGAAATCCTCCGTGAATCGAAACTCACCCTGCAGGCTTTGCAGGAGGAGAACGTCAATCACCCCGACCTCGCCGACCGGGCATCGTCGGAAACCGACCGCGCGATCGAACTGCGCGCGCGCGACCGGCAGCGCAAGCTGATCTCCAAGATCGACGCCGCGCTGCTGCGCATCGAGGATAATACCTACGGCTATTGCGAGGAGACCGGCGAGCCGATCTCGCTCAAGCGGCTTGAAGCCCGCCCGATCGCAACACTCTCCGTGGAAGCCCAGGAGCGCCACGAGAAGCGCGAAAAGGTTTATCGCGACGAATAGTCTTTCCGATACCAAACGGCCGCCCATCGGGCGGCCGTTTTTTATTTCGGTGTTCCGGTTGGCAACCACGCATGCTGTGCAGTGCAGGGATCTGCGACGACTGCACTGCAACACAGCGACATTCTTAAACACGGGAATATGAACGTCATCATTCGCCGATAGGACGTAGGCTGGATCTACAAAAAAAACGGGAGGATGAACAATGGCTGCGCCTGCCTCTTATGATCCCGATACGATCGCGCTGATGCGGAATGTTCTTCAAAAGGTCGTCGCAAGGGTGCCGGAGCAGCACCGCACCTCGTGCAATCAGGCCGCGATCGCCTCGCGCATCCTTGCGACTGCTGCGCAGGGCCGGCGTTCTGAAGATGTCCTGACGACGGAGGCTCTGGCCGAGGTGAAGGAGATCTTCACCGGGCCTGCGGGGATGCGTCGGCTTCATGAAGACCTGACCAGGGTCTTCGGCTGAGCTTCAAGATCTTGATGGGCGCCGCATAGATATCGTGTCGATATTATTCATCGACGTCGCGTCAGGTTGCAAAGCCTGATGGCGATCGGTACCCGTTTTGCCTGTGTCTCGGCATTAGCCGTCCGACAGGCGAAGGGACCTCCAATGGACAAAGCTCTGGCGATTGCGGAGATACTTGCTTACGCACGCCGCAACCGCTCGCCGTTGTCGGTGTTGCCGCCAGAAGCGGTCTTACGTGACGAAACCGAGGGGTATTGGGTACAGGATGCATTGCATGATTTGCTGGCGCCGGATTTCGGCACGCAGGTCGGTCACAAGATCGGCTGCACGAGCCCGGTGATGCAGCAATATCTCGGCATCCCGCATCCCTGCGCGGGCGGCCTCTATATGAGCGGCGTGCACGCCACCGGAGCATCTCTCCGCTATGGCAACTATGTCCATGTTGGCGTCGAGTGCGAAATTGCAGTCCGCCTTGGACGTGATGCTGTGCCGTCCGATGACCCGTTCACTGCGGAGACGATCGCATCCTCGATCGAGGCGTACTATCCCGCCATCGAGATCGTCGATGATCGTTATGCAGACTGGCGCAGTATGGATGCGCCGACACTGATCGCGGATGATTTCTTTGCAGCAGGATGCGTACTTGGCGCGCCGGTCGCGCGCGCAAGGTTGCCGGACCTTGTGTCGGTGATCGGCCGTGCTGTCATCAACGGCGTCGAAGTGGGGCGCGGCACTGGCGCCGATGTACTCGGCCATCCGCATCACGCACTGGCATGGTTGGCCAACCATCTCGCAGCTAGCGGCAAGGTGTTGCTGGCCGGAGAATTCGTCCTCACTGGCAGCCTGGTGCAGACGGCGTGGCTCAATGCCGGAGATCACGTCCGAATGGAATTGCTCGGCCTTGGCAGCGTCGAGGTGGATTTCAAGAGCTGACGAATGATTGCGCCGCGTTTCGAGTCCGTCCAGAACGACGACGGCCTTCCGCCAGGGGAGCTGACGGAAGGCCGCGCGTGAACACCTCATCGCGTGGGAGCACGATGAGATGTGGGAGCTCGTAACGTTAGAAGGGCAGCAGCACGTCCATCACTTGCTGGCCGTAGCGCGGCTGCTGGACATCCGAAATCTGACCGCGGCCGCCATAGGCGATGCGGGCTTGGGCGATCTTGGCGCTGTCGATGGTGTTGTCGCTCTGAATGTCTTCCGGGCGCACGATGCCGGCTACGATCAGTTCGCGGATTTCGTAGTTGACGCGGATTTCCTGCTTGCCCTCAACCACGAGGTTGCCGTTCGGCAGCAATTGCGTGACCACTGCGGCAACGCTGGTCTGCAACGCTTCCTGCCGCGCCACCGATCCTTTGCCGTCGCTCGACGACGATCCGTCAGCCGTCAGCAGACGGCCGGGCAGGACCGAGGCGGCCGAACCTGTCAGCAGCTTGCTGCCCGCAAAGTCGGTGATCCCCGAGTTTTCCGTATTGGTGCGGCTGCGCTGGGTCTCGTTGGCGATATTGGCCTTGTCGGTGAAGTTCACGGTGACCGTGAGAATGTCGCCGATCTGGCGTGCGCGCTGATCCTTGAAGAAGGCGCGCGATCCGCTGCGCCATAGCGAGTTGGCGTTGTAGGACGCGACCTCCGGCTTCGGCATCGGCATCTGCACCGGCTTGTAGCCAGGCTGTGTCGTTGGGTTTTCTATCGCCGTGAGCGCCGGTTTCTCGCCGATGGACGCGAGGCGGTCGATCGATGAACAGCCGCTGGCAGCAAGGCCGACCGTCAGAAGCGTAGCGCCGGTGGCGAAGGGACGATGGAACTGGAACATCAACTTTACTCAGCTTTTCGAGAAACAGGCACGTGGTCGTTGGCAGCAAGCGCGACGGGAGAGGTGGCAGCGGGAGAGTCGGTCAGGGGAGGTCTGGCCTGGGAGATTTTTTCGGACGGGAGAGACTCGCGGGTTGGAGCAAGAGTTGGCGCGGGAGTTTCGACTTGCGCGGGGAGACGCGGCGATGGAGCGGAGACGGCGACCTGGCCGCGACCGACCACGACGCCGGAGACGGTGCGCTTGGACTGCAGGTTGATCACATTGACCACGTCGCCTTCGGTGCCGCCTTCGATGGCCTTGCCGCGCAGCGTGAGATAGAGGCCGGCAGTTTCGTAGATCAGCGTTACTGCCTGATCGCGGGTGACCAAGTCTGGCTTGGCGAGGTCGGCATTGCGGATTGCCTGACCGGCGCGCAGTTGGCGGCGGCTCTGCATGCCCACGGCGCGGTCGCGCGTTACGCCATCGTTACCGACTTCGGCTTTCGGGCGACGCTCGACAACAACATCGGAAGATTTCAGCACTTCATTGCGTTCGACGCCGCGGACCAGCACCGCCGCTTCCACGGTCTCAACGGCAATGCCGGTGAAACGCAGCTTGGTGGCAGACACGTTGGCGTCGTTGCCGATCGCAAAGGTGACGTCGAAACGGCCGCTGCGCGCGTCGAACCGGGCCGCGACGGGCTGCAACGCGCCGGTATTGCTGGCGTCGAGCTGCAGGCCCTGGACTTCGCGGTCGAAAGTGAGGCTGAGATTGGCGGCGGCACCAAGGCCGTGGCGGTTCTCCAGCGCTTGCGCGACCTGGTTCTCTATATCCTTGCTCTCGATGCTGCGCGACAGCCGTGTCACGGTAATGGACTTGAGCTCGCGTGTATCGACGCCGATCACCTGATGCTGCCGCAACGCCGCGATGACCTGCGCGGTCGATAGCGTGCCGACGGTGCCGAGATCGGGCGCCCGATAGATTGCGATCTGCGCGGTGGGGCCGGCATTGTCGATGACATCGCCAATCCGCACCACGTCGCTGGAGACCGTGACGTTGGCGCGCAGCGTTGGCGATGCGATGACCTCGTCGCGCTGCGCTTGGCCGAGCGCAGCAGTGGCCGCTGCAGCGAGCAGGGCGGTGGCGAGGAGAAGCGAACGCATGGCTGATGTCATGATCATTCTCCTCAGCGGAACATGCCGGCGGTGGATTGCAGCATCTGGTCGGCAGCGCTGATGACCTTGGCGTTCATCTCATAGGCGCGCTGCGCGGCGATCAGGTCCGAGATTTCGGTGACCACTTCGACGTTGGCCATTTCGAGGTTGCGCTGCTGCATGTCGCCGAAGCCGTCGGCATTGGCGACGCCGTCCTGCGGTGGGCCGGAGGCAGGTGTTTCGGTGAACAGGTTGTCACCGATCGAATTGAGACCGGCCTTGTTGATGAAGCGGGTGAGGCTGATCTGGCCGAGAACGGTCGGGGTCGTCGAGCCCGGCACGATGACCGAGACCTGGCCCTGCGCATTGATCGAGAGTTGCGACGACGCCTGGGGAATCGAGATCGTTGGCTGCAGAAGGTTGCCCTGCGGGTTGACGATGCGGCCCTGCTGGTCAGTGGAAAACGTACCATCGCGGGTATAGGCGAAGGTGCCATCGGTGAGCTGGATCTTGAAGAAGCCTTCGCCGCGGACCGCGATATCGAGATCGCCGCCGGTTGCCGACAGCGTGCCCTGGGTCATCATGCGCGGAGTGCCGACGGTCTTCACGCCGCCGCCGATATCGACGCCGACCGGAATGACTGTGCCCTGATCCGATGCTTGCGCACCGACGCGGCGAACGTGATCGTAGATGAGGTCCTGGAATGCGGCGCGCTGCTTCTTGAAGCCGGTCGTGCGCATGTTGGCGATATTGTTCGAGATGACCTGGACGTTGAGTTCCTGGGCCGCCATCCCGGTCGCTGCAGTGTAAAGAGCGCGCATGGGTCAGATTCCTTAAGCCGGAACGTCGGCAAGTTTTTCGATGGCGGAGCGCCGCGCGTCGCCTTGCGACTGCAGCATGTTGGACAGCTCGGTGTAGGCGCGGGTGACGTCGATCATCCGGGTCATTTCGACGACCGAGCTGACGTTCGACTTCTCGATGAAGCCCTGATTGAGCTTCGACGTGGTGGAAGGCTGCGGATTGGCGCCGGGACCGGCCGAGAACAGGTTGGAGCCTTCCTTCACCAGCCGCTGGGGCTGCGCGAAATTGACCATGCGGATCTTGCCGCGCACGGAGTCGATGCGGTTGATGCCTTCGAGCACCGTGACCGTGCCGTCTTGCGAGATGTTGATGTCGTGGTCGGTCTGCTGGAACACGATCGGGCCATTGGCGCCGAGCACCGGTGCGCCCGACGCTGTCACGAGCTGGCCCTGCGAATTGATCTGCATGCCGCCGTCGCGGGTGTAGCGCTCGCCGTTCGGGGTCTGCACCGCGAGGAAGGCGTTGCCGTCGATGGCGACATCCAGCGGATTCTTGGTCTGCTCGGTCGCGCCGCCGGTGAAATCATGCATCGTGGCGCGGTCCTGCACGAAGGACACGCGGCGGTCGCGGCCGACGAAGTTGTCTTCGCGGGCGGCCGGGCTCAGATATTCCTCGAAAATCGTCCGCTCGGCCTTGAAGCCGCTCGTGTTGATGTTCGCAATGTTGTTCGCCACGACGTCCATCTGACGCCGAAGCGTCATCTGCCGCGACAGTCCGACGAGAAGCATATTCTCCATCGGTGGTTCTCCCCTAAGTTCGCGCGGATCGCTCTCCCAAGCTCGCCGCGGATCCCGTAAACCGCACAGCTCTCCCAAGCCGCGGTTCGCTAAGGTGAGTAGCGAAAGCCGTGCCAAGTCAAAAAGCTGATATTTTTCAACTTGTTGGTAGTTTTCGAGGCGCGAAAACGGGCGGCAGAAAGGTCTTGTTGACCATATTTGCCGGCAGAATTTTCCTAGTTGAGCGTCAAAAGAAAGATTCCGTTAACCATTGCGACCTAGCGTCACGATCACACAGGGCCTTGGGCGCTGGCAGCATTTGTATCGCGTCTTTAAAGCCTGCTTTGCAGCATCGAGCTCATCCCAACCCCGGACGGGCAGGCGATGGCGGATACGGAAACTTCAGAAAGCACCCCGACCGGGGACGAGGCGACAGCTCCCAAGAGTAAATTCAAGCTGATCGCAATCGTCGTGGGCGTGCTGGTTCTTGCAGCGGGCGGCGGCGGCTGGTTCTTCCTGAAGGGGCACCCCAAGGAGGAGAAGAAAGAGGCGGCGCCGGCTGCGAAGCCGCTCGCCTTCATCGATGTGCCGGAGATTTTGGTGAACCTTGCCGGTCAGCCCGGCGAGCGCGTGCAATATCTCAAGGCCAAGATCGTGCTCGAGGTGAAGGAAGCGCCGCTCGTGGCGCAGATCACGCCGTCGATGCCGCGTATCACCGACATGTTCCAGGTTTACCTGCGCGAACTGCGCACCACCGATCTGAACGGCTCCGTTGGCATGTTCCGGCTGAAGGAAGAGCTGACGCGGCGCGTCAATGCCGCGATCTCTCCTCATCACGTGAACGCTGTACTGTTCAAGGAAATCCTCATTCAGTGAGGAATTGGATTTAGGCTGATGTCTACCGAACAGGTCGATCAGGACGCAATTGCCGCCGAATGGGAAGCTTCTCTGGATTCAGAGGATCCCGTTGAGGCGGCGAAAGCGGCTGCCGAAAACGAACTCACCGGCACCATGGCGGAGCAATGGGCCGCCATGGTCGAGGATGGCGGTCGCGATATCGGCGGCGGCAAGAACGGCGGCGAGCGCGTTCTCTCGCAGGAAGAAATCGACAACCTCCTCGGCTTCAGCGTCAACGAGGTTCATCTCGACGAGAATTCCGGCATTCGCGCCATCATCGATTCCTCGATGGTGTCGTATGAGCGTCTGCCGATGCTCGAAATCGTGTTCGACCGTCTGGTGCGGTTGATGACCACGAGCCTGCGCAATTTCACCTCCGACAACGTCGAAGTCTCGCTCGATCGCATCACTTCGGTGCGTTTCGGCGACTATATGAATTCGATTCCGCTGCCAGCCGTGCTGTGCGTGTTCAAGGCAGAGGAGTGGGAGAATTTTGGCCTCGCTACCGTCGATTCCAGCCTGATCTATTCGATGATCGACGTGCTGCTCGGCGGCCGTCGTGGTCAGGCCTCGCTGCGCATCGAGGGCCGTCCCTATACCACCATCGAAACCAATCTGGTGAAGCGCCTGATCGAAGTCGTGCTGGCCGACGCAGAACAGGCGTTCCGGCCACTGTCGCCCGTGGCTTTCACCATCGACCGGCTTGAGACCAATCCGCGCTTTGCCGCCATCAGCCGTCCAGCCAATGCCGCAATCCTGGTGCGCCTGCATATCGACATGGAAGATCGCGGCGGCAATATCGAATTGCTGCTGCCCTATGCGACGATCGAGCCGATCCGCGCCGTGCTCATGCAGATGTTCATGGGCGAAAAATTCGGCCGTGATCCGATCTGGGAAAGCCATCTCGCCACTGAAATTGCTCAGGCCGAGATCGCCGTCGACGCCGTGCTGTATGAGGCGGAGATCCCGTTGAAGCAGCTGATGCTTCTCAAAGTGGGCGATACGCTGCCGCTGGAAATGCGTGCGGATGCCCTTGTTGCCGTGCGTTGCGGAGCCGTGACCTTGACTGAAGGTCGCATGGGCCGTGTCGGCGACCGCGTTGCCATTAGAGTCACGAAACAATTACGCAAGCCTAACACAACCTTCGCCATGTTTGAGAAGGCTGATGAGCAAACTAAATTGATGGAGGCACAATGAGTCATTCATTAGGAATTGTGATCGAGAGCCTGGTTGCGGTGCTTCTGATCCTGACCATCGCCTATTGCATGTTGCTCAATAAGCGCCTGAAGCGCCTCAAGGCGGACGAGCAATCGTTGAAGGCCACGATCGGCGAGCTCATCACCGTGACCGAGATCGCCGAGCGTGCGATCGGCGGACTCAAGCTTACCGTGCGCGACGTCAATGAGAATCTGGGCAGCCAGATTTCGGCGGCAACGGCGCTGGCCGATCAACTGAAAGCCCAGCTCGCCGAGAGCGACGCCGTCGTGCGCCGGCTATCGAAGATCGCGGTGGCGGCACGACCGCTCACCGAAACCGACCCTGATGCGCCGCGGGTATCCGCAGCGCGGGCCAATGCCGCGGCAGCGCAGGCGTTTGCCGAACGGAGGAGGCCTGACGGCATCGCTGCATGAAAGCTTTTCGGGACGTTCGTATTCTTCCTGTCGTCTTGGTGGCGGTTTTCGGGCTGGCGATTCTCAAGATCGCCGGCCTGGTGATCGATGGCGGCTACGTGTTCAATTATGATCCGCAGCCTCAGCCTACGAAAGGATCGTGGGCGCAGGAGATGTTCAACTTCCCGGGCGGCAAGCCAGTGGACGGCGATATTACCGGCTCGGTCTCAGCCAAGAAGGAAGAGCCGAAGCCCGCGGTAGCAGCGCCTGCAGCGATCGAACCGACCAGCAACCCGCCTGTCGAACTGTCTCCTCAAATCTCGCCGGCCGAACGGGCGATCCTCGAACGGCTGCAAGCGCGCCGTCAGGAGCTGGAGGCGCGTGCGCGCGAGATCGACATTCGCGAGAGCCTGCTGAAGGCCGCGGAAAAGCGCATCGAAACCCGCGTCGATGAATTGAAGGGCGTCGAAGCCGGTATCAAGACTGCGAACGACCAGAAGAGCGAAGTCGACGCCGCCCGCTTCAAGGGTATCGTCACCATGTATGAAAGCATGAAGCCGAAGGACGCGGCGAAGATCTTCGACCGGCTGGAAATGCCGGTGCTGTTCGAGATCGCCTCGCAGATTGCGCCTCGGAAGATGTCCGACATTCTCGGTCTGATGCAGCCGGAGGCCGCTGAACGCCTCACCGTTGAACTGGCGCGCCGCGCCTCGGGCGGAGAACGATCTGCCGCGGCGGTCGAACTGCCCAAGATCGAAGGCAGGCCGATCCAGCAGGGCCGGAATTAAAGAAATTAATTAACAAATCCTTAGAGCGCGGAATCTAGATTCGACACAGGGCGGGCGACTAGTCCTCCTTCGAGCATCGGGCTGAGAGACACTTCTGAATGGCACGGACGGCTGCCGTTGCATGTTGGACGCAAGCTCGCGCATGGACGCGGGCCGTTCGACGTTGTGCGGTCTTCGCGGGCATTGTCTGTCTTGCGCTGTCGTTCCCGGATGCCGCATCTGCGCAAGCGGTGAGGGGCACCGCCAGCATGGGTACGTCGGGCGGCTATGGCCGCATCGTGCTGAAGCTTGCCGAGGACGTGGAGTCCGAGGTGACGCAGGCCGGCACCATTCTCGTCATTCGCTTCAAGCGGCCGGTCGATATTCCTGTCGAGATTCTCGGCGACGCGGCCCCCGACTATATTGGCTCCGCACGCCGCGATCCCGATGGCACGGCGATCCGCCTCGCTTTGTCACGCAGGGTGACCGTCAATTCGATGACGGCGGGCGAGCGCATTTTCATCGATCTGTTGCCCGACACCTGGAAGGGCATGCCGCCCGGTCTGCCGCAGGATGTGGTCAAGGAATTGTCGGAGCGTGCGCGCGCGGCAGAGCGCGCCTTGCGACAGCAACGCGCTGCCGCGGAAAGCCAGAAGAAGCCGCCGATCCGCGTGCGCGCATCCGTGCAGCCGACCTTCGTGCGTTTCGTGTTCGAGACCGGCGGCGTCGGTGTGTCGTCAGTGCTGAACGAGAAGACGCTGACGCTGACCTTCAATGCCGGTCTGGTGTTCGATCTCGCCGATGCCAAACTGTCTGCGCCCGCCAATGTCGCATCGATCGGTCAGGCGATGGACGGCAACCGGACCGCCGTTGAGATCGGCTTGATCGGCGACGTCGATGTGAAGTCGTTCCGCGAGGACAAGAGCTACGTCGTCGACATCGGCTTCCAGCAGAATGAAAAGCCGTCGCCGCTGGCCAAGCTGCCGGTGGCCGCTCCTGCGGACGAGAAACCGCCGGTCGCGGCGAAGCCTCCCGAGGTCGAGAAGCCCGCCAGCGTTCCGGCACAGCGCTCCGGTGAGATCGTGCCGCCGACCTCCGAGACGATCGCAAAAGAGATCGTTCCGGAGAAGAAGGTCGAGGTTGCGACGGCTGCACCGGCAGCGCCCGTCGCGGCAGCGAAGCCGGAAGAGCCAAAGCCCGAGGCGGCCAAGGTCGCTGAATCACCCAAGCCTGCGCCGGCAGCCGAGCCTGTTGTCGTAGCTCCTGTCAAAGAAACACCGCCGCCTGCGCCTGTCGTTGCGGCGGCCACTGCTGCTGCACCCGTTGCTGCTGCGTCGACCGAACCGGCGGGCATGCCGGTTGAGGTCAAGCGCAGCAGCGACGGCGTGCGCATAGCCTTTGCCTTTCCATCGCAAACGCCGGTCGCTTTGTTTCGCCGCGGCGATATCCTGTGGCTGGTGGCAGATTCGACGCGGCCCATCGACACCGCGCCGATCCGCCGCGATAGCGGATCGATCATTGCCGATGTGAGCACGATCCCGCTGGAGAAGGGGCAGGCGATCCGCATCCGCCTTAATCGCCCACAACTAGCTTCGCTCACGACCGACGATCCTGCCGGCGCGGGACAGGCCTGGTCGCTGATGCTGGCCGATACACGTCAGACGCCGTCGCAGCCGCTGTCCGCCGTGCGCAACATTGCCGATCCCTCGCGCGCCAGCGTGCAGGTGCCATTGGCCAAGCCCGGTCTCAAGCATCGCCTGGTTGATCCGGATGCCGGCGATACGCTCAATATCATCACCGCGCTGCCACCATCGCGCGGCTTCATCCGTCGCCAGGACTTCGTTGAATTCTCGTTGCTGGAATCGATTCACGGCGTGGTGGTTCAGGTGAACTCCGACGACGTGTCCGTTGAAGCCAGTATCGACAAGGTGATGCTCACCAAGCCCGGCGGCCTGACGCTGTCGGCAGCTGATGCGGCGCCGCAGCGCGCCTCGACGGTCGCCCGGCCGATCTTCGATGTCGGCCAGTGGCGCAAGGATCAGGAAGGCCCGTTCAACGCGCGCTTCGACGAATTGATCGACGCGATGTCATCAGCCGAAGCTAGTTCGCTGCCGCAGGCGCGGATGGATCTGGCCAAATTCTACATGGCACGCGGCATGTACCACGAGGCCAAGGGCGTCGCCGATCTCGCGATCGCGGACACCAAGGTCGGCGAGGAAAGCCCTGTCGCGCTGATCGTTCATGCGGTGGCCAGCGCGATGATGGGGCGTCCCGAACAAACCCTGAAGGATATCGCCAATCCGGTGCTCGGGCCGGGTTACGATGGTGAATTGTGGAAGGCGCTCGCCTACGCCAAGCAGGAAAAATGGGTCGAGGCGCGCGAGCGTTTCAAGAATGCCGAGTTCACGCTCGCCGCGCTGCCGGCCGATCTGCAGCGTGCGGCCCTGATGCTCGCGCTGCGGGCCTCGCTCGAGGTCAAGGACTATGCCGGCGCGTCGTCGCGCGGCAGTGAGCTCGAAACGGTCGGCATCTCGCCGGAGATCAAGCCCGCGGCCATGCTTCTCAGCGGCTGGCTCGATGAGGCGCTTGGCCGGGAGAAGGACGCGCTGTCGAAGTATCAGGATGTCACCGGTTCGGTGGATCGTCAGTCTGCAGCGGAAGCCAAGCTGCGCGAAATCAATTTGCGCCAGAAGCGCAACGAGATCAGCGGCGAGGACGCGTTGCATGATCTCGAAGTTCTGGCGGTGACATGGCGCGGCGACGGCACGGAAGTGCAGGTGCTGCAGATCCTGTCGCGCATGTATGCCGAACTCGGGCGCTACAATGACTCGCTGCTGGCCGCCCGCACGGCCACCGAGCGCCAGGCCAACAGCGAAGCCGCGCGCCAGGTGCAGGACGAGGCGCAAGCGCTGTTCTCGCAAATTTATCTGTCGCCAAAGGGCGACAGCCTGCCGCCGGTCGATGCGCTGGCGATGTTCTACGAGTTTCGTGAGCTGACCCCGATCGGCCGCCGCGGCGACGAAATGATCCGCCGTCTTGCAGATCGTCTCGTGGCCGTCGATCTGCTCGATCAGGCCGCCGAGCTTCTGCAGTATCAGGTCGATCACCGTCTCGAAGGCGCTGCACGCTCGCAGGTCGCTGCGCGTCTGGCGATGGTCTATCTGATGAGCCGCAAGCCCGACCGCGCCATCGCCGCGCTGCGCACTACGCGGATCGCCGATCTCAATGGCGAGCTGCGTCAACAGCGGCTGCTGCTCGAGGCGCGGGCGCAGAGTGACATCGGCCGCCGTGAGCTGGCTCTCGACATCATCTCTCATGTCACCGGGCGCGAAGCGATCCGGCTCCGCTCGGATATCTACTGGTCGTCGCGGCGCTGGCGCGAGGCCTCCGAGCAGATCGAACTCTATTATGGCGACCGCTGGCGGGATTTCTCGCCGCTGACGCCAAGCGAAAAGAGCGACATCATCCGTGCGGTCGTGGGTTATGCGCTGGCGGAAGACGCCCTCGGTCTCGCGCGCTTCCGCGAAAAGTATGCGCCGCTGATGAATGTCGGTGCCGACAAGATCGCCTTCGACACCGCGAGCAAGCCGACCTCGACCAACTCTTCGGAATTCGCCGCCATTGCCAAGATGGCCGCGTCCGTCGATACGCTCGACGGCTTCCTGCGCGAGATGAAGACGCGCTTCCCCGAAAGTAGCGCCAAGGCGATCCTGCCGGGTGCCAGTGCGGATCCGATGCCGACCGGCTCGCTGAAGCCGCAGCCGGTCGTCAATGTCCGCAAGATCGAGATGACGCGGTAGGGGCGAGCTTCGCTACTGCCCGTAACTCTGTACCAGGCTGCCGGCCACCAGCGACCAGCCATCCACCAGCACGAAGAAGATCAGCTTGAACGGCAGTGACACCACCGCCGGTGGCAGCATCATCATGCCCATCGCCATCAAGACCGAGGCGACCACGAGATCGATGATCAGGAAGGGCAGGAACAGCAGGAAGCCGATCTCGAAAGCGCGCTTCAGCTCGGAGATCATGAAGGCCGGCACAAGGATGCGGAGCGACAGGTCGTCAGGCGTCGCTGGAACTGGCTCGCCCGACAAGTCCATGAACAGCTTGAGATCCTTCTCGCGCACGTTCTTCTGCATGAAGCCGCGCAGCGGAATGGATGCACGCACCAAAGCTTGTTCGACGGTGATGTCGTTGGAGATCAGCGGCTTGATACCGTCGTCATAGGAACGTTGCAGCACCGGTCCCATCACGAAAGCCGTAAGGAACATCGCCAGCGCGATGATCACCGAGTTCGGCGGAGCCGTCGCTGTACCCAATGCGGTGCGCAGCAGCGACAGCACGACCACGATGCGTGTGAATGACGTCATCATGATCAGGATCGACGGTGCGATCGACAGCACCGTCAACAACGCGATCATCTGCACGGCACGTTCGGTAACGCCGCCGCCACCGCCGCCGAGATTGATGCTGATGTCCTGCGCCATCGCGGGACCTGTGAGGGTCCCGGCGGCGATCAGAACTGAAAGGAAAAATACTCTACGCGGGAGGTTCGCCGAACTCACGAACTGGACTTCGGCCGTCCCAGCAGGGAGGCCATCTCGTCTTCGAGATTTTCAAAACCCGATTTGACCGGCGGGACGACCGGCGGCGCCTCCGCACGGGCAGGGCTGGCGATCGAGACTTCCGGCGACCGCGAAGCCGGACGGATCGATGGTGCCTCAGGCGCCACCGACGGAGCGCCGACCCGGGGCTCAGGCGCATCCTGACGGGTTTCGCCGGCAGGACGGCGCAAGGCTGCTTCGAGGCGCTGCGCCATATCGGCGAGGTTCTGATCAGCAGACGACACGGCGGCTGCCGGAGCGGGTGCAGGGACCGGTGCGGGTGGCACGACGACCGGGGCGGGCGCCGGGGCAGCAACAACCGGAGCGGGCGGTGTCGGTGCTGCTGCGACGGGACGGTCCGGCGTGCGGGGTTGCGGCGTGGTGCGGATCGGCGGATCGGCACGCATCGGGCGCGGCATCAACGGCTCGCTACGTGGCATCTCGGCACGTGGCATTTCACTTCGCGGAATCGGTCGCTGCGGGAAAAGGTCATTGCGTGGCGCCGGTTCGGGGCGCGGCGCAGGTTCCGGCGCGAGGCTGGCGACCGGATCGGGCCGACGCTCCGGCAAAGGCGCGGCCGGGCGGCGTGGCTCTTCGATAAAGGAGGGGCGCGCGGGACGCGGCGCTGGCTCCGGCACATGCGGTTCGGAATCGAAGCCGGACTCGTTGCTCTCTGCCCAGCTCGGGGCTTCAGGCAGCGATGGGCCACGGCTTGCCACATCGGCGGCGAGGCCGCCGCGCTGCGGGGCCTGCTCGCGGCCGGGCATGGCGCGGACGATATTGGGCTCGACGACGATGTCCGACGGGCCACCGATCATCAGCAAATGTTCGACATTGTCGCGGCGGACCAGCACCAGGCGGCGGCGGCCGTCCACGGCGGCGGCATCGATCACCGCGAGCCGCGGCAAGCGCCCGCGGCTGGTGTTGTTGCCCAGCCGGTTGCCGGCGAATCGGCGCACCAGCCAGGCGGTAAGCCCGATCAGCGCCAGCACGACAACGAAGGCCAAGATAAATTGCACCGATGATTGCATCATAAAGTCCCCAGCCAGACAGGGTGGCTGCAACGTCCACGTCCAGAGCTGGAGGTGTCATACCCCCGCACGCCCCGCACGCAGCGTGAATCACGCCCCATCTGTTAACGCCCCACGGCAGAACCTGCCGTTGGTTAATAATAAACTATGAATCGCTGCAGCCAAAACGACTTCTGCCGCCCCGTCGTATGGCCGATGGGGATGGTTAATCGGCCAATTCAGGCGAAAAAGCGTTGGCAGTTGCGAAAAACGTCAATTTTGCAGCATTCATTTACGGTTCGGTAACAAGTGCCGCCGGAAATTAACTTCGTATTAACCATGCAGGCGGCAAATTCTGCCTAGCTCAGGACACTCCGTCCGGGCGGGCGGAGAAGGCCGATGGCGATCAGCGACATGCCGATGTTGTCGGCGCTGCGCACCAAGATGCAGTGGCATCAGGAGCGCCAGCGTGTGCTGGCCGAAAATATCTCGAATTCGGACACTCCGAACTTCCGCCCCCGCGATCTCGTGGAACCGAAATTCGACAAGGCCGGGAACACGTCCGTCACCGCCGGCGGTATGGGCTCGCTGCCGATGATGCGCGCGGCCGGCACCAACATCCTGCCGACCGGAGGCTCGGCCTCTTTCAACCAGAACAGCCGGGTCGGCTACGAGACCCGGCCCGCCGGCAATGCCGTCAATCTGGAAGACGAGATGCTCAAGGTCTCGGCCAACCAGATGGACTATGCCGCCGCAACCTCGCTCTACACCCGCAGCCTCGGTCTGTTGAAGACCGCTATCGGCAAGCGCTGACGCCGCCGCGCGCATAAAGGGAGCTCATCATGGCAGACGATATCAGCGACTTCTCGCGCTCCATGGGCATCGCGACCTCCGGTCTGCGCGCCCAAGCAGGACGCATGCGGGTGATTTCGGAAAACATCGCGAACGCGCAGTCCACAGCGCAGACTTCGGGCGGAGACCCCTATCGCCGCAAGGTGCCGACCTTCAAATCCGAGCTGGATCGCTCGCTCGATGCCCGCATCGTCGGCCTGGGCCGCATCAGGCCGGATCAATCTGCGTTTCCCACGCGCTACGAGCCCGGCAATCCCGCGGCGGATGCCGCCGGTAACGTCAAATACCCCAACGTGAACTCGCTGGTGGAAATGACGGACATGAAGGAAGCGCAGCGCTCCTACGAAGCCAATCTCAACATCATCAGCGCCACGCGCCGGATGATCCAACGCACGCTCGACATCCTCAAGGCCTGAACAGGACAGCTGAACCATGGCAACTCCCTCTGTCGCCGCCAATGCTTACTCGGCCCTCTCGCGCATCATGGACGCCGGCGGCGGCGTCGGTGGCGGTCTCAACAAGGCGGCGGACGCCGGTGGTGGTCAGTCGTTCGGCGCGGTCCTCAAGGACGCGCTGGGCAGCGTGCTCGATTCCGGCCGCAAGTCGGATGCGCAGACCATCGCAATGGCCAACGGCAAGGCCAATGTGATGGACGTGGTCACGGCAGTTGCGGAAACCGACGTCGCCGTGTCGACGCTGGTCTCGGTGCGCGATCGCGTCATCCAGTCCTACGAAGACATCATGAAGATGCCGATCTGATCCTCCTCATCACGACACCGCGTAACACAAGGATTACTGCAATGACCGGCCCCGAAACTCTCGACGTTGCCCGCGATGCGATCTGGACGATTGTGATCGTGTCCGGTCCGCTGATGGTCGTGGGCCTCCTGGTCGGCGTCGTGGTGTCGCTGGTGCAGGCGCTGACCCAGATCCAGGAACAGTCGCTGGTCTTCGTGCCGAAGATTCTCGCGGTCTTTGCCACCATGATGCTGACGCTCCCGTTCATGGGGGACGCATTGTCAAGCTACATGTTGCGGATATCGTCGCGAATCATCGGGGGGTGATGCACAATCCCGTATGCGCATCGATGTCTCGCTTCTGCCCGCTCTCGCCGCTGCCTTCATGCTGGCCTTCGCCCGCATCGGTACGATGGTGATGTTGATGCCGGGCTTTGGCGAAACCAACATTCCCGCACGGGCCAAGCTGTCGATCGCATTGGGACTGACCCTTCTCATGCTGCCGGCGCATCGCGGCGCCTATAACGTCGATATGGGATCGATCGTGCCGATGCTGGTTCTGCTGGTGCATGAGATCATCATCGGCGTCGTGCTCGGCGCCACCGCGCGCGTCACGCTGTCGGCGCTGCAGGTCGCCGGATCGATCATTGCGCAGCAACTCGGTCTTGGCTTCGTCACCTCGGTGGATCCGACGCAGGGTCAGCAGGGCGTGCTGATCGGCAATTTTCTCACGATGCTCGGCATCACGATGCTGTTCGCCACCGATACGCATCACCTCGTGATCGCCGCCATTAATGACAGCTACAAGGTTTTCGCGCCCGGCGAGATCATGTCGACGGGCGATGTGGCGAAGCTCGCGACCAATGCCTTCGCGGCGGCGTTCAAGATCGGCACGCAGCTTGCTGCGCCTTTCCTGGTGTTCGGCCTCGTCTTCAACATGGGGCTTGGCGTGCTGGCACGGTTGATGCCGCAGATGCAGGTCTATTTCGTCGGTGTACCGCTTTCGATCATGATCGGATTCCTGATCTTCGCCGTCGTGCTCGCAACCATGATGGGGACCTACCTCGAATACGTCACCGGCGTCATGCAACAAATGATGCCGCGGATATAGGGGCGCGCGGATGGCCGACGACGATTCCGAGAAGACACATGACCCCACGCAAAAAAAGCTCGACGATGCTCACGAACGCGGCGACGTAGCTAAAAGCCAGGAGGTCAATACCTGGTTCCTGCTGGCGGGTGCGACGCTGGTCTTGTCGACCTTCAACGGCTCGGTCGGCGGCGGCCTGCAAACGCCGCTTAAAAACCTTCTGCAAAATTCCTGGATGATACGGACGGACGGGCCCGGACTATTGCTGCTGGCCAAGAGCCTCTGCATGTCCATCTTGTCCACCATGGGCATGCCGATCCTGTTTCTCGTGATCGCCGCGCTCGCGGGCAATCTGATCCAGCACCGGCTGGTGTTTTCCACCGAAGGTCTGGTGCCCAAGTTCAGCAAGCTGTCGCCGATGGAAGGCGCCAAGCGTGTCTTCGGCAAGCAGGCGCTAGCCAATTTCCTGAAGGGCCTGTTCAAGCTCGTCCTGCTCGGCGCCGTGATGTGCGCGGTGCTGTGGCCCGAGCGTTTTCGTCTCGATGCGCTGATCCATATCGATCCGTCGGCGATCCTTGGCATCACCACATCGCTGACACTGCAGCTGATGGGTTCGGTGGTGGCGATGCTCGCCTTCGTCGCCATCGCCGACTTCTTCTTCCAGTACCGCACCTGGTACGAGAAGCTGAAGATGTCGCTGCAGGAAGTGAAGGAAGAATACAAGCAGTCCGAGGGCGACCCCCACATCAAGGGCAAGATCAAGCAGCTGCGTCAGCAGAACATGAAGAAGCGCATGATGGCAGCGGTGCCGAAGGCGTCGGTGATCATCACCAACCCGACGCACTACGCCGTGGCGCTGTCCTATGAGCGCGGTATGACCGCGCCGATCTGTGTCGCCAAGGGCGTCGACAACATCGCGCTGAAGATCAGGGAAGTTGCCGGCAAGCACGACATTCCGATCGTCGAGAACGTGCCGCTGGCGCGCGCGCTTTACGCCACCGTCGAGATCGACGAGGAAATTCCGGGCGAACACTACCATGCGGTGGCCGAAGTCATTGGCTACGTCATGGGCCTGAAGCGCGGCCTGTCCGGGCGCCCGTCATGATTCGGGGAAGCGCCTGGCAAAGGGCCGGGCAAGGGGCCGGGAACGTGTTGCGAATCGGCGGATTGGAAGCGAATAGGCCGACGCGGCGCTTGCGTAAGGCCAGCCGATTGATGCACTCAGGAGGCGCGCAAACCCGCGCTGCCGCAACTGCCAACAGGCGACGAACCGTCCGATGACTGCCGAGACCGACCACGATCGCCAATCGATGACGGCGCAGAATCCGGTTCTGCACGAGCCGGCCCGGCGCAGCGGCAGCATCGTGCTGGTGCTGCTGATTGCCGCCGCGATCATCGCCTGCGCCGTGGCATTCATGACTCTCGGCCGCGCCCAGGCGCAGCCTTATATTCTGGGCCTGCTGGCGCTGCTGGCGATGGTCGGCCTGTTCGTTTTGTTTGCCTTTGCCGCCGGTATTGTCCGCTTTGCCGATCGCACCTCCGACGATCCGATTATGCGCACCGTGGCCGATCACGCCTTTGACGGTATCGCGGTCACCGATGCGCGGGGCCATGTGGTCTATGCCAATGCTGCGTATCTCACATTGACCGGCGCGGCCTCCGCGCAGGATGCGCGGCCGGTCGAGCGCGTTTTCATCGGCAATCCCGATGTCTCCGAAGCGGTGTTTCGCCTGCTCAAGGCCGCCCGCGAGGGCAAGCGCCAGCAGGAGGAAGTCCGTGTCGCAGCGCCCGATGGCACGCATGGCCGCTGGCTGCGCATGCGCGTGCGTCCACTAGGTGAGGGCAAGCGCGAGGCCAAATCCACCGTGTGGTCGGTGGCCGATATTTCCCGCGATCGGCAACGCCAGGAAGACGTATTCCAGGAATTGCAGCACGCCATCGAATATCTGGATCACGCGCCTTGCGGCTTCTTCTCGGTCAATCCAAAGGGCGAGCTGGTCTATGTCAACGCCACACTGGCGAACTGGCTCGATCACGATCTTGCCGAGATCGGCTCCGGCGGTCTGAAGCTCACGGACATCGTCTCTGGCGACGGCGCCTCGTTGCTGACGTCGATCGTGCCGATGCCCGGCGAGGTCAAAACCGAAGTCTTCGACATCGACCTGCGCATGCGCAACGGCAAGACCATGCCGGTGCGGCTCTATCATAAGCTCGCTTTCGGCGCCGATGGGGTGCCGGGTGCATCGCGCACCCTCGTGATCTCGCGCGCGCGCGACGAGCGCTCGGATCCGCAACGCGCCGCCGAAGTGCGCTTCATGCGCTTCTTCGATCATACGCCGATGGCGATTGCGACGGTGGATCGCGACGGCACCGTGGTGCGCGGCAATGCCCGTTTCGCCAAACTGGCGCAGAGCCTCAACACATCAGGCGCGGTCAACAAGTCGATCCTGGCCGCAGTCAGCGACCGCGACCGCAACCAGCTCGTCGCGGCCATCGGCCACGCCGCCCAGGGGCAGGGCGATATCCCGCCGGTGGAAGCGCTCCTGGAAGGCGCCAAGGAACGCTGGGGACAGTTCTTCGTCACCGCTGTCGAAGAGAACGAACGCGAGACCGAAGCCGCCATCGTCTACATGCTGGAGACCACCGAGCGCCGCACGCTCGAGAACCAGGTCAACCAGGCGCAGAAGATGGACACCATCGGCCAGTTGGCCGGCGGCATCGCGCACGATTTCAACAACGTGCTCTCCGCCATCATGATGGCCAACGACTTCCTGCTGAACGCGCACAAGCCGACCGATCCGTCGTTCCAGGACATCATGCAGATCAAGCAGAACGCGACGCGCGCGGCGACGCTGGTGCGCCAGTTGCTCGCATTCTCGCGCCGCCAGACGCTGCGCCCGACCGTGCTCAATCTCGGCGATGCGCTGTCCGATATCGATCTGCTGCTGAAGCGCCTGATCGGCGAGAAGGTCAAACTCGAAGTCGTGCACGGCCGCGATCTGTGGCCGGTGAAGGTCGACATCTCGCAATTCGAGCAGGTGATCGTGAATCTCGCGGTCAATGCGCGCGACGCGATGCCGGACGGCGGCGCGTTGACTGTGCGCACTGTCAACGTCTCGGCCGAGGAAGCCGGGCGACTGTCCTATAAGGGCATGCCGCCATCGGACTATGTGCGTATCGATGTCAGCGATACCGGCACCGGTATTCCCGCCGATATCGTGGAGAAGATCTTCGAACCGTTCTTCTCCACCAAGGATGTCGGCAAGGGCACCGGCCTCGGCCTCTCCACGGTCTACGGCATCGTCAAGCAGACCGGCGGTTTCGTTTATGTCGACTCCGAGCCGGGCAAAGGCACCACGTTCCGCATCTTCCTGCCGCGCCATCATCAGGAAAAGGAAGTTGCTCCCGACCCGGCGATCGCGGCCGCCGTCGCCGCCAAGGAAGCCGCTGCCGACGCCAAGCCGCGCGCGGACCTGACCGGGCAGGGCACCATCCTGCTGGTCGAAGATGAAGAAGGCCTGCGCGCGCTGAACGCCCGCGGTTTGCGCTCGCGCGGTTATACGGTGGTCGAAGCCGGCAACGGCGTCGAAGCGATGGAGCTATTCGACGAGCAGAACGGCGCCATCGATCTCGTGGTCTCCGACGTGGTGATGCCGGAGATGGACGGACCGACGCTGCTGAAGGAGATGCGCGCCCGCAATGCGGATATTCGCATCATCTTCGTGTCAGGCTACGCCGAGGAAGCCTTCGAAAAGAGCCTGCCGGAAAACCAGCAATTCGCCTTCCTGGCCAAGCCGTTTGCGCTCAGCGCGCTGATCGCCAAGGTCAAGGAGACCATGGCGCCGAATTAACGGAGCGCCGCTGGCAATACCATCCTGCCTTCTAATGCGCATTCACCCCGCAATGCAGCATAAGTGTTTGAAAGCAAGATGACTCTTGCGCCAAAGGTTCAATGACAAGCCGCGACCGAGGGCCGCAGCGTTTACCCTCGAACGGTGCTTCCCTTTTAGGCTGGGGTAGCCATGTTAGGGGTGTTTTCCCCCTGCCGGGGATTGAGGGAATGACCATGACTTTCACGTTCAGCATGCGCGGCGTCGTCAAGACGATGGCCGTCGTCCTTTCGCTGGCGATGCCGCTCACAATTGCAATCTCCTCTGCCGACGCCCGCGTTGGCGGTGGCAGCAGCTCGGGCTCGCGCGGCAACCGCACGTTCTCGGCCCCGCCGAGCACGTCGACGGCGCCTAACGCGGCTCAGCCGTTCAACCGCACCATGCAACAGCCGGGTTCGCCCGGCATGAACAGCGCGACCACGGGCGCAGCCAGCAAGGGCGGTTTCTTCAACCGTCCGGGCATGGGCATGCTCGGCGGCCTTGCTGCCGGCTTCCTCGGCGCAGGCCTGCTCGGCATGCTGTTCGGCGGCGGTCTGTTCAGCGGCCTCGGCGGTATCTCGTCGATCATCGGCCTGCTGCTGCAGGTCGGCCTGATCATCATCGTCGTCCGCCTCGCAATGTCCTGGTGGCAGCGTCGCAACCAGACGGCGTCGGCCTATGCCGGTCCGGCTAGCTCCGCCTATACCGGCCCGGCCAATGGTCCCGACCAGAACCAGGCACACATGAACCAGGCGCAGCAGGGTTATGGCGCACAGCCGACCCAGCGCAGTGGTCTCGGTGGCTTCGGTTTCGGCGGCTCGAACAATGACAAGCCGATCGAGATCGCGCCGCAGGATTACGAAGCTTTCGAGAAGCTGCTCAGCGACGTGCAGGCCGCCTGGTCGAACGAAGATGTCGAGAAGCTCGGCAAGCTGTCGACGCCGGAAATGGTGTCGTACTTCGCCAAGGACCTCGCCGAGAACAAGGCCCGCAACGACATCAACAAGGTGTCGGATGTGAAGCTGCTGCAGGGCGACCTGGCGGAAGCCTGGCGCGAAGGCGACACCGACTATGCGAGCGTCGCAATGCGCTTCTCGCTGGTCGACAAGACGCTGGAGCGTGGCACCAATCGTCTGGTGGCTGGCAGCGAAACGCCGATCGAAGCGACCGAGATCTGGACCTTCGTGCGCCCGCGCGGGGCCGATTGGGAACTGTCGGCGATCCAGCAGGCGTAAGCCTTGCGTCATCGAAATCGGACAAGCGCCGCGGATCATTCCGCGGCGCTTTTTGTTGGCCTCATGCGTGTGCATTACCAGGCGATGATCTCAATAAGAGAGCGGGAATAATCCGCCGGATGACGTGTTGGTCAGTTGCGTCCCATCGCGACTGGCGTTGCGTGGCTACAAAAACAAATTGGAGGAATCGATGCCCACTATTCTCTCGACCATGACCCGTCTCGGCCTATGCGCCGGTGCTGTCGCCGTCTCGCTCGCAGCAACGTCGCCATCGTTCGCGCAGGGCGCGGATACCAGCTTCTTCGTCACCAGCAATGGCATCGGCAATGGCGGCAATCTCGGTGGCCTCGCCGGTGCTGACAATCACTGCCAGACGCTGGCGCAGGCTGCAGGCGCGGGCGCCAAGACATGGCGCGCTTATCTCTCGACGCAGGCCGCCGACGGCAAGCCTGCGATCAATGCCAAGGACCGGATCGGCAACGGGCCGTGGAAGAATGCCAAGGGCGTCGTCGTCGCCAAGGATGTCGCTGACCTGCACGGCGCCAGCAACAACCTCTCCAAGCAGACCTCGCTCAGCGAGAAGGGCGAGGTCATCAATGGCCGCGGCGATACGCCGAATCGCCATGACGTGCTGACCGGCTCGCAGGCCGATGGCACCGCCTTCGCCGCCGGCGAGGATCGCACCTGCAAGAACTGGACGAGCAGCACCCAGGGGGCCGCCATGGTCGGTCATATCGATCGTACGGGGCTGAACGAAGAACCGCCGTCCAAGTCATGGAACACCTCGCATCCGTCGCGCGGCCCTGATGGCGGTTGCTCGCAGAACGACCTGAAGAGCACCGGCGGTGACGGGCTGTTGTACTGCTTCGCGTCGAATTGAGTTCTATTGCGATAGACGAGCAGCAACACACTCCGCCATGGCCGGGCCTGTCCCGGCCGTGGCGCGTTTTGCGGCGGTAGCTGGACGACGGCGCGGAGTTCTCGCCGGACCCGCGCGGCGAACGAATTCCGCGGTGAGCAGTTACCCTGGCACCCCTGACGCGGCATTTGGCGAGGTTCCGCATGCGATATGAGCTGTATTACTGGCCGACGATCCAGGGCCGCGGCGAATTCGTGCGCCTGGCGCTCGAAGATGCCGGCGCGGACTACCGCGATATGGCGCGCAGCAAGGGCGGCATGGCCGCGATGACCAGGATGCTCGACAGCAAGAAAGGCATTCCGCCATTTGCGCCGCCATTCCTCAAGGCGGGCAATATGGTGATCGGCCAGACAGCGAACATCCTGTTCTATCTCGGCCCACGTCATGGCTTGGCGCCGAAGTCCGAAGCGGCGCGGCTGCAACTGCATGAGCTGCAACTGACCATCACCGATTTCATCGCCGAAGTGCACGACACCCATCACCCGATCGGCGTGTCGCTTTATTACGAGGATCAGAAAGGCCCGGCCAAAAGGCGCAGTGCCGAATTCCTGAAGGAGCGCGTGCCGAAATATCTCGGCTATTTCGAGCGGATATTGAAAGCCGGCGACGGCGCTTATGTCACCGGCCGCAAGGCGACCTATGTCGATCTGTCACTGTTCCAGGTCGTTGAAGGACTGCGCTACGCATTTCCGAAACGCATGAAAAAATTCGAACGGGAGATCCCACGCCTGATCGATTTGCATAACCGCGTGGCGGTTCGCCCGAACATCAAGGCCTATCTCGACAGCGACCGCCGCATTGCCTTCAACAAGGATGGCATCTTCCGGCACTACAAGGCGCTGGACAAATAACGCCGCGCGGCTCGCGTGGCGAGGTTACCAGAGCCCCGGACACAGACGATAGCGGACGCGCGTCGTATAGTCGGTGTAGCCGGGGAGACCGTCCCGCAAGGTATGCTCTTCGGCCGTCGTGCGCCATGCGAGCAGCACGGCCAGGATCAGCGTCAGCGCGGTACTCCACCACGAGCCAAGCCAGAGGGATGTGCCGAGGAAAAACAGGATGGCGCCGCTATACATGGGATGACGCACGAGATGATAGGGACCGGTATCGATGACGTGCTGGCCGCGGTCGCGTTGAAGCTTGATGACCGGTGCGGCGAAACTGTTTTCACGCAGTACCCAGAATGAGATTGCCATTCCCGTGAGTGCGAGTGCCGTGCCCGCCACCTGGATGCCAATTGTCATTTGCGACAGGTTGAAGCGCTGATCCAGCCCTGCGACGATCAGCCAGACCAGTGCCACGGTAAAGAACGCCACCATGAAGACGCGGTCCGCTGTGGGCTGCCCATGCTGTACCATGGGGCGCATGCGTTCTTCAAACAGTGCGGGATCGATCTGGATCAGCCACAGGCCACCGCCAAGGCCGAGCAGGATCATGAAGAGCAGAAATGACCACGCCGCCGGCCATTGCCAGGTCCCGGCGGCGGTGAACAAAACGGCGCCGATCACGCCGAACCAGACCAGCGTACGTATCACGAGGCGAGCGATCATGTCGGGCCTCCTTCGGCCCGCATCCGATACCAGATTCGCGGCAGTGATGGGGCAGGCCTCGCGTCAACGCGACCGGCGGCTGGTCTCTGTCCGACGGTGCCGAGTTAAGCGAGCTGATCGATCCGGGTGCCCTGGCCGGGCGGCAGTGCTGCGCGCGGTGGGGGCGGCGCGGTGCGGCTGTCGTTGTCGTCGTTCTTCTTCGGCTCCGGCGGCTTTGCCTCGATCGGCTTTACCTCTGCGACCGGTGGTGCGCTGCTCACGCTTGAAACGCTCATTACAAATTCCCTGTTTCACAACTCTTGCAGTCGGACAATGGGGTGTGCGCCAACAAGGAGTTGGTAAATCAGGCGCTGCAATTTGCAGCAATCGGGGCGGATCGGAAACGGTGGTAAACGCGCCGTCCAGGACTTCACTACAATTGAAACGAAATACTCATTCGTCCTTGCCGCGGGAGATCGTGATGTTCGCCGATGTTTTGTTGCGGGTGCAGCGCAGGTCGAGCCGGCGATAGCGGAGCTTGACGTCATCGCCGCGGAAAATCCCCATGCGGCCGAGACATCGCGTGGTGCCCTTCACCGTATCCGGCTTGGGGATCGTGAAGATGACGGCTGCCGCACTGGCGACGAGATCGGTGAAGGCTGGCGCCGGCTTGCGGGTCGCGGACGCCGCATAGAGCTCGTTGCTGAAATTGCGGCTGGCGCAGCCAAGTCGCAACTGCTTCGCCGCCGGATGCGACAGGTAGATCACATTGGCTGCGGTGCGCCCGACGCTGAGCCCGTCGATCTGGCTCTTGAGCTGCCGCGCGAGATCATCGCAGCGGTCGGCGCGGGCAGGCGAAGCGGCAAGGGTTATGGTGGCGAGCAGTACCACAGCCGAAAAAATGCCGCGCAGGCGGTCGATGGACATTCCAGATTCTCCTCAATCCCCGGTCGCACTGAAACGCGGGACGCCACTTTATGCAAGGCGCGGCGGGCGCAGCCGGTTACTGCTGGAACAGGGGGATTATCCCCGCGATTGCGGGCCTGTCCCCCTGTTTTGAACCCTTCAAAACTGTCCGGAAACCGCCTACAAGGGCCTCAAATTCCCTCCCTTTTTGAGGCCCCATCCATGAACGCTCCCACCGCTTTCCCTGATCCGAAGCCCGTCCCGCCCTACAAGCACACCCCGCTGTTTCCGCTGGGCGCAGACACCACCCCCTACAAGAAGGTCACCACCGAGGGCGTGCGGGTCGAGAAAGTGCTGGGTAGGGACATGCTGGTGGTGTCGCGGGATGCGCTGAAGGCGCTCTCGGAGGCCGCGTTCGGCGACATCAACCACTATCTGCGCCCCGGCCATCTGCAGCAGCTGCGCAACATCCTGGACGACAGCGAAGCCAGCCCGAATGACAAGTTCGTGGCCTTCGACTTCCTCAAGAATGCGAACATCGCCGCCGGCGGCGTGCTGCCGATGTGCCAGGACACCGGCACCGCGATCATCATGGGCAAGAAGGGCTGCAACGTCATCACCGATGGCGACGATGAGGCGGCACTCTCGGAAGGCGCCCGCGACGCCTATCTGCGCCGCAACCTGCGCTATTCGCAGGTCGCGCCGCTGACCATGTATGAAGAGAAGAACACCGCCAACAACATGCCGGCACAGTGCGAGATCTATGCCGAGGGCGATGACGCCTACAAGTTCATGTTCATGGCCAAGGGCGGCGGCTCCGCCAACAAGAGTTTTCTGTTCCAGGCGACGCCATCCGTTCTGACCAAGGATCGCCTGCTGGCCTTCCTGAAGGAAAAGATCATGACGCTGGGCACCGCCGCGTGCCCGCCGTATCACCTCGCCATCGTCATCGGCGGCACCTCCGCTGAGCTCTGCATGAAGACCGTGAAGCTCGCTTCGGCCCGCTATCTCGACGCGCTGCCGACCCAGGGCTCGCCGGATGGCAACGCCTTCCGCGATCTCGAGATGGAGCAGGAAATCCTCAAGATGACGCAGTCGTCCGGCGTCGGCGCGCAGTTCGGCGGCAAGTATTTCTGCCACGACGTTCGCGTCATCCGCCTGCCGCGCCACGGCGCGTCGCTGCCCATCGGGCTCGGCGTGTCGTGCTCGGCGGATCGCCAGGTGCTCGGCAAGATCACCAAGGACGGCGTCTATCTCGAAGAGCTCGAGCATAACCCCGCACAGTATCTGCCGCAGGTGGAGCAGGCGCTCGGCGGCGAGGTTGTGAAGATCGATCTCAATCAGCCGATGAAGGACATTCTGGCGACGCTGTCGAACTACCCAACCAAGACGCGCCTGTCGCTGACCGGCACCATGATCGTCGCGCGCGACTCGGCGCATGCCAAGCTGCGCGATCGCCTGGAGAAGGGCGAGCCGCTGCCGGATTACTTCAAGAACCACCCGGTCTATTACGCCGGCCCCGCCAAGACGCCCGAAGGCTATGCCTCCGGCGCGTTCGGCCCGACCACGGCCGGCCGCATGGATTCCTTCGTCGATCAGTTCCAGGCGGCAGGCGGCTCCATGGTGATGGTTGCCAAGGGCAATCGCGCCGTTGCGGTGCGCGAGGCCTGCAAGAAGCATGGCGGCTTCTATCTCGGCTCGATCGGCGGCTCGGCGGCAAACCTCGCCGAACACTGCATCAAGAAGGTCGAGGTGGTCGAATATCCCGAACTCGGCATGGAAGCGATCTGGCGCATCGACGTCGTGGATTTCCCGGCCTTCATCATTATCGACGACAAGGGCAACGACTTCTTCAAGGAATTGAACCTCGGTTGATGCTGCGACCTCTTGGCATCATTGCGAGCGCAGCGAAGCAATCCAGAAAGCTACAAGCGAAGACTGGATTGCTTCGTCGCAAGATGCTCCTCGCAATGACGGCTGAGAGGATGTCGTGACCTTCATTGGCCTCGATGGCTTCAGCAAAGGCTGGGTCGCCGTCACACTCGACGGCGACCACCGCTCCATCGATTTCATCAGCGATATCTCCTGGCTTGCGACGCAGCGCTTTGCCCGTGCGGCCATCGATATTCCCATGGGTCTCGGCGATGACGGTGTGCGCTGCTGCGATCAACTCGCGCGCAAGAAGCTCAGTCCGCATGGCTCACGCGTCTTTTCCGGTGGGCGCCGCTGGCTGTGGCAGGATTTCAGCGATCCCGATCTTGCCAATGCGGAAGCGGACAAACGCGGGCAGAAGAAGGTCTCGCGCCAGCTCTGGCATCTCGGACCGAAGATCATGGAGGTCGATGGCTTCGTGCTGGAGCACCGCGATCTCGATATCCGCGAAGCGCATCCTGAACTTGTCTTTCTCCGTCTGAATGGCGATGTGCCGCTGCCGTCCAAACATGCGGAGGAGGGGCTCGCGCTGCGTCGTCATCTGCTGATGGTGAACGGCTTCAGCGATCTCGACGACTGGCTGATCGGCAAGCGCACGCGCACCGGCGCAAAGCGGGATGATGTGCTCGATGCCTGTGCGGTGGCGCTGGCCGCGCGCGATTGCGTGGGCTGTGTCCCCGAAGGCGAGCCACCGCGCGACACGCAAGGCCTGCCGATGCAGATCTGGTTCTAGCAACCGGTCGTCACATGGGTTCGAGCGCAGCGATGGCCGGCAACGGCCGCCGTCCCGCTACTCCTTCCTATCGAGCCGGTCCATTTCGCGCTGAATGAACTCGCGGGGCGACATGGGGCGCTCGCTGGACGATGAGGTGCTGTTCCCGGATACCTCAGCCGATGGCTTGGTCATCCGATCAATCTGCGCCCGCAACTTCGCCGCGCGTGCGATGCTCTCTGCGGAGTTTTCATTGGGCATGGTGCATTCCCCTGTTGTCGTCGCGCAGAATACTTGTCTCCCAAATATATGCCGCCTTCGGGCAAATGAAAGGCAGTGCATGTCGGACGGCGATACCGATGCAGTCTCCCCTGCACCGGGCCGATCCGCGCCTAGCCGTCGGCCGCGGCCGGGCCGGCACGCCGTGTTGCCGACCTGCGTTGCCGGGGTTTGGGTGCCGCCACGATTTGATCGATCTGGCTCTTCCACATCCTGGCTTTCGATGCCGTGGACCGCGCACTTGCCTGCTTCACGAGCGCGGAGCCGACCAGTGCGTGCTTGGTCGCGTTTGCCCTGGCGCTCTCGGCCGTGGACAGCCGGTCGATCTGAGACCGCAGACTTCCCGCCTTGGGATCAAGCTTGCCGAGGTCGCGAAAGGCGGGCTTGGAGCCGCCGAACCAGGTCTGCTGCCACCAGTGCGAGGTGACCGGATCGACCCATGACAGATAGCCGCCTTTGAGCACTTGTCGCGGTTCTTTGATGACACCCATGAAGGAATAGCGAACGCCGGAAGCCGCCACCGGATCGAAGTAACGCGGCGTGTAGAAATCCGATACCCTCACGTTGTTGCAGGTGTAGGCGAACTCGGCAGCCTCCGACGGATCGGCGACCTCGACCAGAAAGCTCACGCGGCCCTGGTCTTTCTTGGGCGAATTTCCGGCAATCAACCTGTCACCATAGGGGTCTACAAGCATTTCGAGCGTCTCGTGCGATGCCGTCAGCGACCAGTTATCGATATCGGATGACGCGCTGATCAGCGCAAACGGCTGGCGGTCATTGTCGAGATGGATTCCGGCAGCGTCGTATCCGATGTCATCCCTCACGACCATGGGCCAGTAGCCGAGCGGCACATCCTCAAGCTTCTCGAAGGCATCGATCGTGGCCGAGATATTCCACACGGGAGCCAAGTCGCGGCTGGCCTGCTTCTGGAGCGCGGCGGCCACCCGCATCAGGTCGCTGGCGCTAATGGTCGCGGATTCCGATACGAGTGCCAGTTGCTGGATGACGCTGTCCATGGACGTTCCTCCCTCAAAATGGATTCCTCAATATGTATCTGATATAAATACAACCTAAGGTATTTTTCTCGGGCCCGCCAGTGATTTTGCTCAACTGCAATTCGTCACCTGGCTCGAGCATAGCCGTCGCCACCAGCCGCGCACGCCGTCGTGGCTCTCCACCAGTGCCCAGAAGCCGCTGCAGGCGAGAACGCGCCTAGGGCCACCGTCGGCGCTGATCTCGCTGCCACCTTCGCCTTTGGCCGGCGTCCACTGCGCGTCCACATGCGGCGCCTGGAACAGTCCGCCCATCCGCGTGTCGCCATTGGCATACTGCGCGCCGACCTTGCTGGCCGCGACCCAGCCGCGGCCGCCATAGGGCTTTGGATGATTGCGCGGATAGCTGCTCTCGTCCTCATATTCCTTGCCGGGCGGAGCTGCGCCTTCGATCAGGAACCAGCCATCCTTGAAGCCGATGATGGAAAATTCCGTCAGCCAGCCTCCGTCAGGCACGTTCTCACCTTTGCTCTTGAATTTGTAGGGCGGCGGCAGTGTGCCGAGCACCTTGGCCTTCGTCGATGGCCCGGCGCGCACATTCAATCCGTTGGGGTCGCGGTCGGTCGACCAGCCATGGATATCGCAGGGAATGGCGCCATCCGGCAGCGTGCCGCGCGTCTTCAGCAATTCGGCGTGGAGTTGGCGATATTCCGCATCGGCATGCGCAGCGCTCAGTACACGCGGGATGTTGCTGTTCAGCGTGACGTCACGCGAGCGCAGCTCGGCTGACAGGGCGGTCAGCTTGCCGTCGCTGCGCGCGAGTTTTGCGACCAGCATCTCACCGGCATCGAAGGCGCTCGCTGGCGTCTTCGGATCGTTGGCGCCAGCTGGATAGATCGCGACATATCCGACCGGCGCCTGCGGATCGGACATGTCGACATGAAACGCCTGACCGGCCACGCGGTCCGGCGGCACGAAAGCCCAGGCGCTCGCAAACCACTCCGGTGTCTCCTGCGATAGCAGCTCCGGTGGTGGCGTCAGCGGTTGCGCAAAGGCGGTGCCGGCGCAGATGAGGCCGGCGATCAGGATGGCGATTCGGGTCATGGTTTTGTGTCGCGGCGCCAGCGATTTGGTTCGACAAAACGCGACTCAGGCTTGCAGCAATCCCGCTGAATTTCGGTCCGTGCGCGGGACTCGATTCTCCGGTGACTCGCAAGGATGCAGAGGAAAAAGAAAAGCGGTGACGACTCAGGCGGCGCTGTTCCAATAGCGATCAGACTGCAGACGAATTCGAGGCCGCGCCATGTTGGATGCTCTGAAGCTGAATGTGACGGTGGTGACCTTGTTGGCCGCGGCCAGTGCCGTCAACGGGATCATGTTTTATCAGTATCTGTGACGAATTGTTCACATCGGCATGCGGCTTCTCCGCGGCCTGCTTTTGTGTTGAACCTTTTCGCCGGCCGCACGCCTTACCCCAGGGGCGGCTAACCGGAGCGTAACAGGTGAACAATTTTCATCTGGTCGTTGTTACTGCATGTGTGCTTGCAAGTCCGACCGCAGTTCGCGCCCAATCCATCATCCACTCCGAACAGACCCGCACCACGCTGGCATCATCCATCGATGCGACCGGCCGCACGACGCTCACGGCCTCCGTGACGAGCGAACGCGGCGGCGGTGTCCCCGGCGGCATTGTCCGCTTTGTCGATGAGACGACGCTCACTGTGCTTGGCTGGGTCGATGTGGCCCACCCGTCGCTGGTGGTCGAACGACTGCCGCCGGGTCCGCATCGCTTCCGCGCGGACTATATGGGGACGTCGAATTATCTGCCCGTCGTGGTGCAGCCGAGCCAGTCGGCGGTTGTGGTCGAGATCATACGGGGCACGCCGGCGGTGGCGGTGTCGTCGTCCGAGAATCCTTGTCCGTCTGGAGCGGTGGTCACGCTGACCGCCGCGATTGCCAGCGGTGACGGCGTTCCGAAGGGCGCCGTGACGTTTCGTGATGGTGAGCAGATTCTCGCAGCCCATGTCGGCCTCGACCGCGCCGGCATGGCGTCATTCACCACCTCGGCGCTGGCGGATGGCGCGCGCTGGATCACAGCCGAATATGAAGGGGACGCGGTGCACGCTCCCGCGGCCTCGGCGCGGCTGACGGTAGATGTCGGAGTGGCCCGTCTGCGAAGCTCGCAATTGCGCGCCGGCGACTAGGCGCCCATCTGCGGCGCCGTCGCTGCTGCTGCGCGCAGCTTGCGGCCGACGATCATCCGGAACACGACATACTGAATCGCGAAAGCCAGCACCTTGGCGCCAATGGCGACGACCGACACATAGAAAGCCCACAGTTTCATATCGCCGGTCATGGCCACAGCGATGACACCGGCGCCAAGCGCGAACATCAGCGCGGCCCAGGCATAGCCCGCAGCGGTCACATATTCTGGGATCGTCTCGCTGACGATGGGTGGCAGGTAGCGCAGCATCCAGCCCTTGCGCAGCATGATCGCGCCGATGGCGAAATGTCCGATGCTGGGCTTGGCCAGCACGAAGCGTGGATCCTTGGTCAGTAGCGTCGCGCCGCCGAGGACGACCACCAGCCCGAGACTGGCATAGGTCATTACATCAAGCCTTGAGCCCTTGACGCGGGCATAGACGAACTGTGCGACGGCCCCCGCGATCGCCACGCAGGTTGCCAGCAGGACGTCGCCGGTGACGAGGTAGAGTACCAGGAAGACGATGGTGGAGAAAAAATCCTGGCCAAGTTTGGCGAATACGTCCTTCATCGCAGTGCTCCCAATGCAGTCGAGATGGTCAGGCGTCGATTTGCAGGCGAAATGGATCAGGGCTTCAGCGGTTCAGCCGGTTTCACTGCACCATATTTCGCGCGACGATACTGTGGGTACCATTTGGTGAAGGCAACGGCAGAGTTGCGCGCGGCAAAGGCCACCGCAAAGCCGATCCACAGTGGCAGCGAGGGCATGTAGATGATCAGCATGTCCGCCACCAGCATCAGCACAAATGCGCCGGCCCAGGCCCAGGTGAGGATGTAGTTCGCCTTCATGAAGCCGGGCAGCTTCGAGGTTTCGGCGTCGACCATCTCGCGGGCATATTGCAGCGTGAAGGGCAGGCGGATCGCCAGCGACAGCAGCACGATTGAGAGCAGGCCGACATCGACGGCGAGGCGGACGGCCACCGCGCTCCAATTGCCGTCGACCAGCGTGATGTAGCAGCCGAGCGCGCTGAAGATCAGCACCGAGCCTGCTGCGAGCATCTTCAGCGAGCCGCCGCGGATCACGTCCCAGACCACGATGCCGAGCGACAGCGCGGCTGCGGCGAAGAGGCTGATCGCGACCGATGACACCATCATCAGGATGGCGAAAGCACCGAACGGGGCGATGATGAGAAAGGAAGCCATGGCGTTTCCAGTTCGGGCTATCTTGACGTTTGTGAAGGTGCGTTGCGGGCTCGCTTACGAGGTCGTCGCGTCGCTGCTCATTATCCTGCGATCATATGTCTTGTTGTGAGAGCGGGCAGACATTGCCGACCGGCGTGAAAACGTCGTGAGAGGCCGAGGCGGCCGCGCCGGATGGTTCGATACCGACGAGTGTGGTCCCGGTCACAACCAGCACGAGGGCTAGGCTGCCCCAGCTTGCTGTCCGGGTCATCATGTCCGGCCTGCGATATGCGGTTCGTGCGAGAACGAACTGCGTCGCAGCACCTGCGATGGCGACGGCAGTCGCGATCAGCACGTCTCCTGCGACCGCAAAGGTCGTGAAAAAGGCGATGGTGGAAAGGAAGCCGATGGCCAGCTTGGCGAGGACGTTGATCATGGCGTGGTTCCGCGCGCTTGTTGTCGAATGAGTACTTTTGTCGTTGTGCTTCAGGAGGCGGTGGCAGCTGCCGATCATGAGAAAGGACGCCACGCCGTTTTCCCGTCGCTCCATCTTTACATTGTCAAGATTTCTTCTAGGCCTTGCCCGCGGGCTCGTCAACAAAAATCTTTACACTGTCAAAATTATGTGAGGTGAGATCTTTAACTGTCATTGGATCAATGGTTTATAAGGAATCAACCCAGCTGCCGTGAAAGCCTGCTGGTACCCGGTGACCGAGCTGGACAAGAGCGATCGGCCCCGCGGCGACATCGGTGGCATTGAACACTGCCAGATCGCTGCGGTTCTGCCGGGCGCGCCACACCACCGCGAGCAGCCAGCCGTCGCCTTCGGCTGCATCCTTGCCGCGCGCGACGAAGACGGGTTCGGAGATGCTGTCGCCGAGTGGCAGCATATACTGGCCGAGCCTGATGCCGTCGCGCCAGACATGTGTGATCCCGGAAAAGGCCTTGCTGGCACCCGGTGCCGGGTTATCGCAGGCGTACCAGCCTTGCGTGCTGACGAGGCCGGAGCGGCGCTCGTCGATGCGCGGGAATTCGCCGGTGACGTCGTCGAGATAGGTGCGGGTGAAACGATCGGTATTGGCTGATAGATCGAAGGTCCATCGACAAAGTCGCGCGTTGGATTTCGCAGGATCGGTCGGCGAGCCGTCGGGATGCGTGAACAGCGGCGCTTCCTCGGACTGCATGACGTCGGCGATGATGCGGTCGCCTTCCTCCCACGCATTCATCACATGGAAGACGTAGCAGGCTTCGGCGCGAAACCACTTGATATCATCGGCACTGCCGCCGCGCTTCATCACGCCGACATAAGAGCCCTTGTCCGGCTCCCAGGCATAGGGCGGGCGGCCTGATCGCGCGCGGTCCATGCTGCCGGTGATGGGCAGGATCGGAAACAGCAGGTAGTTCTCCGTGACGATGAAGTCATGCACCATGCTGGCATAGGGCGCATCGAAACGCTCGAAGCGCGTGACGATACCCGATGAATCGATCGCGCCGAACGAGATCGTCGGACTGAAGATACCGCGGGCGTTATAGCCGAAGAAATTCATTTCGCCGGTGACGGGATCGATCTTCGGATGCGCGGTGAACGGTCCGCCGATGCGCCCGCTATAGTTCTGATAGCCGAGCGTCTTCAGCGTGCCCGGTTCGATCTCGGTTGGCGCATGGCCTTCCTCCAGCGCGAGCAGGCGGCCGGCATGAAAGACGATGTTGGTATTGGCCGCGCCTGAGTCATTGCCAAGCGAAGCGGGGGCATCGGGGATTTTCTGGCCGAAGCCGCGATAGAGCGTGCGGCCGGCATCGTGCTCGGCGAGAAATTTCGGCGTGTGGATCCAGCGATTGCGATAGCTCGCGCGGCCGTTCTCGATGTGAAAGGCATGCAGCATGCCGTCACCGACGAACCAGTGCGAGCCTTTGGTTTCGAATTGAGGATTGGGGCCGTTGCGGTAGAGCGTGCCGTTGAGCTCACGTGGCAACTCGCCGACGACTGTCAGGAACGGCGCGTCGCACTCCATCGGGATCGGCGCAAGATTGTCATGAGCAGCCTCGATCGGGTCCAGCAGCGCCATCGTCGTCTCCCATGCTATTATCTTTACGTTGTCTAGATTGCTAGATGTGAGCGGTCGGCCCGTCAAGCAAAATCTTTACAGTGTAAAAATGACGACCTATAACATCACCATGACGAAGCAGACCAAGACCGCGAAACCGCGCGCCGTGCCGCAAGACCGCCGCAAGAAGGTCGCAGGAATTTCGCAAGCCAAGGGCGCGGCCCAAAAAACCGCCGGCGCCGAATCTCCCTATCATCACGGGGACTTGCACGGCGCGCTGCTGAAAGCCGCGGAAATCGTGCTGGAGCGCGATGGACTATCTGGCCTGACGCTGCGCGCCGTCGCCCGCGAAGCCGGCGTCTCGCATGCGGCTCCGACGCATCACTTCGGCGATCTCACCGGCCTCGTCAGCGAACTCGCCGCTATCGGCTTTCGCAACTTCAACGCCACAATGACTGCGGCTGGTGCGAGTGGCACGACGCCGCTCGAAAGCGCGCTCGCCCGCGCCAAGGCCTATCTCGCTTATGCACGTGCGCAGCCCGGCATGTATCAGCTGATGTTTCGTACCGAGCGGCTCGACATGACGCGGCCGAATCTGCGCGAGGCCGCCAATGCATCTTTCGCCGGTCTTGCCAGCGTGGTCGGCGCACATCATCCGGGCAATGTCGCCACCGATGCGCTGACCATCGAGCAGGCCGCGCAGATCGCGCGGACGTGGTCGCTGGTGCATGGTTTCACCATGCTGACCCTCGATGGCCGCCTCACTGACATCCTGCGCCGCTTACCCGATGGCACCGACGCAGAGAAGCTGTTCGTCGAGATGCTGAAGATCACCGTCGCCAGGGCCATGGAAACGCCGAAGTAGCGAAACTCTTTGCGAAGCGCCGGCGTCGTGTGCAGGTGCTGTTTGCGGTAGCTATCGCTGCCCGTCATGCACTGAGATATCGGACGCTGCCAGCCCGCCAATACGTGCATGCGGTCTTCCGCCGGTGGCCATCACCAGGCCGAAGGCGATCTCGTCGCGACGCGGGCCATCCCAGACAGTCATTTCAGCGGTGCTGAAATGACTGCGGACATAGGCCGCTTCGATATGGCCCAGCGGCACCATTAGCCGTGTACCGATGCCGCCAACGGTCTTCGCGGCCGGCACGATGGCTTTGGGCTGGCCGAGAATCTCGCGCATCGCCCAGCCGCCGGCCTCGTGCCATACGGCCGCGTGCTCAAGCTCGCCGTCGTCGCCCACGATCATGCCCTTGCCGTAAGCTTCGATGCGTTCCTTGCCGCCGAGCGCCTGAACGAGCTCGGCCGCAAGTGTGCGTCCAAGTTCGCGTAGTTCGGCCTGGAAGGCCATCAGGTCCGGCTCGTATCGACCAGCAAAAGGATTGCGGATAATCGCCAGTGCCGTGCCGACATGGAGCGGCTGCGAGAGACGCGGCCCACGTTCGTGCCAGACCGTCTCGACGGAAATCTGGGTCTTGCGAATGTCATAGGATGTCATGGCTGACCCAGTCCGTGTTTTGCGAGCGTTGTGAGGAAGCCGTCCGCTGACTACTCGTCAATGACGGGATTGCTGAGGATGCCGAGCTTCTCGATTTCGACTTCGACGACGTCGCCGGCCTTCAGGAAGATCGGAGGCTTCCGCGTAAAGCCGACGCCGGCAGGCGTTCCCGTTGCAATGACGTCACCCGGGACGAGGTCGAAGATTTCCGACGCATAGTTGATCAACCGGGGAATCGAGAAGATCAAAAAGGATGTGTCCGAGGATTGGACGATGTCACCATTCACGCGGGTTTCGAGCTTGAGCTTGGTGGGATCGCTGACTTCATCGGTCGTCACCAGCCACGGGCCGAACGGTCCGGTGCCAACGAAATTCTTGCCGGCCGCGATCTGCTGCGCGTGTCGCTGATAATCGCGGACGCTGACGTCGTTATAAATCGAATAGCCCGCGATGTGGTTCATCGCCTCGCTTTCGGGAATATGGCGGCCGCCTTTGCCGATCACGACGGCGAGTTCACCTTCCCAGTCCAGGTGCGTGGAGACTTTCGGCCGGATCACCGGCTGGTTGTGGCCGACCTGTGAGCGCCAGACCCGCAGAAAGATCGGCGGGAATTCGGTGATCTGGCGGTCCATGCCATGAGCCACCGCTTCCTTGTGGTGGTCGAGATAGTTCCGCACCGCGCAGACGATCTTTTCGGGGCGGGGGATTACCGGCAGGTAGCTGATGTCCGACAGCTTCAGGTCTGGCTTGCGTCCGCCAACGATCTGGTCGCGCTTGGCGAAGTCGGGGCTGGCGATGAAATCGGCGAGCGTCGGATAGTGCGGGAGCGCCTTGCCGAGATCGACGATCGCGTCGTTGACGACGGCTCCCCAGCTTTCGCGCTGCTGATGGCTGAAAGACAAGAGCTTCATGATGAGGCCTTCCTATGTAATCCCTGATATCGAAATTTCGTAAGTTTATTATATTTTCGAAAATAATGCCTGACAAGAGGGCTGGCGGCGCCTGCGGCGACTTTCAACGTGGGATGTTGGGCCTGCCGTCTGTTTCTTCGCCGACTAGCCGGCGATCCCGTCTCAGGATTCAGTCAGCAGATGAGATGCGTATTTCACGACATTGTCGGAGGTGCTGCGGATGTGCCGGTCGATCAGGGATGTGGCCAGTGCCGTGTCGCGGGCGATCGCGGCCTGCATAATGGCGCGATGCTCACCGACCTTGTCGCGTGGTTGCGGGCGAAACATGGCGGACAGGTTTCGATAGCGTTCGGCGCGCTCGAACAGCGAAGCCCGAATGCCAAACAACGTCGGGGAGCGCCCGCACGACACCAGCGCCTCGTGAAACTGGCGGTGGGCGATCTGCCATTCCGGATTCTCGACGTGATTACCGGGAAGTCTTTCCTCAATGCGTCCCAGCCTGTGCAGGGTCGACATAACCGCTATTTCCCAGTCATCTCCGCCATTTGCGATGGAGCGGCTGAGCAGTTCGATCTCGATCAGGATCCGGGTCTGGGTGATGTCGATCAGGTCGTCGCTCGTAACGGGCGCCACGCGAAAGCCACGCTGCTCCTCGGCAACGACCAGGCCGTCCGCCGTCAGCGACGTCAGCGCCTCGCGCAGCGTCGTGAAGCTTGCGCCGAAAGCGAGCTTCAAGGCATCGAATTTTAGCGGTTCGCCAGGCTTGAGCCGGCAAGCGACGATATCCTGACGCAGTCGGTGCGTGATATCGACTGCGAGTGTTTTGCCGAATTCTTTGCGCGATTTGACGGCCGAAGCAGTCATGGAATGGACCTCAGATTCCGCCGGCTGATGGTGCCGGCTGGTTGCAGAATGCCGGCGCATGACCGCTATTGCAATAATTTTCGTAATAGGACATATTTTCGAAAATATCTTCTGCAGGGTGGATTCATGAAGGCTGTGCTGGTTCATCGTCCCGGTGGTCCCGACGCGCTCGATTATGTCGATGTCGCCATTCCGGCTCCGGGCCCGAAAGAGGTGCAGATCAAGGCGGAGGCTTTTGGCGTCGGCCAGCCGGACGCCTTGATCCGGCGCGGCGTTTACAAGTGGATGCCGCCACTACCGGCCAATCCGGGGAATGATGTCGCCGGGCGCATCTCCGCGGTCGGTCACGGTGTTGTCGGTATCTCGGTCGGGCAGAAGGTTTTGCTGAGCGCCCGCGATCTGTCACAGCGCGGCGGCTGTTACGCCGAATATGTGGTGGCGCCGGCCGATGCTATCCATCTGTTGCCTGATGCCGTCGATTTGCAGGACGCCGTGTGCCTTGCGAACTATCAAGTCGCCTGGGCGCTGCTGCATGAATGCGGTGGGCGTAATTCCGCGGGCAGTGTGCTTGTGATTGGTGCGGCTGGCGGTGTCGGCACGTCGATCGTGCAATTGGCGAAGCTGGCAGGCATGACGGTGATCGGTACGGTCAGCACCCCCGAAAAAGCCCGGTTCGCCAAATCCAACGGCGCCGACCACGTGATCTTCTATCGTGACGAGGACGTCGTCGCGCGGACGCGCGAATTGACCGGGGGGAGAGGCGTCGGCCTCGTGCTCGACCATGTTTGCGGTCCCGAATTCGTCTCCTATCTCGGCGTGCTCGGCAAATGGGGGACGCTGGTCTCCTACAACGCCTTCGCCGGCCTTCCCGAAGAAAACCTGATGGGAGAGATGCGGAAGTATCTCGACGTCTGTCCGGCCGTGCGCTGCTTCTCCTTTCACATCTACGATCATGACCGCGATGCGCGCCGCGCCATCATGGGGAAGTTGATCTCGCTGCTTGGGCGCGGGGAGATCAAGCCCGCAATCTCCGCGCGGCTGAAATTATCCGAGGTCCGGCAGGCGCACACGCTGCTGGAGTCCGGAGGCGCGCTCGGCAAGATCATCATGACCCCGTAGGCGAACGGCTATCGGTCTGGAACGAGATACGGAGGACCACATGATCAAGGTAAAACGCATCAGGCATGTGACGTTCGTTACGCCTGATATCGACAGGCAGATCGACTACTATCAAACGGTGGTCGGACTCGGCGTGGTGACGCGTGACGCCAGTCACGCATCGCTGGCCACCGACTCGGACGAACTCGCCGTCGTCCTGCAGCGTGGCGATCAGGCGGCCTGTCGGCGATTGACCTTCGAAGTGGCGCCCGATCTGGATTTCGCCGACCTGGTGGCAACACTGTCGCGCGCTGGAATTGCGGCCGAGATCCAGTCCGATCCGCTTCCTGGCGTGCCTCGCTCGGTGCTGTTCCGGGACTTCGAGGGAATGGAAATCGAACTGCTTGCGGGGCCGACATTCGCTGTCGCGGAGCAGCCTGTTGGCGGCATTGCAGCCGACCGCCTCGGCCATATCGCGCTCTACACGCAAGATCCGCTGAAGGCGTCGAAGTTTTATGGTGACGTGCTGAATTTCCGGGTGTCGGACTGGATCGAGGACGCCTTCGTCTTCATGCGGTGTGGTTTTGATCATCACTCCGTCAATTTCGCGCGCGGCCCGGGTCGGCGATTGCATCACGCGGCGTTCGAGCTCCGTGATGCCTCGCACATGCATCGCGCCTGCGACCTGCTCGGGCGCAAGAAGATGCAGATCCTGTGGGGGCCGGTGCGTCATGGCCCGGGCCACAATGTTGCGATCTATCACCGCGACCCCGATGGCCATCTCATCGAATTGTTCTTCGATCTCGATCAGATGATCGACGAAGAGCTTGGCTATTTCGAGCCACGCCCATGGCACCGGGATCGTCCGCAGCGCCCCAAGGTCTGGGTAGGTCTCCCCCGAGATATCTGGGGGCCGGCTCCATCGCCGGAGCTCGCGGAGTTCAAACGCAAGGCGACATGACATCGCTGCCGACAAAGTCGCCGCCATGAAGCGACAGATCGGCACCTCGGCGATCAGTGCTGAAGAGATAAAAGGGGAGGAAATAATGAGCCAGCTGTCGAAATCTATTCGAGGCAGAGTTCTCGCATGCCTCGCGGTGTCTGTATTTATAGTCTCGTCGATCGACGTGCCTGGCGCCTCAGCGCAAGCCTACCCAAATCGTGTCATTCGTATCGTTCACGGTTTCGCATCGGGTGGGGCGGCGGACACGCTCTCTCGCGTCGTTGCCGACGGGCTGGCGAAACAGCTTAATGAGACCGTTATCGTCGAAGCGAAGCCCGGTGCAGGCGGCAATCTCGCATCGGACGCGGTCGCCAAGGCCGCGCCTGACGGATACACGCTCGGCCTTGTGACCGGGGGCCATGCGATTTCTGCAGGGCTTTACAAGTCGCTGTCCTATCAACCCGTCGATAGTTTCGAGATGATCTCCACGATCGTCTATTACGCGCTCGTCGTCGCTACCCGCAGCGACTATGAAGCAAAGACGCTGAGAGAGCTCATTGCGCTCGCAAAGGCCAAGCCGGGATCGTTGAGCTTCGGATCGGTCGGCTTCGGCAGCACGCATCACCTTGCTGGCGAATTGTTGAAAGCAGCAGCCGGCATCGACGTGTTGCACGTGCCCTACCGCGGCGACTCTCAGGCGATTACCGCGTTGCTCGCGGGCGATGTGCCCCTGATCGTTGGCACCAGCGTGCTTGTTGCGCCACAGATCGAGAGTGGTGCGGTGCGTGGCCTCGCCGTCACATCATCGACCCGGAGTGCTTTGCTGCCGAATGTTCCATCGGCCGGCGAGGCAGGTCTGAAGGGGTTCGATGTCAGGACGTGGGCCGGGCTGCTGGCGCCGAAGGGCACTCCGCCGGGGATCATCGCCCAACTCAACGCAGCCGTTCTGAAGTCTCTGGCCGACCCGGGGATCAGGGCGCGGCTGGAAGCGGCGATCGGTGGCGAGGTGCGGGGAAGCACGCCGCCGGAAATGCGTGAATTGGTCACGTCGGAAATCGCGCGATGGACGGCGGTGATCGACGCGGCGAAAATACCGAAGCTTTGACCGCGCGCCCTACCGGGCCAGGCCCGGGATGTTGCGCGATGCCATCGCCAGTGCCGTAGCCCGGCCGCCGATGCCGATCACGCTGACCTTGTCCGTCTTGCAATCGAAGCCGCGGGCGAGTTCGTCAGCGGCTTTGCGGGCCAGCTCGTTGGCCTCCGGATTGGCCGTCACGTCGATATAGGCGACATGGCACACGGCGCCCGGCGGCAACCGCGTGACCACCAGCATCTGTTTGGATTTTGGCCGGCCATTTTTCTCGGGATCGTCGTTGTCGGCGATGTGCCAGCGCTGGATCATCGCGAATGGTTTGCCGCCAATGACGCGCCATTCGATCGTGTTGGTGGTGGAGTTGAACGGACCGAAGCCTTGCGATGCCGCCGGCTCCTTGTCAGCGGCGCTGGCGCTGCGTCCGACCGTGATGGTCTCGCGCAGGTCGTCCTCGTTCTTCACCACGACGAGACCAGCTGGGCCGCGGCAAGTCCGTTCCGCGGCGTAGTCATCGCCATCGATTTTGAGGTTGGACGCTTTGCGGCAGTCGTTGTCGGTCGTCGACGTGTAGACGCTGCCGATAGTGTTGGCCGCGGCGAGCGAGGGCGCGCCGAGCAGGATCGTCAGTGTGGCGACAGCGAGGGCGGGCAGGCGGGGCATTTCAGGGCATCCAGCACGGGAAAGGTGCTGCTTTGACGTTCACAAGCTGGGGAAGGTTCAACCGAAGCGGCTGACAGGGCTGGTTGAATCGCGCTAGACAGCTTGGTCAGCCTTCATTTTGTCTCCAGCAGCGTCAGTTCCTCATCCCATGCCCGCCTCGACTTCCGCCAAGCCCTATCGCATCGGCCGTTCCAAAACCGGTCTCGGTCTTTTCGCCACCCAGCCGATCAAGAAGGGCGTCAAGATCGTCCAATACTTCGGGCCCCTGCTGGATTCGAAGAACGAGAAGCACGACGCGATCGAGAACAAGTATCTGTTCCAGATCAGCAAGCGCTGGACCGTCGATGGTTCGATCCGCAAGAACATCGCGCGCTATATCAACCACGCCTGCAAGCCGAACGCTGAGTCCGACGTCAATGCGGCGAAGAAGAAGATCATCATCCGCTCGATCAAGAAGATCGAGCCGGGCGAAGAGATCAACTACGATTACGGCACGGAGTATTTCAAGGAATACCTGAAGCCGATCGGCTGCAAGTGCGATTCCTGCGAGAAGAAGCGCAAGAAGAAGCGCGCCGAGGCACGTGCCGAGAAGCTCAAGGCCAAGGAGAAGGCCGAGCGCAAGGCGCTGAAGAAGGAAGAAAAGGCGAAGGCCAAGAGGGCCAAAGATAAGGCCAAGAAGGCCAAGAAGGCCAAGTCTTCGGGCAAAGCGGCTTCGGGCAAAGCCAAAACGACCAAGGCCGCCGCGGAGAAGACCTCCGCAGCGACCAAGGCCAAGTCTGTTAAGGCCAAGTCGGCGAAATCCAGGTCGGCCAAGGCTAGCAAGGCAAAGGCCGGCAAGGTCAGGAGCAAGGCGGCTTAAGCCGCCTGTGCCGCTGCGCTTCGGCGCAGCCCGATATATTGCAGCTCCGCGAACACGCCGACTGCAATCGCCTGCGCGGCCACGAAGATCTGGCCGAGCAGGTTCGGCGTCACCGCGCCCGAGAACAGCAGGCCGATGCTGCCCAGCGTCCACAGCGCGTTGCCGACGATGATCACCAGCACCAGCAGCTTCGGCATGGTCGCGCGGGTGCCGAGCCAGCCGACCAGCGCCGCATAGGCGATCAGAAACAGGCCGGATTCCAGCAGCAGCGCTTCGGGCAGATGCAGCAGCGGCGCCAGCATGGCCGCGGCAAAGGTCAGGAGAAGCGCCATGGCGCCGCTGACGGCGGCGTCGATCTGGATGGCGCGGCGGAGCAGGAGAGAGGGATTGATCATGGTCGTTGTCCTTCGGTTGGTCGTTGTGGATGTCCCGACCATGACGGCGCCGCGGAGCCAAATCGATTACCTGTGAGGTCATGGAAGCTGCGAAATTCGCGTGTTAGCTTTTTGCCATGAACACACAGCCAGCAGCGTCCTCCGCAACATCCCGGCCCGCCGGGATCGGCCATCATTTGCGCGAATGGCGGCAGCGCCGCCGCCTGAGCCAGCTGGATCTGGCCGGCGATGCCGAGATTTCCACGCGTCATCTGAGTTTCCTCGAGACCGGCCGCGCCTCGCCGTCGCGCGAGATGGTGTTGCGGCTGGCCGAGCGGCTCGACGTGCCGCTGCGAGAGCGCAATGTCTTGCTGGTGGCTGCTGGCTTCGCTCCGGCCTTTCCGCAGCGTGCGCTGGACGATCCCGCGCTGAATTCAGCGCGACAGGCCATTGACCTCGTGCTGAAGGCCCATGAGCCCAATCCGGCGCTGGCGGTCGATCGGCACTGGAATCTCGTGTCCGCCAACCGAATGGTGATGCCGCTGCTGGAAGGCATCGCGCCGCGCTTGCTCGGGCAGCCCTTCAACGTGCTGCGGCTGAGCTTTCATCCGGAGGCGTTGGCCCCGCGCACCGTCAATCTTGGTGAATGGTGCGCGCATCTGCTGGAGCGCCTGCACCGGCAATGCGAGGCAACCGCCGATCCGGAACTGATCAAATTGTATCAGGAATTGAAGACCTATCCGGTACCGGCGCGGTCGGCGCCGATCGCGGCTGACAGCGTTGTGGTGCCGTTCCGGATGAGGCTGGGCGACGATGTGCTGAGCTTCATGTCGACGACCATGACCTTCGGTACGCCGCTGGATATCACCCTGTCGGAAATCGCCATCGAGACGTTCTTTCCGGCGGATGACGTCACGGCGAACAGGCTCCGGGAGATCGCTTCAAACGGGACCTAACGGCCTTGTCCGCGATGTCCACGACGCCTATTTGTGGGCGGAACAAATACAGGGAGCCCGCCCATGAGCACCATCAAGCCGCTTCAGATCGATATCGTCTCCGACGTCGTGTGCCCGTGGTGCTATATCGGCAAGCGCCGGATCGAGAATGCGCTTGCGCTGGTCCCCGACGTGCCGGTGCATGTCAATTGGCGGCCGTTCTTCCTCAATCCGTGGATCCCGCGCGAGGGCATCGATCGCTCGACCTATCTGGAGACCAAATTCGGTTCTGTCGAAGCCTACAAAGGCATCGCCGGCCGTGTCGTCGATGCGGCCGAGCAGGAGGGCCTGACCTACCGGCCGGACAGCGTGAAGCGCCAGCCGAACACCATCGATTGCCACCGGCTGATCCATTGGGCCGAAGCCTCCGGCAAGTCGGCCGAGGTCAAGCAGCGCCTGATGGAATTGTATTTCCGCGATGGCGGAGATCTCACGCAGAGTGAGACGCTGGTGCAGGCTGCGGCCGATGTCGGGCTCGATGCGGACGATATCCGCAAGCGCCTCGCCACCGACGAGGACGTCGCGCTGATCTCAGGCAACGCCAAGGAAGCCGCCGACAAGGGCATCTCCGGCGTGCCGACTTTCGTGTTCGCCGGCAAATATGCGGTGTCCGGTGCGCAGGATGCGGAGAAGCTCGCGCGCGCGATCCGTCAGGTCTCGGCGGAAGTGAACGCGGAGGCGGCCGAGTAAGGGCGCGCGCTTACGCGCCCTTCAGATAGTAGTTCGCCTTCTTGCCGAGCGCGATGCGGCGCAGAACTTTGCGCATCGCCAGCGAGCTGCGCAGCGGTTTGATCGCCGTGGTCACGGTCCGGTAGAAAGCGAGCTTCAGCATATCCAGCACCGGCTGCCGGCCCGGCGGCTGCTGCGGGAAGCCGACACCACGCAGCATCGAATTGAAGAAGTGCAGGTCGTTGACCCGGCGCACTTCTTTGGTCTTCCAGGTGATTGCCATCGAGATCGAGAACGAACCGGCGGTGCGCACCCAGTGCGGCCACTGATAGGGCACGTAGCAGCCGTCGCCATCGAACATGTGAAACTCAACGGCGCGCGGCGCGAAGCTGTCGTCGAATTTGAGGTTGCGGTGCTTGGTCATCGAACGCTCGATCTCGTCGTCGGAGACGATCGCGCGGTCTTTGTTGTCATAGATCGTGAAGAACTTCTCGCCGTGGATCTGGACGAAGAAGTTATCCTCGCTGTCGAGATGGAACGGCGTGGTCGAATTCGGCGACGACACGAACAGGAAGCCTTCGAGCTGTTCGAAGCCGGCATCGAGCAGGCTGTTGAAGCCGCGGGCGCGCGCCACCGACAGCAGCGTGTCTTCGAGCAGTTGACGATACTCGGGCGAGTTCTCGATCCGCTTCAGCACCATCCATGCACCAGCGGTCTCGATACGATTGACCACCTCAACGGGATCGAGATCCACCGACGGGATCGCGTCGGGGTCCTGGCTGATCGCGACCTTGCCCGAATTGTATTCGATGAGATCGCGCGGCAGTTCGGATGCGAGCTGCGCGATACGCTGCAGCGTCAGCAGCGGATGTCCGGCGAGCTTGTGCTTGATGGCGAACGGCTTCAGCGGAAAATCGTTCTTGAGCGATTGATTGGCGGCCGAGATCACCGGCGCGACGTCAGTAGCTGCGTTCATGGTTGAACCCCTGATATCTAGCGGAGGCGGTTGCGGAGGGAGCGGGCCACGCGTCGCAGTGGCTCGCGGATGGAGCGACGCAGGGTCAGCGCGCCGTGGATGAGTGAGACGAGCGGGTCGTGTTTGCGCAGCGGAATCAGCACGTCGCCGATGGCAAGGCGGCCGCGCCAGATCGGGTCGATCATCGGGTGACCGGCATTGGCCGTGGAGTCGGCGCTTGCAATCACGGGATCGGCGCAGAGATGCCGCGTCACGTCGAGCGTGAGTTGCACGCCGGGGGACAGTTTGGCGAAGCGCTCGTCGACGCCGAGCTTGAAGTAGAAGGCACGATCGAGATGCCTGAGCAGCACGCCGGAAGCGACCGGTGTGTCGCCGGTGCGCAGCGTGACGATCTCGCATTGGCCGTGTTCGGAGAGCGCCTTGGTGGCGCTGCGGATGAAGGCATTGTCGCCGGCATCCTGCATCAGGGCGGTGCCGCGTTTGCCCTTCCATCCGCTTGCTTCCAGCGTCAGGAAGGTGTCGATGGTCGCCGCGATTTCGGCCGGCGTACGCGCGACATGGAAAGTCACGCCGCCATGTTCGGCGAGACGATTGCGCTGGCGGCGCAGTTCTTTCAGCTTCTTCGCGCCGAGCGCATCGCGCAGCAGGTCATCGGCATCGCGCGTGGCATCGAGGCAGGCGCGGGCGTGGGATTGCAGGATGCGCGGCGCCAGGTCCTGCGTGGCGAGTGACTTGCGGATCTCCTGCATTGCAGCGCCATCTAGGGAGACGTTCTCGAGGATCAGCGCATGCGCGCCGGCCTTGCGGGCCTGCTGCAGCAAGCGCGTGATGGCATCCGATGCCATGTTGCGATCGAGCAGCGGCGTGGAGAGTGTGCCATAGGGGTCGGCACTCACCAGTGCCGGGAGAGGAAGGCGATAGGCGCGCCGTGCGGTGATCACCGGCAGCAGTCCGATCAAGCGGGGCGTTCCGGCGTCGCTCATCCAGGCGCTGAGCGCGGCGACATCGGTGCGGCCGCGCGCGGATGCATTTACGGCCAGTTCCCAATCGGCGAGATAATAGCCGTTCGGCTCGACGGCCTGCTGCGCGAGCGCGCGCCATGGTTCGGGCGCGATTGCCGCGAGCGGCGCAAGCGTATTGGGCGCGGACGCTGGGCGGCTTGCCGCGGTCATCTCGGCACCCGTCGCTCTGCTGCCATGCATGCCGGCTGAGTTCGCAATGTCGACCACGTCCCCGATCCCCGTCGCAAGGAAGGCGGCGCAGGCCGCTTCTCCATTGCTGTCTGCCGAGATTAGGAGAAACATTCCAAGATCCGGTTTTTCCGGACACGAAATTTGACGGGAATGTGCAACCGATCGTTCACCAAACGGTCGCTGAAAAGCCTGTGTTTTCAGTGGATATGGGCCGGCCGGGGTGACGGGTGCCGGAGTATTCGCGCGTTTCCGCGGACGGGCGGACCTGCGGTCGATGGTCGCGGCCTCGCCATGTTGGGGCTGGAAAATGGCCTCTACGTCAGGCTATCAAGGCGCCGGAGGGACCCATGATGAGAGCATTGGTATTGGCGATCGCGGCAGTGGCGCTTCTGGCTGCGCCGGCGAACGCACAGGTGGGCGGCGGCAAACGCGGCGGCAGCGATCATGCGCCCGCGCCCGAAAAGCCGAAGATCGACGAGAAGGCCTACAAGGCCGCGTTGGAGCGCGTTCCGACTCCCAAGGAAAAGTACGATCCATGGGGCGGCGTCGCGCCTGCTCCCGCGCCTACAACGGCAGCGAAGAAAAAGTAATCTTCGGACAGTACATGCCGCACGCGGTTCCCGTGAACCGCGCTTGCGTTGACAGCGACCAAATTGGGCAGCGGCAGGCCGTCGCATTGTTGGCGCACGGCCATCCTGATTTCAGCTGAATCAGGCGGGGAATTATCCGTCGCGCAAACTTGCTTGGCCGGGGAGAGTGTTCGATGGTTCGTCCTGTCATTTGCAGCGCGATCGTTGCAGCCACGGTGATGCTCGGCTCGCAAGCCGCATGGGCGGAGAGTCGGCTGGCGCTGGTGATCGGGCAATCCTCCTATCGGTCCATCGCGCCGCTCCCCAATCCCGTCAATGACGCCAAGGCCATGGCGCAGATGCTCGGCGATGCCGGCTTCGAGGTGCAGTCGGCCACGGACCTGTCGCAGACCGATCTGCGCGCCAGGATCGCCGGCTTCGCCGCCAATGTGTCCGCCAAGGGGCCCGACACGGTGGCGCTGGTGTTCTATGCCGGCCACGGTCTGCAGATCGACGGCGAGAACTATCTGGTGCCGGTCGATATCGATCCGAAGCGCGAAGCCGATATTCCACTGCAGGCGGTGCGCCTCAACGACATCCTGAACACGCTGACATCCGTGCCGAGCAAGAGCCGCATCATCCTGCTCGATGCCTGCCGCAACAATCCGTTTCCAGCCATCAGCAAGACCACCGGCCGCGGGCTCGCCCAGGTCGACGTGAAATTCGGCACACCGGGCACGCTGCTGTCATTCTCCACGTCGCCCGGCGCCGAGGCCGAAGACGGCAAGGACGGCAACAGCCCCTATACGACAGCGCTGCTGAAAGCGGGGCGCGAGCCGGGCCTGCCGATCGAGGATGCCTTCAAGCGCGTGCGACTATCTGTGAATCAGGCGACCGAAGGCCGGCAGACACCGTGGGAGAGCTCGTCGCTGGTCAATGATTTTCGCTTCTTTGGCACTGATGCCGGCGCCAAGCCTGCGGCTACCAAGAAAACCGTCGATCAATGGCGCAAGGAGCTGCAGGGCAAGCCGGTGCAGGACGCCAACAATCTGATCGTCTCGGATGGGGCGGTGGAAGCCTATGAGGCCTTTGTCGGCCTCTATGCCGAGCCGCCGCTCGGACCGCAGGCGAAAGAATGGCTCGACCGTCATTACAAGATGGTGGCGTGGAATAACGCCGTCATCACCAACACCGCGCCGTCCTATCGCGACTTCCTGGCGAAATATCCCGACAGCGATCTGACATCGACCGCGCAGAAGCTCGAGGAGCGCACGCGCAACAAGCCGGTACCGGATGCGGTAGCGAACGCGCCGACCAATGTCGCATTGGCCGGACCGGGCCTGACATGCCCGTGCGGTGCGCCGCCCGCAGCAGCGCCTGCATCGAAGAAAGCGGAGAAAACCACCGAGCCCACGAAGAAGCGCGCCGACAAGCCATCGCCACCACCGCGGCGCGGCCGCGAGATCGTGGAGGAAGAGGTCATCATCCGCCGTGCGCCGCCGGTCTATTATGAGCCGGTACCGCGCGTCTATTACGGCGGTGGAGGCTACGGCGGTTACGGCGGCGGCAACTATGGCGGCCGCGGGCGCTACTGACGGGCGCCTACTCGAACGCCACGCCAAGCTGGCGGTCGTTATTCCAGACCGGACGGCAGCGGCGGATGAAGTGATCCGCCTCGATCACCAGCATGAAATTCGAGGGCAAGCCGAGCGGGCTTGCGATATCGACACGCGCGCCGGAGGCCGAGAGGTTGCGGACGGTGCAATCGATACCGCCGCCGCCAAAGGCCAGCGTGCCGCGCTTCAGAACCCGGTGTCGTGGAGCCGCTCGTTTCTCGATCATGGTCGTGGTCCGCATCGTCTGCATGCGCCATGCCTAGCACCGCGATCTTGCCGGCCGATAAAGCCGATTGCAGAGATTCTGACCCGCCTGTTCATCCTTCGTGAAGTTCTGGAGGATCAGAAGATTTCATAAAAATATCAAATCAAGGAAATGGACTCCATGATACCGTCTGGCCGTTGGACGCTCAGCCAGCCATCGGCCGGCGTCATTTTTCGGGGAAGGGGACCATGATGAAATTCGCCTGCGCGTTTCTGACTGCCGCTGCCATGTTCTCTGCCGCGCCGGCCCAGGCCGTCGTGCTCGATCTGTCCACCATGTCCTGCAAGCAATTCGTCGAATCCGGTCCCGACGAGATCAAGATGGTGCTGACCTGGATGGACGGCTGGTACAAGGGCGACTCGGACGATGCGATCATCGACACCGAGGTGTTCGTCGAGAACGCCAAGAAATTCGGTACCTATTGCGCGGCGCACCCGACCATCAGCATCGTGACGGCCGCGGAGAAAGTGCTGGGCGACTAGGCTCCAGTCCGGGCCAGCGCCCGGGTTTCCCGGTTTCCGAAGGTTTCAACCTGCGTGAGGCACGACGGGGTGCCTTGCGTCAGGCGCTTGGCGTGCCCGAATGGCCAGTGGTATAACGCCTCCGAAATTCACGGAGCTTTGGTGCCATGAAACGATCCAGCAAACTATTCAGCGTCGTCGCAGTGCTCGCGCTTTTGACCGGCCCGGCCGCCGCGCAGATGATGAACCTGATGCCGGAGGTGAAGTCCAAGTCGGCGGAGGAGAAGGAGCAGGACGCGATCACCGAGAAGGCGTATCGCGAGTCGCTGCGCAAGATTCCCGACACCAAGGCCGCGGCCGATCCATGGGGCAATGTGCGCAGCGATGCGCCGAAGGCGGCTGCACCCGCGAAACAGCCGCGCACCAAGACCGGCAGCGCTGCGAATTGATCAGGTGATGACCGTGGCATCGGCGGCCCGTGCCGCCGGCGCGCAAATGGACTGAAGCCCGCGCGCGGCCACTGACATATGCGCCTGTGTCAGTTGCTCCAGGACAGCGGCACTTCGAACAATCCGCCGCTGTCTTCGTTCTCGACGACGATCGCGCCCTTCACGACGCCGATACTGCGCACCATCTCCGATGCAAGCTGACGTGCGTGCAGCATCGCTTCCTGATCGTCCTTGAAGCTCGTCCCTTCATCGTCGAGGAACGTGTTTTCGGCGATAATATGAAAGAAAAATCGAGGCACGGGAAACGACCACATCTGGCGCGCGTGTAAATGGCTTGCAGCACCTGAGGTTGCTGTAAGACAATGATACCGCTAAACCAACTTGTTCCGTGCGTCGATAGAAATGTGCAAAATTTGCGGCAAATAAACGGTTTTTTTTGGCAGGCAGTTCTCGTGCAGGGATCCGCTTTCGGAACCGTGATGCATCTCTGGGTCGTCATCGAAGGCGGCCATGGTATCGGGCGCCATAGATCGTTGCGGTATGATTAGGTGAGATGCAGGCGTCATCCGGCCGCAGTTTCACATAGGGGCCATCATGTTGTCGGCCGATATCGTCTTTGCGTGTGCTCTGGTCGTGATGATCGGGTGCAACCTCTATGGCGAGCCGCGGATCGCAGGTGAGCACATCGCGATGCAGTGGGGCTTCGACGGCAAGCCGACGTGGGATGCGCCGAAGCGGATTGCACTGTGGGGCATGGTCGTTTTTATGCTGACGGTGCGCCTGATCATCTGGACGGCGACGACCTTCGCACCGGAGAAGGTTCACGGCGCCAATCTCGGACTCATGTTGGCGTCGGTGATCATCGCAGCGTCGCACATTTTCATTGTGCTGAAAGCAATCAAGCGGACCTGAGTTGCGGCATGACGTCTCCCTGCGGCGGCTGGCTTCGCCGCGCAAGAGAGGCTAGGGGAGCATCAGGGCGGAGAACGAAGCCGCCGTCATAGGCGAGGGGCATATGTCACGCGACCGGTTCTGGTTCTTCCACCCGTTTCGGGTGCGCTATTCCGAGATCGACGGCCAGGGCGTCGTGTTCAACGCGCACTATCTCACTTACTTCGACACGACCATCACCGAATATTTTCGTGCGCTCGGCTATGACCAGTTTGCCGATGCCAAGGCGAGCGGCGTCGACTTTCACGTCGTCAAATCGGTGATCGAATACAAGGCGCCGATCCTGTTCGATCAGGAGTTGGACGTCGCCGCGCGCGTGGCGCGGATCGGCAATTCCAGTCTGGTGTTCGAGCTCGGCATCTTCGCGCGCGCAGCCGGCGATCTGTTTGCGACGGGTGAGATCGTCTGGGTCAATACCGATCAGAAGACCCATCGCCCGGTACCGATCGCACAGCCGATCCGCGATCTGATCGCCACGCGTGAAATGCATCGCGCGGGATAAGGCACAGGTCACATGGGCCCGGTGCGCTGCACCGGCGACTCTAGGCTGGCTCGTCCAGATCGTAGAAATGGGCGAGCCCCCGGCAGATCTCCATCAACCGGTCGCGAAAGGGGGTCTGGGCCGGATCCGAGTAACTGACGATGACGCGCCAGCTGTCATCCAGCGAATAGATGATCACGCTCATGTTCTTGGGCCATGGCCCGGCGATGGCGGCGGCTTCTCGAATGATCTTCTGAAGTTCGGCGGCGGTTTTCTTTGGCTTGGGCATCCACGCTCCCTGGCTAGAAGCGTTCTAAAGTGGTGGCAGGGAACTGTCTAGAGCGTGCCGGGCTCGCAATTTGTGTGACCCGACTTGCCTGTCTTGGGGTGACCCGGGCGTCCGGACGGTTCAACCGCTGCACTGACCAAAAGAGGCCGCGCCCCGAGGCGGCCTTACCTTGGCAACGTTCCCAGATCGCCCGATGAAGGCCTGCCCAGGGCAACGAATGCTGCGACCGCCAGAAGGCAGATGGGTGCAATCAGACCGAGCAGGTATCCGGCAAGACCGTGCCGAATGTAGATGCCCCAATAGTTCACGAGGCCGGGGTAATGGGAATCGGTGTTCGTATAGAAGACGACAAATTTTGCGGCGTTGGATATGTGCCCGTGTGACCACACGAGAAATGTAAATGCCAGCACGGTTGCGATCACGCAGAGTGCTGTTGCCACGACCATGCGCTGATTTCTGTTCATCGGATTTTACTCTGGCTTCACCCCCTGTTGTGCAGGAAAGCTGCAAGAAGGTTCAATGAAGGGTGATCCGCCTCATGCACCGCTACGGGGTGCTTCGCTGCGGTTCACGAACCAGCCTGGGATCTGCAGCGTGATCCATGATCCGAGCACCGTGAGGATCGCCATGCCTGCGAGCGAGATATAGAGCAGAGGATGTTGCGAGGACGCGAGCGACCCGTTGAGGTGCAGGTGCGGGCCTATCATGTCCATGACCCCGCCGACCAGGCTCGCTGCCACGAAGCCGCCGATGACCGAAGCGACAATACTCGCGATCCATCCAAGCGGGCCGCGCTTCTTTGTCCAGGCGTCGTGAATTCCCACCGCCAGCATGGCGATAAACATGATCAGCATGATGGTCATCGGGCCGCCCACGCTCGACCTGGGCATCGCGCCGCTGAGTTCGACGAGCAACAGGGCAGCGGCGGAGAGCAGTGCGATCGTCTTCACGGCGTGTGACCTTCCCATGTCGGATTGAACGCATAAGCGATGCGAACATCCTGTTGTGCGGGAAACGTGCAGGAAGGTTCAAAAGTGGCTGGATGAGTCCCAATCGGGCGGCTGCCGTTTTTGAACGATATCGACGAAGATGACGAAGAATGAAAGAGGCCGCCCACTGAGGCGGCCTTAGTCCCATTCAACCGGCCCCCATGGTTGTTGGTCGGCCCAATCCTTCGCCTCGTCGAGGGTGTGGTGGCTCCCTCCCGTGAGGTCGCACGAATAAACGAGTCCATCTGGCGTTTCTGGAATCGGACGGCTTTCGTCCAATTGGTCATCGTTGTCATATCGAGACGACGCAAACCGCGCGGGCTGGGCGTAGATAGCAATCCGCCTAGGGGCGGTTCGGTCGTAAAGCCAAATCCCAGTTGCAACGATTTTTTTCTCTGCGGTCATTTTTTCATAATAGGCCACAGCCGAAATCAAACTAGGCCACTGAGGTCGGAAACAGGCCAGTACCAAAATTCCCAAAAGAACATATTGCGAACATAGAACAGATGGGGTACATTATCTTCAACCCGAACAGCACCGCTATCCTCTGGCGCTTGCCGTTTGTCCTGTCGCGAATCCCTTCATAAGGAGCTAGATCAATGGCTACCACTCCGACTGCCCTGCGTATCGTTGAAGGATCCTCCATGGACAAGACCAAGGCCCTGTCGGCCGCGCTCTCCCAGATCGAGCGCCAGTTCGGCAAGGGCTCGGTGATGAAGCTCGGCAAGAACGACCGGTCGATGGACATCGAGGTGATTTCGTCGGGCTCGCTCGGCCTCGATATCGCGCTCGGCGTCGGTGGCCTGCCGAAGGGCCGGGTGATCGAGATTTACGGACCGGAATCCTCGGGCAAGACGACTTTGGCGCTGCATTGCGCCGCGGAAGCCCAGAAGAAGGGCGGCATCTGCGCCTTCATCGACGCCGAACACGCGCTTGACCCGGTCTATGCCCGCAAGCTGGGGGTCAATGTCGATGAACTCCTGATCTCGCAGCCGGACCACGGCGAACAGGCGCTGGAAATCGCCGACACGCTGGTGCGCTCCGGCGCGGTGGACGTGCTGATCATCGACTCCGTGGCAGCGCTGGTGCCGCGCGCCGAACTCGAAGGCGAAATGGGCGACGCGCTGCCCGGCCTGCAGGCGCGCTTGATGAGCCAGGCGCTGCGCAAGCTGACCGCCTCGATCAACAAATCCAATACGATGGTGATATTCATCAACCAGATCCGCATGAAGATCGGTGTGATGTATGGCTCGCCGGAAACCACCACCGGCGGCAATGCGCTGAAATTCTACGCCTCGGTCCGTCTCGACATCCGCCGCATCGGCGCGATCAAGGAGCGCGACGAAGTGGTCGGCAATTCGACCCGCGTCAAGGTGGTGAAGAACAAGCTGGCGCCGCCCTTCAAGCAGGTGGAATTCGACATCATGTATGGCGAAGGCGTTTCCAAGATGGGCGAAATCCTCGATCTCGGCGTGAAAGCGGGAATCGTCGAGAAATCCGGCGCCTGGTTCTCCTATGACAGCCAGCGCCTCGGCCAGGGGCGCGAGAATTCCAAGGCCTTCCTGAAAGCCAATCCGGACATGACCGCCAAGATCGAAGCCTCGATCCGGCAGAATTCCGGCCTGATCGCCGAGCAGATTCTCGCCGGTCCCATCGAGCGCGACGAAGATGGCGGTGACGGCGAGGAGCCGGCAGAAGATTGATCGGATCGGGTCCGGAGACGTACTGACGTTCATGCGCAGTGATCTTGCCGGGCCGGTCCTGCAGCCGACAGTGTCGGCTGAATGATTTCGCGGTGGGCGCTGTGGGGGTCTGTTGCCGATACCCTGCGGTGCCTGCCGCGTTTTCGTTTCAGGGCGCCCTGATCTGAGTGTACGCCGATCGCAATTATCGCCGCGCGGCGGGGACAGCCTCGCTTGGCGGCGCGATCAGTTTGTTGACCGCATGACAGGCGACGCCGTCGACCAGATCCGGCACGACCTTGCGACAGAGATCGAACACTTCCGGGCAGCGCGGATGAAACGTGCAGCCGGAGGGCGGGTCGATCGGATTCGGAATCTCGCCGGAGACCGCGATGCGTGCGCGGCCTGACATTGCCAGATCCGGCACGGCGCCCAGCAGCATGCGCGTATAGGGCATGCGCGGCGCGCGGAACAGTTCGCGCCCTTCCGCAATCTCCACGATGCGGCCGAGATACATCACGCCGATCCGGTCAGCCATGTGCCTGACCACAGCAAGGTTGTGGCTGATGAACAGATAGGTCAGGCCGAATTTGTCCTGCAGCTCGCGCATCAGGTTGAGAATCTGCGCCTGCACCGAGACATCCAGCGCCGAGGTCGGCTCATCGCAGACGATGAATTCGGCCTCCGATGCGAGTGCGCGGGCAATCGCGATACGCTGGCGCTGGCCGCCGGAGAACTGATGCGGATATTTCTGCCCGTCGTCGGGATGCAGGCCCACCAGCGTCAGCAATTCGCCAATGCGGGCGCGAATGTCGCGCTCGCCCTGAATGAGATCGAAGGCGCGGATCGGTTCAGCGATGATCGCATCGACCCGCAGCCGCGGATTGAGGCTCGCATAGGGATCCTGGAAGATCATCTGGATGCGCTTGCGCAGCAGTCTTCGCGCGCCCGCCTGGCCGGGATCGCTCATCGAGACGCCGTCGATGATGACGTCGCCGGATGTCGGCGGCAGCAGCCCGACCACCATCCGCGCCACCGTGCTCTTGCCCGAACCGGATTCGCCGACCAGCGCAAAGGTCTCGCCGCGCTTGATCTCGAACGACACGCCGTCGACGGCCTTCAGAAACTCCATCGGGCTGCGCTCGATGACGCGGTTCAGCCAGGGCTTCGAGACGTCGAAGGCGCGTTTGAGATTGCGGGCCTGCACCAGCGTCGTCATGCCACGCTCTCCGCAGGGGCGTGGTCATGGAGATGCCGGGGGTCATAGAGATGACAAGCGACCTGCTGCGCGCCGACGGCGATGGGTTCGGGTCGCTCCACCCGACAGCGGTCGAACGCGAAACTGCAGCGCGGATTAAACGCACAGCCCTGCGGAATGGCAGACAGCCGCGGCATTGAGCCTGGAATCTGCACCAGCCGCTGCGAGGCGTCGCCCGTCAGCGTCGGGATCGCGCCCATCAGTCCCTTGGCGTAGGGATGCAGCGGGTTCTGCACCACGTCGCGCACCGGTCCGATCTCGGCGATGCGCCCGGAATACATCACGGCGACGCGGTCGGACGTCTCGGCGATCACGCCCATGTCATGGGTGACCAGCATCACCGCCGTGCCGTGGTCGCGGCCGAGCCGCTTGATCAGCGCGATGATCTGCGCCTGCACGGAGACATCGAGCGCGGTAGTCGGTTCGTCGGCGATGATCAGTTCGGGCTCGGCCGCGATCGCCAGCGCGATCACCACGCGCTGCCGCATGCCGCCGGAGAATTCATGCGGATAGGCATCGACGCGCTTGTCAGGGGCGGGAATGCCGACCTCGGCGAGCAGATCCACCGCGCGCTTGCGTGCCTGCGTCTCGTTCATGTTGAGATGGGTGCGGATCGTCTCCACCAGCTGGTCGCCAATGCGATACAGCGGATTGAGGCTGGTCAGCGGATCCTGAAAGATCATCGCGATGCGCTTGCCGCGAATCCGGCGCATCTGCTCCGGCGGCAGATTGTCGATGCGCAATCCGGACAGCAGGATCTCGCCGCCCGCGATCCGTCCGGGCGGATCGATCAGGCCGATGGCCGCAAGTCCCGTCACCGATTTGCCGGCGCCGGATTCGCCGACCACGCCCAGCACCTCGCCCTTGGCGATGTCGAAGGACACGCCGTCGATGGCACGCAGCGCGCCGCGCCGGCTGGCGAACTCAACGCACAAGTTGCGCACGGAGAGGACGGGCACGCTCATGTCGGGCACTGCTTAAGGTGAGGCATCATTGCAGCTTCGGGTTCAGCGCATCGCGCAGCCAGTCGCCGAGCAGGTTGATCGACAGGATCAGCGAGGCCAGTGCGAGGCCGGGAAAGGCGATGACCCACCACTCGCCGGAGAACAGATAGTTGTTGCCGATGCGGATCAGCGTGCCCAGCGACGGCATCGTGTCAGGCATGCCGGAGCCAAGAAACGACAGCGTCGCTTCGGTGATGATGGCCAGCGCGAGATTGATGGTGGCGATCACCAGGATCGGCCCCATGGTGTTCGGCAGCACATGGCGGATCATGATTACGCGCGCGGGCAGGCCGATCAGCTGTGCCGCGGCGACATAGTCCTTGTTCTTCTCCACCATCACCGAGCCGCGCACGGTGCGGGCATATTGCACCCAGAAACTCAGCCCGATGGCCACCACCAGCACGATCAACGTGGTCGATGCATCGAGATGATTGCCGAGCGCCGATTTCACGACGCCGTCGATCAAGAGCGCGATCAGGATCGCGGGGAAAGTGAGCTGCACATCGGCAATGCGCATGATCAGGCTGTCCACGGCGCCGCCGACATAGCCGGCGATCAGGCCGAGCCCGATGCCGAGTACTGCCGCGAAACTAACGCCGAGCACGCCGACCACCAGCGAAATCCGCATGCCGTAGAGGATCGCCGAATAGATATCGCGCCCCTGTTCGTCGGTGCCGAGCAGGAACGGCCTCTGGCCCTCCGCCGTCCAGAGCGGCGAGATGCGGGAATTGATCAGTTCGAGCTGCGCCGGATCGAATGGATTCTGCACGACGAGTAAAGGCGCGAACAGCGCCATCATCAGCAGCACAAACACGATCGCAGCCGCCACCATTGTGAGCTTCGAGCGGCGGAACGAATAGAAGATGTCGCTGTCGATGGCGCGAGCGAGGAGGGACGGTGTGCGGGGGACGGGCGCGTCGGTCATCGTGTGCTCCGCACGTTCGCGCTCCGCTGGAGTGCACTAGGCTTACAGTTGTCATCCCCGCGAAGGCGGGGATCCATAATCACCGAGCTCGCGGTGAGGTGCCGTGGGTGAAGCCGCGTTTTAACTACGCGCACGGCGGTTATGGGTCCCCGCCCCGCGTGCGCCGGAGGCGCACTAGGCGGGGACGACAGTCTGAGAGTGCTTGCAGGAACACGGGCGGTAAGGTGGCGAAGGTCTGGATTCATCATCACCCCCTCATGCCGGCCGGTTGATCGTCGCGCGCAGGCGCGGATCGACGACGGTGTAGAGGATGTCCACAATCAGGTTGATGGTGACGAAGATCAGCGACACCACCAGGAGATAGGCCGCCATGATCGGGATATCGACATTCTGCACGGCCTGCACGAACAGCAGCCCCATACCCGGCCACTGGAACACCGTCTCGGTGATGATGGCGAAGGCGATGACCGAGCCGAATTGCAGCCCGGCCACGGTGATGACCGGCACCAGCGTGTTCTTGAGCGCATGACCGAAATGGATCGCCCGCGTGGTCAATCCGCGGGCGCGGGCGAAGCGGATATAGTCGGTGCGCAGCACTTCCAGCATTTCGGCGCGGACGAGGCGCATGATCAGCGTCATCTGGAACAGGCCGAGCGTCACCGACGGCATGATCAGCGCCTTCAGGCCGGAGATCGTCAGCAGGCCGGTGGTCCACCAGCCGAACTTGACGACGTCGCCGCGCCCGAAGGAGGGCAGCCAGCCCAGAGTGACCGCGAAGAGATAGATCAGCAGAATGCCGATCAGGAAGGTCGGCAGCGAGATGCCGATCAGCGACACTGCCTGCAGCACCTTGGCGAAGAACGAATCCCTGCGTAGCGCCGAATAGATGCCCATCAGGATGCCGAACACCATGGCGATCACCGTGGCGCAGGTGGCGAGCTCCAGCGTTGCCGGCATGCGCTCCTTCAGCAGCGCCGAGACCGGCTGGCGAAACTGGTAGGAGACGCCGAACTTGAACTGCACGGCATTGATGAAGTAGCGCGCGAATTGCACCGGGACAGGATCGTCGAGGCCAAGCGACGCGCGCACCTCGGCGCGCTGCGCCGGCGTGGTGTCGATGGCCACCATCTGGTTCACGGGATCGCCGGCAAAGCGGAACATGGTGAAGGCGATGATGCCGACGGCGATCATCACACCAATGGACTGCAATGCGCGGCGCAGGATGAAAGCGAGCATGCGTGACCTTCGCTTTCCGCTTGGGTGCCGCCTAGTCCTGCTTCACCGCCCAGTATGGCAGCACCTGGTTGTCTGGGCGCTGCACGATCTTCACCTTCTTGGAGACGCCCCAGGCCAGCGCTTGCTGATGCAGCGGGATATAGGCCCAGTCCTTGGCGGCGATCTCATAGGCCTGTTTGATGAGCTGGTCGCGCTTGGCGGTGTCGGTCTCCTGCAGCACCTTGTCGGTGAGGGCGTCGAAATCCTTGTTGCAATAACCGCCGAGATTGGTGGCGCCGCGCGGGCTCGCGGGATCGTCGCGACAGCCCATGATGTCATGCATCACATTGTGCGAATCCTGCGTGCCCGGTGTCCAGCCGAGCAGATAGAATGAGGTGTTGAAGCCGCCGGTCTTGAAGACCTTGGCAAAATACAGCGCCTTCGGCTGCGCGTTCAGCGTGACCTTGACGCCGATGCGCGCGAGCATGCCGACCACCGCCTGGCAGATCGCGGCGTCATTGACATAGCGATCATTCGGGCAATCCATGCCGACTTCGAATCCGTCGGGATAGCCGGCATCGGCCAGCAGTTTCTTGGCGCCGTCGGCGTCGTATTTCGGCCGCGTGAAGTCGCCGGAGAGCTTGAACAGCGGCGGTGCGATCATCAAGGCGGATGGTGTCGACAGGCCACGCATGACGCGGCTCTTGATCAGCTCAATGTCGATGGCCTTGTAGAAGGCTTCGCGGACGCGGATGTCCTTGAACGGGTTCTTGCCCTTGATGTTGGAGAACAACAGCTCGTCGCGGATCTGGTCCATGCCGAGGAAGATAGTGCGCAGCTCCGGCCCGGCCATCACCGCGGCGTTGGCTGATCCATTGACGCGCGCGATGTCCTGCACCGGCACCGGCTCGATGATGTCGACTTCGCCGGACAGCAGCGCCGCGACGCGGGTGGCATCGGAGGCGATCGGCGTGAAGATGATCTCCTTGAGATTATGCTCGGGCTTGCCCCACCAGTTCGGGTTGACCTTGAAGACTGTCTTCACGCCCGGCTGATGGCTTTCGATGGTGAAGGGCCCCGTGCCATTCGCATTCAACGACGCGAAGCTTGGCGAGGTCGCCGCGGCGGGTGTCGGCGCGTTCGCATTGTTCGCCTCCGCCCATTTCTTGTCCATGATGTACCAGACGTCCCATTGCGACGTCAGGATGGGATTGGGCTTGGTCAGCACGAAATCGACGGTGTAGTCGTCGATCTTGAGCACCTTGGCATCGGCCGGAATGACCGTCGTGAAGTCGGAGCCCTTGGCGCGCACGCGGTCGGCGGAGAACACGACATCATCTGCGGTGAAGGGGGCGCCATTGTGGAATTTGACACCCTTGCGCAGATGGAAGCGCCAGCGCGTCGGCTCCGGTGTTTCCCAGCTCTCGGCAAGCGCCGGGATGATCTGCAGATCCTTGCCGCGTCCGACGAGGCCTTCATAGACCTGGCCGTGATGAGCGATCGTCGTGGTTTCGCGCAGCGTATAGGGATCGAGCGATTTCAGGTCGCCCTGATTGGCATAGCGCAGCGTTTGTGCGGAGGCGGGCAGCATGGGGGCAGAAAAGGTGGCGAAGGCAATCAGCGATGCAGCGGCGGCAATGAAAGTCTGGCGGATCGACATACTGAGCTTCTCCATTGCATTGCCGCGATTGCATCACCGCGCGGCCGCCCGACAGTTGAGCGAGTGTCACATTGTTGGCGGAGATTGCACGCCGCGCAAGCAGCATTTGTCAGCTATGCGCTGCACAATGAGGCGGCTGGCGCAATCCTTGCTAGGATCGGGCATAAGCAATTCCACGCATTGCGTGCGTGCATCATTCGGTCACGACACAGCGCTAATAGGACCGCCAGAACGGCAAGATTTCGGAGCAGGAATGGCGGAACTCAAGGCTGATGTGCTTGTGCTTGGCGCAGGTATGGTCGGTGTGTCGGCGGCGCTGCATCTGCAGGCGCGCGGCCGCAATGTGGTGCTGGTCGACCGGCATGAGAAGGCCGGCGAGGAAACCAGCTATGGCAATGCCGGGCTGATCCAGTGCTGTTCGGTTTTCCCCTATATGCTGCCGCGCGATCTCACCAAGCTCTTTAAATATGCGCTGAACCGCGCGCCGGAGGTGCACTATCATCTCAACGCGCTGCCCGGCATGCTGCCGTGGATCGTCAGATATTTCCTGAACTCGTCGCCTGAGGGAGCGCTCCGCAGTGCGATGGCGGCGCTGCCGCTGATCCAGCGTAGCCTGACCGAGCACGAGGCGCTGATCGCGGAGGCCGGCGTGCCGGAGCTGCTGCGCCGGATGGGTTGGATCAACGCGTTTCGTTCCGAGGCTACGCTGGCGAAAGGCATCGCGGATCTCGAACGCCATCGCGCCTATGGCGTGCCGGGCGACGTTCTGGACGCTGCCGCCATTGCCGAGCAGGAGCCGAACCTGTCCACCGATTTTGCCGGTGCCATACATTGGACGTCGCCGGGCTTCGTGCCAGATCCTGGCGGCCTCGCAAAAGCCTATGCCGCGCTGTTCATCCGCAAGGGCGGTCGCTTCATTGCCGCCGACGCCCGGACGCTGGAGCAGAGCGACGGCAAATGGCGCGTGGCCGGGCCGAACGGGGCGCTGGTCGCGCGCGATGTCGTGGTCGCGCTCGGGCCATGGTCGGATCAGGTGTTTCGGCCGCTCGGCTACAACATCCCGCTCAAGAGCAAGCGCGGCTATCACATCCATCTGGCGCCATCCGGCAATGCGGTGCTGCGCCATCCGGTTCTCGATGCCGATCGCGGCTATCTGCTGGCGCCGATGAATCGCGGCATCCGGCTGACCACCGGCGCCGAGTTCGCGCTCCGCGATGCGCCGCCGACGCCGGCGCAGATCGAGCGGGCGCTGCCGATCGCACGGCAGACCTTCCCGCTCGGCAATCCCGTCGAGGCGAAGCCCTGGATGGGCGCGCGGCCCTGCCTGCCGGACATGCTGCCGGTGATCGGCAAGGCGCCGCGCCACAAGGGCCTGTGGTTCGATTTCGGCCACCAGCATCATGGCTTCACGCTGGGGCCGGTGACCGGCCGCCTGATTGCGGACATGGTGACGGGCGTCACGCCGTTCACCGATCCCAAGGCCTTCGCGGCTGAGCGTTTCGGCTGACATCTCGCAACTGCAATGTAGATGTCACATCGCTTGCATCGGGCAGGCGTCAGCGGCGATACTGCCGCTGCGTCGCCATGTTCGCGTGAGCGGCCGGTTTGCCTCAGGAGCTGATAATGAAAGTGATCGTCACCGTGGACTGCACGCCGCTTGAGGCGCGCGAATTCCTGGGGCTGCCTGATGTGCAGCCGATGCAGTCGGCGATGATGGATCAGATGCAGAAAAAGATGATGGACAACATCGACAAGTTTTCGCCGGATTCCATCATGCAGAGCTGGTTCTCGTTCGATCCGAAGATGGGCGAGCGCTTCCAGGAGATGTTCGCCAATATGGCCGGGCTTGGCGCTGCGCGTCCGAAGGACAAGAAGTAGGCGCGCGCTCAGCCCGCGCGGCGCGCGTTGGCCTGCAGCGTCTGCTGCAGCTTCGCCCCGTGCGCATGCCGCGAGATGGCGTCGATCACCAGGGACCACATCGAGATCGGCAGAGCGTGGCCCATCCGGTCGACCATCATCAGCTTTGCGCCGGGAATCGACGCCGCCGTGTCGCGGCCGGCGGCCGGATGCACCAGAGGATCGATCTTGCCGTGGATCACCAGCGTCGGCGCGGTGACCGTGGCGAGACGCTCTTTACGGCTGCCCGAAGCGAGGATGGCGCGGAGTTGCCGGCCGACGCCGGCCGGGCTCAGGCCACGCGCATAGGTCCGTTCGGCGCGGTCGAGATCCCTGGCTTCGTCGTCGGGGAAGCTGCCAACGCGCAGGAACAGCCAGGTCTGCTTGAAGCGTTCGAGGAACGCCTCATAGCCGGTCGGCTGTGGCTTCAGCAGCAACAGTGACACCGCGCGGCTCGGCTGCGGCAGGCGCGGATTGCCGGTGGTCGACATGATCGAGGTCAGCGAGCGCAGGCGCTCCGGATAAGTGATCGCCATTTCCTGCGCGATCATGCCGCCCATCGATGCGCCGACCACATGTGCGGAGCGGATGCGCAGCACGTCGAGCAGGGCCACGACGTCGGTCGCCATGTCGCTCAGCTTGTAGGGGGCGGAGACGGGCGTACCGAGAAAACGCAGCTTGGCCAGTTCGTACAGAGTGAACGGCTTGCCGCCGGCCATCTTGGAGGACAGGCCGATGTCGCGGTTGTCGAAGCGGATCACGCGAAAGCCATTGCTGGCCAATTCGCGGCAGAAGTCGTCGTCCCAGTGAATCATCTGGGCGCCGAGGCCCATGATCATCACCATCGGTTCCGCGTCCGAATAGCCGAAGACATCGTAACAGATATCGATGCCATTCGCGCGCGCCAGCTGTGGCGGCTCGTACGGGACATCAATCGGTTCGGGGGATCGGGCGGAACGTGGGCTCATGTCAAACATATGACACGGAAAGTCCCTGCGAAAAAGTGACAACCGCGTCATGCGCCAAACAAATCGTCGTAGCGATTAATGAGAGATTGCGCGTATGGCAATTGTGACAGTGCGCGCGGTCTTTTGTGACAGCGATTGTGACAATGGAACTGGTATCAGCCTCTCGCTAGCTCCCGGCCCAGACGTCGAGCACGTAGCGATTACGTGTGCCGAGGTCGTCGATCCAGGTCAGCGCCGCAGCATCATCGCCGCCGCTGCGCTCGCGCTGGATCGCCATCAGCGCTGCCTTCACATCCGGCTCCATCTTGCCGCCGTCGCCGCAGACATAAGTAATGGCGCCCTGCTCAATCAGATCCCAGACGCGGTCCTTCTGCTGGGTGATGAGGTGCTGCACATAGGTCTTCGGTGCATCGCCGCGCGAGAAAGCGGTGTGTAGTTCACAGATACCATCGGCGGCGAAACCCTTCAGCTCCTCGGCATAGAGAAAGTCCTGATCGGGATGGCGGCAGCCGAAGAACAGCAGCGCGGGACCGAGCACGGCGCCTTGCGCCTTGAGTGCGGCGCGTTCCTGCAGGAAGCCGCGGAACGGCGCGAGGCCCGTGCCGGGTCCGATCATGATCAATGGTACCGCGGGATCGGCGGGCAGGCGGAAGCCGGCCTTGGTCTCGCGCACGATCGCATGCACGGTATCGCCGGCGCGGCGGCCGCTGAGATAGTTGGAGCAGACGCCTCGATAGATACCGCGGCCGGAATGCGCGGGGCCTTGAACGACGGCTGTGGTGACGCTGCAGCGCGATGTCTCGCCTTGCGGTGACGACGAGATCGAGTAATAGCGTGGCGCCAGCAGCGACAGCATTTCCAGATAGGTGTGGAACGGCAATTCGCAGGCCGGATGTTCTTCGAGGAGGTCGAACACCGATTTGCGTTTGGCTAGGATGTCACTGCGATAGCGCTCGCTTGCCGCGGGATCGTCGCCGACATAACCGAGCAATTTCGGTTTGGTCATCGGGCAGCGCGTGTTCTCCGCCATGATCTGGATCTGCTTGCGGGTGGCGACCTGCTGCAGCTCGACGAACTCTGTCAGCAATCGGCCGACTGAGACGACATCGCCGACCGGCAATTGCGCGCGGCGGCCCGTCGCGACCTGCAGCCGGATCTGGTCGTCGGGGAGGAAGCCGAAGCGGCGCGCCACCGCATCGACCAGCGCGGGATCGTTGCGCGGCACCACGCTGAGGTGATCGCCGACGCGGTAGCTGGTCCCGGCAGGAAGCTCGATCTCAATATGCCGCGTCGAGCGATCGGATGCGCCGTTCTGCAGTTCGCGATTGCCCAGCACTTTCATCGGGACCACGCCGCCGAGCGCCACGACGGTGTTCACCGCGCTCGGCGCGACAGGTTCGATCCGATAGAGCGGTGCATCGTCGGCGCTGCGCTCGAAGCCAGTATCGAGGCCGAATTCCTTCACCGCGAGCGGGCGCAGTTTCGCGAACCAGTCCTCGAACTGACCGTCTAGATCGTCGCGCGCATCGCCTTCGCCGCGCACATAGGCGTTGGTCGCGCCATGTTCGCGCAGCTTGTCGTCGATATAGCGGGGGATCGACTGATAGGTGGCGAGCCAGTCGCTGTTGCCGCAGCCGAACACGGCGTAGCGCACCTTGGCAAAGGCGTCCTTCGGCAGGTCGGTGCCGAGCCAGTTGACGAATTGCGTGGCGTTATCGGGTGCCGCGCCGTTATAGGACGCGCAGAAAATGAGAACGCCGCCCTCGGTTGGCAGTTTGCCGACAAAGTCATCCAGCGGCGCGAGTTTGGTGGCGAAGCCGTTGACTTCGGCGAGATCGGCGACGCGCGTCGCCAGTTCCTCGGCGGTGCCAAGATTGGAGCCATAGAGCACCAGCAGCGGCGTGTTGTGGCTCGGCCGCGCACGGCCGGTGGCGACAGGCGCGAGCGGCGCGGCCGCAGCGGCTGCGCTTGTGCGTGCGGCATAGGCGCCGCGCTCATGATCGTGGCGCGGGCGCACCTTGATCTTGAAACCGTCGGGCTTGATGGTCAGCGTTTCCTTCAGCACCATCTGGTAGCGTTTGTGGTCGGTCATCTTGAAGCGCTGCAAGATCATGCCGAGCGCTAGCGCCGCTTCATGCATGGCGAAGCCGCGGCCGATACAGGCGCGCTGGCCATTGCCGAACGGTTTCCAGGCGTTGATCGGCCGTGCGGCTTCGGCTTCCTTCGAAAAATTCTCGGGATCGAAGGCATCCGGATTGGGTCCCCAGACCGAGGGATCGCGATGCAGCGCCAGCACCAAGATGGTGACGAAGGTGCCCTTGCGGAGCTTGTACTTGCCGCCGCCGATGGTTTCGTCCTGCACCGGCGCGATGCCATAGGCCGGTGCCGGCGGCCACAGCCGCAACGACTCCTTGAGGATCTGCGTGATGTAGTGAAGTTGCGAGACCTGCTGATAGGTCGGCTTGGCGTTTACATCGGGGCCGAAGACGCGGTCGACTTCCTCATAGGCCTTCTTCAGCACCTCCGGATGTTTCAGCATCGCGTAGATCGCGCATGACAGCAGACCCGATGTGGTCTCGTGGCCGGCGATCAGGAAAGTGTTGATCTGGTAGCGGATGTTGACGTCGTCGAGTTGTTCTCCGGTGGCGCGGTCGACGCCGGTCATCATGGCGCCGAGCATGTCCTTCTTGGCCTCGGTCGCCTCGGCATTCTTGCGGCGCTCGGCGATGATCTCGTCGACCATGGAATTCATGAAAGCGACGTCGCCGGCGAGATCGCGGCGGCGCTTCTGCATCCACAGACTTTCCAGCGGCAGGCCGCGGGTCATCATGATGGTCTCGAGCGAGCGCACCAGCGATTCCACGAAGGGGTGGTAGTCGCTCCGGTAGAACGAGTTGAAGCGATAGTCGAAACCGCACAGGCCGATCGTGTCCAGCGTCAGCGCCGTCATGTCATGGACGACGTCGATTTCCTCGTCGGTATTGAGGCGTTCCCATTTCTTCACCAGCTGCTCGGCGATATCCACCATGCTCGGGTGATAGGACTGCATCGCGCGGTTGCCGAACGGCTGCAGCAGGATGTTGTGGGCCTTGGTCCAGTTCGGCTCTTTCGTATCCGCCGTGAACAGCCCGTCGCCCCCGACCGCGCGGACCCGGCGCAGCGCGCCGCGCACCGCCTTGTCGAAGCGCTTCTCGTCGCTGAGCTCGTCCACCAGATCGTGGCCGCCGACGATGACGATGGGTGAGCCCATCATGTCCAGCCAGAAGATCGGCCCGAGCTCCTTGGCCAGCCGCGCCAGATCCTGCACCGGCGCATTGGCGTCCAGCGACAGCATATTGCCCACCACCGGTTTCTTCGGTGGATGCGGGATCGGGGCGAGTTTGTTGGTGGATGGCATGTGGTCGTCTTCTCCCCGCTGTCGCTTCGTCTCTTTCGTCATTGCGAGGAGCCTCTTGGCGACGAAGCAATCCAGTCTTTCTTTGTTGCTTTCTGGATTGCTTCGCTGCGCTCGCAATGACATTGAAAGGTTTCATTCTTACCCAAACCGTCTTCGCCGCCAGTCGATCAGCACCTGGCTGACCTCGTCGGGCTTTTCCTGCTGGGTCCAGTGACCGCTGTCTTTCACCAGATATTTCTCCAGATCGGGGATGATGTTCTCCATGCCGTCGGCGGAGGAGGGCGGCAGCACCGCGTCGTTCTCTGCCATGATCATCAGCGAGGGCACGCGCACGGTGTGATCGAGCCCTTCGGCGCGCGCCCAGTTGGCGCTCATGTTGCGATACCAGTTGATGCCGCCGGTGAAACCGGATTCCTTGAAGGCGTCGACGAAGATCTTCTTTTCCTCGTCGGAGAGAATCTTCTGGCGCGGGTCCTTTGCGGGGTCATAGCCCGCCACCATCTGGGGAAACGCCAGATTGGTCTTCGACGACGCGCCGATGCCGCCGACGGGCGCTTCGCCGATATTCGCGTGCTTGCGTGGCATCGGCTTGCGCATGAAGAAATCGAAGGCCTTATCGACATTCTCGCCGAAGATGCGATCCGGCTCGCGTGTGGGATCCTGGAACTGGACGATATACATCGTCTCGCCGAAGCGCTTCTTGTAGATCAGCAGGGGATCGGCCGGTGCGCGGTCGGTATGCGGCGTATTCACGCCGACCACGCCAGCGACACGGTCGCGATGCCGCAGCGGCATCTGCCAGACGATGAAGCCGCCCCAGTCGTGGCCGACGAAGATCGCCTTGTCGATCTTGAGATGATCGAGCAATGCGACGAGATCGCCGGTGAGATGTTCAATACTGTAGTCCTCGACCGCGTCAGGCCGCGACGTCGCGCCATAGCCGCGCTGGTCCGGCGCGATGACACGGATGCCGGCGGCAGCCAGTGCCTTGATCTGATGCCGCCAGGAGAACGCCATTTCCGGCCAGCCATGGCACAGCACCACAGGCGGCGTGTCGCTCATGGGGCCGGCGTCGTAATATCCCATGCGAATGCCGTTCAGCTTGGCGAACTGCAAGGGAGGCATTTCAATCATGATAAGTCCTTAGCTGGCGGTCTTGAGAGCATCGGGCGACGCGAAGGCCGCCTGCAGCAGCGCGAATTCATCCGGCATCATGTCGGCGAGCACCTGCACATGCGGGATGATGTTGGCGCCAGCAATGAAGCCGAAATCGAGCTGGTCGCGATAACTCTGCACGGTGATGTTCAGCGCCAGCCCATGGGTGGCGATGGAGACCGGGAAGATGTGCAGCAGCTCGGCGCCGGCCGCATAGAGTGTTTGCCGCGGACCGGGCACGTTGGACACCGTGATGTTGGCCGCCGGCGGCAACACGTCGGAGAGGTTGGTGCGGCTGTAGAGCAGCGCCAGGATCTGCACCATGATCGGTGCGCCCAGCATGGAGATGTTGGAGACCTGCGGCATCAATGCGCGCAGCGGATGCGACATCTCCTTGGACTTGGTCGATTGCGCGATGATCGCTTCCAGCCGCTCCTTGGGATCCTCGATATTGCTGGCGATCGAGCAGATCATGCCGAATACCTGATTGTTGGAATCGGTGTTGCCTTCCTCGCGTAGCGAGATCGGCACTGCGGCAGTCAGGGACTTGGCGGGCAGGGCACCTTTTTCCTTGAGATAGCGTCGGACAACGCCTGATGAGAGCGCCAGCACAACGTCGTTCAGTTTGCCGCCGGCTTGTTTGGCAACGGCCTTCGCGGCTGACAGCGGCACCGACACGCCGGCAAAGCTGCGCTCCGAGGAGATGGTTTTGTTGAGCAGCGTCGGCGGCGACAGCATGCTGTTGAGACTGTCGCGCGATTTCGGATCGGCAATCTTCGCCATCACGTCGGACGCGCTCTTCACCATGGTCGGGATCGAGCCGGCGAATTTCACCGCGCTCTCGATTTGGAACATGGCGTTGTCGAATAGGATTGAGCCGATATCGCTTTTGCCGGAGCGCGGTAGTTCGATGCCTTTTCCGGAATTCTCCAGCGGCTGACGCCAGAGCTGCTGGTAGGAGTCGATGAAGCTCGCTGCGATATCGCGCGGCTCCTGACGCTGCTTGGCGCGCACTTCCGGCTTTTCGATCTCGCGCGGGATCGGCGTCACGTCATAGATCATGCTGGTGAGGGCCGCGCCGGCGCCGCCATCGATGCAGGCATGGTGCATCTTCGAATACAGGCCGATCTCGTTGTCCTTCATGCCCTCGAAAACATAGAACTCCCACAGCGGCCGGGCGCGGTTCAGCAGCTTGGCATGCATCCAGCCGACGATGCGCTCCAGCGTGGGACGGTCATGGGGCGCGGGCAGGCTGCCGCGGAAGATGTGACGGTCGATGTCGAACTGGTCGTCCTCGACCCAGGAGGGATGGTCGATATCTAGCGGGGCCTTTTCCAGTCGGGCCTTGAGGATCGGCGCCACATGCAGGCGCGAGGCGATCATCGCCTTGAAGTCCTCGAAGAAGTCGCCCTTGTAATCCTCGGGCAGGCGAAAGATCGCCATGCTGCCGACATGCATCGGCATCTCCGGCGTTTCCAGATACAGAAACGACGCGTCCATTGAGGACAGCTTCCTGCTGGCTTCGGCCATGATACGTCCCTCCCTCGCATGGTCACCGACGCCTTTGCGGCGCTCTACCGATGAGTGTGCCTGCGCGCGGGGCGAATATGCAATGGCAAAGGCGAGGCGGGAGACCGGCCCGGCCCACGACTTAAGGCTGGGGTCGTCGAGGCGTTGGGAAGTCGGTTTGCCGACTTAAAGGGCAGGTGCCATTTGCCTTGCCCAGTTGGATATCCGAAGAATCCGCGGCTCGAAATGCTAAATTATAAAGCTAAATCAACACGTCGGTTACTCTCCTGTTTCAGATCTCTGACGGTAGCCCGTTAATGCATCAGGTGCCGCCTGATTACCGGGCAGATCACGGGTTTGTGATGTTGCGATGCACCATAGATGTTGCAGTGCATTATTTACTATGTCATAGAAGTTGCACCCCGGGCCCACAACGGCGGGACGGGGTGAGCCGAGCCGAGTGCAAGCATGAGCTTTGCAGAGGCGGCCCAACCCGAGGATGGAGACGAACATGACGATCGAAACCGAAACCAATTCCGTGCTGAACAACGTCAAGCAGGCTTTCGCGCCCGTCACCGAGGCGTTCACCAAGCTGCAGAATCTGGAAGTGCCCGAAGCGACCCGTGACTTCGTCAAGCGCGCTGCCGGCACTGCCAAGGACAAGGCCGCCGACTTCCAGGCCAATTCCGAGAAGGTGACCTCCGCCATCGAAACCGCTGTGTCGAACTCGGTCTCTGAGGCGACCAAGATCAGCCGCAACGTTCAGGACGCGTTCTATGCCGACGTCCAGTCGTTCTTCGCTGGCATCGACAAGCTCGCTTCGGCGAAATCGCTGACCGAAGCCTTCCAGGTGCAGACCGATCTCGTGCGTGCCCATGGCGAAGTTTTGAGCTCGCGCGCCAAGGCGTCGACCGAATATCTCGGCAAGCTCGTGTCGGAAGGCGCCAAGAGCGCGCAGGACAACTTCTCGAAGGCGACGTCGTTCGCCAAGACCGCCTGATCCACACGCGATCAAGCCACATGAATTCGAAAGGCCCGCGCAAGCGGGCCTTTTTTGTTGTTCTGGCAGAGCAGGCCGCACGTCCCGGCGTCGGAAGCACGCTCACTTGATTGTCACGGTGATCTTGTTCGAGACGATGGGCGGGTTGAAGGGGTAATGAGCGCCGTCTCCCAGCACGAGCTGGAGCGTATGTTTGCCGGGGGGCAATTCGATGCGTGCTTCGGTCTGGCCGGCTCCGAAATGGAGATGCGACTTGTCCTGCGGGATCGGCTCCTTCGGATCGAGCGGGTCATTCACATCGATCAGCAAATGATGATGGCCGCTGTTCTGGAAATTATCGCCTGCATGAGTGACGCCCATGTTGCGCAAACCGAAACGACACCAGAACCCGCCCTTGATCACCGCTTTGTCCTGTGGCCACACGAAATAGAGGACCGCATCCTTCGGTGCGGACTTTCCTTGCGCATGGACTGCAAGGGGCGCCGTTGACAGCATGGCGGACAACACGATGAGCCCGGTGATCCTCATGACGCAGCCTTTCCTTCGGGGGCGGTCTCAGGACGAAATGGCAATCCGGAAGCCGTGGGTCGGATATCGCACATTGGTGTCGTAGCCGTCGCGGCTTGCGGGTCGGACGTAACGCGCATCGTTTTTCCAGGAGCCCGATCGAATGACGTGTGAGACGCAGTCGTTCTCGACCCATGGCGCGCCGTTCTGCGGGGCACCCTGATAGTTCTTGTGCCAGCAATCCTCTGTCCATTGATTGACGCCGCCACCCATATCGTAGAGTCCGAATGGATTTGGCTTCAGACTGCCGAGCTTGAGCGGCTGTTCGGCGGCGGCGTCCGTGCAGTTCTTGCAATTGGCCATGCCGGGCTGGAGCTGATCGCCCCACCAGTATTTCGTTTGCGTGCCGCCACGCGCGGCATATTCCCATTCAGCTTCGCTCGGGAGCCGGAAGGCTTTTTGCGTTTCCTTCGCGAGCCATGCGACAAACTGCTTGGCATCGGTCCAGCTCACATCCGTGACCGGAATGTCGTCCCGCCCTGTCACCAGAAACGCGCATGCATTCGCAGCAGCGCACGCGTTCCATTCCCGAACCGAGACCGGATACTTGCTGATAGCGAAGGGCTTGATCGTGACCTGGTGTATCGGCTTTTCCGATATGTCGTCATTGCTGCCCATCGCGAAGGTCCCGCCGGGGAGCGGGACCATGACGGGCTCTATGACCGGCTTTGGTGGTGCTGGCGGCGGGGGCGGGGCAGGCGTCACCGCCGGGGCAGGTTCAGGCCGGGCTTGCTTGGCGGCGGGCGCGGGCGCTGATCGGGTGCTTGCATTCCCTGTCTCTTGCGGAGGCGCCGCGGGAGCTGACGCCTGATTGCCGATTTCACCGCGCGGATAAGTCTTCATGTACCAGACGCCGGCGCCTGCGAGAGCCAGCAGGATGGCACAAAACGAAATGATCAGAACATGTTCACGCCGCTTCCGTGCCTTGTTGAATGCCGCGGGATCAGGAAGCACCCGGTAAACGCGCACGGGGTCGGTAATGTTCTTGATCTTGCGGTCTCCAAGCGACTCATAACCGCAGACGAGCTTGTGCTTGATCTGCTCGTAGATGCCACCCGAGATGTACACTTGGCCGGGGTCGGCAATCCCCTCGAGGCGCGCGGCGATATTGACGCCATCGCCGAAGACATCATTCGGCTCGATGATCACGTCTCCCAGATTGACGCCAATGCGATATTCGATCCAGGAACTCTTTGGCAGCGCAGCGTTGCGCCCGATCATGCTTTGCTGGATGACGATGCCGCACCGAACGGCTTCGACCGGACTATCGAATATCGCAATGAACCCATCGCCAGTCCTTTTGACGAGTTTGCCGTCGTGCTCGGTAATGCTCGGCTCGATGAGGTCACGCTCGATGCGTTTGACGCGCGCATGCGTTTCTTCCTCGTCGAGTTCCATGAGGCGGCTATATCCGCAGATGTCCCCCACAACGATCGCCGCAAGGCGACGCGGCGTTCCGACGCGCGGGGTGGCGGGGTCCTTGCCCCTGCCTGAACTGATGTCACGAATCTCGCCGCGCATGACTTCGCGCCTCTACAACGGACACACGAGGTTCACTAGCCGTTCGGCTGACCGTCATAACGCTACGCTCAACGTCTCCATCAGACAATTAGCTGAAAGCGCTATCGGATGATCCCGGAGGAGCCGCGCGGTAGCGAGATGACGAAGTTCCTCGTCTTCGCTGTATCGATATACCCAGCGCCGACAGAATAAGGCGGCAGCTACACAGGTTCTCAGTTCACCTGCCGCTCTTTCCCCACCCAATAGGGATCGCGCAACTGCCGTCGCAGGATCTTGCCCGACGCATTGCGTGGCAATGCTGCAATGAAGTCGATCGTCTTCGGCGCCTTGAATCCTGCGATGCGCTCGCGCGTGAACTTCATCAGATCGGTTGGGCTGAGCTCCTTGCCGGGCTTCAGCACCACCACGGCCTTCACCGCTTCGCCCCATGTATCGTCGGGAATACCGATGACGGCGACCTCCGCCACATCCGGATGATCGCAGATCGCGCTCTCCACTTCGGCGGGATAGATGTTCTCGCCGCCGGAGATGATCATGTCCTTGATGCGGTCGTGGATGTAGAGGAATCCGTCTTTGTCGAGATAACCGGCATCGCCGGTGCGCAGCCAGTTGTCGCGACCCAGTGTGCGCGCGGTCGCATCCGGCAGATTCCAGTAGCCCACCATGTTGGATGCCGAGCGCGTTGCGATCTCGCCGACTTCGCCCACATCAAGCGGCTTGCCGTCGACATCGAGAATGGCGATCTCGATTCCCGGTAGCGCCTTGCCGGCGGAGCGCATGCAATCGCGGCCCTCGACGTGATCTTCGGGCGCCAGCACCACGATGGTACCGGTGGTCTCGGTCATGCCATACATCTGCACGAAGCCGCAGCCAAACACGCTGATGCATTCCTTGAGCAGGGCGGCGGGAATCGGCGATGCGCCATACATGATGTAGCGCAGCTTGCTGAAATCCATCTCCCGCGCACGCGGCTGCCGCACGATGAACTGCATCGCTGCCGGCACCAGGAACAGTTTGCTGATGCCGTAGTCCCGGAAGAAATCGAGCACCTTGTTGGGATCGAACTCCCGCGCGATCACGCTCTTGGCGCCGTGATAGAGGCCGAACACCGCCCAGCCGACGCCGCCGATATGAAATACCGGCATCGCCACCAGCGAGACGTCGTCGGCGGTCCAGACATTCCAGTCAGGGTTCTCGTCGGTGCCGCCGATGCGCAGCAGTGACAGGAAATTCTGATGCGACAGCATCGCGCCTTTCGGCTTGCCTGTCGTGCCCGACGTGTAGAGCTGGATCGCGACATCGTCCTTGGTCATGGTGAGGTTCGGGTCGCGCTCGCTCTGCGCGTCGCGCCAGGCCGTAAAATCCTGCCACTCGGTTGCGCCGCCTTCCATGGTCATGACGATACGCACGCCCGGCATTTGTGGCTTGAGGCTGCGGACGAGATCGACGAATTCCGGTCCGACGAACAGCACCTGTGCCTTCGCGTCATCGATGATGAAGGCGATCTCCGGTCCGGCGAGCCGCCAGTTCACCGGCGCCGTCACCACCTTGGCCTTCACGGCGCCGGCAAGAAGCTCGATGAAGAGGTCGCTGTTCTTGCCGAGATAGGCGATGCGCTCGTTCGGCTTTACGCCGAGCGCGATCAGCCCGTTGGCGACGCGGTTGGCATTGCGGTCGAGTGATCTGTAGCTGGTCTCGCGGCCCTCGAACACCAGCGCAATTGAATCGCCGCGCGTTTGTGCTTGCACGCGAATGACATCGGCCAGCGTGGCCGCTTCCGCAACGGACATGTGTCTCCCTCCCTCCGATTATTTTTAGTTGCGGAGAGTGTGAGGGTGTCCGGGAGGGCTGACAAGATGAGAAAGGTGCTGCGGTGCGGTGAGACATGCGCGGACTTCACTCACCCGGCGTCGCGCGTCCTGCGCTGTTTTGCAAAATAGCGCGCGGGCGGCTCGCCAAACGCCCGTCGAAACATCGCGATGAAGTTGCTGGACGTGGCATAGCCGAGCGCTTCGGCGACATCCGCGACGGGTTCATTGGTGGCCAGCCGTTCCAACGCCAGCATGAGACGCGCCTGCTGCCGCCACTGCGTGAAGCCCATGCCGGTCTCCGTCATGAAGATGCGACGTGCCGTTCGTTCCGACAGGCCAGCCCATTCGCCAAGCTCATGCAGCGTGCGCGCGTCATGCGGCCGCCGGATCAGCGCATTGGCGATACGCAAGGCGCGGATATCCGTCGGCATCGGCAGATGCAGCGGCTCCTGCGGCGCACCGCGGATTTCGTCGAGCAGCACGGCCACGACGCGCGTCTGCGCCGGCGTGAGCCGATCCGCATTCGTCCAACCCGCAGCGCGTCTGACGAGCGCGCGCAGCAGATCGCTGACACCCATGACGCAGGGCTGCGACGGCAATGTCCGGCTCGCGGCCGGCGTCAGGAGTACGCCCCATCCGCTCAGTACACCGCTCAGGGTCACCTTGTGATGGAGCCCGGGCGGCAGCCAGCCGATGCGCTGCGGCGGCAGTAGCCACGAGCCCTGTTTCGTGTGCAGGCGGATCAATCCGCTTTCGATACAGAACAACTGGCCGCGGCGGTGATGATGCCAGTCGAGTTCGCGGGTGCCGAGCCGAAATGCATCGCCGGGCTCATCGCTGCCCCAGATAGCGATTGCGGATGGTCCGTCGAGGCGCTCGGTGAGCGAGGTCATGACACCATGCCTTTTCAGAACCGCTCCAGCCTGGCCGGTTCTCATTATTTTGCGTCCGAATGTCGTTAACGGGTTTAAGCGACCTGGTCTATCTCCGCATGCAGATCAACGAACAGTCAGGAGACGACGATGAGCCTCGATAGCGGTGCCTTTCTCATTCACGATGTTGCGGCCTTCCCGATCGTGTGGGTCCGGCATGATGAGCTTCAGCCAGGAAGTGCGGCGCAGTGGGAGGTCGAGATGGACGATCTCATCGGCCGCAAGCAGCCTTTCGTCATGATCATGGCCAGTCATCATCATGATGAGGCGCATGAAGATCGCAAAGCGAGGGGGCTTTGGCTCAAGCGCAACAAAGCGACGCTCGCGCTGCTTTGCCGTGCCATCATTGCCGTCGAGCCGAATGCCGTCACACGCGTTCTCGTGGAAGCCCAGTCGGCACTTGCGACGAAGGCGTTCGGCATCAACTCCGCGGTCGTTGCGTCCGAAGACGAGGCCATGAGGGTTGCGCGCGAGCGGTTGCAGGTTGCGCGTTGATCAAAAAACAAAGCGAGGCCTCCCGCATGGGAGAGCCTCGCTGCCGGTCGAATTATTTTGCGGCTCTTACCCCCGCTGCGCCTTGTCCTTTTCGTTCTGCGCTTTGATGCTGTCGCGTGCCTGGATCCATTCGGCATCGGACCAGTCGCGCAGCTGATAGAAGTTGCCGCCCATGGCGAGCGCCTGCGCGCCGTCCATGGCGATGGTCTCGCCTGATATCCAGTCGCAGCCGCCGGAGATCAGGAACACCGCGAGATTCTGCAGCTCTTCCATCTTGCCGACGCGGCCCATGGGATTCCATGCGCGGGTGCGGGCACCGGCCTCGTCGCCGGGCTTGATGCGCTTGCTCATGCCTTCGGTGGGGATTTCGCCGGGCGCGATGGTGTTGAGGCGGATGCCGTAGCGGCCCCATTCGGTGGCCAGCGACATGGTCATGGCATGGATCGCCGATTTGCTCATGGCGGAGGGCACCACATAGGGGCTGCCGTTGCGTACCCAGGTCACGGTGATCGAGACCACATTGCCCGGCACCTTGTCGGCGATCCAGCGGCGGCCGACCGCATGGGTCATGTAGAACGTGCCGTGCATCACCGTGTTGGCGACCGCGTCGAAGCCGCGCGCCGACAGGTCCTGCGTCCGCGAGATGAAATTTCCGGCGGCGTTGTTGATCAGGTCGGTGAGGGGACCATCGGCCCAGATGCCTTCGATCATCGCATCGACCGCCGCGGCGTCGCGGATGTCGACGCCGTGGCTGGAGACCTTGCCGCCAAATTCCGCCATCAGCTCGGTTGCGGTCTCGTCGCATACAGCCTTGCGGCGACCGCAGATATGCACTTCGGCGCCGAGTTCGAGGAATTTCGCCGCCATCGATTTGCCGAGACCGGTGCCACCGCCGGTGACGAGGATTTTTCGGCCTGCGAGGAGCTGCTGATTGAACATGGGAGGGTCCTGCTTTAAGAGGATGCGGACGGGTTAATTAGTTGATTGACTAAACCCGATACCGCTTGCGTGTAAAGCGGGAAGAAAAACAAGTCTAGGAAGGAAACCACCCATGGAAGACCGCATCTCTGTGTCCATGACGGATGGCGTTGCCGATGTTCGGCTGGTCCGCGCGGACAAGATGAATGCGCTGGATGCGGCGATGTTTGCGGCATTGGTCGATACCGCCGAGCGCCTGAGCCACGAGAAGGGCCTGCGCGCGGTGGTGCTGTCCGGCGAGGGCCGGGCGTTCTGCGCCGGCCTCGACATGGGACGATTCGCCGCGATGAATGAGGGCGGCGGCGACGGTATTGGCGGCGCGCAGAAGCGCGACCTGTCACTGCGCACACACGGTCTTTGCAATCATTCCCAGCAGGCCGTGTGGGGCTGGCGTCAATTGCCGGTGCCGGTGATCGCGGCGGTTCATGGCGTCGCCTTTGGCGGCGGATTCCAGGTCGCACTCGGCGCCGATATGCGGTTTCTCGCGCCGGACACGCGAATGTCAGTCATGGAAATCAAATGGGGTCTCGTGCCCGACATGGCGGGCACGCCGATCCTCGCCAGCCTCGTGCGCGACGACATCCTGCGCGACCTCACTTACACCGGCCGCATCTTCTCGGCACAGGAAGCCCTGAGTTACGGCCTCGCCACGCGCATCTGCGACGATCCGCGTGCCGCGGCACTCGAGACGGCGCGCGAGATCGCCGGCAAGAGCCCCGATGCGATCCGCGCCGCCAAGCGCATGCTCAACAATCTTGCGGTCGATCCCGGTCCGGCGCTGCTCGCCGAATCCGTCGAGCAGATGAAACTGATGGGTGGACCGAACCAGACCGAAGCCGTGCGCGCGAATATCGAGAAGCGTGCGCCGAAATTTGTGGATTAGCCCGCGACGTTCTCAGCCGTCATTGCGAGCCCTGAGAAAGTTGGACTTCCAACTTTCTTTGGGCGAAGCAATCCAGAAAGTCACAAACGAAGACTGGATTGCTTCGTCGCAAGGGCTCCTCGCAATGAAGGCGTGGAAGTCTCGCTAAAACAAAAAACAACAAAAATCCGGAAACGTATCCATGTCGACAAATTCCCTGTTTCAAGGCGTCATCTCAGGTGATCGCCGCCGCGGCTTTGCCGAACTGACCGAACGCGCGAGCCGCATCGCCGGCGGGTTGTCGCGGCTTGGCGTCAAGCAGGGCGACAGCGTCAGCATCCTGATGCGCAACGACATTGCGTTTCTTGAAGCGGCCTATGCGGTGGCGCAGCTCGGCGCGTACGGCGTACCGGTGAACTGGCACTTCAAGCCGGAAGAGATCACTTATGTGATCAAGGACTCCGGCAGCAACGTCCTGATCGCTCATGCCGATATGCTGCATCAGCTGCGCGAGGCGATCCCGCAGGGCATCGTGTCGCTGAGCGTGCCGACGCCGCCGGAGATCGTCGCGAACTACAAGGTCGATCCCGCACGGCTCGGCACCCCGGACGGCGCCATCGATCTGGAGAGCTGGCTGACCGACCAGGCGCCCTATGACGGCCCCGCGCTGCCGCAGCCGCACAACATGATCTACACATCGGGCACCACCGGCCATCCAAAGGGTGTGCGCCGTTTCGCGCCGACGCCGGAGCAGGCGGCGGCCGCCGACCAGATGCGTGCACGCGTCTATGGCCTCAAGCCCGGTGCACGCGCTTTGCTGCCCGGACCGCTCTATCACTCGGCGCCCAATGCCTTCGCGCTGCGCGCCGGGCGCCTCGGTGGCGTGCTGGTGATGATGCCGCGCTTCGATCCCGAAGAATTCCTGCGCGTGGTGCAGGACGAGAAGATCGACACCATCTTCATGGTGCCGACCATGTTCATCCGCCTGATGAAGCTGCCGGAGGACGTCCGCAAGAAATACGACATGTCGTCGCTGCGCCACATCATCCATGCCGCCGCGCCGTGCCCCGCCGATGTGAAGACTGCGATGATCGACTGGTGGGGACCGGTGATCTACGAATTCTACGGCTCCACCGAATCCGGCGCGGTGACCTTTGCGAATTCCGAAGACGCGTTGAAGAAGCCGGGTACTGTCGGCAAGATCGCGTCCGGCGCCGAACTGCGTTTTCTCGGCGATGACGGCGAGATTCTGCCTCAGGGCGAGATTGGCGAGATTTATTCGCGCATATCAGGCAATCCGGATTTCACCTATCACAACAAGCCCGAAAAGCGCGCCGAGATCGACCGCGACGGTTTCATCACCTCGGGCGATGTCGGCTATCTCGATGCCGACGGCTATGTCTTCATCTGCGATCGCAAGCGCGACATGGTGATCTCCGGCGGCGTCAATATCTATCCCGCCGAAATCGAAGCCGCGCTGCATGCGCTGCCCGGGGTGCATGACTGCGCGGTGTTCGGGATTCCTGACGAGGAGTTCGGCGAGTCCCTGATGGCGGTCATCGAACCGCAGCCCGGCGTGGTGCTCGACCTGGCGACGGTGCGCGCGGACCTGAAGAAGGCGCTGGCCGACTATAAAGTGCCGAAGCAGATGGAGATCCAGAGCAATCTGCCGCGCGAAGACTCCGGCAAGATCTTCAAGCGCCGGCTGCGCGATCCTTATTGGGCCAAGGCTGGGCGGACGATCTAGGAGGGTGATGATGCGCGTGGCAACGGTTGGAAACAAACTTGCCGCGCAGATCGCGGCAATCATGCTCCTGGTGGCAGCGTTTGCCGGTCCTGCAGTTGCCGTCGACCTCGAGCCGAAGCAGATCCTCGCACCATCAGGCAAGCTGCGTGTCGGGCTCTATCCGGGAACACCGACGTCTATTCTCGTATCGCAAACCGAAGGCCCGCGTGGTGTCGGTTACGATCTCGGCAAGGAGCTCGCGCGCCAATTGGGCGTGCCCTATGAGCCGGTGGTGTTCTCCAGGAATGCCGAGGTTCTCGAAGCGGTGAAGACAGGCGCCGTCGATGCCGCTTTCACCAATGCGTCGGCTGCGCGTGCGAACGACATGGATTTCGGCCCGTCTTATCTGGAAAGCGATCTTGGCTATCTCGTCGCGAAAGAGTCCAGGGTTGCGGGGCCCGATGATGTCGACGTCAAAGGCGTCCATGTCGGCGTCACCGCCGGAAGTTCATCCGACGCGGTTCTGTCACGCGATTTGAAGAATGCCGAAGTCGTCCGCGTGCCCGCCATCAGGCTTGCGCCCGGCCTGCTGATGGCTGGCAGCATCGATGTGTTCGCCACCAACAAGGCGACGCTGTTCGAACTCGCAGAGCAAGCGCCGGGGGCGAAGGTGCTGGACGGTCGCTGGGGCGTCGAGCGGCATGCCATCGCGATCCCCAAGGGGCGCGACGAGGGGATGGCATTTGTCCGCAAATTCACCGAGGATGTGAAGGCGCAGGGATTGGTCGATGCGGCCATCGCACGATCCGGACTGCGCGCTGCGACCACAGCCAAGTAGCCATATCAAGTAGCAACGACACGAGATTGTTGCGCGATATTACAAGAGGAACGACAACCCATGCCCGTGTCTTTGCCTGCGCCCATGAAACTGGCCATCGCCACGGCGGCTGCGCTGCTGTCTTTCGCCAGCCCGTCGCTGTACGCCCAGACCTTTCCGAGCAAGCAGGTGACGATCCTCGTGCCTTATGCGGCCGGCGGCGCGGTCGATGTGCTGGCGCGGACCTTTGCGCAGTCGCTGTCGAAGACCTGGGGCCAGCAGCCCGTGGTGGACAACCGTCCGGGCGCCGGCGGCATCATCGCCTCGCAGGCGCTCGCGAAGTCGCCGCCCGATGGCTACACGCTGATCCTTGTCGCGTCGGGCCATCCGCTTAATCAGTTCTTCTATCCGAAGCTGCCCTACGACACGTTCAAGGATTTCACCGCGATCAGCGAAGTCGCCTATTCGCCGCTGGCCATCGTGGTGTCGAAGGACAATCCGGCCAAGAATCTGCAAGAGCTGCTGGCGCAAGCGAAAGCCAAGCCGGACTCTTTGTCCTACGGCATGTCGGGCAATGGCACCTCGGCGCATCTCGCCGGCGAATTGTTGAACCACATGGCCGGCACCAAGATCGTCTCGATCCCCTACAAGGGCGGTGCGCCGGCGCTCACGGCCGTCATTGCTGGCGATATTCCCATGAGCATCAATCCGCTGCCCGAGATCGTCGGCCAGCTCGAAGGCGGCGCGGTGCGTGCCGTGGCGGTGACGACGGCGACGCGCTCGGCGGCGCTGCCCAATGTGCCGACGGTCGCCGAATCCGGCGTCGCCGGTTATGATACCGCGGTGTGGTGGGGATTCCTCGGACCTGCCGGCATGCCGGCCGATGTCGTGGCGAAGATCCATGCGGATCTGGTGACGGCGCTGAAGGATCCGGTGGTGCTGGCGGCGCTGAAGAAGATCGATGCCACGCCGGTCGGTTCCTCGCCCGCCGACTTCGACAAATTCATGCATGCCGAAGCGGACAAATGGGGGCCGGTGCTGAAGGCGGCAAACATCAAGGTCCAGTAAGCAATATGACTGAACGTTCGAACCAGTGGCACGTCGGCCTGATCGGTTATGGCGAAGTCGGGCGCATTCTCGCGGAAGACCTGCGCAAGCAGGATATCCGCGTCAGCGCCTATGATCTCAAGCTCGACGGGGCAGATGCCGGGGCGCTCTGCGACCACGCCGAGACCCATGGTGTCACGCTCGCATCTTCGCATGCCGATCTCGCCTCACGCGCGGATTTCATCGTCTGTGCGGTGACCGCAAGCCAGACAGTGCCAGCCGCGCAGGCCTGTGTGCCCGGTCTGAAGCCGCAGGCATGGTTTCTCGATTTCAACTCGGCATCTCCCGGCGCGAAGCAACGTGCGGCCGTGTTGATCGATGGCGCCGGTGGGCGCTATGTCGAGGGCGCGGTCATGACCTCGATCCCGCCATACCGCATCAGGGTGCCGCTGCTGCTCGGCGGCACCGGCGCGCGCGATCTCGCGCCGCTGCTCAATGCCATCGGCTTCGATGCGAAAGTCGCCAGCGACAAGCTCGGCGTCGCCTCGGCTACCAAGATGTGCCGCAGCATCATGATCAAGGGCCTTGAGGCCATGGTGATCGAGAGCTTTACGACCGCGCGCGCCTATGGCGTCGAGGACGCGGTGATCGCCTCGCTGGTCGAGACGTTTCCGAGCATCGACTGGGAGAAGCAGGGCGCCTATTTCTTCCAACGTGTCATCGAGCACGGCCGCCGCCGCAGCGAGGAAGTGCGCGAGGTCGCCGAGACCGTCCGTGAGATCGGGCTCGCGCCATGGTCGGCCGAAGGCACGGCCGAGCGGCAGGGCTGGGTCGCGGATCTCGCCGATGACGGGCTGTTCGGCACCAAGGGCGAGGCGGGTTTCGCGCGCAGCGCCGACTGGCGCACCGAGGCGGATCGCATTCTCGGCAAGGTCAAGCCGAAGGGCTGAGTTCCGCGATTTATGGCGTCGTACCCGCGCAGGCGGGGACCATACACACCGAGGCTATAGTTGAAGCGGGATCGCCGCGGCTCTGCCGTCTATATTTCTTTGTCGGAGGTTATGGGTCCCCGCCTTCGCGGGGACGACACCTGAGGAGGCGTCGTCCATCCCCCCAACTTCGTCTTGCGTCGCAGCATGACTTGCGACCAAATGGGGCGCCGGCAACTTCCTGGAGCGTCCTTGTGTCCCTGACCCTGTCCACCGAAGAACCCGCATCCCAGCGCGGTGACGATCCTGCTCACCAGGAGGCCGATGCCCGGCTGCGCGAGGACATCCGGCTGCTCGGCCGCATCCTTGGCGACACCGTGCGCGATCAGGAAGGCGAAGCGGTATTCGCCCTGGTCGAAAACATCCGTCAGACCTCGGTCCGTTTTCACCGCGACGAGGACAAGCTGGCGCGGCGTGAACTCGAAGCCATTCTTGACGGCATGTCGATCGCCGAGACCGTGCGCATCGTTCGCGCCTACAGCTATTTCTCCCATCTCGCCAATATAGCGGAGGACCAGAACAACATCCGCCGGATGCGGGCGCAGCGCGCGAATGCGGCTAACGCATCGGGCACGCTGGCCCATGCGGTGAAGCGCGCGCGCGAGGCCGGCATCGATGCCGCGCTGCTCAGCAAGTTCTTCGGACAGGCGCTGATCTCGCCGGTGCTGACCGCGCATCCCACGGAAGTGCGCCGCAAGAGCACCATCGACCGCGAAATGGAAATCGCGGCATTGCTGGACCGGCGCGAGCGCATGCAGCTCACCGCGGAAGAGATTGAGGCCTCCGAGGAACAGTTGCGCCGCGCCGTCGTGACGCTGTGGCAGACCAACCTGCTGCGCCGGAGCAAGCTGACGGTGCTCGACGAGGTCGCCAACGGATTGTCGTTCTACGATTATACGTTTTTGCGCGAAGTGCCGCGGCTGCATTGTGTGCTGGAGGACAGCCTGCGCGCGCAGGGCGGCGCTTCCGAACTCGGCTCGTTCCTGCGCATGGGCAGCTGGATCGGGGGCGACCGCGATGGCAATCCGTTCGTCACGGCAGATGTGATGCGCGGCACCATGATGCTGCAGAGCCGGCGCGCCTTCAGCTTCTATCTCGACGAACTTCACGCGCTGGGCGCAGAGCTGTCGATGGCGGCGCATCTCGCCGATGTTTCCGATGAACTCCGCGCATTAGCCGAACGCTCTCCTGATCCATCGCCGCACCGCGCTGGCGAGCCCTATCGTCTGGCGATCTCCGGCGTCTATGCGCGGATGGCGGCGACGGCCCATGCGCTTGAATTGCCGAACCGCCGCGCGGCCGTGGGCGATGCCCCGGCCTATGCATCAGCGGCGGAATTCAAGGCCGATCTCGACGTGCTCGATCGCTCGCTGATCGCTGATAATTCCGCTGTCATCGCCCGCGGCCGGTTGCGGCAATTGCGCCGCGCAGTGGATTGTTTCGGTTTTTATCTCGCCAGTCTCGACATCCGGCAGAACTCGGCCGTGCATGAGCGCACCGTCGCCGAACTGATCGACGCCGCGATGCCCGGCACGTCCTATCTCGCGCTCGGCGAGGAAGCGCGCATCGCGCTGCTGACGAATGAATTGAAGAACGCGCGGCCGCTCGGCTCGCTGTTCGTCAAATACAGCGACGAGACGCTGGGCGAACTGGCGCTGTTCCGTATGGCGGCGCAGGTTCACGCGAAATTCGGCGCGGCGGCAATCCCCCAATGCATCATCTCCATGTGCAAGGGCGTCTCCGACATGCTCGAAGTCGCAGTGCTGCTGAAGGAGGTCGGGCTCGTCGATTGCTCCGGCCGCAGCGCCATCAATATCGTGCCGTTGTTCGAAACCATCGAGGATCTGCAGGCCTCTGCAGCCATCATGGACCGCATGTTCTCGCTGCATGATTATCGCAAGCTGGTCGACAGCCGCGGCGCGGTGCAGGAAGTCATGCTCGGCTATTCCGACAGCAACAAGGATGGCGGCTTCGTCACTTCCGGCTGGGAACTGTACAAGGCCGAGATCGAGCTCATCGAAGTGTTCGAACGGCATCACATCCGGCTCAGGCTGTTCCACGGCCGCGGCGGCTCTGTGGGCCGCGGCGGCGGCCCGAGCCACGATGCGATCCTGGCACAGCCCGGCGGCGCGGTGGATGGGCAGATCCGCATCACCGAACAGGGCGAGATCATCTCCAGCAAATATTCCAACGCCGAGGTCGGCCGCAACAATCTGGAAATCCTCGCCGCTGCAACGCTGGAAGCAAGCCTGCTGGCGCCAAAGCACAGCGCGCCGCGCCGCGAATATCTCGAAGCCATGGAGGAGATTTCCGAACTGGCCTTCAAGGCCTATCGCGGGCTGGTCTATGAGACCGAGGGCTTTGTCGATTACTTCTGGGAATCCACCGTCATCAACGAGATCTCGACGCTGAACATCGGCAGCCGTCCGGCCTCGCGCAAGAAGACCCGCGCCATCGAGGACCTGCGCGCCATTCCCTGGGTGTTCTCATGGGCGCAGTGCCGCTTGATGCTGCCCGGCTGGTATGGTTTCGGCAGTGCCATCGAGGCGTGGCTCGCCAATCATCCCGACAAGGGCATGGCGTTCCTGCAGGAGATGCACCGCGAATGGCCGTTCTTCCGCACGCTGTTGTCCAACATGGACATGGTGCTGGCCAAGAGCTCCATCGCCATCGCCTCGCGCTATGCTGAGCTCGTCGCCGACCAAAAGCTGCGCGAGACCATCTTTGGCCGCATCCGCGGCGAATGGCATCTGTGCATCGAGACGCTGCTGGATATCATGGAGCAGGAGCGCTTGCTGCAAAACAACCCGCTGCTCGATCGCTCGATCCGCAACCGTTTCCCGTATCTCGATCCGCTCAACCACGTGCAAGTCGAGCTGCTGAAAGAGCACCGTGCGAATAATCCGGACGAGCAGGTGCTGCGCGGGATTCAGCTGACGATCAATGGCATCTCGGCGGGACTCAGGAACAGCGGGTAGTTCTTTCCCTCCCTCCAGCACAGCGAAGCTGTGCGCAGTGGGGAGGGTGGATCGAACGCGCAGCGGTCGAGACGGGTGGGGTGCCTCCGCAAGCACCGTCGCTTAGGAGGCACCCCACCCGTCTGGCCTTCGGCCAGCCACCCTCCCCACTGCGCGGCTTCGCCGCTTGAGGGAGGGAAAGCGTCCCTCAACAGAAATGCGCGCCCTGCGTTTCCACATAGACCGCATAGAGTGACTGGCTCGCGGTCATGAACAGCCGGTTGCGCTTCTTGCCGCCGAAACAGACATTGGCGCAGGTTTCCGGCAGCTTGATCTGGCCGATGCGCTGGCCGTCCGGCGCGAAAATCTGCACGCCGTCATAGCCCTCGCCGACCCAGCCGGCGCCGACCCAGATATTGCCTTCGGTATCGACGCGCAGCCCGTCAGGGAAGCCGGACTTGCCGTCCAGCGTCATGTCGATCAGCGGCTTGCCATTCGAGAGCTTGCCGCCGTCGACGTCGTACTGCCAGACGACATTCTTGGCATTGGGATAATGCGTGATGCCGGTGTCGCAGACATAGAGCTTCTTGTAATCCGGACTGAAGGCGAGCCCGTTCGGCTTGAACGGATCGTCCGCGACCTTGCTGATCTGGCCGCTCGTGGGATCGATGCGATACACCGCTTCCTTCTGGTGCGGCTGCGTGACGCCCGCCGCTGCGCGTTGCCCCTCATAGAGATTGATGGCGCCGTAGCCGGGATCGGTGAACCAGATCGCCTTGTCGACGGGATTGACCACCATGTCGTTCGGCCCGTTCAGCGGCTTGCCGTTGGCCTGTTCGGCGAGCGTCGTGACGCTGCCATTGTGCTCGAAGCGGACAAGGCGCGTGCGCTGCGCGCTGAGCTGGCGGCCCTCTGTGTCGAACGAATTCCCGTTGCTCTCCTCGGATGGATAGCGGAAGCGCTCGGAGATGTGGCCGTCATCGTCGAGATAACGCAACTGGCGATTGGCAGGGATATCGCTCCAGATCAGATACTGACCCTGTGCATTCCACGCCGGTCCCTCCGCCCACAGGCAGCCCGTATAGAGCCGCTTGATGACGGTGTTGCCGACTCTCGCCTTGAAGCGATTGGCGTCGATGACGACGATATCGGGATCGGGATAGCGCTGCGGTTCCGCGCCGCGACCGAAGTTGCGCGCGAGTGCATCAGGTGCGATCAGCGTCGTCGCTACCAATGCAGCGGCGCTGCCTAGGATATTTCTGCGACTGAGTGAGTTGGATATTGCGGCGGGTTGAACTGCGTCGTTCGCGTCGAGCTGAGTTGGCATCGTCGTCCTCCCGGCTTTTCTGGTTTGCTCCAGTTATTGCCAGCAGTCTAAATACCGTTGCGACGGCGATGCTACACAATTCGATGCTGCCGCGCGGTCATGGCGGTGCACAAGCGCGCATCGCAGCGCAGTGAACGTTTTGATAGTTCCACGCGACCAATGGCCAAATCTCTCATACTGATGTGTGGTTCCCATGTCGTCGTTTTGCTGTCACATGCGCGTTGCAGTCGCTTCTGCAGCATTGCTGTTCGCCACATCATTGTCAGCGCACGCGGATAATGGATGTCGCCCGCCGATGGATCAGCGGATGATCGCAGGCTGTAGCGATATCATCGATCGTCCCGGCGCAATGGATGCCGAGCGCTCCGAAGCGCTTCGCCTTCGCGCCATCGGGAACTTCGAACTCGGCCATATGGAGGCGGCGCGCGCGGATTTTACTGCGTTCATCGCACTCAATCCTGATCTTGCGAAAGGCTATGGCGCGCGCGCCATGGTCCACAACCGCCTCGACGAATTCGATCTGGCTATCGCGGATGCTAACAAGGCGATCGCCCTCGATCCCACTTACGCCTCGGGCTTCGGCTCGCGGGCGAGCGCCTATGAATCCAAGGGCGATTTCGTGCGGGCGCGCGCCGACTATGACAAGGCGATTCGCCTGCAGCCGGGCAATTCGTCCTACCATCGCGGACGCGGAATGTTGCGCAAGAGATTGGCCGACATCGATGGCGCGATCGCAGATTTCTCGGAAGCCATCCGCGTCGATCCGAAAGACTATGCGGCGTTCGCATTGCGCGGTAACAGCCGTGCCGCCAAGAAAGACTTTAGCAAGGCGCTGGCCGATTACGACGCTGCGCTGCAGATCAAGCCCGGCGACACCTATGCCCACCGTGGTCGCGCTGACGTCAGGATTCGACGGGGCGACAATGACGGCGCGATCGCGGATTTCGACGTCGTTCTGGCCGGCGATCCGAACGACGTCGGCGCCCATGTTGACCGCGGCATCGCCTTTGCGCGCAAGGGCGATTTTGCCGGCGCGATCCCGGACCTGGACGCGGCGCTAAAGCTGAGGCCGGACGATCCCGACACCCGTAACCGGCGATCGCATATGAACTTCATCCAGGGACATTTCGCCGAGGCTGCCGCCGACTTCGGCGATGTGGTCGAGAAGACGCCGCAATACGAACTGGGCAAGCTGCTGCGCTACATCGCGCGGGCGCGTAGCGGCGATTACGATATTGGCGAGCTGAAGCGCAACACCGACACGCTCGATCGGAAGGGCTGGCCGTGGCCGATGGTGGCGCTCTATCTCGGCCAGATGACCCGCGACGAGATGCTCGCCAAAATGAAGAACATGCCGCTCGACGACGACTTCGGCCCTTGCGGCGTGTCGTTCTATCTCGGTCAGTATCTGATGGTGAAGCGCAAGCCGCAGGAGGCGCTGCCCTATCTGAAACAGGCCGCCGAGGTGTGCCGGGGCGACGGCGAATTCGAGCGCGACGCCGCCCGCAACGAACTCAAGCGGCAGCAGGCGTCGAACTGACAAACAAAAGGGGCAGCGCCAGCGCTGCCCCTTTGAGATCGTCATGCGAGCGCGCTCAAACCTCGTGCTTGTCTGACACGAAGATCGCGATGAGTGTGATCACCGCGGCGGCGAGCACGTAATAGCCGATGTAAGCGAGCCCATAATTCGCCTGCAGCCAGGTGGCGATATAAGGCGCCAGCGAGGCACCGAAGATGCTCGCCAGATTGAACGTCATCGACGCGCCGGTATAGCGCACGGTGGTCGGGAACGGTGCCGCGAGTGCGGCGCCGATCAGGCCGTAATTGATGCCGAAGATCGCCAGGCCGATCAGCGCGAAGGCATAGATGCCCGCCACGCCGCCTGACAGCAGCGGCGCCAGGAAGAACGAGAACACGATCACCATCAGGCAATTGGCGATCAGCAGCGTGCGGCGACCGATCTTGTCGGCGAGCAGGCCAGCCAGAATGTTGGTGGTGCCGAAGGCGATGGCGCCGGCGATCTGCACCTTGAGCGCATCGAGCAGCGACATCTTCGCGATACCGACATTGTAGGACAGCAGATAGGCGGTACAGACATAGAAGAACACGAAGGTCATCAGACCGACCAGCGTGCCGAGCACGAGGCTGCGCTTGTGCTTGCGCAGCAGCTCCATGCTGGGGACGGCAACGCGCTCAGCCTTCTCGATGGCCTTCTGGAATTCCGGCGTCTCGGTGATCGACAGGCGCACCCACAGGCCGATGGCGATCAGCACGATGGAGGCGAGGAACGGCACGCGCCACGCCCAGCTCAGGAACGTTTCCGGCGAGACGAAGTGCAGCAGAATGAAGAACGTGCCGGACGACAGGAACAGGCCGAGCGGCGCACCGAGCTGCGGGAACATGGCGTACCAGTTGCGCTTGCCTTCCGGTGCATTCTCGGTGGCGAGCAGCACTGCGCCGCCCCATTCACCGCCGAGTCCAAAGCCCTGACCGAAACGGCACAGCACCAGCAGCAGCGGCGCAGCGAGGCCGATCTGCGCATGCGTCGGCAGCAGGCCTATCAGCACGGTCGAGATGCCCATGGTGAGCAATGCTGCGACCAGCGTGGTCTTGCGGCCGACGCGATCGCCGAAATGGCCGAACACGACAGCGCCGAACGGACGCGCAAAGAACGCGATCGAGAACACCGCGAAGGACGCGAGCAGCGCGGCAGTGTCGTTGCCAGCCGGGAAGAACAGTTTTGGAAACACCAGCACCGCGGCGGTGGCGTAGACGTAGAAGTCGAAGAATTCGATTGTGGTGCCGATCAGGCTCGCCAGCAAAACGCGGGCGGGGGAATTCAGCGGCTTGGAATGCGGCATAGCCGCGGAGGGCATCGCGCCCGCGTGATCTGTCATGATGTTCGTCCAGCAAATGCGGTTTCGTCCGCACATGCGTGACGTCAAACCCGTTGATTGCTGGTGACATAGCCGGTCTTGGCCGGCGTTTGAATTCTTTATGACGAAATTAGCGCGATCTCGGGTCAGATAAGACCGCTATGCATAGCTATTTGAGTAATATTGTTTCGTTTTAAATTCTGGGTTGTAGAAATCGGCTCACGGGAGTGATGCTCCCGCGAGCCGATTTAAACGCTTAGACTGGATCCCAGCTGAAGATGTCAGCCGAACGGTCGAGCTTGTAGAAGGACGACTTCAGCGCCGGCATGCCGTGTTCGGCCAAGCTCTGCGGGGTCCAGCCTTCGGCGCGGTGGATGGAGCGCAGCGGGCGCGACTGGCCCATCAGGAAGATCTCGTTCATGCGCGCGGCAAAGATCTGCCCGGAGATTTCCTTGGCGTCGTCGGAGAGCAGATGCGCCACCAGCGGTGCGATCTTTTCCGGACCCATGCGCTGCATGCGCTCGACGCGGGCCTTCTCGGCTTCGGTCTCGGTCGGGATCGAGCCGATCATGCGGCTCCAGGCAAAGGGCGAGACGCAGTTCGAATTGACGCCAAAGCGGCCCATGTCGAGCGCGATCGACTTCGACAGGCCGACGATGCCGAGCTTGGCCGCCGAGTAATTGGCCTGGCCGAAATTGCCGATCAGACCCGAGGTCGAGGTGAAGTGCACGAACGAGCCGGAATTCTGCTCGCGGAAATATCGCGCGGCAGCATGGGATGTATAGAACGAGCCCATCAGATGGACCTTGATCACCATCTCGAACGCATCGATGGACATCTTGTGGAAGATCGCGTCGCGCAGGATGCCTGCATTGTTCACCACGCCGTCGATCTTGCCGTAGGTGTCTACGGCCTGCTTGATGATCTTGCTGGCCGGGATCGCTTCGGCAACCGACTCGAAGTTCGCAACGGCGGTGCCACCGGCTGCTTTGATTTCCTCGACGACCTGCTCGGCCGGAGCCGCGCCATCGCCGCCCGAACCGTCGGTGCCGACGCCGGGATCGTTGACGACAACCTTTGCGCCTTCAGCGGCGCAGAGCAGCGCAATGCCACGGCCGATGCCGCGGCCCGCGCCGGTGACGACGATGACCTTGCCGTCGAGTGATTTGGTAGATGCCATGTGGTTTTCCTTTTGGTGGTGAATTCTGGCGAAATACTCTCAGTCGTCATACGCGGGCTTGACCCGCGTATCCATCTGTCTTCGCAAGATGCTTTTTCCGAAGAAGATGGATTGCCGGGTCAAGCCCGGCAATGACACCGAGTGTGAGTTACTTCTCGTTCGTAAAAATCACCGTGCCCGACGCGGCGAACATGCCGCCGACGCCGTGGCAGACGGAAATCTTCGCGCCCGGCACCTGTGCCGGTGCGATGCCGCGCATCTGGCGCACGCTCTCCTGCAGCGCATACATGCCGTACATGCCGGAATGCATATAGCTGAGGCCGCCGCCATTGGTGTTCATCGGCAGCTTGCCGCCGGGGCGGGTGTTGCCGTCCGCGATGAACTTGCCGGTTTCCTCATGCGGCATGAAGCCGAGATCGCCCAAACCATACAGCGGCAGATGCGCGAAGGCATCGTAGATCATCAGGTGATCGACGTCCTTGTGGGTAATGCCGGCTTCGCGGAACGCGGTCGGTCCGGCCACCGTGAAGGCGCGCGATGAATCGAAGGTCTTCATCTGGCTCACCATCGGCGTTTCCACGCTTTCGCCGGTGCCGAGAATATAGACCGGCTTGTTCGGGAAATCCTTGGCGCGATCCGCCGAGGTCAGGATCAGCGCGCCGCCGCCATCGGTGACGAGGCAGCATTGCAGGATGCGGAACGGATAGGCGATCATCTTCGAGTTCAGCACGTCCTCGACCGTGATCGGCGCCTTCATCATCGCGCGCGGATTCTTCGCGGCCCATTCGCGCTGGAATACGGCGACCGAGGCGATCTGCTCATGGGTGATGCCATGGGTCTTCATGTAGCGCAGCACCGGAATCGGGAACATGCTTGGCGGACCGTAGACGCCATAGGGCGCCTCGAACTGGCCCTGCAGGCTGTCGGCCGGAATCGAGCGCGGCAATTTGCCGATCATCGACTTGCCGGACTCCGCGTGCGTGATCAGAACCGTCTTGCACAGGCCGGCCTCGATCGCCGCGGCCGCGTGGCGAACATGCAGCATGAACGAGCAACCGCCGACGGATGTACCGTCGACCCAGGTCGGGGTGATGCCGAGATAATGCGCGATCTGCTGCGGCGTCTCGACGGCCGTGGCGATGCCGTCGATGTCGGACAGCTTCAGCCCGGCATCCTTGATGGCGTTGAGGGCCGCATCCGCGTGAAGCTGGATCTGCGACATGTTGGGGATGACGCCGAGCTCGGTGGTCTCGGCTGCGCCGACGACGGCGACTGCGTTTCTGCGCATGATCTCAGCCCTTCGCCGGACGGAATACGGGGAGGGTGATGGCGTCGTCGAGCTTCTCGAAGGCGACCTCGAGCTTCATGTCGAGCTCGAGCGCTTCGGGCGTCTGCGGACAATCGATGATGTTGCTCATCAGCCGCGGACCTTCCTCAAGCTCGACCACGGCAATCGCGTAAGGCGGCGTGAAGCCCGGCGCAGCGGGGCGGTGATTGATGACGTAGCTGTAGAGGAAACCCTTGCCCGAGGCCTTGAACACCGAGACCTTGCGCGAGGCGCAGCCTGGGCAGAACGGGCGCGGCGGAAAATACACATTGCTGCAATCGTCGCAGCGCTGCAGGCGGAGTTCGCCGGCTTTGGCGCCGTCCCAATAATGCTGGGTTTCCGGTGTCGGTTTCGGCCGCGCGCGGGCTGGTTCAGCCATGTGTGGTGTTCTCTCCCTTGGACGGGGATTTGGCCCCGTTCGTTGTCCTCTGGATGGACATTCCACATTCCACCGGGGGCGGTCCAGCGCGCGTGCTGCATGGCCGTATCTGCTCACTGCGGGACGACGTGGAATTCAGGTTGAAATGCGTGCGAGGCTTGTCCCGCTGCAACCAGGCAGGGTAGGTAGGTACGGATGGTTCAGGGAGCATGACGTGAAGCTGCGCGAGATCGCCCATTCCCGCACCGGTGACAAAGGCAACATTTCCAACATCTCGGTAATTGCCTTTGACGCAAAGCTATATCCGTTGATAGTATCCCAAGTGACCGCCGCGCGCGTGAAGGCCCTGTTTGCGGGCATCGTCGCGGGCGAGGTGGTCCGCTACGAGCTGCCCAATCTCGCAGCGTTGAACTTCGTGATGGATCAGGCGCTTGGCGGAGGGGTGACGCGATCGCTGGCGCTCGATGCGCATGGCAAATCGCTCAGCTCCGCGCTGCTCGATCTGGAAATCGAGGACACTTTCGGCGATACCGACCGGGCGCCGTGACCACCTGCGGGTCCGGCAAGACACACAGGATGCCGCGACCATGAGCAACGACTTCCACCAGACCGCACCGACCCTCGCCAGCCTGGCCGCCGACCTTGCCGCCGGCCGCGCCACGTCCCGCAAACTGGTCGAAGCCTGTCTGGCCAAAATCGCCGATCCGAACGGCGAGGGCGAGCGCACCTTCATTCACGTCGACAAGGATGCGGCACTCGCCGCCGCCGATGCGATGGATGCGCTGCGCAAGGCCAATGCCGCGCCGTCGCGCTTCGCCGGCATTCCGGTCTCCATCAAGGACCTGTTCGACATCAAGGGTCAGGTGACCCGCGCAGGCTCGCGCGCGCTGGACGATTCCGCGCCGGCCGACGCCGACGCGCCGACCGTCGCGCGCCTGCGCCGTGCCGGCTTCGTGGTGATCGGGCGCACCAACATGGTCGAATTCGCCTATTCGGGCATCGGCACCAATCCGCATTACGGCACCCCGAAAGGCGCGTGGAAGCGCGAGGTCGGCCATGTGCCCGGCGGCTCGTCCTCCGGTGCCGCTGTCTCCGTGCTCGATGGCATGGCGCATGCGGCGTTGGGTACCGACACCGGCGGTTCCTGCCGCATTCCCGCGGCCTTCAACGGCATCGTCGGCTACAAGCCGACGCAGCGCCGCGTGCCGCTCGATGGCGCCGTGCCGCTGTCCTTTACGCTCGACAGCATCGGCCCGCTCGCACGCTCGGTCGCCTGCTGCGCGGCGATGGATGCTGTGCTGGCCGGCGAACCGGAATTTGAGCTCACGCCGCGCCCGATCAAGGGCATGCGCCTTGCTGTACCGACCACCATGGCGATGGACGATCTCGATCCCGTCGTGGCCACCGCTTTCGAACGCGCGCTGAAGAAGCTCGCCGACAAGGGCGCGATCATCGAGCGCATCGAAGTGCCTGAGTTCAACGATATCGCGCCGATGAGCACCAAGGGCGGCTTTACGGCTGCTGAATCCTACGCCTGGCATCGCTATCTCCTGGCCAGCAAGGGCGACGTCTATGATCCCAGAGTCGCGCTGCGCATCCAGCGCGGCGAGACTCAGAACGCCGCCGACTATCTCGATCTGCTGCCGATGCGCCGTTCGCTGATCGCGCGCACCGAAAAGCGCATCGCGCCTTACGATGCGCTGGTGTTGCCGACCTGCGCGATCACGCCGCCGTCGATTGCCGACATGGAAGACGACAAGGTGTTCTCCAAGCAGAACCTGATGGCGCTGCGCAACTGCACGCTGATCAACATGATCGACGGCTGCGCCATCTCGCTGCCGATCCACGCCAAGGATGAAGCGCCCGTCGGCCTGATGCTGGCAGCTGCCGGCGGCTCCGACCGCCGCATCTTCGAACTCGCCGCGGGGATGGAGACGCTCGTTCGTGGCTGATGTTTATTAACCTCTCCCCGCTTGCGGGGAGAGGTCGGCGCGCAGCGCCGGGTGAGGGGGAGCCGGTGTTTCAATCGCTGGCTCCCCCTCACCCCACCCCTCTCCCCGCAGGCGGGGAGAGGGAGCGCGACGCCGGAGCTCACTTTCAATTGCAAGCAAGGAAGAACCATATGACCACCGAGATCGCGTTCACGCTGGACGCAAAAGGCACCAAGACGCCGTTGACGCTCAAGATCACCCAGGGCGTCATCGCCGGCTGGACCGGCCGCGATCCCGTCGCGCGCGATCATCACATCAAGGAACTCGAGGCGCTCGGCATCGCGCCGCCGGCCTCGACGCCGATCTACTACCGCTGCTCGGCCCGCCGCTTCACCACCGACGGCATGATCGAATGCACCGACGAGAATTCATCGGGCGAAGTCGAATTCTGCCTGATCGCGTCGGGCGGCAAGACCTATGTCGGTGTCGGCTCCGACCACACCGACCGCAAGGTCGAGACCTACAACATCACCGTGTCGAAGCAGATGTGCGACAAGCCGATCGCGCCGGTGGTGTGGGAGCTCTCGGAGCTGCTTCCGCATTGGGACCAGATCATCCTGCGCTCCTGGGCCACCATCAAGGGCGAGAAGGTGCTGTATCAGGAAGGCCTGCTGAGCGGCATGTTGCCGGTCGCCGAGCTGATCAAGAAGGGTTTTGGCGGCGACACGCTGCCAGACGGCACCGCCATGTTCGGCGGCACCTTCGCCGCCAAGGGCGGCATCCGCCCGGCCGATCGTTTCGACTACGAGATCGAAGATCCCGTGCTGAAGCGCAAGATCAGCCATGGCTATGACGTGAAGACATTGCCGGTGGTGGGGTAACCACCCGCTCGTCGGCGTCCGACACTCGTCATTCCGGGGCACGCGCGCATTTTCGCGCGCGTGAACCCGGAATCCCGACGTGTTTGGCTCCCGGAGACCCCCATGCCGAGATTCCGGGTTCGCGATCGCCAAGTGGCGCTCGCGCCCCGGAATGACAGTGAGAGGCATCCGGAAATCGGGTGGCTTCACCCGCCCATCTCCTCAAAATGGCCAACAGGCCATGACAACATGATCGCGGTCGGATGACGGAGGCGATGACATGATTTCACTCGCGAAGAAGCGCCCGGAACCCAACGACGTCACGTCGCAAACGCGCATCGTCGCCATCGACTGGCAGCGCATCGGCGCCGAACTTGACGCCCAGGGCTGCGCCGTGTTCGAGAAACTGCTGACCGCCGATGAGTGCCGCGCCCTCGCATCGCTCTATCCCGACGATTCCCGTTTCCGCAGCCGCATCGTCATGGGCCGTCACGGCTTCGGCCGCGGCGAATACAAGTATTTCAATTATCCGCTGCCCGATCCGATCGCGGGCCTGCGTCCGGCGCTCTACGGACCATTGAGCACGATCGCCAATCGCTGGAACGAGGCGATGGGGATCGACGTGCGCTTTCCCGCCGATCACGCCGCGTTTCTCAAGCGCTGCCAAGACGCCGGCCAGACCCGGCCGACGCCGTTGCTGCTGCAATATGAAGCCGGCGACTATAATTGCCTGCATCAGGATCTCTATGGCGAACACGTGTTTCCGTTGCAGGTCGCGATCCTGCTGTCGGCGCCACGTGAGGATTTCACCGGCGGAGAATTCGTGTTGACGGAGCAGCGGCCGCGCATGCAGTCGCGCGCCGAAGTGGTAGACTTGCGGCAGGGCGATGCGGTGGTGTTCGCCGTGCATCATCGCCCGGTTGCCGGCACGCGCGGCAGCTATCGCGTCAATCTGCGCCATGGCGTCAGCCGGGTGAAGTCCGGCCGGCGCCATACGCTCGGGGTGATCTTTCACGATGCGAAGTGACGGGACGACTGAACAACCGCGATGACCGATCTGTTCGCCGATATCAGGGATGACCAGCCTGCGTGTGAAGAGCTCGCCGAGGGCGCGGTGCTGCTGCGCAATTTTTTCGCCACCGAACAGCCAAATGTAATCGCGGCGCTGCGCCTTATGGTGAAGGCGGCGCCGTTCCGCCATCTGGTCACGCCGGGCGGTCACACCATGTCGGTCGCCATGACCAATTGCGGCCGTGTCGGATGGGTGTCTGACGCACGCGGTTATCGCTACGACACCGTCGATCCCGATAGCGGCAAGCCATGGCCCGAAATGCCGGCGCCGTTTCACGATCTCGCCGCACGCGCGGCGGTTCGTGCCGGCTTCGAGGCCTTCGTGCCCGATGCCTGCCTGATCAACCGCTACAAGCCCGGTGCCAAACTTTCGCTGCACCAGGACAAGGACGAGCTCGATCTCGGAGCGCCCATCGTCTCGGTGTCGCTCGGCCTGCCGGCGACCTTCCTGTTCGGCGGTCTCACCCGCAGCGCGCCGCAGAAGCGCTATCGTCTGACCCATGGTGATGTCGTGGTCTGGGGCGGCCTGTCGCGGCTGGCCTATCACGGCGTCACGCCGCTCCCCGACGGCGAGCATCCAGTCATGGGCGGCCAGCGCATCAATCTGACGTTCCGCAAGACGCAGTGACGCGCTGATCTTCCCTCTCCCCCACGCACAGCGAAGCTGTGCAGGGTGGGAGAGGGTGGCTTCGCGCGGCGAAGACGGGAGAGGGGTAGCAGCGGAGCTCCAGCATTACCCCTCATCCGGCACGGCCTTCGGCCGCGCCACTTTCTCCCACCTAGCGAAGCTTCGCTTCGCGCGGGGGAGAAGGGAAGGAAGAGAAGCGTTGAACGCTTTCCTTGGCTGCCGCGACCATTCTATGGTCGGGTGGGGCGAGGGGACCATGAGCGAGCAGGAACGAACCGGCACACAGGCCGCCACCAGCAATGGCGCGGGCGTCTATCTCGCCGTTCTGCAACTGGTCTTCACGCTGGGCTGGGTCACCTATGTGATCTATCTGCCGAAGCTTGTCGCCGATGTCGGCATTGCGCCGACCGTCGTGATTGTCATCCTGATGCTCGATCAGGCGATTTTCACTGTGACCGATACGGCGATGGGTCTGGTCGCTGACAGGATCGCGCGCGTGGTCGGGCGGCTCGGTCTCATTGTCGGCATCCTGACCGCGGTGTCCTGCGCGGCCTTCGTCGCGCTGCCTTTCGTCGCCGGGCAGGGACCGAAGGCGCAAGTCGCGCTCATTGTATTGATCGTGATCTGGTCGGCGACATCCTCCGCCTTGCGCGCGCCGCCGCTGACATTGCTCGGCAAATATGCCGCGCGCCCGTCGCGGCCGTTTCTCGCTGCGCTGGCCATGCTCGGCTATGGCGTCGCCGGTGCGCTGGCGCCCTATCTCGGCGCGACATTGCGCGGCGTCGATCCGCGGCTGCCTTTCGTTGTTGCCGGCGTGGTTTTGCTGATCGTGACGCTGGCGCTGTCGCGCGTCGAGCGGGGCCTCGTGCAGGTCAGCGCCCGTGAGGCAAAGGCTTCGCCGGCGCAAGGCAAGGCGCTCGGCCGCATGCCCATGCTGTTCATCGCTGCCATGGTCATTCTCGCGCTTGGTTTCCAATTGCATTTCAGCATCAACAGCGCGCCGATGTTTCTGCGCTTCGCCAAGCCGGCCGATCTCGAATGGCTGATGCCGATATTCTGGATCGGCTTCAACATTGCGATGTTTCCGGCCAGCGCGGTGGTCAAGCGTCAGGGCGGCATCGTCGTCATTGGCGCCGCCGGATTGCTCGGCGCGCTTGCGGTGATCGGCGCGGAGTTCGCTGCCAATCTCAACATGCTGATCGCGGCGCAGTTCATCGCCGGCGCGGCATGGGGCTGCATGATGATGAGCGCGGTGTCGGCGGCAATGGCGATCGGCGAGACCGGCGCGGAAGGCAAGGTCATCGGTCTCGTCTTCTCGGCGCTCGCGCTCGCGACTTTCGCACGCATGGCTGCGGTCGCCGGCGGATTGCAGAAGCTGCCGGATTATGCGCCGCTGTTGCACTGGGCGCCCATCGCGTGCTGGGCTGTGGCCGGTGCTGGACTACTGGCACTCGCTGCGGTTCGGCTGCAGCGGCGGAGCGCATCGATACCAGTCGTCTGATGCTTTCCGTACGTCGGAATTCGATTTAATCGATCGATTAAATTTCGCTGGCCAAGGCATTCAGCCGCCATTACGCTTTCCTCAATAAAAACCAGAACGAGGAAACGACAATGACCCGAATGGGCATATTGGCTGCCATTGCTGTTGCTTGCCTGAACGGTTCGGCGCTTGCCGAACCCATCACCAAACCTCTCACCATCGCCGTGCTGAACGATAAGAGTTCGGTATTCTCCGATGCCGGCGGCACCGGCAGCGTGGTTGCGGCGCAGCTTGCGATCGACGATGTCGGCGGCAAGGTGCGTGGCCTGCCGGTGAAACTGCTCGGCCCCGATCATCAGAACAAGACCGATATCGGCGTGTCGCTGGCGCGCGATCTCTACGATCAGCAGGGCGTCGATGCGATCTTCGATATCGGCAATTCCGCGATCTCGCTGGCGGTGCAGAACATGGCGCGCGAGCGCGGCAAGGTGCTGGTGCATGTTGGTTCGGCCACGGCCGAGGTGTTCGGCAAGCAATGCGCGCCGACCGCCGCGATGTGGCTCTACGACACCTATTCGCTGGCGCAGGGCATCGCCAAGGCCGTGGTCAAGCAGGGCGGCGATACCTGGTATTTCATCACGGCGGATTATGCATTCGGCATCGCCATGCAGGCGGAAGTCTCGAAAGTGGTGGAAGCTGCCGGCGGCAAGGTCCTCGGTGCGGTGAAGCATCCGGTCGGCACGATGGATTTCTCGTCGTTCCTGCTGCAGGCGCAATCCTCTGGCGCCAAGGTGATCGCGCTCGCCAATGCGTCCGGCGACACTGTCACCAATATCAAGCAGGCGCGCGAATTCCAGATCGGCGAGGGCAAGCAGAAGCTCGCCGTGCTGATCTTCTATCTCACCTCGGTGAAGGCGCTAGGCTCGGAGGCCACGCAAGGCGTGCAGTATCTCGAAGGCTATTACTGGGACAATGACGACAAGAGCCGCGAATTCGGCAAGCGCTTCATGGCCAAGCACGGCAAGATGCCGACCCATGCGCAGGCTGGCGTCTATAGCGCGGTGAAGCATTATCTGCGCGCTGCGGAAGCCGCCAACGAGAATGACGGGTTGAAGGTGATGCGTCAGATGAAGGCGATGCCGGTCGACGACTTCTTCGCGCCGGGCGCCCGCGTGCGCGAGGACGGCCGGCTGATGAACGACATGCTGCTGGCAGAAGTGAAGAAGCCGTCGGAGGTCAAAGGCGAGTGGGACCTGCTCACCATCAAGGGCAAGGTGAAGGCGGAAGACATCATGCGGCCGATCGCGGATGGCGGATGCACGCTGCTGGATCCGCCGGTGAAGCAGTAACGCGCTAACCTCTCCCCGCATTTGCGGGGAGAGGTCGACGCGCCTTTCGATGCGCAGCATCGAGGGGCGCGGCGGGTGAGGGGCATCCACTGCAGTCGCTGCGAACTATTCCTCTCGGATCGCACATCTTCGACCCGACAGGTTGAGCATGTGTCCTCTTTCTTGCCTCGCCCCTCACCCGACCGTCTTCGCTACGCTACGCCGGTCGACCTCTCCCCGCGCAGAGCGGGGAGAGGTTAAGAAGGCTTCTTCGGATGAATGAACGCCCACGGACTGACTTCCGAATCGCGCGGGACGTCGATCGCGATCAGATACGGCCCGCCATCGGCCAGTGCCTTTTCCAGCGCCGGCTTGAACTCCGCCGGTGACGTCACCCTGATAGCACCGACGCCGAAGGATTCCGCGAGCTTGACGAAATCCGGATTGACCAGATCCGCCGCCACCACGCGGCCGTCGAACACCTGCAACTGGTCGCGCCGCACATTGCCATAGGCATTGTTGTTGAACACCAGCGTCACCACGCCGATCTTGAATTGCACAGCCGTCGCCAGTTCCTGCACCGCGAACATGAAGCCGCCGTCGCCGGTGATGGCAACGACGGGCCGGTCCGGATGCGCGACCTTGGCGCCGAGCGCGGTGGGAAAGCCGGAGCCGAGCGTGCCCTGATAGCCCGAGGTGATGAAGGTGCGCGGCTGATAGACGGGAAAGCCGAACCACGAGGTGAAGCCGACCTGCGAGAGCTCGTCGGTGACGATGGCGTTGTCGGGCAGCACGTCGCGCAGGATGTCGAGATAGGCCATCTGCGGCTGGATCGCCTGGATGTCCTTCTGCGCTTTCGCCGAGGCGGCGCGGATCGTCTCGCGGCGGCCCGATGTCTTCGTGTATCCGGCCTTACTCACGGCGGCGACCAGCGCGCGCGTTCCTTCTGTCGCATCGGCAACGATCGGCGCATCGACCGTGAGCCGTCTGAATTCGACGGGATCGATATCGATACGAATAGACTTCAGCCCCTCCGGCCGGAACGGCCAGCGGAACGTGGTCGGCAATTCCATCCGCGAGCCGATGCCGATCATCAGATCGGTCTGCGGCCACAGATTATAGGCGGCGGCCATGGTGAGGCCCAGCTCATGGGCATTGCTGACGATGCCGCGGCCGGAGCGGAACGCGACCACGGGCGCGTCGATCATCTCGGCGAGTGCGAGGATGTCGTCGCCCGCATCCATCGCGCCTGCACCGACGAAGATCATCGGCGCTTTACTCGCCTTGATCAGGGCGGCTGCGGCCTTGATCCGGTCAGGATCGGGCGAGGGCGCGGCGAACGGCTCAAGCGTCGTCGCGGCGGCGGTTTCCGCGCGCTGCGTGAACACGTCCCACGGCATTTCCAGCGCCACAGGACCGCGGCGGCCGGACATCATCTCCCGAAATCCGCGCGCCACTTTTGTCGGCGCGTCCGCGGGATAGTCGATGCGCTCGGCCCATTTCACGAAACTGCGCAGCGTCGCGAGCTGGTCGGGCATCTCATGCAGATGACCGCGGCCTTTTCCAAGATAATCGGACGGCACCTGACCGGTGAGGCACATCACCGGCTCGTTGCAGCCGAAGGCGGTGAGCATCGCCGCGCTGGCATTGAGAATGCCGGGGCCGGGCACCACGCTGAACACGCCGGGCTTACCCGAGGCGCGGGCATAGCCGAACGCCATATAGCCGCAGGCCTGTTCGTGGCGCGCGCCGATGACGTTCAGCTTCGCCTGATGAAAGGCGTCGAACAGGCCATAGACCTGCGCGCCGGGCAGGCCGAAGATCGTGTCGACGCCGTGCGCCTTGAGCCCGCTGACGATGGCTTCGCCACCGGTGAGAACAGTCATGCGTATTCCAATCCGTTAGTGTTCGTCGACGACGCCGTTGCGCAGTGTGCCGATGCCGTCCGCTTTGATCTCGATCACATCGCCAGGGACAAGATAGCGTGGCGGATCGAAGCGCGCACCGGCGCCGGTCGGCGTGCCGGTGACGATCACGTCGCCGGGCACGAGTGTCGTGAAGGTCGAGATATAGCTCAGGAGATAGCGGAAGCCGAACATCAGCCGCGAGGTGCGATCGTCCTGCCGCAGCTCGCCGTTGACATGGGTGGTGAGGCGGATATCGGCGATCTGGCTTTCGTCGCTATAGGGCACGATCCATGGGCCGAGGCTGCCGGTGGCATCGAAGTTCTTGCCTTGGGTGACGTTGAATTTGGCGTGCCGCACCCAGTCGCGGATGGTGCCTTCGTTACAGAGCGTCAGCGCGGCGATGTGATCCAGCGCATCGCCCTCGGCGATGTGGCGCCCGGCCTTACCGATCACCAGCACGACTTCGCCTTCATAGTCGAGCTGCCTCGATACGCGCGGGCGCACCAGCGGCGCCTCATGTCCGACGAAGGAGCGCGGCGTGCGCATGAACATCGAAGGATATTTCGGCGCGTCCTGACCGTCCTTGTATTCGGCATTGCGGTCCGGATAGTTGACGCCGATGCAGATGATCTTTTCCGGGGCCGGGATCGGCGGCTGCCAGGTGATGGCGTCCAATGCGAAATCGGCGGGCTGATTGGCCGCGGCATCGGCGAGGCGATGCAAGGCGCCATGCGCGATGGCTTCACGCAGCGTCGGATAATCCCCGCCGTAGCGCGCGGATAGATCGACGATCCCATCGTCAGTGACGGCGCCGTATTTCAGGGCTCCGTTGACGGTGAAGGTGGCGAGGCGGGAGTAGGTCATCGCGCGTGTTCCTCACACTCTATTGTCATCAATCCGCAATCGTCACATCCGCCACGAAAGCCGGCTCACGCACGGCCTGCCCATTGAACGGCGAGCCTTGTTCAAACCACGAGCGCGGGGCAGGCGCGCCCCAAAGAGTCTGCCGGCGTGGGTCCTTCAGCGACCAGCGCAGCGGCTCGTGGTCGGTGTCCATGGTCTGGTAGTCTGACGTGTAGAGTTCGAGGCGATGGCCGTCGGGATCGCGCACATAGAGGAAGAACGCATTGGAGATGCCGTGGCGGCCGGGGCCACGCTCCAGGTTCTTCAGATAGCCCGATGACGCCATCACGTCGCAGAGATGCAGGATGTTCATCGCGGTCGGCACCCAATAGGCGAAGTGGTGCAGCCGCGGCCCCTCGCCATTGGTGATGGCGAAGTCGTGCACATTGCCCTTGCGATGCATCCAGGCGGCGGCGATGCGGCCATTGTCGCCGTCTTCTTCGCCATATTCGGTCAGCCGGAAGCCGAGCCGCGCATAGAAGTCGACGGTGTCCTGCACCTCGGCGGCGAAGACGTTGAAATGATCGAGCCGCTGCGGATGGCAACCCTTGTAAAGATCGAAGCGGCGGAGCAGATGCGGGCGCTTCTCCATGGTCGCATAGAGTTCGATCTGGAAGCCGAACGGATCGGTGACATGCATCGTGCGGCCCTGGAACGGGCGCTCGACGAAGGAATAGACGATGCCGTTGGCGGCGAACCAGGCGGCGGCCTTGTCGAGATCGCTCTCGCTGGCGACGCGGAAGCCCAGCCGATGGCACGCCGATGTTGCTGCCTTGCGCAGCACCAGGGAGTGATGCTGGTGCTCTTCCACGGCACGCAGATAGACGGTCTCGCTGTCGGCATCCTCGACATGCAGGCCGACGGCATTCGCATAGAAGTCGCGGCTGGCCTTGAGATCGACGACATCCAGCACGACGTGGCTGGAGCGCAGGATATTGAAGGGCGGATCGAACACGTGGGTCGGCACGGGCATGGGCGTTTCCTGCGTTTTTATCTCGTCATTCCGGGTTCGCGTGCGTAAGGGCGCACGTGCCCCGGAATGACAACCTAGATGCCTAATCTCTGTATCTTATGCGTCCCGCGCGCGAGCGAGACGTGTTTTGTCTCCATATAGAACTCGAACGAATAGTCGCCGCCGTCGCGGCCGATGCCGGAGGCCTTCATGCCGCCGAAGGGCGTCGGCAGATGGCGGACGTTTTCCGAATTGAGCCAGATCATGCCGGCCTCCAGCGCGTCGGCCACGCGCAGCGCACGGCCCACATCATTGGTCCAGACATAGCCGGTGAGGCCGTATTGCACGGCATTGGCGATCTCGATCGCTTCGGCTTCGTTGCTGAACGGGATCACCGTGAGGAACGGGCCGAACACTTCCTCCTGCGCCACGCGCATGTCCTTGTGCGCACCAGTCACCAGCGTCGGCTGCACGTAATGTCCGCCGCCGGGGCCGTCATGCGGTTTGCCGCCGACGGCGATGGTCGCGCCGTCCTGCCGCGCGATGTCGAAATAGCTGCAGACCTTTGCGTGGTGGCGTTCATGGATCAGCGGGCCGACTTCGGTCCGGGGATCGAGCGGATGCCCGATCTTCAGTGCCTGCACGCGAGCTGTGAGCTTCTCGATGAATGTATCGGCAATGCTCGCCTGCACCAGCAACCGGCTGGACGAGGTACAGCGCTCGCCATTCAGCGAATAGATCATGAACACCACGGCATCGAGCGCGCGGTCCAGATCGGCATCATCGAACACGATCACCGGATTCTTGCCGCCGAGTTCGAAATGCACGCGCTTCAGGGTCGGCGCCCCCTGCGCCATGATGGCGGAGCCGGTGGCGCTTTCGCCGACAAAGGCGATGGCCTTGATGGCGGGATGCTCGGTCAGTGCCTTGCCGGACTCTTCGCCGAAGCCGTGCACGGTGTTCAGCACGCCGTCGGGAAGGCCGGCCTGCTTGGCAAGCTTTGCGAGCAGGTCAGCCGTGACCGGCGACCATTCGGCCGGCTTGTGCACCACCGTGCAACCAGCAGCCAGCGCCGGTGCGATCTTCCAGGTGGACAGCATGAACGGCGTGTTCCACGGCGTGATGACGCCGACCGGGCCGATCGGCACGCGGGTCGAGACGTTCCAGTGCTCGTCGGCCGGCATGTTGAGGCCGTCGCGGGCCTCCGTGCATTTGTCGGCATAGAAGCGGAAATTCTCGGCGCCGCGGATCGCGGCCTTGGCCATGAAGCGATGTGCCTGGCCGGTGTCGATACATTCCAGCACGGCGATGTCGTCGGCATTGTCCTCGATGGCATCCGCAACCCGATGCAGCAGCTTCTTGCGCGTGGTCGGCGCCATGTCGCGCCATTCCTTGAAGGCGCGCTGTGCGGCCTTGGCGGCCTTGTCGATATCTTCTTTCGTGCCCCGCGCGACCTGCGCAAGCACGCTTCCATCGATCGGCGACGTCGTCTCGAACACCTCACCCGACGAGGACGGCACGATCTGGCCGTCGATAATATTGCCGATGCCGTCGGCCGCGAGTTTTTTCAGCAGCGGCGCGGCGCGCTCGGTGTTGGCCTGAAGGACAGCGGCGGGATCGGCAGGGGTCTTAGCCATTGTTGGCCTCGGCTTTCAGCAGGTCGTGAATGGGATTGCGCTTCCAGCTGGTCGCGCTGTCGTTGATCTGTATGTCGAAGGACAGCGCAAATCGGCCGCCGGCGAAAACATTGTCGAGATGGTGCGAGATCGTCTGGAAAATTTGTTCGCCAGCCTTCTGGCGAACCTCGAGCGAGCGGCCTTCGCCGATCCGTAGCAGAATATCGAGAAAGCTGAGGCCGGCGCGGCCGTCGGCGATGGCATAATGCTCGCAGCGGATCGCGCGGACGCGAATGCCGCCGAGCGGGAAGATGCCGGTCTGCACCGCGGCGTTGCGGACTACCTCGCACAGCGCGCTGATATCCACGACGCCGTCGAGATTGGCCGAATATTCGATGGTGAAATGCGGCATGATGCGTGATCCCTGTTCAGGCGAAGTAGCAACTGACGGTGCCCCAAGGGCCATAGTCCGCCTGGATCGTGTCGCCTTTGCGGGTCTCGATGGGGCGAATGAACGAGCCGGCGAGAACGACCTGACCGGGTTCCAGCGCAAGCCCATGCGGCGCGATCTTATTGGCAAGCCAGGCGACGCTGGTGGCGGGATGATTCAGCACGCCGGCGGCGAGGCCGGTTTCTTCGAGCTGGCCATTGCGATGGCACATGGCGCCGACCCAGCGCAGATCGGTGTCCAGCGGACGCATCGGTCGGCCGCCCAGCACGATACCGGCATTGGCCGCATTATCGGCGATGGTGTCGAAGATTTTTCGCGTGGCTTTGGTTGCGGCATCGACGCGTTCGACGCGGGTATCGAGAATTTCCAGCGCCGGCACCACGAAATCGGTGGCATTGAGCACATCGAACATCGTGCAGTCCGGGCCTTCGAGCCGCGTCTTCATCACGAAAGCCAGTTCGGCCTCGACGCGGGTTGCGATGAAACGATCGGTGGGGACGAGCCCGCCATCGGCGAAGAACATGTCGTCGAGCAGCACACCGGAATCCGGCTCGTCGATGTTCAGTGCGCTCTGCATCGCCTTGGAGGTGAGGCCGATCTTGTGGCCGCGCACGATGCGCCCCTCTGCGACCTTGATCTCGATCCAGGCCTTCTGGATCGCATAGGAATCGTCGATGGTGATGCCGGGATGGTCCAGCGACAGTTGACGGATCTGCGTCCGCGTCTTCTCGGCGTGATGCAGGCGCTGCGCCGCGCCTGAAATCTCTGAAGAGGTGAGTGCCATCGGGTCGTCATCCCGCGCAGAAAAGCCGCGCGGTAAAGTGATTAACATGTTAAGTTGTTGCGATCAAACCCTGGATGCGACAATTCGATTGTGCGTTGCACACTGCGGTGCGCCAGAATCATCTTATAGAGGCGACCATGACGACAGCATCAAAGCCACGGACCGCCGCCAAGGCCGCCGCGAAAATCCCCATGCGCGACTTCTCGCAGTCGCTCCCAATGTCGCTGCTGCGAACGCGGGAATCGGTGATGCGACATTTTCGACCATCGCTGCGGGCGCATGATCTCACCGAACAGCAATGGCGCATCCTGCGCGCGCTGGCGGCGTCGGGCGAGATCGAGGTGACGGAACTCGCGCGTGTCGCCTTCCTGCTCGGGCCGAGTCTGTCGCGTATCCTGCGCGATCTGGAGGGCAGGCGGCTGATCGAACGCCGGCTGCTGAAGGCCGATTTGCGCCGCAGCATTGTCTCGATCACGTCAAAGGGATTGAAATTGATCGAGGCTGTCGCGCCCACATCGGAGGCGATCTATGCCGAGATGACGAAGCGCTTCGGCGCGCGCAAATTGTCGGACCTGCAGGCTTTGTTGCATGAGCTGGAAGCCGCGCTGCTGGCCATGCCGGCAGCCGACGGCGCGGATGACGATGATGCTGGTGAATAACTGATCTGCATATTTTTGCGGCAAGGCTGTCGCACGCCACGCGAGCGTTAATTCGTCGTACGAATTTCGCTGGGCTGTAGACAGGACAGGAATTTTTCGCTCAACTCCCGCCATCAAAAGAAGGCTGGCGCTCAAGTCCGGCCTCTTAGGGAGAGAACGATGACGCTCACGAGACGTGGATTCACGGCAGGATTGGCCGCTGGTCTGACCGCCCCCTACATTATTGGCAGCGCGCGCGCCCAGGGCGGGGGAACGATCAAGATCGGCATGTGTGCGCCGATTACGGGACCGGCGGCGGAAGCGGGCAAATATGCGACCGGCGGCGCCAAGCTTGCGGTCGAGGCCATCAACAAGGCCGGCGGCATCCTCGGCAAGCAGATCGAACTGATCATCGAGGACGACCAGACCACCAATCCCGGCATCGTGCTGGCCTTCTCCAAGCTCGCTGCCAATCCCGACATCGTCGGTTTCCTCGGCTCGATCCGTTCGACCCAGGTGCATGCGATGGCACCCGACGTCATGAAGCTCGGCAAGCCGGTGATGTTCGGCGGCACCGATCCGAACCTCACCAAGCTCGGCAATCCCTGGCTGTTCCGTTTCCGCCCGAATGACAGCTATTCCGGCCGCGTCATCGCCGAATACGGCGTCAAGAATCTCGACAAGAAGAAGTGGGCCGTGCTGCATTCGACCGATGCCTTCGGCACCGCGGGTGGCAAGGCACTGACCGAAGCGCTCGGGCCGCTGGGTGCAACCGTCGCACTCGATCAGGGCTATGCCAATCAGAGCCAGGACTTCACGCCTGTCGTATTGGCGATCAAGCAGTCCGGTGCCGATATCCTCGGTTCCTATTTCACCTTCGAGAACGATCTCGGAATATTCGCCCGCCAGCTGCGACAGCTCGGCGTCAACATTCCGTGGGTCGGTTCGCCCTCGATCGTCAACGTCACCGCATTGAAGCTCGCCGGTCCCGCGCTCTACGGCACCTATGGCGTCGCCGATTACGCGGAAGATTCCTCCGAGGCGTCGAAGGCCTTCGGCAAGGCCTATCGCGATGCCTACAAAGTCGCACCCGATAACCAGAGCTCCTGGCCATATGATGCGATCAACGTGCTGGCAACGGCGATCAAGAATGCCGGCTCGACCGATCCGCAGAAGATCCGCGAGGCGATCCTCACGGTCAAGAAGTATCCGGGAGCCGAAGGCGAATACAACTTCGACAAGAACGGCGACGGTCTGCACGGCTACAACATCGTGAAGAACGAGAAGGGCAACATCGTCTTCGACAAGCACATCGAATTCGATAACTGACGGTGATGGCCGTCGACCGACGGCCTAAATCGTCATCCCGGGCACGCGCGTGTTCCGCGCGTGAACCCGCCACACCGTTGTCATTCCGGGGCGCGAGCGCCGTCAGGCGGTCGCGAACCCGGAATCCCGAAATGTTCAGCGCCTGTTGCCGCGCTCACCATGTCGAGATTCCGGGTCTGCGCCCAAGCGGGCGCATCCCGGAATGACGAGTTCTTGGCAAAATCACCTCCCACCGAGCACGCCTGATGGATCTGGTACTGCAGTTACTGTTTACGGGAATCGGCATCGGAGCCGTCTATGCGCTGGTGGCGCTGGGCTTCGTGCTGATCTTCCGCGCCACCAATGTCGTCAATTTCGCGCAGGGCGAGTTCTCGATGGTCGCCGCCTATCTCATGGTGGTCTGCGCCGTCGATCTGGAACTGCCTTACTGGCTGTCCTTTATCATTGCGCTCGCCGGCATGGCGGTCATCGGCGTCATCTTCAATCTCGGCGTCTATTATCCGCTGCGCCACCGCACCTATCTGCCTGTGATCATCGCCACCATCGGCGCCTCAATCCTGATGGCCAATGGCGTGCTGGCGCTGTACGGCCCGCAGCCGCAGGTGCTGCCGGGCTGGTTCGATACGCCCGGCATCCAGCTCGGTCCGGTCTATCTCGATAGCCAGTATCTGCTGATCATTGTGGTCACCATCGCGCTGGTGATCTTCAACTACTGGTTCTTCGAACACACCATGATCGGCAAGAAGCTGCAGGCCACGTCGCAGGACAAGGAGATGGCGTCGCTGCTCGGTATTTCCGTCTCGACCATGATCATGGTCACCTTCATCTATTCGGCCGTGCTCGGCGGTCTCGCCGGGCTTCTGGTTGCGCCGATCCTGTTCGTGTCGATCCAGATGGGCTCGACCATCGCGCTGAAGGCGTTTGCGGCCACCATTATCGGTGGCTTCGGCGATGTCACCGGCGCCATCATCGGCGGCCTTGCGCTCGGCATCATCGAGACATTCGGCGCCGCCTATATCTCCGTGCCGTATAAAGACGGCTTCGCCTTCCTCGTGCTGGTGCTGTTCCTGGTGTTCCGTCCGCAGGGCATCTTCGGCGAACGTGTCGCGGAGAAAGCATGAGCACCTCCAGCGACAACATCCCGGCAGTGGTCATCACACGTCCGAAACCGCTGCTGCTGCGTCACGCGCCGTATTTCATCGGCGCCGCCATCGTGGTCTTTCTGGCGTCGTCGATGCAGTTCGACGGCTACATCCTCAACATCCTGATGCAGGCCACCACTTTCGCCATCGCCGTGTTCGGCCTGTCGGTGGTGCTCGGCCTGTGCGGGCAGATCAATCTGGCGCAGGCGGCGTTCTTCGGCTTCGGTGCCTATGCGGTCGGCATCGGCACCACGGACTATCAGCTCAGCTACTGGCTGTGTCTGGTGGCGGGCTGCGTGATGGCACTGGTCGCCGGCGCCGTTCTCGGCCTGTCGACGCTGCGGCTCGGCGGCCATTACCTCGCGATGGTGACGATCTCGTTCCAGCAGATCGTCACGCTGGTGATGATCAACGCGATCTGGCTCACCAAGGGACCGGACGGCGTGTCGAAGATCGGGCGCCCGTCGCTGTTCCTGTCGTCGCAATCCTATCTCGCTTTCTGCGTCGCGATGCTGGCCTTGGTCGGCTACATCGTCTGGCATCTGCCGGAGACGCGGCTCGGCCGCGCCATGCGCGCCGTGCGCGACAACGAACTCGCAGCCGGCGTCAACGGCATCGATGTGTTCCGCACCAAGGTCTATGCCTTCGCCATATCGGCTGTGCTCGGTGGGCTCGGCGGCGGTCTGTTCGCCGGCGGCTTCGCCTATATCTCGCCGGATCAGTTCTCCTTCGCCGAATCCATCGTGTTCCTGACCATGTCGCTGCTCGGCGGCGTGGCGTCGCCGATCGGTTCGGCCATCGGCACGGGTCTTCTGATCCTGATTCCGGAATGGCTGCGTTTCCTCAAGAGCGTGCCCGGCCTGTATCTGGCCATCTACGGCCTCTCGGTGATCCTGATTATCCGCTTCATGCCGGACGGCATCTGGGGCTTCGTCACTGCGGCCTATGATCGCATGCGCAGCAGCAAGAAGGTGGCAGTCACAAGCGCGCCGCTACAGCTCAAGCCCGCAGCAACCGGCGGCGACATGGTGCTTGAAGTTACCGGACTGTCGAAACATTTCGGCGGCTTGAAAGCCGTCGATCAGGTCGACATATCCGTGCGCCGCGGCGGTGTGCATGCGCTGATCGGTCCCAACGGCTCCGGCAAGACCACGACGCTGAACGTGCTCTCGGGTCTCTACAACGCGACCTCAGGCAAGGTGGTGCTGGACGGCACCGACGTCACCACGATGCCGCCGCATCTGCGCGCAGCAGCAGGGCTTGGCCGCACCTTCCAGAACATCCGCCTGTTCCGCTCGATGACCGCGCTGGAAAACGTCATCATCGGCGCCGAGCGGCCGGGTAATACGCTCACCGGCAAGGGCGACGAAGCCGCGCTGACCGAGCGGGCGCTGGCGGCGCTGACTTTCGTTGGCCTCGGCCCGCGCGCCATGGAGCTGATCTCCAGCTTCTCCTACGGCCATCAACGCCTCATCGAGATTGCGCGCGCATTGGCGGCGAACCCGACGCTGCTGCTGCTCGACGAGCCCGCGGCCGGCCTCAATTCGACCGAGAAGCTCGAACTGCATGAACTGCTCAAGCGCATCGCGGCGCAGGGGCTGACCATTCTGATCATCGATCACGACATGACGCTGGTGTCGGAAGCAGCGCAGCACATCACCGTGCTGAATTTCGGACGGCGCATTGCCGATGGCGAGTCGATGGCGGTGCTCCGCCATCCGGACGTCGTCTCGGCCTATCTCGGAACAGACTGATGCCGCTGCTTGAAATCAACGATCTCAATGTCCGTTACGGCGAAATCGTCGCGCTCCGCGGTGTGTCGTTCAATGTCGAGGAAGGGCAGGTGGTGACGCTGCTCGGTGCCAACGGCGCCGGCAAGTCGACCACGCTGCGTGCGATCTCCGGTCTCGCCAAGCCGGCCTCGGGCGACATCCTGTTCGACGGCAAGTCGATCGCAGGTTTGGGCCCGGAAGCCATCGTGCGGATGGGCATCTCCCATGTGCCGGAGGGCAGGCGGGTGTTTCCCGGCCTGACGGTGAAAGAGAACATCATGCTCGGGGGCTCCAATCGCAAAGCGAGCAAGGCCGAATTGTCTGGTGAAGCCGATGCGATGTTCGACCTGTTTCCCGACATACGGAAATTCTCTGGTGCGCTCGGCTGGACGCTCTCGGGCGGCCAGTTGCAGATGGTGGCGGTCGCGCGCGGCTTGATGGCCAAGCCGCGGCTGCTGCTGCTCGACGAGCCGTCGCTCGGCCTCGCGCCGGTCATCGTGCAAGCGGTGTTCCGCATCATCACGGAAATCCGCCTCTCCACCACGGTCTTGCTTGTGGAGCAAAATGCGCGCATGGGACTATCCGTCGCCGATCAGGGTTACGTGCTGGAAACCGGCCGTATCGTGCTTGGCGGCAAGCCGGAGGATCTCTGGGCCAACGAGGCCATCGCGGCCGCCTATCTCGGCGGTCATGGCAAACCTGCAGCGGGTCTTGCGGCCCATTGAGGGCTTGCACCGACGGCCTCGCTGCCCATCAACAAGGACGAATGTCCCGCCATGGTTACAGTTCAAGTCAACAAGCTCATCGATTTCGTCGCCGACGTGTTCGCCCATGCCGACTCTTCTCCGGAAGAAGCCCGGCGCATCGCCACCTATCTCACGACAGCGAACCTCACCGGCCATGACAGCCACGGCGTCATCCGCGTTCCGGTCTATATCCGCTGGCGCAATAACGGGATGATCACCCCGAACCAGACCATCGAAATCCCCGTCGATACGCCGTCGCTCGCCGTCGTCGATGGCCGCTTCGGCTATGGCCAGACGGTCGGCCCGCAGGCGGTCAAGCTCGGCATCGAGAAGTGCAAGGCGGCCGGTCTCTCCGCCATCGCCACCAAGAATTCCGGTCACATCGGCCGCATCGGCGACTGGGCCGAGATGGCGGCTGCCGAAGGCCTCGTTTCGATCCATTTTGTCACGGCCGCTGGCTCCGTGCTGGTCGCGCCCTATGGCGGCGTCGAGCGCCGTCTCTCCACCGCGCCCTATTGCGTTGGCATTCCGCGTCCCGGACAGATGCCGGTGGTGCTCGATTTCGCGACCTCGGTCGTCGCCGAAGGCAAGGTGCTGGTCGCCTCGCGCGGCGGCAAGAAGCTGCCGAAGGGCGCGCTGATTGCGCCTGACGGGTCGCTGAGCGAAGACCCGGCGCTGCTTTACGGCCCGCATGAGATGCAAGGTCCGCGCGATCACTCCAAGGGCACCGGCGCGATCCGCGCCTTCGGCGATCACAAGGGCTCCGGCCTCGCATTGATCTGCGAACTGCTCGGCGGAGCGCTCACCGGCAACGGTGCCACCAAGTATGATCGGCCTTTCGCCAATGGCATGTTCTCGATCTATATCGATCCGAAGGTCATCGACCCCGCGAACTTCTTCGACGGCGAAGTCGCGCGCTATGTCGACTTCTTCAAGAGCGCCAAGCCGGCCGCCGGCGTCGATGCCGTTCTGATTCCCGGCGACAATGAAGCGAAGACCCGCGCCGAGCGCACCGCCAATGGCGTGCCATTGCCGGATGAGACCTGGGCTGCCATCGTGCAGACTGCCCGCGACTTCGGCGTCAGCGAAGACGCCGTGAAGAAGGCAACCTCGTAGTTTCTCGAACTCAACTCTGCTGCACTCAAGTCATCACTACCAACCAAAAGAAGGACCATCGACGATGGCAAACAAGGTCAAGGAAATCTGGAAGGCGGGCAAGGTTGCCGTCAACGGCTGGCTCGCGATTCCGTCGGGCTTCTCTGCCGAAGTGATGGCGCAGTGCGGTTTCGACAGCGTCACCGTGGACATCCAGCACGGCGTGCAGGACTACATGTCGATGGTGGAGTGCTTCCAGGCGATGGGTGCGCATCCGGTGACGCCCATGGTCCGCGTGCCGTGGAACGAGCCCGGCATCATCGGCAAGGTGCTCGATGGCGGCGCCTATGGCGTGATCTGTCCGATGGTCAACACCAAGGAAGAAGCCGAGAACTTCGTGCAGTACTGCAAGTATCCGCCGCGCGGCACCCGCAGCAACGGTCCGATCCGCTCGGGCATGTATGGCGGCGCCGGCGACTATCAGAAGACGGCCAATGCCGACATCATCTGCCTGCCGATGCTGGAAACCAAGACCGCGGTCGACAACATGGAAGCCATTCTCGATGTCGAAGGCATCGACGGCGTCTATGTCGGGCCGTCCGACCTCGGCTTTTCCTATGGTCTGGTGCCGAAGCTCGACCGCGAGGAGCCGGAGATCCTGAAGATCTACGACAAGCTCATCAAGGAATGCGACAAGCGCGGCCTCAATCCGGGCATTCACTGCTCGGGCCCCGTGGGTGCTGCGAAAAACATCGGCATGGGCTTCAAGCTGGTGACGCTGCTCAACGACAGCGGCATTCTCGCCACCGGCGCGAAGAGCTGGGTCAACGACACCCGCAAGGGTTCGGGCGGCAAGGCGTAACGCCAAGTCCTCGTCGTTCCGGGGCGCGCGCCGCAGGCGCGCGAACCCGGAACCTCGCAATGAGAGCCGCCTCTTTCCGCGCGTGGTGTAAGAGGTGATGAACATTCTGAGATTCCGGGCTCCGCCCCGCCGCCTGCGGCGTCGGTCCGTCCCCTCAGGCACACCAATCGGTGTGCCGGGGAATGACGGTGTTAAAGGCGTCCGTCGATCACATCTGCAAAACGCATCAGCTCCTGCATCAGCCGCTGCTGCCCCTCCGGGCCGAGCGGTGCCAACAACTCCCGCTGCACGTCGAACACGCGCGGGATCGCTTCATTGATCACGGTCTCGCCCGCCGAGGTGAGCTGAACACGTAGCGTGCGGCGATCGTTCGGCTCCGGCAGCCGCGCCAGGTAGTTCTGCGCTTCCAGCTTGTTGAGCCGGCTGGTCAGGCCGGCGCCTGATAGCAGCAGCGATTGGGCGATCTGCTTCGGCGACAGGCTGTAGGGCGCGCCCGCGCGGCGCAGCGCTGTCAGCACGTCATAGGTGCCGCGGGTCAGTTCGAAGGGCGCGAGCGCCTCATCGATGAGGGCTGTGCATTGCATTTGAATCCGGCCGATCAGGCCGTAGATGTGCACTGGGCTGGGGTCGATATCCGGCCGCTCCGTCTGCCACTGCGCAAAAATGGCATCGACCTGTTCGCGCATTGCCGCGCGCGCGCGCGTCGGGCGACGCGAGGGTGGTTTCGATCCAGATGTCTCGTCAGTCATGGCGTCACGGCGTCCAGTCGATCACACGTCGTTCGATAAACTCGATGCCGTGAAACAGCGCAATACTCAACACAGTGAGCAGCGCGATGGCGGCGAAAGCGAGCGGCGTCTGCGATTGCGCGGTGGAGGTCAGGATCAGATAGCCGAGCCCGTCCTGCGCGGCGACGAATTCGCTGATCACGGCGCCGATCACGGCGAAGGTCACCGCCACCTTGCAGCCGGTGAAGAAGTGCGGCAGCGCCACGGGAACGCGCAGCCGGCGGAACACCATATGCGGCGAGGCGCCGAGCGAGCGCATCAGGTCGAGCATGGTCTTTGGTGCAGCCTCGAAGCCGGCGACCATGTTGACGAGGATCGGGAAGAAGCAGACCAGCACCACGACCAGGATCTTCGGCCATTCGGAGAGGCCGAACCACAGGATGATCAGCGGCGCCACGGCGACCTTCGGCACCGACTGCAGGCCGAGCAGGATCGGATAGATGATCCGGCGCGCCAGCGGGTTGAGGCTGATCAGGATAGCCAGCGGCAGCGACAGCGCGATCGCCAGCACGAAGCCGAGCACGGTCTCGCGTAGCGTTACTAGCGTATTGGAGGCAAGCTCCGGCGCCCACTTCACGGCTGAATGATAGATCTCCAAAGGCGCCGGCAGGATCCAGGTCGGAATCTTCAGGGCGTCAGCGATCAACTCCCAGCCGATCAGCAGGGCCAGATAGATCAGCGGCGTGGCGGCGCGGTCGATGAAGCGCGAGAAGGACATGATCAGCCACCCGTTCGGTTGAAGATGATGTCGCGGATCTGGTTCTTGATTTCCTGGAAGCGCGGCAGCTTCACGGTGTCGGCATCGCGCGGACGCGGTAGGTCGATGGTGATGTCGGCACGGATGGTGCCGGGGCGTTCCGACATGATCAACACCCGGTCACCGAGCAGGATCGCCTCCTCGATGTCATGGGTGATGAGCAGCGCGGCACGGCCCAGTTCCTGCCAGAGGCGCGAGAGTTCGAGCGACAATTCCTCGCGAGTGAGCGCGTCGAGCGCGCCAAAGGGTTCGTCGAGGAGGAGCAGGCGCGGATCGGAGATCATGGCGCGACAGAAGGCGGCGCGCTGCTTCATGCCGCCGGACAGTGCCTGCGGACGCTGATGGGCGAAATCCTTCAGGCCGGTGAGTTCGAGCAGCTTCAGCGCACGCTCGCGCGCCGCGGCTTTCGGCAGCGCCAGCACGTCGGCGGGAAGCAATACGTTGTCGAGCACGCTGGTCCACGGAAACAGCACGTGCTCCTGAAACACGATGCCCACTTCATGCGATGGGCCGTCGAGCGTCGTGCCATAGCGCTGCATGGTGCCGGTGTCGGGCATTTCCAGCCCTGCAACGAGGCGCAGCAGCGTGGACTTGCCGCAGCCTGATGGGCCGACCACCGAGACGAAACTGCCGGGATCGATGCGCAGATTGACCGGACCGAGCGCATGGGTCGCCTTGCCGCCTTTGCCGGGATAGGTCTTGGTGACGCCCTTGAGATCGATCGCAGGTACCACCGCCGCGGCAGTCCGCGACGGCGCATCATTGTGTGCGGGGATCGCCGTCATCAGTCGATGAAGCCCGGCGCGAACAGGTCTTCCGGTTTCACGGGATTCTTCAGCGTGAAGTTGGCCGACATCACATCGACGGTGCTGGCGATGCTCTTCGGCTCGATATGGCCGAGCGATCCCTTCACCTCTGCGAGCTCCTTCACCAGCCTGGTCTCGCCTTCGATCACCGCCGGCTGCAGCTCCTTCTGATACTTCGCCATGATGGTGGCGGCTTCCGCCGGATTGGCGAAGGCGTCCTTCATGCCCTTGATGGTGGCGCGGACGAAGGCCTTCACCTGATCCGGGCTCTTCGCGATCATCTCCTCGGAGGCGATCAGGCCGTTGCCGTAATAATCGAGATTGGAGTCGGCGTAGTTGATGCGGGTGACTTCCTTCGGCGCCACGGCTGCTGCAATCAGCGGCTCGCCGACCGAGAACTGGCAGATCGCATCCGCGCGGCCGTTGGCGAGCAGCGACGGCAGCGCCGAGCCTTCGGCGACCACCCACTTCACCTTGCTGGCGTCGATGCCGGCGGCCTTGGCGAAAGCCGGGAACAGCAGGCGCACCGAGCTTGATGCGGTGTCGGCGACGGTCTTGCCTTCGAGATCTTTCGGCGAATTGATGCCGCTGCCCTTGATGGCGAAGATCGCCTGCGGCGGCTTCGCATAGACCACCGAGACCAGCTTCACCGGCACGCCGTCATTGCCGCGCGCCAGCACCAGCGAACCGGCATCGGCGAAGCCGAAGGTGGCGACGCCGGCAGCAACCTTCTTGATGGCGTCGGCCGAGCCCTGGCCACGCACGAAGGTCACGTCGAAGCCCTCGGCCTTGTAGTAGCCCTTCTCGCGGGCGACGTAGAAATAAGCGTGGCGGCCGTTGAAGCCGAAATCGGTGATGAAATTGATCTCGGCAGCCTGCGCGCTGGAGACGCCGGCCGTAGCCAGGGTCGCGAGCAGGACGGCGGTGAGGCGAGCGCGGAATTTCATGGTCTGACCTTCAGTGACGGGTGAGGAGGAGGCCGGCTTTCGGTGCGCAAGCGGCGCATCCAAATTCGTTCGCAATCGAATAAATGTTAAGGGCGGCGTTGATGAAGATCAACGGAGACGCTGCCCAAAAACTCATCGAGATAAACGAAATTCCGCGTAAAATCCGCGCATATGGCTCGTTTCTGAGGCGGCTCAGGCCGTCGCTTGACAGCCGCGATCGGCCCGTTCTATGCGAAATCATTAGCTATCGAATGATCTGCGGCCCGGACGCTGTGGCGCCGCTGGAACGAGGTGAGAGATGGATCGCGGAACACGGATCGCCGTTCTCGGCGCGGGTCTCGCCGGATTGACGGTGGCGGGGCTGCTGCAGCGCGCCGGCTTCCCGGTCGCGGTCTATGAGCAGTCGCCGAGTTTTTCGCGCATCGGCGCCGGCATCATTCTCGGCGCCAACGTTTCGAACGTGCTGCGCCGGCTCGACCTCGAAGACGCCTTCGCCGCCACCGGTATTCGCCCCGATGCGTTTCTCAGCCGCGCATGGGATACGGGCGAGCAGCTCTACAGGCTCGATTTCGACGCGGAATGCGAAGCGCGTTTCGGCGGCCCCTTTGTCAATATCCACCGCGCCGATTTGCATCAGTTGCTGCAGCGACCGCTCGCGCCCGGGACCATCCGTTTCGGCCACAAGCTCACCGGCATCGAGGAGCGCGGCGACGCGCTCACTTTGCGCTTCGAGAACGGCACAAGCGCGGAAGCCGATATCGCCATCGGCGCCGATGGCATTCGCTCCATCACCCGCGAACTCATCCTTGGCGCGGAAGAGCCGCGCTTCATTGGGCGTTCTGCACCGCGCGCGGTGTTTCCGGCCAGCCGCATCAAGGGTGACGCTATCGACGACTGCACCAAGTGGTGGGCGCCCGACCGGCATACGCTCGCTTATTACATGACGCCCGACCGCAACGAGGTCTATGTGATGGCCGCGCTGCCTATGGCGCGCTGGGATGGCGACGGTTCACCGGTGAAGGGCGACCGCGACGAATTCATCGCCGCTTTCGACGATGCGCATCCCGATCTGAAACGCGCAGTGGAGGCAGCCGAAGACGTCACCGTGTGGCCGATCTTCGACCGGCCCCGCAACGACACCTGGCACAAGGGCCGCGTGGTGCTGATGGGCGATGCCTGCCATGCGGTGCGTCCATTCATGGCGGCCGGCGGCTCGGCGGCCATCGAGGACGCCGCGATCCTCAGCCGCTGCATCGCCGAATTCGGCGATCCCGCCACGGCCTTCGCGCATTACACGATGATCCGCATCCCGCGTGTCGCCGATATCCAGCAGATTTCCATCGCCAATTCATGGATGCATGGCCCGACCGAAACCGACTGGTTCTTCGGCTATGATGCCTGCACCGTGCCGTTCGACCGAGCCATTCCGGAGGCCCTATGTCCGAATTTGCAGCGATGAAGCCCGGCGACATCCGACCGGAGCCGATGATCGAACGCGATCTCGTCGGTTACGGTGCCACGTCACCCGATCCGCGCTGGCCGAACGGCGCGAAGATCGCGGTCAGCATCAGCCTGAATATCGAAGGTGGCGGCGAGTCCACGCTGGTGAATGGCGATGCAGTCTCCGAAGGCATGCTGAATGACATCGGCGTGCCGACGAAAGAGGGCGTTCGCGTTCCGCTGGTGGAGTCCGTGTTCGAATATGGCAGCCGTCGCGGCGCCTGGCGCATTCTCGATATTCTCGATCGCTTCAAGGCACCGGTCAGCATTCTCGGCGTCGCGCGGGCGATGGAGCAAAATCCGGAACTGGCGAGAGCCTGCGTCGCGCGCGGCCACGAGATGGTGAGTCATGGCTATCGCTGGATCGACTATTGCCATGTGGATGAAGCGACCGAGCGTGCGCATATCCGCAAGGCGATCGAGATACTCACCGAGCTGACCGGTAGCCGCCCGCTCGGCTGGATGACCGGACGTCCCGGTCCCAACACGCGGCGGCTGCTCGCGGAGGAGGGCGGCTTTCTCTATGACCGCGACTCGCTCGCGGATGAGCTGCCCTACTGGGTGAAGACCGAGCACGGCCCGTTTCTCGTCGTGCCGTACTCTTATGAATCCAACGACAATCGCTTCAACGAGAATTCAGGTTTTTCGACCGGCGAGCAGTTCTTCACTTACATGCGCGATGCGTTCGATGTTCTCTACGCGGAAGGCGTCGCCGGCGCGCCGAAACTGCTGTCCATCGGTTTGCATGACCGCTTGATCGGCCGTCCTGGCCGTGTTGGCGGGCTCATCAAGATGCTTGAACATATGAGCGCGCATGATGGCGTATGGTTCTGCCGCGGCATCGATGTCGCGCAGCATTGGCGAACGCATTTTCCACCGAAGCCGTGACGCGCCGCCAACTGCCGGGCAATATTCCGGCTGATGGCATGCAGGCCGGAGGCGGCGTTACTGCATGTGTTCTTAGAACATCTGTGCGTGTCACTCTGCTTTGCCTTCGCAGGCGAAGCCGGTCATACTCGATACACTTATCCGCAGAGATAAGATCAAATCGGGAGGATGATCGTGCGAAACAACTTGCGTCTGCTCAATCGACGCCAATTCGTCACCGCGGGCGCAGGCGCTGCTGCATTGTTGAGTGCGCCGTCACTCGTCCGCGCCAATAGCTGGCCGACCAAGCCGATCAAGATTCTCGCGGGCTCCGCGGCCGGCGGCCAGACCGATCAATTCTCGCGCGTTTACGGCGAGTATCTGTCGCGTGAACTCGGGCAGACCGTTGTGGTCGAGAACAAGGCCGGTGCCGGCGGCGCTGTCGCAGCGATGGAGCTGAAACGCTCCGATCCCGACGGCCACACGCTGATGATCTGCAACACCACCGCTTATATGCTCAATCCCGTTCTCATCAAGGACATCAAATACAGTGTCCCGCAGGACTTCGCCTGGGTCGCGGTGATGCCGGGCGGCAGCCTGCCGCTGATGGTGAGCGAGAAGGTCGGCGCAAAGACGCTGAAGGACTTCATCGACTATGCGCGCAAGGCCGAGAAGGTGAATGTCGGCACATATGCGTCCGGCTCCTTCGCGCATATGGTCATCGTCGAGCTCAACAAGCAGTATGGGCTGAAGATGGAGGCGGTGCATTATCGCGGCGAAGCGCCGATGTGGCAGGATCTCGCCGGTGGGTCGATCGATGCCGGCATCGGCAGCTACGCTGCGGCGCTGCCGGTGCTGCAAACCGGGAAAGCGCGCGCCGTCGCGGTGTCGCGCCGCCGCATCAAGGATCTTCCCGACGTCGGTACATTCCTCGAACAGGGCGCAACCTCACGCGCGCACAGCCTTTTGACCTTTCAGGGCTGCGTGGCTCCGGCGAAGACGCCGCCGGAGGTGGTCGCAAAACTGTCCGCGCTGTTCGTTGGCGCCGGCAAGAGCGATCGCGTGCGTGAACTCCTCAAGAGCCAGGGTATCGACGAGGGCCCGATGACACTGGAAGCGAGCCAGGCGCTCTACAAGGAAGAGGCACCGGTCTGGGCCGAACTCGCCGCGAGCCTGGGGCCGCAGCCGCAGTAGTTGGGTCTCAAGGCATTCTGGGCAGTCCGGCCCGCCACACGCTGTCATTCCGGGGCAGGACGGGCCGCGAAGCGGGCCGGCATGAGCCCGGAATCTCGAAGTGTTTTGCGCTGAACATGGCGGGATTCCCAGCCACTCCAATTGGAGTGGCTGGGAATCCCGCGCGCAAAGATGCGCGCACGCCCCGGAATGACCGTTTGGGGTATCTAAACATTTTTTCCTATCCTCCGTTGACAACATCCCCATCAGGTTTATATTCCCCTTCGTCCTGCCCCATCGAGAGGGGCGATCGCGATCGTCACGTTCGCGGGGCAGGATGCGGTGGACGCCGGAGATGCGGCGTCACGCGGTTCATGAGTGACGTCTGTCTTCGGGCAGGACGGATCTGCGCCAGCACTGCCACTGGCAAGGAGACGGCCGACCTTCGGATGGAAAGAGCCCTGGACAGTGTGACGGACGACCAAATCGAAACGCGTTCGGCCAAGTGCTTTGCGGCTACCCTGTCCCTCCGCCCTGGGACATTAATTTTGGTGATGGGACCGTTCGCCATGGCAGATGTGCAGGCAACCGAAAAAACACCGCAGGCGGAACGTCGGGCACTTGCTCGGCGCCTCCGAAAGTCCTGATGCACTCTCAATTGCGGAAGACCGCATTCGCATCAGGCCCAAGGGTGCAACGGGCACCCGGCGTTCCGCACGCCCTCTCACGGGGGCCGGGAATGCAAGCGACGACGGCGCCCCCGCGCCGCAAACAATGGGGGCGATGACGCATGTCTGATCGGCGTCATCATGGGCCACAGCGGGGCTGACGCCGCCTGCGTCTTTCAGCTAGAGTCATTCCAAACAAGAGGTCTGCCAGACCACAAAACGCGCGCGAGGAAATCCCGATGGCTCCATCTCCCGTCATTCGTCTGCATGACAACGACGCCGTATTGATCGCGCGCACCACGCTGCTGCCCGGTATCGAGGTGATGACAGGCGTCGTGACGTCGGAGCGCATCCCCGCGGGCCATAAGGTCGCGATCCGGCCCATCGCCACCGGCGAGGAGATCCGCCGCTATGGGCAGATCATCGGCTTTGCCACGCAGCCGATCGCGCCCGGCCAGCATGTCCATACGCAGAACATGGGCATGGGCGATTTCGATCGCGACTATGCTTACGGCGTCGACGTCAAGCCAACGCCGAATTTCGATCTGCCCGCCACCTTCATGGGTCTCAAGCGCAGCGATGGCCGCGTCGCCACGCGCAACTATATCGGTATCCTCACCTCGGTTAATTGCAGCGCCCATGTCGCCAGCATGGTCGCCGACGTGTTCAAGAAGAATCCCTTCACCGGGCACAATCCGCTCGCCGACTATCCCAATGTCGATGGCGTCGTTGCGCTCACCCACAAGACGGGCTGCGGCATGACGCAGGACGAGCCGCTCACCTTGCTGCGACGGACGCTCGGCGGCTATGCGCGGCACGTGAACTTCTCCCATGTGGTCGTGCTCGGCCTCGGCTGCGAGATCAACCAGATCGGTGGCTTGATGCAGGAGCAGAAGCTCGCCGGACGCCTGCGCGAAATGCAGATCCAGGAAATCGGCGGCACCCGCAAGACCACGGAAGCGGGCGTTGCCTTCGTCAATGAAGTGTTGGCCGATGCCAACAACGTCACGCGCGAGGAAGTCTCTGCCAGCGAGTTGACGGTCGCTCTGCAATGCGGTGGCTCCGACGGCTATTCCGGTATCTCCGCCAATCCGGCGCTCGGCGCGGCGAGCGATCTGCTGGTGCGCCATGGCGGCACCGTGGTGCTGTCGGAAACGCCGGAGACCTATGGCGCCGAACATCTGCTGACGCGCCGCGCGGTGTCGCGCGAGGTCGGCGAGAAACTGGTCGGGCTGATGCGCTGGTGGGATGCCTATTGCGAACGCGAGGGCGCCGAGATGAACGCCAATCCGAGCCCCGGCAACAAGGCCGGCGGCCTCACGACGATTTTGGAAAAGTCGCTCGGCGCGATGGCCAAGGCCGGCTCGACCAATCTCGTCGATGTGCTGAACTATGCCGAGACGATCACCAAGAAGGGTTTTGTGTTCATGGACACGCCCGGCTACGACCCCGTCGCCGCGACGGGGCAGGTCGCCGGCGGCGCCAATCTCGTCTGCTTCACCACCGGCCGCGGCAGCGTGTTCGGCTGCAAGCCAGCACCGTCCATCAAGCTCGCCACCAACACGCCGATGTTCAAGCGCATGGAAGAGGACATGGACATCAATTGCGGAACCATCCTCGATGGCGACGAGACGGTCGGGGAATGCGGCCAGCGCATCTTTGAGCTGATGCTCAAGACCGCCTCCGGCGCGCCGACCAAGAGCGAAAGCTTCGATTTCGGCGGCGCGGAGTTCGCGCCCTGGGTCTTGGGCGCGACGATGTGAGGGGGACCGCTGCTCCGTCCTCATCCTGAGGAGCGGCGCACTTGCGCCGCGTCTCGAAGGATGGCCCAGCACTCCGATTGATGGTTCGAGACGTGCGCCAAGCGGCGCGCTCCTCACTATGAGGGCTGAGTTAGGTGAAGCGCCCCCAATCGAGGCACATCGTGCCCGTTGTTAGAGCTTGATCCCTGGCACCTCCGGTGTTCTGCTTAAAAAAGCTGCTGGAGTTGCGCCACTGTGTCGATCTTCGTCGCACTGAACCACGTCACCCATTACAAATATGATCGGCCGATCACGCTGGGGCCGCAGACCATCCGGCTGCGACCCGCGCCGCATGCGCGCACGCCGATTCTGAGTTATTCGCTGAAGGTCACGCCGACCAATCACTTCGTGAACTGGCAGCAGGATCCGCAAGGCAACTGGCTGGCGCGCTTCGTCTTCCCGGAACCGGCGAATGAGCTGAAGATCGAGGTCGACTTCACCGCCGAAATGACCGTGATCAATCCGTTCGACTTCTTCGTCGAGCCCTATGCCGAGACGTTTCCGTTTGCTTATACCGATGACCTGAAGAGCGAACTCGCGCCCTATATGGCGACGACCGAACCAGGTCCGCGCTTCACCGCCTATATGGCAGAGATCGCGAAGGAAGCGCCGAACACGGTGAACTTCCTCGTCGATCTCAATGCGCGCCTGCGCGAGAAGGTCAACTACATCATCCGCATGGAGCCCGGCGTGCAGTCTCCGGAAGAGACGCTGCTGTCCGGGGCGGGCTCATGCCGCGACTCTGCGTGGCTCCTGATCGAGACGCTGCGCCATCTCGGTCTCGCTGCGCGTTTCGTCTCCGGCTATCTGATCCAGTTGCGGCCGGACATCGATCCGATCGAAGGACCGCCTGAAGTCGAGGCGGACTTCACGGACCTGCACGCCTGGGCGGAAGTCTATATCCCCGGCGCCGGCTGGGTCGGTTTCGATGCGACGTCGGGTATGCTGACGGGCGAGGGGCACGTCCCAGTTGCGGCGACGCCGCATTTCCGGTCGGCGGCGCCGATCTCCGGCATGGCGGGCTTCGCCGAAGTCGAGTTCGCTTTCGCGATGGGCGTCAAACGTATTCGCGAGGCGCCGCGGATCACCAAGCCGTTCTCGGATGAATCCTGGGCCAGGCTCGATGCGCTCGGCGAGAAGGTCGACGCCGATCTCAAAGCCCATGATGTGCGGCTCACCATGGGCGGCGAGCCGACATTCGTCTCCGTCGACGATATGGAATCGCCGGAGTGGAATACGGCCGCCGTCGGTCCCACCAAACGCGGTCTCGGCGACGATCTGATCCGCCGGTTGCGCACGCGTTTTGCGCCCGGTGGCCTGATGCATTACGGGCAGGGCAAATGGTATCCCGGCGAAAGTCTGCCGCGCTGGGCGTTCGGCCTTTATTGGCGCAAGGATGGCGTGCCGATCTGGAAGAACGATGCGCTGATCTCACGGATCGAAGGCCCGCGCAGCGCCGATATCGGCGGTGCCGAGCGTTTTGCCGAAGGCACCGCGCGGCGGCTTGGCCTGCCGAAGGACTATGTTATTCCGGCCTTCGAGGATCCCGTCTATTGGGAGCAGAAGGAATCGAACCTGCCGAACAATGTCGTGCCCGGCGACTCCAAATTGCCCGATCCGGAGGAACGTGCGCGCATGGCGCGGGTCTTCGAACATGGACTCGACAGGCCGAAGGGGTTCGTGCTGCCGATCCAGCGCTGGAATGCGGAGACAGCCGCCGACAGACGCTGGCGGTCCGAGCGATGGAAGCTGCGCCGTGGCAACCTGTTCCTGACGCCCGGCGATTCACCGATGGGCCTGCGCCTGCCGTTGTCGTCGCTGCCGCATCTCACCGAAGAGGAATATCCGTTCATCGTCGAGCAGGATCCGCTGGAGCCGCGCGGCGACATGCCGGTGTTCGACGAAATCGCGTCTGCGGAAAACCAGCCTGCCGCGCAATATGTCCAGGAGCAACAAATTCGTTCCGGCGGTGTACGCACGGCGATGTCGATTGAAATTCGTGACGGCATTCTCTGTGCCTTCATGCCGCCGGTCGAGAAGTTTGAAGATTATCTCGAACTGGTGACGGCGCTGGAGGCGACGGCCGAAGAACTGCAGATGCAGGTGCATGTCGAAGGCTATCCGCCGCCGTTCGATCCGCGCGTCGAGGTCATCAAGGTGACGCCGGATCCCGGCGTGCTGGAGATCAACATCCATCCCGCCTCGAGCTGGCGCGAGGCCGTCGATACCACGACGTTTCTCTATGAGGAGGCCGCGAAGACGCGGCTCGGCGCCAACAAGTTTCTGCTCGATGGTCGTCACACCGGCACCGGTGGTGGCAATCACGTGGTGGTCGGCGGCAGCTCGCCGGCTGACTCGCCGTTCCTGCGTCGGCCGGATCTCCTGAAGAGCCTCGTGCTGTATTGGCAGCGCCATCCATCGCTGTCCTATCTGTTCTCCGGCATGTTCATCGGTCCGACCAGTCAGGCACCGCGCATCGACGAAGCACGGCATGACGGTCTCTATGAACTGGAGATCGCACTGGCGCAGGTGCCGCCACCCGGTGGAAAGGCGCCGCTGTGGCTGGTCGATCGGCTGTTCCGGCACATCCTCGTCGATATCACCGGCAATACCCATCGCGCCGAAATCTGTATCGACAAGCTCTATTCGCCGGATGGCACGACAGGTCGTCTCGGTCTCGTCGAATTCCGTGCGCTGGAGATGCCGCCCGATCCGCGAATGTCGCTGGCGCAGCAGCTGTTGATCCGCGCGCTGATCGCCCGGATGTGGCGCGAGCCGCAGGACGGCAAATTCGTCCGCTGGGGCACGGCGCTGCATGATCGCTTCATGCTGCCGCATTTCCTGTGGGAGGATTTCCAGGACGTGCTGAGTGAACTCGGCCGGTCCGGTTACGAATTCTCCAAGGAATGGTTCGAGGCCCAGCTCGAATTCCGCTTCCCCGTCTTCGGCCATGTCACCTATGGCGGCGTGACGCTGGAAGTCCGTCAGGCGCTGGAACCCTGGCATGTGCTGGGCGAGGAGGGGTCGGCCGGCGGCACCGTGCGCTATGTTGATTCCTCGGTGGAGCGGCTGCAATTGAAGGCCAACGGCTTTACGCCGGGGCGGCACATCATTACCTGTAACGGCCGGGCGCTGCCGATGACCGATACCGGCCGGGCCGGCGAGGTGGTCGCCGGCGTCCGCTTCAAGGCCTGGCAGCCGGCGTCCGGCCTGCACCCGACGATTCCGGTCCATGCGCCGCTGGTCTTCGACATTTATGACAGCTGGAATCGGCGGTCGCTCGGCGGCTGCGTCTATCATGTGGCGCATCCCGGCGGCCGCAATTACGAGACAAAACCGGTCAATGCCTATGAGGCGGAGGCCCGGCGGCTGGCCCGTTTCGAGGAGATCGGCCACACGCCCGGCGAAATCGCCCCGCCAAGGGCAGAACGCACACTTGAATTCCCATTGACCCTCGACTTGCGAACGCCTCTCCTGCATTGAGAATGCAGGCAGTTTGGGCTGGAGAGTCGGAATGACGGGACAGGCCGGTCAGGGGAAAAAGCCCCGTCCGGGACATCGTAAAGTCGCGCAATGGACCCGCGACTACGAGCGGCTGCCCGGGATTCCCGACGAATTCATCGCCCAGGACGGCACGCCCCGCGAGGTCTGGACGCGTTTCTTCGAGGCCTTCGGCGCCATGGCGCCCGCCGAGATCGAACGCCGCTTCGGCTCTGCCGACCGTCATCTCCGGGAAGCCGGCGTCACCTACCGCGCGCCCGGCGAAATCGCCGACCGGATCTGGCCACTCAGCCATGTGCCGCTCCTGATCGACGAATCCGAATGGCTGCAGATTTCAGCGGCAATGACGCAGCGTGCGGAGTTGCTGGAGAAGATTCTCGGCGATCTCTATGGCGATGCCAGCCTCGTCGCGTCCGGCGCGTTCCCGGCGGCGGCGATTGCCGGCAGTTCGGAATATCTGCGTGCGATGCGCGGCGTGAAACCGCCGGGTGGGCGCTATCTCAACGTCTATGCGGCCGATCTCGGTCGCGGTCCCGATGGCCGCTGGTGGGTGCTCGGCGATCGCACACAAGCGCCGTCCGGCATGGGCTATGCGCTGGAAAACCGATTGGTGCTGTCGCGCGCCTTCACCGACCTCTACAAGTCGATGAATGTCGAACGCGTCGCGCCGTTCTTCGAAGCCTTCCGCGACAGTCTGCGTGCCTCGGCCGATCGCGACGAGCCGCGCGTCGGCCTGTTGTCGCCGGGGCCGTTCAGCGAAACCTATTTCGAACACGCGACGCTGGCGCGCTATCTCGGTTTCCTGCTGGTGGAAGGCGACGACCTCGCAGTGTCCGGCGACCGCGTGCACATCCGCACTGTGGCCGGCTTGAAGCGCCTTGATGTGCTGCTGCGCCGCGTGGATGCCAATTCGCTCGACCCGCTGGAGCTCGATGCCTCGTCGCAGCTCGGTGTGCCCGGGCTGATCGACGTTGTCAGAAAGAATGGCGTCGTCGTCGCCAACATGCCTGGCTCCGGCGTGATGGAAGCGCGCGCGCTGCTGGGCTTCCTGCCAAGCTTGAGCCGGAAGCTGCTCGGCGAACCACTCAAGATGCCGCATATCGCGACCTGGTGGTGCGGCCAGAAATCGGCGCGCGAGGAAGTGCTGGCGCGGCTCGACGACTTTGCCATCGAAGGCGCCTATGGCGGAGCGGTGCCCGGTTTCCCTGGCTACTCGCCGGTGCTGCCGTCGCAGCTCTCGCCAAGCGAGCGCGAGCGTCTGAAGGCAGCGATCTCCAATCGCGGCGTCGATTATGTCGGGCAGGAGCTGGTGCAGCTGTCGACCACGCCGGTCTGGGACAATGGCCGGCTCGCGCCACGTCCGTTCGTGCTGCGCGTCTTCGCGGCGGCGACGCCTGAGGGCTGGACCGTCATGCCCGGCGGCTTCTGCCGTATTGCGGATCAACCGGATGCCCGCGCAGTCTCCATGGGCGCGGGCGCACGCGCCGCCGACGTCTGGGTCGTGGCCGACAAGGCCGTCCCTGCCTCGACGCTGCTGCCGGCCGTCGACAATGTTCGTATCCGCCGCATCGCCGGCTGGGTGCCGAGCCGGGCCGCCGACAATCTGTTCTGGCTCGGGCGCTATCTCGAGCGCGCGGAGTCCACGCTGCGTCTGATTCGTGCACTCAGCGTGCCGCAGCGCGATCCCGGCAAGGGCGGCGCCACCGGGCAGCAATCGATCGAGCGCATCCAGCGCATGCTGATGACCTGGGGCGCGACATCGCTCACCTCGCGCTCCCAGCCGGCCAAGATCGCGGCTCAGGCATTGCAGGGCGAAGAGCAGTTTGGCTCAGCGCTATCGCTGGTGCGCTCTGCATTGCGGACCGCCACCTCGCTGCGCGAACGGCTGTCCCCCGACGCCTGGCAGGTCATCACCGAAATGGCCGAGCGGCTTGCGCATGAAGTCGAAGATGACGATGACGTCGTCAGTGCGGCCGAACTCACGCTGCAGGAACTGGCGAGCTTCGCCGGTCTCGCGCAGGAAAACATGAACCGAGCCGCGGGCTGGCGTTTCCTCGAAATGGGGCGCCGTGCCGAACGCGCCATCAACACCACGCGCTTTGCGCGGCAATTCGCGTCCGACGAGGCGACGAGCGACGATCTCGATATCCTGCTGACGCTGGTCGATTGCCAGATCACCTATCGCTCGCGTTATCTCGTTGGTCCGCTATTGGCACCGGTCCGCGATCTCGTGGTGCTCGATCCCTATAACCCGCGCTCGGTGGCATTCCAAGTCTCGGCACTAAATGATCACATCGCCAGCCTGCCGACGCTGAAGGAGAACGGCCTGATGGAACGGCCGCAGCGGCTGGCGGTGGCGCTGCGTTCGTCGCTGGTCACCGGCGAGGCATCCGAAATCCACACCAAGTCACTGTTTGCGCTGGAGCAGGATCTGCTGACGCTCGCGGATTCCATCGGCCTGCATTACTTCCCGCACGGTGCTAGCGCGTCGCGCCCGGAAAAGCTGACGGGGCTGGCGTGATCTACGAAATCCGCCATGTCACGACCTATAGCTATGAAAGCCCGGTGAGCTATGCGCGCTGCTCGCTGCGGCTGCAGCCCAATAGCAGCGCCGGGCAGCAACTGGTCTCGCACAGCGTCGATATCAAGCCGCTGCCGGCGGCCCGCGCCATGCGGACGGATTTCTTCGGCACGCCGACGGAAAGCGTGTTGATCGAAACCCCGCATCGGGTGCTGCGGATAGACAGCCGGTCGCGCGTCTATGTCGAACGTTTTGCGCCGGGGCGCGGCGACGACAGCCCTTCCTGGGAGAGCGTCCGCGAGGCGGCGTTCGATTCCAGCGACCTCAGCGGTGCCTCGCCGATCGGCTATGTCTTCGCCAGTCCGCTGGTGCCGATCATCGATGCCGTCACGGACTATGCGGCGGTGAGCTTTACCGAAGGCCGCGGGATTCTCGCGGGCGCCGTCGATCTGATGCATCGCATCCGCACCGAGTTCAAATACGATCCGAAGGCCACGGTGATCTCGACGCCGTTGCAGGAGGTGCTGGATAAGCGCCACGGCGTCTGTCAGGATTTTGCGCATATCATGATTGCGGGCATGCGCGGGCTCGGTTTGCCCGCGGCGTATGTCAGCGGCTATCTGCGCACCATTCCCCCGCCGGGCAAGGAACGCCTGCAGGGCGCCGACGCAACCCATGCCTGGGTGTCGGTCTGGTGTGGTGAGGAACTCGGTTGGATCGGCTTCGATCCGACCAACGACATTTTGGTCGAGAACGATCATATCGTACTGGCGATCGGCCGCGACTTCTCCGACGTGTCACCGGTGGATGGCGTGATCGTCGGTGCCCGCAAGCAGAAGCTCGCCGTCGCCGTCGACGTGCTGTTGCTGGAATGACCATCGTCCGTCGCGCGCATAACACGGCCGACATCGTCATTCTCGGCGCCGGTGCGGCCGGCCTGATGTGCGCCGGCATTGCGGGGCAACGCGGTCGCTCGGTGATGCTGCTGGAGCAGGCGAGGGCGCCGGGCGAGAAGATCCGCATCTCCGGCGGTGGGCGCTGCAATTTCACCAACCTGCATACGTCGCCGGCGAATTTCCTTTCGCAGAACCCGCAATTCTGTAAATCCGCACTGAAGGGTTTCACCCAGCAGGAGTTCATCGCGCTGGTCGAGAAATATCGCATCGCCTATCACGAAAAGACGCGCGGGCAATTGTTCTGCGATGGCTCGTCCCAGCAAATCATCGACATGCTGCTGGACGAAAACCGCCGCGGCGATGTGCAGATGCGGCTCGGCGTCGGCATTCTCGGTGTGACGAAGAACGACAGCGGCTTTGTGGTCGCCACCGATCAGGGCGAGTATCGCGGCCAGTCGCTGGTGATCGCCACCGGCGGGCCCTCGATCCCGAAAATGGGTGCAAGTGCCTTCGGCTACAAGCTGGCGCAGCAGTTCGGGCTGAAGATGATCGCGCCGCGCGCCGCATTGGTGCCGTTGACCTTCGATGTCGCAGCGCTCGCGCAATTCAAGGATCTCGCAGGCGTTGCCGTTGATGCCGTCGTCAGCGTCGGCAAGACCAAATTCGACGAGGCGCTGCTGTTCACCCATCGCGGTCTCAGCGGGCCGGCGATCTTGCAGATTTCGTCCTATTGGCGCGACGGGCTCGATGTCGTCATCGACATGGCCCCGACGCGCGATGTGCTCGCCGCCTTGAAGGAGGCACGCCGCGAACGACCGCGGCAGGAACTGGCGACGGTGCTCGGCGATATGCTGCCCAAGCGATTGGCCCAGATGATCGCCGACAAGATCGTCGGCCCGCCGCGGCTGGCGGATTTTTCGGACAAGCTTCTGGCGTCGGTAGCCGCTGCAGTGAAGGAATGGCGCGTGCGGCCGAATGGCACCGAAGGTTATCGCACGGCCGAGGTGACGCTCGGAGGTGTGGACACCACAGAACTGTCATCGAAAACGTTCGAAGCGACGTCGGTGCCGGGGCTGTATTTCATCGGCGAGGTCGTCGATGTTACCGGCCATCTCGGCGGCTTCAATTTCCAATGGGCGTGGTCGTCGGGCGTTGCCGCGGGGCGGCACGTCTAGACAGCCTCCGGCGAATATCCAACAATCCGGCCATGATCTATCGCCACGCCATCGGTGACCATACGCATGTCTTCGCGGATCTGCGCGACCTCATGGCCAAGGCAACGCCGCCGCGCTCCGGCGACAGGTTGGCCGGGATTGCAGCCGAGACCACCGAGCAGATGATCGCCGCGCGGATGGCGCTCGCGGATGTGCCGCTCAAACAGTTCCTGCAGGAAATGGTCGTGCCTTACGAGGACGATGAGGTCACGCGTCTTATCGTCGATACGCATGATGCCGCCGCATTCTCCACGATCTCGTCGCTGACCGTCGGCGGCTTTCGCGACTGGTTGCTGTCAGACACGGCCACGCCGCAAGTCCTTCAGACCGTCGCCCGCGGCATCACCCCGGAAATGGCCGCCGCGGTATCGAAACTGATGCGCAATCAGGACCTGATCCTGGTGGCCAGGAAGTGCGAGGTGATCACGCGCTTTCGCAATACGATCGGGTTGCGCGGGTGCATGAGCGTGCGGTTGCAGCCGAACCACCCATTCGACGATATCAGGGGCATCACGGCATCCATTCTCGACGGGCTGATGCTCGGCTCCGGCGATGCCTGCATCGGCATCAATCCGGCAAGCGACGATCCCGCAGTGCTGGGCGGGTTGGTGCGGTTGCTCGACGATGTCATCACCAAGCTGGATATTCCGACCCAGAGTTGCGTGCTCACCCATGTCACGACCAGCCTTGATCTGATCAACCAGGGCGCCCCGGTCGATCTGGTGTTTCAGTCGATCGCCGGGACCGAAGCCGCCAATAAAAGTTTCGGCATCGATCTGGCGATCTTGAAAGAAGCTCATGCCGCCGGGCTCTCGCTGAAACGTGGCTCGCTCGGCCAGAACGTCATGTATTTCGAGACCGGGCAGGGCTCGGCTCTGTCGGCCAACGCCCATCACGGCGTCGATCAGCAGACTTTGGAGGCGCGGGCCTATGCGGTTGCGCGGGCGTTCGATCCACTATTGGTGAACAGCGTCGTCGGCTTCATCGGCCCCGAATATCTCTATGATGGCAAGGAGATCATCCGTGCCGGGCTGGAGGATCATTTCTGTGGCAAGCTGCTCGGCCTGCCGCTAGGGGTCGACGTCTGTTACACCAACCATGCCGAAGCCGATCAGGACGACATGGACAATCTGCTGACGCTGCTCGCGGCGGCCGGTGTGACCTTCGTCATGGGCGTCCCCGGCGCCGACGACGTGATGCTGAATTACCAGTCGACGTCATTTCACGACGCGCTCTATATCCGCGACCTCTTTGGGCTCAAACGCGCACCGGAATTCGACGACTGGCTGCAGCGGGTCGGGCTCGCCGGAGCGGACCTTCGCATTCGCGACCGCGAAGGCCTGCTGCCCGATCTGGCCGCACGTCTGATCGCCTGACGTCAATAAACCGTCATAAGGCTTGGCGCTTTGTGCGCACTTGCGCGGAGCTGGTCACGACCTTGTCACCGCCTGCCACAATCTTGAAGAAATTCTGGCCCAGATTCGGACGTCGTGATTAGATCGCTCAAAGTATTCGGCAGGAGTGGAACGGTTTTAGCTCGGCGACGTTATTGAAGGTTCAGCGCTTATGGGGACCGCTGATGCATTCACAGAGGAATTTTGATGAGAGCTGAGGGCAGGCAGACGGTCCGGCGCATCCTGTGCGTCTTTCCGCGATACACGTCTTCATTTGGTACGTTTGAATATTCATATCCTCTGACCGACGGCGTTCAGGCCTTCATGCCTCCCCAGGGCTTGCTGCTGATTGCCGCATATATGCCCGAGAACTGGGAAGTCCGTTTCATCGACGAGAACATCCGCGCCGCCACGCCCAATGATTTCCTGTGGGCCGAAGTTGTGCTGGTGTCAGGCATGCACATCCAGCGTACGCAGATGAACGACATCTGCTACCGCGCGCATTCCTACGATCTTCCGGTGGCGATCGGAGGGCCGTCGGTCTCGTCATGCCCCGATTACTACCCGGCTTTCGACTATCTCCATATCGGCGAACTCGGTGATGCCACCGATCAACTGATCGATATCCTGGAAAAGGATACGTCGCGCCCGGACCAGCAGGTCGTGCTGAAGACCACCGACCGTCTGGACATGACCAGGTTTCCGATTCCGGCCTATGAACTGGCCGATATTCCGCGCTACTTCCTGGGCAGCATCCAGTATTCCTCGGGCTGCCCGTATCAGTGCGAATTCTGCGATATCCCCGGCCTCTATGGTCGCAATCCGCGCCTGAAGTCGCCTGAGCAGATCACCGCCGAACTCGACAAGCTGCTCGAATGCGGCATCATGGGCTCAGTGTATTTCGTCGATGACAACTTCATCGGCAACCGCAAGGCCGCACTCGATCTGCTGCCGCATCTGGTCGAATGGCAGAAGAGGACCGGTTTTGTCTTGCGCCTGTCCTGCGAGGCGACGCTGAACATCGCCAAGCGGCCGGAAATCCTTTCGCTGATGCGCGAAGCCTGGTTCGGCACGATCTTCTGCGGCATCGAGACGCCCGATCCCGTCGCCCTCAAGGCGATGAAGAAGGATCACAACATGATGGTCCCCATCATGGAGGCGATCGAGACGCTGAACAGCTTTGGCATGGAAGTCGTGTCCGGCATCATCCTCGGCCTCGATACCGACAAGCCCGAGACCGGCCAGCATTTGCTCGAGTTCGTGGAAACGTCACAGATTCCGCTTCTGACCATCAACCTGCTGCAGGCGCTGCCGCAGACGCCGCTTTGGGACAGGTTGAAGAAGGAAGGACGCCTGAACGAGGACGAGGGGCGCGATTCCAACGTCGACTTCCTGTTGCCGTATGAGGACGTGGTGAAAAGCTGGCGGCGCGCCATGGGTAGCGCCTATGTGCCGGAGAAGCTGCTCGAGCGCTTCGAGTACCAGATCCGCCACACCTATCCGAACCGTATCAAGCCGCCGATCGGGGCCATGCTGACCTGGAAGAGCATCCGGCTCGGGCTGGTGATGTTGCGCAACATCTTCTGGAAGGTCGGTGTGCTTGGTGATTACAAGCGGGCGTTCTGGAAATTCGCGCTCCGTCGGCTGGCCCGTGGCGAGATCGAATATCTCATCAGCGGGATCATGGTGGCGCACCACCTGATCAACTTTGCCCGCGATGCGTCCGGTGGTCAGACCAACGCGTCCTATTATTCGTTGAAGCTGCAGGACGCTGCCGTTCCGGCCGAATGAGCGATAGGCTGGCGTCATGACAGATCGGAATGATGTGACGCCACCTTCGCCGCAGCGCTCCCTCGCGGAGCTGCGGGCGCTGACCCCGGCGCGTGTGGGTCTCGGCCGGGCCGGAGCCAGTCTGACCACGCAGGCCCTGCTTGATTTCACGCTCGATCATGCCCGCGCACGTGACGCGGTCCATGCGCCCTTCGAGGCTGAAGCCATCGCGGTCGTATTGGCCGGGCAGGGGACGAACGCGTTGGTCGTGACGAGCCAGGTCGCGGATCGGGCCGACTATCTCAAGCGCCCCGATCTCGGCCGCCGACTGTCTCGCGAGTCACAGGAGATGCTTAAAGGTCGCGACAGCGCCGCGTGCGATCTGGTGATCGTGATTGCGGACGGCCTGTCTCCGGCTGCGGTCAATGCGCACGCGCTTGGCCTGCTGGGTGCCTTAATGCCCAAATTGGCGGGGGTCGGGATCGGCGCTGTTGTGGTTGCCGGCGGCGCCAGAGTCGCGCTCGGCGACGAGATCGGTGCGTTATTGAGGGCCCGGATGACGATCATGCTGATCGGGGAACGTCCGGGTCTCTCGGCGCCGCAGAGTCTCGGCGCCTACCTGACCTTCGCACCGCAGCCGGGTCTGACGGACGCTGCGCGCAACTGCGTGTCGAACATCCAGGCGGCCGGTCTGTCCTTCGAGGAGGCAGCGAGCAAGATTGCCTGGCTGGCGCGCGAAGGGCTGAATCGCAATATGACCGGTGTGGCTCTGAAAGACGAAAGCGGACTGCAACTGGTAGCACCGCTCGTTGCACCAGCATGAAACAACAGCCTCTGCGCTCCATTTTGTGACCTGAAACGCAACCTCTGCGCGCTCGCCGCCTTGCGATGTGTCATACAGACCTGCTACATCTGCCCGCGGCAAATTTACCGCATGTTTTCAAGGGCTAGCGCTGTTCGGTCTCGCCGATTCCAGCCTTACTACTGCCCGCGACGCTTGCTAGGCAGACGCCGCTGACGACAGGACTGGACAGGGTATGCACGATACGGTTCCCCCCCACGACGCGGATATGAATAAATTGCGCAAGGGGCCGATCAGCATCGCCTTCGGGCTCGAGCGCATCGGTCTGATCGCGGTGAAGGCGCCGGTCCTGTCCTGCGTGATCCTGCTCGCGCTGGTGATCGGTGCGATCTTTGGCATCCAGCGTATCAAGATCGACGATTCGCTGAGCCAGCTATTTCGTTCTGACAGCAAGGAATACAAGCAATACGAGGAAGTGACGAAGCGCTTCCCGTCCACCGAGTTCGACGTGCTCGTGGTGCTCGAAGGCAAGACGCTGCTTGCGCGCGACAATCTTGGAAAGATGCGCGACCTTGTCACCGACCTGCAATTGGTCGATGGCGTGCGGGGGCTGATCTCGATCTTCTCGGCGCGTCAGACGCCGGCCCCCGGCAAGTTGCCGGCAGCGCTGTTTCCCAACGATCTTCCTGAAGGCGCCGACTACGACAAGTTCATCGAGACGGTGAAGCAGAACGAGCTGATCCGCGGCAAGCTTTTGTCCGACGATGGAACTCTGGCGCTGGTGGTGCTGTCGCTCGACCCGGCCGTGGTCAGCAACAGCAAGCTCAGCACCGTCGTCGCCGATATCCGCAAGACCATGAATGAGGACCTGGCCAATAGCGGTCTGACCAAGGAATTGTCGGGCGTGCCGGTGATGCAGCTCGAAATCCGCAACGCGGTCGAGCGCGACGGCCTGATCTATAACATCGCCGGCATCCTCGCCGGCTGCGTCATTGCGATCATCTTCTTCCGCAAGATCTCGTTCATGATCATCGCGGCGTTTCCGCCGCTGCTGGCGATCCTGTTGTCGCTCGGCGCGCTCGGCTGGGCCGGCTTCAGCCTCAACATGTTCCTCAATGTGATGACGCCGCTGATTATGGTGATCAGTTTTGCGGACTCGATGCAGCTCACTTTCGCGGCGCGTGACCGGTTGATCGCAGGCGAGGACAAGTATTCGGCATTTACGAATGCGGTTCGTGTCGTGGGTCCCGCCTGCGTCCTCACCCATGGCACCGCCGGCATTTCGTTCCTGGCGTTGCAGTTCTCCGACTCGGACCTGATCCGCGCCTTCGGCGAGGCCGGCCTCACGGCCACCATCATCGCACTGGTTGCGGTGCTGTCGCTGGTGCCGGTGTTCGGCGTGCTGCTGGTGCGTAACGAGAAGATTTTCGCTGCCAAGTTCCAGACCGCCGATGCCGGCGTGCAGGCGCTGCGCGCCTTCTGCTACTGGATCGCGGTGCGCATGGTCGGCCGTCCTGGCCTGTTCAGCCTGATCTCGCTCGTCGTCGTCGTTGGTCTCGGGATCGTTTACGCCAATCTCGAGCCGCGCTATCGGCTGGCCGATCAGGTGCCGGACAAGGAGCAGGCGGTCGCGGCCAGCGGACGGCTCGACGCCAAGCTGACCGGCGCCAATCCAATCGACGTGCTGATCGAATTTCCGAAGGGCGCGGATCTCTATTCGCCGGACACGTTGGCGACCATCGCCGAAGTCCACGCCATGGTCGAGAAGCAGGCCGGTGTGGGTAACGTCTGGTCGCTGGAGACGTTGCGGCGCTGGCTTGCGGAAAAGGCCGGTTCGTCGGATGTCGCGACGCTGAAGGAATATGTCAGCGTCATCCCTGAGCATCTGGTGCGCCGCTTCATCTCGGCGGATCAGACGGCGGTGGTGGTGTCTGGCCGTGTGCCCGACAGCGATTCGAGCAAGATCCTGCCGGTGGTCGACAAGCTCGACAATGCGCTGAATGCCGTTCGCACCAAGCACCCGGGCTATGAGATCGCGGTGACCGGCCTCTCGGCGATCGCGGCGCGTAACAGCGCCGGCATGATCGAGAAGCTCAATCACGGCCTGACCATCGAGTTCGGTCTGGTCGCGGTGTTCATCGGCCTCGCATTCCGGTCGTGGGTGGTGATGCTGGCCTGTATTCTGCCGGGCATCTTCCCGGTGGTGCTGGCCGGCTTCGTGCTGTGGCTGCTCGGGGAGGGGCTGCAATTCGCCAGTGTGGTGGCACTCACGGTGTCATTCGGCCTCGGCCTCAGCGCGACGATTCACTTCCTCAACCGGCTGCGGCTGGAAGACACGCCGGGCACCGATCCCGCGATCGCCGTCGAGCGTGCGACTGTGCTCGTTGGTCCCGCGTTGATCCTGACGACGGTGGTGCTGGCCTGCGGCCTCGTGGTGACGGTGTTCTCGGATCTGCCGTCGCTGCGGCTATTCGGCTGGCTCAGCGCCTTTTCGATGGTCGCGGCACTGGTGGCCGATCTGTTCATCCTGCGCCCGACCGCGATGTGGCTGATCAATCTGCAGCAGCGCCTTACGGGCAGTTCGGTTCTTGCGAAGCAAGAGAAGTAATCAACCGCGCATAGCAAGGACGATCAAATAAAAAAGCCCCCGGATCGCTCCGGGGGCTTTTTTGTGAATGGCGTGGAAGCCGGCGTCAGCTCTTGACCATGTTGATCGAGACGCCGCGAATTTCACCCTTGGAGCTGATCGATACCGACTGCTTGTTGCCGCGGGTCGTCAGCGTGATGTTGGCGGCAAAACCCGCAGCCTCGACGAAGACGTCGATCTGGCCGCCGCCGGCCTTGCCGACCAGATTGCCGTAGACGTTGCGGCTGGCTTCGCTCCAGCTGCCGGACACGTTGTTGCCCTGGCTGGTGACATTGCTGGAGAGGTCGAACTTGTAGCTGTCGCTGGCGCAGCGCAGCGTCTGGGCCAGCGCGCTGCCGCCGCCATCCACCTTGTAGGTCGCCCGGCAGCGAATGCGCTCCGAGGAGCCGTCCGACATGGAGACCGTTCCGGTACCGCTCCAGGCCCCGTCGAAGCCGGCGAACGGTCCGGACTGGGCATGGCCTGTGGACACTGACAACAGCAGGATCGCGCCAGCGCCAGCGCCAGCGGCCTTGAAGGCGTGCCCGAACCGCTTTGCAGAATGGAATGTCATGTAAGTTTTCCCAAAATAGCGCTGTGTAACCGAGTTATGCCGCGCCTCATCGAAGCTTAAGTGTCGCTGCATATCTTTAGGTTCAATAGAGCGATCATAATTGGACGATTGTAAAAGTAACATGTCACCGCCCACAAGCGCGAAGGTTCCCGGAGCGGAACGGGTGGAGGTCATGCGCGTCTGAACAATTGTCCTAAAACCTTATCTTGTCCTGCGGGGGTGGCTTCGGCCGGCCCTGCAGCTGGTGCGGCCATGTGCGCAAGTTTTCGCCGCATTTATTCGTGTCTGTGGGGGCGGGAATGTTCTGTGTCCTGATTGCATCCATCGCCGCGAATTCGCCGATGTGCCTGAAGATAAAGCCTTCCCGGCGATGCGAATGTTTCAGTTTATGCTATGCACCACACGGGCTGTGATCTCGTCACCATACTGAAGGAAGACAATGCGTAAATTTCTCCTGGTACTGTCCGTGCTTTCCGCATCTGCCTCGACCGGCGCATTGGCCCAGCAAAACCAGCCCCGCAGCGGCACCGACGCGGAGCAGAAGGCCTGCACCCGCGACGTGCAGAAGCTCTGCCGCGCCGTCATGGATCAGGGCGACCTCGTGGTTCTGTCCTGCCTGAAGGAAAACCGCCCCAAGATCAGCAAGGCCTGCAACGACGTGCTGGTCAGCCACGGCCAATAACCCCGCCCTAATGCGAGATTCCGGGCTCGTGGCGCCGTTTTGGTCTCGCCGCGAGCCCGCCAAGACGTGATCCGGTCCGGCACTGGCTGCGGCCGAAAGTGGCATATTGGCATTGGTCTCACGGGCCAATTTGCCCTATATGGGGGCTCGCGGCCGACCCCGCCTGCCGGTATTACCGGACCTTGGCGGCCCCCGAGCCACCCTGTTCAAATCCAACGTAGCCAGTTCTGGATGACCCCTGCGAGCGAACTGCGATCCGGCAAGACCGATCGTGACGAGAATTTTCCTGTCGCGTCGTGGATTATCCATCCGCGCCACCGGGCGCTGATTCTTGCCTTCTATAATTTCGTCCGGACCGCAGACGACATTGCCGATCACGCGCTGCTCGATGCGCCGGCGAAGCTGGCCCTGCTCGACGAGCTGGAGGCCGACCTGCTCGGTCAGGGTGACGGCCAGGCCGAAGCGGTGATCCTGCGCGAGGCGCTCCAGATGCGCGAGATGCCCCCGCGTCATGCGCTCGACGTCCTGACAGCTTTTCGGATGGACGTGACCAAGCTGCGCTACGCCGACTGGGATGAGCTCATTCATTATTGTTCGTTCTCGGCGATGCCGGTCGGACGTTTCATGCTCGACGTGCACGGCGAAAGCAAAGCCACCTGGCCGGCGTCGGATGCGCTGTGCGCGGCGTTGCAGATCAACAATCACCTGCAGGATTGCGGCAACGACTATCGCGATCTCGATCGGGTCTACATTCCGCAGGACACGCTGGACCGGCACGGGGCCTCGGTGGAAGATCTCAAGCAGGCGAAGGCGTCGCCGGCGCTGCTGGCCTGTATTCGCGAGCTGGTCGCCAAGACCGAGACCCTGATGCATGAGAGCGAGACACTGACGGTCCATATTGCGGACGTCCGGCTGGGCTGTGATGTCGCCGTCATCGAGACCTTCGCCTGGCAGATACTGAAGATGCTGAAGACGCGCGATCCGCTGAGTGAGAAGGTCCATCTCTCGAAGGCCAGCATGGCTGGCTACGCGCTAGCCGGCATTGCCGGCGGGCTGTGGCGCCGCGCCACCACCAGCGCGCCGATGCCTCGTTCGACGACGCCGGGCGCATGAACCAGATGACGAGCCAGGTGAATAATAGCGAATCTCAGAGCGAGGTTCAGGGCGTTGCTGCCGGCAGCTCGTTCTATGCCGCGATGCGCATTCTGCCGCGTGCCCAGCGCGATGCGATGTTCCAGATCTACAGCTTCTGCCGTCAGGTCGACGATATCGCGGATTCCGATGGTCCGCGCGACGTCAGGCTCGCCGACATGCAGCAGTGGCGCGCAGATATCGATGCGCTCTATGCAGGCAATCCGCCGGCGCGGGTGCGCGACTATGTCGGGCCGATCAAGCAGTTCGGCATGCGCAAGGAGGATTTCATCGCCGTCATCGACGGCATGGAGATGGATATCCCCGCGGATATCCGTGCGCCCGATGACGCAACGCTCGATCTGTATTGCGATCGTGTTGCCAGTGCCGTCGGCCGCCTATCGGTGAAGGTGTTCGGCATGCCGGACGAAGATGGCATTCTGCTTGCGCATCATCTCGGCCGTGCGCTGCAGATCACCAATATCCTGCGCGATATCGACGAAGACGCCGGTATCGGTCGTCTCTATCTGCCGCGTGAGCTGCTCTATCACGCCGGCATCACGTCGAGCGATCCCGACGTGGTGCGCGCCAGCCCGGCATTGCCGAAGGTCTGTGTGCCGCTGGTGAAGCGGGCGCAGGCGCATTTCGAAAAATCCGACGAGATCATGGCGCGCAACAAGCGCCGCGTGGTGCGCGCGCCGCGGATCATGTCGAAATATTATCACGCCATCCTGGAATTGCTGGTGGCGCGCGGCTTTGCTTTGCCGCGCGACCCCGTTCGTCTCGGCAAGGCCTCCAAGATAGCGATCCTGCTGCGATACGCGATCATCTGATGCAAAAGACCGCTCATATCATTGGTGCCGGCGTTTCCGGCCTGTCGGCCGCCGTGCGTCTCGTCAATGCCGGCTTCAAGGTCCACGTCCATGAGGCGACGCAGCAGGCCGGCGGCCGCTGCCGGTCGTATTTCGACGCGCAGACACAGCTCCAGATCGACAATGGCAACCATCTGGTTCTGTCGGGCAACAGCCATGTCGTCGCTTATGCAAAGTCGATCGGCACTGAAGCAGGGCTGGTTGGTCCGCAGCGGGCGCAATTTGCATTTGCCGATGCCAAGACTGGCAAGCGCTGGCAGCTCGATCTCGGCGATGGCAAGATCCCGACATGGTTGTTCGACAAGACGCGCCGCGTCCCGGACACATCAGTCGCCGATTATCTCGCGCTGTCGCCGCTGATCTGGTCATCGAATAGTCGCCTGGTCGGCGATGCCATTCGCTGTGAAGGCGTCCTCTACGATCGTCTGGTACAGCCACTGTTGCTGGCCGCGCTCAATGTCGATCCGCCGGAAGGTTCGGCTGGTCTGGCCGGCGCCATCGTGCGCGAAACGCTGCTGGCAGGCGGCCAGGCGTGCCGCCCGCTGATCGCGCGCGCTGGTCTTAGCGATGTTCTGGTCGAGCCTGCGATCGAATTGCTGCGTGCCAAGGGCGCCGGCGTTCATTTTGGCCATGAGCTGCGCGGTTACACCATGAGTGGTGATCGCGTCACCGAGCTGAAGTTTGGCGCTGATGACGTCATCACGCTTGGTGCGGACGACGTCGTGGTGATGGCTGTTCCGCCATGGGCCGCGAAGTCGCTATTGCCTGGTGTGAAGACGCCGACCGAATTCCGCGCGATCGTGAATGCGCATTTCAATTATGTTCCGCCAGCAGGCCACGCGCCGCTGATTGGCGTTGTCGGCGGTGTGGTGGAATGGCTGTTTGCTTTCCACAATCGCCTGTCGATCACGATCAGCAATGGCGATCGTTTCGTGAACACGCCACGCGAACAGTTTGCGCAACAGATCTGGGACGAGATCTGCAAGATTTCGAATATCCAGGCGCCACTGCCGGCGTGGCAGATCGTGCGCGAGCGCCGCGCCACTTTTGCAGCTACGCCTGCCCAAGATGCCCTGCGTCCGGGCACGCGCACCGATTTCAAGAATCTTTTTCTCGCGGGCGATTGGACCGATACCGGTCTGCCGGCGACTATTGAGGGATCGGTGCGGTCGGGTGACCGCGCGGCCGATCTCGTTCTGGCGATGCGCTGACTGTTGCGCAGCCAGACGATCATTCACGACGAGTACGGAGATATGGCGAGCGAGATGCATTCGGTCAGTCCAGAGACCACAATTCAGAACGCGGCGCTCGAGACGAGCATCGCTTCGGCGAAGCAGGGCCTGCTGAAGTTCCGGCAGCCTGACGGCCATTGGGTATTTGAGCTCGAAGCCGACGGCACGATCCCGTCAGAATACGTGTTGTTGCGGCACTACCTCGGCGAGCCCGTCGATGCCGAGCTTGAAGGCAAGATCGCCAACTATCTGCGCCGCACCCAGGGCAAGCATGGCGGCTGGGCGCTGGTGCAGGACGGCGACTTCGATATGAGCGCCAGCGTGAAAGTGTATTTCGCGCTGAAGATGATCGGCGATTCGACCGACGCGCCGCATATGGTCCGCGCCCGCGAAGCGATCCGCTCGCGCGGCGGCGCCGTCAACGTCAACGTCTTCACGCGCTTCCTGCTGGCGATGTTCGGCATCCTCTCGTGGCGCGCCACTCCGGTGCTGCCGGTCGAGATCATGCTGCTGCCGATGTGGTTTCCGTTCCACCTCAACAAGATGTCCTACTGGGCGCGCACCACGATCGTGCCGCTCATGGTGCTCGCAGCGCTGAAGCCGCGCGCGCAGAACAAGAAGGGCGTCGGCATCGACGAGCTGTTCCTGGAAGATCCATCCAGGATCGGTGGCATTAAACGCGCGCCGCATCAGAGTCGCGCGATGTTCGCCTTCTTCACCGGTATCGATATTCTGCTCCGCGCCGCCGAACCGTATTTCCCAAAGAAACTCCGCGCCCATTCGATCGCGAAAGCCGTCGAGTTCTGCGAGGAGCGCCTGAACGGCGAAGACGGTCTCGGCGCGATCTATCCGCCGATGGCCAATATGGTCATGATGTATGAAGTGCTCGGCTTCCCCGCCGACTATCCGCCCCGCGCCATCCAGCGCCGCGGTATCGACAAACTTCTGATTGTCGGTGAGGTCGAAGCCTATTGCCAGCCTTGCGTATCGCCAGTGTGGGACACCGCGCTGACCGCGCATGCGATGCTGGAGACCGGCGGCGATGAAGCGTTCGGTCCGGCGAAAGAAGGGCTCGACTGGCTGGCCACGAAGCAGGTGCTCGACGTGAAGGGCGACTGGGCGGTGAAGCGGCCGGACCTGCGTCCGGGCGGCTGGGCGTTCCAGTACAACAACGCCTATTACCCGGATCTCGACGATACGGCCGTGGTGATGATGGCGATGGACCGCGCGCGCCGTCAGACTGGTGGCAAGGAATACGACGTTGCGCTCGATCGCGGTCGGGAGTGGATCCTGGGCATGCAGAGCAGCGACGGCGGTTTCGCGGCGTTCGAGGTCGATAACCTCGAATATTACCTCAACAACATCCCGTTCTCGGACCATGGCGCACTGCTCGATCCGCCGACAGAGGACGTCACCGCGCGCTGCGTCTCGATGCTGGCGCAGCTTGGCGATACCGTCGAGACCTCGAAGCCGCTGGCAGACGGTGTGGAATATCTGCGCCGTACCCAGCTCGCGGAGGGCTCCTGGTATGGCCGCTGGGGCCTGAACTACATCTACGGCACCTGGTCGGTGCTGTGTGCGCTGAATGCTGTTGGCATCGATCACCAGGATCCAGCGTTCCGCAAGGCGGTGGGCTGGCTGCTGTCGATCCAGAACGAGGACGGCGGCTGGGGCGAAGATGCGGTCAGCTATCGACTCGACTACAAGGGATTCGAGGCGGCCCCGAGCACGTCGTCGCAAACGGCATGGGCTTTGCTTGCCCTGATGGCGGCAGGCGAGGTCGATAATCCGGCTGTCGCCCGTGGAACGCGGTACCTGATGGACACACAGACGGAAAAAGGACTCTGGGACGAGGCCCGTTACACCGCTACCGGCTTCCCCCGTGTGTTTTATCTGCGTTATCATGGCTACTCGAAATTCTTCCCGCTCTGGGCGTTGGCGCGGTTCCGGAATTTGAAGAGCACCAACAGCAAGACCGTAGGGGTTGGGATGTGATTTTGGGCGATGGGGGCATTTCGACCGCGGGTGATACAACCGACCCGCGGCCGGTATTGATCGTCACGGGGCTGGTCCAGGAAGCGAAGATCGCTGCCGGGCCGGGCATGACCGTCATTTGCAGTTCAAGCGACCCCGTCCAGCTCCGCAGCCTGCTGGCTGACTTCGACCCCGCCACCATCCGCGGCGTCATCAGCTTCGGCGTCGCCGGCGGCCTCGATCCCGATCTCAAATCAGGCGCTGTCGTTGTGGCCACGGAAGTGGTGGCCGGTAACAGCCGTTGGTCAGCGTCCGAGGTCCTTAGCGACGAACTGATCGCCGGTGCCGGCGTCGGCCGCCAGAAGGTGTTTCGCGGCGGTCTGGTTGGTGTCGAAAAGGTCGTGACGGGGCAGGCCGGCAAGGCCGCGCTGCGCTCGGAATTCGGCGCCGCTGCCGTCGATATGGAAAGCCACATCGCCGCGGAATTTGCCGCCATGGCCGGACTGCCGTTCGCCGCACTGCGCGTCGTCAGCGATCCCGCCCATCGCGCCCTGCCGGAAATCGCCACCACTGCGATCAAACCCAATGGTGATGTCGATCTGCGCAAGGTGCTGCGCGGCATCGCCCGCAATCCGCTGGTGATTCGGGCGCTGGTTTCGACCGGGCGCGACTTCAATCGCGCGCTACGCAGCCTGCGCGACTGCCGCAGCTATCTGCTGGGTCACACCAACCTCGTTTCCGCGGACGTCTGAGCGCTGCTCTAGCAGTGTTTGCCGGGCGTCTCGCGAATTCAATCTTTCAAAGAAAAAGGGCGCGATCTGCATCGCGCCCTTTTTTATATTCAGCTTGAAATCGCTCAGGCGGCGGTCGAAGCCTTCTGCGCCTTTTCCTCTGCCTTGGCGGCAGCGGCGACAGCTTCTTCCTTGCGGATGTCCGACAGGCGCTTCTGCACTTCCGACGAGAACACGTACTGCGCCGGGCGCTGCTTGGTGAGGTCGATTTCCGGCGCCATCGGGCCCGACGTTTTCACGCCGCGCATCGCCACCCACATCGCCTTGAACGGGTTGCTGATGGCTGCGTCCGCGGCGGTCGGCTCGTAGCCGCAATGGGCCATACAGTCGGCGCACTTCTCGTACTTGCCGGTGCCGTAGGTGTCCCAATCGGTGGTGTCCATCAATTCCTTGAAGGTCTTGGTGTAGCCTTCACCGAGCAGGTAGCAGGGCTTCTGCCAGCCGAAGATGTTACGTGCGGGCATGCCCCACGGCTTGCACTCGTATTCCTGGTTGCCGGCGAGGAAGTCCAGGAACAGGCCGGAATGCATGATGTTCCACTTCTTGCCCTTGCCGAGTGCAAAGACGTCGCGGAACAGCTTCTTGGTCTTGGTGCGGTTCAGGAAGTGCTCCTGATCCGGTGCGCGCTCATAGGCATAACCGGGCGACATCGAGACGCCGACGCCGAGCTCCACGGTGAAGTCGAGGAACTTGGCAATGTCCTCGGCCGCGTGGCCGTCAAAGATGGTCGCGTTAACGTTGACGGCGAAGCCCTTGGCCTTGGCGGCCTTGATCGCGGAGACGGCGCGGTCGAACACGCCTTCCTGCGACACGGCCTTGTCGTGATGATCCTTGAGACCGTCGAGATGCACCGAGAAGAACAGGTAGGGCGATGGCGTGAACAGGTCGAGCTTCTTCTCAAGCAGCAGCGCGTTGGTGCAGAGCGAGACGAACTTCTTGCGCTCGACCAGGCCCCGCACGATCTCGCCGATTTCCTTGTGGATCAGCGGCTCGCCGCCCGGGATCGCAACCATCGGCGCGCCGCACTCGTCCGCAGCATCCCAGCATTCCTGCGCCGACATGCGGCGATTGAGGATAGCGTTCGGATAGTCGATCTTGCCACAGCCGACACAGGCCAGGTTGCAGCGGAAAAGTGGCTCCAGCATCAGCACCAGCGGATAGCGCTTCTGGCCAGTCAGCTTCTTCTTCAACAGATAGGAGCCGATCTTCATTTCTTTAAAAAACGGAATGGCCATTTCGAATTTTCTCTCTGCGCATCACATCGTGACGAAGGTGGATCGAACCGCGGTCAGTTCGGCGGGTAGCTTGAATTCGATATTCTCTTCACGTCCGGGCAACACCGACACCGCAACCGGTCCGATCCGCCGTAAGGTCTCGATCACGTCATCTACAAGCACTTCTGGCGCGGATGCGCCAGCCGTGATGCCTACGGCACGCGCATCCTTCAACCAGGCGGGGTTGAGTTCGCTGCCATCGGCAATGAGGTAACTTGCGACACCGACTTCGGTGCCGATTTCGCGCAACCGGTTCGAGTTGGAACTGTTGGTCGCCCCGACGACCAGGATGACGTCTACAAGTTTGCTGAGGTCTCTTACCGCAGATTGGCGGTTTTGTGTTGCATAGCAGATATCGCGGGTATCGGGGCCCTCAATGTCACTGAAACGCTGTTCCAGGGCCAAAATGATGTCCTTGGTGTCATCCACGCTGAGGGTCGTCTGGGTGATATAGGCGACCGGTTCCTGCGGTGGCAGCGTCAGTGTCTTCACGTCCTCAACGCTCTGAACAAGGTAAACCGGGCCAGGTACCTGTCCCATGGTACCGTCGACCTCCGGATGACCTGCGTGGCCGATCAAGATGACCTTACGGCCTTTGGACATGTACCGCTTGCCCTGGTTGTGGACCTTGGTGACAAGCGGGCAAGTTGCATCCAAAACAGGCAGGCCACGGCTGGCCGCTTCTTCCTCGACGCTCCGGGCGACGCCGTGGGCGCTGAAGACAGTCATGGCATTCGGAGGCACTTCGGAGAGTTCCTCGACGAAAATGGCGCCCTTGGCCTTCAGACTCTCGACCACGTATTTGTTATGGACGATCTCATGGCGGACATAGACCGGCGCCCCGTAGCGCTCGAGAGCACGCTCGACGATCTCGATGGCACGCACGACGCCCGCGCAGAAGCCGCGCGGCTGAGCCAGAAAGATTTCAAGGGGACGACGATCAAGCACGTGGTACAAAGTCCATAATCGATTCCGGTATAATCCTTAATTCTGTACCACAATCAGGCACATATCCAGCCCAGCTGGATATTTGAGCCGTTCTGTGTGACAAAAATCACTCAGTATGCAATCACGAACCGAAAACGTGGTTTGCGACAACTGGCCGGGTTGCGGTAATATCTTGCGGTTGCGCCCCAAGAACCTGAAAACTCTCACTTGTTCGTCACTTTACGGCGCGACGAGGCGTCGCTAACACGGCCGTTGCTACGGTGATCAGCACGTTTTATGCCATCCCATCACATTGCTGAAAGCAAAGCGCATCCAATGCGAAAGTAATGGTTTGCGGAACACTCCTACGTGAACTGCATTCTTTGCGAGCCCTGCCCAAATAGAAAGAAAAAGCGTGCTGACAAGAGTTGTCGTCTCGATCGTGAACTTCTGCACCCGGTTTGCCCTGCCGGTGGTGCTCGCTTGTGTGCTTCTTTCGATTGGCGCGAGCTATTACACGGCGAAGAATTTCTCGATCAATACAGACATCAACAAGCTGATCTCGCCCAATCTCGATTGGCGTCAGCGCGACATTGCCTTCGACAAGGCCTTCGACCAGGAGCGTCTGATCATCGCGGTGGTTGAGGCGCCCACACCTGAATTCGCCAATGCCGCAGCCAATGCGATGGAAGCGAAGCTGGTGACCAACAAGACGGATTTCGACTCGGTTCGCCGATTGGATGGCGGAGCGTTCTTCGAGAAGAACGGCTTGCTGTTCCTGCCGACCAAGGAAGTTGCGCAACTGACGGGCCAGTTCCAGCAAGCTGCTCCCCTGATTGAAATCATGGCCGGCGATCCCAGTCTGCGCGGTCTCACCGGCGCGCTGGAGACCGGCCTTACCGGCATTCGCCGTGGGCAGCTTCAGCTTGACGCTGCAGCGCCGACCTTCAACGCCGTCTCGCAGACCATCGAGGACGTGCTGAAAAACGGCAAGGGCACCTTCTCATGGCGGGGGCTGGTCAGCGACAAGCCTCTGACGGATGGCGACAAGCGTGGCTTCATCGAAATCAAGCCTATCCTCGACTTCAACGCGCTTGAGCCCGGCAAGACCGCGACAGATGCGATCCGGCAGGCTGCCATCGACCTGAACATCGCTGGCGAATACGGCGCACGCGTGCGGTTGACCGGCCCGGTCCCCATCGCAAACGAGGAATTCTCCACCGTGCAGGATGGAGCCATCGTCAACGGGATCGGTACGGTTTTGATCGTGCTGGTCATCCTCTGGATGGCGCTGCACTCGGCCAAGATCATCGGCGCCGTCTTCGCAACTCTGTTCGTGGGCCTTGCCACAACGACCGCCGTCGGTCTCATGATGGTGGGTTCGCTGAACCTGCTGTCGATTGCATTTGCCGTGCTGTTTGTCGGCCTTGGCGTCGACTTCGGCATCCAGTTCAGCGTGCGTTACCGCTCCGAGCGCTACAAGAACGACAATCTACCGCTCGCTTTGACGAAGGCTGCCGAATATTGCGCAGTACCGCTGTCGCTCGCCGCTTTTGCAACGGCTGCCGGTTTTCTGTCGTTCCTTCCGACTGATTACAAGGGCGTGTCTGAACTCGGCAAGATCGCGGGCGCCGGCATGATGATCGCGTTCCTGACCAGCATTACCGTTCTGCCGGCACTGCTCGATCTCTTGAATCCCGCGGGCGAAAAGGAGCCCGTCGGTTATGCGTTCCTGGCGCCTGTCGACCGTTTCCTGGAAGAGAAGCGCTTCTGGATTATCGGCATCACATTGGCGCTCACGATCGCCGGTCTGCCATTGCTCTACTTCCTGAAGTTTGACTTCAATCCGATTAACCTGCGCAATCCGAATGTCGAGTCGATCGCGACTTTCCTCGATCTGCGCAAGGATCCGAACACCGGCGCCAATGCGGTCAACATCATGGCGCCAAACGAGGCCGCTGCGAAACAGGTCGAAGAACGTCTCTCCAAGGTCCCGGAAGTTGCTCGTACGATTTCGCTCGGCAGCTTCGTTCCTGAGGATCAGCCCGCCAAGCTGAAGGCGATTCAGGAAGGCGCGAAAATTCTCGAGCCGGCTTTGAATCCCGAGTCGATCGACAAGGCGCCGACCGATGCGGAAAACGTCACTTCTCTGAAGGATTCGGCGGCGAGCCTGCGCAAACTTGCAGGAACGCAGACCAGTCCCGGCGCCGTCGCCGCCAAGCGTCTGGCGGATGCATTGGCCAAGACCGCTGATGCTAGCCAGCCTGTGCGCGATCAAGTGCAGGCGACCTTTGTGGTGCCGCTCAAGCTCGCGCTGGGGCAGTTGCGTAATTTGATGCAGGCGAGCCCGATCAGTTTGCAGACCTTGCCAGCCGAATTGGTGAATTCGTGGAAGACCAAGGATGGCCAGATCCGCGTCGAGGCGCAGCCCAACGGCGATCCGAATGATAACGACACGTTGCGCAAGTTCGCCGACGCCGTGCTGAAGTCCGAGCCGCTTGCCGTCGGTGGTCCAATCTCGATCCTGAAGTCGGGCGACACCATTGTGACCGCCTTCATTCATGCGGGCATCTGGGCGCTGCTTTCGATCTCGTTGTTGCTATGGCTGGCTTTGCGGCGCATCAGCGACGTGTTGCTGACGATCGTTCCCTTGCTGGTGGCGGGAACGGTCACGCTGGAGATCTGTGTGCTGATCGGCTTGCCACTGAACTTCGCCAACATCATCGCGCTGCCGCTGCTGCTCGGCGTCGGCGTGGCGTTCAAGATCTACTATGTGACGGCCTGGCGGGCAGGCTACAAGAACTTGCTGCAGTCATCGCTGACACGCGCGATTTTCTTCAGCGCGCTGACGACTGCCACGGCGTTCGGTAGCCTGTGGCTGTCGAACCATCCGGGCACCGCGAGCATGGGTAAACTGCTCGCGATGTCCTTTGTCGTGACGCTGGCGGCCGTGCTGCTATTCCAGCCGGCTCTCATGGGTAAGCCGCGCGAGACTAGTGAGTGACCTTGTTGATTTCGGGCAGCAGGCAGATATCGCCGATATCGGCCGGCTGTCCCGGCACCGGCGCTGCAGCGGTTTTCTGACCGGCAGGAGCGGCGGCCTTGGGGGCGCCGGCAGCGGGAGCCGGTGCAGCCTTGGGTGCAGCAGAAGCCGTCGGAGTAGCCGCTGGGGCCATCTTGCCGCCGGTGGCAGCGCCCGCCTTGGGCAGGGCACCCTTGGCGGTGAGGTTCGAGGGGCTCGACGCAATCGACGGGCCTACGCGCGTCCAAGTCTGACCGCCGCACAGGAAACCAAGGACGCATCCTTCGATTTCAAGTTCGTCAGCAGTATCACCGAGCTTGATCGTCGATTTATAGAATTTTCCGTCCTTGGCATTGTAGACCTGACCCGCCCATTTGTCGTTTGCGGCATTCTTTTTCATGTCCAGCAATGTCACGATGCCCAAAGTGGGGCGCGCCTTCTTGGTGGCATCGGGATTGTTCTTGTCGATCCCGCCGGGGGTCTTTTCCCAGGCTACGGCCCCCCACATGCTGCCACCGCATTCAGCAACACGAATATGCGCGACGCCGTCCTCGACCTTCCAATCGCCGGTCGGATCAGCTGCAAATGCGGGAGCCAGCCCTGCCGAAAACAAGCCTGCCGAAAAAAGGATTCCGCAATATGTAAGAGTACGCGTAGTAATGCGTGGGCGCTGCAACATGTTTAGACCTATGCTTAAGTAGCGGTTCTCGGCGAAGTCAAATCGCCGCATTTACGGTTTTCAGTTGACGAAGCGACCATCAACCGACGTATGTAACTCATGGTATATCCGAATCTAGACGTTTCCGAGATGTTTGTTGAACGGGAGGCGCAGCGTAGCTCGATGCATACGCGCCATCTTAATGAACAGCTCGTTCGAGTCCTCAAGACCATCGGATATGACGTTGGCTTTCAGCGAGGCATCGGCCAGTATTTGTTCGACCGGGACGGCGCCCGTTATCTCGATCTACTGAGCGGATTTGGCGTTTTTGCGATTGGCCGGAACCATCCGGTGATGCGGAATGCGCTCAAAAGCGTGCTCGACGCCGACATGCCCAATTTGGTGCAAATGGATGTTTCCACACTCGCAGGTATCCTCTCAGAGAAGCTGCTGGAAAACGTCCCCTATATGGACAAGGTGTTTTTCGCGAACTCGGGCGCGGAAACCGTCGAGGCGGCGATCAAATTTGCTCGCAATGCGACCGGCCGCGATGGGATCGTATATTGCGATCACGCCTATCACGGACTGACCTATGGCGCGCTGTCGCTGACCGACGACACCAATTTCCGCACCGGCTTCGGCCCGCTGCTCTCGGGCTGCACCACGGTGCCATTCAACGACCTCGAAGCGCTGGAGAAGGCGCTGTCGTCCAAGCAGGTTGCCGGCTTCATCGTCGAACCGATCCAGGGCAAAGGTGTCAACCTGCCCACCGACGAATTCCTGTCGGGCGCCGCTGCGCTGTGCCGCAAATACGGCACGCTGTTCATCGCCGATGAAATCCAGACCGGCCTCGGACGCACCGGAAAATTTCTGGCGATCGAGCACTGGAATGTCGAACCCGACATGATCCTTCTCGCAAAGGCCTTGTCGGGAGGTCATGTTCCTGTTGGCGCGCTGCTGACGCGAAAAAGCATTTTCGACAAGATCTTCAACCGGATGGATCGCTCGCTGGTCCATGGTTCGACCTTCGGCAAGAACGATCTGGCGATGGCCGCCGGTATCGCCACGCTGGAAATCATGAAGCATGAGAAGCTGGTCGAGAACGCGGCCAAGCGCGGTGCCGAATTGCGGCTCGCTCTGCAGAACATGATTCCCGAATTCGAGCTTCTGAAGGAAGTGCGCGGCAAAGGTCTGATGATCGGTGTCGAATTCGGCCCGCCGAAGTCGCTGCGCCTCAAGGCATCGTGGAACATCCTGGAGTCGGCCAGCAAAGGCTTGTTTTGCCAGTTGATCACCGTGCCGCTGTTCAAGGAGCAGAAGATCCTGACCCAGGTCTCCGGCCACGGCAGTCACACCATCAAGCTGCTGCCGCCGCTGGTGGTCACCGAGGACGACGGCAAGTGGATCGAGAACTCGTTCCGTACCGTGATCGCCGATAGCCACAAGGTTCCTGGCGCGATCTGGTCGCTCGGCAAGACGCTGGTCGACAACGCCGTGCGGAAGTCAGCCTAGGTTTCAGCTCGCTCCCGTTGCAAGTTCGACTTTGCTGCCGAAATCAGCAAGTTCATCGGCGTTCAAATCGCTGACTGCCCAGTAGGTCAGGCCGCGCTCGCTCCAGTGGCGAATGTTGAAGCCCTGAACGGTCTCGATCCTGGCCATCCGTGATTCTGCATTTGTCGTCTGTGCAACGAACAGATTGATCACATGGGTGCGCCGCCGGTAGACGATGGCACCGATCGTTCGTCCATTGACATAATCAAGCCGCCCGCCGATGAGCGTGAAACCTTGCGCGGTGAGATCGACAACCGGCGGCGCCACGTCAAGCCGACCGTTGAACCAGGGCTTCACCGTGTGCTGATCGGTGGAGAGCACATCGGTGAGGTGTCCGGCCTGCAGCGCGCGCAGATGCGCCGACACCACCTCCGAAAGAATGCGCTGCTCGTCTTCATGGCGAAGTACGACGACGACGAGGCCGGTCGCAGCTAAAGCGGACAACACCGATCCCATCGCGAAGCCTTTCAGCACAGCGCGACGATTTGGCGTGTGAGCCTTGGGGAGCGCCGCCTCGATGCGCTGGCGTAGCTGTGGAGGCGCCGTAAAATGCAGATCGCTGGTGGCCATTGCGGATCGCATGTCGCGATAGGCGTTCAGTTGAGCAGCGCAGCGCTGGCACGTGGCAATGTGCGCCTCGACCTCACGGACATGCCCGGCGTCGAGCTCGTCATCGAGCAATGCGTGAAGAAGAATCTCGGCCTCGTCGCAGGTCATTTGTGCGGCTCCTCTTCAGCGATCCATGCGATCCGGAGCATCGCGCGTGCGCGGGCGAGGCGTGACATCACGGTGCCGATGGGTGCGCCGACGATGTCGGAAATCTCGCGATAAGACAGGCTTTGCATTTCTCGCAGCACGAGGATTTCCCTGAACGGCTCGGCAAGCGTGCTCACAAGACGTTGGATCGTCGTGGCATCGCGACGTCGAAGCAATTCGGCTTCCGGTGAAGCTTCTGCCTCATGCCAGAGCGGCGCCTGCGACGCTGCCTCGGCGATTTCGGCGATCGCGGTTGGTGAGTTCATGCGACGGGCGAACTCCGCATGGCAGATATTGCGCAGGATGGCGAACAGCCATGGTTTGATTGCAGGGCCACGATAGCTGTCGAAATGTTTCAGCGCGCGCAGATAGCATTCCTGGACGGCGTCTTCGGCGGCGTCGGCATCGCGCAGCAGATAGCGGGCCAGCGTATAGACGTCGTCGAGGCATGGCAGCGCGGCGTCGCGAAAACGGCGCGTCCTTTCGCCATCGTCGTCAGCTCTGTGCGCTGGCATCGACTTGTCCTTGCCGGCCGATGCCCGGCTGCCGGGTTTCCAGAGGCCGGGCATCGTTGTGATGCCTTGGTTTTGGCGGTTACTCAACCTTGATCATCCCCGTCATATGCGGATGCAGCGAGCAAAAATACGCGTAGTCACCTGGTGACGTGAACGTGAAGGAATAGCTGTCGTCAGTGTCGAGCGTTTTCGACCTGAATTTTCCGGCTGAGACCACGGCGTGCGGGATGTCGTCTCGGTTCTTCCAGGTGACGGTCGTGCCGACCTTGATAGTGAGCTGCGCCGGCTCGAAGGTGAAGTTGTCGATCATCACCGCGAGGTCTTCGCACCGCGCCGCTGTCATGCAAGCGGTCATGACGGCAAGAACGGCGACACGGATGCAGATGTTGCGTAAGGCGACGGATGTCATGTTGCGATGCCCTCAGCCTTGCAACGGGGTATCGATGATGGCGAGGCGTTCATCGCCGGGTTTGAAGATGATGCTGGCGATGCCCAGCAGGCCGCGTAATTTGTCGTCGGCCACCTTCATGGGGCCGGGTGAGGGCGCTGTCCCCGGTGCCGGTTGTGGAAACGCAGTAGAGCGTGCGGTGTGGAACGTGACGTTGCCTTCCACTTTCTGCATCACCTGATGGATATGGCCGTTCAGCACCGTGACCGAGCCGAAGCCCTTGAGGTAGTCCAGCGCACGTGCTCCGTCTTCGGTGCCCCATCCCCAGGTCGGATAGACCGTCCAGAGCGGGATGTGCGCAAACACCACGATAGGTGTCGATTTCGATCGGCCGCGAAGATCGTCTTCCAGCCACGCGAGTTGCTCGGCGCCGAGGTTTCCAAGTCCGCCGGCTTTGAGATCGACGACGTTCACAAGCCCGATGAAGTGTACGCCGCTTGCGTCGAAGGAATACCAGCCGGAGCCCTTGGTCCCACGTCCGTAGCGCTCGCGGTAGAGCTTGACCTCCTCGTCGATGAAATCATGTTCTCCCGGAACGTAATGCACATCGAGCCGCGCCTGCGAGATGATGCGGCCGGCATCGTCGAATTCGGAGGCCTTGGAGAGGTGGCTGATATCGCCGGTATGGATCATGAACGACGGCTTCACCGGCATGGCTTTGATCCGGCCGATGGCTTCCTCGAGCGTACCGATGGCGTTGGGATTGGCCGGCTTGTCGAAGCCGATATGACTGTCGCTGATCTGCAGGAAGGTCAGGCCGGTGGGCTCTGCCGCTTGTGCCGAATCAATCAGCCCAAGGGCGTGCGGAACGCCGCCGGCGATGCTCCAGAGCACACCGGTGCCAGCCCACGTCATGCATTCCAATACCTTTCGACGGCTAAGTCTCGGGTCGTCCTGGGAATGATCGTGATCGAATGCACTCATCGCCAATCTCCATCGCCCTGGATTGGGCTATGGGGACTGGATCGGAGATGGCGGATGTTTATTCCCGCGAAATGAGGTTATCGCGAATCCGTGATGATCATCGACGCTCCTTTTTCCGCGATCATCGCGGTCGGCGTGTTTGTATTGCCCGACGTGATCGTCGGCATCACCGAGGCGTCCACGACGCGCAATCCGGAGATCCCGTAAAAGCGCAGCCGCTCGTCCACCACGGCCATCGGGTCCGAGGCTGTGCCCATCTTCGCGGTCCCGACAGGATGGAAGATGGTGGTGCCGATATCGCCGGCGGCCTTGGCCAGCGATGCCGCATCGTCGCCAACCGATGGCCCCGGCAGATATTCTTCGGGACGATAAGGCGCCAGCGCGCTTTGCTTCATCAGTCTGCGCGTCACGCGGATCGCATCGGCAGCAACCTGACGGTCGTCGTCTGTCGAGAGGTAGTGGGGAGCAATTGCCGGTGCGTCATCGGGCTTCGTCGAGCGCAGCTTGATTTCGCCGCGCGATGTGGGCTGCAGATTGCAGGCAGCAATGGTGATCGCCGGAAAGCGATGCAGTGGATCGCCGAATTTGTCGAGCGAGAGCGGCTGCACGTGAAACTGGATGTTGGCGCGTTCGCGATGGGCATCGGAGCGCGTGAAGATGCCAAGCTGCGATGGCGCCATGGTGAGCGGCCCGCGGCGGCGAAGCGCGTAATCGACGCCCATCCAGCCACGGCGGAACAGATTGTAGTAGGTCTCGTTCAGCGTGCGCACGCCGGAGACCTTGTAAATCGCGCGCTGCTGCAGGTGGTCTTGCAGGTTACGACCGACGCCCTGACGATCGAGTGTGATGTCGACACCAGCGGCGGACAGCCACTCCGCGGGCCCGATGCCGGAGCGCTGCAACAGATGCGGTGAGCCAACCGCGCCAGCACACAGGACGACTTCACCCCTGGCGCGTGCCTCGATCTCTTGGCCGTTCTGGGTGAAGCGTACGCCGACGGCGCGGCCGTTTTCGACGATCAGGCGATCGACCATCACTTTGGTTTCGAGCCACAGGTTCGGGCGGTTCAATGCCGGCTTGAGGAAGCCGCGGGCCGATGACCAGCGCCGACCGCGCTTCTGGTTGACGTGAAAATAGCCGATGCCTTCATTGTCGCCGGTGTTGAAATCGGCGGTCTTGCGAATGCCCATTTCGGCCGCTGCATCGCCGACGGCGTCGAGTACTTTCCAGGACAACCGTGGTTCTTCGATGCGCCAGCCGCCGCCTGCGCCGTGATGTTCGCTGGCGCCGAGGAAATGATCTTCCAATGTCTTGAACGCCGGGAGCACATCGTCATAGCCCCAGCCATTGAGGCCGAGCTGTCGCCAGTGATCGTAGTCGGCGGCCTGGCCGCGCATCGAGATCATGGCATTGATCGCGGAGGAGCCACCGATCACCTTGCCACGCGGATAGGCCAGCGCGCGGCCATTGAGGCCGGGCTCCGGCTCGGTGCGAAACATCCAGTCGGAGCGGGGATTGCCGATGGCAAAGAGGTAGCCCACCGGAATGTGAAACCAGATCCAGTTGTCGTTGCCGCCGGCCTCCAGGATGAGGACGCGCTTGCTGGGATCTGCCGAAAGGCGATTGGCGACGATGCAACCGGCGGTACCTGCACCAACCACGATATAGTCAAAATCACCCTCGAGCCGTGTCGTCATCGTTTCCCTGCCGCATCCGTTCCACGGTCTTATTTGCCGTGCCGAAAGGGATTAGCGAGGCCGCGGGCGTCTGTACAGCGTGTGATGGGACCGGTGGGGTGGGCCGTTGGCACGCAACATGCTAGACAAGGATATCGCCGTTCCACCGCATCGAGACCCTGACCCATGCCCATCATCAATCGTGTCGCCGATCTGCAACCGGAAATCATGGCCTGGCGCCGTGACCTGCATGCCCATCCAGAGCTGATGTATGACGTGCACCGGACCGCGGGCTTCGTGGCGGAGCGGTTGAAGGAGTTCGGTTGCGACGAAGTTGTGACGGGCCTGGGACGAACGGGTGTCGTTGGCGTCATCAGGGGCCGCAAGCCGGCTTCGGGCGAGCACAAGGTGATCGGGCTGCGCGCCGACATGGACGCGTTGCCGATCGAGGAAGAGACCAATCTGCCTTACGCCTCGAAGACCCCCGGCAAGATGCATGCCTGCGGTCACGATGGCCACACGTCCATGCTGCTGGGCGCGGCGCAATATCTCGCCGAAACACGCAATTTCGCGGGCGATGCCGTCGTCATATTCCAGCCGGCCGAAGAGGGCGGTGCGGGTGCGGCGGCGATGATCAAGGACGGCCTGATGGACCGTTTCAAGATCGATCAGGTCTATGGCATGCACAACAATCCCGGCATGCCGGTCGGCTCCTTCGCGCTGCGTCCGGGTCCGATCATGGCGGCGATGGACCGCATCTCAATCCAGATCGAGGGCAAGGGCGGCCATGCCGCCTATCCGCACAAGACCATCGATTCCGTGCTGGTCGGCTCGCAGCTCGTGATGGCGCTGCAGACGATCGTTTCCCGTACCGTCAATCCCCTGGAATCCGCGGTGCTGTCGATCTGTGAATTCCATGCCGGGCATGCCAGCAATGTCATCCCGGCGACCGCTGAACTGCGCGGCACCGTGCGAACGTTGAACGCCGAAGTGCGCGATCTCATGGAGAAGCGCATGAACGAGGTGGTCAACGGCGTCGCGCTGCAGACCGGCGCGAAGATCGTGCTCGACTATGACCGCGGCTATCCCGTGGTGGTCAACCACCGCGCCGAGACCGACATGGCGGTGCGGGTCGCCAGCGAAATCTCCGGGGCTGAGAGGGTCAATATCGACATGCCGCCGGTGATGGGCGCCGAAGACTTCGCCTATATGCTGGAAGCGCGCCCCGGCGCCTTCATCTTCTGCGGAAACGGTGACAGCGCCGGGCTGCACCACCCCGCCTATAATTTCAACGACGACGCCATCGTCTACGGCACGTCCTATTGGGTGAAGCTGGTGGAGACCACGCTGGCGGCCTGACAGCGGGCGTCCACGCAATGATTTTTAATAGTTGCGTCACAACCTCAGGAACAAGACACAACAGGTGACGTTGAGCCGCGGGAAACAACCCCTGGCTTAACGGAGTGCGCGTCATGGCGACCAAAGACAAAGACCTCAACGATCTCTTTCTCGATACGCTCAAGGATATCTACTTCGCCGAGAAGCAGATCCTGAAAGCCCTGCCGAAGATGGCCAAGGCCGCAACCTCGGACAAACTGCGCGCCGCTTTCGAAAAGCACCACGACGAAACCGAAGGTCAGGTCGAGCGGCTGGAACAGATCTTCGAACTGCTCGACAAGCCCGCCCGCGGCAAGACCTGCGATGCCATCATGGGTATCCTCGACGAAGGCAAGGAGATCATGGACGAGTACAAGGGCACGAGTTCGCTCGATGCTGGCCTGCTTGCTGCGGCACAGGCTGTCGAACACTATGAGATCTCGCGCTATGGCACCTTGAAGGCCTGGGCCACGGAACTCGGCATGAAGGACGCGGTGCGGCTGCTCGACGAGACGCTCAATCAGGAAAAGAAGACCGATGAGTCATTGTCGGTGCTGGCGAAATCGGCAGTCAATCTGGCTGCTGCGGCGTAATTGAAAAGCGCCACCCGCACATTGCGGGTGGCGCTTTATTTTACTCTGCCGCCTGTGCGTAGTCTTCCATCGGCGGACACGAACAGACGAGGTTGCGGTCGCCATAGACGTTGTCGACGCGGCCGACCGGGCACCAGTATTTATCGGAGCGCGAGGTCCCAGCCGGGAAGCAGCCTTCGGCGCGGGTATAAGCGCGCTTCCAGTCGTCATCCGCGATATCGTGCACTGTATGCGGTGCATGACGCAGCGGCGACGCCTCGACGTTCCAGCGGCCACTCTCGATATCCGCGATCTCCTTGCGGATCGCGATCATCGCCTCACAGAACCGATCGAGTTCGAGTTTCGATTCCGATTCCGTCGGCTCGATCATCAGCGTTCCCACGACAGGAAAGCTCATGGTCGGCGCGTGGAAACCGTAGTCGATCAGGCGCTTGGCGATGTCGTCGACGGTGACGCCGGCGGACGTCTTGAATGCGCGCGGATCGATGATGCATTCATGCGCCACGCGTCCCTTTTCGTTGCGATACAACACCGGGAAATGCGGATGCAGCCGTGTGGCAATGTAGTTCGCATTGAGGATCGCAAGCTCGGTGGCCGAGGTGAGACCCGCGCCGCCCATCATCAGGATGTAAATGTAGGAGATGGTCAGGATCGACGCCGAACCGTAGGGCGCGGCCGACACCGGCCCCACCGGCACATCGCCGTTGGCCGAGGGATGACCGGGCAAATAGGGCGCCAGATGCGCCTTGACGCCGATCGGGCCCATGCCGGGGCCGCCGCCGCCGTGCGGAATACAGAACGTCTTGTGCAGGTTGAGATGACTGACGTCCGCGCCGTAATCACCCGGACGCGACAGGCCGACCTGCGCATTCAGGTTGGCGCCGTCGAGATAGACCTGACCGCCATTGGCATGAACAATCTCGCAGATCTCGCGGATATGTTCCTCGAACACGCCGTGGGTCGACGGATAGGTGATCATGATCGCGGCGAGATTGGCGGCATGCTTCTCCGCCTTGACGCGAAGGTCGTTGACGTCCACGTCACCGCGCTTGTCGCAGGCGACGACAACCACATCCATATTGACCATGCTGGCCGAGGCAGGATTGGTGCCGTGTGCCGATGACGGGATCAGGCAGATATTGCGATGGCTGTCGCCGCGCGCCGCGTGATAGGCGCGGATCGCGAGCAGGCCGGCATATTCGCCCTGCGCGCCGGAATTGGGCTGCAGCGATACAGCGTCGTAGCCGGTGATGTCGCATAGCCACTTTTCCAGTGTCGCGAAAAGCTGGTGATACCCGGCGGCCTGTTCACGGGGCACGAATGGATGGAGCGAGCCCCAGGCGGGCCAGGTCAATGGCATCATCTCGGTGGTGGCGTTCAGCTTCATGGTGCAGGAGCCGAGCGGGATCATCGCGCGGTCGAGCGCCAGGTCGCGGTCCGAGAGCTTCCGCATATAACGGAGGAGTTCGGTCTCGGAGCGATGGCTGTGGAAGACGGGATGCGTGAGGAAGGGCGAGTTGCGCTTCAGCGAGGCGGGCAAGGCATCGCTGACGCCGTGCTCGATGTCGGAATAGCCGAGCTTGCCGCCGAAGGCGCGCCAGATGGCTTCCACAGTCTCCGGCGTCGTGGTCTCGTCCAGCGCGATGCCGATGGTGCCGTCACCGATGCGCAGGTTGATCTTCTCGGCCTGCGCAGCAGAGATGATACCGTCGCGCTTGTCGCCGACGGTCACGGTCAGCGTATCGAAGAACGCTTCGCTCTCCGGCGCGAAACCGAGCTTCTTCAGGCCGGCGGCCAGCACCAGTGTGCGGCGATGGACCGTGCGGGCGATGTGCTTGAGACCTTCGGGGCCGTGATAGACCGCATACATCGAGGCGATGACGGCGAGCAGCACCTGCGCGGTGCAGATATTCGACGTCGCCTTCTCGCGGCGGATATGTTGTTCGCGGGTCTGCAACGCCAGACGATAAGCGGGCTCGCCGCGGGAATCGATGGAGAGGCCGACGAGACGGCCCGGGATCGAGCGCTTGATCGCGTCGCGCACCGACATGTAGCCGGCATGTGGACCGCCGTATCCCATCGGCACGCCGAAGCGCTGCGCCGAGCCGATCGCGATGTCTGCGCCGAGTTCGCCCGGCGAGGCCAAAAGCGTCAGCGCCAGCAGGTCGGCGGCGACGATGGCAAGCGCGCCCTTCGCTTTAAGCGCCGTGATGGCCGGCTTGAAATCGCGCACGATGCCCGTGGTGCCAGGATATTGCAGGATCGCGCCGAACACATCGGCTTTGTCGAGGTCAGTGAGCGGATTGCCGATCTGAAGCTTCCAGCCGAGCGGCTCGGCGCGGGTGCGCAGCACCGCGAGGGTCTGCGGATGAACTTCATGATCGACGAAGAAGGTTTTGGTCTGAACGTTTGAGGCGCGCTCGGCCAGCGCCATGGCTTCCGCTGCGGCGGTGGCCTCATCGAGCAGCGACGCATTGGCGACGTCGAGACCGGTGAGATCGCAGATCATGGTCTGGAAATTGAACAGCGCCTCGAGTCGGCCCTGACTGATCTCCGGCTGATACGGTGTATAGGCCGTGTACCAGGCCGGGTTCTCCAGGATGTTGCGCTGGATCACCGTCGGCAGGACCGTGCCGGAATAGCCCTGGCCGATCAGCGATGTGAACACCGCGTTCTTGGCCGCCATCTCGGTCATATGCGCCAGCGCCTCGGTTTCGCTGAGCGCGCGGCCGAGATCGAGCGGCGTTTTCTGGCGAATTGAGGCAGGGAGCGTTTCTCCCATCAGTGTGGACAGGCTTTTCGCGCCGACCGTTTCAAGCATCACACGAATATCGGCTTGCGAAGGGCCGATATGGCGGCGGACGAAATCGGTGGCGACGTCGCCGGAAGATTTGTTCAGGGTCATCGGTTGTTCCTCGAACGAATTTCAGAAGTCGTCATGCCCGGTATTCGCCGGGCATGACGACTAGGCGGTGTGGGCTTTGTAGGCGTCCGCGTCCATCAGGCCTTCGAGCTCGCTCTTGTCGGCGAGTTTGATCTTGAAGAACCATGCCTTGCTGTCGGCATCGGAATTCACCAGCGCAGGCTCGGCGGCGAGCGCGTCATTGATCTCGACGACTTCGCCGGTGATCGGCGCATAGACGTCGGAGGCAGCCTTGACCGATTCGACCACGGCGGCGGCTTCGGCCTTCTTCAGTGCGCGGCCGACTTTGGGCAGTTCGACGAACACGACATCGCCAAGCTGTGACTGCGCGTAGTCGGTGATGCCGACGGTGACGACGTCGCCGTCGATCGCGAGCCATTCGTGGTCTTCGGTGTACAGGGTGGTCATGGGGCAGTTCCTCAACGCTTGTAGCTGTGGGGGACGAAGGGCATGGGTGACACTTTCATCGGCATCCGCTGGCCGCGAAGCTCGGCATAGACGGTGGTGCCGTCGGCTGCCTGCGCGCTGGGCAGATAGCCCATTGCAATTGGCGCGCCGAGACTGGGGCCGAAGCCGCCCGAGGTGACGGTGCCGATCGATTCGGTGGAGGTCGCATCCGCGAACAGCAGCACACCTTCGCGCACTGGCGCGCGGCCTTCCGGCAGCAGACCGATGCGCTTGCGCGGTGCGCCGCCATCGAGCTGCGCCAGGATATTGTCGCTGCCGAGAAAACCGCCGGCGCGGGCGCCGCCGGTCCGGCGGCTCTTCTGGATCGACCAGTTCAACCCGCCTTCGATGGGCGTGGTCGTCGTGTCGATGTCATGGCCGTAGAGGCAAAGCCCGGCTTCGAGACGCAGGCTGTCGCGGGCGCCGAGGCCGATCGGCAGCACGTCGGGATGGTCGAGCAGGGCAGAGGTCAGCGCTTCGGCCTGATCGTTCGGGATCGAGATCTCGTAGCCGTCTTCGCCGGTGTAGCCGGAGCGCGAGACGAAACAGGCAATGCCGTTCACCTGATGCGGACCCGCATCCATGAACTTCATCGCCGGTGCCTCAGGGCAGAACTTTGCCAGCACGTCCGCGGCCTTCGGACCCTGCAGCGCGATCAGCGCACGTTCGGGCAGGGTCTCGATGATGAAGGTGTCGGAGAGATGCGCGCGCAGATGCGCCTCGTCTTCATCCTTGCAGGCAGCGTTCACCACCAGAAACAGGTGATCGCCGAAATTCGCCACCATCAGGTCGTCGAGAATGCCGCCGGCCTCATTGGTGAACTGGGCATAACGCTGACGCCCCGGTGCCAGCGCCAGAATGTCCATCGGCACCAGCTTCTCGAGCGCCAGGGCCGCATCTTCGAGTTTACCGGACTTCGCCCGCAAGGTGAGCTGGCCCATATGGGAAACATCGAACAGTCCCGCGGCCGCGCGGGTGTGGAGATGCTCCTTCAGCACGCCGGTGGCGAATTGCACCGGCATGTCATAGCCGGCGAAGGGCACCATCTTGCCGCCACGGGCGACGTGGAGGGCGTGCAGCGGCGTTTGTTTCAAAATTGAGGGTTTATCGGTCGCTAGCATGGTGACGGGTCCTCGCGGTTCCCCGGGACCATTCCCGGAGTGCCTGTACGAGCCCCATCTGTCGCTGTGCCTGAGAGTATTATCCCGTCGGCGGACGCCATCGGCCCGTTCGGGCTCAAAGGCATCTCTTTCCAGATGCTAACCTGTCACACGGTCCTTTTGCCTGAGAGTTTCCGGGGCGGTTGCTCCTTCGGCGCCGGCCCAAACGGGGCCGGTCTCTCCCGACGTGACGTCTTTCAACGCCGGCACAAGAGCATGCGTTCCCTGAATCTGTCAACGCGGTTCCGGCACCTATCAACGGCCCTGTGCTGCTGCGGCAAGCCCCTGATCCGCTTGAATGATCCCTTGTCATCCCCTTGCACAGTTTCTGGACAGGCCTAGTGCCGCCGGTCTAAAAGCAACCGGTTGTGGCATTGGCCGGCGGCAAATCTTCAAACAATTTGGCCGTGGGCGATTTTTAGGCGCCAAGTATTGAACGTAACAAGTCTTGGGCGCAATGGGACTGATATGAGCGGCGTTAACGAGATCAGGTCGGCATTTCTGAATTACTTCGCGGCGAATGGTCACGACATCGTGTCGTCGTCGCCGCTGGTGCCGCGCAACGACCCCACGCTGATGTTTACCAATGCCGGCATGGTGCAGTTCAAGAACGTTTTTACCGGCGTGGAGAAGCGGCCTTACCAGCGCGCAACGACGTCGCAGAAATGCGTCCGTGCCGGCGGCAAGCATAACGATCTCGACAATGTCGGCTATACCGCGCGCCATCACACCTTCTTCGAGATGCTCGGCAACTTCTCGTTTGGCGACTATTTCAAGGAACGTGCGATCGAGCTCGCCTGGAACCTGATCACCAAGGAGTACGGCCTCGCCAAGGACCGCCTGCTGGTCACCGTCTATTCCGAGGACGATGAAGCCTTCGCGCTGTGGAAGAAGATCGGCCTGCCGGATTCCAAGATCATCCGCATCCCGACCTCGGACAATTTCTGGCAGATGGGCGATACCGGCCCGTGCGGTCCGTGTTCGGAAATCTTCTTCGACCATGGCGACAAGATTCCCGGCGGCCCTCCCGGCTCGCCCGATGAAGACGGCGACCGCTTCATCGAGATCTGGAATCTGGTGTTCATGCAGTTCGACCAGCTTGCGCCGGGCAACCGCATCTCGCTGCCGAAGCCGTCAATCGACACTGGCATGGGCCTCGAGCGCATCGCTGCGGTGCTGCAGGGCAAGCACGACAATTACGACATCGACCTATTCGTCGCACTGATCCGCGCCATCGCCGATCTCACCGGGGCCGATCCGCAGGGCCCGATGAAGGCCTCGCTGCGCGTCATCGCCGACCATCTGCGCGCCTCGTCATTCCTGATTGCCGATGGCGTGCTGCCGTCGAATGAAGGCCGCGGCTATGTGCTGCGCCGGATCATGCGCCGCGCCATGCGTCACGGCCAGTTGCTCGGCGCCAAGGAGCCGCTGATGTGGCGCCTGGTGTGGGCGCTGGTGCGCGAGATGGGCCAGGCCTATCCGGAGCTGGTGCGCGCCGAGAGCCTGATCGAGGAAACGCTGCGGCTCGAAGAGACGCGCTTCCGCAAGACGCTGGATCGTGGTCTCGGCATTCTCGACGACAAGAGCGCGTCGCTGAAGAAGGGCGACATGTTCGACGGCGAGACCGCGTTCACGCTGTACGACACCTACGGTTTCCCGCTCGATCTGACCCAGGATGCGCTGCGCAACCGCGGCATCTCGGTCGATATCGCGTCCTTCACCGATGCGATGGAGAAGCAGAAACAGAAGGCCCGCGCGTCGCGCTTTTCCTCCGGCGAGACCGCGACCGAAGCGATCTGGTTCGAGTTGCGTGAAAAACTCGGTGCGACGGAATTTCTCGGCTACGAGACCGAGTCTGCGGAAGGTGCGGTTACGGCACTGGTGAAGGATGGCAAGGAAGTCGACAGCCTCAAGGCAGGTGACACCGGCGCCATCGTTCTCAACCAGACGCCGTTCTATGCAGAGTCCGGTGGCCAGGTCGGCGACACTGGTGTGATTACCGGCGAGGGCGTGACCTTCCGTGTCACAGAAACCCAGAAGCGCGCAGGCGATCTGTTCGTGCATGTCGGCACGCTCGAGCAGGGCACGCTGAAAGTCGGCGCTGCGCTGGCGCTCGACGTCGATCACACCCGTCGCTCGTCGATTCGCGCCAATCACTCGGCGACGCATCTGCTGCATGAAGCGCTGCGTCAGGTGCTCGGCGATCACATCGCGCAGCGCGGCTCGCTCGTGGCGCCGGACCGGCTGCGTTTCGATTTCGTGCATCAGAAGCCGATCACGGCCGACGAGCTCCGCCGGGTCGAGGACATCGCCAACAATGTGGTGTTGGAAAACGATGCCGTCACCACGCGGCTAATGGCAGTGGACGATGCCCGCGAAGCTGGGGCCCGCGCGCTGTTCGGCGAGAAATACGGCGACGAGGTCCGCGTCGTCTCCATGGGCAAGATGCCCCGCGATAGCGGCAGCAACGCGCTCGGCTGGTCGGTCGAACTCTGCGGCGGCACCCATGTGAAGCGCACCGGCGACATCGGCATGATCTCGGTCACCGGCGAAAGCGCAGTGTCTTCCGGCGTGCGCCGCATCGAGGCGCTGACCGGTAATCATGCGCGTCATCACGCCAACGAGACGATGCAGCTCGCCAAGACCGCTGCGAACGAGCTCCGGACGACGCTCGACGACATGCCGGCGCGCATCGCTGCGCTGATGGACGAGCGCAAGAAGCTGGAGCGTGAGCTCTCCGAGGCGAAGAAGACCATCGCCATGGGCGGCGGTGCTGGTGCTGGTGCATCGGCCGCCGGTGGCGCGGCTGCAGACGTCAAGACGGTTGGTGACGTCAAGCTGATGGCCAAGAGCGTCTCGGGCATCGAGATGAAGGATCTCAAGAGCCTCGCCGATGCCGGCAAGAAGCAGCTCGGCTCCGGCGTGGTCGCGATCATCAATATCGGTGAAGACGGCAAGGCCGGCGTCGTGGTCGGCGTCACCGAGGATCTGACCAAGCGCTTCAGCGCTGTCGATCTGGTGAAGCTCGCCTCTGAAGCCTTGGGCGGCAAAGGCGGCGGTGGGCGGGCGGACATGGCGCAGGCCGGTGGTCCGGACGGCGCCAAGGCCGATGCTGCGCTGGCGGCGATCGAAGCGGCGATCGGCAACTAATCTCGTCATTCCGGTCTCGCGAACGCCGCCAGGCGGGCGCGAACCCGGAATCCCGTAGTGTTTTACTATGTCGAGATTCCCCGCCATTCCAACTGGAATGGCTGAGGTTCACGCTCTCAGCTTCGCTGAGATCGCGCCCCGGAATGGCAGTGTGGGTCACACAACCCCATCTCGCGATGACGTGACCGCTCGCGCCTGCGACCATGAGTAGCCCTCGTTAAGGGTGGCATCCCACGCACCCATGCGGCAAAAAGTGGCATGGAGCATAACACCCCGCTGATTTCCACCGTCGTCGTCGGCCTCGTACTGGCATTCATCCTCGGCCTGATCGCACAGCGCATTCGCGTGTCGCCGCTGGTCGGCTATCTGCTCGCCGGCGTCTTCATGGGCCCATTTACGCCCGGCTATGTGGCGGACCAGAATATCGCCAATGAACTCGCGGAGATCGGCATTATCTTGCTGATGTTTGGCGTCGGCCTGCATTTCTCGCTGAAGGATTTGCTGTCGGTCAAGAATATCGCGATCCCCGGGGCCATCGTGCAGATCGCCGTGGCTACCCTGCTCGGCATCGGTCTTGGCGAGGCGCTCGGCTGGTCGTTCGGTGGCGGCCTTGTGTTCGGCCTCGCGCTGTCGGTGGCTTCGACGGTGGTGCTGCTTCGCGCGCTGCAGGAACGACGCCTGGTGGACAGCGAACGCGGCCGCATCGCCATCGGTTGGCTGATCGTCGAGGATCTCGCAATGGTGCTGACGCTGGTGCTGCTGCCAGCGATCGCAGGGCTGCTCAAGGGCGAGGGCAATGGTGCCAGCATGTCAGCACTTGCAATGCCGGTGCTGATCACGCTCGGCAAGGTCGCGGGCTTCGTGATCTTCATGCTGGTGGTCGGTCGCCGCGTCATTCCGATGCTGCTGCACTATGTGGCGCATACCGGTTCGCGCGAACTGTTTCGTCTCGCGGTGTTCGCCATCTCGCTTGGGGTCGCCTTCGGCGCAGCCCTCATATTCGACGTGTCATTCGCGCTCGGTGCGTTCTTTGCGGGCATGATCCTCAGCGAGTCCGAACTCAGCCAGCGCGCTGCCAACGAGACGTTGCCATTGCGGGATGCGTTCGCGGTGTTGTTCTTCGTCTCGGTCGGCATGCTGGTCGATCCGGCGATCATCCTGCGCGAACCGCTGCCGCTGCTCGCCACAGTGTTCATCATCCTGTTTGGCAAGTCGGCGGCTGCCTTCGGCATCGTCCGGCTGTTCGGCTATCCGACCTCGACGGCGCTGACGATCTCCGCCTCGCTGGCGCAGATCGGCGAATTCTCCTTCATTCTCGTCAGCCTTGGCGTGGGCCTCGGCCTGCTGCCCGATCGCGGCCGCGATCTCGTGCTCGCCGGCGCGATTATCTCGATCATGCTCAACCCGCTGTTCTTCGCATTGCTCGATCGCCTACTGGCCGATAAGGACGCGAAAGCGGCGGCAGCGAGTGAAGCGGCCGCTGCGGACAGCAAGGAGAAAGCGGTCACGCGCGTCCCGTTGCCGGAGACGCAACTCAAGGATCACGTCGTGCTGGTCGGCCATGGTCGTGTCGGCAGCGTAGTCAGCAGGGCGCTGCGCTTGAACAACACGCCGCTGCTGGTGATCGAGGACACGCCGGGCGTCGTCGAGCGTCTGCAGAAGGAAGGTGTTGAGGTCGTCACCGGCAATGCCGCGGCGCCGGACATGTTGCAGGCTGCAAATGTGATGGGCGCCAGGGGATTGCTCGTCGCCATCCCGGACGCCTTCGAAGGTGGCCAGATCGTCGCCAAGGCGCGTGCGCTCAACCCTACGCTTCCGATCATCGCCCGCGCCCATTCCGAAGAAGAGATCGCGCATCTCAAGCATCACGGCGCCAATGTCGTGATCATGGGCGAGCAGGAAATCGCCAAGGCGATGCTGCTGCAGATCGGCACGACGGCGGCCGTTTAGTCGCGCCGTTGCGATCAGGTCATCACACCGACCGCGTCATGCCGCCATCGACGCGAATGTTCTGGCCGGTGATATAGCCAGCGCCATCCGATGCGAGGAATGCGACCGTGGCTGCGATCTCGTCGCTCTTGCCATAGCGTTGCATCGGGACGCTCTGGCGCCGCTGTTCAGTGGCGGGCAGGCTGTCGATCCAGCCGGGCAGCACATTGTTCATCCGTACATTATCGGCGGCAAAACTATCCGCGAACAATTTTGTGTAAGAGGCGAGACCGGCGCGGAACACGGCGGAAGTCGGAAACATCGCTGAGGGCTCGAATGCCCATGCGGTGGAGATATTGATGATCGCACCGGATTTTTGCTTCTGCATGATCGGCGTCACCAGTCGCGTTGGCCGGATCACGTTCATAAGATAGACATCCATGCCGGTGTGCCACTGCTCGTCGGTGATATCGAGCAGCGGCGCACGCGGGCCATGACCGGCGCTGTTTACCAGCGCGTCGATCCGGCCCCATTTCTCCAGCGTGCCATCCACCAGTCGCTTCAAATCGTCGCTCGACTGGTTGGAGCCGGTGACGCCAATGCCGCCGAGCTCTTGCGCGAGCGCTTCACCTTTGCCGGACGACGACAGGATCGCAACCTTGAAGCCGTCGGCGGCAAGGCGGCGCGCCGATGCGGCGCCCATGCCGCTTCCACCGGCCGTGATGATGGCGACTTTGCTAGATGACATGAGGCGGTCTCCCTGAATGTTTTTCTGGTCTTCTTGCTTTAGTGGCAAATCGTCCGCCGTAGAAACGCAAAGCCCAGTGCCTGGCTCTGTGCCTGCTTGGTATTCTCCACCGCGCCGGAGTGTCCGCCGGCGAAATGTCCTTAGCCTTTGCGCAGGAACACGTAGTCGGCCGAATAGGGCTCGCTCTGTAAAGTGCCGGCGCCGCTGCAGGTGCCGCCGAGCGTGCCGCCAACGGTGTTGATGCGCTGTACCGTGGTTACGCCGCTCAACATGCCGCTGCCGCGATGCGAGGCGGCTTCGAGGCGGAGCCACGGAATGTCCTTGGCAGTGGTGCCTGGTGCGTTGCCGGTCACCTTACCGACCACCGCGCTGCCATCGCTGTATTCCCAGTTCGGTCCGACATAGTGCCGCCCCACGGTCTTGCCATCGGCCATCAGCGTGGCGATCGGCTCGCGGAACGTCCATGTCAGCTTTCCTGAAGCGTCGGCCTTGCACTCATAGACCTGCGCGCCTTCAGCATGCAGCTTGGCGATCTGCGTCTCGCCGGGGGCTGCAATCGCATCCGGCACCTGCGCCAAAGCAGAGAATGCGCCCGCGACACTGAGCGAGAGCGTGACAATCGTGGTCAGGATCGGGCGTTTGAAAACATGGGGCGTATTGCAGGTCATGTGAACCCTCTCTTGCTCTGGTTGGTAGTTGCTCTGTCGTTCGTTTTACGCAGCTCCAATCGTCCGCCGTAGAAACGCAAATCCCAGAGCCTGGCTCTGTGCCTGCTTGGTATTGTCCACGGCGCCGGAGTGTCCGCCCGCTACCGTCTCGTTGAACCAGACGGGATAGCCAAGCTCTTCGAGCTTCGCTGCCATCTTGCGGGCGTGGCCGGGATGGACGCGGTCGTCGGTGCGGTTGGTGGTGATGAAGATCGGCGGATAGGTCTTACCGGGCGCGATCAGGTGATAGGGCGAGTATTTCTGCAGATAGGCCCACTCGTCGGGAATTTCCGGATCGCCATATTCGGCGATCCAGCTCGCGCCGGCGAGCAGCTTGGTATAGCGCGCCATGTCGAGCAGCGGCACGCTGCACCAGACCGCGCCGAACAGTTCCGGATAGCGCGTCAGCATGTTGCCGACCAGCAGGCCACCATTGCTGCCGCCGTGGCACGCAAGCTTTTGCGCCGTCGTGATACCAGACGCTGCGAGATCGCGCGCCACCGCAGCGAAGTCGTCATGGGCCACATGCTTGGTGATCTTGCGCGAAGCCAGATGCCACGCCGGGCCGAACTCACCACCACCGCGGATATTGGCGATGGCGTAGAGATGACCTTGTTCGAGCCACAACTTGCCGGCGATGCCCATATAGGCGGGTGTCAGCGATATCTCGAAGCCGCCATAGCCATAGAGAATCGTCGGCCGGGGCGGGGCGCCGGCCGAGAGATTCTTGCCGATCAGGAAGTAGGGGATCCTGGTGCCGTCCGCGGCCACCGCATGGCGCTGCTGCACCTCGATGCCCTCGGGATCGAAATTGGGCGGCGAACTCTTCAGCGGCTCGGGTGCGCCGTGGCCTGTCCACAGTGCCGTCGTCGTCGGCCGGTCGAAGCCCGTGACGGTGAAGAGCATGTCGGTGCCGAGATCGGGATCGTCCTCGCCGCCGAAATTCTGCGCCGAGATCGTGGCGTTATCGGGCAATCCCGGAAGTGCCGTCTCGCGCCAGCCAGCCTCGCTCCGCTGCAGCAGAGCGAGGCGACCGCGGACGTTATCGAGGATTTCCAGCACGATGCCGTGCCGGGTCTCCGACCATGACTGCAGCGCACGGGTCGGTGTCGGCATGAAGACGATCTCGAAATCGCGTGCGCCAGACAGGAAGCGATCGAGGTCGATGACGGCGAGTGCGCCAGTCGGAATCGTCTCGTCGCCGACAGTCCAGTCCTGTTTCGGGCTGACCAGAAGATCATTGGCTTCGGCCGAGAGCGAGATCTCCTCCGGCAGTTCGAGGCGCAGGCGCTTCCCGGCATGCGGGCCATGCTTGCGCTCGACTGATATATGCGAGCGCGTGAAATCCAGCGCGCGCCAGTACATCACGCCTTCATGGTTCGGTCGGCGGTTGACGCCGAACCAGGCGGCCACGTCCTGCTTCTCGACCTCGAAGACGGTTTCAGCGGCAGCTAATGGCGTGCCGCGCATCCATCTGCGTACAGTGCGGGTATAGCCGGCCTCGGTGCTATCCTTGGGCGTCTGCGCGCTGCCGAGCAGCAGCGTGTCCTGATCGACCCAGCTCACCTGCGTCTTGGCTTTCGGGATGATGAAGCCGTCGGCAACGAAGCTCTTGCTGGGAATATCGAACTCGCGCACTTCGATCGCGTCAGTACCGTTGAACGACAGGCTGATCAACGCGCGGGTCTTGTCCGGCGAGCGCGCAGCACCTGCGAAGGCCCAGGAGATGCCTTCCGCTTTGTTTAGCGCATCGATGTCGAGCAGCACGTCCCATTCAGGCGTATCGGTCTTGTAGCTCTCCAGCACCGTGCGGCGCCAAAGCCCGCGCGGGTGAGCGGCGTCTTTCCAGAAATTATAGAGATAGTCGCCAGACTTTCCGACGAAGGGAATGCGATCGTCGGCGTCGAGGATTTTCATGACTGCGTCGAAATCGCGCTTGTAGCTATCGTCGCAGAGGAAGCCATCGGTGCGCGCATTCTGTGCCTCGACCCAGGCCACGGCTTTCTCGCCCTCGATTTCTTCGAGCCAGACATATGGATCATTGCTGCCGTCGGCGGGATTTGGCGCAGTCATGGGTCACCTCGAAAACGGAACGTCTCAAAAAGAAAGTCCGGGGTGCCTGAGGCAACCCGGACTTTCGGATGGTGCAGTCAGGAGAGGGCGGAAATCAGGCCGCCAGTTCCTTGGTCAGGTTTTCCGCGACCTTGTCGAGGAAGCCTGTGGTCGAGAGCCAGCGCTGATCGGCGCCGACCAGCAGCGCCAGATCCTTGGTCATGTAGCCGGCTTCGACGGTGTCGACGCAGACCTTTTCGAGGGTCTTGGCGAACTTCGCCAGCTCAGCATTGTTGTCGAGCTTGGCGCGGTGGGCGAGACCCTGGGTCCAGGCGAAGATCGACGCGATCGAGTTGGTCGAGGTTTCCTTGCCCTTCTGGTGCTCGCGGTAGTGACGGGTCACGGTGCCGTGGGCAGCTTCGGCTTCCACCACCGAACCGTCCGGCGTCAGCAGCACCGAGGTCATCAGGCCGAGTGAGCCGTAGCCCTGGGCCACGGTGTCGGACTGCACGTCGCCGTCATAGTTCTTACAGGCCCAGACATAGCCACCGGACCACTTCATGGCGGCAGCCACCATGTCGTCGATCAGGCGATGCTCATAGGTGATCTTCGCGGCTTCGAACTTGGTCTTGAATTCGGCGTCGAAGATTTCCTGGAAGATGTCCTTGAAGCGACCGTCATAGACCTTGAGGATGGTGTTCTTGGTCGACAGGTAGACCGGAACGCCGCGCGACAGGCCGTAGTTCAACGATGCGCGGGCGAAGTCACGGATCGAGTCGTCGAGGTTGTACATGGCCAGCGCAACGCCGGCGCCGGGGGACTGGAACACTTCGCGCTCGATCACGGCGCCATCTTCGCCGACGAACTTCATCGTCAGGGTGCCCTTGCCGGGGAACTTGAAGTCGGTGGCGCGGTACTGATCGCCGAAAGCGTGACGGCCGATGATGATCGGCTTGGTCCAGCCGGGGACCAAACGCGGCACATTGCTGCAGATGATCGGTTCGCGGAAGATCACGCCGCCGAGGATGTTGCGGATGGTGCCATTCGGCGACTTCCACATCTGCTTGAGGCCGAATTCCTTCACGCGCGCTTCATCGGGAGTGATGGTGGCGCACTTCACGCCGACGCCGTATTTCTTGATCGCATGGGCCGCGTCGATGGTGACCTGATCGTCGGTCTTGTCGCGGTATTCCATCCCGAGGTCGAAATACATCAGGTTGACGTCAAGGAAGGGGTTGATCAGCTTGTCCTTGATGTACTGCCAGATGATTCGGGTCATCTCGTCGCCGTCGAGTTCGACGACGGGGTTGGCTACCTTGATTTTTGCCATGGTGGTTCGGGCCTTTAGCGCGTTGCGGGAGGGATGATTTGTAGGGGGGCTATAGCACCGCGCAGGACCCGGCGAAAGCCGGGGCGTCATGCAGTTTCGGCGCAATTTTCAGCCCAAAACGCAGGCTGTTTTTGCTCAAAATGCAGCCTGCGCCGCGGTGCCCGCCGCCGCGTACCGGCTCACCGGCAGGCTGCCGTGCCGCGCCGTTACGTCGCGTCGCGCCGGTACAGGCCGCCCGTGGTCACCAGGAAATCGATCCGCCCGTCGAGCAGCGCCCGCAGCGCTTCGTCCGGGCTGTTGACGATGGGCTCCTCGTGCACATTGAAGCTGGTGTTGACCAGCACCGGCAATCCGCTGGCCCGGGCAAAGCCCTCGACAATGTCATAATAGAGCGGGTTGTCCGGACGCGCGATCACCTGCGGCCGCGCGGATCCATCGACATGGACCACGGCGGGGATGCGGTCCCGCCATTCCGGCCTCACGTCGCAGGCGATGGTCATGTAGCGGCAGGCGCGCGCATTGACGGGATTGACGTCGAACACCTCCGCAGCCCGTTCGGCGGTGATGACGGGCGCGAACGGCATGAATTCGGAACGGCTCAGCCGTTCGTTCAAGAGGTCGTGGGTGCCGCGCCGCGCCGGATTGGCGAGGATGGTCCGGGCGCCCAATGCGCGGGGGCCGTATTCCATCCGGCCATTGTAGATCGCGCCGATCTCGCCCGCCACCAACCGCTTCACCGCGCCATCGATCGGTGCCTCGTCGACACGGTGAATCCCCGGCGTGGCTGCGATGCCGTCGTCCAGCCCGGCCTGAAAATCGCGGCCGAGATAGACATCCCCGAGATCGCGGCGGCGGCCCAGCCATGGTGCCAGGCCGTCGCGCTGCATCAGGTAGGACAGCGCCCCGCCGATCGGCAGGCCGTCGTCGCCCATCGCCGGGAAAATGAACAATTCATCGATCGGCAATTGCTCGGCGAGCAGGCGGTTGAGCTTGACGTTGGCGAACACGCCGCCGGACAGGCCGAGATGTCGGGCCGGATGCCGCTGCAAAAGGCGCTGCAGCGACAGCAGCATGGTGTCTTCCAGCACCTTCTGGATCGACGCCGCAAAATCGGCACGGCCGGCCTGTTTGGCCAGCCGGCGCATCAACGCGTTCATCTGGTGATAGCTGCGAAAGCCGGACTGGATACGTCCGTCCGGGGCGACCGAAAAATACCCGGCGATCGTATCGGCCACGGTCGGTTGCCCCATGGCCGCGAGCCCGGTCAGCTTGCCCTCGTGCCGGTTGGGCCGAAATCCGAGCGACTTGGTCGCCGCGCTATAGGCGCGGCCCAGGCTGTCGACGGGATTTGGCAGGAACAGACAGGCGTCGTCGCCGCCATAGAGCGTCGTCAGGCGGCGCTCGGCGAAGTGCCGGTAGCTGTAATTGACATTGTCGCCGCCGCCATCGGCCGTCACCAGCAGGGCGTCCGGCCACGGGCTGTAGAACAAAGTGGGCAGCGCATGCGCCTCGTGGTGGTTGTAGAAATGGACCGCGGCATCGTCGCGGAAACCGCCGTCGCGCCGCCACGCCGCGGCATCGAAGACGTCCTCTGCCCGCGGCGCGCGGTAGCGATGCTGCTCGGCGCCGAGCAGCAGGCGGTCCTTGCCGACCCGGCTGCGATACTGCTCGCGCAGCCAGCGGAGGCCGCCGAGGCGCGGGAAATAGGCCTTGGGAAACATCGCACGGCTATAGGCGACGACGTCGACATCGCGCCGGGTGGCGCCGGCGATCGACAGCACCTCGTCGATGGCCGCATCGGGGTGAGTGCTGCCATCGCTTTTGCGCCGGGTCAGTCGCTCCAGCGCGATGGCGGCCTTCAGATCATAATCTTCGAAAATGGCGACGGCGGCGTCATGGACGCCGGAGTGAACGCTGAGGATAAGCTGAGGCATGAAGGCTGCAAGGTCGTTCCCGGGAGCGGCACATTACCTACCCCCCGCTACGACCGGCAAATCACGAGCGCTTGGCCGGGCACTCGCCTTCATCCGGATTGTCAGGGCAGGCAGGCCGCGAACACGGCAAGGCATCGTCGCCGCATGAGAGCGGCACGGTCCGCGGCCTCGCACGCCTGCCCCGGCGAAAGCCGGGGCGTTATGCGGTTTCAGCCCAATTTTGAACCCAAAACGCAGGCTGTTCGTGCTTAAAATGCAGCCTGCGTCGCCGTGCCCGCCACCACGTACCAGGTCACCAGCAAGCTGCAGATCAGGGCGCCCGGCAGGCTCGATCCGGTGCGCCGCCAGGTGAAAGTGGCAATCACGGCCACAATCGCCATCAGCGGCACGAACTGGATCGCCACGATGGTGTTCAGCGGGACCGAGGTGATCACCGCGGGTGCCGGGTCGATCAACTGGCCGTTCAGGAACAGGGCGCCGTACTGGATGCCCAGCAAGAGAGCGAAGCCAAAGGCCAGCGCGGTCATGTTGGTGAGGTAGACGGCGGACCGGCTGGCGCTGAGCGTCGAGAAATTCCGGTGCATCACGTGCAGGGCGATGACGAAGAACAGGGTGATCGGGGCGAGGTAGATCAGGGCCATCAGCGCCTGCTTGCCGTTGAGCAGCTTCAGCGCCACGATCCAGAAGCGGAAGTCGACGGTGAAGATCAGGTCGGCCAGCCACAGCGCCAGGTAGCCTGACGCGACGGTGGCGAGCGCGATGGCGATCGACAGGCCGATGATCCCGCGGCGGCTGGCGCGTTTTGGCGCGAACGGCATCAGCACCAGCGCGATGGCGGCGTTGATCAGGGCCCAGACCACGATCTGGTTGGTGATCCCCTGCGGCAGCCACGGCGATGCCTTGACCCAATTCCCGGCCAGCGTGAAGGCCGGATAATAGGTCAAAGCCGGGATCAGAACCGAGAGGACCAGAGCGCCGAGCCAGCGGCTGCGGTCGACTGGGGTCTCCAAAGGCTTCGAGCCATCCGCCGGCTCCGGCAGGATCAGCCGGGCAAACATGCGGGCCTCCAGCAACCCGTCGAAGATGCCGATCAGGAAGGCGACGAAACCGAGCAGCGCTATGCCGGTGCCGATCTCCTTGCGGAACCAGATCTGGTCGGAGGCCGGCAGCGGCGTGCCGCCGGTCAGCGTCTTGCCGAACCAGTCAAGCGCGTAGCCGATCGCCTCATGGGAGATGTGCTCGGCGGGATGGGTGATGGCCGGGGTATAGAGCACCCGGGCGGTGCCGGCGGCGAGGTCGCCATAGACCTTGCCCGGTTCGACCGCCGCATTCGTGCCGAACAGCGCCCACAGCTTCGGGCTGCTGACGGTGTCGCGGGCCTTCGGGACGCCCCACATCAGGGTCGAGAATTCTTCATACTTGGCGAACACCAGTGCGAGGTTGCGCGGCCAGGTGGGCGTGCCGTCGGCGGCGAAGGGTTTGCCGGTGGAGGAGCCTTCGAGCACCATGGCCTTGTAGTCGTTGGGCATGGCGGTGGCGGCGGCGAGCACGGTCCAGCCGCCCATCGAGTGGCCCTCGAGTCCGATATTGGTCTTGTCCACGATGTCCAGGCTGCGGAGCTTGGCGAGGCCATCCGGTCCGCCGAACCCGTTCGAGAATGCCGGCCCGTCGCTATAGCCGTGGCCGGTCTGGTCCAGCGCCAGCACCACATAGCCGCGGCGTGCGAATTCGATGGCGAAGCCGTCCTGGGTCTCGCGGGAATTGATGTAGCCATGGACCGCGAGGATGCCCGGCGCCGGGGTCTGCGGCGTGGCGTTTGGCGGGGTGTAGAGCAGGGCGCTCATGGTGTTGCCCTTAGCGCCCTTGAAGCGAATGTCCTCGATCTTGATGCCGCCCGAGGTCTGCGTCAGATGGGCGAGCAGGCTGCCTGCAACCATCATTGCGGCGCCAACTATCGCCAACGTCCATCTTGCGCGCATTGCATTCCTCCCATAATCCCGCGCCAGTGATACTGGTGACCGGGTTCGTTTGCAGTTTCGTTTGAACGTTACTGCTACCGGTAACCGAAACCAGACCCAAAGCAAACGGAGCGCGCGACCACGCGGGCCGGTTTTAGGGGAAATCTACCAAATCCCGGCAAGCCGCTCATCCGGCTGGCAAAAACCGTCCAGCTTCATGTGACTTGCAGCGCCCGGATGAGGTGTTGAATCAAAACCTTCACGGGTTGATTCAAGACCTTCAGAGATTGAATCAGAAAGTGAAGTGCGATGTCCGGTTCAGGCACCGACTCTACCAAGGCGCATACCGACCTGGTCGGCCCCGTTGTCATCCTCGTCGAACCGCAGCTCGGCGAGAACATCGGCATGTGCGCGCGGGCCATGGGCAATTTCGGCCTGACCCGGCTGCGCATCGTCAATCCCCGCGATGGCTGGCCGAACGTCCATGCCCGCCGTGCCGCCTCCGGCGCCGACCACATCCTCGACAAGGTCGAGCTGTTCGACACCGTCGAGGCGGCGGTCGCCGACTGCACATTGCTGTTTGCCACCACCGCCCGGGCGCATGACCAGGCCAAGCCGGTGGTCGCCCCCGAGGCCGCCGCCGCCGAGACCATCACCCATGTCGCCACCGGGGCGACCGCCGGCATCCTGTTCGGCCGCGAGCGCTACGGGCTCCAGAACGAGGAGGTCGCGCTCGCCAACCGGATCATCACCTTCCCGGTCAACCCGGCTTTCGCCTCGCTCAATCTCGCCCAGGCGGTTCTCCTGTGCGGCTATGAATGGTTCAAGCAGGCAACCGCGAACGCGCTGCCCTATGCCATGCCGGAGCGGTCGGAGCCGGCGTCGCAGCACCAGATGAGCGCCTTTTTCGACAACCTCGTCGGCGAGCTCGACAAGGTCGAATTCCTGCGCCCGCCGGAAAAGCGCGACACCATGCTGGTCAACCTGCGCAACATCTTCACCCGGATGGAGCCGACCAAGCAGGACATGCACACGCTGCACGGCGTGGTCATGGCCATCGCCGAGGGCCGCAAGGGCCCGGCCAAGGGCGGCGTGCTCGACGGCGAACAGGCGACCCGGCTGCGGGCGCTTCTGGCCGAACACGGGCAGGGTGCCCAGGCGCATGAGAGCGGCACGGTCCGCGGCCTAGCGCGCATGCTCCGCCGCAATCCGACCGATGCCGAGCGGCTGTTGTGGGACCAGCTCCGCGCCGATCGCCGCTTCGCCGGCCAGTTCAAGCGCCAGACCCCGGTGGGCCGCCACATCCCGGATTTCGTCTCGTTCCCGGAGCGCATCGCCATCGAGCTGGTCAATGCCGGCGAGACCGAGGTGATTGTCAGCGACCGCGCCGCCCGTCAGACCTGGCTGCAGGAGCGCGGCTACCGCGTGATCGCGATGCGGGCGGACGATGTTATCAGTGACATCGCGGCGGAGCTGGATCGGCTTGAGGCGTTGCTGGCGAGCGGGATGCCGGGGAAGGGGTAGCCGGAAATCGGGTGGCGCTTTACGCGATCGGGCCTACGAACCTGAATAACCGTCATTGCGAGGAGCCTCTTGGCGACGAAGCAATCCAGACCTTACCTTGTGGCTTCTGGATTGCTTCGTCGCTGCGCTCCTCGCAATGACGGCTGAGAGGTTCGTCCGGACCGCGAGCAACGCGATCCGAACTAAAAAACAAAGGGAGGCCCCATGACCATCTCCACCGCCGAGAAGCGCGCCAACTTCCGCAAGCTCCATGAGTCCGGCTGCTTCGTGCTGCCCAATCCCTGGGATGTCGGCAGCGCCCGCTATCTCGCGCATCTCGGCTTCAAGGCGCTGGCCTCGACGTCAGCCGGCTATGCCTGGTCCACCGGCCGCCCCGACAACAAGGTCACCGCCGATGATGTCATCGAGCACCTCGCTGATCTCTCCACCGCGACCGATCTGCCGGTGAATGCCGATTTCGAGGCCGGTTTTGCCGATGACCCTGAAGGCGTCGCCGCCAATGTCGCCCGCGCGGTGAAGAGCGGCATTGCCGGCCTCTCCATCGAGAACTCCACCGGCAAGGCCGACAAGCCGCTCTATGACGACATGCTCGCGGTGGAGCGCATCAAGGCCGCCCGCGCCGCCATCGATAGCGTCGATCCCGCAGTGATGCTGGTCGCCCGCTGCGAAGGTTTTCTCCATGGCGAGCGCGACCTGAAGAAGACCACGGCGCGCCTTGTTGCTTTCGCCGAAGCTGGCGCCGATTGCCTCTATGCGCCGGGCGTCGCCTCGGACGAGGAGATCACCACGCTGGTGAAGGCGATCGGCGGCAAGCCGCTCAATGTCCTGACCGTACAGCCGACCATGACCGTGGCGCACCTCGCCAGCCTCGGCGTCCGCCGCATCAGCGTCGGCGGCGCGCTGGCGCGCGTGGCCTGGGCGGGGTTCATGCAGGCGGCGCAGGAGATCGCCGGGCAGGGGACGTTTACGGCCTTTGCGAATGGTGCGAAGGGCGGGGAGCTGAACAAGCTGTTTTCGGGGAAGTAACACTCGTCATTCCGGGGCGCGAGAGCGCAGCTCGAGCGAACCCGGAATCCCGAGATGGCTACGGCAAAACATATCGAGATTCCGGTTCTGCATCCGCCGGCTCCGCCGTCTGATGGCGCGGCACTTCACCTCTTCTCATCAGGGAGAGGTCGACGCGGGTAGCGCGGCAGGCGAGGATCTACACGGCGCGTGGCAACAAAGAGTTTTCCGCTGGATCATCGCTGGAGTGTGCGGGCAGGACATCGTCTGGAGCGAAACGAAGTTTCCGGTAGGTTTCCGAGGAAAGCCAGCCAGTGACGACGTTCTGAAACGCCTTATCATTCATGAATCGCGCGAAAATCTCTTCATTTTGGTCCATCCTTTCGACAAACAGAGCTTCAAGCAAATTCTTGAATACCAGCTCGAATTTGTCTCCAGGATTTACGACTGCAGCCTGTTTCAGTGCGGCATCCAAAATTGCCGCTTCCACGATTTGATCGAAGAACAGCTGATCAGCCTGATTGAAGTCGGTGCCGAAACGGTCGTTGACGACATCGATGAGTCGGGAAAGTCGAACAGCTTCCTCATGAAGGACACCGGTTCCGACCTCGGATGGGCCGTCTAGCCGATTGGCCTGACCATTGCTGAGGCTGATTGAGCCTTCGCTGATCTTCTGAAGGCGATAATACTCCAGCCGCACCTCGTCATCGAACTGGTAGGACGGCCCCGCGCCACGTTTCGGCAATTTTGTCGCAAGGTGGCGCAAGAACACATAAAGGCGTTCGAGGTCCGTATCCTGATAAGGAATGATCTGGCTGAGGAAGCCATAGAGGCTACAGAAGGCCAGCAGCTTGCCGCGCCAGAGATCGGTCTCGTCGGGCTTTTCCTGCTGAAGCTCTTTGAAGCGGGCCACACAAGGATCGAGCGCCGCATTCATCAACTGATGATCGTTCGCGCTCTGGCGCTGACGTGGCTTGAAGTAAACAGCGCTGAAGCGTTCAACGTCGGTAATCACATAGATGCCATTGGCGTCGAGTTCGCTTTTGATCTCGTACATTCGAGCCGGGTCGACTTCCTCGCCGATCTCCGCGCCATCAAAATAGGTCTTGAACGCCGCCCGGATTTCATCGCGTTCATTGACGAAATCGAGAATGAACGTATCTTCCTTCAGAGGGTGAATTCGATTGAGGCGCGACAGGGTTTGCACAGCTTGGATTCCGGCGAGACGCCGGTCGACGTACATCGTGTGCAATAGCGGTTGATCGAAGCCGGTTTGGTATTTTTCGGCAACGAGAAGTACCTGATATTCCTGGGTGGCAAAGGCCTCCGGCAATTCTTTTTCGCGAACACCGAGATTCATGCCTTCCTCAGTATGGATTACATCCTCCAGCTTGTCGTCTGTGACAACGCCCGAGAAGGCGACCAGCGACTTGATGGCGTAGCCCTTCTCCTTGATGTAGCGGTCGAAGCTCTGCTTGTAGCGGACCGCTTCTAGGCGAGAGCCAGTGATCACCATCGCCTTTGCGCGACCACCAATCTTGTGTTGGGTCGCGGCGTGGAAATGCTCGATCATAACCTCGGTTTTTTGGCCGATATTGTGCGGATGCAGCTTGAGGAAACGCGCCAGCGCGCGGGCTGCCTTCTTTCGCTCAACGTTCGGATCGTCCTCGCTCGCCTTGAGAAGTCGAAAATAAGTGGCGTAGGTCGTGTAGTGCTTCAGCACGTCGAGGATAAAGCCTTCCTCAATGGCTTGTCGCATCGTATAACGATGCGCGGGCTTGTCGTCGCGTCCGAACACCTTGAAGGTCTTGTGCTTGGGGGTCGCGGTGAAGGCGAAGAAGCTCAAATTCGCCTGCCTTCCGCGCTTCGCCATCGAGCGGTATAGTTCTTCGACATCTTCTTCGTCGTTTTCAGCCATGTATTTCGCGGCTTCCTCGCGAAGACCCTGGCCGCCGAGAACTTCCTTGAGATCGGTCGCTGTTTCGCCACCCTGCGAACTGTGCGCCTCGTCGATGATTACGGCGCAATGCCGCGACTTTAACGTGCCGCCATCCGCTGCCCCGCGCTCTTCTGCCATCTTCGCAAGCTGGCGCGAAACGAATGGGAACTTCTGCAAGGTGGTGATGATGATCGGCACGGCGCTTTCGAGCGCTTCGGCAAGCTGGCGTGAACTCTCGTCGATCTTCTGCACGACGCCATGCTTGTGCTCGAACTGGTAGATCGTGTCCTGAAGCTGCTTGTCCAGCACGACTCGATCGGTAATCACGATCACGCTGTCAAAGACGCGGTTGTTCTTGTCGTCATGCAACGATGCCAGCCGGTGCGTGAGCCAGCCGATGGTGTTGCTCTTGCCGCTGCCGGCCGAATGCTCAATCAGATAGTTATGGCCAACGCCTTCGCGCTGCGCTTGATCGACCAGCGAGCGAACCGCTTCGAGCTGATGGTAGCGCGGAAAGATCAGCGTCTCCTTCTTGACCTTCCGGCCTTGATCGTCGCGCTTTTCCTCGATTTGTAGATGGATGAAGCGCGCCAGCAGATCGAGCAGGCTATCCCGCTGTAAGACCTCTTCCCAGAGATAGGCCGTGCGATAAGTGCGCCCCTTCAGATCAGGCGCGTTGCCCGCGCCGCCGTCGCAGCCCTTGTTGAAGGGGAGGAAATGGGTGGCGGAGCCAGCAAGCCGCGTCGTCATGAACACGGTGTCGGTATCGGCCGCGAAGTGGACCAGCATCCGGCGTTTGAACTCGAAGATCGGCTCGCGCGGATCTCGGTCGGCCCGATATTGGCGCAAGGCATGGTCGACGGTCTGTCCCGTCATCGGGTTCTTGAGTTCGACCGAGGCGACCGGAATGCCGTTGATGCTGAGTGCAACGTCCAGCGACTTCTCGGAGGCTTTCGAGAAATGCAGCTGCCGGGTGATACCGACGCGATTAGCTGCGTAGCGCGCCTCAAGCTCAGGGTTGAGGCCGTGCGCCGCCTTAAAGAAAGCCACGCGCAGGGTCTTTCCGTAGCACTTAAAGCCATGGCGCAAGGTGGCGAGCGAGCCTTCCCGATCCATCCATTTGGTGAGATCGGTCAGGATCTGCGCGTCGGTCTTTTCACCGTGGAGCGCCTCTAGAGCCTTCCATTCCTTGGGCTGGGTGGCGCGGATGAACCCCAGCAACGTCTCTGGAAAGATCGCCCGGTCACGGTCGAAGCCCGCTGCCGGTTCCGGCACGGCGCCATTGCCCAGCATTGTCGCTTCAATGACAGTCTCGAAAGCGCCTTCCGAATGCCGGGCGTGGTTCATGCTGCTACCCCCACCAACTTCTGCCGAAGAAACCAGACCGCAACGGGACTGAACGGCTGACACTCGGCGACATGATTTGTGCGTTGATTGATCTGCGCCTGTATCTTTTGTCGCGCGTTCGGAGTTGAGCGCCACCAAATCAATACAGTTTCAAGGACCGCCTTTCGACTGTTTTTTAGGTAGGCGAGATTCAAACCGAGTACATCGTGCAGCTGAGCGTCAAATACTGCATCTGTGCTTTCTACACTTCCATCGGCAAGATAGCGCAGGCGGGTTTCAATCATGTGGGCTGTTGTCGCCGGATTCCACTGCAGGTCGCGGTCGGCTTTTCTTGTATCACAATGCTGGTCAGGGGCCGCTTGGCCTTGCCCGCCAAGACAGGCGCCGAGCAGATTGCCGTAGGTGAGCTGATGCTGTGGATAATTCGCTTGGGATTGCCAATGCTCAATCTTCATCGCAGTCGGCTCGGCTCGAATGCGCCCGGTGCAGTAACAGCATAGGCCCTTCTGCTCGCCGACAAGGGCAGTGCGTAGTTCGTCCTTCTGCGCGTAGTTGTGGTAATCGGTGTACGCCTGCGCCCGGTGCTGTCTCAGACTATTTGGCTCGGCAGATTTGATGATCGTCCTCACGCATCCCCCTCCATGAAGTCGAGAAGCGTGCGGGCGCGTGTTATCTCAGGATCATCAGCGCCGATTTCTTCAGACAATGCCTCGATCGCGGCTCTTGCCTCCGCGCTCTTGTTCGCGATCAATTTGGCGATGCGGCCGATTTCTTGTTCAATCGCTGGGTTTCGCGAGTCTGTGTTCATCACCTCTTCCAGCACTCGGCTGGAGTCGATCCCGAATGACCGCCTCGGCGAATAGATTCGCCCGTCTTTGATCATCTGAATTCTATCGTGCGGCACTTCTCCAATGATCTGCGGTGAATGCGTGGTCGCAATGAACTGGCAATTCGGAAATGTACGTTCAAGATTACCCACGATCTTCCGCTGCCATTGTGGGTGCAAATGGAGATCGATCTCATCAATGAGAATTACGGCTTCGCCGCTCACGAGAGGATCATCGAGTCGCGGATTCGCCTGGGCGAGGCGCTTGGAAATGTCGAGGATGAGGGCTAACACGCTACGCTCGCCGTCCGACAGCAAGCGCACATCAAGTGTCGTGCCGTTGATGTCTATCTCGACTCTTGACGTGCTTTCTCCAGACGGTCGCAAATTCGAATAGCCAGGCAAGAATCGCTCGAGTGCTGCTCTTATCCCAGCAACCAGATGCCGTGAGGCGGGTCGCTCGGACGCCAGCTCGATCTGAGCGCGCATCCAGTCGGCGAACTGGCGTAGGCTGAGTGCGTTCGATTGTAGCGCATTCACATAGGCAAGCTGTGTTGTGCCTGCAGCAGACTTGCGCTCCGCCTGTTCGTTCATGATTGATCGAGCGGTGGAGTAATGTATGATCAATGGCGCACTAGGCTCGCTGCTCGCCCGAGCCTTCAGGGCGTTTTTTGAGGGGTAGAAGTACACGGAGTCTGCAGGAGACATCGTTTCCTGCAACTCACGTAATTGGCTGCGAAGGCGATCCCTGGGACGTGCTGTTTCAAGAATTTCACGACGCAGGCGTTCAACGTTCTCCAGGGTATCGGCAGAGACCTGTTCCCGCCATTCGCGCAGCTGTACAAATGCTTCAGCTGTGTCTCCGAAGCTGAGATGCAAAGCGGCTTCAGCGAAGGGCGCGTTGTTATGAATGTCGTCGACGCCAAGGCCGAAGGGCTTGAACGGCATTTTCTGAAGGGCAGACAAGAGATGCGAGCCACAGCAGCGAATGGTGTCCAGCGCTGTACTCTTGCCCGCGCCATTGATGCCGATGATCAGGTTGAAGCCGGAGTTGAAGGCGAACTCGGCCTCTTTAAACGCCCGCACATTGTCCAGCGAAAGCCGCGTGATCTTCATGCTGCCTCCGGAATTTCGATTTGACCGGTGACGGCGCTAGCGATTAGCGCGTCGCGACGTTCCTTCAGCAGCGTGATGGAGTACTCTGTGGCAGCGCGGATACCATCCTGCCGTGCAACGGAATTGGCGAGATGCTTCGTGATTGTTTGCTGCTCGGCGAGCGGCGGAAGGGCTATCGGAAGGTAACCATAGCGATTTGGGTTCAGGTTCGCCTGGCCGATTGATGGCAGCGCCTCGGCTCGCGCCCAGGCTAGCGCATAGGATGAGTTGAGCACCCAGTTCAGATATTCAGGAAGAACTGTCTTTTCGCAGCGCAGTCGGACTAAATATGAAGCGAAGGATATCGGAAAATCGACGTTGCCCCGAAACAGCGCGACCTTGCCGATTTGATCCAAGCTGTTCGTCCGATTAAAAACGAGGTCGCCCTCCTGAAGCAGCAATCCATCCTCGACTTGATCGAGGTAAGCCAGCTTCGAGAAATCCAGTTCGCCATCCCGAATGTCGCCCATTCGAAGAATTGCAATTGAGCCAACCACATCGGTCGCATCAGAAGTCCCGTAATCGAGGTGAGCGAGTACCCTCTTGAGGTGACAAGCCTCCCAATGTGCGGGGATGTCGCCGAGCCAGTCGGTGCCGGAGGGGCGAAGCGGGGCGGAGGGGGTCAGCCCGCGCAAGATTGCCTCGGCAACAATTGCGCGTCGCTTCTCGGCCAGAAGATCGAGCAGGAGCTGCTTGGCGGCGATCAGGGCGTCGATTTCAGCGGTTTCGCTAGTGAGATACTTTGAGATGTGTCTCTGCTTCGCGATAGAAATGCAAGGTGCTTGAATGGCTTTGATTTCATCGGTGCTCAACTCCATGAAAGTTGAGCCCCGACCCAATACCTGAAGGTATCCGGTCTGAGCGGTGAGCCAATAATAGAAAAACTCATTGTCCGTCTCAGTTGTTGGTTCCAGAAGGAAGCAACCCTGATTACAGCAAAGCTCGACCTCCGAGATGGCTAATTGCCCAATAGGCGCGCGCTTTGTCAGCACGATAGAACCAGCTGGTGCCATCGTCGCGCTACAATTTTCGAATCCTTCTTTGGTTATTCGCCGCCGAGTTGATGAGAGTGTTTTTGAGCCGCCGCTTACATCCTCCGGCGTGGCCCAAAAAATGTCGCCATCCCAAAAATCCGAATTGCCGCTCTGCGGTGTTGCACCGCTCGAAACTGTAAACAAGAATCTAAGTTGCTTGTGTGGAAAGACGCTCATTCCGTCACGTCCCGCAGCAACCGTAGGATTTCGTCTTCTGCCTTCTTCAGATCCGCATCTATCTCGGCCAGCCTGCGCGGCGGTGTGAACTTATAGAAGTGGCGGTTGAAGTTGATCTCGTAGCCGACCTTGTCCTTGGCGCGGTCCATCCAGGCATCAGGCACATGCGGCAACACCTCGTGCTTGAAATGAGCGTCGATATCGGCCTTCAGCGGCACGTTCTCGAAATCGCGCAAATCGGCATCGGCCTCCAAGCCTGTCCCCTTTTTGAGCGGAGCACCTTTCGGGTCTTTCACGGTGAACACCGTGCGAAAAAGCTTTTCCTCCGTTGTCTTCCAGCGCGAGCCCGATTTCTTGAGTAGCTTCTCGATGCTGGCCCAGACCGCGTTCCAATCCAGATGCGGCTCGCGGCCGAGCGCCTTATCGATGGCCTGAATGTCATCCAGCAGACGTGGCGCGGCATCCAGAAAGCGGGCCTTGTCCTCTACCGTCATCTGATAGCGCAGCTTTAAGGGTCGCTCGACCGTGATGCGAGTGTAGCCGAAATCCTTATTGTCAAATAGCTTGGATTTCTCGTTCGCTTTGAACCGGCCATAGAGCCGGACGATGTCGGCGATCTGATCGGGTTCGTCGGCGCGGTCGTCACCGTCCAACGCCTTGCCTTCGCCGATCTTGCGGCGCTTATCGCCTTGGCTGCGGCGCATAGGAATCCAAGTTTCACGTGCATCGACAAGCTGGATTTTGCCCTTGCGCTCCTTCGCCTTCCGGTTGGTGACAAGCCAGATATATGTGCCGATGCCGGTGTTGTAGAACATCTGCTCCGGCAGGGCGACGATAGCTTCCAACATGTCGCGTTCAATGATCCAGCGACGGATTTCGCTTTCGCCGCCTCCCGCGCCGCCGGTGAAGAGCGGCGAGCCCGAGAACACGATGGCCGCGCGCGAGCCGTACTTCTGCGCCTTCGGGTCGACATCCTCAAACTTTGAGATCATATGCTGAAGAAACAGCAATGATCCGTCATTGACGCGTGGCAGACCGGCGCTCCATGGGTCCGTCTTTGGGGCCTTCTCGTGCCGCCGGACGATCTCCTTCTGCTGCTTCTTCCAATCAACGCCGAAGGGCGGATTGGCGATAAAGTAATCGAAGTTCTGTCCTTCGAACTTGTCGTCGAGAAAGCTATCCCCGAATTGAACGTTCTCGCCGCCGCCGTTGTGGTCGACCTCTTTCATGAGCATGTCGGACGCGGCGGTAGCAAACGCGCGTTTATTGTAATCCTGTCCATAGACGTATAGTTTCGCATCGGCATGATGATCGCGCATATACCTCTGCGCGCCGGCAAGCATACCACCCGTGCCGCAGGCTGGGTCGAGCATCCGCATGGCGATGCCTGGCTTGCTCAGAAGATCGTTCGCATTGAGCAAAAGCAGATCAACCATTAGCGTGATCACCTCGCGTGGAGTGAAGTGATCGCCTGCTGTCTCGTTCGCAAGTTCGTTGAAGCGGCGGATCAGGTTCTCAAAAACCATCCCCATCTTGTCGTTCGGAACGACATTTTCATCCGGCCGTAGATCTACCTCACAAAATTTCTTAATGATGAGATAAAGAATGTTAGCTTCGCGCATCTTCTCGATTTCGTTTCCGAACTCGAAGTAATCAAAGATGCGGCGGACGTTGGCAGAGAAGCCGTTGATATAACTGGTCAGGTGGCTGTGAATGTTGTCCGGATCGCCCATCAATTTCTGAAAGTCGAGTTGCGAACGATTATGGAAGCGATGTCCCGAAGCCTTGTTGAGCATCTGGTCGAGAGCGTCGTCTTTCAGCTTGCCGCCTTTGCGGCGCTCGAATTCGGCTAGCACTTTCGGTTTCGTGTCCGCCAGAACGCAATCGAAGCGGCGTAGCACCACAAGCGGCAGCATGACGCGCTCGTACTGTGGCGGCCGATAGGGCCCGCGCAGCAAGTCGGCGATTTGCCAGATCAGGTTCGTGAGTTCAGAATCGGTGGCCATCCTATGCTGCCATCCGGGTCGCGTTGCGAATGCTTATCATCGTCACGTTTCGTCCCCCTTGTCCTCTGCGGATGCCGAATCAGAGTTTTGATTTTCGGTTTTTCCGCAAAGGCGCTCGTATTCCTCGACCGCCATGACGACGACGACGGATCGCCCGTGTTTCTCGATAGCGACCGGCTTTGCTCGCGCCATATCAATCAGCTTGCCAAAGCCATTCTTGGCGTCACGCGCCGACATGTGTTGCATCGACGGCATCCTCAAAAGAGCTACTTTGGCTCTTTTGGCAGCGATAGGGCTCGGGATCAATAGTGGCGCTGTTAAAGCCGGATCCCCGGGCTTTTGCCGAACAGCGCCGTGGTGGGCTGGAATAGTGCGGCGTTCTGTGCGGCTGTTGAGGAAGCTAATCACGATGAAGATAAAGTCGTGGCTGCGGGCGGCGCCGAAGGCGTAACCGAGTGGAAGTCGGCGGCGCTCCGCTCTGTGACGATCATGAACCGGTGTCGTCGCCACGCACGTCCGTGCCGCACGGCGCGGACGTGCGTGGGCGATCGCGCTTCCCTCCGGTGCCTACACCCTCCGCCGCGGTCCCCGCGGCCGGAACGCCGGATTGTCCCGCTCGCGCGGCGTATGCGCGTCTTCCAGCAGCGCCATCGCCTCATCGGGGATGCGGTCGATGTTGACGCCGCCGCAGCGCATCTGCCACAGCGCCTTGCGGACCGCGGTGTCGCGGTCGATCCAGTCCTGCCCGGTGCGCGTCGGCCCGTCGGGGCGGCGGCGCGGGCGGCGGTTGCCCATATATTCCAGCCGCGCCATCTTCAGCACCTGCATGGCCTCGATCAGCCGGTCGAGATCGACACTGGGGCTGCTCCACAGCTCAGCAGCGCAGCGCTCGGCCAGCAGATGGAGCTTGTTGCCCAGCATGCGCAGCTTCAGCCGGCGCCCGGCGCGAGCGGTGGGCATCTTGTCATTGGCAGCAGGCGCAAACGGGTGACGCTGCCAGCCGAAGTCGCGCGTCCATTTCGCGATGGTGCCGTTGGCAACGCCCATCCTCGCCGCGATCTCCCTGTGGGTCAGCGTGGTCTCTTCGATGAGGCGGCGCACCCCGGCGACCGTGGCATTCGTATGCGGACGCTTCGATCCCTTGGGACGTCCGCCCGCAACCGGCGGCGGTCCGCCATCCGCATCCACCCGAACGCGCGCCACCGTATCTGCGGAGGAGTCGATGACGCGGATGTTGGAGGGAAACAGAGGATAGGCAGGATAGCGCATGCTGACTCCCTTTAGAGCGCGGTCAATCGGAATTGGAATATATGCCTATTACAGGAGAGCGCAAGCGGGCGCCTAACTCCATCTAACCTCTCCCCGCCTTTTGCGGGGAGAGGTCGCCGCGTCTTCGCGGCGGGTGAGGGGCGATCGCGGGTGCTGCGGCATGCGCGGGTTCTCGGGTCGGAAAGTATCGACGGGATGGTGCGATCCGAGAATGTTTCTTTGTTGCATCGCTCTTGCCATGCCCCTCATCCCACCCTTCTCCCACCCTAGCGAAGCTTCGCTTCGCACGGGTGCGGGGAGAAGGAGCGCGCCGCCGGTGCGCCGTCTCGGCTGAGCGTTAGCCAGCCCGTCCGCGCGCACCTTCGATCCCCAACACCTTCATCCGCGACGCCAGCGTCGTCGGTTTGATGTCCAGCAGCTCAGCCGCGCCGCCGGGACCGAACACCTTGCCGGATGTCGCGGCAAGCGCCGCGAGGATGTTGCTGCGTTCGTGATCGCGCAGTTCGGCTGATGTCATCACCGCCGGCCGGGCGTCGGACTTCACGCGATGGGTGCCCGCGGCGTGATGCGGGCCGGGTGCATCGGGCAGGTCGATCCGCAACCGGCCGTTCTGCGACAGGATCACCGCGCGCTCGATGACGTTCTGCAGCTCGCGCACATTGCCCGGCCAGTCGTAGCGCGACAGCCGCCGCGCGTCGCCTTCGGACAATCGCAGATCCGATTTCAGTTTCTCGCTGAGCAGGAAGTGCTGCGCCAGCAGGGGAATGTCCTCGCGGCGGTCGCGCAGCGGCACCGACTCCACGGGAAACACGTTCAGCCGGAAATACAGGTCCTCGCGAAACCGTCCGCGCTGGACTTCCTGTTTCAAATTGCGGTTGGTGGCGGCGATGACGCGGACATCGACGGAGCGGGTGCGTTCCTCGCCGACGCGCTCGAAATTGCCTTCCTGCAACACGCGCAGCAGCTTGCCCTGCAGCTCCAGCGGGATCTCGCCGACCTCGTCGAGAAACAGCGTGCCGCCATCGGCGAGCTGGAAGCGGCCGATGCGGTCGCGCACCGCGCCGGTGAAGGCGCCGCGCACATGGCCGAAGAATTCGCTCTCGAACAATTCGCGCGGGATCGCCGCGCAATTGACGCGGATCAGAGGCCGGTCGCGCCTGCCGGAGGCTTCGTGGATTGCGCGCGCGATCAATTCCTTGCCGGTGCCGGACTCGCCGGTGATCATCACCGCCGCGGTGGTGGGCGCGACCAGCTTGACCTGCCGCAGCGTTTTCTGGATCGCCTCGCTCTGGCCGATGATCCCGCGCGGATTGGTCTCGATGCGGATTTCCTCTTGCAGATAGGCGTTTTCAAGTTCAAGGCGTTCGCGCAGCCGGTCGACTTCGGCGAGTGCGGCATGGAGTTTTTCATCGGCCTCGCGGCGCTGGCTGACATCGCGAAACACGATCACGGCGCCGACCACCATGTGGCGGTCGCGGATCGGCGTGGAGGTGTATTCGACCCAGACCGGCGAGCCGTCCTTGCGCCAGAACACCTCGTTGTCGACATTGTGCACGGCGCCGTCGCGAAACGCCGCATAGATCGGGCAGTCGTGATCGGGATAGTGGCTGCCGTCGTGATGGCTGTGATGCACGATCGGGTGGATTTCCTTGCCGACGAGTTCATCGGCGGTCCAGCCCAGCATGCGCTCGGCAGCGGGATTGACGAAGGTGGTCTTGCCATCGGCATTGACGCCGTAAATGCCTTCGCCCGCGGCGCGCAGGATCAGCTGGTTTTCGCGTTCGATGTCCTGGAACACGCGCTCGACGCGCTGCCACGCGGCTATGCCGCCGCGCATGTGATCCTCGGCCGCGGCGTCCACATGGCGGCGGCGGCGCTGTTCGAGATCGCTCATGGTGAGCAGCAGCAGCGCGCGTTCGCCCTGCGGCACCAGCGATCCCGCATATTCGAGCTGCAACGCTTCGCCGGTGGCGTGGCGCGGCGTCAGCGTGTTGGTCCAGTACGAGCCCTTGGCCAGAACCGCCTGGGTGAACACGATCAGCGCCGGCAATTGGCCCGCATGGAGCGCGCTGATCTTGATCTGGCGCAGCAGCGCGCGGTCATAGCCGAGCAGGGTGCAGGCCGCCGGATTGGCGTCGATGATCTGGTCGGCATGGGGATCGAGCAGCAGCGTCGGCTCGACCGAATAATCGAACGCGATGGTTCGCAAATCATGCGGCTGGGCCGTTGCCAAATCCATCGGCGAAACTCCGAAAAATCGTAATCATGCTACGAATTTTCGTGTAGCACGAATTCTCGTAATCGCCAAGAATGGGCCGAAATCCCTGCGGCGATTGGACATTCCGGCGCGCGCCGGGCTGGCACACTCCTTGCGTAAATGACCGGAGCGTCACCGAGGAGGTCACATGTCCACATTCGACAATCCGTTCGATCCCGCCCGCCGCTTGCGCGCAGGCGCCTGCAGTTGCGGTCAGCACGCCAGCCAGTCCGAGCATGAGGCCACGCTGCAGCTTCGCTGCGACATTCCCGAGACCGAGGACAAACGCTACGAGGGTGTTGTCGCCTCGGCGGTGATGCGCGCGGTGTTCCCGAAAGAGGTCGCGCGCCGCGCCTTCCTGAAGTCGGTCGGTGCGTCCAGCGCGCTGGCGGCGCTGTCGCAGTTCTTCCCGATCAAGACGGCGACCGAGGTGTTCGCGCAGGGCGCGGGCAAGCTGGAAAAGACCGACCTCAAGGTCGGCTTCATCCCGATCACCTGCGCGACGCCGATCATCATGGCCGATCCGCTGGGGTTCTACAAAAAGCAGGGCCTCAATGTCGACGTGGTGAAGACCGCCGGCTGGGCCGTCATTCGCGACAAGACCATCAACAAGGAATACGACGCCGCGCATATGCTGGCGCCGATGCCGATCGCGATCTCGCTGGGCCTCGGCTCGCAGCCGATCCCCTATACCGTGCCGGCGATCGAGAACATCAACGGCCAGGGCATCACGCTGGCCATGAAACACAAGGACAAGCGCGACCCGAAGGACTGGAAGGGCTTCAAGCTCGCCATCCCGTTCGACTATTCGATGCACAATTATCTGTTGCGCTACTATCTCGCCGAACACGGCATCGATCCCGACACCGATGTGCAGCTGCGCTCGGTGCCGCCGCCGGAAATGGTCGCGAACCTGCGCGCCGACAATATCGATGGCTTCCTGGCGCCCGACAATATCTGCCAGCGCGCGATCTATGACGGCGTCGGCTTCATGCATATCCTGTCCAAGGAAATCTGGGACGGGCATCCGTGCTGCAGCTTTGCGGCCAGCAAGGAGTTCATCACGACGTCGCCGAATTCCTTCGCCGCGCTGACGCGTGCGATCGTCGATGCCACCGCCTATGCGTCGAAGGCGGAGAACCGCAAGTCGATCGCCGAGGCGATCGCGCCGGCCGCCTATCTCAATGCGCCGCCGGTGGTGCTGGAGCAGGTGCTGACCGGCACCTATGCCGACGGCCTCGGCGGCATCAAGACCGACGCCAAGCGCGTCGATTTCGATCCGTTCCCGTGGCAGTCCTTTGCGGTGTGGATGATGACCCAGATGCAGCGCTGGGGCCAGATCAAGGGCGACGTCGACTACAAGGGCGTCGCCGAACAGATCTATCTCGCCACCGACACCGCCAAGGTGATGAAGGAGATGGGCCTGACCCCGCCGACGACGAGCTACAAGTCGTTCGCGGTGATGGGCAAGACCTTCGATCCGGAGAAGCCGAAGGAATATCTGGCGAGTTTTAAGATCAGGAAGGCGACGTGAAGTGAGTGTGGCACGCCAATTACTCAGGCTGTCGTCCCCGCGAAGGCGGGGACCCATACACACCGTGTCTGTGTGGCGGCATGGTGAGGGTTGCGCTCGATCCGAGAGCCGGAGGTTATGGATCCCCGCCTTCGCGGGGATGACAGCAGAGTGTGTGACGATCACCAGAGAACAGACTAGATGATCCAATCCCTTCGCTTCCGCGCCGCCGTCGTGTCCATCGCGATCTTCCTCGCCTTCATCGGCGTGTGGCACCTCGCCACGCGGCAGACTTTGAGCGTCGGCACCATGTCGCCGGAATACGCAAAGCTGATGGGGCTCACCGCCACCTCCGGCAAATCCGCGATGCCCGGTCCGCTCGATGTCGGCGCCAAACTCTGGGAGCACCTGAAGCGGCCGTTCTACGACAACGGCCCGAACGACAAGGGGCTCGGCATCCAGCTCGGCTATTCTATCGGCCGCGTCGGTCTCGGCTATCTCATCGCTGTCATCGTCGCGATCCCGCTCGGCTTCCTGATCGGCATGTCGCCGCTGATGAACAAGGCGCTCGATCCCTTCATCCAGGTCTTGAAGCCGATCTCGCCTTTGGCCTGGATGCCGCTGGCGCTCTACACCATCAAGGATTCCAGCCTGTCGGCGATCTTCGTAATCTTCATCTGTTCGGTGTGGCCGATGCTGCTCAACACCGCCTTCGGTGTCGCCGCGGTGCGCAAGGAGTGGATCAATGTGGCGCGCACGCTGGAAGTCGGCACCTTCCGCCGCGCCTTCACCGTCATTCTTCCTGCGGCTGCGCCAACGATCCTCACCGGCATGCGCATTTCCATAGGCATTGCGTGGCTGGTGATCGTCGCCGCCGAGATGTTGGTCGGCGGAACGGGCATCGGTTACTTCGTCTGGAACGAATGGAATAATTTATCGATCACAAATGTGATTATCGCGATCCTGATGATCGGGATCGTCGGCATGTTGCTCGATCAGATATTGGCACGCTTCACCCGCATGGTTACGTTTCCGGAGTGAATGCGATGACCACCAAATTCATCTCCATCGAAGGCATCGCCAAGCGCTATCCGGCGGCGGCGGGCGGCAGCACCACGATCTTCGAGGACCTCTGGCTGTCGATGCCATCCGGCGAGTTTGGCTGCATCATCGGCCATTCCGGCTGCGGCAAGACCACGGTGCTCAACATCCTCGCCGGGCTGGACGAGCCCTCCGAGGGCACCGTCATTGTCGACGGCCAGCAGATCGCCGGCACCAGCCTCGACCGCGCGGTGATCTTCCAGAGTCACGCGCTGCTGCCGTGGCTGACTGTCATGGGCAACATCGCCTATGCGGTGTCGTCGAAATGGCGCAAGTGGGACAAGGCGAAAGTCCGCGCCCATGCGCAGACCTATATCGACAAGGTCGGCCTCACGGGCTCCGAGCACAAGCGGCCGTCGGAACTGTCCGGCGGCATGAAGCAGCGCGTCGGCATTGCGCGCGCGCTGTCGATCACGCCGAAGATCATGCTGATGGACGAGCCGTTCTCGGCGCTCGACGCGCTGACACGGGGGACGCTGCAGGACGAGGTGCGTCGCGTCACGCTGGAGACCGGCCAGACCACCTTCATGATCACCCATGACGTCGACGAGGCGATGTATCTTGCCGACAAGATCTTCCTGATGACCAACGGCCCCGGCGCCGTGCTGGCGGAGATCGTCGAGAACCCGCTGCCGCGGGATCGCTCGCGCATCGATCTGCACAAGCACCCGCATTATTACGCGCTGCGCAACCACATCATCGATTTCCTGGTGACGCGCAGCAAGACCTTCACCGCCACCACGCCGCACCACGACCCGCGCCATGTGCCGGTGGTGCGGCCCGCATTCCCCGAGGCGCCAACGATGCCGTCTCTTCACAGCGCGACGCGCTAGCCGCGTCACCCGAAGCCTTAAGACCCAAGGAGAAACAACCATGCTGCGATCCGACCTCACCGAAAAGCTGCTCGACATCAAGCGCGAGAAGGAATGGACCTGGAAATATATCTGCGAGCAGATCGGCGGCTATTCCGAAGTGCTGATCGTCGGCGCCATTCTCGGCAACATGAAGCTGACCAAGCCGCAGGCGGCCAATGCCGGCGAGCTGTTCGGCCTCTCGAAGAGCGAGACTGCGATGCTCAACGAGATCCCGATGCGCGCCGAGAACGTGCAGATGCCGCCGCAGGATCCGCTGATCTATCGCTTCTACGAGATGGTGATGGTGAACGGCCCGGCCTGGAAGGCGCTGATCGAGGAGGAATTCGGCGATGGCATCATGTCGGCGATCGATTTCGACATGGTGATGCAGCGCATCGCCAATCCGAAGGGCGACCGCGTCCAGATCACGATGTCCGGCAAGTTCCTGCCGTACAAGTATTACGGCGCGACGGGCAATGTGCCGGAATATGGGTTCAAGGAGGGGTAGACGTAACGCGCTCAACCCCAAACGTAAGGCGCGCGCAGCGCCGTCTCGAACAATGCAGGACGGGCAGTTGTCAAGGATTGCTTGACAGCTGCCACAGACAGCAAGTGCTCCGGCGACCTATTCTTGTGCGGCTTTGCGCGTCATGTCTTGTGCATCGTACTGCGCTTTCAATGTTACATCCGCGATATCGCCAAGGATCACGTCCTCGTCCTGGCCACCGAGACCGGGCGCGGACGAGACGTTGGCGGCGAGCCCATCAAGCGCAACGGCGTCCCGAATGAGCGGCTTGAGATATATGTCCAGATGGCCTTTGCCGGGCTCATCAAGCTCTCTTGTCAGTGCGGCAAGATAGTCGCTCTGGTCGATGGAGGCCCAGTCGATGCTGAAGCCGGCGCGTTGGGCGAGCACGCAATGTATCACCATGATCGTTCTGCCGTTGCCGTCCAGAAAAGGATGCGCGTGAGCAAGATATCCCATGACCTCGCCAGGCCTGGCAGCCATGGTTTCTTTGTCCTGGCCCAGCTTCAAGGCGTAGGTGATCGCACGCTGGATATCGTGCGGGTAGGCGAAGACGATCCTGTTCGTGTCGTTGCCTTTACTGACCACGAGATGGGCCGCGTTGGTCAGACGGTCCTCGCCGGCCCACGGATAGACGCCTTCGAAGAGCAATTTGTGCGTGCCGACCACGTCATTATATGAAAGTTGTGGTGTGGCGGCGAGTTTTGCGAATGCCGCATCCAGCCCTGTCGTAAAGGACAGGTGCTCCATCTGCCGTACGATTGTCTTGTCCTTGGTCCGCGCCACGTTACGCAGATAGCCGCGCGTGCCGAAATCGCCGAACGGATCGAATGTCACGTTTTCGTTTCGCGCAGATACCGTGCCTGCAGGCGAACCGCCTGGACCCGGCTGAGATGCCCGGCGCGTTGCAAGCCAACGAGCAACTGCTCGATGGGATCGAACGCGACATCATCGCCTGCCAACCGCGTGATGTGATGCGCGAGCTGGTCGCTTGGCGTCACGCGATAAGTCACGTGATGCTGTTCGGCGAGATTTTCGATCACCCGGGCGGTCGCGTTCACAGTCTGGCTTTGACGGCGGATAGGCATCGGTTCTCCTCGCATCACCATAGCATTCGGACCGCTGAAAATCCATTAATTCATGGAAATATGAACTATATCATGAAGTTATCGATCGCGAGAACGGCCCGGCCCGGAAGGCGCTGATCGAGGAGGAATTCGGCGACGGCATCATGTCGGCGATCGATTTCGACATGGTGATGCAGCGCATCAGTAATCCCAAGGGCGACCGCGTCCAGATCACGATGTCCGGCAAGTTCCTGCCGTACAAGTATTACGGCGCGACGGGCAACGTGCCGGAATATGGGTTCAAGGAGGGATGAGAGCCAAAAGGAAGGTGTCACCTTCGGCTAGCATCGTGGCCGGGCTCCGTCACGGCTACGATGTTTAGATTTCGGTCAAATTCTTGGCTCCCCTCAATCCTGATCGCACGGCCGGATGCGTTCGCTTTTGCGAAAGCAGTAAAGAAGCTTGAAAAGTCGGAGACTAAAATGCAACCTAGGGGAGATGTTCTGTCGCGGAAAAGATTTAAGTGGCGGGGCCGTCTTCTACTACAGTTTGAGGTTGCCTGGGCGCGTGGTGATTTCCATCGCAGACATACAGAAGGATCTTCCCGATTGGGATGATGACGTTGTGGAGCAGTGGCTTCACTATTTCGCCAATGAACCGGACTGTGGATGGCCGCCGCCAGAGCCGCTGGGCGATCATCGTTGGGGGCGCCTGTTAGGAAGCCGACCATTGACTTGGTGGAAGCAAGTCATATGGCAACAAGAAGAGCAGCACTGTGGGTTGCCACAGCTTTCTGCGAAGGCTCGTGCGGATGTGACCGAGATTGTCCAGCAAATGAATTTGCGCACCGCTGACATGAGTACTCAACGACGGGTTGCTCAACCTTTTCTGTATTTGCGGGATAAGGGTGTATTCCCGCGCGCGCCGCTGATGATAAAGAAGCCAGATGGCTTGAGCATAATCGATGGGGCTCATCGAATGGCGGCATTTGAACTTATTCAGTCGATGCCCGATGCAGAGCTACAGAAGCTAAAAATCAAGAAGCCGTCTCGGGATCAAAATGTTTGGGTCGGTCGTCATATTTCTGGCGAACTACCGTTCGGGTGAAGCTCATTTAATAACATTTCTACTTCGAACTGGAAAGAAGTGCGCCCCAACCAGTAAATTGTGTATGTGCCTACTACAAAAACAGTTTGTAGGGATAATCAGTGAATCTCGATGAAATTGGTTTGAGACGCGACGGATATTTCTTTGGGGCTGGGTTCTCAGAAGAGGATCTTAAAGCCGTTATTTCGCGGCTAGGACATGTACGGGTGGATGACCGTAGTCCAGATCCTGTTCGTGAGATTAGTCCGCAGTCTATCGACCTGGCGAAGACGAATACGCTTTCGAGTCGTTATGGTGCCGGTCAATTTCCGTTTCACACCGATGCCGCGCATTGGGAAAAACCAGCGCGCTACTTGGTTCTATACTGCGTCAATCCAGGCGGTGGAGCGCGGCCAACTCTGCTGCAAGACTCCAATAAGTGGCACTTCTCCGATGCAGAGATAGACTTGGCTTGTCGTGCTATTTGGCGAACGGGACACATCCGAACGCGACTTTGCATGTTCGCTGAGTTTAGAGGAGGAGAGCTTGCAATTCGCTATGATAGAGATTGCATGCGACCTATGACAAACGAAGCGCGGGAACTCGATAGACTAATAGAGCAGAAGCTCTCCCATAGTGAGAGCGTTCAGATTCAGTGGGAGAAGAATTGTCTTCTAGTTATTGACAATCATAGAATGGTCCATGCTCGTGGCCTAGCAAAACGGCCGGACGCGAATAGGACGCTCAAGCGTATTTTGATAGGTGGGAACTGAGATGCAGTCGTGGAATTCCGAAGGGCTTTGGATAAAAGCAAAGCTGTTTATGGATCGCGCCAATGAGCATGATCATGGCTCTCCCAACTTTGCATTTTACGCCGCGCTCTCAATTGAATGTTTGGGTAGAAGCGCGTTGACAAAAGTGCATCCAGTACTGAATGCGGATCCGAGAGATGATGCGAACGTCCTATACGCTTGTGGGTACGCATTCGCAAAGCCGCGATCACTGCCAGCGCATTCGGTCTATCTCCGTTTAGAAAAGATCGTGGATCCGTTTCAGAAACATCATAGAGAGTTGTGCGAATTTCTCGCCTTGCAGCGAAATGCGCACGTTCACACCGCAGATTTGCCCTATGAAAATCTCGGAACCGAAAAGTGGCTTGCCCGTTTTTACGATACTGTCGAAATTCTTCATAATTTTCTCGGGAAACCGCTTTTTAGTTTTCTCGGTAAACAAGGAGCTGGTATCGCGAGCGAGCTGATCAAGACGCTAAACGAGGGGGTGTTGAGTGCTGTCAAGACTAAGATTTCTGCTCATCGAAAAGTCTTTGAGGCTAAGCCAACTAGTGAGCAGAAAAAGCTGATAGATGCGGCCTCGTCGATCTTTGCCTCGCCGAGTCGCAACCAGCATGTTTCGGTTTGCCCTTCGTGTGGTGCAAACGGGAAGGTTACAGGAAAGCGCTTTAAGGAGTTGCCAGAGCAGTACGCGGAAGGAGAGTTGTATATGGAAGTCGAGTATTTGGCGACTTCATTTCAGTGCACAGCCTGCGAGTTGTCATTCATCTCGATTGAGGAGATTGCTCATGCAGGTCTTCCAACTCATTTCAAGAAATACGAGTCGACAAGTCTCCATGACTTGTATGAGCCAGAGCACTACGAAGAGTATGACAACATGTGATTCTGTTGTGGGTGCCTATTCCGTAGAATCAAAGTCATCCGTATCGTCTGGTAGCTGATCGCTAAACGGGCCGACCCAGCCTTGGCTTTGGCCCCTTCTCATCAGGCTATATCCTGCTCCGCTCATTGTGTTGCGATTGCTTTTGTTGGGGTAGTAAGTGTCAGGCGGAGTGATCTGTATCCCGTGGTGCTCATATGCTCGCCTCAGCATCTCGCTACCAATTCCCGCGTTCTGGAATTCCTTATCGATGTCTATAACGTCTGCATGCACTGCAGTGCGCTGAAAGTACTCGTCGCTGTCATCTTCTATTCTAAGGGTAAATTCGCCGATTTCCTTGTCGTTGTGGTATGCAGTAATTATGTCATCGCTCACATCAATCTGAATCTCTCTCCCTTTTTTGTCGATAAAGATGTCTTCGAGGTTTGAATTCATAAGAGGGCTCTTGCTTCATCAAAGTCAGTGAGCTGTCAGCTTAGCGCAGACGTTTTCTAGCGTCGTCTTCGATTGCTAAGCAGTGTCGATCTTAGAGTAGCTGATTGTGCGGAGTATCTGGATATATTACCAGAATGATCGTGCGTTTTCGCATTTTCTTGCCGTACTTTAACTTCATAGCAAGACCGATCAAGACACCCCCATTCGCCCATGCGATACCCGCCGCATGAACCAGCCTCTCCCGCACCGCACCCCTGATCTCGTCGCCGTCCTCGCCTGGATCGAGCAGCGTCTCGACGATCCCCTGAGCGTCGAGACGATCGCCGCCCGCGCCAGCCTCTCGCCCTATCATTTCTCGCGGCTTTTCTCGGCCGCGATGGGGCGGGGCGTGATGGCGCATGTGCGCGGGCGCAGGCTGGTCCGCGCGGCGCAGCGGCTGACCGCTGATCCCGATCTGCGGCTGGTCGATCTCGCATTCGAGTGCGGCTTCGACTCGCAGGAGGCGTTCACGCGCGCGTTTGCCCGCCTGTTCGGCGTCGCGCCGGGGCGGTTTCGGCGCGGCTTCAGTGTCACTCCCATCGAAGGACAATATCCGATGACCATGCCCGACGACGTCGCCGTCGCTGTCACCCGCTTGCCGGACCTGGTGGCGCTGGACGCCTTCGCCGTCGCAGGTCCTTCGGCGCGGTTCGATGAGGCGAACAAGGCCGACATTCCGCAACTGTGGTCGAAGCTGATGGGCGCATTGCCGTTCAAAGGGCAGGTGCCGAGCTGGACCACCTATGGGGTGGTCTGGAATGTCGACCGTGCCGAAGGCAGTTTCGATTACATGGCCGGCGTCGGCGTCGCGGAAGACGCGGCGCTGCCTGAGGGCTTTGCGGCGAAGCGCATCGCGGCATCGCGTTATGCGGTGTTTCGCATCGTGCTGAATGGCGGCGCGGTGCATCCGCAGCTCAAGCGCGCGATGGCATTGATCTGGGGCGAGCTGGTGCCGGCATCGGGGCTCACGGTCGCCGACCGGCCGGATTTCGAACGCTATGACAGCGAGTTCGCGCCGACGAAGAAGGGCGCGGTGATCGATTTCTATTTGCCAGTGGAGGTGTGAGGCTCCGTCTTCTCCGCGTCATGGCCGGGCGGCACCGCGTGTTGCACGCTGTTCTCTCCCCACGTCATGGCCGGGTGGCGCGAAGCGAGCTTCGCTAGATGACCCGGCCATCCACGTTGCTTTCTGCGCTCGGCGCAAAGATGGATCCCCGGGTCAAGCCCGGGGATGACGTGGAGAGAGTGGAGGCATGACGGAGTCATGCGCGTGACGGCGCGCTAATATCGCCGGCTTCCCCTTGGCCGCAGCGCCGGATGATCCCGCTCCGGCGGCGTATGCGCGGCTTCCAGCAGCGCCATCGCGTCGTCCGGAATCTGTGTCACATCGACGCCGCCACGGCGCATCTCCTTCAGCGCGGTGCGGATCGCAGCGTCGCGCTCCATCATCTCGCGGCCGGTGCGCGCGGGCATGTCGATGTGGCGGCGCGGGCGCCGGCGGCCCATGGCCTCCAGCCGCGCCATCTTCACCACTTGCAGCGCCTGCATCAGGCGGTCGATGTCGACATCGGGCTGCGCTTCCAGCTCGCGCACGGCGCGCTCCGCCAGCGCGTGCAGCCGCTCGGCGAGTTTTCGCAGCTTGAGTTTCTGCGAGGCGCGGGCGGAGGGCACCGTGTCGGTGGCGCGCGGCGCGAAGAGCGGGCGCTGCCAGCCGCCGTCGCGGGTCCAGCGGCAGATCGAGGCGCGGCCGACGCCGGTTTGCTTCGCGATCTCGCCATAGGTCAGCACCGTCGTCTCGATCAGGCGGCGCACCTGCGCGCATTTGGCATCCCCATGCGGCCGCCTGGAGCCGCGCACGCGTGGGCCGCCCACAAAGGCATCCGGCGCCTCGGGCTCATCGGGCGTGACGCGAAGGCGGAGGATGGGGCCGAAGAAGGGATGGGTCATGCCAAAGAATATATACCTATACGCGGGGTTGCGCAAGCCGGGCGTGCGGCGTCCGGTGCATCGCCGTCCGTCGGCGCCGATATCGTGGGAGGCGCGCATCCGGTCACTTGGCTGCACCTGTGATTGCGCGATAGGCTGGCACACGTCGATCGTGCCTGGCTCACAAAGAGGGGGCGGCGCGATGCGGAGGAAACCCGGCGGGAACGGCAGGGGGATTTCATGGCAGGTGTCGATTATCTGATCACCGCGCGCGGCATCTCGGGCGCGGCCTTCAATGAGAATGTCGGCACCATCCGCTATCTGCGGGTGCCGTCCAATGTGGCGATCCCGACGCCGGCGATGGCGACATCGAGCAAGACCGATCTCGCCAAATGGGTGAAGGAAGTGCGCGACATTGCGGATGGCGACCCCAACCAGAATTCGATCAGCGTGGCTGGCGACATCCTCGTCTTCATCCACGGCTACAACAACGATCTCGACATCATCATGAAGCGCCAGCGGCAGCTGGCGAAGGATCTCAAGGCCGAAGGCTGGAAGGGCCTCGTCATCGGCTTCGACTGGCCGAGCGACAACGAGACGCTGGCCTATTGGCAGGATCGCTCCAAGGGCGCCGAAGTGGCGGTGAAGCTGGTGAGCGATTGCATCACCGTGCTGGCGCAGGGGCAGGAGAAGGACTGCGTCACCAATGTGCATCTGCTCGGCCATTCCACCGGCGCCTATGTGGCCATGGAAGCCTTCGTGCAGGCGGAGAAGGACGGCGCGCTGTTCAAGAGCAACTGGCGCGTCAGCCAGGTCGCCTTCATTGCCGGCGACGTGGCGTCGTCGAGCCTCTCGGTGAACGATTCCTGGTCGGGGCCGATGTTCAAGCGCATCCTGCGGCTGACCAACTATTCAAACCCCTATGACAGCGTGCTGGCGGCCTCCAATGCCAAGCGGCTCGGCGTCGCGCCGCGCGCGGGCCGCGTCGGCCTGCCGGCGGATGCGCATTCGAAAGCCACCAATGTCAATTGCGGGGACTATTTCGCCACGCTCGATCCGAAGAAGAGCACCTTCTTCGGCGACTTCACCCATTCCTGGCACATCGGCAACCGCGTCTTCGCGCGCGATCTCGCCATGACCCTCGAAGGCGCCATCGACCGCGATGCGATCCCGACACGCGCACTGGTCGGCGGCGCGCTGATGCTGCAGGACAGACCGCGGCCGAAATTCATGGCCGACTGGGGCATCAAGGCCGCCGCCACCCGCGGCGGCGCGCCGCGGGATGGGACGGGTGTGCTGAGCTAGCGCCGGGAGCGGGGGGCTCCGGCGTGTTGCCCCGCTCAGCGTTTCGACTTGGCCTTTGACTTTTTGGTCTTGGCTTTCTTCGCCTTGGTCGTCTTGGTCTTGGCTTTTTTGGTCTTCGCCTTCGCGACCTTCTTGGATTTGACGGTCTTGGCTTTTGCTTTTTTGGCTGACGCAGCCTTTGCCGTCTTCTTCGTTCTTTTCTTCTTGGCTGTCTTCGTCTTCGCCTTCTTCGCTACAGCCTTGGCTGCCTTCTTCTTTTTCGGCGGACGCACCGGTTCGTCATCGCTGTGGGTTGCGGCATTGACGGTCCAGTTGGACGCCGGGATCGTGAAGAACATCTCGCGGCGGCGCGACTTGAATCCACCGGGCTTGAAATAGCTCTCCGTCCATCGGTCGTCCGGATCGAGGAACACCTTCTCCGGCTTCTCGCCTTTCTTGCGCTTGCTGGCCACGTCATTGGCGACATCGCGGAAATAGAAGTGCCGGAACAGGCGGTCGAACTCGGTCATGTAGATGTCCGCCACGCGGGTCGAGCCGCGGATCAGGATCATGTTTTCGTCGTTGGTGGTCAGCGATCCTTCCGAGAAATTTGCCGAGCCGGTGCAGATGAGGGGATCGTCGCTCAGGGGATCGATCAGCAGATATTTGGTGTGGACGAAGAAGATATTGCCTTCGTCGCGGGTGAGCTCTTCCTTGAGAAACCAGCGGTCGAGCGGAAACTCCTTCACCTTGCGCTTGGCGACCAGCTTGCCGTCGACCACCTTGAACTCGGCGCCCAGCACGGCGCCGAACGAGATCTGCAGGTCGCGGTCGCCCTTGAGCGCCTTGCGCTCGTCGGCGGTGGGCGGCTTCTCCTTGAGCACGAAGCGCAGGAAGTCGCGGTCGCGCGCCAGCGGTTCGATGAAATCGGCGGCGACATTGAAGGCCGCGGTGAACATGATCGACGACGTGGCGTCGCTCATCCGGTCGGCATACCAGTTCAGCATCGACGCCGTCTGGCGCGGCGAGAAGATGCAAGTCTGCGATCCCGGCTTCACGAGGGCGGGCGGGTAGGGCGAGATCTCCGCGACGCCTTCCTTCGCCGGCTTGCCGGTGGGGTTGTCGCTCAGGATCGTCCAGTATTTCAGGTATTGTTCGGCGACGTCGCTGTCATGGACGAGGTGGCCGACATTCGACTGGCCGAGGAATCCGGACGGCGTGATGTTGGTCGAGCCGGTCCACACTTCTTGCGGCGCGTCACCGTCGAGCTTGATGATGAACTTGTTGTGCGGGATCGGCGGCCGCGTGCGCCAGATCACCACCGGCTCGCCGTTATGCTTCGTCTTGACGTCGAGGCCGGCGGCCTTCATCGCCTTGCGGTTCTTGCCCTTCTTGTCGTCATGCACGATCAGCCGGACGTCGAAGCCGTCATCGATCTTGGTCTTCAACGCTTCGATGATGGGCGCGTAGGTGAATTCGTAAATGCATGCGCGCAGCGCCTCGCTCTTCTTCGTCGTGTCGATATAGTCCAGGCAGGCCTCCAGCAGGCCGCGCGAGAGCCAGACCGTATGCTTGTCCTTCGGATTGTCCATCTCCGCTTCGGTCGGTTTATGGTTCTTGAACTTGCGCGCATAGGCCTGGCTGGCGATGGCGCCGCGGTTGAACCAGATGCCGTGTTGACCGTCGTCCTCCTTCTCCGTCGTGACGGTGAAGGCGAGCTTCTCGGCGTCGCGCAGTTCGGGCGCGGTCGGGTCGCCAAATACGGGGATGACCTCGAAGTGATAGGTCGTGCAGGGCTCCGCGGTGTAGTCGCTCCAGAGGAAACTCTGGATCGGAAATTTGTCGGTGAAATACTCGCCGTGCTCGGTGTCGGGCTCTGGCTCGACCTCTTCGAACACTTTCAGCGATCGCAGGAATTCCGGTCTGCCGGCTCCCCTGGCACGCTGGAACGCAAATCCCAGCAGCCCCTTGCAAGCTGCCTCATCGCAATTGAGGGCGATCATGATTGCGCGCGTGCCCGCGATCGCGCTCGCTTCGAAAGCTCCGGCAGACGTCGTAACGCGCATGGCCTGTCCCCCCGTTTTTCGACGTGACGCTGATGCTCGCCCAACGCCGTATTTTGGTCAACCTATAGAAGATTTGTGACAGGATGCACGTTTAAGGGGTGCGGGCGAGGGGCTGTGTGACGTCGTGCCGGGGGATGCGCGAAAGTGGACACGGATCTGCAGTCCACGAAAATGATCGCCTCACCGGAAACGATGCGTTTCCATCGTTTCTCTTTTCTTGCTCCCATTCACGCCTAAATAGGTGGTCAGCAAACCCACCCCGAGTACCCGTCCCATGAAGAACATCGGCTTTCTTTCCTTCGGCCACTGGACCCCTTCGGCCTCATCGCAGACGCGCTCGGCGGGCGACGCGCTGTTGCAATCCATCGATCTCGCCGTCGCTGCCGAGGAGCTCGGCGCAGACGGCGCCTATTTTCGGGTGCATCATTTCGCGCGCCAGCTCGCGGCACCGTTTCCGCTGCTCGCCGCTGTCGGAGCGCGCACCAAGAAGATCGAGATCGGCACCGCCGTGATCGACATGCGCTACGAGAACCCGCTCTATATGGCGGAGGACGCCGGCAGCGCTGACTTGATCGCGGGGGGACGGCTGCAGCTCGGCATCTCCCGCGGCTCGCCGGAGCAGGTGATCGACGGCTATCGCTATTTCGGCTACGCGCCCCCTGAGGGCCAAACCGATGCCGACATGGCGCGGCGGCATACCGAGGTGTTTCTCGACGTGTTGCAAGGCAAGGGCTTTGCACAGCCGAATCCCAATCCGATGTTTCCGAACCCGCCCGGCCTGCTGCGGCTCGAGCCGCATAGCGAAGGATTGCGCGAGCGCATCTGGTGGGGTGCCTCCACCAATGCGACGGCGGAATGGGCGGCCAAGCAGGGCATGAACCTGCAGTCATCGACGCTGAAGATCGACGAGAGTGGGAAGCCGTTTCATGTGCAGCAGGCCGAGCAGATCCGGCTCTATCGCAACGCCTGGAAGGCGGCGGGACATACGCGCGACCCGCGCGTGTCAGTGAGCCGCAGCATCTTCGCGCTGGTGGACGACCGCGACCGCGCTTATTTCGGCCGGGGCAACGAGGGCGAGGACAAGGTCGGCTACCTGCACGGCTCCGAGCGCGCCATCTTCGGCCGCAGCTTTGCAGCAGAGCCGGATGCGCTGATCAAGCAGCTGAAGGGCGACGAGGCGATTGCGGAAGCGGATACGCTGCTGCTGACGGTGCCCAATCAGCTGGGCGTCGATTACAACGCGCATGTGATCGAGGCGATCTTGAAGCACGTGGCGCCCGGCATGGGCTGGCGGTGATCTTTCTTACCCTCCCCCCGCGCGAAGCGAAGCTTCGCTAGGCGGGGAGGGTCGGCGAACGAAGTGAGCCGGGGTGGGGGTGCCCACACTAGGGCGGAGTTTGTGGCACCCCCACCCGACCGGCCCAATAAGAAAGAATTGGGCCGGCCACCCTCCCCGCAAGGGGGAGGGTAAGATCACGGCACGCTTTGGCCTTACTTTTCGAAGCCAACCTTCTTGATCAGTGCAATCGCCGCCTTCTGACTTGCAGAGATCGCATCGATATCAAGCGTATCGCTCGAAAACGCTCCCATCGCCGCAACCAGCGGGGCGCTCTCGGCACCTGCCGTCACCGGATATTCCAGCTCAGCCGCGGCATAGAGTTTCTGCGCGGGCGGTGTCACCAGAAATTCCAGGAACTTCAGCGCGGCGGCGCGATGCGGCGCATGTTTCGCCAGCGCCGCACCGGTGAGGTTCACATGCGTGCCGCGGCGCTCGAATGTCGTCGGCACCGTCTTCACTTTATTCGCCCAGGCCGTCCACTCCGCGCCTTCGCGGCCGTCGCGCAATTGTGCCAGCGCCACGGTATTGGCGATGCCGATACTGCAGCGACCTTCCGCAAGCTGGCGGATGACATCGTTGTCCTTGCCTTCCGGCGCATGTGCGAGATTGGCCTTGATGCCGCGCAGCCACGCCTCGGTGGCGTCCGCACCGTGATGCACGAGATAGGCCGATATCAGCGCGACATTGTTCTGGTGCAACGGCGAGCGGATGCAGAGCTGGCCGCGAAAGCGGGGATCGGCGAGATCCTCATAGCGGATCGCGCCTTGCGGTGAGTCATTCCGTACCATCACCACGCGCGGACGCACCGACAGGCTGATCCATTCCCTGCCGCGCAGCTGCGGCGGGATTGCCTTGTGGAGCAGGGCAGAGGTGGTCGGTTGCGACAGATCATTCGCGGCGAATTGCGAGGTCTTGTCGAGGCCGATGGTCGTCAGCACGTCGGCGGGGGAGGCGTCGCCCTCGACCTTCATGCGCGTGACGAGATTGTCCTCGATGTAAGTGAGCTTGACCGTGATCCCGGTCGCCGCCGTGAAGGATGCGACGACCGGTTCGACGAGCTGCGGTTCACGCGTCGAATAGAGGTTGATCTCTTCGGCGCGGCTTGTGGCCATGCCGAAGAGGAGGAGCGACGACGCAAGCGTCAGAGCCAGCGGTAGTGCCCGAACGTTGCGTCGTCGCGATGGTCGCATTCTGTTGCCTCAGAACTTCACCGTCGCTGCCAGCGAGAACCGGCGTGCATCGCCCAGGGCAACGTTGGGAAGGCTCACTGCCGATGGATAGTAGACCTTGTCGAAGATGTTCTTGATGTTGAATTGATAGATCACGGGCAGAGTCTGGTATTTCGTCTCGTAGGTCGCAAAGGCGTCCGCCACCGTGTAAGACGGCAACACGAAGCTGTTTGCAGCATCGCCGGGACGATCGCCGACATAATGTGCACCGGCGCCGACGCGCAGACGACCCGGCAGCATCGTGCCGAAATCATAGACGAGATACAGCGACCCGGTGTTCAGGGCGACATTCTGCAGGTGGTTTCCGGTGTATTGCGAATCCTGCGTCAAGATCGCATCGGTATAGGCATAGCTGGCGATCATGCTCCAGCTGTCAGTCAGCTTGCCGGTAACGTCGACTTCGACACCGCGTGAGCGCGCTGCAGCCGCGGTGCGTGCCTCGTTGGTCGTGGTGACCGTATTGTATTGCGACAGCATCACGTTCTTTTTGTCAATGTCGTACAGCGCGACCGTGCCTGACAGGCGCTTGTTGATATCGAACTTGATGCCGGTCTCCCACGACACGCCTTCCTCGGGCTTCGTCTGCGAGTCGAAGACCGCGCCGTTGGGAGCGATGGTCGAATTCGGCTTCAGCGATTCCGTGTAGCTGGCATAGAGCGAGACTTCGTCGGTGACCTTCAGGATCACGCCGCCGAGCGGCAGCGCCTTGTTGCCGGACAGGTCCGTATTGGCGATGAACGGATTGCGCCCGCGTCCCGCCAGCTGGTCGAATGTCATGTAACGCACGCCGCCGACCACGGCGACCCGATTGGTCAGATGCAGCGTGTCCTGGAAGAACAAGGACTGCGTGCTGAGCTTGTCGGTCTGATCGCTGTCGGTAGCGACAACGGTGGTGCCGGGCAATTGTCGATCATAAACCGGATTGAAGATGTTGAAATTCGCAGCCCCCTGCCGGACCAGATCCTTGCGGTAGATCACGCGATACTGGGCATCGCCGCCGAACAGCACTTCGTTGCGCATGCCGCCGATCCAGAATCCGCCCTGTATATAGGCGGTGCCGAAGCTGGAGGACGTCAGTGCGCCGTAGGTGCCGTCATTGCTGCGTGTCGCGATGCCAGTGGTCGGGTTGACCACCGTATTGCGCAACTGCGCAGCATTATAGGTTTCGACGTTGTAGCTATAGCCCGCATAGACCTTCCAGTCCTCGTTGATCTTTTGATCCACCGAGGCCTGGATGAGATCCGACGTGCCCCACATGCTGTTATAGGGCTCGTCGATGCGGCGTGTCGCCGGAATGGCGAACGGCGCCTTCGTCACGCTGTTGAAGGCCGTGCCGCGATCGAACGGCGAATAAAAGTCGCGATGTTCGTAGTTGATCTGAACCGTGGTCGTGTCGCCATACCAGGCCAGCGACGGCGCGTAGAGCGTCTCCTTGCGGGTGCCGAAGTTCCGCCAGTAATCCTCGTTGATGCCATAGCCGACGAAACGATAGGCGAGGCCATCCTTGCCGAGCGGTCCGGTGATATCAATGGTCGCATTGGCCCCGCTGCGCGAACCATAGGTCGCGCCTTCCAGCGTCACCTCGCCGTGCTGATACAATTCCGGCCGCTTGCTGATGGTGTTGACGATGCCGCCGGGATCCATGATGCCGTAGAGCAGCGACGCCGGTCCCTTCAGCACTTCGATACTTTCAACAGCAGGATTGAACGAGCGGCCCTGCACGATCGGCATGCCGTTGCGCATGATCGAGCCGTCGCGGTTGTCGCCGAAACCGCGACGGATCACGGCGTCCTGCGTGCCGGCCAGCGTATTGGTCTGGGTGATGCCGCTGATGTTGACCAGCGCGTCATCGAGATTGCGCGGACGCTGGTCGCTGATCACCTGCTGCGGCACGACGTTGACGACCTGCGACGTGTTGAGCGGCGACGTCGCGCCGCGCAGCGTCGTCGCATTCGGCATCGCGCGATAGCCGAGGATCTGTTCGTATTTCGCGGCGGCGGCAGCGATAGCGCGCTCGGTCGGTGTCGGCGGGGCGGGCGGCGGCGTGGCATTGCGGCGTGCGGCGACAGCTCGCGCCCGGCTCGGCGTGGCGCTCGCAGCACGTGCGGGCCGGCGCGCCTGTGTCGGCGATTCGACGGTGACCGGCGGCAGCGTCGTATTCGTCTGTGCATTGGCGATCGAGGCCCCGGTCACATAATCGCCGAGCAGGAACGTCGCGCCGATCAACCAATACGCGCGGCGCAACTTGAAGATGCTGCGTGCGTTGCTGTTGAGATTGCAATGGTTGTCCGTCGTCACGTTGTGTCGCCTTCGCGTTTGAGAAACATGCGCAGGCGATCTAGCAGTAGCTTTGAATGAAAACTTCGAATGGGAGGTTGAATCGCTCTAAAGCGACGAGATTGGCGAGCCTGTGTGTCTTCGGTGATGCAGTCGCAAGGTGAGCCGCGACACGATTGAACAATCGACGTGCATTTTGAGCAATTTGTAGCACGCGCGTGTGAGCGCCATCGGCACGCTGTGACTCCGTTTCAGAATTTGCACATCGCAATTCGGAATCTTGAGTCAGGCTCTGCGAGCCTGGAACGTTTCAAAAGACAAGAGCCGCGCCATCATACGATGTGCGGCTCTCTATGAAGCGTCGCGAGTTGCGGCGAGACGTTTCGTTGCAACTCGAAGCTGTGGAGATTAGGTTCCCGCCTTCACCTGCGCGACGGCCTCAGCGGTCAGCTGATCCATCTTCACGCGGAGCTGCGGCTCGGTGATCGCGATGCCCTTGGCGGTCAGATCGGCGAGCACCTTGCGCACCACGTCGCCGTCGCCGGCTTCCTCGAAATCGGCTGCGACGACTTCCTTGGCATAGGCGGCGGCCTCGTCGCCGGACTTGCCGAGCTGTTCGGCGACCCACAGGCCCAGCAGCTTGTTGCGGCGGGCCTCGGCCTTGAACTTCTGGCTTTCGTCGAGCGCATACTTGTTCTCGAAGGCTTCGCCGCGCTTGTCGAATGATGACATGGTTAAAGTTCCCGTCGGGGTTGTTGGGCGGTCAGGACGACGTTGTAAACGCCGGTTCGGAGCTTAAATAAGGTCGAGATACCGTTGGAACAATCGGCCGCAAGGTCGCAGGCAAGACGGTATCGGGCGAGGCTTATCGGACCAGGCTTGCGCGAGGTTGGGGTAAACCCCCACTGGGCGGGCCGGGTCGATTGTACTGGCAGGGCCGATCGGGTAGGTTGCCTGCAGGCCCGGTTCTCGTTCTGTTTCTTCCCGTTCCTGGCCTTCACGGCAGCTCCGTCGTGGGTCGATCCCGTTATTCGGAGCACACCACATCCATGGATTTCAACAACACCCGGTACATCCCCATGAGCCGTCGACGTCGCATTTATGAAGGCAAGGGCAAGGTCCTGTATGAAGGCCCGGAGCCCGGTACCCTGATTCAGCACTTCAAGGACGACGCGACCGCGTTCAATGCCAAGAAACACCAGGTGATCGAGGGCAAGGGCGTCCTCAATAACCGGATTTCGGAATACCTGTTCCAGCATCTGAACGACATCGGCGTGCCGACCCATTTCATCCGCCGGCTCAACATGCGCGAGCAGCTGATTCGCGAAGTCGAGATCGTGCCGCTGGAAGTCGTGGTCCGTAACGTGGCGGCGGGTTCGCTGTCGCAGCGCCTCGGCATCGAGGAGGGCACCCAGCTGCCGCGCTCGATCATCGAGTTCTATTACAAGAACGACCAGCTCAACGACCCGATGGTGTCGGAAGAGCACATCACGGCGTTCGGCTGGGCCACCCCGCAGGAAATCGATGACATCATGGCGCTCGCCATCCGCGTCAACGACTTCCTCACGGGTCTTTTCCTGGGCATCGGCATCCGTCTCGTCGATTTCAAGATGGAATGCGGCCGCCTGTTCGAAAACGACATGATGCGCATCATCGTCGCCGACGAGATCTCGCCCGACTCATGCCGGCTGTGGGATATCAAGTCGAACGAGAAGCTGGACAAGGATCGTTTCCGCAGGGATCTCGGCGGCGTGCTGGAGGCCTATACCGAGGTCGCCAAGCGTCTCGGCATTCTCTCCGAAAACGAACGCCCGATGGGCACCGGCCCGGTACTGGTCAAGAGCTGAGGATCAAGACGTGAAAGCCCGCGTAACTGTTACCCTGAAGAACGGCATCCTTGACCCGCAGGGCAAGGCCATCGAAGGCGCGCTGAAATCGCTCGGCGTCGATGGCATTGCCTCTGTGCGGCAGGGCAAGGTGTTCGACATCGAACTGAATGGCGCCGACAAGGCGAAAGCCGAGGAAGCGCTGAAAGCCGCAGCCGACAAGCTGCTGGCGAATACGGTGATCGAAAACTATCGCGTCGAAGTGCTCTGAGCCAGGTTATCGCTATGAAATCCGCCGTTCTCGTCTTCCCCGGAATCAACCGCGAACGCGACATGGCGCGGGCGCTCAAGCTGGCATCGGGGCAGGAGTCCACGATGGTCTGGCACGCCGAGACCGCGCTGCCCAAGGGCACCGATCTCGTCGTCGTCCCCGGCGGCTTCTCCTATGGTGACTATCTGCGCTGCGGCGCCATCGCGGCACGCTCGCCGGTGATGGACGCGGTCCGCAAGTTTGCGACCGATGGCGGCCTGGTGATGGGCGTCTGCAATGGCTTCCAGATCCTGTGCGAGTCTGGCCTGCTGCCGGGCATCCTGATGCGCAATGCCAAGCTGAAATTCCTCTGCCACGACGTGCATCTGCGCGTCGAGCGTTCCGACACGGCGTTTACCCGTGGCTACAATGCCGGTCAGGTGATCCGCGTGCCGATCGCCCACGGCGAGGGTAACTACACCGCCGATGCTGAAACGCTGAAGCGCCTCGAAGGCGATGGGCGCGTGCTCTATCGCTATTGCTCGCCGACGGGCGAGGTTGGCGATCTGCACAACATCAACGGCGCTGCTGCGTCGATTGCCGGCATCGTCAGCGAGAAGGGCAACGTGCTCGGCATGATGCCGCATCCGGAAAATCACGTCGAAGACATCATGGGCTGCACCGACGGCCGCGGGTTGTTTGCTGGTCTTGTCGAGCATCTGGGGCGCGCTGCGTGATCGCCTCTGTGGCGCGGCTGTCGAAGCTCGCCGCAACGCTTGCGCTCGTGCTGGCTACGAGCGTCTCGGCATCTGCCGATGATTATCCCAAACGCCCCATCACCATGATCGTGCCTTTCGCGGCCGGCGGTACGTCGGACGTCATCGCGCGTGCGGTGGCCGAGCAGATGGCAGTGCCGCTGGGCCAGACCATCATCATCGAGAACGTCGTTGGCGCCGGCGGCTCCACGGCGCTGGCCCGTGCCGCGCGGTCTGCGCCCGATGGCTACACCATCGCCATCGGCAATGCCGGCACCAGTGCGGCGACCTACACGATCTATCCGAAACTGTCCTTCACGCCGGACTCCTTTGCCTCCATCGGCATGGTGGCCAAGACCTTCGGCGTCGTGGCGCTGCGCAAGGATTTCCCGGCTGACGATCTCAAGGGCTTCATCGCCTATGCCAAAGCCAATCCGGGCAAGGTCAATCTCGGCCATGCCGGGATCGGCTCATCGAATTACCTGATCTGCAAGAGCTTCGTGCAGGCCGCCGGCATCGACGTCACGCTGGTCGGCTATCGCGGCGCGGCGCCCGCGCTCACCGATGCCATCGGCGGGCAGATCGACGGCGTTTGCGATTCCGCAGCCTCCGTCTCGCAGGCCATCGACGACAAGCTCGTGAAGGGCATCGTGGTCGGCTCGACCGTGCGGCTGGCGACGCTGCCCGAGCTGCCGACCTCGGCAGAAGCAGGGCTGCCCGACTTCGAGGCGCAGGGCTGGAATGGCCTGTTCGCGCCGAAGGGGACACCGCCAGAGATCATCGCCAAGCTGAACGCTGCTGCTCGCTCGTCGGTTGAAAGCGATCTGGTGAAAAAGCGTTTCCAGGATCTGTCGACCGTGGCGCCCGACGCCAACGAGCATGCACCGGAGGTGCTGCAGCAATTGGTGACGCGTGATGTGGCGAAGTACAACAAGCTCCTGACGCCGTAGTCGTCCGATGTCCGAAGGCGCTTCATTGTCGCGCCTTCACATTTTGGCACCGCCCATTGTCTCATTACGGGGCGATGGCCTGATATTTTCCCCTGATATTTACTAAAGTCCCTCTGCAGGTCGCCGCGTGCGATTGTCGGATCCAGCGCGATGTTTCCGGCCAGGCCCCGGCCGGTTGCTTTTGGAGCGAGGTGGGCATCAAATAGCACGCAGAGGTCGCAGGGCTCGGTCGAAGGCGACCTGAAGCGGAATTTCCAAGTCGCTATGGCCACGTCTATTGCGGCGCGTGGTTTCTGAAGTGCTCGACGGTTGGCTACCAGCGTGTCTCGGCAGTTGGAGAAGCTGCATGATGAACCGAAGGCAGGTACTCGTGGATTTGGCGCTCCAGGGCGGAGGCTCGCATGGCGCATTCACGTGGGGTGTCCTCGATCGGCTGCTTGAGGAGCCGTGGTTGCAAATTGCCGGCATATCCGGAACATCGGCAGGAGCGATGAACGCTGCCGTTCTGGCGGACGGTTGGACCGCCGGCGGTGCCGACGGAGCACGCGAGGCTCTGGACGAATACTGGCGGCGCGTCTCGCGTGCCGCGGCCTTCAGTCCGTTTCAACGCTCCCCCCTCGATCGCCTCATGGGACGCTGGTCGCTCGACACTTCTCCGGCCTATCTCTTCGCCGATCTGATGTCGCGAGTCCTGTCGCCTTATGATCTCAATCCGCTCGGTTACAATCCGCTGCGCGAAATACTGGCCGAGAGCATTGATTTCGAGCGTCTTGCCGGTGCGCCGATCAAGCTCTTCGTAACGGCCACGCGGGTACGAACAGGTCGCGGGCGAATTTTCCGTAACGCCGAGATCACCGCGGATGTGCTGCTTGCGTCGGCGTGCCTGCCAACGATGTTCCGCGCGATCGAGATTGAAGGCGAAGCCTATTGGGACGGGGGCTATGCGGGCAATCCCACGATCACGCCGCTTGTTCGCGAGACAGATGCGCAGGACACGATCGTCGTGCAGATCAATCCGACCGAGCGACTGGAGGAGCCGCGCACGGCTGCGGACATTCTCAATCGTCTCAATGAAATTTCATTCAACTCGCCGCTGGCAAAGGAGCTGCGAATGATTGCGCTGCTTCGTCAGGTGGCGGATCCCGGCACCGGGGAGGGCGCCCGTTGGGCTCACATGAAGACGCACCGGATCAAGAGCGATCTGCTCGCGACTTTCGCTGCGTCATCCAAGCTCAACGCCGAATGGGCCTTCCTATCCAAGCTGCGCGACGAGGGGCGGCAAGCGGCCGGCGACTTTCTCGACGCGCACGGCGCCGATCTTGGCGAGCGCTCGACGGCCGATCTCGACATCCTGTTGGCGGAGTGCTGACGTCATGGGGCTTCTCGGCATTCTCGTCGGGCTTGGTCTTCTCATCTGGCTGGCTTTCCGGGGCTGGAGTGTTCTCCTGCTTGCTCCGCTCTCCGCACTGGTTGCGTCGGCTTTTGGCAGAGAGCCATTGCTTGCCAATTGGACGCAGACCTTCATGGGCAGCGCAGCCCAGTTTCTGGCTCAGTTCTTTCCCATCTTTCTGCTCGGCGCCGTATTCGGGAAGCTGATGGACGACAGCGGCGCAGTCACCGCGGTCGCGAACTTCATCACCCGCCGCCTTGGCGAGCGCCGGGTCATCCTCGCCGTGGTGCTCTCGGGGGCATTGGTCACCTATGGCGGCGTCAGCCTTTTCGTCGCATTTTTTGTGATCGTTCCGATGGCCCAGTCGCTGTTTCGCGCGGCGGAGATTCCGCGCCGCCTCGTGCCCGCGACGGTGATTCTTGGAACGTCCACTTTCACCATGTCAGCCTTGCCGGGCACACCATCGATCCAGAATGCGATACCCATGCCCTTCTTTGGCACCACGCCCTTCGCGGCGCCGGGCCTCGGCATGATCGCGTCATTGATCATGCTGGGTATTGGACTGTGGTGGTTGCTCCGCGCCGAGAAGGCGGCACGACAAGCGAATGAAGGTTATGGCGAAGAATTGTCGATCGCGACCAGCGCCGCTGCCGACGACGAGCGCTTGCGCGGGCGTGCTACGACGGCGCGCGAATTCGATCCGGCCGAAATATCCCACGGGCATCGCAGCGAAGCGGACGTGCCTATCGTTAATGCCATTCTTCCCCTGGTTGTCGTTGTCGTCGTCAATCTCGTGATGTCGCTCCTTGTTCTGCCCCGGCTTGATGTCTCCTTCCTGGCAGAGCAGCGCTGGGGCAGCACGTCGCTATCTGCCGTTGCCGGCGTGTGGTCGGTTGTCGTCGCGCTCGTAGGCGCGACCGCGACAGTCGTCATCTGCAACTGGACGCGACTGCCTGCGCTGCGACAGACGATGGATGCCGGGGCCAATGCATCGGTGCTGCCAGCGCTGACTGTCGCGAGCCTCGTTGGCTTTGGCGCTGTCATCGCATCGCTGCCTGCATTTGACATGGTGCGGGACTGGGCGCTGGGCATTAAGGGTGGGCCGCTGGTGTCGTTGGCCGTTTCCACGAACCTGCTCGCCGCGTTGACAGGTTCGGCATCCGGCGGACTGACGATCGCGCTTGATGCACTCGGTCAGATCTATATGGACGTTGCCACGCGGGAAGGGATCGATCCCGGGTTGCTGCACCGCGTAGCTGTGATCGGCTCCGGCACCCTGGATATTCTCCCTCACAATGGTGCGGTCGTCAGCCTGCTCGCGATCTGCGGCCTGACACACCGCCAAAGTTATTTCGACATTGTGATGGTCGGCATCGTGAGCTCGGTTGTCGCTCTTGCCGCCGTGATTGCCATGGGCTCCGCATTGGGCTCATTTTGAACTCCGGCCCCAACCGCCGTTTTGTCCAGATTTCGCAGTCGACCACGTGCCGGGTGTGGCAGTGAGCCACCTTTGTTCGGCGCCGTTTGTCGGCTACGAATGAACTTTCGCCGCGCTCGCCGCGTCAACGAGACATCGGGCAAGCGAAGCGGCGGCGAATTGATACAATCGCAATCAAACGCCCGTACGATTCGCGATCGGAAGGCATTTGACCGGGGCACTGAATGGCAAATCGATTGGCGACGGCGCAACCCAAGGTCGGGATGCGGCACTGGATATCTCCCGTCGTGGTGTTGGCAGCAATGGTTGCGGTGGCCGCTCCGGCGGCCGGAGCCGCCGCAAAGCAGGCGCGTCCCGCCCGCGTCGTCGAGGCGACCGCCCCGCGCGAAGCAGGCGAGCCGATGATGGCGATCGTGTCGATCAAGAGCCAGCAGGTCACGTTCTACGACGCCGATGGCTGGATCACGCGCGCGCCGGTCTCGACCGGGGTGTCCGGCCGTGAGACGCCGGCAGGCGTCTTTGCCGTTCTCGAGAAGAACAAGGACCATCGCTCCAACATGTATGACGATGCTGCCATGCCGAACATGCAGCGGATCACATGGAACGGCGTCGCACTGCATGGCGGGCCGCTGCCCGGCTATGCCGCATCGCACGGCTGCGTGCGGATGCCCTACGGCTTCGCGGACAGGTTGTTCGACAAGACGCGGATCGGGATGCGGGTGATCATCTCGCCGAATGACGCGGCGCCCGTCGAGTTCTCCCATCCGGCGCTTCTGATGCCGAAAGCGGAAGCCATCGCCGCTGCTCCGGGCCGTGTCGAGGTGCTCGCCCGCGAGGCTGCGGAGGCCGCTGCTGCCGCGGACGCGACGAAGAAACTCGCAGCGACGTCAGCGCGCGAGACGAAGCCGCTGCCGGCAGCCCTGCGCAAGCTGCAATCGCTGAAGGCGCGCGCCGATGTCGAGCTTGCATCCGCCGACAAGGCCGTCGTTGCGGCAAAGACCGACGAGGCCAAGGCGCGGGCCGAGGAATTGAAGCAAAAGGCTGCTGCCAGGGCCGCGGAACTCGGCGCGCAATTCGAAACCGCAAAGACCGATACGACGTCCAAGCTCGATGCTGCCGCCGCCGCAAAGGACGCCGCAAAGGCCGCCGAGACCAAAAAGGTTGCCGCCGCCAAGGCAGCGAGCGATGCGAAACTCGCGCTTGAGCCGGTCTCGATCTATATCAGCCGCGAGACGCAGATGCTTTACGTTCGGCGCAATACGCACAAGCCGGCGCCGGACGGCGGCGGAGAAGTGTTCGATTCAAGCATCGAAGTTCCCATCACCATCCGCGACCCCGGCAAGCCGATCGGCACGCATGTGTTCACGGCGATGGCGCGGAACGACGCAGGCCTGCGCTGGAGCGCCGTCTCGATCGACGAAGGCGATAGCGCGAAGGCCGCCCTCGACCGCATCACCATTCCGCAGGAAGTGCTCGACCGGATCGCCGCGACTGCACTGCCGCGGTCGTCGATCGTTATTTCCGACGAGCCGCTGAGCAGCGAAACCAACTATCGCACCGAATTTGTCGTGGTGCTCAGCAACCAGCCGCAAGGGGGCTTCATCACGCGCAAACCGACGCCGCCTGCCGATCTCATGGCGAGCAGCGACGATGCGGATGGCGATGGCTTTGGCTCGTTCTTCCAGCGCTGGAATGCGGATCCCGCGCCCGTCCAGGCTCGCCGCAGGGTCGCGCCGTATCAACGCCAGCCGCAAACCGGCTGGTGGTAGGTCGTTCCAGGCCATTACGCGCTTGGGACGCTGAGCAGCCTGATCGCATCGACGCGCGCGGTGCCGTCAGCCAGGGCTCCTCTGATAATGCCGATGTCCACGATTGTTCGCTATGACGCGCGCGTGGTCTGTGCGTTTTTGGTCGTCTTGCGGGCGATCGCCATGAAAGCGCGTGCGGCTGCCGTCTGGTAGCGATGGGCATCCCACAGCAAGGCTCCGGAACGGCGTATCCACGGAGGCCCGATCGGAATGATCGCAAGGTCCTTTCGGGCGTTCAGGCTTCGGTCGGCAAGAACCGTCGGGAGCCCTCCCGATTTCGCGAGTTCGATCAGGGCCTCGACCGAGTTCATCTCGACGCGCACATCGAGTTTTGTATCCGGTGGCAGCGACTGGTCGAGAATGCGGCGGGTCGCAAAGGCGGGGGTCAAAAGTGCCAACGGACGTTGGGCGAGCGCCTGCAGCGTGATCGACTGTTGTCGTGATTGATTTTGCGACTTCGCAAGCACCAGGACGAGCCGCTCCTCGAACAACAGGTCGACGCCCAACTCCGCGTGCTGGGGCGGCGCGAAAGCAATCGCGAGATCGAGATCTCCGGACAGGATGCGTTGCTCGACATCGTTTGCGGAGCCGACCTCCACGCTGAGCCGAACCTCAGGATATTTCTCGCCGAAGCTGCCGATGATCTTCGGCAGGAATGTCGTGCTGTAGGTGTAGATGACGCCGACACGCAGCGTGCCGGCCATGCCGCCCTCCAGCTCGGCGATTGCCGTGCGCGCCGCTTCGGTCTGAACCATCAGGCGTTGTGCATGCTCGCGCAGTGCATGTCCTGTCTCGGTCAGTTGCATGCCCTGGGGCGTCCGGTTGAACAGAACGGTCCCGAGATCCTGCTCGAGGGCGCGTATCTGCTGCGACAGCGTTGGCTGGGCGACGCCGAGGGCTTCCGCAGCCTTCGCCATGCGCTTGTGGGTCGCGATTGCCAGAAAATAGCCGAGACGTCTGGGATCCATAGCCGATTACAATCTTCTATCGCATCTATAGTTTTGACTGCGTTGGCCTATCACGCGTCCCGTGCCAGTGTTTGTCAATATCGGACCTGGCCGGCACGCTTTTGTGCGGCCGTCGAAACATAAGAACCGACTGGGAGGCTCTTTCATGCTGTCACGACGCACCTTACTTGCCCGGGCGACCCACGCCGCGGTGGCGGCTTGCTGTATCGCCCTGGGCGCAAACCGTGCGACGGCGCAGGACTATCCGACCAAGCCGGTCCAGCTGATCGTTCCCTTCGCCGCCGGCGGTGCCGCCGACATCATCGGCCGCACGATCGCGGAAAAGCTGAGCCAGACCTGGGGCCAGCAGGTCGTCGTCGAAAACAGGGGCGGGGCCGGATCGAATATCGGCATCAACGCTGCCGCCAAGAGCGCGCCCGATGGTTACACGCTGGTGCTTGCGTCGATCGCCGTGGCCGTCAATCCCTGGCTTTTCAAGTCGATGCCCTACGATCCTGTGAAGGATCTGACACCGCTGACGCTGGCGCTCGAAACGCCGAACGTGGTGCTTGTGCCGCCCTCATCGCCGATCAAGAACATCAAGGATCTGATCGCCTTTGCGAAAGAAAAGGCGGCATCGGGCGGCGCCACCTATGGCTCTGCCGGCGTCGGTTCTTCTCTGCATCTGGCGGCGGAAGTGTTCCGGCAAAAGGCCAATGTCGAGATGACCCACGTTCCCTATCGTGGCTCGTCGCCGGCCCTGACAGATCTGATGGCCGGCCGGATCGACCTGATGTTCGACAACGCCTCGACGGCGCTTCCGCAGGTGCAGGGCGGCAGCCTCCGCGCCATTGCCGTCACCACGAGGGAGCGCATCGCCGCACTGCCTGACGTGCCGACGATCAGCGAATCCGGGCTGCCGGGCTTCGAGCTCGCCAACTGGTGGGCCATTTTTGGTCCGGGCCAGATGCCGCCGGCGCTGGCGGAGCGCATCAGCGGCGATATCCGCAAGGTTCTGGCGGATCCGGATGTGCAGAAGCGTTTCGCCGATGTCAGCGGGCGCGTCATCGCGTCGTCGCCCCAGGAACTTGCTGCGCATCTGGCGCAGGAAAGCGCCAAGTGGAAGCAGATCGTCGAGACGGCAGGCATTCGCGGCAGCCAGTGACGACAGACGCCTGACACATACGGCGATCAATCACTGACGAATATCAAGCAAGAGACGCGCGCTCAGGATGAGAGCGCTGATGGAGAATGATGTGAAGAAGCTACTTTCAGGCCTGACGGCATCCGTCATGCTCGTCACCACTTCGGCCGCCATGGCGCAGAACACCGCGCCGCTGAAACTGGGGGCCGTCCTCGATATGTCCGGCCTCTTTGCCGACATTACGGGGCCGGGCAGCGAGACCGCAGCCAAGATGGCCGTTGAGGATTTCGGCGGTGAGGTTCTCGGGCGCAAGGTCCAGATCGTGGTCGCCGACCATCTCAACAAATCCGACCTGGCCGCGAATTTCACCCGTGAAATGTTCGACAACCAGAATGTCGAGGCGATCGTCGACGTGGCTGGCTCTGCCACGGCGCTGGCTGCGGCGGAAATGGCCAGGACGCGCGGCAAGATCATCATGTTCAATGGTCCCGGCGCGGTCAGGCTGACCAACGAGGCGTGCGGTCCCTACATCGTCCACTACACCTATGACACCTACGCGCTGGCCAGCGTCACCGGCCTCGCCACGGTGAAGCGCGGCCTCAATAGCTGGTTCTTCCTCACGGCCGACTACGCATTCGGCCAGGAGCTGGAGCGCGACACCTCGAACATCGTCACCAAGGCGGGCGGCAAGGTTGTCGGCAGTGTGAAGCACCCGATCAACACCTCGGATTTCTCGTCGTTTTTGCTCCAGGCGCAGAGCACCAAGGCCAGCGTGATCGGCCTCGCCAATGCGGGCGGCGATACCATCAATGCGATCAAGCAGGCCGCCGAGTTCGGCCTGACCCAGTCCGGGCAGAAGCTGTCGCCCTTGCTGGCCTTCATTTCCGACATCGACAGCGTTGGACTTGAGACCGCGCAGGGCCTGTTGCTGGCCGAGGCGTTCTATTGGGATCTCAACGACGAAACGCGCGCCTTCGCGAAGCGTTTCATGGAGCGGACCAAGCGCGCGCCGACCTCGGCGCAGGCCGGCGTCTATTCGTCCGTCACGACCTACCTGAACGCGGTGAAGAAGGCAGGCACCACCGATTCCGCGGCCGTGATGAAGGTCATGAAGGACACGCCGATCAACGACATGTTCGCGAAGAACGGCCGGATCCGCGAGGACGGCCGCATGGTGCACGACATGTACCTGTTCGAAGTGAAGAAGCCGTCGGAATCGAAAGCGCGCTGGGACGACTACAAGCTGCTCGCGACCGTGTCCGGCGACGACGCGTTCCAGCCGCTATCGGCGTCACGCTGCCCGCTCATCAAGAAGTAGCGCAGCGGCAGATGGCAAAGCGACGGGTCGCCGGGAAGGTAGCGGCGATCTGTTCAAGGCCCCATCCATGGACAACAGGAAGATGCCCCTCATGAGCACCAGCGTGGCAGTCCGCGTCAACCAGGTCGAGACCATCCTGGTCGATGTGCCGACAATCCGCCCCCATCGATTGTCGATGCATACGATGAACAGCCAGACCCTGGTTCTGGTCATCATCCGCTGCTCCGACGGAACGGTCGGAATCGGCGAGGGCACGACCATCGGCGGCCTCAGCTACGGCGAGGAGAGCCCCGAGGGCATCAAGCTGACTGTCGACACCTATATCGCTCCGGCCATCATCGGCATGGATGCCTCACGCGTCGCCGCGCTCATGGCCGACGTGAAACGGCGCGTCAAAGGCAACCGCTTCGCCAAATGCGCGGTCGAGACCGCGCTGCTGGACGCGCTCGGCAAGCGCCTGGGCCTGCCGGTGTCGGAGCTGCTGGGCGGGCGCCAGCACGACACCTTGCCGGTGGCATGGACGCTGGCCAGCGGCGACACCGCGCGCGATATCGAGGAAGCCGAGCGGATGCTCGATGCGCGCCGCCACAATATCTTCAAGCTGAAGATCGGCCTGCGGTCCGTGGACGATGACGTGGCGCATGTGGCGGCGATCAAGCGCGCCCTCGGGGATCGTGCCAGCGTGCGGGTCGACGTGAACCAGGCCTGGAGCGAGCCCGAGGCACGGCGTGGCATTCCCGCCTTGGAGGCGGCCGGCGCGGACCTCATCGAGCAGCCTTTGTCGCGCGACAATCGCGGGGCTCAGGCCCGCCTTGCCGGCCGCTATGCCGTACCCATCATGGCTGACGAGGCGCTGCACGGCACGACGGATGCCTTCGACATCGCGGCGCGCGGTGCCGCGGACGTGTTCGCCCTGAAGATCAATCAGGCCGGCGGTCTGTACGATGCCGTGAAGATGGCTGCGATCGGCGATGCCGCGGGTCTCGGCCTGTATGGCGGCACCATGCTGGAAGGCGGTGTCGGCACCGCAGCGTCGGCCCAGGTTTTCTCCGTGCTGCCGAAGCTCGCATGGGGCACTGAATTGTTCGGCCCGCTGCTTCTGACCGAGGAAATCCTCGCGACGCCCCTGCGTTACGGCGACTTCGTGTTGCAGGTGCCGACGGCGCCCGGCATCGGCGTCGAGCTGGACATGGACCGTGTCGCATTCTTCCGCCGCGATGGTTACGCGCCGCGCGTTCAACCGGCCGGCACAACAACAGGAGCTTGATCGATGCTTTTTCAGGTGGAAATGGACGTTCAGATCCCGCCGGGTCTCGCCCCCGAGGTGGTCGAGCAACTGAAAAAGACCGAGCGTGAACGCGCGCAGGAACTGCAGAAGACAGGCGAGTGGCGTCATCTCTGGCGGGTTGCCGGACGTTACGCCAATGTCAGCATCTTCGATGTGGCGAGCAATGAGGCGCTGCACGATATTCTGTCGACATTGCCGCTCTTCCCCTTCATGCGCGTCAGCGTGACGCCTTTGTGCCGGCATCCTTCGTCGGTTCGTTCGGACGACAGCTAGGCGCGGGGCCGACCTTCGCTAACGCAGTATTCCGGCGAGACGGGCGGCTCACACAGCAGCTTCATCAGTACAATCTCGCAAGCGTATCGAACAGCGCGAGGTTGAGCCGTTTCAGGTCGTTGTCCACCGGCTCCGGTTGCGACGAGAATTTTGCCACGACCAGTTCGGCGCGCGGATTCACATAGAGATATTGCCCGTGAATGCCGAGCGCGAAGAACGCGCCGCTTGCGTTGCCGGTCTGGTACCATTTGTTGCGATAGCGGCCTTCAGGCAACCATTCGACGAACTTGCCCGCGCGCCAGGCCTCGGCAGAGCCGTTCGTGATCGTATCCGACACCCAGTCCTGCGCGACGATCCGGCGGCCGTTGGCCATGCCGCCCTGCCGCATCATCTCGCCGATGCGGGCGAGGTCGCGCGGGGTCATGCAAAAGCCGCCGCCGGTCCGGGCGCTGCCGATCGCATCGACGGTGATATAGGCATCCTGCCGCGCGCCGAGCGGTTGCCACAAACGCGCGGCGGCAAAGTCCGCGAAACGCTGGCCCGAGACGCGTTCGATCACCAGACCCAGCACATCCGAATTCGGCGAGCAGTAGTGGAAGGGACCCCCGTGATCGCCGGTGCCCTTTTGCAAGGAAGCCAGAAAGGCGATGAGCGAGTCCGGCGTGTCTCCGGGCTTGGTGGGTTCGAGCAGGCCGGCGCGACGATACCTGGCAAAGTCGCCGCGCGGATCCTGATAGGTTTCCTCGAAATCCAGGCTCACCTGCATGTCGAGAACATCGCGCATCCGCGCATCTGCGAAAGCCGAGGATTTCAGCTCCGGTACGTAATGCGAGACGGTCTCGTCGAAATCGATCAGGCCGTCGCTGTATAGAATTCCCGCGACGATCGATGTCACCGACTTGCTCGCGGAGAACAGAATGTGCCGCGATTGCGCCGTGAAATTCGGTGCATGGTAATCCGCAACGATACGGCCGGATTTCATCACGACGAGGGCATCGGTCGAGGTCCGGCGCAGCACATCTACGACACCAGCTGTTTCTCCACCGACAGCGAATGTCTGCCTGAACAAGTCTGCGGGATCGACAGGTGGATCCTCGATCAGTCCCGGCGTCGCTGCGATGCGTGCTGTCGGAATGAGTTCGGGCACGTGACGGAATGCCCAGACATTCCAGGGCGCCTGACGCCAGTTATCGAGACGAACGTCGCTTCGCGCAAAGCCATAGTCGGCTTCGAAAGCCGAGGGCTGTCCCTTGCTCGTCATAACGCAATCTTCTCGCATTCGGTCGGCTGAACCGCGCCGCCGAGCCAGCAGCCGTTGAGATCGCCGTCGTCGAAGCTGAAACGCACCTTGATCTCCGACGGGCGATTCATCGCGCGCCCCTGGCGGATGGTGATCTGGCGCTCCGACACATCCACCATCTGGTTCGTGAGGAGACCGAAGGACAAAGCGGAAGCCGCGATCCCCGTCGCAGCATCTTCCGGATATCCCGAAGAGCTCGGGAATTGCCGGGCGTCGATAATCTGGGCGGCTTGGTCGGACACGGCGTAGGGGTACAGGCCGGTGGAGTTGATGCTGTTGCACAGCCGCTCCATCCGCGAGAAGTCAGGTTTCAGGCCGTCGAGGATGGACACACTCTTCAAAGGAATGAGGGTCTTGACCCGGCTGGTGCGTGCATTCTGGATCGGGAAGGGCGCGAGGCAATCGGCGCTGATGCCGAGGACGTCGAGAATGTCATCGACGCTTCGGGGCGTATCGGGAAGCGGCTCGACGATCCCTGCAGGCTGCGAGACCTCGACCGAGATATCCTGTTCGTCTGATTGGCCGATCCGCGCATGGACGCGGCCGCTCTTCGTCAGGATCGTGATCCGATCGCGCTGCAGCCGGCCGAGCCGCTGAAGCAGCCATGTCGCGCCGACGGTGGCGTGTCCGCACATGGACATCTCATGATTGGGCACCCAGAAGCGAAATTCGAAATCGCAATCGGAGCCCGGCGGAGGCGGCAATACAAACCCGCTCTCGTGACCGTAGGTACGCGCGACCTGCTGCATCTCCGCATCACTCATGCCGGCAGCATCGACGACGATCGGGGCGGGATTGCCGCCCTGCGGACCTGCCGCAAAGACACTGACAAATCGAACCTGCGGTTCGGGAGATGTCGTCATCATGTTTGCACCCTCTAGCAGCCTCGCGCGTTCGCACTGCACGTCAGCCAGCGCTGCACGGAATTCACCGGTGCGAAGCTACGGGGGGTGTTGCTGCGACGCGCGTTGCAGCGGGCCCTAGATTTTGATCGGCCGGGCCATGCGCTTGCGAACTTCGCTTGGCGATTGGCCGTCTGCCCGGCGCATCGCATGGGCCAGCGCCGCACCGCTGTCGAAGCCGACGCGGAGCGCGATCTCGCCGATCGGGAGATCGGTTGCCTTCAACAGCTCGCTTGCATTGTCGAGGCGGACACGTTGCTGGAATTCGCCGATCGACGCGCCGGTCCCCACCCGGAACAATCGGGTGATATGACGCCGCGAAACGCCGAACCGTTCTTCCAGGGCGTCGAGCGGAACATCCCGGTCGGCATGAAGGGTGAGATAGTCCCTCAGCTCCGCGACCAATGTCATGCCGTGTTCGCGATGCGAGGCACTGGATACGGCATCGCCGGTCAGAGCCTCGGCGATGCACTGAACGAGCAGGGCAGAGGACAGTCCGTGCCGGACATGGGCATTGCCATAGGCGTGCCTGCCATCCCCGACCAGCAGCGCCTGCAGGGCGCGCAGTCTGTCTGACCGGCGAAACAGCCGGGTCGTTGATGTCCTGCGGCGGAATTCGCTCAGCGAGCCGTTCTCTCTTTCGAGGCGCTTCAGGACCGAGCCAGTTGCGTAGATCGCGACATGGCTATGTGCACCGATACCCGCGCGTGTCTCATGCGCCTGGTTCGGCGGAACGATCGCGAACCGGTCCTGCGACAGCCACGTGCCTTCGCGGCCGGCTTCGTGCTTCAGCTCGATCGTCCCGCGGCTCGGCAGGATGAACATCAGGCAATCATGCCAGTGCCACGGCATGGCGTAATCGCCGCAACCGGCGACAGCCGCGTGCTCGTCGTCCGCGGCGATCAGGAGATCTGCGTTTGCCGGATGACGTAGCCGTTCGAATGAACTCAGCATGTTCGGGCCCACATGTGTTGTCGACGAACCTAGCAGGGTGCGCCCATGCCCGCCAATTGACGCCCGGTTACTCCGCCGCGATAGCTGCCGGCTTCGGGCGCTTCTTCACGCGCTTGATGGTGCCCGAGAAGGTCAACAGCGAACGTTCGCCGGCTTTCAGGATTCCGCGCAGGAAGATCAATGAGCCGCCGATCCGGGTCATTTCGCCGTGGCATTCGACCAGCTCGCCTTCGCGGGCCGCATCGAGGAATTCGCAGCCGAACGAGACGGTGATGCCGGGGCCCTGCAGCTCGCGGGAGGCCAGCGCGAACAGGCAATAATCGGCGAAGGTCATGAAGCAGCCGCCATGGACGTTTTTCATGCCGTTGAGGTGCTTTTTCTCGACCCGGAAGGCGCAGCGGACGGAGCCGTCGGCCTCGACCTTGTGCCAGAACGGGCCGGAGACCGATTCGAAGGAATCCCGCTTCCAGGTGGTCCAGCCCGCAAATTCCCCCTCCGTCGCGGTATAGGCGTCGGCGTGGAACGGGATGGTGGCATCGGCGGGCACATTCACGGTCTGAACTCCTTGGATTGGCTGCGAAAAGTGTTAAATCCGATCCATCCGGCGGGCGCAATCCGGCGCCGGCGCAGGGCCTTATGCAGGCTGTTTTTCGAGCAGTTCGGGCATTGCCCGGGCAAAGCTTGGGACATGCGGGGAACGGGCCGGAATAGGCCTTTTCCGCATGCTCCGATCTCCCTATGAAGAAGCCTTACAGAGCCAAGAGACCCCATGACCGAGCCAAAGATCACTCCCGAACTCGTCGCTTCCCACGGCCTCAAGCCCGACGAGTATGAGCGCATTCTCAAGCTGATCGGGCGCGAGCCGACTTTCACCGAGCTCGGCATCTTCTCGGCCATGTGGAACGAGCATTGCTCGTACAAATCCTCGCGCATCCATCTGAAGGGGCTGCCGACCAAGGCGCCGTGGGTGCTGCAGGGGCCGGGCGAGAATGCCGGCGTCATCGATATCGGTGACAACCAGGCCATCGTGTTCAAGATGGAGAGCCACAACCACCCGAGCTATATCGAGCCTTATCAGGGTGCGACCACGGGTGTCGGCGGCATCCTGCGCGACGTCTTCACCATGGGCGCACGCCCGATCGCCTGTTTGAACGCGCTGTCATTCGGCGCGCCGGAGCATCCGAAGACCCGCCACCTCGTATCGGGCGTCGTCGCCGGCGTCGGCGGCTACGGCAATTCGTTCGGCGTGCCCACCGTCGGCGGCCAGACGCGTTTCCACACCCGCTACGACGGCAACAACCTCGTCAACGCGATGGCCGTCGGTCTCGCGGATGCCGACAAGATCTTCCTCGCTGCGGCGTCCGGCGTGAACATGCCGATCGTCTATCTCGGCTCCAAGACAGGCCGCGACGGCATTCACGGCGCGTCGATGGCCTCGGCCGAATTCGACGAGGATTCCGAGGAGAAGCGCCCGACCGTGCAGGTCGGCGATCCCTTCGCCGAAAAACTGCTGCTGGAAGCCTGCCTCGAAATCATGGCCGCGGATTGCGTGATCGCGATCCAGGACATGGGCGCGGCGGGTCTCACATGCTCTGCTGTCGAAATGGGCGCCAAGGGCGACCTCGGCGTCGAACTCAATCTCGATGCGGTGCCGACCCGCGAAGAGGGCATGACCGCCTACGAGATGATGCTCTCGGAGAGCCAGGAGCGCATGCTCATGGTGCTGAAGCCCGAGAAGGAAAAGCAGGCCGAGGATATTTTCCGGAAGTGGGGCCTCGACTTCGCCATCGTCGGCTACACCACGCCAACGCTGCGCTTCGTCGTGAAGCATGGCGGCAAGGTGATGGCCGATCTGCCGATCAAGGAGCTCGGCGACGAAGCGCCACTCTACGATCGTCCGCATGTGCCGTCGCCGGCGCTGCCGGTGATCCATGCGCGCGATATCGCCGCGCCGTCGTCGGTCCCGGATGCACTGGAGAAGCTGATCGGCACGCCCGAACTGTGCTCGAAGCGCTGGGTGTGGGAGCAGTATGACCACGTCATTCTCGGCAACACCGTGCAGCGCCCCGGCGGCGACGCCGCGGTGGTGCGCATCGAGGACGGCCCCAAGGGCCTTGCGATGTCCGTCGACGTCACGCCGCGCTATTGCGAGGCCGATCCGGTCGAAGGCGGCAAGCAGGCCGTCGCCGAAGCCTGGCGCAACATCACGGCTGTCGGCGGCAAGCCGCTGGCAGTCACCGACAACCTCAACTTCGGCAATCCGGAGCGGCCGGAAATCATGGGCCAGCTCGTTGGCTGCCTGAAGGGCATCGCGGAAGCCTGCATCGCGCTCGACTTCCCGATCGTCTCCGGCAATGTCTCGCTCTACAACGAGACCAACGGCCGCGGCATCCTGCCGACCCCGTCGATCGGCGGCGTCGGCGTGCTCGACGATTTCACGAAGTCGGCGACGCTGGCGTTCAAGGCGCCGGGCGAAGCGATCCTGCTGATCGGCGAAACCAAGGGCTGGCTCGGCCAGTCGGTCTATCTGCGCGACATCTGCGGCAAGGAAGAGGGCGCTCCGCCGCCAGTCGACCTCGCCACTGAGAAGCGCAACGGCGACGTGGTCCGCGGCATGATCCATGCAGGCACCGCGACCGCCGTGCATGACATTGCCGATGGCGGCTTGCTGGTGGCACTCACCGAAATGGCGATGGCCTCCGGCATCGGCGCCAAGCTCGATGCCGCGCCATCATCGACGGTGCCGCATGCCTGGTGGTTCGGCGAGGATCAGGCGCGTTACATCGTGACTGTCGCGGAAGATCAGTTGCTGACGGTGCTGTCGAAACTGAAGAATGTTGGCGTGCCCTGCGTGCAGATCGGCAAGACCGGCGGCCACGCGGTGGCGATTGCCGGTGAACGCGCTGTCGATATCAAGGCACTCGTACATGCGCATGAGAGCTGGCTGCCCAACTACATGAGCGGCAAGGCGTCGTAACAGGCGCTGATCTTTTCCCTCCCCACTGCGCTTCGCTTGGGGGAGGGAGGCCATGAGCGTTCGTGCAATCGTCTCAGTAGCTCAGCGTCCGGTCGACCAAATTCATCAGTGGTGTGCCGCTTTCCGCGCGCGCGATATTGTCGGCGATGTTTTCGGCGGCCGTTCCAACACGCGTTGCGGCGGCGACGTGGGGCGAGATCGTGACACCGGGATGCGACCAGAACGGATGGCCTGATGGCACTGGCTCGGTGCGGAAGACATCGAGCGTCGCCTGTGCCACGCGTCCGCTGTCGAGTGCCGCGATCAGCGCATCGTCGTCGATCAGCGTGCCGCGTCCGGCATTGATGATGAAGCTGCCCTTCGGCAGCAGCGCCAGTCTCTCCGCATTCAGGAGATCGATCGTCTCCGGCGTCTGGGGCAGGAGGCCGATGAGGATTTCCGCCGAAGCCAGCGCTTGCGGCAGGCTCTCCGTTCCTGCGAGACAGCGGACACCCGGCACCTCGCGCAGGCTTCGACTCCAGCCGGTGACGCGAAAGCCGAGTTGCACAAGTGCGCTCGCTGCAGCCGATCCCAATTCGCCGAGACCCAGCACTGTCACCGATCGGTCCGTGGCAAGCGGCGGAACATGCTGCGACCATGTCAGCGGTTTCTGACAGACATAGCGGTCCATCCCGAGATGCAAGCGCAGGGTATGACCGACGACCCATTCGACCATGCCCTGCCGTAGGCCGTCATCGACCATGCGGCACAGCGGCTGCGTCAGCGTCGCGTTGCCGACGATCTTCTCGACACCGGCCCAAAGGCTCAATACGGCGCGCGCATTGCTGAAAGGGGCGAAATCGGTGATGGGACCGCCGGTCGCGTGGATGATGTAGTCCACGTCCTGATGCGCAATGTCACCCAGGAGACTGGCTCGCGCGTCGATGCTCCGGCGCCGAAGCGCATCCAGAATGGGTTCGTGATAGTCCTCGAACAGCGCCGGCGTGACGTTGAAAAGAAGATTGATCGCCTTGTCGCCGTTGTGTGCGCGCATGCTGGTGTCCTGCAGATCGTCGTTCATGTTGGAAGGCGGAAAGGACGGTGTGATGAAGCTACAGCACCCGCTTCACGCCTGGGATCGCCCGCAGCGCCCTTGTCGCTGCCCAGCTCGCCGCCAGCGTACCCGCGAAGGCGATCAGTGCTTTCGATCCGGCGCCGAGCGGCGCGTTCAGCAGCGCATATTGCAGCCACAGCATCGGGATGTAGTGCAGCACGAAGATGCCATAGGCATCGCCGCGCAGCGGATCGAAGATGCTCTTCTCGCGTTGGCCGAAGCGCAGGAACTGCGCCAGCACCGCGAGGCAGATCAGCGTGCAGGCGACCGCGTAGATCACGCCGTAGCTCGACTGCCACCAGAAAGGCGGCGCGCCGGTGAGATTGGCGAGCTTCATGCGGCGAAAATTGACGAGAAAAGCGAGCGAGCCAAAGGAGGCGGCGGCGGCGATGGTCCACCACAGCCATTGCCGTGCCAGCGCGCCGGTGCGGGCCAGCAGGCCCTGGTCGATATTGGCGGCGCCAATGCCCATGCCGGCGAAGAAGAACACGCCATAGATCGCCATGCGGCTGAACTGCACCTGCAGCGGGCCCCAGCTGAACCAGCGGACAGCGCCGACCGTAAACAGGAATGGGACATAGGAGATCACCGCGATGACGGCGAGCACGGCGGCGAACAACCACGGTCGTTCGAAGGCACGGATCGACAGCCGGTTGATGCCGTCCACCAGTCGCGGCGCGAGCAGGAAAACCGGGATCGCGACGAGATCAAGAAACAACAGATACCAGATGAACCAGCCGGGGCCGGCGAACCATTGGCCTTGTTTGAAATTGTTGACGTAGAATTCGACAAAGCCGGTCTTGTGCGTCGACAGGCTGAACGACGCGTAATAGGCGATCGGCATCAGCACGAAGATCATCGCCAGGAAGGGCAGGCCGAGGCGCAGCGCGCGGTCGCGCAGGAAGTCGCCGATGCCCTTGCGCTTCAGGCTCGGCCACACGAACAGGCCCGACAGCATGAACATCAGACACATGAAGAAGGTGTCGTTGAACAGCGTCAGGATATTGAAGCCGATCCAGCGCTGGCTGTCGACGATCGGCGCGGTCGACCACAGATAGTGGTTCGGGTAATAGCGCCCGAAGGCGGTGTAAGCGACCGCCGCGTGGTTCGCCAGCACGAGCAGCGTGACGAAGGTGCGGGCGCGATCCAGCGCAGCGTTACGGTCTGACATGTGAACGGCGAGCCCCCTCGCTTCCGCGCGCAACAGGCGTCGCCGGGCGCATCAGTGATGCGCGCCGTCATGATAAATGTCGAAAGCCGCTTCGGCAATCAGCCGAGGATCAGGCAGGCACTTCCTCGATTTTCACCTTGTCTGGATAAAATGCCAGATAATCCTTGATCTCGGCCATCGCCGGAAACGGCGTCTCATAGGTCCAGATCGCGTTGTCGAGAACTTTCTCGCCGGTCTTGATGCTGTAATAATTCGCGTCGCCCTTGTACGGGCAATGCGTCACACGGTCGGTGCGCGATACCGCGTCCATATTGGCGTCCGCGCGGGGGATATACAGCACTGCGGGGTAGCTGGCCTCCTTGAGGCTCAGGGCATTGGTCGTGTCGGCGATCACGACGCCCCCGGCAGAAACACGGATGTGTTTGCCGGCGGGCGCAATGGTGATCGGGTGGTCCGGGCCGGGAAGCTTCATGGTTAAACCCTTGTGACGGTCATATTGCACTTCTTCAGATGTGCGATCCCCCTGGCCTTTAAAAGGGGCATGCGAGGGATTATCGTTAGAAAGCCGTGACGTCATGCGGCAGCCGCGATAGGCTCGCAATCCGAGGCGGCACCGACTGGCCGCGATTCGAACCTTTCTGGAGACCCGATTAATGCCGATGGACGCCCGCGATATCGAGACCATGATCAAGGCCGCGATTCCCGACGCGCAGGTGACGATCCGTGATCTGGCCGGTGACGGCGACCATTACGCGGCAACCGTGATTTCGGAATCCTTCCGCGGCAAATCCCGCGTCGCCCAGCACCAGATTGTCTATCAGTCGCTGAAAGGCCAGATGGGCGGTGTCCTGCACGCGCTGGCGCTGCAGACGGGCGTGCCGGAGGCGTAGTTTTCCCTCGCCCCGCTCTTGCGGGGAGAGGGTGGCTTCGCGCAGCGAAGACGGGTGAGGGGCGATGCGAGGTCGTGTTCGTAGCACTCAGATCTCGCGAAAACTTCGCGCTAACCAGACCGATGCCGAGACCAAGCTCTGGCATCGCATACGCAACCGGCAAGTCGGCGGTTTTAAATTTGCCCGGCAGGAAGCGATAGGCCCCTATATCTGCGACTTCGTTTGTCGGGAACAGCGCCTCGTGATCGAGGTCGACGGCGGCCAACACCTAGAATCCAAACGAGATGAAATTCGCGACACGTATCTGCGGGCGGAAGGCTATGGCGTGGTGCGTTTCTGGAATAACGACGTCTTGTCCAATATCGACGGCGTGCTGATGCTGCTCGACCAGGCGTTACGTGCAGATGGCCAAACAGCGGATTAGAGCCGACCCGACCCGAGAACATGCCTTCGTTGGAATTGTGTGCCCGGCCCCTCACCCGGATCGCAAGGGCGATCCGACCTCTCCCCGTAAAGGACGGGGAGAGGTTAAGAAGGCTACTCCACCGCCATCAGCGCATGCACCGAGAAATGCTTGTCAGCATCCGTCCATGACGCCTTCGGCTCCCAGCCCGAACCGCGGGCCAGCGTTGCAAAACGCTCGATGCTGTATTTGTAGCTGCTCTCGGTGTGGATGCTCTCGCCGGCACGGAACGCGAAGCTGCGACCCAGCACATGCACGGTCTGCGGTTTCCTGGCGATCAGGTGCATCTCGATGCGGTGGCGTTCCTTGTTGTAGATCGCGCGGTGCGTGAAGGCCGAGAGATCGAAATCGCCGCCGAGTTCGCGGTTGATGCGCACCAGCACATTCATGTTGAACTTGCCGGTGACCCCTGCCGCATCATTATAGGCGGCGTGCAGCAGCTTCTCGTCTTTCTCCAGATCGATGCCGATCAGCATCAAGGCGTCCTTGCCGAGAATGGCGCGGGCCGAGCGCAGAAAGGCGCAGGCCTCGTGCGGCTCGAAATTACCGAGCGTCGAGCCCGGGAAGAAGCCGACCTTCGGCATCATCCGGATATCTGCGGGAAGGTCGAACGGTGCGGTGAAATCGGCATTCACCGGCAGCACCTTCAGGCCCGGGAAATCCTTGCGCAGCTCGGCTGCCTGCGCCTGCAGGAAGTCGCCTGAAATATCGACCGGCGCATAGGCGCCGACGTCGCATTCATCCAGCAGCAGCCGCACCTTGGTGGTGGCGCCGGCGCCGAATTCGATCAGCGCGGCATTCTTCGGAATGATCGCGTTGATGTCCTTGCCGCGCGAGCGGAGAATGCCGAGCTCGGTGCGGGTCGGGTAATATTCCGGCAATTTGGTGATCTGTTCGAACAGCTCCGAGCCGGCTTCGTCATAGAAGTATTTCGGCGACAGCTTTTTCGGATGCTGCGACAGCGCTTCGGCGACATCCGCGGCAAATGCGGAGGCGGAGGCATTCAGCAGCGACAGTGCCAACGGGGCATGAACGTTCATGTCAGTCTCCTCAACGCTTTCGAAGCGCCGTGATGTCAGGAAGTCAGTTGCCGTAATCGGCCAGCCGCAGGCCCGTGAATTGCCAGCGATGATGGGGATAGAAGAAATTGCGGTAGGTGACGCGGCTGTGATCGTCCGGGGTTGCCAGCGACGAGCCGCGCAGCACCAGCTGATTGATCATGAACTTGCCGTTGTATTCGCCGAGCGCGCCTTCGATGGCGCGGTAGCCCGGATAGGCCGAGTAGGATGACCGCGTCCACTGCCAGACGATGCCGAAGGCATCATTGAGCTGGCCGGCACGCGCGGCCACTTCCCATTCCATTTCCGTGGGCAGATGCTTGCCGCTCCAGCGCGCGAAGGCGTCACATTCGTAATAGCTGACGTGGCACACCGGCGCGTCGAGATCGATCGGCTTCAACCCGGCGAGGGTCATGATATGCCACTCGCCATTGACCTTGCGCCAGTGACCGGGCGCCTGCCATTCCTTGCGGGCCACAGTGGCGAAGCCATCCATCAGCCACAGCGTCGCTTCGGCGTAACCGCCGGCTTCCATGAAGGCGAGCCATTCGCGGTTGGTGACGAGATTGCGTGCGAGCTTCACAGGGCCGATGAGGGCGCGATGTGCGGGCTTCTCGTTGTCGAAATGGAAGCTCTCGCTCTGGTGGCCGATGGTATGGATGCCCTCGGTCAGCGTGAGCCACGCATCGCCTGATGTGTTGGATGCAGGAAAGCGCCAGTCGGCGTCATAGGCCGGCGGGATCGGGTTCTGCGCGAAGGCATGCAGGATGTCGGTGAGCATCAGCTCCTGATGCTGCTGCTCGTGATTGAAGCCGACTTCGAGGAGGGGGATCAGCGAGGTCAGTTTCTCGTCTGACGTCTCGTTGAAGAATTTGATGACCGCCGCATCGACATGCCTGCGATAGGCAGTGACCTCGTCGGCGCCGGGCCGGGTGAGGTGGCCGCGCTGGGCGCGGGCGTGGCGCGGACCGGCGGAGACGTAATAGGAATTGAACAGATAGGCGTAATCGGGGTGGTAGACCTTGTAGCCGGGCGCGTGATCGCCGAGCAGGAATTGCTCCCAGAACCAGGTCACATGGGCGCGGTGCCACTTCGCCGGGCTGGCGTCGGGCATCGACTGCACCAACTGGTCTTCCGGGGAGAGCGGGGCGGCGCGGCGTTCGGTTTCGTTGCGGACCGTCAGGAAGGCGTCGCCCAGTCTTTGGGCCAGTGCGCCTGCGGGGGCGGATTCGGAGGCGGGGGACGCGGTGCCTGAACTCATGCCTGAACTCTTGGCGAAAGCTGGATTCGTCACGAAAGTCTCCGATTTTGGAGAGAACGTTGCTCTTGATGATGGGTTCCCGAGCAGCCTGTCCTAAATAGGTCATCCGATTGGTTATAAAAGGCCTGTCGTCATATGATCTTTGGCCGGACCGGACTTGGCAAAAACTGCGGAAAAGTGACCGTGGCGGGCCGGCAATAAGCCTCAATGCCTGTGATTTCAGGCTCTTGATCACGTCCATAAGACTTGGGGTGCGGAACGGATTCGGCTACATATATGACAAGTCTGACCGGGCGAGCGCCCGATGGCTGGGCCGCCAACTCCAGACCTTGAATCTGGACCTTGAACAGGGACGTGACATGAGCATTGAGCAATTCATCGAGAACGAAGTGAAGACCAACGACGTGGTGCTGTTCATGAAGGGCACGCCGCAGTTTCCGCAGTGCGGTTTCTCGGGCCAGGTGGTCCAGATCCTCGATCACGTGGGCGTCGGCTACAAGGGCCTCAACGTTCTCGAATCCGCCGATCTGCGCGACGGCATCAAGACCTATTCGAACTGGCCGACCATTCCGCAGCTCTATGTGAAGGGCGAATTCGTCGGCGGCTGCGACATCATCCGTGAGATGTTCCAGGCTGGCGAGTTGCAGAGCCTGCTTGCCGAGAAGGGCGTGATCGCCGCCCCGGCCTCCGCCTGATTTCAAGTCGACAAATAGGCACGGCGACGCTCGACGTCGTCGTGGCTGACATCACGACTCTCCGCGTTGACGCCATCGTCAACGCGGCTAATGCGTCGCTTCTCGGCGGCGGCGGCGTGGACGGTGCCATCCATCGGGCTGCCGGCCTCGACTTGCTCGCTGAATGCCGCACCCTCAAGGGTTGCGAGACTGGCGACGCCAAAATCACCAAAGGTTACAAATTACCGGCCACGCATGTGATCCATGCGGTCGGTCCTGTCTGGCATGGTGGCCGGAGCGGCGAGGATGAGGCGCTGGCGTCCTGCTACCGACGGGCGCTGATGTTGTGTCAGGCGCATGGACTGGCCTCCGTTGCGTTTCCGGCCATCTCGACGGGTGTGTATGGCTTTCCGGCCGCGCGTGCGGCTCCCATTGCGGTCGGCTCGGTCATCCAGACGCTGAAAGACGCACCGGTGGTCACGGCCGTCACCTTCTGCTGCTTTTCCGAGCCATCGGCGGATCTGCATCGCCTCGCGCTCACACGCGCACTTCCCCTTGTCTGAGAGCGCCCCGCCGTTACACTCCTTTGATCAGGCAAAAGGAGCGGCGATGAATTTGCGGCACAGACTACGCGCGCTGCTCTGCGGAGCGCTGTTGCTCGCCGGATCGCCCGTCTTCGCCCAGGATCGTTTTGCCGCCGAAGGCACCTTCGACATTCCCGCCGGCGCCAAATTCTCGCAGGAGAAACTCGCCAAGATCGGTGAGTTCTTCCGCAAGCAGATCGCCGATGGCAAGATCCCCGGCGCCATCGTGCTGATCCAGCAGCATGGCAAGCCGGTCTACAAGGAATTCTTCGGCGTCCGCGATCCCGACACCAAGCAGCCGATGACGGATGATACGATCTTCCGGCTGCATTCCATGTCGAAGCCGATCACGTCCTTCGCAGCGATGATGCTGATCGATCAGGGCAAGCTGAAACTCGACGATCCCGTCTCGCAATACATTCCGTCTTTCGCCAAGGCCAAGGTCGGCGTCGAGAAGAAGCTGGAGAATGGCGAGAAGGCGCTCGACATCGTGCCGCCCAATCGCCCGGTGACGATCCGCGACCTGCTGCTGCACACGTCCGGCGTCACCTACGGCTTCTATGGCGAGAGCCTGGTGCGCCGCGCCTATGGCAATGCCGATATCTACAGCGGCGATTTCGACAACAAGGAATTCGCCGACCGCATCGCGCAGCTGCCGCTCGAACACCAGCCCGGCACCATGTGGGACTACGGCCACTCCACCGACATTCTCGGCCGCGTGGTCGAAGTCGTCACCGGCAAGTCGCTGCTCGGTTACGAGGAGCAGGCGTTCCTCGGACCGCTGGGGATGAAGGACACCGGCTTCTTTGTGAAGGAGAAGTCGAAGGAGGTCATGCTCGCCAAGCCGATGGCCTGGGATCGCGATTTCCGCACCGGACGACAGGGGCGCCCCGATACCTACCAGAAATGGGAATCCGGCAGCGGCGGCATGGTCTCGACACTGGCGGATTACACCAAGTTCGCGCAGATGCTGCTGAACGGCGGCGAATATGACGGCAAACGCTTCATGAGCGCGGCGACGTTCAAGGACATGACCACCGATCATATCGGCAAGGATTCCGGGGTCGGCCGCGACTATCTGTATTTCCCCGGTGACGGTTTCGGCTTCGGCTATGGCTTCGCCGTGCGCACCGATCCCGGCAATGCCAAGCCGTCGCCGCCGGGATCGCTCGGCGAGCTGAAATGGGACGGCGCCAGCGGTTGCTATTTCATCATCGATCCCAAACAGGATTTCTTCTTCATCCTGCTTGAGCAGACGCCGTCGGAGCGACAGCGCATTCAAAGGTCTTTGAAGCTGTTGGTCTATGAAGCGCTGGAGAAATAAGCGCGCCGTACTCCTGCTGCTGGCGCTCTGCTGCGTCGGCACCGTTATCGTGCCTTCGCCGCCGGCCCGGGCCGAAAAACCGCAATCCATTGCGCGCGAATTTTCTGCCGAAAAACTGCTGGCGCTCGATCGCTACTTTCTCGACATGGTCGCGGAGCGAAAGATTCCCGGCGCGGTAGTGTTGGTGCAACAGCACGGCAAGCCTGTCTATTTCGATACGTTCGGCAATCTCGACAGCGGCCATCCGATGACGGGGGATGCGATCTTCCGGCTATATTCGATGTCGAAGCCGATCACCTCGGTAGCCGCGATGATGCTGATCGAGGATGGCAAGCTGCGCCTCGACGATCCCGTTGCGAAATACATCCCGGCTTTCGCGAAGACGAAGGTGGGCGTCGACGTCAAAGGCGGCGACGAACACGCGACATTCGGCCTCGTGCCGCTGCAGCGGCCGATCAGCATCGCCGATTTGCTCACGCACACATCGGGCATCACTTACGGTTTCTATGGCGACGATCCCGCGCGGAAACGTTATGCGCAGCTCGATATCTTCGGCCGCGACTGGGACAACGCGTCCTGGGCCGACCGTATCGCGCAGCTTCCGCTCGCCGAGCAGCCCGGCACGCTGTGGGACTACGGCCATTCCACCGACATCCTCGGCCGCGTCATCGAAGTGGTGTCCGGCCAGTCGCTCTATCATTTTCTGGAGGAACGGCTGTTCGGTCCATTGGGGATGCGGGACACCTCGTTCTACGTCACCAATGGCGAACGCCGCTCGCGTGTGGCCGAGCCGTTCCCGGGAGATCGCATGGTCGGCCCGGTTGTCGGCATGCATGATCCCGCGGAGGTCATGCAATGGGAGGCGGGGGGCTCCGGTCTGGTCGGTACGGCGGCGGATTACGCGCGCTTCCTGCAGATGCTGCTCAATGGTGGCACGCTTGATGGCAAGCGCTATCTCAAACCGGAAACAGTGGCCGAGATGACGCGCGATCACGTCGGGCCTGATAGCGGCGTGAAGCGCGACTATTATTATTTCCCGGGCGCCGGTAGCGGCTTCGGCCTTGGATTCGCCGTGCGCACCAAGGAGCTCGCGAGCGAGCCCGGCCCGATCGGTGAGTATCGCTGGGACGGTGTTGGCGGCACGTTCTTCTGGGTCGATCCGAAGAACGACATGTTCGTGCTGGTGATGACGCAGGCACCGTCGCAGCGGGTGCGGATGGAAATCGACGTGCGGAAGATCATCGCCGAGGCGCTGGAGTAAGCGGCAGGGCAGGTCATCGTGGTGCCTGTTCCACATACTCAGTCTTCATCCTGAGGAGCGCGTTCTTGCGCGCGTCTCGAAGGATGGGCCAAACATCTCATGGTTCGAGACGGCGCCAAGCGGCGCCTCCTCACCATGAGGGCCGTCGGGATAAGGCTAAACCGCTCGCACCACGTCCCTGATCAATCCCAGCGTCTCCTCGATCATGTCTGCAGAGACATCCAGATGCGTACACGCGCGGATGCGGCCGTCCATGGTGGCGAGCAGTACGCCTTTCGTGCGCAAGGCTTTCACCATAGCAGCACCGCTGATGCCGGCGCCTGCGGGATCGAAGAAGACGAGATTGGTCTCCGGTTGCTGAACGGCGATCCCGTTGATCTGGGCCAGTCCGCGCGCCAGCGCGTGCGCATTCGCGTGATCGTCGGCGAGGCGCTCGACGTGATGGTCCAGCGCGTGGATGCAGGCGGCGGCAACGATGCCGGCCTGGCGCATCGAGCCGCCCAATCCCTGCTTCCAGCGCCACACTGCATCAATGTAGTCGCGCGTGCCGGCGAGCACGGCTCCGATCGGCGCGCCGAGCCCCTTACTGAAATCGATCCACACCGAGTCCCAGCCGTCGGACATCCTGCTCGCACCGATACCGGTGGCGACGCAGGCATTCATCAGTCGCGCGCCATCCATATGCGTGGCAAGGCCGCGGTCACGCGCGATGGTGACGATCGCTTCGAGGTCGGATTTCGACCAGATGGTGCCGCCGCCGATATTGGCAGTCTGTTCGACGCTGACCACGGTCTGCGCTGCCTCGTAGCGCGTGCGCGGATGCAATGCGGCGCGCAGCGTATCTGGTGTGAACTTGCCATCGGCGCCGTCGAGCCCGGTAATCTGGAAGCCGCCAAGCGCGGCATGGGTGCCGCCCTCGCGCGAGAGGATATGCGCGGTGCGATGCGCGAGGATCTCGTCGCCGGGCCGGCAGTGCGCCAGCAGGCCGGCGACATTGCACATGGTACCCGATGGCATGAACACTGCGGCTTCCTTGCCGAGCAATTCGGCGACGCGGTCGCAGAGCGCGTTGACGGTGGGATCGTCGCCGACCTGCTCATCGCCGACATCTGCCGCAGCCATCGCCGCGCGCATCGCGGGCGTGGGCTTCGTCTGTGTGTCGGACAGAAGGTTGATGCGAACCGCCGGCTGTGATGGATCGGGGCGAGCAGGGGTGAAGGGCATTGGGAATTCCACGTTGTTACACACCACAAGCTACCCCGTCATTGCGAGCCCGCAAAATCGTCTTGCGATTTTGCTGAGCGAAGCAATCCAGAGTGAACGAGCGAAGGCTGGATTGCTTCGTCGCTACGCTAAGGGGAAAGTTGCATGCAACTTTCCTTGACCTCGCAATGACGGCTGATGGGACAGAGACCAAACAAAAAAGGCCCCGGAAAACCCGGGGCCTTGATCTCGTCTGCGCTGTCAGAAATTAGCGCGAATAGAATTCGACGATCAGATGCGGTTCCATCTGCACGGCGAAAGGAACGTCCGACAGCTGCGGGATGCGGATGAACTTGGCGGTCATCTTGCTGTGGTCGGTTTCGACGTAATCCGGGGTGTCGCGTTCGCCGAGCTGGCTGGCTTCCAGAACGAAAGCGAGCTGCTTGGAGGATTCCTTAATCTCGATGACGTCGCCGACCTTCACGAGATAGCTCGCGATGTTGACGCGCTTGCCGTTCACCTTGATGTGGCCGTGGTTGATGAACTGACGGGCCGCAAACATGGTGGCGACGAACTTGGCGCGATACACGACGGTGTCGAGGCGGCGCTCGAGCAGGCCGATCAGGTTTTCACCGGTGTCGCCCTTGAGACGGCCGGCTTCCACATAGATGGAGTGGAACTGGCGCTCGGAGATGTTGGCGTAATAGCCCTTCAGCTTCTGCTTGGCGCGCAGCTGCGTGCCGAAGTCGGAGAGCTTGCCCTTGCGGCGCTGGCCGTGCTGGCCGGGGCCGTATTCACGCTTGTTGACCGGAGACTTGGGACGACCCCAAATGTTCTGGCCCATACGGCGGTCGATTTTATATTTAGCTTCACTACGCTTTGTCATCGCGTCCTCGATGTTCAATGGTCAATGTGAGGAGACGCGCCCTCCTGTGTACCGTGATCAGTCCAGAGTCTGGAAAATCTCGGCACCGACAGGTTCATTCCCAAAGCTGGGCGGAGAACCACGGGTGCGAAACGCTTCGCGGGCCGAAAACGGCCCGCGAGCAAGGCGGTTTCTAGGGGGAAGGCCCGGTTATGTCAATTGAAAGACAGGCTTTTTGCCGTTTGGCGGGCTTATAGCGCCAATCCGGCCAGTTTTGGCGCAAAATCGGCCTCGAAATGGCCGTTTCACCGCCTGATACCCTCGAATCCGGCGGCGATTCCGCGCTGGAACAGTGACCAGTCGAATCCCAACGCCAGCGCCACATAGCCCCGCTCGATCATGGCGTTGCCCATCTCCGCGTTCAGCGCCGCGCCGCCCAGCGGCACGCCGCTTTTCAGGATGCCGGCTTCCGCCTTGGCGACCAGCGCCTGCACCTCGGGATCGCCCGGCTGGCCGCGTTTGCCGATGGATGTCGCGAGGTCGCCGACGCCGATCACGGCGATGTCGATGCCCGGCGTGGCCATGATCTCGCCGATCCGGTTCACCGCATCGACATGCTCGATGGTGATCATGCAGATCATGCTGTCGTCGGCGCGCGCCATATAGTCGGGCATGCCGGTGTTCCAGCGGAATGGCGCATGGAACGGTCCCCATAGCCGCTCGCCCTGGGTCGGATAGCGCAGGCTGCGCGCGGCCTTATACGCATCGTCGGCGCTGTTGATCATCGGGAAGTTGATGCCCATCGCACCGAAATCCATCGGTGCTTTCGCCAGCCATGGCTCGTTGGCGGCGATCCGCACCAGCGGCGTGCAGGGCGTGCCCGCGGTGGCCATGATCATCCCATGGGCGGTGTTGAGATCGATCGGGCCGTGTTCGAGATCGACGATGATCCAGTCGAGCGACTGCGCCATGATGCGCACGGTCTGGATCGACGGGATGGTCGCGATGGCCCCGAAAGTGGGGCGCCCCTCGCGCCATTTCTGCTTGAGATCGTGAAATGGCGCGGGGGTCGTCATCGTCACATGGGATCCTGTTATTTCGGCGCGGGCGTCGCCACCGGCTTGCCGTCTTCCACCACATAGACTGCCATGATCTTCAGGCCCTTGTCGCCGGTCTTCACGTCATGCGGAATCCCGGCCGGGACGGCATAGGAATCGCCGGCCTTGAGTGCCTGGTCCGGCTGGCCCTCGACGATCAGCGTCGCGTCGCCATCGAGAACGTAACCGGTATCGACACCTGGATGGGTATGGCGGCCGGCGAGCTGGTTCGGGCCGAGTTCAGCTACGACCGTCACGATGCGATGGCCGGCAGGATATTTGACGTCCTGCAGCGGCGTGCGCTTGATGCCTTGTGCACTGGCAGCGCCGGCGCAGGCCGTGATCGCCGCGCCAACGAGCAGTGTCTTGAGAAGGCCATTCTTCAGAAAATTCGTATCGAGCATGCTGGTCTCCCTTTGCCGTTCTCTTTTTTTCGGAACGGCGCGCTGCAAGGCTAGCAGCGCGCAAGGGAAAGTCGAGCGCTCGCTATGCCGCGACCTTTCCGCCGAAGAACGGCGCCAGTGCTTCCGGCCAGGCATGGCGCTTGCCGGAGGTGTAGAGCAGCACGGCATCGCCGGGTGGCACGCCGGGCTGATGATCGCCGATCAGGCCGACCACGCGTCGTGCGATTGCCGGGGCCGGATCGATCCATGCCACCGGCCATGGCGCGATGCGATTGAGGTGGTCGAGCAACAGCGGGTAATGCGTACAAGCGAGCACGATCGTGTCGGTGCGGGCACCGGCGGCGTCCTGCACGAAGCAGGGCGCGATCTCGCGAAACAGATCGGCGTCGTCGATGCCTTGGCCGCCGAGTGCGCCTTCCGCCAGTGCGGCGAGTTCGGCGGAGCCGACCAGCGTGACGATGCAGCCGCCGCCGAATTCGCGGATCAGTGTCTGGGTATATTCGCGCTTCACGGTGCCTGACGTGCCGAGCACCGAGACGCGCTTGCTGACCGAGCGCGCGCAGGCCGGCTTGATCGCCGGCACGGTGCCGACAAAGGGCACGGCATAGGCGGCGCGCAGATGGCTGAGCACCAGCGTCGAGGCCGTGTTGCAGGCGATCACCACGAGATCCGGCCGGTGCGCGTCGATCAGCTCGCCCATCAGCGGCACCACGCGGCCGATCAGCGCCTCCTCGGTGTGCTGGCCGTAGGGAAAGAACGCGTCATCGGCCACATAGACATAGCGGGCATCCGGACGCGCCTTGGCGATCTCGCGCTGGACGGTGAGGCCGCCGAGACCGGAGTCGAACACAAGGATGGTGGGGCGCGTCGGCATCATGAGAGCCTAGGGGAGGATGGTTACTGCGGAGTTGCTGCGGGTCTGGCAATCAAGACAGGGCCATTCTGGCTTTTTCGGGAAGGGCGGCAGTTCTTAACCTCTCCCCGTTCTTTACGGGGAGAGGTCGCCCGGCGTAGCGCAGCGAAGCCGGGCGGGTGAGGGGCATGGCACGCGCTCACCGCTTGTTGCGCTCTCTCGGATCGGAATCTTCGATCCGAAAACGATACGCTTAGGACAGGCCAATGCCTCGCCCCTCACCCCACCCCTCTCCCCGCGCAAGATGCGGGGAGAGGGAGCGCTCTCACGCATCTCGACCTGTTACACCGGCGCTAGCGGCTGCCGCGCTCCGGCCGGTAACTCGACCTCTATCGCATCGCCCGGCGCAACCTCGCCATCCGACACCACGATCGCCATCACGCCGGCTTTGTAGACGGCGCGGCCACCAGCATCGCGATCCTCCGTCGCGGCCTTCAATCCCTGCTGAAAGCGATCCATCAGTACACAGGGCTCGCGCAGGCCGGTGAGTTCGATCACCGCATGTGTGCCCAGATGCAGCCGCGTGCCGGTCGGCAGTGCGGCGAACTCGATCCCCGATGTGGTGACATTCTCGCCGAGATCGCCGGGCTGGATCGTGAAGCCCTTGGCGCGCAATTCGTCGAACAGCTCGCACGGGATCAGATGCACCTGGCGCAGGTTCGGCCTGGCGGGATCGCGGCGGCGATCGTAGCGGTGCTGCACCAATGCGCCCATATGCCCGTCGCCTTCGACGCCGAGGCCGCTGAGCAGGCGAATGCTCAGGCTTGGCGCCTTGCTGAAGTGATGGCCGCGCCGCAGGCATACGGCGACGATGTAGCCAGTGGACTCCGTCCTCATGGTGAGGAGGCGCCGCTTCGGCGCCGTCTCGAACCATGGCGTGTGGCGCTCATCCTTCGAGACGCGACGAAGACGTCGCTCCTCAGGATGAGGTACCGAACACGCGCGTGAAGATCGTGTCCACATGCTTGAGGTGATAGCCGAGGTCGAATTTCTCGGAGATCTCGTCGTCGGTGAGATATTTCTTCACCTCGGGATCGTTCTTCAGCAGTGTCTGGAAGTCGCCTTCGCCGCGCCACACCGGCATGGCGTTGCGCTGCACGAGCTTGTAGCTGTCTTCGCGCGACGCGCCCTTCTGCGTCAGCGCGATCAGCACGCGCTGCGAGTGCACGAGGCCGCCGAGGCGGTCGAGGTTCTTCTGCATATTGGCGGGATAGACCAGCAGCTTCTCGATCACGCCGGCCATGCGGTTGAGCGCGAAGTCGAGCGTCACGGTGGCATCAGGGCCGAACATGCGCTCGGCGGAAGAGTGCGAGATATCGCGCTCGTGCCACAGCACGACGTTTTCCAGCGCGGGGGTCACATAGGCGCGCACCATGCGGGCAAGGCCGGTGATGTTCTCGGTCAGCACCGGGTTGCGCTTGTGCGGCATCGCCGACGAGCCCTTCTGGCCCTCGGAGAAGAACTCCTCGGCTTCCAGCACCTCGGTGCGCTGCATGTGGCGGATTTCCACAGCTAAGCGCTCCATCGACGAGGCGATGACGCCGAGCGTCGCGAAGAACATCGCATGGCGGTCGCGCGGGATCACCTGGGTCGAGATCGGCTCCGGCACGAGACCCATCGCTTTCGCGACATGCTCTTCGACGCGCGGATCGATCTGCGCGAAAGTGCCGACGGCGCCAGAGATCGCGCAGGTCGCGACTTCCTTGCGCGCGGCGACGAGGCGCTCGCGGTTACGGGTGAATTCGGCATAGGCATAAGCGAGCTTGAGACCGAAGGTGACCGGCTCGGCATGGATGCCATGGGAGCGGCCGATGGTTGGCGTCATCTTGTGCTCGAAGGCGCGGGTCTTCAGCGCCGCCAGCAGGCGGTCGATATCGGCGATCAGGATATCGGCGCAGCGCGTGAGCTGCACGTTGAGGCAGGTGTCGAGCACATCCGACGAGGTCATGCCCTGATGCACGAAGCGCGCCTCGGGACCGACGATCTCGGCGAGGTGGGTCAGGAAGGCGATGACGTCATGCTTGGTCTCGCGCTCGATCTCGTCGATGCGCTCCACATTGAAGGTCGCGTCCTTGGCCTTGGCCCAGATCGTCTTCGCCGCATCCTTCGGAATGGTGCCCAGTTCCGCCAGCGCATCGGCGGCATGCGCCTCGATCTCGAACCAGATCTTGAAGCGGGTCTGCGGCTCCCAAATGGAGGCCATTTCCGGACGGGTATAGCGAGGGATCATTGCGCACTCTGACGTTTGGGGGATTACGCCGCGCTTTAGCAGATCGGGGCGGGGGAGGCCACCTCGGAGAAGGGGGCTTGGCGCGAAACCGCCGACGATACCGCAAACATCCGGCATGGCACCCGGGCGGCGCAGTGTGGCTGGACACTAGGTTTATGATCTTGTATGATTATAGTCATAGGAAAGAAGGGTGGAGGTTGCGATGGGAATAATGCAGGAACTGGACGAGATCGATGGAACCCTAGCCCGCCTGAGGTACGAATTGTGCGGGCTCAAATTGGAATTGAAGTTTCGAAGGTTGATCAATCGGAAAGCTGGATTCGACGCCGGTCAGCCGCGGGACGCCCTTGGCATGTGGACCGATGGTAGTGGAGGTGCGTCAGTCGACGAGACGGGCGAAAATCAGGTATCTGCAACATTCGCAGATCTGGCAAGCGTTCCGCGGTTCGAGGAATTGCTCGGCGGAAATGGCAGTAATACGACTGAAGACTTCCTTCAAAATATAGCGGCCACGATTACGCAGGATACCGCACGAACGGGAATCCCGACTATCGACGAAACAACCGAGAAGCTATCGGCCGATTTAATCCGAGTTATGGATGGACTAGAATTTATCCCCGATCAAACGCCGCAAGCATACGGGATTGCGGTGCATGTCGCGTTTGCCACAAGGGTCAGGGCCGCCGACTATCCCGGGATTGGCGGGGACGGAGTTGAACAAAGCTTCCTTTTCAAGGAGGTCGTCGAATATGGCATTGCCGGCAGTATACGAACCGACGTAGCTTTGAGGGATGTAGGCGGTGACGTGATCGCGATCTACGACTTAAAGACCGGAGGCGCGGTACTGGGCGCATCAAGGGCCGATGAACTGAGAGCGCATACAGGGGCGTTGCCAAATACACCGGTTATTGAATTGAACTTTTTTCGTGGATCACGGCTAAAGCATGAGCAGATCGCGGAAAATTTTCGAGTTGATCCAGCCCCGCGCAACGGGGACGGTTGTGTGCGGGAATTATCTGATTATCAAGCCGAGCGTCTACGTCGCTCGCGGCTTTTTTCTCGACACCACGCCGCATAAGAATCAGATGAAGCTCTTCCGGGTGGTTATGCCATTGTATCGCCCGGGAGAATATTTCTCGCTCAATTATAGTAATACGATTTCTGGCGAACACGCCGGGTTATTTCTTGTCGACAGAAAAGCCTACGCTGAGTCTGCGTCAATCGTGCTCGATAAAATCAACCCGCATATCGAACCCCTAAGGAATCTTCACGGCCCCCGAGAGTTTCTTGGTTACATCTCCTGGATGGCGAGCAACCGCATGATGCCCGTTCGTCTCGATTTCGGGTTGACGCATTATTTGCTCGGCAACTTGCAGCAAGCGACCGACATCTTTCGCGGCATGGAACGGGATCTCGCCGACTACAAGCCGCAAAGACAGGACAGGTATCGGTCGGTGATTACGCAGGTTTTGGATCTGCTGGAAAACGACCCCGCAGCATTGCAACCACTGCTCGACACCTGGCGCGATGAGCAAATCGAGAAACTTGGACTGTCAGCAAGCGTAGTGCCGCCGCGGCTCCGACTGGTGCCTTGATCGGTCCGCGGCATTCTTTGCGCGATCCGCAGCGTCGGGAACCATCCTGGTCGTTCTGTCCGGGACCGAGTCATTCCGGAAAGTTGTTTCTCTCAGTCAGAATACAAGTGCCGACCTTTCATCCGTCATTCCGGGGCGCTCTTGCGCGGGCCCGGAATCCATAGACACGATGTCAGTTGTTGAGTGGGGCGTCTGGCCGTCGGCGCGATCGCCAAGATAGCAATGCTCGCGTAGCATCTGAAACAATGCGATCCCAAAGCAGGAATGCTATTTCAGCGGCAACTTCGCCGTCACCGCCATGAACCGCCGGTTCGGACCGGCGTGGAATTCGTGCGCGTCCACGGTCTCGATCAGGACTGCCAGCGTCTGCGTGCCGTCTTTGGCGTGGTGATGATAGACATCGGCAATTCCGTAGGCCGTCACGCAGCGCCGGCGTTTCGGCAGTTGCTTGTCCTGCTGCAGCGTGATGGGCGCGGTGCCATCGATGCTCAGTTGCAGTGTCATGCCGGTGACGATGACGCTGCCATAGGTGCCGCGGCCGCCGGCGCCGTAGCATGACGCCTTGCCGAGCGCCTGATCGGAGAGCGTCAGCACCAGCTTGCGGCCGTCGGGCAAAGTGATGGCCTGCGTGGTGGCGAGCGGCTTCGGGTCCATCTGATAGATTCCGATCTCGTCGAGATCCATCGACGGCTTGCCGGCGAAGCGCGTGCCGGGCTCGGTAATACCAAGCCTGCCCAGCAGCGGCTTGGCCCTAGCCATCAGCTCGGCGCGCACGGCATCCACTTCGCGCTCGTCATCGTCCTTGGTGCGAAGGGAGAAGGGCGTACCCTTCGCAAAGTCGTCGGTGCGGGTGTCGATCACCTGGATCTCGGCGACGATCTCGGTCGCATCATAGAGCTGCGTATACTGCTCGAAGGCGAAATGCGTGCCGTCCGGCGAGAAGCCGATCACTTTGCGCGCGGCAGCGTCGCCGGCCTGCGCCGTGCCGAGCAAGGCGAGCAAGAGCAGGGGAGCGAGCAGGAAGCGGCGAAAGCCGGCGATTGAATGCTGTGTCATCCCGGTTGGTCGCACCACGCGCCGCGAAGTTCATGCGCATATTGGTCTTCGCAGGTGTTGACAATATTCCCCTAAGGATTATTATCCATATTGTCCGGTCCGCGAGGGGCGCTTCTAGAGGCGTTTTGAGGTGGGATTTGGATTGCGGCGCCTGCGGGCGGGAGGGAGACGTTCCCTCACGCACTCGGGAGGCCTTGGGCCACCGTCCGGCCCCACTACGGGGGTCTGCCACTCATGCTGGCTGGACGTGGCATTGGTGAACGGCGGGAAACCGTCGGGATCAGCGGAGTGCGGAGCTCTGCGCCTTTGCCCGGAAGAACGGTCCCGGGGACAGAAATCGCCCGTAGCAGTCGCAGACTGCGTAAACTTGTCTGCGGTGTGGCGCGCCGTGAGGCGTTGCGCGGTTGCAGCTTGCCGGCGTTCCGGCGGAGCGGATCGCGACAGAAACCACCCCTTGCGCCTCACGGCGCGCTGCCACCCCTCATCGTTTGAGGGGGACTGCTCACACCTCGGACGCGCAAGCGCCGCGAGACTGCGGAAGTGTGGCTGTTTGATATGTGAATCCGGAGAGAGCTACACCATCTCGCCGCGGGCATTCGCGGCCGCCGCGCGGATGCCGTCGATATTCGCCTTGTAGCTTTCCACCGTGCCGCCCTTGAATACGGCCGAGCCGGCAACGAAGGCATTGGCACCTGCTGCGGCGAGTTGTCCGGCGACTGCAGCGGACACGCCGCCATCGACTTCGATATCGATCGGACGGCCCGCGGTCATCGCGCGCAGGTCCGAGATCTTGCCGAGCGCGGACGGAATGAAGGCCTGGCCGCCGAAGCCGGGATTGACCGACATCACCAGCACGAGATCGACGAGATCGATCACATATTCGATGGCGGAGATTGGCGTGCCGGGATTGAGCGAGACGCCGGCCTTCTTGCCGAGATTGCGGATCGCCTGCAGCGAGCGATGCAGATGCGGGCCCGCCTCGGCGTGGACGGTGATGTGATCGCAGCCGGCCTTGGCGAAGGCTTCGAGATAGGGATCGCATGGCGCGATCATCAGATGCGCGTCGAAGATCTTTGTCGTGTGCGGGCGCATCGCCTTGATGACGTCGGGGCCGTAGGAAATGTTCGGCACGAAATGGCCGTCCATGACGTCGAGATGCATCCAGTCGGCGCCGGCGGTATCCACGGCGCGGACCTCTTCGCCAAGCCTCGCGAAATCAGCCGCCAGGATGGACGGGGCGATCACCAGCGGGCGGGGCGTGAAGCTCTGGGACATCGGGTTTCCTGAACGTTTTTGGGCGGCGGCGAATGGACCGCCTCGCGTAACATGGGGCCGGGGGACGGGCAACGCGGCAGCCACGGCCGCGCCATCGACGCGCTGCAGCAGGATAGTCCCGGCACATTCTGCCGCAAGGGCACGATTTGCCGGGAAACGCGCGCGGCCCGTGCGACCAAGGCCGTTGTTTTATCGAACTTTTTTCGCTGGCATGGGGCTTGCTCCGTACTCCCCAGGGAATTCACGCCGCACGCTGCGGCATGATCAGGAATTTGACGATGCTGCCAGCCCTTGCTGCTGCCACTACCGCGATCGATGCGCTGCAGGCACTCACCAGGTCGAAGTCGAAGGCCGCGACCACCACGACCGGTGTCACCCAGAAGACCGCCAGCCCGTTCGATGTCGCCAGCACGTCGACGGCGGCGAGCGCCACGTCATCGACGGCAACCTCCGCCACCAGCAGCACGAACAGTTCCTACAAGCTGGCCCCGGGCACCATGAGCACGCTGCTCGATGCCCAGAGCCAGCCCGCGACGGCGGCCTCTGAGGCGAAACGAGCCGACTCGCTGAAAAAACTGATGGGGATGCTCGACAGCGACGGCAGCGGCGGCATCAGCAAGGCGGAGTTCGAGAAGAAGCTCGGCGCCGGCGGCACCAACACGGCCAATGCCGACAAGGTATTCGCCGAACTCGACAAGAACGGTGACGGCTCGGTCAATATCGATGAACTGAGCCCGGCGCTGAATGGCGGCAAGGCACATCACGCCGGCGGCGGCGGTATGGGCGGTGGATCTGGTGGTGGCTCTGACACTGCTGGTTCGACCACAACGACCACGGTAAATGCTGATGGCAGCACCACGACGTCTATCGCATATGCGGACGGATCGACGGTGAGTTCGACCACGGCCGTCCCCACGTCGTCCACGTCATCAACCGCAAGCTCGTCCTATAACGCGATCGAGAAGATGATCGCGCGTCAGGCGCAGCAGATCTCAAATGCGAAGTCGACGTTGGCGATCAGCGCCTGATCTGCGCTCTGATCCCGAACGCGGCAGTTCGCGATAGGCGAAGCGATCACGAATACGGTGATTGAAGAACGCGCCGCGTGACGCGGCGCTGCCGAAGGCCGCGTGAACTTCCGGCGGCACCTGCGCATAAGCATACCGGCGGCCGCTGGTGAAGGTGATGCGTAGTTCGCGGCTCACCGGATCATAAGTGACATGTCGAATCGCAGTCGACGGCATCGCAATCCTCCGAATGTCTCTTGGGTAGAAACGATTACCGGAGCGATTGGTTGCGCAGCGATGACCTAGTTCCGGTCGCGAAACGCCGGAAGCGCGCCCGGAAACGGCAGTGCTGTCGCTTCATACACGCCGCGCGCGATGGCGCGGGCGATCACATTACCCGCGACCATGCCGAGCTCCGTCAAACCTACCAGCGGATCGATCGGCTTCTCGCCCGTCGCGGCCGCAAACACGATGTCGCCATCGAGCGGCGCATGCACCGGATAGATCGCGCGCGCGAATCCGGTCTGCGCCATCATGGCGAGACGCCGTGCCTGCGCCTTGGTCAGGATCGCATCGGTAACAACGACGGCGAGTGTCGTGTTCTCGATCGAGGTTGCCGCCGGTCCGCCCTTGATACGCATCGCCAGCATCTCGGGCTTCAACTTGTTCGGCATGCCGTGTCCGCCGAACTCATTGCCGACTTCGAATGGGGCTGCCCAGAAGTGCGGGCCATCACCGATTGTGACACTCCCGACTGCATTGACTGCAGCGAGTGCGGCGACGTGCACGCCCGATGGCGTGACGGCGGAGGCCGAGCCGAGGCCGCCTTTGTAGTTGACCGTCGTGGCGCCCAGCCCCGCGCCGACGCTGCCGAGCTTGAAGTCATCGCTGGCGGCTGCCGCGGCGGCATAGCCGAGATCGCGATAGGGCGGAAAGCGGCCCCAGGCCTTGTCGCCGCCATTGAGCAGGTCGAACAGGATCGCGCCCGGCACGATGGGGATGACGGCATTGCCGATCTGGTAGCCGCGGCCCTGTTCGGCGAGCCAGGCCTGCACGCCGCCGCCGGCTTCGAGCCCGAAAGCAGAGCCGCCGGCCAGCGCGAGGCCGTGGATGGCGTCCACGGTGTTCACAGGATCGAGCAGGGCGCTTTCGCGCGTGCCCGGTCCGCCGCCGCGGATGTCCACGGAGGCCACGGCTGGCCTGTCGAACAGGATGGCGGTGACGCCGGAGGCCAGTTGGGCGTCGTCCGCGTGGCCGACGCGTACGCCGGCGATATCGGTGAGCAGGTTCTTCATGGCGGTTCCTTCTTGGCCCGACCAGACCGCAGCAAGGCTGCCCGGTCAACCGATCACGCGTGATCACAACAGCCGGAAGTGGCGGGCATTTGATCCATCCCGCTTGCATCCCGTCATGTCAGCAGTGCATCTAGCCGCATGATCTCCGATGTCACGATCCCCGCCGCATTGATTGCCGGCATTGTCTCATTCCTGTCGCCCTGCGTGCTGCCGCTGGTGCCGCCCTATCTCATCTATCTCACGGGCGCGACCATCGAGCACGTCGCCAATGACGAGCAGGAAGCGACCTCCAGGCGCGCGGTGATGATCTCGGCGGCCGTGTTCGTGCTGGGCTTCTCCACGGTGTTCGTGGCGCTCGGCGCCAGCGCCAGCCTTGTCGGCAGCGTGGTCCGCTCCTATGCGGCGGAGCTGTCAATCGTTGCCGGCATCCTGATCATCCTGATGGGCCTGCATTTCCTCGGCCTGACGCGCATCGGGCTGCTGATGCGCGAGGGACGCCTGAGCATGCCCAGGCCGGTTGGCCTGTGGGGCGCCTATGTGATGGGTCTGGCTTTTGCGTTTGGCTGGACGCCGTGCATCGGACCTATCCTTGCGGCGATCCTGTCGGTGGCGGCGGCGGAAGCAACGGTGACCAAGGGCGCAGGGCTGCTCGCGGTCTATTCCCTCGGCCTCGGCATCCCGTTCCTGATCGCGGCCTTCATGGTCGAGCAATTCTCCAGCATGTTCGCGCGCATGAAGAAGCATCTCGTCCATGTCGAGCGCGCCATGGGCGTGTTGATGGTGATCACCGGTATCGCGTTTCTCACCGGCGCCGTGTCGAATGCCAGCATCTGGCTGCTTGAGACGTTTCCCGCGCTGCAGAATTTCGGGTGAGGGGCTCCCTCTTAACCTCGCCCCGCACTTGCGGGGAGAGGTCGGCGCGCAGCGCCGGGTGAGGGGTCTCACGCTGGAGATGACATAACCGATATCTATCGGGTCGGCAGATCAACAAAGTTAGCAACCCGCCCGGACAATATTCGATCCGATAGTCCGAGATGGGGCAGGTGCATACCATGCCCCTCACCCGGTCAGCTTCGCCGCCCGACCTCTCCCCGCAAAGAGCGGGAAGAGGTTAAGGGAAGCGCTCGCGGCGCCGACTCAGGTTCCCTTCGCGTCGATCTGGGTGTAGTTGCCCTTGGCGTCCCACTTATAGACGACATAGTCGATCGCCTTGATGTCGCCCTTGGCGTCAAACGCCATCTTGCCGAGCACGGTGTCCCATTCGCCGGCCTTGATCACGTCCATCACCTTCTTGGTGTCGGTGGAGCCGGCCTTGGCAACGGCCTGCGACCAGACCTGGAACGCTGCATAGGTGTAGAGCGTGTAGCCTTCGGGATCGATATTCTTGGCCTTGAACTTCTCGACGATCGCCTTCGCGGTCGGCTTGTTGCGCGGATCGGGGCCGAAGGTGAACAGCGTGCCTTCTGCCGCGGGGCCGGTGATGGAGGCGAATTCCTTGTCGTTCATGGCGTCGCCGGCCATCAATATGGTCTTGAGGCCCTGGTCGCGCATCTGGCGCAGGATCAGACCGGCTTCCTGATGATAGCCGCCGACATAAACCAGATCGATATTGTCGCGCTTCAGACGCGACACGATCGAGTTGAAGTCCTTGTCGCCCTTGTTGTAGCTCTCGAACATCTTTTCGGTGAAGCCGGCCTTGTTGAGTGCCTTCTTGGTCTCGTCGGCGAGACCCTTGCCGTAAGTGGTCTTGTCGTTGAGGATCGCGACGTTCTTGCCCTTGAAGTTCTTGGCAATGTAGTCGGCGGCAACGAGGCCCTGCTGGTCGTCACGGCCGCAGACGCGCAGCACATTGGCGAGCTTGCGTTCGGTGAACAGCGGATTAGTCGAAGCCGGCGTGATCTGCAGCACGTTGCCGTCGGCATAGGCTTCGGACGCCGGGATCGACGACGACGAGCAGAAATGGCCGGCGACGAACGGCACCTTGGAGCTTGCGAACTTCTCGGCGATCGAGCGCGCCTGTTTGGGATCGCAGGCATCATCGCCGACCTGCAGCGCCAGCTTCTTGCCGAGCACGCCGCCAGCGGCATTGAGATCAGCCACAGCCTGATCGGCGCCGTTCTTCATCTGGCGGCCGAAGGCCGATTCGCCGCCCGTCATCGGGCCAGCGACCGCGACGTTGATGTCCTGTGCAAAAGCTGCGGTTGAGAGCAGCGACGCGGCAAAGGCCAGGCCGATTACATTCAATGGTTTCATGGGGATGATCCTCGCAAAGAGTTTTCGGCCACAAACGCAATCCGGCCGCCCGAACGATAGGATCATTCTCAACTTATTTTGATGCCGAGTCATCGGCAATTTTCGGCCGCAAACAGCCCGCCTGTGAGTCCGGCTGCGGCAGGTCGTCGCAATAGCTTTCGCCGTGCGAGCCCGCTCCGGCGGATCAAAAAAGATGCCGAAGCCGCCCTGGTGTGGCAGTCGCCTCACATTGGCTCAGGCATCGACATCATGACGTGAGGCGAGCCGCACCTCTCCTACGCGCGGAGAAGTGCGGCTCTACAAGGGTTACTGCTTCAGTTCGGCGTAGTCGCCCTTGGCATCCCACTTGTAGACGACATAGTCGATGGCCTTGATGTCGCCCTTGGCGTCGAAGGCCAGCTTGCCGAGTACAGTGTCCCATTCGCCGGCCTTGATCGTGTCCATCACCTTCCTGGTGTCTGTGGTGCCGGCCTTGGCGACGGCCTGCGACCAGACCTGGAACGCCGCATAGGTGTAGAGCGTGTAGCCCTCGGGATCGATGTTCTTGGCCTTGAAGCGGTCGACGATCGCCTTGGCGGTCGGCTTGTTGCGCGGGTCGGGGCCGAAGGTGAACAGCGTGCCTTCAGCAGCCGGGCCGGTGATTGAGGCGAACTCCTTGTCGTTGATAGCGTCGCCCGCCATCAGCACCGTCTTGAGGCCCTGGTCGCGCATCTGGCGCACGATGAGGCCGGCTTCCTGGTGATAGCCGCCCACGTAAACCAGATCGATATTGTCGCGCTTCAGGCGCGAGACGATAGCATTAAAATCCTTGTCACCCTTGTTGTAGCTCTCGAACATCTTCTCGGTGACGCCGGCTTTGTTCAGCGCCTTCCTGGTCTCGTCGGCGAGGCCTTTTCCATAGGTCGTCTTGTCGTTCAGGATCGCGATATTCTTGCCCTTGTAGTTCTTGGCAATGTACTCGCCGGCGACAAAACCCTGCTGGTCGTCGCGGCCGCAGACGCGTAGCACATTGGCGAGCTTGCGTTCGGTGAACAGCGGATTGGTCGAGCCCGGCGAGATCTGCAGCACATTGCCGTCGGCATAGGCTTCGGATGCCGGGATCGACGACGACGAACAATAGTGACCGGCGACGAACGGAATGCGCGCGCTGGCGAATTTCTCGGCGATCGAGCGCGCCTGCTTGGGATCGCAGGCGTCATCGCCGACCTGCAGCGCCAGCTTCTTGTTCAGCAGGCCGCCGGCGGCGTTGATATCGGCGACGGCGAGTTCGGCGCCATTCTTGAACTGGCGGCCGAAGGCAGATTCGCTGCCGGTCATCGATGATGCGACGGCGACAGGAATATCCTGTGCCAGTGCAACGGACGCCAGCGCAATCGAAGCACCCGCCGTCAGGCCGATGAGTTTGATGAATTTCATAGGAAGTCCCCGTGTTCCGTTCGAATGCAGACAAACGCGACGCCGTGACGGAATCGCGATTGGCGCATCATTCTACCTTCAGAATAGTGTCGATTGTTTGCATCGCGCTGCGCGTCATTTGATGAAGGATATCGATCCGTCAGCCGTGCCGGCCGCCCTCGAGATAGGCCGAGCGGATCTCCGGGGCTTTCAGTAATTCGCTGCCGGTGCCCGACAGGGTGATCAACCCGTTGACCATGACATAGCCGCGATGGGCCAGACGCAGCGCGTGATTGGCGTTCTGTTCGACGATCAGCACGGTCAGGCCGTCCTGCTTGTTGAGCACGCGGATCGCATCGAAAATCTGCTTGGCGATCAGCGGTGCCAGACCCAGCGATGGCTCGTCGAGCAGCAGCAGGCGCGGGCGGCTCATCAGTGCGCGGCCGATGGCCAGCATCTGCTGCTCGCCGCCGGACAGCGTGCCGCCGCGCTGGGTCATGCGCTCCTTGAGCCGCGGAAACAGCGCCAACACCTTGTCGAGGCTTTCAGCGCGTTCGGCAGGACTGCTCTCATTGACGTCGGCGCCCATCTGCAGATTTTCCGCCACGCTCATACGCGGGAAAATCCGGCGGCCTTCGGGTGATTGCGCGATGCGCATGCGCGCGATCTCGTGGGTCGGTAGGTCGGTGATGTCCGTCCCGTCATAGGTGATCACGCCCGAGCGCGCCCGCGGCTTGCCGAAGATCGTCATCATCAGTGTCGACTTGCCGGCGCCGTTGGCACCGATCAGTGCGACGATCTCGCCGTGCTTGATATCGAGATCGACACCTTTCAGCGCTTCGATCTTGCCATAGGATGCGTGCAGGCCGGCGATGGCGAGCATGGGGGCAGCGCTCACGTCTCGCCCTCCATCACTGCAATGGCTTCCTCTTCATCCGCGCCGAGATAGGCGGCGATGACTTTGGGATTATCGCGAATTTGCTGAGGCGTGCCGTCGGCGATCTTCACGCCGTAATCGAGCACGTTGATATGGTCGGAGATCTGCATCACGACGGACATGTCATGCTCGATGAGCAGGATCGATGTGCCATGTTCGGCGCGGATCTTGAGCAATAGCTCGTTGAGCGCGGCGCTCTCCCGCGCATTGAGGCCGGCGGCGGGTTCGTCGAGGCAGAGCAGTGCGGGTTCGGTACACATCGCACGCGCGATTTCGAGGCGGCGCTGGTCCCCATAAGGCAGGTTGCCGGCGGCATCGTCAGCGCGCTCCAGCAGGCCGATCTGATCGAGCCAGTAGCGCGCGAGGTCGATCGCAGCCTTCTCGGCGGCGCGATAGCTGGGCACGCCGAACAGGCCGAGAAGAGTGAAGCCAGAAGCGCGCATCAGCGTATTGTGCTGCGCTACCATCAGGTTTTCCAGTGCGGTCATGCCGGGAAACAGCCTGATATTCTGGAAGGTGCGCGCGACTTTGGCGATCTTCGAGATGCGGAAGTCGTTCAGCCGCTCCAGCCGCCATTCACCGTCGCTGTGGCGCAGCTTGATGGTGCCGGATGTGGGCTTGTAGAAGCCCGTGATGCAATTGAAGACGGTGGTCTTGCCGGCACCGTTGGGGCCGATCAGCGCTGTGATCTTGCCACGCTCGGCGGTGAAGGAGAGATCGTTGACGGCGACGATGCCACCGAAGCGCATCGTCAGATTTTCAACGCTGAGAATGTCGTTGATATTCATCCGTGCCCCTCTTTGACGAGGTCAGACGAGATCACCGTGTTGCGTTCGAGAAAGACGGTGGGCGCGCGGTGGCCGATCAGGCCGCGCGGGCGCCAGATCATCAGCAGCACCATGGCGCCGCCGAATACCAGCATGCGGAATTGCTCAAGTCCTCTGAACAGTTCGAAGCCGCCGATCATCGCGAGGGCTGCGAGCGCCACGCCGAGTTGTGAGCCCATGCCGCCGAGCACGACGATGGCCAGCACCAGTGCCGACTCGTGGAAAGTGAAGGATTCCGGGCTGATGAAACCCTGACGGGTCGCAAAGAACGCGCCGGCAAAGCCGCCGAACATCGCACCGGTGGCGAAGGCGGTGAGTTTGGTCGTCGTCGTATTGATGCCGAGCGCGCGGCAGGCGACTTCGTCTTCGCGCAGCGCCTCCCAGGCCCGGCCAATGGGTAGGCGGCGCAGGCGGATGGTGACCCAGTTGGTGAGCAGTGCGAGCGCGAGGATCAGATAGAACAGGAAGACGATGCGGTGGGTCGGCGAGAACTCGATGCCAAGGCGGTCAGCGAGGCCGCCATCGCCCGGCGTCAGCGGAATGCCGAACATGGTTGGACGCGGAATGCCGGAGATGCCGTTGGGACCACCGGTGAGAGTCTGCCAGTTGATGATGACGAGGCGGATGATCTCGCCAAAGGCCAGTGTAACGATGGCGAGGTAGTCGCCGCGCAGCCGCAGGACTGGAAAGCCGAGCAGCACACCGAAGAACGCCGCGAGGATACCGGCGAGTGGCAGGCAGATCCAGAACGACAGGCCGAAATTGGTGGCCAGCAGCGCGTAGGAATAGGCGCCGACGGCATAGAAGGCGACATAGCCGAGATCGAGAAGACCGGCGAGGCCGACAACCACATTGAGGCCCCAGCCGAGCATCACGTAAGTCAGCACGAGAATGCCGAGATCGAGGATGTAGCGCTCGTCGTAGAAGATCACCGGGACGAGGAAGGTGAAGATCAACAGCGCCGGCACCAGTGCACGGCCGGCGAAGGAGAATGCCTTGGCCGCCGATGGCGGCACGACACGCACGGTGTCCACCGGTCCCCACCAGTGTCGCAGCAACTCCATCACGATACTGCCGCCGAACACCACGGCGACCATGGCGGCGAGATCGCCGAAGCGGGTCCACCAGGTCAGTTGTCCGTCGGAGCCGGCCTCGGTGCGGATGCCGATCATCAGCGAGAACAGCACCAGCGCGACCAGTGCGGAGATCACGGCCTTCTTCAGGATGAATGCGGCGTCCGGCCCGCGGGCAGTCTTAGCTTGTGATGCGTTTGCTGCCACTTGGATCCCGTCAGACTTTTTCGACTTCGGGACGGCCGAGCAGGCCGGTCGGCAGGAAGATCAGCACCACGATCAGAATCGAAAAGGCGGCGACATCTTTGTATTCGGTGGAGAAGTAGGCGGCCCACAATGTCTCGATCAGGCCGATCAGCAAGCCGCCGAGCATGGCACCAGGTAGCGAGCCGATGCCGCCGAGCACGGCGGCCGTGAAGGCCTTGATGCCGGCGACGAAGCCCATGAAGAAATCCACGAGGCCGTAATAGAGCAGGTACATCATGCCCGCGACCGCAGCCAAGGCTGCGCCGATCACGAAGGTCATGGAGATGGTGCGGTCCACATCGACGCCGAGCAGCGAGGCCATGGTCTGGTCCTGCTCGCAGGCGCGCATGTCGCGGCCGAGGCGCGTGCGCGCGACCAGCCAGGTGAACAGCGCCAGCAGCACGATGGTGGTGATGACGACGATGATCTGGATGTTGGACAAGCGTACGGCGAAACCGTCGGCGCCTTCATGCAGTGTGTAGCCGCCGGTGATGATCGGTGGCACCGGCTTGACGCGGGCGCCCTGTGCGACCTGCGAGAAATTGGTCAGCACAAAAGACATGCCGATCGCTGACAGCATCGGCGCTAGGCGGAAGGAATGGCGCAGGGGACGGTAGGCGATGCGCTCGATGGTCCAGCCATAGAGCGAGGTGATGGCCATCGAGACCAGGAGCACCAGCAGCAGGATCACCGGCACCGCGGTAAGGCCGATCGACACCAGGATGAGAAAAGTGATCAGCGCGATGAAGCCGCCGATCATGAAGATATCGCCATGGGCGAAATTGATCATGCCGACGATGCCGTAGACCATCGTGTAGCCGATCGCGATCAGGCCATAGATGGAGCCGAGCACGAGACCGTTGATCAGTTGCTGGGCGAAATAATCCATGCGCTGCCGAATTCGAGTGAGGCGCCACCATGATCCGGCAGCCGGATCATTGCGTCGTTGTATCGTTTTCTAACAGCGGCCATTGGAGGCGGCAACAGGGGCTGGTGCGGCTAAAGTAGCCTGTACATGCTGTTTTTCGCGGCGATTGGCGTCCGTTCGCTTGCGCCGCAGCGCACACAAATCCGCGCCTTATTTGCGGCTGTTCCGGTGTCACAGTTGCGCCGCGCAACGGCCTTGCAATCATCACGCGGGAACCGAAACGAAGATCGGGGCTGCACGTTGTCGGGCGTTGAATGGTTCAACACAGGAGATTGAAGAATGTCCAATCAGAACCAGCAAAAGCCCGGTCAGCAGAAGCCAGGCCAGCAGAGCCAGAACCCCGGGCAGCAGGGCCAGAAGCCCGGTCAGCAGCAGGGCGGTGGAATGAAGCCCGACCACGAGCAGGACCCGGGCCGGCAGGGCCAGAGATAGGCCGTCAGGCAGACATCAATCGAGATTTGGGTCGTTCTCAGCGACCCATGTGGAAGGCCCCGCCGAAAGGCGGGGCTTTTCGTTTGGCAAGTCCTGATCGTATTCCCCCGCCGTTATCCCGGCAATTTTCGAATTAAGGTTACCAATTGGTTTACATTGTCCGTCTGATTGAACGGGCGTTACGTCGGCGCAGGCGTGCGACTCCTGCGAGTCGCCGGCAGAGCGGTGGACGACGTGATGGATCAGAGCAGCGCAGACCAGACCGGAGCCCATCAGGGTGGAACTCTCCAGGCTGGCACGTTTCAGACCGGTACGTTTCAGACTTGGCGGATCAGCACGTTCACGGGCGCGCTGATCGCCTGCTATTTCATCCCGACCTGGACGATCTTCGCGTTCCGCATCATGGTCTCGCCGATCCAGGGCTTCTATGAGCGGCCCAATATTTCGCTGGCGCTGTTTCTCAGCGACTACATGCAATTTTCCAGCATGGGCACGGTGCGCTATGCGTGGCTGCTCGCCGTCGGCAAGCTGACGGTGGTGGCTTTCTTCACGGTATTCCTGGTGTTCATCACACGCCCGAAAATCCGCAAGACGGGCGGCTGCGACGAGGCGTTGATGATGGCGCTTGGTATCGGTGGCGTGATCTCGTTCGCCAGTATGATGATGGCATCGAAGGTCGGCGAGATCGCCGCGATGCGGCTGCACATCACAGAATTGCTGTTGCTGCTGGGCACAGCTGTGTTGATGGCGATCGAGCCGCCGCTGCGTCGCGCGGCGGCGCAGGAGCTTGATCCCGGGCAGCCGGGCAAGGCAGCCAACGACGCGGAGCTTTTACAGAAGGTTGCCTAAATAAAAGGTCGCCTAAATGGCCAGCCCGAGCTCTTTGATGATCGCGCCGGCTTCCTTGGTAGCGTGATTGGCCGCCGGGACGCCGCAATAGATCGCCTGCTGCAGCAGGATCTCCTTGATGTCGTCAGGTGTGAAGCCGCCTTCGGTGAGGGCGGCGCGCACATGCATGCGGAATTCGTCCCACTGGCCGAGCGCGAGCATGGTGCCGATCACCAATACGCGGCGCGTGCGGTCATCGAAATGCGGCCGCGTCCAAATCTCGCCCCAGGCGTAGCGGCTGATCAGGTCGAGAAAATCCGCATTGAATGCGTTCTTGCCGGCGGCCGATTTGTCGACCCAGGCATTGCCGAGAACCTTGCGGCGTTTTGCGGTGCCTTCGGCGGCGCGCTGTTGCTCGTCCATCTTAGGTCTCCGTTCAGCGCTGCGTCAGGAAGCCAACGACGGCGTCAGTGAAAGCGTAGGGCTGTTCGACGTTCGAGATGTGTGCGGCGTCCAACAGCGTCATGCTCGCGCCGGGGATGTTGCTGCGGATCAGTTCACCAGCCGCAACCGGTGTTGCGTTGTCCTGACGGCCGGCGATCACCAGCGCTGGGCTTTTGATCTTGGGCAGCAGCGCGCGCTGATCGAGCGTGCTCAGTGCCTCGCAGGCGGCGAGATAACCTTCGACCGGCGAGGCGATCAGCATCGCCTTCATCTTCGCGGTGGTCTCTGGCTCGCGCTCGCGGAAGTCGGCGGTGAGCCAGCCGCCGATGACGGCATCGGCCACCGCTTTGAGGCCACCCTCGCGCACCGCCTTGATGCGGTTGTGCCAGTTGGTCGGATCCGGATAGTAGCAGCTGGTGTTGGCCAGGATGATCTTGTTGAAACGCTCAGGCGCGTTGGCGCCTAACCACTGGCCGACCATGCCGCCCATCGACAACCCGCACCAATGCACCTTATCGATGTTGAGGTCGTCGAGGATCGCCAGCACGTCCTTGCCGTAGCGTTCCATCGAGGTCGGGCCGTTCATGCCGGACTTACCGTGGCCGCGCCGATCGTAGCGGATCACACGAAACAGCTTTGTCAGCGCCGGCATCTGCGGCTCCCACATCGCCATGGTGCAGCCGAGTGAATTCGACATCATCAGCGTCGGCCCGCTGTCGCGGCCCTCCACGGAGACATTCAGCAGGCAGCCGTCGGCATCGATCATGGGCATGGTGTGTCTCCCGAGTTTCTTCTTAACGGAGTGAGGCGAGCTGGCGGTCGATCAGGGCCTGCGAGACACCCTGATAATCCATCGGCTCGAACAGTTTGGCGATCGCGGCAGCGCTGAGCTGCGCGCTGACCTTGGGATCGGCCGTGAGAATATCGCGCAGATGTTTCTTCTCGGCGACGGCGCGCTTGGTGGCGGCCTCGACCAGATGATGGGCGTCGCTCTTGCCGAGCTTTTCGGCGAGCGCAAAGGTCACGGCTTCGGCCATGATGAGGCCGTGGGTTTCATCGAGATTGAGTCGCATCCGCTCAACGTCGACCTCGAGCCCTTCGGCGATATCGACGATGGCGGCAAGGGCGCCCGATGTCACCAGCAGCAGCGTCGGCAGCGTCGGCCATTCGGCGTGCCACGGTCCGGCACTGCGTTCGTGATCCTGGATCTGCGCGGCAAAGATCGTTGCAGCGAGATTCGGTGCCATGGTCGCGGCGCCAAGCGCGGAGGCTGATGCCACGGGATTGCGTTTGTGCGGCATGGTGGAGGAGCCGCCGCGGCCTTCGCCAGAGGGCTCGAACGCTTCGCCGACATCGGTCTGCATCATCAGCGAGACGTCGCGGGCAATCTTGCCGCAGGAGCCGGACAGGATCGCCAGCACCGAAGCAACTTCGGCAATACGATCACGATGGGTGTGCCATGGCGCATCGGGCAGCGGCAGCTGCAATTCCTTGGCGAGTTGCTCTGCAACGACGAGGCCCTTGTCGTCGAGCGCAGCCAGCGTGCCGGCGGCGCCGCCGAATTGCAGTGCGAGGCCTTCGGTGCGCAATCGTTTCAGCCGCAGGCGCGAACGGTGCAGCGCCGAAGCATATTGGGCGAGCTTCAGCCCGAATGGCATCGGCAGCGCGTGCTGCAGCCATGTGCGGGCGACCACGGCGGTGTTGCGATGTTTGACCGCAAGGGCTGCAAAGCCGGCAATGGCGCGGTCGAGATCCGCGAGCAGGGCGTCAATGGCGGCGCGCAGGCCGAGCATGGTTGCGCTGTCGATGACGTCCTGACTGGTGGCGCCCCAATGCACGTAACGCGCGGCCTCGGCATCGGCCTTCGCCACTTTGGCAGTGAGCGTCTTGACCAGCGGGATGGCGAGATTGCCGGAACGCGTAGCGGCATCGGCGAGTGCAGCGAGATCGAACTGGTCGGCTTTGCAGGCGGCCTCGATGGCCGCCACCGCGCTGGCGGGAATCACCCCGACTGCGGCCTCGGCCCGCGCCAGTGCGGCTTCGAAGTCCAGCATATGCTGCAAATGGGCGGTATCATCGCAAACCGCACGCATCGCGGGGCTCGACAACAAGGGTGCCAGCAGAGGGGACAGGGATGTGCTCATCTGTGCGGGACCCTAACCATTCCGGGCAGAGTCTGCCAATCCCCCGCAATCTTCTTGCCGCCGTCGCCTGTTGCACTGCGAATAGGCATCGCCCCATCTCGCCGGACGGTCTTTCCTTTGCGCCGTCCGTGCATTACTTGGGATTGAGGGTTCAATCCCTTGGGGATGACAGCCTCAATTCCGGACGGCGACAAATTCAGGAGACAGACCCATGGCCATGACGATGAGCGGTGAAGTCCAGCTTGCCGCGCCCCGCGAAGTGGTATGGGGAAAGCTCAACGACCCCGCAGTGCTGAAGGCCTGCATCCCGGGCTGCGAAGAGCTCGAGACCACAGAGGAGGGCGGCTTCCGCGCCACGGCCAAGATCAAGGTCGGCCCGGTCTCGGCCCGCTTCAAGGGCAAGGTCACGCTGAGCGATCTCGATCCGCCCAACGGCTACAAGATCACCGGTGAAGGCGAGGGCGGCGTGGCCGGCTTTGCCAAGGGCGGCGCTGTCGTCGGCCTGACCGACAAGGATGGTGGCACGCTGTTGACCTACAATGTGGAAGCCCAGATCGGTGGCAAGCTGGCCCAGCTCGGTCAGCGCCTGATCAACGGTTCGGCCAAGAAGATCGCCGACGAGTTCTTCGCGAACTTCGCCAAGGCTGTTCAGGGCTAAGGCCCGGAGCGTCTGATAGCGGCGATCAAGTGTGCTTGATACCGCAGAAAAACACACCAGAGACCGTCCCGACTTGAGGTTGCTCATTGCCGGGATGGGCCATATTATGCATTTGGAATGATTTTAATGACCGTGTCGCCACGCAATGGGACGCGGACCAAGAGAGTGCATATGGCCAAAATCTCGATGATCGTGAACGGCAATCCCGTCACCGGCAATATCGATCCGCGCACATTGCTGGTGCAGTTTCTACGTGAGAATCTGCGGCTCACCGGCACCCATGTGGGTTGCGACACGTCGCAATGCGGTGCCTGCGTTGTGCATCTCGACGGCAAGGCCGTGAAGTCCTGCACCACGCTCGCTGTCATGGCCGACGGTCACGAGGTGAAGACCATCGAAGGTCTCGCAGCCGATGGCGCGCCGCTGCATCCGATGCAGGAAGCGTTTCGCGAGCATCATGGCCTGCAGTGCGGCTTCTGCACTCCAGGCATGATCATGACCGCGGTGGACCTCGTGCATCGCAAGGGACATGATCTCAGCGATCACCTGATCCGCGAAGAACTCGAAGGCAATCTCTGTCGCTGCACCGGTTATCAGAACATCGTGGCGTCGATCGCAGCCGGCGCCAAGGCGATGGCGAAGTCCGATCTCGCATAACGACGCACAACGATAATCGCGCACCGCGAATCAGGGATCCCCACCCATGTACGAATTCAAATATCATCGTCCGTCGACCGTGCGGCAGGCCGCGAATCTCCTCATCAAGAACGAGGACGCCAAGCTGATCGCCGGCGGTCATACGCTGGTGCCGGTCATGAAGCAGCGTTTGGCGGCGCCGCCGCATATCATCGATCTCTCGCATATCGAGGGTGTCGACGGCATCGAGATGAAGGGCCGCTCGCTGGTGATCGGCGCGCTCGCCAAGCATGCCGCTGTCGCGTCATCGCCGATCGTTGGCGAAGCCATTCCGGCACTGGCCGAACTCGCGGGCCTGATCGGCGATCCCGCTGTGCGCCACAAGGGCACTATTGGCGGTTCGCTCGCCAACAACGATCCCACCGCCGACTATCCAGCGGCTGTGATGGCGCTTGGCGCCACCATCACCACCAACAAGCGCAAGCTGAAGCCGGAAGAGTTCTTCCAGGGCTTGTTCACGACCGCGCTGGAGGCCGACGAGATCATTACCAAGGTCTCCTTCCCCGTGCCGAAGAAGGCCGCCTATATCAAGTTCCGCAACCAGGCCTCGCGCTACGCGCTGGTCGGGGTGTTCGTGGCGCGTCTGCCCTCGGGCGTGCGCGTCACCGTCACCGGTGCGGGCTCGGATGGTGTGTTCCGCGTCGAGGAGTTCGAGGCTGCATTGCAGAAGCGGTTCTCGCCAAAGGCGCTGGACGGGCTTACGGTGCCGGCCGAAGGCCTCAACAGCGATCTCCATGGCAGCGCCGAATATCGGGCGCATCTGATCGGCGTGCTGGCCAAGCGTGCGGTCGAAGCTGCCAACAACCGGGCCTGATATTTGTCAGGTCCGCACTTTCCCGGATTGGTTCTCTCATGACTAAGCCATCGGCGCTCCCCACCTCCGTCGATGGCATGCTGGAATTGCTGACATCGCGCGGCTATCTCGCCGAGCGTTCGCTGGCGACAGTTACCTATCTGGCATTGAAGATGGGCCGGCCGCTGTTTCTCGAAGGCGAGGCCGGCGTCGGCAAGACCGAGATCGCCAAGGTGCTGTCGGCCGCGCTTGGCCGCAAGCTGATCCGGCTGCAGTGCTACGAAGGCCTCGACGTCTCCTCCGCGGTCTATGAGTGGAACAGCGCCTCGCAGATGATCGCGATCCGGTTGGCGGAAGCCGCTGGCGATACCGACCGCGATCAGCTCTCCAGCGACATCTTCGCCGAGCGTTACCTGATCAAGCGCCCGCTCTTGCAGGCGCTCGAGCCAGATGTGAATGGTGCGCCTGTCTTGCTGATCGACGAACTCGATCGCGCCGACGAGGCATTTGAGGCCTATCTCCTCGAGATCCTCAGCGACTTCCAGGTGACGATTCCCGAACTGGGTACCGTGAAGGCGCCGGCGCCACCGATTGTCATCGTCACGTCGAACCGCACCCGCGAAATCCACGATGCGTTGAAGCGGCGCTGTCTGTATCACTGGGTGGACTATCCCAACGCCGAGCGCGAACTCGCCATCGTCAAGTCGCGCGTGCCGGGCATCTCAGCGAAGCTGTCGCAGCAGGTGGTGAAGTTCGTGCAGGCGCTGCGCGACCAGGATTTCTACAAATCGCCCGGCGTCGCCGAAACACTGGACTGGGCGACCGCGCTGACCGAACTCGACGCCCGCTCGCTGACGCCGCAGGTGGTGGGCGATACGCTGGGCGCGCTGTTGAAGTATCAGGACGATATCCAGCGCATGCAGGGCGATGCGCTGGCGAAGGTGATCAAGGAAGCGACGAGCGATTAACACTCGTCATTCCGGGGCGCGGGCGGCGATAGCCGAACGCGAACCCGGAATCCCGAAGTAGTTGAACACATCGAGGTTCCCCACCACTCCAATTGGAGTGGCTGAGGTTCGGTCGCGCAAGTGGCGCGCCCGCCCCGGAACGACGGAGTTAGGTTTGCCCATCGACCATCTCAACCCACCGACTGGCCAGATGGCAGATAATGTCATCGGCTTTGCGCGTGCGCTCCGCGCCGCCGGCCTGCCGGTTGGGCCGGGTGCGGTGATCGATGCGCTGAATGCCTTGCAGATGATCGAGATCGGCAAGCGCGCTGATGTATTTACGACGTTGGAAGCGATCTTCGTTAAGCGCCACGAGCACGCGCTGGTGTTCGCCCAGGCCTTCGATCTGTTCTTCCGTGCGGCCGACGAATGGAAGCAGATGCTGGATTCGGTGCCGCTGCCCGACGATGCCAAGCGCAAGCCGCCGCCGGCCTCGCGCCGCGTACAGGAGGCGATGGCGCAACCGGCGCAGGGCCAAGAGCGCGAGGCACCGCAGGAGCAGGAAATCAGGCTGTCGGTCTCCGACCGCGAGGTTTTGCAGAAGAAGGATTTTGCACAGATGAGCGCAGCAGAGATCGCCGAGGTCACGCGCGCTATCGCCAATATGCGGCTGCCGCAAGCTGAATTGCGCACGCGCCGCACCCAGCCGGACAAGCACGGCGCGCGGCTCGATCTGCGGCGCACGCTGCGCGGCAGCTTGCGTACGGGCGGCGACATTATCGATATCCGCAGACTAGGCCTGATCGATAAGCCGGCGCCGATTGTCGCATTGCTCGATATCTCCGGCTCGATGAGTGAATATACCCGGCTGTTCCTGCACTTCCTTCATGCCATTACGGACGCCCGCAAGCGCGTCTCGGTTTTTCTGTTTGGCACAAGGCTGACCAATGTGACGCGGGCGCTGCGGTCGCGCGATCCCGACGAGGCGCTGGCCTCGTGCTCGGCCTCGGTGGAAGACTGGGCCGGCGGCACGCGCATTTCCGCGTCGCTGCACAACTTCAACAAGCTCTGGGGACGCCGCGTACTCGGCCAGGGCGCCATCGTGCTGCTAATTTCCGACGGTTTGGAGCGGGAGGCGGATTCCCAACTGGCCTTCGAGATGGACCGGCTGCATCGCTCCTGCCGGCGGCTGATCTGGCTCAACCCGCTATTGCGCTTCGACGGCTTCGAGCCGAAAGCGCAGGGCATCAAAATGATGCTCCCGCACGTTGACGAATTCCGCCCGGTGCATAATTTGAGTTCGATCGACGGACTGATTAAGGCGCTGTCATCGGCGCCCCCGGTCCATCACCGCAGCCTGATCCGGCCCGCAGCTTAAGAGAGGCTTCCATGCTCAATCGCGATGAAGACATCCTGCAGGCCGCGGAAGCGTGGCAGAAGGCCGGACACGGCGTGGCGCTGGCCACCGTGGTTGAGACCTGGGGTTCGGCGCCGCGTCCCGCAGGCTCGAATCTCGTCATCAATGACGACGGCACCTTCTTGGGCTCGGTCTCCGGCGGTTGCGTCGAAGGCGCCGTGGTCACCGAGGCGCTCGATGTGATTGCGAGTGGCGAGCCCAAATTGCTCGAATTCGGCGTGGCTGACGAGACCGCGTGGAATGTCGGCCTGTCCTGCGGCGGCACCATCCGCGTGTTCGTCGAGAAGGTGGGCCAGTCGTGAAAGCCGAGACACTTGCCACTCTGAACGCCGAGCGCGCCGCCCGGCGTCCTGTCATTTTGATCACCGATATATCCGATGGAACACAACGCCTGGTGAAGGCCGCCGATTTCGGCGCTGATCCCCTGCATGCGGAGCTGGAGAAGCAGCTCCGCATGGGCAAGAGCGCGATGGTCGAGGTGGACGGCAAGAAGCAGTTTCTCAACGTCTATGCGCCGACCGCGCGGCTCGTGATCATCGGCGCTGTCCATATCAGCCAGGCTTTGGCGCCGCTGGCGCGGTCGCTGGATTACGATGTGACGGTGGTCGATCCGCGCACGGCTTTTGCCAGTCCCGAGCGTTTTCCGGACGTGAAGCTGATCGCTGAATGGCCCGAAGAGGCGCTGCCGGGCCTCAACATCGATCACTACACAGCCTTCGTCGCCGTGACCCACGATCCGAAGATCGACGATCCCGCGCTGCTGCACGCGTTCGAGAAGAACTGCTTCTATATCGGCGCGCTCGGCTCGCGGAAAACCCACGCGAAGCGCGGCGACCGGCTGAAGGCACAGGGTGTCAGCGAGGCTGACTTCGCGCGGATCAAGGCGCCGATCGGTCTCAATATCGGTGCTGTTTCGCCATCGGAGATCGCGGTCTCGATCATGGCCGAGATCACCGCCGAATTGCGCATGCCCAAGACGATACCCGCGGAATTGTCCAAAGTGAGCAACCCATGAAGTTCGGTCCCGCCAGTCCGGCGGATGCACTTGGCGGCGTGACCGTCCATACGCTGCGTCAGGGTTCGCTCGTTCTCAAGAAGGGCACCACTATCGGTCCCGATGAAGTCGCCGCGCTGACCGGCGCCGGCGTCAAGGACGTGGTCGTCGTACGTCTCGAAGAGGGCGACGTGTCCGAGGACGTCGCAGCCGCCAGCATCGCGCAGGCAGTGGCGGGCGAGGGCGTCAATGTTGAGCGCGCCTTCACGGGCCGCGCCAATCTGTTTGCGGGGGCGCCGGGCGTGCTGGTCGTCGATCGCGCCATCGTCGATCGCATCAATGCGGTCGATGAAGCGATCACCTTTGCAACGCTGGCGGCCTACAAGCCGGTGGTCGAAGGCGAGATGATCGCGACCGTCAAGCTGATCCCGTTCGGCGTCGCCGGTACGCTGCGCGACGCGGCCGTCCAGGCTGCCTCGGGCGGCGCAATGAGAATCGCGGCTTACACGGTCAAGAAAGTCGGCATCGTCTCGACGCTGTTGCCGGGGCTGTCGCCGAAGGTGATCGACAAGACGCTGCGTGTGACCGAAGAGCGCCTTGCGCCTGCTGGTGCGAAGATCATCGCCGAGCGCCGCGTGCCGCACGACGAGAAAGTGCTGGCGAAAACAATCAAGGAATTGCTCGGGCTCGGCGCCGAGCTAGTGATCGTGTTCGGCGCCTCGGCCATTGCCGACCGCCGTGACGTCATTCCGTCGGCGATCGAGCAAATCGGCGGCGCCATCGAGCATTTCGGCATGCCGGTCGATCCCGGCAATCTGCTGCTGATCGGCAGGGCCGGCAACGTGCCGGTGCTCGGCGCGCCGGGCTGTGCGCGCTCCCCAGTCGAGAACGGCTTCGATTGGGTGTTGATGCGGCTGCTGGCCGGCCTCAAGGTCACGCGTTCGGATCTCACAGGCATGGGCGTCGGCGGTTTGCTGATGGAAATCGTCACCCGACCACAGCCGCGCGTGCCCGTCGGCAGCGATAGCAACAGCAACGTCGCCGCTGTCATTTTGGCCGCCGGCCGTTCGACCCGGATGGGCGGGCCGAACAAACTGCTCGCCGAACTCAATGGCAAGGCATTGGTCCGGATCGTCGCCGAACAGGCGATCGCATCGAAAGCGTCGAGCGTAACGGTCGTGACAGGTCATCAGGCCCCAGAGGTCGAGAAGGCGCTGGCCGGACTCAAAGTCACGTTTGTCTACAACCCTGATTTTGCTGATGGCTTGGCCAGTTCGGTGAAAGCCGGCATCGCGGCAGTCCCGGCCGATGCCAATGGAGCTGCGGTTTGTCTTGGCGACATGCCGCTGATCGATGCCCAGTTGATCGACCGCCTGATCGAGGCCTTCGCGCCGGATCGCGGCAACCTCATCGTTGTCCCTGTGAGCGACGGCCGCCGCGGTAATCCCGTGTTGTGGTCTCGGCGCTTCTTCAATGAGTTGATGACGCTGGACGGCGATATCGGTGCCCGGCACCTGATCATGAAGCACGCCGAAGCCGTGGCCGACGTGGCGGTCGAAGGTCACGGCGCCTTCCTCGATATCGATACACCGCAGGCGCTGGAAGACGCGCGGAGCGGCTAACACATGGCGCATGCGGCGGGCCGCCGCATTGCACTTTCGTTCACCAAGTTGAAACGCCCTTCCTTTAGCGTCTGCCTCGATCGACCTCGGGGGAGGGGAAATTGTCACTGTTTGTTGCCGCGCGTCGTCGCGCGATTCTCGCCGTTGCCTTGTTGATGAGCGTCGGTGCCATGGACGTGGCTTCGGCCGCTGGTGCCCTCGCCGTGGGCAAGTGCGGTGCCTATGGCCAGGCCTTCGACTATCCGGCGCAGAGGGCGGCGCTGGCGGCCGCTAAAAAGCAGTGCAAGGGCGAATGCACGACCGTAACGATGAACCGTGCCTGTGCAGCCTTCGCCGTGGATATGAAGAATCCTTGCGGCGCACACGGCTATGCCGTGGCGCCCCGTATTTCGAGTTCGCTGAATCAGGCGACCAAGAAATGCTATGACTACGGCGGTAAGGAATGTGTCATCCGCGCCTGGGCCTGCGACGCCAAGGGCTAGAGCTCCCCGACAAATATCTCGTTCAATGCGCCTGCGGCAGCTAGACTGCTGCAATGATTCAATTTTTCCGGACACTTCTGAAGTCTGCCGCCGACGCCGATCCGTCCGTTCGCGAATTTCGCAAGGCGCTGAGCCGCGAGATGCTGTTGACCGAACGGTTGCGGGTCAAGACGGTCATTGGCACCGTGGTGATCGTGACGCTGTCGCTGTCCATCGCCTATCTGCTGGCGCCGTCGAGCTTCGCGCGCATATCCAATGGCCAGTTCGATCTTAAATCGTCTTTTATGATCACGGGCCCGCTGCTGCTGTTCGAATTCTTCGTTCTTTACAAGATCAATCAGCGCATCGCCGCAGGGCAGGATATTGCGCAGGGGCGGCGCTATCTGAGCGCACTCATCGAGACCAGCATTCCAACGGCTGCACTGCATCTCCATATGGGCTGGATGGGGCCGGCGGCGGCGTTGGCATTTGCGGCGCCTTTGTCCTATTTCATCTTCATCATTCTATCCACGCTTCGGCTCGATTTCTGGCTGTCGACGTTTACCGGCTTTGTCGCGGCCGCCCAGATGCTTGCGCTGGCCATGCTGTATCATCCGGTGCAATTCGCCTCGGAACCGGCACCGGATTTTGCGTTTCAGCTTATCCGCAGCGCCATGGTCCTGCTCTGCGGTATTCTTGCAGGCGCCGTCGGCTTGCAACTCCGTCGCCAGTTCGAGGCGAGCATCGCGGCAACTTCGGCGCGCGATCGTGTCACCAATCTGTTCGGTCAGCATGTCTCGCCGCAGGTTGTGGAGCAGTTGCTGGCGTCGGGAACGAGCTCTACGACCGAGATGCGTCAGGTCGCGGTGATGTTCGTCGATATCCGTAACTTTACCGCAGCGACCCGTGTGCATTCGCCCCGCGAGGTGGTGGATCGGCTCGACGAGACCTTTGCTCTATTGGTCGACGTGCTGGATCGACATTCCGGGATCGTGAACAAGTTTCTCGGTGACGGATTTCTCGCGCTGTTCGGAGCGCCCATTGAGGATCCGAATGCGGCGCATGGCGCCGTGCAGGCGGCACGCGAGATGCTCATAGCTGTCGAGAAAAGCAATCAGAACAGCGAATGGCCCCTGCGCATCGGCATAGGGCTTCATATTGGGGCCGTGATTGCCGGCAACGTTGGCTCCCCGCGCCGCAAGGAATACACCGTCATCGGCGATACCGTGAACTTCGCGGCTCGGCTTGAGGCGCTCAACAAACAGTTCGGCTCACAATTACTGATCTCTGCCTCCGTACGTGATGCCTTGGGCGACACTTGCAGCGACGCGGAGCTGCTCGGTGATGTGCCGATCCGCGGCTATGACCTGCCGCAGGCTATCTGGCGCTTGGGCTGAGTGCTGCGTCAGTTCTCGAAGAATGGCGCGCGGGGCGGTCGCATGACCATGCCGAAGCGCGCATAGACTCCCTGGCGCTCGAAATTGTCCCGCACATGTCCCGCGGCGAATGACCATTCGTAAGGACCGGTGCGCAAGCCAGTAAGATGCCCGCCGATCCGGGTCTGTTGGCTGAAATAGTCGTTCGACAGTGCGGCCTCCGGGCCGATCCAGAACAAATCGAACAGGCGCCAGCCGGCTGCAATGCGCGTGGTATAGCCAGTATCGATGGTCGTGCCTGAGATGGCATATTGCAGCATCAGCTCGCGTGTCGGCTCCCACCAGACGTCCATCGTGCCCCGCGCGCCGAGCATCGCGCGAAGCCGAGAGCGGCGCTGATCGTGGTAGAAATAGTCGGCTTCCATATCGAGGCCAGCCAATAGCTGAACTTCCAGATTGCCGGTTCGGATGAGGTAGCCCGGCAGGATCGCCGCGCGGCTGATCTGGGTGTAGTCGGAGCGCGTGCCTGTCGTGTAGCGTTCGAGGTTTTCCGACAGAAAGAAACGCAGGATGAAGCCATCCTTGTTCAGGCCGGCGGGGGCCCATTGCAGGCCGCCATAGGCGCCGAGGCTCCAATGCGACGCATCGACACCGCCGAAATACATCAGACGGTCCGGCATGCCCCCGGAGAGAAAATCGAAGGCGCGCCGTTTTCTGATACGCGTGTCGAACAGGGACGACCAGAAGCTCGATGAGCCGGATGCCGGCTCGATCGTGGCGTCGATCTCACCGATATCCTGAGCCGAGGCCATGCCGCAGGAATATGCGGCCGCCGCAACGCATAAAGCGCGTAACGCCAGTCCCCAACGCATCGAGCCCCCACCCAACGCAACAGAAACACAACAAAATAATACAACTTAAGGTAGATTATCTTGGGGATAAGCCGCCGTCCAGTGTGGATAAGTGAGAATCCGAAAAAATCTGCTTGGAGTGATCTAAACGCCGTCAAAGCTGCGACGGCAGCAGGTTCTGAACCTTTGCACCTTCGCGCTCCTCGATGATCTCGGCGATCCAGCGCCGATGGCAGTGTTCGTGGTCGCGCTCGTAGCAGAGGATGCAGACCGGTCCGGACTTCGTCACCAGCGCCGCCAGCTCATCCATCTCCTCCCGTGCCTGCGGTGTCTTGAGATGCGCCATATAGATCTTTTCGAGCGCTGCGAGCTTGCCGCTGCGTGCGGCTTCGCGGCCGTCCTTGGGCGTGCCCAGTCCGCGCAGATGGATGTAGCCGATGCCGCGCTCGTCGAGGCCGGCAGCGAGCTGATTCTTGGAGAAGCCCGGTCGCCGCGATGCGGCGACGGCACGCACATCGACCAGCAGCTTGACGCCGGCATTTTGCAGTTCATCGAGCACGGCTTTCGCTGGCGTCTGCTCGTAACCGACGGTGAAGAGGCGAGGTATCTTGCGGGCCATGTGAGCACCCCGTGATCGACAGATGATTGGCACAATGTCGCGGCCAGCCGCGAGGCGTTGCTCCCATTTGCAACATGGCACATAGTCAACTCAACAAACTCCGCCAGTTCAATGGCCGATATCACCGGGGGAATGATGGCTCGCATGGTTGGTGCGTTAGGCGTAATCGCGCTCGCGCTTGTGTCGTTTCAGTCCACATCTCTGGCGCAAGGCGCATATCCGGATCGTCCGGTCAGAATTATCGTGCCGATCGCGCCCGGCGGCAGCTACGATCTGGTCGGGCGGCATCTCGCCGATGCGCTGGCGAAGCGAACGGGGCAGGCGTTCTTTGTCGAGAACAAGCTAGGAGCGGGCACCGTCGTGGGCACGCAGGCTGCGGCCCAGAGCGAGGCCGACGGCTATACGCTGATGGTCGGCGGCCTTTCCAACATGGCCTTCAACTCCGCGCTTTACGCCAAGCTCGCCTATGACCCGCTGAAGGATTTCGTCCCGGTCGCGCTGGTCTACAAGTTCGGCTATGTGATGGTCGGCCGTAAGGATCTGCCGCAGCAGATCCCAAAGGAAATCGTTGCCGCAGCACTGGACAAGCCGGGGTCGATCACCGTGGCGACCGCGGGTGTCGGGACCGGACAGCAACTGGTGGCCGCTGCCTTCATGAGGTCCGCCGGCGTCAAGCTGCAGGAGGTGCCCTATCGGGGATCTCCGCCTGCTTTTGCCGATCTGCTGGCGGGCCGCATCGACCTGTTCTTCGACTCGATTGCTGCCGGGCTGCCTTATGTGCAGACGGGGCAGGTGCGGGGCATCGCGGTGCTGTCGTCGAAACGGAGCCCGCTGGCGCCTGACGTCCCGACCATGGCGGAAGCGGGCGTGCCGGGTCTCGACGTGGATTCATGGTTGGGCATTTTCGTGCCCGCCAAAACGCCGCCTGCGGTGATCGCAAAACTCCGTCAGGATATTCGGGCGGTGTTGCCCGATCTGAAGGAGCGCTTCGAGAAGAGCGGCGGTGAGCCCTGGGATATGCCGGACGACAAGCTCGATGGCTTCATCGCATCAGAACATGCGACCTGGACAAAACTGATCCGCGAGGCCGGCATCAAGCTCGATTGAGTAATGCTGGCGGGCGCTACGTCACCCGCTCGATCAACGCCATGGCACCGTGCGGTGCGCGTACCTTGGCCTCGTGGATGACATAGGCGAACACGTCGCGTGGCTGTTTCTTGATCTTGGCATCATCGACGCGCGGTAGGTCGGTTGGCTCGCCGCCGCCGGCCCAGGTCTCGAAACGTTTGGCCCAGGCATCCAGCGCCTTCGGTGGATAGGCAGTCTTGATGCTGTCCTCACCCTTCTGCAAACGCAGATAGACGAAGTCGCCGGTGACGTCTGCGATGGCCGGGTAGGTGGCGTGTTCGGAGAATACCACGGGGATCTTGAACTGCCGTAGCAGCGCAATGAAGGCCGGCACGCAGAAACTGTCGTGACGGACCTCGACCACATGGCGCAGCTTGCGGCCACCGAGCTCGGCCGGCAGCAATTCGAGAAACTTCCCGAAATCCGCTTCGTCGAATTTCTTGGTCGGCGCGAATTGCCACAGAACGGGGCCGAGCTTGTCGCCGAGTTCGAGCACGCCGGAATCGTAGAACCGGTTCACGCTCTCGCCGGCTTCGGCGAGCACCCGGCGATTGGTTGCGAAGCGGGGGCCCTTGAGCGAGAATACGAAATCTTCCGGCACTTCGCGCGCCCATTTGCGAAAGCTCTCCGGCTTCTGCGAGCCGTAGAAGGTCCCGTTGATCTCGATCGAGGTCAGCTTGGACGCGGCATAGCTGAGCTCCTTCGCTTGCGTGAGCTTCTCCGGATAGAACACCCCGCGCCACGGCGCGAAAGTCCAACCGCCGATGCCGATACGGATTTGTCCGGATTTCGCAACCATTGTGAGGCCCATCCTTTCAGTATTCGCCGTGTTACTCAGTGCCGTGCCGGCAGCACCGGCTTGGTTACGCCCTCCACGCCGGTCAGCACCAGCATCGTCAGCAGTGCATTTTGCGGCCCGATATAAGCGTCGACGGGCTTGTACCATTCATTGCGCGAATGCCAGTTGCCGCCCTGGCCCCCGCCGCCGATGGTCACCGCAGGGATGCCGAGCGACATCGCGAGATTGGAGTCCGTGCTGGAGCCGGCAAAGGTGACATGGGGAGCCCGGGTCAGCGCGGTTACGGCGCGCGCGGTCGCCTGCACGAGGGGAGAGTCCTCTGCGACAACGCCCGCCGGACGGTCGCCAATCAGTTTGATCTCGACAGTGATCTTGTCCGATCCCCAGCGTTTGTTTTCTTCACCAACGGCGTCCTTCACCTGATCGAGAAGCCTCGCTTCGAGTTTCAACAGTTCTTCGGTCGAATTCGATCGCATGTCGATCGTCATGCGTGCTTCGGCTGCGATGGCATTGACGGATGTGCCGCCACTTACCGTTCCGACCGTGAAGGTGGTTTTCGGATCTGCGGGTGTCTGCAGCTCCGAGATTTTCGCGACCGCGCGACCCAGCGCGTGGGTCGCGCTCGGCAGGCCGAATTCCTGAAAACTGTGACCGCCCGGACCCTTAAAGATCATCTCGTAGCGATGGCTTCCGGTTCCCTGGTTGACGATCCGCGTGACGCCGAGTCCGTCGATCGAGATGAAGCCGTCGATATCCTTGTTGTCGCGAAACAGGGCTTTGACGCCGCGCAGATTGCCCAGCTCTTCTTCGCCGACGCTGGCGACGAACATGACGTCCCCGACCGTCGCAATCTGCTGCGTGTTGAGGGTCTGCATCAAAGACAGCAGGGCCGCGAGCCCACGGGCATCATCACCGATCCCCGGCGCCAGATAGACGCCGTCCTTTTCCTTCACCGTGACGTCGGTCCCCTCGGGAAAGACAGTGTCCTGATGTGCGGAGATGACCAGCTTCGGCGTTCCGGCGGTGCCCTTGCGCCGGGCGATCACATTGCCCTCGGCGTCGATCACGGCGTCTTTGAAGCCCAGTTCCTGAAACCGTGACAGAATGTAGTTGCCGCGCAGGTTCTCCTTGAACGGAGGCGCGGGAATTTCGGTGATCCGGATCTGCTCTTTCAGGGTGTGGGCATCGTCGGCCTTGATGGCATCGAGCGCAGCCGTGACGCGCGAATCGGACAGCAGCGTCGTCGTGACGGTATCAATTGTCTGCGCGGTGACATGGCTGGCGCCGAAGGATGCCAGCGTCAGCGATGCAGCGAATAGGCATGGTCCGAGCGAGCGTCGCATGGCGCCTCCGATTATCATGCGCGGAGACGATTGTGGTCGCGGTTCAGGCGGGGCTTCCGCCTCAGAAAACCGCGCGAACGCGCCGCTGTTGACCGGGGCAAGGTAGCGGGCACGGGCAAGACTGGCTATAGCTCGCCAGCAACAGAATGGTGCCAGGGTGCGGTGTTTGCGGCCGGACTGTGGCGTTGAACGCAGTCCCGGGACACCCCTTGCGGAATGTCTCCAGCGTCCCTATTTTGTCTCCAACGGCGACGATGATGCTTCATAGCTCCGGCGCTGGAACGACCTTGAATAGCTCGGTGCGCCGGATGTACGTGCGCCTGTTGTTCGGGGTCGTTAGCATTTTTGGGCCACTTTCGGCCGTTTCCCCTCTGATGGCTTGTTCCGGCACCTGTTAAGCCCCGCCGTTCCCTGTCCGCCTTGGCATGGTCCGGCGCGGCAGATATATGCTGGCGCCATGAACGAAGCCATCAGACCGGGGCCCGGACAGATATTGCAGGCGGGCGCTCCGCTGCAGCTGTCCGTTGTCGTCCCCACTTTCAACGAGCGCGGCAATGTCGCCACCCTGGTGCAGCGGTTGGACGCGGCGCTGGTCGGCATTTCCTGGGAAGTCATTTTCGTCGACGACAATTCGCCGGACGGCACCGCCGACGCGGTACGCGAACTGGCGCGCGCCGACTCGCGCGTGCGCTGTATCCGGCGCATCGGCCGGCGCGGCCTGTCCGGCGCCTGCATCGAGGGCATGCTGGCGTCCAGCGCGCCCTGCGCGGCGGTGATCGACGGCGACTTGCAGCACGATGAGACCCAGCTCGGCAAGATGCTTGGTCTGATCGAAAGCGGCGCCGCCGAACTGGTGATCGGCAGCCGCTATATCGAGGGCGGCAGCGCCGACAGTTTCAACCAGCAGCGCCTTGGCGCCAGCAAATTTGCCACCGCCGTGGCGCAGCGGGTGCTGAAGGTCGAGATCGCCGATCCGATGAGCGGCTTCTTCATGATCCGCCGCGATCGCTTTGAACAACTGGCGCCGAAACTCTCAACGCAGGGCTTCAAGATCCTGCTCGATGTCGTCGCGACGGCAGAAGGCGATCTGCGCGTTATCGAGGTGCCCTACACATTCGGCTCGCGGCTGCATGGTGAAAGCAAGCTCGATTCCATGGTGGCGCTCGACTTCCTGGGCCTTGTGCTGGCAAAGCTGACCAACGATACCGTGTCGCTGCGCTTCCTGCTGTTTGCTATGGTCGGCTCGATCGGCCTGTTCGTGCATTTCGCCGTGTTGTTCGTCACGCTGGAAGTTTTCGATCCGCCATTCGCAGAGGCGCAGGCCATTGCGGCGTTTTGCGCGATGACCGGCAACTTCCTGCTCAACAATTTCCTGACCTATCGCGACCAGCGTTTGAAAGGTTTCGGCATCCTGCGTGGTCTGGCGATCTTCTATGTGGTTTGCAGCGTGGGTCTGCTCGCCAATGTCGGCGTGGCTTGGTCGGTCTTCGACCAGGAGCCGATCTGGTGGCTGGCGGGTGCTTCCGGCGCGCTGATGGGCGTGGTCTGGAACTACGCGATGTCGGGCCTGTTCGTGTGGCGGAAACGGTGATCGCTGGATGACCACGCAGGAACTGCGGCTGGTTCGCGGCACCGCGGCCGTGGTCGTCGGTCTGGTGCTGCTGCGGCTCGCGGCGGCCGCATGGACGCCGCTGACCTTCGACGAAGCCTATTACTGGATGTGGTCGAAACATCTGGCGGGCGGTTACTACGATCACCCGCCGATGGTCGCGGTGGTGATCCGGCTCGGCACCATGATCGCGGGCGATACCGAATTCGGTGTACGTGTCGTCTCGGTCCTGCTGGCGTTGCCGATGAGCTGGGCGGTGTATCGCACGGCCGAGCTGCTGTTCGGCGGTCGACGGACCGCGTCAACGGCGGTGATCCTGCTCAACGCGACGATGATCACGTCGGTCGGGTTAATGATCGTCACGCCGGATGCGCCGGTGCTGGTCGCCTCGAGTTTCGTGTTGTTGGCGCTGGCCCAGGTGCTGGCCACCGGGCAGGGCGCGTGGTGGCTCGCGGTGGGCGTGGCCGTCGGCGTAGCGCTGCTATCGAAATATACCGCACTGTTTTTCGGGCCGGCGATCCTGATCTGGCTCATTGCCGTACCGAAGATGCGGCGCTGGCTGATCTCGCCATGGCCCTATCTCGGCGGTCTGGTAGCGCTCGCGGTGTTCTCGCCGGTGCTGTTCTGGAATGCCGAACATGCCTGGGTGTCCTTCATCAAGCAACTCGGACGCGCCCGGATTGATCACTTCAATCCGGCTTTCATCGCCGAACTGATCCCGACCCAATTCGCCTTCGCGACACCGCTGGTGTTCATTCTCGGTGTGATGGGTCTTTATGCCCTGGCCGTCCGCAAGCCCGGAGCGTGGCCGGCGCGGGTGCTGCTGAATGCGATGTTTTGGGTCATCGTGCTGTATTTCGGCTGGCATGCGCTGCACAGCCGCGTCGAGGCCAACTGGTTCGCGCCAGTCTATCCGACGCTGGCCATCATTGCTGCCGTCGCGGCAACCATCGTGCAATGGAAGCCGCGCGAGCAGCGCACGGTGGATTTTTGCCTGCGCTGGGCGGGGCCGACCGGCGTCGTCATGTTCACGGCACTGGTGGTGCAGGCCAATACGGGTCTGCTGTCCGGCTACAAGCGTGATGCGACAGTACGCAGCATCGGCGTGGGTTTTGTCGAACTAGCGGCCGACGTCGAGGCGGCTCGCATCCGTGTCGGGGCCACATGCGTGGTGGCGCCCGATTACGGCACCACGGGATGGCTGACCTTCTATCTGCCGAAGGGGACCTGTGTCTTCCAGCGCACCCAGCGGATTCGCTGGGTGAACATGCCGGAGCCGAGTGCAGAGCAGCTATCCGGCAAGCTTTTGCTGGTGGGTGAGCAAAATGCTGCGGCCAATCCGGAATGGCGGGCGGCTTTTGCGAATATCGAGAAAGTGGCTGACCTCAAACGCAAACGTGGCCCGCTGGTCGTGGAGAATGTCGAGCTGAATCTGCTGGAAGGCGCGAAAGGCGATGTACTGGACCGTTCGCCGCCACCCGAGATGTTACCGCGCTAGGAGGCGCGACCACCATGCGCTTGATAGCGCCATGGTGGTCGGCTGTCGCATTTATGGCGCAAAGTGATAGTTCACGCCGATCTTGCCGAGCTGCATGGTCTGGGCAATATCGGCATTCAGATAATAAGGGCCGACCATCGGAGGGGCATTGATCACGCCTTCGAGGCTCGCATTGTCGTGGCCGAAGCCGATGTAGTTGTACTCCGCCTTGACGGACCAGTTTGGTGCGAAGGCGTATTCCACGCCGGCACCGACCACGTAACCGGTGTGAAGGCGGGATCCGTCGAGATTTGCGTATTGCGGGCCCGACGACAGCGATATGGCGTGATGATCCCCAGCGACGGCGACACCGCCCTTGAGATAGGTCAGCCAGCGCTCGTTGGTCACCATACCGATACGTGCGGTGGCCATTGCGAGCCATTCGGTGCGCGAGCGCATCTCGAGATTGTTATCAAAGTTGGTGCGGGTGCCGCCGCCGATATTGCCGCCGACCAGTTCACCTTCAACACCCATGACGATCACCCCGAGCTGCACATTGGCGCCGATCTGGCCGCCGCCGAAGCCTCCGGTCATCGAGAACTTCCCATCGGGCGTGTAGTCGCGCCAGTCGCCGTGTCCCGATCCGTAGCCTGCCTGCGCACCGAGATAGAGCCCGGTCCAATTGAATCCTGACTGTGCGTATTGCAGCGGCGGAATCGGTTTGGCGGTATCGGGAGCGCCGAACTGGTAGTTCGCCCCGAGCTTGATGAGATGCAGTGTCTGCTTAGTCGAAGCCGTGGAGGCGATCGGCCCGGTGGAGGCCCGCGTGCCGCTGAAATCGAACTCGTGGTCGGGGAAGTTGACGAAGTTATACTCGCCGCGCAGCGACCAGTTGTTGGCAAGCGCATATTCCATGCCGGCGCCGACGATCCAACCCCGCCGTGTCTCGCTGCCGGACAGTGTAAGCCGGTCCGGCCCCGGCACCGAAACCTGAACGTCGTAGCCGTGATCTTCATTGGCCCAGGCGAAGCCGCCCTTGGCGTAAGTGAGCCAGCGGCCATTGGCGAAGCCAACGCGTCCGGTCACGGTCGACAGCCAGTTGATTTGCGACGTCTGGGACAGGGTGGCCTGGTTCAGAATGCTCACCGTACGATTGCCCTTGATGCCGCTAAAGCTGATATCGGCTTCGATGCCGAGCAGCAGGTTGCCGATCTGTTGATTGTAGCCGGCCTGAATGCCGCCCAGCGCGCCGTCGGTCCGGATATTCAGGATCTGCCATTCGGTCCCGCCGAGACCGTAACCGGCATGAACGCCGGCATAAAAGCCGGTCCAGTTATAGGCGGGATCGATGGCGGAGGCCTTGGTATAGGCGCGGGCCGGCACGTCTGCGGCGATGGCGGCATTGCCGAGGCTGAGGATGCCGATGGTGCCGAGGAGAAGCTGTTTCATGTCGTTTCCTTGCAGGTGCGCTGGCGGCCTCGAGGAATCGGAGCTGCTTCGCGCGTCATTTCGGCAGCGACCATGTATAAAAATACCGCTCTCGTCGTGGTCGTAAGCGCGTGACTTGTGCGGGATCGCGCTCTTGGCGTCGCATTGTGAGCGGCTGTCGCCGCTCGGTCTCACCTGGAAGTACTACTGGGGAACGCGATTGTGGGACCACACGACGACCACCGGCCAACGACTTATGGGTCACCAGCGGGGCGCAGTGCGCCGCTATGGTTTCGAAAGACGATAAATTATCGTCGTCGGCGTTGAACCAAAGTCAGGGGTCCGGACGACCTATCTCCGCACACATTGAAATGGGCGGTGATTGGGAACATGGAAAACACAAATCTCGCATTCAGCAGCCACTCCGACTTTGGATCCGACCGTGCCAAGGTGCACAGCATCGAAAAGCCGGACCCCGTGAACCTCACCGAGGTCGGCGGCCTGCGCGGAGCGCGGATCGCCAGCGTGATCAACCAGATCAATGAGAGCTTTGCCGACCAGCAGTTCTCGACCCGGGTGGTCGCCGAGAAGCTCGGCCTGTCCGTCCGCTACGTTCAGGATTTGCTGCAGGGTTCCGGCCTCAGCATCACCGATCGCATCATGGAGCTGAGGCTTGAAAAGGCCCGCAGCATGCTGACCGGCGATCGGCAGTGCAGCCTGAAGATCAGTGAAGTCGCGGCCGCCTGCGGCTTCAACGAACTATCCTATTTCCACCGCAGCTTCCGTCGTCGCTTCGGCGCGTCGCCGGCTAAATTCCGCATCCAGTCAATGAATGGCTGACGCGCGCTTGCGCTTGAAATAGTCCAGCGTCCCGCGGCTGATGACGTGATCCTCAGGGGTCACCTCGTCGGCCGCGATGTCGTCTGCTTTGGCCAGGCGGGTATAGAGTGCGCCAAAATCCTGATAGCTGTCCTGCAGCAGTTTCTCGAAGCTCTCAATGACGAAATAGCTCTGCTGGAAATCGTCGATGATGTAGTTCGTCCGCATCACGCGTTCGAGGTCGAACGTGATCCGGTTCGGCGAGGCGTCTTCCAGGGCGAAGACCGACTCTGTTGCTGACGACAGAATGCCGGCGCCGAAGATGCGCAACCCGTCCGCGCTGTTCATCAGTCCAAACTCCACCGTGTACCAGTATAATCGTGCCAGGTTTTTCAACTGGCCGAGCGCCATCGCGCGCTGGCCGCCTTTTCCATAGGCCTCCATGAAGTCGGCATAGACCGGGTTCGCCAATAGCGGAACGTGCCCGAAAACGTCATGGAAGATGTCAGGCTCCTGCAGGTAATCCATTTCGTGTTCGGGGCGGATGAAGGCGCCGGCCGGGAAGCGGCGATTGGCAAGATGATCGAAGAAGATCTCGTCGGGCACCAGTTCCGCGACCGGCACGACCTGCCAACCGGTCAGCGGCGTTAGACGGGCACTCAGTTTCTCCAGATCGGGAATGCCGGATTCGGACAGCTGCAGCGTGTTCAGCGCAGTGAGGAATTCGTTGCAAGCCCGGCCTTTAAGGACGGTCTGTGCGCGGGCGAACAGGCGGTCCCAGCGATCGTGCTCGGCGGCGGAGTAGGAGCCCCAGTCCTGGTCCAGCGTGAAGTCAGGGCGTTTCGGGGCGCTGAGGTAGCGGCTCTTCTCGGTCGACTGGTTCAGCTCGGTCATGACGCTCTCCGACTCCGACGGTCCGATCAGAGCATAAGGTTCCGCTGCCGAATAGTTCCGTCAAAAGAAGCAACTTCTCGCATCCGCCCGTCCGACGATAGCAATCCACCATCGTCCAGATCTTATTTGCAAAGGCGTTTCCTTGTCGGACACCCGTCTCGATGACATTTTCAGTGGTAACAAACGTGGTCCCACATCGCTGAAATGATTGCGAAATCTCGGCGAAACCTCGCGGGAGCCACGGGCAGAACACTCCCATCATCGATCATAAGGAATACGACCGTGCGGTCCGTCATGTCTTCTCGCTTCCTCTCAGGCGCTTTCGCGGCGGTATTGCTGGTTTCCGGCGCTACAGGGGCTTTCGCTGATAACTGGCCGAGCCGGACGATCAAGCTGATCGTTCCATTCCCGCCGGGCGGCGCTGCTGACATCACGGCGCGGGTTTATGCCGACAAGCTCGGCGAGGCGCTGAAGCAGACAGTCGTGGTCGAGAACAAGGCTGGTGCCGGTACGGCTATTGCTGCCGACGCGGTCGCCAAGGCCGATCCGGATGGCTACACGCTGTCGCTGGCGCCCGCAGGGCAGCTCACGATCCTGCCGCATATCAGCAAGACCATCTCTTACGACCCCTTCAAGAGCTTCACGCCGGTGGCGATGCTCACGTCGGTGCCATACGTGCTCGCGGCCAGCCCAGATACGCCCGTGTCATCAGTGAAGGAGCTCGTCGCTGCGGCCAAACGTGAGCCCGGCAAGTTCACCTACTCGTCGTGCGGGCCCGGCACGCTCTGCCACCTGAGCGGCGAGCTGTTCAAGAGCCTGACCGAGACGGATCTGCTCCACGTGCCTTTCAAGGGCAGCGCGCCGGCCGTCAATGCACTGCTCGGAAACCAGGTGAACCTGTCTTTCGACACGCTGACGGTGCTGGCGCCGCAGATCCGCGACGGCAAGGTCAAGGGTCTCGTGATCACCAGCCGCGAGCGCTCGTCGCAGCTTCCCGATGTGCCGACGCCGGCGGAAGCAGGCGTGGCTGACTTTGTCGTCGACTCCTGGTTCGGCCTCGTCGTGCCGGCAGGGACGCCTGATGCCATTGTTGATCGCCTGAACGCCGAAGTGGTGCGCATCGGCGCGCTGCCGGATGTTCGCGAGCGTCTCGAAAAACAGGGCCTCAGCATCACGACCTCGACGCCTCAGGCCTTCGCCAAGACGATCAAGGACGATTACGCCCGTTGGGGACGCGTCGTCGATGCGTCTGGCGCGAAGCTTTTCTGACTACTAGCCATATTGCCTGACACATCGGTCGGGCCAAGCTGAAACCAAGAAAGGCCGGGTTGATGTTTCAACCCGGCCTTTTGCTTGTCGATTATCTGCTGAAGCCTGTGTTCAGGCAGCAGCCTTCGGCTTCTCGATCGGATGCGGAACGCGGAAGCCGACGGCAAGACGGTTCCAGACATTGATGGCACCGATCGCTACGGTGATCTTGAGGCATTCCTCTTCCGAGAAATGTGCGCGCAGGGCCTCATAATCGGCATCGGGTGCGCGAGTCTGCGCGATCAGCGTGACGGCATCGACCCAGCCGAGGAGAGCGCGCTCGCGTGGCGTAAAGACCGTCGATTCGTGCCAGACCGACATCATGTTGATCCACTGCTCGCTGAGACCGTCGTGGCGGGATTCCTTCACATGCATGTCGACGCAGAAGGCGCAGCCATTGATGATCGACGAGCGGAGCTTGATGAGGTGGACGATCGCAGGCTCGAGGCCACTTTCCTTGACGACATATTGATCGAGCGCGGCGACGGCCTTGTAGGCGTCGGGGGCGGCCTTGGCGATGTTGAGGCGGGCTTGCATGGTCTTTCTCCTTGGTGTGCGGTTTCAGATTTCAGGTTTCAGTTGGCGTTACGGCGTCGTTCGTTGAGTTCCAGAAAGGCGCAGCCGCGGGCGGCGATGGCGCCGTCGGTGTCCTTGGCGCGGAGATCGCCGAGCACATCGGCAATGCTCACCTTGGCCAGCTCATCGCGATAGACGCGCTCGGCACGCAACATCGCGGCATTGATGCCGCAGGGCGCCGTGGGTTTGCCGGGCAGGGGATTGGGCCCGCGCTGGCGGATTTCGCTGCAGCGGAAGGCGGGCGCATCGCCCTCAACGGCAAGGACGACATCGAGCAGGGTGATCTGGTCTGGCGTCCGGGCAAGGCGATAGCCGCCAGTCGGGCCAGGCTGTGCGATGAGCAAGCCGGCGCCCGAAAGCGCCTGCAGGTGTTTCAGGAGATAGCTGGTGGATACGCCATGAAATTCGGCGAGGGCGCCGGCGGACAACACGCCGTTCGATTGCAGGCCTGCGAGCATCGCCACGCTGTGGATCGCCTGCTCAACCCCGTCGCTCATCTTCATGGCTGTATTTCACCTCTATCGTGGATAATTATTATCCGCGATTAAGGATGTCGTCAAGTGTCCGGTCCTGAGGTGGTCCGCAGGTGGGCAGCGCAACAGAATCTAAATCCCGATGCCGGTATCACCCGACCTAGGTACTGTGATCCGAAGCCGGGGGGGCCGGGTCAAGTTCAGGGAACTCGACATGGCATTGCGTGACTTGCTGGCGCCGCAGGCGCGGCGGACGACTTTCGTTGCAGCAGCCATTCTCGGAGCCGGCCTCGCCGCGACATTCGCCATTCGCGAATTCTCGGAGCGTCTGATTGCGGCCGATATGCAGCGTCGCTTCGCAGTCGACGCCGTCGATATTTCCAATGCGATAAGCGAACGGCTGCGCACCCACGCCGAAGTACTGGTCAGCATGCAGGGATTGTACGCCTCGATCGGCCGCGTCGATCGCGCCCAGTTCCGACGCTACATCGATGTGCTCGATCTCGGCCGCCGCTATCCCGGCTTCCAGGCCTTGCAGTCGCTGCGTCATGTGACGCCGGATCATCTCGATGCCTTCGTTGCGGAAGTTCGTGCCGACAAGAGCATCGAGCATTTCGGACAGCCGGATTTCGCCGTGCGTCCGCCGGGGCCACGATCAATCTACAACGTGGTCGAATTCGTCGAGCCGATGCGCGGCAACGAAAACGCGCTGGGCTTCGATGCAGGTGCCAATCCTGCGCAACTGGACTCGCTGCGGCGTTCCGCGGAGACCGGCCGGATTGTCGCGACGCCGCCGGTCAAACTGGTGCAGGACACCTCGGGCGGGCTCGGCTTCATCATCCGCGCGCCGATCTACCGGGCGGGCGAGCCCACGCAGACCGTCTCGCAGCGAAACGTAGCGCTCCACGGTTTTGTTGCATCGGTCTATCGCACCAATGACCTGATGCGCGGTATCCTAGATCCGCGGACGCTGCAGCAGATGCATATTCAGGTGGTTGATCGCGGTTACGCCAAGCCGACGCAGGAAGGCGTCATGATTGGCGAGCCGGAAGATACGACCGTCACTCCGACCCTCATGTATGACAGTCTTGAACCCAATCTCGGTCTCGTCACGCAGATGGTGATGTCGGCGGGGATCTCGGCGGATCGCTCGCTGGTTGTCGGTGAGCGCGTCTGGCGCGTGCTGTTCACCACCAATCCCGGCTCGATCTACGAAGTCAGCCATACAGTGCCGAACGTCGTCCTCGCCAGCGGCACCGCCATCAGCCTCCTGATGATGCTACTCGCCGTGATCACGATGAGGTCGCGCCGGTTGTCCGGCAATCTCAGCACCCTCGATGCCGAGCAGCGCGCGCTGGTCGACAATCCGCTGGCAGGCATCCTGTTTACGGCCGGCCACCGGATCCTGCGCGGCAATCGCCGGATCGCCGAACTCTGTGGTCGCAACTCCACTGCGCTTCCCGGCAACACGATCGACGAGCTGGTTGCGACGAAGGCGGACGGGGAGGCGTTCGATGCCGCGTTGAATCGGATTCGTGACAGCGCCATGGCGACGGAAGTCGAATTGCATCTGCGCCGCAGCGACGGCTCCACGCTGCTGGTCGATGCCTATGGTAAGCCGCTGGCGACCGGCGATATCCTCTGGGTGATCCAGGACAAGACCGACGCACTCGCTGTCGAGGCGGAGCGGCGCGCCCATGCGCACGCTATGGAGGAGGCCAACGAACGGCTGACGACCTCGCTGCAACTGGCGGAAATTCGCGCCAAGGAAATCGTCCTGCTCACTGAACTCTCGGGCGTGCTGCAGTCGTGTCAGTCGCGCGAAGAGATTTTTGCGGCGGTTCAGACCTATGCAGGCTACCTGTTCACGGAGGAGGCGGGCGCGTTGTACTATCTGAACAACGCGCGCAACGCAGTTCAGCGCGGCGCCCATTGGGGCGCACTACAGGCCGATGCGGTGTCGTTTCCGGTTGATGACTGCTGGGCGCTGCGTCGTGGCACGACATTCCCGATTTCAGAGGCGAGTCAGGGACTGGTCTGCAATCATGCCCATCCGTGCTGTGCTACCGGTACGGGATTTATTTGTCAGCCGCTGATCGCGCAGAACAACCTGCTTGGTCTGCTGTATCGCGAGCATGCCTCTGTGTTCGGTGAGGGGGCGGATCAATTGGCGACGATGCTGGCCGAACAGGTGTCGCTGGCGATGGCCAATCTCGAACTCCGCGAGCTGTTGCGTCAGCAGGCGGTGCGGGATCCGCTGACGGATCTTCACAACCGCCGCTACCTCGAAGATGCCCTGGTGCGCGAGACCACGCGCAGCCAGCAAGACGGCAAGCCGCTCGCGCTGGCGATGCTCGACATCGATCACTTCAAGGGTATCAATGACAGTCACGGCCACGAGGCCGGTGATGCCGTGCTGCGCGGCCTCGGCAGGATATTGCGCGAGACGACGCGCGCCTCGGATATCATCGGCCGGTTCGGCGGCGAGGAGTTCCTGATGCTGATGCCGGGCGTCACGGTCGAGGTTGCAGCGCAGCGGGCGCAGCAGGTGCTCGATGCCGTGCATCGCATGCAGGTGACGCTGCCATCGGCCACGCTCGATGGCGTCACACTGTCGATCGGTCTGGCAGTGATGCCGGTGCACGTCGCCAAGGGCGACGACCTGCTTGCGGCCGCCGACGCCGCGCTTTACGAGGCCAAACGTGAGGGCCGCAACCGCGTCGTGGTCAGTCATCGCCGTGCGAAGGCCGACACCGCGGCCTGAGCTCGTAGGTCATTACAGGATGAGTAGAACGTAGGCGCATCGCACCGGAGCGATACCCCTCACACATCGTGACAACGAGCGATGAATGTCGCGAAGATGCTACGATCCTACGGCTCGTGAACGTCCAGGCATGCTTTGTCGGTTTAAGGCAGCTCGATCGGTCCGTCCTATGCATTCCGTCCTATGCATTGCGGAGGCGAATGCCGCTGACATGCAGCGATGTCTCCCACAAGGGCGCCAGCGTCTTCAGGGACGGCAGGACGCGCAATTCGACGCCGGCGGCTTCCAGTGCCTTTTCGATGTTGTCGATCCGCTCCATGTTCAGCGGCATGGACGGCGTGCGCGAAATCCACATACCCGCATCGTCCAGCGATTCAAATCCGTCCGGCGAAAGCTCGTAGCGATAGATGGAGGTGTGGGAGAGCCTGTCCAGCCAGCCGAACTCGATATGCGCGACCATGCGGCAGGAGGTCATCTTCTTGTAGGCGGTGAGGTATTCCGGCGTTGTCGTCGCTGTCGGCCAGACAAAAATGCGCGGGCAGTCGCGCGGGAACAGATACATCGGCGCATGCCAGTCATCGATCGCCCAGACCAAGGGGCCGTTGAGCCACTCCTGTCCCTGGGCGCGAGGCGTCGCAACCTCCACCTGCCGCGGCATGAAGACTTCGATGTTGTTCTCTTCGCTGAAATGAAACAGGCGCATGGCGCACTCATGTGCGTCCATGCTCGGCGCGTCAATGACCGTCATGCGTGTTCTGGCCGTTCACGAAGCTGCGCATGATGAATTTGTGGATCGTCATGTCGGATTGGCCGCTCCCGGAACGTCTTTCAGACGGAACACGTTGAAATTCACCAAGGGAGGATCATGTCATGACCGGTTCCAGCCTGACGCCTGCGTCCGAACTCGTGAAGAGGGCCAGTTTTCGCTATCCCAATGAGAGCCGTGAATACCGCGATGCGCGTAATGCGTTGCTTGTCGAGGAGATCGAACTGCGGCGTCAGATCGAACGCGTCGCGGAGCTGCGTCGTGCGCTGCCAGATGGCGGCGAGGTGACCAAGGACTACGACTTCATCGGCGAGAAGGGCCCCGTGAATTTCGCGGGCCTGTTCGGCGACAAGCAGACACTCGTCGTTTACTCCTACATGTATGGGCCGCAGCGCGAGAAGCCGTGCCCGATGTGCACATCGCTGCTGTCGGCCTGGGACGGCGAGGTGCCTGACATTACCCAGCGCGTGGCGCTGGCCGTTGTGGCGCGCTCGCCGATCGAGCGGCTGGGCGCCTTCAAGAAGCAGCGTGGCTGGCATTACCTGCCGCTGTTCTCGGACACCTCCGGCGCGTTCAGCCGTGACTATCACGGGCTGACCAAGGACGGCGGCGACGACGCTGCCTTCAACGTCTTCACCCGCCGCAGCGGCAAGATTCGCCATTTCTGGAGCGGCGAGATGGATGGATCTACGGCCGATCCCGGCCAGGACCCGCGCGGGGCGCCGGATCTGATGCCGCTCTGGACGATTCTGGACGTTACGCCGGAAGGGCGGGGCACCGACTGGTATCCGAAGCTGAACTACTGAGGTCGTGATCATTTGACGCCTTAGCCGGCACAAATCGATCTTTTTGATTACCTAAATACCGCAAAAGGAAATGTGGTTCCACGCGCACCAGCCTCGCACTAGGCCAATGACCTAATCACAGCGCGCCAATAGTTCGGGCCGGGCGTGACCCAAAACCCCAGCGCGCCTGAGACCGGCCTGCGAGAGCCCACAAAGCTCTCGCAGGTTCCCCGAATTCGTCCTGTCGGTTACTCAAAAAGGCCATGATTGGCAGGCCTTTAGGTAGGCAATCGGTGGGGGACCTCCAATTAATTCGCATTTAACTAAAACTCGCCTTAATGGCGTTTCGCATCCCTGCGCGGTGCTTTTCGAGACCTGTGTGTCTCGTCAGGCACAACGGGCAGGGAGCTTAGTAAACGTGTGTTGGACGTCAGGCGTATGAGCAGCAGTAAACGTGCGTTGAACCATTCTGCACCCTCACGCCGAGGCCAGCATCAAGTGTCGAAATCCAGTTCACGCATGTTCGTGACCGGCGCTGCTCTTGCCGCCGTCGCATTGACCGGTGGATGGACGCTCGCCGGCAAGCTTTTCCAGAACGGCGTGCAGCCTGCGATGGTCTCCGCCAATCTCGGCAATGATGCGGGCGTTGGCCAGTCGTCCTTCGCCGAACGCTTCGACGGCCGCTTCTCACGCACCGAACACCGCACATCCTTCTCCGAGCGTTTCGAGCCGGCCGTGAATGCGCCGCTCGCTGCCGCGCAGCCCGAGCCGAAGCGCCAAGTCGCCTGGTTCGACCCGACCTATTCGATGGGCGCTGCGCCCGAGCGCTTCGTCAGGCGCACGCCAGCTTCCGAGTCCGTAGTCCCCGCACCGGCTGCAAAGCCGCAGGAAGTCGCGCTGATGCAGCCGGCACCGACGGTGCGCCAGCTCGTCGACAGCATTCCGATGCCGGCCGCACGGCCCTCGGATGCCCGTGCGCCGTCCGCGCCGCAGCAGGCGACACAAGCGCCGTCGCAGCCGGTCGCACAGGCCAGCGCCGCCAGGGGCGGCGCCTATGGCCACGACTCGCTGGTGCAGAAGGCACGGCTGGCGCTGGCCGCACAGCCCAAGTCCGGCAATTTCAACGTCTTCGAGAAACTGTTCGGCGGCAACGCTCCGCAGTCCGGCCCCGTGCTCGCTTATGCCGGCTCCGACGGCGGCGTGCTGAGCAACGGCACCGATGCGGCGGCCAGCAATGAGCCCACCCTGAGCGATCGCACCACCGCGGTCTACGATATCTCCGCGCGTAAAGTGTACATGCCCGACGGCACCAAGCTGGAAGCGCATTCCGGCCTCGGCAGCCGTCTCGACAATCCCGCTTATGCCCATGAGAAGATGCGCGGCGTGACGCCGCCACACATCTATGATCTGAAGCCGCGCGAGGCTCTGTTCCACGGCGTGGCCGCGCTGCGCCTGACGCCGGTCGGCGGCGAGGGCGCGATCCATGGCCGCACGGGTCTGCTCGCGCATACCTACATGCTCGGTCCTAATGGCGATTCCAATGGCTGCGTCTCGTTCCGGGACTACAACAAGTTCCTGCAGGCCTATCGCAACGGCGAAGTGAAGCGCCTCATCGTGGTTGCCAAACTCGACTGATCGATATGACCGACGTGTCACCCTTGAGGGCGATGCGTGTTCAGTCATTATGAGCCGACCTTCGGATCGATCTTCCGTGCGCTGGCGACATCTGCTGCGCCGCCCGTAATGTCGCCCATTTCAAGCCGTGTCATGCCGCGCAGATAGAGCGCCTTGGCGTATTTCGGATTGATGCGCAGCGCCGCATTGAAATCGGCCATGGCGCGGTCGTTGTCGCCCTTGTTGGACCACACGCTGCCACGATTGGTCAGCGCCGCCACATAGGTCGGTGCGATGCGGATCGCCTCGTTGTAGTCGGCGATGGCATGATCGTTGTCCCCCTTCAGGCTGAAGGCGAAGCCGCGGTTGAACACCGGGCAGGGGTCGTTCGGATTGATCCGGATTGCTTCGCCGAAATCGGCGATGGCGCGCGTATGATCGCCCTTCACAAGCCAGGCGCCGCCGCGATTGCTGTAGGCGCCGCCTTCCTGCGGATTGAGACGGATCGCCATGTCGTAGTCGGCAATAGCGCGGTCGTTATCGTCCTTGGCGTACCAGGCGACACCGCGATTAACATAGGCATCGGTATTGTTGGGATCGAGACCGAGCGCCACGCTGAAGTCGCTGATGGCGCGGTCGTTATCGCCGCGGGCGAGCCAGAGATTGCCGCGCATGAAATAGGCGCGGGCATAATCCGGGTTCAGGCGGATGGCTTCGTCGAAGGCGGCCATGGCTGGGCCGCTCTCGTGCCGCTCGTGATATTCGAAGGCGCGGTTGAAATGCAGCTCAGCAAGCTGGCGGCCGCGGTAATTGCCCGACGCGATGGCGCGGTCGCAGGCCGCGATCGCCAGGACGCCGGAGGCATCGGTACATTGCTGTGCATCGTCGGCGGCAGCTTGCGCGATCGGCATTGCTGCGCTCGCCAGCATGGCAGCGAACAGGACGCGGATGGCGCAACGGTTCAGGCTTGGAAAGTGGCGCATGGCTCGACCTCTCGCGTGTGACAGGCGTTGGTCACACCGCGAGGAGGAAGGGTTCAATGGTGGGAGAGACTACCGGAAATCGATGCTGCGCAGCACGATACCGGGCGGCTTGCCCTCAAATTCGGCGTTCGCGAATTTGCGCGCTGCGCAGGCCTCGATGCGATCACGCAGCCGGACGAATTGTTCCTCGCGTTGTTCGGGCTTGGTGCGCTTCGCCTTTTCAAGCTCGTCCATCGCACTGGTGCTGATCGCGCAGGTGACTTCGGTCGCGTCATTCATCATCGAGAACAGGACAACCATGCGATTATATTCGAAGCTCTGGAAAACACCGTGTGTAAGCGCCATCGTCGTCTTCCCGCGTTAGACCTTGCGCTTCGGTACGACAGGGTTGAGTTCAGCGATCTTGCGCAAGCATTCGGCCTCGGTGGGATGTGGGCCCGTAACAAAGGTTCCGCTGATCTTGGTGCTGTACCAGCCGGACTCCACGCCGAGGCGGAGAGATTCTGCGACTTGAACGTGACGGTGCAAGAGGTTCTGCATGAGGATGCTTTCGGTTGAGCGCTGGCTGCTGCGGGATCGCTGCGACCTGCGTAATGATGGGATCAGTCGTTGGCGGCAAGCCGCGTGAAGTCGTCCAGCACGATCGCGATCAGATCGCGGTGCTGGGTATCCTGTGCGCTGAGCGATGCGCCGTAGAGATTGAGGACGTAGCGCGCCTTTGCTGCAGCCTCAGGCCATGTGGTGGCCGGCGTGGTCAGTAACTGCTCTTCGAGTGCCAGCTGCCGCTCACGCAGTGCTGCGGCATTGGATTCGACTTCGGCGAGACTGCGCCGGATATCGGTGGCTTTCTGTGCCGCCATGCCGCGGCGGCTATCCAGCTCGACGGGAGTGTCGGTCATGGTGCGCTCGCATCGATGCGCTGCACATCCGCGAGCTCAAGCGACCCAATGGAGATCATCTCCATGGAACTTGTATGGGGTGGTGCACCGGGCACGATCATCATGGTCGCCGTGCGCCGATAGCTGGCGAAGGACAGTCCCTCGATCATCTCCTCATCGGTGATGACGTCATACGACCCCGCCGGGATCAAACGACCAAGGCCCTTCAACTGGAAAGGATGCTTGAAAGTAACGGTCTCACGGCGCGATCTCGTGGTCACGCGCGCATGTCGCTGCTGAGATCCGGCATCCGTTCAGCGTGCGCCTATTCACAGACATTAGCCATCGATTTCTTTAAGCGATCCGGTGTTTCGTCAAATTTCGCTATGATTGTCTTGTTATTGGACGTTTTGTCGCCATTTCGAGGATGTATCTGACATCGATTACATTCTGGCCGACACTTGCGCTGGGTTTTTCTCGCAAGATCGTCGCGCAATGTGCAACGCTTGCGATGTCTCGCTTTTGAAATCAACGATTTGCCGGGATGAGGTGTTTTGCATGAAGATCCGTGTTGGCTACGAGATGATCTATGATTTCCCGCAGCCGACGCCTGTCATGATCGTGATGGGCATGCACTTCACGCGTGCCTCCGACGTGGTGGTGCCGGACTATCTCACGATAAATCCCTCAGTTCCGATCACGCCGTATCGCGATGGCTTTGGCAACTGGTGCAGCCGTATCGTCGCGCCGACGGGCCGCATCACGTTTAAAGCCGACGGGATCGTCAACGATAGCGGCAAGCCGGATATCATCGTGCCGTCAGCCATCCAGCATGCGGTAGAGGATCTGCCGGCCGAGACGATCGTCTATCTGCTCGGCAGCCGTTACTGCGAGACGGATCGGCTGTCGGACGTCGCTTGGCAGCTGTTTGAGAAGACTGTGCCTGGCTGGGCGCGCGTGCAGGCAATCTGCGATTTCGTGCATAACCATATCCAGTTCGGTTACGAGCACGCACGCGCGACCAAGACCGCCTGGGACGCTTACAACGAGGGGAAGGGCGTTTGCCGCGACTATGCACATCTGGCCATCACCTTCTGCCGCTGCATGAATATTCCAGCGCGCTACTGCACCGGCTATCTCGGTGACATCGGCATGCCGAAGCCATGGGCCGACGGCGATTTCGCCGGCTGGTTCGAAGCCTATATCGGCGGCCGCTGGTATACGTTTGATGCCCGCAACAATATCCCGCGCATCGGACGCGTGTTGATCGCGCAGGGCCGCGATGCGGCGGATGTGCCGATCACGCAAACTTTTGGGCCGAACACGCTGGTGAGTTTCAAGGTGTGGACCGACGAGATCGACGAAAGCACGCAGGCGGTCAACTGAATCGCTTTGTCGGCTCTGTCGTTACGCTCGCTTAAGCCTGCATTTTCAGCAGCATGTGAGCGGCCAGGAAGGAACCGGGCGCGCCGTTGAGAATTTCACCTGTCATAACTTCGTAAGGACAGGACTGATGGCAAACACTCTGACAAGCCTGACGACCGTCGTGGCGTTGATTGCGGGTTCCAGCGTCGCGGCTTTGGGCAGCGGCACGGAGGCACAGCGCGAAGCCTGCACGCCCGATGCGTTTCGCCTCTGTACATCGGCAATGCCGGATGAGGGGCGGGTAGAAAATTGCTTGCGCAGCGCAGGACCGCGATTGAGCCGCGCTTGCTATGATGTGTTCTTTCCGCAGATCGAGCACGATCAGGCTCAGATGATGCGTGGGCAAGCTCCGTCACGCGAACGCATGAAGCCATCAGCGGCGGATCGCATGCAGACACCGTCTATGCCGCAGATGCCGCCGTCCGCCGGTGATGATGATTGAGGCGAGGAGAGATCTGGCCTCGCGATAACAAGCAAGGGCGGTGCTGATTGCACCGCCCTTGGCTATGTCGGATAGACTGTTGAGCAGAGCGCGTGGGTTACCTGAAGCCGCCGGTGGCGTGCAGCGTTTCGCCCGTCACGTAAGATGCAGCATCAGAAGCGAGGAATGCGACGACGGAGGCGATTTCCTCGACCTTGCCGATGCGGCCCATGGGCGTGACGGATTCGATCCACTTGCGCATGTCGCCTTCATGGAATCCGGCTGATACCACGCCCTCGGTCGCGATCATGCCGGGATTGACGGCGTTGACGCGGATCTTGCGCGGCGCAAGCTCCTTTGCCAGTACCGATGTGATCGCATCGACCGAGGCCTTGGTCGCGGTGTAGACCGCCGAGCCCGGTGGGGTGATCGTCGAGACGCCCGATGAGATGTTGATGATGCTGCCGCCATTGGCGTTGAAGTGTCTGGCCGCTTCCTGCGAGACGAGCAGCAGCCCGAGCACGTTCAGATCGAAATGTTTGTGGAAGTGCTCCGGCGTAATGCTGTCGAGAGGGGCGAATTCATAGACGCCCGCATTGTTGACGAGAACGTCGATCGGCCCGAACGCCTTGACGGTCTCGGCCACTACCGATTTGGCGCCGTCCGGCTCGGCGAGATTGCCGTGCACCGCGATGGCCTTGCCGCCCTTGGCAGTGATCTTCGCGACGACCTCGTCGGCGCCCTTCTTGCTGGATGCGTAATTGACGGCGACGGCAGCGCCCCCGGCGGCGAGCTGAATAGCGATTTCAGCGCCGATGCCCTTGGAGCCGCCGGTCACCAGCGCAACTTTGCCTTCGAATGTCTTGGTCATGGTCGTGATTCCTCTTGGATGCTTCAATAGTTCGGAAGTATGGGACTATTGAACGAACGCAAGGGGACGCCTATATCTTTTTTCATGGTTCAGTTCGTTCACCCAGCAACCAAGGACATCACGCTGGCCGGCGTGCTCTCGGCGCTGGCCGATCCGGCGAGGTTGCAGATGGTCAAGGCGATGATCGGCCAGCACGACTGCATGTCGTGCGCGGCGGCGGCACCCTGCACCATGGCCAAGTCGACGGTCTCCAATCACTTTCGCATCCTGCGCGAGGCTGGCGTGGTGCAGACCACCAAGCGCGGCGTCGAGCATCGCAACGTTGTCCGCGAGGCCGACATTGACGCGCGGTTTCCGGGATTGCTGAAGCTGATCCTGACGCACGCGGAGGCGGGTTAGCCGATCGCCGCGATGCAATCGATTTCGATATCGAAATCGGCGAACCATGTCGGCACGCAGACGAAGATGCGGGCAGGCGGGTCGTTGGGAAAATAACGCGCGTAGATCGCGTTCACGGCGGGGAAGTGTTCGGCCGAGGTGCAATAGACGTTGCATTTGAGCACCTGGTCCAGCGATGAGCCCGCGGTCTCGACGCAAAGTTTCAGCTGATCAAGCACGATCTCGGTCTGGCGCTCCACCGACGCGCCGACGACGATCTCACCCGTGGCTGGATCGAACGGCGGAAAACCCGACACATAGAGCGTGTCGCCGTGGCGGGTCACGGCGGACACCGGCGCCCGCCGCCGCTCCATGTAGGCCGATAGCGGCTCGATGCGGATAACCTGTTTCATGATCCATGCTCCCTAGGCGATGGTCACGTCGTACAGGATCGCCAACGGCGATGTTTCGGCGGAGGTCGAAGTGTGTCGGATGGGTGAGCGCAGCGATACCCATCTTTCGGATTGCGATGGGTCCAAGGAAATCCTCGGGCCGGTGTGCTTTGGCAGCGAGATAATTGTCAGCGGATTAATAGGCGAGAGGCCGTCGAACTAATCAATCAAATCACGAGCCTTCAAGAGCTTCTCGAAGCTGTACTGGAAAAACTGCCGACGAAAAGTGAAAGAGTCTAACTTTATCAGACATGAAATTCAAAAGACTTGAGTATCAGCCAAACAAAAACCCCGGCATTGCTGCCGGGGTTCTGCATTTGATAGTTCGCTTGAACAGCGTGGACTTAGAAGTCCATGCCGCCCATGCCGCCGCCCGGAGGCATGCCGCCTGCGCCTGCGCCGCCCTTCTTGGGCAGCTCGGCAACCATGGCTTCCGTGGTGATCAGCAGGCCGGCAACCGAAGCTGCGTTCTGGATCGCTGCACGGACAACCTTGGTCGGATCGATGATGCCCTTCTTGAGCATGTCGCCGTAGGTGCCGGTCTGCGAGTCGAAGCCGTAGCTGTAGGTCGCGGTCTCGAGGACCTTGCCGACGATGACCGAACCGTCTTCGCCTGCGTTGATGGCGATCTGGCGAGCCGGAGCCGACAGGGCCTTGCGGACGATCTCGACGCCGGTCTTCTGGTCGTCGTTTGCGGTCTTGATCTTCTTCAGCTGTTCCGAAGCGCGGAGCAGAGCGACGCCGCCGCCGGGGACGATGCCTTCTTCAACCGCAGCGCGGGTCGCATGCATCGCGTCATCAACGCGGTCCTTGCGCTCCTTCACTTCGACTTCGGTCGCGCCGCCAACGCGGATGACGGCAACGCCGCCAGCCAGCTTGGCGAGACGCTCCTGCAGCTTCTCACGGTCATAGTCCGAAGTGGTTTCTTCGATCTGCGCCTTGATCTGCGCCACGCGTGCTTCGATGTCGGCCTTCTTGCCGGCGCCGTTGACGATGGTGGAGTTTTCCTTGTCGATCATCACCTTCTTGGCGCGGCCGAGCATGGCGAGCGTGACGTTCTCGAGCTTGATGCCGAGATCTTCCGAGATCGCCTGGCCGCCGGTCAGGATCGCGATGTCCTGCAGCATGGCCTTGCGGCGATCGCCGAAGCCCGGTGCCTTGACGGCAGCAACCTTGAGGCCGCCACGCAGACGGTTGACGACGAGGGTAGCGAGAGCTTCGCCTTCGACGTCTTCCGCGACGATGACGAGCGGCTTGCCGGTCTGCACGACGGCTTCGAGCAGCGGCAGCATCTCGTTCAGCGAGGAGAGCTTCTTCTCGTTGATCAGGATGTAGGCGTCGTCGAATTCAACGCGCATCTTGTCGGCGTTGGTGACGAAGTAGGGCGAGATGTAGCCGCGGTCGAACTGCATGCCTTCGACGACGTCGAGTTCGGTTTCGAGCGACTTGGCTTCTTCAACCGTGATGACGCCCTCGTTGCCGACCTTCTTCATCGCATCTGCGAGGAACTTGCCGATTTCCGCGTCGCCGTTGGCCGAAATCGTGCCAACCTGGGCGATTTCGTCGTTCGAGGTGACCTTCTTGGAGTTCTTGACGAGGTCAGCAACCACGGCTTCCACAGCCAGGTCGATGCCGCGCTTCAGATCCATCGGGTTCATGCCGGCGGCAACCGACTTGGCGCCTTCACGGACGATGGCCTGGGCAAGCACGGTGGCGGTGGTGGTGCCGTCGCCGGCCGCGTCGGCCGACTTCGAGGCCACTTCGCGCACCATCTGGGCGCCCATGTTCTCGAACTTGTCGTCGAGCTCGATTTCCTTGGCGACGGTGACGCCGTCCTTGGTGATGCGGGGCGCGCCGAACGACTTGTCGATGACGACGTTGCGGCCCTTCGGACCGAGCGTCACCTTCACGGCGTTGGCGAGAATGTCGACGCCGCGCAGCATCTTGTCGCGGGCATCAACGCCGAATTTCACTTCTTTAGCTGACATGTTTTGCTTCCTTGAAAATCAGGATGGGTGGGGAAAAGGCGCTTAAGCGGCCTTCTTCTTGGCGGGAGCGGCACCTTCGAGGACGCCCATGATGTCGCTTTCCTTCATGATCAGCAGGTCCTGACCATCGATCTTGACCTCGGTGCCCGACCACTTGCCGAACAGCACGCGCTCGCCGACCTTCAGATCGATCGGGATCAGCTTGCCGGCTTCGTCGCGGCCGCCCGGGCCGACGGAGACGATCTCGCCCTGGGAGGGCTTCTCTTTGGCGCTATCCGGAATGATGATGCCGCCAGCGGACTTCTCTTCGGCGTCGATACGCTTGACCACAACGCGATCGTGAAGCGGACGGAATTTCATGCAGTCCTCCTAAGTTTCTGTAGATGCTTGAGAAATTTAAATTGGCAGTCTGAGCCAACAAGTGCCAGCGCAGCTGGTCCGGACATAGGCCGAACGTTCCTCACCGGCAAGGGTCTGTATCAAATATTTTGGCACTCAAATATGACGGGTGCCAGAATTGGTTAAGACCCTCCGATACCGGCTCTCGAATCCGTTAGCATCCACGGTAAGTGGCTGCTAACACTCGGCTTTCAATACATTATTAAACTTTTAAGCTTGTGATGAAGACGTTGCTTGCGTCACATTTCATGCATCGTGTTGTCATGGGCGAAGTGGAAGCCGGTTCGCTGCAGTCAGCACGGTCACAGGAGAGCAGAGCGAAGTTCGACGCCAAACCGGAATCCACTTAGCCGAATGCGCTCTGTCCATGGAGGTTGAACATGGTCTCGAGAAATGCAGCTTCTGACGATTTCAGGAAGCAGGTGCTTGGCTACGGACTGACGACGGCGCAGATCCTCTACCGCATGCCCGATCACCCCTCGCTGCTGCAGACCTATGTCTGGCAGAACTATGATTTGTTTCCGAAGTTTCCCGCGCTGAAGGATTTCCTGGATTTCTGGCAAGAGAAGCTCGATGGCCCGCTCTTTGCGGTAACCGTCGCGCATTCGAAACTGATCAAGCCGGCCGAGCTTCGTGCCGTGGATGGCGTCTTCCGGTTGCACTAGTCCGCGCCTCTCAACGCGCCGGATGAATTGCCGCTGTGCTGAACTACAGCTAGGTTCCCGGACGCGCTGGCCGTTTGTTCGGCATTGCGCCGGGTGGGAAACACGACATGGCGAAGCTGAAGCGAACGTCAAAGAGCGCAGCGAAAGCGGCTGCGACGAAGAAGCCTGCGACACAGGCGGTAGCGAAAGCAGCAAAGAAGCTCTCTGTTGGCAAGCCAGCCAAGGCGAGTGCAAAAGCTGTCGCGAAACCCGGCCCGCGCCGCAAGCAGCGCGTCGCGATCAGTCATTATCAGGAAGAAGCATTTCTCGGCGACGGCCTGCGTGCCTACGCGAAGTATCGCGATCTCGGCGTTGCCGCTGCGACCGGCGGTTTGGCGCACGCGCATGTCATCCGGCTGATCGGACCTTGCGATCCGAAAGAGGTCTCCAAGCTTCACTATCACGATGCCGAGTTTCAGCTGGTCTATGTGCTGAACGGCTGGGTGAAGGCCTATATGGAAGGCGAGGGCGAGATGACCATGCGTCAGGGGTCATGCTGGACCCAGCCGCCGCGCATCAGGCACCTCATCCGCGATTACTCCGACAATTGCGAACTGCTGGAAGTGATCCTTCCGGCGGAATTCAAGACGGTGGAAGTCCGGTAGTTCGCGTGCGGAAATGCGACGCGTGCCTTGTTCGCGCGTCGCAGTGGCGTTGAATCAGCTATGCTGAGCCCGTCGCTGCCCTGGCCCTCAACGAGTATCTCATGACTGCATCCGTTCCGGTTTTCGACGGTCACAACGATGTGCTGCTGCGGCTGTACAAATCGCAATCGCACGATCCGGTATCCGACTTCCTGACCGGGGAAGCCGCCGGTCACATCGACCTGCCGAAGGCGAAGGCCGGCGCGTTCGTCGGCGGGCTGTTCGCGCTGTATTCGCCGGCGGCTCAGGCGTCATCGGGATTCATGGCGCAGATGACGGGCGGACGCTACGCCGTGCCGCTTCCCGAGCCGCTGACGATGGACGAGGCGCGCAATTCCGTCGTCGCCGAACTGGCCATCCTGCTGCAGCTCGAACGCGCTTCCGCAGGCGCGGTGGCGATCTGCACCACCACCGCCGAAATCCGGTCCGCCATTGAGCGCAAGGCGCTGGCCGTGGTGGTCCATCTGGAAGGCGCGGAGGCCATCGACGCCGAGCTCAGATTCCTCGACGTTCTCTATGCGGCTGGGTTGCGGTCGATCGGGCCGGTGTGGAGCCGGACCAACATCTTCGGCCATGGCGTGCCGTTTCACTTCCCGTCCGGGCCGGATCTCGGCGACGGTCTCACCGCGGCCGGCGAGCGGTTGATCGGCGCCTGCAATGACCTGAAGATTCTGGTCGACCTGTCGCACATCACCGAGAAGGGTTTTTGGGATGTGGCGCGGCTGTCGAAGGCGCCGCTGGTGGCAACCCATTCCAATGCCCATGCGCTGTGCCCGTCGCCGCGCAATCTCACCGACAAGCAGCTCGCCGCGATCCGCGACACCGGCGGCATGGTCGGCCTTAATTTCGCGACCTGCTTCCTGCGCCCCGACGGCAGCATGCGGCCCGACACCGGCATCGAGCTGATGGTGCAGCAGATCGACTATCTGCTGCAGAAGCTGGGCGAGGATCATGTCGGGCTGGGATCGGATTTCGACGGGGCGGTGGTGCCCGAGGCCATCGACTCCGCGGCGGGCCTGCAGGTGCTGTTCGTGGCCTTGCGCGCCAAGGGCTATTCCGAGACGCTGCTCGGCAAGCTCGGCGCGGGCAACTGGCTTGATCTGCTGCAGCGGACGATCGGCTGACCGGCGCTGGCGGCGTATCTCAGGTGAGCATGCCGACGATCGCGCCCATCAGGCAGGTCGTCAGCGTCCCCGAGACGATCGACTTCACGCCGAGCGCGTTGATTTCGTTACGACGTTCCGGCGCCATCGTGCCCAGGCCTCCGATCATAATTCCGAGGCTGGCAAAATTTGCAAATCCGCACAGCGCATAAAGCATGATGAGGCGCGAGCGCGCATCCAGCGCATCGGGACCGAGCTTCGCCAATTGAACATAGGCGATCAACTCGTTGAGGATCGTCTTGACGCCCATCAGCGAGCCCGCGGTCAGCGCCTGGTCCCACGGCAGGCCCATCAGCCAGCACACCGGTGCCATCACGTAACCCAGTAGGCGCTGTACTGACAGCGTGTTGCCTCCCACGGTGGGCATCATCATGAGGATCGCGTTCATGAGATACATCAGCGCCACGAAGACCAGCAGCAGGGCGATGATGTTGACGAGTAGTTCGATGCCTGCACTCGTGCCCTTGACGATCGCATCTATCGTGCTCGTGGCCGATGCGTCCGGATTGGCGAGCAATCCACCTGTGCGACGATCCTCCGTCTCAGGCACCATGATCAGGCTGACAAGGATCGCAGCTGGCGCCGAGAGCACGGAAGCAATCACGAAATGCGCCGACGCATCAGGGATCAGCGGCGCCATGAAAGTGGCGTAGAGCACCAGCACGGTACCGGCGATCCCCGCCATGCCGCCCGTCATCACCAGAAACAGTTCGCTGCGCGTGAGCTGCGCGAGGTAAGGGCGAATAAACAACGGGGCTTCGACCATGCCCAGAAAGATGTTCGCGGCCGTTGACAGCCCGACCGCGCCGCCGATGCCGAGCGTGCGTTCGAGCAGCCACGCCATGCCGCGCACGATCGGCGGCAGGATACGCCAGTAGAATAACAGGCTGGTCAGCACGCTGATGACCAGCACCACGGGGAGTGCCTGCAGCGCGAGCACGAAATCCGCGCCGGGATTCTTGAGATCGAACGGCAATGCGCCGCCGCCGAGATAGCCGAACACGAAGGAGGTGCCGGCGCGCGACGCTGCGGCGATGGTGCTGACAGCACCGTTGATGCTGCTGAAGGCGCGCGTCACGACGGGAAGCTTCAGCAGGATCACGGCAGCGACGATCGTCAATGCGAGACCGATCGCGGCCTGTCTCAGCGACACCTTGCTGCGGTTTTCACCGAGCGCCCAGGCGATCCCCAAAAGTGCGATGACGCCGAACGCCGATTGTAGCTGAAGCATCAATCCCCCGAAACCGCGGCGATGATGCCGCGGCTCCCCATGTCATGCAATCGCAATGCTGCTGAGGCGGATTACGTTTTAGCCGCGTCCAACGAACGGCATCTTCGTCGCCATGACCGTCATGGTCAGCACATTGGCATCGAGCGGCAGGCCGGCCATATAGGCGACAGCGTCGCCGACGGCCTTGGCGTCCATGCGCGGCTCCTGCTTCGACGTGCCGTCCGGCTGCAGCACGCCGGGGCCGTTGACCATGCGGTCGGTCATGGGGGTGGCGGCATTGCCGATATCGACCTGGCCGACGGCGATGTCATAGGCGCGGCCGTCGAGATTGCTGGCCTTGGTCAAGCCGGTGATGGCGTGTTTGGTCGACGTGTAGGCGGCGGAGAACGGGCGCGGCGCATGCGCTGAGATCGAGCCGTTATTGATGATGCGGCCGCCGCGGGGCGTCTGATCCTTCATGATGCGGAAGGCGTGCTGCGTGCACAGGAACGGCGCGGTGAGATTGGTGTTCACCACGGCCTGCCATTGTTCGAGGCCGAGGTCTTCGAACGGAATCGCGGGCGCGCCCATGCCGGCATTGTTGAACAGCACGTCGAGCCGGCCGAATTCCTGCATGATCCTGGCGAACAGCGCGGCGATGGAGGCGGGGTCGGCCATGTCGGCGCTCACGGGGAGGCTCTTGCCGCCATTGGCCGCGCCGAGCTTCTGGGTCTCTTGCAGCAGTTCGAGCCGGCGACCGGCGAGCACGACGGTGAAACCGGCATTCATCAACGCGAGCGACGCGGCACGGCCGACGCCGGTGCCAGCTCCGGTCACGAGTGCGATCTTGTTGGTCATCTGTTTCGTCCCTGTTTTCTTTTTACGAGAGGTCTTTTTGAGTGAGGTCCCGGACCATGAAACGTGCGTTGTCGCCGTAGCTTTGCAGTTTCTGATCCAATTCGGAATCGCGCATGATGGTGAAATCGTGCCGCTGCCAAAAATGAACTGAATTGTTGACGGCAACAAGTGTCATGTTGGGCAGTTGCATCAGCCTGGCGCGTGCCGCCATCATATCGACGGCCACAGTCGCCGCGCCAGATCTGCGGGTTTCGGGCAGCAATGCGAGATCGTGAATGTAGAAGGTCGAGGGCGCTGCGGGCATTGTCAGCAGGCTGTTCAGCGATGGCGGCTCCCTGAATTGCCAGGGATGGCTGACGAGGTAACCCTTGATCCCGTCCTGGGCCTCGAGCACGGCGCAACCGTTTGGATCGAGCGCCAGGCGGTTCGCGAACACGACCTCATCTTCGGGAAAATCGGGATGAACGGCATCGGCGATAGCGAGGACGGACGACAGGTCTGCCTCCGTCATGATGCGCCATTTCATCGGGGTTGCGGTCATCGCGGCCGCGCTCAATTGTCTTTCTTGTAGGGCGGGCGCGGAATGTTTTGATGGGCCGCGCGCAGTGCTGCCGACCAGCGCGAGCGCAGGTCATGGAAATAGGGCTCGCCGGCTTCGATACGGTGATTGAGATCGGCGTCGCAGACATCGGTACGCACCACCAGCACATCGATTGGCAGACCGACGCCGATATTGGAGCGCATGGTCGAGTCCATCGAGATCAGGCCGGTCTTGAGCGCCTCATAGAGTTCGACGTCGTAATGCATCGCGCGGTCGAGCACCGGCTTGCCATATTTGTGCTCTCCGATCTGCAGATAGGGCGTGTCCACCGTGCATTCGATGAAATTGCCGGCCGGGTAGATCATGAACAGGCGCATCTTGGCGCCCTTGATCTGGCCGCCGAACAGGAATGAGACGTCGAAATTGATATCCTCGGCCTCCAGCGCCTTGCCCTCGGTGGCGTTGACGTGCCGGATGGCGCGGCCGATGCGCTGCGCAGCCTGAAACATCGTGGGCGCGTTCAGCAGGGTCTCCAGCTCGCCGGTGGTCGGGTTCTCCAGCCCCTCGCTCAGGGTGGAGAGCACCGATTGGCTGATGGCGAGATTGCCTGCGGAGGCCACCGCCATGATGCGGTCGCCGGGCTGGTTGAAAATGTGCAGCTTGCGGAAGGTCGAGATGTTGTCGAGCCCGGCATTGGTGCGCGTGTCCGCGATCATCACCAGGCCGTCCTTGACGAGAATTCCGCAGCAATAGGTCATCGTCGGTCCCTTGGTCAGGGAAGCGTCTTACGCGGTGGGTATCGACCGGGCAACCTCGGAAAAACCAATTTGAGCTTGTTCAGGACTGGCTCTGCGATTGCGACTGGCCGCGGCCATTGGCCTGATCGACCTTGACGGCGACGGTCAGGGTTTCCGTGCCGCCGCCATAGCGGGTGCCGCGGACGGGGGCTGCGCCGAGGTAATCCAGGCCGATGGCAACGCGGGCATGGGCGTCGGTGGTGCAGATGGCATTGGCGGGGTCGAAGCCGACCCAGCCGAGATCCGGGACATAGGCCTCGGCCCAGGCATGGCCGGCCTGCTGGTTGGTCTCGCCATCGGCACGCCAGAAATGGCCGGAGACGAAGCGGGCAGGGACGCCGGCCGAGCGGGCACAGGCGATGAAGATATGGGCGTAATCCTGGCAGACGCCACGCTTGCCGATGAAGGCCTCGCTCGCCGAAGTACCGGTGCTGGTTGGATCGACGTCGAAGGTCATGTGCTCGTTGATGGCCATCATCAACGCGTGCAGGAAGCCAAGTACGTCGGTCTCCGCGCTTGGTGACAGATCCTTGGCAAAGGTCTGCATCGCCGCGCTGGCGTCGGTCAGGTCGGTCTGGCGCAGGAAGAAGCTCGGCGGAAACCGCTCATCGGTGCCCTTCAGCACGCCCCCGGTGTCCTGGGTGTCGATCAGGCCTTCGACGGTGACCGTGAGGTCCGCGATGGGCCCGTGGGTCAGCACATGGGTGACATTGCCGAATGCATCCTCATGCAGATCGAGGCGCGAATCCGTGGAAACGTCGATCTGCCACTCGGCGACATACTGGCCGTCATGGCTGCCCGGGGTCATCCGCAGAATCTGGATCACGCCCGAAGCCGGCGGCTCGTAGCGATAGGTGGTCGAATGGGCGATACGCAGGCGCATGGCAACGTGTCCGAATCTGCAGATGAGCCGGGACGCTAGCTCAAATCAGGTATTGTTTGGCAATGATGTCGCCCAGACGGCTGTTATCTGCAATGAATTCCTGGATGAATTCATGCAACCCATGCTGGAAAATATCCTGCATGTTGCTGTGTTCGAGGCGGTTTCGGACGCCGCGGGCGTGGCGCTGCGCTGCGCCCTGACGGCCATAGGACACGCCGATCTGGTCGAGATTGCGGACGAGATTGCCGTAGCAGCTCGCCAGCGAGCGCGGCAGCGTGTCGTTGAGGATCAGCAGATCCGCGATCAGCCACGGCTTCAGCGTCTCGCGATAGACCCAGTGATAGGCCGTCAGCGCCGAGACCGAGCGCAGGATCGAAGTCCACTGATAGTAATCGAGCGGGCCGCCGACATGTTCATCCTCGGGCAGCAGCAGATGATATTTCACATCCAGAATGCGCGCAGTGTTGTCGGCGCGCTCCAGATGCAGCCCGAGCCGCGAGAACCAGTAGGCGTCGTTGCGCAGCATGGTGCGGTAGGCTGAGCCGTCGAAGCGCAGCGATGTCTCCTGCACAAAGCGCAAGAAATTCGCCAGCTGCTCGCGTGTCTTGGCACCGCCGCTCCAGGCGGATTGCAGCTCCAGCCACGCACTGTTGATCGTGTCCCACATCTCGCCGGTTAGTGCGGTGCGGACCGAGCGCGAATTCAGCCGCGCGGCCTCGATGCAGTTGCGGATCGAGGAGGGATTGGCCGTCGAGAACGAGAGATATTCGACGACGTTGGTCTCGTTGGCTTCCTCATAGATCTCGTAAAAGGCTGCGCTGACGCCTGCGGTCAGCAGCGCCGAATCCCATTCGTTGGTCTGGCCGATATAGGTATTCGGCAGCGCGGTGACGCGCAGTGTCGCCTCGATCGTGCGCGCGAGATATTCGGCGCGTTCGACATAGCGGGCTAGCCAGTAAAGATTCTCGGCGGTGCGCGACAGCATGCGGGGATGTTACTCTTTGAAAATTGGGTCGTCGGTCGAAGTCCGGTTGCCTATATCGAGAGTTATTCGTCCAGTATCCATGTATCCTTGGTGCCGCCCCCCTGGCTGGAATTCACCACCAGCGAGCCTTCCTTCAGCGCGACGCGGGTCAGACCGCCTGCGACGATGGAGACGTTCTTGCTGCCGGTGAGCACGAAGGGGCGAAGATCGACATGCCGCGGCGCGAGGCCTGACTCGGTGCAGGTCGGGCAGGTCGACAGCGCCAGCGTTGGCTGTGCAATGAAGCCTTCCGGCTCGCGCTTCAGCTTGTCGCGGAACGCTTCGATGGTGGCCTTGGTGGCGGCAGGCCCGATCAGCATGCCGTAACCGCCGGAGCCGTGGACTTCCTTGACGACGAGTTCGCTTAAGTGATCGAGCACATAAGCGAGATCGCCCGCTTCGCGGCAGCGCCAGGTCGGCACATTCTTCAGGATAGGCTCTTCGCCGAGATAGAACTTCACCACTTCCGGCATGTAGCTGTAGATCGCCTTGTCATCGGCGATGCCGGTGCCGACCGCGTTGGCCAGCGTGACGTTGCCGGCCATATAGGCGGACATCAGGCCGGGCACGCCGAGCGCTGAATCCGGGCGGAAGGTGAGGGGATCGAGGAAATCGTCATCGACGCGGCGATAGATCACGTCGACGCGTTTGAGGCCTTCAGTGGTGCGCATGAAGACTTCATCGTTCTTGACGATAAGGTCGCGGCCCTCGACGAGTTCTACGCCGAGCTTGTCGGCCAGGAACGAATGTTCGTAGTAGGCCGAGTTGTAGACGCCGGGTGTCATGAGCGCGACGGTTGGCTCCGTCGAGGCCGAGCGCGGTGCGACGGAGCGCAGGCAGGATAGCAATTCGTCCGGATACTTCTCGACCGGCGCGACGCGATGCCGCGCGAACAGGTCGGGGAACAGCCGCATCATGATCTCGCGGTTCTCCAGCATATAAGAGACGCCGGAGGGCGTGCGGGCATTGTCCTCGAGAACGAAGAATTCATCCGGATTGGTGCGGACAATGTCGATCCCGGCGATGTGCACATAGACGTCGTGGGGGACGTCCTGGCCGTTCATCTCCGGACGGAACACCGGGTTCTGGAAGATCAGGTCATCGGGGATCAGGCCGGCGCGGAGAATTTCGCGGCCGTGATAGATGTCCTTCAGGAACATGTTGATGGCGCGGGTGCGCTGCTTCAGGCCCTTTTCCAGCAGGGTCCATTCCTTGCCGGAAATGATCCGCGGAATGACGTCGAAGGGGATCAGCCGTTCGGTGGATTCGGAGTCGCCGTAAACCGCGAAGGTGATGCCGATCCGGCGGAACAGCAGCTCCGCTTCCTGGCGGCGATGTTCCAAAGCGTCCGGAGGCGTCTCCTTGAGCCAGCGGGAGAGTTCTTCATAGGCCGGGCGGAGTTCGCCTTGGGGCCCGTTCATTTCGTCGAACGCGACTGCCATGTACCCTGACTGTTGTTTCGAGGCCGTACGGAGATTGCACGACTGAAAGGGATGGTAGCAAGGGGCGGGCCAGCACGATATGCATTCAACAAGAGCAATTCGTATGAGATGCGTGTAAAGCTGCCTGAAAAAACGGCTGGACGCTGCTCGTTTCGGCAGCAAAACCCCGTGACATCAGGGCTTTGCCTGCGCATGGTCCCGGGAATGGTGAGGAACGACAAATGACCGAGATTGTGACCGCGGGCATCCTGGTGATCGGCGACGAGATTCTGTCAGGTCGGACCAAGGACAAGAACATCGGATTCATTGCCGAGTACCTCACCAATATCGGCATCGATCTCAAGGAAGTCCGCGTCGTCTCCGATGATGAGCCGGATATCGTCGCGGCGCTCGATGCGCTGCGTAAACGCTACACCTACGTTTTTACCACTGGCGGCATCGGCCCCACTCACGATGACATTACAGCGGATGCGGTCGCCAAGGCGTTCGGCGTCAAGATCGATCACCATCCTGAAGTGGTCGCGCGCTTCCAGGAGCGCTTCGGCGCCGACCTGAACGAAGCCCGGCTGCGGATGGCACGCATCCCCGACGGCGCCGACCTGATCCAGAGCGCGACCATCCTGGCGCCCGGCTTCAAGATCGACAATGTGATCGTGATGGCCGGCGTGCCGACGATCATGCAGGCGATGATGGACATCGTGTCGCCGAAGCTGAAATCTGGTTTGCGGATGCTATCCGATACGGTGAAGGCCAATGCGAGGGAGGGCGACGTCGGTGGTCCGCTGCGCGATATCGCGAAGGCGCATCCGGATACGATCATCGGCAGCTATCCGTTCATGGACGAACAGGGCAAGCCGAACACCAATCTGGTGGTGCGTTCGCGCGATCAGGATAAGCTCAATGCGGCAATGGAGGCCGTCAAGGCGATGTTGGCGACAATCAACGCGCCCAAGTGAAATTAAGAGTGAACTAACGAGTGGATCAACATAAGTCCGGCCGCCTGAGGGCGACCGATGTGAGGAGACGAACATGGCCGATCATCCGGAATTGAGTGCTGAGGAGCGCGCCGGCAAGGCATTCCCGGTGTCCTGGGATCAATTCCACCGCGATTGCCGCGCGCTGACCTGGCGGCTGAACAGCGCCGGTCCATTTCACGCGATCATCGCCATCACCCGTGGCGGCCTCGTGCCGGCAGCGATCGTGGCGCGCGAGCTCGGCGTGCGCGTCATCGATACGGTGTGCATCGCGAGCTATGAGCACAACAAGCGCGGCGAGTTGCAGGTACTGAAGGGGCTCTCGGCCGATGCGCTGAAACTCGGCGGCGGCGACGGCAAGGGCCTCCTGATCATCGACGACCTCGTTGATACCGGCAAGACAGCACGCATCGTTCGCGACATGCTGCCGAAAGCGCACTTTGCGACTGTCTATGCCAAGCCGATGGGCCGGCCGCTGGTGGATACGTACATCACCGAAGTGTCGCAGGACACATGGATATTCTTTCCATGGGATCTCGGCCTGTCGTTCCAGCCGCCGATGCGCGAAGGCGCAGGCTAGGGCACCAGCTCTTCAGCCGTCATTGCGAGGAGCACTTGCGACGAAGCAATCCAGTCTTGGCTTGTTGCTTCTGGATTGCTTCGCTGCGCTCGCAATGACGTGGAGAGGACAGGGATATGCCGCTGCAAAATCGTGTCACGCCGACAGGCGACATCGTCGCGACACCGGAGCGCGGAACGTTCACCGGCAATCGTGGCATCATCCATGATCCTTCGACCAAAACGCTCCTGAACAGGCGCTGGTCCAATCCAGCCTGGATCACTTGCGTCTGCGAATTTCGCGGCCGCCGCCGCGATGTGATGGCGACACGTAGCTGGACCGAGCTGTTCTTCCTCGACGAGGCCACATCCTTCGCCGCCGGTCACCGCCCATGCTTCTACTGCCGCCGCGACGATGCCAACCGCTTTCGCGCGGCGTGGGAGGAGGGCAACGGCGTCACGCGTGTGCGGGCGATGGAGATCGATGCGGTGCTGCATCGTGAGCGGCTGGCTAACAGGAAGAAGCGATTGCATCCGGTGGATGGGCCTATCGAGGCATTGCCGGATGGGGCGATGGTGCAGGCGGGTGGTGAGAGCTATCTGATCTTGGAGGCGCGGGCGTTGCGGTGGTCGTTTGCGGGCTATCGCGCGGCGGATGTCGAGCTCGTCGACGCGCATTTGCTGACGCCACCATCGACGCTGAATGCATTTCGCGCCGGCTATCGTCCGGTGCTGCATGTGAGTGCTGCCGCGGGAAACTAGAATTCGTCATGGCCGGGCTTGTCCCGGCCATCCACGCCTTTCCTTGCTTGGTGCTAAGACGTGGATGCCCGGCACAAGGCCGGGCATGACGGCGTTTGTTGCGGGGAACGTCTTACCCCAGCTTCTGCCTTGCGAGCTTTGCACCCGCGCCCAGTGCGCGCAGCTTCGCCTCGGCGATATCCCGCTGCATCGGAGCCATGCCGCAATTGGTCGTCGGCACGATCTTGTCCTTCGGCACGTGTTTCATCACGGCCTCGATGGTGGCGACCACATCTTCCGGCGTCTCGACAGTGTCGCTGGCGACGTCGATCACACCGGCCTGCACGATCTTGTTCTTCAGCAGTCCCAGCAATTCCAGCGGTACGCGCGAATTGCGGCATTCGATGGCGACCTGCTGGATCGGGCTGGCGTCGATGGCCGGGAAGATCTCTTCATATTGCCGCCACTCGCTGCCGAGGGTTTCTTTCCAGTCGGTATTGGCCTTGATGCCGTAGCCGTAGCAGATGTGAACGGCTGTCGCGCAAGTGAGGCCTTGCGCGGCGCGCTCAAGCGCCTTGACGCCCCAGTCGGCGGCTTCGTCCATGAAGACGTTGAAGGCCGGCTCGTCGAACTGGATCATGTCGACGCCGTCGGCCTGCAGTGCGAGCGCTTCCTGGTTCAGCAATTCGGCGAAGGCGAAGGCCATCTTGACGCGGTCGCCGTAATAGCTGTCCGACAGGGTGTCGATAATGGTCATCGGACCGGGCAGTGTGAACTTGAGCTTGTTCGTCGTATGCGCGCGGGCAGCCTGCGCCTCGAAGGCGTGAACGCGGCCCTTGAGCTGCAGCGGTGCGGTCACCTGCGGCACCATGGCTTTGTAGCGATCCTTGCGGATGCCCATCTCGACCTTGTGGGCGAAGTCGATGCCGTCGACTTTTTCCAGAAAGCCATGGACGAAATGCTGCCGCGCCTGCTCGCCTTCGGTGACGATGTCGACGCCGGCATCTTCCTGCACTTTCACCGCCAGCAGCGTCGCGTCGCGCTTGGCGCGCACCAGTTCGTCGCCGGACGAGCGCCAGGTTGGCCACAGTTTGTTCGGCTCAGCGAGCCATTCGGGCTTCGGCAGCGAGCCGGCGATGGTGGTTGGAAACAGCATTTGTTCGCTCCCCGGAAATTGTGTTTTGCGGAGGCCTATCTGCCATGTTCCGGACCCCCCGTATATGGGATTGGCGCACCCATGGGGGAGGGCTAGGATCGGCCAAAACGCCTTGAGGGACACCATGATCGACCTGCATTATGCACCGACGCCGAACGGCTGGAAAATCTCGATCATGCTGGAGGAATGCGGGCTGCTCTATACGGTCGTCCCGATGCAACTCGGTCGCGGCGACCAGCACCAGCCGGAATTTTTGAAACTCAGCCCCAACGGCCGCATGCCGGCCATTGTCGATCAAGCGCCTGCCGATGGCGGCGCGCCGGTGTCGATCTTCGAGAGCGGCGCAATCCTGATCTATCTCGCCGAGAAATCCGGCCGGTTTATGCCGACCGAGATACGCAAGCGTTTCGACGTCATGCAATGGCTGATGTGGCAGATGGGCGGGCTCGGTCCGATGCTCGGCCAGAACGGACATTTCCTGCTCTATGCCCCCGAGAAGATTCCCTATGCGATGGATCGCTATACCCGCGAAGCCAAGCGCCTGTACGGCGTACTCGATGCGCATCTCGGGGAAGGCCACGATTACATCGCCGGCGACTACTCCATCGCCGATATGGCGTGCTTTCCGTGGATCATGACCCATAAGGCGCAGGGCCTGACGCTGGATGATTTCCCGAACGTGAAGCGCTGGTTTGCGCTGGTCCGCGCGCGGCCGCAGGTACAAGCGGGGCTTGCCGTCGGTAAGCAGGAGAGGAAGCCGATGGATGAGCAGGCGAGGAAGATCATGTTCGGTGTCGATGCACCGGCGCATGCGCAGGCGCAGCAATAGAGCTCGTCATTCCGGCGCGCGCGTATGACGAAGAAAATAATAACAAAACGAGGAAACGCCCATGATCGAATTCTTCTTCGACTGTTCCAGCCCCTGGACCTACCTCGCCTTCCACAACATCCAGCCACTGGCGAAGGAATTCGGCGAGGAAATCTCGTGGCGGCCCATTCTGGTCGGCGGCATCTTCAATTCGATCAATCCCAGCGTCTATGAATCGCGCAAGACGCCGGTGCCGGCCAAGGCGCGCTACATGAAGAAGGACCTTGGCGACTGGGCGCGCTCGGCGGGCCTGGCGATCAAGATGCCGCCAACGGTGTTTCCGGTGAACAGCGTCAAGGCGATGCGCGGCTGCATCTGGCTTGGAAACGATGCGATGGTGCCGTTTGCGCGCGCCGTGTTCGAAGCCTATTGGGGCGACGACAAGGATATCTCCAGGGATGACGTCCTGACCGAGATCTGCACGCGCACCGGCATCGATCCCGCGAAATTCTTCGCGGGCATCGGCGATCAGGCGATCAAGGACCAGCTCAAGGTCAATACCGATGAAGTGATCGCACGGGGCGGCTTCGGCTCGCCGACCATCTATCTCGACAAGACCGACATGTATTTCGGCAATGACCGCCTGCCGCTGATCCGCGAGGCGCTGCAGCGCCGCCGCGTTGGCGCTGGAAGCGCCGAGAGCGCTGCCTGATGCCGAAAGCGATTGTCTGCCGTGAGCTCGGAGCGCCGGAAGGCCTGCGCCTCGAACAATTCGAGTCAAAGGCGCTAAAGCCGGGGCAGGTCCGCGTTGCCGTGCGCGCCGCGGGGATCAACTTCCCGGATGTCCTGATGGCGGCTGGCGAATATCAGCTCAAGCCCGAACTGCCGTTCACGCCGGGCATGGAAGCGGCGGGCGACGTCAGCGAAATCGCCGGCGATGTGCCCGGCATCGCTGTCGGGGATCGCGTCATCGTCAAGCTGCGTCATGGCGGTTATGCGGACGAAATTGTGGTGACGCCGGCACAACTCACTCCATTGCCGTCGACATTCGACTACGCGGAGGGGGCGACGTTTCTCGCCGCCCATGGCACCGCGCATCATGCGCTGGTCGATCGTGGGCAGATCAAGCGCGGTGAAGTGCTGCTGGTGCATGGTGCCGGCGGCGGCGTGGGGTTGGCAGCGGTGGAGATAGGAAAGCTGCTGGGCGCCACGGTAATCGCGGCTGCATCATCGGAAGAGAAGCTTGCTGTCGCCAAAGCGCGCGGCGCGGATTACGGCGTGCTGTATGGCTCCGAACCGTTCAGGGATGCCGTCAAACGTCTCACGGACGGCAAGGGCGCGGATGTCGTGTTCGATCCGGTCGGCGGCGAAATCTTCGAGCAGAGCCTGCGCTGCATCAATTGGGGCGCCCGCCTGCTGGTGATCGGCTTCACCGGTGGCATCGGCGTGGCGAAAACCAATCTCGTACTCATCAAAGGCGCCAGCGTGCTCGGCGTCCGCGCTGGCGAGGCAGCACGGCGCGATCCGAAGATCGGCGAAGCCCGCATCGCGCAGCTCCTCGCATGGGCAGAAGCAGGAAAGATCAGGCCAAATGTTTCGCATCGCCTGCCGCTGGCGGATGTCGCGGCTGCCATGCGGCTGCTAACGGAGCGCAAGGCGATCGGGCGTGTGGCGCTGACCATGGGTTGAGCGCTCAGCGCCGAAACTGGCCGTCCTTCAGGAAGGCGGTGGTCTGTATGATTGCTTCCCGATTCCGGATCATCATCGCATGTGACGCGTGGATGACGAGGTGGTCGGTCATGCCTTCAAGTTTCGTGCGCGCGACGGTGACACGACCATCATTCGGGCCACGCAACATCAAGCGCGAAGCGATCGGATCGAGCGTACGATCGCCGGCGATGATGCCGACCGGATAGTCAACTGGGGGAAGCATCGCCTCAGTTACGTCATCTCGCATCGTAACGAGTTGTTGCCCCGCCGGGCCGAAATACTGGCGATAGGGCAGCCAGTTCTTGAACAGATCGGCGATTTCGCTGCCGCCATTCGGCGTGCCCAGCATCACCACGCGGCCCAGACGTGACGGACGGTGGCGCGCCAGATAGACACGCGCCAGCAGACCTCCCATCGAATGGCAGACGAAATGCGTGCAGTCTTCGTTGGCTTCGGCAAACGGCGCGATGGCGGGATGGATGTCATCGGCCAGTGCAGACAGCGTCTTGCGTCGGCTGGGATAGCCAATGTTCCGCGTGGCGAAGCCTGCAGCTTCGACCGCCTGCTGCATCTTGATAAAAGATCGGAACGACCGGCTGATGCCGTGCAGGAAAATGACGCCCTCGAGTGGACGACCAGAGGGCGTCGGATTCATTCGTCGTCCTATTTGTAGTCGCGCTCGTCCCACCAGGGGAAATAGCTCGGCATGTCCGTGCTGACCTTGTTCTTGAATGCTGCCGGGCGCTTTTCGAGAAAGGCCACGACGCCTTCCTTGACGTCTTCGGATCGGCCACGCGCATAGATGCCGCGGCTGTCGATCTTGTGCGCTTCCATGGGATCGTCGGCGCCCATCATGCGCCACATCATCTGGCGGATCAGCGCGACGGAGACCGGCGCCGTCTTGTCGATGAAGGTCTTGGCCAGCGCGCGTGCGGTTGGCAGCAGATCGTCGGGCGGCACGACCTTGCTGACGAGTCGGCCGGCTAGGGCCTCCTGCGCCGGGAAGACGCGACCGGAGTAGCACCATTCCAGCGCCTGCGAGATGCCGACGAGGCGCGGCAGGAACCAGCTCGACGCGGCTTCCGGCACGATGCCGCGCTGGGAGAACACGAAGCCGAAGCGTGCAGCTTCCGAGGCGATGCGGATGTCCATCGCGAGCTGCATGGTGGCGCCGATGCCAACGGCCGGCCCGTTCACCGCGGCGATGACCGGCTTGAGGCATTTGAAGATCCGCAGGGTCACCTGACCGCCACCGTCGCGCACCATGGGATCGCTGTAATCGACGTCGCCGCTGGCGAGACGCTTAACCGGGCCGCGCCGCGCGTCGCGATCAAAGGTGTCGGCGCCCGAAGAGAGATCTGCACCCGCGCAGAAACCACGTCCGGCACCGGTCACGATGATCGCGCGCACATTGTCGTCCGCATCGGCCTTGTCGAAGGCGTCGATCAGCTCGGCCTGCATGGTGGCGTTATAGGCATTGAGCTTTTCAGGGCGGTTCAGCGTGATGGTGAGAATCTGCTCGTCGACGCTGTAGAGAATGGTCTCATAGGCCATGGTGGTTTCTTCCCTGTTTTTATTTTGGTTCACTGGTCATTCCGGGGCGCGCCACTTGGCGCGAACCCGGAATCCCGATGTGTTTTCATTACTACTGGATTCCGGGTTCGCGCGCGAAGATGCGCGCGCCCCGGAATGACGTGCTAGGTGCAGGATTGTAGGATGGGTAGGGCTCTTGCGAAACCCATCCTTCGCACACAAGCGTGACGGGTTTCGATGCTCTCAACCCATCCTGCGGAATTATGCCGGCAGCGTTGGCTGCCGCTTCTTACGCCGGCAGCCGGGTTTCGACGATGCGGGCGAACATGCTGGCGCCGATGGGCAGGATTTTATCGTCGAGATAATAGCCGGGATTGTGCACCGGTACCGAGCCTTCCTGGCCGACCCAGAAATAGGCGCCGGGCACGGCATGCAGCATGTCGGCGAAATCTTCCGAGCCCATTTTCGGCTTCGCGCGGGTGATCACATTGGCGTCGCCGACGATCGTGCGTGCAACGTCTTCGACGGCTTTGGAATGTTCTTCCTGATTGACCAGCACGCTGAAGCCGTCGCGGATATCGACCTTGATCTCGCAATCGAACGCCGTCGCCATACCGGCAGCGAGCGCATGCATCCGCTCGCGGATCTGCATTCGGACCTTCTCGGAGAAGCACCGCACGGTGCCGCAGAGCTTCGCATCATCCGGGATGACGTTATAGGCCGAGCCGGAATGGATCTGGGTGATCGACAGCACGGCGGATTCGAACGGATTGACGTTGCGGCTGACGATCGACTGCATCGCCTGACCGAGCGACATCGCGATCACGACAGGATCCTTGGAGCGCTCCGGCATCGCGCCATGGGCGCCGTAGCCCCGGATGGTGATGTCGAAGAAATCAGCGGCGGCCATTGCAGGGCCCGGGAAGATGCCGACTTCGCCGTGATTCATGTCCGGTGCATTGTGCAGACCGTAGATTTCATCGCATGGAAACTGCTTGAAGAGACCGTCCTTGATCATCGCGCGCGCACCGCCGAGGCCTTCCTCGGCGGGCTGGAAGATGAAATGCACGGTGCCGTCGAAATTGCGGGTCTCGGCGAGATAGCGAGCGGTGCCGAGCAGCATGGTGGTGTGGCCATCATGACCGCAGCCGTGAAAACGGCCGGGAATGGTGGAGCGCCAGGCGAGGTTGGTGTTTTCTTCCATCGGCAGCGCGTCCATGTCGGCGCGCAGGCCGATGCGCTTGGTGCCCGAGCCTTTGCCCTTCAACACGCCGACGACGCCGGTACCCCCTAAGCCGCGATGCACTTCGACGCCCCATGAAGTCAGCTTGTCGGCAACGATGCCGGAGGTGCGGACTTCCTCGAAGCCGATTTCCGGATGCGCGTGCAGGTCGCGGCGGATGGCGGTGAGTTCGTCGGCGAAGGCGTCGATACGTTCGAGTGTGGGCATGGGTCTATCCGTTCACGGCACGAGGGCAGGTGATGAGGTCTGGGGCGTAAATGGTTCGCCGTTCGGCTTCAGCCGAATGCCCGGACGCAGATGCTTCCAGGGCAGCACCGACGTATCCGCGGGCATCGCACCGGGCGCGGCGCAGATCAGCAGCTTGCCGGCGATGGGCTCGAAGTCGGCGCGGAAATGCACCGAGCTCTTGTTGACGAGAATGTTCTGCTCAGTCGGCTCGATACCGACATAGCGATACATCGACTGGTCGGCGAGCTGGGCCTTGTGAGAGGAGATGACGACGCGGACGTCGTCGATACGCAGACAGGCCGAGAGGCCCATATCCATGTCGCGGCCGCCATAATAGGGGCCGTTAGCGACGAACTTGCCGTCCGACAGTTTCTCGACCACGAACGTGTTCTCGTAAGGCGCGTCGCCGGGAATGCCCGACTTGCCGCCGATGGAGAGTTTGACCGTCGCGCCTTCGCCGGCCTGATGGGCAGCCTTCGCTGCCGCGGGATCATAGATCACGCCATGGGCGGCCTTGATCGCCCTGTTCTTCACCAGCGCGCGCAGCATGCCGGTGGTGTCGCTGTCGCCGCCGGCGCCGGGATTGTCCTGGGTATCGGCGATGACGACCGGCTTGGTGAGGGTCTTCGCCAATTCCATGGCATGCAACACGCCTTCATCCGGCCTGTAGATCTTGCCGTCGAAATCGTCTTCGTGGCCCATCACCAGCTTGACGATGGTGTCCGCTGCGGCGTCGGCATCAGCCTGTGTCACGCCATAGGCGAACACGCTTGGGCAGCAATGGGGGAAATCGGCCGCAGGAAAGCCCGGGCAGAATGACAGCGTTGGCACCTGGTCGTGTTCGAGCGCGGCCAGCTTCAGGTAAATGCTCTTGGTCGGCTCGTCATTGGTGCATTGCCAGCTGATCGGAATCAGGAACGGCAACTGCCGGAATGCCTTGGCGAAGCGGTTGCCGGCGAGCAGCAAGTCCATGTGGCGTGCACAGGCGCGGCCGGTGTCGGCCATGTCCACATGGGGATAGGTGCGATAGGCGATCAGCGCGTCGGTATATTCGACCGTTTCCGGCGAGATATTGCCGTGCAGATCGAGGCTGACCACGAACGGGATATCTGGCCCGATCACCTCGCGCACGCGCCGCGCGATTTCGCCTTCGCCGTCGTCGAGATGTTCGGTGACCATGGCGCCGTGCAGATCGAGATAGACCGCATCGACGGGCAGCGCAGCCCTGATGCCGTCGATCATCTCGCCGACGATGCGCTCGAACGCGTCCTTGGTGACATGGGCCGAAGGGCTCGCGCCGCAGGCGATGGTCGGGATCAGCTCCCAGCCGCGTGTCTCGGCTTCCTCTATAAAGCCGGCGAGGCCGACATTGATGCCACGCATCACCTTGAGGACGTCGGCACCATGCGTCATCGACGGCCAGCCGCCGCCATGTACAAAGGCCTCATAGGTCGCCTTGGTCGGCGCAAACGTGTTCGTCTCGTGCAGAAAGCCGCCGACAGCGATACGGGTCATTCAGAATCCAGGGTCAGTTTCGGTATGGGCTCAGGCCGCCGGCACGGTGGTGCTGCCATCGACCGCGCGGAAGTTGGCGAAATCCCATCCTCGTCCGGGCGCCGCGTCAAGCAGCTGGCGCGTATAGGGCTGTTGCGGATTTGCGAGGACTTCCGCTGCCGGGCCCTGTTCCACCACCCGGCCATGCTGCATCACGGCAACGTCATCACAAATCTGGGCGGCGACGCGCAGATCGTGGGTGATGAACAGGATGGCGATGCCGAGCCGGGTCTGGATGTCGTCGAGCAACCGCAGCACCTGCGCCTGCACCGAGACGTCGAGGGCCGAGACGGCTTCGTCGGCCACCAGCACTTCCGGATCGAGGGCAAGCGCGCGCGCAATGGCGATGCGCTGGCGCTGGCCGCCGGAGAACTGGTGCGGATAGCGCGACACTGCGTCAGGTGGAAGACCGACCAGTTCGAGCAGTTCACGCGCCCTGGCCATGGCCACCGAATGTTTGGTGCCGAAATTGATCGGACCTTCGCAAATGGACTCGCCGATGGTGATGCGCGGATTGAGCGAACGATAGGGATCCTGGAAGACGATCTGTATCTTCTTGCGGTGCGGCTGCAACGCATGACGTGACAGGTCGGAGATTTCGCGTCCGGCGAGACGGATGCCGCCCGAGGTTGGATCGATCAGTCGGACGATACAGCGCGCCACGGTCGATTTGCCGGAGCCGCTTTCGCCGACGATGCCGAGCGTGCGGCCCTTGCGCAGTGTCAGCGTGACGTCCTGGGCTGCGTGGACCTCGCGTGGTTTCCCGAACATGGAACGCTCGCGATAGACCTTGCCGAGCTCATTCGCTTCGAGCACGACTGGATTGAAGCCCACTTCCTCGCGAGCCGCGCGGGGAATGAGGCTCGGCACCGACGACAGCAGGTTACGAGTATAGTCCTGCGTGGGCGCGCTCAGAATATCCTTCAATGCTCCGGTTTCCACCAACCGTCCATGACGCATCACGGCGACGCGATCGGCGATGTCGGCCACCACGCCCATGTCGTGAGTGATGAACAGCACGGCGGTGCCGTGATCCTTCTGAAGGTCGCGCATCAGCTTGAGAATCTGCGCCTGGGTGGTGACGTCGAGCGCTGTCGTTGGCTCATCGGCGATCAGCAGTTTCGGCTCCAGCACGAGCGCCATGGCGATCATGATGCGCTGGCGCTGGCCGCCCGACAGGCGGTGCGGATAGGACGCGAAGATGCGCTTCACATCGGGAAGCCGCACTTGCTCCATCATGTCGAGAATGCGCGCACGGCGGGCGCTGGCGCCGAGACTGGTGTGGGTGCGTAGTACTTCGTCGATCTGCTTGCCAACGGGGACGACTGGATTGAGCGCCGTCATCGGCTCCTGGAAGATCATCGCCATGGTGGTGGCGCGGAGTTCGCGCAGCCGCCGGTCGCTGGCTTGCAGCACGTCCTCACCGACCAACTTAATGCTGCCGCCGATGGCTTTGAGTGAATCTCGCGGCAGCAGGCCCATGGTGGAGAGCGAGGTCACCGACTTGCCGGAACCACTTTCGCCGACCACGCAGAGCGTTTCGCCCTGGCGCACCTGGAGAGAAATGCCGTCGATGATCTTCTTGCCGGTGCCGCTCTTGCCGACGCCGACGACGAGGTTTTCGATTTCCAGTGCGATGGGGCGGGTATTCACGGTGGGATTCACTAGTTCACTCACTTGCCGGCCTCACGCTGTTTCATGCGGGGATCGAGCGCATCGCGGGCAGCGTCGCCGATCAGATTGACGGAGAGGATGGCAATCGAGAGCAGTAATCCCGGCCAGAAGATCAGCGATGGCTTGACCTGGAAGAAGGCGCGACCCTCGGCCATGATATTCCCCCAGGTCGGGGTTTCCGGGCTGATGCCGGCGCCGAGGAACGACAGGATCGCCTCGGTGAGAATGGCGGATGCGGCGATGAAGGTGCCCTGGACGATCAGCGGCGCCACTGTGTTGGGCATCAGATGCTTCAACATGATCTTCGGCATGCTGGAGCCGAGCGAGATCGCCGCCTCCACATAGGGCTCCTCACGCGCCGACAGCACCACGGAACGCACCAGTCGCGCGACACGGGGGATTTCCGGAATAGTGATCGCAATCAGCACCGTCGTCAGAGTGGCGCCTGACAGCGACACGACGGCGATGGCCAGCAGCACGCCGGGCATCGCCATCAGGCCGTCCATGACACGCATCATCACAGCGTCGGCCAATTTGAAAAAGCCCGAGAACAGGCCGATGAACAGGCCGATGACAATACTGGTGACGGCGGCGCCGAGGCCGATCAGGAGCGAGATGCGACCGCCATAGAGGATGCGCGCCAGCACGTCGCGGCCGTAAGCGTCGGTGCCGAGCAGATATTCCGAACTGGCCGGCTTCAGCCGCAAGGCGGGTGCCAGCAATTGCGGATCGTGCGACGTCAGCCACGGTGCGAAGATCGCCGACAGGATCACCAGCGTCAGGCAAATCGTTGCCAAGGCGATAATCGGCGTCGCGGTGAGAAAGCCGAGCGACGGACCGCTGCGGGAGGGGAGGGCCGGGTTGGGAAGGGATTCGATCGCCATCAGATACAGATTCCTAGTAACGAATTCTGGGATCGAGCAGTGCGTAGGCAAGGTCGATAAGCAAATTGACCCCGACATAAACGCCCGAGGTCAAAAGGATCATGGCCTGGATCACGGGAAAATCCCGCGCCAGCACGGCATCGACCGTCAAGCGACCGATGCCGGGCAGGTTGAACACGCTTTCGGTGACGACGACGCCGGAGATCAGCAGTGCGAAGCCGGTACCGATCACCGTGATGACCGGCACGGCGGCGTTACGCAGCGCGTGGCGGAACAGCACCCCGCTCTCGTTGATGCCCTTGGCGCGCGCGGTGCGGACATAGTCTTCGCCGAGCACTCCGAGCATCGCCGCGCGGGTCATGCGCGCGATTAGCGCGACATAGACAAAGGACAGCGCGACGGTCGGCAGCGTGATGCGCTCAAAGAACGGCCCGAATCCACGCGAGATGCTGCGGAAACCCTGCACCGGAAACCAGCGCAGTTCGATCGCGAACACCTGGACCAGCACGTAACCGATCACGAACACCGGCACGGAGAAGCCGATCACTGACAGCGCCATCACGAAACGGTCGATCCATGTGCCGTGTTTCCATGCGGCGATGACGCCGAGCGGGATCGCAACAAGGATCGAAACCAGCATCACGCTCAATGCGATGCTCAAAGAGGGCTCGATGCGCTGGTTGACCATCTGCAGCACAGGCACGTTGGAGATCAGCGAGGTGCCGAAGTCACCGTGCAGCAGCCGCCAGACCCAGCTGAAAAACTGCGTGTAGAGCGGTTCGTTGAGACCGAGCTGCGTCCGGATGCGGTCGAGCTGCTCGGCCGTCGCGTTATCGCCGGCGATGATCGCGGCAGGATCGCCGGGCGTCAGCCGAAGCAGCAGGAAGACAAACAGGGCCACCACACCCATAACGGGTATGGCCGCAAGAATCCGGCGAATGAGGTATCCGAGCATGGCGCTTTCCTAGTGGTGGTGTTGATCGAACGTAACTGGACCGCGTCGGTCAACCGGAAACGTCACGGGCTCGCTGCTCTTGGTCGTCATTGTCCGCGAGAAACACAGATTTTTCGAGAAACAATGATTCACTGTCGCAACTTGCCTCAACCCGAAGTTCGCTAAACTTAAACGTAAAGGTAGCAAGTCCTGTGCCACCGCCCGATTTGCGCCATGCGATGCATGTGCAAACCGGGCGACGTTGCATCAATCGAGGGTTGCCAGCAATCCCGCCATCAGGCGGCCACGATCAACAAGGCTCTGCGCGACGATATATTCGTTGAGCGTGTGCATATCGGCGCCATGAACGCCGAGCCCGTCGAGGGTCGGGATGCCCATTGCGCCGGTAAAATTACCATCCGAACCGCCACCCTTGCTGCCATGGGTCAGTTCGGGCAGGCCGAGGCGACCGTTGATGGCCTTGGCTTTCTCGAACAGCGCCATGGTCGCCGCGCTCGGTTCCCACACCGGGCGGGTGACGCCGCGGGTGACGTTGAAGGTCACGTCATTCTCGGTGCCTGAGAGAGCGAGCATGCGCTGGACGCCGGCATCGAGATCCTCCTGGCGCTTGGCCATGCTCAGCGCTTCGCCGGTGCATGACGAGGCAACGCAGTTGACCCATTGTCCGCCATGCACGATGCCGACGCTGAACGTGCAGTCCGGTCCGGTCATCTCGTCGATCTGCACGATCTTCTTCGCCATTTCGCGAATCGCGGAGCGACCGTTTGACAGCGTCGCGCCCGAATGGCTGGGCCGGCCGATGGTTTCGAGATTGAAGCGGGCGATCGCATAGCGGCCAGTGGTGACACCATTGCCCGCACTACCGGGCTCGGGCACCAGCACGTATTTGTTCCGTGCGGCTTCGGCTTCGATGATGTCGCGGGTCGATGGCGTGCCGACTTCCTCGTCGGGCGTGAACAGTACGGTGATCGGTAGCGGCGTCGTATAGGAGATACGTGCGAGCTGGCGGATGGCTTCCAGCGACAGATAATTGCCGCCCTTCATGTCGCAGATCGCCGGGCCGTAGCAGCGCTCGCCATCGCGGCGCCACTTCAGCGTTTCGATGGTGCCAACCGGGTGAACGGTATCCATGTGGCCCGCGATCAGGATGCCGGGTTCGCCGAATTTCGGATGTGGAAAACGGGCGCGGATGCAGCCGCCGAATCCCTGACGTCCCGCGATGCGCTCGATGGTCGCACCCATAATTGCCATGTCGCGCGCAGCGAGGTCGAGCATGCCGTTGACCGCATTCGCGTCCCATGTGGGGCTCTCGCATTCGACCCAGACGCGCAGGCCCTGCAACATGTTCTCGAGATCAAACGGGAGTTCGGCGGGGTTCATCAAGTCATTCCTCTTGGATGAGAATTTCGTCACGGATGATCAAGGCGCTCCGTGCCTGCGCACATTGCGAGAGTTTGTCGGCGAGAGTTCGCGCATGACTTAGCAGCAGCGCATTCGCCTTTGCAAATCGACAATGTGCATTGCAATGCATTCTACACCGTGTGGATGTATCGCGTGGAAAACGCGATTGACGCGCATCACGCTTGATGCCAAGTCCTTGAAGCCTAAATGATAAAGGCAATACGCGAAGGCGCCTAAAATTCTATCGCGTTGCATAATCGATCATCGATCGATGGTCAGATTCCAGTCAGGAGAGATTGAGTGTCCTACATGTCACGTTGGCAGCATTCTGCGGCCTTCACGAAATTTGCGCTGCCCGGTCTGGCGGTCGCCGTTGCGCTCGCGCTGCCGGTGCTGTCGTCGCCCGCGCATGCTGCAGGCAAGACCATCACTGCAGTGATGCATTCCGATCTGCGTGTGATCGATCCCGGTATCACCACCGGTTATATCGTCCGCGACCACGGCTACATGGTTTACGACACGCTGCTCGGCATGAACTCGAAATACGAGATCAAGCCGCAGATGGCCGACTGGAAGGTCTCCGACGACAAGCTTGTCTATACATTTACCCTGCGCGACGGCCTGCTGTGGCATGACGGCAAGCCGGTCACCGCCGAAGACTGCGCCGCGTCGCTGCAGCGCTGGGGCCGCAATGACGGCATGGGCCAGAAGCTCATGGATTTCACCAAGAGCATCGAGGCGCCCGACGCCAAGACCATCGTGCTGACGCTAAAGGAGCCCTACGGCCTCGTTCTGGATTCGATCGCCAAGCCATCGTCGCTGGTGCCGTTCATGATGCCAAAGCGTCTGGCTGAGACGCCCGCCGGCAAGGCGATCGCCGAGCAGGTCGGTTCGGGTCCGTTCAAATTCGTGCAGTCGGAATTCCAGCCCGGCGTGAAGGCCGTCTACGAGAAGTTCAAGGAGTACAAGCCGCGCTCCGAACCGACCGACTGGCAGGCCGGCGGCAAGGTGGTGAAGGTCGATCGCGTTGAATGGATCACCATGCCCGATGCACAGACCGCGGTGAATGCGCTGCAGTCGGGTGACATCGACTTCATGGAAAATGGTCCCTACGACCTGCTGCCGGTCCTGGCGAAGGATCCGGAGCTTAAGATCGAAGTGCTCAACCCTCTGGGCTTCCAGACCTTCGGCCGCATGAACTTCCTTAACCCGCCCTTCGACAATCCGAAGATTCGCCGTGCCGCGTTTTTGGCAATGAGCCAGAAGCCGGTGCTGGATGCGCTGGTTGGCGATCCCAAATATTACAAGGTCTGCGGCGCGGTGTTCGGTTGCGACACGCCGAATGCGACGGATGTCGGTTCGGAAAGCCTTGTGAAGGGCAATGGCGTCGAGGAAGCCAAGAAGCTGCTCGCCGAGGCCGGTTATGACGGCACGCCGGTGGTGATCATGGCGCCGACCGACGTGACCACGTTGAAGGCGCAGCCGATCGTTGCGGCGCAACTGCTCCGCAATGCCGGCTTCAAGGTCGAAGTGCAGGCCACCGATTGGCAGACGGTGCTCAGCCGTCGTCCGAGCCAGAAGCCCATCAAGGAAGGCGGCTGGAACATGTTCTTTTCGAACTGGGTCGGTGCCGACATTCTCAATCCCATCAGCAATGTCGCGACCTCCGGCCGCGGCAAGAGCAATGGCGGCTGGTTCGGCTGGAGCGAAGATGCCGAGCTGGAAATGCTGCGCGACAAATATGCGCGTGCGACCACGCCGGAAGAGCAGAAGAAGCTCGCCGCCGAGATCCAGCAGGAGATCTATGACAAGGTCATCTACATCCCGCTCGGCGAATACAAGGTGCCGAGCATCTGGCGGACCTCGCTGACCGGCGTCACCCAGGGCGCTGCCATTCCGATGTTCTGGAACATCGACAAGAAGGACTAACCGGCGCCGCTGTCGCGGTTCGTGTGAAGTAACAGAACGCCGGCCTGAGTGATCAGGCCGGCGTTCTCGTTTTTGCGAATGACCTCTCCACGAGCGATGCGTTCGATGGTCGCACCCATGATTGCCATGTCGCGTGCAGCGGGGTCGAGCATGCCGTTGACTGCGTGCGTGACTTGGCAGCAGCAGGCAATCTTCTTTGCAAATTGACGATGTGCATTGGAATGCATTCTGCAGCATGTGGATGTAGCGCGTGGAAAACGCGATTGACGCGCATCACGCTTGATGCAAGTCTTTGATGTCTAAAAGATAAAGGCAACGCGTGGTCGCGCCTAAATTTCTATCGCGTTGCACAAGCAATCATCGACCGATGGTCAGTTTCAAGTCAGGAGAGATCGAATGTCCTACATGTCACGTTGGCAGCGTTCTGCGGCCTTCACGAAATTGACGCTACCAGGTCTGGCGGTAGCCGTTGCGCTCGCGCTGCCGGTGCTGTCGTCGCCCGCGCATGCTGCCGGCAAGACCATCACCGCAGTGATGCACTCGGATCTGCGCGTGCTCGATCCCGGCATCACCACGGCCTATATCGTGCGCGATCACGGTTACATGGTTTACGACACGTTGCTGGCGATGGACGCAAACTTCAAAGTTCAGCCGCAGATGGCGGAGTACAAAGTCTCCGATGACAAGATGGTCTATACTTTCACGCTGCGCGATGGCCTGAAGTGGCACGACGGCAAGCCGGTGACCGCGGAAGATTGCGCCGCATCGCTGCAACGCTGGGGTCGTAACGACGGCATGGGCCAGAAGCTCATGGACTTCACCAAGAGCATCGAGGCGCCAGACGCCAAGACCATCGTGCTGACGCTGAAAGAGCCCTATGGCCTCGTGCTCGACTCGATTGCCAAGCCGTCCTCGCTGGTGCCGTTCATGATGCCGAAGCGTCTCGCCGAGACGCCCGCCGGCAAGGCCATTCCAGAGCAGATCGGTTCGGGTCCGTTCAAGTTCGTGCAGGCTGAATTCCAGCCGGGCGTGAAGGCGGTCTATGAGAAGAACAAGGACTACGTGCCGCGCTCCGAGCCTGCGAGCTGGGCGGCCGGTGGCAAGGTCGTCAAGGTCGACCGCGTCGAATGGGTCACGATGCCCGATGCGCAGACGGCGGTGAACGCGCTGCAGTCCGGCGACATCGATTTCATGGAGAACGGTCCCTACGACCTGCTGCCGATTCTCGTCAAGGACAAGGACCTCAAGATCGAGGTTCTGAACGAGCTCGGTTACCAGACGTTGGGGCGTATGAACTTCCTGTTGCCTCCCTTCGACAACGTCAAGGTTCGCCGCGCGGCGTTCCTCGCGATGAACCAGAAGCCGGTGCTCGATGCGCTGGTCGGTAATCCCGACTACATGAAGATCTGCGGTGCCATGTTCGGCTGCGGCACGCCGAATGACACCGACGTCGGTTCGGAAACCATGGTCAAGGGCAGCGGCATGGCGGAAGCCAAGAAGGCGCTGGCCGATTCCGGTTACGATGGCACGCCCGTGGTCATCATGGCGCCGACCGACGTGTCGTCGCTAAAGGCGCAGCCGATCGTTGCAGCGCAGCTTCTGCGCGATGCCGGCTTCAAGGTCGAAGTGCAAGCCACCGACTGGCAGACCGTGGTGACGCGCCGCGCCAGCCAGAAGCCCGTCAAGGAGGGCGGTTGGAACATGTTCTTCACCAATTGGGTCGCTGCTGATATTCTTAACCCGGTTTCCAACGTCTCGACGTCGGGCCGCGGCAAGAATGGCGGCTGGTTCGGATGGTTCGAGGACGCCAAGATCGAAGAACTGCGCGACAAGTATGCGCGCGCAGCGACGCCTGCGGAACAGAAGGCTGCCGCTGCGGAAGTCCAGGCCCGTGCGCTCGAGCAGGTCGCGTATCTGCCGCTTGGCGAATACCGGATCCCCAGCATATGGCGGAAGTCGCTGACCGGCGTGCTGCCGGGCGCCGCCACTCCGGTGTTCTGGAACATCGACAAGAAGGAGTAACCGGCGCCGCTGCGGCGGGCAGGTTTGAATAAGAGAGCGCCGGCCTGAGTGATCAGGCCGGCGCTTTTGTTTTGAGGCAGGCTTTGCCCGTCCTGCGGTGTTGGTATAAACAGATTTAAAGTTGCTCTCGCCCACGCCCAATCTGTTCGACATGCCTGTGGGAACGAAGCGCAAAGCCCAGCCAGCAGCCGCTAGCAAGAAGAGATGGCCACATGACGTATGACGAGCGCGTTGAGCAGGCGATCATGGCCCATGACGTCGATGCGTTGATTGAATTTGCTTATGGTTATCCCTGCAAATGCACCACGCGCAGGGGCGAGCCGATGTGCGTCTGCAAAATGCAGGCACAGGCCTTGCGCAAGAAGGTCGCGCCGCGCGCGCTTTTCAGCGGAAGAATTGAACGCGTCTAGGAAACTCAGCGCTAGGGCGAGGCGGCGGACACGACCAGCAGCACGTCGGCCTTGGGCTTGCCGATGCTGCGCACCCAGTGCGGGGTCTCTCCGGAAAAGTACAGGCAGTCGCCTTTCTTCAGGACGATCTCTTCGTCCTCGATCTTGATCGCCATCTTGCCGCTAATCACGAACAGGAATTCCTCGCCTGCATGCGATGCGCGCGGCGCGAATTTCAGCGGCGGCCGGATCAGGAACGGCTCCATCATCTTGCGTGTGCGCCCCGCAGCCAGCGCCAGCAGATCGACGCCGTCGTCCTGCATGGGCGTTTGCTGTTCGTCCTGACGAAACAGCGTGTAGCGTGGCGCCGGCGTTGGATTGGGATCGAACAGATAGGTAACGTTGACATCGAGCGCGGCGGCGAGGCGCAGCAGCGCATTCACCGATGGCGTCTTCAAGCCGCGTTCGACGAGGGAAATGTAGCCACGCGTCAGCTCGCTCTGGGTGGCGAGCTGATCCAGCGTCAGTCCCTTTGTCGTGCGCAGCTGGCGCAGGTTGAAGCCAACCGCATTCTTGCTGACGTCGAGCAACGTCGATCTCCTGATGAAGTGCTTGTTCTTTTAGAGGGTGCGCGGCGGCGGTGGAAGGGCTGTCTCGCCCCTCTCTTTGAAAGCGCTCCAGACCGATGCCGGAGTGTTTCTGCTGGAAAACATTGCTGCAGATATTTCCAGCACGAGCAAGGATAATTTAAGCAAAAGTGGCCGGAAGTGCCGATTTATCGCCTGTCGTATGTGCATCGGCTGCTTTCTGCCGATTTAGGCATCAGATGCCGATTTTCGTGACGTTGATTTCCAGCAGTAAACATGTTGGATTTTGATGACGGGAATATGTCCTCAGAAAACGACACGAAGGCCGATATATGATCAAGCGTTTGAAGCCCGGCAAGCGGCTCAGCATGGCCACTGTTCATGGTGGTCTCGTTTATCTCGCAGGACAAGTGCCGGACGATCTGTCCGTCGGCGTCGAAGCGCAGGCCGCCGAAGTGCTCGCCAAGATCGATGCACTGCTCAGCGAAGCAGGTACCGACAAGTCATCAATCCTGAGCGCCACGGTGTGGTTGCCTAACATCGGCGATTTCGCAGCTTTCAATACGATCTGGGATGAGTGGGTGCCGGCGGGCGCATCGCCCGCGCGCGCCTGTATCGAAGCACGGCTCGCCAATCCGTCGATCCGCGTCGAGATCGCAGCCATTGCTGCGATTCCCTAAGCGTCACCATCGCCTGCGCTGGGGCGACTGAAGCAACAGCGAAAGTTCACGAGAAGACCCGGACTGCGCCGCGAGATGTCGTGGCACGGAACGAGCCCATGCGCCTGAAACTGAACATGTCTTTTGAAGGAGTGAACGATGACCGTCGCAGAAGAATTCAATGCAGTTACGACTGCCGACCATCCCGACGACGCAGTGTTGCGCAAGATCGTCTGGTCCAGTGTGATCGGCACCGCCGTCGAGTGGTATGACTTCCTGATCTACGGCGCAGCGACCGCGCTGGTCTTCAACAAGGTGTTTTTCGCGGCGGGAGATCCGGCGCTCGCGACCATCGCCGCCTTCGGCACCTATGCGGTCGGCTTCCTCGCGCGTCCGCTGGGTGCGGCGATCTTCGGTCATTATGGCGACCGTGTCGGCCGCAAGGCGATGCTCGCTATTACCATCATGGTGATGGGTCTCGGCACTTTCGCGATCGGTCTGCTGCCGACCTATGCACAAATTGGAATCGCGGCGCCGATCCTGCTCATCGCGCTGCGCTTCCTGCAGGGCATCGGCCTTGGCGGCGAATGGGGTGGCGCGGTTCTGATGGTGGTCGAGAATTGTCCCACGCATAAACGCGGCTTCCTGGGCAGCATGGTGCAGGTCGGCAATCCCGTCGGCAATCTCGCGGCCATCGGCATGTTCGCGCTGGTCTCGCAACTGCCCGAAGAAGACTTCATGAGCTATGGCTGGCGCATTCCGTTCCTGATCTCGATCCTTCTGGTTGGCGTTGGCCTCTGGATCCGCATGAGCATGGAAGAGACCCCCGCGTTCCGCGCGCTGAAGGCCAAGAATGAAGTTGCCAAGATGCCGATCGTTGAAATCTTCAAGTATCACCGCCGTCCGTTCTTCACGGCCGTCGGTCTGAAGATCTCGGAGATCGCTTATGCCTCGATCGCCGGCGTGTTCATCATGTCCTATGCGACGTCGAAGCTCGGCCTGTCGCGCGGGCTGGTGCTGAACGGCGCCTTCATCGCATCCTTCGTTGCACTGTTCTCGATCCCGTTGTTCGGCTGGCTGTCGGACAAGGTCGGGCGCAAGGCGATGTTCTATGCGAGCTGCCTCTTTTGCGCGGCTTTCGCATTCCCGATGTTCTGGCTGCTGGATACGCGCGATCCGACCATCGTGATCCTCACCATCGTTGTCGCGATCTCGTTCGGCCAGATGGTGATGTTCGGCATCGGCGCGCCCTGGTACTCGGAGCTGTTCACCGCGAAGCTGCGCTATAGCGGTGCGTCGCTCGGCTTCCAGGTCGGTGCGGCCATCTCGGGCGGTCTCAGCCCACTCATCGCGGCGTCGCTCATGACGTGGGCCGGTGCGACCTGGCCGGTGTCGGTGTTCCTGATCTTCTGCGCCTGCATCACCGCCATCGCGACGTCCTTTGCGCCGGAAATGGCGAACAAGGAACTGACCTGACGGCAACGGGGCGGCAGTACGGCTGCCGCCCCATATGCCTGCCTATCAATGACTGCGATGATGATTTCCGCAGAAGGGATATGAGCGATGCTCGATACGTTGACTGCCAAACCTGCACCCGGCTCCGTGGTCCCGTCATGGACCGGCGTGGTGCGCTATCTCCACATCACGCCGCGCGCATTCCTGCCGATGCGCGAAATGCCTGAGCTCACGCTGGTCGCCGGCAAGGGCATCGAGGGCGATCGCTACATGATCGGCCGCGAGGAGGGCTTCTATTCGCACAAGCCTGAAGAAGGGCGCCAGGTCACGCTGTTCGAATATGAGACGCTGGTAGCGCTCAAGCGCGATCACAATATCGATCTGGGTCCCGAGGAACATCGGCGCAATGTCACCGTATCCGGCGTGCCGCTGACGCATCTGGTCGGTCGCCAGTTCTGGCTCGGCGAAACGCTGCTGGAATCGACGCGTTTGTCGATCCCGTGCCGGCATATCGAGGAGATCACCGGCAAGGCGATCTTCGATCCGCTGATCAACCGCTCTGGCCTCAACTGCAAGATCCTGCAGGGTGGCACCGTGCGCGTCGGCGATGCCGTGCGGAATGTGCAATGACCGCGGTGCCGATCACCAAAGTCAGGACGATCGTCGAGCAGATCGAGGACGGGGGCCCGGGCATCAAACTGTTCTCGCTGGTCGATCCCGATCACTGGGAGCTGCCGCCATTTCGGCCGGGTGCGCATATCGATCTGCATCTGCCCGGTGGATTGGTGCGGACTTATTCGCTCTGCAACGATCCGGCCGACGACAAGCGCTATGTCGTGGCAGTGAAGCGCGAGGCCGAAGGGCGGGGCGGTTCGATCGTGCTGCATGACGCGGTCAAGGTCGGCGACACCATCGGCGTGACGCTGCCGCGCGGCGGGCTCGATCTATCTGCGGATGTGACGCGCTTCACCTTCATCGGCGGCGGCATCGGCGTCACGCCGTTCCTGTCGGCGGCGGTCTGGCTCAAGCGCACCGGCCGTTCGAAATTCACGCTGCACATGATTGCGCGCGGCGAGCCGCCACTCGCCGATCTGCTCGCGCCGCTGCGCAAGTCCGGTCATGTGGTGATTCACGACACGTCGAGCGGGCAACGCCCGGATATCGCGGCACTGGTCGGCCGGCCGCTGTCGGACGTCGCGCTCGCCTGCTGCGGTCCCGACGGCATGATCGACGACTTCGAACAGGCGTCGCGCGACTGGCCCGCCCATCGCGTTCATATCGAGCGCTTCGTGCCGCCGCCGCTGCCGGTCGACCCCGACGCGAAGCCCTATGTGCTCGCGCTCGCAAAATCGAACCGGGAAATCACCGTGGCCGCAGGGCAGACCATGCTGTCGGCGCTGACAGATATCGGAATCGACGTGCCCGCATCCTGCTGCGGCGGCATCTGCGGCTCCTGCAAGGTGGACTGGCTGGAAGGGCAGCCCGTGCATCGCGACCGCGTGCTGTCGCCGGCGGAGCGCGAACGCAGCCTCCTGGTCTGCGTGGCGGGTTCCGCTGGGGATCGTCTGGTTCTCGATCTCTGACGTCCTGATCTGACGGCCCAACAGGCGGCAACGGTCATCCGTTGCCGCCTGTTTGCGTTCAATCGAGGGGCGCGACCTTCCGGTCAGCGAAACGCCCGCTTTGGATGGCTTACAAACATACCTTGATGGTTTAACTAATTTTTAGAAATTGCGCAATTTGCGCAAAAAGTGTTTGATGGATGCGCAATTTGCGCATATTGGGCGGCGTGCGCAGGGGCTCCTGAGGGAAATTGCGCAGAATAATCAGTGACGCGCAGGATGCGGGAAGGAAATAGACCATGCAGATTCCAATTAAGCGGGCGATTGAGAAGGTGCCGGGCGGCATGATGACGGTGCCGCTGCTGATCGGCGCGCTGTTCGCGACCTTTGCCCCCAACACCCCGAAATTCTTCGGCTCGTTCACCGGCGCGCTGTTCTCCGGCGGCGCTCTCAGCATTCTCGCCGTGTTCTATGTGTGCATGGGCGCGAGCATCGACTTCAAGGCGACGCCTTACATCGTGAAGAAGGGCGGCGCCCTGATGATCGTGAAGGTCGGTACCGCCATCGTCCTCGGCCTGATCTTCGGCCGCCTGCTCGGCGAAGCGCCGATCACGGCCGGCATCTTCGCAGGCGTCTCGACGCTGGCGATCGTCGCCGCAATGAACGACACCAATGGCGGCCTCTACATGGCGCTGATGGGCCAGTATGGTCGTCCGCGTGACGTCGGTGCCTACAGCATTATGACGCTGGAAAGCGGTCCGTTCCTCACCATGGTGACGCTCGGCGTTGCCGGTCTGTCGTCGTTCCAGTGGCCCGCGCTCGTCGGCGCGATCCTGCCGCTGGTTGCCGGCATGATCCTTGGTAATCTCGATCGCGAGTTGCGCGACTTCCTCAGCAAGGCCGTGCCTGTGATGATTCCGTTCTTCGCCTTCGCGCTCGGCACCGGCCTGAACCTGACCCAGGTCTGGCAGGCTGGTCTGCTCGGCGTCGGCATGGGCGTTGCCGTCGTCATCGTGACCGGCATCCCGCTGTTCTTCGTTGATCGTCTCACCGGCGGCAACGGCGTTGCGGGTGTTGCTGCGGCGTCGACCGCCGGCAATGCGGCGGCTGTGCCTGCGATCGTCGCTGCGGCCAATCCGGCCTATGCGGCTGCTGCCGGCCCGGCGACCATCCTCATCGCGGCCTGCGTGGTCGTGACGGCGATCCTGACGCCGATCCTCACCTCATGGGTTGCCGGCATCGTCGGCCGTGATGTCGAGCCGGAAGCGGAGGCGACGACGCCTGCTGCGCCAAGCGTCGCATCACCCGCACCAGTGGCTGGGCGCTAAGATGACGGGTCGCTGGCTGATCCTCGCTGACGATCTTACCGGTGCAGCGGACTGCGCCATCGCCTTCGGTCGTCGGGGCCTTGCGGCTGCCGTGACCTGGGGCGAGATCGCAGGCGCCGGGGTAAGTGCCGGGGATCGCCAGCATCCGGTTCTCTCCTATGATGCAGCGAGCCGCGGCCTTACGGCTGAGGCCGCTGCGCGTCGGCACGCCGAGATATTGCAACAGTTGATGGAGCCCGGTCGGCTCCTGTTCAAGAAGATCGACTCGACGCTGCGCGGCCAGCCGGCTTCCGAGACGGCCGCTGCGCTGGCGCATCTCAAGGCGCAGTCGGGTTCGGCCTTCGGCATCTTCGCGCCGGCCTTTCCCGCGACGAACCGCACCACGATCAATGGCCGCGTCGTCGTTGGCGGTCGTCCGCTGGAAGAAGCCGAGGTCTGGAAGCGCGATCACACCTACGACAACGCCGATATCGCCGATGTGCTGGCCTCGGCCGGTGTGCGCAGCGAGAAGGTGCTGCTCGAAACCATCCGCGGCGGCGATCTCAAGGCTCGCCTTGCGCGTATTGCATCCGCTGACAGCGTTGTTGCGATCTGCGATGCGGAGACCGAGCAAGACCTGCATCTGATTGCGGAAGCCAGTCTGAAGATTTCACCGGCGACGCTGTTCATCGGCAGTGCCGGCCTCGCGCATGCACTGGCTGAGCTCGATGACGCCAGCTCTGCCGAGAAGCTCGAAATTCCGACTAGCACATATGGCACCCTGATTGTTGTCGGATCGCTCGCCGGTGCATCGCGCTCCGCAGCGCGCAAACTGGTCGCGAGCGGCACCGTGACCCATCTGCCGGTTACGCCGGAAGTTCTGCTCGGCGACAAAGCCGGGCAGGCGGCACTGGCCACCCGCGTGACCGAAGGACTGTTGGCGGGCGGTGATGTGCTGGTCGAGATCGTGATGGATGACAATCCGAAAATGTCGCTCGGTCCGCAGCTCGCGCAGAATCTCGCCGATGCCCTCATGCCCGTGGCGTCCAGCATCGGCGCCTTTGCCGCAACCGGCGGCGAGACCGCGGCGGCATTGCTGTCGCGCTTCGGCGTCAACGGCATCCGTCTGGCCGACGAGATCGAGCCCGGCGTTTCGCTCGGGCTGACACTTGGCGCATTGTCCGTTCCGATTGCAACCAAGGCCGGCGCCTTTGGCGACGAGAACAGTCTGATCAAAATTCACGAACGTCTTCACACCGTCCGAACCCAAGGAATCTTCACATGACCCGTCCGACCATTGCGATCACCATGGGCGATCCCGCAGGTATCGGGCCTGAGGTCATCATGAAGGCCTTCGCCCATCCGGAAATGCTTGCGATGTGCAATCCGCTGGTGATCGGCGATGCCAATCGCCTGCGCAAGGCCGGCGAGATTGTCGGCGCCAGGATTGGCGTTGACTCGCTCAGTGATGCAAAGGCTGCGAATTTCGCGTCGAAGAACGTCCAATGCGTGGATCTGAAGATCGTTCCGGATGATCTTCCATTCGGCCAGATGTCGCCCATCGCGGGCGAGGCGGCCTATCGCTACATCGAGAAGGCTGTTGAAGTGGTGCAGTCCGGCTTTGCGCAGGGCATCTGCACCGCGCCGCTCTCCAAGGAAGCATTGCATGCCGCCGGCCACAAATATCCCGGCCATACCGAACTGCTCGCGCATCTGACCGGCACGCCGGAAGTGTCGATGATGCTGGTATCGCCGAAGCTGCGCGTGATTCACGTGACGACGCATATCGGCCTGATCGACGCCATCAAGAAGATCGAGCCCGGCCTGGTCGAACGCGTCATCACGCGTGGCCATGAAGTGCTGGTGAAGGCCGGTATCAAGAATCCGAAGATCGGCGTTTGCGCCATCAACCCGCATGCCGGCGAGAACGGCCTGTTCGGCTATGGCGAGGAAGCCGAGAAGATCACGCCGGCCGTCGAAGTCTGCCAGAAGAAGGGCTGGGACGTCCGCGGTCCGCTGCCGGCCGATACGCTGTTCTTCCTCGCCGGCCGCGGCGACTACGACATGGTGGTCGCGATGTATCACGATCAGGGCCATGGTCCGATCAAGGTGTTGGGTCTGGAATCCGGCGTGAACATCACGGTTGGCCTTCCTGTCATCCGCACCTCGGTCGATCACGGCACCGCCTTCGACATCGCCGGCAAGGGCATCGCCGATGAGCGGAGCCTTCTGGAGGCATTGCGGCAGGCGGTGGATCTCGCACCGGGCGCCAAGGCGGCCTGACAATCTCCGTCATGCCCGGCCTTGTGCCGGGCATCCACGTCTTGTTACTTCGAAGACGTGGACGGCCGGGACGTCAAGCGAAGCTTGCTTCGCGCTGCCCGGCATGACGAAACGCTGGTAAATACCAGCTTGATTGGCTGAGGTTCGATGTCGATGCGCAGCAAGGAGCGGCACGCCCGCCTGTTGGACGCCCTGAACGCCGGCGAGATCGATGTCGACGATCTCGCACGGCGCTTCGGTGTGTCCGGGTCCACCGTGCGGCGCGACCTGCAGCATCTCTCGAAGAACAACGCGGTTCGCCGCACTTACGGTGGCGCGATTCTCACCGGCCATGTCGCAGAGACCACGCTCGACCAGCGCTTCGCGGTCCAGGGCAAGGAAAAACAGGCCATCGCGCGCGCCGCGATCGACCTGATCGAGGACGGCGATACGCTGATCCTCGATGCCGGATCGACGGTCGCCGCTTTCGGCAAGCTGCTGCTGCAGCGCCGCCTGCGCATCATCACCAACAATATCGCGCTGCTGCCGTTTCTCGCCAAGGCGCCAAGCATCGAACTCGTGGTGCTGGGCGGCGCGCTGCGCTCGACCAGCATGAGCACCATGGGACCTCTGGCCAGCGAGGGACTGCGCCGGCTCACGGCCGACCGCGCCATCATGAGCGCCGACGGTGTCGTCAGTGGTCGTGGCCTCTGCGAAGCGGATCTGGATCAGGTCGCCTTGAAGTCCCTGATGATGCAGCAGGCCAAGGAGGTCATCGTGCTCGCCGACGCCGGCAAGCTTGGCCGCGCCGAACAAGACGCCTGGGCGCCGCTGCCGCCGCGCTGGACGCTGGTGACGGGCGCCGGTGCGCCTGCGGAGCAGCGCAGGCTGATGGAGAGTGCAGGGGCGCGAATCGTGGTGGCTGGCGTCTAGCCGCTGGTGCCCCCTGCCGGACTCGAACCGGCACGCCCAGAGGACTCAAGATTTTAAGTCTTGTATGTCTACCAATTCCATCAAGGGGGCAGGCCGCGCTTCCTTACCTTTAAAATCGCCAGTCGCCAAATCGCTTGCGAGATCAGGCAAATGGCGGGCGGGGGCGCAGCTTCGGCCTCAATCCGGCCACCGGCGGCTGCTTTACGCAACTTCAATAGTACCCGGCTAGAAAGTCCCGATGATCGTTTCTCCGTCCCGTTTCCGCCTGCCGCTGCGCGCTGCCGCGATGGCGTCGTTGCTCGTTCTGGCCGGCTATCTCGGCGGCTGCGCCAGCATGGGCGATGGCATGGTGTCGGGCGCCTTTGTCGATCCTGCGAAATATGACCTCTATGACTGTCCGCAGCTTGAGACCGAGCGCAAGATGCTTGCGATGCGGACGGCCGAATTGCAGGGACTGATCGACAAGGCGCAGACCGGCACGGGCGGCGCGGTGGTCAGCGAACTCGCCTATCGCAACGATTACATCTCGACGCGTGCGCAGGCCAAGCTGGCGGAAGAGAACTGGCAGAAGAGCAAGTGTGTGGCGAGTGCGCCGAAAGCGCCGGCGGCGTCAGAACCCATTACGCCGCGCAAGCGGGCTGGCGTCCGCTCCTGAGCCATCCGGTTCAAAGCTTCCAGTTATAGATCCAGTCCTGCCGCGCCTGCAGACGTTCTGCACCGAGCGCGCGCATGGCGAGGTCGCGCGCTAGCGCCATGGGGCCACGCAGATGATAAATCTGGCCGGATTGCCGGGCGGTGCGCTGTATCAGGCCGACGCGTGGCTGGCGCAGCGCGGCGTAGCGCGCCAATGCGGGCGCGATCGCTGCGGCATCGTGGCCAGCGGCGGCAAGGCACTCCGCCAGCACCGCCGCATCCTCGATGGCCATGCCCGCGCCCTGCGCGGCGAAAGGCAGCATCGCATGGGCGGCATCACCCAGTAACGCCACGGATCCCTCATGCCACATGCCGCCATCCGGCATCGTGAACAGCGGCCAGCGCCGCCAGTTATCGACGCTCTCGATCATGGCGCGTGCATTGGCGGGCCAGCGCGACGCTGCAAAATGTTGGCGGATCTCGCTGGCGTCGCCGGTATCGCTGCCGCCCGGCTGCATCGCGGCGCCGGGCACGATCGCGACCATGTTGATCCGTTCGCCCGATGACACCGGATAGACGACGAGATGGGCCTTCGGCCCCATCCAGAGCTGGACGCCATGGGGGACCAGGTCGCTTTTCAGCCGGCTCGTTTCCAGCGTCCCACGCCAGGCGATGAGACCGGAGAAGTGCGGCTGCGTTTCGGGAAACAGTTGCCGTCGCACGAAAGACCACGCGCCATCGGCGCCGATCAAGGCCAGCGCCCACTCGCCGTTGACGATGATACCGGCGGGCGTGGCGCGGAGGTTGTCCACGGGACAACCGAGGCGCAGTTCAATGTCGGGATGCGCGGTGACCGCGCCGAGCAATGCCGATTGCAGATCGGCGCGATGCACCAGCCAGTAGGGCGCGTCATCGCTTGCGCTGCCGAGTGGCAGGCGGATCACTTCGCCGCCGCTGCGCGCGGTCATGATGCTCACACTGGCCGGCGTCGTGACATGGGGCGCAAGGCGCGGTTGCAGGCCGAGGCCGATTAGTATGCGGGTCGCATTGGGCGAGAGTTGCAGTCCGGCGCCGGCCTCTTCGAGCCGTCTAGTCTTCTCACAGATGAGGACGCGAAAGCCCCGGGCGGCCAGCGCCAGCGCGGCCGTCAGTCCGCCGATGCCCGCACCAGCGATGACGATGGTGCGCGGCGCCGTCACGGCCGGAAATCAGGCAACCTTGTCTTTCACCACGCATTCCGGCGGACGTGACTGGCCGGCAGCGAGATCGGCGGCAAAGCGATACAGGGTCGAGCAATACGGGCAGATAATCTCGTTATCGTTGCCGAGGTCGAGGAAGACATGCGGATGATCGAACGGCGGATTGGCACCCACGCACATGAATTCCTGCGAGCCGATCTCGATGATCGGAACGCCGGCGTCATTGTGAAAGTGCGGAACCACGTGGTCGGACATCTTCTCTACCTTTGCTCGCAACAGCCGCGGGCGTATGAGCCGGCGCGCCATTCAGTGCGGCGCACCATACTGGTCCGGAACCATGATTCCTAGACCGTGCAGGGGTCATTCATCCGTACAAATTCGACACAATTCGGGTGTCTCCGAATAGCCCTTCTTTCGTCGGGGCAGTTGTGTCCCCGATGTGACGCACCATTTCTAAAGAGGTGCAAGGATAGGGTTTCCCGCCATGTGGTTCCGGCTCGACACAGCTTTGACGGGGGTAGCGGTCTGCGCGACCGCTGGACTGCTGTTGTTGCCGCATGCGCGCGACGCCGGCGCCGTGCTGGCCGCGCAGGACGACCCCGTCGCTCTAGCCGATGCGCAACTCAGCTCTGCATTGCGGAATGATCCCGCGGTGCTGGCCCGCAATATCGAGGACGCGCTCGCGGCCAGGGATGCCGACCTCGCCAAGAGCTTTGCTGATGTTGCGGCTGCCAGACATGTTCAACTGCCGGGCGACCTTTCGAGGCGCGTGACCGAGGCGGTTGCGGACGAGAATTCCGCTTCCCATTTCGCCAGTCGTTTTGCGGCTGGCTTTGTCACCGGCACTGCCGACGATGTCGGCAGCCTGTCCGGCACCGTTGCCGGCGACCTCTTCGTATTCGGCGATATTCGCGACGTGGTACGTGAGGGCAAGCACATGGCGATGGGTGAGGACACCGATCACCTCATCCTCGGCCTGGCTGCCGCAGGCCTCGCTGTTACCGCAGCGACCTATGTCAGCGTTGGCGGCGTCGCGCCGGTGCGTGCGGGCCTCACGCTGGTGAAGGATGCGCGCAAGGTCGGGCGGATCGGCGAGGGGCTCACCACCTGGGCGGCGCGCTCGGCGCGCGGCGTGGTGGACGGGCCGATGTTGCGGGCTGCGGTGGCCGATGCCTCGCTGCTGCGTCCGGGCCAGACCATCACCGCGGTGAAGGCGGCGTTCCGCACCGAGAAGGCGGGCGGCATCGTGCGTCTCGCCGGAGATGTCGGCCGTGTCGGCGAGAAGGCCGGCACGCGCGGCGCGCTCGATACGCTGCGTATCGCCCAGAGCCCGAAGGACGTCACGCGCGCGGCGCGACTCGCCGAAGTCAAAGGCGGCCAGACACGCGCGATCATGAAGATGTTCGGCCGCGGTGCGCTGCTGCTGGCGGCTGGCGCGTTCAATCTTTCGATGTGGGTGTTCTGGGCATTGTTCGCGCTGCTTGGATTTGTCGTGTCGATCAAGGCAACCACCGAGCGCATCACCTGGTCGTGGCTGCAGCGCTCCAAGGCGAGGCGCGCGCGCCGCGACCTGGCGGTACGACAGGACGCTGTGCTGCAGGACATCTCACGCAAGGACGCATTACTCAGGGACATGGCTCTCCGCCATCCAGCGCCGGCTCACTCACTGGCGCCGGTGCTCGTCCACGGGTAAACTGCGCGCTTCCCATCACCATTCATTCTCTCAATCACCCCATCTCTCAATCGTAACGGAATTCTGGATGCCGAGCTTTCACAACGGCGCTGTCGAAATTGCTTATCTCGATGAAGGTGAGGGCGATCCGATCGTTCTCGTGCATGGCTTTGCATCGAGCAAGAACGTCAACTGGGTCTATCCGACCTGGGTGTCGGAATTGAAGAAGCACAATCGCCGCGTCATCGCGCTCGACAATCGCGGCCATGGCGATTCCAGCAAGCTCTACGATTCCGAACAATACAGCATTGGTGCGATGGCCGCGGACGTGCGTGCGCTGCTCGCGCATCTCGGCATCGCGCGCACTGACATGATGGGCTATTCGATGGGCGCGCGCATCACCGCCTATATCGCCTATAGCCATCCCGAATTGATCCGCAGCGCGATCTTCGGCGGTCTCGGCATTGGCCTTATCAAAGGCGGCGGTCCCGGCGAGAATGTCGCCCTCGCGCTCGAGGTGGACTCGCTGGACGACGTCACCGATCCCGTCGGCCGCACGTTCCGCGCTTTTGCCGATCAGACCCGTTCGGATCGCCGCGCGCTCGCAGCCTGTCTGCGCGGTTCGCGCCGGCTGATGACGAATGAGGAAGCCGCCGCCATCAAGGTGCCGCTGCTGATCGCGGTGGGAACGACGGACGAGATCAGCGGTTCCGCGCAGGAGTTGCAGAAGGTCATCGCCGGCTCTGAAGTGCTGGATATCCCGAACCGCGATCACATGCGGGCGGTCGGCGATCGCGTTTACAAGGAAGGCGTGCTGGATTTCCTGTCGCGCCGGCCGTGATGACAATTGGCGAGGGGCGCACCTTGTTTTGATCACACGAGCGCCCACTTCTGATGCACGCCCGGTTTGTGGGCGGACGGGGCTTTCGCCGGAAACGCCTGCGCTTTCAACGTGTTGGCAGGTGATTGTCGGGTAAGCCACCGTTCACGATGGCAGGAGCCGTGTCGCGACAGCGATGCGCCTTGTGCTATAATCGACGCCGTATTCAGGAAATTGCGAGTCCGCCATGGCCGTGCAGAGCATCAATCCGCAGAATTCAAAACTCGCAACGCTGGATCCGATCTGGGATCGCATCCGTTCCGAGGCGGAAGACATCGTCCATCGCGAGCCTGAACTCGCATCCTTCATCTATTCGACCGTGCTGCATCACAACCGTCTGGAAGATTCGGTGGTGCACCGCGTTGCCGAACGTCTCGATCATGCAGCGCTCTCGGGCGACCTGATCCGCCAGACCTTCGACGAAGCGCTGCGCGACGAGCCGGATCTTGGCAATGCGTTCCGCGCCGACCTCGTCGCCGTGTTCGACCGCGATCCTGCCACCACGCGCTTCATCGATCCGCTGCTATACTTCAAGGGCTTCCACGCCATCCAGGCGCATCGTCTCGCGCATTGGCTCCACAAAAAGGGCCGCAAGGACTTTGCGTGGTATCTGCAGAGCCGCTCGTCGGCCGCCTTCCAGACCGACATCAATCCTGCCGCCAAGATCGGCCGCGGAATCTTTCTCGATCACGCGACCGGCTTTGTCGTTGGCGAGACCGCTGTGATCGAAGACGACGTGTCGATCCTGCACGGCGTGACGCTCGGCGGCACCGGCAAGGAAAACGAGGACCGCCATCCGAAGATTCGCCACGGCGTGCTGATCGGCGCCGGCGCCAAGATTCTCGGCAATATCGAGGTCGGCCATTGCGCGCGCATTGCCGCGGGTTCCGTTGTCGTCAAGCCTGTGCCGCACAACGTCACCGTGGCCGGCGTGCCGGCGAAGATCGTCGGCGAAGCCGGCTGTTCGGAGCCGTCGCGCACCATGAACCAGATGCTGAACGCGATCGGGCTCTGATTTTCAGGGGCTGAGACTTCTGGGCTTGCGATTTGCAAGCGCTGATATTGCACGCGTTTTCGTTCACTTGTGGGATGGCGTGATTTTTCGAGAAACGGCCTAGCCGTGGCCGTCATCTCGCATTAAAGCTTCTCTCCATCAGCTCAACAGACATCAACTGCATTGGAGACACCTGTGGACGTTCAGGAAGTCAGAAAGCTCGACGCCTATCTCAAGCGCGTGTTCGGCAACCAGAAGCTCCGCGTGGTGCCGCGCCCGAAGAAGGACGACTCCGCCGAAGTCTATATCGGCGAAGAATTTATCGGCGTGCTGTTCGTCGATGACGAAGACGACGATCGCTCGTTCCAGTTCCAGATGGCGATCCTGGAAGAAGACCTCGTCGATAACGGCTGAGGAGGCGCCTTGCCCCGCTTGGCGGCGGCGAGATCAGCGCAAGCGCTGCGCGGGCCTTCGCGCTTGGGCACCACACGCTAGGCCGCGTTGTCCGGCGCGACCAGGCCGGCGGCGGTGGCAAGCCAGACCAGGTGCGCGTCGGTGCGCGCGCCGATCTTCGATTTGATCTGGTAGTGATAATTCTGCACGGTCTTGGTGCTCAGATTGAGCGACGTCGCGATCTGCTCCGTGGTCCAGCCTGACGCCACCAGCCGCAGGATTTCCGTTTCGCGCGGCCCGAGATCTTCCACCAGCGACCGTTCGTTGCCGAGCCGCTCGCTGGCGATTTCGCGCGCGATGTCTTCGCTCAATGCGCGTCCGCCGCGGGCGACGGTAGCGATGGCGCGCACCAGTTCGTGCGGCGCGCTGCTCTTTGTGATGTAACCGCAGGCGCCAGCCTCGAACGCTTTTAGCGCGAATGCGGCGCTCGCATGCATGGTGAACACCAGCAGGCGCGCGGTGCGATCCCATTGCCGGATATGCCGGATCGCTTCCAGCCCGCCGGGGCCGGGCAGCGACAGATCCATGACCACCACGTCCGGGCGCTCTGCCTGATAGGCGCGATAGGCCGCAGCGGCATCCTCGGCCTCGGCGCTGACGCGAAAACCGACCTGCCGCTCCAGTAGCCGGCGATAGCCTTCGCGCACCACCGGATGGTCGTCGACCAGCAGGATGCTGACGGCGGTCATGCCGCCGCCTGTCGCGGCAGCAGCGGAATCACCGCGGCCACGCGGATACCGTGTGCCGCCGGAGCGATCGACAGGCTGCCGCCAAGCGCTGCGATGCGTTCGCGGATGCCGAGAATGCCGTGACCGGAGGCGGTGTGGGCCTGTGCGGCGTCGCCGCCGCCGTCGTCCTCGACACTGACGGCGATGGCGTCGCGGACCTCTTCCCCATGGCTGACGCGGAGATGAACGTGCTGCGGCCGGCCGTGGCGTGCGGCGTTGGTGAGGCACTCCTGCGCGATGCGGTAGATGTTGACGGCGGCTTCTGCGGGGACGGCGGTGAGATCGCCGGTTACGTCGAGATGAAACACGGCGCGCCGCGTCGTGCTCGCATTCCACTGCGCCACCAGTTGCACAAGGCTGGCCTGCAATCCCAGTTCTTCGAGGTCCTGTGAGCGCAGCCGCGCCAGCGCGCTGCGCAGCGTCGTCATCATCTGGCCGGTGATGCGGGCGACGGCGCGGGCATCGTCGGCCAGATCGGGACGGGACGGCGTGGCGCCGGCCTCGATGGCTGCGGCGAGCGCCGCGGTGGCGGTGAGGCACTGACCGAACTCGTCGTGCAGATCGCGCGCCAGTGCGCGGCGTTCTTCTTCCTGTACCTGAAACAGTCGTTTGGTCAGTGCGACGCGTTCGGCGGTGGTGGCCGCGAGACGGCCGGCGAGATCGTTGACGGCGCGGGCGATATGGCTGAATTCGGTGGCGCCGAAAGCGGGCAGGCGATGGCGGTGGTCACCATGTTCGAGGCGGCGCAGGCCGCGTACGATGCTCCGGGCCGGCATCAGCGCATGGCCGATCAGGAGGATCGCGAGCAGACTGATGCCCAACGCCATCGCCGCGGCGATGCTGACCATCACGGTCACCTGCCGCCATGCCTGACGCACGGCGGTGGCGGGGTCGACACGGGCTTGCACGGTGCCTGCATCGCGCTGCCGCACGGTAAGCGGCCGCGTCTCCGTGGCATGTGGCCCGAACAGCGCGCCGTAGAGACTGACGAACCATGATGGCGCCGTGCTGCCGATGTCTTCGGTCTGGCTGCACAGGTCGAAGGGCGGCGCGCTGCCGAGCCGGAAGTCAATGCACACGCCTGGCGCGATCACCTTCATGGTAGCAATGGATTTCCAGTCCGGCAGCGGCAGCAGTGCATCGCGGTAAGTGCCGTCGCGCCACAGCAATTCGCGCCAGTACAGGTTCTGCAGGGTTGTCGCGACGCGGTCGGCGGAGGCGGCGGTGTCGGCCTCGATGGTGCGGTGCGCATCGACCAAAATCCATCCGATCGTACAGGCCAGACAGAGCAGCACCACGGCGACGAGACGAAGAACGAGATGTATCAGCAGGCGCATGATCGCATTCCCCGCGGTGAGACATTGATATTAAAGCGGCACGCGCCGTGGTCTGGCAAGCGGTTCTGCATCGTTTGGGCAATTTGCCCGGTATGTCGCGGGTGCGATGCCCTTGGAGGCTCAGTCGTACAGGCGGCAGATTGAAGCCAACCGCCGATCGTGATCGGTGAAACAACCAGCAGGAGGGACATGTGGTGAGCCGGCATCATCTCGATCCGGCGGATCGCGCGCCGCTGCTGCACTGGTTGATCTTTACCGGGCTCTGCCTGTTCGCCGCGGTTCTGCTTTGGCACTATGGCCTGGTGCGGCAGATGCTTGCCGTCGATCGCACCTATATCTCGTCAGTGATCGTACTGCTCTATTTCGGTGCGTCGCTGCATTGCCTGTGGCGCCTGATCGCAGTGTCGCGCGAAGCCGACGCGGCGCGGGGTGCAGCGGAGCTATTCGCGGAGGGCGGCCAACGCATCGTCGTGGCCGGCGACGGTGTCGCGATCGACGGCGTCGGTGCGTTGCCAAAAGGCCTGATGGCGTCGCATATCCGCGACCTCGCCGTGAAGTCCGCACTGCAAAGCGGTCGGCAGCTCGACCAGACGCTGCTGCTGCGTCGTCTCGCCGGTAATTTGCGCGGCTCGAACGGATTCGGCGGCTTTGCCGGCGACACGCTGATGAAACTCGGCCTGATCGGCACGATAGTTGGCTTCATCATGATGCTGGCGCCGATCGCCGGCCTCGACACCGGCAATCAGGGCGCCATCAAGGCCTCCATGAACCTGATGAGCGAAGGCATGGCGGTGGCGATGTATACCACGCTGGCGGGGCTGATCGGTTCGATCCTGATCCGCATCCAGTATTACATGCTGGAGGACGCAACCGCCAAACTGTTCGCCTTTGCCGTCGGCGTCATCGACGTCCACGCCGTGTCGCTGCTCGAACGTGAAGCGGAGCACGCGAAGTGATCGACGAGTTTGAATTCTCTGGCAAGGAAGCACCGTTCGATCCGCTCGGCGTCATGCTGTTCAAGGCGCTGCAGGTGATCGCCTTCCTGTTCTTCATTGCGCTGCTGGCGATCAAGACCAAAGACGACGAAGGCAAGGTCGATCCCAAGCTGGAATTCATGATCACGGTGAGCTGGCCCGACAAGCACCCGGACGACATCGATATGTTCGTGCGGGATCCGCTCGGCAACATTGTATGGTACCGGCGGCGTGAGACCGGCTTCATGGTGCTCGACCGCGATGATCGCGGCGGGCTCAACGATTTCATCATGGTCAACGGCCAGAAGGTGCTCTCGCCGATCCGCCAGGAGATCGTCAGCCTGCGCGGGATCGTGGCCGGCGAGTACATCGTCAACATCTACCATTTCGCCGCGCTGACCGGACAGCCAGTGCCAGTGACGGTCAAGGTCGAGAAGCTGAATCCGAAAGTACAGGTGGTGCACTACGACACCGTCAATGTCGATCATGGCGGCGCCGAGACAACCGCGGTGCGCTTCATCATGGACAAGACCGGCAATGTTACCGAGGTCAATCACGACCAGACATCGCTCGTGCAGATGCTGAACAAGCGGTACAGGGAGCGCAAGGCCGGATGAAGCGATGAGCCTGCAAGCCAGCATTATCGGTCTGTCGCTCGGCTACGTGCTGCTCGGCCTGTTGCTGTTGCTGGCGGTGGTGCGGACGCGGCTGCCGTGGCCGGTGAAGGCCGGCGCGGTGGCGGTGACTTCGGCGTTTTACGTGCTGGTGTTCTTCCGCACCCAGGGCCTGCTCGGCTGGTCGGCGGACGATCCGCTGCCGCCGAACTTCCAGTTGTTGTGGGTGCGCAGCGTCGAGCCCAACATCGCCCAGGGCGAGCCCGGTGCCATCCACATGTGGGTCGAGGCCCTCGACGACGACAATCTCCCGAGCGGGGCGCCGCGGGCCTATCGGCGGCCTTACTCCACCGCGCTCGCGCGCAAGGCTGAGCGTGCGCGCACTGAGATCGCCGCGGGTCATCCGCAAGGCGGGCGTGCCGCGCAATTCGGATCCGGCGAGGGCGAGTTGCCACCTGGTGGCCCGCCAGGTGCGTTGTTCGCTAGCGGCGAGCCCGGCGGCGATCCGTCCGGCGGTGGCCTGCTGGACCCCGCTTTCATGCGCGGCGACTCCCAGTCCATCACATTCGCCCCAATGCCCGTGCCCGTCCTGCCAGCCAAAGATGTGCCGTAGCGGCGATGGCCGGCGCGAAGGTTAGCTCCGCTTGGGGTGGCGGGGAATCCTGATCCAAGGTCGTCATTCCTGGGCGTGCGTCGCCGGCGAAGCCGGCAGAGCGCGAACCCGGAATCCCGCTGTGTTTGGCGCGATCGTAGACTCCCACGCTGAGATTCCGGGTTCGCGTCCGGCAAGTGCCGGCCGCGCCCCGGAATGACAATTTGTGGCCAGGGACGCGCTAAACATTTTTTCCTATCTAGTGTTGACAATATCCCGACGTGGATTATATTCCCCTTCGTCCTGCCCCACCGAGAGGGGCGATCGCGATCGTCACGTTCGCGGGGTGGGATGCGGTGGACGCCGGAGATGCGGCGTCACGCGGTTCATGGGGTGACGTCTGTCTTCGGGCAGGACGGATCTGCGCCAGCACTGCCACTGGCAAGGAGACGGCCGGCCCTGGGCGGAAAGACTCCCTGGACAGTGTGACGGACGACCAAATCGAAACGCGTTCGGCCAAGTGCTTTGCGGCTACCCTGTCCCTCCGCCCTGGGACATTAATTTTGGTGATGGGACCGTTCGCCATGGCAGATGTGCAGGCAACCGAAAAAACACCGCAGGCGGAACGTCGGGCACTTGCTCGGCGCCTCCGAAAGTCCTGATGCACTCTCAATTGCGGAAGACCGCATTCGCATCAGGCCCAAGGGTGCAACGGGCACCCGGCGTTCCGCACGCCCTCTCACAGGAGGGTGGGAATGCAAACCACGACGGCGCCCCCGCGCCGCAAACAATGGGGGTGATGACGCATGTCTGAAGAGCAGTGGCTGTTTGACAGTTGAATCTGCGATGGCGCGATGAAGGCGCCGCCCCCACAGGTGTCATCCCCGGGCTTGACCCGGGGATCCAGCTTGGCCCGCACACCGTCGCACAAGACAAGGTGGATGGCCGGGTCAAGCCCGGCCATGACGTGGGGAGAGGCCTGGGATTATTGCGAAGCTCGCTTCGCGCCATCCGGCCATGACGAGTGAGAGGGTTACGCAAGATCGTGGGATGGAGTGAGCGCAGGCGCATCGCGAAGACGCTCACCCCATCCTGCGATGAACGCAATCACGATGAGCGTGTTTACCGCAGCCCGCTGAGCTGCATCGTCAGTCGATCCATCGCATTGCCCACATCGCGCCATTGCGCGAGCCAGCTACGCGGAAAACGGAAAATGAGATCGGCGCCGCCGATGCGGCGTTCGCTCATGCACATGCCTTCCGTGGCGCCGTCGCGCGTGCAGCGCGCCACCAGCGCTGGCGTCGTGCCGAGAAACAGATCTTCATTGCTGTAGGGCGAGTTGTCGCGGAATGGCTGCGTGGTCAGCCCGTCTTCGCTTGATGTCGCGCGGTCGATATAGCGCGGATAGATCGTGCGCAGGCGGATGTCCGGCGAGGTCGCATCGTGATGCGCCGAGATCGAGACGAAGATGCGATCGATCGGCTGTGCGTTCTCATCGAAATTCTCGACGCTGACATGCCTCGGCAGGTTGCTCGCTTCGAGCGATGGATAGACATAGCTCAGATCGACGCGTTCCTGCGGCCCTGAATGTTTCTGCACCTTGCGGCGAAACGCATGGGTTGGGACGTTGAACAGCGTGGCGCCTACGCTCACCGGAATGCGGTCGGGATCGCCGGGCTTCTGGCTCTGCCAGGTCGGCCACAACAGATAGGCCACCACTGCGATAGCGGGGGCTGCAAGCGCTGCACCGATCAGCATCGGTACGACGTGGTTGCGGCGGTGGCGGCGCCGCGGCCGCGTCGTCGGGTGGGTCGGAAACAGCAGAGACATGCGCACGCTAAATTGGAACTGGGACGGTGTACCGGGTGGGCGAATCAACCGCGAATATGCCAGCCGATGGTTAACGGCCTCGCGCGCCTCGCCGCAGGCGGTATCCGGGAGCCATGCACCGCGCGCGGTTCCCGACCGTGCCGTTAACCCTTTATTAACGTTGTGCTGGCGGGGAGCTTCGCATTTTGCGATGCAGGGCGGTGTTTGTACGTGCCGTGAAAGAGCTTCGATGTCCCCCGATGCGTTGAATTCATTCTTCCAGCTATGCATTGGCTTCGCGCTCGCAGGTGCCATTGCAAGCGCCTATCAGGCCTTTGCCAAACGTCCCCCGAGCTTCAGCCTGCTCCAGCAGGGGCCATCCCCTGAAGCCTTCGCAGCCGTGCCGCTGCTGGTCTTCACGGCGCCTTTCATCATCATGCGCAACACGCTCCGAAACGGTGCAGCCGAGCAGCATCGCATTCAGTTCGTGATGATCGCGACGGTGCTGTCGGGCATCTGGAGCCTGATGTCGGGCACCTTCATCGTGATGACCCTGGAAGCGCTGGGCATACTGGCCTAAGCGCAAGAATCCGTGGCAGTGTCTCCCGCAAAGGGAGACCACTAAATCATGGCAATCTACGAACTCGACGGACAGGGACCGGATCTTCCGGCTAGCGGAAATTACTTTATCGCCGACACGGCCGATGTGATCGGCAAGATTCGTTTGCTGGAGCAGGCGAGTGTCTGGTTCGGCGCGGTGCTGCGCGGCGACAACGAATGGATCGAGATCGGTGAAGGCTCCAATGTGCAGGACAACTGCACGTGCCATACCGACAAGGGCTTTCCCCTGACCATCGGCAAGAACTGCACCGTCGGCCACAATGTCATCCTGCACGGCTGCACGATTGAAGACGGCGCGCTGATCGGCATGGGCTCGATCGTGATGAACGGCGCAAAAATTGGCAAGAACAGCATCGTGGGCGCCGGCTCGGTGATCACCGAGGGCAAGGAATTTCCGGAGAATTCGCTGATCATCGGATCGCCGGCGCGCGTCATTCGCACGCTGTCGCCGGAGCAGGTGACGGCGATGGGCAGCGCGGCGCGATTCTATGCGGCCAACGGCCCGCGTTTCCAGAAAGGCCTCAAGAAGATCGGCTAGAGCGTTTTAGAGCGAAGCGGGTACCGGTTCGCATCAAGAAAACGCGTCTCAACAAAAAGCCAGAGCCTCGGTTCTGATTCTATCAGAACCGAAAAGGCTCTCGTTGTGATCGCATGCAGCGCGATCACGTTCCTTCGGACTCATTGGCTTCTGTTTCGCCGGCCACGCGCTCGTGGCCGGCGCTCCATAGCGAATGCTCCTCGGTGCCGTCCTGATAGGGATTGGCCTCGGCAGGAATGCCCTCGCTGGCGGCACGCTCGCCTTCCTCAAATGGATCTTTTTGCGGATCGTTTGGCATGGGCCTTCTTCCTTGCTGGACGTGACGAGGCGGGGCGCATCGCAGTGTTGCGGCTTGAAGCGGATGATGGACCAGCGGCTTTCACGCTCTTCCGGAGCGCATCCTTGAGATCGATCGGAACGCCGTGCTTCTTCAGGAGGTCGGCGAAGGCTTCATCCGCAAGTTCTTGCGTCGTCGCCATGCGGTCGCGACCGAGCTGGATGAGCTTGTCGAGGGTCTCGTCGTCGAAGTCGATCAGCTTGCGCATGACATCTGCTAACTGAGGCCCGGCTTGCGCCAGCGCGATCGCTTGCGCGTCGGGTCGAATACTTTCTCCTGATGGCGATGCAGCGCCTGTGCAATGCCGAGGCGGGCGAAGCTGACAGGGCCGCCGTAGTCCGCCGCCTCGATCAGGCAATGCATCGCGGTCTGCCACTCCTTTGCATCGTGTTCAGATGGTGACAGCTGTGTGATGTAAGCGCCGGCGTCGCGCAGCGACACCAGCGTGTTGCCGTTGGGCAATTCGATCGGTTCGCGAAACGGCTTGTCCCAGGACACGCAGGCTTCTCCTCGGCAATGTCAGGGATTCAAGCCGCCGGCGCCAAATTCGTTCCCGCAACGGAACCCGTTTCCGCTGTTCTCGTTGAACGCCAAAGGAGATTTCCAATGGCGCATTCCTCGAAACTCATCGCGACTGCAACGGCTACCGTCCTGTTGTCGTCAGTCGCGGCGTTCGCCCAATCCGGCGGCGCAGGCGGCGGCGCGACAGGTGGTGCTGCGGGTACCAATAGTGCAGGCACGGCGAATGCGAGCGGTGGACGCGCCGCGACCGGGATCACGGCAGGCGCGAGCGGGACCGGACAGGCGTCGCCCGATGGCAAGCCGGCGACGGGCGATGCAGCGGTCGATGCGCAGGATCGTGCCGTTGATCGCAAGGTGAAGAGCATCTGCAAGGGGTGCTAGCGCAACGTTGCGCGACAGGCTTTCAGCAACACACCGTAACCGACAGTCGCGAACAAGTGACGGCTATTGATCGTCGCACCGTGGCGGTTCGCGAACGAAAGAGCTACCTATTTGACTGGGCGGCGCTGTAAGTGACCCGTGACGGAGTGTAGTTGATGTTACGCAAATTGGTGTTTGGTCTGTTGACCCTTGCCGCAGTCGCGCTGGTCGCGCCGACAGCCGCATCGGCGCGCGGTGGCGGCGGGCATGGTGGCGGCGGATTCCACGGCGGTGGATTCCATGGTGGTGGTGGCTGGCATGGCGGCGGCTTCGGCCGTGGATTTCGCGGTGCTGGAATAGGATTGGGATTTGGCCTCGCCGGCGCCGGCCTTTATGGCGGTTACTACGGCTACGGCCCCTATGCGTATTACGGTGGGTACCCCTACGCTTATGGCGGTTATGATGACGAAGGCGGATGTTACATAACGCGTAAGCGCGTACGGACACCGGCTGGATATCGGGTGCGTCGTGTCGAGGTTTGTGACTGATTGGCCTTGAGCGACGCCACCTGATTACCTCGTCGGCTCCAGCATGGCTGTGCTGGAGCCACATCATGGCTGGTCAGATTGCCTGGTACGCGTTTTGCAAAATCGAAACGATGACCATGACCCTCGACATTGCCAATCTCACGCTGCTGTTTGTCACCACCGTCTTTGCGCTGGTGATGGCTTTCGTCTGGATGTTCTGTGAGTTCGAACGCCGGTTCGGGAAGCGGTTGACAGCGACTGCACTCGTGCGCTTCGGCTATCGGCCCGACGGCACCATCGACCGAAACGCAAATCGCCGCGACTAGTGCGGCGATTTTCTTGTCTGTTCGTGTTCCTCGGACGTCAGTCCGGGATCAGTCAAGCACTTTGTAGTTCGTCAGCCAAGCCTGCCATCTGTTTCCATGCATCGGCGGCAGCTTGCTATCGGCAGCCGCGTGACTGCCACCCCAAAAAGTTGCGGCCGAACCTTGGGGGAGGTTCGGCCGCGCGCGATCCGGTCTGGGACGGGGAGGGGTGGGGATGTGACCGGGTCGCGTGTCTCCAATTCGTGTTGTTGTTTAGCGATCCCGCGCGCTGGCCGTAGCCACTGCAGGACGGTTGTCGCCGAGCGAGACCCACACATTCGGATCGCTCTGTGACTGGCGTTTGACGAAGCGGTAGCCGGTCTCGGTCCAGGCGAGGACGTTCTCATTCTGGTTGTCCAGAACGTATTCGCCCTTGTCCGTCTTCACCGTGAGCACGGCGTGGCCTTCGCCCTTCTTGTCACGCACCACGGTGATCAGCAGCGCCTCACGTGGCCAGCCTGCTTCGATCAGCATCTTGCGCTTCAGGAGCACATAGTCTTCGCAGTCACCGTAACCATCTGATGGCAGCGACCACTTTTCGATCACGCCCCAATGATCCATGTCGGTCATTGGCTTGATGGTCTCGTTGACCCAGCGATTGACCCGCACCAGATCCTTCCACGCAGTCTGCGTGATGACGATGTCGCGTGGTTGGCTTGCGCCGCCGCGGCAGTCGGTCGGATTGTCTGAACAGAATTCGACCCAGCCGATCGGCGCGCGTGTGCTGTCGCCCAGGCTTGCGTAGAGTTTTTCGTTGCCGGCACGTGCCGACGAAGTCACTCCAAGAAGGACTGCTAAAACGGCCAGTCCGAAGTATCGCCCCTTGTTACCAAACATTGTGGCCCCCGTTTTCTTGTTGGGACCATGTTTCGCACAAAGGATTTTCGTCGCCGCTAAATCGCTCAAGTACAATTGAAGCGATTACAAGTAAAAGGCGCGGCGAATTCGAACTATACTTGAATCGAATGCGATTCAAATTTTAGCTAATTGTATTTGATTCAAATTTTACGCGTTAATGGCTTGAATGCCGCAATTCAGGAACTTGCGTGCAAAAGCGGCGTGAAATTAACCCCTCGCGACCGCGTGCAGATGGCGCGCAACGGTATCCGCTCACGCGGATAGCGCCTTCAGGACATTGAAAAACGAGGATCGGGGGCGTTCGGCCGTTTACCGGGCGTTGACGCTGTCTTCGAGCGTCTCTGCCAACTGCTCGTGGAAGAACTCCAGCGCGAAGCCTTCTTCGAGATGGCGGACCACACGGGACTGGATTCGGCCGAGCATGACAATCGAGTTCAGCGGCGGACGTTTCTCTGCCGCGATGGCGGCGCCGGACAGTGACAGGTCGATAATGCGGCCGTTCATCTGAACACCATCCTCGAGGGTGAGGAGCACCATCGGATTGCGCGGCACGATACGGTCGTGGCGGCGGTCTTCCGGCAGATTGAGAATGTCGCGGTTGGCCAGCCAGGTCAGCTGGGCTGCCAGCTTGTCGCGTTTGCGCGGTGTCGCACCCACGGTCATGGCGAAGCCGTTGTCGATGATCCGGGTGATTTTACCTTCGACACGGCCGATATGGTCGAGATAGGCGATGACGCGGTCGCCCACATTGCCGATGCCGGGACCGAGCAGCGCGAGGCCGCCGGGCGACATATTGATGACCTGACACGGAAATTCGCGGCGATCCGGCAGCATATAGCGGCCAAGCAGGTGCACTTTCACCCGCTGAAAGCGACGGCGTTCTTCTGCAGACGGAAGAATCGATTTTGTTTGCGCGAACGCCATCAGTGCCGTGCCGGTGATGCGGGTCGAGTTTCGACCGACCCTACGGCCCGTAGGGTTAACGCCGCGTTAGCAAATACCGAACTGGCGCAACCAGTTGGCGTGATTATTCTGCGCGACACTTATAATGAGCAGCGTCCGTAGAAGGCTGCTCAGCGCAGCCCTTCATAGACCATCAGGCCGCGGGCAACCTGCAGTTTGCGCAGGGCGCGCGGCGCAAAGCGCTGCGGCTGGTGGGCGAGATAGCGAAACGACGTCAGCTGGAATGCGCCGAGCCGGCCGCGGACTTCATACATGGGCGCCAGCAGGCCGGTCAGGCTGATAGGGGAATGCGCGCGCGTCGCGAATGGCAGCAACAGCAGTTCCAGATGCGCCTTCTGACCGAATTCGGTCATTGCGGTCACGCCAGCAACGGCGACGAGTTGCTCTTCGGATACGACGGTGATCATGTCCCGGATCTCGTCGCGACACTCGGGGGCGAACAGCAACGGAAACGGCTGGTTCTTCAGGTCGCGGCCCAGCAGGGCACAAACTCTTGTGCCGGCCACGCGGAACGGGAATTCGACGGGCTGGTCATAGGACAGCACGAAGATGTCGCCGAGCAATTCGCGCACGGGGCCGGGTTCCAGCTCGCTCCGATCGGGAGCGCGTGCAAAACCGCGTTTGTCGTCCCAATAGGCGAAGAACGCGCGGCTGGATGGATGTTTCATTCGCCTGATCCTGACCCGGCTTGCAGTGGATCGGGGACATTTCTGTCCCGAATCCATCCATCGCTCGCCGCTACATGTTGTGCAGATCAGTCATTGCAGCGTCCATGCCGAAGGCGCGTTTTCCACCGCGTTCGGGCGGGTATCCGCCGTTAAGGTTAAGTTTACTATCATTGTTAGGATCTCATTAACCGTCGGGTTTCGGAGCGGGTGGACCCGTTCGCCGTTAACTCTAAGTTAAGCATGCGCTTGGCAACGCGGGGATTGCCGGTAGTCTCCTGCTCACTCCAGAGCGGAGCGGACTGTCTCCAGCAGTTCGTGACGCGCTTCTATAAACAGGTGGCTGAAAACAGAATTGGTCGTCACGCGGGGAGGGGTGGGGATGTCGGCTTGTCCGGCACACCGGGACATCCATCCGCGGGAAAAGATCAAGACGGACCCGGGGAGAGCCTTTCTCAGAGGCTCTCCCTTTTCTTTTCGGGTGGGTTTGCTGCCCCGCGGCGATCCCGAGCTTGCGTGGTACCGGCAAAGCCGACTATCTGGAGCATCGCTCGCCAGAGCCGCTGACAGGCCGTTATCCCCTTGGACACCTTGGATTCCCCCGCTCCCCCGCGCGAACCGATCCTGACCCTGCCGGGCGCCCTGACGGCTTATGTCGGGTTGCTCGCCGTGATCCACATTATCCGCATGTTGCTGCCGGTGGATCTGGAATACTGGACCATTGAGGTCTTCGGTTTCATTCCGAAGCGCTACGACCAGACGCTACTGTCGATGCCGTTTCCCGGCGGCAACGGCGCCAAGGTCTGGAGTTTCGTCACTTATTCCCTGTTGCACGCCAATCTTAGCCATATCGGTTTTAACGTGTTGTGGCTGCTGCCGTTCGGCAGCGCGCTGGCGCGGCGCTTCGGCGCGGTCCGCTTCTTCATCTTCATGGCGGTGACGGCTGTGGCTGGCGCCGCCGCGCATCTGGTTACCCATGAACACGCACTCGCCCCGATGATCGGCGCCTCGGCTTCGGTCTCCGGCGCGATGGCGGCTGCCATCCGTTTTGCCTTCGTGCGCGGCAGCTTTCTGTCGTTCAACCGCGGCGATGCCGATGAAGCGGCACGTGTGCCGGCGCTTCCGCTGCTGCGTTCATTGCGCGATCCGCGCGTGATCGGATTTCTGGCGGTCTGGTTCGGCGTCAATATCATCTTCGGCGTCGGCTCGATTGCGATCGGCGCGGAAGGGGCGAGCGTTGCGTGGCAGGCGCATATCGGCGGCTTCTTCGCCGGGCTGCTGCTGTTCTCGCTGTTCGATCCTATTCCGAGGTTGCAGCGCACGGGTTCGCAAACATCGTCTCCGGACATCTCCGACCTGTATTAAGCGCGTACCGGCTTCTTGCGAGGCCGACGCATTTGATCCATCTTATGTATTCGACAGGTGACTCACGTTGGCAGGTTCGGCCCTTGAGGTCGATCCCGTTCCCGGCGCGAACGGTGTTTCAGTGCGATCACCACATCTGAACGACTGTTGAACTGCGCTGTTACACTGCATCTGTCTGACGACCCTAGAATGAAAGACCGCGCCCGACAAAGGGCATGGTCGACTTAGGAGGCGACAATGACGGTACGTGCAATTCTCGATTCCAAAGGCCACCAGATCATCAGCGTCTCGCCGAACGATAAGGTCTCGTCGGTGGTGCAGATGCTGTCACAGCGAAGAATAGGTGCCGTGCTGGTGATGAGCCATCACCACATCGATGGTATCCTGTCTGAGCGTGATATCGTGCGGGTGATCGGAGAACGCGGCGCCTCGGCGTTGGATGAAGACGTGAGCGCCGTAATGACGCGCAAGGTCATTGGCTGCAAACCGGCCGATACGGTCGGTGCAATCATGGAAAAGATGACGACCGGAAAATTCAGGCATCTGCCCGTTATCGAGGACGAGAAGGTCGTTGGTCTGATCTCGATCGGTGACGTCGTCAAATTTCGCTTGCGCGAATTCGAACGCGAACAGGAAGCGCTGCGCGAATATATTGCTACGGCCTGAGCCCGCCGTGCTCAGCTCTGCGAAGTGGTCGGCTTCTGTGCAACGACGGGCGCAGGCGAGTTTGCCACTTCGGGGGCGAGGATTTCGATCGCCTCTTGAATGGACTCGACGGCGCGTTCTGCGGCGCGCGCGCCGAGCGTGATCATTTCTTCGGCGCGGTGGAAATCGAACCAGCCGATGCGACCAACGCGCGGTGCGATCAGGAGATCCGGCGGATCGCCGGCAAGGCGCGCGCGGGTGATCCGATCCTGCATTATGTTGAAGGCATCGACCATTACGGTAGAGATGCCCGGCCGTCCGCCGCCGCCGAAGAACTCGCGCTTCATGGTGCGCTCGGCCGAGAAGAACTTGCTGAAACCGCGCTTCGGCTCTTCGACTTCGATGATGGGCTCGGCCATTTCAGGTCCCGTGCCATGGTCGAAAATCGTGGTCGAATGGCCAAACACGTCATTGCTGAGATTGGCTGCGATGACAATCTCAGCGCCCAGCGCGCGCGCCGCCGATACCGGCACCGGATTGACCAGCGCGCCATCGACCAGCCAGCGATCGCCGACCAGTACCGGCGAGAAAATGCCCGGCAGCGCATAGGACGCACGCATCGCATCGACCAGGCGACCATGAGTCAGCCAGATTTCATGACCGGTGCGAACTTCAGTGGCGACGCTGGCGAATTTCAGCGGGAGATCTTCGATCAGCGTATGGCCCAGCGATGCCTCGAGCTGCGCGGCCAGCTTGTTGCCGCCAATCAGGCCGGAACCGTTCAGGCGAATGTCGAGATAGCTGAGAATATTGCGAGGCTGCAGACTGCGCGCCCATTCCTCGAGCGTATCGAGGTGGCCGGCGGCGTAGGATCCGCCAACTACGGCACCGATCGAGGTGCCCACCACGACGTTCGGGACGATGCCATGGGCGAGCAAAGTGCGGAGGATCCCGATATGGGCGAAACCGCGCGCCGCACCGCCGCCCAGCGCCAGACCGATGATCGGACGTCGAACGCTTCCCAAACCAGGCTTGTCGCGACCGTTCGCGCCATTCTGGCCGCGCCCCATCAAAATCTCCAGCACACTAAGCTCCTCGACGCCGCCGATATTAAATGCAGCTGCGCCATCATTCCAGACGGTAGCTAATTCATGATTTATGTCGCGTTTGCGAGGTTTAGGCACCAAATGTGACTGCAGAGCGACCCGCTACCGCACGGCGCACCGGTTCCTGGGGGCCTCACGCGATTGTGGGTCTGGCGGCGAGACGGCCGCGTCAAGGCTTGAATTTGTCGCGTTTTGGGTGAAAAGCATGACCATGACTGCACGGGGCCATGATTTGCGAACATCCGGCCGGAGCGGACGGCTGGCCATGGTGCTGGCCCTCGCTCTGCTGCAGGCTGTTGCCTTGCCCCGGATAGCGTCCGCACAGTTCTTTTCGGACCGCCCGGCACCGGTTCCGCCGGGCTCGATCCCGGATGTCCCGTCGGGTCCGGCCATCAGCCTCGCGCCGCCGTCCGGTCCTGCTTCGACCCCCCTGTTGCCGGCGCCGCTAACGCAGCCGCCGGTTGCCAATGTCGCTCCGCCTGTGCCATCGCCGGTTCAGGCTGCTCCAACAGGACCGGCACAGGGCGTGCTGGCGCTGACGGCGCGCTATGGCAAGGATATGCCGGTCATCAATAGCGGTCTGGTCTGGCGGGTTTATTCCGACAGGCCGGATGAGACTGGTGCCTTCAAGCTGATCCGCGAGGATCGCGGCGCCACGCCGAACATCGTGCTGCCGCCGGGCAGCTATGTGGTCCATGTCGCGCTGGGCCTTGTGAGCGCCGTTCGTCCGGTGACCATCAAGTCCGAGACCGATCGTGAAGCGTTCGTGCTGCCCGCAGGCGGATTGCGGATCGAGGGCCGCGTCGGCACCACGAAGATTCCGCAGAACCAGATCTCGTTCTCGATCTACAAAGGCAGCCAGTTCGAAGGCGGCGAGCGCACGCCGCTACTGCCGAGCGTTCCTGCCGGCGATGTCGTATTGCTGCAGGAAGGCACCTACTACATCATCTCGAATTACGGTGACGCCAATTCGGTGGTGCGCTCCGACATCCGCGTACAAGCAAGCAAGCTCACCGACGTGACCATCACGCATCGTGCGGCTGTCATCACCATGAAGCTGGTGAGCGACAAGGGCGGCGAGGCCCTGGCCAACACCGCATGGTCGGTGATCACGCCGGCAGGCGACGTCATCAAGGAATCCATCGGAGCCTTCCCGCGCGTCACACTGGCGGAAGGTGAGTACCGCGCCATCGCCAAGAACGAAGGCAAGGTGTTCGAGCGCCCCTTCAACGTCGTGAATGGCGTCGACGGCGAGATCGAAGTCATCGCGCGCTAACTGCTGCTCGCAAGCTACTCAACAATCTTCCAGAACAAAGGTCTCGTTGCAGACAACACGCTTCAAACGCGAATGAATTGTCATGCGCGTGTCATGGTCCTGAATCGCCAACTAACCATCGTGCCAGTTTATCGCGTTACAACACGTCGTTGCCGTCCGCGGCCGCGGAACGTTTACATGACGTTAATCCCCATAGCCCGAATAGCACGTATCGCTACAAGTGTTCCGAAGGGGATGTCGTGACCGCGGCCAGACAGTTATCCGGAAGCCCGGACGTCAAGTTGTTCGACGACATTCCCGCCTTGCAACGCAAATGGCGGGCGGCCGTTCGTCCCGGCCAGATTCTGCCCGGCTATGAAGAAGTGATGCTCGGCAGTCTTGGGCGGATGGCCGATCACATCGTCCTGCTGAAAGTCGAAGGTGAGACGCTCGAAGTGTCACGCAGCGGCCGCTATGTGCAACAGTGGTTGGGTGACGATCGCTGGGGCATTCCGCTCGAGGTGCTGGCACCTGATTGCGTGCGTGCGCTAACGGAAGCCGCAAACTGCGCGTTGCAGGCCAACAGGCCGCATCTGATGGTGGCGCATTGCGTGCGTGACGGTCTCGTCCACACCTATGACATTCTGGCGCTGCCGACAGCGTCACGCTGGGGTGGCCGGTTGGTCGGCGTCTATGTCAACGAGCAGGGCACCCGTTACAATCTGGTCGATGCGATCTTCTCGTCGACGGACGAAGGCATCGTGTCGCTTGCGGCAATCCGGGATTCCGTAAGCCAGGCTTTTGACTTCCAGATCGTGCATCATAATCAGGGCGCTTCGCGCCTGCTGAAAGTAACACCCACCGACCTTCAGTGGCGCAAGCTGAGCGCGGGCGGCCACGCATTGTCGCTGCCGAGCGTGACGAAATGGCTGCTGTCCATGATCGCCAATGGCCAGAGCGGTCAGCTCGAAATCGACAGCGATGATCGCAACCTTCGGCTCAGCGCCACCGCTTTTGGCGACTTGGTGTCGCTGACTGTGTCTGACGTCACCGACATTAAGCGCCGCGAGGCCTCGTTCCGGCTGCTGTTCGACAGCAATCCGATGCCGATGTGGGTGTTCGATGCCGAGACGATGGATTTTCTCAGCGTCAATGACGCGGCTGTCGCGCATTACGGATACGATCGCGCCACTTTCCTCCGCATGCAGCTCAAGGAAATCTGGCCGCGCGATGAATGGGAGCTCCACACGCGTGCGCTGATGCAGCTCGGAGATATCTATCAGTCGGATCGCAACTGGCGCCATCTGAAGGCCGACGGAAGCGAGATCGAGGTGCTGACCTATGGCCGCCGCGTGATGTTCGAAGGCCGCGACGGCTTTCTCGTGGCTGTCGTCGACATTACCGAGCGTCGCAAGGCCGAGGCGCGTGTGGCGCATATGGCGCATCACGATGCGCTGACGGATTTGCCGAATCGTGTTTTTTATCAGGAGCGTTTGGCCCAGGCGCTGGATCACGACAATCCGACAAAACATGTCGCGGTGCTGTGCATCGATCTCGACCTGTTCAAGAATGTAAATGATTCCTTCGGTCATCCCATGGGTGACCGGCTGCTGAAAATGGTCGCCACACGAATGCGCACCGAGGTGCGTGGCAACAATCTCGCGGCGCGGCTCGGCGGCGACGAGTTCGCTGTGGTGCTGGCCGCCGATATCACGCCCAATGAAGCCAATGATTTTGCCGCACGGCTCATTGAGATCATCAGCGCCCCCTATGACATGAACGGCGTCGAGGTCGTGATCGGCGCCAGCATCGGTATCGCCATGTCACCAGGCGATGGCGATACCAGCGAAGAGCTGATGCGCAATGCCGATATGGCATTGTACCGGGCCAAGTCCGAAGGCGGCGGTGTGCATCGCTTCTTCGAGCGCGAGATGGATCGTCAGGCGCAGAAGCGCCGCGACATGGAGCTCGATCTGCGCAGCGCTTTCGCTGACGGTGACTTTGAATTGCACTACCAGCCGCTGGTCGATCTGGCCGCCGATCGCATCACCGGATTCGAGGCGCTGTTGCGCTGGAAACATCCCGACAAGGGCATGATCTCACCGGCCGATTTCATCCCGGTCGCCGAGGATATCGGCCTCATCGTCACGCTCGGCGAGTGGGTGCTGCGCAAGGCCTGCGCCGAAGCTGCCAAGTGGCCGGACGATATCAAGGTCGCGGTCAATCTCTCGCCAGTGCAGTTCCGCAGCCGCAACCTGGTGCAGGTCGTGGTCGCTGCGCTGGCCTATTCCGGACTGTCACCGCATCGCCTGGAGCTGGAAATTACCGAGTCGGTCTTTCTTGCGGAAACCGAGGCCAACCTGGCTATCCTGCATCAGTTGCGTGCGCTGGGCGTCCGCATCTCGATGGATGATTTCGGCACCGGCTATTCCAGCCTGAGCTATCTGCGGAGTTTTCCGTTCGACAAGATCAAGATCGACCGGTCTTTCGTGAAGGATCTGATCGAGCGGCCGGATTGCGTTGCCATCGTGCGCGCGATCTCGGGGCTCGGTCGCAGCATGAACATCACCACGACGGCTGAGGGCGTCGAAACGATCGATCAGCTGGACTGGCTGCGCGCGGAAGGCTGCAACGAGGTGCAGGGCTTTCTGTTCAGCCCTGCGAAGCCAGCATCGGAAATCGAGAACCTGCTGCGCCGGTTTGGCAGCCAGGCGTCCCAGGCCGCGTAAATCCGGTTCAGAACCGGGTCACGACGTCCTTGAGTTCTGGCCGCGGCCGGTCCTCGATCACCTTGTCAGGCTTGCCGCCAATATGGATGAAGCCCGCCAGTTTTTCATTGGCGGCGAGGCCGAGACCTTCGAGCACGTCGCGGTCATAGGCCATCCAGCCGGTCAGCCAGTTGGCGCCATAACCCATGGCTGTAGCGGCCGACACAATATTCAAGCAGCTCGCACCTGCGGACAGTTCCTGCTCCCATGACGGAATCTTCGGATGCGGCTTGATGGTGCTCACCACGCCGATCACCAGCGGCGCTTCCGTCAGCTTGTGTTTCTGCGCCTCGATATCCTCAACAGGTGCATCGGGATTCTTCCGTGCGAATACGGTGGCGATGACGTTGCCTGCGCGTTTGCGGGCGTCGCCCTCGAAAATGATGAAGCGCCATGGCGCCAGCTTGCCGTGGTCCGGCACCCGTGCCCCAATGGTCAGGATGGTTTCGAGTTCGGCGGATGAGGGGCCGGAGCCGGTCATTTCGCGCGGTTTGACGGAGCGGCGGGTCTTCAGGAAGTCGATGATGTCGGGCACGGGCAGTTCTCACAGATGAGGATGCGCAGAATTCGCAGGAATTGAATGACCGCTTACCACGCGAAAAGGCCCGCCACGAGGCGAGCCTTGCTGATTTAGACGGATTGTGACCGCGCGCATCCGCTCAGCTGACCGTTTTGTGCTCCGGCATCTTGGAGGCACGGTCCAGCAGATCACGGCCCAGATCCTCCAGCACGGCCCGCGAGGCCAGATAGAGGCTATGGCCACGCTCCGTCTCGAATGCCAGCGCGACCACGTCCGGCCGGTTGGGATCGACGATCACCTGATAGGACCGAAGCGGATAGGCTTCGATCTCGATCTCTTCATCGTCGCTCATCGGCTCAGCCCTCCGCCAGTGCGCGCTTCACGTCGGGCGGTGTCGCCTCATCGACCAGTGCGGCGAGGGCTTCCTCGAGCGAACTGACCTTCTGGCCGTCGCTGCCGAGGCGGCGCACCGAGACCTGGCCGGTTTCGGCTTCCTTCTTGCCGACCACGAGCAGGGCAGGGATCTTGGCCAGCGAGTGTTCGCGGACCTTGTAGTTGATTTTTTCGTTGCGCAGATCGATCTCGACGCGGAGGCCAGCCTTGCGCGCGGCCGCGGCGACGACCTTGGCGTATTCATCGCCTTCCGAGGTGATCGTGGTGACCACCACCTGCACCGGCGACAGCCAGAGCGGGAAGTTGCCGGCGAAGTGCTCGATCAGGATACCGATGAAGCGCTCCATCGAACCGCAGATCGCGCGATGCACCATGACCGGTGCCTTCTTCGAGCCGTCGGCGTCGATATAGAACGCACCGAAACGTTCCGGCAGGTTGAAGTCGACCTGCGTGGTGCCGCACTGCCAGTCGCGGCCGATGGCGTCGCGCAGCACGTATTCGAACTTCGGTCCGTAGAACGCGCCTTCGCCGGGGCTGATCTCGGTCTTGATGCGACCGCCGGACTGGCTCTCGATCACCGACAGCACGGTGGCCATCACGCGCTCGGCGTGATCCCACATCTCGTCGGTGCCGACGCGCTTCTCCGGCCGCGTCGACAGCTTGACGACGATGTCGCCGAAGCCGAAATCCGAATAAGTCGACAGGATCAGGTCGTTGATCTTGAGGCATTCCTCGGCGAGCTGCTGCTCGGTACAGAACACATGGGCGTCGTCCTGGGTGAAGCCGCGCACGCGCATCAAGCCGTGCATGGCGCCCGACGGCTCATAGCGATGCACGACGCCAAATTCGGCGAGACGCAGTGGCAGGTCGCGGTAGCTCTTCAACCCATGCTTGAAGATCTGCACGTGGCCGGGGCAGTTCATTGGCTTCAGCGCAAACCAGCGCTTGTCCTCGGCCTCGTCGCCAGCGGACTGCGCCGCGAACATGTTCTCGCGGTACCATTCCCAGTGACCGGAGGTCTCCCACAGGACCTTGTCGAGGATCTGCGGCGCGTTGACCTCGCTATAGTCGCCGTTGAGGCGGCGGCGCATATAGGCGATCAGCGCCTGGAAGATGGTCCAGCCCTTGGGGTGCCAGAACACGACGCCCGGGCCTTCTTCCTGGAAATGGAAGAGGTCGAGTTCGCGACCCAGTTTACGGTGGTCGCGCTTCTCCGCTTCCTCGATCTGCTTGAGGTATGCGTCGAGGTCTTCCTGCTTGGCGAAGGCGGTGCCGTAGATTCGCGTCAGCATCGGATTGTTGCTGTCGCCGCGCCAATAGGCGCCGGCCACCTTCATCAGTTTGAAGGCGTTGCCGACCTTGCCGACCGACGTCATATGCGGGCCGCGGCAGAGGTCGAACCAGTCGCCCTGGTAGTAGATCTTGATCGGCTCGTTGCCGGGAATGGCGTCGACCAGCTCGACCTTGAAGGCTTCGCCTTTGTCGCGGAATACCTGCTTGGTCTTTTCGCGATCCCAGACGTCCTTGGTGAACGGTTTGTCGCGCGCGATGATCTCGCGCATTTTCTTCTCGATCGCGCCGAAGTCCTCGGGCGTGAATGGCTCGTTGCGGAAGAAGTCGTAATAGAAACCGTTCTCGATCACCGGACCGATGGTCACCTGGGTGCCCGGCCACAGCGTCTGCACGGCTTCGGCGAGCACGTGCGCCGCGTCATGCCGGATCAGCTCCAGCGCGCGGGGGTCGTCGCGGTTGATGAAATCGATCTTGGCGTCGGCGTCGATCGGATCGGAGAGATCCGAGACGGTACCGTCCAGCGCCATTGCGACGGTACGCTTGGCCAGCGACGGCGAGATGCCCTTGGCAATCTCGAAACCGGTCGTGCCCTTCGCGAATTCGCGCTTGGCGCCGTCAGGGAATGTAACGGTGATATTGTTGGTTTCGGCGGGGGTGAGGTTGGCGAGGCCGAACTTGAATCCCGAGCCTTCATTATTCTCTGTCATGTCTTCTCTCCGATGGCTCACTCCTGCACACGGGCGCAGGTAAGCGGACGAGCGGTATAGCAGCCGATTCGGGCGTTGCAACACCAGTCTGGCTGACCTGATTTGCACGCTTGGCTTGCAGGTTTGACTTGCATGCAGTTGCATCCATAAGATGCGATATCTTGACAGTCTCCCGCCCCTACGCCCCCACCGCACTCATGATCGGCAATTTCGTCACCGGCATCGGCCTGCTGGGGCCGACGGCGATGCTGGGTGAATTGTCGGCCGGCCTCGGCGTCACCATCCGCGAGGCAGGACTGCTCATCACCTTCGGCGCAGTGATGCTGTGCATCTGCTCACCGCTGATGTCGTGGCTGACCAGCCGGATCGAGCGACGGCACATGTTGATCGGCGTCATCGCGGTCGTGGCCGTGTGCAATCTCGCTTCGGCCCTTGCGCCCAACTATGCGGTGCTGCTCGCGATCCGCCTGGTGATGTGCATCGCTGCGGCACCGTATACTCCGCAGGCGGCAGGCGTGGTCGGCATGCTGGTGCCGCCGGAGAAGCGGGGTAGCAGCGTTGCTTATGTCTTTCTCGGCTGGACCCTCGCCGCTGCGGTCGGTCTGCCGCTGGTGACGTTCATCGCCAGCCGCTTCGGTTGGCGCGAGGTCTATGGCTGCGTCGGCATAATGAGTTGCATCAGTTTCGTGTTGCTGGTGTGGCGGATTCCGCGCGGGCTGTTCGGCGCCACTGTCGATCTCAGCACATGGTCGGCGCTGGCGCGCAACCGGCTCGTGCTGTTGTTGCTGTCGATCACTATGCTGCAGATCGCCGGGCAGTTCTCGATCTTCACCTTCATGGCGCCGCTGCTCGAACGTCTCGCGGGCGCAGGGCACGACGCAGCGGCATCCGTCTTCGCGATCTACGGCGTCTGCGGTTTTCTCGGCATCATGACGGCGACGCGGATCGTCGATAGCTGGGGGCCGCTGAGGACCTCCATTCTATCGACATCGCTGGTGTTGGCTGGCATGACGGTCTGGACGCTTGGCGCAGGCCATCTGCCCGTGATGGCGCTCGGCGTCGCGATCTGGGGGCTCGGCTTCGGCGCCATCACGTCGATGCAGCAGGTCCGCTTGATCATGGCGGCACCGTCGGCCGGTGCGGCGTCGGTCTCGCTCAATACATCGATGCTCTATGTCGGCCAGGCGATTGGATCGGGCATCGGTGGCGCGCTGTTCGCCGGCGGATACTTCCACGCGTCGGGGTTTGTCGCGATGGGTTTCCTGACGACGGCACTGGTGGCCATCGCGTTCAGCCGTAAAATGTCGGGACGTGTCGCTTAGTCGCAGATGCGGGTCAGTTGCGCCTTGAACGGCACGCCGGGCAATTGTAGCGCACTGCCTTCGAAATCGAGCAGGTCGCCATTGACGCGACCGGTCAAAGCCAGTGTGACACCTTCAAAGCCGAACACCGACTTGAAGCTCTGATCCGGGTTGTAGCGTTTCGATGACACCTTGACAGAGATAGTCTCGCCTCTGTTTTGATAGTTGCCCATGAAGGCGAAAGCGGAGTTGCCGCCGCGCAGCTTTCCGCCGATTGCATAGACGACGCCGGTCCCGGTGCCATGAATAGTATGAAAATGTACTTCGTATAGGCCGTCTTCCACCTGAGTGCCCCGGGCAGTGATGTTAAGTGAAGATGAATTTGGCGAGATGAAGTGGCGGCACCCTATGGTATCAAATGTTATTCAACAATCCCACCAGTAGGCATTTTGTAAAAATAGCTTTGATAATTTGAGGTTCGGTGTGCCGCGACATATCCGCCAACTGTTCTCCGCATGCCTTGCTACATTAACAGTCAGTGTGCTGATGAGCGGCTGTGCATGGCTGCCGCCGCAAGCGTGTCTGCCGCCGTCGCGCGTCATGGTGTCTGCGGAGATGATCTTCGGCCGCAACATTGGCGATCGGCCCGGTATCAGCGAATCTGCATTTGCAAATTTCGTCGCAAGGGAAATCACGCCCCGCTTTCCCGATGGTCTCACTGTCATCGATGGAGACGGGCAGTGGCGCGACGGCGTGCGTAATGTTGATGTCCGCGAAAGGGCAAAGGTCGTTCTGATCACTTTCGCCGACGACGCTCAGAAACGTGCCGACCTCGTTGCCATCGCGGACAGCTATAAGCGGCAGTTCAATCAGCAGTCCGTGCTCACGAAGGTCGGCAATGTCTGCGTAAGCTTCTAGTTTGCGCTGTCATTGACACCGCGCCAGCGCGCGTAGCGCCACGGTGTGTACCAACGGGCATCGGGCGACAGCTTGACCGGCACGTTGTCGATACCCGACGTGCCCCATGGCTGGCAGCGGAGCAGTCGGGCCAGTGTCATCCAGCCGCCGGCCCACAATCCGTAGCGCTCGATCGCTTCGTCGCCATAGACCGAACAGGTTGGCACGTGCCGGCAATTGTAGCCGACCAGCGGAGACAGCGTGTGGCGGTATATCCAGATCATGCCGCGACCGGCATTGCGCGGCAGCCGTTGAATAGTACCGACGCAGTTCGGGCACATGGATGAATGTTTCATGGTCGGATTGCTATCAGATCAGCCGGGTTTTGCCCGGTTCCTTTGCATGGAACCCATCTACTTATGCATTGGAGACACACCTGCCAATTTATTGCATGCAGTGCAGCAAAAGTAACTGGACGCTGCGGCGAAGCTCGTTAGGTTTTCACTTAACGCCCGTGTGACAGAATCATGAGCGTTGTTTGGGGCCGTTGCCATTGCTCATGAGAGTGCGGGGAAGGAACCGACTTGGGACGTATGAGGTCGCTTCGATCAGGTAGTTCGGCGCTGTTTCGCGCCGCGGCCTTTTGCATCGTTCTTCCCGGACTCGCGGCGGGCCTGCTGGCTTCGGCCGTGTCCTCTGCCCAAGCTGCAGCCGTTCTCGAAGAACGCAAACTCCCGATGCGCTTCACCTGGGTGGCCTGCGAGCCGAATTGCCGTGGCTGGATCGGCGCGGTGGGGATTGTCACCGGCGACACCGTCAGGGATTTCGACGAGTTTTCCAAAGGCCGCGATCTGACTGACGCGACAGTGGTGCTGGATTCCAGCGGCGGCTCGGTCAATGACGCCATCACCATGGGCCGGCGCTGGCGCAAGCTTGGTCTGAGCACCACAGTCGGTATCACGGTCGACCTGCAATCGTCCTCGGGCGTCATGAAGCCGGCGGTCGTGCCGCAGGCCTATTGCGAATCCATGTGCGTTTTTCTGCTGCTGGCGGGCAAGACCCGGTATGTGGCCGAGGAATCCCTGGTGCGCGTCCATCAGATCTGGATGGGCGACCGCGCCGACGACCCGAAGGCTGCGAGCTATACGGCAAATGATCTGATGATCGTCGAGCGGGATATCGGCCGTCTCGCCAAATACACCTTCGACATGGGAGGCACGGGCGATCTCTTGTCATTGTCGCTCAGCGTGCCGCCGTGGGACGATCTACATCGGCTTACGGAAGCCGAGTTGAAGCTGACCAATCTGGTCACCAGCCATAGTGTCGGTGATGTGTTGCCCGAGCCTCGCGAGCAGCAGGCGCCGGTCGCATCACTGGTGCCGAAGTCGGTACAGGATCGTTTCGTGAGCGGGCCGGAGAATGAAAACACCCCGGTCGCTTCGGCGCCGGTCGTGTCGTCGACGAAGTCGACCAAGACGGCCGAGGCCTCGGTGCCGACTGGCGGCGTCGTATCGGCACCGTCAGGGAAATAGCCGCGCTGGCGTTATGCCGGCGTCGGCTGGCTAGCTCCGGTGTTTGACTTGGCTTCAATCTGCCCGATGGCGTCCACGACCGCATCGAATGTGAGAAGCGTCGAGGCGTGGCGCGCCTTGTAGTCGCGCACCGGTTCGAGCAGGGCGATATCTGCCCACTTTCCGTCCGATGGCGGTGCGCCGTTTTCCTTCAGCATCTTGCGCACGGTCTCGCGCAGCGCACGCAATTCTTCGGCAGTCGAGCCGACCACATGACGCGCCATGATCGACGACGAGGCCTGGCCCAGGGCGCAGGCCTTCACGTCATGGGCGAAGTCGGTGACCACATCAGCATCCATCATGAGGTCGATCTTGACGGTCGATCCGCAAAGCTTGGAATGGGCGGTGGCTGACGCATCGGGAGCAGGGAGGCGGCCCAGCCGGGGAATGTTACCGGCGAGCTCGATGATGCGCTTGTTATAGATGTCGTTCAGCATCTGGTTCGGACCTTAACTGTGCCATCGGTCACCGGGATCACGTCCTTGGCGCGCGAGGAACTGGACTCTATATAGCGTCCATTCCATGAAATAAAAGATCAGCAGTTTCAATGGTCTGTGAGCAGTTATGTTTTTGGCGACGCACGGATTTTGCACGTCGCAGCCATCCCCGTCATGTAGGGACACTCTAGCGACCGCCCAACATCTCAGAAAGAAGGCACGCCGATCGGATCACATGCGATCCGTGATGGGAACAGACCCAAAGGCTCGATGCCTCCGATCAGCCGGCGCTCGTCCAGACATAAAAGAATCTCGGATCCCTCCGCGCCGCTTAATCGCTTCCGCGGCTGACGTCGCGCCGAGCCTGCGCGCGCTTGTTCGCCTGCGACACCCTCCCAATCCGTGAAGGAGGAATCTTGATATTCCGGCGCCGGCTCGGGATGGAGCGCATGCCTTCACCAGGGCGAGGATCATTCTGCGGTCGAGAGAATTGCCGTGCCCGTCGCAGGGCCAATGCGCGCCTGGCGGCCTCTCCGAGTTCCTTTTTCGCTTTGAAGTTTTGCAGGCGCCTCAGCTCCTTGCTAACGCGTTTTATAGCAGCAACGAAGACTTGCTTGCGCTGAGTTGCATGCTCGGCTGTTCCCGAAAAGCTGCTGCCCCTCGGTTCGGCTTTTCCTCTTGCTTCGCGCTGTCGATGCCGCGCTAGGGTGTGCTCCTTGCCATGAAAATCCCGTAGCCTCGAACGAAGGATCTCCAGCTTGTCGCGCGTTAATTTGCCGATGGCGGGATGATGAGTAGCAAGAACGATTTCTTGCTCGTCGTGTTTCAGAATGCTGATTTCATACTTGCAGGATGCCGCCATCGCCTTTTCCTCCAACCAATGCCTAGGTTACGGATCGTTCGCGCTGTTTCTGGCACCTCCCTCCGAACCAGCGTCCTCCATAAGAGTCGCGCGGGGAGCTGTTTGACGCGATGCGCGCTGCCAAGATTGTTCCTCCGTGCCATTCTGAAGTATCGGGTCATCACCCTAGGCTCACATGGTATTGCCCTTGAATCGCGTGCTGGGAATAATAGGAAAAAGACCAACGATTTAAATGTGATGAGTGGGTAGCCTGACGGCTGGCAACAGTCGTAATGGTCCACTATATAGGGCGGAGCCCGGCCAACAGAGCGCCGGGCGTTCTCCAGATCGCCGGAATTTGAGAATTCAGTTCGGCGGTCTCGGTGTTATTGTCGCAAGACGATGTTTTATTGACGGACTCAGGCGTCCGGCGGCCTTGCCGCCCCGTCTGCCCGGTGACACTCCGGCCTCCCGTGGGGCCGGTCGAACGGAGTAAAGATGGACGCTGTGATCAAGCCGCTTCGCGGCAAATCCCCGGATGGCAAATCTTCTGAAGTCAGATCTGCCGAGAGCAAAGTGCAGGAATTCCGGCCGGCGGAGCTCGATCCCGCCGAATTTCTGGCTGCGGCGGTAAATCCCGACCAGCTGCGGCCCTCGCGCGCCGAGGCAGAGCAGGCCGTGCAGACGTTGCTCGCCTATATCGGCGAGAATCCGCAGCGCGAAGGCCTCATGGACACCCCGCGACGCGTGGTCGAGGCCTATGACGAGCTGTTCCAGGGCTATCATCAGTGCCCGGCCGAGGTTCTGAATCGGACCTTCGGCGAGACCGCGGGCTATGATGATTTCGTGCTGATCCGCGACATGGCCTTCGTCTCCCATTGCGAGCATCACATGATGCCGTTCTACGGCAAGGCGCATATTGCCTATACGCCGGTGGAGCGCGTCGTCGGTCTCTCCAAGCTGGCGCGTCTCGTAGATATCTTTGGCCATCGGCTGCAGACCCAGGAGCATCTGACCGCGCAGCTTGCTGCTGCGGTCGATGAAGTGCTGAAGCCGCGCGGCGTTGCCGTGATGGTCGAGGCTGAGCACACCTGCATGTCGGCCCGCGGCATCCGCAAGGAAGGCTCACGCACTTTCACCACGCGTTTCACCGGCAATTTCCGTGACAATCCTGCCGAGCAGGCGCGGTTCATGTCGATGATCCAGTCCATGTCGCGCTAAACCCACGTCGCGCTGATCGCGCGACGACCGTGATTTGCTGCTAGAGTGTCGGGCGCATCAGGCGCCCGATTTTCGTTTGACGACCACAGCGAGAGATTTTCCCGTGTCCAATACATCGCACGCGCACAGTCATGATCTCGAAGAAGGCCTCGCGCTCACGCCGAAATTCGACGCTGCCGGTCTCGTTACCGTCGTGACGACCGACGTGGCGAATGGCGACGTGCTGATGGTGGCGCATATGAATGACGAGGCGCTGCGCAACACTATCGAAACCGGCGATGCCTGGTATTACAGCCGTTCGCGCAAGGCGCTATGGCGCAAGGGCGAGAGCTCGGGCAAGACCCAGCGCGTCGTCGAGATGCGAATGGATTGCGACCAGGATGCGATCTGGATCAAGGTCGAGCAGATCGGCGGAGCCGCCTGCCACACCGGCCGTCGCTCATGTTTCTATCGCGCGATCACCAAGGGCGAGGGTGGGGCAGCGAAGGTGTCGTTCATCGATGCGGACAAGGTGTTCGATCCGGCGTCGGTCTACGGAAGCTGAACTGGCTCCGATCTTGGGTTACGCCAGCCGGCTGGCAAAATCCTGCCGGGATTCGGCGGCGTTGATGCCGGTTGGATCGGCGATCATGTTCATGTAATCGACGGCCGCCGACCGGAGCTTGCCGTCCTTCATGGTCATGACGCCAGACAGGGTCTGGATGTTCATCGAACGGATATTGTAGTTCTTCCAGGCTTCCGCCTGTTTCGCTTCACTATTGGTCGATTTTTTCTGCTCGTTATAGAGATCGAGCGAAGCTTGCGCCGCCTTCAGGGCATTCAGGCCCGAGACTTCCTTCATCTCCTTGGCGAGCGCCGGATCGTCGCTGAACATCTTCTCTATCTTGGCCTTCCAGGGGCCTTCGGCAGTCACGTTGCCGAATTTGTCGACCTTCATATGCGTCGCATACTCCGGCGGGATGTTCATTTTCTCGAACGCTTTGGAGAGGCGGTCGGCCAGGGCGTCGGTCCGCTTCGTCAGCATTTCGTCGAATGTATCGGTGAGTCCCTCGGTCGCGGCCTGATCGGCCTTGGCCTTTTCGATAATCGCCTTGGCGCGGTCTGACAGCGATACGAAGGCGGCAGGGGCTGTCGGCGCAGATGCAGGCTTGTCGGATGAGACGGATGGCTTGGCGGGCGCAACGGCGGCGGGGGCCGCTTTGTCCCGCGGTTGGGTCGACGTCGAATTCGCGTTTGCGACCGCAACCATCGTGAGCTCCATTCCCGCTGCCGATGGAGCGAATCTCCGTCAGACACATACGGAAACACCCTCGCGTTAATGCTCTGTAAAATATTCAACCACGGATGGAGGTGTTGGGCGCCAAAACCGCCTTAGCGTTTTGTTAACCATGAATGTCCCACTGTGTCCGCGGCTTCCGCACGGCTGGCAGGGCACGATTCCTGGTAGTCATTTCGCGGCAGCGGGGCACCACACTATGGCGGTCGACGCGACCAACCTCGCATCAACACTCTCGTCAACGCGCAGTCAGGTGACCGGCGCGATCAAGAATGCTGCCGGCACCACGGGCACGAGCTTCGAATATCTGCTCGCCACCGCCAAGATGGAATCCAATTTCAATCCCTCGGCCACGGCGTCGACGTCCTCGGCCAAGGGCCTGTTCCAGTTCATCGAGCAGACCTGGCTCGGCACCGTGAAGGAAGCCGGCACGCAGCTCGGCTACGGCAAATATGCCGACGCCATCACCAAGTCGCCGTCGGGAAGTTATTCGGTGAGCGATCCGGCTGCGAAGGCTGAGATCCTGAAGTTGCGTGACGATCCCGTCGCGAGTTCATCGATGGCCGGCGTGCTGACGCAGTCCAACAGTTTCAAGCTCACTGGCGAGATCGGGCGCCGTCCCAGCGACTCCGAACTCTATATGGCGCATTTCATGGGCGTCAGCGGCGCCTCCAAGCTGATCAACAATGCGGCGAACAATCCGAGCGCATCGGGCGCTGCACTGTTTCCGAATGCCGCCGCAGCGAACCGGCCAATCTTCTACGATCAGAGCGGCAGCGCGCGCAGCGTGTCTCAGGTCTATTCGGTGCTGTCGGCGCGCTATGACAGTGCTGCGAATTCCACGGCGACACGGACGGCGATGGCATCCGCGGGTGTGGTGACGGCGCAGGCAGTCTCGCCACTGACGCCTTCCAGCAATGCGACTTTCCTGTCGCGCTTCCCGGATCTGAGCACCGCGCAGGTCGCAAGCTTTGCGTCCGATCAGTCATCGACGGCCGTGCAGGAACAGCCGATTTTCCGGTCGCTGTTCCAGGGCGGCGATCGTGCGCAACCTGTGTCGCCGGCCGTGCAGGAATTGTGGGGCAACCGCACGTCACTGACGTCCACGTCGCTGCCGAAGGCACCTGAAGTCGGCGTGCCCAAGCCGCTCGATCTGTTCAGCGATCGCGCCGGGACTTTTAGTAGTTAGCTCCGTCCCCTCATGGTGAGGAGGCGCGCAGCGCCGTCTCGAACCATGAGCTGTTGGCAGGCATCGCCGCTAGCGGCCATCCTTCGAGACGCGCGCAAGGGCGCGCTCCTCAGGATGAGGGCGGAGTGTGTGATATTCACCGGGAGCCACAGATTTCCCCGCGTGTCCGATCCCTTAATAAAACCTCAACAAACCCATAAGCTTATGGTGAACCGTTTGTTAAGCGGGATGGTTTATTTTCTCTGACAGTGGCATCGCGTTTCGGTGTTGATCTTGTTGCGTAGGCTGGCAGAACCATGATTGTTCGGCAGTTCATCAGTTGGGTACGGACCGCTCCAGCCAGCGAGCGGGCAGAGGCAACGCGCTCTTTGGCGCGGGCCTGGATTTTTTCTGATCTTTCAGACGACGACCGTGCCGCAGCCGAAGGCGCGCTGCTGATGCTGCTCGATGATGCGTCGCCGCTGGTGCGCCAGGCCATGGCGCAGGTTTTCGCCCGTGCGCCGTCGGCGCCCCCGGCCATCGTGCAGGCGCTGTCGGTGGATCAGCCCTGTGTATCGCTTCCAGTGCTTGAACATTCGCCGCTGCTGATCGATGCCGATCTGGTGGACATCGTCGCGACGGGGAACAGCGAGCTGCAATGCGCCGTTGCGCGCCGCATCAATCTTCCGATCTCGATCTGCGCTGCCATTGCCGAAGTCGGTTCTGCCGCTGCGGCGCTCGAACTCATCGAAAATCCATATGCCGAACTGGCGCCATTCTCCTGGGACCGTATCGTCGAGCGTCACGGTCATCTCGCCGCCATCCGCGAAGCGATGCTGGCCCTTGGCGACCTGCCAGCCACGACGCGCCTCGCACTGGTGGCCAAGCTCTCCGAAACACTGACCCGCTTCGTCGTTGCACGCAACTGGCTGTCGCCGGATCGTGCCGAGCGCATTGCCGACGAGGCGATGGCGCGCTCCACGGTCAATATTGCGTCGCGTTCGCGCGGCGACGAGATGCGTGATCTCGTGCATCACTTGCGCGAAGCCGGGCAGTTGACCGTCGGACTGATCCTCCGTGCCCTGCTGTCCGGTAATCTCGACCTGTTCGATCAGGCGCTGGTGGAGCTGTCCGGCCTGCCGCAGAGCCGCGTGGCCGCGCTGGTCTATGACGGCGTCGGTGCCGGGCTGAACGCATTGCTTGCCCGCGCAGGCCTGCCGGAGTCGACATTCCCTGCCTTCCGCGCCGCGCTGGCTGCGCGCAATGAAATCGGTTTCATCGGCTCCGTCGGTGGCGCCGTACGGCTGCGTCGTCGCATGGTCGAGCGGGTGTTGACGGTGTGCGAGACCGATGAGGCGGCGTCCGAGCCGCTGTTGATCCTGCTGCGGCGTTTCGCGACGGAATCGGCTCGCGAGGAAGCGCGGGTGTTCTGCGATGAACTGGCCGAACAGGCGAATGCGCGCGACGAGTATCAGCTGATCGCGGCGTAGGCTCACAGAGCGAGTCATTCCGGGGCGCGAGAAGACGCCGAAGGCGTCGGAACGCGGAATCCCGATATGTCTCGCGCTGTCGGAGACTCTCATGCTGGGATTCCGGGTTCAGCTCAATCCGCTGCGCGGCTCGCGCTGCCCCGGAATGACGACTGAGAACGGCTATTCCTTCGGAACGATGCTCGGCGCCGAGATCATCTCGAGATGATCCGGCCGATCCCGATTGACGACCGTCAGATAATCATCCGCGACGGCGCGCAGGCGGGCGCTGAGTTCGTTGGCTACGCCGGCCTTCTCGATGGTGTTGTGCTCGCGCACGATGGCCTGGATCGCATCGATATGGTGCTGGATCAGATCCGTCGGCACCGCATCGAGATCCGGGGCGTGTTCGAGAATCCGGCACAGGCTTTCGGCGGCCACGCCAGCGGCAGGAAAGCCGAAGGTCGAGGCGTCGCCCTTGATGTCGTGAGCGGCGCGAAACAGCTCGCCGCGGGTGTGCGTATCGAAGCCCTTTTTCAGGATCGCGGCATGTGCTGCGGCAAGGCGGTCGCATTCGCTGCGCATCCAGGTCTTGAACTCGCCGGAGAGATTGGCCAGCGCCTGTTCGGCGCGCGCCACGGGATCGTCGAGCTCGCGATCGATGACACGGCGGATCGCGTGCTTCAGCGTGTTCGGCGGCGTGATGACCTGGTGATCGGCGAAAGCCTGCACCTTCGGCGGCGCCGGCGCTTTGTTCTTGGCCATGGTCGTTTCTCCGAACATTGCGCTAGCCAGTGACACGGGCTTTATCCAGCAGCGATGGTTGCTGCAGAACCTCGGCCTCACCGCCATTGCGGCGTTCCGGTCCGATATAGGCGACGGTGGTGTTGCGGCGGCGGTCGGGCCCGAAATAGTTCTTCGTCTTGATGAAGGGGCGGGGATGCGCGACCACGCTCATGATACGCAGATAGAGACCCTTGGCCGAAATTGGTTTCGCCAGAAATTCGGTGACGCCGGCATCGCGCGCCATGGTGATGCGGCGCTTCTCGGAATGGCCGGTCAGCATGATGATCGGCGCGTAGGGATTGCCCTTGGAATCCGGCTGCCGGATCATCTGCGCCAGTTCCAGCCCGTCGAAAATCGGCATCGCCCAGTCGGCAATCACGATGTCGGGGACGTAATGGCTGTACATTTCTAGCGCCGTGGCGCCGTCCTCGGCTTCATAGACTTCGCGGGCGCCGAACGAATGCAGCAGCGTGCGCAGGATGCGCCGCATGTGCGGATTGTCGTCGCAGACCAGAAAACGCAGCTTGTTGAAGTCGATACGGAACATGATGCGGCTCGAACCGGGCTGGGACCGTTACCCGATGTTAACCATACCGCGCCGCGTCTTAACGAATGGTTGAGGCACTGCAGGAGCCCAGGCCGCTATGGGGACGTCCCAAGTCGACGCGATATTCCAAGAATCGCGTCCGCGGTCTCTGCGGGGCGGAGCATGGGATGCAAATGCGTGCCATTTAGCCTCGTAACTGGCCAGGCGCGTCGCTGAGCTTCTGCGGCTGCATGATCGTAAATTGTTGAAGTCTGGATGAAGCCGGCAGGCACATGATCCCAGCGCGGGAGTTCGATCGTGTCATCGAACCAATCGACGTGCATTTTGGGAAGTTCACTTTCGAATTGCGCGAAGGCTACGGGATCTCTGGCCAAGATATCAATGCCAACCAGAGATGCGCGACGGGCATCCCCAAAAAACCATTGTGACCAAATCGGAAGCGTCCCGTCGGCACCGGCGAGGTTTTTCACGTGGTCGTGCAAGGCGGGTCTGACGGGTGAGGCTGCGCCATGCGATGGGGGCACATCGCCATCGACAATGATGACGCCACGCATGGGCAGCCTGGTCGCCAGATCGACAGCAAGATGACTTGCAGAACTATGTCCCACCACAATCAGTTGGCTGCTCGGCACGATATGATCGAGAAGACTTTGGGTCCATGCGCTCCATGCAGGTGGCGAGGCATGGTAAGCCAATATGTCCGGTACTTGGACATGGCATCCTGCGCCCCGCAGATGTTCGGCCGTCGACTCCCAACTTGATCCTCGGACCAAGGGGCCTGCCACAAGGACGAAATCGAACGGCATAATCCCTCGGCGGTATCAGTTGGATGAATTCTAGTATCCGAACTGTTCGCTCAGGATGCGTTCTTCCAGGCTGTGGCCGGGGTCGAACATCATGCGCATCGAGATCGACTTGTCGGAGATGATTTCGACCCGCCGGACGTCGCGGGCTTCCTCGTTGTCGGCGACGGCGGCCACCGGGCGCTTTTCGCCTTCCAGCACCTCGATTGCGACGATCGCCGTATTGGGAAGCAGCGCGCCGCGCCAGCGCCGCGGGCGGAACGCGCTGATCGGCGTCAGTGCCAGCAGCGCGGCATTGATCGGCAGGATCGGACCCTGCGCGGACAGGTTATAGGCGGTCGAGCCGGCCGGCGTAGCCACGAGGATGCCATCGGCGGCAAGTTCGGCCATCCGTTCGCGTTCATCGATGAGGATGCGCAGGCGCGCCAGTTGATGCGTCTGGCGAAACAGCGAGACCTCGTTGATGGCGTGATGGATGTGCACGCCGCCATGGACGTCCGTGGCGCGCATCAGCAGCGGGTTGATCAGCGTCTCGCGCGCCGCGGTGAGGCGCGCATGCAGATCAAGCGTTGAGAACTCGTTCATCAGGAAACCGACGGTGCCGCGATGCATGCCGTAGATCGGTTTGCCCGTGCGCATGAAGTCGTGCAGCGTCTTCAGCATCAATCCGTCGCCGCCGAGGGCTACGATGATATCGGCGGTTTCCGGATCGGCATTGCCATAGAGCTGCGTCAGCTGGTCGAGCGCTGCCTGCGCTTCCGCACTGGTGCTGGCCACGAAGGCGATCCGGTCATAGCGCTTGGACGGGTTCATCAGGGGATCGCCGGCTCATGCTGCGTGATTGCGCGGGGTCGTCTAGCCGACCTCGCTGGGGCTTGTCGAGCGAAAGGATAGCAGGTCTTTGAGACCGCCGGGCTGCAGGGAGCGCCGCATCGTTAACGGAGCGAGCGGCGCCCGGTTGCTCCATATTTGCGGGTCAGCTCCTCCGCGACCGCCTTTTCGGGCCTTAATTTGCTGCCGGCGAGCCAAACCTCGGTCACTTTCCCGGTCTTGCTACGGACCCTCCGGACTGCTTCCCCATAACTGGAATAACCCGCGGCCGCGGCGATCGTGCCCTTGTCCTTGCCGGTCACCTCGATCTCGGCGACGTCCATGAAGGGATTGATCGCCTGAGGCGTGGCGACCAGCACCCGGTCTCCGATGGGCACCAGATCAAACGCGCTCCCTGAGGTCCACATGCGTCCCGTCCAGTCGCGGACGCGCTTCTGCGGCGCGCCGCGCTGGGCGAATGCGCGCAGGATATGCATGGCGCCATCAACCCAGATGGGTGCCCAGCCGTCGGTGGCATTGGTGAAAACCGAGATCGTCAGCTCGCAGGCCGGGATCACGGCGGTGCGCGAGATATAGCCATGAAATCCGCCATTGTGGCCGAACCAGTCCCAGCCGGCGGTGGTGCCGTTCATGGTGCCGAGGCCGTAATAGCTCTCGATAGTTGCGTGCGGATTGCGCCAGTGCCGCCGTGTCATCTCACGCCGGCCCGCCGCAGACAGCACGCTGTGCTTTGCATTGGGTGCAAGCTGCGCGAAGAAGCGCGCGATGTCGGCTGCGGTGCTGACGAAGCCCGCAGCAGGCGTGATGGCGTGGCACGGCGTGTCGCCGGGAATGACCAGACGGCGGTCGAGCGGAAGCCGCGGCGTATGACCTTGCGCGAGGGGCGCGCCATTTGCCAGCGGCATGTCGGGCTGGGTCTCGCGCAGGCCGACCGCATCAATGATCTCGCGCCTGATCCAGTCGCGATAGGGCTCGCCGGTGACAGCTTCGATGACGAGGCCGAGCAGGCCAAAGCCATGGTTGGAATATTTCAGCCGCGTGCCGGGCGCAATCGCGGGCGGTTGCTGCAGCTCGGACAATAGCTCCTTCTTGTCGAGATAGGGGCGGCTGTCGATGAACTGCCCGGCATCGACGCCGTCGCGCGTGAGGCCGGCGCTATGCGACATTAATTGTCCGATAGTCGTTGCAGCGACCTGCGGATGCAGGCCTTTCACATGGTCGCCAACGGGATCGTCGAGGCGCAATTTGCGTTGCTCGCGGAGCTTCATCAGTCCGGCAGATGTGAAGCTTTTCGAATGCGAGGCGATCCGGAAGCGACGCCGCGGCGTCAGCTTCTCGCCGGTCGCGAGGTCAGCGTGACCGAAGGCATATTCAGCGACGATCTTGCCGCGATGCGCGATGGCTACGAGGCAGCCGGGTTGCTGCGTCGTTGCCATCTGGAATGAGAGCCAGTCGTGGATGTAGTCGAGTGCGGGCTTCAGCCAGGGATCCATCAGAGGTCTCAATGTGAGGAGAGCGTCGCAGCCGCGAATATGAACTGATCTCTCAGCCATAACAAAGCCGGCACAATCCGAAGGATTGCACCGGCTGACTGATCCGCGAATGGGATCAGTAGGTGGGACCGGAGCCGGGCGCCTTGTCCAGCGCAGCAGCGAGCGATTTATATTCGGCGGAGTCCTTGCCGCTCAGCGAAGCAATCTTGTTGAGATGATACTGCGCCTGATCGCGGTTGCCCTGTTCGACCTGCCACAATCCGTAATACTGCCAGGTGCGGACATGAGCGGGGTCGGCCTTCAGCGCGCGCTCGTACCAGATCTGCGAGACCTTGTAGTCGCCGAGCTTGCGATAGGAGTAGCCGATCAGGTTGGCGACATCGGCGCGGTCGTCCTGGCCGAGCGCCTTGAGCTGCGCGATGGCGGCCGTGTAGTCCTGCTTGTCATAGACCGTGGCATAGGCCGCGCGATAATTGGCGAGGAACGCGGTATTCTCGCTGTTCGGATTCCTGGTCTCGGTTTTCTTCTTCTTGTCCTTCGTGCCCTTGGTGTCGGACGCCGGCGGTGCGGAAGGCGTATCGCCGCCTGCGGCATAGGCCGAGGTCATGAAGGGCGTGGCGGCAACGGCCACGGAAAACATTGCCAGCGTCGTCAGCCTGATCGCGAGGTGGGTCATGCAGCGCTCCTGTTTGCAACAGCAATAATCTGACACGGAAGTCTCAGGTTGTGAACACCGGACGTGGGTGTTCATTCCCGCTTGTGCCGACATGGGGAGCAGACTTGTGGCAGCAGACTTGGGGCAGGACGCCTGACCCAGCCGATCGTGACGAGGATGTCACCGAGATGAACGAAGCCTGTCCGGCTTCCTCAGAGTGGGTTCAGCGCAGCGTCGCTAGTCTGACTGCATTGATCGACAAGCCCGGCCAACCGACCGGTCAACTTCGTGATCGAGACCGACAGGAGACGACCATGTTGAAGAAAATTTCCACCGCGTTGATCGTAGTTTCCATGCTTGCCGCTCCCGCGATGGCTGCCGGTATCGCCAAGACCACGCCGGCGCCGATCACCAAGCCGGTGACGTCGGCCGATAACAAGGTGCAGGCCAAGCCCGGCGTGCTGAACGCAAATGCGAAAATGGTCCGCCATCATCACCGCCATGCCCGTCCTCATCATCGCTTCCACAAGAAGATGAGCGTTCACAAAGTTCACAAGCACACCGCCATCCAGACCACAGTCGTGCACAAGCGCGGCTGAGGGGCTCCGCGGTCGCGGCCTCATATTGCCCAGCCGCGATCGCGGAGTTTCAACGGCCGGCCTGCTGTACCTATCCCCTGGGATGCATAACATCCCTGAGGTGCGGCAGGCCGGTTCGTTTGCGCGGCTCCGTCACCGAGATGCGAATTCCAATTCCCGGGCGAACCGTCTAGGAGAGGCATGACGGGGACACGCCTGCGTAATTGAGACGGCACGACGGATGAGACGGCATTTGGGGATATCGGCGAAACAGGCAGCAGCGGTACTGCTGCCGCTTTGGCTTGCAGCATGCGGAGGCGGCGGCGCCGGTGGCATCAGCTTCACGGATGATCAGGGCGTTGCCGCGCAGCCATTTCCGACCAATTATCGCGTCGATCTGCTGGCGTTCTTCAAGACCTATCTGAACAATCCGGTCGGCGTTCGTGACGCCATGATGGCGGAGCCGGTGCAGCGCACCGTCGGCGGACGGCTGCGCTATGTCAGTTGCGTGCGCTACACGGCGAAGGATTTCGATGGCAGATACACCGCGCCGCAGGAGCGGGCGGTATCCTATGTCGACAAGCGCCTCGATCGCATTGTCGAGAATGTCACCGAAGCCTGCGCCGGCGCCACCTACGCGCCGTTCCCCGAAATGGAAAAGATGACGCGGTAGCGCGTTGTTGGCAGCTCTTTAGATCTGCTGTCGGTGCTCGATGCGAGCACGATCAATGCCGACGTTGGCGCCCTCAACTGACCGCAACGTCGCCACGAGATTGCCGCAGCCCGGCGTGGGTATCTGGACACTGAAAACCCGATCAAGTTCGTGTGAGCATTGAACCAAAAGCCATTTCGCTCCGCCTGAAAATGAATAAATCCAAAAGTGTTGCTGCTTTGTCGCAGTCGGCAAACATCGATGTGGCAACGCCTGCCGTGAAGCAACCAAACTGCCGCCACGTTGTTTTTCGATGGTCATTACGCAACACAGGGGAACAACCATGAAGAAGCTTTTGCTCAGCGCGTCGGCCATCGTTGCCGTGGCCGCGATCTCATCTTCAGCCTTCGCTGCCGACCTTCCGGCGCGGACCTATACCAAGGCCCCGGCCTATACGGCGCCGGCTTTGGTCTACAACTGGACCGGTTTCTACATCGGCGGCCATCTCGGCGGCGCCTTCGGTGACGGCAACAGCCTCGTCGGCGATAGCGGCCGGTTCATGGGCGGTGTGCAGGGCGGCTTCGACTATCAGTTCGCCACCAACTGGGTGGTCGGTGTCGAAGCCCAGTACAGCTGGCTGGCGAGCAGCAATACCAGCCTCGTCTTCCCGAATGGCACGACCATCACGGGCGGCGGTAACGATCAGCTCGGCTCGGTCACCGGTCGTCTCGGTTACACCTGGGGTCCGGCACTGCTCTACGCCAAGGGCGGTTACGCCTGGAAGGATAACAACAACCTGACCATCGCCGCTGTCGCTCCCGCGGTTGCTGTGATCGATGGCAACAAGAAGGACGGCTACACGGTCGGTGGCGGTCTCGAATACATGTTCTCGCCGAACTGGTCAGGCAAGGTCGAATATCAGTACTATAACTTCGGCAACACCACGATCACCTCGACGGCCATTCCCGGCGGCTCGACCAGCTTCAACAACGACGAGCACACCATCAAGGCCGGTCTGAACTATCGCTTCGGCTGGGGCGGCCCGGTGGTCGCCAAGTACTGAGCAAGTACGAAACCGCTTCAATCTTCGACGGAAAGGCCGGCATCACGCCGGCCTTTTTTGTGTGGGGGCGTTGTCTTTCTTTCCCTCCCTCAAGCGGCGAAGCCGCGCAGTGGGGAGGGTGGCTGGCCGAAGGCCAGACGGGTGGGGCGCTTCCACTGGCTCAGTGCTTGCGGAGGCACCCCACCCCGGCCTCCACCTCGTCGATGCTTCGCATCGTCTCGCTCGGCCGACTAAGGCGGACGAATTCGTCCGCCGGACCCCACTGCGCATTGCTACGCAATGCTTGAGGGAGGGAAACTTCTGGCGCCTGTGCGCCATCGCAGATTCAACTGTCAAACAGCCACTGCTCTTCAGACATGCGTCATCACCCCCATTGTTTGCGGCGCGGGGGCGCCGTCGTGGTTTGCATTCCCACCCTCTTGTGAGAGGGCGTGCGGAACGCCGGGTGCCCGTTGCACCCTTGGGCCTGATGCGAATGCGGTCTTCCGCAATTGAGAGTGCATCAGGACTTTCGGAGGCGCCGAGCAAGTGCCCGACGTTCCGCCTGCGGTGTTTTTTCGGTTGCCTGCACATCTGCCATGGCGAACGGTCCCATCACCAAAATTAATGTCCCAGGGCGGAGGGACAGGGTAGCCGCAAAGCACTTGGCCGAACGCGTTTCGATTTGGTCGTCCGTCACACTGTCCAGGGAGTCTTTCCGCCCAGGGCCGGCCGTCTCCTTGCCAGTGGCAGTGCTGGCGCAGATCCGTCCTGCCCGAAGACAGACGTCACCCCATGAACCGCGTGACGCCGCATCTCCGGCGTCCACCGCATCCCACCCCGCGAACGTGACGATCGCGATCGCCCCTCTCGGTGGGGCAGGACGAAGGGGAATATAATCCACGTCGGGATATTGTCAACACTAGATAGGAAAAAATGTTTAGCGCGTCCCTGGCCACAAATTGTCATTCCGGGGCGCGGCCGGCACTTGCCGGACGCGAACCCGGAATCTCAGCGTGGGAGACTACGATCGCGCCAAACACAGCGGGATTCCGGGTTCGCGCTCTGCCGGCTTCGCCGGCGACGCGCGCCCGGGAATGACGAGCGCGGGGCAGTAGACAGTCGAGCTCTCCGCTGCCCCCGCACCAGGAATCGAAAGTAAACGAGTCCTGAATCCCGGGAAAAATAAGGTTCGAGACTCCCTTGCCAGAATCGCTTGATGGTTGTCGGGCGATGAGAATGATCGACAATATCCGCAGCGACGGGGTGCAGGTGGCACTCACGGTCGCCCTGATGGCCGCCTGTGCGGTCAATCTGCTGCTGCTTTACGCGTGGCTGTAAGCGCATGCGCCGGTTTGGCGCGCGCGGGAGTAGCCCTTGCCGGACAACTCTGATATCTGACTGCGCGACGCGGGCAGGCGACTGGTCCGGACGTCCCATTTCGATCTTGGGAAATCAATTAACCCATTGATCTTGTTGCCGGTTTAGCTCAGCGGTAGAGCAGCGGTTTTGTAAACCGAAGGTCGGGAGTTCAATCCTCTCAACCGGCACCATTTCGCATTTTTCACCGAAAGTTTCTGCCAAGTACCTGAAAGGGAGCGAAAATTCGGGAGTTCGATACACCCCGTTTTTGCCGTATCTTAGAGGTGTTTGAAAGGCCAGTCTCAGTACGGTCTGACGCATCACGTAGTCGCCGTTTTCGTAGATGTACCAAGGGTTTGCCAGAAATCTCAGGGCCAGTTCGATACAATCCTCCAGCCGCCCCTTGGGCGGTACCGTTCTGGCAACCCGTTCGGCGAGAACGATCTTTTCGCGTTCGAGCTTTTCGATCCGGGTCTCGTAAGCGCTCACAACCGATGGGCTGGAGGCATCGACGACGCGATCCAAGAGATTTCCGATCTGCCGTTCGACATCCGTAAATTGCTTTTGAAGCGCACTCTTCTCGTTTTTGGCAGCGGCCAGCCGCATGTCCCAAGCATCACATAGCATTGCCTTGGCCAGATCGAAGAGCCCTTCCGCGGGCTGCAAGGTCTTGATGATCTCTGCAAAGCCGTCTTCGAGCTTCGCGCGCGGCACTGACTTGCTTTTAGCCTCACAGCCCCGAGTCATGCATAAATAATAAGGGTAGTGACGGTAGCGCCCCTTCGACCATGCGGCGGTCATCGGGTTACTGTCGATTAACTGGTGACTTCTCCAGCGGTGTCTCGCCGTCGAGCCAGTCCCCTTCCTCGGCCAACGCGAGCCATGCAGCTTCCATGCGCTTGAAACGATTCCTGGCTGGCTCGCTATCGGCTGCAGCGGCCATCTCCGCGCAGTTCTCTGCATTCGCCCGGTAAGCGTCGGACTGTTTCATTGTCGGATCCTACGCTGTCCGGAGGGAGCGTGGAAGCGTGGAACAACTTCCCGCGTTGCGGTACAACATCGGCATGAAACCAACGAAGTCGCTGAGGAAGCAGGCCGAGAAAGCCGAGGCCGTAGCTCATCGCTCGGAAGACACCGAGCATGCTGAACCGATGCGGAATCTGGCTGAAGCGTTCCGCGCGCAAGCCGATGCCCTGAAGGCTGCAAGGAAGAAGGGGAAAGCGAAGAAATAGCCTTCGCCTTATTGGCTACTGCCTTCCAGCCGGTCAAATATTGTCCAATAAACCGACTGACGCATCAGCGAACGTTGACGTAGCTATCAAGAAGGCGAACCCCGACCCTACGCTTGGTCGTGCGTCGCCAGCCAATCCGTCATGATCAAAAGTGAGCTTTTAGCCTGTTTTTCGGGCGCTGGGCGCTGAAAACAGCAGCTTGACACTCTGCATCCTCTAGTCGAGATTATTGACTAACTGGTTAGTAATGACGAGGCAGGCGATCGTGGCTATGGCGTCAGGCGGAAAAATCCGGGTTGCGGTCGATATCGGTGGGACATTCACCGACATCGCGTTGTTCCTTGAATTCGGCCTGATCCATCAGAGTAAGATCTCCTCAACACCTGAGGATCCTAGCCGAGCGGTTGTCGATGGCGTGGGCAGCTTGTTAGCGGAGCTGTCGATCGAGCCTTCCGCTGTTGCCGAAGTGCTGCACGGCACCACCGTTGGCTCCAACACCATCTTGCAACGGTCGGGCGCCAAGACTGGACTGATCACGACGCGCGGCTTCCGGGACGTGCTGGAGATCGGGCGCATCCGGATGCCCGATATGTTCGACCTGACATGGGTGAAGCCGCAGCCATTGGTGCCGCGCCGGTATCGTATGGAAGTGACCGAACGCATGGCGGCCGACGGAACGACGGTCGAGCCGCTCTCCGAAGCAAGCGTCATCGCGGCCGGAGAAGCGCTGGTCGCCGAGGATATCGAGGCCGTCGCGATCGCATTCATCAACAGCTATCGGAATCCGGCGCATGAATTGCAGGCCGAAGCGATCTTGCGGGCCAATTTCCCGCAATTGCTGGTGACGACATCCTGCGCGGTGCTGCCCGAGATGAAGGAATATGAGCGGACCAGCACGACGGTGGTGAATGCATATCTGCTGTCGGCCATGCGCACTTATCTGCAGAAGCTTGAATCGGGTCTGCGCTCGATCGGCGTGGCTGCGCCCATTCTGGTCATGACCTCGAATGGCGGCATGCTGGCTGCCAATGTGACCTGCGAGAAGCCGGTGCTGGTGGTGGCGTCCGGTCCTGCGGGCGGTGTCATCGGCGCAGCACGGCTCGGCATCGCGCGTGACGATCGCGACGTCATCGTGTTCGACATGGGCGGCACCACGGCCAAGGCGGTCATTATCGAGGACGGCCGCCCGACCATGACGTCGGAATACGAATTCCGCGATGGAATTTCGACGTCGAGCCGGTTCATCAAGGCCGGCGGCTATATGCTCAAGGTGCCGGCTATCGATATCGCCGAGGTTGGCGCCGGCGGCGGCTCCATTGCCGGCATCGACAAAGGTGGCCTGCTGGTCGTCGGCCCGCAATCCGCAGGTGCCGTTCCGGGCCCGGCCTGCTATGGGCTCGGCAACACAAAGCCGACAGTGACAGATGCCAATGTTGTGCTCGGTTTCATCAACGCCACGTCGCTGGCTGGCGGCAATCTCAATATCGATCGCAAGCTAAGCGAGACTGCCATCCGTACCCATGTCGGCGACCCGCTCGACCTCACTCTACTGGACGCCGCACATGGCATTCGTGCCGTCGCCAATGCGGCGATGGCGCGTGCCGTGCGCGCCGTCACCGTCGAGCGTGGTCGCGATCCGCGCGATCTCACGTTGATGGCATTTGGCGGCAACGGGGGCGTGCATGCGCCGGATCTCGCGCGTCAGTTGGGCATTCCGCGCGTCGTGGTGCCGCCGATGTCGGGAATTTTCAGCGCACTGGGCATGCTGGCTTCCGATATTGAGCATACCGCACTGAAAACCGTCAGCCTATATCTCGACGGGATGCAGGTCAGCGACCTCAAGGCGATCAAGTCCGAGCTGCAACAGCAAGTGGCGGGGCAACTCGCCGGCGATGGCTATCAGGCCGAACGCACGATGTTTCTGTGGGAAGCCGATCTGCGCCATGAAGGTCAGGCCACCGAACTCACGGTGCCGTTCGAGGGCGAAGATTTCGATCAGATCCGTGAGCGGTTCATCGCCGAGTATTTCAAGACCTATGGCTATCGTGACGCCACGCCGATCGAACTGATGAAAGTGCGCGTGGCCGGGCGCGGCCTGCGCGATAACCGCCTGGATTTTGCGGCCATGAAGATCGCCGCGCGGCAGGGCGCATCGCGTTCCGGAACCCGCGACGTTTCCTTCGCGCGTGGCGAGGCCGCTGTCGCGGTCGAGATCGTCGATCGCGGCGCGGTCGGAATGTCGCCACGGCAGGGACCTCTGATCATCGAGGAATTCGACGCCACCATCATCGTGCCGCCCGATGCTCGGGTGCACAAGGATGCGATCGGCTGCATCGTGCTGGAGTTCGAGGTATGAAAGTCGATCCGATCACCTTCGCGGTCATCAAGAGCGGCCTGGATTCCATCGCCGACGACATGGCCTATACGGTCGTGCGCATAGCGCGTTCGGAAATCGTCAAGGACGTGATGGATTTTTCCGCGGCAATCTGTGCCGGCGACGGCCAGATGGTGGCGCAGGCCAAGACCATCGCCCAGCATCTCGGCGCGATTCCGGAGGCCATGGCCTCCGTGCTCAGCAAATACGAAGGTGATCTGCACGACGGCGACGTCGTCATCATGAACGATCCCTATCATGGCGGCATGCATCTGCCAGACATCTTCATGTTCGTGCCGATCTTCCACAGCGGCAAGCGGCGCGCTTTCGCGGTGGTGATCTGCCATCACACCGATGTCGGCGGCCGCGTGCCCGGCTCCAACGCATCGGATTCGACCGAGATCTATCAGGAAGGGCTGCGAATTCCGCCGCTCAAGCTCTACGACCGCGGTGTCCTGAACACGACGCTGGAGGCGCTGATCAAGATCAATGTCCGGGTCCCGGATCGGGTCTGGGGCGATCTTTCGGCACAGTTCGCGGCGGCTCAGGTCGGCAAGCGCGGGCTGGAAAAGCTGATGCAGCGTTACGGCGCCGACGATGTCGATGCCTATATGCAGGAATTGCTCGACTACGCGGAACGCCTGACGCGGCAGGAGATCAAGACCTGGCCGAAGGGCACCTATCACTTCACCGACTATATCGACGATGACGGTTTTTCCGACACGCCGATTCCTATCAAGGTCGCGATCACCGTCAACGGCGACGGTACGCTGCTGGTCGACTACACGGGCTCTTCGCCACAGGTGAAGGGCGCGCTGAACTCGACGCTCAGTTTTACGCATTCGCTGACCTATCTCAGCGTGCGCTGCGTGCTGGCGAAGGACGTGCCGAACAATGTCGGTCTGTTTCGCTGCATCACAGTGAAGGCGCCGGAAGCCTCGGTGCTTAATCCCGTCATGCCGGGGCCTTGCGCAGCACGCGCGCTGACGGGGTACCGCGTGTTCGACACGATGCTTGGCGCGCTTGCGCAGATCGTGCCGGACAAGGTGCCGGCGGCCGGCGAGGGCGGCAATAGCGTCATCTGCATCAGTGGTCTCAGGCCGAACCGCCAGCCCTTCATCATCGTCGACATGATCTGCGGCGCCTGGGGCGGTCGTCCCGACAAGGACGGGTTGGAGGCCGTCACCAACGCCTCGCAGAACCTCTCGAACATGCCGGTCGAAGTGATGGAAGCCGAGCATCCGGTTCGGATCGAGGACTATTCGTTCGTGCCCGATAGCTGCGGCGCCGGACAATATCGCGGCGGTGTCGGCATTCGCCGTAGTTATCGTATCCTCGCGCCGGAAGCGCTGCTGCAATTGCGCACCGACCGCGTCAAGTTTCATCCCTATGGTCTCAATGGGGGCGAGCCCGGCGGCTTGTCGAAGAACTACATCGAGATCGGCAATGAGCGTAGTGCGATTCCTGGCAAGATCACGCGGAATGTCACTGAGGGCGCGCTCCTGATCCACGAGCAGGCCGGTGCAGGCGGCTTCGGCAATCCGCTGCTGCGTGATCCCTCCGATGTGCGCGAGGATTTCCTGGACGGCAAGATCACGGCCGAGTTCGCGCGAAAGCATTATGCTGTGACATTCGGCCCGCGTGGCGTGCTGGACGTCGAGGGAACTGCGGCACTACGATCCTCACGGGACGCCCCGCCATTACCGGAAGGGCGCCATGGAGCTTAGTGTGGCCGCGCCCAGCAAGATCACCCGCAATCCGGAAGCGAGCCGCGCCAAGATCCTGGACGCGGCACGGATCGAATTCGTCTCCAACGGGCTTAACGGCGCGCGCGTCGATCGCATCGCCGAACAATCCGGTGTCAACAAGAACCTGATCTACCATTATTTCGGCTCCAAGGACGAGCTCTATCTGGCAGTACTCGAGCGCATCTATACGGACTTGCGTACTAAGCAGCAGGATGAAGACCTGCGCGGTCTGCCGCCGGTCGAAGGCATGAAGCGACTGGTCAGCAGCACGTTCGATCATTTCGTTGCGACGCCGGATCTAATCCGGTTGATGAGCATCGAGAACATCCATTATGCGCAGCACCTCAAAAGTTCGAGCACCATCAAGCCGCTCTATCGCGGGTTGCTCGACACGATCCAGATCCTGCTGAAACGCGGCCAGACCGAGGGTGTGTTTCGCGCCAATGTCGATGCGGTCGATCTCTATATGTCGATCTCCGGCCTCGCTTACTTCTTTCTGTCCAATCAGCACACATTGTCCTGGCTGCTCGACCGCGATCTCGCGGCGCGCCGACGTGTGCTCAAGAGACGCCAGCACGTCGTCGAGATGGTGCTGAGCTATTTGACGCAGAATTCGCCGGCAGAAGCGGATGGCGCCGACATAGAGTAATCAAACCGGAGATTGGGATATGAGAAGGCTTTTTCTATCGACCCTGATGCTTCTAGGTGCTGCGGCCTGCGCGGGTGTTTCGCCTGCTCTGGCTCAGGATAAATTGTCGGTGCGGCTGGATTTCTCGCCGTGGGGCGTGCAGGCGGCAATGCATCTGGCTCAGAACCGCGGTTGGTTCAAGGAAGCCAAGCTCGATGTTGATATTCAGGATGGTCGCGGCTCTGGCAATACGATTCAGTTGGTCAATGCCGGGCAGGCGGATGTCGGTCAGGTTCAGGTGGGGTTGGTTGGCTCCGCACGGGCCAAGGGCGCCACTATTCGCTCGATCGCGACGTTCCAGCGCAAGACCGATCTCTGCATTCTGGTCGACAAGACGTCGCCGATGGAGAAGGTCGCCGATTTGCGCGGTAAGAGCGTCGTCGTCTTTGCGGCAAGCCCATGGGCGCCCTTCATAGACGTCTATCTGAAATCCGGCGGACTGACGCGTGACGATCTCAAGGTTGAAGTTGTCGATCCAGCTGCATTGTGGGGCACCTATATTGCCAAGCGATCCGATGGTCTGATGTCGACCGTCGGTTCTGCGCTCCCGCTCGCGGAAGCGACCCGCCCGTCGAAGTGTCTGTTGGCATCTGATGCGGGCATTGCGTTCCCGAGCTACGGCCTGGTCGCACGCGACGAAGTGATCGCCAGCAAGGGACCGGCGTTGAAGCGTCTTATCGAGGTGCAGCAACGCGCTTGGCAGCATCTGCGCACCAATCCCGAAGACGGCGTGAAGGCGATGATCGCGGAGCGCCCGGACGCCAAGCTGGACCCCGTGGTGCTGCTCGGACAGATCAAGCTGACGCTGGATTACTTCAATACGTCGGCGTCGCAGGGCAAGCCGATCGGCTGGCAGGCACAGGCGGACTGGGAAGCGGCGGGCAAGTCGATGGAGGCCGCGGGCGTATTGCCGGCCGGCTGGAAAGCGACGGACTACTACACCAACAGCCTCGTTGAGTAACATGGCGCCTCCTGCTTCATCAGAAACAGCGGCCTATGTTGCGCTCGGCCGCGTGGGGAAGACTTATGCCTCCCCGCGCGGGCCGGTCGCGGCGCTGGTCGATATCGATCTCGATATCCGGCCGCAGGAATTCGTCAGCGTGGTTGGCCCATCCGGCTGCGGCAAGAGCACCTTGCTGAAGCTGGTGGCCGGCCTCGAAGGGACGACCTTCGGAACGATCGACATTGGCGGCAAACCGCTCGACGGCACGCCGGATCGGCTTGGCGTCGTGTTCCAGCGCGATGTCCTGCTGGACTGGCGCACCATTCTCGACAATGTCCTGCTGTCGATCGAATTCACCCGCAAACCGACCGCCGATGAACGCGCGCGGGCGGTGGCTTTGCTGAACCGGTTTGGCCTCGGTGGCTTCGAGCATCGGTTTCCGTGGGAACTGTCGGGTGGTATGCGACAACGCGCATCGATCTGCCGGGCACTGCTGGCCGATCCCGACCTGCTGCTGATGGATGAACCATTTGGCGCGCTCGATGCCATGACCCGCGATGATCTCAACATCGAGCTCGCGCAGATCTGGCAGGATACGCGCAAGACGCTCTTGTTCATCACGCATTCGATTGCGGAAGCCGTTTTCCTGTCAGATCGCGTCGTCATGATGAGCAAGGCGCCGGGCATGGTGGTCGATGTCATCACCATCGACCTCCCGCGGCCACGCCTGCTTGCAGTGCGCGACACGCCGGAATTCGCCGCCTATGTGCACCGGATCCGTCACCACTTCGCCGAGTTGGGGATCGTCAAGGAATGATGCGTTTCGCATGGCGTCTGTTTCTGGGCGATAACGAAACACGCGATGTCGTCGTCGTGCTGGCCGCAGCTCTTGTTCTGTGGGAGATCGGGGTTTACGTCTTCCAGCCGTCGCCGCTGATCCTGCCGGCGCCGTCGGCGATCTTTGCCGCGTTTCTGGAGACGCCTGGGTTGTTCCTGCGTCATCTCGGCTTTACGCTCTGGATGACATGCCTCGGCTTTGTACTGGCGGTCGTCATCGGCGTCGCGCTGGCGGTTGGGATTGTCTATTCGAAATTCCTCGAGCGGACTATTTATACGCTGCTCGTGGCGCTCAACTCGATCCCGAAAGTGGCGCTGGCGCCGCTGTTCGTTATCTGGATGGGCACCGGTCCTGAGCCCAAGGTGGCGATTGCGTTAATGCTGGCGATCTTTCCGATCGTCATCGATATGGTTCTAGGCCTGCGGTCGGTGGATCCCGACATGCTGGCGCTGGCCAAGGTATCAAAGGCATCGTCTTGGGCCGTATTGATAAAAATCCGCTTTCCCTGCGCTTTGCCGAGTCTGTTCGCGGGCATGAAAGTGGCGATCTCGTTCGCGCTGGTGGGCGCCATCGTCGGAGAGTTCGTGGCCGGCAGCCGGGGGATCGGTTTTCAGATACTTGTTGCACAAGGGCAGTTCGATACGGTGCGTGTGTTCGTGTCGTTGCTGTTGTTGGGCGTGGTCGGAACAATCCTCTTCTTTCTCGTCGACTATGCTGAGCGGCTATCCCTGCCATGGCACGTCTCGCAACGCGGGCGTCATCAGTCATCCGCCGATCGGGCATGAACGGCGGCTCGCGATCACTCGGTACGCTTGCGCTGATAGTGACTGCGGCACTCTGGGGCAGCAACCATGTGGTCGCGCGGGCCGCGCGTGACGCGGCGCCTTTGCCGGCGCTGGTGTTCTGGCGCTGGCTGCCCGCTCTCGTCATTCTCACAGTCATTGCGTGGCCGTCCCTGCGGCGCGCCTGGCCTGAGATCCGGCCGCGGCTGGGCGAATTGACGATCGGTGGCGTTGTCGGCGTCGGCCTGTTTTCGTTTCTTCTGATCGGCGGAGCCTATCAAAGCCCAGCCATCGAAGTGGGCTTCATCAATGCCACGACGCCGGTATGGGTCGTGTTGATCGGCTGGATCATGGGGCAGGGGCAGATCGCCCGAATGGGCCAAGGTGGGCTCGCTCTGGCTTTTGTCGGCACGCTCCTGATCATCAGCAAGGGCGATCTGCTGCGACTGACCGGGCTGCAACTGAATCTTGGAAATCTCTGGTCGCTTCTCGCAGCGATCTTCTTTGCGTGGTTCTCGATCCGTGTGCGCGAATGGTCGCGCGTAATCGAAACCTTGCCGCTCACGGTGGTGACTGCCTGGGCAGGTCTCCTGGTCGTATCGTTGCCGGTCTATGTCACATGGGTTGCCAGCGGCGGTCCATGGTTCGCCTGGACCGACGCTGACATGGCCATAGCCCTAGGCGCGATCGCCTATACCGGATTGGGTCCTACCATGCTTGGTAACGTGTTCTATATCTACGGCGTAGCCACCAACGGACCGACGCGTGCTGCAGGATTTCTGTATCTCAGCCCGCTGTGTACGGCAGTGTTTTCGATCTGGTGGCTGGGCGAACATCTCGCCTGGTATCACGTCGTCGGGATCGCGGCGATTTTCGCCGGATTGATCCTGTTGGGACGCCTGGGGCGAGAGAGAAAGGCGATTTCGTAGCTACCGGATATTGCTGCGTAGAATGAAGCCAACCTTGAATTTGGAAACCCGGGTAGGTCTTCAGTGCCGAAGTTTATATCGCCTGCTGCCTTGCCAGCTTCGGCCTCATCCAGATCCCGGCCTACGATGTAAAGCGCCACCTCGACGCGGGCGAACTCGTCGAGGTGATGCCCCATCATCGAGCTGCGCCGATGCCGATGGCACTGCTCTATCCACACCGTCAGCATCTCTCTCGAAGGTTTCAGGTCTTTGCGGACTGGCTGGGTGGACTGTTGAAACGTGAGCTGCTGTGATGGCGACAGGGCGGGAACTGGTGCTTGAATGGCTGGATCTCATCCCGCGGCGTTACAAGTGTGTTTGAGCATTACCGCGAGCGCGTCGAAAGTTGATTGACCTGCGGCTCCATGGTCGCGCTCAGCGAGCTCCTCTCGCAGATGCCGCTCATCTAATAGGACTAAATACAGAATCGACGAAGAGCCACGCAATGTCGCAGTGTATGGTCCAAGCGGTCTCCTCGTTGGTGGTCGTCAAATTGCTGGCGTTTTCATTCAACTCGTCTTCGAAGGTCGATACTTTTTGTTTGCCGGTTCATAATACATCTGTTGGGTATGACCTGCGATTTAATTCGATAGCTGTGGATGGTAGGTGATGCTCCGCATTGCCGTCTGAATGGATCCTGACGCAATGACTGTCATTGGCGCTCGTGCAACCAGTGTAATTTCCCGGCGCCCTGCATAGTTTTGCTGCAACGAGGGATGAATTGAAGCAACTCTCGCCGTAACAACGTGCTTGACAGTATGGTCGTTCTAAGGGAGCTTAAACTGCAAGCGTTGGGCAGAGCTGCCCGATAACGCTACAAGTTCAAACCATTTCCAACACCGCGCTTCAAATTCAAGCGTGTCCAGTTGGTGGCGAGGGCGCCCACGGCTTCACAGCCGGCGGGCGCTTTTTTTGTTTTGGATCGGCTAATGGCGCGGAAGCACTATCGCATCGGCATAATGTTCTCGACGACAGGGTCCTACAGCGTCGTCGCACGCTCGATGCTGAACGGCGCGTTGCTGGCGTTCCAGGAGAATGCCGAGGCAGACGGTGCGGTGACGTTGGAGCCCGTCGTGGTGAACCCGTCGGGCGATCTTGAACGTTACCGCGCGCTTAGCCTCGAGCTGCTTGGCGCCGGCATCCGCCAAGTTTTGGGCTGCTATACGTCTTCGAGTCGCAAGGAGGTCATTCCCTGCTTCGAGAAGTTTGACGGGTTGCTCTGGTATCCGTCGCATTATGAAGGGTTCGAGAGTTCGGACAATGTGATCTACACCGGAGCATCGCCCAACCAGCACGTGCTGCCACTGGTCGAGTATCTCGCCTCGCGGGTTGGTACTCGCGCATTCTGTGTCGGCTCCAACTACATCTGGGCCTGGGAGAACAACCGCATCTTCCGTGAGGCGCTGACCGCGCGGGGAGGCGCCGTGGTCGCAGAGCGCTACCTGTCCGTGGGCGATACCGAATTCGACCAGGTGATATCGGCGATCCTTGAGCAGCGTCCAGATTTCGTCTTCAACAATCTGATCGGTACGAGCGCCTATGCCTTCTTCCGCGCTTTCCGCGCGGCCTGCCGCGCGCGTGGTATCGATCAGGTCAATGAAATTCCGGTGGCCAGCTGCACGCTGTCAGAGCCGGAGCTTGCGGAGATTGGCGACAAGGCTATCGACGGGCACTTGAGCTCCAGCGTCTATTTCTCCTCGTTGGAATCTCCGGCGAATGCGGCATTCATCGCCGCCTATGCCAAGGCCTTCCCCGGCGGACCAGTATCGTCCGCCGACGCAGAAGCGTCCTACATCGCCGTCAAGCTTCTGGCCGCAGCATTGGAGCAGGCGGGTACCGATGATGCACGCGCCGTGCGCGCCGCGGTCGCCAGCCAGAGCTTGCTGGCGCCGCAGGGCGAGGTGCGCATTGATCCGCAAACCTATCACGCCTGGCTGACACCGCGGATCGCCCGTTCCACCCTCAATGGGCAGTTCGAAGTGCTGCTGGAGGCACGCAGCCCAATCGCGCCAGATCCCTATCTCGTTCAGTCGTCGCCGCGCTTTGCGAGTGCAATGCGCTCTCCCGTGCTCAGAGTGGTGCAATCATGACATCCCGGTTGCTGCAGAATTTCAAAGGCGGTCGCGCTCTTGTCGTCATCGGACGCGGTGGAAAAGAGGGCTCACTCGAGTCCACCCTCGCCAAACTTGGTGTGACGACCGAATATCCCGAGATCATCGACGGCCGCGCGCAGATCGATGTCGGCAACCTGCAGTCCGAGCGCGATATCCTGTTCATTGACGGCGATCTCGAAGGCGCGGTGGCGATTGAGGTCAATCCCATCTCACGCCTGCCGCCGGTGCCGGTGATCGGTCTGGTCGGCGTCGAGGCGCCGAGCCGTCTGAAGGCGTTGGTCAATCTCGGCGCGACTTCCTTCTTGCGTAAGCCGGTCCATGGCGGCGCCGTCTACACCTCACTGTTCATGGGCGTGAACCAGTTCATGTTGCGTAGCGATATGCATGCCCGCCTTCAGGATCTCGAAGAACGCCGTCGTAGTCGTCGCGCGGTGATCCGCGCGGTGATCTTCTTGATGCAGCAAGACGGTCTCGATGAAGAGAGCGCCTATTCCCAGCTTCGCCGCGAGAGCATGCGCGCGCGGCAGAACTTGGAACTCTACTGCGAGGAATTTCTGAGCAGGCGGGCAAGTGCGCCCGACATTCCCGGCCGCGCGACCAGCATCACGCTGCGAGGCGGCAACAAGCAAGCGATGTAGGAGACACCAACATGACCAAGAATGTGTTGCGGGGGCTGCGCGCCGTAGCCCTCACGGGGACGCTTGTTCTCGCGACAGGTGCGGCGTTTGCGCAAACCCCGATCAAGCTCGGGGTGCTGGAGGACCAGTCCGGCGATTTCGCGGTGGCTACCATCGGAAAAGTGCATGCGATCCAACTCGCGGCCGAAGAGATCAATAAGGCCGGTGGTATCGACGGCCGGCCGCTTGAGCTGGTCGCCTACGACACCCAGTCCGACAACACACGCTATCAGGAATTCATGCGGCGTGTGCTCCAGCGCGACAAGGTCGACGTAGTATTCGCTGGCTTCTCGTCCGCTTCGCGCGAGGCCTATCGCCCGATCGTCGATCAGTTCAACGGCTTCGCATTCTACAACAATCAGTACGAAGGCGGCGTTTGCGACGGCCATATGATTGTCACCGGTGCGGTGCCGGAACAGCAGTTCTCCACGCTCATTCCCTACATGATGGAGAAGTACGGCAAGAACGTCTACACGCTCGCCGCGGATTACAATTTCGGCCAGATATCGGCGGAGTGGGTGCGCAACATCGTCAAGGAGAACGGCGGCAAGATGGCCGGTGAGGAGTTCATCCCGCTCGGCGTGTCCCAGTTCTCACAGAGCATCCAGAATATCCAGAAAGCAAAGCCTGATTTTGTGGTGACGCTGCTGGTTGGCACTGCGCAGGCTTCCTATTACGAGCAGGCGGCATCCGCCAACGTCAATCTGCCGATGGCCTCGTCGGTCAACGTCGGGCAGGGCTACGAACACAAACGCTTCAAGCCGCCAAGCCTGAAGGACATGTACGTCACGACCAACTACATCGAGGAAATCGATACCCCGGCCAGCAAGGCATTCTACACCAAGTTCAAGGCCAAGTTCCCTAACGAGCCCTATGTGAACCAGGAAGCCGAGAATTCCTATCTCGCAGTCTATCTCTATAAGCAGATGGTCGAACGGGCGAAGTCGACCAAGCGGGAAGATATCCGCAAGGTAATCGCGGTCGGTGATGTCTGCATGGATGCGCCGGAGGGCAAGGTCTGTATCGACCCGAAGAGCCAGCATATGTCGCACACCATTTATCTCGCCAAGGTCGGGGCCGATCATTCGATCTCGTTTCCGAAAGTGTGGGAGGGCATCAAGCCGTACTGGCTGGGCGATGCCGGTTGCGATCTGACCAAGAAGGATCCTATGGCGCAGTACACGCCCTCGAACCCGCCGCCGAAACCCTGACATCGGCGTCGGCGCCGTCCCGGCAGGTACGTCTGCCTGCCGGGACAGTGTTCTCGAAGAGCTGAAGTTTCCCTCGCATTTCGAATTTGCATCATCCCGGTTGGTTCATGGACATCGCAACGCATATATTCTCGGCGCTCTATCAGTTCGGCGATGCATTCGCTTTTCTCGTGCTGTCGGCATGCGGACTCGCGGTGATCTTCGGCATGATGGGCGTGATCAATCTCGCCCATGGCGAGTTCATCATGTGCGGCGCCTATGTGACGGCTTCCACCGTCCATCTCGGCCTGCCGCTGCCGCTGGCGATCTTGGCCGGGGCCATCGTCGCCGCGTTGGTCGGCGCGCTAGTCGAACTCGTGGTGATCCGCCATCTCTATGACCGGCCGCTCGACACCATCGTGGCAACCTGGGGCCTGAGCCTCATTGCGACCCAGGGGACGCTGATCTTGGTGGGCTCGTCCATGGCCGGCGTCGGAACGCCGTTCGGCAGCTTTCAGGTTGGCGAGTATTCTTATTCCATCTATCGCCTCGTGCTGTTTGCCTCCGCGCTCGGCGTACTCGGCGGCCTCTATATGCTGTTCAACTGGACGCGCTTCGGCGTGCTTGCCCGCGCCACCATCCAGGTGCCGCACATGGCCGCGGCTCTCGGTGTCGATACCCGCCTGATCTACAGTCTCACCTTTGCCTGCGGTGCCGGGCTCGCCGGTCTTGCAGGTGGCCTGTACGCGCCCACCATGACGCTGGTGCCGACGATGGGCGCCACCTTCATCATGGAGGCCTTCGTCACCGTGGTGATTGGTGGGGCCGACGTATTCCTCGGTACCGCGCCGGCCGGCGCGATCCTCGCGGTGGTGAAGTCGGTGATGACCTCCTGGCAGGGACAATTGTTTGGCCAGATCGGTTTGCTGGTCGCCGTGATCATCGTTGTCCGGGTCCTGCCGAAAGGCATCTCCGGCTTCCTGCTGCGCGAACGAACCTGAAGGATCCGCAGCTGTGAACGGTTTGCCTGGTTTCCTCCGCCGCCTCGAAGGCCCGCAGACTGTGGGTCGTGGTCCGGCGTTCTGGATTACGTTCGCCATCGTGTTCGCGATTGCCTGCGCCTATCCGTTGTTCAGCGACGGTTATACGGTCGGCAATACCGTGTATTTCTTCGTCTGGGTGTTCATCGCGCTCAGCCTGTGTGTGATCTGGGGCTATGGCGGTTCGCTCTCGTTCGGGCAGACCGCTTTTTTTGGCATTGCCGGTTATAGCTACGGCATCCTCACGCTCAATTTCGGCTCGGCTTATGGGTTCACCTTGGCCGCGCTGGTGCTGGCGGTCGTGATCGCCGCGCTGTTTGCGTTGCTGCTCGGCTATTTCATGTTCTTCGGCCGTATCGCCGGCGTCTTCCTCGGTATTGTCACGCTGGCGGTGACGCTGATGCTGGAGCGCTTTATGGCCCAGACCGCGGGCCCTGAGTGGCGCATCGGCGCGGCGCGCCTCAACGGCTTTAATGGCATGAGCGCGATGCCGCCGCTAACGATCCCATGGTCCGGTGGCGACATCGTGTTGTTGGCCGATATCGGACTCTATTACGCCGTGCTGGGATTGCTGCTGCTGGTCTATCTCGGCCTGCGCATCCTGATGAACTCCTCGTTTGGCAATGTCATCGTTGCTATCCGCGAGAATCCGGAGCGCGCGGAGATGCTGGGCTACGACGTGCGCAAATATCAGCTCATCACCTTCGTGATCGGAGCGGCGCTCGCGGGCATTTCCGGCGTGCTTTACACGGCGTGGGGACAGTACATCACGCCGTCGAGCATGGGCATGACCGCGGCCGCGCTGCCGTTGATCTGGGTCGCGGTCGGCGGCCGCAGCGATCTCACGTCGACCGTGATCGGCACGCTGGTGGTGCTCGCGGCCTTCCAGGCCCTGACCATTTACGGCAGCCAATACGCGCTGGTGTTCATGGGTGTGCTGCTGGTCCTGACCGTGCTGATCGCGCCGAACGGGCTCGTGCTCGGTGCCATGAATCTGATTTCCCGGCTCGTTGCGCGCCGCAGCAAGGGAGACGTCTGATGGCGCTTCTCGAGCTTCGCGGACTCAATAAACATTTCGGCGGCTTGCATGTCACCAATTCGGTCGATCTCGTGCTTGAGGCCGGTGAAATCCATTGCCTGATCGGTCCGAACGGTGCGGGGAAGAGTACGCTGTTCAGGTTGATCCTAGGCGAACACCATCCCGGCAGCGGCGATATTCTGTTCGCCGGCGAGAACATCACTGCGCTGAAACCGTTCGCGCGCATTCACCGCGGGCTGTCGGTCAAATTCCAGGTGCCTGGCGTATTCAAGGGATTGTCTGTCCGACAAAACCTCGAAATCGCCCTGCAGCGGACGCATCGCAGCGTTGAGCTCGCGCGCGGGATCGATCGGTTGCTGACGTTCCTCAACCTTGAAGCCGAGCAGATGCAGACCGCCGGGAATCTGAGCCACGGCCAGAAGCAGTGGCTCGAAATCGGCATGGCGATCAGCCTGAAGCCGCAACTGTTGCTGCTCGACGAGCCGACTGCGGGCATGTCGCCGGAAGAAACGCATCAGACGGGCGAGATGGTGCAGCGATTGAATGCGGACGGCATGACAGTGTTGGCGATCGAGCACGACATGGCCTTCGTGCGCCAGGTCGCGCAGCGCGTCACGGTGCTGCATCTTGGACAGGTCTTCGCGCAAGGCTCGATCGATGAGATCGTCGCCGACGAACGCGTCGCAGCTATCTATCTGGGGCAGGCCCATGCGTAAGGAAGTCATTCTCTCGACGCAGGCCTTGCGCGCCGGTTACGGCGGCAAGCCGGTGTTGCAGGGCCTCGAAATCGAGGTACGGGAGAGCGAGATCATCGCTGTGATCGGCCGCAACGGCGTCGGCAAATCGACGCTGATGAAAAGCCTGATTGGCCTCGTGCCGGCGATGAGCGGTTCGGTTGTCTATCGCGGCGAGGCCGTCGAACTGTTGCCGCCGCACAAACGGGCGCGGCTTGGCATGGGTTATGTGCCACAGGGGCGCGACGTGTTTCCGCGGCTGACGGTGGCCGAAAACATCGCCGTCGGCGCTGCGATCAAGGGCGATATCCCCGAGGAGGGACGGCGGCGGATCGTGGAAGCCTTTCCGATCCTCGCGGAGCGCTGGAGCCAGCGTGCCGGCACCATGTCCGGTGGCCAGCAGCAGCAACTCGCCATCGGGCGTGTGCTGATAGCCGATCCCCACCTCATTTTGCTCGATGAGCCATCCGAAGGCATTCAGCCGAATATCGTTCAGGACATTGCCCGCAACATGGTCGAACTCAACCGCAGCACCGGCGTCACTATCATCCTGGTCGAGCAGAATCTCGACATGATCCGCGCCATGGCGCAGCGCTGTTACGTGATGGACAAGGGGCGCATCGTCGCAAGCCTCGATCGGGCCGCGCTCGACGATCAGGCAGAAATGCGCCGTCATCTCGCGGTCTGAAACCAACCCACGCCCATAACAACACAGAGACGAAGGAGTGAATCGATGGCCTGGCAGGAAAATTCGATCATGGCGAGCAAGGGCGTCGCCAAGGGAAAACCCGGCACCCATCACATGATCACCGAACAGGATCAGGGCAAGTACCACTATGTCTATGGCCCTTACGTAGGGCCTGTGCTGACGGTCGATCCCGGCGCTGTGGTCTCCGCCGAAACCCATGATGCGTTCGAGGGCGCCATCAAGCACGAGACCGACATCCCCTCGAAGATTCTCAACTTTCCCTTTCTCAACCCGCAGAACGGGCCGATCTGGATCAACGGAGCCGAGAAGGGCGATACGCTCGCGGTCTATATCGAGAGCATCGTGCCGCGTGGGCCGCAACCGCGCGGCACCACTGTCGTCATGCCGGAATTCGGCGGGCTGGTCGGCACCGGCCAGACCGCGTTGCTCAATCCGGCTTTGCCCGAGCGCGTCAAGAAGCTCGAGATCACTCTCGAGAACGGCACCAAATGGAACGACAAGATCACGCTGCCCTATGAGCCGTTCATCGGCACCATCGGCACTTCGCCGGAGATCGAGGCGATTTCGTCGCTGGTGCCGGACTATTACGGCGGCAACATGGACCTGCCCGACGTCGGTGTTGGTGCGGTGATCTATCTGCCGGTCAATACCAAGGGCGCGTTGCTCTATCTCGGTGACTGCCACGCGGCGCAGGGCGACGGCGAACTCTGCGGCGTCGCGATCGAGCATCCGACCGTGACCACGGTCCAGATCGATCTGATCAAGGGCTGGAGCATTGCTTGGCCGCGGCTGGAGACCAAGGACTTCATCATGACGATCGGCTCGGCGCGGCCGATGGAAGATGCTGCGCGCATCGCCTATCGCGAGCTTTGCCGTTGGATGACGGCCGATTACGGCTTTGAGGAGATCGATGCCTACATGCTACTGACCCAGACCGGCCGCGTCCGGCTCGGCAACATGGTGGATCCGAAATATACGCTCGGCGCTTCGATCAAGAAATCATTTTTGGTCTAAAAGGGTAAGCCGATCATGTCGCGCGTGCACAAGGTTGCCACGGTTCAGTTCGAACCGACCATGTTCGAGAAGGAGCGCAATATCGCGCGGCTGCTCGAACTCTGCGAAGCGGCGGCGACAGCGGGCGCCCGGCTCATCGTTACGCCGGAGATGGGCACCACGGGCTATTGCTGGTTCGACCGGGCTGAGGTCGCACCTTTCGTCGAGACGATCCCGGGGCCGACCACGGATCGCTTCGCAGTGCTCGCGCGGAAACATGACTGCTACATCGTTGTCGGCATGCCGGAGGTCGATAGCGACAGCATCTATTTCAACTCTGCGGTGCTGATCGGACCCGAAGGTGTGATTGGCCAGCATCGCAAGACGCATCCCTATATTGCGGAGCCGAAATGGTCGGCGGCAGGCGATCTCGGCCATCAGGTCTTAGACACGCCGATCGGTCGCATCGCGCTGCTGATCTGCATGGACATCCACTTTGTGGAGACCGCGCGTCTCGTCGCCTTGCAGGGCGCCGACGTGATCTGCCATATCTCGAACTGGCTCGCTGAGCGCACACCGGCTCCGTATTGGATCAGCCGGGCGTTCGAGAACGGTTGCTATCTGATCGAAAGCAATCGGTGGGGACTTGAACGCACCGTCCAGTTCAGCGGCGGCAGTTGCGTGATCGCGCCGGACGGAACAATTGCGGCCCTGATCGATGGCGGGGACGGCTTCGCACTAGCTGACATGGATCTGGACGCGTCCCGCGCGCGGCGTGTTGGTGGTGAAGCCGTGTTCTCTCAGCGCCGCCCCGAGCTCTATGCGGGGCTGCTGTCCGATACGTTCAGCTGGAATCCTCGCGATTTCTTCAAGTTGTACGGCCACAAGCCCTGGCCGACGGGGCGGACGTCGCGGGTTGCGGTCGCGCAGATGAGTCCCGGTGACGACGTCGAAGCAAATCTCGCGCGCATCACCTCGCTTGCGCGGCAGGCGGAGCTTGAGGGCAAGGCCGACCTCGTCGTGTTTCCGGAACTCGCGCTGAGCGGCCTCAACAATCCCGGCGCGCGAGCGCAGACTGTTCCGGGGCCGGAGACCGATCAGCTCTGCCGTCTGGCCGCCCAGCTCAAGGTGTATCTTGTCGTCGGCATCGCCGAGCGTAACGGCGATGCGATCTACAACAGCGCGTGCCTGATCGGGCCAGAAGGCCTTGTCGCGGTTTACCGCAAGACCCACTTGACGGAATCCGAGCGTGCCTGGGCGCGTCACGGCGATGACTGGGTGGTGGCCGACACGTCGGTCGGGCGTATCGGCCTTCTGATCGGTCACGATGCATCGTTTCCTGAAGCCGGCCGCATCCTTGCGCTGAAGGGGTGTGATCTCATCGTCTGCGCGGCAGCGATTAAGGAACGTTTCAGCACCCCGCATGTGGGATCGCTTGTGTCGCAGAACTATCCGATCCCGACCGGCGCCGATCTCTATCACTGGCATCACTTCCGGGTTCGCGCCGGCGAGAACAACGTGTTTTTTGCGTTCTCGAATGTGTTCGATCCCGGCAACGGATATCCAGGCCTCAGCGGCGTGTTCGGCCCCGACACCTTCGAGTTTCCGCGTCGGGAAGCCATCGCGGCGGATACCGAAGGGACGGCGACGGCGGTGGTGGACACCACGAATCTCGACACCGTCTATCCGACCAACGTTGTGCGCCGGAAAGATCTGGTTGCTATGCGGATGCCGCACAGCTACCGCGGGTTGATCACGAAGGCTGCGGGGTGGCACGCGCGAGAGCACCGATGACAATCGTGCAAGCCGAGCAGTCAGGCATCTCAACCGAGGAGTGAACCATGGATCTGGGATTGAAGGGCACGAACGCTCTGGTGACGGGCGGAAGTAAGGGAATCGGTCGTGCGATTGCGGATATGTTCGCTAGCGAGGGCGCCAACGTCGCCATTTGCGCGCGACAGCAAGTGCAGATCGACAGCGTCGTTGCGGCCTTGCAGGCGAAGAGCGTCAAGGCCTGGGGCAAGTCGACCGATGTCGCCGATCCCGTCGCCCTCAAGCAATGGGTTGACGGCGCGGCCGCCGAGCTCGGCGGCGTCGATATCCTCGTATGCAATGTCAGCGCACTGGCGGTCGGCGATACCGCGGAAACCTGGGAAAAGTCATTCCGCATCGACATGATGCACACGGTCAATGCGGTGGCGGCCGCGCTTCCCTATCTGGAAAAATCGAAGACGCCGTCGATTGTCATCGTCTCCAGCGTCTCCGGGTTCGAGGTCGATTTCGCCGCCGGCTCTTACGGCGCCTTCAAGGCTGCACTGATCCACTATGCCAAGGGATTGAGCAATCAGCTCGCCGGCAAAGGCGTCCGCGTCAACGCGGTGTCGCCCGGCAACACCTATTTCGAAGGCGGCATATGGCAGGGCATCGAACACGGCTCGCCCGAACTTTACAAGACGGCCATGAGCTTGAATCCGACCGGTCGAATGGGAACCGCGGAGGAAGTGGCCGCCGGAGTCGTGTTCGTGGCTAGCCCTATCGCGAGCCGCATCTCGGGTACCAACCTCATCATCGACGGTGCTCTGACGAGGGCCGTGTAGCTCTGAACCCGCTTCGAAACGAGGCGCGATCAGTTCGAGGAGCGGGATAGTTCGACGATCATTGCTGAACTAAGAAACATGAGAATTCATCCACGCTGACGACTGTATAGGAAACTGCAATTTCCTATACAGTCATCGGCGATCAGCTAACTCGGTGTGATCTCGCCATTCTGCAATGAGTGACATCAACCCGGCGCCAACGCCAAACTGCGACCGTGGAAACGAAACGGGCTGGAAGGTGGGGCTCAGTCGGTTGGTGCCCCCATGTGCCTCTAATTGGCGGCTATGGGGCTGGTGATACGACAGCTACGAGCTATCGTGAAGCAGTGGGCTTTTCGGCTCAGCTTGGGCGATTGGCAGCTCCTGGCGCAAAGCAAACCTTCGGCAAATTCGGGGGCAGCGAAGTGACAAATGACACCGATTGCGATCGGCCTGAGTGCTGACTGCCAACGGTTGCCAGATGCAAAACAAACGCAGGTGGGCTTCTCGAGCTACTCTTTACCATTATGAATTTCGAGGGTTTTGACTGAGTCTTAAAACGCTTTTCCAAACCTATCATTCCGAGCACAAAATCTAGCGCGCGCCCTTCCAGTTTTTGCCCTCTCTGACAACAACCACGTCAATATCCGTTGGCATCCTGCTGTGGTGTGAAAATGTAGGTGTGATCCGATCTGCCTCGATGCACCTTCAAGTTTGTATGGGAGAAGGCATGAGCCCTGGCTGATATGCGATGAGCAGGGAGCGCTTCGATCTGATCTGTCTCGAGCAAGTATAGAGCCTTCATCCGGACTAAAGGAAACTTGCCATGGGAGCGCTCAATGATTGAGATGACTCCCAATGAGACGGCCCCCATCGCCCCGAGCATCAGTCGCCCTAACCTTCCGCAAGCGACGCTCCCGCCACCAAGGGTAAAATCGAGCACTGCATGTGTTGGCGCTTCAGCCTGGAGCGCATCGTGCGCGCTTCTACAGTCGGAGAGGGTTCAGTGGTGATGAGCGATGCAGCTCGCAGCAATCGTTGGAAGCCGACGTTTTACGTGCTGATCGAAGACAATGCAGCCGAGGAATGATGGTCGCCTAGCCAATATCTTGAGGTCGTAGTCACCAAATGTCGTTAAGTGACACAACCGTGGACACTGGACGGGCCAGGTGGCTTTTGCAGCGTGATGGCCGCTTTGTGCCGAAGATGATGGCGGCTGTTCGAAACGCTGCGGAAAATTCGAGAGGCCGATTTTCCGCCGTCAGTCAGACCTTCATTCGGAACGTCGATCGGGGTCGCTGCGAGCGCTTTCGAAAGTTAAACACGTATTTATTCGGGAAATTCATAGGATTTCCTATCTCTTTGGTATGGGACCTGTGCGAAGAAAATCTTGAATTTCCAGCGCACGATGATCTCGGAAACGTAGCCCTTGGCTGCCCATCTGGCAGGCTTTGCAATCGCGATCTCCCGATCGATGCGACTGCGGGACCGCGAGCGGCACGCTTTGAGGTTCACAGCAGATGGAGATGGATGATGATTTTCGATCGACAATCCAGATATCTCACCGCGGCCTTTGCCGTTGCCGTCGTGCTCTCGTTCGCAGCGCTGAGCTCGCAACCCGCCGAAGCTACGCCACTGCACCGTGACGCGTCGCCGTTCTGTCTGTTGCCAGGCTCATCCAATGGTCCGGGGGGGGCACCGCAGATCTGCGGCTACTATGATTATCAGGAATGTCTGCAGGCCGCGGCCGACATGCACGCCAACTGCGTGGAGAACATCGATTTCCGCGGTAGTTATGAGCGAACGCCCGACGGGTGGCGTGCCCGGTACTGAGCGCCTTCGCGAGCGGCACAGCCCGGTCGATAATAATCTCTTGTGCGGAAAACGAGATCATCTTGAAAAGGGGGCGCCGTGAAGCGCGTCTATCGCTTCTCGAGATGGTGGCAGCAGCGCCGCTCGCCCCGGGCCGAACTACCGTTCGCGCCCGCCCCACGCGAATGGCACCAGCAGCACGGCAAGCAGCGCCGTTGCTGCCAGCATTGCCCAAGCATCGTTCACACTCCAGATAAAGGCCGTCTTTTCGATCATGGGCCGGACCAGGGCTTCCATGGCAGGAGTGGGTGGGCCGGAGAGAGCGCTTGTCAGCGATGCGGGATCGAGGCCAATGGCCGTTGCCGCCGTGGGGTCTGCCGACAACAACCGCATATGCAACGCAGCGGCGTAGATGTGAGCGCGGGTGTATAGGATGGTGTCAATCAGCGCGATGCCGATCGCGCCGCCCAGATTGCGCATCAGATTGAACAGGCCGCTCGCTGCCGGCACCTGCGCTTCCGGCAGCGAGCCCAACGCCAGGCGGGTCGGTGGCAACAGGCAGAACATGATGGCGACGCCGCGAACGATCTGTGGCCAGAACATCTGGTTGAAATCGGTGTCGCGTGTCTGAAACATGCTGAGGGCGAGGCCGATACCAAACACCGCAAAACCTGCGGCGGTCAGCCAGCGCGCACTGAGTCGCCGTTCCAGCGCGACGGCGATGGGCGACATCGCCAGTTGCGCGGCGCCGGTCACCAGCATCGTCGAACCAATCTGCAGGGCGTCGTGACCCCTGATGTAAGCCAGAAAAACCGGGATGAGATAGACTGAGCCGTACAGGCCCACGCCCAGGCAAAAGCTCAACGCGCATCCGATCGCGAACGAGCGGTTTCGGAACGGGCCAAGCTGCACGACAGGATAGGCAGCACGCAATGTGCGTCGTACGAATAGGCCGCCGCAGAGAGCGCTGATTGTGAACAGGCCCGTGCAGGTGGCCGACGCCCAGCCGTCATGGGGTGACTGCTTCAGTCCGATCTCCAGAGCGGCAAGCGACATCGCCATCAGAGCTAGCGACCGCCAATCGATTTTCGCAACGTCGCCAAAGTTCAGCTGCTGCTGGGGCAGCAGGGGAGGCGCCACAAGGCAAGCGATCAGCCCGGGAACGACATTGATCAGGAACAGCCAGTGCCAGGACCAGGTCTGCGTGATCCAGCCGCCGACCACAGGTCCGACCGTCGGCGCCAGCACAGCCACGATGCCGGCGATCGTCGTGGCGATACCTTGGCTGCGCGGCGGAAACAGCAGGAAGACTGCGGCGAACACCGCCGGGATGAGCGTGCCGCCCGCGAATCCCTGTAGCACGCGAAACGATACGAGGGCGGCGAAGGTGCCACTCGCGGCGCAGCCGATCGACGCCAGCGTGAAGAGAGCGAGGGCGGAGGCAAACAGCCAGCGCATCGAGAGCACATGCGTTAGCCAGCCCGTCAGGGGAATGGCTATGATCTCGGCAATCAAATAGGAGGTCTGGATCCAGCTCATCGTCTCCGGGGAGATGGCTAGGGCATTCTGAATGGTCGGCAGCGATGTTGCGACCACCTGAATGTCGAGGATCGCCATGAACATCCCAAGGCACATCAGGACAAAGCCAAACCATGTGCGGGTGTCGGCGAGGGGCAGTTCGGTGCGCAGCGTCGTCATGGGTTCACGAGCGGTGGGGCTGGCAGCACGGCAGGGTCAAGGCCATCCATCGCATGGGTCAACCGGGTGCGGCGGACGATCGAGCTGATCAGGTCCGGGCCGTGCGTGGCCGCGGCGAACATCAGGTTTCGGCTGATGCGATGTCCGGCAAGGCAGGAGACGATGCTCGCCAGTCGGATCGGTCCGGCAATGAGTTTTCGCGCGGCCGCCAGATACACATCAGGTGAAAGTCCCCCTCGGATATGAGCGACTGCCAGCGCGGCCGATCCAAGGGCGATGGCAAGGCCGTCGCCGGTGAAGGGCGGGATGTGTGCGAGACGGTCGCCTACCCGATAGGCTGCAGCGTTCCGCTCGCGATGAAGATGCCCGCCGCTGGGACAGACCACGGCCTTGGGCTTGTCCCACAGCGGCTCGGCGTCTGCTAGCCGCTCCGCCAGTGCGGGAAATGTCGCGGCCACATGGTTGCGCAGCGCGGTCCAGCCGGATCCGAACTGGCTCATGGTTTCACCCGGCAGCACCAAGCAGAGGTTGGCGATACCGTCTTCGACCAGTTCTAGGCCAATATAGCTGGCCTCGAGAAAGTAAAGCTCGACCCGACCCTCAAGCGCTCGGCGAATGTCGGGGGCAGGCCGCAGGTGCATTTTCAACCCGACCTGCGAGCCGTCGCGCGTGTCGTCGATGCCGCGCAAACCCAGCTTGCCGGTGGCCAGTACGAGATTTCTGCAACTGATTGTGTGGCCATTGTCGCACACGACCAGCCAGCCGGATCCATCGGGTCTCGCCGTTTTCACAGTCACGTCTCGATGCAGGCGGGCGCCGCTGAAATGCGCGTGTCGCAGCAGCGCAGCGTCGAGACGATAACGCGAGAGCGACAGCCCGTGAAACGGTAGTGCCGAGGTCACGCTGCGGCGAGCGGAATACAATGCCACCTCATCGACCGGCACGGCGCCGAGCGCCAGCGGATCGACGCCCAGCCGCCGTAACAGCAGCTGTGTCTCGACGCTGAGGAATTCGCCACACACTTTATGCTGGGAGGTCGCCGTGCGCTCGATCAGCATGACGTCGTGGCCATAACTGGCCAGACCGCAGGCCACCGCGCTGCCGGCCGGCCCGCCGCCGATGACGATTGTCTCGACCTGGATCATCGCACACGTCCGATCACGAAGCGGAACAGGAACCATCGCAGGCGCACCGCGCGCGGCGAGATACCGGCATCGCGTAACCGTGCCATCCATTCCGTGCGGGTGAGGGCTCTCGCAACCGAGATCCGGCCGTCGTGAATGACAATGGGATGCAGCCGCGTCAGCCAGCCCATCAGGCCGATGAAATGGAACGGCACCCGGTGGCGCTGCAGATCGTAGATCATCCAGCCGCGCTGCGCGTTCCTCTCCATCCAGCACAGGAACGTCACGATCATCTCGTCGGACATATGATGCGTGAGCAGGCTGCTGACGACGAAGTCGATGGGGGAGGGCGGGATGAAATTGAAGATATCCATCACCTGATATTCGATATTGAGATCGTTTCCTGTCGCCGACTGCGCGATGCGGACCGTCTCGCGATTGAGATCGAGCCCGATCAGCTTGATCCGCCGGCCGCGCCCGGCGGCCCAGCTGCGGATCGCTCGCAGCAGGTCGCCATAGCCGCAACCGACATCGACGAGCGTGAGCTCGGTGCTTTCAGGTATCCGCTGGATGGCGGCGTCCAGCCAGGCGATCACCGCCCTGTGCCCGAGCATCGCGCCGTTGAAGCGGGCGAGGTCGCGCAGCACAAGTTCGAGCTCTTCCGGACTTGCGTCGGCGCTGTCCAGCCATTCGGCTTCGGTACTTCGCTGCGACAGGTCCGTCGCTGCAGCGTGGGTGGTGCTGAATGTGCTCATGGGGTCAGGCCGCGGTTCGAAAAAGCATGGTTTCGGCGATCAGTCCGGGCCCGAACGACATCGCGCACCCGCTGCGGCCGCGTGCGCCCGAACGCATCAACCGCTCGATCACGAACATGACCGTCGCCGACGACATGTTTCCATAACGGCGCAGCACGTCGCGCGACGCCGCCAGTGCGGTCGGCGCCAGCGCGAAGGCTCGCTCCACCGCGTCGAGAACGGTCCGGCCGCCGGGATGCACCGCCCACAGGTCGATCGCCGCCGCGGGCGCTCCAGCCAGGATTTCATCGGCGCTCCGCCGTAGGCCGTCCTGGATAACGGCCGGAACGCGTCCCGACAAAACCATGTCGAAGCCGGCATCGCGGATGTTCCATGTGATCAGATCGTGGGTATCGGGGACCAGCATGGCGCGGAAACTGTCGAGCGCGATGCCGGACGGCTCGGCGCTCACAAGGCTTGCCGCACAACCGTCGGCGAACAGCAGGAACGAGAGCATCTGCTCGAGATCGGCGGTTTCCTTGAGATGCAGCGTACAGAGTTCGAGGTTCACGACCAGTACGCGCGCCGACGCCTCGGAGCGGACGATGTGATAGGCCAGCTTCAGGGCGTTGATGGCGGCGTAGCAGCCCATAAAGCCGATAACGGTACGTTCGACCGTCGTTGGAAGCTCGCAACGCGCGATGAGATCGAGGTCGAGGCCGGGCGCGGAGAAACCTGTGCAACTGGTGATGATCAAGTGCGTGATGCGGTCACGATCTGCTCCGAGATGCAGGCGATCGACGGCGGCTTGCGCCAGTTCGGGCGCGTGCCGCTCATACTGCTCCATCCGCGTCGCCGTATCGGGAAAACCACTACGGGCATAGAAGCCGCCGGCATCGAAATGGTCGCCTTCCGGTCGATTGCTCGGCGTAAGGCACGAGAAGCGGTGCTCGATACCGGACTTGTCGGCCATGCGTTCGAACAGCCGCGCCTGACGCGGGTTGGCCAGATGGAGCGTAGACTGTGCGAAGCGGCGAAAAGTGTCATGAACGTCGTAAGGCGGCACAGCCGTTGCGACACGATTGATATAAACTGCTGGCAAGGGAATCCCTCCGTATGCCTCCGGCGAAATGAGCGCCGGCCGATAAAGGTCGAGATAGCGAAGAAAGTCCGCGGAGCGATTAAATTGCGATTTAAGAACGGACCGACGCTCTGCTTCGGTTGCTGCCGGGGATGTCGATGGCAGGTGTCTGGCCGGCAATCGCCGCGCATGGGACGTCGCTGCGTCGCAAGTTAAATTCGTATTTAATTGAAGAACACAGGTCTTCCGAAGATGTTGTAGCCATTGGTCTACTGTTCGGTTGGGCGCGTTCCGATGACTGCTGTGAGGACACGAGGAAAATCTCTGCGGCTTGGCCCGGCAGATCATGGCGATACGGCATACCGATGCCGCAGCAACGCCATACGCGATCCCGGGATCCTTGGTCCCTGTCGCAGTGGTGAGGCTTGTACCGACCGGATGGACGAAATGACCGAGTTTCGACAAGATGACGACGTTTTCCGCTATGCTACGGCGCGGTCGCACCTTGTCGTGTCTTCAGATCAAACGGTGCCCGAGATACTCCAGATGACCAAGATTCTGCTGATCGAGGACGACGTTGAGACCGCCGAGGAACTCGCGGCCGAACTGACGCAGCGCGGCTTCGAGGTCGAACATGCGGCGAGCGGTATCGAAGGACTCGACAAGGCTCGCTCCATCAAGCCGGACTTGATGGTCGTCGATCGCATGTTACCGGGAATGGACGGCCTCACCATCGTCGAGGCGCTGCGGAATGACCAGATTCGCACGCCCGTACTGATCCTGAGCGCGCTCGGAGCGGTCGATGATCGCGTACGTGGATTGCGTATTGGCGGCGATGATTATCTGACCAAGCCTTTTGCGATCGTCGAACTGGTGGCGAGGATCGAGGCCCTGTTGCGCCGTCCGATCGAAACGCGGGAGACCATGTTGCGGGTAGGACCGCTCGAACTCGACCTGATCGAACGCACAGCGCGGCGTGGCGAGCGGGAGATCGAATTGCTGCCGCGGGAATTCCGCCTTCTCGAATACATGATGCAGCGCAACGAGCAGCTGCTGACGCGGGCGATGTTGCTGGAGGAGGTCTGGAACTATAAATTCGTCCCGGACACTAATCTTGTCGATGTTCATATGGGGCGGCTGCGGCACAAGGTAGACACGCCGGGCGATCCGCCGATGATCCACAATGTCCGCGGCGCAGGATTTATTCTTCGTGCGCCTTCCTGATTTCGTCCGCACAACGACGTTCCGGTGGACTTCCATCGCGATCGCGCTCTGCATTCTTTTGTTCTCGGCCTTCGTGTACTGGGAGGCTGGCAGTTCGATGCGGGCCGACATGGACGCTTCGATCGCGGAGGCGAGCGAGGCGATCGCTGCGGACGTGCCGGAGCGCAGGGTCATCGCCATCGAGGACCGCCTGGCGTCCGATCCGCGCCGGACCCGGTTGGCCGGTCTGTTCACAGCTGACGGAAAACGGATCGCCGGCAATCTGCGCGATATCCCGCCGCAATTGGCGATCGACGCGCGGATTCATGCGACGCAGGTGGTCAGGATCGATCCGCACAAGCCGGAGTCGATGTCCGTGCGTGCCATCGGTCGTCGCTTGCCTGACGGCCAAGTGTTGGTCATTGCGCGCCATAGCGGCGAACTCAAGGAACTGGCGGCGGCGATCGGCCGCGCCCTGCTGCTCGGTCTGCCGGTGGCGGGCGCCCTCAGCCTCGCGATCGGTGGTGTGCTCAGCCTGCGGGTGCAGCGTCGTGTCGATGAACTCCATGCACAGGTCAGGCGCATTATCGATGCCGACCTGCGCGAGCGACTTCCGACGGCCAACCTCGACCACCCCTTCGACAAGCTGGCTATTATCGCCAACGGTATGCTCGACGAGATCGAGGTGCTGGTCACCGAAATGGCGGGGACTGGCAACGAGATCGCGCATGATCTGCGCACGCCGCTGACCCGTGTCCGCGTTGGTCTCGAGCGTGGCCGCGCCAATGCCACGACGGTCGCGGACCTGCAGGCGGTCGCCGACCGCGCGATCACTGGCGTGGACGAAGTGCTGACCATCATCACCAGCCTGCTACGTATCCAGGAGATCGAACATTATGGCGACCGCAGGGGATTCGGCGATGTGGTGCTGGCGGGTTTACTACGTGAGGCCTGCGACCTCTACGAACCGATCGCTGAAGACAAGCAGGTCAGCCTGCGCGTCGATGTCGACGACGATGCCATTGTCCGATGCGACCGCGATCTGCTGCAGGAGGCTATCATCAACCTGGTCGATAACGCGGTCAAGTTCACGCCGCCCCACGGATGCGTCCGGTTGGCTCTGGTGCGAGGGCCCGGCGATGTCATTATCAGAATATCGGACACTGGACCCGGCATTGGAGAAGACGAGCGTGAAGCAGTGCTGCGGCGGTTCTATCGCTCCGACAAGAGTCGTAGGACTGTTGGCACCGGTCTTGGCCTCAGCCTCGTTTCCGCGATAGTCAAGCTGCATGGATTCCGGCTGACGTTGTCGACCGGTCCCGGCTGCGTCGCGGAGATCGCCTGTCCATTGCCGGAAAGGTGATCTGTCTAAAGGGCATTTTAATCGTCTCGCCGTGTCCCCTCACCATGTTTCGTAGATCGCGCTGTTGCCTCGATGCCATATGGGCGCTTACGGCAACAACGGCATCGATGGAAAGGATGAGATCATGAAAGGACGTACATTCAAGGTATTCGCAACGGCTGCGCTGGCGTTGAGCCTGCTGGCTACCGCCGCTGATGCGCGCGGCGGCGGCGGAGGAGGCGGCCACGGTGGTGGTTTCGGCGGCGGTGGTGGCCATATGGGCGGCTTTGGCGGCGGCTTCGGTGGGGGGCACATGGCGGGCGGCATCGCCGCCGGTCATGTGGGTGGAATCGGCGGCGAGCATCTCGGCGGAATCGGCGGCCGGCGTTTCGCTGGAGGCGGATTCGGATCGCACGCTTTTGCCGGACATCACCTCGTCAGACATACCGGTCGTGGCTTCGGCTTCCCAGGCTACTACGACGATTACGGCTATAGCTGTCCGTATGTTTACGGCCCGCTGCATCCCAACCATTATCCTTGGGTCGCCGGCTGCAGCTGACGAACCGTCCTGCAAGGCATCGCGGGCGTGACGTTGCGGAAGCCACGTCACGCCCGCCTTGTTCGTGCCGCAAGCCGAACCTGAATTCGAATTTATATCCTTAACCTGTAATTTAATGGTTCCCGTGATCGCCGCCGCTATCTTTTCAGGATCGTCCGCAAAGGCCGTGACATCGGCCCCGGACATCGATCAGCAACAGATCAATCATAGCGGAGGGGCTGACATGAATACCGATGGAATGTCGACGGAGTATTCCACACCGGGGTCTGGCCTGGCGGCTCCGATCGGGCTTCGATCGCCCGCGGCAGCCGGCAGCGCCCTGAATTACCGAACCGACATCCGGCGTTTTGCGATGCTCGAGCGCGAGCAGGAATACGTGCTGGCGATACGCTGGCGCGATCACGGCGACCGTGCTGCAGCCGAGCAACTTGTCACCAGCCACTTACGCCTCGCTGCCAAGATGGCCATGAACTATCGTGGTTACGGCCTGCCGCTGTCGGAGATCACGTCGGAGGCCAATCTCGGCCTGATGCAGGCCCTTGACGGGTTCGACCCGGACAAGGGATTCCGCTTCTCCACCTACGCGGTGTGGTGGATCCGTGCGGCGATCCAGGACTACATCCTGCGCTCATGGTCGCTGGTGAAGATCGGCACCACCGCGAGTCAGAAGAAATTGTTCTTCAAGCTACGTTCGGCCAAGAGCAGGATTTCGGCACTGGGAGGCGGCGACTTGCGGCCCGACCAGGTGACCCTGATAGCCACCGATCTGGGTGTGCCCGAGAAGGACGTCGTCGACATGAACCGTCGGCTCGGCGGTGATGCTTCGCTCAACGCACTAGTGCATGATGACGAGGGCGCCGCCGAGTGGCAGGACTATCTGATCGACCAGGCGCCCACACCAGAGCTGATCACGGTCGAGCAGGACGAAATCGATCATCGGCGTCAGGTTCTGGTGCGCGCGATCGACGTACTCAATGCGCGCGAGCGGCACATCTTCGAGGCGCGTTATCTCGCCGACGAGCCGGATAAGCTCGAAGACCTCGCGCAGCACTATGGGCTGTCGCGCGAGCGGATCCGCCAGATCGAACAGCGGGCGTTCGAGAAGGTGCAGTCGGCGGCGCGCAAGCTTTCGCAGGATCGACGTCACACCCGCGCCCCGGCGCTGGCAACGCATTGAATTGCGTCATTCCGGCGGACGATGACGAATCGCGCAAGCGTGGGAAATCCGTTATGTTGGCGGCCCAAATATCCCTCACGGGCCGCTCACGCGATGAATCTGGCCGAGTTTGCGAGTAGTTCAACCTTCCGCGCCGCTACGGTCGCGGCTGTCGCACTTTCTTTGTTCGTGCTGGTCCTGTTCGGCTTCATCTATTGGAAGACCGACCGCCTGCTGGTGACCCGCTCCGACCATGTCATCGCCTTGCAGCTGCAAACGGTAGCGGCATTGCCGAATGAACGCAGGCTCGACGCGCTTCATCTTCAACTCAGCGAGGATTCGCGCGACGTGCATTTCGTCGGCCTGTTCCGGGCGGATGGAAGCCGGGTCGCCGGCAATCTTGAGCGCCCGCCGGCGATGCTGCGGCTGGACGCCACGGTGCAGACCGTCGAGATCATAAGGCCGCGCCCCGCTGGCCCGGAGCAACTAACCGTTCAGGCCATCGGCCAGCAGTTGCCGGACGGCGAAATATTGGTGATCGGCCGCTATGTCGATGAGGCGATTCAGCTGTCGATGGTTGTCAGCCAGGCTCTGGCTCTCGGTCTGATCCCGGCTCTGCTGCTATGCCTCGCGCTGGGCGCACTGCTCAGTCTGCGTGCCGAACGTCGGATCGCCGGCGTTAATGAGCGCATTCAGCGCATCGTGGCGGGTAGTCTGCATGAACGGCTCCCGGTTGATCGCGGCCGCGATCCGTTCACTCAGCTCGCCGCCATGGTCAACAGCATGTTGGACGAGATCGAAACGTTGATCCACACGATTGCCGGAGTCGGCAATGACATCGCGCACGACCTGCGGACCCCGTTGACCCGGGCACGCCTGGCCCTGGAGCGCGGCCGGAACAACGCCAGGACGCTGCCCGAACTGCGATCTGTGGTCGACAAGGCCATCTTGAGCATGGACCAGTCGCTGGCGATTGCCGCAGCGCTGCTGAGGCTGGCCGAGATCGAGAACAGCCGTCGCTCCACTGGATTCGGCAAGGTCGCACTGGAGGAACTGCTGCACGAGGTCCGCGATCTCTATGCGCCGATCGCCGAAGACAAGGGCATCACGCTGCGCACCGATATCGTTCATGCCCCGATCGTCGAGGGCGATCGTGATCTGCTGATGGAAGCGATCGCCAATCTGGTCGATAACGCCGTCAAGTTCACGCCGCGGGGTGGGCAGGTCCAGATCACGGCCGTGTCCGGCGACGGCGAAAGTATCCTGCGCATCACGGACACCGGCGCGGGGATAAGCGAACACGAGCGCAATGCGGTGCTGCGGCGGTTCTACCGCTCCGATGCGTTTCGCAAGACACCAGGTCTTGGGCTTGGCCTCACTCTTGTTGCCACGATTGCCAAATTGCACGGCTTTCGGTTGACGATCTTTTCGGGGGCGGGGTGCGTGATCGAAATTGGATTCCCTGACGCTTCCGAGACAAAAGTCTAGATCGCGATCACATCGCCGCGAGATCGCTGTCCGTTGCTCGGTGCGCCGTTTCCTAAATCGTTATTTAGTTGGTCCGCCGCATCGCATCATTATGTCTTCCGAAGACCCAACAGTCGCGCGCCGCTGGATTGCTAATCCGGTCGGACGTCAAGGAAGGAATGATCCAATGCGCTCAAATCTCATGCCAGTAGTGTCGGCAGTTTTCGTCGCGTTGATCGCCATCGCAGCAGCTCCGAATGCCGCGATGGCCCGTGAACCCATCGTTGCATCGAAACCCCTGCCGGCTCCGGTGGGGCATGCCCAGCCGACCCCGAATGGCTTTCTGTCAGACGAAGATGCGAACGCGGACGAACAGCAGCGACTTTCGAAGTTCGATGTGCAGCAGCATTTGCTGGACGAGCAGCTCGACAAGTCGCTGAACATCTGCCGGTGCTGATGTTCTGCCTTCACGCGGCGCTTAGGGGCAGTCGCAGAATTATTCCACGTACGGACAATCTTGGAGCGAGCAATGGGCATCGTGCGGTTTGCACTGAGATTTCCGTATACCTATTACGTGGTGGCGGTGTTGATTCTGTTTCTCGGCGGCGTTGCCATCCGCTCGATGCCGACCGACATCTTTCCAGAGATCCGAATTCCCGTCGTAACGGTGATCTGGAGCTATACGGGTCTCTCGACACCTGAGATGGAAGATCGAGTCTCGACCTACAGCCAGTACTCCATCAGCGCGAACGTCAACGGCATCAAGAATATCGAAGCACAAACTCTGAACGGGCTCTCGATTCAGAAGATTTACTTCCAACCCGACGTCAATCTCGACCTCGCAATTTCGCAGATCGTTTCGGCTACAAATGCGATCCGTGCGCTGATGCCGCCTGGCATCCAGCCGCCAATCGTGGTGCAGTTCAATGCCTCCAGCGTTCCGGTGCTGCAGCTCAGCCTCAACTCCGATACGCTCAACGAACAGCAATTGTATGATTTCGGCATCTACAGAGTCCGGCAACAGCTGGCGCCGGTGCATGGCGTGACGCTACCGACCCCGGCTGGCGGCAAGTATCGCCAGATTATGGTTGATCTCGATCCTGACAAGCTGCTGTCGCGCGGACTGACGCCGCTCGATGTCGTCAACGCGGTCAACACTCAGAACCTGACGCTGCCGACCGGAACCGCCAAGATCGGTGACAAGCAGTATACGATGCGTACCAACGCGACGCCCGCCAGCATCGCTGACCTCAACATGATCCCGGTCAAGTTTGTCAACGGCGCGACGATCTTTCTGAAGGACGTTGCCCAGGTTCGCGACGCGTCGGCAGTGCAGCAAAATATCGTGCGCCAGGACGGCCGGCGTTCGGTGCTGTTGAGTATCATCAAGAACGGCAACGCCTCGACGCTGACCGTGGTCAACGCAGTCAAGGACGTGCTTAAACAGGCGCGGGCAGCAGCGCCCGCCGGGTTAAAGATCAACGAATTGTTCGATCAGTCTGTATTCGTCAAGTCATCGGTGACGGGCGTGCTGCACGAAGGCGCGATCGCCGCCGGCCTGACGGCGGTGATGATCCTGCTCTTCCTGGGATCGTGGCGTTCAACACTTGTGGTGATGATCTCGATCCCGCTGGCGATCTTGTCGTCGCTCGTGGTGTTATATTTCCTCGGCGAGACGCTCAACACGATGACGCTCGGCGGCCTCGCGCTCGCGGTCGGCATTCTGGTCGATGATTCCACGGTGACGATCGAGAATACGCATCGGCTACTGACCGAGGAGCACATGACGCTGCCGGACGCGACCCTGCATGGCGCAGCCGGCATCGCGATCCCGACGCTGGTCTCGACGCTGGCTATAAGTTGCGTCTTCACCTCGGTAGTGTTCCTCGATGGCCCCGCGAAATATCTGTTCACGCCGCTTGGCCTGGCGGTCGTATTCGCCATGCTGGCATCCTACGGCCTGTCGCGGACGCTCACCCCGATTACTATCGGGCTGCTGCTGCGGTACGAAAAGCACGGCCCGGACGATGGCCATCCGAAGGGGCTGTTCGCGCGGCTGTCGGGTGCGTTCGAGCGCGGCTTCGAGCGGATGCGTACTGGCTACGTCGCGCTGCTGACCCAGTTGCTCAAGAACCGCGTCGCCGTGCCGGTGGCTGCAGTGCTGATCATCGGTCTCGGCGGCGTCATGCTGGTCTCGGTCGGCCGCGATTTCTTCCCGCTGATCGACGGCGGCGAGATCCAGCTCCACGTCCGTGCCCCTGCCGGCACGCGGATCGACGCCACCGAAAAAATCTTTCAGCAGGTGGAGGACAAGATCCGCCAGATCGTTCCGGAGAGCGAGCGTAGTCTGATCGTCGACAATATCGGCCTGCCTGCTCGACCCTATAATCTTGCCTTTACCGACGGCTCAACCATCGGTGTCAATGACGGCATTATTCAGGTGGAGCTCAAAGAAGGTCACAAGCCTACGGCGGATTATGTCCGCAGGCTGCGTGAAGTGCTGCCGGCCACATTCCCTGAAGAGGTGTTCTACTTCCAGGCCGCCGATATCGTAACGCAGATTCTGAATTTCGGGCTGCCGGCGCAGATCGACGTCCGGACCGTCGGCTACGATCCCGGTGACCTTGCCATCGCGCAGAAGCTGCGGGAACGCATCGCGGCGATCCCCGGCATTGTCGATGCACATCTCCAGCAGGAAACTGACGCGCCGTCATTCTATACCGAGATCGACCGTACCCGCGCGGCGCAGCTGGGACTCAATGCCAGTACGATCGCGACGAATATCAATGTCAGCCTGAGTTCCTCGTCGCAGGTGTCGCCGAATTTCTGGACCGATCCGACATCTGGCATTCCCTATTATCTCGCCGTGCAGACACCCGAATACCGAGTCAATTCGCTCAACGCCTACGGCAATACGCCGGTGTCGAGTACGCTGACCGTTGGCGGCCAGCCGGTGCCGGGAATGCTCAGCAACGTCGCGACCTTCAAGCGCGAGCCGCTGCCCACCAACCTGAACCAGGCCAACGTGCAGCCGGTTTACGACGTCTATGCAAGCGCACAGGGCCGCGACCTCGGCGCGATCTCCGCCGACATCAACAAGGTAACGGCCGATTTGCAGAAGGAGATGAAGCCCGGAAACAGCATTGTTGTACTGGGGCAGATCCAGAGCATGAACGATGCCTTCGTCAATCTCGGCATCGGTTTGCTGTTCGCTGCTGTGTTCGTCTATCTCCTGATGGTGGTGAACTACCAGAACTTCAGCGATCCCTTCGTCGTGATGCTGGCGCTGCCGGCGACGCTGGCCGGCATCGTCAGCATGCTGTTCATCACGGGTACCACCCTGAACGTGCCGTCGATGATGGGCGCGATCATGGCGGTCGGCGTGGCGTCGGCGAATTCGATCCTGTTGGTTACCTTCGCGCGCGAGCAGCAACTCGCAGGCCATTCTGCGTTCGAGGCCGCAATCAGCGCCGGCCACACCCGGATCCGGCCGGTGCTGATGACCGCGGCGGCGATGATCGTCGGCATGATTCCGATGGCGATCGGCAGCGCCGGGGAGGAACAGAATGCAGCGCTCGCCCGCGCGGTGATCGGCGGATTGCTGTTTGCGACGCCGACTACGCTTTTGATCGTGCCGTACTTGTTTTCGCTGTTGCGCAAACGCGTCGACGGCCAGCCGCAACACGGCGTCTTTGAGGAGGCTAGTTCATGACCGGGATTCAGAGGTTGCATGAGGCGCGGACGCAGGAGGGGCCGTCCGTGGTGAATCGGCAGGCGGAGCCGCCGCCGGTGCGGCCTCGCTCCAAGGCCCGGCTGATGCTGGTTCTGGCGGTCCTGCTGTTACTCGGCGGTGGTCTCAGCTTCGGCTTCTGGCGGCATGAGCAGGCGCAGCAGGCCGTTGCGGACGCAGCAAAGGAACTCCGCGATCTGGTCCCGGACGTTAAGGTCGCGGTTATCAGCGACAGCACCGGCAGCAACGACATCTCACTGCCGGCCACTACCACGGCGTTCGAAGCGGCGAATATCTTTGCCCGAACCAGCGGCTATGTTGAAAAACGCTATGTAGACATTGGCGATCGGGTCAAGGCTGGCGACCTTTTGGCCGAGATCACCGCGCCGGAACTCGATCACCAGATCACTCAGGCTCAGGCCACGCTGAAACAGAACCAGGCTGCGTTGCAGCAGACCCAGGCCAGCCGCGATCTGGCGGACGCCACCAACGGCCGTGACAGCAGGCTCGTGAAACAGGGCTGGCTGACGCTGCAGCAGGGCGACAACGACCGGCTGACGCTGGCAGCCCAGCAGGCGGCGGTCGGAGTCGCGCAGTCCAACATCGCCGCGCAGGAGGCGCAAATTCGAATACTCACGCAGGAGAAGGCTTATCAGCGCGTGATCGCGCCGTTTGACGGCGTCATCACCCAGCGCAATATCGATAACGGCAGCCTGGTTCAGTCCGGATCCACGTTTATGTATACGCTGATGCACAGCAATGTCGTCCGCGTTCAGCTATTCGTGCCGCAGGACGCGGCGTTCGGTGTGACTCCCGGCGTGAAAGCGAGCGTCCACGTCCCGGAAATTCCCAATCAGGTGTTTGACGGCACGGTCACGCGGATCGCTTCTGCGTTGCAGCCCGGCAGCCGGACGTTGTTGACCGAAGTTGACATCCCCAATCCGGATGGGGCGCTCAGCCCGGGCATCTATTGCACCGTGGATCTGCACGTTCCGCGCAAGACGCCCGCCTTTATCGTGCCGGCAGATGCTGTGATCTTCAACGCCGAGGGCACGCAAGTGGCCGTTGCGCAGAATGGCATCGTCCATATGCACAAGATCACCATTGCGCGCGATTTCGGCACCTCCGTCGAAGTGCGCAATGGCATCAAGGCGGGCGACCAGGTGGTGCTGAATCCGATGGTGAATCTGGCCGAAGGTCAGAAGGTGAGGGCCCACAAGCAGGCTGTGTGAGCAGGAAAGGAAACGTAGCCATGGTGCGACTGTTAGGCGTTTTGATGCTATCGCTGTTGGGCTGCGATGCGGTTCTGGCGCAGGTCTCGACCATGGGCACGACGTCGATGGGGCTTCCGACCACTCCTGGTACGATGGTTTCCTCGCCGCTCAACGGCCCGAGTCCGTTCTCCGCGGCGACGCTTCCGGGGGCGGCAGATACCAGCCTGGCTGCGGTGCCGCTGGCGTCGGATCCGACAACGCCGGGCACCGTTATCAATTGCGCGCCAACCACAGCGCCAAGTGCGGCGACACCCGCCGCCGCACTGGGAACGATCTCGACGACGAATCTCGGTAGCGCGACCGGTACGGCCACCCCGACCACGCCGGTTGGTAGCCCGCTGGACTCCAGCAGCTGTATCCTGAACGGGAATACCAGCCCAAGCGACCCCTCATCGTTGCCGCTCACGACTCCGCTGATTTCCAGCGTCCTGCCCGGCACGCTTGAGGCGCCGACTGCCATCCTCGGCGACACCAGTATCGCCCCGTCGGCGACGATGCCTACACCGAACGCGACGGCCTGCAACGAGACCGTCTCGATGAAGCTTGCCGCCCCCGGCATGATGGCGGCTGCCAATGACACGGGTGCCACAGCGACGCCAGGGGTAACCATGCTTTCGGGCTGCTGACTTAAGGTGCAGAGCTGTGCCTATGACTGCTTCTGGCGCAAAGCGGACGTCGTATATCGCCGGAGCATGGCTAAGCGCTGATTGCCCAAGAAATTGTTGCACCATGCCGAGCAAATTTAACAACGCTTATGTCACTGAAATTGCCTTTTAAGTCATTGGGGGAGTTCCGTGGTGGATGTCGCTGTTGGAACATGGTGCTAATAGCTGCATCGTGTCGGCGATGAGATCGTCATAGCCGATGCCTAAGAGATAGCCGTTCGCTCTTCGAAAATCAGGCAAACGATGTCGCAGTCATCTATGGCTTCGAACAACGGTCAAAAAACACACAAAATATCATCTGGTTTTCGCTATTTTTGAAGATGGCACAGCTCCTGCATGACCGTTTTGACCGATTGTCCGGTTTGCGGAAACAGGAGATGGCTATGCCTACACAATTTGACCGTCGCTACTTTCTGAAGGGAGCTGCCGGCGCTGCAGTCGCCGCTGGCTATGCGCAGATCGATCCGGACTTCTTCATCTCAAAGGCTCATGCCCAAGCCGGCAAGACCATGAGCTTTCTGTCGGCCGAAAACATCACGGGCAATTGGGATCCGACCGCGCACACGACGCTGTCGCAGAAGAACATCGAAGGCTTCGTGATGGGCTTTCTCACCCGCACGCCAATGAAGCTCGATAATCCCGGCGAGGTGATCTACGAACTGGCGACCGACATCAAGCTGCTCGATCCCAATCGCCTGCAGATCAAGCTGCGCCAGGGCGTGACCTTCCATGACGGCAAGCCGTTCAAGGCGGAAGACGTTAAGGCCACATTCGAATATGGATCGCGCGCGGATCGCCCGGCGCAGTGGTATCCCGGCCCGACAGAAACGCTGAAGATCGAGACGCCGGACGACTACACAGTGATCGTCGATACGTCGAAGGGCGGCTATCCCGCACATCTCTTCATGTTCCTGGCGGCGTTCCTGCCGATCATGTCGGCGAAGGACATCGCGGCCGGTCCCGGTGGCGTGTTGCCGCAGCGGCTTAACGGCACCGGGCCGTTCCGCTTCGTCGAGCAGCGCGGCAATGACACCGTGATGAAGGCCTATGACGGCTATTTCAAAGGCAAGCCTGCCATCGCCGGCATCAACTTCACATTCACCGGCGATTCCACCACGCGGATGCTCGCGCTGATGAACGGTCAGGCCTCGATCGTCGAGCGACTGGAGCCCGAGCAGGTCGATACAGTCAAGGGCAACGCCAATATCCGCATCAATCGCGTGGTGTCGGTCGAGAACAAATATCTGTGGTTCCGCTGCTCGAAGCCGCCGTTCAACGATCCGCGCATCCGCCTCGCCGCCTGTCACGCCATCAATCGCGACCTCATTCTCGAAGTGCTGGGATCGGCCGGCCACGCATCGTCGAACTTCGTGTCGCCCGTGAAATTCGGTTACGTCGATCTCGAAAACTATCCGAAATTTGATCCGAAGAAATCCCAGGCGTTGCTTGCCGAGGCAGGCTTCCCGAACGGCAAGGGATTGCCGCCGCTCGAATATATCACATCGGTCGGCTTCTACCCGAAGACCAAGGAATATGGCGAGGTCATCACCGCGATGCTCAACGAGCAGGGCTTCAATGTCAGCCTGACGGTGCTCGAGCCGGCCGCCTGGAACGAGCGGCTCTATCATCGTCCGGGCGGCGGTCCCGGCCATATGGTCGATTGCGGCTGGTCGACGGGCTCGCCGGAGCCCGATCTGGTCCTGCGCACCCACTTCCATTCGTCGTCGCACCGCATCTGCGGCATCGAGGATCCTGCCATCGATGCAAGCCTCGACAAGGAACGCAGCGCGGCGACGCTCGAAGAGCGCAAGAAGATCCTGCAAACCGAAACGATGCCCTTGCTCGCTTCAAAAATGCCAGCGCTCCCGCTGTTCACGTCGGTCATGATCCACGCGATGCAGAAGGATTTCGAAGGCATGTATATCTATCCGGATGGATCCATGGACGCATCCAAGCCCGTTGCATGACCAGGAGTGACCGCTGCGCACCGCAATGATGCGGTGCGCAGCCATGCCTGGCTTTCTTGGAGCTTTGAATGTTCGTTCTGAATTTTCTTATGCGGCGCCTTGCTCAGGGAGTCGTCATTATCTTTCTCGTTTCGCTGCTGATCTTCACATTGCTGAGGGTCGTACCGGGCGATCCCGTACGGCTGATGGCGGGAGGCATGGCGCCCGAAGCGCTGATCGAGAAGATCGCAACCGACATGGGCTTGCGCGATCCGATCCTGGTGCAGTTCGGCCGCTACATGTATGGCGTCGTCCGCGGCGATCTCGGCCAGTCCTTCGTGCGGCCCGCCAACGGAGCCTCGACCGGCGGGGCGAACTTCAACGACACGACGCGCGGTGAGCGGGCTTCTGTTCTCGGCCTCATCATAGAAGTTCTGCCCATGACGCTGCAGCTCGCTGCGGTGACTCTGGTGATCGCGCTGGTGTTTTCAGGGATCGTGGGGATCGCCGGCGGCCTCGCGATCGGGCGATGGCCGGACAAGCTCGCATTCTACGTGTCGTCCGTCTTCATCTCACTGCCGAATTTCTGGCTGGGCATCGTTCTGGCGCTGCTGTTCTCCGTCAAGCTCGGTTGGCTGCCGGCGATCGGCTATCGCGGCTTCGCCTATACGATCCTGCCGGCCATCGTGCTTGCGGTGGAGTTGTCGCCGGTGCTGATCCGAACGCTGGTGAGTTCGGTGTCGGCGCAAATGACCGAACCCTATGTGGCGGTAGGTCATGTGCGCGGCCTTAGCCGCAGCCGCATCATCGCCAACCATGCGCTGCGCAACGCATCGGTGCCGCTGCTCAACCTGCTGGGAATCCAGTTCTCCAGCCTGCTCGGCGGAGTCATCATCGTCGAATACATCTTCGACTATCCCGGTCTCGGCCTGCTGACGATCAACGCCGTGCTGCAACGTGATTTCCCGCTGATCCAGGGCATCGCGATCGTGACCAGCGCCATCTTCGTGCTCATCAATATCGTCGTCGATCTCGCTGCCACCGCCATGGATCCGAGGCTGGAATACTGATGTCCATCGTCACCGCCACCGCAGCGCCCATTGCGCCCGTTACATCGCAACGCTCCATTGCTCGCCGAATTTTCAGCCGGGCAGCGTCGATGCCCGGCTTTCGCGCGGGCCTGGGAATATTTCTCATCCTCGCGCTCGCCGCGGCATTCTACCCCGAGCTAAGCGGCATCGACCCCACCAAGATAAATATCAAGGCACGGCTGCTGCCGCCGCTCTTCATCGGCAACAACTGGAGCTGGGCCTATCCGCTCGGAACGGACCAGATCGGCCGCGACATGCTGGTTCGTTCGCTGGTGGGCTTGCGCTATTCGTTCCTGATCGGCGTCGCGTCGGTCATCGTGACGCTGATCATAGGCTGTGCGCTCGGCACTATCGCGGGATATTTCGGCAACCGGACCGACGCCATCATCATGCGGCTGACCGATGCCCAGCTTTCCATTCCCATGATCATCCTCGCCATCGCGGTTCTGGGCGTGTCGCGGCCCACCATCCCGGCGATCATTCTGGTGCTCGGCGTCTCCAACTGGCCGGTCTATGCACGCATCATGCGCAGCATCGTCATGACCGAGCGACAACGCGAATATGTCCGGGCCGCCAAGATCGGCGGATCGACGGATCTCCGCATCATCCTGACACTGCTGCTGCCGCTGCTCTTGCCGCCGGTGCTGTTCACGTCGGTTCTCGACGTGGCCCGCATGATGATCTTCGAATCGACGCTTGGCTTTCTCGGCCTCGGCGTCCAGCCGCCGACGCCGACATTCGGCAACATCATCGCTGACGGCCGCAAATATCTGCTCAATGCCTGGTGGATCGCCACCATGCCGGGCCTTTTTCTCGGCCTGACGCTCACCAGCATCAATCTGATGGGCGCCTCCCTCGAACGCGCACGCAGCACCATTCATGGAGGTTCGGAGTGATGACGGAGCCGCTTCTCGAACTTAGGAACGTGACGGTCACCGCCGGCCGCAGCTCCTCGAAAATCATCCTCAACTACGTATCACTGAGCCTCGCGCCACGTGAAATCGTCGGTGTGGTCGGCGCCAGCGGGTCCGGCAAGACCGTGCTCTCGAAGACCGTCGTCAACTGGCTGGAGCAGCCGCTGGCGAAGCAATCCGGCGAGGTGCTGTTCGAAGGACGTGACCTCTACGCCATGCGCGGATCCGACATGCGGCTACTGCGCCAGCGGATTTCTTACGTAGGTGCGAATCCGCAGGGCGCGCTGGATCCGACGCTGTCGGTGGGTGCACAGATCGTGGAGAAGATGCGTGCCGTCGTCCCCAACGTCTCACGCCGGGAGGCGCAGGATCGGGTCGTCGAACTGCTCGACGCCGTCCGCATCCCCTCGGCGCGAAGCCGCTTTCATGACTATCCGTCGCATTTTTCGGGCGGCATGATGCAACGTGCGCTGATCGTGGACGCGCTGGTGACAAACCCGGCTTTGCTAGTCGCGGACAACGTCACGCAGCCGCTCGACGTCACCGTGGCTGCGCAGGTTATCCGGCTGATGAAGGAACTGACGACTAGTTTCGACACCGCCGTCCTGTTCGTGTCTTCGTCGTTGCCGGTCGCACGCGAAGCATGTTCGCGGATCCTGGTGATGGATGAGGGCCGGATCGTCGAGGAGCAGTCGACTGAGGATCTGATCGCAAAGCCGATCTATTCATATACGCGCGATCTCGTCAGCCAGACCCCGAAAATCTGGATCGACGCGCCCGTGCCCGCGCCGCGCGATGATCGCCGGGATGTCGTGCTAAGCCTGCGTGATGCGTCGCAGAGCTACAAAGTACGCAAGAAGACGGGTTTCGGCGGGGTCGATCTCGTGCGCGCCGTTCGCAACGTCACCTTCGACATCCGGCGCGGCGACAGCTTTGCCATCGTGGGCGAGTCCGGTTGCGGCAAATCCACGCTGATGCGGCTGCTGTGCCGGCTCGAACTGCCGAGTTCCGGCCAGATTTTGTGCAGCGAGGCCGATATCGCAAATCTGAAAGGCAAGCAACTGCTGGCATTCCGCGGGAAACTGCAGATGGTCCTGCAGGATCCGTTCGGATCGCTGCCACCTCGCACCTCGGTCGGCAAGATACTGGAGGATCCGCTGCGAACGCACGGATGGCGTGACAAGGCAAAGATTCGCGCGCGCGTGCTGAAGGTGATGGGAGAGGTCGGGCTTCCGGTCGATCTCTATGAGGAGCTTCCGTTGGGACTGAGCGCGGGGCAGCGGCAGCGCATCAATGTTGCACGCGCGCTGGTTCTGGAGCCCGAGATCCTGATCATGGACGAAACCTTGTCGTCCCTCGACCAGGCCGAGCAGTTCAAGCTTCTTGATCTGTTCCAGAATCTGCAGAAGGAATACGACCTCACTTACATCTATATCTCGCACGATCTCGCGATGGTGCGGAAGGCGTGCAACCGTGTGGCGGTGATGTATCTCGGCGAGGTGTTCGAACTCGCCGACAACGAGCGGCTGTTTTTCGATCCGGGGCATCCCTATACGAAGGCGCTTCTCAGCGCGATGCCGACGCTCGAACAGCGGCGCTACCGGCCTGAGGACTGCCTAATGGAAGGCGAGCCGCCGAGCCCGCTCAATATTCCCGAAGGGTGCAGTTTCAGGTCGCGCTGTCCGCAAGCGATGGACAAATGCAGCCAGTCGCAGCCAAGCCTGACGGTGCGGGAGCGGCAGGATTTCGCCGCCTGCCATCTCGTGGTGCCGCCGGCCGCAACCGCTCGCTTCAGCGAGACGGTCCCGGTCAATTCCTGAGGATGATCGTGCATAAGAACAGGCGCCAAGAGCCTGCAAAAGCTATCGAAGTCGAGGAACGTCCATGAGTTTCACGGAGCATCGCCTGGAATTGATCCGCGAAATGCTGCGTCACAAGCAACGTGTTCACGTCAAGGATCTCGTCGATCAACTCAGGGTCAGCCACGAGTCGATCAGGCGGGATCTCAGGGAGCTCGAGACGCAGGGTTTTGCCCGCCGGGTTTACGGCGGCGCTGTCATCGATCGGCAGGAAAGCGATCAGCCGTTTGCGGAACGTCTGCGGGTAGGCGCCAAGGAGAAGGCACGCATCGGCGAAGCCACCGCAGCGCTGATTGAGCACGGCATGAAGGTCTTCATTGACGAGGGAACGACGGCTCTCGCCTGCCTGCGCTATATCGAGGGACGCAAGGATCTTACCATCGTCAGCAATTCACTGGCTGTCGCAGCCCACTTCTACCGGGAGCCGACGCCCAGCGTGCGCGTGCTCGGCGGCCGACTGCGGACCGAATACCAGGCGACGTTCGGACCGGAGACGGTGGCCGCGATGAAGGACCATTTCTTCGATCTCGCCATCATCGCCATCAGCGCGGTGCATGCCGAGCGCGGCTTCATGGACTACGGCGAGGACGAGGCGATCATCCGCCGGATTGCGCGCACACAGGCCAAGCGCGCCGTCATCGTCGCCGACAGTTCGAAATTCGGGCGCATCGGTTCGATCCACACATTCGGCCTTTCGGATGTGCATGCGGTGATCACCGGGGCACCGCTGACCAAGGACTTCGCCAGCCAGTTTCTGAAATCCAAAGTGGACATCATCTATGCCTGACACCCTCTCTGACCACGCACCGATCGACGAAGCCCGCCTGCAGGCGATGATGGACGAACTGTCGGTCTTCGGCGGTGGACCGGACGGCGCCATGACGCGGCTGACATTGTCGAAAGAGGATGGCGCGGCGCGGGACTGGCTCGCGGGCTGGTTTTCCGCTCAGGGCTTCACACAGGCGGTCGATGCGATCGGCAACCAGTTCGGCAGCCTGATATTGGCAGGCGCAAATGCGCCGGTGGTCATGGTCGGGTCGCATATCGACAGCCAGCCCAATGGCGGTCGATTTGATGGCGCGCTCGGCGTGGTGTCAGCCTGCGAGGCCGTTCTCGCCGTGTCACAGCGCCTCAAGGCCGAGGGTAAGTCGTCGCTCTGCAATTTTCGAGTGGTGAACTGGACCAACGAAGAGGGCGCGCGATTCCAGCCGAGCTTGCTCGGTAGCAGCGTGTTAGCTGGCGCAGTTGAACTTGATTGGGCGCTCGACCGCGTCGACGGCGACGGCATCTCGGTGCGGCAGTCGCTCTTAGAAATCGGATATGCAGGCACGAGCAAAATTGCCGTGCCAAGCGCTTTGATCGAGCTTCACATCGAGGGCGACAAGGCACTGTTTCAGTCCGAAGAGAAGTTTGGTGTCTTCACCCGGTTCTGGGGCGCTACCAAATATCGCCTCGCATTCCTCGGTCGACAGGCCCATACGGGCGCAACGCCAATGGCGGAACGCAAGGACGCGTTGCTTGCAGCCGCCTATCTTATCGCCGATCTCAAGCAGATCTCGCGCGAACACGGCCTCGACCTGCACACATCCGTCGGGAGGCTCGAAGTATTTCCCAATTCACCGAACACTGTGCCGTCGGAGGCCGTTCTGTTCATCGAGCTGCGCTCTGGTTCGCCAGAGCTTCTCGCCGAAGCCGAAACCAAGATGCTGGACCGGATCGAGGTGGCGGCGGCGAATGCCAGCGTCACCTACGAGGTTCGCTCGATCGACCGCCGCAAGGCCGGCCGCTTCGATGCGGGGCTGATCGCGCTGGCCGAGCGGATGGCCGCAACATACGGAGAGACCGTGCGTTCGTTGGATACGATCGGCGGACACGACGCCGTTGCGTTGTCGGCGGTCTGTCCGTCGATCGTGATGGCCGTGCGCTCGCGCGATGGCGTCATTCATCACCCCACCGAATTCACCAGTGCCGCAGATCAGGCTTTCGGTACGCAGGTCCTGGCGGACATGCTCTACGAAATCGCCTGCAAGGGTCTGCAAAGCTTCGGCAACACGGACGGGGCATGACATGAAGGCGCTCGGGAATCCGGTTTCTCTGCTCGAACAACGCGTGGAACGTGCAATCGTGAGCCTGCCGGTGCTCGATGCATCGCGGGTGACTTATGTCGCCTGCACGTCGCCGGTAGCGTCGCCGTCCTATCAGGCTGTCGAGTCGCAGTCGTTTGATGTCGCGATCGGCGGCGCAGAACCAAGCTACTTCCTGCGCCTGGCAAATGACGAAGTGGCTGAGCTGGTCGATGACGATGTCGCGTTCGCCGCTGCCGGCAGGCTCAATGATCTCGCGTTTTCGCCGGAACCAGTCGGACGTGCAGCCGAGCAACGCGCCGTGCTTTTTGCTCGACTCGGAAACGGCTGGCGTGCGGCCAAGATCGACGACTTGATGCAGCCGCCGATGGTTGTCAGGCTGATCGAGATGCAGAAGACAATCGCGGCGGCCGCCCCGTTCGGGCGGTCGTGGTCAGTGTTCGACGGCATCGATGGGCTGATGACGCTCGTCGTACAGACCGGCGAAGCGCTGCCTGCCGACGCGGAGTGGATGCTGGACTGGATGACAGCGATGCGCGAGGCGATCTCCGCAGCAGGCGTTGCTCAAAAGCCCGCGCACGGCGACCCGCATTCCTCTAACGTGATGTTGGGACCGGGCGGATCAGTTATGCTGGTAGACTTCGACATGGCGGCAGATATCGATCCCTACTATCAGCTTGGCGTTCAGATGAACGAGCTCTATCAGTTCGAGAGCCAGATGAAGCCGCTGCTGGAGATGCATGACGGGCATTTCAGCGAAAAGTCCTTCAGCCGATGCCGGATCTACGCTGCTGCCGATGATCTGTATTGGGCGCTGCGCAGCCTGCTGCAGCATGCGCGATCGCCGCTGCGCAGCGTCGAATTCCTGAAATATGCGGGGTGGCGATTCTTGCGCTGCCGGATGCTGCTGGGGAATCCCGGTTTCGAGCAACGCTTGCGATCTCTCTAGGCGGGACAAGTACCATGATGGACATAGGCGCCGGCACGTCGGATGCCGAACGGTCGCTCGAAGCGGCTATCATTCAGGTCGCGCCCTGGAAGGGCCGCCGCCTGTCCTATGCGCCGGTCTCCGGCGGCATCAGCAACACCAATTTCCGCGTCAGGGTCGAGGACGATCCGGTCGGCTATTTCGTCAAGATTCCCGGCCGCGGCACGGAGATGTTCATCGATCGCAACGCCGCGCGGGCAGCGAGCAGGCAGGCGGAGGCGATCGATATCGGACCGCGCACCTTCGATTATCTCGATCATCTGGATATCGAAGTGTCGGAATTCCTCGCTGACCGCCGCGCATCGACCCATCGCGATGCCGTGGATCAGGGGTTTCGCACCAACGTGGTGCAGATCTATCGCCGCTTCCATCAGGCTCCGTCGCTCCCATTGACGAAGACTGTGTTCGACATGATCGACGAACACTATGACCAGGTCGGGGATATTGGCGGCTACTGGCCTGAGGATCACGCCTGGCTGTATCGTCAGTATCAACAAGCGCGTGCAGCACTGGAAGCATCGGGGCTGGATCTCGTGCCGTGTTTCAACGATCCCATGCCAGGCAACTTCCTGGTGGGCGATGACGGCTCGGTCAAGCTAATCGACTTCGAATACGCCTCCAACAACGAACGGCTCTACGATCTTGCGATCTGGAGCAGCGAGCACTTCTTTCCGGAGGATGTCGAACAGGAGATCATCGAAGCCTATTTCGGCCGTTTCGACCGGCGGCTGCACGCACGCTTCGTCGTTCACAAGGCGCTCGCCGACATCAAATGGAGCACTTGGGCGATGGTGCAGAATCGCGTCTCGACGCTGGATTTCGATTTCTACAAGTATGGGATCTGGAAACACATGCGCGCCCGCTCCATCATCCACGATCCACGATGGCCGTCGTTTCTGAAGGCACTTTGATGTTCGAGGACGCCCTGGTGGCAGATGATGCCGACGCCTATCTCGCTTTTGCCACCGAACTCGCGGATTCGGTGCGACCGCTTCTGCTGTCGCATTTCCGCAGTCCGCTGGATGTCATCTCCAAACCTGACGACAGTCCGGTGACGGTCGCCGATCGCGCGGCCGAGCTGCATCTGAGAGAAAGGATCCAGCAGCGCTTTCCGGATCACGGGATCATCGGCGAGGAAACCGGCGGCACGCCGCGCGGCGCCTTTAACTGGATCATCGACCCGATCGACGGGACCAAGAGTTTCATCACCGGTTTCCCGCTTTTCGGGACGTTGATAGCGCTCTCTCATGAAGAGAAGCCGTTCTGCGGAGTGATCGACATTCCCTTTACGGGGGAGAGATGGAACGCCAGGCCGGGACTGACCAACTGCAACGGCGAAGCGGCGCGGACCAGCTCTTGCGAGCGGATCGCTGAGGCACGCTTCTACACCACGTCACCGGATATGTTCCACGACGGGGAAGCCGAGACCTATGAGCGACTATCGCGGAGCACGAGGCTGCGTCGCTTTGGTGGCGACTGCTATATCTATGGATTGCTTGCCTCCGGGCATTGCGACATCGTTCTGGAAACGGGGCTTCACCCCTATGATTACATGGCACTGGTTCCGGTCGTGCACGGTGCGGGTGGTTGCATGACTGATTGGGAGGGGCGTCCACTGTCGCTCCGCTCGGACGGGCGCGTGCTGGCGAGCGCGACACCCGCGCTGCATGCGGAAGCGCTGGCCTTCATCCGGCGGTAACGAGTGAAAATGCCTTACAAAACCACTATCGAAGGCACCGTCTTCCGCTTCGACGATCTGAAGGAGCTGATGGCCAAGGCGACGCCCGAGCGATCGGGCGATCAGCTCGCCGGCATTGCCGCGGACGGGCCGGTGGAGCGGCTGGCGGCGCAGATGGCGCTGGCCGATCTGCCTCTCAAAACATTCCTAACCGAAGAGCTGATCCCGTCGGACACCGACGAGGTGTCGCGGCTCATTCAGGATCGGCACGATCCGGCAGCTTTCGCCGCCGTCTCGTCGCTCACCGTCGGCGAGCTCCGGGAATGGCTGCTTGCCCCTGAGACTGCTCAGTGCGAACTGGAGGACCTGACGCCCGGCCTGACGCCGGAAATGGTCGCGGCGGTGTCCAAGATCATGCGCCTGCAGGACCTGATTTCGGTCGCGTCGAAGCGCGAGGTCGTCACTAAATTCCGTTCGACCATCGGGCTGAAAGGACGGCTATCCACGCGCAACCAACCCAATCATCCTGTCGACGACTCCTATGGCATCGCGGTATCGGCGCTCGACGGGCTGCTGATGGGTTCCGGCGATGCCGTGATCGGGGTCAACCCGGCCACCGATACTGTGGAGGACTATGTCCGCATCGTCGCGTTGCTCGACGAATTGCGGACGCGCCTAGCGATCCCGACACAGACCTGTTGCCTTGGTCACGTGACGACAGCAATGAAGGCGATGGCCGCGAAGGCGCCGGTGGATATCGTGTTCCAATCGGTCGCCGGTTCGCAAAAGGCGAATGACGGCTTCGGCGTCAGTCTGTCGCTGTTGCGCGAGGCCTATGAGGCGGTTCGTGCCCTCAAGCGTGGTCCGGCGGATGCTCATCTGATGTATTTCGAGACGGGGCAGGGCGCGGCGCTGTCGGCCGACGCGCATTTCGGTGTCGATCAGCAGACGATGGAGGTACGTGCCTATGCGGTCGCGCGCGAGTTCGATCCGCTGCTCGTCAACACGGTTGTCGGCTTCATCGGCCCGGAATATCTCTTCAATGGCAAGCAGATCATCCGCGCCGGGCTCGAGGATCATTTCTGCGGCAAGCTGCTGGGCCTGCCGATGGGCGTCGACGTCTGCTACACCAATCATGCGGATGCGGACCAGGAAGATATGGATGTGCTGCTCACACTGCTCTGCGCCGCCAATGTCAATTTCGTCATTACGGTGCCTGGTGCCGACGACGTGATGCTGAACTATCAATCGCTCGCGCATCACGACGCCGTTTATTGCCGGGAAACCTTGAATCGTCCGCCGGCGCCGGAGTTCGAGCGTTGGCTCGTTGAGGTCGGCTTGACCGATGAGGCGGGTCACCTGCTTGACGCGCCAACCCGGTTGACCGACTACATGGCGAATTCCAGATTACTCGGGATCTGACATGACGAAGGAGCCAGAACGTACATCCCCACTGCCACGCGATCTGCGGCAGATGACGGACGCACGGGTACTTCTCGGCAGATTCGGAGCGGGCATGCCGACACGCGCGGCACAGTCCTTTCTGCTCGATCACGCGCGTGCACGGCAGGCCGTGTGGTCCAGTGTCGATTGGGCTTCGGTCGAAGCCGGCCTGAATGAGCTCGGGCTGGGTATCATCGAGGTCGCCAGCAAGGCGGGCGATCGTGCCACCTATGTCCGTCGCCCCGATCTCGGCCGAACTCTCTCCGCCGAGGTTGCAGAGCGGCTCGCAAGCATGACGCCGGGCTGCGATGTCGCGATCATTCTCGCCGACGGCCTTTCCGCCAGCGCGATCGACATCAACGCGGTGCCGCTGACGAGGGCGATCGTCGCACGGCTGTCGGCCCGGCAGCTTTCCATTGCGCCTATCGTTCTGGCATCGCAGGCGCGCGTCGCCATCGGAGATCCCATTGCGGCGATCATCGGCGCGAAGGTGTCAGTCATGATCATAGGCGAACGTCCCGGCCTTTCGGCGGCCGACAGTCTCGGAATCTACCTGACCCATTCGCCCGCGATCGGCACGCCGGATTCGAAGCGAAACTGCATCTCCAACGTCCGGGATGGCGGCCTTGCCATTGTGGATGCCACCGACCTGGTCGTATCGTTGGTGGTCGACATGTTGAAAGTCGGTGTCAGCGGCGTCGGGCTGAAGGCGGCTCTCGACGTCTTGCCGTGTCCGGATGCGAACGGGCGGTGACCTTCCGGAACGCTCGTGACGTCAGCGCTGCAATAACATCGGCATGGTCCAACGGGCAGACCGAGGGACGGATAACAAAGCTCAAGCTCGTTAAGCGTCAGTCAGATGTATGGACGCGCCAAGCTCGACTTGCTCCAAGCCCGACTAATCGGCGCCCCGTGATGCGCCTGCACCAAATTGCGTCAGAGCCCAATATTGCCCCCTTAATCCGGGGACCGCGCCTTCGATCCGAGGCGTGCGAGGCCGCGCCGAGCGGATGCTAGCGCGGGACGCCAGAGCCGGCTGGAAGGCGCAATGTGCGAACCTGCATTGTTGCAATGCAGCAATTAGCTATCGCAATGCAGCAAAGGGGGCTAGGCTGCCTTATTGAATCCTACGAGGAGAATAATAGTGAAGATGACTTCCTTATCGATCGCAGCCGTCGCCGCGATCGCGATTTCGGGTGGCACTGCCGGCTTCGCTGCGGAGTTGCCGACCTATGAATCGGCGGGTTTGCCGATATCGGCGGTGCAAGTTCGAGTGCTGGGAGCCGCGAATGTCCAGGAACAGTCGGCGGCGCCAACCTCCACGGCCTCTGTGCATCAGCTGGGAGTCCTAGCACCGCGGACGACAATGACGACCGCGACGGCCGCAGCAACCCGGACCGAAACCGCTCACCCAATTCGTTGACCGGCACCTCCGTAGCCGTTTGAGGCCTGGGCCCTCAACTGCGGCCGCTCGTCATATGTCTGCTGCAGGAGCACGGCGGCGGGGACTTCCGATTGTCCACCTTCACCGTCGGACAGCCGTTATCTCATTGAATTCATAGTCGAAGATGCGCACCATCGCACTCCAGATCCCTAGGGGCGAGCTGTGCGAGATGGCGCTCCCACTCTTCAAGCACCTCAAACAGAAAGTTCAAGCTTTCTCTCTCTAAGCGCACCATCATTTCAATAACCTGGCCAAACGGTCTTTTCGCACCGGCTCGCCATCGGTGGGTTCAACCTATGAACGTTGTTCCAAGGTAGCCCGGACTTTTGCGATGACCTCCTGATAATAGGCCTCCCGCTTGTCCTGCATGTCCTGTTGCCGTGCCTTGAATGATGCAACGCGATTGCGGATGTCTTCCCGGAGATCAGTCAGCTTCATCGGCTGCGCAGGTTCCGGGAGGATCTGCTTCGGATTTTCAGCGGCTTTCATCTCGGCGTCTACCGCAACGGTCAACTTCGCGGCCAGCTCGGGCTGGTTGCCCGAGACCTCTTTTACAAACGCCAATGTCTCCGCGATTAAACGATCGCGCTCTTCGACCCAACTCATGGCGTCATCATTTAGATTGAGCGACGTTAGTGCAAGCGTGTCAGCGGGTTAAGCCTAACGGGGCACAGTGCAGAATTGGCTCCGTCGTCGTGTCAGCGCCAATGCGTCTCCAAGCGGCCTGCTGACGCCTTTGGGCGGCTGGCTGTGGGAGGTTCGCCGACGGCGAACGGGCGTCAAATAATCAAATAAACAGACAGGCTGCGAACGAGGCCGTCAGGCCGAAGAGTAGGGCGCCTGCGCAGAGGGCGCGCTCCAAGACCTCGCGTGCGTGATGTCGCTCGAAGCACTGCCGGCTGAAATACTGGTGAGTGAAGTGGTCTTCCATCTCCGCCTCCCTGAATGGGGATAGAGAATCCTTCATGTGATTCGCCGTCAAGCGGCGTGTGTGCTAAACTGTTAAATAAGCCCCGCGGCGAGTTGAACCAATTTGCCGTTCGCGCGACCAAAGCGCGTCTCAATGAGTAAGGGGAATCGCATGACTTTTCGCGAATCCATCACCCGGCTTTTCGGCAGCACCTCAACGCCCGAATCTGAAGAGCGCGCCAGGCGACTGAACGCGTCCATGGATGAGTTTGTGCGGCTACTGCATACCAATGGCTACGACAGCAAAAGCCCCACCACCCCTAGAGAGGTGGCAGGACTTTCGGAACGTCCATCCTGCGCTCAGGACGCTCAGTCTTCCAACCAAGGATTGTGAGAGTCGTTCCTAGGCCACTGCCGGCGGTACCGCGATCGGCTTGCCCGTGTCCTCTTCGGTGCTGCACGGCTGAATAGTGTAGCCGTCCTCCAGCACCGTCTTGCCGTCCACAACATCAACGAGTCCGGCTTCGTCGGCATGTTGCCAGACGTCCTCCTCGGTCGGGAATTCCTGGCTGAGCTTCTGGTCGTCTTCGAATAGCGCGTAGGGCATGTGCCACCTCCGGCGCGGCAACGCGGCAGAGGTTGAGTAAGTTCGATCGCAGTGGCCAATCTGCCCACCCGTCAACCGGCCTGTGGAACCTCAATCAGAAGCAGGGATACGCCCGGCCGTCCTGGCCGCGATAGGCCGCGGCCGATTGCTTGCAGCGGGCGGCGAGGGGACCGTCGTAATAGGCGAAGGTGCCCGGCTGCAGACCCGGACCGTAATTGTGCCCGAACTGGATCCGGTAGGGCTGGCCGGGTGCGGCAAAGACGAAGGTTTCGGCGCTGTGATGATGTTTCCAGTGCCGCGCGAAAGCAGGGGTCGCGACCAGCGTCGACAGGATGATGGCTGCACTGAGGAACTTCATCGGGGCTCTCCGGACATGACGACTGCAGATGTCTGCGACAACGACGGCTGAAGGGATCAGACCACGTTGCCAAGGCAACGCGCAAGATGTGTGCGGCGCGCGCTTGACGTCTTTCGACCGGGATCAGATCGCCGTGCGAGCGCGTTGCGTTAACGAATCCACGCTGCGATCCCGCGCATTTGAACTTCGCCTGATGCTTGCGCGTTAGGCTTACCGGCAGTTTAGACCGCGCCCTTAACCCATCCTGCCAGGCGTTCGAATATCGTACCGCCGAGATGCAGGACATGGCCATGCGAATCCTTTCAGCGCTGCTTTTCGTGATCGCGACCACGCTTCCGGCGGCAGCCGCCGATGGATTCAACATCGTCGTGCCCGGTCGTCCCGGCGTGCCGATCATCATCAACGGCGTCGATGCGTCCTATCGCGTGATCGAAGGCGACTGGGGCTTGCAGCGCGGCATTCATATTCAGCCGACAGTCTATGGCGGCCGTTACGTCGATCCGGTCCCGAATGTTGGCCACTACTATCCGAGCCTTGGTCACAAGCCGGGCTACGGGCGTCTGGAAATCGAGCCGCCGGCCAATCGCAAATTGCCGCAGCCGGCCGAGAGCTTCCACGAGCACTGGTCGGCGAAATCCGCGCCGATGGAGCGGCATAATGAAGTGCCGTTCAATCCACCTGAGGTCATCGTCGCACCGCCAGAATTCCGACGCTGACCGACCAATCACCAACACCAAAAAAAGACACCCGACAGGAGAGAGTATTCATGCGTAACGTGATTTCAAAATGGGTTGCGGCATTTGCCGTTGTCACCGCCACTGCCGGCGCTGCGCCCGCAATGGCCTGCGGTGGAGGCCTGTTCACCTCAAACGGCTGCTCGCCTTGCGGCCAGGCCTATGTCAGCCCCTGTGGCTATGGCGCCGGTTATGAGCGGCTGCCCGATCCGACGCCGGTGACGCGTCAGTATTATTACGCCAATCAGGGCCCGACCTTCAGCGGCCCGGGCATGTTCGCGCCGGTTCCGACCTATCAGGAAACCGCGATCGGCTGGCGCGGCTATGGCCAGGGTTACGGTCAAGGTTACGGTTACGGCTATCGTCGCGGCTATTACGGCGGCCCCTATGCCAATCCGGTGAACTACTCCTATGGTCCGGCCTATCGCGCGCCGGCGATCTACAGCTATCCGTCGCGCAGCCAGTATCGTGCGCGCCCGAGCTATCGCTACGGCTACAGCATGCAGCCGCGCACGCGTTACGGCACTACGCAGCGCAGCTACGCGTCGCGCACCGGCTATCATCAGGCGCATCGCTATGGCGCGCCGAAGGTGATGTATGCGCCGCGCGCCGCAGCTCCGCAGCGTGGTTATCATCAGCCGCAGCAGCATCGCCGCGCGTACTGATCTGATTGAATTGAACGAAGAACGCCCGCTCGCAGCAATGCGGGCGGGCGTTCTCGTTTTGGATAGAGGGATTCTTGTTTTGACGCGTTTTCTTGACGCGAACCGGGACCCACTTCGCTCGAAAACGCTCTAGCCCATGAGTCCGAGCTTGCTGGCGCCGACATAGAGCGCAAGCACGGCGGCGTTCGACACGTTGAGGCTCTTGATCTCGCCGGGCATGTCGAGCCGCGCGACGACGCTGCAGGTCTCTCGCGTCAGCCGCCGCAATCCGCTGCCTTCGGCGCCGAGCACCAGCGCCAGCGGCTGTTGCAGCGGGATCGCGCTGATGTTTTCGCTGCCCTCGCTGTCGAGACCGACGGTCATGAAACCGAGATCGTTCAGTTCGTTCAGCGCCCGCGCCAGATTGGGCACCGTGATCATCGGCACCAGTTCCAGTGCGCCCGAGGCGGATTTCGCCAGCACGCCGGTGGCCTCCGGGCTGTGCCGCGCCGTGGTGATGATCGCCTTGACCGCAAAGGCCGCGGCGGAGCGCAGGATAGCGCCGACATTATGCGGGTCGGTGATCTGGTCGAGCACCAGCACGATGCCGTCCTGGGACAGGCTGTCCAGATCCGGCGATTCCAGCGGTTCGACCTCGGCCAGGAGGCCCTGATGCACGGCATCGGGCCCCAGCCGGCGATCGATCTCGTCCGGACGGACCAGGACCGGTGCCACGCGGGTATCGATCTTCTCCTCGGCAAGACGCCGGGCGGCGTTCTCGGTCAGAATCAGCTTGAGAATTTTCCGCTGCGGATTGGCTAGCGCCATGGTGACGGTATGCCAGCCATAGAGGATGGCCGGGCCGTCACCGCCGGATTCCCGGCCCCGCCGGGGCGGCCGCCGGCCCTGATCGCGGGGTTTATCCCGGTTTTGACTGCTTTGGCCGTCGCGTCCCTTGTCAGGTCCACGCTGGAATCGCTGTTTTCGTTCTCGATCGCTCATGGCTGGCTTGTCTCACGCATGCCGAATAATGGCAATTTGGGGCCCCGGAAAGAGGTCGGGAAGGGCGGATATTCCTGCCAGGGTCGGTTGACTTTGCCCCATGGCTTCCGTCATAAACGCGCCAACCGGGAGCCCGTTTACGGGCGCGCGTTTTAACGTCATCCATGGCCGTCCAGCCACTTGTTCGGTGGGACTGCCGTGTTGGGCCAAGGTCTTGTTGGGCTTGGTTCCGATGGCGTCAGGCGGGGGAGTGTCCCGAGTGGCAAAGGGAGCTGACTGTAAATCAGCCGTCTTATGACTTCGAAGGTTCGAGTCCTTCTTCCCCCACCATTTTCAAATCGCTAGCGAATTGGCCCTGCGGGGCGGCGGCTTGTCAGCAATCCTGTAAGCAATTCCATTTTCGGCGTTTGTTCGCTTCAGGCAGCGCGTATTTGCTTGGTTCCGAACACGCCAGCCTAATTCGATTTGGGGTCCGACGGTGGCTTCCGCAGGTTGGCGGTCTCGGGATCGAAGCCAATAGCGTAGACGTCCAAGACGCCAGCTTCACGCAGCTTCCGTAGCTCGCTCGCCGTCTGATCGAGGGTCTGTACGGTTCCGTAGCAGACCTTCTCCGGCTGCCCGTGAGGGGTCCCGTAGATACTGTAGGCCACGACTGAAGCAGACCCCGTGATTGCTGCGAAAGGTTTGCAAACGCTACCGCAGTCATTGGCGCGTTGTCTATCAAAATAGACAACTTGGCGGTGGACGGCTGCGTCAACGCTTGTGGCCGCCAAGACTTGCGCAGATGGGTCATGACCGTGGTGGTGCTAAGCTTGCTCACGCATGCACGCTTCTCATTGGTTTATCTGACAGCCACGAACACACCGCGGCTGGAACTGCTCCCGCTATCGCAACGGACACATCGAAATATGGCTGGCCCATGTAGCGTGCGACAAGCTCGGCCAGGACAGCAGCCACCGGCATCGTCGCGATGAGCCGCACGTAAAGCGGCTGGGCAGAAAGCGCCCAGTCCACTCCTGCCGTCAACCAAGCAGGAATGACGGCGAGCACATACGCAATTCCCACCAGCCACGCCAGGAACCCGATGCCGGGAAAACCATCGCGCAACAACTGATCGGCTGTGATGTAGACGAACAGCACGAGTGGCGGAAACAGCATCGTGAAAACGAGTAGTCGCTTCATAAAATCATCTCCAAGATCTCTTGGTCTGACTTGGAGAAGTTTTCGTTCAACTTTCTCAGTCGCGTGAACTCAGCGTTGCACGGCCGTGCGGCCGGTGGCGTACACCCTTCTCCGAGCCCCGCCGTCCTCATTCGGGAGCGCGGGAGCCTAGCCCTTGATGTTGCTTTGATCGATGAAGCTTCAGATCCGCTTGCCGCGTCCTCCAAAGAACTGAGCGCTATGCCCCGTGTTGAGCCGGGCAAGATCGAAAATGCCGTTTCGAAAATTGGGTGCGAAACAACAGTGTGGCGATCTCTGCCGCTCCCAGAGCGATAGTCATTCTGTATCGTGTTTCCGAGTCTGATGGAATTATGTTTCCTGTTTTTCATCGTCCGTAGAACTTCCTCCTTAAATCATGCGTCAACTGGACCGCTTCTGAAACTGCCAGTAGTAATCCGGCGTCATCACCTCAAAATCACGTTCGGATCATTCGATGTTTGCGCTCCCGGTTATCGCGGGTTTTGCGATTGGCGCCGTTTTCGGCGTGGTCGGTCTGCTGAGCGGGTTCTGCCTCATGAGCAGCCTCCGCGACTGGTGGGCGCATGACGACGGACGCAAGATCCGGAGCTACGCGGTGGCGGTTGCCGTGGCGGTTGTCGGCACACAATTCATTGCCGGCACCGGCGTGGTCGAGATCGCCAAGTCGCTTTATCTGCAGCCGTCATTCTCGGCGCCGTTGATCTTCGTCGGCGGGCTGTTGTTCGGCTTGGGCATGGTGTTGTCGAATGGCTGCGCGTCGCGCGCACTGGTGCTGCTGGGCAAAGGCAATCTACGATCGCTGGTCGTGATCGCGATCATCGGCGTTACCGCGCAGATGACCTTGAAGGGCCTGCTCGCGCCGTTGCGACTATCGATCCTGCAATGGACGCAGACGACGCCTGGGGTGAATTCTCTCCCGTCGCTGTTCGGAACGCTCGGCCTGTCTGACGCGACGGCGCGTGTCGTAGCAACTTTGATTGTCGGCGTTGCGCTATTGGGGTTCGCGCTGTCGCATCGTGCGTTCCGACGTTCGCCGGGGCAGCTCGTGGCGGGATTGGTGATGGGCCTGCTGGTGATCGCCGGCTGGCTGACGACCGGTTGGCTTGGTGCTGATGAGTTCGATCCGATTCCGGTGGCGTCGCTGACATTCGTGTCGCCGGCTGCCGATACGCTGCAATTCATCATGCTGTCGACGGGCATGACGCTGAATTTCGGAATTGCGCTGGTGGCGGGTGTGTTCATCGGCAGCCTACTAACAGCCCTGCTGACCGGACGCTTTGAGTTCGAGGGCTATACGTCGGCACGCCACACGGGCCGTTCGATGGCAGGTGCCGCGCTGATGGGGATCGGTGGTGCGATGGCTTATGGCTGTTCGATCGGGCAGGGGCTGACGGGTGTGTCAACGCTCGCATTGCCATCCTTCGTTGCGGCTGCGGGTATCTTTGCGGGCGCTGCAGTTGCGATCCGCGGCCTGGCACTGCGTCCTGTGTTTGCGACGCAATAAATCCTCTCAAGTCCGCTTCGTTAGTTTGATTGCGCTGGCGCAGGGCGATTGCTAATCAATCCCCTGATCGTCAGAGGTTTTGTGCGCAATGAATAAGCGAGGGCTGTTTTTCTGTTTGTCGGTCCTTGCGCTGATGTCATTTGCAACGGGCGCGGTCACTGCGCAGACACGGCCCGCCAAACAGGATGCCGCTCCGGACAAGCCCTTCGCCGAGCATTTCATCGCCTTGCAGCTGTCCGATTCCGATCCGAAGAAAGAACGCCTCGTTCTCAGCGTCGCCAGCAATCTCCTGAAAGCCTATGGACCGGACAAGGTGGCGGTTGAAGTCGTCACCTTCGGTCCCGGCATCGATCTGTTGCGCGACACCAACGAACACCGCGCACTGGTCGATAGTCTGGTGACACAGGGCGTGCGCTTCAGCGTCTGTGGCAATACACTGGATACGATCGAGCGAGAGACTGGCAAGCGACCGGCGATCAATCCGCATGCGGTGGAAGTGCTGGTCGGCGTCGGCCATCTGCTGGATCTGACTGAGCGCGGTTTTACGATCGTGCGTCCCTGAAATTGTATGTCCCTGAAAAGGAATTTTGAGATGCGATCATTGTTGAGATCGATTGCCGGAGCCGTCCTGTTGTCGCTGATCGCGTTGTCCGCTTATGCAGCAGGCGCGAAGGAGCATCGCGTCGCCATTCAGGTCAATCAGAACGATCCGGCTCTGATGAATCTGGCTTTGAACAACGCGACAAACGTCATGGAATTCTACAAGGCGAAGAATGAGGATGTTCAGATCGAGATCGTCACTTATGGTCCGGGTCTGCACATGCTGCGCGACGACACGTCGCCGGTGAAGGACCGCATCAAGCAGATCGTCGATGCCAGCTTTCCGTCCAGCGTCAAATTCATCGCCTGCGGAAATACCAAAGAGGGCATGGAGAAGCGCGAGGGCAAGGCTATCAGTGTCGTATCCGAGGCGACGGTGGTGCCATCGGGCGCGGTTCGGCTGATTGAGTTGCAGGAAGCCGGCTGGAGCTACCTCAAACCCTGACGCTAGAGCCTTATTGGTTCTGATTGCATCAGAACCGGGCCCTGGCCTTTTTGTTGTGACGCGTTTTCTTAACGCGAACCGGCATCCACTTCGCTCGAAAACGCTATAACTACTTCGATGGCGGGGCTTTCCGCGCCAGCAGCATCCAGTTGCGCTGGATGAGGTCGCGTGGCGAGCCATCGACCAGAATCGCAATGCCGACGCGCGCGCCAAGTATCATGCCGCCGACGGCGATTGGCCAGGACAGTGCCAGCATCGATCCCGCGGTGATGCCCTGACCGATGGTGCAGCCGCCCGCCAGAATGCCGCCGACGCCCATCAGGCAGGCGCCGATAAGATGGCGGCGCATTTCGTGATCGTCGTCGAAGGCTTCCCAGCGCAGTTCTGCGGCCAACCACGCTGCGGCCCATGCACCGGCAATGACGCCGAACACGCTGCCGACGCCGAAATCGGCGAAGTTCGCGACATTCAGAACCCCGGCATACAGTGCTTTTCCGATCGTCGATACGAATGTCAGGCTTTGCGGGCGGGGCGGGCCAGCGAATTCATCGGTTAGCCCGACCGTGACGAGCCAGCCGGCAATCGTGAGCAATCCGAGTGCGACACCGGCAGTGAGCAGACGCGGCGCGCGGCGCAGGCGTTTGTCGCTGAGTGCCAGCCAACAGAGGCCACTGCCGACAATGATGGCGAGCGGCACGCGCAGATCGCGGCCGGTCGCTTGCGTCAGCAGCGATGCAAAGTCGGAGCGTATGCCGTCCGGCATGCGGATCGCTAGCTGCTCAAGCACGCCAATGCGAAGATCGGCGAACAGTCCGCGCAAGGTCGCGTAGGCCGTCGCACCCAGCACGAGGATCACGATCAGACTCCTGAGATCGCCGGTGCCGAGCCGCACCAGCGAGCCGAAGCCGCAGGTGCCGACCATTGCCATGCCGGTGCCGAACATGATGCTGCCGATGACGATCGCAATGAGAGGCAATGCGGTGGGAACGTAAGTTGTGTGTTCCGGCGCGAGAAAGCCGGACAGGATCAGCGCCTGCGTGCCGAGCACGGCGATACCCAGCGCCAGCCCAAAGATCTTCAGGCGGCGATTGTCACCGCCCATCAACGCATCTTCAATCGCGCCAAATGTGCAAAGGCGCGCGCGTCGTACGGCAAACCCTGCAGCAGCGCCGATGGCAAAGCCAGCCAGCGCCGATAACCAGGCAGACATGTTCTGCATGGGTTTCCTCCCGATGTGAGGAGCGCCGGCCTTACGGGCCGCGCTTCTCCGCCTGCCAGATCGGCGGCGTTATTTTTTCTTGGTCGGCGCCGGCGTGGCGCAGAAAATATCGTAGATGACCGAGATGACGCTTCGCACGTCGTCATTGGCCAGGCTGTAATAGATCGTCTTGCCGTCGCGGCGGGTCTCCACCATGCCGTCGTAGCGCAGACGCGCGAGTTGCTGGGACACGGCTGACTGCCGCAGCGACAGGATGTTTTCCAGTTCGGACACTGACCGTTCCCGCTCCGCCAGCAGACACAACAGCAGCAGGCGGTTTTCGTGCGAGATCGCTTTCAGGAAATTGCTGGCCTTGCGGGCCTTGCGCATCAACTGATCGAGTTCGGGGGAATATTCCGCACCGTCGCGCAGTTCGTCTTCGAGTTCGGATGGGATGATAGAAGCCATGGCAGCGTGCGTGTCCCGCAAATGTTTGAAGAGGATCAGGAACGATTGGCGTTGGGCTGTGAGGTGGTCAGTCTGGCAGCATACTTCCCGAGCAGGCTCCAGAAGGATTCGTCGTTCATGTAGCCGGTGATGCGGCCGATCTCGCGGCCGTTGTCGACGATCAGAAAGGTCGGCGTGAAACGCACAGGCGAGGCCAGTGCGACGCCCGGCGATTTGTCGCGATCCATATCGATGCGGCGCAGCGGAAGAAGCTTGGCTTCGTCGGTCTTGTCATAGACCGGCGCGATCTCGCGATTCCATCGCGCGCACCAGACGCAGCCATCGCGCTCGAACATCAGTAGTTCGGACGCATCAGCGATGCGCGGCGACAGCGCCGCAGTCATCACCAACAAAGTCGCGATCAACGAGGTTTTCAGAGGCAATTTCCACGTCATGTGTTACACATACACGAATTTGAATGTTTATGCCAGAACCGGATCCGCCGTGGTGTCCTCAATCTCGTTCCTTGGTGCACTGGGCGCAGGGCTGTTGTCGTTCCTGTCGCCATGCGTTCTGCCGCTGGTGCCGCCGTATCTCTGCTTTCTGGCAGGCGTCAGCCTGGACGAACTCGATGATCGCGGTGGCCAGGCCGGCTGGCGACCGAACGGACGCGTGGTCGCGTTGTCCTTTGCGTTCGTGCTGGGGTTTGCGACGGTCTTCGTGGCGCTCGGCGCATCGGCATCGCTGATCGGCAAGGCGATTACGGCGCATTTCGAGACGCTGGGCATCGTCGCCGGTCTGCTGATCGTCATTCTCGGACTTCACTTTCTCGGCGTCTTCAGGATCGGGCTGTTGTTTCGCGAAGCGCGCTTTCAGGCCGTGCGCAAGCCGGCCGGATTTCTCGGCGCCTACCTGGTCGGGCTTGCCTTCGCTTTCGGATGGACGCCCTGCGTCGGGCCGGTGCTGGCGGCCATTCTGATGGTCGCAGGCGCCGAAGGTGCGCCGGCTCAGGGCGCGCTTCTGCTTGCGGCCTACGCGATGGGGATTGGAATTCCCTTCATGCTGGCTTCGTTGTTTTCGGGGCCTTTCATGCGGCTGATGGCGCGGCTGCGTCGGCATATGCTGGCTATCGAGAAGGTGATTGGCGCCGGCCTTGTCCTGACCGGCGTTCTGTTTTTGACTGGCGCAATGCCGCGCATTTCAGGCTGGATGCTGGAGACCTTTCCGGCCTTCGGCACCATCGGGTGATGCGGGATCGGGAGGATCGAATGTCCAAGCGAGAGTCCATAACTGGCGTGATCACCAGACGGCATGCGCTCGCGGCCATCGGCTTCGGCGTGGTCGGGTTACGCGCTGCACCGGCATCAGCGAAAGCGACGCTCGGTGATGACGGGCTCTATCAGATGGACTGGTATCTGGAGAGCTTCCTCGATCTCTCCGAGGATCTGGCGGGTGCGAGCGCCAAGGGCAAGCGCTTCGCCATCATGTGGGGGCTCAAGGGCTGTCCGGCCTGCAAGCGCATGCATGAGAGCTACATGACCGATCCGAAGATCGAGACCTATATCCGCGACAATTTCGAGATCCTGCATCTCAATCACATCGGCGCGCGGGAGGTGACGGATTTCGACGGCCGCAGGCGCGGCGAGAAAGCCTTTGGCGAAGCCTATGGCATTCGCTTCACGCCGACGATCCAGTTCTTTCCGGAGACCGTCGCGGGACTGGCATCGAAAAGCGGGCAGGCGCGGGAAGTCGCGCGCATGCCCGGGCTGCTGGAGCCCGTGGAATTTCTGGCGATGTTCCGCTACGTGCGCGAGAAGGGTTACGAGACCGCGCCATTTCCGGAGTGGCTGAAGAAGCAGGCGTAGTCGCGCGGGCGAACTAGAAATCCAGCTTGTCCTGGATCGCGGCAATGCCGGCCTTGGCGCAGAGTTCGTCCGCATCGCCACCCGGGGCTCCCGAGACGCCGATGGCGCCTAGCATCGAACCGCCGCCTTCGATCATCATGCCGCCACCGATGATCACGACACCAGGCAGGTTGCGCAGTCCGGCCTGCATCATGCCGGGCTGGCTGATCGCATTGAGTTCGGTGGTGCTGTTGCGAAAGGTCGCGGAGGTCCATGCCTTGCCGGTCGCGGTCGGCGGCGTGTGCGGTCCGGCAAAGCGGTCGCGCAACAGGACTTGCGGCGTGCCAAAGCGATCAACCACGGCAACGGCGACCTGATAGCCGCGCTTCTGGCAGTCGCTCAGCGCCGCACGGGCGGCGTCGAGCGCCAGCTCAAGTCCGAGGGACTTGTAACCGACGACAGGTTCCTCGGCTCTCACTGCAGATGATGCGAGCATCGACAGGACGACGGCAAACCACACGTTTCTCTTCGTCATATCGATCCACTCCCGGTTCGCGTTACTTGTTCACCGGCGATTCCGGATCGAACAGGAAGGCCACGATATCCTTGATCTGCTGTTCGCTCAGCACCTTGTTGACGCCGAAGCGCGGCATGTTCGAGCAGGCGAACATGGCTTGCGAGTCGTAGACCTTGGTGAAGGCGTTCTTGATTTCCTGCGGATCGTATTTGCGGTCCTTGCCGTAATTGGTCAGGCTCGGCCCGAGCGTGCCGTAGCTGACCTCCTTCTGCTCCATCTGATGGCAGGCGTAGCAGTTGCCGCCGGCGACGGTGTCGGGCGGATCGGAGAACTGGCCGCCGCGGCCGTTATTGGCGATCTTCGCGCCTTCCTTCCAGTTGCCAAGGAATTTGCCGTCGGCGGGATACACCACCCGCGCCAGTTCGCGCGCGGTGATCTTCTCGGCCTCGGCGCTCGGCACCTCGTTGTGATAGGCGTTGCAGGTCTTCAGCGTCTCGTCCGGCTCGATGCGTGCCTGCCATTCCGGCGGTGCCTTGCCGAAGGTCGATTTCATATAGGCATCGACGAGCGCCGGATCCGGCGTCTTGGCGGCGGTCTGCGCGTATGCGGATGTCGTGAGCGAGCCTGCTGCGAGAACGAGCGCGGCGAGTGTCAAAACGCGTTTCATCCCGGGCTCCTTATCGCTTGATCGACGGGACGTTGAGTTCGCCGGCCGCCGCTTGTTTCTGCAGGAAAGAGGTGAGGGCGGTCAGCGCATCCGAGCCGTATTCCGGCACGGGCCAGCGCTGCTGGCGGAAGCAATCCCACAGGCGATGCTGCATGGTGCGCAGCGCGCCCTGCGAGACGCGATAGGTCGGCCAGCCGCCCATGGTTTCCTGCGCCGGCTTGCCGGGCTTGGAAAAGTTCGGCAGTCCCTGTAGCCGGATGCGTTTGCCTTCGTCGGCGTGACAGGTGGCGCAGGAGAAATCATTGACGCCGCCGCGGCGATAAAACAGCGCTTCACCAACCGCCACCATCTCCTGCTCCTTGGGATGGCTCAGCGGAATGTCGATCTTCATGCCGTTCGATTTGTTGGCGATGTAAGCGACGAGATCTTCCATGTCCGACGCGCGGCCGGGGCCGGAAAAGCGCCGCGCGACGACATCCTTGGTGTCGAGACCCTGAATGTTCTGCATGCACCACAACAGACGCTGCTCGAGATCCATGACCTTGTCGGCATCTGCGAAGTAGCGCGGCAATTGCGCGAAGGCGCCTTCGAGCTTGCCGGCGCCGAGACCGAGATTGCAGGTTTCCAGCGAGACGTTCTTGCTGCCGCGGGCTTCGCCCCACAGCGCTTCGCCGCGATCGACGGCGAGATAGCCGGGATTGGACATCGGGTCCGAGATCATCTCGCGATAGCGTTCGATCTCTTTCTCGCTGGCGTCCTGCGCATGAATGCCGAAGCTCCCCGCGCAGAGTACCAGAATGGCCGCTGCTGCTGACCGAATGACGGTCTTCCTCATCTGTCCCCTCCCACATCGCCGTCTCTGCGGCACTTGTGCATTTCAGATCTTTACATTCAAGAAAAAGAATATAATGATATGTCCCAGATAAGATAGATCAGACTTGGAATCGTCAAGCGATACTATTGTAAAGGGATTGCTCAAATCCCGCAGGAGGAAGCACTCATGATTTTGAAATCGGTCGAGAAGACCCGTCGCGAAACGCTGGCCATGGCCGCGATCGCCGGTCTCGCAGCAATCCTTGCTCCCAGACTATCGCTGGCCGATGAACAGGCGGTCGCCGCCGAAATCAAGAAGCTGTATGGCGACAAGAAATTCGAAAGCGGCAAGATCAAGCTCGACGTGCCCGAGATCGCCGAGAACGGCCTCGTGGTCCCGGTCAATGTCGATATCGAAAGCCCGATGACCGATGCCGACTACGTCAAGTCGGTGCATGTGTTCGCCGAAGGCAATCCGTTGCCGGCCGTCGTCAGCTACCGTTTCACGCCGGCTTGCGGCAAGGCCTCGGCCTCGACGCGCATGCGCCTTGCGGAAACCCAGAACATCGTCTGCATCGCCGAAATGTCCAACGGCAAGCTGCACATGGCGAAGGCCAATGTGAAAGTCACGATCGGCGGCTGCGGCGGCTAGTCGCGCAGCTTCGTTCACAGAATAGATTTATCAGGCGAGGACTTTCCCATGGCAACCAAACCAACCCCGCGCGTTCGCGTTCCGACCCAGGCCAAGCCGGGCGAACTGATCGAGATCAAGACGCTGATCTCTCACGAAATGGAATCCGGCCAGCGCAAGGATGCGGCCGGCAAGGTCGTGCCGCGCAAGATCATCAACAAGTTCACCGCAGCCTTCAACGGCAAGATGGTGTTCGAGGCCGACTGGAATCCCGCCATCTCGGCCAATCCCTATCAGTCGTTTTTCTACAAGGCTGCCGAGTCCGGCGAATTCACCTTCACCTGGAAGGATGACGACGGCTCCGACTATGTCGCGACCAACAAGCTGACCGTGGCCTGACGGATTGCAGACCTTGAATTGCAGATACTGAATTGAAGATCCTGGATCTGACGTTCTTCTGAACATTCACCCTTCCATACCGGAAGGGATCATAGGTGGATCATGATATCGAGGCGGGATTTCCTGCAAGCGACCGCGGCTGCGTCTGCGCTCACGATCGGCAGCGGCCTTGGCCCGCTGGGTCGCGCGGCGGCACAGCAACGCCTCACACAGGCCGACATCCTGCGGTTCGATCCGCTGGGCACGGTGACGATCCTCTATGTCGCCGACACGCATGCGCAGCTGATGCCGCTGCACTTCCGCGAACCGTCAGTCAATCTCGGCGTCGGCGAAGTGAAGGGCATACCGCCACATCTCACGGATGCCGAGTTTCGCAACTACTTCAAGATCGCGGCCGGCACGGCCGATGCCTTCGCGCTGACGGCCGATGATTTCGTAGCACTCGCCAAGAATTACGGCCGCATGGGCGGTATGGACCGTATCGCGACATTGATCGGCGCCGTGCGCGCCGAGCGCGGCGACGACAAGGTGCTGCTGCTGGATGGCGGCGACAGCTGGCAGGGAAGCTGGACGTCACTACAGACCAAGGCGCAGGACATGGTCGACGTCATGTCGGCGCTGAAGCTCGACGCCATGGTCGGGCACTGGGAATTCACCTACGGCGCCGAGCGCGTCAAGCAGATCGCCGATAGCGCGCCCTTCGCCTTCCTGGCGCAGAACATTCGCGACAACGAATGGCAGGAGCCGGTGTTCGAGGCGCGCAAGATGTTCGAGCGCGGCGGCGCCACCATCGCCGTAATCGGTCAGGCGCTGCCGCGGACGGCCGTCGCCAATCCGCGCTGGATGTTCCCGAACTGGGAGTTCGGCATCCGCGAAGAGGACATCCAGAAGCAGGTCGATGAAGCCCGCGCTGCCGGTGCGTCCATCGTGGTGCTGCTGTCGCATAACGGCTTCGACGTCGACCGCAAGCTGGCCGGCCGCGTGAAGGGGCTCGACGTCATCCTGACGGCGCATACCCATGACGCGATGCCCGGCCTGGTCAAGGTCGGCAATACGGTGCTCGTCGCGACCGGCTCGCACGGCAAGTTCGTCTCGCGCCTCGATATCGAGGTGAAGGACAAGAAGGTCTCCGATGTCCGCTTCAAGCTGATGCCGGTCTTCGCCGATGCGATCAACCCCGATCCTGCAATGACTGCGCTGGTGGAGAAGGTGAGGGCGCCGTTCACCAAGGATCTGGCGCGCGAGATCGGCAAGACGGATTCGCTGCTGTATCGCCGCGGCAATTTCAACGGCACGTTCGACGATCTGATCTGCAACGCCATGATGTCCGAGCGCGATGCGGAGATCGTGCTGTCGCCCGGCTTCCGTTGGGGCGGCACGTTGATCCCCGGTGATGCGATCACCTGGGAGCAGATCACCAACGCCACCGCGATCACCTATCCGAACTGTTATCGCAACCAGATGACCGGCACCCAGATCAAGGAAGTGCTGGAAGACGTGGCCGACAATATTTTCCACCCCGACCCGTATTTCCAGGGCGGCGGCGATATGGTCCGTATGGGCGGCATGGGCTACGCGATCGATATCTCCAAGCCGATGGGATCGCGCATTTCCGGGATGACTCATCTGAAGTCCGGCAAGCCGATCGAGGCCAGCAAGACCTACACGGTCTCGGGCTGGGCCAGCATCAACGAGAATACGCAGGGACCACCGATCTGGGACGTGGTCGCGGCGCATGTAGCGAAGGTCTCAACCGTCAGGATCGAACCCAACACCGCGGTCAAGGTGACTGGTTCCTGATCGCAGGCCCTTGCATTGCAGAGATACGAAAGCTGGTCGCATGACTGATCGAACCTCAACCGAAACGCTCAATCGCCGCCGCTTTCTCGGCGCAGCGGGTCTGGCCGGTGCCGGTGCAGCACTTTCGGCGATTCCGGCGCTCGCGGGCGAGACGGCAAAATCCGAAGCACTCATTACGGATGTGCAGGACTGGCAGCGCTATCTCGGCGATGGCGTCGATAAACATCCTTACGGCGTACCCTCGAAGTTCGAGAAGAATGTGATCCGGCGCGACGTACCGTGGCTGACGGCGTCGGCTGAATCGTCGGTGAACTTTACGCCACTGCACGACCTCGACGGCATCATCACGCCGTCCGGCCTGTGCTTCGAGCGGCATCATGGCGGCGTCGCCGAGATCAATCCGGCGGATCATCGGCTGATGATCAACGGGCTGGTCGACAAGCCGCTGGTGTTCACCATGGACGACATCAAGCGGATGCCGCGCGTTAACAAGGTGTACTTCCTCGAATGCGCTGCCAATTCCGGCATGGAATGGCGCGGCAGTCAGCTTAATGGCTGCCAGTTCACCCACGGCATGATCCACAACGTGATGTATACCGGCGTGCCTTTGAAAGTGTTGCTGGATGAGGCCGGGCTGAAGCCGAATGCAAAATGGTTGATGCTGGAGGGCGCCGATTCCGCCGGCATGAACCGCTCGCTGCCGATCGAGAAGGCGCTGAACGATGTCATGATCGCTTTCGCCATGAATGGTGAGGCACTGCGTCCTGAGCAGGGCTATCCGTTGCGTGCGGTCATTCCCGGCTGGGAAGGCAATCTGTGGGTCAAGTGGCTGCGCCGCATCGAGGCCGGCGATCAGCCGTGGCAGACCCGCGAGGAGACGTCGAAATATACGGATCTGCTGGCCGATGGAAATTCCCGCAAGCATACATTCGTGATGGATGCGAAATCTGTGGTGACCAATCCGTCGCCGCAGGCGCCATTGAAGCACAAGGGCCGCAATGTGCTGAGCGGGCTCGCGTGGTCCGGGCGCGGCACCGTGAAGCGCGTCGATGTCTCGATGGATGGCGGCCGCAACTGGCAGACCGCGCGCATCGACGGCCCGGTCTTCGACAAATCCGTCGTGCGCTTCTATGCGGATTTCGACTGGAACGGACAGGAGCTGATGATCCAGTCTCGCGCCATCGACTCCACCGGCTACGTGCAGCCGTCGAAGGACGATCTGCGCAAGGTGCGCGGCGTCAATTCGATCTACCACAATAACGGCATTCAGACCTGGCTGGTGCGTTCGGGCGGGGAGACTGAAAATGTCGAAATCGGCTAACGCCCTGACACTAATGCTGGCGGCATGTCTGCTCGGCGGCACGAGTGGGTCAAGCGCTGCCCAGCAGATGGCGGGCCGCGAGATAGCGAAGCCCGCCGCGAAGCTCGGGCTGGGGCGGGCGGCCACGGCTGAAGAAATAGCGGCCTGGGACACCGACGTGCGGCCGGACGGGCGAGGTCTTCCGGTCGGCAAGGGCACCGTGAAGCAGGGCGACGATCTGTTTCAGGAAAAGTGCGCGTCCTGTCACGGCGAGTTCGGGCAGGGCGTCGGTCGATGGCCGGTGCTTGCCGGCGGCGCGGGGACATTGAAGGCGGACCGGCCGGACAAGACCGTCGGTTCGTTCTGGCCCGATCTGTCCACCGTGTTTGACTACATCAAGCGCGCGATGCCCTATGGTAACGCGCAGTCGCTGACCAATGACGAGGTCTATGCGCTAACGGCCTATATTCTCAGCATGAACGATATCGTCAAAGACGAGACATTCGAACTCAACGAGAAGAACTTCACGTCGATCAAGATGCCGAATGCTGCAGCATTTTTCGAGGACGACCGCGAGACGTCCGAGAAGCAGTTCTGGAACAAGAACCCGTGCATGAAGGATTGCCGGCCGGCACCGAAGGTGATCGGGCGGGCCATGGCAATCGACGTCACGCCTGACGGCAAGTCCGGCCCCAAGGTCGAATAGTGCGACGGCATTCTTGACTTGCCGCCCTCGCAGACACGCCACGACAATCACCACAATCGAGGTTTGACCAGGATGACGTTCCGCTTTCCGCTGCTCGCTTTGTCGCTCGCACTGATGACAACTGATACCATGGCGCTGGATGTTGCAGCCGGGGAGAAGTCCTTCAACAAGTGCCGCGCCTGTCATCAGGTCGGTGAGACCGCGAAGAACACCGTGGGGCCGATCCTGAACGGTCTGTTCGGGCGCAAGTCCGGCACTGTCGCGGGCTATAACTATTCCGACGCCAACAAGAATTCCGGCCTGACCTGGGATGACGCGGTATTCACCGACTATATCAAGGACCCGAAGGGCAATATCCCCGGCACCAAGATGAGCTTTGCCGGCATCAAGAACGAGCAGGAGATCAAGGATCTCGCCGCGTTCCTGAAGCAGTTCGCGGCGGACGGCAAGAAGGGCAGCTAAAGCGCTGCCGCATTTTAGGAGAGCAGCTCGCTTGATATGATCCGGACGAAATCGTTGCAGTTTTCGCTAGATGCTGCTGATCGGCAGACTGGAGATCGCATCAAGGGTGGCGTCCTGATCTCCCAATAACCATGCTCAGAATGTTGGATGATTGGCCCACGGTACGCTGGGCATCCGATGAGTGGATGATCCAACATTTCAATTGTTGGCACGACTCTTGCTGATCCCAATAAGGAGATAGGACGGCTAGCGAGAGTGAATCTTGAAAAACGTGTTGATCCATAGAGCGAGACATTGGTGTGTGAACATCTGGCGCGAAATCAGGGATTCCTTGAAACACGTACCGATGCACTAACCCGATGCCGACCGTGCGCCGCATGTCATCCGGGCCGACTTTTTCGGCCGGTTTCGATTGGTCGCCTCGCACATTTTTACCCAGCGACGGACGACGCCGCCTTCGGGCTTTTCACCTACGGCAAGAGCAACCTCTGAACCATACTGAAATCCGTCGAACCGCATAGGTTCTTTTGATTTCTGCAATGAGGCAGGTCTCTCTAAGGTTCAATTTGCGGATGCGCTGCGCCGATGCGTAGCTGCATGCGCCCTGTTGGCGAAGGGTTGAGCATCTGGGATCACCCGACGTCGCTCGTTCGTTGGTATTTTCTCCCGGTTCGGTCTTGCCTCTCAAGAATACCCGATTGCCCTCCAGACAGATGAAAGCGCGGCCATGACGTCTCCAGTTGTCTATTTCCTCAATGGTCCCAATGCCAATCTTTATGGGCTGGACAAAAGCGGCACCTATGGCCGCGAAAGTTTCGTCTCGATCAAGAAGCGCTGCGAGGATCATGCGGCTTCGCTCGGCTTGACCGTTGATTTCCGCCAATCCAACCACGAGGGCGTTCTGGTTGACTGGATTCAGGAGGCGAGGGAGAGGGCCGAGGGGATCGTCATCAATGCCGCCGGTCTCACTTACTCATCGGTACCCATTCTCGATGCGTTGCTCGCTTTCGAGGGACCGATCATCGAGGCGCATATGAGCAATATCTGGAAGCGCGAGCCGTTCCGCCATCACTCCTATGTGTCGCGCGCGGCGACCGGCGTGATCGCCGGGCTCGGCGCGCTGGGCTATGAACTGGCATTGACGGCGGTATCGCGCCTGATCGCCGAAAAGGCCGCGCAATGACATCGGAGGTGATGGCATTCTACAGCGTCCTCGATGACTTCAAAACGTGGCGTGCGGCGCTGGCCGCGGAGGGGATCGATCTTCGTCAGCCTGACGATATTTCGGATCCAGCCAGCGTGCGGCACGCGCTGGTGTGGAAGCCTCCGCATGGGTTTTTCTCGCGCTACCCAAATCTCGGGCTCGTCGTCAATCTCGGCGCCGGCGTGGATGCGCTGGTCGGACGCGACGATCTCCCGGACGTGCCGATCACGCGCCTGTCCGATTCAAAAATGGCGCGGATGATGGCCGGATACGTGCTGTGTGCCGTGATCCGTTATGCGCGGGACATTCCGGCCTTCGAGCGCGCCCAGCGCCAGCATCGCTGGCATTATATTCATCCACGCGATCCAGAGACCATCACTGTCGGCGTACTCGGCCTCGGCGAACTCGGCCTGACCGCAGCGATGGAATGCGCGCGACAGGGCTATCGCGTGCGCGGCTGGTCCAACTCCTTGAAGTCGGTGGAGGGCATCGAGACATCGGCCGGCCTGTCTGCGTTGCCGGATATCCTGGGCGATAGCGACATTCTCGTCTGCATGTTGCCTCAGACGCCGCAAACAAGCGGGTTGCTGAATGCCGAGCGCCTGGCGCAGATGAAGCGTGGCGCGGTCTTCATCAATGTCTCGCGCGGCAGCATCGTCGATGAGCCGGCGCTGATCGAGGCGTTACGTTCTGGCCATATCGCGGAAGCGACGCTGGATGTTTTCGCTACCGAGCCACTGCCGCCGGCGAGTCCGCTCTGGGCGATGGACAATGTTCTGATCACGCCGCATCTCGCATCGGTGGCGCTGCCGGGTTCCGCGGCACAGCAGATCGGCGAGAATGTACGCCGGCTGCGGTCCGGGCAGGAGTTGCTAAGCCGCGTCGATCCGCGCCGGGGCTATTGAGCCCGGCGCGAATTGGCCGCCAACAGCAAAGGCGTCGCGCGCGTAGTCGGCGAATGTCTGTACCGCCGGTCGCAGCGCGTGGCGCTTCAGACGCAGCGCCATCACATGCGTGGCCGGCAGTTTTTCGGTGATGGGCACTACGGCGACGCGGCTGCCATCATAGCCGATGGTGGTGCGCGGCACGGCATTGTGGATCGAATATCCCTGGCCATTTCCGATCAGTCCGCGGATCAGCTCGAATGATCGGGTCCGGAAGGAAATGCGTGGCTCGATACCGGATGCCGTAAACAGGCTGGCGAAGTAATCGCGTGAATGCGGCAGGTCCAGCAGGATGAACGGCTCGTCGCGCATTTCGGTCAGGCTGATCGACGACCGGTTTGCCAAAGGGTGATCTGCCGACAGCACGATATAGGGCGGCAGCTCGCAGAATTTCTCACCGACGATCTCGTCAGGGACGGCAAAGGAATAGGACAGCGCGAGTTCGGTCCGTCCAGAGACCAGCCCGTCGATGATCTCCTGCTGGTCGCCTTCCTCAAGTTTTACCGAGATGCCCGGCTGCCGTTCGCGAAAGCCGGACAGCAGCCCCGGCATGAAGCGTGTGGCGAGGGTCGAGAAGCTGCCGACCACGATTTCGCCGTGCAGCGTGCTGCCAAGCGATTGGGCGCTCTGGGCAAAATCGCGCGCATGCGCGAGCAGCAATCTCGCGTCGTTTACCAGCCGCTGGCCGGCGGGGGAGAGGGTCACGCCCTTGGCGAGATGGCGAATGAAGATCTGGACGCCGAGTTCAGCCTCCAGCTGGCTGAGTGCGGCCGAAATCGAGGGCTGCGACACGTTCAGGCGCTTGGCGGCTTCTGTCACGCTGCCCGCATCGGCCGTCTCAACCACATAACGCAGGGCCCGGAGCGAGAACCTCATCGTGTTTTCCTATGCATCTCCAAACATAAAAATATTTTCCTTATGATAGGCCCTTCGGCACCCTGTCGTCCAGTCGAACAGGAGCCGATCAATGATCCGCACGGGTGAAGAATACAAACAGGGCATTCGCGATGGCCGCGAGGTCTGGATCGATGGCGAGCGCGTCAAGGACGTGACCACGCACCCGGCGCTGAAGCCGATCATCGACGTCAAGGCCCGGATGTATGACATGGCGCGTGAGGAACGTTACGCCGCCGACCTCACTTACGTTGAAGACAACGAGACACATTCGGTCTTCTACAAGCCACCGACGGAACAGAAGGACTGGCACGACAAGATCAAGGCCGTCGATCACGTCATGAAGGACATCGGCGGCGTGGTCACCCGCGTCGGCGATGAGACCATCGGCGAGATGTGGTCGCTGACCGACGGGCGCGACGTGCTGGCCGAGATCGACCCGCGCTTCGCCGCCAATATCGATCATCACATTCGTGCCGTGATCGAGAAGGACATCTTCCACGTCTCGGCCAACACCGATCCGAAGGGCGACCGTTCGCTGCCGCCGCAGCAGCAGGATCCGGACCTGATGGTTCACGTCACCCGTGAAACCGATGCCGGCATCATCATTCGCGGCGCGAAATACGAGACCGCGGCGGCCTATGCCGATCAGGCCTATCTGAAGCCGACCGTCGGCGCCTGGGCCAATGAGAAGCTGTCCGACTATGCGGTGGGCTGCATCGTCAAGATGGGTGCGCCGGGCGTGAAACATATCTGCCGCGGCGGCTTCGCCAATCGCAGCAGCGCCAATGCCAAGGACTATCCGCTTGCCAATCGCTTCGATGAGGTCGAGGCGCTGGTGGTGTTCGACGACGTGCTGATCCCGTGGGAAGACGTGTTCTTCTATCGCCATACACGCGCTGCGCAGTTCGTGCGTTCGACGCTGCATCGCTATTCGGCGTTCCCCTACGTGCTGCGTCTGCTCTACACCGCCGACATGATGATCGGCGCGGCGATGTGGAACGCCAAGCAGACCGGTCTCGACAAGCTGCAGTCGGTGCGCGAGAAGCTCGCCGATCTCGTCTGCTACCGCGAAGGCATCAACGCGCATCTCACGGCCTCGATCGCCATGGCGGAGAAGAGCCCGGGCGGCCTTTTGATGCCGCAGCAGTCTATGCTCTATGCCGGCCGCGTGTTCGCCTGTTCGCAGCTTCCGGTGATGATGCATATCGCGCGCGAACTGTGCGGCGGCCAGATCTGCATCACCCCGAATGCCGATGCCTTCGAGGCCGAGGGATCAGGCAAGTGGCTGAACAAGTTCTATTCGCTGAACGACCAGTGGCAGGCCGACGATCGCCGCAAACTGCTCGCCTTCGCGCGCGATCTCTTGAACTCCGACTATGCCGGTCATCGCCTGACCTTCGTGCAGTTCGCACAGGCGCCGCACTTCAATCATCTGGCGGCGGTCTATAACAGCTTCGACTTTGCGGGGCCGCTGGATTTCGTGAAGAAGTCGGCGGGTCTGTCAGATCGCATCGATGGAGCGAAGTCGTGAGCGCTGCGGCGCATCCCTTGGTCGAGGTCGATATCTTCCGCGATGCCATGCGGATGACGGCCTCGGGCGTGGCAGTGGTGACAACAGATGGCGAGGCGGGCCGCGCGGGCGTTACGGTGTCGTCGCTGTGTTCGCTGTCAATGGAGCCGCCATCGGTTGTATTCAGCGTTCACCGCGACAATCGCCATCTCGAAAAGCTGCTGGCCAATGGCGTGTTCGTCGCCAACATTCTGTCCGATGTGCAGGAGCGTATTGCCAACAGCTTCGCCGGGTTGATCCCTGAACTGCGCGACAACCGTTTTCTTGCCGGTGACTGGTCGGAGTTGCTGACCGGCGCGCCTGCGCTCGATGGCGCGTTATGCAATTTCGATTGCCGTGTCGCCAGCGTGTTCGATTTCGGCTCGCATCGCATCGTCGCGGGCGAGGTGCTGAACGTTCGCAACCAAGCTGCGCTGCCCCTGATCTTCTCCGATCGCACATTCCGTCGTCTCGCCGCCTGAGGATCTGCTCCATGACCACCCATCAGCGTTTTCGCAAGTTCAACACCAAGGAAGCCTATCCCGAGCAGTCGCTCGACAACGATGTCTGCATGGTCGTGCGCGCCAACAACACCGTTTATGTGCGCGGCCAGACGGCCATGGATCTCGACGGCAAGATCGTCGGTATCGGCGATGCCGCTGCGCAGACCGAGAATGCCATGACATGCGCCAAGGTGCTGCTTGAAGAGGCAGGCTCCAAGCTCGAGGACGTGGTGAAGATCGTCATCTACATCACAGATCGCGCCTATCGCGAGCCGGTCTATCGCGTCGTCGGCAAATGGCTGAAGGGCGTCTATCCGGTTTCGACGGGGATTATCGTTCAGGGCCTCGCCAAGCCTGAATACCTGATGGAAATCGACATCATCGCGGAAATTCCGGCGTAACGACGCGTTTTTCGCCGGCACTACAGAGATCAATCGGACGTTTGTGGCTTCATCCTTCGCATGATCGATGAGTGCGGATGCGCGCGCCCGTCCGGCGGAAATTCTTGAGGTAAATCAATCGTCTGGCACGATGCTTGCTTTTCTTTCTGGGTCATAATCCTTGTGAGGTTTCGAGATGAAGCGCGCCTTGAAGTTTACTGCATTGATGTTGCTGTCGACGCTCGCGATCGGCGGGCAGGCATCCGCCCAGGAGAAGCTGGTGGTCAGCACCTGGGGTGGAAGTTTCCGCGATCTGATCGATGAAGCGATCGCCAAGAAATTCACCGCCGACACCGGCGTGAAGGTCGAATACATCACCGGCGGCACCATCGACCGCCTCAATCAGGCCAAGCTCGCTGCTGCCAAGCCCGAGAGCGACGTTACCTTCACGACGGCCCATGTCGGCTGGCTCTATGCCAACGACAATCTGTTCGAGAAGCTCGACATGGCGAAGATCCCGAATGCCAGCCATCTGGTCGAACAGGCCAAGATCAGCCCGTATCACATCGGCGCCTGGGCCTATGTCTACACGATCGGCTATCTGCCCGATCAGTTGCCGAAGGGCGTGAGCTTCGAAAGCTGGGAAGGTCTATGGAATCCCGCGCTCAAGGGCATGATCTCGTCGCCCGATTTCGATCCGAGCCATGTGATGGTCGTTGCGGCCAAGCTGTCCGGTGGCGATGCAGCGAATTGGGAAGTCGGCGAAGCCAAGATGAAGGCGCTGAAGCCGAACTACAAGGCGTTCTACACCAATGACGCCAACAGCCAGCAGCTGTTCGCGACGGGTGAGACCCCGGTGCAGGTCGTGCTGTCAATGAACGCCTATTACATGCAGGCCCAGGGCGTGCCGATCAAACTGGCGATTCCGAAGGAAGGCGCCGTGCTCGGCGTCGATACGATGGGCATCACCAAGGGCTCGACCAAGGCGGAGCTGGCCTACAAGTTCATCAACACCGCGCTTGATCCGGAAGTGCAGGCGAAGATCGCCGAACTGAAGAAGGGCAGCCCGGTGGTGGACAACGCCAAGGTCAAGCCCGAGATCGCAGCACTGCCGGGCGTGTTTACGACCGCGGATCAGTGGGCGAAGCAGACGCTGGTGATCGACGCCAAGCTGCGTGCCGAGAAGACCGGTATCTGGCGCAAGTGGTTCACCGAAAACATCATGGCTCCATAAACGAGTCCCGGTCGCGATCCGGTTGATACCGCCGGGTCGCGATCGATGACGTCACGTTCGCCCACTTCGAGTTTGTCCATGAACACACGTCCATTTCTCGGATGGTTTGTCTCGCCGGCCGGCCTCGTCGCTGTGGGCCTGATCGCGGCGATGCTGGCTGTCTTTCAGTACAGCGTGCGGGCCTATATTCCCGGAACGCTCGAAGTCGGCGGGTTCACCTGGGCCAATTTCGAAGCCATGCTGCGGCCGCTTTACGCCCTGGCATTCTGGAACACGGTGCTGATCTGTTTTGAAACGGCGGTGTTCACGCTGCTTCTTGCCTATCCGCTGGCCTATGCGTTGACGCGCACCACCAGTTCCGCGCTGCGCTCCTTCATCCTGATCGTGTCGGTCACGCCGCTGTTTCTCGGCGAGGTGGTGCGGACCTATTCCTGGATGATCGTGCTCGGCAATAACGGCTTCCTGAACACGCTGCTGCTCAAGCTCGGCCTGGTGGACCGCCCGTTACGCATGATGTTTACCTCGGGCGGCGTGATCGCGGCACTGGTGCATGTGACCATGCCGATCATGGTCATCATGCTGGCCGCGGCGCTGTCGCATATCGACCGCAATTACGAGAAAGCCGCCGAAAGTCTCGGCGCTGGCCCGATCCGAATCTTCATGACCATCACGCTGCCGCTGTCGATGCCCGGCATCGTTGCCGGCTTCTCGACCGCCTTTGCCTGGACCTTCAGCGCGTTTGCGACGCCGCAGCTGATCGGCGGCGGCCGCGTCGCCACCGTATCGACGCTGATCTATCAGCTCGGCTTCTCGTCGTTCAATTTCCCCTTCGCCGCCAGTCTCTCCATCATTGGCCTCGCGCTGTCGTTGGCCGTGATCGCGCTGCTGAAGAAAGCCGCGAGCCCGCTCGAACGTATGGCGGGCACCACATGAAACGCTCACCTGCAACCCTTGCGCTGCGCTGGTCGGGCCGCGTCCTCGTCGCTGCTATCCTGCTGTTCGTACTGCTGCCGGGCGTCGTCGTGGCGATTTCGGCTTTCAACGATCGCGCGATCCTGCAATTTCCGCCGCAGTCCTGGTCGCTGCGCTGGTTCTACCGCGCCTTCTCCTATGCCGATTTCGCCAAAGGTTTTTGGAATGGCCTGACCGTGACGGTCTGGGCATCCAGCATCGCGGTCGTCGTGGGATCGGCCTTTGCCTTTGCCATTCATCGCTACAAATTCGCGCTCAGGGATTTTCTTGAAGGCATTTTGCTGTCGCCGCTGATCATCCCGCATTACACCGTCGGTCTTGGCATTCTCATCCTCGCCTCGCAGACCGGGATTGGACGCGGCTTTCCGCTCGTCGTCTTCGCCCATGTGGTGATGGTGTTGCCCTTCGTGATGCGCAGCACTTACATCTCGCTGGAAAATCTCGACACGCGCTTGGAGCTGGCCGCGTCCAGTCTCGGTGCCACGCCGCTGCGGATCCTGTTCACGGTGACGATCCCGCTGTTGATTCCGGGCTTGCTCAGCGGCTGGCTGTTCGCGGCGATCCTGTCCTTCAACGAATTCACGGCGACTTTGTTCGTCAGCAGCCAGGCCACGCAGACGCTGCCGGTCGCCATGTATAATTACGTCCGCGAATTCGCCGATCCCACATTGGCCGCACTCTCGGTCATCTACATCGTCGTGACGGCGACTTTGCTCACGATCGCAAATTCCTTCCTGGGCCTCGGGAAAATCCTGAATGTTGATGCGCACTGATCCAATGACGGCACACACGCCAGCCGCGGCGAGCGACAATATCCGCCCGGCGGTGCAGCTGGACGGCGTCACCAAGCGCTTCGGCGATTCCATGGCGCTGCATGAGGCCTGGCTGAAGATCCGGCCGAGCGAGTTCATGACTCTGCTGGGCCCATCCGGCTGCGGAAAGACGACGCTGCTCAATCTGGTTGCCGGCTTCCTCGAAGCCGATAATGGCGAGATCTTCATCGACGGCGATCTGGTCACGGAGACGCCCGCGCATATGCGTGAGATCGGCATCGTGTTCCAGAACTATGCGCTGTTCCCGCATATGAGCGTCGCCAAGAACGTCGGTTACGGATTGAAGACCCGCGGCGTCGACAAGAAAGAGATCGCGCGCCGCGTCGATGAGGCGCTGGCGCTGGTCAAGCTGTCAGGCTTTGCCGATCGCAAGCCCAAGCAGTTGTCCGGCGGCCAGCAGCAGCGCGTCGCGCTTGCGCGGGCGCTGGTGATCAAACCGAAGGTGCTGCTGCTCGACGAGCCGTTCTCAGCGCTCGACAAGAATCTCCGCGGCTCGATGCAGGTCGAGCTCAAGCAGATCCAGCGCGAGCTCGGCGTCACCACGATCTTCGTGACGCATGATCAGGGCGAGGCGCTGTCGATGTCGGATCGTATCGCCGTGATGTCGGCCGGGCGCATCCGCCAGATCGCGGCACCCGACGATATCTATCGCCGGCCTGCCGATCGCTTCGTCGCGTCCTTTGTCGGCGATGCCAATATCCTCAACGGGCGCCTTGTCGAGAAGCGCGGCGATGTCGCGGTCGTTTCGGTCGGCGACATCAGCGCCGACGTTCCTGCGGCGCCGATTGCCGCGCTTTCGATCGGCGATGCCGTGGATGTCTTCGTGCGGCCGGAGCATCTCGCCGTCACGGCGCGTGGCGCTTCGGGATCGCTGCCCGGCACTGTGACGACGCAGGTGTTTCAGGGCGGCCATGTCGATCTCTATATCGACGCGCCTGGCAGTGCGCGTGAGCGCATCCTGCTGCGTTCGCCGGGCATTGCGGCACTGTCGTCCTGTCCGGTCGGAGCCGAGATCGGATTGACCATCGGCTCCGACGATATCGTGGCGTTTCCGCCAGGCGAGGCGGCGTGAGGCGGCCGCGTCTAGAACGACGGCGCGGCGCCCGGATTCATCGCGCGCGCGACATAGTCCTTCTGCTGCGGCCGATAGCGCTCCCACAGCGCGCGGAGTTCACCGATCGGAGCGTCGTGCCAGTCGACACGCAGGTCGACCACCGGCCAGTCGAAGCGATCCGCCACATGCAGCCCGGCCGCGTGCTCGTCGTCGGTCTCGCCGCCCGCATCGAGGCCGGCTTCCAGCGCCGACATCAGCCGCTCCGCCAGCGGTTGCCCCGCCGTAGCTTCGAACTTTGCGATCATCACGCTCGGGACTTTTTCATCGACCAGCAGATTGCCCATCGCGAGACAACCATGGCCCTGCGCAATGCCAACGATCGGCAGCGCCTGCGCGCCGGAATGCCACGCCACCTGGCCGTAGCGATCGATCACACCGACCTGCCGCCATGCGGGCTGCGGCGTGCCGATCGTGAGATTGTTGAGGACGGCGCCGGCGCCGAGGCCCTGACGCAACAGTGCGAGGCCGGTCGGGCCGAGCGACGGATCAGTGACATTCTGCGACACCACGAGACCGAGCGGCCCCACCCAGGCGCAGCGCGCCGGCACGGCAATGCTCGACGACGTGATGGCAATGCCGAACGCGCCGGTCTCCGGACAACGTGCCGAGATGGAATAGGTCATCGTGATGCTCCCGCAATCGTAAAAGTATTTGGAGTATAGATGATCGATCGAATAGCTCAAATACTTTGCGAGCTGATCAGTATTGAAAGTATAAGTTCAAATTCGAACCTCGATATCATCGCATATATCGAGCGGATACTAGCGTCGGCGGGCGTGTCTTCGCGCCGCGTGCCGTCGCCTGATGGCTGCAAGGCCTCGCTGCTCGCGACTATCGGTCCCGTGGATCGTCCTGGCGTGGTCCTGTCAGCGCATACGGATGTGGTGCCGGTGGACGGGCAGGCCTGGACCGTGCCGCCATTCGCAGGCGTGGTCCGCGATGAGCGCGTCTATGGTCGCGGTGCGACCGACATGAAGGGCTTTCTCGCCGTCGTTCTCGCTGCCGTGCCGCGTTTGAAGCAGGCCGCAACCGCTGCGCCCGTGCATCTGGCGTTTTCCTATGATGAGGAAGTGGGATGCCGCGGTGCGCCTGATCTTGTGGACGCGCTCGTGCAGTCCGTTGCAATGCCTGCACTCGCCATCATCGGCGAGCCCACCACGATGCGCGTCGTTCGCGCGCACAAGGGCAAGATCGCGCGCCGCCTGACAGTAACAGGCCGCACCGGTCATTCGGCGATGCCGCATCGTGCGGCCAATGCGGTCGATGCGGGCGTTGCGATCGCGCATGCGCTGCGTGGCTTCGCTGATGAGGAAGTCGCGCGCGGCGGCGATGCGGCATTCGATCCGCCATACACGACCATTCACGTTGGCTCGCTGCATGGCGGCAGCATGGTCAATCTGGTGCCGGAACGGGCCGTGCTGGAATACGAGATCCGCACCATGCCAGGCCGTGACGCGGGCGAGATTCTTGCGCGGGTCGATGAGGTGGTCGCGCGCGAGCGTGATCGGCTGCGCGCCAGTGCGCCGGAGGCTGACATCGTCTCCGAGGAACTGTCGGCCTATCCCGGGCTCGATACTGCTGCCGATGCCTCCATGACGCGTCTGGTCGCAGAAATGGCAGGCGATACGCAACCCGCAACCACAGTCGCCTTCGGCACTGAGGCCGGCCTCTATGCAGAGGCCGGCATCCCGACGCTGGTCTGCGGACCCGGCGACATGGCCCGCGGCCACAAGGCTGATGAATGGATCGGTTTCGACGAGCTCGCGGCTGCGAACGCGATGATGGACAGGCTGGCGGATTTGCCGCGTCGGCCGAGTGAAGAGTGGATACGCGTATCATGAAGAACGAAGTGTCGACGATCATGTCGACCATGCAGGCGATCATCGCAGCGCAAGCAGGCGGTCCTGACGTTCTGGCGCAAGTCGAACGACCGGTGCCGGTGCCCGGTCCTGGCGAAGTGCTGATCGAAGTCGCCGCCGCAGGCGTCAATCGCCCGGACCTGATGCAGCGAAGCGGTGCCGTGCCGCTGCCGCCGGGTGTCACTGACGTGCTCGGTCTCGAAGTCGCCGGCCGCGTGATCGGTGGCGACGCGGCCTTACAGGGGCAGACGGTGATGGCGCTGGTGAAGGGCGGCGGCTATGCGCGCTATTGCATCGCCAAGGCGTCGCATTGTCTTGCGGTGCCCGAGGGGCTGACGATGGAGCAGGCGGCGGCATTGCCCGAAGCGCTGTTCACCGTCTGGCACAATCTGTTCGAGCGCGGCCGGTTGTCGAAGGGCGAGACCGTGCTGGTGCATGGCGGTGCCAGTGGTATCGGCACCATTGCGATCCGCTTGGCCATCGCGCGCGGCGCGACGGCCATCGCGACTGTGGGCAGCGATGCCAAGAAGAAGGCGGTGGAAGCGCTTGGCGCCATCGCAATCAACTATCGTACCGACGACTTCGTTGTCGCAGCGCGCGACACCACAAGCGGGCGGGGTGTCGATGTTGTGCTCGACATCGTCGGCGGTTCCTATGTGGCGCGCAATCTCGATGCCCTCGCGCCGGGCGGGCGCCATGTCAGCCTGTCCTTCATGGAAGGCGGCGTGGTGCCGATCGATCTCGGTTTGGTGATGCGGAAGGGATTGTATCTGACGTCGTCGACGCTGCGGCCGAAGTCCGATGAGGAGAAGACCGCAATCGCTGCCGCGCTCCGTGCCGAGGTGCTGCCGCTGGTGGCATCCGGCGAGGTGAGGCCGCTGATCTGGCGGACGCTGCCGCTCGGTGAGGCTGCGCAGGCCCATCGCATTCTGGAAGCCAATGAAAATATCGGCAAGGTCCTGCTGCTGCCGGCTGGCGCCGCCGCATGAGCAGCGATGTCGAGCGCAAAAGCCGCATATCGATACAGGAGCAGTCCCATGGCGACGACTAAACCCTCTCTCAAGCTGACACATGAAGGCGCGCTCAAAGCGCTGGTGGGTGCCGTCGCCAAGGCAGAAGAGTTGGGCGTGGCGCAGAACATCACGATCGTCGACGACGGCGGCAATCTGCTGGCGTTCGTCCGGATGGACGGCGCCAAATTGCTGTCGCGGGAAACATCGATTTCCAAGGCCATTACGGCCGCGTCGCATCGGCAGCCGACATCGCGGCTCAATCCCGCCGACGAGATCAAGCTGGCCATCGCAGGCGGCGGCCGCCTCACCAATCTCGAAGGCGGACTGCCCATCGTGATTGCAGGCCAGTGCGTCGGCGCGGTCGGCGTTGGATCGGGCACCGGCGCGCAGGATGTCGAAGTCGCGCGGGCCGCGCTGGCAGCCATCGACGCGGAGGATCAGAAGCCATGAGCAACAAGATCGAACTGTTTTATGCGCCGACATCGCCTTATGTGCGCAAGGTGATGGCCTGCGCCATCGAACTGGGGTTGGCCGATCGCATCGTGTGGCTGCCGAGTGCGGCGCATCCGCTCAAGCGGGACGCGCGGATCGCAAGTTTCAATCCGCTGGCCAAGGTGCCGGCGGCGAAGCTGGCGGATGGCACGCTGCTGTTCGACAGCCGGGTGATCTGCGAATATCTCGACGACCTCGGACACGGTTCGCTGTTTCCGCGCGGCGCGGAGCGCTGGCAGGTGCTCACGGAGCAGGCGCTCGGAGACGGCCTGCTCGATGCTGCGCTGCTCACGCGCTATGAGAATACCTGCCGTAGCGACGAGATCAGATCGGCGGAGTGGATCGATGGTCAGATGACCAAGATCGCTGCGTCCCTAGACCAGATGGAAAACGACGTCGCAGTGTTTGGCACTCGCGTCAGCATCGGCAGCCTCACCATCGCCTGCGCGCTCGGCTATCTGGATTTTCGTTTTGCATCATTCGACTGGCGCAGCTCGCGGCCGGCCCTGACCGACTGGTTCGCAGCCGTGTCGGAGCGGCCGTCACTGCGAGATACGTTTCCGGCCGAGGGGTAATTCTGTCGTCAGCTTTCAGCCTCGACCCAGTTCAGCGTCATCCGCATCGCATGGCTGTGCCGGGCTTCGATCAACCACTGTTCTTCGCGATAGCAGATCGAGCGCAGCAGGCTCTCGATGGCGAAGGAGGCGAAGAACCGCGGCGTAATTTGCTCGACCTCGATGGGGCCGAGCGGAAAAGCGACGATCGACGCCGCCTTGAGGTGGCTGTCGTTGGGACGTGGTTCTGAGGCGCGCAGCAGATTGAGCGTCTCTATGGCAATGGTTTTCTGACCGGGCATCGGGGCATTCTGCCGAAAAACCTTACGCTGCCAGCGAGTGCTTAATTTTTCGTGGAACCGGGCGTCGCGCGGCTCAGGCGGCCAGATGAAAATCAGAAATTTGCACGCGATTTCGGCCCGCCGCCTTGGCCTGGTAGAGCGCAGCATCTGCTCGGCTAAGCAATGCCTGCAGCGTTTCAGGCTCGGCTGACCGGATCGCGATGCCCACGCTGACCGTGGCGTGGATAACACCGGCGGAAGTCGGGAACGTCTTAGTTTCGAGCGTCGATCGGATACGCTCGGCAACAGCGGCTGCTGCTTTTGGGCTCGACGCGGATAGGACAATGCAGAATTCCTCGCCGCCCAGACGCGCGGCAACGTCTTCGGCGCGAATGTTCGAGAAGATCACTTCAGCAAAGGCCCGCAGCACGCGGTCGCCGGCGGCGTGGCCGAACCGATCGTTGATCGTTTTGAAGTGATCGAGATCCATCACCAGAATTGCAGTGTTGGATGCTGTCTCCGTTACCCTTTCGCCAAACAGCGCGCGCCGATTGAGCAGGCCGGTCAAAGGATCGGTCATGGCATCGGATTTATGCCGGTTCGACGTCCGGATCTGGTTGATTGTCAGTGACAGCGCACCGATCCCGGTCAGACCGACGATCACCATCAGTGAATTGAACTGTTCTGCCCAATTCATCGGTCGATCGGTCAGCACGAATTGCCCGGTACGCAAGAGTTCGGCACCGCAAGCCACGAACGATGCGGCCGTGACGAGATAGAGTAGCGCATTTGCGACCATCAGCAGCGGTGCTTCGGCGCGCGCGTGCCAATATTGCGCAGCCGAGAGCGCAACGAGAAGGCCCGTGCCAAAATTCGCGGCCATCGTGCCGACGCCGGTGTAACCAAGCGCAAAGCCGATGATCATCGGAACGAGCCCTGCCGTGGTGACGAGGGCGGCGCGAATCCAGTGGGCCTCATTCGAGCAGAATTGCGTGGTGCCCGCATAGATCACCCCGAAGCCGACAAGCAGCAATACGAATGCAGCGAGCTGTAGCCTCGAATCATACTGCTCGAAGCCTGCATAGATGATGACGGCAACGACCGTGGTCGCGAGACCGATCGACCAAGTCAGCAGATAGGTCTCGGATCGCGCGACGAGCCAGGTGGCGAGCAATGTGAGCGCGAGCGCCGCGCTCGAGAGTCCGATCGCTGCGAAGATGGAGGACTGATCTAGCAACATGATGTCCGAACGCGGTGTAATTTATTTGATGCGCAATAAGCAGCACCCACTTACCACCGATCGCGGTCGGGGCCACCCATTTTGTATGGTGAGCAAAGCGTTACCAGGCCTGTGGACGGGATATCCGGAGATCGTCGTAAGGCCGTTTTTTGCGACGATTTGTGCCGGAACGAGACGCAGCGACCGGCGTTTTCCTGCAGGGCGTTACAGAGGGTTGAACATGAAAAAAATTCTGGCAACGGCAGCAGCCGCATTGATGATCGCGAGTTTCACGGCGACGGCGGCGTCTGCGAAGAAAGTCCATCGTGGCTACAAGGCGCACCACGGATATTACGGGGCCTATGGCCAGATGCGAGGTCCCGCAATCTTTCGTGGCAATGCGGCGATGAGCGGCAATCACGGCAATTCTGCCTATGGCAGCAACTCGCTCGGCCATATCAAGGGCGGCAATATCGGGGGCGGCAAGTAGCGCGGCATTACATTGGGGAAGGCGAGATCGATCGTTTCAATGCGACCGATCTGGTTAACGTCTTTCTGATGGGTTGGTGGTAATTGGCTATACCGCAACTTACAGTTCAGGTTTGTCATGCTCCCGGATGGCCGTTATTCGGCGTGGTTTCGTATTCCCGAGAAGGAAGGTATGGGGATTATCACGCTCGCTGATGGTCGATTGTCGGGCGGCGATACGGTGATCGCCTATAGCGGTTCCTATATCCAGAACGGCGATGCTTTCACGGCGACGATTGCGACCCGCCGGCATGCGGACGGCCAGCCAACGATCTTCGGCATCGACGAGGTCGAGATTGATCTGGTCGGGACATCCAAGACCACGACGGCGTCCTGCAGAGGTGTCGTCAAGCAACGCCCCGGCGTGCCGTTTGAGGTCGTGCTGGTGCGCATGGAAGGCTAGCCTCCGGTCTATTCGCGCAACTCGTATTGATGTCGCAACAGCTGAACCATGTCCTGGACCCGCTGGCGCCAGGCACGCGCGTCAGGCACCGCGCCGGCGGCCGGCGTGATGCGCAACATGGCGTTCCATGGGCGCGTGCCATAGACGACCACTTCGAAGCCGGCTGTCGGACAGCCATCGATACCCCTTAGCGCGCGCAGGATCACATCCGCGATTTCCGACCGGCCAAGCGTGCGGGTGCTCTCGACCGCAAGTTGCGGCTCCAGCGATGCCGCTGGATTCTCCTCTGCGACGACCGGATCGAAACCGTCTCTGGTGTCCGCGTCTGGCTCAGGCCTGATCGGTTCGGGATCGCCTGGCCTCCTCATGAGTCGTTCGACCAGACCGAGCAGGCCTCGATCGCGTTCGGGCGTCTCTTTCACATCAACGGTCCAATATCAGCGGCGACACGTGATTTCACATCCTCCGCGGGGTGTTGTCGATGGGCTTCGCGGTCATTGCGGTGCACAAATGCGCTGCGGGTTGGCTTTGTCGCAAAAGTTTCATCCGCGGCCTATAGTGGGGCGTCACGCATTCCCCTCAGACTTCTATGCGCCGGCCTTAAAGCCTGCGTCAGGATGGAGACGATCGCCGTGAAACCGTTCCGCTTGGTATTTGCTCTGTCCGCGCTGGCGCTCGCCGCCCTATCGCAGCCCGCCCGTGCTGCGGATGTCATCTGCTACAACTGTCCGCCGGAATGGGCCGACTGGGCGTCGATGATCAAGGCCGTGAAGACCGACCTCAGCATCGAGATGCCGCATGACAACAAGAATTCCGGCCAGGCGCTGGCGCAGATCCTCGCCGAGAAGGCCAATCCGGTCGGCGATATCGGCTATTTTGGCGTCACTTTCGGTATGAAGGCCAAGGCGCAGGATGCACTCGAACCCTACAAGCCTGCCGGCTGGGATCAGGTCGATGCCGGCCTGAAGGATTCCGAAGGCTACTGGACCACGATCCATTCCGGCACGCTCGGCTTCTTCGTCAACAAGGATGCCCTCGCTGGCAAGCCGGTGCCGAAGTGCTGGAAGGATCTCGCCAAGCCCGACTACAAGGGCATGGTCGGCTATCTCGATCCGACGTCTGCCGCCGTCGGCTATGTCGGCGCTGTTGCGGTCAATCTCGCCCTCGGCGGCACCGACCAGAATTTCGATCCGGCCATCGCCTTCTTCAAGGAGCTGAAGAAGAACGACGCGATCGTGCCGAAGCAGACATCCTATGCCCGCGTCGTCTCCGGCGAGATGCCGATCCTGCTGGATTATGATTTCAATGCCTATCGCGCCAAGTATTCCGAGAAGGGCAGTTTCGAATTCGTCATTCCCTGCGAAGGCTCGGTCGTGTTCCCCTATGTGGTCGGTCTCGTGAAGAACGCGCCGCACAAGGACAAGGCCAAGAAGGTCATGGATTATCTCCTGTCCGACAAGGGCCAGGCGATCTGGACCAACGCCTACCTCCGTCCGGCCCGCAAGATCGACCTGCCGGAAGCCGTGAAGGCCAAGTTCCTGCCGGACAGCGAATATGCCCGCGCCAAGAGCGTGGACTGGGGCAAGATGGAGCTGGCGCAGAAAGGCTTCAGCGACCGCTATCTCGCCGAAGTCCGTTGATGCACAATGGTGCCCCGGCGGGGGCAGGGGCACCATAATTTCATGTCGCATCGTAATTTCATCTGGATCTGCCTGCTGCCGCTCGTGGTGGTGACAGCAGCCTTCTTCCTCTTGCCGATGGCGCAATTGCTCGCCGTCGGTGCCGGTGGATCGCGCGGCGTGTCCGCCTATCTCGCGATCATTACAGAACCGCGCTATCGTGCCACGCTGATCAATACGGTCGTACTCGCTGCGGCGACGACCATCGCCACGCTGGTGATTGCCACCATCGCGGGCCTGTTTCTGCAGCGGCATCGCTTCCCCGGCCGCGCCGTGCTGATCGCGATGCTGACATTTCCGCTGGCATTTCCCGGCGTCGTGGTCGGCTTTCTCATCATTCTCCTTGCAGGACGTCAGGGCCTGATCGGCGCCATCACCGCCGCGGTGACGGGCGAGAAAGTCGTATTCGCTTATTCGATCTTCGGTCTGTTTCTCGGCTATCTCTATTTCTCGATTCCGCGCGTGATCCTCACGGTGATGGCCGCGGTGCAGAAGCTCGATATCGGATTGGAGGAGGCAGCGCGTTCGCTCGGTGCGAGCCCGTGGGCGGTCCAGCGCGACGTGGTACTGCCGGCGCTCGGGCCGGCTTTCGTAGCCTCGGGCGCGATTGCCTTCGCGACGGCGATGGGGGCGTTCGGGACAGCCTTCACGCTTGCGACCAACATCGATGTGCTGCCAATGCTGATCTATACCGAGTTCACATTGGCGGCGAATTTTGCGATCTCGGCGGCGCTGTCGATCGGACTCGGCGTGATCGCCTGGGCAATCCTCGCGCTGGCCCGCTCAATGAGCGGCGGCGCTGTCGCGGCGGCGGGGTAAGCCGATGCGCGATCGCCTGATTTTCGCTGGCCAGCTCGGCTTCACACTGCTCGTCGCGGCGTTCCTCGTCGTGCCTGTTGTGCTGTCGATTTCCGCTGGCGTCACCGTCAATTACTTCCGTGGCATCCAGTCGGGCGTCACCCTGCAATGGGTGGTACAGGTCTGGAACCTCTATGCCGGTGAAATCGGGCTGTCGTTTCTGATCGCCTTCGCGACCCTGGCGGTGACGCTGGTTGTCGGCGTGCCCGCGGCTTATGGGTTACACGTGAAGAGCGGTAGGTTGTCGCGCGTGATCGAGGAGATCATCACGCTGCCGCTGGCAATCCCTGGCCTGGCCATCGCGCTGGCGCTGCTGCTCACCTATGGCGGTTTCGGTGGCTTCAGGCAGTCGTGGGTCTTCATCCTTACTGGCCACGTGATCTTCACCATGCCCTTCATGGTGCGCTCGGTGATGGCGGTGTTCGCTTCGGTGGACATTAAGACGCTGGACGAGGGCGCTGCCTCGCTCGGCGCCTCGCCATGGACGCGGTTTTGCAATGTCATCGTGCCGAACGCCATGCCCGGCATTCTCGCCGGATCGCTGATGGTGGTGACGCTGTCGCTCGGCGAATTCAACCTGACCTGGATGCTGCACACGCCGCTCACCAAGACGCTGCCGGTCGGCCTCGCCGATAGTTACGCGTCGATGCGGCTGGAAGTGGCATCGGCCTACACACTGATCTTTTTCATCATGATTGTGCCTCTTCTGGTGGCGATGCAGATGTTTGCCGAGAAGGGCGAAAAGAAATGAGCGGGATCGCAGGCCACGGTGCGGCCGTCCATATCGAGAACTGCGGCAAGACCTTTCCGGACGGTACGCAGGCTCTGGCGCCGGCTTCGCTGGATATCGTCAGTGGTGAGACGCTGGTGCTGCTCGGTCCTTCCGGTTGCGGCAAGACCACCATGCTGCGGATCATCGCCGGGCTGGAGACGCCTGATGCGGGTGGCCGTGTGTTGTTCGACACAACCGACATGACCGCGGTGCCAATCGAGCAGCGCCATGTCGGCATGGTGTTCCAGTCCTATGCGCTGTTTCCCAACATGACCGTGGCCGAGAATATCGGCTACGGGCTGAAGATTCGCGGCGTCGACAAGGCCGCGCGCGCGGCGCGTGTCGCCGAGATGGTGGCGCTGACCAATATCGGCGGGCTCGAAAACCGCCGTATCGATCAATTATCTGGCGGCCAGCGTCAGCGCGTTGCGCTGGCGCGCGCGGTGGCCGTGCGTCCACGTGTGCTGCTGCTGGATGAGCCATTGACGGCGCTTGATGCGTCGCTGCGCGACCGGCTGCGCAGTGAACTCAACAACCTGCTGCGTTCACTCGGGATCACCGCGATCTATGTGACTCACGATCAGGCCGAAGCGATGGAGCTCGGCGACCGTATCGTTGTCATGCGCAAGGGCGCCATCGCCCAGATCGGAACGCCGCGAGAGATCTACTTTGCTCCCCAGAATCGCTTCGTCGCCGAATTCGTCGGTGCGGCCAATATCGTCGAAGGGCCGGTGGCGAGCGGTCGGCTGACGCTGCCTGGTGGCTGGCTGGCGCTCGATGATGCCGCCGACAACGCTGCGGCAGTGGCGATGATCCGGCCAGAGACCATCGGAATTGTCGCCGAGGCGGATGCTTTCCTGCGCGGCATGGTTGAAAGCGTCGCCTTTATCGGTGATCGCCAGCGCCTCGTGGTGACGGGTGCGGCGAACAAGCCGTTGACGGTGGACGCGCCGAACACCATCAATGTGCGTGCAGGGGAGCGCGTCGGCCTGTCGGTCACGCCTCAAGCGGTTCGCGTGTTGCCGAAAGAAGACTGATGTCGAAGCCCACCATCATCGCGCAGATCTCCGATCTGCATATCAAGGCGCCGGGCGAGCTGGCCTATGGCAAGGTCGACACGGCCAAGGCGCTGGAGCGCTGTGTGGCCGAGCTGAACGCACTCGATCCGCGGCCCGATCTCGTCGTCATCTCCGGCGATCTCGTGGATACGCCGACGCCCGGCGAATACGAGTATCTGTGGCGACTGCTGGCGCCGCTCAAGATCCCGTTCATCGGTGTTCCCGGTAATCACGACGCCCGCGACATGATGCGCGCGGCATTTCCCGATTGGGCCTATGCCAAGTCGTCGGGCCCGCTCGATCAGGCGCGGACGGTTGGCCCGCTCGATATCATCCTGCTGGACTCGCATGTTTCGGGCAAGCCGCGCGGCACGCTGGAAGCGGCAACGCTGGAGTGGCTGGATGCCACGCTGGCATCATCGCGCGAGCGGCCGGCATTGTTGTTCCTGCATCATCCGCCGTTCCGCACGGGCATCACCCATATGGACGTGCAGGACCTGTTCAACGCGGATGAGCTCGCTGCCATCGTCCGCAGGCATCCGCGCGTGCGCATCGTCGCCGCCGGCCACGTCCATCGCGCGACACTGACGACATTCGCCGGGACGGTTGCGACCATTTGCCCGGCGCCGAACCATGCGGTCGATCTCGACATCGCCGAATTGCGTCCGCCGTCCTTCCGTGTCGAGCCGCCGGCTTTCCACCTGCATGTCTGGTTTCCGGATGGCGAGGAGGGCGGCCATCTGGTCACGCATCAGGTGCCGATCGGCGACTTCGACGGCCCGCATCCGTTCTTCGGCGCGGATGGGAAGTTGCTCTGAGCTAGACCAGCGCGTTGGCCGCGATCAGGCTGCGATAGAATTCGGCTGACAGCTTCGGCGTTCGTTTCTGCGTCGCGAAGTCGACGTGATACAGCCCGAAGCGTTTTTCATAGCCATCCGACCACTCGAAATTATCCATCAGGCTCCAGTGGAAATACCCCCTTACGGGGATGCCTTCCGACGTCGCGCGCTGCAGATGCGTGAGATAGTTCCTGAGATACATGACGCGGTCGAGGTCGTGGATCTTGCCGTCACCGGCCGGCCGGTCGGCGGCCGATGTACCGTTCTCGCTGATATAGATCTGCTTGACGTTCCAGACCTTGGCGACATTGCGGGGCGCCCAATACAGCGCCTCCGGCCCGATCCGCAGCCAGTCCGAATCCATGCGCGGGAACGAGGTCGGGAACGGCACCAGCGCGAAGCCGTGCTGATCGCCACTCGCTACCACATAATATTGCGGCATGTAGACGTTGAGACCGACGAAATCGACGGGGGAAGAAATGATCTTCAGTTCTTCGGCGGTGAAGCTCGGCGCATTCTTGCCGGCATAGGCCAGGAATGCATCGGTGTATCTGCCTTCGAGGATGACGGTCATGTAGCCGCCATTCATCTCGCGCGTTGCGATTTCGGCTGCGCGGATATTGGCAGGCGTCTCGATGGCCGGGACGCAGGATGCGACATTCTCGGCAACGCCGACCTTGGTGTCAGCGCGTCCATTGGCGCGGATCGCCTGCACAGCCATGCCGTGGCCCAGTGCGACGTGATGGCGAACCTGGTTGAGCTGCGGCTGTGGCAGCTTCAGGCCGGGCGCGAGCTCGACCGGGCCGTGGCCATAGCCGAAATCCACGAAGGTCCCGCATTCATTGATGGTGAAGATGTTCTTGACGCGGTCGGTAATACGTTGCGCCACATGGGCGGCATAATCACCAAACGCCTTCGATGTATCTGGCGACGCCCAGCCGCCGACGCGGTCCTGCAGCGCCTGCGGCAGATCCCAGTGATACAGCGTGGCGTATGGCTCGATGCCATTGGCCAATAGCTCGTCGATGAGGCGGTTGTAGAAATCCAGCCCTTGCGGATTGGGCGTGCCCACGCCGGTCGGAAATACGCGCGACCATGACATGGAGAAGCGATAGGCCTTCCCGCCCAGCGCCTTCATCAGTTGGACGTCTTCCTTGTAGCGATGGAAATGATCCACCGCGTGGTCGCCGTTGCCGCCGCCGCGGATCTTGCTCGGTGTGTGCGAATAGCTATCCCAGATGGAGGGGCCGCGGCCTTCGGCCGCGACGGCACCCTCGATCTGATAGGCCGACGTTGCGGTGCCCCAGACGAAATCCGCCGGAAAACGCCGGTCGTTGGCAAGCATTGCCGGTGTGGCCGAGACTGTTTGAGCTTCGGCCTGCGCAGTCGGGACGGCGAGGCCGGCGGCGAGCGCGCCGGCCGCTCCGGTAAAATCGCGGCGCGTGAAACGATGGGACACCGGTACTCCCTGCTATCTGCAGATGTGACGATCAATCGTCATGCGGTTCATGATAGTTCTCTGCGCCGCCTTTCCAATAGCCCGATGCCTTGACCCATGCCTTGGGATGCTGGCGCTCGTCGACGAGAATCTTGCGGAGGCGCTTGGCGACTTCGGATTCCGCGGCGATGAAGGCGTAGCCGTCTCCAACGGGAAGTTTGAGGTTGCGCAGAGCATCTTCCATCAGGGTGGTCGATCCGGCGCTGTGCTGGCCTCGATGCAGCCAGTTGATCGTGACGGAGGCCTTCGCTGCGAAGACCTGCTCCTCGGCGGCGTCGGCGACTTCTGCGATCACGATGGCCCGCGTGGCAGGACGCAGTTCTTCAAGTCGGCGGCCGATGGCGGGCAGGGCAGTTTCGTCGCCGATCAGCAGGTACCAGTCGAAGTCGTCCGGCACCACGAACGAGCCGCGCGGGCCGCCAATACCGACTTTATCGCCTGGCTTCGCTTCGGCGGCCCAGGTCGTGGCAGGTCCCGCATCATGAATGGCGAAATCGAGGTCGAGTTCTTTCGCGGTTTCGTCATAACGCCGCGGCGTGTAGTCCCGCGCGATTGGCCGCGTGCTCTCATCGACCAGCACACGGCCTTCGCTGAAGACGGGCATCAAGGGCTCGGCTTCGCCGGGGCGCGGGAAGAACACCTTGACGTGGTTGTCATAGGACGCACTCACGAAGCCTTCGAGGTCGTCACCGGTGAGGGTGATGCGCTTCATGTACGGCGTCACCGACGTCACGCGCTTGACGGTCAGCAGACGGCGCTTCAGCTCGTGGCGAACGCGCGTGATGCGATGAAGATCGTTGGAAATGGTGTCTGAAGATGTGTCGGTCATGTGGATTCCCGGGGAATCCAGATCGGCCTGTTTGACGCGATGTCGCGCAGGTCGAGCCTGGATCAGGTTCGATCGGCGCGTTGGTTCACGTTAACGCTTACGTGCGGCCTCGCCGAGACAGCAATCACGGCAGAGGTAGCGAAACGTCCTTTTACGTGCAAGCCCGGGATTGTCGCACGTGCTGCACGATGGCGTGAGGCCGGAAGCCTTCTAAACTGGCTGACGTCACCGCATGGACATTGCGGCCTTTCCGGGGGAGAACCGTTTCCGGATATGGCGGCGTGGCCCCGAAATCATTGGACGAGATAGACCTGATGAGCACTGAAGCAAAGTCTGCCACGCGCGTGGCCATTGTTGGCCTTGGCCCGATCGGCCGCAAGGTGGCGGAAGCCCTGGACCGCGGCATCGACGGTCTGGTTCTGGCGGCGATCGCCGTGCAGAATCCGGAGAAGCATCAGGCGTTCCTGTCCGGTCTCGGCAAGGCGCCGCCGGTGCTGCCCATCGCAGGCCTCGTGGATGTCGCCGATATCGTGATCGAATGTGCGCCGGCCAAGCTGCTGCCCGAAATCGTCAAGCCGTTCGTCAGCAAGGGCAAGACCGCGATCGTGCTGAGCGCTGGAGCGCTGTTGTTCAATGAGGATCTCGTCGCGCTGGCCAAGCAGAATGGCGGTCAGATCGTAGTGCCGACTGGCGCCCTGATCGGGCTCGATGCGGTGACCGCAGCGGCCGAAGGCAAGATCAATTCGGTGAGGATGGTGACGCGCAAGCCGGTGAAGGGTCTCGCCGGCGCGCCCTATATCGTCGAGAACAAGATCGACATCGAGAGCATCACCGAACCGATGAAGATTTTCGAGGGCACGGCGCGCGAAGCCGCCAAGGGCTTTCCCGCCAATCTCAATGTCGCCGTCGCGCTGTCGCTTGCGGGCGCGGGGCCTGATGCCACGACGCTGGAAATCTGGGCCGATCCGGCGCTGACCCGCAACGTCCATCGTGTCGAGGTGGATTCGGATTCCGCACGGTTCTCGATGCAGATCGAAAACATCCCGTCAGAGAACCCGAAGACCGGCCGCATCACCGCGCTGTCGGTGATCGCCTATCTGCGCAAGCAGCGCGCGGCGCTGCGCGTCGGAACGTAAGGCCTACTTGCTGCTCTCGGCTTGATGCGCAGGGGCTATCTGCTGCGCAGTCTCGATTCCCTGGGTCCGGGCGATCCTGGCGAGTTCGCAGCCTTCGCAGTAGCGGCGATCCTTGTAGTCGATCCAGTTATGGGCGAAGACGCGCTCATTCGGGATGTCGTAGCGGGCCTGCAACACGCGGACCAGCACGCGCCAAGCCGCGATCTGGGCATCGGTGGGCGGCTTGCGGACATTCGGATAGTTGCCGACGAACTCGACCCCGATGGACGAGTCATTGTCGATCTGCTGATAGGTCCCGCTGTTGTCGATATACTTGTTGTCGTTGCGGTTGCCGCGGTTGAGATGGTTCGGCACCGCCCATTCGGGCGTCGACCAGTAAACCGTGCCGTCGGTCTCGATCCAGATGGCGACGCCGCGACGATCGGGTTTCTGCATCTGCGCGACGGCGTTACGCCAGGCGGAGCCGACCGCGCCTTCCGACTGATGCACGACGATGTTGCGCCATTCACGGGCGTGGCGGAGATCGGCCCATGGCCTCAGCCAGACCATGTTGAGACCGGGAATGTCGGGGGTACCGCGGGAGCGGGCGGCGATCTCGAAGTTTGACAGCGTCTGGGCGGTCGCCGGTGTGGCGATCGCGTACAAAACCAGCAATAGCCCGACGACCCGACCTCTCATGTCCCTCGTTTCCGAAGGCGTCTCATAACGCCTCCGGAAAGCGTAACCGAGCCGCGCTGGGAGTCAAATCCGCGGTTCGGTATGATTGTCGCGCTATGGCGGCCTGCGCGCGTAGGTTGCGCTCAGTTGAAGTATTCGGGCAGGGTGAAGCCGGCATAGAACTTGTCGTTGCGGATCGCGGTCTTGAACGTGTCCGATTGATAGGCCGCAACGATGTCCTTCGCCCACGGCGCCTCGGCATTGCCCCGGCGGACGGCCACGACATTGGTGTAGGGCTTGGTCATCTTTTCCAGTGCGAAGGCCTCGGTCAGCTTCAGCCCGCTATAGATCGCGAAATTGCCCTGCACGGCGGCGAAATCGGCATCGCCGAGGGCGCGCGGCGCCTGCGCGTTCTCGAGCGGCACGATCTTGATGCTCTTTGGATTCTTGATCACGTCGAGCTCTGTGACATCGACGGGGTTGTTGTCCTTGATCTCGATCCAGCCGAGATCACGCAGGATCCAGAGTGCGCGCTGCAGGTTCACGGGATCATTGGGAACCACCACGGTGGCGCCGGCCTTCACGGCATCGGACGTCTTGTGCTTGGTCGAATAGAGACCCATCGGCGGCGTCGGCACCGTGATGATGCCGGTCAGGTCGGTCTTCTGGCGCTGGTTATAGCTGTCGAGGAACACCGTATGCTGCATCACATTGGCGTCGATGTCGTTCTTGAACACTGCGGTGTTGGCTTCCAGGCCGGTGGAGAATTCATAGTATTTGACGGTGTAGCCCTTCTTTTTCAGCTCGGGCTCGACGCCCTTCTTGAAGCCGTCGATATAGGGGCCGGGCACGAACCCGACCTTCAGTTCAGGCTTGGTGGCGGACTGCGCATCGGCATGCTCGCCAAAGGAGACGAGTGCGAGCATCGTGGCGGCGATGACGGAGAGGGCGGTCTTCATTGTCGTTGTCTTTCAGGGAATGTCAGAATGGGATTATTTCGGCGCCCAGATCTTCACGTCGCTGGCATCGACCTTCACGGGGATGAGCTTTTCGTTGAAGAAGGCGTCGGCGATGATCTGCTGCTCGGACAGGCCGGCTTTGGTGACGGCGCCGACCTTGTAGGAGCGGTGGCTGTTGGCTTCCTCGACGGTGGCGGCGTCGATGCCCCACAGGCTTGAGAGGAGCTTGGCGGCTTCCTTCGGCTCGGTCTTGGCCCATTTGCCGGTTTCATCGAGCTTCTTGAAAATGACGTTCAGGACATCGCCGCGCTTGTCGGCATAGGCGGCCGACGACAGGTAGTAGCGCTTGTAGCTGGCAAGGCCGTTGCTGCCATCGGCAAGCACGCGGGCGTTGGACTGGCGCTGTGCGCTGGTGAGGAACGGGTCCCATGCCACCCAGGCATCGACATTGCCGCCGACAAAGGCGATTCGGCCATCCGCAGGCGGCAGATAGGCCGGCTGGATGTCCTTGAAGGTGAGGCCGGCTTTGCTCAGCGCGGCGAGCAGCAGGAAGTGGCTGCCGGCGCCTTTGGTGACCGCGACCTTCTTGCCCTTGAGGTCCGCCACGGTCTTCAGCGGCGACTCCGCCTGGACCACGATCGCCTGCGCGGCAGGCGAGGCGGCTTCCTCGGCGATGTAAGCGAGCTTGGCGCCGGCGGCCTGCGCGAACAGCGGCACGGTGTCGGCGACATCGGCGCCGAAATCGACATTGTTGGTGTTGATAGCCTCGAGCAGCGGCAGGCCGCTCGTGAATTCATGCCAGCTGATCTTCACGCCGAGCGGCGCGAGCGCCTTCTCCAATTCGCCATTGGTCTTCAGCACGGCGATCAGCGTCGACGACTTCTGATAGCCGATGCGCACCGCGTCCGGTGTCTGCGCGCAGGCGAAGGAGACCGACAGCATGGAGGCTACGGCGGCCAGTTGCAGCGCCCGGGTGTGCCGGAACACGAAGCGTTCGATGAAGCGGGCGATGTGGATCGGAAGCATGTTGGCACTGCTTTGCTGATGATGTTTCGTGAGCAGCAAAGGTGCGAGAGCGGCTCGTTTCCGTCAATGAAATGGCCAACTGTAGTTCCGGGCGCGGCGATGCAGGCATGCTGCGATGGCCTTGTTGTGCAGCGGAAACGTTCTCTGCATGCCTTCAGGGTGGCTCCGGAAGAGCAGGTTATTTCCCCGCGGCGGAGATGAAGCTGCTCCGGGAGCCGACGTCAGGATTGCAAAACTTGCAGACTGCCCGCGACCTTTGAAAGCACAATCTTCGCAATCGCGCGTAGCGTTTGACCATCACGCCCTTGCATCCCCCGGGCGCAAATGGAGCAACAGCGCATGTCCTATTCCCGACGATCCGTGGTCGCAGGTCTCTCCGCAGCCTTGTTGCTGTCCGCCGGGCTCACCGCATCGCCGGTGACTGCGCAGGAGCTGAAGGAAATCCGCATCGGCTTTCAGAAGGCCGGCATCTTCCCGGCCGTGAAGCAGCGCGCGACGCTCGAAAAGGTGTTCAAGGAAAAGGGCATCAGCGTGCGCTGGGTCGAGTTCCAGTTCGGGCCGCCGATCCTCGAAGCGATCAATACCGGCAATGTCGACTTCGGCTATGCCGGCGACGCGCCGCCGATCTTCGCGCAGGCTGCGCGTGCCAATCTCGTCTATATCGCCGCCATCCCGTCGCGGGGCTACAATCAGGGCATCGTCGTTCCCGACAATTCGCCGATCAAGACGCTCGCCGATCTCAAGGGCAAGAAGGTCGGCTTCGGCAAGGGATCGAGCGCGCATAACACCATCATTGCTGCGCTGGAGAAGGCCGGATTGACCTATGCGGATATCACGCCGGTCTATCTCGGCCCCGCCGACGCGGTGGCGGCATTCGCCGGTGGCAATATCGACGCGTGGTCGATCTGGGATCCGTATCTCGCGCTCGCCGAGGGCAAACAGGCGCGGGTGATTGCCTTCTCCAAGGATGTGCAGGATTCGATTTCGTTCTTTCTCGCCAACAAGGATTTCACCACCAGACACCCGGACATCGTCGCGCTGTTCAACAAGACCTTTGCCGATGAAGGGAAATGGGCCGAGGCCAATCGGCCGGAGGTCGCAACGAAGCTTCAGGAGGCGACCGGCGTCGACAAGGCGGCGACCACGCGCGCCGTCGAACGGTCGAACTACACGGTGGTGCCGATCAATGACCGGATCATTGCCACCCAGCAGGAAACGGCGGATCGCTTCCACAAGCTCGGCCTGATCCCCAAGGCGATCAACGTGAAGGACATCGTCTGGACCTGGACCCCGGGCTCCTGAGCTCCCGAAAACTCGCCGGGAGACGATTAGCGCTGTCACCAGCCGTCTCCCGGCACTCTTTTGCTCCCGCAGGCCATTGAAACCGCTGGATTTTCCTCATTTGTGCAGTGCGGTTGAAATAATGCCCGAAATCAGTAGGTTGCAGCCACGGCGCCCGCGACACGCAGGCCGGCCCCGTGCTTCACAACTGCGCAGAAACGTCATTCAATGAACGCTCCCCTGTCCAAGCCGACCGGAGCGCCCGTGCCAGTTCTCGATCCGCAAGATCCTGGCCAACAAGGGCGTGCCATCATCTCCTTCGATGGCGTCAGCAAGATCTTCCCGTCGCGGAAGGATTCCGCCGAGGTGAAGGCGGTCGACACGATCGACCTCGTGGTGCCCGAAGGCGCCATTGTCGGCGTGATCGGCAAGAGCGGCGCCGGCAAGTCGACGCTGATCCGCCTGATCAACGGACTTGAACAGCCGACCCACGGCAAGGTCACCGTCGACGGCCTCGACATCGGATCGCTGGATGAGAAGGCGCTGCGTCAGGCGCGCCGCTCCATCGGCATGATCTTCCAGCATTTCAACCTGCTGTCGTCGCGCACCGCCTTCGACAATATCGCGCTGCCGCTGGAGATCGCCGGCACGCCGCGCAACCAGATCAAGGGCATCGTCGAGCCGCTGCTCGACATGGTTGGTCTCGCCGACAAGCGCGACCGTTATCCCGCCGAACTCTCAGGCGGCCAGAAGCAGCGCGTCGGCATCGCACGCGCGCTTGCCACCAAGCCGAAGGTGCTGCTGTCGGACGAGGCGACCTCCGCGCTCGATCCCGAGACCACCGCTCAGATCATCGCGCTGCTCAAGCAGATCAATGCGGATCTCAACCTGACCATTCTCTTCATTACCCACGAAATGTCGGTGGTGAAGAAGCTCGCGCAGCGCGTCGCCGTGATGGAAGGCGGCCAGATCATCGAGCAGGGCACCACCTACGAGATTTTCTCGAAGCCCACACATGCGACGACCAAGCGCTTCGTCGGCGAGGTCACCGGCGGCAATGTGCCGGAATGGCTGCAGGCCAAGCTGCTTGCGGACTATGCGCCCGGCCGTCAGGCCGTGATCCGCATCGCCTTCACCGGCGCCGATGCGGACGAGCCGGTACTGTCGCGGCTGACGCGCGCCTATGGTGTGGATTTCAACATCATGCATGGCCAGATCGAATATGTTGCCGATCATCCGTTCGGCACGCTGATCGCCTCCGTCGCGGCCGAGCCGGAATTGCAGGCGAAGCTGATCGCCGATCTCACCGCGACCCGCAACACCGTGGAGCATCTCGGCTATGTCGCCTGAACTGATCAACATGATCCTGTGGTCGACGCTGGACACGCTCACCATGGTGGCGCTGGCTGGCATTTTCGGCACGCTGGCCGGATTGCCGCTCGGCATCTTCCTGGCGACCAGCCGGGCCGGTGAGCTGTTCCCGGCGCCGAACGTCAATCGGCTGCTTGGTCTCGTCGTCAATGCCACGCGCTCGACGCCCTTCATCATTCTCGTCGTCGCCATCGTGCCGCTGACGCGCCTGATCGCCGGCACCTCCATCGGCACCAGCGCCGCCGTGGTGCCGCTCACCATCGCGGCGACGCCGTTCATCGCCAGGGTCATCGAAGGCGCCATCCGCGAAGTCGATCAGGGCCTGGTCGAAGCCGCACGTGCCTTTGGCGCCAGTCCGCTGCAGATCGTCTGGAAGGTCTTGTTGCCTGAAGCGATGCCGGCGGTGACGCTGGCGCTCACGCTCGCGACCGTCAGCCTGATCGGTTATTCCGCCATGGTCGGCGCCGTCGGCGGCGGCGGGCTCGGCGATCTCGGTATCCGCTACGGCTATCAGCGCTTCATGCCGGAAGTCATGGCGACGGTCGTCGCCGTGCTGATCTGTCTCGTGCAGGGCGTGCAGAGCCTTGGCGACTTCATCTCGCGCCGCCTCGACAAGCGCACGCGACATTCCTGAGCATCTCGCTCGCGTCAGCGGGCCCGCTCACACTCGTTTACTCACAATGGAAAACACAATGTCTCTTCGTCGTTACTTTCTCTCCATCCTCGCTTTCGCCGCGCTCACCGGCGCTGCGTCAGCCGAGACCATCAAGGTCGGCGTGACGCCGGGTCCGCATGCGCAGGTGCTGGAAGCCGCCAAGGCCGTCGCCGCCAAGAAGGGCCTCGACATCCAGATCGTCGAATTCTCCGATTACGTCGTGCCGAATGCGGCGCTGGAAGCCGGCGACTTGCAGGCCAATTCGTTCCAGCATCAGCCCTATCTCGACAACCAGGTGGCCGATCGCAAATACAAGATCGTCGCTGTCGGCAACACCATCAACTTCCCGATGGGCATCTATTCGAAGAAGGTGAAGACCTGGGACGAGGTCAAGTCCGGCGCCACGCTGGCGATCCCGAACGATCCGACCAATGGCGGCCGCGTGCTGATCCTGCTGCGCGACAAGGGCATCATCAAGCTGAAGGACGGCGTCGGCTTCAAGCCGACCTTGCTCGATATCACCGACAATCCGAAGAAGCTGAAGATCACCGAGGTCGATGCCGCGCAGCTGCCGCGCACGCTGCCTGACGTCGACGTCGCCGGGATCAACACCAATTACGCGACCCAGGCCGGTCTCGATCCGGTGAAGGACGCGATCCTGCGCGAGGACCCGAAGGGTCCTTACGCCAACATCATCGCCGTGCGCACCGCCGACAAGGACAAGCCCTGGGTGAAGACGCTGGTGGAAAGCTATCAGTCGCCAGAAGTGAAGGACTTCATCGAGAAGACCTTCAAGGGCTCGGTCCTCGCGACCTGGTAAGGTCCTTCTTTTCCCTCCCCCTTGCGGGGAGGGTGGCCGGCCGCTTGGCCGGTCGGGTGGGGGTGCCACAAGCGGCGCCCTCACGTGGGGGGCAATCCCCACCCCGGCCTCCGCTTCGCTCGGCCGACCCTCCCCGCCTAGCGAAGCTTCGCTTCGCGCGGGGGGAGGGATATTTCTGGCGCCGTCGCGCCATCGCATCTCCAAAATTTCAAAGAGTCACGCGCTCGCATTCTCGCGGCGCCAATGGCGTCCGAGTTTTGCGCATTCCTTCCCACCCTCAATCGAGAGGGCGTGCGGAACGCCGGGTGCCCGTTGCACCCTTGGGCCTGATGCGATGCGGTCTTCCGCAATCTATAGAGTGCATCAGGACTTTCGGACGCGCTGGGCGAAGTGCCCGGCGTTCCGCCTGCGGTGTTTTTTCGGTTGCCTGCACATCTGCCTTGGCGAACGGCCCCATCACCAAAATTAGTGTCCCAGGGCGGAGGGACAGGGTAGCCTCAAGCACTTAAGCCGGACGCGTTTCAATTTGGTCGTCCGTCACACTGTCCAGGGATCTTTCCATCTCAAGGTCGGCCGTCTCCTTGCCAGTGGCAGTGCTGGCGCAGACCCGTCCTGCCCGAAGACAGACGTTACCCATGAACCGCGTGACGCCGCATCTCCGGCGTCCACCGCATCCAGCCCCGCGAACGTGACGATCGCGCTCGCCCCTCTCATCGAGGCTGGACGAGGGGGAATATAATCATGGTAGGGATGTTGTCAATGGCAGATAGGAAAAAATGTTTGATTGCCCCACACTCGTCATTCCGGGGCGGGACCGGCGCCGCAGGCGACGGGACCGAGCCCGGAATCCCAGCATGTTCAGCGCTAAACACTCCGGGATTCCGGGCTCAGTCCGGCCCGCTTCGCGGTCCGTCCTGCCCCGGAATGACAAAGAGGGCGGCCCGGCATTGACGGCCGGCCTACAGCCGGACATCCCATTTCCACACGCCATCCCCTTGAAATCAAACCGCAATCCGCGTGTCGCAGCGGGCAGGGGATGCGACCTCACATGAGGTTGAGACCCGCCGCGCAACGTGTTACCTGACGCGGCACGCGGGTATAGCTCAATGGTAGAGCAGCAGCCTTCCAAGCTGAATACGAGGGTTCGATTCCCTCTACCCGCTCCAATTCAACAACGGGTATATCTCCTACAATTCAGCGTGTTATGTGGTGCCCGGACTCCGCCAAGAGTCTCTGAAAGCTAGACGCCCATTTTTCTCGGACGCTCCTCGGGCGCATTTTTCAAGTGAGCCATCGATCCGCTTCGTGATCTCAGCAGAGAAGAAGATTTCGAGGAAGTGGGCTGCTGTAGGCGCGCGATATTGCTTCTGATTTTTGTGACCTAGCGGGCGCTGAGAATGGTGATCTGAATCTAGGATTCCTCACAGGCCGCTACTGGAGGCATCGTGTCGCACACAATAAACATTGATCCTCCACCACAACCACCCGGACAAGTGTTTGCGCTGGCCACCCCGGATCACATGCTTCACAAGCTTTATTGGGAAATCAAGCAGCTTGAGATGTCACTTGGCACCGAGCATAAGCTCGCGTTCGCCCACGCGCCTGCTTATCATGCCTTCAATTGTGCGATTACGGCTTGGCATCTTAGCGACTGGTCTTGGGAAAGTTCTGATGTCGAGCGGCGCGCGCTAATCGCATCGCATCTTAGTTTTTCTTTGAGCGCGTCAACAAAAGGGTCGCTTGAAATCTTTCAAGCCGCACTCCGCGGTCGGCACCGCTCGCTCCATTTGTGTTGGCAGATAGCGACCGGCTCAAAGCACATGAATATTCGTAAGCCGGATCCCGAGGTAAAGGCTGAAGGAGGATGGCAGCCGCAGTCGATGGCTGGCCGCATGCAAGCCGGGCAACCATTGGGCCTGTATCTCTATCGCTTGAGTGTAATCGACGATGGGGCGGCACGCGAAGCGCTGGACGTCTTTCGCGAGGCCTTCAAGTGCTGGGAAGATGAGCTCGGTTGTTGGGGCTTTATTGAGGGCCGTCCAGTTTACGGTGTCCTACCACGCGACATTCCCTAATTTGGCGGACGCTAGTCCTAGCGCCATCCCCCGATCAAAGTGATCGTTACCAGCGCGAGTGCAAACAGTAGAACGATAGCGAGATTGCCTTCAGCTGCAGCCTCCAAAACGAATGGGATGCGCACTTTCAGTTTGGGTTTGTTTGCCATGTCTCGACTGCGAAATGGTGGGTTCGTGCGGACGATGCCCGGTCCATCGCCGTTGCGCACGTACAATCGCGTGCAACGCTCACTCTCTAGGTTCACCTAGTGGACGCAGTTTGCCATCCTTGTCGAACCATTTTGCATGAACGTCTCGTTCCTGCTCAAACTCTCCTGGCCCAAACCAGCGCTTGACGGTACTTGGCGCTACTCCAAGCGCTTCACCAATAATCTTGAATGTGGGATTGACGCCTCGCGCCATAAGCTGTCCAGCTATCAGTCCAGCGTTTTGTTTTTTCTGCCGGATTTCTCCTTCTTTCTCGTAATGCAAGTTGGATCCACCCAGCTGCTCCCGCATAAGAACGATGAGGTCACGTGGAATCATCAGGTTATCATTCCAGCTGAGTGCATCGAGTGAGCAGCAGATCATCCAATCGATCAGCTTTTCTGGGATAGCTAGCCCACGTCGGATCAGGTGAGTTTCGCCATCGGCGGCGATCTCCCGTGCCTCGATGATCTTCTCCATGAGCCGAAGAGCCATTTCGCTGATCGCGTCCTGATCAGCATCAAGGATACCTCCGAGCAATTCGGGATCGATGCCGTATTTAGCTAGTTCTTCGCGCATGTAGAACATCGACTCGAACCCGCCGATCGTGCTGACCTCGATCTCAGCCTCCGGATTTCGGCGCCGAAGCCTCACGTAATTCTCTATCGTACTGTCTGCCTTGTATTCCTTCGTGATCTCGTTGAAACCGCCACCTTCGTTTGATCCGAAGTTCCGAGACATCCCAAGTCCTCTCACATGCCAAGGTCCGCTCAAGGGCAATCGCTAGTCTAATCCGAATGGGTGGCATCACACACGTCTCGATAGCTTGCCGTCAGTCCCTATCCGGTCAATAACCGCCGCCTGTTGCCCAAAGCGAGCCCAATACCCCATGACAGACCCCCGTTATTTCCCCGCCGCCAGCGCCTGGGACAAAATCGATCCGCGCGCCGCCGGCTACGCGCCGGACAAGCTCGCAGCAGCCGTGGCATTCGCGCAGGCCAATGAAACGCCTTGGCCGCGCGGGTTCTATTACGAGGACGGCCGCTACGCGCCGAATGTGGACTGGAATGAGGTCGGGCCATGGAGTGCCGTGCTCGGTCCGGTGCGTGAGCGCGGCGGCTCTGCGGGCATGGTGCTGCAAAATGGGCGCGTGCTGGCGTCGTGGGGCGAGACCGCGCGGGCGGATATGACCTTCTCCATCGCTAAGAGCTATCTCGCCGTGCTGGCGGGCCTCGCAGTGGATGACGGGCTGATCGGGGATATCGACGAGCCCGTGGGCAGGCGCGTGCCCGGTCCGCTATTTGCGGATGCGCATAACGCCAAGATCACCTGGCGGCATCTGCTGGAGCAGACCAGCGAATGGCGCGGCGAGCTGTTCGGCAAGCCGGACCAGATCGATCACAACCGTCTGGTCGCGCCGAATGCCGACAACAGCCGCAAGGGCGAGCTGCGCGAACTGCAAACGCCGGGCAGCTTCTACGAATATAACGATGTGCGCGTGAACCTGCTGTCGCTCTGCCTGCTGCATCTGTTCAAGCACCCGCTGCCGGAGGTGCTGCGTGCGCGCATCATGGATCCGATCGGCGCGTCCAGGGACTGGGAGTGGATCGGCTATGACAATTCCTTCGTCGAGATCGACGGTCAGCGGATGCAGTCGGTGCCGGGCGGCGGCCATTGGGGTGGTGGCATGTTCATCGGCGCGGAGGACCATGCGCGCTTCGGCCTGCTCATGGCGCGCGGCGGCGACTGGAATGGAAAGCGGCTGCTGTCGCAGGCCTGGGTCGACGCGATGTGGACGCAGTCGTCACAGCAGCCGAATTACGGCTTCCTGTGGTGGCTGAACCGCGGGCCGCATGCCAACAAGAATGCGCCGGACACGGCGGTCTATGCGCTTGGTGCCGGCGGCAACATGATCTGGATCGATCGCGACGCGGAGATGATCGCGGTGACGCGGTGGCTGCCCAGCGCGAAGGCGCCGGAGTTCATCCGGCAGTTGATCGCGGCGCGCATCTAGGGCGTTTTCGTTCGGACGTGGAGCTTTCAAGCTTCCACCTTGGCGGTGCCGCGCAAGGGAGGCAACGCAGGCAGGGCGTTGCGGGATAGCGCATTCTTCCGCTTCCGGATGAGCCGCTGCTCGGCTTCCGCGTCGCTTTATCTCAAGCCGATTCCGGTCGTGAGATAAACGGCGATCAGGAAGGCGCAACCTGCCAGTGGCAGGGCAATCAAACGTAAAATTTGTGCTTCCGAAATCATCTGAGGCACCTATGTCGGCAGCTTCGATGGGAAGATGGCAGTTTATGCTTAATGCGCGGTAAATAGCTCTCCGGCCAGTCGTTGCGTCCGGCATCGAGCAGGGCCCGTATCAACCCGTCATCTCGTCCAGCAGTGCCTACGCCAGTCCCTTCTGCGCATCCGGCAACTGATCGCGGCGCGGATCTAGGACGCTCCCATTCAGAACGCAGACGTCGCCTCCCATGCAACGGATTGCACGGGGCCGCGTTGGCATGCACAGGGAGGCACCAGCATGAATGTTCGCAAGCCAGCGGAGCGGGCTCCGGAAGGTCCGGGCGAAAAGCCGGACCCGCTCACGATTCTCGGAGATCACCCCGCTCCGGAGGATCAGTTCGGCGGCGGCGACATCTGCTCACCGGAGGCAGAGCCTCCGACCGACGACGACAAACCGCTCGACTGATCCCCCGGCAATGCGCGCTTCGCGCGGGCTACATCGGCGGCACGATGCCGTTGGTGCCGGCGACCACGTTGCCGGTGGTGAGCGTTCCGTCATCCGCCTTCTGCGACGGCACGAACACCGTCATGCCGGGCTTCAGGTCAGCCTGCGCGGCAGCCGCAAAGGTCACGACCGTGGTGTCATCCGCGACCGAGATGGTCTTTTCCTTGCCGTGAAAGGTCACAGTGATGTTGCGGCCGTCGACGTCCTTGACGGCGTTGGTGACGGTGGCGTTGGTCATGGTGCTGTTCGGCTTCAGATCCCAGGGATAGCTGCCTTCGCCGGTGCCCTTCATGCCGGCCGGGAAGATCAGGACTTCGAGGGCGCCGTCGCCGCCGCGCGACTTGGGCAGCGAGGCGATGCCGACGAAGTCGCCGGGCTTGATGTCATTGAGCGAGGCCTTGGCCACGCCGGTGACTTTCCAGTTGTCGTTCAGCTTGATCGCGGTCGAATTGCCCTCGCGGGTTTTGACCGTCAGCTTCGCGCCGTCGACACTCTCGACCGTGCCGCGCACGCGAACCGTCTCGGCTGCGCTTGCGGCGGAAATGGTGGCTGCACTCAGCAGGGCAATGCCTAGCCCGGTGATTACAGCAGAAAACGCTCTCATATTTCGTCCTTTCACGTAACGCTCTGGCTTGGTGCCGATAGCGTTACGTTCGGGGATCGCGATGATTACGTGGGCGAGGATCACGGTGCGGTGATCGGGAACACAGGGGCGCGCTTGCAGCCTCATTCCAGGTGCCAGGTGATTATCGGAACGATTTTGTCTTGCGCTGCTTGCTGAGGTCGGAGAGGTTCGAACTATGACCATCCTGTCAAAGAAGGCTGCGCTGCTCATCCTTGCTGCCGTCGCCGAACTCGCGCTCGCTGACGCGGCATCTGCCCGAGGCGGTGGCAGCAGCTTCATGAACTCGCCGGGCTACCAGCGCCGGCTGCAGGAATCGCGCGGCTACGTCACAAACCAATCGGGCTCACTCGTGTCGCAGCCGGCTGCGCCTGCGCCAGTCCAGCACTCACGCAAATCGCGGCGCCGATAGCCGGCGGCGGGGAGGGCGTCAGCCCCTGGATATGAACGTAGAGTCGCGCCACGAAGGGACAAAAATACTCATCGACAATGTCGGCTGGGTTGGTCGTGAGCGAGGTCGCGCATTCGCCATCACGAGCCGGTATGGCGCTTCGCTTCCGGCGCAGACCCATCGATGGTCCCCATCTCATCCAGCAAGGCCTGCGCCAATCCCTTCTGCGCATCCGGCAGCCCGCGATTGCGTGCGGCCTGCTCCAGCGCGAAGGTCGCTTCCATGTGAATGCGGAAATGTGCGGCGTTCTGCTCGACGCCGGTGCCCTCGGGTACATCGCCGAACACCACGTCGTGGCAGCGCGCCACCGAACGTGACGTGAAGGCGCGGCAGGTCAGTGGGCGGACCTCATAGACCGTGCAGCGATTGTCCGATCCGAGCAGCGCGCAGCGCATGCGAAGTTTCATGACGTCGGCAGCATCGCGTGCGGCAGCCGCGGCAACTTCGAGGCGGGTGCGGAGTGCCGTCTGTTCGTCCGGCGTGAAATGCGCGGCGATATGTTTGGCCATCACAGTCGCGGTGCCGGGCGGCACCTGGACATAGAGATGACAGCAGGCGGCGCAGCCGCTGGTGCAGGCATTGCCCGGCTGGTTCGGGATGTTGTCGCGAAAACTTGCGGTGGCGGCGTCCGCAATGGCGGTCGCATCGCGGGCGGCGTCTGCGATGCTGCCGGCCTGTTCGAAGGCGACGCCATAGGCGGCGCGCAGATTGCCGAAGATGCCCTCATAGCGGCCGGACAGCGAGCGCATCAGCGTGCCCACTTCCGCGATATTGTCCGACACGAAGTCGATGGCGTCCTGTGCGCTCATGCTGGGGTCCCGATCCGCTCCCGGAATACGCTGCGAATCGCGGGGGCGTCACGCGCAATCTGGGACGGGAACCGGGCTTTACCGTTCAGGCGCGCGCTTTCGCTTTGGCCGGTTCCTTCTGCGCGGCCTTGGCCGGTTTCCCCGTCAGCGCCACGACCGCGACCGCGACCACGCGGTCGGTGATCGCCTGCACATCGTTGAGGTCGCACAATCCGTCGGACATGCGCGTCAGGCGTTCGCTGTCGCGGATGGTCTGGTGCGCCATGGCCAGCGCGAAATGCAGCGCCCAAAAGATATCGGCGGGATCCTGATCGGGCAGGGATCGGCGCAATCCCGCGGCGAAGCGCTTGAGGTGATCGACCTCGCGGTTCTTGATCTTGCGGATCGGCGGCACGGATTCGATCGAGGCGCGGATCATGAAGCGCGCGGCGTCCGAGCGCTGTTTCTCGGGGCCGAGGCAGCCGCGCAGCGTCGGGCCGACGAGGGCGGCGAAGATCGCATGGATGTCGGCGCGGCCGTCGCCGGCTTCCTCCGCCGCCTTCAATTCGCGCAGGCGCTCGCGATTGGTGGCGAGGCTGCGCGTCACGAACAGTTCGGCGATCAATTCGTCCTTGCTGCCGAAATGATAATTCACCGCCGCGAGATTGACGTCCGCTGCGGCGACGATGTCACGCATGGTCACATCCGCAAAGCCGCGTTCGGCATAGAGCCGTTCGGCTGCGGTGATGATCGCCGTCCGTGTGTGGTCTGCTGCCATGCGATCGTCCTGTCAAAACGGTCCTTTTGCAACATGGCCCCATGCAAGCGGCGCGGATCGGGGTCATTGCATTTCAAACGCGTGTATGAAACTATCGTTTGAGCGTCGGGAAATGTCAATGTGCGCCTGATGGCATATTGCATCTGCTCAACGCCATCGCCCCCGCGCGGATCTGTGCCGCATCAGCAGAGACAAATTTGCTCTTGCGGTGATCCAGCGACGGGACAACAGTGCCGCCAACAATTCTAAAAAACGCGAGGATCGCCCCATGGATTTCAATATGTCGGACCGCCAGCGCGAATGGCTCGAGCGCGTGTCCTCCTTCATGACCAAGCATGTCCGCCCCGCCGTGCCGATCTATCGTCAGCAGGACGAAGCGGGCGAGCGCTGGAAGGTGATCCCGATCGTCGAGGACTTGAAGAAGAAGGCGAAGGCCGAAGGCCTGTGGAACATGTTCATGCCGCCGTCGTCGCATGAAGACGACGAATTCCACGGCGCGGGACTGAGCAATCTGGAATATGCGCTGCTCGCCGAACAGATGGGCCATATCGGCTGGGCCTCGGAAGTGTTCAACTGCTCGGCGCCTGACACCGGCAATATGGAAGTGTTCATGCGCTATGGCTCGAAAGAGCATAAGCAGAAGTGGCTGAAGCCGCTGATGAACGGCGAGATACGCTCCGCCTTCCTGATGACCGAGCCGGATGTCGCATCGTCGGACGCGACCAATATCGAGACCTCGATCAAGCGCGACGGCGACGAATACGTCATCAACGGCACCAAGTGGTGGTCGTCGGGCATGGGCGATCCGCGCTGCGCCGTGATGATCGTGATGGGCAAAACCGATCCGAGCGCGGCGAAGCACCAGCAGCAGTCGCAGATCCTGGTGCCGCGCGATGCCAAGGGTGTGACGATCGAGAAGATGCTGCCGGTGTTCGGCTTTGACGATGCACCGCACGGCCACGCGCGGGTGAAGCTGGACAATGTCCGCGTGCCCGCCAGCAATATCCTGCTCGGCGAAGGGCGCGGCTTCGAGATCGCGCAGGGCCGTCTCGGTCCGGGCCGCATCCATCACTGCATGCGCACCATCGGCAAGGCCGAGGAAGCGCTGGAGAAGATGGTGCGCCGGCTGTCGTCGCGCACCGCCTTCGGCAAGAAGATCATCGAATATTCGATCTGGGAGCAGCGCATTGCTGAAGCCCGCACCGATATCGAGATGAACCGTCTGCTCTGCCTCAAGGCCGCCGACATGATGGACAAGGTCGGCAACAAGACCGCCCAGCTCGAAATCGCGATGATCAAGGTCTCCGGCCCCAACATGGCGCTGAAGATCATCGACAATGCGATCCAGGCTTACGGCGCCGCCGGCGTGTCCGACGATGCGGGTCTCGCCCGTGACTATGCGTCGATGCGCACCATGCGTCTCGCCGACGGTCCGGACGAGGTGCACAACCGTGCCATTGCGCGGCTCGAACTGCGCAAGTATGCCAATGAGGCAAAGCACTAAGAAACGCTAAGCGGAGACTGACGTGACCGATGGTGTGAAGCGCGACGACGAGTATAACGGCACGAGGCCTGTGGAGGAGCGGCATCGCTTCGACGAGATGAGCCTCGAGGCCTGGATGCGCGAGCATGTGGAAGGCTATGAGGGGCCGCTGACCGTCCTGCAGTTCAAGGGCGGACAAAGCAACCCGACCTATCGGCTGAATACGCCGAAGCAATCCTACGTGATGCGGCGCAAGCCGTTCGGCAAGCTTCTGCCATCGGCGCACGCCGTCGATCGCGAATACAAGGTGATCGCGGCGCTCGGCAAGCAAGGCTTCCCGGTCGCCAAGGCCTACGCACTCTGCACCGATGACAATGTCATCGGTTCGGCGTTCTACATCATGTCGATGGAAGACGGCCGGATCTTCTGGGATCCGGCGCTGCCGACGGTGCCGAAGGAAGATCGCCGCGCGATCTTCACGGCGAAGATCGAGACGCTGGCGCAACTGCACAGCTACGATCCCGAAAAAATCGGGCTCGGCGACTTCGGCCGTCCCGGTAATTACTTTTCCCGTCAGGTCGATCGCTGGACCAAGCAGTACCGCGCCTCCGAGACGCAATTGATTCCGGAAATGGAGCGGCTGATCGAATGGTTGCCGACCTCCGTGCCGGAGCAGGAGCGTGTGTCGGTGGTGCATGGCGACTATCGCATCGACAACATGGTGTTCCATACGACGCAGCCGAAGGTGCAGGCGGTGCTCGACTGGGAGTTGTCGACATTGGGCGATCCGATGGCCGACTTCACTTATCTTTTGATGCAGTGGATCATGCCGGGCCTCGACGGGCTCGACTTCAAGGCGCTCAACATCCCGACCATGGACGAGGCCGCCAAGATCTATTGCGACAAGGCCGGCCGCAAGAGCGTGCCCGATCTCAACTGGTACTATTGCTACAACCTGTTCCGGCTCACCGGCATTCTGCAGGGTATTGCCGGTCGTGTTCGCGATGGCACCGCGTCGTCAGCCAAGGCGATGGAGTCTGCCAAGCGCACCGTGCCGCTGGCGCAGGCGTCGTGGAAATACGCACAGCTCGCGGGCGCGAAATAAACGATTGAAGAGGCGCGACCGACTGGGGATCGCGCCTCTTTCATGATCGCTTCAGAGATGCCCCGCTAAGAGGGCCGGCCGCAGCAAGTGCTGCTGCGTCGATCGACCTGGAAACGCACTTGTCTCTCTCTCCCAGTCTTCGCGGCAGCGTGCTGATGGCCATAGCCATGGCCGGCTTCAGCCTCAACGACGCGCTCACGAAATTCCTGACGCTGCACATGAACTTCGGCCAGGTGATGCTGGTGCGCGGTCTGTTCGCCGTCGTGCTGATCGGCGCGCTCGCCACCCAGCGGAAGGCCCTGCGTCCGCTGCGCATCCTGTTCGTGCCGTCTGTAGCACTGCGCGTATTCGGCGAGATCGGCGGCACCGTGACTTTTCTGGCGTCGCTCGCACATCTGCCCCTTGCGAATGTATCGTCGATCTTTCAATCGCTGCCACTCGCGATCACGCTCGGTGCGGCACTCATCTTCGGTGAGCAGGTGGGCTGGCGGCGCTGGCTGGCGATCGCCGCGGGCTTCGTCGGCGTTCTCATTGTGGTCCGTCCCGGCATGGAGGGATTCAACCAGTTTTCGCTGCTGGCGCTGTTGTCGGTCGCGTTCTGTACCGTGCGCGATCTCGCGACCAAGCGCATTCCGACCGAAATCCCTTCACTGTTCGTCACGTTTTTGACGACGATCGTCGTGACGATCGTTGGCGCTATCCTGCTCGTTCCGCTGGGCGGCTGGACACCGCCATCGAACGGCGCGTTGGCGCTGTTATTGCTCGCCGCTGTGCTGGTGCTGATTGGATATCAGTGTGTGATCCTGGCACTGCGCGCCGGCGATATCTCCGCTGTTGCGCCGTTCCGGTACTCGCAACTGCTGTGGGCCATGTTGCTTGGCTACCTCGTGTTCGGCGATGTGCCGGACGGCCCGATGGTTCTCGGTGCGTCGGTGATCGTGCTGTCCGGTCTTTATGCGTTCCATCGCGAGCGGGTTCGCAACCGGTTGCCGGCGGCCAGTGCGCCGAGCATGCCGCCGGATGGGTTGTAGGGCGATCACAGCGGATCCTCAGGATGGGGGTCGCTCCACTCGGCTGTCAGCGCCGGGCCCAGCGCGCAGTGAATGGCAGGGACGCGCGGGTCGTCTGGCTCGCGTTTCTGTTTTGGTGCACACGAGGCGCAATCATTTGGCCTGAGTCTTGCTCTGTTCGGAGCCTGTCCGCTCTGACCGTAACTCACCCAGGATCGTCTTGCCTCTCTCTCCCAATCTGCGCGGCAGCCTGCTGATGGCTGTGTCCATGGCAACTTTCAGCGTCAACGACGCGATCGCCAAATTTCTGACCGTGCAGATGCATTTCAGCCAGGTGATGATGCTGCGCGGGCTGTTCGCCAGCGTCATGATCGGTGCGCTGGCGGTGCATCAGGGCGCGCTACGGCCGCTGCGGCTGCTGTTCGTGCCGTCGGTGGCGCTGCGCATCTCCGGGGAGATCGGCGGCTCGGCGCTGTTCCTGGTCGCGGTGAGCGCGCTGCCGCTCGCCAATGTGACCGCCATCGTTCAATCGCTGCCGCTGGTGATGACCTGCGGCGCCGTGCTGATCCTGGGCGAGCCGGTGGGGTGGCGCCGATGGTTGGCGATTGCCGCGGGCTTCATTGGCGTGCTGATCATCGTGCGGCCGGGCGCCGAGGGGTACAGCCAGTTCACGTTGGTGGCGCTGCTGTCGGTGTTGTTCTACGCCACGCGCGATCTCGTCACCAAACGCATTCCGGCCGAAATTCCCACGCTGTTCGTCACCTTTCTCACCGCCGTTGCGGTGACGCTGGCAGGGGCAGTGTTCACTCTGCTGCACGGGGACTGGACTGCGCTATCGTTTCATTCGCTCGCTTTGCTGGCGCTGGCGGCGGTGATGACGTTGATCGGATTCCAGTGCGTCATCCTCGCGCTGCGCGTCGGCGATGTCTCGTCGGTCGCGCCGATGCGTTATTCGCAGATGCTCTACGCGATGCTGCTGGGCTATCTGGTCTTCGGTGATGTGCCCGACGCCATGATGGTGCTCGGCGCGAGCGTGATCGTGCTGTCCGGCATCTACACATTCCACCGCGAGCGCGTGCGCGACCGTTTGCTGGCGACGAATTCATCGAACGCTCCGCCTGACGGATTGTAACTGTCTGCGTTATTTCTTGACCGCTATCCGATACGCAGCGATGGCATGGCGCCGCAATCATAGGTAGCGTTCTATGGGGACGCATTGAGCGCGGCGGTGGGGAAATGCAAACGCATGCGATGGCCGAGACCGATCCGGCTGACGAGACGTCGTTGCGCTATATGGGCTGGCGGATTGTTGCCGCTCTGTGTCTGGTCCAGATCTCGATCTTCGGTTTCGGCCTGTACGGGCAGGGCATCTATGTCGCCGAACTCCGCCGCCTCAACGATTGGCCGACCGGGTTAATCGCAACGGGAAGTACGCTCTGCCTCGTACTGGGCTCCCTGCTATCGATGTTCGTCAGCGATCTGTTGCGCTGGATCGGGCCGCGCAGCCTGGTCCTCGCGGGTATCGCCGCGCTTGCGACAGGTCTTGTATTGCTGGCATCGGCGGACTCCCTGCTGCATCTCTATGCGGGCTTTGTCGTGCTCGCGCTGGCCTGGGTCGGCCTCGGGACGATCACCGCTGCGGCGATCGTCGGTGCGTGGTTCGACCGCAAGCGCGGCCTGGCGATCAGTCTCACCTTCACCGGGGCGACGTTCAGTGGCATCTTGTTGATGCCCGGTCTGGTCCTGCTGGTCGAAGCGACCGGATTTCGTCACGCGCTGGATATCGCCGCCGCCGTGTTGGCGATCGTGCTCGTGCCGGTCGTGGCAATCATGGTTCGATTCCCGCGCGCAGGGGAACGGCGGATTGCCGAAGCTGTGCATGCGGCTCCGCCATTGTCACGTGCAGACCTCCTGCGCGATCCCGGGTTCTGGAGCTTGACCGCACCATTCGCGTTCGCGATCCTGGTGCAGGTTGCGTTCATCGTGCATCAGATATCGATCCTGACGCCGGTAATCGGATTTCAGTCGGCGGGCGGCGCGGTCTCGCTCACAACGGCCATGTCGCTGGTCGGGCGCATTACGCTTGGTCTCGTTGCCGACCGCGTCGACCCACGCCGCGCTGCCGCGGTATCGATCTTCAGCCAGGCTGCGGCACTGAGCGTATTGGGATTCTCGACCAGCACGACCGGGCTATTCCTTGCCTGTGCGGTGTTCGGCTTTTCGATGGGCAATCTGATCACGCTGCCGGCGCTAATCGTTCAGCGCGAATTCCCGTCGAACGCGTTCAGCGTTGTGCTCGGGCTGTCCATCGGGATTGCCGGCGTGATCAATGCCTGTGGGCCGGCAACCATGGGGCTTCTGCGCGACCTTACGGGCGGCTACGCGACACCGATTTTCATCGGCGTCGCCATTCAGGTGGCCTCGGCGCTTGCCGTATTGGCCGCACCGCGAGGAGGCCATGCAGCAGTTGTTCTGGATCGCAGGATGAGTTGAGCGAAGCCAAACCCATCCCGCGTTCCGTCTTAGATTGGTTTGCCCGCGTAAGGCATCGACGCCGTGAGGCCGCCGTCCACCGGGATCGCCTGGCCATTCACATAGGACGCTTCGTCGCTCGCCAGAAACAATCCCATCGCCGCGAGTTCATGCGGCTGGCCGGCGCGCTTCAGCGGATTGAGCTGGCCGATCTTGCCCTGCGTGCCGCGCTCCTTGGCATTGTCGAAGATCGGCTTGGTCATGCCGGTCTCGATCAGGCCGGGGCACACCGCATTGATGCGCACGCCGGTGCCGGAGAGCGAATAGGCCGTGGTCTGCACCAGGCTGATGACGCCGGCCTTGCTCGACGCATAGGGATGGCCGGAGGCGCCGGACTTCAGGCCTGCGACAGAGGCGGTGAGGACGATGGAGCCGTGCCCCTGTTTCACCATATGCGGCATGGAATGCTTGATTGCGAGGAACGGCCCGATCAGATTGATGCGCAGGATCTCCTGCCATTGCTCGACGGTCTGCTCCAGCAGCGGCACGAGGCCGCCTGATATGCCGGCATTGGCCCAGATCGCGTCGAGCTTGCCGTATTTTGAAAGCGCCTTTTCGACATAGGCCTTCACGTCGCTCTCGGAACCGGCATCCGCCGTGATCGCTTCAATGGTGCCGCCGGCATCGCTCACAAGTTTGGCGGTCTCATGCACGCTCTCGCTGCGGTCGACGATGATGAGCTTGGCGCCTTCCAGCGAGAACAATTGCGCTGCGGCGCGGCCGATGCCGCTGCCTGCGCCGGTGATGATGACGGATTTGCCTGCGAGGCGGCCCATAACTCTCTCCCTGTATGTTTTTTGTGCGGCGTGCCGCCATATGGAATTCAATGATGCGTGCCAAGCTGCGAAGATGCTTGAGGCGCTTCGCGCTCTGACGTAGGACGGATGAAACAGTATTGAAGGGTGGTCACGATGTCCAACGCCGAGAAACCGTTCGTGGCGCAGCATACAGTCCCTCAAGGTGTGACGGCGACGCGGTGGTGGTGGGTGCGACACGCCCCGGTGCGGAGTGACGGCGGCAATATCTACGGCCAGAAGGACATGGACTGCGACTGCAGCGACCGCGTGGTGTTCGATGCGGTCGGCAAGATCCTGCCACGCAATGCTGTCTGGGTCGCCAGCAATCTCAAGCGCACGCATCAGACGGCGAGTGCGATCTGGGCCGCAGGATTTCCGAAGCCCGACGCGATGCCGCATGAAGCGGATTTCGCCGAACAGCATCTCGGCGACTGGCAGGGCATGAACCGCGCGGCGTTCTTCGCCAGCCGTCCCATCAATGTCGGCAGCTACTGGTTCGCGCCCATCGATGAACCATCGCCGAATGGCGAAAGCTTCATGGACCTCTACAACCGCGTGCGCCGTGGCATCGAGCGCATCAATGTCGAGCACGCCGGCAAGGATATTATTGCAGTGGCGCATGGCGGCACGATCAAGGCGGCCATCGGCCTTGCGCTCAACGATCAGCCGGATCGCGGTCTCGCTTTCACCATCGACAACTGCTCGGTCACGCGGCTCGATCATCTCGCTAGCGACGGCCATAGTGGCTGGCGCATCCCGATGGTCAACCAGCAGCCATGGATCGCCGATCCCTCGCATGCGGCGATGCATCAGCCGGCGGGGCCGGAAGTGACGCCGACGAAACTAGCTTAGTCATAGCCGTCATTGCGAGGAGCCTCTTGGCGACGAAGCAATCCAGTTCTTTTCGTCAACAAGAAGGACTGGATTGCTTCGTCGCTTCGCTCCTCGCAATGACGGAGGAAAACTCAAACAGAAAAAACTAGGGAGAAACACACATGAACCTGTTCGACATGACCGGAAAAGTTGCCGTCATCACCGGCTCGACGCGCGGCATCGGCCGCGCCATTGCCGAGCGCATGGCCGAGCACGGCGCCAAGGTGGTGATCTCGTCGCGCAAGCAGGACGTCTGCGACGAGGTGGCGAAGGAGGTCAACGCGCAGTTCGGCGCGGGGACGTCGGTGGCGATCGCCGCGAATATCTCCAGCAAGGAAAACCTGCAGAACCTCGTCGACGAAAGCAAGAAGGCTTTCGGCAAGATCGACGTGCTGGTGTGTAACGCTGCGTCGAATCCGTATTACGGGCCGCTGGCCGGCATTTCCGACGATCAGTTCCGCAAGATTCTCGACAACAACATCGTCGCCAACAACTGGCTGACCAGCATGGTCGTGCCGGACATGATCGAACGCAAGGATGGCTCGGTGATCATCGTGTCGTCGATCGGCGGGTTGAAGGGTTCGACGATCCTGGGCGCCTATGCGATCTCGAAAGCCGCCGACATGCAGCTCGCGCGCAATCTCGCCTGCGAATACGGCAAGTTCAATGTCCGTGTGAACTGCATCGCGCCCGGCCTCATCAAGACCGACTTTGCGAAAGCGCTGTGGGACAATCCGGAGAACCTCAAGGCCTCCACCGCACGCTCGCCGCTGCTGCGCATCGGCATCCCCGATGAAATCGCAGGCGCTGCAGTGTTCCTGGGATCTGCAGCCGGGAATTTCATGACCGGCCAGACCATGGTGATCGACGGCGGCGCGACGATTAGCTGAGATCAATCTCGTCATTCCGGGGCGAGGACGTCGCCGAAGGCGGCGGCCGCGAACCCGGAACCTCGACGTGGGAGTCTCCGTCGGTGTCAGGCCATTTCGAGATTCCGGGTTCGCGTCCGGCTTGCGCCGGCCGCGCCCCGGAATGACGAGTTTTTCTTGCTTACTCCACCGCCGCGTAGACGAGACTCCGGATCAGCGTCCTGAAATATTCCCGCTGGCCGGGTCCCTGCGACATGAACACCGCAAACAGTTCTTCCTGCGGATCGATCCAGAAGAACGTGCCGGCGACGCCGCTCCAGAAGAACTGGCCCTTCGATCCCGCATAGGGCGCGTGACCATCGTCCGTGCGCACGGCGAAGCCGAGGCCGAAGCTGTGGCCGGGCGGGACGAGATGTGTCTCCAGCTTCACGTTGGGGCTGAGGTGATTGGACGCCATCAGGTGCAGCGTGCGGCTGCCGATCACGCGGTTGCCGTCCAGCGTGCCGCCGTTCAGCAGCATCTGGCAGAAGCGCGCATAGTCCATCGTCTTTGACACGAGGCCGCCGCCGCCGGATTCCATCTTTGGAATCTCCAGCGGATCAAACAGCGCGACTTTCTCGCCGGTCCAGGGATCGGTGGGGAAGGGGTGCGCGATGCGATCCTTGTTGGATGTCGCTGTGTGGAAGCCGGTCTCGGCCATCTGCAGCGGCGCCAGAATGTTGTCGGTGAGATAGGAGCCCAGCGACTTGCCGGACACGACCTCGATGACGCGGCCGAGAATGTCCGTGGAGCGGCTGTAATTCCATTCGGTGCCGGGCTGGCAGATCAGCGGCAGACCCGCGACGATCTTGGCATGTTCTTCATTGGTGATGTCGCGATTGCGCAGATTCGACTTCTGGTACATCCGCTGCACCATGCCGTTGCCGGTGATCTCATAGGAGATGCCCGACGTGTGCCGCAGCAGGTCCTGGATCGTGATCGGGCGCAGCGGCAGCGCCAGTTCGAGCGCGCCGTTGCGCTCGACGCCGACCTTGGTGTCGGCGAATGCGGGGATGTATTTGGCGAGGGGGTCGTTGAGCAGGATATGGCCGTTCTCGACCAGCTGCATGATGCCCAATGACACGATCGGCTTGGTCATCGAGAAGATGCGGAACAGACTATCGCGCGACATCGCAGTCCCGCCGTCTGGAGTCTGCTTGCCGAAGGCCTCGAAATAGCCGATCTGGCCGCGGCGGGAGACCAGCATGGTGACGCCCGGCGTGGTGCCCTTGTCGATCTCGCGCTTGAACGCGTCCGACATGATTTGAAGACGGTTTGATGACAATCCCAGCGTTTCCGGCCGGGCCTGCGGCAGCTCGGGGGTCTCGAGGGAAATGGCGTGTTTTGCGGCAGTTTGGGCGTTCATGTGGGCTCCCGATAGTGCTTTGATTGATCTTGTCATTTGCCGGCTTACATAGGGGGCTCGCCGGCATGGTTGGACGAGCTTGGCCCAGAAGTTCGGGCTTGAACAGGGCCGTTTTCCCTTGTAACCAGCCGCCGGTTTGGTGCTGCGCACGGGCGTGGCTTAACAGGTGGATCTATGGCCAAAGCAAAATTTGAACGTAACAAGCCGCACTGCAATATTGGTACGATCGGTCACGTTGACCACGGCAAGACGTCGCTGACGGCGGCGATCACGAAGGTGCTGGCAGAGACGGGTGGTGCCACGTTCACCGCTTACGACCAGATCGACAAGGCGCCCGAGGAAAAGGCCCGCGGCATCACCATTTCGACGGCACACGTCGAATACGAGACCGCCAACCGCCACTACGCCCACGTCGATTGCCCCGGCCACGCCGACTATGTGAAGAACATGATCACCGGCGCCGCGCAGATGGACGGTGGCATTCTGGTCGTGTCGGCCGCTGACGGCCCGATGCCGCAGACCCGCGAGCACATCCTGCTGGCCCGCCAGGTCGGCGTGCCCGCGCTGGTCGTGTTCCTGAACAAGTGCGACATGGTCGACGATCCGGAACTGCTCGAGCTCGTGGAAATGGAAGTCCGCGAACTTCTCTCGAAGTACGACTTCCCGGGCGACGACATTCCGATCATCAAGGGTTCGGCGCTGGCCGCTCTCGAAAACTCGGATCAGAAGCTCGGTCACGACGCCATTCTCGAACTGATGAAGAATGTCGACAGCTACATCCCGCAGCCTGAGCGTCCGGTTGACCAGCCGTTCCTGATGCCGGTGGAAGACGTGTTCTCGATCTCGGGCCGCGGCACCGTTGTCACCGGCCGCGTCGAGCGCGGCATCGTCAAGGTCGGCGAGGAAATCGAAATCGTCGGCATCCGCGCCACGCAGAAGACGATCTGCACCGGCGTTGAAATGTTCCGCAAGCTCTTGGATCAGGGGCAGGCCGGCGACAACATCGGCGCGCTGCTGCGCGGCACCAAGCGTGAAGACGTCGAGCGCGGCCAGGTGCTGTGCAAGCCGGGTTCGGTAAAGCCGCACACCAAGTTCAAGGCCGAGGCTTACATCCTCACCAAGGAAGAGGGTGGCCGTCACACGCCGTTCTTCACCAACTACCGTCCGCAGTTCTACTTCCGCACCACCGACGTGACCGGTGTTGTGCATCTGCCGGAAGGCACCGAAATGGTGATGCCGGGCGACAACATCGCCATGGAAGTGCACCTGATCGTGCCGATCGCCATGGAAGAAAAGCTGCGCTTCGCCATCCGTGAAGGCGGCCGCACCGTCGGTGCAGGCGTGGTGGCCTCGATCATCGAGTAATGTGGTTGCGGGCTCTCTTTGCAGTGCTCGCAGTCATGGCACTATCCGCGTGGTCGACGTCTGTCGGCCACGCGGCATGCCCCGAGCGCCCTGCTTGTGAGGGCTGCGGGTGCAAGGGCGGTCCCGGCTATCGAGGGCCGGACCAAAAATGCGTCGGCTTCAAAAATCTCGATAAGGTCTGCGGCACCCCGCCGACACGTTGCGTCTTTGAAAACGCCCCCGGTACTGGCCTGAATCGTGAATGCGCGATGCCAGCCAAACGGTTGCCGGCAGATGCCGCAAAATAATCGGGTTTAAGGGGTGGTGTTCGCTTCGCCTCTTGCAAATCAGGCGTCGCATATGCTTCAAACGGCGCGGAAATGACGGTGCGCCGTTTTCCTGTAGGGGTGTAGCTCAGTTGGTAGAGTACCGGTCTCCAAAACCGGTTGTCGTAGGTTCGAGCCCTACCGCCCCTGCCATTTTATCAATGACTTAGCGGCCTTCCGCGCCGCCTGATCCGTCCACTGCCACCGGATTGCCACCGGCAAGCGGGTCCATCCGTTCTATCTCTGTGCTTTTGCTCAGCGCGGCCTCGATCGCCAGGGCCGCCTTGTCGTCGGTTTGTGGCATCAGGTGGCCGTAAATGTTCAGAGTGACCGTCGGCGAGCTGTGGCCGAGCCGTCGGCTGATCGTCAGGATATCGACGCCGGCCGCGATCAGTTGGCTGGCGTGGGTATGCCGCAGGCTGTGGAAGGTGGCCGCGACCTTGGCGGCCGCGGTAACCTTCATCCAAGTCTGCGAAGCGGTCTGCGGGAGCCGGGGCTCGCCGTCGAGGTCACAGAACACCAGCGACTTCGGGGGAGCCTTTCCGACGCCCAGCCGCAGCCGGATTTCCTGCTGAGCCTTCCAATGTGCCCGCATGTCATTCACGGACGAAACGGGCAGGGTGATGGTCCGGCGACCTCGCCGGGTCTTGGGTTCCTTGAAACGGAGCCCGGCCTTCGTCTGCTCCAGTGAGCGGGCGACGGTCACCCGGCCATTATCGAGGTCCAGATCCTGCCAGCGGAGGGCTAGGAGCTCACCGCGGCGCAAGCCGGTGGCCAGAGCCAGCCTTGCAATCGGATTGATCCAGCCCTCCCGCGCTGCCTCCATGACGGCCTTGAGCTGTTCGACGGTGAGGATATCGACCTCTTCGTCCTCAACCCGCGGCGGCTTGACGCGGGAAGCGACGTTTGTGCTCAGCAGATCCCAATCGACAGCCTGCGTCAGGGCCTGATGCAGAACCCGGTGGACGTGGCCGATTGTGCGCGGGGCGAGCTTCGCTGCCAGCTTGCCGTACAGCTCGACAAAATGCACCGCTCGTAGCTTTTGCAGGCGGACGGCTCCGAGGTGCGGCACGACGTGCAGGCGCATCAGCTCCTCGTACCGCTCGGCCGTTTTGGGCGAGACGTTCGATTTGCACCAGTCCTTATCCCAGCGGGTCAGGAATTCAGCAACGGTGAGCCGAGTGGGGTCGACCTGTTCGCCTGCGGCCGCGGCCGTCACGAGCCTTGCCAACTCGATCGCGGCCTCACGCTTCGTTCCCTTGAAGCTGGCATAGCGGGTCTTGCGCAGGCCATCGGCTCCGGTGCCGACATCGTATTTCAGCTCCCAAGATCGTTCGCCGCGCTTGCGGATGTGGCCAGTCATTCGTCGCCCTCGAATTTGAACTTAAGCTCGCCCGAACGCACGAGGCCGGTTGCAATCTGACCTTTGAGAGCCTCGATCACGAGGGCCTTCTCGTTGGGGGACTGATCAGGCATTCCCTCGATGAGCGTCATCGTCACCTTTAAAAGCGCGGTCCGATAACAGTCTTGGTCACCCATCCAGTCTTTCGGCGTCCAGTCCGCGTGTCCATTTGCAGAAGCTGCCCGCTCGCCAGCGAACCAAAACGACGACGTCAGTAGAGTGCCAAGTCGCCGGATATCCATTCCTCCAAATTCGCTCTCTTCCTGAAAAGACCTCGTGAGCCGAAATTCGATCTCCTCACTTACCGAGCGCCCGGAAGCCGCCGCAGCGGCCTGCAATTGGCCATCTAGCTGATCACGGACCCGAAACGTCCGATTCTTCGAAAGGCGTTCGTCCTTGTGACGGCTCGGACGTCCGGCTGGTTTATCGTCGTTAGTCACAGCTAGTACCTCATAATACGTTATGCACGGTATATCTCGTGCAAATGGGTTGCGGCAAGAGAACAAATCGCATACTCGTCGATTTATTCGCACGGTAAACTCCGTGCATAATCGGAGAGCTATGATGAACAGCGAACTTGAAGCGCTCTTGTCGAGGCCGACCGCGTCTGTCCCGGACGTTGGCCGCATTTGCTTCGGCTTGGCTCGAAACGCGTCCTATGCCGCGGTGCAGCGCGGCGACATTCCAAGCATACGGATCGGTGGAAAAATCACTGTCCCGACAGCGCCCCTCCGCAAGATGCTTGGCATTGAGGCCGCCTAATGTCTGGGCTCGTAGTGCCATTCCCGGCCGCGCGTAGGCGCTCGCTGGTGTGGAGCATCGGCCGACGCGCCCTGGAGCTCGGTGGTGATACGGGTGAGCGCCATATTGGCCGATCGTTGGAACTGCAAGCTGCGGTGATGCGCCGAAAGGGCATTGCTCCGGAGCTCGTGGCCAGAGACCTCTCTGCACTCGATGCCGCTGTTCGTAACCTGATGTGGGCAGCGAGTCCCCAGCCGCGTGAGAGGCGCTGATGGCGGCAAAACCCAACCGGGCTCCGAAGCATTATCGGATTTTGTGGGGCATCATGGCAGACCCGCAACTGTCTGCCTCAGCTAAGTGCTGTGCGGTTGCACTGCTTTTGAAGTTCCGCAATTCGGAAACAGAGCTCTGCAATCCTAGTTTCGATACGTTAGCGAGGGCCGTCGGCCGGAGCCGTCGGTCCGCCATCGATGCGATCGCAGAGCTTAAATCAGGAGACGATCCTTGGCTCAGCGTGAAGAGTACGAAGGGCGGCGCGAAAGCGAACACCAACAATTTCCATTTCTCATCCGCGCGGTTAACCGGTGAAGCGCGCTGCACTCCTACCGGTGCAGCAGACTTCACCGGTGAAGTAGAAGGTCAGAGGGGTGAAGCGGACCGCTCGGTACGGGTGAAGCGCGCTGCACACGAACTATCTATTGAACCATCTAATAACTATAGCACCGAAGCGCAGCGCTCTGAAGGGAGCGCGCTTCCGGCTTGGGCAAAGCCAGCGGGGAACGGCAAATACTTTGTCGAGGTCGAGAGCCCCGGTGGCGACCTGATCCGGCGCTACCACAAGGTAATCGAAAAGCCGCTGCCGATCGTCAGCCCACGGCAGAACGCTTTCATTGTTCCCTACGTGACGCCGCCAGGCTCAGCACCGGTGGTAGCATGACAGCGGCATTCAACCTAGATCACCGCCCGACCGATTGGCGCAGCGGCCTGTTGCAGCTCGAGCAGCGGGCGGAGGGGGGAGGTTTCGTCTCAACAGAGTTCGGCGCTCAGGCCGGCGCCTTAGCTCCGCGCGCAATGAGAGCAAAATCTAAAGGGGGGTATCGGGTTTTTGACGCTCTAACCAAGGGCAAGTGTCTGGTTAGTAGTCGATATTCGTTCTGTTTGAATTCGAAAACAATCAAACATTTCGCACGGCGCGTCGCGGCGGGACGCGTCGGAGTCGCTAAGTCGGGTGGGCGATCAGGTGTCTGACGTGTGGGAGAAAAAGCGCTCCGACGCGAAAGAACGAATGCGTCGGTTCAGGCAGCGCAATGCAGATGGCCGCCATGTGCGCATGGTCATGGTCGAGGTTGATGTCGATGTCTTGGTCGAAGGCCGCTGGCTCGGTGGCTGGGATGCGGAGGACGAGGCGAAGATCCGTGCCGCCGCGCAGGCCGCCTTCAACGCGCGACTGCCCAAGATGTGACGCGTAACAGCTGTCTTGTTTGGTGTCTGTACTGTGACGATCGAGAGTGCTCGCGAAGGAGTTTTACGATGCGCCACCCGCTTCTCGATGAAGGTGATCGGTTGCTTCGAACGCTGGACAACAAGCAGCGGCAACGCGCTGAACGCGAAAATAGTTTCGTCGTCATCAGTCTCGATCTCGGAGACAGCAAGGCGGGTCATGATCGCGTTCAGACCAGGCGGATACCTCGCTCTCGCGCCCGCGAGCTTGGGTTTGACGTCTGATATGGGACGACCTTCTATGCTCAAAGCACCGGTGACGCAAAAGGCCGAAATCTTCGAACTACCGCTCCAGGCTGCGATCGACGTTGCTGGGAGCGTCGGTCAGGGTGTTCGGTCATGACGGGCTTTTCGTTTGGTAAGCCATGGACGCTGACTACCGAGGCCGATCGGAGCAAGGCTCGCGAAAGCGCGCGGGTATCAAGCATTGATATGTCGTCGCCGTTCGAGCACAAGCGCTTGAAGGAAATGTATGACGATAAGCAGGCCGTATCTCTGGCATTTGTCGAAGCGATCATCGTGGACGATGTGGAAGCGCTGCGCCAGAAGCTGGCTTCTCCTGGGAAAGCTAATAGCGCAGATCAACCTGTTCTGGTCAGCCAAGCCACGTTCGCGTCTTTGAAGCACCTGCTCGCCCATCTTTGGTACACCGGTTCAGTTGTGCGCGATTTCAATCGAGAACAGCGACAATTGCTGGAGGAACGCGTCGCCAAACTGGAAGCCCGCCCGGTGTTTGAAGATGCTGGCGTGTGGGATCGAGACAAGATCTACCTTGCGGGGCAGGGCGTCACCAGTGACGGCAGTTTCTGGATTTGCAAACGGCCATCTGCGCCGGGTGAAAGGCCAGGTGCCAGTGATGCGTTCAGGCTAGCGGTCAAGCGCGGGAAGGATGCTCGCCAATGAGCATTGTTTCGAAAAGACCCAACAAAGCCTCGGAGTTTGTGACGACCACCTGCGAAGGTCAGCAAGGCGACCAGGGCGCCGGAGTGGTAACTCTCCGACTCCGCGGTGCTATCGGAAAGACCGATGCCATTTCGGTAAAGCAGGTTCTTCCGATTATCGACCAAGCTCGCTCCGCCAGGCGACTACATCTCGTTATCGATTCCGAAGGTGGCAAGGTTGATGAAGCCGAGGCGATCTACGCCTTGCTCCGATCTATTCCTGTGCCGATCAGCGCCGAGGTGAATATGAAGTGCTGGTCTGCAGCGATTATGCTACTTCTCGCGGCGGATTTTCGATGGGCGCGCCACAACGCCAGCCTATTGATCCATCGGACGAGGGCCATTCCACGCGACGTGCTCGGTGATAACTACGTCACGGCTCCCCAGCTCATCGATCAGGCACAGAAGCTTTATGCCAGCGATGAACGCGAGGTCGAGTTTCTGGCTATCCGGACAGGATACAGCCGCGCGTGGTTCGCCCGCGAACAGTCGAACGAAGATCTACTCAGGGACGATGCCGCGCTGCGCTGCGGGCTTCTCCATGCGATCGAAGGCCGAGACCCCTTCACGATGGAGAATCTTGCCCTGTTCGATCGCCTGACGACGGAGGCGCCACTTCCCAGCGAATGTCTGCTCGCCAACTATCGGGCCGCCGAGCGAGTGGCCGCAATGCCTGGAGCTTCTCATGCCTGATCAGAGCAACATCGTCTCCAGTGCCGACCTTCAAGTTTATAGGGCACGAGCCACCGCGATGCGAGCAATTGAAGCTGCCGAAGAACGGTTCGTGCGGTGCGTGACGAGGCGTGGCGCATTGACCCCGTATCAAGCCGAGCTCGCTATCCGGGATCAGCGGCCAGCAGTTATGGAGGCCCTGGACGATGCGTTGGATGAGCTCCGATCTACGATCACCAGCAGCGCTGGCGCCCCGGGGGAGGGTGAGATCCTTGTCGAGTGAGTTGGCTAGGACCGGCGCTTCTCTCACGCACAGATTTTTTCCTGACTGGATAAACGAAGGGTGCGTACCGCATGACGTTTGTAGAAAATCCTTCTATCGACTGGTCTAAGATTGCCGCCGATTATGCCGAAAACATTATATCGAACAGAGCCATAGCACGCGCGCACGGCCTCACCGAGGGTGCCATTCGTCGCCGGGCAAAGGCAGAGAACTGGAGCCGGGTACGTCGTAATGGTGACGTGTGCGTACCCGGGCGAATGACCCTGCGTACCTGGGCAACTGCGATCGCTGCCGCTGTTCGCTGCCCCTCCGACCGGATCTGTGTTTCGAACGACAATCCCCGCGTGACGCGCAGTTGAGGTGTGACTCCCGGTCCTTAGCTGCGCTCGAGCAATAGACCGACCGCGCACTGAACTCACGGCGGACGTGACGCGTAACGCACCCCGCAAGCGCGCATCGATAATGTCTCCTATCGCAGTTCTCGCGACCACCGATGTACTGGCGCGGATCAAGGAGAACGATGTGCAGCAGAAAACTCTAATTTGCCTGGCGGCGATATCCCTCGCCGCCGTCGCCTTCGCATTTATCGCGGGGCCCAAGCCGTGCACCGGAAATTATCTGCAGGATAAAATCGTCTGCAACATGCTGGAGAACCAGGAATGAGGCGCCATCACATAATTACGCTGGCGTGGCTGGCGATTTCATCGCCGGCGATTGCCGCCCAAGGCTCCGGCTGCCTGCCAACGACCGGGCAAGTCTCCGGCCTATCGATGACTCAGAAAATCAACGACGCGATGGCAGCCGTCACGTCGTTCTTCTCAGGCGCGTCGCCGCCGGCAACCGATTGTACCGGCGTCCCGGTCAAGGGGCAGGGTTGGCTCGACACGTCGGTGACGCCAAATGTCGAGCGGCGTTATGACGGCACCAATTGGGTCGCGGTCGGCGCGATCGACAGCGTCAATCACGTTTGGTCGCCGCCCGTCGGCGGCGGATCGGCGGCGGTGACCGCGGCGTCGACGACCGATATCTGCGCCGCTCCCGCTGCGCTGCAGACGATCAGCGGCACCACGACGATCACAAGCTTTGGGGCGGCCTGTCCTGCCGGTGTGACAAAGAAGCTACTGTTCAGCGCAGCAACGCCGATCACCTATAACGCCACGTCAATGATCTTGCCTGGCCAGCGCGACTACACCGCGTCCGCCGGCGATATGGCCGATGCCCTGCATCTGGGATCCGGCAATTGGCGCGTTGCGATCTCGCGCATTGATGGCAGCAGCGTGATCAATACGGCCATTCCGCTTGGGACCGCGATCTATGGTGCGTATGGTGCACCGCCTGCAAAGACAGTTTACGGAATTGGCCAGGCTCTTTCGAGGGCGACGTATCCCGACTATTTCGCCGCCGTGACGCGGACGCAGACTGGCACGCTGACGTCGGGGAATAATACGATCACCTCCGTGGCGAACACGTCGGGGCTCGGTGTCGGCATGCCGATCGAGGGCACGGGCATTCCATCCGGGACGACGATCGCGAGTGTGACATCTTCGACGATCGTTATGTCATCCCCGAACACAGCGACGGTGACTGGTTCGCAAACGGTGCGGGCTTTCATTGCCGGATACGGCGCGGGAGGTGATAGCACGACGGTGGGTGTTCAGGACTGCCGCGGTCGCATGATGGCCGGCCGGGACGATATGGGAGGCACTGCCGTCAACAGGATGACGGCGTCGTACTTCGGCGCGGGAAATCGGATCAATGCGAGCGGCGGCGTCGAAGGTTACATGATACCGCAGTCCGCACTGCCAAACGTCAATTTGCCGTTGGTGGGTACAAGTGGTGGGCAGTACTTCTTGGACTCCTTTCCATCGCAACTACTTTATCGGTTTGCCGACGTAAATTATCAGGGCGGAGGATCAGCCACTAACCTGTCTGGCGCGATGAACGCGACAGCACTTAGCGTGACGATTCCAAATCCGACCGGCAATACCCGCCTGAACGGCAATGTGCCCCAGACCGGCACGTCGAATATTCAGCCTACTGTCATCGCTGAATGCGTCGTGGCGGTTCTACCCTGACGGAGGACTGCAGCACACTATCGATCGCCAAGAGCATCGGCGATTCTTTTTAGCTCCATTGCGATGGCCTCACCCGCGCCTGGGGGGCCGTCGGATTTCTCGTAGTTAAGTCCAAGTCGGTCGAGTGCTGCGCCGGATTTTCTATGGGCTGCAGCAAGCTCCAATATCGCAAACGCAACGGCGAAAGCGCCGTCTCCCGCTCTGGCCTTTTCCTCGAAATAATCTGCTGTTTGTTTGACCATGGTGCCTCCGATTTTCCAATCACGCGCCGGTACTAAACTGTCAGCCGTAGCGTCTCATCACCTTATAAATCTTGTTCGACATCGCACCGGACTTGAAATACCGGCCTTCGGCCCATTTCCTAAACTTGGGCTCGTTTTCCATTTGTGGCGCGAAACGCTCCGCAGTCCTGATGCCTTCTTCACGGAGTAAGTCGCGGTGCACATTGAATTGAAACAAAGACTCTTCTGCTGAGTAGCCAAGCATGACCTGTTGCAGGATGGCGCGCTCCGCTTCATTCGTCGCGTTTTCAGGGGCAATGGTCACGAAGCCGGTAACGAATGAATGATCGGTCGCGCGCATACAGAAAAATGAACTAAGAAGAACGATGCTGAACCGCGCAAAATCGCGCTGGTATACGTCAACATCGTATTGCCGATGATCGAACTTGACGCCCTTTCCGGCTATCAAGCAAAAGACGATCGCGGTGAAGTAATCTGAATCGTATTGGGAGACGTCGACTACGTTGCTCGCCTTCTTTGGGTCGTAGACTGGACTATTCAAATTGGAATAGCGCTTTACGAACAACGGGGCGAACCGTCTTGAACGTAGTGCGCTTGTGACATGGTACGCATCCTTCTTCTCGCCGGTGGCGAGTATTTGATTAAAATGGAGTTGATTGTACTCAGCGCTCTCCTCGCTTGGATGCACGGAGAATTTTTGCTGCGCGATGCGAACGTTGTGATGTACTGAGCTTCCCGTAGACTCGGGCACCGAGCCAGCATCCCTTAGCTTGTTCCCGACGCCTTGCATGGTGACAATAAGTCGTCCGGAGACATGCTCCCGTACAGACAGAAACACGCGCGGTTTCCCGGATACCGTCATCGCAAATCGTGTGGAAGCTGGTGATGGCATGATCTGTCTTGTCCTCTACACGGATGGCCCGACTGCATTCGGTTCGAACGATGACTGTGAGCGCGTAACGTCAGAAATTTAGCGCCCCTTCTTTGGTGTAGCACCGTGGCGATGGTGCATTATCGCTACCGACAGTCTTGATCACCGCCAGCCCATTTAATTACCGAATACAGCCACTGGTTTTGGCCAATGCTATTTCCAGCGCGCACCGTCATGCGGGAGCCGGTCGCCATCTTTTCTATCCGGGCGGTGACGTAGTAGTTTCGAACGCCCCAGTTGATCATTGACACGGACAGCTCAGCGTACCCCAGATCCGGGTACAATTCTGCGTCGACGGCCATCGACGCATAGGCGCTCACATTGCCCGCCAGACATCGTTTTGCCGTGGACGACACCCTCCGATAAATTTCTTGGTAGTTCTCCGAATAGGTCTGCACCGTCGGCGCGACCTTGGCATCTAGATCCGCTGGCGTCGTTGAGCAACCGGCCAGAACAAGCATCAGCAGCGAAAGCAAAACCCTGCGCACCTTATCCCCCGTATCTTTTAGAAGCGCATCCAAGCGCAACAGCAGGTCGAGGTTGCGATCTTGCCGGGATTTGAAGAAAAGTTCACCAAGCTTCGTTGGGAGCAATAACCCGCCGCCAATAAAACCGCCGGCCCCGGCGATAAGCGACGGCCATATCGCGTCCCAAATTGCTTGCATGGAAATCAACCTCTGGGGTTTACGCTGCTTCCAACGACTTCGCGTAGAAATCGAAAAGCTGAGCGCTCGTTAGCGCGTTGTTGATCTTCACTAAATGTCTCTGCGTCTGTTGTCTCGCGGCCGCATACAGAAACGAGGAAAGTTGATCAATCACAGTTTCTCTGTCGCTATCTGACATGTGAAGAGCGGTTCCGAAGCATCGCGTGAGGCCTAAAGGCTTTTTGGACTTAAGCAGCTGCATATTTTGGTCATGATAAGCGAAACCTAAGAAGACCACTTGTTCGGCGCTGTGTACCGCCGACCGCATCTTGCCTAGCAGATCGCCTTCCTCGATGCGCTCGGTGTATGTCTTGATGCCCTTCGCCAGCTTGAAATAGTCAGCCTGGTTGTAGGGGTGCGCTCCATAAGGAACGTCTGCTAGATCGGCTACTGTTCCGTATGGATGAATGAGATTGATACCGCTAACGATCGAAATGGCATCATCTCTGCTTATTCCATATAGAGGCGGCAAGGCATTGATGAGAAAATGCTCGATAGCGCGATCATAGTTGAAAACGATGAATGTGATGTTCTCAAAAATCGAGTGGACATTCTCAAGCGCTGGTCCACGCGCGAGGATGCGCATGAACTTTACTAGCCAAGTGTCGGTCACGGCTGACACCCGCATAACGTTATTGGCATTTGTGGGATCTATATAAAGCAGGCTCGACTTCTCGGCCGATATGATCGAGCTGATTATCGCCGCCTTACCAAACGTGACAACGGCCTCATTGCTATTATGTATGTTTAGGAAGTCGTCGATTGAGCTCGAGAGCGGCAGCCCGTTTCTGATAAGCCTCGCCGCGCTATAGTAGGCATCAGTTTCACCGGAAAAGCGTCGTTGCATTTGGCTAAAAAGTTCATTGTCGCCAGTTGTTTCCAAGCGACCGTAGTTGACGGTAAATGCTAACTTTGCAGCCGATAATATCGGCTAAACCGCGACCGACTGGAAATCCGATTTCCGCACTCGCGCCGGCTCCTACAACGAAAACTGTCTTGCGTCGAAGCATTGTCAATCCAAGTGTAACGGGAGCGGGAGAGCAGCGGAACGTTAGCCATCGAAGCTATTGGTGAAGAACGGCCCACCAAATTAGTCCCGCAATTATGTAGACAAATATCAAAACTCTCCAGGGATGGCGCGCACGCGGTATTGCCGCTTGCTTCGGATCGCCGTCTGGGATTGCATCTTCGCCCGAAGCACGAAAGCGGTGTGAGACACTCAGGCCGGTGCCCGGGTTGCCTACCGTTACAGTGTTGCCCGCCGTGCCTGTCGTAAAGCCCAGCCCTTTCACGCCGATGCGCACGCTCGCGCTCTTCTTGCCAATGTTTAGTCTGAGACCGGGGGCGATCGAGAAACTCTTTCTGAAACGGATTGCCATGTTAGCCCCTTGCAGACAGTCACCGATCTCTGCGAACGATTTCCCGGTAACGCTTGCGGCTAAGCGGAGGGTAGCCATAAACCCAACGTGCCGAATTTAGAAACTCTCTGGCGCGCTCGTCATGACAAGCTCCAGCCTGCGCTTTCAAAACGGGGCTGCGATAATGGCAAATCTCGAAGCCCTCTCTTACGCCATTGGGATCTCCCTTTTCAGAGAACTCCTTCATTCGATCGCTTCCTCGGCATTCGGCCACCCGGAACGGGTCGGCAGCGCACGCGTCGCGACAGTACAGCATGTTGGTTCTCACGTCGGACAACATACGGTCGGTGCATCTGGCGTGAGCAGCGAGAGTAGAGGCAACTAACAATGCTAAAGCCGCGAATATCCGTTTCATGGTAATGATCCTACGGTGGTCAGATGACATTGATCGACAAGCGCGAGCGATGACGAACCCGCCCACAAAATAGAGCATGCTCGATGAGTGCTCCGAGACTTCGCGCAATACTGCGTTTGGACGGGAGTGGGGCGCTACTTTCGCTTGGAAGGCTTAGCCGCGGGCTTTGCCGGCTTCCCATCAGCGTGAGCCAAGACCGCGCCAGCCAGACGCTTTGTGTCACGTCCTGCATTTGGGTCGCGCAGCTTCTGAGCGGCGAGCTTTTCGATGCCTGGCGAATGATCCCGCGGTCCCTTAACGTTTGCCATGCTTCCCTCCCCATTATTTGAGGCATCAGAGCGCAACCAGAGCGGGAGAGCAAGGGGCAAACCTTATTAGGTGAGGCTGGCTTCTCCACTCGAATGAGTGAGGAGGGAGGCTACCGCTTTGTGGGCCGTTTCGGAGATGGCGCCAGGTCGCGTCGTCATTGCCTGTCGACTCGTACTCGCAAACAAACTTTCCGTTTGCGAAAAGTTTTTTAATCGCCATCGGACTCCCTAGATCCAAATGCTGGCGATTTGCATAGCGGTTCCTGCAATGACCGCGGCGAGTGCGAGGTAGCCATAAACAGCGTAGCGGGCTTCGAGTCGCTTCTCATCCTCGTCGATGGCATCTGTGATAATGTAAGTCACTCCCCCGGTTTTGATCTTGAAAGGCATGCCGTATCGAAAAAGCGTGATCACGCCGATAAGTGCGATCAAGATCCCAATTGTGTTTAGAGCTTGCGCCGACATACAATTATCATTCGTTTCAAAGCTGTAGCGCTGCGTTTGCGCAGCTAAATCATTTTGCAAAAGCCCCTTTTGCAAGCTCTAAAACTGCACGGAGTTTCGATGTGGTCTCTTGGTCGAAGAGCTTGTCGGCTTGAGGATCGGCACAGCTCTCAGCGAGGTACCAACCAATCTCCTTCTTTGAAGGGGCCGCTTTGCCTATACGTTCAGCAATGGCAGCTTTTGATCCAGCGGAAATGAGTGACTCGAGCTTCGCGCCGATAAAAGTCTCACCTACGGATTTCAAAGTTATGACGTTTTGATCGCCAAGGAACCACTCTTTGCTGTACCGCTCCTTCGCCTGACGGCCAGCGACATCATCATCCAGCAGAATTAAAAACCGTTCTCCTCTTCCGAGCATAGAGCTGATCAACGGGCCCGACGCGCCAGCGCCCACTCCTGGCATCAGTGAGAATGGGTAGCTCTCCTTGGGACCGTACACCGATTTCAGAGCGTAATAGTCAGTTATGCCTTCAACTATTAGGAACGGAGATGATCCAACTATCTCTGGCGTGATGTACTCGAGCTGTTCAATAACCGGCTGGAAATAGCTGACCCGATTTGGGTTATTTGAAACGAAGGCGCGATAGGGAGTTGCAACCACATTCGTCGGTTTCGTGACAAGTCCAAAAGTGTCGTCACCATCATGGTCGATTGCTGTATTCTCGACAATGTACGCGCCAGATAGCCAGTGCGGGTTGATCATGTGATGGCTGTGTGTCGAGTAAACGATCTTGTTCTCGCCGAGCGTGATTCGGCCAAAGCTCTTGAGCAGCTCCGCTTGCGCCTTAGCGTGAAGATTCGCAGCTGGTTCATCGAAAACGAAAACCGTGCTTCGGGAAGCCTGCCGCTTAAACGTTGTGAAAAGTAAGAAAGAGAAGAACCATCGAAATCCTAGTGATCGCTCGTTGATAGCGTATTTCGATGCACCGTCCGAGATTCGGAACGTGGCGTAGGGCAGATTCTGTTTCTCAGTGTCGATGTGCCATTCGACACTTATGCTTTTCGCCGATATTTTTCGACCGAATACGTTCTCCCAACTTCCGAGCACCTCGCGAGTCACGGCATCGGACAACTTTTGAAATACAGCGTCGATTGGTGCCTTACTCGGGCCACTCCAAAGCACAGACCACCAGTTAGCGGTCGCGTCCTTCGTCCGGAAAGCCTCGATGCGATCGCAAACGTGCGTTTCTAATGAAAGATTCTCATTTAAACTATTTAGAACGTCCTGAATGACCTCTCGATAATACCGATTAACAGGTAGCTCTTTTTCGTGAGCCTTGAGGTAAATCTTTTCGGGGAGATCAACGAGGAAGGTCGGGAAATAAGCTACGCGCGGGAAACGGTCTTCTATCGCATCTACGACCGCCAACCACACGTTAAGCTCTTCTTTTATCGGCGGGCTATCTGCCTCGTACTTCTTAAATTTTCTCGCGCTCTTCAGTTTGGCGTTGACCGTGAATCCCCACAAATTCATTGCCTTGGAAACGACGCTGTCCTGAAAGGTGTAGGTGCGCGTGACGTTCAATTTTCGCGGCAAAGACGATGGGTCGATAGTGACACCCTTTTTGTCCAACTCGCGCTCGACGTGCAGAATATCGTCGTCGAACAGATCGAACGTGGACACTATTTCGATGGTCCCGGTAAAGTTTGCTTTTCGGTGAATGGGAATTAGCGCTTCAACGCCGCGCGGAACGGATCCCTTGAAAAGGCTAGAAACCGCGTTGTCGCCACCAGCGGCATAAGAAAGGGCTTCGAGGATTGTTGTCTTGCCACTTTCATTGAGTCCGACGAGCGTCAAAACGGGGGTAGCTGAGCGGTTTGCGAAATGTAGTTCGACTTTGGCCGCGCCTTTAAAATTTCGAATGGAGAACCCTGAAATCGCAGCCATGACACCCCGCCGATTGATCGATGAGATATGGAAGCGCAACCGGAGGGCGAGGGCAACGAGACTTTAGCCGTCAACCGCGGTTACCCCCGGCTGCGCGCTTAGGCACCCCCGATCGGGAGTTGATTTATTAACCGAACAGGTGGAGCATGTTCGTGGGTGTGGAAACCCGGACCAGTGACTACCCGCAATCCATGTAAGGATCAGTGCACTCGCTTGCAGGCGAGGGCCGCGGATATGGGGCCTTTGTAGGCTCCAACGGGCACGCTTGGCGGCGTGGCTCCGATCGGCACGATATTGGCCGGGGGTGAGCGCGCTGTCCAGAGGGGTGACCCTTAAAACCGCTCTACCTGTCTCACTGGCAGGTTTCCACCCCCCGGCTGCCGGCCCGATGCCGGTGACGGCTGTGGAAAGCCGAAACCAGTGAGCCAAACCCATGAACCAAGCCTCAAGACAGGCCATAGACGCCATCAGTGCGTCGCCGGCCATCCGACTGCGCTACACTATCGCCGCCGCTAAAGCTCCCAGGCGTCCGGCGCAGCCCGTCCCGCCCGCCGTCGGCGGCGAGACCCAGACGCTACCGCTCCCCCCATCATCGTACTACGCGGCCGCAGCAGGGGACCCAAGGGCCGTGCTGATGCGTCTCCGGGAAGAGGCCGCCAGCGAAATCGACCGCCTCCTGGAGTTTCTCGACGCCACGGAGGGTGACGCTGACCTCGAGCCGGATCTCGGTTTCTATAACGCCCGACATTATGCCTGCGACGCCGAGGCCGATGACGCGGAAGCGGAGCCGTCCCTTTGTGGGCTGACCGCAGATCGCCGCTTCGCAACCGACAGCGGCTTCTGGACCGCCGATCGGGAGATGGAATGTGAGGACGAAGGCGCGCAGTGCGACGACGAGGGAGTCACCCAATGATCGATCAGCAGAAAGGTGGAATAGGTCGCCGAGGCTTCCTGGGCCGCGCCGCAGCTGCGTTGGCCGTCGGGGCGGGGGCCAATGTCGCGGCCATCGCCACCACACGTCCTACGCCTGCTGTGGCGGCTCCTTCCGAGGATCATAAGGTTGTCGACATCGGGCGGCGCCTCAACTCGGCGATAATGACCTATCGACAGGCGCATGACCGATACATCTCGGCGCGCGCCGAAGCACAGCGGCTTTGCCCAGCGGTGCCAGAAGAGATCGTCCGGCCCAATAACTGGCAAGATCGGCGAATGTTTGCAGGCTGCGCTGAAGAGGAAACCGACGTCGAAGGGAAGCGGCTGCCTCTCAAATTGGAGGATTGCGACGACGGGCTGAAACGCTCACCGCCGCCACGCTGGCTGATCCGCGCCGACAAACTGGAGGAGGCGATCAACGATGGCCAGATACATGCGCCGCTCCGATCTAAGCTGGGGCGACATCTCCGGAAGGTTGTTATTCCAGCGGCACGCAAATATGACGCGGAGCGTGAGGCCGCGATTGAAGCATCAGGTCTCGCCGCCAGCAGCACTGCTGCATATTGGGCCGGCCACGAACTGGAGAAGCTGGCTTACGAGGCGGTCGAAGCCCAGCCCAAGACGCTCAGTGGAGTAGTCATCATCGCTCAGGTGTTGGGGGGCTACGCCATCGCCGAGCACGCGCCTTACATGCATGGTTATCCCGGCAGATCAGCGCAGATTGTTGGTGTGTCACTGGCTCGGTCGCTGATGCGTGTTACCGAAGAGACATCTGTGCCGAGAATCCTTCTTTGAGGTTCTCGCGATAGCTTTACCTCAAGCGGAACTGTAATGCGTACCGCCAGCTGGTAGACGAAACGACAGACCCGCCGGAGCGACCCGGCGGGTTTTCTGCTTATTACTTGGGGGCAGGAACAAGCCGACCAGCACTTTTTATTATTTCAGGATACATTCGAATAATTGAGTACGGTCGGACGCCAGCGCTAAAGCTATTCCTGTGTTCAAGGGCGTACTCTTCAGTTAGCCTTCTCACAATCCACTTCGCTTCTGGGGTGCCAGGCTCTGATGGTAGGTTTGGCAGAGGCGTCAAAGACTGCTGCACCATTTGAGCGGTTAGCGCATTGATATGCGCTAGGTGAACCGTCCTCTGATAGTCATCTGCGTAAAGTGGAACTTGCCACGGAGACCCGCCTCCATCCAGCTTCTTCAAAAGCCTTCCTAGCGCATCGTGAAAGCTAGGGTTTACTGGTAGGTCAAATCGCTGCTGGTGCGCCACTGCGAGGGGAAACAAAGCGACCATCTCGATCTTCAGTTGGCTTTTCCAGACTGTGACCACGCTACGAATGATGTCGTAGGTTTGCTCGATGTCACGAAGGGGGAGATTAAAATAGTAGAAGCCGTCGGCAAGAAAATGGCTGAGTTCTGCCGTCGGCGGTAGTGATACTTTGGCGGCGTTGATAGGGGATCGCACGAGTAGTTCGTCAATGAATGCCTGCCTTGGTGTCTTCTCGAACGAATACGTGCGGTTAAAGAATCGCGCAAGGTAGCCTTCGCTATTGAAGCCAGCGCCGTAAACTGCGCCAACGGAATGACTGAGCTGGCGCGTATCGGTTGCCACCACGAAGACGACTTGATCAATATCGAAGAGGTGCTTGATGCGCTCCAACAGCGCAATAGCAAATGGAGGACGACAGCGATCGAGCTCGTCGATCAAGACGAATAGGGGGAGCGCTTGTCCTTTGTCCTTCGCTACCTTGAGGAATTCTCCAAGATTGCCCCGAAACTTCGAGATGGTCCTTTTTCCCTCACGAAACGATTCAAGCAATCTCTTGCCCTGTGCGCCCACCATTTCGCCGAGTGATTTTGACGCGTCGTCTATTGCCTTGTCCGCTCCCGAAGCTGGACCGTCGGTCACGATCGTTGCGATTTCATCAACCCCAGCGCCGAGCAGCTTTTTGGCCAGCACAACCGTGGCGCCTTTTGCAGCGGCAACGGCGATCGCACCGCCCGTTTCTTTGGTCGTTTGCCAGCGCGACCGAGCAGTCTTTTCGCGTTTCACAAGCGGGGCAACGGCTTCATCCATGGCGTCCATGACGGCCAGCAGAGGATCTTCCGCGTGATCGTCCTGCCAAGCGTTGACCTGGGCGACAAGATATCCGTCCGCTTTCAGCATTTGCCCGAAACGCGAAAGGAAGAAGGACTTGCCCTGTCCCCAATCGGCGTCGATGTTCAGCACGTAGGATGCTGTGAGGCCGGCCAAGCGACGTTCTTCGATGCGGCCGAGCAGAAAGTCCCTTAGGAAAGTGGCGTCGGCAAATCTACCGAGGCGGTCGTCTCCCCAGATCAAATCATCTGGGTCCGGTGTCGCTTCCTGCGCAGTCATAATGCCCCCGTTTCACGTCAGTGAAGCACAGAGGGCAACCTGGGGGAATATGCGACGTCCGGCCTTCTGGTGGCATTTGGAAGTTGAAACTCTAAGCGTCTCTGCTAATTTCGTGGACGGTCGGTCGTGCATTAGCACCGTGCAGAGAAACCTGCAGCGCGAGCTCTCTGTTTGGAGCCAAGAACCAGTCCCGCGGGACTGCCTGCCACACGCGAGAGAGCGTGTGCAGTCGAGTCCGCACCTCCTCTCGCAACACAACAGATGACTCGGTGAGAGAAGGAAGACCTATGCCACGAACTGATAGCAAGGAAATCGACCGCCTCAACGGATATAGCCATGGATACGGTGATCATCCGAAACGCGATCGGTGTCCGTTCGACTTCAAGAAGAATCCTGAAGCCCACACGGCCTACTGGGAGGGCTGGGCCGCAGCCGATGCCGATGCAGCAAAGGAAAGCCAAGGTTAGCACGACTGTGCCACCGCAATTGCCACCGGACGGTTGATTACGGGGTAATACAGGGAGGGATGGCGCATGGCGCGCCATCCCTAATATGTGAACGAAATCAGACGAGTGGGTATTTGTAGGCACGACGAGGTACAGCCTTCATCGCCCTCCAAAACCGGTTGTCGTAGGTTCGAGCCCTACCGCCCCTGCCATTTTAAGTATTTGAAATATCGATAAATTCTGGCCTGGGGCGTTTTTCAGGCGGGCCTCCGATTGCCGCTTCAGCTGAACTGCCGCTTTTGCGGCGCTGCCACCACGCGGTCGCGGCCGGTATCCTTGGCTCTGTAGAGCGCAAGGTCGGCGCGCGCCAAAATGTCTTCCGGCGTATCGTTGGGCCTGATGGCGCTGATCCCGGCGGATATCGTCAGAGTCAGATCCTGCGCAATCGCTGACCAATTCAGTTCCGTGATCAGGCTGCGCAATCGATCCAGCGTCTGGATCGCAAGATCAATATCGGTGTCTGGCAGGATCAGCAGAAACTCCTCGCCGCCCTGACGGCCGAACCTGTCGATGGTGCGGATATTGGCGAAGACCGAGATGGCGAAGGCGCGCAGCACTTCATCGCCCACTGGATGTCCGAAGTGATCATTGATCCTCTTGAAGTGATCGAGATCGATGATCGCGATGCAGCAGGTTGTGGCGTTGCGCTGGGCCTTGGCGATCTCGTCGTTCAGGCACTTCATGATGTAGCGCCGGTTCAATGCGCCGGTGAGTTCGTCAAGTTGCGCCAGTTCCTCGATCCGCGCATTGGCGGCCGCGAGGTCGTTGCTGCGGCGATACAGCAGTTCGCGCATCGAGCTACCGTAGAGGCCAGCGCTGGCGCAGCGGCCAAGCGCGCTGACGAAACAGACCAGCGCCAGAGCGCGCTCGGTCGCGGTGGCCATGGGAATGCCGATCGGCTTGTCGGTCATCAGAAAAAGCAGTGCGAGGCCCAGCGTTGCAGCGGACCAGACGATGCCGGTCTGGCGCGCGCTCATGCGCAGTGCGGCGAAGCCGAGCACGACGAAAATGATGGAGATGAAGTAGAAGCCGATCTGCGGCACGAGATAGATCGCGCCGATCTGGACGATGATGCTGACGATGGAGAGGGGGACCGTGAGGTACGGGTCCTTGAAACGGTCGTTGACCTGGATCTCCGAGAGATAGGCAGCAATGCCGACCACAGCGAGCCTGATGGCCAGATACACGACCCCCGTCGCCACGGTGGTCACGCCGATCACGGCGTAGAGCAGCAGGATCGCCGCATCGATCAGATAGCTCGACGCCTGCGCGATATAGGCGGTCCGGCGCCGCGCGATCCGCAATGCCGAATCCTTGCGGAGGTCCCTCGTGGAGGCGTCGGTTCCCTCGGATAAGGTGGTGATGCTGGTCATTCGTTGATGCCCGTCGCATTGCCGATCAAACAAGCAATCTGCCGATCAAAACATTTAGGTCTGCTAATACATCCACTTACTGGAGTACCTGGGTAGCTTCTCGCGTTTTAGTCTGGCCGCGGGGTTAATGGAATCTGACGATCCGCGGGGCAATTTGCGCAATAGGCTGATGGCCATGTCCGACATCGGCTTGGCCAATCATGCGCGATCGTGCTGCTCCCCGCGTTTCCGTTGCGCTGCGTCCCTGCGGCGTGCGGTCGCGGCGATGAACCTGGCTTGCCGCGCGCGCGACACACCCGTTGGGAATTCAGCCGGAAGTCGAGAATGAAATTACTTGTGACGTTCGTCGTGGGGGCCACGACGTTGCTGGTGTCGTCCTTTGGACATTTGTCATTGGGTCATGGCGCTCATGCCGCCGATCTGCTCTGGCAGGTGGAAAGTCCATTTCGCTTCTTCAAGAATGCCGCATCCTTCGCGATGTATGAGCGCGGCTATCCCGCTGCGCGCAATGAATTGGTGCTGCCGCCTGCCGATGTGGTGTGGCGCACCGAGCGGCGGCTGAACGATCCCGATTGCCGCGACATGACCAGCCCGACCAGTTGCGCCGACACCGCGCGGGCGCGCTACGATCGCTCGCGTCTCGGCTGGGCGTCGCAGACCATCGACGCCGTCTGCTACGACAGCCGGCAAGGCCGCTATCTCGCGAGTTGCGACCGGCGTTATTCGTGGGGCACGGCCAAGGAAGATTACGTGCTGCCGGATGCGCATACGGTGCTGATCCGGCTGTCGCCCGAGCGCATTGCCGAAGCCGGCGCATATGATTGCGTCTGGAGCTGGACGCCGCGGCGGCCGGGCAGCAGGACCGAGACCAGCACGCAATCCTGCGCGACGCCGCTCAAGATCACGCGCCTGCCTTATGCCGTCGATCGCAATCTGTCCGGTGCATCGGTCCAGGTCAAATTGCCCGACGGTCGAACGTTGAACGACCCGCAGGTCGTCGTTGAGGATCTGTTCATCGTGGCGCTCGGCGATTCCTTTGCCTCGGGCGAGAGCAATCCAGACGTTCCGGTGACATTCAGCGCTGTGCGCGAGATGGTCTACGATCCAACCCTGATGCGCGAGGAGATGGCGACGCGCAGCACCAGCAAATCTCTGCAGAAATTGACCCCCGCTGCCCCGGCAGGAAGTTTCGACTACAAGAACCTGCCGCGGCGCAAGCTCGCCGATGAGGAGCAGGAGCTCTATTTCCCGCTCGCTTCGGCCCAGTTCGACAAGGCGTTCAACGCTGCCAATCCGCGCTGGCTCAGCCCCGATTGCCACCGCTCGCAATACGGCTATCCGTTTCGCGTCGGGCTGCAGCTCAGTTTGGAAAATCCGCATCGGTCGATCACGCTGGTCAGCCTTGCTTGTACCGGCTCCGAGGTGACCGAAGGTCTGTTCCTCGAGAAGAAGGCGCGCGAGGGGGCCGGCAACGCGATGGTGCGTTCGCAGCTCGATCAACTCGCCGATCTGATCTGCAAAAGCCCCGCGGGTCGCACGCAGCGTGCGACCTACAATCTGCCGACCTATGCCAGCGGCAGCGTGCAGGTCGCCAATATGCCGGTGACAAAATCCTGGTGTGCGCCGAATGAGCGCAAGCGGCCGATCGACACACTGCTGCTGTCGATTGGCGGCAACGATGTCGGCTTCTCGCCGCTGATGGTCTATGCGATGACCGAGTCCGCCGGCGATCTGGCACCGATCGCGAACCTGCTCGGCAAGCAGATCCGGTTCTCGCCTGATGTGTCGCGCGCTTACATGGAGCAGCTCGACGAGCGCATGGTGGCGCTCCGCGATGCCTTGCGCGACGGCTTTGGCGTGGCGCCCGCGAAGGTGTTGCAGACGGCTTACGAGCCGATCCAGTTCGACGAGACAGGAGCCTTGTGCGGCGCGCAGCCGACGCTCGGCCTCGACGTCCACAAGAAGCTGGTGCTGTCGCGCGAGCGGCTGGGCGAGACGGTGAGCTTTCTGAACGATTTCTTCGCCCGGACCGCTTGCATCACCAACGGACGGGGCGGGGGCTGCCCGGCGCTGGCCACCGGCGCCGGAACCGGCTTCCAGCTCATCACCGATCACCAGAGCGAATTCGCCAAACGCGGGCTCTGTGCGCGCGATCCGAAGCGGCCGCAGGCGGACGGCGAGGCGATGGCGATGCCGCGGCGCTGGATCGGCAAGGAGGAGTTTACGCCGTATTCCCCGGCGGCCTATTTGCCCTATGCGTCCCGCTGGCGCCTGTTCCGGACCCCGAATGACGCGTTTCTGACCGCAAACGTCCATTCGCCGGGCTTTACCCAGTTCGACATCCTGCAGCCGGTCTATGCGGCCATGTATAGCGGCGCGGTGCATCCCACCGCAGAGGGCCACGCCATCGTCGCCGATCATGTCGTTCGGCACGTCCGTGCTGCGGTCGGCAAACCGTCGCCGGGGGTGGGCGGACGCTGATCCAGGTGGTATCCGGTGGCGGGAAGGGTTCCCACCCGTCCGGCCCGGATACCTTGACCTTTGGTCCGGTCCGAAGTAGGAAGCTGCACTCGCTGTCGGCCCGGTGACCGGATATCCGACGCGGCAAATCCCCGAACGAACGAGCCCGCTTGGCGGCTCATCCTTGAATAAAGGGTTGGGCGCAAGAGGGCTGTTCGGATTCTGAAACCAATTCAATCGTCTCACGACGGATGCGGATCACATAACGATGGCGTTCAGCCCGTTCAAATTCCTGCAGGAAGTGCGCACCGAGACCAACAAGGTCACGTGGCCCTCGCGACGCGAGACGACCATCACGACCATCATGGTTTTCGTCATGGTGGCGCTGTCGTCGATCTTCTTTTTTGCGGCGGATCAGGTCATCCGCTACCTCGTCGCCTTTTTGCTCACGATGCACTGACGGAACAGAATTATGAGCATGCGCTGGTACATCGTTCACGCCTATTCGAATTTCGAAAAGAAGGTGATGGAGTCGATCAAGGAACAGGCCAAGCAGCGTGGCCTGGAAGACCTGTTCGAACAGATCCTGGTTCCGGTCGAGAAGGTCACCGAAATACGTCGCGGTCGCAAGATGGACGACGAGCGCAAGTTCTTCCCGGGCTACGTGCTGGTGAAGATGCAGCTCACCGACGAAGCGTTTCATCTGATCAAGAACACCCCGAAGGTCACGGGCTTCCTCGGCGCGGAAAACAAGCCGATGCCGATTTCGGAAGCCGAAGCGATGCGCATTCTGCACCAGGTGCAGGAAGGCGTGGAGCGCCCGAAGGCGTCGGTGTCGTTCGAGATCGGCGAGAACGTGAAGGTGGCCGATGGTCCGTTCGCGTCGTTCTCCGGCGTCGTCGAGGAAATCGACGAAGCACGCTCGCGCGTGAAGGTCGCAGTGTCGATCTTCGGCCGCGCCACGCCGGTCGAACTGGAATTCGGTCAGGTCGAAAAGGTCTGATCGCAATAGCGTGAGGTTCGCCTCGCGTTTCTAAGGCCGTGGGAGGAAGAGGGCGGTTGCCAACCGCTTGTCGACCGAACCACGAAACCTGAAACAGCCGGTCGATGACCGGCACAACAGGAGTGACACATGGCAAAGAAAGTGACCGGATACCTGAAGCTTCAGGTGCCGGCCGGTGCGGCGAACCCTTCGCCCCCGATCGGTCCCGCGCTTGGTCAGCGCGGTTTGAACATCATGGAATTCTGCAAAGCGTTTAACGCGCAGACGCAGAAGGAAGAAAAGAACACCCCAATCCCGGTGGTGATCACGATCTACGCCGATCGTTCGTTCACCTTCGCCCTCAAGACCCCCCCGATGTCCTTCTTCATCAAGAAGGCCGCCAAGCTCACCTCCGGCTCCAAGCTGCCGGGTCGTGACAAGGCCGGCGCGGTGACCAAAGCGCAGGTGCGCGAGATCGCCGAAGCGAAGATGAAGGATCTGAATTGCGACACCATTGAATCGGCCATGAAGATGGTTGAGGGCTCTGCCCGTTCGATGGGTGTCGAGGTCGCGGGGTAAACGGTCATGGCAATTGGAAAACGTTTGAAGAAGGCCCGTGAGGGCATCGACCGCGAGAAGCTCTATCCGGTCGCCGAGGCCATCAAGATGGTCAAGGAACGCGCCAAGTCGAAGTTCGATGAGACCATCGAAATTTCGCTGAACCTCGGCGTCGATCCGCGTCATGCCGACCAGATGGTCCGTGGCGTCGTCACTTTGCCGAACGGCACCGGCCGCACCCTGCGCGTCGGCGTGTTCGCCCGTGGCCCGAAGGCTGAAGAAGCCAAGGCTGCCGGTGCAGACGTCGTCGGTGCAGAAGACCTGTTCGAGAAGGTCCAGGCCGGTCAGATCGATTTCGATCGCTGTATCGCAACCCCCGACATGATGCCGCTGGTCGGTCGCCTTGGTAAGGTGCTCGGTCCGCGCGGCATGATGCCGAACCCGAAGATCGGCACCGTGACCATGGACGTCACCGGCGCAGTCAAGGGTGCCAAGGGCGGTTCGGTCGAGTTCCGCGTCGAGAAGGCCGGCATCGTGCAGGCTGGTATCGGCAAGGCATCTTTCTCGGAAGAGAAGCTCGTCGAAAACATCAAGGCTCTGGTCGACGCCGTCTCCAAGGCGAAGCCGGCTGGCGCCAAGGGCACCTATCTGCAGCGCGTTGCTGTGTCTTCGACCATGGGCCCCGGCGTCAAGGTTGAGACGGGCACCGTGCTCGGCTAAGCCGGAACAAGGCTTGCAAGAAACCAGGGCGGAATCGGGCAACCGGTTCCGCCCTTTCTTTTGTCTTCCGCTCTTTGACCCAGCAGGAATGTCACGATGGCCGAGAAGGTTCTGATCTATTCGCGTTTCCCGAAGTCCCAGATGGTGCGTATCGGCGAGCACTTCGACCTACTAGACGCTGCAGGCAAGCCACCGCTGCAGACCTTTTCCGCTGACCAACTGAAAGACGTGCGCGCGCTGATCACCGCGGGCGGTCAGGTGCTCAAGGCAGACGTGATGGACATGATGCCGGCGCTCGGCGCCATCATCTGCTACGGCACCGGCTATGACGGCGTCGATTTCAAGGCCGCGGCCGAGCGCAAGATCGTGGTCGGCAACAGCCCCGGCGCAAATGCGGCTTCGGTGGCCGACCTCGCGCTGACCCTCATGCTTGCGGTGACGCGGCGTCTGCTGCCGGCGGATCAGTATCTGCGCGAAGGCGGCTGGTCCTCCGCAAAGCCGTCGCCGCTGATGTCGCCGCAGCCCGGCAATCCCGGTCGCAAGGTCGGCGTCTACGGCATGGGCGAGATCGGCCGCAAGATCGCATCGCGCGTCGCGGCCTTCGAATGCGACGTCGCCTATCACAGCCGCAGCAAGCATGATGTGCCGTATCGCTATGAGCCCAGCCTCGAAGCGCTGGTCGAATGGTGCGACGTGCTGATGATCGCCGTGCGGGCAGGGGGCGATACCAACCGCATCATCGATGCCGCGATGCTGAAGAAGCTCGGCGCCAATGGTGTCGTCGTGAACATCTCGCGCGGCTCGGTGATCGATCAGGCCGCGCTGACAGCGGCGCTGACGGACAAGACCATCGCCGGCGCCGGCCTCGACGTGTTCGAGAAGGAGCCCCACGCGCCCGACGCACTCACGGCTTTGCCGAATGTCGTGCTGACGCCGCATATCGGCGGCCACACGCTCGATTCGCACACGGCGATGCAGGACTGCGTCATTGCCAATCTCGACGCGTTTTACGCGGGCAAGGGGCTGCCCTATGCGGTGGCGGTTTAGGGCAGCTATTCGGTGATCTGGAAACTGGTGAACAGGTCAACCACGCTCTGAGGCGCGTTGTCGTTGAAGAATAGCTTCAGATTCCGGTCGGTCTCCGCAGCAACAGACGCGCTGCGGGGAAAGAGGTCGGTTTCATACGCGATGAGCGCGGCTTCAACATTTTCCGGATTGGCGGCAAGTGCCCGTCCGAGTTCGGCGCCGTCATACATTGCGAGATTGGCGCCTTCGCCGGCGAATGGTGACATCAGGTGCGCCGCATCGCCGAGCAGTGTTACCCCCGGTACGCGCTCCCATCGGTGTTCGATCGGCAGCGCATAGATCGGGCGAAGCACAGGGGCGGCCTCACTGTTGGCGATGAGCGCTGTCAGTTCCGGAGCCCAGTCCTCGAATTCCGCGGCGATGCGGGCGAGGGCACTCGTCCGGTCGGAGAAATCGATGCGGGCAATCCAGTCCTCCGGCCTGTTCAGGGCCACGTAGCCTTGCAGTGTTCCATCGGCGTGTCGGTGCGCAAAGATTCCCTGGCCCGGCGCAATCGCCATCAGTGTGCCCCCGCCAACCGCTTCCGCGCTGGCCTTGTGGCGGGTGTCGGCGTCGAAAAGAAACGTCTCGATGAATGACGTGCCGACATAGGCCGGTTTCTCCCCGGAGAGGAGCGGGCGAACGCGTGACCAGGCGCCGTCGGCACCTATGAGGAGATCGGTCGTGACCGTTGAGCCATGGGAGAAAGTCAGTGCGTGCCGCCCGCCGCCGAGCGGAGACGCCGCTGCAAGTTTATGTCCCCAGCGGATCGTGTCGGCAGGAAGGGAATCGAGCAGAATCTGGCGAAGCTCTCCTCGATCCACCTCAGGTCGACCGCCGTTGCCCATGTCGGGCCTGTCAAACAGCAGCTTGCCGTCCTTGTCGCGTATCCGCTTGGCGTCGGCACCGACGACGATGATGTCGCGGAAAGCTTCGAACAATCCCGCAGCCTTGAGTGCGAGCTGCCCGTTGTATTCGTGAATATCGAGCAGGCCTCCTTGTGCTCGCGAGTCGGCCGAGGCTTCAGCTTCATAGATCGTCGCTGCGATACCGTGAACATGGAGCACGCGGGCAAGCGTCAGGCCGCCGAGCCCCGCGCCGACAATCGCCACATGAGTATTCATCTCGCCACCTTCGCAGTCGCAGGCTGTCCCGGGACATTCCCCAAGACCTGGAATGGAACGTCATTCCATTCTATTGGAACGTCGTTCCATTTATGTCAAGGTGGGGACATGGCCAAGAAAACTCGCAGTAGCCCACGACGCGAAGACTCGCTCTCCCGGGATCGCATCATCGAAGCGTCGATCGCGATCCTGGACGGCAGCGGGGAAGATGGTCTGACATTCCGTGCCCTGTCGGAGCGGCTCGCCACGGGTCCCGGGGCTATTTATTGGCACGTGCCCAACAAGGGCGATCTGCTGACTGCCGCCTGCGACGCCATCATCGCCCGCGCGATGAACGCGCCCCTGGTCGGCGCGACGCCTCAGGCCATCATTCGCACCCTCGCGCTGGGCATGTTTGACGCGATCGACGCGCATCCGTGGGTTGGGTCGGCGCTCACACGCGCTCCCGGGCAGTTACCCATGGTGCGAATACTCGAACGCATCGGCCGGCAGGTGAGCGCCCTTGGCGTGCCTGACGAGGAACAGTGGGCGACGGTGGGTGCGTTGCTGAACTACATCCTCGGCGTCGGTGCGCAGAACGCGGCCAATGGGCAGCTCGGCCGGACGCGAGGAATCGACAGGTCTGACTTTCTGGACGCGGTCGCAACCACCTGGTCTCAGCTCGATCCGGACGCGTATGCATTCACCCGCAGCATGGCTGCACATTTGCGGGGGCACGACGACCGCAGGGACTTTCTCGCCGGAATCGATCTCATCCTGAGCGGCATCGAAGCGTCGCGGCGCCTCTGAAAAGCTGACGACTGGTCTGAAGAGCCGTTTCGCAAGAACCAATTTCGTTCCCGCGCGGTACAAAAATAATTGAATGGGTTATTCCGCAATGCGGATGTAGATGTCGGCTGTTTAGAACAACTCGAATGTAGGCGTACATTCGACGACATAGGACATCAGCGATGGCTGCGTTCACTCTCAAGATCAACGGTCAGGCCCGTCAGGTCGACGTCGATCCCAACACACCTCTGCTCTGGGCAATTCGAGATGGGGCCGGTCTCACCGGCACCAAATATGGCTGCGGGGTCGCGCAATGCGGCGCCTGCACGGTCTATGTGGACGGCCAGACCGTCCGCTCGTGTTCAATGCCCGTCTCGGCCATCGGCACCAGCGAAATCACCACCATCGAAGGGCTCAACTCCAAGGAAGCCAAGGCAGTGCAGGCCGCCTGGGTCGCGCTTGACGTGCCGCAATGTGGCTACTGTCAATCCGGCCAGGTGATGAGCGCCACCGCGCTGCTTAGCGTCAATCCGACCCCCACCGACAACGATATCGATCTGGCGATGAACGGCAACATCTGCCGCTGCGCCACCTATGTCCGCATCCGCGCCGCCATTCATGGCGCCGCCAAATCTCTGGAGGGTTGAGCCATGACCGTTCATGACACCAAACTCTCCCGTCGTACGCTGCTCAAGGGCAGCGCTGGCCTCGTGCTCGGCGCCTATGTTGCGCGCGCCGACAAGCTGTTTGCGCAGGCGGCGGCAAAGCCGTCGGTCAATATCGCGCCGAACACCTTCCTGATCATCAAGCCCGACAGCACCGTCACGGTGCTGTGCAAGGGCATCGAATTCGGGCAGGGGCCGTTCACCGGCATGGCGACGTTGGTCGCCGAAGAACTCGACGCGGACTGGGCGCAGATGCGTGCCGATCACGCGCCGTCAAATCCGCAGCTCTACAAGAATCTGGCGTTCGGCATGCAGGGCACCGGTGGCTCGACCGCCATCGCCAATTCCTACATCCAGATGCGCCAGGTCGGCGCCGCCGCGCGCCAGATGCTGGTCGCGGCTGCTGCCGATGCGTGGCAGGTGCCGGCGGGCGAGATCACTGTCGATAACGGTGTGATCAAACATGCGTCTGGCCATGAAGGTCGCTTCGGCGAATTCGCCGACAAGGCGATGGCCATGCCGGTGCCGGCTGATCCGAAACTGAAGGATCCGTCGCAGTTCAGGTTGATCGGCAAGGAAGGCGTCGTGAAACGCCTCGACAGCGCCGACAAGACCAATGGCAAGGCCTTCTACACGCTCGATATCAACGAACCGGACATGCTCACGGTGGTCGTGGCGCGTTCGCCGAAATTCGGCGGCAAGGTCGCGTCATTCGATGCGACGGCTGCGAAAGCCGTGGCTGGTGTCGTCGACGTCAAGCAGGTGTCGAATGGCGTCGCTGTCTACGCCAAGGGTTTCTGGCCCGCGAAGATGGGCCGCGAAGCGCTGAAGATCACCTGGGACGACAGCAAGGCGGAGAAGCGTGGCAGCGCCGAACTGCTGCAGCAATTCCGCGGCCTGTCGAAGACGGCCGGCAAGCTCGTCAAGGCCGAGGGCAAGTTCGAAGAGTCGATGGCCAAAGGTGGCCGCGTGATCGAGGTTGAATACGTCTTCCCGTATCTGGCCCATGCCGCGATGGAGCCGCTCAACGCCTATCTGAAATGGGACGGCGACACCGCCTATGCGCGCTATGGCTGCCAGTTTCCGACGCCTGACCATATGGCGATCTCCAAGGTGCTCGGGCTGCCGATCGAGAAGGTCAAGATCGACGTTCTTCTGGCCGGCGGCAGCTTCGGCCGCCGCGCCCAGCAGAGCACGCATCAGGCCATCGAGCTCGCCGAAGTCGCGAAAGCGATCGGACCGGGCAAGCCGGTCAAGCTGGTGTGGACGCGCGAGGACGATATGCGCGGCGGCTACTATCGGCCGTATTGCATCCACCGTATGCGCGGTGCGGTGCGCGACGGCAAGATCGAAGCCTGGAGCGACACCATCGTCAGCCAGTCCATCATGAAGGGCTCCTTCTTCGAGTCCATGATGTTCAAGGACGGCCTCGACCCGACGTCCTATGAAGGCTCGAACGAAATCCCGTACGACGTCGAGAACTTCCGCTGCGACATGCATCAGGTCGATGTCGGCGTGCCCGTGTTGTGGTGGCGCTCGGTGGGCCACACCCACACGGGTTATGTCGTCGAAGCCTTTGTCGATGAACTGCTCGAGGCCGCCGGCAAGGATCCGATCGAAGGCCGGCTTGAACTCCTGAGCAAGAAACCGCGCCATGCGGGCGCGCTGAAGGCCGTCGCCGAACTCGCCGACTGGAAGAACTACAAGGTGCCGGCAGGCCGCGCGCGCGGCGTTGCGGTGGTCGAGAGCTTCAACACCTTCGTTGCGCAGGTCGTCGAACTGTCCATGACCGACGACGGTCCGAAGGTGCACAAGGTGTGGTGCGCGGTGGATTGCGGCGTCGCCGTGAACCCCGACATCATCCGCGCACAGATGGAAGGTGGCATCGGCTTCGGCCTCGGTCACATCCTCTATGCGGAACAGACGCTGGATGCCGGCGCGCCGGTGTCCGGCAATTTCGATACCTATCGTTCGCTGCGCATCAACGAGATGCCGGAGATCGAGGTGGTGATCGTGAAATCGACCGAGAAGCCATCAGGCGTCGGCGAACCCGGCGTGCCTCCGCTCGGGCCTGCCGTTGCCAACGCGCTGGCGAAACTCGGAGTGGGAAGACCGCGGCAGTTGCCGATCGTACCAGGAGCCTCAGCATGAGCTTGTTTAAGAACTCGATGTTGGCGCTGGTCGCCGGCGGCCTCGCGGCGGGTCTCCTCGCATTCGCGGAGCCGAGCTTCCAGGAGGCCGATGCAGCGGTCAGCAATCCGACCAAGCTGCAGTCGGTTTCGGGCTTCGCCAAGATCAAGAACAAGAACGAGCGTGCGGTGGCGTTGTTTACGGAGGCCGGCAAGGTCATCCAGTCGCCGCGCTGCATGAACTGCCATCCGGCCACCGAACGCCCGACCCAGACCGACCGCATGCGGCCGCATATCCCGCTGGTCGTGCGCGGCGAGGGCGGTGTCGGCGCAGCCGGTGGTCTCGCTTGCGCCACCTGCCACCACGAGAACAACTTCGATGCCGCCAACGTCCCTGGCAATCCGAAGTGGGCGCTGGCGCCCATCGAGATGGCCTGGCAGGGCAAGACGCTTGGCCAGATCTGCACCCAGATCAAGGACAAGGAGCGCAATGGCGGCAAGGACATGGCCGCGCTTGTGAAGCACATGGCCGAAGACGAACTGGTCGGCTGGGGCTGGCATCCCGGTGGCAACCGGACCCCGGCGCCGGGCACCCAGAAGCAGTTCGGTGAGCTGATCAAGGCCTGGGCCGATGCGGGAGCGGCCTGCCCGAAGGGGTGATGCAATCAAAAGTGGAGCCGGTTCAGCCGGTTCCACTTTTGCGCTCTGGGTGCCCTGAACGGCTCCCCTTGCAGAAAAGATGCCACATCGGCATTTCGCGCTTGGCAACACGAAAAAGACTCGTTAAACAACCGTTTCCGGGCGTGCTGGCTGGTAGCTGGCGCGTCTGTGTTCGCACTCCGACAACCCACATCGCAGGAGACTTTTCCTTTCAGGCTGTCCATACGGATCGCTCGACGGGGATGGGACGCGCGACGCGGATTTGAGGAAGGCGGGCAGGGGTCACCAATAGGCCGGATGATGGCTTATCGATGATCCTGAATCCTGTCCGAGACTGCTGGCGCCTTAGATAAACGCAAGTTTCATCAACGGCTTAATCGTAAAACTTGATGCAGCCAGCATAGACGGGTGAAGACTGGATTTCGCCAATGTCGTTTTGTGCGACATGACGCGTATTTGGTTCGAACCTCGACACCCCGCGCCAATGCTGGTTCGCCAGGACGGTTCGGGAGGGCAGGCTATCATATCGTCTCGCCCGACGTGTCTTTAGACCATGTGTTTTAACGAGCATGGGTCTTGAGGTCAGGTTCAGGTGGGACGGTGGGTGTAACCCGGCGGTCCTATCTCGATAGAGGCCGCCAACCGGAGAGAGCTTGCTGTGGAAAGAGCGGCTAAAAAGGACGCGGTCGACGCGCTGAACGGGGTCTTCAAGACCACCAGCGTTGCGGTTGTCGCCCATTATTCCGGCCTCACCGTTGCCCAGATGCAGAACCTGCGTTCGCAGATGAAGCTGGCTGGCGCCTCGGTGAAGGTCTCGAAGAACCGTCTCGCCAAAATTGCTCTTGAAGGCACGGATGTTGCTGCCATCGGTTCCCTGTTGAAGGGCCCGACTGTGATCGCCACTTCGGACGATCCGGTAGCTGCGCCGAAGGTTGCCGTCGAATTTGCCAAGGCGAACGAGAAGTTCGTCATCCTTGGCGGCTCGATGGGTAAAACCGTCCTGAACGTCGACAGCGTCAAGGCCTTGGCCGCGCTGCCCTCGCTCGACGAGCTGCGCGCGAAGATCCTCGGCCTCCTTGTGGCGCCGGCGACCAAGATCGCTCAGCTCTCGACAGCTCCCGCGGCGAAGCTCGCGCGTGTTGTTCAGGCCTATGCCTCAAAGAGCGAAGCGGCCTGACGCCCTTCGCATTCAAACCCTGGTTCGAACCAAATACGCTTAAGGAAATAGACAATGGCTGACCTACAGAAAATCGTTGACGATCTCTCGAGCCTGACCGTGCTCGAAGCTGCCGACCTCGCCAAGATGCTCGAAGAAAAGTGGGGCGTTTCGGCTGCTGCTGCTGTTGCAGTTGCTGGTCCGGCTGCTGGCGGCGGCGGTGCTGCTGCTGCTGAAGAAAAGACCGAGTTCACTGTCGTCCTGGCTTCGGCCGGCGACAAGAAGATCGAAGTCATCAAGGAAGTCCGTGCGATCACGGGTCTTGGCCTCAAGGAAGCCAAGGACCTGGTCGAAGGCGCTCCGAAGCCCGTCAAGGAAGGCGTTGCTAAGGACGAAGCCGAGAAGATCAAGGGTCAGCTCGAGAAGGCTGGCGCGAAGGTCGAACTCAAGTAAGACCCTTTATGGGTTCCATCTGGAGGGCGGCCATTTGGTCGCCCTCTGGGCCGGAACCCGATGGACTACACAGGAATGTGTGGGGATGCGCTGGGAACCACCCTCGAATCTCCATGATTGCCATCCCATATCGGGACGGCAGCACGAAAAGCACGGTCTGACAGCGGAAACGGCGACGTTTCCGGTTAAGCCGTTGGGAGATGGGCAATTTTCGGGCTTTTCGGTCCGTAGCTAGACGGTTTGGACGGGCGAGATGCAGTCGGGCATCGCGCACGTCGTTTTGCGTTCTGCGATTCAAATGCTCGGGAGAGGGATTTTGTTCCTCACATTGGGCGCTGAATTCGGAACGTTCTTGGAAATTCAACCCGGAGGCGATGGCAGTCGCGCTCTGGAAGGTTCGCCCCTTTCGGGCGACGCAATGAGAGGCCACGATGGGTCAGCAGACGTTCACAGGTCGCAAGCGCGTTCGCAAGTTCTTCGGTCATATTAAAGAAGTCGCAGAGATGCCGAACCTCATCGAGGTTCAGAAGGCGTCCTACGACCAGTTCCTGATGGTCGATGAGCCGACCGGCGGTCGCCTCGACGAAGGTCTGCAGGCTGTTTTCCGTTCGGTGTTTCCGATCTCGGATTTCTCGGGCACCTCGATGCTGGAATTCGTGCGCTACGAATTCGAGCCGCCGAAATATGACGTCGATGAGTGCCGCCAGCGCGGCATGACCTATGCTGCGCCGCTGAAGGTGACGCTGCGCCTGATCGTGTTCGATATCGACGAAGAAACCGGCGCCAAGTCCGTCAAGGACATCAAGGAGCAGGACGTGTACATGGGCGATATCCCGCTCATGACCATGAACGGCACCTTCGTCGTCAACGGCACCGAGCGCGTCATCGTCTCGCAGATGCATCGTTCGCCGGGCGTGTTCTTCGATCACGACAAGGGCAAGACCCATTCGTCGGGCAAGCTGCTGTTCGCCGCCCGCGTGATCCCGTATCGCGGTTCCTGGCTGGACATCGAGTTCGACGCCAAGGACATCGTGTTCGCGCGTATCGACCGTCGCCGCAAGATTCCGGTGACGTCGCTGATGTTTGCGCTGGGTCTGGACGGCGAGGAAATCCTCTCGACGTTCTACAAGAAGATCCAGTTCAAGAAGATCAAGGAAGGCTGGCGCGTTCCGTTCGACGCCACCCGTTTCCGTGGCTACTCCACCGTCAACGACCTGATCGATGCCGACACCGGCAAGGTCGTGCTCGAAGCCGGCAAGAAGCTCACTGTGCGCGCTGCCCGTCAGCTTGCAGAGAAGGGCCTCAAGGCGCTGCGTCTGACCGACGAAGAGTTGGTCGGCAACTATCTCGCCGAGGACCTTGTCAACGTGAAGACCGGTGAAATCTACGCCGAAGCCGGCGAGGAAATCACGGAGAAGTCGCTGAAGGCGCTGAACGAGGAGGGCTACAAGGAACTCCCGCTGCTCGACATCGACCACGTCAATATCGGTGCCTATATCCGCAACACGCTCTCGGCAGACAAGAACCTGACGCGTGAAGACGCGCTGTTCGACATCTATCGCGTGATGCGTCCGGGCGAGCCGCCGACGCTCGAATCCGCGCAGAACATGTTCCAGTCGCTGTTCTTCGACAGTGAGCGTTATGATCTCTCGGCCGTGGGCCGCGTGAAGATGAACATGCGCCTCGAACTCGACGCGCCGGACACTCATCGCACGCTGCGCAAGGAAGACATCCTCGCCGTCATCAAGACGCTGGTGGACCTGCGCGACGGCAAGGGCGAAATCGACGACATCGACCATCTCGGCAACCGCCGTGTGCGTTCGGTCGGCGAGCTGATGGAAAATCAGTATCGTGTCGGCCTGCTGCGCATGGAGCGCGCCATCAAGGAACGTATGTCGTCCGTCGACATCGACACCGTGATGCCGCAGGACTTGATCAACGCGAAGCCCGCGGCTGCCGCGGTGCGCGAGTTCTTCGGTTCGTCGCAGCTGTCGCAGTTCATGGACCAGACCAACCCGCTCTCGGAAATCACCCATAAGCGTCGTCTTTCGGCGCTTGGCCCCGGTGGTCTGACCCGCGAGCGCGCCGGCTTCGAAGTCCGCGACGTCCATCCGACCCACTACGGCCGTATCTGCCCGATTGAGACGCCGGAAGGCCCGAACATCGGTCTGATCAACTCGCTCGCCACCTTCGCGCGCGTCAACAAGTACGGTTTCGTCGAGACCCCTTACCGCAAGGTCAAGGACGGTCGCGTCACCGATGAAGTCGTGTACCTCAGCGCGATGGAAGAGGGCCGCTACTCGGTCGCGCAGGCGAACGTGTCGCTCGACGCCAAGGGCAAGTTCACCGAAGACATGATCATCTGCCGTCATGCCGGCGACGTGTTGCCGCTGCCGGCCGACAAGGTCGACTACATGGACGTGTCGCCGAAGCAGCTCGTTTCGGTCGCTGCGGCGCTGATCCCGTTCCTCGAGAACGACGACGCCAACCGCGCGCTGATGGGCTCGAACATGCAGCGTCAGGCCGTGCCTCTGGTGCGCGCTGAAGCGCCGTTCGTCGGTACCGGCATGGAAGCCGTCGTGGCCCGCGACTCCGGTGCTGCGATCGCTGCCCGCCGTTCGGGTGTCATCGACCAGATCGACGCAACCCGCGTGGTTATCCGCGCGACAGAAGATCTCGATCCGACCAAGTCGGGCGTCGATATCTATCGCCTGATGAAGTACCAGCGTTCGAACCAGTCGACCTGTATCAACCAGCGTCCGTTGGTGAAGGTTGGCGACGTCATTCGCAAGGGCGACATCATTGCCGACGGTCCGTCGACCGATCTCGGTGAACTCGCACTCGGCCGTAACGTGCTCGTCGCGTTCATGCCGTGGAATGGCTACAACTTCGAAGACTCGATCCTCCTCTCGGAGCGGATCGTGAAGGAAGACGTCTTCACCTCGATCCACATCGAGGAATTCGAAGTCATGGCCCGCGACACCAAGCTCGGTCCTGAGGAAATCACCCGCGACATTCCGAACGTGTCGGAAGAAGCGCTGAAGAACCTCGACGAAGCCGGCATCGTCTATATCGGCGCTGAAGTCCGCGCCGGCGACATCCTGGTCGGCAAGATCACGCCGAAGGGCGAAAGCCCGATGACGCCGGAAGAAAAGCTTCTGCGCGCCATCTTCGGTGAGAAGGCGTCGGACGTTCGCGACACCTCGCTCCGCGTGCCTCCGGGCGTGCAGGGCACGATCGTCGAAGTCCGCGTATTCAACCGGCACGGCGTCGACAAGGACGAACGTGCTCTGGCGATCGAGCGGGAAGAAATCGAACGTCTCGCCAAGGACCGTGACGACGAACAGGCCATCCTGGATCGTAACGTCTACGGCCGTCTGGCTGATCTTCTGGAGAACAAGGTCGGCATCGCCGGTCCGAAGGGCTTCAAGAAGGACGGCAAGATCACGCGCGCCGTGCTCGACGAAAATCCGCGGTCGCAGTGGTGGATGTTCGCCACCGCGAACGACAAGCTGATGACCGAAATCGAAGCGATGCGGAAGCAGTACGACGAATCGAAGAAGGGCCTTGAACAGCGCTTCCTCGACAAGGTCGAGAAGCTGCAGCGTGGCGACGAACTGCCGCCAGGCGTGATGAAGATGGTCAAGGTCTTCGTCGCGGTGAAGCGCAAGATCCAGCCCGGCGACAAGATGGCCGGACGTCACGGCAACAAGGGCGTGGTGTCGAAGATCGTTCCGATCGAAGACATGCCGTTCCTTGAAGACGGTACGCATGCGGACATCGTGCTGAACCCGCTCGGCGTGCCGTCGCGCATGAACGTCGGTCAGATCTTGGAGACGCATCTTGGCTGGGCCTGCGCAGGCATGGGCAAGAAGATCGGTCAGACCATCGACGCCTACTACCAGAAGCAGGATCTGAAGCCGCTGCGCGACACCCTGAAGAAGGTTTACGGCGAAGACGAAGTCATCAAGTCGCTGAACGACACCGAGCTGCTTGAACTGGCGCGTAACCTGAAGCCCGGCGTGCCGATTGCGACGCCGGTGTTCGACGGTGCGAAGGAAGCCGACATCGAAGAGATGTTGAAGATGGCTGGCTTCGACGCGTCCGGTCAGTCCACCGTCTATGACGGCCGGACCGGCGACCAGTTCGATCGCAAGGTGACTGTGGGCTACATCTACATGCTCAAGCTTCACCATCTCGTGGACGACAAGATCCACGCGCGTTCGATCGGTCCGTACTCGCTCGTCACGCAGCAGCCGCTGGGTGGTAAGGCGCAGTTCGGCGGTCAGCGCTTCGGTGAAATGGAAGTGTGGGCGCTCGAGGCTTATGGCGCGGCGTACACGCTCCAGGAAATGCTGACGGTGAAGTCGGACGACGTCGCGGGCCGTACCAAGGTCTACGAGGCGATCGTGCGCGGCGACGACACGTTCGAGGCCGGTATTCCGGAATCGTTCAACGTGCTGGTCAAGGAAATGCGCTCGCTCGGCCTCAACGTCGACCTGCACAATTCCAAGCTGCCGGGGCCGACCTCCGAAGCTGCCGAGTAAGAACAAGCGTTACGCCCGGCCTGATGGCCGGGCGTCCGCACCCAGCCGGGACGTGGGGCAGGGTGTGTGGTCTAAAGAATTTCGAATTTGCTGCTGATGGCGATCGGCACGCGAGGAGAAGACGATGAACCAAGAAATTATGAATCTCTTCAATCCGACGACTCCGGCTCAGGTCTTCGACCAGATCCGGATCTCGATTGCGTCCCCGGAGAAGATTCTGTCGTGGTCCTACGGCGAGATCAAGAAGCCGGAAACCATCAATTACCGTACCTTCAAGCCCGAGCGCGACGGCCTGTTCTGCGCCCGTATCTTCGGGCCCATCAAGGATTACGAGTGCTTGTGCGGTAAGTACAAGCGCATGAAGTACAAGGGCATCATCTGCGAGAAGTGCTCGGTCGAAGTGACCTTGTCGCGCGTCAGACGCGAGCGCATGGGTCATATCGAACTGGCCGCTCCGGTTGCGCACATCTGGTTCCTGAAGTCGCTGCCGTCGCGCATCGGCCAGTTGCTGGACATGACGCTCAAGGATCTCGAGCGCATCCTGTATTTCGAATACTATGTCGTTCTCGAGCCGGGTCTCACCGCGCTCAAGGACCGTCAGCTGCTGTCTGAAGAAGAATATCTGAAGGCGCAGGACGAATACGGCCAGGACTCGTTCACCGCGATGATCGGTGCCGAGGCGATCCGTGAACTGTTGAAGGGTCTGGAGCTTGAGAAGCTCGACGAGCAGCTGCGCGTCGAGATGAAGGAGACCGAATCCGACATCAAGCACAAGAAGCTCGCCAAGCGCCTGAAGATCGTCGAGGCCTTCCGCTATTCCGGCAACAAGCCGGAATGGATGATCCTCACGGTGGTGCCGGTGATCCCGCCGGATCTGCGTCCGCTGGTGCCGCTCGATGGCGGCCGCTTCGCGACGTCGGATCTGAACGATCTGTATCGCCGCGTCATCAACCGTAACAACCGCTTGAAGCGTCTGATGGAGCTCCGCGCGCCGGACATCATCATCCGCAACGAAAAGCGCATGCTGCAGGAGGCCGTCGACGCACTGTTCGACAACGGCCGCCGTGGCCGTGTCATCACCGGCGCCAACAAGCGTCCGCTGAAGTCGCTGGCCGACATGCTGAAGGGCAAGCAGGGTCGTTTCCGTCAGAACCTGCTCGGCAAGCGCGTCGACTATTCGGGCCGTTCGGTCATCGTCGTCGGTCCGGAACTGCGTCTGCATCAGTGCGGCCTGCCGAAGAAGATGGCGCTCGAACTGTTCAAGCCGTTCATCTATTCGCGTCTCGACGCCAAGGGTCTGTCCACCACGGTGAAGCAGGCGAAGAAGCTCGTTGAAAAAGAACGTCCCGAGGTCTGGGACATTCTCGACGAGGTCATTCGCGAGCATCCCGTACTGCTGAACCGCGCGCCGACGCTGCATCGTCTGGGCATCCAGGCGTTCGAGCCGGTGTTGATCGAAGGCAAGGCGATCCAGCTGCATCCGCTGGTCTGTTCGGCCTTCAACGCCGACTTCGACGGTGACCAGATGGCCGTGCACGTTCCGCTGTCGCTCGAAGCGCAGCTGGAAGCGCGCGTCCTGATGATGTCGACCAACAACATCCTGCATCCCGCGAACGGTCAGCCAATCATCGTGCCGTCGCAGGACATCGTGCTGGGTCTGTACTACCTGTCGACCATGCGTGCGGGTCTCCCGGGCGAAAACAAGCTGTATCGTGAGATGGCGGAGATCGAGCATGCGCTGCATGCGAAGGTCATCCACCTCCACACCAAGATCAAATACAGCTGGTCCGGTCTCGACGCGGACGGCAAGCCGGTCACGCGCATGGTGGAAACCACTGCCGGTCGTGCGATGCTCGGTCAGGTTCTGCCGAAGTCGCCGAAGATGCCCTTCGACGTCATCAACAAGCTGATGACCAAGAAGGAAATCTCGGGCGTCATCGATCAGGTCTATCGTCACTGCGGTCAGAAAGAGACCGTGATCTTCTGCGATCGCATCATGGCGCTCGGCTTCTACAACGCGTTCAAGGCCGGCATCTCGTTCGGCAAGGACGACATGGTCGTGCCGGGTTCGAAGTGGAAGATCGTCGACGCCACCCGTGCGTTCGCGAAGGACTTCGAACAGCAGTACAATGACGGTCTGATCACCCACGGTGAGAAGTACAACAAGGTCGTCGACGCCTGGTCGAAGGCGGGTGAAGAAGTCGCCAAGGAGATGATGAAAGAAATCTCCTCGGTGAAGAGGAATGCGGCGGGTGAAGAAGCCCAGATCAACTCGATCTACATGATGGCGCATTCCGGTGCCCGTGGTTCGCCGGCCCAGATGCGTCAGCTCGGTGGTATGCGCGGCCTGATGGCCAAGCCGTCGGGCGAGATCATCGAAACGCCGATCATCTCGAACTTCAAGGAAGGTCTGTCGGTTCTCGAATACTTCAACTCGACCCACGGCGCTCGTAAGGGCCTCGCGGACACCGCGTTGAAGACCGCGAACTCGGGCTATCTGACCCGCCGTCTCGTCGACGTGGCGCAGGACTGCATCATCACGCAGACCGATTGCGGCACCAATCTCGGCATCAAGATGCGCGCCATCATCGACTCCGGCTCGGTGGTCGCATCGCTGGCGTCGCGTATCCTCGGTCGTTCGGCCTGCGAAGACATTCGCGATCCCGCGACCAACAAGGTGTTGATCAAGCGCAACACGCTGATGGAAGAGAAGGACGTCGATCTTCTCCAGCAGGCCGGCATCCAGGAAGTGAAGATCCGTTCGGCTCTCACTTGCGAACTGGTCAACGGCATCTGCGGCACCTGCTACGGCCGCGATCTGGCCCGCGGCACGCCCGTCAACCACGGTGAGGCCGTCGGCGTCATCGCGGCGCAGTCGATCGGTGAGCCTGGCACGCAGCTGACGATGCGTACCTTCCACATCGGCGGCGCGGCGCAGCTCAACGAGCAGTCGGTGATCGAGTCGAACTTCGACGGCAAGATCACGATCAAGAACGAGAACATCGCCAAGAACGGCGAAGGCCACATGGTTGCAATGGTGCGCAACATGGTCATCGCCATCTCTGACGCCGATGGCACCGAGCGTGCGACGTACCGTATCCAGTACGGTGCTCGCGTTCACGTGGCCAACGGCGACATGATCAAGCGTGGCCAGCGTATCGCGGAATGGGATCCGTATTCCCGTCCGCTGCTGACCGAAGTCGACGGCACGATCGGGTTTGAGGACCTGATCGACGGCCAGTCGATTACGGAAACGCTGGACGAGTCCACCGGTATCGCCAAGCGCGTCGTTACCGATTGGCGTTCGTCGCGTGGCGGTGCGGACTTGCGTCCGGCTATCGTCATCAAGGGCAAGGACGGCAAGGTCCTCAAGCTCGCACGTGGCGGCGACGCCCGTTACATGCTGTCGCCCGACGCCATTCTGTCGGTCGACGTCGATGCCAAGGTGACCTCGGGCGACATTCTTGCCCGTGTCTCGATGGAAAGCGCGAAGACGCGTGACATCACCGGCGGTCTGCCGCGGGTGGCCGAACTGTTCGAGGCGCGCAAGCCGAAGGACGCGGCGATCATCGCGGAAATCGGCGGCACCATCCGCTTTGGACGCGACTACAAGAACAAGCGTCGCATCTCGATCGAGCCGCTCGACAAGAACGAGGAGACCCGCGAGTACCTCATTCCGAAGGGCAAGCAGATCCATCTGCAGGACGGCGACATCGTCGAGAAGGGCGATTACATCGTCGAAGGCAATCCGGCGCCGCACGACATTCTGGCGATCAAGGGCATCGAGGAACTCGCTGCCTATCTGGTCAACGAAATCCAGGAAGTTTACCGGTTGCAGGGCGTGCTCATCAACGACAAGCACATCGAAGTGATTGTCCGTCAGATGCTGCAGAAGGTCGAGATCACCGATCAGGGCGAGACCGACATGATCTCGGGCGAGCAGATCGACAAGATCGAGTTCGACGCGCTGAATCTGAAGGCGAAGGAAGAAGGCAAGAAGATCGCGACCGGAAACCCTGTGCTGCTGGGCATCACCAAGGCCAGCTTGCAGACCCGTTCGTTCTTCTCGGCAGCGTCGTTCCAGGAGACCACGCGCGTGCTCACCGAAGCTGCCGTCAACGGCAAGGTGGACCCGCTCGAAGGCCTCAAGGAAAACGTCATTGTCGGCCGCCTGATCCCGGCCGGTACCGGCGCCTCGATGGCGAAGATCCGCGAAGTCGCAATGAAGCGCGACAAGATGATCCTCGACGAGCGCGAGAAGCAGGCGGCGATCGTGCCGTCGGCTCCGGCAGAAGAACCGCTGATGCTGCCGTCGGCCGAGTAATCGGGCCGGGCAGACTTAAGAAACGAAAGGGCCGGCGCAAGCTGGCCCTTTCTCGTTTTGATCTGTTCATTCGGTTGGAAACGGAGAGCGGTCAGATGACATGCGATATTCGGCCGGCTCAAGCCGGCGATGCGGCAGATATCAGCCGCGTCATCATCCGTGCGCTGCGCGAAACCAATGCGAAGGATTACACGCCCGATATCATCGCACGCGTTGAACTCAGTTTCAGCTCCGCGGCTGTCGAACGATTGATCGACCAGCGCGAGGTGTTCGTTGCCGAGATGGACAATCGTGTTGTCGGCACGGCGAGCCTGGATGGGCACGCCCTGCGGACCATGTTCGTCTTGCCGGACGTGCAAGGGCGCGGCATCGGCCGTTTGCTGGTGCAGCGGATCGAGAGGGTCGCCCGCGAACGACAGCTTGCGATTCTGACGGTTCCGGCGACGGTCACCGCAGAGGCTTTTTACGCGAGACTGGGCTTCACGGCCGTTCGCGAGGCCTATCACGGTGAGGAGCGGACCATCGTTATGGAGCGTGTCTTGTCGCCGACCAACTGACCTGCCACTGCAGATCACATCAATGCCATGGAAAAGGCCGGCGAAAGCCGGCTTTTTTCGCGTCTGACGTGTGTTGCGGCGCACTACATGCTTTTGTTCATCTTTCCTTCAGCTGAAAAATGTTTTCACTTGGAGGGGGTTAGCGCGAGTCGACGGGGTCGACGGGCCAGCCTTGCAGCGTCAGCGGATTCCGCTTTGGCTGGGAATACGTTACATCGACCGTTGCCGGATATTGCCGCCGGCAAACACGACGCGTGAAAGAAACCTATGCTTGATCTAGCAATTGTTGGTGGTGGTCCAGGCGGCCTGATGAGCGCCTGGTATCTCAAGAAGAAGCTCGGCGATCTCTGTCGTGTCACCATCTACGAGGCGTCCGACCGCGTCGGCGGCAAGATTCTCACGCGCAAGTTCGATACAGCGCCAGCCATGTACGAAGCTGGCGTTGCGGAAATCTACGATTACTCGATGACCGGGCCGGATCCGCTGCGCGAGCTGATCCAGCATTTCGGCCTGCAGACCATCCCTATGGATGCCGAGCAGGTGCAGCTGGACGGCGAGCTGCTCAACGACGTGCCGGGCATGCGCAAGAAATACGGCCCGAAGACCGCAGCCGCCATTGAAGCTTTCCGCAAGAAGTGCGCGAGCATGGTGTCGCCGATCGAATATTACGAAGGCGTCGGTTCGCACGACAACGAACACCCCTGGGCATGGATAAATGCCGAGGAGCTGCTTGATAAGGAAGTCAGCGATCCCATTGCCAAGCGCTTCCTGAAGGTGATGGCGCGCTCCGACATCGCGACCGAGACGCACAACACCAACGGCCTCAATGCGCTGAAGAACTTCGTGATGGATGTCGATGGCTATATCGGGCTCTATTCGATCCAGAACGGCAACGAGCAGCTGATCTCCTGCCTGCAGTCGGAAGTCGATGCCGACATCCGGCTGAATCACCGTGTGCTCAAGGTCGGCAAGACCGAGCAGGGCCGCTATCAGCTCGACATGATGAACGGCAAGGGGCCGGACACCCGCGATTTCGATCTCGTGGTGATGTGCCTGCCGCATTCATGGCTGGCGACCATGCGCTGGGACGGCGAGCAGCTGCGCAAGTCGATGGTCAAGCATGTCTCTTACTTCGACCGCCCGGCCCATTATCTGCGGATATCGCTGCTGTTCGATACGCCGTTCTGGGGCGAGCAGATTTCCGGCGCCTGGTTCATGTCCGAAGCCTTCGGCGGCTGCTGTGTCTATAACGAGGGCGCGCGCCACGATGTCGGCAAGCACGGTGTGCTGAACTGGCTGGTGCCAGGCTCCGACGCGCTGGCCTTTGCCAATCTCACAGATGATGAGTTGATCGATGCCGCGCTGAAGTCGTTGCCGGCCTCGTTTGGCGATGCGCGTGCGCATCTGCTGGAAGGCAAGATTCATCGCTGGCTCTCGTCGGTCAACGCGATCCCCGGCGGCATGCCGGTGCGCGACGTCATGACCAATCACCGGCCGGAGCCCAAGGAGCACCCGGGTCTCGTCGTGGTCGGCGATTATCTGTTCGACTCGACGCTGAACGGTCTGCTCGACTCCTCGGATGCCGCCACCGACATCATCCTCACCGAGATGATGCGCCTGCGCCGCGCGCAGGGTCAGAATGGCACGACGATCTCCGACAAGATCGATCGCGACTATTTCCAGAACTATCGCGGCGTCGGTCCCTACAGCGAGGTCTGGAGCCAGTTTACCGACCCGGCCTATCTGACAAATCTCATCAAGATCGTCTGGGGCCGCGCCAAGGGCTACAAGCTGCTGGTCGCCGGCTCGGCATCAGGCGAACTGGTCGGCGCGCTACGTGCCAGGGGGATCGACGCCTGGGGTGTCGAGAACAACAAGGCAATCCACGCCAGGACGCCGAAGGCGTTGCAGAAGTTCAACAAGCTCGGCTCGATCACCGATCTGCCGTTCAAGGCCGGGCAGTTCGATTTCGTGTTCGAGACCAGCCTGTGTCACGTGAGCGACAAGCAGGTGGTGACGGCCGTGCAGGAGCTCAACCGCGTCGTGAAGACCGGCCTCGTCTTCGGCTCGGTCACATCAGACATGGCGCCGGCGGTGATCGATCGCTACGACCTGCTGCGCGGCGTCAAGAAGCTCGGCACCTGGTGGGAGTGGTCGGAACTGTTCTTCGGCAACGGCTTCGACCTGTCGATGCATCGCCGCGACTGCACCGAGGCGGTGTGGGAAGCCACATTGGCCGCCGGCAAGGGACCGGGCCACTGGTATGCCGACGCGGACAGCCTGCGTTACTCGTTCTTCGACAAGGTCGATGCCGAGGATTGATCTTTGGCATCCGCCCTCGGTTGCTTTGCCGAGGACATTCTGATCGCATAGGATCATTGCCGTGGCTGTCCGGGCCGCTTCATTGATTCTTGCGGTCGAAGGACCGTGCAGCAACGGTTCGTTCCATGGCGTCGAAGCCACCTCCAAAGCCTCCATCTGACGACAAGAACGCGGCCGAGCCGGCCACGCCGCTCGATGACAAGTTCGCGCTCCCGGTTGGCGCTGCCGCCGCTTCGGTTCCCAGCACGAAACCGCCGGCTGTCGAGAAGACGGCAAAAGCCAAGCCTGCCGTCGATGATGACGACGAGGATGAAGACGACGAGCTCGATGACGATGATGACGAGGAACTCGTCGTCTTCACCGCGCGCGAGGCCGCCGGCGCATTCGGAACGGTCTATCGTTTCACGCGGCCATTGCTCGGCAAGTACCGCAAACTGCTTGGTTTCGTTGGCTTCGGCGTTCTGGTCGAGACGCTGTTCAACGTCATCATGCCGCTCAGCCTCAAATATCTGATCGACGACGCGCTCGGCGAGGAAGATTTCGACGCGCTGTTCAAGATCCTGTCGGTGCTGGCCGTCGCCGGCATTGTCACGTCTATCGTTGCGATCTGGTATGAGCGCTGGGACGCTAAACTGGCTGCCTCGATCATCACGGACGTCCGCTCGCGTCTGTTCGATCACGTGCAGGATCTGCCGTCGGCCTATTTCGCCCGCACCAAGCGCGGCGAGATCCTGTCACGCTTCTCGATCGATCTGTCGTCTTTCGAGACGGCCATCAAGAGTTTCGCCAACAGCGCATTGCTGCCGTTCCTCGAACTGATCGCCGGCATCGGGCTGATGCTGTATCTGAACTGGCAGCTTGCCGCTGTCGCGCTATTGATTTTCCCGATCACACTGATCGGCCCGCGCATCCTGACGCCGAAGGCCGTGCAGGCCAATTACGACCAGAAGCTCAGCGAAGCTTCAGTGCTCGGCATGGTGCAGGAGAACATCGCGGCACAGGCGGTGATCAAGGCCTTCAGCCTGCAGCGCCGTACCATGGGCTGGTTCCGGCTGCGCAACAACGAAACGCGCGACAGGATCGCGGCGGCGACCTTCCTGTCGACCATGGTCGAGCGCTCGGTCACCGTCTCGGTATTGCTGCTGCATTTGGTGGTTCTGGCGATCGGCGCCTATCTCGCCACCAAGGGCCAGATCACCGTCGGCACCTTTGTCACCTTCGAAAGCGCGTTCTGGGAGGTGTCCTACAACATCGCCCATGTGATGCACTTTATCCCGGTGTCGATCCAGGCAGCGGCCGCCGTGCGGCACATGGAGGAGATGCTCGACGAGCCCACCCGCGGTGCCGACAAGCCTGGCTCGCCGGAGCTGCCGCGCATCGTCAACGACATCACGTTCGATCGCGTCTCGTTCAAGTATGAGAACAGCCAGCAGCCGGTGCTGGACAATCTCAGCCTCAAGATCAATGTCGGCAAGACCGTCGCCATTGTCGGCCCGTCCGGTTCCGGCAAGAGCACGTTGCTGAACCTGATCCTGCGGCTCTATATGCCGGACGAGGGCAGGGTGACCATTGACGGCGTCGATATCCGCAAGATCACGCGCGAGTCCCTGCGCGGCCACATGGCCGTGGTGTTCCAGGAGAACATGCTGTTCAACATGTCGATCCGCGAGAACATCCGGCTCGGCAAGGAAGGCGCCACCGACGAGGAAGTCGAGCAGGCGGCGCGCAAGGCCGAGATCCATCGCTACATCATGAGCCTGCCGGACAAATACGATACGCAGGTCGGCGAGCGCGGCGATACGCTATCCGGCGGCCAACGCCAGCGCATTGCGATCGCGCGGGCCGTCGTCCGCAATCCGTCGGTGCTTCTGTTGGATGAGGCGACATCCGCCCTCGACCAGACAACCGAGGCGGCGCTCAACAAGACGCTGTTCAAACTCGCCAAGGGCCGCACCCTGATTTCGTCGACGCACCGGCTGGCCGCCGTGGTGGATATGGACGAAATCATCGTCATCAATGGCGGCAAGGCGATCGAGCGTGGCTCGCACAAGGAGCTGCTGGCGCTGAACGGTACCTATCGCCAGCTTTGGGACGACCAGCGGCACAGGTCATCTGCCAGCGACGATGATGATGACGAGGATGACGACGACGAGTGAGCGCATCTGAAGATGTGTGAGGCGATCATCCCGCCGTTCGCAGCAAGCCTGCCGTGAGCTGGCGGAAAGCCTCGACAGCTTTCGTAAGGACCGCGTGGGGATCGTCGGCGGCAGCGATCCAGAGCGCGGCGTTGAGCGCGGCGCCATTGATCAGACGGGCCGCCGCTTCGGCATCGACAGGCTTGACCGTTCCATCGTCGATCAGCCGTTGAATGGCCTGTGTTGTCGTGCGCAGACACGCCGTCTGGTTCGGCCATTGTGAGGGATCGCCGAGCACGGCGGGGCCATCCAGCAGCATGATGCGCTGAATCTCCGGCTCGAGGGACATTTCGATATAGGCGACGCCCTCGTTGAGAAACCCGTCCCATGCGGTGTCCGCCTGACCGCGGGCAGCGCGCATGCGCGCCAACATTTCTGCGTCGATCTGGTCGATGACGGCCTGCAGCAAACCCTTCTTGTCGCCGAAGTTGTGATAGAGCGCGCCCCGCGTCAGGCCGGCTTCGGCGGTCAGATCGTCCATCGATGCCGCCGCATAGCCTTTGGCGGCGAAAGCCGTCCGGGCCGCCCGGATGAGTTTGGCCCGGGTTTCCTCCACCATTTCCGCTCGTCGTCTCGCGACCACTGTCATCTCCGCAAAGTAACATACGCGCTGTATGCGTATTGACATACGAGGCGTATGCCTGAATATCCTGACATACGGGACGTATATAATCTTTGAACAGGACTGACACCATGACCAAACGCGACGCGATTTTCCCGGCCGGCCGGCAGGCGCTTTACGAGATCAACCGGTATTCGGCGGCGATACGATCGGGCGACCTCTTGTTTGTCTCCGGCCAGGTTGGCAGCCGGGAAGACGGGTCGCCGGAGCCGGTCTTCGAAAAGCAGGTCCAGCTGGCATTCGATAACCTCGCGGCCGTGCTGAAGGCTGCAGGTTGCACATTCGACGACGTGGTCGACGTCACCACCTTCCACACCGACCCGGCCACCCAGTTCGCGGCGGTCAATGCCGTCCGATTGGCCGTGATTGGCGAGCCGCCTTACCCGAATTGGACCGCGGTCGGGGTCAACTGGCTGGCGGGCTTCGATTTCGAGATCAAGGTCATCGCACGCGTCCCTGTATCCGCCTGATTGGCTGGTCGCGAGTGTCGGGTGGGGTGGGCTGTGTCCCTCTCCATTCGACCTCCGGTAATATTTGCTGCTGATCGATGCTGGCCCGGTGTGTCGATTCGGGACGCGATACGATTTGCATCGGATGCGAGTCGGCGGGGCAGGGCGCAAAAAATCCGCAACCCAGGCGATTCTCTTTCATCAAACTGCAACGAATCCGAGTCGCGGATTCTTTCGTGGATGACATGGCGGGCATCGAAATCGCGTATGTTCTGTCATGATCCACATGCTAGAAGATGCAGTGCGAGAAGCGTTTCTTTCATCGCGCTTTGTTGTTGACTTGGGTATCCCCTGCGGATACAACCCGGCCATTCAACGACAGGCGGTGAGCTTCGCCAGTGTCGGAACGGATCACCCGGTCGGCTTTTCGGAGCTGATTGGGCACCAACCTCGACCAAGAAGCTCAAACGCTGTCGCTATATCAAGGCAATGCCAAAACGACGTTTGTCTCCTGAGAGACTTCTCTCTTGAGATTAAATTCGAATGCATGACCTCGGTGCAGACCTAAAGACGTAAGTCTGGCGGTCATGATCGCGGTCCTCTGTGGCGTTAAGCGCTTTCCGTTCAGCAATGAATGGTTGGCGTGATTTCGTTTTGCGTGAAGCTTTTCACGTGATGCGAACCGTGGGGCAGGTTGCTCCGATGTGATTTTGAGGAAGCCGTTACGGCTTCGAGCGAACTAAAGGGTGAAGGCTGACATGCCGACGATCAACCAGCTGATCGCTACTCCGCGCGCAATTCAGAAGTCGCGCAAGAAGGTTCCTGCGCTGCAGCAGTCGCCGCAGAAGCGCGGCGTTTGCACGCGCGTCTACACGACGACTCCGAAGAAGCCGAACTCGGCGCTTCGTAAGGTTGCCAAGGTGCGTCTGACCAATGGCTTCGAGGTCATCGGTTACATTCCGGGTGAAGGTCATAACCTTCAGGAGCACTCCGTGGTCATGATCCGCGGCGGTCGCGTCAAGGATTTGCCCGGCGTGCGTTACCACATTCTCCGCGGCGTGCTGGATACCCAGGGCGTCAAGAACCGTAAGCAGCGTCGTTCGAAGTACGGCGCGAAGCGTCCGAAGTAAGCCGGGGTCTGATCGATGTCTCGTCGCCATTCTGCTGAAAAGCGTGAAGTTAACCCGGATCCGAAGTTCGGGAACGTCATCGTCACCAAGTTTATGAATTCGATCATGTATGACGGCAAGAAGTCTGCCGCCGAAACCATCGTTTACGGTGCTTTCGAAATGATCGAAGCGAAGACCAAGCAGGGTCCGCTCGGCGTGTTCGAGCAGGCTCTGGAAAATGTGATGCCGACGATCGAAGTTCGTTCGCGTCGCGTCGGTGGCGCTACCTATCAGGTGCCGGTTGAAGTCCGCAGCATTCGGCGCCAGGCGCTGGGCATTCGCTGGCTGATCACCGCTGCACGCGCTCGCAACGAGAAGACCATGACCGAGCGTCTCTCGGCTGAGCTGCTTGATGCGTCGAACAACCGTGGTAACGCCGTGAAGAAGCGGGAAGACGTGCACAAGATGGCGGAAGCCAATCGCGCATTCTCGCACTATCGCTGGTAACGGCGAAACTCCGGAATTTAAGGAACATCCCATGCCTCGCGTACATGCCATTGAGGACTACCGTAACTTCGGTATCATGGCGCATATCGATGCCGGTAAGACGACAACGACCGAGCGCATCCTCTATTACACCGGCAAGAGCCACAAAATCGGCGAAGTGCACGAAGGTGCCGCGACGATGGATTGGATGGAGCAGGAGCAGGAGCGTGGCATCACCATCACGTCCGCTGCCACCACTGCATTCTGGAACGGCCATCGCCTGAACATCATCGACACCCCCGGCCACGTCGACTTCACGATTGAAGTCGAGCGTTCGCTGCGCGTGCTCGACGGCGCCGTGTGCGTTCTCGACTCCAACCAGGGCGTCGAGCCGCAGACCGAAACCGTCTGGCGTCAGGGCGACAAGTACAAGGTTCCGCGGATCGTTTTCGCGAACAAGATGGATAAGACCGGCGCTGACTTCTACAAGTGCCTGCAGGACATCATCGACCGTCTCGGCGCGAAGCCCGTTGCGATCCAGCTGCCGATCGGCGCTGAGAACGACTTCGTCGGCATGGTCGATCTCGTGATCATGAAGGCCTATATCTGGAACAACGAGGCCCTCGGCGCGAAGTACGAGACCGTCGACATTCCGGCTGACCTGGTCGAGAAGGCCAAGGAATATCGCGAGAAGCTGCTCGAAGCCGCCGTCGAGCTCGACGATGAGGCGATGACTGCTTACCTCGACGGCACCGAGCCGGACGAGGCGACCCTCAAGCGTCTGATCCGTAAGGCCGTGCTGACTGGCGCGTTCTACCCGGTTCTCTGCGGCTCGGCCTTCAAGAACAAGGGCGTGCAGCCTTTGCTCGACGCGGTTGTCGATTATCTGCCGTCGCCGGTTGACGTTCCTGCCATCAAGGGCACGGACGAAGACGGCAACGAGATCCTCCGCAAGGCGGACGACAAGGAGCCGCTGGCTCTGCTCGCATTCAAGATCATGGACGATCCGTTCGTCGGCACCATCACGTTCTGCCGCATCTATTCGGGTGTTCTGCAGAGCGGCACCGGTGTCGTGAATTCGACCCGTGAGAAGAAAGAACGTATCGGCCGCATGCTGTTGATGCATGCGAACAACCGCGAAGACATCAAGGAAGCCTTTGCCGGCGACATCGTCGCTCTGGCTGGCCTCAAGGAAGCCCGCACCGGTGACACGCTTTGCGATCCGGACAAGCAGGTCATTCTCGAGCGCATGGAATTCCCGGAGCCGGTGATCGAAATCGCGATCGAGCCGAAGTCCAAGGCCGACCAGGAAAAGCTGGGCGTCGCTCTGGCGAAGCTCGCTGCAGAAGATCCGTCGTTCCGCGTGTCGACCGACCACGAGTCCGGCCAGACCATCCTGAAGGGCATGGGCGAACTCCATCTCGACATCAAGGTCGACATTCTGCGTCGTACCTACAAGGTCGATGCGAATATCGGCGCACCGCAGGTGGCGTTCCGTGAGAAGATCACCAAGCGCGCTGAAGTCGACTACACCCATAAGAAGCAGACCGGTGGTACCGGCCAGTTCGCCCGCGTCAAGTTCGTGGTCGAGCCGGGCGAGCCGGGTTCGGGCTTCGTGTTCGAATCCAAGGTCGTCGGTGGTTCGGTTCCGAAGGAATACATCCCCGGCGTCGAAAAGGGTCTCAACAGCGTCATGACCTCGGGCGTGGTCGCGGGCTTCCCCGTGGTCGACGTTCATGTCCAGCTGGTTGACGGCGCCTATCACGACGTCGACTCGTCGGCACTGGCCTTCGAAATTGCTTCGCGCGCGGCACTCCGCGACGCGCTGCAGAAGGGCAAGTCCGTTCTGCTCGAGCCGATCATGAAGGTCGAATGCGTGACCCCGGAAGACTACACCGGTTCGGTCATCGGCGACTTGAACTCGCGGCGCGGTCAGATCCAGGGTCAGGACATGCGCGGCAACGCCAACGTCATCAACGCGATGGTGCCGCTCATGAACATGTTCGGTTACGTGAACACGCTGCGCTCGATGAGCCAGGGTCGTGCAACGTTCTCGATGTCATTCGATCACTACGCGGAAGCGCCGGCCAATGTGTCGGCAGAAGTCCAGAAGAAGTTTGCCTGATTGTCGTTAGCGACAGTTGACGACTAAACGGAGAGAGTCATGGCCAAAGCAAAATTTGAACGTAACAAGCCGCACTGCAATATTGGTACGATCGGTCACGTTGACCACGGCAAGACGTCGCTGACGGCGGCGATCACGAAGGTGCTGGCAGAGACGGGCGGTGCCACGTTCACCGCTTACGACCAGATCGACAAGGCGCCGGAAGAGAAGGCCCGCGGCATCACCATTTCGACCGCGCACGTCGAATACGAGACCGCCAACCGCCACTACGCCCACGTCGACTGCCCTGGCCACGCCGACTATGTGAAGAACATGATCACCGGCGCCGCGCAGATGGACGGTGGCATCCTGGTCGTGTCGGCCGCCGACGGCCCGATGCCGCAGACCCGCGAGCACATCCTGCTCGCCCGCCAGGTCGGCGTGCCCGCGTTGGTCGTGTTCCTGAACAAGTGCGACATGGTCGACGATCCGGAACTGCTCGAACTGGTCGAGATGGAAGTGCGCGAACTGCTCTCGAAGTACGACTTCCCGGGCGACGACATTCCGATCATCAAGGGTTCGGCGCTGGCCGCTCTCGAAAACTCGGACCAGAAGCTCGGTCACGACGCCATTCTCGAACTGATGAAGAACGTCGACAGCTACATCCCGCAGCCGGAGCGTCCGGTTGACCAGCCGTTCCTGATGCCGGTGGAAGACGTGTTCTCGATCTCGGGCCGCGGCACCGTTGTCACCGGCCGCGTCGAGCGCGGCATCGTCAAGGTCGGCGAGGAAATCGAAATCGTCGGCATCCGCGCCACGCAGAAGACGATCTGCACCGGCGTTGAAATGTTCCGCAAGCTCTTGGATCAGGGGCAGGCCGGCGACAACATCGGCGCGCTGCTGCGCGGCACCAAGCGTGAAGACGTCGAGCGCGGCCAGGTGCTGTGCAAGCCGGGTTCGGTAAAGCCGCACACCAAGTTCAAGGCCGAGGCTTACATCCTCACCAAGGAAGAGGGTGGCCGTCACACGCCGTTCTTCACCAACTACCGTCCGCAGTTCTACTTCCGCACCACCGACGTGACCGGTGTTGTGCATCTGCCGGAAGGCACCGAAATGGTGATGCCGGGCGACAACATCGCCATGGAAGTGCACCTGATCGTGCCGATCGCCATGGAAGAAAAGCTGCGCTTCGCCATCCGTGAAGGCGGCCGCACCGTCGGTGCAGGCGTCGTCGCTAGCATCATCGAGTAAGGACGCGAACAGGAAGTCGTGAGTAGCGGGTCTCGCTACTCGCTACTCGCAACAACCATTCGCTTTCAAAGAAAGACACGGCAATGAACGGCCAGAATATCCGCATTCGTCTCAAGGCGTTCGATCATCGTATCCTCGATGCTTCGACCCGTGAGATCGTAAGCACCGCGAAGCGCACGGGTGCACAGGTCCGTGGACCCATCCCGCTGCCGACGCGCATCGAGAAGTTCACGGTCAACCGTTCGCCGCACGTCGACAAGAAGAGCCGCGAGCAGTTCGAGATGCGCACCCATAAGCGTCTTCTCGATATCGTCGATCCGACCCCGCAGACAGTCGATGCTTTGATGAAGCTCGACCTGGCCGCCGGTGTCGACGTCGAGATCAAGCTCTAAGTATTTAGGTCCCGTCCGGTCAAACGGACAGAAAGAACAGGAAGCACGCCGATGCGCTCCGGAGTGATCGCACAAAAGGTCGGGATGACCCGGGTCTTCACAGACGCCGGTGAACATATCCCTGTGACCGTGCTCAAGCTGGGTAACTGCCAGGTGGTTGGCCACCTCACCAGCGAGAAGAACGGTTACGTCGCGCTGCAGCTCGGATCGGGCTCGCGCAAGACCGTGTATTTGCCCAAGGCTGAACGCGGCCAGTTCGCGGTCGCCAAGGTTGAACCCAAGCGGAAGGTCGCGGAATTCCGCGTGTCGGAAGACGCGCTGATCCCGGTCGGCGCCGAGATCCAGGCAGACCACTTCGTGGTTGGCCAGTTCGTCGATGTCACCGGCACCTCGGTCGGTAAGGGCTTCGCCGGTGGTATGAAGCGCTGGAATTTCGGCGGTCTTCGCGCCACGCACGGTGTGTCGGTTTCGCATCGTTCGATCGGTTCGACCGGTGGTCGTCAGGATCCCGGCAAGACCTTCAAGAACAAGAAGATGCCCGGTCACATGGGTGTCGATCGTATCACCACGCTCAACCTGCGCGTCGTGCAGCTTGATGTCGAGCGCGGCCTGATCCTCGTCGAAGGTGCCGTTCCCGGCTCCAAGGGCGGTTGGATTTCGGTTCGCGATGCGGTGAAGAAGGCTTTGCCGAAGGACGCGCCGAAGCCCGGCAAGTTCAAGCTGGCAGGAGAGGGTGCGACCGTTGAAGCACCTGCGGCCGAGCAGGAAGGAGCGTGAGATGAAACTGAACGTCACCACGCTTGAGGGCAAGGACGCCGGCTCGATCGAGCTGTCGGATGCCATCTTCGGTCTCGATCCGCGCGCCGATATCATCCAGCGTTGCGTCAACTGGCAGCTCGCAAAGCGCCAGTCGGGCAACCACAAGGCCAAGGGCCGCGCCGAAATCTGGCGCACCGGCAAGAAGATGTACAAGCAGAAGGGCACCGGCGGTGCTCGTCACGGTTCGGCTCGCGTTCCGCAGTTCCGCGGCGGCGGTCGTGCCTTCGGTCCGGTCGTTCGCTCCCATGCGTTCGATCTACCGAAGAAGGTCCGTGCACTCGCGCTGAAGCATGCTCTGTCGGCGAAGGCCAAGGACGGCGGCTTGATCGTGATCGAGAACGCCAACCTGGAAGCCGCCAAGACCAAGGCTCTGCTCGGTCACTTCTCGGGTCTCGGCCTGACCAATGCGCTGATCATCGACGGCGCCGAGGTTCATGTCGGTTTCGCTCAGGCGGCCCGTAACATTCCGAACATCGACGTGCTGCCGATCCAGGGCATCAACGTCTATGACATTCTGCGTCGTCAGAAGCTGGTTCTGACCAAGGCGGCGCTTGATGCGTTGGAGGCGCGCTTCAAATGAAGAATATCGACCCGCGCCATTACGACGTGATCGTCGCCCCTGTGGTGACGGAAAAGGCCACTGTCGCTTCTGAATTCAACAAGGTTGTTTTCAAGGTCGACGGCAAGGCCACCAAGCCGCAGATCAAGGAAGCCGTCGAAAAGCTGTTCGACGTCAAGGTAAAGAGCGTGAACACGCTGGTTCGCAAGGGCAAGACGAAGATCTTCCGTGGCAACCTCGGTTCACAGTCGAACGTCAAGCGTGCGATCGTGACCCTCGAAGAGGGCCACCGCATCGACGTTACGACCGGACTGTAAGGGCGATCAACGATGGCACTTAAGACATTCAACCCAACGACACCCGGCCAGCGTCAGCTGGTCATGGTGGATCGTTCCGCGCTGTACAAGGGCAAGCCTGTCAAGGCTCTGACCGAAGGCAAGCACTCGGCTGGCGGTCGTAACAACACCGGTCGCATCACGGTGCGCTTCCGTGGCGGTGGCCACAAGAAGTCCTATCGTATCGTCGACTTCAAGCGTTCCAAGGTCGACGTTCCGGCCGTGGTCGAGCGTCTGGAATACGATCCGAACCGCACCGCGTTCATCGCGCTGATCAAGTACACCGATGGCGAGCAGGCTTATATCCTGGCGCCGCAGCGTCTGGCCGTTGGCGATACCGTCATCGCCGGCAGCTATGTCGACGTGAAGCCGGGCAATGTCATGCCGCTCGGCAACATGCCGATCGGCACGATCATCCACAACGTCGAGATGAAGATCGGGAAGGGCGGCCAGATCGCTCGTTCCGCCGGCACCTATGCCCAGCTCGTCGGTCGTGACCATGATTACGTGATCATCCGTCTGAACTCGGGCGAACAGCGCCTGGTTCACGGTCGTTGCACCGCCACCATCGGCGCTGTGTCGAACCCGGATCACATGAACATCTCGATCGGCAAGGCCGGTCGTACCCGCTGGCTCGGCTGGCGTCCGCACAACCGCGGCGTCGTCATGAACCCGATCGACCATCCGCACGGTGGTGGTGAAGGTCGTACCTCGGGTGGTCGTCACCCGGTTACGCCCTGGGGCAAGCCGACCAAGGGCAAGAAGACCCGGTCGAACAAGTCGACCAACAAGTTCATTCTCATCAGCCGCCACAAGCGGAAGAAGTAAGGATCGCCGGACATGGTTCGTTCAGTCTGGAAAGGCCCGTTCGTCGAGGGTTCGCTGCTCAAGAAGGCAGATGCCGCTCGTTCGTCTGGTCGTCATGATGTGATCAAGATCTGGAGCCGTCGCTCGACGATCTTGCCGCAGTTCGTGGGTCTCACCTTCGGCGTTTACAACGGCCAGAAGCATGTACCTGTCGCTGTGAACGAGGAAATGGTTGGTCACAAGTTCGGCGAGTTCTCGCCGACCCGTACCTTCCATGGCCACGCCGGCGACAAGAAAGCCAAGAAGGGCTGAGGACTAAGTCATGAGCAAGCCAAAGCGCGAACGGAGCCTCCCGGATAACGAGGCCAAGGCGATCGCCCGCATGTTGCGCGTGAGCCCGCAGAAGCTGAACCTGGTTGCGCAGATGATCCGCGGCCGCAAGGCTTCGGCTGCACTCGCCGACCTGCAGTTCTCGCGCAAGCGGATCGCGGTCGACGTGAAGAAGTGCCTGGAATCGGCGATCGCTAACGCCGAGAACAACCATGACCTCGACGTTGACGCACTGATCGTCTCCGAGGCGCATGTCGGCAAGGGCATCGTGATGAAGCGTTTCAGTCCGCGCGGCCGTGGCCGTTCGGGCCGTATCTTTAAACCGTTTGCGCAGCTGACGATTGTCGTTCGTCAGGTCGAAGCAGAAGCAGCAGCGTAAGCAGGCGCAGGAGAATAAGATGGGTCAGAAGATCAATCCAATCGGTCTGCGTCTTGGCATCAACCGTACGTGGGATTCACGTTGGTATGCCGGCAAGAACGAATACGGCAAGTTGTTGCACGAAGACGTCAAGATCCGCGAGATCCTGCACAAGGAGCTCAAGCAGGCTGCCGTCGCCAAGATCATCATCGAGCGCCCGCACAAGAAGTGCCGCGTGACCATTCAGTCGGCTCGTCCGGGTGTTGTCATCGGCAAGAAGGGCGCCGACATCGACAAGCTTCGCAAGAAGGTTGCCGATATCACCTCGTCGGACGTGGTGATCAACATCGTCGAAATCCGCAAGCCGGAGCTCGATGCGACCCTGGTCGCCGAGTCGATCGCGCAGCAGCTCGAGCGCCGCGTTGCGTTCCGCCGTGCGATGAAGCGGGCAGTGCAGTCGGCCATGCGTCTGGGCGCCGAAGGCATTCGTATCAACTGCTCGGGTCGTCTGGGCGGTGCGGAAATCGCGCGTATGGAATGGTATCGCGAAGGTCGCGTGCCGCTGCACACGCTGCGTGCGGATATCGATTACGGCGTAGCCACCGCGTTCACGACGTTCGGCACCTGCGGCGTCAAGGTCTGGATCTTCAAGGGCGAAATCCTCGAGCACGATCCGATGGCTCAGGACAAGCGCATGGCCGAGGGTGACAATTCCCGGCCGCGTCGCGACGCTGCTTGAGCGTTTAATTAGAAGGTTTGAGGGCGTAAGCCATGATGCAACCAAAGAAGACCAAGTTCCGGAAGGCGCATAAGGGCCGGATCCACGGCGTTGCGACTTCGGGCGCCACGCTGGCTTTCGGTCAGTTCGGCCTGAAGGCAATGGCGCCGGAACGTCTGACCGCGCGTCAGATCGAAGCTGCCCGTCGCGCGCTGACCCGTCACATGAAGCGTGCCGGCCGCGTCTGGATCCGCGTGTTCCCGGATCTCCCGGTTTCGAAGAAGCCCGCTGAAGTCCGAATGGGCTCCGGCAAGGGTACCCCGGAACTGTGGGTTGCGCGCGTCAAGCCAGGCCGAGTGATCTTCGAGATCGACGGTGTCACCACGCAGATTGCCAAGGAAGCGATGACCCTCGCTGCCGCCAAGCTGCCGATCAAGACGCGTTTCGTTACGCGCATTGCGGAGTAGAGCCATGGCCGAAATGAAAACCAGCGATATCCGCGCAATGAGCCCCGATCAGATGGACGACGCCGTCCTCAATCTGAAGAAGGAGCGTTTCAACCTGCGCTTCCAGCGCGCCACCGGGCAGCTGGAAAACACCTCTCGCCTTCGTGAGGCGCGTCGTGATATTGCACGAATCAAGACCATCGCCGCGCAGAAGCGCGACGGTAAGTCGAAGTAAGGGGCCGAACATGCCGAAACGTACTCTGCAGGGCGTGGTCGTCAGCGACAAGCAAGCCAAGACGGTTGTTGTTCGCGTTGACCGTCGCTTTACGCACCCGATCTACAAGAAGACCATTCGCCGTTCGAAAAATTACCATGCCCACGACGAGAACAACGAGTTCAAGCCGGGCGACATGGTGTGGATCGAAGAGAGCAAGCCGATGTCGAAGCTGAAGCACTGGACGGTTGTCCGGGGCGAACAGAAGAAGACTGCCTAAAAATCGCGCATTAGCGCATAAACAGAGGACGAGGTGCATCAATGATTCAGATGCAGACCAACCTCGACGTGGCCGATAATTCAGGCGCACGCCGTGTCATGTGCATTAAGGTGATTGGTGGATCCAAGCGCCGTTATGCATCCGTTGGCGACGTAATTGTCGTATCGATCAAGGAAGCCATCCCACGTGGGAAGGTGAAGAAGGGCGACGTCATGAAGGCGGTCGTCGTGCGCGTCCGCAAGGACATTCGCCGCCCGGATGGCTCTGTCATCCGCTTCGATCGCAACGCTGCCGTGCTGATCAACAATCAGTCCGAGCCGATCGGTACCCGTATCTTCGGGCCCGTGCCGCGTGAGCTGCGCGCCAAGAACCACATGAAGATCATCTCGCTTGCGCCGGAGGTGCTGTAATGGCTGCCAAAATTCGCAAGGGTGACAAGGTCATCGTGCTGAACGGTCGCGACAAGGGCCGTACCGGCGAAGTGTTTGAAGTGCGCCCGACCGAGGGCAAGGCGCTGGTTCGCGGCGTCAACCTGGTCAAGCGTCACCAGAAGCAGACCCAGGCACAGGAAGGCGGCATCATCTCGAAAGAGGCGCCGATCCAACTGTCCAACATCGCGATCGTCGGCAAGGACGGCAAGCCGACTCGCGTTGGTTTCAAGATCCAGGCTGATGGCACCAAGGTGCGCATCGCCAAGCGTTCGGGAGCAGAGATCGATGTCTGAGACCGTCTACATTCCGCGCCTGCGCGTCGAATACGACAAGTCCATTCGTGCCAAGCTGACTGAACAGTTCGGCTACGAAAACGTCATGCAGGTTCCGCGCCTCGACAAGATCGTCCTGAACATGGGCGTTGGCGAAGCTGTGAACGACCGCAAGAAGGCCGAAACCGCTGCCAGCGACCTGTCGCTGATCGCCGGTCAGAAGGCCATCGTGACCTATTCGCGCGTTGCTATCGCGACCTTCAAGCTGCGTGAAAACCAGCCGATCGGCGCCAAGGTGACTCTCCGCAAGACGAAGATGTACGAGTTCATCGATCGTCTGGTGAACGTCGCTCTGCCGCGCGTGCGAGATTTCCGTGGCCTGAACGCCAAGAGCTTCGACGGCCGTGGCAACTACTCGCTCGGTCTCAAAGAGCACATCATTTTCCCGGAAATCGATTTCGACAAGGCCGGGGATACGCCGCTGGGCATGGACATCACGGTGTGCACCACTGCGCGCACCGACGACGAGGCCCGCGCTTTGTTGACCGCTTTCAATTTCCCGTTCCGGCAGTGAGTAGCTGAAAAGCTTCTCAAACGCGGTAACCCAGGAGCCAAGCATGGCAAAGAAGAGTTCGATCGAGAAGAACAACCGTCGGAAGAAGATGTCCGCGAACGCTGCGCCGAAGCGCGCGCGTCTCAAGGCCATCATCGCCGACAAGACCAAGCCGATGGAAGAGCGGTTCGCCGCAACGCTGAAGCTCGCCGAGCTTCCGCGCAATTCATCGCCCGTTCGGATCATGAACCGTTGCGAAATCACCGGTCGTCCGCATTCGGTCTATCGTATCAACAAGCTCAGCCGTATCGCGCTGCGTGAATTGGGCTCGAAGGGCCTGGTTCCCGGGCTCGTGAAGTCCAGCTGGTAAGGGGGGCGGAACATGTCGACCCACGATCCAATCAGCGATCTCATCACCCGTATCCGCAATGCGCAGATGCGTACCAAGTCCAAGGTTTCGACCCCGGGCTCCAAGATGCGCGCCAACGTGCTCGAAGTGCTGAAGAACGAAGGCTACATCCGTGGCTTCGCCAGCGTCGAGCATTCGTCGGGCCGCTCGGAACTCGAGATCGAACTCAAGTATTTCGATGGCGAACCGGTCATCCGCGAAATCGAGCGTGTTTCGAAGCCAGGACGTCGCGTTTACGTCTCGGTGAAGAACCTGCCGCGCGTGAAGAACGGCCTCGGTATCTCCGTTTTGTCGACGCCCAAGGGAATTATGGCCGACCACGACGCGCGCGACGCGAATGTGGGCGGTGAAGTTCTCTTCACGGTGTTCTGAGGAAGGATCAGTCATGTCACGAGTTGGCAAGAAGCCAGTGGCGGTGACCGCGGGAGTTACCGCGTCCGTCGAAGGCCAGACCGTCAAGATGAAGGGCCCCAAGGGCGCTCTTCAGTTCGTCGTGCACGACGACGTGGTGGTGAAGATGGAAGAGGGCGCAATCAAGGTTGCTCCTCGCGTCGAAACCAACCGCGCCCGTGCACTGTACGGTACCGCTCGCGCGCAGATCGCGAATCTGCTCGAAGGCGTTACCAAGGGTTTCGAGAAGAAGCTCGAGATCACCGGCGTCGGTTATCGTGCGGCCCTGCAGGGCAAGAACCTGCAGCTGGCGCTCGGTTACAGCCACGATGTCGTCTACGCGATCCCGGAAGGCATCACCATCACGGTGCCGAAGCCGACCGAGATCAACGTCGCCGGCAACGACTCGCAGCGCGTCGGTCAGGTAGCAGCGGAGATCCGCAGCTATCGTCCGCCAGAGCCTTATAAGGGCAAGGGCGTACGTTATTCCGACGAGTTTATCTTCCGCAAGGAAGGCAAGAAGAAGTAACGGAGCCGGTCATGTCGAAACTCAAGATTACGAATGCCCGGCGCAAGCAACGCGTGCGGCTCTCGCTCCGCCGGACTGCCAATGGCCGTCCGCGCCTGTCGATCTTCCGCTCGTCGAAGCACATCTACGCGCAGGTCATCGACGACCTGAAGGGCGAGACGCTCGCTTCCGCGTCGTCGCTGGAGAAGGCGATGCGCGAAACCGGCAAGACCGGTGCGGACGTCGATGCGGCGCAGGCTGTCGGCAAGCTGCTGGCAGAGCGCGCGGTCAAGAATGGCGTCAAGGAAGTGGTGTTCGACCGTGGTCAGTATCTGTACCACGGCCGCGTCAAGGCGCTGGCAGATGCAGCTCGCGAAGGCGGGCTCAGCTTCTAAGCGATTTCACTTTCGTTGATTTGCAAGTTGCAGATTTGAACGGACACAGGGTTAGAAGCGAAAGCTTCGCAAGGATTGGAAAACACCATGGCAGGTGAACGCGAACGCGGCGGACGCGACCGGGGCCCCCGGGAAGAGCGTGATAGTGAGTTCGTCGACAAGCTCGTCCACATCAATCGTGTGGCGAAGGTCGTCAAGGGCGGTAAGCGCTTCGGCTTTGCAGCTCTGGTCGTCATTGGCGATCAGAAGGGCAGGGTCGGATTCGGTCACGGTAAGGCCCGTGAAGTTCCGGAAGCAATCCGCAAGGCAACCGAGTCGGCCAAGCGCAACCTGACGCGCGTCGCTCTGCGCGAAGGTCGCACGCTGCATCACGACATCGCTGGCCGTCATGGCGCGGGTCGCGTGTATCTGCGTGCTGCTCCGGCTGGTACCGGCATCATCGCCGGCGGTCCGATGCGCGCTGTGTTCGAAACGCTGGGTATCCAGGACGTGGTGGCCAAGTCGATCGGTTCGTCGAATCCCTACAACATGGTTCGCGCCACTTTCGACGCGCTGAAGCATCAGGATTCGCCGCGTTCGGTTGCTGCTCGCCGCAACATCAAGGTGTCCACCCTGCAGTCGCGCCGCGTTGGCGGTGACGCCGAGCTGGTTGCCGAATAACAGGCATGATTCGGAAAAGTGGATCTCCACTTTTCTGATAAGGATCACGCCCTCTAAAAAGACTTTTTGGAGTTATCACGATGGCCAAGGCCGCAAAGATGATCAAGGTCGAGCAGGTCGCCAGCGCAATTCGCCGGCACCACTCGCAGCGTTCTACGCTGATCGGCCTCAAGCTCAACAAGATCGGTCGCGTCAGCGAATTGCAGGACACCCCTGAAGTTCGCGGCATGATCACCAAAGTGCAGCACCTCGTCCGCGTGGTCGAGGATAAGTAAGTTCACGTCGTCTCACTGCGGCCGCCAGGTTGCCGCAGGGATGACACTGTTGACCTTCGAGGTCCGGATCTGCCGGTAAGCCTCGGGAAGACAGGGCGAAACAGGGAAAAGAACGATGAAGCTCAGCGATATCGCCGATAACGCCGGCTCCCGTAAGAAGCGTATGCGCGTCGGCCGTGGCATCGGCTCCGGCAAGGGCAAGACCGCGGGCCGCGGCGGCAAGGGCCAGACCGCGCGTTCAGGCGTCCGCATCAAGGGCTTCGAGGGCGGCCAGATGCCGTTGCATCGTCGTCTGCCGAAGCGCGGCTTCAATAACATCTTCCGTCTCGATTACGCCGAGATCAACCTGGACCGCCTCCAGGACGCGATCGATGCGAAGACCATCGACATCAAGGCCGTGATCAACGCTGAATCGCTGGTGAAGGCTGGCGTTCTGCGCCGCTCGAAGGCTGGTGTGCGTGTTCTCGGCCGTGGCGAGATCAAGGCCAAGATCAACATCGAAGTGCACGGCGCCACCAAGACGGCGATCGAAGCCATCGAGAAGGCTGGCGGTTCGGTGAAGATCATCGCGCCGAAGAAGGCCGACGGCGAAGCTGCGTAACATCTGCGGCATCGCCTGCGTCTGTGGGCGGCCTTGCGTGATGTGGCAGTAGATTTTATCAATGCCGAGCACCAAATAATGTCCGGCCTCCGCTGCATGCCCCGCTCTTTCGGGGCATGATGGCGAAAGGGGCGCGGGAGAAAGCCAAACATGGTCTCTGCAGCAGAGCAATTAGCAGCAAACCTCAACTTTTCGGCCCTCGGCAAGGCCGATGAACTGAAGAAGCGCATCTGGTTCACACTGGGTGCGCTGCTTGTTTATCGGCTCGGCACCTATATTCCGCTGCCCGGCATCGATCCGGCCGCGTGGGAGCAGGTGTTCAAGCAGCAGGCCGGCGGCATCCTCGGCATGTTCAACATGTTCGCGGGCGGCGGCATCAACCGCATGGCGATTTTTGCGCTGAACATCATGCCGTATATTTCGGCATCGATTATCATTCAGCTGCTGACCACCGTGTCGCCCCAGCTCGAAGCTCTCAAGAAAGAGGGTGAGGCGGGCCGCAAGACGCTGAACCAGTATACCCGTTACCTGACTGTCATCCTCGCTGCATTCCAGTCCTATGCCATTGCGGCGGGTCTGCAGGGCGCAGGCAATGTCGTCAGCGAGCCCGGCATGTTCTTCCTGATCTCGACCTCGGTCACGCTGACCGGCGGCACGATGTTCCTGATGTGGCTGGGTGAGCAGATCACCTCGCGCGGCATCGGCAACGGCATCTCGCTGATCATTCTGGCCGGCATCGTGGCAGAGCTCCCGTCGGCGATCGCCAATATGCTCGAACTGGGTCGTCAGGGCGCACTGTCGACCGGTCTGATCCTGGTCGTCATCGTGATGGCCGTGGTCGTGATCGCCTTCATCGTGTTCATGGAGCGCGCCCAGCGCCGCCTGCTGATCCAGTATCCGAAGCGCCAGGTCGGCAACAAGATGTTCGAGGGCCAGTCCTCGCATCTGCCGCTGAAGCTCAACACCTCAGGCGTGATCCCGCCGATCTTCGCGTCATCGCTGCTGTTGCTGCCGGCGACCATCGCAAGCTTCAACGCAGGCAAGGGGCCGGAGTGGTTCCAGTGGCTGACCACGCAGCTCAGCCATGGTCGTCCGCTGTTCCTGATCATGTATGTGTCGCTGATCGTGTTCTTCGCGTTCTTCTATACGGCGATCGTGTTCAACCCGACCGAGACTGCCGACAATCTGAAGAAGCATGGCGGCTTCATCCCAGGCATTCGCCCGGGTGAGCGGACCGCGGAATACATCGACTATGTGCTCTCGCGCATCACTGTGCTCGGCGCTGCCTATCTCGCCGTGGTCTGCTTGATCCCCGAGATCCTGATTTCCTACGCCTCGGTGCCGTTCTACTTCGGCGGCACGTCGCTGCTGATCGTGGTCAGTGTCACCATGGATACTGTGGCGCAGGTGCAGGGCTATCTGCTGGCGCACCAGTATGAAGGTTTGATCCGCAAGTCGAAGCTGAGGGGCCGGCGCAAATGAGGTTGATTCTTCTCGGGCCGCCGGGGGCGGGCAAGGGAACTCAGGCACATCGTCTTGTCGAGCGTCACAACATCGTTCAGCTGTCCACCGGTGACATGCTGCGTGCTGCCGTGGCCGCCGAGACCGAAGTTGGCCTCAAGGCCAAGGACATCATGGCCGCTGGTGGCCTGGTGCCCGATGATATTGTGATCGGGATCATCTCGGATCGCATCGAGCTGCCGGATGCCGCCAACGGCTTCATCCTGGACGGCTTCCCGCGTACCGTGCCGCAGGCCGAAGCGCTGGATGCGCTGCTGAAGTCCAAGGGGCTTCATCTCGATGCTGCCGTTGAGCTCCGCGTCAATGAGAGCGCGCTGTTGCAGCGTGTCGAAGCCCGTGTCGCGCAGATGATGGAGCGCGGCGAGACCGTGCGCATCGACGATACGCCGGAAGTACTTTCGAAGCGCCTGGCGAGCTACCGCACGTCGACCGAGCCGCTGGTGCATTATTATTCGGAGAAGCGGAAGCTGGTGACCATCGATGGCATGATGACCATCGAAGAGGTAACCGCTGAGATCAACCGCGTGCTGGCAGCGATTCTCGCCGCCGATGAGTCGGCGAAGAAGCCGGCCCGCAAGCCCGCCAAGAAGGCTGCTGCCGCCAAGCGTGGATCTGCTCCGGCCAAGAAAGCGGCCAAATCGGCCAAAAAAGCTGTGAAGGCCGTCAAGAAGGCCAAGAAGGCGCCGGTAAAGGTCGCCAAGAAGGCAAAGGCGGCCAAGAAAGCCGTAAAGAAGACTGTCAAGAAAACGGTCAAAAAGGCGGTAAAAACAGCCAAAAAGGCTGTAAAATCGGCTTCGAAGGCCAAAATCAGCAAGTCGGCCAAAAAGCCGGCCAAGAAGGCCGGTAAAGTGGCCAAGAAAGCCGGCAAAAAGCGCGTCAAACGCTAGAGCAGGTTGACGAAACGAAGTCGAATACTTTAATAAGGCCCTCATCCAGTCGGAAGATTCCAACGATGCCGGGCCCCACTGAAATCCAGGGGACGGGCGTCGTGTTCGCGTTTGTGAATACCCGCCCGACAAATGATGATAATGCCGGTTCGTGATGGACTGGTGACAGGAGAGAAGTTGTGGCCCGTATCGCCGGTGTAAACATCCCGACCAACAAGCGCGTGCTGATCGCGCTGCAGTACATTCATGGCATCGGCCAGAAGAACGCCGCCGATATCATCGAGAAGGTAAAGATCACTCCGGAACGCCGCGTCAATCAGCTCAGCGACGCGGAAGTTCTGCAGATCCGCGAAGTCATCGACCGCGACTATCTGGTCGAGGGCGATCTTCGTCGTGAGACGGGCATGAACATCAAGCGTCTGATGGACCTCGGCTGCTATCGCGGCCTGCGTCATCGTCGCGGTCTGCCGGTTCGTGGCCAGCGCACGCATACCAATGCGCGTACCCGCAAGGGTCCGGCCAAGTCGATCGCCGGCAAGAAGAAGTAAGCTTTCGAATACGAGTTTGCGGAAGCGGATGATCATCCGCTTCTGCAATTATTTTTTGGTGTAGCCGCTGGCATTACGGCGGCGTTGAGATCCTCAGAAAGGTTAGAGATGGCAAAGGAAGCCGGACGTATTCGTCGCCGCGAGCGCAAGAACATTGCATCGGGCATCGCGCACGTGAATTCGTCGTTCAACAACACGACCATCACCATCACCGACGCGCAGGGCAACACGATTGCCTGGTCGTCGGCTGGCACGATGGGCTTCAAGGGCTCGCGCAAGTCGACCCCGTACGCAGCGCAGGTTGCTGCTGAAGACGTGTCGAAGAAGGCGCAGGAACACGGCATGCGCACGCTGGAAGTCGAAGTCGGCGGTCCGGGTTCGGGTCGTGAATCGGCTCTCCGCGCTCTGCAGGCCGCGGGCTTCACGGTCACCTCGATCCGCGACGTGACCTCGATCCCGCATAACGGTTGCCGCCCGCGCAAGCGTCGGCGCGTTTGATACTTTTTGATCGCGGGTGGCTCGGCTGCCCGCGATCGCTTTTGCGATGCGACTTACGCGGACTGATCCGCGATCTCCAACGCCAGTGAGTTTGATGGCATGGGTGACACAGTGACGATCCAGAAAAATTGGCAAGAACTTATCCGGCCGAACAAGCTGCAGGTAACCCCTGGCAGCGATCCAACCCGTTTTGCGACCCTGGTCGCCGAACCGCTCGAGCGTGGTTTCGGCCAGACCCTCGGTAACGCACTCCGCCGCATCCTGCTGTCCTCGCTGCAGGGCGCTGCCGTGCAGTCGGTGCACATCGACGGCGTGCTGCATGAATTCTCCTCGATTGCCGGCGTGCGTGAAGACGTCACCGACATCGTGCTGAACGTGAAGGACATCTCGATCAAGATGCTGGGCGAAGGCCCGAAGCGCATGGTCGTGAAGAAGCAGGGCCCGGGCGTCGTGACCGCCGGCGACATTCAGACTGTCGGCGATGTGACCGTTCTCAATCCCGACCTGCAGATCTGCACCCTCGACGAGGGCGCCGAGATCCGCATGGAATTTACCGTTGCCGGCGGCAAGGGCTACGTCGCTGCCGAGCATAACCGTCCGGAAGACGCGCCGATCGGCCTGATCCCGATCGACAGCCTGTACTCGCCGGTTCGCAAGGTGTCGTACAAGGTCGAGAACACCCGTGAGGGCCAGATCCTCGATTACGACAAGCTGACGATGACCATCGAGACCAACGGCGCGCTGACGCCGGATGACGCGGTCGCTTACGCCGCGCGCATCCTGCAGGACCAGCTCAACGTGTTCGTGAACTTCGAAGAGCCCCGCAAGGAAGTTGCTCAGGAAGTCATTCCGGATCTCGCTTTCAACCCGGCTTTCCTCAAGAAGGTCGACGAACTCGAGCTCTCGGTGCGTTCGGCAAACTGCCTGAAGAACGACAACATCGTTTACATCGGCGACCTCGTTCAGAAGTCGGAAGCAGAAATGCTCCGCACTCCGAACTTCGGCCGCAAGTCGCTGAACGAAATCAAGGAAGTGCTCGCCCAGATGGGTCTGCACCTCGGTATGGAAGTGCCCGGTTGGCCGCCGGAAAATATCGACGAGTTGGCCAAGCGCTTCGAAGATCACTACTAAGCATCACGAGCGGCGTGGCCGGGTTGTCCCGGCCATGTCGTTATGGGCGAACGCAGGCAGCCCACCTGCAACATGATGTCCGACGAACCGTCGCGGCAAACTGAAATATAAGGAATATTCCAATGCGTCACGGCAAGGTTCATCGCAAGCTCAACCGCACCGCAGAACATCGCAAGGCGATGTTCGCCAACATGTGCGCGTCGCTGATCAAGCACGAGCAGATCATCACCACGCTTCCGAAGGCCAAGGAGCTCCGCCCGATCGTGGAGAAGCTCGTCACCCTCGGCAAGAAGGGCGGCCTCCACATGCGCCGCCAGGCTATCAGCGAGATGAAGGACCAGGATCAGGTTCGCAAGCTGTTCGACGTGCTGGCCAAGCGCTACGCTGATCGTCAGGGTGGCTACACCCGCATCATCAAGGCCGGCTTCCGCTACGGCGACAACGCCCCGATGGCTCTGATCGAATTCGTCGATCGCGACGAAGATGCCAAGGGCAAGGATTCGGGTCCGGTGCAGGGCTCGGCAGAAGCGGCGTAAGCCACGTCACATCAGAATTTCGGAAAAGCGGCGCCTTGTGCGCCGCTTTTTTGTTGTGCTTTCGTCTTTTGGATGCAGTTGCATCTTTCAATCCGCGTTCCGATATCAGCTCCGTCATTCAAACCGGAGTACGCATATGAAAATCGATCTGACGGGCAAGACGGCACTCGTGACGGGCTCGACCTCGGGCATTGGTCACGCCATTGCCAAGGGCCTGGCCGCCACTGGCGCTCAGGTTGTTGTGAACGGCCGCAGTCAGGGCAAGGTGGACGCGGCAATCGCTGCGATCACCAAGGCCGTGCCCGGGGCCAAGGTGAAAGGCGTCGCTGCCGACGTGTCGACAGCGGAGGGCTGCAATGCGCTCGCGTCGGCACTCCCCGAGGTCGATATCCTCATCAACAATGCCGGTATCTTCGAGCCCAAGGGCTTCTTCGACATTCCCGACGAGGACTGGACGCGCTTCTTCGAGGTCAATGTGATGTCGGGCATCCGTCTATCGCGCGCCTACATGCAGGGTATGCTGAAGCGCAACTGGGGCCGCATCGTTTTCATCTCATCGGAGTCCGGACTGAACATTCCCGGCGAGATGATCCACTACGGGATGACGAAGACAGCACAGCTCGCGATCTCGCGTGGTCTCGCGGAGCTCACCAAGGGCACGGCGGTGACAGTCAACTCGGTGCTGCCCGGACCGACCATGTCGGAGGGCGTGGAGACCTTCGTCAAGGATCTCGCCAAACAGAATGGGCAATCGGTCGAAGAGGCTGCTTCCAACTTCGTCAAGCAGCACCGCTCGACGTCGCTGATCCAGCGCTTCGCCACCGTCGAGGAGATCGCGAACATGGTCGTCTATGTCTCGTCGAAGGAGGCGTCAGTGACCAACGGTGCAGCGCTGCGTGCGGAAGGCGGGATCGTCCAGACCATCGCATAAGCCTACGCCCCGCAAAGATAAAAAGGCGGCGCCGAAGCGCCGCCTTTGTTCGTTGTGGGACCGTGGGCATGCAGCCCCGAACCTGGAGGATTACAGAAGCGTTTTGCGCTTAGAAGGCTACCTGGGTGCGCATCGCGAACACGTCGTAGTCAGCACCGGTATTCACGTTGCTGTTGACGGCGAACTTGTCGACGGTGCCGTGGATCCAGTTGAACATGAAGCGCATGTTCTGGTTCACATACCAATTCACGCCGACCGTGGTGTTCTTCAGTTCACCGCCACGAATGACGCCGTCATTCAGGCTGGCATAGCTGTAGCGCACCGCCAGTTCCCACGCACCGAGATCGCCGGTTGCGAAGTTGACCGGGCGAGCCGGGTTGATGCCGCCGAAGGCACCGGCCGATGTGTTGTACTTGTGCTGTTCGCCGGTGATGACGTAGCTGGCCTGGCCGTAACCGCCATTGAAGCTCAGGTCGGACAGACCGTTGCTGCGCTGGATGTTGTAGTCGAAGTATTCGCCCGATGCCATGAAGCTGCCGAACTTGACGGCGGCTTCACCGCTCAGCACACGGGCATTGTTCACGAAGTTCATAGTGCCGGTGTTAAGCAATGCGTTGGTCGCCGGATCGACGCGAACTTCGATGCGATCGGACATGCCGAGTGTGTTGTTGGTCACTCCACCGGTCTGGGCGAGATACAGCGCGTCGAAACCGACGAGGACGGTGCCGACTTCGTTGTTGATCGGCAGACCGACGGCGCGGAAGGTGGCGCCGAGCGGCTGCGGCTGGCTGTGATTGACGTTGAGGCCGGTCGTCGGACCGGTCACGTAAGCGCCGACCCAGTATTGATCGCCGAATACCTGACCACCGAACGCGGCGCGGTTGTCGCCTGCCGCGAGGCTGGTCGCGAGAACCTGTGAAGCTGCGCGTTCCATGAACATGATGTTGTTCGAGCTGGTCGCTTCATCCAGCGTATACGGCACGTCGATATAGCCGCCCTGGATCAGCAAGCCCTTGATGCCCTTATAGGCGACATAGGCGTTGTTGAGCGTGACGTCGCCATCGGTGGTGCCGCCGGCATCGACGATCACGCCGTATTCCCAATCCTTGTTGAAGGTGCCGATCAGGCCGAGGCGGGCACGACGGGCGTTGATGCCGTCATTCACGCTCTGGGGACTGGTGCCGGCGGACTTCGGCGAGAACGAATAGGCGGCGGTGTCGAGGTGCAGACGGCCGGTGATGGCGATGCAGTTCAGACCGTCGTCGGTGCAGAAGGTCGGACGGTTGCCGGGCATCGTCAGGTTCGCGTTGATGAAGGGCACAGCCTTCTTGTGCATGGCAGCGTTGGCATTCGCAAAATTCTGCTTGACCGATTCCGTCTGCTTTTGCGTGGTGTTGGCCTGCTTCTGAACGTTATCGAGCTTCTTTTCCAGCGCGCGGAGCTGCGCTTTCAATACGGCGATCTCATCATTCGATGACTGCGCATGCGCCGGGCCTGCGGCCAGCGCGCCGATCACGCCGAGTGTGCCCAGGATTTTGTGTGTCGTGAAAGACATGGAGTACCCCTGTAGAAGACAAAATCCGACACGCCCCGCGAATTGCTCCGCAGGTGATGGACGCGTATGGATCTGTGTTTGTGATCTTGCGAAAGAGAACGTCCGGAGGCTCTCGCCAGGCGCCGTTCACATTTAACAAGCGAGCTACCGTTGAGCTCGCGGGCAAATTAGGCAAGCTTTGCGACAGTTCTGTAAAACCCGCATCGCATTGTAGTGAACGACACCGCGGTGTCGCTTTTCGATCACAAGCGATTTAGATAATTAGCTATCGTAATTAGCTATTATATGAGAAGAGCGCATCCATGGATGCGCTCTGTTATCGTAGGTGTCTCCAGGCGGGAATTTCGTGGGTAGCAGTTCCGTGATCACCAGCCTTCGAGCACGATCTTGCCGTGCGACTTGCCGGATTCGAGCAGCGCATGCGCGCGCTTGAGATTCGCGGCATTGATGGTGCCGAAGGTCTTGTCGAGCGTGGTGCGCAGCACGCCCTTGTCGATGAGATCTGCGACGTCGTTGAGGAGGTAATGCTGCGCGATCATGTCGGGCGTCTGGAATGACGATCGCGTGAACATGGATTCCCAGTGCACCGAGACGGCCTTGCCCTTGAACGCGGACATGTTGAATTCAACGGGATCGTCGATCAGCCCCAACTTGCCCTGCGGTGCGATCAGGTCGGCAAGCGCCTTGTAGTGCTGTTCCGTCCCCGTGAGGCTGGCGACGAGTGAGACCGGCGGCAGTTTCAATGCGTCGATCTGCTCCTTCAGCGGCTTGCTGTGATCGATCACCGCATGTGCGCCGAGATCCTGGCACCACTTGATCGTCTCGGGCCGCGATGCCGTTGCCACAACGGTGAGGCCGGTGAGGCGGCGTGCGAGCTGGACGAGGATCGAGCCGACACCGCCGGCACCGCCCATGATGAGCAGCGTGCGTGGATCGAGGCTCTTGCCGGGTGCGACGCCGAGCCGATCGAAAAGCAGTTCCCAGGCGGTGATCGCGGTGAGCGGCAACGCCGCGGACTGTGCGAAGGAAAGCGAGGAGGGCTTGCGGCCGACAATGCGCTCATCGACCAGATGGAACTCTGCATTGGTGCCCTGGCGCTGGATCGAGCCGGCATAGAACACCTCGTCGCCCGGCTTGAACATCGTCACATCGGGGCCGACAGCATCGACGACGCCGGCAGCGTCATAGCCGAGGATCTTGGTTTCGCCGGTCGGCGGCGCCGCGCGCTTGCGCACCTTGAAATCGACGGGATTGGCCGAGATCGCCTTTACCGATACGCGGATGTCGCGACCGGTCGGTTCGGGCTTCGGAGCCTCGAAATCGACCAATGCGTCAGTTGCGTCGATCGGGAGGGATTTGGTGTAGCCGACTGCCTTCATTGGGTGCGCTCCATGCTCCTGGCGGGAATGTCCCGAAGAGGTGTCCCGAGGCGACAATAATTGCAAGTACTGTCATTTCAGGGATATAGTCACCGAATGGATACTATTGGGTATTTGCGATGAAACGGCGTGATTTCGGCAATGGGCCGGGCTGTCCGGTCGAGGTGACGCTCGATCTGATCGACGGCAAATGGAAGGGCGTGATCCTGTACCATCTGCAGCAGGGGCGGCTGCGTTTCGGCGAGCTGCGCAAGCTGATGCCACGGATCACCCAACGCATGCTGACCAAACAGCTGCGCGCGCTCGAGGAGGATGGGCTGATCGTCCGGACGGTCTATGCCGAGGTCCCGCCGCGGGTCGAATATGCACTGTCGGAAACCGGGCTAGGATTGCGCCCGGTCATCGATGCCCTCAAGGCGTGGGGTGATGCGCACAAGATGCGCCAGAAGTCGGCCGCGGCCGTAGCGCCCCAGCCGCGCAAAAAGGCGCCGGTGGAGAAGGATGTGCCGGCGGACGCAAGCTAGTTCCCGCCCTTCTATTGCCCCGCTCAGCAGCCTATATTCGCCGCGATTTCCTCAAAGAGGCCATGATGATCCCATTTTTCCGCAACGCTGCGACCGCTTCCGCTCTGTGCGCCATAGTCCTGTCGTCCGCACTCGCGCCGGCTGTTGCACAAGATCGCCGGGTCCCGACTTCGCCCACGGAAATGAAGTTGTCCTACGCGCCGATCGTGCAGCGGGTGCAGCCGGCCGTGGTGAATGTCTATGCGGCCAAGACGGTGCAGAATCGCAATCCGTTGCTGGACGATCCGGTGTTCCGCCGCTTCTTCGGCGGCCAGGGCATGCAGCCGGAGCAGATGCAGCGTTCGCTCGGTTCGGGTGTGATGGTCGACGCATCGGGCCTCGTCGTTACGAACAACCACGTCATCGAAGGCGCCGACCAGGTGAAGGTGTCACTGGCGGACAAGCGCGAGTTCGAGGCCGAGATCGTGCTCAAGGACAGCCGCACCGATCTGGCGGTGCTGCGCATCAAGGACAGCAAGGAGAAATTCCCGACGCTGGATTTCTCCAACTCCGACGATTTGCTGGTCGGCGATGTCGTGCTCGCGATCGGCAATCCGTTCGGCGTTGGCCAGACCGTGACCCACGGCATCGTGTCCGCGCTGGCGCGCACGCAAGTCGGCATCACCGACTATCAGTTCTTCATCCAGACCGATGCTGCGATCAATCCCGGCAATTCCGGTGGCGCGCTGGTCGACATGACCGGCAAGCTGGTTGGCGTGAACACCGCGATCTTCTCGCGCTCCGGCGGTTCGCAGGGTATCGGCTTTGCGATCCCGGCGAATATGGTGCGCGTCGTCGTGGCCTCCGCCAAATCAGGCGGCAAGGCCGTGAAGCGTCCGTGGCTCGGCGCGCGGCTGCAGAACATCACGCCCGAGATCGCCGAGACGCTCGGGCTCAAGACGCCATCCGGCGCGCTGGTCGTCAACGTCACCGCGAACAGCCCGGCTGCGAAGGCCGGCCTCAAGGTCTCCGATCTCGTGACTGCCATCGATGGCCAGGCCATCGAGGATCCGAATGCGTTCGAGTATCGCTTCGCGACGCGGCCGCTCGGCGGCACCGCGCAGCTCGATGCGCAACGCAGTGGCAAGCCGGTGAAGTTGACCGTTGCGCTCGAAGCTGCGCCCGACACCGGCCGCGATGAGATCACGCTGACGGCGCGTTCGCCGTTCCAGGGCGCCAAGGTCGCCAATATCTCGCCGGCCGTTGCCGACGAGTTGCGGCTGGATTCCAGCACCGAAGGCGTCGTCATTACAGAGTTGACCGATACGGCCACTGCGGCTGGCGTCGGCTTCCAGAAGGGCGATCTGATCATCGCGGTCAACGGCACCAAGATCGGCAAGACCAGCGATCTCGACAAGGTGACGCGCGAGGGCGCGCGGCTGTGGCGCATTGTGGTAGTGCGCGGCGGTCAGCAGATCAACGTTACACTCGGCGGATGAGCCCGAAACAACCCACGCCTTCTGCAAACCTGTTTGCCGCAGCCGGGCTGGAGCAGGACGCGCCGCGTCCGCTGCCGGAGCGGCTGCGGCCGCGTGTGCTGTCCGATGTGGTCGGGCAGGATCACATCCTCGGGCCCGATGGTGCGCTGACGCGCATGCTGGAAACCCGCACGCTGGGTTCGCTGGTGTTCTGGGGACCGCCAGGCACCGGCAAGACCACCGTCGCGCGCCTGCTGGCCGATGCCACTGAATTGCAGTTCGAGCAGATTTCGGCGGTGTTCTCCGGTGTTGCCGATCTGAAGAAAGTATTTGAAGCCGCGCGCGCCCGCCGCGAGATGGGCAAGGGCACGCTGCTGTTCGTCGACGAGGTGCATCGCTTTAACAAGGCGCAGCAGGATTCATTCTTGCCGGTCATGGAAGACGGCACCGTGGTATTGGTCGGCGCCACCACCGAGAATCCATCCTTCGAACTTAACGCCGCTCTTCTGTCGCGCGCGCGTGTGCTGGTGTTCCAGTCGCTGGATGCGGCCGCCATCGAGAAACTGTTCGCGCATGCGGAGAAGGTCGAAGGCCGTGCATTGCCGCTCGATGCCGAGGCGCGCGCCGTGCTGGTGCGCATGGCCGATGGCGATGGCCGCGCTGCATTGACTTTGGTGGAAGAAGTCTGGCGCGCCGCGCGGACCAATGAGATCTTCAATGCCGCGCAACTGCAGGACATCCTGCAACGCCGTGCGCCGATCTACGACAAGTCGGCCGATGGCCACTACAATCTGATCTCGGCGCTGCATAAGTCGGTGCGCGGCAGCGATCCCGACGCAGCGCTGTATTACCTGTGCCGGATGTTAGACGCCGGCGAGGATCCGCTGTTCCTGGCGCGCCGCGTGGTGCGGATGGCGGTGGAGGACATCGGTCTCGCCGATCCGCAGGCGCTGGTGATCTGCAACGCCGCCAAGGATGCCTATGATTTTCTCGGCCATCCCGAAGGCGAACTCGCCATCGCCCAGGCCGTGATCTACATCGCCACCGCGCCGAAATCGAACGCTGCCTATATGGCCTACAAGGCCGCGATGCGGGCTGCGAAAGAGGGTGGCTCGCTGCTGCCGCCGAAACACATCCTCAACTCGCCGACCAAGCTGATGAAGTCCGAAGGCTATGGCGACGGGTACCAATACGACCACGACACGCCCGAAGCTTTCTCTGGCCAAGACTATTTCCCGGAAGCCTTGGGGCGTCAGACCTTCTATGATCCGCCGGAGCGCGGGTTCGAACGCGAGATTCGCAAGCGGCTGGATTACTGGACCAGACTGAGGAACGAGAGACAATCATGAGCCGTCGCGACAAGAAGCCTCTCGCCAAGCGTGGTCCCGGTGGTGAGCGCAGCAAGGCACCGCGGAAAGGGGCTGCGCCGAAGGGCGCTGCCTCCAAAGCCGCCGCGTCGAAGGGCGAGCGGCCGTCGTTCGGCAAGGCCGGCCGCGTGAGCAGCGATCGCCCGATGAGCGCGCGTCCGCCGCGTGCGCGCGCCGGTGAACGCTCGGAGTGGGCCGAGCGGCCGGAGCGGTCCGAGCGATCCGAACGCCCTCAGCGTGCCGAACGAGCCGAGCGCTTCGATGCGCCGCAGCGCTCCGAGCGTCCGGCCGGCAAGCGTCCACCAAGCCCGCGTCCTTCCGGTTCGCGTCCGGGCGGCAAGGCCGCGCCGCGTTATGGCAACGCGCCGCTGCGTGAGCCGCGGATGCCCGCGCCTTATCTCGATGAAGAACCGGCGAAGCCGGAAGTTGCGCCGGCGCCGCTGCCCACCGCCGTGCAGAACGTCATTGTTACGCCTGATGAGAATGGCATGCGCGTCGATCGCTTTCTCGAAGCGCATTTCCCCGGCCTGTCATTCTCCCATATTCAGCGCATCGTCCGCAAAGGCGAGCTGCGCGTGAACGGCAAGCGTGCTGACAGCAAGGATCGGCTGGAAGAGGGGCAGACTGTCCGTATTCCGCCGCTGAAGCTCGATGCGCCGAAGGTCGTCGGTGAACTCTCCGAAGCTGCCAACAAGACTCTGCAGGCGCTCAAGGAGATGACGATCTACGAAGACGCCGACGTCATGGTGCTGAACAAGCCGGCCGGCCTCGCGGTGCAGGGCGGCTCGGGCATGACGCGTCACGTCGACATGATGCTGGAGGTGATGCGCGACGCCAAGGGACAGAAGCCGCGCCTGGTGCACCGTCTCGACCGGGAAACGTCGGGCTGCCTGCTGATCGCCAAGACGCGGTTTGCGGCGACCAAGCTCACCGGCGCGTTCCGCGAGCGCTCTGCGCGAAAAATCTACTGGGCGCTGGTTGCCGGCGTACCGAAGCCGAAGCAGGGACGCATCTCGACCTACCTGGCGAAGGAAGAAAACGAAGAAGACACCATCATGCGCGTCGCCAAGCATGGCGACGAGGGCGCGAGCCACGCGGTGACCTATTACGCGGTGGTCGAAACATCGGCGCAGAAACTCGCATGGGTGTCGCTGAAGCCTGTGACGGGGCGTACGCATCAGTTGCGCGCGCATATGGCGCATATCGGCCACGCCATCGTCGGCGACCCGAAATATTTCAACATCGAGAACTGGCAGTTGCCGGGCGGCATTCAGAAGCGTTTGCATCTGCTGGCGCGCCGCATTGTGATCCCGCATCCGCGTGGCGGCGTGATCGACGCGACGGCGCCGCTGCCGCCGCATATGCTGCAATCGTGGAACTTGCTCGGTCTCGAACACGACCGGTTCGATCCGATCGAGAACGCACCGGAAGAGTAGGGCGTTGTCGGGCTCCGACAACATCCCGTGCGCGACGTCGGCAACCGCCGACGTGCCCGATTTCGACGCCGCGTTTCGCGCGCGTCTGCATGATCTGTTTGTGTGGCGCCGCGATATCAGGCGCTTCAAGTCCGATCCACCGCCTGCGGGCTTTCTCGATCGCCTGCTCGATACCGCGTGCCTCGCGCCTTCGGTGGGCCTGAGCCAGCCATGGCGCTTTGTCATCGTCGACGATGCGTCACGTCGTCAGGCGGTGCTGGAGAATTTCAGCGCCTGCAATGCCGAGGCGTTGAGCGCCTATACCGGCGAACTCGCGCAGAGCTATGCGACGCTCAAGCTCGCCGGTCTGCGCGAAGCGCCATGCCACCTCGCGGTATTTGCAGACCACGCGACGGATGTTGGCCACGGCCTTGGCCGCCGCACCATGCCGGAGATGGCGGACTATTCGGTGGTGACGGCGATCGCAACCATGTGGCTTGCCGCGCGCGCTGAAGGCATCGGCATGGGCTGGGTCTCGATCCTCGATCCTGCTGCGATTGCCGTGACACTCGATATACCTCGTGACTGGCGGTTGATCGGCTATTTCTGCATCGGTTATCCGGAGATCGACGACGATCGGCCGGAACTCGAGCGCGCCGGATGGGAACGCCGTCATTCGGCAGCGGATCACATTGTCCGGCGCTGACACTTGATGCGATACGGGATCGTGACAACATGAGACGAATGAGACATCGCTCCATCCCATTCGCTCTGTTGGTCGCCGTTGCGGCGGCGCTCTCTGCTGCGCCTGCGGTCGCGCAGGTTATCGGAGTGCCCGGCAACCCGGCTTTGATCACGCCACTGCCGCCCGCACCGCCACCGCCGCGGATAGAAGTACCTGTCGTGCCGCAACTCGGCGATCTGCCACGACAACAGAATGTGCCGCAGGCGCGGCGCTCCTTCAGTGATCGCATCACCGACTGCCTTCAGGACGGGGCCGCTGCGGGTCTCGGCCCGAATGATCGTGCGACCTATTCGCGGGCCTGTGCCAATCGCTGACACGAGCGATTTGGTCTCGCGTGGCGCCCGTCTGTCGCGTAAATTGACGGCTGGCGAATAGGAATTGAGACCATCGATGCGTGAATTGTTTGACGAAGTGTACGGCCAGTCGCAGCTCGATCCGCAAGAGGCGGTGCGACGGTCGACGCGTGGTCCGCAGCGCAAGCGCTTCTACAAGACCGTTGGGATGAGCGAGACGCCGGATGGCTTTGCCATCATGCTCGACGACAAGACCGTACGCACGCCGTCGCGCCATCCGCTGGTCGTTCCTACATCAGCCATTGCCGAAGTCATGGTCGCGGAATGGGATGCGCAGCAGGATGTCATCGACCCCACGAGCATGCCGGTGACGCGCCTCGCCAACAGCGTGATCGATGCGATCCGCGACGAGGCGCAGACCCTGGCGGTGGCTGACGATATGGCCAAATACTTCGGCACCGATCTGCTGTTCTATCGCGCGGGCTATCCCGAGGCGCTTATCGCGCGCGAGGCTGCGGCATGGGACCCTGTCTTGTTCTGGGCTGCCGATGATCTCGGCGCGCATTTTATCCTGGCTGAGGGCATCGTGCATGTCAGCCAGCCCGAACAGGCCATCGCATCTGCCCGTGCGGCGCTGCCGAGCGATCCATGGGCGATCGCCGCGCTGCATCTGGTGACGACGATCACCGGTTCGGCGCTGCTTGCGCTGGCGCTGCTCCATGGCCATCTGAATGCCGATCAGGTCTGGACCGCCGCCTTTGTCGACGAGGACTGGAATATCGAGAAGTGGGGCCTCGATGAGGAAGTCGCTGCGCGGCGTGCGGCGCGGCAGGTGGATTTCAAGGCTGCCGTGCTGGTGCTGAAGGCGGTCGCACCGTCAGCGGGTTAATCGGAAGTTAACAACCGTTAACTAGCGTGGCTGCACCATTGTCCGGTGCCGCTCACCATGCCGACTCCCGTCAACTCGATCTTACCGGTTGTCTCCGCGCAGGGCGTGGCGAGCGAAGTCGCGTTTCAGCCCGGTAGCGTGATTGCCGGCCGCGTGCTGTCGGTCTCGCCAGACAATCAGGTCCGTATCGCCATCGGGCACAGCACGATCGACGTGCAATCGCAGGTGCCGTTGCAGGCCGGGCAGGTGCTGCAATTCGCAGTGTCGAAGACGGACAACGGCAATGTCCAGCTTGCCGTCGTCACGCCGCAGAATACGGGTGCAGGGCAGGCGGGGGGCGCATCTTCCGGCAATGTGACGCTCGCGCCAGACGTGCCAATCAATCTCGCCAATGCGATTGCCACTTCCAAGATCCAGCTGACATCGCTGGAAGCACAGGCGGTGTCCACCGCCACGCAAAGTGCCGTGACGCAGCAGGCGAGCTTGGCCACGCTGTTTGCCAATCTCGGAGCCGCCACCTCGCTGAAGGGGCTGCCGCAGCAGTTGCAGCAGGCGGTCGCGCAGGTACTGGCGCAGCGCCCGCCGCTCGACGCCCAGCTCACCGGCGAGGAAGTCAAATCGGCGTTCCAGAATTCCGGCCTGTTTCTGGAATCATCGCTGGCCAAGGGATCTCTGCCGCAAGGCGGGCTGCCCGATATGAAGGCGGCATTGATCGTGTTGCGCCAGGCGTTGGCGACCACGCTCGCCACAGCGAGTCCGACCCAGAGCACAACGCCAGCGACGGCGAATGCAACGACACCGGTGGCTACGCCGGAGCAGCCAGCATCGACATTGGCAAACGCGCTCCCCAATGTCGTGGCGCAGGTCACCGCACAGCAGGCGCAAGCCGCTGCAGTGACCGCGGCCATGTTGCCCAAGGCCAGCATCGAGAACGATCCGCTGCAGCAGGCTGGACTTCTCGCCGCAGACCAGCCCGTGCTCGATGTTGTGGCTCAAAGCGCGCCGGCCGTGGCAAAAGCCCCCGAAGCGGCTGCACAACTGACGGCGAACCGGGCCGCGTTCAACTTGCTTCGCGACGCGCTGCAGACGGCTCCCAAGGGCATGGGTAGTGCGGCATCGCTGGTGTTCGACGACAGCATGATGATGGATCTGCTGCCCGCTACGAAGGCGCCAGCGGGCCAGCCGGGTGCCGAAACGAACATCGCGCGCAACACCCTGCCGCCGCCGCCGTTGCGCGGCGGGTTGCCGACGGCACAGCCGATGGCTTTGCCGACACTCCCGGCAAATGCGCCGCTGGGCACCACCGTGCATCATCTGCTCGCGGATACCGATGCGGCGCTGGCGCGCCTGACCCTGCTGCAGGTGGCATCCTTGCCGGATCGCGCGGACGGTCTTGCAGCGCCGCGGCTCGATCAGGCATCGCCGCGCTGGAGTTTCGAAATTCCGTTTGCGGTGCCGGCCGGCACCGCAATGGCGCAGTTCGAGATTTCGCGTGATGGCGGCAATGGCAGCGAGGCTGAAGCGGCCAAGCAGGTCTGGCGTGCGCGCTTTTCGCTCGATGTCGAGCCCGCTGGCCCGGTCCATGCGCTGGTCTCGCTGACCGGCGACAAGACCTCGGTGCGGATGTGGGCGGAACGGCCGGCGACGGCACTGCAATTGCAAGCCGGGACGGCGCAGCTCAATCAGGCGCTGATCCGCGCCAATCTGCAGCCCGGCGATATCGTGGTCCGCGAGGGCGCACCGATGCAGCCCGCACCGGCATCGGCGGGGCATTTTCTGGATCGCGCGCTATGATCGTGCAGCCTAAAAGATCGCTCGTCGTCGCGCTGCATTACGACAAGACCGGCGCGCCTGTTGTCACCGCGAAAGGTAAGGGCGCGATCGGTGAGAAAATCATCGAGGTCGCCAAGGCCCACGACATTCCGATCGAGGAAAACGAAGTGCTGGCTGGTGCACTCTCCAATGTAGAGCTCGGCGATGAAATTCCGGCCGAGCTCTACAAGGCCGTTGCCGAAGTGCTCGTCTTCGTGCTCAGGCTGTCGGGCCGCGCGCACTAGCCGCGCTATCCGGCGACGATAGTCGTCAACGCGTTGGTGACTGTTTTGCGCCGGTCTTTCAAGGCTGGTGATCTCGCATCCGCGAGCTATCAACGCTCAGTCCGCCCGGTATGAATGTAGATTTGTTGCAGCGCATTTCCTATCGCGCACAAGCTGATGCTTGCCAAGTTCCAGCATTGTGCAACTATGAAACCCGGGAAAGCCTAGTGCTCGCCTGACGCTGTTGGAATGGGGGATCATGTGAGTGAGACGCTGCATCCAAACGCTCCACATCATCTGCCTGGTTTCATTACCGCTCCCGGCGAGACTGACATGCTCATGGTCGTGGTCGGAATCTTTCTGATCGTCGCCGTCATGATAGCGGGCAATCTGTATCTGCGTCTGCACAGCATGCCTGAGCGCATGGCGCACAAATCGCAGAAGCTGCAGTTTGAAATCGTCGCCGTGCTGGGCCTGCTCGCATTGTTCACCCATATCCATCTGTTCTGGGTGGTCGGGCTGTTACTGGCGATGATCGATTTGCCGGATTTCAGCACGCCACTGCGCAGCATCGCGGGATCGGTTCAGAAGATTGCCAACGGTGATGCTACCAGCGAAGCCACCGAGCTGTCCGCTGAAGCGCCATCGCGCCCCATCACGGCGGAAATATCGAGCCGTCCCGGCGAAGCCGGAGGGCATGGTCATGCTTGAGCTTCTCCTCTGTTCACTGCTAACGGTTTTTCCGGATTATCTCTATCGCCGCTACAGACAAGGCAAGCGCCTGGGGCGCGAGATCACGTTTTATTCCGTGTGGTTCGAACTCAGATGGGGGATCACAGCCTGCGTGATGCTGACGGTCGCTCTGATCACGGTGATCTTCTATTTTCATCCATCTACGACAAGCGCGACCTTGTTCTATCGGACCGTGCCGATCCTTCCCGAGGTCAATGGCCGGGTAGCGGAGGTGCACGTTGAGTTCAGTGCCCCGGTCAGGAAAGGCGACGTGATCTTCCGGCTCGATAACGCCAAGCAGGAAGCGTCGATGGAGACCGCGCGGCGCAAGATTGCCGAGGTCGATGCAGCCATGCTGGCGGCGCAGGCCGATATTCTGAAGGCTGAAGGACAGGCGCAGGAGGCCAAGGGGTCTTATCAGCAGACCTCGGACGAACTCGATACCAAGCGTGAGCTGCAGAAGCGCAATCCCGGCATGGTGCCGCAACGCGATATCGAGAAACTTGAGGTGCTGCTGACCGGCCGCCAGGGGGCGCTTGATGCGGCCATGGCCGCGCGACAATCCGCGATGACGCGTATCTCCGCGCTGCTGCCGGCGGAGAAGGCCAGCGCGCAGGCGGCACTCGCGGAGGCGCAAGTCGATCTCGACAAGACGTTCATTCGCGCAGGCGTGGACGGGCGCGTCGAGCAGTTCACGCTCCGCGTTGGCGATGTCGTCAATCCCGTCATGCGATCGGCGGGCATTCTCATTCCGGAGAATGCGGGCCGCGTGCTCTCGGCAGGATTCGGGCAGATCGAAGCGCAGGTGATGAAGGTCGGCATGGTTGCCGAGGCGACCTGTATTTCGAAGCCGTGGACCGTCATCCCAATGGTGGTGACCGGCGTCCAGAACTATATCGCGGCCGGTCAGTTCCGCGGCGGCGAGCAGTTGGTGGAAGCGCAGCAAGTCCGCGCGCCGGGCACCATCCTCACGTTCCTGGAGCCGATCTATCAAGGCGGCCTTGACGGCGTGACGCCTGGCAGCAGTTGTATCGTCAATGCCTATACCAGCAATCATGACGCCATCGCCGCGAAGGGGATCGGCTCTTTCAAGTGGCTGGCGCTTCATGCCGTCGATGCCGTTGGGGTCGTCCACGCGATGTTGCTGCGGATCCAGGCGTTGTTGCTTCCAGTCAAGACGCTGGTGATGAGCGGGCACTGAGCTCAGCTCGTCTTGCGTGGCGACATGGCTATTCCGGGACGCTTCGGAACTGGCGCTGTTATGCCCGTTGAACTAGCCTCCGTGAACAATAAAAAAGCTCACGGAGGAAATCATGAAATCGACGCTCTGGATGTCGTCCATCGGACTGTCGTCGCTTGCAGTTGCAGCGGCCAGTGGCTGGTTTGCCGCCACCATGTTTGCCCAGCCTGCCACCAGCAAGGAGCCGCGTTTTCCGCAGCTCACCATGGATCAGCTCGACGCCAGGCAGAAGCCGCTCGGCGAGCAGGTGATGAAGGTCTCAAGCGTGGGGCTCGCCGGTCCCTATAATCCGATGATGCGCAGCCCGGTGCTCGGGCAAAAGCTGTTTGATCTGTTCGCGTATCTGCGCTGGGACACGTCCGTTCCCGTCAAGCTCAACGAATTCGCGATCATCATCATCGGCCGGCAATGGCGATCGCAGGTCGAATGGTTCGCGCATGCACCGCTGGCGCAGAAGGCCGGGCTGTCGCCCGATATCATCGCCGATCTCAAGGCCAACAAGCGGCCCGCGAACATGGCGGAGGATGAGGCGACGGTCTACGACTTCGTCACCGAGCTGACGACCACGCACAAGGTCTCCGACGAGACCTATACGCGCGCCAAGAAGATCTTCAACGATCAGCAGATGGTCGATCTCACGGCCGTGGCCGGCAATTACGTGATGGTGGCGATGTTGCTGGCGATGGCCGAGGAGAGCACTCCGCCCGGCAAGGAGGCGCCGTTCAAGCCCGGCGAGCCATGAGGCCGCGCGTCAGGCAGCCTTGATCGGGTTGCCGGTTGTCGGGTTTTCCGCCGTGGCCGGTGCGGTCGCATCCTTGCCGATGCGGCCGAGATGGGTGAAGCGGAAACCGGCGTCGTATTTGAGGCCGTAGCCGAGCGCGCGGTCGAAGCCGATATGGGCGAACCAGACCAGTGCGATCGAACCGGCGATCGGCTCGGCGGTGGCGATACCGGCCAGCGCGAGCAGCAGCGGCGCGATGGTCGCATGCACCAGATTATAGACCCCAGCGCCGATCCGCGGGCCGGCCAGATAGGCCAGCATGCTGAGGTCCGGGACGAAGAAAAACAGGGCGTAGATCTGCCAGGGCGCGCCCGAGATCCAGTAGAACAGCGTCATTCCGACAAACAGCGCCACGCCTTCCCAGCGCAGCAGATCGCGTACGCCACCCGTGGCTGCGCCACTGTTTTCATTGATCACGATATTGGTCATCCGGCGCTCTCCCTTGTCTGACCCGATATAGGCAGGATCGTCGCCGGCGCCATGCGATTTTGGGGGATTCAACCCTTCCTGATGGGCGTTTCCACCGCCGAAAACCCCATGCTAGAACCTCGCCCAAACCCTGCGGTCGCCGCGGGCGATAACACGTGACATTGACGGGCTGGAGCACATGAAAGACATCCTGGACACCCTCGAAGCGCGTCGCGCGGGCGCCAAACTGGGCGGCGGCGAGAAGCGAATCGAGTCGCAGCACAGCAAGGGCAAGCTGACCGCCCGCGAGCGCATCGAGCTTCTGCTCGACAAGGGGTCTTTCGAGGAATTCGACATGTTCGTCGAACACCGCTCCGTGGAATTTGGCATGGAAAAGTCCAGGATTCCCGGCGACGGCGTTGTCACCGGCTGGGGCACCGTGAACGGCCGCAAGACCTTCGTCTTCGCCAAGGATTTTACCGTGTTCGGTGGCTCGCTGTCCGAGACCCATGCGCTCAAGATCACCAAGCTGCAGGACATGGCGATGAAGGCGCGGGCGCCGATCATCGGCCTCTATGACGCCGGCGGCGCGCGCATCCAGGAGGGCGTCGCGGCCCTCGCGGGCTATTCCTACGTGTTCCGCCGCAACGTGCAGGCCTCGGGCGTGATCCCGCAGATCTCGGTCATCATGGGCCCCTGCGCCGGCGGCGATGTCTACTCGCCGGCCATGACCGACTTCATCTTCATGGTGAAGAACACCAGCTACATGTTCGTCACCGGTCCCGACGTGGTGAAGACCGTGACCAACGAGGTCGTCACCGCCGAGGAGCTCGGCGGCGCCAGCGTGCATGCGACGAAATCCTCGATCGCCGACGGCGCCTTCGAGAACGATGTCGAGACGCTGTTGCAGATGCGCCGGCTGATCGACTTCCTGCCCGCCAACAACACCGAAGGCGTGCCGGAATGGCCGAGCTTTGACGATATCGAGCGTACCGACCTGTCGCTGGACACGCTGATCCCCGACAATCCGAACAAGCCCTACGACATGAAGGAGCTGATCCTCAAGGTCGTGGACGAGGGTGACTTCTTCGAGATCGCCGAGACCTTCGCCAAGAACATCGTCACCGGCTTCGGTCGCATTGCCGGCAAGACTGTGGGCTTCGTCGCCAACCAGCCGATGGTGCTGGCCGGCGTGCTCGACAGCGACGCCTCGCGCAAGGCCGCGCGCTTCGTGCGGTTCTGCGACGCCTTCAACATTCCGATCGTGACCTTTGTGGACGTGCCGGGCTTCCTGCCGGGCACCGCGCAGGAATATGGCGGCCTCATCAAGCACGGCGCCAAGCTGCTGTTCGCCTACAGCCAGTGCACCGTCCCCCTGGTGACCGTGATCACCCGGAAGGCCTATGGCGGCGCCTTCGACGTGATGGCCTCGAAGGAAATCGGCGCCGACATGAACTATGCGTGGCCGACGGCGCAGATCGCGGTGATGGGCGCCAAGGGCGCGGTGGAGATCATCTTCCGTCAGGACATCGGCGACGCCGACAAGATCGCCGCGCGCACCAAGGAATATGAAGACCGCTTCCTGTCACCCTTCGTCGCCGCCGAGCGCGGCTATATCGACGACGTGATCATGCCGCACTCCACCCGCAAGCGCATCGCCAGGGCGCTGGCGATGCTGAAGGACAAGCATCTGGAAGTGCCGATGAAGAAGCACGACAATATGCCGTTGTGAGGGGACTAGGTTCATCAATGACGCCATAGCGGTCGACGTTGATGTCCTTTCTTTATGGTAGCATTCGTCTCTGACAAGGACCTGCGAGGATGCGCATGATGATGAAAGCCCGTAGCCGGATCTTCAGCATTCTTGCCATGCTCGTTGGCCTCGCGAGCACCGGCGCTCTTGCCGACGAAACCGTCACCGTCGGTGGCTCACGCGCCGTGCTCATCAAACCCGCATCGCCGCGCGCCAGCGTGATCCTGATGCCGGGCGGCAGCGGCGCCATCAGCCCGGGAGAGCATGGCGAGATCAACGGGCTGAAGGGCAATCAGCTGGTGCGGACCCGCGGCGCCTATGCGGCGCGGGGGCTGGCGGTGCTGGTGGTGGATGCTGGGACCGATCTGTCGAGCGCGGTGCAATACATGGCCGCGATCAAGCGTCCGGTGACGGTGGTGGCGACCAGTCGCGGCACCCAGCGTGCCGCCGAGGGGATCGCGCGGGGCGCGCGGCCGGATGCGCTGGTGCTGACCTCGGGCTTTCTCAGTGCGGAATCGGGTAGTGGCAGCAATGTGATGTCGATTATCGGCTCGCCCTCGGCATTGCCGCGCACGCTGGTCATCCATCATCGCAATGACGGCTGCAAGTTTACCGCGCCGGCCGGCGTCGATCCGTTCGTCAAATGGTCGGTCGGGCGCGCTCGCGTGGCGTGGCTGAGCGGCGGACGCAATGACGGTGATCCGTGCGAGGCGCGGGGATATCACGGCTTCAGCGGCCTCGACGGTCAGGTCGTCGGATTGGCCGTCGGCTTTCGATAACGGCGAGATGCCAAATGTGTGAGTTCCCACGCACATTCAGTTTCCATTCATGCCGCGGGTCCGATCCTGATCTCCTCACGGATATCAGGAGGGATCGCGATGGAACGCCGTCATTTTCTGAAGATCGCCTTCGGCTTTGCCGCGGGCGTCGGCTTGGCCGCTCAGACCATCACGCAGGCTCAGGCCGCGCCGCTGCTGCCGGCCAATCCGCTCGACAACCACAAACTGGACACAGAACCTCAAGCCGCGGTGGCGTCGCAGGACGACGTCGATCGTCTCCAGCCCGAGCAAGTCCAGTGGCGTCGCCGCGGCTGGCGTCGGCGTCGTTTCTGGGGTTATCGCCGCCGGCATTGGGGCTGGCGTCGCCGTTATCGGGTCCGTCGTCGGTACTGGCGCCGCCGGTACTGGTAGGGCAAGCCCGTTTGTGCTGACGCTCAGTCTCTCCAGGGCGTCAGCGGTTTGGTCTGGCCGGGTTCAATGCCGCTCAGATGGCGACGCACGTTGTCATAGCTGCGATCGCCGGGGGCAAAGGTCTGCGAGCCGTCAGCCGGTTTGCCGTCCACCGTGCGGGTGAAATGCAGCACCAGGCTGTCATCGGCATTCATGGTGGCACTGCCGTAATAGGGCATCGACAGCCGCGCGTCCTCCGCCATGGCCGCGCCAGCCATGAGTAGAATGGGGAAAGTGAGAAACAGACGGGTCATGACACCTCCTGCTGTGAGGTTGTGATGGAGGCTCAGGAAGATGGCGGGGATTTGTCCGCCGCCGGTCACCGCATGCACGGATTTGTGTTACAGGTCGCCGTCATCCGCTGCCGACGAGTCCCATGCCCCATACCGAAGCCCTGCTGTTTCCGCTTGCCATGATCGCGCTCGTTGCCGAAGCGATGACGGCTGCGCTGGCGGCCGGACGGCGCAAGATGGACTGGCTCGGCGTTGCCATGCTCGGTTGCATCACTGCGCTCGGCGGTGGTTCGGTGCGCGACATGCTGCTCGGGCACTATCCGCTGTGGTGGGTGAAGAGCCCGTATCTGCTGCTGCTGACCGGCGGTGCGGCGCTGGTGACCATCGGGCTTGCGCGCGTGGTGCATCGCTTCCACGCGCTGTTTCTGGTGCTCGATGCCATCGGTCTCGTGGTTTTCACCATCATGGGCTGCAACATCGCGCTCGCGATGGATCAGCCGCTGCTGATCGTGGTCGTGGCCGGGATGATCACCGGCTGCGTCGGCGGCGTGCTCCGCGACGTGCTGTGCAACGACGTGCCGCTGCTGTTTCGCGCCGAACTCTATGCGAGCGTCTCGATCGTCACGGGGCTTCTCTATATCGGCGGCATCAAATACGGATTCAGTCCCGATCTGGTGACGCTCGTTGCCGCCGTTATCGGACTGACGTTCCGCCTGCTGGCAATCCGGCTGAAGCTGGAAATGCCGAAATTCGTCTATGACAGCGACACCAAATAGCGCCTGCTATCAGCGCAGTCCCATGCAGCTGGCATAGAAGGTCGTGGTCGCCGGCCAGTCGGAAAACACGCCGCGGACGCCGACGTCCTTCGCCAGTACGTCCAGCACCGTCAGCGTGTCGCCATCGCGGTCGATGGCGGGTTTGACCGAGCGATGGAAGAAACCGCCGCCGTTTGCGAGCGGCCCATCGCGCTCCAGCGACCAGGTGATCAGATCGAGCCCTGCGTCGCGCGCTGCCTTGGCATAAGGGGAGGGCACGATCTTGTTGGTGCCATCAAGCGTCAGCAGCATGTAGATCGGCGGTGCGAGAATCTTGACACCGGCAGCCTTGAGTTCGGCCATCGACGGTTTCCACGTTTCCGCGCGCATGTGATCGAAACCCGGTGTTTCATAGCGGCCGTCGAGATAGACCGCCCGCGCGCCGAATTCCGGCGCGGTGCGGATCCAGAACTTGATGTCGTTGAGATCGAAGCTCTGGGCAAATACGTCGCCAGGCGGAATGCCGGCGGCGCGATATTCGTCGAGCATCTGGGTCGCGTATTTCTCCTGACTATAATCGCCGTCGAACGGCATCGGCACCTCTGGAGCCTTCAGCTCCGGCGTGAATTTGGCGCCGAGGCTCTTGATCAGCGCGATGCTTTCCGCATGGGTCATCAGCGTGCCCGAGCTGGCATAGAGGTCGGTGCGCCAGCGCGGCGTGCCGTTCTGATAGTCCGCAACGGTGGTCGCTGATGTGTTGGCGGCATCCATCTTCGCCGTCAGCGTCCTGAACTCCGCCAGCGTGATGTCGCTGGTACAGCATTTTGCCGACGCCTTCTTGCCGGTGGCGGGATCGGCGGGGCTGAAGGGTTGCGTGCACTTCGCTGCAAGCGATGGCACCGACAGGATGTTCGTTGTCGTATGCAGGTCGCATTGCGAATGCCGGCAGACCAACTGGCGGTCCTTCGTAAAGGTCACGTCGCATTCGATTACGCCGGCGCCCATGCGCGCCGCAGCGAGATAGGACTCCCGTGTATGCTCGGGAAATTGCAGCGGCGCGCCGCGATGGGCGATGGAGAAATCGCTCTTGCGAAACGGCCCGGTGCAGGTGCTCAGCTTTGCCTTCAGCGGGCCGTCTTTCATCTTGTCGACGAGATAGAACGGCCGCGGACCCAGCTGTGGCTCGGGCAGTGCGATGGTGTCGGCGCGGCCGGTCGTCAGCGATGAGAGGCCGAGCAGCCCGGCCAGTATGAGACGACGCAAAGCGCGCGACATGACGATCTCCAGAATAGCGAAGTGCCATTCTGTCATCTTCGTGTGACGGCTGTAACCGGCGCGTGGGCAACAAAAAACCCCGCCAGTGGCGGGGTCTTCGTCGTTAGGATTGTGCAGCGATCACCAGCGGCGGATGCAGCGGCCGTAGGGATTGCGGAAAAAGCCGGGGGGGCAGTAACCCGGGCCGCGCGGCGGCGGGCCGCGGAACATCGGGCGGCAACCGCCATAGGGACCACGGGCATAGCCGGGGCCGCAGCCCTGAGCGACCTGGATCACGCCTGCCGTGTCTGCAGCGCTCAGCGGAGCCAGAGGCATTGCGCTGGCGGCACCGATGCCCCCGACGCTAACGGCAAACAAGGCTGCCGCAAAGATCGTCTTCATTCGTGTTCTCCCTCGATGGTGCCGCGATGCGGCGCAGAGAATAATGATGGCATCGCATCACCCGCTGCAGGACTCTTACGGGCAAGAAAATTGCTGGGGATCAACGCTGCACAGCACGATTAAGCCGATTCGATCTGAATACAGCATGAATGTTTCGGGATATCCGCGTAGCAGGGCGCGGCAGTTGCTACTTCGCCGCGAGGAAGCCCAGCATCAATTCGTTGAATTTGGCCGGTGCATCGAGAAACACGATATGGCCCGCGTCCGGAAGCACCTCGGCCTTCGCGTTCGGCATCTTCGCCGCCAGCGCCTTGGCGAGATCGGCGTTCTGGCCCATCTTTGGCCGCAACGCTTCCGGCGCATTCGGCTTGCCCGGTGCGTTGTGATCGTCGGCGCCCATGATGAACAGGGTCGGCAGGGCGATCAGCGGAATTTCGTGGACCACGGGCTCGCGATAAATGAGCTGCGCCGAACTGACGAAGGCGCGCAGCCAGCGCGGATATTCCGGCGATCCCTTGATGTTGAAACGCGCGTCGATGAAGGGCGTTACCTGGTCGGGCTGCATCTTCAGCGAATAGTTCACCTCAAGCTGCTTTCGGTAACCTTCCGCCGTCAGCTTGTCTTCGTTCTCCAGGATCTTCTCGGTTGGTGTCGGTGGCACATAGAACCGATAGTCCTCAAGCCCGATCGGCGCCGCGAGCAGTAGGTGATCGATACGATCGGGATAAGCGCGGACAATGCGCACGCTCAACATGCCGCCCAGGGAATGAGCGACGATGTCGAATTTCGCGATCCCGAGGTGATCCATCAGCGCAACAGTGTTGCGGGCAAGGTTGTCGAAATGCAGATCGCCTGATGGCTTCGATGATTTGCCGAAGCCGATCTGATCGGGGACCACGACGCGGTAGCCGGCTTCGTTCAACGTGCCGATCACCGGCGCCCAGTAGCTCGATGGAAAATTGCGGCCGTGCAATAGCACCACGGTTCGGCCGTTCGGCTTGGTCGATGGCACGTCCATATAGGCCATGCGCAGCTGCTCGCCGTCATTGACCAGCGGCAGCATGTTGACGGGGTAGGGGTAAGGGAAGCCTTCGAGGCCGATGCCGTAAGGCTCGCGCGCCGCAGGAGGCTCGGCCGCCTGCGATGAGGTGAACGGCAGGGTTGCAATCAGCGCAGCGAGCAGCAGGCGGTTCATCGGGGGGCTCCGGGAGAAGGAAGGTCCGGCGCGGTTTCAAGCTGCATTGCGGCGAAGGTAAGCCGGCGTCTTCACGTTTTCCGGATGGCGTTGCCGGTGGTGCCGAACAATGCCTCGAAGCGCTTCTCGCCGCTGCGGGTGAAATGCACCACGCGGCTGCCGGGCGAGGGGTCTCTAGCCGCCCATTTCATGGCAGTAAATGAGATCATGATGGCGGCGCCGAGTGTGCCGGCCAGATGATGGCGCCGCTCGCTCCAGTCGAGGCAGGCCTTGCAGACCGGCCGGCGCGGATGCGCCAGCGTCGCCGGATCTATCTTCAATTCTTCAGCAACGAACCGGCTGCCCTGAGTCGTGAGTTCGATGACCCGCTCGGTCTGCCGGATCAGCTTCTGTGCCCGCATACTGTCGAGCATCTGCACGCCAAGATCGCCGGCGAGATGATCGTAGCAAATCCGTGCGCGGCGCAACGCGGGTTCTTTCGGCCCGGTGCGAACGCGGAGATGGCCCGCGCGGGCTGCCAGGCCGGCCAGACCTTCCAGCACACCGGCGACATCGGGCCCGGTGAGGCGATAATAGCGATGGCGCCCTTGTTTTTCCGGCTCGATCAGGCCGCCGGCTTCAAGCTTGGAGAGGTGTGAGCTCGCGGTCGGCGCCGTAATCCCGGCTTCCTGGGCGAGCTCGCTCGCAGTCAACGCACGGCCTGTCATGAGTGCCGTCAGCATATTGGCGCGTGCAGGATCGCCAACAAGTGCAGCGACCATGGCGATGTCCGGGCCTGCTTTCATACTTCGACGCTAATCAAAGTATTGCGGTCGAGCAAGCGGCTATATCCAGGTATCTGCAGAGGGAGCCGCCATGACGATCACTGTCTTCATTCGCTATCAGATCGATCCGTTCAAACGCACATTGTTCGAGGCCTATGCCAAGCGCTGGCTGACGATTATTCCCAAATGCGGTGGTGATCTGCAGGGCTATTGGATGCCGCATGAAGGAACGAACAACATCGCATTCGGCCTGATCTCGTTTCCAAGTCTCGCGGCCTATGAGGCATACCGCGCCAGACTGCGCACTGACGCTGACGGCGTCGCGAATTTCGCGTCGGCCGAGGAGCACCAGTTCATCCTGGCGGAAGAGCGCACATTCCTGCGCCAGGTGACCGCATAGTCATGCGCGACAAAGCCGCGGGCATTGATGTCCGCAGCTTTGTCTGCCCGTCGCGCCGTTACTTCGGCGCGCCGCCCTTCGAGCTGTCGATCTCGGTGCCGGTCGGAGCCGATTGCGGGGCCTGCGGTCGCGCAGGTGCCGCACCGGTGGTGACACCGGGCTGATTGTTGGTCGGCGTCACGTCACGTACGCCGGGAGCCACTGGCGGCTTCGAATAGGAATCCGCGACGTTGTTGGTTGGCGCCGGCGCCTTTGGCGTGCTGTCCTGCGTCGCCGGGGCGGATTGGGATGCGGTCTTCGTCGCGTCGCCCGGATTCATCGATGTATTGTTCAGGCCGTAGAATACGGCGCCGAGCAAGACAACAATACCAAGTGCATAAATAGCCATGCGGCTACCGCTGGCTGGCCCTTCCGCGAGTTCGGGATCGGCCTGCAGCTCATTATCGAGCCGCGCAGGATTGCGGATGTCATCGGCGGGATTTGGACGATACGGATCATTGGGATTGGGAATGTTCGCCATGTCGTGTCCTCCTGTGCGGCCAGACAACCGTCAGATGAGGTGCATGTTCCAGAGATTGTGCATTCCAGAGCCACGTCCTATGTGGCAATGCAGCGTGATCGGGCCTGCTCATCAGATGTTAAGGCCTGGCTGCGACGCTGGGGCGATTATTGATTCGCAGAAGCGCGTGGCAGCCCGAATGTTCGATACGATTATCCTCCTGACGGGTCCTGCTGAGCACTCGGTCTTCACAACTTTGCTCCGTGGTCACAATCCGGCCCTTACAGTCCTTCCTGTTTTCACAGCTGAAGATCTGGCGGCGATCGAGCCCGACTGGCTGCGCCGGGCGCGGATGATTTCGTTCACCACCGGCGTGATAGTCCCCGGCGCGGTGCTCGATCAGCTTGGCTTTGGCGCCTACAATTTCCATCCGGGTCCGCCGCAATATCCCGGCTGGGCCCCGGCACATTTTGCGCTCTACGATCATGCGACCGACTTCGGCTGCACGGTCCATCGCATGATTGCACGTGTCGATGCCGGACCGATCGTGGATGTCGAGGCGTTCCCAATTCCGGCGGATATCAGTGTCGCGGGTCTGGAAGAGATTGCCTATACGAAGCTGGTGCAGACTTTCTGGCGGATGGCACGCGTTCTGGCCACACAGCCGGAGCCGCTGATCGAGCGGGCGCTGCGCTGGGGCAGCACGCGTCATACACGTAAGGCCTATGAGCAGATCTGCGATATCCCTGTAAGCATCGAGAAAGACGAATTGCAGCATCGGGTCAAAGTCTTTGGCACCGACCATTTCGGCATCGTGCCGACGATCGGTCTGCACGGCTTCCAGTTTCGGGTCGTCGCGCCCGAGACTGAAAGCGCTATTGCGGACGAAGCTGCCGAAGCCTAGCGGTTAGCCGCGAAGCTCTGGTGCTGCGCGGGCGGGTTCGCTGACGTGTGCGTCTTGGACACCTTGCCGTTGAATTCATAGAGCAGGAAACTCAGCACCACGAGTAGTCCCACGCCGATGATGGCCTTGGTCGGCTTGTGATCGTGCTCTTCGCCGCAATCCGGATGATAGGAACCGTCATTCGTCGGCACCATATCGTTGCCGGCGAGTTCAGGCTGCGACGTCCAGGTATTCAGCTTCTGATCCATTTCCGTCCTCCATGCCTGATGTTGTCAGGGTGACCGGACAGCAATGGCCCGTAAAGGCCGATGTTCCGTTTCGGGTGCGCTATTAGCGGGATGCTGCCTTGCTGAGAGGCAGCGTTTCGAAATATTTCTGAAAAAGCTTTGGAACCCATCGCTCCCCGACACGTTTCAGCATCTCACCGGTATAGGTGACACGTTAGGGGCAGTTTCGGAATGAGTGGCGATAACGGCCGGTTTGCAACCGGCGTACCGGGTCTCGATGCGATCCTGGGCGGGGGCGTTTTCGACGGCGGCATCTACATCATTCAGGGCGCCCCGGGCGCCGGAAAGACGATTCTGGGCAACCAGATCTGTTTCGCGCAGGCCGCGCAGGGGCGGAACGCGCTTTACATCACGCTGCTTGCCGAGAGCCACGCCCGCATGATCGGGCACATGCGGCGGATGACCTTCTTCGATGAAGCGGCGATTCCCGACCGCATGTCCTATGTCGGCGCCTTCAAGACGCTGGAAGACGACGGGCTGCGCGGACTGCTGGACGTGGTCCGCCGCGAGGTCCGCACCCGCAAGGCCAGCATCCTCGTGCTCGATGGTCTCATCACCGTGCACGAAAAGGCGCGCTCCGAGCTTGAGCTGAAGAAGTTCATCCACGAATTGCAGACCCAGGCCGCCTTCAGCAACTGCACCATGTTCCTTCTGACCAGCGCCTTCGACGCCGATGCGCATCCGCCTGAGCATACGATGGTGGACGGTCTCATCGAACTGCAGTCGGCACTGCATGGCCGCCGCGCCGAGCGGTCGCTTCAGGTCCACAAGCTGCGTGGCACCTGGTTCATGGGCGGCAAGCACTCCTATCGCATCACCGAGAATGGGCACGCCATCTATCCGCGTATCGAGGCGCTGCTGGAGACGCCCAGCGTCTGGGACAGCGCCGACGGTCCGATGGTGTCGGTCGGCATTGGCGGCGTCGACAAGATGCTCGGCGGCGGCGTCGATACGCATTCGGTGACGGTGGTGCTCGGGCCTTCCGGGTCGGGCAAAACCACGGCCGGTCTTCAGTTCCTGACCGGCGGTCCCGCCAATGAACCGGCGATGCTGTTCGGGTTTCACGAGAATCCGATGGCGCTGCGGATCAAGGCCGACAGCCTCAAGCTGCCGCTGAAATCGCGGGCCGACAAGGTCACGCTGATGTGGCGCCCGCAGACAGAAGCGGTGCTCGACGAGGTCGCAACCGAGCTGCTCTCGACCATCAGGCAGAACGGCGTGCGCCGTCTGGTGATCGATGGCATCGAAGGCTTCTCGAAGCTCACCGACGAAAAGGAGCGCATCGGCTCTTTTTTGTCGGCGCTGTGCAACGAGTTGCGCGCACTCGGTGTTACCACGCTGGCGACGGCAGAAACCGATCACGCTGGCATGACACCCGGGCAGCCGCTCAAGGGTGTCAACCAGACGGGTCTCTCCGCGGTTGCCGAGAACATCATCGCGCTGCATCTCGCAGCCTTGCGCTCGGAAAACCATCGTCTGATGACCATTCTGAAATCGCGTGACCGCCGGACCGATATGCGCATGCGCCGCTTTGAAATTCTCGACGGCGGCATCGTTCTCGATGCCGATTTCCAGAGTGCGGAGCGCATCCTCAGGGACATTTCTAGTCAGGGACCTGCACCAACTCCATCGACGGATCTTAAGTTGACTGGAGAATAGCGGTGCGAACTGTCCTGATTGTCGAGGACGAATGGGCGATCGCCGACTGGCTCGAAGTCCTGTTGAGCGAATATGCCTTCAATGTCCTCGTGGCCGGCAACGGCCGTGAGGCGCTCGACATTCTGCATCGGGACACGCCCGATCTCGTGCTAACCGATTTCATGATGCCGTTCCTCGACGGAGCCGGCCTGATCGCAGCGATGGGGCAGGACGAGCGGCTGAGCGGAATTCCGGTGGTCGTCATGACCTCGTTGCTGGAGCATGTCGTGCGCGACCGGGCTGGGCGTTTTCGCGCCTATCTGCGCAAGCCGTTTCGCGAGGCCGATCTGATGAAGATCATCAGCGAGATATTCCCGGGCGAGGCCTGAGCCTCCTTTGGCAGATCTTGCTGCATCGCACTGCAGCGTGAAGCCGTTACGTCCTTGCGCCAAAGGCCTTTGCGGCGACACAACGTGACAAGCCTACCGGCCGCATTCATCACGAAATTGCGTTCTTTGGACGCGGGGCTCCATTGCCCAGAATTGTGGTGCGTCCCGTTCAAAATCCAACATAGACTGTTTCTAAGGGAGTCGAACGACCCCAGATAATAGGCGCGAGCAGGCCGGGCGACAGCTCAGTGGCCGCAGTGACGAGGGTGGGAATGGGAATCAATCAAGGCGCGATCAGTCTCGATCAGAAATACACCCAGGGCTCTGGCCACATTTTCCTGACCGGCATTCAGGCGCTGGTTCGGCTGCCGATGGCACAGGTCCGCAGGGACCGCGCGGCGGGTCTGAACACCGCAGCCTTTATTACCGGCTATCGCGGCTCGCCGCTCGGCGGCTACGACCAGCAGCTCGTGGCCGCGCGGAAACATCTCGATCAGTACGGCGTCAAATTCCAGCCCGGCGTCAACGAAGATCTCGCAGCCACCGCGATCTGGGGCACCCAGCAGCTCAATCTCTCGCCCGGCGCCGAATATGATGGCGTGGTCGGCATCTGGTACGGCAAGGGCCCCGGCGTCGATCGCTGCGGTGACGTCTTCCGTCACGGCAATGCTGCCGGCTCCGCGAAATTCGGTGGCGTGCTCTGTCTCGCCGGCGACGATCACGGCGCCAAGTCGTCGACCGTTCCGCATCAGTCCGACCATGCGTTCATATCGGCGCTGATGCCTTATCTTTATCCTTCGAGCATCCACGAGATGATCGAGATGGGTCTGCTCGGTATCGCGATGTCGCGCTATTCCGGCTGCTGGGTCGGCATGAAGGTGATCACCGAAACCGTGGAGACCACGGCGGAGATCAACCTCAATGACGAGATGACGCCGTTCAATATTCCCACCGATTTCGAACTACCGCCGGATGGTCTGAACCTGCGCTGGCCGGACGACCGCTATGTGCAGGATCGCCGCTTGCAGGACTACAAGGGCTTCGCGGCGATTGCCTTTGCCCGGGCCAACAATATCAACCGCGTTACCATGGACTCGCCAAATGCGCGCTTCGGCATCATGGCCTCCGGCAAGAGCTATGAGGACGTGCGCCAGGCACTGCGCGAGCTCGGCATTACCGAAGAGGTGGCCGCGAAGATTGGTCTGCGGCTGTACAAGATCGGCATGCCGTGGCCGCTGGAGCCGGAAGGCGTGCGCAAGTTCGCGGTGGGTCTCGATGAGATCTTCATCGTCGAGGAGCGTCGCGAGATCGTCGAGAACCAGGTCAAGCAGGAGCTGTTCAACTGGCGCGACGATGTGCGGCCGCGCATCGTCGGCAAGATGGATTCCCACGATCATCGCTTCCTGCCATTCGCCGAAGAGCTGAGCGTCGCCAAGGTAGCGACCTCGCTGGTGGATCGCCTGCTGGCGATGGAGATCGACCCGGAGATTGCAGCACTCCTGCGCGCCAAGGCCGACTGGTTTCATGGACGCGAAGCCTCGCAGGTGCAGAACGTCGTGCCGATCACGCGCACGCCGTATTTCTGTTCGGGCTGTCCGCACAATACTTCCACCAAGGTCCCGGAGGGCTCGCGCGCGCTAGCCGGCATTGGCTGTCATTTCATGACGCTGTGGATGGATCGCTCCACCGAGACCTTCACCCATATGGGCGGCGAGGGCGTGCCATGGACCGGCATTGCGCCGTTCACCAAGGAGAAGCATATCTTCGCCAATCTCGGCGATGGCACATACTTCCATTCCGGTTCGCTGGCGATCCGCCAGTCGATCGCCTCCAAGGCGAACATCACCTACAAGATCCTCTACAACGATGCCGTGGCGATGACCGGTGGTCAGCACCATGACGGTGACCTGTCGCCGCAGAAGATCACGTTCCAGCTCCACAGCGAGGGCATCCGCGAGATCTATCTCGTGTCGGAGAATCCCGATGCCTATCCCGCCAGCACCATCGCGCCGGGCGTGAAGCTGGCGCATCGCGACGAACTCGACAAGGTCATGAAGGCCTGCCGCGAAGTGCCGGGCTGCTCGGCCATCGTGTTCGTGCAAACCTGCGCCGCCGAGAAACGTCGCCGCCGCAAGAAGGGCATTCTGGAAGACCCGCAGCGCCGCGTGCTCATCAACCCGGCAGTCTGCGAAGGCTGCGGCGATTGCTCGGTGCAGTCGAACTGCATTTCGGTGGAGCCGCTGGAGACCGCACTAGGTCGCAAGCGCACCATCAATCAGTCGTCCTGCAACAAGGACTATTCGTGCCTCAAGGGCTTTTGCCCGTCCTTCGTCACGGTCGATGGCGGCAAGCTGAAGCGCAAGGCGCCGGTCGAACTCGGCGCCATCGGTGCATTGCCGGAGCCGGCCACGCGGCCAACGCTCGACAAGCCCTATAATGTCGCCGTCGGTGGCGTCGGCGGCACCGGCGTGCTGACCATTGGTGCACTACTCGGCATGGCCGCGCATATCGAAGGCAAGGCCTCGATGATCCTCGACATGTCTGGGCTTGCGCAGAAGGGCGGTGCGGTGCTCAGCCATGTGCGTCTCGCCAACGACACCGGCGACGTCACCTGCTCGCGCATCGTCACCGGCACGGCGGATGTCCTGATCGCGGCCGATGAAGTGGTGGCCATCGCCAAGGACACGATCTCGCTCTGCGAGAGCTCGCGCACCACTGGCATCGTCAACACCCATCTCATTCCGATCGCGGATTTCGTGCGCAACCGCGATTTCAATTTCCAGTCCCGCAAGGTCAACAATGTGCTGGAAATGTCGCTGCGCAACGAATCGACATTCCTCGATTTCACCAAGGCGGCCGAAGCGCTGCTTGGCGATTCCATCGCCACCAACATGATGATGATGGGCTTTGCCTATCAGCAGGGGCTGCTGCCGCTGCAGGCAGCGTCCATCGAACAGGCCATCGAGCTCAATGGCGTCTCGATCAAGATGAACATGCTGGCGTTCCAGCTTGGCCGTCTTGCCGCCGCCGATCCGGCACGGCTCGCGGGCATGCTCAAGGGGGCCGATGAGACAATCGCGCCAAAGACGCTGGATGAGATGAGCCTCGATGAGATCGTCGCTCATCGCAGCGGATTGCTGACGGACTATCAGAACAGCAAGCTCGCTGAGCGCTATCAGGCGATGGTCGATCTGGTCCGCGAGGCCGCCATGCGTGGTGGCTATGACGATGAACTGCCGCGCGCGGTGGCGATCAACTATGCCAAGCTGCTCGCCTACAAGGACGAATACGAAGTCGCGCGGCTCTATACCGATGGCAAGTTCGAGAAGCAGTTGCGCGATCAGTTTGAGGGTGACGTCAAGATCAGCTTTAACCTCGCACCGCCGATGCTGCCCGGCACCGATGCGTCGGGCCGCCCGAAGAAGCGCGCCTTCGGCGCCTGGATGCTGCCGCTGTTTCGCATTCTGGCGAAGCTGCGCACCTTGCGCGGCACGCCGCTGGATGTGTTCGGCTATAGCGCCGACCGCAGACTGGAGCGCGATCTGATTGCGGGGTACGAGAAGGACGTCGCGACGGTGTTGAACCTGCTGTCGCCGCTCACGGTGGATACGGCCGTGCAGCTCCTCTCGCTGCCCGACAGCATTCGCGGTTACGGCCCGGTGAAGGAAGCCTCGGTCGTGGCGGCGAAGGTGCGTTACGCCGAACTCGCCAAGGACCTCGCCAATCCGCCGCCGGCGCCGCGCCAGATCGCAGCGGAGTAGGGGAAGCGATCGTAGGACGGGTAGAGCGTCTTCGCGAAACCCATCGCCTTTCGGAGCTTGTGTGGTTGATGGGTTTCGCTTAGGTGCGATGCGCCTGCCATCCTACGATCTCGCGTAACGCTCTCGGTCGTCATGGCCGGACTTGTTCCGGCCATCCACGTCTTCCTTTGTCCGCCAAGACGTGGATACCCGGCATGCGCCGGGCATGACGACGTTTGGTTTGGGCGTTCGCGCGTCACGTTATTTCAGATTCAAATGTCAAACAGCCACTGCTCTTCAGACATGCGTCATCACCCCCATTGTTTGCGGCGCGGGGGCGCCGTCGTCTCTTGCATTCCCGCCCCTTGTGAGAGGGCGTGCGGAACGCCGGGTGCCCGTTGCACCCTTGGGCCTGATGCGAATGCGGTCGTCCGCAATTGAGAGTGCATCAGGACTTTCGGAGGCGCCGAGCAAGTGCTCGACGTTCCGCCTGCGGTGTTTTTTCGGTTGCTTGCACTTTGCCTCGACGAACGCTCCGATCGCGAATTAAAGTCCCAAGGCGATGGGAAGGGAGCCTCAAGCGAATAGGCCGGACACGTTTTGACTTGGTCGTCCGTCACACTGTCCAGGGCTCTGTCCATCCCAAGGTCGGTCGTCTCCTTGCCAGTGGCAGTGCTGGCGCAGATCCGTCCTGCCCGAAGACAGACGTCCCCCATGAACCGCGCGACGCCGCATCTCCGGCGTCCACCGCATCCTGCCCCGCGAACGTGACGATCGCGATCGCCCCTCTCGATGGGGCAGGACGGAAGGGAATATAAACCTGGCGAAGATGCTGTCAATGGGGATAGGAAAAAATGTTTGGGGTGCGTTCAGCCCGAGTCCATCCCACACTCGTCATTCCGGGGCGCGGCCGGCACTTGCCGGACGCGAACCCGGAATCTCGGCATGGGAGTCTCTAGTCAGTGCAAAACACTCTGGGATTCCGGGTTCGCACTTCAGCGGCTTCGCCGCTTTCGTGCGCCCCGGAATGACGGGTCAGGACGAAAGCCTCACACCCCGATATTGTCGATCAGCCGCGTCTTGCCGATCCTCGCGGCCACCAGCAGTCGCACCGGGCCGTCCTTCATCGAACTGACCGGCGCCAGTGACTCCGCGTGGCGCGCCTCGAAGTAGTCGAGTGCGAAGCCTGCCGCGGTGATCATCGCGGCGCCACCGGCCATGGCGGCTTCAAGGTCATCGCCCGCCTTCAGGCGCTTGGCGGTTTCTTTCATCGCGCGATACAGCACCGGCGCCGTGGCGCGGTCGTCCGGCGAGAGATAGACGTTGCGCGACGACATCGCGAGACCGTCGCGCTCGCGCACCGTGGTTGCGCCGGTCACCTTGACGCCGAGATCGAGATCCCGCGCCATGCGCGTCACGACCTTGAGCTGCTGGTAGTCCTTCTCGCCGAAGAACGCCATGTCCGGCCGCACCTGCGTGAACAGCTTGCCGACGACTGTCGCGACGCCGCCGAAGAAATGCGGGCGGAAGCGGTCTTCGAGGTCGGCGGTGGCCGGGCCTCCGGTCGTGATCTTCGTTGCGAAGCCTTCCGGATACATCACCTTGGCGTCGGGATTCCAGATCAGGTCGACGCCGGCTTCGGTGAGTTTGGCGACGTCGCTTTTCCAGGTGCGCGGATAGGAGCCAAAGTCCTCGGTCGGCGCGAATTGCGTTGGATTGACGAAAATCGACACCACGACCTTGCTGGTGCGGCGCTGGGCGAGGCGCACCAGGGAGACGTGACCGTCATGCAGTGCGCCCATGGTCGGCACCAGGCCGATGGTCGCCTTGCGCGCGCGCAGGCCGTCGAGCGCCTTGCGGAGGGCGGGCAGGGTGCGGGCGACGATCGGGGTGCGGGGCATTGCGGCTCGTTCTTGTTGTTGGCTGCTACGGGTGAGGGCGTGCGCGCCCTGCTTATCAAAGCTCGCGGGATCACCCAAGCCTCACGATACCAGGCTGCCGGGTGTCCTGATGCCGCAACCGGCCGCCGGGATTCATGATTAAGCGCGGCTGATCGCCCGCAGAGCAGGATGCCCCTGTATTTAGCTTGACCCTTGCCACGCCTCGCGATTTGAAGATGATCGAAGGATCGCGCGATGTTGATGCAAACCACCCAGGGACAGTCCGGCACGGCGCATGTGATCGTGCTCGGCAATGAGAAGGGCGGGTCGGGCAAATCGACCACTGCGCTTCATATTGCCGTGGCGCTGCTGAAGGCCGGTCAGCGCGTCGCCACCATCGATCTCGACAGTCGCCAGCAGAGCTTCACGCGCTATATCGCCAACCGCGCAGCCTGGGCGCAGAGCGCCGGACTTGCGCTGGAAGTGCCGACCCATAGCTGCGTCAAGCTCGGCGAGACGATGCAGATCGCCGACAACGAAGCCTTCGAACTCGATCAGTTCATGACCGCGGTGAGCGCGGTGGAACGTACTCACCATTTCATCGTCATCGACACGCCTGGCAGCGATACCTATCTGATGCGTCTGGCGCATTCGATGGCCGATACGCTGGTGACGCCGATCAATGACAGCTTCCTCGATTTCGACGTGCTCGGCGCCGTCGATGCTACAAGCTACAAGGTGACCGGCGAGAGCCACTATTCGAAGATGGCGCGCGAAGCCCGGCGCAAGCGCCGCCAGCACGATGGCTCCACCACGGACTGGATCGTGGTGCGCAACCGGCTCTCGATGCTCGGCTCGCACAACAAGATGCTGGTCGCCGGCGTCCTCGATCAACTCTCGTTGCAGCTCGGTTTCCGCGCCATCGACGGTCTCGCCGAGCGCGTGATGTATCGTGAGTTCTTCCCGCGTGGCCTGACGGCGCTCGACGATCTCAACGAAGCTACGCTCGGGCGACGCCCGAGCATGGGCCATGTCACGGCGCGCGAGGAAGTCATCGAACTGCTGCGCAAGTTGAAGCTGCCGCTCGATGAGCGTGGCCGTCGCCGCGCCGCCAACCGCGCCGAGTGGTTTGCCCAGGTCGACAAGCCGCTGGACGTTCACGACATCCTTGGCAACTGAGTCGCGCTCACTGTGCAAAGCCAGTGCTGCCCGTTCGGCAGGCTATGAACGATCCCGCACTCAACTTCACGCTGATACCACAGGTATCATTTTCTTTTACCGGGGAACGAGTCACCCGTTCGACAGTTGGTTTGTCGTTGAAAACAGGACGTTTTTGAAATTCCAATCCCTTGCGAAACTTGTTCAAAATCGCTCAATTCGACCGTGGCTTTCTTTAGCAACTGCACAAGAAACGGGTGCGGCGCACAATAACATGGCTCGGAATTCACAATATTTAGCCTTTCTGTCACCGGGCTGTGACATATATGCTGTTGAAGCAGCCGCTTGAGGCCATTCCGGTCCATAAGTGCTGTAGCCGGCTGAGACCTATCTCTAGCTGGCCGATCAGGGACGAACATGAAACGCGGACTTCTCATTCTGCTTTCGGTTTGCGTACTGGCCACCGCCGCGTACTTCACCGCGTCGAAGTGGGCTATTCGGCATGAGACGCTGACGTTCTTCGACGCGTCGCGTAATCGTCCTGTGCAGGTAGACATCGCCGTTCGCCGCGACAAGGAAATGCAGGCCAATGCCGGCATGATCACTCTGCCGGTCGCGGTCCTCAATCACGGTAACACCGTCAAGTTCACCGAATACTCGTTTCTCGCGAACGTGTTTGCGGCGCGCGGCTATATGGCCGTCAGCATCCAACACGATCTCGATACCGACGCTCCGCTCGTGACCAAGGTCGGCGAGCTCTATGTCGGCCGTCTGCCGGTCTATGAGCGTGGCGTGCAGAACATCAAATACGCGGTGAAAGAGCTGAAGAAGATTCAGCCGAACTCCGACTACGATCATCTGACGCTGGTTGGCCATTCCAACGGCGGCGACATCTCGATGTTCTACGCCAAGGAATTCCCGGATGACGTCAAGAAGGTCGTGACGCTGGATAACCTGCGTGTGCCGTTCATGACCGATGGCAAATTCAAGATCCTGTCGTTCCGTTCGCACGATACGGTGTTCAAGCCGGATCCCGGTGTCGTGCCGGATGACGAGATCTGCGAGAAGGCCGGTATCACGGTCGTCAACACCGGCGCGCAGCACACCGACATGAGCGATCGCGGTCCGGAAACCCTGAAGACCAAGATTCAGGGGCTGCTCGACAAGTTCCTAGACGACGACAGCAAGCTGTCGCCGGTCACCGGCAAGCCGAAGATCATCGAGCAGTCTGCGCAGCAGAGCAGTGCGACTGACCCGAACAAGATCGCGCAATATACGCCGAGCGTGAATTGAGTTCTGCGCTGCGCGGTTGACCGCGTGGCCTATGCTCGCCACATGAAGCTTGCAGAAAACGCGAGTTATCATGGCCAGCGACCCCACCATTCCCACGTCCAAGACCGATACGCTGACCCAGCCGTCGGCATCGGCCGACATCGCGGCATTTGTAGCAAAAGCGAAAGCGATGGCACCGCATGCAGCGGGTGGGCGCGGGCGCCTGGTATTCGCACTCGATGCCACCATGAGCCGGCAGCCGACCTGGGATATGGCCTGCACGCTGCAGGCCGACATGTTTCGCGAGGCCGCATCGATCGGCAGTCTCGATATCCGTCTTGTCTATTTCCGTGGTCTCAGCGAGTGCCGCGCGACCGGCTGGATTTCGGACACCGCGCAACTGGCGCGGCTGATGGGCAAGATCGCTTGCCAGGGCGGTCAGACCCAGATCGGCAAGGTGCTGTCGGAGACCCGGCGCGAGGCGGTGGCCTCAGGCGTGCGTGCATTGGTGTTCGTGGGCGACGCCATGGAGGAGTCCGTTGACGAGCTCTGTGCACGAGCCGGCGAGCTCGGCCTGCTGAAAGTACCGGTCTTCATGTTCCAGGAAGGGCAAGACCCCGCGGCCGAACAGGCGTTTCGCGAGATTGCCCGGCTGACCGGTGGCGCCTGGTGCCGGTTCGATCCGGGAGCTGCTGCGCAGCTCCGCGAATTGCTGCGCGCGGTAGCCGCCTATGCCGCTGGCGGACGTGAGGCGCTGACGCGGCTGGCGTCGTCGGCGCCGGGTGCGGCAAAGCTGCTCGGCCAGATGCGATAAACGGTCTGCAAAACCGTTTCGCGGATCGCAGCAACCGACTATCTAAAGCTCATGCCTACTTTGATCGCCGGCGCGCTCGCCGTCTTCGTGCTTTACATGCTGCTGCAGATGTTTCGCTCGGCCAACCCGGCGCTGCTGGCGCGCGGCATCAAGCTGGCCGGCGGTGTGCTGGCGCTGGCGGTGGCGGCGTTCACGGGGATCAAGGGCGAGCTGGCGGTGGCGATCCCGCTTGGAATCTTCGGGGCGGGTCTCTTGGGCTGGGCGCCGTTCGGCACCGCGGGCTTCAGCAATATCGGCGGCATGTTCGGGGGCGGGACCAAATCGTCCGGCCAGACCTCGCAGGTCCGCTCGGCGTTTCTCGACATGACCCTCGATCATGACAGTGGCCAGCTCAGCGGACGGATCGTCGCCGGCCCCTATGCCGGTCAGTCGCTCGATGCATTCGACCTGCCGCAACTGGCGGCGATGATGGCCGGCTTCGATGCGGAGAGCGTGGCGCTACTTGAAAGTTATCTTGACCGCCGGTTTCCCGCTTGGCGTCAGAACGCGCAGGGCGATACGGCAGGGCGGCACGACCGCGCGGCGTCTGGCAGTAAAATGACGGAAGAGGAGGCTTATCAGATCCTTGGCGTGAAGCCGGGTGCGACCCGCGACGAGATCAGCCGCGCGCACCGATCCCTCATGAAGAAACTGCATCCCGACCAGGGGGGCTCGACGTACCTGGCGGCCCGGGTCAACGAGGCCAAGGACACTCTGCTTCGCACGCATCGCAGCTAACTCCAGCACGCTTTTACGCTACAACTGCGAGCAGCTTCCGTTTCTCTGAGAACGCCCCATCGCCCACCGTTGCCCGGCGTGGTCGATCAATCCCCGTCTGTATTTTGTAGCGGCTAAGTCTTGACGAGAAGTTGTCGCCACGGGGATTTATGGTGACCAAAAGCAAAATGGCCGGGACAATGTCCCGGCCATTTGCGTATCCGACGGTATCAGTCGATCAGTTCTTGATGGTGATGCAGGAAATCTCGGAACGCTTCAGCGTCTTGCAGACGGCTTCGGCCTTTTCGCGGTCGAGGCCGGCGAAGCGGGCGCGGTAGAGTTTCCTGTCGCCCTTGCCGACGACGGCTTCAGTGAACGGGTCGGCCTTGCCGAGCAGGCCACGGGCCTGTTCACGCGCGGCGTCAAGGCGGATCCGTGCTTCGCTCTCGCTCTCCAGTGCACCGACCTGAATGATCCAGCCGGTGTGGATCGCGGCGGGTTTGATGGCGCCGCCCTGTTGTACCGTCTGCGGAGCGGGAGCCTGAGGGGCTGGCACGTTACGCGGGGCAGGGTCGGCATAGGCCATCTGGGTGCCGCCCTGAGCGCTTCCCTGGGCCGGCAAGACGCCGAGAAGCCCATTGCCGGTCCCGAAGCCCGCCGGCTGGCGCGGCATCTCCGAGCGGGCATAGAGCGAATTGGTGGTCTCGGGCGAGCGGGCGGTGGGCTCAGCGCGCGCCGTGATGGCATTGGTGGCGGCCGGAGGGGCGGGTTGCTCGCCGCCGGCGGAGGCCAGCTTGTACTGGCCGGACTTGACCTGAACGGTGCGGACACGAACCGGCTTCATCGGCTCTGACGAGCCCGGAATGGTCGAGATGGGCTCGGACTGGATGACGCCGCTGTTGAGCGGGCCGGGCTCGGGCTTGCGGGGCTGCGGCATCGGCGCTGCCGGGGGCAGCGCTGCGGTGGCGGCGGCGAAGACGGACGGGCGCGCCGCTGGCGCGGCGGGACGAGCCGGGGGCTCGGAGAGCGGTTCAGCGGCCACCGGCGTTGCAGCAGCCACCTGGATGGCGCCGTTGACCTGTTTGGTGTCGGTGGGACGCGCCTGGGCCTCGGCTTCGGCGACCTCGGTTGCGGATTCGGATGGATTGCGCTCGGTGATCGCGGCCACGGTACGGCGGGTGGCACCCTTGTCCAGGTTCTCGGCAAGCAGGTTGCGCATGGCCGCGTCACGGGCGCCGCCGCTGCGGCCGCCGAGTACGACGCCGACCAGATGGCGGTTGCCGCGCTTCATCGACGAGACGAGGTTGAAGCCGGAGGCGCGGGTGTAGCCGGTCTTGATGCCGTCGACGCCTTCGACTGACCCGATCAGGCGGTTGTGGTTGCGGATGTTGCGGCCGCGATAGTTGAACGAGGCGGTGGCAAAGTAGCGGTAGTAGCGCGGGAAGCGATCCTGGATGGCGCGGCCGAGCACCGACTGGTCGCGTGCGGTGGTCACCTGCGCATCATCAGGGAGACCGGAGGCATTGCGATACACCGTGCGGCTCATGCCGAGCGCGCGGGCCTTCTTGGTCATCAGCTTGGCGAAATCGTCTTCATCGCCGGCAATGGCCTCGGCGATCACAACGGCGGCGTCGTTGGCGGAGCGGGTCACCAAGGCCTTGATGGCGTCCTCGACGCGCAGCGTCTGACCAGGGCGCAGGCCCAGTTTGGTCGGAGCCTGCACGGAGGCGTGCTGCGAGACGTCCATTTCGCTGTCCAGCGTGAGCTTGCCGGATTCCAGCTTCTCGAACAGCATGTACAGCGTCATGATCTTGGTCAGCGACGCCGGATGGCGCGAACCGTCGGGATTGTTGGACGAGAGAACCGCACCGGAATTGCCATCGACGATGATCGACGAGAAAGCGGGATTGTAGCTCGAGACGCGCGCGACGTGGCTTCGCGATTTATGTCGCCGGCGGGCATCCGCACTGTCAGTCGTAAAGATGACCGCGATGCTGAGAGTTGCCAGCCCAAGAGCGCACACCCGCAAGGTGCGCGACGAAGCAAACGTTGTGCGAAGCATGGACTTCCCCGTCAGATCAGTCTCATTCCCCGGATCGTGAGGCTAAATTATGCCCAACAACCGGGGATGTGTCTCAGTTTTAAGCGTCAGCCTGAGCGGTTCTCTCGGCGGGATGGCAGAAGCATACGCGGCCATTCTGGCTAAGAGTATGTACTCATGCAGTTTTTGGGCTTTTTGGCCCCAACGCACCAATGCAAGAAATCAGGGTAGGTCCGGCGAGTTTCCAAAAGGTTAAGCAACCCTTGCCAGTTACCCGTGCATTTATTGCCAATGGTAAAAATTGTGCATCGCACAGGATTCTTGACGTCATTGTGCACTGCACGATAGATGAGCGGGTCAGATCAGACCGGGGTCCACCCGGCCGCGGCTGACCCGTCCAATCCGGGAAAGGATTTGCAGTGATCAAGGTCGAAGACATCCAGCAGTACGGCAAGGAGCAGTTCGAGAGTGCAGTCGCATCGGCGGCCACGCTTCAGAACGGTGCACAGGCTATCGCTGTCGCGGTTGGCGACTACACCAAGAAGTCGTTCGAGGACGGCAACGCCTTCGTGACCAAGCTGTCCGGCGTGCAGTCGCTCGACAAGGTGCTCGAAGTGCAGACCGAATACGCCAAGTCGGCCTATGAATCCTTCGTCGCTGAATCGCACAAGATCAGCGAACTCTATGTCGATCTCGCCAAGCAGGCGTACAAGCCGTTCGAAGGCTTCGTCGCCAAGATGACCCCGGCGCGCTAAGCGATACGGTCTTCAAATCAAAACGCCCGGCCTGATGGCCGGGCGTTTTTGTTTGAAGGTGTCGCCGCCGCTTTACTTTGACACGCGCAATGCGTTGAGCGAGTTGCCGATTGCCTTGAAGGCGTCGGCGATGCCGGCGTTGGTGCTTGTAGGAAAGAAATTGCCGGGATCGGCGCAGGATTTCAAAACTGCGGACTCCGGATCGCCGCCCGTGTTGACCTGGATCGTATAGATCACGGTGTCCTGCTTGTTGGTCACCGGGTTCAGCTTTTTGATATTGGCACACAGTAACTTCTGTCGATCGTCAACCAGTGTCGACCAATTGGCGCCGTCACCGTACCATCGGTCCTTGGTATTCATGCCGTCCGACAAGATGATAAGTGCATCTGTGTATTTGTAGTTCGAATCCTTGGCCGGTGCCGGGAATGGATCGCTACCGATCTGCAAGGTGCGCCAGGCCCAGGCCATGCCGATCGGCTGGTTGGTGCCGCCATTCGCCGACAGGGCATCGATCTTGTCTGTCAGCGTCTTAACGTTGGCAGGACCATAAGCCGATGTCATCCCAAGAATGGCTGAGGGGCATGCATTGTACTGGTAGGCCGGATAACGTGCTGTGCCCGACGGGGCTTCGTTGGTGGTGTCGTAAGGCTGATCACGGTCAGTGACGCAGCCATTCCAGGCGTTCTTGTTGGAGCTCGCGTTCCAGGTTTGGCCAGCCGCTTGGCACTCGGCTTTGGTGTCGTAGTACGGATAGCTGCAGGATCCATATTCGTCCCATTTGAGCCAGGTCGCGTTCTTGTTCGACGCGCCGACATTGACCATCTGCGCAAACGGAATGATCGAGATATAAGTGTCCTCGGTCATGCGCGAGTTGGCGCTCAGCGTCTTGATGAGACCCGTTGCTGCGTCCTGCATCGCCTTCAATTTGCCGGTCCCCATACCCATCGACCCGGTGACGTCGAGCGCCATGGCGACGCGCATGCGCGTCGAGCCCCAGGTCGTGGTCGAGCCGCTGCCGATCCCTAGTTGCGGGAGGCCGACCATCTTCATGAAATCGGTTGCGACGGCGCCGGAGCCGTTGACCGTGACCGTGGAGCCGTCCTTGGTGTTGGTCGTGTAGCTCGCCGTCACCGTGATCTGGCCGGCATTCGTGTTGGTGTACAGCGCGTTGAAATAGGCCTTCGCCTTGTCGGTGACATCGGTCGCCGACATGGTCGGATTGGCGGACAGGTCCTTCGAAACCATCAAGGCTGCAGAGTCGAGCGCCGCTTGCATCGCCGAGCGGGCAGCGTTGGCCCGGGAGTAGTCGACGGCGGCGCCCACGAAGCCGAGCAGGGGCACCAGAGCGACGGCGAAGGTCATCGCGATATTGCCGCCATCGTGGCGTGCAAATCGGGATGCGATGCGCTTCGCCTGGCTTGAAATCGATTGAATAAACATCGTGACCGCCAATGGTGAGTTTCTGGAGGTCATTTCGGGGGCGGCGGCTGAACAGGTGGTAAAGGCGTCCTCAGAAAATCGGTAAAAGGCCAACTATTGGCGTGCCGCTGCGTCAGCGCCCGGTATTATCGTGAACGACGGTTAAATGGCTCGTTTGCTTGTCCGGTCAAATCGAGCACGATCGGTTAACCCTGACCGGACCGGGGGCCATCAGGGGGGGGCGCGGCGAGCCATTCCAGGTGCTTGCAGTGTGCTTGCGAGAACGGCCACAGGAACCCATATTGGCTCCATCGGTCCTGTAACGGACAGCGTCGCACCCATGCGGCGACCCGGGGCGCCTCTGTGCCCGAGGCGTCCGGCAGCACGTCGTGGCTGGGGACGCTGTCAATTCGGGGCTGGCCAATATCGGCTAGGGACTTTTATACAGGCGCTATGTTCCAGAAACCTTCGAAATTCATGCCTGACGGCATCCTGATGCCTGTGGCCGGCGCCCTCGACGATCGCCGCCGGCGGCCGCGTGGCATGGCAGAGGACGACAACCGGTCCAATGCGCCCGGTGGGCCGGCCACCTCGGTCATCACCAAGGTCAAACCCAAGACCAAGCGTCCCAACCTGTATCGCGTGCTGATCCTCAACGACGATTACACGCCGATGGAATTCGTCGTGCATGTGCTGGAAAAGTTCTTCCAGAAGGACGCCGAGGCGGCGACGCAGATCATGCTCCACGTTCATCATCACGGGATCGGGGAATGCGGCGTTTTCACCTATGAGATCGCCGAAACCAAAGTGACGCAGGTGATGGATTTTGCGCGCAAGCACCAGCACCCTTTGCAATGCGTGATGGAAAAGAAGTAGCCTCGCGTGAATTCCCGGAAACTGGGAACGGGTCTTGCATTGAACTGATGTGAGTCGAACGCGGTCGTTCGGCTGCGTCAACAGCGCATGTGACAATGCGCTGGAATGAACAGACGTGCTCTGCGGACGCGTCACAACAAGCAGCGGGAACCAGCCTTTCACCACGATCAGACATCACTATATGTGAGAAAGGTTCTTGTTGCCTGACCCGGCAACGACGATCATGATGGTGGGGGCCAACGAGGACGCGGAATGCCAACTTTTTCTCAAAGCCTTGAACAATCGCTGCATCGGGCGCTCTCGATTGCGAACGAGCGGCACCACCAATATGCGACGCTGGAGCATCTCCTGCTGTCGCTGGTGGATGACAGCGACGCAGCGGCAGTGATGCGGGCGTGCAGCGTCGATCTCGACAAGCTGCGCGGCAGTCTGGTCAATTATCTCGAAACCGAATTCGAAAACCTGGTGACGGATGGCGCAGATGACGCCAAGCCGACTGCCGGTTTCCAGCGCGTGATCCAGCGCGCCGTCATTCATGTGCAGTCGTCGGGTCGCGAAGAAGTGACCGGCGCCAATGTGCTGATCGCGATCTTCGCCGAGCGCGAAAGCCATGCCGCGTATTTCCTGCAGGAGCAGGATATGACGCGCTATGACGCAGTGAATTACATCAGCCACGGCATTGCCAAGCGGCCGGGCGTTTCCGAGGCGCGGCCGGTGCGCGGCGTCGATGAGGAGACCGAGACCAAGAACGGCGACGACGCCAAGAAGAAGGGCGAGGCGCTCGATACCTATTGCGTCAACCTCAACAAGAAGGCGCGTGACGGCAAGATCGATCCGGTGATCGGGCGTACGGCCGAGATCAATCGCGCGATCCAGGTCCTGTGCCGCCGGCAGAAGAACAATCCGCTGTTCGTCGGCGAAGCCGGCGTCGGCAAGACGGCGATTGCCGAAGGTCTGGCCAAGCGCATCGTGGACAGCGACGTGCCGGAAGTGTTGTCGGCGGCTACCGTGTTCTCGCTGGACATGGGCACGCTGCTGGCCGGCACGCGTTATCGCGGTGACTTCGAAGAACGCCTGAAGCAGGTGCTCAAGGAACTCGAAGCGCATCCGAATGCGATCCTGTTCATCGACGAAATCCACACGGTGATCGGCGCCGGCGCCACCTCGGGCGGCGCGATGGATGCCTCGAATCTGCTCAAGCCCGCGCTGGCTTCGGGTGCGATCCGTTGCATGGGTTCGACCACCTACAAGGAATATCGCCAGCACTTCGAGAAGGATCGCGCATTGGTGCGCCGGTTCCAGAAGATCGACGTCAACGAACCGACTGTTGAAGATGCGATCTCGATCCTGAAGGGCCTCAAGCCGTATTTCGAGGATTACCACAAGCTCAAATACACCAACGAGGCCATCGAGGCTGCGGTGCAGCTCTCGTCGCGCTATATCCACGACCGCAAGCTGCCGGACAAAGCGATCGACGTGATCGACGAGTCGGGTGCGGCGCAGATGCTGGTGGCCGAGAGCAAGCGCAAGAAGACAATCGGCATCAAGGAAATCGAGACCACGATCGCGACCATGGCGCGAATCCCGCCCAAGAGCGTGTCGAAGGACGATGCCGAGGTGCTGCGGCATCTTGAGTCGACTTTGAAGCGCGTGGTGTTCGGGCAGGACAAGGCGATCGAAGCCTTGGCGGCATCGATCAAGCTGGCGCGTGCCGGCCTGCGCGAGCCGGAGAAGCCGATTGGCAGCTACCTGTTCTCGGGCCCCACCGGCGTCGGCAAGACCGAAGTGGCGAAGCAGCTGGCGTCGTCGCTGGGTGTCGAGCTCATTCGGTTCGACATGTCCGAATATATGGAGCGGCACACCGTGTCGCGCCTGATCGGCGCGCCTCCCGGCTATGTCGGCTTCGATCAGGGCGGTCTGCTCACCGATGGCGTGGACCAGCATCCGCATTGCGTGGTGCTGCTCGACGAAATCGAGAAGGCGCATCCGGATCTGTACAATGTGCTGCTGCAGGTGATGGATCACGGCCGGCTGACCGACCATAACGGCAAGCAGGTCTCGTTCCGCAACGTGATCCTGATCATGACGACCAATGCCGGCGCTGCCGACATGGCGCGTGCGGCCTTCGGCTTTACCCGCGGCAAGCGGGAAGGCGAGGATCAGGAGGCGATCAACCGGCAGTTCGCGCCGGAATTCCGCAACCGCCTCGATGCGGTCGTGTCCTTCGCACATCTGAATTCGGATGTGATCGGCATGGTGGTGGAGAAGTTCGTGCTGCAGCTGGAAGCCCAGCTCGCAGACCGCGACGTCACCATCGAACTGTCCGACCCCGCCAAGGCCTGGCTGATCCAGCACGGCTATGACGAGCAGATGGGTGCGCGCCCGATGGGTCGCGTGATCCAGGAGCACATCAAGAAGCCGCTGGCCGACGAACTGCTGTTCGGCAAGCTCAAGAATGGCGGCCATGTCCGCGTCATCCTGAAGAAGGACGAGGCGGTGCTCGGTGTCGAGCAGGAAAGCATCGGCTTCGAATTCGTCGATGGTCCCGTGACGCCGAAGCCGGAGAAGCTGCCGGCCAAGCGCGGCGCGGCGAAGAAGCCGAAGTCGGGCAAGGGCTCGGGTTCGGCCAAGGGACCGCTGGAGAAGGCGTAAGCCATCGGGCGATTGAACAAATGAAAGCGGCCGGTGAGAGATCACCGGCCGTTTTTGTTTTGGGGGATACGCTCTCTGTCCTCATGGTGAGGAGGCGCCTCTTCGGCGCCGTCTCGAACCATGAATGCATATGCACCCATCCTTCGAGACGCGCGCAAGCGCGCTCCTCAGGATGAGGGCTGAGTTTGCGGTTTTGTTATTTGGCCAAACGCCTTACTGCCCCAGCAGTTTCTGAATCTGCTTTTGCAATTCGCGCTTTTTCTTCTCGCTCTTGCGCAGGCGCTCTTCGATGTCGGAGCTTTCCTTGCTCTCCACCGGCGGATCGGTGAAGGCGACGCCGACGATGTTGTCGCGCCACCAGACGATCCTGGCGAGGAACGAACGGCCCTTTCGCGCGATGTTGAGCGTCAGCTCATCCTTCGGCAGTCGCGCGCCGCTTCCAAATTCGATGCGGGCGCCGTCTTCGGAAATGTCGCGCACGACACATTCCTTGGCCTTCTGGTCCTTGGACGCGACGGCACCGTAGATCACCTTGTCCCTGACGTTCTTGCGCCGCTCGTCCATGTCCTGAGGTCCCCTGAGGTTGCAGGCGGGGACTGTACGCAGTTCCATCCGCCGGGGAAGGCTCTCGCGCGGATTGAGCGGATTTAACGTAAACCAAAGTTAAGGGCGATCGCCGAAAGACGGGGTGATCGGCCTCAGGGCGGGCTCAGGCCGCCGTCTCGCGCAATCCGCGGGCAATGTCCTTCTGCTTGTCGAATTCGGCCCGGCGGCGCGCCAGTTCCTCGGCGCTGAGCAGGGCGACATTGTTGTAGTCGCGCTTCCATACCGCGTCCGTTGCCCAGCGCTGCGGCGATTGCAGGGTGGTCTGCGGACCCACAGCGGATTCCAGCAGGCGCAGCGCCAGTTCCAGGGTTTGCGCCTGCGAGGCCTTGTCATGCGGCTTGCCGGCGGCGTTGCCGAGCGGGAAGTCGCTGAACAGGAAACGGGGCACGGCAGCGTGTTCGACAATGTCCTTGGCGCAGCCCGCTACCACAGTGGAGATGCCATTGGCCTCCAGCTCACGGGCGACGAGGCTGATGGTCTGGTGGCAGACCGGGCAATTCGGCACCAGGACGGCGACATCGACACCATCGGCTTTGGCGCGCGTCACGATCTCCGGCGCATCGGTCTCAAGGGTCACGCGATGGCTGCGATTGGTCGGCGCGCCGTAGAAGCGCGGCGCGACGCTGCCGATGCGGCCCGACGCCGCGAGTGCGCGTAGCGCGGGCAGGGGAAACCAGGTGCCGCTGTCGTCCGCCCTCGTGTGCACGCGGTCATAGGCGATGTGCGAGATGCGCAGGTCATGATCGACCGACGTATCGCCGTCATAGACCTGATAGAATTTGGCGCCGCCGTTATAGAGCGCGCCCGGACCCTGATCGCCCTTGGCGGGATCGAAGGGCGCTGCGGTGGTGACGATGGCGACGCGCGACTGCGCCAGCGGTTTCCTGAGCGGCTGGAACGGCGCGTCGATGTGATGGGCCCAGCGATAGGGAACGTCGTAGCCGATCGCCTGATAATAGGCGCGGGTGCGGGCCATATACTGGATCGGAACATCGTCGTCGCTGGCAAAGCCGGATGTGTCGTCGCGCGCGTCGGCCATTGTTTGCACTCCCGCTTTTGCCGTCTTTCATTCATAGCTAGCTGCTGGGGTCCCGCTGTCAAGGCGCGGGGAATCCGCGCGGGATCAGGCATGGCGTTCGGAAGCATCATCGGCCGGATAATTTGCCTCGCGGCGCTGTTGCTTGCGCCGGTCGCGGGCGTGCGCGCCGAACAGCTCCCGATCAGCGAATTGGCGAAGCCGGGTGCAGACCGGATGCTGTCAATGGCGGCTCCGGAGAAGCCCAATCTGAAACGTGACAGTGACGCCCGCGAGTCGATGTGTCTGATGATCGAGTCTGCAGCGCGAGCCAATGACTTGCCGCTGGAATTCTTCGCCCGTGTGATCTGGCAGGAAAGCCGGTTTCAGCCCGATGCCGTGGGTCCCGTGACGCGCAATGGCCAGCGCGCGCAGGGCATCGCGCAATTCATGCCGGGCACGGCCAATGAGCGGCGTCTGCTCGATCCGTTCGATCCGGTGCAGGCGCTGCCGAAATCGGCAGAGTTTCTCAGCGAGCTGCGCAACCAGTTCGGCAATCTCGGCCTCGCGGCTGCGGCCTATAATGCAGGACCGCGCCGTGTGCAGGACTGGCTCGACGGCAAGGGATACATGCCCGGTGAGACCCGCAACTACGTCTCCGCGATCACCGGTGTGACGGTCGAGGACTGGCAGGCTGCAGGCCGCAACGGCAAGACGCCGCCGCGTGCCGCGACGTCGAGCTGCCGCGAACTGATGGCACTGCTGCAGCGCGCGCCCAATCCCTTCGTCACGCAACTGGAAGCGCGCGTGAAGCTCGGCGAAGCACGGCCATGGGGTGTGCAACTGGCGGCAGGCTTCAATCGTGATCGTGCGTTGATGTCCTATGCACGCGTGATGCTGCGCTTGCGCACGGTGGTCGGCGAACGCGATCCCAACCTGCTGAGTTCGCTGTTCCGAAGCCGCGGCACGCGAACCTTCTACCAGGTGAGGATCGGGACCGACACGCGTGACGAGGCCAACGATCTCTGCGGCAAGATTCGCCGGGCCGGGCAAGGCTGTCTGGTGCTGCGCAACAGCAGAGCGTGACTGCTGGCACCCCATGCATTGGCGCCTCTTGACGCCGACGGCTTTCGGCAGCCTATGACAGGCCGGATCAACCAAGAAGAAAAAAAACCACGTGTCGCTTCCTGCACTGGATTCACCGAGATGGCAGGGCAGTGCGGCGGCCTTCCTTTACGGCATGCGGTCGATCACCACGACCATCCTGACGCTGGTCTTGTTCGCGACCTATATCGGCATCGGCGCGCTGGCCCATGACACACATTTCAGCCTGTTCTGGGCGTTGGCCAGCACATTGTTCGTCTGGGCCGGTCCCGCACAGATTATTCTTCTCGTCGCGCTCGGCTCGGGCGCCACAGTGATCCAGGCGGCGCTCGCGGTGACCGTGAGCGCGATCCGTCTGTTTCCCATGGTGGTGTCGGTGCTGCCGATGCTGCGCATGCCGGATACCAAAAAGCGGCAACTGATCTTGCCGTCGCATTTCATCGCAGTAACGCTGTGGGTGGAATGCTTCCGGTTAATGCCGCTGGTCCCGCGCGAGCGACGCATCGCCTTCGTCAACGGGCTCGGCCTCGGACTCGTGTTGTCGTCGCTGACCGCGACGTTCATTGGCTATCACCTCGCGGCCAATCTGCCGCCGCTGTTCGGTGCGGCGATCCTGTTGCTGACGCCGTTGGCGTTTCTGCTGTCGACGGCGCGCAACTGCAAGCAGCTCGCCGATATCGTGGCGCTCGTGCTCGGTCTCGCGCTGTTTCCTCTCGTGTCGCTCTTCAACACCGGCGTCGATATTCTGATCTCCGGCGTCTCGGCCGGGACGATCGCCTATGGCGTGCATCGCTGGAGGCGGCGATGAGCGACTTCATCGGCGACTGGCACGCGCTCCTTGTGCTGCTGCTGGCGGGTTTCCTCCCCAATGAGGTCTGGCGCATGCTCGGCCTGTGGCTCGGCGGTGGTGTCGATGAAGAGTCCGAGATCCTGATCTGGGTGAGGGCGGTGGCTACTGCGATCCTCGCCGGTGTCATCGCGCAAATTCTTGTCGTGCCGCCCGGCGCGCTGGCGAGTATTCCACCGCCGTTGCGCTATGGCGCGGTCGCTGTCGGTCTCGTCGTCTTCGTCGCTTTCAGGCGCTCGATCTTTCTCGGCGTCGCATGCGGCGAGCTGGTGATGGTCACCGGCAAATACATCCTCGGTTGATAGACGACAGCGTCAGGCTGTATCGGCCTTGTATGACTGCGTGAACGCGATAGTCTCCGCTCAACTTAAAAATAATGCGTTGGGAGACGATATGAGATTGCGCGCAAGTTCTGCCTTGATAACCGGCATCGTTATCGCTGCGCTGGGTTTTGCCGCGCCGCTCGCCCGTGCGGCGGAATATCCAACGCGCACGATCAAGCTCGTGGTGCCCTATGCAGCCGGCGGGCCGACCGACGTGCTCGCGCGTCTCGTGGCGGATTATCTCGGCCGCGACCTCAAGCAAGCGACGATCGTCGAGAACAAGCCGGGCGCGCAGGGCGCCATCGCCGCCGAAATGGTGACGCGTGCAGAGCCCGATGGCTACACGCTGTTTGTCACGGCTGCGTCCATCATGGTGCTCAATCCGCTGCTCTACAAAAAGCTGTCCTACGATCCGCAGAAAGATCTGCGGATGCTGACGGTGGTGACCGATCTGCCCGTCGTGATGGAAGTGCATCCGTCCGTGCCGGCCAAGACGGTGAAGGAATTCGTGGCCTACGCGAAGGCCAATCCCGGCAAGCTGAATTTCGGATCGGCCGGCACCGGCGGCACGATTCACTTGGCTGGCGAGATGTTCAAGCAGATCGCCGGCGTCGAGATGACCCATGTGCCTTACAAGGGCGCCGGGCCGGCGCTGACCGATCTCCTCTCCGGCAATATCCAGGTGATGTTCGATACGCTCTCCACGGCGCTCCCGCCCGTGAAGGCCGGGTTGTTGCGGCCGCTCGGTGTCAGTTCGAAAGAACGCAGCCCCGATCTGCCTGATGTACCCACCGTCATCGAAAGCGGCTATCCCGACTATCAGGTCGGCGTATGGTTCGGTCTGGCGGGATCGTCGAAACTGCCGGACGATGTCGTGAAGACGGTGATGGCCAGCATGGACCGTGCCTTGAACGACACTACGTTCCGTGCCTCGCTGGAAAAGATCGGCTTCCCCGTACTGCGACCGAAGACGGTCAAGGAGATCAACGAATTCGTTGACGAAGACCGGGCCCGGTGGTCGAAGGTGATCAAGGCGCAGAATATCTCGCTGGATTGATCGACGGGATACAAGAACGGTGACCAATGGTTCGTGAAAGTGAAATCCGCGCCGGCGAACTCGCCGTCGATGCACCGAAGCCGAACCATGCGGGCCTCGTCTATATCGGGCGCATCCGCACGCCCTGGACGTCGCGGCTGGAAACGCCGCGGCAGGGCCGCCATGACGGCCCGGTGTGCCGGCTCGAGATCTTCGAGCCCTGGGTGCCGGGGCTGAAGGATCTCGACCTCTACAAACATCTCGAAGTGATCTACTGGCTGCATCTGTCGCGCCGCGACCTGGTGCTGCAGAGTCCGAAAAACGACGGCAATGCGCGTGGCATCTTCTCACTGCGTACGCCGGTGCGGCCGAACCCGCTCGGCACATCCATGGTGAAGCTGGTGGGGATCGAGGGATCGACCGTGCTGGTGCGCGGGCTCGATTGCCTCGACGAGACGCCGCTGCTGGACGTGAAACCCGACCGCTGCGAATTCACGCCGCTGGCGCCGCCACAGCCGGGGGACTTTCAGACGGAGTAGGGGACTTAACCTCTCCCCGCTCTTTGCGGGGAGAGGTCGCCGCGTCTTCGCGGCGGGTGAGGGGCTGTGCACCACGTTGACGCGAGTAAACGCTCTCGGGTCGGTAATTTGAAGCCGCAGGCAGCGATCCGATAGATCACTATTGCGATTGGCTGTGTGCCTTGCCCCTCACCCCACCCCTCTCCCCGCGCAGAGCGGGGAGAGGGAGCGCACGGCCGGTGCGTAGCCTACAGCGCTGCCAGTGCCGCGATCAGTTTCGTCGCGTTGTCTTCCAGCACTTTCGGGTCTTCCTTGCGCGACGCCGGCGGCAGCAGGCCGACATTGTCGTGGCGGGGCATCACATGCATGTGCAGGTGAAACACCACCTGGCCGCCGGCGGCTTCCGAATATTGCGCGACGGTCATACCGTCGGCCTTGAAGGCCTGTTTGCAGGCAGCGGCGATCTTGTGGGCGGCGCGGATCACATGGGCATAGTCGTCCGGCGTGATGTCGAAGATGTTGCGCGCGGGCGCCTTGGGGATCACCAACGTATGGCCGGGGGAGCGCGGCATGATGTCCAGGAACGCCAGCACGTGGTCGTTCTCATAGACCTTGTAGCAGGGGAATTCGCCGCGCAGGATCTTGGCGAAGATGTTGTTCGGGTCATACGCGGTCATGGAATCCTCCGGAAAATTTAGGCGCAAATTTGGACGACTGTCGCCGCCAGAGGGGAGCCGGTCAAGACGGCTTAATCCTGCTCGTCGCCCTTCCTGAACGGGCCGGCTTCGGTCAATTCGCGGACAGCCTCCGCGACATATTCGCGCTCGCGCTGAAGATATTCGCCGACGGCCTGACGCAGTCCGCGATCGGCGATGTAATGCGCCGAATAGGTGGTCTGCGGCAGATAGCCCCGTGCGATCTTGTGTTCGCCTTGCGCGCCGGCCTCCACGGTCTTCAACCCGCGGCGGATCGCGAAGTCGATGGCCTGATAGTAGCAGACCTCGAAATGCAGGAACGGGTGATGCTCGACGGCGCCCCAGTGGCGGCCGAACAGCGTATCCGAGCCTATGAAATTGATGGCGCCGGCGATCCACTTGCCATCGCGCCTGGCCATGATCAGCGCGACGTCATTGCTCATGCTCTCGGCGATCAGCGCATAGAACTCGCGTGTCAGATATGGCCGGCCCCATTTGCGCGAGCCGGTCTCCATATAGAAGGCGAAGAACGCATCCCAGGCATCCTCGGTGATCTCGCTGCCGGTGAGGGGATGGATGGTGAGGCCATTGGCCAGCGCATCGCGGCGCTCGCGCTTGATCGCCTTGCGATGGCGCGAATTCAGCGTCGCCAGGAAATCGTCGAAGGTGCCGTAGCCGTCATTGCGGAAATGAAACTGCTGGTCGGTCCGCTGCAGGAAGCCGCGTGCGGCGAGAAATTGCCATTCGCTCTCGCGCGCGAAAGTGACATGGACGGACGATGCATCGGTGGCCTCGCAGAGACCGACGAGGCCGCCGGCCAGCGCCGCGCCGACGCGTTCCACATCGACGCCGTCGCGGATCAGTAGGCGCGGGCCGGTGGCGGGCGTGAACGGAACCGAGGCCTGCAGCTTCGGGTAATATTGCCCGCCGGCGCGCTCATAGGCATCGGCCCAGCCGCGGTCGAACACGTATTCGCCCTGCGAGTGCGACTTCAGATAGCAGGGCACGACACCGACGATGCGGCCCTCGCTCTTGGCGATCAGATGTCGCGGTCCCCAGCCGGTGCGGGCGCAGGCCGAGTTCGATTTTTCGACAGCCGTGAAAAAGGCGTGGGACACGAACGGGTTGTAAGTGGGCTTCGAGGCGCAACCATTGGCCGCCGGGGCCAGCGTATCGAGGCTCTCAATGCCACCGAGATCGGCATGGCCGGTGGCACAGGCATCCCAGTCCGTGGCCGGAATCTGGCTGATGGACGCCACTGCTTCGAGCGTAATTTCCGATGACGTCATCAATCACTTGAACCGGTCATATGCGATCAACCGTCGCGGTGACCGCTCCTAAGATTGTGCATCGCGCCGGACAGTTCAAGTCCCACTCCGTCATGCCCGGGCTTGTCCCGGGCACCCACGTCTTGGTCACAAGCGCCGTAAGCAAGAGAGGCGTGGATGGTCGGGACAAGCCCGGCCATGACGGCGTTCTTTTCAATTTACGGCACGAAGCCCTCGAAGGTCATCTGGTCGGCATAGCGGGCGGTGATGGCGCGCTGTTCCGGCGTGCGCACGGTCCAGGTCAGCAGCGCGCAGCCGAACAGGTTGCGCGCGATCCAGGGCGCTGGGGCCGGCAGTTCCTTGACCCAATAGGAGACGAAATGCGGGCGGGTGCGGAAGGCGTGGCGGAGATGGCGCATGCCGTCGCGCTGGGCCTGCGTCAGCGTCAGCCATTCGCCGTCGTCATAAGTGCGCTGGGCGGTGATACCGCGCGGGATCTCGGGGGCGATTTTGCGCATCGCAAGAACCTGATCGGGATCGAACGACATCCAGGCAACCGGTCCGCGATAGGTTTTGAGAATCTCGGCGACGCGGGTGACCAGTTTGCGGTCGCCGTCGAAATGGCTCTTGATCTCGATCACGAGCCCGACGCGGCCATCGATCAGAGCGAGCAGATCGCCGAGCGTCATCATGCGCTCCGGCGTGTCCTTGAAGGCAATTTTCTTGAGTTCGGTGGAGGTCTTCGCGCGCAAGGGGCCGGAGCCCTCGGTCAGGCGTCCCAACTCATCGTCATGATGCACCATCGCCTCGCCGTCGGCGCTGAGCTGCACATCGGTCTCGATGCTGAAATTGCCTGATATGGCGGCGTGCATGGCGCCGGGCATGTTCTCGACAATGCCGCGGGCAGGGTCGTGCAGGCCACGATGCGCGACCGGCCGGGCGATGAGCCAGTCAGGTGCGCGCATCGGGATTGTCCTGCATCAGAGCGTTTTCAAGCGAAGTGAATACCGGTTCGCGTGAAGAAAACGCGTCAAAACGAAAAGCTAGATGACTTCGAACACCGCGTCGACCTCGACCGCGCAATCGGCGGGCAGCGAAGCGACGCCGACAGCGGCGCGGGAGTGACGGCCCTTGTCGCCGAAGGCTGCGACCATCAGATCCGAGGCGCCGTTGATGACGGTCGGTGCGTCGATGAAATCCGGCGTCGAATTGACGAAGCCGCCGAGGCGGACGACGCGTGCAACCTTGTCGAGATCGCCGAGGGCAGCCTTGACCTGAGCGAGCAGGTTGATCGCGCAAACGCGGGCGGCATTGACGCCCTGTTCGATGGTCACGCTGGCGCCGAGCTTGCCCTTGGCGATCAGCTGGCCGTTCGCGTCCTTGCAGATCTGACCGGAGACGAACAGCAGATTGCCCGTGCGGACGAAGCCGACATAATTCGCCACGGGGCTGATGGGCTCGTGAAGCTTGACCCCCAGATCCGCAAGTTTCTGCTCGACAGTGCCTGCCATTATGATTCCCCAAATGATTGATGAAGTGCCCGAACAAAACTCCCCAAAGGGTTCAGGCACCGTCTGTTTCACCCATACCGCGTCGCCGCGCAAGTGACGATCCGGCGACGCCGGGCCGCCCCGCAATAGTGCGGTTCTGGCAAGATTTGCTGCAGAATGTGGCATTTGCGCAGTGCGAATCCGGCGCGGCCGTAGTTGCGACGCAATAGGACGCTCTCTATTGTTGTAGTTCCAGAATCCAGGGAAAACCCATGCGCCGCATTTCCTCCGTTTCGCGATTCCAGGCTGCCTCGCTGGCACTGACCATGGCGGCCTTTGCGGCGCCGGTGTCGGCATTCGCGGCTCCGCCTGCTGCGGGCACGCCGTTCGTGGCGCATCAGGCGCTGTATGAGCTGAAGCTGTTGAAGTCGCGCGGCAATGCCAGCGTCAACAGCGCCAGCGGCCGCATCCTCTATAATTTTACCGGCAGTGCCTGCGAAGGCTACACGTCGGATTTCCGTCAGGTCTCGGAGCTGAACAGCGGCGAGGACAAGACCACGCTGAGCGATCTGCGCTCCACCAGCTGGGAAGCCGGCGACGGCAAGAGCTATCGGTTCAAGATCGACACCCGCATGAATGACGGCGATGTCAGCGCCGTTGACGGCATAGCGGAGCGCGAAGGCGATCACGTCACCGTCAAGCTGAAGCAGCCGGTGGCGAAGACCTTCACGCTGGAGGGCTCCACGGTGTTTCCGACCGAGCAGATCCACCGCATCATTGCTGCCGCACGCGAAGGCAAGTCGGTGCTGGAACTGAATGTCTATGACGGGTCGGATACAGGCGAGAAAGTCTACAGCACGCTCACGGTGATCGGGCAGGCGATCCCTGGGGATCGCAAGGTGAGCGAACCCGATCCTTCGACGGGCGATGACGGGATGAAGAAGCTGACGCGCTGGCCGGTCACCGTCAGCTATTACGACAAGTCAGCCAAATCGTCCGACGGCGGTGAGCAGACCCCGGTCTATGCGATGTCGTTCGAACTCTATGAGAACGGCGTCTCGCGGTCGCTGATGCTGGACTACAATGACTTCGTCATCGGCGGCGCCATGAGCAAGTTCAATGTGAAGGACAGCAAGCCTTGTAAGTGAGGAGTATGAGCTTTTTGCTCGGTTCTCTCAATTGTCATCCCCGCGTAGGCGGGGATCCATAACCACTACTTCTAAAAATTGAAACGTGGTCGAAACCATAGCGCTCCGATTTGAATTCGGAGTCTATGGGTCCCCGCCTTCGCGGGGACGACAGCCATAAACCTAAAAGCCTATCTCACTCCGCCCGCGACAACCGCATGCTGTCCAGCAAACGCAGGCCACCGCCGCTTTCACTCTTCAGCAGCTTCTTCACCGCGCTCGATGCCGCGATCTCGTAATGGTCGGCATAGGCTTCGTGGTTCTTCTCGATATCGTCGAGACGATACAGATAGTTCACCATCAGGCTGGCGGACTCGCGCAGGCCCTTGGCCGACGTGTCGCCGAGCCAGTCGATGCGCTCCAGCCGTGCGCCGTTGCCGAGATGGAAACGGGCGACGGAATCGATCGGGCCGCCGCGCGGGCTCTTGGCCTTCAGGAAGTAATGCGCAGCGAGCTGCTCCATCACGGGCTTGAGCTGCGCCGTCAGCGCGGTGTCGTTGACCCATAGCGGATCGGCGAGCATGTCGACCAGCGCCTGATCCTCATTGGACAGGTTGAGGTCGTCGGCCTTCTTGAGCCACTTCATGAAACCCGGCACCGGCGACAGTGTTACGAACGTGTCGAGCTTCGGCAATTCGCGGCGCAGTTCCTCGACCACCTGCTTGATCAGGAAGTTGCCGAAGGAAATGCCGCCGAGGCCGCGCTGGCAGTTGGAGATCGAATAGAACACCGCGGTGCGCGCGCGCTCGATCGGCACCGGCTGGCGATCGACGGCCAGCAGCGGCGCGATGGCGCCCGGAATGGTTTCGGTGAGCGCAACTTCGACGAAGATCAGCGGTTCATCGACAAGGGCAGGGTGGAAGAACGCATAGCAGCGGCGATCCACGGGATCGATCCGGCGGCGCAGATCGTCCCAGTCGTGAATCTCATGCACCGCTTCATATTTGATGACTTTTTCGAGCACATTGGCGGGCGTGGACCAGTCGATCTTGCGCAGCACCAGAAATCCCCTGTTGAACCACGATGCCAAGAGATGAACGACGTCGCGATCGACGGCGTTGAGGTCTTTGTTACCATTCTTCAGATCGAGAAGATCTTCACGCATCTTCACGAGTTCGCTGGTCGCGTTCGGCGCGCGGTTCAGCCGGCGAAACAGTTCCTGCCGCTGCGGCTCGGATGCAAAATGCAATTCGCCGGAGACGTCACCGGTCGGCTTGGCACGCCATGCCGCGATGGCCTTCTCAAGCTTGTCACGATCGGGACCGTAATTCTGTGCGAGGTTCTCGAAGAAGGTGAGGCGACCGGCATCGTCGAGACTCTTGTAGCGATCGAGCACGCCGCGCGCGAGGGCCGTGCCCGACGCTTCGCCGCGTCCTGACAACAGCTCCGCACAGAGTTCGATCAAATCCGATGCGTTCTGTTTGGGATCGACAGATGCGGGACCGAGCCGCAGCAGAGTGCGTCCGCGTTCCGAGATGGATGCGAGGAGGTCGGAGAAGAAGGAGTCATTGCTCATGGTGAATCAATTCCCGGGCTGGCAGTCGAACCAGTCTGCTTCAATATAGCCCATAGCGAGGCATATTGCGCGATCATTTGAAGCATGAAACAATTGTGAGTGGGGAGCGCTTCGGCAAGAGAATTGCATTCGTTTCTGACTGCGGCCGGGTCGCTGAAAACAGAGGAATTCAGGATGAAGCGGATCGCATCGAAGCGTGGCGTTGTGGCGGCTCTGGCACTCGGAGCGTTGCTGAGCAGTGGCTCGGCATTTGCCCAACAAACCATCAAGGTTGGCTGGACCATCCCGGCCGAAGAATCCAAATACTGGATGATGAAGCGTCCGCAGGAATTCGCGGATCTCGGCAAGAAATACAATATCGAGTGGGTGCAGTTTCAGGGCACCGCGCCGATGACGCAGGCACTCGCGGCCGGCGCGCTGGATTGCGCGACGCAATCGGTGCTGGCACTGGCGCAGGGCGTGCAGAGCGGCAACCTCAAGGCTTCGATCGTTGCGCAGCACGTGTTCGAAAAGCCGGGCAGCTTTTCGGTCTATTGGGCGGTGAAGGACGACTCGCCGATCAAGACCATCGCCGACCTCAAGGGGAAGACGATGTCGATCAATACGCTCGGCTCCGGCATCTATGGCCCGATGGCGATCCTGCTGAAGCAGGCCGGTCTCGATCCGGCCAAGGACGTCAAGCTGGTTGAAGTCGGCTTCGCGCTCTCGGAAGAAGCACTGCGTTCGGGCCGTGTCGACTCCGCCGTGATGAACCAGCCTTTCGCCGCGCGCATGGAAGCGAAGGGCGGCACCCGCAAGCTGTTCTCGCTGTCGCAGCAGCAGGACGGCATCGTGCACATCCTCGAAGCCTGCCGTGCCGACTTCATCGAGAAGAATCCGGAACTGGCCAAAATGTATGTGCGCGATCTGACGCTGGGTATGCAGAAGGCGCTGGCCAATCGCGATGAAACGCTGAAGGTTGTCAACGAAGTGATGAAGGCGCCGATCCCGGTGCTGGAAACCTACCTGTTGAAGGATAACGACTTCGCACGCGACCCCGGCGCCGCGCCGAATTTCGACGCGATCCAGAAAATGCTCGACACCTATGTCGAGTCCGGAATGCTGCCGAAGAAGCTCGACGTCTCCGAGCTGAAGGGCAAGGTCGTCGCGCCGATCAAGTAACGGCGAGCTACATCGATAATGACGTGATGGTCGGGCATGTCCCGGCCATTTTCGTTTGAATTGTAGGATGGGTAGAGCGGCGTTACGCGCAGCGTAGCGTTGCGAAACCCATCGCCCACATACACTGAAAGTGATGGGTTTCGCTGCGCTCTACCCATCCTACGCTGGGAGCTTTTCTACTCGCCCGTGACGTCCGACATGCCGCTGTCGATCAGGAGATCCAGCGTGTATTTGATCGTTGCGCGCTCGTCGTCGCTGAAGCGGCTCAGCACCTCTGTCTCATGTTCGAGCGCCGCCTTCTGCACGGGCTTGACGCGCGCGCGGCCTTTCGCGGTCAGGTAGAGCGTGACGCGGCGCCGATCGTTCGAGGTGCTCTTGCGCTTAAGCAGATCGTCACGCTCCATGCGGTCGAGCACTTTCGTCAGGCCCGGCTGCTTCATCAAAGCCATTGCGGCGAGTTCGCCGACTGACAGGCCCTCGACATCGGCGAGGCAGGCCAGCACACGCCATTCCGGCACGGTGAGGTCCCATTCTTTCAGCCGCGCGTGAAACGAACTGGACACGTTGAAGCTGGCGCGCGCCAGCAGATAGGACAGGTAGCTGCGCGCAAAACTGTTGCTGGCCAGAGCCGGCGCCCGTGGCTGCGCCTTGTCGATGCGGCGGAGTTGTCCGGAGTGGAAGACGAGGGGGTCGTGATTGCGCTCGACGAAGTGCACGACTTCACCGACCAGGATCGTGTGGTCGCCGCCGGGATAGCGCGCCCAGGTCTTGCATTCGAAGATCGGTGCGAGGCCTTCGATCAGCGGTGCGCCGCTGATGCCCGGCGCATGGGCGATATCAGCAAACTTGTCGGAGCCGCGACGGCCGAAACGCATCGCGAGCTCGCCATGATCGGCACCGAGAAAGTGAATGGCGAAAGCGTCGGCTTCGACGAAGGGATCGTGGCTCGGCGAAGATTTTGCGACGCTCCACAGCACCAGCGGCGGATCGAGCGAGACCGATGAAAACGAATTGGCGGTCATGCCGACGGGATGGTCGCCATTGGTGGCGGTGACGACGGTGACGCCGGTCGGGAATTGGCCCAGCGCCTGACGGAAGGTGGCGGGGTTGACCGCCTGCGTCTTGTCCGGGAGCTTGTTATCCGCGACCTTGTCCTGCGCCGTCTTGTCAAACGCCATGGAATTCGCCGCTCCGCGACACCCGCGACTGCCCAAAATACAGCGCCGGATTGTCCTTCAAGATTAAAAATATTCCTTTTCATATAACATGACCGCGCCTATCATCCAACCATAATCGCTTTAAAACACGGAGAAACGGCATGCTGGCGGATCGCATCGAGGCGAAATGGATCGACGCATTCTGCGAGATCTTCGAACGCTGCGCGGTCAAGCCCGGCGACACTGCCGCCATCCTCTCCGAGACGCAATCGCGTGCGCTGAATGTGCACATTGCCGAATTGGCATTGCTCCGCATGGGCGCGCGGCCGTTCCACGTCGTGGTGCCGACGCCGCGCAACAAGCAGGTCGTGCCGATCCGCTCCACCGGCGCGTCCGAAGCGATCCAGCAACTCGGGCCGGTTGTATCAGCGCTGCAGCAGGCCGGCTTCGTCGTCGACTGCACCATCGAAGGCCTGATGCATGCCAAGGAAACACCGGAGATCCTGAAGGCCGGCGCGCGCATTCTGGTGATCTCCAACGAGCATCCGGAAGCGCTCGAGCGCATGGTGCCGGACTCGGCGCTCGAGAAGCGCGTGCGCGCGGCGGCGAAGATGCTGCGCGGCACGAAGCACATGAAGGTGACCTCGAAGGCGGGCACCGATCTCGACGTCAAGATGGAAGGCGCGGCCACCGTCGGCGTCTGGGGCTGGACCGACAAGCCGGGCACGCTGGCGCATTGGCCGGGCGGCATCGTGGTTTCGTTCCCGAAGAGCAAGACCATCAACGGCACGGTGGTGATGGATGCAGGCGATATCAACCTGACCTTCAAGCGCTATCTGACGTCGCCGGTGCGTATGCTGTTCAAGGATGACTATCTCACCGAGCTGACGGGCGAGGGCGCCGACGCCGAGATGATGAAGCGCTATCTCGCCGCCTGGGGCGACCGCGAGGCCTATGCCGTGTCGCATGTCGGCTGGGGCATGAACCCCAATGCGCGTTACGAGGCGCTGCAGATGTATGACCAGCGCGATACCAACGGCACGGAAATCCGCGCGGTGGCCGGCAACTTCCTGTTCTCGACCGGTGCCAATGAATTCGCGGGCCGCTACACCGCGGGGCATTTCGATCTGCCGATCTTCAAGACCACAATCACGCTCGACGGCGTGGATGTGATCAAGGACGGCGTGGTGCAGGACGTGTTCGGCTGAGTCCGAACACGTCCCTCCAAGCTCCGGGCTATCTGGTCACGGCCACTATCCCTTTGGCCGAGATCAAGCCGGCCTGAGGCAGCCCATAGCCCTTAACAATTGCATAGATCGCGGGGATCACAATCAACGTCAGCAGCGTCGACGAGATCATGCCGCCGATCATCGGCACCGCAATGCGCTGCATGATCTCCGAGCCCGTGCCGGTGCTCCACATGATCGGCAGCAGGCCCGCCATGATAGCGACCACCGTCATCATCTTGGGACGGACGCGTTCGACCGCTCCCTCCATGATCGCATCGTACAGGTCGTTGCGCGTCAGCGGCCGTCCTTCAAGGTCCCGTCGCGCCTGGATCGCGGTCAATGCCTGATTCAAATAGATCAGCATCACCACGCCGGTCTCGGCGGCAACGCCGGCCAACGCAATGAAACCGACCACGACTGCAACCGACAGGTTGAAACCGAGCCACCACATCAGCCAAAGGCCGCCGACCAGCGCGAACGGCAGCGACAGCATGACGATCATGGTTTCGGTGATCGACCGGAAGTTCAGGTACAGCAGCAGGAAGATGATCAAAAGCGTCACCGGCACGACGATCTTCAGGCGCACCGTCGCGCGTTCGAGATATTCGTACTGGCCGCTCCACATCACGTAATAGCCAGGCGGAAATTGAATGCTCGCCTGGACCCCGCGCTGCGCGTCGCCCACGTAGCCGCCGAGGTCGCGGTCGCGGATGTCGACATAGATGTATGTGGCCAACTGTCCGTTCTCGGTCCGGATCGACGTCGGCCCTCTCGCCAGCGTAATCCTGGCCACTTCGCCGAGCGGGACCGCGCCACCTCCGGGCATCGGCACCAGCACGTCACTGGCGATGGCCTGCGGACTGTCTCTGAGGTCGCGAGGGTACCGCATGTTGACGGTGAAGCGTTGCCGGCCTTCCACGGTCGTCGTTACCGTCTGGCCGCCGAGCGCGGTTCCGATCACGTCCTGAACGTCCTGGATCATGATGCCGTAGCGCGCCAATGCCTCGCGATCCGGCGTCACATCGAGGTAGTAGCCGCCAATGCCGCGCTCGGCATAGGCCGACGATGTGCCCGGTACCGCCTTGAGCACCTGCTCGATCTGCTTGGCAAGCCGGTCGATCTCGACGAGGTCGGTGCCGATCACCTTCACGCCGATGGGTGTGCGGATGCCTGTCGACAGCATGTCGATGCGGGCCTTGATCGGCATGGTCCAGGCATTCGACACGCCCGGAAACTGCAGCGCCTTGTCCATCTCGGCGATCAGTCCATCGACCGTGAGACCGGATCGCCACTCTTCCTTCGGTCTGAGGTTGATGATTGTCTCGAACATTTCGGAGGGCGCCGGATCAGTCGCCGTGGCAGCGCGCCCCGCCTTGCCGTAGACCGAAGCCACCTCCGGAAACGACCGAATGATCCTGTCCTGTGTCTGCAGCAGTTCTCCGGCCTTCGTAACGGAGATGCCCGGCAGCGTCGTCGGCATATACATGAGTGTGCCCTCGTTCAGACTGGGCATGAACTCGGTCCCGAGCTGACGTGCCGGCCAGACACTGGCCGCGAGAACGGCGACTGCGAGCAGGACGACCAGCGTCTTCGCGCGCATCACAACGGTGATGACAGGCCGGTAGACCCAGATCAGGAAGCGGTTGATCGGATTCTTGTGTTCCGGAACGATCCGGCCGCGAACGAAGATGATCATCAGGGCCGGGACCAGCGTCACCGACAGGATGGCGGCGGCTGCCATCGCAAACGTCTTGGTGAACGCCAGAGGGCTGAACAGACGTCCTTCCTGGGATTCCAGCGTGAAGATCGGCATGAACGACACGGTGATGATCAACAGGCTGAAGAATAGCGCCGGGCCGACTTCTGAGGCTGCCTCGATCAGGACCTCGACGCGCGACTTGCCGGGATCCGCGCGTTCGAGATGTTTGTGGGCGTTCTCGATCATGACGATGGCGGCATCGACCATGGCGCCGATGGCGATCGCGATGCCGCCGAGACTCATGATGTTGGAGCCAAGACCGAGCAGTTTCATGGCGCCGAACGCCATCAGCACGCCGACCGGCAGCATCAGGATCGCAACCAGGGCACTGCGGACATGCAGCAAGAATAAGATGCAGACGAGTGCGACGACCACGCTTTCCTCCAGCAATGTGTGCTTGAGCGTGGCGATGGCAGCGTTGATCAGATTCGAGCGATCATAGACCGGGACGATCTCGACGGAATTCGGCAGACTGCTGGCGATCTCCTTGAAACGCTTCTTGACGTTCTCGATCACGTCGAGCGCGTTGACGCCGAAACGCTGCAGCACGATGCCGCTGGCGACTTCGCCTTCACCATTGAGTTCGGTGATGCCGCGCCGCTCGTCGGGGCCCAGTTCGACGCGCGCGACATCGCGCAGCAGGACCGGCGTGCCGTTATTCGTCTTGAGCACGACATTGCCGAGGTCGTTGATCGACTTCAGATAGCCCTTGCCGCGGATGACATATTCGAATTCGGACAGCTCCACCGTGCGACCGCCGACATCGGCGTTGCTGGCGCGGATGGCATCGCGCATCTTCTGCATGGTGATGCCGAGGTCGCGCATCCGAAGTGGATCGAGCACGACGTTATATTGCTTGACGAAGCCACCGACACTGGCGACTTCGGCGACGCCTTCGGCTTTTGCGAGCGCAAACTTCAAATTCCAGTCCTGGATCGCCCGTGTGTCGGCAAGGTTCAATTCCCTGGACATGATCGCGTATTGGTAAACCCAGCCGACGCCGGTGGCATCGGGGCCCATCGTCGGCGTGACGCCGGCGGGCAGGCGGGACGTGGCTCCGTTCAGGAATTCGAGAACGCGCGACCGGGCCCAGTAGATGTCGGTCCCGTCTTCGAAGATGACATAGACGAACGACACGCCGAAGAACGAGAACCCGCGCACCACTTTCGACTTCGGCACCGTGAGCATTGCCGTCGTCAACGGATAGGTGACCTGATCCTCGATCACCTGCGGCGCCTGGCCGGGGTACTCGGTATAGACGATGACCTGCGTGTCGGAGAGATCCGGGATGGCGTCGAGCGGCAGATGCGCCAGCGCGTAGATGCCAACGGCTGCGGCGAACCCTGTGCCGAACAACACCAGCAGCAGATTACGCGCCGACCATGCGATGATGCGGGCGATCATTGTGGGCTCCTCGCGTCGGAAAAGCCCTTCAACGCGGCCTTCAGATTGCTTTCTGCATCGATCAGGAAATTGGCCGAAATGACGACTGGTTCGCCGTCTGCGACTCCCTCGCGGATTTCGACGTAGCCGCCGCCGCGACGGCCGAGTCCGACGCTGCGCGGTTCGAAGCGCCCCTGTCCTTTGTCGATGAACACCGATTGCTGGGTGCCGGTGTCGATCACAGCGCTCTCCGGGACGGACACGACCGGATCCGCACTTCCGGTCTCGATCGAAGCGTCGATATACATGTCCGGTAGCAGAGCGAGATCGGCGTTTGTGAGTTCGATACGGACGCGTGTCGTCCGGGTCTCGCGATTGACCTGCGGGTAGATCACGTTGACCTTGCCTGCAAACTGCCTGCCGGAGAGGCTACGCGTCCGGACATTCACCGGCTGTCCGACGGCGATGGCTCCAAGATCGCGCTCCGCGACATCGACCATCGCCCAGACCAGCGACGTGTCGGCGATACGAAAGAGGATGTCGCCGGGTTGCGCCCGCATCCCTTCGATGGCGTTGCGCTCAAGAACGATGCCGTCCCGCGGGGCGGCCCACGCGATGGAGATCGGGACGATGCGACTCTTCTCGATTTCCGCAATCACCGTGTCCGGAACGTCGAGATTCATGATCCGTTGACGCGACCCGCGCCCATACAGTCCATCGCCGCCCGTCGTCTTCGATGTGATCGTAGCGACGTATTCCGCCGCAGCGGACGAGATTGCGGGGCTGTAGATATCCATCAAAGGCTGCCCGCTGCGGACCTTCGTGCCGGTGGTGACGTCGGCAACCTTCTGCACCCAGCTTTCCGCACGCATCGAGATCACGGAGATGCGCCGCTCGTCGAGCTGGATCGTGCCGGGTGCGCGGATCTGCGTCCGGATCACGCGCCTGGTGGCTGGCTCGGACTTCACGCCCGTGCGCTGTATCTTGCCCGGAGAGAGCTTGACCGATCCATCGTCGGAATCGTCGCCGTCGAAGACCGGGATGTAATCCATCCCCATGGAGTCCTTCTTCGGCGTTGGCGACGCGTCAGGAAGTCCCATCGGATTGCGGTAATACTTGATCTTGCGGCTCGTGTCGGTGCCAGCCGACGCTGGCTCCGAAATCGGCATGGTCTCCGTGAGGTCTTCGAAGCTGACGTCGGCCCCGGCGGGCACGGCGCGGTAGTCGCGACCTGACGCCGTTTTCTTCGGCGTCAATGAATAAGCCGGCTTTCCGTCCGGATCTTGATAGTAGATGGGCGCGCCGGCTTCCTGCGCATCGGCGGAGGTGACTACGGCGAGGGCGTGCGTCAACGGTCGCTGCGCGATGATGAATCCGCCTCCGGCCGCCGCGATGAACGCGGCGGCGGTACCAGCTAAAACGGCGCGGTTCATTTCTGCGCCGTGATGACGAGCTTGTTCTCGACGGAGCCGGTTTCTCCCTGCACCTTGGCGCCGAGAGAAAGCTGCCAGCGACCGGCCATTCCGAAAGTGGCCTTGAACTTGTAGGTGCCGGGCTCGATCCCCGATACTGGCGTGACCTTGGTGGCCATCTCCTGCATGCCGTCAGGAGCCATGTCGAGACGGGATGCGAAAATGACGGCATCAGGCACAGGCTTGCCGGTCTTGGTGTTCATCAGGCGGACGGTGATGATCTTGTCGGGGCCGGCCTGTACGGACTGATCGACGAGTTCGAACGTGTAGTCCTTGATGTCAGCCAGTGCAGCCGTGCTTGCGCCGCCCAAAGCGATAGCGATCAACGCAGCCCCGAAGGCGCGCGGGGAGTTAGACGTCTTCATGGTTTGGTATCCTCGATTGAATCTGATGCCGCGAACGGCATTCGTCATCCGCGCGCCTGGAGGCACGCGGCAGCGACGGCGCTCAGCGCCGCTCAGATCGAAGTGCGAGGAGGGTGGTCCGGAGGGGGACGGTTGACGCCATCGGTCAGCGCGTCGTTCAGCAACGAGTGGTAGGTTCGGACGGCGTGGCGAACCGTCATGGGTGGCGCCAGGGAAGGCCCAGCCTGGGCGGTCTTCAACACGCAAATCGCGAGAAGGGGACAGTCCTGGCAATCCTTACTCTTCTGTTCGGATGGGCAGCAGGGCATGTCACCGGACATCGCCGACATGTCGGTCATCGTGGCCGACGGGCTCTTGGCAGCCGCCGGAGTCACCATTGGCGCCACCGACAGGCCGATGGTCACGACAATCGCCAGAAAGAGTTTCAGGAGCCGACGAATATCCATATTCGACCATCTCACGGCCACCACAGCGTGGGAAGCCCGGGCACATCACAAGTTCGCAATCCCTATGGGGATTATGTCCTTGGCTTCTCCGGCCCGTCATAGGCAATGCCGCGGATCACCGCGGCACTGCCGAACTTCTTCCTGAGATCGTCCATCGCGCGTTCGGCATGCGATGAACGGCGGTCGAGCATGTTGTCGTCGCCGGCCTCGTTGCCGGGCTTGAGAGCGCTGACGCCAGTGCCGATCAGGCGAAAGGCCGTGCCGTCGATCTCCTTTGCCAGCATCTCGCGACTGATATCGAAGATACGCGCCGCCATTTGCGTCGGCGACTGGATCGACTGCGAGCGGGTGCGCTGGCGGAAATCCGCGGTCTTGAGTTTCAGTGTGACTGTGGTGCCGGACAATTCGCTGCTCTTCAGCCGCGACGAGACCTTCTCCGATAGTCGCCACAGAATCTTTTCCAGTGTGGCGTAGTCGCGGATGTCTTCGTTGAACGTCGTCTCGTTGGAAATCGTCTTGGCGCCGCGATCGGCGACGACGAGGCGATCGTCGATGCCGCGGGCGAGGCGCCACAGCCTGCGGCCTTCGCCGCCGAACTGTTTCATGAGGTCGGTCTCATCGGCGCGCTGTAGATCGCTGATCTTGCGAAAGCCGCGCTGCGAGAGTTTCTCCGCGGTCGCCGGGCCGACGCCGTAGATGAAGCTGACGGGCCTGTCGGCGAGCATGGCCACAGCGTCGTCCTGATCGAGCGTGGCGAAGCCGCGCGGCTTGTCGAGATCGCTGGCAATCTTGGCGAGAAACTTGTTCACCGACAGGCCGACAGAGACCGTGATGCCGACCTGGCGTTCGATATCGGCGGCGAATTTCGCCAGCACCTTGGCCGGGATCATGCCGTGGACGCGCTGCGTGCCTGAGAGATCGAGAAAGGCTTCGTCGATCGACAATGGTTCGACCAGCGGCGTCAGCGCCTGCATGGCATGGCGGACCTCGCGGCCGACGCGGACATATTTCGCCATGTCGGGCCGCACAACGACGGCGTCGGGGCAGAGATCGAGCGCCTTGAACATGGGCATCGCCGAGCGCACGCCAAAGGTGCGTGCGATGTAGCAGGCCGCGGACACCACGCCACGCTTGCCGCCGCCGATGATGACGGGCCGATCGACGATGTCGGGATTGTCGCGCTTCTCAACGGTGGCGTAGAACGCATCGCAGTCGATATGTGCCAGCGTCAGCGACGGCAGCGCGTGGTGTCGCACCAGGCGCGGTGACCCGCATGACGTGCAGCGCTTGACGCGTGCATCCAGATCGACAAAGCAATCCCGGCAGAAGCAGCGCGGTCCGCTCAGCTCTGCCGGAGAGGGGCTCACGTAAAGTCCTGCCCGCGGGGATCGAGCGCCTGTCGCGCGGCGGCGATCGTGGTGGGATCCAGTTGCGACGACGCCGAAAACGCCTTCACGGTCTCGTCGTCGCGCAGCACGAAATCGAGCACGCTGACGAGGAACTGTGGATCCTTTGCAGCCGAGCGGAGGGTCTCCGGACCGATTCCGCTCTCGGACAGGAACAGGCCCAGCCGCTCGGGGTCACCGGCAACGAAGGACAGCGCCTGAATCGCAACGATTTCAGCGACTTCGCTGGGGTGGCGCTGGTTTTTTTTCATCACGCGTGTTTGCCTTTCCGTAACTTATCGTCTCTATTTTAAGTCATCATGCCCGAGTCACCGGGGCGATTCCAGTTGCAGGGATATGCGCGGTACACGGGCACTTCGGCGGGGTGGCCGAAGTGAATTTGGAAGTTCGCTTCGAACATCACATTGGCCGGTGACGCAGGGCAATCATGCCCAGCGAAACAAGAACGCTCGTGTTCTGGATTGGAGGGCGGGATGGCAAAAACCGTCCTGATCGTGGAGGACAACGAGCTCAACATGAAGCTCTTCCGTGACCTGCTGGAAGCCCATGGCTATCAGACAGTCGGCACGAGCAATGGTTATGAAGCGCTCGATCTTGTCCGCTCGCTCCGCCCCGATCTCATCCTCATGGATATTCAGCTACCGCAGGTCTCCGGTCTCGAAGTGACCGGCTGGATCAAGAAGGATCCTGCGATCAGCATGATCCCCGTCGTCGCCGTCACAGCCTTCGCCATGAAGGGCGACGAAGAACGTATCCGCGAAGGCGGCTGCGAAGCCTATTTATCAAAGCCCATTTCGGTCGGAAAATTTATCGAAACCGTGCGTCGGTTCATCGGTTAGGGAGTTCCCTATGTCAGCGCGTATTCTTGTCGTCGATGACATCCCCGCCAACGTGAAGCTTCTGGAAGCCCGTCTCTCGGCGGAGTATTTCGACGTCATCACCGCGTCCAACGGCGCACAGGCGCTGGAAGTCTGCGCGCGTTCCGAATGCGACCTGATCCTGCTCGACGTCATGATGCCCGACATGGACGGCTTCGAGGTCTGCCGTCGCCTGAAAGCCAATCCGAAGACGCATTTCATTCCGGTGGTGATGGTCACCGCGCTGGATTCGCCGTCGGATCGCGTGCGCGGCCTCGAAGCCGGCGCCGATGACTTTCTCACCAAGCCCGTCGCCGATGCCGTGCTGGTGGCGCGCGTGCGCTCGCTGACGCGTCTGAAGATGATGACCGATGAGCTGCGCATGCGCGCCATCACCTCGCTGGAAATCGGCGTGCAGGCGCCCGAGCGCAGCGCCGTGTCTGATCTGGGCATCGGCGGACGCATCCTGCTGGTCGACGATCGTCCGTCATCCTATGAGCGGCTGGCGCCCGTCCTGTCGGCCGAACACACCGTCGATGTCGAACCCAATCCGACCGAGGCGCTGTTTCATGCCGCCGAGGGCAATTACGATCTGCTCATTGTCTCGCTGAGCCTCGAGAATTACGACGGATTGCGGCTGTGCAGCCAGGCGCGTTCGCTGGAGCGCACGCGGCAGATTCCGATTCTCGCGATTGCTGATGCCGATAACAATCCGCGGCTGTTGCGTGGTCTCGAGATCGGCGTCAACGACTACCTGATGCGCCCGGTGGACAAGAACGAGCTGCTGGCCCGCGCCCGCACGCAGGTGCGCCGTCGCCGTTACACCGATCATCTGCGCGACAACGTTCAGCACTCCATCGAAGCCGCGATCACCGACGGTCTGACCGGACTGCACAACCGTCGCTACATGGAAAGCCATCTGGAAACGCTGGCAGAGCAGGCGGCCACCCGCGGCAAGCCGCTGGCGCTGATGATGCTCGATATCGACTTCTTCAAGTCGATCAATGACAATCATGGCCATGATTGCGGTGACGACGTGCTGCGCGAATTCGCCGTGCGCATTCGCAAGTCGATCCGTGGCATCGATCTAGCCTGTCGTTACGGCGGTGAGGAATTCGTCATCGTCATGCCCGAGACGGACATGCATGTCGCCAGCATGGTGGCCGAGCGTCTGCGTCGTTCGATCGCCGGCGAACCGTTTTCCATCGACAAGGGCAACAAGCGCATCGAGGTCACGATCTCGATCGGGTTGTCGACGCTGGAGAAGAAGGGCGAGCCCGTCGCCGACGTACTCAAGCGTGCCGACGTGGCGCTGTATCGCGCCAAGCACGACGGCCGCAACCGCGTGGTTGCTGCGGCGGCTTAAGTTACTATCAAAGACGCGTTCGTGCAGACGGTTGCGACCATCGCGACGGCGGCGAGATCGGGCGTGATCCCGTATCGAAAGTCTGCGTGACCTGCCGGGCCGCGCAGTAAGCCGGGCGCGTCATGCGTGCGCGCAGATAGGCGTCGGCTTCTTTCGTCGGCAATTCCTTATCGATCACAAGTTTGTCGAGCGCGCAGGCGAGGGCATCTGCGCCCGGCTTGGTGCCGGTGGCGTCGCAGGTCCAGCCGGAAAGGAACACAGCCCTGGTATCGAAGCGCGAGCTGAAGGCGAGGCACTGTTTCCAGCGGCCATCGGTCTCGACGCGCGTTTCGACGGCATGGACAGGGCCGTAGCGCGTTTCCAGATCGAAGTGCGTGGAGAGCGTCTGGAAGCGCATGTTGCGCAAAAGCTTTGTTTCGCGCGGTTCGAAAGTCGGCCGCGTCTGCAGGCCGCCCGGGGGCGGGAATGCGATCGCCACGGTGAGATCGATCCCGCGATGATCCAGTGCCCCGTATTGCATGACCTCAACACGGCCAAGCAGTCCACTGGTGATGATATCGGAGCTGACGGGTAACCGTGTGAAGCTGCCGTCAGTGATCCTGAAAGCTGGCTTGTCCTGGACCACCTGGACGCGATTACCCCAGAGCCAGATCACCCCGAAGGCGATGAGCCCGAACACGATCATTCCGAAAAAATAGAATGCGTAGCGGACGAAAACGCCCGCCAGAGACACCGCAGACGTGAACTGGCCAGCCGTCGTGTCTGAATCGCGGAAAGACAAGGGTTGCTCCCGATGCAAATCAATTGCGTCGAATGATACCGACTTGTCGCACGAAATGACGTGAATACCGTTTCAATCACAGGCTTCATGCCCGCCATAGTTGTGGCAGGGTAAATACGGTGCTGTGCGCATCGCTAAAATTGAAACGATTGGGCCGGGCTTCCTACTTAACGTCGCCCCGCCTAGCGAAGCTTCGCTTCGCCGGGAGCGAGGAGAGGTTAAAAGAAAACGGGACCCGAAAGGGCCCCGTTCAAAATCCGTCAGCGGCTGTGTTCAGCGCTTACTTGATCTTGGCTTCCTTGAATTCAACGTGCTTGCGCGCGACCGGGTCGTACTTCTTCTTGACCATCTTGTCGGTCATGGTGCGCGAATTCTTCTTGGCGGTGTAGTAGAAGCCGGTGTCCGCGGTGGAAACGAGCTTGACCTTGATGGTGACCGCTTTGGCCATGGCAGAACCTCTGAATGTCGGGAATCGGGTGACAGCCAGAGAACTGGCCGTATTGGGGCGCAACCTAGCCCCGAACGCCCCAAAGTCAAGGTTTTCTGGGTGGAAAAACCACTCCAATTCAGGCTGGTATCCCGGAAAGAGCCGGTTTTCAGGCTACGGCTGGCCTGAATCTCCGGTCAATCGACATCAGAGCGTCTTGTAGAAAAAGCTGGCCCCATCCCGGGTGCTATTGTCCGGGTTGGTGGCGTAGCCGGGAACTTCGCCGAATTTGGTCCAGCCGAGCCTGGCGTAGAGTCGTTCGCCGGCGCCGCCTGTGGCGGTATCCAGTGTCAGCAGCGTATGGCCGATCCGCTGCGCTTCATGTTCCGCCGCCAACAGCAGCGCGGCGCCCAGTCCCTGACATCGCGCACGGCGGTGCACCAGCATCTTGGCAATGTCCGCGCGGAAGGCCTGATTCTCCTGTGGCGCCGGGATCAATTGCACGGTCCCGTCGATGCGATCCCCGGCCTCTGCCGTAAAGATCAATCGCTCGCCGCGGGTGTGGCTCGCGAGCGTACCGTCCCACCACGCCTCGGCCTTTGCGCGAGTCATCGGCCAGACAAAATTGACCGAGGCGCCGCCTTCGACCGAGTCGACGAGAAGATCGATCAGGCTATCGCGTCTGGCCCACGCCTCGTGCGGCGTGAGGAGATGGATGGCATGCGCACTCATGGATTTGTCCGGGTGGGATCGCAGCATAACAGGCGGGAGCAGTAGCTGATGCGATCCCCCACAGCGGAGTCAAGTCGCGGGAGGGAAGAACCGATTTTCGGGCCGCGGGAGCCCTAGGTTCTCTCTGAGCGTCTTCCCCTCATACTCGGTGCGGAAAATACCCCGTCGCTGCAGTTCCGGAATAACCCTGTCGACGAACTCGTTCAGGCCCTCCGGCAGGTAGGGGAACATGATGTTGAAACCGTCCGAGGCCTCGGTTTCCAGCCATTCCTGCATCTGGTCGGCGATGGTCTGGGGCGTGCCGACGAAGGCGGAGCCGCCATAGCCGCCGAGGCGCTGGGCAAGCTGGCGTACGGTCAGGTTCTCGCGCCGGGCGAGGGCGATGACGCGCTCGCGGCCGCTCTTGCTGGCATTGGTTTCGGGAATCTCGGGCAGCGGGCCATCGGGATCGAAGACGGAGGCGTCGGTGCCGAGATTGATCGAGAGCGACGCGATGGCATTGGCGTAATGCACCTTGCTGTCGAGCAAAGCGCGTTTCTCTTTGGCTTCCTCGACGCTGTCGCCGACCACCACGAAGGCTCCGGGCAGGATCTTGAGATGATCGCGGTTGCGGCCGAGCTTCTCCATGCGGCCCTTGATGTCCGCATAGAGCTTCTGTGCATCGCTGATCGCCCCGCCGCCGGTGAACACCGCTTCTGCGGTTTCGGCGGCAAGCTGCTTACCGTCTTCGGATGCGCCGGCCTGCACGATGACGGGCCAGCCCTGCACGGGCCTGGCAATGTTCAGTGGGCCGCGTACCGAGAGATGTGGGCCCTTATGATTGAGCACATGCATCTTCTCAGGGTCCATGAAGATGCCGGTCTCGACGTTGCGGATGAAGGCATCGTCGGCGAAGGAATCCCACAGGCCGGTGACGACATCATAGAACTCGCGCGCGCGCTTGTAGCGCTCGGCATGCTCCATGTGATCGTCCAGGCCGAAGTTGAGCGCGGCATCGGGATTCGATGTGGTGACGATATTCCAGCCGGCGCGTCCGCCCGAGATGTGATCGAGCGACGCAAAGCGGCGGGCGACGTGATAGGGCGCGTCAAAGGTGGTGGAGCCGGTGGCGACGAGGCCGATGTTCTCGGTGACGGCAGCGAGTGCCGATAGCAGTGTGAATGGCTCGAACGACGTCACCGTATGGCTGCGCTTCAGCGCCTCGACGGGCATGTTCAGCACGGCAAGATGATCGGCCATGAAGAAGGCGTCGAACTTGCCGGCCTCGAGCTTGCGGATCATCTGTTTGAGGAAGGGAAAGTTGAAGTTGGCGTCAGGCTGAGCGCTGGGATAGCGCCATGCGCCGGTATGGATGCTGATCGGGCGCATGAAGGCCCCGAGCTTCAACTGACGCTTCGCCATCTGGAATTCCCCGTGATGCTGGTCGGGAACAGATAGGGACGCCGACGCGCGCAGGTAGATGCTGCTCACGAGAAGATTATTGCGATTTGTGGATTATCTGCAGAACCTCATCCTGAGGAGCGGCGTCTTCGCCGCGTCTCGAAGGATGGAGGCCGGCGCTCATGGTTCGAGACGGCGCTGAAGTAGCGCCTCCTCACCATGAGGACGGAGCTCACCCCCTTCGCGGATTCAGCGTCGGGTCCATCGCAAATTGCGTTTCCAGGTAGTCGATCATGGCGCGGGTCTTTTGCGGCACGAAGCGGCGCGAGGGATAGACCGCGCTGATCGGCACCGGTTTCGGTTCGAAGGCTTCGAGCAACACAATGAGACGACCGGTCTCGATCTCATCCCTGAAATGCCAGATCGGCACAAACCCGATACCGAGGCCGGACATCACGGCTTCGCGAATGCCTTCCGAACTCTGGGTGCGCACCGGTCCCGTGGCTTCGATAGCGATCGGGCCGTCCGGACTTTCGAAGCGCCAGGTCACGCCGCCGGTGAAGCGCGTATAGGGGATGCAATCATGCCCGATGAGATCGTTCGGATGCGCAGGCTGCGTCTTGCCGCGCAGATAGGACGGCGAGGCCACCAGGATACGGCGTGTCACGCCGATTTTCCTGGCGATCAGGTTTGGGTCGGTCACGACGCCGGAGCGGATCGCGAGATCGATGCCGTCCTCGACCAGATCGCTGAAGCCGTCACTCATCACGAGGTCGACACTGACGTCGGGGTAACGCGCCAGAAAGCCCTTGAGATGCGGGATCACCCGCAGCCGTCCGAACACCACCGGGAGGGCCAGTTGCAACGTGCCTGATGGTCTGGCTCGGCGGCGTCCCACGGCGCCCTCGGCCTCGGCAACGGCTTCCAGCGCCAGTTTGGCGCGCTCATAGAAGCTGCGGCCGTCATCGGTGAGCGTCAGCTTGCGCGTGGTGCGGGTGAACAATCGGGTGCCGAGATGGTCTTCCAGCGTTGCCACCTGGCGGCTGACGGTCGGCTGGCTGGAATTCTGCTCTTCAGCCACACGGGTGAATGAGCCTGCTTCGACGACGCGGATGAAAGCCTGGAAAAGGGCGACGGTATCGGTCATTCATCCAAAATACGGATAAATAATATCCGAACAAGCCCATAACCGCTAGTGAGCGAATGGACGATGTTCTCCATGTCGGACGGCGATGGCGCCGCCCCAGATCAGATGGAGAGCATCATGACCCGCAAACTCGAAGGCAAAATCGCAGTCGTTACCGGTGGCAGCGCCGGCATTGGTCTGGCCGCGGCGCAGCGTTTTATCGACGAAGGCGCCACCGTGTTCATCACCGGCCGCCGCCAGGCCGAGCTCGATGCCGCCGTGAAGCAGCTCGGACCGAAGGCGGTCGGCGTGCAGGCGGACGCTGCCAAGCTCGCCGATCTCGCGCATCTGTTCGATACGGTGAAGGCTGCCAAGGGCAAGATCGACGTGCTGTTCGCCAATGCCGGCGGCTATGAATTGAGCGCGTTCGGCCAGATCACCGAAGACGTCTATGACAAGATGTTCGACATCAATGTGAAGGGCGTTTTGTTCACGGTGCAGCAGGCACTGCCGCTGCTCTCCGACGGTGCCTCGGTGGTTCTCACCGGCTCGGTGTCGGGATCGAAGGGCATGGAGTCCTTCAGCGTCTACAACGCCACCAAGGCAGCGATCCGCTCGTTCGCGCGCAGCTGGACCTCGGACCTCAAGGCGCGCAAAATTCGCGTGAATGTGGTCAGCCCCGGACCGATCCAGACCCCCGGCCTCGACGTCTTCGCCAATGACGATGTGAAGGGCTACCTCAAGACCATCGTGCCGCTCGGCCGTCTCGGTACCGCGGACGAAGTCGCGAAGGCGGTTCTGTTCCTGGCATCGGATGACTCCAGCTTCGTCGCCGGCGCAGAATTGTTCGTCGACGGTGGTCTCGCTCAGATCTGACGATGGGCTTGGCAGAGCAGGAAGGCGCCGCGTATGCGGCGTCTTCTCGTGTCAGAAACTGTGCATGTGTGCGCTGGCGCGATACTCGCTCGCCATCAGCTCTTCGTTTTCAGCAACCTGAATCCACGAGATGGCGAGTTGTAGCAATGCACGAATTTTGCGTGGGTCAGCTTCCACGCTGGCGCGCTGGCTGAGTGCCGACGCCTTGCGACGATATTCCAGTGACGCGCGCGTAAATGTCGAAGACTCGACCTGCGGCGTCCAATTCATCTGTCCCATAACTGGGAATTCCTGTGAGCAAGACAACGGTAGCTTACCGTGCCTCACCAGTTATCCCACTACGGAAACAGTTAGAATTAGAATAGATCGAAAAGCGAGACGTCTTACTTGATTAACTCAGCTTTCGCCGGGCAGCATATCGAGTTGCATCTTTCCGCTGTACCAATGGAAGAAGGGCAGTGGCGCGTCGTGACGGAGCGGGCCGGTGGCGAGACGCTGCTGCAATTGATTGAGCACGTTCTTCGTCATTGCGTGCGCGTCGGCGAGATGCGCGGAGCCGAGTTCGACCCAGACCAGTTCCACCAGTTCGGCATCGGCATGCACGACGCCCTCGACGCGATGCGCGATCGACGATGCGTCCGCCGTGAAGAAACGCGTATCGAAACGCTTGATACGGCCGGGTGGTGTGATGGCGCGCGCAATCAGAAACAGGCCCGAGGGATCGGGCAGGAGACCTGCATCGCTAAAAGCCTCCCATACGCCGGGGAGCTTCCTGGTCGCGCCATCAACCTTGCGGCCGAGGCAGAGGCCGGTTTCTTCGCAGGCTTCGCGGATCGCAGCAACGGCAAGCGAACGCGCGCGCGACGGCGGCGTCTTCGGGCTGCCTTTCATCAGGTTGGCTTCAAGCTCCGGCGGCAAAGGTGCAGCCACCGGAATCTTGTTGTCGGTCGTGTCGACGCTGCCGCCGGGGAAGACGAACTTGCCGGGCATGAACACGACCTTGTCGTGACGCTTGCCGACAAGCACTTTCGGAATCGGGCCGGAGCGATCGACCAGCATCAGGGTCGCTGCGTCGCGCGGACGCTTATAGGGATGGTGGTCGGCTTCTTTGCCGATCTCGACCGCGTCGCTCATTCCGTCTCCTGAAATTCTTCTTATTACGTGCTGTTCAAGGGGACGGAGAACGTATCAGTCAGCCGGGCCGTCGCCAAATCCATGCATGCGGAATGCCCACTGCAATCCAACCACGGCGCCCTTGACCGGCTGCAACAACAACAGCGACGCGATCAGTGTGATCGGCAGGTAGATCGCAAGTTGCAGCGCGACCGATGGCGAATAGTTGGTCTCGATCCACAATGCGATCGGTACGACGATGTGACCGACGATGACGATCACGAGATAGGCGGGAAGATCATCGGCGCGGTGTGCAGAGAAATCCTGTCCGCACTTGTCGCAGTGATCGGCGGTTTTGAGGAAGGCGCGAAACATCTTGCCTTCGCCGCAGTTCGGGCAGCGACAGGCGAAGCCGCGCTTCATCGCGGTCCACACATTGCGTTTGGCGGAGGAATCCAGCGTCGCGCTCCAGATCTTCGGTGTGGTCAATGTCATCATGACGTTACCCCTTTTTCGGCTTGCCGGGGTTACCACCGGCGCGAGCCTTGTCAGCTTTGGCAGCCTGCCGGGCATTGCGACCGGGTTTGGCTTTCTTGGGCGCCTTGAGCTTCTTCGACGATTTGAACTTCGTCGCACCAGAAGGTTTGGCACCCGGATGACGCGGCCGGTCTGCAGCGTCATTGCTGCGGGCATGTTCGCGTCGGCGGTTCCGTGGGGCGGTATTGCCCTCGGAAAGCATTTCGAACCGCAAGGCACCAGCAACGGGAGCGGCTTCGACCAGACGGACATCGACGACGTCGCCCAACCGATGCATGGCACCACTGCGTGTACCGACGAGGGCGTGGCGAGCTTCGTCATAGTTGAAGTATTCGGTGCCCAACGTGCGGATCGGGATCAGGCCATCGGCGCCGGTCTCGGTCAATCGGACAAAGAGTCCAGCCCTGGTGACACCGGAGATCCGGCCCCGGAAGGTAGCGCCGATCTTGTCCGCCAAGAAGTGCGCAATCAGCCGGTCGGACGTCTCGCGCTCGGCCTTCATGGCCCGGCGTTCGGTGGCCGAAATCTGTGCCGAGATTTCGCTCAGCGTTTCCACGGTTTCGGTCTCGGGTAGCGCGCCTTCGCCGAGCCCGAGCGCACGGATCAATGCGCGATGCACGATCAGATCTGCGTATCGCCTGATAGGTGAGGTAAAATGCGCGTAGCGGCGCAGGTTCAGACCGAAATGTCCGTAATTCTCGGCGGCATATTCCGCCTGGGCTTGCGAGCGCAAAACCACTTCATTCACCAGCGGTTCGGAATCCTGGCCTTTGACCTGTGACAGCACCCGGTTGAATACCGATGGCCGCAACGCGCCAGCTTTGGCGAACGGCATGTCGAGGGTCTTGAGGAATTCCTGCAGGTTGTGAACCTTCTCCACCGAAGGCTCATCATGTACCCGATAGATAAGCGGCAGCGCCTTCTTTTCAAGCGTTTCGGCTGCGGCGACGTTGGCCAGGATCATGAACTCTTCGATGAGCTTATGCGCGTCGAGCCGCTCCGGTACGATGACGCGATCGACGGTACCGTCCTTCTTCAGCAGGATTTTTCGCTCGGGGATGTCGAGATCCAGCGGTTCACGTTCGTCGCGCGCGAGCTTTACCTGCGCATAGGCCGCATAGAGCGGCTTCAGGATCGGTTCGAGCAGCGGGCCGGTAGTATCGTCGGGATGGCCATCGATGGCGGCTTGCGCCTGTGCGTAATTCAGCTTGGCCGCCGAGCGCATCAGGATGCGATGGAACGTGTGCGACTTCTTGCGGCCATCTACACCGATCACCATGCGTACGGCGAGGGCGCCGCGCGGTTCGCCCGGCACCAGCGAACACAGGTCGTTGGAGATGCGCTCCGGCAGCATCGGCACGACGCGGTCGGGGAAGTAGACGGAGTTGCCGCGGATCAGTGCGTCGCGATCCAGCGCAGAGCCGGGACGCACATAGAAGGCGACATCGGCGATGGCGACGGTGACGATGTATCCACCTGCATTGTGCGGATCGGGATCGAGTTCGGCATAGACGGCGTCGTCATGATCCTTGGCGTCCGGCGGATCGATGGTGGCCAGCGGCACATCACGCCAGTCTTCGCGTCCTTGCAATGTCGCAGGCTGCGCGGCTTCCGCTTCCTTCAGCGCATCGCGGGAGAACGCCTGCGGGATATCGTGCGAGTGGATCGCGATCAGGCTGACCGCTTTCTCGGAGGAGAGCGAACCGAGCCGTTCCTTGACCTTGCCGGAGCCGAGGCCATAGCCACGCGTGCGAATGAGATCGACACTGACGAGATCGCCGTCCTCGGCGCCGTTGGCGTCTGACGCGGCGATGTTGAGTTCGCGCCCGGCCTGCTTCTTGTCGACCGGGATCAATCGTCCGCCGCCATTCGGTAGCGCGCGATAGATGCCGAGCAGGCGCGTGCGGGCACCTTCGAGGACGCGTACGACGCGGCCCTGATAGCTGGCTAATTCGCCCTCGTTCTCGATTTTCTCGATACGCAGCAGCGCACGGTCACCGACGCCGGCGGCGGTGCCGGGCAGGGGACGGCGCGGCGCGTGAATGCGAATTTTTGGCACCGTGCCGTCTGCCTCGTCCCATTCGACGGGCGTGGCGATCAACTCGCCATCGGCATCCCTGGAGGTGATGTCGACCAGCACTGTCGGTGGCAGCGCTGCGGGCTCGCGCACGCTGCGGCCCTTTTTGGCGATGGCGCCTTCGTCGGCGAGTTCGCGCAGCATGCGCTTGAGCTCGACACGGGCGGCGTTCTTCAGTCCGAATTCACGCGCGATCTCGCGGGTGCCGATCTTGCCGGGATACGCGCGAACGAACGCGACGATGGCATCCCTGGTTGGAAAGCTGCTGTCACGTTTCTTGTTCACAATTATCCGTTCTAGCCAGCGCTCTTCTTCGCGACCGTTTTCGCGGCCTTCTTCTTGGCAGGCGATGTCTTCGCCTTCACCGGCGCGCGCGCCTTGCTGGCGGCAGCCGTTTCAGCCTTTGGCTTTGCCGCGGCTTTCTTCGCAACGGCCTTCTTGGCCGCCGGCTTCTTCTCGGCCGCGTCGGCCTTCTTGGCGACGGCCTTCTTCGCCGGTGCTTTCTTAGCGCCGCGCTTCGGCTTGATGCCGCCCTTGGCCACACGCTCATCGATCAGCGCGATGGCCTCTTCGAGCGTGATCGTTTCCTGGGTCTTGTCGCTCGGGATCGTCGCATTGACGCCGCCCGCGGTGACATAGGCGCCATAACGCCCGCCCTTCACGGCAACGCCGCCGAGGGTCGGATGGTCGCCGAGCGGCTTGCCGGGATCGGCGCCGAAGCGGCGGCCTGATGGCCCCTTGGCGATCTTCTCGGCGATCAGCGTGACCGCGCGGTTGAGGCCGATATCGAACACCTCGTCGCCGGCCTCCAGGCTGGCATAGGTTTTCTCATGCTTCACGAACGGTCCGAAACGTCCGAGGCCCGCGGTGATCGGCTCACCGGTTTCCGGGTGCTTGCCGATCTCGCGCGGCAGCGACAGGAGCTTGAGTGCCAGATCGAGTTCGACATCGCTGGGCGACGTGTTCTTCGGAATGCCGGCACGCTTCGGCTTCTCGCCTTCTTCGTAATCCTTGGCGTCGCCGAGCTGGATGTAAGGCCCGAAACGTCCGGCCTTCACCGCGACTTCGAGACCTGACACCGGATCGGGGCCGAGCACGCGGTCGGCATTGGCGCCGCTATCGGCGGCGAGCGGACGCGTGTAGCGGCATTCCGGATAATTCGTGCAGCCGACGAAAGCGCCGAACTTGCCGGCCTTCAGATTGAGGCGACCGGTGCCGCAGGTCGGGCACTGGCGCGGATCCCCGCCATCTTCGCGCGGGGCGTAGATGTGCGGGCCGAGCATCTCGTCGAGCGCGTCGAGCACCTGCGCCACGCGCAGATCCTTGATCTCGTTCACGGCGCCGATGAAGTCGGTCCAGAAATCCTTGAGCACCTGCTGCCAAGAGATCTCGTTGTTGGAGATCCTGTCGAGGTTCTCTTCCAGCGCCGCGGTGAAATCGTATTCCACATATTTGGCGAAGAAGTTTTCGAGGAAGGCGACGACGACGCGGCCCTTGTCCTCGCCGTACAGGCGCTTCTTTTCGAGCCGAACGTAGCCGCGATCCTTCAGCACCTGCAGGATCGATGCATAGGTCGAGGGACGGCCGATGCCGAGCTCTTCCATGCGCTTCACCAGCGAGGCTTCCGAGAAGCGCGGCGGCGGTTCGGTGAAATGCTGGGTAACCGCGAGGTTTTCTTTCTTCAACGCTTCACCTTCGCTCATGGCGGGCAGGCGGCGTGAATCTTCATCCTCGGCGTCGTCGTCCTTGCCTTCCTGATAGACGGCAAGGAAACCATCGAACTTCACGACCTGACCGGTGGCGCGCAATTCGAGCAGGCGCGATCCTGCCTTGGCAGCGATATCGACGGTGGTGCGCTCCATCTCGGCGGATTCCATCTGGCTGGCGATGGTGCGCATCCAGATCAATTCATAAAGCCGCGACTGATCGCTATCGAGACGGCCGCGCAGGCTCGCCGGGCGACGCGACATATCGGTCGGACGGATCGCTTCATGCGCTTCCTGCGCGTTCTTGGCCTTGCTCGTATATTGCCGCGCGGCGTCCGGCACATATTGCTTGCCGTAGTCTTCGCCGATGACAGAGCGGGCCTGCGTGATGGCGGAGGGGTCGATCTGCACGCCGTCGGTTCGCATATAGGTGATGAGACCGGTGGTCTCGCCGCCGATGTCGATGCCTTCATACAGACGCTGCGCGATGCGCATGGTGTGCGCCGGCGCGAAGCCGAGCTTGCGGCTGGCTTCCTGCTGCAGCGTGGAGGTGGTGAACGGCGCCTGCGGATTGCGGCGGGCCGGCTTGGCATCGACGGTGGAGACCGTGAAGTTTGCGGCTTCGATGGCCTTCTTGAAGTCCTCGGCTTCGGCGCCGGTGCCGATATCGAGACGCTGGATCTTCTTGCCGTCAGCGCCGACCAAGCGGGCTTCGAAACTCTCGCCGCGCGGCGTCGCCAGCGTGGTCACCAGCGACCAGTATTCGCGCGGGATGAACTTCTCGATTTCCTGCTCGCGGTCGCAGACCAGGCGCAGCGCGACCGATTGCACGCGGCCCGCGGAGCGGGCGCCGGGCAGCTTGCGCCACAGCACAGGAGAAAGCGTAAAGCCCACCAGATAATCGAGTGCACGGCGCGCCATATAGGCATCGACCAGTGCACCATCGATCTCGCGCGGGTTCTTCATCGCGTCGGTAACGGCCTGCTTGGTGATCGCGTTGAACACCACGCGCTCGATCTTCTGGTCCTTCAGCGCGCGCTTCTGCTTGAGGACTTCGAGCACGTGCCAGGAGATCGCTTCGCCTTCGCGATCAGGGTCGGTCGCGAGGATGAGCTTGTCGGCGCCTTTGACGGCCTTGGCGATGTCGTTCAGCCGGCTGGCGGCCTTGGGGTCGATCTCCCAGATCATCTGGAAATTGGCGTCGGGATCGACCGATCCGTTCTTGGCGGGAAGGTCGCGGACATGGCCGAACGACGCCAGGACCTCATAGTCCTTGCCCAGATACTTGTTGATCGTCTTGGCCTTTGAAGGCGACTCGACAATGACGAGATTCATGTGATTCCAATAACTTACAGGGGGAATCCGGCTTGGGTCTGCGAGAGTCGCGCCAGCCGTTTCGCGGCGAACATGGGTGCGAAGGGGTCTCGTGTCAAATCGTGAGTTGTTGATGGCCACGCCTGTTGGTTCCCAATCACTTACCAAGGGTTGTAAAATGCAACCATTGGGGGTATGATTTGATGCTTCGTTGGTGCTGATTTCGCCCGGACTGCCCGGGTAGGGAATGCCTATGACACCGCCCATTCCGGACGATCAGGCGCAGGGCGATGGCGGGCCCGAGGAGGCGGCTCTTTATATGAGGAGGCGGCTCTTTATATAAAGAGTGCGGTCCGCGATCTGTCGCGGATGGCGCGCCGCCATCGCCACGACATGCTCGCTTACCTGCTCGACATGGCGCATCTCGAAACCGAGGAGATCCTGCGGCTGTGTGACTTGCGCAAGCCGTCAGACCGTTGAGGGCACAATCGTGGTGTCGCCATAGCCGAGCAGCCTGCCGTCGGCCGCATGCAGTTCCAGCTTCTTGATCTGCTTGCCACGCTTGCGATCGACCATGATGGTCGTCGGTTCGCCGGGCTTGAACGCATAATCCTCGCCCCACTGGCGCAGCGCCACCATGATTGGATGAACCGCCTGGCCTTTCGGGGTCAGGACATAGTCCTGATAGGCGCTGCCGTCGGCTGCCGGCTCCAGTTTCAGGATGCCGTCCTCCACGAGGGCTTTCAGCCTGACGGCGAGAATGTTCTTCGCCAGTCCGAGACTCTTCTGGAATTCGCCGAAGCGCCGGGCGCCCAGCATGGCGTCGCGGATGATCATCATCGTCCAGCAGTCGCCGATCACCTCCATGGAGCGGGCGACGGGGCAGGTGGAGTCCTTGAGACTGGTGCGTTTGGCCATGCGACTTTCCAGCGGCGGGAAAAAGAAATGCAGTGATTAGCGGACATGTGGTTGCATTATGAAACCATCCGCCCTAAATGGCAATGTGGTTTTAAAAAGCAACCACTTGATCATCAGGAGATCACCATGCGTTTGGCGAACAAGACGGCGCTCATCACGGGCGGCAATAGCGGTATTGGACTGACCACGGCGAAGCTCTTCGTCGCTGAGGGCGCCAAGGTGGCCATCACTGGTCGCGACAAGGCGAGGCTCGACGCGGCGGTGGCCGAACTCGGCCCGAATGCGATCGGCATCGTGGCTGATGCGACTGACATTGCTGCCACCGAGAATGCCGTGGCCAAAGCTGTCGAGAAATTCGGCAAGCTCGACATCGTATTCGCCAATGCAGGCATCAGCGCGCATACGCCAGTGGGTGGCACCGCGCTCGATGTGTTCGAGTCCGTCTTGAAGACCAACATCACCGCCGTGTTCTTCACCGTGCAGGCGGCAGCCGCGCATCTCAACGATGGCGCGTCCATCATTCTCAACGGTTCGGTGATCTCCGTGCTCGGAAATCCCGGCTATGCTGCCTATGCCGCGAGCAAGGCCGGCGTGCGCGCGATGGCCCGCGTGATGGCGTCCGAACTGTCGCCGCGCAACATCCGCGTAAACGTGGTCTCGCCGGGCGCGACCGCGACGCCGATCTGGGACCGTGTTGCGCCGACGCCGGAAGCTTTCAACGCATTCGAGAAGCGCCTGTCGCAGACCATTCCGCTCGGGCGTTTCGGCAAGCCGGAAGAAGTTGCGAAGACCGTGCTGTTTCTCGCGTCGGATGATGCATCGAACATCCAGGGCGCCGAGATTTTCGTCGATGGCGGCGTGACATCGGCCCCGGCAGGTGCACCGGCCTATCGTAGCTGAATGATCGCAACGCGCATCGTCATCCCGGGGCAGGCCGAACGCGCAGCGGACGGCATGAACCCGGGATCTCGATATGTGAATCTCATTTCGAGGTTCCTCGCCACTCCAATTGGAGTGGCTGAGGTTCGCGCATTCAGCTGCGCTGAAAACGCGCCCCGGAACGACGCGTTAGTTAAGCCGCGTGCAGATCTGTCGCTGCCTGCAAGGCACCGGCAACGGCTTTCTCGCGTAGCTCCGGTCCCATCATGATGCCGTCGGCGGCGATGAATTCGAGATTGGTGACGCCGATGAAGCCGAACACCCAGCGCAGATAGGTTTCGAGATGTTCGCCGGCAGCCGTTGGCATGTCCGCGCCGTAGAAGCCGCCGCGTGAAATGGCGACGATGACGCGCTTGCTGCCCGCGAGGCCTTCGGCACCCTTGTCGCCGTATTTGAATGTCTTGCCGGCGACGAGGATGCGATCAATCCACGCCTTGAGCTGGCTCGGAATGGTGAAGTTGTACATTGGTGCGCCGATCACCACGATATCGGCAGCAAGAAACTCCTCCAGCACGGCACTACCGGCGGCGAGATCGGGCTGAAGCGCCGCATCGGGCGCTGCGCCCTGTGCGACGGCGAGATGGGAGCCGGACAGATGCGCCAGCGGCGTGGTGGTGAGATCGCGATAGGTGGTCTCAAGGCCGGGATTGGCCTTGGCCAGCCGGTCGGTAATGGCGGCGGAAACCTGCCGGCTGACGGAGTGGGGGCCGAGAACGCTGGAATCGATATGGAGCAGTTTCATGTGGTCACCTCATGGTATAGGTTTGTAACTGACGCTACATGAGTGACTGGCCGAAACCGCACAAGAAGGCACAATTTTGAAACCCGAGCACAAAAAGGTGCCTGCTTTGCCGGCGATTCCGCATCAGGAGAGCGACTGTCGCGGCGTCGCCTCGGTGCTGGCGCGGGTCGGCGACAAGTGGAGCGTGCTGGTGATCATGCTGCTCGGCGACGGTCCACGGCGCTTCAACGAGTTGAAACGGATGGTCGGCGGCATCTCGCAGCGGATGCTGACCCTGACCTTGCGCGGGCTTGAACGCGACGGTCTGGTGACGCGTACCGTGTTTCCGACCGTGCCTCCGCGTGTGGACTATGAACTCACGGATCTCGGCCGAGGCCTGAGCGATCCGGTCATAAAGCTCGGCGAATGGGCGCAGCAACATCTGCCCGATATCGACACCGCACGAAAAAACTTCGACGGGCGCAATTCGGAGGACTGAGTCCTCAGATCATCGACACCAACCCTCCGCCATGACGCTCCAGCCGTCCGGCAAGCTCGAGCTCCAGCAGCACGATGCGTACGGTGGCAGCCGATGTACCGGCAAGGCGAATAAGATCGTCGATGCCGACCGGGCTTGGACCGAGCAATGCGATCACGCGTGCGCGGTCGCTGCTGTCTGGTTCATCGAATGACGTGGCGTCATCAGGTTCACGGCTCGGCAATTCGATCGGCCGCTCCATGATCGGCGCGACCGCATTGATGACGTCGGATGCTTCGGTGACCAGCGCCGCGCCTTGCTTGATGAGGTCGTTGGTGCCGGCGGCGCGGGGATCGAGCGGCGAGCCCGGCACGGCAAACACTTCGCGGCCCTGTTCGGCGGCCATCCGCGCGGTGATCAGCGAGCCCGAGCGATGCGCCGCTTCGATGACTACGACGCCGAGTGCTGCACCCGAGATCAGGCGATTGCGACGCGGGAAATCGCGAGCACGTGGGACATGGCCGAGCGGCATCTCGGAAATCGCGCCGCCGTTGTCCAGCAGGGCGAACAGCAGGTCCTCGTGTTCGGGCGGATAGATCTTGTCATGACCGCCAGCCAGCACAGCCACGGTGCCGCCATTCAGACTGGCGCGATGCGCGGCCTGATCAACGCCGCGTGCGAGGCCCGACACGATCACGAAACCGGCATCGCCGAGATCGCGCGCCAGTCTCTCCGCGAATTTCAGTCCCGCGCCGGACGCATTGCGCGAGCCGACGATGGCGATCATCGGCCGCGTCAGTGCGTCCACTTTGCCGCGGATGCCGAGCAGCGGCGGTGCATCGTCGATCCCCGCCAATCGCGGCGGGTAGCCGGGCTCACCAGGCGCGACAAGCGCGACATCCATCTTGCGTCCGAGGTCGAGTTCACGCTGTGCGTCGTCGGCGCTGCAGATCCGGCCGGCGCGGGCAGCGCCGCCGCGGCGCGCCAGATCGGGCAGTCGCTCCAGCGCGGCGCGTGCGCTGCCGAAATGGTTGATCAGCGATCGAAAAGTACGCGGCCCCACATTGTCGCTGCGGATCAGCCGCAACCAGTCGAGCCGCTGGGCGTCCGTGAGCTGTGTGCTGCCCTGTGAGATGCTGTCCAAGCCATGCTCCCCCGGTGGGGAGTGTCTATCAACTTAAGGATGCATTCAATTGACATTCGCACTTAAGGTGCGAGAGTAGGGGTGAGCCCTGATGGCTTGTGTTCAGTGATGGCAATGCTTTGGGACGTGAACAACTTCCAGCGGATCGGCGCATCGAGCAACGCCGCCGTTGGGCGTGAGTTCGAGGAAGCGGCGCAGATCTTCTTTCATTCCGAGGGCGTGCAGCTTGCGCGCAATTTCGTCGTACCCGTCGGCCACCGGCTACAGAAGAACAAGCGCTTCGATCTCGGCAGCGCCAGCCCGCGCATCCTGGTGGAGTGCAAGTCCTACACCTGGACAGTGTCCGGCAATCGGCCGAGCGCCAAGATCCGCGGCATGAACGAAGCCATGCTGCTGTTCGGTGCGGCGCCGCGCGACTATCGGAAGATTCTGTTCGTGCTCAAACATCTTCACCCGCATTCGAAGGTGAGTCTGATCTCGCACTATATCAAGAACAACGGTCACCTGATCAGCCGCGGTGTCGAGATCTGGGAGTTCGATCTCGACGCGAAGCAGGGCGCGCGGGTGTTTTAAACTGACACTGACGCCGGGTTGGCCGCGGCTAGCTTCGTTTGCCGAATTCCTCAGCCGCGATCCGGACCGCCTGTTGGACGGCAGGATAGCCGCTATAGGGTGCTAGGTTGAGCAATGTCTCCAGAATTTCGTCTCGGCTGGCTCCCACATTCAGGGCGGCATTGATGTGCACGCGAAGCGGTGTCTCGGCGGTCTTCGATCCGACGGCGGCGAGGGCTGCGCAGGCGGTTAGCTCTCGCGTCCTAGCGTCAATCCCCGTGCGCGAAAAGATCTCGCCATAGGAGTGTTCGACAATCATTCGCCCGAGGTCAGGGGCGATATCGTCAAAGCTTCGGACTACGGCATCTCCGGATGCGCCCGAGGTCTTTCCGAGCGCCGCGCGTCCGCGCTCCAATCGCATCTGCCGGGTTTCGGCATTGGCCGGGCGGAACGATATTGGCTGGCTTGCGGCGGTGTCGCCAAAGGCTTCCTTGGCAACCGCAAAGGCATTCAAGGCGCACGGAAAGCCGCGATAGACGCTAACCTGCATCAAAAGTTCGACCACTTCGTCTCGCGTTATGCCTAGGGCTAGTGCGCCTTGGATGTGCTGGCGAAGGGCAGCTGCATGATTGCCACCCGCCGCCAGCATGGCGACGATCACAAGCGCCTTGGCCTTGAAATCCAGACCCTGTCGGGAAAGTGCTTCGCCGAAAGCGAACTCGACCGAGAGCCGCGCCAGATCGGGCGAGGCTTTTTCAAACTCGCCGAAATATGCCTGCATGTCGCCGCCGGTGAGGCGGCTTGCAGCTTCGCTGCCGTTCTGCGCACGTCCGGTTCCATCGTCCGTGGCGGGCTCGACCGGCACAAAAGCGAGCTTTCGTTCGGCGAAAATGCTGCGCAACAGTCCGACCGCATTGATGGTCGGAGGAAAACCGAGCAAGGCGACGGAGACGAACATCAGTTCGATGAGGACGCGCGGCTCGCCGCCGACATTGAGATAGCCCGCCATATGATACTTCAGTTGCGGCTGGGCACTCCCATCGGCGAGCAGCATTGCCGCCGTACAAAGTTGTCGCAGCGGAAGCGCGAGCCCGGGGCGAGACAGCACGTCGCCATACGGATACTCAACAGTGAAGCGCGCGAGATCCGCAGATACTTCCGCCAGGCTGTTGACGGGGCCGTCGAAATTCTCGCCGCCGACCTTGCGCAGTATGTCGAGGCCGCGTGCGAATCGCTCATTGCCCATTGCTGTTGTTCCTGCATTGGCTTCTTGCGCGCGAACGGCCAACGAAGCCCCCGCTGCGCCGAGCGCTGTGAGAAAGTTGCGGCGGGAGGCAATTTTGTCCGGCGGACTGTCCTCGCTGGCGGGGGCGTCCGCGTTCTCCTGCGGGGCGATCTCAATCTTTAAGGGCGCGCGCGAGCGTTTCGCGGATGTGCCGTGTCTGGTGATCCGTGGCAGCGTCATTGTCCTTCTCCACCGTGTTCAGGCCGGAATAGCCGGCGATTTTGGTGTCGAGGACGGCAAGGCAGTCATGAAGTTCGGCCAGACGAGCACGGACGTTGGTCCGATGTTGCTCGAGGATGAGCCGGCGGTCTTCCGTGGTTTGCGAACCTCGCTCGCGCAGCTGAGCGTATCGCAGCATGTCGCGGATCGGCATCCCGGTCGTCCTGAGGCGTCCGAGAAAGGCAATCCACACCAAGATGGAAGCGTCATATTCGCGTTGACGGGAGGCGTTGCGCGGTGCGCCAGGAAGCAGCCCGATCCGCTCGTAATAGCGGATCGTGTGTGCTGACAAGCCGGCGCGCTTAGCGAGTTCTCCGATTTTCATGTTCTGTCTTCTCGTCACGACGCTGACCTTGCTACAGGTTAGAGTGCGCTCTAAGTCAACAGCAAATACTTCTTCGCTCGGAGCTGACGAAGCGGCATTCGCATGCAGTTATCGGCATCAAAAGCGGTGATGCCGGATCGGGATCAGGCCGTGCAGGCAGCACGGTGGTGAAGGATATCGACCGTTCGCGATCACGAACATAGGCAGCCTGACTCAATTTTTCGCGCCGATCTTGCCTTCGGTGCCGTTCAGCAGTCGCTTGATGTTCTCGCGGTGCATGAACCACAGCAGCAGCGTCAGCACGGTGGCCAGCACGGCGAGCTGTGGCGCCTTGGCCCACCACAGGAAGATCGGCGTGATGGCGCTGGCGGTCAGCGCGGAGAATGACGAGTAGCGCGAGGTGAAGGCGCAGGCGAGCCAGGCAAGGCAGAACACGATGGCGGCAGGCCAGTACAGGCCGAACATGATGCCGATATAGACGGCGACACCCTTGCCGCCCTTGAAGCCGAGCCAGACCGGGAAGAGGTGGCCCAGGAACGCGAAGAGACCGGCGATCATGGCCGGGATTGGACCACCGACGCTGCCGGCGATGATCACGGCGACGGTGCCCTTGAGGGCATCGAGCAGCAGCGTCGCCGCGGCGAGGCCTTTGCGGCCGGTGCGCAGCACATTGGTGGCGCCGATATTGCCCGAGCCGATGGTGCGGATGTCCTGCGTGCCGGCGAGCTTGGTCAGCACCAGTCCGAAAGGAACCGAGCCGAGGAAATAACCGAGCGCGGCAGCGAATATGTAGAGAACGATCATCGGACCTCTATTCTAAGACGCGCTTCGCACTTTCGTGTTCGCAGACGCGCTTATCGCGTCAGACGTGCTCGTAAACGGTGCGTCCGCCGACAATAGTGCGTGCGACGCGCCCCGTGAAGCGGGCTTCGTCGAATGGTGTATTCTTGCATTGCGATTTCAGATCCGCGGGATCCAGCACCCACGGCACATCGGCGTCAATGACAATGATGTCGGCGACAGCGCCGGGGCGCAGCGTGCCCCCCGGCAGGCCGAGCAGTTCGGCCGGGCGTGTCGACATCGCACGGATCAACTGGGTGAAGGTGAGCTCGCCGTTGTGGATCAGCCGCAATCCCGCCGACAGCATTGTTTCGAGGCCGATGGCGCCCGGCGCGGCTTCTGCAAATGGCAGGCGCTTGGTTTCGACGTCCTGCGGATTGTGGTCGGACATGATGACGTCGATCAATCCTGACGCGACGGCCTCGACCAGCGCGCGGCGGTTCTCTTCGGTGCGGAGCGGCGGCGACAATTTGAGATAGGAGCGATAGGGCCCGATATCGTTTTCGTTCAGCGTCAGGTGATTGATCGACGCGGAGGCGCTGACACGCAAGCCGGCGTCGCGGGCACGCTTCAGGATCTCGATGGATTCGATGCAGGTCAGTGAGGCCGCATGGTAGCGCCCGCCGGTGAGGGCGACGAGACGCATGTCGCGCTCCAGCATGATGGCTTCGGCCGCATTGGGAATTCCCATCAGGCCGAGCCGTGACGCGCGCTCGCCTTCATTCATCACGCCTTCGCCGACGAGGTCGGGATCCTCGGTGTAATGCACGATCAGCGCGTCGAAATCGCGTGCATAGGTCAGCGCGCGGCGCATGATCTGCGCGTTGGTGATGCTCTTGTCGGCATCTGTGAAAGCGACGGCGCCGGCCGCTTTCAGCAGCCCGATCTCGGTCATCTCGTGGCCTTCGAGGCCCTTGGTCAGGGCGGCCATCGGATGGATGTTGACGATGGCGGTGTCGCGGGCGCGGCGCAGGACGAAGTCGACGGTGGCAGAATTGTCGATGGTCGGCGAGGTGTCCGGCTGGCAGATGATGGTGGTGATGCCGCCGGCTGCGGCTGCACGGCTGGCGGAGGCGAAAGTCTCGCGGTGGCTGGCGCCGGGTTCGCCGACGAAAGCGCGCATGTCGACGAGGCCGGGGGTCACGACCTTACCGACGCAATTGATGATGTCGGTGCCTTCAGGCACGCCGGCCGCGCCGATGCCACGGCGGGCATCGCGGATAACGCCGTCGGCGATCAGGACGTCACCGACGCCGTCGAGATCGCTGGATGGATCGATCAGGTGCGCATTGGCGAGGAGGATAGGGCGGCGATCTGTCAGCATGGGCATCACGCGTTCGGCAGGTTGCGCGCGAGCGCTTCGAGCACGGCCATGCGGACCGCTACGCCCATCTCGACCTGTTCGCGGATCAGCGACTGCGCGCCGTCCGCGACGAGGGAGTCGATCTCGACACCGCGGTTCATCGGGCCGGGATGCATCACCAGCGCATCGGGCTTGGCGTAAGCGAGCTTCTTCTGGTCGAGGCCGAAATACTGGAAGTATTCGGCGGACGACGGCACGAAGGAGCCGTTCATGCGCTCGCGCTGCAGCCGCAGCATCATGACGATGTCGGCGCCGTTGAGGCCCTCGCGCATATCGCGCGCGACCTCGACGCCCATGCGCTCGATGCCCGGCGGCAGCAGCGTGGAGGGCGCGACCACGCGGACGCGCGCGCCCATGGTGTTGAGCAAGAGAATGTTGGAACGCGCGACCCGCGAATGCAGCACGTCGCCGCAGATCGCGATCACGAGACCTTCGAGGCGGCCCTTGTTGCGACGGATGGTCAATGCGTCGAGCAGGGCTTGCGTCGGATGTTCATGGGCGCCGTCGCCGGCATTGATGACGGAGCCGTCGACCTTGCGGGCCAGCAGTTCGACCGCGCCGGAAGCGTGATGGCGCATCACCAGAATGTCCGGATGCATCGCGTTCAGCGTCATCGCGGTGTCGATCAGCGTCTCGCCCTTTTTGATCGAGGACGATGACACCGACATGTTCATGACGTCGGCGCCGAGCCGCTTGCCGGCCAGTTCGAACGACGACTGGGTGCGCGTCGAATTCTCAAAAAACAGATTGATCTGGGTACGACCGCGCAGCGAGGAGCGCTTTTTGTCGACCTGGCGGTTCAGCTCGACATATTCCTCGGACAGGTCGAGGAGGCCGGTGATATCCGCGGCGGAAAGGCCCTCGATGCCCAGCAAATGCCGGTGTCCGAGGACGAAAGAGGATTTCGTGGCTTGGGTCATTAAAACGAAAGCTATAGGCAGAGTTGAAAAGCGGAGCAAGCGCGATTCGCCCGCTTTTCGGTTATCCCCCGGTCAGTCCGACCACATTCTTGCCGTCATGCCCGACGAATGCCGGGTATCCTCTCCACGGCGTACCGTTTTGGGACCACCTTCAGCGAGGGGCGACGCCGAGGCCGACAAGCCGCGTCCAAAGAGCTGACAGCGGCTGGGCAGTCTCGGCATCGTTCTATTCCGTTACGAAGTACACGACCGCCACGACGGGGAACGCGAAACCGACCCATGAGGCGAGTGTCCATCCTCCCTGCGCGTAGGCCCATCCGCCTGCCGCCGAGCCAACCGCCCCGCCGACAAAAAACGTCGCCATGTAGAGCCCGTTGAGACGGCTGCGGAATTCCGCACTAAGTGAGAAGATCGCGCGCTGCCCGAGAGTCAGATTAGCCGAGACGCCGAAATCGAGGAGGATCGCTGCTGCGACGAGGAGACCGAGGGCCAGCATCGAACCTTCAGGCGCGATGTGCGTCATCAGGAAAGCACCGGCCACCGCAAGCATGGCGACAGCGGTCGCAGGGCGACTCCATCCGCGATCGGCAATCCGGCCCGCGATCGGGGCGGCGACAGCACCGGCAACACCCGCCAGCGCGAAAAGCGCGATCCCGCCTTGCGACAGGTGGAATTCCGGCCCCGCGAGCAACAGCGGCGTCGTGGTCCAGAACAGACTGAACGCACCGAACAGGCAGGCGTGATAGAGCGCACGCCTTTGCAGGATCGGCGTCGTCACCGCCAGATGCCCCATCGAGGCCAGCAGTTCTCCGTAACGAAGTTTCGACGTCGGCATACGCCGTGGCAGCGCGTGGCTGAGAACCAATGCGAGGACAATCATCGCACCCGCCGACAGGAAGAACACGGCGTGCCATGACGACAATTCAGCGATGAAACTGGACACCGGGCGGGCCAGCATGATGCCAAGCATCAACCCGCTCATGACGTTGCCGACAACGCGGCCCCGGCTCGCTTCAGGAGCCATATGAGCTGCATAGGGAACGAGAACCTGCACCGCGACCGACCCGAGGCCGATGAAGAGGGCTGCGATCAGGAACGGAAGTGCGTGAGGTGACAGTGCCGCGCCCAGCAGCCCTAGGGTGGCGACGCCAAGCATAATGAGGGTGAGACGACGGTTCTCGATGAGATCGCCGAGCGGCACGATCAGCAGCAGACCCGCCCCGTATCCGATCTGCGTCAAGGTGACGATAAGTCCCGTCGCCTGCGGCGAGAGGCCGAGCGCGGCACTGATCGGCCCGGCCAGTGGCTGGGCATAATAAACATTGGCCGCGATAAGCCCGCAGGCGGCGGCGAGGAGGAAAGTCATTCCAGTGGAAACAATCCGCCTGTCGGGCAGGTGGTCGGTGATGGTGGTCACGGTCGTCCTCACAATAGGAAACGTTCGTTTTCTAATTTGGCAAAAAAAATCAGGTGAGCGTGCGCATGGCAACCTCCACTACGGCTGCCATCTCCGCGCGGGTTCGCCCGGTCTTCCCGATGACCCTCATGCCTTGAAGCAGGCAGAGCATCAGCCGGGCGGTTGCCTTGCTGTCGATCCCGGTGGGAATGGAGCCGTCAACCTGCCCTTGTTGAATCAACTCGGCCATCATGGCCTCATTCCGCTTGAAGGATGCCGTGACACGCTCGGCGACTTCCTTGTCGAAGATCGCAAGTTCCGTTGCGCTCCCGACGACAAGGCATCCCTGCAACCCCTCCGCGCCGTGTGACGATTCGACGTAGAAGGCCAGGGCATTACGAATACGCTCCAGTCCCGTTGCGCCATTTTTGATGGCGCGAGCTAGCTTTTCATTGCGAACCGCCTTGTTCCGATCGAAGGCGGCAATAAAAACCGCGCGCTTGTCTTTGAACGCCTTGTAGATGCTGCCTTGGGTCAGTTCCATTGCATCTGTCAGATCGCCGATCGACGTGGCGTGATAGCCACGCTCACAAAACACCCGAACGGCTTTATCGAGAGCTTCGTCCACGTCGAACTCACGCGGTCGGCCGGGGCCTCGGGAAGCGGATGATGGTACGGCGTTCGACATCACTCTTTATAGAAAATGAACGTTTCCAAATCAAGGGCTTTGAGCAGGTAAAGCGCCAAGCTTTCGGTCCTTTCCAAACGGTCAGCACGCCGATACGACTGTCTCCTGACGCGGGGGGCGCCCTGTTCGGTCAATCATTGGCGGCGGGTCCGTCAGCTCGAACCACTTGACCCGACTTATCGGCGCGTTCGCCCCAGCCGCCTTTGCATCAAGTCGCCCCGATTGGATGGCGGAAGCCCTGATGATCAATTGTCTCAAACGATCCGTTGCGATGATGTGGGGCCTTTCCGCGATCATGCTTGGCGTTACGCCCGCGCAATCACAGACGCTGCCCGATGATTTCGTGTTCCTGCGCGATATCGATCCCTCGATCCGGCAGGACATCCGCTATGCCGACGTCAACAATTTTGTCGGCCGCAAGCTCAGTGGCTATGATAGCGCGGAATGCGTGGTGAAGCGCCCGGTCGGCCTCGCGCTGCAGAATGTGCAGCGTGAGTTGATGGCGCAAAACCTGTCGCTGAAAATGCTGGATTGCTATCGGCCGGTGCGGGCGTCGCGCGACATGGTGGCGTGGGCGCGCGATGGCAACGAGACACCGGCGCAGAAGCGTTACAATCCATCCTTCAGCAAGGTGGATCTGTTCAGGCTCGGCTACATCGCCGAGCGCTCAGGCCACTCCACCGGTGCGGCGCTCGATCTGACGCTGGTCGATCTGCGTGCGCCTGCGTCGCCGGCATTCGATCCGAACAAGGCCTATGCAAGCTGCATCGCGCCGGAAGCACAGCGCGCGCCCGAGGGCAGCGTCGACATGGGCACGGGTTACGATTGCTCCGATGCCAAGGCGCATACCGGATCGCGCGCGATTTCACCCGCGCAGCGGCGCTGGCGGGATCTCCTGGTAACTGCGATGGGCAGGCAGGGCTTTGTGAATTATTCCAAGGAATGGTGGCACTTCTCGCTGCCGGGCATAGGCGCGCGCGCCTACGATTTCCCGATTGCGCGGCAGGCAAGATAGCCCCGTGAAATCCCGGCCGATCCGGCGTAAAATGATTCGCAATACCGCCTCCAGCCGGAACTGATTCATGACCGACGCCACCTCTGCCATTCATGCGGTGCTTAACCAGTCGCCTCCCTTCGAGGACGTCAATCTGTTCGAGCTGGACCGGCCGCTCGTGGAAGCGGTCGCGATGAATGAGGGCTCGTTCGCCTATGTCGACCACGCCGAATTCGGTCAGCTCTGGGGATCGGCCGAGATGGCACAGCGCGCGCGGCTGGCCAACGAGAATACGCCGAAGCTGCGGACTTTTGATGCACGCGGTAACCGGCGCGACGAGATTGAGTTTCATCCAGCCTATCACGAGCTGATGGCACAGAGCGTTGCAGCGGGAATTCACAATTCGACATGGACGCGTGACGGCAAGTCCGCACGCGGCGCGTCCGAAGTGGCGCGCGCCGCAAAATTTTACATGGCGGCGCAGGTCGAGACCGGACATCTATGCCCGATCACCATGACACGCGCTGCCGTCGGCGCGCTGGCGATGCAGCCGGATGTGCTGGCGCAGGTGATGCCGGTCATTGCCAGCCGCGATTACGATCCGAGCTTCGCGCCATGGTCGGCCAAGCGTGGCATGACGCTGGGCATGGGCATGACCGAGCGGCAGGGCGGCACGGACGTGCGCAGCAACATGACGCGCGCGGTGCGCGACGGCGATGCGTATCGGATCAGCGGCCACAAATGGTTCATGTCGGCACCGATGTGCGACGCGTTTCTGGTGCTGGCGCAGGCTGATGACGGGTTGAGCTGTTTCTTCATGCCGCGGTTCCGGCCCGACGGTTCGCTCAATGCGCTGAATTTCCAGCGTCTGAAGGACAAGCTCGGCAATCGCTCCAATGCCTCGTCGGAAGTCGAGTTCAACGATGCCTATGCACTGCGCGTCGGCGACGAGGGCAAGGGCATCCGCACCATCATCCAGATGGTGCAGCTGACGCGGCAGGATTGCGCCACAGCATCCGCCGGTTTGATGCGCTCGGGTCTGGTCCATGCGCTGCATCACGCCAGGCATCGCAGCGTGTTCCAGAAACACCTCGCCGACCAGCCGATGATGCAAAGTGTGCTCGCCGACATGGCCCTGCATGTCGAGGCATCGACGGCGCTGGTGATGCGGCTGTGTCGCGCCTTCGATTTGGCGCCGGAAGATTCATCCGAGGCCGCCTATATGCGTTTCCTGACGCCGGTGGTGAAATACTGGGTCTGCAAATCGGCGCCGGGCTTCCTCTATGAGGCGATGGAATGCATGGGCGGCAACGGCTATGTCGAGGAGGGCATTCTGGCGCGGCATTATCGCGAGGCGCCGGTCAATGCGATCTGGGAAGGCTCCGGCAACGTGATGTGTCTCGATGTGCTGCGGGCGCTGTCGCGCGAAGGCGACGCATCGACCGCGGTGCTGCAGGATCTGATGCTGGAGACGCGCGGACTGCCCGGCGCGGCCGACACTGCGGCCTTTATCATTCGCACCTTGCTGCGGCCCGATAGCGAGCGTGTAGCGCGGCAAGCAGTGGAATCGCTGGCGTTGCTGGCAGCCTGCGCCGCGCTGAACATGGTACATCCGCCCCATGCCGAACTGTTTGCGCGGACACGCCTCGATGGTGCGCGCAACGCGATCTACGGCACCGCTGAATTGACCGAAGCTCAGGGGCGGGGACTGCTCGAGCGGGCGTTGCCGCAGTGAGTGCACTAGAGACGCCGATCGCTCCCGTCGCACCCTCGGATCTGCCACCCGCGACAAAGCTGCCGCGGGTCTGGAAATTCTGGGGCACTTGCCTCTGGGGTCTGTTCGCTTTTGCCGCGATGTTCGTCGGCCAGTTGACCGTCGTCGCCTATTACCTGCTGATCAAACATGCGCCACTCGATGCGACGCTGCTGATCAAGGCGATGAGCAGCGGTACGACCATCGCCGCGTCCGTTCTCATGGGGCTTCCGGCAGTGTGTCTGGCGCTGTGGCTGGCGACGCGCATGGCGCGGCAATCCTTCGCCGACTATCTGGGGTTACGCGGCACGTCCTGGAAAAACTATGTCATTGGCACGGTGGCGCTGATCGTGCTGGTCGGCGCCTGGGAGCTGGTCGCAAAAGGCATGGGGCGCGACTCCGCGCCGACTTTCATGCTGGAAGTGTTGAAGTCGGCCCGCGCCGACGGCGCGCTGTGGTTGCTCGTGATCGCGTTCTGCGTCGGGGCGCCGATGACCGAAGAGTTTTTCGCGCGTGGCTTCCTCTATCGCGGCTGGTCGGAATCGTTCTTGCGGCCGTTTGGCGCCATCGTGGCGTCATCGCTGGTCTGGACGGCGATGCATCTGCAATACGATTGGTTCTTCTTCGTCGAGATTTTCACCATCGGCCTGCTGTTCGGCTATATGCGTTACCGCAGCCACTCGACATTGCTGACGATCTTTCTGCATGGCCTCAACAATCTGGCGGCGACTGTTCAGACGCTGCTGATCGCGAACGGTGTGATATCGCCGTAGCTATTCCGCCAGTGCAATGAAGATGGGCATGGTCAGGACCGCCAGCGTGGTTTGAATGGTCAGGATCTGCGCCAGGAGGGGCGCGTCGCCGCCCATCTGCCGCGCCAGAATATAGCCGTTCGATGCCGACGGCACCGACGCGCAGCAGACGACCACCGCGAGGTTGGTGCCGGACAGGCCGAAGGCGATGCCGAGGCCCATGGCGATCAGCGGCATCACGGCGAGTTTCAAGACGACCGTCAGTGCTGCAGCCATGCCGGGTCGGTGCAGGCCTTCGAGTTGAAGACCTGCGCCGACAATGAGCAGGCCCATCGCCAGAGAGCAGCGCCCGAGTGCATCGAGGAATTCGTGTGCGGGGCGCGGCACGGGCAATCCGGCCAGGTTGATCGCGAGGCCGATCACGCAGGCCCAGATCAGCGGGTTCTTGGCGATGGTTAGCAGCAGCGCCGGCCAGGACAGCCGCTGCGGCGAGGCATAATGCGCCAGCACCCAGACCGCTAGAATATTCAGCAGCGGGATCATCGCGACCATACCCACGGACGCCAGCGTGATGCCGAGGTCGCCCCACAGATTGCCGGCGACCGATAGTGCCACGAAGGTCTGCCAACGCGTGGCGCCCTGAAACAGCGACGTAAATGCCGGCCCATCGAGGCCGATGGCCCGCGCCAGCAACGGACGCAGCGCCAGACATAGCGCGGACATCAGGATGACGGAGAGCAACAAGGCACCGCCGACACCTGCAATGGGTACCGAGGACAGATTGGCGCGCGCCAGCGTGTCGATGAGCAGGGCGGGGAACAGCACGTAATAGACGAGCTGTTCCAGCCCGACCCATTCGATGTTCTGTTTCAGTAGCAGGCGCCGCAGCGCGTAGCCGAGCACGATGAGCAGGAAGACCGGGACGAGAGCGGCAAATACCGTCAGCATGGGGTCAGCGAATATCCGGCGTGCGCAGCAAGGCGGCGAGGCGATCTAGCGCACCCTGAAGAATGAAGATCGCGGCATGTTCGTCGATGACTTTGGCGCGTTTGGCGCGGCTGACATCATTGGCAATCAGTTCGCGCTCGACCGCAGATGTGGAGAGCCGCTCGTCCCAGAAGGCGATCGGCAGTTCGGTCAGTTTCGAGAAGTTGCGGGCGAAGGCGCGTGTCGATTGCGCGCGCGGTCCCTCGCTGCCGTCCATATTGATGGGAAGACCAAGGACGAAGCCGCAGATATTTCGCTCAGCGGCAAGCTTGATGAGGCGTGCGGCATCCGCCTTGAAGGCAGTTCGCTCGACAGTCTCAATGCCGGTGGCGAGACGGCGATCGGGATCGGACACCGCGACACCAATGGTCTTGGTGCCGAGATCGAGACCGATCAGCGCACCGCGGGCCGGAAGATGTGCGGCGGCTTCGACGAGGGGAAGGATGACTGCAGGCATGGTCCCGCATAACATGCGGAGCCATCAGATCAAACGCTGCGCCGCAATTATCGGGGCGGACGGCGGCTGCGCCATTCCTCGGCGGTCATTTCCCAGATTTCCGAGGGCCAACGGCCGGAGACGTAGTCGCGATCCTCGGTGGCGATCACGCGCATGCCGGAGGTTTCCGAAATCCGGCGTGAAGCCGTGTTGGCGATGGCCTTGATGACGCGCAGGACGGGCCGCTGCAGGGTGTCGAACCAGTAATCGGTCACGGCATCGCTGGCCTCGGTCATCAGCCCTTGCCCGTGCCAGGCGGGATCGAGCCAGAAGCCGCGGTTGTCGTCGACGCCGTCCCTGACATTGATCATGCCGATCAACTGGTCCGGTGCGCTCTTCAGACGGATTGACCAGTGCCATTCGGTGCCACGCTCGATGCCTGGCAGCACGACATCGCGCAGGAAAGTGAAGGCGCCATCAGCCGGGTAGGGCCATGGCACGCGGCTGGCCAGGAAACGCACCACCTCTATTCGCGGGAAAAGCCTTTGCACGGCATCGGAGTCAGCCAGCACGAGTGGGCGCAGGATCAGCCTGGGCGTGGTGAGTTCGGGAATGGCAGCGGTCATCGGTCGCGTTTCACATCGGTGGTGATTTGCGGCAAGGTAGCATCGTTCCCGCGTTTCTGCGTCTTATGTCACGAGCTCGATCTATGGACGCTCTCAGCCTGTTTGGACTGTTCGCCGTCAGCGCCATGCTGGTCTGCTACGCGCTGGAGGCACGCAGTCCGTGGTTCACGTTGGCCTTTGCCGGCGCCTGCGGGCTCGGATCGCTCTATGGCTTCCTGCAGGGCGCCTGGCCGTTCGGGCTGGTGGAGGCGATCTGGGCCGGCGTGGCGCTGCGCAAGTGGATGCTCATCCCCCGCGCAACCGCATAGCTTACGCGGGTGCGGCCGTGTTAGCCTGAGCAAGGCTCGGCAATGATGCGCGTGCCATTTCCTCACGTTTGTCTCAAGATCGTTACTGCTTTGCCGCTGGATTCAGAGGCATTGCCGCAAGATTGTCGCAAGAATCCGGAGATCCCCCATGTGGCCCGACCGCCGACTGATCGACTTATTCGGCACCGAATTTCCCATCGTGCAGGCGCCAATGGCAGGTGTGCAGGATGCCGACATCATGATCGGCGCAGCGGAGGGCGGCGCACTGGCCTCGTTGCCGTGCGCTATGATCTCGCCGGAGAAAGCCCGTGAGCAGATCAATATCGTGCGCCAGCGCGTCTCCGCGCCGGTCAACATGAATTACTTCTGCCATACGGCGGTGGACGCCGATCCGGCACGCGAGGCCAACTGGCGCAAGCGGCTGTCGTCCTATTACGCCGAACTCGGGCTCGATCCGAATGCAGACATCAATGCGGCCAACCGCGCGCCGTTTGACGAGGCGATGTGCGCGCTGGTGGAAGAGCTGAAGCCCGAAGTGGTCAGCTTTCACTTCGGCCTGCCGGACCCGGCGCTCTTGAAGCGCATCAAGGCAGCCGGCTGTCGGGTCATTGCCTCTGCGACCATCGTCAAGGAAGCCGTCTGGCTCGAAGAGCGCGGCGTCGACGCGGTCATTGCGCAGGGGGCGGAGGCCGGCGGTCATCGCGGCATGTTCCTGACCGAGGATATCGCCACGCAGCCCGGCCTGTTCGCGCTGTTGCCGCAGGTGGTGGATGCGGTGAAGGTGCCGGTGATCGCGGCCGGCGGTATCGCCGATGGGCGTGGCATCGCGGCAGCCTTTGCGCTCGGCGCGGCCGGTGTGCAGATCGGCACCGCCTATCTGCGGACGCCGGAATCCAAGGTGAGCGGGCCGGGTCGTGCAGCCCTGGCCGGGGCGTCGGATGCCTCCACCGTCATTACCAATGTCATGACCGGGCGACCCGCTCGCGGCGTCATCAATCGCGTGATGCGCGAGGTCGGGCCGGTCTCGCCCGATGCGCCGGCATTCCCGCATTCGGCAACCGCGCTAGGGCCTCTGAAAGCCGCCGCCGAGAAGCTCGGTCGGACCGATTTTACCAATCTCTGGGCCGGACAGTCGGTCGGAATGGGCAGCGAACGGCCTGCGGCGGAGCTGACACGGTCGCTGGCGGCGGCCGCATTGGCGCGGATGGCTGAATTGCGGGGCTAAGGCGCCAAACAAGGCGGAGGCGTCCGCCGGTTGCGGCGCGAAACCTCCGTCTGCTATACGGCGGGCAGATTTTGCCTGAGGCCCTATATAATGTCCGTCGATGCTGCCACCGTTCGCCGTATCGCGCATCTCGCGCGGATCGCGGTTACTGACGCTGAAGTTCCCCATCTGCAGGGCGAGCTGAACGCGATGCTGGCCTTTGTCGAGCAGTTGCAGGAAGTGAATGTCGACGGCGTCGAGCCGATGACCTCGGTGATGCCGATGGAAATGAAGAAGCGCGCCGATGTCGTCACTGATGGCGAGATCGTCGATGCGGTGACGGCGAATGCGCCGGAGTCGGAGGATCACTTCTTCCTGGTGCCGAAGGTCGTCGAGTAATCGAGCAAGAACCGTTTGGACGGAAACCGCCATGTGCCTGCTTTGCGACGATGAAAAGTCCTATCAGCTCTATATGGACTACCTCGACGAGATGGAGCGTCAGGGGAAGGTCAAGAACGTCGACGCGGCCTTGGATGCCATCCTCGACAAGGTTCAGGCCGCACAGGAGGCTGACGACAAGCTCCGCCGCAGCTCTTTCAAAAAAGATGCACCTGAAAACGACAAGACGCTCTCTCCCTTCTTTTGCAGCCCGGTCAATAAATAGATGACAGATCTGACGTCGCTGACACTCGCCGAGGCGCGTGACGGCCTTGCGACCAAATCCTTCACGTCAGTCGAACTGACCGATGCGCATCTCAAGGCGATGGAAGCCGCGCGCGTGTTGAACGCCTATGTGCTGGAGACGCCGGATCAGGCGCGCGCCATGGCGCAGGCGGCCGACGCTAAACTCGCCAAAGGCGAGGGTGGCTGGCTTGGCGGCATTCCGCTGGGGATCAAGGATCTGTTCGCCACCAAGGGCGTGCGCACAACCGCATGTTCGAAGATACTTGGCAATTTCGTGCCGCCTTACGAGTCGACCGTGACCGCACAGCTATGGCGTGACGGTGCCGTGATGCTCGGCAAGCTGAACAATGATGAATTCGCCATGGGCTCGGCGAACGAGACTTCGTTCTTCGGTCCGGTGATCAATCCGTGGCGGCGCGACGGCTCCGACGTCAATCTGGTGCCCGGCGGCTCGTCCGGCGGTTCGGCATCGGCCGTTGCCGCAGGTCTCTGCCTTGGCGCCACTGCGACCGACACCGGCGGTTCGATCCGCCAGCCTGCGGCGTTCGCCGGCATCGTCGGTATGAAGCCGACCTATGGCCGCTGCTCGCGCTGGGGCACGGTCGCTTTCGCGTCCTCGCTCGACCAGGCCGGGCCGATCGCGCGCACCGTGCGCGATACCGCGATCCTGATGCGCTCGATGGCCGGCTACGATCCGAAGGACTCGACGTCCGTGGATCGCGACGTGCCGGACTACGAGGCGGCGATCGGCAAGTCCGTGAAGGGTATGAAGATCGGCATTCCCAAGGAATATCGCATCGACGGCATGCCGGCCGAGATCGAAAAGCTTTGGTCGGAAGGCGCTGCGCAGCTCAAGGCCGCCGGTGCCGAACTCGTCGACGTGTCGTTGCCGCACACTAAATACGCGCTGCCGGCCTATTACATCGTGGCGCCCGCCGAAGCCTCGTCGAACCTCGCGCGCTATGACGGTGTGCGCTACGGCCTGCGCGTGCCCGGCCGCAGCATCAGTGACATGTATGAGAATACCCGCGCTGAAGGCTTTGGCGCGGAAGTGCGCCGCCGCGTGATGATCGGGACCTATGTGCTCTCCGCCGGCTATTACGACGCCTATTATCTGCGCGCGCAGAAGGTGCGCACGCTGATCAAGCGCGACTTCGAAGAATGCTTCGCCAAGGGCATCCATGCGATCCTGACGCCGGCGACACCGTCGGCCGCCTTCGGCATTGGTGAGAAGGGCGGCGCCGATCCGATCGAGATGTATCTCAACGACATCTTCACGGTGACGGTGAACATGGCCGGCCTGCCGGGCATCGCGGTTCCCGCCGGCAAGGACGCGCAGGGATTGCCGCTCGGGCTGCAGCTGATCGGGCGTCCATTCGACGAGGAAACGCTGTTCTCGCTCGGCGAAACCATTGAGCAGGCATCGGGGCGTTTCACGCCGCCCAAGTGGTGGGCCTGACATCATCCGCCTGGAGTTCTTGTGTGGCGCGCGTTTTCTTGACGCGAGCCAGCTGCCACTCCGCTCAAGAACGCTTTAGGGTGTTGCGCGTTTGACATTGCGTTTTGCGGTGCACTTGGCCATGGTTTGCCTATGAGCATGGACCGTGCATGAGCACCGACGACGGGCTTCCGCCTTCCCAACAGGTCGATCAGATTCTGGGTTCCCCGAAGCTTGCGCAGGCGATCGAGAATGATCGCTACAAGCATCTGCTGGATCATGTTCCCGTTGCGCTCGCCATCTCGCGCGGGTTGGGCAGCGATCAGCAGGTTGTCTATATCAACAAGGCCTTCGAGCAACTGATGACAATGGCGCCGGCCGATGTCGAAGGCCAGAGCTGGACCTGTCTCGACGGCTTTCTCAACGAAGACAACCAGAGCCAGACGCTGGGCGAAGCGATCCGCGACGGCGAGGATTTCATCGGTGTTTTCCGTCCGTCGGTGCCGGTCGATCGGCTGGTGATCGTGCAGGCCTATGCCTCGGTGATCGAGAGTGACGACGGCGTCGAGAATTTCCGGATCGCCGCGCTGGTCGATGTCGGCGGCCGCGAGCGGGCGCAGATCGAGCAATTCGAGAACCAGATACGCGACCGCGACATGCTGATGCGCGAGCTGCAGCATCGGGTGAAGAACAATCTGCAGCTCATCACGGCGCTGGTGCGGCTCGAAGCCCGCTCGGCCGTGGAAGGCGAGGCTGTTGCGCTTGGCCGGCTGGCGAGCCGGATCGATGCGCTGACAGTACTGTACCGGACGCTGTCCGACGAGAATGCGACGCCCGAGATCGATCTTGGCCAGTATCTGTCGGACATCGCCAATGCCGTGATGGCTGCGAGCGCGACGGCGGATATCACGCTCGATCTGCAGGTTGGCTATTGCCCGATGTCGATCAATATCGCGATGCCGGCGGGACTGCTGGTCAACGAGATGCTCACCAACGCGCTGAAATACGCCTTCGTCGGCCGTGCCGACGGTCAGATCAAACTGATCTGCAAGCTGGAAGGCGGCCTCGTCACGGTGGTTGTCGCCGATGACGGTATCGGCCTTGGCGAAGGTCAGGAGTGGCCGTCGCCGCGCAAGCTCGGCGCGCTGATCCTGCAGACGCTCAAAGAGAATGCGCCGAACGTGAAGTTCAACGCCGAGAGCATTCGCGGGCAGGGCAGCTGGTTCACGCTGGTATTTGATGCCGCGCCGGGCACGCAGCTGAACTGAGGATTGGCGCCGCGCCATTTGGCGCGCACCTTGTTTCACCATTCATTAGCCACGTTGCTGGCGCGATTGGTGCCGGATCGTCAGTTTGCATCGAATTGCAACGCTTTACGGTAATATCTGATTGAGATTCCGGATTGGGGACCGTCCGGACACGGTCCGTGCCGTTTGGTGCGGCCGTCTTGTGGGATCGGTAGAGAAGTGATGAGTGCGTTGCGTTCGATCGGTGTCGTGGTCACGACCTGTGCGCTGCTGCTGGGCTGTACGTCGGTCTACAACCTTCCCGCCAACGTGCCGCTGGCCGGCGCCTCCCTCGATCCCAATCTCGACGCCGTTTTCAAGGATGCTGCCGAGCAGGACGACCTGCTGATCGGTTTTTCGTTCTCCGGCGGTGGCACGCGCGCTGCGGCGTTTTCGTTCGGTGTCCTGGAAGAACTGGGCAGCATCCGCATGCGCGGTGCATCCGACACCATGCTGGAGCGCATCGATTTTCTGTCCGGCGTTTCCGGCGGTTCGGTCACGGCGGCTTATTACGGTTTGAAGAAGCGCGCGGCGCTGTCGGACTTCCGTGAACGTTTCCTGCTGCAGAATGCCGAGGCCGGACTGACGACGCAGTTGTCGCTAGGTACTATCGGCCGTGCCTTGGGCGGCGGCATCAATGACTCCAAGGGCTTCACCAGTTGGCTCGACGCCAACCTGTTCCAGAATGCGACTTTTGGCAGCCTGCGAAATAGCGGGTCGCCACGGGTCTGGATCAACGCCTCGGATATCTATAACCGCGTGCCGTTCGTGTTCGACAACACGGCCTTCGCCGCGATCTGCAGCGATCTCAGCAAGTATCCGCTGTCGGGCGCAGTGGCTGCGTCGGCCGCGGTGCCGCTCGCCTTTGCGCCGGCCGTGGTGCAGGCCTTCCCCGGCACATGCAACGAGCCGCTGCCGCCTTGGGTCGCGCGCGCAGCCGCGAACCGCAATGCGTCGCCGATGTTGAGTGCCTATTCCAAGGCAGTGATGCGTTACCGCGACGGCGCGGTGCCCTACATCAAGCTGATGGATGGCGGGCTGGTCGACAACTATGGCGTCTCTGCGCTGACCATCGTGCGCGAATCCTCCGAGACACCCTATGGCCCGATGACACCGCAGCAGGCGGTCCGGCTGCGCCGCGGGATATTTATGGTGGTGGATTCCAAAGTCGGTCTCTCCGGCAACTGGATCAATACGGTGGAAGGGCCTGAAGGCGTCGATCTGATCAAGGCTGCGGTGGACACCACCATGGATGCCAGCATCGGCTCCAGCTACACCGCATTCGACCGAACCATGAAGGATTGGCAATCGTCGCTGATCAAGTGGCGCTGCGGCTTGTCGGCGGCAGAGCGTGCCCGTTATGGCGCGCGGCCCGGCTGGCGCTGTACCGATCTGCAGCTCTTCGTCGGCCGGCTTGGGTTCGATCAGCTAGATCCGGCGCGTGCCGCAGTGCTCGAAGCCGTTCCGACGCGTTTCCAGCTGCCGCAGGGACAGGTCGATGACTTGATCCTGGCCGGTCGCGAGACGTTGCGTGCCAGCTCCGTGTTCAGGGCTTTCGCTTCGGGCATCTGATCGGTAGGGGCAAATGCCCTGGAAGCGACGCTGGAAAGCCTCACTGGGGGTTTTCCCGCGCCCGCGGTCGCGGTAGAAACCGCTCCATGAACGCACCTGTCAAACCTTCGAAGCTCATCAAGGGCGCCACCGGCGACTGGGAAATGGTCATCGGTCTGGAGATCCACGCCCAGGTCAATTCTCACGCCAAACTGTTCTCCGGCTCGTCCACGGAGTTCGGCGGCGCGCCTAACAGTCATGTGTCCCTCGTCGATGCGGCGATGCCGGGCATGCTGCCGGTCATCAACGAGGAATGCGTGAAGCAGGCGGTCCGCACCGGCCTTGGCCTGAAAGCGCAGATCAACCGGCGTTCGACCTTCGACCGCAAGAATTACTTCTATCCGGACCTGCCGCAGGGCTACCAGATCAGCCAGTACAAGTCGCCGATCGTCGGCGAGGGCGAGGTCACGGTTGAGCTGTCCGACGGCCAGACCATCGCCGTCGGCATCGAGCGTCTGCATCTCGAACAGGATGCCGGCAAGCTGGTGCATGACCAGAGCCCGACGCAGACCTTCGTCGATCTCAATCGCTCCGGCGTGGCGCTGATGGAGATCGTCTCCAAGCCAGACATGCGCTCAAGCGAACAGGCGCAGGCCTATGTGTCGAAGCTGCGCACCATCCTGCGCTATCTCGGCACCTGCGACGGCGATATGGAGAAGGGCAACCTGCGTGCCGACTGCAACGTCTCGGTCCGCAAGCCGGGCGATCCCCTGGGAACCCGATGCGAGATCAAGAACGTCAACTCGATCCGCTTCATCGGCCAGGCCATCGATTATGAAGCCCGGCGCCAGATCGGAATCCTCGAGGATGGCGGTTCGATCGATCAGGAGACGCGGCTCTACGACCCCAACAAGGGCGAGACCCGGTCGATGCGCTCCAAGGAGGAGGCGCATGACTACCGCTATTTCCCGGATCCCGACCTGCTGCCGCTGGAATTCAGCGAGGACTATGTCGCTGCGCTGAGAGCCGAGCTGCCGGAACTGCCGGACGAGAAGAAGGCGCGGTTCATCAGCGCGTTCGGCCTGTCGGCCTATGACGCCGCCGTGCTGGTGGTCGAGCGCGAGAGTGCCGAGTTCTTCGAGACGACGCTCGCCGGGCTTGCCGACAAAGCGCGCGACGGCAAGCTCGCCGCCAACTGGGTGATCAATGAACTGTTCGGGCGCCTCAACAAGGAAGGCCAGGACATCGCGTCGTCACCGGTGTCGGCGGCGCAGATGGCTGCCATTATCGACCTGATCGGCTCAGGCGTGATCTCCGGCAAGATCGCCAAGGACCTGTTCGAGATCGTCTGGACGGAAGGCGGTGATCCGCGCGCGCTTGTCGAAGAGCGCGGCATGAAGCAAGTGACGGACACCGGCGCCATCGAGAAGGTGGTCGACGACATCATCGCAGCCAATCCCGACAAGGTCGCGCAGGCGCAGGCCAAGCCGGCTCTGATGGGCTGGTTTGTCGGCCAGGTGATGAAGTCCTCGGGCGGCAAGGCCAATCCGCAGGTCGTCAACGACCTCCTCAAGAGCAAGCTCGGTATCTGACGACGGCCTTGCGATGACCGCGGCGCCGCCTCGAGCGGCGCCGTTTTCGTTTTGGCAGACCTCGTTGGCGCGTCGTAACCTACGCGATAAACGGTCACGAGCGCGGGATCAGATCGCGAATCGGCGTGCCGTCAGCTGACAAAAAGTGCGGTTGTGGCCAGCACCGATAAGTCGCGAACGCGTTTTCCCGAAAAATATTTTCATTGCCAAAAATCTCGACTCAGAGTCCGCAGCACCTGTTTTCAGTGCCCCGACTCAGGCCTGGGGGCGGCAGAAGTTTGTGTAGTTGTTTGATAGTACGAATTGCGGGCGTACGGAAAAAATAAGCACTTTCTGCAATCTTGACATTTGTGGACGCAACGTTTTCGGGCGTTTCTCGCGTCGCCTCGCGTGCCGGATTTCAAGTTGTGACTGAGCCCGTGGGGGAAGTGGCGCGTTGCGCTCATCAACACTTCCTTAAGCGGGAGACTGTTCTTTTGAAATCGTTGGTGTATTCGGGATGAAGTGCATTTCGATTCCCGAGTGCACGCAGCGATCAAGTCATCTCTTTATTGGAGGGCAACATGGCCAAGAAAGCTACGAAGAAGGCAGTCAAGAAGACCGTCAAGAAGGCAGCGAAGAGCGCTGTGAAGAAGACCGCGAAGAAGACCAAGAAGGTCGCCAAGAAGAAGTAACTTCTTCTGCCACGATCGACGCCGGTGGCAACGCCGGCGACGTCACGAGAGCCTCGACGACAATTTGCTTCTCGAAGCGGATATTGATCGCAGCTCTGGTCGACGAAAGAGGGTGTCGGCGAGACATCAGGTCAAACGGCTGGACCGTCACTTCGAGGCAGAGCTTGCTCTCCCCGAGAACCGGTCCGGCAAAGAAGCCGGTCATTCCGTGATTGGCGTTCTTTATTCGGTGCGGATCATTGGTCCGCAGTTTCATCGGTGGCTCCGGCCACATGAGATATGATCCTGACGTGTTGCCGACGCCCTCGTTTTTTGCCGGTGCGGTTCATCCCCGGCGCTTTGAATGTCCCGATCCCGAATAGCTTTTGATCTGCTCGCTGTGACGTATCTCGCATTGGCGTCGTCGCATGCGCGGAGCAGGCCCTTTTAACATCCCTGGTCGCCAACGCTGCCGAGATGGTTACGGCATCCCCAAACAGCAGGGTAAACCGAATTCCGCGGAAATGCAGAAAACCCGCATAAATGCTGGGTTTTTGGCGGCGTATGAGCCGGTTTCGGCTTCGGCTCTTCAGATTTCGTTCATCCCGATACTTAAACTGCTCTTCAAATTTGATCGGTCATATTGATCCCAACAAGCCGGCAAACGGCGGTTGGGATTGCATCAGATAACGGACGGGAGCCGCGCTCGGTTTGGGGCGGCAAAAGCAAAAAAAGGAATGACCGATGTTTCAGGGGCAGATCGATTTTGAAGCTGCGATGCCGATCGCAGAGACCGCCATCCAGGACGTGCTGTTCGAGCGCGGTCTGTACTGGGCGTCGGGCCGTTCGGGGATCGTTGACCTCGTCGCCGCGCACAAGTGGTTCAACCTCGCTGCCCTCAAGGGCCGGGTCGACGCCATCCCGATGCGCCGCGAAGTCGCCGAGATGATGTCGGATGTCGAGATCGCCGCCGCGCAGCGCGATGCCCGCGCCTGGCTGTCGACGGTTCATTAATCCGACTGCGCGCTTTCGCGGTGGTTTGGCAGGCGGCGATGCCCGCCAGGGCAGCGTGATGAGCCGCTACTTCTTGACGATGGTGAAGATGCCGTCGGTCTCCGGCTCCGCCACATAGCGGTTGTCCGGCGTCGAGAAACGGATGCGCAGTTTGCGGGTCGCGTCGGCCAAGCCGATCGTCCATCCCTCATAGAGCCGCCACGCCGCGATCTCGTCCATGACGGGGAAAGTCCAGGCGCAGTCCTTGGCCACGTCGATCTGTGAGCCGCCGATGGTGCTGTCGCTCTTCAAAACGACGCGGCAGCGTTTGCTGCCTTTGGCGTCCTGCAGCTCCCAGGCTCCGTAGATATCCCTAAGCAGCGCCGGATCGACCTCCTTGAGATCCATCAGCTTAAGGGTCTGCCCCGGGGCGGCAGATGAGATCGCCATCGCGACGGCCATCACGGCAGCCCATTTCATATCGCGCACTCCCTCGCATGTTTCCAAATGTGCCGTAGCCACGTCACGGCCTTGTTACGAGCATCACGGTTGTAACGGGCATGTGCGCCCCAATGTCTGTCTCGTCGCCTGCAACGAGGCCGAGAGGCCGCGCAACAAAAAGGACAATGCCATGTCGACGAAGAAACTCACGCTCCCATCGATCATCCGCGCCAGCGGCCTTGCGAGTCTGGTGGTTATTGCCGTTGGCGCAGCCCAGCCTGCAGTTGCTGCATCGGCGCCCGCCTATCTGCAATCGATCAACGCGTCCGCTGCTGTCACATCCACCGATATCAGTGCGGCACGCAAGAACCGGCAGGTGAGGCGCGCATCGCCGCGTGATGCCTTTGGCAGCTATGTCGGCGGGGGCAGCTATGTTGGGGCGCCCGGCGGGGTATCGCAGTCCTATCCCGGCTACGGCTATGGCGTTGGAGACAATTCGCGGAATCAGACCTGGTAGATCAGTCATCCAGGATGTGACGCCACGGCGGCGACCGCGAGCGTCGTCCGGGGAGGGGGCGTGCTGTCGTGGCAGGTGATGGCGGATTCGTACCCGGCTTCGTCTATCATAATCATGTCTCGCAGCGAGGACGGCGGATGTCAGACCTGAATCCAAAAAGCTTAGGCCGACTTGCTTTGGGCGGCTTCTTTGTTGCCTTTGCTGACGTCGAGATGAGAATTGGAGAAGTGCTGAAATCTCTGCTCAAGGCTGAGGGGCCGCATCAGGATCTTATACTTGCAGCGATCGGAAATTTCGCCGCCAAGGCCAATGCTATTAAAGCGGGTCTTGGTAATGCGACTTCGTATGGCAGCCAGCCGGGGACTCAGGACCGACCCAAACTAGAGCAGCCCGTCGTCGAGATGGCTAGGAAGGCAATGAGCAAGGCTCTGGCACTGAACGAAATGCGGGTAAAACTCGCACACGGCCATCTCGCGCAAATGGATGATGGCTCATTTGTCGTAACCCACCTGAAGATTCAGGATGGCCGACTAAAGAAGGACCGTTACGAATTTTCGGTCCAGGCTTTGGAGGATAAATGCACGGAGCGGGAAGGTTGGGCCCGGGACATCTGAGATCAGGAGGCGGCTTGCCTCCACGGTCATCTTGCTTCCGGCAATTCGGCTCAATCTCTCCACAGGACAACTCCGAGGCGTTGGTAGCGTCGGCTCAGCCGAGCCGTTTGGGCTACTCTAATCGCGCGCGTTTGGGGCAGAATCCAATCGACGAGCCTAATCAATGATTTCAGATAGTTGCAGGAAGTAATGGCGGAGCCGGAGGGATTCGAACCCTCGATACCCTTGAGAGGTATGCCGCTTTAGCAAAGCGGTGCCTTCAGCCACTCGGCCACAGCTCCATCATTGCTGCATATGCCCGACACCGTCGCGAGCCGCAAGCGCCAGATCGCAGTCTTCAGCGCATGTTCGCAGAAATCGGACACGTCCGATGTGGATGTGTCTTTATAACATTCAGATGCCGCGCCCGCCTGTGGTGCATTTGCCGCTGGGAAATGGGCCCCGAGGCCGTTTATCGATTGCCATCCGCCCGGAATTTATCGCTCCGGCAAATGCGAGGCGATTCGGCCGATGGGCCAGCAAAGTCGGCCAGATACATCGAATGCGAGTGAGAATGTGTTTCTGCTCGTTACGGGATGGATCGGTGCCCTGAAATGCGGCGCTGGAAATTCTGATTTTGAAACAATTGCTTGCCGAGAATTCGCATTCACGAGTCCGTGTGATTTAAGCAACACAGCCTAGGAAACGGCCGAATGGAGGCCGCTTTGAGGCGTTCCATTGTTGCGGAGCGAGAAGCCTTAGGAGATGGTCTCGGTGCGACGGAGGGGGGCATCCCGAGGTCGTCCCGTAAGGTGGTTCGTCCTGAATCTCGTCGGCACGCTCGTGCGACGGGTTTTGCGATTCGGAGCGTTTGCGGGTTGTCAGGGATTAAGGGGACTTGTCTTCAGGGTGGCCTCCACCCCGTTGCAGAACCTTCCCTAAAGCAACTTGGAGGTTTACATGAAGACGATTAAGGGCCTTATTCTCGGCTCGACGGCAGCTCTGCTCGCCGTCGGCGGAGCTCAGGCAGCCGATCTTCCCGTCAAGGCCAAAGCGGTCGAATACGTGAAGATCTGCTCCCTCTACGGCGCGGGTTTCTACTACATCCCGGGCACCGACACCTGCATCAAGATCGGCGGCGCGATCCGTTTGGACACCTCGTTCAACGCCGCAGCTTACGACACCCCGTTCTGGCAGGGTGGCGCTGGTGGCAATAATCTTTGGACCAAGGATTATTTCATCACCCGCGAACGTATCAACCTGACCACCGATACCCGCACTGCCACCGAATACGGTGTCGTTCGTACCTACGCGAACATGCAGTTCGACTTCTCGCAGAACCGTGAATCGATCGCTGGTGGCTTCACCGAAGTCGACTACGCCTTCATTCAGTTCGCCGGCTTCACCTTCGGTAAGGCCGTCTCGCAGTTCGATCCGCAGTGGGCCCTCAACAAGCCTTACATCTCGTCGGGCTTCATGGCCGGTTCGAACAACACGACCGGTATCCCGCAGATCGCCTACACCGCTTCGTTCGGTAACGGCGTGTCGGCGACGATCTCGCTCGAAAATGCTTCGGCCTACCGCAATGCAGGTCTCTGGAACACCAACACCTTCATCACCGGACCGGGCGCGAGCACGTTCACGGGTACGTTCTACGGCACGAACTCGAACACCTTCCTGGGTAACGCCTACGGCGGCAACCACATTCCTGACGTCGTCGGCAACATCCGCCTCGACCAGGCTTGGGGCACGCTGCACTTCGGCGCTGCGATGCACGCTGCAACCCCGGGCTTCTACGCCACGGCGGCTGGCGGTGGAGGCACCGAGGCGCTCGGTCATCCGGATGACAAGTACGGTTTCGCAGTCAACGGTGCGGTTGAATTCAAGAACCTGCCTACCGGCGCTGGCGACACTCTGAAGCTCGAAGCAACCTACGCCAAGGGCGCAGCGAAGTACGCGATCGCCGGCGGCACCACCGACACCTCGGGCGGCGGTCGTTTCGCGAAGGTCGACGGCAACACCATCGGCTTCGGCTATGTTCTGGACGGCGTTTACAGCAACGGCGGTCAGATCATCCAGAGCGAAGCTTGGTCGGTCGCTGGCTTCTACGAGCACTACTGGAACCCGGCATGGCGCACGTCGCTGTTCGGCAGCTACAGCAGCATCTCGTATGGTGACGGCAATGCTCTGATGCTCGCCGCATTCCAGGGCCTGTCCACCGGTGGCCCGGGCACCAGCAGCTCGTCGGCTGCAGCGTCTCGCGCTGGCACCTTCACCGGCACCGGCAACTTCGACTTCGCCGTGGCCCAGATCGGTACCCGTACTGCCTGGACCCCCGTCAAGAACCTGACCCTGTCGGCTGAATTCACCTACAGCCGCCTCGAGCAGAACCTCAACGGCACCTACGCCGTGACGAGCATGTCCGGCAAGCCGGCCGGCACGCTCCTGAACACGAGCAACCAGAACCTCTACAACGGTTCGGTGCAGATCCTGCGCTCGTTCTAATATCGACTGCCTCACGGCAATCGCTATCTGAAACAAAGACCCCCGGCAGGAAACTGCCGGGGGTTTTTGCTTGCGTGATTGATCGCTATGCCGAGGGGCAGGACGGGTTTCGCTTCGACGCTTACGCGTCTGCGGTCTACCCATCCGACGTATTCGCCCTGTTCTGGTTGACGCTATTCGACGCTGCTGCTGGCGCCACGATGCAGGTCGGCCTCGATCTGAAGCCGCGAGCCACCGCCGAAGCGGGCGCGATAGACCTGCAGGTTCTCCATGATGCGCTGGACGTAGTTGCGCGTTTCCGAGAATGGAATCGACTCGACCCAGTCGACCGGATCGACCTTGGGGTCACGTGGATCACCGTAGCGTTCGATCCACTTGCGCACGCTGCCGCGCCCGGCGTTGTAACCGGCGAAGGTCATGATGTAGGAGCCGCGATAGTCCTCAAGGAGGCCACCGAGTTCGGCGGCGCCCAGCGTAGCATTGTAAACCGAATCGCCCTTGAGGCGGGCGAGGTCATAGGTGCCGCCATGTCGCTTGGTGACGTATTGCGCCGCGCTCGGCGTCACCTGCATCAGACCATAGGCCTGGGCTGGCGACACGACGGCCGGATTGAAGGCGCTTTCCTGCCGCGCGATCGCATAGACGACAGCGGATTCGACTTCAGGTCCGATCGGACGATAGCTCGGAATGCCCGTTGTCGGATAGGCATAGTGATCGAACGGCAGGCCGCGATTGAGCGCCGCCTTGCCGACCAGCAACGTACCGCGGGCATCCTTGTTCTGTTGCGCGAGCTCGGCAAGGCCTAGCACAGCTTCCGGATCTCCGTTCTCACCGACGTCGGCGAAGATCGGGATGGCGACTTCGCGCTCGTCCAAGGCGTAGAGCAGTTGCACCGCGCGTACGATTTCCAGTCGATCGAGCCCGCGCGCGCGGGCGGTCAATGCACCGCTGATGTCGAGCTGCTGCAGGCCAAGCTTCGCGCGGGCGAGCTGGCCGTAATAGCTGGTGGATTGCTCTGCTGCGCGCGTGTAGGCGGCACGCGCTTCCTGGCTGCGGCCTGCGGCTTCCGCAGCACGGCCCTGCCAGTAACCGGCGCGGGCGAGGGCTGTCGGATTGACGCTGCCGACGCCGATACGTGCGAAGTGCTGAGCGGCAGTTGCGGGATCTTTCAGGAAGCGCAGCGCGATCCAGCCGGCGGTGAACTCCTGCTCGGTCTTGTAGATGTCGCGCGCCGGCAGGGCAGCATCGCGTGCCACGAGATAGGCCGAGCGATGTTCGCCGACGTCGAGTAACTTGCGCGCCGTGAGACGTCGCTCGATCCACCATTCGTCGAGATTGTGCAGGCGCTGCGGTTCGCGCGGCGCTGCAATCATCAGCCGCGCTGCTTCGCTGAATTTCTCCTCGCGGCGCAGCTGCTGAATGTGGCTGAAGATGTAGCCGGGGTCGCTATGCAGCTCGGACGGCACTGCAGCGAGCAGCGCGTTGGCGTTCGATGCCTTCTTGGTGACGCCGATGCGCGCCCGCGCGAGCGCCATCTGCGCGCCGCCGAGGCGCTTGGCAGAGCGCAGCGCAGCATCTGAATCGCTGCCATAGAGCAGCATGTCCATGCGCGCCTTGTGATCGCCGGGTGTGATCAGCGGACCGAACATGTCGATGGCCATGTTCTCGGTATCGCCCGATAACGGATCGCTGCGCCATGCATCACGGATCAGCCGCTCCGCGCCGGCACGGTCGCCGCGCGCGAGGAGCGACTTGGCGAGCGCGAATTTGCCCTTGGCGGAAATCGGCTTCTCGCTCTCGAAATAGGACTGGATTGCGGAGTCGTCGCGCTTGTCGTCCCACAGCGCCGCTTCGATGCGGCGTCGCAGGAAGGTCTGCGACGGCCAGCTCGGATTGGCGGCGACGAAAGCGCGGTAGCGCTCGACCGAAGCGCCATTGTCATCGCTGCGCAGATAGATCCATTCGCCAAGCTTGCGCGCCACCGGATCGCCAATCGTCTGCACGACCTGCGCGGCTTCCGAGCCCTTGCGCTTGCGGATCAGCTCGATGACGTTTTCGAGCGTTTCGGCATCCGCCTGTGGGGTGGATGTTGTTGCCGCCACCGCGGCGCGGGCGATCGGCTTCTTGGCAGCAGGGGGAATCGCCGCATGCTGGCGTGTGGCGGGCTGGATTACGGGAGTCGGGCTCGCAGCATCCGGCGCGAGCGGCTTCGCCGGGGTCGCCACGGCCGTGGGGGCCTGTGCGGCACTGCGCGCAATGGGGCGCGCTTTCGGCAATGGAACCTTGGTGGCCGCCCAGGCCTCGACGGCCAGCACCGATACTCCGACCGCCAGCGCCAGACCGGAGCCCAAGGCTGTCCGTTGCAAGGCCGTCCGCCGCGCAGTCGTGGTGAGGAGCAGGTGCTTCACGGCGTTCCCTCGCGGCGAATCAGACAATCGCACGCATTCCCATGATGTATTTGATTGAAACGGTGACCAAATCGTCAATTTCTGTAACCGCTTGGTCCTCTCTGCCCGGCTACGGCGGCGAAATCACGGCCAAACAGCCGGTAAACCGCGCTGAAACCGCTTCGGGCGGTCTTTCGCCGCAGCCATAGACTCGATAAGACTTGCTGTTCAATCAATCGGTTCAAGCAGACGGCTAAAGCCGCATCGCGTTCGGAGCAGACCATGGCAGCCACCAAGACGAATTTCCGGGGGTCTTACACCGCGCTGGTCACGCCGTTCAAAGATGGCGCGCTGGACGAGGCAGGCTTTCGTGCGCTCGTCAGCTGGCAGATCGCCGAGGGCAGCAACGGCCTCGTTCCGGTCGGCACCACGGGCGAGAGCCCGACGCTGAGCCACGAAGAGCACTACAAGGTCGTCGAATGGTGCATTGACGAAGCCAAGGGCCGTGTGCCGGTGATCGCTGGCGCCGGGTCCAACTCCACCAAGGAAGCGGTAGCTTTGGCGAAGCACGCCGAGAAGGCCGGTGCGGATGCGGTGCTGGTGGTGACGCCGTATTACAACAAGCCCACGCAAGAGGGCATGTATCAGCACTTCAAGGCGGTGAACGACGCGATCGGCATTCCGATCCTGATCTATAACATTCCGCCGCGTTCGGTGGTGGACATGTCCGTCGAGACCATGACCCGGCTGTTCGAATTGAAGAACATCGCCGGCGTCAAGGATGCCACTGCCAATCTCGCGCGCGTGTCGCAGCAGCGCCATGCCATGGGGCCGGATTTCATCCAGATGTCCGGCGAAGACATGACTGCGCTGGCCTATATGGCGGCGGGTGGCCATGGCTGCATTTCGGTGACGGCGAATGTTGCGCCGAAGCTCTGTGCCGAACTGATGTCGCTGGTGCTCAAGGGCGACTATGCCGGGGCGCTCAAGGTCCAGGATCGCCTGACGCCGCTGCATGACACGATCTTCAAGGAGCCGGGCCTTGCCGGTGCCAAGCACGGCCTCGCACTGTTGGGCCGCATCAAGGAAGAAGTACGTCTGCCGCTGATGACGGTGACGCCGCCCACCGGCAAGGTGATCCGCGATGCCATGGTCTTCGCGGGCCTTATCAACTAGGCATCTGCATCAACCAGATGTTGAGTGACTTGGCTGCGTCATCTCTCCTTGTTTGTAAGCGCGTACGCGTCGTTCGTTGAAAACAAAAGGAATTGCAGATGCTGAAGGAATTTCGCGATTTCGCGATGAAGGGCAATGTGGTCGATCTCGCCGTCGGCGTGATCATCGGCGCAGCCTTTGGTGCCATCGTCTCGTCGATGGTGGCCGATGTCATCATGCCGATCATCGGTGCGATCACCGGCGGTCTCGATTTCTCGAATTACTTCACGGGTCTCTCGAAATCCGTTACGGCAACCAATCTGGCCGACGCCAAGAAGCAGGGCGCCGTGCTCGCCTGGGGCAGCTTCCTGACCCTGACGCTGAACTTCATCATTGTCGCCTTTGTCCTGTTCTTGGTGATCCGCTTCATGAACCAGCTGAAGCGCAATGATGCCGCCAAGCCGGTTGAACCGCCGAAGCCGACCCGTGAAGAAGAACTGCTGACCGAGATCCGCGACCTGCTCAAGAAGGCCTGAGCCCAAGGCTTGGGTCGGGCATTCGCGGCACCTATATTCGGTCAGCATGCTGAAAGTATTGAACGATGGCCGAAAAGAACGAACGCCCGATCAAGGTGATCGCCGAGAACCGCAAGGCGCGGTTCAACTACGCCGTCGAGGATACGGTCGAGGCGGGCATCGCCTTGACCGGGACCGAGGTGAAGTCGATCCGCAACGGCAAGAGCACCATTGCGGAATCCTACGCCGATCCGAAGGACGGTGAGATCTGGCTGATCAACTGCAACATCCCTGAATATCTGCAGGCCAACCGCTTCAACCACGAGCCGAAGCGGCCGCGGAAGCTGCTGCTGCATCGCAAGCAGATCAACAAGCTGATGGGTGCGGTAGAACGCCAGGGCATGACCCTTGTGCCGTTGAAGATGTACTTCAACGAACGCGGCCGCGTTAAGCTGCAGCTCGCGCTGGCAAAGGGCAAGCAGCTCCACGACAAGCGCGCGAGCGAGAAGGACCGTGACTGGGGCCGCGAGAAGGGCCGTCTGTTACGCGCGCGGGGATAAGGCTGGGCGTCGCCCATTCTTTCAAACAAGAGGATGAGATGACGCAAGGCAACCTGCTCGAAGTCGACTGGAGCAAGATTCCGGCGCCGGAAGACGACGGTGCCGCCAATCATCTGACCGGCATGACGATCCCTCCGGTCAGCCTGCGCGCAACGAACGATACGGCGGTCACGCTGTCCGAACTCACCGGCCGCACCGTGGTGTTCGGCTATCCGCGTACAGGCGAGCCCGGTAAAATTGGGCTGGTCGATGACTGGGACATGATTCCGGGCGCGCGTGGCTGCACGCCGCAAACCTGTTCGTTCCGGGATCTGTTCGCGGAGCTGAAGGCCGCTGGCGCCAAGCATGTGTTTGGCCTGTCGACGCAGAGCAACGAATATCAGACCGAAATGGCCGGGCGGCTGCATCTGCCGTTTCCGGTGTTGTCCGACAAGCACCTTGAGCTGAGTGACGCACTCAGCCTGCCGACCATGGAGGTTGCCGATCTCACGATGATCAAGCGCATGGCCATGATCATCGACGACGGCAAGATCACCCATGTGTTCTATCCGGTGTTTCCACCGGACCGGAACGCGGGCGATGTGCTGGAATGGATGAAGGCGAACCCGGTTTGATCGCGTTGTCGCGGTCCTAGCCCGGATAGCGCTTCGCTCGTCCGGGCTACAGGTTAGGCATCACTCAGATCCGCCTTTACCCGCGCAAACACCGCACGGAACATCTCGGGCGTCAGTACGCGCGTGTTCGTGTTGTAGCGCGAGCAGTGATAGCTGTCGTAGAGCTTGAAGCGGCCGACATCGTGAACGGCGCCGTGCGCAAAGGGCGCTGTCACGGCGCGAATGCCGAGCGTCCTCAGCATCGTGTCGTGGGCGACGCGGCCCAGCAGCACGATAGCGCGCAATCGCGGCATGGTGTCCATCGTGGCAATCAGAAACGGCCGGCAGGTGGTGATCTCGACGGGCAGCGGCTTGTTCTGTGGTGGTACGCAGCGCACGGCATTGGTGATCCGGCAATCCTGCAGCATTAGCCCGTCATCAGGGCGTGCTTCATAGGTGCCGGAGGCAAAGCCGAAATCGAGCAAGGTCTCGTAGAGCAGATCGCCGGCATAGTCGCCGGTAAAGGGACGCCCGGTACGATTGGCGCCCTGCACGCCGGGGGCGAGGCCCACGATCAGGAGGGCAGCATCGGACATGCCGAACGACGGCACGGGTCCGTTGTAGCCGTCGGGGTCACGCTCGCGCACCTCCAGCCGGTACTCGACGAGGCGGGGGCACAGGGGACAATCGCGCCCGGGATCGGTGGAAGTGCCAGCGGAAATCGCGGTTGCGACCACCGCCGGCTGTTGTCTGCTGAGTTGCGTCTTAGTCTTCGAAATCTTCATCGCCTCGTGGCGCCATGGTGGTCGCGCGCTGCAGGAATTGCGGCGTCTGGTGACGCGGTTCGCGCGGAGCAGGGCGCTCTGCCGGATCGCGGCCGAGCTTGCTCTGCAGCTCCATGAGATCGGTAAACACGTCTGCCTGCCGGCGCAACTCGTCGGCGATCATGGGGGGCTGGCTCGAGATGGTGGACACCACGGTGACGCGGACACCGCGACGCTGCACGGCTTCGACCAGGGAGCGGAAGTCGCCATCGCCCGAGAACAGCACGATCTGGTCGACATGTTCGGCCAGTTCCATGGCATCGACGGCGAGCTCGATATCCATATTCCCTTTCACCTTGCGTCGGCCGGACGCATCGATGAATTCCTTGGTGGCCTTGGTTACCACCGTATAGCCGTTGTAATCGAGCCAATCGATCAGCGGCCGAATCGACGAGTATTCCTGATCCTCGATGATGGCGGTGTAATAAAAGGCCCGGACGAGGGTCCCGCGGCTCTGAAATTCCTTGAGGAGGCGCTTGTAGTCGATATCGAAACCGAGGGTCTTGGCGGTGGCGTACAGATTGGCGCCGTCGATGAAGAGTGCGATCTTGTTAGATGTGAGGGACATCAAGTTTTCTCATGTGGTTTGTTGTTGTTAGCGTTTTTGGCGCGACTTCGTCGTTGCGCATTTGAATCACATTTGTCGTCCGCTCTTCGTCGGATCGGCCTTATTGACGCCACGCAATCAGCTGGTCTGGAACTGCCCGAATATGCCGATCCATCTTCCCTTGCAATGAAGCCTTTTGGTGTCGAGATATCCGCTTCTGGCCAGATGGTGTCACCGCTTCTGCGGTCTTTTTGAGGGTACCATAGTGCGGCAGAAAACCAAGCCAAGAAGGACGCAATTCCAAATTGGTCCTTGCGAATGCCGCAAAGCCCCTATACCTACGGGACTTAATCATCATATTCGGTCCCACAACAAACGGAGCGACATTTTATGGCGCGCGTAACCGTCGAAGATTGCATCGATAAGGTCGACAACCGGTTCGACCTGGTGTTGCTGGCAGCACACCGGGCACGAATGATCTCGTCCGGTTCACAACTTACGATTGATCGCGACAACGACAAGAATCCCGTTGTTTCGCTGCGCGAAATCGCTGATCAGACCATTTCCCCGGAAGATCTCCGTGAGGAACTGGTCCATTCGCTGCAGAAGTTCGTGGAAGTGGACGAGCCAGAACCGGATACGATTCCGCTGATCGGCTCCGCCGGCGCCAGCGTCGATGCCGACGATACCGAAGTGGCTGTCGAGCGCATGACCGAAGAAGAGCTCCTCAAGGGTCTCGAAGGCCTCGCTCCGCCGGAAGAGCAGCCCGAAGAAGACGAGTAAAGCGATACACACGGTCTTTTGCTTAACCGTTTTGATTATCAGTCATCACAAAGGCCCGGACATGCGTCCGGGCCTTTGCTTTTGCAGTCCGTTTCGGGGCAAACTTGAGACGAAGAATCCAGGTCGCTGCTGACCGGATCGAACGAGGCTAGGATGGCGACTTCGCGCCGTAATAAACGGCAGATGCAGGCTGCGAACGACACGGTCGCCGCGGTCTCGCCAGTTTCGCCTGAAGCGCTGTCTGCAGAGACGCCAATTCCGGCCAAGGTGCCGCGGACGTCCCGTGTCCGGATGATGCGGCAATACGATCTGGTGGACCGCGTCCGGGCCTATAACCCGAACACCGATGAGGATCTGCTCAACCGCGCCTATGTCTATGCCATGGTCGCCCATGGCGAGCAGACGCGGGCCTCGGGCGACCCGTATTTCTCCCACCCGCTGGAAGTGGCAGCGATCCTCACCGACCTCAAGCTCGACGACGCCACCATCGTGGCGGCGCTGCTGCATGACACCATCGAGGACACCGAGGCCACCCGGACCGAAATCGACAAGCTGTTCGGCGCCGAAATCGGCGCGCTGGTCGAGGGCCTGACCAAGCTGAAGCGGCTCGAACTGGTGTCGCGCGAAGCCAAACAGGCCGAGAACCTGCGCAAGCTGCTGCTGGCGATCGCCGACGACGTCCGGGTCCTGCTGATCAAGCTCGCCGACCGTCTGCACAATATGCGGACGATGGAGTTCATGCCGCCGGCCTCGCGCCGTCGCATCGCCGAGGAGACCCTTGACATCTATGCGCCGCTCGCTGGACGCATGGGTATGCAGGCGATGCGCGAGGAGCTTGAGGAACTGTCGTTCAAGGTGCTCGATCCCGACGCCTATCTGGTGGTGATGCAGCGTCTGGACTCACTGACCGAACGCAATCGCAACCTCATCGACATGATCGAGAGTCATCTCTCCACGAAGCTGGAGAAGAACGGCATCGCGGCGCGGGTCACCGGCCGACGCAAGAAGCCGTTTTCGATCTGGACCAAGATGAAGCGCAAGTCGGTGGGCTTCGAACAGCTGTCGGACATTTACGGCTTCCGCGTCGTGCTGCAGGACATGGAGGCGTGCTACCGGGCGCTCGGCGTGGTGCACACGACCTGGCCAGTGGTGCCCGGCCGCTTCAAGGACTACATCTCGACGCCGAAGCAGAACGACTATCGCTCGATCCACACCACGGTGATCGGCCCCGGCAACCAGCGCGTCGAACTGCAGATACGCACCGAGGACATGAACAGCATCGCCGAATACGGCATCGCGGCGCATGCGTTCTACAAGGATGGCATCGGTTCGCCGACCGAAATGCTCAAGCGCGAATCCAACGCGTTCTCGTGGCTGCGCCATACCATCGGCATTCTCTCGGAGAGCACCAATCCGGAAGAATTCCTGGAGCATACCAAGCTCGAACTGTTCCACGACCAGGTGTTCTGCTTCACGCCGAAGGGCAAGCTGATCGCGCTGCCGCGCAACGCCAATGTCGTCGACTTCGCATATGCCGTGCATACCGACGTTGGCAACAGTGCGGTGGGTTGCAAGATCAACGGCAAATTCGCGCCGCTGTCGTCCGAATTGCAGAATGGCGACGAGGTCGAGGTGCTGACTTCGGCGGCACAGCAGGCGCCGCCATCCGCATGGGAAGGCCTGGCGGTCACTGGCAAAGCGCGCGCTGCGATCCGCCGCGCGACGCGAACGGCGGTCCGTGATCAATATGCCAGTCTTGGCCGCCGCATCGTCGAGCGTCTGTTCGTGCGCGCCAAGATGGAATATTCGGACGACCAGTTGAAGGGGGCGCTGCCGCGTCTGGCGCGCACGTCCATCGACGATGTGATGGCCTCGGTGGGGCGCGGCGAATTGCGCGCCGCGGACGTCGCGCGTGCGATGTATCCTGACTACAAGGAAGAGCGCATCGGCCGCTTTTCGGCCAACAACAAGAAGTCGACGGCGGACAAGGTCAGAACGCCGGATGGCGCGGCACGCTTCACCTCGATCATCTCGATCGGTGGCGTCGATTCCGATCTGCCAATTAAATTCGCTCCGAACGGTGGCGCCGTGCCGGGCGACCGCATCGTCGGCATCGTTACGCCGGGCGAGGGCATCACGATCTATCCGATCCAGTCACCGGCGCTGAAGGATTTTGAGGAAGAGCCGGAGCGCTGGGTCGACGTGCGCTGGGATATCGATGAATCCTCGCCGCAGCGTTTTCCGGCGCGGCTGTTCCTGCAGAATGTCAACGAGCCCGGCAGTTTGGCGCAGATCGCTCAGGTGATCGCCGACCATGACGGCAATATCGACAATATCAGCATGCATCGACGCTCGCCCGATTTCACCGAACAGACCATCGATCTCGGTGTCTACGACCTCAAACATCTCAGCGCGATCATCAATCAGTTGCGCGCCAAGGCCGTTGTCGCCAAGGTCGAACGGGTCAATGGGTAGCGTCTTCCCTTAAGGTTTTCTGGAATTCCGTCATGTCCTCATCCTCGCTGCGCCTCGGCGTCAACATCGATCACGTCGCGACCCTGCGCAACGCGCGGGGCGGTAAGCACCCGGATCCCGTTCGTGCTGCGCTGGAAGCCATTTCGGCCGGTGCCGACGGCATCACGGCGCATTTGCGTGAGGATCGTCGCCACATACGCGACGCCGATATGGAGCGGCTGAAGGCGGAGATCTCCAAGCCGCTGAATTTCGAAATGGCGGCGACGCCGGACATGGTGCGGATCGCGCTGGCGGTGAAGCCCCATGCGGTCTGCCTGGTGCCGGAGCGGCGTGAGGAGCTGACCACCGAAGGCGGGCTCGACGTGGTCGGCCAGCGTGAATCGCTGGAGCCATCAATCGCGCGCTTCACCGAAGCCGGCGTGCGGGTGTCGCTGTTCATCGCGGCTGATCCCAAGCAGATCGAAATGGCCGCTAAACTAAAGGCCCCCGTGATCGAACTCCACACGGGCGCCTGGTGCGACGCGATCACCGATGGCGATACCGCGAAGGCCGCCAACGAGTGGCAGCGCATTGCCGCCGGCGCCAGGCTGGCGAAATCCGTAGGCCTGGAAGTGCATGCCGGCCATGGCCTCGACTATGCGACCGCCGAGGCGATCTCGGCGCTGCCCGAAATCATGGAGCTGAACATCGGCTACTATATGATCGGCGAGGCACTGTTCATCGGCCTGTCCGATACGGTGCGTCTGATGCGCGCGGCGATGGATCGCGGGCGGATGCAGTCCAAGGGCGCCTCATGATCATCGGCATCGGTTCCGATCTGATCGACATTACGCGCGTCGCCAAGGTGATCGAACGCCATGGCGATCGCTTCCTCGATCGCATCTTCACCGAGGCTGAGCGGGCGAGGGCGCAGCGCCGCGCGAAGAGCGAGAGGATGGTGGTGGCGACATATGCCAAGCGTTTCGCTGCCAAGGAGGCCATGTCCAAGGCGCTGGGCACCGGCATCCGTCAGGGCGTCTGGTGGCGGGATATGGGCGTCGTCAATCTGCCAGGTGGCAAACCCTCCATGAAGCTCACCGGCGGCGCGCTGGAACGCCTGCAGGCCCTGATACCGCCCGGCCACGAGGCCCAGATCGATCTGTCGATCACGGACGATTGGCCCCTGGCGCAGGCTTTCGTCATAATTTCGGCCGTCCCGTCGCCCAAGCCCTGAGGGCTGGCTGGGAGCCGCACCTGAAGCGGTGCGATCACAAGCCGGCACGTCAAACTGGCGGGAAATAGCGGCTTTTCGGGGCGGTTCATTGCACCGTTACCAACAACCGTTTAAACCTGCGAGGACACCGAACCGACGCCAATTCTCGCTGACGCCGCTCATGGCATTTGCAGGACTTTGCCGTAATTATATGAATCTAATGCATTTTTCGTGCGAGGCGCGACGCCGCCTTGCCCCAAAATGCGCTACCAGCCGCGCGGCGACGCTGCGGGAATCGGGAAAGCGATGAGTGTGACATCCGGGACCAAGACTGAAAGCGGCGTCGGCGAGACCATCCGTGTTGTCATCAACGCACTGCTGATCGCGCTGGTGATCCGGACCTTCCTGTTCCAGCCCTTCAATATCCCGTCGGGCTCGATGAAGGCCACGCTTCTGGTCGGCGATTACCTGTTCGTCTCGAAATATTCCTACGGCTACAGCCACTATTCGATCCCGCTGTCGCCGAATATCTTCTCCGGCCGCGTCTTCGGTTCCGAGCCGTCGCGCGGTGACGTCGTGGTGTTCCGTCTGCCGAAGGACGACTCCACCGACTACATCAAGCGCGTGATCGGTCTGCCCGGTGACCGCGTCCAGATGAAAGAGGGGCTGCTCTACATCAACGAGAAGCCCGTGCAGCGCGAGCGTATGAGCGACTTTGTCGGCGAAGATCCGTGCGGTTCCGACGCCACGGCGCGCGTCAAGCGCTGGAAGGAAACGCTGCCCAATAACGTCACCTATGAGACACTCGATTGCGTCGACAACGGCTTCTACGACAACACCAATGTCTACACCGTGCCGCCCGGCAACTTCTTCATGATGGGCGACAACCGCGACAATTCGACGGACAGCCGCGTGCTATCGGCCGTCGGCTATGTGCCGTTCGAGAATCTCGTCGGTCGCGCGCAGATGATCTTCTTCTCGATCGCCGAAGGCGAACACGCTTGGCAGATCTGGCGCTGGCCGACCGCCGTACGCTGGAATCGAATTTTCTCTATCGTGCGATGACCGACGACTCCAACAATCCCATCGAGACCGCGCCGAAAACCGACGAAGTCAGCTCGACGACCGAGGCTACGCCGGAGACGGCGGCTGCCCGCAAGAAGAAGGCACGCGCAGCGGCGAAGGTCGCCGCAGCCGAGATCGAAACGCGCATCGGCCACAGCTTCAAGGATCCGCTGCTGCTGGCGACAGCCTTCACCCATGTGTCGGCCCTGAAGTCGCAGCGCAGCCGGACCGAGAGCTACCAGCGTCTTGAGTTTCTGGGCGATCATGTGCTCGGCCTCGTGGTCTCCGACATGTTGTTTCGTGCTTTCCCGAATGCGGATGAAGGCGAGTTGTCGAAGCGACTCGCCGACCTCGTGCGCAAGGAAGCATGCGCCGACGTCGCACGGCTGTTGGGTCTCCTCGAGGGTATCAAGCTCGGCACGGTCGGCGCCGGCGCCGGTCAGCGGTTGCGCAAGTCGGTCCTCGGCGATATCTGCGAAGCCGTGATCGGCGCGATCTTCCTCGATGGCGGCTATCCGGCTGCGGAAAGCTTCGTGCAGCGCAACTGGACCGAGCGCATGCGCAAGCCGGTCCGTCCGCTGCGCGATCCCAAGACGGTGCTGCAGGAATGGGCCCAGGGCCGCGGTCTGCCGACACCGGCCTATCGGGAGGTCGAACGATCCGGTCCGCATCACGATCCGCATTTCAAGATCGAGGTGGACGTGAAGGGTTTTGCACCGGCCGAAGGCGAGGGCGGCAGCAAGCGCGCCGCCGAAAAGGCCGCGGCGCAGGCAATGATTGCGCGTGAAGGCGTCAGCAGTGGCGGCAATGAAGGATGATGTCGTGAACGATGCTGAACCAGATCATGAGTCCGAAGGGACACCCGTTGAAACCCGCTGCGGCTTTGTCGCTCTGATCGGTGCGCCCAATGTCGGCAAGTCGACGCTGGTCAATGCGCTGGTCGGCTCCAAAGTCACCATCGTCTCGCGCAAGGTGCAGACCACCCGCGCACTGATCCGCGGCATCGTGATCGAGAACCACGCCCAGATCATTCTGGTCGATACGCCCGGCATCTTCCTGCCGAAGCGGCGCCTCGACCGGGCGATGGTCAAGACGGCATGGAGCGGTGCGCATGATGCCGACGTCGTTTGCGTGCTGCTCGATGCCAAGGCGGGCATCAACGAAGAGGCCGAGGCGATCTTCGCGCAGCTTGCGAGCGTCAATCACCCGAAGATCCTCGTGATCAACAAGGTCGATATCGTCTCCAAGGAAAAGCTGCTGAAGCTGGCGCAGATGGCCAATGAGCGGCTGAAGTTCGAAGAGACCTTCATGATCTCGGCGATGACCGGTGACGGTGTCGACGACCTGCGCCGCAGGCTCGCGGCTGATGTTCCCGCCGGCCCGTATCATTATCCCGAAGACCAGATGTCGGACGCGCCGATGCGGCATCTCGCGGCGGAAATCACCCGCGAGAAGATCTTTCGTCAGTTGCATCAGGAATTGCCGTACCAGTCGACGGTGGAGACCGATAGCTGGACCGAGCGCAAGGACAAGTCGGTCCGCATCGAGCAGACGATTTTCGTCGAGCGCGAAAGCCAGCGCAAGATCGTGCTCGGCAAGGGCGGTGCGACGATCAAGCAGATCGGTGCGGACTCGCGCAGGGAGCTGACCGAAATCGTGGGCGCGTCCGTGCATCTGTTCCTGTTCGTGAAGGTGCGCGAAAACTGGGGCGACGATCCCAATCGTTATCGCGAAATGGGCCTCGAATTTCCTCACGAGTGATCGAGGAGCGATGATGGAAGTGCAGCCGACAAGATGACCGCTCCCGCCAACCTTCCGAAGAACGTCTTCTATTTCGAAGTCCTGCTCTACATGTCGCTGATCCTCGACGCGCTGTCGATCGCGTTCCAGGACCGCACGCCTGACCTTGCGATGTCCGAGAGCACCATCATGGCGGCAAATCTGGTCGCCGCTTGCATGCTGTTGTTCTTCGTCTGGCTCGTCTGGCTCGCCGCCTATCACCGCAAGGGCTGGCCGCGCTGGGTGCTGGTGGTGTCGCTGGCGTTCTCGGTATTGTCGCTGTTTCAGGTGCTTGGCCTGTACGGACTGCAGTTCGACAGTGCGATCGAGATCGTGTCATGCATCCTGACCGGGCTCGGGCTGTATTGCGCTTTCACTGGCGACGCGAAAACCTGGTTCAAGGCCTGATCGCATTTACTGCGGCGGCTGCCGAATTCCTGTAAACTGCCCCCATGGAATGGACCGATGAAGGCATCATCCTGGGCGTGCGGCGGCATGGCGAATCCAGTGCCATCGTCGAATTGCTGACGCGTAGCCATGGTCGTCATCTCGGCCTGGTGCGCGGTGGTGCGGGGTCAAAGATGCGACCGCTGCTGCAGCCCGGCAACAGCGTGCAGGCGATATGGCGGGCGCGGCTGGACGAACAGCTCGGCTATTACCTGATGGAAGGCACGTTGATGCGTGCCGCGACGCTGCTGGGTTCGTCCCATGCGGTCTACGGCATCACCCATCTCGCCTCGCTGGCGCGGTTGCTGCCGGAGCGCGATCCGCATGAAGACATCTACGAGACGCTGGAGCGCATCCTGGATGACTTCGATGATGTCGGCGAAGCCGCGCTCCATGTGATCCGGTTTGAGCTGGCGATGCTGACCGAACTCGGCTTCGGCCTCGATCTGGAGAATTGCGCCGCCACCGGCGTGACCTCTGACCTGATTTACGTGTCACCCAAATCTGGCAACGCAGTGTCCCGGACGGCGGGTGAACCGTATCGCGACCGGCTGATGCGGCTGCCGTCATTCCTGCGCGAGAGTGAAGACGGCCAAAACAGTATCTCCGACCGCGACCTGCAGGACGGCTTCGACCTGACCGGCCGCTTTCTGCTCCGCAACGTGCTGGAACCGCGCGGGCAGGGCCATTCCGACGCCCGCGAAGGGTTCATCAACGCGGTGACGCGGCACCTCGCGCGAATCTCATCGTCCTGAGGCAAGTTCGACATTGGCGAATGCCGGATTCGCGTCTATGTTCCGTGCATTGACGGGTTGATAGGAAGATATCGCATCCAGATGCTGGTTCGTCTGACCAGAGTGCAGCGACTAAGAGCAGGGTGGTTCGTCGCCCTGGCATATCTGTTGTGCGTGCTGGCGCCGACAATCTCCTTTGCCTTGCCGGGACAGCACCCGGTCGCGCCGTGCCTGACTGGCGAAAGTCATATGGCCGGCATGGTTCATGTTAATAGCAGCGCGTCTGCGCACATGCATGGGGATGGTCACGCGCACGATCATTCTGTCGCGCACTCATCAGCCGCACACTCTGCAGCCGCACATGCTGATGGCGACCACGCATTGACGGCGATCGACGATGCCTCCGGTTCGCACAAAGTGCCGCATTCGCCGAACGGTCCATGCTGCGGCCTGATGTGTATTTCCGCACTGCCGGCACCGCTGACTGACATCGTGACCCCTTCGGTGCCGACGGTCCTTCGTGTCACCGAAGGCTATCGCGCGGTCACCGACAGTGCGCCCGCCCGGCTCTACCGCCCTCCCATTTCCTGATCTGATCGTATCGACGCGGTGCCGTGCCCGCTAAGGGCACGCGCACCTGTGATCCATCGTCATTTCAGGAAAATAACATGCTTGCGCAGCTTGGGGCGAAGCTCGCCGCCGTTTGTTCGGTGGTCGGGAAGCTATTCGATATCAGATTTGGAATCCTCGCAGCGATGACCGCTGCCAGTATGGCGCTCGGTGGCTGCATGCCAGTGACCGCATCGTTGGCCGGCGCCGACCCGGCAGATCCCGGCACCAAGGTCGCTGGTGTCGGTTATCGCTCCACCGTGGCTCCTTACAGCAGCCTTCGGCCGGTTGCCCCGTCGTCATGGCGCGAGCAGAACGACCGTGTCGCTCCTATGCCGAAATCTGGCCGGTAGGGGCACGTCATGTTCAACAAGCATCACAAGTCGCGCACGCATGCGCGCCAGTTCGGTTCAAGGTCTGCAGCCGGCATTACGCTGCTATCGACGCTGTTGCTGGCGGGATGTGCATCGTTCTCGCCTGATGGCGGTATGGGCGTCGTCGCCGGGGTCGCAAGCGAGACCATCAACAAGGACGTGATTGCGATCCGGACGCCGGATGACGCACAACGTGCCGATGCAATCGTCAAAGCCCTGCAGCGGCGGCCACTGACAGTCGACAGCGCGGTCCAGATCGCACTGCTCAGTAATCGCGGGCTGCAGGCCGCCTATAACGAACTGGCGCTGGCTGAGACTGACCTGGTCGGCGACAGCCTGCCGCCCAATCCGACATTCTCGATCTCGCGCATTTCCGGCAACGGCGCGTTGGAAATCGAGCGACAGGTCGTCGGCGATATTCTCGCGCTGGCGACACTGCCGTTCCGCTCCGAGATCGCCCGTCAGCGATTCCAGAAGGCGCAATTGCGCGCCGCGGAGGAGACGCTGCGGCTGGCCGCTGACGTCAGACGCGCCTACTGCCGCGCCGTCGCTGCCAACGAACTTGTCGGCCTGCTGACGGACGCCAAGTCGACGGCGGAAGCCACAGCGAAACTCGCGCAGAAGCTGGGCGAGACCGGATCGCTGAACAAGCTCGACCAAGCCCGCGAGCAGGTATTCTACGCGGAGACGACCGCCGATCTCGCAACGCTCCGCCAGGAGGCCACGAGTTCGCGCGAGCGTTTGATCCGTCTGCTCGGACTCTGGGACACCGACATCAGATTGCCCCAGAAGTTGCCGGTGCTGCCGCGTCAGCCGCTGTCGTTGCCGCGCATCGAGGTCGATGCCGTTGCACACCGCATTGACCTGCAGATCGCCCGCATTGAACTCGCCGCTCTCGCCAAGTCGCTGAACCTCACCGAAGCAAGTCGGTTCGTGACGTTGCTCGACGTCGCCGGCATCGACCGTAAGACGCGTGATCCGGAGGGGACGCCGTTCCGCGAACGCGGCTTCGACGTGCAATTTCAGATTCCGATCTTTGACGGCGGTGAAGTGCGCGTCCGACAGGCGGCGGAGACCTATAACCAGGCCTTCAACCTGTTGACCGAGAAGGCCGTGAATATCCGCTCCGAAGCGCGCGATGCCTTCAGGGTGTATCGCTCGACCTACGATATCGCCGGTCACTACCAGCGCGAGGTGTTGCCGCTGCGCAAGATCATCTCGGACGAGATGCAATTGCGCTTCAGCAGCATGCAGGTCGATGTATTCGCGCTGTTGACCGAGGCCCGCCAACGCATCGCAGCTTTGCGCGCAGCCATTGAAGCCAAACGCAATTTCTGGCTCGCGCAGTCGGAACTGCAGACCGCGATCAATGGCGGCGGCCGCAGCGAACCATCATCCGAAACAAGATCCGCGCCGGCCGCGCAGGCGTCCAGTGGAGGAGGGCACTGAAATGGAGAAAACCATGTTGTCCCGGCGAAACTTTCTCGGCACGGCCACGGTGCTTGCCAGTGCGGCTGCGGTGACCGGCCGCGCCCAGGCGGCGAGTATTCCCGAAGCGCCCATGATGGACAAGGTAACGATGCAGCCACCGCTGCATCCGCCGAGCGGGCCCGACTACAATCCGGTGGTTACGCTCAACGGCTGGACATTGCCGTGGCGTATGAATGGCGACTGGAAGGAATTCCATCTGGTCGCCGAGCCCGTCGAGCGCGAATTCGCGGACGGCATGAAAGCATATCTCTGGGGCTACAACGGCCAGTCGCCGGGGCCGACGATCGAAGCTGTCGAAGGCGACAAGGTTCGCATCTTCGTTACCAACAAACTGCCGGAGCACACCACCGTGCATTGGCACGGTGTGATCCTGCCGAGTGGCATGGACGGCGTCGGCGGCCTGAGCCAGCCACATATCAAGCCCGGCAAGACCTTCGTCTACGAATTCGAGATGAAGCACAGCGGCACGTTCATGTATCACCCGCATTCGGACGAGATGGTCCAGATGGCGATGGGCATGATGGGGATGATGGTTGTGCATCCCCGCGACAACAGCTTCCGGCCCGTCGATCGCGATTTCGTCTTCATCATGAGCAGCTATCTCATCGATCCCGGTACCTATCTGCCGAAGGTCAACGAGATGACCGACTTCAATATGTGGGCGTGGAACAGTCGCGTCTTTCCCGGTATCGATCCGTTGCCGGTGCGTCTCGGCGATCGCGTGCGGATACGGGTCGGCAATCTCACGATGACCAACCATCCGATCCATCTGCATGGGCACAAGTTTGCGGTCAGTTGTACCGATGGCGGATGGGTGCCTGACAGCGCGCAATGGCCGGAAGTCACCACTGACGTGCCGGTAGGCGCGATCCGGGCATTCGACTTTGTCGCCGACAATCCCGGTGATTGGGCGTTCCACTGCCACAAGTCGCATCACACCATGAATGCGATGGGTCACGACGTCAGAAACCTGATCGGCGTCTCCAAAAAGGATCTGGCGAAGGCAGTCGGCAAGCTGGCGCCGGACGCGATGGTGATGGGGTCCACCGGCGGTGCCATGGGCGAGATGGAGATGCCGATGCCTGACAACACGCTGCCGATGATGACGGGATCAGGTCAGTTCGGTGCGATCGAGATGGGCGGCATGTTCAGCGTCATGAAGGTGCGGGACGGACTCGCGCGCGACGATTACCGCGACCCCGGCCCGTATGATTTCCCGAAGGGCACCGTGGCCTATGAGATCGAGGCGCCGCAGAGCGAAGCGCCACGACAGACGGGCGTGAAGGACAAAACCATCAAAGGCCAGGGCCTGAAGCCGATGGACATGAAGAAGGGCATGAAAATGAAGGGAATGTAGGGCCAGGACTGCACATCGTCATCACAGACAACAATCAACACGGAAAACTGAAATGAACGAGACTCGAAAGTACATTGGTCGCGGCGTCATGCTGGCCGCGATGGCTTACGCGGCTGCTGCTGCAGCTCATGACAAGCATGGAGGATATTCGGCTGGCGAACCCGGCGATCCCAAGAAGCCGGCGCGGGAGATCGTCGTCAGCATGAACGAGATGGATTATTCGCCTGCGGTCATTGAGGTCAAGCGCGGCGAGCAGATTCGCTTCGTCATCCGTAACGCGGGGACAGAAGCACATGAATTCCTGCTGGCGACCACGGCAGAGAATCTGAAGCACGGCGAAGCGATGAAGAAAAATCCCGATATGGAGCATGACGAGCCCAACGGCCTGCGTCTCGCTGCCAAGAAGTCCGGGGAAATCCTGTGGAAGTTCTCGAAGGCAGGGACGTTCGAATATTCATGTCTGATCCCGACGCATCGCGAATTGGGGATGACCGGCAAGGTCATCGTGAAATAGCCCGATGCAAACAGCTCAATCTCACGCAAAGGACTGCACTATGAAGACCAATGGATTTGTCGCGCTTGTCGCGTTTGTTGCGCTCTCAATGTTCTGCGTCGCGGGTTATGCGCAGGACGCTGCGGTGCGCGGAGAAGTGAAGAAGATCGATGAAGCGGCAGGCAAGATCACTCTGAAGCACGGTCCGATCAAGAGCCTCGATATGGACGAGGGCATGACCATGGTCTTTCGCGTGAAAGACCCGGCGATGCTGAAATCGGTCAAGGTGGGCGACAAGGTGAAGTTCGATGCCGGTCGCGTCGATGGTCAGATCGTCGTGACCTCCATCCAGAAATCCAAATAGCCGCCGGAAGATGGCGTCCAGGCTGAGCCTGGAACCGCCATCTATCCATCGCCTAATGGCTGACGAAATGACGTGGGCGTCCTCTCCTGAGGCGAGGGCGCCCCGATATCGATGGAACTTGATCGGTGGCGCGTGATTCATTTCTTGCCCGATTCGCCGGGAGGCGCTAACCCCTCGCCATGGGAAAAAGACTGATTCCGCCGGAGCCGGCTGAAATTCACGAAGTGCAACTGCGGGACGCGCTCGAGGAGCGCTATCTCGCTTATGCGCTGTCAACGATCATGCATCGGGCGCTGCCGGATGCGCGGGACGGCTTGAAGCCGGTTCACCGCCGCATCCTCTATGGCATGCGCCTGCTGCGGCTCGACCCGGGTACGCCGTTCAAGAAATCCGCCAAGATCGTCGGCGACGTGATGGGCTCGTTCCATCCGCATGGCGACCAGTCGATCTATGACGCGTTGGTGCGCCTCGCGCAGGACTTCTCGTCACGCTATCCGCTGGTCGACGGCCAGGGCAATTTCGGCAATATCGACGGCGATAGCGCGGCGGCCTATCGTTACACCGAAGCGCGCATGACCGATGTCGCGCGGTTGCTGCTCGAGGGGATCGACGAAGACGCGGTCGAGCTGCGCCCGAACTACGACGGCCAGACCAAAGAGCCGGCCGTGCTGCCGGGCGGTTTCCCGAACCTGTTGGCCAATGGCGCGCAGGGCATCGCGGTCGGCATGGCCACCTCGATCCCGCCGCACAATGTCGCCGAACTCTGCGACGCCGCGCTGCATCTGATCGACAAGCCCGACGCCAAATCGAAATCGCTGATGCGCTGGGTGAAGGGGCCGGACTTCCCGACCGGCGGCATCATCGTCGATTCCAAGGAAAGCATCGCCGAGGCCTATATGACCGGGCGCGGTTCGTTCCGCACTCGCGCCAAGTGGCATGTAGAAGAGGGCGCCCGCGGCGCCTGGAATGTCGTCGTCACCGAGATTCCATGGCTGGTGCAGAAGTCGCGGCTGATCGAGAAGATCGCCGAGCTCTTGAACGACAAGAAGCTGCCGCTGATCGGTGACATCCGCGACGAGTCCGCCGAAGACATCCGCGTCGTCATCGAGCCGAAGACGCGCAATGTCGATGCCGGTCTGGTGATGGAGTCGCTGTTCAAGCTCACCGAGCTCGAAAGCAAGATTCCGCTGAACCTCAACGTGCTGGTCAAGGGCCGCATCCCCAAGGTGCTCGGTCTCGCCGAATGTCTGCGCGAGTGGCTAGATCATCTGCGCGACGTGCTGCTGCGTCGCTCCAATTTCCGCAAGAACCAGATCGAGCATCGCCTGGAAGTGCTCGGTGGTTACCTGATCGCCTATCTCAATATCGATGAAGTCATTCGGATCATCCGCACTGAGGATGAGCCGAAGCCGGCGTTGATGAAGGCGTTCAGCCTGACCGAATTGCAGGCCGAGTCGATCCTGAACATGCGGCTGCGCAGTCTGCGCAAGCTCGAAGAGTTCGAGATCAGGAAAGAAGACAAGGAGCTCCGCGCGGAGCTCAAGGGCATCAACGCGATCCTGAAGTCCGAGACCGAGCAGTGGGCCAAGGTCGGCGAGCAGGTCCGCAAGGTGCGCGACATCTTCGGGCCGAAGACGCCGCTCGGCAAACGCCGCACGGTGTTCGCCGATGCGCCGGAGCACGATCTCGCAGCCCTCGAAGAGTCGCTGGTCGAGCGCGAGCCCGTCACGGTCGTGATTTCCGAGAAGGGCTGGGTCCGCACGCTGAAGGGCCAGGTTGCGGATCTCTCCAACCTGACCTTCAAGACCGACGACAAGCTCGACAAGGCGTTCTTTGCCGAGACCACCTCGAAGCTGATGCTGCTGGCCACCAATGGCCGGTTCTATTCGCTCGACGTGTCGAAGCTGCCGGGCGGTCGCGGCCATGGCGAGCCGATCCGCCTGTTCATCGACATGGAGGGCGATGCCGCCATCGTGTCGATGTTCGTGCACAAGGGCGGCCGCAAGTTCCTGATTGCCAGCCATGACGGTCAGGGCTTCCTCGTCAATGAGGACGACTGCGTCGGCACCACCCGCAAGGGCAAGCAGGTGCTGAATGTCGAGATGCCGAACGAGGCGCGGGCGCTGACGGTGGTCGGGGAAGGCAGCGATCAGGTCGCTGTCATCGGCACCAACCACAAGATGGTGATCTTCCCGCTCGACCAGGTGCCCGAAATGGCGCGTGGCCGCGGCGTGCGTTTGCAGAAGTACACCAGCGCAGGTCTGTCGGATGTCGCCACTTTCGTGGCCAAGGAAGGCCTGACCTGGAAGGATTCGTCCGACCGCGAGCATCGTCTGACCTGGAAGGAATTGGCCGACTGGCGCGGCAACCGTGCGGACGCCGGCCGTCTCGCGACCGGTCTGCCGAAGTCGAACAAGTTCGGCCGGGTGATCGAGTAATCTCGCGCGTTATGACGGTCACCATCTTCCACAATCCCTCCTGCGGGACATCGCGCAATACGCTCGCGATGATCCGTCAGAGTGGGATCGAGCCGGTGGTGATCGACTATCTCAAGATGCCGCCGGATCCCGCCCGGCTGGTTGCGCTCATCGGCGCCATGGGCGGAGGCGTTCGGGCGCTGTTACGTGAGAAGGAAAGTGTCTATGGCGAGCTTGGGCTTGTTGATCCCACGCTCGGCGATGACGCACTGATCGACGCGATCATCGCGCATCCGATCCTGATGAACCGACCCATCGTCGAGACGCCGAAGGGCACGCGATTGTGCCGGCCGGCAGATGTGGTGCTGGAGCTGCTCTAGGGATCCAACTCGCCGATCAAACGACGGCCCCATCCTGAGGAACCGCGCTCTTGCGCGGCGTTTCGAAGGACGGCGGCAAGGTTGGTGTCAACGAGTCCATGGTTCGAGACGAGCGCAAAGGGCGCGCCCCTCACCATGAGGGCTGCAGATCTCGGCGCCAGACGGGCCGCGGCAATTACGTCACCGGCGCGAACTTGAACAGCTTCTCTGGGTTGGTCACCAGCAGTTTGCGTTGAACCGCAGGATCCGGCGCGTAAAGCGGGATCAGATCCACGAGCGTGCCGTCATTGGGCATGATCTTGACATTCGGATGCGGCCAGTCGGTGCCCCACAACACGCGGTCCGGCGCATTGTCGATCAACTGCTTCGCGAACGGCACGGAGTCGTGGAATGGCGCTGCGCCAGCCGAGGCGCGTTCGAGACCTGTAATTTTCATCCAGCACTTATCGTCGCTGGCCTGCAGATCGAGCAGTGCCTTGAATTCGGGATCGTCGAGGCCCTTGGCGGCGCTGATCGTCCCCATGTGATCGATCACGCAGGTCACCGGGAGCGCTTTCAGGATCGGCACGAACTCACGGACTGTGCCGGCTTCGAGATAAATGTCCACATGCCAGCCGATGGCGGCGACGCGGTCGACCAAAGTACGGAAGACCTTCATGTCGCCGACGCCGCCAAGTCGTTTGAGGAAGGCGAAGCGGCAGGCGCGGATGCCGCCTGTGTCGAGCGCCATGAGATCGGCTTCCGACATGCTGTTGTTCACATTGGCGACGCCCCTGTACTTGCCGCCGCTCTGCGCGATCGCGTCGATCACCACGCGGTTGTCAAACCCATGGACGGTCGCATTGACGATGACGGCGCGTTCGACGCCGATCGCTTCATGCAGCTTGCGAAACATCTCAAGCGGAGCGTCAGGCGGCGAGTAGGGGCGCTTGGGCGAGAACGGATACACCGCGGCAGGGCCAAAGATGTGTGTATGCGTATCGACGCTTCCGGCGGGCGCGCGGAATTTTGGAGGAATTGTATTGAGATCGGGGCCTGCAATGGCGGGGATTGCGGGTTCGTCGGCAGCCTGCGCTATTCGGCTTCCAATCACATTTGTGAGGCCAAGTGATGCCATCGCGGCCAGAACGTCACGTCGGTGCATTTAGTCTCCTTGCGTCTGCATGCGCTGCGCATGCGCCAGACGTGAATCATCGATGCATGTGTCGCCGTAGAGCGGCACCTGCAAATTTGTTGGCTGTCGAAACGATATATGTCTCTGCGGGAATGCGAGCGGCGCTCATGGCCGGACGATGAATCTCTGCAGCGTTTTCACCCTGAAAGTTATTTGTTGAAATCCAGAGCGCGCATGACGTGCAACGGAAACAGACCGCATTAAAGCTAGTGGGGGTAAATTTATGAAACAAATGAGAAATTCGCGATAATAGCGCTATCTCGTGCATATATTGCAAATCCGTAAGGTCGCCTGAATTCGAACTGCTTGCTATCGAATTGTAATAGGCGTATCGCCGCAGCCCGACGAAGCGGCGCGTCGATCGTGCGAAGAATGATAGTTCGGAGGAAATCCCATGGCGTACACCAATCGCAGGACCATCTTGCAGGCAGCTGCTGCGCTCCCGGCTCTGGCTGCAGCGGGGCGTGGTGCCTTGGCTGCAGAGCCAGCTGCCAGTGAGGCGCCGAAGAAGGTCGCATCTGCTCCGCCGCATGTGACGCAGATTCTCGCGCATTACATCGTCAATGCCAAATACGATGACCTTCCGGTTAATGTTCGCAAGGAAGGCGTGCGCACGCTGTTGAACTGGGCCGGTGTCGCCATTGGCGGTTCGCATCATCAGACGGTGGGCATCGCGGCGTCGGCGCTGGCGCCATTCTCCGGTCCGGCGAAGGCCTCGCTGTTCGGGCGCAACGAACGCTTCGACATCATGAACGCCGCTTTCATCAATGGTGTCTCAAGTCACATCTTCGATTATGACGACACCCATCTGAAGACGATCATTCATCCGGCTGGTCCAGTCGCATCTGCGATTCTGGCGATTGCGGAAATGAAGCCGGTGTCCGGCAAGGATTTCCTCAATGCGCTGGTGCTCGGTATCGAGACCGAATGCCGGATCGGCAATGCCGTTTATCCGAACCACTATGACGTTGGCTGGCACATCACCGGCACCGCCGGCGTATTTGGCTCGGCCGCCGCGGCTGGCAAGCTGCTCGGTCTCAACGAACAGCAGATGATCTGGGCGCTGGGGCTCGCCGCCTCGCAGCCTGTGGGCCTGCGGGAGTCCTTCGGTTCGATGAACAAGAGCTTCAATCCCGGCCGTGCTGCCAGCAACGGCATCTTTGCCGCTATCCTTGCGTCAAAGAATTACACCAGCTCAGATGGCATGATCGAGGCCAAGCGCGGCTGGGCCAATGCCATCAGCACCAAGCAGGACTATGCCGAGATCACCGAGGGGCTCGGCAAGCGTTACGAGTCAGCGCTCAACACCTACAAGCCGTTTGCCTGCGGCATCGTCCTGCATCCGCTGATCGACGCGGCGATCCAGCTCAGGAATGAGAACAAGCTGACGCCGGATATGATCAAGCAGGTCGACGTGAAGGTTCATCCGCTGGTGCTCGAGCTTACCGGCAAGAAGACCCCCAGGGAGGGGCTCGAAGGAAAATTCAGCGTCTACCATGCGGTTGCCATCGCCTTTATCGAAGGCGCCGGCGGCGAGAAGCAGTTCAGCGATGGGGCGGTGCGCGACGCGAAGACGATCGAATTGCGCGGCAAAGTCGTTCCGACTGTCGATCAATCGATCAAGCCGGAACAGGTTGAGATGTCCGTCGAGTTGAATGACGGGCGCGTGCTCAAGAAGCGGATCGAGCACGCCATTGGCAGCCTCGAGAAGCCCATGAGCGATGCCGATCTCGAACGCAAGTTCAAGGATCTCGCTGAAGGAATCCTGCCGCACAAACAGGCAGCAAAGGTGATGGAGCTGTGCTGGAAAATCGAAAGCCTGGCCAGCGCAGGTGACGTCGCTCGGGCAGGCGCAAAGTCAGGCGCTTAGTAAATTTTGTCTTATCCATACGCTTACGTCATTGGTGCAGTGACGTAGGTGCGTCTACCGGAATACCGCGTTCCGGAATATGCGTCGTGTGAGGCGTCGTTGCCTCGAATTGGTCAACCAATCCACCTTCATCGTCAAAGGTTCACATGCCCCAGCGCCGTACGCCGTCACGCCGTCGCGTTCTTCAGTCCGCCAGTGCTCTCGCCGCATTGACGCTTTCGCCGCCCATCATTCGCAACGCTGCAGCGGCAGATGCGAAGGCCGCCGCGGCAGGTGCGGATGTCACCGGGCGTCTTGCGCGCTACATGGTCTCGGCGCGCGACAAGGCGCTTCCTGATGTGGTGATGACGGAATGCAAACACCGCATCCTCGATACGTTCGGCGCGATGGTCTCCGGTGCGCGGATGCATCCGGGCGAGATGGCCCTGAAATATGTTCGCGGGCTCGGCGGCGAACAGCAGGCGTCGGTGATCGGATCCAGTTTCCGCACTACCGCCGTCAACGCCGCGCTGGCCAATGCCATGTGCGCGCATGCGGACGAGACCGATGATTTCGAGCCGGTCACCAAGGCGCATCCGGGAAGCGCTGTCGTGCCGTCCGCGCTGGCGATGGCGGAAAAGGAAGGTGGCCGGTCGGGCATCGAATTCATTCGGGCCGTGACGCTGGGATATGATCTCACTTGCCGGCTGTTGATGGCGCTCGGACCTGACCTCGTGCGCGGCAGCCATCGTAGCGCGGAAGGGACGAGTTCCACCTTCGGTTCTCTTGGTGCAGCCGCGTCGCTGGCTCGGCTGGACGAGAAGGGTATGCGTTATGCGATCTCCTATTCCTCGCAGCAGGTGGCTGGTCTGTGGAGCTGGGTGAAGGACGAGGATCACGTCGAGAAGGCTTTCGACTTCGCGGGCATGGGCGCCCGCAACGGCCTGACCGCCGTGACCATGGTTCAGGCCGGATTGACCGGCGTTCATGATGTGCTGGATGGCACGCATAATCTCTTCATTGCGCTGTCCACCGATCCGAAGCCGGAAGAGATGCTCGCTGGTCTTGGCAGCCGCTTCTACGTCACTGAAACGGCGATCAAGACATTCTCGGTCGGCTATCCCATCCAATCGCCTCTCGACGCCATCCTGACCCTGCGCAAGCAGAACGGCCTGACGCCGGGCAATGTGAAGAGCATCCTTGTCAAGATCCCGACCGATGCGACAGGGATCGTCGGCACCAGCGCGATGCCCGACGTCAACTGCCCGCATCTGGTGGCGGTCGCGCTTGTCAAGGGTGCCGTGTCGTTCGTCGACAGCCATGACCAGGCGCTGATGAAGGATTCCAAGATCCTTGAGCAGCGCGCCAAGGTAACCGTGGTCGGCGACAAGGCTCTGATGGACCCTGCCGCGCCGCGCGGTGCCATCGTCGAAGTGACGATGATGGACGGGAAAAAGGTCGAGCACTTCACCAAGTTCCCGCCCGGCACCAAGGAAAATCCGCTGAGCACCGACGCCGTCAGTGCGAAGACCCGTGACTTGATCGCGCCGGTTCTCGGGGCCGAAAAGGCGAAGAAGCTGATCGATCAGATCAACAATCTGGAGAAGGTCAAGGATATCCGCTCGCTGCGGCCACTGTTCACGGCCTGATACCCGATACGCGAAGCGCTGGGATCAATTTACCCCAGCGCCTCTTCCTTGACGCGGCTCGCCAGCACCTTGTCGATGCGGCGGCCGTCGAGGTCCATGACCTCGAACCGCCAGGCATGCGAGACGATCTCGTCGCCGACCTCGGGAATCTTGCCGAACTCCTGCAACAGAAATCCTGCAAAGGTCTGATAGGGGCGCGACTGCGCGGGCAAGTCGATGCCGAGCAGGGCGGCGAACTCCACCGCGGGCATCCAGCCGGAGATGAGGTAGGAGCCGTCCTCGCGTTTGTGGAAGGCGACCTCGGCCGGGCCTTCCTCGGTGTGAAAGGCGCCGACAATCGACTCCAGAATATCCGCTGATGTCACCACCCCCTGGAACACGCCGTATTCATCATGCACGAGGCCGATATGGAATGGCGAGTCACGCAGGATCGCCACCACGTCGCGCGCATCGACCGTGTCGGGAATGACCGGAGCCTCGCGCACCAGCGCGCGGATGTCCGGCGTCTTGCCGCTCAAATACACATCGAGCAGATCCTTGGCCTGAACGATGCCGATGGCGGAATCGCCGTCGCCATCGAACACCGCAAAGCGCGAATGCGAGCTGCCCGCGAGTTCGGCCTGGATGGTCTCGATGGGATCGGCAAGATCGATCATCGCCACTTCATGGCGCGGTGTCATCACGGCGCCGACGGGCAGGTCGCCGAGGCGCATCACGCCTGCGATCATTTCCTTTTCGCCGGGCTCAAGCACGCCGGCGGTTTCCGCTTCGGTCACGAGCGTGCGGATTTCGTCTTCGCTGACCTTCTCCTCGGCTTCACCGCGCTGCCCAAGTAGAAACAGGATCGCCTTGCCGGAACGATCGAGCAGCCACACCAGCGGCAGCGAGATTTTTGCGAGCAGCACCATGGCGGGCGCAACGCGCACGGCTACGGCCTCGGGATCGCGCAACGCGATCTGCTTCGGCACGAGTTCGCCGATGATCAGCGAAGCGTAAGTAATGACCGATACGACGATGCCGACGCCGAGCGTATCGGCGAGGCCTTTCGATACGCCAAGGTCAAGCAACAATATCGTGAGACGCTGGCCCAGCGTCGCACCGGAGAAGGCGCCCGACAATACGCCGATCAGCGTGATGCCGATCTGCACGGTGGAGAGGAACTTGCCGGGATCGGAGGCCAGCGCCAGAGCGCGGCGAGAGCCTGTCACACCTTTTTCAACCAAGGCGGCGAGGCGGGCAGGGCGGGAGGATACGATCGCCAGCTCAGACATTGCGAGCAGGCCGTTGACGACGATCAGGACCGCAACGATCCCGAGTTCGAGAGATAACACGCTCAATCCTTTTGGATGATGGGCAGGTATTATAGTCGATCCGCTTATCTCGCGCCATGGTGGCAAGTGGCGTTGCGACACTCCGCCGGGCGGGTTGAATTCCTCGGTGCGCCCATAGGTCGCTCCCCCCGAACCGACGCCTTGCACGCGCGCGCGTCCCGCAGCAGGACGTTATTATAACGTCGGTATGACGCGAGGCGTCGCGTGGATGTGGCAAGACAATGGCCGCAGGATAGCAGCCCATTCGGGCATCAATTATTTCGCTTGATGTCGAATTGATATAGCGCATGATGACGGCCATATCGCGTGTCGTGGCGGGGGTCTGGTTTTGAAACATTCAATCAGTTTGTCGCGATCATATGACGTTGGAAATGCCTTTGCGTCGTGTTTGTCGGTCGTAACGCCTGTTGTGGCTCTTCTCCTGCTCGCCGGCTGCGGCAAGAAGGAAGAGGCCGCTGCACCTCCGCCGCCATCGGTCACGGTCGCCAATCCCACCAAGAAGGTCACGACCGATTGGGATGAATTCACCGGCCGCTTCGATGCGATCGAACAGGTGCAGATACGCGCCCGCGTAACCGGCTTCGTTACCAAGGTTGCTTTCACGGATGGTGCCGTCGTCAAGGCCGGCGATCTGCTGTACGAAATCGATCCGCGCCAGTATCAGGCTGCAGCAGAGCAGGCGCAGGGCCAGCTCGACGATGCCAAGGCCAAGGTCGTGCTGGCGGAGAAGGAGCTGGAGCGCGCCACCACGCTGATCAAGACCCAGGCGATCTCCGAAAATATCGTCGATCAACGCAGCCAGGCAATAGCTGCCGCGCAGGCAGCGACGCTGCAGGCCGAAGGTGCACTGAAGCAAGCTCAACTCAATGTCGAATATACCAAGGTCGTCGCGCCGATCGCCGGCCGCGTCAGCCGTCATCTCGTGACAGTCGGCAACCTGGTGCAAGGCAGCGAGAGTGGCGCGACGCTGCTGACCTCGATCGTGTCGCTGAGCCCCATCTACGTCTATTTCGACACCGATGAAGCCACTTACGTCCGTAACAGCAAGCTGTGGTTTGAGGGCAAGCGGCCGAGCTCGCGCGATACGCCCAATCCCGTGCAGATCACGCTGGTCGGCGAAACCAAGCCGTCGCACGAGGGCAAGATGGATTTCCTCGACAACCGGCTCGACGTCGGTACGGGCACACTGCGCGGTCGTGCCATTGTCGACAACAAGGATCTCTCCATCCTGCCTGGCCAGTTCGCCCGGGTCCGGGTCATTGCCAGCGGCGAATATGAAGCGCTGTTGATTCCTGATGCTGCGGTCGCCAACGACCAATCACGCAAGATCGTGATGGTGGTGAAAGCCGATGACACGGTGGAAGCGCGGCCTGTGACACTCGGGCCGCTGGATGGCGGATTGCGGGTGATCAGGGAAGGGCTCAAACCCGACGATCGGGTAATCGTCGACGGGATTCAGCGCGCCCGTGTGGGCGCCAAGGTGGCGCCGAAGATGGCGGCCGCGACGCCCGCACCAGCAGCTGGCACAAAGCCATGAATCTGGGCAGCCTCTCCGTCAACCGGCCCATCCTGGCGATGGTGCTCTCCATCGTGCTGCTGATCGTCGGCGCGCTTGCTTACACGACCTTGCCGGTTGCGGAATATCCGCAGGTGGCGCCGCCGACCGTGGTCGTGACCACGCAATATCCCGGCGCATCGGCACAGACAGTGTCGGACACCGTGGCGACGCCGATCGAACAGGAGATCAACGGCGTTGAGGATATGCTGTATATCTACAGCCAGGCCACCTCGAACGGCCAGCTCAACATCACCGTGACTTTCAAGCTCGGCACCGATCTGGATAAAGCCCAGGTGCTGGTGCAGAACCGCGTGGCCATCGCGCAGCCGCGGCTGCCGGAGGAGGTCCAGCGCAACGGCGTCGTCACCCGCAAGAACAGTCCCGACCTGATGATGGTCGTGTTCATGCTGTCGCCTAACGACACTTACGACCAGCTCTACATTTCGAATTACGCGCTGCGTCAGGTCCGCGATCCGCTCCTGCGCCTCGATGGCATCGGCGACATTACCATCTTCGGCGCGCGCGATTATTCGATGCGGCTGTGGCTGGATCCTGACAAGATTGCCACGCTGGGCATGACCGCAGGCGACGTGCTGACTGCCATCCGCGCGCAGAATTTGCAGATTGCGGGCGGCCAGGTCGCCGAGCCGCCGATTGCAGATCGCGCGTTTCAGCCTAACCTGACCTTCACCGGTCGTCTGAAGGAGCCGCGGCAGTTCGAGGACATCGTACTGAAAGCCGGCGACGATGGCCGTCTGGTGCGTCTCCGCGATGTCGCGCGCGTCGAGATAGGCGCGCTGTCGTCGACCACCAACGGCTTCCTGTTGCGCAAGGAAGCGGTGGCCATGCTGGTCTATCAGCGTCCGGGTTCCAACGCGTTGGCGACCGCGAAGAACATCGAAGAGGAGATGAAGAAGCTCAAGGCCGATTTTCCGAAGGGGCTGGACTACAATATCGGCTACAACCCGACCGAATTCATCGCACAGTCTGTCTCGGAGCTGATCAAGACTATCTATGAAGCTATGGTGTTGGTGGTCATCGTCGTGCTGGTGTTCCTGCAGGGCTGGCGACCGGCGATCATTCCCATCATCGCCATTCCGGTGTCGCTGGTCGGCACATTCGCTGTGATGGCCGCGCTGGGCTTCTCGATCAACAACCTTACTCTGTTCGGGCTTGTGCTCGCGGTCGGCATTGTCGTCGACGACGCCATCGTGGTGGTGGAAAATGTCGAGCGCCATCTCGGCGACGGCATGAGCCGGCGTGACGCGGCACTGCTGACCATGGACGAGGTCGGCGGCGCGCTGATCTCGATCGCGCTGGTGCTGTGTGCGGTGTTCGTGCCCACGGCATTTCTCGGCGGCATCTCCGGGCAGTTCTTCCAGCAATTCGCTATCACGATTGCGGTCGCAACGGCGATCTCATGCTTCTGTTCGCTGACGCTGTCGCCGGCACTGGCATCGCTGATCCTGCAGCCGCATCACGAGAAGAAGCCGCCGGCGAGCTGGAATTTTCTGGCACGAGGATGGGCGGCGTTTACCGGCGTGTTCAATCGCGGTTTCGACCGCCTGTCGCATGCCTATGGCGGCCTCGCAGGCTTCGTCATCAAGCATTCGGCGCTGATGCTGATCCTGTATGTCGCCCTGATCGGCTCCGCCGGCTGGCTACTTTACGCTACGCCGCAGGGCTTCATTCCAGCCCAGGACCGTGGCTACGTCATCGTGGTCGCGCAATTGCCCGGTGCCTCGTCGCTTGCGCGCACGACGGCGATCGTCAAGCAGATCGAAGGCATCGTGCTGGATACGCCCGGTGTCGCGCGCATGCCGGCGCTGGCCGGCCTGTCCGGTGCGACCTTCACCCAAGCCGGCAATGCGGCCGCCATGTTCCCCGTGTTCGAGAATCCCGAGGAGCGCGCCAAGAAGGGGCTGAGCGCGGGAGCCATCACGGCTGAATTGCGCAAGCGCCTCTCGGTGATCGAAGGCGCTTTCATCATCGTGCTGCCGCCACCCGCGGTGCCGGGTATCGGCACCGGCGGTGGTTTCGCCATGCGGATCGAGGATCGTCAGGGCAGGGGGCCGCAGCTGCTGGCCGCGGCGACCGATGAGCTCGTCAATGCCGCGCGCCGTGCGCCCGGCCTGACGTCGGTGTTCTCGCCGTTCTCCGCCAACACGCCGCAGGTGTTCGTCGATATCGACCGCCAGAAGGCGCAGATGCTGGGCGTGCCCATGCAGAATGTGACCGAGGCGATCGAGACCTATTTCGGCTCGACCTATGTCAACGACTTCAACATTCTCGGCCGTACCTATCATGTCACGGCGCAGGCCGATTATCCGTTCCGCAAGGAAACGGCGGATCTGGCGCGGCTGCAGACCCGCAACAGCGCCGGCAATATGGTGATGCTGGGCAGTGTCGTGAATTTCAGCGACACGGCAGGTCCGGACCGCGTCGCGCGTTACAATCTGTATCCCTCCTCGGAACTGCAGGGCGACACGCTGCCGGGCACCAGCTCGGCCACAGCGCTGGCGACCATGAAGAAGCTCGCGGACGACACGCTGCCGAGCGGCTTCGCATTCGAGTGGACCGATCTGTCCTATCAGCAATCGACCGGCGCCAAGGCCGGTCTCTATATTTTCCCGATCTGCGTGCTGTTCGTGTTCCTGGTGCTGGCCGCGCAATATGGCAGCTGGACATTGCCGTTCACGATCATCCTGATCGTGCCGATGTGCCTGCTCGCGGCCACCATCGGCGTACGCATCATGGGGCAGGACATCAACATCCTCACCCAGATCGGTTTCGTCGTGCTGGTCGGCTTGGCGGCAAAGAATGCGATCCTGATCGTCGAGTTTGCCCGCGACATCGAGCAGGAAGGCCGCGATCAGCTCGAAGCCGTGATCGAGGCCTGCCGTTTGCGTATCCGCCCGATCCTGATGACGTCCTTTGCCTTCATTCTCGGCGTGCTGCCACTTGTGATCTCGTCGGGCTCAGGCTCGGAGATGCGTCAGGCCGTTGGTGTCGCGGTGTTCTTCGGCATGATCGGCGTCACGATCTTCGGCCTCGTTTTCACGCCGGTCTTCTACATCCTGATCCGGCGTCTGTTCCCCGGCTCCGTCGAGATCCACGCCAAGGGGCAAGGCGCGCATGGTTAAAGCGCGGCAGGATGGGTTTCGCAAAGGCTCAAGCCATCCTACAAGTGTCTCATGGAAACTGCCGCACGCATTGAACTGATGAGCTGGCTGGTCGGCGAGGGTCTGACCGGCCTTCCGGAAAACGACCTGATCCGCGGCTTCTGCGAGCGCTGCCGTGCCGGCGGCATCGATGTATCCCGTGGCCTCGTCTTCATTGACACGCTGCATCCGATCTTCGAGGGCCGTGGCTTCCGCTGGAACGACACGGCCAGCAATGAGAGTGACGTGTTCGAATACGGCTCGACCGAGATCGGCGAGGCTGCCGCGAACTGGCGACGATCGGTATTCTTCCACATGCTGGAAGAGGGGCACGACGAATTGCGGCTCGATCTGCACGCGCCCGGGATCGCTGACCGCTTCTCGATGGTCAGCAGCTTGCAGGAAGGCGGTCACCGCCATGGCGCCGTGTTCCTGCACAAATTCGGCGAGGCTGGCTCGATGGGGCAGATGGATTGCCTCTATTCGTATTGGGCCACGCGCCATGAAGACGGGTTCGACGAGCGCCAGATGTCGGCGCTGCGCGAACTGGTGCCGATGCTCGGTCTCGCCATCAAGTCGGGAGCCCAGATGGAGATCGCGCGCACGCTTGGCCGCGTCTATCTCGGCCGCGATGCCGCCGAACAGGTTCTGCGCGGCAAGATCGCGCGAGGCGTCACCGAGCGTATCAATGCGGTGTTGTGGTTTTCCGACCTGCGCAACTCCACGGGGATCAGCGAGGCGATCGGACCGGACGAGATCATCCCGTTCTTGAATGACTATGCCGAAGCCTCGATCGCTGCGATCCATGATGTCGGCGGCGACGTGCTCAAACTTATCGGCGACGGCATTCTGGCGATGTTCACCGGCGACGACATGGTGAAGGCGAAGCGCAACGCCTTGCGCGCCCAACATCAGTTCCGCAAGAATATCGCCAAGCTGAATGCGAAACGATTGGCAGCGAACCGGCCGGTCACGACGGCCTATGTCGGTCTGCATGAGGGCGAAGTATTCTACGGCAATATCGGCAGTGACGAGCGGCTCGATTTCACCGTGGTTGGTCCCTCAGTCAACGAGGTGAGCCGCATCGCTTCCATGTGCTCGTCGGTCGATCGGCCGCTGTTGACCTCGTCCGCGTTTCAGGCCGGGCTCGACGCGGCCGGCCGCAAGTATCTGGTCTCCACGGGCCGCTACGCCTTGCGCGGCATCGGCCGCGCGCAGGATCTGTACACGCTGGATCCCGAGATCGACAGCGACGAGGTCGTACGTGGCGGTTATGAGCGCTATCTGGCCCGTTAGCTGACCGCAGCGGTTGGCTGGCGCATTGCGTAGAGTACGATAGCGATCAGGCAGGCTGCACCGAGAACTATGCCAAGCGCCAATGCGGCCTGCGGCACGATCGTGGCCGACAGGGATACGCCGATCGCGGCCCCCATCATCTGCCAGAAGCCGAGCAGTGCCGAGGCGGCGCCGGCATGGGTGCCGAACGGTGACAGCGCCTGTGCCGTGCCGAGTGGATTGACTACGCCCATGCCCAGCAGGAACACGCAAGTCGCGGCTATGAAGGTGACAACGTTGCCGTGGAAATAGGCGGTCGCGAGCACCGCGATGCTGCCGATGAACGCGATCAGCAATCCATAGCGAATAGCCCGATCCAGCCCGAAGCGGGGAGCGAGGCGGGCGGCCAGCATGCCGGAGCCGAACACAACCAGCACGGTGCCCGCAAAGAACAGCCCGAGCGCAATCGGTGTGAAGCCGTAGCCCTCAATGAGAATGCGAGGTGTTGCGGAGAAGATCGAGAACAGTCCACCCATGATCAGGCCCACTGTGGCGGCTGGGATCAGGAAGTGGCGGTTCACCGAAAGCTTGAGATAGGTTGCGCTGACGGCGAGCGGATTGAGCGGGATACGCGTCGTGTTGTGGGTTTCACCGAGCACCAGGACATAGCTGAACGCCGACAATACCGCGAAGGCGCCGACGAAAACAAACTCTGAACGCCATCCGAAAAAATAATCGAGGCCGCCACCGAGCAGCGGAGAGAAGCCGGGGGCTGCGGCCTGCGCGATCATCACCAAGGTGAGTGCGCGTGCCAGCGCGGCACCGCTGAACAGGTCACGGGCGATGGCGCGCGAGAGAACCGAGGTCGAACAGGCACCGGCGGCCTGGATCGCGCGGCCGACCAGCAGCGAAGAAAGATCAGTCGAGACGCCACACCAGATGCTGCCGATGATGAAGACAGCGAAACCGGCCAGCACCGGCATGCGGCGCCCGTAACGGTCGGAGATTGGCCCGACCAGCAATTGGCCAAGCGCGAAGACCAGCAAAAACACGGTGATCGATGCCGTAACCGCGGGCGTCGTTACCTGCAACGATACCGCCATCTGTGGCAGCGATGGCAGCAGAATGTTGGTCGCCAGGGTACCCATCGAGGCCAGCCCCGCGAGGACCGCGATCTGCAGTGCGGTGGAGGATGCTTCCTGCGGCGGGCTGTCTGCCATGGCGTCTGCCGTGCGGTCGGTCATATGATGATCCTCATTTTATAAATGATATACATCATATAAAGCGAGCTGCAAAGAGCAGGGCAGTCATGCAGTATTCCGGGAGGACGTGAGTGCCACCGCCGCGTTCCCGGCGGTGGTCGAGGCTGATGGATCAGTTTCCGTAGAGGTAATTCGGCAGCCACAGCGTCAGGCCGGGCCAGATATACATCAGCACCATGCAGATGATGACGATGAGCATATAGGGCATCATGCCGGAGAAGATCTGGTTCAGCGTCACATGCGATGGCGCGACGCCTTTCAGATAGAAGGCGGACATCGCGACCGGCGGCGACAGGAAGGCGGCCTGCAGGTTGACGAAGACGAGCACGCCCCACAAGATCGGGTCGATGCCGAAATGCTTCAGCATCGGCAGGAAGATCGGCACGAAGATCACGATGATCTCGGTCCATTCCAGCGGCCAGCCGAGGATGAAGATGATCGCCTGTGACAGGATCATGAACTGGACCGGCGTTAGGTTCAGCGACAGGACCCAACTCTCCAGCAGCGCCTGTCCGCCGAGAATGGCGAACACCGCGGAAAAGAGCGCGGAGCCGACGAACAGCCAGCACACCATGGAGGTGGTCTTGGCGGTCAGGAATACGGCCTCCTTGGTGCGCTTCCAGTCCAGGGTGCGCGCCTGGAAGGCAAGCAGGAACGCGCCGGCGGCACCGACGGCGGCGGACTCCGTTGCCGTCGTGATGCCGAGCAGGATCACGGCCAATACGATGGCGGTCAGAATGCCGAGCGGCATGACGGACGATGTCAGCAGTCGCAATACCTCGAACTGCGCGGCGCCCATGGTCCAGTAATAATAGAACAGCATCAGGGCGATGATGGCTGCTGTGAAGGCGAAGTAGGTGTAGAATTCCGGCGGCGGCCCGGCATCGACCGGCGCATTCGCCGGACTGTTTTGCAAATCGGCATTGCCCATCTGCTGCAACACTTCCGGTTCATTCTCTTTTGCCGAGCCGGCCTGGGCGGCGCCGAGCTCCTCCAGTTTTTCTTCTTCCGGTGCGACCGTGCCGCCGGACTGAACCCGCTCGGTGATCGCGGCGGGTGCGGGGGCGTCGGGCTGCGGATGGATGACGACATACCACCACGCGGCCCATAGCGTGGTCAGCGCCAGGATCAGTGGCACCAATGCAAAACCGAGATTCTTCAGGATCGTCGCATAGGTGATCCGTGCGCCATCCATGGTCAGGGCCATCGCGCGCGACGGCGCCACGGCTGCCGTCAGCAAAGCCGGCAGCATCTTATGCGAATAGGCTTGCTGCAGATCGGCGATCCACGGCCGGACGGGCACGCGCGTTTCGCTCTCGGGCAGCTTCGGCGCGATCTTCGGGTTAATGAGCGCCCAGCCGATGATGTAGACGAGGTAGAGGAAGGCCAGAAAGAAGCCCGGAAACATCGCCGCGGCATAGAGCTTCACGACAGACTGTCCGGCGACGGCGGCATAGACGATGATCATCACCGATGGCGGGATCAGGATACCCAGCGTGCCGCCGGCCGTGATTACGCCCGATGCCAGCTTGACGTCATAGCCGGCCTTCAGCATCGGATTGAAGGCGATCACGCCCATCAGTACGACGACGGCGCCGACCAGACCGGATGCTATGCCCCAGAAAGTGCAGACGATCAGCGTCGCCACCGCCAGCGAGGCCGGGACGCGGCGGAAGGCGAGCTGGATCGAATAGAACATCTTGTCGACCAGCGCGCCGCGTTCCATCACATAGCCCATCAGCACGAAGAGCGGGATGGAGATCAGGACGTCGTTGGTCATGGCGCCATAGGTGCGCTGGACCATCAGATCGAAGATGTGGTTGTCGGCCCAGGACTCACCCGCGCGGTAATAGGCGAAGAAGCCGAAGAACATGCCGAGACCCATCAGCGTGAAGGCCGTGGGGAAGCCCAGCATGATCACGACAACAATGAGGCCGAGCATCAGGAGACCGAGTGCAGGATCGCTCATTTCTGCGTCTCCCCGCCCATGCCGCGCTGGCGTGCGCTCTCCTCGATCTCCTGCGCCTGCGCGATGGCATTCCGGCGCACGTCATCATCGACGTGTTCGCTATGCGCGAGCTGCTCCTCGACGACATCGATTTCGGACACGTCCTTGAGCCGGCTCGGCCACACCCCTGTCTTCAGGCAAATCGCGGCGCGGGTGATTTCAGCCATGCCCTGCAACAACAGCAACGCGCCGGCGAGCGGGATCATCGCCTTGAAATGATAGACGGGCGGCCCGTCCGCCGTGACGTTGGAATGCTCGCGGATGCGCCAGCTGTCGCCCGCATAGTCCCAGCCCGCATAGACCAGCGCGGCGATGCCCGGCAGGAAGAACACGATGTAGAGAACGAGATCGAGCGAGGCCTGCGTGCGCGGCCGCATCGAGCTGTATAGAAAGTCGCCACGGACATGACCGTTCTGCGCCAGCGTATAGGCGCCGCACAGCATGAATAGCGTGCCATAGAGCATGTTCGACGCGTCGAAGATCCATGCAGTCGGCATGTTCAGCATATAGCGCTTGAACACTTCGGCGCAGACGAGGCCCATCAATCCCAAAATGAGCCAGGCCGCGGCCTTGCCGGCGAATGTACTGATACCGTCGATGGATTGCAGGAAACGCTCGGCAGTCATGTCATTCAGGCCACTGATGCAGGAAACGTCGATGTAGATTTCGTCCGGCGCGGATGTATTGCAAGCGGCAACAGCAAAGCATCATCCGGGAAAGGGGCGTCCCGGATGATGCGAGATACGTATGCCGCGAGACGTCAGGTCTTCTTCTTCGCGTTCGGGCCGAAGTAATGGTTATAGGCCATGCGGCGATTCACGACCGTATCCTGCTCCCACTGTGTGGCGCGCTTGGCGAAGGCCTGCTGGGACTCGGAGATTTCCTTGAACAGGGGATTCTCGGCCGATTTCTTGGCGACGACCTCGTCATAGACTTCAAGCTGCTTCTGCAGGATCGAGTCAGGTGTCTTGTAGAACTTGACCTTGTCCTTGCTCTGCATCTCCGCGTAGTCCTGCGAATAGCGGTCGATGGCCTTCCAGGACATTTCCTGACCGGCCGCATCGGCGGCGCCCGCGATGATGGCGCGCAGCTTCTCGGGCAGGGCGTCATATTTGGTCTTGTTGAACAGGATCTCGAACTGTTCGGCGTTCTGGTGGTAGCTCTGCAGCATGCAGGTCTTGGATACGTCGGGAAAACCGAGGATGCGGTCCGACGAGGCGTTGTTGAATTCTGCGGCATCGAGCAGGCCGCGGTCCATCGCCGAGACGATTTCGCCGCCGGGCAATGCGTTCACCGCGGCGCCCAGACCAGTGAATACGTCGATGGAAATGCCGACGGTGCGGAATTTCACACCCTTGAGATCATCGGCCTTGGTGATCGGCTTCTTGAACCAGCCGAGTGGCTGGGTCGGCATCGGCCCGTAGGGAAGTGACACGACATTGGCACCGATCGACGCGTAGAGCTTGGCCAGAAGCTCCTTGCCGCCGCCAAATTTGTGCCAGGCCAGCAGCATGTTGGCATCCATCGCATAGGCCGGGCCGGAGCCCCACAGGGCCAGCGCGGTCTGCTTGCCGTAGTGATAGACCATCACGCCGTGGCCGCCGTCGAGCGTGCCTTTGGAGACCGCATCGAGCAGGCCGAAGGCCGGGACTACGGCGCCAGCCGGAAGCACCTCGATCTTCAGGTCGCCACCGGTCATGTCGTTGACCTTCTTGGCGTAGTCGAGCGCGTATTCGTGGAAGATGTCCTTGGCCGGCCAGGTGCTCTGCCAGCGCATGCTGATCGGGCCCTGCGCCTGGGCGATTGCCGGTGCGACGACGCTTGCAGCGGCACCGGCGGTGGCGACCTTCAGAAAACGGCGCCGAGACGGAGTCCTGTCCTTGGATGAAGCCATTGTGTTCTCCCCGAATGGTCGTCCTTTTTGCGGACTGACCTTGTTGATTGGTGATAAGACAAAGGCTTGCTTGCAGCTTTGGCAAGAAAGTTCGCTTTGCTGCGACGCTTCGACGCGGCGTAACTACACTAACTATCCGTGCTGCGGTGCGGGGAGATCATGAGCGAGTGCGAACTACAGATGAACTACACCAAGCCTGTTAGACTTTCGTCGGAACGCATCCGGTCACATCGCCGACCATGTCCGGCTGCCGTTCCAGCGTCACTGCGGGCGAAGTCAGGATCACCACGGCCTGCCAGGCGAAACCCGCGACGGCGAGGTAGAGGCACGCCTCCGCGTGATAGAGCCCGCCGACAACGGCCGCTATCCCGGTTCCGATCGGACGGGCGCCGTAACTCAGGATGTTGATCGCGGACACGCGTCCGAGCAGGCTCGGCGGCGTTACCGACTGTCGCAACGTCGCGGTGGAGATCACCCACAGGATCGGACCGACGCCGAGCAGGAAGAAGCTCAGGCCCGCCAAAGCCGGCGAGGGGATCCATGTGGTCAGTGCCATCATGACGGAGGCAACGAAGCCGGTGACGGGGCCAAGCGCGATCACGGTGCCGAACGGCAACCGTCTCATCACACGTGTTGCCAGCAGTGCGCCGATCACCATGCCGACGCCATACATCGCGAGTGTCACGCCGACGCCGGAGGCGGAGAGACCGAGATGGCGAACCGCGTAAGGCACGAACACCGCCAGCACCATGAAGGACGCGGCGCTGAAGATGAATTGTGTGATGAAGACCGGCCGCAAATACTGATGATAACAGACGAAGGACAGGCCTTCGGCGATATCCTGCACCGGGTTGCGTTGTTGAATGGTTGTGCGCGGGGGCTCGTGGATGCCCGATAGCAACGCGACAGCGATGACCGACAGCGCGGCGGCAAAGCCGAAAGCAGGCGCGGCGCCAGTGAAGCCGACGAGCGCGCCGCCGACGGCAGGACCGCTCGCAAAAGCCACGGTGCGCGCGAGTTCGATCCGCGTATTCGCCGCGCCGAGCAATTGCGGTACGACCAGCGATGGCACAAGCGACGGCGCGGCGACGCTGTAGACCACGGTGCCGCACACCGCGACGAAGCCGAGCAAAGCGAGCAGCGTCATCGTCAGCGCGCCGAACCAGATCAGCCCCAGCGTCAGCAACAGCGCGATCGCACGCAGCGCCTCAGCTCCGGCCATCAGCGTGCGGCGCGACATCCGGTCGGCGAGCAGACCGGCTGGAATGGCGAACAGCACGAAGGGCAGGGTCAGCGCGGTCTGCAGCAATCCGGTCTGGCCTTCACCGACGCCGAGCAACAGCACCGCGACGATCGGCGCGGCCGCCAGCGCGATCTGCTCGGCCGACTGCGCCGCGAGGTTCGACCAGGCGAGGCGGTTGAAGGTTGGTGGCAGTCGGTCAGTCGGCGTGCGGGACATGGCGATTCCTGTCTGTGACAGCCACCATGGGGTCCGGACGAGTACGCAGCCACCCGATTACTGAGCGCACACCGTGACAGGGAGTGCCCACCAACCGGCTAGATGCAGTTGCAAATGAGTTGCAACAAGGGAGGGATTGCTCTATGCAGCTCTGATGGATGCACTTTCGCCGAAAACCTCGCCCGATTCGTCAACGTCTCCAATCCCCGGCAGCGTTCCAGACGCGGCCGGCTGGCGCTCCGGCCTTGGCGGGGATTTCCGCCGCAGCCTCTCGGAGGTCAATTCGTCGATTCCGGTTCCGATCGGCGGCCACTGGTTTCGGCGGCTGCTGGCGTTCGCCGGACCGGGTTACATGGTCTCAGTCGGCTACATGGACCCCGGCAACTGGGCGACCGATCTCGCAGGTGGCTCGAAATTCGGCTACACGCTGCTCTCGGTGATCCTGCTGTCGAACGTGATGGCGATCCTGCTGCAGGCATTGGCCGCGCGTCTGGGCATCGTCACCGACCGCGACCTGGCGCAGGCCTGCCGCGACAGCTTTTCCCGCCCGGTCAACATCATGCTGTGGCTGGCCTGTGAGACGGCGATCATCGCCTGCGATCTGGCGGAAGTGATCGGTACCGCGATTGCGCTGCAGCTACTGTTCGGCATTCCGCTGATCGGGGGCGCGCTCATCACCGCGCTGGATGCCTTTTTGTTGCTGTTGCTGATGAACAAGGGTTTCCGTTTTCTGGAAGCTTTCGTGATCGCGCTGCTCATCGTCATCGCGGTCTGTTTCACGGTTCAGATTGTCGCCGCGGCGCCGCCCGTGGCTGCAGTGCTGAGCGGCTTCCTGCCCTCCACCGCGATCGTGACCAATCCCGAAATGCTCTACATTGCGATCGGCATTATCGGCGCAACCGTGATGCCGCATAACCTCTATCTGCATTCATCGATCGTGCAGACCCGTGACTATCCGCGCACCGATGCAGGCCGCCGCGACGCGATCAAGTGGGCGACGGCGGACAGCACCATCGCGCTGATGCTGGCGCTGTTCATCAATGCGGCGATCCTCATCGTCGCGGCGGCGTCCTTCCATACCAGCGGTCATGCCGATGTGGCCGAGATCGGTCAGGCTTACGAGCTGTTGTCGCCGTTGCTAGGCCTCGGCATCGCATCGACGCTTTTCGCGATCGCATTGCTGGCATCCGGCCTCAACTCGACGGTGACGGCAACGCTGGCCGGCCAGATCGTGATGGAGGGCTTTCTCCGGCTGCGCCTGCCGAACTGGGCGCGCCGGCTGCTGACTCGCGGCATCGCCATTGTCCCGGTCGTGGTCGTCACCGCGCTCTATGGCGAACGCGGCACCGGACAACTCCTCGTCTTCAGTCAGGTCATCCTGTCGATGCAGTTGCCATTTGCGATCATCCCGCTGGTGCGGTTTGTCTCGGATCGGCGAAAGATGGGTGACTTCGTAATTTCGCGGGCGGTCGCCACGGTGGCATGGATCATCGCCGGCATCATCGTGATCCTGAACTGCAAGCTGCTTTACGACACCTTTTTCGGCTGAAGCCTTGAAATTTAAAGCAGCTGCAGATGATGCCACCAGACTTTGGTGAAGGGGACTGGCCTTTGTGGCTATGTGCGACGTAATCCTGCCGCGCTGGATTTCGCGATCTCCCGCGTGAGTTCCATGACAGTCCGGCATGCCAGCGTCAGGCTTCCATGACGCGACATCGCTAGAGCAATGTGGCGCGTGACGATCGGATCGACCAGTTTCGACGATTGCAGGCGGCACTCCTTCGATGCCGCGGCGACAGCATAGGGTCCCAGCAAAGCGTAGATGCCTCCTTCGGCGACAATATGCGTTTGCAGACTGAGTGAATCGGCTTCCAGCGCGACGTTGCGCGAAATGCTTTAGCCTGCAACCTCAGAAGCCGCCGACATCAGCTCTCGCGGAGTGGGAGCCCCAAACATGCGACGGCCATCCTCGGGAACTTCGGTAAAGCTCCAGCGCACGATACCCTCCCGATCAAGCAGGAATTGGCCGAAGAGTTGGCCCTGGCCAGTTGCCTTCATGCGCTCGTCGGCTTCGGTCATTTCGTAGCCGTCCTTGGTGTTGAGGAGATCAGCCGCCGCCATCGGGTTCATCGGCTCGGGCAGTTCGTCCGGCATGTCCATCCGCATGGTCATAACAGCGTCCATCCCCATCTTGTGCGGCCACTCGCTTTCGCTCTCCGTGAACTCGAGATTGGGCAAGCCAAACGCGCGGTGCGAAACGCGCTCGGGGTCGGACGCGGCGAGCAGATTGGGCAAGGGATGATACCGGAAATAGAGCCGCGCACGCTCGATTGGCGTGTTGACCACCACGAGACTCTCGACGCCTTTCTCGCGCAGGGCCGGGTCAAGTTGCGCCTGGGCCGCGAGATGGCGCCGGCAGAACGGGCAGTGCAGACCTCGAAACAAGCCGACCAGTACTGGGCTGTGGCCGCGAAAGTCATCAAGCGCGATCTTGCCGTCACGTGTGATCGCATCCAGCACAATGTTCGGTGCGCGGTCGCCCGGGTGGAGTAACCCATCGACATGATGCTCAGACATGGTCAACCTCCTCTACTTGCTAATCAAGAAATGGCAGTACGACCAGCGCTTCGGGATTGAGCCCGTGCCGGGCGCAGACATCGTGCGCCAGAGCAAAATACCGCTCGGCCTCAGGCATGTCGCCTCGATCGAGGTTCAGCGTCGCGAGACCATCATAGCATGGAAAGAGCTGCTGGGGCTCGCCCGTTTCCTGCGCCACCTCAATTGCTTCATTGTAGCAGCGGGCGGCGAGTTCCGGCTGGCCATGGCATTGATGAATTTGCCCGAGCACAATCAATGGCACAGCGAGATGTTCGCGCTGATCAAGCGAGCGGTCGAGTTCGATCGCCTTTTCGGCCGCCGGCACGCCTTCGTCGGCACACCTGTCCGTGAAGGTGCAACAGGCGACAGCGAGATTGACAAGGAGACGCGCCTGAAAACCGAGATCGCCGATCCGGCGGGCGACATCAAGACCGCGCCGGCATACTTCCATGGCTTGCGCCGGATCGACCATCGTGTAGAGCACGCCAAGATTGGTGTAGCCGCGGCAGGCTGCGCTGAGAAGGCCAGCGGCTTCGGCAACTGCGACGCTTCGCTCCACCTCGCGAACGGCCTCCTGGCTTCGGCCCAGCCGCGCCAATGCAACCCCCTTGGTATTGAGCGCCTCCGCGGTGGCGCGAGCCGCTTCTAGTCCGGCTTGCTTGTCTACCTCCGGCGGCACGGATTGAGCGTAGCCAAGCGCATCGTCTGCCCATCTCGCGGCCGCAGCATGATCGCCGATGCGAAACGCGAGGTGGCCGCGCTCCTGTAACAGGTGCGCCCACTCGATCGGCGCGTCCGTTCCTTCGAGCAACGCAGCCGCCTCGGCGTAATGCGCCTCCGCCCCGTTTCGTTTGCCGGCATCCCACATCAAACGGCCAAGCTTGCGAAGTATCCGCGCTCCGGCGGCGCGGTCCCCGGCCGCGCGGTGGGCCTCCAATACCGTCTGGTAATGTTCGTCGGCCGTGTCACGCCGGCCCGCCGCTCCACACAGGTCGGCAATTCGTTCGTATAGCACAAGCCGTTCCGGTCCTTGATCGCCAGCGGTCAACAAGACGGCGAGGGCCTGCTGATAGAGGCGGATGGCGTCGTCGTTGGCATAGATCGCGCGTGCGCGATCGCCGGCCGCGCTCAGGTAATGTGCACCCTTCGGCTTGCTCGCGCTGAGGCTGAAATGATGTCCCAGTAGGGAGAGGTCTTCGAGCCGCTCCGGATCATCTCCGCACAGCCGCTCCAGGGCAGCACCGATCCGCCCATGCATCTCAATGCGCCGTTGCAGAAGGAGGTTTTGGTAGATCACATCCTGAAGCATGGTTTGCGTGAAACGATAGGATTGCAGCGAAATCGAGTTTGCGCCCGCGATCTCCTCGATGATCTCGGCGTCGCATAGCAGTTCAAGCCCTGCCTCTACTTTCGCCGGGTCGGTCGCTGTGGCACCGAGAAGGGCCACATCAAAGCGCGGCCCGATGACCGCTGCCTCCTGAGCCAACCTGCGCACGCCGTGTGGTAGTCGGTCCACTCGCGCGAGCAGCAGCGCCTGAATGCTCGCCGGGATGTCAGCGGCCGCTTCATCTGACTTGATCTGCCAATGCGAGCCGTCACGTTCCAAAATGTCAGCTTCGATGAGACCGCGTATGATTTCTTCAACGAACAGCGGATTCCCGCTTGCGCGTTCAAGAATTCGATTGAACAGATTGCCGGATGATCCATTCCAACCGTCACCGAAGAACGCCGCGAGCAGCTTTTGTCTGTCGGCGATGCCAAGGGGTACCAGCCGCAGTGTTGTATGGCTAATTCGACTTGAGTCGAGCTGATCCATTTCAAGTGTCGGCCGGTGTGTGAACAATAGCATCAGCCGCCCGCGCTCCAGCCGATCCATCACGAACCGCAGCGCCTCAAGCGATACGGCGTCGGCCCAGTGCAGGTCCTCGACAATGATCAGGAGGGGCGATAGGGCCAGACGCCGTTCGAAGACGGTGCGGATCGCGAAAAAAATCTGCCGTCGAAGCTGTTCCGGTTCAACGTGCTGCAGGGCGTCGTCGGGGTCGCAGAGACCAAGAACATAAAAATAGAGGGGCATCAGCCGCTCGACCTCTTCGGTCGCCATGCCCAGCCCCGACAACGCTTCGGCTAGCTTGGCTTGCGCCTCTGCCGCCGAAGCCTTGTGCGCGATGCCGTAGGCGCTGCGCAGCACTGCGGCAAGAGTACCGTAGGATTGCTCGCCCAGCGGCGAGCAAGCGGCTCGCCGGATCGCCACGCCTGCGAAGCGATCCTCATCGCGAGCGCGGGTAACGAATTCATCCACCAGGCGCGATTTTCCGATGCCGGCTTCGCCAACCAGCCGCATCAGCTGGGCAGCTCCGCCACACGCCAGGTCAAGGCACCCCATCATACGGGCCATCTCCGCGTCGCGCCCGATCAGCGGCGCGCTCAGGCCCAGTATCTCGAGTCCGCGTGCCGCACGCGGTGTCTCGAGCGGCCCCCTCAGACGATGGACCAGGACGCTGCCTGCCTTGCCGCGCAGCGCAACGTCGCCAAGCGATTCATACGAGAATGCATGCCGGGTGAGGCGGTAGGTCAGCGGTCCCACCAGCACATCGCCCGGGGGGGCCATCGACTGCAAGCGTTGAGCGGTATTCACCGTGTCGCCGGTCACTGAATAGGACTTGGCAACGCCTGCGCCCAATCCACCCGCAACCACGTGCCCGGTGTTGATTCCGATATGAAGCATGAGCGGCGATCCGGCGGATATCTTCGAACGTTCGCTCAAGCACGCCGTCCGCTTGATCATGTCGAGGGCCGCGCGGAGTGCCCGCTCAGGATCGTCCTCGTGCGCGGCCGGCGCACCAAACAGAGCGAGTAGCGCATCGCCAATGAATTTGTCTACGAAGCCGCCGAAATTTTGCACCGCTGCGGTCAGTTCCTCGAATAATTCGTTCTGAAACGCCTGCACGACTTCCGGGTCGAGCCGTTCGCTCATCGTGGTGAAGCCGCTGAGGTCGGCAAACAGCACCGTGATGGTGCGGCGGTTAGCTTCGCTGTCGACCTTATGGAGCGTCCGCCGGGGTGCGCGCTCGGGCTCGACAAGCATCAGCGCCGGTGAACGGGCGCCAGTCGTGACCGTCGCCGGAATTGTTGGCGATGACGGCTCCCGCTGGTTGCCGGCCTTGGGGGCGTGATCGACGCGGGCGCCGCATTTCGGGCAATACGCAAAATCCGGTGCGCACGCGTAGCCGCAACTGGGGCATGGGTCCGGCTGCTTCGCGCCGCATTTTGGGCAGAACGCAAAGCCGCTCTGAACCTCGAAACCGCAACACGAGCAGTTCATGGATCAAGACCTCGCGGAAGCCGCGATGGCACGATCTAATCCTGGACCTCGTCGAACAGGCCCTGGATCATTGGTAACAATGGGCTTGTGGCGCCGGAAGAGCAAGCCATGGCTGCGGCCCTACCAGCGCGCATGCGCGACCGGGATCACCGATGTCGCTGATCGGGCCTCGACTACGCGCGGCGTAGTCCTGCCGCGCTGGATTTCGCGATCTCCCGCGCGAGCTCCATGACAGTCCGGCATGCCAGCGTCAGGCTTCCATGACGCGACATCGCCAGAGCAATGTGGCGCGTGACGATCGGATCGACCAGTTTCGACGATTGCAGACGGCACTCCTTCGATGCCGCGGCGTCCTTCCATACCAGCGGTCATGCCGATGTGGCCGAGATCGGTCAGGCTTACGAGCTGTTGTCGCGGTTGCTAGGCCTCGGTATCGCATCGACGCTTTTCGCGATCGCGTTGCTTGCATCCGGTCTCAACTCGACGGTGACGGCGACGCTGGCCGGCCAGATCGTGATGGAAGGCTTTCTCCGGCTGCGCCTGCCGAACTGGGCGCGCCGGCTCGTGACGCGCGGCATCGCGATCGTTCCGGTCGTGGTCGTCATTGCGCTCTATGGCGAACGCGGCACCGGACAACTCGTCTTCAGTCAGGTCATCCTGTCGATGCAATTGCCATTTGCAGTCATCCCGCTGGTGCGGTTTGTCTCGGATAGGCGAAAGATGGGTGACTTCGTAATTTCGCGGTCGGTCGCCACGGTGGCGTGGATCATCGCTGGCATTATCGTGATCCTGAACTGCAAGCTGCTTTACGACACCTTTTCGGCTGAAGACCTGAAATCCAGGACGGTCGCGGATGATGCCGAAGACGGATCGTCAGCCGGACCAGTTAATCCTGCGGCTCGGGCATCGTTTCGCCGGTCGCGTCCACGCGCAGCCATCCTGATGGCGCCAGCCGCTGCTGCGGCAGATAGCGGCCCTTGTAGTCCATCTTCTTGGAGCCTTCGATCCAGTAGCCGAGATAGACGTAAGGCAGGCCGAGCCGCCTGGCGCGGGCGATGTGGTCGAGGATCATGAAGGTGCCGAGCGAACGGCTTTCCTCACCGGGCTCGAAGAACGAGTACACCATCGACAGCCCATCGCTGAGTACATCGGTCAACGCGACCGCGAGCAGGTCCTCGCCGCGTCCGGTGATGCCTGTATCGGGGCCGCGGCGGCGATATTCGATGATGCGGGTTTCGACGTGGCTGTCTTCCACCATCATAGCGTAATCGAGCACGGTCATGTCGGCCATGCCGCCATGGCGATGGCGCTGGTCGAGATAGGCGCGGAACACGGAATACTGTTCGGAGGTCGGCACCGCGCTGCGCTGCTCGCCGATCACGTCGGCATTGCGTGCCTGGATCTTGCGGAAGTTGCGGGACGGCTTGAACTCATTGGCGATGACCCGGACGGAGACGCAGGCGCGGCACTGGTCGCAGGCCGGGCGATAGGCGATCGACTGGCTGCGCCGGAAGCCGCCATGGGTGAGCAGGTCGTTGAGATCGCCGGCCTTGTCGCCGACCAGATGGGTGAAAACTTTCCGTTCGTGCCGGCCCGGCAGGTAGGGGCAGGGCGACGGCGCCGTGAGGTAGAATTGCGGAGTGTCGCGGGAGTGCTGGGTCACGGGTTGCCGTCGGTCTCCGAAGCAGTTTGGCGTAGCATCGCGCCGGCCGGGCAAACGGTCAATCGCTTTGCCCGGCCAAGTTGGCGTCCTTCGCGGCTGTTAGTAGGCGCGGCCGGGCGGCTGGGCGTAAGCGGCGCGGACCACGGAATTATTCACCACCACGGTTCCCAGCACGAGGTCGTGGAGCAACTGACGGCGGCCGTTAAGCAGGCCGACCACCAGCACCAGCGGCGTGAGTAGCGACACCGAGGCCCAAAACAAGACCGCGTGTGCGGCGCCAAGCACGAAGTAGCCCGGCGTGCCGCTGAAGGTGCGCATCTGCAGATCCATCATTCGCATGCCAACGGTGGCCGAATGCGGCCCGCCCAGCGACATGCCGTAATAGACGACCGGCCAGATCACCGTCGCCGGCGAGATCAGCCAGAACAGCGCCCAGCCGAGGCCGAGGGTGACGACGCCGAATAGGAGAATGAATACCCAAGCCAGCACGATCGGAATCGACAGCACCACGAGATCGATCAGGAAGGCGACAACGCGGCGCATCAACACGCCGCGGAATAAATCCGGCTGCGCATAGGGATCGAAGGCATGGGCGCGGGGCGGGGTACCGGCACTGCGCCAGGTGTCGCCCTGCCAGCTTCCGTTGTTGGGGCCGCCAGCATTCGGGCCGGTATCAGACATGACGCATCCCTCCGTTTGCATCCTCACGGTCCATCACATGGATATCACCAGACCGCGCAACAAGTGCGCGGAATCGTTACAGACTGTCCATGACGTAAATCAGGCGAGGCTTGAGCGCGGATGCGCTCAGCGCGCAGCCTTGATGCGTTCCGCGGCGTGTGGCGCGAAATAAGTCAGCACGCCATCGGCGCCGGCGCGCTTGAAGCCGAGCAGGCTTTCCATGATGGCGCGGTCGCCGTCGATCCAGCCGTTGTTCGCGGCGGCCATGATCATCGCGTATTCGCCGGACACCTGATAGGCGAAGGTCGGAACCGCGAACGTGTCCTTCACGCGGCGCACAATATCCAGATAGGGCATGCCCGGCTTGACCATGACCATGTCGGCACCTTCGGCGAGATCGAGTTCGACCTCGCGCAGCGCCTCGTCGGAATTGGCGCTGTCCATCTGATAGGTACGCTTGTCGCCGGTCAGCGTCTTGGCCGAGCCAATGGCGTCGCGGAACGGGCCGTAGAAGGCCGAGGCATATTTCGCGGCATAGGCCATGATCTGCACGTCCAGGAATCCGGCTTCATCCAGCGCCTCGCGGATCGCGCCGACACGGCCGTCCATCATGTCCGATGGCGCAATGATATCGCAGCCGGCCTCGGCCTGGACCAGCGCCTGCTGGACCAACACGGCGACGGTCTCGTCGTTGAGGATCTTGCCGTTCTGGATCAACCCGTCATGGCCGTGGCTGGTGAACGGGTCGAGCGCAACGTCGCAGAGCACGCCGAGATCGGGGAATTCCTTCTTGATGGCGCGCACGGACTGGCAAACCAGATTGTTGGCGTTGCATGCCTCGGTGCCCATCTCGTCGCGCAGGGATGGGTCGGTATAGGGGAACAGCGCGATGCAGGGGATGTCCAGCTTCATGGCGCGTTCGGCATCGCGGACCGCCTGATCGACGCTGAGGCGTTCCACGCCGGGCATCGAGGCAATCGCGGCGCGCTGGTTGTCGCCGTCGATCACGAAAAGCGGCCAGATCAGGTCGTCGGTGGTCAGCACGTTCTCGCGCACCAGCCGGCGGGCCCATTCGGACTTGCGGTTGCGGCGGGGGCGGGTGGTCAGGCCGAGGGAGGGGGCATCATAAGTGGCCGGGCGGGGGGCGTGATCGCGCAATTCGATGGGGCGCCCGAACTTGATTGCCATAATACCGTCTCTCCCGCGGGCCTTCGTGAGGTCGAAAGCCCCTTAAATTCGACCTGTTCTAAGTCTAGCACCTTGATGCCCCGGCGTCACCGCGATCATGCACGTCATGCGCGCGTGACGTGACGGGCTGGGTCATTGATTTTGCAGGCCCAAAGGCTCACAAAAAGCCCCCATGAATCGCTCAAACCATCGCCCAAACGTCCAGTTCCCACCCGTGAGATCGCATTCGCATGTCTGAGCAGATGCCGCGCGACCTCGGGTCGAGAGACCCCACGTCGCGGGACCATGCCATGTCGGTTGCGGCGATCTCGTCCGGACGCATCGAATCCGACGAAAACATCTGGACCCGGCGTCTGGTCCTGTTCCTGCGCGTGATGGCCGTCGTCTCGATGATGCAGGGCCTTTATCACTGGGCGCAGGTCACCGGCTTTGTCGGCACCGAGGATGACGCCTTCGAAGTCCAGACCATGGGCTGGCAGACCGCCACGGTCTATTTCGCCGTCATCGAACTGGTCAGCGCCGTCGGCCTCTGGCTCGCGACGCCGTGGGGCGCCGTCGTATGGCTGACGACCGTGGTGTCCATGGCGGTCATCGAGCTGATGTTTCCGACCATCTATGGCGGCAATCTCCTGATTGTCGGCGTTCAGGCTGCGTTTCTCGCAGGCTACCTTGCGCTGGCATGGATGGCGGCGCGCGAACGGCCGCCATAGGCTCAGGACGTCAAGCAGAGGCCTCGCAGAAGGCCCTGCATTCAGGGAGGTCATTTTGAACCAGCTTTATTCCGGCGGCACCGCCGGCAGCATCATTGTCAGCGCCATCGCCCGCTATGGCGACCAGCCCGCGCTCGCGGACGGCCATGTCCGCTGGAGCTACCGCGAATTTGGCGACGTGGTCGCGCGTTTCATCAGCCTGTTCCGCAGCCTTGGCCTGAAGAAAGGCGATGCGCTGTCCATTCTCTCCGGCAACCGCGCCGAGAGCTGGGCCGCGATATCAGCCGCCGCCGTGATGGGCCTGCGCTACACGCCGCTGCATCCCATGGCCGCCGAAGACGATCACGCCTTCATTCTCGAGGATGCCGAGATCTCCGCGCTGATCGTGGAGGCCGGCAAGTTCGCCGCGCGCGGCCTCGCGCTGCGCAGCCGCGTGCCGGGCCTGAAACATCTGCTGTCCTTCGGCGCGCTCGATGGCGCGCGCGATCTCCTGGCCGAACTGCCGGGCGCGACGCCGGCGCCGCTGGTCGACGAGAGCAGCACCGGCGATATCTGCTGGCTGGCTTATACCGGTGGCACCACGGGCCGTTCCAAGGGCGTGATGCTGCCGCATCGCGTGCTGGTGGCGATGTCGCTGGCGATCTACGCGGACTGGGACTGGCCGGCCGATATCCGCTATCTCGCGGCGACGCCGATCAGCCACGCCGCCGGCATCACGCTGTTTCCGGTGATGCTGCGCGGCGGCTTCGCGCGGCTGGTGCAGGGCTTCGATGCGGAGACCTATTGCCGCGTGGTGCATGAGGAGAAGATTACCGCGACCTTCCTGGTGCCGACGCTGATCTATGCGCTGATCGACGCGCCGGAGCTGCGCGCCAAATACGACATGTCGTCATTGCAGATGATCGTCTACGGCGCGGCGCCGATGTCGCCGGACCGATTGCGCGAGGGCGTTGGCATCTTCAGCAATGTGTTCGTGCAGCTCTACGGCCAGACCGAAGCGCCGCAGATCATCACCACCATGCGCAAGATCGATCACGACGACTCAAAGCCGGGCCGTCTCGGTTCCTGCGGCCGCGCCAATCCGATGGTCGAGGTCAAACTGTTCGATGCCGAGATGCGCGAAGTGGCGACAGGGGAGCCCGGCGAGATCTGCGTGCGCGGCTCGCTGGTGATGGATGGTTACTGGAAACGGCCGGATGCCACCGAAGACGCGTTTCGCGGCGGCTGGCTGCACACCGGCGATGTCGCGGTGAAGGACAGCGACGGCTTCTTCTATATCGTCGACCGCACCAAGGACATGATCATCTCCGGCGGCTTCAACATCTATCCGCGTGAAGTCGAGGATGCCTTGATGGCGCATCATGCGGTGGCGTCCGCTGCGGTCATCGGAATTCCCGATGCGAAGTGGGGCGAGGCGGTGAAGGCCTTTGTCGTGCTGAAAGCCGGCGCGAATAATTCCGCGGAGGAACTTCAGGCGCATGTGAAAGACAAGCGCGGCGCGCCGTGGTCGCCGAAGACCATCGATTTCGTCAGTGAGATCCCCGTGACGGGCCTCGGCAAGATCGATCGCAAGGCATTGCGGGCGCCATATTGGGACGGGCGAACGCGCGGAGTTGCGTAAAATTGTCGAATTAATTTTCGGGGCGTTGGCGGTAAGACTTCGGTCACCCTAACGCCCCGGTTACGAACCTTACGCGAGTGTTTCGAATTTTAGGCAAGCTGTTCCGCTATGCGACAGATCGGGCGGACAAAGCTGGAACATGGGCTTCGCAGCATGAATCAAACCTTGCGAAAACCCCTTGTTTCACCGGCTTAATCTCAGATTCACTGTCTCAAATTCATGATCTCTTTATTGTCTTATTTAAGCGGTTCTTCAAACGCTCCCCCTTAAGTTGGCCCTATCAGACGGGACACAAGTTTCGTCGAATAAGTCGATAAAAACGACAACAGGGGTAGTGTCATGATGAAGACCGTTGCGACGGTGGAAAGCGTCGATCTCGTTCCGGGCCAGGCGCCGGTTCAGCCGCTTTATCTGGAAGCCTTGACGTTGGTGGAGCGTCTGCATCGCCGTCTGCTCGACGTCATCAAGGACGAATTCGATCGCCGCGGCCGCGCTGATATCAATTCGGTCCAGGCACTCCTGCTCTACAATATCGGCGACAAGGAATTGACCGCCGGCGAGCTGCGCACCCGTGGTTACTATCTCGGCTCCAACGTGTCCTATAACCTGAAGAAGCTCGTCGAACTCGGCTTCCTCGATCATCAGCGCTCGCGCGTCGATCGTCGTTCGGTTCGCATCCGTCTGACGGCGCAGGGCCAGGAAATCCGCCACATCGTCGACGCGCTGTATCAGAAGCACGTCAAGACGGTCGAGCAGGTCGGTGGCATCTCCAACGAGGAATTCGCGACCCTCAACAAGTCGCTGCACCGCCTCGAGCGCTTCTGGACCGACCAGATTCTGTATCGTCTCTGAGACTTTCGACCTCCAAGTCGCCGAACCACTGCCGACGGATTGCCCTCCGAAAGCACATCGAAATGCGCGCAAGACGCATGCGAGACTGAAATTGATCAAGGCGCCCTCGCAGGGCGCCTTTTTCTTTGGCGTTACGCCCATCCCACGCCTGCTGAACGAAAACACCTCCAAGACAGACACAGAGATATTGGAGATGATTTCATGAAGCGCTTGTTGATCTTTCTGCTCCTCTTTCCTGCCGTTGCGACTGTCGCGTTCTACGCAGTGACGTACGTCCTGACCGGCGCAGCGGTGGATAGCGGTACAGGGCCGGTGTTCATGTATCTCGTCTTTATCGTGCCGGGGCTCCTGGTCGCTTTGCTCGACTGGCTGATTGCCAGAACATCCATGCCTGCGGTCATGACGACGACACTTCTTACCTACGGTCTATCGGTGTTGGTGATGGCCTTGCTTCTCGGCTCCAGCAAGCAACTCGTGGCACTCGGTCTGATCGGCGCAATTCCAGCCGCCGTGTGTTCGTGGCTGTCAAATAAGCCAGAGGAAATCGTAAATGCGTGAGCGATGCATCGCTCGTGCCAGGCCTTGATGGGTTTTGCGGAGTTTATCATCGGGCGCGCTTCGTGTGACCTGTTGGCTCACTCCATCCCGGGGTTGTCGGCGGAGAGCGCGCAGCGTTCCGTTCTGCCCGCTCGCGAAATTTCCTTCGTCTCTCGTGGAACCGGTTCCATTCTCGCGGCTTATCGCTTAGTCGGAAGGGATCAAGTCATGCTGGTCGAACGCGGTCTGAAAGTGATGAATGTCGAGGCGGTGGGCGACGCCTATGCCATCGCTGCGAACTACCTGCGCAAGTCCGGCGCTATCCCCGACACTTATCTCACCAACGATCGGCTGCTCGAAATCATCGTTCGGATGTTTCATCGCGGCGAAGACAACAAGCTTCGCCTTGCGAACAGAGCGATCGCGCAATTCCAGGCTGCACGGGCTGAAGCCGCGTAGCCGGTTTTCTGATGTCCAACGGGGAAAATGACGACATGCAGATTGCCATCGACCGCATCATGCACACCTATGACCTGATGATGAGCCGCACCCAGGCGGCATCCGACGAAGCCCGCACCAAGGTGACCGACTATGTGCAGTCGCTGTTCGACGGCGGCGAGAAGGATCCGCACCGGCTGACGGTGTTCGGCTTGACCTATTTGCGTGAGCTTGATGGCAGCAACGATCCGGTGAAGGCCGGGTTTACCGGCCTTTGAGGGAGTAGGGCGCAATAGCGCTGCGTTTAAGCGCTGGCGCCCTGTCCAGGGCTTCATCAGATTCAAATTCAAACAGCCACGGCCCTTCAGACATGCGTCATCGCCCCCATTGTTTGCGGCGCGGGGGCGCCGTCGTCTCTTGCATTCCCGCCCCCTTGTGAGAGGGCGTGCGGAACGCCGGGTGCCCGTTGCACCCTTGGGCCTGATGCGATGCGGTCTTCCGCAATCTAGAGTGCATCAGGACTTTCGGAGGCGCCGAGCGATTGCCCGACGTTCCGCCTGCGGTGTTTTTTCGGTTGCTTGCACTTTGCCTCGACGAACGCTCCGATCGCGAATTAAAGTCCCAAGGCGATGGGAAGGGAGCCTCAAGCGACTGGGCCGAACGCGTTTTGACTTGGTCGTCCGTCACACTGTCCAGGGGTCTTTCCATCCGAAGGCCAACGTCTCCTTGCTAGTGGCAGTGCTGGCGCAGATCCGTCCTGCCCGAAGACAGACGTTCCCCCATGAACCGCGTGACGCCGCATCTCCGGCGTCCACCGCATCCTGCCCCGCGAACGTGACGATCGCGATCGCCCCTCTCGGTGAGGCAGGACGGAGGGGAATATAAACCTGATGGGGATGGTGTCAACGGGAATAGGAAAAAATGTTTAGGTGCTGTCTTGCCGCCTCACGCTGTCATTCCGGGGCGTGCGTGCATCTTTGCGCGCGCGAACCCGGAATCCCAGCATGGGAGTCTCTAGTCAGCGCCAAACATGTCGGGATTCCGGGTTCGCGCTCTGCCGGCTTCGCCGGCGACGCACGCCCCGGAATGACGATGGTGGCTGAACACATCGGGATGCCGGCTCATGCCGACCGCTTCGCAGTCCGGACTGCCCTCGGGCACACCAGTTGGTGGGGAATGACGAGCGGGACGCGATGCGCTCATCACACGCGTGCTCATCGAAGCACTGTCGTCGCGGTTCTGCTACTCGAACTATCGCTCGACAAGATGCGCGCGCGAGACTGCAGGTTCAAACCGATCGGCGAAATACTGCGTTTCGTTGGCCACCCGTCCTTCGCGGAACTCCATGATGCTCACCGCGTAGGATGGTATACCGTCATAGGTCAGGATGAATTCGGTGACCCATAATTCGCCGCTGCCGATAATCCGCCGAACCGTAAAACGTTTCTCGTTTGGCTGGACAAGCCGGCTCATCTGAATGTTGTGCCGACCGCGGATGCGTTCCCCCGATTGGGGATAATAAAGCATCGCATCCTCATGGTAGATGTCATGTTCGATATCGAAATCGTTCGCGTCCGATGCAGTCCAATGACGCTCCAGGGCGGCCCGTACATCGTCCATCTCAACCTCCTGCGATAGGCCTCAGGTTGGCGGCTTGGCTTGGTGCAGAGGGGAAGGAGAGCCGAACCTCTCCACAACGACAGACAGTCGCCTTACCGGCAAACTAGCATGGAAAAGCTCGCGAAGATTTTCTTGTTCGCTGTTTCCGCGCGATAATCCTCGAAGACTTCTCTCACGCCGACGGTCTACAGATCCGGCCGGGGACAACACAAGGACACGCCCATGCTCACGCTTCATCATCTCAACGACTCCCGCTCGCAGCGGATTATCTGGCTGCTGGAAGAACTCGGCGCGCCCTACGATCTGACAACCTATCAGCGCGATGCGCAGACGCGGCTGGCGCCACCGGAACTGGAAGCGGTGCATCCGCTCGGCAAGTCGCCGGTCATCGTCGACGGCGATGTGACCATCGCGGAATCCGCAGCCGTCGTCGATTACGTCATCCGCCGCTACGGCAAGGGCGCGATGCGGCCGGCGGAAGGCACTCCGGAGCATGAGGCCTATCTCGAATGGCTGCATTACGCCGAAGGCTCGGCGATGTTGCCGCTGATGCTCAATCTCTACGTGTCCCGCTTGAAGGAGGCCGGCGCGCCGCTGCAGCAGCGGATCGACAGCGAGATAGCCCGGCATCTCGGTCATGCCGACCGCGCGCTGCAGGGCCGTGCGTTCTTCGTCGGCGACAGCCTGACCGGCGCGGATATCCAGATGAGTTTCGTCGCCGAGGTTGCCGGCAGCTTCGACCGGCTCAAGGCCTATCCCGATCTGGCCGCCTGGATTGGCCGGATGCATGCCCGCCCGGCGTTCCAGCGCGGCGTCGAGAAGGGCGGGGTATACCGGCTGGCGAAATAGGGACGGAGCGCTCCGGACGTTGACCGATGATTATAATGTATCTACATTATAATCATGAAAATCCTCTGGGACGAGCCGAAGCGTCTCGCCAACCTGGACAAGCACGGGTTGGATTTCGCCGATCTCGATGAGGCCTTTTTCGAAAGCGCTCTGGTTCTGCCGTCACAGGTGAAAGCCAAGCGTTGGATTGGCGTCGGCCGGAATATCCGCGGCGTCATTGTGGTGGTGTTCGTGGTTCTCGGAAAGGAGGCCTTGAGCGTGATTAGCATGCGTCCCGCCAGTAAGAATGAGAGGAGGCTCTACAATGACCGTTAAAAAGCGGGGTTATAGCGCCAAAGATATGCGAGAGGTCAGCGACACCCCGGAATTGACGAAGGACGACTTTGCCAAGGCTAAGCCCTTTGCTGAAGCCTTGCCGGATCTGGCCAAATCGATCCGCAAGGGGCGTGGTCCCAACAAGGCGCCCACCAAAACGCTCGTGTCGCTGCGGCTGAGTCCGGACGTCCTGACCCATTTCAAGTCTAAGGGGCCGGGCTGGCAATCGAAGATCGATGAGGTCCTGCGCAAGGCGGCGGGCGTCAAGCGATAGGGGCGGAATCGCCGTTTACTTCGGGCGGTAGGCAATCGGCATGTGCAATCGCCGCATTTGCCGCTGCTGCCTAAATATCGCGCCCTGAAGCGCAAAACCTTGGCCCCGCCAGCCAGATATGGTATTCGGGGCACCGTTTCCTGATCGCCACTCGTGACCGTCCGCACGCCGAAAGAAGGCCGCGGCGGTGGAGATATTGCCCTATGACCACTTCGGCCAAAACCGGCTCCGCGCCCGACTCGTTCTTCTCCGCCACGCTTGCTCAGGCCGATCCCGAGATTGCCGAGGCGATCAAGGGTGAACTCGGCCGCCAGCGTCACGAGATCGAGCTGATCGCGTCGGAAAACATCGTCAGCCGCGCCGTGATGGAGGCGCAGGGCTCGGTGATGACCAACAAATATGCCGAGGGTTATCCGGGCGCGCGCTATTATGGCGGCTGCGAATTCGTCGATATCGCTGAGAACCTCGCCATCGAACGCGCCAAGAAGCTGTTTGGCGCCCAGTTCGCCAATGTGCAGCCGAATTCCGGCAGCCAGATGAACCAGGCGGTGTTCCTGGCGCTGCTGCAGCCGGGCGATACCTTCATGGGTCTCGACCTCGCAGCCGGCGGCCATCTCACCCACGGCTCGCCCGTCAACATGTCCGGCAAGTGGTTCAAGCCGGTGCACTACACCGTGCGCAAGGACGACCAGATCCTCGACATGGATGCGATCGCCAAGCAGGCGGAAGAGGTGAAGCCGAAGCTGATCATCGCCGGCGGCTCGGCCTATTCGCGCTCGTGGGACTTCAAGCGCTTCCGCGAGATCGCCGACAGCGTGGGCGCGTATCTGCTGGTCGACATGGCCCACTTTGCCGGCCTCGTTGCCGGCGGCGTCCATGCCTCGCCGGTGCCGTATGCCCATGTCACCACGACGACGACGCACAAATCGCTGCGAGGTCCGCGCGGCGGCCTGATCCTCACCAATGACGAGGCGCTGCACAAGAAGCTGAACTCGGCGATCTTCCCGGGTCTGCAGGGCGGCCCGCTGATGCATGTCATCGCGGCGAAGGCCGTGGCCTTCAAGGAAGCGCTGCAGCCGGACTTCAAGGTCTATGCCAAGAACGTTGTCGAGAATGCCAAGGCGCTGGCTGAGACGCTGCGTGCACAGGGCTACGACATTGTCTCGGGCGGCACCGATAACCATCTGATGCTCGTCGACCTCCGGCCGAAGGGCCTGAAGGGCAACGTCTCGGAGAAGGCGCTGGTCCGCGCCGGCATCACCTGCAACAAGAACGGCGTGCCGTTCGATCCGGAAAAGCCGTGGATCACCTCGGGCATCCGTCTCGGCACCCCCGCCGCGACGACGCGCGGTTTCGGCATTGCCGAATTCAAGGCAACCGGCGAGATGATCGCCGAAGTGCTGAGCGCGGTGGCGCAGGCCGGCGACGGCAGTGCACCGCTGGTCGAAGCGGCCGTGAAGGAGAAGGTCAAGGCGCTGACGGATCGTTTCCCGATCTATCAGTAAGGCCTGCTACGAGGCGGAGACCTGCGCGGTCAGAAGGTCGCGCAGGAATGGCTCTTTGGAAGGTTCTTTGGAATGCGCTGTCCGAACTGCAATAGCCTCGATACGCAGGTGAAGGACTCGCGTCCCGCGGAAGATTCCGCCGTGATCCGCAGGCGGCGCGTCTGCGTTACCTGTAACTTCCGCTTCACGACCTTCGAGCGCGTGCAACTGCGCGAACTCACGGTGATCAAGCGCAATGGCCGCCGCGTGCCGTTCGACCGCGACAAGCTGGTGCGTTCGCTGTCGATCAGTCTGCGCAAGCGCCCGGTCGATCCGGAGCGCGTCGAGACCATGGTCTCGGCCATCGTGCGTGAGCTGGAAAGCGGCGGCGAGGCGGAGATTTCGTCGGAGACCATCGGCGAGATCGTGATGGAGCATCTGCGCGGACTCGACGATGTCGCTTATGTGCGCTTCGCCTCGGTCTATCGCAATTTTCGCGAGGCGAAGGACTTCGAGGCCGTGCTCGGCGAATTGCATGCCGACGACGACGGCCGGCCGGTGGTGGTCCGAAAATGATCTTCCGGATCCTGGAAGATCAATACGCTCAAAAATCTGCCGACGCGAAAGCAACCGACCTGCGCTTTATGCAGCTGGCGCTGACGCTTGGCCAGCGCGGGCAGGGCCGGACCTGGCCCAATCCCGCGGTCGGCGCGGTCATCGTGAAGGACGGTGTCATCCTCGGCCGTGGCTGGACGCAGCCCGGCGGCCGTCCCCATGCCGAGCCTGTCGCTCTGGCGCAGGCCGGCGAAGCCGCACGCGGTGCCACGCTCTATGTGACGCTGGAGCCATGCTCACATTTCGGCAAGTCGCCGCCTTGCGCGGATGCGATCGTCGCTGCGGGCATCGCGCGCGTCGTCGCGGCGATTGAAGATCCCAATCCGGACGTGGCGGGCCAAGGTCATGCGCGGCTGCGTGCGGCGGGCATCAGGGTCGATGTCGGGCTCTGCGCCGAACAGGCCGCGCGCGATCACGCCGGGCATTTTCGGCGTATCCGCGACAAGCGCCCGCATGTCGTGCTGAAGCTCGCGGTGTCGCCGGACGACAAGATCGCTGCGGCTGGCCACAAGCCTGTCGCCGTCACCGGCGAGATGGTGCGGTCGCGCGTGCATCTCTTGCGGGCGCAATGCGATGCGGTGCTGGTCGGCATGGGCACCGTCATCGCTGACGATCCTGAACTGACCTGTCGCTTGCCGGGCATGATGAAGCGCTCGCCGGTGCGCGTGGTGCTGGATCGTGCGCTGCGCATTTCCGGTAACAGCAGACTGGTGCATTCCGCGCGTACGACGCCGCTGTGGGTGATGACCTCCAGCCTGTCGGAAGCGCCCGCCGCGATGGCGCTGGGCGCGGCCGGCACGCAGGTGCTGCGCGTGCCGACCACGACCGCGCCGCCGCCGGGGCTGGATTTGCTCGCCGTGCTGCATAGCTTGTCGGAGAAGGGCATTACGAAGCTGCTGGTGGAAGGCGGATCGAGAGTCGCGGCGTCTTTCGTGACGGCGGGACTGGTCGACGAGGTCTGGCTGTTTCGCGGGCCGAAGGAGATCGGCGAGGGTGGCATCGCCGCGCTGGATGCATTGCCGCTATCGGCGATCACCGGGTCGCCGGACTTCGTGCAGCGTGCTAGCGAGACGATCGAGAAAGATACTCTGACCATCTACGAAAGAAGCTAATGTTCACCGGCATTGTCACTGACATCGGCGAGATCGAGAGCCTTCAGCAAATCGCACAGGGCCAGCTGCACCGGCTGCGCATTCTCTGCGATTACGATCAGACCACCATCGCCGATGGCGCCTCGATTGCCTGCAATGGCGTCTGCCTCACAGTGGTCGGCTCCGGCGTGGCCAATGGCAAAACCTGGTTCGACGTTGACGCTGCCGCCGAGACGCTGGGCATAACCACGGCGAAGCACTGGAAGCTGGGCACCCGCCTCAATCTCGAACGCGCGCTGAAGATCGGCGACGAGCTTGGCGGCCATATCGTCGCCGGCCATGCTGACGGCATCGCCACCATCGTATCGCGCGAGAACCTGCCGGACATGGCGCGGATTACCTTCCGCACCACGCGCGAACTGGCGCGTTTCATCGCCACCAAGGGCTCCATCACGCTGGATGGCGTGTCGCTGACGGTGAATACCGTCGATGACGTGCAGTTCGCGGTGCTGATCATTCCACACACGCTGAGCGTCACCACGCTGGGCAAGGCGTGGGAAGCAGGCGCCGAGGTCAATATCGAGGTCGACCTGATGGCCCGCTATGCGGCGCGGCTGAGCGAAATGCCGGTTTAAGGCTCCGACCTCTCGGCCGTCATGGCCGGGCTTGTCCCGGCCATCCACGTCTTCGTGCTCGGCCAAGACGTGGATACCCGGCATGCGCCGGGCATGACGGCGCTAAATTGCCGAGTATTGCCCTTGGCTTCGCAGCCGCACACGACTAAAACCGCGCGATTGTTGACATACACCGTAAGCGGATGTTGTCAGCGTTTTTAACAGGTTGAGATATGGCAGACGCGCGACGCGCTCATTTGCAGGACCAGACCGACATCACGGGCGCGCGCGTCCTGATCGTCGAGGCGCGGTTCTATGACGACATTCAGGATGCGCTGCTGGAAGGCGCGATCGTTGAGCTGAAGGCAGCCGGCGTCACCCATGACGTGTTGACGGTGCCCGGCGCGCTGGAAATTCCTTCGACCATCGCGATTGCGGTCGATGCTGCCGCGAAAAGCGGCAAGCCTTATGAAGCGGCAATCGCGCTCGGCTGCGTGGTACGTGGCGAGACGTTCCATTTTGAGATCGTCTCGATGGAGTCGTCGCGCGGGCTGATGGATCTGTCCGTCGATCTGCGGCTGCCCCTCGGCAACGGGATCATCACGGTGGATACCGACGAGCAGGCCTGGGCGCGTGCGCGCGCCGGTGAATTGAACAAGGGCGGCGATGCGGCCCGTGCGGCACTGTCCGTGCTGCGCATCAAGCGCCGTCTGGCGAAGGCCTGAGCCGATGTCTGAGAAGAAAACGGCTGACAAGAAATCGTCCGACAAGAAAGCCGACCTCAAGAAGCCGGTCCCCAAGGGTGATCGCAAGGCTAACCGGCGCGGCGCCGCGCGTCTCGCCGCCGTGCAGGCGCTATATCAGATGGATGTCGGCGGCGCTGGCATCAACGACGTCTTCGCCGAGTTCGAGAGCTTCTGGCTCGGCAGCGAGATCGAGGGTGACCAGTATCTCCCCGCCGAGGAGGCGTTCTTCCGCGACATCGTGTCCGGCGTGGTGCGCGACCAGAACAAGCTCGATCCGCTGATCGACGATGCGCTCTCCAGGGGCTGGCCGTTGCAGCGGATCGAGGCGATCCTGCGCGCGGTGATGCGCGCCGGTGCCTATGAACTGGAACATCGCAAGGACATTCCCGGCCGTGTCGTGGTGTCGGAATATGTCGATGTCGCGCATGCCTTCGTGGAAGGCGACGAGACCGGCATGGTCAATGCGGTGCTCGACCAGATCGCCCGGCAGTTTCGCGCGGAAGAGTTTTCGCGCGCAGGACACTGATCATGTCAGCCGGGTCCAACGCATCCGGCGAAGACACCCTGATCGCGCGCTACTTCAAGCCGCTGGCGACTGATCCCGGCGCGTTCGGGTTGACCGACGACGCCGCGGTGCTCAAGGCAGACGGCGAGGATATCGTCGTCAACACCGACGCCATCGTCGAGGGCGTGCACTTTCTCGCCGACGATCCCCCCGACACCATTGCGCGCAAGGCGCTGCGGGTGAACCTGTCGGACCTCGCCGCGAAGGGCGCAGTGCCGGCCGGCTTTGTGCTGACGCTGGCGCTGCGGACACATGATGAGGCGTGGCTGGCGGAGTTCGCGCGCGGTCTCGGCGAAGACATCGCAACATTCGGCTGCGCATTGCTCGGCGGCGATACGGTCTCGACGCCGGGACCGCTGATGGTCTCAGTCACCGCCTTCGGACGCGTTCCGATGGGCAAGATGGTCCGCCGCCACGGTGCGGCGGTGGGGGACCGCGTGGTCGTGAGTGGCACGATCGGTGATGCCGCGCTTGGCCTTGCGGCGCTGAAAGGCGGCGCGGTCGCGACGGCGCTGGCTGGTGACAGTAACGCACATGACGCGCTCGTGGCACGCTATCGCGTGCCGCAGCCACGCAACGCGCTGGCATTGGCGGTGCGCGATTTCGCGACGGCGTCGATGGATGTCTCCGACGGATTGGCCGGCGATCTCGCCAAGCTCTGTGCCGTTTCGGGTGTGTCCGCCGTCATCGATGCATCGGCTATTCCGCTGTCGGATCCGGCGGCAGCACTGCTGGATCGCGGTGTGATTGGTCTCGAAACGGTCGTTGCCGGCGGCGACGATTACGAAGTCCTCTGCACCATCCCAGAGAATCGCACGACCGGTTTCGTGCAGGCCGCGCATCAGGCGGGCGTGCGGGTCGCGGTCATCGGGACGATTGTTGCAGGTGCGTCATCGCCGCGCTTCGTCGACCAGGCGGGCAGGGACATCGTGTTGAAGCGCCTGTCCTACAGCCACTTCTGACTAGCCTCACTGTTCCGGCAAGCGCGGACTTAACCTCTCCCCGCATCTTGCGCGGGGAGAGGTCGCCGCGTCTTCGCGGCGGGTGAGGGGCGGGGCACGCGGTTTGACCAAGTAATGCTGTTGCTGGTTCGGAACGATCTGAAGCTGCCGACCAGGGGAGGGGCCATTGCCATGCCCCTCACCCGACCCGGCTTCGCTGCGCTACGCCGGATCGACCTCTCCCCGTGCAGAACGGGGAGAGGTTAAGAGCCCCTCCAAAAATCCTGCATTAGCCCATTGGCAGCGTTGCACGGCGATACCGATTTTGCCATGCTCATCAAACGAGAGGCCGTCCTCACGTGCTGGGCAGGCCTCCTTTTTATGCGCCAACTAACAAGGCGCCGGGCAGGAAGGACTGAGGCAGATTCCATGACAGCATTGTGGGTGATCGTGCTCTGCGGGGCACTGTCGATCGTTTACGCGATCTGGGCGACGAGTTCTGTGTTGAAGGCCGATGCGGGTAACGCACGGATGCAGGAAATTGCAGAGGCCGTGCGAGAGGGCGCACAGGCCTATCTGAAGCGACAATATCTCACCATCGGCATCGTCGGCGTCGTGATCTTCGCGCTGCTGGCTTACTTCCTCGGCATGCTCGTTGCCTTCGGCTTCCTGATCGGCGCCGTGTTGTCAGGCGCAGCCGGCTTCATCGGCATGAACGTCTCGGTGCGTGCCAATGTCCGCACCGCGCAGGCGGCGACGATCTCGCTGGCCGGCGGCCTCGAACTCGCCTTCAAGGCGGGTGCGATCACCGGCATGCTGGTGGCGGGTCTGGCGCTGCTCGGCGTCACCATCTACTTCGCCTATCTCACGCACGCCCTCGGCCTCGCTGCCAACAGCCGCACCGTGATCGATGCGCTGGTGGCGCTCGGCTTCGGCGCATCGCTGATCTCGATCTTCGCGCGTCTCGGCGGCGGCATCTTCACCAAGGGCGCTGACGTTGGCGGCGATCTCGTCGGCAAGGTCGAAGCCGGCATTCCCGAAGACGATCCACGTAACCCGGCAACGATCGCCGACAATGTGGGCGACAATGTCGGCGACTGCGCCGGCATGGCCGCCGACCTGTTCGAGACCTATGCGGTGACTGCGGTCGCCACCATGGTCCTGGCGGCGATCTTCTTTGCGAGTTCGCCATTGCTGGTCAACATGATGACGCTGCCGCTCGCCATTGGCGGCATCTGCATCCTGACCTCGATTGCCGGCACGTTCTTCGTCAAGCTCGGTGCCAGCCAGTCGATCATGGGCGCGCTGTATAAGGGCCTGATCGCGACCGGCGTGTTGTCATTGTTCGGCGTTGCCGCCGTAATCTACTGGCTGATCGGTTTCGGTCCGCTGGCAGGCGTGAAGTATACGGGTCTGGCGCTGTTCGAATGCGGCGTCGCCGGCCTCGTCGTCACGGCGCTGATCATCGTGATCACCGAATACTACACCGGCACCGACTATCGGCCGGTGAAGTCCATCGCGCAGTCGTCGGTCACCGGCCACGGCACCAATGTGATCCAGGGCCTTGCGATCTCGATGGAGTCGACGGCGGGCCCGGCGATCGTCATCATCGCCGGCATTCTCGTCACCTACAGCCTCGCGGGTCTGTTTGGTATCGCGATTGCCACCACGACGATGCTGGCGCTGGCCGGCATGATCGTGGCGCTCGATGCGTTCGGTCCGGTCACCGACAATGCCGGCGGCATTGCCGAAATGGCCGGTCTGCCGAAGGAGGTCCGCAAGGCCACCGACGCGCTTGACGCGGTGGGCAACACCACCAAGGCGGTCACCAAGGGCTATGCCATCGGCTCGGCAGGTCTGGGCGCACTGGTGCTGTTCGCGGCTTACAATGAAGACCTCAAATTCTTCATCGCCAATGCCGCGAAGTATCCGTACTTCAAGGATGTGCTGCCGGACTTCTCGCTGACCAATCCGTATGTGGTGGTCGGCCTGCTGTTCGGCGGTCTGCTGCCTTACCTGTTCGGCGCGATGGGCATGACGGCCGTGGGCCGTGCGGCCAGTGCCATCGTCGAGGAAGTGCGTCGTCAGTTCCGCGAGAAGCCGGGCATCATGCAGGGCACCGACAAGCCGGATTACGGCCGCGCGGTGGATCTGCTGACCAAGGCCGCGATCAAGGAAATGATCATCCCATCGCTGCTCCCGGTGCTGTCACCGATCGTCGTCTACTTCATCATCTACGCCATCGCCGGTGGTGGCGCAGTCGGCAAGTCGGCGGCATTCTCGGCGGTCGGCGCCATGCTGCTCGGCGTGATCGTCACGGGTCTATTCGTGGCGATCTCGATGACCTCGGGCGGCGGTGCCTGGGACAATGCCAAGAAGTATATCGAGGACGGTCATTTCGGCGGCAAGGGCTCCGACGCCCACAAGGCCGCGGTGACCGGCGACACCGTCGGCGATCCCTACAAGGACACGGCGGGCCCCGCGGTGAACCCGATGATCAAGATCACCAACATCGTGGCGCTGTTGTTGCTGGCGATCCTGGCGCACTAGACGGCCGAGAGCACGAATGCAAAAATCCCGCGGCGCAAGCCGCGGGATTTTTCGTTGTTCGTTTGATCAGGTAGGACCACATGCAGCCGTTGCCCCATGGTCGGGTTCGTTTTCGTCATAGTCTCGTAGCCATCGGACTGTTTGTGGCCTGCAGCGCACCGGCCTCGGCCGCCGAGCAATGCCCGGTCTCCGAGGCTGCGATCTCGAAAGCCGGCGGTCTCCACCAGGCGATCATCGCCGCGATGAAGACCGAGTTCAGCTGCGAAGGCGCATACCGGATTCTCGAACTCTGCCAGCTTGGTTCGTCCGGTGATAATGCATTCTCCAGCATCGTGCTGTCGAAATGTGAACCGCGCTTTCTCCCCAAGGCGCTCCCCGCGACCAAGGCCGCCTATGAAAAGGCGCGTGCGAAATGCGATAAGATCGCAGAGAAGAACGAGGGCTCGATGTATCAGAGTCAGGCCGCGATCTGCATCGCGCGCTCCGGGCGGGATTTCGCGCGGAAATACGGGACGAAGAGCTAGGGGGCCTGCCGGCCACGGCGCGTTAGCGCAGACGACACAGAAGCCCCGCGATGTGATCGCGGGGCTTCTTGTTCAGATAGTCGACCTTACGCCGCCTTGCTCTGCTTGCCGTCCTGGATGGCGCGCCAGATGCGCTCGGAGGTCAGCGGCATGTCGATATGCGTGACGCCGTAGTCACTGAGCGCATCGACCACCGCATTGACGATGGTGCAGAGCGAGCCCGCGCAGCCGGCTTCGCCGCAGCCTTTGGTGCCCAGCGGGTTGGTGGTTGCAGGCGAGGGATGATCGCCGACCAGCATCAGCGGAATGTCGCCGGCGCGGGGCATGGCGTAATCCATGAAGGAGCCGGTGATCGGCTGACCCGACGCGTCGTAGCTGACTTTCTCCATCAGCGCCTGGCCGATGCCCTGGGCCACGCCGCCATGCAACTGGCCGGCGACGATCATCGGATTGACGATGGTGCCGAAGTCGTTGACCGCCGCGTAATTGACGATGGTCAGCACGCCGGTGTCGGGATCGATCTCGACTTCGGCGACATGACAGCCGTTCGGGAACGTCGATGGCACGTCCGATGAGGTGTGGTCGACATCGAGCGAGGAGGGCACGCCGTCCGGCATCTTGCCCTCGCGCACACGCTGCGACAGTTCCATGATGTCGATGGAGCGGTCAGTGCCGGCAATGGTGAAGCGGCCGGCCTTGAACTCGATATCAGCTTCGGATGCTTCCATCAGATGCGCGGCGGCAGCCTTGCCCTTGGCGATGACGAGATCCGAGGCCTCGACGATGGCCTGGCCCGATGCGGTGATCGAGCGCGAGCCGCCGGTGCCGTTGCCCATGCGGACGAGATCGCTGTCGTTCTGCTCGAGGCGGATGGCATCGAACGGCACGCCGAGCTGCGTCGACAGCACCTGCGCGAAAGGCGTAGCGTGGCCCTGGCCATAATCCAGCGTGCCGGTGGTCAGCGTCACGGTGCCGTCTTGGCCGAATGTGAGCTTGCCGAGTTCGCCGGAGGGGGGAGCAGTGACTTCGAGATAGGAGCCGACCGCAATGCCGCGCAGCTTGCCATTCTTGCGGCTGTCCTTCTTGCGCCTGGCGAAGCCGGCGTGATCGGAAATTGCAAGCGCCTTGTCGAATACGCCCTGGAAATCGCCGCTGTCATAGGTGACGCCGGAGGCGGCCGCGAAGGGTAGCTGCGACGGCTTGATGAAGTTGCGCTTGCGTAGTGTGAAGCGATCGATGCCCATCTCGTCGGCAGCGCGGTCGATCAGCCGCTCCATGAAGTAGTTGGCTTCGGGGCGCCCGGCGCCGCGATAGGCGCCCATCAGCGTGGTGTTGGTGAGCACGCATTTGATGTCTACCGACAGCAGCGGCGTCTTGTAGACGCTGGCGAGATTCTTGCCGGTGTTGAGCGACAGCGGGCTTGGCGACACGCCGGTGATATAGGCGCCGAGATTGCCGTAGCCTTTCAGGCGTACCGCGAGAAACTTGCCGTCCTTGTCGAGGGCGAGTTCGGCATGGATATCCTGCGCGCGGCCGTGGCTGTCGGACAGGAAGCTGGAGGAGCGCTCGTCGAGCCACTTTACCGGCTTGCCTAGTTCCTTCGCCGCATGCAGCAGGCAGATATATTCGGGATAGCTGATGTTCTTCATGCCGAACGATCCGCCGACATTGCCGGTGAGGATGCGGACCTTGTCGGGCGCGACGTTGAGCTGCTTGGCCAGCGTATTGCGATTGCCGGCGACGCCCTGGGTCGGCACCTGGATCACATAGCGGCCGCCGGATTTCTCGTATGTCGCGAGGGCGCAGCGTGGCTCCATGGACACCACGGCGACGCGGGTGTTCTCGATGTCGAGTTTGGCGACATGGGCGGCAGAGGCGAATGCCGCCTCGACGGCGTGGGTGTCGCCATAGTGATAGTCAAGCGCGACATTGTTCGGGATGTGGTCGTAGAGAACAGGCGCGCCGGGCTTGGTCGCGGCCTCGCAATCGGTGACGGCGGGCAGGGCGTCGATGTCGAGGACGACGGCTTCGGCGGCATCGCGGGCCTGCGCGACCGTTTCAGCCACCACGAAGGCAACGGGGTCGCCGACATAGCGCACCTTGTCGGTCATCAATGCATGGCGGTTGGTCTGGAACAGCGGGGTGCCGTCCTGGCTCTTGAGCGGCAGGCCGCAGGTGAAGGGGCCATAATTGGCGGCTTCGAGATCCCGTCCGGTCCAGACGCCGCGCACGCCGGGCATGGCCTTGGCAGCTTCGGTATCGATGCCGCGGATCACGCCATGGGCATGGGGACTGCGGACGATCCAGGCATAGAGCTGGCCGGGCAGGTTGATGTCGTCGGTATATTTGCCCTTGCCGCGGACGAGGGTGTCGTCCTCCTTACGGCGGACAGGCTGGCCGACCCCGTATTTCTGCATGGCGATGGCGTTGTTGACGGGCGAGCCGGTAAAATCTTGCATGATGAATCCATCAAATGTGGATGATTCCAGGATTTGGCACGGGCGCGCGCCCCTGTAAGTCCCTGAGATAAGGCAGCGTGACCTGTACGACAACGGACGATTGGGCATGGGGGTGCGCCAAGGTTGCGCTGATCCTGTGCCCTGCTAAACTTTCCGTGAAAGATATTTCCAAGAAGGTTTCCACGCCGGCCGGAACGGTCGCGGAAAGACAGATTGAATGGATGATGACACGCGGCTTCGCGGCGGCCATGAGGTGGACAACGCTCGGCCGGGCGAGGGTGTGCAGGGATTGGTTGCGGCATTGGCCGACGGCGGGCGCGAAGCCGCATGCGCCAACACCTATGCCGCGCTCGATCTCGGAACCAATAATTGCCGTCTCCTGATCGCCTGTCCCACGGGCGACAGTTTTCGCGTGGTCGATTCGTTTTCACGGATCATCCGGCTGGGCGAGGGCGTCTCGACATCCGGCGTGATCAGCGACGCCGCGATTGCCCGCGCGATCTCGGCGCTCAGCATCTGCCGCGACAAGATCCGCGCGCGGGACGCACAGCGGCTGCGGCTGATCGCAACCGAGGCCTGCCGCGCGGCCTCGAATTCGGACGCGTTTCTCGACCAGGTGGCGCGCGAAACCGGCATCACGCTGGAGATCATCGACCGCGAGACCGAAGCGGCGCTGGCTGTGATTGGCTGCTCGCCGCTGATCGATCCGCAGGGCCGCGGTGCCATCCTGTTCGATATCGGCGGCGGCTCGTCGGAACTGGTGCGCATCGAGCGTGATCCCACGGATCCCAAGGGCAAACCGCTGATCAAGGCGTGGATGTCGATCCCGCTCGGCGTGGTGACGCTGGCCGAGAAATTCGGCGGCAAGCACGTGACCCGGGACAGCTACACGCAGATGATTGCGGAGGTCGCCAGACACGTGGCGCCGTTCGCCGCCGAACATGCCGGCGATCTCGACGGCATGCACATGCTGGGCACCTCGGGCACCGTAACCACGCTGGCCGGCGTCCATCAGGGGTTGGCGCGCTACGACCGCCGGCGCATCGACGGCATCTGGCTCAGCAATGCCGAGCTCGACGAGACCATCGCCAGGCTGCTCGACATGACCTACGCGGAACGCGCCGCCAACCAGTGTATCGGCCCCGACCGTGCCGATCTGGTGCTGTGTGGCTGTGCCATTCTGGACGCCATCCGCAACGCGTTCCCCCTGCCGCGGCTGCGTGTGGCGGATCGGGGGCTGCGCGAGGGCATGCTGGTGGAAATGATGCGCGAGGACGGCGCGATCCGCGCCTCCTGAGCCTGATTTTCCCGATTCAGAGCGAATATTCGGGTTTCCCGCCATGCCGTGCTAAGGGAAACGCGAATAGCTGAAAGCAAGCACGAGACCATGGCCAAAGACACCACCGGACGCCTGCGGATCCAGGTCAAGAGCGCCGGCAGAATGAAACTGTCGTCGAAGCTCTGGCTCGACCGCCAGCTCAATGACCCCTATGTGCAGCAGGCCAAGAAGGACGGCCTGCGGTCGCGCGCGGCCTACAAGATCATCGAAATCGACGATAAGTACCGCTTCTTGAAGCCCGGCCTGTCCGTGGTCGATCTCGGCGCTGCGCCTGGCGGCTGGAGCCAGATCGCGGCGCGGCGCGTCGGCTCGGCCGAGGGCAAGGGGCAGGTGGTGGCCATCGATCTCCTGGAAATGCCGGAGATCGTCGGCGTGACTTTCGCCCAGATGGACTTTCTCGACAATGATGCGCCCGACAGATTGAAGGCGATGATGGGCGGGCTCGCCGATGTGGTGATGTCCGACATGGCGGCCAACACCACCGGTCACCGCAAGACCGATCAGCTCCGCATCGTCGGCCTCGTCGAGGATGCTGCGGCCTTCGCCGCTGACGTGCTCAAGCCCGGCGGCACCTTCGTCGCCAAGGTGTTCCAGAGCGGCGCCGACGCCACGCTGATGACCCAGCTGAAGCGCGACTTCGCGACGGTGAAACATGTGAAGCCGGCCGCGAGCCGCAAGGACTCGTCGGAGCGCTACGTGCTGGCGATGGGTTTTCGCGGCGTGGCGGGTGATCACCGGCTCGGTGAGCACGACAACTAGGCTGTGAGCGCATACGCGACTCTAAGTCCGATTTGGTAGAGTGCTCGATCTCACTTGTGTGACGGCAACACCGGAGATGGCGAGCAGCGCCCCGACAATCAACGTTGGAGTGATGTGCTCGTCAAGGAACAGCACGCTTGAAATCAGGGCAAAGACCGGAAGAAGCAAACCGAATGGCGCCACGCGGCCCATGGTGCAGCGAGCGATGAGCCAGAACCAAAGGCCAAATCCAACAATTCCTCCGATGAAAACGGTGTAGGCGAGCGCGAGCCAACCACGTTCATCCGCCGTGACGAGGGACGTCAATTGTCCATCTTCAAGGACAAACGACATCAGCATCACCTGCGGCACCGTGAAGAGAGAGGACCAGCCCGTCAACATCAAGGGGTCAAAGGGTCCGTGCCGCTTCGTTAAGACGTTGGCGACCGCGAAGGCGAGTGCTGCCCCGACCACCAGCAGAATCGGAATAGCGTTTGCAGACAGACCAGGCCCCGCTGCAAGCACGACCACGCCGAGAAATGCCAGCAACACCCCACTAGACGTTACGAGAGACGGTCTCTCCGCGAGCAGCGGCCAAGCCAATAGGATGGTGAAGGGCGTGGCGAGTTGATATGCGACGGCCGAAATACTTCCGGAGCCGAGCCCGAGGCCGACATAGAAGAGGCCGAAGTTCAGCCCACCAAGAAAGACCGAGATCGCGGCGACAGGGCTGAGCTCCTGACGTGCAGGCTTTTTGACGAACGGAACGAGCAGCAATGCCATAGCCAGAAAGCGCAGGCCAAGGAAGAAGAGCGGCGGAAATTCCACAATGCCCACCTTGATGACCACGAACTGATAACCCCAAAGCAAGGGCACCATCACCGCGCAGACAATCTGGATGAGCGACATGACACTTTCCATTCAAGACTGTTCAGTCCAGATATAGGTGCGTTCAACCAGCAGCGCGTTGACGCGTTACCTGCTGAAGCGTTCGAGAAGAGCGTCAACGGTGGCTTGCGATGTGCTTCGTGTCGGACGTGTTTTACCTACGACACGTAGCCCTTCGACAAAGCAGACCAGCAGTCGCGCCGCGCTTGCAGGCTCGACACCATGAGCCAACTCGCCTGCGGCCTTCGCGCGCGACAGCGCATTGGCTACTTTGGCCTCCATAGTTTTGAAAAAGCTGCCGATGCGGCGATCGACTTCCGGGTCGCGGCCACCCAACTCCATGGCTGTCGCGACCAGCAGGCATCCGCGGCGACCATTGGCGCCACTCGTCCGATCGACGTAACCAGCAAGGTAGGCCCGTAGACCAGCGACTGGCGCGCCACGCGGGTCGAGTTCGATGTCCATCCGTAGCAGGGCGTCGGCAATGTAGCGATCGAGCGCACGCAGGAAGAGTCCGCGCTTGTCACCGAAGGCGGCGTAGAGACTGCCACGCGAGAGGTTCGTCGCCTGAAGAAGGTCCGGAAGCGCCGTGGCATGATAGCCGCGCGACCAGAACACGTTCATGGCGCGCTCGATAGCAGCTTCCGTGTCGAAGCCTCGGGGGCGGCCGCGCGGCAACCGCACAGGGGGATGATGTTCCATTAGTGATATATGGACCGATTGGTCGTTAATTGCAAATGACAGCTTAAGGTGATGGGCGCGGGGAGTTTATGACAGGGCGCGCTTTGGGCGATCTGTCGGCTCTCGTCATCTTACGGTCGGATGATTTACTTCGCGCTCTCGCACTTCGGCGACAGCATCGGCACGTTCGGCCATGACCAGTTTCGCCAGGATCCATCACGCTCGACGCAGGCCGGCGGTGTTTTAGCGGCAGCCGGATCGGTCTGCGCTTTGGCGTCCTGCTCGGTCACCTGCTCAACCGGCGCGGGCTTCGGCGGAAATCGCCTGTTCACATAATCGAACGACATGACGCCGGCGATGATCGTGAGGACGATCGTGGCGATGCCGATGGCCCATTGCGAGCGCGTCACAACTCACCCCAGCTTCTGATCCCTTGCATCTGCGGTGCCTTCGCTGGCCGCCTTGACTGCGGCTTTTGCCTCGCCCTTGCGGCTGGCGATATCGATCACCTTGCGGCCGGAGATTTCGTGGCCGGCGTCGTCCGGCATCTGCCAGAAGAACCAGGCCGAGGCGGCCGAGATCACGGACACCACGAGGAAGGCCGGTGCAAAATCGGCGGCCGACAATTCGGTCATGCCGCGCATCAGCATGGTGGATTCCACAGAGAATGCACCGATCGCGACGCCGGCGGAGATCGACAGCTGCTGGTTGACGCTGACCAGCGTGGTAGCGCGGCTCATCTGTGCTGTCTCGACCTCGGCATAGGCAACCGTGTTGATCGCGGTGAATTCGAGCGAGCGGAAGAAGCCGCCGACCACCAGGATGATCAGGATCAGCATCAGCGGCGTGGTCACCGTGAACAGCGCACAGGCAGCAAGGAATACCGAACTCACCACGGCGTTGACGGTCATCACATTGCGAAAGCCGAAGGCGCGGATGATGCGCGCCGCCAATGTCTTCATCCCCATGGCGCCCACTGCCGAGCCGAAGGTCACCATGCCCGACTGGAACGGCGACAGGCCGAAGCCGACCTGCATCAATAGCGGCAGCAGGAAAGGCAATGCGCCGATGCCGAGCCGGAACAGGAAGCCGCCGATGATGGCGGCGCGCAAGGTCACCAGCCGCATCAGCGAGAAGTCCAGCACGGGAGACGCCGTGCGCCGGGCGTGGATCACGTAGAGGGTCATGGACACCGTGCCGATGCCGACCAGTGCGGCGACGATCGGCCATGGCAGCAGATTGAGGCCCGCGACCGAGAGGCCGAAGGCAATGCCGGCGAGCCCGACGCCGGCCAGCACCAGGCCCAGCAGATCGAAGCGCTCCGGATCCTCCGAGCGGATCGGATCGATGAAGCGCAACGCAAGATAGATGCCGAGGCAGCCGATCGGGATATTGATCAGGAAGATCCAGTGCCACGAGAAGTAGGTGGTGATGAAACCGCCCAGCGGCGGTCCGATCACCGGGCCGATCAGCGCCGGCACCGTCATCCACGCCATGGCACTGACGAGCGCGCTTTTGTCGATGGAGCGCAGCAGCACGAGGCGTCCCACCGGCGTCATCATGGCGCCGCCGAGGCCCTGGATGATACGGGCGATGACGAAATGCGTGACCGATTGCGACAGCGCGCAGCCGATCGAGCCGATCATGAACACGCCGATGGCGATGGAGAACACGGCGCGTGCGCCGAAGCGGTCGGCGGTCCAGCCGGAGGCCGGAATGAACACCGCGAGCGAGAGCAGGTAGGAGGTGATCGCCAGCTTCAGCGTCAGCGGGCTGGTGCCGATATCGGCGGCGATGGCTGGCAGTGAGGTCGCGATCACCGTGGAGTCCATGTTTTCCATGAACAAAGCGGAGGCGACGATCAGCGGGATCAGGCGTTCTTTATTCATGAAATTATTGATGATTCTTACGAGTGCCCAAGCTGCGGGCGCTTTAACATCCTGCCGGGGCGTGGGCTATTGCGAGAGGCCGAATACCTCCTAAATCATCCGTGACTGCGCCCGCCCGGCTGAAGGCCGAAAACGCCTAAAATCCCTGTGCATGGCAGCCAAACGCTTTGATTTCGCGCAGCAGCATGCTATCGACCACCGCCAATCCTACTTATGGGTTCAGATTCGACGACGGTGTCCTGCGCCGCCGTCGAATTGGTGCATCCAGAGGTTTCTACCGCGATCCCGAGGTCGCCGCATGGAGTTGGCAATGGCAGTCGTTCAGAAGATCCGCGAAGCGTACACGTTCGATGACGTTCTGCTGAAGCCCGGCCTGTCGGACATCCTGCCTTCCGACGCCGATATCCGCTCCCACGCCACCCGTGCCATTCCGCTCAATATTCCGATCATCGCCTCGGCGATGGATACCGTCACCGAGGCCCGCATGGCGATTGCCATGGCGCAGGCCGGCGGCCTCGGCGTGATCCACCGCAACTTCGATCCGGAAGGCCAGGCTGCCCAGGTGCGCCAGGTCAAGAAGTACGAGTCCGGCATGGTGGTAAATCCGCTCACCATCGGCCCCGATGCCAAGCTGGCCGAAGCGCTGGCGCTGATGAGCGAGCACGGCTTCTCCGGCATTCCCGTCGTCACCGGTGCGAGCAAGGACGTCCCCGGCAAGCTGGTCGGCATTCTCACCAACCGCGACGTGCGCTTCGCCAGCAATCCGAACCAGAAAATTTCCGAACTAATGACGCACGAGAATCTCGTGACCGTGCGTGAAGGCGTCAGCCAGGATGAAGCCAAGCGCATGCTGCACAAGCATCGCATCGAGAAGCTGCTCGTCGTCGACGATCAGTATCGCTGCGTTGGCCTGATCACCGTGAAGGACATGGACAAGGCCGTCGCGCATCCCCTTGCCAGCAAGGACGCGCAGGGACGTCTGCGTGTAGCTGCCGCAACCACTGTGGGCGAGGGTGGTTTCGAGCGCACCGAACGTCTGATTGATGCCGGCGTCGATGTCGTCGTCGTCGACACCGCGCATGGTCATTCCATGCGCGTGCTGGAAGCCGTGACGCGCATCAAGAAGATTTCGAACTCCGTGCAGGTGATCGCCGGCAATATCGCCACCACCGAAGGCGCGCAGGCGCTGATCGATGCGGGCGCCGATGCGATCAAGGTCGGTATCGGCCCGGGCTCGATCTGCACCACGCGCATCGTCGCCGGCGTCGGCGTGCCGCAGCTCACTGCGATCATGGATGCGGTGGAAGCCGCGAAGAAGCACAACATTCCGATCATTGCCGACGGCGGCATCAAATTCTCGGGCGATCTCGCCAAGGCGCTCGCTGCCGGCGCTGACATCGCCATGGTCGGCTCGCTGCTTGCGGGCACCGACGAGACCCCCGGCGAAGTGTTCCTGTGGCAGGGCCGTTCCTACAAGGCCTATCGCGGCATGGGTTCGGTTGGCGCCATGGCCCGCGGCTCGGCGGATCGCTACTTCCAGCAGGACATCAAGGACACGCTCAAACTCGTGCCGGAAGGCATCGAGGGCCAGGTGCCCTATAAGGGCCCGGTGGCCAATGTGATGCATCAGCTCGCCGGTGGCCTGCGCGCCGCCATGGGCTATGTGGGCGCCAAGACGCTGACCGAATTCCACGACAAGGCAGAATTCGTCCGCATCACCAGCGCCGGACTGCGCGAAAGTCACGTGCATGACGTGACGATTACCCGCGAAAGCCCGAATTATCCGGGTGGTGCTTAACTATCACGACGCTATTGCAGTGCCGCATAGGCATCGCTGCCTAAATTGAGCCCCACAGATCGGCGAAAACGCGCTACTGTTCGCGCGTCACGTGCGCTGTCGGCCATGGATGTCCCGTTATGGATTTCCAGGGCCGGACGGACCCGGCCGCGGAGCTTGGCTCCGCGCCGCGTTGTGATGCTCATTTTCGACAATGACCTCGTCACGCGTCGAAGTAACACCCGCAGAAAAGAACGTTGGATACTATGGCCATTGAATGGACGGACGAACGCATTGCGGCTCTCGACACCGCGCAACTGAAAAACCTGCGTGAGAACGCCACACGCCGCGAGGTCACGGCGCTGGTGGAGCTTTGCACCACCGAGCTCGCCAAGCGTAATGCCGACAAGCCGCGCAGGATCGGCCAGCCGCGCAGCGAGGCCAAGCAGTTCGAGCATGACATGTCGGCGGAGCTCGCAACCGTCGGCAAGGCGATGGCCGAGAAATACGATCTCTCCGAAGCGACCGCCAAGGCGAAGTCCGAAGGCGTGAAGGGCTTCAAGGCGCACAAGCTGCTCGGCTCCGATGGCCATGCCAAGCTCGGCGGCATGCAACGCGACGGCTCGGTCGCAGTGGATCGCTACATCTCCTATCGCCGCGGCACGGATATCGCGTCGCTCAGCGTGTTCCTGCTCAAGGATCAGCCGATCGAGGCGCATGAGTTTCAGGTGATCGCACCGCTGACGATGCTCGATGGTGGCAAGCCGGTGGCTGAAATCCGTCCGACGGCAACGGCGGCGCAGAAGCAGTCGGCCGATGGCGGTCTGTCCTTCAAGGATCTCGACAGCGCAGCTGCAGCATTCGACAAGGTGCTGGCGAAGATCACGGCCTGATATTTGCCGGTTTACGTTTTGAATGCGGCGCGCGATCATCGCGCGCCGCATTTTTTTGCGATCAAGAAATAGAAACGGAGAAGTCCCATGTCAGCAGCCAAACGCGTCGTTCTCGCATCGCGCCCGCACGGTGAGCCCGGCCCATCGAATTTCCGCCTCGAGGATTATGCGGTGCCGACGCCAGGCGCAGGCGAAGTGCTGCTGCGCACGATCTGGCTGTCGCTCGATCCCTATATGCGCGGCCGCATGAATGACGGCCCGTCCTATGCCGCGCCGGTGCCGGTGGATGGCGTGATGGAAGGCGGCACGGTGTGCGAGGTGATCGCCTCGAACAATCCGGGTTTTGCCAAGGGCGATATCGTGCTCGCCCATGCCGGCTGGCAGACCCATGCGATCTCCGACGGCAAAGGCCTGCGCAAACTCGATCCGAAGCTGGCACCGATCTCGACGGCCGTCGGCATTCTCGGCATGCCGGGCATGACCGCCTATACGGGCCTGCTTGCCATTGGAAATCCGCAGGCCGGCGAGACAGTGGTCGTTGCCGCAGCCTCCGGCGCGGTCGGCTCTGCGGTCGGCCAGATTGCGAAGATCAAGGGCGCACGTGCCATCGGCATCGCGGGCGGTGCTGACAAGTGCCGTTATGTGAAGGAGGAGCTCGGCTTCGACGAATGCCTCGATCATCGCGATCCGGATTTTCCGGCGAAGCTGAAGGCTGCATGCCCGGGCGGCATCGACGTGTATTTCGAAAATGTCGGCGGCGCTGTGTTCGAGGCGGTGTTTCCGCTGCTGAATTTCTTCGCACGCATTCCGGTATGCGGGCTGATCGCGCAATATAACGACACGACGTCGGAAGCACCGAAATGGGCCGGCGCGATGATGCGCAATGTCCTCACCAAGCGTCTCAACATTCGCGGCTTCATCGTGCGCGACTTCGCCTCGATGCATGGCGACTTCCTGCGTGACATGTCGCAATGGGTGCGCGAGGGCAAGGTGAAGTACAAGGAACACGTCACCGAAGGTCTCGACAACGCGCCGACGGCGTTCATGGGGCTGCTGAAGGGCGCGAATTTCGGCAAGCAGCTGGTGCGTGTCGGCGCCGACAAAGCGTAAGGCGAATACGCCTTCAGGCTGTCATCACTGCGTGCGCGCTGTGCCGTCCGCATTGATGACGGTGAACAGATCGATGTCAGTCTGGCCCGGCGCGCGGCGGTGGCGAACTTCAAAGCCGCCGGGCTGGAAACTGTATTCGACGAGCCCGACTTCCTTGACGCCGATCGTCTCCTGCCTGTCCTCCGGACCAATGATGAAACTACTTGAAGGCGCCCAGATGTGCCTGACGCCGCGCCATATGTAGTCGCGCCGCTGGTGCACATGACCACAGGCGACGAGCCGCAGATCGACGCGGTCAAGCAGATCGATGAGACGACGGCGCGCCGGCATCGGGACATAGCGGATCGACGTCGCGGCCAGTTCCGGATCGTCCGGGGCATTCAGAAATAGCGGTTTGTGGATGAACAGCGCCAGCGGTCGTCCGTTCAGGCCCGCCAGTTGCGAGGCGAGCCAGTCGAACTGCTCCTCTTCGCAGGCGAGCCCGCTATTCATGATCAACGAGTTCAGACCGATGAAACACCAGCCAGCCGCGTTGAAGCGCCAGTGGTCGTGTCCAAAGACCGACACGAATGCCTGCCGGTTCTGCTCGGAAATCAGCTGGCTTGGCGGCGGGGCGACCAGAGTCGGGTTGTCGCCGATGTCGTGATTGCCCGGCAGATAGCGGCAGGCGACGGGAAGGGCGTCATGCTGTGACCTGGCGAAGGCGAGGTCATCGGGATGGCCCGGGCCATCGAAGGCAAGGTCGCCACTATTGATGACGAGGTCAGGCTTTGCCGCGTCGATGAACGCGCAGACGCGCTGGAAATTTGCGACGAATTGCGGAAAGCCCGCGCTAAGATGCGTATCGGTGATCTGGATCAGGCGGAATTCGGACATGGCTGGAACTCCTCTGGCGGGGAGTGTAGCCATCTCGGATGTCAGTCAGATGGCTCGGGCGACCGAAAGGTTAGATCACGCGATATCTGATCGCATAGCCGTCGTTGGCGCGGGCCGTCTTGCCTGCACGGGCTGAGGCGCTCACTTGATCGACCAGATGCCACGGGCTGAATTCGGTGGAGTGGCTCGGGCTTGCGGCCAGACGCAGTTTGAAGATCAGCGGTGCTTCGCCGGGCACATTCACGATCATCACACGCTGCGCGGTGCGAAATTTCAGCGGCACCGTACCCCTGAGAATGCTCTCGCCCTTGTTCGTGAAAGTCGGGCCTTCGCTGATGGCGGCGAGGGCCTGGTTGCGGTCGGTATGCAATTCGATCTGCGTGGCTTCCGCGATGATCTTCGCCGCGACCGCGTCGGGCAGGCGGATTTCGAATTCGACAGCGGGCCTGGTCGGATTGATGCCGAGATAGCCCAGTGCCGTGTGGCGCATGTCGGTGGCGGCGAAGACCAGCAGGCCCAGCACGGCCAGCGCCGCGACGCCGTGGTGGACCACGTCATGGACCGAGCGATACCGGGCTCGGAAATAGAGATTCAGCAGGATGGCCACCGCGAGCGCCGCGGCGGCACCGGCCAGCGCCGACATCGTGAGGCCGGCCCAGCTGTCCGGATCGCCGGGCGTCAGCATCGCAAAGAGGGCATCGAGATAAGCCATGGCAGTGCTCACGGGCAGAACTCTTGAGGCTGGCGCGCCGCCGGGCAGCGCCTGCAAATGGGTGTCGAGGGCCGCCCAGCCGGTTCAATGGAACCGAAACGGAACCTGCATGGAACCGATATGGAACTCTTGGGCCGGTTAATCGTCATGTTCCAAGGGGGCGGGTCTGTAGCGCGAGCGGGGTGCCGCGCGGCTCTGAAATCCCCGGGCTGAGGAAATTTCAATGTCGATTCAATGGGTTTTGTTGCCGGTCTTCGTGCTGGTGGCGATTACGCTGGGCATGTTCTTCTGGACCGGCCGGCGCGGCGGCCTGCTGAGCCGCAAGGATACCAGCGACCTGCCGAATACCGCTCCGCAGCTCGATCTGCTGTTCTACGCGCTGATCGCCATCGGCCTGCCGCTACGCAAGATCGATCTGGTGCTGCTCTGCCTGTCCTGGATCTTCGTCATCGCCCGCTTCGTGGGCGCTGGGTTCATTGCCAATAGCCGGGGATCGCAGGCCTGGCTCGCCAGCGCGCTTGTGTTGTTGGCGATGTGGTTCTACTTCGCGCTACGGATGCTTCTCCTGATCTGATCGGGAGCGGCGTCGCGCCTCTCTCCGTTGAAAGATTGCCATGACTCCCGCCGCCCGCCTCTCCGCCGCGATCGAAGTGATCGAGGCCATCGACACCCAGCGTGTCCCCGCCGCCAAGGCGCTGAAGGAATGGGGCACCGCGCACCGCTTCGCCGGCTCCGGCGACCGGGCCGGAATTTCCGGGCTGGTCTGGGACGTGCTGCGGCGGCGCGCCTCCAGCGCCTGGATCATGGACGACGACACGTCGCGGGCGCGGCTGCTCGGCATGCTCAAGGCCGAGCGCAGGATGGATGTCGATACGATTGCCGCGCTCTGTGACGGCAGCGGTTTTGCGCCGGAGCCGCTGTCTGACGCGGAGCGCTCGGCGCTGGCGTCGCGCACAGTGGCGGATGCACCGGCGCATATCGCCGGCGACTATCCGGAATGGCTCGATGGCCAGCTGGCCGATGTATTTGGCGACGATCGCGTGGCCGAAGCCACCGCCATGGCCAGCCGCGCGCCGCTGGACCTGCGCGTCAACACGCTGAAGGCCAAGCGCGACAAGGTGCTGGGCTCGCTGCGCCATCTCGGGGCCACCGAGACGCCGTGGTCACCGCTGGGGCTGCGGATCGATCTCGGCGCCGACGCGCGCAATCCCGGCATCCATGCCGAGGAGGATTTCATCAAGGGCGGCATCGAGGTGCAGGACGAGGGCTCGCAGCTCGCAGCATTGCTGTCCGGCGCCAAGCCCGGCGAACAGGTCATCGATCTCTGCGCCGGAGCCGGCGGCAAGACGCTGGCGCTGGCGGCGATGATGCAGGGTAAGGGCCGGCTGATCGCTACCGATGCCGACAAGCGCCAGCTGGCGCCGATCCACGAGCGCCTGTCGCGCGCCGGCATCCACAATGCCGATATCCGCACCCCGAAGGGCCCGGATGATACGCTTAGCGACATCCACAACTCCGCGGACCTCGTGCTGATCGATGCGCCCTGCACCGGCACGGGTACCTGGCGCCGCAATCCCGACGCCAAATGGCGGATGCGGCCGGGCGCCCTCGAGGTCCGGATCAAGGACCAGGCCGAGGTCCTCGACCGCGCGGTGGCGCTGGTGAAGCCGGGTGGCCGGATCGCCTATGTGACCTGTTCGGTGCTTCCCCAGGAAAACCGCGACCAGATCCGCGCCTTTACCGCCCGCCAGCCGGAGTTTTCGGTGGTCCCGCCGGCGCAGGTGATGTCGGTGCTGTGGGACAAAGCCGAGGATTTCGCCGCCGCGACCTATCAGAGCCCGGAAGGCCTGATGATGACCCCGCGGAAGACGGGAACGGACGGGTTTTTCGTGTCGGTGATGAAGCGCCAGCCGGTAGGCTGAGACCCCTCCGCCGTCATTGCGAGCGCAGCGAAGCAATCCAGAAGGCCACAAGCGAAGACTGGATTGCTTCGTCGCAAGGGCTCCTCGCAATGACGGGGATAGGCCGGTGCAGGGCTGCCATGACAGCCTTTTCAGCCTTGCGACCCCGCCATGAGTCGCGTAATTCCTCGCTATGACAGCCCCCAGCAAAACCTCATCTTCGCCCGCCGATCCGTCACCCCATGTGGCCTCGGCGCATGACAAGATTCTGATCGTCGATTTCGGCTCTCAGGTGACGCAGCTGATTGCGCGGCGCGTCCGCGAGGAGGGCGTCTATTCCGAAATCGTGCCGTTCAACAAGGCGGAGGCTGCCTTCGCCGAAATGAAGCCGAAAGCCGTGATCCTGTCCGGCGGCCCGGCCTCGGTGCTCGACGACAATGCGCCGTCGGCGCCGCTGTTGATCCTCACCGCCGGCGTGCCGGTGCTGGGTATCTGCTACGGCGAACAGACCATGGCGCAGCAGCTCGGCGGTACCGTCGAGGCTGGGCACCATCGCGAATTCGGCCGCGCCGCGATCGAGATTACCGACACCTGCGCGTTGTTTGACGGTGTGTGGGAAGTGGGTGGCAAATACGACGTCTGGATGAGCCATGGCGACCGCGTCACCAAGATGCCCGACGGTTTTCGCGCTGTGGCGAAAGCGCCTGGCTCGCCGATCTCGATCATCGCCGACGACACCAGAAAATTCTATGCGATGCAGTTTCATCCGGAAGTGGCGCATACGCCCGACGGCGCGAAACTGATCCGCAACTTCGTGCGCAACATCGCCGGCTTCACCGGCGACTGGACCATGCGCGCGTTCCGTGAGGAAGCCATCGAGAAGATCCGCGCCCAGGTTGGCAAGGGCAAGGTGATCTGCGGCCTGTCAGGCGGCGTTGACTCTGCCGTTGCGGCTGTGCTGATCCATGAAGCGATCGGCGACCAGCTCACTTGCGTGTTCGTCGATCACGGCATGCTGCGCAAGGACGAGGCCAAGACTGTCGTCGATCTGTTCCGGCACCACTACAACATTCCGCTGGTGCATGTGGATGCGTCGAAGACTTTCTTGGGCGAGCTCGAAGGCGTCACCGATCCCGAAGTGAAGCGCAAGACCATCGGCCGCCTGTTCATCGACGTGTTCGATGCCGAGGCCAAGAAGATCGGCGGCGCGGATTTCCTCGCGCAGGGCACGCTATATCCCGACGTGATCGAGAGCGTCTCCTTCACCGGCGGACCTTCAGTCACCATCAAGTCGCATCACAATGTCGGCGGGCTTCCGGCGCGCATGAACATGAAGCTGGTCGAGCCGCTGCGCGAGCTGTTCAAGGACGAAGTCCGCGATCTCGGCCGCGAACTCGGCCTGCCGGACATCTTCGTCGGCCGCCATCCGTTCCCGGGCCCGGGCCTCGCCATCCGCTGCCCCGGCGAGATCACGCGTGAGAAGCTGGACATCCTGCGCGAGGCCGATGCCGTCTATATCGACCAGATCCGCAAGGCGGATCTCTACGACACCATCTGGCAGGCCTTCGCCGTGCTGCTGCCGGTGAAGACCGTCGGTGTGATGGGCGACGGCCGTACTTACGAATACGTCGTCGGCCTGCGCGCCGTGACCTCCACCGACGGCATGACTGCCGACTTCTATGCGTTCGACATGAAGTTCCTCGGCGAGACGGCAACGCGCATCATCAACGAGGTGAAGGGCGTGAATCGTGTGGTGTATGACATCACGAGCAAGCCGCCGGGGACGATCGAGTGGGAGTGAGGGGGAGTTGATCCAACTCGCCCAAGCCGCCAAATTGCTTCGGGAAACGAGACGACTTCTCCATGACAGGCAGCAACCGCATCGTCCTCTCCAGCGACCACGCCGCCATTCAGCTCCGACAGGCCGTTGCCGCTCATATCGCGGCGCATGGCTGGGTGGTGGTCGACATCGGACCGACGACGCCGGAGAGCACACACTATCCTAAGCACGGCGAAGCGGCGGCGCGGCTCGTCGCCTCCGGCGATTGCCGGTTGGGCATCATCCTGTGCGGCACCGGCCAGGGCATCATGATGGCGGCGAACAAGGTAAAGGGCATCCGTTGCGGCGTTTGCGCCGACACATTCTCAGCCCGCATGATCCGCCAGCACAACGATGCCAACATGCTGTCGATTGGCGCGCGCGTGGTGGGCGAAGGGCTGGCGCTCGATATCGTGGATGCGTTCCTGACCGCTCAGTTCGAGGGCGGCCGGCATGCGACGCGGGTGGAGATGATTGGGGCGCTGGAGGGGTAGTGCCGCTCCTTGCTTCTTCTTCGGGAGCGAATAGCGAAGCGTATTCCGCCGAATCCGCCGCTATCAGTTTTGAATGATTGGTGGGGCAGGGCGCGCTGCCGTCACGCCAGCAACTTCGTCATCACGCCCAGCACCGGCTCGGCTTCGGCCAATCGCTGATCCAGCGTCTGCACCGTGGCACCATGCTCCGAAGAGATCGCAAGATGCAGCGCGTCGCCGGCACGGAGCCCGAGCGTGTGTTGATCGACAAATTTTGCTGCCGTCCGGAAGTGTGAGCCAGTCAGAGGCGACACGGTAAAACTGTCGACGATACGTCTTTTGATCATAGAGCAGCACCGGATAGCCGGGGACACTAGGGCGCATCCTCGGCCATCGACAGCGGTCGACCGATTCTCACGGTCGTAGATCGATTACTGCTCCTTCTTGAACAAATCCTGGAAGATCAGCTGGCCCCACGTGCGGCCGCGTGCGTGCACCAGCGCGCCACCTTCGTTGAGCTTTCCCAGCTTGACGGGTGCGAAGCCGAGTTGCTTGGCCAGGGCCGCCACGGGAGCGATCGCGTCCTCGTCGTCAGCAGACAGAAAGACGACCCGATGCCCGCCCGCGACGATCGGATCGGTAGCCAGAGTGGCTGCGCCCAGGTGATTGAAGCCTTTCACGAACCTGGCGCCGGTGAATGCCTTCGCGACGACGGCGGAGCCCGGGAGACCGTCCGGCTCGTCGGGGCCCGGAAACAGGTTCATCGCGTCGATGACCGTCTTGCCGTCCCAGCTCGGCAGGATCTTCGCAACCTCGCGATGCTCGCCGAAAGGGACCGCCAGGATGATGGTGTCGGCCTCGAGCGCATCCCGCAGCGACCTGGCGACGACCGTGGGTCCGATCGCCCGGGCCTGTGGCGCCAATGCCTCGGGCGGCCGGCTGCTCGCGACGGTCACGTCGATGTTTTTGCGGGCGAAGGCGTGGGCGAGGGCCTGGCCAATCTTGCCGAATCCTATAATTGCGTAGCTCATCATCTTCTCCGATTTGTTTTGATATTGATTCACGGCCTTCGAGGGCGCCGGGTTATTCGGTCCGCGGTGGCGCCCGCGTAGAGGTCCTGCGGTGAACGAGGTGCGATTTCAGATCGCCGAGAAGCCGCCGTCGACAGACAACTCCAGCCCATTCACGAAGCTTGAATCGTCTGACGCAAGAAACAGTGCGACCGCCGCAATTTCCTCAGGGCGACCCATCGTTCCGCGCGGGATCAGGGATTCGAACATCTGCTTCGCCTCCGGGGTGAGAACCTGGTCCTGCATCGGTGTGGCGATCGGTCCCGGGTGCAGCACGTTCACCCGGATATTCCTGCTCTTGAGTTCGTTGAGCCATCCGCGTGCGAATGCGTGCAGCGTCGCCTTGCTCGCCGCATACACGCTGTAACCGGGAAAACCTTTCAGCGACGCGACCGACCCGGTCATGAAGATCGATCCGCCATCGTTGAACAGCGGCAACGCCTTCTGCACGGTGAACAGCGTGCCGCGCGTATTCAGGCCGAAGGTCGCATCGAAATGCTGCTCGGTGATCTCGCCCAATGGCACGGCTTCGCCCGTGCCGGCGCTCGCGTACAGGACGTCGATCCTGCCCTTTTCCCGCTTGACCGTATCGAACAGGCGGTCGAGGTCGTCGAGATTGGCCGCGTCGCCGCGTACGCCGGTCACATTCCGGCCAATCAGCTTGACGGCCTCATCGAGCGTCTCCTGCCTCCGGCCCGTGATGAACACATAGGCGCCTTCTTCGACGAACAGCTTGGCGCTCGCCAGCGCCATGCCGCTCGATCCACCCGTGATGACTGCAACCTTACCGTCTAGCTTTCCCATAACTTCTCCTGTCGTGGTGTCGGGACTGTCCCCGAGAACCTGGAGATGGGTCTGCCGGCGTCAGGCGTTGAGTGCGGAAGCGCGCACATCCGTGGTGCGAAATCGATCCGGATGGACGACTAACGCTAGCCGCGGCGATCGGTGTCCGCCGGTCGGAATTGGACCGCGCTCGTCGCCATAGGCTATGATGACAGCCCGTATTGTTGCACCATGTTTGGATACGGGCTTGGAAGGCGCGCCGCACGGTGCGAGATTGCACCATGATCGACTGGGATGACGTTCGCTACTTTCTTGCCGTCGCGCGCGGAGGCTCGGTGCGGGCTGCCGCCGAGCGCCTCGGGGTGAACCACGCGACCGTGTTGCGACGCATCGCCCAGCTCGAGGCACGCCTCGGGGTGCAAATGTTCGAAAAGCTGCCTTCGGGCTACCGCCTGACGACTGCGGGCGAGGAGGTTCTCGAGTTCGCGGACCAGATGGAAGCGTCGTCGCATTTGCTGGAGACGCGCATCTTCGGTCGCGACCAGAGCGCGCGCGGGCTTTTGCGGGTGACGCTTCCACCGTTCCTCGCGACACACCTGCTCATGCCGGATCTCGCCGATTTCGCGCGTCTGCATCCGGACATCGAGATGGAAATCATGTCGACCGGCGAGGTGGCAAATCTGACCAACCGAGAGGCCGACGTGGCGATCCGCATTGTTGCCGACCGCAAGACTCTGCCGCTCAATCTTCACGGCCTGAAGGGACCGGGGCTGTTCAGCGGTGTCTACATGTCTCGCGATCGACTGGCCGCGTGGCGTGCGGGCACGCCTGATCCCATGCGGTGGATCGTCATAGACAATCATGGACTCCCGGCCTGGGCGCGCGACGGAGAGGTTCACACCACGGGAGTTCCGTTCAGGACCCCGGACGCCGAGGCCCAGATCGTTGCTGTACGGCAAGGGATCGGGATGACAAAACTGCCGTGCTTCGTCGGAGATGCTGACGCTCTATTGGTGAGGGTGCCGGGCACCGACCTGCCCATGCATGGGACGCTCTGGCTTCTCACGCAGGGGGAAACACGCAAGACGAAGCGCGTGCGGCTCTTTACTGAGTTTGTATCCGGAAGGCTCGCCGCCTACGCGCCGCTGCTCGCGGGGCTGTCCGTATCGCGCGACTGATGCGCGGCGGGTCGCCGACCACCAATTTGCTGACGGTGGCGGGTCAGACCGACCTTTCGGACGTGTCTTCGGAGAGTTTCCTTGCGACAGGTCGGGTGAGAACCAGCATTTCAGCCCGGCAAGCATGCCTGCCGTCATGTTTTGACCGTTGAACGCTGAATTTAAAGGGCTATTTTTACTGCAATGCAGTATCTTGTCAGTCGGTCGCGATTGACGTACTCGAAGCCGAATTCGCCTTTAGACCGGTTTTAACAATAACGGTTGGTGGCGCTGCGTTTCCAGCGTCAACCACCTCATGACGTTGGGATGACGATGAGCCTCTATTCAGATTACCTCGCTGAAATCGAAAGCAGAAAAGCTCAAGGCCTCGCTCCCAAACCGATCGACGATGGCGCGCTCACCGGCGAAATCATCGCCCTGATCAAGGACACCGGCAGCGAATACCGCGCCGACGCCCTGAAATTCTTCATCTACAACACCCTGCCGGGCACCACGAGCGCCGCAGGCGTCAAGGCCGCGTTCCTGAAGGAGATTATCCTCGGTGAGGCGATCGTCCCGGAAATCACGCCGACCTTCGCGCTGGAACTGCTGTCGCATATGAAGGGCGGCCCCTCGATCGGCGTGCTGCTCGACGTCACGCTCGGCAGTAATACCGGGCTTGCGAAGCAGGCCGGTGAAGTTCTGAAGACCCAGTTCTTCCTCTACGACGCCGACATGTTCCGGCTGCGCGATGCCTTCAAGGCGGGCAATGCGGTCGCCAAGGGCGTGCTCGAAAGCTATGCCAAGGCCGAGTTCTTCACCAAGCTTCCGGACGTCGCGGACGAGATCAAGGTCGTGACCTACGTCGCCGCCGAAGGCGATATCTCGACCGACCTGCTGTCGCCCGGTAACCAGGCACATTCGCGTTCGGACCGGGAGCTGCACGGCCAGTGCATGATGACACCGCAGGCGCAGCAGGAAATCGTGGCGCTGCAGAAGCAGCATCCCGACAAGCGCGTGATGATGATCGCCGAGAAGGGCACGATGGGCGTGGGCTCCTCCCGCATGTCCGGCGTCAACAACGTGGCGCTGTGGACCGGCAAACAGGCCAGCCCCTATGTGCCCTTCGTCAACTTCGCGCCGATCGTTGCGGGCACCAACGGCATCTCGCCGATCTTCGCGACCACCGTCGACGTCACCGGCGGCGTCGGTGTCAATCTCAAGAACTGGGTCAAGAAACTCGACGCGGACGGCAAGCCGATTCTCAACAACGACGGCAACCCGGTCCTCGAGCAGAAATTTGCGGTCGATACCGGTACCGTCCTGACGCTCGATGCCAAGGGCAAGAAGCTGCGTGACGAAAATGGTAAGGAACTGGTCGACGTCGCTGCCGCCTTCACGCCGCAGAAGATGGAGTTCATGAAGGCCGGCAGCTCCTATGCCATCGTGTTCGGCAAGAAGCTCCAGACCTTTGCAGCGGAAACCCTGGGCGTCGAGCCGACCCCGGTTTTCGCGCCGAACAAGGAGATTTCGGTCGAAGGCCAGGGCCTGACCGCGGTCGAGAAGATCTTCAACCGCAACGCCGTGGGCGTGCTCGGCGGCAAGGTGCTGCATGCGGGCTCGGACGTGCGCGTCAAGGTCAACATCGTCGGCTCGCAGGACACCACCGGCCTGATGACCGCGCAGGAGCTGGAAGCGATGGCGGCCACCGTCATCTCGCCGATCGTCGACGGCGCCTATCAGTCGGGCTGCCACACGGCATCGGTGTGGGACAAGAAGGCGCAGGTCAACATTCCGAAGCTGATGAGCTTCATGAACAATTTCGGCGTGATCACTGCGCGCGATCCCAAGGGCAGCTATCATGCGATGACCGATGTCATCCACAAGGTGCTGAACGACATCACCGTGGATGACTGGGCGATCATCATCGGCGGCGACAGCCACACCCGCATGTCCAAGGGCGTGGCCTTCGGTGCCGATTCCGGCACCGTGGCGCTGGCGCTGGCGACGGGCGAGGCGACGATGCCGATCCCCCAATCGGTCAAGGTGACGTTCAAGGGCGCGATGCAGCCGCATATGGACTTCCGCGACGTGGTGCATGCGACCCAGGCGCAGATGCTCAAGCAATGCGGCGACAATGTTTTCCAGGGCCGGATCATCGAGGTCCATCTCGGCACGCTGCTGGCCGACCAGGCCTTCACCTTCACCGACTGGACGGCCGAGATGAAGGCCAAGGCGTCGATCTGCATTTCGCAGGACGACACGCTGATCGAGTCGCTGGAGATCGCCAAGTCGCGGATCCAGATCATGATCGACAAGGGCATGGACAATGCCGCGGGCACGCTGAAGGGCCTGATCGCCAAGGCCGATGCGCGCATCGGCGAAATCCGTTCGGGCGAGAAGCCCGCGCTGACGCCGGACGCCAATGCGAAATACTTCGCCGAAGTCGTCGTCGATCTCGATATCATCGACGAGCCGATGATCGCTGATCCCGACGTCAACAACGCCGATGTGTCCAGGCGCTACACCCACGACACGATCCGTCCGATTTCTTATTACGGCGGCACCAAGAAGGTGGACCTCGGCTTCGTGGGCTCGTGCATGGTGCACAAGGGCGACATGAAGATCGTCGCCCAGATGCTCAAGAACATCGAGAAGGCCGAAGGCAAGGTCGCGTTCAACGCGCCGCTGGTCGTCGCCGCCCCAACCTACAACATCATCGACGAGCTGAAGGCCGAAGGGGATTGGGAAATCCTGCAGAAGTATTCCGGCTTCGAATTCGACGATGTGAAGCCGAAGACCGCGAACCGTACCGCCTACGAGAACATCCTGTATCTCGAGCGCCCGGGCTGCAACCTGTGCATGGGCAATCAGGAAAAGGCGGAGAAGGGCGATACCGTTCTGGCGACCTCAACCCGCCTGTTCCAGGGCCGCGTCGTGGAAGACACCGCCGAGAAGAAGGGTGAATCGCTGCTGGCCTCGACCCCGGTCGTAGTGCTGTCGGCGATCCTCGGTCGCACGCCGAGCGCCGAGGAATACAAGGCCGCCGTCGAAGGCATCGACCTGACCAAGTTCGCACCGCCGAAGGTCGGTGCGATGGGCGCCTCCGTCCATTACTAAGGGCGGACAGCGATAGTTGTTCAAAAATTGGCGCGGCAGGTGAAGGCCTGCCGCGCCGCAGGGCTGGTACGCGAGCGGCATCAATCGCGTGGTGTATGACATGACGAGCAGGCCGTCCGGGACGATCGAGTGGGAGTGATGTTGAGCGCCGTCGTCTGATTGTAGTCGATCGGACTGTCGGCGCTTCAAGCTCAGAGCCAGGAGTGAACAATATGGCCACCTTTATTCTCATCCCCGGGGGCTGGCAGGGTGGCTGGATCTACCAACAGGTCGCCGAGATTCTCACAGCGCACGGTCACAAAGCCGTACCGATGACTCTTGCAGGGCTGGGCGATGCTCCTGCCCCAACGGCTAATCTTGATACTCACATTGGTGAAGTCGTCGCTACCGCAGGGGCGCAACACGATGACCTGGTCATTGTTGGCCAGTCCTACGGTGGAATGATCGTGAGTGGCGCCGCTGATACTGAGCCATCGCAAATCCGGGCGCTAGTCTATGTGGACGCCTATGTACCTGATACAGGCGATTCCGTATGGTCACTGACGACGCCTCGCTTTCGTGATCTCTTTGTCGCGGGGGCTGAGGCTGATGGCCTCACTTGCACGCCGCCTCCCAATCTCGATCCGCGATGCCGGCCGCAACCAATCGGGACGTTTCTCCAATCGATCAAGCTCCGCGGACGTTGGCATGACGTGCCGCGCAAGACCTTCGTCGGTGCATTTGGATGGGAAGGAAGCCCATTTCATGATCTGCACAAACGCTTGAGTGACGATCCGGAGTGGTCGACCTTTGCCTTTGATTGCGGGCACAATATCGCGCGGCACAAGCCCGAGGCGCTGGCCGATATATTGCTGGCTCACGTCTGATCAGCAAGTGGCGCAGAATAGCGAAGCATATTCCGCCGCATTGCAGATGGGTGGCGCAATACGCTTCGCTATTGCGCCCTACGTCTCACGCCAGCAATTTCGTCGGTACACCCAGCACCGGCCCGGCGTCGGCCAAGCGCTGATCCAGCGTCTGCACCGTAGCGCCATGCTCCGCGGCGAGGGCAAGATGCAGCGCCTCGCCGGCGCGGAGTCCGAGCGTGTGTTGATCGACGAACTTTGCGGCCGTTCTGAAGTGTCTGCCAGTCACCGGCAACACCGTAAAACTCTCGACGACCAGTCTGCTGAACATGGCCAGCGCAGCCGCGCGCTGTTTCGGATGGATCTGCAAGGTTCGCAGCTTCATTGCCAAGGTTGAGGACATCTCGGTGATGGTCCAGTCGCTGATCAGAAGCTGCGCGGGATCCTGTTCGGCAAGCCAATCCTGGACGTATGACGTCATCGCCGCGTTCGAAAGCGTGGCGACAATCAGCGACGTGTCCAGATAGAGCATCAGGAGCGGTCGCTGTCCCGCATCGATCGCACCAGATCGGCGGCGGCCTGTGTCTGCAACGGCATGCTCGCTGTCAGGGACTGGAGCTGGGCCGCGTCAATCGGCTTGCGCGGCCTGGCCACGGCCGTGAGCCGCGCGACCGGCTTTCCGCGCCGGGTGATGCGATCGAATCTCCCGCCTCGACCCGATCGACAAGTTCGCTCAAATGGGTCTTTGCAATCTGCCAGATTGATCGCGTTCATATGCCGCTCCTGACCATCTACATGGTCATATAGCTCTGGAGAGTTCCAGTGACCCCAGAGCGGACTTTTGTTAGCCGGTCGGTGGCTTGCCGGTGAAGACCGCCAGTTGATCGGCGAAGGCGCGCTTGTAGGCGGGCCGTGCTTCGCCGCGGGCGATGTAGGCGCAGAGGTTCGGATAGTCCTCCAGTAGTCCCGACCCGTTCAATCTGCGCAGCACCGTCACCATCAGCAGATCACCCGCGCTGAACCTGCCGTCGAGCCAGTCGGCGTCGCCAAGGCGGGTGGACAGGTCTCCCAGTCGGGCGCGGACGCGATCGTCGAGAATCGGCAGGCGCGTCGCGTACCACGTCTTGTCGCGCTCCGTGAGCGTGGCGGCTCCGCGTTCCACGATCGGCGGCTCCACGGTGCTGAGCGCGGCGAACATCCAGGCGATCGCGCGCGCCCTGGCATTCGCATCGTCTGGCAGCAGGCCCGGATGGCGCTCGGCGATATGGAAGACGATCGCCCCCGACTCGAACAGCATGAGGTCGCCGTCTTCGTAGGTCGGGATCTGTCCGAAGGGATGAAGCCTGCGATGTGCGGGTTCTTTCATCTTAGCGAACGACAGTAGACGGACGTCGTAAGGCTGGCCCACCTCTTCGAGCGCCCAGCGAACGCTCATGTCACGCGCCAATCCCCTTCCGCGATCGGGAGACCGTTCAAAGGCGCTAATCGTGGGCATTGTTTCTCTCCACCTGGGTGTTTCGCATCCTTAGGACGAACGAGCAGCGCCTCTCCCGACAACCGATTTCGATTTTTGGCCGCGGAATTTCGCGGGCCGAACTTGTCATCGGACCCCGCCGGACCACGGATATTCTTCGAAACCGAGAGCATTGAGCGAGCTGCTAACTTAGAGATGAAATTACGGAGCGTCACACGCTCGATTCAGAATGATCAAGATGAGGTGGCTGTTCGAGTGAAGGACGGTCGCCTGCGGCAGTCGCCAGACGACATGCGACTGATCAATGCACCCCCGCTCAAACGCGGGATGTGCGTCATTCTCCGCGATGTTACGACTGGCTCATCATCCTCCCGGAGCCCCTTCATGTCTGACGCGCCTGCACCGAGCCAAGCCCCTACCGCCGCCGAGACCGATCCGAACACGCTCGGCTTCATGCAAGGCTTTCCGCCGCCGCAAGACAGGCTCATCACCTTCCACGACGGCTCGTTCCGCAACTTTCCCGAACTGCGCTGGGCCTGGAGCAATGTCCGCCAGCTCGTGCCAACGGTGAATGTCTGGCGCGGCGCAGGCGGCGCTTCGGTGCTGCCGCGCGCGGAGCGCGATATCGGCGGAATCGCGTCGACCACCATGGACGGCCGGCCGATGACCTTCGCGCGCATGTTCGACGAGACTTATGCCGACGGCATCGCCGTGCTGCACAAGGGCAAGTTGATTTACGAGCGCTATGCCGGCGCGCTGAAGCCGCACAAGCCGCATATCGCCATGTCGGTGACCAAGTCGTTTACCGGCACGCTGGCCGGCATTCTGGTGGGCGAAGGCAAGATCGATCCGCAGGCGCCGGTCACCGACTATGTGCCGGAGCTGAAGGCGAGCGCCTTCGGCGATTCTGATGTGCATGAGGTCATGGATATGACCACGGGGCTCAAATACACCGAGGTCTATACCGACAAGAATTCCGATGTGTGGGGACTGCGGCGCGCCAATGGCATGGCGCCGATCCCTCCGGATTACGAAGGCGCGAGCGACATCTTCGCCTTTCTCTGCACGCAGCAGAAGCAGGGCGAGCATGGCAAGGCCTTCGCCTACAAGACCGTCAACACCGACGTACTGGCCTGGATCATCCGCCGTGCCAGCGGCATGACGCTGTCCGATCTGTTGTCGGAACGCATCTGGGCGCCGATGGGGGCGGAGGAGGACGCGCATTATCACGTCGACCGCATCGGCACCGAGAGCGGTGGCGGCGGGCTGTCGACGACGCTGCGCGATCTCGCGCGCTTCGGCGAGGTGATGCGCAATCACGGGCGCTTCAATGGCCGCCAGATCGTGCCTAGCGCAGTGGTCGAGGACATCGAACGCGGCGCCGATCCCGCCAAGTTCAAGCCGGCCGGCTACACCACGCTGCCTGGCGCGTCCTATCGCAACCAGTGGTGGGTGACCCATAATGAACACGGCGCGTATATGGCGCGCGGCGTCTACGGGCAGGGGCTCTATATCGATCCGAAGGCCGAGATGGTGATCGCGCGCTACGCGTCGCATCCGGTCGCTGGCAATGCCGCTAACGATCCGGTGACGCTGCCGGCCTATATGGCGCTGGCGAAGGAACTGATGGCGGGCTGACCATCAGGGTTCGTGGAACTCGAGGGAACCCGGTCGGGAACCTTGGGGCAGGTTGGGCGTATGCTTGGCGGCCGACATCTTCCGTCGGCGCCAGGCGGACCCCTCCAGAATGATAAAACCCTTGTCCATCGCTCCGTGGCTGCGCTGCTGGTGTGCGGCGCTGTTGATGTCATGCACCGGCGTAGCAACGGCGCCTCTGTATGCGCAGGAGCGGGCGTCTGGCGCCCGGGCCGCCCGCAGCAATCCGGCTGTCGCCACTGACGGCGCGACGCTGATTCATGGCAATTACTGCGGTGCCGGCAATCGGCCGGGCAAACCGCCCATCGATGCCCTCGATCTCGCCTGCATGAATCACGATGCCTGCACACCGGCGAGCGGCATTCCTAACTGCGACTGCAACGCCAGGCTTCGCGACGAAGCAGCCGCAGTGGCCGGGGACCCCCGACAAGCGCCGGAGCTCCAGAGTCTGGCAGCATTGACCTCAGCGGCTGCGGCCGTGATGCTCTGCAAGCCGATGATCGATGCCGCAGTCCCTCCGGTGGTTGCTCCTGTCCCTGTGGCTCGGGACGCTCCTGCAGCAGGCGCGCCAGTGGCAATCACGCCGGCTCCCGTTGCTGGAGCACCTGTGTCGATTGTCCCTGATAGTGTTGCGCCCGTGGCTGCCGCTCCCGTAACGGACGTATCTGAAACCCCGCTGCCTGTCGCGCCAGTCACTGACGCTCCCGCGCCTGCTGTACCCGTGCCCAGGTCGACCGCGTTGCCCTGAGCAGGCAGAGTCTTGATCGCCTCTTGCGCGCTGCGATCTTTCCGGGGCAATCATGACCGCGAGTCCAGATGCGCCGACAGCGCAGCTCATGGCAGAGGGGATCGCGCATGAAATTACTTGTCGCACGAGTCATGACGCTCGCATCCCTGCTGGGGCCTTTGGCGCTTGGCTCCGCAGCGCTGGCGGCGGATCCCATCCGTGTCGGCGCGGTGCTGCCGTTTTCCGGCGGTGTCGAACTTTATGGTGAGCAAGCAAAACTCGGGCTCGATCTCGCTGCCAGGGAGATCAACGCGGCGGGCGGCATTCTCGGCAGGCCGCTCGAGGTCATCTATGTCGATGACAAGACCCGGCCGGCCTCCGCCGAAAGCGCGATGCGGTCGGTGATCGACAGCGGCGTCGTGGCGGTTATCGGCCCTGTCACCTCGGCCAACTTCAATGCGATCAGGCCGCTTGCCGAGAGCACGAAGACGCCGCTGCTCTACGCCACCAATTTCGAAGGCGGCACATGCAGCCGCTACATCTTCTCGTTCAGCACGGTGCCGAACCAGGATCTCGGCCAGTTGCTGCCCTATGTGAACGAGGCTGTCGGCAACACCTACTTCCTGCTCGGCGCCGATCGCGTCTGGCCGCACCAGATGTTCGATATTGCCAAGCCGCTGATCGAGAAGCTCGGCGGCAAAATCGTCGGCACGCAATATACGCAGGGGACCGAGACGGACTTCACGCCGCTGATCAAGCAGGTGGCGGCGGCCAAACCAAAGGTGCTGCTGTTCGCGCTGAAGGGTGACGGCATCGATTTCATCCGGCAGGCCGACGATCAGGGATTGTTCAAGGACACGACGGTTGCGTTCCTGGGACTGTCCGAGATCGATCTCGGCATCTTCAAGGGGAAGGGCCAGAACATGATCACCGTGGTGCCGTCGCTGGCGACCAGCGATGCGCCGGAGATGAAGGCCTTCGTCGCCAGGGTGCGCGCTGCAACCGGAAATGACGTGCTGGTGTCGAACTATGTGATGACGCACTACAACACGCTGATCGCGCTCAAGGCTGCGATCGAGAAGGCGGGTCGTGTCGACAAGGAGGCCATCGTCGATGCACTCGGTGGGCTTACCATCCCGTCGCCGACTGGGCCGGTCACCATCGATGCAAACCACTATGCGACCATGAGCATGTTCATCGCCAGGACGCAGGGCAGTGAATTGGTCACCGTCCGTGCGCTCGGCAGAATTTCGCCGCAGCCGGGTTGCACATTGGCTGGTCGCTGATCGCAACTGGCGAGCAGACGGCTGGTGTAAGTCGCGCGAGATTGCTTAACTCGGCATCGACACAATTCTGGATGAGCGAAGAGGACAATGAATGGCACGTGTGCGCTGTATCACCGAGATGGGCATGGGCGTCGACGTCCACGGCCGCGATGCCACCAAGGCTGCGAAGCGCGCGGTCTCCGATGCAATCCGCCATTCCAGCGTTGGCTTCTTCCGGATGGTCGGCAAGACGCCGCATGACATGTTCGTCGATGTGACCGTCGCGGTGCCGAATCCGGACGACGTCGACACGGCGGCGGTCGCGAAGGAATTGCCTTACGGCACCGTGACCGTGACCGCGGTCAAAGGTGGCCTCGACATCCCGGCCGAGAGCGGCGGCGACGGCATTCTCATTGCCAATGCGGCGGTGATCGTGAGCCTCGACGACGGCAAGTAGATCGGCCGCCTCGGACGACGCCCGCGCTTTCCGCGATCCCGAAAACTGCCTTCCATCCAATTTGGGCTTGACCAATCCATAGCTCGCCGGTTATTGATCAAATCGATAACTGACGGGTTATGGATGCGATGCTGACCACCTTCGATGTGCTCTTCAAGACGCTCGCCGATCCGACCCGGCGTGCGATCTTCGAGCGGCTCTGTCGTGACGGGGAGCAGACCGTCGCGGCACTGACCGCGCAAGCCGGGGTTTCGCAGCCGGCGGTCTCCAAACATCTCGGCGTGCTGAAGCAGGCGGGGCTGGTGCTCGATCGTCAGAGCGGCCGTCAGACACATTATCGATCGCAACCGGCGGCCCTGGCGCCGCTGCTCGACTGGACCAGTCAGATGGCTGGGTTCTGGGAGAGCCGGTTCGACGATCTCGAACAACTGCTGAAGAGGATGGACAATTGACCAATACTGCAGCCGAAACACGTTCTGTCGTCGTCGAGCGGGAATTTGGCCATGCGCCGGAAAAGCTCTGGCGCGCGCTGACCCAGCCGCATCTGATCGCCGAGTGGCTGATGAAAAACGATTTCCAGCCCGTCCTCGGGCATCGTTTTGATCTGAGCGCAAACTGGGGCGTGGTCGCTTGCCGGGTCACGGAAGTCGAGCCGAACCAAAAGCTCGCTTACACGTGGGAGGCCCTGGGTCTCGAGAGTGTCGTGACCTGGACCCTTACGCCTTCCAGCAACGGGACACTGCTGCGGATGGAGCAGGTCGGCTTCCGGCCGGATCAGGAGCAGGCCTATCAGGGCGCCAAGTTCGGATGGCCGCGATTCCTGGCGTCGATGGAGCAGCTTCTGTCGCGACTGGACTGAATTCGGCCGACACAGAATCTCACGCCACTTCCGCATTGCACTGAGGGTCGCTCAACATGAGCCTATGGATCAGATACGCACACCGCTGGCTGTCGCTGGCCTTTACCGGGACGGTCATCGCCAATTTCGCTGTCCGCGGATTTGGCGAGCCGCCAGCCTGGGTGACCTTCTCGCCGTTGCCACCGCTGTTTCTGTTGATGTTCAGCGGTCTCTATATGTTCGTGCTGCCCTATACCGCAAAGTGGCGTAGAGCAACGCCGGGCAGTGGACGGATGAACGCGTGAATTGGAATGCGCATGGATATTTTTGATCGTCTCAAATCAGCTGCGGCCGATGACTGGTCCAGCTATGTCGATCATAGTTTCGTCCGCCAACTCGGCGCCGGCACGCTGCCTGAGCCCGCGTTTCGCACCTATCTGGTGCAAGACTATCTGTTCCTGATCCAGTTCGCGCGCGCCTATGCGCTGGCGACGTACAAGAGCCGCTCGCTTGACGACATGAAGGCGGCCCAAGGCGGACTTGCGTCCATCCTCGGCGAGATGGAGCTTCACGTAAAACTGTGCGGGAGGTGGGGATTGTCGCCGGCCGATATCGAGGCTGCGCCCGAGTTGCAGGCGACGGTGGCCTATACGCGCTTCGTACTGGATTGCGGCGCTGCCGGGGATCTGCTCGATCTGCATGTGGCGCTGGCGCCCTGCGTGATCGGTTATGCCGAGATAGGCAGGAAGCTTGCGCCTGACGGTGCCGACGCGCTCGGAGATCATCCGTATCGCGAATGGATCGGCGAATATGCCGGCGACGCCTATCAGGATATCGCGATGAAAGCACGCCGCCATCTCGACGATCTCGCCGCGCGTGCGATGACCGAGCGGCGCTTTACGGAGCTCGCAAAACTGTTCGGTCAGGCGTCGCGCCTGGAAGCCGATTTCTGGCAGATGGGGCTGGACGCGCGCTAGTGCGACGCGCAGCGGTCAGGACAGAGCATGGCACCCGTCAAAGTCGATCCCGCGAATGTGCGCGAGTTCAAGAGCGCCGACGCCTTCTATAAATGGCTCGGCAAGAACCACGACAGGGCCGGTGAGATCTGGATCAAGGTTCACAAACTGAAATCTGGTCTCGCATCGATCACGCCGAAGGAGGCGATCGATGTCGTGCTGTGCTGGGGCTGGATCGACGGCATCCGCAAGGGGCTGGACGAGACGAGCTTTCTGCAACGCTATTCACCGCGCGGGAAGAAGAGCGTGTGGAGCAAGATCAATGTCGACAATGTTGCGCGCCTCGTCGCAGAGGAGCGCATGACCGAGCATGGCCTTGTCCATGTTGAGGCGGCCAAGGCCGATGGTCGCTGGGATCGCGCCTATGGCAGCGGCAAGGACATGGCGATTCCCGCCGATCTGCAGGCCGCGATCGACGCCGAGCCGAAAGCCAAAGCGATGCTGGCCAAGCTCAGCGCCCAGAACCGCTTCTCACTGGCATTTCGGGTCCACAACATGAAGACCGAAGCCGGCCGCAAGAAGCGGATTGCGGCCTTCGTCGAGATGCTCAAGAAGGGCGAGACGATCTATCCGCAGGGGAAGAAGTGAGCCGCGACGGGACGCGGCTCATGCTACCGATCACTTCCGCTTCGGCCTCCTGATCGCGCGTACCTTGCCGCTGGCTCCGCCGCCGGCGAAGAACTGATCGGCACCATCTGACTCGAGGCCGGAGACGCCACTGCCTGCCGGCAGTGCGAGCTTCTCCAGCGCTTCGCCGGTTTGCGGATCGATGCGCCTGATGTCGCTCTCGTCGTTTTCCCAGGTGCCGTGCCAGAGTTCGCCGTCGACCCAGGTCACGCCGGTGACGAAGCGGTTGCTCTCGATGGTGCGCAGGATCTTTCCGGTGTCGGGATCGATCTGGTGGATTTTGCGCTCGCGATATTGCCCGACCCACAGCGTGCCTTCGGCCCAGGCCATGCCGGAGTCGGCACCGCCGCCGGGCGCAGGGATGGTATTCAGCACGCGGCCGGTTTGCGGATCGATCTTCTGGATACGGTCCTCGGCGATCTGGAACAGATGCTTGCCGTCGAATGCCGTGCCGGCATGAGCGGCGACGTCGATGGCGCGCACCGTCTTGCCGCTTGCGGGATCGAGTGCGTGGAGTTTGTTTCCGGATGCGAACCAGACTTGCGTGCCGTCATAGGTGACGCCATGCACGCCATCGACGCCCTCGAAGGGGCCATATTCACGAACGATTTCTGCTGCGGATGTTTTCATGAGTGTTTCCCTCGTGACGATGGCGACGACCCTAATGATCCGGTAGCGGCGGCGGGAGTAACAACATCGTCGCGAGTCCCGGCAGGGACGGCGACATCCAGCGGCGCGCCCGTCCGCGGCCGAATGGTTGTACCTTATTAGTGGCGGCAAGTTCGTCGAGTGCCCGCTGAACGCTGCGCTGGCTGGTATCGAGCGCGAGCGCCAGTGCAGAGCTCGACCAGGCTTCTCCATCGGCGAGAAGCGCGAGCACTGCGGCGTGTTCTTCCTCGACGGGCCGCGCCAGCACGACGACGTCGCGGGCGCGGCGCAGTACCAGCGCAAAACCGGGCTTGGTCGCGTTCACCTCGGCCAGCGGCGCAAGCAGTTTGCGCAGTCGTCCCATCTCGACGCGGAGTCGCGCGCGATGGGAGTCATCGGCATGTCTGGCGCGGAATGCGCGCGCCAGCAGCGTTTCGCGCGAAACATCCGCAGGCCATGCTTCGCCGAGTGCGCGGGCGAGGGCGAACAGGACGGGCCGGGTCGCCAGCGACAGCTCTGTTTTCTGACAGCGGATGACATGCCGGCACGCATCGATGACAATGGCTTTCGAATTCTGCAACGCCTCGACATCGTCGAGCAGCAACACGCGTTCGCCGCCACGTGCGATCAGACGCGCAGCGGGAGCGTCGAGGAGCCGGGATGCAGTGTTCACTTCGGCCGTTAGCGCCGGAATGCGGGCAAGCCTGGCGGCACGCTGCGCGTCGGCAATGGCGGCGCGTGATTTTTTCGCCTGCAGGCGGCGCATCGCAATGCCGGCGACGACCAGCGCGTGAGCCGTACGCAAGGCGGGCGGCAGAGGCGCGGGATCGAGCGCGCCGAGCTTGCGCTCGGCTTCGTCGAGACGCCCGATGAGCAGAAGGCGCCTGACGTCGAGATAGCCGCCATAGGCTGCATTCACGTGGTCGCCGTGGGCGTCGAGTGTGAGCCGTGCGGCGTCGAGCGTCTTGGTGGGCCAATGAAGATCGCGCGAGACGAGGGCGATTTCGGCCTCGGCGACGATGCACCGCGCACGCGCCACCGGTTCCTTCGCACCGAAGGCACGCGCGGCTCGTTTCACGAGATCCTTCGCGCGTGCGAAATCGCCGAGCTGTGCCATTGCGATGCCGCGCAGCGCGAGTGCCGGCGCGTCATCACGCAATGCAACACGCTTCAGGGCACCGAGCGGATCACCCGCCGCGAGCGCATGACCTGCGGCGGTGATCAGGGAGTCCATTCAAATCCCGCCACACTTGTCACTCCCACCCGTCCATTGCCGGATCCTAATCTACCTCACGACGATCAACCGGCAAGTCGTGCCGGCAACGCATGACGATGGACGAAAGTGGAGAGAAGACCATGACGGCACCGATGAAAACACCACCGATTGTGTCACCGCAGGCATGGGAGGCGGCGCGAACGGACATGCTCGTGAAGGAGAAGGCTGTCATGCGGGCGCGCGACGCGCTCGCTGCCGAGCGCCGGCGGATGCCATGGATGGAAGTGGAGAAGACCTATGCATTCGAGGGGCCTGATGGAACGGCAAGCCTGCGCGACCTGTTCGACGGTCGCCGCCAGTTGATCGTCTACCGCGCTTTCTTTGAGCCCGGTGTGTTCGGTTGGCCCGATCACGCCTGCCGCGGCTGTTCGCTAGGGGCTGATCAGGTTGCCCACCTCGCGCATCTGAATGCCCGCGATACCACGCTCGTCTATGCCTCGCGGGCACCGCAGGCGGATATCGCGCGTTTGAAGGCGCGGATGGGCTGGGAGATGCCGTGGGTCACCATCACGGACAGTTTCGACGCCGACTTCGGTGTCGACGAGTGGCACGGCCACAACGTGTTCTTCCGCGAGGGCGACCGCGTGTTCCGCACCTATTTCATCAACAGCCGCGGCGACGAGGCGATGGGGACCACCTGGAGCTATCTCGACGCGACGCCGCTCGGCCGCCAGGAGGTCTGGGAGGATTCGCCCGAAGGCTATCCGCAGACTCCGACCTACAAATGGTGGAACTGGCACGACAACTATGTCGCTGGCGCCGCACCCGACAAGAAATGGGTCGAGGTCTCGGATGCCGGCGAGGCGACATTCCGGAAGACCGATGAGTAGCGCCCTCGACGATGTCATGGATCGTGCGAAGGCCTATCGCTGGAAAATGGGTAGCCTTGCGCCGGCCGCCGACTGGCTATGCCTTGCGGCCGCACCGGCCTTCGCATTGATGGCGCTGCTGACGGGTGTGCTCGATGGCAGTTCGCCGGACCTACTGTGTTCAACGTCGCGTTCATCGCCGTGGAGTGGAATGGCGATGATGTATGCCTTCATGAGCTTGTTCCATACCGTGCCCTGGCTCAGGCTGATATCCGGCCGATGCCGCCAATCGCAGTGGCGGACGTGACGGTTGTCGCGCGCTTCAGGCGCGCGGCAACTTCTCGAACCGCTTGATCAGCCGCTCGCGCTTGAGGCGCGACAGGCGCTGGATCCAGAACATGCCGTTGAGCTGGTCGATCTCGTGCTGGTGGCAAACCGCACGCAGGCCGTCGGACTCTTCGAGCTGTGTATTGCCGTCGATATCCTGATAGGCGAGTCGGATACGCGCATGACGTTGGATGTCGTCATTCACACCGGGCATCGAGACACTGCCTTCCTGATGCATGATCAGTTCGGGCGAGGCCCATGCGATCTCCGGATTCACATAGGTCTTGGCGCCATCGCCGAGATCGAGCACGACGACGCGCAGGGATACGCCGATATGCGGCGCGGTGATGCCGATGCCAGGAGCGGCATGCATGGTGTCGCGCAGATCGTCAGCGAGCGCGCGCAGCGCATCGTCGAACACGGTGACATCAGCAGCCGGCTGCGCGAGAAGCGGATTGGGATAGCGGACGATAGGGCGGATGGTCATTCCGGCAGTCCCGCAGCCTTCAGCGCATCCGCATAGGTCTTCGCCATGGATTCGACGGGGACGGGGATGCGCGCAAAGAAAGCGGAGACCGTGAGCTCCGGTTCGATGGTCAGCAGTTCCTCGACTACCTGCGCTGCACGTTCGTGCGCGCCGGTTTTCACGAGCGCCACGGCGAGCGCGCGGAGTGCAACGGCGAAACGCCGATTCTGCAGCAGCGCCTTGTCGGCCCAGTTGATCGCTTCGGGATAGTTCTCGTCGATGATCGCGGCGATGGCCAGCGCACCGGAGACGAACCAGCCGTGCGGATCCAGCGGGTTCAAACGTCGTGCGCGATCGAGCAGAGCGCGGCCGGCCTGCTGCTGTCCGCGCATGGTCTCGATCCATCCGGCCAGTGCAAGTGCAGTGGCGGAGTTTGGATTGATCGCGAGCGAGCGGCTGAACAATTCGACGGCCGCGTCCTTCGCCGTCTGTGGCTCGGCGAGATTCCAGATCGCAAACGCGGCCATCCAGAGGATTTGCGGATCGTTCGGCATCCGCTCGATGGCGCGATGCGCCAGCGCGAGGCCTTCGCTGCGATGGGCGTCGTCCGGGCTGATCCAGCCCTGGAAGTGTCGCTGCGCATGGCAATAGGCGGCCGCTGCCATCGCGGGCGCGTAAGCCGGATCAATGGCCAGAGCCTGATGCAGGCAATCCAGCGCCGCGGTCATGCTTTCGGGCGTGAAATCGTGTTGGTAGCCGGAGGCGCGCAGCAGCAGGTCATAGGCATCGGGCTTGTTCGGACGGCTGTGCTTGCTGCGTTCGATCTCGGCGATGCGCAGCGTGGGCTCGATGGCGGCGACGGCTTGTTCGGTGATGCGGTCCTGCAGGTCGAACACGTCGCTGCGGTCGCTATCGAACTTGTCGGCCCAGAGATGCGCACCGGAACGGGCGTCGATCAATTGCGCAATGATGCGAAGCCGCTCGCCGGCGCGGCGGACGCTGCCTTCGAGCACATAGTTGACGCCAAGCATGCGGCCGACCTCGCGGATGTCGACCGGCTTGGATTTGTAAATGAAGGACGAGTTGCGCGCGATCACGAACAGTCCGCTGCAGCGGGACAGCGCGGTGATGATTTCCTCGGCGATACCGTCGCCGAAATAATCCTGCTCGGGGTCGGCGCTCATATTGGTGAAGGGCAGCACCGCGATCGACAGACCTGCGGGATCGGCGGTAGCGGGCAGGAGTGCAGTTGCGGGCGTTGTCACCACGAGCGGAGAGGGGCTGTCGGTCTGTTCGATGACCTCGCCGACGAAGCGAAACCCCTTCCGCGGCAAAGTGCGGATCAGCCGCTGCTGCTCGCCATTGTCGCCGATGGCGGTACGGGCCGCGTTGACCCGGCTGCTGAGCGTCGCCTCGGACACGATGCGGCCATGCCAGACTTCGGCCAGCAGATCGTCACGGCTGACGACCTTGTCCCGGGCGCGGATCAGGAATTCCAGCACATCGAACACCTGCGGCTCCACCGCCACCGTGTTCGTGCCCCGCCGCAGCTCCCGCCGGTCAGTGTCGAGGACGAATTCGTCGAACCGGAACAGCAAGATAGGGGGTCCAATACCTGTTGTCGCGCCAAGGCCTTGTGCGCAGGAGCGTCCCCTAGCACACCCCGTCTCAACGATAAATCATGGCCTTCTCAAGAGAAAATCGGAGAAATCTTCAAGCGAGGATGCCGGTACCGCGGCATGGTCCGCACATCGACGGCCTCAACCGTCATTGCCCGGAGGACCTGCACCATGACGAATGACAAGCGCGACACCAGTCACTTCAACCGCCGCAGCCTGCTGGGCGCGGCGCTCATGGGCATCGCCGCGGCTCAGTTCGGCGGCATCGGCTCCGCCGCGGCGCAGGCCGCCAAGGCCGGCAAGCAGCTCCCGGCCATCAAGCGCGGCACGCATACGTCGTTCAAGCCGCTGAAGCAGATCAATGCCGGCGACCTCAGTGTCGCCTATGCCGAGGACGGCCCGGCCAACGGCCCCGTTGTGCTGCTGCTGCACGGCTGGCCCTATGACATCTATAGCTATGTGGATGTCGCGCCGCTGCTGGCCTCGGCCGGCTACCGCGTCATCATCCCGTATCTGCGCGGCTATGGCGGCACGCGCTTCCTCTCCGACGCGACGGTGCGCAATGGCCAGCCGGCAGCGCTTGCCACCGACATCGTCGCGTTCATGGACGCACTGAAGATCGAGAAGGCGGTGGTCGGCGGCTACGACTGGGGTGGCCGCACGGCCGACATTCTGGCTGCGATCTGGCCCGAGCGCGTCAAGGCGCTGGTCGCCGTCAGCGGCTACCTGATCGGCAGCCAGGAGGGCAACCGCATGCCGCTGCCGCCGAAGGCTGAACTGGAATGGTGGTACCAGTTCTACTTCACCACGGAGCGCGGCCGGCTGGGCTACGACAAGTACCGGCACGACTTCGCCAAGCTGATCTGGAAGCTGGCCTCGCCGAAGTGGAATTTCGACGACGCCACCTATGACCGCTCGGCCAAGGCGTTCGAGAATCCCGATCACGTCGCCATCACCATCCACAACTATCGCTGGCGGCTCGAACTCGCCCAGGGCGAGGCGAAGTATGATGAGCTGGAGAAGCGGCTGGCGCAGGGGCCGGTGATCTCGGTGCCGACTATCACCATGGAAGGCGACGCCAATGGCGCGCCGCATCCCGATCCCAAGGCCTATGCGAAGAAGTTCACCGGCAAGTACGAGCATCGCACGGTGAATGGTGGCATCGGTCACAACCTGCCGCAGGAAGCACCGCGTGAATTCGCCCAGGCCGTCATCGACGCCGACGCGATGGCACGCTGAGGGATCCGCGATGCGATGGATTCTTGCAGCGAGCCTCGCGGCAGGTGTGGTGTCATCCGGGGTGGTGGCGGCCCTTGCCGCCAATACCGCCAATCCGGAAAACCTGTCGCCGATCTATGGCATCGCGCTTCCGGATGACTACCGCAAATGGGAGCTGATCGCGCCGGCGCAGGAGGCCGAGCCTCTGAATGAATTGCGCGCGGTGGTCGGCAACGACATCGCGGTCAAGGCCTATCGGGATAGCAAGCTGCCGTTCCCCGATGGCACGGTGCTGGTGAAACTCGCCTGGAAGCACACCCAATCGCCTGAATTCGAATCTGCCTCGATCCCCGGCGCCGCGACCACGGTTCAGGTCATGGCGAAGGATTCGAAGAAATACCCCGCGTCAGGCGGCTGGGGCTTCGGCCGCTTCATCGACGGCAAGCCGGTGGATCAGGCGCAGCACGAAACCTGCTTTGCGTGTCACGAGGCACGCGTGAAGGAGCGGGATTACGTGTTCACGAAGTGGGCGCCGTAAGCGCCCATTTCACGAAACGCCGACCTCGGCCAGAAACGCCGTGAGGAAAGCCTCGGTCCGCGCGTGGCGTTCTTGTGCCATGCGTCGGCCGGTGGCGGTGTTGAAGCCTTCCGCGAGCGTCAGCAGTTTGGCCGGCAGATGGTCGATCGCATAGTTGCGATCGTCGAATGGGCGATGGCGCGCAGCGGGATCTTCCGGATCGTACAGAAAGGACTGCATCCGCCCGGCGGTGTAAAAACAGCGCGCGATGCCGATGGCGCCCATGGCGTCCAGCCGGTCCGCGTCCTGCAGGATCTGCGCTTCGATCGTTTCAGGTGTGATCTTCGCCGAGAAACTATGCGCCGCGATGGCATGGGCAACACGCTCGAGCCGCTCGGTCGTCCAGCCGAACGGGGCGAGCAGGGTCACCGCGTGTTCGGCAGCGAGGCGCGAGGCGCTGGCGCGGAGCGGTGAGCTCTTCTCGACGGCGACGCAGTCGTGCAGCAGCGTCGCTGCCGCCAAGATCTCGGGATGGCCGCCTTCGGCTTGCTGGATGGTGCGGACGTTGGACCAGACGCGCGCCAGATGCGCGACGTCATGCGATCCGTCATCGGTCTTGACGTGATGTAGAAGTGAAGAGGCCAGCGTTTCGAACGGAGCGAAGGCGGCAGCGATACCGGTGATCTCAGTCATGGCGTCGTTGTTAGATTGGCCGCCGGGCGTTGCCAAGCGTGTTTTGATGTCATTAGATTCGGATTGCGAACGGGTAGAACTCAGGCGGCAAGGCTGAGTGTGTATGCCGTTTTATCGCCGAAGCAGCATCATGAGGAATTGTGGCCAATAACCCCGTCAACAGCCTTAGCGCCTTGCTTGAGCAGAGCAGCGATAATTTGGCTCTGATCATCGGAAACGGCATCCACCGATACGTAGAATCGAAACGTGTAAATTCCTGGGATCAGCTGCTCGTCGAGATTGCTCAAGAGTGCTCGCCCGGGCTTGTCGAGGTACCACCTGGCACGACGCTTACAGAATTTTATGATGTGCTAGAGCTCTTGTCCGGGAGTAAGATCGGTGCTCTGCAGGAGCAATTTTGTGCGCTCCTGGACGGTTGGGATGTACTCCCACATCACCGGAAGATCATGAACTGGGCAGTACGACACTGCACTCCAGTGCTCACGACGAACTTCGATCAAGTGTTGAGCGATGCCGTCAATGCACAGTTCTGGCGTCCGCAAAATCCGAAATTTACGAGCTACTACCCGTGGGAGTGTCACTTTAGCCAAACAGCTATCACTGATCCGTGCGCTTCTTTCGGCGTTTGGCACATTAACGGAATGGTAAAATACAAGCGAAGCATTCGCTTGGGACTTAGCCACTATATGGGGTCGGTTCAGCGAGCCCGGACTTGGCTTCATCGCAGCGGCGCCGCCCCTCTCTTTGGAGCAAAGGATCGTCGCATTTGGGCAGGTGCGAATACCTGGATTCATGTTGTATTCAATAAGCCCTTGCTCATCTTTGGTTTGGCTCTTGAAGAAAACGAAGTCTTTCTGCGCTGGCTTCTGATTGAGCGTGCCAAGTACTTCAAGAAGTTTCGCGAGCGCTTTCATCCAGCTTGGTATGTTTACAAAAACGACATGTCTGACGACAGGCAGGCCGGAAAGCTCTTTTTCTTGGAGTCGATGGGAGTCAACTGTATCGCGGTTCAGACGTTCGGAGAGATCTACGACAATACAGGTTGGTTGTCCTGACGTGCCAGCTCTCAACCGCACTTGTAAGGTCGCTCGCTCCCGGGGAACGAGTGCCGCTATCGCTTCAATAGCTCATACACTACCGGATCATCCGCGCAGGCCTTGAAGCCGCATTCGAGCAAGGTCGAGGCGATGTTCGCAGCCGTCAGGCCGATCACGAGCCAGACGGCAACATGCGCGATCACGCTGGGCGCCGAGTGAGCAGCGGGGTCCTTCTCGAATTGCCGGTCGAACAGCAGCACCAGCGACAGCAGCACGATCGCCGCGACGAAGCCGATCAGTGCCCAGGTGTAATAGTGATAGCCGAACAGCGCGGTGCCGAAGCCGGGATCGCCGGGCGTGATGTGCAGCAGCACCTGCCGCGTTGAGACGGCGGCGCCGACCACGGCGGCGAGCAGTGATAGCGCATAGTGGCTGGGGCGCGGGCCGAAGCGAATGTTGAGGATCGGGCCGATGGCGAGCAGCGCGAACATGATCCGCTGCAGCAGGCATAGCGGGCAGGGCAGTTCGCCCAAAATGAACTGTGCGGCAAAGGCGGCCGCGAGCAGCGCGGCGAGGGCGTAGAGTGCGAGGACGTTGAGGGCGATAGCGCGCTGTGAGGTCATGATGGCCTCAGAACGACAGTTTCAGCGCGTCGGTGGCGTGGTGCAGGAAGGTCGCCACGCAGGCAATCAGCACAACGGCGAACAGAGAGAATGCGAGCGTGCGGCTGCCATACCATGCGACGAGCATGGTGATGGCGATCGCCAGGAAAAGTGCGGTGAACTCCATGGTCGCTCCGGCGCTGAATGTGTCCGGTATCTTACGACAGATTCGCTGGCGCCCTGTCGCGTGTCATCTGCGTCAGTCGGCGGTCTCCGCCACGGTCGCACCTGTCTTGCCGGTGTAGTTGGTCACGGCATCCCGAAAGGCATGGACCTCGCTGTTCAGGGCGATCAGCCGTTCCGGCGTCATGCCGGCCGCGGCGAACAACGTCTCGCCGAGGCAGCGTGCCTTCTCGCGCAGCGCCGTGCCTTTGGCTGTGAGGCTGACGACGACCTGCCGCTCATCGTCCGGATTTCGCCTGCGCGCGACGAAGCCGGCCTGTTCGAGCCGCTTCACCAGCGGCGTGACCGTGCTCGATTCCAGCGCCAGCCGGTCGGCGATGCCGCCGACGCTCTGTGCGCCGCCCTCCCACAATGTGCTCAGCACGAGATATTGCGGGTAGGTGATCTTGAGCGCGTCGAGCAGCGGCTTGTAGGCCCGGCCGATGGCCATGCTGGCGCTGTAGAGCGAAAAACAGAGCTGGTGATCCAGCGGAATGTCGGCGGGCACCACGGCAACTCTCCTCACGTCGATATCACAATAATGTATATCGCGATAAATAAATATGGACAAGGCGGTGATCGAGCCAATAAACATATCGCGATATTAGTTATCGTAATATGTAATTTGACCAAGGTTCTTCCGCCAGCCCGGTGGAGAGCGCCCGGTCCAAGCTTCGATGGAGACCAGCATGACCGTCCCACAGGGAACCGCCAGCCTGCCGGCCGTAGCGAGCGGAGACCTCGCACGTTATTACCTCGTCCGCGGCATCGTCGCGGCGGCCTGGGTGGCCGCCGCCTTCACCGTTGGCGTCTCGTCGCCCGGGGCCGCCGCCATCCTGCTGGTCAGCTATCCCGCCTGGGATGCACTTGCGAACTGGTTCGATGCCCAGGGCAGCGGCGGCTTGCTGGCCAATCCCTCGCAGGCGCTGAATGTGGGGGTGAGCCTCATTGCCGCACTGGCCGTGGCCATCGCCTTGCGCACGGGGATGAATGCCGTACTCGCGGTGTTCGGCGTCTGGGCGGCATTGGCGGGCCTCGCGCAACTGGTCACCGGCGTTCGACGCTGGCGCGCATTCGGTGCGCAGTGGGCGATGATCCTGAGCGGAGCGCAGTCGACCGCGGCCGGCCTGTTCTTTGTCAAGCAGGCGGGCGGCGCCACAGTGCCGACGATCGTGGATATCGCGCCCTATGCCGGTTTCGGCGCCTTCTATTTCCTGGTGTCGGCGCTGTGGTTGATCTTCGCGAACCGCGGGCGTACGGCCTGAGATCTGAGGACAAACCGATGATGTCGGCCCCAGCATCATCGGTGGCCTCTGTGGATGATCGCGGATTTGCTGTCAGCCGCTGCTGCCTGATCTGCTAGTCAGGTGAGAACGACGATCACTCTTGGCAGGCACGGCGACATCTCATGGCCATCACCATCTACGGTATCAAGAATTGCGATACGATGAAGAAAGCGCGCGTCTGGCTCGACAGCCATGGCGTCGCCTACAGCTTCCATGACTACAAGGCCGAAGGCATCGACAAGGCGCGGCTGCAGCGCTGGGCCAAGGAGGTCGGCTGGGAGACGCTGCTCAATCGCGCCGGCACCACGTTTCGCAAGCTCGATGACGCTGCCAAGGAAGGTCTGAACGAGAGCAAGGCAATCGCGCTGATGCTCGAGCAGCCCTCGATGATCAAGCGGCCTGTGCTCGATCTTGGCGGCAAGCTTGTGGTTGGTTTCAAGCCGGAGATTTACGCAAAAGACGTAAAATAGCGATCAGTCGATCTCGACGACGTCGCCGGCTGCGAGCCGGTGCGGCGCACGATAGGACAGGCTGCGATCGATCACCGCGCGGAGTTTCGGCACCGGCACGCTGTGATGGCCGCGCATCAGATTTTTGATTTCGAATCCACCGTCCTCGCTGATCGTCTTGAGCGACGCGATGATATGGGTGACGCCATTGCCTGATGAGAACGGCATCAGCATCCGCTCATAGGCGACAACACGACCGTTGACATCGTCGATCATCGAGACGGTGTAAGTCGGCAACTCGCGTGCGATACATTCATGATAGGCCGGCAGCACGACAGGACCGAGGATCGGACCGAGATAGTCGTCGAGATAGCGGCCCTTGCCGGTGGTACCATAGGCGCTCGCCATGCGGGTGCCGTTGCTGTCGATGATGAGCCGCGGCGGTGCCGTGCTGTGATTAACAATGTAGTCGACGAGATCAGGACGTTCGTCGTCCATCCGATCCGGGCGATAGTTGGCGATATCGGGCAGGGCCTGTTGCGGCGCATAGAGCCGTAGCCAGCAGTTCAGCAGATCGCGCTGCCGAATGGACTTCACCACGGACGCGTCGGCGCTCTGGAAGTCCACGGCAACGATCCCCCTGATATCGATCGAGGGTAGTATGAGTACAGTGAGCAAATAATCAATGAACGCGGGAAGTCGCCTCGCAATACAATTAACGAGCGATTTTCAAAGCTCCTTGCGGCGCAAACAGATGGTGCGTTCTGCACGGTGGACCGATCGCAGGCGGACTCTGCTTTTTGCATGCGCAGGGGGCTAACTGCCTACGACTAAGGGCGAAGTCAGTGCGACAGGCAGTCCACCCAATTCTGCCGCATTGCACCTTGCGTTCGCCGTCGCGTTGACGGCATATTCGCGCCACTCGATGTGGCCGCGCGGGGATGACTTTCAGTTTTCCCCGAAATGCGGCTGCGCAAAAAGTTGGCCACTGGCGGAGACACACGCCGGGAAGGTCGATGGGGGAAATTTGCTTGACCGATGAGTTCATTCTCGAAACCAACGGATTGACCAAGGAATTTGCGGGCTTTTTCGCAGTCCGCGATGTCAGTCTCAAAGTTCGCCGCGGCACCATTCACGCATTGATCGGCCCTAACGGCGCCGGCAAGACGACGTGTTTCAATCTGCTGACCAAGTTCATGCAGCCGTCCGCCGGCCAGATTTTCTACAAGGGCAAGGACATCACCGCGACGGCGCCCGCCGACGTGGCGCGCCTTGGCCTCGTACGTTCGTTCCAGATTTCCGCAGTGTTTCCGCATCTGACGGCGCTGGAGAATGTCCGTGTTGCACTGCAGCGTCAGCATGGATCGTCGTTTGACTTCTGGCGGTCCAAGAGCGTGCTGGATCAGTACAATCAACGCGCCGCTGAACTGCTCGACGACGTCGGCCTCAGCGAATTTGCCAATACGCCCGCCGTGGAAATGCCCTATGGCCGCAAGCGGGCATTAGAGATCGCCACTACGCTGGCGCTCGATCCCGAGATGATGCTGCTCGACGAGCCGATGGCCGGCATGGGCCACGAGGACATCGACAAGATCGCAGCGCTGATCAAGCGCATCTCGGCGAAGTATACCATCCTGATGGTCGAACATAACCTCAGCGTCGTGTCCAATCTGTCGGACATCATTACCGTTCTGACTCGCGGAAAGGTTCTTGCGGAAGGCAGCTACGCCGATCTGACCAAGGACGAGCGCGTCAAGGAAGCTTATCTGGGAGCCGGGCATGGCTGAGATCACAATGGCCGCACCGGCAACGACTGCAGCAACCGGCAATCCAATTCTCAGCATTGAGAATCTCGAAGCCTGGTATGGCGAGTCGCACATTCTTCACGGCATCAATTTCAACGTGAAGCCGGGCGAAGTCGTCACGCTGCTCGGTCGCAACGGCGCCGGCAAGACTACGACGCTGAAGTCCATCATGGGCATCATCGGCAAGCGCACCGGCTCGATAAAGTTCGAAGGCAACGAGATCATCAAGACCTCGTCGGACAAGATCGCGAAGCAGGGCATCGCATTCTGTCCGGAAGAACGCGGCATCTTCTCCAGCCTCGACGTGAAAGAGAATCTGATGCTGCCGCCGACGATCCGGCCGGGCGGGTTGTCTCTGGATCAGATCTTCGAGCTGTTTCCAAATCTGAAAGAGCGTCTCAACAGCCAAGGGACAAAACTCTCCGGCGGTGAGCAACAAATGCTGGCGATCGGCCGCATCCTGCGCACCGGCGCGCGCTTCCTGATGCTGGACGAGCCGACCGAAGGTCTCGCACCTGTCATCATCCAGCAGATCGGCCACACCATTGCGCGGCTGAAGTCGGAGGGCTTCACCATCCTGCTGGTCGAGCAGAACTTCCGTTTCGCTGCCACGGTGGCGGATCGTTACTACATCGTCGAGCACGGCAAGATCATCGATGGCTTCGCCAATTCCGAGCTCTCGGCGAATATGGACAAGCTGCATACGTATCTCGGCGTCTAATATCGAATAACGGACCGAGCCAACGGTCCGACGATAGACACAACCATCAATACGGGTAGGGAGCACAGAATGAATAAAGTCGTTTCGACGTCGCTGCTGGGTTTTGCGCTGATGATGAGCGCAAGCTCGCTTGCGTTCGCCCAGGACAAGACCGCCAAGATCGGCGTGCTGAACGACCAGTCCGGCCTCTATGCCGATATCACCGGACAGGGCTCGGTGCTTGCCGCGCAGATGGCGGTCGAGGACTCCGGTCTGGTCGCCAAGGGCTGGAAGATCGACGTGCTGGTCGGAGATCACCAGAACAAGCCCGATATCGGCGTCAACATCGTGCGTCAGTGGTACGATCGCGACAAGCTCGACGTCGTCGTCGACGTGCCGACCTCGTCGGTCGGTCTCGCCGTCAACAACGTGGTCAAGGAAAAGAACGGCGTCTACCTGAATTCGGGTTCGGGAACGTCGGACCTGTCCAACGCACAGTGCTCGCCGAACACCATTCACTGGGCTTACGATACCTATCAGCTCGCCAACGGCACCGGCACGGCGCTGACCAAGTCCGGCGGCGATACCTGGTTCTTCCTGACCGCGGACTACGCCTTCGGGACGGCGCTCGAGCGCGACACCACCAACGCCGTCAACGCTGTCGGCGGCAAGGTGCTGGGCAGCGTTCGTCCGCCGCTCAACACCGCCGACTTCTCGTCGTTCCTGCTGCAGGCACAGACATCCAAGGCCAAGGTCATTGGCCTCGCCAATGCCGGCGGCGACACCATCAATTCGATCAAGCAGGCGTCAGAATTCGGCATCGTTAAGGGTGGCCAGAAGCTGGCCGGCCTTCTGATGTTCATCACCGACGTCCATTCGCTCGGTCTGCCGGTTGCCAACGGCCTGAACCTGACCGAGACCTTCTATTGGGATCTCAACGACGGTACCCGTGCATTCTCCAAGCGATTCCAGGACCGCGCGAAGAACAAGGCCATGCCGACCACGGTGCAGGCTGGCGTCTACTCATCGCTGATCCACTACTTCAAGACCCTCGACGCGATGGGCGGCAACTCCCATGACGGATTGAAGATCGTCGACAAGATGAAGGCGACCCCGACCGACGACATCATCTTCGGCAAGGGCACGATCCAGCCGAACGGTCGCAAGCTGCACCCGGCCTATCTGTTCGAGGTGAAGAAGCCCGAGGAGTCAAAGGGGCCCTGGGATTACTACAAGCTGGTGGCGACGATCCCTGCCGATCAGGCCTTCACGCCGCTCGACAAGAGTGCTTGTCCGCTTTTGAAGAAGACCTAATTTAGAAGCCCGTCGTCCAAATCATTGAGAGGAAGCCATGAAAAACAAGATTTCAACCGCACTTCTTGGCACGGCGCTTTCGCTGGCCATGGCGGGCATCGCCATGGCCCAGGACAAGACCGTCAAGATCGGCGCACTCAGCGATCAGTCCGGTCTCTATGCCGATCTCGGCGGCCCGGGTTCGACCCTGGCTGCGCAGATGGCGGCGGAGGACTCCGGTCTGATGGCCAAGGGCTGGAAGATCGACATCATCTCCGGCGATCACCAGAACAAGCCGGACATCGGCTCCAACATCGCGCGGCAGTGGTTCGACGTCGACAAGGTCGACACCATCGTCGACGTACCGAATTCCGGCGTGGCACTGGCGGTGAACAACATCGTCAAGGAGAAGAACGGCGTCTACATCAATTCGGGCGCCGCGACGTCGGATCTCACCAATGCGCAGTGTTCGCCGAACACCGTGCACTGGACCTACGACACCTACATGCTCGCCCATTCGACCGGGCAGGCGATGGTCAAAGCCGGCGGTGACAGCTGGTTCTTCCTCACCGCCGACTACGCCTTCGGTGCCGCGCTGGAGCGCGATACCTCGGAAGTCGTCAAATCCTCGGGCGGCAAGGTGGTCGGCGGCGTCAAGCATCCGCTCAACACCGCGGACTTCTCCTCCTTCCTGCTGCAGGCGCAGTCGTCGAAGGCCAAGGTCATCGGCCTGGCCAATGCCGGCGGCGACACCACCAACTCGATCAAGCAGGCGGCTGAATTCGGCATCGCCAAGGGCGGTCAGAAGCTCGCGGCGTTGCTGCTGTTCATCACCGACGTCAAGGCGATCGGTCTTGAAACCGCACAGGGCCTCAGCTTCACCGAGACTTTCTACTGGGACCTGAACGACAAGACCCGCGACTTCTCCAAGAAGTTCGCAGCGCGCATGAAGAACGGCGCTCCGCCGTCGATGGTGCAGGCGGGCGTGTATGCCGGCTTGATCCACTACTTCAAGGCGCTGGAAGCGCTCGGCAGCAATCCACATGATGGCGCGAAGATCGTTGCCAAGATGAAGGAATTGCCGACCGATGATCCGCTGTTCGGGCAGGGCAAGATCGAAGCCAATGGCCGCAAGATTCACCCGGGCTATCTGTTCGAAGTGAAGAAGCCGTCGGAATCGAAGGCGCCGTGGGATTTCTACAAGCTTGCCGGTACAGTGCCAGCCGATCAGGCCTTTACACCGATCGAGAAGAGCACCTGTGCGCTGCTGAAGAAATAAGATCGTTGGCCCGGCGGCGCCGCGCTGCCGGGCCAAGACTTTCCTGCGATAAGAGTTGAGAACAACATGTCGATCAATCTACAGGCCCTGTCTGCGCAATTGCTGGTCGGACTCATCAACGGCTCGTTCTATGCGCTGTTAAGTCTCGGCCTCGCCGTGATCTTCGGCATGCTGAACATCATTAATTTCGCCCATGGCGCCGTCTATATGATGGGCGCGTTTGCGGCATACTTCCTGCTCAATCTGGCTGGCATCGGCTACTGGCCGGCGCTGATCCTGGCGCCGCTGGCGGTCGGCCTGTTCGGCATGGTGATGGAACGCACCATGCTGAAATGGATCGCCAATCTCGACCATCTCTATGGCCTGTTGCTGACATTCGGTCTGGCGCTGATCATCCAGGGCGTGTTCCAGAATTATTTCGGCTCGTCGGGTCTGCCTTACGCGATCCCGGATGCGCTCAAGGGCGGCATGAATCTCGGCTTCATGTTCCTGCCAATCTATCGCGGCTGGGTCGTTATCTTCTCGCTGGTGGTCTGTATCGCGACCTGGTTCCTGATCGAGCGTACGCGGCTCGGCGCCTATCTGCGCGCCGCGACGGAAAACCCCACGCTGGTCCGCGCCTTCGGCATCAACGTGCCGCTGATGATCACGCTGACCTACGGGCTCGGCGTCGGTCTGGCGGCACTCGCGGGCGTGCTGTCGGCGCCGATCAACCAGGTTCGCCCGCTGATGGGTGCGGACCTGATCATCGTCGTGTTCGCGGTCGTCGTGATCGGCGGCATGGGCTCGATCATGGGCTCCATCATCACCGGTTTCGCCCTCGGCATCATCGAGGGTCTGACCAAGTATTTTTACCCCGAGGCCTCCAACACTGTCGTCTTCGTGCTGATGGTGCTGGTGCTCCTTGTGAAACCTTCCGGACTGACGGGACGGGCTGCCTGATATGACAACGATCACTGAAAACGCCATTCCGTCACCCCGCCGCACCGTCAAAGACGAGATGGTCGCCTTTGCGATCATGACCGCGCTGTTGCTGGTCGTGCCGCTCACTGGCGTCTATCCGTTCTTCGTGATGCAGGCGCTCTGCTTCGCGCTACTCGCCTGTGCCTTCAACCTTTTGATCGGCTATGGCGGTCTGCTGTCCTTCGGCCACGCGATGTTCCTGGGCACCGCCGGCTACTGCACGGCGCATGCGCTGAAAGTGTGGGGCCTGACGCCCGAACTCGGCATCGTCGTCGGTGTCGTCGCGGCCGCTGCGCTCAGCGTCGTCACCGGCCTGATCGCCATTCGTCGTCAGGGCATCTACTTCGCCATGATCACGCTGGCGCTGTCGCAGCTCCTGTACTTCGTTTATCTGCAGACGCCGTTCACCCACGGTGAAGACGGTATCCAGGGCATTCCGCAGGGCACGCTGTTCGGCCTGTTCAATCTCTCGAAGCCGATCACGCTGTATTACGTGATCCTCGCCGGCTTCACGCTGGGCTTCCTGATCATCTACCGCGCCATCAACTCGCCGTTCGGCGAGGTGCTCAAGGCGATCCGTGAGAACGAGCCGCGTGCGGTGTCGCTCGGCTACAAGACCGACCAGTACAAGCTCTTGGCCTATATCCTGTCCGGCACGCTGGCCGGTTTCGCCGGCGCGCTGAAGGTGTTTGTGGCGCAGAACGCTTCGCTCACCGACGTGCACTGGAGCATGTCCGGTGAAATCGTGCTGATCACCCTGGTCGGCGGCCTCGGTACGCTGTTCGGTCCCGTGGTCGGCGCCTTCGTGATCATCGCCATGCAGCAATACCTCGCCGGCTTCGGCCAGTGGGTAACGGTGATCCAGGGCGTGATCTTTGTGGTCTGCGTGCTGACCTTCCGCCGCGGCGTCATCGGCGAAATCGCGCATTACTTCAAGCGGTCGCTCTAAATCCAGGCACTGCCTCAGGAAAAGCAGGCTGTCATAAAGCGGTGGATGATCGGGCCTAAAAGGTGCGCGATTGCCCGTCTTGGCCGGAAATGCTTTATGACATCCGTGTGACACAGGGCCGCCGGCGGTGGCCCCGCGGGACCATGTCCGCCATCTGGCGGTCCGGTCGCTGCGTTTTCCTGACAGTTGGATGAGATGATGCTGCGTTGGTTCCGGTCCTTTCTGCCCCGGGAGGAAAGGTTTTTCGACCTGTTCGCCCGCCATTCAGTGACCGTGGTCGAGGGCTCCAAGGCGCTTGCGGGGATGCTGGAAGGCGGCGACGAGACGCCGGTCTACTGTCAGCGCGTCAACCAGTTCGAGAACGACGCCGACGCCATCACCCGCGAGGTGCTGACCGCCGTTCGCCGCACTTTCATCACGCCGTTCGATCGCGTCGACATCAAGAACCTCATCACGGCGATGGATGATTCCATCGACCAGATGCAGCAGACGGCGAAAGCGGTGATGCTGTTCGAGGTACGCCAGTTCGAGCCGCCGATGCGCGAAATCGGCACGCTGCTGGTGGAATGCGCCAACCTTGTCGGTCGCGCCGTGCCGCTGATGAGCGCCATCGGCGATAATGTCGGCCTGCTCACGGCGATCACCGAGGAAGTCGGCAAGCTCGAAGGCCGCGTCGACGATCTGCACGACATCGGGCTCAAGGAGCTCTTTCTCAAGCATCGTGACGCCAACACCATGGATTTCGTGGTCGGCGCCGAGATCTACAAGCACCTTGAAAAGGTGGCCGACCGCTTCGACGACGTCGCGAACGAGATCAACAGCATCGTCATCGAACAAGTATAAGGCAGGGCCATCAGGTGGACGCCACGCTCGCCTTTCCGGTGCTGATCGGCCTCATCGCCATCGCATTGCTGTTCGACTTTCTCAACGGCTTGCATGACGCTGCCAATTCGATCGCGACGATCGTCTCGACGCGCGTGCTGCGGCCGCAATATGCCGTGCTGTGGGCGGCATTCTTCAACTTCATCGCCTTCCTGGTATTCGGTCTGCATGTCGCCAACACCATCGGCACCGGGATCATCGAGCCCAGCGTCATCGATCCCGCGGTGATCTTTGCGGCCCTGATGGGCGCCATCGTCTGGAACGTGATCACCTGGGGCCTCGGCATTCCCTCAAGCTCGTCGCATGCGTTGATCGGTGGCTTGCTCGGGGCAGGTGTCGCCAAGGCAGGACTCTCGGCAGCCTTGTGGACCGGGCTGTCCAAGGCGCTGCTGGCCATTGTGCTGTCGCCGCTGGTGGGCTTCCTGCTGGCGCTGGTGCTGGTGGCCATCGTGTCATGGGCCTCGGTGCGCTCGACGCCCTTCGCCGTGGACCGCGCCTTCCGCATCCTGCAATTCGTCTCGGCTTCGCTGTATTCGCTCGGCCATGGCGGCAATGATGCGCAGAAGACCATGGGCATCATCGCTGTGCTGCTGTACTCGCAGGGCCATCTCGGGACGGAGTTTTCCGTGCCGTTCTGGGTCGTGCTGTCATGTCAGGCGGCGATGGCGCTGGGCACGCTGATGGGCGGCTGGCGCATTGTCCGCACCATGGGCCTGCGCATCACCAAGCTCACGCCGATGCAGGGCTTCTGCGCCGAGACCGGCGGTGCCGCGACGCTATTTGCGGCGACGTTCCTCGGCGTTCCCGTCTCGACCACGCACACCATCACCGGCGCGATCGTCGGTGTCGGCGCGGCACGTCGTGTGTCAGCGGTGCGCTGGAACGTGGCGAGTTCGATCGTCTATGCCTGGGTGATCACGATCCCGGCCGCGGCGATCGTTGCCGCCGCGACCTGGTGGATCGTGAAGCTGCTGCATCTGAGCTTTATCTGACGCAGGTCATGACACCAGCTTCAGCCCGGCAATGCCTGCCACGATCAGCCCGATACAGGTGATCCGCGCGACGGTGGCCGGGTCGCCGAATAGGTACATGCCCAGCGCTGCGGTGCCGACCGCGCCGATGCCGGTCCACACCGCATAGGCGGTTCCCATCGGCAGTTCCTTGAGGGCGAGGGCAAGCATGCCGACTGACGCGGTCATGCTGATGAGGGTGAGGACGGAGGGAACGAGGCGGGTGAAGCCTTCGGTATATTTGAGCCCGACGGCCCAGCCGACTTCAAGCAGACCCGCAACGAACAACAATAGCCAAGCCATGGGATGACCCCTGTAAACAGGCAGGGCCGTCCCTGCGGATGATGATGATTTGGAGGTCGTCCTCGCAGGGGTTATATGGGACCCACGCAGCCGGATCGCAACGCGGCCGATGGTCGCCACTTCGGCCAGTTTCCCGCCCAAAATCCCTTGATTGCGCCCGTTTTCCCTGCCACAGGCACGTTTATGTCCGATATCGCCCTTTCCGCCGACTCAGCCGCGCGTTCCCCGCTTGCCAATGAGGTCGCCCGCCGCCGCACTTTCGCGATCATCTCGCATCCTGACGCCGGCAAGACCACGCTGACCGAAAAGCTGCTGCTGTTCGGCGGCGCCATCAATCTGGCGGGCCAGGTCAAGGCCAAGGGCGAGCGCCGCAACACGCGCTCCGACTGGATGAAGATCGAGCGCGACCGCGGCATCTCCGTCGTCACCTCGGTGATGACCTTCGAATTCCAGGGCCACGTCTTCAACCTGCTCGACACGCCGGGCCATGAAGACTTCTCGGAAGACACCTATCGCACGCTCACCGCGGTCGACAGCGCCGTCATGGTGATCGACGCCGCCAAAGGTATCGAGGCGCGCACGCTGAAGCTGATCGAGGTTTGTCGTCTCCGCGACATCCCGATCATCACCTTCATCAACAAGATGGACCGCGAGAGCCGCGATGTGTTCGATCTCCTGGACGAGATCGAGAAGACGCTGGCGCTCGACACCACGCCAATCAACTGGCCGGTCGGCCGCGGCCGCGATTTCATGGGCACCTATGACATCGAGACCGGTGGCATCCGCCTGCTCGAGGGCGGCGGCGCCAAGACCGGCGCAGCCGAGAAGATCAAGATTGCCGATCTGGCCGGCCGCAACCCCAATCTCGATGCCAGCGAGGTCGCCGACGAACTCGAACTGGTGAAGGAAGCCTCGAAGCCGTTCGACCTGCAGTCGTTCCGCGAAGGCCATATGACGCCAGTCTATTTCGGCAGTGCGCTGCGCAATTTCGGCGTCGGCGATCTGCTCGAAGGTCTCGGCCGTTTTGCGCCATCGCCGCGCGCGCAGGAATCTAATTTGCGCAAGGTCGAGGCCGACGAGCCCCGGATGTCGGCCTTCGTGTTCAAGATCCAGGCGAACATGGACCCCAACCATCGCGACCGTATCGCCTTTGCGCGGCTGTGCTCCGGCAAGCTGACAAGGGGCATGAAGGCCAAGCTGGTGCGCACCGGCAAGAACATGTCGCTGTCGTCGCCGCAATTCTTCTTCGCGCAGGACCGCGCCATCGCGGACGAAGCCTATGCCGGCGACGTGGTCGGCATCCCCAATCACGGCACGTTGCGCATCGGCGATACGCTGACCGATGGCGAGGACATCACCTTTATCGGCGTGCCGTCCTTCGCGCCGGAAATCGTGCGCCGCGTGCGTCTCGGCGATGCGATGAAGGCGAAGAAGCTGAAGGAAGCCTTGCAGCAGATGTCGGAAGAGGGCGTCGTTCAGGTGTTCCGCCCGCGCGACGGCGCGCCGGCGCTGGTCGGCGTCGTCGGCCCGCTGCAGCTCGATGTGCTGAAGGCGCGGCTCGATGCGGAATATCAGTTGCCCGTGAGTTTCGAAGTCTCGGAATTCTCGCTGGCGCGCTGGATCTCGTCGGAGGACAAGAAGAAGCTCGAGACCTTCATGTCGAACAACAATTCCGGCGTCGCGGATGACGTCGACGGCGATCCGGTATTCCTGGCGAAGAACGATTTCTATCTGAACTACACCAAGGAACGCGCCGAGGGGATTGTGTTCTCTGATATCAAGGACGTGAAGAAGCAGGGGTGAGGGGTGGTGAGGTCGAGATTGCTGTAAGGCCCGGATTCAATCGAAGACTGTCGTCGGCAGTCGATTAAAAATTAAGAATAGAACTTCGGTTGAATTCTACTTTTAGGTGTGAATAAGTAGTCGCACCCAAAAATGTGGCTCTGCTGATATGGCGACCAAACTTTCCATAAAATCTCTAAGAAGAGCAGTTGCTCACATTTGTAAGTTTGGGGATACCGATGTTTTTCCTCATTTGTGCGAATTGTCATTTCTAGAAGAGTGTGCGGAAGACATTGTTGCAGAACTAGCCTCGCTCGATCTTGATACATTTCAACCTGCGCAGGCTATCGAGGCTCTATCCCCTAAGAGTCGGTACGGATTCCGCATCGTTCATCAGCTTCAGCTACTTGAAGCGCTACTGCTCACAGCATCGGCTATCGAGATTGGCGCCGATCTGGAGAAGTCTAAAGCATCCGCTGATGGCTTTGGGCCATTCGCTTATAGATTTGAGGATTCTGCGGAGGCGTCACTCTTCGTTGCGGAGCACACCTATCGTGATTGGCTTGACTGGCAGGTCAATGTTGATGAACAGGACTATAAAGCCGTTATTTTCACCGACATCGCCGATTTCTATCAGCGAATTTATATACACCGCGTTGAGAACATGCTCGATTCTGTGTGTTCAAATAAAGGAGTAACCCGCTTCGTAGTTAAGTCGATCAACAATATACGTTCCAAGCAGTCATACGGCATTCCCGTAGGATGTTCTGCGTCACGGATATTGGCGGAGGCAGTCTTGGCAGATTCCGACGCTGCTTTGCTCAACGAAAGCATCGAATTTACTCGCTTCGTGGATGACTACCGAATTTTTGTACGGCTTGATCAAGATCCGTATGAGATCCTATCGCTACTCGCTGAACAGTTGTTTCTTAGTGAGGGATTGACACTCAATGGTCAGAAGACCCGCGTCCTTACGATAAAGAGCTATCGCGAAGACCTCGAAGACAAGCTGCCCCAAGCCTTCGACAAAGCTGACGGAATGGCTCTTCAGGCTTTGTCGAATTCAATCTATTTTGATGAGGATCCCGATCCCGACGAGTTGGAACAGCTAAGAAGCATGAATTTAGTCGGAATGCTTGAGGGCGCGGTTGAGAAGGAGGTATGGGATTTCGGCTACATAAAATCTCTCTTCAGGGCGCTTAGATTAGCGTCCTCAAGTGGTGCCACCGACTACATCATGGAGAATCTTGAAATATTGCTCCCTTTTGCGAAGGAGATACTTCTATATTTCCACGGCCTCAAGGAGGTGGGGGAGCAGATTGATGCTTCTCACAAGGAGCGAGTGCTGGCTGTACTAAAAACAGGTGCCGCTCGAGCTGTGCCGACGATTCACGCATGGTTACTCGAATTCTTCGTTCGTGGAGTCTTTGTGATCGACCATAGAGAATTAAAGACGGTCGGTTTGGAAAATCCCGTGTCAGAAAGGCAAATAAGTCTTATTCGCGGATTGAACGCGGATATAAACCACTTCAGGCGAAACAAAACCAAGTTCGATGGAATAGGTGTGTTCTCCAAATTGCCTTTTATCCTCGGGGCCTCCTGTCTTCCAAAGGACGAATACGAGACATGGATTAATGCTATTAAGGGGCGCATGAATCGGCCGCTGGATTCTTTGTTTTGTCAGTGGGCGAAGTCAAAGGCCGGTAAGCTTGACAAGCTGTTGGTAGCTAGCGTTCCGAAAGTCGATGAAGCTGCCGATTGATTAGCTATTCTTTGCGACGTGCGTTTTTCTTCTCCACAATCCTCTTGATATTCGCCAGCCCCAACTCCGCCTCCGCATCGATCCTCGCAATGATCTCCGCGGTCGGAGCCTCCGGCCGCGCCGGGTTGCGCACCGTGCGGGTGAATTCGTCCCGCCATCGACGACGGCGCAGACATATTGCACCATGATCGGGCCGGTGACGCTCATATGGGTCAGGCCAATCCAGAGCCGCGGGCGCTCGCAAGCGATCACCAGCCAGTCCAGCGCGACCGGGCCCGACCGCGTCGACCAGTGTTCGTGAAACGTGTCGCCGAAGCGCATCGGGCGGTCCTCGCACTTGATGTCGTGCGAGGAGGGCAGCCATTGCGGCCATGACTGGGGATTGGTGACGTAATCGAACACCGGCAGGGGGTGAGGGGACGCGTTGGATCTCGGCCTTTCGTAGGCCGACGCAGCCGTCTCCCGACAGAGCCAGGACGATCCGCCGGGTCGCTCCGGCGGATCTTGACCTGCTAGCGGTACGCAATACATGAACCGCTTGAGAAGACCGTATCGCTGAATTCTTAAAGAAAGATTCCTGACCGCGAAGCGTGTCCGCAACTATCGTCAGTCAAGGCAACAGAGAATCGGCCGCTGGTCCTACATAGTTAAGTCGTGGAATGGATATGAAGTTTGTGCGGCCTTCAGGCCACGGCCTTAGGCACGAGATTCCACGATCCTCTTGATATTCGCCAGACCCAACTCCGCTTCTTCATCGATCCGCGCAATCATCTCCGGCGTCGGCGCCTTCGGCCGCGCCGGGTTGCGCACGGTGCGGGTGAACTTCGTTCCGCCTTCGACCTCGGCGCAGACATATTGCACCACGATCGGGCCGGTGACGCTCATATGTGTCAGGCCGATCCAGAGTCGCGGACGCTCGCAGGCGATCACCAGCCAGTCCAGCGCGACTGGGCCCGACCGCGTCGACCAGTGTTCGTGAAACGTGTCGCCGAACCGCATCGGGCGATCCTCGCAGTCGATGTCGTGCGAGGAGGGCAGCCATTGCGGCCATGTTTTCGGATTGGTGACGTAGTCGAACACAGCTTCGGGCGCAGCCGCAATCACGATGGAGTGGCTGCGCTCGAACGGATGCGTCGGTGTCTTGGGTGTGGTCATGGCTGGCAGTTCCTCCGCGGTCTGTTCGCGCAGTTGTGAACGGTCTTGTTCTTGATGAGTGCGCAACGGCGCTGCGTATTGTGTGGAGGCTTTGTCGGGGAAGATGGGTACGTGGGTCAAGCCCGTGTATGACGTATGAGTTGGGCGGTAGACTCTCCCCACGTCTTGGCTGTGCAAAGCGCGAAGCGCGGCTTCGCGAGATGACCGGCCATCCATCTGCCCTTGTGAGCCGGGCGGCTGACGATGTATTCGCGGCCTTTGACGTCGGGCGTGACGAACCCAGTTCCCGTCATCGACTCGCATTTGAGGCATTTCCGGTCAAATTTGATAGTGTTCTCTGGCTACGAGGTACCGGTGCCCAAGCCGTGCGTCACGACGACCTGGGCCTATTGGAAAGTTTGAGCGAGATGGATGGGGTCATCGTCAGGACTACGCTCCAACTGATCACGCCCGGAATACTGTTCGTCTTCGGGGCTGCCTTCGTCTGCGCGTGGCTCGTCGAGAAGAAGCGCAACTACCTGCTTTTGCTGGCCGGCGCGTGCGTTCTGTTTGCCCTCGGCGCGACGTCGCAGATCTTGGGTTTGCCGCCCGGCGCGGGGCCCAATGCCATCGTCTCGGGCGCGCTCTACACGTCGGCGGTTATCGCCGCCGTGGAGGGCATCCTGGTGCGTTCGGGGAAGGGGCTCGGTCCGGTCATCGATATGGCGATCCTTGCCGGCTTCGTTCTTCTGCTCGCCTATTTCTTTTATATCGATCGCAGTCTCATCGCCCGGGTCTACATCCAGAATTTCGGCTACGGCCTCCTGATGCTGATCGCAGCGGGGCGGCTCACCGCATTGGCGCGCGGGCCCTATATCGATCGGGCTCTGTTCTGGGTGCTGTTGCTGTTTGGTTTGCATTTTTTTCCGCGAACCCTGCTCACGGTCGGATTTTCCGCGCCGGTCGACAGAAGCGCGTTCAGCAATTCGATGTTTTGGCAAGCACTCCAGCTTTCGCTCGCCGTGCTCGGCGCCGGCCTGGCGCTGGCCATCCTCGCCGCGGCGGTGTCCGACATGATCGACGATCTTCGTCGCGAACGCGATCTCGATCTGTTGACCGGCATCCTGAACCGGCGCGGCTTTCAAGAACGGGTATCCGCCCATCTGCGCAAACACGGACCGAGCCGTGCTGCGCTCGCTCTGTGCGACATCGACAACTTCAAGAGCATCAATGACACCCTCGGCCATGACGTCGGGGACGATGTCCTCGGAGAGGTGGGGCGCATGCTGCGCAACGCGTCGCGCAAACGCGACATCGTCGGGCGGCTGGGCGGCGAGGAATTTGCGGTGTTCCTTCCGGATACGGACGAACAGGAAGCGGTTGATTATGCCGAACGGTTGAGGATCGCGATCGAGCAGAACAGCTTTGCCGTCCCGGGTGGAGCGAGGCAGGTCACTGCGAGCTTCGGCGTGGGGACGTTGCAGCCGGGAGATAGCTGGCCGAGCCTGTACAAGCGGGTCGATGGGCGACTTTACGAAGCGAAGCGGACCGGCCGCAACCGCACAATTTCCCGCACGCTAAGCGCCTCTGCCGACGCGCCAGTCGCTGGATCCGGATACGCGCTTCCGCAGCTGCAGAGCCAGGACGGCGCCCGGCTCTGACGTCGAATTCGGTTTCGCAAAGATGGGTGCGCGAGTCATCCAGCTTTGCGTCAGACGATTCAGTTGCAACGTATTCCATGTGCAGCGCGATGGCGTCACTATGTGGGTAACGGCTCGCCGGTCTGCTCACGCACCAGGTAATCGGCATACCAGTCCGGCCAGTTCTCGTCATGCTGGCCGCCAGTGCGCTTCTCGTGCGCGCCATGGGCGATCGCCGCCCGCCGCAATGCGGCTGCGAGGTCAGTGGATGAGTTGAAAGTCGTGGCGCTGGCATCGATGCGTCCGGGCAGTCGCGCGGTGATCTCCTGAAACAGCCAGCCGTTGCCGTCCGGGTCGCTGAATGATGCGAAGGAGCGATAGCTGGCCCGCGCGGGATCCGGGCCATTCACCCGAAGCCGTCCAAACAAATAGGGCTCGTCCGGCCCGACATTGACATCTCCGGCGTGGAAGGCGTCGCTCACCTTGATGCCGCGGCCGAGCAGGTCTGCACGGGCGGCCTCGATGTCGGAGACGATCAGATACAGGCCCTGTGCCGAGCCGGGCGTTGCGGCAGTGACGTTCTTGCCGAAGATGACCGAGCAATCCGAACCCGGCGGCGTGAACTGGATCACGCGATAGTCGTCGCCGACCACGAAGTCGGCGTCGAGTCTCCAGCCGAGGCTTGCGTAAAAGCTCTTGGCTGTGTCGACATTCGACACGGGAATGACGACGATTTCGAGCTTCATGGTGACGGACGTATCACGATGCACCTGGGGACTGCTCATGTCGGTCTCCTGAGGTTGGGGTGTGACGACGACGTGTGGTGCCGGGCTGCGCACAGGCGCAACAATGTCTGCAATCGGTCGTTCGGCCGGCGTTCCGTTTGTTGGTCTGCTCGTGCGGTTGTGACCCATCCCGATCTTGATGACGCCACACGCCTGTATCATTTCAGGTGAGGGAGCATTTGCAAAGGTGTCCGGATGACACGGAACCTCACGTTGCTGTTGATCGTCGGCGTGTTGGCGGCATTCGCCGGGCAGGCGGAGGCGCGGCGGCTACGCGCCGGCGATGCAGTGCCGTTTTCGCACAGGCCGTGCAGCGTGCTCGATGGCGAGCCGTGCACGCCGTCCACCTGCAGCGTGTTCGATCACGGGCCGTGCATTCCCGAGATCGATTATCCGATCGGGCAAAACCTGCAGGTCACGGTGCTAAGCGTGCCGCCGGGTGATCAGCAGGCTCTCTACCGCCGGCCTGATCATGATCTCGATACGATCGGTGACCTGTTCGCCACCTTGCGGTCGTGCTGGTCGCCGCCCGCGGTGGAGAGTGCGCGTGCGGGCATGCAGATGTCGGTGATGTTTTCGTTCAACACGGCCGGCACGCCGATCGCGCCGCCGCGCGTGACCTTTGCCAGCAAGGATGCGCCGCAGGACACGCGCGACACCTATCTCAAGGCCATCAATGCCTCGCTCCATAGCTGCCTGCCGCTAAAACTCACCAAGGGTCTTGGCGGCGCGGTCGCCGGGCGGCCGATCATGATCCGCTATGTCGATAACCGGGAGTTGGAGAAGCAGTCCGGGAAGTAAGCTGCTTCCTAACCTCGCCCCGCATTTGCGGGGAGAGGTCGGAGTCGGCGCGTAGCGACGGCTCCGGGTGAGGGGCCTTGAATGGCGGGGGGAGGACGCGGAATCTCGGGTCTGCAGTATCGAGATCCGAGGGTGCTTCTTGGTGGCTGGCTTTGTGGCATGCCCCTCACCCGAAACACGCGCTGCGCACGCGTTTCGACCTCTCCCCGCGCAGAGCGGGGAGAGGTTAAGAGAGTGAACCGCTGCGCCACCCGCTGCGACGAAGGGGAAACCACTCCGGAGGCGGCGATGTTTGGACGCAGGTTCGTGTTGATTGCGACGATTGTTTGCGCTGTCGGCGCGCTCACCGGCGGCAGCGCGCTGTTGTTCTGGCCGGAGGCCGACAACTGGACCGAGGAAGCCAAGGCCTGCATCGGCGACAAGTATGTCGGGTTCTGGCAGGACAACGGCAAGTATTCGTTCAAGATGGATTTCGAGAACAATTGCGCCCGCAAGATCGCCTGCGGTATCGACGTCACGGTAACCAACGCCAAGGGCTCGGTGAAGGACCACGGCACGGTGATCATCCCCGCACGCGGCCAAACGCCGAGCGAGGCGAGCTACAGCATTCCGACCTCGTCGTCGTCCGGCATGGCGCAAACCGCGCGAAACTGCCGGTTCGTGTGAGGGTCTTTCTTACCTCGCCCCGCATTTGCGGGGAGAGGTCGACCGGCGAAGCCGGGCGGGTGAGGGGCCTTGTCTGGTGGTGAGGCAAACGCGGATTCTCGGGTTGGTCACGCGAGATCCCGGGGGCAGCATATATATGTGGCTGGTATCGTGCCATGCCCCTCACCCGCCGCGAAGACGCGGCGACCTCTCCCCGTAAAGAACGGGGAGAGGTTAGGAAGTCCCTCAATCGATCCTGATCTTCGCGGCCTTGATCACCTCGGCCCACAGCGCTTTCTCGTCGGCCATGCGCTTGCGGAGTTGATCCGGCGTGGTCGGTGACGGCGTGATGAGCTGCAGCTTCAGTTTCTCGATCACGGCGGGCTCGGCCAGCGTCTGCGTCACTTCGGCATTGATCGTCGCCACCACTTCCTTCGACAGCCCGCCCGGGCCGACCAGCGCATTCCAGGCGTCGGACTGCACGTCGATGCCGCTCTCGGTAAGCGTCGGCACATCCGGCAGGAACGGCGAGCGTTTCGCGGTGGTGACGGCGAGGATTTTTACGGCGCCCGTCGCAAGCTGCGGCGTAACGCCGATGGCGGGCAGGCACGCGACCTGCACATCGCCGCGGATCAGCGCGGTGGTCGCCGCGGGGGACGACGGATAGGGGATGTGCACCATATTGGCGCCGGCCTTCTGCGCGATCGCTTCCATGCAGAGCTGCGACAGCGTGCCGACGCCGATCGAGCCGTAGCCGAGGCCCTTCGGATCGGCTTTGGCCTTGGCGAGGAATTCCGCGACCGTATTGACGCCGAGGCTGGTCGGCACTGCGAGCACGCTGGGGAGCTGCGTCAGCAAAGTGATCGGTGCGATGTCGGTGTCGGGATTGTAGGGCAGCTTGGCAAACAGCAGCGTGTTGATGGCGAGCGGGCCGCCGAGCGAGATGCCGATGGTCGAACCATCCGGCGTGGATTTGGCGATGGCGTCGGTGCCGATATTGCCGGAGGCGCCGGGCTTATTCTCCACCACGAAATTGGTGCCGGGATGCCGCGTCTGCAGACTGTCGGCGAGCACGCGGCCCACGATGTCCGGGCTCGCGCCTGCGCCGAACGGCACGATGATGCGAACAAGCTTGGGCGGCCAGACGGGCGCCTGCGCGTGCGCTGCGAAGGGCAGCGTCGCGAACAACAGCGCTGCGAGCGCAAGGTGAAGGCGGGTAGGTGTCGTGTCGTTTCGCAGCATTGCGTGCGTCCCCTGAAAAGTGATACCCGGAAACCCTCTGACCGGCGCCAAAGGCGGTTAAAATCCGCTGGCCGGGCGGGACCATAGTGGGAATTTCAGGGCGGGCAACCCATCCGGCACGCAACCGCCCGGGCGAGAGGACTGAACATCATGGGACTGAGTGTGATGATCCTCGGCCTCGTGCTGTTTCTCGGCATTCACCTGTTCATTGTCAGGCGCGAGGCGCGCGCGCAGTTGATCGCGCGTCTGGGCGAGAGCGTCTACAAGCTCGGCTTTGCGCTGATCTCCGCCGTCGGCCTCGCGCTGATCATCTGGGGCTTCGCGCAATATCGCGCGACCGGCTGGATCAATGTCTGGACGCCGCCGCTGGCGATGAAGCACATCACCGTCGCCCTGATGCTGCCGGCGGTGATCATGGTCACCGCGTCCTATATCCGCGGCCGCATTTACACGACGCTGAAACATCCGATGCTTGCCGGCATCAAATTGTGGGCCGCGGCGCATCTGCTCGCCAATGGCGATCTCGGCTCGATCATCCTGTTCGGATCGTTCCTGGCCTGGGCGGTGGTCGATCGTATCTCGATGAAACATCGCACTGACGCCGGCGGTCCACCGATCCCGGTGGGCGGTCCGATGAATGACGCGATTGCGGTGGCGGTCGGCCTCGTCGCGTATCTCGCTTTGGGTTTCGCCTTCCACCCGGTGGTGATCGGCGTTCCCGTGTTCGGAGCTTAAGTTCATGTCAGTTCAGTCAGCCATCAAGCGCAAGACCGCACCGGATATTCTTGCGCGCAAGAACGGCGAGCCGATCGTGATGCTCACCTCGTATCATGCGCACACGGCCTCATTGGTCGATCGCTATTGCGACGTCATCCTTGTCGGGGACTCGCTTGGCAATGTGATGCACGGTTTCGAGACCACGATCCCCGTGACGCTCGAGATGATGATCCTGCAGGGCCATGCGGTGATGCGCGGCTCCAAGCAGTCGCTGGTCGTCGTCGATATGCCGTTCGGCTCCTATGAAGCCTCGAAAGAGCAGGCGTTTCATTCTGCCGCGCGCATCCTGAAAGAGACTCATTGCGGCGCCGTGAAGCTGGAAGGCGGCGCGCGGATGGCCGAGACCATCGCCTTCCTCACCGAGCGCGGCATCCCGGTGATGGCGCATATCGGCCTGACGCCGCAGTCGATCGCAGCGCTCGGTTCGTTCCGTTCGCAAGGTAAGGCCGAGGCCGAGGCACTGGCGCGGGGCGATAACGCGCCGGGTCCGATTCAGAACGATGCGATTGCTATCGCGCAAGCCGGCGCGTTCTCCGTCGTCATTGAAGCAGTCGCCGAACCACTCGCGCGAAAGATCACCGAGACGATTCCGATCCCGACCATCGGCATCGGCGCGAGCCCGGCTTGTGACGGTCAGGTGCTGGTGCTCGAAGACATGCTCGGCCTGTCGGCGCGGGTGCCGAAATTCGTCAAGCGCTACGGCAATCTTGGACCGATGATCGAGGCCGCCATCGAGGGCTACGCAACCGATGTGCGTTCGCGCGCGTTTCCGGGGCCGGAACATGTCTATGGCGGCAAGCCGAAGGGCTGACGCAGGTTTGACGCAAGACGAACGCAGGATTTCCGCAGGAATTTTGCGGCCCGGCCGGGGTTGAAAGAGCAGGGGCAATGCGAAGGATGTTGATGATGAAGGCCTTGAAATTCCTGAGCTTTGTCGCCGTTTTGGCGCTGCTTCCCGCGGTTTCGCACGCGGATCCGGCCAAAAAGGAGCGCAAGCCCCATTATCGCGTCGAGGAGCCGCGCCCGATCGTCGGCCCGCTCAACGACACGCGCGGCAATGCGGCGCTGGGTGGCAACAACGCCAATTCGGCCTTCGGCGACAACAGCGCCGGGTCCAATGCCAATGGCCGCACCAGCGGCGGCGCCGGCGGTATGAACTGACGCCTTCAGGCGCCAGCCAAATTAAGCATTTCGGGATAACGCTTTGATCGCGCTGGCTTTGCCTTGCCAGCGCCATAACGCTAGGGTATCGCCGCCGCCATGCCGGAGCGTATATGCCCGGCGCCGCTCGGGGTGAGCGCGGCCCATCGGGGACAGGATACCTTTAAGTGTCTGAATTATTTAATGAAGTCGACGAAGACCTGCGTCGCGAGCAGCTCAAGAAGATCTGGGAGAAGTATTCGCTCCTGATCATCGCAGTCGCGATTCTGATCGTGGTCGGCGTCGGCGGCTGGCGTGGCTACAGCTATCTCGAGGCCAAGAAGGCCGCCGTGGCCGGTGCGGCGTTCGACCGCGCGGTCGAGCTTGCCGAGCAGAACAAGCATGCCGAGGCAGAAGCCGCCTTTACGAAGCTCGCTGTCGAGGCGCCGTCCGGCTATCGCACGCTGGCGCGCCTGCGCGCTGCTGCCGAGGCTGCTTCGCGCGACCCGCAGGCTGCCGTGAAGCTCTATGACGACATCATCGCCGACCGCACCGTTCCAGCACCCGAGCAGGATCTCGCGCGTATCCGCGCCGGCAGCCTGCTGCTGGAGACCACGCCTTATGAGGCGATGCAGACCCGCCTGGAGCCGGCGACGACCAATACCAGCACCTATCGTCATTCGGCGCGTGAACTGCTGGCGCTGTCGGCATGGAAGGCCAACAACGCCGTGGCGACGCGGCAGTGGCTGGACATGATGTCCAACGATGCGGAGACGCCGGCGAGCCTGCGCACCCGTGCCGAAGCACTGCAGGCGCTGCTGCCGCCCGCGGCGAAAAGCTGAGCAAGACAAGAGCCGAATTAAAGCTGACCTGAAGCCGATCGTTCAGATCACGAGTTGAGTGAGAAGTCGTCCATGCGCCCGATGCAACGCCTCGTTTCCGCCGCCGTCCTGATCGCGCTGTCCAGCGCGCTCTCGGGCTGCGGCAGTATGACCGGCTGGGACCCGTCCGACATGCTCGACTTCCTGGACACCAAGAAGAAGCTGCCCGGCGACCGCAAGCCGGTGTTCCCGGACGGCGTCCCCGGTCTTGAGCAGGGCGTGCCGCGCGATCTCTACAAGGAGAATGTCGAGCGCCAGCGCGCGCAGGAGGCTGCGCCCGTCGCAGCCGCCCCACTGCAGCCGCCGCCGGGCGCGCCAGAGCCGAAGGGCCGCAAGGCGAAGAGCCGCGGCTCTGTTCAGGTCGGCACCGTCCGTCAGGACGGCGCAGCTCCCGCCGATCCCGATGCCGCGCCGACAGAGGAAGGCAGCACGGCTGCCGCACCGCCTCCGCCGCAAGGCAAGAAAGTCGCCCGCCGCCGCAGCACCACCGCGCCGCCGCCGGATGAGCCGGCAGCAGCCGCGCCGGCCCAGCAGGCCACCACACCATTCCCGGCACCAGTGCCGTCGGGTAGTTTCTCGCGCTGAGTTCGCGCGCCCTCTCATTGACAGGCTGTCCGTAAAGGGCGCACGGATCACCTATGTCTTATACCATTGCCATCATCGGCCGACCCAATGTCGGCAAGTCCACGCTGTTCAACCGTCTGGTCGGGCAGAAGCTTGCGCTGGTCGATGACACCCCGGGCGTCACCCGCGACCGCCGCGAGGGCGAGGGCAAGCTTGGCGATCTCGAATTCACTTTGGTCGACACCGCCGGTCTCGATGAAGGCCCGAAGGGCTCGCTGACCGCACGCATGCAGGAACAGACCGAGACGGCGATTGCGCTGGCCGATGCGCTGTTCTTCGTCATCGATGCGCGCATGGGCCTGACGCCGAACGACCGCGCCTTTGCGGATTTCGCGCGCCGCGCCAACAAGCCGGTGCTGTTGCTCGCCAACAAGAGCGAGGGCAAGCACGGCGAAGTCGGCGCGATGGAATCCTATGCGCTGGGTCTCGGTGATCCCATCCAGGTCTCCGCCGAACACGGCGAAGGCCTTGGCGAGCTCTATGACGCGCTGCGCGTGCTGATGCCGGAGCCGGTCGAAGAGCCTGAAGAATTCGACGATGACGACGTCATCATTCCCGAAGAAGAGATCGAGACGCGGCCGATCCGCGTCGCTATCGTCGGCCGCCCCAATGCCGGCAAGTCGACGACCATCAACTATCTGCTCGGCGAAGAGCGCCTGCTGACCTCGCCGGAAGCCGGCACCACACGCGACAGCATTTCGGTCGAGCTCAACTACAAGGGCCGCGACTTCCGCATCTTCGATACCGCGGGTCTACGCCGCCGTTCGCGCATCGAGGAGAAGCTGGAGAAGCTCTCCGTCGCCGATACGCTGCGCGCGGTGCGTTTCGCCGAAGTCGTCGTGCTGATGATGGACTCGCAGAACAAGTTCGAGGAACAGGATCTGCGCATCGCCGATCTGGTCGAGCGTGAGGGACGCGCGCTGGTGCTTGCGGTCAACAAATGGGATCTGGTCGAGAAGCAGGGCGGCCAGATTGGCGCGCTGCGCACCGATGCCGATCACTTGTTGCCGCAGATCAGGGGGGTGCCGGTCGTAGCGATCTCCGGGCTGATGGGAGAGGGTGTAGAACGGCTGATGAAGGCGATACAGGATGCCTACGCGGTCTGGAATCGCCGTATTCCCACCGCAGGCCTCAATCGCTGGTTCGAGGATGCGATCGACAAGAATCCGCCGCCGTCGGTATCGGGTCGCCGGCTGAAACTGAACTACGTCACCCAGAACAAGGCACGGCCGCCAAGCTTCGTGGTGTTCTGCTCGCGCGCCGATGCGGTGCCGACGAGCTATCTGCGCTATCTCACCAATACGCTGCGCGAAGCCTTCGACCTGCCGGGCACGCCGATCCGCATCACGTTGCGCGAGAAGGCGAACCCGTTCGCGCACAAGCGCAAGCGGCCGAACTGATCGACCAGCAGGAAAAAAACGCCGGATCGCGGTGCACGCGATCCGGCGTTTTTATTTTGTGTCCTATCGCTCGCCGGTGAGTCCGAACGGATTGGCGTGCCTCTGCGTCGGCAGACGCTCTGATTTGCGCCACGGCAGGATCATCGACACCCGATCGCGGTAGCGGCGATAGTCATCGCCGAACAGCTCGACCAGATCGCGCTCTTCCAGAAAGATCCCGACGAAGATGTAGGCGGTGGTGACGGCCGCAAACAACAGATGTCCGACCGTCATGAGCGGCGTCGCCCAGAAGGCGATGATGAAGCCGAGATAGATCGGGTGGCGCACAAAGTTGTAGTAGAGCGGCGTGCGAAACGCCGGCGCAGACGGCTTCTGGTCAGACAAATTCTGCACTACCTGCTGCACGCCGAACAACTCGAAATGGTTGATCAGGAACGTGCTGGTGAAGACGAGGACCCATCCGAACAGGGAAAGCCCTGTCATCGTCATGGCCAATTGTGGATTGTTGATCTGCCAGACGACCGCCGGCATTGGGCGCCACTGCCAGAACAGCAGCAGAAGGCTCAGGCTCGCGAACAGCACATAGGTGCTGCGCTCGACCGAAGCCGGGACATATTGCGTCCACCACTGCTTGAACGACTTCCGCGCCATGACGCTGTGCTGGATTGCAAACAGCGACATCAGAGCGAGATTGACGAGCCCAGCTTCCAGCCACGGAACCTGCGTTCCGGTGTTGATGTCTTTTGGTACCATCATTCCGTCGACGAAACCGATGGCATAGAGGATCGTGATGAAGAAGATCGCGTAGGACGCGAGCCCGTAGAGGAGTGCAATGATGCGGGTCATGGAACTATCCTTTGCTGGTTGTCTTGTCGATTTGAACCAAGCGTAAGCGTTGTCTCAGCTGGCCCGTCCGGGAGGACCCGCGCGCGCTTCGGGTTGCTTGGCGCGGGGCTTCCCGGGGAGAAGGGATGCCTCGGCCACGCGCACGATCGGCCGCATGATCGGCGCTAACGGAATGGCATCGGGCTGCAGCCGACAACGCGCGGGGTGATCACGGCGGATTTGTGCCGCATTGTGATCGGGCAGGCTGCCGGAGCAGGCACTCAGGGCGCCGACGGCGACGAGCACGCCAGCTGTAAGTATCCGAATGCGGAAGCTCACCATTTGTCGGATCGCACGCATGATGGTTTCCCGGTGCAGCGTATCGATCTGCGCGCGATGGCTGTCGAAAGCGATCGATTCATCTGCGAGATTTTGAGTCGGGTCCGGTTGGGGCAGCGACACTTGACCCGACTCAAGAGCGGTATCGACGTCTTGCACATCGCGCTGCGCATGCTTGCTACCAAAGAAGCGGTGCGGGTCGGTTTGAAGCGGACTCTCGAGGAACTCGGCCACCGCGGCGCGTGATAATCCTGCCTTGGATAGCGATCTGTCGTCGATGCTGATCAGCCGCGCAATGGCGCGCCGCATCAACAGTGCTGCAATCAACCGGAAGCTACGATCGGCGGCTTTGGACAGCCGTTTCTTGATCATCATCGTCTCCATCGGATACAATGCGCCACATGCCGCGCATGGTTGGGGCTGCGGACGATGATCGGAGGTTCAGGACCTCGCATGATCGAGACACCGCCATCATTTGCAGCGACGCCGGATATCGATCGCGGTGGGGATTTGCTCGCAGATATGCTGCGGTCGATCCGGCTCAGCGGATCGGTATTTCTGAACGCCAGCCTGACCGAGCCCTTCGGCCTCATTAGTCCGAAACATTTCGACGAACGCACTCCGATGGCGCATTTGCGCCATGTCAGCATTTTTCATTTGATCGCGGCGGGCGAATGCACCGTCGAACTCGCCAGTGGCGAGCGAGGCACCATTGCCGCGGGCGACGTTCTGCTGATGCCGTTCGCCGACACGCACAGGTTCTACAGCGGCGATGGCGCGGAGTTGTGTTCCGCGATGGAACTGGTGCGGGCCGGTCCACTATCCGGCATGTGGACGATCGAGCATGGCGGCGGAGGGCGGGAGACCCGCATGGTCTGCGGCTTCATCGAATCGTCGGAGCTGCTGCATTCTCCGGTCTTTCGGACCCTGCCGCCGATGCTCATCGATCGCGCCGGCGACGACAAGGTGAGCGCGATTCTCGCCACGACGGTGCGCGAAATTCTCTCACTGACCGAAGATGCGACGCCCGGCAGCGAGATCATGCTCGGCCGACTGATGGAGCTGCTATTCGTCGAGGTGCTGCGTCGCTACGCTGCGGGATTGCCGCCCAGCGCGCATGGCTGGTTCGCAGCACTGAACGATCCCGTGCTCGGACGTGCGATGTGGCATGTCCACGGAAATCCCGGTCATCGCTGGACGGTTGACGATCTGGCCCGCGAATGCGGCACGTCGCGCACGGTGCTCGCCGAGCGCTTCAACGAGGTGTTGGGCCAAGCTCCGATCGAATATGTGACCAGCTGGCGGATGCAGTTGGCAGCGGAGCGCATGCGAACGGGTGGCGACAGTCTTGCTGTCATCGCCAGCGATGTCGGCTACGACTCCGAGGCGGCCTTCAATCGCGCCTTCAAGCGCGTGACCGGAATAGCACCGGGTCGCTGGCGTGACGGCGCGAAGTCGGCGAAGCCGTATCCGAGCCCCATGCGCAGAGGCTGACCTCGACTTAAACTGGCTATTCCTCGCGAAATGATCGTGCGATCTGGTCACCGATCGGCTTGATCAGAAAAGACAGGACTGTGCGTTCGCCGGTCTGAATGAAGGCTTCCGCAGGCATTCCGGGAACGAGGGCGAGTTTGCCGAGGCGCGCCAGTTGCTGCGGCGGGATGGTGATCCGCACGATGTAATGGGAAAGCCCGGACTTCTGATCCAGCGTCAGGTCGGCGGCGATGCGGCTGACGCTGCCGTTCAGTTCGGGCGTGGTGCGCTGGTTGAAGGCCGACATGCGCAGCACGGCCGGCTGGCCGAGCCGTATCTGGTCGATGTCCTGCGGGTTGATCTGTACTTCGAGTGCCAGCCTGTCGCTGTCGGGCACGATCAGCATGACGGTGTCGGCTGGCGAAATCACGCCGCCAACGGTGTGCACCGCGAGCTCGTGGACCAGTCCGCTTTGCGGAGCGATAATATCGATCCGCTTGAGCTGATCTTCTGCAGTCACCTTCCGTTCGACATATTCCGCCGTCTGGCCCTCGATGTCGCGCAGGCTGCTGGCGACTTCGCTGCGGAGGTCCTGGTCGACCTGAATCATCTGCAACTGTGTTTCGGAAATCTTGCCGCCCGATTGCGCCTGGGCTTCAACGAGCCGGCCGCGTTCGCCGTCGAGGTTTGCCGCTTCGCGTTCCAGCGCCATCATCCGCTGAATGGGCACCAGCCCTTTCTCCCAGAGTTCGCGCACGCCTGTCAGTTCGCGTTGGATCAGGCCGATGCCGCGAATTTTCGCTTCCTCCTGAGCCACCAGGCCGCGCACTTCCTTGCCGTATTGAAGGGCGCGTTCGCGAAGCTGCGCTTTCTGGCCGAGGCGGGCGTCGCGGCGCAGTTCAAACAGTCTGTTCTCGCCGGCCGTGAGCTGTGCGATTTCCGGATCGGCGGCGCGTGATACTAGTTCGTCGGGGAAGGCGATGACGCCAGCCTCGTCGCGCTCGGCGCGGAGTCGCGCACGTCGCACTGCGAATTCGTCGAGCCGTTTGGTAACGATGGCGAGATTGGCGCGCGTCTGCGTCGCGTCGAGGCGCATTATAATGTCGCCCGCGGCAACGCGTTGCCCTTCGCGGACCAGAATTTCGCCGACCACACCGCCGGTCGGGTGCTGGACCTTCTTGACGTTGGTATCCACGACGAAGTGTCCCGCGGCGACGACCGCACCGGCCAGATTGGTCGCCGCGGCCCATCCGCCGATGCCGCCGACCAGCACAACACCCGCCAGCGTGGCGATGCCGAGGTGGCGCAGGATCGAGTGGGAGACCGCCGAGACATTGCTATCGGGCATCGCGATCTTCCATATCGTCATGAGGATGGGTGCTCACTCCCGACTTGTCGGCGGGATTGGCGATCACCCGCAGCGGCGTCAGAGACCGCGCGGTGGCCGTATGGCCGGTCGTCGTGCCGCTGCCATGTGCTGCGGGGGCGGGAGCCTTCAGCGCTTTGCTGAGGACGTCCGCGCGCGGACCGAATGCCTTGGCGCGACCGCCTTCCATCACCATGACGAGGTCGACGGCGCCGATCGCACTCGGACGATGCGCGATGACGATGGCAATGCCCTTGCGCTCGCGGATGGCAGCGATGGCACGGATGACCGCCGCTTCGCCCTCGACGTCGAGATTGGCGTTGGGCTCGTCGAGAACGACCAGGAACGGATCGCCATACAGCGCGCGTGCCAGCCCGACGCGCTGGCGCTGGCCGGCGGACAGGGCGGAGCCGGCTTCGCCGATCCGCGTCTGGTAGCCATGTTCCAGCCGCAGGATGAGATCGTGCACGCCGGCAGCCTTGGCGGCAGCGACGATGGCCTCAGAGTCCGGGTCATCTTCGAAGCGGGAGATATTCTCGGCAATGGTGCCATCGAACAGTTCGACGCCCTGCGGCAGATAACCGATATCGCGACCGAGCATCTCGCGGTCCCACTGGTCGAAGCTGGCGCCGTCGATGCGTACCTTGCCGCTGGCGGGTCGCCAGGCGCCGACCAGTGCGCGTGCCAGTGTGGACTTGCCGCTGCCGCTATGGCCGATGATGCCAAGAGCGCTTCCGGCGGAGACGGTAAAGCTCAGCCCCGTGACGCTCGGCCGTTTCTCTCCGGGCGGCGCGATGGTCATCGCTTCGACGCGCAGATCGATATGGGCACGCGGCAGTGCCATCGTCTTGGTGGCTTCCGGCATGCGCGTCAGCAATTCATCGAGCCGTGCCCAGCTCTGCCGTGCCATCAGGAACGGCTTCCATGTCGAGATGGCCAGATCCACGGGAGCAAGCGCGCGGCCCATCATGATCGAACTCGCCACCATCACGCCGGCGCTGGCTTCCTGCCTGATCACGAGATAGGTGCCGACGCCGAGCATGGTCGACTGCAGCAGCGCACGCAGCGCGCGGGCTACGCCACCGAGGCCTCCTGCCACATCGCCAGCTCGTCGATTGGCCGCCAGATAATCCGAGTTGGTGCGATGCCAGCGCGCGGCCATCCGGCCGCCGAGGCCCATCGCGCGCACCACTTCGGCATTGCGACGGCTGGCCTCCATCAGCGCGTTGCGAAACATGCCGTGTTGCACGGTGTCGCGGGCGGGTCCCCTGGAGCTGGTATTGGTGAGAAGGGTGAGGGATACGAGGATGACGGCGCCCACGAGGGCCGTGATGCCGATCCAGAAGTGAAACACGAAGCAGATGGCGAGGTAGAATGGCATCCACGGCAGGTCGAAAAAGGCGGTCGGGCCGGGGCCGGACAGGAAGCCGCGCACATTGTCGAGATCGCGCAAGGGCTGCAGGCCATCGCCCGGCAAAGGCATCTCAAGCGGCAGGCCGACAACGGCATCATGCACACGGCCGGACAACTGATGATCGAAGCGCTCGCCGATGCGCAGCAGAATGCGCGATCGAATGATGTCGAAAAGGGACTGAAAAGCGTAGAGCGTGGCCGCCAGCACACCTAGGCCGATCAACGTCGAAACGCTGCGGCTGGCCAGCACACGGTCATAGACCTGCAGCATGAACAGCGGCGCAGTCAGCGCGAGCACGTTCACGATGCCGCTGATCACGGCGATCCCCGCGATGGCGGGCTTGAGTGGCGAGATGGCCGCCGCAGCCAATGGCTGCGACGGACTTCGCTGCGGAGCTTTCACCACGACAGCTCTGCTCAGACGGTGAAGTGGCCGTCCAGGATCAGACCAAGCATGTCTGTCCCGACATAGCCATCGAGCTGGATCGAGTTGGCGCCATCGGTGATGGTGAGCACGTTGCTCTGATCCCACCAGTTGCTGTGGTTGAAGAACAGATCGACATAGTTCGAGATGTTGGTCACGCCCTGCAGGTCGAGGACGTCGAAATCGCCGGTGGCCGCGTGAAAATCCAGCACGACGTCATTGGCCCATCCGTCGGCGAAAACGAGCGTATCGTTGCCAAGGCCGCCAGTGAAGCTGTCATTGCCACCGAAGCTCAGCATGACATCGTCGCCGGCGGTGCCGGTCTGGATGGTGCCTTGTTCGGCAAAATAGCCGTAGAGGCCGTTCAGGCTGCCATTCTGCGACAGATCAGTGATCGCAGCATCGAAGGCCGGCGTCAGCGTTGCGCCGCTGAATCCAATCGACAGACCGGGATCCTGGACCCACAGGTCGGTCGATGAGACATAAGCCAGATTGCTGCCGAGTGTCAGGTTGGTGACCGTGCCATCGATGACGCCCGGCGTATAGGAGAAGTCATCGCCGTTCGCGATGACCGACGATTTGTCATTGTCGACGCCGCCGACGATGCGTGTGCCGGCATACCATTGGTCGGTGGTGTTCTTCACGGCGTTGAAATTTCCGGTGCCGCGATATTCGAAATTGTCGATCCAGTTGTCCAGATAAGCGGGCAGGTTGCTGCTTGCTTCGCTGTAGGTGATAGTCAGTGCCATTGTCGTTCCTCAGGATTTGGGTTGTCGGGACGTCGTGATCCGGCGGCGCGTCGTGATCACTGCAGGCGATCCCGATGCAGGGAGCTGACGCGACATCAGCGTCGCGTCAGCAGGTTGCGTGGCCGCCAGTTCGCAGCGAAGTCTGTTAGACGAAGGCGATATCGCTCCAGTCCAGCGTGCCGCCGCCGTCGAAGTTCACGGTGATGGTGCTGGTCAGTCCGTTGGTTGCATCGGCATAGGTGATGACATTGCCGGACAGGCTGCCGCCCGCACTCTGGAATGCCGCGGCATTTGCCCAGCCGAAACCTGCGAACTGAATCTGGTCGGCGTCGTCGAAGAAGTCGGTGATGACGTCGTTGCCCCAGCCCTGGGCAGCGGTGCCCGCGGCGGTGTCGTAATAGTCAGCGCTCCAGAGGAACGTATCGACCAGCACGGCTCCATTTCCGCTCAGCACGTCGTTGCCCGCGAAGCTGAGGAGAACGTCGTCGCTCGTCGTGCCGGTCTGGTTCGTCCCCTGTTCGGCGAAGTAGTCGGTCAGACCCGCGAACGACTGACCGAAGAACGTCCCGCCATCGACCAGCCCGCCATGCGACAGCGAATAGATCGCCTGATTGAAGGTGGTGGTGACGGGCATGTAGCCGCTGCTATTGGTGATGATCAGTTCCTGATCCTGCACCCACAGATCCGTGGCTGGCACATATTCAAGATTATGGCCGAGCGTGAGCGATTCCACGTCGCCGTTGAAGGTGCCTGGCGTGTAGGTGTAGTCATGGATGTTCATGATGACGGAAGGCAGATTGTTGTCGGTGCCTTCGGTATCGACACCGGCCGACCATTGATCCTGGCCAGTGAACGAGGTGGAGAACCAGCCGTTTCCGTTGTAGGTGAAGTTGGCGTCATACGACGCCAGATATGTGGCGAGGTCGCTGCTTGCTGCCGTAAGCTGAAGATTGAGTGCCATTCTCGAAACCCTTCTCTGCTTGTTTTGCCCGCCTTGTGGTGGGCCTCCATCCACGCCAATGGGCGGGGAATTTCTAGAACTTGTAGTTCAGCGACACCGTCGCTGTACGGCCCGGCGCGGCGTAGAAATTGGCACCGACCGCCGGCGCATAAGCGAGATCGGTGACATTGTTCACGGCGAAGCGTAGCTTGGTCGTTTCGTCGAAGCTGTAGGATCCGTAGATGTCGTAGACGCGGTAGCCCGACATCTCGTAGCCGCTGCGCAGCGAGCCGAGGGCAGGGACGGTCTTCGACACGTCGACGATGCGTGTGCCCAGCGTCAGTTTCTCGTCGAGCAGCCGGATGCCGGCATCGAGCGTCACGCGCAGCTTCGGCTGCTCGAAGATGACGGCGGCGCCACGGCCGGCATTGATAGGCATGTTCCTGCCTGACGGGGTCGTAAAGCTGTCGGCGAAGTCGGTGTCGATGCGCGTCACCGTGCCGCCGATATAGAAGAATCGCGCGTCGTAATTGGCCTCGATCTCGACGCCCTTCATGCGCGTGATGCCATCGAGATTTACGAATGAATCATATTGCCTGGTGTTCACCGCCGGGTTCAGGATGTAGCCGAAGCTGATGTAATCGGTGATCTCCCGATAGAAACCGACGGCCTTGAAGCGGATGGCGTCGCGCTCGGTCAGGATGCCGTTGGCCAAAACATTGAAGCCGGCTTCGTAGGTGTCGCCGCGCTCCGGACGCAGGAACGGGTTCGGCGCGTAGCCATTGATTTCATTTGCATCGTGGCCGCCGTTCAGGAACGATTCCATCACGGTCGGTGGCCGATAGCTCTTGGAATATTTGGCAAAGGGTTGCAGCCACTCGACCGGCTGGAAGGCGACCGTGAAGCTTGGCAGCCACGCGCCGCCGGACTTGTCGATATCGACATCATAGGGGGTGTAATAAGCCGGACCGTAGATCGGCTCCGTTACAGCAGCCGACCCGAGGGAGCAGCCGCGCCGATTGCAGAATGGCGCCACTGCGGCCTTGATGATTCTCACGCCGATCTGGTCGTACTGCGGGTCACCAATGACCGTGGTCTTGCCATAGAGATGATGCCAGTCGTAGCGGATGCCGCCGGTCAGCGTGACCCATTCCGCTGGCTTGAGAGTTGCGCTGCCGAAGCCGCTGACCACATCGCGGTTTCCGCTCGGCGTGCCGCCGGTCAGCAGGCTGGAATAATCGACACCGTTGGGGCCGAGGAATCCGCGCTGCAGCGTCGTCTTGCCGTCGTCGGTGAAGGCCTCCAGCCCGTAATTGAGCGCCAGCGCGCCGATGCCGGTCTCGAAACGGCTGGTATTCTCGACGCTGCCGCCCAGCGTCGAGAATACGAAGTTCGATGGTCCGGTCAGCGCAACGGCGCCGTCGGAGACCGTGTCGTTCTTGAGGTGGTTGTAGTAGAGCTTGGCCTTCAGATCGACGATGTCATTGCCCGGATTCCAGTCGAGCGCTGATGTGAACGTATCGTTGGCGACCTGCTCACTGGACTTCAGGATGCCGCCGCGAGCGATCGTGTTGTCATAGTTTCCGGTATTGTACCGGGAATCGTTATGCAGCCAGCCGATCGTGATCTTCACGTCTTCGGTCGTCAGCGCCTCGGCCTTGAGGATCGTCGAGAACACCTCCTGGCCGGAGAACAGGAAGACATTGCCATCATAGGCCGTCGTGCCGCCGCCGATGGTGCCGTTCTTGCCGATATCGTAGGCTCCGATGTTCTTGTAGCTGACGCCGCCGAGCACCGAGAAGCGCTCCGACACGCGGACGGCTGCCGCCGTCGAGCCATCGAAATTGTACGCATTGGTACCCGTAGTGGCATTCACCACGCCGCCATATTGATTGCCGGGCTTGATCAGGTCGTCGGCGATGAAGGTGCGGAAATTGACAAGGCCGCCGAGTGCGCCGGCGCTTCCAACGCCCGACTTCGTACTTTTCTCCACGTCGATCTGGCGCAGGAAGGCGGTGTCGACATAGGTCCGCTGCGTCGCACCGTGGCCGCTGCGCTGGAAGTTCTGCCGCGCGCCATCGATCATGGTGGCAATGCGGTCCTGGTCCTGCAGGCCGCGGATATTGACGCTGATGCCAGGGTTCTGCGCCGCCGAGCGATTGGCATAGACGCCGGCTACATTGTCCAGGAGATCGCGCGCGTTGCGCGTCGGGCTGCTCTCGATCGCCTCGCGGGAAATCACGCTGACCGCGGCCGGTCGCTGATAGACCCAGTCCGGCGTTCCCTGATAGCCGGAGCCCGTCGTATTATCGCTCCTGGCCGCATCGACGACGATCGTATCGAGCTGGACGCCGTCGCCCGAAGGGACGGGCCCCGCGCGGCTCTGCGACGGATCGATCAGTAACGCGGCTTTCGGGCCGGTGATGCGATACGTAATTCCCGTGCCGGCCAGCAGTTGTCCCAGCGCTTGCGCGACCGTGTAATTGCCGTGCAACGGCTGGCTGCGGATGTCTGGCGCGAGCTGGATCGTGTAGAGGATGCGCCATCCGCTGCTGGCGCCGAGATCGGCAATTGCTGCTGCAAGAGGTTTGGCGGAAATGTTGAGCGGGTAGGTCGTAGGGGTGGTCGCTGTTGCTTCGACATTGTTTTGGCCAAAGGCCGGTACTGTCGTGATCAACGGCAATATGCCGATCAGCCCGCTCGCCACATGGCGAGCGACGCTCCGTCTACCCCCGAACCGCATTACGCACGAACTCCGCTGTCTCGTTGTTTGCTGTGCGCCGCCCCAGCGCCGCGAAGAGCTTCTGCTCTTCACCCAGTTCAACGAGTCACGAAATCAAACCCACATCAGGTCGGTACGTGTTGCGGTTTAGAATTCCGGTAAACAGCGGAGGAATTCAGTAGATAACGGTCACCCAGGGGGTGATCTGGGCGACGTTGCCCTCGATCATGCCGGCAATGGCTGTGAGGCTTTCATCGACATTGGTGGTCGGAAACGTGCCGGAGACGAGCAGATCGCTGAAGCGACCGCGGATGACGATGCGGCTCGATGTCTGACGCTGCAGCGCTTCGACGACCCGATGCAGCGGGACACGGTCGAAGACCAGACGGCCGGATATCCACGCGAGCCTCGCCTCAATGTCTCCGGTTTCGACGGTGCCGAGTTTTCCGTCGGACACGCGCATATGCTGGTTTGCGGATAGCTTGACGGTCGCATCGCGGTCATGGCCGGCGACCGACACCAGTCCGCGCTGAACTGTCACCTCGACACCATCAGCCGTGCGGTCGATATTGAAGGCAGTCCCGAGCACGCGGATTTCGCCTGCGCCGCTGTCGACCGTAAAGGCGGTCTGGTCGGGCTTTACATCGAAAAAGGCCTGGCCATGGCGCAGGACGACCCGGCGTCGACCATCCTTGAAGTCCAGGTCCAGCGCAGTGTCGGCACCGATGTTGAGGCGGGAGCCGTCCGGCAGGTCGCGGGCGACCACCTGACCACGCGCCGTGACAATATCTGCCTGCCAGTTCTCGAGCATCGATGGATTGATGAACCAGATGACGCAGGCTGCAGCGATCGCTGCGGGCAATGCCGGCCACCATCTCATCTGGCGCCGGGCAGCGATGTTGCCGAGACGATGGCCGGATGCAGCCAGCCGAATGGCAGGCTCCTCAAGCTGCTGCCAGATCGCCGCTGCTTCGCGATAGGCAAGTTGATGACGATGATCCTCATTGAGCCATTGCCGAAAGGACGCTTCGTCGGCCTCGGTTGTCGTCCCGTCGCGTCGGATGAGCCAGAGATCAGCGGCGGCGCACTGTGCTTTCGTTGGCCGGTCGCCAGGTTTCATCAGCAATTCCTTCGATCGATCGAAAAGGCGACGCGGGAATGCTCCTGCCGTTAGAAGCGTTCCAGCTACTCCTACCTTTACAACGAGCGACGAGAAAGAACCCACATCCATTTTAGCGGAAATCTTTGCTGGCGAGGTTGAGATGATCGTTCACAGCGGCGCGGCAGTGTTGCATGGCGCGTAGCAGATGTTTTTCGACGGCACTCACGGAAATGCCGAACCGCTGTCCGATCTCGGCATTGGATTCGCCATTGACACGTCGGCGAATGAAGATCTCGCGGGTTCGGGCGGGAAGCTGCGCGAGCGTGCGATCCAGCGCGGCAACGGCCTCGCGCGCCTGCAGTGCTGCGTCTTCCGATGGCTGCCCGGGACTGAGCTGTTCAGGCAATACATCGGCGAGCATATGATGCCGCCGCGATGCCGTCAGGTTATGATCGATCGCGGCGTTCCGGGCTGCAGCGTAGAGAACGCGCTTGTTGTCTTCGTCCGAGCCATTGGTGCCGGCGGCAAGTACCCGGGCGAAGACGTCCTGGACGATCTCCGAAGCCGCTTCACGATCGCGGACCCGGCGACGTACCAGCGTTTCGAGATGAGCGCGATGTGACGTAAAGAGCCTCGCGATCGTGCTCTTCCAGAGGGTCATGATGTCACGCGTTCGAACAAGACGGGATTCGATGCGTTGCGGTGATCATTGAGAACGGGACGATAGCTGACCCATACAGACGATAGGTTGTCTGCATGACGAGATCGTCGACCATGTCACCGACGGCGCCAATGTCGCTATCGGAAATCTCGCTCATCACCGGTTCCTGTGGTCAGGATGCTCCTGATCTTCCGGCAGAGATAGACGGTACCACCGTCCAGCTCAAGTTGTTGATGAGGACGTGATATAGAACGGTTCGAAATTCACGGAAGCCTGGCCCCGCGAAGTGCCGGTACGGGATATTCCGACACTCAGGCCACAGCCACAATCACGTGCGCCTGAATTTTAGCAGCAACCTCGCCGTTGCCATGTCTGCGCGCAATTTCAGATGCGGCGTAGTCGGTTGCAGCTTCCAGTTTTCCCGCGTCTCTGGCTTCGATTTCGGTGCGAAGAACAGTTCCCTGACAATAAGCAACGGCCGGAAGGCACGGCGAGGATGCGCGGCTTTGTTCGGCTCTCGTCTCGATCATCACATGGGAGAAACCTGCGTCCTCCAGCTCGCGACGGATCAGTGCCGTATCGTGGTAGCCGTGCGGCGTGCGCGCCAGAAAGCGCGGCGGATCGTCCGGGAAAATCTTTGCGAGAGCATTCGTCACATCGTCAGCAAATACATTGTCCTCGATGCGATCCCATACATTGAATAAAAGATGTCCTCCGGGCTTCAGAACTCGCTTCGCTTCGCGGTAGGCAGATGGGCGATTAGGAAAGAACATCGCACCGAACTGACAACACACGAGATCGAAGGCCGCATTTTCAAACGGGAGCGCCAGAGCGTCCGCTTGTCGCCATGTGATGCGATTGTCTGGAGCTTGTCGCGACGCGGCGTAGTCGAGCATCGGCTGGTTGAGGTCGGTGACAATATAGCTTGCGCCGGGGGGCAATCTTGGCACCAACGCGCGGGTGACGACTCCGGTGCCCGCGGCGATTTCCAGAACGGAGCCCGGCGCGAAAGACGCTGCGCGTTGTGCAAGATCTGCGGCGTAGGGCTCGAAAATCAACGGCACCATATAGCGGTCGTAGTTTTCCGGAATCGAGCCAGCGAATAACTTGTCCGTTTCCAGCATTGCTATCACCCGTCGTCCGTTTGATGGCGCGCGAGACTAGCATGGATTGTCGGCTTCGTCCCGAAGGGCGAGAGCCGGGCCAAGGGCCATTGCGTTTGGCCGGACGTCAGCGATTCAAATTCCCAGACCGGGAGCGCGAACGATGCGGCTGTCCAGATGATGGACGGCTCCATTGTTCGCATGCATCAGCATGGGGCGTGCATCGTCGGGACCGGAAACAGACGATCTGGCTATAACTCTTAGCGACAGCTACTTCAGCGCATCCGAGACCAGCCTGAATTTCTGGATGCGCTTTCCGGTGTCGACTTCGGCTGTGTAGACATTGCCCTTGGCATCGACAGCCATGGCGTGAATCCAGTGGAACTGGCCGGCTTGGCGGCCATTCCGGCCGAAGGTGCCGACGACCTTGCCGTCGTCGCGATTGATGACGCGGATCTCGTTGTTCTCGCCGTCGGCGGTCAAGAGCCAGCTCTGTTTCGGGTCGGGCCACACCGCGAGATCCCACACCGCGCCATTTCCGAGCGTGGCCTTCTCGTAGAACCACTCCTTCACGAAGCTGCCGTCCTTCTTGAACACCTGCACGCGGTTGTTGATGCGGTCGCAGACATAGACAAGGCCGTCGTTGGCGAGCTTCACGCAATGCACGGGATTGCCGAATTGTTGTGCCACCGGCGCGTTCGGATCATAGGCCGCCTGCTTGTCGTCATTCGGCTTGTTGCCGTAGGCACCCCAGTGCCGCTTGTAGGCGCCGGTGGTGGCGTCGAACACGATGACGCGGCGATTGCCGTAGCCGTCTGCGACATAGATCTCGTTGGCATCCTTGTCGATGGCGGTCTCGGCGGGCTTGCCGAGCTGGGTGGTGTCGTTGCTGCCCTTGCTCGGCGCGATCTTGCCGATCTGCATCACGAATTTGCCGTCGGTGGTGAATTTCAGGATCGCATTGTCGTTGTCGAGATTGCCACCGACCCAGACGAAGCCTTTCTCGTCGACTTCGATGCCATGTTCGCGGCCGACCCATTCGTAGCCTTCGCCGGGACCGCCCCATGAGCGCAATAGATTGCCGGCGGCATCGAACTCCAGCACCGGCGGCGCTGAGACGCAGCATTTCGAGCGCGGCGGATTGAGCGCTGCGCCTTTCTCGTCATCGGTGAGCGAGCGCGGGCGGTGGATCACCCAGACATGGCCGTCCTTGTCGGTCGTGATGCCGCCGACCTGGCCGAGGATCCAGTTGTTCGGCAGCGGCTTCGGCCAGGACGCGTCGACCTCGAAGCGGGGGATATCGGCGGCGCGGGAGGAGGGAGGTGCGAGGGACAGCGCGGCGAAAGCGAGGGCTGCTGTTGCAAGTGCACGCAGTGACCGCGCGCGATGAGTTGGCGACGCCATGACGACCTCCCTGATTGTCGGTGCGGGTTGTCCCGCTTGGGAGGGAGTGAATAACGCGGCTAGCTATGAGTCAACCGAGAGGCAGTGATTGCTGGTGTCTCAGTTCGAATTCCCCAAAAGGACGCTAGCCTACCAGCAGGGCCGGAAGCTCGCTCATGCTATCGAACAGTTCGGAGCAATCTGTACCCAGTTCCAACGCCACTTCGGCGTCACCAGCTGTAAAGCCGAGCACGCGCATTCCGGCGGCCTTGGCCGCCCAAATTCCGGGCAGTGAATCTTCAACGACGATGCAGCGCGACGGGTTGACCCCCAGCGATCGTGCGGAGTGCAGAAAAAGCCCAGGGTCCGGCTTCCATGAACCAACCTCATAGGCGCTGAATATGCGTCCCTCGAAGTGTGGAAGAAGCTTGGTCAATCCGAGAGTGTGCGTAAGTTTGGACATTGGCCCGTTTGATGCGACGCAGACTGGAAGCGTGATTGATGCTAATGCCGCGTGAATCCCTTCCACAGCCTGCAAATTTGCCTCGAACGCAATCGCTATGGCTTCCCTCAAGTCCGCGACAAAGTGATTGCGAACGCGGCGCCCCGATCTGCGTTCAATTTCGGCGACGCAGTCTGCCATTTTCATTCCGCGAAACAGCCGAATTGCTTCTTCCGCACTAATCGCAGCCCCCTCAGCAGTAGCTGCTTGAGCGAGTACCGCAAGAGCGATCCTCTCGCTATCGACCAGAACACCGTCGCAATCAAAGATCACTAGTTCGATCATAAGCGATGATCCATGTCGTCTCAGTTTGCGGGGTCTCTCGCCTTATAGGTTCTACGCATCTTTGAGGAAATGCGAGCGCCCGGTCCTCGATCGCAGCAAGCAGTTATGGGGCAGGTGCGTGGAAGCCCATCACCTTGCCGGTCTTGTAGTCGACGAACTTCCCGGTCTCCGTCCATGACGGCAGGCAAAGCGGCACGATGGTCTCTGCAACTTGCGCCGGCGTGTCGAGCGTTTCGGGATCCTCGCCGGGCATCACGATGGCGCGCATATGCGTGCGCACCGGGCCGGGATTGAACAGGTTGACGCGGATATTGGTTGTGGCGGTCTCATTGGCCCAGACGCGCACCAGCGTTTCCAGCGCAGCCTTGGAGACGGCATAGGGGCCGCGATAGGCGGAGGCCTTGCTGGCGGTGCCGGATGTGACGAACACGGCGCGGCCCGCATCGGACTGCTGCAGCAGCGGTTCCATGCAGCGAATGAGCTGGAAGTTGGCGGTGAGGTTGGTGGCCATGGTGTCGTTCCAGGCCTTCAGCTCGATATGGCCGAGCGGCGACGAGGGGCCTGCGACGCCGGCATTGCCGACCAGAATGTCGAGCTTGCCATGGCGCTCATGCAGCGCGGCGCCGAGGCGCGACAGGCCGTCGAGGTCGGTGATGTTCAGCGGCACCAGCGTGGCGCTGCTGCCCTCGGCACGGATCGCGTCGTCGAGTTCTTCAAGGCCACCCTGGGTGCGCGCCACGGCGACGATGTGCGCGCCGGCCTTGGCCAGCGCCAGCGCAGTGGCATAGCCGATGCCGCGCGAGGCGCCGGTGACGAGGGCGATGCGGGAGGCGAGGGGTTTGGTCATAGCGCGGCTCATAAATCTCAGGCGTCATCCCCGCGAAGGCGGGGATCCATACACGGGAGGGTTATGATGCGGAAAGGTGGTCGTGTCTAATCCAGAGCGAAACAAATTAGATCGTCGCTATGGATCCCCGCTTTCGCGGGGATGACACCCGATAAGACTGCGATCAGCTCGCCTCGGCCAGCAGCGAGAGCTGCCGCGGGGCATCGATTTCGCTCATGTCGGTGAGCGGGGTCGGATAGTCGCCGGTGAAGCAGTGGTCGGCGAATTTCGGATGGGCGGGATCTCGGCCGGGTTCGCCCATGGCGCGGTAGATGCCGTCGACGGAAACGAAGGCCAGCGAGTCCGCGCCGATCAGGTCGCGCATTTCTTCCAGCGTGTGCGTGGCGGCGAGGAGACCGGCGCGGTCCGGCGTGTCGATGCCATAATAGTCGGGATGGGTGATCGGCGGCGAGGCGATGCGGAAATGGACTTCCCTGGCGCCGGCGTCGCGCATCATCTTGACGATCTTCTTCGACGTGGTGCCGCGCACCAGACTGTCGTCGATCAGCACAATGCGCTTGCCTTCGATGGCGGCGCGGTTGGCCGAATGTTTCATGCGCACGCCGAGTTCGCGCACGCTCTGGGTCGGCTGGATGAAGGTGCGGCCGACATAGTGATTACGGATGATGCCGAGTTCGAACGGCACGCCCGAAGCGCGGGAGTAGCCGATCGCGGCAGGCACGCCGGAGTCCGGCACCGGCACGATCACGTCGGCTTCCACATGGGTCTCGCGGGCGAGCTGTTCGCCCATCGCCTTGCGGGTGTCGTAGACCGAGCGGCCGCCGACGATCGAGTCGGGGCGCGCGAAGTAGATATATTCGAAGATGCAGGGGCGCGGCGCTTGCGGCGCGAACGGCTTGTGGCTCTGCGCGCCGTTCTCATCGAACACGATGACTTCGCCAGGCTCGATGTCGCGGATGTACTTGGCGCCGATGATGTCGAGCGCGCAGGTTTCCGAGGCGAGGATCGGCGAGCCGTCAAGTTCACCCAGCACCAGCGGGCGGATGCCGAGCGGATCACGGGCGCCGACCAGCTTCTTGTTGGTCAGCGACACCAGCGCATAGGCGCCTTCGATGGCGCGGAGTGCTTCAATATAGCGGTCGATGAAACGGTTGCGCTTGGAATGCGCGACGAGGTGCAGGATGACCTCGGTGTCGGTGGTCGACTGCATCATCGCGCCGTTCTTCACGAGCTCGCGGCGCAGGGTCAGACCGTTGGTGAGGTTGCCGTTATGGGCCACTGCAAAACCGCCGGCATTGAGTTCGGCGAATAGCGGCTGGACGTTGCGGAGAATGGTTTCGCCCGTGGTGGAGTAGCGGGTATGGCCGACGGCGGCGGTGCCGGGCAGGCGCTCGATCACTTCGCGGCGGGAGAAGGTGTCGCCGACGAGGCCGAGGCGACGTTCGGAATGGAAGCGCTTGCCGTCGAAGGCGACGATGCCGGCCGCTTCCTGGCCGCGATGCTGGAGGGCGTGGAGACCGAGCGCGGTGATCGCCGCCGCATCGGGATGGCCGTAGATACCAAATACACCGCATTTTTCGCGGAGCATGTCGCCGTCTAGATCGGGATTTCGCATGGTGGTGCTCGCGTCGTCGGAAGGGCTCTGCATCGGATCCATCGCGCCTTTCAGGTGTCGCGAGAAACTAAGAACGCCTAGCGTCCCGCCGGTTTGCCATCGATCAGCTTTTTCAGGCTGTCGCGGGCAGGTTTGGAATAGCCATCCGCGGCGCCGGGCGTTGCGGGCTCGGCGTCGGTCGTATCCTCATCAGGTTTGTTTTTCTTGAACCTCTTCAAGATGGTGTTTTCAGGGTCATCCGGCAAGAGTGCCATCAGCCAATCGCCGGTTCCCTGCAGAACGACGCGCGATTTGGCACCCGTGACCCAGTCCGGACGCTGCTTGTCCGGGACCAGCCATGAGAAGAACAGGAAGGCGACGACCACGATCAGGAGGCCGCGGGCGAGGCCGAACAGGAAGCCGAGCGTGCGGTCCAGCGCGCCGATGCGCGAATCCAGGATCATGTCGGAGATGCGGACGGTGATGATCGAGACCACGATCAGCGTGCCGATGAACACGCCGGCCACCACCACGATGCTGGCGACGGTATCGTTGTTGAAATAAGTTTTAGCGGTCGGGAGCAGCTTCTGGAAAGCAAACAGGGTGACCAGCGCCGCCGCGCCCCAGGCCGCGATCGACAGGATCTCGCGCATGAAGCCGCGGACCATGGCCAGCAGGCCGGAGATCAGCATGACGCCGAGCAGGACAAGGTCGAGAATCGTGATCGGCATCGGCTGGTCAGGTCCGCTCGTGAATCAGAAACCGCGAATCGGCACAGGCTGCCGCTTCAGGTGACGGTGATATGGCACGTCTCGCAAGGCCGGAAAACCGCTATCGGCCGTAAGAGCACACCTGATCACACCATTGTTCCGCTTTCGGCAGAGGGCCTTAACGGAGCGTGTTGCACATCTGCGCAGTCTGTCGCGCGCGCATTCTATAGCGGCCGCGGCAGCGCAGGTCACGTCGCTGTCAGCCGTCCTGGCGCTTGAATCGCGCCGGTACGGTATTTTTCTCGGCATCTGTGCTTTTGCTGTTGTCGCGCGTGGGTTTGACGCCGCGCGCAGCGATATCGGCGACCAGCGAGGTCAGGCCGCCGATGGTATTCAGCGACAGTCCGGCATCGCCGCCGGGATCGCCGCGCGCCGATTCCGGCAGCACTGCGCGGCCGAAGCCGAGTTTTGCCGCTTCTTTCAGCCGCGCCGAGGTCTGCGCCACTGGGCGCACCGCGCCGGACAGCGAGATTTCGCCGAAATAGACCGCGTCGGTGGGCAGCGGCGCATTGCAGAGCGACGACACCAGCGCTGCGGCCGCGGCCATGTCGGCGGCGGGCTCGTTGATGCGCAATCCGCCGGCGACATTGAAATAGACGTCGTAGCCCGACAGCTTGACCCCGCAATGGGCCTCCAGCACTGCCAGCACCATGGACAGCCGGGAGGAATCCCAACCCACCACGGCGCGGCGCGGCGTGCCCAAAGTCGTCGGCGCAACCAGAGCCTGCAGTTCCACCAGCACCGGGCGGGTGCCCTCCATGCCGGCGAAGACGGCGGTGCCCGGCGAGCCGAGATCGCGATCGGACAGGAACAGCTCGGACGGGTTGGAGACCTCGCGCAGGCCAAGCCCGGTCATCTCGAATACGCCGATCTCGTCGGTCGGGCCGAAGCGGTTCTTCACCGCGCGCAGGATGCGGAACTGCTGCGAGCCTTCGCCCTCGAAGGACATCACGGCATCGACCATATGCTCGACCACACGGGGCCCGGCGATCTGGCCGTCCTTGGTGACATGGCCGACCAGGATGATAGTGGCCCCGGATTTCTTGGCGAAGCGAATGAGCGCCTGCGCCGAGGCGCGGACCTGAGTCACTGTGCCCGGCGCGGATTCCACGGTGTCGGTCCACATGGTCTGGATCGAGTCGATCACGATCAGCCGCGGCACCGTGCCTTCGGACAGCGTGGCGATGATATCTTCGACCGAGGTCTCGGACGCGAGCTGCACCGAGGCGTCTGCAAGGCCCAACCGCGACGCGCGCAGCCGCACCTGTGCCACGGCTTCTTCGCCGGAGATGTAAACCACGCGATGGCCCGCCCGCGCCATCAGGCTGGTGGCCTGCGTCAGCAAGGTCGATTTACCGATACCGGGATCGCCGCCGATCAAGAGCACCGAGCCGCGCACGAAACCGCCGCCCGTGACGCGGTCGAGCTCGCCCATCCCCGAGGCAATGCGCGGCGCATCGTTGCTCTGGCCGGTCAGGCTTTCGAGATTGAAGGTGCGCCCCTTGCGCTTGGAGCGCGCGCTGACCGGAATCGTGGTGACGCCGGTGGTGTCCTCCTCGGCCAGCGAATTCCACTCGCCGCAGGCGTCGCACTTGCCCTGCCACTTGTTATAGGCGGCACCGCAATTCTGGCAGACGAAGGAGAGGAGGTTTTTGGCCATTGGCGGAAGGAATCGCGGCTGTAGGTGTTTTTGGTTTGTTCTCTTGGTCTACGCGGTTGAACGGGGCATTTGCAAGTTTCTTCTCGAAGGGTTTGCCAGCCTCGCCAAGTGGGACGCATCGACCGGCACATGGGCAAGGTCTGTTCGGTTGCCAAAATTCCGACGCGCGAGAACTGGTCGGCAATGTCGGCCTGGATCGCCTTTGCCGCAGCGATGCCGGAGGTGCAGCCTCTGCAGCGGTCCTTCTTCAACTTGGCGATTGCTTACGCTCGGTGGACGCGCCGCGAGCAGAATCCAGATGCAAGCAGTGGTGAGCAATCGAGGCTGCTCGACCAACCAGCTGAGCCGAGTCCAGCGCTTCGCGAGTCCATTCATTCTGCGCAGTAGCTCGTGTGGAACTGCACGTGCGACGAATCCTTCATTAACCTCCGCTCGATAGCCTCACCGCAGTGTCGTCAGCGTGAGGTGTGCCGTGCGTATTTTGATGATTGTGCTGGGTGCAGCGATGCTGGCGACGCCGGTACTTGCCTCTGACTACCGTGATGCGCGCTATCGCGCCGGCACCGCGCGCTATCCCATCACGATGGATACCGGCATTCGCGCGCCGCCGCCGCTTTACTATGTGGAAGCGCCGCCACGTTATGTGCGGGATCTGAGAACGGGCGAACCGGGCCAATGGGTGGTTCGCCAACCGAGTGTGTTCGAGCAACTCTTCGGGCTGCCCCGCGACGGTTATTAAGATAGTCCGCAGGGACCGGTTGATCTCACGCTGCGCTGGGCTGTGAATCCAGACGCAGTGCAGCTGTGTCTGCGTTGGCATCCTGATAGTTGCCGTCATCAAATCTTAAGCACGTTCATCAAGGTAAATATCAGGACCGCGTTGACCGGTGGTGGTGCTTGGCTAAGTGTCGCGCATCAAAGCGATACGAACCCATTTCAAACAAGCTCGCCACGGGGTCTCATCATGACAAAATTGATTGCTGCTGCGCTGTTCGCCACTGTCGCCGGAATGGCGATGCCCGGTGTTGCCTCGGCTGGCTGCTATAATTGCTACGCGCCACCGCCGCCGTGCCAGACTTGCTATCAGCAGCAGGTGGTGCCGCCGCAGTATCGCACGGTCGAAGAGACGGTAATGGTCGCTCCCGGTCGCACCGTCGCGCGCCGCACGCCAGCGCAGTACGAGACGGTGATGGTGCCGAAGACCGTGATGGTCGCGCCTGCGCGCGTCGATTACGAGCGCATTCCGGCGCAATACGCCACGCAGCAGCGTGTGCAGATGGTCGCTCCGGCGCAGGTCTATTACGCACCGGTGCAGCAGGGCTGCTCGACCTGCAACCGCGGATACGGCTACTAAGCCGCGGGTAGCTCAGATTTTCAGGACTGCGATCGGCCGCCTCAGGGCGGCCGATTTGCGTTTGGGGAGGGCGGTGCAGGCAGTCAGGACAAACCGCTCTTGGCTTTCTCGCATGCGGGGAATATATGATTCATGTACGAATCATATAGGAGGCGCCCATGGGTATTGTGAACATTGACGACGATCTGCACGATCAGGTGCGCAAAGCGAGCACAGTCTCGCTTCGTTCGATCAATGCGCAGGCCGCCTATTGGATCAAGATCGGCATGCTGTGCGAGACCAATCCGACGCTCAGTTTCAATGAGATCATGGCGCGTGAACTCAGCTCCGCAGGCGTTTCGGCTCAGCCGCTGGCTGTCGGTGCAGCATGACGAAGCGGCCTGAGGAACTGGCCTTGCTGGCCGAATCCGGGCGGCTCCTGGCGTCCGTCTTCGCGCTGCTGGATCGCAGCTCGCTCGCCGGCCTATCGACGCTTCACGTGAATGAAATGGTCGAGCGGTTCATCGTCGACGATCTCCAGGCCCGACCCGCAAGCAAGGGCCAATATGGCTATGGTTTCGTGTTGAATGCGTCGGTGAACGATGTGGTCTGCCATGGCATTCCATCGCAATCGCATGTGCTTCGCGACGGCGACATCGTCAATTTCGACATCACGCTCGAGAAGAACGGTTACATCGCGGATTCCAGCAAGACCTATCTCGTTGGCGAGGTGAATCCGGCCGCCAAAAGGCTAGTCGAGACCACCTATGAGGCGATGTGGATGGGCATCCGGGCGGTTCGCCCGGGCGTGCGGCTCGGAGACATCGGCTGGGCGATCGAACGACATGCCAGGCGCAACGGCTATTCCGTGGTGCGTGAATATTGCGGTCACGGCATCGGCCGGGAGATGCATGAGGAACCGCAGGTTCGGCACTTCGGAAAGCCGGGGACGGGCCTCGCCCTGCGTGAGGGGATGGTTTTCACGATCGAGCCGATGCTCAATCGCGGCCGGCGGAATGTGAGAACCATGGATGACGGTTGGACTGTTGTGACGAGAGATGGGTCGCTGTCCGCGCAATTCGAGCACACCGTTGCCGTGACAGCGTCCGGCGTGTCGGTGCTGACGCTGCGTCCCGACGAACCAGGGCGTGGACTCCTAAGCGCGTAGCCAAATCCTAATGGCGCTTCCGGAGCCGTGGCCGATATCGCGCTTCGTTGCAGCAGCGGCGCGGCTCACCTGACCGCCGTTTGAAACGCGGCGGTCATCTCCCTGCGGTGATGACCTCTCCGCACAACTCGCCGTCAGCAGCACCATTTCCAAATGAAACTGCGGCATCGAGGTCGAATTCGGAGAGCGGGACGGGCCGACCGAACAGAAAGCCCTGGACGAGGTCCACGCCTGCAGCCTGCAGATATTCAAATTGCTCTTCGGTCTCGACACCCTCGGCCGTCGTTGCGATGCCAAGACCACGGGCCAGCGCAAGCACCGAGGACACTACCGCTGCGCAATCGCGGCGATTGGGAGCGCCTTGTGCGAAGGATTTGTCGATCTTGATCCTGTCGAACGGGAAATTGGTCAAATAACTCGCCGTTGAATAACCAGTGCCAAAATCATCGAGCGCTATGGAGATGCCGAGATTCTTCAGCTGCCGTATCGTCCCCAGATGCGCCGTCGCGTTCTCAAGAAGAGCCGTCTCCGTAATTTCCAACTCCAGCCGTTCAGGCGAAAGACCCGTCTCCATCAGAGTATCCAGCATGACGTCGAGCAGCTTTCCCTTACTGACTTGAACCGCAGAGATGTTGACCATGATCTTGAGGTGAGCCGGCCACGACGCTGCATCCGTGCAAGCCTGGTGCAGGATCCACTCGCCAAGAGGAAGGATCAGCCCCGTCGCTTCCGCGAGCGGAATAAATTGATCGGGAGCGACGAGCCCTTTCGACGGATGCCGCCAGCGGACCAGCGCCTCGGCGCCGCGGATCTGCCGTGTCTTGGCGTCAACCACCGGCTGATAGTGCACTTCGAATTCATTTCGCGCGATCGCGTCCCGCAGTTCGTTTGCCAATATCTTCTGCGAGTGGGCAGCCTCAATCATTTCGGACTGGAACAGGCGGAAATCGTTTCGCCCGCCCGTCTTGGCGTCGTAGAGCGCGAGATCTGCTTTTCTCAACAGGTCCTCGGGATCGACGCCCTGTTCCGGAGCGAGGGCAATTCCAATGCTGATCCCGATGCTGGCCTGGTGGCCGTTGAGATCAAATGGCTGAGCAATGGCATCGATGATCCTGAGGGCAAGCACGATTGCACCCTCCTGCGGATTGGGGCCGCCGTCCTGGATGATCGCAAACTCGTCACCGCCAAGGCGGGCCACCACATCGGTTTCGCGAGTCGACGATTTCAGTCGTTGTGCGAACTCAACAAGCAAACGATCCCCAGCGGGATGTCCCAGCGTGTCGTTAACGGTCTTGAATCTATCGAGGTCGAGCATGACCACGGCAAAGCCATCGTCATGGCGGCTAAGACGCTGGCTCGCCTCCTCAAGTTTCTCGGTAAACAGTGTTCGGTTCGCAAGTCCCGTGAGCGCATCGTGACGCGCCAGGTGAACGATCTCGGCCTCTGCGCGCCGCCGTTCGGTGATGTCTTCGTGCGTTGCAACCCAACCGCCGTCCTTCATCGGCTGTCGGGTGACGAGCATCAATCGCCCATCCGCAAATTCATCGACCCTGGCCGAGCTTGAATCGGTCGAGTGCTGGCCCAATTCAGCTATCTTTTTCCTGATGGCTGGTTCGCTCGTCCCGCCCTTGAGAATGCCACGGGAGACGCGATCGGCGATGATAGCCTCATGAGGCGTCCCGACTTTCAACAAAGCCGCAGGCAACTGGTATAGTTCCGCATAACGATCATTCCAGACAACGAGCCGTTTCGCTCCGTCGAACATGCAGAGACCCTGCGACATGTTGCTCAGCGCAATGTCGAAGCGTTCGTTGGTCTGCTCCAGCTCCACGGCTTTCGTGGCCAGCAACTGCTCCCTGTGTTTTTGCGCCGTGACATCTTCATGAGTCGCCAGCCACCCTTCGGTCGGCATCAGATGGCGCGTCATCGAAATGAGGCGCCCGTCGACAAGCTCCTGGACCTCTTTCTCCAGTTTCAGTTTGGCGTCGACAAGGACATCCGCAGCCATTTCGCAATTTGTTCTCTTCGCCCGGCGATATTCAATGATTTGCCGCAGCGTAGTCCCTGGCTTCACCTGTTCCTCGCTGAGGTGATAGATTTCCGCATAGCGCGCATTTGAAAGAATGATCCTCTGCTCACCATCAAATAGCGAAAGACCCTGCGACATGTTGTTCATCGCGGCGTCGAAGCGCATGTTGATCCGCTCGAGTTCAGCAGCTTTATCAGTCAACAAGCGCTGTGCGCGTTTCTGCTCGGTGATGTCTTCATGGGTTGCGACCCATCCGCCATCCGCAATCGACCTGCGTTGAATTAAAATCACGCGACCGTCGGCAGTCATAAAAATCTGTCTTTGCTTCGTCGGAATCTCCTGAACATCCCCCTCGATGGACAAATCGTGCTTTCCGCGATCTTTGAGGGCCTGCAGCATGAGAGACAAAGGTGTTCCGGGCCTGACGAGTTCTTCCGGGAAACCGTACATCTCGCGGAAGCGGCCATTCGAAACCACCAGATTCTTGTTCGCGTCAAACAGGCAGAGCCCTAGCGACATGTTGCTCAAGGCAGCATCGAACTGCATGTTCGTTCGTTCCAGAATCCTAGTTTTCACGGCAAGACTATTCGTCTGGCGCAAAATCCTAAACGTGCCGAACAAGATGACGGCAACGATCATGGCGACGAGCGGGCCCACCATGTAAAGGTGCTGGCGCCATGGTCCCAGCACCTCACTGCGGGCGTATGTGATGACCAAGACCAGCGGCAGTCCGGGCACAGCCTTGTACCCCGCGAGGCGCGCGATGCCGTCGATAACGCCTATCGTCTCGTAGGTGCCCGCTTCCGATTTTGGCAGATATTCGGAGACGAGCGGGCTATCCGCGAAAGATTTTCCGATGGCTCCTTTTCTCGCGGGCTCTCGCGCAAGAACCCGCCCCGTGCCCGCGCGATGCAGCAACAGCACGGATCCGCCCTTGCCGACATCGATCGCGCGATAGACCTGCGTGAAATGTGTCGGGTCGAGCGGCGCAGTTACGACCCCTGCAAAGCTGCCGTCGGCGTTGCTTAACCGGCGCGAGGCCGCCGTCAACCATTTGTCGGTGACAGCCGAGGGATAGGGGGGCGCAATAAACAGCCGGCCGTCGGCCTGATCGCGTTGAGCGGTGAAGTGCAACATGTCGGAGATGTTGCTTCGCGGCGGCGTGCGATCGTAGGAATGCGCAAGAAGGTTACCGGCTGCATCTGTCCAGCCGACGGCAACGACGATCGATGAGGCCTTCTTGAGAAGACGCAAGGCGGTATTGGCGGCTTCGGGCGTTGCATACTTTCCCGAAAGGTTATCTTCGCGAATTCTCTCGGCTTCGAGCAGTGTTCGATCGATCCCCTCAAAGGTCAGCGCCGTGTGTTCGGCGAGAATCTCGGCGATGTTCAGTGCTGCCTTTCTTGCCTCAGAGAGCGCCGCATGATGGCGCGCCTGCAGATCCACCAAAAACACAACGATGATCGACGTCGCAAAGAAGACGCCGAGCACCACCAATGAAAATCCTGGCAGCCGGGCCAGTCTTCCATAGAACGCGCGCATGAAGCGTCCAGTAGTCGTTACAAATGAAACAAATGAAATTCCGGATTTCAGCGTGGATGACGAACCTTAATAATAGGTTGGAAATATTGGCATTACTGTAGGCGGCGAGGCAAAGCATTATGTTGCACTGCGCACGTCGGAATGCGGCTTCGCGAGATACTAATACCTGTTGCTGGTTGATCGCCTTCTATGAACGTCAGTCGCGCGTACTTGTAAGTAATAGATACAACTTTAAACAGCGCTGGTTCCCAATGGCCTGCCGTTTGGGAATCTCCTGTTGGCGCTTTTCGGACCCGAGACGATGTCCTGTTTGAGCCTGCAATTCGCGGGGATAGCGGACATACTTACCGCGACTTGTGAGTACACGCCCTAGATCAGCGCCATGCCCGACAGCACCATGCTTACGCCCGCCAGAAGCATGATCCCGTCCATGACCAGGCGGAACGTCTCGACGCTCAGTTTCAGTACGTAGCGTTTGGCGATGAACGCGCCGGCCATCAGCGAGGCGCCGGCGATCAGGCCTTTCACAAGCACGTCGAGATCGAGCGCGCCAAACCGCTGGAAGGTGACAGACTTGCTGAGATACAGGCCGAGCGAACTCGCGGCTTCGGTGGCGAGGAAGGCGCCCTTGGCGAGGCCGTAAAACAGAAACAGCGGCACGCTGAGTGGGCCGCTGGAGACGACGATGCCGGTGAGATAGCCAATGATCGCGCCGCCAAGCGCGAGTTGCCACAGGCTGATGGTGAAGGAGCGCCGCGCCAGCCAGTGGCGCAGCGGCACCATGGCAATGAAGAACAGTCCGATGGTGAGATCGACCACATGCGACGGCAGCACCAGCAGCGTGCGTGCGCCCAGGGCTGCAGCTGGAATGCCGGTGAGCGAATAGGCGGCGGTGGCGCGCCAGTCGACCTCGCGCCACCAGGCGAGGATGCGCGACAGGTTGGCCATCACGGCGGCGACGGCCATGATCGGCACGGCTTCCTTCGGGCCGAACTGCCACACCAGCACCGGCATCAGCATGATCGATGAGCCGGTGCCGACGATCCCGGAAATGGTGCCGGCGATCAGGCCGACTGTGCAGACGAAGATGAAGTTCAAGGCGCGACTCTCCAAGCGCGGGACGTTACAAGAGCGCTCCAGTCGTGTAGGTGCAACCGATCCGATGGAAGAGGGCGATGCCAGTCACAAGAATTGTCACCGGAGAATGGGCGCGGGGCCGCGAGATCGAGGTCATCGAGGCCGTGCAGTCGGCGATGCTGGCAGCGCTCAAAATTCCGGACTGGGACCGCGACGTCACGGTGGACACCTATAGCGAGACGCAGCGCATCGTGCCGACCGGGCGCTCGCAGCGTTTCACGCGGGTCGAGATAACGATGTTCGCCGGCCGCTCCATCGAGACCAAGCGCAGCCTCTACAAGACGCTCGTGCAGAATCTTGCGGCGCTCGGCGTTCCGGAACTCGAGATCAAGATTGTCCTGAACGAGCAGCCTTTGGAGAACTGGGGCATGCGCGGCGGCCTGCCAGCCTCCGAGATCGAACTTAGCTTCAAAGTGGACGTCTAGGACGTCGCGGCGGTGCCGTCGCCACCCTTGTAGACCCGCAGGTAGCGCCGGCCGAGGCTGGTCAGCACCTCATAGGCGATGGTGCCGTAGTGATGCGCGAGTTCGTCGACAGTGATGCCGTCGCCGATCAGCGTTGCCAGATGGCCACGGCGGGCAGCGTTGTGGGGCAGGTCGGTGATATCCACCGCGAGCAGATCCATGGAGATACGGCCGGCGATCTGGCAGCGCTGGCCGGCGATGATGACCTCGGCGCCGCGGGTGCCGTCGCTGCTGCCGGCAGCGCGGAAGTAGCCGTCGGCATAGCCAGCCGCGATGATCGCAAGTCTGGTCGGACGACGCGCGGTCCAGGTGGCGCCGTAGCCGACGCTGTCACCGCGCTCGACGCTGCGGGTCTGCAGGATGCGCACCTTGAGATCGACCACGGGTGCCATCGGATTGTCGGCTTCCGGCGTCGGATTGACGCCGTAGAGCGCTGCGCCCGGACGCATCAGATCGAACTGATAGGCCGCGCCGAGATAGATGCCTGACGAATTCGCGAGGGATGCAGGCACGCCGGAGAACAGCGAGGACGCCTCGCGGAAACTGGAATATTGCCGGGCGTTCATCGGATTATGCAGTTGTTCGGCGCAGGCGAGATGGCTCATCACCAGCGTGAAGCCGTGATCGCCCGAGCCGAGGCGCGGGATCAGGCCCTGGACGTCAACCAGGCCGAGGCCGAGCCGGTTCATGCCGGTGTCGATATGCACCGCCGCGCCGCCCTTCCAGCCTGTGCGGCGGCAGAACATGTCCCATTCGGCGAGTTCGTTGAGATCGCCGATCACCGGCTGCACATTGATGGCGGCCAGCGCATCGCCGGAATTCGGCGGGAAACCGTTCAGCAGATAGATCGCCGCATCCCGTGCAGCGGCGCGCGCGGCACGGGCTTCGTCGAAGGTCGCGACAAAGAAGGTCTTGCAGCCCGCCTTCGCCAGCGCGCGCACCACGGGGGTGATGCCGCAGCCATAGGCGTCTGCTTTCACCGCCGCGCCGCATTCGGCGGGCACGCCATGCTTTTCGAGCTTGCGCCAATTGGCGACGATGGCGTCGAGATCGATGGTCAGGCTGCCGCTGGCGTCTGCGGGCAACTCCATGTCGGCGGGAGTTGTTGGTTTTGGGTCGGAGACGCTGTTCATCGAAATGTCCTGGCACAGGGATCGTGTGATGGGGTCACACGATCGAATTTTGCGCCGCACAATATGCGCGCGTCAGAGACGGTTCAACCGCACGCACGTCACTCCTGCGGGGCGCGGAACTGGGCGCCACCGGCGAGATCGCTGAAGCGGGTGAACTGGCCTTCGAACTGCAGGTCGACGGTGCCTGTGGGGCCGTGACGCTGCTTGGCGATGATGACTTCGGCCTTGCCGTGCGCAAGATCCATCTCGAGCTGCCATTTCTCGTGTTCGGGAGTGCCGAGTCGCGGCTCCTTGGCCTGCAGATAGTATTCCTCGCGATACACGAAGACCACCACGTCGGCGTCCTGCTCGATCGATCCGGATTCACGCAAGTCGGACAGCTGCGGATGCTTGTCTTCACGATTTTCGACCTGACGCGAGAGCTGCGACAGCGCGACTACCGGGCAGTTCAATTCCTTCGCCAGCGCCTTGAGGCTGGTGGTGATCTCGGTGACTTCCTGCACGCGGTTGTCGGAGCGCTTGCCCGAGCCCTGCAGCAGCTGGATGTAGTCCACCATGATGACGTCGAGGCCCTTTTGCCGCTTCAGGCGGCGGGCGCGGGCGGTGAGCTGCGAGATCGACAGGCCGCCGGTTTCGTCGACGTAAAGCGGCAGGTTCTGCAGCTTGATGGTGTAGTCGCGGATCTTGTCGAATTCGGCTTGGGTGATGCCGCCGCGGCGGATCGCGCTGGAGGAAATCTCGGTCTGCTCTGCTAGAATACGCGTGGCGAGCTGTTCGGCCGACATTTCGCACGAGAAGAAGCCGACGACGCCGCCATTGATGGTCTTCATGCTGCCGTCGGGCTGCACTTCGGACTGATAGGCGGCGGCGATGTTGTAGGCGATGTTGGTGGCGAGCGAGGTCTTGCCCATGCCGGGACGTCCGGCGAGCACGATCAAGTCGGAGCGTTGCAATCCGCCCATGCGGGCGTCGAGGTCGCGCAATCCGCTGGAGATGCCCGAAAGCTTGCCGTCGCGCTGATAGGCGTTGGCCGCCATGTCGAGCGCGGTGGTCATCGCCTGGGAGAAGCGCTGGAAGCCGCCGTCATAGCGGCCGGCTTCGGCCAGCTCATACAGCCGGCGCTCGGCATCCTCGATCTGGGCGCGGGGAGCGAAGTCCACCGGCGCGTCATAGGCGACGTTGACCATGTCCTCGCCGACATTGATCAGCTGGCGGCGGATCGCCAGTTCATAGATCGTGCGGCCGTAATCCTGCGCATTGATGATGGTGGTGGCTTCGGCGGCGAGGCGGGCGAGATATTGGCCCACGGTCATGCCGCCGAGATCCGTGTCGGTCGGCAGGAAGGTCTTCAGCGTCACGGGTGTGGCGATCTTGCCGGCGCGCACGATGGCAGCGGCCGTTTCGAAGATCGTCTGGTGGATCGGCTCGAAGAAATGCTCGGCCTTGAGGAAGTCCGAGACCCGGTAGAAGGCGTCGTTATTGACCAGGATCGCGCCCAGCACGCCCTGTTCCGCCTCGATATTGTGCGGCGCCGACCGATAGGCCGGGGTGCCCGCCTCGGGGGTGAGCTTGAGAACGTTCGAATCGAATGCGGCCATGGTCTCTATTGGGTCTTCCGAATTGGGCGGATGAACGGCGTGGTCACGCGGGCGTCGGCGACTAAGCGCCTGACGGTCTCCGAGTGGAAGGACGAAGCGGCCTTATGCACGATTCACACATCAAGGCGGGGGAATTCCGGCCGGTGGCGCGCATTGCGCTTGACGCTTCCACCGCAGCAAGGGGAGGGATCTGAATCATTGCTTAAGGAACCCGGAAAAATTGCGCCCCGCGCCTGAACCGGATGGCGATCTCTCGCACTTATAAGAGAGCCAGCGGCTGGCAGGCACGGCAATGCCGGAACCCCGCGGGGAGCCGGGCGTTGGCTTCAAAACGAATAAGAGGCGAAGGATAGATCCATGAGCCAGCGTCACCAGCATCCCGATGCCGGAACTCAGGCTGCCGGAACCGACGGTTCTGCGTGGTTGTCCACGCTGATCGACACGTTCGAGCGCACCGCGCAGCTTGAAAATGTCCCATGCGATACGAAAGCGCTCTCCGCCGCCAAAGCGCGCCTCCAGCGCCCCGCCATTCTGCGGCCACGGCCTGTCTTGCGCCGCCGGCATGCGACGCTCCTATTCCAGCACTAAACCAGCCTATTCGCCGGCAATCTGCAGACGCGGTTGCTGGCTACGTTCCCTGGCTCGAAGCCGAGCTTCCTCCTGCCCGATATAATCGCGCGTGAACGGCACAACGTCCTGACGTTTGGTGAGCTGGATCTGGAAGTTCATCACGTTCTGCATACGGAACGACATTTCCGACGCCGCCAGATAGAACTCCCACATCCGCGCAAAGCGCTCGTCATAGAGCCGCACGGCTTCCTCGCGTCGTGCCATGAAGCGCTCGCGCCATGCCTTGAGCGTCTCGGCATAATGCAGCCGCAGGATTTCGATGTCCGAGACCAGTAACCCGGCCCGTTCGATCGCCGGGAGAACTTCCGACAAAGCGGGGATGTAGCCGCCGGGGAAAATGTACTTGGCGACCCATGGATTGGTGATACCGGGTCCCTCAGGGCGGCCGATGGAGTGCAGCACCATGACGCCGTACTCGGTCAGGAGTTCTGCGCACCGCTTGAAGTAGGTGTCGTAATGGTCGACGCCGACATGTTCGAACATGCCGACGGAGACGATGCGGTGGAATGGACCGGGGATGTCGCGATAGTCCTCGAGCAGGAATTTTGCGCGGTCTTTGAGGTTTTTCTCGCCGGCCCGGGCATTGGCGACCTGCAGCTGTTCGGTGGACAGCGTAACGCCGGTGACATTGGCACCGGTCATCTCTGCCAGATAGAGCCCAAGCCCGCCCCAGCCGGAGCCGATGTCGAGTACGCGTTGGCCTTTTTCGATGAGCATCTTGGCCGCGAGGTGGCGCTTCTTGGCGAGTTGGGCGTCGTCCAGGGTCGCGTCCGGTCCTTCGAAATAGGCACAGCTATATTGCTTGTCGGCATCCAGAAACAATGAGTAGAGTCGGGCGTCCAGATCGTAGTGATGGGCAACGTTGTTGCGGGAGCGCGTGCGGGGATTGAACTGCTGGGCGTGGCGCAGGACGTAGCGGAGCCACCATTGCAGCTTGGCCCAGCGGGGCGCCATGTCGGGCTGGTTCAGGGCGATGGCGAGCAGGTCGGCAATGGTGCCACGCTCCATAACGAGGAGCCCGTCCATGAATATCTCGCCGAGTGCCAGTTCGGGATCGAGAAGTAGTCGGCGTTGGGCGGCTTTGGTGACGAAGCGGGCAGAGACGGGAGGCCCGGAGCCATCACCGAAGGTAAACTGTTGGCCGGAGGCCGTGGTGAAGGTTATTGCCCCTCGGCGAATGTACTGACTCAGGAAGAATCGCAACAGACGGTCCATCGAAATCACCCCAATGATCCGATCACGCGCAAACTGAAGCAACAGCGTAACTTCCCGCCGTGCACGAGATCAACTGTCTCCCTAGCTCTTGTGTAGAAGATAGTAGCGGTGCACCGCCTGTGCCAATGCGCACGCTGCAATGCCGCTATCCCGATTGTTCCGATCACATCGTTGCGATATGTCGATGCTTCCATTCACGTCACAATCGGATACAAGGTGATCCGCGTGATTAAGCTAGCCACATCAGGAGATTGAAATGTTGAGCCGAGCGCTCAGTTTAGCGACGGTGATGCTCCTGATTAGCTTCGCGGCAGTCCCGGCACAGGCCCAAAACCTCGAAGCCGGAAAGTCACCCTCCCAGATTTTCGCGGGCGGCTGTGCCGTCTGCCATAAAAGTCCGCGCGGGCTGCTGAAGACGGTGGCACCCGGTCAGTTGCCGGCCTTCCTGCGCCAGCACTACACCACAAGTACAGATATGGCGGCGTCCATGGCCGCTTATGTCGTGTCCAACGGGGCGGCCGACCGCCGTCCTGCCGGGGATAACCTGACGCGTCAGGGCCGTGAACTCACGACCGAGCAGAAGCCGGCCCCGGCCGATGCCAAGCCCGGTGCTGCGCCGCCGTCCGAGGCTCCGCCGCCGGGACGCCGGCTACGTCCGCAGGAGGCCGCCAAGCCCGATGCCGATGTTGCACCAGCTCAGGCCGAGCCCGGCACGCGCCAGGGCCGCAATGCCCGGCGACAGGCGCGCCCGGCGACAGACAATCCCGAAGCGAAGCCCGATGCGGCCAAGCCCGTAGACGCACAGTCGCCGGCTGCCGCCGAAGCAGAGCGTCCCGCGCAGAAGCAAAAGCTCGGTAAGAAGGGGCGCCGTCATCAGGAAGAGCCGCCGAAGGCCGAACCTGTGAAGGACGAGCCCAAGGTCGAACCCAAGACTGAGCCGAAGGCTGAACCCAAGTCTGAGCCACGGCCTGAGCCGGCCAAGACCGAGCCTGCGAAGCCCGCTGAAGAGAGCAAGCCTGAGGCGAAGCCCGAAGCCAAGCCTGAGACGCCGGCACTTCGTCCAGATCCCGTTCCGTCGGTCACGCCGGCTCCGAAGGCGCCTGAAGGGGAAAGCCGTCCGGCACCGGCAGCCCCTGCGTCTCCGCCCGCAGCAACGCCGGCCCCGGCACCTGTGGCTCCAACGCCTCCGCCAGCCGCAGCTCCGCCGCCAGCGGTCGCGCCTCCCGCAACTCCGCCAGTGCCCGCGCCGACTCCTGTGGCCCCGGCTCCAGCTGCGCCTTCGCCGGCACCGGCCGCGCCGCCACCACCGCCTCCGGCGTCGGCTGCACCACCGGCGCCTCCGGCCTCGTCAGGCTCGCCGGTGCCGCCGATCTCGCAGTAGTAGATCAGCCGTTTGAGTGACGATACAAAAAAGCCCGGCCAATCTGGCCGGGCTTTTCTCGTTTGAGCAGAAGCTCCGAGGTCCGTGACTTAGCCGTTGTCTTCTTCGGCGTTGCCCTGTGCGTCCGGATCGAAGAACTCGCCGGCGGCGGCGAGTGCTTCGGCGGCTGCGTCCTGATCTTCCTGACGGCTCGAGATGTCTTCGCCGCGGTTGATGCGCTCGGCTTCGTCGGCCGAACGGGCAACGGTGACGCTGACGCTGACTTCGACTTCCGGATGCACGGCGATCGAGATCTTGTGCTGGCCGATGGTCTTGATCGGCGCGTCGAGCAGCACCTGGCTGCGGGCGAAGGTGACGCCGTCAGCCTCGAAGGTGGCGATGATGTCGCGCACCGACACCGAACCGAACAGCTGACCGGTTTCCGACGCCTGACGGATGATGACGACGTTGCGGCCGTCGATCTTCTCGGCAACCGTGGTGGCTTCCGCCTTGGCCTTGATGTTGTTGGCTTCGAGGTCAGCCTTCATGCCGTCGTACTTGGCGCGGTTGTCGGCGGTGGCGCGCAGCGCCTTGCCACGCTTCAGTAGAAAGTTGCGGCCGTAGCCGTCCTTGACGCGGACGACTTCGCCCATCTGGCCGAGCTTAGCAACGCGTTCGAGCAAAATGACTTCCATGATCGTTCTCCTTTAAGTGGTGAGCAGGTGTTGAGTTGAGGTGAGTTGGTCAGGCCACCGTCGAAGAAGGCGGCTTGCGTGCGAGAAAACGTTGGCGAAATCCGAAGAAGGCATCGGCGAGGCCGAGGCCAACCATGGTGAGGATGGGCCAGCCGAGGACGAGCACCATGGCGTAGGTCAGGCCCAGCACCATCACGCGGCTTTTCATGCCCATGGTCAGCGTATGCAGCGCGGCGAAGCCGGTGAGGGCATAGGCCATCATCAGCGCCGAGGTGACGATCTGCGAAAAGATGCCGACGATGCCGCCCATGAAGGACAGCGCGATGGCCAGACACAGCGCGACCATCGTCATCGGCGGCAGTGCTGCGGATTTCAGCTCAGGCCACGGCCGATTCAGTCGGCCCGATGTCACGATGATGCGGCCGGCGAGCCAGAGATTGAGCGTCAGCGTCATGATCGCGACGATGGCGGCGGCTGCCGGAGCGATCGTCACCAGCGCATTGATGACCTGTTCGGAGTCGCTAGCGCCGCCGCGCGATCCCAGGATGCGGGTCAGAGCGCGGCGCAGCGCCGAGACGATAGTGTCGCCATCGGTGCCGAGCGTCAGCAGCGCGCCCATGGTTGTGAATGCGGCGAAACCCGCTGTCCACAGCAGCATACGGCCGACCGGATACCATTCGACCACGGGTGGTGTCGCGGCCGCGCCATTCACGCCAGGCACTTCTGCAGTCACTGGACGGCCGAGCAATGCGAGATGGCCGAGCCACCAGGCGGGCAGGGCCACGGTGAAGACGAAGGCGGCGAGATAGGGCATGCCGAACAGCAGGCCGAGCGAGGTGCCGGCTGCGATGCCGCCGATGGCAGCAGTCACCGGACCCCAGCCGAGAGCGGCCACCATCAAGGGCAGCGGCGCGAGATAGAACAGCAAAAGGGAAATCAACGCGCCCGAAATGATCGAGGCGAACATCAGCGCTGAGGCAGCGCCGGCGGCAAACGCGATGAGAAGACTTGCGATCATCAGCTGTCCCGCCCCCTTTGAGCGGTTAGAGGCACTTGCCCCAACCATCGGCGACCGGACGACCCGGAAGCCTTATGAGAAATAGAAGCGACCGGCGGCACGAGGCCGCCGGTCGAAAACCGCCTTAGCGGATAACGTAGGGCAGCAGACCGAGGAAACGCGAGCGCTTGATGGCGCGGGCGAGTTCACGCTGCTTCTTGGCGGAGACGGCCGTGATGCGGCTCGGCACGATCTTGCCGCGCTCGGAAACGTAACGCATCAGCAGCTTGGAATCCTTGTAGTCGATCTTCGGCGCGTTCGGACCCGTGAACGGGCAGGTCTTGCGACGGCGGAAAAACGGACGACGTGCACCAGCTTCAGCCATTATTCTTACTCCTCAACCGATGCTGCTTCGTCGTCGCGCGGACGACGCGGACCACGATCACCACGGAAGCCACCGCCTTCACGGTCGCCACGGAAACCGCCGCCTTCGCGGTCGCCACGGAAGCCACCGCCACGGTCGTCGCGTTCACGATCGCGATCAGCCTTGCGCATCATGGCGCTCGGGCCTTCCTCGTGCTCTTCGACACGGACGGTCAGATAACGAATGACGTCTTCGCTGATCCGCTCCTGGCGCTCGATCTCGGTGACCGCCGCGGACGGGGCATCGAGGTTCATCAGCACGAAGTGCGCCTTGCGATTCTTGTTCATGCGATAGGTCAGGGAGCGCACGCCCCAGTTTTCCATCTTCACGACCTTGCCGCCGAGACCTTCGACGATGCCGGTCATCTGGGTGGTGAGGTCTTCGACCTGCTGTGCGCTCGCATCCTGACGTGCGAGAAATACATGCTCATAAAGAGGCATGGCTGTCCTTTCCAAGGTTAGCGCGTTTCCCGGCGGCAAGCCCTTCGAACCCTTATGGAAAGGACTCGATATTGCTCAGAAGGCGGGAGCACGGGACGACGGACCAACTGGCCCTATCGCAACAAACCTGTGTGTGATTTTGCTGTGACCGTCCGTTCAGCTCCCGGCCGGGATCTGCGGATCGGGGCCTTATACGGATTTTCCCAGTAATGGCAAGCGAAACGGGGGCCAAATGAGCGGATTCCGGGAGCGGGCGGGAACCCGGATCGTGGTGCATCCTGGGCGCTGCGGCTTGACATTCCCCGTCGTGCCAGTGTCTTACGGCGCACGTTTGAACGAGTTTAAGCCAAAAAACATGACGGGGCGTCAATGACCGCAGCATTTACCTTTCCGGGGCAGGGTTCCCAGGCGGTCGGCATGGGCAAGGCGCTCGCGGATGCATTTCCCGCCGCCAGGGCCGTGTTCGACGAGGTCGATTCGGCGCTCAACGAGAAGCTCACGGGAATCATCTGGGATGGCCCGGCCGAGACGCTGCAATTGACCGAAAACGCCCAGCCCGCGCTGATGGCGGTGTCGCTGGCGACCATGCGGGTGCTTGAGGCCGAGGCCGGCATCTCGCTGGCCAGGGACGCTGCTTTTGTGGCCGGCCACTCGCTCGGCGAATATTCGGCGCTGGCAGCGGCCGGAAGCCTCTCAGTCACGGATGCGGCCCGCCTGCTGCGGACCCGCGGTCTGGCCATGCAGAAGGCCGTGCCGGTGGGTGTCGGCGCCATGGCGGCATTGCTCGGCCTCGATTACGAGACCGCCGTGGCCGTGGCTGAAGAAGCTGCACAGGGCGAAGTGTGCCACGCCGCCAACGACAATGGCGGCGGTCAGGTGGTGGTGTCCGGCAACAAGGCTGCGGTCGAACGCGCGCTGGAGATCGCCAAGACGAAGGGCGCCAAGCGTGCGATGTTGCTGCCGGTGTCGGCGCCGTTCCATTGCAGCCTGATGCAGCCCGCCGCCGACGTGATGGCGGAGGCGCTGGCCAAGGTCACGATCAACAAGCCGGTGGTGCCGCTGGTGTCCAACGTGCTGGCCGCGCCGATCTCGGATCCCGATGAAATCCGCCGCCGCCTGGTCGAGCAGGTCACCGGCACCGTGCGCTGGCGCGAATGCGTATCCTATATGGCAGGCCAGGGCGTGACGCGTTTCCTAGAGGTCGGCTCCGGCAAGGTGCTGAGCGGACTTGTCAAACGCATTGCCGAAGGCGCCGTCGGCGTCGCCGTCGGCGGACCCAATGACATTGCCGCCGCCAAGGATGCGCTCGCAGCAGCGCGTTCGGCGTAAGCGGCCAGAGGAGAAGACAAGATGTTCGATTTGACAGGCAAGACCGCGCTGGTGACCGGCGCGACCGGCGGCATCGGCGAAGCCATCGCCACAGCTCTGCATGCTCAGGGCGCGACGGTGGCGCTGTCCGGAACGCGCAAGGCGGTTCTCGAAACGCTGGCCGCGAAGCTCGGCGATCGCACGCATGTGCTGCCGTGCAATCTTTCCAACACCGCTGAGGTCGAAGAGTTGGTGCCGTCAGCCGAGAAAGCCATGGGCCAGCTCGACATCCTCGTCAGCAATGCCGGGATCACCCGCGATAATCTGTTCGTCCAGTTGAAGGACGAAGACTGGGATGACGTAATCAACGTCAATCTGACCGCGACCTTCCGCCTCGCACGCGCCGCAACCAAGCTGATGATGCGCAAGCGCTTCGGCCGCATCATCGCCATCACTTCGGTGGTCGGCGTCACTGGAAATCCCGGGCAGGGGAATTACACCGCAGCGAAAGCCGGCCTGATCGGCATGATGAAAACGCTGGGGGCGGAATACGCCAAGCGCAACGTGACGGCCAATTGCATTGCACCCGGTTTCATCGCAACGCCGATGACCGATGTGCTGAACGACAAGCAGCGCGAAACGATTCTGACCAAGGTGCCGGCAGGGCGTCTCGGCTCGCCGGAAGATATTGCGGCAGCTGCGGTCTATCTGAGCTCAAATGAGGCGGCTTACGTCACCGGACAGACGATTCATGTCAATGGCGGCATGGCGATGATCTAAGCGTCGGGGGAACCCCAACGTCGTGATTTAATTGAGGTTTGGACAGTCACCGGGCTATGTGGCCAAGCCAAACGAAGTATGGTAACCGAACCTCCAACGGTGGGGCAAAGAAGGCCATTGCAGGAATTTGAAACCCTGTATATTGGCGGGGACGAGCCTGCCGTTTTCGCGAGGCTCCGTCCGGGACGACGGGGTCAATCCAGAGACGCGCAACTGCGCAAGGTTTAACGAGTTAAACGCTCCACGATGGCTCGTATCGTCTGCGGACGGGCCCAATGTAACAAGCACGAGGTTGATATGAGCGAGATTGGCGAGCGAGTGAAGAAGATCGTGGTTGAACACCTTGGTGTTGAACCCGAGAAGGTGGTCGATGCCGCGAGCTTCATCGATGATCTCGGCGCTGACAGCCTCGACACGGTCGAGCTCGTGATGGCGTTCGAAGAAGAGTTCGGCTGCGAAATTCCGGACGATGCCGCCGAGACGATTCTGACCGTCGGCGACGCAACCAAGTTTCTCGAGAAGAACGCAAAGAGCTGACACCTTCGCGCGACACATTTTGAAGCCGGCCGGATCGCGTTTGTGCGATCCACCGGCTTCTTGCTGTGACGCGTAGGCATTGCTCAAAGGCATTGGCTCAAGGATGGGCCATGGAGGTACGACAATGAGGCGGGTGGTCGTCACAGGCCTTGGCATGGTGTCGCCACTTGGCTGCGGCGTCGAGCCGACCTGGAAGCGCATCCTCAACGGTGAGAGCGGCGCAAAGCGGATCGATACATTCGATGTATCTGATCTCACCAGCCAGATCGCCTGTGTGATTCCACGCGGCGACGGCACGGGCGGTACCTTCAATCCCGACCAGTGGATGGAGCCGAAAGACCAGCGCAAGGTCGACGACTTCATCATCTATGCGATGTGCGCCGCCAAGCAGGCGCTCGACGATGCCAACTGGCACCCCGACAATGAAGACGATCGCTGCGCCACCGGCGTGATGATCGGCTCCGGCATCGGCGGTCTGTCCGGCATTGCCGATACCGCATTGCTTCTGAAAGAGCGCGGCCCGCGCAAAGTGTCGCCGTTCTTCATTCCCGGCCGCCTGATCAATCTCGCTTCGGGATATGTCTCGATCGAGCACGGCCTTAAAGGCCCCAATCACTCCGTCGTCACCGCATGTTCGACCGGCGCACATGCGATCGGCGATGCCGGCCGTCTGATCGCGCTCGGCGACGCCGATGTCATGGTCGCCGGCGGTACCGAGTCGCCAATCAGCCGTTTGGCGATGGCCGGCTTCGCGGCAGCGCGCGCGCTGTCGACCAATTTCAACGAAGCGCCGGAGAAAGCGTCGCGGCCCTACGATAGGGATCGCGATGGTTTCGTCATGGGCGAGGGCGCCGGGGTCGTGGTGCTCGAAGAGTACGAGCACGCCAAAGCGCGCGGCGCACGCATCTATGCCGAGATCATCGGCTACGGTATGTCGGGCGATGCCTATCACATCACCTCACCGACGCCCGATGGCGATGGTGCGTTCCGCAGCATGAACGCTGCGATGAAGCGCGCCGGCATTGCCGCGGCCGACATCGACTACATCAATGCGCACGGCACCTCGACGCCACTCGGCGACGAGATCGAACTCGGCGCGGTTCAGCGCCTGCTCGGCAATGCCGCGTCAAAAGTGTCGATGTCATCGACGAAGTCCTCGATCGGCCACCTGCTCGGTGCGGCTGGTGCGGTCGAGGCCATCTTCTGTGTGCTTGCGATTCGGGATAACATCGCGCCGCCGACGATCAATCTCGACAATCCGTCGGTGGAAACTGCGATCGATCTCGTCGCATTGACCCCGCGCAAGCGCGAGATCAACATTGCCTTGTCGAATTCATTCGGTTTCGGCGGTACTAATGCGTCCGTGATCCTACAGCGCGTGGCTGGTTAGAGAACCTCCACCGTTTCGCCGTATTCCGCGCTAATTCCTACACTGGGCGTATGTTATTGACGGGGATCGTGTTTGTCCCCGTCACGATTGAACCGACAGGATCAGGTACTATCGATGAGTGAGAGGCCGCCCATTTCGCCGAGGAGTCCGCGTGCCGCGCTGGAGCCGGAGCAGGTTCCGCCGCCGCCGAAGCGTTCTGATCATGCGCGTAATCCGCTCGTGGTTGCCGGTAATGCCATCATCACCATCATTATCGTCGCCATGCTCGGTGCTGGCGGCGCGTATGTCTATGGTCGCCAGGCGCTGGAAGCGCCGGGGCCGCTGCAGGAAGAGAAGGTCGTCAATATCCCCGCGCGTGCGGGCAAAGGCGACATCGCCGAAGCGTTGCTGCGCGAAGGCGTGATCTCAGCCAATCGCTGGGTTTTCATCGGCGCCGTGTTTGCGTTGAAGGCCAGCTCGGAACTGAAGCCCGGCGAATATCTGTTCCAGAAGAACGCCAATCTGCGCGATGTCATCGGCACCATCGTCGAAGGCAAGGTCGTGCAACACTCCATCACGATTCCCGAGGGCCTGACCTCCGAGCAGATCGTCGCGCGTTTGACCGATAGCGACATCTTCACCGGCTCGATCCGTGAAATGCCGCGCGAAGGCACGTTGTTGCCCGAGACCTACAAATTCCCCCGTGGCACGCCGCGCGACCAGGTGATCCAGCGCATGCAGCAATTGCAGAAGCGCGTGCTGGCCGAAGTCTGGGAACGCCGTAACGCCGACATTCCGGCGAAGACGCCGGAACAACTGGTGACGCTCGCCTCGATCGTCGAGAAGGAAACCGGCCGCGCTGACGAGCGCAGCCGCGTGGCCGCCGTGTTCGCCAACCGTCTGCGCCAGAAGATGAAGCTGCAGTCGGATCCGACGATCATCTATGGCATCGTCGGCGGCAAGGGCACATTGGGACGTCCGATCAAGCGCAGCGAGATCCAGCAGCCGTCGCCCTACAATACCTATGTGGTGGAAGGCCTGCCGCCGGGCCCGATCGCCAATCCTGGCCGTGCGTCGCTTGAGGCGACTGCCAATCCGGCACGCACCCGCGACCTGTTCTTCGTTGCCGATGGCACCGGCGGTCACGCCTTTACCGAAACCTACGACGCGCACCAGAAGAACGTCAGCAAGCTGCGCGCGCTCGAGAAGGCCGTCCAGAACGACGCTGTCGAGCCGCCGGAAGAGGCTGCTGCTGCGCCTACCGGAGCGGCGACGGATCCTGCCGCCGCGACGGGTACAAGTCCGGTCAGGCCTGCCGCACCGGCCAAGCAGCGTGCCCGTACGGCTCCTGCGCCAGCCGCGCCGGCCCGTCAGGGCGCTGCGCAGTCGACGGGTACACCGCCGGTTGTCCAGCAATAGGCCGTACCACCAAGCCCTGCGCTGGCTTCTGCTTCGAATTCCCCTTGGCCTGAAAAGGCCCTAACCTGAGCCGGTTCGCGCCTTGCGAATCTTACTCGTATTCTTTGGAGACGTTCCGCGATGGCGTTGTCGAGCATGACCGGCTTTGCGCGAAGCCACGGCACCAGCGGGCCTTACAGCTTCGAGTGGGAGTTGAAATCCGTCAACGCCAAGGGCTTCGACCTGCGCTTCCGGATGCCCCCGGGTTTCGACGAAGTCGAGGCGGTCGCCCGCAAGCGCGCCACTGAAGTGCTGTCACGCGGCACGGTTTACGCGAACCTCACCGTTAAGCGCAGCAATGCGGCTTCGACCGTGCGGATCAACGAAGAGGTGCTGAATTCGGTGCTGCGTATTGCCGCCGAATTGGCCAGCAAGATCGACGCCGTCGCGCCGAGCGTCGATGGCCTGATGAATATCAAGGGCGTCATCGAAGTGGTCGAGCCCGAGGCTGACGAGGCCGAGGACAAGGCGGCGAAGGCTGCCGTGGCCGCCGCATTCGAAGAAGCGCTGACTGCGCTGGTCGCGATGCGTAAGCGTGAGGGTATGACGCTTGGTGACATCCTGTCCCAGCGTCTGAACGAGATCGAGGCATTGTCGCAGAAGGCCGAGGCCGCACCGGGCCGGAAGCCGGAAGCCATTCGTGCACGGCTTGCCGAACAGATCGCGACGTTGCTCGAGGCGTCGGATCGTTTCGATAGTGATCGGCTGAATCAGGAAGCGTTGATGATGGCGACCAAGGCCGACATCCGCGAAGAACTCGACCGCATCGCGTCGCACATTTCGCAGTCGCGCGAAATGATCAAGAAGGGCGGTCCCGTGGGGCGGCGGCTGGATTTCCTGTCGCAGGAGTTCAATCGCGAGGTCAACACCTGCTGCTCGAAATCCAACGATCTGGAATTGACCAGCACCGGCCTCGAGATGAAGAACGTGGTCGAGCAATTCCGTGAACAGGTACAAAATCTGGAGTGACCATGTCCGGAGGCAGCCGAAATTCTCAAGAAGCTGGCTTTGACGGAGTCGAACGGCGCGGGCTGATGTTCGTGCTGTCATCGCCATCCGGTGCCGGCAAGACAACGCTGACGCGGCTGCTGATCGACCGGATGCCGGGGCTGCAACTGTCGGTCTCGGCCACGACGCGCCCGATGCGGCCTGGCGAGGTTGACGGCAAGGACTACATCTTCGTCGACAAACCGCGCTTCGAAAAAATGGCCAAGGGCAATGAATTGCTCGAATGGGCCACGGTGTTCGACAACCGCTACGGCACGCCACGTGCACCGGTGGAAGCCGCGCTCTCAGCCGGCAATGACGTGCTGTTCGATATTGACTGGCAGGGTACGCAGCAACTGCGTGAGAAAGCCCGGGCCGACGTCGTCAGCGTTTTCATCCTGCCGCCCTCGGCGGCTGATCTCGAAAAGCGACTTCATACCCGCGCGCAGGATTCCGACGAAGTGATCCGCGGGCGCATGAGCCGTGCCAGCCACGAGATGAGCCACTGGGCTGAATACGACTATATTGTCATCAACCACAATGTGGAGGAGGCCTATAGCGAGGTGCAGTCGATTCTCAAGGCCGAGCGCCTGAAGCGCGAACGCCGCACCGGGCTGACATCTTTCGTGCGCGGATTGCAGCAAGAACTCGAAGGCTAATACCATGCAGGCATTGTTCTGGAATGAGCGCACGCAGCAGCTCAGCGATGGCGCACGGGTGTTCGATCCGCTGGCGCTCACGTGGCGTGATGATGCCGTGGAGCAGGGTGGAGAAGCTGTGACGGCTTCCGAGGCGTTGCTGCGGCTCGCAGCAACGCGCAAGCTGCGCCGTGTGCCCATCGGCATCATCGGGCCGCGAGACGCGACACAAGCGCAATACGATCTCGCCGAACAGATGGGCGTGGCATTGGCGCGCCATGGCCTGCAACTGTTGTGCGGCGGCAAGAACGGCGTGATGGAAGCTGCGTGCAAGGGCCACGCGCAGGAAGGCGGCATGCCCGTCGGCCTGTTGCCCGATGAGGAGTGGCACGCAGCCAATCCCTATGTTGCGATCCCCATCGCAACGGGCATCGGCCCTGCACGGAATGCCATCATCGCGCGCGCATGTCTCGTGCTGGTCGCAATCGGCGGGGGCGTCGGGACACTCTCGGAGATGGCGCTGGGACTACAGTTCAATCGTCTGGTGCTGGCGATGGCCGATGCGCCAGAGGTGAATACGGTCGAGCGCGTCGCCGATATCGACGGCGTCATCGCTCGCATCGCAGCACGCCTTCTCGCAAATGCATAACTTTGCCGCTCTGTCATAAAACTGATATGCCGCCGTTATACTGAGGCGCAGACTTCAGCATCACATTTGACAGGGGACATGGCTCGTGCCGTTCGTCGCGATCGCCTATCTGATTTTTCTCGCGGCGCCAGTCCTGTTGTTGTTCGTCGGCTCTTTTGGAGAAGTCTGGAGCGGGACGCTTCTGCCGTCAGGCTTCACCTGGCGCTGGTATCAGGAAGTCGCCGGTGATCCGAGCTTTCGCCGCGCTTTCATCACCAGCCTGAAGATCGTCGCGACCACCTGCATTCTCAACATCCTGATTGGACTCCCGCTCGCTTACGCCATTCATGCCGGCGCGCGGGGTGGTGTGCGGCTCGCGGCGCGGATCGTCACGCTGATGCCGATTGCCGTGCCCGAACTGGTTCTCGCTTTCGGTTTCATCCTTGTCTTCTCGTCGGACGCATTGCCGTGGCTCGGCAGTTTCTGGCTATTGGCGGCGGGGCACCTCGTATTGACGCTGCCCTATACGGTGACGGCTCTTGTTGCCGATATGGATCAGCTCGGGCTCGCCGAATATGAGCACGCAGCCGCAACGCTCGGCGCATCGTTTCCGGCACGTATGTGGGACGTCACACTGCCGCAGCTGCATACGAGTCTGCTGTCCTGCATGCTGACAGTGGCAGCGCTTTCGATCGGTGAATTTCAATTATCCAACCTGGTCTCTGGCTTTCTGTCGCGCACCTATCCTGTGGTGCTGTTGCAGGCGTTCTATGGCGCGACGGGCTTTGCCTGCGCGGCCACCGTCGTATTGCTTGGGCTGGCGATGATCGCATCGCTGACCAGCGGGCTGACGGCGCGGGTCACCGGCCGGCGTAAAGTGGGGGCAGGCGCGTGACGCTGCGATACGATCAAGTGAGCTACAGCTATCCCGGCACGAGCACTGGTGTGTTCGACATTGCCCTGGAGATCGGTCGCGGCGAATTGCTGGCAATCATCGGCGCGTCGGGGTCGGGCAAGTCGACGATTTTGAAATTGCTGGCGGGCTTCCTCAAGCCTGACACCGGGCGCATCCTGATCGATGGCAAGGACGTCGGCGCGTCACTGCCCGAGGCGCGTCGTCTGGGTGTCGTGTTTCAGAACTATGCGTTGTTCCCGCATATGCGGCTTTGGGAAAACATCGCCTATCCGCTGAAGGTGCGCGGTATCGCTAAACAGGCTCGGCGCGCGCGTGCCATCGAGATGCTGGGACGTGTCGGCATGGGTAAGCGGGCAGAGGACTATCCAGCGGAATTGTCGGGCGGCCAGCAGCAGCGCGTTGCGCTGGCCCGTGCGCTGGTGTTCGAGCCGCAGGGACTGCTGCTCGACGAGCCGCTGTCGGCGCTCGATGCGGGGTTGCGACTGGAAATGCGCGACGAAATTCTGCGCGTGCAGCGTCAGGCCGGCATTGCGACGCTACTGGTGACGCATGATCAGGAAGAGGCGCTGTCAATTGCCGACAAGGTCGTGATGATGCGCGATGGTCGCATCGTGCAGATCGGCACGCCGCGCGAACTGTACGAGACACCGGCCGATGCAAGTGTCGCGGCCTTTGTCGGTCAATCCAATCTGTGGTCCGGCAGCGTCTCCGGCGATGGCATGGTGACGACGCCGATTGGCGCGCTGGCCTGCGATACGCATGGCAAGAGCCTCGGCACAAAGGTCACCGTCTTCGTACGCCCCGAGCGGGTCGAGCCCATCACGGGTCCGGTCGACGCGAGCAATCCCTGCTGCTTCGCGGGCAGCATGTCGGCCGACCGCTATCTTGGTCCCGTCAGGCGGATCGATATGGCCGTCGCCGGCGGGGCCATCCGTCTCGAAACTCATCTGCGCGGGCCGATCACCGGCGTGACGATCCCGCACGATGCCATCCGCCTTCTTCCCCCGACCTCATAAAGGAGATCGACATGAACCGACGCAAGTTTCTGAGCGGCGTTGCCGCAGTTTCCCTCGCCATTGCCATCAGCCCAACCGCATGGGCCTTCGAAGGTGCCGAACTCTACGCCGGCGAGAAGACGCTGTACGAAGCCGCGCGCAAGGAGGGCCTCGTCGTGTCGTTCGATACCGGACCGACCTGGGCCAACTGGGCCAACCAGTTCAAGGCTTTCCAGAAACGCTATCCCGGCGTCGAGATGGTCTACAATGACCTTGGCTCGGCGGCGACCGTCGTTGCCCTCGACAAGGCGCGCAATCGTCCGCAGGCCGATACGGCCTATTACTTTGCAGCGTCCGCTCTGGACGCAGCCAAGGCCGGCGTCGTCGATGGCTTCAAGCCGGTGAATTTCGACAAGCTCGCCGATCCGCTGCGCGAGGCCGAAGGCCGCTGGTTCACCATCCATACGCTGAGCGTGGCGTTTCTCGTCAACACCAAGCTGGTCAAGACCGTGCCGCAGAGCTGGGCCGATTTGTTGAAGCCCGAATATAAGAACGCCATTGTGTATCAGGATCCGCGCTCGACCGGGCAGGGTCAGGTGGTTGCCTTCGCCGCAGCCTTCGGCAATGGCGGCAGCATGGACAATGTCGCGCCGGGTATCGACTATCTGGGCAAGCTGACCAAGGCCGGCAATGTGCTGCGCACGGTCGGCACCACGCCTTACGCGCAGTTCCTGAAGGGCGAGATCCCGATCTGGATCGGCTACGAGAACGACGGCCTGAAAGCCAAGTTCACCGACGGTCTCGGCGATGGCGTGTCCGTCGTCATTCCGAAGGAAGCGTCGGCAGCCGCGCCATACGCGATCTCGCTGGTGAAGAACGGCCCGAACCCGAATGCCGGCAAGCTCTGGCTCAACTTCATCATGAGCGATGAAGGCCAGAAGATCTTCGCCGAGGGTTATGTGCGTCCGGCTGTGCCCGGTGTCAGCCTGCCGCCGAGCGTTGCCGACAAGATGCCGGCCGCGCCGCAGGTGCAGGCGATGGATATCGCCAAGGCCACCGCGAAGAAGGCGGAGATCGACGCCGGCTGGGCCAAGGCCGTTCTCGGCCAGTAAGCCGAACTCACCAAAGCGATCTCCGCGATAGCGCGGGGATCGCGTTTTCGTCATTACGGAATAAAGATCACGATGAGCGCGCGCGTTCCGATATCCATGCTCGCTGCCTTTGCCGTTCCCGGCAGCGTGGTGCTGGGACTGTTCTTCCTGATCCCCGTCTGTGCGGTGCTCGTCGGCGCCTTCGCGGATGGCGGCAGCGCCTTCGGCCGCCTGGCTGGTGATCCGGTGTTCTGGAACGGCCTGCGCGGTACGATGGTGTTGGGCGCCGTCGCACCGCTGTTCTCGCTCGTTGTCGGCTTCTGCGTTGCACTTGCGTTGGCGCGGTTCGCGCCAGGCCTCCGTACGGCAGCCTTGATCGCGATCTCGCTACCGCTGACATTCTCCGGGCTGATCGTCGCTTACGGTTTCATTCTTCTGCTCGGCCGCGCCGGCTTCGTGACGCTGCTGCTCGCCAAACTGGACTTCGATCCCGCTGTCATCGGGGGCTTCATCTTTTCGCCGTTAGGGCTTGGGCTGGCTTATTCCTACTACCTGGTGCCGCGCGTTGTGCTGATCGTACTACCCGCGATCAGCAATTTCGATCGCAACCAGATGCTCGCTTCGCGCTCGCTCGGTGCAGGGAGCTTCCGCACGCTGACTGAAGTGATGCTGCCGCAGATATTGCCGAGCCTGATCGCAGCCTATTGCCTGACGGCAGCGGTCGCCGTCGGCGCCTATGGCACGGCGCTGGCGCTGGCCGGCACGCAGGTGAACATCCTACCGCTGGTACTCTACAGCAAAATCTCGGAGACGGGGACCGATCTGCCGGCCGCATCCGCAGCCTCGATCGTGCTGGTGGCGATCTGTGCGATCGTGGTGGCGATCGGCGAAGCGATGCGTCCGCAGCGCAAGTCGTAGGCGCTACCGCCGATCATTGCTTGCTGGCTGTCCAGCGGCCAGTGCAGCCATTCGACATTTGCATCGAGCCGCCACCACTGCGGCCGGACAGGCGGCCGGTCATGACCGCGCTTACACTGCCGCTGCTGCCGACCCCTTGCAATACGCCGCTCGGACTGATGCTGCCGCCTCCACCGACGCTCCCGCCGGAGATCGTCAATGTGCTGCTGGCGGTTTTGCCCGCGCACACCGCCGACTGACCGGTGAAAGTGATCTGCCACATGCCGTCGAATCTGGCGGCGCTGCCGCCCTCACCAGCGCCGCGGCGGGCTGGAGCTGCACGCTGCTCGGATCGCTCGCGGCGGGCTGGCTTGGCGGCAGGCGGCTCGGAAGACGAGCCGGACAGCGTCTTGTTGTCATTGCCGAGGCTGCCGCCGGTTGCGCCCTGACTCCATGCGTCGCTGCCGCCGAGTGCGATGATGAGCAGACAGGGGAGGATGACGGATTTCATGATGATCTGCGGGATTGTCATGGGCGGTTACTGCTTGCTTGCGACCCAGCGGCCCGAGCATCCATCGGATCGCTGGAAAACTCCCGAACCGGTACGGCCGGAGAGGCGACCCTGGCTGGTGACGCGGATGCCGCTGTAGTTTCCGCTTCCGCGCACTGTCCCGTTGGCGCTGACCGGGGCGCTGCCGTCTTTGCCGATCATCCTTCCGTTGGCCACGACGAAGCTTTCCGTGAATGTGTCGGAACAGCCGGAGGTGCCTACGCTCGATATCGACCAGGCGCCGTCGAAATTTCCGCCGCCTCCCGCGCCCTCGCCACGGTTGCGCGGCGCGGTCTGACGGCGCGGCGCGCGGCGTTCGGAGCTTTCGCGTTGGGCAGGCGCCGCTGATCGGGATTCGGGGGAGGAGCCCGACAGCGTCTTGCTGTCATTGCCAAGGCTGCCACCGGTTGCGCCCTGTGCCAGAGCTGTGTCTCCCGAAAATATCAGAATGGCCAAACCAATCAGAAGTCCAGATCGAAAAATCATGTTCAATAACTTTCAAAAAAAGATCGAACTTACAATTTCGCGTCAGGCCCCATCGTGGCGTTGGCGCAGATGGCGCCGACAATCGGACATGATTTTCCTGTTTTGGTGCATTGATCGATGGCCGCATCGCGCGCCTGTGCAAGCGTGGGCCGCGCGACAAGCGACCAGTTGCCGCCGAGAGCTGCGAAGGCGCCGCAATTCGCTCCGTAAAACGACAGTTCGAGCGGGCAGGGAGCCGTGCCGCATTGGGCGCGTGCCTTGGTCACGGCTGACTTGCGGGACGGTTGATCCCACGACATGCCCCATTTCTTGTTCTTGATGTCATAAACGATCGAGCCCCATTGTTTCTGGTCGCTCGCGCTGCGCAAACGCTGCAGCAGGCCCTCGGTCGCTTCTCCCGTTGGTGGCATGCCGCCCTTGACCTGGAAATCGCGGATCGCAACCGCGATTCCATTCTTGCTGTTCAGCGGTTCGGGATCGAAATTCAGCTCATAAAGCCGATCGCTGATTTCCGTAAGCTTGATTGGATCGGTGATCGGCAATTTGTCGAAGTCGATCCGTGGCGCATCGGGCAGGCGTGCTTCCTGCACGGCCTTCTGCGGCACGACGAGCGGCACGGTGGCGGTTGGTGCCACGAAGTAGAATGTGCCATCGATCGGCGATGACGACACCCAAGGCTGTTGCGAGCCGCCGGTGGCGCGCTTCACGGCAAGGCCGACCTGATTGAAGGTCTGGAAAATATCAAGCCCAGCCTGACGCACGGTACTCGCCAATGCCTTGGTATAGGGGCTGTTACCATCGCTGCCGTCCTGCGCCACGCTGCCGGGCTGGGTCGCATAGGAGATCAGGGTGCCTTCCGGTGCGCGCATCTGGGCAAGGCCGCCTTCCGAGGCGCGCAGGCCACGCGACCCGAACGGATTGTTCCGGCATGCGTCCAGGATAACCATGTTGAGCCGCGTGCCGGAGCCCTGCATCTGCCGCAGCACCAGATTGATATCGACCATCTGGAAATCGACATCCGCCTCGCGGGTCGGATTGGCGTTCACCGGCACGAGGTAATTGGAGCCGCTGACCTGCACGCCGTGGCCCGCGTAATAGAACAGGGCGACGTCAGCGCCCTGAACCTGCCGGCCGAAATTCTGCACGGCGAGATCAAGTGCGCTTTTGTCCAGGTCCAATTGCGCAGTGCCGCCGATCAACGTGAAGCCGAGACCGCTCAGCGTCTCTGCCATCAGCTTCGCGTCGTTCTTCGGGTTATCGAGGCGGGTGATGTTCTGGTAGCCGGAGTTGCCGACCACAAGCGCAATGCGCTTCTCGGCCAATGCAGCGCTGACCGAGAGCAGCAAAGTCAGGGCTATCAGCGCGGCAATTCGCGCAAGCGACCTGACCGGTTGGACGAAATGGTCCATGAATCCCATCCTGCAATGGGACATATCCTAGCCCGGATCGCATGAAGCGCAATCCGGGCCAGAGCCTGAGTGCAGTCTAATTCAGTTGGTCAGCATGATCCGGCCGACGACCTTCCCGGCGCGCAGTTCATCGATCCACTTCTGGGCATCGTCCATCGGCTCCGCCTTCATCGGCGTCGGCTTGAGCTTGCCTGCGCGGGCCAGCGCCATCAGCTCTTTGGCTTCCTCAAGCGTGCCAACCATGAAGCCCTCGATGGTCATGCGCTTATAGATCCATTGCACCATGGGCAGGCTGAATTCGCCACCCATCAGGCCGGACACCACGATCTTGCCACCCCGCGCCACCGTGGCCACCGCAAAGTTCATGGACTTGTCATTACCAGCAAAGTCGACCACGCCATCGAAGCCGCCATCGTTCTCCTTGACCATCCGCCTGGCGACGTCCGGCTCAGCCGGATCGTAAGCGAAGGCAGCACCGTTCTTCAGCGCGGCTTCGCGTGCGGCGGGGTTGAGGTCGGCCACCGAGATCGGCTGCTTGAACATCGCCTGCGCCAATGCGACGCCCGCCATGCCGACGCCGCCGAGACCGACCAGCAGCAGGTTGCGTTGCCGCGGACGATCGACGAGACGTTTGAGTGCGCCGTAAGCGGTGATGCCCGAGCACATCAGCGTCGCCGCCATGTTGATCGGTAGCGGATCGTAATCGAGCAGATACTTCTCGTCCGGCACGAGGACATGCGTTGCGAAACCGCCGTCGAGCGACACGCCGAGGAAGCGGTTCTTGGCGCAGAGGTTCTCATCGCCTGCCAGGCAGTCGCGGCATTTGCCGCAGCCGATCCACGGGAAGACGGCCTTCTTTTTGCCGATGAGCGATTGATCGCCATCGGGGCCGACTTCATCGACGATGCCGGCGATCTCGTGGCCGAGGGTGAAGGGAAGCGTCATGCCGCGCGTGGTGTCGAGCTTCTTGCCGCCGCCGAGATCCGCATAGCCGTCCTGGATGTGCAGGTCGGAATGACAGAGTCCGCAGCACTCGATGCGGACCAGCACTTCCTTGCCCTGCGGCTTCGGTGTGTCGACGATGGTTTCGCAGAGCGGAGCGTCGAATTTCACCAGCGACTGGCGTTTCAAAAGAGCCATTTTTGTTTTCCCTAGACTTCGTTGCATCCTAGCAATCACAGGATGGGGGCGAGTTCAAGGGTGCCCAAGAGCGCCAGGTTCGCACCTGCGCCACACGTGCGGAAGGTCATGCCGTGCGCGTGCGGGCCCGTGCTGCTCGGCGGATACTGAGCCGTCTGAGGCGCGACCAGTCCGGGGAGATCTGTTCCGGCGTGGGTTCGACCAACACCTGAAGCAGCCGCGCATAGTCGAGGACCAATCCGGGTGTCCAGGCCATTGCTTCGGCGCGCTGCCGCAAGACGCCCGCGACCCATAATTCGGGCGTGACCGCGGCCCGGAAAAATGCGCGCCACGGTCGCTCGGTGCGTCCGAGTACGCCTTCGAGTGCTGCATCGAGCGCGTGTGCCACGGCGGTCGAGCAGTTGCGGCTGGTGAGGTTGTAGGTCGTATCAACGCGGTAGGTGCGCCAGAAGTGGCGGACGCGAACGCGATCGATGCGCGTGAAACGGACATGTTCAGTGGCCTCGCACCATCCTTGTGCTTCCTCGGCATAGCTCGGCTGGAAACGGCCGGGCAGGTCGTTCTCGACGCCCGCGCGCAGCACGCGGCCGAACTCATCCGGTGCGCGATCGATTTCGACGGCGGGATAATGGCTGACATAGACATTGGGCATGAGCTCAAGTGCTGCATGTCCGGTGGAGACGATACCATTGGCGTCGACAGCCGCAATATAGCGGTCCACCAGCGGTCGGCGCCGCGCGCTGCGGCCGGGCCCTGCGGGTGTCCAGACATGCACGACGAGATCGTCCTTGCCGGCATCATCCGGCGTGGCGGGCACCCACAATGCGGTCGGAAACGCGCCGCCCACCAGCATCGAGATCGGTGCATCCGGTGGCAATCGCCGCAAGCGATTAGCCAGCAACATTGTGCTCAGTCCCGATACGATCAGCAACGCGCCGATGTTGAAGCCGATCGTGCCCTCGTACCAGGTCGGCCATGGTTCCAGCGTGGTGGCGGCCAGCGTCAGTTCGATCACGCCAGCACCGATTGCCATCCGCCAGTTCTCGAAGCGCACCAGCCAGGCGCTGACGATGCGCGCGCTGCCGTCGAGTAGCAGCACGCCGCCCAGCAGCATCGCGATCAACAGGTTGGAATGACGCGGCTGCGCGATGATGATAACGGCCGGTACGATCAGGATAACGGCCTTGGCGAACTGATAGGGCCGACGTGTGACGGCAAGCAGAGCAGCCAGCAGGCTGACAATACCTTCCAGCAGCAGCAGGTAGCCGAAATAGTGAGGGCGCACGATCGTGCTGCCATCGAACGCGTCGATCACGATAGCGAGGCCCAAGGCAGCCCACAGCACGCCGATCGCGAGCAGCAACCGCCAGCGCCGTTGCACCACTTCCGCGCCCAGCAGGAGGAGCAGCAGTCGTATCATCGGTTACCCATGATCCCGGTTTTCCAGGGCCAGATATAGCCAGCGGATGATTAATGTTTTTATGCGAGGAGCCGGCTCTGGTCGGCATCTATGCTACGATGGGACTGATGTGGGGCGCAGGCGCGCTGATCGGCCCGGTCTTCGCCGGCGTTGCGATGCAGGGACTGACGCACGGACTACCAATGTTCGTGGCGTTCGTTTGCGCCTGCTTCAGGTGCGCGGCAATCTGCAGTCCTGCGCGCGACATCAGGGCGCCGGCGTGATGCTCTTTGTCTTTCTGATCTCTGATAATTCGCGTGCCATTGCGACAAAACCTGACACCGGAACCGTCTCGGCACGCCGGGTAACATCGACATCGGCAGCTGCGGCGAGCCGCTCCGGATCGACGCCGAGGGACTTCAGGCTCTGCCGCAGCATCTTGCGGCGTTGGTTGAAGGCTGCGGCCGCCACCTGTTCCAGCAGGCGTCGTTCGCAGGCCTCTGGCTCCGCGCGGGGAACGAGGCGCACGACCGATGACGTCACCTTCGGGGGCGGCGTGAAGGCGGCCGGCGAGATGTCGAACAGGATTTTGGTGTCGGCGCGCCAGTTCGACAGCACGCCGAGCCGGCCATAGGCCTCGTCATCTTCGACCGCAACGATGCGTTCGGCGACCTCGCGCTGGAACATCAGCACCATCATGTCGTACCAGGGCGGCCACGGCTCGGTGCACAGCCAGTCGATCAGGAGCTGCGTACCGATATTATAGGGCAGGTTGGCGACGATCTTGGCGCGCTCGCCCGATAGCATCGGGCGCGGATCGAAGGTCTGGGCGTCGCCGATGACGATCTCGAGCCGACCAGGATAGTGCGCGGCGATTTCCTTGAGCGGGCCGAGCGCGCGCTCGTCACGCTCGACGGCGATGACGCGCCTGGCGCCCGTCGCCAGTAATGCACGGGTGAGGCCGCCGGGGCCGGGGCCGACTTCGATGACCGTGCAATCTTCCAGCGGGCCGGCGGCGCGGGCGATGCGTGCGGTGAGATTGAGATCGAGCAGAAAATTCTGGCCGAGCGATTTGCGCGCCTGCAGATCGAAACGTTTGATGACGTCACGCAGTGGCGGCAGATCGTCGATCCCGCTCATGCGGATTGCGTCGCGGCCATGCGAGCTGCGAGTTTGAGCGCGGCGATCAGGCTCGACGGATTGGCGCGTCCGGTGCCGGCAATATCGAAGGCCGTGCCGTGGTCCGGCGAGGTCCGGATGAAGGGAAGGCCGAGCGTGACGTTGACGCCCTCATCGAAGGCGATGGTCTTGATCGGGATCAAGGCCTGATCGTGATACATGCAGATCGCGCAGTCATAGGTCGCGCGGGCCGCGGGATGGAACATGGTGTCGGAGGGCAAAGGCCCGCGTGCGTCGATGCCTTCGTTCTGCAATACGGTGACCGCGTGCATGATGAAGGCCTGCTCCTCGTCGCCCATCGAACCATCTTCGCCGGCATGCGGATTGAGGCCAGCAATGGCTAGTCGTGGCCGCTTGATGCCGAAACGGGTCTTCATGTCGTTGACCACGATGCGCGCGGTGGCAGTGATCAGCGGGCCGCTCAGTTGGGCAATAACATCGCGCAGCGAGACATGGATCGTGACCGGCACCACGGCCAGTTCCGGCGACCACAACAGCATCACCGGCAGCGGGACCTTTCCGTCGCGGGCGGCAAGCTCGGCGAGAAATTCGGTGTGACCTGGGTGAGTGAAACCTGCGCGATAGAGCACACTCTTGGCGATCGGGTTGGTGACGACGGCGCTGGCGTGGCCGGCTTCCACGTCCACGACCGCCTGACGGATCGAGGCGATGGCTGCAGGCGCGCTGGAAGCGTCAGGACGACGGGGGCGCGCGGTGACCGTCTGCCCGATCGACACCACTGGTAACGCGTCAGCAAACGTCTCAGTGGCACTGGCGGGCGTTGCATCGGCCAGCCTGACGTCGAGGCCGAGCGTCCTGGCACGTTCCGCCATGAAGTCACGGTCACCAAGCAGATAGAACGGGGGCAGGTCGAGTTCGTGCCGACGCAGCCAGGCAGCGATGGCAATGTCCGGGCCGATGCCGGCCGGTTCGCCCAATGTCAGCGCAAGAGGTTTGGTCATGGTGCCGCCCTAAGCCAGTCGCGGCCTAAGCCGGATCGGAAACTACCGATATTCGATCATCGCCGCTTTGCGCACTTCCTGCAGGTAGGATTTCGACTTCGCTTCGAATTTGTCGGCAAACATCTTGTCGCGGACTTCTCGCTTCTTCGGGGTATCGACCTTGGTCGGCTTGCGCGCGCATAGAGCGACCATTTCGACACCCTGGCGGGTCACTTCCGGAGGCGTGAGACGTCCGATCGGGGTCTTGTCGAGCAGTTCTCGCAGCGACGGTGGCAGATCGGCAGAGGTCTTGACGACGGTATCGCGGATGGTCGCATTCTGCATCGACTTGAAGGTACGGTTGGCGTCTTCGCAGCTCTGGATACGCTCGCGCAGCCCTTCGGCTTCCTTGTGTCGCGCTTCCATCATGCCGGACGCCGCTCCGCGGGGCACGACCAGCACAACCGGTCGCATCTGATATTCGAACGCTTCGGTCATCGCGTCGCCGCCGGCTCCCTGAACCGCTGCATCGACTTCCTTTTCGCCGACCTGCAGGCTCTGCTTGAAGCGCCCGCGGACGATCGCGTTCCAGACCATGTCGGCCTTCAAACGGCTTTTCAACGTGTCGGGGCGGATGCCTTTGGACGCCAGCGACTGCACCAGCTGATCCGGCGTGAGGCGCATGCGCGAGCTCATGTTCTGAAATGCACCATCGACTTCCGAAGCACCGGGATCGACGCTGTATTTCTTGCCTTCCTTGATCTTCACCTTTTCGCTGATCAACTCCTCGATCACGTCCTGGCGGCTGTTCGTCTTCGCGCCGGACAGTGCATTCAACTTGGTGCGTTGCTCGATATCGAAATTGGTGATGGGCTCGCCATTGACCATAACGGCGACGGATTGGGCCCGAGCCGGCGATCCCGCGCAAATGAAAAGGGTAACTGCCGTCGCCAAAGTGGCTTGCAGAACGCGTCCGGAAATCATCGTACCCATCATTGTCTAAACCGCGGTGTCAAAGCTCTCTTGAAAGCAGAATTCGCATACATCGCGACGGAAAACGGAGATTTCACGGCACAAACGACCGATACTAGTAAGTGCCGCCGGTTCCGCTCGCAGACGTGGTATTGCCAATTGTCCGCAGGCCAATCTGGAACATGAATGAATGGCTCAGAACGGGCGGCGTGCTCAGGTTAGTCACGTAGTTGTAGGACGTGACATAATTGACGCCGAGCACGAAACAATCGTCCACATAGCCTGCGCCGACCGTGTACTGGTTGATCTTGTTGGCCTCGAGATCCCAGCGCGCGCCACCGGTGACTACCCAGTTCGATGCCAGTTTGATCGAGCCGGTGCCGAGGAGGCCTTCGCGGCGGGTGAGGTAGCCCAACTCCGCCTGCGGTGCGTAGTTGCCATACATCAGGCTGACCGACCAGCGGTCGAAGCTTGCGCGACCCTCCGCCTCAAAGCGCGACACGTTACCGGTCGCCTCGTCGATCCGCGCACGCGTGCTGACCGTGTAGGTCCGGTTCGGCGAATAAGCGAGGCTGGCGACATAGTCTGACCGTGAGGTAGCCAGTCCGGAGTCGACACCGGTGTTGGTGCTATCTGCAACTGCGAACGAGTTCAGGCCGAACAGTTGGTAGGACTGACCGAACAGGACTTTGACGGAGCCGCCACGGTCGAACTGCGTGGTGGCCTGCACGCCAACATTGGCGCGACCGCCGCCTTCGACACGGTCATAACCGGAGAACTTGTTGACGCTGAACAGATTGCTCGCATCGAAGCTCATGCTCTGCGCGTCTTCGTTCGGCAACTTACCGGCGTAGGTTTCGTTCGGACGAATGATCACTTGAGCGATGGGTTCGAGTGTCGTGGTGCCCCACGGCTGAACGTTGATGAACGGATAGCGATATTCGAGGCCCACGGTCGGCATTACCCGCAGCGCGGTCGTGTCGCCGGTCGGCAGGAAGTTGGAGACGCCGGGCTGGTTCGAGATCGAGGCATCGATCGCATCGACGCGCAGGATCGCGAACGGCGTGAATATCTGGCCGAACGAGTCCGTATAGGAACGGCGCCACTGAGCTTCACCGGTCACGCGGGTATAGGTGCCAGGAATGCCGTTCATCAGGCAATTGGTTGGCGTTCTCGCGAGCGGATCTGCGGAAGTCAGATTGCACAATCCGTTGGTATTGGCGAGGGATGTGATCGGCGTGAATGAGGCCTGATCACGGCTCAGACTGGTCATGTTGAACTTGTAACTGAACTCGCCGCCCAGAATGTTCTGGTTGAGCACATTATTGTAATCGATCACCGGGTGAATGACCGGGACCTGGCTCTGATTACCGGAGAAGCTCAGATAGTAGATCGTGCGTGCATCGAAGAAGCTACGCTTGCCGACGCCCGTCAGATAGAGTTGCGAAACGGCTTCCGTCTGCAGGTTCAGGAACGAGGCGTACGGATCCTTGTACATGGACAAGCGATAGTCCTGCAGGAAGTTGTAATCGCTGAGTGCGACCGCGTCCCAGCCCCAGACCCATTTGTCGTTCAGCGCGAACTGGCCTTTGGACTCGACTCCGCCGCGCCAGTCTTTGTCGCCGACCGTGTTGGCGAAGGCGCTGCGATCCTGCTGATTGATGCCATAGGCACGGATCTGGTAGGCGCCATCCATCAGTCGCTGCCGGAACTCGCCTTGCATCAACAGGCCCTGCTTGCTGGTGTAGCGTGGCGAGATGGTTGCATCGTAATCAGGCGCGATCGCCCAATAGAACGGCGTTTCAACGCCGAAGCCTGTATTGGTGTTCTGCGTGAAGCCCGGCATCAGGAAGCCGGTCTTGCGCTTCACCGTCGGATCGGGCGTCGAAAAATACGGGATATAGGCGAGGGGCACGCCGAAGAACTCGATCCGGGCGTCCTCGAAATACATCATCTTTTCGGTCTGGTCGTGGATGACGCGGGCACCCTTGACCTGCCACAGCGGCGGCTTTTTCGGATCTTCCTTACAGGCGGCGCAGGCCGTGTAGACACCGTTCTGGAACACGGTGTAGTTGCCGGCGGTGCGCTCGGCGCGCGTCGCGGCCATGCGGGTCGCATCCGCGGTATCGACACGCAGCGAATCCACGAAACCGTCGCGGTAGTCGTCGCTGAGATCGAGCAGGTTGGCGTAGGTGATCTTGCCGTCGGCGTCCGTCATGCGGACATTGCCTTCGGCGTGCAGGCGCTTGGTCTTCTGGTCGTAGATGACCTTGTCGGCCTCGACCGAGGTGCCGTTGTAATACATCTGCACGCTGCCGACTGCGGCGACGCGCGAGTTGTTATAGTCGTAATTGACCTCGGTGGCCTGGACCAGCATCTGCCCGGTCTGGGCGGCAGGCGGCGGCTTCGGCCGGGTGGCGGGGCGATTGTAGGTGAAACTCTGGGCAGCCACCGGCGTTGTCGTCGCGACGCCAAATGCAGTCGCGAAACCCAAAACGGTTGCGAGCACCGGGGCCAGTACGCCAGACGTGCAAGACCGCTCGCCGCGCGTGGTCATGCGCAGCTTCCAATCAAATGCCTGCTCACGGAGGGCGGCAAACACAGCCACTATCCGTCCTCCTGGTACAACAAGGCCAAAAAGCCGGTGAGGCCGCCCACACACACAGGCAGCCACGCCGCAGCAATCGGATGCATCAACTCAGCCTTGCTCAAATCTTCCGTAACTTTCGACAGGACGTAGAGCAGAAAGCCTGCGCCCACGCCACTCAAAACCATCTTCTGGACACCGCCCATCCGAAAGAACCTCAGGCTCACGGAAGCAGCCAGCATCACCATCGCAACCAGCAAAAACGGCTGTGCGATAAGCTTATGATACTGCAAGCGATACCCCGCCGTCGCGAAACCCGAACTCTCTGAGGATTTGATATACGAAGGAAGTTGCCAAAATGACACTGTTTCGGGGGTCGAAAAACTATTTCTGACCTGCAGCGGGGTCAGGGTCGTGGCCAGGTACATGCTGTCCTGCTCGACCACGGGCGAATCGAGGGTGTAGCGTCGCACCCCTTTGAACAACCAGCGGCCGGGCTCCAGCGATGCCTCGCGCGCTTCGATCCGTTCCTTGAACTGGGATTCGGTGTCGAACCGGAACACGGTCAGGCCGGTCAGGCGGACGCCCTGCTGCTCGCTGCGGGCGGCATTGATGATGGATTGGCCCTCGCGGTTGACCTGGTTGATCCAGAAGCCGGAGGCGTCCTGGACGCCGCCGCCCGGCGCATCGCCGAACATCTGGGCCTCCATCCGCTTCGATTCCTCGCGCAGGTTGGCCGACAGGGGATTGTAGCCCACGGTCGCCAGCACGCCCAGGACGAGGGCGCTGGCCAGCGCAGGGGAAATAAACTGCCAGGCCGAAACGCCGGCGGCGCGGGCGACCACCAGTTCGAGCCGCCGCGATAGCGCGAGATAACAGGTCATGGCGCCGATCAGGATGCAAAACGGCATCATCTTCTCGAGCAACTGGGGCACCCGGTACAGCGACGTCTGCGCCACCATCAGAGCGGAGGCCGAGGCCAGCCCGGAGGTGCGCCTGACCATCTCAATGTAGTCGACCAGCACCAGCAGCATGAAGATACTGATGAACACGCCCAAGGCTGCCACCAGGAAGCGACCGGCGAAATATCTGCCGATGGTGTTGGTGATCATGTTCATGCGGTGGCCGGCCGTCGGAAGAGGCGCAACAACCGCTCGTTGGATCTGTTGATTGCTTCCACCAGCTTCGCCGGTGGCTCCACCACAATCCCGGCTGAGATGATCCAGAAGCTGACGCCGATCGCTGTCGCCAGCAGGGCATATTGAAGCGGTGCGGCGAAGTCCGATTTCGCTGCCACGACCGAGCAGGCAAAGCCCGCCATGCGCAGGCCGAACACCGCGGCAATTGCGCTGCCCATCGAGAAGTTGCGGCTCTGCCGCGTCGTCCGTGGCGAGCCCAGGAATGCAAAGGTCAAGGCGGCAAAGGCCAGCGGATAGATCGGCGCCATCAAGCGGTCGTGCATCTCGGCGCTGAACTGCCGCGGCACCTGCTTGTAAAGCGGGTCATCCACTGGCGGCACCATCAATTCCCAGAGATATCGTTCACGAATTCCGTAGGTGACGTCCTGGCTGCGATTGGAGAACTTCGACATATCGAAAGCGTAGCGGCCGAACGCCACCATGGCGGGGTCGGTCTTGCCCGTCTCGAAACGCTGCAGATTGCCATCTTCCAGAATCAGGAACGAACCATCCTTGTTCTTCAGCACCGTGCCATGGTCGGCAATGATGGTGACGCGCTCTTTGGGATCGCGACGATCATCAACAAAAATCCCGACCAGTAATCCGCCGGGCTGACGCTCCCGGACGCGGATAGTCAGGTTCTGATCGAGCTGAGCGAAGCGGCCTGGCTGCAGGATATTCGCCAGAACGTCGGCCGTGATCTCGGCGTCCCAGCGCTTCAGCCGGCGCATACCATCCGGTGCCAGATATGAGCCAATGAATGCCACGAGCAGTGATACGACCATTGTCGCGAACAGGAAGGGACGAAACAGCCGTCGCGGCGACAGGCCGGCGGCATTCATCACGATGATTTCGGAGTCGGTCGCGAGCTTGGTCAGGGTGTGGGACACCGCGATCATCAGGGCGATTGGAGCAATGATCAGAACGAGAACGGGAATCGCCAGGCTGGTGACGCCGAGGAAGGTCAGAATGGTCTGACCCTGGCTCGTCATCAGGTCGATTCCGCGCAACGCTTGCGTGATCCAGATCACGCCCGTCAGGCTGACCAGAACCACCGCAAACGACGCCAGCGTCGTGCGGAAAATATACTTGTCGATAGACCCCATCGGTCCGATCAATCCCCATTCCGGCCGTTAAAGCCGCCCGCATGCCCAATCCCGCAAGGGGGACCCCCGAGGGCATGCCGCGATCCTCACTAGCCCATCATCTCACTTAGCATCCCTTTGATTGGTCAACAAAATGGCCGGGGGATGGCTCGCTCAAGATATGGTTAATTATGTGCCTGATGTGTCCCTTGGGCCACTGAAATGCTTCGCAACCCGCGTGGCGACGAGGGGGCGGATCCGTCGGTGGGGCCTATTCGTTGGCAAGACCGTCACCTGAGGCCAGAGTCGACACATTCGGACACAGGCAATGCCCGAATCGTGGGTTACGGGCGGTTTGGTTTCCCTCGGGGACAAGAAACTATCGATCCTTGGCGGTTTCGGTCAGAACCTGTCTTGACGGTTCACGCTGCGACGACAACAAAACACTTGAACCCCGCCGCACTGACCGGATTCCGCGCCGACCCCTGCGACAGCCCTGATCTTCTGGAGGAATTTGCCATGTCCGACGCCGTCAAGGTCGGCTTCGTCCCGTTTGCCACTGCTGTGCGCGGTGCTCTTGTGGTGTTCTGCGACGAAACGCTGAAATTCGGTCCTGCCGCGACCAAGGCTCTCGGGGATGCGGCAGCCACTGTGAAGCGCGCGGCTACAACCAGCAAGTTCAAGGGCAAGAGCGCGTCGACGCTCGACATCCTGGCCCCGGACGGCATCAAGGCGTCGCGTCTCATCGTGATCGGCACCGGCAAGCCGGCCGATCTGAAGGAGACCGATCTGCTGAAATTTGGCGGCGTGCTCGCCGGCAAGGTCGGCAGCAGCAATGAGGCGGTGACCGTCATCGCGGAGCTGGCTTCGGGTGCAATGACGCCGGAGCAGGCGGCATCGGTCGCCTCCGGCGTATTGCTGCGCGCTTACAAATTCGATCGCTACAAGACCAAGAACAAGGAAGCCGATGAGACGCCCGGCAGCGTCGCGGTTTCGCTGGCCGTGAGCGACGTTGCCGCGGCCAAGAAGGCTTTTGCGCCGGGCAATCATATCGTGAACGGCGTCGTGCTGGCCCGCGAGCTCGTAAATGAGCCGCCGAATGTGCTGTTTCCCGCTGAATTCGCGCGACGCGCCGGTGAGTTAAAGAAGCTCGGCGTCACGGTCGAAGTGCTCGACGTCAAGGCGATGACCAAGCTTGGCATGGGCGCGCTGCTCGGCGTGTCCCAGGGATCTGTGCGTCCCGGCCGTATGGTGGTGATGCGCTGGAACGGTGGCAAGAAGGGCGAGCAGCCCGTCGCCTTCATCGGCAAGGGCGTCACCTTTGATACCGGTGGCATCTCCATCAAGCCGGCCGGCAGCATGGAAGACATGAAGGGCGATATGGGCGGCGCAGCCTGCGTCGTTGGCCTGATGCATGCACTCGCGGGCCGCAAGGCCAAGGTTAACGTGGTTGGCGCCATCGGCATCGTCGAAAACATGCCGGATGGCAACGCGCAGCGTCCGGGCGACATCGTGACGTCGATGTCCGGTCAGACCATCGAAATCATCAACACCGACGCTGAAGGCCGCCTCGTACTGGCCGATGTGCTTTGGTATGTGGCGAAGAAGTTCAAGCCGAAATTCATGGTCGATCTGGCGACGCTGACCGGCGCGATCATGGTCGCACTCGGTACCGAATATGCCGGCATGTTCTCCAATAATGATGAACTCGCAGAGCGTCTGTCCACCGTCGGACAGGCCACCGGCGAACGTGTCTGGCGGATGCCGCTCGGTCCGGAATACGACAAGCAGATCGACTCGCAATTCGCCGACATGAAGAACACCGGCACGCGCAACGGCGGCTCGATCACTGCGGCGCAGTTCCTGCAGCGTTTCGTCGACGATACGCCGTGGGCGCATCTCGATATTGCCGGCACAGCCATGGGCGCGCCGAAGACCGAGATCAATCAGAGCTGGGGCTCGGGTTACGGCGTGCGGCTGCTGGATCGGCTTGTGGCCGACTATTACGAGGCGAAGAAGTAGTCTGACACGATGACCGAGGTCCTGTTCTATCACCTGCAGAAGATGACGCTGGAGAGCGTGCTGCCGCCGCTGCTTGAGAAGTCACTCGAGCGCGGTTGGCGTGTCGTCGTGCAATCCACATCAGAAGAACGCGCCGATGCGCTCGATGCGCATCTGTGGACCTATCGTGACGATTCATTTCTGCCGCACGCCACCTGGCGTGTGGCGGACGCTGCGGATCAGCCGATCATTCTCGCGATCGAAGAGGGGAATCCCAATCGTGCCCAGGTCCGGTTCCTTGTGGACAGCGCAGCAGTGCCGGCGGATGCCGACGGCTATGAGCGCATGGTGCTGGTATTTAACGGTGACGATTCCGATGCGCTCGCTGCAGCGCGAGCAGCCTGGACTGATTGTAAGGCGAGGGGCTTTACGGCCACTTACTGGCAGACCGATGAACGTGGCCGGTGGCAGCGCAAGAATTAGCTGCCGATTGGCGATCTGCTGCAATTAATGATAATTGTAGATTTCCTTACCGGTATCTGCCGCTGTGTCATGGTGGTGCCGCAAATGAATGATGTTACAGGCGCTTATCGCCTGTCTTGGGGTTGCGTAATCGTGCGACAAGAAAAGCTTCATCGAAACGGTCTGCTCGTGCTGCTGCTTGCTGCGCCATTGCTTGCTGGCTGCGCCGGCGTGGGCGGTGACGCATTCTCCACGGACCTGCTGTCCAAGGATGCCGACTGGTTCTCCAAGCCAGGTCGCGTGTTCATCAAGAATGTTTCGATTGAGACGCCGCCGCTGTCGCCTGAGCAGGCCGTCAGTCCGCAGGATCTCATCAGCGCTGACGGTGCGTGCCCGGGCATGGCGCCGCGTGATGCCAACGCGCTTGCCGATGGTACCGCAGGTGCGCCGGTTCAAACTGGCGTCGTGGCGCTCGGCCATACCGAATGCGACGTGGCGCGTGGTGCAGGCGCACCCGACAATGTCAGTCTATCGACCAGCCCGCGCGGCGATCGCGTTGCCGTGCTGACCTATCTGCGCGGTCCGCGCGCTGGCATCTATACGTTTACCGCCGGTCGTCTGACCGTGGTCGAACGCGGTCCGGAAGTTGAGCAGCCGAAGGCCGCGCGTCCGAAGGCGAAGAAGCGCGCCGCGACCTGATCTTTTCGTGATGATGTCGAAGTAAGCGACGGCTGCGTGATCAGCCGTTCGCTTCTTCATGCAGAGAACTCGCGCTAAGCCATTGCTCTTCAGCGCGTTGCAATGCGTCCGCCGCAGCGGCGCGCGCTTTGGTGAGTTGCGTGGCCTGCTTCGGATCTTTCTTGAACAGGTCAGGCAATGCGAGCGCAGTATCGATCTTGGCGATGATGGCGGTGATCCGCTCCATCTCGGATTCTGCTTCGGCGACCTGCTGCTTGAGCGGGACCTTCTTTTCTTTAGGCTTCGCCAGTTTTTCGCGGTCCGTGTTTGCGCGGTCGCGTGTCGGCGTGCGCATGCCGCGGGCTTGCATGACGACTTTGCGATAGTCGTCGAGATCGCCGTCAAAATTGGTGACGGTGCGGTCAGCCACGACCCAGAGCTGGTCTGCGCAGGCCTCGATCAGATAGCGATCATGGGAGACCATGATCACTGCGCCGGGGAATTCGTTGATCGCCTCGGCCAGCGCTGCGCGGCTGTCGATATCGAGATGGTTGGTCGGTTCGTCCAGAATGATCATGTTCGGACCGTAGAAAGTCGCGAGCCCCAGCAGTAGCCGCGCCTTTTCGCCGCCGGACAGGCTTTTTACGATCGTATCCGCGGCCTTGCCGGAAAAGCCGATATTGCCGGCACGCGCGCGGATTTTCGATTCCGGCATGTCGGGCATCAGCTTGCGCACGTGATCATAGACGGAGTTGTCCATCACCAGCTCGTCGAGCTGATGCTGGGCAAAGTAAGCAATCGACAGTTTGTCGGCGCGCGTAATCGATCCTGAAAATGGCTTCAGCTTGTTTGCCAGCAGCTTGACCAGCGTCGACTTACCGTTGCCGTTGGAGCCGAGCAGGGCAATGCGATCCTCGGTATCGATGCGGAGTGTCACCTGATTGAGCACCGGCTTGCCGGGCTCATAGCCGACCGACACATTGTCCACCGCGAGAATCGGCGGCGACAGGATCTTTTCGGGCGCAGGGAAGACGATCTCGCGCACGTCTTGCGTTACTAGCGCCGAGATTGGCTTCATGCGCTCAAGCATCTTTACGCGCGATTGTGCCTGACGTGCCTTGGAGGCCTTGGCCTTGAAGCGATCGACGAAGTCCTGCAGCCGCTTGCGCTCGGCTTCCTGACGCTTGACGTTCTTGGCGTCGAGCGCCTCTTTGTTGGCGCGGAACTCTTCGTAATTTGAGTAAGTCCCGCGATAATGCACGAGCTTGCCACGGTCGAGATGCAGGATCTCGTTCACCGACGTATCGAGCAGGTCGCGGTCATGGCTGATGACGATGACCGTGCGCGGATAGTTGGCGAGATGATCCTCGAGCCACAGCGTGCCTTCGAGATCGAGATAGTTGGTCGGTTCGTCCAGCAGCAACAGGTCCGGTGCCGAGAACAACGTGGCCGCAAGCGCGACGCGCATGCGCCAGCCGCCGGAGAATTCGGAACAGGAGCGCAACTGGGCTTCAGCCGAAAAGCCAAGGCCGCTCAGAATCGCTGCGGCGCGAGCGGGCGCGGAATGCGCATCGATATCGACAAGGCGGGTCTGGATGTCGGAAATGCGCTCCGGATCGGAGGCGGTCTCGGCTTCCTTCAGTAGTGCGTCGCGCTCGATATCGGCTTTCAAGACGACGGAGATCAGGCTTTCGGGGCCGTCCGGCGCCTCCTGGGCGAGGCTGCCAATACGCCAGCGGGGCGGAATCGAGATACTTCCGGTTTCGGTGGCCAGATCGCCGCGAATGGCGTGAAAAAGCGTCGATTTACCGACGCCGTTGCGGCCCACGAAACCCACGCGGGCTCCCGGCGCAATCTGTACCGTGCTCTCGTCAATGAGCAGGCGTCCGGCGATCCGGATCGAAATGTCTGTGATGGAAAGCATGCGGGGTTGTCACCGCTGCGACGCACAAAGGCAACCCCGATTTGCTCGCTGCTGGTGCGCGGAAGGTCAATTATGCCGTCAGCGGCTACCGCTTTTCGTCCTGCTGCCGCATCCGGTCGATCAACGTCTGGAGATGGGAGGGGAGGGTGTCATCATCCGACCCGATATCACGGCGCAACCGCTCGCCGATGGCATTGCAGATCGCCACGCTGGTGGTGCGGTCGATGTGTTCTTCGCCATCATTGATGAACTGGTTCTGCATTGTCTTCCCGGCGCTCGTGGCAGTTGAATGACACTAAGGCAAGTCGTCCGGGCCGAAATTGTTTCAAGATTTATGGATTTGAGGCTGTTTGAGTCAAAATTCGATGAATCGTTGATGGATCTGCCAAGAAAAAGCCCGGCCGAGGAACGGCCGGGCGGTATTTCTCTGCTCGTGGAGCGTCAGTAGCAGCGATTGACCAGTCGCCAACGCGGTCCCCACGGGGTCGGAACGACCCGGCGGACGAGACATCCGCCGCCGCCATAGCCGTAAACCGGCCCGCCGACGAAGCGTGGTCCGCCCCAGCCGCGATGCCAGCCGCCGCCATGCCAGCCGCCGCCGTGCCATCCGCCGTGGCCGCCCCAGGCGGAAGCCGAGGTCGGAGCCAGCGCCGCGGCGCCCAATGAGGCCGCTGCAACCAAAGTCAGTGCGATCTTGCGGAACATTCTCATCTCCTCTGGTACGGCGCGTGTTGCGCCTGCGGTGAACATGGCACCGGGGGCAAATGCCGTTGGCCGGGGTCATTGCAGGCAGTCTAGGAGGAGGAAGCTGAACCGGATCGCGCCAGCCCTGTCAGGAATGGTTCATGTGGATGACATCTAGGTAATTTCGAGCGCCGGATCTGCCAAAATGGGGCCTGCGACATTTGGACGGATCGCTTGCCGTTCCCGGATAGCGTCGATATAAGCCGCCATCTTCCAGCGACTGTTATTCAAGGATAAATCATGGCTATCGAGCGTACCTTTTCGATTCTGAAGCCCGACGCGACCGAGCGCAATCTGACCGGTGCGATCAACGCGCTGATCGAAAAGGCCGGCCTGCGGATCGTCGCGCAGAAGCGCATCCGCATGACCCGCGAACAGGCCGGCACTTTCTACGCCGTTCACAAGGAACGCCCCTTCTTCGGCGAACTGGTGGACTTCATGACCTCGGGTCCGGTTGTCGTGCAGGTGCTGGAAGGCGAGAACGCCGTCCTCAAGCATCGCGATGTGATGGGCGCAACCGATCCGTCGAAGGCTGCTGATGGCACCATCCGCAAGCTTCACGCCAAGTCGATCGGCGAGAACTCGGTTCATGGTTCGGACGCTCCGGAAACTGCAGCGATCGAGATCGCGCAGTTCTTCTCGGGTAACGAGATCGTCGGCTAAACTTCCAGCCGAATTAACGACCGGTCGGCGCGCGGGGGCGCGCCGACCTTTCCAATCAAAACGAACAAACAAAGGGGCGCGCTGTGGACTGGTTGCTGCATATTCTCGATCCGGCGACGATCAAGTCGGTTTTCGTTCAGTTTCAGGTCGAAATGCAGCAGCCTGCATTCTGGGTAGCTGTCGGCAAGATCATCTGGATCAACGTTCTGCTGTCCGGCGACAACGCCCTCGTGATCGCACTGGCCTGCCGTGGTCTGGAACCGAAGCAGCGCATGTGGGGTATGATCCTCGGCGCCGCTGCCGCCGTGATCCTCCGTATCATCTTCACCGGCATCGTCGCCACATTGATGGAACTGCCCTACCTCAAGCTGGTGGGCGGTCTCGCGCTGATCGTGATCGCGGCCAAACTGCTGGTTCCCGAGCAGGAAGAAGAGGACGGCGTCAAGGCTGCCTCGCATCTGTGGGCCGCCGTGCAGATCGTCGTCGTCGCCGATATCGTGATGAGCCTCGACAACGTCATTGCAGTTGCTGCCGCAGCCAATGGCAGCGTGCCGTTGCTGATCCTCGGCCTGGCCATCAGCGTCCCGCTGATCGTCGCCGGCGCGGCGCTGATCATGGCGCTGCTGACCCGTCTGCCCGTTCTGGTCTGGCTCGGTGCGGCCCTGCTGGGCTGGGTCGCCGGCGAAGTGATCGCGACGGATCCTGCGGTTCTGCCGCTGATGCACAGCTTCTTCAGCGGTTCGGTCGGCACTGGCCTCGACAGCCTGATGTCATCGCTGGGCCTTGGCGTTCGTTTCACCAATGGGGGACATGGTGGCGAGATCGTCTGCGGTCTGATTGGTGTCGCTGTGGTGCTCGCTGTCGGAACGTTGTGGCGTCGTCGCAGCATGGCAGGGCACGCCGAGCAGGCGGCCTAACTCAATAAAAACGCAAAGCGGGCGAGGGGCATTTGCCTTTCGCCCGCTTTTTTGTTTCTGGAATCCGGTGGTTCCTAGAACTTGAATTCGACGCCCAGCGTTCCTTGGTGGGACTGCGAATAGGCGCGGAACTTGCCGTCATAATTGAGATAGAGACGCGCGGTGTTGCTGAGGCTCAGCGACGCCGATGCGCCGGCGTCTGCGCCGTACTGGCTTTCGCCGATCCCCTGAACGGTGATGCTCTCGGAACCCAGGCTAACCGTGACGTTGCTAAAGCGCTGATGCACGTTGTCGACGAATTTGGCATAGCCCGATAGATCAAGAATCTTCTGATCGAATATCCAGTAATGGCCGACTTCTGCGCCAATCAGGATACGCGCACGCTCGGCTGAGGCGCCGCTCGCGTTGAGAGGATTGAGGCCGCCAAGCTCCTGCATCGCGCCGGTTGTCGCGCGGGTGTATTCGAAGGCAGCCTTGGGCACGATCCGTGCCTGTTCGTAACTCCAGTAATAGCTCAGCTCGGTGAGCGCGCCGTCGATCCGCGCATCGTAGCCGGCGCTCGCGAGCCCTAGGCCGGTGTCGCGGCGCGAGGTGATGTCGCCGAAGCCGTGCACCAATGCGATTGCCCAGGTCCAGGCGCCTTGGTCGACCGAAGCGTTGACTCCGATCTGCGTGAGGTCGAGCGTTGCAGACTGCAGGGCGAGCGGAACATCGATCGTGGTGTGACTCTGGTCCACCGACAGTCCGACATTGACGCCCGGCATCAGCCGCGCGCCGATTCCGGCGACCCCGCCGACAGTCCGGCGCTTGTCGCCGACGAAATCCCCGATCGTGCCGGTATGGGCGCCGACACCATAGAACTCGGCCCAGCTACGGAAGCGCGGCGTCTCGGTGGTCTCCGACGCACCGCCGCCGCCGGGATTGGCGCGCGACGCGCGGTTGAAGCCGTAGCTCGCCTGATCGCCGAGGCGGCGCAGGAACTGGCTACCGAGATCGCTGATGGCGACGCCGGCGGATTGCCCGGCATTGAAGTCGGTCGATGGGGGCACCGGTGCGGCTGGCAGCGGCGGTGTCGGCGGAGGTGTGGTTGGGGGCGGCGTGGTAGGCGGCGGCGCGACCTGGGCGGATGCAAGCGAAGGCGCAACGACAAGCGCGACGGCAAGGCCGAGTACAATGGTCCGGCGTTGCCGACTGGCAGCCGGGCTCCTGTCCGTTTGGGCGTATCGCGATGGATCGCGCATTGTCACTCGTTTCGAAATTGTCGCTGCAGTGCCGTTCGACTGCGGCAGAGCATACGCGATCCAATGAGCATTGCCGCTGAGCATTGAGCGCCTCCGGTGGCGATTGACGCGTATTGTTGTGCGATTGCCACAGCGGATTCGTGTCGCTTTTCATCACGTTATGGCCATTCACGCAGAGCGGGCTGACGATGTTTCAATCCGGCGCGTCTGCTCATGGGGCCGGTCAGCGGCTTTCGATAGGTACGCTTGAACGCGGCCGGTGATATCAAAACCTCTGCCGTAAAAAGCCAAAGACTTGCGTAGCCAAAATTTTCATGTTGGAATTCTTGCGCAATCGGATTGAGGCCGTTCGACTGTGCGTTTTGCGAGCAGGACATTCAGCAGACACCGGGAAGCCCGCTTGTGGCGTGGTACGCATGATGCGTGGCCGCGTCTTTTTTGTATCTAGATCGGGAGACAGACGATGCAGAAGGGCACCGTCAAATGGTTCAACCCCACCAAGGGTTATGGCTTCATCAAGCCGACTGTCGGCGACAAGGATGTCTTCGTGCACATCTCCGCCGTGGAGCGCGCGGGCCTTAGTACCCTCAACGAAAACCAGACCATCGAATACGACCTGGTGGAAAATCGCGGCAAGGCGTCTGCCGAGAACCTCAAGGTCTCATAACTAAGTCTTGCTGTGCCGGTCCTGACATACATTATGGGCCGGCCGACTGATGTAACTCCGGCGCAAGCCGGGCCTTTTGTAGCTCCGGTGCGGATCGTGCCGAGCGGGCGAGGTTATGCCCGCATTATCGCTTCTTTGGCTTCTTCGCCTTTTTGGCCGTTTTCTTGGCGGGTACAGCCTTCTTTGCGGCCTTGTCCTTTTCGGCGTTCTGAGCCTTCATCGCTTGCGCTGCTTCTGCGATCTGAAGTGCTTCAACGGCCTTACGCATCGATCGCGCATAGCTATCGGCGGCATTATCGGCGGACATCTGAAGGCGCTTGGCAGCGGCCATGCCTTGCTCCGTCGCGTCCTTCGCTAGTTGCTTGAAACGGTCCTTGGCGGTCTTGTCCTTGGCCTTGGCGGCCAGGCCCGCATAGCGATCGCGTTGTGCCTTGACGGCTGCCATCAGTGTCTTGTTTTGCTGCTTAGCAGTCTGCCGGATGATCACACCCAGATCGGCGCCCGTCATTCTTCATTTCCTTAAGTGACAGCCAGAATAGTCAATTGTTTCAATTATGCAGTTGCCATTGAGGCATTGCAATCGTCGCAGCTCGTGGCACTGGCCAGCGTGCTGGGCGAGGTGAGTTCATTGTCCGATGTCGTAAGCACAGATCGGGTTTCTTTACCGTAAAGATACTCGGCAATTGCGCTTGCGTGACGGAATCATGATACCGCGAGACTTCCCGTCCGGCGCAGCCAGGTCTGGCCTGTCGATATGCGGTGCCAGATTGGCTGGCGTGTGGAGCATCCTGCGATGACGGTGCCGGCGAGATCGCGTTTCCGGATTGGCTTTAGGACGTCGATCATTGCGCTGTTCGTCGGCGTCGTCCTGACGGTCGGTCTGGCGCTGGTTTATCTCAGCTTCAGCAGGGTCAATACGATCATCCGGACGGCGGCTTCGTCGTATCTCAGCGTGGTCGCGCAGGCTGCGACCGATCGCATCGATGCGCAGCTCAAGAGCGTTCACGACAATCTGGATATCCTGCGCGGTATCACATCGGTCCAGTCCGCGGAGCTCAAGAATAACCCGCGGCTGAACATCCTGCTGGCGTCGATGCTCCGCAACAACAAGCAGCTCTTCAGCCTGTATATGGGGTATGAGGACGGCTCGTTCCTGGAAATGGACCTCATCGACCGAACGGGAGCTGGGGTGAAAGCGCGCTTCGGGGCGCCGGACGGGGCCAGATTTCGCCTGTTCACGATCGTGAAGGCAGGCGATTTTGGACCGCTTCAGACCACGACCGCCTATCTCGACGATGCGCTGCAGCCTTTGGCAAGTCTGCCCGGACCGGTCGATTTCGATCCTCGCGTTCGGCCGTGGTATCGCGGCGCCTTCGAGCCCAATGCCAGTCTGCTGACCGAGCCCTATATTTTCTATCAGACCGGTGACATCGGCTACACGCTGCGAATGCCCATTGTGGAGGGGCAGCGGGGTGTTGTGGCCGGCGATATCCTGCTCAGTGAAGCCGAGGCCATGCTGCGCAAGCAGCAGCTCGGGCATTCGGGCGTGGCCTACCTGTTTGATGATGCCGACCGGGTGCTGGCGCATCCCGAGATGTCCCGGTGGCTTGAAGCCACGAGTGTGCCGAACAAACTGTCGGAGCTGCCACGACTGAGCGATGTCGATACGATCGGCGCTACTGCGGCCATCAAGGCGTGGCGCCAGACCGGCGTTGAGCAACAGTTCTTCGATGACGGAACCGGGCGTGCCTATGCGGCGGCATTCAGGCCCGTGGAGATGGCCGGATCGGCCAATCTTCGTGTTGGCTTCTTCGCGCCGCTCGATGAGTTCTATGCCGAGATCGAGCAAGAAAAGCGCACGCTCTTCATTCTCGCATTTTGTTTCGTGCTCGCGGCCATACCGATTGCATTCTGGATCGGCAACAAGCTGTCGCTCTCCCTGCGGATTTTGGCGCGCGAGGTCGACCGCATCCAGAACTTCCGGTTCTCGTCGATGCCGCAACTGCGTTCGCCGATCCGCGAAATCGACGATCTCGGTCGATCGGTCTTCACCATGCGCACACTGGTGCAGACATTCTCGAATTTCGTCCCCAAGCGTCTGGTTCAGCAACTGGTCGAAACCGGCACGGCCATGCAATTGGGCGGCGAGCGCCGCGAAGCGACCATCCTATTCACGGATGTCGAGAATTTTACGGGAATGACGGAGAACGAAGATCCGACCCGGGTGATGCTCTACACGTCGCGCTATTTCGCTGCGATTTCGGACGTCATTGCTACGCATCAGGGCACGGTCGATAAATATATCGGCGATGCGGTTATGGGGCTGTGGAACGCACCCATCGAGCACACCGACCATGTCGCGCAGGCTTGCGCCGCTGTGCTCGATTGCGTCGAAGCCAATCGGAAGCTCAATGAGGAATTCGAGCGTGAGGGCTGGCCCGTCTACAAGACCCGGTTTGGCCTGCATGTGGGCGATGTCATGATCGGCAATATCGGGTCACCCGACCGCATGAACTACACGGCGCTCGGCGCGACCGTAAATCTCGCGTCACGGCTCGAGACGCTGAACAAGGACTACGGAACCAGCGTCCTGGTCAGCGAAGCCGTCAAGGAGCGGGTGGACTCCCTGTTCCTTTTCCGCAGCGTCGCCCGGATCAAGCCGAAAGGCTTTGCCGCGGAAGTGCAGATCTATGAGTTGCTCGGCGCGCGAGACCAACATTCCGTCGCCGTGTCTGATCGCCACGCCAATTTCCCTGTTTGATCGATGGGGGCCGCGCTATAGTAGGCGTATGGCAGCCCATAGAGTGAAGTTGCGACGATGACCGACGTGACCCCGGTGCGGCGAGGTCGTCCTCGATCGGTCGAGACCGAGGATGCGATCCTGGACAGCGCCTATCGCATGATGGCGGCTGAGGGGCTTGCTGCGACGACCATCGATGCGATTGCGCGGGATTCCGGCGTCTCCAAGATGACGATCTATAAATGGTGGCCGTCGCGCGAAGCAGTGCTGATCGACGCATTCCTGCGGCAGGCGTCCACCATGCTGCCGCTTTCCGAGAGCGGTGATCCGTTTACCCGCATCACGAAACATGCTGCCGCCTATGCCATGGCGCTGAACAGCGATTTCGGCAAGGTACAGCTCGCTGTCATTGCCGAATGCATCGCGCGCACCGGTTCAGCGAAAATCTTCTCCGAACGCTATCTTGGTATTCGCCGGGACATATCGCTGGCGATTATCAAGGACGGCCAGAAGGACGGCAGCATCGTTGCTTTGGAGCCAGCCGGCGATCTCTATGATCGGATCTATGGCACGCTATTTTATGAGTATGTCTTTGGATTTCGGCCGCTGACGGCCGATTATGCGCGCAAGCTCGTCAAATCCGTATTGTCGGCGCAATAGTCAGATGCCGCCTTGCCGCGCGCGGCGAAACCAGCGCCAGGTTTCGCGCGTGACGGCCCGGTAACCCCAACCGCGATGCGCGATGCGCTCGTCGATGATGGCATTGAGCTTGGGCAATGCGTGGAAGGGGACCGACGGATAGGCGTGATGTTCGACATGGAATGGCATGTTCCAGGTGAACCACTTCGTCAGCCTATCGGTATAGGTCGTGCGGGTGTTCTCATAGGCGCTGCGGGTACGCTCGCAGCCGGTGTGTTCGGCATAGAGATAGGGCCGCAGGAATAGCTGGCCGACATAGAGCGGGACGAGCCAGCACCACAGCAGCATCGTGCTGGAGAGCGCGATAGAAGCGATCAGCAGCGCGAGATAGATGAGGGCATAGATGCGGGTTTCGCGCACCACCATGCCCTGCTTGGATTCCGGGATCCACGGCGCCACGGCTTGTCCGGTCAGAGCACGGCGGACCAGCAGACGGATCCGATTGGTCAGTTGCACGATGCCGGTATAGGCGATGGCGAGTCTGGTGTCGGACGAGGGGATCGTTGCGGTGACGAGTTCAGGATCGCGGTCGGGATCCTGCGTGAAGCGGTGATGGTCCCAGTGAAATAGCGCATAGTGTTCATAGGGTAGAACGATCATCAGCGACGAGACATGGCCGAGGGCCTCGTTCAGCCGCCGGCTGGTGAACACAGTCTTGTGCGCGGCCTCGTGCACCGCCATGAACAGGAAGGCGATGAGATAACCCTGGATGATGATCAGCGGAATCGCCCACATCGCGCCGTAGCGGGTGGCGACCTGCCAGATCAGTGTTCCAACCAAAGCGATCAAGGCATAATGGCTGATCGAGCGAATGAGCCCCGGAAGATTGGCCCGAACCGACAGGTCCTTCAACTGTGCAGGCGTTAGGGCGCGGGTTTCGATCTTGCCATGGCCAACTGCATCCATCGTCATCGGTTCGTCCCGTTCTCGGTTCAGGCGTCGGCGGCGAGCAGCGCCGAGACTCTCGTGTTGATGAAGGCGGCATCGACCGGGTTCTTGACCGGGTTGCCGGCGCGGTGTCCGTGCAGCGAGGGGATAGGGCACAGTTCGGCCGCGCGTGCGTTCGTCAGCAGGGGGAGTTCGTCTTCGTTGTCGCCGACCTGAAAATAATTGTCCGTCTGCCCGGGCATCAGCAGAACGCGCGCGGTGATCGCAGCCATGGCCTTGCGGAAGTCGCCGCCGAAGGCGTCGCAGCGGCTGATGTCGCCATTCTGCCAGGTCCATAGTTGGGCCAGCAGATTGTTGGCATCACGATGCGCAAAGGCGACATCCCATGATCGTGTCAGATAGTCTTCCAGTGAGGTGAAACCGGCCTCACGCCAGATTTCATCGCGGTAGAAGCCATGTGACATCGCCCAGCCTGCATAGACGCGTCCCATGGCGCGAAGTCCGGCAGATGGTTTCGAAACGAAGCGGCCATCGACAAAGGCAGGATCGGTGGTCAAAGCGGCCCGCACACTTTCGAGGAATACGGCGTTGAACGGCGAACATCGGGCGCTGCCGCAGACCACTGCGGCGCGTGCCACCATGTCCGGATAGCGGGCGGCCCAGTGATAGGCCTGCATGCCGCCCATCGACCAGCCATAGACCAGTGCCAGACGGGCGATGCCGAATTGCTCGGTCAGCAGGCGATGCTGGATCGAAATAGCGTCATGATAGCTGATGTTCGGATAGGGGGCGCCAGCCAGAGCTTCCAGCGAATTCGATGGCGATGACGACAGCCCGTTTCCGAACAGATTGGGGATGACGATGAAGTAGCGGTCTGGATCGAGCGCGGCGCCCGGCGCGATCAGCCACTCGGTGTCGTAGTGTTGTGCGCCGAACGACGTCGGATAGAGGATGACGTTATCCTTGGCAGCATTGATTGTACCGTAGGTCTTGTAGGCAAGCTGCAGGCGCGGGTGCCGCTGGCCCGACTGCAGCAAGACGTCACCGGCCTCGAAGATCTGGTAGTCGCTCGGCGTATTCATGTTGCAGCTCCGGAAGGTCCGTTGACGCTTGCCGAGGGTGCGACAAGCGATCCGCTCGACAAAATTTAATAACTGTACTATTAGTATATTAATTTGCGAAGAGCGCAATGCCGAAACTTCGGCATTGCCGCCTGAATAGAATGCAGCTGGTCGTCGCCCGTTGGCGGCTCGGCGACATCTTGTTTTTGTATTCGAAACGTACAAGAGACTTGCGGCCCGTTAGTCTATTCACTGGCCTGTCATCGGCGCGGGGGCGGAAAGCGGCCAGGTTATCCGCATAAGCCGCTGCGAGTTCGAAGTCGCGCTTGCCCGCAACCCACTCAAAGGAGTCTGGATCATGGGAACCATCACCACCAAAGACGGCACCGAAATTTTCTACAAGGATTGGGGCACCGGGCAGCCGATCGTGTTTCATCACGGCTGGCCCCTGAGTGCGGACGACTGGGACAACCAGATGATGTTCTTCCTCAATCAGGGCTATCGCGTCATCGCCCATGACCGCCGTGGCCATGGCCGCTCCAGCCAGACCGCGACCGGCAACGAGATGGACACCTATGCCGCTGATGTCGCCGAACTCACCGATGCACTCGATCTCAAGGACGCCGTGCATATCGGTCACTCCACCGGCGGCGGCGAAGTTGCGCGTTACGTCGCGCGTGCCAAGAAGGGACGCGTCGCCAAGGCGGTGCTGGTCAGCGCCGTGCCGCCGATCATGCTCAAGACCGAGAACAATCCCGGCGGCCTGCCGCTCGAAGTGTTCGACGGCTTCCGTGCTGCGCTTGTTGCCAACCGCGCGCAGTTCTACGTCGATGTCCCGGCCGGGCCATTCTACGGCTTCAACCGGCCGGGCGTGAAAGTCTATCAGGGCGTGATCGACAACTGGTGGCGGCAGGGCATGATCGGCGGCGCCAAGGCGCACTATGATTGCATCAAGGCATTTTCGGAAACCGACTTCACCGAAGACCTGAAGGCGATCGATGTGCCGGTGCTCGTTTTGCACGGCGATGATGACCAGATCGTGCCTTATGCCGACGCTGCACCACTGACGGTGAAGCTGCTCAAGAACGGCACGCTGAAGACCTATCCGGGCTTCCCGCACGGGATGTTGACCACCCATGCCGACGTGATCAATCCGGATATTCTGGCATTTGTTCGCAGCTAAACGACGCAGTACGGACGACGCAGCACGTGTTGCGTCGTTCGCATTGTCTTTGATGGTCCTGCGACCGGTGCTCGCGAACTGAACAATCCCCATTGACGACGGACACACGACAGTCCGGGGCGCCTCCCGAACAATAAAATGCGTTGTCCTCGTTGCGGAAAAGTTACGATCGCGCGAATCTGCGGGCGCCTCGCCCTAGATCACTGTCGGCGAGATCAGCGTGTCGTCGCGGCTGGCGCCGGTACTGGTGGTGCAGGTGTCGCCGGTGATGCCGACGCTGTTGGCGGCCAACAGCCGTAACGCCTGCGGATAGATCTTGTGCTCGATGTCGAGCACGCGCGCGGCGAGGGTGTCGGGGGTGTCGTTATCGGCTACGGCCACGGCGCCCTGCATCACGATCGGGCCGGCATCGGTCTCTGGAATGACAAAATGCACCGTGGCGCCGGAAATCTTGACGCCGGCGCGCAATGCCTGGCCGTGCGGATCGAGGCCGGGGAAGGACGGCAGCAGCGACGGGTGGATGTTCAGCATCCGGCCGTACCAGTGTCGCACGAATTCCGCCGTGAACAGGCGCATGAAGCCGCCGAGGCAGATCAGCTCGATCTTGTGCTCGTCGAGAGCCGCCTGCAGCAGCTTCTCGAAGCCGGCGCGGTCCTTGCCGAACGGCTTGCTTTCGATCACCAGCGTCTTGACGCCATTGGCCTGCGCGATGGCGAGGCCCGGAGCGTCGGCCTTGTTCGAAATCACCAGCGCAATCTCGGCCGGGAAGCCATCTGCGGCAGCGGCCTCGATCAGCGCCGTCATGTTCGACCCGCGGCCGGAAATCAGGATGGCGACGCGACGCATCACGGCCTCACAGGTTGAGTTCGAGATGTCCGTCATAAACGACGCGCTCGTCGCCTGTGGCCTCGATGACGTCGCCGAGCAGCGACACGGTCTCGCCGCCCTCGCGCAGGATGTCCATCACCTGCTGCACGGCTTCGCGCTTGACGATGGCGATCATGCCGACGCCGCAATTGAAGGTGCGCAGCAGCTCGAGTTCGGCGATATCGCCTTCCTTTGCTAGCCACTTGAACACTGGCAGGACGGTGAGGGAGGGCAGGTCGATGCGAACGCCGAGGTTCTTTGGTAGCACGCGCGGGATGTTGTCGGTGAAGCCGCCGCCAGTGATATGGGCGAGCCCCTTCACAGCGCCGGTTTCGCGGATCGCGCGCAAGCAGGATTTCACATAAAGCCGGGTCGGGGTCAGCAGCGCACCGCCAAGCGTCATCACCGGCGAGAACGGCGCCTTGTCGGCGTAAGAGAGGCCCGTGCGCTCGACAATCTTGCGGACCAGCGAGAAGCCGTTGGAATGGACGCCAGACGAGGCCATGCCAATGACGGCATCGCCCACGCCGATATCCTTGGTCGGCAGCAGCGTGCCGCGCTCCGCAGCACCCACCGAGAATCCGGCGAGGTCGTAGTCGCCGTCCTTGTAGAGGCCGGGCATTTCGGCGGTTTCGCCGCCGATCAGCGCGCAGCCGGACTCGCGGCAGCCCTCTGCGATGCCAGCAACAATTGAGGCGGTGGCTTCTGGGTCGAGCTTGCCGCATGCGAAGTAGTCGAGAAAGAACAGGGGCTCGGCGCCCTGGACCACGAGGTCGTTGACCGACATGGCGACGAGATCGATGCCTATGCCGTTATGGATGCCGGCCTCGATGGCGATCTTGACCTTGGTGCCAACGCCGTCGGTGGCGGCGACGAGAACCGGATCCTTGAAGCCGGCGGCCTTGAGGTCGAACAGTCCGCCGAAGCCGCCGATCTCGGCGTCAGCGCCGGCACGGGCGGTTGCGCGAACCATTGGCTTGATGAGGTCCACCAGACGGTTGCCGGCATCGATATCGACGCCCGCGTCCGCGTAAGTGAGGCCTTTTTTCTGGTCGGTCATGCCGGGTATCCTGCCGGAGCTGCGAAACTGTGTATTTTCGGCTGGTTACGTCGGAATCCCCGCCTGCGCAATGGCTCGTAAACGCTATCCCGATTACTATGTAGGCGGTAAGCCGGTCGGAGCCCCCAAGCTCGGATTGCGAAACAGGCCGGAGCCGGGAAGCGCCGCGTGAGTATCCCCAATTTAATCACCCTCGGGCGTATCCTGCTGGTGCCCGTGATTGTCTGGGCGATTGCCTCGAACCAGATGGAAATCGCCTTTGCAATCTTCGTGATTGCAGGGGTCAGCGACGCCGTGGACGGCTTTCTCGCCAAGCGTTTCAACATGGCCAGCGAACTCGGTGCGCTGCTCGACCCCTTGGCCGATAAGGCGCTGCTGGTCTCGATCTATGTCTCCCTGGGGATATGGGGGGCAGTTCCGCGCTGGATCGTGATTCTCGTGGTGTCGCGGGATATCATGATCGTGGGCGCCGTCATTGTGTCGTGGTTGTTCGGCAAACCGATCCCGATGAAGCCGCTGATGGTATCGAAGCTCAATACGGTGGCGCAGGTGGCCTTCGCAGCCTTGGTTCTTGCTGCCCTCGGATTTGGTTTCAAATCCTCGCCTTACGATTTGATTTTAATGGGCTTTGTGACCGTCTTGACGCTGCTCTCTGTGTCCTTCTATCTCGTCGAGTGGATGCGACACATGAGCACCATCGAACCCGGTCAAGAGCCCCGGTAAACCGGTATTCGTGACGTTCGCCGGCGGAGCCGGCAGGAGTATTTGCGTGGTCGCCCGCGTCCAACCCCGTCAATTGGCGTTCGCGCTGCCCCATGCGGAGAGTCTGTCCCGCGACAACTTCCTTGAGGGCCCGGCCAATGCCGAGGCGCTGGGACTGATCGACTGCTGGCCGGACTGGCCGAACCGGGTCATGCTGCTTGTCGGCCCGGAGGGGTCCGGCAAGAGCCATCTGGCAGCGATCTGGGCCGAGGAGGCCGGGGCACGCTCCACCATGGCGCACAGCCTGACGGCTGCGACGGTTCCGGCTGAGTTGGTGACCAACGCACTGGTGGTGGAGGATCTCAATGCCGGTGCCTTCGACGAGCGGGCGCTGTTCCACCTTCTTAATCTGGCACGTCAGGACAACGCCTATGTGCTGATTACGGCGCGGGTCGCCCCGGCCGCCATGGAGGTCGAGTTGCGCGATCTGCGGTCGCGGCTCCGTGCGATCCCGGTAGTCAATCTGCTGCCGCCGGATGACGGGTTGTTTCGGGCGCTGATCGTGAAGTTTTGCGCCGACCGCCAGCTCAGCATCGACGAGAGCGTGGTCAGCTATGTGGCCAGCCGCATCGAGCGGTCATTCGCCGCCGCCCGCCATACGGTGGAATTGCTGGATAGCGAGGCGCTCCGGCTTGGGCGGCCGGTGACCCGTGCATTGGCTGCGGAACTGCTGCGCGACGCCTGACTTAGCCTTGGACGTCAAACGCGGCGCGTCGAACGGTGCCTTGACGGCGCGGCAGGCAGGTTCCTCAATGTCATCGAAGCGTCATGCAACTGACGCAATGTCCGCTGTGATTTGCCGGCACTATAGCGCTGCTTGAACTAGATGGATTGCTGTCTCATGGACTCCGCAGAAGAGATTGTTATTGAAGAGAAAAAGGGCGAAGCGAAGCCGGCAGAGGTGGTCGCGTCGGGTCCCGAGCGCTTCATCAATCGCGAGCTGTCCTGGCTGCATTTCAATCGCCGCGTCCTTGAGGAGTCCGTCAATCCGGGCCATCCGGCGCTGGAGCGCGTTCGCTTCCTGTCGATTTCCGCAAACAACCTTGATGAATTCTTCATGGTCCGCGTCGCCGGCATCAAGGCGCAGGTCCGTGAGGGAATCAGCGAGCGCAGCCCGGACGGCCTGACCCCGGCCGAGCAACTGGTGCTGATCAACAGCGCGGTCTCCAAGCTCGGCAGCGACCAGCAGGCGATCTGGCGCGACCAGCGCGGCATGCTGGCCGATGTCGGAATCGTGCTGCTCGACGGCAAGGAGGTCAGCAAGGCCGACCGGACCTGGATCGAGGACCACTTCCTCCACAACATTTTCCCGCTGCTGACGCCGCTGGCGATTGATCCGGCGCATCCGTTCCCGTTCATTCCGAGTCTGGGCTTCACCATCGCGCTGCATCTGTCGCGGGTGTCCGACGGCAAGACGATGAACGCGCTGATCCGCATGCCCGGCAAGATCGATCGCTTCATCCGCCTGCCGACCCCCGGCAAGGACGGCGCGGTCCGCCTGATCACGCTGGAACAGGCCACTGGCCTGTTCATCGCACGTCTATTCCCGGGCTACACCGTTCAGGGGCAGGGTGCCTTCCGCATCATCCGCGACAGTGAACTCGAAGTCGAAGAAGAGGCCGAGGATCTGGTCCGGCTGTTCGAGACTGCGCTGAAGCGTCGCCGCAGAGGGTCGGTGATCCGGCTCGAAATCGAAGCCAGCATGCCGGCAGAACTCCGCGCCTTCGTGCAGCGCGCGCTGGCGACCTCGGATGACGAAATCCTGCTGGTCGACGGCATCCTCGCCATGAACGAGGTTTCGCAGCTCACGCGGCTCGATCGGCCCGATCTCGAATTCGTGCCTTATGTGCCGCGTCATCCGGAACGTGTCCGCGATCATGGCGGCGATATCTTTGCCGCGATCCGTCAGAAGGACCTGATTGTCCATCATCCCTATGAATCCTTCGACGTCGTCGTGCAGTTCCTGCAGCAGGCTGCGCGCGATCCGGACGTGGTGGCGATCAAGCAGACGCTGTATCGCACCTCCAACAATTCGCCGATTGTCCGCACGCTGGTCGAGGCCGCCGAAGCCGGTAAGTCGGTAACGGCGCTCGTCGAGCTGCGTGCGCGGTTCGACGAAGAGGCCAATATCCGCTGGGCTCGCGATCTCGAACGCGCCGGTGTCCAGGTGGTCTATGGCTTCCTGGAATTGAAGACCCACGCCAAGCTGTCGCTGGTGGTGCGCCGCGAGGGCGGCTCGCTCACGACCTATGTGCACACCGGCACCGGCAACTATCATCCGGTCACAGCGCGCATTTACACTGATCTGTCATATTTCACATCCGACCCGATCATCGGTCGCGATGCCGCACGCGTGTTCAACTACATCACCGGCTATGCGGAGCCGAGCGACATCGAGAAGATGGCCGTGTCGCCGCTGACCTTGCGCGGTCGCATGCTCGAACACATCCGCGGCGAAGCGGCATTCGCCCGCAGTGGCAAGCCGGGTGCGATCTGGCTCAAGATGAATTCGCTGGTCGATCCGGAAATCATCGATGCGCTCTATGAGGCGTCGAATGCCGGTGTATCCGTTGAACTGATCGTGCGTGGCATCTGCTGCCTGCGGCCGGGCGTGCCCGGCCTGTCTGAAAACATTCGCGTCAAGTCGATCATCGGCCGCTTCCTTGAACATGGTCGAATCTATTGCTTCGGTATGGGCAATGGCCTGCCGAGCCCGAAGGCGGCGATATACATATCGTCGGCTGACATGATGCCGCGCAATCTGGATCGCCGCGTCGAGGTTCTGTGTCCGCTGCAGAATCCCACCGTGCATACCCAGGTGCTCGAGCAGATCATGGTGGCCAATCTCAAGGATACGGAACAGAGCTGGCAATTGTTGCCGGACGGGTCGTCAACGCGTATGAAGGCAGCGAAGGGCGAGGAACCCTTCAATGTGCACAATTACTTCATGACGAATCCGAGTCTGTCTGGCCGTGGAAAGTCGCTTGAGAAATCATCCCCGCGCCGGCTCACCCGCCGTTCGGAGCGTCACCAATCCTCGTAAGGAACCAGCAACGTGGTAGCGCGTGCCAATCAACGCGCGACCAGCGTCGCCGTCATCGATATTGGCTCCAACTCGGTGCGTCTCGTTGTCTACGAGTCGCTGACGCGAAGCCTTGTCACGCTCTTCAATGAAAAGGCGCTGTGCGGTCTCGGCCGCGAAGTGCAGAGCACCGGGTTGCTGGCCAAGGACGCCGTCGACAAGGCGCTGACGGCGCTTCGGCGCTTCCGTGCGCTGTGCAGGGTCATGAAGGTCGGTCGCGTCTACGCCATCGCGACCGCTGCGGCGCGCGATGCGAGCAATGGACCTGCCTTCATCGCAGCAGCCGAGAAAATCTGCGGCTGCGAGATCCAGATCATATCGGGGCCGCGCGAAGCGAAGCTCTCGGCGCTGGGCGTAATTTCAGGCGTGCACAAGCCGGATGGCCTGGTTGGCGATCTCGGGGGCGGTTCGCTCGAACTGATCGATGTCAAAGGCAATGCGGTCCGGCAGGGCGTGACGCTGCCGCTCGGCAGTCTCGCATTGCAGGATGCCTCACAGAAATCACCGAAGAAGGCGGAGCGCATCGTCAGGCTGGCGCTGGCTGACGTCGCGCAGCTCAAGGCGGGCGTAGGTCGCAATTTCTATGCGGTCGGCGGCACCTGGCGTGCATTGGCGCGGCTGCACATCATCCAGAGCGGCTATCCGCTACGTGTGATGCATGGCTATTCGATCCCGGCCACCGAAGCGCTCGATTTCGTGCGCCGCTTGCGCCGGCTCGCAACAGCCAACATTCTTGCCAACATCGAAGCCATAGCCGAACAGCGCCAGCCTCTGCTGGTCTACGCGGCTCTCGTGCTTGAATATGTCATTCGCACCGCCAAGCCGAAGACTATCGTGTTCTCGACCTATGGCGTCCGTGAAGGCTTGCTGTACGAAATGCTGCCGCAAGCGCAGCGCATGCAAGATGGTCTGGTCGGTGCCGCGCAGACGATGAACGAGTTACTGTCGCGTTCGGCCCGCCACGCACAGGAGCTGAGCGACTGGAGTGATCGGTTCGCCCGTGTCGCCAAGCTCAAAGAGACCGACGAGGATCGTCGGCTACGCCGGGTGGCGTGTCTGTTGTCCGATATCGGCTGGCGCGTCCATCCGGATCATCGCGGCGAGCAGACGCTCAGTCTGATCACGAACGGCAATTTCGGCTCGGTCGATCATCACGGTCGCGCATTCCTCGCGCTCTGTGTGTACTACCGCTACGCAGGATTCGGCGCCGAGAACGAGCCCCCGGAGCTGGTCCGTGCGCTTGTCTCGCCGGCACAGGTCGAACGCGCCCGTTTGCTCGGCGCGTTGTTCAGGGTCGCGCATCTCATTTCGGCGGCGCGCCCGGGCGTACTGCCCGCCACGCATTTCGCCACCAAGGATCGCAAGATGATGCTCGTCTTCGAGCATCGCATGGTCGATCTCGTCGCTGACCGCGTCGGCAGCCGCTTCAAGCAGCTGGCACGATTAGTGGGGAAGTCCGGGACGATCGTCAGGCGATAGCCACCGTCGCTCATTCTGAATGACACTACTGATTGCAGCGCGGCGTGACTCTCGGTTTCCGTGCGTATACTCTTTTCCGGTGCGGCCGTTTTGGTCCACGCGGCAAGTACATACGATTTCCGGACCGGGAGAGTCGAAATGTCAGCCCTTCTGATCAACCTTATCGTTCAACTGATTGGTGGCGCGATTGGCGGAAATGTTGCCGGCGGTGCATCGAAGTCTGTCGATCTTGGTACAATCGGCAACACGATCGCAGGTGCAATAGGTGGCGGCGTTGGCGGTCAAATTCTCGGAATGCTGATTCCTATGCTTTCAAACGCATCGGCAACCACCGATATCGGTTCGCTGATCGGTCAGGTGGCCGGAGGCGGTGTCGCAGGTGCGGTGCTGACGGCAATCGTCGGAGCCATCAAGAACAGATCGGCGGCGTAAAACGATCGTCATTACGTCTCGCAGGGCGGGATGCTGTACGCCTCGCCCTGCGGCAGGCAATTTGAGCGCTACCTTGGACGACGCAGCCTACGCGCGATCGACCCGGATCACCCGGCCTTTTTCCATCGCCAATGCAAGGCGGCCATGCTTGAGCGCCAGGGCGGCCTCGCCGAACAACTCGCGCCGCCAGCCGTGCAGGGCGCCGACGTCGGCATTGTCGTCGGTGGCGATCTGCTCGAGATCGTCGACGGTGGCGATGACCTTGCTGGCGACGGCGTGACGCTCAGAGGTCATGCGCAGCAACACCTTCAGCAGTTCGACGGTGGCTGCGCCGTTGGAATTGCCGCGTGGCTTCTCGATCTTCGGCAACGTGGCGGGATCGCGGGCGATGCCACGCTGGACGGCGGCGACAATGTCGCTGCCCCACTTGGAGCGATCAAAGCCCTTCGGCAGCGAACGCAGATTGGCGAGCTTCTCCAGCGAAGTCGGCGCATGGGTCGCGATATCGCCGACGGCATCGTCCTTCAGCACGCGCGAGCGCGGCACATCGCGGCTCTGCGCTTCCTGTTCGCGCCAGGCCGCGACTTCCATCAGCACTGCGAGCTCTTTCGGCTTGCGGACGCGGGTCTTCAGCCGTTCCCAGGCGCGCTCGGGATGGAAATCATAGGTCTTTGGCGAGGTGAGAATTTCCATTTCCTCGCTGACCCAATCGCTGCGGTCGCGCTTCTTCAGATCGGCATCGAGCTTGGCGAACACGTCGCGCAGATGGGTGACGTCGGAGACGGCGTAGTGCAACTGCTCTTCGGTCAGCGGACGGCGCGACCAATCGGTAAAGCGGTGGGTCTTGTCGGGGCGGTGGCCAGTGACGCGTTCGACGAGCTGGTCATAGGCAATGCTGTCACCGTAGCCGAGCACCATGGCTGCGACCTGGGTGTCGAAGATCGGATGCGGCACCACGCCAGCGCGATGCACGATGATTTCGATGTCCTGCCGCGCAGCATGGAAGACCTTCAGCACGGCCTCGTTGGCCATCAGGTCGAAGAACGACGTGAGGTCGATGCCCTCGGCAAGCGTGTCGATCACCAGCGCGTCTTCCGCGCTGGCCATCTGGACCACGCAGAGCAGCGGGTAATAAGTGGTCTCGCGGAGGAATTCCGTATCGACCGTAATGACGGGGTGCTTGGCAAGTCGCTCGCACGCGGCAGTCAGCTGGGCAGTGGTCGTGATCAGTTCCATGGACGGTCCATAACGCTTTTGCCAAGGCGTTCGGCCGAAAAACCTGTTGAGTCAAGGTGTTTCGGGCAGATTGGAGGTCTGCTCCGATAGAATGAGGGTGTTTAGGTGCCGCAGAAGGTCTTCAGTACGCGCTGATCCGGCTCCGGCGGCTCGGCGTAATCCGCCATCTCCGGTTGATCTTCATAGGGTTTCGCCAGTACGGCCAGCAATTTCTCGAACGGCGCGTAGTCGTCGGCCAGCGCCGCCTGGATCACCGCCTCGACGCGATGATTGCGGGGGATGAAGGCTGGATTGATCGTCTGCATGGCCTGATGGCGGGTACCGGCGTCCTGCGACTCCCGGCCGAGTCGTGCCCGCCAGTTCACGGCCCAGGCGTCAAACGCCGTCGGATCGATGAACAGTCCGCGGACGGCTTCGTCGCTGTCTGCGTCAACCGCGGCGGCGCCGAGGCGGCGGAAGGTCAGGGTGAAATCGGCCTGATTGGCGGTCATGGCGGTCAGCAGATCCTGCGCCAATGCGGCATCGTCCGGCTGGCTGGTGAACAGCCCGAGCTTTCGGCGGAGACCGGCCTGATAGGCCGTGTCGAAAATATCGGAGAATTCGCCCAATGCGGCCTGCGCGATTTCGATGGCGGTCTTCTCGTCGCTGTCGATCAGCGGCAGCAGCGTCTCGGCGAAGCGCGTCAGATTCCACAGCGCGATGCGCGGCTGGTTCGCATAGGCGTAGCGGCCCATCTCGTCGATCGAGCTGTACACCGTCGCGGGATCGTAGGCGTCCATGAAGGCGCAGGGGCCGTAATCGATGGTCTCGCCCGATACCGAGCAGTTGTCGGTGTTCATCACACCATGGATGAAGCCGACATGCAGCCAGCGTGCGACAAGTTCGGCCTGACGGCGGATCACTGCATCGAGCAAGGCGCGAATGGGATGTTCGGCTTCGGCTGCGTCGGGATAGTGCCTGTTGATCACATGATCGGCGAGTTGTTTGACGCCGGCGATATCCTCGCGCGCGGCGAAAAACTGAAACGTGCCGACGCGAATATGGCTTGAGGCGACGCGAGTCAGCACGGCGCCCGGCAGCATCGTCTCACGCTGAACCCGTTCGCCCGTGAGGACGGCGGCGAGGGAGCGCGTTGTGGGAATGCCCAGGGCCGCCATGGCTTCGCTGACGATATATTCCCGGATCACCGGACCAAGCGCAGCACGGCCATCGCCGCGGCGCGAGAACGGTGTCGGACCGGAACCCTTGAGCTGGATGTCGCGGCGCACGCCGTCGCGGTCAATGACCTCGCCGAGCAGGATCGCGCGCCCGTCGCCGAGCTGCGCCACGAAATGTCCGAACTGATGTCCGGCATAGGCCATCGCGAGGGGATCGGCGCCATCGGGCACGCGCTTGCCGGCGAGGACTTCGACGCCCTCGGGACTGGCTAGCCAGTCAGGATCGATGCGGAGTTGGTCGGCCAGTGCGCGGTTCAGCTTAATCAGCCGCGGCGCTGTCACCGGCGTCGGTGCAACGCGGGCGAAGAAATTCGCGGGCAGGGCGGCATAGCTGTTGTCGAACGGGAAGTGGACTGTCATGGCCCCAAGATGGGGGGCCATGACGTGTTAGGCAACCGCTGAAAGTGGTCTCAAGCGGCGCGAACCGTATCGAGGAACCGGTCGACTTCGTCCTTCAGGCGATTGCTTTCGAGCGATAGCGACTGCGCTGCAGCCAGCACCTGCGTGGAGGCTGAACCGGTCTCGCTGGCGCCGCGATTGACCTCGGTGACCTCGCTGGCGACCTGGGTGCTGAGCTGGGCCGACTGCTGGACATTGCGCGCGATTTCCTGTGTCGCTGCGCCCTGTTCCTCAACCGCCGCTGCGATGGCCGACGAGACTTCGGAAATCAGCGTGATGGTCGAGCCGATCTCCTTGATGGTCTCGACGGTCTCCGCACTGGCCGCCTGCATGCCGGCGATCTGCATGCTGATTTCGTCGGTGGCCTTGGCGGTCTGCGACGCCAGCGCCTTCACTTCGGCGGCGACGACTGCGAAGCCGCGGCCGGCGTCACCGGCGCGCGCCGCCTCGATGGTGGCGTTGAGCGCCAGCAGGTTGGTTTGTTCGGCAACGGCGGTGATGAGCTTCACGACGTCATCGATCCGTGCAGTGGCCTGCGTGAGTTTGGTAATGCTTTCATTGGTCTTCTCGGCCTGCAGCACGGCGGTCGAAGCGATACGATTCGATTCATGAACCTGGCGGCCGATTTCATTCACCGACGAGGTGATTTCTTCCGTTGCCGCGGCCACCGACTGAACGTTGCTCGACACCGTATGCGATGCAGACGCTGCCGAGCCCGACAGGGTCATGGTGATATCCGACGTGCGGGTCAGCGTGGTGGCGGAGGCTTCGAGCTCGGTCGAGGCGGATGAAAGCGAACCAACCAGCTCGCTGATCATCGACTCGAAGTTGCTGGTCGCCTTCGTAATGGTTTCCGCACGGGCGGCCTTGATTGCGGCTTCGGCACCGGCAGCCTGATCCGCAGCACGCTTGGCGATGAGGGCGTCCTTGAATATCTGCAACGCGCTGGCGATGCGGCCGATCTCGGTGCTCTCGCCCTGATGCGGGATAACGGCCTCCAGCTGCCCATCGGTTAGCTGGCCCATCGGCTTCAGGATCGAGGCGATGCCGCCGGAGATGTCGCGCACCAGATACATGGCAGCGCCGAGACCGAGCACGACCGAGGCGCCGAGAATGATAACCATCATCCAGATGGCGTTGGCATAGGTTGCGTTCGCATTGCTGCCGGCCACTTCGGCGCCCTTGTCGTTCAACTCAACGAGCTTGGCCAATGTGCCGTCCATGGCGCGGCCGGTCGGAACGACCTTCTTGGCGTTGATCTCTTTGGCTGCCGCCACATCGCCCTTGTTGGCGAGGGCCTGGACGTCGTTGCCCGCGGCGATGAAAGCCTTCCATTCTGCGTCGAGCTTGTCGGCCAATTCGCGCTCTGCCGGCGACGACACCAGCGGGGCATAGGCCTTTGCTGCCTTTTCAAAGTCCGATTTGCGGGCGGCGAGGTTCTTGTCGACATCCGGACGGTCGGCATCGGCCACGATCAGGTGGTCGCGCAGCACTGCGCGATACCGCGCCGACTGAACGCGCATTTCGCCGATCCAGCGGACGCTGGGGAGCCACTGCGTCTGGATATCCTGGGTTGCTGCGTTGATGGCTCGCATCTGCATGAAGGCGAGGGTGCCGATGCCCGCGATCACCACGAAGAGAAAAGCGACAATGACAAACAGCTTGGTACTGATCGAATATCTGGCGAGCACGAACATATTCCTCGGCGGTTCTAAGGCTGCGACGCCGGTCAGCCGAAATGGCGGCTGCCTTGGGTTGCGGCAGGGCAAGAAGCAGCAAGTTCCAGTTGAATCACCTGCCTTCAAAACGGGCTGGGTTCACGGCAAGACAGTGAATGGTGGTCGTCAACGTTCAGTAAATTTTGACACAAATACCGCTTTAAGTAGTTGAATCTGGTGCTGAAATACCGACGCGACGTATCCGGGTGCCGATGGTGCTTGACCCGAGGTAGCTGGTTATTGCGTGTGCAATCATGTAGTTCCCGCGTTGCGGGAGGTTTTCCGATCACTCGATTGCATTTGGAAATGGTAGTCCGAAATTCATCGGTCGGAGGCCTCCGGTGATGCAGTCGCGGCCCGCAAATTCGGGCGATCTGATCGCCGAGCTTTGGTTGCCGCGTCGGGTGCGGTCGGGTAAACCCTGCGCTTCGCGCTTGATCGCGAACCCGATTCCGCCCTCTGACGTATTTCCAGGATACCCATGCATCGCTACCGGTCTCACACCTGCGGCGCGCTCCGCGACAGCCATATCGACCAGACCGTTCGCCTGTCGGGGTGGTGCCATCGTATCCGCGACCATGGCGGCGTGCTCTTCATCGATTTGCGCGACCATTACGGCCTGACCCAATGCGTCGCCGACCCGGACTCGCCGGCGTTTAAGGTCGCCGAGACGCTGCGCTCGGAATGGGTTGTGAAGATCGACGGCAAGGTGCGTCGTCGTCCCGGCGGCACCGAGAATGCCGAACTGCCCACCGGCGATGTCGAGATCTATATCGATGCCATCGAGGTGCTCGGCCCCGCGGCCGAACTGCCGCTGCCGGTGTTTGGTGATCAGGACTATCCGGAAGACATCCGCCTGAAATATCGCTTCCTCGACCTGCGTCGCGAGAAGCTGCATGCGAACATCATGACCCGCGGCGCCATCGTCGACTCGATGCGCAAGCGGATGAAGGAGCAGGGCTTCTTCGAATTCCAGACGCCCATCCTCACCGCGTCGTCGCCGGAAGGCGCGCGCGACTTCCTGGTGCCGTCGCGCATCCATCCCGGCAAGTTCTACGCGCTGCCGCAGGCTCCGCAGCAGTACAAGCAGCTGCTGATGATGTCGGGCTTCGACCGCTACTTCCAGATCGCGCCATGTTTCCGCGACGAGGATCCGCGTGCCGATCGTCTGCCCGGCGAATTCTACCAGCTCGATCTCGAAATGAGCTTCGTCGAGCAGGAAGACGTGTTCGCGGCCGTGCAGCCGGTCATCACCGGCGTGTTCGAGGAATTCGCCAAGGGCAAGCCGGTCAACAAGGACTGGCCGAAGATTCCTTACGCAGAGTCGCTCCGCAAATACGGCACCGACAAGCCGGACCTGCGCAACCCGATCGAGATGCAGAACACGGCGGAGCACTTCCGCGGCTCCGGCTTCAAGGTGTTCGCGCGCATGCTCGAAGACGACAAGAATCAGGTCTGGGCGATCCCCGGTCCCGGTGGCGGCAGCCGTGCATTCTGCGACCGCATGAATTCCTGGGCGCAAGGCGAAGGCCAGCCGGGCCTCGGTTACATCATGTGGCGTGAAGGCGGTGAGGGCGCTGGTCCCTTGGCCAACAACATCGGACCGGAGCGCACTGAAGCGATCCGTCAGCAGCTCGGCCTGAAGGCCGGCGATGCCGCGTTCTTCGTCGCGGGCGATCCCGAGAAATTCTACAAGTTTGCTGGTCTCGCACGCACCAAGGTCGGCGAAGAGCTCAACCTGATCGATAAGGAGCGCTTCGCGCTGGCCTGGATCGTCGATTTCCCGATGTACGAGTACAACGAGGACGACAAGAAGGTCGACTTCTCGCACAACCCGTTCTCGATGCCGCAGGGTGGCATGGATGCGTTGACCGGTCAGGATCCGCTAACCATCAAGGCCTTCCAGTACGACATCACCTGCAACGGCTACGAGATCGCGTCGGGCGGCATCCGTAATCACAAGCCAGAAGCGATGGTGAAGGCGTTCGAGATCGCCGGCTATGGCGAGGAGACGGTGGTCGAGCGCTTTGGCGGCATGTATCGCGCCTTCCAGTACGGCGCGCCGCCCCATGGCGGTATGGCGGCAGGCGTCGATCGTATCGTGATGCTGCTCTGCGGTACGAACAACCTGCGCGAGATCTCACTCTTCCCGATGAACCAGCGTGCTGAAGATTTGTTGATGGGCGCACCGTCAGAGGCTTCGCCGAAGCAGTTGCGTGAAGCGCATATCCGTCTCAATCTGCAGGACAAGTAGTCCAGCAAGCCAACAAGAAGAAACGCCCTTCTACCTAACTTTTGTTTTATGACGCGCGGGAGCACGCATGTCTTCTTCATCCTCCGACGATCTTTCGCGCGCGGCGCTTGCCTATCACCGCCTTCCCAAGCCGGGTAAGCTCGAAATCCAGGCTACCAAGCCGCTCGCCAACCAGCGCGATCTGGCGCTGGCCTATTCGCCGGGCGTGGCGGCGCCGTGTCTCGCGATCGCAGCCGACCCCAATGAAGCGGCGTCGCTGACCTCGCGCGCCAATCTCGTGGCTGTCGTCTCCAACGGCACGGCCGTGCTTGGTCTCGGGAATATCGGCCCGCTGGCCTCGAAGCCGGTGATGGAAGGCAAGGCGGTCCTCTTCAAGAAATTCGCCGGCATCGACGTGTTCGACATCGAGATCGCCGCCGACACCATCGAGCGCGTGGTCGAGGTCGTCTCGGCACTGGAGCCGACCTTCGGTGGCATCAACCTTGAGGACATCAAGGGTCCGGAATGTTTCGAGATCGAGGCGCAGCTTAAAGAGCGCATGAAGATCCCGGTGTTTCACGACGATCAGCATGGCACCGCCATCATCGTCGGCGCCGCGATCAAGAATGCGCTGCTGCTCAACGGCAAGAACATAAAGAACGTCAAGATCGTCTGCTCGGGTGCTGGCGCTGCGGCGATCGCCTGTCTCAATCTTCTGGTGTCGCTGGGCGCGCAGAAGAAGAACATCTGGGTCTGCGATATCGACGGTGTCGTGCATGAGGGCCGCAACACCCTGATGGATCGCTGGAAGGCGGTCTATGCGCAGAAGACCGATGCGCGCGTGCTGGGCGATGTCATCGCCGGCGCCGATATTTTCTTGGGCGTCTCCGCTCCGGGCGTGCTGAAGCCCGAGATGGTCAAGGCGATGGCCGACAAGCCGCTGGTGATGGCGCTGGCCAATCCGACGCCGGAGATCATGCCGGACGAAGCGCGCAAGGCACGCCCGGACGCGATGATCTGCACCGGCCGGTCGGATTTTCCGAACCAGGTCAATAACGTCCTTTGTTTCCCGTTCATCTTCCGCGGTGCACTCGATTGTGGTGCGACGGCGATCAATGAGGCGATGAAGATCGCTGCCGTCGATGCCATCGCGCAGCTTGCGCAAGACCCGCCGTCGGATGCTGTGACCGCCGGCTTCGACAACGAGACCCAGGGCTTCGGTCCGGGGTCGCTGATCCCGAGCCCGTTCGATCCACGCCTGATCCTGCGCATCGCGCCGGCCGTCGCCAAGGCGGCGATGGAATCCGGCGTGGCCTCGCGCCCGATCGCCAATTTCGAGGAATACACCGCAGGTCTCGAGCGTTTCGCATTCCGCTCCGGTCTGGTGATGAAGCCGGTCTTCGCGAAGGCAAAGACCCAGCCGGTGCGCGTGATTTATGCCGAAGGCGAAGACGAGCGCGTGCTGCGCGCCGTGCAGGTGGTGCTGGAAGAGAAGCTGGCGCGTCCGATCCTCGTTGGCCGTCCGTCGGTCGTCGAAGCCCGCATCAAGCGGTTCGGTCTGGCGATCCAGGCCGGCCAGGATTTCGACCTGATCAATCCCGAGGACGATCCGCGTTATCGCTCTTACGTGCAGTCCTATATCGACGTGGCCGGCCGTCGCGGCGTGACGCCGGATGCTGCGCGCACGGTCGTCCGCACCAATGCGACGGTGATCGCCGCGCTCGCCGTGATCCGCGGCGAGGCGGATGCAATGATCTGCGGCGTCGAAGGCCGCTACATGAGCCATCTGCGCCATGTGCGCGAGATCATCGGCTTCCTGCCGGGCGTCAGCGATTTTGCAGCGCTGTCGCTGATGATCACCAGCAAGGGTGCGCACTTCATCGCTGATACGCAGGTGCGTCCGAATCCGAGCGCGGAAGAACTCGCGGAAATCGCGGCGCTCGCTGCCAACCACGTGCAGCGCTTCGCCATGAAGCCGAAGATCGCTTTCGTGTCGCATTCTGACTTTGGCAGCTACGATACGGACTCTTCGCGCAAGATGCGCCGCGCCGCAGCATTGCTGCGTGAGAAGCATCCGGAAATCGAGTCCGATGGCGAAATGCAGGGCGACACCGCGTTGTCGGAAGCGGCCCGCAAGATCGTGCTGCCGCATTCGAAACTCGAGGGCTCGGCGAATGTCCTCATCATGCCGACGCTCGATGCCGCCAATGTCGCTTATCAGATGATCAAGACGCTGGCGGATGCGCTCCCGGTCGGCCCGATCTTGATCGGCCCGGCGCGTCCGGCGCATATCCTGACGCCGGGGGTGACAGCGCGTGGTATCCTCAACATGACGGCGGTTGCGGCTGTCGAGGCGCAGGAGCGTGCAGGGCGTCCGCAGGCGAGCCTATTCGGCTAGCGCGTTCAGTCAGCCTCGCGCTGGCTGGATGCTGCCCGGCTATTGCGCTTTTGGATAGTTCGCCAATCTGAGAAGCATCGCGACAAATGGATGACGCCAACGAGGTCATCCATTTGTTCGTTTGAAAAATGTGATGGAATGATCATACTCGTCACGTATTTCGACAAGTATTTATTGCAGTCCAGCGAGGCCGACCAATGCCAGCGTTTATTACTTTCGGGCGCATTCTCTTTGCCGTGATCTTCATTGCGTCCGGCGCATCCAAGTTTCTCGACCTCAGCGCAACAGCAGATGCGATCGCGAACAAGGTTATCCCGACGATCCCTGCGGTCGTGACGCCCTATGCGACACAGCTCGAAGGGCTGGCGGGCATGGAATTGAAGCAGATTCTTGCAATCGCCGTTGCGACACTGGAACTGGTCGGCGGTATCCTCGTCGCGCTGAATCTGGGCGCGCGCTTCTTCGCCCTGGTGCTGGTGCTGTTCGTGATGGCCGCAACGTTCTACTTCCACGACTTCTGGAACCTGACCGGTCCTGAGGCCAAGAACCAGATGATCCACGCGCTGAAGAACCTGTCGCTGATCGGTGGCCTCTTCATGATCGCCGGTATCGGCCGCAGCGCGCGGCTGCCGGGCGGCTACAACGAAGTGTAGTTGTCGCTCAGGACACCCGCCGCCAGGCCGTTACTGTGACTTCATGTGTGGTGTCGAGGATCTGTACCTCGCTCGTTTGCATACCGTGACTGGAGAGAATGTCCTGCGGTGATCGTTCGGGGACGCCGGGGAAGCATCCCTCGCCGCCGGGCAGGCGGACATGCGGCGCCTGCGACAGCCAAAACACGTCGATGCGATCAAAGAACATCTCGAATACGCTGGGGCCGCCGATGACGGCGACGGTGCCGGCATGAACGCCCGCATGCGCGCAAGCGTCTTCGAAAGATGCGCCGGCCGGATTCCACAGCGTGGCTTTGTTGTTTTCGGGATCGGGGCCTATGGCAGCGATGCTGCGGCTGACGATGATGCGCTTGCGTTTCGGTGAATTCGGCTGATCCTCGAACGAATGCCTGCCGTGCACGATCAGGTCGGCACGGTCGAGACCTGCGGTGAAAAAGGCGAGGTCGCCGGGAAATTTGAGGGTATCGGGCATCACGCCACTGGCATCGGCGAGCATGCCGTCCGCCGAGACGATGACGTAGCCGTTGAAACGAAATGCGGGCATCAGGGGCGTCGACGAGTCCTCATTATTCCGAGATCGTCTGGACGACGCTGTTCACAGGACGGCTGCTGACCGTCGGCAGCTTGGCGTCCTTGACGATCGCTTCATCATAGGACGCGATGGTCTGTACGGGCGCCTTGGCCCGCATATGCACGACCTTGTAGCCACCGGCCTTGAGCTTGCGCAGCAGGGTCGGCAGCGCTTCGGCGGTGTGCTTCTGGAAGTCGTGCATCAGGATGATACCCTTACCGAGCTTGTCGAGCTTGGTCATCACATTGGTGATGACCTGTTCGGACTTGCGCGTCTTGAAGTCGAACGAGTCGATGTCACAGGAGAAGATCGCCATGTTGCGCGTGCCGAGATAGGTGACGATTTCCGGCGGGTGCTGCAGCGCCGGAGCGCGGAAGAACGGTGCGGGGGCTGAGCCGAGTGCCCACTTTACCGCGCTGAAGCCTTTCTCGATTTCATCAATGCGCTGCTGCTGGGTCAGTTTCTTGTTGGTCAGCGCGATATGAGCCCAGGTGTGTCCGCCGATGGTATGGCCGGCCGCAGCGACCTGCTTGAGCACCTCCGGATAATAGGTGGCGTGCTTGCCGATCGGGAAGAACACCGCCTTGACGCATTCGTCGGCGAGCGTCTTCAACACAGTCGGCGTCGTAGTCTGCCATGGACCATCGTCGAAGGTCAGCACCACTTCCTTGTCGCGCAGGAAGTCGAGCTGCTTGAAATGTTCGAAGCCGAAGCCCGGACCACCCGTCGTGTCGATCTCGACCACACGGCTGACGCCGAGCGCATCGGGATTGGCGCAGGTCGATTTGGCGGGGGCAGGTGCAGCCGCGGGCGCCGGTGGCGGCGCAGGCGTTGCCGCGGGGGCGGGGGCAGCAACACCGGCTTTGGGTGCCTGCGCCTGTGCGCCTGCTGCCCACAATGAAATAGCGCTCGCAAAAATCAGACCTGCCGCACTGCGCATCACGTCCCCCTTGACCTGCGACCAGCGTCGTCAGCGAGGTGGTCGGGCTGATCCAGATGGTCGTGGCCGCAATTCTAGCGCGATTTCAGGCGGTACCGCTATGGCAACGGCCTTTATCCCCAGTCAGCGCTTGGATCGATATTGAACCGCTCAAGCCGCGGTCAGGGCGCGTCCGACTGCGGTCTTGATGCGTGTATCGGTCGGTTCGAATTCGGAGGCAAATGAGTCGACGAGGTAGCCATCGCGTCCGACCAGATATTTGTGAAAGTTCCACCGCGGCAGGTCGCGCGGCCGTGCCTCTGCCGCCCATTTGTAGAAGGGGTGCGCGTTCGGTCCCTTCACGATTGTCTTGGCGGCCATCGGGAAACCGATGCCGAAATGTCCCTCGGTAATCTCGGCGATCTCCTTGGCGCTGCCCGGCTCCTGTCCGCCGAAGTCATTGGAGGGCACGCCGACGATCATCAAGCCGCGCTCGCGGAACTCGGTCCACAGTGTCTGAAGCCCGGCATATTGCGGGGTGAAGCCGCATTGCGAGGCGGTGTTGACCACCATGATCGGGCGGCCGGCATAGTCGGCAAGTTTGATGTCGCCACCCTTGAGGCCGGGAAACGCGAAGCCATAGGCGGTCATGCGGCTCACGGCGCCTTGCGCCGAGGCGTGACGCGCGACCGCCACAGCACTTGCCGCGCCCAATACCGTTGTCAGTATCTGCCTGCGATTGATCATCGCCATTCGTCGTAGCCCAGCCTGTGTCGCGAGCAGAGTAGCGTCATCTCCGAGATGACGCACTCAACAAGCTGTTACAGGGCCGGAGTGAACGAGGCTAGCGCAGCGGCACCACGAATTCGGTGCCCTGGCCGGTCTCGCCGCCGGCGGCAATGCCCTGATCGGACACCACGATGGAGCCGCCGCTCGCGAGCGCTTCGGTAATCTGTGCCATGGCGTCCGCAGGGATCGTCAGGCGGTCGAGCGCCTCTGCGGCGCTGTTTGGCAGAGGACGGGTTTTCACTTCAACCGCGCCAGTGGATTTGCGGCGACGCGAAACATTGTCGTCCTCGTCGGCGCGACGCGGGACGGCAGGCAGCGAGACTGCAGTCCAGTGAAACGCCTTGGTATCATCCTTGTCGGTGCGGGCGGTAAAGATGTGAGTGCCGAGCGGGCGATCGCTGGGCTTGATGGCGATCGGCGTCTCGAACAGCGGCGCGAAATTCTGCCGCACATAGAGCTTGCCGTCCTTGCCGCTGACCAGCACGGCAATCTGGCCGGACCGCTTTGGCGTCGCATCGGCGGCAGGTGCCGCAGGCATCTCGGCGTTGGCTGAATCGGCGGGGCGCGTTTCGTCCTTCTTGACGTCGGGCACACTGGCGACGGCCGGTGCGACGTCAGCTTTTGCGATTTCCGCCTTCGGTGCTTCCGTCTTGGCAGGTTCCAGCTTGGCTGGCGCTTCCGCGACGGTCTCTGCCGATTTGACCTCGGGGGTCGGCAATTCGACGACTTTGGCAATGGCGGCGTCGAGATCGCGGCGCGTCATGATCTCGGGCTCGGCGGTTTTGACGGTGCTTTCGACCTTTGCAGGTGTGGCGTCCGACATCACAGTCGCGGGCGCCGGTTTTGTCATCGCATTGCTGGCATCGGCGGTCTGAGTCTTGGCGCGGTCGGCGGCGGATGGCCTCAGACCGAGGTCTTGGGGCTTCGCATCTGTCGATGCCTTATCAGCCTTTGGCGACGCCTGGACGTCTTGAGGCGCCGCTGCCGCGACCGTACCCGGCGCGGCCTTCTGAGCGGCGAGCAGCGGATGCGAGATTTCCGCCGGGGAGATTTCGCCGGGCGCGATGATCACGCGGGCGCCCATGCGGGTCCAGCCCCAGATTTTGGTCGCAAAGGCCATCGGCATGCGGATGCAGCCGTGGGACGCCGGATAGCCTGGCAGCGCGCCGGCATGCAAAGCAATGCCCGACCAGGTGATACGCTGCATGTAGGGCATCGGCGCGCCGCTATAGATGTTGGAGCGGTGCCATTTGTTCTTCTGGATGATGCTGAACACGCCCATGGGCGTCGAATGGCCGCGCATACCGGTGGAGACCGGTGTTTCCGCGAACAGGCCGTTGGCGTCGAACACTCGCAGTGACTGTCGCTCGATCGAGATGGCGATCACCAGCGGGCCGACCGGCTTGGCGTGTTCCTTGACCTGTTTCTCAAGTTTGGCGCCAAGACGCTTCAGCTTCTTCTGGCGCTGCTGCGGTTGCGGCGCCGGCGGTTCGATCTCCCGCATGATCATTGGGTTTTCGTCGGTCCAGAACACCGCCGCATCGGCAGGCGCCGCCACGGTCATGCCGGCCATGGCGACGAGTGCGATCCGCAGGAAGCTGCCGGAAAAGAATGTGCTGCCCAGAAAGCGGCTCTTGTCCGTTGATCCCCACGACAACTGAAATACACCCACGTCCAATATCCTCGAATCCATCTGAAAACATTAGTCTCGCAGGCGCGAGATGGGTTCACCAGCATGAGTGATCTGGCTACCGCTGAGTCGGGATCAGCCTAGCAAAAAAGCCTCACATTGAATTAACAGAGGGGCATCCTGGCTTCCGAATCCGGTTGGAATGCCTACATATTCTGGATCGGTCACGGAGAGTTGCATGACGTTTAATGGATCTGGCGGGCTCACCAAGATGTTGCGGCGCGGCGTCCTGGCGCTTTCGGCATTCGCGGCGTTGGCAATTGTCCCGGCGCAGGCTGCGGATGAACCGGATCTGATCTTCCGGCGCTCGACCGTGTTCAAATGGCTCAGCCCGAACGACAAGCTGGCGACCTATGGCGTCGACGACCCCGAAGTCGACGGCGTCGCCTGCCACTTCACGGTGCCTGAAAAGGGCGGCTTCAAGGGCTGGCTCGGTCTGGCCGAAGAAGTTTCGGACATCTCGCTCGCGTGCCGGCAGATCGGTCCCATCACGTTCAAGGCCAAGAGCGATCAGGGCGAGGACATGTTCCGGCAGCGCCGCAGTCTTTTTTTCAAGAAAATGCAAATCGTCCGGGGCTGCGACGCCAAGCGAAACGTGCTGGTTTACATGGTCTATTCGGACCGGATCATCGAGGGTTCGCCGAAGAACTCGACGTCATCAGTTCCGATCATGCCCTGGGGGCAGTCAGACGTTGCCGTCCAGAAATGCGGCGACTTCATCAAATAAGCGATCTATCGGCCGCTAGAACTTAGCCGTGCTTCGCTATTCAGCGGAGTGGGTGACGACGCGTTTCGTGCGCAAGCGGTCCCATGACTGCTGCGGCTGCGGGTCACGATAGCCCACGAGCTGGACTAGCTGCTGCGGATAGCACTCGTTGCCGTGCGAGCCGTAGCCCTGCTGCGACATGGCGCCTTGGCATTTGGCGCGCGCGTGTACCGTGGAGATCAGTGGCCGTCCGGGGGCGCTGATCGGGGTATCCTTGCCAACGTCGTTGTTGCCAGTTCCCACGACTGCATTCCTTCTCTTCCAAGTGAACAGAAACGCGCAGTCGCCTGAAAAGGTTGCATACGCTCTCCTGAAGTCGCTTTAGCCGCGTTTAGGTTCAGTTTTGTTAAGGGCGTGCGACAGCCAGACGAACTTTCGAGACATCCTTTCCAAGGCGTTCTTTTCGAGCCGTTCGCATAGTAACCGCCCGGATTGTGTCGTCGGATGGGCGCGACGAAACAATTGAGCAGGCAGACGAAACCATTTTCCTCTTGGGTCGCAGACGTGCCGAAACCGCCATTGGTTATCCATTTGCCAACGACGCGGCGGGAAGCGCTGCCGAACTGGAGACGTCAGATGCGCACCATCAGCTTCATCCTCGCTTTCGCCTTCATCCTGGCCGGCCCGTCGATGGCCGGTTCCACCGATGGTAACCTACCCGGTATCGGTACGTTCGCCTTTACCGGTTCGCCCGCGATCAGTGCTGCTGCGCCGATGGTTGTGGCCTACGTACGCTGATTTCGATCGCGGGTAGACAACCGAGAAACAACAAGAAAAGTTTTGAAATGACCCGACCACGTGTTCTGACCGCCATTGTTGTCGCTGCCACCCTTGCAAGTTCCATCACGGGAAGTGCAGCGCAGGCGCAGATCTGGTCGTGGCGGAAATTGCCGGACCAGCGCGGCGAATTCGTCCGCCTGTGCTCGCCGCATATGGTCGGGCGATGGGCGCATCCAGAAGAAGTGTGCGGCTGCCTGCATGACCATGCTGTAGCAACGGTGGAAGACGTCGATTTGCGCGAGGCACTGCTGCGGGGCATTAGCGAGCGCGGCGTGCCTACCATCGAGAAGGACTGGATCCCGGCATCCAAGCAGTCGATGATCAGCGCGACCTTCACGCAGATCGCGAAGCCGACCCTGCAATGCATGTATGATCCGGCGCCGCTGGATTGAACCACTCAGTTAGTTCGCGTGATCTTTTTGCGCTGCGTCGTCGCGCCAAAATGATAGCGGATTTCTGTCTTTCCCTCTCGTCATCCCGTTACTGCCGATGATAGCGTTTTGCTACACCACCGTTAGGTGGGTGGATTCGCTACTAATTGAATTGGTGGGAACCGAGGGATTTTTTATGCGATTTGTTTCGATCGGCTTGACGTGTGTCTCGATATTTCTGACCGGCGCGGCGTTAGCTGCAGATGCCAGCACCCAGGAAGCCAACAAGAAAGCCGTCGTTGAATTCTATGAGAAGGGCCTCAACCAAAAGGACTTCGAGGCGGCATCCAAATATTTCGGTCCGCGTTATGTTCAGCACAATCCCAACGCGGCTGATGGTGTCGAGGGCTTCAAAGGCTTTATCGGTTTCCTGCGGGAGAAATTCCCGGACTCGCATAGCGAGATCAAGCAGGCCTTCGCCGACGGCGACTATGTGATCCTGCATGTGCATGCCGTGCGCGAAAAGGGCACGCGCGGTAACGCGATCATCGACATCTTCAAGCTTGAGAACGGCAAGATCGTCGAACATTGGGATGCCGTTCAGCCGATCCCAGAAAAATCCGCTAACACCAACGGCATGTTCTGATGGATATGGCGCAGCCCCAGCGTGACGATCGATTGAAAGGCAAGGTCGCCATTATCACCGGTGCGGGTTCCCGCGGCGATGGCATTGGCAACGGGCGTGCCGCAGCGGTGTTGTTGGCGCGGCATGGCGCGCGCGTCGCGTTGGTCGACACCGACGTAGACGCTGCCGAAGAAACCGCGCGATTGATCGCTGTGGAGGGCGGCATCACGCAGATCTATGACGGCGATGTCAGTGATCGCGCGTCATGCGAGGCGATCGTCGAACGCACCGTCGAAGGCTTTGGCCGTCTTGATATCCTCGTCAACAATGTTGGCCTCACCGGGCCGCGCGGCGACGCCATCGAGGTCGACGACCGCGCCTGGGACGGCGCCATGCGTATCAACGTTGCCTCAATGATGCTGATGGCGAAGTATGCGATTCCGGAAATGATGAAATCCGGCGGCGGCTCGATCATCAACCTGACGTCGATCGCCGGCCTGCGTGGTGGCCATCCGAGCTTGTTGTATCCAACGTCGAAATCGGCGGTGATCGGCCTCACCAGAGCGATGGCGGCACATCACGGCCGCGACGGCATTCGCGTCAACTGCATCGCTCCCGGCACGGTCTATACGCCGATGGTGGCGTCGCGTGGCATGAGTGATGAGATGCGCAAGGCGCGCGCAGCGGGCACACTGCTGGGCACCGAAGGGACCGGCTGGGATATCGGCTATGGTGTTCTGTTTCTTGCCAGCGACGAGGCCCGCTGGATCACAGGGATTACGCTAGCGATCGATGGCGGTGCGAGTGTGGGCCAGACCGGTTCACCGGTGCCGCCAAGCGAGCCGCTGCGACATTGATGAGCATGTCTTGGACTAGCGCGTCTTGGTGCCCGCGCGGGGAACGCATTTGCGAACACGCGTCACACCGGACGTGGTCAGCGTCGTGCCGGACACTTCCTTGATCTGGCCGGTGGGGCAAGAGCCGTCATCGACCAGAATGCGCTGGCCGAGGCGGACATCAACAATGTCCTGTTCGCGGTTGACCTGATCGATCGCAAGCGCCGGCGTCGCTAACGCAAGCGAAGCCAGAATTCCTGATAGCCAAATTGCCGAGCGCATTGTGCGACCTTTATTACTTGTTCTGGATCTTGAGGCCGTCGGGGCCGACATTGATCTGCAGCCCGCTGGGTTCTTTCTTGGTCTGGTAGAGATTGTAGCCGAGCACGCCGATGCCGACGATCAGCGCGCCGATGATCAGGTAGAGCACGTTGCGATTGCCGGACATGAGGTCTCCGTTGGGGGCAGATCTGCCTGCTGGGCATTTTGTCTGCCTGGATTGTAGGGATGCGCATCCGATTCTAGAAGCGCAGCGGTTGCCGGCATTGAGTGCCAGCCAGCCTCAAGTTTTAGCCCCCCGCGCGGGTTCCACGCGTCTTTGCTGCAGGCTTGCGGTGGGCGCGCAAACTCGCCGCTGAGGCTTTCGCCAGTTTTTCCGCCGATGCGACAAGTTGACGAATGGGATGGCCGGCGAAGCCGAGCACGAAGCCCGGCGCAGGGCGAGCGCGCAGATAGGTGTCAGCCAGCAACCAGCCCTCGACGCCGGCTGCAGCCTTGGCCTTTGCGGCGATCTCAAGCGACGTCGCGGGCGCGAACTTCGCCACCAGATGCAGGCCCTGTGACGGCACCGGCACGGTCAGTTGCCCGTCCGACGCATCCGTCAACGTCGTCGCCAGAGCGTCGCGCGCCTCGCGATAGATGTTCCGCATCTTGCGCAGGTTGGCCGCGAAGGCGCCGGAGTTCAACATGTCGGCGACGGCGCCTTCCATCAATGTGCCGGGAAAGCGGTCCATCGCCGCGCGCGCCGTCGTGACCGGGCCAATCAGGCGTTCGGGCAGGGCGCAGTAGCCGATGCGCAGACCGGGAAACAGAGTCTTGGCAAACGTGCCCATATAGATCACGCGTTGCAGGTGATCGATGCCGGCGAGCGACAGCAACGGCGCGCCGTCATAGCGAAACTCGCTGTCGTAATCGTCTTCGAATATCCATGCGCCGGCGTCCTTCGCCCAGTCGAGCAATTCAAGACGCCGCGGCATCGCCATTTGCACGCCGAGTGGAAATTGATGCGAGGGCGTGACATAGGCCGCGCGCGCAGATGGCGCCGTGGCACGGCCCCTGGCGACGATCAGGCCGAAGTCATCGACCGGCACCGACACCGGCCGGGCGCCGCAATGTTCGATCGATTTTCGTGCGGCGGGGTAACCGGGGTCCTCGCACCAGATCTGTTCGCCTGGCTTGAGAATGGCTGACAGCACGATGCGCAGCCCGTGCTGTGTGCCCGATGTCAGCATGATCTGATCGGGATCGCAGCGTAGCCCACGCGCCGACAGAAGATGATTGGCGATGGCGGTGCGTAGTTCATGACTGCCGCGGGGATCGCCGTAGTGCAGATGCTCGGCGCCGAAAGCGCGCAGGCGGCGGCCGGCGAAAGCGCGAAAACGGCGCAGCGCCTGTTCGTCGATATGCGTGCAGCCGAGCGCGAGCGTGCCCCGCTGCGGTGCGTCGATGGCGATGGTCTTTGTCGGCTTGCTGCTGCTCCGCGTCGGGATACGCGCGGCGACGAAAGTGCCGGAGCCGACGCGTGCAATGGCAAAGCCATCGGCGATCAGCCGCTCATAGGCATTGGTGACGGCGTTGCGCTGAATGCCGGTTTGCTTGGCGAGAATACGGGACGGCGGCAAAGCTTCGCCGGGCTTGGCGACGCCGCCGGTGATGGCATGACACAGCGCCTGATAGAGCCGATCCTGCGAGGACGATCCTTCGGTGATATGCGCGCCCGTGAGATCGAGCGGCAGCTCGGGCTTCGAAATTGGCTTCGCCGAATTGGTCGGAATTTTTCGCATGGAATTGGCACTATCGCAGACCAAATGTGGCGGTACAACACATTCGAACGCTTCCAATTGACGGGGAATTGCCGTGACCACAGCCGAACTGAAGACCGATGAACCGACGAACGCAGACATCGCGTCATATCCGCTCACGGCGCGCAATCGCGTGAAGCGACGCCATGACCGCGGCTTCTACGACCACGAGACCGTCCATAAAATTCTGGACGCATCGATGATGTGCCATGCGTCCTACGTGATCGACGGGCAGCCCTATTGCACGCCGACCTTCTTCTGGCGCGAAGGCACGAAACTGTACTGGCATGGCAGTAGCGCCAGCCGCATGCTGAAGAACCAGACCGCGCAGCAACGCGTCTGTCTCACGGTGGCCTTTCTCGACAGCCTCGTGCTGGCACGTTGCGGCTTCAATCATTCAGCGGACTACCGTGCGGTGATGGCATTCGGAAACGCTTATCTCGTCACCGATCCCGACGAGAAGGAGCAGGCTGGCATCGCGATGGTCGACCGTTTCTTTCCGGATCGCACCGCCAGTCTGCGCGAGACCACGGCACAGGAGATGAAGGCGACGTCCTTCATCGCCATGGAGATCGAGGAGGCGTCGGCAAAAATTCGCGCCAAGGGCGTGGCTGACGATGACGAGGATTACGAACTGCCGATCTATGCCGAGCGCATTCCGGTGAGGACGGTGATCGGTGCGCCGGAGCCGTGTCCGCGGTTGTTGCCCGGTGTCGAACGGCCGGCATCCTTAAAAGCATATTCGGAAGGCCGGCTGCTCGAAGATGCACTGACCGATGCCTATTTTCTGCAGTACCCGAAGGGGTAAGGGGCGAGCATCTCAGATGACGGCGTCGGTGCTCGTGCCGGTTACGGCCACAGCGCCGCGACGATCGCGTCGAGTCCGTCCGTCAACGCTGCTGGTCCTGGCTGCAGGATCAGCGGCGATTTGATCTCATAGATGCGATTGTCGCGCACGGCAGGAATCGCGTTCCAGCCCGGTCGCTGCCGGATTTTATCGGGCACGACTTTCTTGCCGCACCACGAGGCGAGGATCACATCGGGGGCCGTGGCAATCACGTCGGCTGGCATGACGATGCGATCCTTCGCTGCCTTCTGATGTCGAAGCTGCGGAAAAGCGTCTTCGCCGCCGGCGATCTCGATCAGTTCGGACACCCAGCCGATCCCGGTAATCAGCGGCTCGTCCCATTCCTCGAAATAGACGCGCGGCTTGTTCTGCCGCAAGTTTGCTGCAGCATTGACGCTGGAAAGTCGCAGCTCCAAGCGCGTTGCGAGCTGATTTGCGCGTTCGCTGGCGTCCACCATCGCGCCGAGCGTGCGGACCATCGCCAGAATGCCGGCCATGTCGCGCTGGTTGAATACATGAACGGCGATGCCAGCGCGCGTCAGGTCTGCGGCGATTTCAGCCTGCAGATCGGAGAAGCACAGCACCAAGTCAGGATCGAGTGCGAGGATCTTCGGCAGGTCGGCCGAGATGAACGCGGACACCCGCGGCTTTTCGTGCCGAACCTGCGGGGGCCGCACCGCATAGCCGGAAACGCCGACGATGCGATCCTGTTCGCCGAGCAGATAAAGCGTCTCTACGGTCTCTTCCGTAAGGCAGACGATCCGGCGTGGCGGGAAGTGGCGCATGATGCCGATATGCCTGTTAACAAAGGGCTTGTCACGGCATGGTGTTGTGTCGTGAAATTTCATCAAGCCCGCACAACGATGGGTAAGACAAACCGCAGGGAGTTGAGGCCAGTATGACGCCGCTCGACAAGATCCACAGCCTCGCGATGCCGTTTTCGGTCTCGATGGGCGTGACCTTTACCGACGCCGACCTGGAACGCGTCGTTGCCACGATGCTGGTGCGCGAGGACCTGTGCACACTCGGCCATACGATCCATGGCGGCGCGGTGATGGCGCTCGCCGATGCGGTTGGTGCGGCGGCGACGGTCATCAATCTGCCGGAGGGCGCCAAGGGAACGACGACCATCGAGAGTAAGACCAATTTCACAGGCGGGGCGAAAGCAGGAAGCACCGTGCGCGCCATCGCAACGCCGGTTCATCGGGGGCGGAGGACGCAGGTATGGCAGACCCGAATCGAGACCGAAGAGGGCAAGCTGGTGGGCGTCGTGACGCAGACCCAACTGGTGCTGTAAGGCGGTGGTGTGTCGCGCTTAAGGTTTTATTAATGCTGGATAATTGCATGGCTCACTTGCAGTGGGCGCTGGCAGGTGCGGCATCTACGCCCTTGAATTTCATGGTGCGTCGCACAATATAGGGTGTCTAGGGAATCGACGCTTTCCTCGAGGGCAACTTGAGGATTTTGACCATGTTAGACGCAGCCACCACCATTGCCATTTCGACTCGGGCTCCGGCCCGCGGACATGTGCGTGTCCTTGCAGCCCGCGAGCTGCCGCTGTTCCGCGAACATCTCTTGAGACTGGATCGCGAGAGCCGCCGCGATCGTTTCAACGGTTCGCTCGACGACGAATGGGTTGCACGTTACGCCGAGAAGTCCGTCAATACCGGCACCGTCATTCTCGTTTACTTCGAGGATGGCATCGTGCGCGGCGCCGCCGAATTGCATCAAGCCGACCTGTCGCCGGACTCGCTGCCCGAGATTGCCTTCAGCGTTGAAGCCATCGTGCGCCGCAAGGGCGTTGGCAGCATCCTGTTCACGAAGCTGATCGCCAAGGCGCGGTCGATGGGCTACGCGAGGCTGCGTATCACCACCGGCGCGCAGAACGATGCGATGCGTGCACTGGCCAACAAGTTCGGTGCGCACCTGTCGTTCCGGCACGGCGAATCCACGGGAGTTATAGACCTGCGCGATCCCATGGGCGCTGGTGTCGCGCCGCAGCCCAAGACCTCGGCGCTCGATGTGGCGCGCGCGGTGGCCGACTATAACCGGGCTTACTGGGGTCTGTGGTTGAAGCTCGCCGGCTGGGGCAAATCGTCCTGAGCCAAGAAACTATCGCGACAAAGAAAAAGGCCTCGTGGTGAACGAGGCCTTTTTTGCGACTGCGGGGAGGGCTGTGAGCGCCCTCAAAATCAGATGCGCTTGTCGTTACCGAATTTGCGCGTCACGCGACGTTCCACGACCACCGAACGCTGAGCACCTTGCTCGCCTGCGATAACGCGGGTCACGCGCAGCGTGCCGGTCGAACGATTGGCCTTCTTCACTTCAGCCTGCACGGCGTCGAACGGCATGCCCATCAGCGAGGCGGCGATCTCCGCCTGCTGATCGAGATCCTCGGTGATACCCATCGCGGCGAAGATGGCTTCTTCCAGGGTCGGGGGATCGCGCCGTACGCGCCGCGTTCCATATTTCGTGTTCCAGTCTTCGCTCATCGCTCGCCTCAGTGTTGATTTGCGATACCTAAGCGAGCAGTTGTTGCATTGCAATATGGAATTACCGCGACAAAGCAGCCATGCAAACTTGTTCCCGGAAAACGAGAAAGAGTTTGGTCAGTAGCTTTACGACAAAGCGGATGGCGGGGCGGTATCCCGTTGGGGTTGCGGCCAACGTTTCAGCGCCGCGTAACCCGCATCGGTGAGCGCGTAGGTGCCGCGCGCCGGACTTTCGAACCAGCCATAGACATTGCGATGCAGGATCTTCTGCGCATCCGGATAATCCGGCGTGAGCTCACGCACCTTGCGCGGACCGACGACGAGCATCGCAGCGCAAGCGAGCGCCTGCTGGCGATAGGCCGTCATGATCGGCGCACGCGTGCTGCCGCCGAGCGCAGGATCGCCTTGGCGCTTCTTGTGCTCGGTGATCAGGCGCGAACGTTTCTTCGGATTGCGCCGCGGCGCAACTGTGGCCGGTGCAACGAGAACCTCGACGCCGCCAGCTTCGGTAATTCCCAGCATGCCGAAGCCGAGTCTGCGGCAGAGGTTGCGGTAGCGCGCATCGCTCTCGCGCCCCTTGCCGCGAATGGAGAGTTTGGCGGCGACCCAGACTTCATCACAGGCGCCGGCGCGATCGACAGCCTGCAGGATCAGTTCGAGATTGAAGCTGAGCTTGAGCTCGCCGATCACAACGATTGGTGGATCATCGCCATTCAGCGCCACGAGATCGCAACCGCCAATCTCGCCTTTGACCGTAAAGCCAAGGCCTTCGAGGAAGTGTTTCACCGGAAGGTAGAGCGAGGTTTCCAAATCGAACGTCCAAGCCGAGGTCCATGAGACGATGCGTCGCTGCAACCGCGACTCACCGGCGGAGTTTATCCGGGTTGGCCCGCGGCGACACCCGAGGGGCTTTATCCCTGTGCGATCGGAGACCCGGTGAAGACCCTTCTGGAAATGTCGGACAGCTTTCGTCTGTTGCCGCATCTGATCGCCATGTCGATCGCCTATGTTCTGGCGCTGCCCATCGGCTGGAATCGCGAGCGTGCCGAGCGCAGCGCCGGGCTGCGCACCTTTCCGCTGGTCGCGCTCGCCACTTGCGGCATCGTCCAGGCCACTGAGGGGTTTCTGAACGGTCATCCCGAAGGCACGGCGCGCATCATCGAAGGTCTGATGACCGGCATGGGGTTTATCGGCGGCGGCGCCATTTTAAAAGACAACGGCTCGGTGCGTGGTACCGCCACTGCAGCCAGTCTGTGGGCAACCGGCGCAACTGGCGCTGCCGTGGGCCTCGGCGCCTATGACGTGGCGGTCGTCATCTCGCTGTTCACCTTCCTGACTCTTTGGCTCCTGGTACCTTTCAAGCAGGAGGGGCCAAAGACGGAAGAGGACGTTAAAAAGCCTCCCAGCGAAATTTGAGCGACAAAATACCGGTGCTGGCGCAATTCTGTGAGGGTTAACCTCAATTCGCCCGATTTCGCCGGCACATGGCAGCAATGATTGGCCTTTTGCTGCGAAGCAGCGTAAAGCTCCGTCGATCCCGATACGCACCGGACTCCTGGACCCGACGTGACCGCCAACTGAAGGGCGGCAGATTCGTTTCCGTTTGGTCCCAAGTATTGATCCCGTGGATCTCAATGAGTCCGACCGCGACGCGGTCCGCTGCAACCAAGGTTTACATCTGTGTCATTTCTCTCGACTGGTCCGTCGCTCGCCCGCGCGTTGGCTGAGCGCAACTACAATGAATCCACCCCCGTCCAGGCCGCTGTCCTCGCTGACGATGCTGTCGGTCGTGATCTTCTCGTGTCTGCGCAGACTGGCTCCGGCAAGACCGTCGCTTATGGTCTGGCGATCGCCGAAAATCTGCTCGAAGGTGCGGAGAAGCTGCCGAAGGCTGGATCGCCGCTGGCGCTGATCGTCGCACCGACGCGCGAACTCGCGCTGCAGGTGCATGGCGAGCTGACCTGGCTCTATCAATATGCCGGAGCGCGTGTCGTTTCCTGCGTGGGCGGTATGGATCCGCGCAAGGAGCAGCGCGAACTGGCCGCAGGCGCGCATATCGTCGTCGGTACGCCCGGACGTCTATGCGACCATCTGCGTCGCAACCGCCTCGACGTCTCCGAACTGAAGGCCGTGGTGCTCGATGAAGCCGACGAAATGCTCGACATGGGCTTTCGCGAAGACATGGAGTTCATCCTCAAGACCACGCCGGCATCCCGCCGTACGCTGCTGTTCTCGGCAACGTTGCCGCGCGGCATCGCCAATCTGGCCAAGCAGTATCAGCAGCAGGCGTTCCGCGTCGAAGTCGCTGGCACCGAAGGTGGCCACTCCGACATCGAATATCGTGCGATCCGGATTTCGCCGAACGACGTCGAACACGCTGTCGTCAACGTGCTCCGCTATTTTGAATCGCCGAGCAGCATCGTGTTCTGCAACACCCGCAATGCGGTGAACCATCTGCAGACCGTTCTGCTGGAGCGCGGCTTCTCGGTCGTCGCTCTGTCGGGCGAACTGTCGCAGAACGAGCGTACTCACGCGCTGCAGGCGCTGCGCGATGGTCGCGCACGGGTTTGCGTCGCCACCGACGTGGCTGCGCGCGGTATCGATTTGCCCAATCTCGGTCTCGTCATTCACTCCGACCTGCCGAACGATCCGGAAGTGATGCAGCATCGCTCGGGTCGTACTGGCCGTGCCGGCCGCAAGGGCGTCAGTGTTCTCTTGGTGCCACCATCGCGCCGTCGCCGCGCCGAGATGCTGCTCAATCTCGCTGGCACGGATGCCGTCTGGGGATCAGCGCCGACCGTCGAGGAAATCCGCGTGCTCGATCAGCAGCGCATGCTGCAGGATACGTTGTTCACTGAAGAGTCCACCGAGGACGATCTGACGCTGGCGCGCGCGATGCTCGCCGAGCGTTCGGCCGAGGAGATCGCAGCGGCGCTGGCGCGGCTGTATCGTTCGCGTCTGCCGTCGCCGGAAGATGTGCAGGATCCCGGCACGTTCCGCGGTCGCGAGGATCGCCCCGGCAGCCGTCGCCGGGACGAAGAAGGCGCTCCGGTCCGCAAGACCCCGAAGAAGAGCGAACCGATGGGCGAGGGCGCCAAGTGGTTCCGCGTCGCCATCGGCCGGCAGAAGAATGCCGAAGCGCGTTGGTTGCTGCCGATGATCTGCCGTCGCGGCGGCATCGAGAAGGCCGATATCGGCGCGATCAAGATCTATGACGGCAATTCGGAATTCGAGATTTCGGCAGCCGCGGCTGAGAAGTTCGCGACCATGATCAAGCGTCCGGACAAGGAAGACAATATCCACATCGAGCCGCTAGCTAACGGTCCGGAAGGCGCGGTCGCATCGAGCCGCACGGCGCCGGAAGATCGCGACTATTCCAACAAGCGCCCGCGCAAGCCCAGCTTCAGATCCGATGGCGACCGTCCGGACTTCAAGGACAAGGGTGCCTATAAGGAGAAGTCCTGGAAGGACAAGCCGAAGAGCGACAAGCCTTACCAGGGCGACAAGCCGCGCTACGAGGGCAAACCGCGTTTCGACGACAAGCCGAAGTATGAAGGCAAGCCCAAGTTCGACGGCAAGCCGAAATACGATCCGGTGCGCGCCGACAAGCCGGCTTATGCAAAGCCCCGCAGCGAAGACACGCGTTACGAAGGCAAGCCGAAGTTCGACAAGAAACCACGCGCGGACAAGCCGCCCTACGTCGCCAAGGCCAAGCGCGATGGCGGTGCGCCAGCTGCCAAGCCGGCTTTCGGCAAGAAGAAAAAGATCTGGGGCAACGCCGGGTAGTCTGGGCTCCGACCTCATGGTGAGGAGCGCGCTACTTTAGCGCGCGTCTCGAACCATGAGTTGGTGATATGCAATCATCCTTCGAGACGCGGCCAAGCGGCCGCTCCTCAGGATGAGGGCGGAGCGTGGGACAAATAGTGGCTAAACCCGTCCGCTTACCGGCAGCAGCGCGCCGGTCAACGCACTCGCCGCATCGCTCGCCAGGAACAGGATCACGCTGGCGAGTTCGTCCGGCGTGACCCACTTTGAAAAATCGGCATTGGGCATATCGCGGCGGTTCGCGACTGTGTCGATCGTCGACGGCAATACGGCATTGACCGTGACCTTGCCCTTCAGCTCGGCGGCGAGCGTTTCCGTCAGCCGATGCACGCCAGCCTTCGAGGCGGCGTAAGGCCCCATGCCGGCGCCGGCCTGTAGCGCACCCATCGCACCGATATTGATGATCCGTCCGGCCTTCGACGACGTCAGATGCGGGATTGCCGCGCGCGAGGCATTGAGAGCCGTGAGCAAGTTGAGCCGATGCATCGTCTCCCAGCTCTTGTTGTTACCGTCGGCAATATTCTCGAAGGTGAATGCGCCGGCGATATTGATCAGCACGTCGATCTTGCCGAATTGTTTGACCACTGCAGCGATGGCGGCGTCGGCTTGCGCGGCATCGGAGAGGTCGACGCCGCCGATCTGCAAGCGATCTGGCGTTGAGGCCGGCGTCCTGGCGGAATGGTCGATGGCGGCAATGGTTGCACCGCTCTTAACGGCGCGTTCGAGCACGACCTGACCCAGCGCACCGGACGCTCCGGTGATGACGACGATCTTTCCGTTCATGGGGTACTCCTGTTACGCGCGATGATCCTGCCCGGAATTGGCCTTGGGTAATAGCCACAGATAGATCGCACCGGCGGCGAGCGCCATGCCGGCCATCAGGCCGGTCATCACCAGCGCCGGATGCCCGAACGGTTCGAACACCGCGATCATGGCGCTGGCGAAGGCGCCCATGACCATCTGCATACATCGCATCACGCCGGCTGCCGCACCTGCCACATGCGGCAGGTTCTGCAAGGCTTCGTGGTTGGTGCTCGGTGCAAGCAGGCCGAAGGAAAAGATCGTGAGCGCCATCAGCGGCATCAACGACAGCGTCGTGATGGCGCCGGCAGGCACCAAAGCGACGGCTACAACAGCGCTGGCGATCATCAGCAGCAGACCGGCCATGATGATCTTGCGTGAGGCCACATGGCGGCGGCTCAGGCTTCCGCTGATCAGCGAGGCAACCAGCACGCCGCAGGAGGTCAACCCGAACAGCAGCGCAAACATCGTGGTGGAGAGACCGAGGCTGCCGATCAACACGGATGGCGCGCCCGAGATGAAGGCGAACATGCAGGCGAAGGCGAAGGCGTAGAGCAGGGAGAAGCCGACGAAGATGCGATCGGACAGCACCATGCGGTAGCTCTCGAGCAATTGCGCGGGATTGAGCGAACGGCGTTTCTCGACGGGCTGGGATTCCTCAAGACTGATCGCGCCGACGATCAGCAGGATCAGGCCGACGGCGGCCTGCACCGCATAGATCGTTCGCCAGTCACTGACGGTCATCACCCAGCCGCCCAGCACCGGCGCGATCATCGGCGCGATGCCGAGTACGGCGGCGATCTGCGACAGCTTGTGGCGCGCCGTGCCGTGTTCGAACAGGTCGCGCACGATGGCGAAGGGCAGGATGGCGCAAGCGCCTGCGGCGAGGCCCTGCAGCAATCGAAACGCGAGCAGCACGGTGAAGGACGGCGCGAGCGCGCAGGCGCCTGCCGCGATCGAGAACAGCAGCAGTCCATCCAGCAAGGTAGCGCGTCGGCCGAAGCGGTCTGCGAGGGGGCCGCAGATCAGCGGCGAAATCGCAAAGCCCGCCAGGAACAGGCTGAGCGTCAGCGGGCCGCGTCCTGCGGCGTCGGCGAAACTCGCCTCGATCGCCGGAAGACCCGGCAATCCCATGTCGATCGACAGCGGTGGCAATGCGGTCAATGTGCCCAGAAAGGCGGTGAAGGCGAAACTGTCGCGCCTGAGGGCCAAAATCGATTCCTTGAAAATGCGAAAAAGTGTTTATGCGGTCGCGGCGCTATTCTGCCGGACTGATTTGCGCCGGCAAGATCCGGCGGTCAATGAGACTGCTCAGCGTGAGCCCAAGCCCGACCATGGCAACGAGCGCTGCGAGCAGCGGAAGCTGCGCGTAGTGCATGCCGGCATTCAGCGGACAATAGGCCGGCTGTGCGATCTCAAAATGCAGGCGGACGGCTCAGACCGGAGGCCAGCTGCGCATGGCCATGTCGGCGAGTTTTCGCAGTTGCTCGCGCGGTGCGCCGCCTGCGGCTTGCACGGCCATGCCCTGCAAGATGGCAGACACGTAGCGCGCGAGATCGCCGGCATCCGCGTCGGCTGGCAGATCGCCTTCGGCGAGGGCGCGTGTGAAGCGAAGGCGCAGATCGTCCTCGCTCTTCGAGCGACGCGCCATCAGTTCCTGCTTGATCGTCTCCGCGGCATCACCGCAGCAGAGGGCGCCCTGGACCGCGAGACAACCGGGATTCCTGGGATCAGTCACCGCCTCAACGGATTCGTAGAGGATATGTTCGACCGCTTCGCGGGCCGTGGCCTTCTCCAAGCCGGTGCGGAAATAGCCGCCGGGGCCATCGACGTAGCGATCCAGCGCCTTGCGGAACAGATCTTCCTTGTTGCCAAACGCTGCATAGAGACTGGGCTTGGTGATGCCCATGGCTTCGGTGAGGTCGGCCATCGACGCGCCTTCGTAACCCTTGCGCCAGAACACATGCAGCGCGAGGTCGAGGGCCGTGTCGGTATCGAATTCACGAGGACGTCCCAGTGCCACGACGGGCCCTCCAAAGTTTTCTACCGTTCAGTAGATAAGTCTCTTGACAGTGGATGTCGATAGTCCATCTATACCGGACGTTACGAATGTGTGCGTTGCAGCGAGATGCCCGGCGGGACCGGCCAGACGCGGAATGTACAGCTTAGCTACTGAAATGACAGGGCTTTACAAGGCCCACGCAGATTAAATGGGGTTCACAATGGCACATAATCTCCCTCGCAAGATCGCTTTTGGCGCCGGAATCGCGTTGGTAGCGGTCGCCGTTGGCGGCGGTGCGGCGCTGATGAATCTGTCCAGCGTTGCAGCTCAAGCCGAGTCCGGTGCGGTTGTTCCCGCTGCTGTTCAGGCTTCGGTTGCCCTGGTGGAAGCCAAGGCCACGGCGCCTTCGGACGAGTTCTCGGGCCGCCTTGAGGCAATTGAGCGCGTGGAGATTCGCTCCCGCGTCGCAGGCGCCGTTCAGGAGATCCACTTTCGCGAAGGCGCGCTGGTCAAGAAGGACGACCTTCTGGTGCTGATCGATCCGGCGCTCTACGCCGCCGACGTCGATCGTGCCCAGGGACAGGTGTCCGCGTCGCGGGCGCGCCTGATCCTGACTAAGGCCGATTTCGACCGCGGTCAGCAACTGACCAGCTCCAGCATCACCCAGCGCGACCTCGACAATCGTATCAATGCGTATCGTGAGGCCGAAGCCAACCTCAAGGCTGCAGAAGCCGCGCTCAAGACCGCCGAGCTCAATCTCAGCTACACTGAAGTGCGCGCGCCGGTCGCGGGCCGGGTCGGCAAGGTGGAGATCACCGTCGGCAACCTGATTTCGGCCGGCCCGTCCGCGCCGCTGCTGACGACGCTGGTCTCGGTCAATCCGATCTATGCAAGCTTCAATGCCGACGAACAGGTGGTGTCGCGCGCGCTGAAGACGCTGGCAGACGAGAAGACGCCGGGCGATATCGACCGCATCCCGGTTCACATGACCACCGTCACTGATAGCGCACCGGTGAAGGGCCGCATGCAGTTCATCGATAATCAGGTCGATCCGCGCAGCGGCACGGTGCGGGTGCGTGCGATGTTCGACAATGCCGATGGTCGCTTGATGCCCGGCCAGTTCGCGCGGCTCACAATGGGCCAGCCGAAGGCAGAACAGACGCTGCTGATTAGCGAGCGGGCAGTTGGCACCGACCAGAATAAGAAGTTCGTCATGGTGGTCGATGCCAAGGACAAGGCGCAATATCGCGAAGTGATCCTGGGGCCCTCGGTTGATGGCATGCGCGTGATCCTCAACGGCCTCAAAGCCGGTGAACGGATCGTCGTCAACGGACTTCAGCGCGTGCGGCCGGGTGTGACCATCAAGCCGGAGATGGTGGCGATGAACGCCGCGTCTCTCGTCTCGATTAAGGCCGTCGCGCAGAACTGATAACGACCGCCCTGTCCGCAGGCGGGCAGGGCGCTCTTCCTAATACACAGCACGTCATCGAGGTCGAGCGATCGGCCGCGCGGGGCCCTTGTACCCCGCAGGTCTGGATCATCACGGAATAGCGCCATGAACTTTTCAAAATTCTTTATTGATCGTCCGATCTTTGCCGGCGTGTTGTCGACGGTGATTTTTCTCGCCGGCCTGTTGTCGATGCCGGTGCTGCCGATCTCCGAATATCCGGAAGTCGCGCCGCCGACCGTGGTGGTGACAGCGAATTATCCCGGCGCCAATCCAAAGGTGATTGCGGAAACGGTCTCGACGCCTATCGAAGAGCAGATCAATGGCGTCGAGAACATGCTTTATATGAGCAGCCAGGCGACCACCGACGGCAGGATGACGCTCAACGTCACCTTCCGCCTTGGCACCGATCCCGACAAGGCGCAGCAACTGGTGCAGAACCGCGTCTCGCAGGCCGAGCCGCGCTTGCCGGCGGAAGTGCGCGCGCTGGGCGTGACGACGATCAAGAGCGCGCCAGACCTCACCATGGTCGTGCATCTGCTGTCGCCGAATGACCGCTATGACATGACCTATCTGCGCAACTACGCGGTGCTCAACGTGAAGGACCGCCTCGCGCGCATCGAAGGCGTCGGTCAGGTGCAGCTGTTCGGCTCGGGCGACTACTCCATGCGCGTCTGGCTCGATCCGCAGAAGGTCGCCGAGCGCGGCCTGTCGCCGAGCGATGTCGTGCGTGAGATCCGCGCGCAGAACGTGCAGGCAGCAGCGGGGCAGGTGGGCGGTTCGCCCAATGAGCCGGGCCTCGACCTGCAGCTCTCGATCAATGCGCAGGGGCGCCTGCAGACCGAAGAGGAATTCGGCGAGATCATCGTCAAGAACGGCGACAATGGCGAGGTGACGCGGCTGCGCGACATCGCCCGTATCGAACTCGGCGCCGCCGACTATGCACTGCGCTCGCTGCTGAACAACAAGTCCGCAGTGGCAGTTCCGATCTTCCAGTCGCCGGGCTCCAATGCGATCCAGATCTCCGACAATGTCCGCAAGACCATGAAGGAGCTGAAGGAGAATATGCCGGACGGTGTCACCTACGACATCGTCTACGACCCCACGCAATTCGTTCGCGCCTCGATCGAGGCGGTGATCCATACGCTGCTCGAGGCCATCGCACTGGTGGTGCTCGTCGTCATCCTGTTCCTGCAGACATGGCGAGCCTCGATCATCCCGCTGATCGCTGTGCCGGTGTCGGTGGTCGGCACTTTCGCCGTGATGCATGTGTTCGGCTTCTCGGTGAATGCGCTGACGCTGTTCGGCCTCGTTCTGGCGATCGGCATTGTGGTCGACGACGCCATCGTCGTGGTGGAAAACGTTGAGCGCAATATCGAGCGCGGGCTCGATCCGAAGAGCGCGGCCTATCAGGCCATGCGCGAAGTGACCGGCCCGATCATCGCCATCGCGCTGGTGCTGGTCGCCGTGTTCGTGCCGTTGGCCTTCATCACCGGCTTGACCGGGCAGTTCTACAAACAGTTCGCACTGACGGTGGCGATCTCGACGGTGATCTCCGCCTTCAACTCACTGACACTGTCGCCAGCACTCGCCGCGCTGCTTCTGAAGGGCCATGACGCGCCGAAGGATGCGTTGACGCGCTTCATGGACAAGACGCTCGGCTGGTTTTTCGTCCGCTTCAACCGCTTCTTTGCCAGAAGCTCTGACGCGTATAGCGGCGGCGTGAAGCGCGTCGTCTCGCGCCGCGCGGCGGTGATGGGAATCTACGTTCTGCTGATTGGCGTCACCGGTTATCTGTTCCACGCAGTCCCGGGCGGTTTCGTGCCCGGTCAGGACAAGCAGTACCTGGTCGGGTTTGCGCAGCTCCCCGACGGCGCTACGCTGGATCGTACCGAAGAGGTGATCCGTCGCATGGGCGAGATTGCGCAGAAGGAGCCCGGCGTCGAGAATTCGATCCAGTTTCCGGGCCTGTCGATCAACGGCTTCACAAACTCGTCCAACTCCGGCATCGTCTTCATCGGTCTGGATGCGTTTGACAAACGCAAGGATCCGAGCCTGAGCGGAAATGCCATTGCGTTGTCTCTGAACAAGAAGTTTGCCGGCATTCAGGACGCCTTTATTGCCATGTTCCCGCCGCCGCCTGTGTCGGGTCTTGGCACGATCGGTGGCTTCAAGCTGCAGATCGAGGATCGCGCCGGTCTCGGCTATGAGGCGCTGAACGACGCTACCAAGGCTTTTATCGGCAAGGCAATGCAGCAGAAGGAGCTGGCCGGTCTGTTCTCAAGCTATCAGATCAATGTGCCGCAGCTCTATGCGGATGTCGATCGCACCAAAGCGCGGCAGCTCAACGTGCCGGTTACCTCGGTGTTCGACACGATGCAGATCTATCTCGGCTCGCTCTATGTGAACGACTTCAACAAATTCGGTCGCACCTATTCGGTGCGCGTCCAGGCTGACGCCAAATTCCGGGCGCGGGCCGACGATATTGGCCAGTTGAAAGTTCGCTCCGACAGCAACGAGATGATCCCGCTCTCGACGCTGCTGCGCGTTAAGGAAAGTGCAGGGCCGGAGCGCGCCATGCGCTACAACGGTTTCCTGTCGGCCGACATCAATGGCGGCGCGGCGCCCGGCTATTCCACCGGCCAGGCGCAGGACGCCGTGGCGCGTGTCGCCAAGGAGACGCTGCCCAAGGGCATCGACTTCGAATGGACTGAACTGACCTATCAGGAAATCATCGCCGGCAATTCGTCGCTGATCGTGTTCCCGGTGGCGATGCTGCTGGTGTTCCTGGTGCTCGCCGCGCAATACGAAAGCCTGACACTGCCATTGTCGATCATCATGATTGTGCCGATGGGCTTGCTGGCGGCGATGTTCGGCGTCTGGTTGACCAAGGGCGACAACAACGTCTTCACCCAGATTGGTTTGATCGTGTTGGTGGGTCTGTCGGCGAAGAACGCCATCCTGATCGTGGAGTTTGCCCGCGAGCTGGAATTTGCCGGGCGGACACCGATCCAGGCCGCGATCGAGGCCAGCCGTCTGCGGTTGCGGCCGATCCTGATGACGTCGCTGGCCTTCATCATGGGCGTCGTGCCGCTGGTGACGTCCACTGGCGCAGGCTCGGAGATGCGTCATGCCATGGGTGTCGCGGTGTTCGCCGGCATGATTGGCGTCACGGCCTTCGGCATCTTCTTCACGCCGATGTTCTATGTGCTGCTGCGCGCCATGGCAGGCAACCGTCCGCTGACCCGGCATGGCGAAGCGACGGTCGATCAGGCGGCGCCGCTGGCACCGGGATCGCACGAAGCACAATCGCGCCCGCACGCCACGTCGCATTCGTAACACCCGGGACCGGGGAAGGAGACGCCTGATGAGGGCTGCTGGTCCACGAATGCGCCGTTTCGACCCATTCTAAGGCGAGGAATTGCGTAGCCTGCGTCCAAGGCTGTTGGAATCGCCCCCAATTGGCCGGGTGCGCTTTCCTCCACTGCACATCTTCCGCTACAATGCGAAAGGCACTGCAGGGGAATGACGGGTTGCGGACGGGCTTCTACAAATGCGAATACCGGGTTGATGAGGCGGTCGGTCGCAGTGTGATGTTTGTCGAGCATGGCAGCATGCTCGGCGGCAATTCCGCTTTTGCCCATATCGGCAGCTATGAGCTCCGGGGTGACGAGGTGGTGGCGGAGATCGAGAGCCGCCGCCACATGAACGATCCCAACTATCCCTCGCTGCTCGGCCAGGATGTGGCGACCATCAGCGTCATCGGCCGGCCCTATGGCGACACCTATCGTTTTCAGGGGTCGTCGCCGCAGATGCCGGGCGCGAAATTCGAGTCGGTCATGACGACGATCGATGACGGCGAGATGCCTCCGGCCGGACCGATCGGTGCGGGTGGCATCGCCAACGGGCTTTATTCGATTCATCTGCGCACACTCGACGGCATCGATGGCGGGCTCAACGGCGTGATGCTGCTGCATGACGGCCGCATCCTCGGCGGAGACGCGTTCTTCTATTATCTCGGCGCCTATTCCTCCGCCGACGGACGCTGGAAGGGCGAGATGCTCAATCAGGAACACACGCCGGCAAAAGGCGAGAACCCGGTCTTCGGCGGCCATGAAATCGGTATCGGCTTTTCCGGCACTTGCGACGAAACCGGTGCCGAACTGGAAGCCACGGCGCTGGCGGGGAAGCGGAGCCTGCGGTTGCAGGCAGTGCTGAAGCTGATCCGCAAGGCCGTGTAAGTTCCAGGCTGGCGCACGGCTTGATGGGGTGCGCGCCTGTCCGTAATGTCACCGGCGAATGACACAGGTGGCGACAAATCCATGACCCAGCGTATCGGCGCGACGCCTCTGATCTGTTTGCTCGGTATCGCCGTCGGACTGGCTGTGCTGTGCGCGCCGGTGCGCATGCAGGCCCAGTCCGCCGATCTGGTTCTGTGCGATCGCCTCGCGGCCGATCCTGCCGATCCCGACAAGCCTGCCGATGTGAAGGGCGTGGCCGATATTGCCAAAGCCGATATTGCCACCGCCATCAAATTCTGCCGGACCGCGTCCGGCGGGTCGCGCCGTGCGATGTTCCAGCTCGGGCGTGCTTACGCGGCCAATGCGCAGGCAGCTGAGGCGCTCGCGGCATGGCGCAAGGCGGCTGACAAAGGCAGTACCTCCGCCATGGTCGAACTCGGCGTCGCCTATGGCAACGGAACCGGCGTCGCGCGCGACGAGGCGCAGGCGCGCAAACTGTTCGAGCGTGCGGCTGAAGCCGGCAATCCGCGCGGCGTAAGCAATCTTGCGGCACTATCCGGAGGCGCAGGCGCGGGTTCAGACCCGGTGCGTGCACGGCAATTGCTGGCGAAATCCGCGGAGACCAATGCCGAGGCGCAATATCAGCTAGGCATGATGCTGTCGGAAGGCATCGGCGGCGCGAAAGACGATGTTGCGGCACGCAGCCTGTTCGAGAAGGCGGCAGCACAGAACCATGCGGGCGCGTTGGAGCGCATGGGCGCGTTCGCGCAAAGCGGCCGCGGTGGTGCGTCGGATAAGGATGCCGCGAAGGCCTATTATGAGAAGGCCGCAGCGCTCGGCGACGACGATGCGAAGAAGGCGCTAGAACGCATCAAGTGCCCTTATGTGCTCAAGGACAAGCGCGGCAACGTGGTCAGCAATATGTGCTTCTGATCAGCCTAGCCTGACTGCGGTCTGTCGCAGGCGCGCGCCGGCGTACCCACGTCGAATTCGCGCCGGTCATTCACCGACGGATCAACGAAATAGGTGACGGCGTTGAACGGCACCGTGAGGCGCGACTTGATCCCCTTGAACCACAGGTTGACGCTGAAGCGATCCGCGGTGACGTTCAGTCGCTCGAACTGGTGCTGCAGCACGAACGTCATGTCTTCAAGATATTTGGCGCGCTGGGCATCGGGCACGATGACGCCGTCGAACGCGGTTTTGAAAGTGATTTCGTAATAATGACGGCCCCGCAGACCGCGTCTAGCGACGTCGGCAAGCGTGAATCTCACCTCGGCATATTGGGCGAGCGGGTCGGTGGTGCAGGGCTGCTGTGCTGCCGCGTGTGATGTGAGCGCGGCCAGCATCATCATGGCAGCGGCGAGTGATGCGGCGAGTGTGCGGATGTCGCGAGGCAAGGACGGGGTCATGATCCTTTGTCGCGGCGGGAGTGAGCGGGTTCATGACGCTCGACCATGGCAGCGATTTTCTGCCGCATGCGTCCGCAACCATTTGTTTGAAATTGGCAGCCTAAACTCCCGGCTCTGAGTCGCCTTTTGCGTTTCCCTGGAGCCGCCTGTGAACGAGAGCCTGATTGCCATCTGCCAGTTGTTTCTGGTGCCGCTGACCATCCTGTTTGCCGCGGTAGGTGTGGCCAATGCGCGCTTCGTCAAACTGCTGGTGTGCTTATTGGGCGTCGGTCTTGCCGGCCTCTGGCTCTATCGCATCTATCTCTGGACCGGCCTGTCGGTGATCGATCGCCGCACGGCTTACGGGCTCGCGGGAGCCTTCGCGCTATGCTGGGTGCTGACGCTGCTGCATCAGATCAAGAGCAGCTTCGGCGGCGGATACGATCGCTAGGCTCAGGCAAATCTGAATCAGGCCAGCCCGAGCGAGAAGGCCAGCGTGCCGATCGCGGCATGCGACAGGATCACCGGCCAGATGTTGCGCATTCGCAGATAGGCGAAACCCCAGACGATGCCGACCAGGAACGTGTTGAGCAGCAGCACGCTGTCGCCATAGGCGATGTGGATCAGCGAGAATACCGCCGAGGAGTAGATCACATAGGTCCATGGCCTGACCTGCAATCGGTCGGTCATCAGTTTCGGAATCGATCGGCACACGACTTCCTGGCAGGGGCTCGAGACCAGGACATAGAACGGCGCGAAACTGAGCCAGACCGGCGGTTTGTGGTCGAAGGCCAGAAAGCGGGTCTGTGCCACCATGATTGCCGCGATGCCCGCCGTGATCGCGGCACAGAACAGCCAGTGGCTGATGTCAGAGGGGCGGCTGAGGCCGAGTTCTGCGACAGAGAAGCCGGCCAGAAGGCACAGCGCGATACACAACACGGAGACGAGCAGCAAGGCGGGGATGCGATATTCGAACGGCAGAAAGCCCCAGTGAATGGCGAGACCAGGCGCCAGCAGCAGCGCGGCAAATCCCGGCAGTGGAGCGATCAATCGCCATTGGAATCGTTGCTGTCGTAAAACCGTCATGATGTTCTATAGCTGAAATCATGTGGTGGTTTAAGGGCGGAGTGGCCACGCAGGCTGAGAGCGACGAAAGCGTGATCGGCAACATGGCGAAACGCGTCGGCCGAAGCGGCGCATCTTGAACGTCGGTCAATGGCAACGCGGGCGGCGGATCACCGCAGTCGTCTATTCCGGTTTGATGCCTGCGTCCTTCACGACCCGGGCCCATTTCTGGATCTCGGTCTTGATCTGATCGGCGAATTGCGCGGGCGTGCCACCAACGGGTTCGACGCCCTGGTCGATGAAGCGACGCCTGACGTCGTCCTGTTTCAGGATCGCATTCATTTCGGTATTGAGCTTGCGCACGATCTGGTCGGGCATGCCCGCGGGACCGACGACGCCGAACCAGACATTGACCTCGTAGCCGGGCACGCCGGCATCGGAGACGGTGGGAACGTCGGGCGCGAGTGTCGATCGTATCTTGCTGCTCACTCCAAGGGCACGAAGCTTTCCGCCGTTCACCTGCGGCAGCACATTGGGCGTGTTGTCGAAGGCAACATCGATATGGCCGCCAAGCATGTCGTTCACCATCGGCGCGCTGCCCTTGTAGGGAACGTGCACGATGTCGATGCCTGCGAGGCTCTTGAACAGTTCCATCGACAGATGGTTCGAGGAGCCGATGCCGGTCGAGCCGTAGGTCACCTTGCCGGGATTCTGACGTGCGTAATCGATCAGCTCCTTGATGGAGTTGATTAGCAGGGACGGTTTGACGACCAGCAGATTCGGCGTCTGCCCTGCAAAGACCAGCGGCGTGAAGTCCTTCACGGTGTCATAGGGCAGGTTCTTGTAGATGCTCGGATTGGAGCCGAACGGGAAGGCGATACCGAGTAGCGTGTAGCCATCGGGTGCGGACTTGGCGACCGCTTCGGTGCCGATCAGCGTGCCGCCGCCGGGCCTGTTCTCGACCACGACGGGAACGCCGAAGGCGTCCTGCAGTTTCTGCGCGAAGATCCGCCCGAGCGTGTCGTTGAAGCCGCCGGGCGGATAGGGGACGATATATTTGATGGTTTTGCTGGGATAGGTCTCGCCCGCTGGTGCTGTCGCTTGCGCATGAACGCAGGCGGTGCCGGCCAGCAGGAGAATGAGCGCGCGGCAGGCGAAGTGAACGAGACGCGAGGCGCGCACTACAACTTCAGCCCGTCGCGGATCAGACATAGCAGGGACCCTCGATCAGCGGATGTGCATTGATGAAGGCTTCGTCGATCTCGACGCCGAGGCCTGGGATCTCCGACGGAGCGACGCAGCCATTGGCGTCGAGTTTGCAGGGAATGCCACCAACTTCATCCCGGAACGGATTGTGCTTGGCGACGTCGCCTTCGAAATAGCCGGGGTCTTCGACAGCGGCGAGCACGTTGATGGTCGCCGCCATGTTGATGCCAGTCGCCGAGGTGTGCGGATTGAAGGAGAGCTTCCACGCCTGGGTCATGCCGGCGATGCGCATGGACTCGGTGACTCCGCCGGTCTTCGACAGGTCAGGCTGCACGAAACTCACGGCGCGGTCCTCGATCAGGCGATTGAACTCGTAGCGCGTGAAGTGGTTCTCGCCGGCGGCGAGCGGCGTCGAGCCCATCGCGGCGGCGGCCTGATAGGAGCGATAGTCGAGTGCGGGGAACGGTTCCTCGAGCCAGCCGATCTGCAGATCGTCATAGGCCGGCATCACGCGGCGCACATCGTCGAGCGTGTAGCCGGTATTGGCGTCGACGAGGATCTCGATGCTGTCGCCAACAGCCTTGCGCACGGCCGTGGCGCGGGCGACGTCATCGCGCGGATTATCGCCGACACGCAGCTTCACCGCGCGGTATCCTTTCGCGACGTAACCCTGCGCTTCCTCGGCGAGCGACTCCGGCGCCTGCCAGCCGAGCGAGATGCCGCCGGCATAGGCCTTGATCGGCTTCGACGCGCCGCCGAGCAGTCTGTAGAGCGGCCAGCCGGCTGCCTTGGCGCGGATATCCCACAGCGCGAGATCGAGACCGCTTAGCGCCATGGCCGCGGCATAGCCCATGCCATGGCTCGACAACTGCATCTGATAGACGCGGTGCCACACTCCGACGACATTCATCGCGTCCATCCCGATGACGAGTTCGGCGATAGTCGTGTCGATGAGTTTGGCGATCGCACCCGGGCAGCGGCCGTGATGCGCTTCGCCCCAGCCGGTGATGCCCTCGTCGGTCGTGACCTTCACCAGCACTGCGTCACGCTTGACAGCGCGGCCAATGCCGAGACGGACGTTTTGTCCCTGTGGGACGCGATAGGAAATCGGAACGGCTTTGATCGCACTAATCTTCATGGGAGCCTCACGCTGCCTTGTGATCGGGATTGACGAGATTGAGCGGTTGTTCGCCGCGCAGAATGCGCAGCATTTCTTCGGCAGCACCGACTGCCATGCCGCGGCTGCTGCTCGCGGTGATCGCTGCCGAATGCGGCGTCAGCAGCACGTTCGGACAATCGAACAGAGTGTCATCCGCAGGCAGGGGCTGGATGTCGAACACATCGAGCGCCGCGCCGCCGAGTTTGCTCGCCTTGAGCGCGGCGATCAGCGGGGCGTTCTCGACGACGGCGCCGCGCGAAACGTTGACCAGAACCGCATCGGGCTTCATCTGGCCGATGCGCGCGGCATTGACGAGGCCGCGCGTTTCATCGGTCAGTGAACAGCAGATCACGAGGGCATCGCTGCGCGCGAACAATTGATCCAGCGAGACTTCCTCGACATCGGCGGGAAGCGATCCCTTGCGCCGCGATGTGCCAATCACCTTCATGCCAAAACCTTGCCTGGCAATCTGCGCGACGCGGCGGCCGATCGTGCCGACGCCAAGAATGCCGAGTGTCGAGCCGTTCAGTTCAGTGAAGGTCTCGGCTGTCGCGCGCGACGCGCCCCAGCCTTTATCGCGTATCAGTCCGTTCATGAGATGGATCGGACGCCGCAGATGCAGCAGCGCCGACATCGCATATTCCGCGACTGCGCTCGTGTTGCTGCCGGGCAGGTTGGCGACGGCGACACCGTGCGCCGTGGCCGCATCGACGGGGATGAAATCGAGGCCGACGCCGTGACGGACCATGCCCTTCAGGCGCGGCGCGTGATCGACGATGTCGTCGGGCAGTTTTGCGCGTACGATGATGCCGTTGGCGTCTTTCGCCCATGCGCGCAGCGTGTCCGGCTTGGTATCGGGCGCCGTGATCAGCCGCGCATGCGGCGACAGGATCGCTTCGCCATCGGCATGCATCGGGTTAGTCAGGAGAACGGTGGGCATGTCAGGCATCGAAAGCCGGTCCTTCGGTAATGGGATTGGCGAGCTGGCCAAGTCGCTCGACACTGGCGGTCACGGTCGAGCCGGGTTTCAGCCAGGCTGGTGGCTTGTGCATGGCCGCGACGCCAGCCGGCGTTCCGGTCGCAATAACGTCGCCAGGCTCAAGCGGCCCGCGATGCGACAGCCAGGACACGAGGTCGGCAACGCCGAAGATCATGTCCTTGGTCGATCCCTTCTGCAGTACCTTGCCGTCGATGGTCAGCGACACCTGCAGCGCCTGCGGATCGGCGATCTCGTCAGATGAGGCGAGGAACGGTCCGAACGGGCCGAAACTCGAAATGTTCTTGCCGCGGTCGAAATGGCCGTCGGCCTTGATCATTTCGCTGGCGCTGATGTCGTTGAAGCAACCATAGGCCGCGACGCATTCGAGTGCTTGTTCCTTCGAGACATTCACGGCGCGCTTGCCGATCACGGCGGCGAGTTCGGCCTCATAGGTGACGCCGCCGATCCCTGCGGGCAGGATGATCGACCGGCCGGCGGCAATGACCGTGCGCGCAGCTTTCATGAACAGGACCGGTTCGGATGGCGGGACGATGCCACGTTCGGCAACCGCGTCGCGATAGTTGTGAGCGATCCCGAAGATGCGCCGCGGCGCGGGGAGCGGCGCCAGCAACGTCACTCGGTCCGCAGTCAACCGCGCGGCATCGGCCAGCCCGTGAGCCGTGATGATGCTGACGACCTTGCCAAGACCTGCGTCGAGAAACGCCTGAATTTGTGGTGCTATGCCGTTGAGGCCCACCCGCATCGCCGGGTGAGCCAGATCGATGACAATATCAGTCGGACGCGTGGCGTCGCCCACAAGGACGCCGGCGCGCGTCAGGCCGGACTCGACGAAGGTGACAAACTTCATGCGTGCGTCCTCGTCATCACGCTACGCGATACTTGTCGATCACCGCGCGGTCGACCTCGACGCCGAGGCCTGCGCCGGTCGGGACAGCGATGACGCCGTTGACCTGCTGGATCGGTGTTTTCGCGAGATGGTCGCGGAACGGGTTTTCTTCCTGTTCAAATTCGAGCATCGGCGGCATCGGGAACAAGCTGGGCGGCTGGTTCGGGATCGAGGCGAGGAAGTGGATCGTGGCGGCGAGGCCGACCACCGAGCCCCAGGCATGCGGCACGCATTCGACGCCATGGGTGCTGGCGAGCGCTGCGATCTTCTTGCATTCGGTGATGCCGCCGGCGGCGCAGACATCCGGCTGCACGATGTCCATCGCCTTGCGCACGATGGCGTCGCGAAATCCCCAGCGGGTGAATTCGTTCTCGCCGCCGGCAACCGCCATGTCGAGTGCGCGGGTGACTTCGATATAGCCGTCGATATCCTCCGGCGAAATCGGCTCCTCGAACCATTCGATATCGAGCTCTTCGAGGTTGCGGCCGAGCTTGATCGCTGCTGGCACCGTGAGGCAGTGATTGGCGTCGACCATCAGCTTGATGTCGGAGCCGATGGCTTCGCGCACGGCCTTGACGCGCTCATAGTCGCGCTTGATGGAGCCGAGGCCGATCTTCATCTTGATCGCCTTGAAGCCGGCCTTCTTGTAACCGACGGCTTCCTCGACTGCTTCATCGACAAGACGTTCCATGTCGGTGAAGTATAGGCCCGTCGCATAGCAATCGACTTCGGTGCGGAAGGCGCCGCCGATCAGCTTGTGCACCGGCTTATTGCAGGCCTTGCCGATGATGTCCCAGAGCGCGATGTCGATGCCGCTGATGGCGGCGATCGACATGCCCTTCGGGCCATAGTCCTTGATGCGGTTGTAGAGATCTTCCCAGATCACCTCGACATCGAAGGGATCGCGGCCGATGACGCGCGGCGCCAGCTGGGTGTCGATGAAGGCCTTGGCGACAGCGGAGGGGCCGTAGCATTCGCCCCAGCCGACGATGCCGTCGCTCGTTTCGATTTCAACGAGGCAGGTGCCACGCGTCTTGTAGAGCCAGCCGCGTGACGACGTGAACGGACGCTGCACGGGAGCGGCGACGACATGGCAGGTGATCTTCTTGATATTCAATGTGGTGTCCTCGTCGAGATCGATCAGGTGGATGCGGCCGGCGGGTGCCGGCAGCGGTTATTCTTTCGGGAAGGTCTGCGCCGCGACCTTGCCGATCGCGGCGGCAACGCTGTCGACTTCCTTGGCGAGCGCGTCGCCGGTCACGTCGTCGACCAGGAAGACGTTCTTCTTGGCGAATTCCTTGAATCGCGGATCCTGGATGGCGGCGCGGAAGGCGGTGGTCAGCTTGGTGCGGACATCGTCCGGCAGGTTCGCAGGGCCGACCACATAGGCCATCTGCACGACGGGCCCGTACGGGAAGACGTCGATGCCCTTTTCCTTGAAGGTCGGGACATCTGGAAACAGCTCAAGCCGCTCATTGGCGAAGATGCCAATGGGCTTAAGCAGGTTGTCCTGAATCTGGCCGAGCGTTTCGGACGGTTTGAGCACGCCGGAGTCGACATGCTGTCCGATCAGATCGGCAACGACTTTCGAGCCGCCGGTATAGGGAACATTGACATAGTCGACGCCGGCTGCGCGTGCGGTCATGGAGGCGAAGATGTGGTTGAGATTGTAGTTGCCGGGCGTGCCGATAGTGACCTTGCCGGGCTTCGCCTTCATGTTGGCGATGTAGTCGGGGAGGGTCTTGATCGTGCCGGTGGAAGGCACAAGCAGCATCAGAGGATCGGTGGAGACGCGCGCGACGTGGGTGAAATTGCTGTTGGTGAGTCCGTTCGCCTTGTTCTGGGCTATCAGCGCCAGCGTCGAACTGGTCCCCATGCCGATGGTGTAGCCATCCGGCGTGGAGCTCGCGACGCGTTTCATGCCGATGACGCCGGTGGCGCCGACGACATTCTCGATCACGATCTTGATGCCATGCTCGCGCAGGATCGGGTCCAGCGCACGTGCGGCGACGTCGTTGGAGCCGCCTGCATTCCACGGCACGATGAAGGTGATGTCCTTCTGCGGAAAGTTGGATTGTGCGTGAGCAGGCAGGGACCAGCATACCAATACCAATCCGAGCGCGGCAAAGCTGACGCGTTGAACAAACATTGTTTTCCTCCCATTTTTGGTGTTTGTTATAACAAACATCTTAATGGGTCAATGGAACATTTCACCGCGGTTGCGGGACATGAATTTGCGGGACTCAATGGGGTGAGGTAGCGAGCACAGAATGACCGCACTGAAACGGATCGAACGCGAACCGCTCTGGGACTTGGCGCATGCGCAGCTCCGGGACGCGCTGCTGGCTGGCCGTTTCGCGCCGGGCACGGTGCTGACCTTGCGCGCGCTCGCGGAGAGCTTCGGCACGTCGATCACGCCTGTACGTGATGCAGTCACCCGGCTCGTCGCACAGGGTGTGTTGCAGCAGGGACCGCGCAATGCGGCGATCGTCCCGCATCTGACGGCGCGTGAACTCGCCGATCTGACCGTGGTGCGCTGTGCGCTGGAGGGACAGGCGGCGCGGGAAGCCGCGACCCGGCGCAACGCGGCGGGACTCGAACGTCTGAAGTCACTGCTGGCGACGATGCAGTCGCTGATTGCGGCAAAAAATCTCGAAAGCTATCTCGATTATCATCGCGAGTTTCACTTCGAGATCTATGCGATGTCGGGCGTCCCGATCCTCGTGGAGACCATCGAGAATATGTGGCTGCGCTGCGGCCCGGTGCTGTCCTTCGTGATCCCCGAATATGTCGTGCTGCTGAAGGGCTGGGATCACCACACGGCAGCGCTCAAGGCCATCGTCGCAGGCGATGCCGATGCCGCGGAGCGCGAGATCGTCGCCGATATCACCGAGGCCGCCGACTATCTCGCAAGCCTTGCCGATGCCAATGGACAGTTGCGCCGGCCGCTGCGCGAGGCGCTGGCGACGTCGTAGCTGCTGCGCTCACACATCCGTCCATGACGTGAACAGCGCCGCCTGACCGCGTCGCTCGCCGTTCTCGTCTCTCAGTTCCCAGACGATGCCGCCTTCGATCCAGAAGCGCCGGCCGGATTTTGCGATCCGCAACCCGCGATAATTGTCGATGAAGCCGTTACGCGCGACGGCATCCAGCAGGCGCTGGCGCTCGTCGCGGTTCGGCGCTTCCGCCGACAGCCGCGACGGGATGGTGACGAATTCGTCCCACTTATATTCGAAGCAGCGCTGTGCGGTTCTGTTGGCATAGACGAAGACCGGATCGGCGGCAGTATTATGTGCGAGCACCGCAAATGGTGCGTCGCTGTAGAGCCACGCTGCATCTTGCCCAGGCGCCAACAGGGGCTTCCCGACAGTGCGGAGATAGCTCCCGGTGAGGAGTTTGAAGAAGGGTGCATCGAGTGCGAAAGCAGGGGGCGTCGGAGCGGTCACGGGACTCTCTCGGGGATAGGCTATGAGGACATAGCCCGCATGGCTCTATACGACATCGGCAGCGAAAGCGGTGCTGACTGCCCCGGAATGCATGGAGCAGCCGCTATCGGTCGGCAGGAAGGATCAGGTCGTGATCAACCTGTTTTCGAACGCCACGGTGCTTTGATTCACCGAGACGGCAGCGTCCCGTTCGTCGATTGCGCGTCCCATGTAATCCGATAGCTGCCCGGCTTATTTAGTCGTCGCATCGGCTGGGCTCTTGTTTTAGCCTTTCCCGATAATGTCGTTCCAGGCGAAAGCCCAATGGACCGGCGCAAAGGGAGAAAACGTGAGCAACAACAAGAAGGGGCGATGGTTTGCCATCGCCGCGGTCCTTGCCGCATCGCTGTTCGCCGTAGCGCCAGGGCAGGCGCAGCAATATCCCGAGCGCAACATCACCATGGTCGTGCCATTTCCGCCCGGCGGAACGACCGATATTGTCGCGCGTATCCTCACCGAACAGCTCAGCACCGAACTCGGCAAACAGGTGGTGATCGAGAATCGCGGCGGGGCGAGTACGTCGATCGGTGCGCAAGTCGTGGCCGGTGCCGACAAGGATGGTTACACGCTGTTATTCGCCAGCGCGACGACCTTCACGACCAACCCGCATCTGCTGGCCTCCATCAAATACAGGCTCGAGGATTTCGCGCCGGTCGCGATGGTGGTGAAGGTGCCGTTCGCCTTCGTCGTGAAGAAGGACTTTCCGGCTGCCGACGTCGCGGCGTTTCGTGCCTATGCGCTGGCCAATCCAAGCAAGGTCAACAATGCCACCAACGGGCCGGGCAGCACCGTGCATCTGATGGGCGAGATCGTGGCCCGCGGGCTCGGCGTGAAGCTGCAGCATGTTCATTATCGCGGTGCTGCGCCGGCGATGAACGACATGCTTGCGGGCATCGTCGACAGCAATGTGGAGGCGCTGACCAATACCGTGCCAAACCACAAGGCGGGCATGTACCGCGCGCTGGCGGTCTTGTCCGAGGAGCGCCTTCCGCAATTGCCTAATGTGCCGACCTTCAAGGAGCTCGGATTCCACTCGATCGTCGGCGCGACATGGTTCGCGGTCTTCGCCCCGGCGGGCACGCCGCAGCCGGTGCTGAACAGGCTTAGCGCCGCCATCACCCGCATCGTCAAGACGCCGGAATTTGCAAAGAAGATGGAGCCGATCGGCAATCAGCCGTGGCCGATGACGCCGGCAGAACTCGAAACTCATGTGAAGAGCGAGCGCGACCGCTTGGGCAAACTCATTCGCGAAGCCAACATCACGGTCGACTGACCGCGAGAACAAGATCAAGGGAGAACATCAATGAATGCAGTCGTCAGCTCACCCGCCGTGAAAGTCGTCCGTTCGGTGCAGGATCAGGTCAGCCCCGAGGAATGGCAGTCGCGTGTCAATCTCGCGGCCTGCTACCGCCTCACGGCGATGTACGGCATGACCGAGATGATCGCCAACCACATCTCCTGCCGCGTGCCGGGAACGGAAGACCAGTTCCTGATCAATCCCTATGGCATGCTCTATGAGGAGATCGATGCGTCGAGCCTCGTCAAGATCGACCTCGACGGCAACACGCTGTTCAACGCGTCTGACTACGCTGTGAATGCTGCGGGCTTTGTGATCCACAGTGCCATCCACATGGCGCGTCACGATGTCGATTGCGTCGCGCATACCCATACGGTGGCCGGCATGGCTGTATCGGCGATGGAATGCGGGTTGCTGCCGGTGGCGCAGACCTGCATGCGCTTCCTTCATGTCGCCTATCACGACTTCGAGGGCATCGCGGACAATCCAGAAGAGCGGGAACGACTGATCGCGCATCTCGGCAATCACGAGGCGATGGTGCTGCGCAATCACGGCCTGCTGGTGGTCGGCAAGACCATCGCCGCGGCTTTCAACGTACTGTTCCGGATGGAGCGGGCCTGTCAGGTTCAGGTTGCAGCGCTGTCGTGCAACACCAAGCTGATCACGCCGCCACAGAAGGTCCTGCAGGATACCTATGACCGCATGAAGCCACGCGACAATGTTCCAGGCCTCAGCGGCGAACTGGCCTGGCCGGCGCTGCTCCGCAAGCTCGACCGGGTCGATCCGTCCTATCGCAACTGAGCTTGCGCTAGAGTCTGATCCATCTTCGATGGATCAGACTCTAGCTATTTTCTCTATGAGAGCATGATCTTGTCCGAAAACCGGTGTCCACTTTTCGGGATCATGCTCTAGCAGGCTCCGCGGCTGCCGGGCCCGCAGGCGTGGCATCCACCTGATGAACGGAAGGGATGCGCGGCATCAAGAATGCGGCGCATCATAGGTTCGGCAGTCAGATGCGCGACTGCAGGTCCGCCTACGGCTTGAAGAAGGACACCGGCGTCATCAACTGGTTTTCCTGGCTGATGAGATAGGCGGCCTCGGCGCTGATCTTCAGGTAGTCGGCCCAGGTCGGGTCCTTCTGCAGCGCCTGGCGCTTGGCCTCGCGATCGGCTGGGCTGTCATAGACCCAGATGTGCATGTAGCTGTTGACGTTGCCGGTCTCGGTTTGCATGTAGGCCAGCGGCTTGCCCAGATGGCGGCTCTGGATCTCGTAACCGTGCTCAGCATACAGCGCCAAGTGTTTCTTGATCGTGCCGGGGCGGCAGGTGTAGGTGCGAACGTCAAGCAGCATGGGGTTTCCTCGAGCGGTGGCGGATCAATAGGGTCATTCGGCGGTGGCGCCGGACTGCGCGACAAGCACGGCCCAGCGCGCCACCTCGTCGTTCACGTATTTCTGGAATGTCGCCCGATCGTCGCCGACGGGGTCGGCGCCGAGCCCTTTGAGCCGCTCCTGGACAGCGGGGTCAGCCACGCTCCGAACAATGGTCTGCGCAAGCTTCTCGACGATAGCGGGGGGCGTGCCGGCCGGTGCGAACAGGCCGAACCACGAGCGCGCGTTCATGCCGGGGAACGGCGTTTCTGAGAAAGCGGGCACGTAGGGCAAGGCGGCGTGACGCGTGCTGCCCGTCACCGCCAGCGCCTTGAGCTTGCCACTCTGCACCAGAGAGAGAACTTCGGGCAGGTTGGCGAACATGATCTGCACTTGGCCGCCGATCATATCGTTGAGCGCCTGCGCGCCGCCCTTGTAAGCGACGTGCGTGATCTTCGCACCAGCCAGTGTGCTGAACTGCTCGCCGGACAGATGGGACGCGGTGCCCACGCCGCCCGATGCATAGTTGACGCTCGCGGCATTGGCCTTGGCGTAAGCGGCGAGTTCGCTCACCGAATTGACTGGCACCGACGGGTGCACCACCAGCAGCAGGGGCACCGACGCCAGGTTTGACAAGGCCGCGAAATCGCGCGTGAGGCTGTAGCTGAGCTTCTGGTAGAGCGATGCATTGATCGCGTGGCTCGATGTGGCCATCAGCAGCGTATAGCCGTCGGGCTCCGAGCGCGCCGCCGCGGCACCGCCGATATTGCCGTTGGCGCCGGCCTTGTTTTCCACCACGATCGACTGGCCGAGCCGTACCGACATGGCTTGCGCCACGGTGCGCGCGATCACGTCGGTGGCACCACCGGCGGCGAACGGCACGATCACGCGCAGGGGACGTTCTGGATAATCGGCCATCGCGCTGACTGAGGTGAGGGCCAATGCTGCGGCCACGACGAGGCTCCGCAACGGGATGATTGCTTTGTGCATTTTGTTTCCTCTGCCTCTTGTTTTTATGTCCTGCCGACGGCGCGCTCCGCAGATGCGGGGCGGTCGTGGCGGTGGGCGTCATGCCATGCCGACCTGCGCATACAAACGCGCAGGTGGCGATGGCAGCGCCCGGTCAGGCGTCCATGCGGGACACTCTATGCAGCCGCGCGGCGACGGCGCTAGGACGGATCAGACGTTGTGTTGGACTTTTTCGCGTGTCAGTCCAGTGGACGGCAATGCTTCCTCCGGAAGTCGCCCGGCGTGAGGCCGGTCTGCTTCTTGAAGAAGCGCGCGAAGTAGGCCGGATCCTCGATATTGAGGCGGAACGCGATCTCGGCGATGCCCGTTTCGGTGTTGCTGAGCCAGCGCTTGGCTTCGAGGACCACGCGCTCCTGCACCACCTGGCTGGCCGTGCGCGCCACAGTGCGCTTGACCGCATCGTTGAGCTGGCGCTCGCTCACGCCAAGCGCCTCGGCGTACTGGCCGATGGTACCGAAGCGCAGGTAGTGCGTTTCCACCAGCATCGCGAAACGGCGCGCGAGCGCCTGGTGTGGACCAACGCCACCGGCGGGCTCGTTGTCGGGGCACACACGGCGCAGGCGCGTGAGCAGGATCAGCAGGCTGGCCCGCACCACATCGGGAAATCCCGGCTGGCGATCGCGTGCCTCACGCTCCATCTCGCAGAGCAGTGGCAGCATGCCGTCATGCTGGGCCTGCGTGAGATAGAGCGCGCTGTTGCCGCGCGCAGGATGGAAGAACGGAAGTTTCGCGACATCTTCGGCGCGCGGAAACATCCGCGCGAAGAAGTCGGTGCTGAAGTTCAGCACGTAGCCGTGAGGCTTGACCGATGACGTCCAGGCATGGACCTGGCCCGGCGAAAGAAAGAACACTGAGTGGTCGCGCACGTCGAAATGCGCGAAGTCGAGTGTGTGCGTGCCGCTCGCCCGGGTCATCCAGAGCAGATGGTAGTAGTTGTGCCGGTGCAGGAAACCGCGCGGGATGTCGTCGCGGTCCTCCAGTCGTACGAGGTCGAAGTAGAACGAGCCTTCGCCCGCGAAATCCGAGGTTTCAAAGGTCGGAAACTCGCCGGAGCGGGCGGAGAGGAGAGCTTCGGGCAAGTGAAGGTGTCCTTGCGGTTTCGGGGCACGGTTATCAGCGTCATCCTATCGCAAAAAGCCGGAGAGTACCGCGTGTTGGCGAATGCGACACCGGACGGTCTCTCCGAGGAGTTCGGCAGCTCTATAAGAATTCTGGGTGCCGCTCCATCACACCCGGGAAGTTGCGTCGGGGGATGCTCCTGCAGGCATTTTATGGCGTTCGCTCGGAAGGGGACCTGATGGAACGGACGCAGACGGCGGGTCGTCGCAACTGAGCTTGCGCTGGATCAATTGCAGAACGGATTTCGGGCGATGGCGGTTGCCGAGCTGGCCGCCGTCGCCTACATGAGGGCGCATGACGCAGACCTCCGAAATCGGCTTCACCAGCTTCCAGCCCTCCCTGAATGAAGAAAATATCGCGCTTCTGGTGCAGACCTTTTACGGCCGTGCCCGCGAGGATGATTTGCTGGGGCCGATCTTCAACAGCGCCGTGACCGACTGGGATCATCACATCGCGCAGATCAGCGATTTCTGGTCGTCGATGATGCTGAAGACCGGCCGCTACAATGGCCGGCCTATGCGTCCACATCTCGTGCTGCCGCTGAAGGGTGAACATTTCGATCGCTGGCTTTTGTTGTTCGAACAGACCGCGCGCGAGATATTTCCGGCTGAGGTCACCGAGGCCTTCATGACCCGCGCGCGCCGTATCGCTGACAGTTTCGAGATGGGCGTTGCCTCGGTGCGCGGCGAGATCGCTGCGCCGCGACATAGCGTTTAAGGCGGTAGGCCCGTGATGCAACGCCGGTCTTGCGAGAGCCGGCCGTTGCGCTAGGCTGCGACTCCAGCAAACCGGGAGTCGGTCCATGAAACGTCTGTCTGTCCTCGTTCTCTTGAGCCTGTTCAGTGCTGCGCCCGCAATGGCGCAATCCTGCAACGCCGTCAGCGGCGACGGCAAGCCGCTCGCGGGCGCTGCCAAGAAGAGCTTCATGAAGAAGTGCTGCGAGGACAACGCCAAGAGCGCCGAGGGCAAGGCACTGGCCGGCGCCGCCAAGACCTCATCGGTCAACAAGTGCATGAAGGGCTGAGGCTGCTGCCTCACGCATCCAGACGTGCAAAAGCCCCGCTCGCGCGGGGCTTTTCGATTCCGGGCTGAAGCGACGTCAACTCGAAGTCTTCGTCTCAGCTCTTCGCTTCGACCTTGTCCTGCGTGTTCGTGTCGAAGTCGCTGGCGTCATGGCGTTCGCGCAACTGGCCGGCCGGGTCGCCCGAGGTGCGATTGACCATGCGACCGCGCTTCACGGCAGGACGTGCTGCGATCGCCTTGGTCCAGCGCTGCAGGTTCTTGTAGCTCTGCACATCGAGGAACGTGCCGGCATCGCCATAGATCGCGCTCTCCGCGAGGCCGCCATACCAGGGGAAAATAGCCATGTCGGCGATGCTGTATTCCTTGCCGGCGATGAACTCGTTGTTGGCGAGTTGGCGATCGAGCACGTCAAGCTGGCGCTTGGTTTCCATCGCGTAGCGGTCGATGGCGTATTCGATCTTGGTCGGCGCATAGGCATAGAAATGGCCGAAGCCGCCGCCGAGGAAGGGCGCGCTGCCCATCTGCCAGAACAGCCAGGACAGGGTTTCGGCGCGCGCCTCGCCGCCCTTTGAAAGGAAGGCGCCGAATTTCTCGGCGAGATGCACCAGGATCGCGCCGGATTCGAACACGCGAAACGGCTTGTCGCCGCTGCGGTCGATGAGAGCTGGAATCTTGGAATTAGGGTTCACATCGACGAAACCCGAACCGAACTGGTTGCCGTCGATCCGGATCAGCCATGCATCGTATTCCGCGCCTGTATGGCCGGCAGCGAGCAGTTCCTCGAACATGATCGTGACCTTCTGGCCGTTCGGCGTCGCCAGCGAATAGAGCTGGAACGGATGTTTGCCGGTCGGGAGCTCCTTCTCATGGGTGGGGCCGGCGATGGGCCGGTTGGTCGAGGCAAATTTGCCGCCGTTTTCCTTGTCCCAGGTCCAGACTTTGGGAGGCGTGTAGGGGGCGTCGGTCATGTCAGGCTGGCTCCGGAAAAGGGGCAGGGTTGATGGTTGCCGGGGACAGGTAGGGATGAATGCAATTGCATGCAAGATGGCGAGGCGTCCTATGCCGGAAGCCGCCTTGTGCCGGGCGAAGACATGCGATGTAACGACTCCGCACCGCCGTCGCTGCCGATGGCGGGATTCTCCTGCTTGCGAAGATTCCCCTCCCGATGAGCGACACCCCAGCGCAGACCGTCGGCGCATCGCCCACCAAACGATCCTTCGCGGCGCTTCATCACCCGGGATTCCGCGCCCAATTCATCACCTATGTGCTGGCCATGATGGCCGACAATATCGAGCATGTGATCAGCTACTGGGTGGTGTTTCAGAAATTCCAGTCGCCTGCGCTGGGTGGTTTCGCCATCGTCTCGCACTGGCTGCCGTTCCTGCTGTTCTCGGTCACGTCTGGCGCGCTGGCGGAGCGGTTCGACCCTCGGCGCGTGATCCAGTGCGGCATGGCGCTGTTCATTCTGGCATCGCTGGGCTGGGGCTATTTCTTCATCACTGACACACTGCAGATGTGGCAGGCGATGGTGCTGTTGGTGATTCATGGCTGTGCCGGCGTGCTCTGGCAGACGCCGAACCAGATGCTGCTCTACGACGTCGTCGGTTCCGCCGACCTGCCGAGCGCGGTGCGTCTGAACGCCATGGCGCGCTATCTCGGCGTCATGGTCGGGCCTGCGGTCGGCGGCGTGATCCTGCTCGCGCTAGGGCCGGCCTATGGCATCATGCTCAACACCATTTTCTATCTGCCGCTGGTGCTGTGGCTGATCAAGGCGCCCTATGGTCCGCGCTTTCGCACCGGCGCGCCCGCGCCTCAGCGCGCCGTGCGGGGCTTTGCGGACATCGTCCAGACCATGCGCGACGTTCGCCACCGGCCGGTGATCGTCTCCATGATCGCACTGGCCGGCGCGGCCTCGTTCTTCGTCGGCAACGCCTATAGTTCGCAGATGCCGGGCTTCGCCAGTGATCTCGGCCATGGCGATCCCGGCATGTCCTACAGCATGCTGCTGGCGGCTGACGCAGCTGGTGGCCTGCTTGCCGGCCTGGCGCTGGAGGGCAGGCAATTGCTGGCGCCGAAGCCGCGTACGGCGATCATACTGGCGCTGCTCTGGTGCGGCGCGCTGGCGATCTTCGCGCTGACCGGTCATTACGCCATCGCGCTGTTGTTCCTGTTTGCGGCGGGATTCCTCGAATTGTCGTTCAACGCCATGGCACAGAGCCTTGTGCAGCTCGATGCACCCCTGGACAAGCGCGGTCGCGTCATCGGTCTGTTCAATATGGCGAGCCTGGGCTTGCGCGCCTTCAGCGGCATCTCGGTCGGCGTCGTCGGCAGCATGATCGGAATCCATTGGTCGCTGGCGCTGTCGGCGCTGGCGACCATGATTGTTGCTGGAGGCCTGCTGGCGCTGCCCTAGCGAGGAAAAACCTCGGCGTCCTACCAGTCGACCAGCCGGTCGTCGCCGCCGAACGCCGCCGGCATGGCGGCGTAATGTGGCAGGCCGTCGCGGACCGGAGCGATCGCCTCGCTGCAATTGATATGCAGGCTCGGCTTGAACGCGTCCCCGAGCAGATAGCCGTTGATGCTGCGCATGCCGATCCCGTCGAGTTCGATAATCAGCCGCGTGGCACACATTGCGCAACTGAGGCGCGGGGTCGTCTTCAGCGCGAACGATGTCGTGTCGCCCTGAACGACTTCAACACCGTCAGCCGGATAGACGGCCTCGGCCACATAAGCCGCGCCGTGGACGGTCTGGCAGTCGGCGCAGTGGCACCAGAAATGGGCGATGGGGTCGGCTGAAATCCTGAGCTTCACGGCGTTGCAGGGGCAGGCGAGTTCCATGGGCGCACCTCATCTGATGCGCAAAACTACCAGCCGACCGCAATCGCCGACAACTGCCGCGGCTTGCGACAAATCGCTCGCCGCGGCTGGCAGTCGCTATTTGCCGCTTTGCAGCGCAGCCGTTTGCTTGGCGAGCTGCTTGTCGAAATCCTGTTCGAGCACTGCAGCGTAAGCGGCAAGCTCGCCCGGTTTCACGAACGGATTCGGCGCGCCGTCCTTCATCGCAGCACGCTTGGCCTGCATGCCATAGACTTCCGGATGCGGCCCGAGCAGCACTTCGATCTTCATGGCCTTGGCCTTGGCATAGGTCGACCGATAATCGTCGACGATGCCGGCATGGGTTGGATTGCCGACCAGCCGGTTCAGCGCCACGGTGCCGCTGCAGAAGAACAGGACCTCACGGTTCTCGCTGCCGTCCTTCACGGTCATCTCCCAGCTCGTGCAGCCCGGCGAATGGCCGGGTGTCGCATGCGCCGTCAGCGTGGTGCCGCCGAGCGTGACCTTATCGCCCTCGGTGACGGTGCGATCCACCTTGACCGGCGGGAAACCAATATCGGTGTTCTTTTCATCGCCCGGGTAGGTGCCGCTTTCGAGCAATGGCTTGTCCCGTCGGCCTGCGATCAGTTGCGCGCCGGTGTCCTTCTTGATCTCCGCAAAACCGCCGGTGTGATCGAAATGGGCATGGCTGTTGAGGATGATCTTGATATCGGCTTCCTTGAAGCCGAGCTTTGCGATGTGCTCCTTGATCATCCCGGTCGATTGCGGGACGCCCGTATCCATCAGGATCAGGCCGTCGGATGTCTTGATGAGATAGACCGCGATGCCGTCGGTGCCGACGTAATAGATGTTGTCGATCAGCTGAAAAGGCTCGAATGGCGCGGTCCACTTGACCATCACCTGCGCCAGAAAATCCTTGACGGTCTGCGCCTGCGCGTTGCCTGCAAATAGCGCCAGAGCGCAGATGGCTCCTGCGAGCGTCTTCATGATGGCCTCCCGGTCTGATTTTATTGGTTCTTCTGAACGCCAGGATTGAAGCGCGATTTGGGCGGATGGCTCAAGCGCCATTCCTGCATGCCGGCATCGCGCATGACTGGCACGGCCGGGCGGCGAATGTTGTGAGCGCGTTGAACCATCCCGGCCGTTTCGGGTTAGACTTCACCCATGAAACAACTGATCTGCCCCAATTGCCAGACACGCGTCTTCTTCGAGCAGAGCGATTGCGTGCAATGCGGCGAGGCGCTGATCTTCGACACCGCGCAGTCCAATGTCGTCAGCGCTGCGTCGGCCATGTCCTGTGCCAATCGCGATCTGATCGCCTGCAACTGGGCCACGGATGACAGCGATCCGTTCTGTCCGTCCTGCCGGCTTACGCGAACAATTCCCAATCTGGTATCCGATCGCAATGTCGCGCTCTGGAAGCGGGTTGAGCAAGCCAAGCGACGTCTGACCTATGACCTGATGCGGCTCAGACTGCCCCTTGCCGTGTCGAGCGGCGCGCATATCGCGTTCGACATTCTCTCGGACGAGACCGCCGGACATCCGATCATGACCGGGCATTTGTCGGGGCTGATCACGATGAACCTCTCGGAAGCTGACGATGCCGAGCGCGAGGCGCGGCGCGCGGCGTTTCGCGAACCGTATCGAACGCTGCTCGGGCATTTCCGCCACGAGGTCGGGCATTTCTACTGGGAAGCGCTGGTCGATCAGTCGCAGCTCATCGGTCCGTTCCGTCTGATCTTCGGCGATGAAACCCGCGACTACGGTGAAGCACTCGCGGCCTATCACAATCGCGCCGATCGCTCGTGGAATAGCGATGCCTTCATCAGCGAATATGCGACATCGCATCCGTGGGAAGACTGGGCCGAGACCTTCGCGCATTTCCTGCATATCGTCTCGACGCTGGACACCGCGTCGTCGCTGCCGCTGTCACTGGACGAACGCTCGCGCCATACGCTGGACGATCCCTATCTCGAGCGTGACTTCGAAGCGTTGCTGTCGCTGTGGGATGCTGTGTCCTACAGCATGAACGAACTCAATCGTTCGATGGGCATGAGCGACGCTTATCCGTTTCACCTGACGCAAGCGGTGAGGGGAAAGCTACATTTCGTGCATCTGGCGATTTTGAAAACGCGCAGCGAAGGGTGAGGGCGGCTCTGTCATTCCGGGTTCGCGCCGGTCTGCTTCGCAGATCAGCGCGCCCCGGAATGACGAGCTATGTACTTACTGCTCCATCTTGATCCCGGCGTCCGTGATCACCTTTTTCCAGCGCGCGATTTCGTCGGTGAGGAAGGCGCGGAATTCATCCGGGGTGGTGCCCATGGGGACGATACCCTGATCGTCGAGCTTCTTCTTCAGGTCGGGATCGGTGAGCGCCTTCTTTGCCTCCGCGGCTACGCGATCCACGATCTCCTTCGGCGTGCCCGCCGGCGCGATGATGCCGGACCAGGTGCCGGAGACGAAATCCGGCACGCCGGCTTCCGCCATGGTCGGCACGTCGCCGGCCGCCGGTACGCGCTCCTTGGCAGCCACGGCGAGCGCCTTGGCATTGCCGGACTTCACCTGCGACATCAGCGGGCCGATGACGTCGAACATCACATTGATCTGGCCGCCGACCGTATCCTGCAGCGCGCCGGACGTGCCCTTGTAGGGAATGTGCTGCAGATTGATGCCTTCGCGGCTCTTCAGCATTTCCATGGTCAGATGCGCCGCCGAGCCGATGCCGCTGGAGGCAAAATTGAGCGAGCCGGGCTTCGCCTTGGCGAGCGCGATGAATTCCTTCATGTCCTTGGCGGGCAGGGACGGCGTCGCAATCAAAATCAGCGGCGCGACCGAGGTCAGCGACACGTAAGTGAAGTCCTTCATCGCATCATAGGGCAGCTTCGGATTGAGCGTCGGATTCACTGAATGCGCCGCGATCACGGTGCCGAAGGTGTAGCCGTCGGGGGCTGCCTTGGCGACGGCGTCGGTGCCGATGGCGGCATTGGCGCCCGGCTTGTTCTCGATGACGATCGGCTGGCCCAGCGCCGCCGACATCTTTTCGGAAACGAGGCGCGCCATCAGGTCGGTATAGCCGCCCGGCGTATAGGGCACGACCATGCGGATCGGCCGGTTCGGCCAGCTCTGCGCAAAGGCAGTCTCGGCGCTGCCGGCGCCGGCTGCCATCACGGCGATCACGCTCACGGCGCGGACGAAGCTCTTCATCATTTCATTTCCTCGACTGCCGGCGCGCTCCAGAGCGGCGGGAGCGCCGTAGCGCTCGCTCTGGATCGCAGACCGTTCTTCTTGTTGTCTGCCCGTTCTGCGCCGTGACGGATGTCGCGGAATGCAGAGTCCCGCAGGCAGGCTACCGCATCGCACGGTAACGGGGAAAGTAGACGAAAGGCCGCTAACGTCTGCTGCCGCAGCGTGGAATTTGTCGATGTGAGACGCGGATACTTGTGACCAAGGAGCATGTGACCTCCCGTGATGATGTTGTTGATCGCTGTGATGCAGGTGAGGGACGGGCGTGAGCCATCCTTGCCCGCGCCTGTGCGCGTGAGTGGCCGTCCCGGTGGCCTCCCTCGCAAATGAGGGAGATGAAGCGCCGAAAGGCGCGACTTGGGTACAGTGCCGCAGCGTAGTGTCCGGATCGCCGGACAGCAGAGGCCGCGGAAACGCCTTTCGACGCTCCATCGTGGCGATTTCTGTCCCCGGGACCGTTCTTCCGGGCAAAGGCGCAGACCTCCGCAGTCCGCTTATCCCGACGGTTTCCCGCCGTTCACCAATGCCACGTCCAGCCAGCATGAGTGGCAGACCCCCGTAGTGGGGCCGGACGGTGACCCAAGGCCTCCCGAGTGCGTGAGGAAACGTCTTCCTCCCGCCCGCAGGCGCCACATCCCGCCCCGCGCTAACAAGCGTCCCTGGCAACGCCCCTCAAAGTGGGACGGGATGCAATGGAATATAATCTCTCCGAAAACAACGTCAAGGATTATTTTCAAGGCCATCGCCGCGGGCGAGCACGTCAGCAATAGAGGGCAGCATGTTAGGCTCAGGAACGCTGGGACAGGCCAACGGGCGCGGGCTGTTCGGAATATTCAGTCCGGGCCTGACGGAGTATCTGCACCGAGGAGGAGAGAAATATGAAGGCCATCACGGCGGCAACCGCCAGATCCGGCCACGCGCTCGACGAGCCCCAGACTCCCAGGGCTGCGAACATGACAATAACGTTGCCGATGGCATCGTTGCGGGAACACAGCCAGACAGAGCGCACATTGGCGTCGCCGTCCTTGTAACGCATCAGGAGCAGCACCGAGGCGAGGTTGGCTGCCAGCGCCAGGAAGCCGATCGCGCCCATGACCTCGGCACTTGGAACGCCCAGGATAAGCGTGTGGTAGACGGTCGAACCGAACACCCATAGAGCCATGACGCTGAGCGAAAGGCCCTTGAACAAAGCCGCCGTTGCCCGCGTCCTGATGCCGGTGCCGATGACCGCGAGGCTCAGCCCGTAAGTGACGGTATCGCCGAGGAAGTCGAGCGCATCCGCTTTCAGCGCCTGCGATCCCGCGATTTGTCCCGCGATCATCTCGACAAGAAACATGATGCCGTTGATGGCAATGACCGTCCACAGCACGCGCTTGTAGCGGGGATCGACGCCGTCGAAGACCGGAACGCCGCCGGAGCAACCACATGCCTCGGTCTCGCAGGCCGCCGGGGAGACAGGCTTCGCGTTCGCCTTCGAAAAATCGATGGGCGTCGGCTCGCAGCAGGTGTCGGTGGTGCAACAGGTCTTGTCGGACATCGGCTTCCTCTCAATGTGAGACAAGCGTACAATCTCTAGCGACTAGAGGTTCAAGGGAAAAATGGATTACGCAATCGGAGAAGCGTCGCGTCTGACGGGCATCAAGGTGCCGACGATCCGTTACTACGAGGGGATTGGCCTTCTGGCCGCGCCCACGAGGACGGAGGGAAAGCAGCGCCGCTATCGGCCGGAGGATGTCGCCCGCCTGAATTTCATCCGGCACGCCCGCGAGCTCGGCTTCGAGATCGCCGACATCGCCGAATTGCTGACCCTGAGCGAGGGACCAGATCAGTCTTGCGCAGAGGTCGACCGGATCACGCGCCGGCACCTGTCGGACGTCGAGCGCCGGATTGCGCAACTCACCGCTTTACGCGAAGAATTGAAGCGCATGGTGGAAGAGTGCAGTCACGGCAGAGTCTGTGAGTGTCGTGTCATCGAGACGCTGTCCGGATGACACGAAGCATGGCGATTGCTCGCCGTGTCGAGGTGCTCGTCCTCGTGAAGATGTGATGACCGATATGCGGCGATCATCTGGGTGCGCCGGGCGCGGGAAACCAGGGAGCGCAAGGCGAGGGGCTGCTGGGTCAGCCTCAGGGCGCGAAGCTCGACCCGCACGGGGCCTATCTGCAAGGCTTGATCGACGCCGACCGCGACATCACGCTGGCCGAAATGCAGGCGAGCTGCCTGAGGAGCGCGGCGTGAAGGCCGCCATCGGCACGCTCTGGAAGTTCCTCGACCGGCGTGGCCTGACCATCAAAAAAAGACCGCGCTCGCGTCGAGTTTGGTCCCCCCGAATTCGACGACCAATTTCGAGAGCGCATAGGATGGCAGGAGCGAAGCGGCGCCATCACTGTCGCGTGACGCGCCGTGATGAATTTCGCGAAGGGCTCAACCCGTCCTACGCTTGCTCAGCTCAGTCCGCGGGCGTCACCAGACTAACGCGCATATCCTTCGCGACGTAGACACATGTGTCATCGGCAAGCACGCGGCCATTCGCAATTCCGAGAGTCAGTTTGCCGCGTCTCACCTGACGCATATCCACCTCATAGCGCACGCGTTTGATGTCTGGCGTGACATGCCCGCTGAGCGTCACCTCGCCAACGCCGATGGCTCGCCCTTTGCCTGGCGAGCCCGACCAGCCAAGCCAATAGCCGATCATCTGCCACATGGCGTCTAGACCGAGAGATGCTGGCATCACCGGGTCGCCGAGGGCATGGCACGTGAAGAACCAAAGGCTCGGGGTGATGTCCAGCTGGCCGACGATCTGGCCCTTGCCGAATTCGCCGCCATTCAGGGTGATTTCTGTGATCCGATCCATCATCAGCATCGGCGGCGCGGGCAATTGTGCATTGCCCGGACCGAAATAGCCGCCCTCGCTCGACCTGAGCAGATCATCCTTTGTGTAGGATGTTTGCGGTGTGTGAAACGCATGCGGCGGGCTGGGCAAGACGACAAGACCTCATGGTGGACGCTCGGCAGTTGGCCGGTAGGCAACCTCGCTGAAGTTGTATGGTGTTGTGTATGCATGCTTTGGTCAAGGTGCGAGATGCCGCGCACCTGTTCGAGTATGGGCGACCGGAGCCGTAGTTCAGAGTAGCCTTGCAAAGCTCCCGGATTTCGCAACGGCTCTATCCGGGCCACGCCGGGTCAGCTTCTCCTATGTAGCTTGCCCGTCCTCATGAAGATGTGATGACCGATATTGGGCGACTCTTCGCGACGTGATCGGTTGCGAGCTTTGTTGTTCGCGGCATCAGACCGGATAGTCACAGTTGATCGCTAAAATGGCGCGCGACGTCGACCCGTCGGCGCGCTCCCACCTTGGTGCGTGCGCATCCTCAAGCCAATGAGCCCGCGATGCCGATCCAATTCCGCAAGACCTCAATCAGATCTCGCAAGCGAACACTGGGACTGGCCGCCTTCGGCCTGATCGTGGACGCGATCGTCAGCCATCCCCGCGTCGACGTGCCGGCGATGGTGAATGTCGCGATGATGTCGCGCTTTGCCATAGCGCCTGTCATGGCGTCGCTCGGCGGTCTCTCATGGACGACCAGCACAGGTTCGAGCGACACCGTTGCGCCGACGCCGGTGATGAGCGTGGATCATGTGACACGGATGTGCGCACGGGCGCATGGCAGCGCCAGCTGATCGACAGCCGGATCTCTTGAACAACAAGGCCCGGATGAAGCAGGGGCTTCATCCGGGCCTTGTTGGATCAGATCGTGTGTGGACTCAGGCGACGCGCTTGATGGCGTCGCTCAGGATCGAAACGATCTCGTCGATCTGGTTCTTCTCGACGATGAGGGGCGGCGACATCGCGAAGGCGTCGCCGCTCTGGCGCAGATAGAGTCCGCGGTTGAAGCAGTCGACCATGACGTCATAGCCGCGCGCAGCCGGTGCATCCTTGCGGGGTGCAAGTTCGACGGCGCCCATCAGGCCGCAATTGCGGATGTCGATGACATTGGGCAGGTCCTTGAGCGCGTGCAGGCTATCGCGCCAGTAGTCGGAGAGCGAGGCACCGCGCGTCAGCAGTCCCTCGCTCTTGTAGATGTCCAGCGTCGCGATGCCCGCGGCGCAGGCGACCGGATGCGCCGAATAGGTGTAGCCATGGAACAGCTCGATCTGGCTTTCCGGCCCGGTCATCAGCCCGTCGTAGATCTTGCGGCTGGCGAACACGGCGCCGCAGGGCACGGTACCGTTGGTGATGCCCTTCGCGGTGGTCATCAGGTCCGGCGTCACGCCGAAATAATCTGCGGCGAACGGCGTGCCGAGGCGGCCGAAGCCGGTGATGACTTCGTCGAAGATCAGCAGGATGCCGTGCTTGGTGCAGAGCTCGCGCAGGCGCTGCAGATAGTTCTTCGGCGGCGGCAGCACGCCGGTCGAACCGGGCACCGGCTCGACGATGACGGCGGCAATGGTGTCGGCGCCATGCAGCGCGACCAGACGCTCGACGTCGTCGGCGAGTTCGGCGCCGTGCTCCGGGAGGTCCTTGGAGAATGCGTTGCGTGCGAGATCGTGGGTGTGGCGGATGTGATCGGTGCCGGGCAGTTGGGCTGACGAGAAGGCGCGGCGGTTATTGACCATGCCGCCGACGGAGGTGCCGCCGAAGCCGACGCCGTGATAGCCGCGTTCCCTGCCGATCAGGCGCGTGCGCGAGGCCTGGCCGTTGGCGCGATGATAGGCCAGCGCGATCTTCAGCGCGGTATCGCCCGACTCCGAACCGGAATTGGTGAAGAAGATGCGGTCGAGGCCGGCGGGTGCGATCTCGGCCAGACGATTGGCGAATTCGAAGGCGAGCGGATGGCCCATCTGGAACGCGGGGGCGAAGTCGAGGGTGGTAAGCTGCTTCTCAACGGCGCTGGCGATCTCGCGGCGGCCGTGGCCGGCATTGGTGCACCAGAGGCCAGCCGATCCGTCGATCACCTTGCGGCCGTCTTCGGTGGTGTAATACATGCCCTGCGCGGATGCGAACATGCGCGGTGCCGCCTTGAACTGGCGGTTGGCCGTGAACGGCATCCAGAACGACTCGAGTTGTAGCGTGTTCGGAATCTGATGAACGGTCACGGCGCGGCTCCCTTGGCTGATTCAGCATCTGGATCATGTTCGCCCGAATGCAACAAGTCCTTTTCTCGATCTGATTAACCTGTTGATTTTATTGAATGGGCCGGGTCATATTTGTTCGATCCGAAACACTCGCAACAGGGATTTGGCGTGACCATCGATCTAGGCGAACGGCTGCGCTTCGTGCGTGGGCGTCACAAGCTGTCGCAGCGTGAGCTGGCCAAGCGCGCGGGCGTGACCAATTCGACGATCTCGCTGATCGAGTCCAACCAGATGAACCCGTCGGTCGGCGCGCTCAAGCGTATTCTCGATGGCATTCCGATGGGGCTCGCCGACTTCTTCGCCATCGAACCGGACCGGCCGCGCAAGGCGTTCTACCGCTCGGATGAGCTGACCGAAATCGGCAAGACGCCAATCTCCTATCGCCAGGTCGGCGACAATCTGTTCGGCCGCAGCCTGCAGATCCTGAAGGAGCGCTACGAGCCGGGCAGCGACACCGGACGGGTGCCGCTGGTGCATGACGGCGAGGAGGGTGGCATCGTGGTGTCAGGCCGGCTGGAAGTGACCGTCGATGAGGAGCGCCGCATCCTCGATCCCGGCGATGCCTATTATTTCGAAAGCCGCCGTCCGCATCGCTTCCGCTGCGTCGGCGCGAAACCCTGCGAAGTGATCAGCGCCTGCACGCCGCCGACGTTTTGAGGACCTAAACCGCGTCGGGGCTAACGGGAGGTATCGATCCCTCGCATCAACAGGTCGATACTGGCATCGGTGAAGACCGCGACGTCGATCTGCCTTCGCGTTCCAAACAACAGTGACCACACGGTCAACAGCAGCGCCGGGCTCATCACGATTTCGGTGAATGTGCTTGCCTGCGACGGGCGGAATTCGCCAGCCGCGACTCCCGCTTCGATCACCATTCGGAACTGGTCGATGACGGGCCGCATGAACTCGTCATAGTGCCGGTCCACGAGGTCGGGGAAGCGGGAGCCGTCGGCGATCAGGAAGCGGAGTGTTTCGCGGAAAGGTCTGTCCTCGGCAATCTTGCGATAGACGAAGACCATGAGCGCACGCAGGCGTGCGTTGTATGATCCTTCCAATGTCCCGGCATAGCTTTCCAGTTCGGGAAAGAACGCCTGGGACTTGTATCGGATCATCTCGTCGAACACGCGCTCCTTGGTTTCGAAATAGAAATAGATCGTGCCCTTGGTGACGGAGGCGCGGGCGGCGACATCCTCCAGCCGGGTGGCGGCATAGCCGTTTTTGGCGAATTCCTCGAAGGCCGCGTCGAGGATCTCGATCGGTCGTTCCGCTTTTCGTCGGGCGCGCTTCTTCAGCTCAGCATTCATGGGACCAGGATAATCGATCCCCGGCAGGGCTGCTATTGACTTTTGAGTCAGTCAATAATAGTGAGTGATTGCTCACTTAACACGCGCGGTCAAATGCATAGTGCTTTCAAAATGATGTCTCCGTTGCCAGCCGATGCGGCCGGCACCGCAGATCGGCGACGCAAGCTGATCGAAACCGTGGCCACAGCGAAAGCGACACTGATTGCCCATCAGGCGCCCGACCGGGCGAGGGCTGCATGATGAATGCGGATAGTGACGCATCGCCGCCGCGGCTGTTCCGCGGTGCCCGTGTCCGGATGAGCGTTCTCGGTCGTGAGCGGCATCCCAAATACGGCGATCGCCAGGGAGTCATCGTGGGCCGCGGCTCGCCGAGCAGTTGGCGGGTGAAGTTCGACGAGCGCACGACCGTCCAGGCGATCCACCGGGACTACCTCGAACTCGTCGCTCAACCCGCGGCGGCATCCCTTCAGGTCGCCCTGCGACGCGGTTCTATGGACGGGGCGTCGAACCCGTGAGCGCTCTCCTGACCGAACATGTCATGCATGGCTACCATTGGCGGCCGTCGGTTTCGTTGCTTGTCGCTGCGGCGCTGAGCCTTCTGGTGGCCGGATGTTCGTCGCTGCCACGGACGCCGCATAGCGCCGCGGATGCATCCAGTGCGCGCGTCCTCGATCTTACGGACCTGCGCCGTTATGCGGACGAACCGGCCTCGACGTTCCGAAGCGGTCAGAACCAGGTCGTGTTGCGGGGGCCTCGAACCTATCTGGCGCTGTCCGGAGGCGGGGCGGACGGCGCCTATGGCGCCGGCGTGCTCAATGGCTGGACCGAGGCAGGGACGCGCCCGTCGTTCTCGATGGTCTCCGGTGTGAGCACCGGCGCACTGATCGCGCCCTTCGCGTTTCTCGGTTCCGACTATGACGCGACCTTGCGTGACGTCTACACCAGCGGCGTTGCCGCGAGCCTGCTCGATGCACCCAATCCGTTCAATGCGATCTTTGGTTCGGGCCTGTTCGGCAACACGCGGCTACGCGAGCTGGTGGCGAAGTATATCGACGAGACCTTCGTCGCGGCTGTCGCAGCCGAACACGCGAAGGGGCGGATGCTGTTCGTCGTCACGACCAACCTGGACTCCCAGCGGACCGCCATGTGGGACATGGGACGGATCGCTTCGCTGCGTACGCCCGAAGCACTGAACTTGTTCCGGGATGTTGTCGCGGCTTCGGCGAGTCTGCCCGTGGTGTTTCCGCCGATGCTGGTGACCGCGGAGGCGAACGGCAAGCGCTTCGAGGAGATGCATGTCGATGGCGGCGTCACTGCGCCTGTCCTGACATTGCCGGAGGCTTTCCTGCTGCGCGACGCCACATTCGCCAGGGCAGAGAAGCTGCAGCTCTACGTCCTGATCAACAACAAGATCGAACGGGAATTTCAGGTCATTCCCAATTCCACCATCGAAATCGCTGCGCGGGCGTCATCGACCGTGACGAAGATTCAGACACGGTCCATCCTTTACAACACCTATGCCTTCGCCCGCCGCAACAAGTTCGGATTCAATCTGACCTATATCGAGGGCGATCGACCGCCATCGCCGATGTCCGGCTTCGACACCGCCTATATGCGCGCGCTGTTCCAATACGGTTATGAGAGGGCGCGGGGCAACCGTCTCTGGTCGAAATCCCCGCCCTCCGACGATCAGGATGCCGTGGCGGCGTCACACACAGCAATCACGCGGCAAGTCGCAAGCGGCAACTGATGCGCGATGCGACTTTCAAACCCGGCACATGCGTGCTGAAACAGGAGTGACCTCATGAGACTTTCCATGCTTCGCAAGATCGTTTCGCCCCGCCGGCTTGCCCTGGTGTCGATCCTGCTCGTCGCCGCCTCGGGTTCGGCGGCGGCGCAGTCGCCGCCGTTCACAGGCCTTACCGGATCCTGGGCAGGCGCGGGAGCGATCTCGCTGTCCGACGGATCGAAGGAGCGGCTTCGCTGCAAGGCGACATACCAGGTCAGCAATGGCGAAAGGCGGCTTCTGCAGAGCTTGCGTTGCGCGAGCGACAGCTACCGCTTCGATCTCAACAGCGACGTGGTCAGCCAGGATGGCACCATCGCCGGAACATGGAGCGAAACCAGTCGCGGAATCAGCGGAAGCATCGCGGGCAGGGAGTCCGGAGGCCTCATCTCGGCCGTCATCGACGCGCCGGGATTCTCGGCCAGCCTGTCGCTCTCGACGCGCGGCAACAAGCAGTCTTTCTCGATATCGTCCGAAGGCGACATCCGGAACGTCACCATCAATATGAGCAGAAACTGATCGGGGGATCGCGTCGCAGCGATCGCAGGCGTTTCGCTATGTTTTCTCGTTATCGTCCGGCGATTGTCGCGCTGCATGGTGGACGTGGAGGATTTCAATCGTGTCTGCTGTCACGCGATAGAAGACGACATAAGGATAGCGGCCGAGCGGTGCGGCGCGAACATGCGGGCGATCGGGAACGAGGCGGGCACTGTCTGGCCATCGTGCGATGCGCGCGACGACAGCCTGGATACGCCGTCCGACAGTGGGGGCGATCGCCGGATAATGGGCGATAAGCCAGTCAGCAATCTGATCGATGTCTGTGAGAGCTTCGTCGGTATAGACGACCTTCATCAGCGGCGGAATTTGGCGAAGGCGGCTTCGACATCAGTCACGGTGGCAAACCGGCCAGCATCGGCAGCCCGCAATCCGCGATCGATGCCGGCAAGTTCTTCCGGCGTTGGCTGATACGCGTCCCCCTTCACGCCGGCTTCAAGCTCGCGGGCATAGGCCGCCAGCTCGTCCTGCACATGTGGCGGCCACGTCTCGACGCGTTCCAGGATATCGGCAAGGGGCTTGGTTTTCATGGCGTCAAGGTATCACGACGGAGACACAACGTCACGGGGATGCCCTGAGGAATCCACCCGACCCACCTGAATTTGAATGGCTGCCCGCGTGCCAAATCTCTATGCTGTGGGCATGTCGCGATTCATGTGTCTATCGATTGCTCTCGTCCTGTCGCTCACCTCCGCCGCTGCGCTGGCGGCGCCGGTGAAGAAGAAGCCGCAGCAATGGAAGGGCTACGGCTTCCTGCCGGGCTATCACCAGCCGCTGAACAACAGCGTTCCGCTGTTCATGCAGAAGCGCGCGGACCTGCGCATGGCCAAACGCGATCGGCGCCATTGGTACATCGACCGTACCCCGGTCTATTATCGCTGGTCCGACGGCGAGAAGTATTATTTCGGCCGGCCCGGCTTCTATCGCGGCCAGTACAATGGCGGCAGCATGGGCCCATGCTGGACGCGAACCCCGATCGGACCGATCTGGAATTGCGGCTAGGCGAGGCGGCGCATGTCGCAGCGCCGGATTCCTGTGAAAGCTTTCGGTCGACATTGTCGCGACCCTCATTAAATCATCGCTGCGACTATCTGTTGCTCCGGTTTGATCGCGGCGGAGCTCAAAAGCGCCGCGAAATCAAAATCAACGAAAGCACATTTCGAGTTCCGGCCACTATCTTCGCCTGACAGGACTTTGGTTCAGGGGCGGAGATATCAGTGGCTAAGATTTCACGACGTGATGTGTTGGCAGGTGGCGCGGCCATGCTTGGGTCGCTTGGCGCATCCGGGGGGACGTTCGGCCAGCAGCCCACTGAGAGTTTCGATCTCGTAATCCGGGGCGGCGAGGTCATCGACCCCAGCCAGAATCTGCGCGGCATTCGCGATATCGGCATCAAGTTCGGGCAGGTCGCCGCCGTTGAGCCGAGCATTCCAGCGGAGCGCGCAAAGCAGAGCATCGATGCCAAGGGCAAACTGGTGACGCCCGGCCTCGTCGATCTTCACACCCATGTCTATCCCTATGGGTCGGCGATCGGCATTCCGCCGGATGAGCTAGTGCCGTTCTCGGCGACGACGACCTATGTGAGTGCCGGAGATGCCGGCGCCAACACATTTGCCGGATTCAAGCGCGATGTCGTCGGGCATTCGCGCAGCCGGCTGTTTGCCTTCGTGCACATCTCGACCATCGGCCTTGCGGGCTTTCCCGTCGGCGAGTTGCTGAATATCGATTACGCCAATGTCGATGCCGCGGCGCGCACGATTGCGGAAAATCCCGATCTCGTGCTCGGCGCCAAGGTGCGCGAGACGCTGGCATTCGTCGGCAATAACGGTATCGAACCGCTGAAGCGCGCCATTCTGGCCGTCGAACGCTCGGGCACCAAGGGGCGGGTGATGTGCCACATCGGCAATGCGCCGGGCGATCTGTCGGTGCTGGTCGATACGCTGCGTCCCGGCGATATCCTGACTCACCCATATAGCGCGCTCGGCAACAACACGGTGCAGAACGGCAAGGTGCTTCCCGCGCTGCTGGAGGCGAAGAAGCGCGGCGTCATCATCGATGTCGGTCATGGCGCCGGCAGCTTCGACTATGACATTGCCGAAGAGGCGATCCAGCAGGGGCTCGTGTTCGATACGATTTCCAGCGACGTCCATGTGGCCGCGGCGAATACACCGAGCCGGCCGTATCTGCCCTGGGTGCTCAGCAAGTTTCTCGCGCTCGGTTTCTCGCTCGATCAGGTGATCGCGGCCGCCACGATCAAGCCGGCCAATGTCATCAACCGTGTGCCCAAGCTCGGCACGCTGCAGGTCGGTGCGCCCGCGGACGTGGCCATTCTCGAACTCGTCGAAGGCCCGGTCGAACTGCTCGACACGTCGAACAAGCCCCGCACCGGCAAAGCCTATCTGAAGGCGGTCCAGACCGTGCGCGGCGGGGTCCCGTTCGGACGGCCGTATTCTCTGCCGTTCTCGGCAAACTGACGAAAGCGCCGCGTAGCCGGGTGAGCGAAGCGACACCCGGGGTACCGGCGGCCCGGTTGTGCAGTCCCACGGCGGCATCCAATCGGAATTTGCCACCGCCGCCGGGGGCGGGTGACGGCTATCGCGCTTCGGCACGCTGGTCTGCCCTGCGTCTGCCGCGCGCTCAAGGCACCTGCCACGGCTTTCGAAAAAACCGCCATCCGGTCTAGGCTCGCACCAACCGAATCTCGAATTGGACGTGCGACATGACATTGGCGATGGGCTGGGACGAATGGGCCAAACACGACGCAGTGGCGCTGGCCGCGCGCGTGCGCAAGGGCGACCTGACGCCGGCCGATCTGGCGGCGCAGGCCGCGGCCGGCATCGCCAGCACCAATCCTGCGCTCGATGCCGTCGTCGAAGTGTTCGATGACGTGGTCGCCGATCCGCTGAAGGACGGCATGAATGCGGACGGCGCGTTCGCTGGCGTTCCGTACCTGATGAAGGACCTCGGCCCGACCCTGAAGGGACGGCTGCAGGAATTCGGCTCCATGATCATGCAGGGGCATCGCCCGGCGCAGGACAGCTTCCTGACCGGCAAGATCCGCGGCGCCGGGCTCAACATCATTGGCCGCAGCACCACGCCGGAATTCGGCGTCTGCAGTTCGGCCGAGAACAAGCTCTATGTCACCCGCAATCCCTGGGACACCGACTACACCACCTGTGGCTCCTCCGCTGGCTCTGCGGCGATGGTCGCGGCCGGCGTGCTGCCGATCTCCCATGCCACAGATGGCGGTGGTTCGATCCGCATTCCCGCGGGTGTGAACGGCCTGATCGGCCTGAAGGTCTCGCGCGGCGTCTATTCGCTGGCGCCCGCGCTGTCAGATCTCTCCGGGTTGGTCTCGATCCAGGGCTGCGTCAGCCGCAGCGTGCGCGACACCGCAGCCTTCGTCGACAACTGCCGCGGCGGCGCACCCGGCGAATTCATGCCGTTCTGGTCACCGGCCGAACCCTATAGCGATCTCATCAAGCGCGACCCGGGCAAGCTGCGCATCGCGCTGTCGCATGAGTGGGGCGACTACAAAGCACCGCCGCATTTCGTTGCGGAGCTGGAGCGTGTCGGCAAAATGCTCGAAGGGCTCGGCCATCACGTGGAATGGGCGCTGCCGGAGGTGGATTTCCGTAACGCATTTGCGGCGCAGACGACCTGCTACATCAGCAATTTCGCGCAGGTGATCGCCGGTCATCTGGCGCGGCTCGGTTTGGATAAACCGACCACCGATCTGCTGGAGCCGATCAATATCAAGATCTGGGAGAGCGGGCTGAACACGTCCTATACCGAGCGCAACGCGATGCAAGCCGTGTTCAATACGACGTCGCGGGCTTTTGGCTCGTTCTTCGAGCGCTACGACGTCATCCTGACGCCGATTACCGCCAAGCCGACGCCGAAGGTCGGCACATCGGAATATCTCACCACCAGCACCAATCCGTCGGTGCATGACTGGTTCGCCAATCTCTGGAAGAATTTCGCCTATACGCCGCTCGCCAATCTGTGCGGCATCCCTGGCATCTCGCTGCCGCTCGCGGCGCAGGAAAACGGATTGCCGCTCGGCATCCAGGCGCAGACGCGTCAGGCCAATGACGGCCTGCTGCTGCAACTGGCCGCGCAGATCGAGCGGGCGATCGATGGTAAGTGGAATGCGGGCAGGTTGCCCGGGACGCATGTCAGCCGGCAGTAAGGCGACGGTGCATCTTGTCTTTCGTCGTGCGAAAGATGCGTGACGCAACGGATATCGGATGGGTCGAACATGGTTTCAAGCTTGCCGGCTCCCGTGTCCCAGTCGGTCGCTGCCAGGCTGACGCGGGCGGCGATATTCCTGGTCGTGACGATCAATCCCGGACCGGCCCCCGAGAAGGCGGTTCGTGGCTTGTGCGGCGACCTGTCGAGCCTGCTGCGCGGCGTGGGATTCCGCAATCTCAATGGGCAGTTGTCGTGCATCATGGGGTTCGGCTCTGACGCCTGGAGTCGGGTGTTCGGAGCGCCGAGTCCGAAAGACTTGCATCCGTTTCGCGAAATTCGCGGCGTGCATACCGCCGTTTCAACACCCGGCGACATCCTCTTTCACATCCGCGCGGCGAGCATGGATCTCTGTTTCGAGCTGGCGACGCACATCATGTCGCGGCTCGCCGACGCGGTTTCGGCCGTGGACGAGGTGCACGGTTTCAAATTCTTCGACGACCGCGATCTGATCGGCTTTGTTGACGGAACTGAAAACCCTGTCGGTCAGGCCGCTGACGCGGCCACCCTTGTCGGCGATGAAGACCCCGGCTTTGCCGGAGGCAGCTACGTGATCGTGCAAAAATATCTGCACGACGTCGCGCGGTGGAACAAGGTGCCCGTCGAGGAACAGGAGAACATCATCGGCCGGCACAAGCTGTCCGATATCGAACAGCGCGATTCCGAGAAGAAGCCGTATGCGCACAACGTCCTGACGTCGATTGAAGAGAACGGCGAGCAGCTTCAAATCCTGCGCGACAACATGCCGTTCGGCGAGGTAGGCAAAGGTGAGTTCGGTACCTATTTCATCGGTTATGCCCGTTCCCCGCAGCGCATTGAGAAGATGCTGGAGAACATGTTCATCGGCAACCCGCCTGGCACTTACGACCATCTGCTGGATTTCAGCCGCGCGGTGACGGGGACGCTGTTCTTCGTTCCCACAGCGACGTTCCTGGACGATGTCGATCCCGAGGCGTAACCGGTGTTCGCTTATCTGCCCGCGGCTTGCTGAAACAGGAGATTGTGCATGGGTGTCGATCTCTTGAACGTCAAGGGTCTCACAGAGCTCGCGCATCAGGGGCCGGTCGTGATGGTCAATCTGATGCGATTCCGCGAGCGCTCGCTCGACGGCGATGGGTCGGGCTGGGACGCCTATCTGCGTTACAGCGCGCTGACCGTGCCGATGATCAAGGCACGCGGCGGCACCTTGCTGTGGACCGGCGACGCCAAGGCCGTCGCGCTCGGCGAACCGGATCACCAGCAGTGGGACTATCTGGCGCTGGTGTATTATCCCTCCGTTGCAGCCTTCATCGAGATGATGACGTCACCCGACTATGAAAATCTCTGCGACCCGCACCGGACTAGCGGCTGTGCCGAGCATGTGATCATTTGCACGAGCGAGGCTTACAGCAAGCTCAAGATCGGGTGAGGGTGATCACCCCCGGCTTTCAGCCAACCGGCGGCATCGATCCAGAACCTCAGATGAGCCGGGTGGCGATGAGGACGGAGATGACGAGCAGAACCGCGACGATGACCACGACGAAGGGGAGCATCGCGCGATAGGCGTCCCGCTCGTGGCCGGGCGTGCCGGCGAGATTGCAGACGATCGACATCCGCACCGGCGAGACCATGTTGAGCGACAGCGCGGCGGCATGCTGAAGCGCGACGACGGCGGCGACGTCGAGGCCGGCTTCGGTCGCAAGGCTGAGCTGCGACGGCATGAACAATCCGTTGGCCGCATTGCCGCTATTGGCCAGCGCGCCGAACACGGCCGAGATCATCGGCGTCACCGTCACCGACCAGACGCCGAACGTGTCGTACATGCCGCGGGCGAGGCCGCCGGCGATCCCCGAGCGCGACAGCAGTTCGGCCATCATCGAGAACACGATGACGGTAAGCACCGCGAGCCGGCCGGTCTTCCAGGCGGCTGCGATCTCCGCAGGGAAGGCCCGCTGATGGCCGTGCAGCAGGGCGGTCAACACGGCCGCCGCGACGAGCCAGGTGCCGGCGTGAAACAACGGCGCCCAGATAGGCACGCCTGCGAAAGGCTGGATGCTCCAAGACGACTGCAGGAGGTGATTGAGCGGCGGCACGAGGCGTGTCAGTGCGAGCCAGCCGATCAGCAGCGTGAATGGCAGCATGCGCCGTGCCGCAGCGGCGATCGCCGCGCGGTCCGGCTTCTCGTCGATCAGATAACGCAGCACGATGGCCGGCCCGAACGCCGCCAGCATCGCCGGCTCGGGTCCGAGAAACGCCGTCGCGACGATGGCGAGGCCGAGACTGCCGAGCAGCCAGAGCGCTTCGCTGGCGCGCTCGCGCCAGTCTGCTCCGATGCCGGCGCGCTCCGCCATGCGCCAGTAGATGGGCAGCCACAGGATGTTGAACACGAGATAGATGAGACTGGTGCGCAGCGCGAGCGCGGTGGGATCGGTTCGCGCGAAGGCGGCGCCGACCACCGCGCCGCTGCCCATGGCGCCCCACACGATCATGGTCTGGCTGATCAGCGAGAAGGCGAGGAGCTCGATCGGCTTCAGGCCGAGGCGGCGGATCAGCACCATCGTCCCCATGATGCCGATGCCGAAGCCCGTCGCCGATTCCGCGAACGGCCCGATCAGATAGCAGGCGGTGAACAGCAGGCGGCGCCGCGCATGCGCATCCGGCAGTGACGTCTCGACCGGCATCGCCGCGTCGCCGGGGCGGATTGCCATTTGCCAGAACAGCAAGCCGCCGAGAATGTAGGGCACGACGATCCAGCCGATCCATGCGCCGCGCAGCAGCGCCGTTCCAGCGTCAGCGATCCCGAACAGTTGCGGGGCGGTGGCCAGCGCGACTGCAAGCGCCGTGGCGAGACCGATGAGCGAGGCGGGGAGCGTGCCGGCGAGCCCGCTCGCGATGGCGCCGATCACCGCCAGCGCGGGCAGCGCCCAGATCAGGTAAAGCACGTTCCGTCCCCAGGTTTCTCGTTGGAGGCTGGATGCGCGGGAAAGGCAGGGACGTCAACCGCGCTGCGCGCATAGGGCGCGTGCAACGTCGATCCGCCCAGCGCTTGCTGAACCGCAATGCGTTTTGCCCGACCAACCCAGGGTGAGAGCTGATACCGAGACGCGGCCTCGCTCAATCAGCCCCGGGAGAATGCACGTGACGTCGAAAGCATTGGTGATCGCGCTGGCGCTCCTGGCGTCTCCGGCAGTCGCCGCCTGCAACGAGCCCGGCACCGGCACCAAAGACACGCCGATCTTTTTGCCGCCGCTCGGCGCCGTCGTCACCGGTACAGGGCGCCTGCAATTCCATTCGGTGCCAAGCGCGCATTGCGCGATGGCCGGTGTGTTTGTCATCCCCAGGGATCATCTGGTCGCTTATGCTGAAACGCGCGACGGGTGGACCTCGGTGATGTATGCGCGTGCAACGGGCGGCGGCGTCACAGGCTGGGTCAGATCATCCCGCCTGAAACACACCGGCGCAGTCGGACCGCAATAGGCGACGCGTTAGTTGTCGAAGCCGACGAACACCGTGGCTTCCTCGACCGACTTGCGTTCGGACACCACCGCATTGGCGGGAAAGCTGTCATCCGGCCATCCGAGCGCAATGCTTTTCATGATGACCTGATCGTCGGCAATGCCAGCATGCTCGCGCACCACCGGTGACTGCATGATGCCCTGGCTGTTGATCACGGCGCCAAGGCCGCGCGACCAGGCCGCATTGACGAGGGCGGTTGCCACGGCGCCGCAATCGAACGGTGTATCGTCGCTGCCATCCAGCACGCGGTCATAGGTCACGATCACGCAGACCGGCGCGTCGAACTGACGGAAGCCGCGCAGCACCCAGTCCTGCCGCATCTCCTTGTCGTCCCTGGCGATCCCCATGGCCGAGAACAACTGCTTGGCGACGCCGACCTGCCGGTCGCGGTGATGACCCCCGAAAGCCTGACCGGTGCGAAATTCGCGTGACTGCGGGATACCTGCGATCATCCGTTCGGTATTGCCGGCGCGGATCCTGTCGAGCGGCTCGCCGGTCACGACATAGAAATTCCATGGCTGGGTGTTCATCGACGACGGCGCGCGCATCGCAAGGTTGATGATTTCCTCGATCAGCTTTTTGGGGACCGGATCTGGCTTGTAGCCGCGGATGCTGCGGCGGCCGAGAATGACGTCATCGAACTTCATAGGCCTGGAATCTCCCGGGGGCGTTTCTGAATTGGGCGGGATATTCCCGGTTTCCTGGGCCGTGTGCAAGATTGACGTGAGGGGCAGGAGGCGGTCGCCGTTCAGTTGCAGGGCGGAACAGCGAAGCGTATTCCGCTGCGCAAACATCTCGATGGCGGCGGATTACGCTTCGCCAATCCGCCCTGCGATTGCTAGTGTTGTTGTTCAATCCCATCATGCCGGGCCGAGGGCGATGAACACACGCAGCGATCATCTTGAAAAGCCAATGACGTTCGATGGCGTGACGCTCACGCCGCAGAAGGAAGTGGTCCGCGCCTTCTACAAGGATATGTGGGACCATGCGGACGTGACTTTGATCCCGCAAATTTTCCATGAGGATTTCACCTTCAGGGGATCGCTCGGACCGGTGCTGGTCGGACATGCCCAGTTCGCCGACTATGTCCGCTGGGTCACCGGCGTGCTGCAGAATTATACGACGGACATTCTCCTGATGATCGAGGAGGGCAATCGCGTTTCCGGCAAGGTCTACTTCCATGGCGTTCAACGCGAAGCGATGTTCGGCAATCCGCCGACAGGAAAGCTCGTTGGCTGGCTTGGAGCGCCTATCTTTTCGTTCGACGGGCCGAAGGTGCGCGACCTCTGGGTGCTCGGTGACATCTACGGCCTGCTCGGGCAGATCAGGACAGATGGCATGCAGGGCAACGAATTTTCCACGTCTCGGTGAGACTGGCCGAAGCGCACTCAACCCGTCCGATTGAGTTCCTCTCCTGCAGCTACCTCCCGCGATCATGACCATGTGGTCAGACGTCGCGCTTGCCACATTTGCGATCTGGTTACTCGTTAACATGGTAACACGCAGGCAATGCGTACCCTGCGCATAACCATACGTTGTTACATTGTTGCGGATCGACATGAATCGCCGATCCGTGCTACCTCGCTCGCAGAGTTTGAAAGAGACGCTCAAAGTGACGATTTTCGCCCGCATCTTCCGCCATGGCCTGCTGCGCATCTCGCGCAGGGCGTTGGTGATGGTTGTGCTGGCGACGTACGTCTTTGCCGGCGCCATGCACGGTCTCTGCGAATGCGATGTGACCAATCCGTCCGGAGCGACGACCGTCTCGCTCGCGGAGAAGGCGACCGGCCATTCCGACAAGGGAGTCGTCGCGGACAATCACTGCCACGGCTGCTTCTCTGTGACGGCACAGCCGCTAGTCTTCGCGGCGATGCCCGTCTCCATCGAGACCCGCACTGCGGTTTTCCACGATGTCGAGCGTCGCAGCCTGCCGCGCGGGATCGATCCTCCCCCACCCAAATTCCTGACCTGACCGTCATCGCCGGGCGCTTGGCGCCCAGACTCCGTCATTCGTCAGGTTTCCATCATGTTCTCGAAGATCGCCACGCGTTTCGCATGCGCGGCTGTGCTCTTCGTCAGTTCGTCGCTGACGGGGGTAGCTCATTCGCAAACCCTCACCATGGGTGCTGCGCTTCAACGCGCGCTCGCCGCCAGCCCGCGTCTGACTGCCGCCGAGCGTGACGTCGGAATCGCGCGTGGCCAGCGCATCCAGTCCGGCGCGCTGATCAATCCGGAGATTTCGTACGAACAGGACAATTCGTTCGGTTCGGGCGCCTACAGGGGAACCCGCTCGGCGGAGACCACGCTGCAGGTCAGCCAGATGTTCGAGCTGTGGGGCAAGCGCGATGCGCGCGTCGCAGCGGGTCAGGCAGGTCTCGATGCCGCGGGCATCGGACGCCAGGCCGTCCGGCTTGAAGTGCTGTCCGAGACCGCGATCGCCTTCGTGAGCGTGCTCGGCCTGCAGCGACGGATTCAGATTCTCGACGAACAGATCGAGGCGATCGACAAGATCTCGCCGCTGCTGCAGCGGCGCGTCGAGGCTGGCGCATCATCCATTGCGGAGACCGGACGCGCCGAGGTCGCGTCGGCACTGGTCAAGGCCGACCGTGAGCGCACGAGGTCGTCGCTCGCGAGCGCGCGCCGTGAACTGGCGATCCTGATGGGCGATAGCGCGGCGAAATTCGCGGCCGTCTCCGGACGGCTGGAGGCGACCGGCAGGCCGCCGACCTTTCAGTCGGTGGTCGCGGCGATTGATGCGAATCCGCAGCTCGTCCGCTGGAAGGCGATCTATGCGCAGCGCAACGCCGAACTGCTGCTCGCCCGGTTGAAGCCCTATCCGGACGTCACGGTCTCCGCCGGATGGCGCCGCTTCAGTGAGACCGGCGACAACGCCGTTCGGCTTTCGCTGTCGGTGCCGATCCCGGTGTTCGACCAGAACCAGGGCAACATCCTCTCCGCGCAGGAAAGCCTCGCCAAGACCGCCGCAGAACGCCAGGGCAACCGCAACATGCTGATCGTGGTGGCGGGCCGCGCCTACGACTCGCTGCAGGGCTCGCTGCGCGAACTCGCCATCCTGCGCGAGACCGCTATCCCCAAGTCCAGGGACGCGGCCGACGCGATTTCCGAAGGCTACGGGCAGGGACGCTATTCGCTGCTCGAAGTGCTCGACGCCCAGGCCAGTGTCGCGCAAGCGCGCCTGCGCGAACAGGAAGCCCAGCAGAATTTCCACGTTGCCGTCGCCACCATCGAGGGGCTGGTCGGCAATCCGTTTGCACTGGCGCGGGGGAGCGCACGATGAACAAGCCAATCATGGTCCTGGTGAGCGCCGCTGCGATCTTCGCGCTCGGCGCCGGGGTTTACGCCACCGCACCGAGCAAGTCCGACACGCAGACCGCGGCTACTTCCAAGGCTGCCAGGCAGGGCGACAAGACTAAAGGTGAAAAGACCAAGGGTGAGAAGGGGCACGACGAGAAAGGTCACGGTGAAGAGGGCGTCGTGGAAATGAGCGATGCGCGCGTCGCCTCGTCGAACATCGAGATCCTCACCGCCAGAACCGAAACGCTGCACGACTCTCTGGTGCTGAACGGCATCCTGCAGCCCAATCAGGAGACGCTGGTGCAGGTGACCCCGCGCTTCCCGGGCGTCGTGCGCGAGATCAAGAAGCGCATCGGCGACACCGTCGAGAAGGGCGAACTCCTCGCGAAGATCGAGAGCAACCAGAGCCTGAGCGTCTATGAGATGCGGGCGCCGATCTCGGGGACGGTGATCGACCGCCAGATCTCGCTCGGCGAATATGCCTCCGAGCAGAAGCCGGCCTTCATCGTCGCCGACATCTCGACGGTCTGGGTGGATCTGTCCGTTTACCGTCGCAACCTGCCGCGCGTCCGGATCGGCGACAAGATCCTGATCGATGTCGGCGATGGTGGAAAACCGATCGAGGCCAGCCTGTCCTATATCTCGCCGGTCGGTAGCAGCGACACGCAGAGCGCGCTCGCGCGCGCCGTTGTGCCGAATATCGACATGCGCCTGCGCACGGGCCTGTTCGTCTCGGCACGGCTGATCCTGTCAGCCAAGCCGGTCGCGATCGCCGTTCGGGCGTCGGCGATCCAGACGGTCGAGAACCGCAGCGTCGTCTTCGTCCGCAACGGCGACAAGTTCGAGGCGCGCGACGTCGAACTCGGCGCGCGCGACTCCGACAATGTCGAGATCCTGTTCGGACTGCTCGACGGCGACAGATACGCGGCGAAGAACAGCTTCATCGTGAAAGCGGAGCTCGGAAAGGGATCGGCGTCCCATGAACACTGAGCTCGCTCCGGGAATTCAACCATGATCGACAGGCTTCTCGCATTCTCCGTGCACCAGCGCTGGCTGGTCATGATCGCCGTGTTGATGATGGGCGCCTTCGGCGTCTGGAACTTCACACGCCTGCCGATCGACGCCGTCCCTGACATCACGAATGTCCAGGTTCAGATCAATACCAACGCGCCGGGCTTCTCGCCACTGGAGGTGGAGCAGCGCATCACATTCCCGATCGAGACGGGGATGGCCGGCCTGCCGAACCTCGTGAACACGCGATCGCTGTCGCGCTACGGCCTCAGTCAGGTCACCATCGTGTTCAAGGACGGCACGGACATCTATTTCGCGCGTCAGCTCGTCAACGAACGCGTCCAGCGGGTGAAGGACTCGCTGCCGACCGGCATCGAGACGGCGATGGGACCGGTGTCGACCGGCCTCGGCGAGATCTACATGTACACGGTCGAGGCGAAGGAGGGGGCGAAGAACGCCGAAGGCAAGCCCTACACGCCGAGCGATCTGCGGACCGTGCAGGACTGGATCATCAAGCCCCAGCTCCGCAACGTGCAGGGGGTCAACGAGGTCAACACCATCGGCGGCTTCGAGAAGCAGTTCCACGTGCTTCCGGATCCGGCCAGGCTGATGGCCTACCGTCTGAGCTTCCGCGACGTGATGACGTCGCTCGCCAACAACAATGCCAATGTCGGCGCCGGCTATATCGAGAAGAACGGCGAGCAGTATCTGGTGCGCACGCCCGGACAGGTCGCTGACGTCGAGGAGATCCGGCAGATCGTCATCGGCTCCCGGAACGGCGTCCCGGTCCGCATCCTCGACGTCGCGGAGGTCAAGGAAGGCACCGACCTGCGCACCGGCGCGGCGACCGTCGACGGCAAGGAAGTCGTGCTCGGCACGGCGATGCTGCTGATCGGCGAGAACGGCCGGACCGTCGCGCAGCGTGTCGGGCAGAAGCTGGAGCAGATCCAGAAGTCGCTGCCGGAGGGCATCTCTCTGCGCGCGATCTACGATCGGACCCATCTGATCGATGCGACCATCGCGACCGTCGAGAAGAACCTGGTCGAGGGCGCGCTGCTCGTCATCGCGATCCTCTTCCTCATCCTCGGGAACTTCAAGGCGGCCTTCGCCACCGCGCTCGTCATTCCGCTGTCCATGCTGTTCACCATTACGGGCATGTTCGAGAACAAGGTCAGCGCCAACCTGATGAGCCTCGGCGCAATCGATTTCGGCATCATCATCGATGGCGCCGTCATCATCGTGGAGAACTGCCTGCGTCTGCTCGCCCATGAACAGGCAAAGCGAGGGCGCCTGCTCAGCCGCGAGGAACGCTTCGAGACGATCATCGAAGCGTCGCGCGAGGTCATCAAGCCCAGCCTGTTCGGCACGCTGATCATCGCCGTGGTCTATCTGCCGGTGCTCACGCTGACCGGCGTCGAAGGCAAGATGTTCACGCCGATGGCGCTGACCGTGCTGATGGCGTTGCTGGGTGCCAGCATCCTGTCGATGACCTTCGTTCCAGCCGCTGTCGCGCTGTTCGTGACCGGCAAGGTCTCGGAGAAGGAGAACTGGTTCATGCGCGCCGCGCGCCGGACCTATGTGCCGTTGCTCGATATCGCGATCCGTCTGCGCGTCATCGTGGCGGCCGCGGCCGTGGCGCTGGTCGTCGTGAGCGGATACGCCGCGACGCGGATGGGCGGCGAGTTCATCCCGAGCCTCGACGAGGGCGACGTCGCGATCCAGGCGATGCGCATCCCCGGAACCAGCCTCACGCAATCGCTCGAGATGCAGATGGCGCTCGAGAGGCGGCTGGCCAGGATTCCAGAGGTGAAGGAATCCTTCGCTCGCACCGGCACCGCGGAGGTGGCAACGGATCCGATGCCGCCGTCGATCTCGGACGGCTATGTCATGCTCAAGCCGCGCGACCAGTGGCCGGATCCGAAGAAGTCGAAGCTCGATCTGATGAAGGAGATCGAGGCCGCATCCGAGGAGGTCGCCGGCAGCCTGTACGAACTCTCGCAGCCGATCCAGCTTCGCTTCAACGAACTGATCTCGGGCGTGCGCAGCGACGTCGGCGTCAAGATCTTCGGCGACGATCTCGGCGTGCTGGCAGGGATCGCGGGGCAGGTGCAGTCGGCGCTGCAGAACATCCAGGGCGCTGCGGACGTCAAGACCGAGCAGGTCGCCGGGCTTCCGGTGCTGACGGTCAAGCTGGACCGCAAGGCGCTGGCGCGCTTCGGCATCAGCGTGTCGGACGTGCAGAACCTGGTCGAGATTGCGGTGGGCGGCAAGACCGCGGGCCTGGTGTTCGAGGGCGACCGCCGCTTCGACCTCGTCGTACGCCTTCCGGACGACCTCCGGACGGATATCGAGGCGATCAAGGCGCTGCCGATCCCGCTGCCGCCGCTGGAGGGCCAGCCGAGCCAGAGCAAGGCGATGCCGGCGGCGTTCGGGACCTCGCCGCTGGCCCAGATGCGCTATGCGCCGCTGTCGGAACTGGCGGAGATCTCGGTCGCACCGGGCCCGAACCAGATCAGCCGCGAGGACGGCAAGCGCCGCATCGTCGTCTCCGCCAATGTGCGCGGACGCGATCTCGGCTCCTTCGTGGGCGAGGCGCAGCAGCAGATCGCCCAGAAGGTCAAGTTGCCGGCGGGCTACTGGATCGGCTGGGGCGGTCAGTTCGAGCAGCTCGTCTCGGCGACGCAGCGCCTGACCATCGTGGTCCCCATCGCGCTACTGCTGATCTTCCTGCTGCTGTTCATCAGCCTCGGCTCCGTGGCCGACGCGCTGCTGGTGTTCAGCGGCGTGCCGCTGGCGCTGACGGGCGGCATCTTCGCGCTGCTGCTGCGTGACATTCCGCTGTCGATCAGCGCGGGCATCGGATTCGTCGCGCTCTCGGGCGTTGCGGTGCTCAACGGTCTCGTCATCATCACCTTCATCGCGCGGCTTCGCCTTGAAGGAAAGAAGGTGGTGGAGGAGGCCGTGCGCGAAGGCGCGCTGACGCGCCTGCGGCCTGTGCTGATGACGGCGCTGGTGGCCTCGCTCGGCTTCGTGCCGATGGCGATCGCGACGGGGGCGGGAGCCGAGGTGCAGCGCCCGCTCGCAACGGTCGTGATCGGCGGCATCGTCTCGTCGACCATCCTCACACTGCTCGTTCTTCCCGCGCTCTACATCCTGTTCCGCCGGGAATCGTCGCCTGTCCATGTGGAGGCGATGTCTGCCCACGCCACCCACGGAGACCATTGATGAAGACAATCCTGCTCGTCCTATCCGCGCTGTTGCTGGCGGCTCCAGCGATGGCGCAGCACGCCCATCAGAAGGGGCCGAACGGTGGACCCATGGAGGATGTCGCCGGCGTGCATGTCGAGATGATCGCTGCGGGGAAGGTGCTGACCTTCAACATCCTCGACGAGGCCAATAAGCCGCTCCCGGCCAGCGGCTTTTCCGGCGCCGTGCTGCTGACGTCCGGAAGCGACCGCGAGACGCTGCCGCTCGTCACCGCCGGGACGGCATTGAAGGCCGAAGCGAAGGGCGACATCGCCAAGGGCGCGTCGGTGAGCGTCACGCTGAAGACCGCCGACGGCAAGTCCGGGCAGGCGAGGTTCAAGAACTGAGGGGATCAATCCCGGATGACGCAAGAGCTTCATCCCGGCTGCGCTTGCTCGACCCAAACTACGCGCTATTTATCGCTATCGGATGCCATCAGCAGGAACTTGCGCTTCAGCGCGTTGACCCTGGAGACGTAACCCGCAACGGAATGGTCGCCGCATCGCTCATTGGCCGTCATCTGGAAGCGACGGCGTGCATAAGCGGTGGCGGGTCCTCCACCGCACAGATGGATGAAGGCGGCGAGATCCTGCACCTGTTGCGGGGTCGGCGCCACGCCGCCGGCGCGCGCGAGGACCGCGGCGACATTGCGGTCCAGATAGATCGATGCGAGCTCGGTGGCATGGCTCGGGATGGCACGAATATAGGGGCCGAAGCCGCAGCCCGTATCCTGAACCGCGTTCGCCCGGATGCAGAAGCGCGAAACTTCGGCATAGGCCGGATCGGTCATTTGAAAGAGACCGACGGCGCTGGATGCCGGCCGATAGATCGCGAACGGATTGAAGCTGAGCCGCCAGCGCCAATAGGTACGGTCCAGGGGATTGCCGGAACTCTCGACCTGCGCCAGCGCAGCGAGCAATTCGGGCGTGATCGACCGCGTCGAAAAGGCGCGAAACAGCGGCCCGTAATGCCGCCACGTCTCGGCCGGCTCCTTGTCCAGCCTGTGGCCGACAAAGAAGAACAACTCGGTCGGCTTGTGGATCACGTGATAGATGAGGTTGGACAGCACGAGGGTGACAAGCACGATTGCGACGGCGCCAGTGATTTGAATGGCGCGCGGCAGTTTCGCGAGCGTCCGTTGCGCCGAGCGCAGGCTGCGCCGCCAGCGGCGACGGCGTTTGGCGCTGAAGATGAATGGGCCCTTCGTCATGGCTGATGGCAGCGCGCTAATCCGCTTGCAGCTGGCTGATGCCGAGCTTCTTGACGCGGGTGCGGACTGATAGCGGTGACCGCTTCAACCGGATCGCGATCTCGTTGACGCTGCGACCGACCGACAATTGCCGCCGCAATTCTTCGTCCTGCTGTGAGGTCCAGACAGCGTCGGATTTCTGGCTTAGTTTCATGAGAACTTATAATAGTCTGTAGCCCGGATGAAGCCAACGGGTCGCGCGTAGCGCGCCCGATGATAAACTCCGCGTAATCCGGGCTACGCTTGCTTTCGCGATACGCAGTCGCCCCGCTTCACAGCGCCGGACGGCGAGCGGCCGGGTTTCGTGATGCGCGGGTCACGATGGTTTCACCGGCAGCAAACATCTCGACGTTGGTGCATCCGATTACTGGTTCTGGATGGAGACGCTCATACCGCTCAGGTCGAAATCGAACTGGAGGCCCAGTTGCTCGCCTTCCAGCGTCAGGACGACGCCCTTGGCGTTGCGCATCTGGATGGCGCGCCTGCCTGCGCCGACCGCCACACCTGCACCGAGCGCCGTATAAATGCCTTCGATGTCCGAAGCCTGATGCATATTTTGCGCCGCGCCGACCAGATCGGTCGAGGAGCCCCCAAACGTCAGGCCCGCGCTCACGCCGCCGATGCGAAACGGATACATCTCCCCACGGAAACTGAGGATTCCGCTCCCTGCCTGCGCTCCGATGAACCATCCGGCCTTGAAGAACTTGAAGCGGACTTTGCCGGTGTCCGCGTGAGCGGGCAGCGACAGTGCGGCGGACAGCAGAGTTGCGACGGTGAGACGCGTGAGGCAGCGAGCTATTTGAAAGCGCATATGGATATTCCGGTCATCGGGCTGCCGCGTGGCGGCACTGCGGCAACTAGATAGAGCATCGCAGGACTCGTCAATGACGGAGGTCGACGCGCGGTCGCCTCCCAACGGGCGCAACGTCCGACATCAACGCGTGGGGCGCAAGTGCGACCTGTCCGCCGTAGCTCGCAGAGCGAAGGCGGAAGCGTATTGCGCCGATACGACAATGGCGGATTACGCTGCGCTCATCCGGCCACCGCTTGCCGATGGACATGCGACCAGAATTGTCATTATATCGCCGGAATGTCATCGCCTACCTGATGACACTGACGTGACGACGATACAGACCAATCCGCCTAACCTGCAGCACTCATTCGCATTCGAAAGAACACGATGACAGGTCTCTCGCGCAGGACGACGCTGGCGAAGGCGACAAGTGCAGCCGGGGCGCCGGACGTTACAGAGCGCACCATGATCGCGCGCCGCCAACTCCTGCGTTTTTTCGCCGCCAGTCCTCTTCTCACGGCGACCTCTCTCGGTACGATCACCACCCTGTTGACGGCTAACTCGCATCAAGCCCTCGCGCAGAGCTACGACGTGCTGCGCGGCTCGCGAAGAGCGTTCGGTCCGGACGGCATCATCACCGCTCCAACCGATGCGCTGGACGTGTTTGAGTTCGAGCCGGCGGCGAAGAAGGCCGTGCTCAGCCAGGACGCGCCGGCGCACTGGGGCTACCTCCAGAGCGGCGTCGACGGCGACGTGACGCGCGACGCCAATCACACGGCCTTCGCGAAGTACAATATCCGCGTTCAGCGTCTCATCGATGCCCGGAAAATCGACACCAGCGTGAAGATCTTTGGCGAGACCTGGGCCAGCCCCATCTTCATGTGCCCGGTCAGCAGCCTCGGCGCCTACGATCCCGAGGCGGGGGTCACCGTGGCGCGCGCCGCTGCCAAGCGCAACCATCAGATGATTCTCTCGACGGTCGATAATGCGAGCATCGTCGACGTCAACAAGGCGCACGGACGGCCCGCCTGGTTCATGTTGTATCCGACCGACGACTGGAACGTGACGCGGGCGCTGGTGCAGCGCGCCGAGAGTGCAGGCTCTCCGGCGATCGTTCTCACGGTCGACCGCCAGGGCGGCCGCAACACCGAAACCCTGTTCCGCGAGCGACGCCAGGACCTGCGCGAGTGCTCGGGCTGTCACACGCCGGGCTTCACCAATGAGGTCAGCCGCAAGGCCAACTTCGCGGACATCGATGTTTCCAAGGTCACGAACCTCTACGGCACCGGGATGACGTGGGAATTCGTCGATCGCCTGCGCGGGATCGTCAAGGGCAAGCTCGTGCTGAAGGGAATCATGACGGGCGAGGACGCCAAGGAGGCGTTGCGCCATGGCGTGGACGGCCTGATCGTCTCCAACCACGGCGGGCGCGCGGAAGAGAGCGGGCAGTCGACGATCGGTGTGTTGGCAGAGGTCGTGGATTCGGTGGGCGGCCGCATCCCGGTGCTGATCGACGGGGGTGTACGCCGCGGCACCGATGTCCTGAAGGCGCTCGCTCTGGGTGCCACGGCCGTCGGCATTGGCCGGCCATACGTGTGGGGCCTGGCGTCGTTCGGCGAGGCGGGCGTGGACCGGGTGCTGCAGATCCTGGACGATGAGTTCATTACTATCATGCGGCAGGTGGGTGCGCTCGACATCAACCACATCACGCGGCGCTGCGTCACCAGCGCCTAGCCGTGCCCGACCTCTGATGAATGAACAGCGCCTCGTGCATCGAGCATGACCGTCGGCGGCGTGACCGGGCACTGGAAGACATCCAAGGGACTAGGGAAAACGCAGCGCGTGGGGTGCAAGTGCGAAGCGTATTCCGCCGAGAAACAGTGGCGGCGGATTACGCTGCGCTAATCCGCCCTCGCTTGGCGCAGCACTACGCGACGGACATTTTGGTAGTGATCGAGGAGGGGCACCGCGTTTCCGGCGAGGTGTTCTTCCACGACATCCAGCGCGAAGCGATGTTCGGCCATCCGCCGACTGGCAAGCATATCGACTGGCTGGGCGCGCCGATCTTCACCTTCGATGGTCCCAAAGTGCGCAACCTCTGGGTGCTCGGCTTCCGGTGCGTCGCGAGGTCTTGAGCGAAGCAGCAGACGGCATTGTAGCTGTAGATCGCTGAATGTCCGCATCTGTCGCCCACGGGGTGGATTGCGGCTTTCTGAACCGGAGGTCGACAGTTCGATCTCTCCGGCACCATCCGACCAATTACTTCGTCCTCGCGGTCTCCGGGCGCCATCGCTGCAGCGCTGGGCTATTCGTCCCAAACCGCGTTCGCCCCGGCGTTCCGGAAGCTGACGGGCGAAACTCCGACCGATTGGCGCCGACGCGTTGTCTGACGGCAATCGCTCTGCAGGTCGAGCAATCGCTCTGGCGCAGAAGGACGCCTGCTTCACTAGAAATCATCGTGCCACGTCAACGACAGGAGACGAACGATGAACTCGAAACGCGTCGTCAGTGGGCTTGCGAATGCTTCCCGACGGAGGGGGCTTGCGACCACGCTTACGTATGCGATTTCGCTAGTCGTCAACTTCACGTCGGCCGCCGGCATCCAAACAATACCCCCCATATATCCAACGCAGAGGAACGATCCCATGACCTCCATCACCACCAAGGACGGCGTACAGATTTTCTACAAGGACTGGGGCACGAAATCGGCCCAACCGATTGTCTTCCATCATGGTTGGCCGTTGAGCTCAGATGACTGGGATAACCAGATGCTGCACTTCGTCGGCAAAGGCTTCCGCGTCATCGCCCATGATCGACGCGGTCACGGTCGATCGAGCCAGGTAAGCGACGGCCACGATATGGATCACTACGCGGCCGATGTCGCTGCGTTGGTCGAACATCTCGATCTGCGCAATGCGATTCACATCGGACATTCAACCGGCGGCGGCGAAGCGACACGGTACGTCGCTCGTCACGGTAACGGCCGCGTAGCCAAGCTCGTGATCATCGGCGCAGTGCCGCCGTTGATGCTGAAAACCGCTGCCAATCCCGGAGGCTTGCCCATCGAGGCGTTCGATAACCTGCGCAACCAGCTTGCAGCCAACAGGTCGCAGTTCTACCTCGATTTCTCGGGCGGTCCGTTCTACGGATACAATCGTCCTGGAGCAGAACCGTCGCAGGCGATCATTCAAAACTGGTGGCGCCAAGGCATGATGGGCAGCGCAAAAGCGCACCACGACGGCATCAAGGCCTTCTCGGAGACGGATTTCAGCGAGGACCTGAAGAGCATCGCTGTGCCAACGCTCGTTCTGCACGGCGACGATGATCAGATCGTCCCTATCGCGGATTCCGCTCTTCTGTCCGCGAAACTTCTGAAAAACAGCACACTCAAAATCTACGAGAAGCTACCTCACGGCATGTGTACGACCCACGCCGACATCATCAATGCCGAGATTTTGTCCTTCATAAAGGCGTAGATTTTTCGCTTCACGCGACCGCGTCACCGAAAGCCAAGCTCAGTCGCTCTCAAAGTGCGGCAACGGTGACGCGCGTCTGTTCCACCAAACGTTTCATTAAATGGGCCTGTTTGTCTGATACGGTACTGGGCAAATGGAGGAGCTTGACGATGAACAACGAGGACCGGGAAATGAAAGGCTCCGATCTGCTAGTGGCGGCCCTCGAAAACGAGGGCGTCGACCGCATCTTTGGCGTCCCCGGCGAGGAGAACCTCGACGTCGTCGAGAGCTTGCGCAAGTCTTCCATCGAACTGGTCGTCACGCGTCACGAGCAGCCCGCCGCCTTCATGGCAGCGACCCACGGGCGCCTCACAGGGAGGCCTGGTGTCGCCCTCAGCACTTTGGGGCCCGGAGCCCTGAATCTCTCGACAGGGGCTGCCTATGGGCTCCTGGGAGGCATGCCGATGGTCCTGATCACTGGCCAGAAGGCGATCCACGCCAGCCGGCAGGCGCACTTCCAGATCGTGGACGTCGTCGCGAGCATGAAGCCGCTCACGAAATTGTCGCAGCAGATCGTAAGTGCGTCTTCGATTGCGACCGTCGTCCGGAATGCTTTCCGGATTGCGATGGAGGAGCGTCCCGGACCCGTGCACCTGGAGCTTCCGGAAGATGTCGCGGCGGAGAAGGTTTCTGGCGTTTCGGTGGTCCCGGTCCACCCGACCGATCTCCCGGCGCCCTCGACGGACGCCGTCCGGAAGGCGGCCGAGCTCATCCTCTCGGCGAAATGCCCGTTGCTCATGTTCGGTGCCGGTGCCAGTAGGCCCATGCTCGCGCCCGCGCTCTCTGAATTCGTCCGCCGGGTGAAGATCCCATTCTTCAACACGCAGATGGGGAAGGGGGCCGTCGGCGGGGCGTCCGACTACTATGTCGGCACGGCGGCGCTGAGCGAACGCGACTACGTCCATCGCGCGATCGACTGCGCCGACCTGATCGTCACCATCGGCCACGACACCATCGAAAAGCCGCCATTCATCATGGGGCGTGGCCGCCATCAGGTGCTCCACATCGGCTTTACGCCGGCGACGGTCGAGGAGGTTTACTACCCGCAAGCTGAACTTATCGGCGACATTGCGAAAGGTCTCGACATGCTGGCGGCCGAGCTCGATGGGAAGCTCAAGCAGACCACGCGGTGGGACGGCGTGCGCGCGGACATCCTGCGCCACATCGGCGACCGGGCCAACGAAGACCGCTTTCCGCTGACCCCGCAGCGGATCGTCCACGACGTTCGCCAGGTCATGCCACCCGACGGCATCGTCGCGTTGGACAACGGGATGTACAAGATATGGTTCGCGCGCAACTACCGCACGGACGTCGCCAACACGCTGCTGCTCGACAACGCGCTTGCGACGATGGGAGCGGGGCTTCCGTCGGGCATGATGGCGGCACTGCTGAATCCGAAGCGCCGTGTGCTCGTTGTCGCCGGCGACGGCGGTTTTATGATGAATTCGCAGGAACTGGAGACCGCGCAGCGTCTGAAGCTCGATCTCGTCGTGCTCGTAATCGAGGATCACGCCTACGGGATGATCAGGTGGAAGCAGGCCGTCGACGGTTTCGCCGATGCGGGGATGACTTTCGGCAATCCGGATTTCGTTGCCTACGCGCAGTCCTACGGTGCCCAGGGTCATCGCGTGACCGAGGCGGGCGGTCTGGCACCCACACTGGAGAAGGCCTTTGCAGCCGGTGGCCTCCACCTCGTGGTGGTGCCGGTGGACTACAGCGAGAATGTTCGCGTGCTCGTGGAGGAACTGGCCGATATGCAGCACTAATCCGAAAAGGATTTGCCGATACGCGAGGTCGCCTTCCTCGTCACGGTGACGACGCGAAGATTGACCCAGGACGGACTTGGTCAGCCGGTCGATGAGGCGACGAAAACCGCCAACTGAGCATCGAAAGCGCGCTTGTATATCGGCAACAAAAGCTACGATCTCGCGATCGAGCGCCGCGCAGCCGGCAAGATCGATGCTGGGGCCTTCGGGCGCCCGTTCATCGCCAATCCAGACCTGGTCGAGCGACTACGAAGAGGTGTGCCGCTGACCCATGCGCCGCGCGAGTCCTACTACGGCGGCACGCATCGCCAATTATGCTGCCGTCCCGCCGGCGTTGCGTACCAAACACTGGCTTTTCGGAGACACAGGCGGGGTTCGCCGGAGGCGTTTTCTTTCTTGCTTATGCCGTCGGTTCGCCGATCTTCGCCGGCGTGCATGTCGAGATGATCGCTGCGGGGAAGGTGCTGATCTTCAACATCCTCAACGAGGCCAACAAGCCGCTCCCCGCCAGCGGCGTTTCCGGCGCCGTGCTCCTGACGTCCGGAAGCGACCGCGAGACGCTGCCGCTCGTCATCTCCGGGACTGCATTGAAAGCCGAAGCGAAGGGCGACATCGTCAAGGGCGCTTCGGTGACCGTCACGCTGAAAACGGCCGCCGGCAAGTCCGGCCATACGTGTGGGGCCTTGCGTCGTTCGGCGAGGCCGGCGTGGACCGGGTGCTGCAGATCCTGGACGATGAGTTCATCACGATCATGCGGCAGGTGGGGGCGCTGGACATCAACCACATCACGCGACGCTGCGTCACCAGCGCCTAGCCGTGTCCGACCTCAGATGAATGAATAGCGCCCCGTGCCTCGACCATGGCCGTGGACGGTTTGACCGCGCACTGCAAGACATCCAAGGGACTAGGGAAACGCAGCGGGTAGGGCGCAATAGCGAAGCGTATTGCGCCGAGAAACGGTTGTGGCGGATTACGCTGCGCTAATCCGCCCTACGCTTACTATCGGCATCCCGGACAAGGCGGCTGGGCTCCGTGGCAGGCGACAGCGTTCTGACGTTAAGAGCCGCCAAGACGGGATGCATTCATTGCATCCCGAAATGCTAAAGTGACTGGATCGCGGCCGTCTTTCGAAGGCGTGCCTGTCTCCGACATGACCGCTCTCATTTCATTATTTATTGCAAAAAGTTTGGCCATGTCTCGTGCATATTCCACGGCTTTTGGGCTTCCAACGAATTTACCTCCTTGCTCCGCAAGATAGTTTTGGAAGCGATAGACTTGAGCAATGATGTCCTTAAGAGCGCCATTCGTATCAGCGTCTACGTTTTCAAATGGAAGCGGATAATTAAATTGAAAGATTGGAGAGACTCCGTCGTCGAGTTGTTGAAACACAACGCCAGCCCCTTTCTCGACATCCGATATGTGGGTCAAGTGGAAGCTTTCGTTTTGTCCCAGTGGTCCAAAGAAACTTCCATCGTCCCTCCGTTGCGCGATGGGTTGAACTATCCTTAGCGCAGCCTTGATAAGAGGGAACTTAACAATCGGATGACTAGTTTTGCGATGCATGGCGTATCCAACGAATTGAACTTTCCCTGCGTTTTCTCCGTCGACAAGGTTTTCCATGCGCTCCGGATGCCAGAAGCCACAGCGCTTGGAGAAGGCATAATCTGTTGATGCATTGAATAAAACAACGTCGTTAATCTTCAGAGCGAAGCAACTTGGCTGATGCTGAAATATAAGACTTTCAATACCGAATGCGTTCAAGCCCTTGCCTCGTCCGTCGAGTGTGTAGAGGTACAAGAGGCGATCCTTCGCGCCGATCCTGTTGTTGACGTAGAGGTGAGGGTCGATTGTTCCGATCGCATTTTGTAGTATGAGCTGATGTAGCCAAAGCCCAATGCGCACTTTGTCGAGCCAATCAAGAAGCGTAAATGCTTGGCTTGAGGTAATGGGAAGCCGTTGAAGAAGATCAAGAATGATCGGCTTTACCGTTGATTCTAGTGCGCTATACTGGTCGTTGCACGCTTCACAAGCAGGCATGACCAGTGCAGACCACGCGAACTGTATCGGCAATCCGGTCGTGGGCGAAAAAGCCATCGTGACTACACGATTGGGGTCGCCTGTGAGTTCTAGCAGCCACTGTGGCAGAACGTGCTCTCGGTTCTTATTGGTCGGATGACGCCCACAAAAGATGCACTGTCGTCTTTTGACGTTCATAGTTTTTCTATTGGCTGATAGTGGCTTCGTTCTACGGAATGAAGTTGCAATCGAGAATGCTACCCAAAACGTTATGCCTTCTTCCAAAGGTGCTGGTTCTGGATTCTAACTAATGGTGAGCGCGTCGACTGGCGCAAAGGTCACCAAGAAAATTTAGTTACCCAACTTGGCATGTATTCTCCCTTTAGGATGCCGTAGACGATCGATGCTACGACTGCTGACGTTGCTGCGATGAGCCATGAAAGAATCTGAGGCCACGCGCGTTCAATCTTAGTTGGCGTTTTCGATGAGAGATAAACGATTACGTTTGGAATGAAGCGGGTGTGAACTTGTAAAATGCCCCATCCGATTAAAGCCATTGCGAATACAAAGGGTACCCTTCGTGTTAACGAAAGCTCGGGAAGAAATACGAGAGTGCCAATGGCTAAAAGCCCGTTGATATTAAGGCCAAACGTGCGAAAGGTTGTTGATAGGGTTTTCTGGGAGCGTTTTAGCGCAGCTGCGATGGTTTCAGCTTTGCCAACAACCCAAGATTCTTGAATGCCTTGCACTCGCACTTCGTTGATGCCGGCGGCATTGAGTTCAATAAGCGCGAATTTATTAATGCCATGAGCATCGGGGCATTGAATGTATAACTTCAAATACCGAAGCTCTCCCAAGCGACCGAGGTCGGTCTGCATATCAGATGCGTACCGTGAGACCTCGTGCCCACGTTCTCGGTAAGTGAGGACCACGCGGCCCTGAGCGAAGTCTCGGCTCACGAGATCGATGAGTTCTTGTATGTCATCGGCGTAGAGGCGAAGGGCGCCGATATTCCTTGACGCTGTATGTAGTTGCTCTGCCGTTAGTCCGGTGGCGGCCTCTGTGGGAGTCGCCGCATCATGCGGCAATAAAACGTATGTGCCCCCGGTGCCAATGGTAGTTGACCATTGACCTCTGATTTGGCCCTCGGGGCCTAGTGAACCCGTGGCATTGAGTACGCCGAGTTCTTGCCCCTCTGCGGACTGAGAGGGGGTGCCTTGGATTGTTATTGAAACGCCATCAAACGTTCCAGTGACGGAATAGATCGCAACGCCAAATCTGTCGTCTAAAAGGCGAAGTGTTCCATTGAATGCACCATCGCTAGGCTCAAGTTCGGCAAATAGGTTGCCTGTGTTAGTGCCGTAAATCTTTCCAGCCCAAAGCCGCCCAATGCCCGTCATTTAGTAAGTCACCTTGCTCGGCGTTTTCCCGTTCGATTGTTCATGATTTGTTTGATGTCAGAATGAAAGCGACGCAATGCGCCGCTTTCATTTATTATTTATTGTGAAAATCAGACAAAGTTGCCCATCGGAAATGCAGAAATAGCTTGTTTTATAGGGGGTATGAAATCGGAATGACGACGGCGATGGCCGTCAGTGATGGACTAACTTGTCCGCGAAAGACGCTCTAAGCGGTTAGCGCTGGTTCGGGCACAAAAAAATGCTCCCGCCAGCGGGAGCATTTTCGCAGTCGGATCGATCCGGAAGCGATCAAGGCACTTCGCTGCGCCTGAAAAAGGTGGCTCCAACGCTCTCGAACTCATGTACCGGCCGCACACCAATCGCTCGAAGATCGTGAAGCACAGCGGGCATGTGCTTGCGGCGTTCCCGGGCGAGCATGAAGAGGGAGACGAACTCTTCGCTGAACTTGCTGAGTTCGTCGTACGTTATGATGGTCACCATGTTCCGCGAGACCGGGTTGCGTTGCCTTTCTGTCCGAATAGCACCCAGCCTAATCAGGCCCTTCATCACTCGGTGATGTATGTGAAGCTTAGAGGTCGTTTTTCCAATGGGCAGCCCTCGAAGCTCTTCGCCAGCGACGAACGGACGGATTTCGTCTACCTTGACAAGCACAGAGAGGAAGCCGCGCACGTCCGGTCGGCGACCGATCCAGGATAGCCTTCCATCTTGGATCAATCGCACAACACTAACCGCCGAACAGCGCGCGCGTCTAGCGGCCGCCGGAATGTGATGTCCAGACAAGTCCCCGGCGGGTACTTCTCGGGAGTTCTTGAGGATGCTTGTCAAGAATTCGTCTAACTCCCTCCTGTAAAACACTTCGTTCAGTTCTCCCTCTCCGAGCGAGTGACGTCTTATAAGTCCCGCCTGAAACAGCACCCGGAACGTTCCAGTCGGAACGTTGAGATACTGGGGCACTTTGTTCAACGTCATCGAGGTGCGTTCGCGTTCGATCAGTTGCTTTGCGGCCTCGACTTCGAATACAATTTTTCGGTCTGGAAGACTGGGATCTGGCGCCAGGCCGCTGGCGATTACAAGCTTTCGAAGCCTTTTTGGATGCATGGCGTGTTCGATGCTTGCACTGCGGATGGAATGGAGAACGCGGCGTCCGACGGGCTTCCCGAAAATGTGTTGTTCCGGTCCGAGTGGGAGAGAGACCTTAACAAAACGGGAGATGACATCTCGTACGGGGTCGTAGGCTTTATCTGGCAGACCTTGGCCGAATGTAGTGTAGACCCGTCCGAGCAAGGCTTGCGGGCCTTCCGATCCGAACCGTCTCACTTGGTAGGTTTTGTGCAACCCAGCCAGAAACTCAGTAAATCCGGCCTCGCCTTGGTGTAGAATCTCGAAGCCAGCCCCACCTGCCGTATAGCGCTGGTTCTCCGATAACTTTTTTAAATTCACTGTGCGGCCGTACTCGGCGACCGCACCTATCGTTTCCGCGGTTTTTGCTACAGCAAAGAACGGCATCTTATCCAGCCATGGGCTTGATGCGCATCCGTCAACGCGGTCCAGCAAGTACCTTTCCAGGCCTGAGGGCGGTCGATGAATTGCCCTATCAAGTATTCGGGGAATGCGTGGAATAGCGCTGGCAATATTGCGAACGAAGTCGTGACGAACCCCGGGCTTGAGATCGCGAGCCACCTCGACCAGTGCGATCGAATGCCGTGAGCAGGTCCGGACCGGCGAGAGCGTCCATGCGAGACGTCCGTATGCGGTCAGTCCAGGTGCTTGCACAGAGGTGGCGATGTCCTGCGCTACGCAGGCCGGGCAGATCAAGACGCGAACGCGTCTAATTGAGTCCTTCGCGAGCTCCTCAGATCGCAACGCAAAGGCGGGCCCGGTTCTTCGGACGGTATTTTTCATCAGATCGTGGAAGGTCGTTCCACCCAGCTCACATAGTTTCCGGATCTCTCGGCTGCAGCCATCGACAATGGATTGGAATGACAAATCAAAATCCTTGGCAAACTCACGTGCACTTACGAAATTGGTTGCTGCTAACCTGGACAGATAGGACGCCGGCGTCTCGTCAACGCCGGCGATGGGAGCGAGGTCGAGTTTGTTCCTCATGTTCGTCGATCCGCATTCAGCCGCTTCCGGCCGCGCTCGGTGGCCGAGGTCGGGCCGACGGCGTCGGCTTTCGCGACGTGGGTTCGGCAAATTACTTCATTCCAGCGCTCAGCAAGGAAGGGATTGTTCGGCGCATCCTGACTAGTCTTGGCGGCATAGACTGCCGCGAAGTGGTCGCGGGTTAGTGCCGGGTCGCGATTCCGCATGCAGTGAGCAATGGCCTCGATCGTCATCTCGATCGCGAGGCCCAGCGCGTATAGCGACGCGTGAGTGAGACGCGCGAACAGACTCTCGTGGTCAGAATAGGCGACCGAAATGCCGGCTTCCTCCGTGTATGCATGGACCATATCCGCAAGCAATTCCTGGTCTTCGGGCACTAGCGTTCGGAAGTGAACCTTCGTAAGGCGCCGATCGAGCTGGGGATCCAAGGCGATAAACGGGGTTAGCGTCTCGACGCCGGAAAGGATCAAGGAGATCCGCTCCGTTTCCATGAGGTTCTTTAACGTGTCGGCGACGATCTCCTGATCCCTCAGCGGAACGTTATGCACGACATGTTGAAACTCCTCGATGAAGAGGAATATCTTGCCCATTGAGTTGAGGCGCTGGCCCACCAGCTCAAAGAGGCGGTGAGCCGGCAACTCGCGTTCGAGGGGGTATCCGCTCTTGACGAGGATGCGGCGCCCCAATTGTACGATGTTGCACGGGGATGGGGCACTAATCCACAACAAGGGCGAAGCACCGGCTGGTTCGCGGTAGCCCGCGAATGCCGCGTGATTGTCAAAGAAATGACGCAACGAGGTGGTCTTTCCAACACCGGTAGGACCGATCACGACTAGTCCCTTGCCCTCTGAACGGTTTTCGAGCGAGACCGGCAGATCAGGGTTCTTGGACTGAACGGCGTTGTGGATGAGAAGGTTCATCGCATGCGCGAGCTCGGCTTCGCGCGTCGTCGGCAGGAAAATGGCCTTCATGCGTTCCAGCGCGTCGAATTGCGTGGTGAGTTCGGCTGGCAGGGTGTCGCGCAGGCGTGCCATCGCATTGATAGGTTTGGTGGTCATATTCACTTCTCCAGTTTGATGTTAGATTTGCGGGTACGCACGATCGGCGTTTCAGTTGGTTCAGAAGGCGTCGGTTCGTTGCTTGAGGCCGTGCTATCGGCATCTGAAGCAGGACGGTCGAGGATGGGGATTGCGTTGGCGAAACGATCACGCCTGCCGTCCTTGTTACGGTTCGCTGTAACCGGACCATCTGCCGAGTCTTCACCAACAATATCGAACCCGTAAAGGAGTTCGCGTTCGTGACGTTCCAGATCGCCCTTGGAGACGGTCGGGGCGGCGATATCGGCGCGGGCCATCGCAAGATTGCCCATTGCGGATATCGCCCGGATGGCATCGTCCACGTAGTGCTGCGACAATGAAGACTTCACCAAATTGCGACGGCGCAGGTCGCGCATGGCCTCAGTCCAGACCTCGAGGTGCACGCCATCGAAGTTTCCACGCATCGCTGGTACCGGAAGCCAGCCCTCGTTTACCCAGACGCTAACGCGACCTAGATCCTCATGATCGAACTTAACGGCAACGCGACTGTCACCGATCTTGCGGCGATACTCTTGCAGCTTTGCCGACTGGTAGTGGATGCCGGCGACGCGTACTCCGCGATGATCGAGCGCGCGTTCGATCGTGGGGCCAAAGATGTTTCGGAGCTCATCCCTGCCGGGTGGTGGAAGAATGCCGTACTTATCGACGAGTTCGTGCCACTTGTCGTACGGCGTCATGTTGTTGAGCGCGACGTGCGGCGTGTGATGGTATTTGTCGACGATGTATCTGACAAAAGCGAAGCCCATACGTTCCGAGAACATGCTTGCGTTCTTCCCGGAGTCGTAATCTCCCTTAGCGACCACATTGCCGAAAGTTCGACCGGAAAAATGAGGAAGAAATCCGCGGTCAAACGTTCCGAAGGCACGTTCCTTATGTCCGCGCATCTGCGGGAGTCCAACCGGAGCCGTCTCCAGCGTAGCGCGCAGGTCGGCAACTGATGACCGAAATTCATCGGCAATCCACGCGCTGCCGGTGTCGGTGCTCACTGAGCCGGGCCGCGCGGCCATTGGCCAATCGCTTTTGCATCCGGCCGCTATAGCGTATTGCGCCTTGTCGCTAACTGACATGCGCAGTATTGCTTTCGACGCTTCCTTGTTCTCGGTCTTGGCGAAACGAAGGCCCGTGATCGCCCGCGAGGCCGTGCAGAGCGAGGCGTGTAGCACTAGCCGTTCGCGCTCAGCTTCCCTCTTCTCATTCTCTGACAGAAAATCCCATTCGCCAATCTTGATAGCGATAGTGCTTGCCTGAAACTTGTGACCGTCCATGATGAGCCGCTGGAAAGCGCGTACGGATTCCATCCCACCGCCAACGATTGTGAACTTAAGCTTGGCGGCTTTGACGCCATGCCTGCCCGCGTAAGCTTCGAATGCCGGTATCGACTTTACGGCCTTGCGGAATGTCGCTTTCGCAGGAATCGAGAGCGGGTTGTCCGGCCGGTTCACGTTAAGCTGCCGGATATCGGCAGCGAGCTTTTCATGCTGACCTGCCATGGTGGGGCGGCGAATATCGGCCCAAGCGTTGGCGTGCTTGGTGACGAGGTTGAGAACCTCGGGATCCAAGCTGCTGAAGGTGTTACCCGAGCGGTGATGGCCGTCGCGGAGAGCCATCACATCCAGGCCGCCGGATTCGTATGCCCGCAGCCATCGCCGAATGGTTCGCGCTGAGGGACGCTTCGTCGCTTCGAACTTCTGGTCGCACCGTGGAGTCTTGTCTTGCGCTGCGCGCGCTACGTTACGGGCGCAGATTGTCGCGTAAATGCCGTCCATCGCTGCGTCGATGCCGGCGTCCGTACGAACAAAGGCCGGATCGTCGGCTTCCACCCGCAACAGGAGGTCGAGCGTCTCCTGCCGTTCGAGCAGCTTCTTCTGCTCTTTGGGGGCGAGCTGAAACAGTGAGAGCGCGCGGGTCCTTAGGCGCGTCCTTGCTTTTACCTCATCATAGAAGCGGACCTCGTGCTGAAGTTGATCATTTCTTGAGAGCTCGTCGAGATCCTTGTGCGAAAATCCCTCGACGACAGGTTGCCCGAGCGTAATGACCGGTGTCAACGAATGCCCGTAGTCATCGCTTTCGAGCCAGCGGTAGTCGCGACCTTTGATTGTGATCCGGTCTAGTGGGTCGAAAACGAAGCGGCGGGGTTTTTCCTTGAAGGCGTGCATGGTGTTGGTCTTCTTTGGTTGGATGTTGTGTTGGGGTCAGCGGGTGCGCGACGTCGATTTCATCGAACTCCGCGTTCGATCATTCGCCCGGTCGCGGAAGCGAATTGCCTCCGGAAAGAGCCCATGACGAAACTGGCGGCAGAGTCCGTGATGATGTGGTCAGGAACGCCCATAGCTCTGGAGCGGTCGCGGGCAGCGGGGATCGGGCGGCGGTAGCTGGTCATGTGAGTATCTCCTTAGGTTGGACGGTAGCGTTGAAGGGGCAGCGGCGGCGGATGGGCGCGTTGAGCTCGATCCGGTTTTCACGATCTGCGAGCTGGAAAAACCGGTCGGCGATTAGACGCACGACGGCTCGGAATCCTGAACCGCCCAATCCGCTAAGCGCGACGACGTCGCGAATGGTCACGATGCCGTTGATTGCCGCGGTTGCTTGGCGGACGCGCTCGTCGTGCTCTGGAACGCAGTAACGGCGCGTCTCATGAACGAGCTCCGCGTTGAATCTTTCGCTCGGCGAGAAGTCGAGTTCGGTCATCAATGCGATCTCGTCGGCGGACTTGCGACCAGCCTGCTCGGAGATAAGCTTGAGGATGCGCCGGATTCCGCTTTGCTCGACCTGCGACGAGTGTTTGATAGCGGTGAGGGTCCGGATGGCGGATGTCCTGACCGTGAAGTAATCGAACGTGTGATGGTGGTATCGGTTATCGTCCCAATAACCAATTTTGGGGGGCTGCTCGAGAAAGAATGAAATATCCGGATCCATCGAGAACGCTTCACCCGCGAAACGCTCGGGGCGGCTTTCAAAGTTCACGACGCGGCCGTCTTCGACGATGAAGCCAGTCGAGGAGTACCGCGAGCGCAGCGCCGGGTGGCGGCTTCCGAGACTGGGTCTCGCCGGCGTCCAGATATGTTCGTCGATCTGCAGCGGTGTACCGACGCCGGGAATTTCATCTTGAGCACGCAATTGCATCGTAGACCTCCGGACAAGGGAGGAGCGTTCGCGGAATCGATGTCCGACGTGTTTCGCTCCGAAAGGTGTTGGGGGAGGTCGACAAGAGGCCAAAGGCCAAGACTTCATGCTTGCGCCATTCCGCGCGACATGCGAATCTTTAGGTGTCCCGCTAGGACATGGGCTTGGCTTTATCGTCGACCCGCGAGCGCGCGCCCCTGCGAAGGGCGCGCGTTTTGCTTTAAGACGTATCAATCGACATGCGAAAGCTCCAACTTTGGTGACGCCGTATTCGACGTCTGGAGCGAAGATTGACTCGGGAAGCTGCAAGAGACCATCGCGCGTCAAGTGAAATGTTGAGTCCCCGGAATCGGTTAGGTAGATGACTTCAGAAAAAGATTCTGGATGGCGTCATCCGTGCTGACCACGAATACGATTCCAACAATCCGAATGGCTGGATTCGTTCGATGGTGATTGAGGATTCTGCATTTTCGCTTGAGCCGAACGAAGACGTCGATTGTCCGCTCCCCAGCAGCTATCGCGTACTCACGAGAAGCCGTCTCATGTGCTTGCACGCGGCACTACAGCGTCGATTTAAAACATATCTCACAAAAAAGTGATTGAGCGTCTTTCGTAGTGGTTGCCGCCTAGAGGTCCGTAAAATTTACGCCCTTTGCGCTTTCGAGTGCCGACGCAATCAGCCGCCAGATGCTCTGGAAACGATCGTGATCGAGGACGTAAGTGGTGGAGGCGCGCGCGCTCGTCCCGGCGAGGGGATTGGCTCCCTCGATAATGTCGACCCTGTAGTCGCTCCGCCGTGCAAGGTCACTGATGTTTGCGATGTACATGCGCCCGATGGTATGTCGAGCGTCGGCATACCCGCCGGGAAGGATTTCGACGGTGACCATGATCATCGGTGATCTCCATTATCTTTCCCGAGTCCTGGTGCTGAAGTGTCCGCGTCTTGCACCGGACATCTCGTCAGAATCTCTTCGATTGCGGCACGGTCTAGGTACCCGATTTCTTCCAAACGAAGCGCGACCGCCTCGACCGTGCCTCGGTTCTTGGCGATCAGATCACGCGCACGCGAGTGGGAGCGATCCAGACGCTGCTTGATCAAGCGGACGATCGACGGATCGTGCAGGAACATCTCGGTGGTCCGATCCGAAAATTGGGCGACACCGATCGCTCCAAAGCCGAGGCGCAATTCGAGGTCGATTGCTGCACTTGTGGCACGCGAAAAGTCGTTATCCTCACCAACACCTGCACCGGCCATCGCTACGCCTAGTAAAACCTCCTCGGCAGCGCGACCGCCTAGAAGCGACGTGATGTAGTTCTCAGTTCCACTTTCGGTCTGCGCATTGGCCCGCGAAGATTCAACGTGCGTCGCGCCGCCAGTATCTAAGATCGTTAGCGCCTGGAGGGCTCCGTCGATTGACGATCTACAGAGGCATTTGCCGACGGCGCATGGAGCATCAGAAATGTGCAGCATGCCAGAGCAGGCAGTGTTTAGGGCAGAAGGGATTGAATTTCTTTCGGCGACCTGGCGCCTCAGAAATCAGGCTCGTACGGCGTGAGCCGTTTCATCGATGTTGTTCGCGAGTGCAATAAATTGTTGGCCTGGTGTCAAAGGCGCAACTTCTCAGAGGCGAGCAACAAGCCAAAGTGAGCTCAGCGAAAGGCAGGCCGGATCTATCTTTGACCTGCGACGCAAGGCGCTGGCTATCAAGATCGAAGACGCGGCGTTGCCTTCGATCGCGCAACACACGACAGCCGAAAGAACATCGTCAATCACCGGAGCTGTTATCCGATGGTTCTTGAGCTGCTCGACGGCAATTCGAATCGCGGTCGGAGAGCTTCCCGTAATTGCGCGCATCCAGTCGAAATCGACAGGATCTGCCAACAGTAACGCCTGACGTATGACCATAACGTCTTTGCCACGAAAGGCATGCGGTGTGCGGCTGCGCCACCAATGTAGAGGGTTGGGCGAATTGGCAAATGGCAGGATATTAGTTGTTGATGGCGCGGCTACATTGGAGACATTTGTCTCGATTTTGTCGGTTGCAATTCGCTTGTACTTGGCGGGCATGCGTCACTCCCGGAAGTATTGCATTGATGGGCTTGGTTTGATTGCGACGCGTTCTGCGCATAATTTGGCACATGTGCACGAACTTAAACTTGACCGCGCGAGCGGACCGCAAAGCATGCAGTTCTAAAACACTATGTGGTCGAATTCGGCTTTCGAATCCTTGGGAGCTTGAGAGCTTTGCTCGTAGGCTTTTCTCTGAACCAAGGATTCGTACTTCTCGACGAGCCGGCGCAATCTTCCCTAAAATTCTTGGCAAGGATTGAAGGGTACAATCCGTTCTCGTCGCTCGCTCGGTGCTTTCTTGCCACGAGGTGGCGTTTAATGATTTGTTAACACTAGCACGCAGTGTGACATTCGTCACTCTTGGGTTCGTTTTATGGTTAATTTGCGTGACCCCGCTATCACCTCTGCGCAACTGCGCGCGGCGCGCGCCTGGCTGGATTGGAGCCAGGAAGAGCTGGCCGCCAAGGCGGGTATTTCGAAGCGTGCTGTCGTTCGCTATGAGAGTGGTACGTCCGTTTCGCACGCCGAGACGTCTACGAGCCTACGAACTGCGCTCGAGGCTGAAGGACTTCGGTTTCTGTTCAATGGGATGAAGGGGACGGGCCTTAGCGTTGTGGAGTGAACTCAATTGATACCGATATCGTGGTCGGCTGCAACGTCCGGCAGACCAGCGACATGGACGGTGGAAGGACTCTCGAGGTTAGGCTGATCCCCAGCTTGTTTGGCCGTCGCATGAACGATGGCCGCGGGCTCGTCGTGCGCCTGCGCCGGCGAGACGACGGAAAATGCCGGCATCCCGCCCGATCTCCTGCCTGTCGTCGTTGTTTATAACGATGCCGAAATCTTGGCATTGTCCAACCTCGCCATCACGAATGCTCTGCCCCGTATCCAGGACATGGCGCAGGACGACCGCCTTTTCGTCGACAGCCTAATGGCAGCATTCACTCAGACAAGTTCCGAAGCTGCGAGGCGGTTGAATGAATTCATGGAGAAGAAGGCAACGCGGATCGCACCAAGCCCAGCGGTGTCTAGCGCTCGGCTCCATCCTGGCGCTGCACGACGTCCATTTTCTGGATTCGACAAAGGGCCGTTCTGTTTTCGATGGCGCGAAATATGACAAGCCGAATTGGCGCAACGGCCGAAGCAAGCCATCGCTCTCATAAAGTGGCTGATCAACAAACCTGACAAACACAACGGAAAAATTGAAACTGACATCCGTGGCTAACCGACACAGCAACTCAACGGGCAGCTTCGCGATCTTGCGCAGCAGGAAGCGCAATAAAGCATCAAATCCGGAAATGAGCACACTGCAAGATGGCTGGCCGCTCGATGACGACGGCTTCGCGAAGCTCGGCGAGCGGCACTATGTCGCAGTATTGGCTGATGACGGCAATGTGGGCAGGTGGGTATTTGGAACTGAGATTTAGCAAGTCGAACTGGCTCCGCGCGCCAAAGGAAGCCGCGTTGATAAAAGGGCTGGACATCCAACCAGAAGTACAAAGTGAGAAAATCGTAATCGATATCAGTGGGGGATAACCGAGGCGCTTGTCACCAACGTCTGTCACAAACGAATCGCTCATCTCCGCTCTCTACTCACGCCGCATGGGCTTCTCTGAAAGTGGGACGCTCTAACTTTCCCGAAGGGAGAGTCCGTACATTCATTCTAGAATAAATTGGATAGCTGCGTCTTTACAATCTTAGAGGGATTGTTACTGTTCGCGTCTGGGCATGAAGTGAACTAACGAAACAGTTAGACGGCGGCCCTTGAGGCACTTCCTCAATGGCGGCAATACATTCTTCGGTAGCACCAACGTGTTCTGCCGCTGCGCGTATCTTACTGATAGTCGTCCTAGCTGGCCTCGCTCTCGTTACTACCGGATGCGAGCCGACCGGGCGAGACACGGTCAAATTCGGTTGGTTCTACCGGATGGTCGTTGAGCTATCCCATGCAGGCCAGCCGCTCACGATCGATGTTGTGATCGGATGCGGGTCTGAGGTTCGGCAGATTCTCGGCGAGGCGCGAAGCGCGCGCTCCATCTGGGCTCCCTACATTTTCGGAATCCGCGCCGGCAATGGCGAGGGCGTGCTCGTGCAGAGCCCGAACATCTGCGGCCGCAAACTCGACCAGCAGCCGATGCCCGCAGATTTCCTGCCGGTCGTGTTCTGGACTCCTGATGCCGGCAATCTCGAATTTATGGTGGCCTATCTGAACGAGCAGGCCTATCTGCAGCCCGTTTCGAAGCTCGCCTTTCACAAGGCGACATTCACTGAAGCGACAAAGTCCGACTACGAGGCCTGGCGCCTGTCCAGATGGAAAGACAACATCGTCCCACTAAATAATCGTGACGATGAGTATGGCAAGAAAGGCGAATTCTTCCATGGTGAAGGGTTTTTCCCAAAGGGAGATCCCCGAACTGAACTAATGCGTGAGATATCATGCCATGCCGTGCTGCGCGTGCCAATTCCGGTCGCTGCGCAGGCGGCAATACATGAGCGCTGGCCGGCCGAGAAGCCGCACTACTGGCTGCTCGATTGGCCGACAGTCAACGCACTGCGTGAGAAATATCCGGAGGAGATGGGTCGAGCTCGAAACAATCCGCAATGGGACCGTGAAATACCCGGTGCCCAGCCGAATTTCTCGCAAGCACTCGGCGTCAACCGGGCATCCGGTATCGGCCATATCGTTGCACTGTCGTCGGATATCGCGTCAGGGCGGGGTCTGCGGATTCCTTATCGTGTCGACACAGGCTATCCTTGGGCCAGCGACCGGCTGCGGACCCAACAGACGCTCGACATCAACTTCGACACAGCGAACGGGGCCGATCACGGCTTTGCCTACTGCTACCGCGACATGTGGAGCTACTACTTCAAAAGCTCGGGTCCTGCCCGCGAGGTTCGCCCCGTCGATCAACGTTTCTTCATCGACGGCCAACTTGTCGGGACCTTGCCCGGCGCAATCTGGACCGCGCCTGGCGCGATGATCGTCGATCGCGATCAATATCTCTGGCTGCCAGACTACTTTCCTTTTCCACTGACCCATGAGCTTGCGAGGATGCAATGAAGCAAGAAACGATCTATGCGCTGCTCAGTGATCGAGTCTATTCGCGAACGACGGACAATATTGACATCAAGTTCAGTAGTCTGCCGAAGGTCGAATTCCTGACGTCGGTGAACTCCGAAACGGGAATGTATGCCGAGGCGTGGAAGGTCGACGGAAAGCTCGTTATCGCCTTTCGAGGCACGGATTTCTCAGCATCAGATAGCAAAGATTGGTTCCAAGGCAATCTTCCGCTCGGTCTTCTCGGAGACCCGCAAGCGACGCAATTGCAGGCGGCTCTCTCTTTCGTGGAGTCGTTCAGAAACGATCCTGCGTTCGGAAGCGTTGTTTTCACTGGTCATTCACTCGGAGGCGGGCTGGCGGGCCTGATGGCTGCGAAATACGACAAGGACGCCTATGTATTCGCGTCGGCGCCATTTAAGGCAACGAGCGACAGGGGGAGCTTCATTCCGGAGGGACTGGCGTCAGACAAAGCCAGTGTGCTACTCGCCGGTCCACCAAATCCGCCAACGGGTGCGAACGGTCTTCCGGACTTCAACGATCCCGCTTATCAAGCCCAACGTCAAACTTATGATGTTGCAAAAGCGGCACGTGACGCACTCGTTGCGAATGGTTATGCGAAGATCCACTCTTACGCCCTAAACGATGAGATACTACAAAAGTTCACTCAGACCGGCGCCTCGGCATCGTCCTTCGTATCGGGCCTTATTGGCGTCAATCATTTTGATCCATCGCCGGAAGTGCCATTCACAATAGGTGGTGGGTCTGGCTTCAACGAGTCTCTGGCCAAGCACAGCATTAGTTTGCATGCGCTTCTAGCACGTACTGATGCACTCACGAATGACGAATCGGGTTGGACGTCAAAGCCGATCGGTGGTGAGCAAGGACTTCTCACAAACGACGCCACATTGCGGAACGCGTTTCTTGTCAATCAGGGAATAACCGGTCGGATGAACACGCCGACAACGGACAACACGTCGACAGGTCCTGACTCCGGGGCGATGTTGAGGGCGTTGGTATCGGATTTGAATTTCTATTCAGAATTTCACGCTCGATTCGGCAAATGGCTGTCAACGGGAGCTGTAGGGGACGGTAAGTCGCCAACAGCCGCCGACGCGCTCTCCGTTCATTCTGGCGTGATTAAACTGGGACTGCAAGTCGTCCGCGATGCATTGAGCACCGCAGCAGGTTCGGTGGTTAGCAGTACTGGCTTGAATGTCTTTGGTGCTGGCGATGCCAACGGACCCACGGCGCCGTATGTTCGCGTGGACCTCACGAATATCTCGGCCCCCGGTGGGGCGGCACAGAAGGAGAAGCTCGACGCCAATTCGCTGGCGCAGCTCTTCGGAGTTCGCGATATCAATTTCATTATCGCCGATTCTGCTGAGAAAGCCCTAATATCGACTCTTGGTGCTAATATTACGCTCGGTGATTTCGCTGCGCTCGCTAATCTGCTTGGTGCGAGTACGCGACAGGTTAAAGATGGAATAAAGGCGCTGTCGGACTGGCAGGTGCTCGTTGTTCAGGCCGGAGGCGGAGGGGCGGCCGATCGAGCATTGATCTACGACGCAGCCGCCGTCACCGGCGACGCGACGCGCGCCCACGTCATAATTGGTGGCGGCGGAGCCGACACGATCAAAGGCTCGTCGCAGCGTGACTTCATGCTCGGTGGTGACGGCAAGGACGTGTTCGAGGGCGGAGGCGGGAAGGATTTCATCATCGGCGGTGCCGGCGACGATCGCTACGTTGCACGCACCGGGCCGACAGACAACGACTCTGTGACGTTCCTCGGTGGCGAAGGTATCGACACAGCGGTCTACGGCAGCAACTTTGCAAACATCGGCCTCAGCCTGAACGGCTCGCGCATCGCCAACGTATCCAACGGATTTGGAGTCCAAGTGTCCTATGCCGCGGCGGGCAACCGAGCGGATACGTTGATCGGCATCGAGCGAATCGAACTGCGAAGCGGCGATGACTTCGTGAAGATGTCGGAAGCCGCGAAAGGTTACAATATCACCGTCGTCCTCGCGCAGGGGAATAACAACGTCGAGAGAGTGATAGAGGCGGCGCCGCCACCGTCTGCGCCGGAGACACTGAAGAAGGGAGCTTTCCTCAAACTCGAATTTTTGACTAAGGATGCCACCGGCGCTCCGACTGGGACGCAGGTGCAGACGTTGACGACCGCCTCCGATTTCGACCAGAAGGAGCGCGGCAATGCCATCATTATCGTCAACGGCCATCAGCTCGTCGGCGGCGCGACGTTCGATCTTGACAAGTTCGACTATCGCAATAACGGCGACGTGAAGGCCGTCTGGGCGGCAAACAGCAAGCAGATATTTCCGACCGAGGCCAGCGCCGACCAAGTCCAGCGGTGGATCGATGCGCAATTTGCAGCGACCATGAAATTCTTCAGCGGCATCAGCGGTAGCCTGGCCGGATTTGCATTCGTCCCGATCCTTTACACGCAGTTCGCAAGCTTCGTCGACAAGTGGATCAGCGCTTATACGCAGACGATCGTCGGCGCGTATGGCGAGCGCTATGACCTCGGGCCGCTGGCTGGAGATGGATCGCGCAAGCTCACCATCACGCTCAATCCGTCGGTTGACGGTGCGAACCAGACGATCGTCATCAATAATTGGAAGCAGGGCGACTACGGCATCCAGATCAACCAGTACGCCTATGGTCAGGGACTAGACAGCGGCACGAACAAGAACGGAAAGGTGGATTCTTGGCAAACCTTGTCGCTGGACGTGATACGTGCGCGTCTTGCCGAGGTCGGTATCGTGGCAAAAGACCAGCCGGTCCCGCCCGTTGTGGCGCGTGCAGTCGAGGCGAACGACGACGGTGAGGGCGACGGGCCGATCTCACTGGTGCGCGTCGGGAACGAGGCGGACAACGACATCGCTGGCGGTGCGGGCGCGGATCTGCTGCGCGGATACGCCGGCGATGACTATCTGCTCGGGGAGGAGGGCGTCGACATTTATGTCTTCGCGGTGGGCGACGGCCACGATACCATTGAAGACCTGTCCCCTGAGGGCGGCGTAATCCGATTTGTCGAAGGTCTCGACGTGTCGTTGATCACGAAACAGCTGGTGGCCGGAAGCGGCGGCAATCAGGATCTTCTGATCACCTATGGACAGGGCGATACGATCCTGATCAAGGACTGGTCCGCGCTCTCCCCGGAACAACAGGCGCTCTGGACGTTCGAAAGCGTGATCGGAAAGTTCACGCCTGCCAATTCAGCCGATGAGCCAGATCTGTCAGTGGTGCCGGAAGAAGTCGGTGGGGTGGCGCTGACGCTTATAGAAGGTACCGCGGGAGCAGACGTTCTCGATGGTATTGATATAAACGAGCGGATTAATGGGCAGGGTGGGGACGACGTCATCAATGCGTACGGCGGTGCCGATACCATTGATGCGGGCGATGGCAATGATATCGTCGATGGTGGTGCGGGTAGCGACACTATACGTGGCGGCCTCGGGGACGATCACATCGCCGGCGGCGATGGCGACGACATCATTGTCGACGAGGCCGGCGACGACGTCTTCATCGGCGGTCGCGGCAATGATCAATTCTACATCGAGAACAAGAACAACGGCAACGATACCTTCATCTTCAATCGCGGGGATGGCCAGGACATTATTGCGTCGGCGTTCAATTCCGACACCTTGAGGCTCGGACCGGGCATCTTGCCGTCCGACATCATGATCTTGCGGCCGATGCTGCGTATCGACCCTATGTATCCAAACAAGGGCCTCGTCGGCGACATGGTGATCAGGATCGCGGGGACGGACGATCAGATCACCTTCCGCAACAGCTATGTGCAGTTCTTCGGAGATCCCATTGAGGACATGAATTCAATAGGGCCGCTGCGCATTGTGTTCGACAACGGGGTAATCTGGAGTCGCGAAGATCTGCTGCGCATGTACGCGGCGCAGGCCGCCACCAGCTCCGCCGACGAGATATTGGGTTCGCCGAATGACGAGACATTCCAGGGCGGCCTTGGCGACGATGTCGTCTACGGCAATGGGGGCAACGACACCTTCGTATGGAACCGGGGTGATGGCGACGACGGCTTCGCCTATCGTTCTCTGGAGGACAAGAACCTTACCCAAATCGCGTTCGGGTCGGGAATAGCGACGTCGGACGTCAGCCTCACGATGTCGCAGGCTTTGGTCATCACCGTGGACGGCGCCAATGGCGGCACCATCACGATTAGTTCGCCGAACGTCGGAGTCGATCTGGGCCTCAGGATCGTGTTCGCCGACGGCACGGTCTGGACCCAAGCGGATATCAATCAGCGCTATTTGAATCCGCTGATGACCGGCGGAAACGACAACATCGTGGGAACCATTGCGGCCGACGTCATCAATGGCGGTAACGGAAACGATACGATTGAAGGAAACGGCGGCAGGGATATTCTGGACGGCGGAGCCGGCAACGACACGCTTACTGGTCGCGGCACCGTGATCTACCGGTTTGGTTCGGCGTTTGGCCAGGACGTCGTGCACGACGCGACCAACGAGTTCAACTATCCCCCCGAGGACGTTGATTCGCATCGCGATCGCATCGAGTTCACGGCTTATAATCTCGCTGACTTCACGATCGCTCGCACCGGATCCAACGATCTGCTGATTTCCCGCATAGGATCGACCGATCAGGTGACGATCACCAGATACAGCGTCCCGCCGGGTGGCAGTATCGAAAACGTCCTGTTCCAGGACGGCACCATGCTCGCCTACAACCAGATCAATGCGATTGCCGACCGGATGGCGATCGCAACCAATGTGATCAATGGAACGGCTTCGGCAGATTCGATGACCGGTACGGCCACCGGCGACAGAATCATGGCCGGGGCGGGGGTGGATACGGTTCAAGCAGGCGATGGCGACGATCTGGTCTATGCCGGCGACGGCGATGATATCGTCGCCGGCGGTGCCGGCAATGATATTCTCCTCGGCGGCGCGGGCGTCGACAATCTCGGCGGCGGTGGTGGGAACGACATCGTCTATGCTGGTACGGGCAATGACACGGTCACCGGTGATGCCGGCGCCGATACGCTCTACGGCGAAAGTGGCGATGATCAGCTCAACGGCGGCGCCGACAACGACACGCTCAACGGTAACCTCGGCAACGATACGCTGACCGGCGGTGCCGGTGCGGATGTGTTGATCGGTGGCATCGGCAATGACTCCTATGTCTTCAACCGCGGTGACGGTCAGGACACGGTACGTGCCAGCGTCGACAGGCTTTCAGGCGAGACCGAGACGTTAGTGCTGGGCGGTGGCATTACGGCGGCAGATGTCCAATATTCCTTGAACGGCACCGATCTCGTTCTTAATTTTGTCGCAACACCGTCCGACCAGATCACCATCAAGGACTTCCTGGGCGCCGGCATTCTCAACAGCATCGTGATCGGTTCAGTCACGGTGACGGCTGCTCAGATTCTGGACGGGCTATCGGGCGCCACGGCAGGCGTGGACAACGTGGTGCCTAGCCCGGTCACCAACAATACCAGTCTTGTGTATGGCGGGCGAGGGAATGACACCCTGACGGGCAGCGACCAAGGCAACACCTATGTCTTCTTCAAGGGGGACGGACAGGATCGCGTCAACAGTCCAAGACCTTTCTTCAAGTCGGGGACCGACGATCTTGTGCTGAACGGATATACGCCAGCAGAGGTGATCCTGTCCCGTGCCGGGACGGGCGGTGTCGATCTGAGGATCGCATTTACCTCGGGCACCGATCGTATCGATGTGACCGAACAGTTCGGCAATGGCTTCAACGGCCTCGACAGCATTCGGTTCGAGGATGGGACTGTCTGGTCGTCAGCAGATCTGAAAATCAGGGTGATGTCCCAGGCTGGCAGCGTCGGCAACGATACTATTGCGGGCTTCGAGGATACCGACGACGTCGTCATCGGCGGCGCCGGCAACGATACGCTCAATGGCGGCTCCGGCAATGACCGCTACATCTTCAACACGGGGGATGGCCAGGACGTCATCTCGGATTCTGCCGGCACAACCGATTGGTTGGAATTCGGTGCAGGCATTCGCCCGGCCAATGTTGTCGTAACCCGATCCGCCACCGATGCGAATGATGCGATCCTTACCCTGTCTGCCACAGACATTGTCACGCTCAAAGGTGTGTTTGCCGGCGCCAACGGCGGCGTCGACGGCGTGGTGTTCGCGGATGGAACGGTCTGGAGGAAAGCCGATCTCGCGAACAAGGCTCTGGCGGCGAAAGCCACGAGCGGTGCCGACACGATCGTGGGCACATTCCTCGACGACGCACTTTCCGGTGGCCTTGGCAACGATACCCTGACCGGTGGTGCCGGTGCGGACAGTTATATCTTCAACCGCGGCGATGGACAGGAAACGATTGTCGAACTTGCAACGGGCGGTGCGGATAAACTGAAGCTCGGCACTGGTATCACGACCTCGCAGGTGAGTTTGCGGAAGGGCTCGGTCGATGCGACCGACCTGGTCGTTGATATCGGAGCGGGCGAGACGGTCACGATCAAGGGCCAACTGGCGGGAGGTTCGAACGGGATCGAAGCGATCCAATTTGTGGACGGCACGATGTGGGGGCGTGTCGATATCGATCAGAAGATCATGGTGCTCTCGCAGACGACAGGTGCTGACACTATTAAGGGGTCGAGCGCCGCCGATCGCATCGTCGGCAATACTGGAAACGATACGATCGACGGCAAAGACGGTGCCGACGTCTATGTCTTCAATCGCGGCGACGGTCAGGACACGATCGCGGACACCGGGGCTGGATTCGGGCTCGACCGCATCGAATTCGGAGCTGGCATTACGATTGCCGATCTCGATTTCGCCCATGGCAGCAATCCGAACGATCTGGTCATCGGAATCCGCGGCACCACCGACCGCATAACGGTAAAGGATCATTTTGCAGCCGGCGGGGCGAAGATCGGCGAGATTGTCCTGACCGATCATACCGTGCTGTTCCTGGCGGATATCGAGGCGATGGCCGCGAACCATGCGCCGACGCTGGTGACGTCGATCGGCAGCAAGACCGTCGCGCAGAATGCCCTGTTCACCTTTGCCGTGCCGGCCAATACCTTTGCCGACAGCGATGTCGGAGACACTCTGGTCCTGAAAGCGACGCGCGCGGACGGGACGGCATTGCCGACCTGGCTTCGTTTCGATGGAACTACTTTTACGGGAACGCCGGCCAACGCCGATGTTGGCACGCCAATCCAGGTGCGACTCGCCGCGATCGACGGCACTGGCGATACCGCGAGCGCGGACTTCACTATCAACGTCACCAATGTCAATGATGCGCCGGTGTTGGCGACCTTGATCACCAACAAAACGGCCACGGTCGGATCGGCCTTCTCGTTCCAGTTCGCAGCCAACCAGTTTGTCGACCCGGACAATGGTTTGCCCGGGGTGTCAACGCAAACGCTGACCTACACGGCGACGTTGGGAAGCGGCGCCGCGCTGCCCTCCTGGCTGACGTTCAATGCTGCAACGCGGACATTCTCGGGCACGCCGACAACGACCAACCGAGGCGCACTCGATATCGCCATTACCGCGTCGGACGGGACCGCCACGACGACGACACGTTTCGGGATATTCGTCGGCACGACGGGAAACACCGCGCCGACCGTCGGCACTGCCATCGGAACGCGGACGGCAACCGAAGATACTGCATTTACGTTCCAGATCCCCACGAATGCCTTCTCGGACAGTACCTCGGGCGACCGGCTGCGATACACCGCCAAGCTTCTGAGCGGCGCGGCGCTCCCGACCTGGCTCACGCTCGACCCCGTGACGGGGCTGTTCTCCGGCACACCGGCGAATGGCGACGTCGCTCAGTATACGATACGCATCACTGCGACCGACATTTTGGGATCGTCGGTCGCAGCAAACTTCACGCTGAACGTCGGGAACGTCAATGACGCTCCGCAAGCCAATGGCGCGCTGGAAAGCTTCGTCGCCCATGAGGACAGCGCCTTCAGCTATACGATTCCCCAAAACCTCTTCACTGACATCGATGTTGGCGATACGCTGACCCTCACGGCGACACTGGCCAATGGCGCGCCGCTGCCGGCTTGGCTGACCTTCAATGCTGCGACGCGCACATTCTCCGGGACACCTGACGATCCGGATGTGGGAATGCTCAATATCCGAGTTGTTGCGAAGGACAGTTCGGGTGCCAGCGTCCAGCGTGACATGTACATCATCGTTGATGGCGTCAACGATGCGCCCGTCGTACGGCACCCGCTCGCGGGAATTGCAGTCGATCCCCTCCAGCATTTCACTTTCTCGGTTCCCGCCGAAACCTTCTCGGATGACCGTGGTGGCGTCAGCCTTACGGCGCGCATGGAGAACGGATCGGCTCTTCCGACTTGGATGACCTTCGATCCGTTAACACGAACTTTCTCGGGTACGCCGGATCAGTACTCTGTCGGTGAGAACGAAGGCGTTCATATCTATCGCGTCGCCTTGACTGCCACGGATTCTGACGGCGCCATCACCACTACGATTCTGAACATCGCCGTTAGAGGCCCGAATCCGGGGACGCTTGTGCTTGGAACGGAGGGCGCCGACAGCCTGAGAGGGACAGCCGGGCCGGACACGGTCTTGGGTCTCGGTGGCGACGACATTTTGCAGGGGCGGGAAGGGATCGACACCTACATGTTTGATCGTGGCTTCGGCCACGATACAATATCCGGAAGCTACACCGATCAGCCGGGTCGTCCCGTCTCTACGAGGGATGACATCATCCGCTTTGGCGCGGGGATCGCTCCATCGGACATCTCGGTACAATTGGTATATTCATTCCCGGAGTTCGGAGGTAGCGGGATATATTACTACTCCAGAGATCAAACTATCATAGAGAGCTATTCCAAGTTCGATCTCCTGCTGACCGTAGCCGGATCCAACGACTCGGTATTGCTACAGTACCAGCAACTCAATAATCCGAGCCAGAATGCCGGCCATACCATTTCGGAAGTGCGCTTCGCGGACGGGACGGTCTGGAGCGCTGCCTATCTCACGGGATTTTTCACCAGCGGCGGTAATGGGGCGGACCTTCTCGTCGGTGATGGGTCGGGCAACGTCTTGTCGGGCGGGAGCGGAAATGACCGGTTGCTCGGTCTGGATGGCGACGACACGCTCATTGGCGGCACCGGCGACGACGACCTTTATGGCTGGGAAGGCAACGATACATATGTCTTCAATCTCGGCGATGGCCGTGATCGGATCATCGACAGCAGCGATCCGTCCGGCGGCAACGGATTCGACACACTGAAGTTCGGTGCCGGCATCAGGCCGAGCGACTTGTTGTTCACGCGAAATACCGAAGATCCCTATTCATTTTCTGGCTCGGCCGAGGCTGGAAGCTTGCTGATCGAGATCGCAGGGACTAGCGACAGCATCAGGTTGTATCGCCAGTACACGATCTTCAACGATCAATCCGGCGGTATCGATCGTTTCGAATTCGCGGACGGGACGGTCATGACCCGTGCGCAGATCGATGAACTGGTCAATCCCGGCAACCTGATCCAAGGCACAGATGCGAGCGAGACCCTGACCGGTACCGCGGCGAACGAGCGCGTTATCGGCCGAAAAGGAAATGACCTCCTGCAGGGGATGGACGGCAATGACACCTATGTGTGGAATCTGGGCGATGGCAACGACGTCATCTCTGAATACACGATCACCAGTTTCGATGTCGTCGAGTTCGGAGCGGGCATTCGTGCACAAGACGTAACATTGTCGCATATCGGCCCGTACGGAAACGAGGCGGCCGGTTACCAGCTTTATCTGACCTTCACGACGACGGGCGAAGTCCTGACAGTCCAGTGGGAGTTCAACACGAGTGCCGATGGCATTTTCTACCCGACCATCGAGGAGTTCCGTTTCGTGGACGGTACGGTCTGGACACCGACGTCATTGATCACGACCTTCCTGACCTCGACCCCAGGAAACGATGTTCTCCACGGCTTCCCGAACCGTGCGGATATTCTGGATGGCGGTGCCGGTGATGACCAACTTTATGGCCACTCTGGCGCGGACACCTATGTGTTTGGTCGCGGCTACGGAATAGACACTATCTACGACAGGCTTGACGGCATCTTCCAGAACGTCGTTGACCGGATCGCGTTCAACAGCAGCGTCTCATCAACCGACATCCGGCTGTCAAGGTCGAGCTATTTCGACGCCAATAATCACAGGGTCATCGACACCGTCTTCTCGATTGCGGGAACCACGGACAAGCTGATTGTCGCAGGCGCCGAATTCGGCTTCGAAGCCGACGAATTTGTCTCGATTCAGTTCGACGGTGATTTCGCCTCATGGTCAGGTGCCAGCCTTGGCGCGCGCTATCTGGAGCAGAATTCGACTAGCGGCAACGATAGCGTCATCGGCTTCATGGCCCGTGAAACCATCAGCACCGGTCTCGGCAACGATACACTCGATGGCGGACGCGGCAACGACACACTGATTGGCGGTGCCGGCAACGACACCTATGTTTTCTGGCGGGCGCCCGACATCAAAATCATCCAGGACGCGGGTCTTGTTGGGGATGTCGATACGCTTCAGCTTGCTGATATCTCAGCCGCCGATGTAAGGATCGTCCGGGCGGGGAATGAAAACGACCTCATCATTACGACCGCATCCAGCAGCACCGACGGCAAGGTGGTGCTGGAGGGACGGCTGATCGGTGCCCAATACAGTGCAGACCAGATCCGTTTCTCCGATAATACGGTTTGGAACTACGCCACGATTCTAGCTAATGCGCAGGCAGCCGCTGCCGACGCACGCTTGGTGAGCGGAACGACCGCATCCGAAACGATAACCGGTACCGAATTCGCCGAGACGTTCGATTCGAAGGCTGGAAACGACACCATATCAGGCGGATATGGCGAGGACATCTACATCTACCATGCGGGGGACGGCAACGATGTCATCACCGAGGTCAATAGCGAGAGCGATACGGACACACTGAAACTGCGCGACTTCACGGCGTCGCAGATCAGCCTGCGGAAGTCGGGCAACGATCTCATCGTCCACGTCAATGCGAGCGGCGCGGAAATCACCATTACCGACCAGTTCAGTAACAACGGCAGTTTAGGTATCGAGGAGATACTGTTCAGTGATCGTACGGTCTGGGACCGGACGGCCATCGCAAACCGTGCCGGCAATCACGCGCCGACGGGAGGAACACTGTTTGCCGCCGTTTACGAGAACGCTGCGAATGGCACCGCCGTCGGCACGGTTTACGGCATCGATCCCGATGCCGGTGCGACATTCACCTATACGTTGCTCGATAGTGCAGGCGGGCGGTTCATCATCAACGCCGCCACCGGCCTGATCACGGTCGCCAATGGCGCCCTACTCAATTATGAGAGTGCTGTAGCGCATGATCTCTCAGTTCGTATCACGGACCAGGGTGGGCTGAGCATTGATAAGACGTTCAGCGTCACAGTTTACAACGTCAACGAAGCTCCCACTAATGCGGTGCTCACGGGGGGCGCCGTTGCTGAGAATTCGGCAAACGGGACGGTGGTCGGAACACTGGGCGGTGTCGATCCCGACGCGGGAACAACGTTCAGCTATTCGCTGGTCGACAATGCCGGGGGGCGTTTCGCAATCAATGCGACGACCGGCCAGATCACGGTGGCCAATGGGGCGCTGCTGGACTTTGAGACGGCGACCTCGCACACGATCACTGCCCGGGTCACGGATCAGGGCGGTCTGACTATCGACAAAACCTATTCGATCGCGGTCTCGGATGTGAGCGACAGCGGCAATCACGCGCCGAGCAATGCGACGTTGACTGGCGGGACGATTGCGGAGAACGCGGCGAATGGTACGGTGGTCGGTATGGTGACCGGCGTCGATCCGGATGCCGGTGCGGTGCTTTCCTACGCACTGACCGACAATGCAGGCGGGCGGTTTGCGATCAATGCATCGACCGGGCAGATCACGGTCGCAAACGGCACACTGCTGAATTACGAGGGTGCGACCTCCCATGGCGTGACGGTACGGGTGGTGGATCAGGGCGGCTTGAGCTTCGATAAGACGTTCACGCTGACCGTGACCAATGTCAACGAAGCGCCGACCAATACGACGCTGACCGGAGGATCGGTTGCGGAGAATGCGGCAAACGGCACGGTGGTCGGAACGGCGGCAGGTATAGATCCGGATGCGGGGGCGACGCTCACTTACTCGCTGAGCGACGATGCGGGTGGACGGTTCGCAATCAATTCCGCCAGCGGCCAGATTACAGTGGCGAACAGCGGGCTGTTGAATTACGAGAGCGCGACGTCGCACGCGGTGACGGTACGTGTGACGGATCAGAGCGGTCTGACCTTCGATAAATCCCTCACACTCAATGTGACAAACCTCAACGAGGCGCCGACCAACGCGACATTGACCGGTGGGGCCGTTGGGGAGAATGCAGCCAATGGCACAGCGGTCGGAACCGTGGCAGGCATCGATCCGGATACCGGAGCGACATTTACTTATGCGTTGACCGACAATGCGGGCGGTCGTTTTGCGATCAATTCGGCAACGGGGCAGATCACCGTGGCCAATGGAACGCTGCTGGATTACGAGACGGCGACATCGCATGGCATCGTCGTTCGCGTCACCGACCAAGGCGGTTTGATCTTCGACAAGACGTTTACCGTCGCCGTGACCAACGTCAACGAGGCGCCCAGCAATGCGACGCTGACCGGCGGCTCGGTGGCCGAGAATGCGGCGAATGGCACAGTGGTGGGGACGGTAGCCGGCGCGGATCCGGATGCCGGCGCAATACTGACCTATTCGCTGATCGACAATGCCGGGGGGCGGTTCGCGATTGATGCAAGCACTGGTGCTATCACCGTCGCCAACGGCTCGCTGCTCGATTATGGGACCGCGACCTCGCATGCGATCACGGTACGCGTCGTCGATCAGGGCGGGCTGACCTTCGACAAGACGCTGACGATGGCGCTGACAGAGGGTGGCGAAGGTGAGAGCTACCTGTTCGCTCGTGGTGATGGACAGGTCAACATACAAGGGGATTTCAGTTCCATAAGCTTTGATTCATCGATTGCTGCCAGCGATATCCTGCTGCAATCCGATGGATCGGATCTAGTGATCCTCGTGCGGGGGACCGCAGACAGCATCCGCATAGGTGGTGATCTGACGATTAACGACTGGGGAACGTCGAGCGCAATCCAACAACTCAAGTTCAGCGATGGCAGCACGATGAATATCGGGCAGCCTGCGCCAGGCGTCGGGTCGCCAATTACGTTTACGTGGGTTGGAACGGACACTTCAGTCTATAACGGCAGTATCTATGGTGACGACGTCTTCGAGATGGTCTCAGGGTCAGGCTGGGGCTTCGACACGTCCGGCCAGACCACTGTTCTATACGGCGGGGGGCAGAGCTATATCTGGGCAAATGGTGGCACCGGTGTCATCAAGTTTGCGCCAGGAATATCAGCCGACGATATAATACTCCAGTCGGTCGGTTCGAACCTCATAATCCTCATAAGAGATACTGACGACCAAATTCTGGTCTATGAAGGTTTGGCGCTAAATGACTGGGGAGCATCGAGCGCAATCCAGCAATTCCAGTTCAGTGACGGCAGCACGATGGACATCGGGCAGCCTGCGCCAGGCGTCGGATCACCAATCACGTTCACCTGGCTTGAGGCTGGTAACGGAAGCACCTACGGGAACAACGTTTTTGAGATAGCTTCGGGTGCGAGCCTTACATTCAACAGCGCTAACACTGGCCAGAACACCGTTGTATTCGGCGGAGGTCAAAATGACATCAATGCAAATGGAGCAACAGGCGTCATCCAGTTCGGTGCTGGAATATCCGCCAGTGACATCATCCTTCAATCTGAAGGCTCGGATCTTGTAATTCGCGTGAGAGGTACGGACGATCGCATCCAAATCTATGGTGGTGGCTTGACGATCAATGATTGGGGGGTGTCCAGCGCGATTCAGCAGCTGCGCTTCAGCGACGGCAGCACGATGGATATCGGGCAGCCTGCGCCAGGGCTTGGATCACCAATCACGTTTACGTGGGTTGGAACGGACACCTCAGTTTATAATGGAAGCATCTACGGGAATGACATCTTCGAGATCGTGTCGGGATCAGGCTGGGGCTTCGACACCGCCGGTGGTCAAACGACTGCTCTATTCAATGGTGGGCAGAGTTATATCTGGGCCAACGGGGGGACAGGTGTCGTCAAGTTCGGGCCAAGCATATCGGCGAGCGATGTCATCCTTCAATCCGAAGGTTCGGATCTCGTAATTCTCGTCAGGGGGACGGACGACCGCCTCCAGATCTATGGCGGCCTAACAGCCAATGACTGGGGAACGTCGAGTGCGATTCAACAACTCCAGTTCAGCGACGGAAGCACGATGGATATCGGGCAGCCTGCGGCAGGCGTTGGATCGCCGATCACGTTCACCTGGGTTGGCACCAGCACTTCGGTTTATAACGGCAGCATCTATGGGGACGACGTCTTCGAGATGGTCCCAGGGTCAGGCTGGGGCTTCGACACGGGCGGCAAGACCACTGTTCTGTATGGCGGGGGACAGAGCTATATCTGGGCGAATGGCGGCACCGGCATCATCAAGTTCGGTCCAGGAATATCGGCCGACGATGTAATACTTCAATCGGCCGGGTCAGATCTCATGATCCTCATAAGAGGCACCGAAGACCGAATTCAGATCTATGGCGGCCTGGCGCTCAATGAATGGGGAACGTCGAGCGCGATCCAGCAATTCCAGTTCAGCGATGGCAGCACGATCGATATCGGGCAGCCTGCGGCAGGCGTTGGATCGTCCATTACGTTCACGTGGTTGGAGCCGGGCAGCGGAAGCATTTACGGGAATAATGTTTTTGAGCTGCCTCCCGGGACGAACCTCACATTTAACAATGAGAACGATGGCCAAAACACAGTTGTATTCGGCGGAGGTCAAAACAATATCGATCCAAACGGAGCCACAGGTATCATTCAGTTTGGAGCCGGAATATCTGCCGGTGATATCATCCTTCAATCTGAAGGTTCGGATCTTATAATTCTCGTGCGGGGGACCGAAGACAGCATCCGTATAAGCGGTGATCTGACGGTTAACGAATGGGGAACGTCGAGCGCGATCCAGCAGCTCAAGTTCAGCGATGGCAGCACGATGAATATCGGGCAGCCCGCGCCAGGGCTCGGATCACCCATCACCTTTACTTGGGTTGGAACCAGCACTTCAGTTTATGACGGCAGCATCTATGGGGACGACGTCTTCGAGATGGTCTCAGGGTCAGGCTGGGGCTTCGACACTGTCGGCCAGACCACTGTTCTATACAGCGGGGGGCAGAGCTATATCTGGGCAAATGGCGGCACCGGCGTCATCAAGTTCGCGCCAGGAATATCGGCCGACGATATAATACTTCAAACGGCCGGTTCGAATCTCATAATCCTTGTAAGAGATACTGACGACCAAATTCTGGTCTACGAGGGCTTAACGGCCCATGAAGGGGGAACGTCAAGCGCGATCCAGCAACTCCAGTTCAGCGATGGCAGCACGATGGATATCGGGGAGTTCGAGCCAGGCGTTGCATCGCTAACCGTAACAGAAAATAGTGCTCATACTGAGGTTGCTGGCGTGACGTTGGATGGAACTGCGGAGTCTGAAACGCTGACAGGCGCTTTCGAAGAAGATGCATTCAACGGACTCGGCGGCAACGACACCCTTCGCGGTTTGGGCGGCGGGGACACTTACAAGTTTGGGGTGGGTTCAGGTAACGACTTGATCCTTGAGGCGGGTACCGATTCCGGGATCGATGTGGTGCATCTCTCTGCGCTCGCAGTTTCGGACGTTACATTTGGCCGATCGGGCAGCGATCTCTTCATCAAGATTAATTCGTCAAACGAAGAACTCATGGTCGAGGGCCAATTCGATGGCCATCCGCGGATCGAGCAGGTGCATTTTGCCGATGGAACGGTTTGGGAGGGCAGTCAGATCACTGATGCGGCGGCCTGGATCCACGGGACCACTAGCAACGATACGATTTCGGGTACGGGCTGGAATGACACCATTTCCGGCGGTGCGGGTAACGATGCATTGTCGGGCGGCGCTGGTGACGATCTATTCGTGTTTAGGGCTGGCTTTGGTCAGGACAGCATCTCCGATTTCAGCGTGGGGCACGACAAGCTCGAATTCGGGGACGGATTGTTCGCCGATGCGGAGGCCGCATTCGCTGCGGCAAGTGCCCAAGGGAGTGACACGATTATTACGATAGATGCGTCAACGACCGTTCTGCTGCAAAACGTCGCTTTGGCGAACCTGCACGTGGACGATTTCCGGGTCGCATAACTAACGCTGGTGGGAAGTAGTGAGTAAAGCAGAAGCGGGTAATCCGCCGACTCGTATCAGCGACGCAGTGAAGGGAGCGGCGGCGGCTTGCCGCCGGGCCTTTCTCGCCATCGGGGTCTTCACGGGCGCGATAAACCTTCTGATGTTGACCGGCTCATTCTTCATGTTGCAGGTCTATGATCGGGTGATTCCAAGCCGCAGCATTCCTACGTTGCTTGGGTTGATCGTGCTTGTGACGATGCTGTATGGTTTTCAAGGGATTTTGGATTTCATCCGCCAGAGGTTGTTGATCCGCACGGCTCGCGGAATCGACGAGCGGCTGAGTTCATACGCCTACCAAGCGATTGTTGAGCTTCCCTTGGGACCGAGCGGCGGCAAGGACGGCCTTCAGCCCGTCCGCGACCTGGATCAGGTTAGGAGCTTTCTGTCGAGTTTGGGACCGACGGCTCTTTTCGATCTGCCGTGGATGCCCCTCTATCTGGGCCTCTGCTTTGTCTTCCATTTCTGGATCGGCATAACGGCTCTCGTCGGGGCGATCCTTCTGGTCGTGCTCACCATCTGCACGGAGGTACTCACGCGGGATCCCGTCAAATCATCGTCCGGATTCGGCTCCGTCCGGATGGCAATGGCGGAGGGAAGTCGGCGCAATGCGGAGGTCCTTCGCTCCATGGGCATGACGAAGAGGATGTCTGCCCGTTGGTCCACCTCCAACGACCGTTATCTGGATGCTCAGCAAAAGGCCTCCGATGTCGGCGGCGGTCTGGGTGCGACTTCGCGAGTGCTGCGAATGCTGCTCCAGTCGATGGTGCTGGCCGTGGGTGCCTATCTCGTCATCAATCAGCAGGCGTCAGGTGGGGTCATCATCGCCAGTTCGATCCTGACGTCGAGGGCCTTGGCGCCGGTCGAGCTTGCCATCGCGCACTGGAAGAATTTTGCGGCCGCGAGGCAGAGCTGGCGCCGCCTGACGGGAGTGATCGACAAGCTTGGAGCGATGGGAGCGCCGATGGCGCTGCCTGCACCGCATACGTCCCTGTCTGTCGAGGGAATTAGCGTGGCGCCACCGGGCGTCCAGCGGCTGGTGGTGCAGAACGCGACCTTTAAGCTAGAGGCAGGTCAGGGGCTTGGCATCATCGGGCCGAGCGCGTCAGGCAAGTCTAGCCTTGCCCGCTCGATGGTCGGCGTTTGGCAGGCCGCGCGCGGCAAGATCAGAATCGACGGGGCCGCCTTAGAGCAGTGGGAGCTTGAGGCTTTGGGGGCCCATATCGGCTATGTGCCTCAGGACGTCGAGCTGTTCGACGGCACGATCGCAGAGAACATTGCAAGGTTTGCGGCTGAGGCAGATCCAGCCGCCGTTATCGATGCCGCAAATCAAGCGGCGATACACGACATGATCCTGCGCCTTCCGGAAGGCTACGACACGAAGATCGGGGAAGGCGGGTCCGCTCTCTCTGCGGGCCAGCGGCAGCGCGTGGCTTTGGCCCGGGCGCTCTACGGTTCGCCGTTCCTGGTTGTGTTAGACGAACCCAATTCGAACCTCGATGCGGAAGGTGACCAAGCGCTTACAAAGGCAATCGCTGGGGTTCGAAAGCGGGGAGGTATCGTCATTGTCGTCGCACATCGCCCGGCTGCGCTCGCGGCAGTCGATCTCGTCCTGATGATGTCGAATGGGCAGGTGCAAAACTTCGGGCCGAAGGATGAAGTCCTGAAACAGGTCCTGGAACCCGCGCGACCGGCTTTACGGGCTGGGCCAGCGGTTGTGGACGCAGGGCGACGCGCATGACCCAGGCTAACGTGAAGCGAAGCGATTGGACACCTGCCGATCGATCGGTCCGCGCCCATGGGATTTGGGGCGGGGCGGTGCTCCTCCTGCTCGTGGTCGGCGTCGGGGGCTGGGCTGCGTTCACAGAGCTTTCCGGCGCCGTGGTGACCTCAGGAGTGCTTGTCGTCGAGTCCGAGGTCAAGAAGGTCCAGCACCCGACTGGCGGCGTCATCGGGGAGATCCGGGTGAAGGACGGCGACCGGGTGCGTGAGGGAGACGTTGTGATCCGGCTCGATGAGACGGTAACGCGCGCCAACCTGGCCATCGTGATCAAGAGCCTCAACGAAATGGTGGTCCGCCAGGCCAGACTGGAGGCAGAGCGCGACGGGGCAGAAAGCGTTGTCTTTCCCCCAGAGCTTGTCGCTCAGCAGGACCAGTATGAGCTCGCGGGTGTGATCGCTGGAGAGCGACGGCTGTTTGAACTGCGCAAGTCGGCGCGTGCGGGACAGACTGCTCAGTTGCGTGAGCGGATCCTACAGTTGCAGGAGGAGATATCTGGTCTTTCCGGGCAGTCAGCTTCCAAGCGTCGCGAGATCGAGTTCGTCAACCGCGAGCTCGTTGGCCTCCGGGATCTCTGGGACAAGAAGCTGGTGCCGATTAACCGGGTCATGATGCTCGAGCGAGAGGCCGTGCGACTAGATGGCGACAGCAACCAGTACGTTGCAAGCGCGGCCCAGGCGAAGGGCAAGAAGGCAGAAACAGAGCTGCAGATCATCCAGATCGATCAAGATCTACGCAGTGAGGTTGCCAAGGAGTTGCGAGAGATTCAGGGAAAGTCAGCGGAGCTCGTCGAACGAAAGGTCGCGGCGGAAGACCAGTTGAAACGCATCGATCTCCGGTCGCCACAGAACGGAAACGTACATCAACTCACAGTGCATACGGTCGGCGGCGTTATCGGACCCAGCGAGCCGCTCATGTTGATTGTTCCCGAGAATGACGCCCTCACCGTGGAAATCCGGATCGCCCCTCAGGACATCGACCAGATCCGCCTAGGGCAGTCGGTGAACCTTAGGTTTTCAGCGTTCAATCAACGAACAACACCGGAAATCGTGGGCTCACTCAGCCGGATTTCCGCCGATATTTCTCAAGATCAAAAGACGGGCGTAAGTTATTATCTTGCCAGGGTATCCCTTTCGTCGGCCGAGCTATCGAAGCTCGCCGGCCTCAAACTGCTGCCAGGCATGCCGGTCGAGGCTTTCGTCCGTACCGAAGATCGAACAGTTCTGTCCTATCTGGTGAAGCCGTTGCACGACCAGATCGCAAAAGCGTTTCGGGAGAGGTAGGGTCGTTCCTCACGAAAGATTTCGGAACAGCGGTCGCCGATGATCACCAACAGCATGACGTTTCAGCCCTTCACCCGACAGATAGGAAATTACACTCGCGTCGGCATCGGGGAAAGACGAAGGTGATGGAGGAAGTCTTCCTGGGTGTGGTCCAGCAGGTTATGCAGCAGGAGACTATGTCGTCTCTCCTGACCATGCCCGCCGCGCGAGTCCTACTACGGCGGCGCGAAGGAATATATCGATTGTCCGGCAAGCGGAGCCTAACCTTCTGCATCTGGACGCATGAAACAGCGGACGCGCTGACTTCATGCGACCAGAAGCCCATCCGCGCGTAAGCGGTCGATACAGGCGCGCTCGATGGGCTTCTCCGAGATGGTTTTGGGAATCTCGTCGAGGATCTGGATAATCTCGGGAACATCTGCCTTCTGTAAAGCCGTCGCGCAATAGGCCTTTAGCGCGGCTTCGTTGAATTCAGGCCCGCGGGGGACCACCGCGGCGACCAGGGTTTTCTCTCCCGCAACGTTTTGCTTCGTGGTGACGCCATAGACGAAGACATCGGAGACCAGGCCGGATTTGATGAGCGCGGCCTCGACGACGGCCGTGTTGACGAAATCCCCGTTGCGCCGGATGCCGCCGCCGACGCGGTAGTGGAAGAAGAACCAGCCGTCCACATCCTCGTGCACGACGTCGCCGGTCCGGAACCAGCCATCTATGGTCTTGGCTTCGCTCGCTGCCCGGTCCTTGAAATAGCTGATGGTGATAGGCTCGCCGTCCAGACGCCGGAAGCGAAGCTCGCCCGGCTGAAGCGCTGCGCATCGCTGGCCTTCGCTGTCGAAGACGGCCGCTTTCAGACCCGGCGGCGGCTTTCCGAGGCTGCCGCGAGGGCCGGCATCCGCCGGATTGGTGAGCGCTCCGCCGCCTTCGGTTGAACCATAGATCTCGCAGATCTTGATCCCGTAGCGGCGTTCATATTCCGGCCAGAGATCGGCCGGCATGCCGGCGCTGATGATCAGGCGCACCGGATTATCCGCATCATCTGCTCGCTCGGGAATGCTGTAGATTTCGGGGATCATGCCGCCGAGCAGACTGAATATCGTGCAGCCGTGGGTGCGGCAGATGTTCCAGAGATGCGACTTGCTGAATTTGCGGCTGATGACGAGAGGGAGGCCGGTCGTCAGTCCGATACGCAGCGTTCCCTGTGCGTTGATATGCGTCAGGGACAGCCCGGTATAGAGCACGTCGCTCGCCTGGAGGTCGATGCCGTGCATTCCGCGCGCGCGGCTCATATAGGCACCGTGCGAGACCGCCACGGCTTTGGGGTTGCCCGTGGTTCCCGATGTGAACATCAGCATCATGATGTCGGCGGCCGTGACCTCGATGGGCGACGGCGAACCGACGTCGAGCAAGGCGGCGTCGTAGGTCAGGCTCACCGGCGCGATTGACGACGGCATTTCACCCTGATCCGTGACCACCACGGCCCAGGACAGACGGGTCTGGCCAAGCCTGGCGATGGCGTGGGCGCATTCGGACGTGCAGATCACCCCGCGGCACTCGGCGTGGGACAGCATGTAGTCGAGCTTCTCACCCATGGTCCGGGGATCGATCGGAACGAAGATCGCGCCGATCATGGCGGCCGCGATCATCGCTTCGACGAATTCTGGATGGTTCGCCATCATGAGGGCGAAGGTATCGCCCTTGCCGAGACCCAGTGCAGTGAGCCTCGCGGCAAGCGAGGCGCCGCTCTGTTGAAGCTCGGCATAGGATCTGCGTTGTGCGAGGAGCTCGCCGTTAGCACCGATATCTACAAAGGTCAGCGCGTGCTTGCCTGGATCGACCGCAATCTGCTCGGCAATGAGATCGGCAATCGATGCTTGGTCGTTCGAGCTTCCCACAGACCTTACCCCTCAAAGCCGTAATACTTGCGAACTATCGCTTCGCGCACTCTGCCGGGCTCGAAGATCTCGATCACGACGCCGTCAGGCGCGCCGACCATGAAATAACCGCCCTCGCCACCGAGGCGCCGAATCGGGTTCGGGACATGTAGGCCGGCAGCGACCATGCGGTCATAGAGATCGTCGATGCCGACGACCTGCATGCCGAGGTGATGGACTGCGTTCTTGCCGTCGCCGCGGGGCTTCTGATCGTAGAGATGCAGGGCGCCGATGCCAACCTTGATGAAAACGTTGCGCGCGCCGGCGACATCGCCGTCCCACATCACCTCGGCATCGAACCAATTCTTGTAGTAGTCCATGGTCGCGTCGATGTCGGATGCGAACAGATGGACATGCTGCAGATGATAGCGCTGCTTGGTGCCATAGGGATATTGCCAGTCGTTTTCAGAGGTCGTCATGGAGGCTCCTGATGTGCCGTTGATGGGAAGTTTCAATTCTTGACGAGAGAACAGCTGCTCTCGGAAAGCGGGATCGTCACATCCTGCGCCGGGATCTTGCGGACGATGTTGTAGAGGTCCCATTCACCCTTGGAGTCCTTGGGTGCCTTGACCTCGGCCAGATACATGTCGCGAAGCACGCGACCATCCGCGCGGATCGTTGCGCCCTGCGTGAAGGCACTCTCGATCGGCGTGGCGCGCATCTTGGCCATCACCTTGGTCGGATCGTCGCTGCCGATGGCTTCCACCGCCTGCAGATAGTGGCGTACGGACTCGTAGACACCGATCTGCATGAAGGTCGGGCGCTTGCCCTTGCGGCGTGCGGCGAACTTGTCCGACCAGGCCCGGGTAGCGTCGTTGAGGTCCCAATAGTATGGCGTGGTGAGGAACGTTCCCTGAGTGACATTGAGCCCCAGCGAGTGAACGTCGGTTAGAAGGAGCATCATGGCTGCCATCCGCTGGCCACCGGCCGTGAGGCCGAACTCTCCGGCCTGCTTGATGGTCGCGACTGTGTCGCCGGCGGCGTTGGCGAGACCGACGATGTTTGCCTTGGAAGCCTGCGCCTGCAGCAGAAAAGATGCAAAATCCGACGTCGCTTGCGGATGAGCGGATGATCCCAGCACCTTGCCGCCCTGGGCCTGGATTACCGCACTTGCATCCTTCTGAAGCTGGTGACCGAATGCATAGTCAGCGGTCACGAAGTACCAGCTTTTTCCACCGCTCTCAACGACGGCTTTTGCCGTCCCACGTGCGAGTGCATAGGTGTCATATGTCCAGGCGACGCTGTTTGGAGAGCAGAACTGATTGGTGAGTGCGGTCGTGCCCGGCGACGAGAACAGGACCATGCGTCCCTGACCCCGGGCAATTTCCTGAACGGCAATCGCAGCCGCTGAATTAGGAATATCAGCGATGACGTCCACGCCATCCTGCTCGTACCATTTGCGTGCGATGCTGGCGGAAAGGTCCGGCCTGAGCTGATGATCGGCGAATATGACTTGCACGGGCTTGCCGCCGATGCGGTCGCCGAATTCTTCTGCAGCCAGTTGCGCGGCGAGAACGGAGCCCGCGCCTGTCGCGTCCGAGACGATGCCCGACATGTCCGTGAGCACGCCGACCTTGACGGCATCGCCTGAAAATTGTGCGTGCGCCTGAGCTCCCATGAGGCACGCGAGTACGACGGAAATGGTAAAGTTCTTGAAATTCATCAGACGCTTCTCCCCAATCAATTTGTTTGGGAGCGTCTGTGTCAGAGCCGGTTCGGGCTGACAAACGAGGTTTTAGCCGTGTGCCTTGAGTGAAACTCAAGCTGTATACTGTCCCACCGACGGTTGCCGCTCCCCCAAGCTCTGCTGATCGACTGCTGCGCCCAGCCAGTCAGCGAATGCAGCGACCGCAGGATCGTCCGAAATGCGCTGCTCATATTCGAGAACGAAATGTCGCCTCGTCGGGCGAACAATCGAATGGGCGCGGACGAGATTGCCGCGCGCGAGGTCGGTGGCGAGAAGGCCGTCGATCGCGATCGTCACACCAAGGCCTGCCTCCGCGGCCTCGATGGCGAGGCTCAGGGTCTCGAAGCTGCTTCCGCCTTGCACGGGGATGCTCGTCAGCTTTGCATGGTCCAGCCAGCGTCGCCAGTCGTCGGGGCGAGGCCTAACATGGAGGAGGGGGGTGCTGGAGAAATCCAGCTCGCCCTGGCTCAGGAGTTCTGGTCTGCACACGGGCACGGTGGAAATCGGCACCAACGATCGGGTGACCATTCCTGCGCGGGGGTGTGAATCCGAGACCGAGATCACTGCATCGTAGCGGCTCGTCAGCAAATCGACCGGATTGGCGCTGGTGTGCAGATCGACTTCCAGGTCCGGATGAGCTGCCTTGAGGCTAGGCCAGATGGGAAGCAGGTATCGCGAGACGAAGAAGCCATAGACGCCGATCGTCAAACGCCGGAACCGTCTCAGTCGCAGTCCTTCGGTCGCTTCGGCAAGGCAGTCCAGGGCTTCTGTGGCTGAAGCGGCAAAAGCCTTCCCGGCAGAGGTCAGTGTGAGGCCGCGGGAGCCGCGCAGGAATAGCGACGTGCCGATGCGCGTTTCGAGGGCGCGGACATGTCTGCTGATCGCACCGACAGTGACGTTCAGCTCTTCGGCCGCGCGTGTGAAGGACTGGTATCGGGCTGCTGCCTCAAACGCCCGGACAGCATGGAGTGGGGGGAGTCGCCGAGAAACCATGAATCAAATCCAGAGCAGTAATGATTGATGGCTGACTGCGACGGCAAGTCAGCCGGAGGTGGTTGCATTCTTGAGCAGCAGTTCGAGTTCGATGAACACGTCGTCGAGCGGTTTCGCGTTGCGTGCCGCGCGGCACATAGCAACTGTTCCTTCGACCGATGCGATGACCAGCGTCGCGAGTCGCCGGGCCTTCGCCGGTGAGACACCCTCCGCTCTCAATGCGACAGAAAGTATCCGTTGCCAGTCTGCGAGAACACCGTGAGCGAGGTCGAGCAGATGTCGCTCGGCGATGTCATTTCGCGCGGAATTCGTTTCCTTCTCTTCGTTCACGAGCGGCTCGACAGCAACCGCGAGGATCGGGCAGCCCGCGGTGAAATCCGATTTCTCCAGCGTCTGGCGCCATAGATCGACGAAGGCCCGCAACCCACCGACCGCGCCGTTCTTAGCGACCAGATGTTGTAACGGTCCGGAAACCTGCGCTCCGGCAAATTCAATGGCCTCTTCGAGGAGCTGTTGTTTGCCGTCCGGGAAGTAATAGCCGATCGAGCCACGGGGTGTTCCCGTGTGGCGCACGACTTCACGCATAGTGGTCGCGTTAATGCCTCTGCGGCTCATCAGGTCGGCGGCACCTGCAACCATTCTGACGCGTGTGTTGGTTGTCATCGGTCTCCCTCAATCACGGTCGTGGACATAGCATATGACACTTGACATAACCAGCGCGGCCGGGATTATGACACGTGACATAAAATAGATCGGACGGAGGAAGACTGGGCATGACTTTCATTCAGGTGATGACGCCCCGCGGGCGCCTAAGTGTCGAACAGCGGCGGAAGTTGGCCACGACGCTGACCGACGCGGTATTGATACCCGAGGTAGGTCGTCCGGCTCCGGAGGCCCGCCGCGGATATCAGGTCCATTTCGTCGAACGCGAACTGGACATGATCGCCCATGGCGGGGAGTTGCTGTGCGACAAGCCGAGCGATGTAATGTTGCTCGACGTGGCCGTGATGGACTGCTGCTGGACGCGGGAAGATCGCTCCTCTGTCATCCGCAACCTCTTTGCAGCGCTGGCCGATGCTTGCGAGATGGACGCGCCGTCGCCCACCTGGTGGGTCAATTTCCGCGTCATTGAAGAAGGATGCTGGGGCTCGCGAGGCGGGGTCCTGTCATTCCTCAATATTCTCGACCAAGGCGCCAGCGTTTTCCCGCCCGAACGTGCAGCGGCCATTCGCACCGCACTTGCCGTCAAATACGACCGCTAGAGGGAGCAGAGTTCATGAGCACCGAGGGTCAAATCCGTACCGAGGTTGATGGTCGCGTTTTCAAGATCACGATCGACAATCCGTCCAAGAAGAACTCCTTCACACCGCAGATGATGGAGCAGCTCTCCGATGCCCTGACGGAGCTTCACAACAACGAAGCCTATTGGGTCGGCGTAATCTGCGCAGAGGGCAATGATTTTACGGCAGGGCTCGATATGCCGAAATTCTTTGGCTCGAACGCCGAGAAGCGCAATGTGAAAGAGGGGAATGTCGATGTCTTCGGCCTCAGCAAGCGCTGTCGGAAACCAATCGTTACGGCTACGCAGGGCATCGTCTACACGATCGGCATCGAGCTGATGCTGTCGGGCGATATCGTGGTGGCGGCCGACGACAGCCGGTTCTGCCAGATGGAGGCCAAGCGTGGTATCGCGCCGCTGGGCGGTGCGCATTTTCGCTTCCTGTCGCGTGCCGGCTGGGGCAATGCGATGTATCATCTGATGCTCTGCGACGAATTCGGCGCCGACCGTGCCCGTGAGATCGGCCTCGTCCAGGAGGTCGTGCCGGCGGGTCAACAGATCGACCGGGCCATGGCGCTCGCCGCCATCATCGCCTGCAATGCGCCGATCGGCATTCAGGTCACCAAGGAAGCCGCGCTGAAATATACCGAACAGGGCGAGGCCGCGGCCATCGCCTATATCCCCGCCATCCGGGACCGGGTGCTGAAGAGTGCTGACGCCCGTGAAGGTATCCAGTCCTTCATAGAACGGCGGCCTGCTGTATTTGAGGGGCGGTAATACGCCTCTCAAAAACGTGAAAGGCCACGAATGGGGGTGGCTGCGTGCGATCGAGCGTTGAATTTAACTCAAGGTGGGCGGCGATAAAATCGTTTGCGATTGAGTTCATGGCAAGTGATCCCTTATCCATGCCAACGACAAACGCCGCTTCAAATCACAAGCAATACGAGCAGCTTGCCGTATTGCTTGCCGACGCCCGCCGCGATGTCCGCCAGATTGGTCCTCTTCCGGAAGACCTGGTTCCGGACACCATCGCGGCTGCTTACACGGTCAACGAAGACGTAGCGCGACGCCTTGGCTGGGAGCCCCTTGGCTGGAAAATTGCGGGCACCACAGCCGATGTCCAGACGAAGATGAAAATCGATCATCCGATTTATGGGCGCACCTACCGGCGGTTCGCATGCTCTTCGCCTGCGCGACTCAGGCATTCGGAGCTTCTCGACCCGATCGTAGAATGCGAATTCTTCGTGACCCTGGCCAAGGATCTGTCCGCCCGCGACGCGCCGTGGACGATGCCCGAGGTGGTGGACGCAATAGCAAACGTTCACGCGGGCATAGAGGTGGCCGAGTGTCGCTACCCAATGAAGGCGCTCCCAGCATTGCCAGCCATCCTGGCGGATGGCAGCGCCTCCGGACGTTACGTAGCCGGGACGCCCATCAAGAACTGGTGTGAAGGATTGGGAAACATCGCCGTGACTCTCGAAATCGACGGTGTCGTCAAGCGGCGCGGGCTTGGATCCGACGTCATGGGCGATCCGCTCGCGCCCATGCTTTGGCTGCTTGAGGAACGTCGGCGTCGCGGCGATGGCCTCAAGGCTGGCGAGACCATCAGCACCGGCTCGATGACTGGCATGCTTCTCGTGCGCGCCGGGCAGCATGCCCGAGCCCGGTTCGGCGACGAAGCCGAAGTCGAGATCACCTTTGATGCCTGATGTCTGTTCGAAAGCTGCGAAGAATATGAACACTATCGCGTCGGATCATCGATCCGGAAGCGCTCCGGCAATCGTTTTCGTCCACGGCAATTCCAGCTCACGCGCGCTCTGGAAGCCGCTTATGGACCAAATGGGCGATCACGAGCTGTTGGCGATCGATCTTCGCGGACATGGGGATAGCGAATGGGTCCGCCCACCGAATTATTCCACTGCGGGGTACGCCTACGATATCGCGCATGCCGTTCAGCAGTTGGCCGCGCGGGATTTCATCCTCGTTGGCCATTCTAACGGTGCACTCGCGTCCGCCTACTTCGCCGCGAGACTCGAGCCGAAGCCCAAGGCATGCGTCTATATCGACATCGCGCCACGCGTTCCGGAACATCAGGTCGCATATTTCAGGGAGCGGGCTAGTAGCGTTGACCGTGTCTGGACCTCGCTCGACAAACTGACGTCTGCCATGAGCGCTGCCGATCCGTCGATCCCGAAGGAGGTGCTATCCGCGTACCTGTCGGCATTCTCTGAGCCGGTCGAGGGAGGCATTCGCCAGAAGCTCGACCCGATGACCTACGGCGCCTGGGAGCCCGAGGACGTCTGGAATGATCTCGCGACCCTGACTATGCCGCTGCATATCGTTCGTGGCGGTAACAGTCGCGTGCTGTCTGCTGAGGTTGCGAGCGCGATGTGCTCACGTATCCCAACTGCACGCTATTACGAAGTTGAGGGGGCCGGGCACTTCATGATGCTCGCCAAGCCAGAAAGCCTCGAGACGATCATTAGAAACCTCATCGTTGAAGCCGGGTTCAGCTCCGGTTAGCGGCGGAGAAATCGACCTGAGCGTTGCTCCCGTCTCCTTATTCGTTGTCGCCAATTCGTTTTCAGGCAAATTGATGTCGCCGCTGTTTACGATGTGCGTTGCGCTCGTGTTGAACACGATCGGGTTCGCAAACTACGCTGCCGTTCTCCCGCAGGTGCGCGATGGCGTGGGGATCTCCGAAGGCCAAGCCGGAATTGCGGGCGGATTGTTCTTCCTGACATATGCACTGGGATCGCCCGTGTTCGCCGCACTTACCGACACGCACAATCCGCGTCGGCTTTACTTCATCGGAGCCGTCTTAGGTGTGGCAGGCGGCCTGCTATTTCCGCTAATTGACGGAAGTTTTACGTCGCTTCTCGCCAGTCGGGGTCTCACGGGCCTGGCTATGGCCGGAACCTACATGCCAGGACTGCGGCTATTGATCGAAACACTGCCGCGGGAGCGACAACAGGGCGCGGCAGGCGTCTATGTCTCGTGCCTTACCCTTGGATTGTCCGCGTCATTCGGTTTGTCCGGAGCTTTGGACGTCGTATCTGGGTGGCCGGCGGCGTTTACCGGCGCTGCGTCGTGTGCGGCGCTTTCGCTCTTCCTAGTGTATGTCAGGATGCCGTCGCCATCGGTGACGCGGGCGACGGAAGGCGTACTCAGCCGATTTTCGGCTGTCCTTCGCCGCAACGGTGTCACAGCGATGCTGGTGGCGGTTGCTGGCAACAGCTGGGAAGGCATGGCGTTCCGGACATGGTGGATAGCGCTGCTGGTTTATACGAGCATGCTTCCCGGAAACGGTGCTTTCAAAGGCATCAATTTCGCGATCGCGACGGCTTTTGTCGGACTTCTCGCCATGCCGTTGAGCGCCTTCGTCGCAAGGCGCTCCGAATCCCAAGCGCGCTATGCAATCATTTCGTGCGCGGCCGCTTCGTCCGCCATCGTGAGCATCATCCTTGCAGCGGTTGTCGGCGCGAACTTCATAGTCGTCTTCCTGATCACCGTCGTTTATGTCTGCACGATCTTCGCCGATGCTGGCGCACTGACGGCTGGTCTGCTTGTGCGGGTACCACTAGCCGAACGCGGAGCTGCTTTAGCGCTCCAATCCATCGCTTCCAATAGCGGTGCGTGTATCGCGGTCGCATTCTGCGGCTTCGTTCTCCAATCGAGCGGCGGTGCATCTTCAGCGTTCGCATGGCAAGTGACGATCCTGACGGTCGGTGCCGGGTCGGCCGTGACGGCCGTAGTTATGCTCTACCTGCATCGGAAATTGTCCGATCAAGAGCCGCAAGGGAAGGAGGTCTCCTGAACAATGAATCCGCTCGCATACCGGGCCTCCGTATGCGTGTCCCTGAAGGGATATCTCCCTCCACTTGCTCTGCAAGCCACAGGTTTGCAGCGCTTCTTTTTTATGGATCCTGCCGCCCATCCCACGTTGACCGGGTCTGTCGACCAGCCATGACCTTGGATTGATCCCTGGCCGACTTGATGGCGTTTTGCAGGGATTGCCCGGCCGAACCCTTGGGATTCCAGACGCACCAAGTTTCCGACCGCATCTTCGCATCGCTCAAGGGCACGAAGACGACGTTCGAGATGTTCGACTTTGTCAGGGTGGATGGAACAAGAGACACGCCTATCCTGTGAGCGACAAACGAGACGACGCTCATCCAATGGCGGACTTCGTGACGTATCTTCGGAGCGAAGCCGACGGCGAGGCAGGCGGCAACAATGGATTGATGGTAGTCCGGCGAGATATCCCGCGCAAAGAAAATGAACTCGTCGCGCTCGAGCTTGGCAAGTGATATCCGTTTGGCAGACGCCAGGCGATGTCCGCTCGGGAGACAGGCAACGAAAGGCTCCGAATGATACCGGAACCCTTCCAGACCTTCCGGAATGCCGCGCCCGAATGTAAATCCAAGGTCGATCTCGTCGCGCCCGAATGCGGCAACCTGCTCGATGGAGTTCAGTTCTCGTAGGTGAATATCCGTCGTCGGCGATGCCGTCTTGAACGCGCCGATGACGTCAGGAAGTCCGCGATAGAGCATTGATCCGACGAAGCCGACGCGAAGACGCCCGCCTTTGCCCTCTGACACGGCTTTCACCAGGGAACGCGCTTCGTCGGCGCGGCGGAGCAGGAAGATGGCTTCCTGCTTCAGGGTTTCGCCGGCAGGCGTCAGGGACACATTCCGGCTGTCGCGCTCAAAGAGCTTGGCGCCGATCTCTGCCTCCAGCTGCTTGATCGCGAGACTGAGTGGAGGCTGGGACAACGAGAGTCGTTTTGCGGCGCGCCCGAAGTGTTTTTCCTCGGCGAGCACAGCGAAATAGCGCAATTTGCGAAGGTCCATCGTCATTTCAATCCATACAGGGACGGTATCGATCGTCGATCAACTTGTATTGGACGATATGAGTACGTTCGGGCAATTTTCGCAATGGTCCGACACCACCAGACGACAACGTTTGGGCCGGAGACGCTCTCGCGAAACCGGTTTGGAAATCAATGATCGGGCATCCGGGGAGGCAGGAATGACTAGAAAGATCATCGTCGCATTGGCTGTCGTCGCGGGCATCGCGGCATGGCCAGCGCTTGCTCAGTATCCGGACCGTCCGGTCAAGCTGATCGTACCGTTCGCCGCAGGCGGCCCGACCGATGCGCTGGCCCGCAACCTCGCTGAGGGACTGCGCATCCATCTGTCGAAGCAAGTGGTCATCGAGAACAAGGCCGGAGCTGGGGCAAATATCGGCGCCGAATTCGTGGCGAACTCGCCAGCCGACGGCTACACGCTGTTGTTCGGGACGTCAGGTCCCTTGGCAATCAACGTCAGTCTTTTCGGCAAGATCAACTATGACCCGGCCAAGAGCTTCGATCCGGTCATCATGATCGGCAAGATTCCGAACGTCCTAGCGGTGAATCCGGAAGTCCCTGTCAAGAGTCTGACCGAGCTGATCGCCTATGCAAAGTCGGGGAAGAAGCTGAGCTATGGCAGTTCCGGTGTCGGTGCATCGACCCATCTCGCTGGCGAACTGCTGAACTCGCGCGCCGGGATTGACCTTCTTCACGTGCCATATCGCGGTGCAGCACCTGCTATGAACGACGTGATCGGTGGCCAAATCCCGCTCATCATCACGGATGCGTTCGTAGCTTCGTCCCAGATCAAGGCGGGCACGATCCGGCCTATAGGCGTGACCACGATGGAGCGGACCGCGCTGCTTCCGGACGTCCCGACGTTCGATGAGCAGGGGCTGAAGGGCTTTGACTCCAGCGTCTTCTTTGGCGTCGTCGTGCCCAAGGGGACGCCGCCGGAGATCGTCGCCACACTCAACCGAGCATTCGTCGCGGCCCTCAATGAGCCAGCGGTGAAGTCGGCGATCGACACGCAGGGCATGATCCTCGCACCCTCCACGAAGACCGAATATCTCGCGGAATTCATGGCCGCAGAAATCCCGCGTTCGCGCGAGCTAATCGAAAAGCTCGGCATTCCCAAACAGTGAAGATTATCACCTGGAGGTGAAGCATGAACTATCAGGATAGAACAATCTCGTCCGAGGCGAGCAATCGTCAGCTTGCGAGCCGCACCGCCACGGCGGAGCGCTCGAAAAAGCTCGCCAACAGTACCGAAGGCGGCAACTTCTTCGCCGAGGATCGCAATATTGCGACGGTGCTTCCCCAGTATATGGATGCCGCGCTGTTGACGCACTTGAAGCCACATCTAACCGAACTTGGAGCTCTGTGTGGTGGCCGCCTTGCCGAGCTGTCCGATGTCGCTGAGCGCAATAAGCCGAAATTGGCATCGCGGGATCGATACGGCCGCGACGACGAGACGGTCGAGTATCACCCGGCCTATAAGGAAATGGAGAACATCGCCTACGGGCAGTTCGGCATTCACGCGATGGCGTATCGGCCGGGCGTGCTCGGTTGGCCGACCGCGATGCCCCCGCTCGCGAAATATGTCTTTCAATACCTATTCTCTCAGGCGGAGTTCGGTCTCCTTTGCCCGGTGAACATGGCCGGAAGCTCCTCCGAGCTTCTGCGTCGTTACGGTTCGCAAGAACTCAAGGATCAGTATCTTCCGGCAATGCTGTCGCAGGACATGTCGGAACTGATGCGCAGCGCGCAGTTCATCACCGAGAAGGCGGGCGGTTCCGATGTGGGAGCGGCGGAACTCAAGGCTGTGCCCGAAGGCGATCACTGGCGTCTGTATGGCGAGAAGTGGTTTTGCTCGAATGTCAGCGCTGACGTAGTCGTGCTTCTGGCGCGTCCGGAAGGCGCCCAGGCTGGCGGGAAGGGGTTGGGTCTGTATTTCATGCCCAAGAGCCTGCCGGACGGATCGCGCAATTCCTATAAGATTGCGCGCATCAAGGACAAACTGGGCAGCAATTCGATGGCGAGCGGAGAGGTCGTCCTCGACGGTGCGGTCGCCTATCTGCTCGGCGACCAGACCCGTGGCCTCAAGCACATGCTCGAGATGGTCAATTCGAGCCGGGTATCGCATCTGGCACGCGCCGCAGGAATGATGCGACGCTGCCTGAACGAAGCGTTGGTCGCGGCGCGTACCCGTGATGCTTTCGGCAAGACCGTTATCGACCACCCGCTGATGCGCCGTCAGTTGATGAAGCTGATGGTGCCGACAGAACAAGCGCTTTCGGCTCTGATGTATGCGGGAATGGTATCGCATGCGGAGGGCGACCCGAAGGCCGAAAAGCTGCTGCGCATCATGACGCCGCTCGCGAAGTATCGCGCTTGCCGCGACAACATTACGGTCGCGACCGGGGCAATGGAGGCGCGTGGCGGAAATGGTTACATCGAAGATTGGCCGAACGCCCGCCTCGTCAGGGATGCGCATCTTGGCGTCCTCTGGGATGGCACCAGCAATATCAATGCGCTCGATGCTTTGCAGCGTTCCCTCAAGAAGGAACGTGCTCATGTCGATCTCCGGAAGGATCTCGACGAACGTCTGAAGGCTGCCTCAGGTATTCCTGGACAGTTCCGGACGCGGATGGAGAAGGCCTTGGACTCGGCCTTCAGCTTCGCCGAGGAAGTCGCGTCTTCGCCGGAAAACGAGCGCTTTTGCCGCGTTGCAGCCGGATTGCTCTATCATGCGACCACTATGGTTCTGCTCGCGGCTGAGGGAGCCCGAGCAGGAGGCGAGGGTGGCGATGCTCGGCGGCTGGTTCTGGCGCGCTTCGCCCTTGAGCACCGCCTCCTTCGCAATCCTTTGACCAGCATCGAGAGCCAGCGCTGGGAAGAGGATGCGATTGACGCACTGCTGCGGGACGAACCGGTTTCGATGGACGCCGCCGCCACGCTCATGTCGCTGTGACTTTGCAAGACGAGTCAATCGGGGAGCGTTGGTGAATGCGCCAACGCTCCTTCGCGTGACAGACGGGCCTTAGGACGACCTGTTGCGCGAGGCTCTCAAAAGATGCTGAACTCGCTGTCAGATGTGCGCCAGGTGAGTGAGAGAGCATGATCGACCCGGAGTCAAAAGCGGCGATTCGTCGCCTCGCGGCTGGCCTGTCAAACGCCATCAAAATCGATGACCTTCCGACCGAGTTTCTGAGTTTCGGACTTCCGGAAGGTCCTCAGGGTCTCGATAGCTACGAAGCGATTGCGGTCGCCGAAGAATCGATCGTGAGTACCTCCGGGCTTATCGGACTCGGCTCTGCTTTCGCCGCCCGGCAAATGGTCGGTCGTTTTTTCATCGATGGATTTGCAGACGAAGATCAGAAGAATCGTTGGCTGCCAGCCATCGCGCGTGGGGAAATTTGGCCAGCCATAGCGATCTCCGAGCCGAACGTAGGCGCTCATCCGAAACACCTAACTACGACGGCTACGTTGGATGGAAACGACTACGTATTGGATGGCCACAAAAGCTTCGTGACTAACGGCATCCGTGCAGACCTCATCCTCGCCCTCGCAATCTGCGAGGAGGTTGATGGCCGCAAATCTTACGGTTTGTTCGCAGTCCCGCGCGAAACTCTCGGCATGAATCTGCGTCCAATGACGGGTCTGGAAGCGCTCGCTCCCTCAAGCCATGCGGATCTGACTTTCGAGCACTGCAGGGTACCAGCTGACTGTCGGATTGGTGGTCCGGCAGATGCCTATGCGCGAATGGCCTTGCCTTTCCGGGACGTGGAGGACGCGGTAGCTATCAGCGGGCTTTGTGGGTTGACAGAGTGGCTCGTCCGACGCGTTGGGTCCGGGAGAGAGCCAAACGAAGAGACCTTGCTTGAGGTCGGGAGGCATGCAGGTCTCGTAGATGTGATGCGCGCTGCTGCGATTGCAGCCACGCACCAGCTTGATGCGAACCGCGTTTCCGCGGCTTTCGGCATTGGAGCGCGAGCGCTTGCGTTCGACATCGTTGCAGAACTGCGCGGTAGGCTGTCGGAAGAGGCGATAGAGGCAGATGATCGATTGCGCCAGGGTTTGAAAGCGTTCGATCTGGTGATGAGCGTCGCCAGGAAACCCCGCGAGGCGCGTCGCGCAGCACTGGGCGCGTCTTTCCTCAAAAAGAGTGATTAATCACCATGACCGGATTATTTGATCCCGCACAGCACAGGCGCTTCGAGAACCGATGGTTTGATGACTTCAAGCTCGGTGAGCGCTTCGTCCTGCCGAGCCGCACGATGACGGATGCGCTCTTCTTGGCGTTTCAAAGTGCCAGCGGAGACAACCATCCGGTCCACTACGACATCGAATATTGCCGTCGGCGGGGAATGCCTCACATGCTGGCGCACGGCTATCAGGTGCTGATCCAAACGGCTGCAGGCGCGGGTAATTTCCCGTTCATGGTCGAGGACAGCCTCATTGGCTTCCTCGACCAGTCGTCACGGTTCCTTCTCCCGGTTTACACCGGTGACACCCTTTATCCAGCCCTTGAAATCGCGGAGCTTCTGCCCAACCGGACGACTGGCGTGATCGGCATCAAATCGACCGTCCACAATCAATCGTCCAAGCTTGTGATGGAAGGGACGCAGCGTTACCTCGTGAGGTGCAAGCCTACGACTTAGACGTGAGCTCGCTGCGCCCCCTTTCCGGAAATCAATCGTTCCAGCTCGGCGCCCGCTTTTCAACGAAAGCGCGAAGACCTTCCTGTGCCGCGTCGGTGACGGCGACATTGACGAAATCCTCGACGGCATTGGCAATACTGCGTCGATAGTCGAGGTCGATCTGGCGCATGAATGCCGCTCGGCCCATGCGAACGACCGTCTCGGATTTGGCAGCAAAGGTTGTCGCCATCTTCGCCGCAGCGGCATCAAGCTCGGTGTCAGGTACGACTCGCGTGACGATGCCGAGATCGCAGGCCTCACGCGCATCCATGACCCGGCCGGTGAACAGGAGTTCGAAGGCACGATGTCGGCCGATGATGCGTGGTAGATGGGCGAAATGGATCGCTGGCAGAACGCCGACGTCGATTTCTGGATAGCCGAAGGTCGCGCTCTCTGCGGCCAGGATCACGTCGCAAGATACCGCCATGGTCATACCGCCGCCGCGCGCGGCGCCGTTAACTGTCGAGATCGAAGGTTTGCCGAGGTTATACTGCGCGTCATAGAGGTTGATGTAGAGCTCTTGCAGAAACTTGCGGATCTCTTCGCCCGGCTTCCCGAGAAGGATGTCGAGATCGAGGCCCGCCGAGAAGCGGCGAGCTATCGCGCTCGACAAAATGACCGCCCGTGCCGCGTCGTCATCGGCCGCACGCTTGAAGGCGGCGACGACGGCGCGGATCAGGTCGAGGCTGAGCGCATTGACTGGGGGACGATCCAACGTGATATGCGCGACTTTGTCGATCACCTCATAGCGGACGATATGCTGAGTCATTGAAATCTATCCTTCAGTCTTCAGCTGCTTGCGGCGATGTCGCTTACAGCGGTTTCAAGCCTATGTCGTGCGCCACTCGGGTCCAGCGCTCGCTTTCGCGGACCACGAAATCCTTCAATTGATCCTTCGGGATCATCAGACGTTCGGCTCCGCGCTGCGTCAAAGCGTCGGCGAAAGCCTGTTGCGATACGGTCTGCTCGAAGGCGGCCTGGAGACGTTCGACGGTTGCAGCAGGCGTTGCCGTCGGCACCTGCACGGAGAACCAGAAATTGAGGTCGAAGCCCGAGAAGCCGACTTCCTTCATGGTTGGGATATCTGACAACTGCGGCACCCGGTCCGGCGAGGTGACAGCCAATCCCCGGACAGTGCCGGATTTGATCTGTTCAGCGCTTGTCGTGATGCTGTCGAACAGGATATCGACGCGCCCACCAACCACTTCCGTCAGCGCCGGAGCGCTCCCGCGGAACGGAATCGGCAGTGCTTCGATGCCTGTGAGCTTCTGGAAGAGCGCGCCGAGAATATGCGGCGAGGAGCCGGAGCCGAAGGTGGCGTAGGTGAGGCCGCCTTTCTTTTTCTTGGCGTACTCGACGAGCTCGGCAACGGATTTCACATCTGTATATTGTGGGTTGACGATTAGAACGTTGGGCAACGACGCCGTTGTCGCAATGGTCTGGAAATCCTTGAGCGGGTTGTAGTTGTTCGACGGATAGAGGATCGGATTGACGCCGAGCATGGCGACCGTGCTGTGGAGCATGGTGTAGCCGTCGGCCGGACCCTGGGCGACGGCCATTGCGCCAATATTTCCAGCGGCGCCAGCGCGGTTCTCAATCACGACGGTCTGTCGAAGATTGGTAGCCAGCGGGTCATTCAGCAGGCGGATGATGAAATCGGTAGGACCGCCCGGAGCGAACGGCACAACGACCTTCAGAGGTGATGCAGGGAAGGTGTTGGCGCCGGCGAAACGCGGCGCGAGCGCAGCGGCCGTGCCGCCAGCCAGAAACGTGCGACGATTGATTTTCATGGGTCCTCCAGGATGTGTTGTGTGTTGTGAAGGGGCAGAACCCCGCCGGGTGCGAACGGGCTTCCGGATCAGCTCTTGGTGATGGGAAGAGGGGCTTCCAGCACGGTGCGCTCAGTGACCATGCGGTCGATCTCGACGTCGCTCAGTCCTGCCTCGCGACAGATCTCGCGGGTATCGGCACCGAGCGTCTTCGGCGTCGAGCGCAGACTTCCGGGCGTTCGGGACATCTTGATTGGAATGCCCAGTGCTTTGTATTCACCCTGCTCAAGGATCATCTTGCGATGATGGGTGTGGGGCGCGGCGAGGACACTCGGCACGTCCTTAATGGCGCTTGCCGGAATTCCGCTGCGCAGGAGTTGCGACGCGAGTTCTTCTCCGTCGAATTCCCGGAGAACGACCTGCAGGAGTCCGTGGAGTGCTTCCCGATTTTGGACCCGCAGCGCATTGGTGGCGAAACGCGGATCGGCGCTCAGTTCGGAGCAACCGAGCATTTTGCAGGCCGCGACGAACTGGCCGTTGTTGCCAGCGCCAAGAAACATCGGGCCGGTCTTCGTGGCGAACTCTTCATAAGGGGCTATGCTGGGGTGCTGATTGCCGCTGCGGACCGGTGCCGCGCCCGTCTGCAGATAGCCGGCCGCATGCGGATGCAGATAGGCGAGCGCGCAGTCGTACAGGCAAACATCGAGCTTCTGACCGAGCCCGGAACGCTCGCGCTCCAAGGCCGCCATCAGGATAGCCGCCAACGCGTTCATGCCCGTGCCGATATCGACGATGGACATGCCCACGCGCAGGGGGCCGGAATCCGGGCTGCCGTTCACGCTCATGTTTCCGGCGATGGCCTGGACGACGGAGTCGTAGCCCGGCAGTCCGCCGAGCGGCCCGTCTTCGCCGAAGCCGGTAATCTGGCAGTAGATCAAACGCGGAAACTTGCTGGCGAGGATGTCCTCGTAGCCCAGCCCCCAGCGCTCGAGCGTTCCGGCCTTGAAGTTGTGGATGAGGACATCGGCGCCTTCGAGCAAGCGAAGAAGCAGGTCACGTCCTTCCTGTTTGGAGAAATCGACCGCCGCGTGACGTTTGTTGCGATTGATGCCGCTGTAATAGGCGCTGCCATTAGGTCCGAACGGTCCCCATGTCCGGGTCTCATCGCCGACGGGCGGTTCGACTTTGACGATCTCCGCTCCGTGGTCACCAAGAATCTGGGTGCAAAACGGGCCCGCGAGCACGCGAGAAAGGTCAATCACCTTAAAGCCCTTGAGTGCGCCACCGGATTGTTGTTTCATTATGCGGTCCAAATGTTTCATATAATGAAACTAGATGCACGCATGAGCGAGCCGGGTCAAGGCCCAGCGTGTCGCAGGAATCTCCTGTATGAAGACGCGGGTTTCGATAGAGGCGATGTGATGGCTGGACGGCGTTTGACGACCTCTGAGGCGACCAAGAAGGGCAGTGACCCGGCCAACCCGAGTGGAGCATTGCTGCGCGGCCTCGACGTGTTGCAGGCCTTCGGCCCCGAGAAGGACGCGCTGGGCAACGCTGAAATCGCTGCTGCGACCGGTTTGCCAAAGCCGACCGTGTCACGTCTGACTCGGGCGCTGGTCGATGCGGGCTACCTGAACTACGACGCAGAGCGCGGGAAATACCGCCTGCGGCCACGCGTGCTCACCCTCGGCTTCTCGCTCCTAAACAACATGAAGATCCTGCCGATCGCCCACGAGCATCTGCAGCGATTGGCATGGGCAAGTGGCTGCACAGTCTCGCTGGCCTGGCCGGATGCGCCCAACATGATCTACCTCGACCGGTGCGCGGGCGATCAGATGCCGTATTTCTTCAGTGTGGGTTCGGCGGTCGATATGGCCCGAACGGCGACGGGGCAGGCTTATATCGCGGCACTCGACCCGGCATCGCGTCGGTCGCTGATTAGCGGGCTCAAGTCCCATTCGCCAACCGACTGGACCAATGTCGCAAAAGCCATCGATCAAGCTGTCCATTCAGTGGCGGAGCGGGGGTTTTGTCTCGTGGACAACGCTTGGCGTCGCAATATTCGTGGCATTGCGGCTCCGCTTATTTCCGCCGACGGGCGCACCATCATGACGGTTAATTGCGTTACGACCACCTTCGCGATGTCGAGCGAAGAACTGGTCGAGAAGTGGGCTCCCGGTCTCCTGAAGGTTACGCAAGGCTTGGCGACGCATCTGTAATCGAGCTGACCGTGCTCAATGCGCGTTGCTGAAAAGCAGATGATCGATGAGCGCTCGAGCGAAGTTCGACATCTTGGAAAGGTCGTGCGAGACGATCTTGAGCTTCCGATCTGCCCATTCATCTGAAATGGCAACGATCGAGCAGCTTCCGCTTGGGAGAGTGTTCTCCACGACCCGGTTCGGAACGAGGGCTATCCCGACGTTCTCCTTAGCCAATTGAAGCACCGTTGCAAAATTGTGCGCGTGAATTCTGACGTTCAGCGGCTTCCCGATTCGAGCGGCAGCTTGGGTGAGAAAGTGGAAATTGCTGCTTGATCGCTGCATGCACACGAAATCGTGGTCGAGCGCTTCCTCCAGGTGCAACGTGCCTCGCGAGGCCAGAGGATGCGTCTTGGACATCGCGAGCACCAGACGATCCTGCGCGTACGGAAAAACCTGGAGAGATCCGGATTCGATCTCGCTCGCAACGATACCCAAATCGGCCGTTCCGTCGCTGACGGACATGACGATGTCGTCGCTGTTGTGCTCCTCAAGGTCGATATTGCACTGTCGGTTTTCAACAAGGAATGTCGATAGGTGACCGGGCAGGAAACCGTTGAGCGAACTGCTGTTCGCATGGAGGCGGATGTTGCCGCGCATGCCGGTCGCGAAACCGCTGAGCTCCGAATGCATCCGCTCCAAGTCGGTGAAAATCGTCACCACGTGCCTGTGCAAACTCTCGCCCGCGCGCGTCAGCACCATACCCTTCGGCGTTCGCGTAAAGAGTGGCGTGCCGACTAATCGCTCGAGATTCTTCAGACGGTAACTGGCCGAACCCGGCGAGAGAAAGATTTGGCTCGCCCCTGCGGATAGGCTGGATGTTTCCGCTATTGCCCGGAAGAGTTTCAGATCGACCAGATCATATCGCATTCAATCGACAGTCTTTCGCCACGGCCTCGAATGAAGCGCCGTAAGTATTACACACCATGTTTCGGGTTTCCCAGTCGAACGCATGCCGCGTTGCAGTGTGGGCGGCCGGGAACATTCAATTGGTTTCGAAACGCGAGTCGGCGAGACCTTAATCCGTCCGTTTCAGCCAGCGGTTCGGAAATGCCAAACGCGGTGTTTGGCCCTTTGCGATGGAGGGGAAGCGACACTCATTCTACCAAAGATCCCAGACCTGACACCCACACACAAGATCAGGCGACCGAAGGGAGCTTTGCTATGGCCGTATCGCGGCGACAATTCAATTCTTTGTTGTATTATGCTGCTGCGGCATCCGGATTTGGAGGTTTGGTGCCGACCGCCCGCGCGGCCGATCCATATCCGGTTCGGCCGGTGAACGTGGTGATCTCATTCGCTGCTGGTGGCATGACGGATACCGTCGGGCGGCTGGTCGCCAACGAACTGACGAAGGACCTCAAGCAAACCTTCGTCGTCGAGAACCGGCCGGGAGCGGCGGGGCAACTCGGAACTGAATATGTCGCGCGAAAACCAGCCGACGGTTACAACCTTCTTGTGAGCGCTACAGGCCATGTGATCGGACCGGCCGTTCAGAAGGTTGCTTATGATCCGGTGTCGGATTTCGTCCCGATTGCCATCCTTGCCCGCGCGCCAAATCTGCTCCTTGTTCACAAATCCGTTCCGGCCACGAACTTGCAGGAGTTCCTGGTGTGGGCGAAAGCACAGAAGGACGTGCCCTACGGTACCGCGGGGGCAGGCGGCTCGACGCATCTTGCGGGCGAACTGTTCAGAACGCTCTCAGGCGTGCCGATGGTGCATGTGCCCTATAAGGGCGCGGCTCCGGCGGTGAACGATCTGATCGCGGGGCACATCAAAGTCGCTATCCAGGATTCCATGAGCGCCACCGCCGCAATCGCCGGGGGGGAGGTACGGCCGCTTGCTTCGGCCACCAAAGAGCACAGTGCTCAGTTTCCCAATCTGCCGACCTTAGATGAGTCGGGCTTTCCCGGCTTCGATCTTTACACCTGGCTCGGATTCTACGCGCCGAAGGGAACGCCGAGCGAGATCGTTGCCGTCCTTAACAAGGAGGCTAACGAGGCGATACATACGCCGGCCACGGTCGAACTACTTCGCAGCCTGAACTGCGAGCCGGGGCCGGTGCTCGACCCGGCCGGGGCCGCGAAGTTTGTCGCCCAAGAAGTCGAAAAATGGCGGGACGTCGTGAAGACGAGCGGCGTCAAGGTTGAGTAACGCAATGTCAGCGAATTCGACGACAACACCGAACGAGGCGGCGCTTCCTGCAGGCGCTGCCGACGAGACCTATCATCGCTTTCTCGCGCAAGGCACATTCCGCATACAACGATGTGACGATTGCCAGAAAGCGGTCTTCTATCCGCGCGCGACCTGCCCCCATTGCGGCTCACAGTCGTTCGCATGGTTCGATCCGAGCGGGCAGGGAACCGTCTATTCGACGACCACCGTTCGCAGCCGCAGCAGCACGCATAATGTTTGCCTGGTCGATCTCGACGAAGGGCCGCGCCTGATGAGCGCGGTGATCGGCATCGACAGCGACACCGTGCAAATCGGTCTGCGCGTCAAGGCGCGGGTGATGCCCGCGACCTCGGAGACCTCTCCGCTCCTTGTTTTCGAAAGAGCCGATCAGTGACTGCTTCTTCGCGACGTGGCGGCATCGCCATTCTCGGTGTCGGCCAAACCGGATGCGGTCACGCAGGCGGCCGTTCTGCGCAGGAAATCATTGCCGAGGCATCGGCGACTGCGATACGCGAGAGCGGTCTGAAAAAGTCGCAGATCGACGGTATCATGACTGCCAGCCTGACTTCACCCTGGTGGGTGATGCGGATGGCGGAGTATCTCGGCATACGCCCGAGATTCTCCGATAACTTGATGCATGGCGGATCATCGTTCATCGCCCAGTTGCACATCGCGCGTCTCGCGCTGAAAGCGCGCGAATGCGACGCCATCCTGATCTGTTACGGTGATACGCCGCGTAGCGTGCCGAGCAGCAGTCAGATCAACGCCATGCGCGCCGCGCTCGATCCACAGCTTTATGAGCATCCCTATAAGCCGTTCAATCCCGTGACGAGCTATGCGCTCGCAGCGGCCCGGCATATGCATCAATACGGCACGACCCGGGAGCAACTCGCCGAAGTCGCGGTGGCGGCCCGTAAATGGGCGCAGCTCAATCCCGAGGCCTTCTCCAAAGGCCCGCTCACGATCAGCGATGTTCTGGCGTCGCCAATGATCTCCGATCCGCTCACGGTGCGCGACTGCTGCCTCGTCACCGACGGTGCAGGAGCCTGTGTGGTGATGAGAACCGAGGACGCCGAAGCGATCCATCCGAAGCCGATCCACGTCCTGGGATCCGGCGTCGCCCATTGGCACCGGCAGATCTCATCGATGGAAGATCTCACGGTCACCCCGGCGGTCCAGAGCGGAGCCGCGGCCTTCGCGCAGGCGGGGTTGAAGCCGTCGGATATAGATGTCGCTCAACTCTACGACGCCTTCACCATCAACCCGATCCTATTCCTTGAAGACCTTGGCTTCTGCCGGAAGGGCGAGGGCGGAGCGTTCGTATCGGATGGCCGAATTGCGCCGGGTGGGGTCTTGCCGGTGAACACCAATGGCGGCGGTCTCTCCTTCACCCATCCCGGTATGTACAGCATCTTCCTGATCATCGAGGCGGTTCGGCAATTGCGCGGCGAGGCAGGCGCTCGTCAGGTCAAGGCCGACACCGCGCTCGTTCATGGCAATGGCGGCGTCCTGTCCGGACAGGCGACTGCCATTCTCGCCAACGGTCGATAGACCAGCACGGTTTCTAGAGTTGAGGAATAACTATGAGCGAAAACCGCAGCGGAACTCCCTTGTCGGAAACTGTCACTTACTTGGTAACCGGCGGCATCGCTGTGCTCACCATTGCGAATCCGCCGGTGAACGGCCTCAGTCTTAGTGTCCGTGAAGGCCTGGCTGCTGGGCTGGACAAAGCGAGTGCGGATCAGGATGTGGCAGGCGTGGTGATCCACGGCGACGGAAAGATGTTCTGCGGCGGCGCCGATATCCGTCAATTCAATACGCCTGCGGCTTCGGCCAGTCCGCTGACGCGCAACGTTCTAGTCAGGATCGAGCGATTTCGGAAGCCCGTCATTGCGGCGATCCACGGCTTCGCTCTGGGCGGCGGATTGGAATTTGCGCTCGGTTGCCACTACCGAGTGCTGCAAGTATCCGCAAAGATTGGTTTGCCAGAGATCAAGCTCGGTCTCATTCCCGGCGGCGGCGGCACCCAGCGCCTGCCTCGGCTCGCAGGCCTTGAGGCGGCCATCGACATCATCCTCAGCGGGAAGCACATCGGCGCAGCGCACGCCCTTCAGCTAGGCATCGTGGATTTCGTTGCCGACGAGGACGTCCTGCAAACGGCTCTCACGCTTGCGCGCGAGATGGTGCAGCAGTCGCCGCTGCCGCTTGTTGCGACCAGTCATGCGCCCGTGGATGCTCAGGGTGTGATCGAGCGTGAGAAGGCGCGGATCGCCGCCAACAAGCGCGTCGGTGAGGCCGAGCGCGCCGCCATCGCGTGCATCGCAGCGGCGACGGCGCTGCCGTTCGAAGAGGGCTTGTCGTTCGAACGATCGAAATTCCTCGAACTCGTTGAAGGAACCGAGTCCAAGGGCATGCGACATCTGTTCTTCGCCGAACGCGAAGCCATGAAGGTACCCAACGTCTCAGGGATTGCCACGCCGCGAACCGTTGCCTCCGTCGGCATTGTCGGCGCGGGTACGATGGGCGCGGGGATAGCGATGGCTTTCGCGAATGCTGGCATCTCGGTCGCGCTGGTCGATCAGGGCGACGCAAGACTCGAGCGGGGCATGGAAGCGATTCGAAAGAACTACGAGATCACCGCGTCGAAGGGCAAGCTCAGCGGCGATGACGTCAAGGCCAGGATATCGCGGATCACGCCGACGACGGATCTTGGCCTGCTCGCTAGATGCGACTTGGTGATCGAGGCAATCTTCGAGGACTTGGATGCAAAGCTTGAGATGTTCCGACAACTTGACGCCATCTGCAAACCGGAAGCCGTCCTTGCGACGAATACTTCGAGGCTGGACGTCAATGTCATCGCCTCATCAACCCGTCGTCCGGAAGCTGTAATCGGTCTGCATTTCTTCAGCCCGGCGAATGTGATGCGCCTCTTGGAAATCGTCCGTGCCGAAAAGACCGCTCCTTGGGCCATCGAGACCAGCTTGACCGTGGCTTCTAAGATCGGAAAGACGCCCGTGGTTGTCGGCGTGTGCGAGGGGTTCGTTGGCAATCGCATGCTGACTGCCTATTGGCGCGAAGCAGGGTTCCTGCTTGAGGAGGGCGCGAGCCCGAGTCAAATCGATCAGGCCCTGCAGAACTTCGGCATGGCCATGGGACCGCTGGCGATGGCCGATCTCGCAGGCATGGACATCAATTGGGCCACACGCAAACGCCTCGCTCCGACGCGGCCGAAACACCTGCGATATTCGAAGGTCGCCGATCGCATCTGTGAGGCGGGGCGGTTCGGACAGAAAACCGGCGCCGGTTACTATCGCTACGCGAACGGTAGCCGCACCCCGATACCCGATCCGATCGTGGACAAAATCATCGGGGATTGCGCACAGGAGGCTGGGATCGAACGCCGCGCGATATCCGATCAGGAAATCGTCGATCGCGCGATCTTCGCACTGGTCAATGAAGGAGCCTACATCCTCGAAGACGGTATCGCTCAACGCGCCTCCGACATCGATTTGGTCTACGTCAACGGCTACGGCTTTCCCGCTTTGCGTGGCGGCCCGATGTTCTACGCCGATAGCGTCGGTCCCGCGAAAGTCCTCGAGCAGATCGAACAATGGCAGGCGGCGCAGGGCGAACACTGGAAGCCATCGAAACTGTTTGGCGCCATGGTCGTGCGCGGAGGCAGGTTCAACGGATGAGGGGCGTGCCGCCGACTTTGGATCATTGGAACGTGCGCTTCGGTTATTTGAACTGTCCGGCGTCGTGACCGCAGTCCATAACCCGAACTCGCCCCACCTTCACGATGGATGCAAATCATGACGATCGCCAACGCGCTGGACGGCGTTAAAGTCCTCGACCTCTCGCGCATTCTTGCGGGACCATGGAGCGCTCAGAACCTCGCCGATCTCGGTGCTGATGTCATCAAGGTCGAGAGCACGGCTGGCGGCGACGACACACGCGGTTGGGGACCGCCGTATCTCGAAGCGGGCGACGATCGGCTGTCGGCCTACTTCCTGTGCTGCAACCGCGGCAAACGATCGGTGGCAATCGACTTCGCTCGTTCAGAAGGCGCCGATCTCGTCCGGAAACTGGTGGTGCAGTCCGATATTCTGATCGAGAACTTCAAGAGCGGCTCGCTTGCGCGTTACGGCCTCGACTTCGAGACGTTGAAGGCATTGAACCCTCGTTTGATCCACATCTCGATCACCGGGTTTGGCTCTGACGGACCGCTCGCCGGGCGTCCCGGATATGACTACGTGTTTCAGGGCATGACGGGTTTGATGAGCTATACGGGGATTCCCGATGGCGAGGCGGGCGCTGGTCCGCTCCGCACCGGTGTTGCGGTCGTCGATCTCATGACCGGCATGTATGCGACGATGGCGGCGCTCGCGGCGCTTCGACAACGGGAGCAGACTGGCAAGGGGCAGCGAATCGAAGTGACGCTGCTGGATGCGGGGATAGCGCTCAACGGTAACCAGGCCCTCAACTATCTGGTGTCCGGCAAGACCCCACAGCGTTCTGGGAACGCGCATCCCAACTGTGCGCCGTATGAGGTGTTCGCCTGCCGCGAAGGTTACATCATCCTGGCCATCGGTAATGACGGCCAGTTCGCTCGCTTCTGCACCGTTGTTGATCGGCCGGAGTTGACCGCGGCCGACAAATTCCGAACCAATCGAGGTCGCATCGTGAACCTCCCGGAATTGCGCGCGATCGTGTCCGGCATCCTCGCGCAGCGTAGCGCCGCGGAATGGGGGAGTGTGCTCGAAGCGGCTGGCGTCCCCTGGGGACCCATTCTCACCGTCGAGAAGGCTTTCGATCATCCGCAGGTGAAGCATCGCCAGAACCTGCGCACGTTCCCGGACTCCACCTTCGGCTCGATTCCGACGGTGCGCAATCCCGTGATTGGCCCCGATGAAGAGATTCAGTGCATGCCGCCGCCTCGGCTGGGTCAGCATACCAATGAGATCTTGCGGGAAATCGGCCTTCCAGAACGCGACATCGCCAGATTGAACGAGGACCGGACGGTTGCCTGAGCGGGCGGCCGTCGAGACATCATCGATGCAAAAAGGATACAGGACAGTGACGAACTATTATGCCGTGTCTGAATTCCAGCCCGGCGTGGCACAGATCACCATCACGAATTCCGGGAAAGCGAACGTCCTGAGCTCCGAAATAATCGAAGCTCTGATCGCAGAGATCAAGTCCCTCGGCGAGCGGGACGATCTCCGTGCGCTGGTATTGGCCTCGAGCGGCGATCGCACCTTCATCGGCGGTGCAGACATCAACGAGATGGCAGGCCTCAACCGCGTCACCGGCGAGGCATTCATCACGCGTTTGCGGGACCTGTGCACGACTCTGCGAAACTTACGGCTTCCCGTGGTGGCGCGCATTCAGGGCTGGTGCTTGGGTGGCGGCCTCGAGGTCGCCATGGCTTGCGATATGCGAGTAGCGACCACCCAGGCGAAGTTCTCCATGCCCGAGGTCAAAGTGGGTATTCCATCGGTCATTCATGCCGCTCTCATGCCGCGCTTGATCGGATCGGCGCGCGCGCGTTGGCTCATTCTGACAGGAGCCACGATAGACGCCGCCAGGGCTTGGGATTGGGGCCTCGTAGATGTCGTCACGAGTCCGGATAGTCTTGATGCAGCGATCACGAAGGAGTTGGCACCCGTCCTCGAATGCGGGCCGGCTGTCATAGCGCAGCAGAAGGAACTGATGAACAGTTGGGACGAGCTGCCGCTGTCGGCAGCCGTTGACCAGAGCATCAAAGCGTTCGGGAAGGCGTTCGATACCGGTGAGCCGCAGAAGTACATGCAACATTTCATCGACCGAAAGCGCTCGCGTTAAACGCGGTCGCCGGATCCAATCTAGTACATCATAGAAAGACCAAGGGAAAAATGCTGGAGAATCTATCACGAGCGCTGGCTGTGCTTGCGTTATCAATCGTTCCGGTGGCCGCTCAATCGGACTTGTATCCGTCGCGTCCTGTACAGATTATCGTGCCCTATGCGGCCGGTGGGACGACCGACATCCTCGCGCGCATCGCAGGACAGAAACTCACCGAATTGCTTGGAAAATCATTCCTGATCGTCAACAAGCCAGGCGCGGGCGGATCGCTCGGGTCGGAATTCGCCGCTAAGCAACCAGCCGACGGCTATACCTTGGTGATGGCCGTCGAAAGCTCGCATGCCGTCAACCCGAACGTTTATGAACAACGCCGGTATGATCCCGTCAAAGACTTCGCTCCGATCACCAATATAGCGGACGTGCCGAACGTGCTCGTTGTGAACAAGGACTTCGTGGCAAAAACGCTCCCGGAACTGATCGCTGAACTTCAGAAAAATCCAGCCCAGCATACGTTCGGCTCGTCTGGCGCCGGCGGTCTTAGCCATCTGAACGGCGTGCTGTTCCAGTACCTGACAAAAACGAAGATGGAGCACATTCCATTCCGCGGATTGGGACCGGCGCTGACTGAACTCGTCGCCGGACGCATCACGGTTGTTCTCGACAATATCCCATCATCGACATCCTTCATCGAAGGAGGACAGCTTCGTCCCCTCGCTGTGGCAGCAAAGCAGCGTTTGAAGATGCTGCCCGACGTTCCCACTTATGCCGAGCTTGGTATTCGGGCGATGAATAACCCTTCTTGGTTCGGCATTGCCGCCCCTGCGGGGACACCGGCACCGGTCATCGCAAAATTGAACGAAACCCTGCAAACCGCGTTACGGGATCCGAAGGTAATTGAGTCGATCGAGAAGCTCGGCGCGATCCCGGCGCCGTCGTCTCCGGTTGAATTTGGCAATCTGATCGCGCAACAGAACGAAGCTTGGAGGAAAATTGTCTCGGACATCGGATTCCAGAAATTGTGAGTGCAAGCGTCGAGCGCCAAAATACGATCGCGGTCTGGCGATGATCGGCCTCCTCGAACGCGAGCGCGCGCGTCGGGAGGAGGGCCGAGCAGTGATTTCTGAGCAAGTTCTCGTCTATCCTCGATCGACGCGGAGGAAGTGACCTCTCAGCCAAGCGGCCAGATAAATTCGCAACTCCGCACCTTCCATAACTCTCACTGCGACGGTGCGATGAATTCTTGCGTAATCGTTCGTCCGCTCTCTAACCAGTTGTTCAAGAGGATAGCCCGTTGATTTCTGACGGTAGGGACAAGCGGATGGCGTCTGCAAGACATGGCGCAAGAATTCGACCACGACGTTGATGTGCGAAATCCGATCCGCAGTAGAGCCTCCGATCATTCGGCTGATTTATCTGAGAAAGTATCTAGAACATTCTTCAGCGTCGTGATCGATCTTTGCACGCACCATCCCGGATGCTGGTCAGCAACCTAGGGACGAAGTCCAGATGATCGGCTGATCGCTGTGGTTTGGACATGGATACCCGGGACGATAGCGGGCCGATGCCGGGGCCGTGCTGGTGCTTTGGATTTTTATTCCGCGGCGATGTCGGGGCCTGACGGGCCCGTTCGTCCTGGATGTATCGGCGGGGAAGGTGCCCGCCAGAATACAACCGAATAGACCGAATGAAACCGAGCCACAGGGAGACATCCATGCCCAGCACGATCCGTCTGCATCGCGTCATTGCCGCCAAGCCCGAAAAGCTCTATCGCGCGTTCCTCGAACGCGACGCGGTTGCGAGCTGGCTCCCACCCTACGGGTTCACATGCACCGTCCATGAGCTGGATCCGAAGGTCGGTGGCCATCACAGGATGTCATTCCGGAACTTCACCACGGGCGGCAGTCACTCCTTTGGCGGGACCTATCTGGAACTCGTTCTCGGCGAGCGCCTCGTCTACACCGACCGCTTCGATGATCCCAACCTGCCGGGCGAGATGAAGGTCACGGTGACGTTGAAGGCCGTGTCTGTCGGCACGGAGGTGAACATCGAGCAGCAGGGCGTGCCCGACGTGATCCCGGCCGAGGCCTGCTATCTCGGCTGGCAGGAATCCCTGCGCAAGCTCACGAAACTCGTCGAGCCCGAGATCAACCAGTAGCGCCGTCGCTTCCGGAGCGGCTTGGGGAAATTCAATCAACAGCAGGAAGGAGCGCCAGCCATGGCACTCGCCCGTGTCCAACATGTCTCCGTCTCGCTCGACGGTTTCGCCACCGGCGAAGGCCAGAGCCTAGACGCGCCGTTCGGCCATGCCGGCGAGCGGCTGCACCAATGGATGTTCGCGACCCGATGGGGTCGCCCGCTGATGAAATCGACTAGAGAGGAAAGCAGATCAGCGCGTCCATGGACGTCACCGATCGCATAAACAGTTGATGTCATTCTTTCAGCTCGCCGTTTAGGGCAAAAGGGAAGGCGCACTGTGCTGGTCTTCTCAATTTGACGAGGCGTTAAAAATCATACGTAGCCGAAAAATTTGCTGCTGAGACATATTGCATTTGACTGATCGACGCATAAGCGGACGATCCCGTGTCGGCACGACGCCATGGAAAAGCGGCGACTGCGATGAGGACTCGCGAGTCGATTTCCGGTCACTTCAAAAGGAGCGGGGAGCAAAATTCCGGAATGCGCTGTTCAAGGAAGAGTATCGAGGGCCCCTTCGACCGCCGAGTCTCTCAATCGAAACTTCTGAATCTTTCCGGACGCGGTGAGTGGAAACCCAGAGCAAGCGAACCATCGGCTCGGGGCCTTATGCGGCGCAATCTTGTCCTTGCAGTACGAGATTAGCTCGTCCGCGCGAACAGTCGCGCCGGGCGCGAGCCGCACCGCGGCGGCAACAATTTCCCCCCAGCGGTCGTCGGGAGCCCCGAACACGGAGACGTCCGCGACAGCGGGATGCTGCATCAAACAGGCCTCGACCTCGGCGGGGTAGATATTTTCGCCGCCCCGAATGATCATGTCCTTGAGGCGTCCGGTGATACGGAGATAACCCGCAGCGTCCAGCTTTCCGAGGTCTCCGGTCTTCAACCAACCATCTGTTTTGATGGTCTGGCGCGTATGTTCGGGAGCGTCGAAGTATCCGATCATCGTCTGATAGCCGCGAACCTGGATTTCACCCTCGACGCCTGTCGGGAGGACAGCGTTATCGTTTACGTCCGCAATCCGCACTTCCACGTTCCATAGGGGCCGCCCGACCGAGTGGATACGCTCCTCATCGGCGTCGTTTACGCTGGTCATCGCGACGATCGGGCTGAGCTCTGTTTGACCGAAGACAGTTAGCAGGGGGAGACCCAATGCGTCCTTCACGCGGCGGTGCAGTTCGGGCGGGACTTGTGCGCCTCCCGAAAGAGCCACATGAAGAGATGACAGGTCACGAGCGGAAGCGCCTTGGGCGTCGATCAGTGCCAACAACATAGTCGGCACCCCGAACACCGTGTCGGCCCTATACTGGGCAACAGCGTCCAGCACCGTGCCGGGCTCGAACATCAGCGGCAGAACGAGGGTTGATCGGGAGTTGAGACAGCCCAGGACGCTCATGATCGACCCAGCCGTGTGGAATAGCGGCATGGGGCTGAGGAGGATGCTGTGGTCGAGTCCTGCCCGAGCCGCCACATAGCTGGCGTTCGTGACCAGACCTCGGTGATGAAGCAATGCGCCGTTGGGCCGTCCGGTCGTTCCGGATGTGTATTGTATCTGGGCCGGATGCTCGGGATCGATGTTGGGAAGCTCGCCGACTGTGGCCTCTCGAACGCGCGACAACCAGCCGTTCAATGAAATCGCCTTGATGCCGGGCTTAACCAACCCCTTCGCAACGCCACCCATGTCGACGCCGCGGAACTCTTCGAGATAGAAGAGGGCGGCGGATTTCGACTGCTCGAGGACGAATTCGAGTTCGGCTGCCTTCAGTGCCGGGTTGGCAGTCACCAGGACGATCCCGGAAAGCGCTGCACCGTATTGGAGCACAACCCATTCCGGAACGTTCGGCGCCCAGATGCAAATGCGGTCGCCGGTGTTGAATTCGGTCAGAAGCCACTGCGCGCACTTCTTGGCATCTTCGAATAGCTGGGCGTAGGTCCATTTTCGGTTCGTATCGGTATCGCCCACTGGTGATGTCATGGACGCGGGGACGACCTCGATGATCGCTTCCCGATGACCGTCTTCCCATGCGACTTCGGCTAACGCTTCACCGATCGATCTATTCAGAATTGGCCTTGAGGTGTCCGCGGGCCAATAGGATTCGCTCAATCTCGGTTCGGTCATCATTCCCTCCCTTGTGTTAATCGTTACGCCTTTTTGGCGTTTTGCTTCTTGAGGCCACGCTCAAGCATCGGGCGTATGGCCTCTGTCCATGAAGTGATGAGCTGGTCGCGACGACGCGGAGAAATCTGTACGTTTTCCGAAATCGCCAGACCGCGGATGAAGCTCTGAGTGAGAGCGACGACGTCGGCATATTCGTCGGACATCGCCAAATCACCGAAGAGTTGGACGTGAACGCGCTCGATCTCCCGTCGTGCCGCGCGTTCCGCCGCGACGAGGGTGGCGCGCAATCCGCGATCTGTCCGCGCTACGGCCCACAGCTCGAGTTCAGCAAGGTAGGCGGGTTGCCGTGCGGCATACGCGAGGGCGGCCACGGCTGGCGCCAACCTGTCATCGTTATCTGGCAGAGCGTCCCGGAAGCTCCTGACCGCCTGTTCGTTTCTCTCGACGAGGGCCGAAACACTGGCGGCAAGCAATGTTTCCCGATTGGGGAAATGGTGGAGCAGCGCGCCGCGGCTGACATCCGCCCGGCGTTGAACGGCAAGCGTCGATGTACCGGCCACTCCCAGATCAATTAGGCATTCGACTGCGGCCTGCAGGAGGCGATCGCGAATTCCAAGCGCGGCCTCTGGGTTTTTGACGGTCCGTTTTGCACTCATTTGTTTCCTCAACAGTCAGGGTTGACTGTAGCAGCGCGACCAATACAGTCAACGCTGACTGTATATAAGATCAGGGAGGCTCAAATGCCGGAATTTTCGACGCTCAAGATTACCGCGGACCCAAAATCACCAAGGATTGCAAGACTCTTGTTGAATCGTCCGGAGCGATTCAACGCCATCAACGACGATATGCCGCGGGAGATTCGCGCGGCCATCGAATGGGCGCAGGCGAACGACGACATCCACGTCATCGTGATCGAGGGGGCCGGGAAGGGGTTTTGCGGCGGGTACGATCTCGTTGCTTACGCGGAGAGCGATATTGAACATCCGTGTCAGCAGGAGAGCCAACCGTGGGATCCGCTGGTCGATTACGGCGCCATGAAGAAAAACACCGAGGACTTCATGAGCCTTTGGCGGTGTTCAAAGCCGACCATCGCCAAGATCCACGGCGCGGCCGTTGCGGGAGGCAGCGATATCGCCCTGTGTTGCGACATGATCGTCATGGCTGACGATGCCCGTATCGGATACATGCCTACGCGCGTTTGGGGCTGCCCGACGACAGCAATGTGGACGTTCAAGCTCGGCGCGACACGCGCCAAGCAGATGATGTTCACCGGAGATGTCATCAACGGAAAGAAGGCGGCCGAATGGGGCCTCGTTAATATTTCCGTTCCCGTGGAAGAACTGGAGGCCGAGACGTTCAGGCTTGCGGAACGCGTTGCGGGGGTGCCGAAGAGCCATCTCGCCATGCACAAGCTCGTCGTCAATCAGGTCATGCTCAACATGGGTTTGGAGCAGACCCAGATGCTCGCGACGATCATGGACGGCGTGTCTCGGCATAATCCTGAGGGGATGTGGTTTCGCCGCTACGCGCAGGAGCACGGTTTCAAGGCCGCAATCGAATGGCGCGATGGCGGAAAGCCCATTCCGGAAGGCGACGACGCTCGGGCGAAGATCCGGGAAATGGAAGTTCGCAAGGCGGGGGCTGGCTAGATGGAGGGTGCGCAGACTCAGAAGGCCACGCGCCGGGTCGGCGACCTGTTCAATCTCAAGGGCAGGGTCGCATTGATTACGGGAGGATCGCGAGGGCTTGGGCTCCAAATCGCAGAGGCGTTGGGTGAGCTCGGTGCTGGCGTGGTTCTATCGGCCCGCAAAGTTGAGGAACTCGCTTCGGCGCAATCCTATCTTGCACACCGGGACGTGCGTGCGGACTGGATCGCGGCAGATGTCGGCAAGGAACGTGACATCGAGCAACTCGTCGAAGGCGTGATCGCCAAGCATGGAACGATCGACATCCTGATCAACAACGCAGGCGTCAGTTGGGGGGCTCCGGCCGAGGAGCATACACTCGAGGCCTGGGATCGCGTTTTCAATGTAAACATGCGGGGCGTCTTCTTTCTCACGCAGTTGGTGGCAAAGCGATCAATGTTGCCGCGCAGTTCGGGGCGCATCGTCAATGTGGCCTCGATCGCAGGCCTTGGCGGAAACCCGCCCGGTGCCTTGCAGACGATCGCTTATAACTCGAGCAAGGGGGCGATCATCAACTTCACCCGTGCGCTTGCGGCGGAATGGGGAAACCGCGGCATCACGGTCAATGCTATCGCTCCAGGTTTCTTCCCGTCGAAGATGTCCGCGGGTGTCCTCGCAAAGATCGAAGAGCGGATCATCGCAGAGACACCGCTCGGCCGCCTCGGCGACGACGAGGATCTCAAGGGGGCGGTCGCTCTCTTCTCGTCCGACGCCGGCAAACACATCACGGGACAGATATTGGCCGTGGATGGCGGCGCGACCGCTGTCTAGACCGGAAAGCAGATGAGATGCCCAAGTTCTTCGGAAAAACTGTTGTGGTCACGGGTGCTGGTTCGGGCATCGGTAGGGAACTGGCGCTCGCGGCGGCTGGTCGGGGGATGTCCATTGCCCTATCGGACATCCAACCTGGCCCTCTCGGCGAGACGGAATCTATGGTGAAGGAGATGGGAGCGGCAACCGTTGCGGTTTGCGCCGATGTTTCCAGATCCGCAGATGTCGATTGGCTTGCCAAGAATGCTTGGTCCGAGTTGGGACCAATCAGCGTGGTGTTCAACAATGCTGGCGTCGGCGGCAGGGGCGGTCTTCTTTGGGAGGCATCACCCGAGGATTGGGAATGGACGTTCGGCGCCAATCTCCGCGGCGTGGTGAACGGCATCAGAAGCTTCGTTCCCCGGATGCTGTCCGAGGCGCGATCGAGCGACGGCTACCGAGGCATCGTCGTCAATACCGCCTCGATGGCTGGGCTCGTGAATGCGCCGCTCATGGGAGCATACAACGCCTCCAAGCACGCGGTCGTATCGGTCTCCGAGACGCTCAGTCACGACCTCTCGCTCGTGACCGATCGAGTGACGTGTTCGGTTCTTTGTCCGGCATTCGTACCAACCGGGATCGCAAGATCTGAGGGCACACGTCCCATCGCGACGGAAGAGTCCGGCCTCAGCAAAGCCCAAGCTCTTGCCCAGACTCTCAGCGACAAAGCGGTCGCCAGCGGCAAGGTGACGGCTACGCAGGTCGCGGAGCTCACGTTCCACGCGATTGGCCGTGGAGACTTCTATATCTTTCCGCACCCCGGTGCGGTCGGTAGCGTTCGCACGAGAAACGATCTCATGCTCGAAGGGAAGGGGCCTTCCAATCCCTATGCTGCCAAGGCTGGTCTCATCGATAGTTTGAAAGGCGCGCTCGCTTCGTAGCGAGCCGCGCCTTTCAACGCGCGGCTATCGGACGCTCCATTCCCAGGCGGCGTCGCCTTGGTCCTTGCGGGACGTCAGGTCAAAGCGCATGAACCGGTCGTGTGCCAGGGCGGCACCCTTCCAAAGTTCATTCCAGGCGGTAAACACCGCCGGTGAAAGGACATCTCGTTCCCTCATCAGCTTCCAAGTCGTCTGCCGAACGATTGCTCCGCCTGCCGTAGTCTCGAGAACGGCGTCATCGCCCTGACCCTGAGACAACCGAGCGAACGCCGCGGCGAAACCTTTCGGACCCGGTTCGATGCCGCCGAGCATCGTGGCAACGTCATCGTAGGTGTGCATGCCAACGAGGCGGGCGGCAGCTGCGGCGAGGTGGCCGCCTTCATCCGGTCCTAGTACGGCAACCGCTTCCGGAACGATCGAGGTGATGTATTCCATCGCGTAATTGCGCAGGACCTTCTGCAGCCTATGCTCAGGCCAGTTTGTCTCAGGAAGGCGGGGAGCATCTTCCGAACGAAAGGGCGGGCATGTTTCGCCCGGCGAGAACTGGAGGCGTTCGTCCTCGCGCAGATCGTGATCCCATTCCTTGTAATAGCCCTCAAGTCCCGGTTGCCCGTCAACGGTCTGGCCGGTGCAGACGAAGCCTAATCGTGGGTTGCCGAGGACGACGCCGTTGTTGGCGTGCCAGCCCCGAAGCATTGCTCGTGAGACTTCCGACGGGATGCCGCAGATAGCCGTTCCGGACCAGATCCATCGTGGCGGGGGATAGCGAACCCAGGCCTTCTTATCGCTTTCGTAAACATACTCGACTTTCACGCCACCGACGTGGTTCGAGAGATAATGATACTGCGCGCAAGCAACCGCGTTCGGAAGGTTCGAAAGGCCGAGCTTCTGAAGACCGGGAAGAAAGCGCGCCAACTGTTGGCGCCTGAAAGTGCGGAACACGATCTCGGCGGCTTTTGTCGCACCGGCACGCGACACGACCATGAGGACAAGGCCTGTCAGATACGAATGATAGATGTGTTCGATGGCGGCGAATGCTGCGCCATCTGGGGCGTCTGCCGAAATTATCTTTGCGGGTCCGCTCATCGATCTCTCCTAGCACATAATCGTGAAACCCGAACCACACGCTGGGCTTCCGGAAGCGTTGACACGAGACATACTACTCGGTATGTCGAGACGCAACATACTTGTCAGTATGTCATGACGAAGAACCCCGCATTCCGTGCTCGCGCATCGTTAAGCCCGGGCAGGGATGCCAGCAAGAAGTTCTCGGGAGTGAAACATGAAGGCAACGATTGGCGCAGTGTCCACGGCGCTATGTATCTTGGCGACGCCGGCGATGGCCCAATTCTCAGATAACGCCGTGAAAATCGGCATCCTGACCGACATAGGCGGCATCTATGCCGACATGGGTGGAAAAGGCTCGATCGTTGCGGCCCAATTGGCGGCCGAGGACTTCGGTAACAAGATCGGTGGAATACCGATCGAGATCATCTCCGGTGACCATCAAAACAAGCCGGATTCAGCCTCGAACATCGCGCGTCAGATGTACGACACCCAAGGGGTCGATGCGATCGCGGACGGCGGGTCCTCCGCCGCGGCGCTCGCCATCGAGAATGTGTCGCGTGATCGGAGAAAGATCTTCTTGGCTTCAGGTGCCGCGACCGCGGAAATCACCAATAAAGCCTGTTCGCCTTACACGACGCACTGGGCGTATGACACGTACGCCCTGGCGGCCGCCCCTCCAAAGGGAGTGATCAAGACGGGTGGCGATACCTGGTTCTTCATCACGGCAGATTACGCCTTCGGACAGTCCATGGAAACGGAGGCGACCAAACGAGTTGCGGCCGAGGGTGGGAAGGTTCTGGGCAAGGTGCGGGCGCCCCTGGATACGCCCGACTTCTCGTCGTTCCTGCTCCAAGCGCAGAGTTCCGGTGCAAAGGTGCTGGCGCTCGCGACCGCGGGCGGAGATACAAGCAACGCCATCAAGCAGGCAAATGAATTCAAGATTCTCGGAGACAAGATCAGGGCGGTAACCTTTCTGACCTTCATCAACGACGTCCACGCGATCGGTTTGGAGAACGGTCAAGGGCTGACCTCATCGACGACATACTATCACGACCTCGATGATGGCAGCCGTGCGTTTGCCAAGCGATTCTGGGACAAGATGGGTAGGCCGCCATCACTTGTTCAGGCGGGCATCTTCAGCTCGATCACGCATTATCTGAAATCCATCCAAGCGCTGAATTCGGATGACGGTACCAAGTCTGCCGCTCAAATGCTTGCCACGCCAGTCAACGATGTCATCACGCACGACGTCAAAATTCGGGCCGACGGCCGTGTACTCCGGGACCTGTACATTACCGAAGTCAAGAAGCCTTCTGAGTCGAAAGCTCCCTGGGATTATTGGAAAGTCATTTCCACCATACCCGGCGATAAGGCTTGGCGACCGGTGGAGGAAAGCGAATGCCCACTCTTGAAGGTGAAATGAAGCCGGGTGCGAGAACAGAGAAGCTCCTGACGGAAACGAAGGGGCCGATCATGATCATCACGATCAATCGGCCTCACGTACGAAACGCTCTCGATAACGAAACGGCCGATGCGTTGGCGTCCGCGTTCCGGGAGTTCGATGCAAACGACGACGTCAAGGCCGCAGTGCTTACGGGCGCGGGCGGCCACTTTTGCGCCGGGGCGGACTTGAAGGCTCTGGCTTCCGGAACAGACTATCGACCGTGGGCCGGCGATCCAGCCGGACCGTGCCACGGCACTTTATCCAAACCGTTGATCGCGGCCGTCGCGGGCTATGCCTGCGCCGGCGGTCTGGGAATTGCGCTGCGCTGCGATCTTCGCGTGGCCGAGGAGAGTGCGACATTCGCCGTCCTGTCGCGGCGTTGGGGCGTCCCCATGACCGATGGGACAACCGTCCGGCTCCCACGGCTTATCGGTTCCGGCCGGGCGTTGGACATGTTGCTGACCGCGCGGAAAGTCACAGGCGCGGAGGCGGTACAGATGGGTCTGGCAGACCGCCTCGTTCCGAAAGGACGAGCATTGCAAGCCGCCATCGAACTGGCGCTCGAGATCGCAGAGTTTCCCCAGATTGCGATGCGGTCGGACCGGATGTCGGCCATCCTGCAATGGGATCTGCCGGAGGCCGAGGCGATCGCACAGGAAACGAGACTGGCAGCGGAAGCACGGGGCAGGGAGGCGCAAGGCGGCGCGTCCCGGTTCGCATCGGGAGCCGGACGCCACGGCATGAAAGCGAAGGACTGAGGTATGCGTGCAGTAGTCGGTCACACGTTCGGCGGGATCCAAGGGCTGGCGCTCGAAACGGTGCGCGCACCGGAACTCGCCGCAGGCACCATCCGTATCGCCGTGCGCGCCGCAGGCGTAAGTTTCGCAAACCTCCTTGTTGCGCAAGGAAAACATCAGAACCGTCCCTCGCTTCCTTTCACGCCAGGTACGGAGATCGCGGGTGAGGTCTTGGAGATTGCTCCCGGGACATTGAGTTCATTGAAGGTGGGCGACCGGGTCTGCGCCGGATTACCGTCAGGAGGCTTCGCAGAAGAGGCAGTCGTCGATGCCCAGAACGTATTCCGCATTCCGGCTGCCATGCCGTTCGAGCAGGCGACGCACTTTCCGACGATCTACGCAACCACGTACGCTGCTCTGACCTGGAAAGGGACGTTGGCAAAGGGCGAAACGTTGCTGGTGCATGGCGCGGCGGGTGCCAGCGGGCTTGCTGCCGTCGAAATAGGTGCGGCACTTGGCGCGCGTGTGATCGCCACTGCAGGTGGTCCCGAGAAAGGGGCCGTCGCCCGGGAGCGTGGCGCCGCGCATTGCATCGATTACCGGTCGCAGGACGTCCGCGAGGCAGTGCTCGAGATCACGGACGGTTGCGGCGCCGACGTCGTCTTTGACCCGGTCGGCGGCGACATGTTCGATGCGTCGCTGCGTTGCGTTGCCCCCCTGGGACGCCTGCTGATCATCGGCTTCGCGTCCGGGCGCATTCCGCAGATTCCCGCGAACATCTTGCTGGTGAAGAACCTCTCCGCGATCGGCCTATACTGGGGCTTCTACATGGCGTGGGGGAAATCGCAGGCCGATGCCGCGACCCGCGCACGAGTCCGGAATCTGTTCGACGACCTCTTCAAGCTCTTCGAAGACGGGCATCTGCGCCCGGTCGTCGATGCCGCTTTGCCGCTCTCGCAATTCGCAGAGGCACTGCGGCGTGTCGAGAACCGGAAGGTCATTGGCAAGGTCGTCCTGCGGCCGGGAGAATAGCCATGCAAGAGATCGACAAGTCCGGCCCCACTCATGAAGCTCCGTTCCGCGGGCTGAAGGTTCTCGACCTGGGGCAGGGTGTGGCCTCGCCGTACTGCGGAATGCTCCTTGCAATCTACGGAGCCGATGTCATCAAGGTCGAGCCTCCTGAGGGCGACTGGTCTCGTCGCCTCGGGACGACGTACGGAAACCATTCGACCCTTTCAGCAGTCTACAACAGAGGCAAGCGGAGCCTTGCGATCGATCTCAAGAGTGAAGACGGACTGGCGATCGCAAGGAAGCTGGCCGACGAGTGCGATGTTTTCATCGAGGGGTTTCGTCCCGGCGTCGCGGCACGATTGGGGCTCGGCTATGAGGCACTCGCGCGGACAAATCCAAAGCTCGTCTATCTTTCCGTAAGCGGGTTCGGGCAGATCGGACCCTATACAGACCGTCCATGCACCGACTCCGTCGCGCAGGCGTTCTCCGGTCTCGTCTCCCTCAACGCGGGCGAAGATGGCAATCCGCACCGCGTCGGCACCACTATCTCGGATATCTGCACGGGGGTTTACTCCTTCCAGGCCGTCTCTACTGCGCTCTTCGCGCGTTCCCATGTCGGCGTCGGACGTTGGATCGACGTCAATCTGGCTCAATCGACCGCCGCGATACTCGGACACAAGCTCGCCGAGCATTTTCTTGAAGGCGGCGCACCTCGCGCGCTGAACACGCCTGCCGGGTGCTATCGGACTACCGACGGTTGGATCGTGATCACGCTCGTCACGGAAGTTCATTACAAGCGTCTATGCGAGGCCATCGGAAGGGCTGACCTCGGCGAGGATCCGCGGTTCGCGGACTTCGGAAAGCGGGCAGACGTTGCCGATGCGCTGATCCCTCAGGTCAGAGATGCCATCTCGGGTAAATCGACGGATCACTGGGTCTCGACGTTCAAGCAAGCAGACATCCTTGCCGAGCGCATCATGACGCCACTCGACTGGCTCAATGATCGACACGTCATCGAAACACGGTCGTCGGTGACGCAGTCCGTTTCCGGGATGGGGAAGGTACCGTCTCCCCGCACGCCCGGCTTCTCAAGCTTCGCCGAAGATACAATGTCTCCGGCACCCGACGTCGGTCAGGACAGTCGTTCGATCCTGACGGACGCTGGCTATTCCAGGCGCGACATCGATCAACTCGTCGAACGGCGGGTCGTGCATACGGCGATGGCAACGTCCTAGTCCGCCGTTCATCAATCTCGAACCCAGAAAGAAGAAAATGTCATGGTTCTCTGGAATCCAACTCTCCCGGACGTCTCGAAGGATTGGCAGGCGGTCGCAGCAACTATCGCCGACAAGCATTTCGCGCCGCTCGTGGAAGAACTGGACCGCGACCAACGATATCCATGGGAGAACGTCAAACTCCTGGTCGAGAATGGCCTCACGGGCCTCTTCATCCCGCAGGAATTCGGTGGCGGTGGGGAGTCGCTGGTGACCACTGCTGCCGTGGTCGAAGCAGTCGGTCAGCGTTGCTCCTCCACGGCAGCAATCCTCTGCACGTATCAACTTGGCGCGTTCCCGGTCCTGCTGGCTGGTCGCGAGGACCAGAAGCGTTTTTATCTGGAGCACATGACCAAGGGCGTCAGCACCAGCTTCGCGCTTTCCGAAAGGTCAACGGGATCGGACGCCGCAGCAATCGAAGCGACGGCAGTACGTGAAGGAAAGGGATGGCGGCTTCGCGGCGAGAAATACTGGATCGGAAACGGAGGCGCATCCCGTTTCTATGTCGTCTTCGCAAAGACCGAAGTGGATGGGAAGCAGGGCATCTCGGCCTTCATGGTCGATAAGGAGGAGCCTGGCGTCGTCATTGACGAACTTTCGGATAAGATGGGTATCCGCGGAACGCAGACCTCGAACCTCAGGCTTGACGTCGTCGTTCCGGATGAGGCGATGGTCGGCCCGCCGAACAAGGCGCTCAAATTAGCCTTGCAGACTCTGAACGTTGGGCGCGTGCTTGTAGCCGCGCAATCCACTGGCCTCGCTATTGCGGCATTCCAAGACGCTTCCGGACGCGCGGTCGCTCGCAAAACATTCGGGGCTCCAATCATCCAGCACCAAGGTATCGGCAACAAGCTTGCTGACGTGGCGACCGAGCTCTCCGCCGCGCGGATGATGCTGTTCGAAACCGCAAGGACCTTCGACGATGGCGGGAATATCTCGACCCTTGGCGCCATGACCAAACTGTTCTGCTCGGAGGTCGCGCACAAGGCCGCTGACGTTGCCGTGCAGGTCTGGGGCGGCATGGGATATTGCAAGCCCAACCTTTCGGAGCGGCTCTACCGGGATCAGCGCATCCTCGAGATTTACGAAGGTTCGTCAGAGATCCAGCGTTTGGTTCTCGCAAGAGCAATTCAGAGCGCCGCATAGCGCGCAAACTGATCGGGAGTTTACAATGGCAGGCCCTCTAAAAGGTGTTCGGGTTCTCGACCTCACAACGATGCTGTCCGGGCCTTGCGCTGCGCAAACCCTGGCCGAGATGGGAGCCGATGTCACGAAGGTCGAGACGCCGGAAGGCGACAACCTTCGAAACATCGGCGTCTCGCGGAGCGGCCAAGGAATGGGCCCGATGCATCTCCATGCCAACCGCGGAAAGCGGAGCATCGCACTGGACCTGAAATCCGAAGACGGCCGCAGCGCCTTCTTGGCCTTGATCAAGCAATCAGACGTCCTGATCTGCAATGTCCGTACAAAGGCGATGCAAAGGCTCGGGCTGAGTTATGAGGACGTGCGTTCGGTCAACCCGTCCTTGATCTACGTGAGCATCGTCGGCTACGGGAGCGGCGGTCCGTATTCGGATCGTCCAGCCTATGACGACCTCATCCAGGCTGCCGTCGGCATCCCTTCACTCGGTGCGTCGTTGGAGGGTGGCGCGCGATACGCCCCCATTGCAGTCGCTGACCGGGTGACGGGCATGAATGCTGCCAACGCTGCACTTGGCGCTCTTTTTCACCGTCTCAGGACAGGTGAGGGCCAATATGTCGAGGTGGCTATGTTCGAGACGATGGCCTTCATGGTGCTGTCGGATCACATGGCTGGCCGCACCTATGAACCACCGCTCGGACCGACCGTTTTCGAGAGGTACGCATCTGTCAGAAGACCGTTTCCGACTTCGGACGGCGTCGTTTGCCTCATGCTCGTGAATGACAAGCAATGGAAGACCTTCTTCAGCTTGGTTGGCCTCGAAAGTCTTCTCGATGACGAGCGTTTCTCGACTGTGGCAAGCCGAACCAGAAATACCAATGCAATTTACGAGATCGTTGCGAAGACTGTTGCGACACGTCCGACCGATTGGTGGTTACAGGAACTGGAGAGAGCCGATATTCCCGCCGTTCCGCTGGCCACCATCGACAGTCTGATCGACGATCCGCACCTGAAGGCCGTCGGTTTCTTTGACGAGATCGAACATCCCACCGAAGGGCCGATCCGGGCGATGAAATCGACCGGACGCTGGACGGTTTCCCCGCCCGATCCGGAACGACCGGCCCCTCGATTGGGAGAGCATACCGAACCGATCCTGAGAGAAGCGGGGTGGTCGAAGCCGGAAAACCCCGCTATCGGCGATGTTGCGTGAGGTATTTGCTGATGCGTCCGGCAATGCCGTAGCTTATCATGGGCATCCAGCAGGACGGCGAGGAATCGAAGTGCGGACCAAGGCGAAATTGAAGACAGCGGAGCTCGATGATCGCGAGTTTCCGGAACAGAGCGACGAGCTCGATTCCCGTACCGAAATTCTTCGGACGGCAGCGGAGGTCTTCACCGAATATGGCTATGCCGCAACGTCCATCGACCTGATCGCCGAGCGGTTGGGTTCGACCAAAGGTCGCGTCTATCATCATTTCGACAGCAAGCCAGACCTCTTCTTCGAGATTCAAATCGTCGCGATGAAGACCCTGATCGGTGAGATCGCACCGATCGCAGAAGGGAAAGGCGCTCCTAAGGAAAAGCTGTCCAGGATGGCGTTGAAGCACGCCCAGATGCTCATCGCCGACTATGCGATCCAAAAGGTGGCGGTGCAGGGGTTGGAGCGTCGTTTGCTGGGCGACGCGGCAACCAAGCACGTGAAAACGCTCCGGAGCATCGTTCTGAAACGCAAGCAGTACGAAAAACTCTTTGCCGAGATCATCGCTGAGGGGATCAAGACAGGTCACTTCGCCGATATGCCAGTTGGCCTCGCGGCAAAGGCTCTTTTCGGCACGATCAACTGGATCACAATTTGGTACTCGCCGCGCAAGGGACAGCCGCAGAAGGAGTTGGATGCGATCGCACAGACCTTGGCTGATGTCGCGGTCAGAGGACTATCCCCGAAATAGCCAACGACGCCTTCGCAATCGATCCTTTCAGCCGCGACAATGACGCCCAAAAAATACTCTCAAGTATGTTGCGACATACTAAGTAGTATGTTCTTATGCGCCGCAATGACGCCCGGATAGGGCGCGTTTGTGGTGCGACCCGTTTGAAGGTCGCCCTTTCCAAGGGAGGATCTTATGAGAAATCGGCTCTGGTCGGCGACCGTCGCGCTGTTGACGGCCATGATGGTGCAGGCCTCCGCACAGGAGGCGAACTATCCCTCACGAGCGATCACGGTCGTCCTGCCGTTCGGTCCGGGTAGCGGTACCGATACGACGACGCGTATCATAACCAAGTATTTGTCCGAGAGCCTTGGCCAGCAATTCATCATCGACGCAAAGCCTGGCGCGAACGGAAGCATTGCGGCGACGACCGTTGCGCGGGCGAAGCCCGATGGTTACACGTTTTTCGCAACGACAAACACGACGCACTCGGCCAATCCGTTCCTGCTGAAGACATTGGCCTATGATCCCCAGAAGGACTTCAAGGCTATCGCTCGCACCGGCGACCTTCCGTTCATGCTCGTCGTGGATGCCAAGATACCCGTGAAATCGGTCAAGGAGTTGATTGCCTATGGCAAGGCCAATCAGGGCAAGCTGACCTTCGCCAGCGGAAGTTCATCGTCGCATGTATCGGGCGCGACCTTCGCTCGCCAAGCGGGGCTCGACATGCAGCACGTTCCTTACAAGAGCAATCCGCCCGCGCTCACCGACGTGATCGGTGGGCGCGTCACCATGATGTTCGTGGACATTCTCACGGGCATGCCGATGGTGAGCAACGGCGACCTGAGGGCATTGGCAGTTACCACCAAGGCACGTTCGGCTCTTGCACCCGATCTCCCGTCCATGGACGAAGCAGGCGTGCCCGGCTTCGACATTACGTCGTGGCAGGGCTGGTTCGCACCGGCTGGGACCCCAAAGGAGATCGTAGTCAAGCTGAATACGGAACTGCGGAAGGTCATAGATCGTCCGGAAGTGAAGGCGGAACTGGCCGCTCGCGGGATGGATGCTTTCTCGAGCTCTCCCGAGGAGATGGACCAGTTCGTCAAGGATCAGATGACGCTATGGGGGCGGCTGGTCAGCGAGGCTGGCATCGAACGCCAGTAAGCGAGACCGAAGAATAACCACCCGAGGGCGTTGATCTAGCGGGTTCTCCTGTGTCGGACTTAATCCTACACCACTACGACTTTTCCAACTATCCGGAGAAGGTGCGCGTCGCACTCGGCTTTAAAGGGCTATCGTGGATGAGTGTCATCGTCCCCGGTCCTTCCAAAACCTGCACTCGTCGCTTTGGCCGGTGGATATCGACGAGCTTCGGTTCTGCAGATCGGAGCGGATATCTACTGCGACACGAGCTTGATCATCCGAGAGATTTGACCGCCGTTTCCCGGATCCTCCGCTCTATTCTAACCAAACGCTTGGTGTCGCCAACGCGATCGCAGCTAGGGCTGAGACGACATTCTTTGGAACGGTCATGCTTCTGGCTTGGGGAACTAACCACGACTTGATGCCGCCCAAGCTGTCGGAAGACCGCGCGGCCATGCGCGGGCTCCCAACCCCTAGTACGCGAGGAATCGAGATGGCGGCAGCACGAATTGCGGGGGACGGTCGACCTTGGATGTGCGGCGATCAATTCACCATGGCGGATCTGGCCGTCTATCAAACGCTATGGTTCCTGACCGATCGAAGCGACCGGCTGTCGGGCATTTCGGATGGGTTCATGACCATCGCTGCGTGGAAGGAATTCATTGTATTCCACGAGGATGAACAGTTTCGACCTAAGGGCGACTGTGGCTGTCCGAGACTTATAACCAATGCCATGTAAAAATTGCGGTTTGATATTTCAACGGCGGAGACCGCGTCCTACCTGCAGCGGCATTTTCTGAGTAGGAAGCGGGCAATCGATCTCAGTCGCCAATTCCTTCGATGATGAACGAACGATAATCCGCGCCCAGAAAGCGATGCCGAACAGCGGCTTGATATTCGGCGCTGTCGTAGAAGGTGCGGGCGGCCTTCATGGTCGGGAATTTGACCATCACCACGCCTTCCGGTGAGGCGCCCTCAAGAATGTCCTGAGGGCCATAGGCTGCGAGAACCGTTGCGTCCGTGACCCCTAGCAGGGGAGTGACCATTTCCGCGTAGGTCTGCAGTTCGCCCGCGTTGCGGGTGCGTTCGCGAATGAAGATGGCGTAGGCGCTCATTCTGAAATCCTTTTAGGAGGTCGATGAAAGCTCAGTGCTCGATGATAACCTTGCCGAACACCTGGCGTTTGCCGAGATGCTCGATCGCCGCCCGCGCCTCTGCGAAGGTAAATTTGCTGTCGATGACGGGTTTCAGACCGGTTCGCGCGACGAAGCGCGTGAGTTCCTCAAGATCGCGGCGGCTGCCGGTCGTGATCGTCTGGAATCGAGCATGACTGAGGAACATCGCCATATAATCGACGCTGCCAGCAAAGCCGCCGAGCACGCCGACCAGCGATATCTGTCCACTGGGAGCGATCGCCTTGATCGACTGCGCCAGCGAGGCGGCGCCGCCCGTCTCCACAACACGGTCAAGCCCCCGATCGGTCATTGCGCGTGCAGTGGAGCCCCATTCCGGATCGGCGCGATAGTCGATGACCTCGTCAGCGCCCAGCGCTCGCAGGCGATCGGCCTTTTCCACGCTTGAAGTGGTGGCGATGACACGCGCACCCAACGCTTTGGCCAATTGCACCGCGAAGATTGAAACGCCGCCCGTACCTTGCGTCAACACGATGTCGCCCGCCCGGACGCCGGCAAGAGCCGACCAGGCGGTGACGCCCGCGCAGGTCAGGGTAGCGGCCTCTGCGAATGACAAACCATCGGGCGCGGCGACCAGGGCTTCCGCGTCGACGACCTTGTACTCGGTCAGCCAGCCATCCCGTTGGACCGAGTATTGCTCGCCAGCAGTCTCGAAGGCGCCACCGAACCATGTCGGGAAGAAGCTGCTGACAACGCGGTCGCCGATTGCAAAGCGGGTTACATCCGATCCTACCGCCTCGATTTCACCAGCCGCATCTGACAGCGGAACGACGTCCGCCTTGGCGGGAGCCGGGAACATCCCGGTGAGTAGCGCGAGGTCGCGAAAGTTGAGGGCCGTGGCGCGGACCCTGACCCGAACCTGTCCAGGTCCGGGAACGGGAAGATCCTCGTCAGTGATCTTCAGGTCGTCGAGCGATCCAATCTTTTTAGCTCTGTAGCTGTGCATGTCTTTCTCCAATCTAGGAGATCACCTTAGGCTGCCAAGATCGGATGATTAATAGTCCAGCGTCCTTGATTCCTGACCGATCGTCCGATAATGAGTTCGGATGGATCCTTTCGATGATGTTGTGAGCGCCATGAGCGTGGCGAGTTCGCTTTACGTTCGGTTCCGCATGTCCGCGCCCTGGGGCGTGGCATTCGACACCGGCTATCAGGCCCGGCTGGTGATGATTGCGGAAGGCGCAGGCTGGCTCCTGTCAGAGGCTACGGCTCCTCTGGCAGTCGCCAGGGGCGATTGTCTCATCATCAAGGAGGGTGTGCGTTTCGCGATGGCGGATCGGCCTGATAGCCCCATCGTGGATTGCGCCGAGCTATTTTCGGCCCTGCCTGGCTTCTCGGAAGCCACGGGTTTCACCACCATCCCGGACCGCACTGTCAACCATGGCGGCGGTGGCCCTCTGATGGAAATGGTGTCCGCGCGTCTTTCGTTCGACCCGATCGCGGCTGAGCCCCTGCTGGCCTTGTTGCCCGACTTGCTCCATGTCAGCTTGGCGCATGATGACCTCGATTTGCTTGAGACCACCCTGCGGCTCATTGGCTTGGAGAGCCGGGCGGAGGGGCTCGGCGCGGACTTGGTCGTCGAGCGACTGACGGATGTGCTCTTCATCCAAACAATCCGCGCATGGGTTGCGGCGGACGGGACGCAGGCCAGCGGGTGGCTTGCGGCGCTGAGGCACAGACCATTGGCCAAGGTCATTCGCACCGTTCATGCCGACATCGCACACGACTGGACGGTCGAGGAGATGGCGCGTGTCGCGGGCGTATCGCGCTCGACCTTCGCCCAAAGCTTCCGTTCGGTTCTCGGCGAGACGCCGCTGAACTATGTGACGCGGTGGCGGATGTATCGCGCCAAGACCCTTATGCGGAAGGGCGCGGGCTTGGCGGAAGTTGCTGTCAGGGTCGGCTATGACTCCGACACCGCACTAAGCCGCGCCTTCCGGCGGGTTGAGGGAATAGCGCCGGGCGAATGGCGGCGAACCTTGCTGCCGAGGGCGACCAAGGTTGTGCGGTTGGAGATAGCCAACGAACGGTTGGCTGCTGAGGGTATGTTTCAAGGCCCCAGCGACCTCTCGGACGAGATTGATCTCATGGAAGATGCTACACGCCTGACTGAAGCCGCATGGCAACCAGAGCCAAATCCGTGACTGCACCGCTTCGTATACTTTTAGATGTCGATGTCTGGGTGGCAAACTTATTGGCATCGGGCCAAAGGCTGGCATGACACCACAATCCAGAAGATGGTCTCCACGCTAAGCGGTCGTCGATGGGATTAGCGCGAAGCGCAGCTTGGTCGTCTCCCATGGGAGATGTTGGAGAGACACCCCGCGTCAGCACCGTGAGCTTTACCAGTTCCTCAGCGATGTCGACGATGCGATCGCAATACGGAGACGGCTTCATTCTGCCGTCGTCGTCGAACTGCTCGTAGGCTTTGGCGACCGACGACTGATTGGGAATGGTGACTATTCGCATTAGGCGCTGCGGGAGTACGCCGTGAGGTCTGCCCCAAGGTTGTTCTGATTTCGATTTCTGAAAGGCATATCTATAGTCCCATCGGACGCAATTCACGGATCAGCTCGGACAGCAGTCGCAGACCGGTCGGTATTTGCCGCCGACTGGGGTGGTACATGTAAAATCCGGGGCCAGGCGTAGCCCAATCTTCTAGCACCAGCTTCAGTTCTCCACTGGCAAGTTGCGGCATGATGAGCGGCTCGGCGACAAACAGAAGGCCGACGCCGCCGCGTACGAAGGCCATCGCGGCTCCCGACTCATCGATGGTGATGGAGCCAGGGACATCTATCTCAATGTGTTCAGGGCCCTTGTCGAACTCCCAGTGATAGATGCGGTCGTTGCCAAGCCGAAGGCGAAGGCACCGGTGATTTCGCAGATCGTCTGGATGGGTTGGTACGCTGAAGCGTTCGAGGTAGGCGGGAGAGGCCGCGACAACCCAACGAAAATCGGCCGATAGCCGTGAAGCGATCATGTCCTGAGGAACAGTACCGCCGTAACGGATTCCAGCGTCAAAACCTTCCTCGACTACGTCCACCATCCGGTTGCTGACGACCAGATCAATATCGACGTCCGGGTAACGATCAACGAAGGTCGGCATGACTGGCCCCAACAATAGCGGCACTGCATCTTGCATGACGTTCAGTCGAATCCGCCCTGAAGGCGTGTCCCTGAAATTATTCAAGGCCTCGACCGCGTGACCAATGGCGTCGAAGGGCTGACTGATGGCGTCCCGTAGCTGCTCACCAGCCGTCGTGAGCGTGACGCTACGGTTCGTGCGGTTCAAAAGTCGAACGCCGAGACGGGCTTCCAATCCCTTTAGAGAATGGCTCAGCGCAGATGCACTGACGCCAAGTTCGGTACCGGCACGGCGAAAGCTGCGATGCTTCGCAATCGCCAAGAAATACGTGAAATCGGCTAGGTCGGATCGATCAACTGGCATATTCGCAAAACGTAACCCGGAACCCTATCATCAACTAGCACCTGAAAGCGGTATGTAATCATGAGGTTTCCTCATGAATAGTGGAACTATGGAGGTCACCTCGTCGCAGACCGTCGACGTCATATTGATTTTTCCGAGTATAATTGACATTTTGGTATGAGGATAATTCATCAATGGCGCGCGAGAACATCAACGATTTGGCGGCGTTTATCGCTGTGGCCCGCGAGCGCAGTTTTACCAAGGCCGCCGCCAAGATGGGCGTCTCGCAGTCGGCGTTGAGTCATACCATCCGCTTGCTGGAGGAAAGGCTTGGGGTTCGACTGCTCACACGCACGACCCGAGCCGTGTCGCCGACCGCAGCGGGCGAGCGACTGCTCGATGGCATCGGTCCGCACTTCGACGAGATCGAAATTCAGGTCGATGCGTTGAACGAACTACGAGACAAGCCGGCCGGGACAATCCGGATCGCGGCGGCTGACTATGCCATCAAGCACGTCCTCTGGCCAAAACTGCGGAAATTCCTGCCTCAGTATCCTGACATCAAGGTTGAGCTCGTCCTCGACAACGGTCTCAGCGACATCGTAACCGAGCGCTTCGATGCAGGAGTGCGCATGGGCGAACATCTCGCCAAGGACATGATCTCAGCGCGTATCGGACCTGACTTTTGTCTCGCGGTCGTCGGCGCGCCGTCTTACTTCGTCGGTCGTCAGACGCCGCTTCATCCGAAGGAGCTGGTTGGCCATACGTGCATCAACTTCCGGCTGCCGAGTTCCGGCGCCCTGTACGCGTGGGAATTCGAGAATGACGGCCGAGAGATAAAGGTTCGCGTCGATGGCCAACTCGCCTTCAATAACACTTTCGACGCCCTCGAAGCGACCTTGGACGGTTTTGGATTGGCGTACATTCCGGAAGAGATCATCCTGCCCTACGTCGAGGAGGGAAGGCTCGTTCGCGTTTTGCAGAAATGGTCGCCGCCGTGGGACGGCTACTATCTCTATTATCCGAGCCGACGGCAGTCGTCGCCAGCCTTCGTTGCCCTCGTCGAGGCGCTGCGTCACCGCGAGTAGGAGATCAGGACATCGCCGGCAGCGCCCGAAGGTGCTTGTCCAGCGTGATGGGGTAATCCCGGACACGGACGCCAGTGGCGTTGTAGACGGCATTCGCCACGGCTGCTCCCACACCGCACAGGCCAAGTTCTCCGATACCCTTGGCTTTCATCGGTGAGACCTTGTCGTCGGCTTCATCGAGGAAGACGACGTCCTGATGCGGAATGTCGGCATGGACCGGCACTTCGTAGCCAGCGAGATCGTGGTTCACGAAGAAACCGCGCCGCTTGTCCACCGCGAGTTCTTCCATCAGCGCACCGCCTACACCCATCGTCATAGCGCCGATGACCTGGCTGCGCGCCGTTCGCGGGTTGATGATGCGGCCCGCGGCGCAGACGGCGAGCATCCGACGAACGCGGATCTCGCCGGTGAATCCATCGACGGCTGCTTCAACGAAGTGCGCGCTGAACGTTGACTGCTGATAGGTTTTGCTCAAATCACCCCATTCGATTTTGTCCTCCGCGACCAGATCGCCTTGGCGAGCGGCGTCGGCTAGGGGGACCGATCGGTTGCCGCTACGGACCTCGCCATCGGCAAAGGTGGTGTCGGCAGAGTTGAAGCCGAGGCGCTGCGCGATAGCGTCCCGCAGCATCACGCAGGCAGCATAAACGCCGGATGTCGCGCTGTTTGCGCCGAATTGACCACCCGAACCGGCAGAGACTGGGAAGGCGGAGTCACCGAGCAGCACGACAACCCTGTCGATCCCGACACCCATCATCTCGGCCGCTGTCTGCGCGATGATCGTGTAGCTGCCGGTGCCGATGTCAGTCATGTCGGTCTCGACGACGACGATGCCATCGCGGCGAAGGCGGACGCGTGCTCCAGACGGTAGGTTCAAGTTGTTCCGGAAGCCCGCTGCCATCCCTATTCCGACGAGCCAACGACCGTCGCGGGTCTGTCCCGGCACCGGATTCCGCTTGTCCCAACCGAAGCGCGCTGCTCCATCGACCATGCAGCGTACGAGATTGCGCTGTGAGAATGGTCGGTCCGGTTTCTCAGGATCGACCTGTGTGTCGTTGCGGACGCGCAATTCGATCGGATCCATACCGAGGGTCTCGGCGAGTTCGTCCACTGCGATCTCCAGAGCCATTAGACCAGGAGCCTCGCCTGGAGCACGCATGGCGTTGCCCTCGGGGAGATCCAGTACTGCGAGCCGCATCGACATCAGACGGTTTGCGCCAGCGTAAAGCAGCCTCGTCTGATTGACGGCCGTCTCCGGGCCGCCGCCCGCCAGGTCGCCAGAGCCGCTCTCATGCGCGATTGCAACGATCGCCCCGTCCTTCATTGCTCCGATCCGGACACGCTGCCGCGTGGCAGGCCGGTGCGTGGTGTTGTTGGCGATGAAGGGACGGGGCAGGGCGACCTTGACGGGGCGCTTCGCAAACCTGGCGGCGAGCGCGGCCATCAAGGCGTCGGTCCTCAGGAAGAGCTTGCCGCCGAAGCCGCCGCCTACATAGGGCGACACCATGCGGACATTCTCCTTCTTAATCCCGAGCGTTGTCGCCAGATCTGTACGACCCCAGTCGATCATCTGGTTCGAGGTCCAGACGGTGAGTTTTTCCCCCTCCCAGGCTGCAATGGTTGCATGAGGCTCCATCGCGGAATGGCTCTGGTCGGGCGTCGTATACGACTTGTCCAGCTTCACTTCCGCACTAGCGAACGCTTGCTCGAAGTTGCCGACGCGGTCTTCAAGGGGGCCGTCCTTCGCGCCGTTCGGATCTTTCACAAGCTTTCCGGACTTCAATGCCGTATCGAGATCGAAGTTTCCGGGGGACGAGGTAGAGTAATCCACGCGCACCAGCGCGGCTGCGGAGCGGGCCTGCTCGAAGGTCTCGGCGACGACCACGGCGATTGCCTGGTGATAATGATCGACGTTGGGGCCGCCCAAAAGCTTGGCGGTATTGAACTTGCCCTTGCCAAGTTTTCCAGCCTCGGCCGCAGTCACGATCGTAATGACGCCCGGGGCACGACGGGCATCGGTGAGATGAATCCGTTCGATACGCCCCTTGGCGATCGACGCCCCGACGATATGGCCGTAGGCAGGATTGGTGACGACGTCATGTTCATAGGCGTAGGTAGCACGACCGGTCGTCTTCAGTGCGCCGTCGATGCGGGGCAGCGGTTGACCAACGACCAGCATGCGGTCGATCGGATTTGTTCCTGCGGGTTTCTCGAATTTCATTTCTGCCTCGCTTCGTTCATCACTGCTGCCATGGTTCTCTCGACGAGCGGGATTTTGAATGCGTTGTCGCCAGACGGTTTGGCGTCTGCGAGCAGACGGTCCGAGAAAGCCTTGGGGCCGCGCGGCAACTCGGCGTCAGCATCCTTCAGGCGCCACGGCTTCGGTGCCACGCCGCCGACGGCGACCTGTCCCGTGCCGTCAGGCTGAAGCACGGCAGCTACCGAGACGAGAGCGAAAGCATAGGAGGCCCGGTCGCGCACTTTCCGATAAATGTGTTTGCCTCCGATTGGCGGCGGCAGCGTCACCGCCGTGATCACTTCTCCCGGAGCCAGTGTCGTGTCGAGATGCGGGGTGTCCCCCGGTAGGCGATGGAAATTCGCAATGGGAATGCTTCTCGTCCGTCCGTCCGCATCCACGGTGGCGATCTTCGCGTCGAGCGCGCGCATGGCGACCGCCATGTCGGACGGATGGGTGGCGATACAGGCCTCGCTTACACCCACGAGGCCGAGCTGGCGGCTATATCCCCCGATCGCCGAACAACCGGAGCCAGGCGTCCGCTTATTGCAGGGCTGATTGGTGTCGTAAAAATACGGACAGCGGGTTCGCTGCAACAGATTGCCCGCAGTGGTCGCTTTGTTGCGGAGCTGCCCGGATGCGCCGGCGAGGAGAGCGCGGCTCAACACCCCGTAGTCCTTCCGGATTCGGATGTCCGCGGCGAGCGTCGTATTTCTGACAAGCGCACCGATCTGCACGCCACCGTCGGCAGTATTCTCAATTTTGTCGAGACCGACACCGTTTACGTCGATCAAATGTCGCGGGGCCTCGATCTCCAGTTTCATGAGGTCGAGTAGATTCGTGCCACCTGCGATAAATCTGGCTCCTGGGGTCTTTATCGCCTTGGCTGCGGCATCCTTCGCGGAGGTGGCGCGTTCATAGGTGAAAGCCTTCATGCCTTGATCCCTCCGACTTCGGACATTGCTTCGACTATGTTGGAATAGGCGCCGCAGCGGCAGATGTTGCCACTCATCCGCTCGCGGATCTCATCGACCGTGGCTTGCGGATCGGCCGAGATGTCACCGCTGATGTGGCTCGGAATGCCAGCTTTGATTTCGGCCAGAACTGCCACCGCCGAGCAAATTTGTCCGGGAGTGCAATAGCCGCATTGGAACGCATCGTGCTTGATAAAGGCCGCCTGCATGGGATGGAGGTCGGCGGGGGTGCCCAGTCCTTCGACGGTGGTGATGCGGTCTCCTTCGTGCATCACGGCGAGCGTGAGGCAGGAGTTGATGCGCACGCCGTCAACCATCACCGTACAGGCGCCGCACTGGCCGTGATCGCAGCCCTTTTTGGTACCGGTCAGATGGAGATGCTCGCGTAGCGCGTCTAACAGAGTGGTACGGGCATCAAGATCGAGATGTACGGTCTTACCGTTCACGTCGAAAGCAACGGGCATGGGTGCCGGTGCCGGACCTGAACCAGTTGTCTGCGCATTTGCGCCGGGGGTGATCGCCATCACCGCCGTCGCAGCGCTGCCAGCGAGGATTTCCCGCCGCGAAAGGTCGAATTGGGGGTTCTGCATATCATCTCCACCGTTCCTCGAATGCTTCTAAGTTAAGCCGCGAGATCGGTTTTGGTTACGTGTGGTTCGTTTAACGCCTTAGTGAATGCTGCTCATCCACCAACCGCTGTCAGGCCCCTTGGGGCCGAGCCGCCGCATCGCGAACTCCGACGAAAGCGACAATGGCAGCAATGACCAGCACGAAGCCGCTTCCGACAAAATCGACCACGGGACCTCTCGCGTCGAACACGATGCCACCCACCGCGGCGCCAATCGTGATCGCCAATTGGATTGTGCCGACCATGAGGCCGCCGCCGATTTCAGCGTCCTGCGGCAGTGTTCGCGACAACCAGGTGGACCAGACGACGGGAGCTGCCGTGCTGACGAGTCCCCATACGGCGAGCAGGAGTGCGGTCACTATGGAAGACTTGCCGAATACGCCGAGTGCGATCGCGGTTGCGGCCATGATGAGCGGGATGACGGCAAGAAGAGCACGAAGCCGATTGCCGATGACGCGGCCAATGAAGGAGGTTCCGATGAATCCCGCGATGCCCACGACGAGCAGCATTGCTGAGAGCATCGAGACAGTCGCACCCGTCACCTGCTCAAGGAATGGACGGAGATAGGTGAAGAGCGAGAATTGCCCAAGGAAGAGCATGGCAACGGCGAATAGGCCGAGCACGACGTTCCGGTCGCCGAGCACACGCAACGTGCCGCCGGTATCGACGCGATCAACGGCGGGCATCTTCGGGAGCGTGATGGCCTGCCAGACGACGGCGATGACCGCGAGTGGCACCACACTCAGGAATGTGAAGCGCCAACCGATGATGCCTCCCAGAAGGCTGCCAAGGGGAGCGGAAACCGCGGCTGCCAAAGCATTACCGCCATAAACAATAGCAAGACCGCGTGGTAGGGACGCCGTGGGGACAAGCCGCATGATCGTCGCGGTCGACATCGACCAGAAGCCGCCGATCGCGATGCCGAGCAGGGCGCGCCCGGCCATCAGAATTGCAAAGGTTGGAGCTGAGGCAACCATCACGCCGGAGACGATCAGAAGCGATGACAGCGCGAGCAAAACCCATTTGCGGTCGAACTTTCCGGCGATGGAAGCGATCGAGAAGCTGGTGATCACGGCGAGCACGCCGGAGATCGCGATGGCCTGACCGGCCTGACCTTCGGTCAATCCGAGATCGGCGGCAATCGGGCTCAACAAGCTCACTGGCATGAATTCAGAGGCAATCAGCACAGCGACGCAAACTGCCATCGCGTAAATGCCGCTCCAGGACGGATGTACCACCTGATCGGCCTCGGTAGAAAGCGGAACTGCCGTCAAGGATGCCATCTGTTCACTCTGTTGCTGTGGAACCGTGCGGAAGACCGCGACCGACCAGCAACTAAGAGGAAGAGGGGACTTCAACAATCGGCACCGAGTTGATGCCGCGATGAACTGAGCTCATCCACTATTCAGATTTTACCGAATAGCGTAGCCAAACGTTGCCGCCTTCCTTCAGCGTGCAACTCTGCAGCGTGATGGACCGGATCGGCGTAGGCGTCTCTTCCAATGCATCGGGTCCATCGAAAAGCGCCGGAACTCCCGAAGCGCCGTCGATTGCCGGGACCAGGATAAGACTGATTTCGTCAATCAATCCAGCGCGCAGAAATGCCCCGTTGATGTTTCCGCCACCTTCAAGAAGCAACCGCTCGATGCCGAGTTCGCTGTTCAAGACCTCAAGCGCAGTGGAAAGGTCGAGCTTCTCATTACCCGCGAAGACGTAGGAGATTCCCTCGCTCCGCAGACCGGCGAGATGGGCGTCCGGAACTGCTTCGCAGAGTACGACGACGATGTGGTCTCCGCCGATGTCGGAGCGGCCCCAAGTGATCTTGCCGCGCTCGTCCAGAACAACGGCATAGGCGTCCACATCGCGCGTCGCAATCCACGGCTCGCGGGGATAGCTGTTCGATGTTGTTGAGGGATAGCCGCCCTTACGCTTTGCGAATTCCTGGCCGGTGACCCGTCCGACGATCCACGCATCGCAATCGATCTCGGTATGCAGGCGGTCATAGAGATCGCCGATTTGGGCGTCCGTGGGGCGCCAGCGACTCGGAATGGTGCGGCCGTCGAGCGACGTTCCCATGTGGCAGATAACGTGGGGCTTCATGGAGGCTCTCAAGGTTGATCGTCCGGGCAAATTAGGGTGGCGGACATTTCGTCGCAACACCACGACGGCCCGAACAGGCGGAAACTACGATGAGCGGAGCTCATTGCGACGTCAAACGTCGGCTGACTCCACGACCTGATTCAAGGTCCGTATGTTCCACGATGAGGATTCGTGAGCGGTGTCCGAGGTCGTCGTCGGCCTCAGATCCGCCAGCCACGGTGCCCCGTCGCCGCAGGCTCCAAGTTCAAGTTCATCACGCGTAGATCCGCTTTTAAGACGGTCGCGCGCCGCAGCCGCAAAGTAACGATATGACCCACCATCCGCTCGCAGCCCCGGGGCGCGTCGCGTTAGTGTTTCTGGCCGCTCTGTCGCTCGCAGCTTGCGACGCCGGTGCGAAGAAGGTCGAGGATGCCAAGCCAAATGCACTGCGCGTCGTTGCTGCGAAGCCTACCATCAAAGCGGTCACCGAGTGGGACGAGTACACTGGCCGCTTCACTGCGGTCGAGAGCGTCCAGATTCGGGCGAGAGTGAGCGGATATCTGACTGCCATCCATTTTCAGGACGGTCAGATGGTAAAGCAGGGAGACCTTCTCTTTACGATCGATCGCCGCCCGTTTGCGATGGCCGCGGCGTCGGCTGAGGCTGACGCGAAGGTGGCGGATTCGACACTGGGCTTCGCACGCCAGGAATTGGCGCGCGCCGAAGTCCTTCGCAAATCCGATACAGTTCCGGAGCGCACGTTCGACGAGCGCACCACGACGGTACGTCAGGGGGAAGCACGCCTTGCAGCGGCAAATGCCGCGTTGGACCGCGCGAAATTGAACCTCGAATTCACGGAAGTGCGCGCGCCTGTTTCCGGACGGATCGACACGCACACCGTCAGCGTGGGGAATCTGATCAGCGGCGGCGATACCAATGCGACCCTTCTGACCAATATTGTGTCGCTTGATCCTATACGGCTGACCTTCGACGTCGATCAGGACGCCTATCTCAAATACGTACGCTCAATGCAGGACGGTTCCCGGCCAAGCCTGCGCGAAGGCATCAACACTGTTAGAATTGCGCTACCGGGTGATAAGGGATTTCCAAGGTCTGGCAAGCTGGACTTCGTCTCCAACCAGATCGATCGCGGCAGTGGCACGGTTCGCATGCGGTCCATCGTGGGTAACAAGGATCTTTCCTTGGCGCCGGGCCTGTTTGCCAAAGTTCAACTCGCTGGTACGGCCGCGCATGACGCCGTCATGATTCCGGACCAAGCGGTTTCTACCGATCAAGGGGCCCGCGTCGTCTTCGTCGTTGAGGACGGCAAGGCACGCCTCCGTAACGTCACGCTGGGGCCGCTCATCGACGGTCTGCGTCTGGTACGCGACGGGGTCGGCGCTGGCGACGTGGTGATATCGTCAGGATCTCAGAACATCCGGGCCGGGGAGGCCGTTGCGGTCGTGGACGGCCCGTCCGGCGCCCAGCGAAATGCTGACGCGCAAACCGGAGGCGTTATCCGATGAACATTGGTCGCTTCTTCATCGACAGACCTGTCTTCGCCATCGCCATGTCGATTGCCATGCTCATCATCGGCGTCGTCGCCGCAAGTCGCCTGCCGGTCTCCCAGTATCCGGAAGTGGTGCCGCCGACCGTGACGGTTCTTGCTCAGTATCCTGGCGCGAGCGCGCAGACCATTGCTGACACCGTAGCGACGCCGATCGAGCAAGAGGTGAACGGCGTGGACGACATGCTGTACATGCAGTCGCAAGCGACCCAAGACGGCCGTCTCAACCTCACCGTCACCTTCAAGATCGGAACCGATCTCGACAAGGCTCAGGTCCTCGTTCAGAACCGGGTGGCCTTGGCCGAGCCGCGGCTTCCCGAGGTCGTCCGGCGAGTCGGTGTGAATGTCCGGAAGAACTCGCCCGACTTTCTCCTCGTCGTGCAGTTGATCTCGCCGGACTCCAGTCGCAGCCAACTCTACATGTCGAACTATGCGGCCCAGCAGATCGTGCCGGTCCTCGAGCGCTTGCCCGGCGTCGGTGACGCCCAGATTATCGCGGAGCGCGAATACGCGATGCGCATCTGGCTCGATCCGGACAAGGTTTCGGAGATGGGTCTTTCCGCGGCCGACGTGGTGTCGGCTCTGAGCGCCCAGAACGTGCAAGTTGCGGGTGGCAATCTCGGCCGACCGCCCATCTCGGCGAAGCGTGCATTCCAGGAGCCTATCTCGGTGCAAGGGCGCTTCGTCGATCCCGCCCAGTTCGAGCAGATCATCGTCAAGCGGGGAGACGACGGGCGCATCGTTCGCCTGAAGGACGTCGGTCGGGCGGAGCTCGGTGCGCGTGACTACGGGACGAATGCGTACATCAACGACACGGCAGCCGTTGCGATCCTTGTCTTCCAGCGCCCCGGGACAAACGCGTTGCAGACCTCCGAAGACGTCCAGAACGTCATGAAGGGTTTCAAGCCGAAGTTGCCTTCGGGCGTCGATTATCTGATGACCTACAACCCAACCGAATTCTTCGTTCGAACGTCGATCGACGCGCTGCAGCACACGATCTACGAAGCGATCGGTCTTGTCGTTCTCGTCGTTGTCGTGTTCCTGCAAAGCTTCCGGACGACGATCATTCCGTTGCTCGCCATCCCGGTCTCGCTTGTGGGCACCTTCGCGGCGATGGCCGCGTTTGGCTACAGCATCAATACCCTGACATTGTTCGCCTTGGTGCTCGCGGTGGGCATCGTGGTGGACGATGCCATCGTCGTGGTGGAGAACGTCGAGCGGTATCTCCATGAAGGCCTGTCTGCGAAGGACGCTGCTCGCAAAACCATGGACGAAGTCGGCGGAGCGCTCGTCTCGATCGCATTGGTGCTGGTCGCGGTTTTCGTTCCGACCATGTTTCTCGATGGCATTACCGGACAGTTTTTCCGCCAGTTCGCCGTCGTGATTGCCGTGGCGACTGTCATCTCGGCGTTCAATTCTCTGACGCTCAGTCCCGCGCTCGCTGGCCTGTTGCTGAAACCTCACAACGCTGAACGCATTCGGAAGCGAAACATCATCTCGCGAGCGGCGAAGGTTCTGATCAACGGTTTCAACCGGCTTTTCGACGCATTGTCGGAAGCCTACGGCAAGCTGACTCGCAAGGTAGTCGGGGGCGCAGCCGGAATGTTGATCGTCTACGCGGTTCTCGTAGGCATGGCGCTCTGGATATTTTCGATAGTTCCGCGGGGTTTCGTTCCCGCCGCTGATCAAGGCTATCTCATAGCTACCGCCGAGCTGCCTCAGGGGTCCTCGCTTGAGAGAACCGACGCCGTGGTACAGGAGATGGGCAAGCGGGCTCGGCAGGTTCCGGGAGTTGAATGGTCGCACATTTTCGCGGGACAAAACTTCTCGACCGGAACGCTGAGCTCGAATACGGGCGTTGTCTTTACCCAATTGGAGCCCTTTGACGAACGGCACGATAAGTCTAAGTCGGTCGCCGCGATCCAGGCCGAATTGCAAAAGCGTTTCTCGGATATCACCGACGCCAGGATCGCCATCCTGACGCCGCCGACGATGCGGGGTATCGGTGCATCGGGCGGGTTCTCACTGCGTATCCAGGACATCAACAATCGCGGTTCCGCCCAGTTGGATGCGGTCACGCGCAAACTGCTCGATGCACTCAGGGCCGATCCGCGCATATCGTTTGTTTTCTCGCCGTTCAGCGCGACTTCCCCTGGTTACTTCCTCGATATCGATCGAACCAAGGCCGAGATGCTGGGCGTTCCCACGCAGCGTGTCCACGAAACGCTCGAAGCCTACCTCGGAAGCTCGTACGTGAACGACTTCAACCTTTCGGGGCGCACCTATCAGGTGATTGTCCAAGCGGAAGGTGTGAGCAGGCTCGACGTCGAGCAGATCGCGAAACTCAAGACGCGTAGTGATTCAGGCGACATGGTCCCGCTGGGTTCGCTCGCGACGTTCCGGACGATCAGCGCCCCGGACCGGGTGCCGCGGTATAACCTTTATCCAAGCGCGGAGGTCATCGGAAACTCGATCTCGACCGTAAGCTCCGGCGAGACCTTGACAATCGTAGAGGAGATCGCGGCCAACACATTGCCCGACGGGTATGCGACCGAATGGACTGAGCTTTCCTACCAGGAGAAGCTCGCAGCCGGGGGCGGGGCTTTGTTTGCGCTCAGCGTCGTCTTCGTGTTCCTCGTTCTGGCAGCACAGTATGAAAGCTGGTTCCTTCCGCTTTCCGTGATCCTGATCGTGCCGATGTGTCTTCTTTCGGCGATCGCCGGCGTCATGTGGATGGGGCAGGACAACAACATCCTGACGCAAATCGGGCTTGTCGTCCTCGTCGGCCTTGCTGCTAAGAACGCGATCTTGATCGTCGAATTTGCGCGTGATCTCGAAGCGCAAGGTGAGACCATCGTCGATGCTGTTGTACATGCCTGCCGGTTGCGGTTGCGGCCGATCCTGATGACGTCACTCGCCTTCATCCTCGGCGTAGTGCCCCTGATGATCGCCAAGGGGGCTGGCGCCGAGCTGCGGCACGCGATTGGCACGACGGTATTCTTCGGCATGCTCGGTGTGACGGTATTCGGATTGATCTTCACGCCAGTCTTCTACGTCGTCATCCGTCGGTTCGCGCAGCTCCTGCAGCGTCGGAATACGAACGATCACGTCTCGGGCGGGGACACAGCCGACGGTTATTCCAAACCATCCGAGCAGCATCCTTGACTTCACCGCGGAGTTAAAAATGAAGCGTCGCCGTCTGATCATCGCCTCTTTGATCGTTGCCAGCATGCTGGGGCTGAGCGTTATGAAGGCTGACAAGCAAGCACTTAATTCGTTGGATTTAGTCGTTCTTAGCTTTACGACCGCGTGAGCGCGGTTTAGCTGGTACGCTACTTCCATATGTGAGCCACCAAGCCGTTAGCGCCTCCATCGTCGGTCCAAGTCCGCGGGCCTTTAACGTGATCTCATAGTCGACTCGCAGAGGCACTTCCGCGAACACTGTGCGCGACACCAGACCGTCCGCTTCCAACTCGCGCAGTTGTGCCGTCAGCATGTGCTGGGTGATGCCGGGGATTGCCTTCCGCAGCTCCCCGAACCTGTAGACCCGCTCATTGAGCAGCCACATGATCTCCAGCTTCCATTTGCCGGAGAGCAGTGCAAATGCACGCCGCATTTCCTCGTGCATGTTGATCTCTTCGTCAGCCATAGTCTGGTTTTCCATACTTGCCGCAAGTATTTCATCCTACTTGATCGTATCGATCATAGTCGACATTTTCGATGAGTGCAGCAGACGCGCAAATAAAAGCGCCTCCAGTCCTACCAACAACATCGATGAAACGGACGTTGCGATAGCAACCGTGATCAGGAAGACCTTATGGCTGAAACTTATATCTATTGGATCAGCACGGCGCTCTTGTCGGCGCTGTATCTCTCGTCCGGAGTTCTATACCTGACAAAGAAGGACTTCGTCCGAAAGGCACAAGGCGATCTGGGCTATCACGCCGCCCACCTGGTGCCACTGATGATCGTGGTGAAGATCCTTGGACCGGCTGCAGTCCTGACGCGCGTCAGCGTGCCGCTTAGCGATCTCGCCTACGCAGGCATCTTCTATCACCTAATGCTGTCCGGCTTAGCGCATATCGGCGTCCGAAAGCCCGTGGGTGCGCTACCCGCGGTGATCGGTCTAGTGCTGCTGATCGTCTCTTTCATGACGCAGAACGCCGCGCGCGAAATCCCGTCGCCCTACGCGCGGGCCGCGGCTGAACACCAACTAAGTCTTAGCGAATGGAGATGAGCATGGGTCGACTCAAAGATAAAGTTGCCATCGTAACGGGCGGTGGTCGCGGCATCGGCCGTGCCACTGCGAAACTATTCGCGGCGGAGGGCGCGAAGGTGGCTGTTCTTTCGCTCACACCCGCCAATGTGGACGCCGTCGTCGCCGACATCGAGGCCGCCGGAGGCACAGCGCTCGGTATCGTCTGTGACATCAGCGATGCTAATCAAATCAAGGCCGCGGTTCACAAAGTGGTCGCCGCCTATGGCGGGATCGATATCCTCGTAAACAACGCTTTCGATCCCTCCGCGGTGTTCTCCTCGGTCATCGAGCTTTCGGTCGAAAAATTGCAACGCAATTTCGAGATGGGCCCAATCGGCTATCTGCGAACAATGCAAGCATGCTATCCGCACCTCAAAGCGAGCGGAGAGGGGCGCATCATTAACTTCGCCTCCCTGGCCGGTGTTCTCGGCATGGTCGAGTACGCCCCTTATGACATGGCGAAGGAAGCCGTTCGCGCCCTAACCCGTGTCGCCGCACGCGAATGGGGCGCCGACAAGATTACTGTAAATAACCTCCTCCCGATCGCAAACACCTGGGGTGCGGACGCTCCTCCGGCAGTCAACGCGCTTGGGCGGCACGGATCACCAGAGGAAGACATCGCGCCGGTGGTCCTGTTTCTCGCCAGCAAGGACGCACAGTTTATGACGGGGTATAGCCTCACCCCGGATGGGGGCATGATCATCGACAGCGCGCGCTGAGCGCGGCGACCAGACCTCGCGTACAGCGAGCGAGACGCTGTACTCACGGGGATTCCTTGGATAATAGCTGCGGCACAGCACCCGGATGGATCGCCTGCGTTCTGCGTCGATTCAGAACCCTACGCACCCGCGTCAGGTGTTCTGGATCTCCTTCTTAACAAGGTTTGCGAGGGTAGCTCGCCATACGCAGTACGATATGCGCGTGCAAAATGTCCCATACTTTGAAAACCACAGCGAATTGCAATCATCATGACTGTGTCGGATTCTTCAGCTGCCTCCAACATGCTGCGCGCTCTTTCTAATCTGAACTGTCGCATGAATTCATTGGGAGTCATGCCCCGAAGTGATTTGAAATAGCGAAAGATACTTCGGACGCTCATCCCGAACTCGTCGGCTATATCCTTAATGTCGATGTCCTTCTGCCAGTTTGCAGCAAGATAGCTCTCAACCCGACGCAACTGGTTCAACGAAGGTGATGATACGTGGCCTTTAAGTCTCGGACTAAATTGTATTGAGCAGCTCATTAGCAATCGGACGAGAAGCGCCTGGCCAAAAATCTCAGCGGCAAACGAATCGCCTTCCATCACGGAGTCCAGATCAGAAATAAATTGGGCGGCGGCGGCTCTCATGCTGTTTCCGAAACGATCGTTTGTCCACGGCTCGGCATTAAGTTGCTCGGCCGGAATATCCTCTCCGAGCATCGCGCTCACAACGGTCTTCAGTGCAGCAATCTCGATTCTCAGGGCGATAACTCCGTGCTCGCCTGACGCGATTCCCCGAAACGAAGAGCCCGCGGGAATTACGACTGAGGCATTCGACGCCGAAAGCTCATCCGATCGAGCTCTGTGGTTGAACGTTACGTGTGTTTTGGGATGGGCTTGCAGAAATTGCCGGACCACCGGCGCTGCATCATACGTTATGTCAGTTGACGTGCTGCAAAATGCACTCGTGATCCGGACATACTTGGTATCAACCCAATTTGCTTTGGCGACAAATGGTCTTTCTCGAAATTGACAGTCAAAATGAGTAACGTTGAAGTTGGCAAAAAGTATTTCTCGATTCACCTCCGGATTCTTCGTATGGAAGCCGGGAAAACGCTCAAGCATGGGTGTCATCCAAATGTTGCAATTTCTGCGCCCGTTCCCGTTCGTGTACGAATTTTTCTATCGTAGGGCGATACGGGACTCTACGCTTTTCGATATCCAAATGCTGCGATGCTATGCGGATCTCGCCTGTTGTTGATCGTCTGCACTATGAAAAGTTAAGGCCGCTGATGGCGATCAGTTTGCGATGTTGGTTCTCTGATGAGGCCAAGCCAGAGGAATTCTCGCGAATATAGGTCTACGTCCTGCAAGCGGACTAATCTTTCGCTGATAGTAATGCGATGGATTACAATGATACCCACTGGACCAGCACAGCAGAAATTGGCATGTCACTCCGAGAACTCGCCAGGCATTGTAGGGACTAACCGAATCGTAAACGCGTCTCTTTATACCTAGTCACGTATTTAAGTAGTCGGGTTCAGAGGAGCCCATGCGCCCGCGCCGCAATCATAAACTGGGTGCGACCGCAATGGACTCTAAAATTCAAGCCTGTGAAGCGCGAGTACATTTTCTTTGAATGCGATTGCAAGAATCGCTGGCGCGCGCCCGCAGTTCAAATTGAACGCGCTGCATTGCGAATAAGGGACTGCATAGAATGACGTTCTGGCGACAACATTCCAAATCCGATAGTGCAGCTGCCCAGTTGGCGGCAATCAACAGATCGCAAGCGGTCATCGAATTCGATATGAGCGGTGGGGTGATCACAGCCAATCAGAATTTCCTGACCGTGAGCGGATTTACGCTTACCGAAATCCAGGGCAAGCATCACAGCATGTTCGTCGAGCCGGAAATGCGCGATAGCTCGGCATACCGAGCGTTCTGGGCGAGCCTCAACCGCGGCGAGTTTCAGTCCGCCGAATACAAGCGGGTCGGCAAGGGTGGCAAGGAGATCTGGATTGAGGCGTCCTACAACCCGATCATGGATCGTGGTGGCAGGCCGATCAAGGTCATCAAGTTCGCGACCGACATCACCGCGAAGAAAATCCAGAGTATGGAAGAAACCAGCAAGATCGCGGCCATCGGGCGAGCGCAAGCCGTGATCGAATTCGATCTGGACGGAACGATCGTCACCGCGAATGAAAATTTTCTCGACGCGCTTGGCTATGAGTTGGCTGAAATCCAGGGCAAGCATCACAGCATGTTCGTCGAACCGGCGATGCGCAACAGCGAAGAATATCGAGAATTCTGGGCGCGATTGAACCGCGGCGAATACCAGGCCGCCGAGTACAAGCGGATTGGCAAGGGCGGCAAAGAGGTGTGGATTCTTGCCTCCTACAATCCGGTCCTCGACGAAAAAGGCAAGCCGTTCAAGGTGGTAAAATTCGCCACCAACGTTACCGAGCAAAAGCTCCAAACTGTGGACCTTGCCGGACAGATCGCTGCGATTGGAAAATCACAGGCTGTGATCGAATTCGGTATGGATGGCATCGTCTTGACGGCGAACGAGAACTTCCTGCAAGCGCTGGGATATTCGCTGGGAGAAATCAAGGGCAGGCATCACAGCGTCTTCGTCGATCCTTCGGAGCGTGATGGAGCTGCCTATCGCGAGTTCTGGGCAAGTCTGAACCGTGGTGAATACCAGGCCGCCGAGTATAAGCGGATCGGAAAGGGCGGCAAGGAAGTCTGGATTCAGGCGTCCTACAATCCCATCCTGGATCTTAACGGTAGGCCGTTTAAAGTCGTCAAATACGCTGCTGATACGACGGCTCAGGTAATTGCCCGCATGAAGAGCGAGCGGGTTCGTTCGATGATGGAGTCGGTCGCGGCAGGCGCCGAAGAACTAAACGCGTCAGTGCGCGAAATTTCCGAAGCGATGGTCAAGTCGAAGAATACTGCGATGTCGGCGGTGGGCAAAGTTGAATCCGCCGATGGACAGGCGCAACGCCTCAGTGCGGCAGCGCAGGCCATGAGCGGTATCGTCGAACTGATTGGAAACATTACAGGGCAGATCAATCTTCTTGCCCTGAATGCCACGATTGAATCCGCCCGCGCTGGCGAGGCAGGACGCGGCTTTGCAGTCGTCGCGTCCGAAGTTAAAAATCTTGCAAATCAGGCTAAGCAGGCCACTGACAAGATTACTCGCGAGATCGACAGTTTGAACGGCATATCGAGTGAAGTTGTCACCGCGCTTGAAGCAATTAAGCAGGAAATTCAGAATGTCAGCGAGTATGTTACCGCTACCGCGGCTGCGGTTGAAGAGCAAAGCACAGTGACCGGCGAAATGTCATCAAGCATGCAACGCGCGGCAGCGGAAGCTGCCAGTATCGGGCGCTGACTATGGTCTGGGTCGCAGTGTGATCCGTGTTAGCTCCGGCGGGCGTCCGAGCCGTAGCGCGAATCCCGGCCAAAGCCCGGTGCCGTTGTTCACGTAAAGCGTCATTCCGCCGACCTGGTAGCGGCCGGAGACATAGCCCGCGTTGGCGCGCGCGGCCAGCCTATCCAGCCCGACGATCAATCCACCATGCGTATGTCCGGAAAGCTGAAGCTTCACGCCGAGCGCTGCGGCGCGCTGAGCTTCGCTCGGCTGATGATCGAGTAGGATGACTGGAGCGCCGTCGGGGGAACCATCGACGGCGGCCTCGATGTCCGGTGCGGTGAAGCCGCCGCCGCGCGATGCGCGATCGGTGACGCCAGCGAGGACGAGCCGCCCGCCGCCACGATCGAGAACGACGTGCCTGTTCTCAAGTGTGACCATTCCCATCGAAGCGTAGTGCTGCATCCAGGCAGCGTAGCCGAAGTAGTATTCGTGGTTGCCGGGGATCACGTAAACGCCGTCGATCGCGCGCAGGTCCCGAAGCGGCTCGACGTCCGCGCGTCGGACGGCGAGCGTGCCGTCGATCAGATCTCCCGTGATCGCGATCAGATCCACATTAAGGATGTTCGAGCGCTCGATGACGGCACGCGCCCATGCGGCGGGAAACAGGCGGCTAATGTGAAGATCTGTCAGTTGCAGGATCGTGTAACCGTCGAATTGCCGCGGAAGCCCTTGGATGCGTACTTCTATGTCTTTCAGAGGCGGAATTCGTGTGGCTTGCATCACGCCGATCGCAGCCAGACAGGCGGCCAGACCCGCCATCGCGTACCGGAAGCCGTCGGGCACGCTGAAGCTACCACCAGGGATCAGCGCACCGACGAGCGTTGCTCCGTCCAGCAGCATTTGCAGTAGCGCGAGAAGAATGATGCCGCCGAAGGCCCAGTTGAAAAGGACGACGACCGGGCGTGGAAATTCGGGACAGAGCACCGAACCCGAAGAGAGCTTGCTCCAAAAATGGAATTGCGATGCCACCAGCAGAAGCAGCGCGACCGCAAATTTTGCAGCAAGTGGAAGATGAAGGGGCCAGAGGAAGCGGGTGACGACGAGCAGCCAGGGGAGGCCAAAAATGAGATGGAAAATCGGGCTTCTCCGGAATGGATCGACACGGTGAGCAGCACTTATGTATCCCGGTGCGATACCGCAATCGCGGGCGGCGAAGGCCGCGCGCTTATTTGACGTGAGCTAGATCGGAAGGAGCTGGCGGTGCGGTTGCCGCCGGGGCCAGGGGCGTCCAACTGCAGAATGCCAATGGCGTGGTCCTGCAGCTCAGCGGCCCAAAGGTCGGCGCTGAATTGTCGGCTGCAGTGGGAGGCGTAACGGTCCGTTTGAAATAGGTGTGATGCGATCAGGCTGCGCTGCGCGGCCTGATCTGCTCGGTCCAGTCGGGTAACGCAGTTATCCCGCTGTTGCGCTGAAGGTACTCGGTATTGAGCCGACCTTCGTGGGCGAGCCGGACTTTCTACAATGAGTATATCTGCACCTTACCAATAGTGGCCCAGCCACACGCAATCACGAAATGCGGGGATGACTTTCGGCAATCTGGATTTCGTCGCCTACGCGCATTCCTACGGTGCCCAGGGTCATCGCGTGGCCGAGGCGGGCGGGCCTGGCACCGAGACGGGAGAAGGCCTTCACGGCCGGTGGCCTCCACCTCGTGGTGGTACCGGTCGATGCAGCACTAAGGCGCTTTGCTCTTGGCGCTGCCCCATCATCTCCTAAAGCGTGGCTTGATAAATGCCGTCGGTCTGCGATGGTCCTGTGCAACAGTTATTTGTAACCTACCATCGAGTGTGGAAAGCCAGGGAGCAATCGTATGAAGTCTCCGGTAGCCAAGAGGTCCATTGTCATTGGCGGTCATAAGACGAGCGTCAGTTTGGAAGAAGCGTTTTGGAGCGGCATGAAGGAAATCGCCGGTGAGCGCAGTCTCACGTTGTCGGATCTAGTAAGCGAGATCGACCGCAATAGGGATCAGGGAAATCTGTCGTCGGCCATTCGGCTTCAGGTTCTCGCGCATTATCGCGATCAGACGACGCCGCCTAATCTGCCCGGTAGCCTTCCGGACGAATTCAGACAGTAACCTAAGACTTCATCGACGGAACGTCACGCGACGACTTGAGCGATCCTACGAGGGCGGGTGTGCCAGATAGAAGCGAGCTCTAGATAAAACGCGCATTCGCCGTTAGCGCTGTATCGCTTGCAGTTGCCCTGCCGAACCAATCAAGGTTGTGGGGCATTCGGGTTATCCACCATCTTCAGGTCGGCGACCTCTGACTGCGAGCGCTTCCACCGGGATGGAGCTTCTAGAAGCGCTGGTGTTGCGGACCACGGACCTGATCGTCAACGGCCCCGAGAAGCAGATCATCGTGGGCGGCAAGGACTCTTTCGATGCCCGTCCGATCGTCATCACCGAGAGCCTGGCCCACGTGCTCTACGAGTACGTGGTGTACTCGCGCCGCACCTATTCCGATGCCAAGCGCTCGCCGTACGTCTTCCTGGTCGACGGCGGCTCCCCGTTGGAGAAAGAGGCAGTTCTCGGGATGGCGGCCGACATCGGTCGCGTGATCGGGATACCGGATTTTTCCGTGGAGATGCTCAGCCTCGCCTGGGAGGAGCGGCTGTCCGCCGGCATGGACGAGACGGCGTTCCGGAGGCAGAGAGGGCTGCGCTGAGGCGCTACGCCCGCGGCTGGCGGCCTTGACGGAGATCATCAAGGAAAAGGTGGTCGAGGACGCCAAAATCAAGGCGATCCGGGAGAACACCAATGTCTCCCGGGTGACCGAGGAACTGCTGCTGGGGTGGCTTTCCGGCGACTATGAATTGAAGAAGTAACCATCGCCGTCCGAGCCTGATCAGCGCTCTTTCGTGTTACCGTCCGGCTGTTTATATTTCTAAGCGGGCCTAAACGAACGCTCGTATTGCCGAGAGTGAGGCGATCCCCGCCATGGGCGACGGACTGAACGAGGGCGTAGTAGGCGACACCGCGAAGCTGATGATGCATCGGCTGATCGCGCGGATGCTTCGTCACGACCCGTCGTTGGTGGAGAAGGCCAAGGTGGCGCATGAGCGCCAGGCGAGCCAGTTCGCCGACTGGCCCTTCGTGCGCGAATGGCAGGAGCTGCTTGCGCTACCGCCGAAGGAACTGGCTTCGAAGCTCATCAGTCGAGATCGCGAGATGGTTAGGCTGCGCAACACCTCGCCGTTTTATCTCGCCGAGGGCGTCGACTTTGGCGACTACCATGCCCGCGTCCGGCTGAGAAAGGCCGCGAGGAGGGTGGTCAAGCGCGGTTTGGATGCGCAACCCGAACTTTCCGTTCCTAGAGGCCCCTGATGGCCGAGGACCGCCGGCTGCGCACGCTGGAAGACCTACTCAGGGTCGTCCGGGCCTTGGCCTACGAATTCAGCGGAGCAGGGCCTGGGCAAGCTGCGCAGCGGCGGCCCGTCGAGGAGGACCAACCGCCTGCCGAACTATTGGGCCAGGACGTTGCTGATCGGCATGCTGCGCCGGAAGGCGGCGCTGGCCGGCATCAAGGTGGTCGAGGCCTGGGGTGGATACTCCACCACGATCGGCAATTTATGGTTCGACCTGCCCGACGCCTGCGCGTCGGCAGCCGAGATTGCGCGCCGCGGGCTTGCGACGCGCGCCAAGATCAAGGACCTTTTCCCGGTCTACGACGAAGGGTGGTGCGCACGCCGTTGGAAGGATGTGCCGCTGCCCGCCGAAGTCGTTGGCTTGATCGAGGTTCACCGGGGACTCAAAGCGGCGAAGACGTTTGGCTACCGCCGTCCGCATCCGCAGATGCTCTCTGTGGATCCCGGAGGCCGCGCGCCGTGCGGTCTGGCGGTTCGTCCCCGCGAATCTTTTCGAATCACTGCAGCTGAAGCGGATATTGGTTATTCGGTCTGATCCGCTGAACGATGGACATCGGCATTTCCTGGCTGAACACCGCAGGCTGATTTTTCGAGGCGACTAGGGCTCGCGCAGGCTGGGATTACGGCTGCATCGGTTTGGCGTAGGGCACGTCGAACCGCGCCATGGACTGCTCCACGTGCTCGTCGATCTTGGCGAACACGTCGCCCGGAATGAGCTCCGCTGCGGGTGAACGTTTCCATTCATCCCAAGTGCGGGTGGACGTCTCCTCGACGGCGGTCCAGACGGCTTCCGCGGGCAGCCTCGCTTTGTCGGCGAAACGCTTGGACCTTTCCCGGTCGACCGGGAAGAAGTCCTTCGAGCCGCCGAAATTCAGCGCGAGCTTGTCGCTCGGGATGTACGGAATCGTCGACAGGTAATCGTAGGCTGGCGCGAGTTTCGGGGTCTTGCCGTCGGGATAGACGAGGGACCAGTTCTTGAGGTGCATGTCGCCGTTGCCGATGATGGCGTTGAAGATCTGCCTGCGAACGAACTCCAGGCCGGCGTCGAAGCCCATCTGATCCGTGATCACGGCCGCGATGTTGGAGAAGTTGCGGTTCTTGTACTTCTGCTCCGGATACTGGTTGAATATCTGGGCGAAATCCTCCTGATGGACGCGGGCACCGTCGGACGGGCGGTCGTAGCGTCTCACGGCCAATGCCTTCCCCTTCAGCTGTCCGACGTCCTCCGGAAGGCCCTGGATCTCCGACGGATCCAGCAGCCTGCGGTCCGGCGTCTCGATGCCCAGCGCGGCGGCGATGCCGAGCATGACGAATTCGTTTTCGGAGACGCCTTCGTGGGTCATGGACGGCAGCTTCAGTATCCAGTCGCCGCCCAGGCCGTTCACCGGGACGGTCATGCCGCCCGTCGCCGAAGCCAAAGCCGAGAACTTCAGCTGCACGCCGGCCAAGGAGAACTTGAGCGGGGAGGTCTCGGCGCGCCGCACGTCCGCATCCTTGGCTTCGTCCTGCTGGGACATTCCCAACGCGCGGACCTTGATGGCGCCGGGGAGGTCCTTTCCCAGGGCCCACAGGAGCAGGAATTCCCGCTGAGGATGGATGTCCGCGGCCTCGGCCACGTAGTCGCGCAGCTTGCCTTCGGGGAGCAGGTTGGAGAAGTAGGGCGGCAGCCTGGCGTTCGTCGTAGGGACGTCGTCCACAAGACCTCCCGTGTCGGCAAGGAAGCCGAGGCTGAGGGTCGGCCGTTCGTCGTTGGCGCGGTATGCCGGATCGAACGCGAAGCTGTTCTTGTCGCCGGGCACGTTCGTGATCGTGCCCACGAGGGTGTCGTTCAGCGAAATCTCGAGGGTATGGGGTCTCTCGGGCATGGACGATGTCCTCTCAGGGGCGCGGCGCGGGTTCGTCTTCTTCGTCCTCGTCCATCTCGGTCGATCCGTAGAGCGGCTGCGACGGGCGTGCCGTGTTCGGCTCCGGCTTTGCCATCTCCTTCTTCAGGAACTGGACCGCCGGTACGACCTCTCTGGGCAGCAGAAGAAGTTCAAGGCCCAGAGCCCTCGTCCAGGCGATGAGCGTGGAGGCGCGCACGTCGACAGTTCCCGCCTCCATCGCTGAGACGTGGGTCTGCGGGATCCTCAGGCGATTGCCCAGGGCTTCCTGGGTCAGACCCTGCTTGCGTCGCGCGTCTCGAAGCGTCTGCGCCAAGGGAAAATCGGACATTTATACACTTCTACATATGTGAGGTGATGCCATATATGCCATGGCATGTGAGAAATGTCAAGCCATCATACGTCAAAGCATATAAAACAGGGTGCGCATATGCCAAAGCATATATTGCCTCTCATGCAGTTCCGACACCGCGCAACCTGCGCGCGCCGCTGCGCGCATGGCGCGCACAGGTCCCTCGCGGAGCGCGCTAACTTCACGGCAGCAACAACGGCGCGCGCGCAGTGCGCCGCTGCGCGCACTCAACGGCTGGTCATAAGGCTAGACGCCACGTCAGATGGCGCTTCTGTTGTCGTCATGACCTGACCGACGAGCCGACGCGCGGATCGACGAAGCCGCTCGCGATACCTCCGAGATGAACTGGCGGCACGGGGGATTGCCGCTCATGGATACTCAGACCGAAGAGAAACACTCCTCGCCGGTCTCGATGCCCTGCTTCTTCGTCGTTGCGGGTGCGAAGGCCTGTCCGTCGCTGGGCATCGATGCCGTGGTGGACGACGATTTGCGATCAATCTGGTACCGCAGCGCGGTTCCCTCGCAATTCTCTCGGGGACCGGTCCTCGGCCGACCAGCTGGAGCGCATCCAGTGGAGTGCTTTCATGCGGGGTCTGATGGTATTGGACGGCGCGCGCTGGATGAACCATCCGCCGACACATACAAGGCCGAGACGAAGCCTTACCAGCTGCTGATCGCGTACAGGTGCGGTTTCCTCGTGCCCGAGACGTTTTTGGCAACGACGTCGCCGCCGTGAAGGGAGGTTTTACGGATCAATTGGCACTCAAGTCAGTCGATACGGTCTATCTCCGCGAGGAAATGACGCTCTAGGCGTCCACGTCGTTCTCATGGTGCTCTCCGATTGCTCGTTGTAGCGCTCTCGATAATTCACGCGTTCTTCGAAGCCTTCCGGCGTCTCCATCGTTAGATCCTGTTCGTGCTATCTAGCTGTTTGCGGCGCATCGATACTAACAGATTGGCAAGCGGGAGGCCTTCCGAACACTTGCCGCTGCGGTACCGCACGATGTGCGCTTATTCCATTAGTCTCATATCGATGCGGATGGGACCTGGATATTTCGCACGATCCAGAAGGTCGTGTGCGAGCTGCTGACGCCTCACCTGATGTCGGCTGAGCTCGCCGAGAAATTCGGAAAGTCGCTGTTAAAGTTGTTCGTCCTAGCGTGCCATCCGATGGATCAGCAATTTCGCACCTTGTAACCTATCTGCAGCGCGATGAGGCCAAATGGCCGGAACGGGAGGAACTGGATCAGTAGTTCTGCAAGTTGGCCAGAATGCGCGAGAAGGCGGCAGCCCAGCTAATTGGTTTTGGTGGCCACGAGCTGCCGGGAGGAAGTCTTCTCGAGTCGAGGGAGGTTCACGTTACACCTCACGCAGTGTGCGATAACTCTGTAGAACAGTTAGCTTCCCAACGGAGCAGTTCTGGCTCGGTGGCCAAGTAGCAAAGTCACCCGCGTGACTCCAATACTGATGATCTTCTTTGCCGATGACAGAACGCTTCGCTTCGCAGTCCGTGCGGTCCAGCTGGGGGACCCCGAAATTGATTAGCCACGGAGGGAAGCTAAATCAACTTAGCTTCCCTCTTATGAGGACGAATCTCTGGGCGCCTTCCGAGGCGCCATTGGGGGCGTCCGGCGCCCTGGCTCCTGGATCACGATGATGCGGTCGCAGCGCCGGCGGCACTGGGAGCCGCGAATGTCCAGGAACAGTCGGCGGCGCCAACCTCCACGGCATCTCTGCATCAGCTGAGAGTCCTAGCACCGCGGACGGCAGCGACGACCGCGACGGCGGCAACTCGGACTGAAGCCGTTCGCTCATGCGATGATCGGCCCTCCGTAGGGCGATCGCGCCTTCGATGAAATACGAGGCACACGAGGTCGCGCCGAGGCGAGGGCCGGGACGCCGGAGCCGGCTGGGGCGATGTGAGGAACTTGCATTGCTGCAATGCAGCAATCTACCGTCGCAATGCAGCAAAAAAGTCTTAGCTGCCTCATTCAATCCTACGAGGAGATTAATAGTGAAGATGACTTCCTTATCGATCGCAGCCGCCGCCGCGATCTCGATTGCGGGTGGCGGTGCCGGCTTCGCTGCGGAGTTGCCGACCTATGAATCGGCGGGTTTGCCGATATCGGCGGTGCAGGTTCGAGTAATGGGAGCTGCGAATGTTCAGGAACAGTCGGCGGCGCCATCCTCCACGGCGTCTCTGCATCAGCTGAGAGTCCTAGCACCGCGGACGGTAGCGACGACCGCGACGGCCGCACCAACTCGGACCGAAACCGCTCGCTCAATTCGTTGACCGGCCCTCCGTCGTGCCTAACTGGCCGGATCAGCGAGGTAATATATTCCGCAGCCGCTGGGGAGCTACCAAATAGCTTGCTTGATGATACGCAGCCGCTCCGACTGTCTTCCATCGTGCGATAGCCGGTCTCTCGCAGACTTTAAGTATCGCTGGCCTCTGAACGAGCGAGCCGCGACATCGACCAGCAGCGCGAAGACTCCGTCGTGCGCCGTGATCCTCACAAAGGCCCCCGGATCGAGGTCGTTGTCTACGTATAGATCAACCGTAGTCTGCGTGATGCGTGGGTTGCGATCCCAGCTGGGCCAAAAGTAGGAGCGGTAGAGCCGATCATCGAGAAGTCGCCAGGCCTCATCGGGCAACGCTGACTGCTGGACAGAGGCGAATACGGTGTCGAAGGATAGTTGCACTAATTCGGCATGTTTTCGCGTTCGTCGCCCGAACGCTCGTGTGAGCAGGAAGCTCGCCAAATATTGTGTCAGGTCTGACGCTGCCATTCGTCGCAGAGCCAAGAGCCATGGATCGTCGCCAAGGGCGTTTGGAACGAAATCTGGCGTGATGACGTGCGCTAGGGCATCGAGCGTTGAAGCTCGTGTGACATTGATATTGCAGAGACAGCGCGCGACGGCTTCTGGGTCTAAAGAGGCTTCAGTAAGCCAAGACCTCGCGTTGGCTGGCGGAAGTGTTACGTCACCGTCGAGAGATTCGAGGAGTCGTCGCAAAACATTCTCGCGGCCAAACGCGCTGCAGGCTTCCCGGACCGACGGCCTCGCCGAATGAATCATCGCGGTGATCATAGCGGGGGCAAGCTCGTGATGCTCCGCCGCGTGCCGCAGGAAAGCGGCACTCCAAGTATCCGGAAGCGCCCAGAAGTCGGCAGCAGTGCCGAGATCCGGGCGTGCGTCAAAGAGCGCCACCCTATGCTGCGGTACTGCCGCTGCGCCTTGAATAAGCACGGGTAAGGGTAGAGTGGCGAGTGCGCGCGCGGCGATCTTCCGTCTGCTGGAATCTTCAGACAGCAGGTCCATGATTTTCCCTGGATCGCTTGTCCAAAGGGCCTTTCCGATGTTCTCGGCCAATGTGGCGGCTTGGCTTTCGTCGATCAGATCGAAGTGCTTTAGAACGAACTGAAGCCCGAGCGAGCTGAGGTTATGCGATGTCGATCCGGCCGCGTGTGTGATGAGGGTTCGAGCCGCCTGACCCTGAGAGTCAGGGATTGTCTCTTCCAGAATCGAGATCGCCTGCTCGATGCTATCCGGAGCAGTAGCAAACTGCTTTGAGAGCGCATACAGGCTTGCCAACGGAACGAAAGCTTCACGTCCGCTCACGTCGCTACCCGCTGTCCTCAGAAAACGCCGCAGATCGCCGGGCGGGCCGTCACGCAGGTCGGCGACGGCGTTATCGAGCCAGTCGGGAAACTCGACTTCAGATCGGTCGGCATCAAGCGCTGTCCGGAACTGCGCTCGCGGCACCCGGCCGGAGCTAGGCAGAAATTGTAGGTCAAAAACGTTGCCACCGGCGGAGCGGTCGGCGAAGGACAAGGTGCAGAAGCGGAAGGCGCGCTTAAGTCGCGGCCATTGCTGATCCCACATCGCGAGGACGAGTTCGTCCCGCTCTCGTTGTCCGAGGATCGACGATACGATTGGCCTGGATGGATTGTGGTAGATCGCCCATAGGATCTGTCTCGCTGCGACATGGTTAGGAGGCGACGCGCCGGCCGAACCTTCGGACAGCGTGAGCGCAATATCGTAGTCGCGATCATTTTTGTGCGGCCTACGGAATAGATCCAATAGCCCGCTCGCGCTTTGTAACGCCGGGATATCGCTGAACTCGATCAGTATTGTATGGGTCCAGACGCATCCAGGGCGCGGCATCTCCGGCGCCGGCCAAGTACGCGCGAAGGCGTAGTACCCGCTCTCGGAAAGCGGATAGGCCGTGAGATACCCATCGTCGCCGATGACGGCGGCGGGACCTGAAGCGTCACTCATCATCAACATCGTCTTGGCGTCGCGGCCGACAAGGTCGATTGATGAGGCCAGCAGGCGGTGTCCGTCGGAGTATCCGTGAAGCGCCTGCTGCAGCTTTGGCGAGCGCGTAGTGCTCATTCGGTGAGCCATGCGAGCGGCTCCGTGAGATCGGTCGACGGAGAAGGCGCAAACAACCGAATACGCGCGGAGGCTTCCTCGATCTCCCGGATCGCGTCTACCTTCGCCTTGAGATCCGGGTCTATCATCTCACCTTCGCGCAAGTTAGGTTCGTAATCGCTACCTTGCGCGCTGAGCCCGTATATACGAAACTCCCAATTGCCCTCGCCCTGACGCAGATATTGGTCTAGCAGAGGCAGTTCGCGTGCCAGGAAAGCTTCCGGATCAAGCCCTTCCTCCTCGACCTTGTCCCATGCCGACAGCATGATAGCGATCCGTCTGGCGGGCGAGCGCAGCGCGTTGCATCGGAGCATTTGGAGCATCTCGACGACTTGGACGGCCGTCGGCGCATCCTTCGGATGCCATTTTGCTGAGACGGTGGGCTCCGGGGGGCCCCCGCCCAACGCTGCGGCGTGTGCGGCGACCTCCGCCACCCCAATGGGGTGCTTCACCCCATTCGCATGCACGAACAACAGTACGCCTTCTCCAGAGCTGAGGAATTGTGCGAGTTGCGGATCGCATTCGCGGTCTTCCCACATCCGTTGATAGGACTCTCCTGAAAGGTCGGGGAATGTCATTCTGACCTTCCCACCGTTATTGTCCTTGAGTTTCATCGAAACGAGCTTCCCCGACGCTGTTTCGGTGTGGATCTGCTCCTTCGCCTGCTGCCATCGCCGAGTGATCGCGTTGAGGTGGGAGTGGTCGCCGTCTTTCAGGGAATCAAATTTCAACTTCGCGTTCGAATCCACGCGCTGGACTACGACATGCCAGAGCGCCGCCAGGAAAGTGGTCTTGCCTGACGCTGGCAGCCCGCAGATGATGATTGAATGGTCCTTCGGGTCGGTCATTCTTGCGTGCCGTGCAGGAGATGCATGAAGCGTGTCGAGCGGGATACGTAAGGTTCAGTGGCTATGACTGGTTCTGGGGATTTCATCTGCCAGAAGTTCAACAGTTCCGGAATGCCGTAGCCGAGTGACAGCGATGTATCGGCGGGACAGGCGGCGACCTCGAAGGATCGGATCTCTCCGAAGGCCTCACTGTATAAACTCCCGAATCGTGCCACGAGCTTTCGGAAATCGCGCATCGATCGTTCTGGGTCCACCAATTTCTTGATCTGATCGACCTTGGTGAGAATGATAGCGACGCGCGGACGTCCAACGAGCACTTCGCCATCGATGAGAGCCTGCGCGGTGGCCAGGACTTCAGACACGACCGAACTGCGGGTAGTAAGGTCCCCAAGTTGGTCTCCATCGACCAGAAACGAGATTGTATCAGCGCGCGCGATCTCAGCGAAGTCGCTCGCTGTCGATGGATCATCCGTGGACGCACGGTAATCCTCGCCGTTTCTGTCGGCTAACAGCATATCGACTAAGGGTGAACCATCCCTGCGCGTGGCCAAGTGATAGAAATGCACATCGGTCAGTAGCGTGCGTTCGGTTTTCGGCACGACGTTCTGCGAGATTGCGCGCGATGGATGGCAAGAGCGCTCGAAGGCGTAGAGCGTCCTTGAGCTTGAGAAGCGGTATGGCCCTACAGAACCTCGAAGCAATAGTTCGAATATGGAAGCGATGAGGGTGGTCTTTCCGACCTCCTTCGGCCCGACGATGGCTATCACCCGCGATTCGCCCCGGCGCAGAATCCCGCTGGCTTCCTCAACCGTCAGAAGGTCTCCCGAGGGCAGCAGCACGCCGTGCGTTTCATCTGCGGCAATCCCAATGACCGATTTCGGCTGCGGTGTCTTGCCGTAGTGCGGACACTTGTCGAGCGTCAGCCCTTCGACGCACTTGCCGTCCTGCCCAACTTTACAGTCTAAATTTCCGCATTGAACGATAGGGGCGGGCTCGACCAAGATCACTCTCCGCCAAGGAGGACGCCTAGGCGTTCGCGATAGAAGAGGTTGCCCAGCTCGATCGCTGGCAACGAAAAGGTGGCGTCGATGCCGCTGATGCTGGACCAGGCCGGAATCCATGACGCATCGTCGCCGGTCTCGAGCTTGCGCTTAATGGCGAAGTGTAACGGCTGCGTTATCTGCGACGGTTCCATACCGTCGATCAGCGAATTGAGGAGACTGGGGTCGCAGGCGTTTACGGCGGCGGGTACCGAGTACTTCTTTCGCTCCTTCAGACCCGCGCGCGAAAGGATAGGCTTGACTGAGTCAGGACCTGGCAGAAATTTCGTTATGTCGGCGAGTTCGGCGGCAAGAATGAATGTCTGTGCTTCGGGTGAGATCTCCGAAAATGGGCAATCCATTTTCTTGCTTCTGCCGCCGAACAACCACCAGAGCATCTGCAATTCTTCGTCTTGGATCTCTCCGAAGGTGTGTGCTTCTTTCAAAACAGCGTTGAGGTTCCGAGTGAGCCTTTGCATCGCGCTTTCCGTTTGCTTGCACAGGGCAGTGAAAGCAGCGGCCACTTGATCGGCGTTGAACGCCTGCTTGAGACTGGTATTCTCTTGTTCAACGCTGATCTTGAGCGGTGCCGCGACGACCATCTTCCCGAGCGCAGGGCGGGTTCGGCGATCATCTGAAATCCTGGCAAGGGCCGCGTTGGCCGTTCCGACAAGGTCTAAGGCAAAATCTGCAGTTCGCTGTCCGCCGCAGGATGCCGTTGTTGTGAAGAGAGCGGCCAGGGCTGAGGTATCTTCGTCGCCCTCGAACAACATCGCGAGCGCCGAACTGCAGAGGATCTCGAGTTCACGATCGTTTCCCGCCATATCAAATAGATCGTCAATATCCTTGAAGGTCTGTCGCATCGCGGCGACTTGGGTGGCTTGCGGCCGCGGTTTGGTCCGCAAGGCGATTGCAATCATCGTCACAATGCTCTCGCTATCGGCATTGTCGACGAGATCGATCACGCCCTTCCATCGAAGCTCGAGCTTCTCGCGGTTGTCGCCCATCTCGACTTGGCGATACCAACGCGGAAACTCATCCCTCATCGGCGCAACTTCCTGCTCGGTCATTTGCGCTTCTCCCTCTTTTCGATTTCGTTCGCCAGATCATCCAGCAGGTTTCTTTGACCGGCGCGCAGCAGCGCCCGGCCGTAACGCTCCGATTGCGGCAGGCCCATTTCGTCTGGTTCCAGCAGGTTCAATTTCTGCGAGATCTCCCGACGGTCGCTCATAGTCAAATCCCAAAACCGCAGCACGATGTTTCTGGCGCGTTCTTCGCCCATGGCGGCCTCCGCATCCACCGGTTGAGGCGATACGCCTGTCGGAACAGGCGTAATCGTCGGCTTCGCGGGTAGGCTAATGTTGCGCAGCCGTACCCGATGCTCGAAGACGTCACTGCCGTCGCTGTCCCGCATCGGCAAGAACATCTCCGGATTGGCTTGATACGCGAGCAGATGGGCCTCGACGTCCAGGTGATGGCCCTTCTCGGTGTTGCCGAGCGTCAGTCGAAAGATATTGTAGCCCGGAGACCATTCCTTTTCGTTTCGGTCGGGGTTCACTGCGCCGGCGCTGAACGAGACGTACGATGGATCGCGATCAATGCGCTGGCGATGTTTGTGTCCGAACGCGTGAATCGAAGCGCGCGCCTTGATGGTATCTGCGACCTTGTCGCCGTCGGAGAACCAGTCGGGCGGATGATGACACATGACCAGATTAATGACGTTGTCGACGGGGTTGAGCACCGTCTGCATCGGACTGAGGTAGAGCCCATTAGGCACGTCCTCCTTTCCTTCTGGAGCTCCTGCTCCCGACAGAATGGTGGAGGTCAAGCCGAAAATGCGCAACACGACCCCGGACTGATCGAGCGGAATGTCTTGGTGCCAGTAAAGTTTGTCCGGAGTGAAAACTTGACACGAGAATGGCGCCGCGAAGTCGTTGTAGGCCGTTAGAGGCGCGAGCAGTGAGGCGCCTGCCACGCTGTGTTCAAATTGCCGACGGAGTTCTTTTTCTTTGTCAGCCGCGTGAATAATCGCCCGCTGCGCGTTCTGAACCGGAATGTTTGCCTTGATAGTGTTCCAATCAACGTCGTGGTTGCCTGGGATGACATAAATCCGGGCCCTGCTGCATTTGCAGGCCTCAGCGAGTTCATGCAGCCAGTTACGAGCAGCTTCGTATTCTTCAGGTCTACCGCTGTAGGCAACGTCTCCGCCAACCAGTATCGCGTCGAGCGGCCCCAGCGCGGCGACGCGTGCCCTCGCATCCTGAAGAAGTCGCGTTCGATATGGCTTCTCTGGATCGGTATCGGGAGATGCGCAGGCCGGATACCTGAAATGGATGTCGGAGAGGTGAAGAATTAGCATGCATTCCAGCCCCAAGCTTGTTTCCCGTGCAGTTTCCACAACTCAACCGGGAAAAAGCATCTTTTGCTTCTTTTTGTAAATTCGACCGTAGTAACAGCACCATAGACGATTATTGATCCTTCCACGTCAATAGGCATGGAACTCAGCGTTACTCGAAAAGGGGCTAATGGGCCGGTCGAATCTCACACTACATTACCCCTGCGACAGCGTGTGATTGGTCCGTAGAAGATTTAGCCTCCCTAGGAGGTTCAACGCCGGAACGATTGGGCAAAATAGTTGGCTAAACTTCCGACGTTGCCCCCATCGCCGGGCGGGCTGTCGAGTACGCAGAGGTGCTTCCAAAAGAAACCCCACCTTCTCGGGTGGGGTTTCTTATTCTTCGAGTCGCTGGTTAGAAAATTCTTCTAATGGACATCCAAGCGTTGATTAAACGGACACGAAAATGCGCGGGATGGACGATTTAGTCTGATTTCCACATTTATTTCCGAATTTTAGCTGCAGCCCGTCGTGCTGCCGCACGTATCGCACTTCATGCAGGTCCCATTCCGCACCAGCGTGAAGTTCGAACACTCTCCGCACATGTCGCCTTCGTAGCCCTTGGCTTTCGCTTCGGCGCGGCGTTCGGCCTTGGAGGGCGCGGCGGCTGCGGCGCTGCCGGCTTTGCTCCAGGCTTGCGCCTCGAGTTTTTCGGTCGGCGAGAGCGCGTGCTCGGGCTCGGGCTCGGCGGTCTTGAGGGCCACCGCGGCATCTCCACTGCCGTGGCGGGCGGTGGCGCCCGACGCGTTCAGCGAGGTGACGTTGCCCGAAGCGCGGGCGTCGGTGTTCTCAGCCGGGGCCGGCGCGCGCATGACGACGAGGTTGTCGGTGCGCGAGCGGGTCAGGCCCTTGGAGACATACTTGTTCTGGTCGGCCGGCGCCTTGCCTTCATCCTCGCCCTTGCCAAGTGCATCGAAGCCCGACTCGGAGACGTCGACATGGCCGAGATCGAAGCGCGACATGTAGGAGACCGCGAGTTCGCGGAACACATAGTCGAGGATCGAGGTCGCGAACTTGATGCTGTCGTTGCCCTGCACCGGGCCCGCGGGTTCGAAGCGGGTGAAGGTGAAGGCGTCGACATACTCCTCCAGCGGCACGCCATACTGGAGGCCCAGCGAGACGGCGATGGCGAAGTTGTTGATGAAGGAGCGCAGCGCCGCGCCTTCCTTGTGCATGTCGATGAAGATCTCGCCGAGGCGGCCGTCATCATATTCGCCGGTGCGCAAGTACACTTTGTGACCGCCGACGACGGCCTTCTGGGTGTAGCCCTTGCGGCGATCCGGCATCTTCTCGCGGTCGCGCATCACCACGATGCGCTCGACCAGACGCTCGACCACCTTCTCGGAGATCGCGGCGGTGCGGGCCGCCATCGGCTTCTCCATCAGGTTCTCCAGCGCATCCTCGTCCTCGTCATCATCGCTGATGAGCTGCGAGTTGAGCGGCTGCGAGAGCTTGGAGCCGTCGCGATACAGCGCGTTGGCCTTCAGCGCGAGCTTCCAGGAGAGGAGGTAAGCGGACTTGCAGTCCTCCACCGTGGCGTCGTTCGGCATGTTGATGGTCTTGGAGATCGCACCCGAGATGAAGGGCTGCGACGCCGCCATCATGCGGATGTGGCTTTCCACCGAGAGATAGCGCTTGCCGATCTTGCCGCAGGGATTGGCGCAATCGAACACGCTGTAGTGCTCGGCTTTCAGATGCGGGGCACCTTCCACCGTCATCGCGCCGCAGATGTGCACGTTGGCGGCTTCGATCTCGCGCTTGGTGAAGCCGAGCGCGGCGAGCAGGTCGAAGCCCGGAGCGGCAATGGCTTCGGCTTCGATCTTGAGGGTGTCGCGCAGGAAGTCTTCGCCGAAGGTCCACTTGTTGAAGGCGAACTTGATGTCGAAGGCGGTCGGCAGGGCAGCCTCGACCTTCTTCAGCGCCTCATCGGTGAAGCCCTTGGCCTTCAGCGTCGAGGCATTGATGCCCGGCGCGTTGGACAGCGAGCCGTGACCGACGGCATAGGCCTCGATCTCGGCAATCTCGCTTTCGCGATAGCCGAGCACGCGGAGCGCTGCGGGGACGGCGCGGTTGATGATCTTCCAGTAGCCGCCACCGGCGAGCTTCTTGAATTTCACCAGCGCGAAGTCAGGCTCGATGCCGGTGGTGTCGCAATCCATGACCAGGCCGATGGTGCCGGTCGGCGCCACCACGGTGGTCTGGGCGTTGCGATAGCCATGGAGTTCGCCGAGTTCGAGGGCGAGATCCCAGGCGATCTTGGCGCGGGTGACGATGTCGGCCTGCGGGCAGGAGGCATGGTCGAGCGCCACAGGCGCCACGGCGAGGCCTTCATAGCCGCGGGTTTCGCCATGGGCCGCACGGCGATGGTTGCGGATGACGCGCAGCATATGGGCTGCGTTCTTCTTGTAGCCGGGGAACGGGCCGAGCTCCTTGGCCATCTCGGCCGAGGTCGCGTAGCTGACGCCGGTCATGACAGCGGTGAGGGCGCCGCACAGCGCGCGACCTTCCTTGGAGTCGTAGGACAGACCCATGGTCATCAAGAGACCGCCGATATTGGCATAGCCGAGGCCGAGGGTGCGGAACTCGTAGGAGAGTTCGGCGATCGGCTTCGACGGGAACTGCGCCATCATGACAGAAATTTCGAGCACCATGGTCCACAGACGGCAGAGATGCTCGTAAGCGTGGATGTCGAAGGTCGCCGAAGCGGTGTCGTAGAAGGTCAGCAGGTTGGCCGAGGCGAGGTTACACGCCGTGTCGTCCAGGAACATGTATTCCGAGCACGGATTCGACGCGCGGATATCGCCCGACGACTTGCAGGTGTGCCAGTCGTTCATGGTGGTGTTGAAGTGCAGGCCGGGATCGGCCGACGCCCAGGCGGCGTAGCCGATTTTTTCCCAGAGATCGCGGGCCTTGATGGTCTTCATGACCTTGCCGTCCTTGCGGGCGATCAGGTCCCAAGTGCCATCGGTCTCGACGGCGCGCAGGAAATCGTCCTTCAGCGAGACGGAGTTGTTGGAGTTCTGGCCGGCAACGGTCAGATAGGCTTCGGAATCCCAGTCGGTGTCGTAGATCGGGAAGTCGATGTCCTTGTAGCCCTGCTTGGCGTACTGGATGACGCGCTTGATGACGTTGTCATTGACCAGCGAGCGGCGGGCGAGCTTGATCTCGCGGCGCAGCGCCGGGTTCTTCTCGGGATCGAAGCAGTCGTCGCCGGAGCCTTCGCAATTGACGCAAGCCTTCAGGATCGCCTTGAGGTGCTTCTGGTTCATCTTCGAACCAGTGACCAAGGCCGCGACCTTCTGCTCTTCCTTCACCTTCCAGTCGATATAGGTCTCGATATCCGGATGGTCGGCATCGACCACCACCATCTTGGCCGCACGGCGCGTGGTGCCGCCCGACTTGATGGCGCCGGCGGCACGGTCGCCGATCTTCAGGAATGACATCAGGCCCGACGAGCGGCCGCCGCCCGACAGCTTCTCGCCTTCGCCGCGCAGCTTCGAGAAATTCGAGCCGGTGCCCGAGCCATATTTGAACAAACGGGCTTCACGCACCCACAGGTCCATGATGCCGCCTTCATTGACCAGATCGTCCTCGACGCCCTGGATGAAGCAGGCATGGGGCTGCGGATGTTCGTAAGCCGACTTCGACTTGGTCAGCTTGCCGGTCTTCCAGTCCACATAATAGTGGCCCTGGCCGGGACCATCGACGCCGTAGGCCCAGTGAAGACCCGTGTTGAACCACTGCGGCGAATTCGGCGCGACCATCTGCTTGGCGAGCATGAAGCGCAGCTCGTCATGGAAGGCGTGGGCGTCGGCTTCAGAGGTGAAGTAGCCACCCTTCCAGCCCCAATAGGTCCAGCAGCCGGCGAGGCGGTCGAACACCTGCTTGGACGAGAGTTCGCTGACGAAGCGCTCTTTCTCGGGCAGTGCGGCGAGGGCCTCGGTGTCCGGCACCGAGCGCCACAGCCACGACGGCACGGTCTCTTCCTCGACCTTCTTCAATTTCGCGGCGACGCCCGCTTTACGGAAATACTTCTGGGCCAGCACGTCGGAGGCGACCTGCGACCACGAGTCGGGCACTTCAACGCCTTCAAGCTTGAACACCACGGAGCCATCCGGATTGCGGATCTCGGACGTGGTGTGGCGGAAGTCGATCCCGGCATAGGGCGACTGTCCTTCGGTGGTGTAGCGGCGTTGAATCTGCATCGTGGTCGTGCCCCGTCTTAAGCCCGACACCCCATCTGGCGGCATCGGCGATTTCTGTTAGCGACGTCCGGGTTGCCCCAAATTCGCCGCAGCTTGGCCGGGTGAACCGGTCCTGTTTTCTCTGTGGAGCATGTGCTGGCCGTCATCTCGGCCACCCGGGACTGCCGGGGTCATGCTTCCTTGGATCGGGCTTCCTCGCTGTTGCGGGTCGACCTGATCCTAACGCCTCACCACGCTGTTTGAGCCGGTTTCCGGCCCGTTTTTTAGTGCTCCAAGCGCCGACTTTCCGGCCCGGATTCCAGGACGCAAATCCCCGATCCCGTAGCCTCGACTGGAGGACGGAGCGGTCAATCTGGAACCCGTTTGGGAGCGTCCGACGGGACAAAAAACGACCCGCGCCGAACAGTTCGAAAACTAGGCCAAACCGATCTCACCCGTCAAGGAGTAGTCGGGGTTCCTGAATCAAATACTAAATATGGTGGAAAGGGTGGATAACCAAGGGGGCAGAGCGCGCCTCGATTGAGGTCAAGTATCAGTGAGTCCTCATGGATTCGGAAGTCAAAAATATTTCTAAAACTGTCCGGAATCCGAGCTGCGCCCACTGTTCACAGCCCAACTTTATTTTGTCATCCAGGGATTGCGTTTGGGGGGACTCAGGCGCAGCGGTGGTTGCCGGGCAGGTTCCCTCCACCGGCAGTGGTCAGACCCTTCAACTGCGCGCATGGTCCCGCCGATTCCTCAGCCGGTTCCCTCCATGACAATGCCCAGTCCCCCCGTTTCGCGCGCGCGAATCGCTCCCTTCGGTCTCGTGTTGCTCGCCATCGCGTCGATCGCCTGGGGTCTGAACTGGCCGGTGTCGAAAGCGCTGCTGTCGGAATGGCCACCGCTATCGGCGCGCGGCAGCACCGGCATCGTCGGGGCATTGCTGCTGGCCGGGATCGCCGTCTGGCGCGGCGAGAGTCTTCGCGTACCGCATCATCAATGGTTGCATCTGGTCGTGCTGGCTGGCCTGAACGTGTTCGGCTGGATGGCTTTCGTCGGCTTGTCGCTACTGTGGCTGCCGGCCGGCGAGGCCGCGGTAATTGCGTTCACCATGCCGGTCTGGGCTGCCGGACTGGCCTGGCTGATCCTCGGCGAGCGCCTGTCGATGCAGCGGATCGTGGCCATGCTGATGGCCTTTGCCGGCATCGCCGCGTTGATGGGGGGCGGTGGTCTGGCCGCGAGCGCGGAGAAGCTCCCGGGAATCGCTCTGGCGCTGCTGGGCGGGTTCGGCTTTGCACTCGGCACGGTGCTGGCCAAGAAGTTCGGGCTCACGCTGCCACTGGTGACGTCATCCGCCTGGCAGATCGGGATCGGTTGCGTGCCGGTGCTGTTGCTGGGTCTGATCTTCGAAAGCCCGCATTTTGCAGCACTGACGCCACTGGGCTGGGGGCTGCTCGCCTATGTCGTGCTGGTGGGGTTCTGCATCGCTTACGTCTGCTGGTTCGCGGCGCTTAAGCAGTTGCCGGCCTCGGTGGCCGCAATCGGGACCATGGCGGTGCCCGTGATCGGCGTGGTCAGCTCGGCCATCGCCCTGCGGGAACCGCTCGGCGCCATGCAGATCGCGGCCCTGGTATTTACGCTGGCGGGCGTTGCGCTGGCGACAAGGGGCTAGGCACGGGCGCGTCGCCACCGGGCCACATCCGCTGCAGTTCGGGATGGCCGTCCCAGAACTGATGTTTCAGCGCGGCGGCGATGTGCAGGCCGACCAGTGCATAGAGCGCATAGGACAGCCACACGTGAATGCCGCCGAAGATGTCGTGCAGGCGTTCCTTGAAGGCCGGCTCGATCGACATGATCCAGCCGATGCGTGGCCACTGGAACAGGCCGAACAGGTACATTGGAATCTCGCCGGCCGCCTTCCAGGCGGAATCGTGCATCCAGCCGGACAGCGGCAGTCCGATCATCAGCACATAGAGCGCGAGATGCGCACCATGTGCGGCGGCCTTCTCGGCGGGCGGATAGGTCTCGGGCAGATCAGGCGGCCTGTTGGCCGCGCGCCACAACAGGCGCATCAGCACGAGGCCGAGCACGGTGATGCCGAATGACTTGTGCGCATCGATGACGAACCGGATGTTGTCCTCGGGAATGAGGTTCACGCTCCAGATCAGCGCGACATTGAGTGTGATCAGAACGGCAATCAGCCAATGCAGGATCATGGCGATGCGGCTGTAACGTTGAATCGGCATTTTCTGTGCGTGCATGGAATAAGTTTAAACAGGATTTGCCTTTTGAGGCATGACGACTTTGTGTGTTCGTCGTGACCGCAATCACGCGCTATTTGATCGCGGCTCCGCAACTCGATCACGATTCACGCGTAGCTCTCGCAGGATCGGTTTGCTCGAACGCGCGATTGAATTGACGGCATGACAATATCCCTTCAGGCGGCCTTCGCCGCCGCATCGCCGCGTATCACACCGCGCCGGATGCCGTTCATCAGCCTGATGATCTATCTCGCCGTGCTCGCGCTATGGGCGCTGCTGTTCGGCCGGGCGTTCTTTCTCACCAGCATCTGGGCTTGGTCAGCGGGCATGGTCTATATCGCCTATGACACGGTGCTGATGCTCTATGTGGTGTGGCAGACGCTGCCGCTGGCAGTGTTCGCGCGTGGTCCATCTGGAGCGGTTGCTGCGCAATCGCGTCCATCGGTGGGCATCCTGATAGCCGCGCATAACGAGGCACTTAATCTGCCGGAGGCGCTGGCCGCCATCGCACGCCAGTCCGATGCGCCGGATCTGATCCTGATCGCGGATGACGGCTCGCGCGATGCAACCGACACGCTCCTCCGTGACCGCTACGGTCTCGCCATTCCGGCCGTCGGCCAGAGCAGCATCGGCCAGTTTGGCAGATCGAGACTGCAATGGCTGCGCCTGCCGCATCAGGGCAAGGCGCGGGCGCTGAACACGGCGATCCTCAAGGCCGATACCGACATCGTCATCACGCTGGATGCCGATACGTTTCTGGCTGATGATGCCATCGCCGAAATGCGCGCGGCCTTTGCTGTAGATCCCGCGCTGGTCGCGGCCGGCGGCATTCTCGTGCCGGTCTGCGACGACAGCGCCGGCGGCCGCGTGATGCAGTGGTTCCAGACCTACGAATATATCCGCAACATCATCTCGCGCTTCGCCTGGATGCGCGGCAACAGCCTGCTGTTGATCTCCGGCGCCTTTGCCGGCTTCCGCAGGGAGGCGCTGGTGGCCGTCGGTGGCTTCGATGCGGAGTGTCTTGTTGAGGACTATGAGCTGACCCACCGCATGCATCGCTATGCCGTCGATCACGGCCTCGACTGGCAGCTTCGCATGATCGGCACGTCGCTGGCGCGCACGGAAGCGCCGTCTCACGTCATGACGTTCCTGCGGCAGCGCCGGCGCTGGTTCGCGGGCTTCCTGCAGACGCAATACTGGAATCGCGACATGACCGGCAATGCGCGTTACGGCCGGCTCGGCCTGCGCATGTTGCCGATCAAGGCGCTGGATACGCTGCAGCCGATCTACGGCCTCACGGCCTTCGCATTGCTGCTGGCTTTGCTCGTCACCGGCAAGACCGCGATCGCCGTGCCAGTGTTCGGTCTGATTACCGCGAAGATCGTCGCGGATTTCCTGGTCTATCTCTGGACCGTGCATCTCTATCAGCGCCTGACAGGCGGCCGCACGCGCACGAGTTTTGCCGCAGCGGTGTTCGCGGCGATCCTCGAACCGTTCAGTTTTCAGTTGCTGCGTCACGCCGGTGCGGCGTGGGGCTGGATCGCCTTCCTGCGCGGCAACAATGAATGGGGTTTTGCGCCCACTGCGCCATCAGCACGACAGGCGCCCAACGCGGGCGAGTAGTCGCTAGGCCGGTTTCGCCGCCAACGGCACTTTCACGGTGAAATGCGAACCATGGGTGAGGTCGGACTTCACCTCGATCACATGGCCGAGTGCTTCGGCCGTGCGCCGAACGATCGACAATCCGAGGCCAAGGCCCTCGCTGGCCGGATTGATCTGGTGGAAGGCATCGAAGATCGCGGTGAGCTGTTCGGCGGGAATGCCGGTGCCGGAGTCCAGCACCTCGATGGTCACCGCGTTTGCGTGCTTGCGACAGCCGACCAGCACGCGACCGCGCTCGGTATATTTGATGGCATTGCCGACGAGATTGCCAAGGATCGCGCGCAACATGCCGGGGTCGCTTACCACCTGCGCCTTGCTCGGCACAATGACGAGGTCGAGGCCCTTGGCTTCGGCATGCAGGCGCCAGTTGGCGCTGATCGACTCGAACACGTCAGAGATCGGGAACGATCGCAGGTTCGGAATCCCAAAGCCGGCATCCAGCACAGATGTCTCGGCGAGACGGTCGAGCTCTTCCGCCATCCGCATGCCGGCATCGATGGCATAGCCGAGCCGCTCACGATCCTTCTCGTCGGTCAGCTTGTTGCGGATGCGGTCGATCGCCATGATCATGACCTGCAATGGCTGCTTCAGGTCGTGGCCCGCCACCGCCATCAGGCGACTGATATTGCGCTGAAGCCGATCCGACAGATGCAGCGCCCGGCGGAATTCCATCTGCGCCATGACCTGGCGGGCGAGGGCGGCCAGCACCTCGCGCTGTTCGGTCGACAGCACGCGCGGCTTGTCATCGAGCACACAGACGGTGCCGAGCGGCAGGCCGTCCGGTGTGCGCAGCAGTGCGCCGGCATAGAAGCGCAAATGGGGCTCGCCGGTCACCAGCGGATTGCAGTCGAATCTTGGATCCTTGGTGACGTCCTCGACTTCGAGAAAACTGTGTTCGAGGATCGCATGAGCGCAGATCGACTGATCCATCGGCGTCTGCCGCACGCCAAGACCGATCTCCGACTTGAACCACTGCCGGCCGTCATCGACGAGGCTAATGATCGAGATCGGCGTCTGGCAGACATAGCTGGCGATCTTGGTGATGTCGTCGAAGGATGGCTCAATGGCGGTGTCGAGAATGCCGTAGGAGCGCAGCGCCTTGAGGCGTTCGGCTTCATTGGGATGGAGCCTGGCGATCTTCGGCTTGTCTGACGCGTCCACTGAACCTGCTCACACCCGACGTCGACCCATCGAACCGGTAGATAGGTCCACATGTCTACCAACACTACGCGCGAGTTCCCTGAATGTCCCCCGTACGCTGCACCCACGTTCTTAGACCTTGAGACAGCAGGCGCAAACCAGAAACGACAAAAGACGATGCCGCGAGGCACCGTCTTTTGCGTAACGCTTAGATCGTCGTGTTACGGGCAGGCGTGACGCAGGCCGTCATAACCGAGATAGGTGCCCGTGCGGACATTGTACGACTTGTAGGTGCGGATGCAGTAGTCAACGTCGCCGCCGCCGGTGTCAGGAGCGACTTCGACCACATCCGGCGCGTCGTCATAATAGCTGCTGCCGTAATACGGGCTGCCGCCATAATAGCCGTAGGAATTCCCGTAATAGCTGCTGGCGGCCAGACCGCTGCCAATAATGGCGCCGGCTGCGAAGCCCGGGCCGTAACCGCCGCCACGCCAGCCACCACCGCGCCAGCCGCCGCCGTGATTCCAGCCACCGCCGCCAGGGCGCTGGCCGCCATGCCAGCCGCCACCTCCGCCACCAAAGCGCTGACCGCCGCCAGAGAACGTGCCGATCGTGCGCGCACCGCCGGGGCCGACGCCCACGACCTTGGTGTTTTGTGCGTAGCTGGGGGTCACCGCGAAAGCGGGGATGGCCACAGCGACGGCTGCTGCGACACTCAAGATTTTCAAATTCGTCATCGTTTGCTCCTGTCTGGGATGCATCTTCAACCCCCTGAAGGGACTGCCGTTCCCTGCCGCCACGCGGTTATTGCGCAACGACAGAATGATCGTCCGGAACTGTATGCGGCATGAATGGATTGCGCCGTTTCTGCGACCGCCGGTACTTTGGAGGTAGGGTTCGGGGGAGGCCGATACGAGGCTTGTCACGATCAGTTGCAGGCGGCGATCGGTCGCGGCGGTAACTGGACATTTGGCAGCCCGGATGGCATCAACAACCCGACGAAAACCTTCGAACGGTTCAAAATATGAAACAGTTTTTGCTGAAATTCTTCACGTGGTGGAGCGGGACGACCTTCGGGACGAACCTGTGGACGTCGCGATTCGGCGAACTGGTCGGCACCGACGAGCAGGGCAACACATATTACCGCACCAAAGGCGGCAAGATCGACCCGACGCTGGGCTTCGAGCGCCGCTGGGTGATTTATAACGGCTATGCCGAAGCCACCAAGATCCCGCCGGACTGGCATGGCTGGATCCACCACACCGTGGACGTGCCGCCGACCGAAGAGAATTATACGCCGCGCGAATGGCAGAAGCCGCATCAGCCGAACCTGACCGGTTCGCCAGCGGCCTATCGTCCGTCTGGTTCGACTCTGGCCAGCGGCCGGCGTCCCAAGGCGACCGGCGACTACCAGGCCTGGACGCCGGGCTCGTAACAACTCACCCGTTCTGGACGACCGGTTGTGCGGGCCGCTCTGCGGCGCGCGCGGCCTTGCATTGTTTCCAGCCGCCAGCTCTTGCAGCGAGACCGGCAAGCACGTCCGGCGTGCGGCCTTGGATGAGCCCGCCTTGCAGGGTGGCGCCGGATTGTACTCGATCGACTGGGCTGGGGCGGATACGATATAGCCGTAACATGTGAGTTCGAGATGTTAGGTTTCGAAAGCTCACTGGGCATGATCGGGGACGGGGACGGCTGACGAGATCAATCGTCTGTTCACAGCGACAACTCAGGAAGATCCGACATGACCAACGACACGCGCAGTGAGCACGACCTGTTGGGCAATCGCGATGTTCCGGCCGACGCCTATTACGGCGTTCATACGCTGAGGGCCGTTGAAAATTTTCCGATCACCGGGATTCCGATTTCCATCTATCCCGAACTCATCAGTGCGCTTGCCGCGATCAAGCAGGCGGCGGCACTGTCGAATATGGAGCTGGGGCTGCTCGACAAGATACGCGGCGATGCGATCATCGCTGCCTGCGAGGAAATTCGCGCCGGTCGCCTGCATGACCAGTTCGTGGTGGACGTCATCCAGGGCGGCGCCGGGACCTCCACCAACATGAATGCGAATGAGGTGATCGCCAATCGTGCGCTGGAAATTCTCGGTCATGGCAAAGGCGACTACGGGTACCTGCACCCGAACGAACAGGTCAATATGAGCCAGAGCACCAACGACGTGTATCCCACGGCGTTGAAGATCGCGACCTATCACGGCGTGTTTCACCTGATCGATGCGATGGCCGTGTTGCGCCAGGGTTTCGAACGCAAGGCCGAAGAGTTCAAGGATGTCCTGAAAATGGGCCGCACCCAGTTGCAGGATGCGGTGCCCATGACGCTCGGTCAGGAGTTCAGCACTTACGGCGTCATGATCGGCGAAGACGAAGACCGGTTGCGCGAGGCAGCACTGCTGATTTGCGAGATCAACATGGGTGCGACAGCCATCGGCACCGGGATCACGTCCCATCCGGACTACGCGCGTCTGGTCTGCCTGCATCTCGTCGCCATCACCGGCATGCCGCTGGTCACCGCTGTAAACCTGATCGAGGCCACGCAGGACTGCGGTTCGTTCGTTCAGCTCTCAGGCGTGCTCAAGCGGGTGGCCGTCAAGATTTCCAAGATCTGCAATGACCTCCGGCTGCTGTCGAGCGGCCCGCGCGCCGGTTTCAATGAGATCAATCTGCCGGCGGTACAGGCAGGTTCCTCGATCATGCCGGGCAAGGTGAACCCCGTTATTCCCGAGGTCGTGAACCAGGTCGCCTTTGAAGTCATCGGTAACGATCTCACGGTGACCTTCGCGGCCGAGGCCGGCCAGCTTCAGCTCAACGCGTTCGAGCCGATCATCGCACACAGCCTGTTCAAGAGCGTCAGCCATATGCGCGAGGCTTGCCTGACACTGGAAAAACGTTGTGTCGCGGGTATCACCGCGAACCGCGAACGTCTCCGTGCCTATGTCGAGAATTCGATCGGCCTCGTCACTGCGCTCAATCCCTATATCGGTTACGCCAATGCCACCGCCGTCGCGGTCGAGGCCCATGCTACCGGCCGCAGCGTCTACGATCTGGTGCTGGAAAAAGGTCTGCTACCTGCAGCGACCCTTGCCGCCATTCTCCACCCCGACGTACTCACGAAGCCCCAGAGCATGTTGATCCGCGAATGAAGGCCGCATCGGCCCGGCGCGATCAACGCGTGGGCATCTGCGCGACCGCCAGCATCGCTGCGACATAGCCGTACGGTCCGAGACCGCAGATCACAGCGGTGGCAGCCTGCGAGAGCACCGAATGGCGATGATACTTGTCGCGCGCGTGGATGTTCGAAATGTGCAGCTCCACGATCGGTCCCTCGAACGCTTTCATCGCGTCGAGCATGGCGATCGAGGTGAACGAATAGCCCGCGGGATTGATGATGATGGCGTCGGCATCCTGACGGGCCGACTGGATGAGATCGACCAATACGCCTTCGTGGTTCGACTGGTGGAACGCCAGCGCCAGTTTGAGTTTGACCGCCTGTTGCTCGCAGCTGGCCTTGATCTGGTCGAGCGTGGTGGTTCCGTAGATATGCGGCTCCCGCACGCCGAGCAGGTTGAGGTTGGGACCGTTGAGGATCATCACGCGCTTCATCATCGAACTTCCTTCTAGCCGCCGAGCCACTTCGCCGGCACCATCACGAGCGACGGAAACAGCGTCAGCAGCGCCAGCACCACCAATTGTGCGATCATGAACGGCCAGACGCCGCGCATGATCTCGTCCATGCTCACCTTCGCCACGCCGCACACCACATTGAGCACTACGCCGACAGGCGGCGTGATCAGTCCGATCGCGTTGTTGATGATAAACAGCACGCCAAAATAGACCGGGTCGATGCCGGCCTCGCGGACGATTGGCATCAATACGGGCGTCAGGATCAGGATGGTCGGCGTCATGTCGAGCGCCGTGCCGACGATGACGACGATGATCATCAACACGATCATCAGCAGCGTCTGGTTGCCCATGAAGGGGCGGGCGAGTTCGACGATCTGGCCGGAAATTTCGGCCACCGTGATCAGCCAGGATGACACGAGTGCTGCCGCGACCAGGAACATCACCACGGCGGTGATCTGGGCTGAACTGATCAGGATGTTCATCAGCTGCGCCAGCGTCAGCTCGCGATAGACGAACGTTGCCACGATGAAGGAATAGACTGCGACGACGACGGCAGCTTCGGTCGGTGTGAAGATGCCGAAGCGGAGGCCGACGATGATGATCATCGGCAGCATCAAGGCCCAGAAGCCGTCGATCAGCACGCGAAAGATCTGCGCCAGGCTCTGGCGCGGCGGGCTCACCGAGCTCTCGTTGCGTGCAACCCACCACCAGGCGAAGCACAGACTGCCGCCGAGCATCAGGCCCGGTACCACGCCGGCGAGAAACAATTTTGAGATGGAAACGCCGGCGGCAACGCCGAAGATCACGAATCCGATCGAAGGAGGGATCACCGGCGCGATGATTCCGCCGGCGGCGACGAGGCCGGCTGCGGAGGCGCGGTTATGCCCGGCTGCGACCATCATCGGGACCAGCAATGCGCCGAGTGCGGCGGCGTCGGCGACGGCCGATCCGGACAGCGATGCCAGGATGCACGAGGTCAGGATCGCGACGTAGCCGAGACCGCCGCGCAGATGGCCGACAAGGGCGATGGCGAAGTTCAGGATGCGGCGGGCAAGGCCACCGGTGTTCATGATCTCGCCGGCCAGGATGAAAAACGGCACCGCCATCAGCGGGAAGGAATCGACGCCATTGATGACGTTCTGCGCGATGATCTGGGAATCGAAGATATCCAGATAGGTCATCAGCGCGACGCCGCAGATGATCAGGGCGAATGCGATCGGCATGCCGATGGCCATCGCGCCAAGCAGCGAGAACGTGAAGATGCTGATGGTCATCGGCGGTCGTTCCCGTTGGCGGGGGCGGGCGCAGCCGGGACATGCTCCTCGGATTCGCTGATGGCGATCAGCTCCGACGTGGCGAGTTGGCCGCTGAACAGGCGATAGAGGTCATGCAGCAGGATCGGGATCGAGGCGACGCCGAAGACGAGACCTGCGGCGTAGAACAGGCCGACGGAGAGACCGGAGGCGGGCGCTGTCGTGTCCCAGTTCAGCACCGTCTGTTTCCACGAGCCTTCGGTGAGCAATACAGAGGCGTAAAGCATCAGCGCATGGCTGAGCGCGTAGCAGACCTTGCGTCCCATCGGCGACAGCACCTTTACGAAACTGTCGACGCCGAGATGGGCGTGTTCGCGGAGGCCGACGATGGCGCCGAGAAACACCATCCAGACGAACAGCCAGCGCGACAGCTCCTCGGAAATGGCGATGCCCGAGTTGAAGACGTAACGTAGCACCACATTGCCGAATACCAGGACCACCATGGCGGCAAGCAACACCGCCATGACGATCTTGATTGATCGGTAATAGGCTTCGACGATCCTGCTTGTCGCAGTAGTTGATGAAGCGGACATGAATGCTTTCGCAGTGAGCTTGGGATCGTCGCGTAGTGACGGTTGGTGATGCGCGGCTCAGTCCTTGTGAACGCGCTCAAGTTCACTATTGAACAGCTTGACGATCTCCTGATCGTAGTCGGCGGAGAATTTTGCCGCGATCGGCTTGGTCTTGTCGCGCATCTTCGCAAGCTCGGCCGGAGCGATCTCGTTGACCTCCATGCCCTTGGCCTTCAGCTCGCCGATGGAAGCCGCTGCGGCATCGCGGCTGACCTTGCGCTGATAGTCGCGGGCCTCGTTGGCGGCATCCTGCAGGATCTTCTGCTCGTCCTTGGAGAGCTTGTCCCAGAACACCTTGCTGACCAGGATGATGTTGGTCGAATAGGTGTGGTTCGTGACGCTGAGATATTTCTGCACCTCGTAGAACTTGTTCGACAGGATCACCGAGAACGGATTTTCCTGGCCGTCCACCGTGCGTGTTTCCAGCGCGGTGTAGAGCTCGGAGAAGCTCATCGGCACCGGATTGGCGTTGAACGCCTTGAAGGTCTCGAGATAGACCGGGTTCGGGATCACGCGGATCTTGATGCCGTCGAGGTCTTCGCCCTTGGTGATCGGGCGGCGGCTGTTGGTGACGTTCCGGAAGCCGAGATCCCAGTAGCCCAGACCGATCAGACCCTTCTCCGGCAGCTTGGCCAGCAGGGCCGAGCCGAGCGGGCCGTCCAGCAGCGCATCGGCCTGTTTCGGCGTCGAGACGATGAACGGGAAATCGATCAGCCCGTAATCCTTGACGATGCCGACCAGCGACGTCGTGGCCGGCGACTGCATTTCCTGCGTGCCGGCGCGCAGCGCCGATTGCTGCTGCATCTCGGAGCCGAGCTGGTTAGCGGGATATTCGCGCACCTTCATCTTGCCGCCGCTCTTGGCCGCAACGAGTTCGGTGAACTTCTGCACGCCCTTGCTGACGGGATGATCGGTGTTGTTGAGATGACCCCAGCGGATCGTGCGCTCCTGCACCTGCGCGGATGCAGGGCCGCCGGCGATGGCGAGGGTGGCGGCGATGGCGGCAAGCCAGACGGCGGACTTCGGGTGTACGGACATGTTGAAGCTCCCTTGGATGGTATTTTTACTTCTTGGCGTCACCGTCATCTACGACAAAACAAAAATCAACCTATATTTTACATTATCTATGATGATTTGTGTCTTAGGCGCGGGGTGATGTATGGTGGCGCAGCGCGACCATTCCTCGTCACCAGGACCTTTCATGCTGGATACCCCCATTGCGGACCGCGCCGGAGAGACCGTCGGCGACAGCGCCTATCGGCGTATCCGCAACGACGTGATTTTCGGCACGCTTGAACCCGGCCAGAAGCTGAAGCTGGAGAAGATGAGCGTCGCCTATGGCACCAGTGTCTCGACGCTGCGCGAGACGCTGAACCGGCTGTGTTCGGAAGGCTTTGTCGTCGCCGAGGGCCAGCGCGGCTTCGAGGTCACCTCGATCTCGGCCACCGAATTCCAGCAGATCGCCGAATTGCGCGAACTGCTCGAGGGCCATGCCATCGAGCAGTCTTTCAAATCAGGCGATCTCGATTGGGAAGCGCTGGTGGTCTCGGCTCATCACAAGCTGTCCGCCATGGAAAAGGCCATGCTAGCCGGCGACAAGTCGAAGACCGAGGCCTGGAAACAGTGCGACTGGCAATTTCACCGCGCGCTGATCGCGGCCTGCGGCTCGCAGGTACTGCTCGATGCGCTGTCAGCGGCTTACGACAAGTATCTGCGCTACCAGATGCTCGCCGTCGTGTTTCGCGGCGAAGTCGCCGCGGTCGAGCATCGCGAGCTGATGAACGCCGCCCTGGCACGGGATTCCGCGAAGGCGCGAAAACTGCTGCACACCCACATCCATGACTGCGTGAAACATGCGCTTGGCAATTCGGATTGGCTGAGACCGGCTCCGTCGCGGCAGCAGACCATCCAGCAGCGCAGGAAACCGAAAACCTAGAACGGTTCGTCGTTTGGAGTCCGTTTCTTCTTTCTTCCCGGACGCTCCCAGACGACACCCGGAAAACCCTTGAGTGGGACCAGCGGCTCGCCAGTGTAGGTCCACTCCTGCAACTCCTCGATTCCGATATGATAAAGCGGCTGCCGGCCGGTGCGGCTTTCGAACAGCGCGCGGGGAATGTTGACCATGTGCGGCGAGCGGGCGCGCTCGTAAAATAGTGGCGTGCCGCATCGCGCGCAGAAGCTTCGCGCCGTTCCCGACGCCTTGTCTTCGAAGCGTGTGATCTCCGCTTCGCCTGTGGTGACGCGGAAACGCTTGCGCCAGCTGCCGACATAGGTGGCGTAGGCCGCGCCATGCGCCTGCCGTGTTGCGCGGGAATGATCGTGCCAGGCCCAGCGCGCCGGAAAATCGATTTCGAATTGAACCGTGCCGCATAGGCAACGGCCCCTGACCGGACCGCCGGGTGCGATCTTCTCCGGCTTTTTCATTGCGATTGCTCCCGGGGCGCCGCCAGCGCGCTAGCCCAACCCTTTCAGCCATTCCCCCATCTCATGGAGCGCGGTGTTCGCCTTGGGCAGGATCTTGCCCATGGTGATGAAGCCGTGGAATTGCCCGGGATAGGTTTTGTAGGCCACGGCGACGCCGGCGTCTGACAGGCGTCTGGCATATTCGTCGCCTTCGTCGCGCAACGGATCGGCGCCGGCGGTCAGCACATAGGCCGGCGGGAGGTCCTTCAGGTTCTCCACGCGGGCAGGTGACGCCCGCCAGTTGTCCACGTCGGCCTTGCTGGTGAGATAGTGGTCGGCGAACCAACGAATGACGTTGTGCGTCAACAGGCAACTCGTCTCCGGCTCGCTGTGAGAGGGATGGCTCATGCGGAAATCGGTGGCGGGATAGATCAGCAACTGGCCGGCGAGCTTTGGCCCGCCATTGTCCCGCGCATCGATGGCCACGATGGCCGCGAGATTGCCGCCAGCGCTGTCGCCGCCGACGCTGATCTGCTTCGCATCCACATTGAGTTGCACGGCATTGTCGGAAATCCAGCGCGTCGCGGCGATGGCGTCGTCGATGGCTGCCGGAAACTTGTTCTCCGGCGCGAGGCGATAGTCGACCGAGATGACGATCATCTCGCCTTCATGGGCGAGGATGCGACACACCACGTCGTGGCTGTCGAGATCGCCGATCACCCAGCCGCCGCCATGGAAGAACACCAGGCATGGCGACATGCCGTCCTTTTTCCGTAGGGTCTTCGGTGTGTAGAGGCGCACGGGAATAGTGCCGGCCGGGCCGGGCACCGTCATGGATGTCACCGACGCCAGTTCCGTCGGTTCGGGATTGGCGACCGGGCGCGCCTTCAAATACCACTCGCGCGCTTCCTGGGGCGAGATCGTCTCATAGGGCGGACGGCCGGCATCGCGGAAGACGTTGAGGACGGCGGCGGCATCGGGATCGAGAACAACGGGCATGTGATCTGCTCTTGGTTTTCTTGATGTTTAAGCGGAGGTGCGGCCGCCATCGACGGTGTAAGCGGAGCCGGTGACGTAGCTCGCATCATCGGAGGCTAGGAAGGCGACGATCGGCGCGACTTCCCGGGCGAGGCCGAGCCGGCGCTGCGGCACGCGATCGACGACCTTGTCCACAGGGGCAGGCGCGCCGCGGCCGACGCGTGCGTCCACAATCGCGCTCAGCATGCGGCTGTCGATCAGGCCGGGACACACGCAGTTCACGCGCACATTGGTGCCGGTGCATTCCTGCGCCGCGCTCTTGGTGAGGCCGATCACTGCGTGTTTGCTGGCGCTGTAGACCGCGACTTCGGCCGAGCCGATGACGCCGGCGATGGACGCGGTGTTGATGATCGAGCCCTTGTTGGCCTTCAGCATCACTGGCAGCACGTGCTTCATGCCGAGAAAGACGCCGACCACATTGACGTCGAGCACTCGCCGGAAGTCGGTGAGCGACATCTTCACGATGGGCGTGATCGTGCCCTCGATGCCGGCGTTGTTGTAGAAGATATCGATGGTGCCGAAGCGTTTCATCGTGGCGGCGACATAGCCGATGACGTCTTCCTCGCTCGTCACGTCGGCGGTGAGAGCGAGCGCTTCGGCGGAGGCGGGGAGTTCTGCGACGGCGCGTTTCAAGGCGGCGACATCGCGATCCACCGCGACGATTCTGGCGCCGCGCGCCGCCAGCAGCTTGATGGTCTCGGTGCCGATCACCCCGGCCGCGCCGGTAACGACGGCGATTCTGCCGTCCAGACGGATTCCGTCAGTCATCTTGAACGTTCTCCCCATGCTCCGGTTTGTTCCGGATTGATGGCTGGTCGCGTATCGCGCGCCTGCCTGATGTGGACTATTTCACGGGGAGAATGACCTGACCAGCCGGGCGGTATGGGGAGCAGGGTGCCCTTTCGCCGCCGCATTCGGCGTGTTAACCGGAGGCGATTACGCGGCCATTCTCCTACAATGTCGCGAGCCTGATTCTCGATTGAGCCGCGCCGCATGTTGCGAACCCTGACCATTGCCGGATTTGCGGCCCTTCTGGCCGCCACCTCACTGTCGCCTGCACCTGTGCAGGCGCAGTTCGGTCCGCTGTTCGGCGACACGCCGCCGCGCCCGCCGGGTGCCGTGCCGCGTGGCCAGCAAGCCCCGCCGCCCATGGACGACGAGGAAGAGGTGCCGGAACTGCCGCAGGGCCGTCTGTTGCCGACCCGTCCCGGCATGGGCGCACCGCCGCCCGGCGCCGTGCAGTCGCAGCCACTGGCACCACCGCCTGGCAGCAACACCACTATCGTTCCGCAGAACCCGCCGGGGCAGGGACAGGCCCAGCAGCCGGCCGTGCCAGGGCAGCAACAGCCCGGCGTCGCCAACGCGCCGCCTGCCGCCGCTCCCGGTGGCCGTCAGCCGCCGAAGGTGGCGCCGCCGACGCCCGCCACGCTGCAGCCCGGCGATGAAGTCGTCACCGAGCCGCCGGCGCAGAAGATCGTCAACAAGAAGGCCAGCTTCTCTGGTCTGGACAAGATTACCGGCCGCATCATCAATTTCGACGCCGATATCGGCGAGACCGTGCAATTCGGCGCGCTGCGCGTGAAGACGGACGCCTGCTACACGCGTCCGGCCACCGAAGCGGCCAATACCAATGCCTTCGTCGAGGTCGACGAAATCACGCTGCAGGGGGAGGTGAAGCGGATCTTCTCCGGTTGGATGTTCGCGGCCAGCCCGGGCCTGCACGGCGTCGAGCATCCGATCTACGATATCTGGCTGACCGATTGTAAGCAGCCGGAAGCCACGGTTGCGACGACACAGCCCGACGCGCCGCGTGCGCCGCCGCCGGCCCAGAAGCGTGCGCCGCCGAAACAGCAGCCGCGTGCCCAGCAGCAGCCCCTGCAGCCGCCGCCGGGCTTCCCCGCATTCCGGCAGTAAGCACTACGGCGCGTCTTAAGAGGCGCTATTCCGTCCCGCGATGATGTCCAGCACCGTCGCGCCCTTGAGCGGGAAATCCATCGGCAGTCTGTCGAACTCCGCAATGCCGTCGAGCGACGCGTCGAGCAGCTTGCGATAGCGGGCCCGCGGCACTTCCTGTGCGCCGAAGCTCAGCAGGTGATCGGTGACATATTGGGTGTCGAGCAGCTTGAAATCGCCGGCGATCAGCCGGGCGACCAGATGCACCAGCGCCACCTTCGAGGCGTCGCGCGCATGATGAAACATGCTCTCGCCGAAGAACGCGCGGCCGAGCGAGACGCCATAGAGCCCGCCGGCCAGCGTGTCGTCCTGCCAGACTTCGACGCTGTGGGCGTGGCCCATCTCATGCAGCTCGCCATAGAGGTCGCGGATGCGCGTGTTGATCCAGGTGTCCTCCCGGCCCGGCTTTGGCGCAGCACATTCGGCCATCACGCGCTTGAAGGCGGTGTTGACGGTCACGGTGAAAACATCGGAGCGCACCGTGCGGGCGAGGCGTGAACTGATGCGAAACCCATCCAGCGGAATGACGCCGCGCTGCTCGGGCTCCACCCAGAACAGGCCGGGATCGTCGGCGCTTTCCGACATCGGGAAGATGCCGCAGGCATAGGCGCGCAGCAGCAGTTCTGGCGTGACCTCGGAGGAGGCAGAGTCGCGTGAGCTCATGCGGCCAGCATAGCAGGCGGAGGCGGCGCGGGCGACGGTCTCGGCGCTCGACTGGCGCCGAGCGGATTGAGGGTGCCTCGGAGGATCGGAATCACGAACCAAGCAATGCTTATGCCCGGCATTTGGCTTACTTATTGGATCGGTCCTGGTCGCGCAGGGCACACTGACGCCAACGCGGGCTGATCAATCTGGAACCGCTCAACAACCGGCCTGGCGCGCCCGATTGTTGCTTGATTGTTCGGACGACGGGCATAGCTATCAGGATGCAGGCAGGGAGCCTGTTCACCATGACGAATATCGTGACAATCGACGGCAAGGCATCGATCAGAACGACAACGCCTCATCGGGTGGTCGTTGTCGGCGCCGGCTTCGGCGGGCTGGAGACCGTATATCGGCTGACCGGTTCCGATATCAGCATCACCATTGTCGATCGCCGCAATCATCATCTGTTTCAGCCGCTGCTGTATCAGGTCGCGACCGCATCGCTGGCGACGTCGGAGATCGCCTGGCCGATCCGTTATCTGTTGCGTGGACGCAAGGATGTGACGACACTGCTTGGCACCGTGACCGGCGTGGATGCGGCGGCGCGCCGGGTGCAGCTCGATGACGGGCAGACGCTGCCCTATGACACACTGGTGCTCGCCACGGGTGCCGGCCATGCTTACTTCGGCCATGATGAATGGGAGCCGTTCGCGCCGGGCCTCAAGACGCTGGAAGATGCGACCACGCTGCGCCGCCGTATTCTCACGGCCTTTGAGCGTGCCGAACGCGAGAGCGATCCCGTCAAGCGTGCGGCACTGCTCACCTTCGTGATCATCGGCGCCGGACCGACGGGTGTCGAACTCGCCGGCACCATCGCGGAGCTCGCGCGGGTGACGCTGCCGGAAGATTTTCGCAATATCGATACGCGCGAGACGCGCGTGGTGCTGATCGAGGCGGGGACACGCGTGCTCGCTGGATTTCCGGAGGACCTGTCGGCCTATGCGCAACGCTCGTTAGAGAAGCTCGGCGTTGAAGTCGCGCTCGGACATGCCGTGTCCGATTGCAACATCGATGGCGTTGTCTATGGCGACAAGGCACTCGGCGCCAGGACGATCATCTGGGCGGCAGGCGTGCGCGCGTCGCCGGCTGCCGAATGGTTGGGCGTTGCCGCTGATCGCGCCGGACGTCTGCAGGTCAACCCGGATCTTACAGTGCCGGGTCATCCCGAGATATTCGCTGTCGGTGATACCGTGACCATTGCCGCCCCTGACGGCAAGCCGGTGCCCGGCATCGCGCCGGCCGCAAAGCAGGAAGGGCGCTACGTCGCGTCAGCAATCAAGCAGCGTCTGCGCGGTGAGGCGCCCGTGCCGTTTCGCTATTCGCACGATGGCAGTCTCGCACAGATCGGCAAGAAGCTCGCCGTGATCGACTTCGGCCGCGTCAGGCTGCGCGGCGCGCTAGCGTGGTGGATCTGGGGCATCGCCCATATCTATTTTCTGATCGGGCTACGCAATCGTCTTGCCGTTGCGATCAACTGGCTCTGGATCCACACACTGGATCAGCGCGGCGCGCGGCTGATCACGCAGGGGCGTGCCGTGGTCGACAGCCAATCCGTGCCGTCGCATAGCGGCGAGGAAAAGCGCGTCAGTTCGGCGCGCTGATATCTCGGGACAGTTGCCAGGGCGGTTTGGCAAAAATAGACGCCATGGATGCCGCCAAGCGTGGGCGGCGGCTGATCCAGCCTGAGAGCGTTGCCTGACTGTGCGCCCACAGGCCGCGCACGCAATGTGCTGGTGATCGGCAGTGGCAGCTTCACTCATAATCAGTCGTCGGCTTGCTCCCCATGCGGTGAAGAAAACGATCCGATAGACGAGCATTTCCTGCCGCTCCATGTCGCGTTCGGAGCTGCCGGCGCAACGCCGCGCGTAACCGGCTGCATGACAGCGCGACCTTTGCTGCGGATGCGAAAGGAAAGAGAGGCGCGCTCTAAGATGGTGATACATGCGGCGCAGATCGCGTTGGCGGTTGCTCGCCGGGCAACAACTGGTGTTACGTTGCCGGACGTATTGTCGCAGGTACGGCGGCTCGGTTCGCCGGGGGAGAAGCTGTGTCGCTGAGCTGGAAGAAGATTGCACCTCTCGCTGTCTGGCTGGTGCTGTACGTCATCCCGATTCCGGCAGGGCTTGTCGCCAATCAGTGGCATTATTTTGCCGTTTTCGCTGCGGTGATTACCGGCCTGATCCTGGAATCCATGCCCGTAGGCGCGGTCGGTCTGATCGGTCTGACCTTTGCGGGCGTGATGGGATATGTCGAACACGATCCCAACAAGTCGCTGCGCTGGATGCTGAGCGGATTCTCCGAAAGCACGGTGTGGCTGATTGTCGGCGCCTTCGTATTCTCGATCGGCTATCGCAAGAGCGGTCTTGGCAGGCGTCTGGCCTTGCTGCTGGTTCGCGGCCTCGGGCGCAACACTGTGGGACTGGGTTACGCAGTTGCACTGTCCGATCTCGTTCTCGCGCCCGCGACGCCATCGAACACCGCGCGCAGCGGCGGCACGGTCTATCCGATTGTCAGCAACATCCCGAAGATCTACGGATCGGAGCCGGGTCCGACAGCCGGCAGGATCGGAACCTATGTGATGTGGACCGCATTCGCGGCGACTGCGGTCACGAGCTCGATGTTCCTCACCGCGCTTGCGCCCAATGCGGCTGCACTGAGCATCGCCAAGAAGATCGTGAGCGTGGACGTCGGCTGGTCACAGTGGTTCATCGGCTTCGCGCCGCTCGGCGTGCCGCTGATTTTGCTTCTGCCACTGCTGAGCTACGCAATTTGCCAACCGGAGGTGAAAGAAAGCCCGGAGATCGTGGCGTGGAGCGCGGGTGAACTCGCATCCATGGGCGCGTTGTCGCGTAGCGAATGGATCATGGCCGGACTGGTCGTGCTTGCGATGTTCCTATGGATCACCGGATCCAATCCCGACATCTCGCTGCCTGGCCTCGGTTCGAACTTCATCAATGCGACCATGGTGGTGTTCGTTGTGATCTCGCTGATGCTCGTCACCGGCGTCATCACGTTTTCCGACATCATTGCCGAGAAAGCGGCGTGGGAGGTGTTTTTCTACTTCACATCGCTGCTGACGTTGTCATCCGGCCTCAACGACATCGGCTTCATCAAATGGGCTGCCGCCGGCCTGGCGGCTCCACTCGCCACATTCAGCCCGACCATTGCGATGATCCTGCTGGTCTCGATCTTCTTCTGGATCCACTATTTTTTCTCGAGCATTACGGCGCACGCGGCGGCGATGCTGCCTGTCGTGCTGGCGGTGGGGTCGAGCATTCCCGGAATCCCGATGTCGACTCTGACATTGCTCTGCATCTATTCGCTTGGCCTGATGGGCGTGATCTCGCCCTATGCCACCGGACCGGCGCCGATGTATTTTGGCAGCGGCTATATCGGCAAGGCCGACTTCTGGAAGTTCGGCCTGATCTTCGGGTTGATCTATTTCGCCGGCTTGCTGCTGGTCGTAATGCCCTGGCTGCTGATGATCAACTGAGCCACAGTCCAAGGAAGCGTCGCGTGGTAGGAGGCGCCCGCGTGTCGGTGCATCTCTCTACCTGGTGCCGTAAGCACGATCACCGGCGTCACCGAGACCCGGCTCGATATAGGCGTGATCGTTCAGACGATCGTCGATCGCGGCTGTCCAGATCGGCACATCGGGGTGATAACCACGCAGGCGCTCGATACCTTCGGGGGCGGCGAGCAGGCAGACGAAGCGTATGTCCTTGGCGCCGCGTTCCTTGATGCGGTCGATGGCGGCGACGGCCGTGTTCGCTGTGGCCAGCATCGGATCGATCACGATCACCAGACGCTCGTCGAGATTGGTCGGCGCCTTGAAGAAGTACTCCACGGCGACAAATGTTTCGGGGTCGCGGTACAGGCCGATATGCGCGATACGCGCTGACGGGACGAGGCCGATCATGCCTTCGACGAAAGAGAGGCCTGCGCGAAGGATCGGTGCAAAGACCAGCTTCTTGCCGGCAATTTCCTTGCCGGTCATCTTCATAATCGGGGTTTCGATTTCGACATCGGTGAGCGGAAGGTCGCGCGTCACCTCGTAGCACAGCAGCATGCCGATTTCATTGAGGAGTTCGCGAAAGCCCTTGGTCGAGCGGTTCTTGTCGCGGATCAGCGTCAGCTTGTGCTGCACCAGTGGGTGATTAACGATCGTGACGCCGTCCATGAACCTCATCCGTTGCGAGAGTGTAAAACCGTCTTTGATCTAGAAAACCGTACCGTCGCTGATGACCTTCACCGGCGGCGAATGATCCTCGCGGCGCTCGCGCGCCAGGATGCGGCCGGCGGCCCATGTGCCACCTTCGAGCACCTTGGCCAACGGCAGCGACGTCGCGTCGAGCTTCAGTCTTTGTCGCAGGCCGCCGGCGACGCGGTCAAGTAGCGCCACGGTCAGCGCCCGCCATTCCACCACCAGCGGCGACGATACGTCGTGCTCACGCGTGGCGTCAGCGGGATCGCGGAATTTCAGGACACCACCATCAACGAAAAGGCCACCATTGCGATATTCGGCCAATCCCGTGAGGCCGTCGATATCAGTCACGTCGATGCCTGCGGTCTGCAGCGGTTCGATCAGCGAATAGGCCAGCCATTGCGACAGCTTGTGCAGGGGCACAAGGCCGCTCGTCGCATCCGAGGTCGTCATCGCCGGATGCTTCCAGCAATCGCCGAGCGCGATGCCGTCCAGCGTCAGCCGCGACGGCCAGATCGGACCAAGTTGCAGCAGCAGTTCCGAGAGGATGGTGGGAGCGGGCAGGCGGCCATTGTCAGCCAGCGACGCCAAGCGGTCGAACAACCCACCGGGCCGCGGCGTATCCTTCGTGCCGAACATATCGGGCTTCGACGCCACGTGTTCGCCAAGCCGGCGCAACAGATCGGCGCGGCCGTCGATGCCGACCATTGGATTGGTGTCGGAGACCTGCATGCCGCGCTTGAGATCGCTGACATCGAGCTCTGTGAGCTTGCTGGCATCGGCGCGCAGCGGCTGTGCGGGATCGGCAGAGAATGTGCCGCCGGCGAACATCGCGAGGCTCGCGAGACCGAGACCTTCGGAGCGGCCGATCGCCGCGCCGGTTTTGGGATCGGTATAGCGCCAGGTCGGACCGGCCCCGGCATCGAGAAACACGCTGGTGATGGCGAGATCGAATTCCGCGCGTCCGCGTGCCGCGCGATCAGGCCATGAAATGCCACCCGCGACATCGGCCCAGCGATCGTCGCCGGCATTGACGAAGTGACGCCAGCGCGAATGGAACGGGACATCGAGCGACGGATAGGAGGCGCGCGTCGTGTCCAGCACCAGGTTGATCACGTCGTCCATGCGCGTGAGATCGATACGGAAGTTCGGCAGTTTGTCGTCGAGGCCGAGGTTCAGCATACGTTGCGCACGGGTGCGCACGGCGTGAGCTGACAGTAACGAGAGGGCGGCAGAGGCTTCCGGGGTCTGGGGATTCACTGCTGATATCTCAATACTTCTCGAGCCCGCGACCGACGGAGTCGATCAGATCCTGTGGTGTCACCGGGTCCGGCGTGAAGTAGCCGGCCGCCTTCTTGGCGGCGATCTCCACATGCGCATCGGCCGGGATCATGTCGTCGGGGATCGGCACGCGCTCGACGATCTCGACGCCCTGACTGGTCAACGCATCATGCTTCATGTCGCTCATGGAAATGAAGCGATCGATGCGCTTGAGGCCGAGCCAGTGCACCACATCCGGCATCAACTGCTGGAAGCGCGCGTCCTGCACGCCGGCGACGCATTCGGTGCGTTCGAAATACTGCGCAGCGGCGTCGCCGCCCTCCTGGCGCTTGCGCGCATTGTAGACCAAAAATTTGGTAACCTCGCCGAGCGCACGGCCTTCCTTGCGGTTGTAGATGATGATGCCGAGACCGCCGGACTGGCCGGCGCGTGCGCATTCCTCGATGCCGTGAATGAGATAGGGACGGCAGGTGCAGATATCGGAGCCGAACACGTCGGAGCCGTTGCACTCGTCGTGAACGCGGCAGGTGATCTTGGTCGTGTGATCCGGCAGCTTGCTGACGTCGCCGAAAAGATAGGCGGTAGTCCCGCCGATCGGCGGCAAGAACACCTGCAGGTCAGGCCGCGTCACGAGTTCGGGAAACATGCCCGCGGTCTGTTCGAACAGCTGACGGCGCAGATTGTTCTCGCTGGTATCAAAGCGTTTGGCGAGACCGGGCAGATACCACACGGGATCGATGGCAATCTTGACGACGGAGACGCTGCCATTGGCATGCACAACGTCGCCGTCGTGTTTGAGGCGACCGCCAGCGATCGCGGCCTGCAGCTCGGGCAGATCGAGCCGCGCCTTGGTGATCGCAATGCTCGGGCGGATATCGATGCCTTCGGCGATCTCGGGCGCAAAGTTTTCGGCAACGAGATGACCCCAGGGATCGAGCGATACGATCTTCTCGGGATCGGTCCATTGTCCGAAAGGCCCGACGATAGCAGCGGGATGGGTATTTGTGAGATCGGGACGCTTCAGCGGATCAAGCGCGCCGGATGAAACGGCGAGCGCGCGATAGACCGAATAGGAGCCGCCATGGGTGCCAATGACGTTGCGGTCCTGCGGGCGGGATACGGTGCCAATGACCGGTCCACGTTCGCGTGCGGAGGCTGCGCCCCAATGGATCGGGAAGTGATGCTTGGCGCCCGGCGCAGGATGCGACGTCAGGCGAATATGATCGATCCGGTTGGAACGGCTCATCGCAAAGGCCCCCTAAAATGGCAACGGCCCGTCTGGAAGGACGGGCCTTATTGCTAAGGAAGCAACTAACTATAACTATCTCCCGAACAAATGCAACAGGGAGAAAGACGTGGTAGCCGGGGCGGGACGTCTCGCAAGCTCCGCCGCACCCAATATGCGCCGGTTGCCGACAATTTCGGCGCATTCGGGCCTTGTGTCACGCGATCGTCACGGCGAGCATACGCTTTATCAACCATGTTGGAGTGCCTGATATGCGCGCCGTTCTGGATCATTGCAGCGATGGCGTGAAGCACAGCGTTGCAGCGGGCGATACGATCATCCGGGAAGGACAGACCAGCGGGCATTTGTTCGTGCTGATCGAAGGGCAGCTCGATGTCGTCAAGGGCGACACGGTGGTTGCGAGTTTGACCGAACCCGGTGCTGTGGTCGGTGAAATGTCGGTGCTCCTCGAACAGCCGCATACCGCGACCGTGCGCGCCGCGATGGAGACGCAAGTCTATGAATTCGAGAATGCGACGGATTTCTTGCGGGATCACCCGACCGTCGCGCTGATGATCGCGCGGCTGCTGGCGCAGCGGCTCAATGTGGCGACGAGCTATCTTGCCGATATCAAGCAGCAATATGCCGGCCATGGTACGCATCTGTCGATGGTCGGCGAGCTCCTGGACAACATGGTCAACCTGTCGCCGACGAAGGTGTCACCAGGTTCGGATCGGGGCTCGGATCGACAAAACGATCCACGGATGTGAGCCATGCGGGCGCGACCTTGATCGGTAACGCCGGACGCTGCAGCGGAGCGTTCAGATCGATATGGTCAGCGCCTTCCGCCGATAGCCAGAATGCTGTGCCGTCATCAAGGTCGAGCACGATGTAAGTTGGCGGCCGACCGAACTGTCGGCCTGCATTGAACACCCAGGTCTCACCAATCCGGTCGTACCATGAGCCGTCTTTGACAAACGGAGACTCATGCACGTGGCCTGAGATCACCATCGCAGGCCGATGCGCCTCGATCCATTGCACCAGTTCGACGTCGCCGAAGTAACGCTTGCCGCTCCAGCTCGTCGGCGAGTTGGTCGGCGGTGCGTGATGGACCCAGATCCAGCGTTTTGCGCTTTGTGCGGATGCTTCGCTGAGTTGTTGCACGATACGCTGCTGAACCAGCGGACCGTCCCACCACGGGCAGACTGTAAATAACGTATCGCCGATGGTGAGGCTGTCGCCATCGCAGGCGATGCCGAGTTGCCTGACATCGCCAACCCATCGCGCGATCTTCTCGCCTTCATCGTTGCGTTCGTCGAGATCGTGATTGCCAGAGCACAGGATCACCTTGGTGCGTTGGGCAAGCAGGCCGAGATACTTTTTCACCACCAGGATCTGGGCACGGAAGTCCACGATCGACGCGATATCCAACGCGTCACCGGCAAAGATCACGAGGTCGAATTGCGGCGCGACGCTCAGCAGCCAGTCGAACTGGGGCAGAGAATAATGCAGGTCGGCCACGACAAGGCAGCGCATATGAAATCCGAGGTCCGGAAAGAAAGAGAAATATCAGCAGACTGAAAGGTGCAGTCTAGGCATGCGATGGAACCGCGCAAGGCGAACGGGCGCGGCATATTTGTGCAGGTTGGGAGTGTTTAAGGCGCGGCCGCAGCGCAGACGGGCCTAGCCCGCAGCGCTGACCGGCGGTTTGGCCACGGGCTTGGTGACGGCGCAGAACCGCAGCACGATACGCGTGCCAGCATGGTCGGGATCGCGCTCGACGGAGGCGTCGAGCTTGTTGGCCATGGCATTGACGATCCGCTGGCCCATGCCGGTGGAGCGCGGGTCGACTTTCACGTTGAGGCCGACGCCATCGTCAGTGATCGACAGTTCGAGCTGGTCGCCCTGCGCGGTGAGCACGACATGGATCGGGCCGGCTCCGTCGGGATAGGCATATTTGACGGCGTTCATCACCAGTTCGTTGACGATGATGCCGATGGCTACGGCGCGGTCCGGATCGATCTCGACAGATTCGGCCTTCAGCGTCAGGCGCGACATCCGGTTGCCCTCGGCCGAGCGACGTAGATCTTCCAGCAGGGCTTCCAGATACTGATTGAGCAGCACGCTGTTGAGGTCGTGCGAGGTGTACAGCCGGCGATGGACCTGCGCCACGGCGGCGACACGGCCCATGGCGTTGGTCAGCGCTACCTTGACGTGATCTTCACTGGTTGAATTCGCCTGCAGATGTAGCAGCGAAGCGATGATCTGCAATGAGTTGCCAACGCGGTGATTGACCTCGCGCAGCAATACCTCGCGCTCGGCTGCAAGGGCAGCGTAGCGATCACGCGATGCGTGGACTTCCGCTTCGGCGTCGTCGCGGGCCTTCGATATCAGGGCCTGCTTGATGGCAGTCGTACAGGCGACATGCAGCAGCGGCAGGAAGTCGCCCTGGGTGTCCTTCACCAGATAGTCAGCAGCGCCCGCTTTTAGTGCGGTAACGGCGATCTTGCTGTCCTGCGACGCCGTGACGAACACCACAGGGGGCGGCGAGGGCAGTTTCTGGATCTGCTCAAGCGTTTCCAACCCGTCGAGGCCCGGCATGTACTGATCGAGCGCGATGACGTCGATGCCACCCTGCTTGATCCGTTCGATACCGGCTTCGCCATTGTCGCAATGCTCGACGCCAAAGCCCTGCCGCGTCAGGCCGCGCGACACCAGCCGCGCAAGACCTGCGTCGTCATCGATATACAGCAGCGTAGGCGTCGTGGCAGATGTCATGTGGACGCTTGTGGAACCTGAATGACGGAGAAAAACAGACCGAGTTGGCGGATCGCGTTGGCGAAGCTCTCGTAGTTCACGGGCTTGGTGATGTAGACGTTACATCCGAGCTCGTAGCAGCGCTTGATTTCCTGCGCGTCGTCGGTGGTGGTGAGGACCACGACGGGCGCACATTTGAGAAATTCGTTCTCTTTGACTCGCTTCAGGATATCGATCCCGGTCATGTCGGGCAGGTTGAGGTCGAGCAGAATCAGCAGGGCTTCGCCCTTGTGATCGAGGCCAGTGCTATCCTTGCCGAACAGATAGTTGACGGCGTCTGTACCGTTGGTGAACGGGATGATCTCATTATTGACACCCGAGCGCCTGATATTGCGTTCGATCAGACGGGCGTGCCCCTCGTCGTCTTCGATCATAATGATGGTAACTGGCTTACTCATGTTTGTTTATCCCGGTTATGCCCCGTCCATCTGGCCGGCAGCGTGACGGTGAAGTTGCTGCCGTTGCCGAGTTCCGATGACACCGACATGGTGCCGCCCATTCGTCGCACCAAAGCGCGCACATGGGCCAATCCGATGCCCTGGCCGGGCTTGTCCTGTGTACCCGCACGGCGGAAAAGATCAAAGATGCGCTGATGATCCCGGGGATCGATGCCGCGGCCGTTGTCGATGATCTCGAAGATCGCAAAGCCCATCTTGGTGCGGCCCTTGACGAGAATGTCGCCAGGGACGCCGGGCTTCAGATATTTCAGCGCATTGTCGATCAGGTTGCCGAAGATCTGTTCCATTGCGAGACGATCGCTCTCGATGTCAGGCAATGGCTCGATGCGGATCTGGGTTTCGGTCTCGGCTGCCTGATGCGCTACGGTGGAAGCGATGCCTTCGATGAGTTCGCGGGTGTCGATCTTCACCGGCTTGAACTCCCGCCGGCCCTCGCGGGTCAGATTGAGAATAGCGCTGATCAAGCGGTCCATCTTCCCGATCGACGATTTGATGAAGCCGAGCGCTTCGGTGAAATCGGCGGAGAGTTGCTTGTCCTGTTCGGGCAGCGCCGGCTCCGGCAATTCGCCGTTCACATCGGGCACGACGGGGTCTGCATTGGCGAGCGTTGCGATGCGCCTGAAGATATCGCCGCGCAGCTCTTCGAGCTCGCTGGTGAAGCCCATGATGTTGACCAGCGGCGAGCGGAGGTCGTGGCTGACGATATAGGAGAAGCGCTGCAGCTCGTCGTTGGCTTCGCGCAAGTCGGCGGTGCGCTCCTCAACGGCGGCTTCGAGGTCGATGTTGCTGTCGCGCAACCTGGCCTCCGCCTCATCGCGGGCGTTTGACGAGCGGCGCACGAGGAAGATCGACAGCGCCGCCAGGAGCACCACCAGACCGGAGCCGGCCACGGTGACTAACGAGGCCCATTGCTGACTCTGGTCGGCCGTCCGGGTGCGTTCGACAAACAGGCGGCCTTCTTCGGCGCGCATCGCGCGGGTGATATCGGCGATGTCCTGAACGGCCTGATTGGCGCCGCCGCGACGAAGGATGTCGATGCTCGACTGGATGTCGTTGTTCTTGATGCGGTCGATCCCCCTGGCGAATTCCGCCAGTCGCTGCTCGACGGCTGCACGCAGTTTGACCGTGTTGGCGACCTGGGCCGGATTGTCGTTGGCGAGGGCCACCAGTCTGTCGACGGCCGGCAGGATCGCGGCCGCCGAGGTTTCGTATTCGGAAAGGAATTGTGGACCGCTGGACAGCAGATAGGCGCGGGTCGCGCTTTCGGTCCGGCGGATTTCCAGCAGCAGGTTCGATATCTGGTTCTGGACTTCGACGGTGTGGACCACCCACCTGGAATCGTCACGTGCCTGGTTCACCAGGATAACGGAGGCCGCGCTGATGGCGGCAAGCACCAGCAATCCCGCCAAGAGCACCAGGATTTGCCATAGCGCTCGCCTGCGGGCGGCGTCAGCGGTCACGTAGTACTCGCTTGGATTGCAGATTGGACTTCAATATGGCCCCCGCCGCCGGACGTCTCCCGGCAGCACAAAAAACGCGGATCGAGGCGATTGGTTCCAGACTGATCCCAAATGTTTCAGGTCTTGGGAGCCTTGCCGGCCAGATACTGTTCCAGCCAGTGGATGTGATAGTCGCCCTCGATAATATCGCTTTCCCGGGCCAGGGCCCGGAACAGCGGCAGGGTCGTCTCGACGCCGTCCACTACGATCTCGTCCAAGGCCCGTCGCAGTCGCATCAGGCATTCCGGCCGGTTCTTGCCGTGAACGATCAGCTTGCCCACCAGCGAGTCGTAATAAGGCGGGATCTTGTAACCCTGATAGACCGCGGAATCGATGCGGACGCCGAGGCCGCCGGGGGCGTGATACTGGGTGATCGTGCCGGGCGACGGCCGGAAGGTTTCCGGGTTCTCGGCATTGATGCGGCACTCAATGGAATGGCCGATGATGTTGACCTCTTCCTGAGTGCAGGGCAGGTCGCCGCCGGCGGCGATGCGGATCTGCTCCAGCACAAGATCGATGTCGGTAATCATCTCGGTGACGGGATGCTCGACCTGGATGCGGGTGTTCATTTCAATGAAATAGAACTCGCCGTCCTCGTAGAGGAATTCGATGGTGCCGACACCGAGATACTGCATGTCCTGCATCGCCTTGGCGCAGATGCCGCCGATCCTGGCGCGCGCTTCCGGTGACAGGATCGGCGAAGGACCTTCTTCCCAGACTTTCTGGTGACGGCGCTGCAGCGAGCAATCGCGCTCGCCGAGATGCAGCGCGCCGCCGCGGCCGTCGCCGAGCACCTGAATTTCGATGTGGCGCGGCTTCTGCAAGTACTTTTCGAGATAGACCGACGCGTCGCCGAACGCAGCCTTGGCCTCGTTCGAGGCAGTGGACAGCGCCATCAGCAGATCGGCTTCAGTCTGCGCGACCTTCATACCACGGCCGCCGCCGCCGGCGGCTGCCTTGACGAGGACCGGGAAGCCGATCTCGCGGGCGATCGCTATGGCATCGTCTTCGGGGCCGACGCCGCCGTCCGAGCCGGGCACCACGGGAATGCCAAGCCGCTTGGCGGTCTTCTTGGCTTCGATCTTGTCGCCCATCAGGCGGATGTGTTCGGCCTTGGGGCCAATGAACTTCAGATTATGGTCGGCGAGGATCTCCGCGAAGCGCGCATTTTCCGACAGGAAGCCATAACCGGGATGCACTGCATCGGCGCCGGTGATTTCACAGGCGGCGAGCAGCGATGGGATGTTGAGGTAGCTGTCTTTCGACGCCGGCGGGCCGATGCAAACGCTCTCGTCGGCGAGGCGCACATGCATGGCGTCGGCGTCCGCGGTTGAATGCACGGCCACGGTCGCGATGCCGAGCTCCTTGCAGGCCCGCAGGATGCGCAATGCGATCTCGCCGCGGTTGGCGATCAGGATTTTCTCGAACATGGCGTTCCGAAGTCAGAGGACGTTGTGGTGTTACTCGATGATGACCAGCGCTTCGCCGTATTCGACCGGCGAGCCGTCTTCGATCAGGATCTGCGTCACGGTACCGGCCCGCGGTGCAGGGATCTGGTTCATGGTCTTCATCGCCTCGATGATGACCAGCGTCTGTCCGGCAGCAACCTTGGCGCCGACTTCGATGAAGGCCGGCTTGCCGGGCTCCGGGGCGCGGTAGACGGTGCCGACCATCGGCGAGGGCACAGCGCCAGGATGCTTGGTCATGTCGGCGGCGGCCGGTGCGGCAGCAGCTGCGGCGACAGGCGCGGGTGCAGCAGCCGGTGCGGGCGCATAAGCTGGCACAGCGGCAGCAACGCTGATGTTACGCGCGACGCGCACGCGCAGACCGGCGCGCTCGACCTCGATCTCGGTGAGGTTGGTTTCATCCAGCAGCAGCGCCAGTTCGCGGATCATGCCGCTATCGTTGCTGGCTTTCGGCGTTGCGGTCTGTGTGTCGTCAGGCTTGCGGGCCATGGGCAATCCAATGTCTGAAGTGAAAGACGAATAATGAGCGAAGCGGGCGCGTCACGCGATGGCGTTGGCACCGATTTTTGCGGCGAGGCCGCTGATCGCAAGGCGATAGCCCTCGATGCCGAAGCCGCAGAGGCTGGCAAAGGCTGCCTTGGCGATGAAGGAATGGTGGCGGAAGCTTTCGCGGGTGTAGACGTTGCTGACATGCACTTCCACGGTGGGAATGCGCACACCGACGATGGCGTCATGCAGGGCGATCGAGGTGTGCGAATAAGCGCCGCCATTGATCACGATGCCGGCCACGTGTTTCTCGCGGGCCTGATGGATATAGCCGATGAGCTCGCTCTCGCTATTGGACTGCCGGCAATCTGCGGTCAGGCCATATTGCGCGGCCGTGGTCACGCACAACTTCTCGACATCGGCCAGAGTTGCATGCCCATAGGTGTCCGGCTCGCGGATTCCCAGCAGGTTGAGGTTGGGGCCGTTGAGCACGTAGATGGTGTTGGTCGTGGTATTGGCCATCGGACATCCCGGGCAATAGCAATGGGCGCGGGTGGGCGCCGTTCTGCCCGGGGTTATAGGTAACCAAACCGCGGAGGGGAAGCCTCTAGGCCCCCGGTTCCCCCAGCCAAATACCTCACCCAATTCATAAAAAGCCCACTGGAACCTATGGAAAATGCTTATTAACCAAGGTTAAAGCCACTGGCGCCATTTCCGGTGATCTGCCGGATCACGACAGGGGCGGAGCGTCCCGGATAGCAAACGGGCGGACCCTTTCGAGCCCGCCCGGGTGTCACATCAGATGCGCCGCCTTAGGCGTCGATGACTGCGACGATCTCGAGTGTTCGCGGGTTCACGACGATGATCTCGTTGCGAACCAGGAAGAACTCATAGCCGCGCCAGTCCGGATAGACGGTGATGATCTCAGCCGGAAGCGGGTGGAAGCGGACCTCGCGCGGCACACGGGTGCCGACCGAGATCGAGAAGTTCACATTGGTCACCGGCTGGATATTTTGCTGCTTGATGACCGTGGTGACCTTGGTGCGCTGCTCGGTGGTCAGCTTGGCGCCCGCGCCGGCCTGACCGGTGGTTGTGGTCGACTTGGTCTCCGTCGATGTCGACTTGGTGTCGGCACCTGACTTGGAGTCGGTCGACTTGGAATCGGCCTTCATGTCCTTGCCGGCTTTTCCGCTGTCACGAGTCGAGTCGGTCGTACGCTTGTCGTCACGCTGCATCTTGTCGTCGGACTGCGTCGACTTCACCGCCGGCTTCTGCTCGGACTTGTTGGTGGTGTCGGTCGCTTCGTCCTTGTTGACTGGTGCGTTGCGTTCGGCCGGCGCAGCACGATCAGCAGCCGCGCCGCCTGCGGGCGCGCTCGTTGCGCCGCTACGTGCAGCACCGCCCGCCGGCGCCTCACGTGTCATTCCGGCACCTCCGGCGCCACCACCCGACGTTGCAGCTCCTGCGCCGCCGGGATTTTGCGCGCTAGCCAAACCCGAACCTGCAATCAGTGCAGCGGTGGCGACGCTCATCAATAAACGGTTGTTCATCTTGGTTCTCCTCGCGATGCATTGCCCGCCGTACAACGGCATTGGCGGAAGGATGTTCCTGAGAAAGTGTAGTTCCATTGCTTTTGTTATGCTTGAGTATACGTCACGCCGCGTCAGGGCTTGATCTTCGTCTTGTAGACTTCATCGCCGTTGTCATCGATGACGACGACCTTCCGGTCACAGTCGCCTGCGATATCAACTGCGATTTGATGAGCAATATTCTTGGCGACATCCCTGGCTTGCGTGTCGTCGCTACAATCCAGACCTACGGGGTCCTCAAGCCGGAAACCATCGACAATCTCGAAATGATATTTTGGCATTGCTCTTTCTCCTCCTCCGTAAAGGGCAATCCACCACCGTTGGGGATGTTCCTAAGTCGAAAATGGAAGGACGACGGTCTCAGCCGGAACCAAATGGCAGCACGTGCATTGCACCATCGAATAAGGAAAATGCGATGCCAGCCTTTGTGGAGATGATCGTTCAGAAGATAGCGGAAGCGGCGCCAATCGAGAATTCGGTGTCCGATTTTGTCGCCGGCGTCCTGGAAAATACGGCAAACAAGCTATCGCGCTTTGAGCAGCGCTCGGATGACTGCGAGACGACAGTCGAGGACATCGCGTAACCATCGCTATAATATTTATCGAGTTTCAAAGAGGCCGGCTGTTACGCAGCCGGCCTCTTTACTATGCGTTCGACATGGACAGGGCAGGCTCAACGACTAACATCAGGTCGTATCGGTCGGGATCTGCGGAGCTGTGCTTCGATGAGGAATTGGATTGGAGGAATCCTGGCGCTCGTAGTCCTGTCGGTAGCACCTGCTCTTGGATGGGAGCATTGGGGTAGCGACCGTGGTGGCTCTCGCTTTGCGCCGCTTGACCAGATCACCTCCGACAATGTCGGCCGCCTGATCGAGGCTTGGCGCTTCCAGACTGGCGATCTCCTGCGTCGCACACCTGCGCAGATGGCGCGCACCAAGTTCGAAGCGACGCCGCTCCTGGTTGAAGACAGCCTCGTCTTCTGTACGCCATTCAACGAGGTGATTGCACTCGATCCCGCCAGCGGTCGGCAGAAGTGGCGTTTTGATGCGCGGGTCGCAGCGGATGTGCGTCCGGCCAATCGATGGGTGTGCCGCGGCGTCGCCTATTGGCGTGACGATCGCGCAGCATCTGGCGCGACCTGTCGCAGCCGCATCTTCATGGGTACCAACGATGCCCGTGTCATTGCGCTGGATGCCGCGACCGGACTGCCATGTGCCGACTTCGGCGCGCAGGGTGAGGTCAAGCTCGACCCGGGAATGCCGCTTGATGGCCCCGGTGAATTTCAGATCACATCGCCGCCGGTGGTGGGGCGCGACGTCGTCGTGGTCGGTTCTGCACTCGCCGACAATCGGCGTGTGAGCGCGCCCAAGGGGACCGTCCGCGCGTTCGATGTGCGAAGCGGTGCGCCGCGATGGTCGTGGGATCCGCTAGTCCATGACGGTATCGAAGCCGGCCACGCCAATGTCTGGGCGCCGATGTCGGTGGATGACGAACGCGGATTGCTGTTCTTGCCGACGTCGTCACCCAGTCCGGATTTCTGGGGCGGCAAGCGGCCCGGTAACAATGCGCACGCCAATTCGGTCGTTGCGCTGAAGATCGACACGGGTGAACTGGTCTGGTCGTTCCAGACCGTGCATCACGATGTCTGGGACTACGACGTGCCGGCGCAGCCGACGCTGGCCCGCATCGATCTGGCAAGCGGTCCGCGCGACGTCGTGATCCAGGCGACCAAGCAGGGCTTTCTGTTCGTGCTGGATCGCACCAGCGGCGCGCCGATCTGGCCGGTGGAGGAGAGGGCCGTTCCGCAAGGTGGCGTCGAGGGTGAAGCGCTGTCGCCGACGCAGCCGTTTCCAACGCATCTTCCGACACTGGTGCCGCAGCGGGTAATGCCGGATGAGGCGTTCGGCGTGACATTCTGGGATCGCGGCAAGTGTCGGGATGAACTGGCCAATGGACGCAACGAAGGGCTCTACACGCCACCTGCGACCGTTGCGGGCACCTTGCTGTTTCCGATGACCGGTGGCGGCGTCAACTGGGGCGGCGTTGCCTTCGATCCCGTCAGTCAGGTGCTCTATGCCAATACGAGCCGCGCCGTACACCGGGTCACCCTGATCCCGCGCGCCGAGGCGCAGAACTACAAGCCGCCGGCAGGTACGGATTTTGGCGCGCAGTGCGGCGCGCCCTTTGCCATGACGCGGGCGCTTGTAACGTCGCCGCTCGGCATGCCCTGCAACAAGCCGCCATGGGGCGCGATGGTTGCGGTGGACCTCAAGGCGGGCAAAGTGCTGTGGGAGTCGAAAGTCGGCACCAGCGAGGACACCGCGCCATTGGGGCTCGCACTGGCCACCGGCATGCCGCTGGTCAATGGTCTGCTGCCGACGCGCGGCGGCGTGATCTTCACCGGCGCGATGGATGCCTACCTGCGTGCGTATGATGCGAAGACTGGCGCCGAACTCTGGCAGGGGCGACTGCCAGTGCCGGGCGTCGCCAATCCCATGACTTACGTCATCGGCGGAGAGCAGTATGTGGTCATCGCCGCCGGCGGGCATTCGGAAGTCGGCACTTCGATCGGCGACAGCGTCGTGGCGTTTCGTCTTGCGCACGACGGAGAGGCGCCATCGCTGCGCTCGCTATACATCGATCGTCCCGGCGGCCGGCTTCGCGCCGGCGCGATCGTGCTGGGCGTGGTGCTCGTCCTGTCTCTTGCCTTTGTTCTAGCCTGGCGTGTTCGGCACAAAGCGCGGGGGTGACTTACACCCAGCGCTTGTCGGCGGTGAAGTCCACTGTCAGCCAATAGCCGGGGCTGAGGCCGCCCATGGCCAAAGCAATCTCCGCGCGTATGGCGTCGAGTTCGGCGAAGGTCTTGCTGATCTCGCCGGACGGTGCCACCAGCCCGATCTCGATGAATTGCTGACGGCCGGAGCGCATCACATGCGAGCTGCAGTCGCTGAAGCCATGCTTGTGCGCGATCGATTGCGCGAGCTCGCGAACCTCCTCGTCGAGATCGCTCGGTGCGACCTGCAGGATGTCGCGCCCGGCATTCCAGATCGTCGAGAGCGGAAACGGCAGCAGGCAGATCGCAACCACCAGCAGGATCAGCGGATCGACCAGCGGTGCATAGGCCGCTGCTGGAGTCTTCGCCATCACCGCTCCGAGCAGGAAGCTGATGCAGACCGCCAGACTGAGTACGCCGCCCATCAGCCATGCACGGGCATCGATGTCGAGCAGTTGCGAGCCGTGTTCGCCGGCCGAGCGGCGGATATAGATGCTCATGCCGAAGCTGATCGCACCCGCCACCGCGGCGAAGATAGCGCCGGGGCCGAATTCGATGGCGCGACCGCCGGTGATCAGCCCGTTAAGGCCGTCGATGAAGGCATAGGCGCAAGCGAAGCTGAGCACCGTGCCGTTGATCAGCGCGAGGATCGGTTCAAGGTGCCAGTAGCCATACTGGAAGCGGTCGTCTTCGCCTCTGCTGATCAGTCGTGCGGTCAGCAGTGCAACGCCGGTCATGGCTGCGTCGATCAACGTGTAAAAACCGTCGAAGGCGATGGCGCGCGAACTGATGGCGAGCCCGAAAGCGATGCTGGCGAATGAAATGAGAAGCGTGACGTAAATCGAAATCTTCAGGAGCCGCTGCTCCTGTTTGGTATCGGTCAACATTGGGAACTTAGGCGGGGTGTCCGCTGCATCCTTTTACCGTTGGGGATAGGTTGCCCTATCACAGATGGCGTTCAGCCGCTTTGACCGCTACCGCAAGATAAATAAAAAACCGGCTGCGATGCAGCCGGTTTGTCATATTTCCGAGATGTTCGTGTCGGTGCAGGCGACGGTATGAATCACCCTGCCGGTGTCTGGGTTTACGAACAGAGCGCCTTGCCACAGCGGGCCTGATTGATCTTCTCCTTCAGCGCGTCTGCCCCGACGGCACCGATGATCACCTGCTTGCCGATGACGTAGCTCGGCGTGCCGTTCATGCCCATGGATTCCGCGAGCTTAAAGTTCTCTTCGATGGTCGCGCGCACTTCCGGGCTGGCCATGTCCTTTTCCAGTCTGGCGACGTCGAGACCTGCTTCCTTGGCCGCTGCCAAGGCGCGGGCCTTGTCGGCCTGGCCGCGGCCGCTCAGCAGCTTCTGGTGGAAGTCGAGATACTTCTTGCCGGTCGGGTCCTGCATGCGCACGGCAACAGCAACCTGGGCGGCTTCAACCGAGCCGGGCCCGAGCACCGGGAATTCCTTCAGCACGACCTTGAGCTTCGGATCGTTCTTCATGATGCCGACCATGTCGTCCATGGCGCGCTTGCAGTAGCCGCAATTGTAATCGAAGAACTCGACGAAGGTGACGTCGCCATCCTTGTTGCCGACGATGACGCCGCGCGGCGAGTTGAAGATGGTGTTTGCGTTCGCGGCGATCGCAGCCTGGTGCTTCTCGGCTTCAGCCTGCGCCTGACGCTTGGTCAGCTCGGCCGAGACCTCTTCGAGGATTTCCGGATGGGTGATCAGGTAGTCCTTGATGATCTTCTGGATCTCGCCGCGCTGGGCGTCATTGAACGTCTGCGCCGATGCGACCGCGGGCGCGCCACACAGCGCGAGGGCCAAAGCCAGGGCCGGGCCGGCGGAGGCGAGAAAACGGAACGAAGGCATGGGCAAATTATCCTTTGGAAAAGGCCGAGTCAGAAAGCCAAGTGTCATTCGGGAAGCTGCTTAGCATTTTGAGGGCGAAATACGCGTTATTTGTGAAGGCGGTCACGCGCAATTCATCATGGCGCCGCAGGTCTCAGAAGCCGGAATGGTGGTGATCCGGCCCGGTCATTGCAGTGAGGGCATGCGGTGCCGGCAACGGAGCGCTTCCGATCTCGTCATCGAAGATCGGTGCCAGCGGTGGTGCGGGCTCATAGAGCACGACCCGGTTCTTGCCGCTGTGTTTGGCCTGATACAGGGCGTGATCGGCAGCCGCCATCAATCGCTCTGGGGAGGCGATGAGGTCGGGGGACCACTGCGCGACGCCGATGGAGGCGGATAGAGTCCTCACTGTGTGTCCGGCATTGCCAAATTGTCGCGGGCAGGCGGCCAGCACGCGCCGCGCGATCTCGCCGGCCTGCTGCAGGTCGGTGTCGGGCAACACGATGCAGAACTCGTCGCCGCCGCATCGGGCCAGCGTATCGCCGGGGCGCAACTGATCTTGCGCCGCTTGGGCGAATTGCTTCAGGCAGTCATCGCCGGCGCTGTGACCGAAGCCATCATTGACCGCCTTGAAGCCGTCGAGGTCGATCGCCAGCAGTGCGTATGGGCGTGCGGTCCGCCGCGCCATCGCACATTCCTCGTCCATTCGCTGCAACAGGCGGCGGCGATTGCCGGCGCCGGTCAGATCGTCGATCAGCGCCAGTTCGGCTGCGTCGCCACGCAGGCGGTCGATCGCCATCATCAGCAGTCCGTAATTCCATGTCATGGCGAGGAATGCCGCCACCAGCATGAAGCCGGCCTGTACCGCATCGACCGTCACCATGGTCGTCTCGCTGCCGCCCAGATGAAGCAGCGCGGCAATCGCGCGGCAGGCAAAAGCAACAAGCAAGAGAATCGAGAGGTAGCCGGCCATCCGTGCGCCGTGATTGCTGCGCCGATGATCACGCGACAGTAGCAGTGGTAGCGTCAGCGCCACGGGAACGCCCTGGCTCAGCGAGTAGACGACAACGCGCATCGCATATTCGTCGAGGACCAGTCTGAAGAACAGGAAGCTGGCCAGGCTCGCGGAAATCACCAGGGCGGTGGCGATCCAGGATGTAGGCCTGTCGTAAAAGCGACGGATACCGACCTCTGACAGACAGTAAGCGAGAACTGTCATCTGCGCGGCGAACAGCAGGCCGACGGGATTGGGAAACAGCAGGCCGAGAGCAGGGCCGATCGACGCGCTCAGTGAAGCGGCGCTCCAGTAGCGGGCCGGGACGAAGTTCGGATAGCAGCGTGCGACATAGGCCCAGACGAGACCTGATGACAGGAAGTTGGCGAGCGTGAACCAGAAGATGGTCGTTGTGCTCATCGCCGCCGGTCCCACGTGCGTGTGACGCCGCTGTGTGCGGTTTCGTGATCCGATGGCTGCATTGGTCTCCCCGTCGGACGCGATGAGCGCATCCATTTTCACTAAATGCAGCGAGTTCCGTTAACGGAACCTGAGCGCTGCCGGCGAGAAGCTTGGGGTGGTTGTAAAAGGATGAAGATCATATCGGCGTGCACGGCAGGCCCGGTGAGGCCGCCGCAGGCGGGCAACCTTTGCCATCGGCCCGTGTCAGCCCTCCCTCGGACGATCTGATATACCCCTCCCGTCGGCTGTGCCGATGGGAGGGACCATGAACGCCAGGTTTGAACGGAAACTGAGGGTCCTCACGACGATTATCGCCGCTGGCGGCGCTGCCGGTGTCGCGTTCAGTGCCACTCATGATCTGCCCATTCTGCCCGGGCTCGTCATCGGATTGGTGATCAGCACAGTTCTGGGCGGCTTCGAAATCATGGTGGCCGATGGTCCGATCCGGAGCTGGCTGAGCGGTCGCTCGTTCACCGCCAACCTGCTGATCAAGAGCGCGTTCTACGCCGTCGTGATTTTGGCCGTGCAATGGTTTCGGCTTGCGGATGTGCTGATCGGGCGGACGCTCGAGATCGCGGAGGATACGTTCTGGTCGAGCCTAGTCTATTCGGTCGTCGTCTCCATCGTCGTCAATCTGGCTTTGGCAATCACCAATCTCGTCGGCGGACGCGCGTTGTTGAACTTCTTCACCGGGCGCTATCACACGCCGGTCGAGGAAGAGCGTTTCGTCCTGTTCGTGGATATCGCGGGCTCGACCAGCCTGGCCGAGCAACTTGGTGGCGTCGGTATCCACCGTTTCCTCGATCGGACCTTTCGCCTGCTATCGCTCTCGGTCGTCGATTATCGTGGCGAGGTGCTCGCCTATGTCGGCGACGAGATGATCGTGACCTGGACGAAGCGGGACGGTGCGGTCGATTGCCGTCCGTTGCGCTGCTTCATGGCCATGCGCGACGAATTGGCGCGCAAAGCGGGGCAGTTTGAGCGCGAGTTTGGCACGGCGCCCCGCATTCGCGGCAGCCTGCATTTTGGGCCGGTGATCATCGGCGAAATCGGCGACGTCAAACGCGCGATCGTCTTCAATGGCGACGTCATGAACACCGCCTCGCGGCTGGAAGAGCTCAGTCGTGGTGTAGAGGGCGGTTTTGTCGCATCGAAGGCGGCGATGGATTGCTTTGCCTCGACTCCGCCATTCACGATCAGCGCACTCGGTCATCTTCCCATTCGTGGACGCGTGGATGGAATTGTCGCATTCGGTTTGCAGCCGCCGCACGAAACATAATGAAATAAACGCGCAAACAAATGGCAAATCAACCGTGCAAGAGTTTCCGGACATGGAAACCCGCATGGCCCAGTATTCAAGATTCACTTTGATCATTACAGAGCTCGCGTGATGCCTCGCGCGACGCTTTCCATTATTTGCACAGCGCTGCTGCTGTCGGCCTGTGCGTCGCTGCCGCGCGCGCCGCTGATCGCAAGCGCGCGCGCGACGATCCCGCAGATTCCGTTGGCCAGGATATCGCACGACGAAGGCTATCGCATCTTCGCGGGATCGCGGCGCGGTGCCGCACCGCTTACCATCCTTGCCTTGTCCGGCGGCGGCGCTGACGGCTCCTATGGCGCAGGATTCCTGAAAGGCTGGTCAGACTCCGGGCTGCGCCCCGAGTTCGATATCGTCACCGGCTCCAGCGTCGGCGCCCTGATTGCGCCATTCGCGTTTCTCGGCCCGGGCTATGACGGCCGTCTCGAAGCGATCTTCACCAGCGGCGCGACTGAAAATCTGATGCGTATCGCGGGGGTCAACGCCGTTGTTGGATCGGGCGTCTTCAAGGCGGGGCCGATGAAAGACCTCATCTCGAAATATGCCGATGATCGGATCATCGATGCGGTCGGCGCACGGTATCGCAGGGGCAAGATGCTCATCGTGGCCACCACGAACCTCGACACCCAAGGGACGACGCTCTGGAATATGGGGGAGATCGCGAGCAGCGATAGTCCTGGCCGCTATGAATTGTTCCGGAATGTTCTTGCTGCGTCGGCCGCTATCCCCGGGATTTTCCCGCCGGCCTTGATCGCCGTCGAGTCCGGCGCAAACATGTATTCCGAGATGCATGTCGATGGCGGCGTGACATCGAATATTCTGGCTGTGCCGGAAAGCGTGTTGACGGCCCACGCGGGATCGCTGGCTACGAAGTCTCGGGTCTTCGTGATCGTTAACGGCAAGCTGTCGCCCGACGCCTCCTATACGTCGGATCTGACGCTTCCGATCGTGGCGCGCTCGTTTCAGACCTCGGTGAAGGCCAATACGCGCAATGCGATGATCGCGACATACGATTTCTGCAAACGCAACAACTGGGATTTCAAAGCAACGGCCATCGACGCGGGCAAGCTCACCACGAGCGATCCAACCAATTTCGATACTGATTATATGAAAGAGCTCTACGCCTACGGTCGTGCCAAGGGCGGTTCGGCCAATGGATTTCAATCCAACCTGGAAGGGTTGAGGGGGCAGGGTAGCTAGATGTGTCGCATCGCTCCAACAGCGTCTTTGGAACGCTCCCGAATACGGATATCCGTTCGGCGCCTCTGGTCTCGTACAAAAGACATCGCGTTCCTGAGCGTGGAGGTTGCGTATTATCCGTTGCTCGTCTTCGGGATCGCGATGATCTTGTGGTCGGGCTGAACAGGGGCTGCTTGCCAAGGATTGTTCGCCAGCGATCGTCTGCAGCGGCGACCGTGTGGTCGCATGGCGAGCGCGTCGTTCAGGCTGCGACCGATGATACGTTCGCGATATCGATCTCAATGGAAAGCGTCTGCCTTAACCCGTGAGGTTGCCGGTTCTCGATCTCGAGCGTGCCTCCCTGTCGTTCGACAATTTCCTTGGCGATGGCCAGGCCGAGCCCGGCGCCGGGGATTGACTGGCGGCGGGCCGGATCGGCGCGAAAGAACGGTTCGAAGGCACTTGCCAGGAATTGTTCGGGAATGCCGGGACCGTTGTCATCGATCAGGACGACAGCGCGGCGATCGTGAACGCGCAGGCTTACGATGGCGCCGCCGCCATGGGTCGCAGCATTGATGATGAGATTGCGTAGGGCGCGCTTGAGTGCGAGCGGTGAGATCTTGACGCTGCTGTGATCGAGTCCGGCAATTGTCACCCGCATCTTGATCAGGGTGAGTTCGGCACAAACGTCCCCGACGAGTTCGTCTAGTCTGACGTGTTCGGTGCCTTTTCCGACGGTCTCTTCCCGAACGAGCTGGATGGCGCTGTCGGCAATGTGATCCATTTCATCGAGGTCATGCAGCCACTCCTCACGCTCTCGTTCGTTGAGAAATTCGGCGCGCAGACGCATGCGTGTCATGGGGGTCCGCAAATCGTGTCCCGCGGCAGCCACAAGTCTGATCTTGCTGTCCATCGCTTTTTTGAGACTTGCGCCCATCATGTTCAGTGCCTGAGCGGTGGCCTTGATTTCGATAGACCCTTCTTCTTTGAGCACGGGCAGCACGCCGTCCTTGCCAACGGACATCGCCATGCTCTGCAGCAATTTAAGCTGGTTTGTCGTCTGATGGGCGACCGTAAGAGCAACCCCGATGACGCCAACCGTGATCAGTACCATCCAGCCGGCGAGGCCCCACCACACTTCAGGAGGCGGCGCGTGCTCGCGTATGGGCCAGCTCAGCCAGCCGGGGCCCATCTTGATGGACGCCCATCGTTGGCCGTCCGGCGTTTGCTTGACGAAAATGTCGAAATTGGCTTGCGATTTTTGAAATGCTTCCTGCAGAAGCTTGGTCGGCGCTTCCAGAAGCTTTCCCTCGATGGGCGCCGGCTGAAGATGAAAGACTGCATCGTTTCCGCGAAAGGTGATGCTGTTGGAAAATGCAGCGACGCGAGACGTCAATCCGTCACGAAAATCCTTTTCGACCAGCCCGAGTATCATTTGCGACATCACGGCGCTGGCCAGGATCACCACACAAAGGACCGAGCCCACGAGCATCAAGGAAAATCGAATGCGTATGGAGTTCATGTGTCTGCGCCAATGGTTTCAACGCGTGCCGAGAAAATGTAGCCGCCGTTACGCACGGTTTTGATCAACTGGAAATCATCATTGTCGCCAAGCTTCTTGCGCAACCGGCTCATCAACACGTCGATCGAGCGATCGAACACGTCGTCGGAGCTGCGGTTCGTCAGTTCGATCAGTTGATCACGCGAGAGTAGGCGACCCGGCCGTCTGACGAGCACGAGCAACAGTTCGAATTCAGCTGTCGTGAGATCGAACGGCTGCCCGTTTTCGTCCAGCAACTGCCGCGCGCCGGGATGGAGTTTAAATCTGCCGAAGTGATGTTCGAGCACCTGAGAGAGGTGGATATCCTGCGTCACCTTGCGACGAAGAACCGCGCGGATGCGGGCGAGCAATTCGCGCGGATTGAACGGCTTGCCGAGATAGTCGTCCGCGCCGATTTCGAGGCCGATGATCCGGTCGACATCCTCCTTCAGCGCCGTCAGCAGGATGACGGGTATCTCGGAGCCCTCCCGCCGAAGATCGCGGCAGATATCGAGGCCCGACCCATCGGGGAGCAGGACATCGAGAACGATCAGGCTGACCTCGTTGGTCTGCAGCGCTTCCTTCATCGTTCGCTGGTCGGAGGCGATGGATACGCGGTAGCCTTGTTCGGTCAGATAGCGTCCCAGCAGTTTTCGTATTGCAAGATCGTCATCGACGATGAGGATGTGAGACATGGTCTGCATTGGGCGGCATCCGGCTCCAGGCGGTTGTTCGTTCAACGTGACTGCTAATGTCGTAGCATAGCTGTCTTGGGCGGAGGGACGGTAATCACTGTCATGCATGTCCGGTCATTCCGCCACCGGCATCGCGTCGTCATTCCACTCGGGAGGTGCTCCCATTTTCCCGCCGATGAAGGCGGAAACGCCGGTGCGCCCGAAAGCATCACAGGCGGCGTATTTGGGCTTCCCCCCAAAGGCCGAATTCACGCGCTGTAGACTGGGCGTGGACAGCTTCTTGTCGAACGGATTTTCACCGGTAATGAGGAGCTTGCTGAAATCTGCGCCGAACTCGCCCGCCAGATCGTAGGCGTCGCCGGATGCCGCAACGCGCGGTGTGCTCGTCAACATGTCGGCATCGCGGGCCCAGACGAATGCCGCTTTCTGCTGGCCTTGTACGTCGCGGGCTTCCGCCTCGACCGACAGGCCGCCCATGCCGTACGGGATTCTGGGCACGACGATGGGAAAGCCTGCACTGATGAACATAGGTGCGGCGGAGGCAACTTTGGCGGCCCCAGCGACATTCGGATCGGTGACGGTCACACGCGTCACGGTGACATGCACCGTGAGGTCGGCGGGTTGCCCGGATGGGACCACATTGAAGCGGTCGCTCAGTCCGATACAGACGGAACGGTCGACAGCATTCGCGATGACGCGACGTTGCTTGTCGGTGAGGGCGGCTCGAGATGCGGCATGAGAGAATGACGTGGGTATGATGCTGACACTCCTGGCCGCCAGGACACCGGCCTTGTCGACGCGCATCTTGGATTTGGTAGTGATGCCGTCGGCCGGCGCGAGGTCGTTATACGAGGTGAGAGACCCTGATGTCTCCAGCTGCGCCGTGGCGCATCCAGCGACAGTTGCTGTCAGAGCGTGCAGGCATATCAGTTTCAACACGTGGTTGATGGCGTTCGCGCGCATAGAGATGTCCCCCAATAGTCAGGGACACTGCGTACGGAGACAAATTGTCAGCCACATTGCGAAAGATTACGGATCAGCCGCCATTTGTTTCAGAACATTGCAGAGGGAGTCGCGCTAGTTCTTGCCCGGCATTTTCGCGGCGATGATGTCATCGGCCTTGACCCAGCCGGGCGTGCCCACCGCGAAGCGTGCCTTCGCACGTGACGCCAGATCACGGGCGGTCTTGTTGTCGCCGCGCAGGAAGGCGGCCTGGGCCGAGGCCAGGTCGGCCTCTGCGAGTTCGCCCTTGCGGCCATAGGCCATGGCGAGCTGCATGTAGCCGACGGGCGCTTCACTCTCGCGCGCCACAGCAGTGCGCAGGATGCGGATTGCCTCGTCGGTATAGGCCTTGTTGTCGGAGGCGACGAGTGCTTGGCCGAGCATCATCTCGATCAGTGGCGCGTTGTTGGAGAGCTGCACCGCGCGGCGCAGCGGCGCGATCGCCTCATTGGGCTTGCCGCCTTCCAGCAAGGCCTGGCCGCGCAGCTCGTAGAAATACGGATTGTTCGGTTGCGCCTTGATCAGCGCATCGATCTGCTCGACAGCCACGCGCAGATCGCCATGGCGATAGGTGGCGATGGCGCGGGCATATTGCGCGGGCAGGCTGGTGTCGGACGGCGGATAGCGCCGCAATACCGTGTCGCGCTGCTCCATGAAGCCGGCGGTCTTGGCGCGCATCAGCTCGTGGCGCAGCATCAGCGCCGGATCGTCCTTCTTGTCCCAATAGGGACTCGACTTCGCAAGCTCCTCGAGGGCGGCAACGCGCTCTCGGGGCATAGGATGCGACATCATATACGGGTCGCTTCCGCGTGCTGCGAACAGGCTGTCGGTGCCGAAGCGCTGGAACGTCTCGTACATGCCTTTGGACGACTGGCCGGTCTGGTTCAGGAATTTGACACCGGCGCGGTCGGCATTCTCTTCCTGCTGCCGCTGATAGGACAGCATCGTATTCATCATCATCGCTTGCGGCGCGGCGACCGCTGCGGCGCCGATATTGCCGGCAGCACCATTGGAGTTGCCGCCGCGCGCTCCGGCCGCCATGGCGCCGACGCCGAGCAGCATCGCCACGATCATCTGGGTCTGCGCCTGCGCCATGCGCTCGCGCAGCTTTGACAGATGGCCGCCGGCGAGATGGCCGGTTTCGTGGGCGAGCACGCCGATCAGCTGGTTCGGCGTCTGTGACTGCATCAGCGCGCCGTGATTGACGAAGATGCGGCGACCGTCAGCGACAAAGGCATTGAAGCTGGCGTTGTTGATGATGACGACCTGGATGTTTTGCTTTTCGAGGCCTGCGGCGCGCAGGATCGGGCGCGTATAGTCACGCAGCAGCTGTTCGATCTCGGCGTCGCGCAGCAGGCGCGGAGCGTCGCCTTGCTGCGCATGGGCGGCCATTGGCGTCAGCGTCAGCGCCGCCGCGGTCAGCAGCGTGGTCAGCTTCGAGAACAATCGAGATGCAGCCCTTTTAGGCTGCAGCTGCAGGTCTTTCATCATTGGCCGAGGTTCGGATTCGATATAAGCCCTAACAAGTCAAATATTGCGGCGGGAGCGCGGCGTTGCTCCCATGCCGTAACGTGCATAACGCCGCGCAGATAGCAGATTTCCATGCCAGATACGATCCTCAAAGCCCGGGCACACAGCCTTCTTGCGGCGTCCGGCCGCAGCAACGTTCCCCCGTTCATGGTGATGGATGTGATGGCCGCCGCGGCGCGGATCGAGGCCGCTGGCGGGCACGTGATTCACATGGAAGTCGGGCAGCCGGCAGCGCCCGCGCCCAAGGTGGCCATCGAGGCTGCACAGGCTGCACTGGCGCACGGGCGGATTGAATATACCGCTGCGCTTGGCACCCCGTCGCTGCGCGCGCGGATCTCCAAGCATTATCGCGACGTCTATGGCTGTACGGTCGATCCGGAGCAGATCGTGGTGACCACCGGCTCCTCCGGCGCGTTCATCCTGTCCTTCCTGGCCCTGTTCGAGCCCGGCGACCGCGTCGCCGTCACCGTGCCCGGCTATCCGCCGTATCGGCACATCCTCACCGCGCTGGGCTGCGAGCCGGTGCTGATCGAGACCCATGCCGACAAGCGGCACGCTCTGACTGCCGAGGATCTGCTCGCCGCGCATCGCGAAAAACCGCTGAAGGGCGTGCTGGTCGCGAGTCCGGCCAATCCCACGGGCACCATGATGTCGCGCGAAGCGCTGACCAGCCTGATCCACGCGGCAGATGATGCGGGCATTCGCTTCATCTCGGATGAGATCTATCATGGGCTCGATTATGCATTTCCGGCCGTGACCGCGGCCGAGCTGTCGCCGAACGCGCTGGTGATCAATTCCTTCTCGAAATACTTTTGCATGACTGGCTGGCGCGTCGGCTGGATGGTCGTGCCCAAGCCGCTGGTGCGGTCCATGGAACGGCTGCAGCAGAACCTGTCGATCTCGGTGCCGACGCTGTCGCAGATTGCGGCAGAAGCTGCGTTCGACGGTCATGCACAGATGGAAGACATCAAGCATGGCTATCAGGAGAACCGCCGCATCCTGACCGCAGGATTGCCGCAAGCCGGCCTCACGGACTTCCTGCCGGCCGATGGCGCCTTCTATCTCTATGCAGACGTGTCGAAATTCACCACTGACAGCTTCGATTTCGCCAAGCAGATGCTGGAACAGGCACATGTGGCCACAACGCCCGGCAGCGACTTCGATCCGATCCATGGCAAGTCCTATATTCGCTTTTCGTATGCGAGCTCGACCGAGGACATGCATGAGGCGGTCGCGCGGATCAGCAAATGGCTCGGGCAGGGCGGCCCGAAGTGAGGGAGCCTGTCTTGTCGATGGATTCATCCGTCTCGAATTTGCCCCACGTCTCGATCGCCAGTGTGTGGTGGCCAAGCCGCGGTGAAGGCTTCGCCGTCGTACGGCGCGCCATAGTGCTGGCGGCGTTCGGAGTCGCGTTGTTGGCGGTTTCGGCGAAGATCAATCTGCCATTGCCATATGTGCCGATGACCCTGCAGACGCTGGTCGTTTTGATGATCGGCGCCGTCTATGGCTGGCGCCTCGGCACGTTGACGATCATCGCCTATCTCGCCGTCGGTGCATTGGGATTGCCGGTGTTCGCCGGGCCCGTTGGCGGTCTCAAACCGCTCACGGGGGCCACGGCCGGCTTCCTGTCGGGCTTTGTCGTTGCTGCGTTCATCACGGGCTGGTTCAGCGAACGCGGATGGGATCGCTCGATGGTCCGCCTGTTCGTTGTCATGGCCATCGGCCACATCGTGATCATGGCCATGGGCTTTGCGTGGCTGGCTTACGGTATGAAGCTCGGCGCCGAGAAGGCCTGGTTGGTCGGCGTGATGCCGTTCCTGGCGGGGGCATTAGTGAAGAACACATTGGGCGCGATCCTGGTACCCGTCCTGCGCGGAATGGTTGATCGCCGGTATCGCTGAACGCTCGGCGCGATATTTGTTCGTTAATCGCCCAAGTAATTCCGCGTGGCGGCTTGCAAGAGGCCGCCCATGTGACTAATGACCGCGGCAGTAAAAATGCTCAGGGAGTTGAAGCGGAATGTCTGCGGTAACGGCAACGGCGGGTCCGGGAGCGGCCGCTCCGGTCAAAAAGCCCTGGTACAAGGTTCTCTATATTCAGGTGCTGATCGCCATCGTGATCGGTGTGCTGGTCGGGTGGCTGGAGCCTCAGTTCGCCACCAATGAATGGATCAAGGCGCTCGGCGACGGCTTCATCAAGCTGATCAAGATGGTGATCGCGCCGATCATCTTCTGTACCGTGGTGTCTGGCATTGCCCATATCCAGGACGCCAAGAAGGTCGGCCGCGTCGGCATCAAGGCGCTGGTCTATTTCGAGATCGTCTCAACCTTTGCGCTGATCCTTGGTCTTGTGATGGGCAACCTGTTCCAGGTCGGCCATGGCTTGGTGACCAAGACCGAAGGCAGCGCGGGCGCTGTCGCCAATTACGTCAAACAGGCTGAAGCGACGAAGTCGGTCGATTTCGTGCTCAACATCATCCCCGACAGCGTCGTCGGCGCTTTTGCCAAGGGCGACATCTTGCAGGTGCTGTTGTTCGCGATCCTGTTCGGTTTCGCGCTGATGGCGCTGGGCGAGCGTGGCCACAGGTTACGCGACATGATTGATGAGACGTCGCATGCCGTGTTCGGCGTGATCGCCATCGTCATGAAGGCGGCCCCTCTCGGCGCATTCGGCGCGATGGCCTACACCATTGGCAAGTTCGGCCCGGCGGCGCTCACCAACCTGTTGAGCCTGATCGTGCTGTTCTACGCGACTGCAGCACTGTTCGTGGTGGTCGTGCTCGGCATCATTGCCCGCATCGTCGGCTTCAACATCTTCAAGTTCATCGTCTACATCAAGGATGAGCTTTTGATCGTGCTCGGCACTTCTTCGTCGGAAAGCGCGTTGCCGCAGCTGATGGAGAAGCTGCAGCGTCTGGGCTGTTCGAAGTCGGTCGTCGGCCTCGTGGTGCCGACCGGCTATTCGTTCAACCTCGACGGCACCAACATCTACATGACCCTGGCGACGCTCTTCATCGCCCAGGCGCTCGGTGTGGATCTGTCGTTCGGCCAGCAGGTGACTATCCTGATCGTGGCGATGCTGACCTCCAAGGGCGCTTCGGGCGTCACCGGTGCCGGCTTCATCACGCTGGCAGCCACGCTGTCGGTGGTTGATCCGCGTCTGGTGCCCGGCATGGCGATCGTGTTCTCGATCGACAAATTCATGAGCGAGGTGCGCGCGCTTACCAACATCACGGGCAACGGCATTGCTACGGTGTTCGTGTCGTGGTGGGAAGGCGAGCTTGATCACGACACGATGCACGCCAATCTCAACAAGACCATCGATCCATCGGATGTCGAAACGGCAATCACCACGGACTGATCCGCAGTAGATCGCAGCACTAAAAAAGCCGCCCGGTTTTGCCGGGCGGCTTTTCGTTGTTGCGTTGGAAGGCGCTTAGTCGCTGCCGAGGACGCGTGACCACCAGCCGGCTTTGCGCGGCTGGGCTTCGACCGCAGGGGCCGGTGCAGCGGCTGGAGCAGGTGCCGGCTCCGGGGCTGTAGCGACAGGCGCTGCCGCGGGCTGTGGCTCCGGAGACGTCGAACCGAAGTTGACCTTCTCGCGCACCGTCGAGCGACGACGTGCTGCAGCTTTGTCATCTTCCTGCGGTGCCGCGGCTTCCTGCACGGGGGTAGGTGCTGCGACGGGAGCAGGAGCGACCGGCGTCGGCTCGGGCACGGCTGGAGCGAACATCGGCACGGCGTTGTGACGGCTCTGTTCGGCCTCTGGCTGTGGCGCTGCATAGGACGCCACGGTGTCCGAAGCTGCGTACTGGTGCGGCTGTGCGTCGTGGCGCGTGTCCTGACCTTCGAGATCGGCCACGGCGTCGCTGGCTTCCGAGGTCTGCGTGGGTCCGAGTTCATCGGAGATCGATCCGGCCAGACCTTCATCGTTGCCACCACGCCGGCGTCGTCCACCACGACGGCCACGGCGACGCGGGCGACGCTCGCCATCGGCCGGCTGGTCGGCACGGGCCTCACGAGGCTGATCGTCGGCCTCGTCGTCTTCACCTTCGCTGTCGTCGCCAACGGTTTCGACGTTACCTTCGACCGTGCCTTCAGCGGCGTTCTGGAGATCGCCGCCCTCGCGACCGGGAGCGCCGCCTTCGCGTGCCTCACCAGAGCGACCACGACGGCGCCGACGGCGCTTGCGCTTGCGCCCATCGCTGTCTGTATCACCGGTGGCGCTTTCACCCGAGGTCTCGTCGTCGGTGAGACCTTCGGTCTCCTCGGTTTCGATTTCGGCTTCCGTCTCGAACAGGTCTTCGTCGTCGAAGGGTTCTTCTTCCAGCGGCGGCGGGAAGGCTGCGACCTGAGCCGCGAGAAGTGCCTTGGCGGCTTCCAGCGTGTGGACCTGTTCGCCGCGGTCGATCACGAAGGACTGCTGACCGCTGACATTCGGATCGGCGATGACGGCGAGCGTCACCTTGAAGCTGTTTTCGAGATCGCGCAGATGGCCACGCTTGTGGTTCAGCACATAGAGCGCGACATCGGTGCGGGTGCGCACGATCAGGTTATGCGTGGCGCCCTTCATCAGGGTCTCTTCGAGGCCGCGCAGCAACTGCAGGGCCACCGACGACACCGAACGAACGTGACCGCTGCCGCCGCAATGCGGGCAGATATCCGTGGAGCTTTCCAGCACGCTGGCGCGGATGCGCTGGCGCGACATTTCTAGCAGGCCGAAATGCGAGATGCGGCCGACCTGAATGCGCGCGCGATCCTGGCGCAGGCAGTCGCTCATCTTGCGTTCGACAGCGCGGTTATTGCGCTTCTCGTCCATGTCGATGAAGTCGATCACGATCAGACCGGCGAGATCGCGCAGGCGGAGCTGACGCGCGACTTCCTCGGCGGCTTCGAGATTGGTCTTCAGCGCGGTGTCTTCGATGTGGTGTTCGCGGGTCGAACGGCCCGAGTTCACGTCGATCGAGACCAGAGCTTCGGTCTGGTTGATGACGATATAGCCACCGGAGCGCAGTTGCACGGTCGGCGAGAACATTGCGTCCAACTGGCTCTCGACGCCCATGCGCGAGAACAGGGGCTGGCCGTCGCGATACTGCTTCACCGCGCGCACATTGCTCGGCATCAGCATGTGCATGAAGTCGCGCGCTTCCTGATAGCCGGCTTCACCCGCAACCTGGATTTCGTCGATTTCCTTGTTGTAGAGGTCGCGCAGCGAGCGCTTGATCAGCGAGCCTTCCTCATAGACGAGGGTCGGGGCCTGCGACTTCAGCGTCATGTCGCGGACGGTTTCCCACATCCGGATTAGGTATTCGAAGTCGCGCTTGATTTCCGGCTTGGTGCGCGAGGCACCGGCGGTGCGCAGGATGATCCCCATGCCTTCCGGCACGTCGAGGTCCGACACCACTTCCTTGAGACGCGAACGATCCTGTGCCGAAGTGATCTTGCGCGAGATGCCGCCGCCACGGGCGGTGTTCGGCATCAGCACGGCGTAACGGCCGGCAAGCGACAGGTAGGTGGTCAGTGCAGCGCCCTTGTTGCCGCGCTCTTCCTTGACGACCTGCACCAGCATGACCTGGCGACGCTTGATGACTTCCTGGATCTTGTACTGGCGACGCGGACGGAAGGCGCGCTCGGGCACTTCCTCGAGAACGTCGTCACCGCCGACGGACTCGACCTGATCCTCTTCGGCTTCTTCCTCGCCGTCTTCTTCGTCTTCCTCGTCGTCGTGTTCGTCGCTGTCAGCGGCAGCGGTGTGCTCATCCTCGGCACGCTCTTCGTGGTGAACGTCCTCGGCATGCGCCGCGTTCTCTTCGGCGTGAGCGGCCTGAAGCTGATCGTCGTGCGCATGATCGTCGTGCGTTTCGGCGGCTACCGGTGCCGGCGTCTCCGCAACGGCTTCGACCGGCGCAGGCGAGAAGCCTGCCGAAACAGGCTGTTCGGTCACAGGCTCGGATGCAACGACCTCGGACACGACGACCTCGGGAGCCACAGCTTCGGCAGCGACGCTCTCGGACGCGACCGGTGCGGGGGCATGATCGTGATGTTCATGGTCGTGCGCATGATCGCCTTCGGCGTGCTCATGCGCGTGGGTGTGCTCGTGACCGTCATGGTCATGATGGTCGTGATCGGCAGCGTGGTGCCCGTCATCATGGGTATGGCTGTGGACCTCGAAGGCCGGATCGCGCGGCTGTTCGGCCTGCGACGGATCGATCGCTGTCGCATCGACGACATCGCTCTGCACCCGCTCGCCACGGTCGCGGCGACGGGAGTTGCGATGACGCGAGCGCTTACGGTTGGAGCGGTTTTCGGTCTCTTCCTCAGCTTCGCGATGGGCCCGTTCATCCGCCTCGATCAGCGCCTGACGGTCGGCGACCGGGATCTGGTAATAGTCCGGATGGATTTCGCTGAAAGCGAGAAAGCCGTGGCGGTTGCCACCGTATTCGATGAAGGCGGCCTGCAGCGACGGTTCGACGCGCGTGACTTTGGCGAGGTAGATATTGCCGCGGAGCTGCTTGCGCTGCGCAGTCTCGAAATCAAACTCTTCGACGCGATTGCCGCGAACCACGACGACCCGGGTCTCTTCCGGGTGGGTCGCATCGATCAACATTTTGTTTGGCATTTGGAAGCTCATGGAGGCGGACGGCATGCGTGGCGGCAAGCGCGTGTCGCGCGGCCGGGTGACGCAACGGTCCACCTGATTCGGGGGTGAGGGGAAGGCCGATACACAGCCCTGAACGCCGTGCCGATCGCGAGGTCAGTGCGGGGCGACGCGCGAGGCTTGGGCCTCGCATCGGCATAGTTCCCACCTGGGTCTCGGTCGGCATCACAGTCTGGCGCATCAAGCGTCGGCCCGTCTGAACATCTTGGCGGCAAAGGCGCCGCCTTTTGCTGACGTCCGGCGCGCCGCAGAACGCGGTCACCGGCTGTCGCATACTCCGCCCGTAAGGCCGGAATAATCGGTCATGAAGTGTCTAAAGCCGCCCCGGGAGCGAGAAAGGACCTGGGACCGGACACCGCCTGGGCTAAGACCGCCTCTCTGGGCAACCGCGCGCTGCGCTGGTTGTAGAGAGGAGGCCGGAAAACGCTGGATCCACCGATAGATGATCGGGGGAACGAGCGTTGCACCGGGAGGCTGAACGCGACACAACCGGGAGTTAAACCGTCAGCTCTTCGTACATACGAGGAATGGGGGGCGCATGCAAGGGAAGCGTCACAAGGCTGCAACACTCAGGCTTATTCGATACGGCCGACTTAAGCCCCGGTTAACCCTGCAATCCTATTGGGTTAATGAGGGGCTGCTTCGGAGGCAGTGGATTCGTTGACGAGCCGCGCAAACCACATCGTCAGGCTGGCCACGGTGCTCTTCAGTGCCGGTTTTGGGCTGTTTTGGTGCCCGAACTCCGCCCAGGCCGCCGGCGAGACGCCGCGCGCGGAAGTGGAGGGCGTTTTCCCGATCGCCTCCGACGTGCGGATCGCCGGCGACGAGAAACAGACCCGTTTCATTCTCGATCTCGACAGGAAGATCCCGCTGCGTGCCTTTACGCTGGCTGACCCATATCGGGTGGTCATCGATCTTCCCCAGGTCAATTTCCATCTCGATCCCGGCGCCGGGACGGTCTCCCGCGGCCTGATCAAGGCGTTCCGCTACGGTTTGGTAATGCCGGGCGGGTCGCGCATGGTGTTTGACCTGACCGGACCGGCCAAGATCAAGAATTCCTACGCGCTCGATCCCGCCAACGGGCAGCCGGCGCGGATGGTGATCGAACTCGAATCGGTCGATCGCACCACATTCGTACAGGCGCTGGCGGTTGAGAATCGCCCGGATCTGCGACCGGCCGTCGGAACGACTGCTGCGGCGTCTCCGGTTGCCACCAAGGTGGTCGCCAGCGCCGTGCCCGATGCCGCGCCGGACGCCCGTCCAGTCATCGTGATCGATCCCGGTCATGGCGGCATCGACAACGGCACCCAGGCCGGCGGCGAGAGCGAGAAGGGGATCGTGCTGGGTTTCGGTTTGGCCCTGCGTGATCGTCTGGAGAAGCTCGGCAAATACCGCATCGTGATGACCCGCGCCGACGATACGTTCATTCCCCTGGATGAACGGGTGAAGGTGGCGCGCAACCAGTCGGCTGCCTTGTTTGTCTCCATCCATGCCGACGCATTGCCGCGCGGCGAGGGGGATGCGCAGGGCGCCACCGTTTACACACTGTCTGACAAGGCCTCCGACGCGGAGGCGGAGCGGCTGGCAGACTCGGAAAACAAGGCCGACGCCATCGCCGGCGTCAATCTGACGGAAGAGCCAACCGACGTTGCCGACATTCTGATCGACTTGGCGCAGCGCGAAACCCGGACCTTCTCAAACCGCTTTGCCCGGCTTGTGGTGGGCGAGATGAAGACCACGGCGCGGATGCACAAGCATCCCCTGAAATCGGCAGGTTTCCGCGTGCTCAAGGCCCCGGACGTCCCCTCGGTGCTGATCGAACTGGGTTACGTGTCTAACAAAGACGATCTCCAGCAACTGATGTCCGAGAACTGGCGCTCCAAGACTGTCGGGGCGGTCGCCAAGGCGATCGACGGGTTCTTCTCCAAGCGGATGGTCTCTGCCGGCCCGGGAAACTGACGACCGGAACTGAAAATGACAAATCTTTCAGTACGAAAGCCCCGGCCTTCAGTATGAAAGCCCTAGTTTGGCCACAGCCGGAGCTCTATAAAAATTTCCGTGTGGCTGTCAGAATCGGTCAAGACTGACGGCCATTTCGGGTTGTCTCCTTGCTGATTTTTGCCGCGGGACTTGTTGCTGACTTCGCGCCCATGGGGGCCGCCGTATGGTATATTGCGGCACAGCGATTGAAACGGATCGTCGATAATGCGTCTGCTGGTGCGGTTTCTGGGTTTCTTGTTCGCTGCAGGAACCGTGGTGTTCCTGGTGGGCGTCGCCGCCGCAGCCGGGCTGATCTGGCATTATTCCAAGGACTTACCAGACTATTCGCAGCTTCAGGATTATGAGCCGCCGGTCATGACGCGAGTCCATGCGGCGGACGGTGCACTGCTTGGCGAATACTCCAAGGAGCGCCGGCTCTATCTGCCGATTCAGGCCGTGCCGAAGCTGGTGATCAACGCGTTCCTCGCGGCCGAAGACAAGAATTTCTACGAGCATGGTGGCCTCGATTATTCGGGCATGGCGCGCGCGATGGTGCTTTACGCGCAGAACCTTGGCTCCAACCGCAGGCCGCAGGGCGCGTCGACGATCACGCAGCAGGTTGCGAAGAACTTCCTTCTGACCAACGAGGTCTCCTTTACCCGCAAGATCAAGGAAGCCTTGCTGGCGATGCGCATCGAGCGCACCTATTCGAAGGACAAGATTCTCGAATTGTATCTCAACGAAATCTATCTCGGCCTCGGTGCCTATGGCATCGCCGCCGCCTCGCTGGTCTATTTTGACAAGTCGGTGAACGAACTGACCGTGTCGGAAGCGGCGTATCTCGCAGCTTTGCCGAAGGCGCCGTCGTCGCTGCATCCGATCAAGAACCGCGACCGTGCCATCGAGCGCCGCAACTATGTCGTTGATCGTCTGCTGGAGAACGGCTGGATCAAGCAGGCCGATGCCGACAAGGCGCGCAAGGAGACGCTGAGCGTCACCGGCCGCAACAGTTCGGGTCACATCTTTGCCGGCGAGTATTTTGCCGAGGAAGTGCGCCGCGACATCCTGGAACGCTACGGCGAAAAGAAGCTCTATGAGGGCGGCCTGTCGGTCCGTACCACATTGGATCCCAAGCTGCAGGTCATGGCGCGCAAGACCATGACCAACGGCCTGATCAATTTCGACGAGGTGCGTGGCTGGCGCGGGGCGACCAACAAGATCGATATTTCCGGTGACTGGGGCGTGAAGCTCGCCGAGGTCAAAGCGCTGTCCGACATCGCGCCGTGGAAGCTCGCTGTCGTGCTGGATGTCAGTGATCAGTCGGCGCGGATCGGCTTTCAGCCGGGCCGTGAACTCGGCGGTGCCGTGCTCAAGGATCGCCAGACCGGCATCCTCACGTTGGATGGCGTGCGCTGGGCCAAACCCGCCGCCGGCCCGACAAAGGGCAAAACACCGACGGCCGTGTCGCAGGTTTTGGCCGCGGGCGACGTCATCTATGTCGATCCGCTCACAAACAAGGACGGCTCGGTCGTCGAAGGCCAGTTCCGGCTGCGGCAGTATCCGGAAGTGTCCGGCGCCATGGTTGCGATGGATCCTTTGACCGGACGTGTGCTCGCCATGGTCGGCGGCTTCTCGTTCGACCAGAGCCAGTTCAACCGCGCCACGCAGGCCTATCGTCAGCCCGGCTCATCCTTCAAGCCGCTGGTCTATTCGGCAGCGATGGACAATGGCTACACGCCGTCCACCGTCGTAGTCGACGCGCCGATCGAGATCGATCAAGGGCAGGGCGCCGGGGTGTGGCGTCCGGAAAACTATTCGACCGGCAAGTATTACGGCCCGGTGACGCTGCGTAATGCATTGATGCGCTCGCTGAACACCGTGACAGTGCGACTGGCGCAGGACGTCGGCATGCCGCTGATCGGCGAATATGCCAAGCGATTCGGCGTCTATGATGAATTGCCGAACTATCTCTCCTATGCGCTCGGCGCCGGTGAAACGACCGTCATGCGGATGGTGACGGCCTACTCGATGTTCGCCAATGGCGGTCGCCGCGTGAAGTCGACGCTGATCGACCGTATTCAGGACCGCTACGGGCATACGATTTTCAAGCATGACCAGCGCGAATGCCGCGGCTGCGACGCGCCGGAGGGTTGGAAGAACCAGGCCGAGCCGCAGCTCGTCGATCGCCGCGAGCAGGTGCTCGACGCCATGACCGCCTACCAGATCACCTCGATGATGGAAGGCGTCGTGCAGGGCGGCACGGCGACTGTGCTCCGCGAAGTCGGCAAGCCGATCGCCGGCAAGACCGGCACGACCAATGACGAGAAGGATGCCTGGTTCATCGGCTTCTCGCCTGACGTCGTGGTCGGTATCTATGTCGGTTACGACAAGCCCCGGAATCTCGGCAACAAGGCCACCGGCGGTGCGCTGGCTGCGCCGATTGCGAAGGACTTCATGAAGCTTGCGCTCGCCGACAAGCCGGCCGTGCCGTTCCGCGTGCCTGCCGGCATCAAGCTGATCCGCGTCGACGCCAAGTCGGGCATGCGCGCCGGACCGGGCGATGGCGGCCGCACCATCCTCGAGGCCTTCAAGCCGGGCACCGCACCGCCGGACAACTATTCTGTGATCGGTGTCGCCGATGCGGACGGTCGTTCACTCTCGGTGTCGCCGGAAACCGACCGCAGTTTCATGCGACCGGGAACGGGCGGCCTGTATTGAGGCTCATCTGACCCACAGCAGATCCTTGCGGATTGCACTTTGCCGCGCACGCCGCTACATCCCGATCACCATTCGTATTGCGGCTGATGCCGCCAGATCAGAGTTTCCATGCGCGCTGAAATCGAACGCCTCGTAGAAGAGATCAAGCAGTCAGTCGGGCTGCTGAGGAGGCATCTTTGACGTCGATGCATCCACGGCACGACTGGCTGAGCTGAACGCTCTCGCCGAAGACCCCAATCTCTGGAACGACCCCCAAAAGGCCCAGCGCCTGATGCAGGAGCGCACCTCGCTTGAGGACTCGCTTCAAGGCATCGGCAAGGTCACGCGTGAACTCGACGACAACGTCGAGATGATCGAACTCGGCGAGGCCGAGGGCGACCAGAGCGTCGTGACCGAAGCCGAGAATGCGCTCAAGGCGCTGAAGAAAGAGGTCGCGCGCCGCGAGCTGGAGGCGCTGCTGTCCGGTGAAGCGGATCGCTTCGATACCTATCTGGAAGTCCATGCCGGCGCCGGCGGCACCGAGAGCCAGGACTGGGCCTCGATGCTGCTGCGCATGTATACGCGCTGGGCTGAAAAGCACGGTTTCAAGATCGAGTATCTCGAAGAGACGCAGGGTGAAGAAGCCGGCATCAAATCGGCGACCATCCAGATCTCCGGCCACAATGCCTATGGCTGGCTGAAGACCGAAGGCGGCGTGCATCGTCTGGTGCGTATCTCGCCTTACGACTCAAATGCCCGTCGTCACACCTCGTTCTCGAGCGTCGCGATCTTCCCGGTCGTGGACGACAGCATCAAGATCGACATCAACGAGTCCGATGTCCGCGTCGATACGATGCGTTCAGGTGGCGCCGGCGGTCAGCACGTCAACAAGACGGAGTCGGCGGTGCGTCTGACGCATATTCCGAGCGGCGTGGCCGTGGTCTGTCAGGCCGGCCGTTCGCAGCACAAGAACAAGGCCCAGGCCTGGGACATGCTGCGCGCGCGTCTTTACGAGATCGAGCTGAAGAAGCGCGAAGAGAAGGCTGCAGCCGATCAGGCCGCCAAGACCGATATCGGCTGGGGTCACCAGATCCGCTCTTACGTGCTGCAGCCCTATCAGATGGTGAAGGACCTGCGCACTGGCGTGCAGACGTCGGACACCTCAGGCGTGCTCGACGGCGACCTTGACGAGTTCATGGCGGCGACACTGGCGCAGCGCGCCTTCGGCACATCGCCAGGCGCCATCGACGACGTGGACTGAGCCATGCCCCATGTTGCGTTCATCGGTTTGGGACGCATGGGGCACGGCATGGCCGGCTGCTATCTCGAAGCCGGCTTCAGCGTTGCCGTCTGGAATCGCAGCAGGGCGAAAGCAGAAGATCTGATCGCACGTGGCGCACGCTGGGCAGCTTCGCCGGCGGATGCAGCCGAAGGCGCCGATGCCGTCGTCACGATGGTCGCCGATGACGAGGCTTCACAGACTGTGTGGCTCGGCATTGATGGTGCCGGGCGAACCGCGAAGGCGGGCGCGCTGGCGATCGAATGTTCGACAGTGTCGCACCAGCACGCGCTCGACCTTGCCAAGGCGCTGCAGGATCGCGGCCTGATCTATATCGATAGTCCGGTCACCGGTCTGCCGGATGCGGCTGCGAGCGGCAAACTCACGCTGCTGGTCGGCGCGGATACTGCGGACCTCGACAAGGCCCGGCCGTTCCTGGCGCCGATCGGATCGACGATCCGGCATTTCGGCCCCGTCGGATCGGGTACAGTTTACAAGCTGATCAACAACCTGATGGGCGCGATCCATATAGCTGGGCTCGCCGAAGGTCTGGCCATTGCAGAACATGCCGGGCTGGACATGAAGCTGGTGTTGGAGTCCATCGCGAGCGGCGTCGCGGCAAGCCCACAGGTGCTGCGACATGCGCCGCGAATGGTGGCGCGCGATTATTCAGGCGCATCCTTCACCGCTGCACTGCGCCATAAGGATGCGGCCTATGCGGTGAGATTGGCGGAGCAGCTTTTGCAGGCGAGGCCCCTGGTCGGCGCAGCGGCTGTTGAAGCCTATGAAAAGGCGAAGGCTTTCGCGCCAGACGATGACGAAGCCAAAATGATCGAGCTCATCTCGCAACCGAGAGACGGCTGAGCAAGCTAACCGCCCGCCAAAGTCTGCGGCGTCTTGAAACAGTCGCGTCGCTGCGCGGCCGCTTCCGTTCTTCTTGTCACCCGATATCATCCGCATGCCGGAACTCAACATCCGGCGCTGGCTTATCCTGACGCCGCATGTCGCGGTGTCACGAATTCAACGGGGTGTGGGGCATGAACAAGATCATTCCAATTCTTGCTGTTGGCGTTGCATTGATGCTGGGCGGCTGCGGCCGCGATCCCGGACCAGCAGGTCCGAAGGGCGAAACCGGCGCGCAGGGGCCGGCCGGTCCGCAGGGTGCGCAAGGCGTTCAGGGCATTCCCGGCGCGCAGGGGCAGGCGGGTGCACAGGGACCTCAAGGTCCGCAGGGCACGCCCGGCGCCAAGGGTGACAAGGGCGATGCGGCACCAGTGAGCTTCCGCGCGGTGCAGGCAGATGGCGCGATTAGCTGCGAGGCGACGGAGACGCTGGTGTCCGTTGTCTGCCCGAGTGGCGGTGCACCTGATGGCACCAAGTGCACCACGACGCCAACCGTTGGTCTCTGCCTGAAGAAGTAATCGTGTGGCAGATTGAAATCGGCTGCTAGCCAACAGGTCCCTCGCTCGCAGGAGAGCGGGGGCCTTCAAACTTGCGGACGCGTGCTAGGCCTTGCCGTCGCTGCGTCGTCCGTAACTCGGAGGCACCGAAATCACGAGGTAGTATTCACACCGGCGCGCGGTCTTGTTCTCGAACCAGTGCTCGACATCGACTTCGAAATACAGCGAGTCACCCTCATCCAGAACCGTCTCGGTATCCTTGGTGCGCACGGTGACGCGTCCGTGCGTGGCAAGGACGTGTTTGGATGTGCCCTGCGGGTAGGCGGGCAATTTGCCGGTCGAGGTTTTCGGGGGCAGGTGATGCAGGACGACTTCCACTGCCATGCCGGCCATGACGGGCGACAGCAGGAAGCGCTCGAAGCCCGTCTTTGAATCGCGAAAGATCTGGCGTTGATCCTTGCGCACCACAGCGAAGGCCCGGCGCGGCGCGTCGTCGTCGCCCATCAGCGTCGAGAACGATGTTTCCAGAGCCAGCGCGATACGTCGCGCGACCCCGATCGTCGGGCTCTTCTCGCCGCGCTCGACTTTCGACAGCATCGCCCGACTGACACCGGACTGCTTGGAGAACTGCTCCAGGGTCAGGTTGGCCTGTTCACGCAATATGCGAACCCGATCGCCGAATGCGCGACTGACGGAGTCTTCACGAACGACCTTCCGCGTCGCCGGTTTCGCCATATCGGGTGCTGCTCCAATGTCATTCGCGGATGTATCCGCCGGTGATTCCATCTTAGGCGCCGTTGCCCGCCATGTCACATCCTGCTGCGGCAGATGACCGCGTGCGTCTTCTAAAGAATAAATAGCCGGGATGATCAGCTTGCCAAAATCTTCTATCGAAGATAGGTGTATCTTTAGAAGATGCTGGCGATCCGTTCGCCGGACAAGCAGACATATCAGGAGGAAGAATGCACCTTGTTACTTTCCTGCATCAGGGCCGGGCCACGGTTGGCATTGCAGATCAGGCGCTCACTCAGGTCTCGCCGCTGCCGCGCGACGTTGCCCCCGATATGATCGCGCTAATTGCCAATTTCGATAGCCTGAAGGGTACGCTTACCGCTTCAGCGGGCGCGCCCCTTCCTATCGCCAGCGTTGAGCTTCTTGCGCCAATCCCGCGCCCGGCACGCAACGTGTTTTGCGTTGGCAAGAACTACCATGAGCACGCGAAGGAATTCGCGGGCAGCGGTTTCGACTCCTCGGCAAAGGAAGTCGTGCCGGAAGCGCCAGTCATCTTCACGAAGCCGTCGAGCACGGTGATCGGTTCCGGCAAGTCGATTCCGAATTATCTCGATCCGACCGACAGCACCGACTACGAAGGCGAGCTGACGGTCGTCATCGGGCGTGGCGGCCGCGGCATCAAGAAGCAAGACGCGCTGGCGCATGTGTTCGGTTACACGATCATCAATGACGTCACGGCACGCACGCTGCAGCACAAGCATCGTCAGTGGTTCATCGGCAAGGGCATCGACGGTTTCTGCCCGATGGGTCCGGCGATCCTGACCGCTGACGAGATGCCCGACCCGACGAAAATGCGACTGACGACATCCGTCAACGGCGAAAAGCGCCAGGATGCGTCGGTGACCGATCTCATCTTCGACATTCCGACGCTGATCGAGACGCTCTCGGCAGGGATCACGCTGGAGCCGGGCGATCTGATCGCGACCGGAACGCCGGCTGGCGTCGGCCTCGGCTTCACGCCGCCGCGCTTCCTGAAGAAGGGCGACGTGGTTACGATCGAGGTCAGCGGCATCGGCAAACTCGAAAACCCGGTTGGCTGATTAAGCCTACACAGGTTGCGGTTTTGATGAAGAGGCGCGGGGCATCATCTGCCCCACGCTCAATTCTGCGAGCTTCAGCAACTTAGAGCTTTGAAAGAGCTCCAAGGCGCGCAGGCGCTGTCTCCCGAGATGGTGCGTCGTCCCCTGGATGCGACTGAAACCAATGCGTTGCTCAAAAACAAAACGGGAGACAAATATGAAACGTCGTGACTTCATTGCCGGCCTCGGGGGCTTGTCGACGCTCGCTTTGACCGGTCAGGGTGTACGCGCGCAGGAAGCCTGGCCGAGCCGCAACATCACCATGGTCGTGCCATTTCCGGCCGGCGGGCAGGCCGACATCGCCGCGCGTCCGGTCGCGAGCTATATGCAGAAGGTCCTCGGCAAACCGGTTATCATCGACAATCGCAGCGGCGCCGGTGGTTCGCTCGGCAACGCGACCGCTGCCCGCGCCCAGCCTGACGGGCATACGCTGCTGATGACGCTGTCGTCGCTTGCGGTTCTGCCCGAGTCGGATCGCATCTATGACCGGCCAGTCGCCTATGAGGTCGACCAACTGCAGCCGGTCGCGCGCGTGCTCGCGGATCCAACCTTGTTCGCCGTGCCGGCCAGCGCGCCCTGGAAGACAATTCAGGAATTCGTCGCCGACGCCAAGGCGCGTCCCGGAGCGATATCATACGGATCGTCGGGCCCGTTCGGTACACTGCACGTCTCGATGGAGATGTTCGCGATTGCGGCAGGTATCAAGCTGCTACATGTGCCGTATCGTGGTGCGACCCCTGCGATCAGCGATCTCCTGGGCGGCCAAATCCAGGCGCTAGCCTCGGCGCCGGGCACGCTCAAGCAGCATGTCGATGCCGGGACACTGCGTGTTCTCGCAAACTTCGGCGGTGAACGCCTCGCTGCCTTCCCGAATCTGCCGACGTTCAAGGAACTGGGCTATCCCGATGTCGAGTTCTACATCTGGGCCGGCCTGTTCGCGCCGAAGGGAATGCCCGCACCGGTCGTGACGAAGTTGCGCGAGACCATGAAGCAGGCGATGAGCGATCCGGAAGTCACGAAGACGTTCGAGGCTGCCGGCAACATGCCCGCCTATCAGGACTCGGAAGAGTTCGCGGCGTTCGTGGCCAAGGACAGTGCGCGTCTGGTTGCCGTCGCAAGGAAGATCGGCAAGGTCTAACTGCGGCTGCGTGTCCACTCCGACAGCCAGGCCGTGAAGCGGCCGCTGTCGCGGGTGCCGCCATGCCAGGCGGCAGTCACCTGACCGTCGCTCGCAACCATCAGCACCACGTCGAGACCCGCCGAACGGCGCAGGGTCTCGACGGCCTGCTGCGGCGTCTGCGCGATCGGGCCGGCGACGTTGAACGAGGTATTCACCGACAGCTCGACGCCGATATGGCGACCGAGCGCCTTGAGATAGGCATAGGTCAGGGGATCGTCCTCGGCGCGGACGATCTGGATACGGCCGGTGCCATCGGCATGAATAACGGCCGGAATTCTCTCCCGTGCATGCGGCTTCGATTGCGCCGTCAGCACCATGTAATTGTAGGCGTTGTAGTTCGCGTCAGACGCGCCCTCCAGCAAATCGAAATACTCGTGCGCCGCGTCAAGCGTCGCCATCGGCGCCAACGGGCGGATCGCCTCGCGATATTTCACGCGTTCATTGAGCCGTTCGCGCGTACCGGCGTCGCAGGGATTGGCGAGGATCGAGCGATGGCCGAGCGCACGTGGCCCAGTCTCCGCCGCGCCCTGATAAAGCGCGATGATGCCGCTCTGAGCGACCATGAAGGCCATCAGGTCGGCAATTGCATCGCAGCCCTCAGGCGTTGAGATATTGCCGATTGTCTGTGTCTTGATGTCGTCAGCCTGCAGTGCCGCGGTGATGTCGCTCTGTGTCGGCGCATCGCCGCAATAGAACGCGTGCGTCATAGCGGCGCCGCGTGGTGCGCCGGCAAGATGCGCGAACATCCAGGCCGCGCCGATGGTCACGCCGGGGTCGCCGGGGGTCGGTGGAATCCACAGATGCAGTCGTTTTGCACGCCCCTGAGTCTGCTTGAACCAGTTCTCGTCGAAATGCTGTAGCAGCCGCATATTGCCGAGTGCGTTCAGCGCCACGCCACCGGTGAGCACCAGCCGATGCGCGCCGGTGGTGCGCAGCAGATGATCGACGACGTGCTTCATCGCGTCCTCGAACACAAGCTGCGTCGCTGCCGCTTTATCGAGACGGTCCTGCGTATCCGGCCGGTGCTGGATATCTTCGACGCGCAGCACGGCGTCCGGATTCCAGAGCTGATCTGGTTTGAGCGGCTCGCCGAGAATCTTGATCAATGCGGACTTATAAGCCGCCTCGAACGGGTCGCAATACCAGTTGCCCATGGCGCGGTTGAGTTGGATCTCACCATTCGCACCGAAATGCAGCACCTCGCGCAACCGTGCGTAATACGGATTGCTGGCGCGATCCATGTCGCCCCAGGCAGCAGCGCCCATATAGCGGCCTTCGCTCGACAGCCATGTCCAGCCGCCCTGTGTCGACGAGATGACGCTGTAGAACGCACCCAAGGAGTCGAAGACGCTGTTATTGCAATAGAGCCGCTGCATCTCGCCATGCTTGGCGACATATAGGGAGATCGAGCCCAGATCCCCTGTACCATCCAGCACGGCGATCGCGACCGGTTCGTCATCGGGGAAGGGCGATGCGGCAAAGGAGAACCAGGCGTGGTTGTCGTGATGGGGCACCATCAGCAGCGGGACACGCGCGGGCAGGCCGAATTGCTTGCGGAGCAGCTTCGGGGTCCGCGTCATCTGCTCGAGGCGCCGTGCGTCGAAGCTGACGGAGTTCTTGGTGCGCAGCAGCTTCAATCCGTCGGGAAGTTCTTCGACGATGCTTCGCACCAGCGTGCCGAGCAGATCAGGATAGTCCCAGGTCGTCAGCCAAGCATCGATATCGGGGACGTCACGGCCCATCGCCTGCAGCGTGACGCGCATCGCATCGAGTGCTGCGCGCGGATATTGCGTGGTGTGCTTGTCGCCCGAGAAGCGTTCTTCTTCGTTGTTGACGATGAGGCGCGGGCCGTGAGCCCGCGTGACTTCGACCAGCGCCACGCCCGAATTGTGCGTGCCGGGCAGTCCGAGGCCGGCGAGCAGAACCGTTTCGCCGCGCGCCAGCTTGGCGCGGAGCTCCGAGATGCGACGGACCGTAAAGTGGGAGTCGTTGGCATAAAATCCTGCCAGCGTCATCGCCCAGGTCGCGACCCGACGTGTGGCGCGGAAACAGAACCGGCCGAGACGGGGGAAACGGGGACCAATGCGTCGGGGGGATTTCAACGGGGTGCCTCGGATTGACGGAGACCCGCTTCAATCACATCAGGGGCAGGGCAACAATGCCCCACATCCAGTTCAGCCTGCGTTGAGGCGAACGCCGGCGCGGAGAAACTTCTGCGGATCGACAGCTTCGCCATCGATACGGGTTTCATAGTGCAGATGCGGGCCGGTGGAGCGGCCGGTCGAACCGACCAGGCCGATCACCTGGCCGATCTTGATGATATCGCCGACCTTGACGTTGATCGCGGACATATGGCCGTAGCGGGTCGACAATCCGTTGCCATGGTCGATCTCGACCATGCGGCCGTAGCCACCGGCGTAGGCCGCGGAGACGACGCGGCCATTGGCGGTGGCACGGATCGGATCCCCGGTAGCACCGCGGAAATCGAGGCCGGTATGCATCGCAGGACGGCCGAGGAACGGATCGCTGCGCACGCCAAAGCCTGAGGTGAATTCAACTTCGCCGACGACCGGCTTGCGGTAGGGCACCAGCGCCATCGTCCGGTTAAGCTTGTCCATCTGCGCGCGGGTCACGTGGATGCGGTAGAGTTGGCGTTCGAACGGATCCGCGCTCGATGACAATTTGACCGGCACAAACGGGCCGCCCATGGGTGCGCGCGGTGTGGCGGATTCGAGTTTCGCCATATTGAGCCCGAGGTCCGAGATCGCGCCGCGCATGCGACGAACCTTCGAGTCCATGGATTCTTCAGCCGCGGCGAGTGTCGCAATCTGGCGGCTCTCGACCTGATCGAGCGAGGCCTGCAGGCGACCAATCACATTGTCGACGCCGCCGAGTTTGGCGAACTGGTTGGGTTGCTGGGCGGTGAGCGCAGGCGTGCGGGACTCAAGCCGCGCTTCGCGATCCGGCGGCGCCACGAAGGTCACCGTGTCGCTGATCGGCGACGGCTTGGGGATCGATGTCGTAGGCTCGATCGCGGCGCCACGGGCCGGCGGCTTGCCGATCGAACCTGTAACAGACAGATCGGGCATGGTGCCGAGCGCCGTGGCGCGCGATTCCAGTGTGGTTTGCCGGCGCATGACCTGATCGAGCTTCTGGTCGAACTGCTCCTGGTCCAGCATCTGGCGGCTGGTGGTCCGGTCGATCTTGGCGCGGAGTTCAGCGATGCGATCTTCATAGGCATATTGCATGTCCGCCTGGCGCGCGATGAGCTTGGTCAGCACGTCGTCGCGAAAGGCGAAGTAAGTGGCTGTGGCCGCAGACCACGCGCCCAGCACGGTCACCGTGCCGACGACGATCCAGAACACCACAGGCCCGATGCGGACCTGCTTGCCGCCATGAGCAATCGTATAGTCGCTTTGATTGGCTTTCGGGGGCGGCGCCTTGACCGGCCCGACGCGGCGCGCCTGTGGCCGTCCATGGTCGTGTGCGTGGTGCTGAGGGTACTCGGCATATTGGGTAGGGCGGTTCGACATCAGCACTCCTGATGCCAGCCGGAGACTCGTCGGCTGGCTCAACGGAGGCGATTTGAGCCCTTCATGGTTAATTTTGAGCAAATGACATTGATCAAATCCGACGTGCCTCTTCGAGCACCGCGTCTGCGTGTCCGTCCACTTTGACGCCGCGCCAGATCTTCGCGACATTGCCTTTCGCATCGATCAAAACCGTGGTGCGAAGAACGCCTTCGAAGGTTTTGCCGTACATCGATTTCTCGCCCCAGGCGCCATAGGCTTTCAGCATCGATTGCGTCGCGTCCGACAGCAGCGGAACTCCCAGCGCGAACTTGTCACGGAACGACTCCTGAGCCTTTAGCGGGTCGGCCGAGACGCCAAGCACGGCGGCGTTGGCTGCCTGAAAGTCGGCGGACAGGCGGGTGAAGTCGATGGCTTCCTTGGTGCAGCCCGGCGTGCTGGCGCGGGGGTAGAAGAAGATCACCAGCTTCTGGCCAGCATAGTCCGACAGCGAGACCGTAGCGCCGCCGTCACGGGGCAACTGGAAGGCCGGAGCCTTGGCCCCCTCGGTTGCGACACTAGGCGCCGGTGCGATTTTCTCGCGAGTTGCTTTCGGTGCCGCCACGGAGGGCGGCGCAGGCTTCGCAACTGCTTTGGGCGACGCCTTCGCGGCGATCGTCTTAGTCGCTGGAGCCTTTTTGGCGACAGGAGCCTTCGCGACTTTGGCGGCTGGCTTGGCTAGCGCCTTGGACACGGCTTTCGCCACAGGCTTGGCTTGCTTGGCGGCAGCCTTTTTGGCTGGGGACTTTGTCGCAGCCTTGGCAGGCTTCTTCGCCTTCGAGGGAGAAGCAGTCTTGGCCGTTTTCTTGGCGGCGGCCTTGGCGGGTTTCTTGCTGGCTTTCTTGGCCATGGATGTTCCTTTCTTCGCGTTCAGCGGTTCAATTGCGCGGCGCGCCCGACGAGGCGCTTGGCCGCAGTTTCCAGCGTCAATCCGGCTTTCGCGCCCGATGCGTTTTCTGCCACTGTACAGATGGCTCGTTTCGAGGGATTCTTGCGCGATTTCTTGGACATACGCCTTCCTTTCGTCGCTTTCAGCGGCTCAGTGTGATGACATTGCAAAGCACCAGCGATCGGGTGGCGGCACGTTGCAGTGCAAATGCGCTGGCCCAAATATGCTGGTCTCGGAGTATGGTTACAAAGGATTCGACGCAACACACGTTCCGTGCGCCATAGGGGCGCCGCAACGACCGCACGACGAGTTATAATTCAAACCGAGGATTGGCAGCGATGCCGGCAGAAAAGCGCTCGTCGGTTGTCGATGCGCGAAGGGCCGGTGACGATCATTCTCATAGTCAGCGCCAGCACCGAGAGGCAATGGCCAGAAATAAGCCGCCACAAGCGTATCGATCGCGCGCCGATGACGAGTCCTTGCAATGGGATGATGCCGATTGGGATCATCAGCATGACGAGGCCGGGCATCACCGTGCACGCCGCTTGTTGTCCAAGAAAGATAGTGGCTGGCACCGTTTCGGCGATCGGCTGGTTGCGGTTCGCGATTGGCTGTCCGGCGGTCGATGGGTCAAGCGGATCGCGGCTGTTCTCGGCATCCTTCTGATTGTTTTTGGCGTTTGCTTTGGCGCCTTGTGGGTCCGGCTGGGCGCAGGCCCGATCAATTTCGACATGGCCACACCGTGGCTGGTCGAGGCGATCCAGGACAATATCGGGCAGGGTAATACGGTCGAAGTTGGTGGCACGCAGATCGAACGCGCCGGGCGGGTCCGGATGGCTGTGCGTATCCGCGACATCGTCGTCCGCGACCGTGATCACGCCGTCGTGGCCAGTGCTCCGAAGGCCGAAGTCCGACTCTCCGCTGCTGCCATGATGATGGGCCGCTTGCGCGCCGAAAGCCTCAACCTGGTCGATGTCGTGCTGGCTGTGCGCATTACGCCGGATGGGCAGGTGACCGTGTCGACCGGCGAGAATGCTCGCCCGATTGCGACGGGTGTCGCATCGCCCCGCACACCAGGGTCGTGGCTCGGTCCGGGCCGACAACCGGAACTCACTTTCCCGCGGCAGCCGCAGCCGCCGGTGGTCCAGATTCCGCAGCCCCCTGCTGACAAGCGCGAGGCATCCACCGGCTTGCTTGCGGGTCTCGATTGGCTCGACAGCCTGACCCTGTCGGGCCTCGACGGACAGAACCTCAACGAGATCGGCCTGAAGAACGGCAAGCTGGTGGTTGATGACCAGCAGCGCGGCAATACGTGGGACTTCAACAATATCAGCCTGACCCTGCGCCGACCGAGCGGCGGCGGCGTCATGATGACAGTGGGCGAAGGCGGCAAGGCCCCATGGACACTCGGCGTCACAGTCGGTGCGCCAGCCAATGGCGTGCGTGCGGTCAGTCTGCGGGCCGACAAGGTCTCGACCCGGAATATCCTGCTTGCACTGCGCATGAAGGATCTGACTTACAGCGCCGATCTGCCGCTGACCGGTGAGTTGAGGGGCGAAATCGGGCGCGACGGCCTCCCGACCTATTTCCGCGGCAAGCTCACTGCAGGCGCCGGCAACATCGTCGATAACGACACGCCGGATTATCCGATGCCGATCGATCAGGCGGAGCTGAGCGTCGAGTGGGATGCCGGCCGCCGTGTGCTGCTTGCGCCGTTCAAGTTCGTGTCCGGTGAGAACCGCGTCACTTCGCTTGCCCATGTCGAGCCACCCAACGGCGCGACCGACTCGTGGCAGGCAGGGATCAGCGGCGGCACCATCGTATTGGGTGGAGGTCCGGGTGAAGCGCCGCTGATCTTCAACAGCATCGACATCGGCTTGCGTTTCGATTCCGACAACCGCCGGGTTTTGCTGACGCGGGCGAATATCAGCAACGGCGAGATCGGGGTCGCCGGCACAGGCAGCATTGACTACGCCGGCGAGCCGCGCATGACCCTCGGCTTTGCGGGAACGCCGATGTCTGCCTCGGCGCTCAAGCGCATGTGGCCGATCCTGATCGTGCCTGAAGTACGCGAATGGGTCACCGAACGCATCGAGGGCGGGCAGCTTCAGAGCATCGAGATCGGGGTCAATTCGCCGACCAAGAACCTGACACGGCGTGGGCCGCCAATCCCCGATGAGGGGCTGTCGGTGAAGATCCTCGCCAATGGCGTGGCGCTACGTCCGGTGGATGGCATGCCGGTGATCCGCGACGGCGATCTGCGCGCGCGCGTCACAGGACGGACCGCGACCGTGACCATCGGTCAGGCGAACTCCGAGACCGCGGGCGGACGGAAGCTCAATCTCAGCGATATCGTGTTCGAAGTTCCGGATATGGCGCCGAAGCCATCGCCAGCTCGCGTGCGTTTCAAACTGGAGGGACCGGTGGCGGCCGTGGCCGATGTCCTCAACTCCAACCGTCTGAGCGAAGTCACCGGCAACATGCTCGACCCGGCGACCACCAAGGGCAATGTGACCGCGCAGGTCGCCATGGGCATGCCTATCCAGCACGAACTGACCAAGGCCGATACGACCTACAACATCACCGCGGATCTGACGGCATTTTCCGCGGACAAGCTGGTGATGAACCAGAAGCTCGAAGCCAATTCGCTGAAGGTCACAGCGAATAATCAGGGTTATCAGGTCAAGGGTGACGTCAAGATCAACGGGCAGGCGGCATCGCTCGACTATCGCAAGCCAACCGATGGCGATGCCGATGTGCGTCTCAACGCGACGCTTGACGATGCAAGCCGCGCGCGGCTCGGTGTGGACCTCGGACCGGCGGTGGTCGGCAATCTCCCGATCAAGGTTGTCGGCAAGATTGGCTCCGGGGACCGTGACAGCAAGCTCGGGGTCGACGCCGATCTGACGCCGTTGAAGCTCGACAATATCCTGCCGGGCTGGATGAAGCTGCCCGGCAAGAGCGCTCGCGCTGTCTTTAACGTCGTGAAGAAGGGCGACACAACCCGTCTGGAAGATATTGTCGTCGATGGCGGTGGGGCTTCGATCAAGGGCTCCGTCGAAGTCGATCAGAACGGTGACCTCGTCGGTGTGAACTTCCCGACTTATTCGCCGTCCGAAGGCGACAAGACGTCGTTGAAGGCAGACCGTGGTCCGGATGGCGTATTAAAAGTCACGATGCGTGGCGACGTGTTCGACGGCCGCGGCTTCCTGAAATCGGCGATTTCAGGCAAGGATGGGGATCCCAAGAGCAAAACCAAATCGGTCGACTTCGATATTGACGTGAAGCTCGGCGCCGTTGCCGGTTACTACGGCGAGGCGGTTCGCAGCGTCGATGCCAAGATTTCGCGGCGCAACGGCACGATCCAGAAATTCTCCCTGAGCGGAAAGCTCGGACGCGACACACCGCTGACGGGCGACATGCGCGGGCGCTCCCAGGGGGCCGGCCGTGACGTCATCTATATCGAGACCAACGATGCCGGCGCCTTCCTGCGCGCGACCGACACCTATTCCAAGATGTCGGGGGGCCAGCTCGCATTGGCAATGGATCCGCCCTCATCGGACACCCGGGCCAAGGAAGGACTGATCAATATCCGCGACTTCAACGTCAAGGGTGAGGCGCAGCTGGCCAGTGTTGCCGGAGGCGGGCAGAACGCGGCGCAGAGCAGCGTCGCGTTCTCGCGGTTGCGTGCCGAGTTCACGCGGCAGAACGGCCAGCTCACCATTCGGGATGGCGTCGTCAAAGGCCCGACCGTCGGCGCGACCATCGAAGGCAGCATCGATTACCCGCTCAACCAGGTTCGGATGAGCGGCACCTTTGTGCCGATGTATGGACTGAACAACATGTTCGGCCAGATTCCGATTGTCGGACTGTTTCTCGGCGGCGGCAGCAATGAAGGCCTGATCGGCGTCACTTACGAAGTCGTCGGTACGCCCGGTGCGCCGGTGCTGCGCGTCAATCCGATCTCGGCCATGGCACCGGGCGTGTTCCGCAAGATCTTCGAATTCGGCACCGGCAAGCAGAACAATTCGGTCGAATTCCCGAACCAGAACAACAACAGCAACTAACGACGTCTGTGGCTCAAGCGCAGCGCTCGCCGCATTGTGCGGGGCTTAGCTTGACGCGAGTTCGGATGCGAATCTCTGTATCAGCTTCTGGATGATGGCTGCCGTTTCGGGACGCCGTGTCAGGCAGCGCGACGTCGGACCGGCAACCACGAGCGACAACCGGCGATGTTGCACCGGCAAGGGCACGGCGACGCCCGCGAGGTCGGCGATATATTCCGATGAACTTTGCTGATAACCGCGCTCGGCCGCCTCTCTGAGTTCGGCCTCGATCGCCTCTGCCGTTGTCGGTGTCGTGTGGGAGAAGGCTTCGAACTTGATCTTGCGATAGATCGCCTTGCGTTCCTCGGGCGAATGCTGCTCGAGAATGGCGCGGCCCACCGAACTTGCATGGACCGGAACGCGGTCGCCTATCTGCGCGAAGTAGCGCACCGAATGCGTGGACTCGACGACATCCAGGAAGATTGCTGACGTTCCGGCGAGGGCGGCGACGCCGGTCGTTTCGCCGGTCTGGTCGGCGATTTCGGTCACCAGCGCATGGGCCGCGTCCGGGAGCGGCTCGGCATCTGCGACAGCGCGGGCAAGCATTAACCAGCGGGGGCTGGGATAGTAGCCGTTGCGCGCACGGGGCTCATAGAGCCAGCCCTTGTCGGCGATGGTGCCGACGAGATTGAACGTACTGGAGCGCGGCCAGCCGAGGTCATCCGAAATTTCGGCCAGCGTCGCGGGGCGTTTGCGCCGGGCGAAATATTCCATCAGTTCCAGGACGTTGGCAGCTTGTCTGACCAGCATTGGAATTCTCATTCTTCCTTGTTGGCACGTCACGCGTCGCGACACGCTTGCGATTCTGCGCGCTCTGTTTGGCCCCTGTATCGCTGAAACGTCCTTGAAGCCATCCAGATCGGCGGCGGTGGTCTTGACTTACAATTCACGTATAGGTCTTATAAATTCATAAACAAGAATTATTCACGTGATTGCCGGGCTGGCGCCTTGCCAGGGTGAATCACGGAATTTGTCAGGGGAGGAATAGATGACCATTCGCAATACTGTTGCCGTGTCAGCCGTGGCGCTGTCGCTCGGATTGCTGTCCGCGCAGATGGCGTCGGCACAGACGCCGGTGAAGCTTGGCGTTCTCGCCGATATGTCCGGCATCTTCTCGGATATCGGCGGCATGGGCTCGTTCGATGCCACCAAGATGGCTGTCGAGGACTTCAACAAGCTCTCGGGCGCGGACAAGTTCAAAGTCGAAGTGATCCAGGGCGATCCGCAGAACAAGCCGGACATCGCGCGTAACATTGCTCGCAAGTGGTACGAGACCGAAGGGGTCGATGTTCTCGTGGACATTCCGACCAGCGCTACGTCGCTGGCCGTCGCGCCGCTGACGGCCGAGCTCAACAAGGTCGCACTGTTCACGGCGTCGGGCACCTCGGACCTGACCGGCAAGGCTTGCACCCCGAACTCGGTGCACTGGACCTACGATACCTGGGCGCTGGCGCACGGCACCGCCGATGCAATGACCAAGGCCGGCGGCAAAAGCTGGTTCTTCCTGACTGTCGACTTCGCGCTGGGCGCTTCGCTAGAGCGTGATGCTACAGCCGTCATCAATGCCAATGGAGGCAAGGTGCTCGGCAGCATCAAGCACCCGACCGATTCGAACGATTTCGCGTCCTATCTGCTGCAGGCGCAGGCCTCCAAGGCCGAGGTCATCGCACTGGCGAATGCCGGCGGCGATACCATCAAGGCGATCAAACAGGCCTCGGAGTTCGGCATCGTGCAGGCAGGCCAGAAGCTCGCCGGCATGCTGATGTTCATTTCGGATATCCATTCGCTCGGTCTCAACACGGCGCAGGGCCTGCAGCTCACTGAGGGCTTTTATTGGGATCTAAACGAGCAGACTCGCACCTTTGGCGAGCGCTTCGCCAAGCGCAACAACGGCCGTTATCCCAGTATGAACCAGGCCGGCGCTTATTCGGCGTCGCTCACCTATCTGAAGGCGGTCGCCAAGGTAGGCTCGCCGAAGGATGGCGCGGCGGTCGTCAAGGCGATCCGCGAGATGGGCACGTTCGACGATCCGCTGTTCGGCAAGACCACGCTACGTGAGGATGGCCGCGTGCTGCACGACATGTATCTGCTGCAGGTCAAGCAGCCCGCTGAGTCGAAGATGCCGTACGATTATTACAATGTTCTGGCGACGATCCCGGCCGATACCGCATTCCGTCCGCTCAAGGACGGCGGCTGCCCGCTGATCAAGTAACGGCGCAACAACGAACGACGAGAACGCGTAGATGTCGGTGACCCCGCACTGCGCGTTTTTCATTGTCTGAACTGCAATTTTAAAACACCACAAGGACAACAGAATGCGTCTCGCCAATAAACTCGCCGCCGTCACCGCTGCTGCATCGGGCATGGGACGCGCCGGCGTCGAACTGTTCCTCAAGGAAGGCGCCAAGGTCGCCGCCATTGACGTAAATGCGGACGCGCTCGCGCAGCTCAAATCCGACATGAAGAAGCTGGGTTATGAGCTCACCACCATCCAGGCCGATCTGTCGAAAACCGAACAGATGAAGAGTTCAATCAACGATGCGGCTGCCGCGCTTGGCGGTATCGATATCCTCTGGGCTCATGCCGGCACGCCGGGTCCGGCCGGCGTCGAGAATCTCGACCTCACGGCCTATGAATTTGCGATGGCGCTCAACGTCACCTCGGCGACGCTGGCGGCCGGCGAAGTGATCAAGCACATGCGCAAGCGTGGCGGCGGCTCGGTGATCTTCACCTCGTCGGTGTCGGGCATTGTCGGCTCCATGATGAGCCCGATCTATTCGGCTGCTAAGTTCGCTGTGGTCGGCCTCACCAAGTCGCTGGCACAGGCATTCGCTTCCGATCAAGTCCGCGTCAACGTGATCTGCCCGGGTCTTGCGGATACGCCGATGAAGCTCGGTTTCACCGGCCGCTCGGGCGTCGCAGCGGAAGCTGCGGCCAACGAGGCCAAGCTTTTGGCGGCGGTGCCCATGGGCCGTCTCTGCAAGGCCGAGGATGTGGCCCATGCCGCGCTGTGGCTCGGTTCGGACGATGCCTCCTTTATCACGGGCGTTGCGCTGCCGGTGGACGGCGGCTTCACCGCGCGTTGATCGGCAGTTACTCCTAAAATAGCGAAGGGCGCAGTCATTGCTGACCGCGCCCTTCGTGCTTGAGGGATATCTGCGTCAGGCGGCGCGAACGCCGGCGAGGAAGGTTTTGACTTCGCCGGACAGTTGCTCGGCCTGTTTCGACAGGCCGGTTGCCGCACTCAGCACCATGCCCGCAGCGTTGCCGGTCTCGTGCGCTGCCGAGCTGACACCGCCGATATTGGTGGTGACGTTCTGGGTCGCCTGCGCTGTCTGCGTCACGTTGCGAGCAATTTCGGCAGTCGCCGCGCCTTGCTCCTCAATGGCCGAGCCGATCGTCGTGGCGATGGCGCTGACTTCCTCGATGGTGGCCGTGATGCCCTGGATGGCATCGACGGCTTCCTTGGTCGCGCTCTGGATTTGCGCGATGCGCGTGCTGATCTCCTTGGTGGCATCGGCGGTCTGCCCGGCGAGGCTCTTCACTTCGGTGGCGACCACCGCGAAGCCGCGGCCGGCATCGCCAGCGCGCGCAGCTTCGATGGTGGCGTTCAGAGCGAGGAGGTTGGTCTGGGCAGCGATGGTTTGGATCAGCTCGACGACATGTTCGATCTGCTGTGCGCCATCCGCCAGCGCCCGCACGATGGTATCGGTGCGGCGTGCACTATCCACCGCGTGCGACGTGATCTTGGCGGACTGGGCCATCTGACGTGCGATCTCGGTGATCGACGAGGATAGCTCCTCGGCGGCAGATGCGACCGTCTGCACGCGCGTGCTGGCTTCGGTCGCAGCCGAGCTGACCATCGTGGCCTGCTGGTTGGTCCGATCGGCCGTGCCCGTCATGGATTGCGCGGTGGCTTCGAGCTCGGTCGAACCCGACGCCATCAGTCCGACCAGCTGGCCGACGGATGCGTCGAAGCGATTGGCGAGAGCGATCAGCGCATCGCGCTTTTCGGCTTCGCTGAGGCTTTTCATTTTGGTCTGCTCGGCCTCGAGGGAGCGCGCCGTCAGCGATGTCTGGCGCAGCATCTCCAGCGTTTCCGCCATGCGGCCGATTTCGTCGCGGCGATCAGTCTCCTCAACCTTGGCGTCGAGCGCGCCATTGGCGATGTCATGCATGCGTGACTGCAACCGGCGCAGTGCGCCCAGAATGTCGCTGGAAATCAGCCAGGACAGCAGCGCCATAAGTGCGAGCACGCCGGCACCAATAGAGCCGAGCCGCATCAGCAGGGCGTTCATGTCGGCATCGAGGTCGTCCACATAGACGCCAATGCTAATGACGACGTTCCACGGCGCGAATTTACGGGCGAACACGACTTTCGGTCGGGGCTCATCCTGTCCAGGACGTGGATACAGATAGGTCGCGGTCGCACCTTCAGGCTTGCTGTTGGCGGCGGCGATGACGGCGGAGGCGATCAGGACGCCATTGGAATCCTTGCCGTTGGTGATGGTGCCTTCGAGCTTCGGCAGCGTGCCGTGGACCATCACGGTGGAGTCGGCGCGATAGGCGAGCACGTAGCCCTGTCCCTTGTCGAACAACATGCGCCGGCTGCGCAGGCGAAGCTGATCTTCGGCTTCGGGCAACTTCATTTTGCCCGCTTCAACTTCGTCCTGGAGCGATTGCGCGAGGCCAGTGACAAGATCGACGGCGGTGCGGAGCTGCAAAATCCGATCCTCCATCATCCGCTTCTGACTAAGCGAAGCGGCGACCGCGATGACGGCGCAGACCGCAATGGCAGAGACCGCGACCATGCTGACGAGCTTGGTGCGGATCGTGAAGTTACTGAGCAGACTCATCTGGACCTCGGCGTGAGAGTGGCCAGACAATGATACCGTCAATCTGCTTACCAATAGTAAATCACGGGTTGCAATGCATCCCTTTCAGCATGTGCCGCTTCGTCAGGTCCTGAAATGAAAAAGGCGCAGTCATTGCTGACTGCGCCTTTCATTCAATGGGGTTTAGTTCGTCATGCTTAGGCAGCCCGCACGCCGGCGAGGAACGTCGTGACTTCGCCAGACAATTGCTCGGCCTGCTTCGATAGGCCGGAAGCGGCGTTGAGCACCATGCCGGCAGCGTCGCCGGTCTCATGCGCGGCAGCGCTGACGCCGCCAATATTGGTAGTGACGTCCTGCGTAGCCTGCGCCGTCTGCGTCACGTTGCGGGCGATCTCCGCGGTCGCGGCACCTTGCTCCTCAATGGCGGAGCCGATCGTGGTGGCGATGGCGCTGACTTCCTCGATGGTGGCGGTGATGCCCTGGATCGCGTCGACAGCTTCCTTGGTCGCACTCTGGATCTGCGCGATGCGGGTGCTGATTTCCTTGGTCGCGTCGGCGGTCTGACCGGCAAGGCTCTTCACTTCGGTCGCCACGACGGCGAAGCCGCGGCCTGCATCACCGGCGCGGGCGGCTTCGATCGTGGCATTTAGCGCCAGCAAGTTGGTCTGGCCGGCAATCGTCGAGATCAGTTCTACGACATGCTCGATCTGCTGCGCGCCGTCAGCGAGGGCGCGAACGATGGTGTCGGTGCGGCGGGCGCTATCGACGGCGTGGGTGGTGATCTTGGCCGACTGCGCCATCTGACGCGCGATCTCGGCGATAGACGATGACAGTTCCTCGGCGGCGGCGGCGACCGTCTGCACGCGGGTGCTGGCTTGCAAGGCGGCAGTGTTGACGATGCCGGCCTGGTCATTGGTGCGGGCGGCGGTGCCGCTCATCGACTGCGCGGTGGCTTCGAGCTCGGTCGAACCGGATGCCATCAGGCCGACCAACTGGCCGACCGAAGAGTCGAAACGATCGGCGAGGGCAATCAGCGCATCGCGCTTCTCGGCTTCACTCATCTGTTTCAACTTGGCCTGCTCGGCTTCGAGGGAGCGGGCGGTTAGCGAGGTCTGGCGCAGCATTTCCAGCGTTTCGGCCATGCGGCCGATTTCGTCGCCGCGGTCGGTTTCGCCGACATTCTCATCGAGCGCGCCATTGGCAATCGCGTGCATACGTGCCTGCAGCCGGCGGAGTGCGCTCAGGATGTCGCTGGCCATCAGAAAGGACAGCAGTGCCATAACAGCGAGGACGCCGGCGCCGAGCGAGCCGAGGCGGACGAGGAGAGCATTCACGTCGGCGTCGAGGTCGTCGATATAAAGGCCGGTGCTGAAGGTGATATCCCATGGGGCATAGTAACGAGCAAAGACCATTTTGGCGGTCGGCTCAGTCTGGCCGGGACGCGGATAGAGATAGTAAGTGCTGCCGCCATTGGCGGTCTGGCGTGCGGCGTCGATGATTGCTCTGGAAATCAGGATGCCATTGGAATCCTTGGCGCCCGTGTTCTTGTCTTCCAACTTCGGATTACCGGCATTTACCAACAGGACGCCGTCGGGCCTGTAGGCCACGAGATAGCCCTGCTTGTTGCCGAAGGTCATGTTGCGGGCGAGCTGGCGATAGCGCATCTGGGCGTCAGCCAAGGTGATCTTTCCGGCCGCAATTTCTTCCTGCATGCTGTCGGCCATGCCGACCATCAGATCGACCGCAGTGTGGAGCTGTTCCATCCGATCCTGCTGCATGCGCTTCTGGCTCAGCGAAGCAGCCACCGCAATGATGGCGCAGATAGACGCAGCAGAGACCAGCACCATGCTGGTGAGCTTGGTGCGGATGGTGAAACGGCTAAGCAAACTCATGTCGACCTCTGATCGGAGCATTACTGGCAAAAAGATACCAGCGAGTCGCTTACCAATCGTGAAAGCTGACAAACTCAATGAGTTCGCTGTGCGAACGCGCGTGTAGCGATTTAGCGGCGCAAGGCAGGGACGACGAGAAACGGGATCATGCCGATCACGACGCTGATCAAGGCAAAGGCGAGCAGCGCGTTATAGCTCTGGGTCCAGTCATGCAGCAGGCCGCCGGTCCATGAGCCAAGTGCCGCTCCGAGCCCGCTGCCGAAGGTGATCGTCCCATAAATGGTGCCCATCCGTTTGCCGCGAAAGATCTTCATGGCGGTCGCTGACAGCAGCGGGCCGCGCGATCCGATCATGCTGCCGAAGCAGACGACGAAGCCGGTGAGCAGCGCGTAGTTCGGATACCATTGCAGCAGCCACAGCATCACGATGCCGAGGATCGACATTGAATAACTGAACAGGATCGACGGCCGTCGACCGATCACGCCGTCGAGCCAGCTGACGCCGATCATGCCGAACAGCAGCACTATGCCGCTGAAACCCCAAGCCGTCGCTGCTTGCAGAGGCGGGAAGCCGACATCGACGAGATAGGCGACCACTTGCGGCGTGATTGCAAACATGCCGATGGCAGTGAAGAAGAATGTGCCGAATAGCGCCCAGAATGCGTGATGGCGCATGGCGCCGACCAGTGTCCATCCTTCGTCGATGATGTCGTCGTGCTTCTCCGATTTATCGAGATGCGGCGACCCCGCGCTGATCTTACGCCAAGGTAGCAGTATGGTGGGTACCAGCAGGGCCAGCGCGATCATGCCGAAGGTGCGGTAGGCGCCACGCCACTCGATGTGATCGATCAGAAGCTGTGCAAGCGGCAGCATCACCAGGACGCCTGCGCCGGTGGCGGAATAGAAAACCGACATTGCTAGCGGCAGTCGCTTGCCGAACCAGCGTCCCAGCAGCAGCGCATTCGGGACGTTGCCGATGCAGGCGACGGCAAAGCCGAAACAGGCACCGAGGGCGAGCTGAAACTGCCACAGGTGCTGGGCATAGGCGGCGGCCAGCAACGAAAGTCCAAGGACCGAAAGGCCGACGACGAATACCGTGCGCGGCCCCGAGCGATCGAACAGCCGGCCGATCAATGGAGATGACAGGCCGACGCACAGCGCCGTCAACGAATAGATCGAAACGACTTCGCTACGGTCCCAGCCGAATGATTGTGAAATCGGCAGCAGGAAGACCGAGAAACTCTCCTGCAGTCCCCGGCCGAACAGCGCAAAGGTGAAGCTGAGGCCGAGGACCGATAGTCCGATGCGTTGCGACGACTTCAAATCCATCTGGCTCTTCTTCACGGCGTTTGCGACAGCTGCGCCATGGAGCGCGTTTCACCGTGCATGAACAAGTGCGCTGGATGAATGTGGCTATGCAGGCTTGAGCAGGATGTGCCGCTTCTTCCCGAGCGAGAGCTTGATGACGCCTTCCGTCAGCAGCGCGGGAGTCAGCATCATCTTTTCGTCGGTGACCGCAACATCGTTGACGCGCAAGCCACCGCCCTTGATCTGCCGCCGCGCTTCGCCGTTCGACGCGACGAAACCGGCATTGACGAAGGCCGCGAGGACACCGATGCCTGCTTCAAGTTCAGCTTGCGGAATATTGACGGTCGGCAAGCTGTCGGCGAGCGCGCCTTCCTCGAAGGTCTTGCGTGCCGTCTCCGCAGCGGCATTTGCTGCATCGCGACCGTGCACCACGGCCGTCGCTTCGGTGGCGAGAATCTTCTTCGCCTCGTTGATCTCCGAACCGCTCAAGGCGGCGAGCTTGGCGATTTCGTCGAGAGGCAGGCGTGTGAAGACCTTGAGGAAACGGCCGACGTCTGCATCTTCGGTGTTGCGGAAGTACTGCCAGAAGTCGTAGGGGCTGAAGAGGTCACCGTTGAGCCAGACGGCGCCGGAGGCCGACTTGCCCATCTTCTCGCCAGATGACTTGGTGAGCAGCGGCGTTGTCAGCGCGTAGAGCTGCGGGCCGCCCATGCGGTGGCTGAGATCGACGCCATTGATGATGTTGCCCCACTGGTCGGAGCCGCCCATCTGCAGCAGCGTGCCGTAGCGGCGGTTGAGCTCGACGAAGTCGTAGCCCTGCATGATCATGTAGTTGAATTCGAGGAAGGACAGCGACTGGTCGCGGTCGAGGCGCAGCTTCACGCTGTCGAAGGACAACATACGATTGACCGAGAAGTGGCGGCCGACGTCGCGCAGGAATTCGACATAGTTCAGCTTCAGCAGCCAGTCCGCATTGTTGACCATCAGTGCGTCGGTCGGGCCGTCGCCATAGGTCAGCATCTTGCCGAAGATTTTCTTGATGCCTTCGATGTTCTCCGCGATCTTCTCGACCGTCAGCAGTTGCCGCTGGTCGTCCCGGAACGACGGGTCGCCGACCATCGAGGTACCGCCGCCCATCAGCGTGATCGGGCGGTGGCCGGTCTGCTGAAACCAGTACAACATGGTCACCGAGATCAGATTGCCGATATGCAGACTGGTCGCCGTGGCGTCATAGCCCACATAAGCCGTGACCGGTCCTTTGCAGCAGGCGGCGTCCAGCGCCTCGGCATCCGAGACCTGATGGATCAGGCCGCGGCTCTGGAGGACGTTGAGAAAATCGGACTTGTAGCTGGTCATCGGTTTACGGCTCGGTTCGGATAATTTTACGCTGTCTCAATGGAGTGGCGGCAAGGTGGGGGCGTGCTGGCTGCCCCAAAGTGCCTGTGGCATTATAAGATTGGACGCTTCGACACAAGTTTTGACCGGAAATGAGGGCTTTGCCGTGTGCCTGATATGCTGACCGCGATCGGACTAATGAGCGGAACCTCGCTGGACGGGGTCGATGTCGCCCTGATCGAGACCGATGGCGAACGGGTCGGGTCGTTCGGTCCGTCGGGGTATCGGCCATATAGCGAGGCTGAGCGTGCCGTGTTGCGCCAGGCGCTGGCTGAGGCCGTGCAACTGAGCCGGCGCGATATTAGGCCGGGCAGTCTGGCCGAGGCGGAGCGGGTGGTGACATCGGCCCATGCCGAGGCCGTCGAGGCGTTTCTGACTGATCATGGCATCGCACGAGACAGCATCGACATTGTCGGCTTTCACGGCCAGACCGTGCTGCATCGTCCCGCCGATCGACTTACCGTGCAGATTGGCGACGGGGCGAGCCTTGCCGGGATGGTCGGCCTGCCGGTAATCCACGACCTGCGAGCGGCTGATGTGGCTGCGGGCGGGCAGGGAGCGCCGCTGGTGCCGGTCTATCACCGTGCGTTGGCGCAGGGACTGCATCGTGACGGGCCCATTGCCGTGGTCAATATCGGCGGCGTGTCCAATGTGACTTACATTGATGGCGACATCGCGTTGATTGCCTGCGACACCGGTCCGGGCAATGCACTGCTCGATGATTTCGTGTTGCGTGCAACGGGGCAGCCGTTCGATGCGGATGGCGCATTGGCGGCGCAGGGCCGCGTCGATGATGCGTGGGTCGCAAAGGGGTTGCAGAATCCGTTCTTTGCGGCAGCGCCGCCGAAGTCGCTTGATCGCAATCACTTCGTTGCATTGCAACTGAGCGATACGAGTCCGGCTGATGGTGCAGCGACACTGACGGCGTTCACCGCGGCGACCATCGCCAGCATTGCGCCGCTGTTACCGAAGCCGCCGCGCAGCTGGATCATCGCCGGCGGCGGCGCACGCAATCCGACGATGCTGCGCATGCTGCGGGAGCGATTGCCGGCCGCTAGCGTCGAGAGTGCGAATGACCTGGGCTGGTCGGCCGATGCGATGGAAGCGCAGGCCTTCGCGTTCCTGGCGGCGCGCTCGCTTGCGGGCTTGCCGTTGAGCTATCCGGCAACGACTGGTGTGCCGGAGCCGATGACGGGCGGTGTGAGAGCGGACTACCTCGCGAGCTAGTGCGAAGTTCGCCATAGCTAAGGCGATTCGACTCACTCAACGAATCAGGTTGATCGCGAATAACGGCGTCGATGCCTGTGGTAGTCGGCAAGCTGCCGCGGACACGAATGCGTGAGGGCATAACCAAATCTCGTGATGAATTTGGTACGGAAATGCCGCGGTTTGCCTAATATGTTGCCGAAAGCACACAGCCGGAAAATGATGCTGCGACAATCGACCGCGCGCATTGTTTCGCAACATGATCTTCCACAACTCTGCCTCATGAATGGCACGCCCGGGGCAATCGCGCGTGCCGATACGATCGGTCTGGAGGCAACATGACCACGATGAAGCAAATGATACTTGGTTCCGCTGCAGCGTTGCTGGCAGCGAGCACTGCTCAGGCGGCGGACCTTCCGGTGAAGGCCAAGGCTGTCGAATATGTGAAGATCTGCTCGATCTACGGTGCCGGCTTCTACTACATCCCGGGCACAGACACCTGCATCAAGATCGGCGGCGCGATCCGCCTCGATACGACTTTTAACGGTGGCCCGTACGACGCGCCGTTCTGGCAGGGCGGCGCCGGCGGCAACAATCTCTGGACCAAGGATAACTTCCTCACACGCGAACGTATCAACATTACGACCGATACGCGCACGGCGTCCGAATACGGCGTGGTGCGTACCTATGCGAACATGCAGCTCGACTTCACGCAGAACCGCGACAGCATCGCCGGCGGCTTCACAGAAGTGGATTTCGCATTCATCCAGTTCGCCGGCTTCACCTTCGGTAAGGCTGTGTCGAATTTCGATCCGCAATGGGCGCTGACCAAGCCTTGGATCTCATCGGGCTTCCTTGCGGGTTCGAGCAATACGACCGGCATTCCCCAAATCGCTTACACAGCTGAATTCGGCAACGGCTTCTCGGGCACCATCGCGCTCGAGAATGCGTCGCCCTATCGCAATGCTGGCCTCTACAATACTGCGACCTTCATTGTCGCGCCGGGCGCGGGGTCGTTCACCGGTGCCTTCTACGGCACCAATTCAAACACGTTCTTCGGCAACGCTACGGGCGGCAATCATATTCCCGATGTCGTCGGCAACCTTCGGCTCGATCAGAAGTGGGGCTCGCTGCATTTCGCTGCGGCCATGCACACGTCGACGGCCGGTTTCTACGGGGCAAATGAATCCTTCGGGCATCCTGACGATGTCTACGGCTTTGCCGTCAGCGGCGCGGTGGAATTCAAGGTCCTGCCGACCGGTGCAAACGACAGCCTGAAGATCGAAGCGTCTTATGCCAAGGGCGCCGCGCGTTACGCCTTCACCGGCGGCTCGCTCGAAACCTCCGGCGGCGGTCGTTTTGCCAAATTCGATGGCAACACGGTTGGCTTCGGCTACGTGCTCGATGGTGTGTATTCGCCGGGAAGCTCGATCCAGCAGAGTGATGCCTGGGAAGTCAGTGCCTTCTATGAGCACTACTGGAACACGGCATGGCGCACCTCGGTTTTCGGCAACTACAGCCATATCTCCTATGGCGATGCCGGCAACGCGATGCTCGCCGCGGCATTCAGCCCGGCCGGCGGTCGCCTGGGAACGAGCAGTTCGTCCAACCCGGGCTCTACGGCTGGCAGCATTACTGGCACGACCAACAATTTTGATTTCGGAATTGCCCAGGTCGGTACACGTACTGCATGGACCCCCGTCAAGAACCTGACCCTGTCGGCTGAATTCACCTATAGCCGCCTCGATCAGAATCTCGACGGCACCTATACCGGCACGGCAACTGGCAAGCCCAATCAGGCCTACCAGATCAAGGATCAGAATCTTTACAACGGCTCGGTCCAGATCCTGCGCTCGTTCTGATCCCGATCAGGCCTAAAACTGAAACTGAAAAGCCCTCGGCCGATCTGGCCGAGGGCTTTTTGTTAGGTTGACATGAAGCGGCCGGCGTGAGGCCGATCGACGCCTCAGCGCACGTTGGCGAGGCGCATGTCGAGATAGCCGGTGACCGATTCCATCAGCGGCTCGAGCTTGTTATCGAAGAAGTGATTAGCACCCGGAATGATGTGCTGATCGATCACGATGCCCTTTTGGGTCTTCAGCTTCTCGACCAGCGTGTTGACGTCCTTCGGCGGCACGACCGCATCCTTCTCGCCGTGCACGATCAGGCCCGACGACGGGCAGGGTGCGAGGAACGAGAAATCATAGAGATTGGCCGGCGGCGCGATCGAGATGAAGCCTTCGACCTCAGGGCGGCGCATCAGGAGTTGCATGCCGATCCAGGCGCCAAACGAGAAACCGGCAACCCAGCATGCGCGCGCTTCGGGATTGATGGTCTGTGCCCAGTCGAGCGCGGCTGCCGCGTCCGACAATTCGCCGGTGCCGTGGTCGAACGAGCCCTGGCTGCGACCGACACCGCGGAAGTTGAAGCGCAGCACGGAGAAACCGCGATGCACGAAGGCGTAATAGCACTGGTAGACGATCTGGTGGTTCATCGTGCCCGCGAATTGCGGATGCGGATGCAGCACCATGGCGATCGGCGCGTTCTTCTGCTTGGCCGGATGATAGCGGCCTTCAATACGGCCTGCGGGACCGGTAAAAATAACTTCGGGCATAGTGATCCTTAGGTCCCGTTCTTGGCGTGATCAGCCGGTTTCGCGCAGGGCTCGGCGAGAATGGCTCGGAGGGGACCCTGCGAGGAAAGGGCGATCGGGCACCGCCAGGTTGATGGTGGGCGGCACCGGGTGAAGTTGAGGCCGCGTTCTACCATGAGCGCAGGGGCGAAAAGCAAGCATATTGAACGTGTCGGGGGCCGTGACATGCGTTGCCGCGGGCGCATTTGGTGAGCAATTGAGCTAAGAGAGACGGCGCGCGGCACCGGACGACGTCCGATGCGGCTATCGAGGCTTCAAGTCCTTCAAGGTAAAACAGAATTGGGCAGAGACCGGGTCTATCTCGACTGGAATGCGACGACACCGCTGCGCCCGGAAGCGCGGGCGGCGATGGTGGCCGCATGGGATTTGGCTGGTAATCCGTCATCGGTCCATGCCGAGGGCCGTCAGGCCCGCCGGATCGTCGAGGACGCCCGTGCGGCGGTCGCAGGCGCCTTGGGCGCAGATTCGCGAAACGTCATATTCACCTCAGGCGGAACCGAAGCCAATGTGCTGGCGCTGACGCCCGGGCTGGTGCGCAATCCAGGCGCGGCCGTGCGGCGGCTGATCGTCTCCGCGGTAGAGCACGCCTCGGTGCTGGCGGGAGGCCGCTTCGCCGCGGGAGACCTCCAGGTGCTGGGCGTGGACCAGGATGGCGTCGTGAAACCGGATGAGTTGCAGGCGCTCCTGGCGGGTGGGGAGCCGGCGCTGGTTTCCGTGATGTTGGCCAATAATGAAACCGGCACCCTTCAACCGATTCCTGAGCTTGCGGCCATCGTGCATGACGCCGGCGGCTTGCTGCATGTCGACGCTGTGCAAGCGGTTGGAAAGATACCGATAGATATCAATTTATTGCAGGCTGATCTTCTATCAATTTCTGCGCATAAGATCGGTGGCCCAAAGGGCATTGGCGCGCTGGTCATGGCCAATAGCGTCGCCGGGCTCAATGCGCTGCTCAGCGGCGGCGGGCAGGAACTGGGGCGTCGGGCGGGAACCGAGAATGTGCCCGGAATCGCCGGCTTCGGCGCCGCCGTGACGGCCGCTATCGCGTCGCTTGATGACATGAAACGGGTCGAAAAACTGCGTCAGCGGCTTGAGGCGGGCTTGCGGCAATCCAGCAATGGACTTGTGTTCGCCCAGGATGTGCCGCGTCTGCCCAATACGGTCTTGTTCGGCGCCCCCGGATTGCGCGCCGAGACCGCCGTGATTGGATTTGATCTCGAAGGTATTGCGGTATCGTCCGGTTCCGCCTGTTCATCTGGTAAGGTGCAGCCGTCCCACGTGCTGGAAGCCATGGGTTTCGGGCCGGAGCTGACCCGGGGTGCTGTGCGTCTCAGTCTGGGCTGGTCGACCACCGAAGCGGACGTCGATCGGTGCCTGGAGGCTTGGCGAAAGCTCTCGGGTACACTACTTAAACATAGCGACGAAACACAGCTTGAACGGTTCTAAGAGGGGTGATTTCCCCGCGGGAACATCGTAAAGAACCCCGACAAGCTTTGAGTTTCACGTTTCTGGATTGATCCACCGCGGTCCTTGAAACCGCGAGCGGAGGATAAAATGGCTGCCGTACAAGAGACCGTTGATCGGGTTCGCCAGATCGACGTCGATCAATATCGTTATGGATTCGAGACCATCATCGAATCCGAGAAGGCCCCGAAGGGCCTTTCCGAAGACACCGTTCGTTACATCTCCGCCAAGAAGAACGAGCCGGCATGGATGCTGGAATGGCGTCTTGAGGCGTATCGCCGCTGGCTGACCATGGAAGAGCCGAAGTGGGCGCGGGTCGAGTATCCGAAGATCGACTTCCAGGATCTCTATTACTATTCGGCGCCGAAGCCGAAGAAGACCATTGGCTCGATCGACGAGATCGATCCTGAAATTCTTGAGACCTACAAGAAGCTCGGCATTCCGCTCCGCGAGATCGAGGCGCTGGAAGGCGTCGTGCGTCCGGAAGGTGAGCGCAGGATCGCCGTCGACGCCGTGTTCGACTCGGTATCGGTCGCGACCACGTTTCAGAAAGAACTGAAGCAGGCTGGCGTGATCTTCATGCCGATCTCGGAAGCCATCCGCGAACATCCCGACCTGGTGAAGCAGTATCTCGGCACGGTCGTGCCGACCTCCGATAACTTCTATGCCACGCTGAACTCCGCGGTGTTTTCCGACGGCTCGTTCGTCTATGTGCCGCCGGGCGTGCGTTGCCCGATGGAGCTGTCGACCTATTTCCGCATCAATGAGCGCAACACCGGCCAGTTCGAACGAACGCTGATCATTGCCGATAAGGGCGCCTATGTCAGCTATCTCGAAGGCTGCACGGCGCCGCAGCGCGACGAGAACCAGCTCCATGCGGCTGTGGTCGAGCTCGTCACCCATGACGATGCCGAGATCAAGTATTCGACGGTCCAGAACTGGTACCCCGGCAATTCCGAAGGCAAGGGCGGCATCTACAATTTCGTCACCAAGCGTGGTGACTGCCGCGGCGACCGCTCGAAGATTTCCTGGACCCAGGTCGAGACCGGATCCGCCATCACCTGGAAATATCCGAGCTGCATCCTGCGCGGCGACAATTCGCGCGGCGAGTTCTATTCGATCGCGATTTCGAACGGCTATCAGCAGGTCGATAGCGGCACCAAGATGATCCACCTCGGAAAGAACACGACGAGCCGGATCATCTCGAAGGGTATCGCTGCCGGCAAGTCGCAGAACACCTATCGCGGCCTCGTCACCGCACATCGCAAGGCGACGAACGCGCGTAACTTCACGGCCTGTGACTCACTCCTGATCGGCGATCAGTGCGGTGCGCATACCGTGCCGTATATCGAGGCGAAGAACGCCTCGACGCTGTTCGAGCACGAAGCAACGACGTCGAAGATCTCCGAAGACGTGCTGTTCTATTGCGTCCAGCGTGGCCTGTCGCAGGAAGAAGCCGTCGGCCTCGTGGTCAACGGTTTCGTGAAGGACGTGTTGCAGCAACTGCCGATGGAATTCGCGGTGGAAGCTCAGAAGCTGATTTCGATCAGTCTCGAAGGCAGCGTGGGATAGTGAGAATGCTGAAGATCCTCGGAGGTGCCGTGGGTCTTCTGTTTGCGATCACGCTGTTTCTCGCATTCGCAGGCGCGATCGTTGCGTTATTCGGCGGCATGGCCGGATTTGAAAATGCCAGGGTAGCTGGAGGGGCGGTCAGCGGGATTGGAGCACTTGGTTTCTTTGCTCTGCTTCTGTCGCCTCTCGGAGAACTTCTCGGTCTGCTGGGCACGTCGACGCCTACCGGATCGTCTCAATTGAACGTCAATGCATCGGCGCCACCGAATCCAGGCAAGCCGGGCAAGAAGGAAGTTACTGATGACCGCATTGCTTGAAGTGAAAGACCTGCAGGTTCGTGTCGAGGATCGCGAGATTCTCCATGGGCTGACGATGACCGTGAATGGCGGTGAAGTGCATGCCATCATGGGACCGAACGGTTCGGGTAAATCGACGCTCAGCCACGTCATCGCCGGCAAGCCCGGTTATGAGGTGACCGGCGGCGAAATCCTGTTCAAGGGCGAAGACCTGCTGGAAATGGAGCCCGACGAGCGCGCCGCCAAGGGCGTGTTCCTGGCGTTCCAGTATCCCGTGGAAATTCCCGGCGTCACCACGATGAACTTCCTGCGCACTGCGGTGAACGCGCAGCGCAAGGCGCGCGGCGAATCCGAATATCTGGTGCCGGACTTCCTCAGGAAGGTCCGCGAGGTCGCTGCTTCGCTGAACATCCCAATGGATATGCTGAAGCGCGGCGTCAATGTCGGCTTCTCCGGCGGAGAGAAGAAGCGCAACGAAGTGCTGCAGATGGCGCTGTTCCAGCCGAGCCTGTGCATCCTCGACGAAATGGACTCCGGTCTCGACATCGACGCGTTGCGCGTCGCTGCCGACGGCGTCAATGCGCTGCGCAGCCCGGATCGCGCCATGGTGGTGATCACCCATTACCAGCGCCTGCTGAACTACATCGTGCCGGATCATGTGCACGTGATGTCGAAGGGCCGCGTCGTGAAGAGTGGCGGCAAGGAACTGGCGCTGGAACTCGAAGAGTCCGGTTACGCGCAGTATGAAGACGCGGCGGCCTGAGTGAGACAATCATGAATGTAGCTCTCGCAAAGACAACGACGGGCGCGGTGCTGGACGGCACATTCGCCGCTGCGCGCGGCCGGCTGCCGGGCGTCGGCACGGTGGCGGAAACGCGCCAGCAGGCGTTCGACGATTTCGCGCGTACCGGTCTGCCGACCCGGCGCATCGAAGAATGGAAATATACCGACCTGCGCAACCTGTTGCGTGACGTGGCGCCGCTGGCACCCGCGCCGGATCAGGCCGCGCTGGCCCAGGCCGCGAAGCTCGTCGAAACGCTTGGTACGGGTGATACGCAGAAGCTGGTCATCGTCGATGGCGTCTTCGCGGCAGGTCTCTCCGATCTGACGTCGGGCGGCGGCGTGACCGTGCATGCGCTCAGCGCCATGCTCGATGACGCGACCAGTGCGACGCGTGCCGACCTGCTGCGCTCGCGCATTGTCGATCCGATGATCGCGCTGAATGCCGCCTTTGCGACCGATGGCATGCTGATCGATATCGCGGACGATGCCGTTCCGGCCCGGCCGCTGCATATCGTGCATGTCGCGACACGCCCGAGCGTGGCCGCATTCACGCGGTCGCTGGTGCGTATCGGCAATCGCGCGCGCGTGACGCTGGTCGAAAGCTTCGTCGCGACAGAATCCGCGAAGGCGTATCAGGCCCATGATGCCGTCGTGATCTGGATCGGCGACGATTCCGATCTGCAGCATGTGCGCGTGATGGAAGACGCCGGCGATGCAGCGAATATCGCAACGGCCATCGTCACAGTCGGTGCGCGCACCAAGTTCAACACCTTCAGCCTGACCACTGGCGGTGGCGTCAGCCGCTATCAGAGCTTCATCACGCTGGCTGGCGTGGATTCGGAGCTGTCGACCAACAGCGTTCATCTGCTGCGCGACAAGCAGCATGGCGACTGTACCTTTGTGATCGAGCATGCGGCGCCGAATTGCCTCAGCCGTGAGCTGTTCCGCGCCGTGCTTGATGATCGCGCGCATTCGGTGTTCCAGGGTCGCATCAACGTCCATCAAATCGCGCAGAAGACCGACGGCAAGATGATGTCCCGGGCGCTGCTGCTGTCCGACGAGGCCGAGATCGACAACAAGCCCGAGCTCGAGATATTCGCTGACGACGTACAGTGCGGCCACGGCGCGACCATTGGCGCGCTGGATGACAGCCTGCTGTTCTATCTGCGGGCTCGCGGCCTGCCGGAGAAGGCGGCACAGGCGCTGCTGATCCAGGCATTCGTTGGCGAAGCGCTGGAGTCGATCGTGAATGACGATCTGCGCGACGTTGCGATATCGGCTGCGGAGCGCTGGCTGGAGACGCGCGCATGACATTGCATCCCGCGGTCTCGAACGGGTCATATGACGTCGCTCGCGTCCGCGAGGATTTTCCGGCGCTCGAGATGAAGGTCTATGGCAAGCCGCTGGTGTATCTCGACAACGCGGCATCGGCGCAGAAGCCGTATGCCGTGCTCGACCGCATGACCGAGGCCTACAAGTCCGAATATGCCAATGTGCATCGCGGACTGCATTACCTCGCCAATGCCGCGACCGAGGCCTATGAGGGCGCGCGCATCAAGGTGCAGCACTTCCTCAATGCCAAGCGCCCCGAGGAAATCATCTTTACCCGCAATGCCACCGATGCGCTCAATGCTGTCGCGGCATCGTGGGGCGGCGACAACATCAAGCCAGGCGATGAGATCGTGCTCTCGATCATGGAGCACCATTCCAACATTGTGCCGTGGCACTTCCTGCGCGAGCGCCAGGGCGCCGTCATCAAGTGGGCACCAGTCGATGACGAAGGCAACTTCCTGATCGATGAGTTCGAGAAGCTGCTGACCGATCGTACCAAGATCGTCGCCATCACCCAGATGTCCAATGCGCTGGGTACGCTGGTTCCGGTCAAGGACGTTGTGAAGCTCGCGCATGCGCGCGGCATTCCGGTCGTGGTCGATGGCAGCCAGGCTGCCGTGCACATGCCGATCGACGTGCAGGATATCGACGCCGATTTTTACATCTTCACCGGCCACAAGCTGTACGGACCGACCGGCATCGGCGTGCTGTATGGCAAATATGACCGCCTGGTCGCGATGCGGCCCTATGCCGGTGGCGGCGAGATGATCCGCGAAGTGGCGAAGGAGTGGGTCACCTATGGTGATCCGCCGCACAAGTTCGAGGCCGGCACGCCGGCCATCGTCGAGGCCATCGGCCTCGGCGCTGCCATAGATTACGTCAATTCGATCGGCAAGGAGCGAATTGCCGCCCATGAGCACGACCTCCTGGTCTATGCACAGGACCGGCTGCGCGAGATCAATTCGCTGCGTATCATCGGCACTGCCAAGAACAAGGGCCCGGTGATTTCGTTCGAACTGAAGGGCGCGCACGCCCATGACGTGGCGACCGTGATCGACCGACAGGGCGTCGCTGTCCGCGCGGGGACCCACTGCGTGATGCCGCTTCTGGAGCGATTCAATGTGACGGCCACGTGCCGTGCATCATTCGGAATGTATAATACCCGCGAGGAGGTCGACCACCTCGCACAGGCGCTGATCAAGGCACGGGAGTTGTTTGCATGAGTGACATTGCAGAAGCCAAAACGCCGGACGCCACCCCCGAGGCTGAGAAGCCCGCTCACATGCAGACCACCTCGGCGCTCGATCCCGCCGAAACCGAACGCCTGGGCACCGAGATCGTCGCTGCACTGAAGACCGTGTTCGACCCGGAAATCCCCGCGGATATCTACGAGCTCGGCCTGATTTACAAGGTGGACATCAAGGACGATCGCTCCGTCCAGGTCGAGATGACGCTTACGACGCCGAATTGTCCGGCGGCCGAAGAGCTTCCGACCATGGTGGAGAACGCCGTGGCCAGCGTGCCCGGCGTCGGTCTGGTCAAGGTCGAGATCGTCTGGGAGCCGACCTGGACGCCGGACCGGATGACCGACGAGGCCCGTCTCGTTCTGAATATGTGGTGAGTTGCGTCCGGTTTGCTGAATACGCCCAAGTCGCTTGAATTCCTATGGCGGCCTTGAACCGCCGAAGGGACTGAACACATGACTGAGATGACACCGAACCCAACCATACCGGCTGCCAAGCCGAAGCCGCGACCCCGTCCGCAGGTGATGCGCCTGACGGATGCTGCCGCAACGCGGATCCGGGAGCTGACGGAGCGTGCGGATTCCGAGATCGTCGGCCTGCGCGTCGGCATCAAGAACGGTGGCTGCGCCGGCCAGTCCTACACCGTCGAATATGCCCACGACATCAAGCCGACCGACGAAATCGTCGAGGACAAGGGCGTCAAGATCCTGGTCGATCCTAAGGCCGTGTTGTTCCTGCTCGGCACCGAGATGGACTACAAGACCGACCGCATGCAGGCCCAGTTCGTGTTCAACAACCCGAACCAGATCTCGGCCTGTGGCTGCGGCGAGTCCGTGCAACTGACGCCGGCGAAGATCGACGGCTGAGAGTTGTCTTTTCGAAATTAAAACTCTGTCATGCCCGGGCAAAGCGCGAAACGCGGCTTCGCTAGATGTCCCGGGCATCCATTTTTCTGGGCTTCGGTGAAAGCGAGGGAGACTGGATGGCCGGGTCAAGCCCGGCCATGACGTAGGGAGACGACGCGGACGTACCGCTTCCGCAATCGCGCGTCGCATCCTACACTTCCCCGATGGACCGCGAATTTCTCAGTGAACTTTTCGCCGGCTTTGGCCCGGTAACGATCCGCCGGATGTTTTCCGGCTTTGGCATTTCCGCCGATGGCATCAACTTCGCGCTGGTGCTGCGCGGCGCGGTCTATCTGCGTGCCGATGAAATCTCGATCCCGCGTTTCGAGAGTGAGGGCTCGCAGTGTTTTCAGTATGAGATGCGCGGCAAGCTGCGGATGATCGGATCCTATTGGCAGCTGCCGGAACGGCTCTATGACGATCCCGATGAAGTCACCGAATGGGCGAGGGTCGCGCATGCCGCAGCGATCCGTGCATCGCTGGCAAAAGCAAGCAAGAAGCGGGCAACGAAGAAAGCGAAGGTCGTGAAGAAGACCGCGGCGAAAAAGAAGGCCACCAAGAAGGCTGCAGTTAAGACGGTCGCCAGCAAGAAAGCCAGTAAAGCCGCAAAGAAGCGTAAATCCTCATCCTGAGGAGCCGTGCGCTTGCGCGGCGTCTCCTTGCGAATGGTGAAGCCATTCGCTGGGGATAGCTACAGGAGCTGGCGCGCGAGCTCATGGTTCGAGACGCGCGAAGACGCGCTCCTCACCATGAGGACGGAGTGTGGGGCGTCACGCTACCTGAAACTGCAGCTCCGCCGAATACTCCGGATCGACTTCGCAGATCACGCGGTTGCGGCCGCTGCGCTTCGCGGCATAGAGACAGGCGTCGGCACGGCCGATGATCGATTCCATATCGTCGCCGATCTGCAGCATCGAGACGCCGACGGAAATCGTGACGCGTCCCAGGATCTCGCCAGTCGATTTTTTCTTCAGCTCCTTTGACATCACGGCGCGGCGGATGTGATCGGCAACGGTGAGCGCCTGACGCAACGGCGTGTTCGGTAGCACCACGGCGAATTCCTCGCCGCCATAGCGCGCGGTGATATCCTGGCCCTTGATGGTCTGCTTTAATGACTGGCCGACAAGACGCAGCACCTGGTCGCCGGTGAGATGGCCATAATTGTCGTTGAAGGACTTAAAGTGATCGATGTCGAGCATCAGGAGCGACAACGGTTCGCCGCGCTTCACCGCGGTATCGATTGCCGCCATCAGCGCACGGTCGAAATATTTGCGGTTACCGAGTGCGGTGAGGGGATCGGTCAGGCTCTCGGCGCGGATCGCCTCGAGGCTCTGTTGCAGCGTGTAGACCTCGCTCTTCGAGGACAGTAGCCGCTCTTCCAGCGCCTTGTTCGTGTCGTGCACTTCACGGGTAGATTTGACGAGACTCTCGATCACGGCTTTCACCGCAGCAGAATCGTGCGCCCGCGACAAATCCTTGCTGGCACCATCCAGACTGGCATTGAAGTTCGTCGTCATGCCCAGAGCGTCGGTGATGAGCGCCATCACGTCGTCGATCTCGCCGATAACGCGGGCGCCGACCTGATCGATGCGATCGGTGGTTCGAATCTGTGAGAGATAAGTGTCGTGGATCAGGTCGAGGTCGGCTTCGGTCAGGCGGCCGTTGCGGGCCAGCGTCTCATTTATGACCTTGTTGAGCGCCGAATTGTAGCCAGTCGCATAGACGTACCAGATCTCATAGTTGCGCGGAATCGCCGTCTGGCGCAGCGATCGGATTTGGCCCAGCGCGACTTCGGCAAAGGCCAAAGTCCGCTCTTGTTCGTCCAGGATGCCGGTCACGTTCTGTGCCCTCGTGGACAGCGTGTATACGCGGTCCTCTGAAATGCAAATTCGTTAAAAATATCGCATTCAGATTAGGGGACGAGAGTGAACGGCAAGTAAACGTTCGTGGCGCGATACTACCTATGCGCGTGCCCGGATCGGACGCAACAGAAAGGCCGGCAGGTGCGAATGATCCGCCGGTTCGTTGTCTTCGCGGCGCGAACGTGGCGCTTCGGCGCGGCCGATGGAGGGGGGACGCTGCGCCTGCGGGGCTGCCGCTGCCACGACCGGTGCTGCCAAAGCGGCTTCCGCGGCCTGCGGCTGCGGGCTGCGCTCGCCGCCTTCCGAACGACCACCTTCACGGCGCGGGCCACGCTCACGGCGCGGTTTGCGATCGCGTCCGCCTTCGCGGGGCTGATCGTTGCGGCCGCCGCGCGGCTGTTCGGCATTGGCTTCGCGATTGCCGGTGCGGTTGCGCGACTGGCGCGACGCCTCAGCGGTTTCGCCTTCGACAGGCTCGGAGATCGCTATGGAGGTTTCGACCTTGGGGATCGACTGGCCGATCAGTTTTTCGATCGCCAGCATGGACTTCTGGTCGGATGGGCACACCAGCGAGATCGCGGAGCCGGTGCGGCCAGCGCGGCCGGTACGGCCGATGCGGTGCACGTAGTCGTCGGAATGATGCGGGACGTCGAAATTATAGACATGGCTGACGGCGGGAATATCGAGACCGCGGGCGGCGACGTCGGAAGCCACCAGGATCGGCAGCTCGCCCTTGCGGAACTGGTCCAGCGCGGCGGTGCGGGCCGACTGCTCCATGTCGCCATGCAGGGCGCCGACACTGAAGCCGTGCTTCTGGAGCGACTTGGCGAGCAACGCGACTTCACGTTTGCGGTTGCAGAAGATGATCGCATTCTTGAGGTCGGTGGCTTCGCGGAGAAGGGCCCGGAGCACTTCGCGCTTCTCGTGCGGCTCGCGGCCGACGGCCACTTGCGACTGGGTCACGGTGACGGCGGTGGAGGCGGGCTTGGAGACTTCGATCTTCACCGGATTATGCAGGAAGGTCTCGGTGACGCGGCGGATTTCGGCGGGCATGGTCGCCGTAAAAAAGAGAGTCTGACGGGTGAACGGCACCAGCTTGCAGATGCGTTCGATGTCGGGGATGAAGCCCATGTCCAGCATGCGGTCGGCTTCGTCGATGACCAGCAATTCGACGCCGGTGAGAAGCAGTCCGCCGCGCTCGGTATGGTCGAGCAGGCGACCCGGCGTGGCGATCAACACATCGACGCCGCGGGTGAGTTTGCTGTCCTGATCACCGAACGAGACGCCGCCGATCAGCAGCGCCACGTTGAGCTTCTGGCCGACGCCGTATTTGTCGAACTGCTCTTTGACCTGTGCGGCCAGTTCGCGGGTCGGTTCGAGAATGAGCGTGCGGGGCATGCGGGCGCGGGCTCGGCCCTTTTCCAGCATGGTCATCATCGGGAGAACGAAGGCAGCGGTTTTGCCGGTGCCGGTCTGGGCGATGCCGAGCACGTCTTTGCGCGCCAGCACATGAGGAATCGCTTGTTCCTGAATGGGGGTCGGGGTGGTGTAACCGGTGGCCGCAACGGCGGCGAGAACCTTGTCGGACAAGCCGAGATTGGAGAAGGACATTGAGCCTCTGTATGGGGGCATGATCTGATCCGGTATCCGGATGATCACCGTTCGGAATCACGCCTCAGGTCGAAACCGCCGCTTGGATTCTCGGGAAATACTGCAGCGCTTATCCCCGGAGCGGCACGCAAACATGCACGGAGACGCTGGGCGCTGACAGGCGGCTTACTCAAGATATCGCGTTTCGATACCGGGCCGCGTCGAGCCGGAACATAGGCTGGAATCGGCCAAAGTCAATCCGCCACACCCTGGAACATCCCAAAAAGCTTAATGTTTTAGCGGAAAAGGGCCAAAACCGGGATATTGGCGGGGGCTTGGGGCTCCGCCGGACGGCCGCTACGCGACGTCGCGTGTGACGTCGATGCAGCGCTGACCGTTAGTCGACCGGCCTGCGTTCGCGGCCGGGTGGACCGGCAATGGCGATGAGCGCGCCGCTCAGTAACAGCGCGGTCGAGATCACGGTGAACATCGCGATCGGACCGTGGCTGCCGAGCAGCGGCAGCAGCGCGATCGGTACCAGCGCCGATACGACGCGGCCGAGGCCCCATGCGCCAGCGGTGGCCGAGGCGCGCAGATGCGTCGGCAGCAGCTCGACAGCGTAGAGGCTAAGCACGGCGCTGTAGACGGCACTGGCGAGGTTGAACACGATGCCGGTGACGATGAGCGGCGTTAGCACCGTGCTGACAGCGAAAGTCAGCCCGGTTGCGATCATCACCACGGCACAGGCGACCAGAGCGAGGCGCCGCGGGATACGATCGACGAAGGCCGATGCCGCCGCGATGCCGATCGATGGACCGAACATCGTAAGTCCCGCGAACAGCAGGGACTCGCTGACATGAAATCCCTTCTGCACCATCACCGCGGCGCTGAGCAGCGGGAAGCCAATGGTGGCCCAGGGTCCGAGTACATAGAGCGCGGCAAGGAGCGCTGTGCGCCGCAGGCTGATCCGATCGCGGGCGAGCGCTCGGAAGCCGCTGGATCTGGTCGCAATAGTTTCGGGAGCGGAGATCGCCGGCGGTGATGGCTGACGCGCGGATGCCTCGAAGCGGCGGCAGGCGGCATCAGCCTCGGCGTCGCGTCCGACCGATGCGAGCCAGCGCGGCGATTCCGGCACCAGGAAGAACAGCAGGGCTGTCAGGGTCGAGCACGCGCTGCCGAAGATCAAAGCCCAGCGCCAGCCCTCGATGCCCCATGGCGCGATGGGCGTCAGCCAGCGGATCATCAGGATGATTGCCGGTGCGCCGAGAAAGGCGAGCGCGCCGCACAGCATCATCAAAAGGCCGCGGCGCCGGGGCGGCAGTAGGTCTGACAGATAGGCCGATGTCAAAGGCGGATAGCCGCCGATGGCGAGGCCGGAGATGAAGCGGAAAGCCGTCATGGTTGCCACATCGCGACTGGCGGCGACGGCGAGCGAGCTCAGCGCCAGGACGGCAAGCGCGCTCTGCAGCGCGATCTGGCGGCCATAGCGATCCGCAATCCAGCCGAACACAGGCGCACCAACGGCGCCGCCGGCAAAGACCGATGCCAACAACAGCGAGAGCTCGCCGCGCGAGATGCTGTAGGGCGGCGCGAGGAAGATGCCGGAAAAGGCATTGCTGAGCGCCACTTCGGCGATGTCTGCGAACAGGCCGAAGGCACAGAGCGCGAAGATGCCGAGGTGAAGCGGCGAGACTGGCAGCCCGTCCAGGCGTGCCGCAATAGTTGGCACGGCTGCGCCCGCTGGCGCCCCGTGCGTCCGCACCTGGTCGTTCATCTGACGCCCCGCATCTCATAGCGGCAACGCAATGCGCGTCCTCCGCTGCCCGCGCGGACCATATGTCGATGGAGCTGGATGAGTCGAGAGGAGGGTATGTGGCGGCGAACCGCAGCGTCTCAAATCTGCGTCGGCGTTGCCGCGCAGCCATACAGGATCATCTCGCAGGTCTGGCGATAGCGCGCCGAGAAGTCATTCGCTGCGATCGGAGGGAGTGCCTGATTGACAGCCCGTCCGCCGTCGGCCAGCGCCTGCGCGATCTGCGCGGCCGTAAAACGGCCGGTCAGGATCAGCAGCTTGCTGTAGTGGAAATCGATAATCAGCTTTTCCAGCTCGGCCTGGAAGGCGATTGCGGATTCGATCATGAGATCGCGGCAGCGCCGAAAGGCTTCCGCATTGAGCTCGACGGTATGCGGTGAGAATGTCAGCATCCGACGGGTTTCGCCGTATCTCAGGTCGATGATCGTCGCAAAGATGTCGAGTGCGCTGCCGCCACTTTCCCGGATCTTCTGGCCGGCCTCGAGTGCCTGCGCTATCGCGACTTCATTGCGATGGCCGATCGAGGCACGAAATGCCTCTTCCTTGTTGCTGAAATAGTAATAGAGCGCGCGCTGCGTGAAGCCGCACTCTCTCGCGAGACCGACCATCGACAGGCCGGCATAGCCGTGGTCGAGAAATGCCTTGTTGACCCGAAGCAGCAACTCGTGCCCGGGCGTAATCATCTTCTTTGCCATTGGTCGTCAGGTATCCAGTCGTAGCGGGCTTCGGGCGGGTGATTAAAACTGCCTGAAATCTTACAGTCTAAAAAATCCCATCCTCAAATCGCCAAGCTACGAGGAACGCAAAGTTCCTGAAGCGCGTTTCCTGACATTGGTTGCCTGTAGCAGGAGCCGGTTTTAGCAATTGCTCCCCGGATTGGCTCCGGACCTGATGAATTGTCACATAGCACATGTCGGGGCAATCATGTCGATGATTGGCCGCGTAACCCTTATCCACAGGACTTCGCGACCTGTGGTACCTCATCACCCCTGATCGAGAGCGCACGCCGAGCCGTCCGGAAGTCGACTTATTCCGGCGCGCGTGAGAGGGATACCGCAGGCTGACTATTTGCCGTAAGTGCCCAGCTGCATCCCGAGATTCTGCATCACGAAAGCATTCATGCGCAGATGCACTTCGCTGCCGCTCTGTAGACGGGCATCGACCTCATACGTCGCCGGATCGACCTGGCGGATCCCGATGATCTGGTTGATATCCAGCACTTCCGGGGTGGTCTGTGCAGGCTTGGCGGCTACCGGGGCGCGTTTCAGTTTGGCGGCGGCAGCCGGCGGTTTCGCCGCGGTAGCGGGGGCCGCATCCTGCGCGAGTGCCATGGTGGGAAGCAACAGCGCGGCTGCGAGGACGAGTGATTTCACAACGATCTCCTGACTCTGATTGGGGCTCGGGCTAGCGGAGATTAAGGCGGAAAATGTGGCAGCGGGGCTGCAATCGGCGGGCAGATGATCTGCCTGAGCAGGCAGGACAAAATGGATGGTAACGGCTAGACCTCGGTTTGAACCGGCCGCAGTTCTGCCTCGACCAAGGCAGACAATGACGCGGTCGAGCCACCACACGGATACATGTGCTGGCGGGGCGGGGATAGAACAATGCGACGGCTTTTGATTCTGCTGGCAACGCTGGCAGCGGCGGCACTTTCGACAGCGCCGGCTTTTGCTGCAAAACGCGTGGCGCTGGTCATCGGCAATAACGACTATCGCAATGTGCCGAAGCTGCAGAAGGCCGTGAATGACGCCCGCAGCATAGGGGGCGCACTGAAGAATCTGGGCTTCAGCGTCATGGTCGCCGAGAACCAGACCCGACAAGCCTTCAGTCAGTCTTTGCTCGCTTTCGATTCGACGATTGAAAAAGGCGACACGGCCTTTTTCTTTTTTGCAGGGCACGGCTTCGAGATCGCCGGCCAGAACTTCCTGCTGCCGACGGATGTCCCTGCCGCCACGGAAGGGCAGGAAGAGCTGGTGCGCGACTCAGCGATTCTCGCCGACCGGATTGTAACGCGGCTGCAGATGCGCGGCGCGCGGACGTCGATTCTGGTGTTCGACGCCTGTCGCAACAATCCGTTCGAGCGCGCTGGCACCCGCGCTGTGGCCGGCAGCGGTGGCCTCGCTCCGATGACGACGCTCCCGGAAGGCGTGTTTTCGATCTTCTCGGCCGGGCCGCGGCAGACCGCGCTGGATCGTTTGTCGAACAACGACACCGATCCGAATTCAGTTTTCACGCGCGCCTTCATCAAGGAGCTGCAGGAGCCATCGCTGAACCTCGTGCAGGTCGCGCAGCGCACCCGGCGGACCGTCAGCGAGATGGCAGAGACCGTGAAGCACCGTCAGGTGCCGGTGTATTTCGACCAGATGGTCGATGACGTCTTTCTCAATGGTGTGGCGCTCAAGCAGGCCGATGCGCGGCCGGCCGAACCGCTGCAGCAGGTCGCTGCGCTGCCGCCTGTCAACGTTCCGCAACTGCCGCCGGCCAACGATGCGGTGAACGCGCCGATCGCCAGCTTCTCGCGCCACAATGGCGGCTGGACCGTGATGTTCTCGATCGCCGATCCGACGCTGGGTATCTCCTGGCGGATGGGCGAGGGAGGTAATTTCCGCGAGACCGGCTTCATGGACACGCTCGATCCGCGCACGCGCAAGCGAATGCCGAATCCGGCGATCCAGCTCGACGCCGACGCAGTGGCAGCGACGATCTATCTGCGTTATGTCGACGCGAACGGCGAGATGCAGGGCCCCTTTCCGATCCGCTTCGATCCCGAGGCGGCGCTGGTTCGCGACCAGCGCAAGATCCTCGATATGACCGCTGGAAGCTGGCTTGCCTTCGGTGGCTACAACACGCCCCTGATGTATTTTACGCATCTGATGTCGTATCGCTGTGCCATTCGCGAGGCCCGCGTCGGGATCGATAGCGCCGTGCCGGACAAGCTGCTGAAATTCCCGCCCTGCGACCTGCGCGACCCCATTGCGACGCCGTCGGATGCCGAGACCTACATCAAAATCCCGGCCTCGACGAAGTTCGTGTCGGTCGAATTGACGTTCCGGGACGGCAGCATCTCCGAAACCAAGAGCTTCCGACGTTCGGGAAATCGATGAGCATGATCGACACCGCCCTGCGAACCACGGCATTTCGACTATCGCAAGCTCGCATTCCTTGATCAAGAAATTCGACTCGCCGGAGGAGTAGCGAATGGCTGCAGGCCCGAACGAGAACTCGCTGACCGCGCGCTGCTGCATCGTTGGCGGTGGTCCTGCCGGAATGATGCTCGGCTATCTGCTCGGCCGCGCCGGCGTCGATACGATCGTTATCGAGAAACACGCCGACTTCTTCCGCGATTTCCGCGGCGACACCGTGCATCCATCGACGCTGCAGGTGATGGACGAGCTTGGCCTGATCGACGACTTCCTGAAGATCAAGCACGATCGTATCCAGAAGATGGATGGCTTCTTCGGAACGCATAAGCTGCGCATTGCGGATATCAGCCGCACCAGCGCGAAGTATCCGTTTATCGCCTTCATGCCGCAGTGGGATTTCCTCAATTTCCTGCGCGACAAAGCGCAGCGCTATCCGCATCTCAAGGTGATGATGAACACCGAGGCGACCGATCTCATCTGGTTGGGCGAGCAAGTGGTCGGCGTCAAGGCCATCACGCAGCAGGGGCCGGTCGAGATCCATGCCGATCTGACAGTGGCCTGCGATGGCCGGCATTCGATCGTGCGGCCGGCGGCGAAGCTGGAGGTCGAAGACATCGGTGCGCCCATGGACATCTTGTGGTTTCGCGTTGCCAAGGGCGCAGAGACCGAGAGCGTGTTCGCGCGGCTCGAGCCCGGCAAGATGATGGTGACCATCGATCGCGGGGACTACTGGCAATGCGCTTATGTGATCGCCAAGGGGCACTATGAGGAGATCAAGGTGCGCGGCCTTGAGGCTTTCCGTGCCGAAACGTCACGTCTGGCGCCGATCCTGAGCGCGCATATCGAAGAGCTGAAGAGCTGGGACGACGTCAAACTACTGACCGTCGCGATCAATCGGCTCAAGCGCTGGACTCGGCCGGGGCTGTTGTGCATCGGCGACGCCGCGCATGCGATGTCCCCGGTTGGCGGCGTCGGTGTGAATATCGCGGTGCAGGACGCCGTCGCGACCGCTAACCTGCTGGCGGCGAAGCTGGCGAAGGGACCGGTGACCGAGGACGACCTCGGCGCGGTGCGTCGCCGCCGCGAATTCCCGATGCGCGCAACACAGGGCATGCAGGTCGTGATGCAAAACAACATCATCAGCCGTGCACTGGCCACGGGCGGCGAGCCGCTGACGCCGCCGCTGATCATGCGCCTGGTCAGCGCGTTTCCGCCGCTGCAGGGATTAACCGCGCGTTTCCTGGCCATTGGCGTACGACCGGAGCACGTGCAGTCGCCGGAAGCGTAGGAGAGGCTATCCCTGCACCGAGAAGCCGCCGTCGACGGGAATTGCCGTTCCGGTGACGAAGTCCGACGCGCGCGACGACAGGAACACGGCAATGCCCGCGAAATCTCCCGACGCGCCCCAGCGGCCGGCGGGCGTTCGTGCCAGGACCTTGTCATGCAGGCCGTCGATTTCACGGCGCGCATTCTGTGTCAGTTCGGTATCGATCCAACCCGGCAGAACGGCGTTGCATTGGATGTTGTGCGGCGCCCACGCGACCGCGCAGGAGCGGGTGAACTGCACGATGCCGCCTTTGCTGGCGGCATAGGCTGGCGCGAAAGACGCGCCGAAGATCGACAGCATCGACCCGATATTGATGATCTTGCCACCGCCCGCGGCCTTCATCGCCGGATGCGCCGCCTGCGAACATACAAAGGCGCTGGTGAGATTGGTCTTGATGACGCTGTCCCATTCGTCGAGTGCGATCTCGTGCGGCGGCTTGCGGATGTTGATCCCGGCATTGTTGATGAGGATATCGATGCGGCCGAGTTCTTTCAGCACGCGTGCGATCATTCCATCGACAGCGGTCTTGTCGGTCACATCGGCCGCAATGGCGACCGCCCTGGCGCCGCTCTCGGTCAGCTCCGCGACGGCATCCTTGGATTTCGTCTGGTTGCGTCCGACCACGGCGATGGCGGCGCCGGCCTGCGCCAGACCCCGCGCGATGCCGAGCCCGATGCCGCCATTGCCGCCGGTGACGATGGCCACTTTGCCGGAGAGATCGAACAGTCCTGCAGTCATGGTGTTGTCCTCATTGCATCAGCCTTGAATTGAAAAGCCGCCATCGACCGTGAGCGCGGCACCGTTGACGAAGTCGGAAGCCCCGCTGGCCAGAAACACGGCCGCGCCCGCAAGATCATCAGGCCTGCCCCAGCGCTGCGCCGGTACACGCCCGAGAATGCGATCGTGCAGTTCGGGTCGGATGTCCTTGGCGCGCTTCGTCAGGTCGGTGTCGATCCAGCCGGGGAGAATGGCGTTGGACTGGATGTTGTCCGCCGCCCAGGCAGTCGCCAGCGCGCGGGTGAATTGCAGGATGCCACCTTTGCTTGATGCGTAGTTCGCCGCGCCGCCGGCGCCGAGCGTGGCCAACACCGAGGCGATATTGATGATCTTGCCGCGGCCTGCGGCTTTCATCGTTGGGTAGACAGCCTGCGCGCAGATGAAAGGCGCGGTCATGTTGACGTCGATGACCTTCTGCCAGTCGGCTAGCGTCATGTCTTCGATTGGCGCGGAGATGCTGATGCCGGCATTGTTGACGAGGATGTCAATGCGGCCGAACGCGTTCAACGTTGCGGACACCATCTGCGCGATCGAGTTCGGGTCGGCAACATCGGTCGTCAATGCGAGTACCGGATGTCCTGACGTCTCCAGTTCGGCTTTTGCTGAAGCGGCATTATCGCGGTTGCGATCGGCGATCACGAGGGCCGCGCCGGCATTCGCCAGCCCATGTGCCATGCCGAGGCCAATTCCGGTGTTGCCGCCGGTGACAATGGCGACCCTGCCGGTGAGATCGAAGAGATTACTGGTCAAAAGATGTCCGCCCCCGCCATGCATTGTGTCCGACGCGTTCTATGGCGCGTCTGGGACGGATCATCGCAAGACTGGCGGGAAGATGGAAGAGGGCGTCAGCGCCGCGCGAGCGCCAATCCCATCAGGCCGACGCCAAGCGCGGCGAGGGCAGCGCCATAATAGGCCCACTGCATCTGGCTGATCATGAAGCTGGACTTTGGCCAGTTCACGAGGCCGGTGCCCTGGCCGATCCAGAGGGTGCCGATCAGGAAAGCGAGAATGCCGAGAGTGAGGAATGGTGCGCGCATGAAGGCAGATACGATGAATGGAGCCAAAGGTTTCAAGCGCCAGCTGTAGCGGTGACGAACCAACTGTTTGGCTCATCACCGCAGTTTCATTTCGGCAGGGCGATCAGAAGCGCTCGCCAACCATCTCCTCACTCTTGGCCCATAGCGCCTTGGCGCGTTCGGCATCGAGCGCGTAAGCGCGCACGCCTTCGCTGGCCGGATTGATCAGCCCGTCGACGATCTCCGAGACGTGGCAATTCTCGCAATAGCGGCCGCCGATCTCGTCCGCGCTGGCGACCACGCCGGCCCACACCGAAGTTGCAGCGCCTTGCGGAATGGTCTTCCATTGAAACAGCGGTTTACCCTCGGCAGCGAGCTCGGCATTGATGCCGTCGAGCATGGCATCGATCGTTGCTTCGCCCATATGGCGGCCGAGTTCTGTCTTGATGCCGCCGGGATGCAGCGCGGTGGCGCGCACGCCGCGCGCCCGATGCCGCCGGTCGAACTCGACGGCGAACAGGATGTTGGCGGTCTTCGAGCGGCCATAGCCGATGACCGGCTCATAGGACCCCTTGGTGAAATTGGGATCTTCTAGATCCACGTCGGCGAAGCGATGGCCGGACGAGGCGACGTTGACCAGCCGCGCGGTAGGCGACAGCAGTGACGCGATACGGTTGACCAATACGAAGTGACCGAGATGGTTTGTGCCGAACTGGGTCTCGAAGCCGTCCACGGTGAGGCCGAACGGCGGCGCCATGACGCCGGCATTGGCGATCACCAGGTCGAATGGGCGGCCAGCCGCGACCAGTGCGTCGGCGCAGGCCCGGACGCTGGCCAGCGAGCCGAGATCGAGCGCAATCAGTTCGAGGCCACCGCCACCAGTGGCATCGGCGCGCACTTGCGCGGTCGCCGCTTCCGCCTTGGCGAGATCGCGGGCGGCACCGACCACCAGCGCGCCCCGGGCGGCCAGACTGCGCGCCGTCTCGACGCCGAGCCCGGCTGAGACGCCGGTGACCAGAATGCGCTTGCCGCGGAGGTCGACGCCAGCGAGCACGTCGTCGGTGGTGGAAGTGGCGCTGAAAGGTCCTGCCATGATAGCTCCTTGTGTTTGGCACGACGCGCCTCCGAGCGGATCGAGCTTTGTCGAACGGCGCTTTGAGGGTATAAATGGAGGCCGTCTCCGTTTAAATACGGAGGCATCCTCCGTTTATCAAGAGGTGACCCGTAAAATGGCACAGGAGGCCAAGCCGAAGGCCGTTCGCGGACCAAGGATCGATGCGCAGCGCAACCGTCAGCGGCTGTTAGAAACGGCAAAGGCGACATTTGCCGAAAAGGGCGAAGCGGCCGGTCTCGAGGAGATCGCGCGGCTCGCGGGCGTCGGAATCGGGACGTTATATCGCCACTTCCCCACCCGCGACGCATTGGTCGAGGCGGTCTATCGCAACGAGACCCGGCGACTTGCCGAGGCCGCTGCGGAACTTGCGACCACACATGCCCCGGTCGAGGCCTTGCGCGCCTGGATGCGAATCTTCGTCGATCACATTGCGACGAAGCAACTGATGGCGGGTGTGCTGGGTTCGATTGTCGGCGACTGTTCGGACCTCTATGCCGATGCTGGCACGCAGATCAAAACTGCGATGGCAATGCTGGTCGACCGCGCCGTTGCCAATGGCGACATCCGCCTCGATCTCGATCCGCTCGACATGTTGCGCGCACTGGCCGGCGTGGCCAGTGTCAGCGCAGGTCCGAATTGGGAAGCCAGCGCCAAGCGGCTCGTCGATATCCTGATCGCCGGCGTTCGCACGCCGGGCGGCGAGGGGCGATGACTAAGTAGGGAATAAAAGATCGCTCCCGGCACGCGCCCGATGATTTCTGAAGCGTGAGCGCGTCCGAGAAATGAGCTTTTAAACGTCCAGCAATTCCTCGTTGGCGAATTCCGCCTTGTCCGAGATGAACGCAAAGCGCGCTTCGGCCTTGGTACCCATCAGGCGCTCAACGGAGTCGGCAGTGCCGTCGCGGTCTTCCGGCAGCAGCTGCACGCGCAGCAAGGTGCGGCGCGCCGGGTCCATGGTGGTTTCCTTCAGCTGCGCCGGCATCATTTCGCCGAGGCCTTTGAAGCGACCGACATCGACCTTGGCATTGGCGTTGAATTCGCTCTTCAGCAACGCGTCCTTGTGCGCATCGTCGCGCGCATAGACCGTCTTGCTGCCATGGGTCAGGCGGTAGAGTGGGGGGACTGCGAGATAGAGATGCCCTTCATCGATCATCTTTGGCATCTGCCGGTAGAAGAAGGTGATCAGCAATGACGCGATGTGGGCGCCGTCGACATCGGCGTCGGTCATGATGATGATGCGTGAATAGCGCAGGTCTTCTTCGCGGTAATGCGCGCCGGTGCCGGCGCCGATCGCCTGCATGAGGTCTGATATCTGCGCGTTGGCCGTCAGCTTTTCCTTGGTCGCCGAGGCGACGTTGAGGATCTTGCCGCGCAGCGGCAGGATCGCCTGCGTCTTGCGGTCACGCGCCTGTTTGGCGCTGCCGCCTGCCGAATCGCCCTCGACGATGAACAGTTCGGAGCCTTCGGTCGCGGTATTGGTGCAGTCGGCCAGCTTGCCGGGCAGGCGCAGCTTCTTCACCGCGGTCTTGCGCGAAGTCTCCTTTTCGGCGCGGCGGCGCAGACGCTCGTCGGCGCGCTCGAGCACGAATTCGAGCAGCTTGTTGGCCTGGACGGGATTGCCGGACAGCCAGTGGTCGAACGGATCCTTGATGGCCTGTTCGACGATCTTCTGGGCTTCGGCGGTCGCGAGACGATCCTTGGTCTGGCCCTGGAATTCCGGTTCACGCACGAACACCGACAGCATCACGGCGGCGCCGACCATCACGTCTTCCGAAGTGATGGTGCCGGACCGCTTGCCCTGGCCGACGCGCTCGGCGTGGTCCTTCAACCCGCGCAGCATGGCGCTGCGCATGCCGGCTTCATGGGTGCCGCCATCGGGCGTCGGCACGGTGTTGGTATAGGACGACATGAAGCCGTCGGCGTCCGCGGTCCAGGCCACAGCCCATTCGCAGGCGCCATGGGCGCCGTTGCGGCCGGATTTGCCGGAGAAGATTTCCGGATGCACCAGCGTATCGGCATGGATCGCCGCGGCGAGATAGTCCTTGAGGCCGCCGGGGAAGTGGAATTCGTCCTCGGCCGGAGTGTCCTCGAGGCCCTTGAGCAGTTCCGGATCGCACTTCCAGCGAATCTTCACGCCGCCAAACAGATAGGCCTTGGAGCGCGCCATCTTGAACAGACGCTGCGGCTTGAAGGCTGCCTTGGCGCCGAAGATGTCGGTATCCGGCTTGAAGCGCACGCGGGTGCCGCGGCGGTTATGAACCTTGCCGAGATCCTCAAGCTTACCCTGCGGAATGCCGCGGGCGAACGTCATCTTGTAGAGCTGCTGATTACGCGCGACCTCGACCTCAAGCAGCGAGGAGAGGGCGTTGACCACGGAGACACCGACGCCATGCAAACCGCCCGAGGTCTCGTAGACCTTGGAGTCGAATTTGCCGCCGGCATGCAGCGTGCACATAATGACTTCGAGGGCGGACTTCTTCGGGTGCTTCGGATGCGGATCGACCGGGATGCCGCGGCCGTTGTCCGACACCGACAGGAAGCCGTCGGCGGTGAGCTCCACCTCGATGAAGGTCGCATGGCCAGCCAGCGCCTCGTCCATCGAGTTGTCGATCACTTCGGCGAACAGGTGATGCAGCGCCTTTTCGTCGGTGCCGCCGATATACATGCCCGGGCGACGCCGGACCGGCTCGAGGCCTTCGAGGACCTCGATGTCGGCGGCCGTATAGCCGTCTTCGGCATTGGCGGAGCGGGTGGACGCCTTCGGTGCCGCAGCCGATTTTGGCGCGCTGGCGCCACCAAAAAGATCAGCTTTCGCGTTTGATTTCTGTGCCTTGGCCATATGTCTTAAAGTTTTGTCTCGGTTGGCGCCGCGCGCGGCGCGGCGAATCGTTGCTGTGACTATGCCACGTTCAGGTTGGCAATGTGGCTGCGACCTCGGGGCTCAAACGGCCGTGCCGGAGCGCTCGGTGCGTAGCACGATCACAACGAACAGGGCCATGGCCGCGAGCATGATCAGTGAACCGATGATCGGAATGGCCATATAGGCGTGGTTGGCGAGCAGGGTGATGCCGATGCCGACCGGGAACATGATGCCGCCGACGATATGCATCGCGCCCTGGACCTTGGCCAGTAGCGAGCGTCCGGCCGCGGGAATCAGGCGGTAATACAACCCGAACAGGAACAGCAGCACACCGCCAACGAGGTTGAGATGCGCATGCGCGGGGCTCAGCAGGAAGTCCTGGCGAATGCCCATTACGATGCCGGCGACCATGCCGATCAGCAATACCAGCGCACTCACGCACATCATCAGCGATCCGATCATCTTTAATCCTTTGCGTTCTTGATTTTTGACAGCCGGGCGGGAAGTCAGCCCAACGGCGGTACAGAGTTGCCATTGGGTAAGCCGGTCTCTGACCTTGGACGCAGAGGCCTGGAAAAGGTTCAAATTTACCGGTGGGCACCCGCACCGCGGCTACCCGCCCTCAGATGTTGTGACTTGATGTGATCGGTGCCGCCGGATTACCTGTCGCGGGCGTTTGAAGGTTAAAGCGGTTCGCGGCCAATCAGGCCGGGCCAGAGCCGTAAAGGGACACTCTCCATATGGAAGGCTGGATGCACGGGCTGATCGAATTCGTGCGCCAGAACCAGGTCTGGGCGGCGCCGATCGTCCTGCTGCTGGCCTTCGGGGAATCGCTCGCTTTCATCTCCCTGCTGCTGCCGGCCTGGGGCGCGCTGGTGGCCATCGGCGCACTGGTCGGCGCGAGCGGCATCAGCTTCTGGCCGGTGTTGATTGCCGGCGCTCTCGGCGCGGCGCTCGGCGACTGGCTCTCCTATTGGTTCGGCTTCAGATACAAGGACCAGGTCGCCCAGATCTGGCCGCTGTCCAAATTTCCCGACCTGCTTCCGCGCGGCGAAGCCTTCGTCAAAAAATGGGGCGTGCCCAGCATTTATATCGGCCGCTTCTTTGGCCCATTGCGGGCCTCGGTGCCGCTGGCCGCCGGCATTTTCGAAATGCCGTATTGGCGTTTCCAAGTTGCCAACTTCACCTCGGCCTTTATCTGGGCGGGCGTCCTGCTGCTGTTCGGCGACGGCCTGTCGATGACCGTGGAATGGCTCTGGAAGCTGAAGTAGTCCGGCGGGGAATAACCGCTGCGCCCGGGTGTTCAACGGGCTGACATGTCGCGGTGTCTGAATGCCGCGACATCTCGCAGAAGCCATCGAACGCTGGTAGATAGTTCCGCCAGCCCCCGCCTGTCACTGCTTCACCCCGGAGAACATCATGGACCTGTCACGCCGCCACGCCCTTGCCGGAGCCGCCGCGCTCGCCGCATCTCCATTGCTCACCGCAGGCTCTGCCAAAGCCTCCGCTCCGCCGGCCGACAAGCAGGCGCCGAGCTTCTATCGCTACAAGGTCGGTGATGCGCAGGTGAACGCGATTTCCGACGGCGCCAACACCTTTCCGCTGGCTGACACTTTCGTGCTCAACGCCAAGAAGGATGAGGTCAACGCCGCGCTCGACAAGGCCTTCCTGCCGAAGGACAAGATGACCATCCACTTTGCGCCGCTGGTCATCAACACTGGCGGCAAGTTGGTGGTGATCGATACGGGCAACGGCCCCGGAGCCCTCGCGGCGACCAAGGGCAATGTCGGCCAGTTCGCCAACAACATGGCCGCCGCCGGCATCGACGCCAAGAACGTCGATATGGTCGTGATCTCGCATTTCCACGGCGATCACGTGAACGGGCTTCTGGCCGCCGATGGCACGCCGGCTTTTCCGAATGCCGAAGTCCTCGTCCCGGCCGCCGAGTGGAAGTACTGGAACGACGATGGCGAGATGGCCAAGGCCGCCAATGACCGCATGAAGGGTCTGTTCGCCAGCAACCGCAAGCTCTTCAACGATGGGCTGAAGAAGAAGGTCACGCCCTATGAATGGGGCAAGGACGTCGCGCCAGGCCTGCTCGCCGTGGAGTCGGTCGGCCATACGCCTGGCCACACCTCGTTCGTGCTGTCGTCCGGCAGCGATAAGCTGTTCATTCAGTCCGACGTCACCAACCATCCGTCGCTGTTCGTCACCAATCCCGGCTGGCATCTGATGTTCGATCAGGACCCGGCGCAGGCGGAAACCACGCGCCGCAAGGTCTATGACATGCTGGTGGCCGAGAAGATGCGTGTGCAGGGCTTCCACTATCCATTCCCGGCCAACGGTTTCGTCGAGAAGGATGGCAGTGGTTATCGGCTGGTGCCGGCCCCATGGAGCCCGGTGATCTAAACGAAGCCTGGCAAATTTCCCGGCCTGCGCTGCAGTGCAGGCCGGCTGGCCTCGTAAACACCCATCGCCTCCGTCGGTGCGTCGTGCCAGTCTCTGCGCCGGAGTCGCGCCAACAGCGACCATGCAAAGCAAGGGGAGAAGACTTCATGGATCTGTCACGACGACAAGCACTGGCGGGTGCCGCCGCGCTCGCAGCGACGCCATTGCTCGCCACCGATTCTGCCAGAGCCTCAGCTCCGCCGGCCGACAAGCAGGCGCCAAGCTTCTATCGCTACAAGGTCGGCGATATTCAGGTGAACGCCATTTCCGATGGTGCGGCGACATTTCCTCTGGCCGATACCTATATTTCCAACGCCAAGCGCGATGATATCAATGCCGCACTCGCCAGGGCATTTCTGCCGACAAACCAGATCACCAACTTCTATGCGCCACTGGTGATCAACACCGGTGGGAAACTGGTGGTGATCGACACCGGCAACGGGCCGGGCGCCTATGCCAGTAGCAAGGGCAATGTCGGTCAGTTCATTACCAACATGACGGCGGCAGGGATCGATCCAAAGATGATCGACATGGTCGTGATCTCGCACTTCCATGGCGATCATGTGAACGGCCTGCTGACGGCGGACGGCGTGCTGGCGTTTCCCAATGCCGAAGTGCTGGTGCCGGCAGTAGAGTGGAAGTTCTGGATGGACGACGGCGAGATGAGCCGTGCCACCGGCGATCGCATGACCGGTCTGTTCAAGAACAATCGGCGGGTGTTCGAGGCCGGGTTGAAGAAGAAGGTTACGCCCTATGAATGGGGCAAGGACGTCGCGCCCGGGCTGCTGGCTGTCGCCTCGATTGGGCACACGCCGGGCCACACGTCCTATGTGCTGTCGTCCGGATCGGACAAGGTCTTCATCCAGTCGGACGTCACTAACCTTCCGGCGCTATTCGCCGCCAATCCCGGCTGGCACGTGAATTTCGACCAGGATCCGGTGCAGGCCGAAGCCACCCGCCGCAAGGTCTATGACATGCTGGTCGCCGACAGGATGCGGGTGCAAGGCTTCCACTATCCGTTCCCGGCCAACGGTTTCGTCGAGAAGGATGGCAACGGCTACCGCGTCGTGCCGGCACCGTGGAGCCCGGTTCTCTGAGGTCTGCGCTCTGGTGATCTTGACGGATCGCGGGCGCGGCCCTATGACCGCGCCCATGATCAACCTTGCGACCAGCATCATCGCCCGCCGCCGCCGCATTCTCGCGGCAGGTGGAGATATGCGCGCATAAGCGTTTCGATCTCTCACTGCCGCCGGATATGGTCCGCGGCAGTCTTTCTCCCAAACAGCAGCGCGACCCATCCGGCGGCCTTCACTCAGGAAGGAGCCCGCCATGTATACGCCGCCCAAATTTCAGACCGACCGGACTGACGCACTTGCGTTTGCGGACGCGCGCGGCTTCGGCACGGTCTGCGCCTTCGATGGCAGGAAGCCGATCGCCTCCGCGGTGCCTTTCTGCCTCGACTACGGCAATGACGGCACGCCGCGTCTGGCCTTTCACCTTGCGCGACAAAATCCGCTGCTCAAGCTTGCAGACGGCGTGACGCCATGGGCCATGGCCATCCTGGGCGCTGATGCCTATGTGTCGGCCGACTGGTACGTATCGCCCGATCAGGTGCCGACCTGGCTCTATCAGGCGGTCCATCTCACCGGACCGGTGCGCATCCTGTCGGGTGGTGAACTGGGCCCGCATCTTGACGCGCTGAGCGCAAGGTTCGAAACACGGCTGGCGCCGAAGAAGCCTTGGACCTCCGATAAGATGGCGGCGGGGCGGCTTGAGGCGATGAAGAAGGCGATCGTCGGTGTGGTGATGACAGTGGACGAGGTGGAGGGTAGCTCCAAGCTCAACCAGCACAAGTCAGATGCCGATCATCTGGCTGTCATGAGCGCACTGGCGCTGCGGCCGGAGCCTGCCGCGTTCGAGATTTCAAATGCGATGCGCAAATTGCGGCCGCATTTGTTTGCGGAAGAGACGACACAATTGACTGCTATGGCTGAGGCCGAAGGATTTATGGGATGAGCACGAAGAAGAAAATCGGCATTCTCGGTGCGTCCGGTTACACCGGAGCCGAACTAGTGCGGCTGCTGCTGCGCCATCCCAAGGTCGAGCTCGTGCTGCTGACGGCCGACCGGCGCGCCGGGCAGGCGATGGGCGATGTGTTCCCGCAATTCGCACCCTATGAACTGCCGACGCTCGTAAGCATCGACTCCGTCGACTGGACGACCATTGGCCTCGATCTGGTGTTCTGCGCGCTGCCGCATGCGACCACGCAGAAGGTGCTGCAGGATTTGCTGGCCAAGGCGCCGGAGACGAAGGTGGTGGATCTGTCGGCCGACTTCCGGCTCGAGGACGCAGCCGCCTATGCGAAGTGGTATGGCCACGAACATCATGCGCTGGAGCTGCAGAAGGAAGCCGTCTACGGCCTCGTCGAGCTCTATCGGCGCGACATCAAGAAGGCGCGGCTCATCGCCAATCCCGGCTGCTACACCTCATGCGCGATCCTGCCTTTGGTGCCGCTGTTGAAGGCGCGCGCCATCGAGACCGATGAGATCGTCATCGATGCCAAGTCCGGCATGACGGGCGCAGGGCGTTCGGCCAAGGAAGAGATGCTGTTCTCCGAAGTGTCCGAAGGCTTCAACGCCTATGGTGTCGGCCATCACCGGCACATGGCGGAGCTCGATCAGGAGTTCTCCAAGGCTGCCGGCAAGGAGGTTGTTGTTAGCTTCACGCCGCATCTCTTGCCGCAGAACCGCGGCATTCTCTCGACCATCTATGTGCGGGGCCGGCGCGGCAAGACGGCGCAGGATCTCCACGAGGTGCTGGTTAAACAGTATGAGAAGGAGCCGTTCGTTCACATCCTGCCATTCGGCAAGACGCCGCATTCGCGGCATGTGCGCGGCTCCAACATGACCTTCATCGGCGTTGCCGCTGACCGTATCCCGGGCCGCGCCATCATCGTCTCGACGCTCGACAACCTCACTAAAGGCGCATCGGGGCAGGCGGTGCAGAACATGAATCTGGTGCTTGGTTTCGTCGAGACGCTCGGCATCGATCAGCCGGCGATGTTCCCGTAGAGCGCGCGCATACACCTTGGCCCGCATTACAGGCCGGGCGACGACAGCGAGAGACAACAGAAAAGGCCCGAATTTGCGTTCGGGCCTTTTTTCTATGCTCTTGTCACTTCGCCGATCCTGGCTTTTGTGCGCGCTCCTTGAACAGCTCACTCAGTGTCTGCGCCGCCTCTATGGCGCGCGGGAAACCGGCATGGACCGTCGTCAGATAGACGATCTCCTTCAGCTCTTCCTCTTTCACGCCAGCGTTGAGCGCGTAGCCCGCATGGATCTTCATGAACGGCCGATGTCCCAGCGCCGCGAAAGCGGCGACGGCTGCCAACTGTCGCGTGCGCGCGTCGAGAACCGGCCGTGCCCAGACGTCGCCGAGTGCGTAACCCGTGATAGCATCGGCGAGAAAGGGAAACTCGGCGCGCAGGCCTTCGAGGGTCGGCTGGCTGCTGCCGGCATTGAGCGATCGAACAACCTCGTCGCCGCGTCGCAGGCGTTCTTCCGTCGTCTCCGCGCAAAGACTTGCTGCAGATGCCAGCATGCAGAATGCCGCAACGAAAGCGGTCGTTCGATATGACATGATCGCTTCTCCCTGTTTTTCTCGCCGCGCGAATGTTGCGACAGCGGACAAGCATTGGGGCATGTGGCGCGCTCGGCGTTAGACCGATCCTGCCGATCTCTTGTCCAATCCTCTAAGGCGGCGAAAGGACGCAGGGGCGAAACAAAACGGCCCGAACTTGCGTTCGGGCCGTTCATATTTGATCTGAAGTCAGACGCTTACGCGGCAGCCGACTTGGCGGCCGGGACTTCCGAGATGGTCTTCAGGATCTGCGAAGCGATCTGGTAGGGGTCGCCCTGGGAGTTCGGACGACGATCTTCCAGATAGCCCTTGTACTCGTTCTTGACGAAGGAGTGCGGGACGCGGATCGAGGCGCCGCGGTCCGCGATGCCATAGCTGAACTTGTTCCACGGAGCGGTCTCGTGCTTGCCGGTCAGACGCTTGTCGTTGTCCGGGCCGTAGACGTTGATGTGGTCCATCAGGTTCTTGTCGAACTGGGCCATCAAAGCTTCGAAGTAAGCCTTGCCGCCGACCGTACGCATATATTCGGTCGAGAAGTTGGCGTGCATGCCCGAGCCGTTCCAGTCGGTATCGCCGAGCGGCTTGCAGTGGAATTCGATGTCGATGCCGTACTTCTCCGTCAGACGGAGCAGCAGGTAACGGGCGATCCACATTTCGTCAGCGGCCTTCTTGGAGCCCTTGCCGAAGATCTGGAATTCCCACTGGCCCTTCGCCACTTCGGCGTTGATGCCTTCGTGGTTGATGCCGGCTTCGAGGCAGAGGTCGAGATGTTCTTCGACGATCTCGCGGGCAATTGAGCCGACGTTTTTGAAGCCGACGCCGGTGTAGTAGGGGCCCTGCGGCGCGGGATAGCCATCCTCGGGGAAACCGAGCGGACGGCCGTTCTCGTAGAAGAAGTATTCCTGTTCGAAACCGAACCAGGCGCCGGCATCGTCGAGAATGGTGGCGCGCTTGTTGGTCGAGTGCGGGGTGACGCCATCCGGCATCATGACTTCGCACATCACCAGAGCGCCGTTCTCACGGGCCGCGTCCGGATAGATCGCAACCGGCTTCAGCACGCAATCGGAGCTGTGGCCTTCGGCCTGCATGGTCGACGAACCGTCGAAGCCCCACAGCGGGAGCTGTTCGAGGGTCGGGAAATCTTCGAATTCCTTGATCTGCGTCTTGCCACGCAGGTTCGGAACCGGCGTGTAACCGTCGAGCCAAATATACTCGAGCTTATACTTTGTCATGCGGGTCTCTCATGAGTTGGCGATGCGTAGGGCGTGAGCCCTGAGCTTGCCGGCGGGCGGACGCAAAATCCGCCCCCAGCGGCGCTGCATATAAAGCACGTAGTATGCCAACTTGTCGCGGCGCAACGCTTTTGTGACGAAAACCGCGGCGCGTCCCCAACGGGGCTGTCATTCGCTGTCTGGAGAGGGCATCGGAGGCCGGGAATCGGTCCGGATTCGCGAATTTTTCAGAGGAATTCGACCGCGCGCGAAAATACCGGCTGCCCAATTCCCTTGCAGGCTATTTTGGACCGGAACTTTTCTGCCTTTCAGACGCTCAAATGAGAGGTCAGGCGCTGCGTAGGCGGCTTCAAAACCTGCGCGCCCAAAGCGCATGTCCATCGAGTGCGTATATTGTAGCCATTTGGATGCTTCTTACGAGGCAGTCGGCACAAAAGAAGGGCGCCTCTGTTACAATGATGATCCGAAAGGAAAAACAGATCAGAGGAAGGAAGAGAAGCGATGCCGGCGTCTCAAACGCATCACCCCCATACCGCTAAAATCTACCAATTCCCGGTTGGTGGCCGTGGATCGGTCGGCCCGCGGGGACGGCTCAGCAAGCCGTTGGACCTGCGTGCCTCGACCGTGAAAACCGTGGCCGACTATGACAGCTGGTACCACGAGGCTGCCATCCAGGAAGCCAACCGGACCTACGAACATTGACGGTGCTTGGCCGGACGCAAGGTTCACCGCCCCGGGCGCGGTTTATCGACGACGATCAAGGGCTGAAACAGCGATGTTTCAGCCCTTTTTCATGACCGGAAACCGGGTTGGCGTCAGACGCCGAAGATCGACCAGCCGAGCCGCTTCGTGAGCGCTTCGAGCGCAATGCGGCCGAGATGCGAATTGCCGTGCTTGTCGAGACCCGGCGCCCAGACTGCGATCGAGGCCTTTCCGGGGGCGACTGCGATAATGCCCCCGCCAACGCCGCTCTTGCCTGGCAGGCCGACGCGATAGGCGAACTCACCCGAACCGTCATAATGGCCGCACATCAGCATCAACGCGTTGATACGGCGCGCGCGCTCCGACGACACCACCGAGAGTCCGGTCGACGGATTGCGGCCCGAATAAGCGAGGTAGCGCGTCGCCATGGCCAACTGCCGACACGACATCGCGATCGCGCAGTGGTGGAAATAGACGCCGAGCGTGAAGTCGACGGGGTTTTCGACCACGCCAAACGACTTCATGTAATTGGCGAGCGCGGTGTTGCGAAAGCCGGTGCGTTTCTCGGACGCGGCGACGGTTTCATCGATCACGATGGAGCTGTCGCCGGACAGAAACTGCATGAAACGCAGGATTTCGCCGATCGCCTCGCGCGGCTGATGGCCGGACAGAATGACGTCGGTGACGGCGATGGCGCCGGCATTGATGAAGGGATTGCGCGGCACGCCGCGCTCGCGTTCGAGCTGGACGATGGAGTTGAACGGATTGCCCGAGGGCTCGCGGCCGACATGTTTCCACAGCCGGTCGCCGACCATGCCGAGCGCCAGCGTCAGCGTGAAGACTTTCGAGATGCTCTGGATCGAGAACGGCACATCGGCATCGCCGCCGGCCGCAACCTGGCCATCGGCATCGATGACCACAAGGCCGAACTGGTTGGGATCGACACCCGCCAGTTCCGGAATATAGCTCGCGACGTCGCCGCGGTCCGTTCGCTGCGCCATCTCGTCGGCAATTTCCTTGACGACGAGATCGAGACTTGGGGCAGCGTGGTTCATTGCAGATCAATCTGGCGAGAAGAAGTGTTAGTACGGAATCCGCAGGATCGCGATGGCGAGCACCGCCTGGGCGATGAAGCCGACCACGAAGGCCAACGTGCGGAAAATCGGCAGGCCGAGCGTGTAGACGATCAGATGCACCACGCGCGACCAAAAATAGACCGCGCAGGCCAGAACGGTGGTCGGGGTCGAGACATCGGCGGCATTCAGGATCAGCACCAGCGGCGCGAAGATGATGAGATTCTCGACGGCGTTGTCATGGGCGAACATCATCCGGTTAGCCCATTCAGCCTGCGGCCTGTCGGTTCGCGTCGGATTGGCCATGACGCCGGTGACACCGCGGACCATGATGCGGTTCAGCATATAAGGCACCCAGAGTAGGCCGGTGAGAATCACGGTCAGCGTCAGCCAGAACAATTCGCGCGTCATCCGGGTATCCTTTCAGTCGAAATTCCCGCGGAAAACGCGGAGATGGTCATGCAAAACACACGCGCCGCAAGCGGATGCGACGCGTCCTAGCTGAAATCATAGACGTTTGCTGTGACGACGCCAAGCAAGCGCGGAGAGGCGGGCCGTTACGCCCGCACCCGCACATAACTGCCGGGGGCGTCTTCCAGTGCGGGGAATGCGTCTGTGCCGACATGGCGGGCAGGAACTTCCTCACCATCGATGCCGGAGAGCCACTCCCGCCAGTTCGGCCACCACGAGCCAGCATGTTCCTGTGCGGTCTTCATCCAGTCGGCGAGATCGGTGGCGTGGGCGTTATCGTTGGTCCAGTACTGGTACTTGCCGGAGGCTGGCGGATTGACCACGCCAGCGATATGGCCGGAGCCGGACAACACGTATTTCACCGGGCCGCCGAAGAATTGCGAGCCGTACAGCACCGATTGCGCCGGCGCGATGTGGTCCTCGCGGGTGGCGAGATTGTAGACGGGCACCTTGACCTTGGAGAGATCGAGCCGGGTGTTGTCGAGGATCATGTTGCCGGTCGAGAGCTTGTTCTCCAGATAGCAGTTGCGCAAATAGAACGAGTGGTTCGCCGCCGGCATCCGCGTCGCGTCTGAATTCCAGTGCAACAGGTCGAAGGCCGAAGGCGGCTTGCCCTTGAGGTAGTTGTTCACGACATAGGACCAGATCAGATCGTTGGAGCGCAGCATGTTGAAGGCCATGGCCATCTTGCTGCCTTCCAGCACGCCTGCTGCCTGCATGTCCTTTTCCAGCGCCGAGATCTGATCCTCGTCGACGAACACCATGAGATCGCCGGCATGGGTGAAATCGACCTGGGCTGCCAGGAACGTCGCCGATGCCACGCGGACGCGGCGCTTCTCGGCGAGCCAGGCCAGCGTCGAGGCGAGCAGGGTGCCGCCGACGCAATAGCCGATGGTATGCATGGTCATCTCGCCGGTGACCTTCTCGATCACATCCATCGCAGTCAGCGGGCCTTCCTTCATGTAGTCGTCGAAGGTCTTGGCGCCGAGGCGCTTGTCGGGATTGACCCAGGAAATCACGAATACCGAGACGCCCTGATCGACGGCCCACTTGATGAAGGACTTCTCGGGCTTGAGATCGAGGATGTAGAACTTGTTGATCCAGGGCGGCACGATCAGGAGCGGCGTGCGCAGCACGTTTTCGGTTGCCGGCTGATACTGAATCAGCTGCATCACCTCGTTCTGGAAAATCACCTTGCCCGGCGTCGTCGCCATGTTGACGCCGACTTCGAGGTTTTTCGGATCGGACTGGCGAATGCGCAGCGAGCCTTTGCCGGCCTCGATATCCTCGGCAAGCATGGTCATGCCGCGCATCAGGTTGCTGCCGTTCGACATCACGGTCTCGCGCAGCACTTCCGGATTGGTCAGCACGAAGTTCGACGGCGCCATCGCATTGGTGATCTGCTGGACATAGAACTCCGCTTTCTTGCGGGTATGCGCATCCAGACCTTCAGCATTCTTGACGAGGTCGTGGGCCCATTGCGTGGTCAGCAGATAGGCCTGCATGACGAAGTCGAAGAACTGGTTCGATTTCCACTCGGGATCGCTGAAGCGCTTGTCGCGCGGCGCTGCCTCGATGGCGGGCGAGCTGGCTTCGCCGACCATCCGGCGCATCGCCGAGCCCCAGAGGTCGAGATAGGCCTTGCCAAGCTTCATCTGCAATTCGGCGGCGCGCTTGTCGTCGGACAGCCAGTAATTGGCGACGATGCTGAAGGTCTTGATCAGCTCCGTCAGCTCGTTCGGCGGCTTGTCGACGGTCTCGCCGGTCTGGCGTGGCTGCAGATAGGCGGCCAGCGCCTTGCCGCCATTCTCCATCGCCTTGGCCATGTTGAGCGCAAAAGCTTCGGGATTGAACGGTTTGGCGGACGCGTCGCCCGAGATTTTGTCGTTAGCAGCTTTGGCGTCGGCGGCAACTTCGGTCATGGCGCAACAACAGCTTCATTCCAGTCGGGCAACGGTACGTCACCACGCAAATCGATGATGGCACAGTTCGCGGATTGCCGCAGGATTCGATGTGCTGCACCGCGTCATGTATTCGGCTTTGGGTCTTGCTTCCGTCATATTGAAGATCCAAGCCTTTAGCGTCTTCTCCCGGCATTAATCGTTTGTGACCAGATTGGTTGAATGGTGCGCTGCGATAGGGATGAAATCGATTCTAATGCGATGTAGGGTTGTGGCGTGACGCGTAGAGGCACATTCAGGGCAATTGGTGGTCGCAGCGGGCGGGCGGCGACAGCGGCCGCCGTGCTGGTGCTGGGGCTTGGCTTGCCTCTGGGCGGCTGCGCCTCGACCATCGCCGACATGCCCATGGTGGGGACGCCGGCGGGCGCTCCGGCGCGTCCGGCCGAGGTGGGCACCTATCTGCCGGTTCATGATCTGCCGACCACCCGCGAAGGCACCGCAATGGCGCCGGCTGATCAGGCCAAGATGCAGGCCGAACTGACTGCCGCCCGCGATCGCCAGGCCGTCGTGCTGCCGGCCAAACCGGCGGCCAAATAATCAAAACTGCCCGTCGTGACTGGTGTCACCGGGCTTCCGTGATAAAAAGAAGCGATTCAACCGCATGATGAAGCGGTTCTGGAGCCCGATCCCATGGAAGAATTCTACCGCATCCGCCGATTGCCGCCCTATGTGTTCGAACAGGTCAACCGGGCCAAGGCCGCCGCGCGGAACGCCGGCGCCGATATCATCGACCTCGGCATGGGCAATCCGGATCTGGCGACCCCGCCGCATGTGATCGAGAAGCTCAAGGAGACCCTGGGCAAGCCGCGCACCGACCGCTATTCGGCTTCGAAGGGCATCACTGGCCTGCGCAAGGCCCAGGCCGGCTATTACGAGCGCCGCTTTGGCGTGAAGCTCAATCCTGACACCCAGGTGGTGGCGACGCTGGGCTCCAAGGAAGGCTTCGCCAACGTCGCTCAGGCGATCACCGCGCCTGGCGATGTCGTGCTATGCCCGAATCCGAGCTACCCGATCCATGCCTTCGGCTTCCTGATGGCTGGCGGCGTGATCCGCTCGGTGCCGTCCGAGCCAACGCCGGATTTCTTCGCGGCCGTCGAGCGCGCCATCATCCATTCGATCCCGAAGCCGATCGCGCTGATCGTCTGCTATCCGTCGAATCCGACGGCGCAGGTGGCGAGCCTCGACTTCTACAAGGACCTCGTGGCCTTCGCGAAGAAGCATGAGATCTACATTCTTTCGGATCTCGCTTACGCCGAGGTCTATTTCGACGACAAGAACCCGCCGCCCTCGGTGCTGCAGGTGCCGGGCGCGATGGACGTCACCGTCGAATTCACCTCGATGTCGAAGACTTTCTCCATGGCCGGCTGGCGCATGGGCTTTGCGGTCGGCAACGAGCGCATCATCGCCGCGCTGACGCGGGTGAAATCCTATCTCGACTACGGCGCCTTCACGCCCGTGCAGGTCGCGGCCACTGCAGCGCTGAACGGTCCGGACGACTGCATCCGCGAGATGCGCGACACCTATCGCAAGCGCCGCGACGCGATGGTGGAATCCTTCGGCCGCGCCGGCTGGGACATTCCGCCGCCCTCGGCGTCGATGTTTGCCTGGGCGCCGCTGCCGGAGAAATTCCGCGAGGTCGGCAGCATGCAGTTTGCAACGCTTCTCGTCGAAAAGTCCGGCGTGGTGGTATCTCCCGGCGTCGCCTTCGGCGAGCATGGCGAAGGTTACGTCCGTATCGCGATGGTCGAGAACGAACAGCGCATTCGCCAGGCTGCCCGCGGCATTCGCCGCTTCCTTGAAAGCGGTCTCGAAACGTTGCACAACGTGGTTCCTCTCGCCAACCGGCGATAGGCGTGATCCCCGAAAACCGGCAACCGGTTTTCGGACCGGTCATCGCTCAACAAGAATTCCGACAGGTCTGAAGCTTAATGGTCGCACCCCTCAAAGTGGGTATCGCGGGACTCGGCACCGTTGGTGCCGAAGTCGTCCGTCTCATCGAACAGCAGAACTCGATTTTGGCCGCGCGCTGCGGTCGTGGCGTCAAGGTGATTGCTGTCACTGCGCGCTCCAAGACCAAGAAGCGCGGCGTTGATCTGCGCGGCATCGACTGGATGAAGGATCCGCTCGCGGTTGCGCAGCATCCCGATGTCGAGTGCTTCGTCGAATTGATGGGCGGCGTTGGCGATCCCGCGCTGTCGTCTATCGAGGCGGCGCTGCGCGCCGGCAAGTCGGTCGTGACCGCGAACAAGGCACTGATCGCCAAGCATGGCCTGAAGCTAGCCGCATCGGCTGAGAAGCACGGCGGCGCGCTGAACTACGAGGCCGCCGTCGCCGGCGCCATTCCGATCATCAAGACCATCCGCGAAGGTCTCGTCGGCACCGATATCAATCGCGTCTACGGTATTCTCAACGGTACCTGCAACTACATCCTGTCACGGATGGAGCTAGAGGGCCTGTCCTTCGAGGAATGCCTTAAAGACGCGCAGCGGCTTGGCTACGCCGAGGCCGAGCCGTCCTTCGACGTCGATGGCCACGACACAGCGCAGAAGCTGGCCATTCTCGCCAGCCTCGCATTCGGGACCAAGGTCGCGCAGAGCGCTGTTTCGGTCGAGGGCATTTCGTCCATCGCCGCTGAAGATCTGCGCGCTGCTGCAGAGCTCGGCTATCGCGTGAAGCTGCTGGGCGTTGCCATGCGCACCGCAACTGGCATCGAACAACGCGTGCATCCGACCATGGTGCCGCTGTCGTCCTCCATTGCGCAGGTCATGGGCGTCACCAACGCCGTCACGGTTGATGGCGCAGGCATTGCGCCGATTACGCTGGTCGGTCCCGGCGCTGGCGGCGCCGCGACGGCGTCTGCGGTTCTTGCTGATATCGCCGATGTCGCACGCAATGTGCGCGCGCTGCCGTTCGGGCGGCCGGTTGAGAAACTCAAGACCACCACCAAGGCGCCGATGGAGCGCCATGAAGGTGGTTATTACATCCGCCTGATGGCGCGCGATCTCGCCGGTACGGCGGCGCGTATCGCAACGCGTCTGGCCGAGCAGAAGATTTCGCTGGAGTCGATCGTGCAGCGCCATCCGAATGGCGGCATCGAGCCGGTCGGCAAGAGCACGAAATCGTCACCAGTGCCTGTTATCCTGATCACCTATGCGACGACTGAAGACGCGATGCGCCGCGCCCTACAGGCCGTGCAGAGCGACAAGGTGATATCGGGCAAGCCGCAGGTTATCCGGATCGAGAAGAACTAAACACCAGCGTTGAGAGTTGTACGGGGACATTCGTCCCACCGTAGAAGGAGCCCGCCAATGTCGACCCATATTACCGTCCCGCCGCAGCAACTGCTCGAGCGCATTCTGACGCTGGAGATCGTTCGCGTGACCGAGCGCGCGGCAGTGTCGGCTGCGCGGTTGCGTGGTCATGGGCAGGAGAAGGCGGCCGATCAGGCAGCGGTCGATGCGATGCGCCGCGAGCTCAACAAGATGCCGATCGACGGCACCATCGTGATCGGCGAGGGCGAGCGCGACGAAGCGCCGATGCTCTATATCGGCGAAAAGGTCGGCATCAATGCCGGCCCGAAGGTCGATATTGCCGTCGATCCGCTCGAAGGCACGACACTGTGCGCCAAGGACATGCCGGGCTCGATTGCCACCATGGCGATGGCCGACGGCGGCACGCTGCTGCACGCGCCCGACGTCTATATGGACAAGATTGCGATTGGTCCGGGCTACGCCAAGAACGTGATCGACATCGACGCATCGCCGGAAGAGAACATCAAGCGCCTCGCCAAGGCCAAGGGCGTGCCGGTGTCGGCGATCACCGCCCTCGTGCTTGAGCGGCCGCGGCACGAAGCATTGATTGCAGCGATCCGCTCGACTGGGGCGGCGTTGCGTCTCATTCCGGACGGTGACGTCGCCGGCGTCATCCACACCACCGATCCCGCCAAATCTGGCATCGACATCTATCTTGGCATTGGCGGCGCACCGGAAGGCGTGCTGGCAGCTGCAGCACTGCGCTGCATCGGCGGCCAGATGCAGACCCGATTGATCCTCGATACCGACGAGAAGCGCGAGCGTGCGCTGAAGATGGGTGTCACCGATCCGAAGATGATCTATGGCATCGAGGACATGGCGAAGGGCGACTGCTTGTTTGCCGCCACCGGTGTCACCGACGGCGCATTGCTGTCGGGCGTCAAGTTCCGCGGCGACGTCATCGAGACCGAGACCATCGTGATGCGTTCAGTGACTGGCACCGTGCGCATCATCAAGGGCGAGCACCGCCAGCTCGAAAAATTCCACCTGGATTGAGTTCGGTCACATGGCGAAGGCGAATGTTGACATCCACCCGGTCGGCCCCGACGAGCGGGCTGCCTGGGAGCCGCTGTGGCAGGGCTATCTGACCTTCTACAAGGCGACGCTGCCACAGGCCGCGACCGATACCGCGTGGAAGCGTTTTCACGACGCAAACGAGCAGATGTTTCTGCTCGGCGCCTATGTGGATGGCAAGCTCACCGGTATCGTGCAGTTCCTGTATCACCGCTCATCCTGGACGCCGGGCAACTACTGTTACCTGCAGGACCTGTTCGTCGACAACAACGCGCGGGGACATGGCGTCGGTCGCGCTCTGATCGAGGCGGTCTATGCGAAGGCCAAGGCCGATGGCTGCAGCCGCGTGCATTGGCTGACACAGAACGAGAATGCGCAGGCGCGCATTCTGTATGATCAGGTCGCGGATAATTCCGGATTTATGCAGTATCGGAAGATACTCTAATTAAAGGCAATCCGAGCGCGCCAATATGCGCTCGGATTAATCGAACTAAAAACCAAGAAAACAAAATGGGGATGAGACCATGAGCGAGACCGATAACGTCAAGGCTCTGGTGTTCGACGTGTTCGGCACCGTGGTTGATTGGCGTTCCAGCCTGATTGCTGACTGTACCGCGTTCGGCAAAGCGCGCGGTATCGCGGCTGACTGGACCGCGCTCGTCGATGCCTGGCGGCAGGCCTATATGCCCTCGATGGATGTGGTGCGCCATCATCCGGAGCGGGGCTTCGTGAAACTCGACACGCTGCATCGGCAGTCGCTCGACGTGCTGGTCGCCAAGTTCGGCATCAACGGGCTCTCGGACAACGATCTGCATCACATGACACTCGGCTGGCACCGGCTGCATCCGTGGACGGATTCGGTCAGCGGTCTGACGCGCTTGAAGACCAAATACGTCATCAGCCCGTTGTCGAACGGCAATGTCGCGCTGCTGACCAACATGGCGAAATTCGCCGGCCTGCCATGGGACCTGATCATGAGCGCGGAACTGTTCGAACACTATAAGCCCGATCCGCAGGCCTATTTGGGCGCGGCCGCACTGCTCAATCTGAAGCCTGCGGAAGTCATGATGGTCGCCGCCCATAACAGCGATCTCGATGCCGCGCACAAACTCGGGCTCAAGACCGCCTTCGTGCCGCGCGTCACTGAATATGGCCCGCACCAGAACCGCGATTTCAAGGCCGAGGGCCCGTGGGACGTGGTGGCCGATGATTTCAATGATCTGGCGGAGCGGATGGGTTGCTGACCGGCTTGGGATTTGCCGAAAGCGGCTGCGCGGCCTATTGCTGATCCCATGACGCCACCGACCATCATTCCCGTCGAATCCCAGCAGGCCTTTCTCGGCGTCACCGAATCCGCCACCGGGCGGATCTGGCGCGACCGGGTGGACCAGCGCGGGGCGGCGCGGGCGCTGGCCATGGTGCAGCGTTTCCAATTGCCGGAAATGCTGGCGCGCGTCATCGCCGGCCGCAATATCGAACTCGACGCGGTCGAAGACTTTCTCGATCCCACAATCCGCAAGCTGATGCCGGACCCGTTCACCATCACGCAGATGGAAGCGGCGGCGAAGCGCATCGCGGATGCCGCGCAGCGCCGGGAGAAGGTGGCGATCTTCGGCGACTACGACGTCGACGGCGCGACGTCGTCGGCGCTGCTGGCCTGGCATCTCAGGCATTGCGGACTCGATCCGCATATCCACATTCCCGATCGCATCTTCGAGGGCTATGGCCCCAATGTGGATGCCATCAGGACGCTGGCCGGCAAGGGTGCCACGCTGCTCGTGACTGTCGATTGTGGCACGACGAGCTTCGAGCCGTTGGCCGAGGCCAAGAAGCTCGGCATGTCTGTGGTTGTCATCGATCACCATCAGACCGGCGAGGAATTGCCTGACGTGGATGCCGTGGTGAATCCGAACCGGCTCGACGATATTTCCGGTCTGGGTCATCTCGCCGCCGTCGGCCTCGTGCTGATCACGCTGGTCGCGGTCAATCGCGAATTGCGCAAGCGCGGCTTCTGGACCGCCGAGATGCCCGAGCCTGATCTCCTGGGCATGCTGCATCATGTGGCGCTCGGGACTGTGGCTGACGTGGCGCCACTGATCGGCCTGAACCGCGCCTTTGTCGCCAAAGGTCTCATCGCATTGCGTCGCCGCGATCACATCGGGCACACCGCGCTGATGGATGTGGCGCGTTTGAACGGTCCGCCGGAAGCATGGCATCTCGGCTTCATGCTGGGACCGCGCATCAATGCCGGCGGCCGGATCGGGCGCGCAGACTTGGGCGTGCGGCTGCTGCTCGAAGGCGATATCTCCGAGGCCGCGAAGATCGCTGCCGAACTCGATCGGCTGAACATCGAACGACGCGTGATCGAACAGGCCGCGGAAGCGCAAGCCGAGGCCGAGGCTCTGGCGTCACTGGGGCTCGAAGACAAAGGCTCCGTAGTCGTGACCGCGTCTGAAGGCTGGCATCCCGGCGTCGTCGGTCTGGTCGCCTCGCGGCTCAAGGAGAAATTTGCGCGTCCGGCTTTTGCCATCGCGCTGGAGCCTGGCGGAATTGGCACGGGGTCCGGCCGCTCGATCTCCGGCGTCGATCTCGGCAAAGCCGTGCGGCAAGCTGTTGCCGATGGGCTTCTGATGAAAGGTGGCGGCCACGCCATGGCCGCGGGCATCACGCTACGCAAGGAACGGCTCGGCGAATTCCGCGCCTATATCGAAAGCGCGCTGGCTGCGGATGTCGGCAAGTCCCGCAACGAGAAAGAACTCTTCATCGATGGCGCTATCACTGCGCGCGGTGTGACGACGGATCTCGTGAATACGCTCAATCGCGCCGGGCCGTTCGGGCAGGCCAATCCCGAGCCGGTGATTGCGCTGCCGGCGCATCAGCTCGTTTATGTCGATGAAGTTGGGCAGGCGCATCTGCGGCTGCGCTTCAAGGCGTCGGACGGCGCCGTGGTCAACGGTATCGCGTTTCGTTCAGTGGGGCAGAAACTTGGCAACGCGTTGCAGGAGCTGCGCGGTCAGCCGGTCCATGTGGCGGGCTCGCTGACCGTCGATCGCTGGCAGGGTGCCGAGCGCGTGCAGATGCGCGTGATCGATGTGGCGGCGCCGGATCCCGGGCCGAAGATGATCAGGTAGTCTCACCGCTCTCAACCTGTCGTCTCCGGCTTGACCGGTGCACTCATCCATTTGTGTCTTGCCGGCGGAGCAGCCTGGTCGAATACCGATACCGGTCCGCCGGATGAATGCTGAGCGAGACCTCAGCCAGCTCGTTTGACGCGAACAGATACTGCCGCCGGATCGACAGCGCATGCGCGCCAGCCGTTGCCTTCAGTGGCTCCGCCATCGCGTCCGACACGCCAACCGCAGAGATGTCCTGGCGGATCTCAACGAAGCGTCGTCCCGAGATTTTCTCGACGAGCGTGCCGAAGATTTCGTGATGCCCGCCCATCTTCGCGCGCACCTCGTCGGCGAAGGCGCCGTCGATATACACGTCCGTCCAGCAGATCGGCGTCTGTGTGACGTCGCCCGGAATCGTGCGCAGACTTGAGATGCACAGCCAGCGGCGGCCGGGCCGGCATCCGAGCTGGCTGGCAAGCTCGCTGTCGGCGACGACATCCGCAACGCGCTGCACGTGGCGCTCCGTCTCGGTGCCGAACTGCTGCACCGCCTCGATCGTATTGAGTGCCTGCGTAAAGCCATCACCGCCCTTGGCCGGAGACGTCGCCTCGACACGCGTCCCGGCATTGCGCTTCCGGCTGACCAAGCCGGACGCCTGCAGCTCCTGCATCGCCGCGCGCACGGTTGATCGGCTCACGGCGAACTGGTCCGCCAGCTCGAACTCTGTCGGCAGCACAGACCCGACCGGATGCCGTCCGTCTGCGATGGCCTCGGTCAGTGCTCGGGCCACGAACGCGTAACGCTTTTCCACCGTCGTCCCTCGACCCCTAAGTCCCTGATCGCAGGATGGAAGCCTGATTGGCGACCATCTCGTCAAGGAAGGAGATTGACACACGGTTTATGTTCGGACAATTTAATATGTACGAACATAATAAGAGGAAGCGGTATGGGCAGCACGGTTTTCGATTCGGTTCTGTTTCGGGACATGTTCGGCACCGCGGAAATGCGGGCGGTCTTCGCCGACGAAGCCCTGGTCGGCCGCTACATCGAGGCCGAAGTCGCGCTGGCCCGCGCCCAGGCCCGTCTCGGCGTTGTCCCCAAGGAAGCCGCGCAGGCCATCGAGGCCGCCGCCAAATCGATCCGGATCGATTTCGACAAGCTCCGAGCTGAGACCGAAATCGTCGGCTACCCGATCCTGCCGCTGGTTCATCAGCTCTCTGAAGCTGCCGGAGAGGCGGGCCGCTATGTTCACTGGGGTGCGACCACCCAGGACATCATGGACACCGCCAACGTCCTGCAGATACGCGCAGCGCTTGAGATTGTTGCACGCGATCTGCGCGAGGTCCGCGACATCCTGAGCGCGATGGCCCGCAAATATCGCGACACGCCGATGGCTGGGCGCACCCATCTGCAGCAGGCCCTGCCGGTGACCTTCGGCTACAAGGCAGCCGTCTGGCTGTCTTCTATCGATCGCCACATCGAACGCGTCGATCAGGCACTGCCGCGCATCCTGCTCGGCGAGTTCTCCGGCGCCGCGGGGACGCTCGCGTCGGTGGGCGAGGGCGGCCTCGAGATGCAAAAACTGTTCTGCGAGGAGCTCGGCCTGCATCAACCGTCGATCACCTGGCATGTCGCCCGCGACGGCATCGCCGAAGCGGTCACGCTGCTCGGCCTGATCACCGGTACGCTCGGCAAGATCGCCACCGACGTGATGCTGTTGTCATCGTCCGAATTCGGCGAAGTGTCTGAGCCTTTCGTGCCCGGTCGCGGCGCGTCATCGACGATGCCGCAAAAGCGTAACGCGATTTCAAGCGAACTGATGCTCGCGGCTGCCAAGGCGGTGCGCCAGCACGTCGCGACCATGCTCGATGGCATGATCCATGACCTGGAACGTGCAACGGGGCCGTGGCACCTCGAATGGGTGTCGTTGCCGGAGAGCTTCCTGCTCACTGCCTCGTCGCTGGCAAATGCCAAATTCATGCTGGCCGGACTCGTGGTTCACGAAAAGCGCATGCTGGAGAATCTGGATCTGACACGCGGCCTTATCGTCGCCGAAGCGGTGATGATGGCAGCGGCGCCAAAACTCGGCCGCCAGCACGCGCATGACGTCGTCTACGACGCTTGCCGCAAGGCCATCGAAGGCGGCGGACAGCTTGCGGATATCCTCGCCGAGGTCCCGGAAATCACCGAAGCGCTTGGTGGCAAGGAGGCCATCCGTCGTCATTGCGACCCGGCCAACTATCTCGGCCTGTGCGGTCCGATGGTCGATCGCGTGCTGAGCATGAGTGGACGCTGAAACAACACACATAACAGGGGAGGAATTTCGATGAAGAAGAACATTTTGACGACCGCATTCGTGCTCGCCGGTGCACTGCTGGCTGGCCCAAGTCTGGCGCAGGATTATCCAACCCGCACCATCACCATGAACATGCCGTATTCCGCAGGCGGCCCCGGTGACACCATCGCGCGCCTGCTGGCGCAAGCCATGAGCGGCCCGTTGAAACAGCAGGTGATCGTCGAGAACACGACGGGCGCCGGCGGCTCCATCGGCAGTGCCAAGGTCGCCGCATCTGCGCCGGACGGTTACAATCTGCTGCTGATCCATATCAGCCATGCGACCAATCCGGCGCTGTATCCTAAGCTCAAATACGATCCGATCAAGGACTACGAGCCGATCGGTCTCGCGGTCGATCTGCCGTCGGTGTTCGTGGCACGCAAGGATCTCCCGGCCGCCAATCTCGCCGAGCTGATCGCCTGGATGAAGACGAACAAGGAGAAAGTGAACTACGCGCATGCCGGCATCGGCTCGGCTTCGCATCTGTGCGGCCTGCTGCTCAATGCAGCGACCGGTACGCAGCCGACCCAGATCGCCTATCGCGGCGCTGGTCCGGCGATGAACGACATGATGAGCGGGCAGGTCGACGTCATGTGCGACCAGATCGTCAACGTGGTCGGCAATGTCGACGGCGGCACGATCAAGGGCTACGCCGTCACCAGCACCGAGAAGGCGCCGGCTCTGCCAAAACTGCCCACGACAGCCGAAGCCGGTCTGCCGGGCTTTACCTACACCGTCTGGTACGGCCTGTTCGCGCCGAAGGGCACACCCAAGCCGATCATCGACAAACTCGTTGCCGCACTGAACGTGGCGCTGAAGGACGAGACCGTGAAGAGCCGGCTTGCCGGGCTCGGCGTGCAGCCAGTGGCGCCGGAACGGGCGACGCCCGATGCGCTGGCCGCGCATCTGAAATCCGAGATCGACAAGTGGACGCCGATCATCAAGGCAGCGGGCGTTGTCGGCGCGCAGTGAGCGAGACTCGTGAGTGACGTTCGCACGGAACATGACTCCTTCGGCACCATCGCGGTGCCGACGGACCGCTATTGGGGCGCGCAGACCCAACGCGCACTTGAGGTCTTCCAGGTCAGTGACGAGCGTTTCCCGGTCGCGCTGATCCGTGCATTCGCCCTGCAGAAGATCGCGGCCGTTCGCGCCAATCTGCAACTCGGGACGATCGCACCGGAGATCGCGGCGCCGATCGAAACAGCGGCACTCGAACTTCAGCAGGGCCGTTTCGACGATCATTTCCCCTTGCCGATCTGGCAGACCGGCTCCGGCACCCAGATCAACATGAATGCGAATGAGGTGATCGCGAACCGGGCGAATGAATTGATGGGCCAGCCGCTCGGGACCAAATCGCCCATTCATCCCAACGATCACGTCAATTGTTCGCAGTCATCGAACGACAGCTTTCCGACCGTGATGCATGTGGCAACGACGCTGGAGTTGCGCGGGCGCTTACTCCCGGCCTTGCAGACGCTGCGCGATGATCTCCGCGCCAAGGCGGACGCATTCTCCGACGTCGTGAAGATAGGCCGTACGCATCTGATGGATGCCGTGCCGATGACGATGGGGCAGGCCTTCGATGCCTTCGCCCGTCAGATCGGCCATGCGATTGACCGCATCGAAGCAGTGTTTCCGCGTCTGCTGATGCTGCCCCAGGGCGGCACGGCCGTCGGCTCGGGGCTCAATGCGCCAAAGGGATTCGACAGCGCCTTTTGCGAGCACCTGAACGCACTGACCGGCGTTGCATTCGTCCCGAACCCGAGCAAGTTCGAAGGCATGGGTGCACATGATGCGCTTGTCGAAGTGTCCGGCGCGCTCAATGGCCTTGCCGTCACGCTGCTGAAGATCGCGAACGACGTGCGCTTCCTCGGTTCGGGTCCGCGCTGCGGGTTCGGTGAGCTTGTCATCCCGCATGACGGGCTGACGTCGTCGATCATGCCAGGCAAACGCAATCCCACCGTCGCTGAGATGCTTGCGCAGGTGTGTTTTCAGGTGACGGGTAACAACGCCGTCGTCACCGCAGCCAGCGCATCCGGCAATTTCGAGCTCAACGTTGCCAAGCCGGTGATCATCTACAATGTTCTGCAGTCGATCCGCATCCTCGCCGATGGCATCGATGTCTTTACGTCCCGATTGATCCGCGATCTCGACGTCGATCGGCGACAGCTCGCCGCGAATGTCGCCAACGCGCCGCTGCTCGCGACAGCGCTCAATCCGGTGATCGGCTACGACAAGGTCGCGCTCATCACAGCCAAGGCGCTGGACGAGTCCATCACACCGCGCGAAGCAGCGATCGCGCTAGGACTGCTCTCGGGTGAAGACTACGATCGTTACGTCGATCCGCAGCGGATGGCGGGCATTTGACGGAACGGCTCAGCCGCCTTGCCGCAACCGCGCGAGCACCTTCAGCCCGCCATAGCCATCCGCCGGCAGCAGACCCATCTTCGTTTGATAGTCCTTCACCGCTTTCATCGTGTCGTTGCCGACGCGGCCATCGGTGCCGCCGGTGTCGAAGCCGGCGCGGGTGAGGCGAGTTTGTACTTCCTGCACTTCGGCGAGTGTGAGCGCGCGTTCCGAGCCGGGGAACGGCTGGATGAAAGGCGGCGCGCCGAGAATGCGATCGCCGAGATGGCAGATCGCCAGCGCATAATTCATCGACGGGTTATAGCTGCGCACGGCGTAGAAGCCCTGGCCGAGCAGGAAGGCCGGACCGCCCTGCACAGGCACCCAGAGCTTGGCATTTGCAGTGGCCTGCGGGAACGGCTGTCCATCGGCGCGCGTAACGCCGGCTGCGGACCATGCTGCAAAACTGCGATTGCTATCCGATGAGCCGGCGCCATTGGCGCGGACTTCATAGCCCCAGTGTTCGCCGCGCGGATATTTGCCGCGATTGACGAGGAAGCGTGCGCTTGAGCCCAGCGCATCGTCAGGCTTGCCGAACGGCGAGACGCGGCCGTCGCGGTCATAGTCGATGCCGACATTGAGCCAGACTTCCGGCATCCATTGCGTGTGGCCCATTGCACCGGCCCAGGAGCCGCGCATCTCGTCGGGCGTGCCCCATCCCTTATCGACGATCTTCAGCGCGTTGATGAGTTCGGTTTCCCAATAGGCGCGGCGGCGCGGCTCGTTCCACGCCAGTGCGGCCAGCGACGGAAATACCGGGCGCATATGGTTCTGCTGCACGATGGGATCGCCATAGGCGGACTCGACGCCCCACAGCGCCAGCAGCGTGCCGCGCTCGACGCCGAAGTCGCGCTCAATACGGTCGAACACGCCGTCATACTTGCGCAGCGCGTCCTTGCCGGCGGCGATGCGCCAGTCGGAGGCGCGGCGATTGATGTATTGCCAGAGCTGCTCGTGAAATTCCGGCTGCTTTTGCATCTTGGTGAACACGGACATGTCCGGCTCGATACGGCCCATCACGCGCGAATAGGTCGCGTCGGAGACACCTTTGGCAATTGCCTTTGCACGAAAGCCGTCGCGCCACGCGTCAAAGCCCGTGGGCGCCGCAATGGCGGTCCCGGGCATGGCCAGCAGCGCGCTGGCACCCAGGCCGGAGCGGAGCAGGCTGCGTCGGTCGATCAGGGAATCGCGTGCGGTCATGCGCCACTGTAGCCGCATGATTTGCGCCATGGCAGGGGCAATGCGTCGCGGCGCGTCAACGCAATCAACGGATTGATATCATGTATAAAAAAGACCGCCGGAAGCCATTTTCGGGCGTCCGGCGGTCTTGCGAAAAACTTGCGGCAGTCTTGCGACAGCCGGGATCCTTTAGTCCTTGGCGCGTTCGATGTACGAGCCGTCCTCGATCAGCACCACGATGCGTGTGCCGGTGCCGACATGCGGCGGCACGTTGGTGCGGACGCCGTTGGACAGCATGGCAGGCTTGTAGGACGACGACGCGGTCTGGCCCTTGGTCACCGGCTCGGTATCGACGACTTCGAGGGTCGCGCGCTGCGGCATCTGGATCGCCACCGGAACCAGACCATGCAGCGACAGCTTTACGGTCATGTTCTCCTGCAGATAGGGCTCGGCATCGCCGATGACGTCCTTCTGCACCTGAACCTGGTCGTAATTGTCGTTGTTCATGAAGTGGAAGCCGTCGGCGTCCTTGTAGAGGTAATTGAAGTTCTGGTCTTCAATCGTCGCCTTTTCCACCTGGTCAGTGGTCTTGTAGCGCTCCGAGATCTTCACACCGTCGCTGATTCGGCGCATTTCGATCTGGCTGACCGGGGTTCCCTTGCCGGGGTGGATGTTCTCCGCGGACAGAACCACGTAGAGCTTGCCTTCCTGCTCGATGACGTTGCCCTTGCGAATAGAACTGGCGATGACTTTCACAGATATGTTTCCTAGATTTCAGGCCCGGGACCGATCCGGACGTGTGTGTCCTGTGGCCAGCGAAGCGGTTTCGGGGGGCAACATACTGATTTCACGCGGCGATGCCAGCGTTTTGCAACCCAAAAGGGCCGTTTGCCGATGACTGGAACCGACCGTCCGTCGCCCTGGTGGAGCCCGGCGCGACATCAGGACCGCCGGGGCTTCCTGCTGGCGCGGGGAGCGATCACGAAGGGTATCCGGACGTGGTTCGAGGCTCAGGGCTTCCTGGAGGTCGAGACTGGCGTCCTGCAGGTCTCGCCGGGCAATGAGACCCATCTGCATGCGCCAAAGACGACATTGATCGACCGCGACGGCGAGCGGTTCTCGCGGTATTTACGAACATCGCCGGAATTCGCCTGCAAGAAGCTGCTGGCGGCAGGGGAGACGAAAATCTTCGAATTCGCCCGGGTGTTTCGCGACCGCGAGCGCGGTGACAAGCACCTGCCTGAGTTCACGATGCTCGAATGGTATCGTGCCGAGGAGAGCTATGAGGCCGTGATCGCCGATTGCGTGGCGATCATTGCATGCGCGGCGCAGGCGACAGGCATCACGCAGTTCACGTTTCGCGGTCATGTAGCGGATCCATTTGCGGAGCCGGAGATGTTGACCGTGGCAGCGGCGTTCACACGCTTTGCGGATATCGATCTGCTTGCGAGCATCGATGGCGCCGACGGCGATTGCGCTAAGCTGGCGGCTGCTGCAACTGGCAAGGTGCGGATCAGCGATGACGATACCTGGTCGGATATTTTCAGCAAGATTCTGGTCGAGTATGTCGAGCCGCATCTCGGGCAGGAACGGATGACTGTGCTGTTCGAATATCCGGCGCCGGAGGCCGCATTGGCGCGCACGAAGCAAGGCGAGCCTGATGTCGCCGAACGCTTTGAGGTCTATGCGTGCGGTGTCGAACTCGCCAACGGTTTTGGCGAGCTGACCGACGCTGACGAACAGCGCCGCCGCTTCACGGAAGCCATGGATGAAAAGGAGCGTCGCTATGGCGAGCGCTATCCGCTCGATGAGGAGTTTCTTGAGGCCGTCGCAACGATGCCGCCTGCGTCCGGTGTTGCACTCGGATTCGACCGGCTGGTGATGCTGGCCTCGGGCGCGACGTGGATCGATCAGGTGGTGTGGACGCCGCCGGCAGGTGTGTCATGAACCGTCACGTGAAAGTTGCGACGACCCTGCGGCAAGCCAGCGACCTCATCGAAAACGGCCTCGCGCCGGCGTCGACGCTGGCCGATCTGGAGAAAGTCGCCGCGCGTTATGCAGTCGCGGTGACGCCGGCCGTAGCCGCACTGATCGACAGCAGCGATCCCGACGATCCGATCGCGCGCCAGTACGTTCCGAGTGTGGATGAACTGAACGCGCAGCCCGAAGAGAACGCTGATCCGATCGGTGATCACGCCCACGCGCCCATCGACGGCATCGTGCATCGCTATCCCGACCGTGTGCTGTTCAAGCTGGTACATGTCTGCGCGGTGTATTGCCGGTTCTGTTTCCGCCGCGAGATGGTGGGGCCGGGCAAGGAGACCGCTCTGTCACCCGACGCCTATTCAGCCGCGCTGGATTACATCCGCAGCCATGACGAGATCTGGGAGGTAATCCTCACCGGCGGCGATCCCCTGATGCTGTCGCCGCGGCGATTGAGCGAGATCATGGCGGATCTCGCTGATATCCCGCATGTAAAGATCATTCGATTGCATACGCGGGTCCCCGTGGCTGATCCCGGCCGCGTGAGTGCGGAAATGGTGAATGCATTGAAAGTCACGGGTGCCAGCACATGGGTGGCACTGCATGCCAATCATCCGCGCGAGCTGACGGATGCTGCACGTGCGGCCTGCGCGCTGATGGTTGATGCCGGCATTCCCATGGTGAGCCAGTCGGTATTGCTGCGCGGCGTCAATGACAATGCGGCGACGCTGACGGCACTGATGCGCGGTTTCGTTGAGTGCCGCATCAAGCCCTATTATCTGCATCACGGCGACCTCGCGCCTGGCACCGCACATTTGCGGACCAGCATCGCGGAGGGACAGGCCTTAATGCGCGCCATTCGAGGCAATGTTTCCGGATTGTGCCAGCCGGATTATGTGCTCGATATTCCCGGCGGTTATGGCAAGGCGCCGATCGGTCCCGAATATTTGTCCGAGAATTCTTCAGTCAACCTCAAGCCTGACGGTGAAGCTTCTGCGGAATCGGTCTATCGTGTGGTGGATTACTGCGGCGACGTTCATATCTATCCACCGAAGCCGTAGCGATCGGCTTACACGCGCCACCTGGTGTCGGAGACAAAAAATGAAAACATTGTTCGTGATGACGGCATGCCTGTTCGTTCTCGGCCATTCGCTGGCTCTGGCGCAGGATTCGTCCCGCAACCTGCCACCCAAGGGCCTGCGCTCGCAGCCGACCACACAGACCAACAGCGGCGGTGCTCTGCCAGAGGCTCCCGTCGGCCATCGCCAGCCGCGCCCGGGCGATTTGCCGCCGGAGACCGGCAAGAACGATCCGTCCCGCATCGACGCGCAGGATCGCGAGCTTGATCGTATGATCAAGAATATCTGCAAGGGCTGCTGAGTCCCTGCAGACAGTTGGCGGGGTCAGGCCTTCTTGCGGGCGGCCATCGCCAAGCCGATCAGCGAAGCGCCGCCGATCACCAGATTGATGCCGACCATCAGGCCGATGGCCCAGGCTGCCGTGCCGGGCAGACCTGAGATGATGATGAAGGCGATCACGATATCCATCAGGCCGGAGAAGGCCATCCAGCTCCAGCGCTCGGACAGTTCTTTGCGGTGCTGAAGCGCGTACATGATGGTCGCGACGCCCTCGGCGAGGAAATAAACGCCAACCACGAATGTCAGTGTCAGCGTGCTTTCGGCTGGGCGCGTAAGCAGAATGATGCCGGCGCCGATGCCAAGGATTGCTGAAATCAGCGACCAGATGAAGCCCGGCGTCTGGCGCGCCCAGAAGGTCATCAGCAGCGCGGCGACGCCCGAGATGAAGAACATCCAGCCCAGCATGACGGTGACGGCGATGCTGGCCACCTGCGGCACGATCATCGCGGCGAAGCCGAGGATGACGAGCACGATGCCCTCGATCAGAAATGCCTTCCAATGCGCGCGCACGGCGTCGCTCATCTTCGATTGCAGCTCGGCGAGGTTGGGCGGCATGGTCATGGCGGCATGTCCTGATCTGGCCGGCAGCATGCTGGCCGTACCTTGCATTTATCCGCTCACACGCGGAAGCGTGCAAGTTTGTTGATCGGGAATAGCTCGAATGTCGCGTGAGGTCTTGAACGTTACGACTGCGCGGTCATAGCCGGTGCGGCCGTGCGCATGCGGTTGCGCCCGAGAATATAGGCTGTCGTCGTCAGCACCAGCAGCACGGCGCCGATGGCGATCGATGCCAGACCGAGCGGGATCAGCACCATGGTGACGTTGCGCGCCGGGTTCGTAAACCAGTGATGAATCGAAGTCAGCAAAAAGGCCGTGCCGGCAAAGCCCGCACCGCCGCCGGCAACCAGCAGTGCCCACATGCCGCGCAACTGGCTGAGCCTCTCGCGTGACACCTCCGTATGCGGTGCATGATGCGCGCCGATCCGCCGGACCAGCCGCGCCGCCAGCGCAATGGTGCCGAAGCCGATCACCACGCCGGCAGCCTCCAGCACGCGGCGCATCACGCCGACGATTTCCGGATGTCGCTGCAGCGTCAGCAAAGGAAGATCGAAACAGGCATGCAGCGTCACTGGCGCGAGAACAATGAGCATGGGCGTGCGAATGAAGGCCCAGCCGTCGCGGCGATGGGCGCCGAGCGCACGGCCGGAGCGGGTGATGGCGATGTAAGCGCCGGCGATGACGCCGAGCGCGCCGTGAAATGGCACGGTCAGCACGCTACGCAGCACCGCGAGCGTCCGCCACATGTCGGGATATTGCAGGAGATAGACGAGATTCTCGTAGGCTGCGAAGCCGAGGCCGGCGGCGGCGCCGTAAACCACCGTGTCCATCGGATCGGCCGTCCGGGCGCGCTGGGTGGACACCGCGATGATGACGAAGATCTTCACGATCTCCTCCGGCGCGGCGACACCAAACACGGCGTGGAGCACCATGGCCAGGGTCGGGTTGTCCGTAAGGCCCGGAATTGCCGCGAACAGCGCGCGGGCATAGCCGAGCAGGGAGATGCTGGCGGCCCCCAGCAGGAATGACGCCCAGACCAACCCGGGCGGTCCCGGCCGTTCATCGGCAGCAATCACCAGCCACAGCAACAGCAAAGCTGGTGCCACGGCGGCGATACCGATCACGGTGGGGAGCGATTCGAGCAGGTTCATGGAACTTAATTATAGACGGCCGGGCAGACCGGAAAGAGTGACTCTTGCGGGAGCCGCCTGCGACAAAAGAGAAGCTAGCGGGCCAGGGCCAGGGCCGGAACCAATCAGTGTTCGGTCGATTGGGCTGACACAGCTCATACTGCACGGGAAATGACCATGGCCGACGACGCAAAGACACCCCCCTACATCTACGAAGGCGTCGAGCCCGTGCCTGAGGCCAGGTCGACAATCACAGAAACGATCACGGATGTGAAAGAGGCGGTGACCGAGACCGCGCACCGCATCGGCGGTGCCATCGAGTCCGGCAAGAAGCCAGGCATGCCCTTGAGCATCCTGGCCAATGTTGCGCGCGAAGCGCCGCTGGGATCGCTGCTGGTTGCTTTTCTGCTGGGCGTCGCCGTGGCGCGCCGGCGCTAGGCGTCAGCGAATCCGGGCCGGCACCAGATTGACCGGCTTCGAGGTCCGCAGCGATGCTGGCTGGTAGGCCGAAGCCGGCGCGAACACCGACTTGCAGCCGTCACTGAGCTGAGACTTGTTGCGGATCATGCAAGCCGTGACGCGATCGACATCCGGGATCTCCGAACTACAGAGACGCATCGCATCGCCCGTGCAAAGCTGTTCCTGCTCGGCGCTGTAGGCGTGGCAGACGGTGGTCAGCATGCCGAATGCAAGAACAGTGGCGGCGGCGAGCTTGGCGGTGGTGAATGTCATCGTGTGTCCCTCGATCTTGTGTCCATCCGTGCGCCGATCGGCGCGTCGTTGGAACGATGGGATAGAGGGCGTTCGCTTCAGGCAGTTTGCGCGGAGGCGAGGAAACGGTTTCTTCGACCGCGGTTTTGTTTCATTGCTGGTGATGGACGAAACACAGCGCGCCGGTTCGGAATCTCCTCCCTGATGGACATCATTCAGAAAATCTCGGCGCTGATCGCGGCGCAAGCCGATTGGGCTGGACCGCTTGGCTTCGTCATCGCCTTCTTCGGGTGTCTGGTCGGCTCCAGTTTTGTCGTTCCGGCTGCGGCCATCGTGACGGCGACCGGCGTGCTGATCGGCGCCGGCGTGGTATCCTGGACTTTCGTCCTCTGGGCCATCGGCGGTGCGGTGCTCGGCATGAGCGTGTCCTATGAGCTCGGCAAACGGTGCGGGCCGAGGCTGCTGGAGATGCGGATGCTCCAATCGCGTCAGCAACTGGTGGCGCGGGTGCGTGGGCTATTCGAGCGCTACGGCATCGCGGCGATCATGGTCGGTTATCATATCGGGCCGGCGCGCGCGCTGGTCACCAGCGTCGCGGGCATTACCGGCATGCCGCGTCTGAAGTTCGAAATTGCCAGTATCGTGTCAGCAATGGTCTGGATCGTCGATCACGCCTTGATCGGCGTCATCCCCGGCACACTCATCGACGCCGACAGTCCATGGTTGCTCCCGGTGACATTCGGAGCACCGGTCGTCGTGATCGTGCTGACCGTGATGTTGCTGCGCAAGTCGTTGTAGCCCCAGCGCCAACGTCTCGCATCACGCGGCCTTCGAGATCTTCTTCTTGAGATGCCCGGTGTCGTGATCGCGGCGGAGCTGACTGAGCGACGTGTCGTTGAGCTTCGGCAGCACTTCGCTGAGCGTGAGCGTGTCGGGATGCCCGGCTGCGAAAAACTTGCCGTAGATCTTGCGGAGTGTTGCCAGTGTGGTGCTGCCGTATTTCTCGGTCATCGCGCTGTCGTGCGCGTGAAGGTGATCGCCGCCGTCATGCTTCATGTCTCGCTCCCTGCCGGTATCGCATGATCTCGCACCTTGAGCAGTGCAGATTGCGTTCGGCCAGACAGACTAGGCGCGGTGCTGTGGAGAGTACAAGCAGTTCACGTGTACTCGGGAGCAATCGCGCGGGATGGCTTAGCCGCGCGCCCCGGGGCGCTTGCGCTGCACAACGATCTTCATCTTCTGACGGCCCTTGCTTGCCGCGGCGCGGGAGCGTGAGCGGCGCGGTTGCTCTCGCGCGGCAGGCTTGTCGTCGGTCGCCGAGGTGCTGGCAAAAGACTGCCGGAGAGTGTCGAGCGTGGAGGTGAGGGCGCCGACCTGCTCGTTGAGCTTGCGCGCTTCGTTCTGCTGCGCCGTCATCAGACGCTGCATAGTCTGCAACTGATCCTGCACGACCTGGAGTTGGTCGATCGACTGCTGCTGCGTGGCCTCGATGCCCTTGGTTTTCTCGATCAACTGTTCGGACGCCTGCGCCACACGGGCCTGCTGCAGGCGCGATGCGGTGAGACGCTCCGGCTCCGGCGTTGCGCCGCTATAGCTGCGCCACGTGAAGATGCCGCCGATGCCGATCACGACCAGAAACAGGGCCGCAGCCGCAACCATGATCGGCTGCTGGCTAATGCGCCAGGTGTGACTGGGTTCGGACGCGTAACTGTGCTGGGAAGCGCTCGGCATGATTTCGACCATGAAGCTCGAAGTCCTATGGCGTGTGATCGTTCCAATCCGCGACAAAACCATCCAGAACGCGTGAATTTCGGGAGGTTCGCGGCCAAGTTCAACGAAAATAAGGCTCGGGTGGCAATAACGTGGCCTAACCCAGGGCAGTGCGCGAATGGCGCTCCCTAGCGGAATCGAACCGCTCTCTCCACCGTGAAAGGGTGGCGTCCTAACCGATAGACGAAGGGAGCAAAAAACCCCGGCCGATCCAGCGGCCCGAAATCAGGCCAAGGATACCGCGGTTCTGCACGGCTATTTCTAAAATCGCCGCAACATCAAAGCTTTAGGGCTGATCTATCGCGGGCGGCACCGACCGAAAGCAAATCAGTTTGGTGCCAGCGGCCGAACGTATAGTGACGTTTGTTCGGGTCGGCAAGTGGGCGGTGAGGGATCAGGTGGATGATCCCCATGCGCGGCGCACGGACCTTGTGCACAGGACATTTCGAACTCTTCTGCACCTCTCAACGGTTCTTAAAGCATGCAGGCTTAAGGCTCTCTCCCGGGGGCGTGGAGTGATGCGATGGCAGTGACGAAAAAACGCGACACACGCCGGTCCGTACACCAGGCCGCATGGATCACGCTGGACGGTGGATTCGCGGCCCGGCAATGCAATGTACTGGATCTCTCGACTTCCGGCGCGAAAGTCGTCGTCGACGATCCCACGTCGGTCCCCAACAAGATGAAGCTGGCCTTCTCGCGCGACGCACGCACCGGGCGTACGTGTGAAGTGGTCTGGCGCCGCGGCAAGACGCTGGGCGTTCGCTTCATCGCGTAGGGCTCCACGATCGTGCGCCCCGATATCGTCATTCCCGTATTGATGGGCTGCGCGCTGCTGTGGTGGATCGGCCGCGGCATGAACTGGACCATGCGCCTGGTCGTGGCCGGGATCACGCTGGTGTTGATCATGGGCATCCTGCTGCTCGAACGTTCGTTGAACTAACGTTCAAGCGAACGCCTGCTATCAGGAGAGCGGCGGCGCGACATAGGTCTGGAAGCCAGGCCGTGCCGAGATCACCTGATACCAATGTTGCAGATGCGGAAGTGCAGGGCGCGTGACACCCTCGACGCCGAACCAGCGCCGCGCATAGCAACCGATGGCGATATCGGCGAGACTGAAATCGTCGCCTTCCATCCAGGTCTGATGGGAAAGTTGCCGGTCGACCATCTCCCACAGCGCCGCATTGGCATCCGCGGCCTTCTGCAGCGCGGCCATGTCGCGGTCGGCGACGGGCGTCCGCACCAGTCCCCAAAACAACGGGCGCTCGGCCGGCTGCAATGTCGTCAGTGTCCAGTCGAGCCAGCGCTCCATCCCGGCGCGCACTTTTGGCGTGGATGGGTAGAGGGGCGATGTAGCGCCATAGGCCAGGGCGATATAGCGCATGATGGAATTGGATTCCCACAGCACGAAATCGCCTTGCACCAATGTGGGGACGCGGCCGTTGGGATTCATCGCCAGATAGTCGGCCTCGCCATTTCGGCCGAACTGCATGCCGGCATCGATGCGCTCATAGGCGACGTCGAGTTCATGGCAGCACCACAGAACCTTTTGCACATTGACCGAATTGGCGCGGCCCCAGATCTGCAGGGATGGAGTGGGAGTCTGTGACACGATGAACCTCGCTGGCGAATAAGCGCCGCAGGTTTAGCCAGCAACGCGCCGCCATCGCAAGGCCGGTCTCGTGCTGACCTCTCACAAAGGAGCGAGCCCGCAAACGAAACAGGCCCCGCGTGAGCGAGGCCTGTTCATGGGTTCAGCTTGGGAGGCGTCAGCGACCGAAGAAGAGCCACAGCAGAATGATCACCGGAATCGGTACACCCAGCAGCCAGAGCAGAATTCCACGTCCCATTGTCTCAGCCTCCATGAAATCAGTATCGCATCGACAACGCGGCATTGCTCATGGCGTTCCACCGCTGCACCTGCAGCGATGCGTTTTGTGAGTTACCAATGTCCGGTGTTGGGCATTGACGACCATGGCTCCTGCGGCGGCAGTGCGTCGCCTTTCTGCAGAAGCTCGATGGAATGCAGATCGGGCGAGCGAACGAAGGCCATCTGGCCATCGCGCGGCGGACGATTGATGGTGATGCCGAGCTTCATCAACCGGTCGCAGGTCGCATAGATGTCGTCGACTTCGTAAGCGAGATGGCCGAAATAGCGATCCTCGCCGTATTTCTCTTCGTCCCAGTTGTAAGTGAGTTCGACCAGCGGCGCGCCGCGTCCCTTGGTCTTGGCAAGCAACGCCTCGTCTTCGGCGGCGCACAAGAACACCAGAGTGAATTTCGCCTTGTCGTTGTCGACCCGGCGGACTTCCTTGAGCTCGAGCGCATCGGCATAGAATTTCAGGGCCGCATCCAGATTGCGGACGCGCAGCATGGTGTGAAGGTAGCGCATTGGGATTGTCTCCATGGGATCGACACAAGCGTGCAACCACTAGGGCAGCGGCGCTTGCCATAGCAGCTAAACAAGACAAATGGCAGATGTCGTCTTGAGAAAGAGGGCGCACCATCTGAATTGTGAAGAGCGTTGCCCTCAGGCGCTGACATCCACGATGGCGGGCGTATCGATTTCCCGCTTGTGCCAGACGGTCAAATCCTTGCGCGGCTTCTCCCACGCATATTCGTCACCGTTTTTTTGCAAATGCTGAATGGCCGCCACATGGGCGTCATCGGCGCTCTTGGCTTCCACGACGATCTCCACGGATTCCTCGACGGAGCGAACGACGACGACGCTAAAAAATTTCCTTGCCATGCGGGCATAACCGGCAGCGCAAGGCTACGTTCCCGGCGACGATGTATTAAGCCGTGACCGCAGCATTTTATCGGCAACGCTGTCGTAAAGGGCAATCTCGAACCGTGCGGGATTAGGTCGGGACGATGCTGAAATGATGGTCATCGATCTTCTCCCGCGTGATGTCGACGATGGCGCCGGGAAACCGAACCGCCTTGCCCGACGAATCGAGCGTGCACATACCGCGCGCATAAACCCAATGCGTGTCGCCGTGAGAGACGACGCGATATTCACGGGAGAACACCTGACCGGTCGTCAGTGCGCGATTGATAGCGGCGGTGACGTCATCGATGTCGTCCGGATGAATGGCATCCAGCCAATCTTGCAACGGCGTGCCCCGCGAGGCCAAATCCGCATTGACGCCGAACAGACGGGCGAATTTGCTGTCTGCATAGACGCGGTCATTGGCGATGTCCCAGTCCCAGGTGCCGACCAATCGATCCTGGATACTGGAATCGCCTTCATGATGACGCACGCCGCTCTGGGCGGCTTCGAGCGAAGCCATCCGCAGGATCTGCGCGAGAACTGTCTGATGGCTCGCCTGCGCCGAGATGGCGAGCTCCCTGCAGATCTCCGAGATGGGCCGACCGACAATCATCACCGCTCCCGGAACTTATTGGCCAACCGATCGTAATATTGCGTATATTGATGGGCATTCAATTCAACGTACAGGGAAAAGGTTCCGAAACCTTTCCGTACAACTTGGGAGTGTTACTCGTGTGGCGGTTTGGAAGGGCTTCGGACGAGGAGGCCTTAAAAATGGTCGTGACTTACCTCACCATTAACGAGCCGGAGCGCCGTCGCGAAATATTCGAACTCGCTGAGAAGTATGCGAAGGAGACCTGCTCTCCCCCGATCTCGCAGGACAACGTCGATAAGAAGTAACACGCCGAGGAAGTAACGAACCAGGCAGGAGCGCTTCACGATGCGGCCTGTAGTTTAGTTTGATCGCGGGAGCGCCGGAAATTAACAGTCCACAACGGCTTCGTTAAAATCCGATCGGCCAAGTAACCTTCATCGGTTAGGTTAAAACCAGAGTATGATTGCGCGGAAATAAGAGTGAGCTATTCATTTCCCATCGAGGGAGTGACCATGTCCGCTTCGTTTCACAATGCCGACAAGCCGACGCATCGACGGGTGATGCTGGTGGGATTTCTGTTCTGCACAGCCTTTGTCGCGGTGAGCTTCTTCGCCCGGCCGCAGCCGGCAACGGACCATGTCCTGCTGAAAGCCGACAAGCTCACTCGTACCGCGGGCCAGCCTGTGGCTGCCAACTAGCCAAGCAAGGCTTCAACGCTGGCTTGGCGTGGTGTTCGGGCTAAAGGGCATGATCACGCGCACCGGCTCTTGCGACACAGGTCGCTCATAGGCGACACGCTGGGTGTTTTTGCTTGCAACAGCGGGGGTCGGCTCGAGGACCCACGGTACGAAGGCGATCATTCCGCAGACAAGCGCGACCGCGCTGAGCAGCAATACACCATTATCTTCTTCTCTCGGTCCCATGCCATGGAAACACCGCACTGCGGTATTCGTTCCAATGAGCTATGCGACCGCATACAAGCGGCGAGGGAAGACCATGAGAATTATCGTTGTTGGACTGCTGATCGCTGTCATCCCGCTGCAGGCCTTCGCTGCGGCGTCGAAGAAGCCAGTGGCAACGAAGCAGAGCATGACGCCGGCACCACGAAAACCAGATCCGTGTAAGCAATACGGCGCGGGCTTCGTCCAGGTTGAGGGGACGTCGACCTGCATCAGGGTCGGCGGGAGCGTCGGCATTGGTGGGGGCGTTTCGCAATAGAGCGTGGATCGCCGGCGGGACTGGTGGCTAACCTCAGACCTTCTTGTCGAGCTCGACCGGCGCCTCCGGCGGCTCGTGATGGTCGTCATAGGCCCGTTTCGCCTGCAACTGGTCCCATGCCCCCTTGCGCAATGACAGCCGACCGTAAGGCGGCGGGTTCGGCCTCAGTTCGACGGTTTGAACGACAAGGGCTGTGGACATCATCTCCCATAATGCCGCGGGTGCGATTGGGTTCTCCGAGCTCTGGAAGTGCAGTTAAAGCCGGGTTGGCGGAATCTCCGGCATTTGAACGATTACTTGTGTGGCAGGTGAGCGGCGCCCGGAACAAGTCACAGTCGTGCATGTTTTGCACTCACCAAACGGCATATGGGACACCTTGCGTGGACGAAGATTTCAATGACGCCGGCGAGCAGCTCGCCATTTATATCAACCAGTTAATTGAAGAGGCCGACGACGATGGACGACCGGAAGAACAAGGGTCAGCCGGATCGCAGCAAGATCAACATGCACGAGGCGCATGAGGTGAAATACTGGACCCATCAGCTCGGTGTGTCCCGCGAGAAGCTGCAGGCGGCGGTGGAGAAAGTCGGCAATGCGGCTGCGGCAGTGCGCAAGGAACTGGCGCACTAGAGTGCCGATGCATCGGACTGGGTGAACAAACAAGAACGGCACCCGATCGGGTGCCGTTCTGCTGTGTGGTATATCCCGGGCGTCAGATGCCCATGGGAACGCCGTAGTAATCGTTCACCGCGCGGGCCCGCGATGTGTCAGCCCAATTCCAACTATTGTCGTTGCCGTATTTGGGAGCGTTCTCCAGCTGCTGCTGCGTTACGCCAGTGCGATAACCGCCCAGTGCGGTATCATATTTCAGCGACTGCCAGGGCAGGGGATAGTGATCGTCGCCGATGCCGAGAAAGCCGCCAAAGCTGAGCACAGCGTAGGAAACCCGGCCACTCTTCTTGTCGATCATCACGCGCTCGATTGAACCGATCTTCTGGTCGTCAGCGCCGAACACTGCGGTGCCTTCGACCTTGTCGCTGCCAATCAGGTTACCTTGTTCACTTGCTTCGATGGGCATGTAGAGCCTCCCTTTTGGTTGTGTCTGGCCAACAGGTAAAAGGGAGAAACGTTCCTACGTCGTTGCCCTGCAAATGTTTTGGGACGCCCAGCGTCGTCAGTGACTGGCCACGAGACGCAGGCGCGGCTTCAGCGTATTTTGCAAGTCGTCAGCAAGCTTGAGGACCCGCGGATCGCTGGAGCGGGCTGCGCAGGTTGAGAACTGATTGACTGAGCGGACAAGAGCCTCGCGTTCCTCGCGCGTACGCGTGACATGCGGACTCGACAGGCGCAGCACCATCTGGCCAAGGCCGACGAGCAATTCATCGAGCGCCTTGTCGATCTTTGCGATCTGTTCAATCATCGCCATTACTCCACTGCTCGCACGCGTGTCCGTGCGACTCCGCGTACATTCATGGAGAGGAAAGCGTCGGCTTTGCGAGCCGTTCCGATAACCGGCCCCTCATGGTTAATGAAACGTGAAGGCGATATGGGGCGCGTTAAGGCTTCACCCCGAGCTAATCGGCGCCTTGTCGCGGGGGAGCGCAGCCAAGCGACGCGCATAGGGTGACGGTTTCATTTTGCGATGCGTCACGGGAATCATCTTGTCGCGTCCGTTGTGTTCATCGAAAGCGCGAAGCCGCTCTCGGATGAATTCGGGATGCGCCGCGTGAAAGGCCTGAAGCTGGCGTGCGAGTTGCGCACGGCGATAGCGAATGGGCATCATGACGCACCTCCGGTCCGGAACCCGAGCGGTGAAATCTTACAGGCCCTGAAACCAACAAAAAAGCTTGGCGTTATTTGGCCGGTGGTGAACAGAAAGGGTATCACATGAAAAAAGCAGCATTGATCCTGGCCACTGTCGCAGCCATCGGCACGACCGCCGTTACGGCGCCTGCTGAAGCGCGCGGATGGGGTAGAGGTTGGGGACCGGGTCCCGCAATCGGCTTTGGTATTGCCGCAGGTGCGCTGGCCGCGGGGGCCTATGGTGCGTACGGACCGTACGGATACGGATATGGCCCACGCTATTATGGCTACGGTCCCGGCTACGGATATTACCGACCGCGTTATTACCGTCCGGCTTACTATGGCGGTTACTATGGTCCCGGCCCCTATGCCTATGGCCCGCGTTACTATCGCAGCTATGGTTATTGGTAGGGCCGAACACGGCCCGGAGCATTGCTTCGGGCCTATTGCGCTGCACGTGCGTGACGCGCATTCAATAAAAAGCCCGCCAGAAATGGCGGGCTTTTTATTGGTCGCTGCTGCGAGCAGATCGTAGCTAGTGCCGCACACGGCGCTCCTGACGGGGTGTCACGAACTCGTTCCAGTCGGTTGCCCGTACCTTTTCGATCGTGGTCTCGTAATAGTCTTCACGTTCGCGCTGGAACTTCGCCTGCTTCTCGCGAAATTCTGCCACCCGGCGTTCCATGTCGGCGCGCGCCGCTGAAATTCTTTCTTCGTTCATTTTCTTCTCTTCGTTTCGCTCCCCAAGGAGAGCATCGATGCCGAATGCGGCATCAATCCGATCTTTGCAAGGCGACCGGTGGATAAGTCGCAGCGCGCGACGCTCACGCAAGCTCAGATCTCTCGCACCGAATCACCGGCAAAACAAAACCTCGCATCACCGCTGTGAAGCGAGGTTGGATATTCCAGCGCAGACGTAACGCCGTCGACGCCAAAGGGTTCCGTTATTCAGCACTCTCCAACGCAAGCGCCTGTTCGAAATCCCGCATCCGCGCGTTGACCCAGTCTTCGTCCTGACAACTCAAGAGCAGCATTTCTCGTTCTGCCTTGCGGCAGAATTCCGGATCCGGATCGATGCTTTTCCAAAGGTCGATACGTGCCTGCAAATCCATGTCAGTCTCCCAGTTTTCCAGCCGCGTATGCCCCGCCAATCCGGCGATTCCTGTGACGTCCCGATAAAACATTGGCGAATGATGTTCTCTATTTGTTCTAGCTCAGGTCAGCCATTCTGTCCATCGGGATCTCGCTACGGGAGATTGGAATGCACGGAATTCTGCAGGGGAATGGTGCGATCCGGGGCTCCCGATTTTGATCGCGATGGAGAGTGTCATCGTCATCAGCTATAAGGCCGCTCGCTCGGGGCCTTTTGCTTCGGCGTCTGTCAGGAGAGCTGCATGAGCAAGCAGGCAATGCGCGAAGAGGCCGAGCGTCTGATCCGCGAGACTATGGAGCGCAAGGCGCTGGTGGTGAAGCAGGGCGACACACGGATTATGACGACCTGCGGCAAGTGCGGCGCGGCGAACAAGGTCTCGGCGCCAAAGGGTGTCGCGCGGGTGTCTTTCACCTGCAAGGAGTGCGGTCACGAGCAGGTCACGCTCTGACCCTATGCTGAAACCGGAAATCGGCGCGAAAATTGCTTTGTGTTTCGCGGTGGTCCGGGGCAATAATTGCGGTAACGGCTCGGGGAGAGCTGACTGCAAAAATTGAAGGGCGTGAACGATTACCCTTGGACCGGTGCGTATTTGCTGTGTTGGGGACGACCATGCGTTTTTGGGTTTTGGGGACTTTCGGAATTTCTCTGGTGGCGTTGGCCACACCTTCCGCCGCTCAGTCCATTCGGACAGCTGAACCGCTCATCCTGGCGCCTTACGAGAGCGCGCTGGTCCAGGACGGGTCATGTGCGGCCGGCAAGATCTTAAAGGTCACCGGCGCCATTCGTGGCCTGCGCCGCAAGAAGTTGTGCATCCCGCTCAATGAGATCCAGGCCTCGCTGGGCTCGGTGGTTCAGTAATTGCTCGCGGCAAGACTTCTTGCTTTGACTGGACGACTTTCCGAGATCGCATCAATCGCCTGTTAACGTTGGAGTGTGCACTCGCTTGGGCTGTGCGGGCGACGTGTTACCCTGCCGGCATGATCAGTCTCGTCCCAGTCGCCGCCGTCCTGGCGTCCGAACGTGGCGTCCGGCCGGCGCCGGTGATCGATTCCAGTGATGCTTCCCAACGCGACTATTGGGCCTATCGGCTGAGCGTCTCGCCGACCGAATTGAACGCCGCGATCGAAAAGGTCGGCTCGTCGGTTGCCGCCGTGCGGCGACACCTCGGCAAATAACCCGAACCGACAGACCGTCTCCTCACGTTGAAGCCCGCAAGGCGAAAGCCCCGCCGGGGGAGGACGGGGCTTTCTGAAAACAGAGCATCGGGGAAACTGCTCCGGCTTTACAACCGGTCGCGCCCGGAATCGTTCCGCAGCGTTGTGCGGATACGCGTCTGCATAGCTTCGTAATAGACGTCGCGCTCGTGGATCATCTGGGCCTGGCGAGCCTTGAACGACGCAACGCGCTTGAGGATCTCGGCCCGCTCGGATGGGCCCGAATAAAGCGGATCTCTCCGGGCAGGAGATGGCACGTTGGTTGGACCTGCAACAGGAAGGTCCTGCGAACTGCGCTCCGAGGTTTCAATTGCCGCGTTCGCCGCATGTACAATCAAAGCAGGGGCCGTCAAGCGATCTGCCTCCATGATGGCAGGCGAGGTGACGGTTTCCGTTGAATCGGACGCGTGCGACGGCGCGTGGCTCGGCGGTTGCCAGATGTTCAGTCGCTGGGCCGCGACCGGATGCGCTGCGGCGACTTCCTGTACGAATGCGAGCGTCTGCGCGACCAGCCGGTCACGCTCTTCTTTCCAAGATGCCATGACGCGTTTCCCCAATCCCGCATCCATTCTCTGCGAAGCAAGAGCTCGACGTCAATTGAATTGCATCCATCATGATGTCTTCGGTGGATGATCGCGCTGCCGCGCTTGCGGCGCATGGATGTTATCGCTAGTTCGGAACAAACGGAGATTTCCATGGCCAAGATCGATCTGGACTCACTGAGCATCGAGGAACTTGCGGCACTGCGCGATCATGCATCCGACAAGCTGGCGGAAAAAGTTGCTGCGCGTCAGGCTGAGCTCGAAGCCGAGCTGGATAAGCTCGCGCAGTACGGCAAGTCCGTGAAGAAGTCTCAGGCAACGCCGGTGGCAAAGCCGAAGAAGGACGATCTGCCGAAGAGCGAGCTCTCCGCCGATGTCTCGCGGGCTGCATAAAGATTTCGCAAATCGGTATTTAATTACTTAAGGGCGGAGCTCATTTCAGCTTCGCCCCGATATTTGATTTTGATGTGGTGTTTTGACACCGCCCGCATTTCATTTAATTGACGCACGCTGGCGCGTATTTTGCGCGCCTTGGGAAGGAGTGCGGACGCATTTGATCGGAGCTTGTTTATGCCGGCCCTTGATATCAAATCTCTTTCGGTTCCCGAACTCCTCGCATTGCGGGAGGATATCGACAAGCAACTGCAAGCCCACCGTGCCGAATTGCAGGCGCAACTCGCACAGATCAGAAGCGTCGATGGCAAAACCAGCCGTGTCAAAGGCATCAAGGTTCCGGCGAAGTATCGCCATCCCAAGACGGGAGAGACCTGGACCGGGCGCGGCGGTGTAGCGGGCTGGCTCGCGAAGGAGATCGCCGCCGGTCGCAAGCGGGAAGACTTTTTGATCGACAAGCCCGCAAGGAATGGACGCGCCAAAGCGAAATAGATCCAGGAAACGTGGCGACGAAGCGAAACATGCGTTGATCCCGGCATGGCACCGGATCCCGGTCTGCGGCATTGTCGTCGGATCACTTCCTCTCGGACCTTCCAATGATTGCAACTGACCTTCCCACTGGCGTGGATCGTCTTGGCGAGATGATCGCCGAGGCGAGAACCATCGTGCCGTTCACCGGCGCGGGGATCTCGACCGAAACAGGCATTCCCGATTTCCGTTCGCCTGGTGGCTTGTGGACCCGTAACCGGCCAATTCCGTTCGACGAGTTCGTCGCCAGTCAGGATGCGCGCGATGAAGCCTGGCGCCGGCGCTTTGCGATGGAAGAGACATTCGCTGCCGCCAAGCCTGGTCGCGGGCATCGCGCGCTCGCCTCACTCTACAAGGCCGGCAAGATTCCCGCTGTGATCACCCAAAACATCGACAACTTGCATCAAGCGTCCGGCTTCAAGGCTGACGCTGTGATCGAGCTGCACGGCAATACGACCTATGCGCGTTGCATCGGTTGCGCGAGGCGCTATGAGCTCGATTGGGTGAAGAGCAGATTCGATTCCGAAAGACAGGCGCCAGACTGCACGGCATGCGGCGAGCCCGTGAAGGCTGCGACGATCTCATTCGGTCAGGCGATGCCTGAAGATGAGATGCGTCGCGCAACTGAGCTATCGCAGCACTGCGATCTGTTCATTGCGATTGGATCGTCGCTCGTCGTGTGGCCCGCAGCGGGATTCCCGATGATGGCGAAACATGCCGGTGCACGCCTTGTTATCATCAACAATGAGGCGACCGAGCAGGACGATCACGCTGACCTTGTCATTCGCCATGATATCGGCGAAACGCTCGGACCGTTCGTCGGAAATTGATGCGCATCTGATTCGTTTGAGCGCAAGCTGTTCATAGCTGTCACTGTGTTCGTTTTTTGTCTTTGCTGATCAGGCGACAGTGTTATCTTCGAATCGAAAGATTCGCACCGCGCCATCGTGAATTAGCTTCGATGGGGCATGTGAGATGGCGCTGACAGGGCTGACAGCGCAAATGATAGTGGGATCCGGGGCCATGGGGTCGGACGCATTTGAGTCCAAGCGGTTGGGGGGACTGATTCCCGGAGCGGGTGGTCCGCGACCAGGGAATGAGCTTTCAGGCAACGCAAGCCGCGACGCACTCGACCCCTTTGCGGGTGTCGGCGAAGGCAACGCCGTCGATCTCGTCGAGATCAGCGGTGTTATCAAGTGGTTCGATGCTTCCAAGGGTTATGGCTTCATCATTCCTGACAATGGCGCAGCCGACGTGCTCCTGCATGTGACCGTGCTTCGCCGCGACGGCTACCAGACGGCCTATGAAGGTGCCCGTGTGGTCGTTGAATGCACCCAGCGGTCCAAGGGCTATCAGGCTTTCCGCGTTGTCTCGATGGACGAGTCGACTGCCATCCATCCGGCGCAGATGTTGCCGCCGCGCACCCATGTCAGCGTGACGCCTACCAGTGGCCTCGAGCGGGCGCAGGTGAAGTGGTTCAACCGGCTGCGTGGCTTCGGCTTCCTGAGCTGCGGTGAAGGCACGCCGGACATCTTCGTCCACATGGAAACCCTGCGCCGTTTCGGCATGACCGAACTGCGTCCCGGCCAGTATGTGCTGGTGCGCTTCGGGCCTGGTTCCAAGGGCATGATGGCTGCCGAGATCCAGCCCGAAGGCGGTACGCCGGGTCTTTCGTCGCACTAAGCCGTCTACGGTTTTCCAAGTTTCTTGCAGGTTTCCTGTCGGCCTTACCGTCCTAGGGCCATCACGCGGCTGTGCATCACGACCGTCTGGCGCTGGCACGCGTCGTCAGGCTAGGGTCGCGCCGCCCGGCGTCCTGACCGGGCTCTTTGCGTGGATTGCCCTTCATGAGTCTGTTTCGCTTCGCCTACCGCTGCCGCCTCTCGATGCTGGCGGTGATCGCCGCTCTGGCCCTTGTCGGCCCTTATAAGCCAGCCGCAGCCGCCGAATTCCAGCCGCTCGAAATCGTCACCAAGTCAGGTGTGCGGATGTTCTCCGTCGAAATCGCCAAGACCGACGAGGAGCGGGCGACCGGTCTGATGTACCGCAAGGAGCTCGCGGATGGCCGCGGTATGCTGTTCGACTTCACCCCCGAGCAGCAGGTCTCCATGTGGATGAAGAACACCTTCGTTTCACTCGACATGATCTTCATCGGCGGTGATGGCCGGGTGCTCCGGATCGCGGAGAATACCGAGCCACAATCCCTCAGGATCATTTCATCGGGAGGCCCGGCACGGGCTGTTCTCGAAGTGGTCGCAGGCACCGCCAAAAAATACGGAATCGCGCCCGGGGACCAGGTGGTCCACCCGCTGTTCAAGAGGCGCTAAGTCATTGAATATAATGGAGGATGGTCGGGGCACTAGGATTCGAACCTAGGACCTGCGGTACCCAAAACCGCCGCGCTACCAGGCTGCGCTATACCCCGACGATGCGGTGTCGATACACGCTTAGGCCGGGGGCAGCAAGGCATCTGCCGGCGATTTCTCGCCTGTCCCGCACCATGTTCGACAACGGGTCTATTCTGCGGCTTTCGACGGCGATGCCTGCTGTTCTGACGTTGCGGGAGCAGTCGGCTTCGGCAACGGCTTGTCCTGCTTCTTCGACCACGAGATGTAATAGGCCACGCAGGTCATGATGCCGATGCCGGCGGCGCTGACGAATATTTGCGCCAGCAGCGAGCCTGACGACATCATCAGCTGGAAGTGGCCGACGAAGGACAGGAACACGCCGACGCAGAATACGGCGAGCGACTGCTGGCCGCATTTGATGAGCGGCTGAAACACCGGCCACTCCAGGCCTTTCCATTCCTTCGGCACGAAGCGGGTGACGAAGAAGGCGATGATCACGAAATGCAGCACGCGATAGGGCGCAAGGTTGGTCTTGTCGTTCGGATTGAACGCGTCGAACAACCAGTCCGGCATGATCATGTGGCCGGTGTCCGGGAAGCGACCGGCCATGGTCATGACAAGCGAGAACAAGAGATAGGCGATACCGAAATACAGCAGCACCTTGGAGCGGATCACCGAGCGTGACTCGAGCGCACCGCCGAGCGCGAACCAGGCGCCGAACACAAACAGTAATTGCCAGGTGAACGGGTTGAAGTACCAGACGCCGTAGGGATAGGCGGGCAGATTCCAGCCGAACTGGCGTGCCGCGAAATAGAGCGCCAGCGACGCCAGCATCGTCAGATCCGGCTTGCGCAGCATCATCCACAGCACCGGCGGGAACAGGCCCATCAGCACAATATAGAGTGGCAGCACGTCGAGATTGAGCGGCTTGAACTTGAGCAGCAGACCTTGCGTCAGCGTCTGGATCGGATTGTCGACCAGACCGGCAACGTTGAACTCGTTAATGATGTCGGGGTCGTTATAGCGCTGCGCCACATAGCCGATGGCGGCGATGTAGATCACGAACAGGATAACGTGGGCGACATAGAGCTGCCAGACCCGCTTGGTGAGGCGCGTAGCGCCGACGATGAAGCCCCGCTCCAGCATCATCTTGGCGTAGACGAAGGACGCCGTGTAGCCGGAGATGAAGACGAACAGGTCGGCCGCGTCGGAGAAGCCATAGTTCCGGGTGGTGACCCAGTTCACCACATTGTCGGGGATGTGATCGAGGTAGATCGCCCAGTTGGCGATGCCGCGGAACAGGTCCAGCCGAAGGTCTCGGCCTTTGGGGGGAAGGATGGCGTGAATATCCATGGGTGCCGCTTCAGGAGCCCTTCGTGATGCCGAATTGCGAGATCAGATAGACCGCTTCGTGCCCCGATTGTCACGACGCCGTGGAACGAATATACACAATAACGAAGCCGCCAAACGACGGAATCACGGATCAAATTCGTGACAATTGGATATACCAGCCCCGCCGTTTTCACCAATTTGTCGCAGTGTCGCAGCTGACCAAGGCCGATCCCGAGACGCTAATCCCGAGACGAAGGCCCATCCTTAAAAGGCTATCGCATTCCATGACCGCACGTATCTTCAAAGCCCCCAAGAATGCCATGCAGGCAGGCCTCGCCAAGACCAAGGACTGGCAGCTCGATTATGAGCCGGAGCAGGCGCGGGTGATCGAGCCCCTGATGGGCTGGACGTCGTCCGGTGACATGAAGCAGCAGCTGTCCATCCACTTCGACAGCAAGGAAGAGGCGGTCGCCTACTGCGAGCGCGAAGGCATTGCCTATCAGGTGATTGAGCCCAAGGTGCGTGCGCCCCGGACCATCGCCTATGCCGACAATTTTGCGTTCCGCCGCTCGGAGCCATGGTCGCACTGACGACCGGTTTGCGGGCAAATCAGCCTCCGTAACGCTCCAAATCTCACCCTGACCAGCACCGAAAGTTAGGGTTGCGTCCCGCCACGACGGGGTGACACCATCATGGCAGGCCCGTTGCCGGGCCGCCGTGCAAACAAGAAACAGACCCTCCAGGAAACGGAAGCCGATGTCGCTTCGCTCCACGATCGATCCCACCTCGGCCGAGTTCAAACGCAATGTCGATGTGATGAAGGCGCAGGTTGCCGAGCTCAAGGACAAGCTCGGTGCGGTCGCCGGCGGCGGCGGCAAGGCGTCCCGCGCCAAGCACACCGCGCGCGGCAAGATGCTGGCCCGCGAGCGTGTCGATCTGATGATCGATCCCGGCACGGCCTTCCTCGAACTCTCGCCATTGGCCGCCAACGGCCTCTATGGCGGCGATGTCCATTCCGCCAGCGTCATCACTGGCGTCGGCCGAGTGTCAGGCAGGGAGTGCATGATCGTCGCCAATGATGCGACCATCAAGGGCGGCACCTACTATCCGATGACGGTGAAGAAGCATCTGCGCGCGCAGGACATCGCGCGGCAGAACAATCTGCCGTGTATCTATATGGTGGACTCCGGCGGTGCGTTTCTGCCGCAGCAGGACGACATCTTTCCGGATGAGCGCCATTTCGGCCGCATCTTCTACAATCAGGCGCAGATGTCGGCGCAGGGCATTCCGCAGATTGCGGTCGTGATGGGCTCGTGCACCGCCGGCGGCGCCTATATGCCGGCGATGTCCGACGAGAGCATCATCGTGCGCAATCAGGGCACGATCTTCCTCGGCGGTCCGCCGCTGGTGAAGGCCGCAACCGGCGAAGTGGTCACCGCCGAAGAACTTGGCGGCGCGGATGTACATTCGCGGCAGTCTGGCGTCACCGATCACTACGCACAGAACGATGGCCACGCCATCGGCATCGCGCGAAAAATCGTCGCAACGCTGAAGCCACCACAGCGGGCCACACTGAACATGCAGTCGCCGCGCGATCCCCTGTATGCAGCTGAAGAACTCTACGGTGTCATTCCTGCCGACGCGCGCAAGCCGTTCGATATGCACGACATCATCGCGCGCATTGTCGACGGCTCCGAATTCGACGAATTCAAGAAGCTCTACGGCACGACGCTGATCTGCGGCTTCGCGCATATCTGGGGTTTCCCGGTCGGCATCATCGCCAACAACGGAATCCTGTTCAGCGAGAGCTCGCTGAAGGGCGCGCATTTCATCGAGCTTTGCTGCCAGCGCAACATCCCGCTGGTGTTCCTGCAGAACATCACCGGCTTCATGGTCGGCAAGAAATACGAAGCCGGCGGCATTGCGCGCGATGGCGCCAAGCTGGTGACAGCTGTCGCCACGGCCAACGTCCCGAAATTCACTGTGGTGGTCGGCGGCTCCTACGGCGCCGGCAATTACGGCATGTGCGGCCGCGCCTACAGCCCGCGCTTTCTGTGGATGTGGCCCAATGCCCGTATCTCGGTGATGGGCGGCGAGCAGGCAGCGATGGTGCTGAGTCAGCTGCGCCGCGACAATATCGAAGCCAAGGGCGGCACCTGGTCGACCGAAGAGGAGGAAGCGTTTCGCAAGCCGACACGCGACCAGTTCGAGACCCAGGGCAGCCCGTATTACGCGACGGCGCGCCTCTGGGATGACGGCGTGATTGATCCCGCAGATACGCGCCTGGTGCTCGGACTTGGTTTGTCAGCGTCGGCCAATGCGCCGATCGAGCCGACGCGCTTCGGCCTGTTCAGGATGTGATGATGGCCAAAGCCGAAATCTCAAAAGCGTTATATCGCCGCTTTCGCACGCTCCTGATCGCCAATCGCGGCGAGATAGCCTGCCGCGTCATCCGTACCGCGCGGGCCATGGGCTTGCGCACCGTCGCGGTCTATTCCGAGGCAGATGCCAATGCGCTGCATGTCGCGGAAGCCGACGAGGCCGTGTTGATCGGCCCGGCGCGTGCGCGCGACAGCTATCTCAATATCGAGCGCATTCTCGAAGCTGCAAAGAAGACCGGCGCCGAGGCGATCCATCCCGGCTACGGCTTTCTCTCGGAGAGCGCCGAGTTCGCGCAGGCTTGTGCCGATGCCGGCCTGATCTTCGTTGGACCTACTGCGGAGATGATCACTGCGATGGGCTCGAAGTCGGGCTCCAAGGCGCTGATGGAGAAGGCTGGCGTGCCGCTGGTGCCGGGATTCCACGGCGAAGCGCAGGATGACGCGACACTGGCCAAGGCGGCCGACAAGATCGGCTTCCCGGTTCTGGTGAAGGCTTCCGCCGGCGGCGGCGGGCGTGGCATGCGCGTGGTGCGTTCGGCGGCTGAACTGGCTCCGGCCATCGTCAGCGCCAAGCGCGAGGCGAAGGCAGCGTTCGGCGACGATCGCATGCTGATCGAGAAGTATGTCGACAATCCCCGCCATATCGAAGTGCAGATCGTCGGCGACAGTCATGGCAATCTGGTCTCGCTGTTCGAGCGCGAATGCACGCTGCAGCGCAGGCATCAGAAGGTGATTGAAGAGGCGCCGTCGCCGACGTTGAACGGCGCGCAGCGTGAGGCGGTTTGCGAGGCTGCCCGCAAGGCCGCAGGCGCGGTGAACTATGTCGGCGCCGGCACTATCGAATTCGTCTCTGACGGCAAGGACGTGTTCTTCATCGAGATGAACACGCGCCTGCAAGTCGAGCATCCCGTCACCGAACTGATTACGTCGGTTGATCTCGTCGAATGGCAGTTGCGTGTGGCATTCGGCGAAAAGCTGCCGCTGACGCAAAGCGAGATCAAGCTCAACGGCCACGCCATCGAGGCGCGGGTTTACGCCGAGAATCCGCACAAGAATTTCATGCCCTCGGTTGGCAGGATTCGCACCTGGCGGACGCCCGCTGAGACGAACGGCTTGCGCATCGATGCTGGCTATCGCGAGGGTGACGCGGTGTCGCCGAACTATGACGCCATGCTCGCGAAGGTGATTGCCTGGGCGCCGACGCGCGATGCCGCGATCAACCGGCTCAACCGTGGGCTGGAAGAAACCGATATTCGCGGCATCGTCACCAACACGCCGTTCCTGTCGGCGCTTGTGACGCATCCGGATGTGCGTGCCAACACCATCGACACCGGCTTTATCGAGCGTGAATTGAAAGTGTTGACGCCGGACTCGGCGGCGCCTGGCGATCTCGAACTATGCGCGGCCGTCGCCGCCATCGTCTCGAACGAAGCGCAGGCAGCACGGGCCGCCGGTACCTCGCCCTGGCAGACGGCTGGTTGGATGCCGGTCGGGCGTCGCCAGCGGGTGTTCAAATTCAAGCATGGTTCGGATGAGCAGCGCGTGACGTTGAATTACGGCAGCGGTCCTGCGACGATTTCGATCGGCACTCGCGAGCTGGGGTTTGAGACGGCTGCGGCCGATGACGGGCATTTCGATCTGACACTGGACGGAGCACGCTCGCACATCGTTTCGGTGATCGAGGGCCACGAACTCTACCTGCGTACGCGTCACGGCCGTTTCGACATGCATTGGGTCGATCCGTTCGGCGGCGACGATGAAGAGCAAGTCGGCGAGGACAAGATCGTTGCGCCGTTGCCCGGCACCGTGGTGGCGCTGCTGGCCGAGGAGGGCGCGACCCTTGAGAAGGGCGCGGCCATCCTGACCTTGGAAGTCATGAAGATGGAGCAGACCCTGCGCGCGCCGTTCGCCGGCGTGCTCAAGCGCATCAAGTGCAAGGTTGGCGATATTGTTGGAGAAGGCGTCGAGCTTGCGGAAGTCGAGCCGAGCGCCTGATCCTATGAAAGACGTGTGAGATTGAAACAAGCATGAGTGATCAGGTTCGTATCGTCGAGGTCGGCCCGCGCGACGGTTTGCAGAATGAAAAGACGCCGGTGTCGGTCGAGGACCGCATCGCCTTTGTAAAGGCGCTGGTCGGGGCTGGCCTGCATACGGTTGAGGTCGGCTCGTTCGTGTCGCCCAAGGCGATCCCCAAAATGATGGGTTCGGATCAGGTATTTCTCGGCCTGCGCGATTTGCCCGGTGAATTCCATGTGCTGGTGCCGAACGAGAAGGGCTATGAGGGCGCGAAGGCGGTCGGCGCGAAAGTCATCGCGGTGTTCGCCTCGGCCTCGGAAGGCTTTTCGCGTGCCAACATCAATTGCTCGGTCGCCGAATCCATCGAGCGCTTCAAGCCGGTGATCGAGCGCGCCAAGGCCGACGGCATCCGCGTGCGCGGTTACGTGTCCTGCGTTCTCGGTTGTCCCTATGACGGCGACGTCGCGCCGCAGGCGGTCGTCGATGTCTCGAAGACGCTATTTGATCTCGGCTGCTACGAAGTCTCACTCGGCGACACGATCGGTGTCGGGACGCCGTCGAAGGCGCGGCAGATGCTGCGCGCCGTTGCTGGCTCGGTTCCCATGCCGAAGCTCGCGATGCACTTCCACGACACTTATGGTCAGGCGCTGGCCAATCTCTATGCCGGGATGGAAGAAGGCTGTCGCGTTGTCGACAGCGCTGCCGGCGGTCTCGGCGGCTGTCCCTACGCGCCTGGTGCGACCGGCAATGTCGGTACCGAAGATGTGGTCTACATGCTGGAAGGCATGGGGATTGCCACAGGCGTCGATATGAACAAGCTGCTCGCTGCGACTAACACCATCAGTGCTCTGATCGGCCGCCCGCCGGTCAGCCGTGTCGCTTCGGCACTCAACGCGAAGACGCGCTGAGAGCCAGCTGGCGGACGACAGGATAGGTCAGGCCGGAACGTCCAGCGCGAGCTTGAGGAGGTTCGCGGTGACCGGCGTCTTGGCGACATAGTCCTTCCACGCCGTATCGCGCGCGATATCGCGCCACTTGCCGACGGTCGCAGCGTCGAGCGCGCTGACCTGGGCGCCGGCCTTCTCATAGACCCTGGACACTTCGACATCGTCTTGCTGCGCGCCCGCCTTGCCGAAGGCTTCCATCTCGGCGCCGACCGAGACCAGAATATCCTGGTGTGCTTTCGGCAATTTGTCGAACACAGTCTTGGACATCATCAGCGGCTCAAGCATGAACCAGTAGGACGCACCCGCGCCGGAGGTCAGATGCTTGGCGACTTCGCTCAGCTTGAATGAGATGAGGCTGGTCGATGAGGTGATGCCGGCATCGCAGGCGCCGCTCTTCATCGCCGCGTAAATTTCGTTGGACGGCATTGAGAGCACGCGTGCGCCGGCAGTCTGCAACATCATGTTCATCTCGCGCGAACCGCCGCGTACCGTGAGACCCTTGGCGTCCTCAGGAACAACCAGCGGGCGCGAGCGGCTAGCCACACCGCCGGCCTGCCAGACCCAGGTCAGCAGCACGATGCCCTTGTCGGCGAGAATGTCGCTCAGTGCCTTGCCGATCGGCAGGTTCTTCCAGCGCAAGCCCTGATCGTAGGTCGAGACCAGACCGGGCATTAGACCGATATTCGCTTCCGGCAATTCATTGCCGGCATAAGGCAAGGGATAAAGGCTGAGATCGAGAGTCCCTTTGCGCATGGCGGAAAATTGCGCATCTGCCTTGATCAGCGACGAATCCGGATAAACCTCGGCAACGAGGTCGCCGCCACTCTGCTTGGCGATGGCGGCGGCGAAAGTCCGGACCAGACGGTCGCGGAAGTCGCCGTTATCGATGGTGCCGCCGGGAAACTGGTGCGAGATCTTCAGTGTAGTCGCTGCCTGCGCCGTATTGATGCCGCAACGGAGGATCGCAGGCACGGCGAGGGCCGATCCAAGGATGTGGCGGCGAGTCAGCATGCGTAACTCCTGAAAGTGTTCGTCTGGTGCCGGGCGGGACAAAATGCGCCCGCGTCCTGTTGCTCCGTCACCGCGCGTCCCTTCGTTTATACAATCCGAACCGGCGGGCAAGTGATGTTGCGTCGCACGCAATGGCTATCGGATGCATCATCAAGACTTTTTTGATGCGACGTAACAAACCGCGACCTCGGTACGTCTGGTTCATAGCGACAGACGTCGCGCTTCAGAAATGGATCCGAGGAAAAACATCATGACCATCTCCACCAGGTTTGCGCTCGGCGTGTCCGCCGCGCTCGTCTCGCTCAGCCTCGCGCTGGCACCTGCCGCCTTCGCTCAAGACAAGATGAGTAAGGATGACGGCATGAAAAAGGACACCATGTCGAAGGGCGACGGTATGAAGAAGGATGCCATGTCTCACGACGGTATGAAGAAGGACGATGGCATGAAGAAAGACGGCATGATGAAGAAGGACGATGGAATGATGAAGAAGTAACGTCTTCACACGCATCGCTGTGACGGGCCCGTCCGCGCGACGGGCTTGTCATGTTGCGCTGCTCGTTGCTGGACCTGAAAACTCGGCATAGCCTCCGCGCACAAGAAAATGCCTGGGAGGCCATGATGAAAAAAGAACGACGCCTCGTCGTTGCGGCGACTTGTCTGATCGCAGCAACACTGTTTCCAAGCGTGACGACATGGAGCGCCACCGATCAGATGGGCTTCGTGCGCATCAATCAGGGCGAGGAAGTCTGGAAGAATCCGTTCGGTGTCGGCGTTGAAGTTGCGACACTTTACGGAGATCCCTCGAAGCAGGGCATCTATGTTCTGCGGATCAAGTGGCCGCCCGGCATCATGAGCAAGCCGCACAAGCATCCGGAAGATCGTCACGTCGTGGTGCTGTCGGGCACCTGGTACACCGGCACGGGCGAAGCCTTCGTGCCCGAAAAGTCGATCCCGATGAAGACCGGCGGCTACATGGTGCATCCCGCCGGTGCGGTGCATTGGGACGGCACACGGGAAGAGGGGGCCGTGATTCAGATCACCGGCTACGGCCCGAGCGGCAACAATTTCGTCAAACCCGACGAGCCGCAATTCGGCAAAACGAACTGACCTCGGACAATCAATTCAGGCAGCGTGCCATCGGATGATGGCACGCTGATCTCGTGCTTATTTACGCTTCTTGCGGGCGGCGTAGCGGGCGTCGCGGGCGGCTTTCTGCTGGGCTTCCAGCGCGGCCTGGGCAAGCGCGGCTTCTTCCTTTTCGCGCGCAGCCTGGGCTACAGCGGCAGCCGCTTCTTCGGCTTCGCGAGCCTTCTGGACGGCCTTCTCAGCGTCGCGGATGGCCTTGGCTTCCGCGCGTGCGACGGCAGCGGCTTCGCGCTCGGCGGCGCGCGCCTTCACGGCAGGATCATCGGGCCCCGGTGCTGCCTTGAATTTGTTCAGAATGTTCTTCTTGGCTTCGATCGCAGCCTTCTGGCGATCCGCGAAGCTGGGTTCCTTAAATGACATGAACGAGGCCTTGTCGCTTTCTTCGGTTTGGGGTGGGTCATTGTCGGGTGCGGCAGCCGGGCAAACACCCAGGCAATGGCCGAAACTCCGCTGCGGTTTACAGCCGACAGCGCGGCAACGCATCAACTATCTGCGATTTACGGCAATCTTACGCATGATTTGCCGGCAAGGAGGCCTGCGCGAGGCTGGGGCGGAGCTTGCGCCGGGGTGATCCGCGTATATCCGCAAATCCCGGGAATCGGGCATGTTTTGGTCATCCGGCGATTTGGAGCGCGCGGAGCAAGCCGCCTGTGCGGCGCGAGGACCGATATGGATGCCCAGAAGACAGCCGTCGATGCCGTGGTCATTCTGACCGGCTGTGATCGCGACATGGTGACCCACTTCATTCGCAGCCTGTATCTGGCGGGCGTTCGCGACCCCAAGCGACTGACTTTCAAAGGGCTGCAATTCGCAGCAGAAGCAGGCGCTTAGCAACATTTGTAGCCAAAATGGCCATGTTGCGGCTTTGCAGCGGCCGTGCTGCTGCCTTGAACCTGCGGTGCCCTCCGGCTGACTGATCAGGAACTTTCCGCGAAACGCGGAGTTCCTGTCGCCATCGGGAGTTATCCATGCAAGCAGCCATCGATCGCGTCATCCGCTCGTTCAGCTTCAAACATCCGGCCTCGCTCGCAGAGCCGATGTCCGACAGTCGCTCGATCCAGGCAAGCGATGAGGCGACAGAGTTGGCGACCCGGTTGCTTGAAAATTACAAGGGTCAGCTGGCCCGACGCAGCTCCAAGCCTGACTGAGGACCGATTCAAGCATCCTCATTGACCGATCTTCATGGATCGCGGCTTCGGGATTCGGCATTGCCGGGACTTGCGTTGCGGTGCGATGACGGGGCATGACTGCGCCGCTCGCAGACCCAACCATCCAGGAGACATGATGCGAAACTCCCAGCGTGCCGTTAGAGCTACGGCCGTCGCGCTCAGTGCGGCCATGATCGTGGCCGTTTCCGACGTCTCCCTTTCTTCCGCCATGGCGCAAGCGCCTCAAAAACAAGCGCCGCAGAAAATGGCGCCAGCCGCAGGAAAAACCATGACCACAGCTTCAGGCCTCAAGATCGAAGACACTACCGTTGGCACCGGCGCCACGCCGGCCAAGGGCCAGACCTGCGTGATGCATTACACCGGCTGGCTCTATGAGAACGGCGTCAAGGGCAAGAAATTCGACTCGTCGGTCGATCGCAACGAGCCGTTCGAATTCCCGATCGGTATGTCGCGGGTCATCAAGGGCTGGGACGAAGGCGTCGCCACCATGAAGGTGGGCGGCAAGCGCACGCTGATCATTCCGCCGGCTCTCGGCTATGGCGCGCGTGGTGCTGGCGGCGTGATCCCGCCCAATGCGACGTTGATCTTCGAGGTTGAACTGCTCGGCGTCAAATAAGCCCGATCAAACGACCTATGCCTGCGCGATCCTGCGCAGCAACGTCCGTGACGCTTCCTCGCCGGCATAGATGTCGGCGAGGGGCGCTGCCTTCGCGATGAAGGGGGCCTTGTCCGGCGTGACAAATGTCACGCCCATCGCTTCGACCTGCAGGCGCGTTTGCGCCTCGAATGCGGTCCACAGCTTGTTCATGTGATGATAGGATAGGGCGGCGGCTTCGCGGATGATCTCCCGCTGTTTCGCCGTCATGCTGTTGAGCCGGCCGGCGCCAACCAGCAGTACATCCGGGATCATGGTGTGTTCGTCGAACGAGTAGTGCGTCGCGACTTCGGCATGTTTGCCGACGATCAGCGCCACCACGCTGTTCTCCGCGCCATCAACGAGTCCCGACTTCAGCGCGACATAGACATTGCTCCATGACAGTTCGATGCCTTCGGCACCGAACAGCTGCATCAGCTTGACCATCGTCTCAGACGGCTGGATGCGGATCTTCATGCCCTTGAGATCGTCGGGATGCAGAATCGGTTTTCGGCCATAGAAGCTGCGTGCGCCGGCATCGTAGAAGGTCAGGCCGGTGAGACCCGCCGATGTGGTTGAGGCCAGAACGTCGCTGCCGATCTCGTTGCTCGTTACTTTCAGCCAATGGGAGCGATCGCGGAACGTGAAAGGCAGGTTGAGAACCTTGTAGGCGGGATGGAAGCGCTCGAGCACGCTGGCGCTGACTTTCAGGAAATCCAGTTTACCGGCCTGTACCTGCGACAGCAGGTCGACTTCCTGACCGAGCTGCCCGTCCGCAAACAGCGCGATGTCGAGTTCGCCCTGCGAACGCTCGCGCGCGAGATCGGCAAAGTGCTGCATGGCCGGGTGGACGGGATGGGTGGTCGGAAGACTATGGGCGAGGCGCATCTTCAGCGGTTCGGCGCGCAGGACTGCAGGGCAGGCGATCGCCATTCCCGCAGTCAGCAAAAGTCGGCGCCGAGAAAGCATTGTCTGCCTCGTGTCCTGGCTGGAATCTGATGCAAGCGTCGGCGCGTCCCCTGCGCCGGACACCATGTTACGTCGGAACCGGAGAAGTTTAAAGTCTGCCGCCAGCTACTTTGGGGCGATTGGCCTGGAGCAGGGCGACATAGCGGTTCTTGGCATCGGGCGCGACGGCACCGCGGCTGGCCAGATGATGCACGCAATTCAGCGCCAGATCGAACGAGGCGTAGCAATGATGCGCGATCAGTGCGAGGTGCTTGAGCTGCTCGCTCTCCATCGCCTCGGCCTGGATGAAATCCCGGACATAGACCACGTCGGCCTCGACGAGTTGATTGATGGCAGCAGCAGGGTTGGGGCCCATCATCGGCGCGATCATCTTCTTGTTGATGGCCGCGAACATGTGCGGAATGAAGCCGAGGCTGCGCAGTTCGAGATCGATGTCGCCGAACACCGGCTGCTTCTCATAGAGCGGCACGAAGGAGACTTCGGTCTGAATGGCGACGGCCTTTGCCAGTTTGCTGCGACCGTTCCTGAACACCGACAGTTCGCCACCCTGAATGTCGATCTTCAAGAGATCGATGTGGTCGATCTCGGCGATATCGTCGAGCCGCTGTGTATCGAGCGGGAGCCTGTCGACGACACGTCCGAGCTCGGTAAAATTCGGAAAGTGCGTGAGTGTTTTCGGCTCAGGCTGCAGCAGGCTGGCAAAGCCGATGCCACGGCAGATGTTCAGCGTATGGCTGCCGCCATCGCCGACGGCATAAGGAAGATAGGTCTCAAACGCGCCCTTGCGTGCCTGCAGTTGCGCCAATGCCTGCGGATGCGGATCGAAACCGGTAACGCGGCAAAGTCCGCTTTGCAGCATCGGCTTGTAGGGCGGGTCGCCATCGATGGGATTGGCGCCGATATCGACGACATCGGTCATCCGTGCTGGCTGGAGCAGCGCGGATAAACCATCATCGTTGCGTCGAATCGCGCTGTGCATGCGTACCTTTCCTGCGAATGGTGCGACAATGCGTGCTTCAGCGAGCCTGATCTGTGTGTCAGAACGTCGCGCGACAATTCGGACGGTCTGGGCGCTTGCGCCGAAAATGGGGGATGGAATGAAGCACGAACAGAGAGACGACACCGCGCGCCGCCGCCCCATCCATCATTCGCCGCTGTTCTGGATCGGCGTGGTTCTGTGCCTGGCCGCTATCGTCATCTATGTGATGTCTTACGACCTGTCATGGCCGGTCGCCAGATAACGACGCTCACACTTTCTTTGGCTTCTTCTTTGTCGAGGTGTTCAGCGCCACCGCAGCGCGGATGAGCGCCTTCAGCGCCTTTTCATCCAGCTTGTCGCCCTCGTGAATATCGATAGCCCGCCGGGTGTTGCCGTCGAGGCTGGAGTTGAACAGGCCTGACGGGTCATCGAGCGATGCGCCCTTCGCGAAGGTCATCTTCACGACCGCCTTATAGGTCTCGCCGGTGCAGATGATGCCCGCGTATTCCCAGACCGGAACGCCGCGCCACTTCCATTCCTCGACCACGTCCGGGACAGCCTGCTTGATGACCTTTCGGACGCGAGCGAGCATCTCGCCGCGCCAGTCACCCAGCTCCTTGATCTTCGTGTCGATCTGCGCGGAGGGAGAACCTGCCTCGTTGATCTCCGTCGATGTGCTGGACGTCTTTTTTGCCATGCGCTCCCCCTCAGACGTCCGGCGCCATATAGCCGTGTTGGTGGTGCTTATCTACGTGTCGTGAAAATAACCCCGGCCTGTTTCCGGCGTCCAGCCTTCCACCACAGGCGGACGAGAAATCGCTGCGTATTGCGTATTCCGGATCGCGAACCAATTCCGGTGTCACTAAATTGCGTATAGCCTTGAGTCACCGGCGCTTTGCGTGATTCGTAGCGTTTTTCTTATCCAGTTCAGTCGCGTTCGAGAGCATTCCGCCCGTCACGGCGTGTTTGCTGTCGTCAACTATGTCGCGACCATTTCTGCTGAATGGAAAGGCAGATTTTTAAGATGTGCTGCGTTAGTCGTGACAGTAGCAGTCGCCAAGATGACTCGGAGGAGTCCGGATATGACGTATCGCCACGCTGTCGCTCTCGCAGCTGTCCTGTTGGGGGGCGTCGGCGCCGCCCATGCCCAGACGCTGCCATCCTATATGGCGCCGATTTCCGGGCTCACCGCGACAACGCCTGCCGAGACCGCCACCAAGGACATGCTCGCGCTCAACACCGGCATGTTCGAGCTTTACGGCGACGCAGCGAAAGTCTTCCGCACCAATATTCTAGCCAAGCATCCCGTGATCCTCGGTCTGTTCTCCGGCGCCGGCGGCAAATTCACGCTGTACCAGCCCGGCAAACCGCCGCTCGATGCGCCCTCGGTGCCCATCGTCTATCAGCTGCTGAAGTCGGTCGGCCACAGCACCATGGCACTGGCCGAGGTGGTCGGCCCCTACGTCAACAATCCCGACAACAAATCCTGGCTCGGTTCGATGAAGGCCTATCGCAGCCGCATGCAGTCGGCGCTGGATGGCCTCGATCTCACGCCCATGCAGGCTGACTGGCGCGACAACAACCGTACCATCCTGCAGAACAACCTGGCTTTCATGGACGAGTGCATCGCCAAGGGCGTCATCCCCTTCGACACGCTGGAGACATTTGGCAAGAAGCAGGCGCCGTTCCTTGCGAAGAACGTGACGTGGGCCGCGCAGACCCAGGTCAATCACTGGATGACCGTGCTCGGCGACTGGAAGAAGATGCTGGGTCCCGATTGGGACAAGGCCTATGCCGCGAGCAACACGATTTACGTGGCACGGCAGAACAACGTGCTGTTCAGCGTGCTGGCACAGTTCTTCCCGCCGGAAGCCATCAATGATCGCCTGCTGCTGATCGAGACGGTGTCGTTCACCACCACGCAGGCCGATATGCTGGAGTCGCTGACGCGCATCATCGCGGATCGCTCCGTGGGGTCGCTGTTCTTCGGCAACTATCACCTGATGGATTATGAATTGATGGGGGGCGACGCCCGCGCGGCCATCATCGCCGAGAGCGCCAAGCGCGGCATGACGCCGTTCCTACCGCCCGTGGTGCCGTTCGGCTCGAACCAGTGGCCGACGCTGATCACGACTGGACCGGGGCCAGCCACCATCGCCGATCTCAAGTAATCGGCGCAGCTGCGGACGGCTGTCGATCAGGGGTGGAAGCATGCGGACTTCGCGTCGCGAGTTCATGAAATGGGTGTCGGCGGGCGGTATTTCGCTCAGCCTGTCGCATCTGGCTGCGGCGGAGCCGGTGGCGTTCCCGGCACGCGAGACACTGCCGGGGCGGGGCAAGTTGAATCCCGCTATCGGCGGTGTCGGTCGTGTCGATGGCGTCGCCAAGGTCACCGGCTCGAAACTCTATGCGTCGGATTTCCGGGCGAATGACCTGCCGGGCTGGCCGGCCAAGACCTCGCACGCGATTTTGGTGCGCGCGCCCGATGCCACTCATGTTTATCTTGGCATGGACCTCGCGCGGCTGAGCGGCGGGCTGAAGCCTACGGTGATCGTCACCGCGGTGGATCTCGCCAGGATCAACATCCGCGTTCCCGCCTATTATGAAGGCGATCTGTTCTGTCCCGTCGGCAAGACGCCGCTCTATATGGGCCAGCCTGTTGCGCTGCTGATCTTTGAGCAGTTCGACACCTATGACCGCGCGCGGATGGCCTTGCGCGATGGTACCTTCGTGCAGTTTGGCGAGGAGACCGGCCCGATCGTAATGCCGAATTATGCGGCGTATCGTTTCACCCGCGTTGCCGGCGCCACGCCCGATGCGCCCGATGTCTACTCGCCGGTCCTTGCCGGCTGGGTCACGCCCGGCCGTACCCAGGCGTCCGCGCTGCCGGTATGGTCCTCGACCGCGCACAAGAACGAGGCCGGTTACGAGAAGGCTGCGGTCTATGGCGACCAGATCCGTGCCGAAATCGCCGCCAGCGAGTCTTCGGCTCTGGTGCTGGACCGCACCTTCGATACGCAGTCTGTCGATCCGATGTTTATGGAGCCGGAATGCGGGCTGGGCTGGTACAGCGCAAAAGACAAGGCGCTCGAACTGGTGCTGGGCGTGCAGTCGCCCTATGAAGCGACGGAATCAATCGCGTTTCTGCTTGGCGAAACCAAGGCGCCGTTCAAGCCGAGTGCGATCAACGCGCAATTCGCCTATGTGGGGGGCGGTTTCGGCGGCCGCGACCATACGCCATTCATTTTCTATGTGACGCTGGCGGCGATATTCTTTCCGGACCGTCCGGTGCGGCTGGCGCACGATCGGTATCAGCAATTTCAGGCTGGCATCAAACGCCACGCCATCAAGATGCGCTCGCGCATGTCGGTCGATCGCGCCTCTGGCAAGATCACGGCCTTCGCCGCCGATCACGTGCTCGATGGCGGTGGTCTCGCCAATTTCTCGGCCAATGTCGCCACCTGCGCGGCAACGGCCGCAATTGGTATCTATGACGTGCCGAAGGTCGATGTGACGACTGTGGCAGAGCATACCCGCGGCGTGACCGCGGGCTCGATGCGCGGCTACGGTTCGCTGCAGACCATGACCGCGCTCGAAGTTCTGATCGACGAGGCGGCGCTTGCGCTGAAGCTCGATCCCATCGACTTCCGGCGACGCAATGCCCTGAAGCAGGATGGCCGCACCATGACCGGCAATCCCTATATCGTCTCGGTGCGGAGCCTAGAGGTTCTCGACAAGCTCGAGCAGCACGCGATCTGGCGGCAACGAGCTGCAGAGAAGGCGCGCGCGGCCAGTGGCATACTGGTCGGCACCGGCGTCGCCTGTGTGACCAAGGACTACGGCACCGGCGGCGATAGTTCTAACGGTCGCGTTGAACTCAGCCCCGACGGCAGGATCGCGATTTTCTGCGACCATGTCGAGATGGGCAACGGCATCGGCACGGCGCTGGCCAATCGCGTCGCATTGCATCTCGGCAGCATCGCTGACGAGGTGGCGGTGTCGCAGGTCGGCGTGTTCGATGCGCTGGAGCTGGTGACCTCCGGCGATTGCTACACCATGGACCAGAAGACCCAGGACAAGGCCGAGAAGGATCCGCGCTGGGTGCCGTCGATCAGTTCGGCCACGTCAGCCTCCATCGGCGCCCATGTCGGTACCCATGCCGCGGCGGAAGCTGCGCGGGTGATCTTCCGCTTCGGTCTGTGGCCGGCGGCGCTCGCGCTATGGAATATCGGCCCGCGCGATCCTCGCGCCAAGGACTTTGCCAAGGCGCAGTGGAAGGGCGGACAGCTCACGATGGCGGGCCTGCCGTCGCTGCCGTTGGACAAACTCGCCGCCGCGGCCCATGCACGCAATCTGGTCACCGGCGCCGTGGCGCACGGGTTCTCGCGCTGGTCGTGGGCACGCGCACGTTTCCCCATTAACGGCGAGCAGTATCGCGCCGAGATCGACGGGCTCGCGCTGCGTCGTGGCGCCGGCAAATTCACGCGCATCAACCGTGCCAGCGTGTTGTTCCCGCCAACCGATAACAACCGGATGGGCACGGCCTATACAGCGGCATGCGGTGCAACAGTCCGGGTCGAGATCGAGAAAGCGACCGGCGTGCTGCGCATCGCCAAAGCCTATACCGCATTCGAATGCGGGCAGGCGCTGGTGCCGGAGGTCGTGATTGGCCAGGCACAAGGCGGCTTCGCCATGGGCGTCGGTTATGCACTTTTGGAAACGCTGCCGCCGTTTGAGGGCGGACCCGGCAACGGGCAATGGAATCTCGGTCAATATCTGGTGGCCAGGGGATCAGACCTGTCGCTGCGCGACGTCGAGATTGAGCTGATGCCGCCGCTGACACCGGACGAATTGCCGAAGGGCATGGCCGAGGTAGTGATGATCCCTATCGTGCCGGCATTGCTCAACGCCATCCATGACGCCATCGGTCACCGCTTCGCGGCGCTGCCGGTGACACAGGCCATGCTCAAGGGAGCGCTCGCGTGACGACATTGGGCATCACCATCAACGGACAGGTCCATGCGCCCACCGAGGTGCGCGACGATCTCTCCATGAACGACTTCCTGCGCGAATATCTGGGCATGACCGGCACCAAATTCGGCTGCGGCGCCGCGCAGTGCCTAAGCTGTGTCGTGATCGTCGACGAGCCCGACGGCACCTGCCACACCAATCCGACCTGCGTGACCTCGGCGGCAAGCTTCCACGGCAAGACCATCCGCACGGTCGAGGGCCACGCCAAGAACGGCGAGCTGTCGCCGTTGCAGAAGGCCTTCATCAGGCATTTCGCGTTCCAGTGCGGTTACTGTACCGCCGGTTTTCTCAATGAAGGGCAGGTGCTGCTCGAGCAACTGGCCAGGACGCCTGTGCCGCGCGCGGGCCTTGAAGAGAGGATCGCCGAGGCGCTTGACGGGCATCTGTGTCGCTGCACCGGCTACTTCAAGTATCATGAGGCCGTGCTCGATGTGATCCTCAGCGACGCGAAGCGCTATCTCATTCAGGAGCCGCGCGGATGAGAGCCGAGACACGCGTCAAAACTCTGGTTGTCGTCGCGACGCTCGGGATGAGCATGCTCACGGCCTATGCGGCCGGGCAGGGCGCGTCAAAAGGGCTGGCGAGCCCGGAGAGTTTCAATGGCATCGCCGATACCAGTGCGCGCTCCGCGGCGATCTTTACCGAACTCGGCAAGGTGTTGACGCATCCGCGCTGCGTGAACTGCCATCCCGCCGGCGACATGCCGCGGCAGGGCGATGCGCGCCGTTTGCATCAGCCGCCGGTGACGCGTGGGTCCGATGGCCACGGCACCGCGGCGATGCGCTGCAACTCCTGTCACAAGGATGCCAATTTCGAACCCGGCCGCATCCCCGGTCATCACGAATGGCACCTCGCGCCGCGCGAGATGGCATGGGAAGGCAAGACCGTCGCCGAGATCTGCGCGCAGATCAAAGATCCCGCACGCAATGGCGGCCGCAAGGTCGAGGATCTCATCGACCACATCGGCAAGGATACGCTGGTCGGCTGGGCCTGGGCGCCTGGTTACGGACGTACGCCTGCGCCGGGCACACAGGCCGAGGCGGGCGCTCTCGTGGAAGCATGGGCGAAGACCGGCGCGGCCTGTCCGGGCTGATGCCACGACGCCATTTCTGACCCAGTCCCGTTTGTCTCTGTAGACTGGCCCGGCGCCAACAGATTGTATGTTCGTTACGCGGGAACTCTCTGAACAGAAATCCATTATCCGGTCTGAAAAAACCGGAGCTGTGTCATGAAGCAAGTGCCCGACGCTGAAGAAAACCGCCGGCTGGGGAAAATCCAGTCTGACAAGGCTGGCAAGCTCCCCGAGGGCGATGCCAAGCAGGCTCGCTTGAAGAAAGCTCGAGACTACGAAGCGGATGCTCGTTCGAGGGCTTGGCGGGACTCCAATCTCAAGTCTCCGAAGTAATGATCGGGAACGATTGTACGCTAACTAACTTAGGAGGAGTGCCATGTTGGCTCTCGAGGTTTCGGAATGCCGACAGTGCTGGTTGTTGAGGATGAAGCCCTCATTCGGGATTTGATCAGCGAAGAATTGGTCGAATCAGGCTTCGATGTTTTGCAGGTCAGCGACGCCAATCAGGCAATTGCCGTCCTAGAGGCCCGCCAGGATATCCACCTCGTATTCACGGATATCGATATGCCCGGCTCCATGGATGGCCTCAAGCTAGCTGCTGCTGTTCGTGACAGGTGGCCACCGATCCACATCATTATCACAACTGGGAAAGCGAGGCCCATGACGATTCCGGCCAACGCGCTTTTCATTCCGAAGCCCTACCTGACCACGGCGGTGATATCTGCGATGCGGACGTTCGAGAACATGCGTTAGGTGGCTGGCGTCGGCAATTCGATTCCGGTACCGCGCGTCTGCTGCGCTGGTGGAAGCCTCTGCCTAAATCATACGGATAACCTTCTCGGCATCCGTATAAGCCTCTTCTTCTGATGGGAAATCCTCAGACGTGACAACGCTTTTCAATGCAACGCCATTCATGGTCAGGACGGCTCCATCTTTGCGGGAAATAGCTGCACGCCAGAATCCTGGCCGTCGCTGGTAAGCGAGAATGGAGAACTGAGCTTTATTTGCCATTGTAATGTTCGGCGCCTCAAAGGCGGCCGTGTCAAGGCCGGCAAATTTGGCGAAGTCGCGCGCGCCGCAGCTGGGCTTGATGTGAGCTAAGTGAACTCTCCTAAGGGCATATGATTGTGCGGAAAAGCGACGCATCTGGCGTGTCGCCTCAGGCTCTTTATCAAGAAGGTATCCGCGGCCTCAGTTTCCGAGTGAGTTCGGAACTTGGCGTCATCGGGCCGGTTAAGGCAAAGGCCGGCATCCTCGCAAGGCCGTCGCTATGCCGACCTAACCAAAGGAGAGGCAGATGAAAGTAACACGCCAAGTTGTACTAGTTTGTGCAGCCACGCTGGGTCTCGGTAGCGCGTCGGTCCAAGCGGGTCCATGCAACACCAGCAAAACGACTGAAATGCGCGACGCTGGTTCGGGCCCGACTCCAGGCAACACCGGCTCGACTGTCGGTGCAAATTCCAAAACTGATCAGCACCCGCCGACGAGCGCCATGAACCAGCAGTCCGGGAATATTCCTGCTTCATCTGAGGACGCCCAGAAGCAAATGCAAGGGAAGCCAACTGCGGCGCAGCAGGCCGACGGGGCGAAGGCTCAAGGCAGCGACTGCTGATGTTCATGACGAACCGGCCTTCAGCACGCGGGGCATTCATCGCTTAGGCTGTCGAGCACGTTCTACTCTTGCCTAAGAACGTGCAGTGTTCCGCGAGCGACAGAGCGTAATCTACTTGGTACTGTGTCGCGGCCGCGTGTAACCGGCTCGTCGCATGACGCGATCGCTTGGGCTTCCATCAGTAAATCGGCCGCCGGCATTCCAGGCCATGGTCAGACCTTCTCGCCTGAAATCTATCCGCTCGAGGGCTCGTCGGGATCCCCTCCGTTCAAGTGCAGTCCAGCGCGTTCCTCAACCTGCCAAGCTTCTTCCTGGTATTTCGCCGCCAAAGCATTCAGCCGATCTGATACTGACCGAAATCCGACGAATTTGGCGAACTCTTTGCACCTTCGAGACATGGCCCTCAGTTGAACTGCTGTTGCGATCGCTTTTCGTTGGAGCTTTGTGGGAGCCATCGATGTCCTAGGTTTCACCGCGCGACAAACACTCCACTATTTCGCAAAACAGCGGGCGCGTTGAACCAACGACAAGAAGATGAGTGTAGTTCCCTGAGACAAAGTATCGCAAGGCCGGCGAAGAGCGGGCCTATTGATATCGGGCCATCAGCTTTCGCGTGCTAGTTCGAAAGATGCGGCGCAGCTCGCATTGATACGCGAATAAAAGTTCCAGCGTTGCCGAAATGAAAGACCTAGCGTGACGCGTGAATGTGAGAAGGTTCAGCAGCATCTGGCAGAGCTGGCTGGTTACAGTCAACGTGATGGTCGCTGATCAAATCAAGCGCCCGATGCTTCCACCTTTCGGCTTCGGCTAGAAATTTCCAACTTTCCTCGGGAAAAAACGAGGCGCGCTGTCGACACATGCTCTCCATTGCTCGTGCATGTAGAAGCTCTTTCATCGCTTCCTCCCCACTTCAGAACAGACCTCATTCTGCGCTCCACAAATCAGACGTAAAGAGCCTCGGAGAAATAAATCGCCCGAAATACCGTAAGGGATCTGCATCGGGAGCGCTGCTTCCGTGCCTGTATGCGATCAATCTCAGTAATCGAATATCGTTCCGAGCCGAATCCGGCGCCCTAGGTCGCTCTGCGGCGCAACAAATTCGCGGTTGTGAAGGAGGTCACCTCCGAAACCGGTTTGGCACAGAAAGCGGTGCCAGAGCCGGCCCGACCGGCGCGCTTCACATGGATGGTCAGAGGATGCTGTCAAGCGACACTGCTGCGAGCTGTCTCTAATGCATTGCTGAGCTCGTGAAGCTCATAGGGTTTGCGCAATAGCAGAAACTCTGAACCTGATTTTCGGGAGGCGTCACTGTAGCCCGTCGCAAGCACCACCGGCATGTGCGGGTGACTCCGTCTGAGATTGCGAGCGAGGCCGAGACCATCCAACTTTCCCGGCATCACAATATCACTAAATACAATGTCGATGCCGTCGCGTTCAATCTCGCGCATTGCAGATTCTGCGTCCGTTACCCATTTCACGCGATATCCCAGCTCTTCCAAAAGAACGGTGCTGGAGGTTGCGACATCTGGATTGTCTTCAACGAGAAGAACGGTGCCGGCGCCTTCGGCCAGAACCTCTGCTTCATGCACGCCAGCATGGCCCTCTCCGCGCGGGAGCCGAATGACGATTTCCGTGCCTGCGCCGAGCTTGCTTTTGATTTCTACACTGCCGCCAGCCTGGTTGACAAAGCCATGGACTTGCGAGAGCCCCAATCCCGTTCCCTTGCCGACAGGCTTGGTCGTGAAAAAGGGATCGAACACCTTCGCAATGACATCCTCAGGAATACCAGCGCCGGTATCGATCACTTTGATATTCACATGCTCGCCTATATCTTCTCCGTCCGCGACACGATGATTTTCTGCTGTGATCGTCAACGTGCCCCCGTCGGGCATGGCATCACGAGAATTGATGCCGAGATTGATGATTGCGGTCTCGAGCTCGGTCGGATCCGCGAAGACCGGCCAGACTCCGGCGGGTACGGAGATTTCGAGCTTTATCGCGCTGCCTAGGACTGTGGCCAAGACTTCGCGTACAGCTTGCACAGTCTCTCCAACGTCAAGCAGCACCGGGTCGACTTGTTGGCGCCGCGCAAAAGTCAGCAGTTGGCGCGTCAGTGCCGCCCCGCGGCGAACGCTCGCCTCTATCGCTTCTGCTGCCTTGACCACGCGAGGGTCGATGGCGTGGCGCTTGATAAGCCGAGCGTTACCGGTAACCGCCATAAGCAGGTTATTAAAATCATGTGCCACTCCACCGGTCAGCTGACCGAGCGCATCCATCTTCTGTGATTCAGCCAGCTGCCTTTGCATATTTTCAAGTTGCTGCGCCGCCAGCCGTCGTTCCGTGATGTCGCGCGTAATCTTGGCAAAGCCGATCAACTCGCCTGCATCATTGCGGACGGGATCGATGACCACACTCGCCCAGAAAAACGTGCCGTCTTTGCGAACGCGTAAGCCTTCCTCCTCGTAACGGCCGTTCTTACGGGCAGTCTCCAGAGCACGCGCCGGCTTTCCCGCTTCGCGATCACCAGGGGTGTAAAATCGCGAGAAGTGCTGTCCGATAATTTCTTCGGGAAGATAGCCCTTGATTCGCTGGCCGCCCAAGTTCCAGCTGGTGATCCGACCTTCCGGATCAAGCATATACAAAGCGTAGTCGGTGACATTTCCCACCAGCAGGCGAAAATGGTTCTCGCTCTCGTTTAATGCGACGCGCGCCTGCATCCGCTCGGTGATGTCCCGAGTGATTTTCGCGAAACCGACAAGCACACCATCTTCATAAATGGCATCAATGACAACGGAAGCGAAAAATCGCGAACCGTCCTTACGCATCCGCCAGCCTTCCGCTTCGAAGCGTTTGTCCCGCCGCGCGGCCTCTAGCGCAGCAGCGGGAAGTCCGGCTTCGCGATCCTCCGGGGGGTAGAAAACCGAAAAATGCTGACCCACGATTTCATCTGCGGAATATCCTTTGATCTTCTCGGCGCCTGTATTCCAATTTGACACAATGCCGTTCAGGTCCAGCAGATAGATCGCATAATCTGTGACGCCTTGAACGAGGAGCCGAAAGGCGCGCTCGCTTTCGAAAAGACCGCGTCCAGCGTTATTTGTCTCTGCCATCGTTCACTTCCCGCGAAACTACTAACGCGTGTCCGGTTTGGCGGTGCCCACAAGGCTGCACCGCTGTCGGCACGGCGACGGAGAGATCCGCAGGGTCTTCAGCGTAAGCCGTCATGCGCGGGACACAAGAAGACAGTTTTTGGCGGAGGCGGAACTAACGAAGTGCCAAGGAGTTAAGCGTTGTTTAGGCGAAGCCAACGCGGCGCCGAAGAAGGCCGCCGCAGCTTTGAAAAATTCGTCGCGATCTGTCCAATCCACGATCCGTATATGATCAGTGCGATCACAACCGCCAATCCTGCAAAGACCCACGACTGCGTCTCTGATTGAGGCACGTTGACCGTGAAAAAAGTTACCGCGTTATAATGTACGGCAAGTCATTGAAAGTATTGGAATCGGAAAATGACGTGGCGATCCCAGCAGGATTCGAACCTGCAACCCACGGAGTAGAAATCCGTTACTCTATCCAGTTGAGCTATGGGACCGGCGCGTCGTCATATCATCGTCGGTATGGCTTGGACAGACCGGGTAAATTGGCCGGATTCGGACACGGTTTTCAAGCGTTTGGGCGGTCGGTGAGCTGGCCTTTCTCTTGCTGATTGAGCGGTGAACCCGCGATTTCAGCCAGAAAGTGTGCCGACTTGATCCGCTTTTCGTCCCAAAACCGAACGTCCGTCTGTACCTTTGACGTCGCTTCGATTCCTGTCCCGTTCGGGGATCGTCTCGCAGAGTCGGCGTCCGCAGACTGGCGGACCCTAAGACTCCGACGGCGGGGGCCGCGATGGTGGCTTATCGTCCTTGCTATTGTCACTGGAGATGCCGCGCTGGCCGGTCTCGCCTGGCTCGCCGTCGATGTGGTCCTCAAATAGCTGCTCCGGGAAGCCGTATTGCCTAGTCACGAAACGGCCGGCCATATAGGAGATCTGGCACGCGATCAGACATCCGGTCGTGACCGCCACACCGCCCAGCGCCGGAAATCCCTGGCCCCATGTCACGGCGGCGGACAGGACAGCGACCAGCACGGTCGTCACGACAATGACCCATACGGGGCCGACCAGTCCGACGGCGAGGCCCGCCAGTGAACTTGTCGCCAAAAGAAGTTCGATCATGATGCGATGCGCCCAGAACGACCGAGCGGGCGGGCGATCGCCGTGATCATCCGGTGCCGCAAGGCACACCCATCTGACCGCAGCTGGAAGACTTGGGTACCCGTGATCTCCAGTCGTCCCCAACAGGCTGCTTTTAGTCTTAACGTGTCGCGTTTGATTAAAACGCGTAGGGGGCGATCGCGGGCCGGGCCGGCCGTTCATGCGCGTATGACCCGTTGTAAAACTGTCACCAAAATCGTCGGCGCGTGCTCGAACCGTTTCCCACACAGGCGCGACCAATCGGCGGTGACGTGGCTTTGCTTTCGGCAGGGCCCGCCGCCATGATGCCCGCGGCTTGCGCGTGGGGCTGCGATTTGAGTTACCCGGGTTCGTCACATGATGTTGCCAGCAATCGTCGTGTCTCGCGTTGCGCCGGTCGAGAGACTCGCGAACAAGCTGGCCATGAGTCCGTCACCGTTTTTACGCACATTTGAATCCAGGCGGCATTCGTCCGTGCAGGGGAGTTGTCCATGATTGGTCTGGTTCGCGCCGTCACTGTCTGCGCCACGCTGGCGTTCGGCCTCATCTCGGCTCACGCGGCCGACAAGGCTTTCCGACGGGATGAGCTCGCGGATTCCGCGATCAAGCTCGAGGCGCAGATCAAGAGCGAGGCGGGGCCTGTCGCCAAGAGCGCGGCAACTTTGCGCACCGACGCGGACGCGGCCTTCAAACGCTCGGATTTCCGGGCCGGTCTGCAGACGCTGGGCCAGATCGTGGCCATTGCGCCCGATGACAGCGCCAACTGGCTGCGGCTCGCCAAGACGATCTTCCAGATCCGCCCGGCAACCTCGTCCGAAACCACCTTCCTGCGCGAGCGCGCTGCGACAGCGGCCTATATCGCCTATCAGCGCGCCGGTAATGCCGGCGAGGAGGCCGAGGCGCTGGCCGTGCTCGGCCGGGCCATGGAAGAACGCAAGCTGTGGCGTCCGGCGCTGGACGCGCTGCGCCTGTCGCTCGAGATGCGCGAGGTCGCCGACGTCCGCGGCCAATACGAGAAGCTGCGCGACGATCACGGCTTCCGGCTGCTCGATTACACAGTGGACTCGGATTCCGCCTCGCCGCGGGCCTGTTTCCAGTTCTCGGAAGAACTCGCCAAGCGGGTCGATTTCGCGCCGTTCCTGGCGCTCGCCGGCAGCGACAAGCCGGCATTGACCTCCGAGGAGAAGCAGCTCTGCGTCGAGGGCCTCAAGCATGGCGAGCGCTACAATATCAACCTGCGCGCCGGTCTGCCGTCGACGGTGAAGGAGAGCCTGCCGAAATCGGCCGAGTTCAATATCTATGTGCGTGATCGCAAGCCGTTCGTGCGTTTCACCGGCCGCGCCTATGTGCTGCCGCGCACGGGCCAGCAGGGTATCCCCGTGGTCTCGGTCAATACCCAGGCGGTCACCGTCAATGTGTTCCGGATCGGCGACCGCAATCTGATCAACACCGTCATCGGCAGCGACTTCCAGACGGCACTGAGCAAGTACCAGCTTGAGAGCCTCGGCGACGAGCGCGGCATGAAGGTCTGGACCGGCGAGCTGGCCACGGCGTCGACGCTCAATGCCGACGTCACCACGGCATTCCCCGTCGATCAGGCCATCGGCGAGCTGCAGCCCGGCGTTTATGTCATGACCGCGGCGGCCAAGGGTCCGGGGTCTGGCAGTGGCGATGACGACGGCTCGCTGGCGACCCAGTGGTTCATCGTGTCGGATCTTGGTCTCACGGCTTTCTCGGGCAATGACGGCATCCACGTTTTCGTCAATTCGCTCGCTTCGACCGATCCGATGACCAAAGCCTACGTCCGGCTGGTCGCGCGCAACAACGAGATTCTTGCGACCAGGAAGACCGACGACTCCGGCCATGTGCTGTTCGAGGCGGGGCTCGCCAAGGGCGAGGGCGGTCTGTCGCCAGCATTGCTGACGGTGACATCAGACAAGAACGACTATGCGTTCCTGAGTCTCAAATCGAACGCCTTCGATCTCAGTGATCGTGGCGTCTCCGGCCGCGCGGTTCCTGCCGGTGCCGATGCTTTCGTCTATGCCGAGCGCGGCGTCTATCGCTCCGGCGAGACGGTCTATCTCACCGCGCTGTTGCGCGACGGGCAGGGCAATGCCGTGACCTCGGGCCCAATGACTCTCGTGGTCGAGCGCCCCGATGGCGTCGAGTTCCGCCGCGCCGTCCTGCCTGACCAGGGCGCAGGCGGTCGCAGCCTGACGCTGCCACTGAATTCGGCGGTTCCAACGGGCACCTGGCGCGTTCGTGCCTTCACCGATCCGAAGGCGCCGTCGGTCGGCGAGACCACTTTCATGGTCGAGGATTACGTCCCGGATCGGATTGAATTCGATATATCTTCCAAGGATAAGCTAATCAAAGCTGATGCTCCTGTAGAACTTAAAGTCGATGGTCGTTTCCTCTACGGCGCTCCCGCGTCGGGCCTGCAGCTCGAAGGCGATCTGCTTGTCAGCCCTGCCGCGAACCGCCCAGGATTCGCCGGCTACCAGTTCGGCGTTGCCGACGAGGAAAGCGTCAGCAATGAGCGGACGCCGATCGAAGGCCTGCCGGAGGCCGATGCCAATGGTGTCGCGACGTTCCCGGTTAGCCTCGCCAAGCCGCCGTCCTCGACGCGGCCGCAGGAGGCGCAGATCTTCATCCGCATGACCGAATCCGGCGGCCGCGCCGTCGAGCGCAAGTTCGTGCTGCCTGTTGCGCCGAGTGCGCCGATGATTGGCGTGAAGCCACTGTTCAAGGACAAGAATGTCGCCGAGGGGGACAACGCCGCTTTCGACGTGGTGGTCGTGTCGCCGGAGGGGACCTCGCTGGCCCGCAGCGGACTGCGCTACGAATTGCTGAAGATGGAATCCCGCTACCAGTGGTATCGGCAGAATTCGTCCTGGGATTATGAACCAGTCAAATCGACGAAGCGCGTCGCCGATGGCGATCTCACCATCGCCGCCAATGCTCCGGCCCGCATCTCGCTGCAGCCGCAGCCCGGCCGCTATCGGCTCGACGTTAAATCGAATGAAGCCGACGGTCCGATCACCTCGGTGCAGTTCGATGTCGGCTGGTATTCCGACGGCAGCGCCGATACGCCGGACCTGCTGGAGACCTCCATCGACAAGCCGGAATATCTGTCGGGCGACACCATGATCGTTTCGGTCAATGCCCGCACCGCCGGCCTGCTGACCATCAATGTGCTGGGCGATCGCCTGCTGACCACCCAGAGCATCGCCGTCAAGGAAGGCCAGTCGCAGATCAAGATCCCGGTCGGCAAGGACTGGGGCACAGGCGCCTATGTGGTGGCCACGCTGCGCCGACCTCTCGACGCCGCCGCCAAGCGGATGCCCGGCCGCGCCATCGGGTTGAAGTGGTTCGGTATGGACAAAAAAGCACGCACGCTCGACGTCGCACTGTCGCCGCCGGCGCTGATCCGGCCCAGCACGACGCTGAAGCTGCCGGTGAAACTCGGCGGGCTCAATCCCGGCGAGGACGCCAAGATCGTGGTGGCTGCGGTCGATGTCGGCATTCTCAACCTGACCAATTACAAGCCGCCAGCGCCGGACGATTACTATCTCGGCCAGCGCCGCATGACGTCGGAAATTCGCGACATCTATGGGCAGTTGATCGACGGCATGCAGGGCACCCGCGGTCAGTTGCGCACTGGCGGTGATAGTGCCGGCGCGCAGATCGAGGGCTCGCCGCCGACCCAGAAGCCGATGGCGTTGTATTCCGGCATCGTCACCGTGGCCGCCGACGGCACTGCGCAAATCGAGTTCGAGATTCCCGAATTCGCCGGCACTGCCCGCGTGATGGCCGTGGCCTGGACCGCGACCAAGCTCGGCCGCGCCACTGTGGACGTCACGGTGCGCGATCCCGTGGTGCTCACTGCGACCCTGCCGCGGTTCCTGCTGTCCGGCGACAAGGGCACCATGAGCTTCGACCTCGACAATGTCGAAGGCGCACCGGGCGACTACACCATCGCTGTAAAGACCTCCGGCCCCGTCAAGGTGACCGGCAATCCGGCGACGACGATCAAGCTCGCGGCCAAACAGCGGACCTCGATGGCGCTGGCCATCGATGCATCCGGTGCGGGCACGGCCCAGTTCGATGTCGATATCAAGGGACCGAACGGGCTGACGCTGGCACGGCACTATGTGCTCGACGTCAAGGCGGCCACGCAGGTGCTGGCGCGGCGCTCGATCCGCACGCTGGCGAAGGGCGAGAGCCTGACGCTGACGTCGGACATGTTCTCCGATCTCGTATCGGGCACCGGCGGCGTCTCGCTGTCGGTCAGCCTGTCCACCGCATTGGATGCAGCGACCATCCTGAAGGCGCTGGATCGCTATCCCTATGGCTGCTCCGAGCAGATCACCAGCCGCGCGATGCCGCTCCTCTATGTGAACGATCTCGCGGCCGGCGCGCATCTGGCGATGGATACCGGTGTCGATCAGCGCATCAAGGACTCGATCGACAGACTGCTGGCGCGTCAGGGCTCGAACGGCTCGTTCGGCCTGTGGTCGGCGGGCGGCGACGATGCCTGGCTCGATGCTTATGTCACGGACTTCCTGACCCGCGCCCGCGAAAAAGGTTTTGTGGTGCCGGACGTGCTGTTCCGTGCCGCGCTCGACCGCGTGCGCAATTCGGTCGTCAATGCTGACGAACCGGAGAAGGATGGCGGCCGCGATCTTGCTTACGGGCTTTACGTGCTGGCCAAGAACGGCACTGCGCCAATCGGCGATCTGCGCTATCTCGCCGACACCAAGCTGAAGAACCTGGCGACGCCCATCGCCAAGTCACAGCTGGCGGCGGCGCTGGCGCTGGTCGGTGACCGTGCCCGTGCGGAACGTGTCTATGCGGCGGCCGTCGAAAGCCTCGCTCCGAAGCCGGCCATCGAATTTGGCCGCGTCGATTACGGCTCAGCGCTCCGCGACGCGGCCGCGCTGGTCTCGTTGGCCAGCGAAGGCAATGCGCCGCGTGCAACGCTGACGCAGGCGGTCCAGCGTGTCGAGGCCGCGCGCGGCCTGACGCCATTCACCTCAACGCAGGAGAATGCGTGGCTGGTGCTGGCATCGCGTGCGCTGGCCAAGGAAGCCAACACGCTGGCGCTCGACGTCAACGGCTCGGCTGTGAAGACCGCTCTCTATCGCAGCTACAAGGCGGCGGAGATGTCCGGGCAACCGATCAAGATCACCAACACTGGCGATACGCCGGTGCAGGCGGTCGTCTCGGTGTCCGGTTCGCCGATCACGCCAGAGCCGGCGGCATCCAACGGCTTCAAGATCGAGCGCAATTACTTCACGCTCGACGGCAAGCCTGCCGACGTCACCAAGGCCAAGCAGAACGATCGCTTTGCCGTGGTGCTGAAGATCACCGAGGCCAAGCCGGAATACGGGCACATCATGGTGGCCGACTATCTGCCGGCCGGTTTCGAGATCGACAATCCGCATCTGGTGTCGTCGGGCGACAGCGGCACGCTGGACTGGATCGAGGATGGCGAAGAACCTGAGAACACCGAATTCCGCGACGACCGCTTCACAGCGGCGATCGACCGGAAGAGCGACGACAAGGCGGTGTTCACCGTCGCTTACATCGTCCGCGCAGTGTCGCCCGGAAAGTACGTGCTGCCGCAAGCCTATGTGGAGGACATGTATAATCCGTCGCGCTACGGGCGGACGGGGACGGGCAGTGTCGAGGTCGCGAAGCCGAAATGAGCGAGGGCACGTCCACACCACACACTCCGTCATCCCCGGGCTTGTCCCGGGGATCCATGTATTCTTGTGTGGATCGTGGGCAAGACGTGGATGGCCGGGACAAGCCCGGCCACGACGTGAGGAGAGGCTGGTGGCTTATCCGAAAGGCTGTCGCCGCTGCCACCGTAGTTGTGGTCCTGACTGGTGCAGCGACCGCCGCGTGGGTGGCCTCCCTCGGCCCTTTGCCGCTCGACCATGCCCGCGAAATCTCCACCACCGTTATCGATCGCAACGGCAAACTCTTGCGCGCCTATGCCATGACCGACGGTCGCTGGCGGCTTCCGGTCGATGCGAGGACGTCCGTCGATCCCGGTTATCTCAACATACTGCTCGGCTACGAGGACAAGCGCTTCTACAGCCATCATGGTGTCGATCCGCTGGCGCTCGGCCGCGCCGCGCTTCAACTCGTGACGCGCGGCGAGATCGTGTCGGGTGGCTCGACCATCACCATGCAACTTGCACGGCTGATCGAGCCGCGGCAGCAACGCTCGATATCGGCGAAGATCAGACAGGCCGTCCGTGCGCTGCAGATCGAGCGGCAGATGAGCAAGGATCAGATCCTCGATCTCTATCTGGCGCTGGCGCCGTTCGGCGGCAATCTCGAAGGTCTTCGCGCCGCGTCGGTCGCCTATTTCGGCAAGGAGCCGAAACGGCTGTCGCTGGCGGAATCTGCATTGCTCGTAGCGCTGCCGCAATCGCCGGAACACCGCCGGCTCGATCGTCATCCCGGCAATGCGCGCGTGGCGCGCGACCGCGTGCTTGAACGCATGGTCGGCGAGGGCAGGGTGTCGGCTGCGGATGCCATGCAGGCGAAATCCGTCAGCGTGCCAAAGCTGCGCAAGCCGATGCCGATCCTGGCGCCGCATTCTGCGGATCAGGCAACGTCGCTGCACAAGGATCGCCCCATCATCAAGCTGGCGCTCGATGCCGGTATCCAGCGTGCGCTTGAAGGCCTCGCGCGTGACCGCGCGGCGGCGCTGGGCAACAATATCTCCATCGGCCTGATCGCAGTCGACAACGAGAGCGGCGACGTGCTCGCCCATGTCGGCTCGCCCGATTATTTCGACGACCGACGCGCCGGGCAGGTCGATATGACCCGCGCGGTGCGCTCGCCCGGCTCGACGTTGAAGCCGTTCATCTATGGCCTCGCCTTTGAAGATGGCTTCGTGCATCCGGAAAGCCTGATCGAGGATCGGCCGGTGCGCTTCGGCAGCTACGCGCCGGAGAATTTCGACATGAGCTTTCAGGGCACTGTGCCGGTGCGCAAGGCGCTGCAGCTCTCACTGAATGTGCCGGCTATTGCGCTGCTGGATCGTGTTGGCACGTCGCGGCTGTCGTCAAGGCTCAAACAGGCGGGCGGCAATCTGGTGCTGCCGCCGGGTGAGGCGCCCGGTCTCGCCATGGGGCTCGGCGGCGTCGGCATTACGCTGCAGGACCTCGTCCAGCTCTATACGGGCGTGGCGCGGCTCGGCAGTTCGAAGCCGCTGCGGGAGATCATGCAGGCCAATGGTGGCGACGATCGCGAGTCGTTGCGGCTGATGGATCCGGTCGCAGCCTGGCAGGTTGGCAATGTCCTGATCGGCACGCCGCCGCCGGAGAATGCCGCGCATAACCGGATCGCCTTCAAGACCGGCACCAGCTACGGCTATCGCGACGCCTGGTCGGTCGGTTTCGACGGACGCATGACCATCGGCGTCTGGGTCGGCCGGCCCGATGGCGCGCCGGTGCCCGGCCTGGTCGGTCGTACGGCCGCGGCTCCGATCCTGTTCGATGCCTTTGCCCGGACCGGCAAGCTGCCGGCTTCGTTGCCGAAGGCGCCCAAGGGCGTGCTGATGGCCAGTAATGCAAAATTGCCGCTGCCGCTGCGTCGGTTCCGCCCTGTCGGCGAGCTGATCCGGACCGGCAGCGATCAGGCCCTGCATATCCAGTTCCCGCTGAACGGTTCCCGGATCGATGCCACTGTCGGCGAGGGGCAGCTTTCGGCAGTGCCGGTTAAGGTGGCCGGCGGGGTGCTGCCCATGACCGTTCTGGTCAATGGCATGGCTGCTGGGGAACTCGACAGCCGGCGCCAGCGGCTGGTCGATCCGCCTGGTCCGGGTTTCGTCCGGCTGACGGTCATGGACGCCATGGGCACCGCAGACACAGTTGTGGTCAGAATCCAATAAGCACGGGCTAACTGGTTGTCCGGTCGGCGGTTTCAGCGTATGCGACAGGCATGGCCGAGACCTATCCAAGACCCCGATTTGGCGCCCCGCGCGAGCCGAAAACCCGTGTCGATCCAGGCAGCAGACTGGTGCGCGTGCTTGATTTCGTCAGCTCCGGCCATGCCCGCGCGGTCGCGTTCCTGACCATTTGCGGGTTCCTGTTCTTCCTGCCGGGCTTCTTCACCATCCCGCCGATCGACCGCGACGAAGCGCGCTTCGCGCAGGCGACCAAGCAGATGGTCGAGACAGGCGATTTCGTCGACATCCGGTTCCAGGACGAGGTCCGCTACAAGAAGCCGGTCGGCATCTACTGGATGCAGGCGGCCGTGGTCGAGACCGCTGAGGCGCTGGGCTTGCAGAACGCCGAAGTTCGCATCTGGCTCTATCGCGTGCCATCGCTGATCGGTGCCATTGGTGCAGTGTTGCTGACCTATTGGACTGCGCTGGCCTTCCTGGCGCGGCGCGGCGCCGTGCTGGCTGCGTTGATCATGTGCAGTTCGGTCTTGCTCAACGTCGAGGCCCGGCTCGCCAAGACCGACGCCATGCTGCTGCTGACGGTCATTGCCGTGATGGGCGCGATGGCGCGGATTTACCTGGCGTGGCAGCGCGGCGAGGAGGCCGACAAGTCGCGCTGGCAGGAGCCGGCGGTGTTCTGGACGGCCATGGCGATCAGCATTCTGGTCAAGGGCCCGCTGATCCTGATGTTCGTCGGGCTGACGATCATTGCGCTGGCGATCATGGATCGCTCGGTCGCATGGCTGTGGCGATTACGGCCGCTGGTCGGCGTCATCTGGATGCTGTTCCTGGTGCTGCCGTGGTTCGTCGCGATCTTCCTGAAGTCGGGGCAAGCGTTCTTCTCCAATTCGCTCGGTGGCGACATGCTGAGCAAACTGGCTGCACAAGAATCCCACGGCGCGCCTCCGGGCATGTATTTCCTGCTGTTCTGGATCACCTTCTGGCCCGGAGCGCCGCTGGCCGGTATGGCCACGCCGGCGATCTGGCGCGCGCGCCGCGAGCCCGGCGCACAATATCTGCTGGCCTGGCTGATCCCATCCTGGATCGTGTTCGAAGTCGTGATGACCAAGCTGCCGCATTACGTGCTACCGCTCTATCCGGCGATCGCCATCCTCGTCATCGGCGCGCTTGAACGCCAGGTGCTGGCGCGCAATTGGCTGGCGCGCGGCGCGGCTTGGTGGTTCGCGATCCCGGCGCTAACCGCTGTGGTCGCCGAGATCGGTGCCGTCGCGATCGTCCGCCATCCGGTGTTTCTGGCCTGGCCATTTGCCGCCGCAGCACTGGTCTTCGGCCTGTTTGCCTGGTGGCTGTATGATAACGCCCGCGCAGAACGCTCGTTGCTGAATGCGGTTGTGGCCTCATTGTTCATGAGCGCCGCCTTTTATGGCGTGCTGCTGCCGTCGCTCCGACCGCTGTTTCCGAGTGTGCAGATCGCACGTGCGCTGCGTAACGTGGTCTGCGTCGGTCCCAAGGCTGCGGCAGCGGGATATCACGAGCCGAGCCTGGTGTTCATGACCGGCACATCCACACAACTCACTGATGGTGCCGGCGCGGCGGATTTCCTCGGGCAGGGCAGCTGTCGCTTCGCACTTGTCGAATTGCGTTCAGAACGCCAGTTCGCGATGCGCGCCGAGGCCATCGGCCTGCGCTACAACATGGCAACCCGCATCGACGGCTATAACTTCTCGCAGGGCAAAGCGATTTCGGTGGCGATCTATCGCTCCGAAGGGACCGAGTAATGGTAGCCCCGGACAAATCGCAACCACAGACCTATCTGTCGCAACTCGCTGCGCTTGTCTGGCAGTCATTCGCACAGCTTGTTCGCGCACCGTCGCATTCGCGGCGTGCCGAAGCTGCTCGTTATTGGGCGCGCCGTTCGCTGGCGCTTGGCGCCGTGACAGCCGTGATCATCATCGCGCTGATGTTCATCGTCGATGCCACCGAGATCGGACTGATGCCGGCGCGGGGCACGGCCGGCCTGTGGCCGCTGCGTATCTTCACTGACTTCGGCAAGGACGAATATGTCCTGCTGGCGTTGTTCGCGTTTATGATCGTTCTGGCCCTGCTGGCGCCGCTGCGGCACGGGACGTCGCGCGCCGTACTTGTCAGCTTCGGCACGCGCATTCAGTACATTTTCCTGTCGGTCGCGCTGTCGGTCTTCGTGGCTGAAATCATCAAAGGCATGCTCGGCCGTGGGCGGCCTTTCGTCAGTGGCGCGGCAGACCCCTTTCACTTTTCGCATTTCGCCTGGACGCCAGCCTATGCCAGTTTCCCGTCGGGTCATGCGACCACGAGTTTCGCATTGGCTTTCGCGGTCGCCGCGCTTTGGCCGCGGCTGCGCACGGTGATGATCGTCTACGCCGTCGCCATCTGTGCCAGTCGGCTCGTCCTGCTGGCGCATCATGCCAGTGACGTGGTCGGCGGCGGGCTGGTCGGCTGGATTGGCGCCATGACGGTGCGATACTGGTTTGCGGCCCGACATCTGGCGTTCACCATTCACCAGGACGGCACGATCGACCCGCTGCCAGGGCCGTCCGCAGGCCATCTCAAAAGGGTTGCCCGCGGGACCGCGGCCCCATAATAAGCGGTCTTCGCCGGGCCAGCTGCGACAAGTTCCCGCAGGACCGCCCTCCAACCATGAGCTCCGATTTGTCCGCTCCCGAAGCTGCCCCCGTCGACGTCTCCATTGTCGTGCCCGTGCGCAACGAGCAGGACAATGTCGCGCCTTTGATCGCCGAGATCACCGCCGCGCTCGACGGCCGCTGGCCCTATGAGATCATCTACGTCAATGACGGCTCCACCGACGCGACGCCAGCACGGCTCGCCGAGTTGATGCAAACGCGCGCCAACCTGCGCCGCATCGACCACGCTGCGTCATCGGGCCAGTCGGCCGCCGTGCGAACCGGCGTGCGCAACGCCCGCGGCGCCATCGTGGCCACGCTGGACGGCGATGGCCAGAACAATCCGGCATTCCTGCCCAACCTGATTTTGGCCATTCAGGATGGCGGCGGACGTGTTGGTCTCGCCGCCGGGCAGCGCGTTGGCCGCAAGGATACCGGCTTCAAGAAAGCCCAATCGAAGATCGCCAATGCCGTACGCAATGCGATCCTCAAGGACGGTACCCGAGATACCGGCTGCGGTCTGAAGGCGTTCCGCCGTGATGTGTTCTTGTCGATGCCTTATTTCGATGGTCTGCATCGCTTTCTCCCGGCGCTGGTGCGTCGTGAGGGCTTCGACATCGCCTATGTCGATGTCACCGATCGGCCGCGCCATTCCGGTGTGTCCAATTATGGTTTTTTCGATCGGCTCTGGATCGGCATCATGGATCTCGCTGGCGTCTGGTGGCTGATCCGCCGCAAGCGTACGACGCCGGTCGCAACCGAGTTCAAATAAATGCTGATTCAATACGGTCAGGCGCTTGGCGACTATATCTACGACGTATTCGTCGCGAAGTTCGATTTCTGGCTCGCCTTTGGTTTGATCGCCCAGCTGCTGTTTACCGCGCGCTTTCTCGTGCAATGGATTTCCAGCGAACGCGCCGGACAGAGCGTGGTGCCGATGGCCTTCTGGTTCTTCTCCATGGCCGGCGGGTTCATGACGCTGATCTACGGCATAGCCAAGCGCGAGCCGGTGATCATCCTCGGCCAGGCTTTTGCCACCGTAATCTATGTCCGCAACATCATGCTGATCATCAAGAACCGCGGCAGCGGATCGAAGACGCTCGAGAGCTGAGCGTCTTCGTCTGGCGTCCTCGCCGATCAAAGCGCCGCGTTGAACGCCGCCAAGCCGCGCTCCAGATCAGCCTTCAGATCATCGACACTTTCCAGCCCGATATGAAATCGCAGCGCCGGACCGCCGGGCGCCCATCTCGTCGCGCTGCGATAATCCGAGCAGTCGAACGGGATGACGAGGCTCTCGAAGCCGCCCCAGGAATAGCCCATGCCGAACAGCTTGACGGTGTCGAGCAGGGCATCGACGGCCTTTTGCGGCGACGGCTTCAGGATGATGCTGAACAGGCCGGATGCGCCTGTAAAGTCGCGCTTCCAGATGGCGTGGCCAGGATGGCTGGGCAAAGCGGGATGCAGCACCTTCAGCACTTCGGGGCGGGTCTCCAGCCACCGGGCCATCTCCAGCGCCGAGCGCTGATGATGCGCGAGCCGGACGGACATTGTGCGTAGCCCGCGCAGCGCGAGGAAGACGTCGTCCGGGCCAGCGCATGTCCCGAGCAGCCTGATGCCTTCGCTGATCAGCGGCCAGGCTGCGTCATTGGCGGAGATGGTGCCGAACATGATGTCCGAGTGGCCGCCGATATATTTGGTCGCCGCCTGGATACTGATATCGACGCCCTGTTCGAGCGAGCGATGATAGAGCGGCGTGGCCCAGGTGTTGTCGTCGAGCACCAGCGCGCCGCGCGCATGCGCAATGCCGGCAATGAGAGGCACATCCGGCATTTCGAAGGATTGTGAGCCCGGCGCTTCGACCAGGACGGCGCGGGTATTCGATTTGAACAGCGCTTCAATGCCGGCGCCGATCAGCGGATCGAAATAGGTGGTCTCGATGCCGTAGCGTGCCAGCATGCCGTTGCAGAAATTGCGTGTCGGCCGATAGGCGCTGTCGCTGACGAGGAGATGATCGCCGGCCTTGAGCACCGAGAGCAGGGCGGTCGAGATCGCGGCGAGGCCCGATGGCACGAGCCCCACGCCGGCACATTTCGGGCCTTCCAGTGCCATCAGCGCTTCCTGCAATGCCTTGGTGGTCGGCGTGCCGTGGCGGCCATACTGAAACTCGCCACGATGCGCGTGGAGGTCGTCGGCGGTCGGATACAGCACCGTGGAGCCGCGCACGACCGGTGGATTGACGAAGCCCCGCTGCGATTTGGTGTCGCGGCCGGCGGTGACGATCACGGTGTCCGTGTCGAGCGAGGTGGTGCCGTGATTATCGTTCGAAGCTGTCATAATGGGGCCGCCGGTCTGCAGGTGTTGCAAGGCCATTGGCATCTGGGTTGCCGAATGGCTGGTTCCGTCACTAAGAGGACACGGCGGATGGCCGTCAACCCCTTGACCCGGCTGGCTGATCGTTCTCTGTTGCGGACCTCGCGATCCCCCGCGGCACGTTGAGGGGCCTGCCGCGAAATCTGCGATTTCCTGCTGATTCGTACGGTCTTTTTAGATCGTCTCTGCTGTCGTTCGCCTTTCCGGTCGGGCCATTCACGGCTATGGAACTGATCCGTAGGCTCGTCATTCAATTCTTTGCGTCGACCGAGCGTCCTGACGTCCCCAAAGAGGCCTTACATGAAACGCGCAACCTTGATGTTCTCTCTCGCTCTTGCCGCCAGTCTGACCGCGCAAGGTGCATCTGCGCAGACGCTCAAGACCGTGAAGGACCGCGGCATGCTGTCCTGCGGCGTCACCCAGGGCTTGCCGGGTTTCTCGGCGCCGGATGACAAGGGCAACTGGGTCGGCTTCGATGTCGACCTGTGCCGCGGCATCGCGGCGGCGATCTTCAACGATGCCACCAAGGTGAAATATGTGCCGCTCTCGGCGAAGGATCGCTTTACTGCCTTGCAGTCCGGCGAGATCGACGTGCTGTCGCGCAATACGACCTGGACCCTGTCGCGCGATACGTCGCTTGGCGTGAACTTCGCCGGTATCAACTACTATGACGGCCAGGGTTTTCTGGTCCGCAAGGCGCTCAAGGTGAATTCGGCACTCGAGCTGAATAGCGCCTCGATCTGCCTGCAGACCGGCACCACCAACGAGCAGAATGTTGCCGACTATTTCAAGGGCAACAACATGAAGTATGAAGTGATCGCGTTCTCGACCGCCGACGAGACTATCAAAGCCTATGAGTCGGGCCGCTGCGACGTCTTCACGGCTGATCTCTCGCAACTTTATGCAGAACGCCTGAAGCTCACAGTGCCTGCAGATCATGCCGTGCTCCCTGAGGTGATTTCCAAGGAGCCGCTTGGCCCATTGGTGCGTCATGGCGATGATCAGTGGCTCGATGTGGTGCGCTGGACGCTGTTCGCGATGGTCAATGCGGAAGAGCTCGGGATTACCCAGAAGAACGTCGATGACCAGGCGAAATCCGACAAGCCGGAGCTGAAGCGTATCTTCGGCACCGACGGCAATCTCGGCGAAACGCTGGGCCTCACCAAGGACTGGTTTGCGCGCATCATCAAGGCGACCGGCAATTACGGCGAGGTGTTCGACCGCAATGTAGGCGCAGGCTCCAAGCTCGGGATCTCGCGCGGACTGAACCAGCTCTGGAACAAGGGCGGTATCCAATACGCGCCGCCGATCCGCTGAGCGCATCATCGCCCGTGGCGACATCGACCGAAGCCAGAAAACCGCCGCTGCAACTCGCTGCAAAATTGCGGCGCTTGCTGGGCGGGCAGGCGGGCTGGAGCGGCTTTGTGCTCCAGGTCGTGTTCGTCGCGGCGCTGGTCTGGATAGGCTATGAGATCGTCGAGAATGCACGCAGCAATCTGGCCGCGCAGAAGATCGCATCCGGCTTTGGCTTCCTGTCAAATACAGCGGGCTTCGCCGTCAGTCAGGCGCTGATCCCGTATTCGGAATCGGACACCTATCTGCAGGTGTTCCTTGTCGGCCTCGTGAACACGCTGGTCGTGTCGCTGATTGGCATCTTCTTTGCGACCATCATCGGCTTCATCGTCGGGCTCGGCCGGATGTCGCCGAACTGGCTGCTGGCGCGGATCGCAGGCGGCTATGTCGAACTGATCCGTAACCTGCCGCTGCTGTTCCAGATCCTGTTCTGGTATCTTGCCGTGCTCGCGACACTGCCGCAGCCGCGACAGAGTATCTCGCTGCTGGACAGTTTCTTTCTCAGCAATCGCGGCTTTGGATTGCCGAAGCCGATCGGGACGGAGGCTTTCACGGCGGTTGCGGTCGCTGTGATCGTTGCGATCATCGCCGCGATGGTGTTGCGCGTTTATGCGCGACAGCAGCTGTTCGCCAAGGGGCATGTAATAGCCGTCTGGCCGATCGCCTTGGGCTTGCTGATCGGCCTGCCGTTGCTGACGGTGCTCGTGCTCGGCAAGCCCGTGACATTCGAGTATCCGGTATTGAGAGGTTTTAATTTTTCGGGCGGCCTGCGTGTGCTGCCGGAGTTCGTCGCGCTGACACTGGCGCTCTCGACCTACACCGCCGCCTTCATCGCTGAGATCGTGCGCGCGGGCGTCCAGTCGGTGCATAAAGGACAGACCGAAGCGGGCGCATCGCTCGGGCTCAGCCGGGGTGCAACGCTGCGACTGATCGTGGTGCCGCAGGCGATGCGCGTGATCCTGCCGCCGCTGACCAACCAGTATCTTAACCTCACCAAGAATTCGTCGCTGGCTGTTGCCATCGGCTATCCCGATCTGGTCTCGGTCTTTGCCGGGACGACCATGAGCCAGACCGGGCAGGCCATCGAGATTATCGCCATCACCATGGCGGTCTATCTCGTGATTTCACTGGTCACTAGCGCCATCATGAGCGCCTATGGCTGGCGGATCTCGCGGAGCATGGGCGCATGAGCGACACCAGCTTCGTTGCAAAAGAACTGGTTACAGAGCGCGCCGCTCCAGTGCGCAGCACGGGTTTCGTCGGCTTTGTGCAGACACGGTTGCTGAATTCACCGACCAATATTCTGCTGACTGTCGTCAGCCTGTTGCTGCTGTGGTTCACCATTGCCCCCACGGTCAAATTCCTGCTGATCGACGCCGTCTGGCAGGGGCAGGACCGCACGGCGTGCCTGCCGGAAAATACTGGCCACGCCGTCGGCGCCTGCTGGCCATTCGTGCAGGCCAAATTCAAGCAGTTTATCTACGGCTTTTATCCTGAGTCGGAACGCTGGCGCGTCAATCTCACTTTCCTGCTCGGCGCGCTATTGCTGTTGCCGCTGCTGATCCCGCGTCTGCCCGCGAAGAGCGTGAATGCCGGACTGTTCTTCCTTGCCTTCCCTGTCGTGGCGTTCTTTCTGCTGTATGGCGGTGGCATCAATGGCTTCGGAATCAGTTGGGCCACGGATTTTCTGTCGACCGTCGCGGTCCACATCACGGATGTCGGTCGCCGGCTCAGGGGCATCGGCCTTCTGTCCGATATTGCTGTCATCGGTTATCCGCTTACGCTGATAGGCGACGGCGTCGTAGCATTCGGCGACGGCCTGCAACTCGTCGCGCTGCCGTTTGAGTGGTTACGCAACGAAGGCGTCACTCATGGCAAACCTGTCTGGTTCGAACTGACGACAACCGCCATCATTGTCTCGCTGCTTAAGTTCTTGTTGAACGGCCACTTCCGCAGCGGCTGGCGTGCGCTGGCCAACAGTATCTCCGTCTTCGCTGGCATCGCCGTCGTCATCGCCCTGCTGCGGCTTGATCGTGGCGGATTGCCGATCGTCGATACGCGGCTCTGGGGCGGATTGCTGGTGACGCTGGTGGTGTCGATCACAGGCATCGTCACGTCGATGCCGGTTGGCATCGCGCTGGCACTTGGCCGACGCTCGACCATTCCGTTGATCCGGCTGTTCTCGATTGCCTTCATCGAATTCTGGCGCGGCGTGCCGCTGATCACCGTATTGTTCTTTGCGACCTATATGCTGCCGCTGTTCCTGCCGGGCAATTTCACTGTTGATGGGCTGGTGCGCGCGCTGATCGGCATAGCGCTATTCGCTGGTGCCTATAATGCCGAGGTGATCCGCGGCGGGTTGCAGGCGATCCCGCGCGGTCAGGCGGAGGCGGCAAGTGCGCTAGGCCTGTCCTGGTGGAAGACCACGCGTCTGGTCGTGATGCCGCAGGCGCTGCGCCATGTTATTCCCGGCCTCGTCAATAGCTTCATCGCGCTTTTGAAGGATACGTCACTGGTGTCGATCGTGGCGCTGTTCGATTTGCTCGGCCAACTCCGCGCGGCGTTCGCAGATCCGAACTGGTCGACGCCGACGACCTTGTTCACCGGTTTTGCCTTTACCGGCATCATGTATTTCGTGATGTGCTTCGGCATCTCGCGCTATTCGCTATTCGTCGAGCACCGGCTCAATGTGCATCGACGGAGTTGAGGTGACATGTCCGTATCCGTGAATCCCATCGTCTCGGTTGCCGGCCTCAACAAATGGTTCGGCGATTTCCACGTGCTGCGCGACATCGATCTTGCGGTCGGCCGCAGCGAGCGCATCGTGATCTGCGGGCCGTCGGGCTCGGGCAAATCGACGCTGATCCGCTGCATCAATGCGCTGGAGGAGTTTCAGGAAGGCCGCATCACGGTCGACGGCATCGAACTCGGTCCCAACCTGCGCCGCGTCGACGATATCAGGCGTGATGTCGGGATGGTGTTCCAGAGCTTCAACCTGTTTCCGCATCTGACGGTGCTTGAGAACTGCACGTTGGCGCCGATCTGGGTACGGCATATGCCGAAGAAGGACGCCGATGCTGCGGCGATGAAGTATCTGGAGCGGGTGCGCATTCCAGACAAGGCCAATGCCTATCCCGGTCAGCTCTCCGGCGGCCAGCAGCAGCGTGTGGCGATCGCCCGGGCGCTGACGATGACGCCGAAGGTGATGCTGTTCGACGAGCCGACATCGGCGCTGGACCCGGAAATGGTCAAGGAAGTGCTCGACACCATGGTCGATCTTGCCGGCGAGGGCATGACCATGCTTGTGGTCACGCACGAGATGGGCTTTGCCAGGGAAGTCGCCAGCCGCGTCGTATTCATGGATGCCGGGCAAATCATCGAGGCGAATACACCGGACAAGTTCTTCGCCAATCCGCAGCATGCGCGGACGAAGCTGTTTCTGAGCCAGATTCTCCGCTGAGGCTTTGCCTCAGACTTTCTCGAACGGCACCGAGATATTGTTCTTCGTCTCCAGCCATGCCGGCACCGGCAGGTTCTTGCTGCGCATGAAGTCGGGATTGAACAGCTTCGACTGATAGCGGCCGCCGGAGTCGCAGAGAAGGGTGACGATGGTCTTGCCTGGGCCCAACTCCTTCGCGAGACGGATCGCCCCGGCGATGTTAATTCCGGTCGAGCCGCCGAGACAGAGGCCTTCGTGCTGGAGCAGGTCGTAGATGACGGCGACGGCTTCCTCGTCAGGGATCAAGAAGGCGGTATCGACCTTCGCGGTCTCGATGACCGGCGTCACGCGGCCAATCCCGATGCCTTCCGTGATGGAATCGCCGGGCGTGGACTTGGCTTCGCCATGCTTGAACCAGTTATACATCGCAAAGCCATTTGGATCGGCGCAGGCCGTAACAATGTTGTTGTTCTTTTCCTTCAGGTAGCGGGTCGTGCCGGCTAGCGTGCCGCCGGTACCGACTGCCGAAATGAAGCCGTCCACCTTGCCGGCAGTCTGCTCCCAGATCTCGGGGCCCGTCGATTCATAATGGGCTTTGGCATTGTCGAGATTGTTCCACTGGTCGGCAAACAGAACGCCGTTCGGTTCGGTCTTGCGCAGCTGATCTGCGAGCCGTCGTCCGACATGTTGATAGTTGTTCGGATTGGCGAACGGCAGCGCGGGCACTTCGATCAGCTCGGCGCCGTTGAGCCGCAGCATATCTTTCTTTTCCTGGCTCTGCGTCTCCGGGATCACGATCAGCGTGCGATAGCCGCGCGCGCTCGCCACCACGGCGAGACCGATACCGGTATTGCCCGCAGTCGACTCGACAATGAGACCGCCGGGCTTCAGATCGCCGCGCTTCTCGGCTTCAAGGATCATCCATTTGCCCGCGCGGTCCTTCACCGACTGGCCGGGATTCATGAATTCGGCCTTGCCGAGAATGGTGCAGCCGGTCAGTTCGGATGCGCGCTTCAGCTTGATCAGAGGCGTGTTGCCGATCGCCTCGACGACGTCTTTGTTGAAGGTCATGGTGCTGAAATTCTTCGCTCGGGTTGTCGATCTCGCGGCGACCCTAGTGGAGGCCGCCGGGCCAGACAAGGGAAGGGTCTGGCCTCAAGATCTGGTGCCGCAGTGCGGAAAGTCCAGAGCGCGGACTATGGGGCTTTTGCGAATACGACCTGGCGAACGTCGATATTCCCCGACAGGAAACCGGCCTCGCAATAGGCCAGGTAGTATTCCCAGAGCCGCCGGAACCGGTCGTCGAAACCGAGCGGCGTCAGGCTTGGCCAGGCCGCGCGGAAACTATCTCTCCAGGTCGCCAGCGTCTTGGCATAATCCAGTCCGAATATGCGTTCCTTGATGACAGGAACGCCGTATCTGGCCCCGAGGGATTTCAGGATTTCCGGCGACGGCAGCATGCCGCCGGGAAAGACGTAGCGCTGAATGAAGTCGACCTCGCGCCGATAGGTCTGGAAGAACTTGTCCTGGATCGTGATGGCCTGGATACCGATCAATCCGCCGGGCAGCAGCCGGTCGCGCAATTGTGAGAAATACTGCGGCCAGAACTGTTCGCCGACGGCCTCGATCATCTCGATCGAAGCGATGCGGTCATACTGTCCACGTTCGTCGCGATAGTCCTGAAACTTGATCTCGACCTTGTCGCCAAGGCCCGCGTCCTGCATCCGCTTACGTGCGAAATCGCGCTGCTCGGTCGAGATGGTGAGACCGGTGACATGCGCGCCGTAGTTTTTCGCGGCATATTCGGCAAAGCCACCCCAGCCGCAGCCGATCTCCAACACCTTCTGGCCGGGCTTCAGATCGATTGCTTCTGCAAGCCGGCGATATTTGTTGTTTTGCGCGGCCGTGAGATCCTGCGTACTGTCTTCGAAAATCGCGGACGAATAGGTCATGCTCGGATCGAGCCACGCAGAATAGAACGCGTTGCCGATGTCGTAGTGCGCGTAGATGTTCTTGCGAGCTTGCCGCTTGGTGTTGCGATTGAACCAGTGACGAACGATCTGGACGAAGCGCATCAGCGGATTGCTGCCGAGCATCACCTGAATGAGATCGTGATTGACGCAGAACAGATACAGGAATTGCGTGAGATCCGGCGTGTCCCATTCGCGGTGTAGATAGGCTTCCGCGATGCCGATATCGCCGCCATTCACAAGACGCGACGCGAACGCATAGCTGGTGATCGTCATCTCCGCGGCAGGACCAGGTTCCATGCCGCCGAGGCGGACACGCCGGCCATCGGGAAGTGTCACGTCGAGCGTGCCGCGGCGCAGACGTGAGCCGAAGCCCAATGCCAGCCGGACGATGCGCGGCAGATCGGGCAGCGCCTTGTCGACATTTTCCGGAGTGAGAACGATCAGATCAGACATGTGCAGATCCAGGGGAGTTCGTGGTTCTGTGCCCGAATTCAAGTCGCATGGAAGGATGTGGCCGCCGCTCTTTTGTCGAACAGGATCGTCTTTGTGCGCTGCGAAATTCGGTCAACGCGCGGACGATTTTGCAGGAGTATAAGCGCGGCCTTGTTTGCTCGCCAAGCGGGTATTTCTTGCATGGTTTGCTTCACGCGGCACGATTGACGTCGAACGGCGGTGGCATCCGGTCCGCATCGTCAAGCCGATCATGATCGACCAACAGCTCTTCACGCGGCAACTGAAGCGATGGCCCATGGGCTTGAGCCGCGCATACATCACATCCCGGCGGGTTTCAAAACGCTGCCGGTGCACAGGGGAACGCAATCCGGGCGTCAGCAACAAATGAACACATGAAATCTTCGTAAGCCTGACCTTCCGGCGCTTCTGTTAGGGACCAAAAAACCCCACAAAATCGGGAGAATCTGTGCAAATCCACTCATTTGCGGGCATCTAGCATTCGTGTCGCTTGCACGTTGCGACACGTAAGAACACTGTCCGCAGGATGATTGGGCCGCTAGAATGCGGGCTCGTTTCATTGACCAAGCATCACCCGGTGAACGTGTCTCAGGCTACATACTCCAACGCCTCGAACCTCGGCGCAAAGCGCGCGCGGCGGAGCCTTGTCCGGATGTCCGTGCGGTGAGTCTCCTGTTTGCGAAAAAGATCGGGCGTTCGGTCGTCGCCTTTGCCGTCGTTGCCAGTTCGGCAGGCTGCATTTTGACCAAGGATCTGCCTGATCCGGCCCTCGATATTCCCGAGGGCTATAAGGCGGCACGGCTGGCCAATCCGAACGGCGCCACGCCGACGCTGGACTGGTGGCGCGGCTTTCGCTCCAGGGAACTGACGCAGCTGATGGAGGAGGCCCAGACGGTCAACCTCGATATCGCTGCGGCAACATCGCGAATCATGCAGGCCGATGCGCAGGCACGAATCACCGGCGCAGCGCTGCTGCCCAGCGTGAGCGGCGGCGGGCAGGAGACTTATTCGCGGACCTCGGGCTCCAGTTCCAGCGGTCTGACCAACGGCGGCCGCGAGGTGGTGACCTATTCGGCCTCGCTCTCGGCCAGCTACGAGATCGATTTCTGGGGCAAGAACCGCGACGCGGCGCTGGCTGCGGAAGAAACCTCGACGGCCAATCGTTTCGACCGCGACGTGGTGGCGCTGACCACGATGGCGGCCGTCGCCAATGCCTATTTCCAGGTGCTGACATCGCAGGACCGCATTCGCACGGCGGAGCGCAACATCGCCAGCGCGCAGCGTATCCTTGATGCGATCAAACAGCGCTTCAGTGCCGGCACCGGCACCGATCTCGATGTCGCGCAGCAGGAAAGCGTGCTGGCCAATCAGCGCGCTGCGGTGCCGCCGCTGCGGACCACGCTGGCGCAGAATGTCAATGCGCTCGCGACGCTAGTGTCCCGCCCCCCTGAAAGCGTGCGCGTGGCCGGCGGGTCGCTGAACAATATCGCAGCCCCGCGCGTCACGCCCGGCCTGCCGTCAGAGCTGTTAACCCAGCGGCCGGATATCCGCCGGCAGGAGGCGCAATTGGCCTCGGCCACGGCCAATGTCGGCAGCGCCCGGGCGCAGTTCTTTCCGAGTATCCAGTTGACCGGCTCGGGCGGTTATCAGAGCGCAGCGCTGGCCTCGCTGTTCCAACCCAATGCCGCCTTCTTCAGCCTCGTCGGCGGCCTGACACAGCCGATCTTCGATGGCGGGCGCATCCAGGGCAATTTCGAGCTGACCCAGGCACGGCAGGACGAGCTGCTTCAGACCTATCGCAAGACGGTCGTGCAGTCCTTTGCCGACGTGGACAACGCGCTGGTCGCGATCCGCCAGACCACAGAGCGGCTGCGGCTGCAGCGCGAGGTGGTCCGGGCGTCAAAGCGGGCCTTCGAACTGTCCGAGCAGCAATTGCGGGCTGGAACCGCTGACATCGTAACTGTGCTAAACACCCAGCTGACGCTGTTCCAGGCGGAAGATGTCCTGTCGCAGGCGCAACTGGCGCGGCTGCAGGCTATCGTCAGCCTCTATCAGGCGCTGGGGGGCGGCTGGGAGCCGAAAATGGAAAGACCGGTCAATGCTCTTTAAGCCGGAGTTGAAAGAGGCCGCGAAAGCGACGGGCGATGGTGTCGCCAAGGTCGCCGGCAAAGCGCGCCGACGCACGGTGTCGATCGCCGTGACGCTGCTGATCCTCGGCGGGCTCGGCTATATCGGCTGGAACGCCTTCCAGCAGCGTCAGACCGCCAACCGCGGCGGTTTCCGACCGGACATGATGACGGTGCCGGTGCTTGCGGCGACGCCGAAGATCCAGGACGTGCCGGTCTATCTCGATGGCGTCGGCTCGGTGAAGGCCTTGAACAATGTCACCGTGCGCGCACAGGTCGACGGCAAACTGATCAAGGTCAATTTCAAGGAAGGTCAGGACGTCAAGGCTGGCGATGTGCTCGGCGAGATCGATCCCGTTCTCTACAAGGCGCTGTACGATCAGGCTGTTGCCAAGAAGGCGCAGGATGAGGCGACGCTGGCCAATGCGCGGCTCGACCTGATCCGCTACCAGCAGCTCGCAACGTCAAACGCCGGCTCCAAGCAGCAGGCCGACACCCAGAAGTCGCTCGTCGCCCAGCAGGAGGCGCTGGTAAATGCCGATCAGGCTGCCATCGACAATGCCGCCGCAACGCTGAGCTACACCAAAATCATCGCGCCGCTCTCTGGCCGGGCCGGCCTGCGTCAGGTCGATCAGGGCAACATCATCCACGCGTCCGATACCACGGGCCTCGTGGTGATCACGCAGCTGCAGCCCATCGCTGTGCTGTTCAGCCTGCCGCAGCAGCAGATCGTCCGCGCCAATGCCGCTGCTGCCAAGGGCACGCTGATGGTCGACGTGTTCGGCAATGATGGCGTCACCGTCATCGACACCGGTACGCTCACCGGCATCGACAATCAGGTCGATACCACCACGGGCACCGTGAAGCTGAAGGCCGAATTCCCGAACCCGAATTATCAGCTCTGGCCCGGTCAGTTCGTCAATGTGCGGCTGAAAGTCGAGACCCTGAAGGATGCGATGGTGGTGCCGACCTCGGCCGTACAACGCGGTCCCGCCGGTACGTTCAGTTACGTGATCGAGGAGGGCGACATCGTGAAGGCGGTGCCGGTCACCGTTACGCAGCAGAACGAGACCACGGCCGTTATCGCCAAGGGCCTGTCGGCGACCCAGCGTGTTGTCACCACGGGCTTTGCCAATCTCGCAGAAGGATCGAAAGTGTCAGTCGGCACCAACGATCAGGAGCCGACCGCCGATCTCGCGCCGCGCAAGCGTGGCGGGGGCAAGGGCAATGATGCCGGCGAGCGTCGCGGCAAGCGTGGCCAGAATTCAGGTGGTGCGGGTGGCCAGGGCAATCCGCAGGCGCCGATTGGCCAGACGCCGCCTCCAGCCGGTCCAAATGCCGCGCCATCGGGAGCGAAGTAGCCATGATGTTCGCACGATCGATCGCTTGAGTTGATGATTTCGATACCAAAGAGCGCACAGTCATGAGCGTCTCGGAACCCTTCATCCGCCGGCCCATCGCGACGTCGCTGCTCGGCATCGCGTTGTTGATCGGTGGCGCGCTTGGCTATTTCGGGCTTCCGGTGTCGGCGCTGCCGCAGGTCGATTTCCCGACCGTGCAGGTCTCGACGCAATTGCCGGGCGCGAGCCCCGAAGTGACAGCGTCGCTGATCACCGCGCCTCTGGAGCGTCAGCTCGGACAGATTCCGTCGCTGTCATCGATGACCTCGACGAGCTCGTTCGGCGTCAGCCAGATATCACTGCAATTCGATCTCAACCGCGATATCGATGGCGCGACCCAGGACGTGCAGGCGGCGATTAATGCCGCCGCCGGTGTGCTGCCGAAGAACCTGCCATACCCGCCGGTCTACGCGAAGGTCAATCCGGCCGACGCGCCGGTGATGACATTGGCGCTGACCTCGGACACCATCTCGCTGCGATCGATGAGCGACCTGTCCGATACATTGCTGGCGCAGCGGCTCAGCCAGATTTCGGGTGTCGGCAAGGTTGCCGTGCTTGGCGGCTTGAAGCCAGCGGTGCGGGTGCAGGCGGATCTGGCGCGGCTCGCTGCCTACGGCATCGCGATGGAAGATCTGCGCGCAGCGATCGCCGGCGCCAATGTGTCGGGTCCCAAGGGCTCGCTCGACGGAGCGCAGCAAGCTTACACCATCGCAGCGAACGACCAGATCGCGGCGGCGGATCAGTATCGGCCGATCATTATCGCTTATCGCAACGGATCCCCTGTCACCATCGGCGACATTGCGCAGATCGTCGACGGGCTGGAAAACGACCGTACTGGCGGTTGGTATCAAGGCACGCCAGCGGTGATCATCGAGATCCAGCGCCAGCCCGGCGCCAATGTTATCGAGGTCGTTCGCCAGATCCGCGAGGAAATTCCGAAGGTTCAGCGGTCCATGCCCGCCGGCGTCAAGCTAACCATTGTCAGCGATCGCACTGTGACGATCCGCGCCTCCGTGCATGACGTGCAATTCACGCTGGTCCTGTCCGTCATCTTGGTGACGCTGGTGGTGCTGCTGTTCCTCCGGTCGCTGCGTGCAACGCTGATTGCCGGCGTAGCGCTGCCGCTGTCGCTGATCACGTCCTTCGGCGTGATGTATTTCGCCGGTTTCAGTCTCGATAATCTCTCGCTGATGGCGCTGACCATCGGCACCGGCTTTGTCGTCGACGATGCCATCGTGATGATCGAAAACATCGTCCGTCACATGGAAGAGGGCGAGAGCCCGATGCAGGCAGCTTTGGCTGGCGCCAGCGAAATCGGCTTTACGGTGATCTCGCTAACGGTGTCGCTGATCGCTGTCTTCATCCCGCTGCTGTTCATGTCCGGCCTTGTAGGCCGCATGTTCCGCGAATTCGCGATGACGCTGACCATTGCCGTGGTGATGTCCGCCGTGGTCTCGCTGACGTTGACGCCGATGATGTGCTCGCGGCTTTTGAAGCACACCAAGGATGAATGGCAGGTGCCCGGTCTCGGCGCCGTCAGCCGCGGTATCGACCGGATGGTGGCGTTTTATCATCGCACGCTGCTGTGGGTGCTGCAGCATCAGCCGGCGACGCTGGTCGTCACGTTCCTGACCATCGTCGCAACGCTGGGTCTCTATGTCATCGCCCCCAAGGGCTTCCTGCCGCTGCAGGACACGGCCTCGATTACTGCGGTGACAGAAGCCGGCGCCGACGTGTCCTTCACGGAAATGCAGAGCCGGCAGGGCGCGGCAGCCGCAGCAATCCAGAGCGATCCGGATGTCACCGGCATCATCTCTGTGATCGGCGGCGGCTCAGTCAATCCGACCACCAATGTCGGCCGGCTGGTGATGACCCTGAAGCCGCGCGGCGAGCGCAAGGACGACATGAACGCCGTGATCGCGCGGCTCAAGGATCGCGTCGCCGCGATCCCTGGCATGACCGTGTATTTCCAGCCCGTCCAGGACATCCAGATCAGTACGCAGAGTAGTCGCTCGCAATATCAATATACGTTGACCGGGACTGATGCGGCCCAGGTGACCGAGTGGTCACAGAAGCTGGTTGCTGAATTGCGCCGCGATCCGATGTTTCGAGACGTATCCTCGGAAGCCCAGACCGGTGGATTGCGAGCCTCGCTCGACATCAACCGGCAGCGTGCCGGTCAGCTCGGCGTCAATCTACAGGGCGTCACCGACACGCTGAATGACGCCTTCGCGCAGCGCCAGATTTCGACCATCTACGGTCAGGCCAATCAGTACCGCGTTGTGCTGGAAGCATTGCCGTCGCAGCAGCGCGATCCCGATGTGCTGTCGAAACTGTATCTGCCCGGTGCGGCAGGCCCGCAGGTGCCGCTGTCTGCCGTAGCCACATTGACGCGTACCACGGCGCCACTGGCGATCTCGCATCAGGCGCAATTCCCCGCCATCTCGCTCAGCTTCAACCTCGGGCCTAACGAGGCGCTTGGGGATGCGGTCGACGAAGTGAAGAAGATCGAGACCCGGATCGGCATGCCGACCAGCATTGTCGGGATGTTCTCCGGCGATGCTGCGGAATTCTCCAAGTCGCTGTCAGGGCAGCCCTGGCTGATCCTCGCGGCGCTGGTGACGATCTATATTGTGCTCGGTGTGCTCTATGAGAGCTACATTCATCCGATCACCATTCTCTCGACGCTGCCGTCCGCCGGTGTCGGTGCGATCCTGGCCCTGATGCTGACCGGGCAGGACCTGTCGGTGATCGGCCTGATCGGCATCATCCTCCTGATGGGCATCGTCAAGAAGAACGCGATCATGATGATCGACTTCGCACTGGATGCCGAGCGGAATCGTGGCATGGCGCCCGAAGCCGCCATCGTGGAAGCTTGCCTGCTGCGATTCAGGCCTATCATGATGACGACGCTGGCGGCGCTGTTCGGCGCATTGCCGCTCGCGATCGAAAGTGGCACCGGCGCAGAGCTGCGCTTCCCGCTCGGTGTCTCGATCATCGGCGGTCTGCTGCTCAGCCAGATCCTGACGCTCTACACCACGCCGGTGATCTATCTGGCGCTGGATCGCATCAACCGCCGGTTCGAGAAGAGTGTGCCGCCCGTTGCGGGTGCAGCCGGAACGGCGGGAGCAGGGGGGCCGCCCTAGTGGCTTCCATCTCCATCTCAGCGCCATTCATCATGCGGCCGGTCGGCACCACGTTGCTGGCGATCGGACTGTTTCTTCTCGGCGTCGTCGCCTATCACTTCCTGCCGGTCGCCGCGACACCCAATGTCGATTTTCCGATGATCCGCGTACAGGCGTCGCGCCCGGGCGCCGATCCGTCGATCATGGCGGCGACCGTCGCAGCGCCCCTAGAACGACGTCTGGGCATCATTGCCGGCCTCGATCAGATCACCTCAACGAGTTCGCTGGGCTCGACCAGTATTCAGTTGCAGTTCGCCATCGGCCGCGATGTCGATCGCGCCGCGCGTGACGTGCAAGCCGCGATCAATGCGTCGATGGCCGATCTGCCAACCGATCTTCCGACACTGCCTACGTTCCGCAAGGCCAACCCGTCCGCCGCGCCTGTCTTCATTCTCGCTTTGACGTCGCCAACCATGTCGGCCTCCGCGATCTACGACGTCGCCGATACCGTGATCGTACAGCGGCTGTCGCAGGTGCCGGGGGTCGGCGAAGTCACTGCCAGCGGCGCCGACCAGCCCGCGGTGCGCATCCAGCTCAATCCGGTCGCGCTGTCGAATGCCGGGATTGCCACCGACGACGTGCGCACCGCCATCGTCAATGCGAATCCACTTGGCCCAGTCGGCATCTTCCAGGGATCGCGGCAGAGCGAGACGATCTCGATGAATCCGCAGATGCGTACGGCGGAAGAGTTTCGCGAGATCATCGTCAAGAGTTCGAACGGCAATTATCTGCGGCTTTCCGATGTCGCCGATGTTCAGGATGCGACGCGCAACAGCCGCTCGGTTGCCTGGTTCAACAAGCAGCCGGCGGTGCTGATCCAGATCACCAAACAGGGCGACGCCAACGTCATCGACACCGTTGATCGCGTGAAAGCGCTGATCCCCGATCTGAAACAATGGATTCCTGCCGGGATCGAGATTTCGGTTCTGACTGATCGTACCGGCACCATTCGCGCCTCGGTCGAGGACATGGAGTGGACGCTGTTTGCCACCGCCGTGCTGGTGATGGCCGTGGTGTTCCTGTTCCTGCGTCGTGGCACCCCCACCATCGCAGCCGGCGTCTCGGTGCCGCTGGCGCTGGCTGGCACCTGCGTCGGCATGTGGCTGGCCGGCTTCTCTATCAACAACCTGTCGCTGATGGCGCTGGCGATCTCCGTCGGCTTTGTGGTCGACGACGCCATCGTCATGATCGAGAACATGTACCGCAATCTCGAAGAGGGTATGGCGCCGATGCAGGCGGCGCTCGCCGGCGCCAGGCAGATCGGCTTCACGGTGCTGTCGATCAGCCTGTCGCTGATCGCCGCCTTCATCCCGCTAATCTTTATGGATGGTCTGGTCGGCCGATTGCTGCGCGAATTCTCTTTGACGCTGACATTCTCGATTGTCGTCTCGACGCTGGTATCGCTGACGGTGACACCAATGATCTGTGCGCAATATATCAAGAGCGGTCTGTCGAGCACCGAGACCCGTTTCGACCGTATCGTCGAAGGCACGCTGTCACGCGTCGTGGCCTTCTATGAACGCACGCTGCATGTGGTGCTGGGTTTTCCACTCCTGACGCTGTTGGTGTTCTTCGCCACCATCGCGCTGACGGTCACACTCTACATCAAGACGCCGAAAGGTTTTTTTCCGAACGACGACAGTGGCTTCGTGATCGGTGCAACGCGCGCATCGGCCGATGTCTCGTTTCAGGCGATGCTCGGATTGCAGCAGCATATGGCTGATCTCGTGCTGAGCGATCCCGGCGTGGCCAGTATCGGTTCGTCGCTTGGCGGCACTGGCGGGCCGGGCGGCGGCGGCGCCAACCGGGGCACCATGTTTATCGCCTTGAAACCACCAGAGGAGCGCAACGGAGCCTCGACTGAAGACGTCATCAATCGGTTGCGTCCGAAGCTCAGCGCGGTTCCGGGTATCCGTCTCTTCATGTTTGCCGCGCAGGATCTGCGCGCCGGCGGACGCCAGAGTGACTCCAACTATCAATACACGCTGACCTCGACCAATCTCGATCTCCTGCAGAAATGGGCACCGCTGGTCGGCAAACGGCTGGAGAGCGTCGAGGGCATCACCGACGTGTCGAGCGACCGCGATCCCGGCGGATTGCAATTGACGCTGACCATCGACCGCAAGATGGCATCGAGCCTCGGCGTCAAGGTGCAGGACATTGACAACGCCTTGAACAACGCGTTCTCGCAACGGCAGATCTCGACGATCTATACCCAGCGGAACCAATACAAGGTGGTGCTCGAAATCGATCCGAAATTCCAGAACGATCCGTCCGATCTCGATCGCATCTATGTTGCGGGCCTGAATGGATCACAGGTGCCGCTGTCGGCGGTTGTGCGCATGTCGCGCACGTTGTCGGCGCTGGCGGTGTTCCACTCGCAGGGGTTCCCGTCGACCACGGTGTCGTTCAACACGCTACCCGGCGTGCAGCTCGATGCCGTGACAGGCAACATCCAGCGCGCGGTCGACGAACTGCATATGCCCGAAGGAATCCGGGGAGGATTCGACGGCAATGCCGGTGACTTCAGCAAGACGACGGGGCGGCAGCCACTACTGATCCTCGGCGCGCTGATCGCGATGTATATCGTGCTGGGCGTGCTCTATGAGAGCCTGGTGCACCCTCTGACCATCATCTCGACGCTGCCCTCGGCGGGACTCGGTGCGTTGTTGGCGTTGCAGATCACCAACACGCCGCTGACCGTGATCGCCTTCGTCGGGATCATTCTCCTCATCGGCATCGTCAAGAAGAACGGAATCATGATGGTCGATTTCGCCATCGAGGCGGAGCGGCATCGCGGACTGTCGCCCGCCGAGGCGATCTTCGAGGCCTGCACCGTGCGCTTCCGCCCGATCCTGATGACCTCGCTGGCGGCGGTATTCGCGGCGATCCCGCTGGTCATCGCGACCGGGCCGGGCACGGAACTGCGCCGCCCGCTGGGCATCACCATCATCGGCGGGTTGTTCGTCTCGCAGGTACTGACGCTTTACACGACGCCGGTGATCTATCTCCTGATCGATCGGCTGCGTAACCGCTCCCGCCCGGCACCGCTGCCGGCCCCGGCCGAATAGCGAAATCCGGGCGTTACGGCGGTTGAAGCCTCGGGCCACGCGGCGTATAGCGGGCAATGTCCAAGAAATCAGATCTGCAAGCCGCTGAGGTCGCTGAAGCGATCCCGGAATGTCCGCATTGCCACAAGCCGATGCCGCTGTGCATCTGCGACAGCATTACGCCCATCGACAACAAGATCGAGCTCCTGATCCTGCAGCATCCGCAGGAGCAGGACAGGGCGCTGGGCACCGCCCGCGTCGCCGCGCTACATTTCAAGGAGGCCACGGTCAAAATCGGCTTGTCCTGGCCGAGCCTCGCCAAGGCGCTGGGCAAGCCGGTCGCCGATCCCGCCCGCTGGGCGATCCTCTACCTTGGCTCGGCCAAGGTCACCGATTACGAGACCGACCGGGATATCCTCGCCATCGACCGCAAGGGTCAGGCTGAGGAAAACCAGCGCGCACTGCTCAAGGACATCCAGGGCATCGTGCTGCTCGACGGCACCTGGAGCCAGGCTAAGGCGCTGTGGTGGCGCAATGCCTGGATGCTGAAATGCCAGCGCGTCATTCTCGGACCGGCCAAACCGTCGCTCTACGGCAAGCTGCGCCGCGAACCGCGCAAGGACGGCCTGTCGACCATCGAAGCCGCGGGGATGCTGCTGGCCAGCCTCGAACGGAAGCCGGAGATCGAGACCACGCTGAACGAGGCTTTCGAGCGGATGCTGGCAAAATATCGCGAAGCCCAGACCGTCATGCCGGAACTGGCGCCAAAGCCCAAACCCAAGCGCGACTGGCGGCGTAAGAAGCACGCCTGATCGCGTTCGGTTTTGATTGATCCCGGCCTATCGGCTGCTGGGCGGCGGACCGACGCCGGCTTCACGCTCGTCACTCGATGATGACGGCCTGACGAGCGACGGAAACGGATTGCGGAACAGTCCGCCGCGAGCTTCTTCCACGACGGGTGCGGGAGGCGGTGCCGGGGCTGCAGCCTGCGGCGGCACCACTGGAACCGGCAGCTTCTCGCACTTCAGGGAGTAGACCAACTGGCCGTCGGCGGTCCGGCCGATCGGTGCGCAGGGATCGGTGCGAACCGGAACGGGCGGTTTGGTCTGGGCCCAGCCTGGCGAAGTCATCAGCAATGTGGCGATCAAGACCCGGATGTTCATCGTGCCCCCTAGGGTTGGCAGGATGCTACGATCAATACTCCAATCGTGCCAAGCGAAGTGTTGCAGCGCACCACTCATAGCAGTCGCGCCCCGATCGCGGGTCTGGCAGGCTAAGTTATTGATTGGATTGATGGAGGCCACGTCGGGAATCGAACCCGAATAAACGGTTTTGCAGACCGGCGCGTAACCATTCCGCCACATGGCCCCATAGCGGGTTAGTTACAGACCGTTCGCCATTTAGGCAATGCCCGGCTGAAATCTTTCATGGGTCCGACATACCGACACAAGATCAGCAGGAGGCCTGCCAGCCATCCGGAAACGGAATCAGCGGCCAAGGGCCGTCATTGTCGTTCGCAGCGGTCGGAATCGGGGCGAAGAACATTTCCTGGCTGCGCAGATCGTCCCGCACATCGGCCTCGATTTCGGCCCGGACTGTCTCCAGCAGATAGTCAAATTCGGCTTCGCTCATCTTTTAGCTCCCTGTCTTGAGAGCAATCTGACGCAAAGCCTTTGTTGGGCTGTTGAATGGATCGTTCAAATTGTACCGATCCACACGTGAGGCCCGTCATGGTTACCGGGGCGTTTACCTCATTGGATCAATGGTGTGGTTCGCGAACGCCGATCACGCATCGCAGACGGTAACATTAAACTGTCTGGGCTGTGGCGGGTGTGTCTGTCTCCAGCAGAGTATCCAGCATTTTGCGGCCCCTGGTGCTGGCCTGCATCAGGGGATCCGCCTTGAAGGTCGACTTCAGGAAGCTCGATACCGCGCGGATGCGCGGCACGAATTGCAGATCGTTATGGACGTTGATCCACAGCTCTCGCGTGGTGGACAGCTTGTCGTGCAGCACTGGGATCAGGTCGGGGCGACGCGCCGTGGCAAAGCTCGGCAGCAGCACGAGCCCTACACCGCCGGCCGCAGCATTCATCTGCGCGCACATGCTGTTGGAATGGAACGAGACCGGCGGGCTCTTGATGATGTCATCGAGCCAGCGCACGGAGTCGAGCTGGATCTGGTCGTCGATATAGGTGACGAAGCTGTGCTTTGTGAGTTCGGATGGGCTCTTCGGCACGCCATGCGCGTCGAGATACTCTTGCGACGCATAGAGCCCGAGCTGAAAGCAGCCGATACGCTCCGAGACCATGCCCTGACCGGTCGGGCGGAAGAAGCTCAGAAACAGATCGGCCTCGCGACGATTCACTGAGACGCTCTGCGGTGACGTCAGCAGTTCAACAGTCAGGTCGGGATGCTGTTTGCGCAATTCGACGAAACGGTAGGCGAGGTAGAGCGAGGCGATGCCTTCCATCGTGGCAAGACGGACCCGGCCAGCCATACGGCTGCCACCGCATTGCACGTCTTCCCGCATGGCGATCACGGCGCTCTCGATCCGCTCGGCATGGCAGAGCAGGCGGTCGCCGGTCTCGTTGACCTTCAGTCCGGACGGCAATCGCTCGAACAGCGCCACACCCAGCGTGCTCTCGAGATGCGCGATGCGGCGACTGATGGTGGATTGATCGACCCGGAGGCGCTTGGCCGCACTGCCAAGGCTGCCGCCGCGCGCCGCGTGAATGAAGACCTTGAGGTCGTCCCAATCGAGCGATTTGAAATTGTCCATCTCAGGAGTAACAGCAAGAGCTGTGCCAGTGCGCGTCGCTGGGACGCCATGTCGCGGTGGAAAAGCCAGTCTGCAAGGCCCTTTGCAGGATTGTCTATACCCCGTGCGATCCGAAGCAACCTAGCCTGACGGGAACAAAGAACGATCCGTCTCTCTCGCTTTGCGGATGCAGCGCTGCCGGACTTTCGGGTTCAGCGAGTGACCATGAATGAGGCTCCTGCGATGATCTCGCAGGCACCGAGAGTTGCGACGGCATGCCGTTCCAGAAGCTCAATTTCGCCGGGGCTAATCCCCATTGCGGCTCACCAGCCAATCGCGGCGGTGATCGAACCAGAAGGGTGTGTCATGCAGTTTGACCGTCGACAGCTTTTGCTCGGAGGAGCCGGCACTGCCGCCGGCCTCATGCTTCCAGGCAGCGCCTTCGCACAATCGCCGGCCACTATCGGTACTTTCCCGGAAGGCGTCACGGCGGATTCGGTTTTCGTCGGTCTGACCATCCCGCTCACCGGCGTCTTTTCGGGTGACGGCGGCGACCTCAAACTCGGCTATGAACTGGCTATCGCGCAGATCAATGCCGGCGGTGATATCGCGCAGAAGTGGGGCCTCAAGGGCAAGGGCGTGCTCGGACGGCAGATCAAGTACAAGGTCTCCGACACCGAAGGTAAACCCAACCTCGACGTGCAGAGCGCCACCCAGTTCATCCAGCGCGACAAGGCGATCATGGTGTCGGGCTCGGTATCGAGCGCCAGCGCCATTGCACTCGAAGAACTCGGGTCGCGCGAGAAGGTGCTGTACATGGTCGGCATCGCCGGCTCCAACGACATCACCGGCAAGAACTGCCAGCGCTATGGCTTCCGCTCCCAGCAGAACGCTTACATGGCCGCGAAGGCGATGGCGCCCGTCGTCGCCAAGGCGCTCGGCAAGAACGTGAAGTCGGCCTTCCTCGTGCCTGACTACACCTATGGCCACACCGTCTATGACAGCTTCGCCAAGTTCTCGGCGGAGCAGGGCTGGAAGCAGGTCGCCAAGGAGGTCGTGCCGCTCGGCACCACCGACTATTCGTCGGCGCTCCTGAACATCGCCAATAGCGGCGCGGATGTCTTCGTCAACATCGCCTTCGGCGGCGATGCGGTTGCCTCGACCAAGCAGGCCGAGCAGTTCGGTGTACTGAAGCGCATGAAGCTCGTGGTGCCGAACCTGTCCTCGTTCCAGGACAAGGAGCTCGGCGCCGAACTGATGCAGGGCGTCTATGGCAGCTGCGATTTCTGGTGGGGCCTGCAGGACACCTATCCGCTCGCCAAGACCTTCGTTGAGAGTTTCGTGGCGCAGAACAAGTACTATCCGCGCTGGGGCGCGCATATCGGCTACATGCAGACCTATCTGTGGGCGATGTCGGTCGAACGCGCCGGTACGTTCAATCCGGTCGATGTGATCAAGGCGATGGAGAGCTCCAAGGCGCAGCCTTACGAGACGACCATCGGCAAGGTCTATTTCCGCGCCGAGGATCACCAGATGGTACGCCCGATCCCGATCCTGCGCGGCAAGAAGCCGTCAGAGATGAAGAACAAGGAAGACTTCTACGAGATCGTCGATATCGCCGACGGCGAAAGCGTAATGAATGCTCCCGACTTCTTCGGCTGCAAGCTCGGCCCCTACACCTAAGGATCACCATGCCAAGCTGGCCCGTCCTCATCTCGCAGGCCTTCAACGGCCTGGCCCTCGGCACATTGTTGGCCCTCGTCAGCAGTGGTTTGACGATCATCCTGGGCACGCTTGGGGTCCTCAATTTCGCTCACGGCGCGCTGTTCGCCGTGGGTGCCTATGCCGCTTTCGTGCTGCTGCAATACACCTCGTCCTTCGTGCTCGCGATCGTCGTCGGCTGCGGTTTCATGCTGGTGCTCGGCTTCCTGCTGGAACGCATCATCATCCGCTATTTCTACGACCGTCCGCATGAGGATCAGATCCTCGTCACCTACGGTGTCGGCATCGTGCTCGTCGAATGCGTGCGTGCAGCCTTCGGCGGCAATGCGCAGCGGGTGCCGGTGCCGTCCTGGGGGCAGGGCGCGACCCAGATGGGCTTCCTGATCTACCCAACCTATCGCCTGCAGCTGATCGCGATCATCGCGGGTCTGCTGCTCAGTCTCTATCTCGTGCTCTATCGCACCTCGATGGGCCTTGTGGTTCGCGCCGGCATCGAGAATCCCGGCATGGTCGGCATCCTCGGCATCAATGTGCGCCGCGCTTTCCTGCTGGTCTTCGCCATCGGCGTTGTCGCCGTCGGTCTCGCCGGCATGCTCTATGCGCCGGTCGTGGCCGTGACGCCGGACATGGGCGCCAATTTCATGGCGCAGTCTTTCGTGGTTATCGTGCTCGGCGGCCTCGGCTCGTTCCCGGGCGCAGTCATCGGCGGCCTGATCGCGGGCGAGATCATCAGCCTGACAAGTGCTTTCAACTCGTCCTATTCGGAAGTGATGCTCTACGCGCTGATGGCGGTGCTGCTGATCATGCGCCCGCAAGGCCTGTTCGGTTCGGAAGGCCGCGCATGATGCGTCCTCGTTCCGGCGGCTTGCGGGGCTGGCTTCCCGAACTCGCGGTGCTGTGCACGCTGATCGTGGCACCCATCGTGTTTCCGCATCTCGGTTTCTCGACCGATCTGCTGACACGTGTGTTGAACTGGGGCCTGATCGGCCTCGGCTTCGATATCCTGTTCGGCCTGACGGGCCTGCTGTCCTTTGGACAGGCCGCATTTTTCGGCGTCGGCGGCTTTGTCAGCGCCTATCTGCTGGTGTCCCACACCATCGATAGCGTCTGGCTGGCGCTGGCGATCGGCACCGTTGCAGCCGGCCTGTTCGGCCTCCTGGTCGGCTGGTTCGCCGTGCGCCGGGTTGGCATCTATTTCACGATGATCACGCTGGCCTTCGGCCAGATGGCCTATTTCATCGAGAATTCCCCGCTGTCGGACTACACCGGCGGCGAGAACGGAATCCCCGGCGTGCCGGTGCCGGTGCTCGGCTTCGGCGCCAATGCGATCCGCATCAGCGCGGGCATGCCGATGTATATCCTATTCGCGGTGATCTTCTTTCTCGGCTACGTGCTGGCGCGCCGCATCGTCGGCTCGCCGGTCGGCGCGATCCTGCTGGCGATCAAGGAGAACACCGGTCGCGTCGCAATGCTCGGCCATAACGTGCCGGCCTACAAGCTGACGGCCTTCGTCATCGCCGCGCTCTATGCGGGCCTTGCCGGCGGTCTGCTCGGTTCGTTCCAGAGCTACATGCCGCCGGATGCGTTCTCGCTGGAGACGTCGGGACAGCTCGTAGTTCAAACCATTGTCGGCGGTGCCGGCACGCTGATCGGTCCGCTGGTCGGCGCGGCCGTCTGGCTGTGGCTGCGCGACAATCTGCAGCTCATTCCGGGCTTTGCGATCCTGTGGAAGCTGGTGCTCGGCATCGCCTTCATCATTCTGGTCATAGGGCTGCGCCGCGGCATCTGCGGCGAGATCGCCCATTGGTGGAACGAACGCCGTAACCTGGCTGCCGCACGGGCGGCCGAGGCTAAAACCGAGGCCATCGAGGCGCATAATATTGATGTCGCCACCAAACCCGTCGCGCCGCCCAAGGAGGTCAGGCTGACCCTTGCCGAGCCCACGACGGGTGACAGCGACATTGCGCTCGAAGCGCGGTCTCTGGCGCGGCATTATGGCGGCCTCAAAGCCGTCGATGGCGTCTCCTTCCAGGTCCGCCGCGGCTCGATCCATGCGGTGATCGGCCCGAATGGCGCCGGCAAGAGCACACTGTTCAAGATGCTGCTTGACGAAGTCAGCCCGTCCTCCGGCGAAGTGTTGCTGTTCGGTGAGAAGGTCACAGGCGTCGGCGTCAGCCGCGCGGCGCAGCTCGGCATCGCCAAGAGCAATCAGCTCAATCAGCTGTTTCCCAATCTGACGGTGCGCAAGAACCTGCGGATCGCGGCACTGGCACGCCGTCGCGGCCCGATGCGCTTCGATCTGTTGCGCAGAGCCGGCAGCATTCCCGACGTCGAGGAGCAGATCGCCTCGATCCTCGGCCTGCTCAATCTGGTCGAACGTGCCGACACGCCGGCACATATCCTGGCTTACGGCGAGAAGCGCCGGCTTGAGATCGGCATGGCGCTGGCGACCAGCCCGAACGTATTGCTGCTCGACGAACCCTTAGCCGGCATGAGCCCGGCAGAACGCATCGCGACCTGCGCCTTCATTCGCGATATCGGGCGCTCGCGAACCGTGGTCATCGTCGAGCACGATCTCGACGCCATCTTCGAACTCGCCGAGCGCATCACCGTGCTCTATGAGGGCCGGCTGCTGGCGGACGGCACCGCCGACGAGATCCGGCGCAATCCGGCCGTGCAAGACGCCTATCTGGGAGGGCTGCACGCGCATGAGCCTGCTTGAAGTCGACAAGATCAATACGCTGTATGGCGATTCCCACGTGCTGTTCGACCTGTCGATCCGGGTCGAGCAGGGCGAGGTGGTCGCGCTGCTCGGCCGTAACGGCGCCGGCAAGACCACGACGCTGCGCTCGATCATGGGCGTGCTGTCACCGCGCAGCGGCCATATCCGTCTCGACGGCAAATCCATCGAGGGCCTGCCGCCATCGGCCATCGCCGGCATGGGCGTCCAACTGGTGCCGGAAGAGCGCGCCATCTTTGGCGGCCTGACGGTCGAGGAAAACCTGCGCATCGCGGCGCTGACGGCGCCGAATGCGTGGTCCTACGATCGAATCTACGACGTGTTTCCGCGCCTCAAGGAGCGCCGCAAATCGGCCGGACGCACACTGTCTGGCGGCGAACAGCAGATGCTGGCGATTGCACGCGCGTTGATCCGTGATGCGCGCATCATCCTGCTGGACGAGCCGTTCGAGGGCCTGGCGCCGCTGATCGTGCGTGATCTCGTCGAGGTCTCACGCAATCTCGCCGCTGAGGGCCGCACCATGATTGTGGTCGAGCAGAACGTTGCGGCTGCATTGAGCTTCGCCAACCGCGTCTACGGGCTCAATAACGGCCACGTGGTGTTCGAAGGCACGCCGGCCGACCTCAATGCCAGTCCCGATCTGATGCGGGACTTCCTCGGCGTCGGGATGTGATTCCCGGGACGTAATCCCGGAGACAATGGCCCCGGGCAACGTGATTCCCTAGATTTCGATCGGCACCGCGAGGCGCCCGATCAGGAGCGCCACCTCATCGAGGTGATCGCTGTCATGCGCCTCGACGGCTTCGGCGAGCCGGGTGACGCATTCGTCATCACTGATAAAGGGCAGGGAGTTGAGGTCGGTCGGAAGCGCGCGGTCGGTGTGCGTGGCTGGCATCGGTCACCTCGTTCGATTCGGAACTTGTTCAACGTCGCAACGGGCAGTCTTGCGGTGCAATAAGACTAAATAGCGACACGGTTGGAAAGATTATTCTTCGCCCGCATGCGACATGGGCCCGGCGAGAACGGGTCAAGCATCAAGAAAATCCCGTAACATGAGGCTTTTTCGGAGTTTTCCCCGATTGGCGGCCTCTATGGGAAGAGGTGCATTTCCTGCTTTCCAAGCGCGGATCGCTTTGTTATACGCTGCGGCCTGCGAACAAGCTTCGCACGTTCCCTGGTAGCTCAGCGGTAGAGCATTCGACTGTTAATCGAATGGTCGCTGGTTCGAATCCAGCCCGGGGAGCCAAACATCCTTCCGCAAAAATGGCTGCCAGAAACCGCGCTCGGGACCGCCTCGATAGCGCGTTGGCTGCTGTGTTTTTACGAACCTTGCATCCCGCTGTGCGCTGCCGTAATTCCTGCAAAAGGAACTTCCAGCCGTTTGCAAGGGATTGCTCATGTCCGACTTTTCGACCGCACGCCAGAAGATGGTTGATGGTCAGGTGCGTCCCAGCGACGTCACCGATTTGCGCATCATCGACGCCATGCTTGCGGTGCCGCGCGAGGAGTTCGTTCCTGCCAGCCAGCGCGCCATGGCCTATCTGGACCTCGACCTCGAAGTCGCCCCGAATCGCTTTCTGATCAAGCCGGTGGTGCTGGCGCGGATGCTGCAGGCCTCCGACGTAAAGGCGACCGACAGGGTTCTGGTGGTTGGTTGCCCCACGGGCTATGCGGCCGCCGTGATCGCCCAGTTTGCCGGGCAGGTCACCAGCGCGGCCGGCATGGCGGCTGATGGCGATGCCGCGAACGGCCCCTATGATCTGATCGTTCTGGCCGGCGCGACGGAAATCGTCCCAACGGGGCTCTACAAGCAGCTGGCGCCCGGCGGGCAACTCGTGGGCGTGTTCGCCCTGACCAAGCCCGCCCGCGCCGTTATCGTGACCCATTCCCACGAGGATTTTGGCTCCCGCCCCCTGTTCGATGCTACCGCACCGGTTCTACCGGGCATGGAAAAGCTCCCGGCATTCGTTTTCTAGGGCTGATGTCCGCCTTATCGGGCATCGGGGCACCGCTAATATCGCCAGCGGTAATTACAAGTGTGGCTTGGATGTCCCATTCGCCAAGTTTTCACTGTCAAGTTTCCACGAGAGGTTCCGTCTCGCCGATGCGCGGAATATGGTGAGTGGAGACTCGCTAACGGACATCATCTGTTCGGTCGCCATAAGTGTGCGCCCGGATCAGTGAACGGCATGAATGGATTACCAAGAATGGGCGGCGTAAAAGCTCTCACCGGTGCTGCAGCTGCGGCCCTTTTGCTGGCATTTGCCGGAGCGTCACCCGTTCTGGCTGACACGATCGAAGCGGCGTTGGTTCGCGCTTATCAGAACAATCCTCAATTGAATGCCCAGCGCGCTTCGGTGCGCGTCACTGACGAGAACGTGCCGCAGGCTTTGTCGGGTTATCGGCCGAGGGTCGCGATCACCGCAAGTGGTGGCTATCAGTACACGGACGCGGTCAACAGCATTGCAGGTACTGCGACCGCAATTCACGGCGTGCAGGTTCCCCGCGCCGTTGGCGCGACCATCACCCAGAATGTGTACAACGGCCAGCAGACTGCAAACCGTACCCGAGCTGCCGAAAGCCAGGTATCGTCCGCACGCGAAGGCCTGCGCGTGCTGGAACAGTCAGTGTTGCTTTCCGCCGCGACTATCTACATGGATTACCTGCGCGACGCGGCCACCGTCGAGGTTCAGCGCAGCAACGTGCGTGTGCTCGAGCAGACGCTGAAGCAGACCCGCGACCGGTTCAATGTCGGCGAAGTCACGCGCACCGACGTGGCGCAGTCCGAGGCGCAGCTCGCCGCCGGCCGTACGCAGTTGCTGAGCGCCGAATCGACGCTGACGACCACGCGCTCGAATTTCCGCCGCATTATCGGCAACGAGCCGGTGGCTTTGCAGGCAGGTTCGCCAGTCGACCGCTTTCTGCCCGCCACGCTACCTGCCGCTATCGAGCTCGGCCTCACTGAAAATCCGAGCGTGACCGCAGCAATGTTCGGGGTCGACATCAGTTTCCTGAACACCAAGGTCAACGAAGGCGCACTGTTTCCAACAGTGACGCTGACGGCCAACATCCAGCAGGGTTGGGAACAGTCGATCTCGCAGCCGCGCGGTCTGACGGCGTCAGGCATCGCCCAGGTGTCGGTCCCGGTTTACCAGGGCGGCGGCGAATATTCGCTGATCCGTCAGTCCAAGGAAACGCTCGCGCAGCAACGCCTCGCTCTCGACCAGACGCGCGATCAGGCGCGCGCGAGCGTCGTGCAGGCCTGGGGTCAGTTGCTGGCGGGTAGGGCGCAGGTCTCGTCCGCACAGGCACAGGTGCAGGCTTCCGAAATTGCGCTGAACGGCGTTCGCGAAGAAGCCAAGGCCGGCCAGCGCACCACGCTCGACGTGTTGAATGCCCAGCAGGCGCTGGTGAACGCGCGCGTCGCGCTTGTCACGGCGCAGCATGATCGTGTGGTGGCATCATACTCGGTGCTCAACGCAGTTGGCCGTCTGTCACCGATGGTGATGAAGCTGAACACCAATGTGTATGACCCCAGCGTGCACTATCATCAGGTGCGCGATAGCTGGGTCGGCGTGCGTACGCCCGACGGACGCTAACGCGCTCGGATATCACCTGATATCGTGTCGAAAGGGCCGCTTGTGCGGCCCTTTGCTTGCAATCAATTTGTCCGATGACGTACCGTTTGCATTGCTGGCTTAGCGATTCGGAATGCCTCTCCTAATTCCTTGGGCATTTCCCGCGCGACAGCTGGTGGTCAGGCCTCGCTTGATCTTGGGGACAAGTCAGGCTTGCGCGCTGAATCGAACGGTCGTCAAAACGACAACCCGCAAATTCAGCCTCGTCTGGTGTAAAATATTGACGAGAGCGTTGATGATGCGGAGTCGGACATGACGCAACCTGCAAAGGTCCAGGAGCCCTCGATGGAGGAGATTCTGGCGTCGATCCGACGTATCATCGCCGACGACGAAGCGAAGCCGGCCGTCGCCGAAGTTGCTCCTCCGCCGCCGCCCAAGCCAGCTCCTGCACCCAAGCCTGCTGCGATGACAGACATCCCGCCGTCGGCGATTCCTGCCGCGCAGGCTGCTGCCGCCAAAGCACCGCCTCCAGCCCCGAAGCCCGCGCCACCGCCGCCGGAGCCTGCTGCCTCCAACAGCCAGGACGACATCGACGCGATGTTGGCCAGCTTGGAAGCCGCGACCACCGAGGAAGAGGTGCGCCCGGCGCAGCCCGACGGTGATGTGTTCGAACTGACCGACGAGATGGTGGTCGCCGACCCCGAGCCGGAACCCGCATTCCAGCATGTCGAGCCGGATGACGACCTCGAATTCGCCGAAGCTGTCGCTGCCAGCAGCCAACGACCCGCACCGCGCTTCGACCCGCCGTCCTATGATCCGCCCCCGGTCGCACCGCAGCAGATCCTGTCACACAGCACCGTGTCGTCCGTGGAGTCGGCCTTCAATGCGCTGGCCAATACGGTCCTGAGCAACAACGCGCGGACCCTTGAGGATCTCGTCAAGGAGATGCTGCGTCCGATGCTGAAGTCCTGGCTGGACGACAACCTGCCGGGCCTCGTCGAGCGCATCGTCAAGGCTGAGATCGAGCGCGTCTCGCGCGGCGGCGGCCGCTAAGCCCGCGAGACAGGCAACGACGGCCTTTCAGGGCCTTCGTTTGGCCCTCCGGGGTGGTTAAACAGCCCTATATGTTGACTTGAGCCGCGCTGGCGGGTTTCTAGCGCCATCGGCTTCCTGCGTTCGCCCCAGGCCCTAAAACCGTGGCCGAAAACCCCTGATTTGATTGAATTGTCATGATCGAAAAGACCTATCAGCCTGCCGATATCGAGACCCGCATCGCCGCTGCCTGGGAAGCCGAAGGCGCGTTCAAGGCCGGCCGCGCGGACCGGGTGGATGCCGAGCCCTATACGATCGTGATCCCGCCGCCGAACGTCACCGGCTCGCTGCATATGGGCCACGCCCTCAACAACACTTTGCAGGACGTGCTCTGTCGTTTCGAGCGCATGCGCGGCCGCGACGTGCTGTGGCAGCCCGGCACTGACCATGCCGGCATCGCGACCCAGATGGTGGTCGAGCGCCAGTTGATGGAACGCCAGGAGCCCGGTCGCCGCGACATGGGCCGCGAGGCATTTCTTGAACGCGTCTGGAAGTGGAAGGCCGAGAGCGGCGGTGTGATCGTCAATCAGTTGAAGCGCCTCGGCGCCTCCTGCGACTGGTCGCGCGAGCGCTTCACCATGGACGAGGGCCTGTCCGAGGCGGTCATCAAGGTGTTCGTGCAGTTGCACCGCGAGGGCCTGATCTACAAGGACAAGCGCCTTGTGAACTGGGATCCGAAGCTGCTGACGGCGATTTCCGATCTCGAAGTGCAGCAGGTCGAGGTCAAGGGTAACCTCTGGCATCTGCGCTATCCGCTCGAAGGCAAGAATTTCGATCCGGAAGATCCGACCTCGTTCATCACCGTTGCCACCACGCGTCCCGAGACGATGCTCGGCGACAGCGGCGTCGCCGTGAATCCGGATGACGAACGCTACACCCATCTGATCGGCAAGAACGTGGTTCTGCCGCTGGTCGGCCGCCTGATCCCGATCGTCGCCGACGAATATTCCGACCCGGAGAAGGGCTCTGGCGCGGTGAAGATTACGCCGGCGCACGACTTCAACGACTTCGAAGTCGGCAACCGCCACGGCCTTGCACGCATCAGCATCCTCGATATCGAAGGCAAGCTCGCACTCGCCGATAACGAGGACTATCTGCACGGCCTGCCGGTCGCAGCGTCGGAGCTGGTCGAAGAATTGCATGGCATGGAGCGCTTCAAGGCGCGCAAGACCATCGTGCAGCGGCTGGAAGATTTCGGCTTCCTGGAGAAGATCGAGCCCAACACGCATATGGTGCCGCATGGCGATCGCTCCGGCGTCGTCATCGAGCCGTACCTCACCGACCAGTGGTATGTCGACGCCAAGACCATGGCGCAGCCGGCGATCGCCGCCGTGCGCACCGGCGCGACCGAGTTCGTGCCGAAGAACTGGGAAAAGACCTATTACGAATGGATGGAGAACATCCAGCCGTGGTGCATCTCGCGCCAGCTGTGGTGGGGCCATCAGATCCCGGCCTGGTACGGTCCGGACGGCAAGGTGTTCGTCGCCGAGACCGAGGAAGAAGCGGTCGGCAACGCGCTCGGCTATTATGTCGAGCAGGAGGTAATCACGGAAGAGCAGGGCCACGATATGGCGCTCGATCCGGCGAAGCGCGAGGGCTTCATCACGCGCGATGAAGACGTGCTCGACACCTGGTTCTCGTCGGCGCTGTGGCCGTTCTCGACGCTGGGCTGGCCGCAGAGCTCAGTTGATGTGGATCGCTACTATCCCACCAATGTGCTCGTCACCGGCTTCGACATCATCTTCTTCTGGGTCGCCCGGATGATGATGATGGGCATGCACTTCAAGAAGGACGTGCCGTTCCCGACCGTCTACATCCACGCCCTCGTCCGCGACGAGAAGGGCGCCAAGATGTCGAAGTCGAAGGGCAACGTCATCGATCCCCTGAACCTGATCGACCAGTACGGCGCCGATGCGCTGCGCTTCACGCTGGCTGCGATGGCCGCACAGGGCCGCGATATCAAGCTCGCGACCCAGCGCGTCGAGGGCTATCGCAATTTCGCGACCAAGCTCTGGAATGCCTGCCGCTTCGCCGAAATGAACGAGTGTGTGCTGCCGGCTGGCTTCGATCCGACCAAAGCCAAGGAAGTGCTCAACCGCTGGATCGCGCATGAGACCGTGAAGGCGACGCGCGAAGTCACCGAGGCCATCGAAGCCTATCGCTTCAACGATGCCGCGGGCGCGACCTATCGCTTCGTCTGGAACGTGTATTGCGACTGGTATCTCGAACTCGCCAAGCCCTTCATGATGGGCGAGGACGGTCCGGCCAAGACCGAAACCCGCGCGATGGTCGCTTGGGCCCGCGATGAGATCCTGAAGCTGCTGCACCCGTTCATGCCGTTCATCACGGAAGAACTCTGGGCCGTCACGGCGCCGCGCGACGGTCTGCTGGCACTCGCGCCGTGGTCACGCAAGGCGAGCGGCCTGACGCGCGAGCAGGAAGCGCTGATCATCGCAACCGCCGCGAGCGATCCGATCGTCGCACCGATCCTGATGGGAGATCCCGAACCGGTCACCGATTTCAAGGATGACGCCGCCGAAGCCGAAATCGGCTGGGTCATCGACCTGGTGACGGAGGTTCGTTCGGTGCGTGCCGAGATGAACATCGTGCCGGCAACATTGACGCCACTGGTGCTGGCCGGCGCTTCTACGGAAACTCAAGCCCGTGCCCAGCGCTGGAGCGATGTCGTCAAGCGCCTCGCTCGTCTCGGCGACATATCCTTCGCCGATGTCGCGCCGCAGGGCGCCGTGCAGCTCCTGATCCGCGGCGAGGTCGCAGCACTGCCGCTGAAGGGCGTGATCGATCTCGGCGCCGAGAAGACGCGTCTCGACAAGGAACTGGTGAAAGCCGAAGCCGACATCAAGCGCGCCGACGCCAAACTCTCCAACGAGAAATTCGTCGCCAACGCCGCGGAAGAGATCGTCGAGGAAGAACGCGAAAAGCGCGAGGCAGCCGAGGCCCGCAAGGCCAAGACGCTGGAAGCGCTGGAGCGGCTCAAGAACGCGGTGTGAGTTTGATCGTAGGATGGGTAGAGCGCAGCGAAACCCATCACCTCCATGTTCGCGATTGATGGGTTTCGCGAAGACGCTCTACCCATCCCACCGCTCACACCTTCGCAAACGGCTTGCTGAGATAACGCGAGCCTCTCACCCCATAACGCCACGGCAATTCCACGGCCTTGGTGATGCCGATGCGGATGCCGGCGACGATGTCCGGCATCTCCGTCCTTGCATGGATCGCGATCGGCGGCTTGTCCAGCGCCAGCCCGTTATGCGCGATGCTGATGCCGAGTGCCTGGCACACCTTGCCCGGTCCCGAACACAGCATGCGGTCATCCTGCAGCCCGCGCCGCAGCTGCATCTCGCCAATCCCGAAGGTCGGCTGCAATGCCCGGATCAGCACCGCGCTGGCCGCCCCCTCGGCCTCACAGACGAAATTCACGCACCAGTGGATGCCGTAGGAGCGGTAGACATAGGCAAAGCCGGGCGGCCCGAACATGATCTGGTTGCGCGGCGTCTGCCCGTTGAAGGAATGGGCCGCGGGCTCGGTGTGATGATAGGCCTCGACCTCGACGATCTCGCCACCGATGCCATCGACCAGGAGCGTCGCGCCGATCAGTTCGGGGGCCACATCGTGCACGCTCCGAGCGAAAAAGCTGCGTTTGAGTGCCTTGCCGAGCTTTTGGGGGATTTGGTGAGGTTTTGGAGCCATTCTGCCTGCTATGTTACGATGCAGGGCCGGGCAAGGCGAGGGCGGGTTGCAGGACAGGGCCCGGCGGATTACCTAAGGCTTCACTCAGAACGGACAGTTCATGGTCGTCGTCCTCGATACCGTTTCCACCACGCAGCTCCGCCCGCGTCACCCTGAAAAAGTGAATCGGCCGGATTCGTTCTCGCCGCCGAAGCCGGACTGGATCCGTGTCCGCGCGCCAACCAGCCGTGGCTATGGCGACACCCGCAAGATCGTCAAGGAAAACGGCCTTGTTACTGTGTGCGAGGAAGCCGGCTGCCCGAATATCGGCGAGTGCTGGCAGAAGAAGCACGCCACCTTCATGATCATGGGTGACACCTGCACCCGCGCCTGTGCGTTCTGCAACGTGAAAACGGGGATGCCCAACGCTCTCGACGGCATGGAGCCCGAGCATGTCGCCGAAGCCGTCCGCAAGCTCGGCCTGCATCACGTGGTCATCACCTCGGTGGACCGCGACGATCTCGCCGATGGCGGCGCCGAGCATTTTGCGCAAACGATTCGTGCCATTCGCGCGGCATGTCCTACGACCACGATTGAAATCCTGACGCCGGACTTCCTGCGCAAGCCGGGCGCCCTCGAAGTCGTCGTCGCAGCGAAGCCCGATGTGTTCAACCACAATCTCGAAACCGTGCCGTCGCGCTATCTGACGGTGCGGCCGGGCGCGCGCTATTTCCATTCGCTGCGGTTGCTACAGCGAGTGAAGGAGATCGATCCCACCATCTTCACCAAGTCCGGCATCATGGTCGGCCTCGGCGAGGAGCGCCACGAGGTGCTGCAGGTGATGGACGACATGCGCTCCGCCGATATCGACTTCCTCACGATCGGCCAGTATCTGCAGCCGACGCGCAAGCATCACGTGGTGTCGCGCTATGTCACCCCCGATGAATTCAGCGGCTATGAGAAAGTCGCCTACACCAAGGGCTTCCTGATGGTGTCGGCGAGCCCGCTGACACGCTCGTCGCATCATGCCGGCGAGGATTTCGCCAAGCTGCAGGCTGCGCGCGCCGCTCTCGCGCGCTGAGAACGCGACAATGCCGAGATTTGCCAACAAGCGCCGCGTGCGCCACAGCGCCTCCCAGATGTTCGATCTGGTTGCCGATGTCGAGCGTTATCCGGAATTCGTGCCGTTGTGCAAGTCGCTGAAGATTCGCCAGCGCACGCCGCAGGAGAATGGCACCGAGGTCATCGTTGCCGACATGACCGTGTCGTTCAAGCTGGTCCAGGAATCCTTCACCAGCCGCGTGACGCTGGATCGGCCGAACCTGAAGATCATGGTCGAATATCTGCGCGGTCCGTTCAGCAATCTCGAAAACCGCTGGACCTTCGAGCCGAAGGCAGATGACGGGGAATGCGACGTAGGCTTCTTCATTGCCTATGAATTCAAGAGCCGCATGCTGGCGATGCTGATGGGAACGATGTTCGACGCGGCATTCCAGCGCTTTGCCGTAGCCTTCGAGAAGCGCGCGGATGAAGTCTATCGTGTGCCGCGCGTCACGGGCGTTCCGTCTACTTCTTAGTCGTCGGCTTTTTTAGCGGCGCGGTCGGCCTGCGTCGTTTGACGGCGGTCCGTCGCGGCGACCTTGCCACCCTTGGCCGAGCGAGACTGGCGGCTTCGCGCTTCTTGGCTGGCGGCTGCGGGCCACGTGCCAATTCCATCAGCATCCGCAGAGCTTCAAGCACGGAACGCTGACGCACCGCGCTGCGGCCAATGGCGCCAAAACGGCATTCCTTGTTGACGATGCGACCGTCACGCGACGCAACGGCAAAATGCACGAGGCCGACCGGTTTGCCCGGCGTGGCACCGCCGGGACCTGCGATGCCTGTGATCGACACTGCGAGGTCAACGTCGGCTTCTTCCAAAGCGCCGACGGCCATCTGGATCGCCGTCTCTTTGCTGACCGCACCAAAGCTGTCGAGCGTCGCAGTCTTGACGCCAAGCATCGCGTGTTTGGCGGCATTGGAATAGGTGACGAAGCCGCGATCGATCACATCGGACGAGCCGGGAATTTCGGTCAGCGCGCCGGCGACAAGACCGCCGGTGCAGGACTCGGCGGTCGCGATCGTCAGCTTGCGGCTGCGGCAGAGATCGAGCAGCGCGCGGGAGAGGGCTCGTGCGTCGCTCGCTGCCATGTCAGTCCATCCAGGGAAGGCGAATGGTAGCAGCCGCAGTCGCGGCGATACCTTCTTCACGGCCGGTGAAGCCGAGACGTTCGCTGGTGGTCGCCTTCACCGCGACGCGTGACAATGCCACACCGGAGATCTCGCTGATCTTCGCGCGCATCGCATCGCGTAGCGGGCCAATCTTGGGCCGTTCGCAGATCAGCGTTACTTCGAGATTGGCGATACGGCCGCCACGTGCGGTGACGCGGTCCACGGCGTATTTCAAGAACTTGTCGGACGCCGCGCCCTTCCATTGCGGATCGGTCGGCGGGAAGTGCGAACCGATATCGCCGTCAGCCAGCGCGCCCAGGATCGCATCGACCAGCGCATGCAAGCCGACGTCGCCATCTGAGTGAGCAAGGAAGCCGCGCGTATGCGGCACACGGACGCCGCAGATCATCAGGTGATCGCCGTCGCCGAAGGCGTGCACGTCATAGCCCGTGCCCATGCGGATATCGCCGAGCGAGGCGGCGAGACGCGCTTCTTCGCGAATGAAATCTTCGGGAGTCGTGAGCTTCATATTTGCAAGATCGCCTTCAAAGGTTGCCACGGTCAATCCCGCCCATTCGGCGAGCGCGGCATCGTCGGTGAAATCATCGCGGCCTTCCTTTGCAGCACGACGATGCGCTTCAAGGATGACATCAAAACGAAATGCCTGTGGCGTTTGCGCGCTGCGCAAGCGTGCACGGTCCGGCGTCGCTTCCACGTGTCCGGCCTCGTTGACCTGTTTGATCGTATCGGTAACGGCGACACCGGGCACGGCAGCGCCAGTGATCTGCGCCGCGGCAATCGCGCGCTCGATCAAAGCAGGGGTTACGAACGGGCGGGCTGCATCGTGAATCAGCACGATGTCCGGCGCGTGATCTGCCAGTGCTTCGAGTCCGGCATGCACCGACGCCTGACGCGTCGCACCGCCATTGGCAGGAACATGATACCTTAAATCGCTGACCGCCTCGTTGAACACAGCGATATCGTCTGGATTGGTGATCGGCTGGACCGCAAAGACCTGGGGATGGTTGCAAAACGGCTCCATAGCCCGCGAAATAACGCTGCGGCCTCCGATCATGCGATATTGCTTCGGTCCACCAGCGCCGGCGCGGAGGCCGCGGCCGGCGGCAACGATAATGGCGGCTGTCTTCAAACCGGCAGGATTAGGTGATTTTGTCATCAGGGTCAGGTGATTAAGGGGTAAGCGGTGATCGCACAGCCCTTAGCACGGCCGCGAGCAAAAACAGTATGATTACATTCTCGTGGCTGCATAAGAGTGCATTGCTGCACTGCACTTGCAAAATGAGTGCATCTGTCTAATGTGTAGGCATGACGGTTGACTGCACAACAAATGTGCGCATTATGCGCCCTATGCCCGCAATGCAGCGGACGAGACAACGACGAGCAGGTCTGTGACCACCCCGGACTCAGTATACAGCAAGCCGTTACAAATCGGTGGCATCGAGATCGCCAACCGGGTCGTTCTGGCGCCGATGTCGGGCATCACCGATGCGCCGTTTCGGCGGCTCACCGCCGAACTCGGGGCCGGCCTCGTCGTGTCAGAAATGACCGCCAGCGACGATCTCGTCAATGGTCGTCCCATGTCGGTATTGCGCTGCGAAGCGACCGGGATCGGTCCGCATGTGGTCCAGCTGGCCGGCTGTGAGACCCACTGGATGGCCGAGGGGGCCCGTGTGGCCGAAGCCGCCGGCGCCGACATCATCGATATCAATATGGGCTGCCCGGCGCGGCATGTGACTGGTGGTCAGTCGGGCTCCGCGCTGATGCGCGACCTCGACCACGCATTGAAGCTGATCGAGGCGACCATCGCTGCCGTGAAAGTACCCGTGACTCTCAAAATGCGTCTGGGCTGGGACGATCGCATGCTGAACGCGCCTGAGCTTGCGCAGCGCGCAGAGCAGGCGGGCGTCCAGCTCATCACCGTGCACGGCCGCACGCGATGCCAGTTCTACAAGGGCGAAGCCGACTGGAGCGCCGTGCGCCCGGTGAAGGACGCGGTGAGCATCCCAGTGATCGTCAATGGTGACATCACCTCCTACGACAAGGCCGTGAGTGCGCTGAAGATGTCCGGCGCCGATGCCGTGATGGTGGGGCGGGGCGCGCAGGGTATGCCGTGGCTGCCCGGCCAGATCGGCCGACGTCTTGAAACCGGCATCGCGGAAGCCGTGCCGTCGCTGCAGCAGCAACTCGCTTATATCTGCGCCCTCTACGACGACGTGGTCCGACACTACGGCCTGCGCATCGGTCTGCGCCACGCGCGCAAACATCTCGGCTGGGCGCTCGATGCGGCCGCGGTTACGAGTTGCGCGCCGACCGAGACCCTGAAGACCTGGCGACAGAAGATCCTTACATCCGAAGATCCCTCCGGTGTGCAGCGATCTCTGAATGACGCTTTCGATGATTTCGCATGGAGTGCTGCCGCATGAACGCCGCAGAGCACCGTCGCCCTGTCCCGACCGACAGTGAGGCCATTCTCAACGCGCTACCTAATCCGGTGATCCTGATCGCGCCCGACGGCAAGATTGTCGACGCCAATATGGCGGCGGAATCCTTTTTCGAGATTTCTACGCAGTTCCTGCGCAGGCAGTCTCTGAAAGAACTGGTGCCATTCGGCAGTCCGCTGCTGGCGCTGATCGATCAGGTTCGCGCCGCGGGTTCGCCGGTTAACGAATACAAGGTGGATCTGGGCACACCGCGCATCGGCGGCGATCGTCAGGTCGATCTGCATGTCGCGCCGCTCACCGAGCGTCCGGGCCATATTGTGGTGATGCTCCAGGAGCGCACCATCGCCGACAAGATGGATCGACAGCTCACCCATCGCAGCGCGGCCCGATCCGTGATCGCGCTGGCGGCCATGCTGGCGCATGAGATCAAGAATCCGCTGTCGGGAATTCGCGGAGCCGCTCAGCTACTTGAGCAGTCGGCATCGTCGGAAGACCGCATGCTGACACGCCTGATCATGGACGAAGCCGATCGCATCGTGACGCTGGTCGATCGCATGGAAGTATTCGGCGACGACCGCCCGGTGGCGCGTGGCCCGGTCAACATTCACTCCGTCCTCGATCACGTGAAGCGCCTCGCGCAGTCCGGCTTCGCCCGCAACATCCGCTTCATCGAGGATTACGACCCGTCGCTGCCGCCGGTGCTGGCCAATCAGGACCAGCTCATTCAGGTGTTCCTGAATCTGGTGAAGAACGCTGCCGAAGCCATCGTCGATCTCGGCTCCGATGGCGAGATCCAGCTCACCACCGCGTTCCGGCCGGGCGTCCGCCTGTCTGTGCCGGGCAAGAAATCGCGCGTCTCGCTGCCGCTGGAGTTTTGCGTCAAGGACAACGGCCCTGGCGTTCCCGAAGATCTGCTGCCCAACCTGTTCGATCCCTTCGTCACCACCAAGCCCACCGGAAGCGGCCTGGGTCTTGCATTGGTTGCGAAGATTGTCGGCGATCACGGTGGGATCATCGAATGTGAATCTCAGCCACGAAAGACGACTTTTCGCGTGCTGTTGCCGATGTTCAACCCCGCCAAGAAATTGGACGACAAGACCCTTGATCCGAGCAGCGCCGATGCCCCCGCGGCACCGACGCACACCTCACAGACGTAAGACGAGGACTAACGATGGCTGCAGGTAGCATTCTGGTTGCGGACGATGATACGGCGATCCGCACCGTCCTCAATCAGGCGCTATCGCGCGCCGGATATGAGGTTCGCCTGACCGGGAACGCAGCCACGTTGTGGCGCTGGGTCAGCCAGGGCGAGGGCGACCTTGTGATCACCGACGTGGTGATGCCTGACGAGAACGCGTTCGATCTGCTGCCGCGTATCAAGAAGATGCGCCCCAATCTGCCGGTTATCGTGATGAGCGCGCAGAACACCTTCATGACCGCGATCCGCGCGTCGGAACGCGGCGCCTATGAGTATCTGCCGAAGCCGTTCGATCTGAAGGAATTGATCGCGATCGTCGGTCGCGCGCTGTCCGAGCCGAAGGAGCGTGTCGCCAGCCACGCCGATGACGGTGAGTTCGACTCGATCCCGCTGGTCGGCCGTTCACCGGCGATGCAGGAAATCTACCGCGTCCTCGCCCGCCTGATGCAGACCGATCTGACAGTGATGATCTCCGGCGAGTCCGGCACCGGCAAGGAACTGGTGGCCCGCGCGCTGCATGACTACGGCAAGCGCCGCAATGGCCCGTTCGTTGCGGTCAACATGGCGGCGATCCCGCGCGATCTTATCGAATCCGAATTGTTCGGCCACGAGCGCGGCGCCTTCACCGGCGCCAATGCCCGCGCCACCGGTCGCTTCGAGCAGGCTGAAGGCGGCACACTGTTCCTAGACGAAATCGGCGATATGCCGATGGAAGCCCAGACCCGTTTGCTGCGCGTGTTGCAGCAGGGCGAATACACGACGGTTGGCGGCCGCACGCCGATCAAGACCGACGTGCGTATCGTCGCCGCCTCCAACAAGGATCTACGCATCCTGATCCAGCAGGGCCTGTTCCGCGAGGATCTGTTTTTCCGCCTCAACGTCGTGCCATTGCGCCTGCCGCCGCTGCGCGAGCGCATCGAGGATCTGCCCGATCTGATCCGCCACTTCTTTGCACTCGCGGAGAAGGACGGCCTGCCGCCGAAGAAGCTCGACGCTTTGGCGCTCGAGCGCATGAAGCAGCATCGCTGGCCGGGCAATGTTCGCGAACTGGAAAACCTCGCGCGCCGTCTGGCAGCACTCTATCCGCAGGACGTCATTACCGGCTCGGTGATCGACGGCGAATTGGCGCCGCCCGCTGTGGCCTCGGGTGGTAGCGCGCCGACCGGCGTGGATAATCTCGGTGGTGCCGTCGAGGTCTATCTGTCCTCGCACTTCTCCGGCTTCCCGAACGGCGTGCCGCCGCCGGGCCTCTATCACCGCATTCTCCGCGAGATCGAGGTACCGCTGCTGACCGCAGCACTGGCCGCGACCCGTGGCAACCAGATCCGCGCTGCGGATCTGCTCGGCCTCAATCGCAATACGCTACGGAAGAAGATTCGCGACCTCGACATTCAGGTCTATCGAACCGGCGGCTGATCCCGGCAGCGGGATCGAGCAATTCCAGGGTTTGAGACGCAAAAACAAACGAAAACGCAGGGTATGCGTTTTCGTTGGCTGGTCTGCGCCGTGGATTTGTCGTAATTGGGCAACATTGTTGTATGATTGCATCAGTGCGGTCCGGGCTGTCTCCGGCAGCCGCACGGCGTCCACGCTCACCACATTGTCGGAATGACCAGCGCAGACACGTCGGCTACAGCCTATGAACCGTCGATGGCGGAGCCGCGCAGGTGGACCCTGCGGCGGCTGTTCGTGCCATTGGCCGTCGGCTTGGCACTCCTATCGTCATGCCTGACCTTCCTCGTCCTGAATGGCCTCACGCCGATCGCGCCGACCCATCAGGTCGTCGTTACCTTCCTGCTGATCAATGCCGCCAGCGTCCTCCTGCTGGTCCTGATCATTGCGCGGGAGATTTGGAAGGTTGTCCAGGCGCGTCGCAGGGGCAGGGCGGCGGCCCGGCTGCATGTCCAGATCGTCAGCCTGTTCTCGGTGATCGCTGTGCTGCCGGCGGTGCTCGTCTCGATCGTCGCCAATGTGACCCTCGACCGCGGCCTCGACCGGCTGTTCTCCGGCCCGACCAAGGCGGTCATCAACAATTCGCTCGTGATTGCCAGCGCCTATCTGCACGAGCACGGCCAATTGATTGGCGGCGATATCCTCGGCATGGCCGACGATCTCGCGCGCATCCAGCCGCTCTTCTATCAGGACCGCGGCACGTTCCGTTCGTTGATGCTGGCAAATGCAACCGCGCGCAATCTGCCGGGCGCCATGTTGATCGACAAGGATCGCAACGTCATCGAACCCGACCAACCCGGCATCAAACAGGAATTCTCACCGCCGCCGGCAGACTTCCTCGTCAATGTCAGCGCGTCCGAGCCGGCCATCGCTGTGATCCCCGAGGGAAATTACGTCGCCGCCGTGATCCGATTGCGAGCGTTCGACAACATGTTCCTCTATGTCGCCCGCAAGCTCGATCCGCGCGTGGTCGCGCAGATGAATCAGAGCCAGGCCGGCGCGGCCGAATATGCCGAACTGGAATCGCGCAGGCTCGGCATTCAGGTCGCCTTCGCGCTGATGTTCACCGTGATCGCACTGACGGTGCTGATGTCCGCTGTGCTGATCGGCCTGAATTTCGCCAACTGGCTAGTGGCGCCGATCCGCCGCCTGATGGGCGCAGCGAACATGGTCTCGACCGGTGATCTTCATGTCCAGGTACCGGTGATCCAGTCCGAGGGCGATCTCGCTCATCTCGGCGAGACGTTCAACAAGATGACGCAGGAGCTGCGCACACAGCGTGACGAACTGGTCAGCGCCAGCGACGTCATCGACAGTCGCCGCCGTTTCATCGAGGCCGTGTTGTCATCGGCCAGCGCCGGCATCATCGGTGTCGACGGCTCGAACATGATCGGCATTCTCAACCGCTCGGCCGAGAAACTGGTCGGACATTCGGAGTCCGAAACGCTGGGCCACCCGCTGCACGAGATCATTCCCGAGCTCGACGAATTGATGCAGACCGCACGCGAGGGATCGCAGCGGCTGGTGCAGGGGCAGGTGACGATCACCCGCGACGGGCAGGAGCGCAATCTGTCGGTGCGCGTCAGTGCAGAACAAACGAGCCAGTCGCGCGACAGCTACATCATCACCCTCGACGACATCACCGAACTCGTCTCGGCTCAGCGCACCTCGGCCTGGGCCGACGTGGCGCGCCGCATCGCGCATGAGATCAAGAATCCGCTGACGCCGATCCAGCTCTCGGCCGAGCGCATCAAGCGCAAATTCGGCAAGGTCATCGTCGACGACAAGGCAATCTTCGAACAGTGCACCGACACCATCGTCCGGCAGGTCGACGACATCAGGCGCATGGTCGACGAATTTTCGCGCTTTGCGCGCATGCCCAAGCCCGTGATCGAGGGTGAGGATGTCGCCGACACTGTGCGTCAGGCCGTATTCCTGATGCGGGTCGGTCACCCCGACCTCGACATCTCCGCCGAGATCAAGGAAGAGCCGATGCGCGCGCGGTTCGACCGCCGGCTGATCTCTCAGGCGCTCACCAATATCATCAAGAATGCGACAGAGGCGATCGAGGCCGTGCCGCCGGAAGAACTCGGCAAAGGTCGTATTGACGTCACAGCGTCGCGCGAGAACGACATGATCTTGATCGACGTGATCGACAACGGCATCGGTCTGCCGACCGTCAACAGGTCGCGATTGCTCGAACCCTATGTCACGACTCGCGAGAAAGGCACTGGCCTCGGCCTCGCGATCGTCGGCAAGGTGCTCGAGGATCATGGTGGAGGCATCGAACTTGGCGACGCATCGAGTGTACGTCCAGGACAGCGCGGTGCCTGGATGCGACTGCGGTTTTCTATCTCCGGTCAGAAGGCTGACGCAGACAAGAGTGAACCGGAATCCCCGCCTGATGACGAACCGAAGATCAAAGCCGCTACCGGCAACTGACAAGAATAAACGTGACCAGGATATTTTGACCCATGGCAAATGACATTCTGATCGTCGACGACGAAGCCGATATTCGCGATCTTGTTGCGGGCATTCTGGACGATGAGGGCTTCACCACCCGCACCGCACGAGACAGCGATTCCGCGCTCGCGGAAATCGCCAATCGCCGCCCCAACATGGTGTTTCTCGACATCTGGCTGCAGGGCAGCAAGCTCGATGGCCTGCAACTGCTCGAGCAGGTCAAACGCGATAATCCCGAATTACCTGTGGTGATGATCTCAGGCCACGGCAATATCGAAACCGCGGTCGCGGCGATCAAGCGCGGCGCCTATGACTTCATCGAAAAGCCGTTCAAGGCTGACCGGCTGATCCTTGTCGCGACGCGCGCGCTCGAAACCTCGCGCCTGAAACGCGAAGTCAAGGAACTGAAGCAACTCGCACCGGTCGCCAATTCGCTGACGGGGCGCTCGGCCGCCATGAACCAGCTGCGCCAGACCATCGATCGCGCGGCGAAGGCCAATAGCCGCATTCTGATCGTCGGCCCGTCGGGCGCCGGCAAGGAGCTCGCCGCGCGCACGCTGCACACGGCCTCTGCCCGCTCCACGGGGCCGTTCGTCGTGATCAACGCTGCAGCGATTACGCCGGAGCGCATGGAAGTCGAACTGTTCGGCATCGAACAGTCCAATGGCGAACAGGCGCGTAAGGCAGGAGCCCTAGAGGAGGCTCATGGTGGCACGCTATTCATCGACGAGATCGGCGATCTGCCCCGCGAGACCCAGAACAAGATCCTACGCGTGCTGGTCGACCAGACTTTCATGCGGGCAGGGGGCACCACCAAGGTCAATGTCGACGTCCGCATTATTTCGTCGACCGCACGCAATCTCGAAGAGGAAATCGCCGAAGGTCGTTTCCGTGAGGATCTCTATCATCGCCTCTCGGTAGTGCCGATCCGCGTGCCGCCGCTGTCCGAGCATCGCGAGGATATCCCGGAGCTGATCGAATATTTCATGGAGCAGATCTCCATCGCGACGGGCCTGCCGAAGCGGCAGATCGGCGAGGACGCCATGGCGGTCCTGCAATCCCACGTTTGGCCCGGCAATATCCGCCAGCTTCGCAACAACGTCGAACGCGTCATGATCCTGGCCGGCGGCGGGCCGGAAGTGATCATCACCGCCGACATGCTACCGCAGGACGTGGGCTCAATGGTGCCGTCGATGCCCACCAGCAACAATGGCGAGCACATCATGGGCCTGCCGCTGCGCGAAGCCCGCGAAGTGTTCGAACGCGATTATCTGATTGCGCAGATCAGCCGTTTTTCGGGTAACATCTCGCGCACCGCTGAATTCGTCGGCATGGAGCGCTCCGCTTTGCACCGCAAGCTCAAAGCGCTCGGCGTCGGCTAAATCACTCACCTCAAGCTTTCAACTCAAGCCTCGGAACGAACATGTCGCGCATCGCCTATGTGAATGGTCAATACGTCAACCTGCGCGATGCCGCCGTGAACGTCGAGGACCGCGGCTATCAGTTCGCTGATGGCATTTACGAGGTCTGCGAGATCATCGGCGGCAAGATGGTCGACTTTCCTCGCCATATTGCGCGCATGCAGCGCTCGTTGCGGGAATTGCGCATCGCCGAGGCCATGCCGCTGACATCACTCAAGGTGGTGATGCAGGAAGTGATCCGCCGCAATCGCATCAATTACGGCATCGTCTATCTGCAGATCAGCCGCGGCGTCGCCCATCGCGATCACGGCTTCCCTTCGCCGGACGTGAAGCCCAGCGTGGTCGTGACGGCGAAATCGCTCAACTTCGCCAAGAACCAGGCGACTGCTGCCAAGGGCGTGAAGGTCATCACCACGGCCGAGAATCGCTGGCCGCGCGTCGACATCAAGACTGTCGGCCTGCTGCCCAACGTGTTGGCGCGCCAGGAAGCGCGCGACAAGGGCGCCTATGAAGCTTGGTATGTCGACGCCGAGGGTTTCGTCACTGAGGGTGCGTCGTGCAACGCCTGGATCGTCACCAAGGACGGCAAGGTGGTGACGCGCACGGCCGCGTCAGGCATTCTCGCAGGCATCACCCGCGCCGTACTGATCGAGGTTCTGGCTTCGATGCAGCTCAAGCTGGAAGAGCGGAACTTCACACCGGCAGAGGCTTATGACGCCGCAGAAGCCTTCGTCTCGTCGGCGAGTCAGATCGTGATGCCGGTCATCAATATCGACGGCAAACCGATCGGTGACGGCAAGCCTGGTGGTATCGCGACGCGCCTGAGGCAGGAATTCCATAAATTCGCAGCGATTTCATAAAATTTGCCGCGCTTTTAGGCACCAATTCCGCGTTCCGGCTTGCCTAAAAAGCGCGCCTGCCGTCTAATCACGTCGTCGCGCTCCCGGAGGGGGATCTCAGGGGAAAGTGCGGCAGCTTGGTAAGGCCCCGGAGAGGGCTGCGCCGGGTTCAAAAAAAGCAACAAAACAGACTGCGGGATTAAGAAAAATGGCGGCAGACCGCGCACAAAATCTACAGGACACCTTCCTCAACCACGTACGCAAGACCAAGACTCCGCTCACGATCTTTCTGGTGAACGGCGTCAAATTGCAGGGCATTGTCACCTGGTTCGATAATTTCTGTCTTCTGCTCCGGCGCGACGGACACTCGCAGCTGGTGTATAAGCATGCGATCTCGACCATCATGCCGGGCGCACCGATTCAGCTTTTTGAGGGTGGCGAGGATCCGGCTTGAGCGAACTCCTGAGAGACGCTTGATTGGAATTTCGTAGCTTCGAAGGCAATGCTGCCGACCGACCCTCGGCCAGCAGCGAATCGACCGGCCGCGTTCTCGTGGTCGGTCCTTACCTGCGCGAACGGCGGGGCGACGCCGACGCGCAAGCCTATTCTCATGTCCGCGATACGGAAGCCCGGCTCGAAGAGGCGGTCGGTCTCGCACGCGCCATCGACCTCACCGTGGTCGAGGCCGTCGCCGCGCCGCTGAGCCAGATCCGCCCGGCCACCTATCTCGGCAAGGGCAAGGTCGAGGAGATCGCTGGCCTGATCGCGGCGAACGAGATCGGCATCGTGGTGATGGACTGCGCGCTGTCGCCGATCCAGCAGCGCAATCTCGAAAAGGAACTGAAGGCCAAGGTGCTCGACCGTACCGGTCTCATCCTTGAAATCTTCGGCCGCCGTGCCAAGACCAAGGAAGGCACGCTGCAGGTTGAGCTCGCGCATCTCAATTATCAGCGCAGCCGTCTCGTCCGCTCATGGACCCATCTGGAGCGCCAGCGCGGCGGCTTTGGCTTTATGGGCGGCCCCGGCGAAACCCAGATCGAGGCGGATCGCCGCATGATCGGCGACCGCATCGCGCGGCTCGAAGCCGATCTGAAGAAGGTCCAGGCGACGCGGCGCCTGCATCGCGCCGGCCGCCAGCGCGTGCCGTATCGCGTTGTTGCGCTGGTCGGTTACACCAATGCCGGCAAGTCGACGCTGTTCAACCGGCTGACGCGCGCCGACGTGCAGGCCGAGGACATGTTGTTCGCGACCCTCGATCCGACGCTGCGCGCGCTGACGCTGCCGCATGGCGGCAAGGCCATGCTGTCGGACACGGTGGGCTTCATCTCCAACCTGCCGACCCAGCTCGTAGCCGCGTTTCGCGCGACGCTGGAAGAGGTACTGGAAGCCGACATCATTCTCCATGTCCGCGACATCTCGCATGAGGATGCGGAAGCGCAGCAAAGCGATGTCGACAACGTGCTGCGCAAGCTCGGCATCGATACCGATGCAACAGCGCGCATTCTCGAAGTTTGGAACAAGATCGACCGTTTCCCTCCGGAGGAGCGCGAGAACCTCGCCAATATCGCGGCGCGGCGGCCGCTGGACAAGCCGTGCTTCATGGTCTCAGCCGAAACCGGCGAGGGCATCGACGATCTGCTCGCTGCCATCGAAACACGGCTCGCCGCCAGCCGCATCACGCTGGATCTGTCGATCGACGCTGCGGACGGTGCTGGCGTGAGCTGGCTGCATCGCAATGCGGAAGTACTGGTGAAAGAATTGCACGGCGGCCATTTCGACATGGTGGTGCGTGTCGATGAGACCAAACGCGATATCGTCATGAGCCGGTTCAGTGCAGTGCTGCATCCGGTCGCGGATCTGAGTGCCTGACGAAACTCCGTTGTTGTTCAGGTGGCAGCTTTAAACGCCATGAACACCGCCATGCCGGCGATGACAGCGATGAGTGTCATCCGCAAAGCTCTCTGACTCATGCGATTCGCCAGCCATGATCCAAGACCGGTACCGATCCACAGCCCAATGATCAGACTTGCAATCGTGAGCCACGGCAGCTCTGTGCCCTGCTGCACATAGAGCAGGGCGGCCGGTAAAGTGACGGGCAGTGCTGTGACGGCAAGGCTAAGGGCCTGGGATTGATGCTGGGACACCTTCAGCAGGCCCGTCATCAAGGCGGTGATCGCAAGCCCGCCGCCGATCCCCAGAAATCCCGACGACCAGCCCGCGACCGCGCCGATGGCAACGAGCGCTGACCCGCGTAACGGCACCTCTTTCGCTTCGTCTGCAGTGCCTTCGAGCTTGGGATGTGACGGCCGACAGATGACGATCACTTCGAGAACCAGCAGATAGCCGACAAAAGTCCATTGCAGCGCGCGAGCAGAAACGGTTGTTGCGAGCAAGGCGCCAACGCACCCGCCCACTGCAAATCCGATGGCCAGCCAGGCAAGCCAGCGCGGCGGCACGTGATGGCCGCTGCGTTGATAGTTGCGGACGCCGGAAAGACTGGTGGGCACGACCTGCACGACGAGAGAAACGCCCTGGGCGACGTGCTGATCTTTGCCAAGCAGGAGCACCAGCAGCGGGACGAGGATTCCGCCACTGGTAATACCGAGCAAGCCGGACGCCATGCCGCCGACACCGCCCGCCAGAAGACCGCCGAGGACGTCCGTCAGTGTCATCGTCGATTGTTCCTTGGCGGTTGCGAGTCATTCAATCCGCGATTTCGTTACCCTTCGCCTCGTTCCACAGCGCATCCATCTGTCCGAGCGACGCCTCCTGTAGCGAGCTTCCCTTCGCCGCGAGCGCCCGTTCGATATAGCCGAAGCGCCGTTCGAATTTCGCATTGGTGCCGCGGAGCGCCAGCTCCGGATCTGCCTTCACGTGCCGCGCGAGATTGACCAGCGCGAACATCAGATCGCCGGTCTCGGCCGCCACTTCGGACTGATCGCCGCGATCGAGTGCGGCTTCGATCTCGTCGGCTTCCTCGCGGATTTTCGCCAGCACCGCGCGTGGGTCATTCCAGTCAAAGCCGACGCTGGAGGCTTTTGTCTGCAGCTCCATGGCCTGGCTCAACGCGGGTTGCCCGGCCTTGACGCTGGCAAGGAACGAGGAGGGCGGCGCGGCCTCAACGCCGCGCCGGGCGGCGCGTTCAGCCTTTTCCTCGGCCTTGATACGCCCCCACGTCCCCTTCACATCCGTCGGTGCGATCTTGCCATCCTTGCCGGGAAACACATGCGGATGCCGGCGGATCATCTTGCGGGTGATCGCCTCCACGACGTCGCCGAACGCGAATGCGTTCTGCTCTTCGGCCATCCGGGCGTGGAACACCACCTGCAGCAAGAGATCTCCGAGTTCGTCGCAGAGGTCGTGGAGATCGTGCCTGACGATGGCATCGGCGACCTCATAGGCCTCCTCGATCGTATAGGGCGCGATACTCGCGAAGTCCTGCTCCAGATCCCATGGGCAGCCGGTCACGGGCGTGCGCAACTGGGCCATGATCTCGATCAGGCCGGCGATATCGCGGGAAGGGGTCATGAGGCACCACGGTTCACAGCAGGAGCCTTTGCTATGCCGCAGGACGGCGGCGTGGCCCAGCGGAAATGCCCGGTTTTGCCTGTCTTTCACACAGCTCTGGGGAGTGCTATCTGCAGCCGATGAGCGACACTTTCCCAGATCAAACCGCGCTGGTGCTGTTCTCCGGCGGCCAGGATTCAGCAACCTGTCTGGCCTGGGCGCTGGCGCGCTTCAAGCGCGTCGAGATGCTCGGCTTCGCTTACGGCCAGCGCCACGCCATCGAACTCGACAGCCGCGACAAGCTGCTGGCGGGCGTGAAGGCCTTGAATGCTGATTGGGCCACGAAACTCGGTGACAGCCACACGCTGGACATCCCCACGCTGAGCGACATTTCCGACACCGCGCTGACGCGTGACGTCGCCATCGAGATGGGGGCCGACGGGCTGCCCAACACCTTCGTGCCCGGCCGCAATCTGGTGTTCCTGACATTCGCCGCAGCGCTGGCCTATCGACGCGGCATCACCCACATCATCGGCGGCATGTGCGAGACGGATTACTCCGGCTATCCCGATTGTCGCGACGACACCATCAAGGCGCTGCAGCAGGCGCTCAATCTCGGCATGGCCAAGAATTTCACGCTGCACACGCCGCTGATGTGGCGCGACAAGGCGGCGACCTGGGCGCTGGCGCATGAGCTTGGCGGGCAGGGCCTCGTCGACCTGATCCGCGAACACTCGCACACCTGCTATCTCGGTGAGCGCGGCGCGTTACACGACTGGGGCTATGGCTGCGGCAAGTGCCCGGCCTGCGAACTACGCGCCAAAGGCTGGCGCGCGTTCGCAGCAACGGCTGTCTAGACGGACAGCGACTCGCGGACCTTGGCCGCTTCGGCAGCGCTGAGGCCTGTCAGCGGCGGACGCACCCGCAGCCAATTGTCATTGTTGTCGCGCTTCGCCAGCAGCACCTTCAGCGAGGGAAGCTGCGCATAGCTGGACACCGCATTGCGCGCCGCGACGATACGCTCCTGCGCAGTCGCAACTTCGGCCGCCTTGGCCGGATCCTTGTAACCATTGAACACCGTGGCGAGCTCGCGGCTCACGAGGTTGGAGGTCGCCGTGATGCAGCCGGCGCCGCCCATCGGCAGCAGCTTCAGCATCAGGGGATCGGCGCCGACCAGCACCGAGAAACCCGGGAAGCGATCGACGATGGCGCTCATATTGGCGAACTCGCCCGCGGAATCCTTGATGCCGACCACGATTTCTGGGAAGCGCTTGCGCAACCGATCGATGACGTCGAGGGAGATCGGCACCGCCGACATCTGCGGGATGTGATAGAGCACCACGCGCAGGCGCGGATCGGCAACGCGCTCGATCACTGCCGTATAGGCATCGACGATGCCATCATCGGACACGCCCTTGTAGTAGAACGGCGGCAGCATCACGACGGCCCCGACGCCACTGGCGACAGCGTGCTTTGTGAGTTCAACCGTTTCCATGATCGACGCAACACCGGTGCCCGGCAGCAGCTTCGACGGCGCGATTCCGGATTTCACCACGGCTTCCAGCAGCGCCATGCGTTCGCGTGATGACAGCGAATTGGCTTCGCCTGTCGTGCCGAGCATGGCGATGCCGGTGCAGCCGTCATCGAGCAGACGCTGGCAGTGGGAGGTGAACAGGCCCTGATCCACCGACAGGTCGGCGTTGAAGGGGGTGGTCGCGGCGCAGTAGACGCCGGTCGGGAAGGGAGCTGTCATCGTTGTGCTCTTTCGGGTGCGTGTTGCAGGAGTTCTTCTAACGAAGCGCTTTTTTTACCTCTCCCCGCAAGCAGGGAGAGGTAAATACGTTACGGCATGATCTGGCCGCCATTCACCTCGATGACCTGACCGGTGATGTAGCTGCTCATGGTCTCGTCGGCGAGGAACTGATAGGCGCCGACGCAATCCTCGGGCGTTCCGATCCGGCCGAGTGGAATGCCCTGGCGGGCGCCTTCGAGCTGCTCCGCGGTCGAATAGCGCTGGTGGAACGGCGTCATGATCACGCCCGGCGCCACCGCATTGGCGCGCACGTTGAACGGAGCCAGTTCCTTCGCCAGCACACGCGTGATGGTCGAGACAAAACCCTTGGCCGAACCATAGAGGCCAGCGCCGCCGCTGCCGCCATTGCGGGCCGCAACCGACGTCGTGTTGATGATCGAGCCTGAACGCTGCGTCTCCATGATCTTCGCTGCCTTGCGGCAGGCGAAAAACACCGAGCCGATATTGAGATCGACCACGTCGTCATACTGTTCGTCGGTGGCATTGGCGATCGAGGTGCGGCCGAACATGGCGCCGGCATTGTTGATCAGCACGTCGATGCGGCCGAGCTTGGCATGGGCTTCGTCGATCACGCGCGCAGCCTCAGCGCGCTCCGACACGTCGCCGCGGAGCAGCTCGGCCGTGCCACCACTCGCGCGGATATTCGCGACCACTTCCTCGGCGCCTTCCGGATTGCCGTTGTAGTGCACGATCAGCCTGGCACCGAGGGCGCCGAATTTCCTCGCCACGGCAGCGCCGATGCCGGAGCTTGCGCCGATGATCACGATAGCCTTGCCGTTCAGTCCGTTGGTCACGCCTGGTCCTTTCCGATTGAGCGAGCGTTCGACCACGATTTCAGCAGCCTGACAAGTTATCAGCATTTGTGCGATGCAGCACGGCATTTGATCGGATCAAGCAATTTCACTGTTATATATCAATACTATACGATCATGAGAGCTCATCCGCACGACATTGACATGTTGACAAGTTTGCCGCCGCCTCTCATGGTCGCCGAAATTTTTGGGCGAGGAAGTGTTTCCATGCGACGGCGCTTCCGGGCGATCGGACCGTCACACGAAACCTCCACCGCCATCCCTGTGAGCTGCGGTTTGACCGATCATGAAGCCGATTGATCCCTCTGAATTGCCTGAAGCGCCGCGTCCGCGCGGTGCCGCTGGTTCGCTCGTCGACAAGGTCTATGGCGAACTCGCGCAGCGCATCGCCAATGGCGACTACGCACCGGACCAGAAGCTGCCTGGCGAGCACGAACTTTCCGACATGTTCGACGTCTCCCGCCCGGTGCTGCGCGAAGCCCTCGGCCGGTTGCGCGAAGACGGCCTGATCATGTCGCGACAGGGCGCAGGCAGTTTCGTCCAGATGCGTGCGCAGCCACAGCCACTCGGCTTCGCGCGGGTGGAGACCATCGCGGACATCCAGCGTTGCTTCGAATTCCGCATCACCATGGAAGCCGATGCCGCGCATTTTGCAGCGCTCCGACGCAGCGACGACAATCTCGGCAAGATGGAAGCCGCGCTCGGCCTGCTGCGCGAGGCGACGAAGAAGCGCAAGCATCGCGAAGACGCCGACTACGCCTTCCATCTCGCTGTCTCCGAGGCGACCAACAATCATTATTTCGCGACCTCGCTGAACGCCCTCAAGGACCACGTCGCTGTCGGCATGAAGCTGCACGGCCTGTCGCTGATGGGCCCGCGGCCCGGCCTTGAACAGGTGTTCGAGGAACACAGCAGTATTTTTGAAGCGATCCGTGATCGCGACGCCGAAGCGGCGCGCACGGCCATGCGTCTCCATCTCGAAAGCTCGCGCGATCGCCTGTTCGAAGGCCGACTGCTCGACCTCTCGTTCCGGTGACGGGGAGAGTGAATTGACTGACCATACCGCATTTCTTGCAATGCTTGCCGGCATCGTCGGCGACCGACACCTGATCGGTCCCGGCGGCGATTTCGAACCTTATGTGGTCGACTGGCGCGGCCGCTATCACGGCAAGGCGCTGGCCGTGGTCAAGCCTGGCTCGACGCAGGAAGTCTCTGATGTCGTGAAGGCCTGTGCGGCTGCCGGCATCGCGATTGTCCCGCAGGGCGGCAACACCGGCATGTGCGGCGCTGCGACTCCGCTCGGCGAGCGCGACATGACCGTGTTGCGTCTTGATCGTCTCAACAAGATCCGCAGCGTCAGCCGCCTCGGCGACTCCATCGCCGTCGATGCCGGCTGCATCCTCGCCGACATCCAAAAGGCTGCCGACGATATCGACCGCCTGTTTCCGCTCAGCCTCGGCGCTGAAGGTTCGTGCCAGATCGGCGGCAATCTTTCCACCAATGCCGGCGGCACCGCCGTGTTGCGCTACGGCACCACACGCGAACTCGCGCTCGGCCTCGAAGTCGTGCTGCCCGATGGCGAGATCCTCGACGGCATGACGGCGCTGCGCAAGGACTCCACGGGCTTTGACACCAAGCAGCTCTTCATCGGCGCCGAAGGTACGCTCGGCATTATCACCGGCGCGGTGCTGAAGCTGTTTCCGAAGCCACGGGCGAGGGCGGTGTCCTTCGCCAAGCTGAACAGCATCGATGCGGTGCTCGACCTGCTCGCACAGGCACGTACCGAACTCGGTGACCGCATCGGCGCCTTCGAAGTGATGTCGCGCGGCCAGATCGAGGTGATCGCCGAGAACCTGCCGCTAGTGAACATCCCGTTCGAGCTGGATACGCCCTGGTATGTGCTGATCGAACTCGTCGACACGCTGGTGTCGGTGGATCTGAATGCAGCGCTCGAAGCGTTGCTCAGTAACGCCTATGAGCGCGAGCTGATCACCGATGCGCTGGTGGCCTCGAGCGAGACGCAGGCTGCGGCGTTCTGGAAGATCCGCCACAGCGTGTCGGAAGGCAGCAAGAAGGCCGGTTACGTCATCTCGCATGACAGCGCCGTGCCCTTGTCGCAGCAGGCAACGTTCGTCACGCAGGTGGAGAAGCGCATCGCTGCCTATCGGCCCGACGCCCGCATCGTGATGCATGGCCATATCGGCGACGGCAACATCCACATCCTCGCCATCATTCCAGGCCTCGAACAGAACCAGAAGGATCAGATCCAGGACACGATCCGCGGCATCAACACCATCGTCGATGAAGAGACCGTTGCGCTCGGCGGCAGCATCAGTGCCGAACACGGCATCGGCATCGCCAATCGCGAGCGGCTTGCGCGCGTCACCAAGCCGACCGAGCTGCGACTGCTGCGTAGCGTCAAGCAGATGCTCGATCCGAACGACATCATGAATCCCGGAAAAGTGCTGCCTGCGCAATAAGCGACGGCTGCATTCATCAGATACCCATTCGAGAAGAGGAACACGCATGAAAATCAAATCCATCCTGATGGCGGCCTGCGTCGCCGTGGGCGCCGTCGGGCAGGCGAGTGCGCAGGACGCAAAATATCCGACCAAGCCGATCACCATCGTCGTGCCCTTCGCCGCCGGCGGCACCGTGGACATCATCGCCCGCATGGTGTCGGAGAACCTGCAAAAGAAACTCGGCGCTACCGTGCTGGTCGAAAATATGGGCGGCGCCGGCGGCAATATCGGCGTCAACCGTGTCGCCAAGGCGCAGCCTGATGGCTACACGATCGGCCTCGCCAGCACCTCGCCGCTGGCGATCGCGCCCTCGCTCTATGGCAGCAAGCTTCAGTTCCAGCCGGAGAAGGATCTGGTGGCCTTCGCCCAAGTGAGCATCGTACCTAACGTGCTGGTGGTGAATCCCGATCGCATCAAGGCCCGCACGGTTCCAGAGTTGATCGAATACATGAAGGCCAATCCAGACAAAGTGACGTTCGGCTCGGCCGGACCGGGCACGTCGCAGCATCTTGCCGGCGAGCTGTTCCAGCAGATGACCGGCACCAAGATGGTTCACGTACCCTACAAGGGCTCGAGCCAGATGGTCACCGACTTGATCTCGGGTCAGATCGACATCGCTTTCGACAATGTCCCGCTGCTGCTGCCGCATGTGGCCGGCGGCAAGCTGGCGATGCTCGCCACGGCAACGCCGAAGCGCGCCGAGTTCGATGCGAATGTCCCGGCCGTCGCCGAATTCCTGCCGGGCTTCGAGGCTGTCGCCTGGCACGGTTTCATCGCACCCGCAGCGACACCGAAGCCGATCGTCGACAAGCTCTCGGCGGAAATCCGCGAATTCATGAGCCTGCCGGAAACCAAGAAAAAGATGGCTGAACTCGGCGCAGTCGCCGTGGCGATCCCGCAGGATGAGTTCACCAAATACATCGCCAGCGAGACCTTGCGCTGGAAGGGTGTGATGGAGAAGGCCAACGTTACGATGAACTAGACGACCGCGCAGGTGGTGACGACGTCACGTTCGTCACCACCCCCAATATCGAGCGTCCACCAAAGGACGCCGACGATCAAAATAGAAAAACACATGGAGGAATGTTCAATGAGACTTCGGTCAATCCTGACGGCTGCCTGCCTGATGCTTGGAACGCTCACGCAAGCGACGGCCCAGGACACGAATTACCCGAGCCGCCCGATCACCAGCATCGTTCCGTTCGCCGCCGGCGGCACGGCCGATATCTTTGCGCGCATGGTGTCGGAACATCTGCAAAAGAAGATGAGCGCGACGGTCATCATCGAGAATGTCGGCGGTGCCGGCAGCATCATCGGCGTCACCCGCGTCGCGCGCGCGGCGCCCGACGGCTACACGGTCGGCCTTGCCAGCACCTCGGCGCTGTCGATCAATCCGACGCTGTATGGCGCAAAACTCTCCTACAATCCCGAAAAGGATCTCGTGCCGATCGCGCAGATCAGCATGGTGCCGAATGTCCTGGTGGTGAACCCGACCAGGATCGCGGCGCGCACGGTGCCGGACCTGATCGCCTATATCAAAGCCAATCCCGACAAGGTGACATTCGGTTCGGCCGGCGTCGGAACAACGCAGCATCTTGCCGGCGAACTGTTCCAGCAAATGACCGGCACCAAGATGGTGCACGTGCCCTACAAGGGCTCGAGCCAGATGGTTACGGACTTGCTGAGCGGCCAGATCGATATCGCCTTCGACAACGTGCCACTGCTGCTGCCGCATGCGGCAGCCGGTAAGCTCGCGATGCTGGCGACGGCCTCGCCGAAGCGCGCCGAGTTCGATCCGAACCTGCCGGCGGTGTCCGAATTCCTGTCGGGTTTTGAGGCCGTCGCCTGGCACGGCTTCATGGCACCGGCCGGAACGCCGAAAGCCATCACCGATAAGCTGTCAGTCTCGATCCGCGAATTCATGCAGTTGCCCGAGACGAAGAAAAAGATGTCCGAACTCGGGGCCGTCGCCGTGGCGGTCCCGCCGGACGAGTTCGCCAAATACATCGCCAGCGAAACGCAGCGCTGGAAGAGTGTGATCGAGAAGGCCAACATCACGATGAACTGAGGCGTGCCGTAGGGTGGGTCAGCTTCGCTCATTCACCCTACGGCTGCGTCTCCTTCACCGATGCCAGATAGCGCGACAACCGATCCGCATCGGGCGTGTGGTGGCTATGGCGGTCGCGAAGTTCGGCCGGGGCGCTCCAGCCGGGCTCGATCCCGGACATGTCAGGCAATTCATGCGCGATGCCCTTGTGGCAATCGATACAGGTGCGCTCGCCGGTGACGAGGAACTTGGCATGGATCGCCGCCGCGCGGGGCGCCTGTTTGGTGAAATCCATTGCGATCGCCGAGTGGCAGTTGCGGCACTCCAGCGAGTCATTGGCCTTCAGGCGCGCCCATTCATGTTTGGCAAGCTCCAGACGCATGTCGAGGAACTTCTCGCGCGTCGAGATCGTGCCGAAAATCTTGCCCCACACTTCCTTCGACGCCTGCATCTTGCGCGCGATCTTGTCGGTCCAGTTATGCGGCACATGGCAATCCGGACAGGTGGCACGCACGCCGGATCGATTGGCGAAATGCGGCGTTCGCTGCAGCTCCTGATACACGTTGTCACGCATCTCATGACAGCCGGTGCAGAATTTCTCGGTATTGGTGACTTCCAGCGCCGTATTGAAACCGCCCCAGAAGATCACGCCACCGAGGAAGCCGCCCAGCGCCAGCACGCCGAGACTGATATGCGTGGCCGGTCGGCTGGCGATGCGCCAGAACCACAGAAACTTGGATATCAACCACTTCATGGCGCTCACCTGCCGGATGCCTTCATGTCGGTGAAGGTGTTCGGCACTAGCGGACGCGCGTCGGTTTGCGGCACGTGGCAGGCCGTGCAGAAATAGCGTCGCGGTGTCACATCGGCGAGCATCTGGCCATCGCGATCCATGAAATGCGTAATGCTGATCATCGGCGCACCGGAGCCTTCGGTATATTCGCGGCGATGGCATTCAAGACAGCGATTGGCCCGCAGCGTGAGCTGATAGTTTTCGATCGAATGCGGAATGACCGGTGGCTGCTCCGGATAGTTCCGCATCACGCGCTTGTCGTCGGTGACGGGCCGCGGGAAGGGCGGCGCAGGAACGTCGCCCATCGGCTGCGCTGCGCCGGTGACGCGCGGCACGATCCGTGGCGTTGTCTGGACAGACTGCGCATAGATCGCACCGGACACCAGCACCATGGTGCCGGCGATGATTGCGGCGATGACCGTCTTCATCGCACTTAAACGGAAACGATCTTGACCGCGCATTTCTTGAAGTCCGCCTGTTTGGAGATCGGGTCGGTTGCATCCAGCGTGACCTTGTTGATCAGCTGGCTGGCATCGAACCACGGCACGAACACCACGCCGCGGGGCATGCGGTTGCGTCCGGTCGTGTCAACGCGCGTGCGGATCTCACCGCGCCGCGACATCAGCCGGATTTCGGCGCCCTGATTGAGGCCGCGGGCCCGTGCGTCTTCCGCATGCATGAAGCAGCGCGCACCGGGAAACGCCTTGTAGAGCTCGGGCACGCGCATGGTCATCGAGCCGGAGTGCCAATGCTCCAGCACGCGGCCGGTCACCAGCCACAGATCGAACTCAGCATCGGGCGACTCGGCCGGCGGCTCGTAGGGCACCGCGATGATGCGCGCGCGTCCGTCCGGATTGCCGTAGAATTCGATCTTCTTGCCCGGCTTCACGTAGGGATCGAGACCTTCGCGGTAGCGCCACTTGGTCTCCTTGCCATTGACCACCGGCCAGCGAAGGCCGCGCACCTCGTGATAGACGTCCCAGGGCGCAAGGTCGTGGCCATGGCCGCGGCCGAACGTGGCATATTCCTCGAACAGCCCCTTCTGCACATAAAAACCGAAGTCCTTGGACTCGTGGTTTTCGTAGTCAGCTGGGATTTCGCCGACGGGGAATTTGTTGACCTCGCCGTTGCGATACAGCACATCGAACAGCGTCTTGCCCTTGTAGTTCGGATTGGCCTCGAGGAGGGCGGCGGGCCACACTTCGTCCGTCGTGAACCGCTTGGAGAACTCCATCAGCTGCCAGAGATCCGAGCGCGCCTGGCCGGGCGCATCGACCAGCTGGCGCCAGACATGGGTGCGTCGTTCGGCATTGCCGTAGGCGCCTTCCTTCTCGACCCACATCGCCGCTGGCAACACACAATCGGCGGACATCGCCGTCACCGTCGGATAGGCATCCGATACGACGATGAAGTTGGCGGGGTTGCGATAGCCCGGATATGTCTCACCCGAACTGTTGGGCGCCGCCTGCACATTGTTGTTCACCTGAACCCAGTAGAAGTTCAGCTTGCCGTCATGCAACATGCGGTCCTGCTCGACGGCGTGATAACCGATCTTGTCGGGCAGGAGGCCATGCGGCACGCGCCAGATTTCTTCAGCGTGCTTGCGGTGCTCCGGGTTGGTTACCACCATGTCGGCGGGGAGGCGGTGCGCGAAGGTGCCGACCTCGCGCGCCGTACCGCAGGCCGATGGCTGCCCCGTCAGCGAGAACGGCGAGTTGCCGGGCTCAGAGATTTTGCCGGTCAGCAGATGGATGTTGTAGACGAGCTGGTTGGCCCAGACGCCGCGGACGTGCTGGTTGAAACCCATGGTCCAGAGCGACATCACCTTGCGCTTCGGATCGGCGTAGAGCTCGGCGAGCTCCAGCAGAAAGCCGGGCTCGACACCGGTCAGCTTCGACACCTTCTCGAGCGAATAGTCCTTCACGAATTCGGCGTAGGCCGCGAAATCGATTGGCGTCGTCGCTGCGGCCGTGGCTGCGCCCTTGGCTTTCTTCTCCAGTGGATGTTCGGGACGCAACCCGTAGCCGATATCCGTCGTGCCCTTCACGAACGTCGTATGGTTGTTGACGAATTCGGTGTTCACGCGACCAGTCGAGATAATGTGGTTGGCGATGAAGTTGAGAATGGCAAGATCAGTGCCCGGCTTGAACACGATCGGGATGTCGGCAAGGTCAGAGCTGCGATGCGTGAAGGTCGAGAGCACCGCGACTTTCACATGCGGATGACCAAGGCGGCGATCGGTGAGGCGCGTCCACAGGATCGGATGCATCTCGGCCATGTTCGAGCCCCACAGCACGAAGGCATCGGCGGCCTCGAAGTCATCGTAGCATCCCATCGGCTCGTCCATGCCGAAGGTGCGCATGAAAGCCACGGCCGCGGACGCCATGCAATGCCGTGCATTGGGATCGAGATTGTTGGAGCGGAAACCCGCGCGCATCAGCTTGGTCGCGGCATAACCTTCGAGGATCGTCCACTGACCCGATCCGAACATGCCGATTGCAGTCGGTCCTTTTTCTTTCAGCGTCGCTTTGGCGCGCTGCGCCATGGTGTCGAATGCTTCGTCCCAGCTCACCGGTGTGAGTTCGCCGTTCTTGTCGAACACGCCGTTCTTCTTGCGGAGGAGGGGCGTGGTCAGGCGGTCGGCGCCGTACATGATCTTGGAGAGGAAGTAGCCCTTGATGCAGTTCAGGCCGCGGTTTACTTCCGCCAGCGTGTCGCCATGGGTGGCGACGACCTTGTTGTCCTTGACGCCGACCATGACGCCACAACCGGTGCCGCAGAACCGGCACGGCGCCTTCGACCATTTGATGGACAGCGACCCAACGCCGCCGGCAATCGACTGAGCGGCCGCCGGAACGTTGATGCCAGCCGCCGCTGCAGCGATGGCTGCTGCCTGAGCCTTGAGTAGATCACGCCGCGAAAGGGGCATTTCGTCGTTCTCCTAGTCGAGACGCTGTTCGAAGACCATGTTGGCCGAGAGCACGCCCGGCCACGATGAGATGTCTGCGAGCATCGCACCTAGTGCGCCGCTGCCTGGCCCTTCGAGGACCGCCACGAGTTTGGAGGCCGTGCGGTGATGTATCTCGACACCGGGAAGGCTCGACAACCGCGCAGATACCGCGTCGATATGGGCCGGAAGCACCGACACGACGGCGCTGGAGATGTGCTCATTGTCGTGCGCGGACGCGCCGGCGGTCGCGCCGGTCAACAGAGCGCGTCTGGTGAGTTTGTCTGTCATGTGAAAGTCCTAGTGAAGCAGAGGCGGGCCGGGCGGGCCGAAAATCATCTGGGTCATCCAGACCAGAAAGCCGTAACCGCCGACCACGCCCACCGCGACGACGGGCCAGATGAGAACGACGATCGTGAGAAAGACGAGCAACTCCGACATGCGGCTGTTGCGTCTTTGAGCCTCTGCAGGCTGAGCAATATTCTGGTCCGTCACCATATGCTCCCCCTTCGGTTTGCGGCCATATGCCTGGAGAAGAGGCGAGATTCGCCTAGAGCGAGGGCAATATGCCTGCTGCAGCGCCCACCTTCTTTGCGCTGGATCAAACAACAAACTCTGCGGAGGATTTATTTGATATCGTTGTTCTGATCGCGATGTCGTCGTGCAGAGCCGCTCGCATCAGAATCTTTGATGACAGTTTTATTTGATTGCGACAGCTGCTCGGCGAAATCGCTCGTTCCGGAAGGCGAGCAATGGATCGTGAGATGTGCAATTCGTTTGGTCAAACGCCGCTTTTTGCAGGCCTGGACGAGGGCGCACGCGGCATCGTCATCGAAGCTGGCAGAAAGTACGTTCTGGATTGCGGTTGTTCGCTCTGGCAACAGGGCGACCTACCGGCGATAATCGCTGTGGTCATCGATGGTCAGCTCAAGAAGACAATGATCGATGCGCATGGCGCGCAGAAAACGCTGCAATTCATGCGACGCGGCGATCTCGCCGGAGCCGCATCGATGTTCGGCAATTTTTCTCGCCCGACAACCCTGCGCGCGACAGTCGCGACCGAACTGCTGTGCTGGTCCGCCGATCGCTTCAGCGGATTGATGCATGTTGTCCCGCAGCTCGCGATAAATGTCCTCGGTATCGTCGGACGGCAAACCGATCATCTGCTGCGCCGTCTTCACGAGGCAACGAGTGAGAATGCCGATCGACGTATCGCACGGATCGTTCTGCGCCTGGTGCGGGAAGGAGATCCGGATGGTGAGTGCGTTCCGATCGAACTGAGGATCTCGCGCCAGGAACTGGCCGAACTCAGCGACACCACGCTGTTCACGGTCAGCCGCACCGTTTCGGCCTGGAACCGGATGCTGATTCTGAAAGCCGGTCGCGGCCGCTTGACGGTCATCGATCCCGCCAGACTCGCGGGCCTGGCGGGCGACGTGCGGGCGCACTGAGGCAATTACGCCGGGTCGAGATATGGCTCGAACGCCTCGACCGACACTTTCAGCGTCGGATCGCCATCGGGTCCCCACAGTTCGGCGCCGTCGAACACGACGGTGTAGAGCCATTGCGGATTTTCGCCCTGGTCGTGGGCCGCAGTGTCGGGATAGACATGCGCGCCGTGAATTCGCTCGATCACGCCGATATGGCCGCGGACATAGCGCGGCAAGCGCGTATGGGTGGTCGGATGGATGTTCTTCATCCGCACGCGATCGCCGATCGCGAATGCGGCAGGCGCCGAAGCAGGGCGCGTGAACGAGCCGCGGGTCAACACGCGCTCGACACTATCAACGGTGAAGCTGCCGCGCTTCAGCGGCTTCGGCGGCACGGATGCGTGGCCGGCCTTGATCTCATCGGCAGCGAGGAAGCCACGCTCGACCAGCATATCCTCAAGGCCGAGAAACCACTTCTTGTAGTAGCTGCTGGAGAGATAGACCTCCGGCGGCAGCGTCTCGCGGTAGAAGCGTGAGGCGTCGATGTTAAAGGCGCCTGCCGCGCCCATGGCACGCACCATGGCCAGCACGCGTGCTTCCCACTCCGCATGAAACATCGGCTCGTTCGGTTCCGGCTCGACCTTGCCGAAACCGTCCATGCCGCCCATGTCGTGGACGCCGTTCATGACGGCGCTCCCGGCGCTGTCACCAGACCTGTGCCGATCATCGAGTCGCGCGTGACCAGTTCGGCCAGTTGTTCTTCGCTCCAGCCCTCGGTGCCGGCAGGTCGCATCGGCAACACGAGAAAACGTGTCTCTGCCGTCGAATCCCAAACGCGGATCTCGGTGTCATTCGGAATCGTGAAGCCGAAGTCTGCCAGCACACCGCGCGGATCCTTGACGGCGCGGGAGCGGTAGGGCGCGGCCTTGTACCAGACCGGGGGCAGGCCGAGCATTTCCCAGGGGTAACAGGAGCACAGCGTGCACACGACCATGTTATGGCGCTCGGGCGTGTTCTCGACCACGACGAGATGATCGCCGGTGCGGCTGACATGGCCAAGCGTGCCGATTGCCGCTGAGCCGTCGGCCAGTAGCGCCGCCTTGAAGGCCGGATCGGTCCAGGCTTTCGCGACCACCAGGGCGCCGTTGTGCGGCCCGATCTTGGTCTCATAGGCCTGGATCATCGCGTCCAGCGCCGCTGGATCGATATAGCCTTTCTCGGTCAGGATGGTCTCGAGTGCACGGACGCGCAGCTCGGTGTCCGACAATTCGGAATGATCGTGATCGTGGTCATGATGGTGTTCGCTCATACCCTCAGGATAAGCGAGGCGCGATTGTTCTGTCGAGGATTTCGGGACTCAGTTAGGTCTACAGCATGGCTGCTCCTCGTTATCGCGCGCTGACGCTGTTCGGCTTCGTTCTGGTCGCGCTGCTGGTGGCTTCGGGCCATGCGGAGGCGGCCAATGGCGCCTATGCGGTCGATGCCGCGGATATCTCGGACCTCGGCTCCTGCAAGGTCGAGAGCTGGTATTCGATGGCCACCAATAGCGACTTTGCGGCGGTGGCCAATCCGTCCTGCGTGGTCGAGATCACGCGTCCGGTCGAACTCAGCGTGCTCACCAATCACAGCCGCTCCGATGGCGAGTTCAGCACCACGCTGGCGCCGAAAGCGAAGATCAATATCGAGCCGACCGGGATCGGCAAATTCGGCGTATCGGCATTGGCCAGCGGCACATTCGACGCCATGACCGGCCAGAACACCGCCGTCTTCGCCGAGATTCCGGCGACCTATCGCTTTTCCGAAACCACACGCATCAATCTCAATGCCGGCTGGCTGTGGGATCGCGTGCTCGATCGCCACTACTTCACCTATGGCGTCGGCTTCGACTGGAAATTCACCGACGTGCTGCAATACACAGTGGAACTGTACGGGCAGGCGGGCCGCGCCGAATTCGCCAGCGTGATCCAGCCGCGCGTCCAGACCGGCGTGCGCTATCGGCCCAACGACATTTTCTCGGTCGATGTGATCTATGGCCGCAACATCACCGGGGAGAATTCCAACTGGATCACTTTGGGCACCACGATCCGGTTTCCGCCGCCCGGAAGCGTGAGCAAACCCGACGCGCATTTGTGATTCACCTGGGGCCGGCAATCGCTGTAAAACCGCGATATCGGCAAATTGCGTGATTTTCTGACAAGCATCTGAAATATCTCGATGTTAACGTCCTACCGTGTTCAAGCCGGCTTGCGGAAATCCAGTGTCAATCTTGCGACGATCTTGCGACTTCCTATCCGTCCTCACCATCGCCGCAGTGCTGGTCACGCCAGCATTGGCAGGCACCAGCCTGCTGACCGACAAGCCAGATCTCAGCAGCTTTTCCCAGGACGACCTGAACCGCGTCACCGACATGCTCGACCGCGAAGTCGGCCAGGGCCATCTCGCCGGCGCGATCATGCTGATCCAGCACCGCGGCAAACCGGTCTATTACGAGGCCTTCGGCGTTCGCGATCCCGCGACCATGGCGCCGATGACGACGGATACGATCTTCCGGCTGTATTCGATGTCGAAGCCTGTGACATCGGTCGCGGCTATGATTTTGGTGGAGCAGGGTAAGCTCAGGCTCGACGATCCCATCGCCAAGTTTATTCCGTCTTTCGCCCATCCGCAGGTCGCGACCGAGCGCACGGATGCCGGCGGGAAATCCTATCTGGACTTTGCGCCGGCCGAGAAACCGATCACCGTGCTCGACCTGATGCGGCAATCGTCCGGCATCAGTTCGGCCTTCACCAATCTCGGGCTGATCACGCAGCTTTATCTCGATGCGGGCCTGTTCGACGGCGATTTCGACAATGCCGATTTCGCGGCGCGGCTTGCGAAACTGCCGCTGGCCTATCAGCCGGCCACGGTGTGGGATTACGGCCATTCGACCGATTTGCTCGGCCGCATCATCGAGATCGCCTCGGGCCAATCGCTGTACGATTTCCAGAAGCAGTATCTGTTCGATCCGCTAGGCATGACCGACACCGGCTATTACGTGCTCGATCCCGCCAAAGCGCCGCGCATTGCGCAGCCGATGCCAACCGACCGCATCATCGGCAACGAGACCATCAGCGATCCCACGGTGAAGCGAAGATGGGAGTCAGGAGGAGGCGGCCTCGTCTCCACCACGGGCGATTACGCGCGCTTCCTGCAGATGCTGATCAATGGCGGCACGCTCGGCGGCGTCCGAATCCTCAAGCCCGAGTCTGTCCAACTGATGCGCCAGAACCAGGTCGCGCCGGCCAGTGATGTGAAGCCCTGGGCCTATTATTATCCCGGTGCCGGCTTCGGCTACGGTCTTGGCTTCGGCGTCCGCACAGGACCCGGCGAGGACGGCGTGCCCGGCTTTATTGGCGAGATGGCCTGGGGCGGCGCCGCCGGAACTTACTTCTGGACCTATCCGGACCAGGACATGGTGATGATCCTGATGGTGCAGACGCCAACCCAGCGCGGCCGTATCCAGCCGATCCTGAAGACGCTGGTCTATGAGGCGATCAGGAAGTAGCGGGAGCGTGGCCGGGGTGCGGCTTTAAGAGAACTGAAACTGGGACCACACGCCAATATCTCGGATTCGCATAAGGTATATTATGGAATATATTATCCCATAGCGATCTCAGAGACTTAGCTCAAATTGTTGCGATATCCCGTTGGCCGCCCAACCATTCGAGCCAGTTTGTAGTCCCACATCATTGCATCTTCAGCCGCCGAAATATCTGACGTGATCGAGGTCCGGGATCAACCCTGACTGCGTCGGTCGCCAGCCAAGCCGCTGTTGTGTCCAGGCGCTGGACGCCGGTGCGTCCATGGCCGCGAAGCCTGCGAACCAGCCGAAGTGATCGGCGGCTTCAGCCGGCGATTTCGAGACGACTGGCAGGTTCAGGTGCCGGCCGATGACCTCGGCAATCTCACGGAATGCGACGCCTTGTTCGGCGCTCGCGTGATACCGAATGTCGGCGGAACCGTGCTCGAGGACGAGCCTGTAGAGCCGGGCGACGTCCAGCCGATGTGCGGCGGGCCAGCGGTTGAGACCGTCGCCGAAGTAGGCCGAGGCGCCCTTCTCCCGCGCGATATTGATCAGCATCGGCACGAAGCCATGGTCGCCATCGCCATGGACCGATGGCGGCAGCCGGACCGACGAACTACGCACGCCGCGTGCCGCCAGACGTTCGGCGACCTGTTCCGATACGCGCGGGCTTGGCGACGCGCTCGACGGGCCCATGTCTTCGGTGGCCACGCGTCCGGGCGCGATGAAGGCCATGCCCGAAGTTACGATCAAGGGCCGCTCGGAGCCCGCCAGCACATCGCCAAGCGTCTCGATGGCACGCGCGTCGATCGCGCAGTTTTCCTTGAATTTCGAGAAGTCGTGGATGAAGGCCGTATGGATCACGCCGTCTGAATTGGCAGCCCCGGACCGCAGGCTGTCCAGATCTTCCAGATCGCCGCGATGGATCTGCGCACCAGCGTCGGCCAGCGCCTTGGCAGATGCATCCGAGCGCGCGAGACCGAGCACCTGATGACCGGCGCCGATCAATTCCTGAACGACCGCAGGTCCGACAAAGCCCGAAGCACCGGTAACGAAGACACGCATGTGATATTCCTCTCGTGAATGCGCGGATGTATCGGCCCTGCGGTACAGTGCGTGAAGCCGTGACGTTATACGGGTATGGCGACTAACAGGCTGAGCATGACGGTCACCGAAACAACTTCCGGCGCTGGCTCCAATCCGCTGGGCGCTTATCTCAGGGATCGCCGCGCCAGGCTGGATCCCGTGGCATTCGGCTTCTCGTCCGAGCGCCGCCGCACGCCGGGCCTGCGGCGCGAGGAAGTCGCGCAGCGCGCCAATGTCAGCGCCACCTGGTACACATGGCTGGAACAAGGACGCGGCGGCGCGCCATCGGCCGATGTGCTCGACCGGATTTCACGCGCACTGGAATTATCGACAGTCGAGCGCGAGCATCTGTTTCTGCTGGCGCAGCACCGGCTGCCGGAAGTCCACTACGAGCCGTCCGATATCGTCACACCGACGCTGCAGCGCGTGCTGGATTCGATGGAGTTCAGCGCCGCCGTCGTGCGCAATGCGACCTGGGATATCGTGGCCTGGAATCGTGCCGCGCTGGCCGTGCTTGGCGACTATCCGAACATCGCGCCCGACGACCGCAACGTCCTGCGTATCCTGTTCTGTCGTCCGAATGTCCGCGCCAAGATGCCGGACTGGGAGAACGATGCACGTTTCGCCGTGGCGGCATTTCGCGCCGACATCACGCGCAGCGGCGCATCAGAACGCGCCCAGACATTGATCGATGAACTGTGCCGGATCAGCCCCGACTTCGCAGCCATGTGGCATGACAACGACGTCAGCAGCTATGGCGAAGGCAAGAAGCATGTGAATCATCCAATCGTAGGACCATTCACGATGAGCTATTCGACATTCTCGGTCGATGGCCAGCCGAATTTGGGCATGGTGGTCTATACGCCGGAGACGGCTGCAGATGCCGAGCGGATGAAGGCGCTGATCGCGGCGAAAAGCCAGGACTAGGTGCGCAGCGACAATCTCGATGTGTTTTCACGAGGTCGGGTTCGCGGGCGCGAAAGGGCGCCCACGCCCCGGAATGACGAGTTTCTTGCTACGGATATTTCGGCAGCAGTCCATGCGCGGCGAAGCCGCCATCGACATTGAGAATGTGGCCGGTGACGAAGCTCGACTTGCTGTCATCCAGCAGGAACATCGCGGCACCAGCGACCTCCTCCGGCTCGGCATAACGCCGCTGCGGCACCACCTGCATCCAGCCTTCCCGCGTTGCCACCGTGTGCATCTCCTGCACCATGGGCGTCTCGAACGGGCCCGGCGCAATGGCGTTCACACGGATCTTCAGCGGCGCCAGTTCGCAGGCCATCACCTGGGTCAGCGTGACGACGCCGCCCTTGGATGCGCCATAGGCCGAGCGCTCGATATTGCCGCGCAGCCCCGACACCGACGCCACATTCACGATGGCGCCGCCGCCATGAGCCTTCATCAGCCGCGCAGCTTCCTTGGCAACGGCAAAGGTGCCGACCAGATTGATGTCGAGGATCTCGCGAAACAGTTTTACCGAGGTCTCGAAGAACGGCACCTGACGGCCGATACCCGCAGAATTCACCAGACCGCGCACCGGGCCGAAACCGGCTTCGCAGTCCTTCAGGCCGGCAATCACGGCGTCTTCATTGGCCACATCCATGACGACGGTTTTGGTCACACCGGCTTTGATGGCGTCGACCTGGGCCTTGGCGGCATCCAGAGCAGGCTGGGTGAGGTCGGCAAGCAGCACTTTCCAGCCCTCACCCACGGCCGCCTTGGCGATCGCCAAACCGATTCCCGATGCGCCGCCGGTGATGATCGCTACGCCGTGATCCCTATTCATATGCTGTCCTTGCGTTTCCTCCACCGGTCCTGGCTGCCGGCGGCTTCAGTCGCGCGATGCTTCCCACAAATTCGCGCGGCGCAAAAGCCGTGCGCGGGCGTCCTCTATTGGGCCTTGGCCTTTGGTCGCACGGCGAAAAGGCTTGACCGGGCAGCCCGGGCATGATGACCAGACGGCAAGGGCCCTTGGGCCTCACAAAGGCAAACAAAGAAGTGGTTGGGAGAAACAAAATGACGATTTCACGCCGGACTCTGCTGAAGGCATCAGCCGCTGCGACCGCATTTGGCGGCGTCAGCATGCCGTTCATCGCGCGCGCGCAGCAGGCGGAATACGTCTACAAATACGCGAATAACCTGCCCGATACGCATCCGATGAACATCCGCGCCCGCGAGATGTCGGCGGCGATCAAGACCGAGACCAACGGCAAGGTCGACCTGCAGGTATTCCCCAACAACCAGCTCGGCTCCGACACCGACATGCTGAGCCAGATCCGCTCCGGCGGCGTCGAGTTCTTCACGCTGTCCGGCCTGATCCTGGCCACTTTGGTGCCAGCCGCATCGATCAACGGCATTGGCTTCGCCTTCCCGAATTACGACACGGTCTGGAAGGCTATGGACGGCGATCTCGGCGCCTATATCCGCAAGGAAATCACCAAGGCCAATCTCGTGGTCATGGACAAGATCTGGGACAACGGTTTTCGCGAAATCACCTCGTCCACGAAGCCGATCAAGAGCCCGGACGACCTGAAGGGCTTCAAGATCCGCGTGCCGGTGTCGCCGCTGTGGACCTCGATGTTCAAGGCGTTCGACAGTGCGCCCGCGTCGATCAATATCAGCGAAGTCTATTCGGCGATGCAGACCAAGGTCGTCGAAGGTCAGGAAAACCCGCTGGCGATCATCTCGACGGCGAAGTTCTACGAAGTGCAGAAGTTCTGCTCGCTGACCAACCACATGTGGGACGGCTACTGGTTCCTGGCCAACCGTCGTGCCTGGGAGAAGCTGCCGGCCGATCTGCGCGACATCGTTGCCAAGAACATCAATGCCGCCGGCATGAAGGAGCGCGAGGACGTTGCCAAGCTCAACGCCAATCTGCGCGGCGAACTGGAATCCAAGGGCCTCGCCTTTAATGAGCTCGAGCCCGGCCCGTTCCGCGACAAGCTGAAGTCGGCCGGCTTCTACAAGGAATGGCAGGGCAAATATGGCGACGAAGCCTGGGCCATCCTTGAGAAATCCGTCGGCAAGCTCGGCTGATCGGACAAACTATGGCCGTGCATGACATCTCCGCCCTTGAAAGCGGGGCGTCCAGCGTGGAGGGGGTGCCCCTCTCCCGCCGCGACGCCATCCTGACCTCCATCGACCGCGCGCTCGGCCATCTGGTCGAGATTCCCGCGGCGCTGCTGGTGGTGGCGGAGGTGATCATCCTGTTCATCGGCGTGGTGGCCCGTTACGGCTTCCACCGTCCGCTGATCTGGTCGGACGAGCTGTCCTCGATCCTGTTCCTGTGGCTGGCGATGCTGGGCTCCGCCGTGGCGTTCCGGCGCGGCGAGCATATGCGGATGACCGCGCTGGTAGCGTCGGCCGGTCCGCGGATGTGGGCCTTTCTCGACGTCGTCGGGACCTCTGCGGCGCTCGCGTTTCTCCTGATGATCGTCGCTCCCTCCTTCGAATACGCCTATGAGGAAAGCTACATCACGACACCGGCGCTGCAGATCGCTAACAGCTTTCGCGCGGCGGCGCTGCCGGTCGGCATCTCGCTGATGATCGTCTTCGCGCTGCTGCGGCTGGTGCGCTACGGCCAGGTTCGCACCGTGCTGACGGCGCTCGGCACCGTCGTGGCGATCATCGGCCTGTTCTGGCTCGCCGAGCCGCTGCTGCGGACCCTCGGCAATCTCAACCTGATCATCTTCTTCGTCGGCGTCGTGGCGCTGTGCGTGTTCGCCGGCGTGCCGATTGCCTTCGGTTTTGGCCTCGCGATCTTCGGCTATATGGCACTGACCACGCGCACGCCGATGATGGTGCTGGTCGGCCGCATGGACGAGGGCATGAGCCATCTCATCCTGCTGTCTGTCCCGCTGTTTGTGTTCCTGGGCTTGCTGATCGAGATGACCGGCATGGCCCGCGCCATGGTCGCGTTCCTTGCCAGCCTGCTCGGCCATGTCCGCGGCGGCCTGCATTACGTGCTGATCGGCGCCATGTACCTCGTCTCCGGCATTTCCGGCTCCAAGGCTGCCGACATGGCCGCCGTGGCGCCGGTGCTATTCCCGGAAATGAAGGCACGCGGCGCCAAGCCGGGCGATCTCGTCGCCCTGCTCTCGGCGACCGGCGCGCAGACCGAGACCATTCCGCCGAGCCTGGTGTTGATCACCATCGGCTCGGTCACCGGCGTCTCGATCTCGGCGCTGTTTACCGGCGGCTTGCTGCCGGGCGTTGTGCTGGCGATCACACTCGGCGCATTGGTGTGGTGGCGCTATCGCGGCGAGGACCTCAGTCACGTCAAACGGGCATCCGGGCGCGACATATTCAAGGCCTTCATCATCTCGGTGCCGGCCATCGCGCTGCCCTTCGTGATCCGCGCTGCCGTGGTCGAAGGCGTGGCGACCGCCACGGAGGTCTCCACCATCGGCATCGTCTATGCCGTGCTCGCGGGCCTGTTGATCTATCGCCAGTTCGACTGGAACCGGCTGAAGCCGATGCTCGTCGATACGGCCTGCCTCTCCGGCGCAATCCTGCTGATCATCGGAACCGCGACCGGCATGGCCTGGGGCCTGACCCAGTCCGGCTTCTCGCGCTCGCTGGCGGCGGCCATGACGGGCCTGCCGGGCGGCGGTGCGACCTTCATCGCGGTCTCCATCGTGGCCTTTGTGATCCTCGGCAGCGTGCTCGAAGGCATCCCCGCCATCGTGCTGTTCGGGCCGCTGCTGTTCCCGATCGCGCGGCTGGTCGGCGTCCACGAGGTCCACTATGCGATGGTCGTCATCCTCGCCATGGGCATCGGACTGTTCGCGCCGCCCTTCGGGGTGGGCTATTATGCCGCCTGCGCCATCGGCCGTGTTGATCCCGCGGAAGGCATCCGGCCGATCCTCGGCTATCTGCTGGCGCTGCTGATCGGCCTGATCATCGTGGCAATCTTCCCATGGATATCGATCGGATTCCTTTAAGATACGTTCTTTCAGAAGGTTACGGTCATCACCTCGCGTAATTTTGGAAGATCATTTCTGTGATAATCTGATAGATGAAATATCTTACATAACCTACTGAACTAAATATAGGAGTCTTAAAAATGATCCCAGATCAGGGCGCCTATAGCGTCGGCCTCGACCAGACTCCGGCCAACTTCGTGCCGCTGTCGCCGCTGAGCTTTCTCAAACGCAGCGCGGCGGTTTATCCAGACCTCACCAGCACGGTCTATGAGGGCTGCCGTTTCACCTGGGCGCAGACCTATGAACGCTGCCGGCGCTTTGCCTCGTTCCTGACGGGGCGCGGCATCGGACGGGGCGACACCGTCGCGGCGATGCTGCCGAACCTGCCGGCGATGAACGAAGCCCACTTCGCAGTCCCCATGGCCGGCGCCGTCCTCAACGCCCTGAACATCCGGCTCGACGCCACGGCCATCGCGTTTCAGCTCGACCATGGCGGCGCCAAGCTTTTGCTGGTCGATCCCGAATTCTCGGGCGTGATCACCGAGGCCCTCGGCCTCATGACCGGACCGAAGCCGTCCGTGATCGATGTCGACGACGCGTCCTTCGCCGGTGGCCAACGGATCGGGGAACTCGAATATGAAGCCGCCCTTGCCGAAGGCAGCCCCGATTTCACCAGCGCCTTCCCGCTCGACGAATGGGACGCCATCGCGCTTGGCTACACCTCGGGGACCACAGGCAATCCGAAGGGCGTCGTGACCCATCACCGCGGTGCCTATCTCAACGCAGTCTCTAATATTCTTGCCGCCGGTCTCGGTCAGCATCCGGTCTATCTCTGGACCCTGCCGATGTTCCACTGCAACGGCTGGTGCTTCCCCTGGACCGTGGCAGCGAGCGCCGGCGTCAATGTCTGCCTGCGCAAGGTCGACCCGACCAAGATCTTCGCGCTGATGCGCGAGCATGGCGTCACCCACATGTCAGGCGCGCCGATCGTCTACAACACGCTGATCAATGCGCCCGATGCGCCGGTTTATTCCGGCGGACCTCTGGTGCAAGGCTCGATCGCCGGCGCGCCGCCGCCGATGGCCGTTTTGTCAGGCGCCGAGAAGATCGGCATCAAGCTGACCCATGTTTACGGCCTGACCGAAGTCTATGGGCCCGCCTCGGTCTGCGCCGAGCAACCCGGCTGGGATGCCCTGCCCGCCGATGAGCGCGCCAACCTGAAGCGCCGCCAGGGCGTGCCCTATCACCTGCAGGAAGCCGTGACGGTGATCGATCCCGAAACGATGCAGGAAGTGCCCCGCGACGGCGAGACCATCGGCGAGGTCATGTTCCGGGGCAATATCGTGATGAAGGGCTATCTGAAGAACGAGAAGGCCACCAAGGAGGCCTTCGAAGGCGGCTGGTTCCACACCGGCGATCTCGGCGTGCTCGACGCCGCCGGCTACGTGACCATCAAGGATCGCTCCAAGGACATCATCATTTCCGGCGGCGAGAACATCTCGTCAGTGGAAGTCGAGGACGTACTCTACAAGCACCCGGCGGTGCTGTTCGCGGCCGTGGTCGCCAAGCCCGATGCGAAATGGGGCGAAGTGCCGTGCGCTTTCGTCGAGCTGAAGGCGAATGCCGCGGCGACAGAAGCCGACATCATCGCGTTCTGCCGTGGGCAGATGCCGGGCTTCAAGACTCCGAAAGCCGTGGTGTTCGGTGTGATCCCGAAGACGTCGACAGGCAAGATCCAGAAGTTCCTGCTGCGGGATCAGGTGAAGTCGACGGGATCGTTCAGCGCATAAACTCGTCGTTCCGGGGCGCGGACGCCGTTAGGCGGTAGCGAACCCGGAACCTCGACATGGGAGTCTCCGTGGAGCCAAGCGACATCGAGATTCCGGGTTCGCTCGCCGCCGGCGAGCGCCCCGGAACGACAGTTTGGCGCTACCAAGAGGTCGCATCCATGACGCAGAACTTCGCCGCAATCATTCTCGGCGGGACCGGCCAAGTCGGTGGTGCAGCCGTCGCGGAGCTGCTGGCAATTCCCGAATGCCGGGAAGTGGTGATGATCACCAGGAAGCCCATTGCCGCGCGATCACGCGTGCGCAACGTCGTGCTCGATACCGGCGCTCCAGACTTTGCCAAGCACACGGCCGTGCTTGCTCGCGACGTCCTGAGCCAGGGTCCCGTCAGCGCCGTGAGTTGTGTGGGTGTCGGTTCCGGATCGATGCGCTGGAGCGAAGAGGAGCTGAAACGCCTTGAACTCGGCGTTGTCGGCGCTTTCGCGCGCGGCTGCCGTGACGCCGGCATCGCCCAGTTCTGCCTGCTGTCAGCAGTAGGAAGCACAGCCCAAAGCCGGTTTCGCTATGTCCGCGTCATGGGTATGAAGGAAGACAATGTGCGCAACGTCGGTTTTACCCGCCTCGCGATCTTCCAGCCCGGCATTATTGCCGGCAACGCGCATACGCCGGCATGGGTGAGTTGGCTTGGACGTCTCGTGCCCGGCCCGTATGGCAATATCGATCAGCGCGAGATCGGTCGCTCAATCGCCGCAGAGATAGCTTTGCATAGTCGAGAGGCCGGCGAAGTGACCTTTGAAAATGCAGCAATGAAAAAACTCGCTGCTCAAATTACTCCACCGTCAGTCTGATCCCGTCATAGGCGGGGACCACGCCCTCCGGCAGTATCGCCTTTACCGCCTCGTAATCCACATCCGCCGTCATATTGGTGATCACCGTCCGCTTCGGCTTGAAGCGGTCGCGCCAGCGCAGCGCATCACTGATGCTGAAATGGCTGGGATGCTGCGTATAGCGCAGCCCATCGACGATCCAGAGATCGAGACCTGCGAGCGCGGGCCAGCTCTCTTCCGGGATGTCGTTGAGATCAGGCGTATAGGCGGTGTTGCCGATCCGGTAGCCCAGCGCCGGGATGTTGCCATGCTGGACCAGGAACGGCGTCAGCGTCAGATCACCGCCCTTCCCCGTGATGGTTCGGCTCTCGCCGGCCTCGATGCTGAGGCGATCGAGGATCGGCGGATAGTCGCTGCCGGGAGGTGACTGAAAGCAGTAGCCGAAGCGCAGCATGATATCCGTTGCCGTCGAGGCGTTCATATAGACCGGGATACGCTTGCGGCGCTTCAGCACCACTGAGCGGAGGTCGTCCATGCCGTGGGTCTGGTCCGCATGCTCATGCGTCAGGAAGACCGCATCGATGTCATCGACATCGGCGTCGATCAATTGCTCGCGCAGGTCCGGCGAGGTGTCGATGACAACGCGCGTGACGCCCTCGGGCCCGATCTGCTCCGCCATCATCGAACAACGACGGCGACGGTTTTTTGGATTGGCGGGATCGCAGGCGCCCCAGCCCAGCGCCGGGCGCGGCACACCCGCCGAGGATCCCGAACCGAGAATGGTGAGGACCAGCGTCATGCCGGCACGCCGGTACCAGGCGCGTTCACGGCAGGCACCTTGCTGAACAGGCGGAAGAAGTTTTCGGTGGTCTGCCGCGACAGTTCTTCGAGCGACACGCCGCGGGTTTCCGCAAGCACCTTCGCCGTCTCGACCACATAAGACGGCTCGTTGCGCTTGCCGCGCCATTTGCCGGGCGCCAGATATGGCGCGTCGGTTTCGACCATGATGCGGTCGGCGGGAAGCTCAGCCGCGAGATCGCGCAGCTCCTGCGATTTCTTGAACGTGATGATGCCCGTGAAGGAGATCGACAGGCCCATGCCGATGGCCTTCATCGCCAGCTCCCGTCCGCCGGTGTAGCAATGCAGCACCGCCTTGAACGCGCCCTTCGCCATCTCGTCTTCGAGAATGGCGCCGCATTGTTCGTCGGCCTCGCGGGTATGGATCACCAGCGGCAATCCGGTCGCGCGTGCGGCGGCGATATGGGCGCGGAAGCCGCGCTCCTGCGCGCCTGATGAGCCGTGTTCGTAGAAGTTATCAAGACCCGCTTCGCCGAGCCCGATGACCTTCGGATGCTTTGTCAATTCGATCAGCTCATCCGCGGAGATACCGTCTTCCTCGTCGGCATTGTGCGGATGGGTGCCGACCGAGCAATAGACATTCGGAAAGCGCTCCGCGATTGCCAGCAACGCCGGCAGGCGGCGCACCCGCGTCGAGATGGTCACGAGCTTGCCGACGCCGGCGGCCTCGGCACGCGCGACGATGCCGTCGAGATCGTCGGCGAAGTCGGGGAAATCCAGATGGCAGTGGCTATCGACAAGCATCTCGCAAACTCAGCTCGCAGCCGGCGGCTCGACATAGCGCGGGAACACGCCGGTCGGCGTCGGCAGTTGCGTGCCAGCCTTGATGCGGGTCGCAATTGCCGTGAAGTCGCGCTCGCTTTCGGGGATGCCGAGCACGTCGAGCAGCTTGGCGCAGGACGCGGGCATCACTGGCTGCGCCAGGATCGCGACCTGCCGCACGACTTCGGCGGTCACGTAGAGCACTGTGGCCTGCTTCTTCGGATCGGTCTTGGCCAGCGCCCACGGCGCCTCGCCCGCGAAATAGCGGTTGGCCTCGGCCACCACGGCCCAGATCGCGTTCAGCGCCTGATGGATCTGCTGCGTCGCCATCGCGGTGCGCGCGAGTTCCAGCATGCCATCGGCCTGCGCCAGGATCGCCTTGTCGTTCTCGCTGTAATCACCGGGCTCAGGCAACACGCCGCCATATTGCTTGGCGATCATCGACAGCGAACGTTGCGCGAGATTGCCGAGATCGTTGGCGAGGTCGGCATTGGTCCGATTGACGATGGCTTCGTGATTGTAGCTGCCGTCCTGCCCGAACGAGACTTCGCGCATGAAGAAATAGCGCATCTGATCGACGCCATATTGCTGGGCCATGCCGATCGGGTCGACCACGTTGCCGACCGACTTCGACATCTTCTCACCACGGTTGAGAAGAAATCCGTGACTGAAGACGCGATGCGGGACGTCGACCCCTGCAGCCATCAGGAATGCAGGCCAGTACACCGCGTGGAAGCGAACGATGTCCTTGCCGATCACATGCAGATTGGCAGGCCAGTAACGCTTGAAGTCGTCGCCATCGACATCCGGATAGCCGGCTGCCGTGATGTAGTTGGTGAGCGCGTCGATCCAGACATACATCACATGACCGGGCGCCCCCGGCACCTTGATGCCCCAGTCGAACGTGGTGCGCGAAATCGACAGATCCTGCAGGCCGCCCTTCACGAAGCTCGTCACTTCGTTCAGCCGCTCGCGCGGCAACACAAAGTCCGGAACGCGCGCATACAGATCGAGCAGCTTGTCCTGGTAGGCGGACAGACGGAAGAAATAGGTTTCCTCTTCGGTCCACTCGACCGGCGAGCCGAGCGGCTCGCGCCGCACGCCATCGTCGCCGAGCGTCGTTTCCGCTTCGTCGAAATAGGCTTCCTGGCGCACCGAGTACCAGCCGGCATATTTGTCGAGATAGATGGCGCCGGCCTTCTCGAGCGCAACCCACAGCGCCTGAACGGAGCGCTCATGGCGCTTCTCGGTGGTGCGAATGTAGTCGTCATAGGAAATGTTGAGCGCAGCATCCATCTCGCGAAAACGCGCAGAATTCCGGTCGGCCAGTTCGAGCGGCGTCAGGCCTTCCTTGACGGCGGTCTGCTGCATCTTGAGACCATGCTCATCCGTTCCGGTCAGGAAACGAACGTCATAACCGTCGAGCCTCTGGAAGCGGGCAATCGTGTCGGTCGCCATGACCGTATAGGCATGACCGATATGCGGCACGCCATTGGGATAGAAGATCGGCGTTGTCAGAAAATACGCCGGTCGGGTTGCATCGGTTGCAGATGTCATGGCTGACTTTACGGACCTTGAATAAGACGATCTTGGTGAAGCGCGGATCGGCTGAAACCAGTCTCGCAGCGATCAGCGCGTTGCTTCCGCGAGCAGTCCAAACACCGAGAAAACCAGCGGTTTTCGCTCGAGATTGTAGGATTCGGTCTCGCGCGCGGCTCGGTTGATCTTTTCCCATACCTCCGCCAGCCGCGCAAGGCGGGGCAGATTGGCGTTGGCATTGGCGTCATCGGCCCGCATGCGCTCGCCGATCCAGCGGTCGACACTGTCGACAAAGGCGCCGAGCGCGACACGGTCACTGGTCCCCAGCGCATCCCCCAGCGCATGCAGCTCGCGCGGATCGACATGGGGCAGCGTGTTCAGGAGCGAGGCGGTGCGCTGGTGCAGTTTCAGCGCACCGCCTCCGAGCAGATTCAGAGCGCGCGATACGCTGCCTTCGGAGGCTTCAGCGACCTCTTTGAGCAAGGGATCGCCGGTTTCGATCTCGGCGGCCTGCGACGTAGCGCGGGTCACATCGGCGACGGACAACGGACGCAGCGCCAGCTTGCGACAGCGCGACTGGATGGTCGGCAACACGCGCGCCTGCGCATGTGTCACCAGCAGGAACAGCGAGCGCAACGGCGGCTCTTCAAGCACCTTCAGCAGCGCGTTCGCGGCATTGGCGTTCAGCTCATCGACGGTGTCGACGATGCAGACGCGCCAGCCGTCAATAGCAGCGGTCGAGCCGAAGAACGACACGGTCTGCCGGGTCTCATCCACGGTGATCACCGTGCGCATCACGCCCTTGTCGTTGAGCGAACGTTCCAGTGTCAACAAACCGCCATGGGATTCGGCGGCGACCTGGCGCACGATCGGATGCATCGGATCGAGACCGAGCGATGTTGCGGATTGCACTTGCGGCGATGTGGGATCGCGATGCGCCAGTACGAAACGCGCCATGCGATAGGCCAAAGTCGCCTTGCCGATGCCCTGCGGACCGCCGATCAGCCAGGCATGCGGAATGCGGCCGCCGCGATAGGCGTTGAGCAGCGTGGCCTCGGCATCCTGATGACCGAACAGCGCGGTCGTCTCGCGCGGATGCGGAACCGAGATCGTTTGCTCGGATGACTTTGCGCTCATGCCGAAGTGACCTCGTGGTTCGACGGCGTCAGAAGGCGTCGGCGCAACACGCCCCAGATATTGTTCGATACGATCTTTGAATCTGCATTGGCGTCGATCAGTACGCAGCGTTGCGGTTCATCGGCTGCGATCTGCCGGAACGCGTCACGCAGCCCCTGATGAAAGGCGATGCCCTCGGCCTCGAATCTATCGGGCACATCATTGCCACGCCGCGCTGCTGCGCGTCGCATGCCGATCGAGACCGGGATATCGAGAATGACGGTGAGATCCGGTTTGAGCCGTCCGATGGTGACGCGCTCCATCGCATTGAGCAGTTCCGGCGAGACATGGCCGAGCCGGCCCTGATAGGCCCGCGTCGAATCCGAGAAGCGATCACACAGCACCCAGATGCCCTGATCCAGCGCCGGCGCAATCACCGCATGGACATGGTCGTCGCGCGCCGCGGCAAACAGCAGCGTCTCGGCTTCGGGGCCGAGCAGTTTGCCCATGCCCGACAGCACCACATGGCGGATGATCTCGGCACCGGGCGAACCGCCGGGCTCGCGGGTGACGATGACGCGCTTGCCTTCGGCCTCCAGCCGGTCGGCCAGAATCTTGATCTGGGTCGATTTGCCGGCGCCCTCGCCGCCCTCGAAACTGACGAAGCGACCGCGCGGCGGCGATGTCGTGGGCGTGTCCGTCATGTCAGAGCTTCTCGGCGCCGGCGCGGAACAGTCCGATCACCAGCTCACCGGCGCCGTCGACGGCGCGCCGCATGGTCGATCCCGTGCCGACGGCGGCCGCCGTATAGAGCGGCGTTTCGACGGCGATATTGGCGCCGCGCCAGACCTTGATCACGCCGACCGGCTGACCGGGCTCGATGGGTGCACGCACGGGGCCTTTATAGACGACGCGAGCGATCAGCTTGTCGGTGCCGTTCTTCTGCACCATCACCTTCACTGGCTCCTTGGCCGAGAGCGCGACCGAGCGGCTCTCGCCGCCAAACACCTTGGCGAAGCCGACCGTCTGGTCGGCTGCGAACAGCGTGCGAGCCTCGAAATTCTTGAAACCCCACTCCAGCAGCTTCTTCGCCTCGGTCGCACGATCGTCCGGATCGTCCAGACCGTTGATCACCACGATCAGCCGCATGCCGTCGCGGATGGCCGAGCCGACCATGCCGTAGCCACCATCCTTGGTGTAGCCGGTCTTGAAACCGTCAGCGCCGTCCAGCGTCGCCAGCAACGGATTGCGGTTCTGCTGACGGATCTTGTTCCAGGTGAATTCGCGCTCGCCGAACAGCTTGTAAAATTCCGGATAGGTGCGAACGATGTGGCGGGCGAGAACGCCGAGCTCGCGCACCGTCATCTTGTTGCCGGGATCCGGCAAACCGTTGGAATTGGCGAAGGTAGATTTCGGCATCCCGAGCGAGCGCGCCCGCGCCGTCATCTTCTCGGCAAAGGCCGCCTCGCCGCCTGCAATGCCCTCCGCCAGGATCATGCAAGAGTCGTTGCCGCTCTGGATGATGGCACCGCGCAGGAGATCAGCGACCGGCACGCGGCTGTTGATCGCAGCGAACATGGTCGACGCGCCTGCCGGCGCGCCGCCCTTGCGCCAGGAATTCTCGCTGACGCGGTATTCGTCCGTGAGCTTGATGTCGCCGCGGGTCAGCGCGTCGAACACCAGTTCGACGGTCATCAGCTTCATCATGCTGGAGGGCGCGCGGAGCTCATCCGCATTCTTCTCGAACAGCACGCTGCCGGAGCCAGCCTCGATCAGGATCGCGGTCGGTGCATCGGTGTCGTAGCCGCCGTCCTCGACGACCTTCTTGGCACCCTGAACGCTCTGGTTTGCAGCCTGCGCTGTTGGGCCGAGGGCGACGCCAAACGTCACCAGGGCAGCCAGCAGCGTTCGCCAGCTCCGCGCGGCGAATTGCGGTCGTTTCAAGGGGATAGAGCCAGATGCCATGTGCTGTCCTGAGTGCTCAGGTCTTAACAGGATCGCCGATGGCAAACAACGCGGCAAGGTGCAACGCGGATCAGGGCGCTATGCTGCGCCCGTCTGGTGTCGGTCGTGAACGACGAACCGGCTTAGTAGAGACCGCGACCGGACAGGATCGCCTGGGCGCCGCGCGCATCGACCGTGCCGTCATCCGGCTCGGCAGGCGCAGCATAAGCGGCGTTGCTCTCATAGGACACCGCACGGTGGTTCTCGCTCATCCGCGGTGCCGATGCCGTGCGCATGCGGCTCGACGCCGACATTTCCGACGTCGAACGGATTGAGGCCACATCGGCCGAGGTATTGCCGAGCGAATACGGGCGGCCCTCCGGCAGAGGAACATCGCGCGAGACAACACGACCACCCTGCATGTCGGGCACGAAAGAGCGCGCCGAGGCGACGCGCACCAGCGATGGCGACGGTGCCGGTTCACCGGTGCGCAGCGTGGCAACGAGCTGGCGATCGTCCGACCCTTCCAGCGGCGCGCGGCCGACATATTCGACGCGAACCTTGGCGGTGCCGTTGCCTTTGAATTCGAGCAGTTCGGCCGCCTTGTTCGAGACGTCGATCAGGCGGTTGCCGTGATACGGGCCGCGATCGTTGACGCGAACGATCAGCGACTTGCCGTTATAGACGTTGGTCACGCGGGCATAGCTCGGGATCGGCAGCGTCGGATGAGCCGCGGTGAGCGAGGCCATGTCGAACACTTCGCCATTGGCTGTCAGACGGCCATGGAACGCGTCGCCATACCAGGAGGCGATGCCTTCAGCGCGGTAATTGATGTTTTCTTCCGGCACATAGAGCTTGCCGGCGACGGTGTAGGGCTTGCCGATACGGTAGGTGCCGCCGCCCTTGGGAACCGGCTCGCCCATCCCGACGACCCGAGGACTGCTCGAAACGCCATATTTCGGATCGAGGCGACTGAAGCTGGTGGTGGAGGAGGAACAATTGGCCAGCGCCAGACAGGCGCTGATGGCCGCTGCTGCCTGAACAGCCTGGCCGAGTCGGTTTGACCCACGAATCCCCATACGCCCCAATACCATTCCAGCGGCCGCCTGCCCATCTCCGGGCATCCCCACGGCCAAAATCCCGATGCGGCCCACTTCCGCATCAAGTGGTGAATATATCGCAGCCGGATCGCGGCGGAAATGGGGAGAGCCCCGGTATGGTAAACAGAGGATGTGGGATTTCAGCCCGCACGCCGGGTGTCGCTCGCGCCGCACACGTCGCGCTAGAAGTTCCTCCTGCGATCGGTGAGATGGCACCGTGATTGTGTTCAACCACTTCAGAACACGCGCATTTTTTCCGGGATCGACGCTTACATATTTACCCCGGATTCAGACGAGCTTCGTAGCGTGCACCACTATGAAAAACCTCATCAAGCGATTTATCGCAGACGAAACCGGCGCCACGGCCATCGAATATGGACTGATTGCTGCCGGCATTGCCCTCGCCATCATTGCCGTCATCAACGGCATGGGCACCAAGCTCAATGGCAAGTTCACATCGATCAACTCGTCACTGAAGTGACGACCTGACGATCCATTATCACTCCCCGCGCCGCCACGGCGCGCGGAGTTCTCCCTCAAGTTACGTCTCGCGCGATCAATCGTACCACTCGCGGCGGATATACGGGCCGTACAGCACGTCCTGACGCCAGCGATAGACCTGCACCAGCAGGCCGCCGACACCGGCAACAACACTCAGCAACAACAAGGTCTCGATCACCACAAAGCCCCCGGCATTCTCGTTGGGCACAGCAATACATGGTGATTTTTAAGATCCCCGCTGCGGTTTGTTTTGAATTTGCGGCCCGCCGCTAACGGAGATTAATTTCCGCAACTCGCTCCCCGTCCGTTTCAACTATTTGTTAGTTGAACGATCGCGCATGATTTGGATTTGATAGCGGAGCGCGCTGACGCGATTCCTGGCGGGACTCTTGCGGCGGGATGTTGGGGATGGAGATGGACGTTTCAAGGACGAATTGCGGCGGGATCACCGGTGCGGGAGAGTACAGGTTTCGCGATGGCCACCTGATCGTGACGCTCTACCAGATCGCGATCTGGGTCGAACATCCCCAAGCGATCTTCACCGCCGTCACGTCGCGCTTCCAGAACAGCATGAAGCTCTATGTGCTCGGGTCATGGCGCCTGCCGAATGCTGCAGCGTCGAGTGAGCAGCCACCTGCTCCCGCTAGTGCGGAAGGAATGTCGCTGCATTGATCACGGTGACGACCGCGAAAGCCATCACCCATAGCGGCCAGACCGGCGCCTGCGCCCGCGGGCGGAACTGTCGGGGAACGCCGAAATTGCGTGCCATTGCCTGCTCCATTGCATCGACCGAACGACACTGAATGTGAGCATGCATTCTGTTAAAATTGCGTCGTGGCTTCGGCTATAATTTGTGCGTCCCCGGCAAGTATAGCCTCGGCGCACGGCGCTTCGTAATAACGCGGAGTGAGCTGGCAGCAAAGCGGGGCACCATCGCATCGTGACGATGGATGCCTACCGACGATCAGACGCACATGCTGCCGGTAAGGTTGATTGGTTAGGTTAAACCGGTAATTGCATTGACCGCACCTGCAGCCTTGCTCAATTGCCGGCATGATCGACGATGACGACAGCTATGAGTTGAATGACCAGGGCATCCGGGTGCTGATCGGGCTGACCGTGGAAGAGACTGCGGAATTCACCCGCCTCGACGGCACCATCGGTCACGGCCGCCCGCCTGGGATCTCGCTCGAACAATGGGCCCATGCCGAAGACCGGCGCTGGCTCGAACTCTATCAGAAACACGAAAATGCGCGGCAGCCGTTCCTGCAAACCGGCAAGACTAGGCACTGAGCGCACGGAAGCGCTATTCTCCGACACCGCAAACTAGAAGCCTAGGCAAATTAAAAGCCGCGCCAACCCGAAGGTTGACGCGGCCATGGCCGTTCTGTTGCAAGGTGGACCTACCCCGAACGGTTACGCCGCGAGGCGCACTTCGTTCATGCGAACGTTATCGTTTGCATTTAGGTTTTGACCCGATAACGGCGGTATCATGCCGAGCACAATTCACAACTTCTTCGCGGCCATCGATCCTGTTTCGCCCCCGCCTGAGCAGCCCGTGCATTTCACCATCCGGCGAAATCGACCTCACCTGGATGAGATCGCGAGCTGCTGAGGTGGAGGCGCCGGGTACTGCCCCCGGGTCTGCCCGCAGTCCATTGAGAGGTTCAGCGCCATCGTCTTGCGACGAACCAGATATAGGCGCGATCTCAGGCGAAATCTAGACTCGGTCCGCCCTGCATTCCGGGCGGAATGCCGCTGGCCGCTAGCCCTTCTTGGCGGAACTCTTTTTGGTAGCGGTCTTTTTGGCGGCGCCCTTAGCCGCCTCTGCCTTGGCTGGCTTTCCTTTAGGTGCCTTGATCTTTGCAGATTTGGCTTCGGCAACCGGCGCTTCGACCGGCGGCGCTTCCGCAGCCTGAGGCCCTGAACCCTGCGTCTCGACCGCCAGAACCTCGACAGCCGGCTCCCCGGCAGGCTTCGCGGCAGCCACCTTCTTCGCCGCAGGCGCAGGCTTGCTCTCCGCGGGCGCGGCGGCCTTGCCGGCCTCCTTGATCAGCCGCTGTGCGGCTTCGAATTTGGCCTCGCGCATCGCACGCAAGGCGTCGGCGCGCGGTGTCGGGTTTGCCATGTTGGTCTCCGTCCTCAGAATCGTCAGGCTTTGCTTAGCACGCCCGGCGCCCGGCACCGACCGGCCCAAGGGAATCCCCGTGCCGATGATTTCAGCCCCGGACAGCCGCCCCGGCGCAATCCTCTCTTTCCCTCGGCAGGCCGCTTTGCTAAGCGCTGTCCCACGACGGAAAGGTGGCCGAGTGGTTTAAGGCAGCGGTCTTGAAAACCGCCGTGCCTGCAAGGGTACCGTGGGTTCGAATCCCACCCTTTCCGCCATTTGCCGCATCATCCTCTGTCGGACGACATGATCGATCAATCCGAGCCAACGACGCCTGCTGAAACACTCGGCGCTCTCAAACCGCCGCGCTGCGCGATGTGCCGGGCGCGAATGACATTGTTGCGGAGCGAGCCGGATCCCGGTGGTGGCGACAAGTGCACCTTCACCTGCCCGAAATGCGAATTCGTGAAGACCAAGGTCGTCGGCGGTCCGCCCGATCTCAGCCGCCACAGGCCGCCCAAAAAAACACGACGGCCCCAGACACGTTAGGCCGCCTGAGGGATTACCGCGGCGGCTGTGTTGCTGCCGGGAGCGGAGCGCCGCCGACCGAGATGGCACCGGCGGGACGATCGGCTGGACGCTTGCGCGGCACCGTGGGTGCCGGGCGCGCGGCCACTGGCGCAGCCGGAGCTGCGGCCATGGGCGCTGGCGCCGCAGCGGCTGGAGCCGGAGCTGCGATAACGCCCCTGCCCTGCAGCGTATCGATCTTGGCGGTTAGTCCAACGACCTGGGTCGTGAGGCCCTGGATCTGATCGGACAGGCGCTTCAACTCTGTCTGCTGCGCCGTCAGCAATTCGGTAGCAGCCTGGATCGAGCTTCCGGTCTGCTGCTGGAACGCTGCGAAATCAGTCGCGCTGACGTTGCCCTCCGCCGCGCTCGCCAACACCGGGGCGCTATCTCTGGGGCCAGTGCTTCCTGTCACTGCCTGTGCCATGTCGGTCAGTGCGTCGTGGTAGTTCAGCCAGAGATATCCACCGCCGCCAGCGAGGATCAACAGCACGACGATAACTCCGAACGGGCCGAACGACCTGCGCTTGCGCAGCGGCACGGGGGGCGGCCCGACATTGATCTCGTTATTGAACGTATCGGCCACTGGAGATCCTCACTTGCGACGTCCGATCCTGCGGCTCGGGGAGCGAGACAACCGGCGCGATTCCTTGAAGCGTATGTAAGCAAAAAATCCACTGAGGTGAACTGCTGCGACTCGGTCATCCCCCATGTCGCCTCATCATGCCCGCGCAGATACGCCTTCAGCGCCCGTTAACCCTGCGCCGGGCTGGCATCGCCTCGCCGGCGCCGCATTGTCATCGCCGTTGCGCCGCGATCGCTCCGCGCAACTGCGTAAAATGTTGCAACGACGCATCACTACAGCTCCGAATGAAAAGCCGACCGCGAATCTCTTTGACTGTGCGGCCCCCCGTGCCGTCTGTAGTTCGCGGGGGAATAAGGACCACCACGATGATTGAGACCGTCACTGCACTCTTCGGATTTCTCAGCGCCGGCATTCTGGCCGCTCACGCCTATGACGGTTACCGCGCCCGCTTCTAAGCGCGCGACGATTTCGCGACACGGCCGCTCAGCCACCTCGCAACTCGGCTAGTTGGTGCGCCTGCAGCCACTGCGCTGCTCTGATCGAGACATTCGGCTTCGATGAAAGCTGTTTACGACGAAACAAGACTGAAACACGATTCTCCAGAACCGCTTTGAACGCGCCCGACGAGGGCAGCGACTGATGGGCAGGGACACAGCAAAGCGCTCGCGCGCCCACCCAATGGAGAAGATCTATGTTTCGCAAAGTAACCCTCGGACTGATCGCTGCAGCCTCGCTCGGTGCAGCCGCCCTCGCCCCCAGCGCTGCATCGGCCCATAGCTGGCATGTCGGTGGCTGGCACGGTGGATGGGGTGGCTACGGTCACCACGCCTTCTATGGCGGGCCCACCTTCTATGTCGGCGGCCTGACCGACGGCTGCCTGCAGCGCCGCGTGGTGGAAACCCGCCGCGGGCCGCGCGTCCGGACCGTCAACGTCTGCGCCTACTGATCGCATCACGTTACGGAAAGCCCGGCCGCCCAACGGCCGGGCTTTTTGCTGCCGTACTCAGGTATTGTTCTGCTTCTGTTGCCCCCCGGTGACAGCCAAGGTCAGCGTTTCCAGCTAAAGCTTGTGTCGAATTCGCTCAATATCTTCAGAGCGATGGAAGGTCCTGGATGCGAACCCTTTGGCTGGCCGCGATCATCGCAGCGTCGGGCGCGGTGAATGCCGCTGCTGCCGACCTGCAGTCGCGCGTCTGGACCAAGACGCCCGCGACGACCGAAGCAGGCTATAGCTGGGGCGGCTGGTATGTCGGCGGCAACGCCGGCGGTTCCTGGGGCCAGAGCAACGTCTCCAACGCTTTCGTCAATGGCACCGCGCCGATCGCAAACCAGCAGGCAATTGCGGCTGCCTCGCCGCGCCTCAATCCCGATGGCTTCACCGGCGGCGGTCAGGTCGGCTACAATCATCAGGTGGACCGCTGGTTGTTTGGCGTCGAGGCCGACGCGAACTATTTCGGCCTGAAGCAGTCGCGCGGTTTCACTGCGCCTTTCCCGGCCGGTGGTTCGTTCACCACCACAAACTCCGTAACGAGTGATTGGCTGGTCACGCTGCGCCCGCGCGTTGGTTACACGGTCGATCGTACGCTTTTCTACGCAACCGGCGGCCTCGCGCTCACCGAGTTGAATTTCGCCTCCTCGCTAACCGACACGACTGGCCAGAACGAAACCGCGTCACTGTCAAAGACCGTGGCAGGCTGGACCATCGGCGCCGGTATCGAACACGCGTTCACCAAAAACTGGTCGGCGAAGGTCGAATATCTCCATACCGATTTCGGCAAGCAATCGGTCTCGGCTCCGACCTTCACCGGACCAGGCGCTGCCACCGGTATCATTGCCCACGATATCGACCTGAAGACCAATACGGTACGCGGCGGACTGAACTATCATTTCGGCGGCCCGTCGGTCGCACGCTACTGATCGCTTAAAGATCTCCAAACAAAAGGCCCTCGCTAGCGAGGGCCTTTTGTTTGGAGATGCGTGCGCCGGTCAGCCGGTCATCGCCAGAACGCGGCTTTCGACCGGATACGGCTCCACGGTGATCGTCCAGCGCAGTGGCCAGCAGGTCAGATCCGGACGAACGGCGTGAACATAGCCGTTGACGAAAACGCTGTCGGCATCGTCGCTGAATCGCTCGTCGATCAACTCGCCATGAAGATGCGCCATCCGGCAACGGCGCATCTGCGCGTACTTCGTCGTTTCGTATTTGGCCAAATCGGGCCTCCCCAACGTCGCAATGTCCCCATCGGGAACTCTGGGCGACTCGCGGTTAACAAAGCCTCAAGCGGATCCGCGACGGTATCGGGCTGGAGTGCGCGTATCAAAAATGCGCAAAGCCCCCGACTTTCATCGATTCGATTCACGGCTGCTTCAAGAATGCAGAACAGTGTGGCGCCAATATTATTGGAGCGTCCCATGTTCATGATCGCGAGCATTCTGACGGTCGCTGCCGGTGTGTTTTACGCAGCGAGTATCAACAACAGCAGATGGGCGATGCAGGTGTGCCACTACGGCGACATATTCTGCATGAACCCGTCATGGCTTGTCATCGCCGCCGTCCTGTCCATCATCTGGGCATTCTTTTTGCGCGTCGATCGACTGTAGTCGTTCGATCAGCAGACGACCTGGTCCGCAACGAGTTCAGCGGGCTTGAGGTGTTGCCGGCGCGGCGCCAAACGCAGCGATTTCGACGTGGCACAATGTGGACAGCCAAAGGTGCGAATTTCACCGCCCTCTTCGTCCGTCTCGATCTTGATCAGATAAACTTGGGTCCTGCAGCCCGAACATTTCAGATGTTCGGTGCGAATGTTATCGTTCAGATGAACTCTGCGGGTGCCGGACATCTGCAGTCTCCGAAAACCGATGACAGCCTGCCCAGACTATCGCGTTTTCACGCATGCCGAGCGCCGAAATAGACAACCTGTAATTGCTTAAAAGAATCTCTGCGCCCTTAAGGAATCGCCGCCGTATTGAGCTACCTTGTTCCGGCAGGATTATCCAGATTGCGGGTTCCACGCGATACGTCTTTTCACGCAGTTTAGAGTATATCTAAATTCTTCGATTGCGGTTCATCTTCACACAACTATAGATGTTGATGGATCGATCTGCTCGACGACCCTGGAATGTCGCAATGCACAAGCGATATCAGCCGCTCAATATCCCCATCGAGATCGTTCGCACCGTGGTGGCGATTGCGGAAACCGGCAGCCTGACCAAGGCCGCCGAACGGCTGGGCCTGAGCCAACCCGCTGTCAGTTCTCAGATCAAGCGCATTCAGACCATGGTGGGAGGCAACCTCTTCACCAAAACGGTCAACGGCACGACGGCTACCCAGCTCGGCAAGCTGGTGCTGCATCAGGCCAGACGGATTCTGGAAGCCAACGACCAGATGTTGCGGATTGGCGGCGTGGCGCATCTTCCGCAACCGATCCGGTTTGGACTGAGCACCCTGTTCGTGCAGGATTTCTTCAGCCATCAGACCTCCCAAAGCCTGGCCGATCTGGTCATTCACACTGACAACTCGGTGGGCATCACCAAAGGCCTGATCGATGGCTATATCGATATCGCCTACATTCTCGAAAATCCGGAAATGAGCAGCGAGATATCGCACCTGATCGTCAACGAGGCCGATGAGGAGTTCGTGTGGGTGCGCGCAAAGGACTTCGTCCTCAGTTCGGGCGCGCCGATCCCCATTCTGACATGGCCGGGCGACGATCTGATGATCCGAACCCTGACGCGCCACGGTCTGTCCTACAAGATCGTATTCAACAGTCCCGACTATCACGCCAAGTTGGCGGCTGTGGAAAGCGGCATCGGCATCACCGCGATCCCGAAGCGGATGATTCCGCCTACACTTGTCTGGGCGCAGGAATATTATCTGCCACACCTGCCGCCCGTCAAAGCGTTGCTGTGTGCGCGCTCGAACCTGGAAACAATGCAGAGCACGGAATTGCTCAACGAGATCTCGTCGCGCTTTTTCAAACCGCCGGCCATGGTGAACCCTGTAGTTCACCCATGACCGTGAGGCCGGCCGCAATCTCCATCGGCAGTCAGCGTGGCACGAGATAGTATTCGTCCCATTCGCTACGCGGCACCTCGGTGCCGAGCTGATAGGCAAAGGATTTGACGTCGAGCCCGTCAGGGCTGGTCTCGCAGACATAGGACAGCCTGTACCACTTGCCCCCGCTGCGGATGGCACCGCCCGGCGCTTTGATCTGGTTGCCTCGAATGACCGGATCGGCAAACGCGTAGGCCACGAACTCGTCCGGCTTGTATCCCTTGTGCTCGCGGCCCACGGAGCCCATCGCACGCGCATCGCAACGCTGCTCCAGACGGGTTTCCGGCGACAGTTTGAGCATCTGATCGGTCCGGGACGACGCTGCATGTAGGGGAGATTGGGCAGCGACGCCGACAAAGGCAACAACTGTGAACATTAGTTTTCTCATTGCCTTAGGCCAATTACCTTATTTAACTTACGAGGATTTTGTGGCGCGAACCTACCATGTTCGCACGTGCAAAAAACCCCGCTCGTGTTACCGGCGGGGTTACAAATTCGCGATCGTCAGCCGATCCGTTTGAATGTCAGCAACTGATGAAATTCCGATGGCGAGAATTGGCGGCCACCGAGACCGGAGATACTGACCCGCCACCCCGCATCGTTGAGCGTCCGGGCCTGCGCGACGGCGACGTCCGGAATGATCCGATGCGTCACCATGCTCTGATCATTGCGCGTCGCGTGGATGGTGAAGATATCGCCCCGCCGTGAAGCCGCAGGGATATCGGATGCTTTAAGATCACTGTCAGAGAACACGGTCGCCAACGCCAGCCTCCATCATCAGTCAAAGCCCGATGTGATTGTGCAGCGCACGTGGTTAACTAATTATTACAGCAGCGCGCGCGCCGTCAGGATTTGAAGACGCCCGTGATCTTGTTCCAGAGCGATGAGCCGTCGTCGTTATCGTGTTTCGACCGGTCCGGCTGCGTAGCACTCACAGGATCCGAAGCCGGGAAACTGTCCTTCAGGCCGGTCTTGAGTTCCTCAGACGTTTTGCGATCAGCACGCGCCGCCTCCTTCACGCCAACAGCGTATTTGTCGTGGGGTGCGGGATCGAATTTCTCAGCCATGATCGTCTCCTTCATCTGATGAACGAAAAACGTCCCCGTGGCCAAGAGGTTCCTCTCTGCGGCGATTAGTCGAGACCGCGCTCGCGGCTGAGGCCGACCATCTCCTGGATGAACAGCGCCTTCTGCTTGTCATCCAGCGTGGCGAATAGCGGCTCCGCGGCATCGGCAACGGCGCGCTGATCGACGGCCCGGTCGTTGAGGAACTGAGCCTCGTTGCGCATCTGCTCGATGATGTCATCCGGCGGATCGCGCTTGGCGCGGGCAATGCGCAGTTTGAGACGCTCCGCGCCGTTATTGCCGAGCGTATGCATGGCGTTGCTAAAACCGGCCCAGTTCTTTTCCTGCTCCGGCGTCAGGTTGAGCGACGTCTTGATACGGCTAGTGTTGGCGTCGCTACTCGCGACGATCTGCTCGGCGGTCAGTTCCGGCTCCGCCGCGGGTTGAGCGCCCTTCTTGCCCTTCTTGGCGGCCTTGGTTTGTTTGGCGCTCGACTGCCCGCCCACGGGACCGCGAACATTGTTCGAGGGCACGCCCAGCACGCCGCCGACAACGCCCACGACGCCGCCGATCGCTCCACCGAGAACGCCCCCGATCGGCCCAGCCGCACGATTGCCGTCTCTTGCGCCTTGCTGCACGCCCTGGACCAGCCCCTGCGCGTGGACCGCTGCGGAATTTCCGAGCAGCAGAACGGCGGCGGCGCACAGCACATGGCGCAGTGGTCGATGCGTGCGCTTGGGCAAATTCATTCTGGTCATCATCGTCTCCTCACCGCAATTTCGCGGCGCAGCAAATCACTTGTGATCATCAGCAACCATAGTGGCTTCAACACGGCCAAGTCCACACGCCACGTCTCCGCCAATGGTAGACCTCATCGAGCCAAGCCTGTTAGATAACGCCCGCGCGGCCCCTGGCGGGTGCGCAACAACGTAGAATGCTTCAAGGGGTGGAAATGGCGACCAACAAGAAGAAACTTCTGATCACCGAGTCGATGTCGACCCAGGGAATGGACCTGTTCAATGCACGCGATGACATCGAAGTGGTCAAGTTCAGCAATCTGATTTCCGCTGCCGACTACATCAAGCTGATTGAGCAACACGCACCGGTGCACGGCACCGCGCTCGGCGCCACGCGGTTCGGCGAGTCCGAACTCGAAGCCTGCAAGGACATGAAGGTGGTGGCGCGCATCGGCGTCGGCTACGACGCGGTCGATGTGCCGGCGCTGTCCAAGCGCAAGGTGCCGCTGATGATTGCTGGCACCGCCAACTCGCCCTCGGTTGCGGAACAGGCGCTGTTCATGATGCTGACGCTCGCCAAGCGCGCAGTCGAACTGCATGCCATGGTCAAGGAAGGCAAATGGGCGTCGCGCTTCGGAGCGCTACCATTCGACCTGTTCGGCAAGACCGTGCTGGTGGTCGGCTTCGGCCGCATTGGCACCCGCACCGCCAAGCGCTGCCAGGCGATGGAAATGAACGTGCTGGTCTATGACCCCTATGTCTCAGCCGATACAATCAAGGCTGCCGGCTGCGAGCCTGTCAGCGATCTCGACGCGGCCCTGCCTCGTGCGGACTTTGTCAGCCTGCATTGCCCGAAGACTCCGGAGACGACCGGCCTGTTCAACGCTGCACGGATCGCCCGCATGAAGCCGTCGGCCTATCTCATCAACACCGCGCGTGGCGGCATCATCGTCGAGGCCGCGCTGCATGACGCGCTGGTCTCGGGCAAGCTCGCCGGCGCCGGCCTCGACGTGTTCGAAGCCGAACCGCCGCCGCTCGGTCACGCGCTGTTCGAACTGCCGAACGTGATCATCGCGCCGCATGTCGCCGGCGTGACGCGTGAAGCACTCGACCGCATGGGCGCGCAAACCGCGCGCAACATGCTCAGCGTGCTCGACGGCGAGCCGATCAAGCAAAATGCCGTCAACGCGGACGTGTTCGGCTGAACCGTCGATTGCTGGCGCGGATGATTGATCCGCGCTAGCACTGCCGCAGTCCTCACCAGAGTACCCCGCGATGGCATTCAAGGAATACGGCGATCACGACGCGCTCGGCCTTGCCGGGCTGGTGCGCAGCAAGCAGGTCAGCCCGCGCGAACTGCTCGATGAGGCGGTGGCGCGCACCGAGCGCGTCAATCCCCGGATCAACGCTGTCGTGGTGCGCCATGAGGACTATGCGCGGCGCCAGATCGACGAGGGGTTGCCCGACGGGCCGTTCACCGGCGTGCCATTCCTGCTGAAAGATCTCGAACTCCTCGACGGCACGCGCACGACCTTCGGGGCCAGTCTCTACAAGGACTTCGTCGCCGATCACACCGGCACCCTCGCCCAGCGCTTCCTCAAGGCCGGCCTGACGATATTCGGCAAGAGCGCGAGCCCCGAATTCGGGCTCATGCCGACGACCGAATGCCGGCTGCATGGACCGACGCGCAATCCCTGGAATACCGATTATGCATCAGGCGGCTCGTCCGGCGGCGCAGCCGCTGCCGTGGCTGCACGGATCCTGCCGGTCGCCCATGCCAGCGACGGCGGAGGTTCGATCCGTATTCCAGCCTCGGCCTGCGGCGTGTTCGGTCTGAAGCCGACCCGCGCTCGCAATCCGACAGGTCCTGACAAGGCCGAAGGCTGGGGCGGCTTTTCCTGCGGCCACGTCGTGAGCATCAGCGTGCGCGACAGCGCCGCGATGCTCGATGCTGTTCACGGGCCTGAACTGACCAGCCCCTATATGGCGCCCGCACCGGAACGTCCCTTCCTCGATGAAGTCAGCCGTGGTCCCGGCAGGCTGCGCATCTTCTTCACCGACAAGTCGCCCTATGGCGATGCAATCGATCCGAAGTCGCCGCTGCCGTCCGCGATGTCGCCAAGTTACTCGAAGCACAGGGGCATCATGTCGAAGAACGCGCGCCGGTGCTGCCGCTCGACCCTGCGCAAGTGATTGCGGCGATCGTGTCGGCCAATACAGCGGTGACCGTGCAGTTCGCGGAGAAGAAGTTCGGCCGCCCGATGACCTCGGATGATTTCGAGAAACTCACACTCGGCAGCGCGCACAATGCCCGCAAGGCAAGCGCAGTCGACTACGTAACAGCACTGCAGAACGCATTCCAGATCTCCCGCAGCGTCACCGAATTCTTTACCGGCTGCGATATCTTCCTGTCGCCGACGCTCTGCACACCGCCGATCAGGATCGGCGAGATCGATACGATGTCGGACGATCTCGGCCATGTGGCGCCTTTGCTGCGCCGCTACATGCCAGGCACCAGTATGGCCAATATGACCGGCCAGCCGTCCATGTCGGTGCCCCTGGCCTGGAGCAGCAAAGGCCTGCCGATCGGTATGATGTTCACGGCGCATTTCGGCGACGAGGCCATGCTGTTCCGTCTAGCTGGGCAACTCGAGCAGATCCGGCCCTGGAAAGACAGGCGTCCGCCGATCTCTGCCTAAAAACAGCCACAGCGATTACCAAAATGAAACCACAGCCGATTACATATCGGCCTATGTGGACGTTGCGTAATTGCGGGGAGGCGCATTTCAATGACCCAGAACGATCCGACCGATCACGCCCTCGCGGCCATTGCGAGCATTCTCGACCGCAAGGAAGCGGAATCGCAAGTGGCCGAACACGGCGACACCGAGCCCGCTTCGATCACCGTCGTCACTGAAACCGTGGTCACCGAGACTGTATCCGTCATGGTCGCCGCCGAGCCCGAAGCGCCGCTCGTCGAACACGAGTCGCCCTCCACGGTTCCAGAGGCCCTCGAGGTCGATGGCTACTCTCGTCTCGGTCCGGGTCCGCTCGATGCCATCCGCTTTCGCTGGACCGCACGCCGCGACGACGATGGCCAGTATTTCGTCGATGAAACCATCGGCAGTTCACGGCCGATTTCGTCAGGCCCGATGCCGCGTGACGAAATCATCGATTTCATCGATGGGCGCGAGCGCGCCGCCCGCGATCGTTTCGAGACGCTGAAGAGCCAGATGACCGTGGGCAGCAACGTCTCGCGCTACAGCGACTACTGACGAAAGCCAGACTTCAGTCGACGCCGCCGTCCAGTGGCGGCGTTGGGGCCTGTCAGGCTGCCTGAAACGGCATATGTCCGGCGCATGATTGAACCACTTCTTCAGTCGGCGCCACACACCAAAGCAATTGCAATTCCCCCTGAGTGACGCGGATCACAGTGTTCAGGCGCATCCGCGGCGCTGTTCAGGGGCAGGATTTCAACCGCCTTGGAGGACACATGAAGCCGCTCTTCGCCCTCGCCGCCATCCTGCTGACCAGCACCGCCGCTCAGGCTGGCGACAGCTACTCATTCGACATCGGTGGCCGCACCATTACCATCGAAGCGCCAAGCGACTGCAATTCGACGGACTGCATCTCGGTGTCCATTCCCGGCGTCTACGAATATGGCACCAAGCGCAGCAAGCGCGAGCGTGACCGCGAGACGCGCGAGCAGGCCCCCAACACTCCGCGATCCGAACAGACGGCCAAGCCTGTGGAGACGCAGAAGCCCGTTGTCGCCCCAAAGGAGGCGGCAGCTCCGGCGACTCCTGTCACGCCATCCGTCGCAGTAGCCCCGCAGCCTGCCCCGGCTCCCGCGCCTGCCGAGAAATCTGCGCCCTCTACGGTCATCGCCAACGCACCGCCCACAGATCCAGTCAACAAGCAGGATGCGCCCACACCGGTTACGCCTGCCGCGGCGGCAACGCCGCTCGGCATCTGGATGACCGAGAAGAAGGAAGGCAAGGTTCGCATCGAACAATGCGGCGCCAATCTGTGCGGCTATTCGATGAATGCCAAAACCGAGGCCAATGGGGAGAAAGTGCTGATCAACATGAAGCCCGGCAACAACAAATGGGCGGGAAAGATCTTCGATCCGAACAGCGGCAGCACCTACGAATCGACCATCGCTCTGAAGGGCAGCGACACGCTGCGTGTTCAGGGCTGTGCCTTCGGCGGCATGTTCTGCGGCGGACAGACCTGGACGCGGGTGAACTGATCCCAGCCGACGCTGCTCATCGATTGAAAGGTCCAACATCCCCTGTAAGCTGATCGTAACGCGGTGCGCCCCTGAACAGTGCGCTTCGCGATACAAACGGGGAGACGTCATGATCCGGATCACCGCCGCCTGGCTTGCGGCCTGCCTGCTGCTTGCCGCGCCCTTGCATGCACAGACGCCGGCCCCTGCGCCCTCACCGTCCCGCCTCGACGATATCATTGCCCGGGGGACGCTCCGCGTTGGATTGACCGGCGACTACATGCCGTTCAGCGCGTTCGATCCTGTCACGACATCGTTCAAGGGCTTCGACGTCGAGATGGCGGAGGCGCTCGGAAAAGCACTCGGCGTCAAGGTCGACTATGTGAAGACCAGCTGGCCAAAACTGTCAGCAGACTTTGCGGCAGACCAGTTCGATGTGGTGATGGGCGGCGTGTCGATCACCCTCGACCGGCAGAAGAAGGGCGTGTTCTCGACCCCGATCATGCGCGAGGGCAAGACGCCGATCGCGCGCTGTGCCGATACAGGGAAATTCGGCACGCTCGCGGAGATAGATCGGCCGGGTATCAAGGTGATCGTGAATCCGGGCGGCACCAATGAGCGCTTTGCACGGACGCATATCAAGTCAGCCGAGATCACCGTCTTCAACGACAATACCCGTATCTTCGACGAGATCGCACAAGGCCGTGCCGACCTGATGATGACCGATGCGTCAGAGACCCGCTATCAGCAGAAGCTGCATCACGGCGTGCTCTGCGCTGTGCACCCGGACACGCCGTTCGATTTTGCCGAGAAGGCCTATTGGCTCCAGCGCGATGTGGCGCTGAAGGCCTTCGTCGATCAGTGGCTGCACATCATGCAGGAAGACGGCAGTTTCCGTGCGACCGTCAACCGCTGGTTCGAGTGACCGGAGGCAATCGGCGCGCCGGCTGCAAAGCCGGCGCACGCGATGTGACAGCCTCTATCCATTACGGAACGCGTAGCCGTATCCATTCAGCGCCGGCGCGCCGCCGAGATGTGCATAGAGCACCTTGGATCCTTCAGGGAAGTAACCCTTCTGCACGAGGTCGATCATCCCCTGCATCGATTTCCCTTCATAGACAGGGTCGGTGATCATGCCCTCGAGGCGCGCGCAGAGACGGATGGCGTCCTTGGTCTCTTCCGACGGCACGCCGTAAACGGGATAGGCGTAGTCCTCGATCAGCACCACATCATCGTCGACGAGGTCTTTGCCTAATTTGACCAGCTTGGCGGTGTTCTGCGCGATCTCAAGTACCTGCGCCTTGGTCTGGACCGGTGTGAAAGATGCGTCGATACCAATGACCCTGCGCTGGCGGTCGTCCTTGGCGAAACCCACCAGCATGCCGGCATGGGTCGAGCCGGTCACGGTGCAGACGACAATGTAGTCGAACGCAAAGCCGAGCTCCTTCTCCTGCGCCCGGACTTCTTCGGCAAAGCCGACATAGCCGAGACCGCCGAATTTGTGCACGGAGGCACCGGCCGGAATGGCGTAGGGTTTGCCGCCCTTGGCCTTCACATCTTCGATCGCCTCTTCCCAGCTATGACGGATGCCGATGTCAAAGCCTTCGTCGACGAGCTGCACATCCGCGCCCATGATCCGGCTGAGCATGATATTGCCGACACGGTCGTAGACGGCATCCTCATGTGGCACCCAGCTCTCCTGCACCAGCCGGCACTTCATGCCGATCTTGGCCGCAACGGCCGCAACCATGCGTGTATGATTGGACTGTACGCCGCCGATCGATACCAGCGTATCGGCATTCGACGCGATGGCATCGGGGATAATGTATTCGAGCTTGCGCAGCTTGTTGCCGCCATAGGCTAGCCCGGAATTGCAGTCCTCGCGCTTGGCGTAGAGTTCGACCTTACCGCCGAGATGGGCCGAGAGCTTCTCCAGCTTCTCGATATAGGTGGGTCCAAAGGTGAGCGGATAGCGTTCGAAGCCTTCGAGCATGTGACACCTGTTGTCGTGAAAACTGGCGGTACAGCTAGCATTTTCGGTGCGGAAGGTGCTTTCAAAGATATGGCTGTATTCTGCTATATATCGTACCATATCCATCTGAACTGGAAGTAAGACGCATTAAATTCCAAAAATTCGGAAGATTCTTTCATGGCAGAAAATCTGGATAAAATCGGACTTCGCATGCTGCATTTGCTGCAGAAAGACGGGCGTCTGAGCAACGCCGATCTGGCGGCCAAGGTGAATGTCAGTCCCGCCACATGTCATCGCCGCACGCAGCAGCTGTTTGACGAGGGCTATATCAGGAATACGCGCGCCATCATTGCGCCCGAGAAGGTCAACCGCGGCGCGCTGGTTATGGTCGGTGTCGTGCTCGATCGCTCGACGCCGGAAAGCTTTGCGGTATTTGAAAAGGCGGTGGCCAAACTGAAATTTGTTCTCGATTGCCACCTGGTCGCCGGCGACTTCGACTATTTCCTAAAAATCCGCGTCGGCGACATGGCCGATTTCAATCGTATCCACGGCACGCAACTCATCGCACTGCCCGGCGTCCGTCAGACCCGGACCTTTTTCGTCATGAAAGAGGTGGTGGACAATGCGCCGCTAGACTTTTGAACCCAGCGCTCGCCCCCGTACCCGGTGATGCCTGGCCGCCCTAGCCGACCGGCTTCGCATATTGTTCGTCGCTGACCTTTTCCATCCAGTCCGCGGTCTTGCCGTCGAGCGCTTCCTGCATGGCGATATGGGTCATGCCGGTGGTCGGCGCCGCGCCGTGCCAGTGTTTCTCGCCCGGTGGAATCCAGACGGTGTCGCCCGGCTTGATCTCAACGACTGACTGACCTTCGGTCTGAAAGCGCCCGACGCCTGCGATGACATAGAGCGTCTGCCCGAACGGATGCGTGTGCCAGGCCGTGCGTGCGCCGGGCTCGAAGCTGACGCGGAATGTCACAAGCCGCGCCGGCGCTTCCGCGACAATGACCGGATCCTGCCAGACCGTGCCTGTGAAGTATTCCTCTGGCGCCCTTTTGGTCGGGCGCGAACCTGCGGGGAAAAGCTTCATGGCACGGTCTCCAATCTCTGGCCCTCATGGTGAAGAGGCGCGCAGCGCCGTCTCGAACCATGAGGGATGAACACTCCCTCGCCCTTCGAGACGCGGCCAAGCGGCCGCTCCTCAGGATGAGGGTATTGAGTTGGTTGATTACTTCTTCGACGCGGCGTAGCGCGCCTTGGTCTCGGCATTCATCGGATACAGGCCGGGTAGCGTGGCGCCGTTATTCACCTCGTTGACGATCCAGGCTTCCATGCGCTCCTGCTCGGCGCCTTCGGCGAGGATGAGATCGAGGAAGGCCTTCGGGATCACGACAGCGCCGTCCTGGTCGGCGACGATGACGTCGTCCGGGAAGATGGCAACGCCGCCGCAGCCGATCGGTTCACCCCAGCCGACAAAGGTCAGGCCGGCAACTGACGGCGGAGCGGCATAGCCGTCGCACCACACCGGCAGATTGGTGCCGAGCACGCCTTCGATATCACGCACCACACCGTCGGTGATCAGCGCAGCGACGCCACGCTTCTGCATGCGGGCGCAGAGGATGTCGCCGAAGATGCCGGCGTCGGTGATGCCCATGGCGTCGACCACGGCGATGCAGCCTTCCGGCATGGCTTCGATGGCGGTGCGGGTCGAGATCGGCGACGACCACGATTCCGGGGTCGCGAGATCCTCGCGCGCCGGCACAAAACGCAGCGTAAAGGCCGGACCGACGAGACGGGGCTGACCGGGGCGCAGCGGCTTGGCGCCGCGCAGCCAGACATTGCGCAGGCCCTTCTTCAGGAGAACGGTGGTGATGGTCGCGGTGGTGACCTTCGACAGGGTGGCAATGGCTTCGGGTGTCAGGGACATACGCAGGGCTCTTCAGGTCAGAGGGTGCAGGACGTTGGACTTACGGCGGCGCATCTTGCGGTGGAATGCCAGCGCGTCAAGGGCTGCCGTCTCAAAGCGCCATGCAATGTGATGAAACCTCTGCGATCAGTACGGCTTATCGCCAACATGCGTATTAATTTATTGAAGATGCACGGCTATTTTCAGATTGCGAATTCCACTCGCTGGTAAAACGCGCTATGCATGGTCGTCCAATACTGACGTTGTGAGGCCATGGTCGCAGCTCTCTCCCCGCCCCGCATCCTCCCCAGTGGCGATGCTGCCATCACCGTCGAATTCAGCCGCACCATCGACGAGGAAGCCAACCGCCGGGTGCTGGCGCTCGACAAACTCGTCGCGTCGGCCGGCCTTGCTGCCGTCACCGAAACCGTGCCGACCTATCGCTCCCTGCTGGTGCATTACGATCCCTTGCAGATCGGCTTCGACGCTTTGGGTGAGAAACTGACCGAACTGGCGCTGCAGCCACTCCCCGAAGCCAAGGCGGCCCGGCGCTGGCGCATCCCCGTCGCCTATGGCGGCGAGAACGGCATCGATCTCGAAGACGTCGCGAAGGCGCTCAACATCACGCCGGACGAAGTCGTCGCACGCCATGTAGGCGGCGACTACAAGGTGGCGATGATCGGCTTCACGCCGGGCTGGTCCTATCTCAGCGGGCTGCCGAGTTCGATGCAGATGTCGCGCCGGCAGAATCCCCGGCTGCTGACACCGCCCGGCACGATCTCCATCGGTGGTATTCAGACCGGCGTGCAATGCCTCGCCGGCCCCAGTGGCTGGCATCTCTTGGGGCGCACCGCCGTGCGCACCTATCAGCTCGGCCGCGATCCAACATTTCTTCTGGAACCTGGCGACGCCATCACTTTCGCCGCTGTCGACGAGAAAACCTTTGCCGAGCAGGACCGCGCGGCCGAAGCCGGCGCATTCGTCGCGGAGCTGATCGCGTCATGAGCAAGCTCATCGTCACCTCCGTAAGCCCCGGCACATCCGTGCAGGATGTCGGCCGCTTCGGCGCACAGCGCTATGGCCTGGTGCCATCGGGCGCCGTCGATCGACTGGCGATGGCCGCCGCCAATGCCCTGCTCGGCAACACGCTGTTCGCCGCCACCATTGAACTCGGCCCGCTCAATTCAGTCTTCACCGCCAAAGGCGGCGCCGTTCGTGTGTCGCTGACCGGCGCGACACGGCCGGCCGATATCGCGGGCACCCCCTTCAACGTCAATACCTCCGTCACGCTGGCCGATGGCGAGAGCCTCAATCTCGGCGTCGCCCGCGCCGGCACCTTCGGCTATCTCGCCATCGAAGGCGGCGTACGCGGCGAGCCGATGTTCGGCAGCCTGGCCGTGAACGCCCGCGCCGGTCTCGGCAGTCCCTATCCGCGCCCGCTGCAGGCCGGTGACGAATTGCTGGTGGCGGCTGCAAGCAGCGCCAACGAGAAGCGCATCGATTTGCCTGCGCCGGCCGAAGGTCCGATCCGCGTGGTGCTTGGACCACAAGACGATGAATTCGGTGACGCCAAAGAATTGTTCCTCAGCAGCGAGTGGAAGATCTCGGCGACCAGCGACCGCATGGGCTATCGCCTCGAAGGCCCCGTCATCAAACATCTGCACGGGCACAACATCGTTTCCGACGGCACCGTGAACGGCTCGATCCAGGTACCCGGCAACGGCCAGCCCATCGTGCTGATGCCTGACCGTGGCACATCAGGCGGCTATCCGAAAATCGCGACCGTGATCTCGACGGATCTCGGCCGGTTCGGCCAGACCCAGCCGGGCCGCGCTTTCCGCTTTAAAGCCATCACCATGGCCGAGGCGCAGGCGGAATATCGCGCCTTCGCCGAACTGCTGCAGAGCCTGCCCGGCCGTGTCCATGATTCCAACATCCTGATGTTGGACATCAAGGCGCTGCTGTCGTCCAATGTCGCTGGTGTCGCCGTCAGTGCAACCGATGACAATACGTGGCAGGCACCGCAAACGGCAGACGCGCAAGACTGATTCCGAATCCTACTCACGAAAGAGCACGACCATGGCGACCATCGATCTGAACTGCGACCTCGGCGAAAGCTTCGGCATGTGGGAGATGGGCAACGACGCCGCGATGATCGACCTCGCGTCCTCCGTGAACATCGCCTGCGGCTATCATGCCGGCGATGCCGATGTGATGCGCAAGACGGTGCAGCTCGCCAAGGCGCGCAACGTCAAGATCGGCGCGCATCCCGGCTATCGCGACCTGCACGGTTTCGGCCGCCGGCCTATCGTCGGTCTCACCGCACTCGAGATCGAGAACCTGATCGCGTACCAGATCGGCGCCTTGCAGGCGATCGCCGCCATGGAAGGCTACAAGGTCACCCATGTGAAAGCTCACGGCGCGATCTCCAACGTCGCTTGCGAGGACGACATGACCGCCCGCGCCATCGCCGCCAGCATCAAGGCGGTCGACCGAAATCTGACCTTCGTGGTGCTGGCGAATTCCAAGCTCGTGACCGCAGGCGAAGCCGCCGGACTCCCGTTGGCACATGAAGTGTTCGCCGACCGCGCCTACGAGGACAACGGCAATCTCGTTTCCCGCAAGAAGCCCGGCGCGGTGCTGCATGATCCGGTGATGGTTGCTGATCGTGTGGTGAAGATGGCACAGACCGGGGAAGTCATCTCGATCACTGGCAAGGTGATCAAGATGAAGATGGACACCGTGTGCATTCACGGCGACACGCCGGGAGCCGTCGAACTTGGCCGCCATGTACGAGATGGGCTGAAGGCGGCGGGGATCGATGTGGCGCCGTTCAAGACGGCGCTTTAGTTCGTAAACAAAACGCCGTCATGCCCGGCGAATGCCGGGTATCCACGCCTTGGCCACAAGCAAAGACGTGGATAGCCGGGACAAGCCCGGCCATGACGACCGAGAGGACAGGGATCATCCCCCCTATCGATCGTTCAACATCCCCTCATGTGGCAGTCCCTCGATCGGGCATTCCTCGACACCGACCGTCGGCCGCGTGAAGGCCTCGACATTCTCGCGCGCCTTGTCGGGATTGTTGACCCAGTTCGCGTAGAAATCGAACGGACAGGCTGCGACCCCCTTGTTGCTTTCGCCGGAATTGATCGTGCCGGTGTAGCCGCGATGCAGCAGCTTGAAGAGATGGTTCTCCGACTGCCCGGTGCGGCGCGCGTCGCGGATCAATGACTTCGACAGTGCCGCATATTGAATGCCGTAATCCTCTTCGCCGCATTCGCCGAGGGTACGGCCATCGAAGCCGATGATTGCCGAATGACCGAAATACGAATAGACGCCGTCGAAGCCTGAGGCATTGGCAACGGCAACATAGGTGTTGTTGGCCCAGGCCATCGCCTTGGCCATCAGCACCTGCTGGTCTTTCGCCGGATACATGTAGCCCTGGCAGCGCACGATCAGTTCCGCGCCCTTCATGGCGCAATCGCGCCAGATTTCGGGATAGTTGCCGTCGTCACAAATGATCAGCGAAATCTTCAGGCCCTTCGGCCCCTCGGAGACATAAGTGCAATTGCCGGGATACCAGCCTTCGATGGGCACCCATGGCATGATCTTGCGATATTTCTGAACGATCTCGCCCTTGTCGTTCATCAGGATCAGCGTGTTGTACGGCGCCTTGTGCGGATGCTGCTCGTGCCGCTCGCCGGTCAACGAGAACACGCCCCAGACCTTGGCCTTGCGGCAGGCTGCCGCGAAAATCTCTGTCTCGTCGCCGGGCACGATCGAGGCGGTCTCGTACATCTCCTTGGAGTCGTACATGATGCCCTGGGTCGAATATTCCGGGAACACCACCAGATCCATGCCGGGCAGACCGATCTTCATGCCGACGATCATGTCGGCGATCTTCTGCGCATTGGCCAACACCTCGGCCTTCGTGTGAAGCCGCGGCATCTTGTAATTCACGACGGCGACGCCGACCGCGTCCTTGCTGGATGAAATATCGCCGTGATGCATCTGCGCAGGTCTCCGTTGCCGGGCGATGGTGGGCCGACGGAGGGAGACCGGGAATACGTGGATTTACGGATGTGCGGGTTGTGGCTCTGGCGACAGCGAGACGTCCTCGATGCAAACACCGTCATGGCCGGACTTGTCCCGGCCATCCGCGCCTTTACTGCTTGCGGCACAGACGTGGATGCCCGGGACAAGCCCGGGCATGACAGAGTTTAAGTAGCAATTGCCGGGTCTGGATCGAGAGTCTACAGGCCCGTACCCTTCCCGATGGCATCGTTGAACGATCGATCCACGATCGCATTGGCATCGAGCTTCTGCTTGATCAGTCCGCTGCGCAGATAGAGATCGATGGTCTTCTGCTCATCCGCGGCGACGCCATCGTCGATCGGTGCGATGCGGATTTTTGCGCGTGTCAGCCAGTTCAGCGGCACCGACGGCGCCACGTTCATCAGCTTGCCCCAGGTCTGCGCGTAAGCATCCGCGTTCTTCAGCGCCCAAGCGCGCGCCGCAGTGAGGCGGCGGAGATAGTCCTCGAGTTCGGCATGCTTGTCGCGGATCGCATTCGGCGTCGCCACGACAAAGCTCAGCCCCGATGTCAGGCCCTCGGCATTCAGCAGGACACGCGACTGGAACAGCACCTCTTCCTGGCTCACATAGGGCTCCCAGGTCGACCACGCATCGACTGAGCCGCGGGTATAAGCGACCTTGGCATCCGACGGAGCGAGGAACACGATCTGCACATCGCTCGCCGTCCAGCCCTTTTGTTCCAGCGCGGCGAGAATGAGCTGATGCCCGATCGAACCGCGGCCGGTGGCGATTTTCTTGCCCTTCAGATCGTCGAAGCTCTTGATCGTCGAGTCCTTCGGTACCAGCACGGCGAGACCGTCGCCGGTCTGCCGGATCGCGCCGATTGCCTTGACCGGCACATTGGCCGCCGCGGCAAACGTAAAGGGCGCATCGCCGACCAGCCCGCTATCGAGCGCGCCGGCACCGAGCGCTTCCAGCAGCGGCGCTGCCGCGGCGAATTCCTTCCACTCGATCTTGTAGGGCACGTCTTTCAGCACGCCGGATGCTTCCATCACGGCGCGTGCATTGCCCTTCTGGTCGCCGACGATCAGCGTGGTCTCGGCGTGGGCGGTGCCGGCGAAAGCCGCGAGGATCAGGCCGGCGGCGAGGATGAGCCGTTTCATGCTGCGACAACTCCCTTGGCGGCGTCGCGCGCCGCAATCAGTTCGCGGGTGCGCGGGATCAGTTCGCGGCCGTAATCGATGGCGTCGATCAGGGGATCGAAGCCGCGGATCAGGAAATGGCTGACGCCGAGATCGTAGTAGTCGGCGAAGACTTCGGCGACCTGCTCGGGCGTGCCGACCAGCGCGGTGGTGTTGCTGTTGGCGCCGGTGAGCGCCGCCATCTCGGTCCACAGCCGCTTGTCGATGCGGGTGCCCTGCTCGGCCAGCGCCAGCAGACGCTTCGCACCGGCGGTGGCGTGGCCATCGGCCGGCTTGCGATAGCCGGTCTTGTCCTGCAGCGCGGTGGCGCGGGCGAGAATGTCGTCGGCCTTGGCCCAGGCTTTCTCCTCGGTATCGGCGATGATCGGGCGCACCGACAGGCTGAAACGCGGCGCCGAACGACCATACTTGGCAGCAGCGGCCCGCACGCGGCCGGTGACGTCGCGCACTTGGGCGTAGGATTCACCCCACAGCGCGAACGTATCGGCATGTTTGCCCGACACGTCGATGGCCGCATCTGACGCGCCGCCGACGAAGACATGGATCGGCACGGTCGGCTTCACCTGTGAAAAGCCACCCTCGACCTGGTAGTATTTGCCGTTGTAATCAAACGGCTTCTCGCTCGTCCATTCCTGCTTGATGATGTCGAGCCACTCGCCGGTGCGGGCATAACGCTCGTCCTTGTCGTCGAGCGTATTGCCGTCCTGCCGTAGCTCCTTGGCATTGCCGCCGGTGATGACATGCAGCGAGACGCGGCCATGGTGGAAATTCTCGATGGTGGCCAGTTGGCGGGCGATAACGGTTGGCGCAGTAAAGCCTGGACGCTGTGCGATCATCACTTTCAGCTTCTCGGTCACGCCGAGCGCATGCTGGGCGACCTGCAGGCCGTCCGGCGAGGTCGAATGGAAGGCGAGCAGCGCGCGGTCGAACCCGGCGAGCTCATGCGCCTTCGCGACGGTTTCGATATAGCTGGGATCGAGCACCGGGCCGGAGCGCACGCGGGTCTCGGATGCGTCATTGTTGGTGATGAAGCCGATGAATTCGACGGACATGGTTGTCTCCACTGCTGCTGTTGTTCAGATGCCGAGCGCGATGCGTCCGGCGGAAATCTTGGTGCTGTCGTCCTGCGGCGTGTGCACGCGGCCACACAGCACGTCGCGATAATGCCGCTCCAGCGGATTGGCGCGGGTCAGTCCGTGATTGCTGGTCAGCGACAGCGCATCCTCGACGGCTGCCACGGCATTGTTGGTGACGGTGAGCTTGAGGATGTTCGCCTCAACCGGCGTCAGCGTAACACCGTCATCGATATCCCGTGCGAAGGTCTCCAGCAGCCGCGCATTCACCGCGAGCTTTGCCTCGATGTTGCCGACGATCTCCTGCGCCCGCGGCAGCGTCGCCAGCGGCGCGCCGAGGCTCGATGGCGTGCGTGTCTTCAGAAAGTCGATCAGCCAGTCGCGCGCCGCCCGCGCCACGCCGTCATAGACCGCACCGACGAGCACGGCCTGGATGGTCGCCTGCGACACATCCGGCGCGCCCCATTCGCTGGGACGGCGCAGATCCACCTCGTTGTCGAGCGGAATGAGCACGTCGTCGAACACGACGTCATGGCTGCCGCTGGCGCGCAGACCGAGATGATCCCAGGTCTCGACGATCTCGGTACCCGGCAGACCCGCCGGCACCAGAAAGACGCCGACCCGCACGTCGGGCTCGTCCGTCTTCGCCCATACAGTGTACCATTTGAGGATCGGCGCACCGGTCGAATAGATCTTGCGGCCGGTAATGCGCCAGCCTTCGGCGGTGCGCTTCGCTGTGGTTTGAGGCAGACCGCCCCGCGATGGCGATCCCTGATCGGGCTCGACGCGCAATGCGTTGATCAGCGCCAGGCCATTCACGGCGTCGCGCGACACGCGCTGCGCCAGATGCGCAGGCCAATTGCCATTCCGCGTGATGACCAGATGGTGGATATAGTGCATCGCCAATACGAGCGCGGTTGCGGCATCGGCCTTGCCGACCGCGTTCACGACGCGCGCAGCCTCGCGCACCCCGGCACCCGCGCCGCCCAAGGCCTTTGGCACCGGCAGCGCCAGAAGGCCCGCCTCGGACAGTTCCTGAAAATTCTCGAATGGAAAACTTGCCGCACGATCATGCAGCGTCGCGCGCTCGGCAAAGCCCGGTGCGAGCAAATTAACCCTATCGATAATGCTGGGAACCGCGTCCATATCGTATTGCTTTCGGCTTCTCTAACCCTAGAGAATGCCGTTCGGCAGGCGTTACAAGCGGTACCCGGAAATAACGACAGCGGGACTGACGGGCCTCAGACCCACAGGTGAAAATTCTCCCCGACGACCTCAGGCGAGAATTTTATTCGCGCGATTTTGAAGCCTGATACAGGAATCTGCAGCCACGCCCCGACTGCCGGCGATATGGCTGGTGAGCTTTTGCGTCACCTCGCGCCGCAACACATTGAACTCCGGAGACGCCACATCGCGCGGGCGTGGAAGATCAACCTCGATCTCGCAATCGATGCGGCCAGGCCCTGCCGACATCACGATGACGCGATCCGCCAACATCACGGCCTCCTCGACCGAATGGGTCACGAAGATCACGGTAAGTCCTGTCGTGCGCCAGATCTCGACGAGTTCCTCCTGCAGCTTGCTGCGGGTCAGCGCATCCAGCGCGCCGAACGGCTCGTCCATCAGCAGCACGTCGGTGTCGTTGCTGAGTACGCGCGCGATCGCAACACGTTGTTTCATGCCGCCGGAGAGCTGGTGCGGATAGCGATCGGCGAAGGCGGTCAGTCCGACCATCGCCATGAACTTGTCGGTGAGTTCGTCCACGACCTTGCTCGCGACACGACGATGCTTCGGCCCGAAGCCGATATTGTCGCGCACGGTCAGCCACGGAAACAGCGCGTAATCCTGAAACACCATGCCGCGATCCGGGCCCGGCTTGTCGACCGGAAAGCCGTACATGGTGACCGAGCCCTCAGTCGCTTTCTCGAAACCGGCGACGATGCGCAGCAAGGTGGACTTGCCGCAGCCGGACGCGCCGAGCAGACAGACGAACTCGCCCTTGCGGATGGTGAGGTTGACACCGCGCAGCGCTTCGACCGGACCGTTGGAGGCCTGATAGATTTTCCTGACGGCGCTGACCTCGAGGATATCAGGCGCAATTGTGGTTGGTCGATCAAGCATGATGCTGCGGGCTCCAGCGGAGGAAGTAGTTGCTGAGCATCAGCAGGATGCGATCCGAGAGAAAGCCGGTGATGCCGATGATGATCATGCCGGTGATCACGAGATCGGTGCGCGACAGTGTGCGGCCATCCATGATGACGGCGCCGAGGCCTTCGGGCACACCGGTCATCTCGCCGACCACGATCAGGATCCATGCGAAACCTGCACCGAGACGAAGGCCGTTGAAAATGCTGGGTAGCGCTGCCGGTAAAACGACGGAGCGGAACTGCTGCGCGCCGCTGCAGCCGAGCATTTCCGCAGCCTCGAACAGCCTGATATCGACGGATCGCACCCCGAACACGGTGTTGAGCAGGATCGGAAAGAACGCGCCGAGAAACACCAGGAAGATAGCCGCGCGCGGACCTAGTCCGAAGAAGATCATCGACAGCGGCAGCCATGCCGTCACCGGGATCGGTCGCAGTAGTGACAGCGTAGGGTCGAGCAGCTTGCGCAACAGCGGCATGCGCCCGATCATCAGGCCGAGCGGAATGCCGATCGCTGCCGCGCAGAGAAAGCCGCCATAGACGCGCTGCACGCTTTTCCAGAAATGGATCGGCAGGCTGGCGCTGTACGCATCGTCATAGATTCCGCCGAAAGCGAAATCCCACATCATGATGGCGACACCGGCCGGCGACGGCACCAGCCGCGTGCCGGTCCAGCGCACCATGACGTCCCAGATCACCAACAGACACACCGGCACAATCAGCGCGAGCGCAACTGTGCGCGCCCGCTGCACACCCTGCCCGCGCTTCCCGGCCGCAGGCACCGGGGTTTCCGCTGCCGGCGCAGGCTGTACCCTGTTGGACGTATCGTCCATCATGCTTTGCAGGCTCACGACGCGCTCACGTGGCCGCTAGCGTCTTCACGAAGCTCGCATCGATGAAGGTCTTGTAGTCCGGCAACTGCCGGATCTGCTTCTTGGCCAGCATCTGGCCGCCGTAATATTCCGCCTGCTTCATGAACTGGTCGTCGATATTCCAGGTCAGCTCCACATTCGGTGCGGCCTTCTCGATCGACGGCTTCTGCTGGCCGAGCTTCTGCATGGCGATGGCGATGAAGGCCTCACGGTCCTTCATGGCATATTCGCTGGCCAGGCGGTGGGTCTTGAGCAGCGCCTTGATGAGCTCAGGATCTTTCTCGATCAGTTCGCGGCGCGTGGCCAGCACCATGTTCAGCGAACCGGTCGGCGTCGTATAGGGATATTCGACGATCTGGCCGACGCCATTGGCGAGGCTGATGCCCGGGCCGGGCTCGGCGCCCACATAGGCGTCGATGTCGCCGCGAGCGAGCGCCGGCGCCATGTCGCTGAACGACAGACGCACGGACTCGACGTCCTTCACCGTCATGCCTTCGGCGGAGAGACGATCGAGGATCACGACTTCCTGGGTCGAGCCCGGCAGGATCGCGACCTTCTTGCCCTTCAGGTCCTTGATCGTATTGATCCCGGAATCCTTCTTGGCGACGACCGCCATGCCACGATTGCAGGCAGACGCGATCACCACGATCGGCTCGCCATTGGCGCCGCCGAGCGTCGCCGCGGCAAAACCGAAGATGCCGAAATCGACAGTGCCGGTCACGACGGCGTTCTTGCCGTCGGTCGGGGTTTCGAACGGGATCACCTCGAACTTGACGCCATCAGGCGCGAATTTCTCGTAGAAATACGGCGTGACGCCGTGAATGAGCTTCAGCGTTCCGATCTTGACCACGCGGTCGGCGGCAAACGCCTTGATGCTGGTCGTGGACAGCGCCGCGGCAATGGCCGTCAGGCGGATGAAATCACGTCGGTTGGTGCTGTACATGTCGTTCCCTTGGGCTGAACCGTGTGCCAGCCCAAAAGGAATGCAATAACCATGCCTCGTATACAGCTATCGGTGGAGCGTGCCCTCGCCCGCAATGGACCATATTCGGGACGAGCTCACCACGTCGCGTCCAGCCCGAGCAGTCCCAGGATCTGCCGTCGCAGCTCGGCCAGATGCGGATCGCCGCGATGGCGCGGATAGGGCCGGTCGACCGTGATATCCGCCGTTACCCGCGCGGGACGATCGCTGAACACGATGACGCGGTTGGCGAGAAACAACGCCTCCTCCACGTCATGGGTCACCAGCAGTGCCGTGAAGCCGTTGCGTTGCCAGAGCGACACCAGCTCGGCCTGCATGGTGATGCGTGTCAGCGAATCCAGTTTGCCGAGCGGCTCGTCGAGCACGAGGATGCGCGGATCGTTCACCAGCGCCCGCGCCAATGCCACGCGCTGCGCCATGCCGCCCGAGAGCTGATGCGGATAGGCTTTCTTGAATGCGCCGAGACCGACGAGATCGATGGCTGCATCGACACGGTGACGCTGTGTCTTCAGTACCCCCTGCGCTTCCAGCCCGAGCGCGACATTGTCCCACACCGTCCGCCACGGAAACAGTGTCGGGTCCTGAAACACGACAACGCGGGATGGATACGGCCCGGTGATGGCCACGCCATCCTCATCCAGCGTGCCGGCACGCGGCGGCTCAAGACCCGCCACCAATCGCAGCAACGTGGACTTGCCGCAACCGGAGGGGCCAAGCAGCGCGACGAACTCGCCGGGCGCAACGCTGATGCTGACGTCGTCGAGCACCGGCAACACGCTGCCATCGATATCGAAGGCATGGCTGACGCCCTTGATGTCGAGCGACGCGCCGGTCGCTGCGGGCTGAAACGGCTTTGCCAGCGCTACCATTTGACGACACCTTTCTGCCAGACCAGCAGGCGGTCGCGCACCTTGAACAGCAGCGTGATGGCGCCCGAGCACAGCAGCGACATCACGATCAGCGCCGCATACATGTTGTTGTAGGACGCCCAGCCCTGCGCCCATTGCAGATAGAAGCCAAGCCCGGCCTTGACGCCGATCATCTCGGCCACAACCAGCACCGCGAAGGACGCACCGAGCCCCATGAACAAACCGACGAACACATGCGGCAGCGCCGCCGGGATTGCGACCTTGGTCACCAGGAAAGACGGCTTGGCACCGAGCGTTCGTGCGACGTCGTAATAGGCGGTGCTGACGCTGGCCACGCCCGACCAGGTCAGCACCGTCACCGGAAAGGCGGTGGCAAGCGCGATCAGGAACGTGCTGGCGCTCCAGGCGGATGGGAACGTGAAGAACGCAATGGGCAGCCAGGCCGTCGCCGGCAACGGTCCGATGAAGCGCAGGATTGGATGCACCCAGTAGCCCGCGAGCCGCGACCAGCCGATGGAGACGCCGGTGAGGAAGCCTACGACCGCGCCGATGAAGTAGCCGCCAAGCTGCAGCTTCACCGAGGCGAAGGCGCTATCGAGCAGTTTCGGCAGGTCGTCGGTATAGACCTCGACGATCGACTGCGGCGGCGGAAAGAACGGCAGCGGCAGCCAGCCGAATTTCGCCGTTGCAAGCTCCCACAGCGTCAGGAACGCTCCCAAGGCAAACAGCCAGGGCGCGCGTCGCTGCACGCCGTCGCCGAATTTGCCGAGTGCTGCCTGCGCCGTGGTCGCAATCGCGATGCCGCCAGCAATCGCGAATGCCGTATAGGCTACAGCCTCGGTGCGTGGCCAGTCGCCGATATCCGGCCATCGCAGGCACGACAGGCCGAAAGCCAGCCAGGCGAGCCCTGCCCCGATCCCCGTGATGCTGAAACGAAGCTTGTTGACGAATTGAAGTCCACCATCGCCAGCAATAAGCGCGGTCTCGCGGTCACCGCCAAGCGATGAGATCTCAGACGCGGAATACGTCGGCATAGATGCGCTCCGCGAATTTGGTGGTGTCGGTTGACGGCTTGAACACGGAAACCGTCTTGAGATCGTCAGCGTAGGATTTCAGCTCGCGCTTCAGCGCATCGCCCACGGGGTGATGATGATGGGTGTGATACTTCACCATACCCAGCAGATCTTCGACGGTGGCATTCTTCGGCGCATAGGGCTGGAACGACTTCGCAGCCTTCTCAGGATTCTGCGATGCGAACATCGCAGAATCGAGCAGCGCCTGCGTCAGACCGCGCGCGACCAGAGGATCGTCACGCAGCAGGCTGCCACGCACGCCGACGATGCAGCAGCTGATATCCTTGTAGGGGCCATCGAGATTGGAGCCGACTTCCTTCAGTTCGCCGTCCTTGAGCCAGAGATAGGCCAGCGGATCGGAGGCGAGCCCGATCTGTGCCTCGCCCTTCTCCACAGCGAGCCGCACCAGATTGCCGGGATATTGCCGCCACTCGACGTCCTTGTCCGGATTGAGTCCGGCCTTGGCGAGCTGGATCGAGAAGAAGTTCTTGTCCGGACCAGCCATATCGCCAACCGCGATCGTCTTGCCCTTGAAATCCGCAACGCTCTTCACCTCCGACTTCGCCGGCGCCAGCGCGCGCAGGCAGCCGCCATGGGTGCCGGCGACGATCTTGACGTCGAAGCCCTGCTCCAGCGGCTTCAGCCAGCGCAGCGCCATACCCAGGCCCGCATCGGATTTCCCGGTGGCAATGGCTTCGAGAAGCTGGTCCGTCGAGCCGCTGTAATTGACCAGCTCGACATCGAGGTTCTGCTTCTGGAAGAAGCCGTGATCGATGGCGACCGGCAGCGGCGCAAGGCAGACCGCGCCGGCATTCCAGGAGAGCTTCAATTTGCGCGGTGCGCCGGTGAGCGCGGGCGCCTCCGATGCGGTCCTGCAGATCGGAAATTCGGAGAAATCGATGGGTGACGCCTGCCGGAACGGAAACGCCTGCGCGCCCCATACGCCGAGTGGCGCGGCCAATGCGGCTGCAGCGCCGCCGCGCAACAGCGACCGGCGATCCATCAGCGGCTTGCGGTTGTGATCATCGTTCGACATCTGGTCTCCTTGCGATCGGCACAGCGTTGCCCATGGCCGCGACGCATGGTGTTGCGGCTCGCGCTGATGCGATGGTCAATGTGTTAAGTGGAAGCTCAGCCGTGAGAGTCCGCCGACTCCCGCCCTGTGATTTCGATGGTACGAGGATGCGCAGCGCGGCGGCTTCGGTCAATAAAATGGAATTTTGAATGTCGCGCAGGATGGAGAGATTATCTCCAATGAGAGCAGCGCCGGGAGAGAACGCAATTTATCGCTGAGGAAGCGTTCTACTGATGACGCAGTTGAAGCAAAACAGTTCTCTCGCTAACGCGCGCTCCCCTCATGGTGAGGAGGCGCGAAGCGCCGTCTCGAACCATGAGATGCCGGCGCTCAGAGTCTGCGGCCATCCTTCGAGACGCCCGCTAACGGCGGGCTCCTCAGGATGAGGGCTAGAGATATCAATATACGTCGAGCTGAAAGCGCCCCTTCTTCTTCAGTTCACTGACGAACATCACCGCTTCATCAGTCGAACGCACGCCATGCTGGGCGGCGATATCGACCAGTGCCCGCTCCACATCCTTGGCCATGCGCTTGGCATCGCCGCAGACATAGACATGAGCGCCTTCGGCGAGCCAGGTCCAGACGTCGCGGCCGACCTCGCGCATGCGATCCTGCACGTAGAACTTCTCGCCCGCGTCGCGCGACCAGGCGAGCGACAACCGTGTGAGGAAGCCTTCGGTCTTCATGCCATTGAGTTCGTCGGCATAGAAGAAATCCGAGGCGCTGCGCTGATGGCCGAAGAACAGCCAGTTCTTGCCCGGCGCCTTGGTGGCCTTGCGGTCGTGCAGGAACGCCCTGAACGGCGCGATGCCGGTGCCCGGCCCGACCATGATGATCGGCGTCTCCGGATTTTCCGGCAGCGCAAAGCCATGCGCCTTCTGGACATAGACCTTGAGCTCGTCGCCGGGCTGGATGCGATCGGCGAGGAAGCTCGAGGCCAGACCATGGCGCTTACGCTTGCCGACCATATAGCGAACGATATCGACGGTGAGCGACAACCGGCCCGGCGTCGCATTGTGCGATGACGAGATCGAGTAGAGCCGCGGCTGCAGCGGTTCCAGCGCTTCGATGAAAGCTTCCGGATGCGGACGCACGCCGGAGAATTTCTGCAGCGCAGCCATCACGTCGAGCGTCGCGGCATCGCCATCTGGGTCCTCGCCCTGTGCAAGTGCGCGTGCCTTGGCGCGCTGCGCCCCGCCGGTGAGATAGGACATCAGCTCGAACAGCGAATCCGGCGCCGGGGCCAGCGAGACGTCGTATTGCAGTACTTCACGCAGCGTCTTGCCGCGCACTTCCGTCATATGCGACGCGCCGAGCAGCGCGATGATCTGGTCGACATGACCGAGATCGTTCGACGCAAAGATGCCGAAACTGTCGCCGACGACGTAATCGAGGCCACAGCCCGATAGATCGAAATCGATATGCCAGGTCTCTTTCTCGGAGCCTTTGCCATTGAGCAGGCGGCGGCCGAGAAACACGGCGGGTGCGGGATTGTCGCGCGAGCGGCCGAGCGTCGACGGATCCGGCGCAGCAACTTCGACCGGCTCCGCAGCAGCAGGCATCGCTGCTGCCGCGGGCGCAGCACCGGCCGGTGCCTTGTCGAGCTCTTCATAGAGCGACTTCAGCATCCGCGCGGTCTCCTTGCCGCCGGGCACGCAGAGATTCAGCCGCGCTTCGGCCTTGGAGGCGATCGCGTCGGAATAATCGTTGCAGTTATAGCCGCACTGGCCGCAGTCCTGCTGCGCCATCGCCGCCATCATCTTGCGACGAACCGGCTTGCCTTCGGCGAGCTTCATGCGATCGGCGATCGGCATGGTCTGATCATGCCACGGCGCACCATCGTCCTCTTCCATGATGGCGGCGCCCTGCTCTGCAGAGAGCGGCGTCGCCGACGCATCGGACAGCAGGCCGGCGAAGAAGCCGTTCAGCCAGGAGCGTTGCGCTTCCGAGAACGGCGCAGACGCAGGAATGATCTCGAGTTTGGGCGGCGGCGTCATCTGATTCATGCGGACACCTGTTCATCAGCAAGCTTACGCAACGATGCCGCGTCGTGACGGCGCGAGAAAGTGAGGAAGGTCTCGTCCGGCGACGCGCGGTGGGCGAGATAGGCTTTCAGCAGCCGCTCGACGACGACAGGCGCGTCCTCGGACTTCACGTTCTGATAGACCTCCTGCCCGACATCGGCTTGCGGGCCGAAGCCACCGCCGGTGAAGATGTGGAAGCCGTCCAGCGTATCGTCGCTGTCATCGACGGGGATACGCGCGCCGATCATGCCGATGTCGCTGATGTAATGCTGCGCGCAGGAATGATGGCAGCCGGTGAGATGGATGTTGATCGGCGTATCGACCTCGACGCGCGTATCGCACCATTCGGCGATGTTCGTTGCCGTGCGTTTGGTATCCGCATTGCCGAATTTGCAACCGGCGCGGCCGGTGCAGGCGATCAGGCCGGCGCGAATCTCGGTGGTCTTGATGGCAAGGCCGAGGGCTTCGATGGCCGCAGTCGCCAGCGCGACATTCGCGTCTTTCACGCCGGGGATGAGCAGGTTCTGCCACACTGTCAGGCGGATATCGCCGTCGCCGAGATCGGCCGCAATCTTCGAAAGCCCCCGCATCTGATCGGTCGTCACCTTGCCCAGCGGCAACACGACGCCGATCCAGTTCAACCCGTCCTGCTTCTGTCGGTGCACTCCGATATGCGCCGTGCGGTCGAAGCTTGGGCGGGGCAGCAACGCGTCCGCCGGAACGCGGGTAAACGGCGCGCCGAGCTTCTCCTCGACGATGGTCAGGAACTTCTCCATGCCCATGCCGTCGATTACGTATTTCAGCCGCGCTTTAAGCCGGTTGGTGCGGTCGCCGAGATCGATGAAAACGCGCACGATGGCGTCGGACACCTTGGTGGAGTCCTCCGGTCTCACGATGATGCCGGTATCGGTGGCGAAATCCTTGTGACCGGTGATGCCGCCGATGCCGAGCTTGAACCAGACACCGGGTGCGACGCCGAAGCCATCTTTCACTTCGACTGCCTGGAAGGCGATGTCGTTGGTGTCCTCCAGCACGGCGATCTTGCCGGCGCCGTCGAAGGCAACGTTGAATTTGCGCGGCAGGCCGGTCAGCGTGCGGTCATTGAGGATGTGATAGTGCCACTCGCGCGCATAGGGCCGCGTGTCCAGCAGTTCCTGCGGGTCGATGCCGGCGGTCGGCGTGCCCGTAACGTTGCGGATGTTGTCGGCCCCGGAGCCGCGTGAGCACAGACCGAGATCCTGGATACCCTCGATCAGTTTCACCGCATTTTTCGGCGGAATCTCGCGCACCTGCAGATTGGCGCGCGTGGTCACATGCGAGAACGGACCGCACAACTCGTCACTGAGATCGGCAAGACCTGCAAGCTGCCAGTGCTTCATGATGCCGTTCGGGATCCGAAGCCGGCACATATAGGAGTCCTGCGTCGGACCCACATAGAAGATGCCGTAATAGCGCCAGCGAAAATTGTCGGCCGGCGATGGCCGCGCATCGATCGCGGCCTGATCGCGCAGCCGCGGATAGGCGTCAAAAGGATGTTCCTCGCGCTTCCATTTCTCCTGCTCGACCAGCTTCTTGCCCGAGGCGATGGTGCGATCCTGCGCCTTGATATGCGGCGCATCCGGTCCGGTCGGCTCCGCATTGGCCTTGGCTGACGCGCCGCCGCCGAGACCCTTGCCGACACGGCTGATCTGCAGCCCTGTCGAAAAGCCTTCAAGGTAGCGCTTCTGTTCGTCAGTAAAGTCGATGGAGAGCGTTTCAATTTTCATGCGGGACGAAGCTCCTGCGGGCCACAGCGTGGCTTCAACGGGGATAAGGATCGCGGACCGCACAGGCTCAGGTCAGCGCGTCGCGCCGGCTTGAATTCTGGAAGCGATCCGATCAGCCTCGTTGCTGCGGAAATCCATCTGAACTGGCCGGCGGGCATCAGCGAACGCCGGTTGACTAGAGACATTCAAGTCTCGTGCCAGATCGTCCTCGGAGGAAAAACGTCAAGAAATCAGGGGATTGAGGTCGAGGTCGGGCGGAACCCGCCCGTTCGGTGCCAGCGTTTGTGCACCGCACGCTCAATAATTAGACGGCGGGAACGTCAATGGCAGCTATCGTTGCGAAGGCCCCGCGCGACGAAGCCATCCAGACTGGGCTCGTGGCCTTTCGGATTGCCGCCTCGGTAAGAGGAAAGCTGGCGAACCAGCTTTCCTTGACCTCATCATGAGATGCAAGAGTGAGCGCGGGCCTAAGCCGTTAGACCGCCTCGAACGCCGCCAGATCAGCGGCTCCGTCGTCCAGCACTTGCGTCTGCCGCAGCATGTCCTCGATGCCATCTATCGCGCGCCCCACATCGACCGTCGACGTGTCGATCCGCAGCTCGACCGTCTCCGGCGCCTGATAGTCGTTGGCGATACCGGTGAAGCCCGGCAGGTCGCCGGCGCGGGCCTTGGCGTAATGCCCCTTGGGATCGCGCTGCTCGCAGATCTCTGCCGGAGTCGCGACATAGATCTCGCGAAATGCGGTATCGACCGCGCTGCGGGCCTCGGCGCGGTCGCCGCGCGAGGGCGACACAGCCGCGACGATGGCGATATGACCGTTGCGGGCGAGATGGCCGGCCATCTCCGCCAGTCGCCGGACATTCTCGCTGCGATCGGCGGCGGAGAAGCCGAGGTCGCGGTTGAGTCCGGCGCGCAGCGTGTCGCCGTCGAGCAGGATCGGCGAACCGCCTTTGGCGAACAGCCGGTGCTCCAGCGCCCGCGCCAGCGTCGACTTGCCGGATCCCGGCAATCCCGTGAACCACACAACTGCGCCTTGATGGCGATAGCGCGCTGAACGTTCCTCAGGCCGCAGTGCCGACTGCACCGGCACGATGTCCGACGACGCCGCGCGTTGGGCAGCATCAAAGGAGAGCACGAGACCGCCACCGGCGATCCGGCCACCGACCTCGATCACGAGACGTCCGGTGCGCGGATTGTCGACATAGCGATCGGCGGCGACCGGTTGCGACAGTGCGATCTCGATTTCACCGACGTGATTGCGGGCGATCTGTTTGGTCTCGACACTGGCCAGTTCGCCGGGATCAATCGCCTTTTCGATCGCGACCACACGGCCGCGCACTTCGCGCACGCCGAGCCGCACCAGGATCGACGATCCCGCTGTCAGCGGCTGATCGTGCAGCCAGAAGATCCGCGCCCGCAGTCGTCGTGTATCCGATGGCACCGCGCCCACATGCGCGATCACGTCGCCGCGCTCGACGAACAGTTCGCGGTCGAGCGTGATACCGACGGATCGCCCTGCCCCGTGCTCGCCTTCCAGCGGCGTCGCCGACCAGCGCTCCACGCTCTTGATCTTTGCTCGTTTGCCGGCGGGCATGATCACCACGTCGTCGCCGACAGCCAGATGCCCGGCCTCGATACGCCCGGCCACGATGCGCCGGTCGTCGAATTTGTAGATCGCCTGTACCGGCAGCCGCAGCGGCAATTCATCAAGCGCGAGTGCCGGCTTCAGCGCATCGAGCGCCCCCACGACGGTCGGCCCGCGATACCAGCCGATACGGTCGGTATGGGTGGCGACGCCATCGCCATCCCGCGCCGAAATCGGAATCACCGCAGCAGGCGTGACGCCGAGTTCGATGAGATGCGCCGAAATTTCGTCGCTGATCGCCTGAAAGCGCTCGGCGCTGAAATCGACGCGGTCCATCTTGTTGACGACAACGGCAACCTGCTTCACGCCCAGGAGATGCAGCAGATAGGCATGGCGCCGGGTCTGATCGCGAACGCCTTCCAGCGCATCGACGATCAGCACGGCGCCATCGGCCTGCGATGCACCGGTGATCATGTTACGCAGAAACTCGGCGTGGCCGGGCGCATCGATCAGAATGACGTCACGCAATTTGGTGCGGAAGCGAATCTGCGTGGTATCGATGGTGATGCCCTGGTCACGCTCGGTCTGCAGCGCATCGAGCAGGAATGACCATTCGAACGGCATGCCGCGCCGGGCGCTCACCGCTTTCAGCATCTCCAGCTTGCCATCCGGCAGGCCGCCGGTCTCGTGCAGCAGGCGACCGACCAGCGTCGACTTGCCATGATCCACATGGCCGACGATGACAATGCGCAGTTGCGGGCGCGTGGTGCCGTTGGGCATTCCGAGCGAAGTCGGATTGACGGGTTTGGTCATGGCATCACCTCTACAGATAGCCGGCGACGCGCAGTCGCTCGAAGGCGTCTTCGGTCTCATGATCGAGTGCGCGGCCGGCGCGCTCGGGAATCGTGGTGCCGTCGAGCTCGACCAGGATTTCGGCAATCGTGCTGGCGGTGGATGCGACGGGATTGGTGATGTCGGCATCGCCCAGCGAGCGGTAGCGCTTGCCGTCTTTGGCCAGATAGAGCGGGATGATCGGGATGTTTTCGCGCGCCGTGTAGGCCCAGATGTCGGCTTCGGTCCAATGCAGGATCGGATGAATGCGCAGATGCGCACCGGGCGGCGGCGAGGCGTTGAACTGGTCCCAGAATTCCGGTGGCTGGTCGCGCACGTCCCATCCGCCCTCGACACCGCGCGGCGAGAACACCCGCTCCTTGGCGCGGGTCGCCTCTTCGTCCCGCCGAATACCAGCGATCAATCCGTCGAAGCCGTGCTTCGCCAACGCGAGTTTGAGGCCTTCGGTCTTGCGCGCTGCGGAGCGCGCCGCTGGCGGCAGTGTCGGATCGACACTATCGATCGACGGGCAATATTCGACGGTGAGGTCGAGTCCCCACTCCTTCGAATAATGATCGCGAAAGGCGTACATCTCCGGAAACTTCTTGCCGGTATCGACATGCAGCGCGGGGAACGGCACGTGGCCGAAGAACGCCTTGCGCGCCAGCCAGATCATGACGTTGGAGTCCTTGCCGAGCGACCACAGCAAGGCCAGCTTCTTCAGCCGGGCGAAGCCCTCGCGCAGGATGTAGATGCTCTGCGCTTCCAGTTGATCGAGGTGGTCCATCGATACCACGTCCGATCGGACGCGTTCGAGATTGGTCGACGTCATACGCCTTCTCCAGGTCCTCAAAACCGCCGTGAGATTCGCCGTTGCTCACGAAGCGGATACGCTCGGAGAAAGTGCATCTCTGGAACTCGATTTATGGGGTCAAAAAATCTAAACTGCGCTTCTCAAATAGAAAGAATATTTTTCTATTAAGTGGCGACAAACAACTGATATATAGAATCTTATTCCAGTCAAGCTGGATGTGTTGAGGAGTTCGAGATGTTGTCGCCCGGAGCCGTCGTAAGTGCTGTCCAATACGATCAAGCGCTGCAATCCGCCTCGCCCGCCGAGGTGATTGCTGCGGCACTTGATGTCGTCGGCCGCGATAGACTCGCGCTGGTATCGTCGTTTGGCACGGAGTCTGCGGCGTTGCTGAAGGTGATGGCCGATGTCGATCCCGCCATCCCCGTGCTGTTTCTCGACACCGGCTGGATGTTCGAGGAGACACTCGCCTATCGCGACCAATTGATCCTGACGCTGGGCCTGCGCGACGTGCGAACGATCCGCCCCGCAGTAGATGCGCTTGCCGCTCACGACAGCGATGGGGATTTGTGGTCGTCCGATCCCGACACCTGCTGCCGGATCCGGAAGGTCGAACCATTGGCGCAGGCACTGGCGCCGTTCAGTGCATGGATCAACGGCCGCAAACGATTTCAGGGCGCATCGCGCGCGGCCATTCCTGTCGTTGAAACCGATGGCGGGAAGCTGAAATTCAATCCATTCGCCAATGTCACGCCGGACGAGATCGGGCTGATCTATGCGTCGGCGAAGCTGCCGCCACATCCGCTCATAGCCTCAGGCTTTGCGTCCGTCGGCTGCATGCCCTGCACGTCCCGCACCGCGCCTGGCGAGGACCCCCGCGCCGGCCGCTGGCGCGGCCGCGCCAAAACGGAATGCGGCATCCACACATCGGCGAACTGACGCCGCCGCTACGACTTCATATGCGCGATCTCGAACGCAGCGAGATGGGCAGCGATGTTGCTCGGATCGAATGGCGGTCCAGCGAAGGCGCCAACCGCGTCGGGCACATCAGTCAGAGCGCTCCCGGTGATACCGAGCGCGGCATCGTAGAGGTCGGGGCGGAACACACCCTGTGCGATCTTCAGCGCCTCGGGGCTGATCGCGGCCTGTCCCCAGCGCACCATCTGGGCATAGAGCCAGGCGGCCTGAACGGGATCAGGACGCCCGGCTCCTTCGCGGCCGACCAGCAGATAGCGCCCGCTCTCGCGCATGGTGCCATCCGGTGAAATCTTCAGCCGGCCATCCAGCGTCCGCAGCAGGACCTCCGGCGAGACGCCGATATATTGGGGCTTGGCGAGAATCGCGGCAATCTCATTGCGGTTCTCCGGCGCCTCAATGAAGGCAGCCGCGCTCACATGCGCCCGCGTGAGCGCCGCCACGATGTCCGGGTTCTTCTCCGCCCAGTTCTGCCTCATCGCCAGCACCTTCTCGGCAGCGCGCAGCAGGATGTCGGAGACGAAATGCAGGATATGGCCGACGCCGAGATCGACCGCGACAGAATTCCAGGGCGCGCCGACACAGAACGCATCGACGTGACCGTTGGCGAGACTGTCGACCATGTAAGGCGGCGGCAGCACCACGAGACGGACGTCCTCATCGGGATCGACGCCGCCGGCGGCCATCCAGAAACGGAGCTGGTAATTATGCGTCGAGAACGGAAACGTCATGCCGAAGGTCAAGGGATCGGCGCCGGCACGGGCGCGCGCGACGACCACGCGGCGCAGCGCCTGCGCGGTGGCCATCGGATCGGTCGGGTCACCGTCGAGTTCCGACATCAGCGCCGCATGCAGCGCCGGCGAGACGGTAATGGCATTGCCGTTGATGCCGAGATTGAACGACGCCACGATCGGCACTTTCACATGCCCGAGCCCGAGGCTGGACGCGATGGCAACGGGCGCCAGCAGATGCGCCGCTTCGAACAGGCCGATATTCAGCTTGTCGCGGACATTCGACCACGACACTTCCCGGACCAGTTCGACATTCAGCCCCTCGGCCTTCGTGAACCCCTTGTCGACCGCGACAATCAGGGCGGCGGCGTCGGCCAGCGGAATGAAGCCGATGCGAAGCGGGTGGTCGATCATTTCAGCAACTCCGCTGCGGTGATGATCGACTGCGCGATCTCGCCGATTTTCTTCTTTTCACGCATCGCCGTGGATCGCAGCAATACGTAAGCCTCTTCTTCATTGAGGCCCTTGAGCTTCATCACGATGCCCTTGGCGCGGTCGATGATCTTGCGCTCCTCCAGCGCCGACTTGGTGCGCTCCAGCTCGTCCTGCAGTTTGGAGAAGGCATTGAAACGGGAGATGCAGAGATCGAGGATCGGTTTGATCCGCTCCTTCTTCAGCCCGTCCACGATGTAAGAGGATACCCCCGCCTCGACCGACGCCCGTGCCGACTCGGCGTCGCTCTGGTCGACGAACATGGCGACTGGCCGGCGCACGGCGCGGGACACCTGGAACATTTGTTCCAGCACGTCGCGGCTGGGGTTTTCGAGGTCGATGACGATGACGTCAGGGTCCAGGGCGTAGATCCGGGCCAGCAGGTTATGCATCTCCCGGATATGCTGGACGTCCACATAGCCAGCCTCCCGCAGCCCTTCCTCAAGGATCGCGGCCCGGATCGGGCTTTCGTCGACAATGACAATTTTGGGCGACTGGTCGGCAGGCATCGGGCACTCACATGGATGCAGCATACCCATAGCACGCCCGCGCACGGCTTAAAGCCTTGTAATTATGGGCAAATGGGACTACCTGCTGCCTCTCAATCAGGCAGATCGAATATGCAACAGGCCGCCGCGCCCAAAATCTCCTTTGTCTCGCTGGGATGCCCGAAGGCCCTGGTGGATTCCGAGCGCATCATCACGCGGCTGCGGGCCGAAGGCTACGAACTCGCCCGCAAGCACGACGGCGCCGACATCGTCATCGTCAACACCTGCGGCTTCCTCGACAGCGCCAAGGCGGAGTCGCTGGGCGCCATCGGCGAAGCCATGGCGCAGAACGGCAAGGTCATCGTCACCGGCTGCATGGGCGCCGAGCCCGAGCAGATCGAGGCCGCCTATCCCAACCTGCTGTCGATCACCGGCCCGCAGCAATATGAGAGCGTGCTCGACGCTGTGCATCGCGCGCTGCCGCCGGTGCACAATCCACATATCGATCTCGTGCCGCCGCAGGGCATCAAGCTGACGCCGCGGCACTACGCCTACTTGAAAATTTCCGAAGGCTGCAACAACCGCTGCACCTTCTGCATCATCCCGAAGCTGCGTGGCGATCTGGTCTCGCGTCCGGCCAACGAGGTGCTGTTAGAGGCTGAGAAGCTGGTGAAGGCCGGCGTCAAGGAATTGCTGGTCGTGTCGCAGGACACCTCGGCTTACGGTGTCGATATCAAATATGCGACGAGCCCGTGGAAGGATCGCGAGGTCCGCGCCAAGTTCTATGATCTCGCCAAGGAGCTCGGCGAACTCGGCGCCTGGGTGCGGCTGCAATATGTTTACCCGTATCCGCATGTCGACGAAGTCATCGGCCTGATGAATGCCGGCAGCAATGTGCTGCCCTATCTCGACATCCCGTTCCAGCACGCGGCCCCGGAAGTATTGAAGGCGATGAAGCGCCCGGCCGCGCAGGACAAGACACTCGCCCGCATCAAGACGTGGCGCGAAATGTGCCCCGATCTCACACTCCGCTCGACCTTCATTGTCGGCTTCCCCGGCGAGACCGAGAGCGATTTCCAGTATCTGCTCGACTGGCTGGAAGAAGCGCAGATCGACCGCGTCGGCGCGTTCAAATACGAGTCCGTGGCAGGCGCGACCTCCAATGCCATCGCCAATGCAGTGCCCGAAGAAATCAAGCAGCAGCGCTGGAACGCACTGATGGAGCGCCAGCAGAAAATCTCGGCGCGCCGCTTGAAGCGCAAGGTCGGCACCCGCCAGCAGATCATCATCGACGAGGTCGGCCCGACTGTATCAAAGGGCCGCTCGAAGGCGGACGCGCCTGACATCGACGGATCGGTCTATATCACCGCACGCCGGCCGCTGAAGGTCGGCGAGATCGTCACGGCGAAGATCGAACGCGCGGACAATTACGATCTGCACGGGACCGTGGCGGGATTCTAAAGCGATACTGTCTCAGCCGTCATTGCGAGGAGCACTTGCGACGAAGCAATCCAGCACTTTCTCGTCGCACTGGATTGCTTCGCTGCGCTCGCAATGACGACGATCGTTTACACCTTCAAAATCACCGCGCCCGTGGTCTTGCGTGCTTCCAGGTCCACATGCGCCTTGGCCGCATCCTTCAGCGCATAAGCGTGATTGATCGGCACATGCAGCTTGCCGTCGATCACAGCCGAGAACAGCGTGTCGGCGCCCTCCAGCAATTCCGAGCGCTTGGCGACATAGTCATTCAGCTTCGGACGCGTCGCGAACAGCGAGCCGTGATTGTTGAGTTCGGCGATGGCGAATGGCGGCACAGGACCCGACGCGTTGCCGAACGACACCCACATGCCGCGTGGCTTCAGGCATGACAGCGACCCCGGATAGGTAGTCTTGCCAACGCCGTCATAGACCACGTCGCAGAGTTCGTTACGGCTGATCTGCTTCACGCGATCGACGAAGTTCTCTTCGTTGTAATAGATGACGTGATCGCAGCCATTGGCCAGCGCCAACTCGCCCTTCTCTTTCGAGCCGACGGTGCCGATCACATGCGCGCCCATGGCCTTGGCCCACTGGCAGGCGAGCAGACCGATGCCGCCCGCTGCGGCGTGGATCAGCACGCGGTGATGCGGCTCGACCTTGAAAGTCTTGTGCAGCAGATACCAGACCGTGAGGCCCTTCAGCATCAGCACGGCTCCCTGCTCGTGGGTGATACGATCGGGCAGCTTCACCAGCCGGTCGGCGGCAAATACGCGCTCGGTGGCATAGCTGCCGAGGGCCGAATAATAGGCGACGCGGTCGCCGGGATGAAAGCCGGTGACGCCCGGACCGACCTCGATCACTTCGCCGGAGGCTTCGTTACCGGCGATGAACGGCAGCTGCGGTGCCTTGTAGAGGCCGCTGCGGAAGTACGTATCGATAAAATTGACACCAATGGCATGCTGGCGGATGCGCACCTCGCCCGCAGCCGGTGCCGGGACTTGCACGTCTTCATAAGTGAGGACTTCGGGTCCACCGATCTCGTGGACGCGGACGGCTTTGGTCATCGTTCAATCTCCCTGAGTGACTTTGGTCTCAAGCGATAACCGACAGTCGCGTGATGTCAACCGGTGCCCGGCTGAGCCCGCTTCCGGCGGTTGCGCTTCGCCAGCACATTGAACAGCTCGACCGCCGCCGAGAACAGGATAGCGAAATAGATGTAACCGCGCGGGATGTGGAATTTGAATCCATCCGCCATCAGCGAGACGCCGATCAGCACCAGGAAGGCCAGCGCCAGCATCTTGGTGGTCGGATATTGCGCTACGAAGCGTGCCACTGGTCCGGACGATACATACATCACCGCACAGGCGATGATGACGGCGGCAACCATGATCTCGATGTCCTGCGCCATGCCGATCGCCGTAATGATGGAGTCGAGCGAGAAAACGAGATCAACGACGATAACCTGCAGGATCACCCACGCAAAGGCGTTCGGTGCCGGCTTCTCGTTGCCGGGTCCCTCGCGCGCCTCGACCTCGGCATGAATCTCGTGCGTTGCCTTGGCGATCAGGAATAGACCGCCACCGATCAGGATCAGATCACGCCAGGAGAATGCGAGGCCTCTCACCGTGATGACGGGTTCGGTCAGGCCGATCAGCCAGACGAGGACACTCAGCAGGATGATGCGGAACACCAGCGCCAGCGCGAGACCGATCTGGCGTGCGCGGGTGGCCTGCGGCTCCGGCAGCCGCGACACCAGCACCGACAGGAAAATCACATTGTCGATACCAAGTACGATTTCAAGCGCGGTCAGCGTCAAGAGCGCGGCCCAGGCTTCAGGGCTGGAAAACAGTTCGATCATGATTTGGAGGGCCTCATGAGGCGGATGACGGCGTCACCGCAGACAATGTAAAAAGCGATCGCGCAGAGAGCGACCGTAACAGGCCAAGCAACAGCGAAGTTCTGTATCAGCGTGATGACGGCCAGCACAGCCCAGATCGCCATCAGTGACAGGTTCAACCGGCGCAGACGCGTCACGCGAACGGGATGCAGCACATGCACCGGCACAAAGGTCAGGACGATAAGCGCTAGCATCGCAAGGCTCGCCATGACGGGCGATGGTTGCAGCAGGAACAGATAGAACGCCGCCCCGTTCCATAGCGCCGGAAAACCGCGAAAGTGGTTGTCGTCGGTCTTCATGCGTTTGTCGGCAAAATATAGTGCGCTGGTGACGACGATCCCGGCACCGAGCAGCACCGCTGTCCACGGCACCAACAGACCGGAGGCCGCGATCGCATAGGCCGGCACGAAGACGTAAGTGAGGAAGTCGACCACGAAATCGAGCGCATCGCCCGACCAATCCGGCAACACGCGGCCGACGTCGAAGTGTCGGGCGATCGGGCCATCGAGCCCGTCAATGATCAGCGCCAAACCGAGCCAGCCGAACATCACAGCCCATTCGCCGCGCACGGCGCTCATCATGGCAATGAGTGCCACGCCGGCACCGAGCGCAGTAAAGATGTGAACCGAGAACGCCGCCGCGCGCGCGGATCGTGACGACGACGGGAGTTGGTCCGGACTCGAAGCGGTCATGTGCCAGGAATTGCTAGCAGGAATCCGCCCGATTTGCACAGGCGCCGATGCGGCACTCGGCCGCCCGACACTGCGGGAACGATTCCGCGGCGCGTAACGGCTTGAAAATACCCGGCCAAAAGCCGATGGTCCGGCCATGACCGAGACCCCTGTTTCCACCTCCATCTATGATGTCGCCGTCGTCGGCGGCGGCCCTGCCGGCCTTGCTGCCGCCCTCGCGCTGGCCGAGACCGGTGCCCGTACCGCCCTCGTCGCCCACCGCGTCCCCTACGGCGACAACCGCACCACCGCGCTGCTGGGCGGCTCCATCGCGTTTCTGGAAAGCCTCGACGTCTGGCGCCGCTGCGCCGACAAGGCGGCCGCGCTGACGACCATGCGGCTGGTGGACGACACGGGCCGGCTGATCCGCGCCCCCGAAGTCAAATTCGTCTGCGGCGAGATCGGCCTCGAGACCTTCGGCTACAATATCGAGAACCGCGAATTGATGATCGCGCTCGAAGCGCGCGCCGCGGAATTGACCAATCTCATTCGCATCGATGACGAGGCCGATACGGTCTCGCCGGACGAGATGCAGGTTCAGGTCCGCACGCGACAAGGCCAGGTCCTGGTGGCGCGGCTGATCGTCGGCGCCGATGGCCGCCAGTCCCTGTGCCGCGAGACAGCGGGCATTTCAGTCAAGCGACGCGCGCTTGACCAGACCGCGCTGACCTTCAACATCGCGCATAGCCGGCCGCACAAGAACATGTCGACGGAGTTTCACACCCCCGCCGGTCCCTGCGTGTTCGTACCCCTGCCCGGCAATCGCTCCAGCGTCGTCTGGGTCAACAAGCCCCGGGATGCCGAGCGCCTGATGGCATTGAGCGACGAGGCGTTGTCGGACGCCGCCGAGAAACAATCGCATTCGATCCTCGGCCGGGTTCAGGTCGAGCCGGGTCGACACACGTTCCCGCTGGCAATCGAGCAGCCCGCACAGCTAGCAAAGAACCGCATCGTACTGGTCGGCGAAGCCGCGCATGTGGTGCCGCCGATCGGTGCGCAGGGTCTCAATCTTGGCCTGCGCGACGCCAGCGATATCGCTGACGTCGTTCGCGATGCCGGCATGAATGGCGCGGATATCGGGGCAGCGCCGGTGCTGGCGCGGTTCGAGCAGATACGCCGCAGCGATATTTCCTCGCGCACCTTTGCCATCGACATGGCCAACCGTTCGCTGCTCAGCGATCTTCTGCCGATGCAGGTGATCCGCGCGGCCGGCATGCATGCGATGGGGTCTATAGGCCCGTTGCGCCGCCTCGCGATGCGCGAGGGCCTGTCGCCATCGTGGCGGAAGAGCTGACGTAACTTGTCTTTCGTATCTTTCGTAGGATGGGTAGAGCGTCTTCGCGAAACCCATCGTTCACACGTGCGATAGGTGATGGGTTTCGCTGCGGCGCTTCGCGCCTCCGCTCTACCCATCCTACAAGCGGGTATCCTACGGAAACGCGATCTGGCCGGTCTTCAGGAAATACATCACCGACGTCAGCGTCAGCACCGACACGAAGGTGCCGAGCAGCACCGCGACCGATGCAGGCTCGATCCAGCTGTCATATTGCCGCGCGATCACGAACACGTTCAGCGCCGGCGGCAAGGAAGCGAGCAGCACGGCCGTCGCGGCCCATACCGGCGGGAACGGCCCGAGCAGCAACATCAGGCCGAACACGATTAGCGGATGGATGAGCAGCTTGATGAAGATCAGGCCAGGCACCTCCCACGGCACGCGCCCCAGCGGCCGCAAGGCAACCGTCACACCGAGCGCGAATAGTGCAACCGGCGCAGCAGAATTCTGCAGGAACAGCAGCATGCCATCGACCGCGACCGGCATCTGGATGTGAAACGCCGCGACGAAGGCGCCGAGATAGGCTGCCACGATCAAGGGATGCAGCACGATATGCTTGATGACGATGCCGATGGTCGGCAGCAGCGGACGCTTGTCGCCTGAGGTCAGCGCCATCATCAGCGGCGCGATCGAGAACAGGAAGATGCTGTCGAAACAGAACACCAGTGCGGTCGGCACCGCCGCCTTGGGGCCGAGCACCGCCAGCGCCAGCCCCGGTCCCATATAGCCGATATTGCCGTAGCCGCCGGCGAGCCCCGCCATCCCGGCCTCGCGCATGGTCAACCGGCCGAGGAATTTACCGGTGCCGACCGACAGAAAGAACGCCGTTGCAGTGGCCAGCGTGGTCCCGATCACGAAGGGCAGATTGTTGAGTTCCTCGAACGGCGTCTTCGCCATGATGCGGAAGAACAGCGCCGGCAGCGACACATAGAGGAGGAAGAAATTCATCCAGGCGAGGCCGGATTCGGGCAGGTTCTTCACCTTGCCGCAGGCGAAGCCGATGAAGATCAGCCCGAAATACGGCAGTGCGAGATTGAGGACGTCCATCATTTGATGCGTGTTTTTCTTGGTTCTTGGCCCGGCGGGCGGGATAGCGGGGAGCGGCTTCCGGCTGTCTTAATTCCGTCGTTTGCCTCTAGCATCGGCCACAATCCTGGTCTATTCGACCAGAATGATTAAAGCGCGGACCGCCAAATTCCAGATTGGACAGATCGTCCGCCACCGGATCTTTTCGTTCCGGGGGGTGGTGTTCGACATCGATCCGGAATTCAACAACACCGAAGAATGGTGGCTGTCGATCCCCGAAGACGTTCGTCCGAACAAGGACCAGCCATTTTACCATCTGCTGGCCGAGAATTCTGAGTCGGAATACGTCGCTTACGTCTCCGAGCAGAACCTGCTCCCGGATGAATCCGGCGAGCCGATCCGGCACTCCCAGGTCGCCGAAATCTTCATCAAGGACAAGTCCGGCAGCTACCGGCCGCGCAATCCGTCGCTGAACTGACGCCGGGCCGTCCGAGCTTCCATTTCCAGGTATCTGTTGCTGCGTTCAGGATCGTGGTAAGTTTATCGCTGGCGAGGAGCAGTTGTATGGCGCCCGGTAAGGCAATCAGCGTCAAACTCGGCGCGCAGCAGGAATCCCTGCAGCGCCATCTGGAGTCCGGCCGTTACGATGACGCCAGTGATGTGGTTCGCGACGCTCTCCGGGCTCTCGATCAACGCGATGCGTTAGTCGACGAAGTTTTACGCGAGGATGTGAAGGCCTCGATAGCCGACAAGCGTCCCAGCACTCCCATCGATGAGGTGTTCAAGCGGGCCCGCGCACGGATCGCCCGGAAGATAAAATCCTCCGAACGTGGCGCATAAGGTCGTTTTTCGCCGACATGCGGAGAAACAGCTGATCGAGCTGGGCGAATATATCGCCTTTCACGCAAGCCCCCAGATCGCCAACGGCTATCTCGATCGCATCTACGAGACCTGCCTAGCGCTGGAGCATTTTCCCGAGCGTGGCAGGCGCCGCGATGACATCCTGAAGGGGTTACGGACGATCGGCTTCGAGCGCCGCGTGACGATCGCATTTCGGGTTTTGAAAACCCGGGTTGAGATCGTCAGCATCGCCTACGGTGGACAGGATTTCGAAAGCGAACTCCGAAGACGCCGATAGGAGAACGCCTCCTCAACCCAACAAAAAAGGCGCTCATTTCTGAGCGCCTTTTCGTTTGTCTGTTGAACCAGCTTACTTCGCGGCCGGATTGGCCGGAGCCGCCGGTGCTGCACCAGCTGCCGGCTGCTGGGCTTCGAGCTTGGCGCGGGCTTCCGCAGCGCGCTTCTGCAGCTCTTCCTGCAGCTTCTTCTGGGTTTCTTCGAATACCTTCGGATCGGTCGGCGGGCCGTCATAGGCCTTGGCGAATTCGGCCAGCGGCAGCGGCAGCGTCAGCGGTGCGCCGTTGGAATTGATCGCCTGCACGATCAGGTTCTGGCCCTTCTTCAGATTGGCCAGCAGCTCCGGGGTGACTTCGTAATCGGACATACAGCCGTTGGCGAAGCAGATCACATAGGGGCTCTGTGCCGGGGCATTGCTGTCCACGATCACGCGGGTGCCGTGCACGAGCTGCATGCCGAGCGGCAGCGTCACGCGCAGGATCTTCTTCGGTTCGCCTTCCGGCTCGATAATGACGGCGGCGATGACGGGCTGGCCCGACTCGATGCGACCGTCCTTGCCGGTGAAGCAGACCTGCTTGGCATTAGCGTCCTGGCCCTTGAGGCAGAACTTGGTCCAGGGCGCATAAATCAGCTGAACCTGCTGATCGGCCGGGGGCGCGCCTGCGGCCGGCGCCTGGGCGGCGGGAGCGGCCGGGGCAGCAGCCTTCGGAGCGGCCTTCGGGGCAGCCTTGGGCGCAGCAGCCTTCGGCGCCGCGGCTGGCGGCGCAGCAGGCGCAGGAGCCTGCGCATGCGCAACCGGAGCGATCAACGTGGCGGTCAAGGCCGTCGCCGCCAGAAGCGCGAAGCCCCGCCCGCGCGGCAGAACCGACGCAGCCAAGAGACGGAAATTCATTTCGGAAAACCCTTTCTGAACGGAGGCGCTCATATCCCGGAGGCGGCGCTGACAGTCACCCGTTGGCGGGTGTCTCGGTGCCAATTAAGGCCGTTACGTGACAGGCCGCGCCGTCCTCGTCAATTGTCCGCTTTCAATACAGCGGCCGACGAAAAGATCAATGGCGCCAGCCCTATTTGATGCATGGCACAGGTTCGGGGCGGGCAGCCATGGTAAAGTTCCTCTGTGAAATCAACCGAATCAAATCGCACAGATGCACAGGGTCTTTCGACCCTGTCTAAGGTGATCGCGGCGCTGGCCTGCTGGACAGCTCTAGCCGCCCCAGTGGCCGATTCCGCACAGGCCGATCCCAGCCACGCGATCGCCATGCACGGCGCCCCGGCCCTGCCACCCGATTTCAGGCAGATGCCCTATGCCAATCCCGACGCGCCGAAAGGCGGCCGCATGGTGCAGGGCGTTCTAGGCACCTTCGACAGCCTCAATCCCTTCATCGTCCGGGGCATCGCGGTGCCGCAGATGCGCGGCTATGTGATCGAAAGCCTGATGGCCCGCGGCCAGGACGAGGCCTTCACGCTTTACGGCCTGCTCGCCGAGAGCGTCGAGACTGATGACGCTAGAAGCTTCGTCACCTTCCGGATCAATCCCCAGGCCCAATTCTCCGACGGCAAGCCCGTCCTCGCTGCAGACGTGTTGTTCTCCTGGCAGCTGCTGCGCGACAAGGGCCGGCCCAATCACCGGCAGTATTATTCGAAAGTCGCCAAGGCCGAGGCGCCGGATGAGCGCACCGTCCGCTTCGACTTCGGCGGCCAGGCGGATCGCGAATTGCCGCTGATCCTCGGCCTGATGCCGGTGCTGCCGAAACACGCCGTCAATCCCGACACCTTCGAGGAAACCTCGATGGCGCCGCCGCTGGGCTCCGGGCCCTATACGGTGACGGGCGTGAAACCCGGCGCGGCGGTGACCCTCACCCGCAATCCCGCTTATTGGGGCCGCGATCTGCCGATCAATCGCGGGCTGTGGAATTTCGACGAGATCCGCCTCGACTACTATCGCGAGGCCAACACCCATTTCGAAGCTTTCAAGCGCGGCCTCTACGACTTCCGCGTCGAGAACGAACCGCTGCGCTGGCACGACGGCTACACATTCCTCGCCGCCACGTCCGGCGAGGTGATCCGCGACAGCATCAAGACCGGCCTGCCGAAGCCGTCGGAATTTCTGGTGTTCAACACGCGGCGGCCGATGTTCACCGATATCCGCGTGCGACAGGCGCTGACGCTGCTGTTCGATTTCGAATGGATCAACCGCACCTATTTCTTCGGCCTCTATGCCCGCTCGGCCGGCTTCTTCGCGGGCTCGGATCTCTCCGCCTATACGCGCGCCGCGGATGATCGCGAACGGACACTGCTGCAGCCCTACGCCTCAAATATAGCCGCCAATATTCTCGATGGCAGCTACCGCCTGCCGGTCAGCGATGGTTCGGGCCGAGACCGTCCCGCGCTACGCACTGCGCTGGCGTTACTGAAGGATGCCGGCTACGTGCTCGATAACAACGTGCTGCGGCGGCAGTCGGACAAAACGCCCCTCGCCTTCGAGATCCTCGTCACCACCCGCGATCAGGAACGCATCGCGCTGGCCTATGCACGCGATCTCAAGCGCGCGGGCATATCAGCCAATATTCGCTCCATCGATGCCGTGCAGTTCGACCAGCGCCGCATCAATTTCGAATTCGACATGATCCAGAATCGCTGGGACCAGTCGCTGTCGCCGGGCAACGAACAGTCGTTCTACTGGGGTTCGGAAGCCGCCGATAATCCCGGCACCCGCAACTATATGGGCGCGAAGAATCCCGCGGTCGACGCCATGATCTCCGCCATGCTGGAGGCCCGCGACCACGGTCCCTTCGTCGATGCCGTCCGCGCCATGGACCGCGCGCTGATCGCAGGTTTCTACGCTATCCCGCTCTACTATGTCGGCGAGCAATGGATTGCGCGATGGAATCGGATAGAACGACCTTCGACCATCGCACTCTCAGGCTATTTGCCGGAGACCTGGTGGGCCAGAACGCTGCCAGCTTCGCCGCCGAACCGGAAGTGACACCGTGACATCACCCACGCCGAACGCCTCGCCCACCCTCGACGGTCTGTTTCGCCGCATTCTCAGCCGGCAGCCGCAGGCGCTGGCGCTGGTCGATCCCGCCGACAAGCTGCGCATCACGGCGACGGAACCGCAGCGGCTGACCTTTGCGGATGCCGACCGCGCGATCTCGGCGCTGACGGCGCATTTCATGGAGGCCGGCCTCCCCGCCAATTCGGTCATCGCCGTCCAATTGCCGAACACCGTGGAATTCGTGCTGACCGTGCTGGCTGCGCATCGCGCCGGCCTCGTCGTCGCGCTGCTGCCGCAGCTCTGGCGCCAGGCCGACCTGACCATGGCACTGAATCGCTGCAGTGCGCGTGCGCTGGTGACGTCGAGCAAGATCGATGGCGTCAGCCATGCCGATCTGATCATGAACGCTGCGGCTGAAGCCTTCTCGATCCGCTATGTCGGCGGCTTCGGCAGCGACCTGCCGGAAGGCATGACCCCGCTCGACGCCGTATTGACGGGCGAATTCGCCGAACCCACACCGGTGGTGCAGGACGCCCGCCGCGCGGCCATCGTCTCCTTCGATGTCACGTCCGATGGCTTCCGCGCAGTGCCGCGCACGCATCTCAACCTGATCTCGGGCGGCCTTGCTGTGTTCCTGGAAAGCGGCATGCCGCAGGGCGCCACGATCATGTCGGCGCTGGTGCCGTCGTCCTTCGCCAGCATCGCCTCGTCGCTGGTGACCTGGCTGCTCTCTGGCGGCGTACTCGCTTTGCATCATCCGTTCGACAATGCGGTGCTGGAACGTAGCATCGCCGCCAATGCCTGCGACGTGCTTGTGGCCCCGGCGCCGCTGGCGCAGCGTCTCGCCGAAGGCGGATTGCTGGATCGGTCTCCCGTGCTGCGTTATGTGCTCGGCCTCTGGCGCGCGCCTGAACAGGTCGCCGCCTCGCCTGCATGGCCGGGCTCCCAGGCATCGTTCACCGACGTCTATCTGTTCGGCGAAGCCGGCCTGTTCGGCGCCATCCGCGCAGACGACGGCTTGCCCGTCGCCATCATGCCCGGCCCGCACGGCGCTCCGCGCGCCCAGCAAGGCTCCTCCATTGCCGGCGACATCATGCTGACGCCCAGGGGCACGCTGGGCCTCCGCGGCCCGATGGTACCGGTGCTGGCCTATACGGCCCAGGCCGACGCCAGCAACGCGTTGATCCCCGCCCAGCCGCTCGATTATGTCGATACCGGCTATATGGCCCGGCTCGACCGCGCGACGGGCGCGATCAACATCACTGCGCCGCCCTCGGGCATCATGGCCGTCGGCGGCTATCGCTTCCTGGCGCAGGACCTCAATGAATGGGCCAAGCGGCTCGGCGAGAACGCGATGCTTACCGCGCTCCCCGATCGGCTCAGCGGCTACCGCCTCGCCGGCCGCGCCAGCAATAACGGCCGCGCCCGCGACGCCCTGACGGAACTCGGCCTCAATCCGCTGATGGTCGAAGCCTTCCGCGACCGTGCCGCAGCCGACTGAGCCAGCAAAAGTGATCTTGAAAATGCGAGCGATCTCATTGACTCTGCATTAAGGACGTCGGGCTAGCCTGCCGCGATCAGTTTCGCGTAGAGGTTCAGCTCAAGCATGTCCGACCAGGCCACGATCGTCGCCGTCTCCAACCAGCAGCCGGCCGCGTTTGCGACAGCCCTGGCGGAGAGCAACATCTTCCCGGTTGTCGATGCGACATGGGCCGAGGCACTGGATGCGGTGGCGCGGGTGCAGCCGGCCGCCGTGGTCGTGTCTGCTTCCGCTGACGACATGCCGACCTTCCAGGCGCTGGCGAAGCGCCTTGGCGCCAAGCAACCTTACGTGCCGCTGATTGCGATCGATCCCGCCACGGACTTGCCGGGCCATGCCATCCCGCTCACGCAAACCGACGGCAATTTCGACCGGCTCAGCGCGCGGCTGCGCAACGCGCTGCGTGTGCGCACGCTGCACGCCACGGTCATGCGACGCCTGACCGCCGAAAACCTGCATCGCATGTCCCTGCAGTCGGACCCGCTCGACGATGCGACGGTGATGCTGATCGGCCGCGGCGGGGGTTATGCCGCGCTGTCGGTTGCGCTCGGCGAACGCGTCGGCGTGGTCGGCGCGCTCAGCATCGAGGCTGCCGCCAAGCATCTCAATGCGCGCGACCTCGACGGCATCGTCATCGGCGAGGGCTTCAGCACGCGCGTCGTTGATGCGTTTCTCACTGTCCTCACCGAGGACGCACGCTTCCGCAATCTGCCCGTTGTCGTCACCGTGCCCGGCCTGACGCCGAGCTACGATCTCGCCAATCTCGAAATGGTCGCCGGAGACGCCGACACCGTCGCGGCCACGGCGCTGCCGCTGCTGCGCCAACACGCCTTCGAGGCGCGTCTCGGCCGCACCTTGAAGTCGATCGAGTCCGACGGGCTGCTCGATCCCGCTACCGGCCTGCTGACGACGGCAGCCTTCGAACGCGATATCGCGACCGCCGTCTATCACACGCAAACCCGCGGCGGCGGATTGTCGATGGCCCGGTTCTCATTCGACAATATCCCGCTGCGTGCGCAGCGCGACGCTGCGCGGATCATCAGCCGGCTGATGCGGCGGATGGATTTCGGCACACTGCAGAGTGACGGCGCCATCGTGGTCGCCTTCGCCGAAACCGACCAGCGCAACGCCCACATGATCGCCAGGCGACTCTCCAGCGTGATGAAGCACACCATGCATGGACCCAAGCGCGATGCGCGCAACGATCCCCACGTCACGGTGATCACAATGGAGCCAACGGATACCGCGAAGTCACTGCTGGCACGCCTGCATGGCGAGGACGCGCAACGCGCAGCGTCTTAGTTCCAGAAATAAAATCAGGAACGAAGTATCGAACATCGCATTGTAGGTGCATCTGCAATGGAGACAACGATAATGAAAAAGCTTGCACTGATCACCGCTTCCCTCGCCCTTCTCGCCACGCCGGTTCTCGCGCAGTCGACAGTCACGACGGGTGCTGCACCCGCCGAGGCAAAGTTCTCGACCGTCTCCAAGGAGGAGATGTTCTCGTCCAAGCTCAAGGGCCTGAACATCACCAATCAAAAGGATGAGACGATCGGCGAGATCAGCGATCTCGCAATCAAGAACAATCAGGTCGACGCGCTGATCCTGTCGGTCGGCGGCTTCCTGGGCATGGGCGAACACTACGTCGCAGTCTCGCCGGCTTCGGTGAAGGTGAGCCTGAACAAGGACAACAAGTGGGTGGCGTCGATGAACACCACCAAGGAAGCGCTGAAGGCCGCTCCGGAATTCAAGTATCCGAAGTAAGCGTCGCGTAGTTCAACAAACGGCCGTCGGCAGCGATGCCGGCGGCCGGTTGTCGTTAAGCCGCCTTCTTGCTCTCCGCGAGCCCCGCCAGCGCGCGCAGGATCTCGGTCGCACCTTCGAGGCGTTCTTCCGGCGTTCCCCAATCCTGCAAGAACACCACCTTCATGTCCGGGCGCACCTTCGCGGCCTGGCCATACTGCTTGATGAAGAATACCAGCCTGTCCGGCTGCGCGAACGAGTTGTCGCGGAACGAGATGACAACGCCCTTCGGACCGGCATCGACCTTCTCGACATTGGCGCGGCGGCAATAAGCCTTGATGGCAGCGATCTTGAACAGATAACGGACCTCGTCCGGCAGCACGCCGAAACGGTCGCGCAGTTCGGCGGCGAAGGCAGCGATCTCGTCATCGGTCTCGAGATCAGCGAGCCGACGATAGAGCGACAGACGGACCGCAAGATCGGCGACGAAGTCGTCGGGGATCATCACCGGCATGCCGAGCGTGATCGTCGGCGACCACCTGTCGGCGATCGGCTCGGAGATGCCTGACTTGAGCGCGAGGATCGCCTCTTCCAGCATCGACTGGTAGAGCTCGAAGCCGACTTCCTTGATATGACCGGACTGCTCTTCGCCGAGCAGATTGCCGGCGCCGCGGATATCCAGATCGTGCGAGGCGAGCTGGAAGCCGGCGCCTAGGTTCTCCAGCGACTGCAGCACTTTCAAACGGCGCTCCGCCTGCCCGGTGATCTTGTGGGTCGACGGCAGCGTGAACAGGGCATAGGCGCGCAGCTTGGAGCGACCGACACGGCCACGCAGCTGATAGAGCTGCGCGAGACCGAACATGTCGGCGCGGTGGATGATCAGCGTGTTGGCGTTGGGAATATCGAGGCCTGATTCCACGATCGTGGTGGACAGCAGGATGTCGTATTTGCCGTCATAGAAGGCCGACATAATGTCCTCGATGACCGTCGGCGCCATCTGGCCATGAGCCACGGCGACCTTCATCTCCGGCACGTGCTTGTCGAGGAAGTCCTTCACCTCGGCGAGGTCGTCGATCCGCGGCACCACATAGAATGCCTGCCCGCCGCGATAGCGCTCACGCAGCAGCGCCTCGCGGATCATCAAGGGATCATGCGGCGCCACGAAAGTGCGCACGGCGAGACGATCGACCGGTGCCGAAGCGATGATCGACAGATCGCGCACGCCGGTGAGTGCGAGTTGCAGCGTGCGCGGGATCGGCGTCGCGGACAGCGTCAGCACATGGACATTGGCGCGGAGCTGCTTCAGCCGCTCCTTATGCGTCACGCCAAAGTGCTGCTCCTCGTCGACCACGACGAGACCGAGGTCCTTGAACTTGATCGACTTGCCGAGCAGCGCATGGGTGCCGACGACGATGTCGATGGAGCCGTCCGCAAGGCCTTTCTTGGTCGCCGTCAGTTCTTTCGGCGCGACCAGCCTTGAGGCCTGCGCGACATTCACCGGAAAGCCCTTGAAGCGCTCCGTGAAGTTCTTGGCGTGCTGGCGCGCCAGCAGCGTGGTCGGCACCACGATGGCGACCTGCTTGCCTTCCATGGCGACGGCGAAGGTGGCGCGCATGGCCACTTCCGTTTTGCCGAAGCCGACATCGCCGCAGATCAGGCGATCCATGGGCTTGCCATGTTCGAGATCGTGCAGCGCGGCGTTGATCGCGGTCTGCTGGTCCTCGGTTTCCTCATAGGGAAAGCGCGCGCAGAACTCGTCATACTGCTCGCGCGGTACGACGATCCGCTCGGTCTCGCGCAGATGCCGTTCGGCCGCGATCTTGATGAGTTCGCCGGCAATTTCCTGGATGCGGTTCTTGAGCTTGGCCTTGCGTGCCTGCCAGCCGGAACCGCCGAGCTTGTCGAGTTCGACATTGGCCGCGTCGGAGCCATAGCGCGACAGCAGTTCGATATTCTCGACCGGCAGAAACAGCTTGGTCTCGTTGGCGTAGCGCAGCTCGAGACAGTCATGCGGCGCGCCGCCGACCTGCAGCGTCTGCAGCCCGACGAAACGGCCGATGCCGTGCTCCACATGGACCACGATGTCGCCGGCCGCGAGGCTCGTCACTTCCGAGATGAAGTTGTCGAGCTTGCGGCTCGCCTTGCGCGGCCGCACCAGACGGTCGCCGAGGATGTCCTGTTCGCTGATGACCGCGATCTGGTCGGTCTCGAAACCGGATTCCATGCCGACCACGGCCAGCATGGTCTCGTTGCGCGGCGTCGCCTGCACCACGCGCCAGGAATTCACCATCTGCTGGTTCAGCAGCTTGTGATCCTTCAACATGCTCGCCATGCGGTCGCGCGAGCCCTCGCTCCACAGCGCGACGACGACCTTCTTGCGCTCTGCTTGCAGCGCCTGAATATGCGCGACCACGCGCTCGAACACATTCACATTGGCGTCGGCGCGTTCCGGCGCGAAGTTGCGGCCTGCCCGTGCGCCCGCGTCGACCACGCCCGGCGTGCCGTCCGGCACGGCGAACGGCGACAACCGCGCCATTGCGAGATCTTCCAGCCGTTTGTGCCACTCGCCGTCGGTCAGATAGAGCCGGTCCGGCGGCAGCGGCTTGTAGATCGCACCGCCGCCCGGCGTGCCCATGACCTCGCGGCGCGCCTCGTAATAATCGCCGATCTGCTTGAAGCGTTCGGTCGCTGCATCTTCGCCCTGCGGCTCGATGGCAACCGGCGTGCCCGGCAGGTAGTCGAACAGCGTGTCCATCCGGTCCTGGAACAGCGGCAGCCAGTGCTCCATGCCGGGATGACGGCGGCCTTCGCTGACCGCTTCATAAAGCTGGTCGTCGCGCTCCGGCGCGCCGAATTGCGCGACATAGCCCATGCGGAAGCGGCGGATGGTTTCGGTGATGAGCTGGAATTCCGACACCGGCACCAGATCCAGCGCGCGCATATCCATCAGCGTGCGTTGCGTCTCGGCATCGAAGGCCCGGATCGATTCCAGACTGTCGCCGAAGAAGTCGAACCGCACGGGCTGGTCGAGGCCCGCCGGAAACAGATCGAGGATGCCGCCGCGCACGGCATATTCGCCGGGCTCCCGCACGGTGCCGGAGCGGGTGTAGCCGTTGTGTTCGAGCCAGGCGACGATGGAGTCCATCGGCACCACATGGCCGGGCGCGACCGACAGCGCCTGCGCCGCGACGATCTCGCGGGCCGGCACGCGCTGGACGACGGCGTTGACCGTCGTCAGCACGATCATCGGCTTGTCGCTGCCGGTGAGGCGCGACAGCCGCGCCAGCGTGGTCATGCGATGCGCGAGAATGCCGCCATGGGGCGAGACCCGGTCGTAAGGCTGGCAGTCCCAGGCCGGGAATTGCAGCACCGGCAAATCCGGCGCGAAGAATTCCAGCGAGCGCGCGAGCTGCTGCATGCGCGGCCCGTCACGGCAGATCACCGTGAGGCTCACCGCCGGCGGCTTCGGCTTGGCCGCAACCGCGCGTGCCAGATCGGCAACGATCAGGCCTTCGGCACCCTCGGCGACATTGGCAAAGGTCAGCGCACGGCCGGGCGCAAGCTGCGCGGCCGGCGAGGCAACGGGGGATTTCATAGAGGCTTGTCCAGATTCCGGAACAGCTTGATGCGCTCGAACAGCGGCGTGCGGTACTGCTCGTCCAATTGGGTATCACCGACAAAGGCCGGATAAAGCTCGGGGTCTTCGAGGCCGATCAGGTCTTCGAGCTGCTTGAGTTCGAGGTCCGCCAGAATGCCGATCTCGGCATCCGCAAAGCGGCCCAGAATGAGATCCATCTCGCGCGTGCCGCGGTGCCAGCAGCGGAACAGCAGCCGCTTGCGGCGGTCATCCAGGCCGTTGCTCGATCGTGTCGTTCCCGTCATCTGTCCATCCCGCCCAAAGCCCGCAAACGCAGAAAGCCCGGACGTGCCGGGCAGGCTCATATAGCCTCCGCTTCCGCCCCTGTCAGCACCTCATAACGCATTGCTTTCGCCTTGAAATGCATCCAAGTCTCGCAAATACCGTAGCTCTTTCGCCGTGCTGGCCACCTGAGTCGTCCTGATGCGCCCTGAAGTGCTCAATCCCCTGTTCGTCCCGGTCACCAGCATGTCCGGCATCGGGCCGAAGCAGGACAAGCTGCTGCGCTTCCTGCTGGACCGCGCCGAGACGCCGCGCATCGTCGATCTCTTGCTGCATCTGCCAGTCAGCGTGATCGACCGCCGCGACAGGCCGAAGATCAACGAGGCCGAGATCGGCGCCATGGTGACCCTCGAAGTCACCGTCGATCGCCATCGCGAACCGCCGCCCGGCCGCTCCCGCGCCCCGCATCTGGTCTATGCCCACGACGACACCGGCACGGTGATCCTGACCTATTTCCGCACTTATCCGGGCCAGATCGAAAAGCTGCTACCGGTCGGCGAGAAGCGCTACGTCTCCGGCACGACGCAGCTGTTCGACGGCATGCTGCAAATCACCCATCCCGACCGCGTCGTCGACGAGGAAGGCTTCGCCAAACTCACGGGCGTCGACGCGGTCTATCCGCTGACCCAGGGCCTCGCCATCACCTCACTGCGCAAGGCCATCGCGCAGGCGCTCACCAAGCTGCCGGCGCTGCCGGAATGGATCAGCCCGGAAGTGATCCGGCGCTGCAAGTTCCCGTCGCTGGCGGAGGCGTTGCAGCGCGTGCATGTCCCGGTCGAGATCACGGATGTCCTTCCGGAAGGGCCGTTCTGGTCGCGTCTCGCTTTCGACGAACTGCTCGCCGGCCAACTGGCACTGGCGCTGGTGCGCGCGCAACTCCGTCGTCCCGCCGGCGATCGCAATGCCGGCGATGGCCACATCCGCCGCAAGATCATCGACGCCCTGCCCTATGCGCTGACGCAATCGCAGCAGCAGGCGACCGCGGCCATTGCCGATGATCTCACCAAGCCGCTACGCATGCTGCGGCTGCTGCAGGGCGACGTCGGCTCGGGCAAGACCGTCGTGGCGCTGCTGGCCGCTGCAGCCGTTGCGGAAGTCGGCAAGCAGGCCGCATTGATGGCCCCCACCGAAATCCTCGCGCGCCAGCACATCAAGACCATCGCGCCGCTGGCCGAACGCGCGGGCCTGCGTGTCGCCATCCTTACCGGCCGCGAGAAAGGCCGGGAACGCAAGGATATCCTCGCGCGGCTTGCCGCCGGCGAAATCGACTTCATCGTCGGCACACATGCGCTTATTCAGGACGATGTGGAGTTCAAGGCGCTCGCATTGGCCGTGGTCGACGAGCAGCACCGTTTCGGCGTCCGTGAACGTCTCACGCTCACCAACAAGGGCAGCGCCGTCGATGTGCTGGTGCTGTCGGCAACGCCGATCCCGCGCACGCTGGTGCTGACTTACTTTGGCGACATGGACATCTCGGAACTGCGCGAGAAGCCTGCAGGCCGCCAGCCGATCGAGACGCGCACCATGTCGGCGAGCCGGCTGCAGGACGTCATCGACGGCATCGGCCGCGCGGTGGACAACGGCAAGCTGATCTACTGGATCGTGCCGCTGGTCGAAGAGTCCGAGATGGACGGCCCGAAACTCACCAATGCGGAAGAGCGCTTCGAGAGCCTGCAGCAGCGGTTCGGCGACAAGGTTGGCATCGTACATGGCCGGATGAAGGGGGCGGAGAAGGACGCGGCGATGGCGCGCTTCGCTGCCGGCGAGACACAGATCCTTGTCGCCACCACGGTGGTCGAAGTCGGCGTCGACGTACCCGCCGCAACGATCATGGTAATCGAGAATGCCGAGCGTTTCGGCCTCGCGCAACTCCATCAGCTCCGCGGCCGCATCGGTCGCGGCTCGGAGGCGTCCACATGCCTCCTGCTCTATCGCGAGCCGCTCGGCGAGATCGCCACCAAGCGCCTCAAGGTGATCAAGGACTCCACTGACGGTTTTCGCATTGCCGAGGAAGACCTCAAGCTGCGCGGCGAAGGCGACGTATTGGGAACGCGTCAGAGCGGCATGCCCGGCTTCCGCATCGCGCGGTCGGAGGTTCATGCACAGCTGATCACGCAGGCGCGCGACGAAGCGCTGCGGATCCTGCAGGACAATCCGAAACTGACAGGCGAGCGCGGCGAGGCGCTGCGGTGCTTGCTGTATCTCTATGAACGCGACGAGGCGATCCCGCTGATCGGTGCCGGATAGCCGCCGGAAATCCCAAAGTGTCCATCGTCATTCCGGGGCGCACGAAGCGGCGCAGCCGCGTAGCGCGAACCCGGAATCCCGGAGTGTTTTGCGCTGACTAGAGACTCCCATGCTCAGATTCCCCGCCACTCCACGTGGAGTGGCTGAGGTTCGCGTCCGGCAAGAGCCACCCGCGCCCCGGAATGACGAGCGAGGGGCGGCAAGACAGCGTCAAACATTTTTTCCTATCTTCCGTTGACAGCATCCCCATCAGGTTTATATTCCCTTCCGTCCTGCCCCACCGAGAGGGGCGATCGCGATCGTCACGTTCGCGGGGTGGGATGCGGTGGACGCCGGAGATGCGGCGTCACGCGGTTTGAGGGTGACGTCTGTCTTCGGGCAGGACGGATCTGCGCCAGCACTGCCACTGGCAAGGAGACGGCCAACCTTCGGATGGAAAGACCCCTGGACAGTGTGACGGACGACCAAGTCAAAACGCGTTCGGCTTACTCGCTTGAGGCTCCCTTCCCATCGCCTTGGGACTTTAATTCGCGATCGGAGCGTTCGTCGAGGCAAAGTGCAAGCAACCGAAAAAACACCGCAGGCGGAACGTCGGGCACTTGCTCGGCGCCTCCGAAAGTCCTGATGCACTCTCAATTGCGGAAGACCGCATTCGCATCAGGCCCAAGGGTGCAACGGGCACCCGGCGTTCCGCACGCCCTCTCACAAGGGGGCGGGAATGCAAGCGACGACGGCGCCCCCGCGCCGCAAACAATGGGGGCGATGACGCATGTCTGAAGAGCAGTGGCTGTTTGACAGTTGAATCTGAACTAGCGTGACGCGCGCACGCTCAAACCAAACGCCGTCATGCCCGGCGCATGCCGGGTATCCACGCCTTGGCGACATCCACAGCACGGCGTGGATGGCCGGAACAAGTCCGGCCATGACGACCGAGAGCGTTACGAGGCATCGATTGATAGGTTTCGCGAAGACGCTCATCCCATCAACAAAGCCGTGGCGCCTCAATCCACCTGTGCTGGCTGCTTCGCTGGCGGAGCGTTCGCGATACCCGCTGCCGTTGCCATCTGCGCCAATGCCGCGATCTTCTTCTGCGAATCTGAACCTGGCTGGACGACGCCTGCCGACATGATCAGCGTCGCGGCATCCTCGGCGGACATGTCGATGTCGATGATCTTGCTCTTCGGCACATAAAAGAAAAAGCCGGTGGTCGGATTCGGCGCGCAGGGCAGGAACACCGAGATGTGCTCCTCCTGCCCCGGCAGGCTCTTCGCTACTTCGGTGCTTGGCGGCTGCGAGATCAGCACGATCGACCACATGCCCGGCGACGGAAACTCGACGAGGCCTACTTTACGGAAACTCGATCCTGAACCCGAGAACAGCGTTTCGAACACCTGCTTCAGCCCGCGATAGATCGCGCGCACCACCGGCATGCGGCCGAGCAGGTTCTCGCCGAGATCGACCAGGGAGCGGCCGATCAGGTTGGCGGTGAGGAAACCCAGCAGGGTCAGCGCCACAAAAGCGACGATCAGGCCGGAACCCGGAATGCCGTAAGGCAGGTATTGTTCGGGCCGATAGGCCTCCGGTACCAGCGGCCGCACGATCGCATCGACCCAGGTGACGAACCACCAGGTCAGGTAAAAGGTAATCGCAACCGGACCGGCGACGATCAGGCCGGTGAGGAAATAGTTGCGGATCCGGGCCATGAAACCGCGCGGCGCCTCGGGCGGCGGGTCGCCAACGGGCGGGGTCAACGGCAAATCGGGGCGTTCCATCAGCGTTTCAAATCCATCTGGCGCGGCGCGCGAAACCGCGCCGTCAGTCCTTATGGGTATCCTAGCAGGATTTCGCCAGTGCGGGGGAAGCCACTTGGCGGCGCCAGGCGGCCAAACCGGCCGCCTGCGACAATCTTGCCGCTTCGCCGGCCTATTCCACCGTGACCGACTTCGCCAGATTGCGGGGCTGGTCGACGTCAGTGCCCATCACCACGGCGGTGTGATAGGCGAGCAACTGCACCGGCACGGCATAGACCAGCGGCGTGAATGCTGCGTCCATGTCCGGCATCACAATGGTCACCATGGAGTCCACGGTGGCCTCCTCGGCGCCCTTGGCATCGGTCATCAGAATGATGTTGCCGCCGCGCGCTGCGACCTCCTGCATGTTCGACACGGTCTTGTCGAACACCCGGTCATAAGGCGCGATCACGACCACCGGCATGGTCTCGTCGATCAGCGCGATCGGACCATGCTTGAGTTCGCCGGCCGCGTAACCCTCAGCGTGGATGTAGGAGATTTCCTTCAGCTTCAGCGCGCCCTCCAGTGCCAGCGGATAACTGGTGCCGCGGCCGAGATAGAGCACGTCCTTCGACTTGGCGATGTCGCGCGCCAGCTTCTCGATCGCAGCTTCGTGCGTCAGCGCGTCGGTCATCAGACGGGGGACCTTGACGAGACCGTGAACCAGTTTGGCTTCGTCGGCGTCGGACAGTTCGCCGCGGGCCTTGCCGGCTGCGATCGCAAGCGTCGCCAGCGCCATCAACTGGCAGGTGAAAGCCTTGGTAGAAGCCACGCCGATTTCCGGACCAGCCAGCGTCGGCATCACGGTCTCGCTCTCGCGCGCGATCGTCGAGGTCGTGACGTTGACGACAGCGAGCGTGTGCATGCCCTGCTCTTTGGCGTAACGCAGCGCTGCCAGCGTATCGGCCGTCTCGCCGGACTGTGAGATGAAGATCGCAAGATCGCCCTTGCGTACCGGGGCTTCGCGATAGCGGAATTCGGAGGCGACATCGACTTCGACCGGCACGCGCGCAAAGCGTTCGAACCAGTATTTAGCGATAAAACCCGCGTAGCTCGCAGTGCCGCAGGCGGTGATCGAAATGCGCTGGATGTCCTTGAAGTCGAACGGCAGCGTCATCGGCAGCGCAACGCGCTCGTTCGCCAGATCGACATAACGCGCCAGCGTGTGACCGACAACTTCCGGCTGCTCGTGAATTTCCTTGGCCATGAAGTGGCGATAGTTGGCCTTGTCGACCATAAAGGCCGACGCGCCGGATTTCAGCACGTCGCGCTTCACGACCTTGCCGGATTCATCGTGGATCTCGCAGCCCTTGCGGGTCAGCACCACCCAGTCACCGTCTTCGAGATAGCTGATGTCGTCGGTGAACGGCGCCAGCGCAATCGCGTCGGAGCCAAGATACATCTCGCCGTCACCATAGCCGACTGCAAGCGGCGAGCCTTTGCGGGCGCCGATCATCAGGTTGTCGTGATCCTTGAACACGAAAGCCAATGCGAACGCGCCTTTCAGGCGCGGCAGCGCCTGCTTCACAGCTTCGACCGGCGATGCGCCCTTCTGCAGATAGAAGCTGACGAGATGCGCAACGACTTCGGTGTCGGTCTCACTCGCGAACTTGGCGCCGCCCTTTTCGAGCTCGAGGCGCAATTCGCGGAAATTCTCGATGATGCCGTTATGCACGACCGCGACGCCTTCGGCGGCGTGCGGATGCGCATTGGCTTCGGTCGGCTTGCCATGCGTCGCCCAGCGGGTGTGACCGATGCCGATATGACCTGCGAGCGGCGACTTGCCGAGCTTGGCTTCGAGATTCTTCAGCTTGCCTTCGGCGCGGCGGCGATCGATATGCGCGCCTTCCAGCGTGGCGACGCCAGCGGAATCGTAGCCGCGATATTCGAGGCGCTTCAGCGAGTCCACGATCTGGTCAGCAACCGGACCGCGTCCCAAAATTCCGACGATGCCGCACATGCGGGGTTATCTCTCCAAGTGGTATCAAATTGCCCAGAAATACTGGAACTCTCTTAGCGAGAATCGCAAATCGACTGTTACTCAATAATTATTGCCTATTGAGACAAGTTACCGCGGTTGTAGGGGCATTTTGCGCGACGCGTTTAACAAACCATCAACGTGTTTGCGGAAGCATCCACGCCTGACCGGAGTAGACGTCCATGTGGGAGGAGCGAGACCCCAGAGCCCCCCGATCGATCGCCGGATCACGGCTGCGACATGTCGAGATGTCGCAGAGCAAACTGGCGCATTGGCCGCCGCCGCAGCGTGATATTGCGGTGAAACCGCATGTCGCCGAGCCCCATACGCCGCAGGAAGAAATTGTTGCCAAGCGCCCGATCCGCCGCGGCTGGCACCTGAAGACCCCGGTGACCTGACGTCATCGCGAACACCGCGCGCTCACTTCGGCTTCTTGTTCGCCGCGTTCTTGTCGCGGAAGCGCTTGCCCCAGCCTTCCTTCATCGACACCTCGTTGCGCTCTACCGCAAGCGCATCGTCCGGCACGTCGCGGGTGATCACTGAGCCCGAACCGATGTAAGCGCCGGCCCCGATCTTCACCGGCGCGACCAGCGACGAATTCGAACCGACAAAGGCACCGGCACCGATGATCGTCTTGCTCTTGTTGAAGCCATCGTAATTGCAGGTGATGGTGCCCGCGCCGATATTGGCGCCGGCGCCGATATGCGTATCGCCGACATAGGTCAGGTGGTTGACCTTCACGCCCGCTTCCAGAATGGCCGCCTTGGCTTCAACGAAGTTGCCGATCCGCGCACCCTCGCCGACCGACGTTCCCGGCCGGATGCGTGCGTAAGGACCGATCGAGGCCTTCTTGCCGATGGCAGCCTGCACGATGTGCGAGAAGGCGTGAATGACAGCGCCGTCAGCGATACTGACGCCGGGCCCGATCACCACATACTGCTCGATGGTGACGTCGTTGCCGAACGTCGTATCGGCCGCGAGATGCACGGTCTCCGGCGCGACGATGGTCACGCCCGCGTCGAGCGCGGCCTTGCGCAGCCTTGCCTGCATGATCGCTTCGGCTTCCGCGAGCTGCGTCTTGGTGTTGATGCCGCGGACTTCATCCTCACTCGTCTCGATCACACTCGCCCGCAAGCCCATGCTGCGCACGATCTCCACGGCATCGGTGAGATAGTATTCGCCCTTGCTGTTGGACGTGCCGATCTGCTCGATGATTGTGAGCGCGGTCTTGCCGGCGAATGCCATCACGCCGGCATTGCAGAGATCCACCTCGCGTTCGGTCGGTGTGGCATCCGCATGTTCACGGATCGCGACGAGCTGATCGCCTTCGACCAGGAGCCGGCCATAACCGGTCGGATCGGCCGCGCGAAAGCCGAGCACGGTCAGCGCGGCACCTGCCTTCAAGGGCGCACGCAGGCGCTCGAACGTCTCGGCTGAAATCAGCGGCGTGTCACCGAAGGCGATCAGCAGATCGTCCGCGCCTTTCGCAATGGCGTCCTTTGCCGCCAGCACGGCATGGGCGGTGCCAAGACGCTCGTGCTGAACGAATGTTGCGGCATCGGGCCGCACCCGCCTGGCTTCATCCGCCACGTCCTGACGATCCGGACCGACAACGACGGCCAGTGCAGAGCCTGCGCCATGAGGCGCCGCCGCGAGCACATGGCCCAGCAGCGACTGGCTGGCGACCTGATGCAGCACTTTCGGCGTCGAGGACCGCATACGCGTTCCCTCGCCGGCCGCGAGCACGATGGTGAGGCTGGTTCTGCCCGTCATCCGAATCCCCGTTGTGGCGGCGCTCATGCGCCGCGGCCGTCTTAAATGGTTTTGGGCCAATCTGGAAACCGGTTTGGCTCGCCGTGTGGCCCGACAACCTCAGGTTCCCGCCGGTTTCCTGATAATGTTGAACTGTGATTCGCAGGGGCGATGGGGCGACGCAGACGTCGAATGGCGGATAAGCACGACAAGTGGGCCGATACTCTCTCAGCCGAGCATAGCGGCTGGCTGACCGGATTTCTGGCTGAGGAAGACAAGGTCGACCGCCGCATGATGTGGCGGCTGGGTTCCTGGGGCGTTGCCGCCGTGGGCGCGGTGGTGGTTGCCATTCTGGCCAGCCAGTCGCAGGTCCAGTTGCGTCGCGATCAGGTCGCCACATCCGATACCTTTGCGCGGCAGTCGCAGCAGATCCAGCTCGTCGCCAAGGAGACCCAGACCGAGGCCCGGCGCCTGACGCTGGCTATCGAGACGCTGAACAGCGACCGTGACCGGCTCTATGCCCGCGTCACCTCCGTCGAACAGGGACTGGATTCAGTCACCGGTTCGATCAAGCGCCAGACCATTCCAACGCCGACAGCCGCCACAACCACGCCAGCACCGCAGCCATCTGCCACCGCATCCGTCGTTGCCCCGCCGGCAGCCACCGAGCCAAAGCCGGTGGCAGAGCTTCCGAGCATTCCGTCGACGCCGGTCATCGGTCCCGTGGCCGCGATCACGCCGCCTGCCGAAACGACACCCGCCAAACCGGCGCAAGCAGCGGCTTCATCGACAATCAATCCACCAGCCTCTGCGCCGCTCGTTGCATGGAAATCGATGACGGCACCGCCCGACGCTGCGGCCGCCAAATTGAGCGAACCGGCGCCGACCATCGAAGCTCCTCCGGCCGCCCCGGAGACAACGGCATCGGTCCAACCGGCCGCGCCCGAGCCCGCCCCCACAGCCGTCGAAGCCGTGGCGACGCCGGTCGCGCGCACGGAGTTCGGCGTTGATATCGGCGGCGCCAATTCGGTGGACGGCCTGCGCGCAATCTGGCGCGGCATGTCCAAGTCACGGGCGCTGAACGGACTGCGCCCAATCATGATGGTGAAGGAACGCCCGACCGGACTCGGCATGCAACTGCGCCTCGTCGCCGGTCCACTCAGTGACGCTGCAGCCGCCGCGAAGATCTGCGCCGTGCTGACCGAGAGCAGCCGGCCCTGTGAGACGTCGATCTTCGACGGTCAGCGCCTTGCTATGAAGGCCGAGACGGCGCCCGCGGAAGTTGCGCCTGCACCAGCCAGACCGGCGCTACGCAGGCGCGCCGCGCCGAAGCCACAGGAACGCACCGAACAAGCGCCGCCGCCCAAGCCCGTTGAAGAAGTTGCGCCGCCGAAGCCGCAATCGTCGCTGACCTCGTTCCTGGGTCTGCGTTAAGGATCAAAAGATCAGATTTTCAATCTCTTGGCGTGCGCGGCTAAAGTGTTATCTAGGTCCGATCTCTCACCGCGACCGCATGCCGGGTTGTTCCGCACCGCGTTTTGAACCATGGTTTCCGCATGAAAAAAGATCCGTTCAAGCTCACCGCCCGTCAGGTGCAATGGCTTCTCATCGTCGGCTTCCTGTCGGTCGGCTACGCCATCTATCTGCGTTATCTGGCCATCGAATTGTCGACGACGGCGCTCGCCTGCGACGCCGGCCTGCAGAGCACCCTGTGCAAGAGCCGGCTGGTGATGACCTATCTGTTCAAGAATTCGGTGTTCGGCATCGCCGCGGTCGTCATTGCGACGCTGAATCTGCTGCGGCCGTCGATCGTGCTGATCACCGTCGCACTGATCGCAGCCGGTTTCGGGATCGTGCTCTACAACGTTGCCCTGTCGGGCATCGCGATCGGCCTGCTTATTCTGGGCTTTGCACGGCCCGCGCCTGCCACAGCGTGATGCCGAACAGCAGATAGATCGCGCAGGTCCACAGCGACTGCCAGTTATCCGGCCCTTCGTTGAAGCCGATATACAGGGCCGACAGCACGAGCACTCCGGCAAACACCGACTCGGCGATCGGCCGCACACCTTCCTGCGGACGGTTGACAGCCATCAGTCCGGCGAACGGCACCACCGCCATGGTAAGCGCCGCGAACGGAAAGTCGCGGTAACGCGGATCGAACACGAAACCGAGCGCGGTCTCGGCGCCGATCAGCGCCGCCACAGCCAGGGTCAGCCCGAGCAGGACGGTCGACCACGAACGGGCCAGGAACCGGCTCGGTCCGACCAGTTGGAGGAAGGTCGGTAGCGAGCGGCCGGACATCGTCGCATAGGCGCACAGCAGCGGCGACGCGACACCGGCAGCCAGCAGCGCGCTCCACTGGATCCAGCGGCCGACGCCATAGCTTTCATAGATCAGCTTGTCTGCGGCAACGCCCAGCAGGATGCCGGCTACCGTGGCCGATACGGCAACGGTCAGCCAGGCCGACAGACGCGGCGACCATGGCCGTCGACGAAGCGTCAACATACCCGTCACGAAAACCAGGAAGCTCAGGCCCATGCCGAGCCCCATCTGCAGCTTCCACGACGGATAATTGGTAATCGGAACGCCCGGTGGATACTTCAATTCGCGCGGCTCATCGTAGATCAGGCCCCAATAGCCGCCGACTGTACCTTCAAGGTCGCGCTTCCACGGCTGGTCATACGCTTCGATCAGATTGACACGGAATCCCTCACGCTTGGCCAGATCGAGGATTTCGGACACGACCCGTGCCTGGTTGGTGCGCGACGGCAACGCGCCGTCGCGCATCCGCCCGGCGCTCGGCCAACCCGTTTCACCGATCAGGATTTCCTTGGATGGAAACGCCACGGCGAGACGTTTGCGGATCGAGTCCACATGGGCGGCGGCGCTCTTCGCGCGAATTGGGAAGTCCTCCCAATAGGGCAGGATGTGGATCGTGACGAAATCGACCGCGTCATAGATCTCGCGATTCTTCAGCCAGAACTCCCAGACATCGGCATAGGTCACGGGAATCTTGCCGACCTGCGCCTTCACCGAGCGGATATTGCCGACGAGATCGGCAGCCGTCATCTCGCCGCGCAACAGCACCTCGTTACCGACGACCACGCTGGTGATCACATTCGGAAAGCGCTTGGTGAGGTCCACGACGCCGGCGATCTGCGCCAGGTTCTTGAGCCGGTTGCTCCCGAGCCACACGCCCTGAATGACCTTCAGTCCGACCTTGCCGGCCAGTTCCGGCACCTGATCAAGGCCGTTATCGATGGAATAGGTCCGCACGCATTTGGTGATCCCGGCCAGTTGCGCCATGTCGGCGGCAATCTGGCTCGCCGGAATAACGGCGGTCGAGTTCAACGGCGTCTGCTCACCACGGAACGGCGCATAGGAGACGCATTCCAATTTGGCGGCGGGATCGATCGGCGCGCGCACCAGCGTGACCGGCGTGGCGAGCCACCACCAAACCGCTGCGATCGTACCAAGGGAAAGGATGAGAAGCGCCAGCGGCGTGCGGGTGGAAATTGGTTCCGTCCTCCAAAGTCGTCCGTCGATTAGCCGGTCATCGCCAATCTGCCAAGTGCATCATGCCGGCAATCACGGACTTGTCGGCCCGACCCGCCACGAAAATCAGACAAACTTCCGGCGTTGCTGGACAAAATCAAAAATGTCCGTCATGGGATTCAGCCGTGGTCGCCGCCGTATTGGGGGCCCATTTGAACGGCATCTGGCGAGGGCGTCAGAACTGCCTGGCAGCCAACTTATCGGGGACTTTATGCGTCGACTGGTGTTCGGGTTCCAATCTGCAGTTCTGCGTTGTCTCGCCGTTCCAGGCCTTGCTCTGCTGCTGGGTGTTGGCTGCGCGTTGGCCCAGAGCGGCCCGGTTCGCGCACAGGATCAGAAGCCTGCGGCAAATGCGCCCGTGACGCCTGCCGACGTTGCCCGTGAAAGCCAGAAGAAGTCTGACGAATTCGTCGAGGCGACCCAGGCGATCAATGGTCCTGCTGGCAATCCCGAATGCGTCTGGCTTGGCCGCCGCGTCGTGGTGCTGATGTGGCGCGACGATCTCGACACCGCGTTCCGTCACCTCGATCTCTACGACCGATTCGGCTGCCCCGGCGGTCATGTGCAGGCGACGTTCCGCTGTCTGGTCAAATTCGGACCGCTAATTGATCCGAAAATTGCGGACAGCCTGAACAGCCGCGTCCACGGCTGCTGGATCAATCCGAATGCGCAGCCGCAGCCTGCCGCGCTGAGCCAACCCGCTGCACCTGCAGGTGGCGGCGCAGCAGCGCCGGCGGCCGCTCCGCAGCCGGACGCCAAACCGCCTGCTGAAGCGCCGAAGTAATGTGGCGCGCTCTGTTCAGGCGGCATTCAGCTGGCGGCGCCTAATCGCATTTGAATAATGGTGCCGCCCTCAAAAGGCCACGGCAGCGTATGAGTTGTTAATTCGTGTGGCGGATATAGTCTCCGTTACCGTTGTACTGGTCGGACCTCGGGGACGGGTCCGCTTCCCGGCCACGCTCGCCCCGTTATGGTTCAGTTGCGATGCGCGCTGTCGTCGCCGTTTTATTGTTCGTGACCGCCGTTCATGCCGCCCTATGGGGCGTATTGCGCGAGAAGCAGGAAGCTCCCGATTTCAAGGGCATGATTCCCAGCCTCTCCTATGCGCCGTTCGAGGGCACGGCGCATCCCGACGTGGACAACATTCCGACCGTCGAGAAGATTCGCGCCGACCTCAAGAAGCTGTCGACCATCACCCGTGCCATCCGTCTGTATTCGTCGACCGGCGGTGTGGAAATGGTACCCGCCATCGCCAACGAGTTCGGCCTCAAGGTCACCGTCGGCGCCTGGATCGACAAGAACGCGGATCGCAACGAGCGTGAAATTGCCTCCGCCGTTGAGCTGGCGAAGAAGAACCCGAACGTCATCGGCATCGTGGTCGGCAACGAAACGCTGTATCGCGATGAACTCAAGCTCGAGGACCTCGTCGAATATATCCGCCGGGTAAAGCGCCAGGTCACGGTTCCCGTCACGACCGGTGAAATCTGGAACATCTGGCGCGACAATCCGCAGCTCGCCTCGTCGGTGGACTTCATCGCCGCGCACATCCTGCCCTATTGGGAAAATTTCACCGACACCCAGGCCGTCGACCAGGCCGTTCATCTCTACGGAGTGCTGCGCGAGACCTTTCCCGGCAAGCGTATTGTGATCGCCGAATTCGGCTGGCCGAGCGAAGGCTACAATCTGCGCAGGGCCGTGCCCGGCCCGTTCAAGCAGGCCGTCGTGCTGCGCAACTTCGTGACCCGCGCCGAAGCGATCGGCATGGACTACAACATCGTCGAAGCCATCGATCAGCCCTGGAAATTCTTCGAAGGCGGCGTCGGCCCCTATTGGGGCGTTCTCAACGCCTCGCGGGAACCGAAATTCCCATGGACCGGTCCGGTCGTGGATCCGGACCACTGGAAGAACGCCAGTATTGCGCTTCTGGTTGGCATCCTGCTGTCGCTGCCGATCCTGCAGATCGTTGGCGCGACAGCGATGCAGGCTCTCGTGCTCTCGACCGCAGCCAATGCCGTTGGCGCCTGGGCAGCAACCATCTTCGCCTATCAGCAGACCCACTATTTCGTCTGGGGATCGGCCTTCGCCCTCTCACTCGGCTGCATCCTGCTGATCCCGCTGCTCCTGATCGCATTGGCGCGCATCGAGGAGATTGCGGCCATCGCCTTCGGCCGGAAGCCATTGCGGCTGCTGACAGCCGAACGCAGCGAAAAGCTGCGTGCCGCTGCAGACGCCGAGCAGAAATACCCGAAGGTCTCGATCCACATTCCGGCCTATCGCGAACAGCCGGACATGCTGAAGCTGACGTTGGATGCGGTTGCCCGGCTCGACTATCCGAATTTCGAATGCGTGGTGATCATCAACAACACGCCGGATCCGGCCTATTGGCAGCCGATCCAGGATCATTGCCGCATGCTCGGCGAGCGTTTCATCTTCATCAATGCGGAGAAGGTCGAGGGCTTCAAGGCCGGCGCCCTGCGCATCGCCATGGACCGCACCGCGGCGGATGCCGAAGTGATCGGCATCATCGACGCCGACTATGTGGTGGAGCCGAATTGGCTGAAGGATCTCGTCCCAGCCTTCAACGATCCGCGTGTCGGCCTCGTGCAGGCGCCGCAGGACCACCGCGACGGCGACCGTTCACTGATGCACTACATCATGAACGGCGAATATGCCGGGTTCTTCGACATCGGCATGGTCCAGCGCAACGAGGCCAATGCGATCATCGTCCATGGCACCATGTGCCTCATTCGTCGCTCCGCGATGGACATGGCGGGCGGCTGGGCCGGCGACACCATCTGCGAGGACTCGGATCTCGGCCTCGCCATCATGCAGCATGGCTGGCTGACGCATTACACGAAGGAACGTTACGGCTACGGCGTGCTGCCGGACACCTATGAGGCGTTCAAGAAACAGCGTCATCGCTGGGCCTATGGCGGCTTCCAGATCATCAAGAAGCACTGGCGCCGTTTCATGCCGGGCGCGAGCCGCATGACCCAGGACCAGAAGCGCGAATTCGGCATGGGCTGGCTGAACTGGCTCGGCGCCGAAAGCCTCGGCGTCGTGGTGGCGATCCTCAACATCATCTGGGTGCCGATCATCGCCTTCGCCGATATCGCCATCCCCGACAAGATCCTGACGCTGCCGATCATCGCGTCATTCGTGGTGTCGCTGGCGCACTTCATCGTCTTGTACCGGCTGCGCGTGAAGATCGGCCTGTGGCAGATGCTGGGCGCGATGATCGCCGCCATGTCGGTGCAGTGGACCGTGTCGCGCGCCGTCGCCGATGGCCTGATCAAGGATCACCTGCCCTTCACCGTGACCTCCAAGGGCGGCAAGTCGACCATGTCGATCGAATTCCAGGCGTTCTGGGAAGCCGTGATCGGAGTGCTTCTGCTGATCAGCTGCGGCGTGCTGGTGTTCTCCAACAACTCCAAGCAGGTCACCGAGATCTACATCTTCGCCGGCGTGCTGGTGCTGCAGAGCCTGCCGTTCCTGTCGGCGGTGATGATTGCCATCCTGGAGAATTCGCGCGCCAATGACTTCCAGTGGTGGCGCAACACGACGGTTCGCACGGCCGAGCTGATCGGCCTTCGCCCGGTGGCGATGCCGCCGATCGACGTGTCCCGTCCCGAGGCCCAGCGCGAAGCAAGCTGAACCGCGCCAATGGGGCGCGGTTCATGTCCATAACATCGAGCCCTGCCCTTGACCCCGGCGGACCCGCCTTTTACACAGCCGGTCACGCGATACGCTGCATTGCGGGCGCCATCGCGGCCGTGGCTGACCGGCCTCACCGCGCCCCGCAAGGGTCGGTTTCCTCCGTTTAGCTTCGTCAATACGGCACTTTAGGGCGGGTAGCTCAGTGGTAGAGCATTCGACTTTTAATCGACTGGTCGAGGGTTCGATCCCCTCCCCGCCCACCATCGCCGCAATGAGCCACGCCGGAACTTCCGGTTTTCACACCATCCTCAGCCTCTGAACACCGGACAATCGAACATGCGGATTACCCTCGTCGGCTCCAAACACTTCGGCGTCACGACCCTCGATATGCTGAAGACCCACAACGTCGAGATCGCGTCCGTGGTGGTTGCAGATGCCGAGGACCGTCTCGCCGCAGCCGCCAAGGTTGCCGGCATCCCGGTGACAGTCCAGGCCAATCCGAAGCTCGTCGTGGCCTCCGAGATCGCCGAGGGCACCGAGCTGATCATCACGGCGCACAGCCACGCCCGCATCGGCAAGGATGCGCTCGCCGCAGCCAGCCTTGGCGGCATTGGCTACCATCCGTCACTGTTGCCCCGTCACCGTGGCATCGCTGCCGTGGAATGGACCATCAAGGAAGGCGATCCGATCGCCGGCGGCACCATCTATCACCTTGCCGATGTCATGGACGGTGGCGCCATCGCCGCGCAGGAATGGTGCTTCGTGAAAAAAGGCGAAACCGCTCGCGAACTTTGGGAGCGCGCGTTGGCGCCGCTGGGCCTCAAGCTGCTCGGCGAGGTCGTGGACTTCGCGACTGTCCACAAGCGTTTGCCCGCAACCTACCAGGACGAGCAATTCGCGACCAATGCGCCAAAACTGGCCTAGAAGCCTCCAAAACTGGTTAAAAAGGCGCCGGAACCCGCCCGAATCAACCAAATCTGTCAATAAAGGGAACCAATTCGCCCGTCGCGGCTTGCATCCCGTGAGTTGTTTTGGGTCTATGCGGCAACGCAGCAAATTTTAGACACATTACCCCCCAATAAGGTGGCCATCACAACATCGAGGATTTGATTCAATGCGTTTTGACCGCATCCGTTCCGCCTTGTCCGTTTCGCTGATTGCCAGCGCAGCGTTGATTTCGGCTCCTTCATTCGCAGCCGACAATGCCTATGACGGGCTCTGGAATGTGACCATCGTTACCAAGACCGGCAGCTGCGAGCCGACAGCTCGCTATCCGTTGACCGTCACCGAAGGCCGCATCACTGCGCCCGGCGCCGACGTCAACGGCAAGGTTGGCCGCGAAGGCACCGTGCGCGTGTCGATCGGACCTGCTTTCGCCAACGGCCAGTTGTCCGGCAACACCGGATCGGGCAAGTGGAACGGCGCCTCGGGCGGCGTCCCCTGCAGCGGTCGGTGGGAAGCTTCGCGTCAGTAATCCCCAACCAGGAATGCTCCCCATGATGCCTACCTCGACCTCTCCGCGTTCGCTCGTTCGGACCGCGGTGCTCTGCGCGGCGCTCGGTCTGACGTCCGCGTCGGCATATGCCCAGTCAGCGCCGTTCGCCGGTATGGCCGGAGTATGGTCGGGTAACGGGACGATCTCGCTCGAGGACGGCTCCAAGGAGCGCATTCGCTGCAAGGCGACCTATGCCGTGAGCGGCGACGGCGCGGGACTGAATCAGTCCCTGCTCTGCGCCAGCGACAGCTACAAGTTCGAGCTGAAGAGCGACGTGAAGGCTAAAGGCGGCGAGCTGTCTGGCAGCTGGGCTGAGACGACCCGCGGCGTGACAGGCTCGCTTGAGGGCCGCGCAACCGCCGGCAAGTTCAATGTTGACGTTTCCTCGCCAGCCTTCAGCGCGAAGCTGATCCTGACGACGACCGGCAACAAGCAGCAGGTCTCGATCACCTCCGAAGGCCAGTTCAGGGGCGCCAGCATTTCGCTCAGCCGCAGCTGATCGTTCCGCATGTTTGGAATTCGAACCCCGGTTGTTTCAAACAACCGGGGTTTTGTTTTGCTTCCATGCCTCTGCCGAAGAGCGTCCGGGACCACCCGCCCGCAACGCAGCCCCACCGGATTCGTCCGTTGCAAAGCCCGGCGATGTCGCCGATAGAGCCAGTTCGTAAGGCTGACACCGCTGCGTGAATCATTGCAGCGCAAGAAACTGGTTCCCAGGGATTATGGATCGCCCCCCGTCGAAGGCCCGCGCCGCGCTGTGGATGTCCGGCTGGCTGCTTCTGATGCTGTTCGTCGCCATCGGCGGTCGCGAGACGCTGCGCGAACTCAATGTCTTCCAGGTGATGGAGATCCGCTCCGTCTTCGGCTTCGTCATGCTGTTGCCGATCCTGTATTTCAACGGCGGCTTTCGCGCCATGAAGACCACGCGGCCGCTGGCGCATGTGTCGCGCAACCTCGTGCATTACGGCGCGCAGCTCGGCTGGTTCTATGCACTCACGCTCATTCCCCTGAGCCAGCTCGTCTCCATCGAGTTCACCATGCCGATCTGGATTGCGATCATGGCGGCGTTCTTTCTCGGCGAGCGCATGACACTCTGGAAGATCGTCGCCATCGTGCTCGGCCTGATCGGCGTGATCGTCATCGTTCGCCCGACCACGGGCGTCGTCAATCCCGGTCAGCTGATTGCGCTAGCCGCCGCATTCGGCTTCGGCATCTCGATCACATTGATCAAGTCACTGACGCGCACGGACAGCGCGCTGAAGATCATCTTCTGGATGATCGTGGTGCAGTCGGTGGCCGGCGTTTTCCCCGCGCTATACTCCTGGCAGTGGCCATCGGCCTATGTCTGGGGCTGGCTTGTCGTGGTCGCCTTCTGCGGGACGTTTTCTCACTTCTGCATGGCGCGCGCGATGCTCTATGCCGATGCGACGGTGGTCGTGCCGATGGACTTTCTGCGCGTACCACTCAGTGCCACCATCGGATGGTTACTATACTCTGAACGGCTCGACATGTTCACACTGCTCGGCGCAGCTCTCATTCTCGCCGGCAACACGCTGAACCTGCTCAGTACCGATCGACCGCCTATCCGTGCGACTGCCTGACGCATCGGGTTCCCCTTTTTCGATTTTATTCTCCGAGTGCGTGTCTCGACATTTTGGCGCACGCCCGCAATTGGTACTTTTCCCAATGTGTCTAGGGTCGAATGACCGGATTCGTGGGGGAGATCGTATCGTGCGCCATTTCGCTTTTGCCCTGTCTGCGCTGTCCATCCTGTTCAGCGCGGATGTAGCGCTTGCCGACAAGCGCGTCGCTTTCGTCGTTGGCAATGGCAGCTACAAGAATGTCGATCCGTTGCCGAACCCGCCGATCGACGCGAAGGCCATGGCCAGCGCGCTACGCAATGTCGGCTTCGACGTCATCGAAGGATCGAACCTGACGCGCGACGGCATGACCGAAAAGCTGCTCGACTTCGGCCGCAAGGCGCAGGGCGCCGATGTCGCGGTGTTCTTCTATGCCGGCCACGGTATCTCGGTGAACAACATCAACTACCTTTTGCCGATCGATGCCAATCTGAAGTCGGAGATGGACGTCAAGCTCGGCGCAGCGATCAATGTCGAGACCACCCTCGACCAGACCATGGGCGATGCCAAGGTGAAGCTGGTATTCCTCGATGCCTGCCGCGACAATCCGTTTGCCGCCAAGATCCGCTCCAGCGGATCTGCCACGCGCAGCGTCGCGGTGTCGTCCGGCCTTGCGGAGATGAAATCCGGCGAAGGCACACTGATCGCATTCGCCACCAGCCCCGGCCAGACCGCCCTCGACGGCAAGAGTGGAAGCAACAGCCCGTTTACCCGCGCGCTGCTCAACAACATCACCACGCCCGGCGCCGAGATCCAGCAGGCGATGACGAAAGTGCGCGCACAGGTGCAGGACGAAACCAACAAAGGCCAGCTGCCCTGGGGCCACACCAATCTGATCGGCGCAGTCTATCTCAATCCGGACGTGCAGGCGCAGGTCGCCGTTGCCGCGGCCAGCCCCACCGCCACCATGCCCGCGGCGGCCACCGCCGGCTCCGATGTCGAGCTTGAGTTCTGGCGCTCGATCAAGGACTCCAACCGGCCGGAGGAACTGAACGCCTACATCTCGATGTACCCGAACGGCCAGTTCAAGCCGCTCGCCCTCGCCCGTATCGCCGCGCTACAGGAAGCCGCCACCGCGCCGCGTACCGCTGCGCCGGGCGTCGACAAGGCCGTGTTTACCGAGGAAGCCAACCAGCTCACCGAGGACAAGATCGGCCTCGACAAGGTCAAGCGGCGCGACGTGCAGCGCCGCCTCAATGGCCTTGGCTTCGACACCCAGGCGACCGGCAGCTTCGATGCCGGGACCCGTGGCGTGATCACGCGGTGGCAGGCGGCACGCGGTTACCCGACGTCGGGCTATCTCAACAAGGTGCAGCATGCCGCACTGCTCACCGAGGTCGTCGCGCTGAAGGAGGAACCGGCACCCGCACCGAAGCCGGTGCGCCGCCAGGTACAACAGCAGACCTATGAGGAAGCGCCCGTGGTCCGGCGCCAGGCTGCGCCCGCCCCCGCCCCGGCCATCGATCCCGCCGGTCCCGGCCGGTTCATCGGCGGCGTGGTTGGCGGCTTCCTCAACCGCTAGGCCCGCTACCTAAAGCGGCAGCTTACTTGCCTGCCGCCTTGCGCAGCGCGTCGTTCATGCGGTCCTGCCAGCCCGGTCCGTCCTGCTGAAAATATTCCAGCACGTCCTGATCGATCCGCAGCGACACCAGTTCGCGCACGCCGGGAACGGCTGCCTTGGCGACCGGTGCCTCGACCGGTTTGGTGGTCGTCTTCTTGAACGCCGCCTCCGCCTCGGTACGGGCATCCTGGAGCGTGCGCGGGCGTCGCGGGGGCTGTGCCATCTCGGTCAGATTCCTTCCAACATTGCCATCGACAGATAGCGCCCGCTGAGCGGCTGCACAATCGCTTCCGCGGTGTCGCTAAAGATGCGGCCACACAAGGGCGCGGTATGGCGGCTACTCGCCTCTGCTGCACGACCGGCAATGTCAGCAAATTTTACAAATGTCATTCATCGTAACAGGCGCATTCTCCGTGACGCACGTGGCATTGCACAAAGGTGACCGCGCTGCGGCGCAAACATGCGCTGACTTAAAAAACTTCAAAGCAACGCATTTGTGTTGCGACACGGTCAAACAAATCGGATTAGGATCGTGTCATGTCCGATGAGACGACGAAGGAGGTCACGATGTCAGCATCAGCTGAAGTCCGTACGACCAAAACGTCCCATCCCGCGCCGCGTGGCAGCGATCTTCCGACCTGCCCCGTTTGTGCCGACTCGATGATTGCTGCCGAGGCGTCGGCCTTTCTCACCGATGACGTCGTCAGCTATCTCTGGACCTGCGATACATGCGGCTATGGTTTTGTGACCAAGCACGCCTTTCGCCGGACGGTCTGCAACTAGCGCTGTTGTGAAAAAACTCTAACTTGGCCATCCAATGACTTTTTTGGCCACGATGCACCGTCTGCGGTGACCATTGCTGGATTTGCTTCGGAAAACTTTGGAAATCAAAGCTAGCCGAGGGCGTCAGGCTTTAAGGCGTGAACTCTCAAGAATTCAGCGAAAACGCAGGCCGCCCGCTCTGTAGGCCCACCCGCTCCCGGCATCGCTCGCGCCAATGATTGGCCAGATGGTCTTCCGTCGGTGTGAGCTGATCGAGGATTCTTTCCGGGCAAAAATCGACGACCGGTCCCTCGCTCTCGGCCACGTCCTTAACGCGGTAGCGGTCGGGACCACCTTCTGGATCATGCCGGATCAAAAGAACCACGGCTTCCACGGCGCCCTCGTTGGCTACTGCAGCGTAGCCGACCGCTGCGAAGTCACCCTCGTTGATCCCGCCCACCTCGAGATCAACCACGTTGCCGTACCCTCGCACGACCCACGCTTCGAGCGCCTCTGCGATGTCTCCGGCAATCCTGATGTCTTGGTAGCTCATGTTGTCCTCCCATTGCTGACACCAACATGCTGGCAAGCCACGCATGCGACAAAGCCGACGGAGTGTGCGGCCCGATATACGCGGAGCACGTTGTAGATCCGCTCAAGCACTGAGCGGCATTTGAATCAAAAGCGCGCAAATTCATTTGGTCGTCCGTTGTTGGGATCGTCGCCCGCGGAGATGCGATGCCTTCGCAACTCCATCCTACGCTCAGGGCTTGAGGCCGCAGCTCGGCTAAGCCAGGGAGGCAACCAACAGTGAATCCGATGCGATTTTCTGACGAGACCCGGCCACCGGGATCGCCCCGACTTGCCTGGCAATAGGGATCGTCGACCGCGCTCGCGTCCGCCCTTATCGGGCACGGCCGCCGTGGCCGGTTCGCTGCTGTGCGCGCGCAAAGTAGTGACGCAGGATCTCCAGAGCCTCGCAGCCACTTTTCATATCGCTTCCCGCGGGCGGATGAACGAAAAGGTAACCTTGGCTTGTCTCAGTTCCATTTGAAACTTGATGGTGTCTAATTAAGCAGAGTAGAGCCCCAACAGTTGACCAAAAGGCGCTGGAGTTTCCGTGAAAGTTTCACTCGCCCGTTTGAATGAGGCCCGAGAGTTGCGAGATATCGCGCTGACGCTGCTCGATCGCCACGGGATGAATGTCATCCTGGTGGACAGGCACAGGCAGATTAAGACCCGTCAGCATCACGTTAACGACCTGAAGATCATGCAAAGCGCGCCAATGGGCGAGCAAATCCTGGACGTCTATCATGGCCGAAAGGTCTTCAGTGTAAACTGGAACGATGTTGATGCGCTCGACGTCGTCGCGTTCAAACCCGGCGAATGGCGTCAGGTGCTGCGCGCGTCCGGCGATCAGTCCTCGAAATTGTCCATCAACGGCGCTCCCCAGCGTGTTGTCAGCGGCGTCATCTCCGTGACGAACGACCAACTGAATTCCCTTCAGCCGGACGAATGGTTGCAACCGCTCCACACCATGACCGATGCAGCCGCAGAAGCTTCCCAACAATCGCGGCCAGGCGACGCATCCTCCGTGAACCATACTGATGCCTATGATGGGCTATCGCATCGCATCCGTCTCGAATTCGATCCCGTCTCGCGGTCATTGCGCGTCGTTAAGCTTGAACGCACTGACGTGTGATTCTGTCACAGACTTGTGCAGGCACCGGCTTCCAGCATCATGCCGGACCGGTACCGATACCAGATTCCGCAAATTCCCATTGATCTACGTTGCTGCCTAGGTTTCGGTCGCCGACCACATGGTGGCGAGTTCAGCAGCCGCGATCCAATAATGGGGATGGTGGACGCGGCGGTTTTGCCGGTTTCTCGCCGCGACAGCAACGCATCGGTACGCGTGGCAATCTAACCCGTTCCCGGCGTATGCGCTCAGCCTTGCACCCTCTGTCCCTCCCCATTAACCTCGTGTTCTCACCAGGCATAAAGTGCCGGTAGGACTTGAGAGCGTTTTTGCACATTTTCATCGACGAAACCGGAACCTTTACGGGTATTGGGCAATCGAACGCTATTTCAGCGATCGGAGCACTTATTGTACCCGACGCGCGCCTGCGAAGTTTGGAGCGTGAGTACCGGAGAGTCAGAAGATACTTTCCGCTGCACGACGGAGAGGTGAAGGGGAAATCGCTAGGCGAGGCCGACATTGTTAAGCTGATGCCAATTCTCCGGCACCACCATGTACTCTTTGAAGTCGTCGCTATCGATCTCGGACTTCACACCGAGGATGGGCTTCGCAAAAATCAAACAGCTCGCGCCGAGGCGATGACTGCCGGCCTCACGACGGAGCATCACCCAAATCTAGTCGAAACTGTGTGGAAAGCTCGTAAAGAGCTAGAAGGGTACAGCCAACAACTTAATATCCAAAGCGCCCTCATTTTCGAGCTAATGAGGACGATCCTGGAACACTCGACGCTTTACTACAGCCAGCGGAGACCTAAAGAGCTTTCAAACTTCCATTGGGTGGTAGATGCGAAAGGCGATAACGAGGTCCCTACTCCGTGGGAGAAATGGTGGTCGATGTTCATTAAGCCCGCACTTCAATCAAAATTTGCGGTTAACCCTTTGGCATCTATTAAGTGCGGCGACTACTCCCACATGGATCGCTTTCATATGCGTGAGATATCCGAATTTCATAGGCGGGTTTTGAACCCGCAGCCTGACGGACCACCTCCCTTAGACCTCGGTAAAGTTCTTTCAGAGAGCCTCCGCTTCTCGTTCCTTCCTGAACCGGGACTGGAGCTCGTCGACATCTTGACCAATGCTACGCGGCGCGCGCTCCGCGGCAACCTTCAAGCCGAAGGATGGAGGGAGATTCCATCCCTCATGGTCAACCGTAGTCCCCAAAACATACACCTCGTGTCACTAGATGACAGTGTTCCTGAAACAGCCCACCTGCCCTACGGAAAGGTGGTGCGAGCATTTGATAGGGGCGCTCGTTCGATGCTCACTGCCAAAAACGACCGAGCCGACTGGTGACATATGCGAATCTAACGCCAGCCCCTCCAAGCCAGCCATGAAGCCGCCGTAACCAGTAAAGGGGTCCATAGCGACATCACGAACAGGTACATGTAGCTTGGCCACTTCCCGTAGGCCTTCACCAGCACCGGGACGTGATCGAGCAGCTCGCCCAGGCCCGGCCTTATCAGGGGTAACTTCCGCATCGCCTTTGATCCCACAGCCCGCTTTGAAAAGGTGCAAATTCTCTTTGCCAAATAGCCAACGCGACAATCCTACCCAATGGATGCTTCCAGAAATGGCAAAGTCATCCAAATCTGATGGATACTTTGCCAGCATCCATTGTCCGACCGGGGACAAAGATCGTCCGAAAATCGCCAATCCCTACCCACACCTATTCGCTCTCTCGTCCGGATTTCCGGAAAACCCTTCCGGCCTAGCGGAAACTTACTCCGGTCTAAAAACCGACGGCGGTTTTATCTCAGACAGAAAACTGCTGGATCTCGCAAGGCACCGACAAATATTCCTATTAGATTCGGGCGGAAATATGAGGCTTATAGTCTTATCAGAAAAATGCCCACAGCGGCCACGGCAATGAGCCAAGCAGCCAGCACAGCAATCGGGGCAATCCTCAGGCGAGACGGATTAGAATTCTGCATGGGCGGAGATTACGGACACGCAGGTTCGTTTGCGCTGCACGCCTCTCAAGGAGCCGACGACCTTCATCACCTTGCCGAAGCCACAGGTGCTGCTCTGGACGTAGACCACGGCGAAAGGGTTCAGGGTGAGCGGCTCACGGGCGAGGATGGGTTGGGCGGACGCCTGCCCTGCCCACAGCAATACGATACCGAGAATGACCGTACGCATACGCAACCCCATCACCCAATAAGCGCTTATAATACGTAAATTGAGATTTAGTTGCTTTGCGAAATCGTCGCACCTATCGGCGGGCAGCACGTTCCGGAAAAGCCGGCGCATGAACTCCTCGCTGTAGACCGCACCTTCTCGGACCGGCGCCCTATGAATGTATCGAGGGCCACAGTGCTCCGGCACGGTTGAAAGCTGTTCTCTCGCACCTTCCGGCAGCACGAATGGTTTCACGTCCTCCCGCTCCTGGAGCTTGGCCCTAGCAAAAGCCCGTTCAACCTCAGTGAGAGGTTTGAACGGGTCGTTCGAGAACGCGAACATTATCGGGCGCCCTTGCCCTCTCACATCCGCTTATCGGCCCGGACGGCCGCCTGGCTGTTGAGGTAGATGCCGACCTTCTTGTAACCGGCCTTCATGCGCTTCCAGCCGGTCACGGCATTTCCTCACTGCTCGCAACATCGCTGCCATTCGTCAGGCAGAGGCAAAGGTTGAAATGCTAAAGCAGTAGCGACCGCGGCTATGTGCAGGTTTCAACGGCAATTCGGCATATAAATAGGCTCTCGTCCTTGTGGCACCCATGTCGTAGGCCGCTGAAATCGCTCGATTTACGAGAATCAATGGCAAAACTCGCCTAACTTCTGAGCAAGTGCCTGATTATGAAACGCGCACTGCACCACGATCGCATTGCGCGATTATTGGCATTGCATGACAGTGGGAATCACTCGATGTGAGTTGGAGACCCACACAATGTCTCGCGATCCGATACCAGAAATTAGATTTGAGTGGGGCCGAGCGAAGGTTCTCGCCAAGGGCTGCGACGCGATACAGGCTATCAAGTGGCCTCTCCGTGCGATCCTCTGCGCGGTTGCTTTTCTCATACTTGCCTTAAGCATCACTGGACACTTTGCGATCCCTGCCCTGGGGCGGACGTTCGCCGGTTTGTTTTAAGCGAAGAGATTTTGGTCTATCGCATAAGCCGCAGCCCACGGCATCCGCCTCATCTTCCTTCAACAGAACGCCCCAGCGAGCCTGCGCCGCTGCCTGCATGTCCGGCTTGTTGGCGTTACCCTTCCTGGTAGCGTGGTCTTTAGTCGAGCGAGATGGATCGCCGACCACGGGAGCCCCTCCAGCTCGCAGGCGAGTACGGCAGCTCCAAGCATGGGTAAGAGAGCTTTGACGCTAGAGAACTGTCCAGAAAACGGCTCCTCAATGCACACCCCGCCGCAATCCGGTCCCGCAAAGCGATTGATGATACTGGCGACACCGACCGTGCGACTGCCGATGTTGCTTTCAAGCCGAATTGTCTGGGCATCAAGATCTCCATCCGTGAATACTCTGGCAACCCCAAGAGTCGTCCCCAGATCCAAGCCGAGAATAAATTTACGGCCCAACGACGGCGGCTTCGCTTGGTTTTCCAACAACGATGAGTGGAAGCTTCCGGCCCTTGGCCGAAACTAACGCGTTGACCTTCTCAGTCAGACTCACAGGGAGTCGTAGAGGGACCGTATGCTCGCCGTAGCGACCGCTGCCAACATGACGGCCAGCGCGGCGGCGAGTTCCGCCTCTTGCCTCTGGTCGTGTGTGTCTGTCCACCATTGAGTGATTCTGCTCTGCATATCTGATCCTGGCAATACGCTCTTGATGATCGGGTGCGCATCCGCTTCGCTACGGCATGCGCGTGCTTTCAATGACGATTGCGGCGGCGACGGCTGTGGCGCTCATTGCGACCGCAGTATTTCTGATGTCCGTTGCGTGGCTCTAGGCAAGAGCAACAAGGGCAAGCCCAGCACCATCAAGAAAATGACGAGGACACCAAGTCCTAGGTTATCGTCGCCCTCTACTTCTCTTCGGGCCGTCGGTTCGACCGTCGGCATTTTTCGGCCTGACAATAAGCCAGCCACTTATCGACGAGCCATTCATCACCATCGTCATGACCCTTCTACGAGGCCGCTTGAAGCGTGCGCGCTTCGAGAGCTTCCATGTATTGAGTAATAGCTCTGTTTGAGAGCAGCAGGCGGCTCCTTACCCCCTGCCGGATCATGGTTTCAACCGAGCGGAGCAGAATGTGCGAGCAGAACTCTGCGTCCTCGATCTCGCCTGCCCGTTCCAGATAATCCCATGCAATCTGAATCGCCTCTTCCATGAGGACAGCGAGGTGAACCAGTCGGCCAAGGTTGTTTCTCATGCCTATTCAAACGGCACAAATTGGATTCGTTCCGCGCAAACGGGGAACACACGATTAAACCGGAGGTTACGAACATATAGATGAAAGGACCGACCATGAGCGCCGAGAAAACAAACCCGCCAAGCGATGACGACCGCGATAAGCAGGACTGGGGTAAGCAATCACAGAGTAACGAGCCCTGGAAACAGAACGCTCAGAATACCACTGACCCGAGCCTGCCTGATACGCCAAAGCCGGACTTGGAGAAGTGGAAAGACACCAACACTCACTGATCAACAAAAAAGCCCGCCGCACCGGAGGACTCCAATGCGACGGGCCGTTTCGAAGCCACGTTGGGGGGCAGCCTCGCTGATGGAATGTGTGGTTATTAGAAACGTTCCGCGACACGACCTTCCGCTTGTTGAGCAGCAGCGATCTTGGCGTCCCGCTCTCTCTTGGCTTCGCGCACACCCTTGAAGGTAATGCCGATCTTGCGGCCCATAACCCTGACCGACGCCGTGTTGCGGTTCAGTGCTGCCGCCACTCGTACAGGAGAAGCTCCTGCCTCTGCCATGGATTTCAATTTGGCGAGTTGGTCCTCGGACCATGCAAGCTTGTTGGTCATCTTTCGCACCTGAAATGAAAGCATAACGCCAACGCTGTCAGCGGGTTCCTAGTAGGGCGGGCGCCTCATCAGCTCAGGCAAGCGCGAGATGCCCTTAGCAATCCGCCGGGCCTCGTCACGTGACAGGGACTCGTTGGCGTATTGGTAGTTACGAGCGTGAAGGTCTTCCCTGTGCAGGACGACGCAGATCATGAAGCCGTTCGCATCCTTCACGCGGAAGCAGTCCCTATCCTCTTCCGCCACCCAAGGCGCCGGAAACCGCCGGAGGTTGTCCATCACATCCTGCGATGGTCTGGTACGCCCCGAAGGGCTTTGCCGCCGGGATAGGTCCGCTGCTTCAGCCGCTCCTCGCCGTTCAGCCGGTCGCGCTCCTGGCAAAGCCCCTCGACCTTGTCCTGCATCCGCTCCAGAAGGGCGACGGCGGACGCGGTACTGATGCCGGCCTTCTGGAGGGATGAGATATCTTTCTGTTGCCGCTTGATCTGCACGCGCACGCGCGCGATCTCGGCCTTAATGTGGTCGAGTGCCATGAGCCAATTCCGGATGATGGCGCATAGAACAAAAAGAGAACAAAAGAGTCAACCGGAATCCAGACGTGAGGGGTCGCACTGCTTGAGCGGTAAAAGTTTTGGTGGCTTGGGTATCCTGCGGGGGTGTAAATTCAGGCCGTCGTCGAGAGATAGTGATGCTGCCCAACACCGACCACATTACCCGCCCGCACTGTGCGAAATGCTCGACGCGTACCTATTTGATGCGAAGATCGCCGATGGCTGAGGGCGTTGAACTCAGGACATTTGAGTGCCCAAACTGCGGGGAGATCATCGAACAGGTAGCAAGGCCACCGTTTGAGACTCCCTCTCCATGGCCGAAGAGCTAGCCCATGTTCTCGAATGTCCGCATCGCGGCGACAATGTTCTTGCCGAGATATGGCTTGGGAATAAACAGCGCGTTGGCCGGTATACTCAGTGGCCGAACCTTGCCGGTCGTTATGATGATGTGGACGGGCGGCCAGCGGTCGCGGACAGCGGCAGCGAGCTTGATACCGTCCATTGAACCCGGCTGTCGATATCGGTGAAGACGAGATGGACGTCCTCGCGCGCTTCGAGGACCGCAATGGCCTCATCAGCAGTGCCGACCTCAATCACCTCGAAGCCCGCGTCCGCCAGCTCCTCGCAGACAACATCCCGGATGAGGACTTCGTCTTCGACTACTAACACTATCGGCATTGGCACTCCCGAAGGTGGGCGAATGACAGGCCACAACTGCCGATTTGAAGCTGTGTAGTCTAAAATCGTTCCGTCATTAATCAGGGGGATTTAGACCTGAATTCCGCCACCCCTTGGCGCGCTCTTCCGCTTCATCTTTTATCTTTTTGCTGGAGCCTTCCGACTTCCCTCCGGACTTTTCGGTGGGGCCTTTTTCGGACTGGCTGTTAAGGGCATCGTCTCGTCTTGTGGACATGACACACCTCGAGTTTTTCAGCCCAAATAATGCGGTTCCCCAGCAGGAGTTCCGCGGGCCAACTAGCCTGCCAGCCTCAGCAGTTCACGTTTGCGTTCAAGGACATGGTGCCCGCAGGCTTGTCGGACGTTGCGCAGACGCGCACGAAAAACGTGAAACCGCACAGCACAATAAACTTGTTATCCTCCGCCGGAACTCGCAACGCGTTGGTCGTATGTGGGAGGACGGCCGTTTCCCAATCTTTGATGCGATGCCTTGAGCAGAGCGCTCGACATCCTCGGTCAGATCGGATTTGCAGGTGACGCGCGCTCCGACCCATTGGCGATGCGTTGGCTGCAAAACAGCTTGTGACCTGAAAGGCTATTAGGTCCGCATCACTGACCATTTAGTGGCGCGACCAACACACCGGCGGACCGAAATGATCGTCCGAGTTGCGCGACACAATTTCGGCTACTTCCGCCAAGCAGATGATATGGCCGAGAAACGGCGAACAATGCGGGTCTATGGGCTGAAGATGCCGACGCGAGTGTAGAACACCGACAGCGTCCTGACTTGAACATGACAGCGTTCGAATGCGCCTTGAGGTGCCACGATGACGTTTGCGTGGAGGGTTCGAATTGCATCACGACGCCATGTGGCGGCGTGTTTGCTCGCGTTCGCTGCATTGATGGCAGAAGCATCTTCCGGGTCCGCGCAGGTTTGCCCAACGCCGCCGACGGCCAACGGAACGCCATGCACTGTGCCGTCTGGCACGACCCTCAATGTCACTCCCGCAGGCGCCGTAGGCCTCAGCGCTTCCAATGCGGGGCAGATAACAGCGAACGGAATCACAGAGAACCTCACTGCCGCGACGACGACAGGTGCCCTCGCCCAATCGGGCAGCCGAATTATCTTTGATGGCAGCACGCTCCGGACCACGGCGACCACGACGGCGACATCGGCCAGTGAAATTGGCCTCCGCGCCACAGGCTCCGGAAGCCGGATCGACGCGACAGGGTCGTCGATCACCATGGGACCGCCGAACGGCACCACCACTGCCAGCAACATGACTGGCGCGATCGCGGAAGCAGGCACCGCCATTACCCTCACCAACACATTCCTGCAGATGCTCGGCGGCGGGAACGGCTTGAACAATCGCGGCATCGTGGCGACCGGACTTGGTAGCACGATCGGCATATCCGGCGGCGGCGTTTCGACAGCGTCTCGCGGTGCTATCGCGGTGATGGCCGAGGGCGGCGGTATTATCAATATCGGAAACGCTGCGGCGATTTCGACGACCGGCGTTCAGAACACCGTCGGTCCGATCGGCAGTCATGGATTGTTTGCAACAGGAAGCGGAAGCCAGATGGTTGGAAGCGACATCTCCATCAGCACGTCGGGCTTATTGGCGAGCGCAGCGCGCGCGGAGAACGGCGGCTCGATTTTCTTGATGGCGACCGCAATCAACACGAGTTCGACGGCTTCGGCGGACACTGATCCATCGTCGGCAGCGCGGGTGCTGTCAGGTGGTTTCATTGAGCTTCGCAACAGCACGATCACAACCACAGGACAACGCGGTAACGGCATCTCGGTGCAGGATCAATCGCATCCGTCTTCGATACGACGATTTCCGTGTCAGGAACCCGAGCGCCTGCCGCTTTGATCTTCAATGGTGGTACGGCCCAGTTCACTAATAGTTCGCTGTTCTCCGCGAACAATACGGGCGTGCTGGTACAGGATGCGGGTTCGACCGCGACGTTCATCGACAGCACCATCAGAAGCACCGCTGCGGTCGGTTACGGCCTCCGTGTCAATGCTGGGGGAAGTGCGGAGATGAGCGGCGGATCGGTCACCACGGAAGGACGCGACGGTCCCGCATTCGCCGCCACGAACGGATCGATCGTCGCAAACAACGTCACCATCGTCACCCGCGGGCCGGACAACGCGATGGGCGCGCTTGCAGACCTTGGCGGCAACATTACCTTGAACGGCGGCTCAGTGACGACGTTTGGCGATTCCGTCAGGCTAAGCGCCTATCCTCATGGACTGGCCGCGCGTAACCCCGGTGGCATCCTCATGGCCAACGGCACCTCAGTTTTAACGCAGGGTCTAGTTGCCATGGGCGCCGTCGCTGACGACGGCGGCACGATGATCCTGAACGGCAATTCCATCCGAACGCTCGGCACCAGTAGCATTGGCCTCTACGCAACCGTCGAGCAGGCGGGTGTGCAATTCCCCGCAACTTTGAACGGATCCGGCATTTCCGTCGAGACTTTCGGAGAGTTGGCGCACGGGGCCGTATCAGTGCAGCATTTCCTGGTCGCGCCGTCCGTCATCACGCTCGACAATTCCTCGATCACGACTCATGGCAATCTCTCTGCGGGCCTGCGGGCAATTACGGCAGGCACGGTCAACGCCAATCGCACGTCCGTCCTCACCGAAGGCCTCGGATCGAACGGTCTCCATGCACGCGACCTCGGATCGTCGGTCAATATCAGTGCCACCTCGGTTCTCACGACGGGCAACGTCGGCAACGGCGGGGTCGCCGAAGGCGGCGGTCTCCTGACGGGCATCAACTCTGCGGTCCGTGCCACAGGTGCCAACGCGATGGGCCTGTATGTCGCCGGCGCACCGGGGCAAGTCTCCAACGCCAACTTCACCGGGAGCAGCATCACCAATATAGACGGCCCGACCATCGGCGTCGGCGGCAACGGCAACGTTTCACTGACGAACTCCTTCGTGTCCGGCAGCGGTCAGTGGCTGCGCGTCGGGACCATCGCCAACTTCTCGCCGCTGAGCGCGCCTGACTCCGGACCGCCCGGCATCACCGATCCGGAAGGCACGGAAATCCCGATCATCTTCCCGCCGCCCGCAGCCCTGCCCGTGGTCCCCGGTCTTGCCAATGTGACGTTGTCCAGAACGACCGTCATCGGGTCCGCCTTCACCGCGCCCGGCAGCGTCTCGAACGTCACGCTGCTCGACAACAGCACCTGGATCATGACCGGCAGTTCCAACGTCACCAATCTGGTCAACGATCCGAGCCTGATCCAGTTCACCCCGCCGACCGGCGACGCCAGTCTGCTGTCGAGCTACAAGACGCTCACGACCGTGAATTACGTCGGCATCAACGGCATCATCGGTCTGAACACCTATCTGGGCAACGATAGCGCGCCATCGGACCGCCTCGTGATCGACGGCGGCACTGCGACAGGCCTGTCACCGCTGCGCATCGCCAACACCATCGGCCGAGGCGATCTTACCCGAGGCAATGGCATCCTTGTGATCGATGCCGTCAATGGCGGCACGACCGCGCCCGGCACCTTCGTCCTTGCGGGTCCTGTCTCGGCCGGACCGTATGATTACACGCTTCACCGCAGCAGCATCGTTGACGCCAGCAACCCCGATGACTGGTATCTGCGCTCCCGCATCAATTGCGCGCTGGAGCCGACGAACCCGGCTTGCGCCCAGCCCACTCCCGATCCGGCGAATTATCGGCCGGAGACGTCGCTATATGCAGTGATCCCATCGATGGCTTTACTCTATGGGCGTTCCCTTCTCGATACGCTGCATGAACGCGTCGGCGAAGAGGAAGACCAGCGCAACCGCCCGAACCCTGAGAACGGCAAAGTCGGCTGGGCGCGCATCATCGGCGTCACCGGGCACCAGAACGGAGACCGGCTCGGCATCTTTGGCAGCGGGCCGCAGTACAGCTATTCGTTCGGCGGACTTCAGGGCGGCATGGACGTCTATCGCCACGACAAACCGGACGGCAGTCGCGACCAGGCTGGTGTCTATTTCGCCATCGGCAACGATCGCGGCCGCGTGACGCATATCAGCGGGGTGCAGGGCAACAGCAACTTCGATGCCTACAGCCTCGGCGGCTACTGGACCCACTTCGGGCCACAAGGCTGGTACACCGACACGATCCTTCAGGGGACGTTCTATGACGTCGATAGCAGCGCCCATCGGGGACTGGCGACGCTTAACACCAGCGGTCAGGGTCTGGCAGCATCGGTCGAGGCCGGGCATCCGTTCCGGTTTGCGGACGGCTATTTCATCGAGCCGCAGGTGCAAATGATCTATCAGAGCATCGCATTCGCAAATGCGAGCGATGGAGCCGCCTCCGTCCGCTTCGACAACGCCGACTCCTTGCTCGGCCGCATCGGCGCCCGCTTCGGCCGCACCTGGTCGATCGATGGCGGGCCGCGCAGCGTAACTGCATGGATTCGGCCCAATCTCTGGAACGAATTCCGAGGCAATCCGATCACCTCATTCTCATCCGAAGCGGGGTTCATCCCCTTTCGTGCCGATCTCGGCGGCCTGTTCGGGGAGATCAACATCGGTGCCAGCGGGCAACTTTCGGCGGACGTCAGCCTTTATGCCAACGCGTCCTACCAGGCCCGTTTCGACGGTGCGGGATCTGCATATGACGGCAAAGTAGGAATGCGCTTTGCTTGGTAAGCGCCTGCCATCATGCGAGATGTATCTCCCAAGACCGTTCTGACGGCGTCTTGCAGTTGCAATTTTCATAGATGCTTTGCGCGTCAATTCAGTGTTTCAGCCGCATTTCTATGACATCGATCGCAAGCAAATCGGTATATCGACGCTCGACTGTTTCGACGTAATCGTCAGCAAAGTGTGCCCCGCTTTCCTGCGACATCGCTTGCCAAGCTGCTTGTTTCTCAGCGCGGCACGACAATATTGCTAAGCGCGAGACAACGAGAGCGCTTTCCGTACTTTTTGCGTATCGGGTTGCTGTGGCGTCGGCACAGGCCCGCCATTTCTTGATCGCAGGTTTCGAGTCTTCCTCTGCTGTCGCGGCAAAAGAGGCAAGGCATAGGATAGCAGCAAGCATCGGTCTGTACATTCGTTTGCTCCTCAGGTTGCCTTCGAGATCAAGGAAAAACCATCTTCCAGTCCTGCTTCATGTCGACGACTGTCCAGCCCTTCGCGGTGCCTTCATTCAGCGCCTTGTCGAGCTTGCCGACCTTCGACTGCCGGTCATACGCGTACTCTCGCTCGGCGTCGGTATGATGCACAATCCCCATGAAACGCGCGCCTTTACCGGCCGCCGTCCATTGCAGCATCTGGAGATCACCATCGGAATTGCCGAATGCAAAGATCGGACGGCGGCCGATGAAGCGGTTGATGCCTACAGGCTTTCCTTGATTGTCGTCTACGAACTCGATTTTGGATGTCTTGCGCAGCGCCGGTTTCCCATCCGCGCCCATCTCGAATTTGACGACGCCACTGGAGCCGATCACCTGTTCGGGCGGAATGCCGTAGACCTTTTCCATCCATGGCCGCATGAACTCGACCCCGCCGCCAGAGACGACGAAGGTCTTGAAGCCGTTTGCCCGAAGGTAGGCCAAAAGCTCCAGCATAGGCTGGTACACAAGCTGCGTGTAGGGACGGCCGAAGCGCGGATGCCGCGCGGTCGAGATCCATTCGACGACCGACTTCGAAAATTCATCCGTAGTCATGCCGCTATGGGCGGCGGCGACGATCTGCAGCATGCCCCTTTGCCCCGAGGCCGCCAGCGCTTTCATATCTCCGTCGAGCAATGCCTTGAAGGGCTGTTGCTTCTTCCATTCCGGATGCTGCGGGGCCATCGCCTTGACACGGTCGACCGCGAAGGCGGCCTGGAAATAAGCGGGCTGTTCGGACCACAGCGTACCGTCATTGTCGAAGGTGGCGATACGCTCGGCGAGGGGCACGAAGTCCGGACCGCCCTCCGTCGTCACCCGCGAGACGAAATCCGTAATGGACTTCTTGACCGCACCATCGTTCCACGACTGCAGCGGATCCGTCGACGGCTGCGCGGCGGCCAGGTCAATGACCGACAACGCGAACAGGAGGGCCAACAGGCGTCGTCTGGTGGGCATCGTCAATTCCCTCCTACCGGCTTCGCCGGCGCTGCGCCTGTCTCGCGCTGCCGCCCGCGCACTTCCTCCAGATCGCGATCGAGGAAGTAATTGAGGAAGGTACGGATCAGCGCGACCGCGGCGATCCGCCCTGTCGCGTTCCAATCGGTCGTGATCGAAGTCTCGACGATGTCAGCGGCAAGCTGGAACGTCAGCCCCGCCACCAGCCAGCGTGCATAGCGCAACCAGACGTCGCGCCGCTCATGCCCGGACGGCGACCCCAGCATCGCACGCATGCCGCTGAAGAAGGCCTCCACCGTGCCCACGACGATGATGACGAGCGCCAGCGCATCAATGAGGACGATGGCGTTCTCGGTCGCATAGATCAGCCACTCTTTCATGCGTCTTCATTCCCGCTTCGGACTGAACGTCGCCCCGACCGGCTTCGAGCGGACGATGTCTATGCCGTCATCGTCCGCTGTCGCTCCACGATTGCTGCGCGCTGTTCAGTTCTTCCGGCCCCCCTCCTGCAACGCCTGCAATGCCTTCTCAATGCTGAGTGATCCGGAAGCTTGGCTTGGCGGGTAATCTTTGAAGGTAGCGAGGAACTGACCCATGATACCCATGGCGGGCATCATGACCCACAGTGCCTTCCCCCACCATTCGCCGTAGGACGTCGACTCGGTCTGGTATCGCTCCCACGGGTCAACGCGCAGGTTGGTTACGAGCGGGACATTGGTAGAGTCTTCCTTGCCCGTGAACAGGTTGCCGACGATGGTCTTGAAGGTGATCTTCCACTCGTTGTAGCGCACGGCCATGAGGTCGGCGTTGTCGCTGAAGTAGAAGAATTCCCGGCGGGGACTTTCCGCTACCTTTCCTTCGAAGAACGGCATGAAATTGTAGCCGTCGAGATGGTTCTTGAAGGTCTTCTCTCCGGCCTTGTAGCCGGTGAGCAGCTTCGCCTTCAGATCCGGATCACCGCCGGCCGCCGCGACGAGGGTCGGCATCCAGTCTTCGGCCGACACGATTTCGTTGATAATGGTGCCCGGCTTGATGACCCCAGGCCACTTGACGAGCATGGGGACCCGGAACCCCCCTTCGTAGACAGTGCCTTTCTCGCCGCGGAACGGATGATTGCCGCCATCGGGCCAACTGAAGATTTCAGCACCATTGTCGCTGGTGAACATCACGATCGTTTCGTCGGCAATGCCGAGTTCGTCCAGCTTGGCGAGCAGCTCGCCTACGACCCAGTCCAACTCGGCCATCGCATCGGCAAACAAGCCATAGCCGGTCTTGCCGTCCCATTGTTTGGACAGATGCGTCCAGGAATGGCACCGCGTGGAGTTGTGCCAGAGGAAGAACGGCTTCTCGGCCTTCACGGAGCGCTCAATGAAGTCGCATGAGCGCTTCACCAGATCGGCGTCGATGTCCTCCATGCTCACCTTTGCGGTGGGGTCCATGCCCGGATGCGGCGGAAGTGGACCGGCGTCGGTGATCTTCTGTTTGCCGACGCGGCCCCAACGCGGATCCTCCGTTGCATCGTCGACGTCTGTAGCAACGGTACTGATAATGTTGCGCGGGCCAAACTTTGTACGGAATTTCTCGTCTTTCGGATAATCCGGGTAGTAGGGTTCTTCCATTGCATTCAAGTGGTAGAGGATACCGTGGAACTCGTCGAAGCCGTGGACCGTAGGCAGATATTCGTTGCGATCGCCCAGATGGTTCTTGCCGATCTGCGCTGTCGCATAGCCGAGGGGTTTAAGGAATTCGGCGATGGTCGGATCCGAGTCCTGCAGGCCCTGTTTCGCCGCCGGCAATCCGACTTTCAATAGTCCCGTCCGGAACGGCGTCTGCCCCGTGATGAATGCCGCGCGTCCCGCAGTGCATGACTGCTGTCCGTAGTAGTCGGTGAAGAGCGCGCCCTCGCGCGCGATACGGTCTAGGTTCGGAGTGCTGCCACCCATCATGCCCCGGTGATAGGCGCTGATGTTCCAGATGCCGACGTCGTCGGCCATGATCATGATGATGTTCGGCTTGCTGCTTTTGGCCATTCGATCAACTCCCATTCCTACATCTGTCGAATTCGAGGTCGCTTCTGGTCTCAAACTGATTGTCGTCTCGACGGGACGCGTCGGCGCTCCACTTTCAACCGAACGGCCCGACCTGGAACATCATGCTGACGATGGCGGCGATGCCGATGAACAGCAGGATTACCGCGGTGATCAGTGTCAGCGACACCGGAAAGCCGCTCTGGGCGTGGATCAACCCGTCGGCAGCCATCATCTTCCGCTCTTCACGCAGTTGGACCATGAACTGCAGGTGATAAATCAATCCGCCGATCAGCATCAGGATGCCGAGCGCCACCAGCGTCACGCCGAAATTGCGCGCGGGAGCGCCGTGCGTGATCACGTTCTGGTCGCGCAGTTTCTCGAACACTTGCGAGATCGTGAAGCCGAACGAGATCAGCGACAGTGACGTCCGGATCACGGACATCAGGGTGCGATCCGCGCTCATGCGCGTCCTTTGAAACGACATCCCGGTCCGACGCGACGACAGTTCGACCGATATCTGGTCGGCGGGGGACTTGGAGGACACGCTTTCGATCATCGAACGTCCTTGTGTTACATAGCCTTGCCCGTGCCCGTTCGCGCGAACCACCAACGAGCAATCAACTCGACGATCCATCGGAAGACGAAATATGGAATGACAGCGAGCATGATCGCCATCATCAACGCTTCCACCGGGTAGAAACGGTCGAGCACTTTGAATTGGTAGATCACGTCCATGCTGATGCCGAGCAGCACGATGCGCGCGACGGATGTTACACCTTCCCGCAGCCGCCCCGTGGAGGCGTTACGGTCCCACCAAGCCGACCAGAAGAACGAGCGGTGGCCGAGCCGTGCATCCCGGATGCCGTCGGGGAGTGCCGCCAGCAGCGCCATCGTCGGCTGCAGATAGAAGCGGAACGTCATCGGTCCGTGGAGGCGCTCGAAGATATCCACCCAGAACCGACGGTGGATTTCCATCGACCACCCGTATCGGTAGGCGCCGAGCAACAGGAGGACGACGGACAGCACGATCGCGGCGGACGTCAGGAGGCGCGCGAACGCTGAAGTAGGAGCAGCCGTCATGTCATGCCCCGCACGACACAGCGAAATCCCAGATGGCTGGTTGATGTGTCCACCTGCTCCGCATGCCGCGCCGCTGGCCGGTAGCGGCGGCAATAGTTCGGCGCGCACAGATGCGACCCGCCCTTGATGACCTTGCGCGGAATCCCGATGTTAGGCTGGGCCGCGTCGTAGCTGCCCTCTTCCCGAGCGCCGCGCGGGTTTTCCGGAATACAGCAGGCCTTGGGCGCATCAGCATCATGCTTTGGCGCATACCAGTCTGTCGTCCATTCCCAAACGTTGCCGATCAGGTCGTGAACGCCATAGCCATTCGGCGGGAATGCCGTCACCGGAGAAGTGCGCTCATATCCGTCCGTGTTCACGTTCTGACGGGGGAACTCACCTTGCCAGGTGTTGGCCATATGGACCCCGTCCGGCGTGAACTCGTCGCCCCATGCGAATTCAGCACCGTCGAGACCGCCGCGCGCCGCGAATTCCCATTCGGCCTCGGTCGGCAGGTCTTTGCCCGCCCACTGCGAATAGGCCAAGGCGTCGGCGAACGACACATGCACGACCGGATGATGATCGAGGACGTTGATGTTGCTCTTCGGTCCGTACGGATGACGCCAATCGGCACCCTTCAAGAACTGCCACCATTGGCTCCAGTCGCGCAGATTGGTCACACTCTGCTGCGGCGCAAACACCAAAGACCCGGCGTACAGCATGTTCGGCAGCGCACCCGGATAGTCTTTCGGGTCCGGCGGAATTTCGGCAAACGTCTTGTAGCCCGTCGCTCTGACAAACGCCTTGAACTGGCGGTTCGTCACAGGCGTGCGGTCGATCCGGAAGCCCTCCACCTTTACTCGGTGAACGGGCGCTTCTTCCGGGTAATGGTCATCGGATCCCATTCGGAATATGCCGCCCGGAATCCGGATCATGTCCGAGACGTCGACCGGCCGTTCAATCTGTTCCGGAGGGGCGTCCGACAGTGTCATGACAGGCTGCTCCCGGCATCTACCGGCAATAGTCCCAGAAACCTTGGGTGCGCGATGGGTCCGTGTAGTACCAGCACATCCCGGGTGCCGGAGGAGTGCCTGCCCAGGCTGCAGCAGTCGCGGCGGTTACGACTCCAATCGCCGCTCCCGCCGCTATCGCGCCTCCCCTGGGCCAGCCGTAGGGACGAGCCCATCGAACCCCGCCGCCGGCATACCCGGGACGCACCACGGCTCCTCGGCGAACAACCGTTCTACTGTGATACACGCCGCCTCTTGGGCCGACCGCCGTTCTCGTACGCACCGCAACGCCTCCGCGCGCCCGCACCTGCGTTACGTCACTGTCATTGCGAATTTGCTGATGGAGGCCGGTGTCTGGGCTGAATGCAGATGCAGGTGCAGCATTCCACACAACGCAGGCGCAAAAAATCGCGACTGCGCACGTTGATCTAGTGGAAAGTTTCGGCAGACGACCGACCCGCCGGATAGAGTCCATCACGAACGAATGCATTTTCGACCCTTTCAAGATGCAGCACACTACACTTCAGGAGAGCTATCTCGGGATATCGCTTTTGTCCGCAATCGGACGCAGTCATCTTCGGATTTGCTCCAGTCTGCGCATATTATCTCGGACGTCAATCATGCAAATAACAGTTCCATTTGGCGGATGCGCTGCTTCTCAAAACGAGTGGGTGAATGCGTGGTCAGTTTTACTCAATTGGACGCGTTCCCATCTGTGATGACTGAAGCGGACCATCGTCCATTGGAAAAGTGTGCCGGTTGAAAGAGCGCAGAAGCTGTGAATACATGGTGCCACTCGATTTGCCATTGAATCGAGCGTTCTATCATACGGTAGGGGTGCCAGATGAGACGTGCGTTCGGTGCTGCGGCTCTTGCGTTTATTGCGCTCTCGTGCGCCCCACGTTCTGCGAGAGCCGCTGAAGGAGCGACAGGCGCCTATTTGCTGGGGACACGGGGGCCTGGCGCCGGCATCACTCCTCCACCAGGCGTGTACTTCCAGGACGACACATACTTCTACAGCGGAAAACTGGGTGGCGGCAGAACCTTGCCCACGGGCGGCCTGCTTGTCGCAAATGTGTCGCAGGAGACTTGGATCAACCTCCCGACAACGATCTGGGTGACGCCCGCCAAGATCTTTGGTGGCGACCTGGCATTCTCGTTGACCACGCCCTTCGGAGAGCCGCGCGTAAACGCAAATCTCTTGGTGAATTCGCCGCGCTTCGGACCGATCGGCGTCAACGCAGTAGATTCCGAACTGGCTCTCAGCGATTTCTTCATCAACTCCTTCGTCGGCTGGCATTCCGGAAATTTCCACTGGCAAGTGGGTGTCGGCGGTGTGATCCCGTCCGGGACTTACGTGCCCGGGCAGCTCTCGAACGCGTCGCTGAACCGCCCGGCCATTGACGTCTTCACGGCGCTGACGTGGCTCGATCCGACACTGGGCTGGGATCTCTCCGCAAGCGCGGGCTTCACGTTCAATCAGCCCAACACGGCTACGGACTACAAGAGCGGCGACGAATTTCATCTTGAATGGGCGGCCACGAAGTACCTGACCAAGGAATTCACACTTGGCCTGGTCGGCTATTATTATCAGCAGTTGACCGCCGATTCCGGAAGCGGCGCTCGCCTCGGGTCATTTGAAGGGCGCGTCGTCGCTCTCGGCGGATCGATCGGCTACACTTTTGAAGTTGGCAAGCTTCCCATTTCAACGCGGCTCAAGGTCTTCCGCGAATTTGCGGTGGAAAATCGGATGGAGGGCACTTCCGGCTTTCTGACAGTGTCCTTACCGATCGCGATGGACGCGAACGTTCGCGCCGGAGCGGTCAAATCGAAATAATGCTAGGCAGCCCAACTTGGGCTGCCTCACGCACATCTTGCGGTGAATTTCAGCGGCAACCAGCGCCCTTTGTGAGGCCGGTTTCTTCAATCACCACGCATGAATGTCCCGGATCTCCTTCTGGATAAGGGACACCGGTCGGGAGCAGGAACGTGACGGAATGAGCACCGTGCAAGCCGGACGGAAATCTGGTCTTCTGTTTGACGATGTACTCACCACCCTTCGCACGCACCAGCGCACCGGACGAGAGTCGAGCGATACATCGGCCATATCGTTAGGCATGATCGCCTGAGGTCCGCGATTGTCCCAATTGATGACCACACCGCTCCAGGTGTTCTCAGTAACGATGCCGACGTCGCCTGCGTCGTTCTTCCAATGGACGCGGGCGCCAATTTTCAGTTTTCTCGATTGATCGTCGGTCATGGCCTTTTCAGTGAACGTCATTCCCGCCTCCTCTTAAACGGCACTACGTCATCATTGGCGAAGGCCGCTCTGGCGCGTGGTGGAATGTAGTAAAGAACGACACGAAGTGTCCCCAAGCGTACCACAGGTCATTCTGCCAGTCGGAGACCGTGCAGCCTGGTGCCGAGCACACGAATAAGGCGCGTTGCCTAATCAGAACTGTTCGCTCACTATAGGAGACCTCAACGCGCGTCCAATAACGGAGTTTAGATGCCTAAAACTGTAACGATTGCAGCAGTCACTCATGATCTCTCGCGAAGGCGGTCCCTCGTCACTCTTGCATGGGACGATACACCTGAGAAAGCAGTGTCGTTGCCAGTCACATTCGGATGCAGCTTGGATGATATCCAAAAAGAAGCAGAGTGCGCCCTGCGGGAACTGTCGGCTGAGACCGCCAGTATAAAAGTCAATCGCCCGAACTAGTCAGACTGTGCCTCGCTTCTGACCGACGAGCGAAGAGCAAAATGGCCGTTAAGTGTATCATCGCCAACATCGTGGCGCCGCAGCCTGAAGTCGCTCGCGCCTTCTGCGGCGAGATGCGGCGCAGCGATCACAGACCAAAGCTCAGGCTATGGTGAGTCAGGATTCTGCCTCGCGTTTCGAACGCGGCCCAACCAGAGGAACAATCCCGTTAGCGATCCAAAAGGCAGAATGATCCATCCGATGGCAGCCGAGAAATCTCGACCATCAAACGTGGCGCTAAGAAAGCCCCACGCGAGCCAGAGCAGCGGCGCGGCGAAAAGGCCGGCAAGCATCTGGAACACGTTAGGATTCACCGGGACTTCCCATGCTCTTGCTCTGCTGACCAAAGAACGAGACCTTTCCGGCCGATTGTAATATTGAAAAAGCCCGACATGTCGATGAGTATTCTTAGGAGAGTTGCATTGCTGATCGCAGCAGCGGTTCTTTTCGCTATTCTCGACGTGATCTTTGCGATCATCTGTATGTTTATCCACTCTAAACTTTGGCTGGGACGGGTCGATATCGAAGCCTACCACACGGCGGCAGTTCTGGTTTGGCCAATGCTGCTGGGGGGATTAGCGTCATGCGCAGGACTCTGTTGGGTGTGGAATCGGTCTGGCGAAGATAGAGCCAGCCCGCTCCGGCAGAGCGATACAGATCCGGCACGATAGATCCGCATCGAGGCGACGCCCGGTCCAAGCAACCAAACGGCGACCGCCCCAATGAGGGCCGGTGACCAAGGTGAAGAATTCAAGATGCCTACTATCGTCGGAGCGCTTATTTTCTTGGTACCGATCGCCCTTCTAGCGGGCTACGGATCGAAGCTTGCAGCGTCACGCTTATCCGCAAGGTGGGTTTGGTTGAAGATCCTTGTTGAGGCGGTTATGCTAGCCGTTTGCTTATTTGCCTTCATCGCAGCGTTGCAATTTTACCAAGGCGGCCATGATGAGCTCGGCTTGTCGATGATATTGGTAACGCTCGCGGGACTCGGGGTTCTCGTATGCGGCAGCGCAATTGTCGGCAACCTCGTAGGAATGCAGCCGCGCCCCTGACCATCCCCGACGGTCGGCTAGCAGTCTTTTGTCTCATGTGTTTCGCCATCTTGATAGCGTACATCATGGTGGAGAAATACTGGGATTGCTCTTAGTCGGTATTAAACGAATAGGCCGCTTGCAGGAAGCCGCCATAGCGCTCGGTGCGGGCCGGCAGGGTCTGACACGGACATGGCGTGCCGAAGAAATTGGTCTTGGCATCCTCCGTGGCCCACATCGCCCAATAGCGCGCGCCTGCACCGACGGATAATGACGGCGTCACATAATATGAGAGGATCGTTTCCAGCTGCACGCCCCTGCCTTCGCCGCTCTCCGGCGAACGGGTATCATATGCGTTGCGCAACACGTGGTCGTCGACGCCCGAAAAGCGAACATAAGGCAGATAGGCCGCATCGCCGGTGAGTTTCAGCCGATCGTTCAGCATGACGACCCCGTTAAGGCCGACTCGCAACGAATGCCACGTATCGTCCTCCGTGATCGCCAGCGTCGATCCAGGGATCGCCGGCACACAAGGTGCCGCGACGGTCGCGTTGGCGATCTGCGTGCAGCCATAGGCCGATTTGTTCTCACGATAATAATTGTAGCCGATGAACGGGCCCACATTGACTCCCGGGCCGCGGATAAACGCATAGCCGACATCGGCCGTAGCATAGGCGATACTGCCCTGCACGGGGTCCGACACCGTGTTCGAATAGGGAACACCGTAGCCGGGCATCCAATCCTCGTCGTTCATCTTGCCGCTTAGCAACTTGCCGCCGCCGATGAAGCCCTTGAGGAAGAAATCGGCCAGGCCATCGACACGACCGAACACTTCGCCGGAGACCGCCGGACTCTCATAAGTGAGTCGCGAGTTCAGGATGTTCTGCTGTGCCGGATCGGTGCCTGCACCGAGATCCTTCTGAAAACGACCCGAAGAATACCAGACGCGTCCGCCGATCTCGATGTCGCCGCGCATGCTCGGATCTTCAACACTTTGCGAGCCGCGCAGATGCATGTTCTCGGCATCGTCCCACCGCGCATCGGTATCGCCGCCGAACTTCATGTTCAGCCCGACTTTGACAGTCTGGATGTTCTGCGAAACGCTGGTGCTGCCTGGTGGCGTCGTCCCATAGAGCGCAAAGGGCGGAAACGGCTGGAAATAGCTGCCGGGCGTCGACATGCCGAAGCTGTTGAAACCGGCATAGTCGTATTCCACCTTCACCGACCAAGCTGGTGCCACCGCCCGTTCGATGCCGACGCCTGCGGTCCAGCCCCATTGGCTGTTCTTTGTGCCGGTCGAGAGGTCGATCGGGTTGGTATTGATATCAATCTGCTGATTGAGCCAGGCGACGCCACCTTTGGCATAGAGCAAGGTGCGTCCGGCCTCGCCAGTCGCCAAGCCAACGCGCCCTGTTACGGTGCCCAGCGCGTTCTGCCGCACGCGGCAATTGGCCGACAGGAAATAGCCGGATGACGCAAGGCACGTATTGGTGCCGTTGGAGCTGACCGCGCTAGTATCGGCCTCGACGCCGAGCACCAGATTCCGGGTCGGCTGAAAATTAAAGCCTACCTGCGCGCCTCCCAAAGCCGTCGGCGTTCTGACATCGCCGCCATAAACGGCCGGGCCATTGCTATCTGTAAATCTGGATTGTCCCAATCCGCCGCCGATATGGACGCCGAGATAAGGTCCGGCCCATGTCCAAACCGCGAGGGGATAAGGCTGACCGTATTCCGGCAAATCCGCAGCGACCGCCTGGCTTGCGCCAAGCAGCAGAGAAGCGACGACAACAGATACTCTGGTCATGTACCCCACTCGAACACCGCATCAAGATTGGGCGCAGCTTCGGCGAGATTCGTTAAATTTCTCCTTTACGATCCGCTAACTATGTTTTTTAGCAAGACGTCAACGATGACAGACCGGCGACGCGCTTTTAAACCCGCGCAGGACCAGACGGGCCCCGTCCGGCGCACTCACGACTAATGAACGAGGAAATCGTGGTTATGAGAATGCTTGTCATCGCAACCGCTGTCTTCGCCGCAACATTGCAGCCGGCTAACGCATGCCGCGATCCGAAAAGAAACACCGACACGCTTCTTACTAGCCTTCCGCCTGATTACGATCGCCACTCCGTGGCAGCCCAGGTAGAGATCGTTGCCGTCAACGCACCTGCGCATAATATTGATACGCAATGGTCTCCTGAAGTGCCGTCCGGGTCGTGACCGCTATTAAGGGGACCAAGGTCGGAGACCAATTTATAGTCTCAACGGGTGGGACATCCTGCGACAGCTTCTTCGATCGCAAAGGTGACTACTCCACTTTGCGCCCCTTCATCGTCGGCGGCTTCGTTGAAACAACGGCTGATCGAGGTGCGGTTTTCCTTGGGAGGTGGTTGACCGACCTAACAACGGGAACGCTGCGGCCTGCCCCTTAATGCTTTACCCCAAAAGACCGGACGCTGCTCGGTTGCGACATAGCCGAAGTGTATTTGCCATTTGTGATGATTTGGGATGACGCCTTCGGATGGTGCGATCCACATACGGATTCCCTCTACAGCCCGACGCACTGGATGGAGCAGCCAGCCCCTCCGCACTCGTGAGCATGTCGTTCAGTGGTCCCGGCTGGAGCCCAAAAACGATAGGGGCCGCGAAAACGCGGCCCCTGATATGATTTACCAGCGGCGCCCGCCGCGCCAGCCCCGGTCCCACCCGCCATAGCGTGGACCGTATCCATACCGTGGACCGTATCCGTATCGGGGCGCATAACCGGGGGTGCGGAAGCAACGTCCGAAGCGGTCGCAAACTAGCCTCACCTGCTCAGTGTTATGTCCGACACCTGCGCCGGTTGCCAGTCCGAGCGGCATCGCCGATGCCGCTCCTGATACTGCCGTGCCTGCTAGAGCGAGCAGCCCGAAAATAGCCAACTTTAACTTCATCTGGTATTTCCTGTATTCAAAAGCCCCAGTCACCACTTACCTGTTCCTTCCTGAACTGGAGCTGAGCGCGCGGATCCCCCCGTCATTTTCCATGGCTTCAGCACTCTGGCGAGAACACCACGCCTCTCGCGGTGACGCCCTCCCCGCCATCGGGTAAAATGGCGGGATGCAGGACCATCTTTTCGATCTTATGACTTTGGGCATCTTTCTCTTCGGCGTAGTGCTGATCCTTCAGACGCACGAGGAGCCAAAGGACGGCTCTTACTGATGGGCGGGATGCGGAACGCCGTTGGTCGACTTAGAATGACTGTGGTGACGATGAGAAACTGGAAAGACGATATTGATCTCGACTGGACGCTTCGCGACATCTACGCCAACCGGCTAAAGATGTCGCCGATTACCGAAGATCAGCTGAGTGAACTCCTTGAGATGGGCCTGGCCGAGGTCGTCGACGATCAGGTGAAGCTCACCGAGAGAGGGTATCGGAAGATTGCTTGAGGTGTTGTCATGGCAAGACGCCCGATTAACAAGACCTGGACACCAGAAGACATTGCTCGATTGATTATTCTTGCAGATGGCGGCGCAACGGTGACGCGGGCCGCTGCCGCCCTCAGACGGCCGGCCACGGCGGTGCAAAACAAGGCACGCGAACTGGGGAAGCCTTTGGTGGGTATTCGAAAGGCCAAGGCGGCAATACGAGCCCATATCGAGGGGTAGCATGCAGGACTTCAAACAGAGGCTGGAAAAGTTGCGTGCGGACGCGGAAGATTGCCTTCTTATCAGCCAGCTTGCCACGAACCCGGTTAAAAGGAACGCATTCGCGCAGCTTGCCGACGAATACCAAAAGATGGCCCACGACCTCGAGGCGCTTATTGCATCTGGAAACGTTCCGGGCGACCTAGCGATATGACCGAGGCGCAATGACCACGTTCATCTTCACGCTCACGCCTGACGCGTCTTCGGCTGCTGTCGAACGCGCCATTGCAGAGTTGGACGCCGCCTTCCCTCAACACGAGTTTCTTGCCGGGGACCCGGACACCGGCGGTTTCGAGAACACCATCCTAGCGTTACATGCCAGCGCCGGCAGCGGTGACCTACCCGGCGAGATCGTACTGCCGAACCTAGCGCAGGTTTCGGAAGTAAAAATGGCTTTCCGGAAGATCGTCGAAGATTTGAAAGGTTGGAAGCCGTCGTAATGTATGAATGAAAAATCCCGCCGAAGCGGGATTCCAAGCAGCGTCTTCTTCGGGCCCATATAGCCTCATCGGGAATTCAGAACGAAAAGATGATGATCGCCTGTCCCGCATGACCTCTTCACGGTGTCGGGATCCGGTTCAATCTTCCTCGGTCCGCTGCCGGTCTTGATGCGCGACCAGCTGAGACCGCCAAATAGCGAACCGCCGCTCAGCTTCATCGGCTTGAGCTGTCGTCTGGGCGTCTCGAAGCAGATGAGATATTTTCCATCCCTCGATGTTTCCATGCCTACTGGTCGATGATCGTCGTAGATCGGTGGCAACGCCACTGAGCCTAATCTTTCGGTTTATGTCGATTTGATTTGAGGCATCCATCGTTCGCCGCTCCGATGTCGGCTTCCAACAACAACGTAAACGCCCGAAGGTTGCATATCTCGATTTTGCTCTACTAAAACTAGTGCCCTCCGCGCCAGCGACAGTTTCCTAGCCCGAAGTTCAACCTCAGCGGACTCGACTTTTGTTCTTCTTATGTTCTAATTGAGGGTATGACGGATAGACCTGCAAGCTGGCGGATGCCGACGCCCAAACAGATGGAAAAGCTGGCCTCCAAGCCAAGCCGCCCACCTGACCCGCCTATTCCGGCGCCCGGCCCTGGAGACGATCTGCCGGATGCGTACTGGGATTCCATCATCCGGGATCCTCGCGGCCAGATCCGCACCGGCGTTCCAGTTCAACAGCGCCGCCTCTCTGAGATTCCCCGGCACGTCCTGCGCGTGTCCTGCCGCCGCTGTGATCGGATCGTGGAGATCCAGACCGTCGATGCGGTGCGCGTCTATGGCGCCCACGCGATCTGGAAAGACGTCGGCATGAAGTTGCTCGACAACGGCTGCAAAGAACGCACAGGACGCCTCGAGGAGGACGGCTGCTGGCCCTCATTCGAGACGACATAGCATTTTCGATTTTGCATTTTGACCGTCACGCTTGGACGCCCCTATGGCTCCGAAATATCGCCCCACGCCCCTGTCAGGCGGCGACCGTAAGGCTCTCAATAAAGAGCTGACGAAGGCGCGCGGCGTGACGCTGATGCTTGCACGTCAATCAGAAGAGCTGCGCGCGAAGGGTGAAGCGCTGATCCGGGACGCCGACAAGCTTTCGTGTGAAAGCTGGAACGAGCGCATGTGGGCGGACGGTGAGCCGATCGACCCGTCACCGATCGTCGACCAGGCTCTCAACGGCGGCTTCCCCTGGCTCGAAATCGAATGCTCAAGGTGTCGGATCAAACGGGACGTCAGCCTGGCTGAACTCCCGCACGTCGGCACGACATGCATCCACGACTTGGCCAGCCGCCTCCGCTGCGAGCGATGTTCGAAAAGCGGCAAGCGCCCGCTGGCGACGTTGCTGCAGTTGGCGCCCAGCCCACGGCATGCTGTGGAGACGCCATGATGCCAGAGCTGACACGGAGACGCATCGACGAGCGCTTTGAGACATGGGAAATCTGGTACGGCGACGTGCAGGTCGGCACCATCGCTCAGCAAGACTGGGATCCGAACCCGGAAAGGTCTGGTATCTGGAAATGGTCTTGCGGCTTCTACCCCCTCAATCGCGATGAATGTTTCAGAGGTGAAGCCCGCGACTTCGAAACGGCCCGCGCCGCCTTTGACGCTGCCTGGAAGGTGTTCCTCCCCAAACGCACCGAGGCTGAATTCGATGCTTCGCGCCGGCAGCAACAGTGGACCGCCAACAAATACGCGCTATGGGATGCCGGTTATCGCAACAAGCTGGGTCGAGGCCCGATCCGGTGCGCATGCGGCGCGATGTTCAACCCGGGCATCTACGAACAGACCATGGTCCATATCAGCCACATCACTGGGCGCGAACCCGGGACATGATCGTGCCTTGATGGCAGCTCGCAAATTGAGTCACAGCAACCTATTTCTTGGGAGGGCGAAGATCGCCTGCACTGAGCCAACCGCGAACGCGGTCGTTGTGCGGTGATGGACTACATGGGCGGCAGAGAAATTTTCGCTCGCCTCCGTCAGGAGGCAGGTCAAAATTCAAGGTGCTTCCGCACTTGATGCAAACAGGTCTAGGCACGGCCGCTCCTATGCCGCGACGATGCGGAGCCGCATAGGATCAGCTGCGGCGTCTTGCGTCCAATGCGAATATTGCGGGATGAAACGACTGATTAGTTCCGCCCTTTGTGGCAATCTGCTCTTAACGGGGAAAGCACCTGCTCCAGCGCCAAAGCCCCGTACGCCTACCGACTGAGCGCAGATATATGCCACCTGCCACTCCGAAAACGTGGTACGTTGACCTATCACCGCTCGACTAGGGACAACTATTCGTGCGGAGAGTCTCGTTGCTCCCGTCTTTTAAGGCGCAGAACGATGCCTGATTATCGCGCCTATATCGTAGGAAAAGACGGACATTTCGAAAGCTTTGAAGTCATCCAGGCCGATTCCGACGAACAAGCCTTGAAGGTTGCAGAGAAGCTCGTCGATGCTCACGACGTCGAACTCTGGCACCTTGCTCGCAAGGTCGCGGTGCTTAAGCACAAATCCTAGTCCTGCATCGAACAAAACATCTCTTCGGCCGTAAATGCGACGTCGGGACGGAGATGTGGCGTGCCGGACGATCGCGGCAAAGAGGAACTCTATCGGCGGCTGGCGCAAGCGCGTCGGCTGATCGTTGAGCCGCTTGACCCGCTTACGGTAGAACGATTAGAGGCCTTAGTATTAGAGCTCGAAAAGCAACTCGACTTGGCAGAACTGAACGACACCGATGCGCCGGGGACCGGTTGACTAGACCGAGCGAGGACGTCCCGGCACTATAATCCCATGTGCAATCTATATTCGATGACGAAAAACCAGGCGGCTATCCGCAACCTGTTCAAAGTCGATCGCGACATAACGGGAAACCTCCCGCCGCTGCCGGGCATCTTCCCCGACCAGATGGCTCCGATCGTGCGCAACAGCGCCGATGGCAGAGAACTGGCGATGCTGCGCTGGGGCATGCCATCGTCGAGTGCTGCGCTGTTCAAAAAGGCGAAGACCCGCGCCGGCAAGTTGGAGGCCAAGGGCAAACCGGTCGATTTCAAGGAGCTGCTGCGCAAAGAGCCCGACAAGGGCACGACCAACATTCGACGACTAAACAGCAAGCATTGGACGCGATGGCTGGGGCTTGAACATCGCTGTATCGTGCCGCTCACGTCCTTTAGCGAATTCGACAAGGCCACTGGCCTCGACATCTGGTTCGCTCTAGACGAAAGCCGCCCCCTCGCCTGCTTCGCCGGCCTCTGGACCAAGTGGACCTCAGTGCGAAAGATCAAGGAAGGCGAAACGATCAACGATCTGTTCGGCTTCCTCACGACAGACGCCAATGCAGAGGTCTATGAAGTCCATCCCAAGGCTATGCCAGTGATCCTGACCACACCCGAAGAGGTCGACGTCTGGATGAACGCGCCATGGGCGGAAGCGAAAGCATTGCAAAGCCCGCTGCCCGATGGGACGCTCAAGATCGTCGCCCGCGGCGTCAAGAAAGATGAAGCACCAAACCCATGAAGACGACGTAGAGCCACGGCGGTCCTAAGCCGACGCCCCCCCCCCCGGAAAGTCGATGGAACTTTCTAATGTTCCAACTATTGTCGCGCGACTGTCAATGGCGACAATTGCGGGGGGGGGACGCAGCGGTGGAAGACCTACTCGTAATCTTGCTCGTTGAAGACGAAGAATTGATCCGCAACGTAGTCGAAGACACATTGGACGATGGCGGATTCAAAGTCGTTCTCGCCGAGTCTGGCGAAGAAGCGGTAAAGCTACTCGACGCCTCCGACCCAAAATACCGCGCGCTCGTCACGGATATAAAACTGGGTGGTCACGGCACCCTGACGGGCTGGGACGTGGCCAGGCACGCAAGATCGATCGATCCTGAATTGGCGGTCGTGTACATGACCGGCGATAGCGCAGCGGAATGGGCCTCCCAAGGGGTGCCGAACAGCGTATTGTTGACCAAGCCCTTTGCGCCCGCACAATTGATAACAGCGGTGGCACAGCTTCTCAACGTTGGCGGCCAGACTCCTACTTAATGGACCAGCCTGAGAGATTTTCATGACCTATGACGACCAGATTGGAGCAGCCATCACAGACCCAGACCTCGACAGGTTGATAAAATTCGCCTACGGCGATACCTGCAGATGCACGACCGTCAAAGGCGAACCAGTTTGCGTCTGCAAGATGTTCGCGGCAGCCTTGCGCTCAAAGGTTGTTCCGCGTTCACTTTTCGAAAACAGGATTGAGGGAGTTGCCTTTCCCTGAGCGAGCTACTTTCTCTTGATAGCAAGCATTTCGGGAATATTATGTAACGCAGAGAAGCTAACCGTCATGGGCTGGCCATGCCGAGGACTCGAACCCCACCCTGTCAGAATTGCGGAGCCGCCTCTCATTGGATTAGGTGCTCGCTCCCCGAAAATGGCCTCGTCGTGCATTCTTACGAGTGCCCAAAGTGCAGCTTCATCCAAACCGCTGTTGAGCCAGATCCCGCGCTCCAAGCTGCGGGTTGGTTAAAGGGCGAGCTGCGACCTCCGGAGAAATTGCCGTGACCAAGCGTCTGCTCGCAAAACCGTGGGATGCTGAAGAGGTCGCCAGGCTGAAAGCGCTCGTCGACAACGGAGCGACTGCTTTGCGAGCCGCGGCAGCACTTGTCCTATGAACTATGACGACGAACTCCGCATGCCCACCCGTCTTAATGGAGATGTCGCAGGCCCTAACGACTATGTGGTGATGTGGCGAGGCATCACCGTCGGCCGCATCCTTCAGCAGCCCGGCACGCCCGTCGGCAAACCGAACTGGTTCTGGGGCGTCAACCTGCCCGGCCAGCCGCAGCCGACCGCACACCGTGGGATTTGCAGCGACATCGAGGAATGCAAACGACGATTCAAAGTAGTCTGGTCCGGCCGCCATCAAGTTGCGCCCACATCGTTGCTGCCGCACGATGAACTGGCGTTCTCATCACCGATAAAAGCCACATCCTATCAATGAATGCGGCGGAACCGGAAGTTACTTTTCACGCTCGAAAATCGCCAATTTCTAGTTACCTTTCGCGGAATGCCCGGTTCATTTGGTCGGTAAACGGCTTCACCAAATACGACGCTGCTGTTCTCTCTTTTGTCGAGATGAACACCTCGGCAGGCATTCCGGGAACGAGCCTCATATCCTTAATCTTCGACATGGCGTCAGTCGTGAGCTGAAGATAGGCCATGTAGTGCTCTTGCCCATTTGACGCGTCCTTCACCGATGCCGGCGATACCATAGCGACGCGCGCTGTAAGCTCAGGCGTGGTTGTACGGTTAAACGAAGTCAACCGCACCCGGGCGCTCTGCCCTTCTCTGACCTGATCAATATCGGTAGGAGAGATCTTCACCTCGAACTTCAGCTCGACACCTTCAGGCACGATGGTGGCAATGCGCGCGGCCGGCGTGATGACCCCTCCAATGGTGAACACGAAGAGCTCATTTACGTATCCGGTGATCGGCGAACGAATCTCGGTACGTGATAGCCGGTCCTCGATGGCGAGCTTGCGTTCGTTCAACTCAGAAATTCGGGCATCAATTAGTCTGAGATCACGCTGCGCCTCGGTGCTGGCGTTTTGATCGACGGCAATAATCTGTACGCGAATTTCGCTAGTCCGGACCTTCGCACGGGCGATGCTAGAGATGATTTCGCCGCGTTCGCCGCGAATCCGCGCCCAATCCCGGTGAACCGAATAGACGCGGGTGTATTCGACGATCTGCTTGGCAAAAAGATCATTCAGCTTGTCCCGCTCGACGCCCACGAGCTTGATCTCTTCCTCCTTAGCTGCCAGACGCGCTTCCATTCCGTTAATTTCTTCGCCGGTTTGAGCAATGCTCAGCTCAAGCTGTTCCTTCTGGCTATCTCGACCAAGCTTGTTGCCTGCAAACAAGCGCCGTTCTCCCAGAATCACAGTATCAACTGAGGTCGAGATTGCTGGAAGTTCGGCAGGGAATTCAATGGACGGCAAGTTATCACGCTCAGCGATCAATCGCGCCTGACGCCCCAGGGACTCGCCAAGCTGCGACCGTACGATCAGGAGTTCGGCCCTAATCTGCACATCATCAAGCGTCGCGAGAATCTGCCCCTGCTTGACGAAATCACCGTGCCGGACGGCGAGAGTCTTTACGATACCTCCATCCCTATGCTGAACTTCTTTTAGGTTCTGGTCGACTTTCGCCACACCCGCCGCGACAACGGCCCCCTCCAGCATTGCCAACGCGGCCCATCCCCCGCAGCCGGCCACCAATAGTAGAACGAGTGTAAGACCTCCCACGACACGCGGCCATATACGGAAGGAACTGCCGCGAACGGGCTTCGGCGCGACAACTTCTGCCTCAAACTGTCTAGCGTCAAAATGTTTCATTATCCGAGGTCCTGCCTGCTTTAGCTTATGGCAACGGTGAACTGGAGCTGGTGATGGCCGGCGACTTCGATGGAGAAAAAGTCGTCTGAATCCGGTCGGTCATGCACATCCACCACGGTAAATTCACCTTCATCCAGATGTTCGAACCGAAAGCGAACCGGTCGGTTATCCTGATTGCCTTGCAAATAGATGTCGTCGAACATATCCGCGATCTGCTGCCCGGCGTCCGTTTCTTGCAAATAGGCGATTTCGTATGTCGCCGCAAAAATGCGATCGCCCACCGTGAAGTCGGTGATCTTGCGGATCAGGAGCGGCTCCTGGTCGTCATCGCTGCGTTGAAACTCAAAACGATCCCTGCCCGAGCCGCCGGTCATGGAAACGGATCCCGAACCGGCAATCAGGCGATCGTCCCCCCCTCCACCAATGATCTTTTCAAACGAATTGATCAGGTCGTGACCAATGTCCTGACCGTCCGCGCGTCCATTCGCAAGGTCGATGGTGACGCTGAGAGTCGCGGTGGCATAAGACAGTGTATCTGAGCCGTCGCCTCCATCGTATTGATCACTCGCAGCATCAGCGGTTGCCGAAACCTGATCATTGCCCTCCCCGGTCTGTACGACGTCCTCGTCCGCACCATCCGCGACGACATCGTCACCAATTCCTCCGATCAATCTGTCGTTGCCCGCCGCCCCATCCATTGATAGCGACCACGCTCCAGCGGTGATTGTGTCACCGCCACTTCCGCCAATCACCGCTTCAAATCGCGCTATCTGGTCGTTTCCGATGTCCGCGCCGCTCGCTGCATTATTTGCGACGTCGACTAAAACTCCGGATGTCGCAGTCGAATAATCCAAAGTGTCGATGCCCGCGCCGCCATCGTAGCTGTCCGCTTCGCCGTCTGCAGCCGCAATTAGATAGTCATCGCCCGTGCCGCCATCAACGGTGTCGCGGCCGACACCATCGAAAAGTGTATCGTTACCGTCACCGCCAGTGAGGAAATCATTGCCGGCACCGGCAATCACAATGTCCGCGCCATCGCCGCCGTCGAGACTATCGTCACCATCTCCACCGTCGAGTGTGTCGTTGCCTCGATCGCCACTAGCAAGATCTTCCCCCGCACCGGCAAGAATGATGTCATTACCTGCGCCACCGAACAGCACATCATTGCCATGTTCACCCATCAAGTTGTCGTCGCCGTCTTCGCCGTAGATCCGGTCGTTTCCTGCCCCGCCAAAGACGATGTCATCGCCAGAACCTGCAAACACAACATCATTTCCCGCACCGGCATAGACGACGTCATTGCCGGCCCCAGCGACGATGTGGTCGTCACCCCCTCCACCGATAATGACATCATTGCCTTCGCGCGCATCTATATTGTCATTGCCGTCGCCAGCGTTGATGGTATCAGCGCATTGCGTACCAAGAAGATTGTCGTCCCCGCTGGTTCCGAGAATCGGTGGCGCTGCCACGACATTAAAATAGGCTACTTGAGGTACAACGACGAACCCGTCAGTGATGAAATAAGTCAACTTGACCGGTCCGAGCATTCCCTGATCATGAACAAAAGACCAATCGCCGTCGGCGCTTTGGCTCACGCTCCCAGAGTTCGCAGACAAGCCGACAACACGAAGACTGTCGCCGTCAGCATCGCTAGCGCCTGCCAGAAGAGCGAGCATTGAAATCAAGAACGCCTGACAACCATATATGTCTTGGAGATATATCGGACCGTTGATGCGCGGCGCCCTGTTCCGCGCCGTCTCTGGATTCACGCCTCCGGGATTTGGAATGTCGATCAGGGGTGGACGCGGTCCTTGCGGCTGAGCGCCCGATCCTCTGCTGTCTCCATCTCCGCCGCCGCCGCCGCCGCCTCCGCCGCCTCCGCCGGTTCGCCCGGTGTCACCCTGCCCCGCTGGCCGGTCATCCTTCGGGCGCTCCGGATCGATCAATGATCCGGAACTTAGGTGCACAACAGGTGGCCGTTCCAGCCCATTCCCATGCGTAACGGAGCTGTTCTGTACGCCCTCTTCCGGTTTAGGCAGGACCGGAGCATCGGATCTCGACGATCCTCGCGTCCGTTCCGTGCCGCCAGTTACGTCCTCTTCTGATTCTGCTTCGCCTTCGACGCGTTGTTCGTTGTCGCGTCCGTCTTCGCTGCTCTCTTTATTAGGCTGTTCGTGCTTTTCGTCCGCGCGCGCTTCGACGCGAATCGGCAGAAAGCTGCGCAGATAGGCTACGCAACTGGCCAAAAATAAAAGAAAGACAATCGGAACAAGACTTCCCTTGTGGTTGTCGCTCTCGACAAAATCATCGCGGCTCTGCTTCGCCGGTCCGGATTCCTGCTTGGTGGCCCTGGCTGTAATCATGCTGGCCTCCTGACCATTGTTTGCTGATCTTCTGTAACCGGCTTGGCAGCTCCCTGCAGACCCGGCGTCATAATGTCGTGCTTATTGCCGAAAGCGACCATCCGGCCGTTCTGTACGATGGCGACGAGGTCCACCGCCACAAGCGCGCTTGGCCGATGCGCGATGACGATCGTGATCCCCCCGCGCTCGCGAATACCCTCGATCGCTCGCGTGAGTGCTTCTTCGCCTTCGCCGTCAAGGTTTGAATTCGGCTCGTCCATGACGACGATGAAGGGGTTGCCATAGAGGGCGCGTGCCAACGCGACGCGCTGTCGTTGACCGGCGGACAAAGCCGCGCCTTGCGGACCCAGTTGGGTCCGATATCCCGACGGCATCTTCACGATCATCTCATGAACGCCAGCCGCTTTCGCGGCGTCGACAACCTTACGAAAGTCGGGCTGCGGCTCGAACCGACAGATGTTCTCTTCGATTGTTGCATCCATCAAGCTAACTTCTTGTGGCAGGTAGCCGATGTGCTGGCCAATCTCGTCCTCGCGCCATTGGCTAAGATCGGCCCCGTCGAGCCTCACACTTCCACGCAGCACCGGCCATATGCCGGTCAGTGCACGCACCATGGTGGTCTTACCGCCCGCACTGGGGCCTATGATTCCAAGCGCCTGTCCCGCCTCGATCTCGAAGTTGATATCGCTCAAAATAATTTGGCCTGATCCCGGGGCAGCAATGGTCGCCTTGTCCACCGTTAGACGCATGCTCGGGGCTGGTAATTGCATTGGCTGGTCCGCGGCAGCAAGAGCGATCACCGTATCGCGTAGCCGCGCATAAGCCATGCGTGCTGCGATAAACGACTTCCAGTTTCCGATCGCGAGATCGACTGGCGCGAGCGCGCGCGAAGAGGCTACCGAACATGCAATGATCGCACCGGCGGACAATTCATTCTTGATTGTTAAATATGCGCCAAGGCCAAGCAGCGCCGATTGCAGGATCATGCGGAAGACCCGAGAGACAGCTGCAAATGTACCTGTGATATCGTTGGCTTTGGTCTGCAATTCCAGATGCTCGCCGTTTGCCTCGTTGAAACGACCCACAGCTCGCCCGGCAAAGCCCATGGCCTTGAGAACGTCGGCATTGCGCGCATTGCAGTCGGCAATCGTGTTTCGCGCGAGCGCCGCCTTGCGTGTTGACACGCTGAGTCGTTTTGTCAGCACTTCGCTGATAACCGTCATAACCGTCAGAAAGAGCGCGCCCGCGATCGTCAACGCACCAAGCAGCGGATGAAGGAAATAGATGAATGCGAGATAGATCGGCATCCAGGGTAGATCGAACAGTGCTGCCGGTCCCTGACTGCCCAGGAAACCACGAACCGTATCGACATCGCGACCCCGCTCAAGAGCCTCCGATGTCGAAAAGCCAAAACGCGGCATATCGATCGCGACCCGGTGCGCGAGTGGCGCAATCTTCTTGTCCATCCGGGCACCGACACGAACAAGCACTTGGGACCGGATGACGTCGAAACAGCCCTGAAACAGATACAGCCCCACAGCCAGACCTGAGAGCACGACCAGCGTCGGTATGCTTCCGCTGGTCAAGGCTCGGTCATAGATCTGCATCATATATAGCGAGCCAGTCAGAGCCAGAACGTTGATCAGCCCCGATACGATGAACAAGAAAATAACGATTCCGCGCAAGCCGCGCGTGAGTTCTGCAAGGCTCCTGCGTTTTGCGGGAGTGAGTTCTTTTGATTTTACCATTGTGATGCCGCCCGGATTTCAAACTCAAGAGGACGAGTTGGGAGCAGTGGATCAACGATCCACCGCTCCCAATCTTGCAGACTAGAGCCCGACGTTGGCCGCCGTCAGCTGCTGATGCCCAGCGATTTCGATCTTGAAATCGGCATCCGTGTTTCCATCGATGTTGCCCTGCACGATTGTGAAGTCACCGTCGTCTCGTGACACGAAGCTAACAGCCAGTTGGCCCGCGGCACTGAATGCCGCACCATTGATCAGCTCGAACGCCTGATCGCCAGTTGCAGTCATATTGGCATCGATGCCGGTGAGGTCGATCCGGTCGCCCGGCTGGAATCCGAGGATGGTGTCGCCGTTAGTGGCCGACGCGGATGTGAATGTGAACGTGTCATTACCTAGACCGCCGTTCATCACGTTGACGGCATTACTCGCAATGATGACATCGTTCCCGGATCCGGTTGTAACGTTCTCAATGCCCCAGATCGTGTCATTACCGGTCTGCGAGCTTGATACGCTTCCATTGGCAGAGGCGGCCGGGCCGGAGCCCATATTGACGGTGATGTTGGCGGTGATCGCCGACATATTGAGGGTATCTATCCCCGTCCCGCCTTCACTATCGTCACCGAAATAGACATCGTCGCCGTCAGCCACCTCCGCCACGATCAGGTCGTCGCCGGCACCGCCGAACACCGTGTCTGCTCCGGCGCCGCCATTGATCAGATCGTTGCCTGCTTCACCCAGGATACGGTCTGCTCCGGATTCGCCGTAGATAATGTCGGCCTGGTTACCCCCGAACACCTGATCGTCGCCGTTGCCGGCGAAGATCACATCCCGGCCGTCGCCGCTGTTGACGAAGTCGGCACCGTCGCCCGCCGAAATCGCATCGGCTCCAGCATTGCCGATCACGACGTCATCACCATCGAATGCAATGATGTTGTCGTCGCTTGCCGTTCCGACTAGCACGTCCATCTGCTGGGTTCCGGTTCGGACTGCGCCGGTTGACGGGACAGCATTCCCGGCTTCCTCGTTGTCTTCGTCATCGCCACCACAATCATCGTCGTGATCGCCGGAACCCACCTGAGGGCCAGCGCCGGCTGCGACGTAGCTGATGCTGTGGGCACCGTTAGTTAGGGTCGTTACGCCGTTCGTGACCGTCTCATCGTAGTCGGCGGCCGTCGTACCTGCAGGCAGTTCGATCACATCCTGCGGACGCAGAGTTCCAATGATGGTGTCGTGGCCCCCATTGGAGCGGAACACGATGCGATGCGCCGAACTCAGGGCGGTGATATCCACGGTGTCGTCGCCGACATTGCCGTCGATGGTGATGGTGCTGAAGTTGAGGCTGGTGTTCGGCAGGTTGAAGTCGCCGATCACCGTGATCGTGTCGCCGCTCGAAGCACCGCCGTTCAGGCCGCCGCCGTCATTGGCGGTGACGTTGGTGGTGTTGATCTGGATTTCCTCGATGTTGTCGAGTTCGGCAATGACCGAGGCATTGTTGGTGCCGTTACGTGTGATCACAATTTCAGTGCCAGCGGCGAGCGAGGAAAGGTTATTTCCCGCCACAGCACCCCATGCCGCTCTTGTATAGATACGGAAGGCTTCGGCAGCGGCAACACCAGTGAGCACGTAGGTGTCCGAGGATGTATCCCGGCCGGCGGTTATCGCGGTCGTGCCACCATCGATGATATCGCGGCCGTCGGCGCTGAGCTGAGTGATCGTGTCGGCGCCTGAACCGCCACGGATCGCATCGTTGGCCGCTCCGCCATTGATGGCATCGTTGCCCCCACCGCCCTCGATGGTGTCGGTACCGCCAAGACCCAGCAGGGTATTGGCATTGCCGTCGCCGGTGATCGTATCGTTACCGGCGCCGCCGGTGACGTTTTCGATGCCCGACACGAACGAGAAGCCCGATGCCGCGCCGTTGTTGAGATCCACCGTGACGGAACCCGCCGACGTATAGATCAGGGTATCGGTGCCACCGGCCAGGTCGGCCGTAACCGATTCAACGCCGGCAATGGTGCCGCCCTCGAACAGGGTAAGCGCCGTGCCGTTGAAGGACACGTCGAGCGTCTCACCACCGCCAGTCCCGGTGATTTCCAGCGCGTCGATATCAGCGCCGCCGTCCACGGTATCGGTGTCATCGCCGAATGTGTAGCGGATGGTATCGTTGCCGGCACCGCCGTTGACGATATCGTTGCCGTCGCCACCGGTCAGGGTGTCGTCGCCGATGCCGCCGTTCAGCGTGTCGGTGCCGTCCTGGCCGAGCAGCGTGTCATTGCCACCGTTGCCGTTCAGGGTGTCGTTGCCGGTTTGGCCGAATATCGTATCGTTGCCGATATTGCCGCTCAGGGTGTCGTTGCCAGCAACGCCGCCATAGATGATGTGATCGTTCGTAAGCGTTATGGCGATCGTATCGTTGGCGTTCGATCCGGTTCTGATCGTGAAGGTCTCGACACGGGTCAACCCGGTGTCGTCCGTCACACGGACATTGAGCGTGTAAGTGGCGTTCGTGCCCATGGTGCCGCCGGTGCGCGCCACCGTGCCGCCGTTGCTCACCGTAAAGCCTGCGCTGCTCCCGGCCAGCAAGGCGTAGGTGAAGGTACCTGCACCATTGGGATCGACTGCGCTCAGGGTTGCAATCGTGCCGTTCCCGGGGAGCGTTGTGTTGCCCGGCGTGACACCGTTCCACTGGATGTCAGTGGGCGGACGCGGCACGTCTATTTCCACGTCGGAGAAGCGCAGGCGCTCCATGTTGCGGAGGACATCGATGCCATCCAGACCGCCGGGTGTGAACCCACCTGCCCCATCTGGAATCAGATGCTCCACCCGGATACTGCCATCCGCATTACCCGTGATCGTGTAGTTTGCCCGGATATCGGAGAAGACGGCGGTGTCGGTATCGCCAACTCCAGTGGCCGAGACGATGTCGCGGACGATCTTGAGCTGGCCGGGATTGACTGTGCCGGACAGAACCGAAGAGACCAGCGTCGTCATCGAGTCATGGTAGCTCAGGACTGTGTTGCCGGTCGGACCATTGGCGTCGAAGCTGGACATGACCGCGATGCGGACCCTCAGCCACTGGTCGCCATCGAGGATGTCGTCGCCGCCACGGCCTTCGATGAGGTCGCTGCCGGCACCGCCGAGGAGGATGTTGCCCCCGACAAAGCTGCCCTGGGCATCGAACGAGGCTGCCCCGGCGCCAACTAGCAGCTGCTGCAGACCCTGGATAAGGGCTATGCCCTCGGCATCCAGGGCACTGCCGCGGAAGCCTTCGGTCGGCACATCCGCGGCGGTGACGTCGGTACCGCGGATCACGTCATCCTTGGTCGAGCCCGAAGCACCTTCCACCTGGGTGAATGTATCCAGTGCCACATTAGCTGGAAGGACCGGGACGCCGGGAAGTATCTGCCGGGCGAGATCGACATCCACGGCGAAGTTCATGTCGCCGTAGATCGTCCAGTCGTAGCCGGACATGCCGTCGAACTTGCCGCGGCCAAGGCTGCCGAACCAGATATCGTCGCCGCCTTCGCCGATGAACTCGTCGAAGCCGCCATCGCCATGGAACACGTCGTGACCCTTGACCGCGTCGGCCTGGAACTGGTCGTCGAAGTTATCGCCGACCGCACCGGTCCAGGCGCCGACTTCGATCCAGTCGTCGCCTTCGCCACCAAGCGTCTGCTCGGTGGTCTTGCTGCCTAGCACGAAGTCGTTGCCGACCCCGCCAAAAGCCTCGTCAAGCATATCGGCACCCAGGACGATGAAGTCCTGCCCCGCGTCGCCGACGATCAAATCGACGCCGGCGCCAGCATTGATCGCATCGTGTCCTGCGCCGGACCGGATAATGTCGTCGCCGAACAGATCGGTGATGATGTCGTCGCCGTCGCCGCCGAAGTAGGAGTCGTTTCCGGCGCCGCCTTCGAGCCGATCATTGCCGCCGTCAGCATAGAGCGTATCGTCGCCTTCGCTGCCGATTAGGATGTCGTTGCCATTGGTGCCACCGAGCAAAACGTGTTCAATGCCGGTATATTTCAGGTAGTTCGAATCCGGGCCAACCGTACCGGGGTTATTACGAATAACCAGCGGGGTAAGAATGCTACCGCCGGTCGGATCGTTACCCAGGTTGTCGGCGGATTCGTCGATCGCTGTGTTCGGATCGTCCAGTAGGATGCCGTCTTGGCCGGCAGTTTCACCGAGGCCGGGATTCCATTGCTTGGTCCGGTCGATTTCCAGAATAAGGCCGGGCGTCGAGAAGACGTCGGAGGGCAAATGGCCCGCGTCCGCGTTGAGGCTGATGATTTTGGCGAAGGTGTTGTTTTCCATTTCCGACAGGAAATGCATGCCATCCAGGCGCTGCAGATAATAGAACCGGTCGCCGTCCTGTAGTTGCTCGAGCTGGACTTCGAACACAAAGTTGAAAGTCGAGCCGAGCATGCCGCCAAACGGCAGGATCTTTTCGGCAAGACCACCAATCCACAGGTCGATGTTGTCGAGTCCGGTGGTCGTGACGCCGCTGGGCAAGCTGGCCCACGCGCCGGTGCCGTTCAAGAAATCCTCCGCGTCAGCCGGGACGCTGATCGTGCGGGCTTCATTCGCCGCAGTCGCCGGGTTATCGAGGATAGACTGTGGCGTGCCAAAGATGATGGCCATCGCCGCAGCGCGCTTACCTTCAATCGTTGCCTCGCCAGTAATCGAGCTGTGCAGGCCATAGGCGGCCATGAAGTTGATGACCGAGGCTTCATTCTTGAGATTGCCGGCAAACTCCACCCAGCTATCGTAGGGCTTGAGTTCTGGCGCGTGCGAACTTGCCTCGAAGAACTCGCGGCGAGCAGCATTTAGCGAAGGAACGCCTGCATCCCGGCCGCGCGCGAGATTGATGGTGGCCAGATCGAGCGGCAGCCCCAGCAGATTGTTGCGCAGGGCACTGGTGACGAACTCGTCGATTTCATTGCCAACCTGGCGCGTCATTCCGCGGATGATATCACCAGCGGCGATGCTGTCGGCGACGGTGTGGCCCGTATCGAACTCGATCGGGTTGAGAAAGCCTTCAATCAGGCTGATCTGATCATTGGTGAACGAAGCATCCAGCCGGTCGATCTGCTCGGTCAGCATGGAGTGGCCGAAGCGGTAAACCACATGGGCGAACTCAGCCACGATGGCCGGGTTAATGTCCGCGTGATACCCGTCCGGAACTACGAAGAAGTCGATATTGGGTTGGATTTTGCGCGCAAAGTCCTCGAACACCGTATGCTGATATTGCATTTCAGTGCCGAACTTGGCTGCCTGGAACAAGCGCTCGCCGTCCCAGGTCAAGGTAGCGGCATAGGCTGCAAGGGCGGCCGGGTTCGTCGGGATGGCATTGACCTGCGCTTGCGTCAGATCGATGTCCAGCCACTCGTTGATAAAGGCCATGTCCTTGCTGGCGAGCACGATTTCCTTGGTGTGCTCGACCAGACGGTTGTGCTCGGAGTGGAAAATGTGATGCACGGCAGTCAGGCCGATATTCTCGTTGACACGGCCGTCACCGGCGATGAAGTGCGCATCAAGCAATTCGTTGTCATAGACCGCCGGGTTGTTGCCGGGGTTCAGCAGGCCGATTTCAATGTCGCCGTCCGCAATGCCATTTGGCACCGCGTCATGGGCAATATCTGCCAGGAATGCCGCATTGATGCGGATTGCGCTGGCGAGGCCGACCGGGGCGGCAAAGGTGCCGGAGATGACGACGTCATCGGCAGTATTGGGAACGCCATCGGCGCCAACGCCGGTGATTATCTGGGCAAACCCGGCGGCATTTGGGATGAAGTTGCCGTAGGCGTCGGTGCGGAGCAGTGGCACAGCGCCAACATCCTGGTCGGTCAGAAGGATGCCAAGCATCTTGGCCTGTTCCTTGACCTCGGCCCAAGTGGCCATGCCGCCCGGCTGAGCGCCTCCGCCTTCGATGAGTTTACCAGTGGCGTGCGGCTTGCCATCCACACCCATCGCGTACTGCCGCAGGAAAACCTGATGCGAAGCGTGCGAGGTATAGGTCTGATTCTGGTCAACGAAGGGCGTTGTGGTGTTGACCGGGCGGGTGTCGTCGGCCGTTCCCATGATGCCGTCGGCACCGGGGCCTACCGTAGCGCGTGTCAGCACCATGAAATTGGTCGGGCTGCCCGCCACATAAAGCGGGTCGTCCGGCTGCAGCGGAACAAACACTGTGCCGCTGCCGCCCTTGTTCACGAGATCAAGGCCGTGATCGAAGAACTGGCCGAACAGGGTGAACCAAGAATTGAATGGAGCCGACAGGCCTGCGTCAGGTGCCACGTTGGTTACTCTGACGTTATCGCCATCCATGACGATTCCGAACGGCTCAAGCGCCGCATCGCGAACGATGCTCGCGGCTTCAAGATTGACAACCGCGACATCGTGCGCGGCAGTCGCCGCTGCCAGCGTATCTATCGCAGTCTGCTCGGCGGGTGTCGGAGGTGTGTCCGGATTGCCATCGCTGAGGGCGTTTGCCGCTGCTTTGGCATTATCCATGACAACGCGCGACTGGTATTCCGCATTGGAGACCGGCTTGTAAACGTCGTAAATGGCCTGCACCAGGGCCACGTTGGCGAGGTCCGCGGCCACGAGACCGCCAACCTGCAAACCCTTGATGATGGCTGCCGGATTGCCCAGGGTCTGGTCGACGATCAAGTTGGAGATTGTGCGCAGACTGGAGTCGAAGACCATCGAACCAGGATTGTTGGAGGGATTGTAGTTGGTCGGCACTGGGGGGCCGAAGCCGGGCGGGATGGTTTGGGCCGGCCGAAACACCGGATCGAGCAATTCTGGGAATGGCAGATCGGCCGCGCCCCAATGTTCCTGGCCCGGCAACAGGTTGTTGTATGAACCGTCGACGGTGCGCAGCCCAAGGCTCAGCGTATAGGCGGGAACCGAGCCAATCTGACCGGCATCCCCTACACCATAGAGCGGGGCAGCGTTCGGATCATCCGGGTTGGCAACATAGGCGGCGTGCTTCTCGGCGATCTTGATCTGCTCTAGAATGAATTCCAGATCGCTCTTGATATAATTGGCCATTATGCTCTCCCTATGTAAGTCGTTTCACCCTTGAGCCCGTCTGCGACTATTCCGTCCGACAAATTTCTATGTCCAAACGGAGTTCACAATGAAGCTGGTGGTCATGGCTGGCCCCTCTGGCGTCAGATCCACGCTAGGGTCGGCCTGTTCAATTGCTTAGGGGACAAGGTCCGAGCAGCACTCGGACTGAAGACCAATCACGATAGGACCTTGGTCTGACGACCTTGTGTCGGTACCGGGAGAACATTCAATGGTCTTGGGTGCAGGAAAACGCGTTTTGGATCCGTGCGTCCGCCCAATGATCTGTATTTAAATTTGTATCGGAGCCGACCATCGGCGAGCTAGCATTGCGGAATAGCTCGCGGTCCGGCGGAAGGATAGATGCGACAGTTTCAATCGTGATGCTTTCGCTTAGTTATCGCTTTCAAAAAAATGCAAAAAATCCGGCTTTATCCGGCACCACCCGTCGATTTCTCATTCTGCCTATCAGGACATCAAATGCGATTTCATTAACTCGATTATTCTCCAAAGCGGAACCTCGAAATGATCTGGCACCGACTCGATATCGGTCACAAATCAAGCCTCTTTCGACAATTCTTCATTGCCGCCACGCTGACGATCGTCATTTCCATGACGATGCTCGCTTACTTCATCTCGCGCCAGCTTGAGACGAGCATGATGGAAACGGCAGCCGAGGAAGGCGCGATTCTAGTCGACGTATTCCTTGGCCCCTCCCTACAAGAGCTGGCAACGTCCTCGACGCTAACTTCCAGCACGGCACTAACACTGGACAATCTGCTTAAGACAACCATCGGTGAGCGCACTAAGGCGCTAAAGGTCTGGTTACGAGATGGTACGTTGGCTTATGCAACCGACAAGCGGCTCATCGGGCAGAAATTTCCATCTGCCGAACGGGATGCGGCGTTTGTCGGTAAGGCTTTTGGCGGATTTGCGGATACGGACGATGCAGAACATCAGACAGAACAGCCATTCGAACGACCGTTGATCGAGATTTACGCACCAATCTATGCGACGGGAAGTCGCGACATCATTGCAGTCGGAGAAGTATACAATAGTGGAGCGCGCTTCACCGCCGAACTACAGACGATGAGGGTGACCACAGCCAGCATTGTCGGCGCCGTTACCGCCCCCATGATGATCATACTGTTTGTGACGGTATGGCGCGCCAATGCCGTTGTTTCGGGTCAGCGGCTCTCGCTTCAAAAAAGAATTGACGAGGCTCAAGCACTTGCAGCGCAGAATGATCAGTTGCGCCGCACTTCCGAAGCCGTACAACTTGCCGCCATGCACTCCAACGAACGCCTGTTAGGAGAAATCGGACAAGATCTTCACGATGGTCCCATTCAACTCGCCAGCGTTTTGGCACTTAAATTGAGCGAACTTGCTGACACAAATCCGAACGCGACACGTGTATTGTTGACGAACGTTATAGACCTCACTTCCAATATCCTCAAAGAACTGCGCGACATCTCAACCGGCCTCGTGTTGCCTGAGCTTGACGGGCTCACCTGCGCCGAGACAGTTCAGCTCGCAGTGTGGCGCCACGAACGAAACACGGCGACCAATGTGACATGCGACATCGATTCATTATCTTTCCGTCCAGAACAGTCACTTCAAGTATGCGTGTTTCGTGTGGTTCAGGAATGTCTGAACAACGCATATGCGCATGGAGACGGCCAGGACCAACATGTGACAGCGTTCCGGGATGCATCGTCTGTGACGATCATTGTGGGCAACAGCGGGATCACCGAATTCAGCACGAAACCTTCGTCTGGCAGAGGCGCGCGGCTCGGGCTGTTGGGCCTTCGCAGGAGAGTGACGGCGCTTGGCGGCAGCTTCTTCGTGGAACCGCAAGATGACCGTATGACAGTGACCGTAACGCTTCCAATATCAAAAATATCGACCCCCGCGCAACCTTAAATAGCAACGTATAATCAGCCAGCGCGGAGCTTAACGCTAAGTTAAATTTGACATTTACAACGCCTCTAAAGCGTGCACAGTTTAGCTCATTGTTCATGCACACTAGCATGCGTATTTGTACATATTAGTCTTGCTTGATTTAAAATTCCTCAGCGATTTGTGGGGCTTGTAATGAGTTTAATGTCCGTCGCTTTGGTGGATGATCATCCATTAATGATTGAGGCGATATCGTCACTGCTTCTGCGGTCCGGTAGATTTGACGTCGTTGCTACAGGCATATGTGCGAATGATGTGGTCGATATTTGCACACGAAACACGCCGCAGGTCATCGTCGTCGACCTGAATATGCCGGGCGATATTTATACTGCAATGTCGGCAGCTATTTGCGCTTCGCCTTCGACAAAGGTTATAGCCTTCACCGCGGCGACGGGTGTCGATTCAGCAATACGTGCACTCGACTCCGGCGCCACCGGCTATGTATTGAAAGGCAGTAGCTCACGCGAGCTCATCGACGCCATCACAGCTGCGCATTCCGGCGAAACCTACATCACACAACATTTTGCCAGCCGCGTCATTGCCGCCTTGCGAGATACATCATTACGGCGTCGGGCTGCCGAAGCCGTGAAACTGAGCATTCGCGAGCAGCAAATCGTTCGCCTCCTCCTTCATGGAAAAACGAACAAGGAAATCGCGCTTACGATCCGCATTAGCGAGAAGACTGTGAAACACTACATGACGCTGCTGATGCAGAAGCTTCACGTTCGAAATCGCCTAGAAGTTGTCATTGCGGCCCAAAAGCTGGATGAGCGAGGCGGGGCAGCTGTTCACTAGTGCGCATGGGGTCGAGACGATAGCCCAAAGTTGTCGACACAAGGCGCTGAAACAGCGACCATAAGCGAGGAGAAATAACACGCGAACCTCGTTGTCGAGCTCGCTAGTCAATCGGCGACTTCTGCTTCGTAACGTCCCCCGGTCCCTCGCCCGGCCGCGACGCGCCGAAAGTCAGGGAGCCGCTTAGCCGTTCTGCACGCTCCCATGTACGTCTTGACCTTCGAGACCAAACCCCTGGTCGGGAAGGAAGCGACAGCCAGCTATTATGCTCGTGCTCAGGAGCGAACGAACTGAGCACTGAGCCGATAATGAAAAGAGGTCGACGACCAGCGGAGAAAATGACGGAGGTTCGCATTGACGCGAGCCGCCCCGGCATAACAAAAAACTTCAAGAAGCCACCAAGTCCTGCTTCCCCCGTGCGCCTCCGCATCAAAAGCGGTCATGGATCGCCAAAGTCATCGCAAGACGTTCCGTGGATCACGTCTGTGACCTACCGCCCGGGTACGTCCGGAAGGGTGGTGGGCAGATTAGACGGCGCCATCTGATTGCGATAGTGCGCGAGGACCTGAAGCCGGATGGCCGACGAAAGACACTGCCCCAGCCGACGTAATTGCGCCAAAGCAGATCTCCGTTCGGGTGCTGCTCGTCGAGTACCGCAGGGCCCCCTGTGACGACACCCGCCCTCAACACAATCGTGTTGAACGAGACTAGTTCGCCCCGAGCGTCGCGTAACCAATCTTGAGCGACACCATTTTAGAACGCGAAAGCTATTGGTTGATTCGCGCAGTCTCGCATCAGCGCTTCTTCTTGTGTCTATTATTCAACCCCAAGGCTGGCTGGGGCTTGCCGGAGCCTTCTTCGCCCCGTTCGTTTGAACGCTCTGCTGAATCGATGGCTTGATCGGGGGCCGCACGTCAAGATCCGTAAAACTGATCAGGTCGTTTTTCCAAAACGGCCTCCACGCTCCTGACCGTTTTCCCGTGACGCCTCCCCGCCATCGGGTCAAATGGCTGGATTCCAGACTGCTTCCGCCACCGATTGAAAATGGGTCGAAGAGCATAGACATTGAGCCAGGCGACTATGAGGTCCTCGTAAACGAATAGCGCACTGGCGGTACCTTCCTTCAGCACGAATCCGCTTTGTCGAGCTCGACCACGTCGGCGAGCCAATTCGTGCTTCGGACGATCCGCTGCGGCGTCACTCAGCCGAACAGCGCCGCTCACAATTCGTCATCGGCATTGAACATCTGACCGATGAGGAACTTGAGGCATCCGGAACAAATGCGAAGCACGGGCCGCAGGCGAGAAGGTCGGAGCGAGTTGCCATCTCATCATTGTTGGCGCGCTTACTTCATTTCCATTAATCTTGCCGCGTTTATTGGCTTGCGATGACGAGCTTGCCGCGCTGCGGCTTAAAGATCCGGAGTCTGTATGAGCGTTGGACTGATCGCGCTGCTCGACGATATTGCCAGCCTTGCGAAAGTGGCTGCAGCTTCGGTCGACGACGTTGCCGGACAGGCCGCTAAGGCCGGCGCGAAAGCGGCGGGCGTGGTGATCGACGATGCCGCGGTTACTCCTCGTTACGTGACGGGCTTCAACGCCGCGCGCGAATTGCCGATCGTCAAGAAGATCGCGGTCGGCTCGCTGCGCAACAAGCTGTTGTTTCTACTGCCGGCGGCACTTTTGATGAGTCTTTTTGCGCCATGGGCCATCACGCCGCTGCTGATGATCGGTGGTGCCTATCTCTGCTTCGAAGGCACCGAGAAGGTGGTCGAAGCGGTCCTCCCCCACCATGCGGCTGACGCCAATCAAGTTCGGACGCCGGCAGCCGAGCCTCAAACCATGGAAGATGACAAGGTCGCCAGCGCGATCAAGACGGACTTCATCCTGTCGGCGGAAATCATGGCCATCACACTGGCGGCGATACCGCCGGGGCCTTTCGTCATTCGCGCAGTGGTGCTCGCTCTGGTGGCGATCGGCATTACGGTGATGGTCTATGGCGGCGTCGCGCTGATCGTGAAGGCTGATGATATCGGCCTAGCCCTGGCAAAGGGCGATACAGCGTCGCCGTGGGGGCGGATCAAGGCCGCTTTCGGACGCGCGCTGGTGCGCGGCATGCCGTACTTCCTGCGCGTGCTCGGCGGCGTCGGAACCGCGGCGATGATCTGGGTCGGCGGCGGCATTATCGTCCACGGCCTTGCCGAATACGGGCTGACGGGCATCGAACACCTGATCGCATCTGCCGCGGCACTGGCAGCACGTGCCCTGCCGGCGATCGCCGGCGCCGCAATCTGGACTGCGACCGCGGCTGGGTCAGGCGTGGTAGGCCTGCTGCTCGGCGCGGCACTGCTACCCGGAGCCCATTACATCATAGCGCCGCTCTGGGCCCGGCTCAGATGACCCCCTTCAGAACGGCAACGTCAGCCAACGCATCCGCACGCGCATTGAATGGTCTATTTACTCATATGAATGCCCGAAGTGTTGGTTCATCCACACAGCGGCTGAGAAAGATAGAAGGCACATCGAGTTGAACAACGGAGGGCTATCACGGACCGAGATCATTCTGATTTTGACGGGGGTGTTGGCTGCTGTTTCGGCAGTCGGGTATTGGAGTTTGAATCTCTCTCGAACAGCTCAGCAACGACAGCAAATGCGGGAGCACTATGAACTGAAGAGAGAGCTCAATCGTAATGATCCCTTAAAATATTTGCCGGACGCTAAATCGCGCTAAACCTACACGCTCTCGCGCAGAGAATGGACAATTGCCTCGCCTGACGTGTTGTTAATTCGGATAGAAATAAGGGCCAAAGTATGGGATTTCGTGCAAACTTAGATATGAAGCTCAGGCCTTGGCCCCACGTCGCATTGGCCGCCCTATTAGGCGCCTTGGGTGGCCCGATCATTCCCGCATTCAGATACGGGTCGCTCGTCGCCAACGTCGCCGCCGCTATTATGGGATCTGCTGTTCTTTCTGTCGTGGCTTGGAGTGTATTGCGACAACGCGGACTGCCTATCAGCGACTGTTCAAGACATGGTCGACGCCCGACAGCGCAAGAAGTCTTCACGGTCAGGCTCCAGATAAATTACGGTCCATGACACTGAGTTCTTGAGGACGTGATGGAAGCGCGCTCAAGTATTCGCGGAAGTGCCTTGTGACGCCTTCGCGACGTTTAGCGCCAGCAAACGACAGAGCGCCCACCCGCCGGGACACGGCGGATGGGCGCAACCCAATCGTCAGACCGCCGCGGCGTGCGTCTGAACAGAGGATTTGGCGTGCAGTTTCTTAACACCGAACGCACGTCGTACGACGACGTAAAACACCGGCGTAAACACCAAGCCAAACAGTGTCACGCCCAGCATTCCGAAGAAGACCGCGATGCCCATCGCCTGCCGCATCTCGGCACCCGGGCCGGACGACGTGACGAGCGGCAGGACGCCCAGAATGAACGCGAAGGATGTCATCAGGATCGGACGGAGGCGAAGCCTCGCGGCTTTCACAACAGCCTTCACCATGCCGTTGCCAGCATCTTCGAGCTGACGGGCGACCTCGACGATCAGGATCGCGTTCTTGGCGGCCAGGCCGACGAGGACGATGAAGCCGATCTGCGTCAGGATGTTGATGTCCCCGCCTAGCATTCGGACGCCAGCCGAACCCGACAGCAGACACATGGGCACAATCAGCAAAATCGAGAGCGGCAGGCTCCAACTTGCGTACTGCGCTGCCAGGACGAGGTACACGAACACGACGGACAGCGGGAAAATCAGGAGACCCATATTGCCTGTCGTTGTCTGCTGGTAGCTCAGGTCAGTCCACTCAAAGCCGATGCCGGACGGCAGGATTTGCTTGGCAAGCTCCTCCATCTTGGCGACACCGTATGCAGCGCCCACACCGGGCAGCGTATCTCCGTTCACTTCCGTCGCCGGATAGAGATTGTACCGCGGCACGCGATCGGCACCGAAGGTATCGACCAGGGTGGCCACGTTGCCGAGCGGCACCATGTCGCCCGCCGCATTCTTGACCTTGATCCGCGTGAGGTCTTCAGCACGCTTCCGGAACGAGAGATCGGCCTGCGCGGTGACGTGATAGGTTCGACCGTACATGTTGAAGTCGTTGATGTAGCTCGAGCCGAAATAGGTCTCGATCGCCGCATTCACGTCCTGGCTTTGGACGCCCAGCATCTCGGCGCGTTCACGATCCAGCTCAACCTTGGTTTGCGGCGTTCCTGCCGAGAACGTCGTGTAGATGCCGACGAGACCGGGGGTGGCGTTTGCAGCGGCGACAAGATCGTTGGTGGCCTTGGCGAGCACGGCTGTGCCGACCCCGGTGCGGTCCTCAAGCCTCAGCGAGAAGCCCCCTGCACTGCCGATGCCCGATACCGGGGGCGGCTGGACGATCAGGATGTTCGCACCGTCGATTGAGGCCACGCGCTTGGTCAGTTCAGCCTGGATCCAGGCTGCAGTCTGACCGTGCTTCATGCGCTCCTCGAAAGGCTTCAGCACGACATAGGCGGCCGCCGAACTTGACGAGATCGTCTGGGTGGCTCCGGAGAATCCAGCGAAGGTCGGCAGATGCGAGACTCCCGGGATCTCGAGCGCGATGCGCCCGACTTCCTTGGCGATCTCGGTCGTGCGCTCGAGCGAAGACCCAGCGGGAAGCTGCGGGATCGCGATGATGTAGCCGCGATCCTGGGCGGGAATGTAACCCTTCGGACTTTCGATCAGTAGATATACGGTCGCAGCGAGCAGCACCGCATAGACGGCAAGCATCACCTTCGAATGGCACACCAGATGGATCACCAGCGAGCCGTACGCCTTCGAAAGCTTTTCGAAGCCGATATTGAACCGGTCTGCAGCCTTCGATCCGAGACGCTGCAGGCGCCCTCCTCCGCCATGTTTCGCATGACGCTTCAGCATCATGGACGCGAGCGCGGGTGACAGGGTGAAGGAGTTGAAGAGCGAGATCACCGTGGCCACCGCGATGGTGATGCCGAACTGACGGAAGAACTGGCCGGACAGTCCCGGCACGAACGCCGTTGGCACGAAGACCGATGCCAGCACCAATGCGATGGCGACCAGCGCACCACCGACCTCGCGCATCGTCAGCAAGGTCGCTTCCCGTGCGGTTTTGCCTTCCGACAGGTGTCGCTCGACGTTTTCGACGACGACGATGGCATCATCGACCACGACGCCGACGGCCAGTACCAAGCCGAACAGGCTGAGATTGTTGATCGAGAACCCGAACGCCGCCATCACTGCCATAGTGCCGACCAACGAGACTGGAATAGCCAGGATCGGGATGATCGATGGGCGCCATCCCTGCAGGAAGATCACGACCACGATGACGACCAACACCATCGCCTCATAGATGGTCTTCACCAGTTCGTGGATGCTGTCCGCGATGAAGCCCGTCGGATTATAGCCGATATCATAGGCAATGCCCTTCGGGAAGTCTTTGGAAAGCTCGGCCATTGTCTTGGCGATCGCGTCCTGCGTCGCCAGCGCGTTCGCGCCCGGTCGCTGCAGCATGGCCAGCGCGACCGCGGGCTTCTCACCGAGGTAGCCGCCGGTGGAATAGGTCAACGCCCCGAGTTCGACCCGCGCGATATCCTTCAGGCGAACGATATGCCCGCCGTCTACAGCCTTGACGATGACGTTGCCGAACTCGGCAGGCTTCTTCATCCGGCCCTCGAAGATCAGGGTCGATTGGAAGGCCTGGTCGGTCACGGGCGGCTCCGCCACGACGCCCCCGGCAACCTGGGTGCTCTGGGCGTTGATCGCCTTGGTGATGTCGGCAGGCGTGATGCCAAACGACGCGGCGCGATCCGGATCGAGCCAGACGCGCATGGAATATTCGCGAACGCCGAAGAGCTGGATGTCACCGACACCGTCAATGCGCTTGAGCACGTCCACGACAGCGCGCAGAGCGTAATTCGAAACGTATAGCTGGTCATAGCTGCCATCGGGTGAATACAAGAACACGCCGCTCAGGATGGTCGGTGAAGACTTCTTCACCGAGATGCCGTTCCGCTGAACCGGCTGAGGCAATCTTGGCACGGCGAGTGCGACGCGGTTCTGAACGAGAACCTGAGCCTTGTCGAGGTTCGTGCCCTGTTTGAAGGTCACCGTCAGGTTCAGGCCGCCGTCGGAAGTGGCCTGGCTGTACATGTACAGCATGTCCTCGACGCCGTTGACCTCCTGCTCGATCGGCGTCGCCATGGTGTCGGCGACGGTCTGCGCGGAGGCGCCGGGATACATGGTCGAGACCACGACCGTCGGCGGGACCACGTCCGGATATTCCGTTACGGGTAGCGTGAAGTATGCAACGCCGCCGATGATGACGGTGACGATGGACAGCACGATCGCGAAGATCGGTTGCCGTACAGAGAGTTCTCCGAGGTTCACAGCACGTCTCCTTTTGATGCGAATTGTTCTGGCTTGATGGCTTCCATGCGCACGGTGACCTTGGCGCCCGCCGTCACGCGCTGCAGTCCTGACACGACGACGCGGTCGGTGGGCTCCAGCCCCCGAATGACTTCGCGCATTCTGCCGAACATGCGGCCGAGTTCGACATTCCGGACGGTCACGCGGTCGTCGCTGCCGACGACGTAAAGCGCCTGCTGCGATGAATCACTGGCAACGGCAGAGGCTGGCACCAGGACGGCTTGATGAGCGGGCTCTGCGGCGAGCGACACACGGACGAACTGACCTGGCGTGAGCACGTGGCCGGGATTTGCGATACGCGCCCGCAGGCGCAGAGTACCGGTCGAAGCGTCGAGGCGGTTCTCTGAGAAATTCAGCTTGCCACTGAAGGTCGGAGTCTTGTCGCCCGGCAACGCCATCACGACTTCGCCTCCTGATGCAAATGCGACTGTCTGGTTGCTTTCCTTGCCCGCGCGGCCGTAGCGAAGGTAGCTCTGCTCGTCGATGTCGAAATAGGCGTCGATGGTGTCGAGAGAGACGATGGTCGTCAGCAGCGTGGCATTGGCATCGCCGCCCGCGACGAGATTGCCCTCGCTGACCAGTTTTCGGCTGATGCGTCCGGCGATTGGCGCACGGACCTGCGTAAAATCAAGGTCGAGCTTCGCACGTGCCAGCGCAGCGGATGCAACGTCTACCGCAGCCTCGGCGCCCTGCTGGTTCTCCGTGCGCTGGTCCAAAACGTTCGTCGCGATCGCCTGCGTGGTGATCAGCGACCTCGCGCGAGCCAATTCCTTATTGGCCAGCGCAAGCTGAGCTTTCGCCTGAGCGAGTTGGCCTTGGGCCTGCTGCGCCGTCGCCTCATACGGGCGCTGGTCGATGACAAACAGGAGGTCGCCCTTCTGGACGTAATCGCCATCCTTGAAGGCGACACGCTCGACGTAGCCGCTCACGCGCGGGCGGACTGCAACCGTGTCCACCGCTTCCAGGCGGCCGGTGAATGTGTCCCAACCGGTCACTTCCTTCACCAGCGGCGTCGAGGCCGAGACGGATGGATCGGCAACCGGTGCTGCTACGTTGGGACTGCACGCGGCGAGCATCATTGCCACGATGCTGACCGTTGCCAGCGATGTCAGGGTGCGTCCGTAGGTCATGTTCGAAGTTCCTAAAAATGGGCGAGCAGCAGGGTTCGGCGCTTTGCAGCGTCGGCTTGTGTTCTGTCGGTTTGGATTGAGAGAGTTTCCGTTCCGGAAGCGACGACCTTCAAGGACAGGCCCGTCGGCTCATTGACCGGTGCCGTTTATGATCAGGGTCCGCGAACGAACTTGGCGGTGCATGCCTTCATGGAAGTTCTCTCTTCTCGACAGTTCTGAACCTAGCCACCGCCATGGAAAGATAAACCGCGCGAAACGCGCCAGAGTGTCTCTCGTTCGGATACAGTCGCATCAGTCAGCCAATCGGACCTGGATTCTTTTGCTCGAACGACTGCACGGCTGCGACCTCAGCCTGCAGCAATTCGAGTTCGGGATCGTGGATGCCGTGCGACCGCAATCCCTCGCATGTCCGGAACAGGTAATCTGCCGAGCTACCTAGTGCGCCAGACGCTGTTGCGAGCCTACGGACCATCTGCTCCTGGCTGAGAAGTCCGTCGTATTGGCTGCTGCCGCGATCGATCGTGAACGCGATCCCGCAGCCAAATTCCTTGCCCTCACGGTCCCGGAGGCCAAGCCAGCGCGGCACATAAGCCCCGGACACCATCTCGCGTTTCCAGAGCATCGCCAGTTCGGCATCGACAGCGGCACCGGTGATCCGGAAGGCGACGCCTTCGCAGTCGCCGCCTTCATCGAGTCCGAGCACGAGACCGGGGTTATCGGCCGAACCGCGACCGGCAGGAGTGGCCAAGCAGAAGGCGCGGTGCCACCCAGTCACCCGCGCAACGCGACGCTCTACGAAATTGACCGATGGATTCCAGATCAGGGAGCCATAACCGAATAGCCAGACGCTTTCCCGCGGCTTGGCAGCCAGCGTCAGGAGTAACGACGCCTCGCGCTCCGCCTGAGACAGGATTCGAAGCGTGGGCGCATCCTTGGCGATTATTGCATCGACGGCACCGGCCTCGATCATCTCCCGGGTGAGGTCTGGCTTCTTCACAGCGATCCCTTTCGTGTCAGGTCTCGATATGAGCGGAGGAAACACCTGAGATAAACGGTGCTCCGGGAGACAGTTTGGCTCCGCAATGGAGACAATTAGCAATTTCTCGAATTCTCTTGTGAATTGAGATAATTGCGGTCGATGGGAACAATTATCGGCCCTCGATCCTAAAAAACGAGCCTTGAATGAACAACCGCGGGATATAATATTGAGAAAACCGATCAATTATATCCATTCAGGTAACAAATGTCAGTCAACGAACTGCCGATCCACGACATCGCGACATTCGTTGCGGTCGCACAGCACGCGAGCTTCACCCGTGCCGCGGAGCAACTCGGCACCAGTAAATCCAACGTCGGCAAAGCGGTGCAGAGGTTGGAGGCGCGTCTCGGCGCCCGGCTCCTGCAGCGGACAACCCGGGCTGTCAGGCTCACCGAGGATGGAGAAATCTATCTTGAGGCGGCACGCAGCGCCCTGGATGGACTTAACGAGGCCGAGACCGCCCTTTCCGCGCGACGTGACGAGCCGGTCGGCCGTGTCCGATTGGATATTCCGATCGGCTTCGGCCGTCTGCTACTTCCAACCTTGCACCGCGTTCGCCTGCAGCATCCGAAGGTCTCCGTCGAACTGAACCTGAGCGATAGACAGTCGGACCCCGTCAAGGACGGCTGGGACATTGTCGTCCGTGCGGGCATGCTTCCTGCCGAAGGCGAGATGACCGTCAGGAAATTGTGCGATGTCAAACTCGCGCTGTACGCTTCGTCCGACTATCTTGACCGGCACGCATTGATCGCGTCGGCCGATAATTTTTCCGATCACGAAGCCATTATCTTCCGCGCCGGCAACGGAAAGACTAGGCCGTGGACGCTGAGCGATGGTACGCGCACCTTCCAGACTGCTCCGCCTGCAAGCGTCATCACCAGTGATGGGCGCGCCTTCATCGATGCAGCGATTGCAGGCATGGGCATCGCGCAAATCTTCGACCGCGTTGCCGCTCCTCACGTCGAATCCGGTGAACTGCAGCACGTGTTGCCCCAAGCAGACGTCGAGGGACCGCCGATACACGCTCTGATCCCTGCGGGTCGGCGCATGCCGCCCAAGACCCGTGTAGTGCTAGATGCGCTGGTTGAGTTCTTTAAAAAGCCGATGCCTTGATCGTCGCCGGGTGGTCGAGGCGAACCTCACCGCATGTTCCCGATCATCCTCATTCTGGGTGAACGATTATCGCTCGCGTGGACGACCAATTCAGCTCGCTATCTGACCTCGATCAATTCTTGAAATTCCAAGTGAAAAGCGGACCGCCGACTCGCATTAGCGGCCCGCTCTCTTTGACGCGAAGGCGTTATGCCGCCTTCGACGCCGAAGCACTTGGATAGTCGGGGCATCCGCGATGATCACCGCCGTGGAGCGATGACCAGTCCGACCGCAACCCCGGCGATCCGCAGTTAAGCGGCCAACTGACTGCGATGCTGGACGGCGATCTCCGCTTCGTCCTTCAGTGCCTTAACGACTGACGGGACAGCATCCATGCGGTCCTTCCAGGCCATCACATGCTGCAGATGCTCGATGTGAGCGCCGGACCGCTTGTGCCAGAAGGTCGCCCACATGTAGGCGTCCGCGACCGTCATCTTGTCGCCGGTCAGGAACGGCCGACCATCCGACAAACGGTCATCCAGGACTTTGTAGGCGCTCACGATCCTTCCACGCATCCAGGCGGTGCCCTCTTCCGTCAGCAGCTTGCGCATCAACGGAATGTGCTTCTGGGCGATCTCGGTCGCGATGAAGACGAGAAGCTGGTCGAACTGGGCGCGTTCGAACGTGCCGCGCGCCGGGATCAGGTTCGCTTCCGGATGCTGATCCGCAAGATAGGACGTGATGACGATGGTTTCGGACAGGAGGTCCTCCTTTTCGTCGTCGAGCGCCAGTACCGGCACGTACTGCATGGGATTGAGTTCGGCGAAGTTGTCGTTGTTCGACGTCGACTTGCCGAAAACATCGAAATGGATGAGTTCCGGCGCGAGCCCGAGTTCGTTGGAAATGATCTGCACTGCCTGCGAACAGGTCTGGTCTGCGATGTAGAGTTTCACTGTCGTGTCCTTTCGAGGAGTTCGTTTGCGACAGTCGAGAAATAGTCCTCCCACCTCCTTCGATAAACGCGCCTTGGCGATCCTCTCTGTCGCTTCGATGGCGACAATCGGAAAGGCCAGTAAATGCTGCGAATCTGCGGAACGTCGCCTGGGGGAGGACAGTGTGTCCATCCGCGGAGCGTTTAACGCCGGGCGCGGTGTCTTTAGTTGAGAATGACCTCAACCATTCAGGAACGTCCGATGTCCCCGACCAGCCAATCTGCCAAACATGGCGGAGCACTTTCAGTACTCTTCGCAGTGTGCCTTGCCGCCCTTACCCTGCCTCTTAGTTTCTCCGGTGGCGCGATCGCAACGCCCGCCATCGGCCGCGATCTTGCGGGTAGCGCGGCGATGGTGACCTGGATCACCAACGCATTCATGCTCACTTTCGGAAGTCTTCTGCTTACTGCAGGTACGCTCGCCGACCGCTTCGGTCGCAGGCGCATCTTCGCCGGTGGCGTCGCGCTTTTCGTCGCTGCCTCGATCGCTTCAATCTTCGCTCCGACCATCCTCGCTATCGACCTGCTTCGCGCCGTGCAGGGCGTCGGTGCTGCCGCCGCTCTCGCAGGCGGTTCAGCCGCCATCGCACAGGAATTCGAAGGCCATGCCAGAACCAAGGCATTCTCCATGCTTGGCACAACGTTCGGCATCGGCCTCGCCTTCGGACCGGTGATCATGGGCTTGCTGATCGAGCGATACGGCTGGCGTTCCATATTCGTCACGACGGCGGTGGTCGGCCTTGTTGCGATCATGCTGGGTGTGCCGCGGATGCGCGAGACGCGTGATCCGGATGCCGCACGGCTCGACTGGCCCGGCGTCATCACTTTCACCGGGGCGCTCTCCCTGTTCACCTTCGCAGTAATCGAGGGCGCGTCCATCGGATGGGGCAATCCGATCATCGTGGGTGCCTTCACAGGCTCAGTCGCCCTGCTCGCTGCGTTTGTGGCTGCTGAAAGCCGCAACGACCGGCCGATGCTCGACCTTTCTCTGTTCAAATATCCGCGCTTCGTGGGCGTGCAGCTTCTACCGATCTCGACCTGTTTCTCCTACGTAGTCCTATTGATACTTCTTCCAATCCGGTTTGTTGGTATCGAGGGCCTGTCGGAGATCGAAGCGGGCCTCATGATGCTGGCATTGTCGGCACCAATGCTTGTCGTGCCGTACGTCGCGGCAGTTATGACGCGCTGGGTATCACCTGGCGTATTATCCGCGATCGGGTTGTTGGTCGCTTCGGTGGGCATGCTTTGGCTCGGCAGCGTCGCCCCCGGCACAGGCGTGTCAACGATCTCCCCACTTCTCGCCAGTCTCGCTGCGGTACCTGCGATGATTGTCATCGGTTTCGGAGCGGCAATTCCATGGGGTTTGATGGACGGCCTGTCCGTATCGGTGGTGCCAAAAGAGCGCTCAGGTATGGCGTCTGGCATCTTCAATACCTCGAAGGTCGCTAACGAGGGCATTTCGCTCGCGATCGTCACCGCAGCACTGGGCGCGATGACTGCGGGGAACATTGAGAGAAAGGTTTCCCTGTTGCCGTCCCAAGTTCAATTGCTACCGGAAATAGCTCAGGGGATCGTAGCAGGTGATCTTTCCCGCGTCGCACGACTAATACCGGAAGTCCCGCACTCGACGCTTGTCCAAGCCTACTTCTCGGCCTTCCAAAGCGTGAGCTATGTCCTGGCGAGCATCACGTTCTTCGCGGCGATTGTCATCTTCGTGTTGCTCGGTCGGACCCGGCCGACTGAGCTCTCATCGGCAGATGAAATCCGCGTTGAAGCTCCGGCGGAATAGCCGATACAGCCTGAGGAGGGTTGGGCTTGTCGGATCGTCCACTTCGGCGAAGTCTTGTAGAACTCGAAGCCAACGGCATATGACGACTTTTTTGGCGTCGTATGCCGTTGGAGGATGCGAGCAATCCGCAACAAGTCTGGTTGTCCAGACGATCAAGGCGTTTCCACGCCGTGTTCGTCGTCCTCGACACTCAGAAGATCACCGATCAGTTCACGCCGTAATTCTGTCATGCCGATTGGCACGAGGAATAACCCGCTTACGGTAGTCGTGGACGACAGATTGACCCACCCACGCTGTCGCATGGACTCGCCTAAACGACTTCTGGAAGCGCCATTGTCTGCTCATGGCGTCGATGCCCTCTGGCGAGGTCAGAGAACGATTGGCAGCCCTCCTTGACCCGCATGACTGGGCGCCACACGACCTTTCGCACTCAAGATGAGGAGATCGGCTGAGGGACCGTAGCCTTGGCTGTTGCAGCTCCCTTTCGCTGCCGCGATAGGAAAAGGAGGGCGAGAAGCGCGGCGATGCTGAGCCCGGATGAAACGATCAAAACACCCCCACCCATGATGCCGATCAACAGGCCGAAGCCGAGTGGCGCCATCGCCTGACAAATTCGGGACGGTGCGCCTAGAAGACCGAGACGATATCCGTAATTCTCAGACCCGAAGACCGATAGGGGAAGAGTGCCGCGCGCGATTGTCAGGATGCCGTTCCCTGCTCCATGCAGCAGTGCGAATGCCGCGGCCGCGCCTCCCCCGAACAAGGCGATGACGCCCGCGCCGATAGGATGCGTGAGGCATGCCAGACTGGTTGAGAACAGGGGGTGGTAGCGGTTCAGTAGCCCTGCCTCGACGATACGCGCAGCCACTTGGGCCGGGCCGATCATCATGCCCGCGAAGACCGCTTGAGCGGGTGTTGCACCGAAACTCTCCACGATCCGCGGAAGATGAGCCGCCATCGCCGACGTTACGGTCCATGCTGCAGCGAACGCGAAAGACAGCAGTACCATCATCCTGTCCATCGGGATGTGCGGCTTTGCAACGGGGCCTTCGCTTCGGACGACAATCTCCGTCTTCGGAAGGAAGAACAGGTTAAGGGCCAATCCGATGACGATATGCGCCGCCGCCCATGCATAGCATGTGCCGCGCCAACCGATCGTATCGACGCCCAGTGAACTCAGTGGCCATCCGATCGTGCTGGCGAAGCCCGCCAGAAGCGTGATGCCGGTGATTGGACGCCTTGCCTGATCGCCGAATATCCGCCCGAGCGCACCGAATGCCGCGTCGTAAAGACCCAACCCCATGCCGATGCCGAGCAAAAGCCAAGCAAGACTCAGCATCAACAACGAAGACGTCAGCCCGAGCAGAGCAAGGCCGCCGGCGAACAGCAGGTTAGATGCACACAGAACCTGGCGACCGCCAACGCGGTCTATCTGACGGCCGACGCGCGGACCAAGCAGTCCGGAGATCACCAATGACGCCGAGAATGCGGCGAAGAACCAATTGGTCGAAATGCCGAGGTCTCGCGAAATCGGATCCGCGAGTATTGCCGGAAGATAGTAGCTGGAGGCCCATGCGAGCGTCTGCGTCGTTCCGAGAGCAAGAATGATGGGAAGTTGACGCTGTGTCATGCCTGCCTGCGCATTCAGATAACCGTTTGATTTGAAGTTTTGGGTTGCGACCACATCAGGGCGAGTGGGCCGAGCACGATGCCTGCCGCTAGAACCCCGAAGGCGGGAAGCCAGGCGGAAGCTGCATACGGTCCACCGAATGCGTCGAGTGTCGCGCCGACGCACCAGGCACCGAGAGCGCTGAAGCCGAATCCGACCGTCGAATGGACGGCCATTGTTGCACCACGGTTCTCGGGATTGGCCGACATCGCCATACCAGCAGTCAGCGCGCCGGAGTCGGCGGGGACGGTGATCGCATAGAGCAATATCAGCGGCACCAGTAGCCAGGGAGAACCGTCCGCGCAAATACCTATCAGGAGCGCAACTGCGGCCGATGCGAACATGAAGGTCGTGAGGGCGCGGCGACGACCGATGCGCAAGGCGACTTCGTTGCCCAAGACGCTGGACGGCATCGCCAATATCGAGAATGCGAAGCTGATGGCGATCGGGGTGAGCAGCGTACCGCCTCCCCCTTGGCCGCAACGAACGTCCAGAAAGCAACGAGCCACGTCCTGATGCCATAGAGCTCGAAGCAATGGGCGCCGTAGCCAAGTATGAAACCCATGGCAGACCTGTTCCGGAAGACGGGTCCGAAATTCAGTAAACGTCCTTTGCTGGGCGTCGGAGCCATCGGCTTCAGAAGCAGACAGATAAACATCATCGCCAACGGACCGGCCGCCGTAACGTAAAACGCCGCCCGCCAGCCGAAGCTTTCAGCCACTAGCTGGGAGACCAGAAAGGAAAGCCCAACGCCGAGCGAGAAGCTCGACGTGTAGAACGTCACAGCGCGGGACGAGTCGCCCGGATCCAGTCTGTCGGTCAGCGCCTTGAGGCCCGGCATGTAGGCACCCGCAAAGCCGATGCCTGCCAACGCCCAAAGCGCGGCACCCGACCACAGCCCCTCCGCGAACAATCCGAACATCAGCGTCGCGAAGGCACTTAACGCCGAACCGGCAATCAGAACGATGCGCGCATCGATCCTGTCCGTCAGCGTAGCCAGGAACGGCACCGCGAGCATGTAGCCCGCGGCATAGCTGCCCGCCAACAATCCGGCGTTCGCCCCGGTCAATCGCCACTCGGGAATCAGGAACTGCGCAAGGATGGAAGGCACTACGACGTGCGGCAGCAAACTTCCGAGTTGCCCCAGGCACATTGCGATGATGGCGGGACGCCCCCGCAAGTTGCCGAGACGGATCACTCCTTGCGATCCACAAACAATGGGCGCGTCCCGCGCGGCAGGCCGTGAACGCGCCCGATAACGATCATGAACATCCGCACCCCGATTTGCCGTCCTGCTTCGCCACGGCATCGGCGACGCAGCAAGCATTGTCTACTGTCGGTGCGGGCCCGCCGCAACACGTGGTGACGTCTGCCGACGAACGTGAACACACACCGGTTTCCGGAAGGACCAGTTCGACCCGTCCAGCGGCGTCATGGTCTCCCGCGATCTGCGCCGCGATCGAACGCACCTGTTCGTAGCCTGTAATCATCAGAAACGTCGGCGCGCGCCCGTAGCTCTTGATGCCGGCAAAATAAAAACCGGGCTCGTCTTGCGCCAACTCGCGTGCGCCGTGAGGACGAACGGTGCCGCAGCTATGTTCGTTCGGATCGATCAGTGGCGCCAAGGCGATCGGACATTCGATTGCGGGGTCGAGTTGGATGCGCAACTCGCGCACAAAAGCCAAGTCGGGACGGAAGCCTGTGGCCACGATGAGCTCGTCAGCGATAATCTTGCGTCCGCAGCACGCCGATCCGGCTGCGATCCGGAGGCGCCCGTTTTCCAAGGTCAAATGGGTCGTCTGGAAGGCTGGCTCGACCTTGATGTCACCTGCCGCGACCAAAGCCGCAAACGCGGCTCCCAACTCTCCACGGGCTGCAAGCTTATCGTTGGCGCCGCCACCAAAAGCCTTGGCGGGGTCGGTACCACGCAAGAGCCAGATAACCTCTGTGCCTGGCTCCTGGGCTTTCAGACGCGCGAGGTCCGTCAGGGTACCGATTGCGGAGTGGCCTGCCCCGAGAACAGCAACCGTTTTGCCAGCATAACGGGGTCGGTCCGCTCCGAGCACGTCGGGCATCGCATACGCGATCTTGCCGGCGGCCTCCTTCTCACCGATGGCAGCGAGACCGTTGGCACCCGCCGGGTTCGGTGAGGCCCACGTTCCGGAAGCGTCGATCACGGCGTCGGCCCGGGCGACCCGCTCTCCCAGCCCTTCCGCATACCCAGTGTTCTGATAGTGGATCTCGAATGGCGCGAGGTCGCGGCCCTTGGTCTTGAGCTTGTCGAAGCCTTGGCGGCTGATATCGGTGACTTTGCTCGATGTCAGAATGTGAGACTTCAAGGGCGTCTTCGTCGCCAAGGGCTCAAGGTACCGCTCAACCAGTTCGGATCCCGTGGGATATTGATCGGGAGCCGGCGAATTCCACCCTGTCGCCTCAAGCAGACGTCCTGCTGCGCGGTCGACGTTGTATTCCCAAGGCGAGAACAATTGCACGTGGCCCCATTGCCGGATCGCATGACCCACCTCAGCGCCTGCTTCGAACACGATAGGCGTCATGCCTCGTTCCAGTACATGGGCGGCAGCGGCAAGCCCAACCGGTCCTGCTCCGATGACCGCGACAGTCTTTGGTTCAGTCATTCATTCCTCCTATAATACCAGAATTATCGAATTAAAGATCTTTGATAGATCAAGCGGCGTCGTTTGCATCCTTGCATTCGACGGCGTCCGCGCAGCACTCGGCAACGAGGAAATCCACCAAGCCGCGCATCACGTCGTAGTTTGCATGACAAACGAGAGTCGTCGCCTCCCGGACTTGAGTGATCAGCCCGGCAGCCACCAGCGTCTTGATGTGATGCGAGAGCGTCGAAGGCGCTACCTTGAGTTTGTCCTGAAGGCGCCCCACCGGCAGGCCGACTTCACCCGCTCTGACCAGAGTACGATAGATCTTCAGCCTGGTCGGATTGCCAAGGGCTTCAAGGCGGGCCGCTGCATCGTCTATTTTCATTTCAAAAGCCTGCGCCTTTCCCGAGCCGTCGTCAACTATTATTCTAGAATTATAGAAATATCGTGAGCGCCTCCACTTCCCGGCGACGTCCCGGGTAGCCCTGCTCTTCGAGCTAGAAAGCCACTACCCGCCGCCTCCTTCGTTTCAATGCCCACGTCATGATTTAAAAACATCGCCTCGCTTCACGAATAGCTGAGGCCGGTTGACAGGCTGCCTATACTTCCATAAATCCCGATATATGAAAAAACTTGAAGCGATCGAAGCGTTAGGCGCCCTGGCGCAGGAAACACGGCTCGAGGCATTTCGTCTCTTGGTGAAGAACGAGCCCGATGGCGTTGCCGCAGGGGAACTGGCCCGAGACATCGGTGTTCCGCAGAATACGATGTCGACACACTTGGCGATCCTCACGCGCGCCGGTCTTGTCACCGGCGAGCGCCACAGTCGTTCGATCATCTACCGCGCCAATCTCGCGACCTTCCAGGCTTTGACCTTGTTCATGATTCAGGACTGCTGCGGCGGCAGTCCTGAGCTCTGTGCTCCGCTCCTCGAAAGCCTGACGCCTTGCTGCCCGCCCAAGTCCAAAAAGAGGAAGGAGACATCCCGTGTCTGACCGGATTTACAACGTATTGTTTCTCTGCACCGGCAACTCCGCCCGCTCGATCCTGGCCGAGTCGATCCTGCGCAAGGACGGCGACGGCCGCTTCCGTTCTTTCTCGGCCGGCAGCGCACCGAAAGGTCAGGTTAATCCGTTCGCACTTCGTGTGCTGGAAAGTCTCGACTACCCGACCGACGGTATGCGGTCGAAAAGCTGGACTGAATTTGCGGCGCCCGACGCGCCAGTAATGGATTTCGTTTTCACAGTCTGTGACAGCGCCGCTGGCGAGTCCTGTCCGATCTGGCCCGGGCAACCGATGACGGCCCATTGGGGCATCGAGGACCCCTCAGACGTAGAGGGGCCTGACCTTACGAAGCACACAGCATTCCTCACCGCCTTTCGGTACCTGAAAAACCGGATTGCAGCCTTCACGGCCCTCCCTATCGACAGCATCGACCAACTCTCTCTGGGGACGAAGCTCCGTGAGATTGGACGCAGTGATGGCGCTACCTCCAACCGTCCGGATGTGGCCTGATCGATGAGCATATTCGAACGCTACCTGACCCTTTGGGTCGCGCTTTGCATCGTGGTCGGCGTTGGGCTGGGCCACGTGATGCCTGGTGCGTTTGGCACCATCGCAGGCGCTGAAGTCGCGAGGGTCAATCTGCCTGTCGCCGTCCTGATCTGGTTGATGATCATCCCAATGCTGCTGAAGATCGATTTCGGCGCGCTGGGCAAGATTACCGAACACATGCGCGGCGTCGGTATCACGCTCTTTATCAATTGGGCGGTCAAACCGTTCTCGATGGCGTTACTGGGAACGTTCTTTATCGGCCATGTCTTCGCACCATTGCTGCCCAGCGATCAGGTTTCATCCTACATCGCCGGTCTCATCTTGCTCGCCGCAGCCCCCTGCACTGCTATGGTGTTCGTATGGTCCAATCTCGTCGGCGGCGAACCTCACTACACGCTGGGCCAGGTCGCCCTCAACGACGTGCTCATGATCTTCCTGTTCGCGCCTCTCGTTGGCCTGCTTCTCGGCGTAGCATCAATTACCGTCCCATGGGACACGCTGTTGTTGTCCGTCGCCCTCTACATCATCGTTCCCGTCATCATCGCACAGGTCTGGCGACGTGCACTTCTGGCGGCCGGTCTTCCAACCTTTGAACGGACCTTGAATCGGCTGCAGCCACTATCGCTCGTTGCCCTGCTGGCAACGCTGGTGTTGTTGTTCGGCTTCCAGGGTGAGCAAATCATCGCGCAGCCGACAGTAATCGCCATTCTCGCGGTGCCTATCCTCGTTCAGGTCTACTTCAATGCCGGTCTTGCCTACTGGCTCAGCCGCCGTTTCGGCGTGGCCTGGTGCGTGGCGGCCCCGGCAGCACTGATCGGTGCCAGCAACTTCTTCGAGCTGGCGGTGGCAGCAGCGATCAGCCTGTTCGGCCTGAATTCCGGAGCTGCGCTGGCGACGGTCGTCGGCGTGCTCGTCGAGGTTCCGGTCATGCTCTCCGTGGTCAAGATCGTCCAGGCGTCCCGGGGCTGGTATGAATCGGGCTCGCATCAACCAACTGCTAAAAGCGTGGAGGCCCGGTCGTGACGGTGATCATTTATCACAACCCCGACTGCGGCACGTCCCGCAATACATTGGCCATGATCCGCCAGAGCGGTGAAGACCCCGAGGTCATTGAGTATCTCAAGACGCCGCCGTCGCGAGATCGGCTGAAGGAATTGGTCGAAGCAATGGGCATCCCCATCCGATCTCTGCTGCGTGAGAAAGGAACGCCATACGGCGAACTCGCCCTGGCCGATCCGAAATGGACCGATGACGAACTGATCGATTTCATGCTGGCCCATCCTATCCTGATCAACCGGCCCATCGTGGTGACCGACAAGGGTGTGAAGCTTTGCCGCCCGTCGGAGGCCGTTCTCGATATTTTGCCGAACCCGCACATCGGCCGCTTCGTCAAGGAAGACGGCGAGATTATCGATGCTGGCTGATCTTCCGAATATCGACCCAGCGGCTTTACGGCTTCCGGACGCGACGCTTCTGCAGCGGGGCCCGGCCATCGAGCATCGGCCGCGCATCCTGCTGCTCTACGGCTCGCTGCGCGAGCGGTCGTTCAGCCGGTTTGCCGTCGAAGAAACCGCCCGCTTACTGAACGCTTTCGGCGCGGAGCCTCGCATCTTCAACCCCACGGGCCTGCCGCTTCCGGACGACGCGCCGGCGACCCATCCGAAAGTTGAGGAATTGCGTGAATCGTCCGCCTGGTCCGAAGGACAGGTGTGGTGCAGTCCGGAACGCCACGGAGCCATGACCGGCATCATGAAGGCGCAGATCGACTGGATCCCTTTGGCACTTGGTGCCGTCCGTCCGACGCAGGGTAAAACGCTGGCAGTGATGCAGGTCAGCGGCGGTTCCCAATCGTTCAATGCCGTGAACCAGCTTCGCGTGTTGGGGCGCTGGATGAGGATGATCACGATCCCCAATCAGTCTTCCGTCGCCAAGGCCTACGAGCAATTTGACGAGGCCGGGCGGATGAAACCGTCGCCCTATTATGATCGCATCGTTGATGTCGCCGAGGAGTTGGTGAAATTCACTCTGCTCACTCGGGGCATCTCGGCGCATCTGACAGACCGCTACAGCGAAAGAAAGGAAGCCGCGATTGAGGTCTCAAGACGGCTGAACCTGGAGAAAGCCGTCTGATGCTTGCCAAGCTTGACGACAGTTGACCCCACCCGTGAGCCATTCAATGTACCTGACACTGCGATTGAAATCAGCCGTGGGCCGAGTCACGGTTCGCCGCCGATAGGGGCAAAGTTTCGAGCCGACACACAGTAAGAAATCTGGAACTTCGGTCTAGGTCGTCTTCAAACAAGCTAAGAAGAGCATTTTCGCCTCACGGACAGTAGGATTCGAAGTGCGGCTGGTGCACATTCCGGAAAACAGGGATGGGGGGCGCCTTTGCATGACCAAGCAGCGATCATTAACCGATAGTGAGATCGCCCTCGTCAAAGCGATGCTACGCAAAGGTTGGCGCAACGACGCGATCCATTACTATTTCAACCGCTCTGACCGTCTGATCAGCTCCGGCCGCATTGCGCAGATCAAGGCCGAGAAATATGGCGCGAGCGTCGAAGAGGCGCTTCCTGAGGAGCTGGACGCATTTCTGGCATCCTGGGGCGACGGGAGCGCTGAAAGACCCCCCGCCCCTTCACCGGTAGATCAGCGCGTCTTGAGAGCTATGTTCGTGCGCGCGGGAGGTGGATGGAAGCTCATCGGAGGTGAAACTGATCGTGCAGAGTGCAAAGCAAGCTTTCGCCTTCGGCCCGAAGACCACTTCTCGAAAATCCTGCGCGCCGTAGCCGGCCTCGCCAATAACAGAGGCGGCTACATCTTGTTGGGCATAACAGACGGAAGCTTCCAGGCCGAAGGGTTACGGGATGCCACTTTTACGAACACCGACGTGGGGTTGATCAATAGAGCCTTGGCAAGTTCTCTCGACCCTGTCCCTCATGTCACCAAGGCGTCACTTGATCTCGGAGGTCGATTGGTCGGCGTGTTGTATGTAGAGAAGCACGCCGATGCCCCCGTTCTTGCCATCAAGAATGTTGGTCAAGATATAAAGGAAGGGGGTATTTACTTCCGATATGTCGGCGAGACCAGGCTCATCAAGCCCGGAGAACTGCGCCAGATCATTGCCGCGCGAGAGCAACGCGCGATTGCAGAGTTCGGCGCGCGCGTCAGACGCGTAGCATCAGGTAAAGACGCGACGATCGACCTCGACAGTGGCGAGGTTTCCGGCGCCAGTGGCAGATTTGTAATAGACAAGTCCCTGCTCGCCTCCATCCAATTCGTTCGAGAAGGAGACTTTACGCAGCAGAAAGGATCACCCGCGCTCAAACTTATCGGCAACGTGGAGCCCGTGTCTGAAGCCGAGAAAGAACGTACACACGTTATCAGGCAGCACGTAACTCCAGATGCCGTGGTGCGCAACTTTCTTTTAAATGAAAAAATCGCTGAGCCGCTTTCATATATCCACTTTCAAGCATTCAATCAAAGACGTTGGATGCCGATTTGGTTCTATATCAATCAAACAACGCAAACAGCGTCGAAGATCGCTGACGATCTTCGATCAAGTGTTGCAACCCATCCCTCTTCACGCGACGCAGTCGTTAGACGTATCGAGGGTAAAGACTTGGCATTTCGTTCAGCTTCTGGAAAGCCTGGAGCGCTCGCGAAACAACTGATAAGAGGCGAAATTTCCGAACCGACCACAATCGAAGAAGACGTCGTCTTTGCTGGTGCGGTTCAGTCTTTGCCGGACACCGTCAAGAAAAAAGACGTCGAAACCATTCGGAAGATCCTTACTGCATGCCTGGACCGGGCCGAAAACGATATGAAGGGCAGCCGCAGGGGGATGATCTATCGTGCCGCTTGTCGCGTCGACGAACTCTTGAATGCGGCGAAGCAAATCGCATCCGAAAGCGCCGCAACGGCAGGGCAAACCGTTGCTGCCAAGTCTTCCGCCTCCACTGCGATGGGAGAACCCTAACGAGGGGTCTGAATCCCCATACACCAAGGAACGTGGACAACGGGATAGTTGCTCGGCATACGATCAATGGATCAAATGCCGCAGAATTTGCAAGACCGTTCTTCAGAAAATTGTGGTCTCTGGCGATCGCCAGAATGCGAAGACTCACGACGTGCTGCCTTCCCTTTTGCCACGATGAGGGAATGCTGTGAACAATTCGACAATCTATGCGATCGGGGACGTTCATGGTTGCTCCGTTCTCCTCGCTCGCTTGGTCGACTTCATCGGCGATCATGCAGAACGTAATCGTCGAATTCCGATGATCTTCTTCCTCGGTGATATTGTGGATCGGGGACACCACCCGCTCGGAGCGATGATCATCGTTCAAGACTGTATCCAACGATGGCCGGGCAGCCGCCTTTTTTGCGGAAATCACGAGCAGATGTTTCTCGAGGTGCTCGATAACCCCGGCGACGAGCATTTGAAAAACAGATTCATACGCAACGGAGGTTATAACACCCTCCGTTCTTTTATAGGATACGACGATCCCCATACCGTGGAAGAGATTGCCGATGTCGCAGTTCGCCACGCGGATCATGTAAGTCTGATGAGGCGAGCGTCGCTGATTGAGATCGTGGGACGATATGCGTTCGTACATGCCGGTATTGATCCGCACGTCGCCATCGGGGAGCAGAGCGAGAAAGATTTGATGTGGATCAGAGAGAAATTTCTCGATTACGTGGGGCCGCTCTCACACATAATCGTCCACGGCCATACGATGCTTGAGCCACCACGACCCGTCGTCACCGAAAACCGTATATCATTGGACACGGGTGCTTATCATTCCGGCGTGCTTTCGATGGCCATCATCGATCCCGAAACGGACGCGGTCGAATTCTACGCGACGAATTGCGATGGTTCTGTCCAGGCGGTTGAACCGCTGCGTTTAGACCGCGGATATGGAGATGCAGTGACCGTTCATGCTCCGCGGGAAAAGTGCCAAGTGTCCGAAAAGTCGGCATGTCACTCTCCGAGCGAGGCTGCCTAAGGCGAGCTTTCGCCTTCAGGATTAAAACTGATGCCCCGGCCCACCATTCCGACGAAATGGAATCGCACTCCCGCGACCTCGAATGTGTGCCTCAGCTTTTCGAGCGTGTCGTCGTAAGGGAGTGTCCTCCCTGCTTCGTACATGGCGATGGAGCGCCGTGATACGCCTGACTTCGCAGACAGCTCATCTTGGCTCCAGTTGAGCCAAGCACGCGCAGCGCGCACCTGCTCTCGAGTAACGAGCGCCCCGTTAACCATAAGCTGCATCAGTTAGTGACGACATCGCGAGCCCGTGATAGGTTAACAATCAGTTAAGAGGCGGTAGTCCGCCGGTCTCCGCTGGATTAGTTAAACGCAGACAAATGAATCCTTTGATAGGATTCGATCGCACTCGAATGTCGCGGCGTCATTCCGTTACCGCGAATCCTTGAAGAGCATTGATCGGCAAATGAGCGTGCTCAAAATGCCGAAGGACTTAATGAGATAACGCCTGGCTTAGCCGGGTCAGCAGTGCCTATCCACTTTCCTTCATCGGCGCTTCCACCACGCGCAAATGCGTACGCGGAATCCTCATCACCTCGCCTCGCTCGCGTGATCCGTCCGCGACGCTCGATCACGTTCGCCTTCCCGTACCCGTAACCACACATCCCGGAGCTTGCGACATGCATTCGGCAATCCCGAACGGCATTTTCACGGCCAAGTTGACGAAACTTCATCCGGCCCATCTTTCGGATCGACCGGCGGACGCCGTTTCGCCGTTGATCTACTGGCGGACGAGACGACCGGATCAAATGTGCCGAAAGGATTCGGCCTCGATACGATTTGCACTGAGTGGAAGCCGGTTGGACGGTGAGAACTGTTGGCTTCGCGCAATCTTAGGCGATGGTGAAGGAGATGAAACGGTCGCAATGCACATTTGCCTCCGCCAGATCAAGAGCCACCCCATAGACGCTCCTGAAGTGGACCTGGCCGTCTCGGCAACGCTCGCCAACGCCCTGCTCGGGAAGCCCACTTCCGCGATCTTCCTCTCCTGGGTCCTACAGCGCCGCGCAAAGATCGACCCGTGCTGCGCTCTTTACAGTGATCTTTGGCTCTTTGCCGACTTCTAGACCCACGGCGCAATACCGCGCCCAACGCATGATCTCACCCCGCAAACGTTCATCAAATCCCTACCGGGAGGCAATCTCATGATCGTCGCCTTGCAGACCCACTGTCCTGTCGTCCAATCATCCCGGAAAGCATCGCTCCCATTTGTCATCGCTCACCCGGCGGGTTTCGAGCGAGACTGGGTCCTGAAATGGTGGAGGACGCACCCTCCTCTCCATTTCTGCGATGCTGACGCGGACATCCTTCGTCGAGCGGTGTCCGGCTCGGTCCGGCGAAGCGAGACGGATTGGCGGAACGGCATTACTGCTGAAATCACGACCGCGATCGGCGTTGCACTCGATCGCATGAAGCGGCGCGAAATCTCTCATCCCGATATCGACGTCGCCCTGTCGGCGGTGCTCGCATTTGCTATCGAAGGAGATGACACGGCGGGGATCATAATAGCATCCGGCTTGCGCCGTCGCGCATACCTCGATCCTTGCTGCCGCAGGCTGAGCAAGCTCTGGCTCAGCATCGAAGGCCTTACTTATTCGTAGAAGACGCCTCCAAGCCCCAGGAGCGCCGACGAACACGTTCGGATCAAACGCATCGCGATCAATTTCGCAACCGATCTAGCTTTGCGGCGCTTCATCGACGTAGAGATCGATAGTGCCATGCTCGGGCCGGACACCAGCGTGTCTTGCTTCCAGGCGTCGCTGTGCGATGTGGCCAACGAGAGCCATGCCATGTTCATCATCAAAGACAACTCCCCTAATGCAAGAATTGGTATCGAAATTGAGCGTCTGAAGTCGCTCATCCGAGCCCTCGAGCTTGCGAGAAACGGAGAGCACCCAGGCCGAAGAGCGCTCGAGCGCGCACCCGTCCTCAGGAACTGGAAACTCGCATCCCGGCCGGAGCCGTGCCTCACCGGCACCGTCACAGGTCATCCGAGCATCAAGGACGGCCGCACCAACAGGACCTCGGGGTTGTGGCTGTATTCGCCTGCCGTCGGATACGCGCGGACCCTCTCCCGCCTCTAGGTGCTCGAGGATCCGGTCGGCGACCCCGGCAATTTCCCGCAATCCTTTTGAAAATCAACCATCCTTGGAGGCTCCATGAAGCGACCGAAATACAATTCCTTGAGACGACGTTACCCTCGCAGGCAGGCACCCCAGACGAACGCAGGCACCCTGATCGCCCGCCGTTTCATCGTTCGCGCTCTTCGGAAAGAAGGGATGCAGCACGTGCTCAAAGGCAGAATGGCGACGGTCGGATTCATTGTCCCGCAATCCGTCGCTACGGCCTGGATCCACAGCGCTGCCATCGATCTGCTGAACGACCTCACTTCCAACAGGCAGACCTACCATCTTCTGTTCGATTCCAAGAAAGGCTCGAACTCGAAAGGGCATGCTCAGTCGGTTAACGCTACGCTCGTCGACAGTCACATCTTGTTCGGCTTCGCTTCTGAGAAACAGCATTTCTCGGACGCATTTCTCGCAGCTGCAGATCGCATCGTTGCGTTGGAGAGCGTCGATCACACCGCGATCCAGACCGCGTTCCGGGCAATCATGGGCGTTTCCGCTCCAACCAGTGTGGTCGAGGCCGCGGCCACCATCCAGGATGGCATGCTGAGCGCCATCGTCAAACGCGGCCGTCGATTGCCGGACGTCGTCCAAATTCTGGGACGGCAAAGGTCGTCCGTCGAAAACGCCGCGCGCATCCAGACGATCGATACTCTGTCCGGATACGGAGAAGCCGCCGACTGGGGACGGGCATTGGTGTCGGATCTCGCCGCGTACAAGGCCGGAAGCATCACCTGGGCTGACGTCGATGGAGGCGCGCTAATGAGCGGACCCAGCGGCACCGGGAAAACCTTCTTCGCGCAATGCCTGGCAGCGACCTGCGGTGTCCCTCTGTACGCCCACTCCCTGGCGCAGTGGCAGGCAAAGGGCCATCTGGGAAGTCTGCTAGCCGCCATGCGCGCCGCTTTCGATCAGGCGATCGCAAATGCTCCGTGCATCCTGTTCCTTGACGAATTCGACGCCTTCGGAAGCCGGGATCGCCTCTCACTCAATCACGAGCAATATTGCTCTGAGGTCATCAACGCACTTCTGGAATGTCTCGACGGCGTCGAGAAGCGCACCGGTGTCGTCGTCATCGGAGCGACGAACTATCCGGAACGGATCGATCACGCCCTCCTGAGACCCGGGAGGCTCGGGCGTCATTTGCAGATTTCTCTCCCGGACACGGCCGCGAGATTGGGAATTCTTCGACACCACCTTGGCGATGCGATCGCGGCAGCGGACCTGACCGGCGTCGCTGCCCGTCTCGAGGGCGCAACAGGTGCCGTTATTGAGCAGATTGTTCGCGACGCCCGCCGTCGAGCCAGAACAAACCATCGGGAGATGGCCCCTTCGGACCTGACCGCGTCTCTGCCTGCGCGCGCAAACCTCTCTGAGGAATCGTTCCTTCGCGCCTGCACTCACGAAGCCGGGCACGCACTTGTCGGCTACGTTCTGCGTGATGAAGCAGGAGCAGTGCCCGTGGAAATCAAGGTATTCCGCGAAATTAGCGAGACCAGGATGGGCCATGGGCACACCATTCACCGAAATACTCCCGGGTTCGACAGAACGCCGAAGACCTACCTGGCTATCATTACAACAATCTTGGGCGGACTCGCTGCGGAGCATGTCCTGATCGGCGAGTTTGGTGACTTCGGGGGAAGTGCACCCGGCTCTGATTTGCATCAGGCGACCATGATCGCGACAGCCATGGTCGCTTCATTCGGAATGGATGGAAGCCTCGTGTACCTGACGTCCAACAGGCACGAAGACCTTTCGCAGCGCCTTAAATGCGATGGAAGACTGCGCAGTCGGGTCGAAGTCATGTTACGGGAATGCTTCAATCAGGCAGAAGCCATTCTCTCGCGTGAGAAGGCCACCCTAAGGCGCATCGTCGAAACGCTGCAGGCTACGTGCGTTATGAATGCAGACGAACTCGCTGAGCACATCGCTCGCTCGTCGTAACTTCAATTGTACGATCGCATTCAGCCGTCAGGGGCGGACGCGTCGAACTGAAAGCTCGACGTCGCATTTGCAGGACCACCGTGTCGCCCAATCAGGTGTCGCTCGCCCTAGTCGATACGGCAGATGTGCCGATGACAGAGCACTGCGCGCATGGGGCCTTCTGCCTTCAATGATGCGCTTTAGATCAAATGACGGCCGCGATTTCCCTGATAGTTCATCGTCTTAATGGCTCCCTGAGACGCGAAGAAAACGTGTGATTGTGGGCGGATCGCGCCGACGCTTCTCGAAGTAGCGCAGAGTTTCCGATAAGTTTGCGGCAAGCGACTTAATCGAACTTAACCATCTTCGATAACCTCTCCCAGCTTTTCGATAAGATCTTTGACAACCAAAAGCAGGATCCAGTAGGTACAGGCGCACCAGACAACGACTTGTTTGGCCACGTTCGCTCTCGCGGACTTGAGTGCCCTGCGATCACCACGGTGATCCGAGAAAGAGGAGGCCGACTTTTATGACTATCGCTCGCGCTTCCCTTTACAGCACTCCCCTCACCTCCACGGCCTTCTCCAAGATATTCGGCTGATCGCACGGCGCTGCGGCGCTGTTCGTTCAATCGCTCCGTTCCAGAAGAACATCTTCTGGACGACATCATCCGACGCCTCCGGGTTCGGTTCAGGAGAACTGCAGTGATCGATTCCATCCCTCACGACCTCATAGCCCGCTGACGTCGCGGCCAAATCCGCGACTTCACGCGTCTTCGATCAACCGCCGAAAATTCGAAATCAGCACTCAAGTCAGCCGGAATCGATTCCCGGAACGCTTGAGGTCCGTCTGGAGGTCACCGTGAACTACTCTGTCCCGCCCGAAGCATCCCGCGCCTCGCGTATTCCCGCTTTGAAATCGCGCGAAATCTGCCGCGGCTTCGCCATCTATCAGAACCGCGTCGTCCATCTCGAAAGCCATCTTGAACTTATGGTCTTCTTTATGCTCGCGCTGCGCCCGCAAACTTTGACGATCGAAGAACAGCCGCCCGCTGTGACCTACTGGGATGGCGCCTCCTTTCGCCATCACACTTTCGACTTTCGCGTGATCAACCGCGACGAAAGCTGGGAATATGTCGGCGTGAAGCCCGCTGCACTCGTGGTCAGCTCCGGCATCAAGACCATTTTCCGGCAGATCGCGGAACAGCTCCCGCCGGGAACTGCCAAGGCGGTGCATTTGGTGACCGATGCCGACTTTAGCTACGCAGACCGCTACAACGCAACGATGGCGTTCGACTTCCTGCGCTTCCCTGTCGCCGAGCATGATGAGGCGATTACGCGGTTGGCGGCGGAGATGATCGGCACCGTGCGCATCGCCGATCTGGTCAAGGCAAGCGGCCTTGGTGCGATGGGCTTCCGCTCGATCATCCGCCTGATCGTTTCCCAAGTGCTTGTTCAGGTGAAGCGCGATGAACGCATCACCTACGACACCTACGTTCGCACGGGCGTCCGTCCGACCGAAGCATCCACGAACTAGGCCTCACCCGCCCCGTCACAAGAACAGGCGTCAGCAGACCATGCTGACGCATCGACCCCCTGCGCCCATTTTTTGGAAGGAAGACTGACATGACGAAGATCCTCATCTCTGAACTCGACCGCATCATCCTCAAGAACAGCGAGCGCCGCGTTGTCCGTCAGGACGACTCTGGCTACGTGCTCGCTCGCCTCGGACAGAACGTCGATCTGCACGAGCACTTCACGCATGACGAAATCGTCAAGCTGATCGACGCTGGCGAAATGAGCATCGAGAAGAACTGGCACCAGGAGTCTCGCGCTCATGCACGTTTGCTCGCTGGCGTGAACGACATCAGCGATCTGCGCGATGACGAAGCGGAGAAACTGATCCGCCGCGAATTCTACGTGACCCAATTCCTGCTCCGCGAAGCTGCCGACAAGTCGGTCAAGCGCACGGACGAGTGCATCAAGCGCGTCATGCGCGAGACTTTCCTGGCCTTGGTTGATCAGGACAACCGGTTCGACAAAAGCAAGAAGAAGGAGAAGAACAAATGCCCCGAACGTTATCCGTCGCCTCGCGCGCTTCGTCGCTGGTTGAAGGCGTACGAAAGCGGGTCCCGGGACGCCTTGTCCCTGCGCACCCGCCATCGCTTCAGCGGTAACCCGATTTCCAGCCTGGACTCCGAAATTCAGAAGTTGGTGACGAAGCACGCCGCGGTCAGCTATTGCCAGTTAAGCCGCCCCTCCGTGAGCCATGTCTATGATTTGCTCAAAGCGGATGTCGCTGAGCTTAACAAGAAGCGCGTGGCAAGCGGACTGCCGGAATTCATCTGTCCGGCCAAGGCGACGCTGCGCCGCAAGATCCTGAAGCTCAACCAGTTCGAGGTCTATGCAAGCCGCCATGGCGTGGCAAGCGCGCGGGCGAAGTTCGTGATGGTCGGTACCGGCCTTGATGTCGTGCGCCCCCTTCAGCACGTGCAGATCGACGAGTTCACGATCCCGCTTCACACGATCGCCAACGACCTCGGCTTGACCGAAGGCATCAGTGATGAGGATCTTAAGAAGCTGAAGGCCGAACGGCTCAAGCTTTGCCTCGTGCTCGACGTTGCTAGCCGCTGCGTTCTCGGATTCCGCATTTCGCGTAGGGCCGACGCGCAGAATGCCATCGCGGCGCTCGCTATGAGCGTCTCGGACAAGAGCGCTATCGCACTTGCGGCTGGCTGTAAATCCGACTGGCCCCAGCGCGGCCCGGGCAGCCTGTATTCCCCCGACGCTGGAGGGCCCTTCATCGATCAGGGCTTCCGGAAGGCGGTGACCGGACTGAAGGCTGTGTACGAAAACGCTCCTGCGGGCATCTCGTATCTCCGTGGACATATCGAGCGCATCTTCGGCTCCATCCACACGGGCCTCATGCCCTTCTTCACCGGCCGCGCGTTCAACAACGTAGTCGATAAGGGCGAGTACCAGGCCCACAAGCGTGCGTCGCTGCTCACCACGCAGTTGCCGCAGATCTTTGTTCGCTGGGTGGTCGATGTCTACCATCACACCCCGCACGAAGGTCTGATGGGCGAAACGCCGTACAATGCCTGGAAGCGCCTCACGGACCAGTACGGTATCGCTCCTTGCCCGAATGTCCATGAACGGCGGGCTATTTTTGGGGTGCCGCTCGAGCGCAAGCTGGAACGACGCGGCATTCGCGTTCAGTGCAACGACTACCAGTCGGATGAGATTCAGGAATTCCGTCGCTTGGCAGGTGACGTGAACCTGAACATCCGCTTCGACCCCGCGGATATCGGACACATCTCCGTCTGGTTCAACGATCGCTGGAATGTGGTGCCTTCTATTCGTGAATCCGTCCGCGGTGTGGACCTGAGCACGTGGCAGGACGCCATCGCAGACCTGCGGGCCAGGCATGCCGCTGGCGCTCGCATCTACGAGCACATTGTTCACGACGCTATTCGGGCCATCTCCGGCATCGCGGAGGATGCGATGCGCCGCACCGCCATCTCGGCCCCCAGGCCGAGCGCTGACGAGATCAACCGCACTGAAGACAACCTGCTGCTCGGATTCGAGATCGTCCGCGACGAACGCTCCCACGAAAAACCGAGTGGCGACATCCTCGGCAACGGGATTCCCGTGACGAGCGACAAGCCCATCATCCTGCCGATTACCTCCATCGGTGGCGAGCCTCGCAGGAAGCGCAAGCTCGAGGATTAACGCGCTCCACAACAGTCACCGCCGCGCATTCAGCGCGGCGGTCAATTTTAGAAATGGAATCCAGATGCCCGACGACGCCTTTCCCGACTTCAACGATGACCCGGTCGCCCGCCTCCACCATGAGGCCACCGCTGCCGCAGGTCAGTTTTTCTCGCTCATGGAGACCATCCGGGCGAAATTCTTGCCCAACGACAGGGATGACCGGCTTTCGCAAGAACTGACGCTACTGATCGGAAAGGCGGTTCAGCGCGAGGATGTCACCGAACCACCTTCGTTCTTCAACCGCGCTCGTGGAAGCGGCCTTGTGCTCATTGGCCCAACGGGCGTGGGCAAGTCGCGCTCCCTGGAACGGTTCTTCGACACCCATCCGGTGCTCAAGGACTATAAGAACCCGATCTCCAAATCTCCGTTGGTCAGCGTAGCAGTACCAAGCCCTTGCACTTCGATGCAGCTCGCGCGAACCCTGCTGCGCGCGACCGGGTACGGCGTCGAGCGCGACCTGCCGACGCACCGGCTGTGGGAGATGGCCTTCGAACGCCTTTATCACATGCGGAAATTCATCGTGCATTTCGATGAGATGCAGCATGTCGTCCACAACATGCCCGACAAAGACTTGCAGCAGATGGCCGACACCCTGAAGAACGCCATGTACAAGCACCGGATCACGGTGATCATTTCGGGCGTCTCCACGTTGGAAGATTTCATCCACCACGATCCTCAGCTCTTCCGGCGCACCACAATCGTTCCGTTCGCAAGTGTCGCCCTCGAGCAGCATGGCGAGTTGCTGGATATGGTCGAGACCTACGCCGAAGAAGCGAAACTGCGCCCTCCGTTCCGGGAGGCTGTCGAAGGTGATGAGACGGCAGCGCCGGAGGGTCGCCGATCCGCTCAGGTCTTCGACGGCTGGAGGGAGACGGCTGAAAAGGAAGCTGACTTCATCGCCCGCCTCTCCCACGCGAGCCTCAACGCTTATGGGTATTCGATCGTCCTGACGCACCTCGCAATCGAGGAGGCTCTTCAGTGCGGCGCCAATTGCCTGAGCGTGGATCACTATGCGACCGCCTTCGCTCGCAAAACGGCCTTCGCTGCGAACCGCAATCCGTTTATCGCGCCGAACTGGCATGGGATCGATTGTTCGAAAATCTTCGAAAAGAAGAACATCGACGTGCCGGACTCTCTCCCGAAACCCAGGAATAAGCGGTCGAAATAATGTTTAGTCCTCTCGCGCTGCGGCTGCCGATCATGCCGGACGAGCCACCGGTTTACTTCCTATCCCGCCTTGCGGCACGCAATTTTATGAAAGCGCGTCCGTTCGCCATGGATATGGGGTTCACCTTCAACGGCGTGGAACGGGGCGATCAGACCGCGATTGATACGCTGGCTGCCGTCAGCGGCGTATCGGTCGCTGATCTGAACGCTTGCGGCTCGCGAACGGTGGGCGATCGCATTATGCTGAAGGGACAGCTTCTCGATTTGAACTCAGTACGCCGGGCGCGCGTCCAGGCCTGCCCGGAGTGTCTGAGACACGACGTCGCAAGCTCGGACCTCCCATCTTCAGTGGCGATGTACGGCCGCGTGCAGTGGATGCTCAATTCCGTGGAAACATGCGAGAAGCACGGTATTGCCTTAGTCACGATTGCGGACAAATTGCCCGAATGTGAATGCCAGGATTGGTCGCCGGCTGCGGCTTCTGGTCTCGATGATATCTCCGCCTTGGTCAAGACCGCCGTTGCTCGCCGCCCATCCAGACTGGAAGGCTATCTGCTTGACCGCCTGAATGAAAAGCCAGCGGAAAGTTGGCTCGATGGACTGCCATTCTATGCGGCTGAGCAGACCGCCCGCCTGTTCGGCACGATGGCTTTATTTCGCGATTCCACCACTCCTTTCAGTCTCTACGATTCTAACAAATACTCAGCCGGAGAAATCGGTTTCGACATTGTGAACGGTGGGCCTAGCGATATTCTTTCATTTCTAACGGATCTCAAACGTGACCAATTGCAGTCGCGGCACGCTGCCGGAAAGAAGACTGCCGGACCAGCGCCGATCTATGGGCGGCTTTATTCCCGGCTGACGCTCATGGACGACCCGGCATATAATCCCGTCCGGGATATTCTCACCGAACATATCATGTCTCACTTCCCCATGGGACCGGGTGATGACATCTTCGGAACACCTGTCACGTCCCGACGCTTCCATTCCATTCTTACGCTGCAGAAGAAATACGATAAGGGCGATCGCACCGTTATCAAGATTCTAACGGATGAAGGGCTGCTGAAAGAGCACGCGGGGAATCTACGCGACATGCTTTTCGACGCGCCCACCACGGAGCGCCTGATGGATCACATGGTTAAAAGCGTCTCTCTCGCGGAGGCTCAGAAACGCATCAACGTAACCGCCAATGTGATGAACACCCTGCGGAAGGACAAGATCATCAGCCGCCAATGCACCGAGAGCGATGCCACACGTGACCGGTATAGCATCGTCGAACTCGATGATTTTGTCAGGCGCTTATTCGTGGATGCGCAGCCTGTGGATTCTGATAGCGCGAATGCTGTGTGTCTCATGGACGCTTCTGCACGCAATCGCTGCACGATTTCCGTGATTGTAAAGTTCATTTTGGACCGCAAGCTGCCTTGGGTCGGGTCCCGGAACGACGTTCGCGGGGTCGCGTCTATTCGAGTGAATCCTGGAGATGTGTCTCAGCTTCTTGCCCGGCAGGTTCCCATTGGCGTTCACGCCTTTGAAGCGGGTACGTACTTGAAAATCGCGCCGCCAGTTATTCGCCGGATCGCTGACCGCGGCCTCATTAAAGGCACCTGCTATGTCGATCCGTTGTCAGGTCGGAAAAAGATGGTACTCTCGACCGACGACATTGAGCGCTTCAACGCCGAGTATGTCACCCTTTTCAATCTGGCTCGTGCGATGCGGCGCCAGCTGTCGCAACTTCGCGCAGAACTAACCGCACAAGGGATTTTGCCAGCGAAGGAGACGATCGGAGTTGGAGCTACATTCTACCGTCGCTCCGATGTGCCCTTCGGCAACTGAACCAACGGCTCTCTCTCAACAGCTCCCTTCGGGGAGCTTTTTTTTCGAATAACTCAGATATGGCGGCCAAACTTTACGTAATCCGCCGGTCATCTGATCAAAGCGTCATCGTCTTAGTATTAATGAAATCAGATACTTACAGAGGAGCGATGGTCAAGTTTGATGGAGCTCCACAGCTGTTCGCGCCGACCCGCGTGAACCGATCTTGGATTGCTCCGCGATCCGAGAAAGCCACCGATTGTGACTATCACATTCACCGTGCCTCTGCTTGCCCGTCGAGGGCTGCCTTCCACGCAAATGGCACAACCAAAACGCCCAGTAAGGCGAACGCTGCCAGTATCGCCCATGCGTCATTGACGCTCCAAACAAAAGCAGCCGCTCGCGCCGAGGCTCAGCATATCATCTCGACCGGCGTCTACGTTGGCGCAGCATCGGCACGCGTCAAGGTCAGCAATCTGCGCAAACGATTTCTGCACCGTCACGCGTGCACCAAGTAACGACCACGCCGCAGTCACACCTTCGCCATTTCTGATGTTCCCAAGCCGTGCTAACCAGCTGTCGGGTCTACAGCGGAGAAGCCGTCTCTCGGGTCGAGGGGATACCCGCACTGGAGTCGGTCATGACCGGTCAAATTCCCTTCTTCGTGCCTAAGCGCACGATCGCTGCAAGTGAGGTCGCGGGCATCGCGGGCTTGCTTTTTGTTACAAAGGATTTCCTCATTTCGGCTGGAGCAGCGCTCGAGACAGCGCGCCGCGGCGAGCTGAGCTATATGGACAATCACAAGTATCTTGAGGCCTTGAGGCAGACGAATGCGGGCGCTTGTCTCGTCTCCCCGCGCTTCAGCGCATCCGTTCCAAAGGAGACCTACTCTTTTGTGACACCTCAGCCGTATTTGATTTACTCAAGGATCCTCGCGTTGCTCTATCCAGGAGCGGCTATCCCGGGGTCACTTTTCGAGACCGACGGCATTTCTCCAAACGCCACGATTCATGCTTCGGCCATCATCGATTGCGGGGTTACCATCGATCCCGGCGCAGTGATCGGTCCCCGGGCCAGGATCGGTGAACGTACTTATATCGGGTCAAACGTCGTGATCGGCCCGGACGTCACCATCGGGAGCCACAGCTCGGTCGGCGCCGGCGCTATCATTGCGCACGCAACTGTCGGCAATCACGTCATTGTCCATCCAGGCGTATCGATCGGGCAGGACGGCTTCGGATTCGTGCCTGACAAAGGCGGACATATAAAAATTCTCCAGGTCGGAGGCGTCATTATTGAGGACTGCGTCGAAATAGGCGCAAACACGACCATCGATCGCGGGTCGACCCGTAACACGTTCATCGGCGAAGGCACGAAGCTCGATAACCTCGTACAAGTCGCCCACAACGTGACGATTGGCAGGCACTGCCTCATCGCCGCGCAAGTGGGAATTGCCGGATCCGCAACTCTCGGGAGCTTTGTTGCAATAGGCGGCCAGACTGGAATTGCTCCTCATCTGACGATCGGCGACGGCGCACAGATAGCCGGTGCAAGCGGCGTCACGCGCGACGTGCCCGCAGGAGAGCGATGGGCAGGATTCCCGGCTCGCCCGAGCCGCAGGTTTTTCCGGCAATACAAGACCATGGAAATGCTTGCGGCCGGTGACCGCGAGACAAACGATTGATGAACCTGCAAACCACCGGACCTGGCTGCCGGCCGAGGCACGGATGATCGACTGGCCGGTGAAGTCCAAACCGGTGAAGGCGACCTAGTTGACCTCCGGTTACCGCGGCGGAATGTCGCCGCGTGCCCAGCCCTCGCGCGTATGCGCCCGAAACTCTTCGAACGTTCCGGCCTCGATGGCTGCGCGGATGCCCTGCATCAGGCTCTGGTAATAGGCGATGTTGATTTCCGACAGCAGCATCGCGCCGAGGGTCTCACCTGATCGCACCAGATGATGCAGATAGGCGCGCGAATAGTCTCGCGCGGCCGGCCAGGTGCTCTCTTCGTCCAGCGGCCGCGGATCGTCCTGATGCCGCGCATTGCGCATATTGATCTGGCCGTGGCGTGTGAAGGCCATGCCGTGGCGGCCGTTACGGGTCGGCATCACGCAGTCGAACATGTCGACGCCGCGCGCCACTGCTTCCAGCATATCATCCGGCGTGCCGACGCCCATCAGATAGCGCGGCCGATCCGAGGGGAGGATCGGAACCACTTCCTCGATCATCGCCAGCATCACGGCCTGCGGCTCGCCGACGGCGAGGCCGCCGATCGCGTATCCATGAAAGCCGATATCGATTAGCCCCTGTGCGCTGGCGCGGCGCAGTTCCGGCACATCGCCCCCCTGCGCGATGCCGAACAGCATGTAACCGTCAGGCGCCGTCTCGAAGGCGCGCTTGCAGCGCTCGGCCCAGCGCAGCGATAGCTGCATGGCGCGGTCGATATCGGCATGTTCCGCTGGCAGCCGCACGCATTCGTCGAGCTGCATCGCGATGTCCGAATTTAGCAGCCGCTGGATCTCGATGGCCCGCTCCGGCGTCAATTCGAACTTCGCGCCATCGATATGCGAGCGGAACGTGACGCCCTGCTCCGTCACCTTGCGCAGCTGCGCCAGCGACATCACCTGGAAGCCGCCGGAGTCGGTCAGCATCGGACCGTTCCAGGTCGTGAATTTCTGCAGGCCGCCGAACGACGCGACGCGTTCGGCGCCGGGACGCAGCATCAGGTGGTAGGTATTGCCGAGCACAATATCGGCACCGGCATCGCGCACGTCGCGCCAGTGCAGGCTCTTCATCGCACCGAGGGTGCCCACCGGCATGAAGGCCGGTGTGCGCACCACGCCATGCGGCGTCGTCAGCTGGCCCCTGCGTGCCGTGCCGTCAGTGCGCAGCAGTTCGAAATGATTGGCGACGGTCATTGATTGCGTGTGTCCCGAAACAGCAGACTGGCGTCGCCGTATGAATAGAAACGATAGCCGGTCGCGATGGCATGGGCATAGGCCTGCTTCATCGTATCCATGCCGGCAAAGGCAGAGACCAGCATGAACAGCGTCGAACGCGGCAGATGGAAATTCGTGAGCATGATATCGACGGCGCGGAAACGATAGCCGGGCGTGATGAAGATCGCAGTCTCGTCAGCGAACGGATGAATAACGCCGTCCTCGGACGTTGCGCTTTCCAGCAAACGCATTGAGGTCGTGCCGACGGCAACAACGCGTCCGCCGGCCGCATGCGCTGCGTTCAGCGCATCCGCCGTTGCGCGCGAGATCGTACCCCACTCCGCATGCATCTTGTGCTCTGCGGTGTCGTCGACCTTCACCGGCAGGAACGTCCCTGCTCCGACATGCAGCGTGATGCGATGCAGGCCGACGCCCCGCGCCTTCAGAGCGGCTTCCAGTGCCGGCGTGAAATGCAATCCCGCCGTCGGTGCGGCGACGGCGCCGTCATTGGCGGCGAACATGGTTTGATAGTCAGCCGTATCACGCTCGTCCGGAGCGCGCTTTCCGGCGATGTAAGGCGGCAGCGGCGGCGCGCCGAGTTCGGCAATCGCCTGATCCAGCGCCGGGCCGTGAAACGAGAAAGAGAAGATGATTTCGCCGGCATCGCCCTTGTGCTCGACTTGCGCGTCGAGATGACCGAGCAGGCAGACACGGCCTTCATTGCCGAAGCGAACCGTGTCGCCTTCGGTCAGCTTCTTGGCGGGCCGCACCAGCGCCTGCCAGCGCGAACCGTCGAGCCGCTTGATCAGCGTGGCGTCAATCTTCGGTTCGGTGTCACGGCCGATGCGGCGGCCGCTGAGCTGCGCCGAGATCACCCTGGTGTCGTTGACGACCAGCTGATCGCCGGGCTTCAGCCAGGTCGGCAGATCCGAGACGACATGATCCTGCACGCCAATACCCGGCTGAACGACAAGTAGCCGCGCGGCGTCGCGCGGGCTGGCAGGCCGCAGCGCGATGTTCTCGGCCGGAAGTTCGAAATCGAAGATATCGGTACGCATGGGTTTGTAGTTATTCCCACTCCGTCATGGCCGGGCTTGTCCCGGCCATCCACGCCTTGGTGTTGATGCCTATAAAACGAGGATGCCCGGGACAACTAGCGAAGTTCGCTTCGCGCTGCCCGGGCATGACGAACGTGAGGGAGGAGCTTAACTTAGGCAGCCGCGTCGGCGGCCATATGCGCCTTGACGATCTTGTCGGGGTTCTGCACCGGCTCGCCGCGCTTGATCTTGTCGACGTTCTCCATGCCTTCGGTGACCTTGCCCCAGACAGTGTACTGCTTGTTGAGGAACGACGCGTCGTCGAAGCAGATGAAGAACTGGCTGTCTCCGGAATCCGGGCTGGCCGCGCGCGCCATCGACAGCGTGCCGCGCACATGCGGCTCGTTATTGAATTCGGCCTTCAGCTTCTTGCCCGAACCGCCGGTGCCGGTGCCCTGCGGACAGCCGGTCTGCGCCATGAAGCCGTCGATGACGCGGTGGAAGACGATACCGTCGTAGAAGCCTTCGCGCACGAGCTCCTTGATACGGGCGACATGGCCCGGTGCCAGATCCGGGCGCATCTCGATGGTGACGGGACCCTGGGTGGTTTCAAGGATCAAAGTATTCTCGGTAACAGCCATGCTCGTCTCTCTACTGGTTTGGGTTGGTTTCGGCGGTCGTCAAACCGCACTCGGAAGGGGCGTCCAGCGACCGCGTCGCCCAGGCCCCCGGTAAATGGCATCGGCGTGCAATGTTGCAATGTCTCCATCACAGCCGTTCGGTAAGCAACGCTGTCGGCCTCGGAGGCATCCGGCGTCTCGAAGGTAATTCGCGGCCTTCCGAGAAGTTCACCGGATCGCTTGAAGCTGAACAGTACCGTGATCTCCATGCCCGGATGGCCGCGCGGCAAGGCGGGCGGATGCCAGCACGCTTTCAGCCTTCCGAACATGCCCTCCAGCGTACTCACGGCGTCAGACTGAGCCGATGCCGGATGCGCCTGAAGGACGCCAGACAGCAATAATGCCGCGAGCAGAGCAATCACCCTGCATCGCGGCATCATGATGCTCACTTGATGTCGGAAGCGACCTGAACCTTGACCATCTTGTCAGGGTCGGTCACGGCGCCGCTGGCCGAACCGGGAGGCGCCTTCTTGAGCTTGTCGACGACGTCCATGCCGGCGACGACGTCGCCAACCACGGTGTATTTGCCGTTCAGCGACGAGCCCTCCGCGAACATGATGAAGAACTGCGAATTGGCCGAATCCGGATCGCCGGCACGTGCCATGCCAACAACGCCGCGCTTGTACGGCACCTGCGAGAATTCGGCCTTCAGGTTCGGATACTTCGATCCGCCGGTGCCGTTGAAGTTCTTGCCATCGCCGGTCTGCGCCATGAAGCCGTCCATCACGCGGTGGAACGGTACGTTGTTGTAGTAGCCTTCGCGGGCGAGCAGCTTGATGCGCTCGGCGTGCTGCGGGGCGATATCGGTGCGCAGCTTGATGATGATCCGGCCCTTGGTCGTGTCGATCACGACCGAATTGGCCTTGTCGAGGCCAGCCGGAAGGGCTGCCGGAGCCTGCGCGAAAGCGGGAGCCGCGAACATCAGCGCGGCAGCAAGTGCGACTATACGGATCATGGAAACTCCGGATCAGAGAAAGCCGGTCAGCCGGCGTTTGATTAAGCGGCGAATTTGGACTTGAGGCTCTTGGCAACCGCGTCCGGGACGAAAGCCGAAACGTCGCCGCCCATGGCGGCGATTTGCCGGACCAGTGTGGCGGTGATCGGGCGGACACTCACCGAGGCCGGAAGAAATACCGTCTGCACATCCGGCGCCATAGTCTCGTTCATGCCGACGATCTGCATCTCGTAATCGAGATCGGTGCCGTCGCGCAGCCCACGGATCATGATGGTCGCACCGATCTGTTGCGCCAGTGTGGTGGTGAGATTGTCATAGGTCGTGCAGTCGAATTCGCAGCCGGCGGCTGAGGCCAGCGGTCCGAACACCTGCTTCACCATCTCCAGCCGCTCGTCCGTCGAGAACAGCGGCTTCTTGCCAGGGTGAACGCCGATCGCGACCACGAGCTTGTCGCACAGGCCAACGGCATGGCGGACCACGTCGAGATGGCCATTGGTGACGGGATCGAATGAACCGGGATAGAGCGCGATACGAGGCATTCCCCCTCCTACCCCGCCCCCGTTCGGGCCGCAAGCCGACTTGGTTCCGTCCGCTACGGCCGAACGGCCGATGTTTATTTTCCGGCCGGGCTCGAACCGGAAGGCAAGTCAGCGCGTCTACTGGGTACGCAGCGACGATGCTGAAAACACTGGGCTTTCCAGCTTCATATGTCGTCACACGCGTTCGGATGAAACACAAACCGGGCCGGATGAAACCACTTTGCCCGGACACGACAACTTCCTGAAACCGGGCCTGATTAATCAGGCAAGCACAGGAAGCGACAAACAAACCGGGCCAAAACGGCCCGAATGACAGGGGACCGTCATGATCAAGGCTCTTTCAGCAGTTGCCGTCGCAGCATTCATTGCAGCCGCCCTCACCGTTCTCCCGGGCTTTGCCCCGAAGGTCGAGGCGTCGGTGCCGGTGGCGCTCGCCAAGGCCGACCGTCTGGATATCCGTGCCGTGGGCCGCGGTTGCTCGGAACAGGCCTGGCCGAATTTCGAGGCCTCCTGCCTGCGCAACGCCGCTACCAAGACCGTCACCATCCGCGAAGCCCGCCTGGTGACCACCGAGCGTCGCTAGGCGGAAAGGAATACCGCGCCCCGGCCAGAGCCGGGGCTGTCCTGATATTCAATCTGGACAACCACGATCCACTCCCCGAACCCGCATGACGCATAGTTCAGTGAAATTCTCGCGATACCTACTTCAACTAATTTCATAGTAATTCGCGACGCAACGTCGCAGACTGCCGGTCAAGCGCAATTGTCAAGCGCGAGTCCCGTGAGGGCTGCCAGTGACCGCCATCCCAGCCGCATCGCCAGGCCACTCTGGCGGACTTCCTCTCACGGCAACGATCGGCGCGCTCGGTGTCGTCTACGGCGACATTGGCACCAGCCCCCTCTACGCACTGAAGGAAGCCGTAAAGGCGGCGGCCCATGGCGGGCCTCTCACGTCCGAAGCAACGCTCGGCGTGGTGTCGCTGATCCTCTGGGCGTTGATCCTGATTATCTCCCTGAAATACGCACTTCTAATTCTGCGCGCCGACAATCGCGGCGAAGGCGGCATCGTCGCCCTGCTGGCACTGCTCCACGCGCGCAACGCAGAGCCGGGCACATGGCGCATACATTTGCTGGTCGTCGGTCTCGTCGGTGCCGCCCTGCTCTATGGTGACGGCGCCATCACGCCGGCGATATCGGTTCTGTCAGCCATTGAAGGCCTGAAGGTCGATGCACCGTCGCTGGCGCCGGCCGTGGTGCCGCTCACCGTCATCATTCTGATCGGGCTGTTTCTGATGCAGAGCAAGGGCACCGGTTTCATCGGCGGCATCTTCGGGCCGGTGATGCTGGGCTGGTTTGCCGTGCTCGCGCTGCTCGGCATCCATGGCATCGTGCAATCGCCCGGCGTGCTCGCTGCTGTCAGTCCGCTCTATGCCTTCGAATTCCTGATCCATCAGGACTTCCACATCAGCTTTGCCATTCTCGGCGCCGCCTTCCTAGCCGTGACCGGCGGTGAAGCAATGTATGCCGATATGGGTCATTTCGGACGGATTCCCATCCGGCTTGCATGGTTTGCCATAGCCCTGCCGGCGCTGGTGCTGAACTATTTCGGCCAGGCGGGACTGCTGATCGCCGACCCTACCGCCATCAACAACCCGTTCTATCAACTGGCGCCGGACTGGCTGCACTACCCGCTGGTGGCCTTTGCGACCGTCGCGACGGTGATCGCATCGCAGGCTATCATTTCCGGTGTGTTCTCGCTGACGCAGCAATCGATCCAGCTCGGCTTCCTGCCGCGGATGCAGATCCGGCACACCACCAGCCACGCCATGGGTCAGATCTATGTGCCGCTGGTGAACTGGCTGCTGGCGGCGGCGACGCTGGCCGCCGTGCTCAGCTTCGGCACATCCGACGCCTTGGCAGGCGCCTATGGCATCGCCGTATCGCTGCTGATGGCGATCACCACGCTGCTCGCGGCATTGGTCGCGCTGCAATGGGGCTATCCGCCGCTTCTCGTCGTGACGGTGAATGGCTTCTTCTTCATCATCGATTGCATCTTCTTCGCCGCCAATTCCACGAAGCTGTTCGAAGGCGGCTGGTTTCCGCTCATCTTGGCGGCTGCTGTGGCGTTCCTGATGCTGACATGGCGCAGCGGTGTCAAACTCGTCGAAAGCGCACGGGCCAAGCTGCGTCAGCCCGAAGAAGACCTGATCGAGACAGCCGTCAGTCGCTGCCATGCGCGGCTGAATGGCACCGCGGCGTTCCTTGCATCCACGCCGAATGGCGTGCCGCTGGCTCTGACGCAATTCGTCAAGCACAACCACGTTCTGCATCAGCGCGTCATTCTGGTGACCGTGCAGATCTCCGAAGTGCCGCGCGTCCCGGATGCCGATCGCGCCGAGATCATCGAAGTGATCGAAGGCATCACGCGCGTCATCCTGCATTATGGCTTCATGCAATATCCGACGATTTCCGATGGACTGAGTCTGGCGTGCGAGCAGGGCAAGCTACCCGGCATCGATCTCGCCGACATCACCTATTATATCGGCCGCGAGACCATCATCCCCAGCGACAAGGTCGCCGGCATGGCGGTGTGGCGCGAAACCGTATTCGCGTTCCTGCAGCGGAACGCCGAACGCTCAGCTGCTTTCTTCGACGTCCCGACCAGACAGGTCGTCGAGTTCGGCACCGAAATCGAGATTTAAGCCGCGCGCGACTTAAGCCTCGGCCGGTCGCGACTGCTCACAGCAGGCCTGGCCGAACGTCGAGGCCTCCTGTCTGCGTTCTAGCGATCCACGCCCGCAAGGCGCGGAGCCTCTGCGAAACACGTGATGAGCATTTCGGTGAGGACTCGCACCTTTCGAGGGGGATGCTGACTTGGCGGGCGGATGACATAGACACCTGCCGGTGGCGACGGATGGCGTGTCATGACCGGAACAAGCGCGCCGGAGGCGACATCGTCATGGGTGATGCCATCGGGGAGCCAAGCGATGCCCAGTCCTGCCAATGCTGCGGCGCGGAGAGCCGTGCCGTTATCAGCTTTGAAGCGCCCTTGCGGGCGCACCGTGATTGTCTTGTCGCCGTCCATGAATTGCCAGGCTTCTGTGCCCTGCATGAGAGCCTGATGCGCGACGAGTTCGTCCGGCGTCTCGGGGGAACCATGCGCTGCGATATAGTCCGGGCTGGCGACCAGTTTTCCATAGATAGGCCCGACGTGTCGCGCGATCAGGTTGGAGTCCGGAAGATAACCAACCCGGATCGCGCAATCGAAACCTTCGGCGATGAGATCAACGAAGCGATCACTGTAGACGCTATGGATGTGGAGCTGCGGGTGCCGTCGCGCCATGTCCGCAAGCACGGGAGCTAAGTGCGTTGGGCCGAAAGTAAGCGGCACCGCGATGCGCAAGCGGCCGCAAAGCTCGCCATCAGGCAGGAGCAACTCCCTGGCCGCGTCGATCTCGGCGCAAGCACGCGCTGCATGGTCGCGAAACGCGACCCCCGCTTCGGTGAGCGCAGCGCCGCGCGTGGTTCGTGCGAGAAGCTGCACGCCAAGTTCCGCTTCAATGCGAGCAAGCTGCCGACTGACGATCGACTTGGAGACGCTGAGCCGACGCGCAGCGGGCGAAACGCCCCCGGCATCGGCAACTTCCACGAATGTCCGCAGCTCTTCGATGTCCATTCAGCGTTCCCCGTTTCGCGACACAGCTTGGCACGGGAGGGCACTACCCCATTACGCCGAGGAACGGCAATACCGCGCCCAGACGGTGCCGCTGTCGTCACACGTCTCCCGGCAAACCAACCTCACCCGTAACGGCAGCAGAGGATGTATTCATGACCTTTCGTAATGGCCTTGCGTCGCTCCTTCGTCCCGAAGACTCGGTCCTCATTCTGATCGACCACCAGCCCTACCAGCTCGCCAACGTGAACAGCCATGAACCGCAGATGGTGATCAACAATACGGCGGGCCTGGCGAAGGCCGCCAAGGCGTTCGGCGTTCCCACCATCCTGACCTCGGTGCTCGCCGAGCGTGGCGGTCTCTTATTCCCTCAGATCACCGACGTGTTCCCCGGCCAGGAGGTGATCGACCGGACCTTTATCAACACCTGGGAAGACCCGAAAGCGGTGGATGCCGTCAAGGCAACGGGCCGCAAGCAATTGATCATCGCGGGCCTGTGGACTGAGATCTGCGTCGCGATGCCGACGATCCAGGCCCTCGGCGAGGGCTGGGACGTAACGGTCGTCACCGATGCCTCGGGCGCCGTTTCGGTCGAGGCCCATCAGGTCGCCATCCAGCGCATGATCGCGGCCGGCGCCAACATGATGACCTGGCTGGCAGTGGCGGCCGAATGGCAGCGCGACTGGGCGCGGGCTGAGAGCGCCGCCAAGCTAACGGAAGTGATGACGCAGCATGCAGGCGGCAGCGGCATTGCGTATCTGTGGGAGCAACAGCTGCTCAATACGCCGGTGCCGAAGAGCGCAGGCGCATAGCGCCGAAAAGCCCCTTTCGACCGAGCAAGCGCGAGGTGTTGGGTTCTCGCTTCGCTCAACCCATCCCGCACATCACATACATAAAAGAAAAACCCGCGGCATGACCGCGGGTTTTTTATCAACGTGCCAGCCGCTGCGGAGAGCCTCAGCCTTCCGCCACCGGCGCACCGTTGCCATTCTCGCCCTCTTCGCCCTCGCCCGCCTCGCCGATATGCTCGACCGACACGACGTGCTCGTCGTCAGCCGTGTTGAACACGATGACGCCCTGGGTCGAACGGCCCGCAATGCGGATACCTTCCACCGGGCAGCGGATGAGCTGGCCCTTGTCGGTGACCAGCATGATCTGGTCGCTGTCCTCGACCGGGAACGAAGCGATCAGTTTGCCATTACGGTTGTTGACCGACATCGCGACGATGCCCTTACCGCCGCGGCCGGTGGTGCGGTACTCGAACGACGAGGTCCGCTTGCCGTAGCCGTTCTCGCTGATGGTCAGCACGAACTGCTCACTGGCCGACATCTCGACATAGCGCTGCTCGCCGAGCTCGATGGCGCCGGTCGCCTCTTCGGTCTCTACAGCCGCTGCCGCTTCGTCCGCGACATCGGCACGCTCCTCGGCGCCGCCGCGACGTACCGCATTGGCACGGCGCAGATAGGCAGCGCGCTCATCGGAATTGGCCTCGAGGTGGCGCAGGATGGTGAGCGAGATCAGCTTGTCGCCGTCCGCCAGAGAGATACCGCGAACGCCCATCGAGCTGCGGCCCTGGAACACGCGAACGTCTGTCACCGGGAAACGGATGCACTGGCCGCCGGCCGCTGTCAGCAGCACGTCGTCATGTTCGGTGGCGATCTGCACATCGACGATCGCTTCGCCCTCATCGAGCTTCATGGCGATGATGCCGGAGCGCCTGACATCGACGAAGTCAGAGAGCTTGTTGCGGCGGACATTGCCGCCGGTGGTCGCGAACATCACGTCGAGATCGTTCCACGTCGCCTCGTCCTCAGGCAGCGGCATGATCGTGGTGATGCGCTCACCCTGCTCCAGCGGCAGGATGTTGATCATCGCCTTGCCGCGGCCGTTTGGCGGCGCGATCGGCAGACGCCAGACCTTTTCCTTATAGACCTGGCCGCGCGACGAGAAGAACAGCACGGGCGTATGGGTCGAGGCGACGAACAGACGCGAGACGAAATCCTCGTCGCGCGTCGCCATGCCGGAGCGGCCCTTGCCGCCGCGGCGCTGCGCCCGATAGGTCGAAAGCGGCACGCGCTTGACGTAGCCATGATGCGACACCGTCACCACCATGTCTTCGCGCTGGATCAGGTCTTCGTCTTCGACCTCGCCCTCTTGCTCCATGATGACGGTCTTGCGCGGCGTCGCGAATTCCGACTTCACCGCACCGAGCTCGTCCTTGATGATGCCCTGAACGCGCGCGCGCGAACGCAGGATCTCCAGATAGTCCGCAATCTCGACGGCGAGCTTGTCCAGCTCGTCGGAGATTTCTTCGCGGCCCAGAGCTGTCAAGCGAGCCAGTCGCAGATCGAGAATGGCCTTGGCCTGTTCGAAGGACAGCCGCGCGGTGCCGTCTTCCTCGAGGCGATGACGCGGATCGTCGATCAGCATCATCATCGTCGCCACGTCCTGCGCGGGCCAATGACGCTCCATCAGGATGTCACGTGCGGTGGCGGGATCCGGCGAAGTACGAATGACACGGATGACCTCGTCGATATTCGCCACTGCAATCGCGAGGCCGACGAGGATATGCGCGCGATCGCGCGCCTTGTTGAGCAGGAACTTGGTACGGCGCGTGACGACCTGTTCGCGGAACGCGACGAAGATCGTCAGCAGATCCTTCAGGTTCATCAGCAACGGACGACCGGTGTCGAGCGCCACCATGTTGGCGCCGAAATTGGTCTGCAGCGGCGTGAACTTGTAAAGCTGGTTGAGCACCACCTCCGGCACCGCGTCCCGCTTCAATTCGACGACGACGCGAAAACCGTCGCGGTCGGATTCGTCGCGTAGATCGGAAATGCCTTCGATCTTCTTGTCGCGCACCAGTTCGGCGATGCGCTCCACCATGGTGGCCTTGTTCACCTGGTAGGGAATTTCCGAGACGATGATCGCTTCGCGATCCTTGCGCGTCGGCTCGATCGAGACCTTGCCGCGCATGACGATGGAACCGCGGCCGGTGTGATAGGCCGTACGAATTCCGGCGCGGCCGAGAATGATGCCGCCGGTCGGGAAATCCGGACCTGGGATGATCTTGTTCAGATCGTCAATGGTCAGTGACGGATCATCGATCAACGCGACGCAGGCGTCGATGACTTCGCCGAGATTGTGCGGCGGGATGTTGGTGGCCATGCCGACGGCAATGCCGCCGCCGCCATTCACCAGCAGATTGGGAAACTTCGCGGGCAACACGCGTGGCTCACGGAACGAGCCGTCATAGTTGTCCTGATAGTCGACCGTGTCCTTGTCGAGATCGTCGAGCAGCGACTGCGCGATCTTGGTCAGGCGCGATTCCGTGTATCGCATCGCGGCGGCCTGATCGCCATCTACCGAACCGAAATTGCCCTGACCGTCGATCAGCGGCACGCGCATCGAGAAGTCCTGCGCCATGCGGACCATGGCGTCATAGACCGACTGATCGCCGTGCGGATGATATTTACCGATGACGTCGCCGACGGTTCGCGCCGACTTGCGATATGGCTTGTTCCATTCGAAGCCGTTCTCGTACATCGCGTAGAGAATGCGCCGATGCACAGGCTTCAAGCCGTCGCGCGCATCCGGCAGCGCACGCGCCACGATCACGCTCATGGCGTAATCGAGATACGAACGCTTCATCTCATCGAGGATGGATACGGGACGAATATCCGAGGGGGCCGGTGGCTCCCCAGGCTTCTGGTCTTCAGTGTCGGACAAGGATGATTTCCGGTCAGGTTTTGCTGGGAATCATATAGCGCATCGCGCGGCTTCAAGCCACCCCGCAGACAACGCCCGCGGCTCTATTTTCTTGCTGATTTTTCAAATGCTTACGGGAGCTGTACAGGGCTTGTGAAGTGGCCCCGAATAAGCCAGCCCGAACCCGCCGCATCTTGCGGAAATCCAGCGGCCGTCTTGCAGCAATCTAGCGACCGAACACCACGGTGTGCATGACCCGGCCGGGCACAAGGGTGAACACGCCGGCGATCACCAGGGCGCCGGCGAAGATCGAAATCATGGTGATGGCATGCGCCCTGACGCGGTGCCGGCGTGCGGCGACCACTCCGACCACCAGCATCACCGGCGCGATGATCGACAGCAGGTGGATCGGGCTCCAGTCTCGCCACAGCCGGTAGCTATGGCCATGGATCCCAAACGAGCTGATCGCAACGGTGGCGAGCAGGATCACCCAGATCCAGCCGACCGTTCTGTGTGGCAGCGTGCCCTTGGGCGCGATCAATTGAACGACACCGAGCACGAATGCGACCATGGCCGCAAAAGCATGCAGCGGGATTGGAGCGGCGGCATCAAGCAGCGGCTGCAGCGACATGGTGGCCCTCGCGTTCAGGAGGTAGCGTCAGCTCACCATCGCAGAAATCTTTCCATTGTAAAGATCATATGTCCGCCACGTTGCCGCAGCTAACCGTCCCCTCAAAAAAGCAAAACGCGCTGCGAGCAATCAGCTCACAGCGCGCGATGCAGAAGTTCAGGACGTCCTGACAGCAGATCAGAACTTTAAAGTGCAGGACAAAACGTCAACTAGGTGTGTTAGATCTTGAAATTGTTTCACAATCCGGCTCCTCGAATAGCTGGTTGTAAACTCAGCCTCTCCTAGAGCCCTTAGCCGTTGCCCTGCGCTAGCCGCTCCGGCGTCTTCTCGCCATATCCGGCGCCGGTCAGATTGCCGACCTCCAGCTCCATCAGGCGCTGGGCGGCAAAGCCGATCATCTCGCGCAGCAAATCGGCGTCGGGGTCTTCTCCACAAGGGCGCGAAGGTTCATGTCGTCGGTCATCGGTGGCTCTCCGAGACAGGGGACCGCGCTAGTCGAGGCGACCCAAAGTATCCATGCCTCGCTCCGGGCGGACCGGGGCTCGACCACGCAATGATTCAAATCGTGAGCGAGCGTCAGATGCTGCCACCAGGCCCCCGTGCGAAATGTTGAGATCCATCAAGTTCATAGTTGCCAGCTAATCCAGTGGTTTGGCTTTTATCGCCTTGGTCACCCAGGGCGGCCTCATTGATATGCTCTCCTAGGACTCGCGTGATGACCTTATCGAAATTGAGGGGGTCGGCACCGTTGACTTGTATCAAGGACCATCCGTCCCGGCGCAAGCACTCGCCGATCTCCCTTGAGATATTGGCCTGCTTCAAGCCCCTGTCCACGCCGAGTTCGAACAGGAGGACTTCGATGAGCGGCTGGTGCGCATGCCGATCCGTAAGACGGCGGCGCAATGTTTCCTGCGGCGCATCGAGCTGGACAAGCAGGTCCGGTCGCGGAAGGAACGCTAGGCAGTCACGAACCACGTCAATGCTTGGAGTTCGCGCCAGCAAAACCAGCGCACACAATGCCTGGATCAGGCCCTCTTCAAAAATGAAGTAACCTTCCGATTCCTGCGCTTTACGCCAAGATTCGCACAGTAGAGCGATGTCGACCTTCATGCGCCACGACCATGTGCGGCTTCGTAGCGGGATTGATGCTAGAAGCCGCGCCGCGACACCGTCCTTCGGCAGGGTCGATAGCAAGACAGGACCGGAGGTGGCAATCTTTCTGCCAATACGCCCAATGCCATGGCGCGTCTCCGGGCCGTCATCCTGGGCCGACGCATATTCAATCAGGCGATAACCGTTCACTGTCTTCAGGTTGATGCCTTCTTGCGCCAGCCCCCGGCAGAGGCCGCGAAGAAGTGTGGTCTTGCCTGCACCAGGCGGCCCAAATAACTCGATGATCATGGTGGAATGCCCAGCGCCTCGGAACAAGCTGTCATTTACCTGCAGGTCAGAGCTTAGCCGGATTACAAACCACACCAACGTTCATTTGAATGACTGTTCGGATCCGCGGACTGTCGCCCGTCGACTAGTCGGATCACGCCTGCCGCTCCGTTCCGGCATCGTGCGAATGCATGAAGACGTCGTCCCGACATCGAGGTTAGCGTCGGCGGACTCGAGGGACATATCCTTATGCTCAACGGTGACACGCCCAGCTATCGCGCGAGCCACCAGTCGGTTGATGTCGTTGCCGACTACGTCAGCACCTTCGAGGTGGGCCATTGCGCGGCATTGTGGCGGGACGTCGAACAGCCCTTGCTCGAAAGCATTCTGCGCCGGCTCGGAGGGCCACAGCGAACAAGCCTCGACTTCGCTTGCGGAACCGGACGCATTGCGAAGGTCGCCGCTCGGTTGTTCGGCTCGGTTGTCGGGGTCGATGTGTCAGAAGCGATGCTTTCGGCAGCTTCGGTGCCAGACAACGTGACGCTGCTATGCGTCGACGTCACCAAGGTTCCTCTCGAACAGACATTTGACGTTGCCACCGCATTTCGGTTCTTCTTGAATGCAGAAGACACGCTTAGGCGCGACGCATTGCGGGCGATCTATCGGCATCTTCGCAACGACGGCGTATTGGTGTGCAATATCCAGCTCAATGCAACGTCACCCATCGGGTCGTTCAGTCGTGTCCTGAACTGGGCATATCCGAGCAGACCTCGAAACACCCTGACTTTGTATCAATTTTCAAGCCTGCTGTCGGATGAGGGATTTGAGGTCGTGGAGAGCACGTATTACGGCTATCTCCCGCGACCGGGCCGGTTGTTTCCACATCTCTGCGAGGCGCTGATCGAGCCATTCGAAAAGGCGTGCCGGAGGCTCAAGGTGCCGGGATTATTGGCGGAGAGTTTTATTGTCGCGGCGCGAAAGCGGGAACGCCTGTTTCCTCAGGTGCAGGACCCTCGGCGAATCGTGCAGGCACCAACAACCTCTTGAGGTTCGGGAGCATGATCATCGAGTTCTTTGGCCCGGCAGCCGCAGGAAAGACCACCTTCGCCCACGCGCTGTGCAAGCGGCTCAACGAGCGCGGCCATCATGCGAATGTTGTGCTCAGCTAGCCCAAGGGTCCGGCAGCCCGCTCTCCCTGTCCAAGAGAAGCCCAAACCTCTCGCCGCCCTCCATTACAACGGGCTTTACGCGAATCGGCTGGCAATGCGTTGATTTATCAAACGAAAGCCCCCCTTGTTTACACAAGCGAGGCCCACAGAATCTGATTCGAGTCTCGTCGGCAATCCGGAAGCTGAAAAACGCTAAGTCATTGAAGAAGCGACGAAAGCGTTTTTTAGTTTACACACAGCTCCAACCAACAGTCAGAACGGGATGTCGTCATCCATGTCGCTGCCACGGCCACCACCGCCACCTGCCGGCGCGGCCACGCGGCGCTGCGGCGGAGCGCTCGACTGGCCGCCGCCGAAGCTGTCGCCCATGTCATCGCCGCCGTAACCGCCGCCACCACCCGCGCCGCCGCCCTTGCCGTCGAGCATGGTCAGCGTCGAATTGAAGCCCTGCAGCACGATCTCGGTGGAGTATTTCTCGACACCCTGCGGATCGGTCCATTTGCGGGTCTGCAGCGCGCCTTCGATATAAACCTTGGCGCCCTTCTTCAGATACTGCTCGGCGACCTTGGCGAGACCTTCGCTGAAGATCACGACGCGATGCCACTCGGTCTTTTCCTTGCGCTCGCCGGTGCCCTTGTCGCGCCAGGTATCCGAGGTCGCGACGGTCAGGTTGACGACCGGGTTGCCGTTCTGCATCCGGCGGACTTCTGGATCCTTGCCGAGATTGCCGACCAAAATCACCTTGTTGACGCTACCCGCCATGCCACTCTCCTACGCTCGAACCTGAATTTGCTGATTGGGCGCCGGCGCAGGCCCTGGCCCGCGCGCAAACGCCGCTGATGATGCGACCCTATACGGTCCGCGCTCCCGCGCAGGCCCCCGCGACCGGGTTATCCACGATCTCTTATATGATCGTCGTCCCATATAGCATGTTCCATTTTTGTTCTCAAGAACACCCCTTGGCGAATTGTTGGGCGACGACGAAGTGCCGAGTCGTCGCTGTCGCGTCTGAGTCGAGCAATAGTGGAACCCGAAGGGAACCGCGCCCCGCCAAAATTCATATACCTTTCATTAACTTAGAAACGGCCAAACATCGAAGACGAGTGTGCTATTTGGGTGACGGACTTTTTGGCAGACTTGCGTATATTTCGATCACTGAATTGCATTTGGCGCTTGCGCCGGGACACGAGGCTTCGCCGACGCGAAGCAATTTTGGGGAGAATTCACATGAAGAAGTTTCTTTTGGGCACCGTTGCCTTGATCGCTCTGGGCGCTTCGGTTCCGGCAATGGCTGCTGACTTGGCCGCTCGTCCCTATACCAAGGCTCCGGCTTATGTTCCCGCCCCGATCTACAACTGGACCGGTTTCTACATCGGCGGTCACGTCGGCGGCGCGTTCAACGGTTCGAACGGCTTCGGCGGCACCTCCGACAATTCGGACGGCCGTTTCCTCGGCGGTGTGCAGATCGGCTATGACTACCAGTTCGCTCCGAACTGGGTGTTCGGCATCGAAGGTCAGTACAGCTGGGTTGGTTCGAACAACACCAACGTCGCTTTCGTTCCGGCTGGCGTCACCTACAACCTGAACCAGAAGGGCCTCGCCTCGGTCACCGGTCGCATCGGTTACACCTGGGGTCCGGCACTGCTCTACGTGAAGGGCGGCTACGCTTACTCCGACTACAGCGAATCGCTGGTCACGACCGTTGGCGCCGTTCCGGTGGCTTTCGCAGCTGGCACCAAGCATGACGGTTACACCGTCGGCGCCGGCCTCGAATACCTGTTCACCCAGAACTGGTCGGGCAAGGTTGAGTACCAGTACTACGACTTCGGCAAGACCACTTTCGCTGCTCCGTCGCCCGTTGGCATCGTCGGCCTGTCGTCCCGCAACGACGAGCACACCGTCAAGGCTGGCCTGAACTACCGCTTCAACTGGGGTGGCCCGGTCGTCGCGAAGTACTGAGCTTCGCGCCTGATTTCAGGCTCGTGACTACGGAAAGGCCGGCGGAAACGCCGGCCTTTTTCGTTTGGCTGGAAGCCCGGATTCCGGAGAGATTAAGAGCTAACCCATCGCCTGCGGTCGAATACTACCCACGACTGTAGCGCGCGAATTTTCACGCAACTATTGCGTTTGTTTTTCTCCGTTGCAAGGAAGGCACAGCCTGATCGCCTGAATCGCGCTAGAGTTGAAACACTCACACGGGGAGCATGCCATGAAGAAAATTCTGCTCGCATCCGCCGCCCTCGCTGTTCTCGGCTCGGCAACGTCCGCTTCTGCGGCCGATCTCGCGGTACGGCCCTACACCAAGGCGCCTCCGATGATCGCCGTCGTCTATGACTGGACCGGTTTCTATATCGGCGGCAACGGTGGTTGGGGAACGAGCCGCAAATGCTGGGACACGACCCAGGTTCTCGGTGCCGCACTGGCCTTCAGCGAGGGATGCCATGACGCAAGCGGCGGCACGGCTGGCGGTCAGATCGGCTATCGCTGGCAGAGCGCTGCTTGGGTGTTCGGTCTGGAAGCACAGGGCAACTGGGCAGACTTCAAGGGCTCGAATGTCAGCCAGCTCGTACTCGGTACGACCGGCAACCGGTCCAAGATCGAAGCCTTCGGCCTGTTCACCGGCCAGATCGGTTACGCCTGGAACAACACCCTTCTTTACGTGAAGGGCGGCGCTGCCGTGACGAGCGACAAGTATCAGGGCTACACCGTGGGAACCAATGTCGTATTCGATAACGCCAAGGAAACCCGCTGGGGCGGTACGGTTGGCGTTGGCCTGGAATATGGCTTCACGCCAAACTGGTCCTTCGCGGTCGAATACGACCATCTGTTCATGGAGACCAGCAGCAACAGCTTCACCGCTGTGACACTTCCTGTGACCTCGCGTATCGATCGCATCAGCCAGGACGTCGACGTCGTCACCGCCCGCATCAACTACAAGTGGGGCGGCCCTGTCATCGCCAAGTATTGAGAACTGCGACCGCCTTCCCTCATTCCGACAAACTTAGCCCGGCCTCGCGCCGGGCTTTTTGCTGGCGCCTCGCTCAGACCTGACGCGCTCCCGATTGGCAGTTCACTGGCATGAGCCCGATACCGGAAGACGTGTCCTGCGCAGGCCGTTCGATTTGCAGCCTTGCCTCGCAACCCCTCCGCCAACAAACCGTTGATCGTTGCTGCGGAGCACTGGAAATCCGTCCTCGTTCTTCCTATGTTCCGATGACAATCAATCGGCGTTGATCCCGGCCCGGCCGGCGGTGCGCGCCCGGATGAGCGCGCCTCGCGCGCTGGGGAATTGCCTGTTATGGACGAGATCATCAAGGCGAAGCGGCAGCAGGCCGCCGCGAACATGCGCAGCATCACCATCCGCGGCGCCCGCGAGCACAATCTCAAGAATGTCGACCTGACGATCCCGCGCGACAAGCTGGTGGTGTTCACCGGCCTGTCCGGCTCCGGCAAATCGTCCCTCGCCTTCGACACGATCTATGCCGAAGGCCAGCGCCGCTACGTGGAGTCGCTGTCGGCTTACGCCCGGCAATTCCTCGAGATGATGCAGAAGCCGGATGTCGACCAGATCGACGGCCTGTCGCCGGCCATCTCCATCGAGCAGAAGACCACCTCGAAAAATCCGCGCTCGACCGTCGGCACCGTCACCGAGATCTACGACTACATGCGCCTGCTGTGGGCGCGCGTCGGCATTCCCTATTCGCCGGCGACCGGCCTGCCGATCGAGAGCCAGACCGTGTCGATGATGGTCGACCGCGTGCTGGCGCTGCCGGAAGGCACGCGGTTGTATCTGCTGGCGCCGGTAGTGCGCGGCCGCAAGGGCGAGTATCGCAAGGAGCTGGCCGAATATCTCAAAAAGGGTTTTCAGCGCGTCAAGATCGACGGCACCTTCCATGAACTCGCCGAAGCGCCCGTACTCGACAAGAAGTTTCCGCATGACATCGACGTCGTCGTCGATCGCATCGTTGTCAGGCCGGATATCGGCCAGCGCCTCGCGGAAAGTTTCGAGACCGCGCTGAAGCTCGCCGAAGGTCTTGCGGTCATCGAATATGCCGATGCGCCTGCCGCTCCCGCGGAAGACAAGAAGTCCGACAAGAAGGTGGCGAAGATTCACGACAAGACAGGTGCCGAGCGCATCCTGTTTTCCGAGAAGTTCGCCTGTCCGGTCTCCGGCTTCACCATTCCGGAAATCGAGCCCAGACTGTTTTCGTTCAACAACCCCTATGGCGCCTGTCCGAAATGCGGTGGCCTCGGTGTCGAGCAGACCATCGATGCCGATCTCGTCATTCCCGACAAGGAACTGACGCTGCGCAAGGGCGCCATCGCGCCATGGGCGAAGTCGTCATCGCCTTATTACGTGCAGACGCTGACGGCGCTCGGCAAGTTCTACAAGTTCACCCTCGACACCAAGTGGAAGGACCTGCCGAAGAAGACGCAGAACGCCATCCTGCACGGCTCCGGCGATGACGAGATCAAGTTCTCCTATGAAGATGGCGTGCGCTCCTACGACACCAAGAAGCCGTTCGAGGGCGTCGTCACCAATATCGACCGCCGCTTCCGCGAGACCGAAAGCGAATGGGCGCGCGAAGAACTCGGCAAGTATTTTTCCGACGTGCCCTGCGATGCCTGCGAGGGTTATCGCCTGAAGCCCGAAGCGCTCAGTGTGAAGATCGGCGGCAAGCATATCGGCAACATCTCGGAAATGTCGGTGCGCAAGGCTGGCGACTGGTTCGAGTCCGTGCCGGATCTGCTCAACAAGCAGCAGAACGAGATCGCCGTCCGCATCCTCAAGGAAATCCGCGAGCGCCTCTCCTTCCTGCTCGATGTCGGCCTCAACTATCTCACGCTCGCCCGTTCCTCCGGCACGCTGTCCGGCGGCGAGAGCCAACGTATTCGCCTGGCGTCCCAGATCGGCTCGGGCCTCACCGGCGTGCTCTATGTGCTCGACGAGCCGTCGATCGGCCTGCATCAGCGCGACAATGCACGCCTGCTGGATACGCTGCGGCGGCTGCGCGATCTCGGCAATACCGTGATCGTGGTCGAGCATGACGAGGACGCGGTGATCGCGGCCGACTACGTGGTCGATGTCGGCCCCGGCGCGGGCACCCATGGCGGCAATATCGTCGCCCAGGGCACGCCCCAGGAGGTGATGAAGAATCCGAAGTCGCTGACCGGCAAATATCTCACCGGCGAAATGTCGGTGCCGGTGCCGGAGCGCCGGCCGCCGAACCATCGCCGCACCATCAAGGTCATCAATGCGCGTGGCAACAATCTCAAGAACGTCTCGGCGGAAGTGCCGCTCGGCCTGTTCACCGCCGTCACCGGCGTCTCCGGTGGCGGCAAGTCGACGCTGCTGATCGACACGCTCTACAAGGCGATCGCGCGAAAGCTCAACGGCGCCAGCGAAGGCGCCGCGCCGCATGACCGCATCGAGGGCCTGGAGCATATCGACAAGATCATCGAGATCGACCAGTCGCCGATCGGCCGCACGCCGCGTTCCAATCCCGCGACCTATACCGGCGCCTTCACGCCGATCCGCGAATGGTTTGCCGGCCTGCCGGAATCCAAGGCACGCGGCTACGAGGCCGGCCGGTTCTCGTTCAACGTCAAGGGCGGCCGCTGCGAGGCCTGCCAGGGCGACGGCGTCATCAAGATCGAGATGCACTTCCTGCCCGACGTCTATGTCACCTGCGACACCTGCAAGGGCAAGCGCTACAACCGCGAGACGCTCGAAGTTCTGTTCAAGGGCAAGTCGATCGCCGACGTACTCGACATGACCGTCGAGGAAGCCGCCGACTTCTTCAAGGCGGTGCCGCGCGTGCGCGAGACCTTCAAGACGCTGCACCGCGTCGGGCTGGATTACATCCATGTCGGCCAGCAGGCGACGACGCTATCCGGCGGCGAAGCGCAGCGCGTGAAGCTCGCCAAGGAGCTGAGCAAGCGTGCGACCGGTCGCACGCTCTACATTCTCGACGAGCCGACGACCGGACTCCACTTCCACGACGTCGCCAAGCTGCTCGAAGTGCTGCATGAGCTGGTGGCGCAGGGAAATACGGTGGTGGTGATCGAGCACAATCTCGAAGTCATCAAGACCGCCGACTGGGTCATCGACCTCGGCCCCGAAGGCGGCGACGGCGGCGGCGAAATCGTTGCCTGGGGCCCGCCGGAAGATATCGTCAAGGCACCGCGCAGCTATACGGGCAAGTTTTTGAAGCCGGTGCTGGAAAAGGCGGGGAAGCCGAAGAAACGGAAGCAGGCGAGCGAGGCCGCGGAGTGACGACTTAGTTCTGAAATGGCTCGATCGGAATCAATGATGGTAGACTAACTAGGTAGCAAAAATGACGGTGGTAGCGATTTGGTTTGAACCTTCCGATAGCGCTATATGGTCCGTTGCCGATACGCGGATTAGCACCACCGGTGAAACAGGTGGTCAGAACATTCGAACTGACAGCGGCGCGAAATTATTCTCGCTTCCAATCGCTTGCCGCAGAATGAGCTCAACTGCATCCTTTAATCCGTCACCCCACTTTGCCACATCACTAGGCTACTCATTCGCCGGCGACGTACTCCCGGCCACGATGACCTTTGCTACTGCCAGCACTTTTTTGCAGAATCTAGTGACTACCGGCTCAGCAAATCCACCAATGCTTAAAGATGTTGCCGAATTAGTGCGGCGTCTATCAGAGCGATTTTCCAAAGAGAGTTTGGCCGGCTCAAATGGTAAATATGGTCTATTCGAATCTGCAGTTTTCGGATGGTGCCCTCATCGTGATCGTTTTGCGATTTATCACCTATCACCAAAGCTAACGTCTTCTTCTTTTCTAGTTGAAATCACGGAAATTCTTCCGGCTGATGAATTCAGCGTAACAATTCTTGGAAGCGGAAAGAAAAGACTGCTCGAAAAAATTGAAAACATTCGAACGCACGGAGATAAATTTCTAAGGACTGCTCGAATCCCGAAATCAGCGGCTGAAGCGATAATCGAAGAAGATCAGGGTGACGTAGGTGGAAGTCTCTCCATCGGGATAGCAAATCGCTGGCGATATGATTTGTATTCTTGGGTGCATCCAGTCGAACCTGGAAGGCCGCAAGCGGTTATGAGCTTCAACGGAATAGACCTACAAAATGAAATAAATCATGTAGGACATTACCTCATTGGATTGAACGGCATCGCTTAGTAAAAAAGCTCTTGTTTCGACCGCACTGAATTCAAAATCCTTTCCGTATGCAACCGACAGCAAGCGTAACCCGGATGAGCGGAGCGATATCCGGGACGTGTGATTAATCCCATTTCCCGCATACGCTCATGGCGGGCTGCTACCCGACCCTGCCCTCACCTCAGCCCCGTCCCGTGACACCTCTGGCACTTCACCACCTTCTCGCCCTTCTTCAGCAGGCCCTTGCCTTCGCAATTCTTGCACTTCTGCTTCTTCTTGGTGTTGGGGCCTTTCTGGTTCGGTCTATCGTCTGCCATGAGGGCCTCCTGCGGGTGATATGAAATGGCAATGACGGACTTAGCACGCTTGCGTGCGGCTCGTGCATCGTTTCGCCGCGCGGATGCGGGTTGAAAACCGGGCCTGATGGGATCATCCTTCAGACGGGTCGCATATCGGCCACGACTCAGACGAGAACCAGCCCGTGACCGCCACTGCCAAACATCCAGCCGAGACCGAGACCCCGGCCACCTCCCCGCCCGCCAGCCATGCCCTATAAGCTCGCCATCTTCGATTTCGACGGGACCCTGTCCGACAGCTTTTCGTGGTTCCTCAGCGTCATCAATTCCGTCGCCGACAAGCACAAGTTTCAGCGCGTCGAACGCGACCGCATCGACGAGCTGCGGAGCGTCGGCGCCGGTGAGCTGATCCGGCTGCTCGGTGTCGCCAAATGGCGGATCCCGTTGATTGCGCGCGACATGCGCAAGCGCAAGGCGCAGCAGATCGACCGCATTTCGCTGTTCCCAGGCGTCGACCGCATGTTCTGTGAATTGAAGGCGCGTGGCATGACGATTGCGATCGTCAGCTCCGATAGCGAGGACAATGTCCGACACGTGCTCGGCGATCTCGATCAGCACGTCGCCTATTTCGCCTGCGGCGCCGGCCTGTTCGGCAAGACGGCGAAATTCCAGCGCATCCTTGAGCTCACCGGCATCTCTGTCGATGACACGATCAGCATCGGCGACGAGATCCGCGATATCGACGCTGCACGCGAGGCCGGGATCGATTTCGGCGCGGTGACGTGGGGCTATACCAGCGGAGCGGCCCTGAAAGCGCGCACGCCGAATTATGTGTTTTCCCGGATCGACGAAGTCATCGCGACGCTGGCTGTGCCAGGACGCTAACGGCCGGCCACAGACAGACGAAACCCGCCGGCCTCACGACATGACCGGCGGGCCTGATCGCTTGTTGTCACTGCCCGTGCTGGGCCATTTCCCCATCGCTCAAATCCCAGTCTTGCCACAACTGCAGTGCTGCCAGCAGCACCACGAGACCGCCGAGGCAGGTATGGATGAATCTGAGCATGCCGTCGCCGGAATAACCAAAGAAAAGTGGCGAGGCGATCAGCCACAGACCGAGAATGATCGCGGCCACCTCCTCCCAGCGTTGCAGCGCGACATACTCAAGCTGTGCAAGGCCAAATACCAGGACGCCAACCGCCACCGTGTTAATGATTATGGCGCTGGGGGTCCCCCCGGTATATTGATGACCGTTCTGCGTAGGAAACCAGGGCGAGAGCGCAATCAGAACGCCAAGCGCCATGCCAAACCAGTCTTCCCACGTGCGATGCGTACCGAGAAACCGAGAGTCTGACATCGTGACCTCCTCCAAAAGAGGCATACGTCAGCGGCCGTTGGCATGACACTCCAACTGTCAAACGACCGATCCGGCCGCTTTGGGGCGTATGTCTACAATTGACGTAGGAACCCGCTTTGCCTTTGCAAGGCCACGCCAAAGCCATTTTTCACAGCGCGCAGAACGGCAAAGAGCCCCGCGCGACGACACGGATTTCCCCTATCAGATGAAGCATGCGGCGGCTGCATTGCACCCGTTTGGAAATGACTGTTACCTTCTCCCGGACACCTGTGGATGGACTGAGAATGAGCAACGCGGTTTATAACAATACTTCGCTTCACCGTTTCGAACTTGCCGTCGACGGCCATATCGCTTTTTCCGAATATACCCGGACGTCCGATACCATCACCTTCGTCCACACCGTCGTGCCGCAGGAATTGGGCGGCAGAGGTATCGGCTCACAGCTTGCCCGCGGCGCGCTCGATGCCGTCCGCGCACAGGGATTGAAGGTCGTGGCGCAGTGCCCCTTCATCGCGGCATATATCGCGAAACATGCGGACTATCAGGATTTGCTGAAAGACGCGGCATGACCGGCGTTCGCGACAACAAGGCGCTCAATCGCTTCGAACTGGATGTCGGCGACTCCGTCGCCTTTGCGAATTATCACCGTGCTGGCGATCGCGTCATCATCACGCATACCGAAACGCCGCCTGCCCTGCGCGGCCGCGGCATCGCGTCAGAACTGGTCAAGGGCGCGCTGGCGTTGATCCGTGCGGATGGGCTGAAGGTCGTGGCGGGTTGTTCGTTCGTGGTGGATTATCTGCGCCAGCATGCGGACTATGCGGACCTGGTCGGCTAGCCACACACACGTCTTTCCGGGGCGCGAGCGCGACTTGGCGATCGCGAACCCGGAATCTGGAAATGTTTTGAGTTCTCATTGCATCGGGATTCCGGGTCTGCGCTTTAGTCGGCTCTGCCGACTTGCGCGCATCCCGGAATGACAAGTGTGTGGCAAAACCTCAAACGACCTTGATCGACATGTCCGGCAAGCCCTGGATCTTGCAAAGCAGCACGTCGCCTTTCACGACCGGGCCGACATTCTCTGGTGTGCCGGAATAGATGATGTCGCCGGCCTTCAGCTCGAAGGCGTCCGAGAGTTTCGATATCTGCTCGGCGACGCTCCAGATCATCTTGTCGAGGTCGGATGTCTGCTTCACGGTGCCATTCACGGCGAGCGAGATCGGACCCTTGGTCATGTGGCCGGTCTTGCTGGCCGGATGGATCGGGCCGATGACTGCGGCGTGGTCAAAACTCTTGCCGATCTCCCATGGCTTCTTCTCGTCGCCCATGGCGCGTTGCAGATCGCGGCGCGTCATGTCGAGTCCGACAGCATAGCCATAGACATGGTCGAGCGCCTTATCGACGGGGATATTGGTGCCGCCGGATTTCAGCGCGGCGACGAGTTCGACCTCGTAATGATAGTTCTTGGTGAGCGACGGATACGGGTGATCGGCGACCTCGCCGATCTTGACGTTCTGGATCGCGTCGGTCGGCTTCTGGAAGAAGAACGGCGGCTCGCGCGTCGGATCCGATCCCATCTCGCGGGAATGCGCTGCGTAGTTGCGGCCGATACAATAGATGCGGCGCACCGGAAACGCGTCGGTCTCGCCGACGATGGGAATCGTCACCGTCGCGACCGAGAATATGCCCTTGGGACCGGCCTGCGCCTGCGCGGCCTCGCCCGCCAATGCGCTGCCAGCCAGGGCAACGGCACCGGTGGTCAGAATCGTTCTGCGGTTGATGGGGTCCATGGCGTTTCTCCTCATATGTTTTGTTGTTTTCTGGTCTTGTATTTATGCGTGCTGGTATACCACAGCAAAAAGGCCCGCGCGAGCGCGGGCCTTCAACTCCGTCCCAAACGGAAAGTTTAGTGCTTGATGTCGGCCGGCAGCTTGCCACCATTGGCGGCGAGCTTGGTCATCATCTGCTTGTGCAGCCAGATGTTCATGCTGGCGGAATCGCTGGTGTCGCCGGTGTAACCGAGCTCCTTGGCGAGATCCTTGCGGGCCGACAGGCTGGAGTCGATGTCGAGCGCCTTCATCAGGTCGACGATCGAGGTCTTCCATTCCAGCTTCTCGCCCTTGGCCGCCACGGCCTTGTCGAGGATCGCAGCAACGTCAACACTGTCCATCGGCGCGGCGCCTGCGGGAGCCGAACCGCCGGCGGCCGGCGCGGCATCAGGGGATGCTGCACTGGCGCTGGTGCCGAAAATCGCGCCCATGATCTTTCCGAAAATGCTCATATGTCGCTCCCAATAGCTTTCGTGACAGATTGAAGAATTCGTGCCGTGTTTGGTTCCGGCAGCACCAGCCGGTTCATACTTGTATCCGCCCACCACTCGCTTGCCAATGCGACGCGATAGACTGCGGGGAAGAGTCGTTCCAAGCCGACTGCCCAAACCAACCGTCCAAGCCAGTTGGCAAAGTCATCGACAGACCGTTTGACGTCGGTAGCAAGGTCCGACTGAATTGAGGCGAAAGCCCGGCCGCTGCATTGCAGCGCTGTGAATGTCGGACGACATTTTCACCGAAGCGTGAGCCACGGCGCTAGATGCTGACCACGCCGCAAGACTGGCCGCTCATCATCGTCAATGGCGCAGCGACGAGTAACGTGGACCGCTGATCTCGCCCAATGACGGCCTCTCGCAGAATTGCGTGAGAGGCCGTCATGCTGTTCTGATATCACTGCGCAAGCCTTGTTTTGGCCGCGGTTCACCGGAAGGCTTATCGCGCAATATCGTCGCGACATTATTCACGATCGAATGAGAGCCTTGAGACCATGCGCGCCCTGCTTTGTACGTTTCTGCTTGGTACAGTCCTGATCTCGCCAGCGCCGGCCGTTGCTGCGCCCTCCTGCGGCACAGGCAGTTTCGATGGTTGGCTCGCCGCCTTCAAGACGGAAGCCGTCGGTAAGGGCATTTCGCAGAAGACCGTCGATGCGGCACTGACCGGCGTCACCCTCGACAACAGCGTGCTATCGCGCGATCGCGGCCAGCAGGTCTTCAAGCAAAGCTTCGAGGAATTTTCCGGGCGCATGGTGCCACCAAGGCTGCGTCGCGGCAGCGACATGCTGAAGCGTTACGGCTCGGTGCTCGGACGCATCGAACAGCAATATGGCGTGCCCGGTCCGGTGCTGGTGGCGATCTGGGGGTTAGAGACCGACTATGGCGTGAACGTCGGCAAATTCCCTACCATCCGCGCCATCGCGTCGCTCGCATATGATTGTCGACGCGCCGAGATGTTTCGCGGTGAATTGCTCGATGCCCTGCGCATCGTCGACCGCGGCGACCTCGCGCCTGCAGAGATGCATGGCGCCTGGGCCGGCGAAATCGGTCAGACGCAATTCATGCCATCGTCCTACCTGAAATTCGCTGTCGACTTCGACGGCAATGGCCATCGCGACCTGCTGCGCAGCGCGCCCGACGTGCTGGCCTCAACGGCAAACTATCTCGCCAGTTATGGCTGGAAGCGCGATCAGGATTTTGCGCCGGGGACTGCGAACTTCGCGGTCATTCAGCAGTGGAACAAGAGCGAGGTCTATTCGAAGACCATCGCCACTTTCGCCAGTCAGCTCGCCAAAGAACCGTAGACTCGCATGAGATGATGGAAGGGCCGTCCGCTCCTCAGCAAGCGGCCCCTCCCGTGATGTCCTACTTCGTCATGCCAACATGCATGGCCCTGGTCAGATGGACAGCACACACGCCCATCTTGTTGTCGAGCAACGCGGTCTGCGCATCCGTCATTTCCTTGAACGCAACCCACTTCGCATCGCCGTCCGGCATCGCTTCAACGGCGGTTTCGGTTTTCAGCAGGTTGCTGCCGCTGCAGCCTTCCATACGCGCAGCCGAAGCCGGCACCGCAGCGAACACAACAGCAGCCATGGCGGCCGCTCCCAGTAATCTTGTGATCATCTTATTTGTCCTTCGCAACAGAACCGACGCCATTGCCGGATTCTGTAGAAGGAATTGATACGTCCCGCTGCGATCCAGGAAATAACAGCCGCAGTGAATTGAATGTGAGCCGGTTGTGATCGCCACCAAGAACACTCAACTTTTTGGCGCTTCAGACATCACGAGCAACAAACTTACACAAATGTAATTCGCGCGATTTCACTGACGTCGCGGCATCGGCCTTTTGATGTGCTTCCGGAGGCCAGCAGCAACCGCGTTTCGCGCAGGACCTCGAGTTGCATATGTATTTGCCTTCACGCATGCAGTTTAGAGAAAAGTTGCCCCGCAAGCCTCACGTAAGGATGATTTATTGTTCACTCCTAATACTCGTATGCGAATCACGCATAGCGACGCCAGACAGGAACTTACGAGGAACCGCCGAGTGGGCTGGCTGATTGAGGTCAGAAAGGCTTTATCGCGCCGGTTCAGCCGGCGGCATCCGGCTGAGCTTTGGAACACCTCCAAACGCATGATTTAACTGACTAATTAACAGCTATAATCATCGCTAAAGGTGCCTCAATACGCACTATGCCCGCAAAATCACCTCCGAGCGCCGAGAGGTTAATCATTCCTTGCGCGAGCTATGCAGTCTTTGACTAGCTGCATCGCAACATCTCGACTGCTGCACTGCGATATTGTCACCTATATTCACTTCAACAGCGAAGCACCTCGCAAGAGATGAATCGCTTAACGAAGGAGAACTCAAATGCTGCTTTCATTCATCCGCATGATCCAGGCGTTCCGCGACTATCAGCGCAACGTTGCCGAACTCTCCCAGCTCAGCGATCGCGAGCTTTCCGACATCGGTCTCGACCGTTCGGACATTCCGCGTGTTGCTTCTGGCGCCTATAACGGTTGATCCGTCAGGACGTTCTATCCTGTCCTGCCTGACGTTTCACGGATTGCGCCCGCCTCGCGCGGGCGCAATCGTGGTTCCCTGAAGACACCGTCTTCGGAGCCAGACGCCTTCGAACCAAAGCGGCTTCAAAGCTTTGGCTAACCGGCCGAATTTCCGCGAAGCGAATTCCACTTCGCGCCGAAACGCGCTACATGCGGGGCCATGACAACAGCCCCAAACCTAGACGACTGCGTCCATGTGATCGGCGCGGGCCTCGCCGGCTCGGAAGCCGCCTGGCAGGTCGCCAATGCCGGCATTCCCGTGATCTTGCACGAGATGCGGCCGCACCAGATGACCGACGCCCATCGCACCGATGGCCTCGCCGAGCTGGTCTGCTCCAATTCCTTCCGTTCTGACGACGCGCTCAACAACGCTGTCGGCCTGCTGCACGCCGAAATGCGCAAGCTGGGCTCGCTGATCATGCGCTGCGCCGATGCCAACCAGGTGCCCGCCGGTGGTGCACTGGCAGTGGATCGCGACGGCTTCTCCGATGCCGTGACCAAGGCACTCAACGACCACCCGCTCATCACCATCGACCGCGCCGAAGTCGCCGGCCTGCCGCCTTCCGACTGGCGCAATGTCATCGTCGCGACAGGGCCATTGACCTCAGCAGCGCTCGCGGACGGCATCCGTGGGCTGACCGACGAGAACGCGCTGGCCTTCTTCGATGCCATCGCACCGATCGTGCACAAAGACTCGATCGACATGGAGATCGCCTGGTTCCAGTCGCGCTACGACAAGGTGGGGCCCGGCGGCACCGGCGCCGACTACATCAACTGCCCGATGACCCATGAGCAATATGATGCCTTCATTGATGCGCTGCTGGCGGGCGAAAAGACCGACTTCAAGGAATGGGAAACCAACACGCCCTATTTCGACGGCTGCCTGCCCATTGAAGTGATGGCCGAGCGCGGCCGCGAGACGCTGCGTCACGGCCCGATGAAGCCTGTGGGTCTGACCAACCCACGCGATCCCCTGGTGAAGCCCTATGCCATCGTGCAGCTGCGCCAGGACAACAAGCTCGGCACGCTCTACAACATCGTCGGCTTCCAGACGAAGCTGAAATACGGCCCGCAGCAGCAGGCGCTCCGCATGATCCCCGGCCTGCAGAATGCCGAATTCGCACGGCTTGGCGGCCTGCATCGCAACACCTTCCTGAATTCGCCAAAGCTGCTCGACGAGCAACTCCGCCTGAAGGCGCAACCGCGCCTGCGTTTCGCCGGCCAGATGACCGGCTGCGAAGGCTATGTGGAGTCCGCCAGCGTCGGCCTGATCGCCGGCCTCTATGCCGCGGCCGATGCCAAGCGCCAGTCGCTGGCGCCCCCGCCCGTGACGACGGCTCTGGGCTCGTTGCTCGGCCACATCACCGGCGGCCATATCGAAACCATCGATGCAGGACCGCGCTCGTTCCAGCCGATGAACATCAATTTCGGCCTGTTCCCGCCGCTGGCTCAGGCGCCTACCAAGAAGCCCGACGGCTCGCGGCTGCGCGGCAATGAGAAGACCGTTGCCAAGAAGCAAGCGATGAGCGTGCGGGCGCTGGCCGACATGGATGACTGGATTGCCGCCAGCCTGCCCGTTGCAGCCGCGGCATGACGCCGGCGATTTGAATTTCAGGATTGTTCGATGAGTTTGCCGCCACAGGACGCCGCTGCGCTGTCCAAGACCTGGACCGAAGGCGTGTTGCTGAAACGCGACGTGTTCTCGACCGTCGAGCGCGGCCGCTATCGCACGTCATCGGGCGAAGTCGATGCGGTGCTGCGCCGGCTCGACCAGGTGCCGTGGTGGTCATATCTGCTGGCGCTGCATCTGTTCACGCGGGAACGCCGCGCACTGACGCTGGCGCGCGATCTGCGCGTCGGGCCTGAATTGCTCTGGGCCGGCGACCGCGCGCTGGTGCGCGGCTTCATCGACGGCGTCGCACTGCATCTCGCCAAGCCGCATCACGATGCGCGCTATTTCAAATCCGCGAAGCTGGCGCTGCGCAAGCTGCATCGCATGGGCGTGTGCCATAACGATCTCGCCAAGGAACAGAACTGGCTGCGCGGCAGCGATGGCCTCGCCTACGTCACCGACTTCCAGCTCGCGGTCTGTTTCAAGTCTCGCAGCCAGCTGTTTCGTATCGCCGCCTATGAAGATCTGCGTCACCTCCTGAAGCACAAGCGCACTTACGCGCCAGAACTGCTGACGCCGAAGGAAAAGGCGATCCTGGCGAAGAAGTCGCTGCCGGCGCGGATCTGGCTGATGACCGGCAAGAAGGTCTATCGCGCCATCACACGCGGCATCTTCAACTTCACCGACCGCGAGGGCGGCGGCAAGCGTCTGGTCAACGACGCGCCCCCTCTGCTCGAGATCATCAAACAGAACCCGGCAGTGCGCGACGCGTCGATCGTCGCCTTTGCCGACCGGCGCACCGGCGTCGGCCTCTATGCATTCGTGGAAGCCGATGATGTCGCGCTGGAAGTGAAGCTGCAGGGTGAACTGGCTGCCACAAAGGGGGCGAAGCCGCCTGAGCATCTGCAGGTCGTCGCAGCCTTGCCCCGCGACGCGTCAGGCCGCATTCGCACCGAAGTGCTGCAGCTCGTCGCCATGAACCAGGTCGATCTGCTGGAGCCATTGATGACCAGCGACGCCGACCGCGCATTCCTGAAGGGCATCCTGGAGTCGCGGAAGAACCTGCGCGACCGTTTCAACTTCGAGACGACAGACCAGAAGCTGACGTCACACTGAGCGCGAGGCGCGCCAGAGCGTCCACAGGGTCCGCAGCCGCGATCTGACATGGAGCTCGAACGGATCGTGATCCGCTCGGGCCATTTGCGCCAGATCGTGCTTCACCAGCGCCATGGGCAGGAACGCCGCGCGCGCCGCCGGTACTACATCCGCAAGCATTCCCTGCGCTGTCGCGAGTTGCTCCTGCGCACCTGATATCAGCCGATCCAGCGTTTCGCGGATACCGAGCGTCATCTTGCCGGCAAACATCTGATCGGCGCTGCTGCCGTTCTGCAGGAGCATGTCCTGCGGAACGAACAATTGCCGCCGCATCGTGTCGTAGGGCAAACGCGCGATGATCCGCGCGACACCTTGGGCAAGTCCGACATGCTCGGCGACATGAGCGCTGGCCTCGGACCCGTCGCCGAGGATCTTTGCCGATGAGAACAGCAAAGTCCCGAGCGTATCGCGAAAGTGGCTCTCGAGCAGCGCGAGATCCGGCATCGGGTCGTTGTAGAGATCGAAGATGTGCACATCGATCAGCTTGGACAGCATGTCGATGGAAAGATCATGCGCGCGGATCGCTAGCAGTAATTCGGCAGCAACGGGGTTCTGTTCGACATCGCCATGACCTGCGCCGGCCAGCATATCGGTCCACCATTGCAACCGGATCTCGCCAGGCAATGGCTGTTTCACGAGCTCGCGGACGCGGGTAATTTCCGTATTGAACGCATAGAGCGCCAGCAGCGAACGGCGCTTGTCGGCAGGCACGAACAAGGTCGCCGCGTAGCGGTCAAAGTCATGGCTGCGCACCAACTCCGCGCAGAAAGCCGCGGAGCTCTGATCAGCACCACTCATGGCACCGCGATCAGCGCAGCGGCAACGCGGCGGCGCTCGCCCAACATGACATTATAGGTGCGGATCGCCGGGCCGGTTTGCATCGCGTCGATCACCACGTGAAGATTGCGCAAGGCGTTGCGAAGATCGTTCGGGACGATCCAGACCTCGTTGCCAGTGCCGATGATCAGCGTGTCGATGCCCGCTGCGCCTTCGAACACACGCCGCAGCGAATGGCGGTCGATGTCACTGGCCTTGGTCACCGACCACGCCCACACCGCATCGGGCAGGCAGAGCAGCGAGCCCTGATGCGACATGGTGTCGAAGTGGAAGCCGCCCTTGCCGTAGGCTTCGATGGCGGCCGAGCGCGGAAGGTGCGGCGCTTCGGGATCGACCGGCATCTCAGGGCTTCGGCTTCGCGGCCGGCTTGTCGGCGTCTTCGCGGTGTTCGCCGACGCCGAGATAGATCAGCAGCGGCGCAGCGATGAAGATCGAGGTGTAGGTGCCGACCAGCACGACGCCGAAGATCATGACGGCGGTGAAGGAGTGGATCGCCTGGCCGCCAAACGCGTAGAGCGCCAGCAGCGCCAGCGTCACGGTGACGTGGGTGATGATCGAACGCGACAGCGTCGAATTGATCGACTCGTTCAGCAGCTCCGGCATCGGCATCTTCTTGTAGCGACGCAGAATCTCGCGAATACGATCGTAGATGACCACGGTGTCATTCAGCGAATAACCGAGAATGGTCAGCAGCGCCGCAATACTGGTGAGATCGAAGTCGACCTGCGTGATCGACATGAAGCCGATCGTCAGCACGATATCGTGGACGTTGGCGATCATGGCGCCCAAGGCGAACTGCCATTCGAAGCGGAACCAGAGATAGATCAGGATGCCCATGATCGCGACGATCAGGCCGAGCATGCCGTAAGCCAGCAATTCGCCGGAGACGCGCGGACCCACCACTTCGACGCGGCGATATTCGACGCTGTCACCGAGGGCTGCACGAACCTTCTGAACGGCGGCCTGCTGCGCGGCATCGCCACCCGGCTGTTCGGCCAGACGGATCAGCACGTCGGCCGCGCCGCCGAACTGCTGCAGCTGCACGTCGCCGAGTTGCAGGGCGGCGAGCGTCGAGCGCATCGCGCTGATATCGGCCGTACCGGATTTGGCCTGGACTTCGAGCAGCGTGCCACCCTTGAAGTCGATGCCGAAATTCAGCCCGTGCGTGAAGAACAGCACGATGGCGAGGATCGACAGCAGCGCCGAAATCGGGAACGAGATGCGGCGGAAGCGCGTGAAATCGAACTTCGTATCGTCGGGGACGATGCGGAGCGACGGCAACAGATCGAAGATCGCCACGATCGACAGAATGACGATCAGCGCGCCCAGGCCTGCCAGAACCATTTGTGTCGTTGTCAAAGTCTGCTCCGTAAACTCAAATCGGCACGCTGGTCGGCCGCTTCCACCTGACCCAGCCGGCGACGATCAGACGGGTCACGGTGAAGGCCGTGAAAACCGTTGTGATGATGCCAATGCCAAAGGTCACGGCGAAGCCGCGGACCGGTCCGGTGCCGATGTAAAACAGCACCGCAGCGGCGATGAAGGTCGTGATGTTGGAATCCAGAATGGTCGCCAGCGCGCGCTTGAAGCCAGCATCGATCGCCGAAATGGCGGTGCGGCCGGCGCGCAATTCCTCGCGGATGCGCTCATAGATGAGCACGTTCGAGTCCACGGCGATGCCGACCGTTAGCACGATGCCAGCGATGCCGGGCAGCGTCAGCGTGGCGTTGAGCAGCGACAGGATACCGAAAATCATCAGAACGTTGATGGTCACCGCGATATTGGCGAACAGGCCGAACAGGCGGTAGGTCAGCAGCATGAAGACGATGACGAGGATCGACCCGACATAGGCCGCAAGCTCGCCCTTGGCGATCGAGTCGGCGCCGAGGCCGGGGCCAACGGTACGCTCCTCGATGATGCTGAGCGGCGCAGGCAGCGCGCCAGCACGCAGCAGGATCGCGAGATCATTGGCGCCCTGCACCGTGAAGCTGCCAGAGATCTGGCCGGAGCCGCCGGTGATCGGCTCGCGAATGACCGGGGCGGAGACCACTTCGTTATCGAGCACAATGGCGAAGGGCAGATTGACGTTCTTCACCGTGGCATCGGCAAACTTGCGCGCGCCGGACGTGTTGAAACGGAAGGAGACGATCGGCTCGTTGGTGCGCTGATCGAAGCCCGGCTGCGCATCGGTCAGGTCAGCGCCCGAGACCAGCACTTCCTTCTTCACGAGATACGGCGTCTTCGGAGATTGCGAGCTCATCAAGAGTTCGGAGTCCGGCGGCACCCTGCCTTGTGCCTGCTCGGCCGGGAGCGAGGTGTCGACCATGCGGAAGTCGAGCTTCGCCGTCTTGCCAAGCAGTTCCTTGAGACGGGTCGGATCCTGCAGACCCGGCACCTGCACCAGGATGCGGTCGAGACCCTGACGCTGGATCAGCGGTTCGACGGTGCCAAGTTCGTTGACGCGGCGCTCGACGATCTGAATCGACTGTTCGACCGACTGGCGGATGCGGTCATTGATCGCTGCCGGCGGCACCGAAAGGCGGATCAGGCCGTTGCCGGCATCCGACACTTCGAGGCTGCGCTGGCCGCTCTGCCCCATCAGGCCGCCGAGCGGCTGCGACAGTTCACGCAGCTTGGTGAGCGCGGTCTGATACTCGGTGTCCTTGGTGATACGGACTTCGACATTGTCGCCGCGAACGCCAAGGCCGGTATAGACGATCTTGGCGTCACGCAGTGTGCGGCGGACGTCGTCGCGCACCTGATCGAGCTTGTCCTTCTTGACCGAATTGGCATCGACTTCGAGCAGGATGTGCGAGCCGCCCTGCAAGTCGAGGCCCAGCACCAGATGGCGCTGCGCCCATTTCGGCCAGGTTTTCACGGTAGCTTCGGGGAAGAAATTCGGAACCGCGCACAGGCAGACCACGAGCGCCGTCAGAATGACCGCCAGCGCCTTCCACCGCGTGAAATACAACATCGAGATGATCCGTCAGATTCTTGAAATGGCGACGCGCAAACGCATCAGCTCGCGGCCGCGTCGTCCTTGGCATCAGCCTTGTCCGCCTTCTCCTTGGCGGGCTCACCCTTGGTGCGCACGCCTGAGATCATCGTGCGGAGCTGACGTACGCGAACGCCTTCAGCGAGTTCGAACTCGACCTGCTCGTCATCGACCACCTTGGTGACCTTGCCGACGAGACCGCCCGAGGTGACGATGGTGTCGCCGCGGCGGATGTTCTTCACCATCTCGGCGTGGTCCTTCACCTTCTTCTGCTGCGGACGCAGGATCAGGAAGTACATGATCACGAAGATCAGAGCGAAAGGCAGCAGCGACATCAGCATGCTGTTGGTGTCGCCGCCGGCTGCAGCCTGGGCAAACGCAGGGGTAATGAACATCGGGAAGTCCTCGTAAACGCTGGGGAATAAACCGGCGACGCGTCGGCGTTCGGCCGGTTTGGGTAAATTCGCGCGGACTATAGCGGCCGGCGTCCCAATTGCAACGCCGGTAAACCCTCTGATTTGTCTGCGATTTGTACCGCTTGCGGATGTGTTCCGGGCTCGATATGGGTGCGCGCCGAGGAAAGTCAAAAATGTCAAAAAAGCCCAATAAAACAAGCCGCCGCCCTGCCAAAAAGGCCCCTGCGACCCGCACGTCCAAGACCGTCCGCACGACCGCGGCAAAACGTCCGCGACCAGCCGCCGCCCCCCAGATCGATGAGCGGATCGCGCTCGCCCTTGAGACCATTGCCGCCGGCATGGCTGCCGCGGCGCCGAAGTTGTCCAACGCTGATTCTCTGGGCTGCGCCGAAGCCTTTATCTGGCATCCCGACGGCCGCCTTGCGCCGGTGCCGAAGGTCTCGAGGGTCGATATCGGCCTGCTGCAGGGCATCAACCAGCAGGTCGACACCCTGATCGAGAACACCCGACGCTTCGCCAACGGCCTGCCGGCCAACAACGCGCTGCTCTGGGGCGCGCGCGGCATGGGCAAGTCATCGCTGGTCAAGGCCGCGCATGCCTCGGTCAATGCCAGCAAGTCCGTCGCTGGTCGTCTCAAGCTGGTCGAGATTCATCGCGAGGACATCGAGAGCCTGCCGGCGCTGATGGAACAGATCCGCGCCTCGGATTTCTATTTCATCGTGTTCTGCGATGATCTTTCTTTCGACGGCAACGATGCGTCCTACAAATCGCTGAAAGCCGTATTGGAAGGCGGCATCGAAGGCCGGCCGGACAACGTGATCCTCTATGCGACCTCGAACCGCCGCCATCTTCTGGCGCGCGAGATGATCGAGAACGAACGCTCGACCGCGATCAATCCCGGCGAAGCGGTCGAAGAGAAGGTGTCGCTGTCGGATCGTTTCGGCCTCTGGCTCGGCTTCCACAAATGCAGCCAGGACGAATATCTCGACATGGTGCGCGGCTATTGCAGCCACTATGGCCTCAAGACCGACGCCGCCGAACTGGAACGCGACGCGCTGGAATGGTCGACCACCCGCGGCTCGCGATCAGGTCGCGTGGCTTGGCAGTTCGTACAAGAACTCGCAGGACGCCTGGGCGTGAAGCTGCCCACAAAGTAAAGGCAAATGCCGCCCCGTCATGACAACGGGGCGGCATTCGACTCGCCCTAGGCGAGACTTCGCAACTCACGTGCCGCCGCGACCATATTCACGAGCGCAGGCCGCACCTCCTCCCATTTGCGGGTTTTCAGTCCACAATCGGGATTGATCCAGAGCTGGGAGTCCGCCAGCCGCTGCCGCGCAAGCTTGAGCAGATCGACCATATCGCGCGTTTCAGGCACCCGCGGCGAGTGGATGTCATAGACCCCGGGACCTATCTCGTTTGGATACTTGTAGGTCCTGAACGCATCGAGCAGTTCCATCTTCGACCGTGACGTTTCGATGGAGATCACGTCGGCGTCCATGGCACCGATAGCGTCGATGATGTCGTTGAACTCCGAGTAGCACATATGCGTATGGATCTGCGTGTCGTCACGCACACCCGACGAACAGATACGGAAGCTCTCCACGGCCCAATCGAGATAGGATTTCCATTCCGATTTGCGCAGCGGAAGCCCTTCGCGGAGTGCCGCTTCGTCGATCTGGATCATACCGGCCCCAGCCTTTTCCAGATCGAGCACCTCATCGCGTATCGCGAGCGCGATCTGGCGACACGCAACTTCGCGGGGAATGTCGTCACGCACGAATGACCAGTTCAGAATCGTGACGGGCCCTGTCAGCATCGCCTTCATCGGCCGCTCGGTGAGCGACTGCGAGTACTGCCACCATTCGACTGTCATGGGATGCGGCCGGGACACGTCGCCGAACAGCACAGGTGGCCGCACGCAGCGGGAACCGTAGGACTGCACCCAGCCGTATTTGGTGAAGGCGAAGCCGGCGAGCTGTTCGCCAAAATACTGCACCATGTCGTTGCGCTCGAACTCGCCATGCACCAGCACGTCGAGACCGATATTCTCCTGCCAGCGCACCGCCCTCGCCGTCTGGTTCTGCAGGAACGTCTTGTAGGCAGCATCGCTGAGCGTGCCCCTGACATGGGCCCCGCGAGCGTTTCTCACTTCCGCGGTCTGCGGAAACGAGCCGATGGTCGTTGTCGGAAATGCCGGCAGTTTGAAGCGTCGGTGCTGTTCGGCAGCGCGCGTGGCAAAGTCACTGCCCCGACGACGCATGGTCGCGTCAACAGAGGCTACGCGTTTGGCGACCGCAAGATCGTGGATCTTCGACGACGCCAGTCGCGCAGCCGCCGCCGCATCCGACGCAGCGAGCTTTGCGGCGACATCCGCGCGACTACCAGCCAAGGCGGATCCGAGCGCCGCCAGTTCCTCCATTTTCTGGACTGAAAAGGCCAGCCAGCTTCTGACGTCCGGATCGAGCTCGGTCTCAAGGCCGAGATCAATCGGCACATGCAGCAGTGAGCAGGACGGCGCCAGCTCAACGCGATCCCGCCCCAGGAGATCGACCATGGGTTCCAACCCATCGAGCAGACTGGACAGATCGGACCGCCATATATTACGTCCATCGATCACGCCGAGCGAGAGGACCATGTCTTTGGGCGCCTTCGCAGCGACTTCATCGAACTGGTCCTGCGCGCGGACCAGATCGAGATGAAGCCCGGCGACGGGAAGCGACAGGGCCAGATCGAGGTTGTCGCCAAGTTCGCCAAAATAAGTGTTCAGCATGATCCTGAGTTGCGGGACCGCTTCTGCAAAGGCGGCGTAAGTCCGCTGCAGCGCCTGCTGGGCCGGTGCGTCGAGATCGAGCACCAGACACGGCTCGTCCAGTTGTACCCATTCGGCGCCTCTGTCGGCCAATTCCCCGAGCACCTCGACGTAAACAGGCAGCAATCTGTCGAGCAGCGTCACCGGATCGAATGACGCATCCGCACTCTTGGCCAGTTTCAGATAGGTCACAGGCCCAACCAGCACAGGTCGTGTCTGATAGCCCAGCGATCTCGCCTCTTCGTACTCCTTGATCGGCTTGCGCGATGCGAGACTAAACGTCTGATCCGGCGTCACCTCCGGGACCATGAAATGGTAGTTGGTATCAAACCACTTGGTCATCTCCTGCGCTGGCACGCCGTGGGACGCATCATGAGACCCATGCGTACAGGCCTCGTCATGCGCGGTGCCTTGTGATCCACGTGCCATGGCAAAATAGGTCGCGAAGGAAACGTCTCCGCCCTTCCAGCCATAGACCTTCGGAATGGCGCCTACCATGACGCTGGTATCGAGTACCTGATCGTAGAACGAGAAGTCGTTCGACGGCATGACCGTGATCCCAAGCGACTTCTGACGTGCCCAGTTTGCGGCACGCAGCCCGACGCCGACATCGATCAGCGCATTCTCGTCGATTGCACCGGACCAATAGCTTTCCAGCGCCATCTTGAGCTCACGCCGCGGACCGATCCGTGGCGTTCCCAATGTAGCAACAGGAAGCGAGGACGTAGATTTGGCAGAAGACTTGGAAGAAGTAGACTTTGACACAGTAGACATGGCTTAACCCCAATGATTGGGGGCAAAAGGCCAAAGTGACACGTCTGGATTCCACGACGGCAGTCGCGGAATCGCAACCGCACCACCGGGACACCCCGCCCGAGGACGTTTATGTTGTCGAGGCAGGTCTCCTGGCTTGCGGGTCAATGCTGCCGTCCGGCCTTCCCAAAACCTTTGCGGGTCTCAGTGACTTTAATGGACAGCGGCTCACCGCTTACAGTTGCGGGGGCAGCTCCGGCCTTGGCTTAACGCCTCACCGGCTTCCCTCTTAGCTTCGGGCAAACCTTCCCGAAGAACCACGACATGTCCACATATGGGCAACATCGCGCGGCAGTCAACCGAGCTTGCGCGCGCAAGCTGCCCACTCGCAGCAGCGCGTTGAAGACTCCGGAGCTGGAGTGGGCCGTAGCCCCGAGATCAAACGCATCAAGCCCGGCACGAGGCCGGGCTTGCTTAAATGCGAACTACACTTCGTGGACTGCGCTTACGCCCCGTTGAGGAACTGCAGCGGATCGACCGGCGACGAGCCCTTGCGGATCTCGAAGTGAAGCTGCGGCGAAGTAACCTCACCGGACTGGCCGGACTTGCCGATCACCTGACCGCGCTTGATGGTCTCGCCACGCTTCACCATCAGCTCACTCGCATGGGCATATGCGGTGACGTAGCCGTTGGAGTGACGAACGAGGACCAGATTGCCGTAACCCTTCAGCTCGTTGCCGGAATAGGCAACGACGCCATCTTCGGCAGCCTTGATCGGCGTGCCTTCCGGCACGGCGACGTTGATGCCGTCGTTGGACTTGCCATTGGTCTTGGCGCCGTAGCCTGTGACCACGCGGCCGCGCACCGGCCAACGGAACGTCGGCAAAGCGCCGGTTGCGTCAGCGGCTTTAGTCGGCGATTCCGGCGTGGTTTCTTCAGGCGTCGTCGTGGCACTTGCCAGGCGGGCCTTCTGTGCGGGTTCGGCAGACGCAACACGGGCCACGGCAGCGGACGTGACCGCGCCAGCCGGAGCGGCCGTCACGGCTGCGACGGGCGCAGCGAGCGGCGCGGCTACAGGAGCTGCGTTGGCCGTACGCGCACCGGGTACCGTGATCTTGGAGCCGAGCTTCAATTGGGCAGTCGGCGCCAGACCATTGGCGCGCGCGAGTTCGGCGACCGACACGTTGTTCCGACGCGAGATGCTCATCAGCGTATCGCCGCGATTGACGAAATGCGTGGTCGATGTGCCGACGGCAGGTTTGCTCGGAGCAGCAGCAACGGCCGGAGTTGCCGCGGCGCCCTGACGCGGAATGATCAGCGACTGGCCGGGCGACAGCGCGCGCGGCCCCTTGTAGCCATTGGCCTGCAGGATCGCAGCCGACGAGACGTTGTAGCGTTTCGCCAGACCATCGAGCGTATCGCTGGTGCCGACGATGATCGAGGTGCCGCCATCACGGGCAAGGCCGTTGGTCGCTGCAACCGAGCGCGGTGCCGTGGAGCCGGTGGTTTCGATCGGCGCACGTGCGGGCGGCGGCGTATACATACCGTTGCCGCCCCCGCTGACGGGAGCAGCCGATGCAACCGGACGGGCTGTCGGATAGGACTGCGGCGCCGAGATCGGCGGCGGCAAAGGCTGGGATTGATACTGCGGCTGCGGATTATAGGCCGGACGCTGATACTGCGGCAGTTCCTGGCGCTCGACCGGCGCACGTGGTGCCCGCTGCGGCACAGAGCCGGTGGTTTCGCCCTGCCAGCCAAAGCCACGGGACTGCCCCGAGTCAAAACTTGGATTCTGAGATAGGCGTGTCTGCATGTCGGCGCTGCAGCCGGCAAAACCGATAGACATCAGCGCCAGCACCGCGACCTGCGGAGCGCGACGCGAGTAAAGCAACTCGACAACGCTGGACATTGGTTACTCACTCATACGCAACAAACAACTGAATTGAGTAAACACCGTCTCCGTTACCAAGCCTTTAACCTTGCGACCAACACGTGACAGTCGTTCACGAACTTTTTTCAGAGTTCGCGCGCGATGCCCGGCAGCGCTGGCACAAAACGCACGTCCACCAGCTCCTTTCGCTCCAATCCATCCCCGGTTTTGCGGATCCGGACCAGGGTCTGGACGCCATTGTGAGGACCAACCGGCGCAATCAGAATACCGTCCTCCTCAAGTCGGTCGGTCAGCGCCGCGGGCACCTCCTCCACAGCGGCGGTCACGACGATCCGGTCAAACGATCCCAAATTGGCAGCCGGGTTGAGGCCGTCGCCGAGCATGACCTCGATATTGTGGAGGCCGAGTGCCTCCAACCGGGTCCGGGCGGCATCGGCCAGCGTGCGATAACGCTCAATGCTGAGCACGTCCCGGACGAGCTTTGACAGGATCGCGGCCTGGTAGCCCGATCCCGTGCCGACCTCGAGCACACGGTGACCAGCATTCAATTGCAGTTGTTCGGTCATATAGGCCACCACGAAGGGCTGGCTGATGGTCTGACCGCAGGCAATGGCCAAGGCCGTATCCCGCCAGGCATGGGCGCGATCGTTCGGCTCGACGAAGCAATCACGCGGAATATCCTCCATTGCGCGCAGCACCAGCCGATCGCTGATCCCACGGCGCCGCAGACCAAGCTGAAAGGTCATCTGTTCAGGCGGCTGTCCGACGGTAATCATGGAAATGCCTCACGCAGCACAGGTTAGAAACACTCTCGATCTAGCAAAGATAGATTGATGTATTTCTGCGATCGGAACCGGGATAGCCTAACGACAACTTTTATTGTTCCGCGCGCGGAACCAGCAACATACCAGCCTGTTATGGGCGGGGCGCTGAAATCCTGATCTTGCTCTATCTGGTACCGAACACGCGACATGCGTCTTTGGGTCACGAAAATGGCAATGCGTCGAGATTGCGTTCAACCCGGGAATTTGCGATTTTGTTCAGAGGATTGGGGCAAGGAAACCGGCCATGACTGCAACGAACCCGCCGGGCGGCTCCGTCTTCCTGGTCGAAGACGAGGTCATGATCCGCATGATGGTCGCCGATATGCTCGAGGAACTCGGCTATAGCGTAGCCGCCGAAGCCGGTGACATCAACGAAGCGATCAAGCTGGCTGGGTCTGCCAAGTTCGACATTGCGATCCTCGACGTCAACGTCAACGGCAAGGTGATTTCGCCGGTCGCGGAAGTGATCGCATCGCGCAACCGCCCGTTCATCTTCGCGACTGGCTACGGCGCGCAAGGCCTGCCGGAAGAATTTCGTGACCGCCCGACGCTGCAGAAGCCGTTCCAGATGGAAACGCTGGCGCAGGTGCTGTCAACGACGCTCAAGGGCGTCGCGGTCTAGGCGAGCCCACTCGCCTATTTCCAACTCTCAGCCAAGCGCCTTGGTCAGCGCTTCGGAGAATACATCATCCGTGCGATCGAGACGCAGCGGCGTGACCGAGACATAGCGCGCAGCAAGCGCTGCGAGATCGGTACCCTCCAGCGGGGCTTCCGCGGCGACGATGCGCTCGAAACCGATCCAGAAATACGGATTGTTGCGGCCATCGCGCCGCTCATCGACGCGCAGAAAGCCCTGATTGCGCTTGCCCTGCCGGGTGACAACGACACCTTTCACCTCGTCGGCCGCGCAGGCCGGGAAGTTGACGTTGATGACGGTGTTCTTCGGCACGCTCGCCTTGATGACCTTACGCAGCACGTCAGGTCCGAATTTCAGCGCGGTCTCCCATTGCGGATTGTGACGCGTTTCCATCGAGAATTCCTGGCTCAACGCCACCGACGGGATGCCGAGAATGGTGCCCTCGAGCGCTCCAGCAATGGTACCGGAATAGACCACGTCCTCGGCGACGTTCCGGCCCTTGTTGACGCCGGACAATACGAGATCCGGCTGCTTGTCTTTCAGGATATGACGCGCGCCCATGATGACGCAGTCGGTCGGCGTGCCGCGCACGGCATAATGCCGGGGGCCGACTTCGCGCAGCCGCAACGGATCGTTCAGCGACAATGAATGCGACACACCGGACTGATCGAGCTCGGGCGCCACCACCCAGACATCATCGGACAATTCCTTGGCGATCTGCTCGATGATCTTCAGGCCGGGGGCGTGAATGCCGTCGTCATTGGTGCAGAGAATGCGCATTCGTGAGGTGCCTTTTCGATCGGGAGGGCCGCTGGCCGGCATCGGTTTTTGCCAGCATGTGCCCGCTTTTGCCACCCCCATTTTGGGCGCTGCTCGTGCGCTACCGGGGCTGTCTCGAAGGCGATTTTTCCCGCGAGCCGGAACATTTCGGCGTCGCCGCGATTTCTTATCTAGGTAGGTGAGTGCCAATTGCGTCTGAAGCATGCGCGCTCGACCCGGATGGCCTTGGTCGCAGCGCCCCACAGGGCGACGGAGATGGCGAAACAGCTCGAACGGGTGTTGATCATCGCATTGCCGGCAATGGCGGTTGTCGCCCTGACGGGGTGGCTGCTGCTTCCCAGATTGGCCGAGACCAAGCCCGATCTCACCCTCAATACGGCGGTAGTGGCAACTATGCCCGACGAGTTGAGTGAGGAGGACTTTGCCAAACCCACGTCTTCACAACTCGTCAGCGTCCCCGACGCCGCGGAGCTCACCCGTCTCAGCCTCTCCCGCCAATCGTTTCGCCGCGGCGGTCTCGGTTCCAGGGCGCTGATGACCTTCACCGTGCGCAACGCCAACGACTATCCGGTCAAGGACCTCGAAATCGCCTGTGCCTTCCGCAGCCGGGATGGACGTTATGTGACGGAGCGTCGCCGCGTCATCGCGGAGACCGTCAGCACGAAAAGCCGCAAGGCGTTTCCGATGACGCATATGGGCTTTGTCAACATAAAAGCCGAAAAAGCCAAATGCGCGCTGGTCACAGCCAGCCGCGCCTGAGCGGCTGGCGCGCGACGACGCCTAGCCGGCCTGGACGACTTTAAGCCCGCCCATATAAGGCTGCAGCACATCCGGCACGGCAATCGAGCCATCTTCCTGCTGATAGTTTTCCATCACGGCGATCAGCGCGCGACCGACGGCGGTGCCCGAACCATTCAGAGTGTGCACGAAGCGCGGTTTGCCATCCGGCCCGCGCGAGCGCGCATCCATGCGACGCGCCTGGAAATCGCCGCAGACCGAACAGGACGAAATCTCGCGGTAAGCACCGCCGTCGCCCTGGCCCGGCATCCAGACCTCGATGTCGTAGGTCTTCTGCGCAGCAAAACCCATGTCGCCAGTACACAGCGTCATCACGCGGTAATGCAGGCCAAGCCGGCGCAGCACTTCCTCGGCGCAGGACAGCATGCGCTCATGCTCGTTCTTGCTTTCCTCAGGCGTGGTGATCGAGACCAGTTCGACCTTAGTGAACTGATGCTGGCGGATCATGCCCCGCGTATCACGGCCGGCAGCACCAGCCTCGGCACGGAAGCACGGTGTCAGCGCCGTCATGCGCAGCGGCAGTTCTTTTTCGTCGAGGATGGATTCACGGACGAGGTTGGTGAGCGGGACTTCAGCAGTCGGGATCAGCCAGTAACCTTGCCCTTCGCTACCGATCGCTCCGGCAGCGAACTGATCGTCGCGAAACTTCGGCAGCTGCGCGGTGCCAAACATCGCATCATCGCGCACCAAGAGCGGTGGATTCACTTCCGTGTAGCCATGCTCATTCGTATGCAGATCGAGCATGAACTGCCCGATGGCACGCTCGAGACGGGCGAGCCCCTTTTTCAATACGACGAAGCGCGCCCCCGACAGTTTCGCAGCGGCTTCGAAATCCATGAAGCCCATGGCTTCGCCGATATCGTAATGAGCTTTCGGCGTGAACGCGTAGTTGCGCCTGGCGCCGAAGTGATGACGCTCAATATTGCCGTGTTCGTCGACACCCTCAGGCACTTCGTCGAGTGGCAGATTCGGGATTTCGGCAAGCGCGACCTTAAGCTTATCCTCGGCGTCCTTTACCGCGGCTTCCATCGCCGGCATCGTCGTCTTGAGTTCGGTGACCTCAGCCATCAGCGCATTGGCGCGCACCTCGTCCTTGGTCTTCTTGGCCTCGCCGATTTCCTTCGAGGCCGCGTTGCGACGAGCCTGCGCCTGCTCGGACGCAAGGATCGCGGTCCGACGTGCTTCATCGATCGCCAGCAGCGATACCGACAGCGGCGCCAATCCCCGCCGCTTCAGCGCAGCGTCGAAAGCTTCGGGATTGTCGCGGATCGATTTGATGTCGTGCATGGCGGGATTCCTGAGCGAAAGCGGCTCTGAGTACCCCGAATAGCTGACATTTGGAACATGAAATGGGCCAGCGGCCCGTTAATGCATGCGCTGGAGAGCCGCCAATATACCGATGCCAACCGCGACGATGCCGCCAAGACGTAACGTCATCTGCAGTGAAGATTTCTCGATAGCGGCCTGCAAATCATTCCGTGTGGCAAGCAATCTAGACTCCAGGTCCAACTTCACTCCAAGCAAGTCAGATTTCGTCACTAGCTCGGTCATGATGAAATCCCGTGCCGCTTCAGCGTGTGCCTCGGCCTGCTTATCCGCGATCCCCGCTTCGCGGAGACGCTTCGAATAGCCGAGTGTATCAAATGCAAAGGCCACAATCACCTCCCCAGCCCAAGACCAAACACAACCCAAAGTAGATTGCCGAGGTTGTGATTGCAAGGAGGCGACGCCCCTACTCCGCCGGCGTCACGTCCGTGCCGGTCCCCGCCGCAGCCTTGGCAGCAGCGGCCTTGGCGGCGTTCTTCTCGACCATGCTGACCGCGATAATCGAACCTTCGTAGAGGATCAGCAGCGGGATCGCGAGGGAGGCCTGGCTGATCACATCGGGCGGCGTCAGCACGGCCGCGATAACGAAAGCGATGACGATGAAGTAGCGGCGCTTTTCGCGCAGCTGCTTCGAGGTGAGGATGCCGATGCGGCCAAGCAGTGTCAGGATGACGGGGAGCTGGAAGGCGATTCCGAAGGCGAAGATCAGCGACATCATCAGTGAGAGATATTCGCCTACCTTGGGCAGCAGCGCGATCTGCGCGGTATCGGAGCTTCCGGTCTGCTGCATGCCCAGCGAGAACCGGATCAGCATCGGCAGCACGAGGAAATAGACCAGCAGCGAGCCCAGCGCGAAGAAGAACGGCGTCGCGATCAGGTAAGGCAGAAACGCGCCCTTCTCGTGCTTGTAGAGGCCGGGCGCCACGAACATGTAGATCTGCGCGGCAATTACCGGAAACGAGATGAAGCCGGCGCCAAACATCGCCAACTTGAGTTGGGTCAGAAAGTACTCCAGCAACGCGGTGTAGATGAACTTCGAATTCTCTGGGCCGGCGACCCAGACGAACGGCCAGACCAGGACGTTGTAGATCTGCTTGGCGAAGAAGAAGCAGAAGATGAAGGCCACGGCAAATGCGAGCAGCGCTTTGATCAGCCGCGACCGCAGCTCGATCAGGTGATCCATCAAGGGAGCCTTGGAGGCTTCGATATCTTCGGCACTCATGACGCTTTGGCGTCCTTCAGAACATCGGGACTGGCCGCGTCGGGGGCTGCTGCGCCATCATGGGCGGCAGCGGGAGTTTCGACCGGCGACGGCTGCACTTCCCGGGTAATGGCCAGGGGTTCGTTCACTGCAGCAGTTTCCTGCGCATGCGTCTCGGCCTCAACGAAGGTCTCGGGTGTCGGCGGCTCGGGCGTGGTGGGCACGGCCGGAGGCGTGTCGAGATTGTCAGCCTTGTCGATGGCCATGGCGTCACTGACGTCCTTGGTCAGCGAGGTCATGATGTTGTTGGTGGTGAAGCCGGAAGCGACATCCTTCACGTCGTCGAAGGCCTTTTTGACGTCGGCCATTTCGGCTTCGCGCATCGCCTCGTTGAACTGGCCCTGGAATTCTGAGGCCATCTTGCGGGCCTTGCCCATCCACTGCCCGACCATGCGCAGCACGCCGGGCAATTCCTTCGGGCCGATGGCAATCAGCGCGACGACCGCGATGACGACCAGTTCACTCCACCCGATGTCGAACATGAAAAAATCCGCTCACGCGGGGCTGGATGTGCCCGCGTCTCCTTCAATGGCCGCCGCGATCCCCAAGGACAATCCCTTCGGAACCTCAGACAACCTTGCTGCCGACGTCCGTACGGTTGGCGGTCGGCGCCGGCGGGGTCTGGTCGATGGTGCGAACCGGCTCGGTCGGCTTGTCTGCCGGCTTGTCGTCGTCCGCCATGCCCTTCTTGAAGGCTTTGATGCCCTGCGCAACGTCGCCCATCAGGTCGGAAATCTTGCCGCGCCCGAACAACAGCAGGACCACTCCGATCACGACGATCCAGTGCCAAATGCTGAGTGAACCCATCCTGCTAACCCTCCAAACACGCGGCCAGTCGCCCGGCCTGATCTGACCGGAACGTAGGCTGCGGGGGTGTCAAAAACAAGGACTTAACCCTCGTGGAATCGCGGATGTCGCGGCGCAATGCCGCGAGCGTTAATGCCGCGATCAGTGCTTGCGGTCGTTGTCCCGGTCGGTTGCGTCCGGCTCAGCGTCATCCGGCTCATCTTCGTCCTGATCGTCCTCGTCGAGCTCGTCGTCTTCCGCGTCGTCGGAATCGTCGTCGAGTTCGGCCGTTTCGGGCTCAGCGGTCTCGTCTTCATCCGACTCGGGCTCTGCGACTTCAGCCGCTTCGGCCTCGCCTTGCTCGGGCTCGATCACGTCGAGATCGCGCGCTTCAAGTTCCGCGACCTCGGCCGCTTCGCTCTCTGGCTCCACGACATCTGTCGTTTCAGTGAATTCGGCCTTGGCCTCGGCAAATGCCTGGGCCTCACCAGCATATCCGACAGTCCCGGCTTCGGGTTCCTTGAGCTGCAGTTCGGGGAATTCCGGATCGGGTGCCGACAGCGCCAGTTCCAGTTCGCCGCCCTCCAGCGGATCCTCGTCCTCGCGGAGCGTTGGATCGTCGGACGGATTGGGCACGCTGAAGCCGGACGGCAGCCGCGAATCCAAGAGGCCAGTGCCCTTGAGTTCCTCAAGACCCGGCAGATCGCCGAGCGCCTCCAGGCTGAACTGCGACAGGAAGCTCTCGGTGGTGCCGAAAGTCAGCGGACGGCCCGGCGTCTTGCGACGGCCGCGCGGCTTGATCCAGCCGGTTTCCAGCAGCACGTCGAGCGTGCCCTTGGAGGTGATGACGCCGCGAATGTCTTCGATTTCGGCGCGGGTCACCGGCTGGTGATAGGCAACGATGGCGAGCACTTCGATCGCCGCACGCGACAGCTTGCGGGTTTCGGTGGTCTCGCGGGTCATCAGCCAGGACAGATCACCGGCGGTGCGGAACGTCCATTTGTTGGCGACACGGACCAGATTGACGCCACGCATGGCGTAATCGGCCTGCAACTGCGCCAGTGCCGCCTTGATATCGACGCCATCCGGCATGCGCTTGGCCAGCGCGGATTGGTCGAGAGGCTCGGTGGATGCGAACAACAGCGCTTCGAGCAGGCGCAATTCTTCTGGGCGCGCCTCCGACTGGACCTCGGATTGTCCCTCGGACTGCACGATCTGATCCTCGACATCGTCGATGCGTTTCTCGGCGAGGCTTGCCATGTCTGGATCTCCTTCTTCCACTTACTCGGCCGGAACTTCCGGCTCCACCTGCACAGGCTGGACGATGTGCTTGCGGAAATACAAAGGCGCGAATGCTTCTTTCTGGCTGAGGTCGAGCGTGCCCTCACGGACCAGTTCAAGCGCAGCTGCAAAACTCGAGGCCATCACCGTCGCGCGCTGCGCGGGGTCGGCGACATAGGCCAGCAGATATTCGTCGAGGCGGCTCCAGTCCTCGGCCATGCCGACCAACCGTTCCAGCGAGGCGCGCGCTTCGCTCAGCGACCAGACGGTGCGCTTAGCGAGATGGACGCGCGTCAGCACGCGAGCCTGGCGCTGGGTCGCATAGGCCGACAGCAGATCGTAAAGCGTGGCCGTGAAGCGCGGATGCTTCACCTCGGCGATCGACTCGGGAACGCCGCGCGGAAAGATGTCGCGGTTGAGCTGCGGCCGGGTCATCAGCCTGTTCGAGGCTTCGCGGATGGCCTCAAGGCGGCGCAGCCGGTTGGCCAGCGCGGTCGCCATATCCTCGGCGCTCGGGCCTTCGCCCGGCACGGTCGTATCCGGTAGCAGCAGGCGCGACTTCAGGAATGCCAGCCACGCCGCCATCACCAGATAGTCGGCCGCCAGTTCCAGACGGATCTTCCGCGCGGCTTCGATGAACAGCAGATACTGGTCAGCCAGCGCGAGGATCGAAATCTTGTGCAGGTCGACCTTCTGTTGCCGCGCGAGCGCGAGCAGCAGGTCGAGCGGGCCTTCGTAACCTTCGACGTCGACGACCAGCGACGGCTCGTCGTCGGGAACGACCTCGGCCGGCAGTCCGGTCTCAAACGACAAAATCTCAGCGCTCATGCACTTGCTCCTGCTCGAGCGATCAAGGCGTCCAGTTCCGCGCGTCCGGCGGCGCGGTCGAACGCCTGCGGCTGGCGGCGGGCGGCGACCGCCGCCCTGGCACGCTCGAGCGCCTTCCCGGCCAGAACCGGGGTCTCGCTCACGACGTCGCGCATCTCGTCCAGTTTGCCGTTGCAATGCAGGACCATGTCGCACCCGGCGCTGACGATCGCGCGCGTACGTTCCGCGATCGATCCCGCCAGAGCATTCATGGACACGTCATCACTCATCAACAAACCCTGGAACCCGATACTGCCGCGAATCACCTGTTCGATGATTGTCGCAGAAGTCGTGGCCGGTTGGGTGGCGTCTAGCGCGCTAAACACAACATGTGCAGTCATCGCCATCGGCAGATCTGCCAGCGGACGAAATGCTTCGAAATCAGAAGCTTCGAGCTCACTCTTCGTGTTGTCTACGATCGGCAATTTGAAATGGGTATCGGCGGTGGCCCGGCCATGGCCGGGAATGTGTTTGAGCACAGGTAGAATGCCACCCTGCGACAGCCCTTCGGTCACCGCGCGGGCGATGGTCGCGACCTTGCCTGGCGTGGTGCCGTAGGCGCGATTGCCGATCACGGCATCAGCGCCCTCCACTGGGACGTCCGCCAACGGCAGGCAGTCCACGGTGATGCCGAGGTCCACAAGGTCACTCGCAATGAGCCGTGAACTGAGCCAGGCAGCCCTGAGGCCTGCTTCCGGGTCCGCGTCATAGAGCGTGCCGAACACAGCACCGGGCGGATAGACCGGCCAGTGCGGCGGTCCCAGACGCTGCACACGCCCGCCTTCTTGGTCGATCAGGACCGGCGCATCGAGATCACCGGTCGCGCCGCGTAAATCTTCTACAAGTCGAGCGACTTGGGCGGGATTATCAATATTACGCTTGAAGAGAATGAAGCCCCACGGCCGTTCTGCGCGCAAAAATGCGCGCTCTTCAGCGGTCAGCTCCAGCCCAGATACACCGGTGATGAATGCGCGTGTGCTCATGGGGCCGATTAGCCCCCATCAACGCCCAGGGTCAAGGAAACGGCCGTTAATTCCTTTGGACGACGCACTGTCCGCCGGCAGATTTCAGGTTCCCGCAGACCTGCGAGGCTTCTTCCTGCGAGCCGAACGGTCCGACCATGGCCCGATAATAGGTCCCCTTGTCGCCAAGGTCGGCCTTCTTGATCAACGGCGCACGCGATCCCAGCACCGAGGGGAACTTGGTCTGCAGGGCGCGGAACGACGCCTGCGCATCACCCTCCGACCGCTGGGACGATACCTGGACCACATAGCCGCCGCCGGAGGCGACCGGGGCCGCCTGCTGGGTCGGGTTGGTCGAGGCCATACGTGAGGGCGCCGGTGGAGCGGCTGCAGCCGGAGGCGCAGCCTGCGGCGACAGTGACATCGGGGCATTGGCTGATGCGTTGGCATTGGTCGCGCGCGGTGCCGCAGCGGGCGCGGCTGCAGGAACCGCTGCCGGAGCGGCGATGCGGGCCGGCGCCTGACGCGCGGCCGGTGTGGCTCCGGCGTCGGACTGGTCACCCTTGACGGCAAAAGTACGGATCTTGCGAGGCTCATCGCCCTGCATCGCGCCATTGCCCACCATCGGCTTGTTGGATGGCGAGACGCTGGCTGTCGATGGCGGGTTGGCGTTCTGGTTCAGCGGCGGGAATACCACGCGCGGACCAGCCTTGGTGGCATCCTGCACGTTGACGGGCTGCTCTTCGCGCGACACCAACCGCTCGGGGGCTGCGCCGCCGAGACGATCTTGAATCGGCTTGCCGTCGGCCGCGGCTGTCGCCGACGGCGGGACGATCTTGTTCGGACCGGGCTCGGCCTTGATCACCGGCGGTTCGCCGGTGCGCGCCGATCCCATAAATGTACGATAGGCGAAGGCAGCACCGGTACCCACTACGGCCAGCGCCAGCACGATGGCGACGGTCGCCATGCCACCGCGGCGCTTCGGCGCCTCTTCCTGCTCGGCATAACCGTCCTGATAGGCGTAGGGATCATCCTGATACTGATCGTCCTGCGGATGCTGGGCCTGTGCGCCATCGGCGTGGCCATACAGCGCATCGTCATAACGATTGGGATCATGCGGCGCGTGAGCCTGGTCGTACTGGCCCTGATAGTCCTGCGCCTGATGATCCGTATGCGCGGCAAATGCCGGCGCCTGATGATAATCGGCCTCCGGCTGCAGATGCTGCGGCTCCTGATGCTGAGCGCCGTAACGCTGCACCGGATGAAGATTCTCGAATTCCTGCTGCTGCGGCTCATGGGCTACCGCACGCTGCATCCACGGCGGCGGGCCGGGCTGCGCGGGTTCTTCCTCATATTCCGGCTCGTCCTGATAGGCCGGTTCAGCCTGGCGCGGCGCGGGCGCCGGGCGGCTGTTGCTCGCAAACGGGTCGGTCTGCCCGATCAGCCGCGCGAGCTCGGCGAGCGGATCGCCCTCGCCCTTCGTCCGCGATTGAGCGTCGCGGCCATAATCGTCATCCGCTGGGAAAGGTCGGTTCTGGTATCGATTAGCCATTGTGATGTCGCATCCCCTTCGGGAAAGCCGCCAACCCGCTTTTCAAACGAAACAGCTGCTATCAAGAACCACCCACAGATCCCCATGTGAGCGGCCGTCCCCTGTCTACCGCATCTCGTCCGGTGCGGTGACGCCGAGAACGGCGAGGCCCGAAGCCAAGACTGAGACGACGCTCTGGACGAGTGCCAATCGCGCTTTGGTAAGTTCTGCATCATTAGTGATAATGAAGCGTAAATGAGGCATATCCCGTCCGCGCGTCCAGAGCGCATGAAATTCGCTGGCGAGATCATACAGATAGAAAGCGATGCGGTGCGGCTCGTGCGCTGTGGCCGCAGATTCTATCATCCGTGGGTACAATGCTAACTGCCGCATCAGGCCCAACTCGGCGATATCGTCGAGCCGCTCCATCACCGCGTCTTTCAGATAGGCAATGCGCGCCTCGGTTTCCAGAGGCAGGTCGGCCAGCATCTCCCGCGCATTGCGGAAGATCGAATGGCCACGGGCATGGCCGTACTGGACATAGAAAACCGGATTGTCCTTGGACTGCTCGATCACCTTGGCGAGGTCAAAATCCAGCACCGCGTCGTTCTTCCGGAACAGCATCATGAAGCGCACGGCGTCGGAGCCGACCTCGTCGACCACTTCGCGCAGGGTGACGAAATCGCCGGAGCGCTTCGACATCTTCACCGGCTCGCCATTGCGCAACAGCTTCACAAGCTGCACGATCTTGACGTCGAGTTCGGCCTTCCCTGCCGTTACCGCCTTGATCGCCGCCTGCACACGCTTGATGTAGCCGCCGTGATCGGCGCCCCAGACGTCGACCATGTTGAGGAAGCCGCGGTCGAACTTGGTCTTGTGATAGGCGATATCGGACGCAAAATACGTGTAGCCGCCGTCCGACTTCAGCAGCGGGCGATCGACGTCGTCACCATAGGCGGTGGCGCGGAACAGGGTTTGCTCGCGGTCTTCGTAGTCGTCGATCGGTTTCCCCTTCGGCGGCGGCAGCCGGCCGATATAGACGTCACCCTTGCCGCGCAGGAATTCGATCGTTGCGCCGACCATGTCGGTACCGCCATCGATCAGCGAACGCTCGGAGAAGAACACTTCGTGGGAGATGTTCAGTGCGGCGAGATCGCCCTTGATCATCTCCATCATCATGGAAATGGCCTTGGCGCGCGTGATCGGCAGCCACTTGTCCTCGGGCATCTGGTTCAGCGCAGCACCGTACTCAGCCACGAGCGCCTGCCCCACCGGCACCAGATAGTCGCCGGGATACAAGCCTTCCGGAATATCGCCGATGGCTTCGCCGAGCGCCTCGCGGTAACGCAAATGCGCGGAGCGCGCGAGTACGTCGACCTGCGCACCGGCGTCGTTGATGTAGTATTCGCGGGTAACGTCATAACCGGCGCAATCGAGCAGACTCGCCAGCGCATCGCCGAATACGGCGCCGCGGCAATGCCCAACATGCATCGGTCCCGTCGGATTGGCCGAGACGTATTCGACATTCACCTTCTCACCGGCTCCGACCGCGCTCCGGCCATACGAGGCACCGTCGCGCAACACCGCGCGCAGCGCATCGGCCCAGGCAGACGACTTCAGCGTGAGATTGATGAAGCCGGGTCCGGCGACATCCACCGACGTCACCAGATCGTCATCGCGCAGCTTCGCAGCGATAGCGTCAGCCAGATCACGCGGCTTGGCTTTCGCCTCTTTCGCCAGCACCATCGCGGCATTGCTCGCCATGTCGCCATGGGATGCATCCTTGGTCGGCTCGACGACGACGCGCGACAGATCGATGCCTGCGGGCAGCACGCCTTCGCCGACGAGGGCGTTGCAGATCGCATGAACACGCGCGAGCACGTTGGCGAACAGATGCGGGGTCGGAACAGTCGAGGCCATGGCGATACGGGAACCAGCTTGCGCCGGAGGATTCCGGCAGGATTGCATCAGGATGGAATAGCGGTTTCGGGGGCGTTCCGCCAATTCTTTGACGGCCGATCCGCCAAGTGGGCAAGGATCGAAATCTGCAGCTCCGAAAGGCACTTAGAGGCTTTCGCCTAACGCAATTCGGGGGTCGAGTCAAAGAGCCGGATATGTTCGGTGATGGCAAAACGGTCGGTCATCCCGGCAATGAAATTGCCGATCCGGCGCGCCTGTTCGCCCTCCGATTCCGGCTCGGCGCCTTCAGGGGGCAGCCATTCGGGCGGTAGATCCTCGGGCGCGCGCTGATAGCGTGCGAACAGGTCGGTAACCAGACATTCCGCCTCGACCATCACCCGCATGACACGCTCATGGCGATACATGTGCTGCCAGAGGAAGGCCTTGATCCCAGCCTCGGCTTCTGCCGCGTCAGCACGAAACGCGACGAGCTTGCGCCCGCAGCGGCGAATGTCCTCCGCGGACTTCGGCAGCACCGCGCCGAGTCGTTGCTCCGTCTCACCGACGACTGCGCCAATCAGATAGGAAATCAACTCGCGCACCAGTTCGGCGCCGCGGCGGCTCTCGTCGAGACCGGGATAGCGCCCATCGATCTCTGTGATCATGCCTTGCGTCAGCGGCATCGCTTTGAGGTCATCGACGGTGAACAGCCCTGCGCGCAGTCCGTCATCGATGTCATGAGCGTTGTAAGCGATATCATCGGCAATCGCCGCGACCTGAGCTTCCAGCGAAGCGAAGCTCGACAGCTCCAGATCAAAGGTGCGGTCATATTCGCTGATCCCGAACGGCACGCCATGGGTGGCATAACGTCCCACAGGGGCGCCTAACGCGTCCGTCAGCGGCCCGTTGTGCTTAACGATGCCTTCGAGGGTTTCCCAGGTCAGATTGAGGCCATCGAATTCCGGATAGCGATGCTCAAGTGACGTGACGAGGCGCAAGGTCTGTGCGTTGTGATCGAAGCCGCCATGGGCCTCGAGACAGGCATCCAGCGCCCGCTCGCCGGCATGGCCGAACGGCGGATGGCCGATGTCATGGGCCAGCGCCAGGGTCTCGGTCAGGTCTTCGTCGAGGCCCAGTTGCCGGGCTACGGCGCGGGCGATCTGCGCCACTTCCAACGTGTGGGTGAGACGGGTGCGGTAATGATCGCCTTCGTGGAACACAAAGACCTGGGTCTTGTGCTTGAGGCGCCGAAACGCGGTCGAATGGATGACCCGGTCGCAATCCCGGCGAAACGCGCTGCGGGTCCGGCTCGGAGCCTCGGAAAACAGCCGTCCGCGGCTGCGATCAGGGTCGCAGGCATAGGGTGCGCGGGGAGCAGCCATTCCGACCGACACGGCGTGTTTATCCTTGATCCAATTGATTCCTGAGCCTGCCGCACTTAACTATGGGGAGCGGCAGATTCAAATGGTTCGAATCCTGCCCGGAGAGCCAGATATGACCGACACTGCAGTCACCGAGGCCCCCCTCACCGTCAGCGCGCGTGCTGCGCGCCGGATCGGCGAGATCCTCAAGACCGAAGGCGACGGCGCCATGCTCCGCGTGTCGGTCGAAGGCGGCGGCTGCTCCGGCTTCCAGTACAAGTTCGACGTCGAGCGCGCCAAGGCGGACGACGACATCCTGATCGAACGTGACAGCGCCGTGGTGCTGGTCGACCCCTCCTCAGCACCGTTCCTGGCCGGCTCCGAACTCGACTTCGTCGATGACCTGATCGGCGCCTCGTTCCGCGTCGTCAATCCGAACGCGACGGCGTCCTGCGGCTGCGGGACCAGCTTCTCGATCTGACCTCTATTCGGCTCTTTTAGATCGGTCTATTTCTCGGCGAACAGCGCCCGCGCATTGCCGTGCGCGATCTGTTTAGCGACCGCCGGCGGCAGTTGCGCCAGCCATGCGCGATAGCCATCCATGATATCGCCATAGCTCGCCCAGCGTTCCGGCACCCAGGTGTCGGAGCCCAGCAGGAAGCGATCGGGGTAGCGCTCGAACAGCACGCGCCATTGCGGCGTCAGTTTGCCTGATCCGTCCACGATGCCGCTGCGGTAAGACAATTCACCCCACAGTTTCGGGTATTTTACCAGCATCGCTGCGACACGGTCCGGCGCGAGGCTGAAGCCGGTATGTGCCCAGATAATCTGCGCACGCGGATTGTGCCGCATCAGAATCTCGACCGCTTCGTCGTCGGCATGGGCGTGCAAATAGAGATTGTTGGCGACGGCAAAGTCGACGGTCTTCTTGACCATCTCGGTATCGGCCGCCTTGCCGGTCAGATGGAATTCGCCGACACCGCGATAGTAGCCGCGCTTGAACTCCTCCTGCACGAGATCGAAGATTACGGGATCGTTGAACCAGCTGCCGATATCGGCGCGCACGCGATACGGCCGGATGAACGGCACGACCTGCAGATCGCCTGCCTTGCCACTGGCCTTACCGTCCATCAGCACATGGGTGCCGGTGTTCGGGCGGCTGGTGGCGAGAATCCCGGTGACGCGGTTCTTCCTGAAAACCTCCAGCACTTCGTCGGGCTGGTAATACGGCTTCGGCTCCCAGTTATAATGCATATGGGCGTCGAAGATTTCGATCCGATCGTCGGCACGTACCGGCACGACAACAAGTGCGGCCAGCAAAGCGGCCGCAGTAAGCGTTCTCACCAGCATCGAAGACACCCTATTCCGCCGCCACGACGCGCGGACGATCGTCGTGATCTTCTTCGTCGAGCTGCGGCTGCAGCTTGCGCTTCAGCTTGCGGTCGATGCGGTCGAGATAGATGTAGATGACCGGCGTGATGAACAGCGTCAGCAATTGCGAGACACACAGACCGCCGACCACCGCGACGCCAAGTGGCTGACGCAATTCGGCGCCGGCACCGGCACCGAGCGCGATCGGCAGCGTGCCGAAGATGGCCGCAAAGGTGGTCATCATGATGGGGCGGAAACGCAGCAGCGCGGCTTCGCGGATCGCGTGTTCGGCCGAGAGGCCGACGCGGCGACGCTCGAGCGCGAAGTCCACCATCATGATGGCGTTCTTCTTGACGATGCCGACCAGCATCACAATGCCGATCATGGCGATGACGGACATTTCCATCTTGAACAGCATCAAGGTCAGGATCGCGCCGATGCCCGCCGACGGGAGGCCGGAGATGATCGTGATCGGATGGATGAAGCTCTCATAGAGGATGCCGAGGATCACGAAGGCCGCGAACACGGCGGCGAGGATCAGTACGCCCTGCCCGCGCAACGAATCCTGGAACACCTGCGCCGTGCCAGAGAAGCCCGTGGCGATGGTCACCGGCAGTTTGGAATCCGCCTCGATTTGCGTGATCTGGTCGACCGCATAACCCAGCGAATAGCCGGGCACCAGATTGAACGAGATCGTCACAGCCGGCTGCTGACCCTGATGGTTGATCTGCAGCGGCCCGACCGTTGGCACCAGACGCGCGACCGCACTCAGCGGAATGGTCTGGTTGTTCGATGTCTTCATATAGAGCTTGGAGAGATCGCTCGGATCGATCCGGAACTGCGGCTGCGCTTCCAGGATGATCTGATAATCGTTGGTCGGCATGTAGATCGTGCCGACCTGACGCGAGCCGAACGCATTATAGAGCTGGTTACGAACCTGATCGACGGTGACGCCGTAGACCGCCGCCTTTTCGCGGTCGATATCGACGGTCATTTGCGGGTTCTTGATGTAGAGGTCGGTGGTCACATCGAGCAGGCCCGGCACCTTGGCGATGCGGTCGCGCATCTCCGGCGACACGCGATACAGCGTGTCGGTGTCGCTGCCCTGAAGCACGTATTGATACTGGCTCTTCGACGGCCGGCCGCCGATGTTCAGATTCTGGATGCTCTGGAAGAAGGCCTGCAAGCCAGGAACGGCCAACGACTTCTGGCGCAGCCGCGTCATCACCACCTGTGCGGGATCACGATCCTGGCGCGGTTTCAGCGCAACGAACAGACGACCGTAATTCGCCGTCGCATTCGGACCGCCGGAGCCCACGGTGCTGTTGATGTATTCGACGGCAGGATCGGATTTCAGCAGATCAGCAAGCGCCTGCTGCCGCGCACTCATCGCTTCGAAGGACGTATCGGTTGCGGCTTCGGTCGTACCGGTCAGGAACCCGGTATCCTCCTGCGGGAAGAAGCCCTTTGGTACGATGTTGTAGAGATAAACGGTGCCGCCGAGGGTCGCGAGTGTCACCACCAGCATGATGCCCTTGTGTGCCAGTACGCGATCGAGCGCCCATTCGTAACCGCGCAGCCAGGCCGCAAATATGCGCTCGAAACCGCGCAGGATGAAATTTTCCTTGTGCTCGGGATTGTGCGCCTTGAGCACGCGCGCGCAGAGCATAGGCGTCAGCGTCAGCGACACGAAACCGGAGACGATGATCGCCACCGCGATCGTCACCGCGAATTCACGGAACACGCGGCCGACAATGCCGCCCATCAGCAGCACGGGAATGAACACCGCGATCAGCGAGAAGGTGATCGAGACGATGGTGAAACCGATTTCGCGCGCGCCCTTCAGGGCCGCATCGAACGGCTTCATGCCGAGTTCGATGTGCCGGACGATATTCTCCAGCATGACGATGGCGTCGTCGACCACGAAGCCCACGGAAAGGGTCAACGCCAGCAGCGTCATGTTGTTGATGGAGTAGTCCAGCATATACATCGCGGCGCATGTGCCGAAGATCGAGATCGGCACCGCCAGTGCGGGGATCAAGGTCGCGGAGGCTGAGCGCAGGAACAGGAAGATCACGAAGATCACCAGCACCACGGCGATCAGCAATGTCTCCTCGACGTCGGCGACGGCTTCGCGGACCGAGATCGAGCGGTCCATCATCATATTGACTTCGACCGATGGCGGCAATTGCGCACGCAGCGACGGCAACTTGGCGCGGACGCCGTCGACCACAGCGACCGTGTTGGCGTCGGGTTGCTTCTGGATCGCCAGCACGATGGCGCGCTCGCCATTCAACCATGTCGCGACCTTGTCGTTTTCGACGGCGTCATAGATCTTGGCGACTTCGTTCAGCTTGACCGGCGAGCCATTGCGCCAGGCGACAACGACCTGGCCATAGTCGGCGGCCTTGGACATCTGTCCGGATGCCTGCAACGAGATGTCCTGCTTCGGTCCGTTCAGAGTTCCGACCGGCGTCGAAGAGTTCGCGCGTGACACCGCCGTGCGGATATCTTCAAGCGACAACCCACGAGCCGCCGCAGCTTCGGGATCGGCCTGCACGCGAATGGCGAATTTCTGCGTACCATAGATCAGCACCTGCGCCACGCCGGGGATCTGCGACAGCGCCTGTCCGATGGTGATATCGCCGAATTCATTGACGGCCGAGAGCGGCAGCGTCGATGAACTCAGCGCAATGAACAGCACCGGAAAGTCGCCGGGATTCACCTTGCGGAAGCTCGGCGGGATCGTCATTTCGATCGGCAACCGGCGCTGTGCGATCGTCAGCGCGGTCTGCACGTCCAGCGCCGCCGCATCGATATTGCGGTTAAGATCGAACTGAATGATGATCTGGGTCGTTCCCTGCGACGAGCTCGACGACATCGAAGAGATACCAGCGATGGTCGAGAGCTGACGCTCGATGATGCCGGCGACCGAGGCCGCCATCGTGTCGGCGCTGGCGCCTGGCAGGGTCGCCGTTACCGCGATGGTCGGAAAGTCCACTTTCGGAAGCGCCGACACCGGCAGCAGCCGGAAACCGAAAATGCCAAACGCGATGATCGTCGCCGTGATGAGCGTGGTCATCACAGGGCGACGGATGCAGAGCTCCGAGAGGGTCATGTTTTATGCCCCGGCCTTGCGGGCCCGGGCTTCGACCCGTGTGCCTTGTGTCAGCAAGAGCTGGCCGTCGACGACGACGTCCTCATCCCCTTTTAAACCCGACGAGATCACCGAAATCCCCTGGAAGGTCCGATCGACTTCGACAGGCTGAACACGGGCCACGCCGTCCTTCACCATGAAGACGAAGTTCCCGGTCTGGCTGCGCTGCACGGCTACGGTGGGCACAACAACGCCGTCCTCGGTGCGCACGATCAACTTGGTCTGTACCAAAATGCCCGGCCACAGGGTTTCGTTCGGATTGCTCATGATGCCGCGCACAGTGACCATGCCGGTGGTGGAATCCACAGTGTTTTCCACCATCGCCACCTTGCCAGTTTCAGAACGGCCGCTGTTCGGGATGGTCGCAATCACCGAGGTCGATCCCGCCGCCATCGCTTCGCGCAGATCGCCAAGCACGCGCTGCGGAATGGCGAAGGAGACATAGACCGGAGCCATCTGATTGATGGTGGCGAGCGGCGCCGTATCAGCCGGGCGCACGAAATTGCCGACCTTCACATTGGCTGCACTGATCCGGCCGGAGAACGGCGCGCGAATGATGGTGTAGCTCTTCTGGACCTTGAGATTATCGAGCGCCGACTGATCGGCCCGGATGGTTCCGGCCAGGATGTCGGATTGGGTCTTGGCATTATCGACGCTCACTTGGGTGGTCGCGCCCTTCCCGATCAGATCGGTAAAGCGCCGCACGTCGCGTTCCGCACCGGCCAGTTGGGCCTGATCGCGGGCCAGCGTGCCTTCGGCCTGCTCGATCTGGGCATCAATCTGCCGCGAATCGAGGGTGAACAGCAGATCGCCTTCCTTGACCTTGGCGCCGTCTTCAAAATGCACCGAGGTGATGGTGGTTTCCACCCGCGACTTGAGCGCGACACTCGAAATCGGCGTTACTGTACCGATCGAATCGACATCGACCGGAACCGGTTTGCGTTCCGCCTTGGCAATCTCGACCGCAACGATCCGCGCGCGCTGCGGGGCCTGTGCATTGGTGTTGCCACCGGTCCACGAGGAGCGCGTCGTGTAGGCCGCAACCGCGGCAGCGCCGACGAGAACGAGTAGAGCGATCGATGTGCGTTTCTTCATATGGTCCATGTCACCTGGTACAGAAGATCGGGTCGCCCCCGTTTCCCGCCCATGGCAGCTTTAAAGACAGCGTCTGTGCGCTTTAGGCTTAAAGCTTATCATGTTGGCGGGGATGATGGTATGCCACGTTGACGTATTTTTGCCATTGTTGTTACCGGAATCCCATCAGATGAGAATTGCCACCTGGAATGTGAATTCTGTCCGCCAGCGGCTGGACCATCTGGTGACATGGCTGCGTGACTGTTCCCCGGACATCGTCTGCCTGCAGGAGATCAAATGCCTCGATGAGGCGTTTCCGCGCGAGCCCATCGAGGCGCTCGGCTACAATGTTGTCACCCACGGCCAGAAGACCTTCAACGGTGTTGCCCTGCTCTCGAAATATCCGCTGGAGGAAGCCACGCCCCGGCTGGCGGGCGACGACGAGGATCTTCATGCCCGCTTCATCGAAGGCGTGGTGTCGCTGAAATCCGGGGTGGTCCGGGTGGCCTGCCTGTATCTGCCGAACGGCAATCCAGTCGACACCGAGAAGTATCCCTACAAGCTGAAATGGATGTCCCGGCTACAGGAGTTCACCCGACTACGGCTAAAGACCGAGGAGCCGTTGATTCTCGCCGGCGACTTCAACGTCATCCCGGCGGCAGCAGACGCCTATAATCCGGCGGCCTGGATCAACGACGCGCTGTTCAAGCCGGAGACCCGCGCGAGCTTCCAGACCCTGCTCGGCTTGGGCATGACCGACGCCCTGCGCGCCGTCACCGATGAGCCCGGCCAGTACACGTTCTGGGACTATCAGGCCGGCGCCTGGCAGAAGAACTGGGGCATCCGCATCGATCATCTGCTGCTGTCACCACAGGCCAGCGACAAGCTCATCGATGTCGGAATCGACAAGTATGTGCGCGCCTGGGAGAAGCCGAGCGATCACGTGCCGGTGTGGGTCGACCTGGATCTGGAGGCGGCGTAAAGGCCCGTCGCCAAGCGCTCCCCAAACACAAACCGTCATCGCCCGGCTTGACCGGGCGATCCAGCAAACGCCCGGGGCAATGTTCCGAGGCGGCGCCTGACGCGAGCACTCGTTGATAATAATGAAGGCTGGCGATTACTGGGTCACCCGGTCAAGCCGGGTGACGACAGTCGAGTGTGAGGTAATCGCGCTCGGAAACGGTCGCTTAGTCCGGGACAACCTCAGTCCCGTTTGCCGGACACCCAGTGTTCAAGCATCTGCAGCGCCATCGCACGGTCGTCTTCGGAGGCCTTGGCGATGGCCTTGTTGTAGCTGTCGCGGATCCAGGTGTCGTCCGGGCCGGCATTGTCACGGGCCAGCGTCAGCCACATCAGGCCGCGCGCCATCTGCCGTGGCAGCGATTCACCGTTGAACAGCATCTGGCCGAGCAACGCCTGCGCCTGGTGCTGGCCCTTCTGCGCAGCAAGGCCCAGCCAGCGGGCGCCATACTTGGTGTCGCGCGGGGTGCCGATGCCCTTCAGATACAGCCGGGCCAGATCGTACTGCGCATCGGCATTGCCGAAATAGGATGCGGCGTAGGAGAACATCTCACGTGCGCGTTCAGTGTCGGCCTTGATCTTCGAATTCGGGATACCGTCGAGGTAGTAGCGACCGAGCGCCACGAAGGCGTTGGCGACGATGGTCGCCTGCGGCGCGGACGGCGAGTCCTCCGCATGGGCATTGGCGATACGGCTGAAATATTCGAAGGCGCGCAGATCGTCCTGTGCCACACCGTTACCGTCGGCATACATCCGGCCGAGCTTCCACTGGGCAATCGGATGACCGCCTTCGGCGGCATACTGAAGAGCGGTCAGCGAGGTATCGGGCTTGGCGGACTTCTTCAAGACCGGCGCAGCACCGGGAATGGTCGTTACAACCGGCAGGGCTGCGTCGCTGCTGCCAACGGGCGCACCATCAAAGGCAAACGCCGGCGCGGCCACCGACGCGGCACCCAAAGCAAACGCTACAAAAATGGTACGCTCAACTATCCGCATAACAGTATTTCTCGTGGGCCCGGCCGGCTTGGGTCACGGCGCAACCAATGGCCGATCCAACCTGCTGGGCATATGTCCACAGCGTCCCTGACATATGGTTAGTCGCGCGACGCTTCCGTTTGGTCGGGTGCGCGGCCAATTCTTTGTCGGTCAATTTTACGTTAAGGCAGCCCTCACCGGTTTCACGCCCGATGGTGCTGCCGCCCATCGATCCGAAGGTGTCAGGAGCCAGAGTCCCCTTCGATCCAACAAGGTCACCAATAACGGCGATCAGCTTGTCGGCAGAACGAATGACGTCCTGATGGGAATTCCGCGTCACGGGCTTCATTTTCTCCGCGATCGTCTGCCCCGTCGCAGTGAGGCACGCTCCCTGCGACCGGCTGTGATCGAGCAATGTCGTCTTCAGCAACAGTATGTTTGCAATTTCCAATATGTCTTTGGCGACATAACGGCTCACCCGCTTCAAATCGGTGCCATATGGTGTCTTTTTGAAGATTTCGACGGTGCGAGATTCTTGCGCGCGCAGCACTGGGCCAGCGATGAACCGTTCGCGCCGCAGCGTCGCTAGACTCGTCGCGCAGGGGAGCGCGCCACGCGACGCCTGCTCCCGGCCCTCCGTCATAAGACGGCTAGGCAAACGCGACTTGATGTTCGTCTTGGCGTCCATCGCGAACCTGGTTTCTCAGGCCGCTTCGGCGATCCGGGACAATCCCACTGACATCCCGCCGATCAACAAAGCGCTCCAGCCTTCTGGCTGGTGAGAAATGATTTCACGAAGGCGTGTGGCCAAATAGCGGCGGTTACAATACCCACAGCACGACAGGGTTAAATCTTGGGGGACTGTGGCAACCAAGCAACATTTGTGGCGCACCGGCAACCCTTTTGAGCGAGGCTAAAATCGCTGCCGCGTTACCGGAAAGTCAGCGCAAGGCCGACTTTTCCATCCGTTGCCGATCTCAACGTCCGGCGGGCGCGGAGGTGGCACCACCGTAGACCAGCCCGGGATAAACACCGCGGACGAGCACGGGATCACGGCCCCAGCCCGGGTAATAGGCGAAGGCATCGCGTGAGTCGCCATAGGTTGTGACGGCCTGCGGTTGAGCATGCCGGTGTGCAGAGCGCTGCTCTGACGCAGTGGCGGCACCGGACATTATCAGAGCAATGAGGGCCGAAGCCGCGGCAGTGGTGATCGTTGTTTTCATGAAAAGCTCCCTGAATTTAGCGTCACTCGGAAATGACAGCACTTTGCGCCTTGGACGCATTCGCATCTGACCTTGACGGCAGATAACGTCGGGAGACCGGAACGTAAGCCCGCCGCAACTTCACGATGCGGCGATCAAAATTATCGATCGGAAATGCTTCCGACTACGTATTCAGCACGCGCCCATAGGCGTCGAGCACGGCTTCCTTCATCGTCTCCGAGATGGTCGGATGTGGGAAGATGGTGTGGAAGAGTTCCTCTTCCGTGGTCTCCAGGTTCATGGCGACCACGAAGCCCTGGATCATCTCGACGACCTCAGCGCCGACCATATGGGCGCCGAGCAGCTGGCCAGTCTTCTTGTCGAAGATCACCTTCACCATGCCCTGGTCCTCGCCCTGGGCGATGGCCTTGCCATTGGCAACGAGGGGGAAGCGGCCGACGCGGATGTCCTTGCCGGCTTCCTTGGCCTTGGCTTCGGTGAGACCGACCGAGGCCACCTGCGGATGGCAATAGGTGCAGCCCGGGATCAGCGACTTGTCCATTGCATGCGGGTTCATCCCCTTGATCGCCTCGACGCAGATCACGCCCTCATGCTCGGCCTTATGGGCCAGCATCGGCGGACCGGCGACGTCGCCGATGGCATAGATGCCGGGCACATTGGTCTTGCCGTATTTGTCGATCACGATACAGCCGCGCTCGGTCTTCACGCCGAGCTTCTCGAGGCCAAAGCCTTCGATATTGCCGACCACACCGACCGCCGAGATGACGCGATCGACGGTGAGTTGCTGGGTAGCCCCCTTGCCATCTTCGATGGTCACGGTGACCGAATCCGACTTCTTGTCGAGCTTGGTCACCTTCGCGCCGGACATGATCTTGATGCCCTGCTTCTCGAACTGCTTGCGGGCGAAGCCGGCGATCTCGGCGTCTTCGACTGGCAGGATCTGCGGCAGCACCTCGACCACAGTCACGTCGGCGCCCATGGTCTTGTAGAACGACGCGAATTCGATGCCGATGGCGCCGGAGCCGACCACCAGCAGCGACTTCGGCATCTTGTCGGGGTTCATGGCCTCGAAATAAGTCCAGACAAGCTTCTTGTCGGACTCGAGACCCGGCAGCACGCGCGGCCGGGCGCCGGTGGCGACGATGATATGCTTGGCAGTATAGCTGCCTGCCCCGAGCGCGCCCTTGGGTGCTGCGGCTTCCGTCTTCTTGACAGTGAATTTGCCCGGCGCATCCAGGGTCGCCTCACCCCAGATGATCGAGATCTTGTTCTTGTTCATCAGATATTCGACGCCGCCGCTGAGGCGCTTCACGACGCCGCGCGAGCGCGCGATCACGGCCTTGATGTCGAACGTCACGTTGTCCGCCGACAGGCCATAATCCTTGGCATGCTGCATGTAGTGATAGATTTCCGCCGAGCGCAGCAGCGCCTTGGTCGGGATACAGCCCCAGTTATTGCAGATGCCGCCGAGATAGGCCTTCTCGACGATCGCTGTCTTGAAGCCGAGCTGCGCGGCGCGGATCGCCGTCACGTAACCGCCGGGACCGGAACCGATCACGACGACGTCAAAAGATGTATCGGCCATTGTGGCTCCCGTTCAACTCAAACACGCGTTGCCGCGCCTGCGGCGATTCAAGATATTGCTTCCCGTTCGGCCTCGCGCAAACGCAGGTAACGCCGCAGCATTAGCCATTGCACGATGACGACGACCCAGTACGAGACCGACATCTGTACTGCATCGATGAGGTCGCCCGCATTTGGCGACCGTCCCGAATTTGCATCCGACGCCATCCCGAGCGCGATCACAAACACCGCCACCAGTACCAACACCAACATCGCGAGCTTCAACGCGCGTTCGCGATGCTTGCCAGGTGCCGCGATACCAAAACCAATCATTGCGAGCAGCACGTATCCGGGTACGAACAACAGCCGGTAGGCTTCGCCCATACCGCAACCGGCTTTGTCGCTGTAACAAGGCATGATCGACGAGGCCGCTGACGTAACCGCCACTCCGCAAATCAGCGAGACGAAACCCGCCAGCAAGACCATGCCGAACAACTTCATCGACTTGTCCCGTGACGCCGCGTCACACCACCATCATCACTGGATTTTCGATCAGCTTCTTGAACGCCGTGATCAGTTCCGCGCCGAGCGCGCCGTCGATGGCGCGGTGGTCGCAGGACAGGGTCACGCTCATGATGGTTGCAGCGACGATCTGGCCGTTGCGCACCACGGCCCGTTCCTCGCCCGTGCCAACCGCAAGGATCGACGACTGCGGCGGATTGATCACCGCGGTGAAATCCTTAATGCCGAACATGCCGAGATTGGACACCGATGACGCACCGCCCTGGTATTCGTTGGGCTTGAGCTTCTTGGCCTTGGCGCGCGCGGCCAATTCCTTCATCTCGTTGGAGATTGCCGAAATCGACTTGATCTCGGCCTGGCGGATGATCGGCGTGATCAGGCCAAACGGCAGGGCCACTGCGACGCCGATGTCGGAATGCTTATGACGGAGCATCGCTGCTTCCGTCCACGACACGTTCGCTTCCGGAATCTTCTGCAGCGCGATGGCCATCGCCTTGATGACGAAATCGTTGACCGAGAGCTTGTAGAGCGGCTTGCCGTCCTTGTCCTTGCCGGCGGCAGCGTTGATCTCCTCGCGCGCGGCGGAGAGCTTGCCGAGATCGCAATCGACGGTGAGATAGAAGGTCGGCATCGAGTTGGTCGCAGCGGTGAGACGCTGCGCAATCGTGCGGCGCATCGAGTCATGCGGCACGCTCTCGTAACCACCCTGCTCGTACAGCCCGAGAATCTGTTGATCGGACATTGCAGGCGCACCGATCGCTCCAGTTGCACCTGCGGGAGCGCCGGCAGCCGCGGCTGATGCCTTCAGGCCGCCACCAGACTTCGCCTTCTCGACGTCTGCGGCCACAACGCGACCATGCGGACCCGATCCGTTGATACGACCGAGTTCGATGCCGGCGTCCTTGGCGAGACGACGCGCCAGCGGCGACGAGAACACGCGCGCGCCATTGCTTTGTGCCGCGGTCGGCTGCGGAGCCGGCGCGGCGGCCGGAGCCGGTGCTTTCGCTGCCGAAGCAGCAGCCGGCGCAGGTGCAGCGGCGGCAGGCTTGGGTGCGGGAGCCGCGGCAGCGGGTGCAGGCTTCGGCTTGTCGGCCCCTGCCCCCGAACCTGCAGCCTTTACGTCCTCGCCGTCGGCGGCGAGCACCGCGATCACCGCGTTCACAGCAACATCCTGCGTACCTTCCGCCACCAGTATCTTGGCGATGGTGCCTTCGTCGACGGCTTCGACTTCCATCGTCGCCTTGTCGGTCTCGATCTCCGCGATCACGTCGCCGGACTTGACCTTGTCGCCCTCTTTCTTGAGCCACTTGGCAAGGTTGCCCTTTTCCATGGTGGGCGACAGCGCAGGCATCAGAATGTTGATTGGCATTGTCAGTGACCTTGTTGCGACCGCGGCGTGGTGTTGCCCATGTCAGTCGGACGCGCGATTTCAGCTTCGAACATTTCGACGATGCGGTTCAGCGCCTCGTCCTCGGAATAATTGGCCTCACGCGCATACGCGCGTGCGGCATGGCGCGCGATGTCGACCAGCAGGAGCCCCCACATGTCGGGCTCCTCGAAGGCACGCATGAAGGCGATGGACAGCCCGCCATCTAGCACGAATGCGCGCAACACCTCGGTGGCGTCCTCGCGGTCCATGACATCCGGCGGCAATGGCTGTTCCTTCGGACCTGCCATGGTTCACCGATAGCAAACGGCTTTGGCCGCAGCCACGACGTCAGCCACCGACGGCAGCGCCAGCTTTTCAAGATTGGCGGCGTAAGGCATCGGCACGTCCTTGCCCGACACACGCGCGACCGGCGCATCGAGATAGTCGAACGCATGCTCCATGATGCGTGCGGCGATTTCAGCGCCCACACCCGACTGTTGCCAGCCTTCTTCCACCGTCACGGCACGCGATGTTTTCTTCACGGACTCGATGATGGTATCGGTGTCGAGCGGACGCAGCGTGCGCAGGTCGATGACCTCGGCCTCGATGCCTTCCTTGGCGAGTTCTTCAGCAGCCTTCAGGGCATAGGTCATGCCGTTCGACCACGAGATCAGCGTCACATCCTTGCCGACACGTGCGACCTTGGCCTTGCCAATCGGCACGATGTAGTCGTCGAGCTTCGGCACCTCGCCGGAATGCCCGTAAAGCATTTCGTTTTCGAGGAAGATCACCGGGTTCGGATCGCGGATTGCGGATTTGAGCAGGCCCTTGTAGTCGGCGGCGCTATAGGGTGCGACGACCTTGAGGCCCGGGATCTGCGAATACCAAGCCGAGTAGTCCTGGCTGTGCTGGGCACCAACGCGCGCCGCGGCGCCGTTCGGGCCGCGGAAGACGATCTGACAGGTCATCTGGCCGCCGGACATGTAGAGGGTCTTAGCAGCGGAGTTGATGATCTGGTCGATCGCCTGCATGGCGAAGTTGAAGGTCATGAATTCGACGATCGGCTTCAGGCCGGACATCGCCGCACCGACGCCGACACCGGCAAAGCCGTGCTCGGTGATTGGCGTATCGATCACGCGGCGGGCGCCGAATTCCTGCAGCAGGTTCTGGGTCACCTTGTAGGCGCCCTGATATTCGGCGACTTCCTCGCCCATGATGAAGACGTCTTCATCCCTGCGCATTTCCTCGGCCATCGCGTCGCGCAGCGCTTCGCGGATGGTCATGGTCACCATCTCGGTGCCTTCAGGAATTTCGGGATCGGGCTGGATCGAAGCCGTCGGAGCTGCTGGCGCTGTAGCCTCTTCCTGCGGAGCCGGAGCGGATTTGGCTTCCGCGGCAGGCGGCGCGGATTCTGCGGCCTTCTCCTGCTTCGCGGGGGCCGGTGCGCTCGCCGCGGCAGATGCGTCTTCGCCATCGGCGAGGATGGTCGCGATCGGCGTGTTGACCGCGACGTCGTTGGTCCCTTCCGGGATCAGGATCTTGCCGAGCGTCCCTTCATCGGTCGCTTCGACTTCCATCGTCGCCTTGTCTGTCTCGATTTCGGCAATCACATCGCCGGACTTGATCGTGTCGCCTTCCTTCTTGAGCCATTTGGAGAGGTTGCCTTTCTCCATGGTCGGGGACAGCGCGGGCATCAGAACTTGAATGGCCATTATAACTCCAGATCGGTCTTTAAGCCGCGCGCTTAGCGGTACACATCGGTGTAAAGTTCGGATGCATCGGGCTCAGGGTCCTGCTGCGCGAAATCCGCCGATGCGTTGACGATGTCACGCACCTCGGCGTCGATCGCCTTGAGGTCCTGCTCGGTCACGTCAGCGGCCAGCAGACGGTTGCGCACCTGCTCGATCGGGTCTTGATCGTGGCGAACTTTGTCTACTTCCTCGCGGGTCCGGTACTTGGCCGGATCGGACATCGAGTGGCCGCGATAGCGATAGGTCTGCATTTCCAGAATGAACGGACCCTTGCCGGCGCGGCACCAGGCGACCGCACGGTCACCGGCGGCCTTCACGGCGCGGACGTCCATGCCGTCGACCTGCTCGCCCGGAATGTTGAAGGAGATGCCGCGCTTGGAGAAGTCGGTCTGAGCCGAGGAGCGCGTCACCGAGGTGCCCATGGCGTAGCGGTTGTTCTCGATGATGTAGATCACCGGGAGCTTCCACAGCTCCGCCATGTTAAAGCTCTCATAGACTTGGCCCTGGTTCGACGCGCCGTCGCCGAAGTAAGCGAGGCTGACGAGATCATTGCCGCGATAACGGTTGGCAAAAGCGAGACCCGTTCCGAGCGACACCTGCGCACCGACGATGCCATGGCCGCCATAGAAATTCTTCTCGCGGCTGAACATGTGCATGGAGCCACCCTTGCCCTTGGAGTAACCGCCCTTGCGCCCCGTGAGCTCGGCCATGACGCCCTTGGCGTCCATGCCACAGGCCAGCATGTGACCGTGGTCGCGATAGCCGGTGATGACCTGATCGCCATCCTTCAATGCCATCTGCATGCCGACGACGATGGCTTCCTGACCGATATAGAGATGGCAGAAACCGCCGATCGCGCCCATGCCATAGAGCTGGCCGGCCTTCTCCTCGAAACGCCGGATCAGCAGCATGTCGCGAAGCGCGTGCATCTCCTGATCGCGGGTGAAATCTGGCGGCGATGACGGGGTTGCGCCATTGCTCGTTGCCTGCCCTGCGGGAGCGACGCTTTTCTTCGGTGCGGCCATGAAAATTCCGGATGCGAGAGTGAATGGCCCTTCCTACTCCAAGTGCTTGCGGCTTGAAAGGGATTGCGTCGCGCGGAATGCCACACGGTTGTTTCGCACTGCAGCGAAGGCGTGAAACTTTCGAAATCGAATTGGATCGGTTTTGTAATTTGAGGAATGAAAGCGCGTGTCGTGGTCACGTTGCCGTCACGATGAGCAGGCGCGAGCGATCCATAGCTTTGATGCAAAGCTGTGTTGCTTCATGCGAGGACGCCTCGCCGCCGAAGAGAGAATCTTAGTTTGGCTTGATGACCTTCACGAGGTCGCGCGGATGCGCGTAGTCGAGCTGGTAGCGCGCGCGCTCGTCGAGCATGTCGGGATCGAGTCCACCAGATCGCAGGAGCGCCACGCGCTGCTCGGCCTTGGTGCGTTCCTTCTTCAACTGCACCAGTTCGGAGGTCAGCGCGACGATCTCCTGGTCGAGCTCCTGACGTGCGTTGAGGCCGTATTTACCGGTATAGGCATTGACCCCGAAATAGCTGATCATCATCGCCGCCAGTGCATAGAGCACGAGCCCGGTGAGGATCGATTTGAGGCGGGTATGCTTGACCATTCCCGAAAATGCGACGGCCCGGTTAAGGCGAACCTAACAACCGGGCCGCAACCTGAATTTGCGCGGCTTATTTCTTCAGCTTGTCGACCCAGGCGGCGAAGGCGTCGATATAGGCCTGCAGCACCGGCCGGATCGATTCCTTGACGATCTCGCCCTGTTCGCTGAACGCGTCGCCGACGGCATTCAGATAGATTTCAGGCTGTTGCATGATGGGACCGACAATCCCCGGCAGGGTTTGGCGCAAGCTAAGGGCAGCACCCAGGCCACCGATCGGACCGGGCGAGCTAACCACGATGCCGGTGGGCTTACCGAGGAACGAGCTCTTGCCATAGGGCCGCGAACCGACGTCGATGGCGTTTTTCAGAACACCCGAAACTGAGCGGTTATATTCCGGAGAGACGAACAGTACCGCATCCGAGGCCTGGATCGCTTCGCGGAACTTGACCCAGTCGGCCGGCGGCGCGGCTTCCAGGTCCTGATTGAAGAATGACAGCTCGTTTAGCGTGATGACGTTCAGCTTCAGCGACGGCGGCGCCAGCTGGGCGAGTGCATTCGCAACCTTGAGCGAGAATGACTGTTTGCGGAGGCTGCCGACAATGACGGCAACGCTGTAGGTGGCCATGAGATATCCCCTGAATAACTGCTTCCAAAAAGCGCGGAGCGCATCTGGAACCTGTCACCTATCCCGGCAAAAGATGCAAGTGCATGGATTGTATTTGACGGCCGTAATCGTGCCGAACCGGTACGTCCGCCTCGCCCGCCCAAACACATCTTCGTTATGCTGATATCGCTCAAATGGATGACGCCCGGAGCGCCGCTGTGATCGAACCTTCGGAGAGTGCTGCGCGACAAACCACGTAAGACAAACCACGCACGCCAGTCCCGACTGATCTGCGATGTCTGGCCAGGCTGCTCGAATTCGACCGTCGCAATTGCGGGGCTTCCGATGCGCAACCTTGGTCTTGTGGCTTCCGTAGTCTTCGCCTTGAGCTTGCTCAGTCAGTCGGCCTTAGCCGCCGACAAGCGCGTCGCACTGGTGATCGGCAATTCGGCCTACCAGAACGTCGTCAAGCTCGCCAATCCCGCCAACGATGCTGCAGCGATGACCGAGACCTTGAAGACCGCGAATTTCGACATTGTCGAAGCCCGACGGGATCTGAAGGCGACCGAGATGCGCCGGGCCCTGCGCGATTTCGCGGACAAGGCGCGCGATGCGGACGTTGCTCTGGTCTATTTCGCCGGCCACGGCATCGAGGTCGATGGCACCAATTACCTGATTCCGGTCGACGCACTGCTGGAACGCGACACCGATGTCTATGACGAGGCGTTCTCGCTGGAGCGCATCCTGGTGACCATTGAGCCCGCGAAGAAGCTGCGGCTGGTGATCCTCGATGCCTGCCGCGACAACCCCTTCATCAAGAATATGAAGCGCACCACGGCATCCCGGGCGATCGCCCGCGGCCTCGCCAAGGTGGAGCCGACCAGCCCCAACACGCTGATCGCCTATTCGGCCAAGGCCGGCTCGACGGCGCTGGACGGCGACAGCAAGAACAGCCCCTTCACGGCCGCGCTGGTCCGCCACATCGCGACGCCTGGCCTCGACCTCCGCAAGGCCTTCGGCTTCATCCGTGACGACGTCATGAAGAACACCAGCAACCGCCAGGAACCGTATGTCTACGGTTCGCTCGGCGGCGACGACGTGCCGCTGGTCCCGGTGGCTGCCGTCGCCACGTCGCCCGCCGTCAGTGTCCAGGCCGAAACCCGCCGCGACTACGAGCTGGCTTTGCAGCTTGCGACCAGAGACGGCTGGAACGCGTTCCTGACCCAGCACCCCGACGGCTTCTATGCGTCGCTGGCCAAATCCCAACTCGCGAAGCTCGCAGCCGAGGACGCCCATACCGCTGCTGCGGAGAAAGCCCGCCTCGCCGTTGAAGAGAAAGCCCGTCTGGCTGCCGAAGGCGCCAGGAAGGCCGAACAGACCAAGGCAGCGGCCGATGCCAAGACCGCCGAGGATGCCCGGATCGCTGCCGAGAAACTCAAGACCGCCGAGCAGGAACGCGCCGCCGCCGGCGAGCGCGCCCGCGCGGCAGCGGAAGCCAGGGTCGATGCCGGCAAGCTGGACACGCCTGCCGCCGGACCGCAGTTGGCGACACTCCCCGCCCCCACGGCCGATGTGTCCCGAACACCCGCGCCAGCCGATCTACCCCGTCAGGTCCAGGTCGAGCTTCAGCGGGTGGGCTGCCTGCAGGGATCAGTCGACAACTCATGGACTGTGGCTTCCCGCAAGTCGCTTGAGCGCTTCAATCGCTACGCCTCGACCAAGTTCGATGCCAAGGCGGCCAGCACCGATGCGCTCGAGGCGATCAAGGCCAAATCTGCACGGGTCTGCCCGCTGGTCTGTGCGCATGGTTCAGAGGCGGACGGCGACCGCTGCGTGAAAATCGTATGCCGCGCCGGCACGTTCCTGAATGACGACAATGAATGTGAGAAGAAGCGCAACCGCAACGAGGCCAAACGCAACGCGCCGCGCCGCGAGCGCGATGAGCTTGATCGCCCGCAAATTCAGGCCCGCTCGCCGCGCGCACAGCCGTCCAGCCAGATCGTCTGCGACAATGCCGGCTGCCGTCCGGTGCGTCCCGGCTGCCGCTTGGTGTCGCGCGACATGCGCATCGGCCTCACCAATGTCGAGGTGTGCAACTGACGACGTGCTTGCCTGACAGGATCGCAAGCGACATTCTGACGATCCAAGTTTGCAAGCCGGAGCCATCATCGTGACCATCGAATTTCTCATCACCTCGCTGATCGTGGTGGCGTCGCCGGGCACTGGCGCCCTTTACACACTGGCAACCGGATTTTCGCGCGGAGGCCGCAGCAGCGTCGTCGCCGCGTTCGGTTGCACGCTCGGCATCGTTCCGCATATGGCCGCCGCGATCCTTGGTCTCGCAGCACTGCTGCACACCAGCGCCGTGGCGTTTCAGGTGTTCAAATATGTCGGCGTCGCCTACCTGCTCTATATGGCCTGGAAAACGCTGCAGGAGCATGGCACGCTGAAGGTCGAGACTGACGACAGCGCGCAGTCCGCGCTGCAGGTCACGACCACAGCGATCTTGATCAACATCCTCAATCCGAAACTGTCGATCTTCTTCCTCGCCTTCCTGCCCCAGTTCATCAGTGCTGACGAAGCGCATCCGCTGTCGCAGATGCTGCTGCTGAGCGCGGTATTCATGCTGATGACTTTCGTGGTGTTTGCGCTCTACGGCCTGTTCGCTGCGTCGATCCGCAACCACGTCATCACACGGCCACGGGTGCTGACCTGGATGCGACGCACTTTTGCCGGCGCATTTGCCGCGCTCGGTGCCAAGCTGGCTTTCGCGGATCGCTGACGCCCCTACTCCAGCCGTTCGACATTGCGCAGCGTCGGAAACAGCCGCATCCAGAGCAGCGCGATGGCAACAGTACCGAGGCCGCCAATCAGCGCGGCAGGCACAGTGCCGAACAGCGCCGCGGTGACGCCGCTCTCGAACTGGCCGAGCTGGTTCGAGGTATTGATGAATAGGTAGTTCACCGCGCCGACCCGGCCACGCATGTCGTCCGGGGTTGCGAGCTGCACCAGCGAGAAACGGATCACCACGCTGACCGTATCGGCCGCGCCGAGTACCGCGAGCGCGGCGACCGACAACCACAGCCATTGCGACACCGCGAACACCGCTGTCGCGAGGCCGAAGATGATGACGGCCTGGAACATCCGCATGCCGACCCGGCGATTGATCGACCAGCGCGTCAGCACGATGGTCGTCAGCAGCGCGCCGACTGCCGGCGCCGCGCGCATGAGGCCGAGGCCCCACGGACCGGTCTGCAAGATATCACGCGCATAGATCGGGAGAAGCGCAGTGGCGCCGCCGAGCAGCACCGCAAACAGATCGAGAGAGATGGTGCCAAGGATCGCCGGATTGCTGCGCACGAAGCCGACGCCGGCAAACAAAGTCCGCAGCGACGGCGGATCCTTCACCGCCACCTCGCGCGCCAGTTTGATGGCGCTGTTGAGCGCGCCGCCGATCAGCCAAAATGCCGCCATCAGCACATAGGGCGTCGACGGCGACAGCGCGTACGCGATGCCGCCGAGCGCGGGGCCGCAAATCATCGCCACCTGAAACACGCCGGTGGAAAGCGCCGTCGCTTTTTGCAGGCGACCTTCCGGTACGACGCCGGGCAGCAGCGCCGAGCCGGCCGGCGCCTCGAAGGCCGTCGCCGCGCCGATCACCACCAGCGCCACGAAAATCTGCGGCACCGTAATCCAACCGGCATAGGTGCCCCAGGCGAGCAGGATCGCTGTCAGCCCCTGCAGCGTCTGGCAGATCTGCACCACGCGGCGGCGGTCGTAGCGGTCGGCGATATGGCCGGCGACGAAGACCAGCGCCAGCATCGGCACGAATTGCGCGAGGCCGACCATGCCGAGCTGGAACGCGCTGCCGGTCAGATCATAGATCTGCCAACCGACCGCGACAGCGGCAATCTGCGACGCGAAGCGCGAGAAGCTGCGCGACACCATGTAATACAGATACGGCGGATGGCGCAGCAAAAGCCGTGCGCCATCCGTGACCACGCCGGCAGACTGATCGGCAAGTGTCATCCCGGCATGTTCGGATTGATCAGATACTTCTCGCCGGTGGCGCGCTTCGCATAGACCCGGAGATTGTCGAGCTGCAACACGCCTTCGAGCGAAATCACCTTGGTGTAGTGGCTGGCGAAGGTAGTCTTGAGTTCGGCGACCACGCGGGCGCGGAGCCTGGCGGCATCGGCGGCGCCGATCTTCTGCAGGAACGGAAACAGCAGCCAGCCGCCCATGCCCCAGGCCATCCCGGCGGGGACGAATTCGATCGGGCGCAGATCCAGCCGGCCATAGACGTAGACCTGTTTGTGGGTCGTCGAGCCATAACGGCTATAGACCTTCATCGCCTTGACGGCGGCGACTTCCATCGCCTGCAGTATCTGGCCCTGCAGCTTGCCGCCGCCGGTCGCGTCGAAGGCCAGCGTGGCATTGGTGGCAATCAATGCGGCCGTCAGGTCTTCTATGAAGGTCGGCGACGTCGAGTTGCAGACATATTTCGCGCCGATTCCGCGCAGCAGTTTCTCCTGCTCGTCGCTGCGAACGATGTTGACGAGATCGATGCCGTCCTTCTGGCAGATCTTGTTGAGCATCTGGCCGAGATTGGACGCGGCGGCCGTATGCACCAGCGCCGTGTGCCCTTCCCGCTTCATGGTCTCGACCATGCCGAGCGAGGTCAGCGGATTGACGAAGCAGGATGCGCCCTCGGTGGCCGTCGTGCCCTCGGGCAGCGGCAGGCATTCCTTGGCCTTGATGACGCGATACTGCGCATACATCGCGCCGCCGATCAGCGCGACGGTCTTGCCGAGCAGCGCCTGCGCGGCCTCGGACGATCCGGCCTTCACCACCGTGCCGGCGCCTTCATTGCCGACCGCCATCGACTCGTCGAGACGGCCGCCCATCGCCTTCATGTTGGCCTGCGGGACGGTCGCGGTAACCACCGAGGACGCGCCAGAGCCTGAAATTTTCGCACTCGCCGGATCGGCCGCGCCGAGCAGGAGACCGAGATCCGACGGGTTGATCGGCGCAGCCTCGATGCGCACGACGACCTCGCCGGGACCCGGCGCCGGGATCGCCACCTGCTGCAGCGAGATTTCCAGTTCTCCGCTGCTTTTGATGAGCGAGCGCAGTTCAAGTCCGGATGTGATGTCAGTCATGGTCGTTTCCCCTCAATCTGTCCGGCGGTCTGGTGCCGCGTCAGTAGATGCCCGGAATGATGCGCTTGGTTTCACGCATATAGGCCCGGTAGTCGTCGCCGAATGCCTCGATCAGCATCCGCTCTTCATAGTCGATGCGGGTGAAGAACAGGATCGCGATCGCGACCAGCCCGCCCAGCGCGGCCATAGCATTCGGCAGCAGGAATGCCTGCGCCAATGCCCACAACCAGAACGAGGCATACATCGGATGGCGGATGCTGCGATAGACGCCGGCACGCACGATCTGGTGAGCCTCGCGGATTTCCAGGCTGGCCGACCACTGCCGGCCGAGATCCTTGTGCGACCGGCGAAACAGCCAGAGCGACAGCACATAGAGTGCAGCGCCAACCACGACCGCCGCATAATTCAGCTGATAGTTCAGCGCGGCCGGCCAGCCGGTCACCAGCCAGATCAGCGGCACCACGAATAGGCCGATGGTGGCGATCGCCAGCAGGATGCGTTCACGGCTCCAGCCGACCGCACGCAGCGTCGCCGTGCGACGGGCTTTGCGCGCATAGGGGTAGCGAATGATGAACCAGGCGATCAGACCGATCGCCCAGACATATGTTCCAAGAAGTGACGCGGTCATTGTCGTCCGATCAGGCCATCATGCGGCATTCACGGATGCCCCGGCTTGCGATTGAGAAGATGTGATCTTGGACAGTGGCATGTCTAGCAGCGCGCCATCCGCACCGAAGCGTTTGAGGCCGCCTTCGCCCGCGGTGATCTCGTCAAACGGCAGAGGACCGCAGATCACCATGCAATAGTCGTAGGGCGCGCGGCACTGGTTGCCCATCACCATCTGATAGTGAATGCGCATGAAGTTGAAGCGATAGCGCTTGAACTGTTCCATGCCCATCATGGCATGCATCTGGACGCGCCGGATGTTCGGCCTGCCCTCGTCGCGATCGCGACTGCGGCGTTTCAAGGTCACCGGATCGAAGCGGTAGAAACTGATGACGTCGTCGCGGGCGTGATATTCGGTCCAGCGGATCGCCGGCGTGTCGGCGACGAGACGCGTTGCTGCGCGTACGCTCTTGCCGGCGGGATGCAGCGAGAATTTCGGGATGGTCGCGCTCACCGTCATCACGCAGATGGTCGGGCCATGTTTTGTCAGATCCGGGTCGAGCGCGAGTGCGCGGGCCACCACCTCCATCACCAATGCCGCACCAAGGCAATGCCCGACGATGACGATCTCGTCGACATCGGCCTTCTGCGCGCGCGCCGCGATTACCCTGGCGAATTCATCGACGCGCGCCGTCATCTTTGGCCGCTGGCCATGGACATATTGCCGCGAGAAGATCCAGTCGTCGAACACATGATTGATCGGCTTGCGCCAGCCGTAATGGTGCAACAGCGCCGTGAAGACGGCAGCAGCAACAATTGCGCCAGCGATCCATGCGGCGGCGGCATTCATGCCAAGCAGCCAGGTCAGCCCATAGCCCACCGCTGCGCCAGATGCAGCAAAGCCCGCGATCCACAGATAGGAGAACAGGAAGAAGCCGGCATATTTCCAGCTCGCGAAGAAGAAGCGGAACAGGGTTCCCGTCACCAGCCAGTCGCCCAGCGTAACAAAGGCGGCGCCCAATCGCGACAGCATGCTTCGGGTGTGATCCTGCAGGATCAGGTCATCCCAGCGCAGCATCTCGTAGGTGGTTTCCGTCTTCCAGTTCGGCCCGGAGGTCTCGGCCCGCCAGGAGGCGCTCACTTCCGTAGCGTCAAGCACGCCAGAGGCTTTCGCAGACACGCTCCACGTCTTCTCGAAACTCGACAGCGAACGGCGGAACCGCTCGAGCTGCGTGTCCGGCAGAATCGGGTCGTAGCCGCCAATGTGAAAGACATGTCGCCGCGCGATCATCGTCCGTTCGCTCCCGAGTGCATCACGCACCGTTCTGATCCGGTGCATAGCAAATTCGCCTGCGCCGACAAACCTGCCCGTGCTCAAAACGGAAGCGTCAGGCAGGATTTTGTCGCCCTCAGGTCACACAGCCGCTCTTTCGCAACCCCCTTCATCACAATTCCGGGAATCGAGGCAGGACTGTGATTGACGGCAGGGTCTTATGTCTGAACATGTCGCGGGTTTTTTCGAAGAAAGAAAGCACTATGTCGATTGCTCTCAAGGGCTTCAAACGGCCGTCGTGGACCTCTCCAGCGGCCGTTTTGCTGATTCTGTCGTCGCTCTTTGTGGCCTCACTCGCGAGTTCCGGGGATGCCGATGCGGCGCCCGGCCGTCGCCCCGGCCATGTCTATCTCTATCGTGGCCTCATGAACGTGTTCTCGCTCGGCATGGATCAGATCGCCTACAAGCTCGAAGCCGCCGGCGTCGCCTCCTCGGTCAGCAATCACACGCTGTGGAGCGGCCAGGCAGACGACATGATTGCCCGGTACAAGGCCGGTAACCGCGAACCGATCATCCTGATGGGCCATTCGGCCGGTGCCGACGTGACCATCTCGATTGCCCGCAAGCTCGCGCAGTACAACATCCCGGTGGCGCTGATCGTGAACTTCGATCCGGTGGCGCCCGATGCCGTCCCCAACAATGTGAAGCAGATCGTGAACTATTACGTACCTGCCGGCTGGGGGCGCGCGGTGTCTGCGGATCCCCGCTTCAAGGGCAAGCTTGCCAACGTCAACGAGAACGCCACCACCAACCACTTCTCGATCGACAAGGACGACAGCCTGCAGCGTCAGGCCATTGCCCGTGTCATGGCCGTGACCGGCGGCGGTATTCGCCGCAAGCCGGCGGCGCCGAAGCCTGCGCAGGTCTCGGCTGCTCCGCAATAATACGCGGCAAATATCGAAACGAATTCAGCCGAGGTGATCGTCACCTCGGCTGAATTGTTTTGGCCGTCCGGAATCCTCAGACGATCAGCACATCATGATGCGATGGAGGCGTCGCCGGCACGAGCGCGGCATCGTGTGTGCCGAGAGCGTCGTCCGGTGCCGGCGCGGCCGCGACGGGATGGCTGGACGCCGTCAGGACCTGAGCAAGAGCGACTTCCGCAGCGCCCTCGCCCTGCGCAATATTCTGCGCTTCCGTATGCCCGGACGTCGTGTGGCCGGACGTCTGACTGAAAGCAAAGTTCTCACTGCCAGTGCTGCTCGCGAGTGCTTGTCCGAGCGTATCGACGGCAATACTGGCATTCGCGAATTTCAGAAACTCCGTATTGGTGAGATAGTCGGTGCCGTCGCGACCGGCGATTCCGTCGGTGACGATCGTCTGAGCGCCACTGCGGCTGATGCTGTAGTCGGCCACATTGCCGGAGAATACCGCGGTGTCGGTGCCGTTGCCGCCATTGATGATGTCGTTGCCGATCCCGCCAGCAATGTAGTCATCGCCATCTCCACCGCGGACGACATCGTTGTCGCTTGAGGCACCGAAGAACCAATCCTGATGCTTGGTCGTGTCGAATTGGATGCTGCGGACATAGAGATCGAACGAGCCGGGTGAACTGGCATTGGTGCCGTCGGCCGGCACCAGATCGACGCCATTGATGGCAATGTCCTTGAAATGCAGCGCGCGCCCGGGCTCGGAATTTGCGAGATTGATCGCGACACTGGAGATGCTGGCGGGATTGTCGAAAGTGATCGTGTAGGTCTGGTAGCCCGACGGATCGCTCGCGGGCGTGAATTCAAGCACGCCCGAAACCGGCTGGCCATTGACCAGAACCTGCGCCTGCGCGCCGATGCCGTTCACCACCGAACCATAGCCCGTCAGGCTGATGGTGGTTGTTGCGAGCTTTCCCGCAGTATCGGGCCCGGCGACAATCGTGTCATTCCCGGCGCCGCCATAGATCTCGTCGTGTCCGAGCCCACCGAAGATGACGTCGTTGCCGCCTCCGAGATCGATGGTATCGCCGATCGACGAGCCCGTGACGGTGATACCCGGCGTTACCCCTGTCCCATGGAAATATTGCGCCACCACATCCTGCGCCGGCTTGTCCATGACCGAATAGCCGGTCTCGGAATAGAAGTTGTTGAGGTCCCACTGCCAGAACTCGGCGCCTTTCAGCCAGCTGCCGCCATGCGCGCTCCAGACTTGAAAGAAGGCATTATAGGCATCGGCCTGTTCGGCGAGATCCGCAGGCGCCTTGGATGATCCACCGCCCGGATTGATAGCCGTACCGTCGATGCTGCGATAACCGACCTCAGTCATCAGCACCGGCTTGCCGTAATCCATCGACAGCGAATGAAAGAAATCGACGGGCGACTGATAGCCGAAGGCCTTGGCGTAATACGGATTGTACGGCACCTCGTTCCACGCGTGCACGAGATCGTCCACCGTCGGCGTCGTGCTGGCCGTCAAGGGTGGATAGGCGTTGATGCCGATCGTATCGACCTGGTCCCAGAAGCTGACCTTGGATGCTTCGTCGGTTGCCGCCGCGTAAGTGACTTCGCCATGATAGACGCCGCGCACGGCCGAGATGATATCAACCCAGTAGCTGCGATAGGCATCGCCCGAAAGGCTGCTCATCTCATTGCCGATGGCGAAACTGGCGACATCGCCCTGCTCTGCAATTTCAGCCAGGTGAACGATCTCGGCCTTGTAGGACGCGAAGAAGGCATCGACGTCCGACGGCGCCAGACTGTGCGAGATCGTGCCGTCGAGACCTGTAATGCCCGGCTTGAAGACAACATCCAGCCCGGCGGCATGGGCCTTCTGAAAACCGGCCAGCAGGCTTGCGTCGCTTTCGGTCTTGGCCGGCACGGCGAGCACGTCATTGCCCGTACGGCTGTCGGTCCATATCCGCGTCGTCAGCGCGATCGAATTCGATCCCAGTGACGCCATGGCCTGAAACGCCTGATCGGCTGACGCACTGGAGAACTCTCCGTTCCACTCCGACAGTGCACCGAAACCTTGGACCTTAAAGATGTTGGGCATTCGCGCTCTCCGTCGGCATTGCCTGGAGAAGGCTGAACCCACAACGTGATACCTTCGCGACCGCAATGGGGTATCATGATGACGTCTACAAATTGAACCTCGTTGTAGGCTTACACGGTCAGGGTCCTTCAATGAAAAACGCCGCCCGCTATTTCAGCGAACGGCGTTGATCGCGTAGTTTCTTGCTCGGCCGAAAGCCGCGCTTGCGCTTTACGCGAGAGCTTTCAGTGCGGCCTTGCCGGCATATTTAGCCTGGGTGCCGAGCTGCTGCTCGATGCGCAGCAACTGGTTGTATTTGGCGGTACGATCCGCGCGTGCCAGCGAGCCGGTCTTGATCTGTCCGCAATTGGTGGCGACGGCGAGATCGGCAATCGTGGAATCTTCAGTCTCACCCGAACGGTGCGACATCACCGCGGTATAGCCAGCCTTGTAGGCCATCTCGACGGCGCTCAACGTTTCGGTCAGCGAGCCGATCTGGTTGACCTTGATCAGGATCGAATTGGCGCGGCCATTCTTGATGCCGTCGGCAAGACGCGTGACATTGGTGACGAACAGATCATCGCCGACCAGCTGGCACTTCGAACCGATCAGGTCGGTGAGCTGCTTCCAGCCGTCCATATCGTCTTCCGACATGCCGTCCTCGATGGAGACGATCGGATAGTTGGCGACGAGCTGGGCGAGATACTTGGCCTGCTCGGAGATGTTGCGGGTCTTGTTCTCGCCGCCATAGACGTAAGCGCCGTCCTTGAAGAATTCGGTGGCGGCGCAATCCATCGCCAGCATCACGTCCTTGCCGGCGCTGTAGCCAGCCTTGGTGATGGCGGCCATCACAAAGTCCAGCGCCGCTTCGGCCGAACCGATATTGGGTGCGAAGCCGCCTTCGTCACCGACATTGGTGTTGTGGCCGGCCTTCTTCAGCTCGCCCTTCAGCGTGTGGAAGATCTCGGCGCCGCAGCGCAGGCCTTCGGCGAAGGTCGACGCGCCCACCGGCATGATCATGAATTCCTGGAAGTCGATCGGATTGTCGGCATGCATGCCGCCATTGATGATGTTCATCATCGGCACCGGCAGCGTGCGGGCCGAGGTCCCGCCGACATAGCGATACAGCGGCATATCGAAGGATTCCGCAGCCGCTTTGGCGGCGGCCAGCGAGACGCCGAGGATCGCATTGGCGCCGAGGCGCGACTTGTTCGGGGTGCCGTCGAGCTCGATCATGATCTCGTCGAGCTGGACCTGGTTCTCCACGTCCATGCCGCCGATGGCGTCGAAGATCTCGCCATTGACGGCATCGACCGCTTTCTGCACGCCCTTGCCGAGATAGCGGGACTTGTCGCCGTCGCGCAGCTCGACCGCCTCATGGGCGCCGGTGGAGGCACCCGACGGAACCGCGGCGCGGCCCATCGACCCGTCTTCGAGGACGACGTCGACTTCAACCGTGGGATTGCCGCGGCTATCGAGAATTTCGCGGCCGATGATGTCGACGATGGCGGTCATGAATGCCCTCTTTGTGCTGGGGGTGGGTCGTTGGCGCCGCTTCTACAGCAAGCCTCCCGGCGGGAAAACCCCGCCTGACGTGACGACTGGCCCGGGATTGGCTATGAACCGCCATAACGGAGATATTTATGTCAAAAACACCCCGCAAATCCCCGAAATTGCCTGACGACTTGCAGCTCGGCCGCGCCGTGGAATGGCCGACCTCCCCGGAGCAGGCCAAACTCGACCGGGTGCCGAACCCGCAGAAGGACACCAATTACGTGGTGCGCTTCACGGCGCCGGAATTCACCTCGCTGTGCCCGATCACCGGCCAGCCGGATTTCGCCCATCTGATGATCGACTATGTGCCCGGCCAATGGCTGGTCGAGTCGAAGTCGCTCAAGTTGTACCTGGCCTCATTCCGCAATCACGGCGCCTTCCATGAGGATTGCACCGTGGAGATCGGCAAGCGCGTCGCCTCCGCCATCAAGCCGAAATGGCTGCGTATCGGCGGCTACTGGTATCCGCGCGGCGGCATCCCCATCGACGTGTTCTGGCAGACCGGAACGCTGCCCAAGGGCGTCTGGGTCCCCGAGCAAGGCGTCGCTCCGTATCGCGGGCGGGGATGAGCGGGGCGGGCGTTTCAGCTCACCCCAATCCAGCGACGGGCTGTTGCGATCGAGCTGCCTGCACGATCAATGGTAGCCTACAGCCGGATGCATCCCAAGCCCACCGGCCGTTCTCCACTCGGCCTCGCGTCATGCAGTGCGTCGCGGTCGCACCTCTTCGCAATCACTCTGCCCTCAAGAAATACTCCGTTGGTGTTTTTCCGCCACGACCGCTCGCATATCTTTCATGCGGCGAGTCTGACATTCTCTGATTGTCGGCAATCTGCATCTCATCGTCGCCGCGCGTCCCGACGACCAGATAAATATGATCTGCTCCGGGAGGCGTCGGATCGAGGTCGAAGGTAACGCCAACATCGCCGGCTCTTTGATTTCCAACTGAGATTTTCGACCAACCGCGTTGCGCAAGCTTGCGTGCCAGACTCCCGGCGCCCAGTGTCATCGCGATATCGATTCCGGACTGACGAAGCAATGCACTCAAATGCGCGGCACAGCCGTTGTGAGGATACTCTCTCAGATTCCTCGCGGCCTCTAACCTTGCGGCCTTCAGCCCCTCTGCCGTACTTCCTTGTCGTATCAATTGCGGTATGCGCACCGCATCTGATACTATCTCCGTAAAGCTAGCAACAAGACTGCGCGATTCTTCGCGCAGCACACCCGATGCATCGGCGTTCAGGGTTTCGAAATCTGTCCCGCCTTCCCGCGCGGTAGCCGGGCGCTCCACTACACCGTGCTGCAAACGAATTTCTCCGGTATCAACGAGAACACGGAGAATGACCATCGCACCACACTGCCCGCTAACAGCGTCGGCAGACCACTTTCCGTCGGCTACATACTTTCCGCGTGAGTACTGATTGCTGAAACTCCACAGGTATGGCGATTTGACTTCCGGATGATGACTTCGATAGCCCCAACCATTGAAGCTCTCCAGAAGATAGGCAATGCGCTCGATGGACCAGTCCGCGTTGCCTGTGATCCCGTCATAGTTCAAAGCATCGACTGCGCTATCCACCCAATCAAACGGCGGCGAGCCATTTCTCGGTCGTCCAGCGGGGACGTGAACAGTGCGCGCATCAAGCGGGTCACCGTTGTGCAGGTGTCCGCGAAAATTGAGGCTTGCCTCGAGGCTATGAATGACAGCGACCACATACCAAGGAACTCGGCTGAGGTCCTCAACCTGACGGTAACGCTCCTTATTCGCCACGATCCGGCGCGCGATAGCGGCCGCCGATCCCAATCGCTCTTTGCGAATGGCCATCTCGGCCCACAGCGTAGAGTATTCCTCACAAACGTCCTCGAAGCGGATCGCTCGACGCGCGGTCAAAATTGGCGTGCTCAACGACAGCGTATCGTAGTCGATCGTTGTGAAAACGAAATGCTCGGCAAACTCAGCTGAAAGCCGATGTTCTTCGGCATCGAGATCGACGATCTCTAGGTAAGCACTGTCTTCCGCTAAGGCTTGTGCGGCATTATCTACACGCGCACGTCTTCCTCCACCAGTCGGCCCCATCACCACCATTCTGACCCTCCTGCTTTGGAAATCACTAAATTATCTTAGATTGTTTTTCTTATATACACGTCTTTTAATTGATACGCCCCCATAGCGCGCAGCATCCTCGAAAGAGGTAACGAGATGCTACAAACTCCGCGTTCTCGGCTATCTTTGAAAGATCACTGCAGCATTTCTACCGGCCGCGCAGCACACAAGGCCTGCTCCGTATCAAATGGCTCAGTGCCTGAAGCAAATAAAGCGTCGCGCCGTATCGCAGGCGGGGCTAAGCTTTCGCATCGGCCGGTTTTGTCGGCTTAAGCAGCTTCGCGGCCGCAAATCCAAGCGCGAAGACAATGGCGGCTGACGTCAACAGTGTCGGCATCTTGCCGGCATGGGCGAGGCCGAAGCCATAGGCGATCGGGCCGACGGACTGGCCCATGAAGAAGCAGAAGGCGTGCAGCGACATGGCGCTGGCGCGGGCTTCCTGTGACAGCTCAGTGGAGAATATCTGCAACGAGCCGTGCAGCATGTAGAAGCCCCAGCCCATCAGCAGCAGGCTCAGCGCCTGGATCTGCCAATTGGGGCTGAAGGCAGTGGCGGCGAGCTGGATCGCGATCACGATGCCGCCATAGATCATCATGCCGTTGATGCCGAGCCGCGCCAGCATGCGCGACACGGTCGCCGTGTAGAACAGGCCGCCGACGGCAAAGCAGGCGATCACGAGGCCGGCGATCGAGAGGCTTGTGACGCCGCGGTCGAACAGGAATGACGAGATATAGGGAAACAGGCCGAGGATGCAGCAGCCTTCGATGAACACCGCGCTGTAGACGATCAGCGTGTTCGGGTTGCGGAAAATGACCTTGTAGCCTTGGGCAAGCTTGCCGAAGTCGGCTTTCACAGTCGGCTTGATGATCGCAGCGCCCTTGAAGCCGTACGCCACAGCGACGGAAGCGACGATCGCAAGACCGCCGAGGATGACCAGCACGCCGCGCCAGCCGAAGAAATCACCGATCACGCCGGACGCCGTCGAGCCTAGCAGATTGCCGGTCATGGCGCCGGCCATCACGCGGCTCAGCGCGACCTGACGCAGCTTCGGCCCGACCAGATCGCTGGTCAGGCTGAGCGTCACCGGAAACACCCCGCCTGCCCCGATGCCGGCCAGCACGCGCGTCGCCAGCAGCAGCGGATAGTCGGTGGTGATCGCGCCGAGAATATTGGCGATGCCGAGCAGAACCAGACAGACGATCATCAGGCGCGGCTTGCCGAACAGGTCGGCGGCAGCACCGAGCGCCGGCTGCACAATGGCGAAGGTAAAGGCCAGTGCGGATGCCAGACCGGCGGCAATTGCCACCGTGATGGACAAATCGTCGGCGACATGCGGCAGCACCGGGTCCAGCGCGCGCATGGACAGCGCGGCGGCGAAGGACGCCAGTGCGATGATGTTGAGGACCGGAGGCATCAGTACGCTGCCAGCGCCGCGAACCGGGATTGCATGTTACGCTTTCGCCGCCGTCTCTTTGGCCAGCGCATCGAACGCCATCAGGTTCTTCACCAGCGCTTCGAAGTCACGCAACGGCACCATGTTCGGTCCGTCGGACGGCGCGTTGTCCGGATCGGGATGGGTCTCGATAAAGACACCGGCCACACCGACCGCAACAGCCGCACGCGCCAGCACCGGCACGAATTCGCGCTCGCCACCCGACGACGTGCCCTTGCCGCCCGGCTGCTGCACCGAATGGGTGGCGTCGAAGATCACCGGCGCGCCGGTGGTCCGCGCCAGGATCGGCAGCGCCCGCATGTCGGACACCAGCGTATTGTAACCGAACGACGCGCCGCGCTCGGTGACCAGCACCTTGTCATTGCCCGTCGAGGTCAGCTTGCTGACGACATTGGCCATGTCCCAGGGCGCGAGAAACTGGCCCTTCTTCACATTGACCACCTTGCCGGTCGCGGCCGCGGCCAGGAGCAGATCGGTCTGCCGGCACAGGAAGGCCGGGATCTGCAGCACGTCCACCGCCTCGGCGGCACGGGCACATTGATCGTTCTCGTGTACGTCTGTCAGTACCGGCAAACCGAGCGTCTCGCGGATCTCGGCAAAGATGGGCAGCGCATCGTCGAGGCCGATGCCGCGCGCCGCGGAGGCGCTGGTGCGGTTGGCCTTGTCGAACGAGGTCTTGAAGACGAGACCGATCTTGAGCCGGTTCGCGATCTCCTTCAGCGCATGGGCCACTTCGAGCGCATGCGCGCGGCTTTCCAGCTGGCATGGCCCGGCGATCACCGAAATCGGCAGAGCATTGCCGAAGCGGACGGTGCCGAGTGCGACAACGGGTGCGGCTGTGGAGGATGCGGTCAAAATGGTCTCCTTATTCTGGCGACCATGACCGCAGGACCGGGCGGGATGCAAGCCGGATCAGGCCCATCCCGCCGGTCGGAATATCAGGGTTGCGGCGGAAGCCGCCTCCAACCCGACCACGGCGGCCTCAGCACCGGGCGAACCGGCCTGCCCCCGGGACCAGGCTTACTTCAGCGCCGAGAAGGCCGTCGGCGCCAGCAGCTGGCTGACGATATTGCCGACGATCTGGCCGTCCTCTTCGGACTTGGCGCGCGCCGACATCCATTCCGGGTCGGACATGAAGGCGGTCCACACCTTCTCGCGCTCGGCGAGCGATTCCCATTTGAGGATGTAGGTCAGTTCCTGATTGGATTCGCCGATCACCGTGGTGAAGAAACCGGACTGCCGGATGCCGTGCTTCTCCCAGAGCTTCAATGTGATAGATTCAAATCGCTTGATCAGCGCCGGCAAACGTCCCGGCAAACAGCGATAGACGCGTAATTCATAGATCATCGGCTTTGGTTCCTTCCCTTTTTGTCAGCCTTTAAAGACTCTAACGCATGGCTTGTTGCGGCATCGTCCCTTGCCTGCGCAACGTCAGGCTTACATCATGCCGCCTGTGACGCAACCGACTTGGATCCACGATGCAAAAGCCCCTTTTGTCGCTAATCGCCCTGATGGCACTGACCGTGTCTGCCGCCGCTCAACAGCCCGGCAAGATCACGTCGGGCGCCACCGGCGTGATGGTCGATGGCAAGCCGGCGGCACGTGTCGGTGACACCACCACCGACGGCAAGATCATCGAGGGGGCGAAGGGCGTCTACATCAACGGCAAGCCTGCAGCCGTCGTCGGCGGCAGCACCGAATGTGGCGGCAAGACCATCTCGGGCAGCACTGGCGTGTTCATCAACGGCAAGCCGATGGCCCGAGCCGGCGACAGCACGTCGGGCTGCAAGTAAGATCTGCCGGAGATGTCTTTGTCATCCCGGGCGCAATGGGCCGCCGGCGTTGCCGCTCGGCTTGCTATCGCCATCGCCAGTGGCCTCATCCTGTTGCCGGCTTTCACCCCCGTCGCCCAAGCCCAGAACAGCCGCGCACCCAGCGAGCGTGAACTCACGGCAAAGATCCAGGATGCGTTCAACGCGCTGCGCACAGGCAACGACGGCAGCGGCCGCGACCGGCTGAAAAATGCGCTCCGCGAGGTCACGCAGAGCAACTATCACAGCCTCACAATCACGGCCTATCTCAATGCCGCCAGTTCGTTCGAGCGGCGGCGCGACAACGCGACCGCGTCGGATCTTTTTGCCGAAGCGGCCAAGACCCGTGCCGCGCGCGACGGCGGCCGCGATGCGGTTACATTCTGGTTCGAATATGCGCGCTTCCTCGAACGCAGCAATCAATACGATCTCGGCATCCCCGTGGCGACCGAAGCTCGCAAGCGCATGCGCGCGGAATACGGCCCGAACTCAGCGCAGGACATTGCCGGGGGCGACATCCTCGCGACGCTACTGACCAATAACGGCGCGGTCGCATCCGGCCTCAACCTGTCCGAAGAGACTTACCTCAACGCGCGAAAGGCACTCGGCGACCGCGAACCGCTGACCTGGCGCACCGAGAATAACTATGCCGAAGCGCTGCGCATGGTCGGGCATCCCGATGTCGCCGCCGCGATCGACGAGCCGCTGCTCCGCAAGCGCATCGCGCATTACGGTTATGGCAGCATCCAGGCGCTGGTGAGCGCCAGCAATCTCGCGCTCAACCATCTGGCCATGGGCAACGAAGCCGAAACACTACGCACGCTCGACTTGCAAAAGCGCTGCGCGACCGAACTCGCCGATCCCCGCTCTGAACATGTCCAGCAGGCCAATGTCTGGATCGCCTATTCCAAAGCCTATTTCCATCCCGACCAGGAGATGAGCCGCCCTGATCTGGAAGCCATGGCCAAGGTCAAGGACTGGAACGGCGCACCGGATCTCCTGCGCATCAAGGCGGCGCAACTCGCCGCCGATCAGTATGAGATGCGTGGCGACACCGACCGCGCGCTGGCGCTGCGGATCGATGCCTATCACCGTTCGCAGACGACCATTGCGCGTCAGCATCCGATCACGTTCGACGCCTTGCTCGGTGTCGCGATGACTCGAATGAAGCGCGGCGACAGGGACACGCTGGCAACCTTCAAGGACGTCGAGCAGCAGGCGTTCCGCTGGATGCTGCGTGAGGTCGGCACTGCCGGCAACCGTTACGTCGCCGAGACCATGCGCAAACTGGCCGATGATATCCTGTATGAGTTCGGCCGCTTCGCATTAGTCGAACCAGCCGCGGCCATCGCCTATGCCGACGCAGTGTCGCGCTGGAAGACGATGGAAGACGGCAAACGCACACTGCTGCGCCTGACGGCCGACCGGCTGCCTGACGACGCCACTAAGGCACTGGCACAGACCGTACTGCGACTGTCCGGCCAGCAGCAGGAATTGCTGTCATCAGGCAAGATCGATGACGACGCGCGCGACGTGCTCAGACAGTTACAGGACGCGCGGCAGGCGCTTGCGTCGAAAATGGGTGACAAGGCGCCGATCGATCTCAAGCTCCCTTCAATAGAAAGCAAGCTCGAACGCAACGACGCGCTGGTCGACTTCTTCGTTAGCGGCCGCCGCAACCGCGTTAATCCGATCGCGCCAAAACCGGAGATGCGGTTGCAGGCCGTGATCCGCCGCCACGACACCGCGCCAGCACTGGTCGATCTCGGCCCGCTCGACAGCTTCCTCGCAGTCGATGCCACGGCGCCGGATCACGCAAGGCTCTTCCGTCGCCTCCATGACACGCTACTTGGACCGCTGAAGCCGCAGCTCGCCGACGTGAAACGACTGTTTCTTGTCCCCGATGCCGAACTCTACAGCCTGCCCTTCGCGATGCTGCAGGACGCGGGCGGCCGCTATCTCGACGAGATTTACGACACCCGGATCATGACGCGCGCCGACGCGCTGTTCTTTGCGAACAACGACAACAGGCTTGCATCGGGCGACAAGGCGCTGTTAGTCGGCGGGCTCGACTATGCCGGCGCCGCCAATGAGCTACCCTCGACGAAGACCGAAGTTGATGCGGTCAGCGCCGATCTGAAGAAGCGCAACCTTGTCGTTACCATCCTCTCGGGCAGCGACAGCGGCGAAGCGACGATCCGCGCCGACGCCAAAGGCGCGTCCCTGATCCATCTCGCCACCCACGGCTTCTACAAGACCGCCTCCAACCGCACCGACGCGCTCTGGCGCAGCGGCCTCGTTGCCTCGCGCCCCAATCTCAGCCGCCCGCCGCAGCGCGACGACAATGACGGCGTACTTTATGCGCACGAGTTGATGAACTGGGATTTGTCGTCGGCCAACCTTGTCGTGCTGTCCGCCTGCCAGACGGCGCTAGGCGATCCCAGCCGGATTGGCAGCGTGCGCGGCTTGCCCACCGCCCTTGCCATCGCCGGCGCCCGGCGTTCGCTGCTGACATTGTGGGAGGTCGCAGACGAAGGCACCGCCAACTTCATGGCGCGGTTCTATCAGGTGCTGGCCGACGAGAAACTCGATTACGCCAGCGCCCTCCGGAAGGTCCGCATCGAAGCGATCCAGGGCAAGATCACGGCCGCCAAAGACCCGTCGGTCTGGGCGGCGTTTGTATTCTTCGAGAGCTGAAACCTGTGGCTGAGCCGTAGGGTGAAGCGTAATCCGCCCTACGCGATCCCATCCGAACTACGCTTGCCTGAAGCCAGTCAGGAAGGAATCGAGGCAGTCCTGGATTGCATCGATGCCGTATCCGCCCTCCTGAACGATGAGCGTCGGCAGACCCAGCGATTGCATCTTGGTGCCGACGCTCCCGAAGTCCTTTGCGTCAAGCTTCAGGATGCCGATCGGATCATCGCGATGGGCATCAAAGCCGAGCGCCACGACAAGGGCATCGGCGCCAAATGCGCGAACGCGTTCGATCGCCGTGTCGAGCGCTGCATTCATCTCAGCACCACCGGCACCGGGCGGTAAGGGTAGATTGAGATCGAAGCCCTCGCCGGCACCATGGCCGGTCTCGCTTGCATAGCCCGTATAGAACGGCACGAAATTCGTAGGGTCGCCGTGGATCGAGATCGTCAGCACATCTGGACGATTATAGAAAATCTGCTGCGTGCCATCGCCGTGATGAACATCGACATCGATGATCGCCACCTTTCCAAAGCGACTACGCAATCGCTGCGCGGCAATCGCGCTGTTATTCAGGTAGCAGAAGCCTGTGCCGCGATCGGCGCGCGCGTGATGGCCCGACGGCCGGCACAGCGCATAGGCAGCGCGGTCCCCGCCGACGATAGCGTCTGCGCCAGTGACCGCTGTTTCCGACGAGCGCAGGATGGAACGCCAGCTCTCGGGGCCCATCGGCACCGACAGATCGCCGAGATACCAGCCCACCTGAGCGATAAATCCGGTTGCCGGGCAATCCCGCCGTGCAGCCTCTTCCGGGCGTCCGCTCCAATACGGGAAATATTGCGGCCACACTTCCGGTCCGTGGTCAGGCAGTTGCGCCCAATTATCCCACGCGGTTTCCAAGAAGCGTACGTAAGCCGGCGTATGCACCGTCAGCGCGGGCGCAGTGCCGTACTCCGCCGGCTTTTCAGGCGTGATCTCGTGCCGCGCCAAAGCGCCGATCAGTCGTTCGGTGCGAACCGGCGAATCCTTGATGGGCACGAAGCGGCCGTAACGCATGAATTGCTGCGGCGAATGAATTGCCTGATCCGGGTGATAGAAAGCGCGCATGGATCATCCCTCTGTCCGTTCGGCCGGTCAGAAGACCGACGCCTCAGGGATCATTCGCATGATTGGTTTCTGCCGATCAATCGGCAGTCTGCGCAGCCCTTATGAGCGCAGCGACATGGGCAACTCGGTCGTAGGGCGGATTGATGAAGCGTGATCCGCCATCCTTCCGTCCCACACACACCGACGGCGGATTACAGCTTCGCCAAATCCGCTCCTCCAGTCTCACACCAGCCGGCTCTGCGCCGCCGCGGCCTTGATGAAGGACGCAAACAGCGGGTGCGGTTCGAACGGGCGCGACTTCAGCTCGGGATGATACTGCACACCGATGAACCACGGATGGTTCTCGTATTCGACGATTTCGGGCAGCACGCCGTCCGGCGACAGGCCGGAGAACTTCAACCCATGCTTTTCAAGACGGTCTTTATAGGCCGTGTTGACCTCGTAGCGATGGCGATGGCGCTCGGAGATTTCGGTGGCGCCGCCATAGACGTCCGAGACCTTACTGCCCTTGGTCAGCGTCGCCGGATAGGCGCCGAGACGCATGGTGCCGCCGAGATCGCCGGCATTATGGCGCTTCTCGAGTTCGTTGCCGCGCAGCCATTCGGTCATCAGGCCGACGACCGGCTCCTTGGTCTCGCCGAACTCCGTGGAGTTGGCGTCCTTGATGCCGCCAAGGTTTCGCGCGGCTTCGATCACCGCCATCTGCATGCCGAAGCAGATGCCGAAATACGGCACGTTGCGCTCCCTGGCGAACTGCGCTGCGCGGATCTTGCCTTCGGCGCCGCGCTGGCCGAAGCCGCCGGGCACGAGGATGCCGTTGACGTGTTCGAGGAACGGCGCCGGATCTTCGTTCTCGAAGACTTCGCTTTCGATCCAGTCGAGATTGACCTTCACCTTGTTGGCGATGCCGCCATGGGACAGCGCTTCGGTCAGCGACTTATAGGCGTCCTTCATGCCGGTATATTTGCCGACAATCGCGATGGTCACCGCGCCTTCCGGATGGCGGATACGCTCGTTGATGGTGTTCCAGGTCTTCAGCTCGGGCAGCGCCTTCGGCGTCATGCCGAATGCGGCCAGGACTTCGTCGTCGAGCCCGGCGACGTGATAGGCCTCGGGCACCGCATAGATGTTGTCGACGTCGCGGGCCTCGATCACGGCGCTTTCGCGGACGTTACAGAACAGCCCCAATTTACGGCGCTCTTCCTTGGGAATATCTCGATCGCAGCGGCACAGCAGGATGTCCGGCTGGATACCGATCGAGCGCAGCTCCTTGACGGAGTGCTGGGTCGGCTTGGTCTTCAACTCGCCGGCGCTCGGAATGTAAGGCAGCAGCGTCAGGTGCACGAACACGGTGTCGCCGCGCGGCAGGTCATTGCGCAACTGGCGGATAGCTTCGAAGAACGGCAGGCCTTCGATGTCGCCGACGGTGCCGCCGATCTCGACCAGCACGAAGTCGTAGCCGTCATTGTCCGACAGAACGAAGTCCTTGATGGCGTTGGTGACGTGCGGGATCACCTGGATGGTGGCGCCGAGATAATCGCCGCGACGTTCCTTGGTGAGGATGTCCTGATAGATTCGCCCGGTGGTGATGTTGTCCTGCTTGGTGGCAGGCCGTCCGGTGAAACGCTCATAATGGCCGAGATCGAGATCGGTCTCGGCGCCGTCATCGGTCACGAACACTTCGCCGTGCTGATACGGCGACATCGTTCCGGGATCGAGGTTGAGATAGGGGTCGAGCTTGCGAAGCCGGACCTTGTAGCCACGGGCCTGCAACAGCGCGCCTAACGCCGCTGAAGCCAGACCTTTACCGAGCGAGGAAACCACGCCGCCGGTGATGAAAATGTACCGCGCCATGGGACTTAACCTTTAAGGCTCCGAAACCGATTCGCCAAAACGAATCGCAGCCGCCCGCCGAGAATCAGTGAGGCTGTGGGTGACTTGAAAAACGAAATGATTGCAACCCCTTGATGGGATCTGCTGATGCAGGACGGTAGTCCCAGTCCTGCATGGCGCCTCTGCTTTATTGCGAGCGTGGCGGTGCCGGGGCTGCAGGAGCCTGCTGCTCGTCGGATTTCTTCAGCGTATCCAGGAGACCGCCCGAGGTCGGCGGAGCCAGCGGCGAGCCCGACTGCGAGACCGGCGCAGTGTTGCCTGGCAGGATCGAGGTCGGCTTGCGCTCATAGGTCGCGAGCCAGGACAGGAACAGGCTGGTCAGGAAAAAGCCGACCGCCAGAACGCCGGTGGTGCGGGTCAGCAAGTTCGCCGTGCCGCGGCTCGACATGAAGCCGCCGCCTCCACCGCCGCCAGCGCCCAGGCCGCCGCCTTCGGACTTCTGCAGCAGCACCGTCCCGATCAGGGCCGCGACGATCATGAGGTGGATAACGATAATGACGCTTTGCATCGTGTCCTTCCATCGCAAGCACGCAGCGCCGATCGCCGGCTGCAGTCATGTCTTGCGGGGTTTGAATCCAGCGGTGTCTACACGATCGACCGGGGGATTGTCACCCCCGTGCCGACCGGTCTGGACCGCAAATTCCAGCATTCCGCGGGAGTTAGGGACAGCCCGCCGCGATCGCAAGGAAATCGGTCGCCTTCAGGCTAGCGCCGCCCACCAGTGCACCGTTCACGTGAGGAACCGCCATCAACTCCTTGGCGTTGGATGGCTTGACCGAACCGCCATAGAGGATGCGGATCGAGGCACCCTCGTTCTTAAAGCGTTCAGTCAAACGATCTCGGATAAACTTATGAACTTGCTCGACATCTTGAACTGTCGGCGTCAGTCCGGTGCCGATCGCCCAGACCGGTTCATAGGCCACGATCAGGTTGCCTGAGGTGGCATCGTCCGGCAGCGAGCCCTGGAGCTGGGTGCCGCAGACATCGAGCGTCTTGCCGGCATCACGTTCGGCCTGGGTCTCGCCTATGCAGACGATCGCCGTGAGCCCGGCGCGCCAGACGGCCAGCGCCTTTTCGCGAACCACGGCATCGGTCTCGCCGTGATCGGCGCGACGTTCGGAATGTCCAACAATAACAGCGGTCGCGCCGGCATCAGCCAGCATTTCGGGCGCGATATCGCCGGTATGCGCGCCTGAGACGTTCTTGTGACAATCCTGCGCCCCGACTGAAACGACGTGGCGGCCCTCCTGCCCGAAGCTCGATGCCTTCGACGCGAAACTCGCCAGCAGCGTGACCGGGGGACAGACCAGCAGGTCGACCTTGTCCAGCACATCCGGCGCGCCGCGCAGCATCGCTTCGAACTCGGTCATCGACGCCTTGAGGCCGTTCATTTTCCAGTTGCCGGCGATCAGCGGCCGAACGGCATCAGTCATGAGGATATCCTGTCATTTGGAAGAGGTTATCTGAGCTAACAGAGGCGATCCGTCAGCTCAAGCCGACGTGGTGCCGCGCAACCCACGTTCGCGCTTGATCTCGTCGGCAGTAAGGTCGGGTGCCGAGGGATCGAACTTGCTCCAGCCCGTTGCGGCCAGGTCGCTGCGGCGCTGGGCGATATCGACCGAGGATGGATGCAGCAGCGCCTCCAGCCTGTCCCTGTCGGCCGCCTCCACCTTGGCACTGACGAGGCTACCTCCGCGGCGGATGCTCTCGGCATAGACCTCGGCATCGTTCACGGCGACGCCGGCTTCGGCCAGCATCCCGATCACGCTACCGGCGGCGCCCGCGGCCACGGCGCCCGCTGCGGCCGCTGCCAGCCATCCGGCAGCCACGACCGGTCCGAGTCCGGGAATCGCCAGCAGTCCGAGGCCAGCCAATAGTCCGCCGACCCCGCCAAAACCGGCACCGATCGCGGCGCCCTTGCCGGCGCCCGCGGCATAATCGGGCGCGTACCATTTGTCGGCATTGTTGGCGATGATGCTGATGTCGTCCTCGGGCACACCGGCTTCACGAAGGTTGATAACGGCCTTCTGCGCGTCGGCGTAGTCGTCGAACAGCCGGGAGATCGTCACCTTGCTCATCGCGCTATCCCCACGGTCATTCCGGCTTCGCCGAGACGTTGCCCTTGTAGTCGACGCTGACATGGACCTTCTTGGATCCGCTCATCGCAGTGCCGCGCCAGATCCCCTGGCTGTCGTTCACGAGCGGCGACACGTCGGCATAACCTTGTGACTCCAACGACTTGCGAGCCTGACCTTCGGTGAAACTATTGGCGCCGGGAAGTGGCGGCGTTTCTGTTTTCGGCTGCGAATTCGTCGACTTCGTCACCGTGGGATTCTGCATCGCCGGATTTGGCTGCGCGCCTGCCGGCGTCAGCGCCATCCAGATACCGCAGGCGGCAACTCCCGATCGCCAACCGATGCGCATGATCTCTCCCGGCAGGCCTGAACGCCCGCTCAACAAAGCGGCAGCGGGGCGGAAAGTTCCATAGGCCGCTAATGCCTCGCGGTAGCGCCGGAAACCGCTTCAATCCGCCCCGCCCCAGCCGGTTGCGACCCGGCTTTTGCCACTTTATGATGCGCCTCCTATTTGGCGACGCCCTCCGGCCCCATGGGCTGCTGGTGCGAGCCGATTCCCCTCCTGACAGATAAGAAGACCCTATGCTTCGAGGAATGCGCAAAGCCTCATCCAACTGGATTGGCAAGACGATTATGGCCGTCGTGATGGGCGTGCTGATTGTCAGCTTCGGCATCTGGGGCATCGCCGACGCGTTCAAGGGCTATGGGCAATCCAAGCTCGCCACCATCGGCTCAACCGAGATCACGACTGAGCAGTTCCGCCAGCTCTATAACGACAAGCTGCAGCAGATTGGCCGCCAGTTCGGCCGCCCGCTGACCTCGGATCAGGCCCGTGCTTTCGGGCTCGACCGCCAGGTTCTGCAGCAGGTCGTCGCCGAAGCCGCCCTCGACGAGGACGCGCGTCGCAAGGGCCTCGGTGTCGGCGACGCCGAGGTGATGCGGCAGATCATTGCGGATCCGAACTTCCAGAGCCCGACCGGCGGCTTCGATGCGCCGCGCTTCCAGCAGCTGATCCGCTCGCTGGGCTTCACCGAACAGCGCTACATCGCCGAACAGCGCAAGGTCTCTCTGCGCCGCCAGATCGCCGGCACCGTCACGTCAGGCGTCGAACCGCCGAAGACGATGATCGAGGCGCTGAGCCGCTACCAGAACGAGACCCGCACCATCGACTACGTGAAGCTCGATGCTGCGCAGGCCGGGACCATTGAGGCGCCCTCTCCCGAAGCCCTCGCCGCCTATTTCGACGAGCGCAAGACCCAGTTCCGCGCCCCCGAATATCGCAAAATTGCCTTCCTCGCTTTGACGCCCGACGAGATGGCCAAGTGGTCGACGGTGTCGGATGACGACGCCAGGAAAGTGTTCGAAGAGCGCAAGGACAAGCTCTCCACGCCGGAGCAGCGCCAGATCTCGCAGATCGTCTTCCCGAACGCGGCGGACGCTGAAGCCGGCCGCGCCAGACTGAACGATACGTTCAAGTTCGAGGACCTCGCCAGGGAACGCGGCTTGTCCGCCTCCGACATAGATCTCGGCATGGTTGCCAAAGCGGGCATTATCGATCCCTCCGTCGCCAATGCTGCCTTCTCGCTGGCACCGGATGGCATCAGCCAGCCGATCACCGGACGGTTCGGCGTGACGCTGGTCAAGGTCGGCAAGGTTCAGGCCGGCACGACGCCGAGCTATGACAGCGTTGCCGCCAACCTGAAGCGCGATATTGCCATCGAGCGCGCCCGTGCTGTCGTGTCCGACATGCATAACAAGATCGAGGACGAACGCGGTGGCGGCGCCAATGTCGTCGATACCGCCAAGAAGCTCGGCCTCACCGCCGTCACCATCGAGGCGGTCGATCGCTCCGGTCGCACCCCCGACGGCCAGCCCGTTGCCGGCCTGCCCACGGGTGTGGACGTCGTGACCCAGGCCTTCAACAGCGATGTCGGCGTCGACAACGACGCATTGCAGGCCGGCGGCGGTTACATCTGGTACGACGTGCTCGGCGTCACGCCCGCACGCGACCGCACGCTCGACGAAGTGAAGGCCCAGGTCGAGGCACGTTGGCGCGAAGAGCAGATCACCACCCGCCTGCGCGACAAGGCTGTCGACATGGCGAAGAAGCTCGAAAGCGGCGCCAAGCTCGCCGACGAAGCCGCGGCAGCCGGACTCAAGGTCGTGACCTCCGCGCCATTCAAGCGCGACGCGAGCGACCCTGCCCTGTCGGCCGGCGTGATCCAGTCCGTATTCCGCGGCGTCAAGGATTCGGCCGGACAGGCGCAGGGTGCCACGCCGTCGGAATGGATCGTCTACCGGATCACCGATGTCACCGCGCCTGCGGTTGATATGGCCTCCGAAGATGCCAAGAAGCTCAAGGAGACGCTGCAGCGCGGGCTGACCGACGAACAGGTCGCGCAATATGTCACCAGGCTCGAGACGCAGATCGGCACCAAGATCAACGCGGAAGCCGTTGCGATCGCCACTGGTGCCGCGAACAGCAACACCAATTAGGAAACCCACGTCGTCATTGCGGGCGCAGCGAAGCCATCCAGAAGCAACAAGCAAAGGCTGGATGGCTTCGTCGCAGATGTCGCCTGCAATGAGATGTGCATCACTCTGAAAGCATCCGATGGACAATCTCAGGGCAATCATTGCCAAGGTCGCGACCGGTGCCTCCCTCTCGCGTGAGGAAGCCTCGGCCGCCTTCGACAGCATGATGTCGGGCGAAGCCACGCCTTCGCAGATGGGCGGCCTGCTGATGGCGCTGCGCGTGCGCGGCGAGACCGTGGACGAGATCACCGGCGCGGTTGAGGTGATGCGCGCCAAGATGCTGCGGGTCGACGCACCGGCCGGCGCTGTCGATGTGGTCGGCACCGGCGGCGACGGCTCCGGCTCCGTGAACGTCTCGACCTGCGCCTCGTTCATCGTCGCCGGCTGCGGTGTGCCGGTGGCCAAGCATGGCAATCGTGCGCTGTCGTCGCGCTCCGGCGCGGCGGACGTGCTAGCGGCCCTCGGCGTCAGGATCGATCTCACGCCCGACGACGTCAGCCGCTGCCTTAGAGAGACAGGCATCGGCTTCATGTTTGCGCCGGCGCATCATCCCGCGATGAAGAATGTCGGCCCGACCCGCGTCGAACTTGCCACCCGCACGATTTTCAATCTGCTGGGACCGCTTTCCAATCCGGCGGGAGTCACCCGGCAGATGGTCGGCGTGTTCTCGCGGCAATGGGTGCTGCCGCTGGCACAGGTGCTGAAGAATCTCGGCTCCGAATCCGCCTGGGTGGTGCACGGCTCCGACGGCCTCGATGAGATCACCCTCACCGGCCCGACCTTTGTGGCAGCGCTGGAGAACGGCAATATCCGCAGCTTCGAGATTTCGCCCGAGGACGCGGGCCTGCCGCGCACCGGTCCGGATTCCCTGAAGGGCGGCGACGCCCAGGAGAACGCCGCTTCACTGCAGGCCGTGCTCGATGGCAAGCCGAGCGCCTTCCGTGACGTCGCGCTGCTCAATGCAGCCGCGGCCCTGATCGTGGCCGGCAAGGTCAAGGACGTGAAGGAAGGCGTGGCACTCGGTCAGAAGTCGCTCGACAGCGGCGCGGCGCTGGAGAAGCTGAAGCGACTGGTCGCCGTCTCCAACGCCAACCTGTGAGACGACGATGTCCGACATCCTGACCAAGATCGAAGCTTACAAGCGCGAAGAAATCGCGGCGGCGAAACGCGCCCATCCCATCGCTTCCATCGAAGCGCTGGCCAAGGCTGCGCCGGCGCCGCGCGGCTTCATGACCGCGATCCACAAAAAGCTCGACAAGAACGAGTTCGCGCTGATCGCCGAAATCAAGAAGGCCTCGCCGTCCAAAGGGCTCATTCGCGAGGACTTCGATCCGCCGACGCTGGCCAAGGCCTATGAAGCCGGCGGCGCCGCATGCCTCTCGGTTCTGACCGATACGCCGTCATTCCAGGGCCATCTCGACTTCATGGTCGCGGCGCGCGCCGCGACCAAACTGCCGGTGCTGCGCAAGGACTTCATGTTCGACACCTATCAGGTGGTCGAGGCCCGCGCCCATGGCGCCGATTGCATCCTGATCATCATGGCTGCACTCGACGATGCGCAGGCGCGTGACATCGAAGACGCCGCCATCGACCAGGGCATGGATGTGCTGATCGAAATCCACGACCAGCCGGAGCTGGAACGCGCGCTGAACCTGCGCTCGCCGATGATCGGCATCAACAACCGCAATCTGCGCACCTTCGAGACCACGCTGACCGCCAGCGAGACGCTGGCGCCGATGATCCCCCGGGATCGTCTGAAGGTCGGCGAAAGCGGCATCTTCACGCCGGACGACCTCGCACGCCTTGAGCGTGTCGGCATCTCCACCTTCCTGGTCGGGGAAAGCCTGATGCGGCAGGCGGACGTGACGGCCGCGACGCAAACGCTGCTCAAGCGCGCGAACGGAACGCATTGATCATGGCCGGCAAGACGAAAAAATCGAAGCAGGCCCCGGCCCTCACCCACATCGATTCCTCGGGCGAGGCCCGCATGGTCGATGTGTCGGAGAAACCGGCGACCGAACGCATCGCGGTGGCCGAAGGTCTGGTGATCATGAGCAAGGCGACGCTCGAGATGATCGTCTCCGGCAATGCTAAGAAGGGCGATGTGCTCGGCACGGCGCGTATCGCCGGCATTATGGCGGCAAAGCGCACATCGGATCTGATCCCGCTGTGCCATCCGCTGGCGTTATCCAAAGTCACACTGGACATCACGCCCGACAAGAAACTGCCGGGCTGCCGCGTACGTGCATCAGTCAAGGTCACGGGCCCCACGGGCGTCGAGATGGAAGCGCTGACGGCCGTCTCCGTCGCATGCCTGACAATCTACGACATGATCAAGGCCGTCGAGCGCGGTGTCCGCATCGAGGGCATCCACCTCGTCGAGAAAAAGGGCGGCAAGTCCGGGCACTATCTGGTCACGGACAACGCCGCGAATTGAATACTCCGCGGTCGCCCGGCGTCAGCCGCAGACATACACGCGCCGCCATCGCCAACCGTGATAAGTCCGCACCCGTATAACGTCATAGCAGTTGTCGTAATACGGATAGCCCGCATAGGCGTAGGACGAACCGAATCCGATCACAAACGGGGCGAAATTCCGGAAGTGACGATTATGGTGGCCGAAGTGATGGAAGCCTCGATTGGACATTCCGGCGAAGCGTGCTCCACCGGGCATGGCGGCGAAACGAGTTGCACCGACCCCGCCGCCGCGCAGGCCGCCCATGGCCATACCGCCGCCGCGGAAGCCACCTCCGTGGAAGGCACCTCCGTGAAAACCGCCACCACCGTGGAAACCACCCCCGTGCCCGCCACCACCGCCGTGGCCGCCCCCGCCGCGCGCCGAAGCATCCATCGGCACGGACGTCATGCCGATGGCCGCAATTGTGGCAAGTCCGATCAACATTTTCCTGAGCATGGCACACTCCCGTCGCAGGTGTGGGCCCCCATCCTCAGAACACCGGTTGCCGCAAATTATTCCCGATGATCGCCAGCGACATCGAACAAGTGGCCGTCACTTGATCATTGGACAACCACCCTCGGCCATCGACCACAATGCTGCGACAGCACGCTTCGACAAAATCGCGAACTGTTCGAGATCGCGCAGGCGCTTATCGAACTGCTGTCGCCGCGCAACCATCTTTGCGGCCAGCACGACGCGCAATTTCTCATGAAGGTCCCCAGAGCGCGTCATCACTGCGAAATCGCGATCCTGCGCCGTCATCGATCTTGTTTACGAACAATAACCGGGACCGCGCGCGACATGGGGGGTGTTTGGCGGCGGTCCCGGGCCAGATCAAGCGACCAACCGGACGGATGAGACATCCGGGCTGGTGCTCGTGGCGGGATCAGCACTACCAAGCAGGACGAGGCCAAGTGTGAATGCGCACTACTTAGTTACGCGCGCGCGTTGTAAGTTTTGCGGTAACCTGAATAGGGGCGGATTTCAGCGATCGCTGTCATCACGGTGCTCGCGCAGGAGACGCTGCCGGCTGCGCTGCGGCTTCATCTCACTGACGATCCACGGCCCGATCTGCGCATCGAGATGACGCTCATATCGTTTGACCAGCAACCACGCAGCAGGTGGCAGCAGCAAGGCCATCAATCCAACCATAATCGACATTCCAAATCCTTTAAATCAAAGGGTTTCGATATCACTAGGTACGTGGAACAGCCTTTTAGGTTTGAAATAGCCCGCATGTATTTTCTGCGGAGCAGCAAGTTACCTACCGATCCGCCAATTCCCGCAACTGGCCCCACATCGATACCGGGAACGACTGATGTTGCCGGTATCGATGCGCGACAGGCTACTTGATCATCGGACAACCACCCTCGGCCATCGGCCGGAACGCCTTTTCGGCAGGGATGGTCGAGAGCAGCTTGTAATAGTCATAAGGCCCCTTCGACTCTGCCGGCTTCTTGATCTCGAACAGGTAGATCGGGTGGATGACGCGGCCATCGGCACGGATCGTGACCTCACCGAACAGCTTGTCCTTGCCCTTGAAGGTCTTCATCTGCGGTACGACGACACTGGCATCGTCGCTGCCCTTGGCGGCCACGGCATTGAGATAGGCCAGCGTGGAGGCATAGACGCCCGCCTGATTGGCGCTCGGCATCTTGCCGTTCATGCCCGGCCGCGCCGCAAAGCGTTTGCCAAAGGCGCGGGTGTCATCATCCATGTCCCAGTAGAAGGATTCCGTCAGCAACAGGCCCTGCGCGGTCTTCAGGCCCATGCCGTGAACGTCATTGATGAAGATCAGGAATGCGACCAGCTTCTGCGGGCCATCCTGCATGCCAAACTCACCAGCTTGCTTGACCGCATTGATAGCATCCGCGCCGGCATTAGCCAGGCCGATCACCTTGGCCTTGGAGCTCTGCGCCTGCAGCAATAGCGAGGCGAAATCGGAGGTGCCGAGCGGGTGCTTCGATGACCCCAGCACCTTGCCGCCGTTCTTCGTGATGTAATTGGTGGCTTCGGCCTCGATGCCCTGCCCCAGCGCGTAATTCACCGTGAGAAAGTACCAGTCGTCACCGCCCCGCTGCATCATCGCCGCTGCGGTGGTGTTGCCGGTGGCCCATGCGTCATTGACCCACTGGATGGTGTTCGGCGAACAGTCCTTACCCGTGAGGTCCGACGTCGCGGTGGATGAGGCCAGGAACGTCATTCTGGTGTTGCGGGCGATATTGTTGATGGCGAGACCGACCGACGAATTCGGCACGTCGACGATGGCATCGACCTTTTCGACATCGAGCCATTTGCGCGCGATGGCTGAGCCGACATCCGCCTTGTTCTGATGGTCGGCATAGACGATCTCGACTTTGATATTCTTGCCGCCGCCGTTGAAATCCTCGGCCGCCATCCGCGCGGCTTCCACCGAGCCCATGCCGTTGGTATCCTGGAACACGCCGGAAATGTCGTTAAGCACGCCGACCCGCACCACATCGTCGGACACCTGCGCCTGGACTGCCGTCGCCATCACGCAGGATGCCGCAGCAGCCAAAACTGTCTTCAAGCCCTTCATTGTCGTCTCTCCCCTCTACCTTGATTGCGCGGGTCCGGACGTTGCCGGTCGCGGTCTTGCTTGCGAGTTACACCTGTCGCTCCGGCAGCCGGAGCACGAGGCCATCGAGCGCCTCGGTGATCTTGATCTGGCACGACAGCCGGCTGTTCGGCAGCCGCTCGCTGGCGACACCCTCCAGCAACTCATCCTCGTCGGCACCGACTGTGCCAACTTTGCCCAGCCAGCTGTCGTCGACATAGACGTGGCAGGTGGCGCAGACCGCGCCTCCGCCGCATTCGCCCGTGATGCCGTCGATGCCATGCAGCAGCGCCGTATACATGGCGCTATCGCCGTCATTGGCGCTGACTGTCTCGGCACGGTCGTCGTGATGAATGAACGTAATGCTCGGCATGGAATCCTCAGGCAGGCGTGAAGGTGACCGGCAGGCTTTCGAGCCCGCGCAGCGTGTTGTTGTAGCGGCGCTTGACGTCGCCGGTGATCTCGATCGATGCGACCTTGCGCGCCAGTGCGGAGAGCATGACCTCGCCCTCAAGCCGCGCCACGAGCTGGCCGACGCACATGTGGATGCCGGAGCCGAAGCCGACATGACCCGATGTCTTGCGGGCGATATCGTAGCGTTCGGGATCGGCCCAGCGGCGCGGATCGCGGTTGGCAGCGGCCAGGAACATCAGCACCTTCTCGCCCTCACCGACATGGCAACCGCTGATCTCGACGTCGCGCGTCGTGGTGCGGAAGAAGGTCTGCACCGGACTTTCGTAACGCACGGCCTCCTCGAAGGCGTTGCGCGCCAGCGACAGGTCGCTGCGCAGCCGCGCGAATTCTTGCGGGTAGCGCGCCAGGCAATAAACGGCAGCGCCGATACCGTTCACCGTCGTGTCCAGCCCTGCCGACAGCAATGAGCGCACCAGCAGCGGCGCCTCGTCGGCGGTGATGTCGCCGGTGTCGACCCGCGCATGGATGCAGGCGCCGAAACCGCCGGGCGCGAGATTGTCGCGCTGGCATTGCGCGGCGACATAGGCCTGATGAGGCGCTGAGCGTTCGATGGCGTCCTGGCGCAGCTGGTTCGGCGGACCGAAGGCATTGAAGACAAGACCGGCATAAGGCAGCAGGTTTTCGCGGCCTTCCTTCTGCAGTCCCATCGCATCGGGGAACACCGAGAGTGGATAGGCTTCGGCAAGATCCGCGACCGCGTCGAAACTACGCCGCTCCAGCAGTTCGTCGACCTTGGCATCGGCCGCCGCGGCAAAGCCATCGCGCAGCTGCTTCATCACCGCGGGCGACAGGACCTTGTTGAGTACCGCGCGCGTGCGCGTATGTGCCGGCGGGTCGGCTTCGAGAATGAGGCTCGGCGGGCGCCACGGTTTCTCCCTGGCGAAGTCGCTAAGACCCACGCCGCGGCTCGAGCAGAACGTTGCGGGATCGTTCAGGACTGCATGAACTTCGGCATAGCGCGCGACCGCGTAGACGTTCCATTTGTCGAGATACACCACGGGCCCGGCTTCACGCAGCACCTCGTGGGTGGGGTGAGGATCGGCGAAGAAGTCCATGGCGAAGGGATCGACGTCGAGGTGGACGACGGGCTGAGACGATAAGTCGTTCGGCAGGGCTCCGCCGAAGGACAGCACCGGCGGGGTGTGGGGCGATGCCATCGTGACCGTGGCAACCATGTGAATCTCCCATATTTTCTTGTTGGCAATTGCGGCTGCGTGTCTCTATTCCTCAGGACCACGTGATCTCGCCGATTTCGACGACGTCACGCTGGCAGGCAGGATCGTGGTGCATGAGCAAGAATGGATCGGGAAAAACGGTTCGAAAGCCCGCCAAGGCGAAAGTGACCAAGGTCAATGTCAGGACTGTCGCCGCGAGAGCGCCCGCTTCGAAAGGAGGGCAGTTGCTCGATCTCGAGCGCTATGTGCCGGCCTTCATCACCTTCATTGCGAACAAGCTGTCGCGCAACGCGACCGCGCTCTATCAGAAGCGCTTTGGCGTGAATGTCACCGAGTGGCGCATCATGTCGCTGCTGGCCATCGAGCCCGGCATTCCCGCCTCGCGCATCTGCCACGTCATCGGCTTCGACAAGGGACCGGTCAGCCGCACGCTTGCCATGCTGGAAGAGCGCGGCCTGGTCGCCATCAACGCCGACCCGGACGACGCACGCACCCATTCGATTACGCTGACCACGAAGGGTCGCACGACCCATGACGCCGTCATCGTGACCGCGCTGGAACGCGAGCGAAAGCTGCTGTCCTGTCTGGATGAAAGCGAACGCGAAGTGCTGATCGACTTGCTGCGACGCATTCACGGCAATCTCGGCGCGGTAACCGGCTAGACCACCACGCGTTACTCGCGCGTCATCAATCGCTGTCCCGCACAAGCGGTCCACCATCGTTTCTCTCCCTGCAGGGCCCGGCAATTGACTGCTCTAAGTAGCGCCCTCTTTGGAAAGGCTCTCACGAATTAGTTGCCTAGGCAACAGAAATATCGGGACGGTTTGTCACGCGGAGGCAAGGATTTTCTGCCATCATCCGCTAACCTGCGCCGCACATGTTCAATCGTTGAGCCAAAAGATACAGATGACGATGTCGCTTACGCCAAATTCCGCAGACGCCCTGCTGTTTGATCTCGGCCGCGTCGTGCTGGATATCGATTTCACGCGCGTGCTGAAGGTCTGGTCGGACTACGCGCAGTGTACACCGGACGACATCGTGAGCCGGTTTGCGCGCGGCGACGTCTATATGCGACACGAGCGCGGCGAGATTTCCGACGACGCATTCTTTGCGCATCTGCACGACACGCTCGGTATCGATCTGACGCCGGCACAATTTCTCGAAGGCTGGAATGCGATCTTCGTCGGGGAGATGCCAGGCATCGCCGAACTCCTCGCGCATGCCTCAAAGCGCTGGCCGCTCTACGCGTTCTCAAACACCAATGTCGCGCATGTCACGCATTTCTCGGAACACCATGCCGATCTGCTCAGTCACTTCCGCACGGTGTTTCTGTCGTCCTCGATCGGGCTTCGCAAGCCCGATGCAAAATCCTATGAGCACGTCATCGCGGAAATCGGCATCCCCGCCGACCGCATCGTGTTCTTCGACGATCTACTCGATAATATCGATGCTGCCCGTGCTTGCGGATTGCAGGCCGTCCACGTCACCTCGCCGACATCGGTCGCCGAGGCGCTCAAGGCACTCGGGCTTTAGGTCCGCGAGATGCGCTGGAAGGCGATGCTGGTGAGGACGCCGAGCAGTGCCCAAAACAGCAGGCTGGTCAGGACCGCCGCAACGACGAAACTGTGCGACAGCGTTTCCGGGACATCCGTATGACCAGCGGGCGCCTGTGGCGCGCCGATCAGATGCGGCAGGATGATCAGGCCAAGGCCGAGAATGGCGGCCCATGACGCCTTGCGGAACACCAGCAGGCCGAGCCCCGCCGCAGTGGCGCAGGCAGTGCCGATCCACCAGGTCTGGCGCAGGGTGAGGTCGGCGACAGGCATTCCCGGTAATTCCGGCGGCAGGCCGAGGCCGGGCGCCGCCGTAAAGACAACGAAACCGCCAAGGCCCCAGAACAGCCCTTCCCGCCAACCCACGGCCCGGCCGCGCAGCGCGAAGATGCCGGCCAGCAGCAACGCGAAGCCGATAGCCGTCAGGATATTGGCGCCGGTGGTGAAGGCATTGCGCTGCAAGCCCTCGGCGGGCTCCCATTCGGCCTCATGACTATGGGCGGCGGCGCCATGGTCGTGCGTATGGGCGGGCTGCGCGGCAGCCGTCGGCGCAACAGCAGCCGGCGCTTCCGCCTTGCGCTCATAAACTTCGCTTTTCTGGATCAGGGGAATGGTCCCGACCATCTGGGCGCCGGTGATGGCAGCGCCAGTGATCACGCCAGCCAGCGCTGCCGAGAAAACGATCGACCTGAAGATGGACATGTCTCAGTGGCAGGGGAATGCGTTGGCGTGGCGCGTGTCATGGGCCGCATTGTGGACGGCGCTGATATGCGAGAAGCCGACCACGCCGACGATGAACAGACCGAGCGCCATGGCCAGAACGGCCTGCACGACGACGTTGACGTCAGTGGTGACGGCGGAGATCTGGGCGGTCTGGGTCTGTTGCATCGGAATCCTCGCAAAATAGACGGTCAATTTAGCCGAGTTGCACCGGTGGCGCGACCGTTAATTTTGCATCGCGCGGGCGAGATCCCGGCTGGTCAGATGAAAGTTCGCATCTGCCGCCACCGGCGCACGCACCAGCTTGGCGCCAGCCGCCGCCTGGAACACCGCTCTGTGGTCTTGAAAATAGGCTGCGCAGTCCTCCGGCGACGGGTAGCGCCGGAGCAGCGTCCGGAACGCATGACGGTGCACCATGCATAGCCCGCGATGGCCGGACGGCCGGAACGCCAGCGCATCCACATCCGCCCGCCAGATGGGCGCTTCATCGGCGGTTGCGGCGTGGTTGTCGGTCATGATCGCCGATGTCTACCGTGTTTCCCTGCCCTGCCAAAGCGCCGGTGGTTTTGCGTCCGCTCCCGCTCTCCGCTATGACGGGCGCCCACACTGCCGGAGATCCCCGCGATGGCCCTGATGCCGGTTACCGATGCCATGGCCGCGATTCTCGCGGGCGCCGATGCGCTGCCTGAGGAGATGGTGCCGCTGGAAGACGCGTTCCACCGCGTGCTCGCCCGCGACATCGCTTCGCTGCGCACCCAGCCACCGGAGCCCATGTCAGCGATGGACGGTTATGCTGTGCGCGCCGCCGATGCGACGTTGGGCGCCAAGCTCCGCGTCATCGGCGAGATCGCCGCAGGCAAGCCATTCGACCGCCCGCTGCAGACCGGCGAAGCCCTGCGAATCTTCACCGGCGGCGTTTTGCCCGCTGGCGCCGACGCCGTGGTAATCCAGGAAGATACTACGCGCGATAGCGATATCGTCGGGATCAACGAGGCCGCGATTTCCGGCAAGCATATCCGCCCGGCCGGCGTCGATTTCAATGAAGGCGATGTACTACTGCGCGCCGGCACCCGCCTCACCGACCGCGATCTGGCGCTTGCCGCCGGCATGAACCATCCGTCACTGCCCGTGCGGCGACGGCCGGTCGTTGCCGTGCTCGCCACCGGCGACGAACTGGTCATGCCCGGCGCGGTCCCCGGCCCCGGCCAGATCGTGCTCTCCAATGGCTTCGCGCTGCGTGCGTTGGCCCGTGCCGAAGGCGCCGAGGTGATCGATCTCGGTATCGCTGTCGACACGCTGGAGGCGACCACATCGGCCATTCAGCGCGCGATCGATCTGAAGGCGGACGTGCTGATCACCACCGGCGGCGCGTCGGTCGGCGACCACGACCTCGTGCAGCAATCCCTGATCAATGCCGGCGTCGAGATGGCGTTCTGGCGCATCGCGATGCGGCCCGGCAAGCCGATGATGCACGGACGCCGCCAGGGCATGCGCGTGATCGGCCTGCCCGGCAATCCCGTCTCGTCCTATGTCTGCGGCTTCCTGTTCATGGTGCCGCTGCTGCGCGCGCTATCCGGCCGAATCGAGGTCGCTCACGCGCTCGAACCCGCGGTGCTTGGCCGCGACCTCGCCGCCAACGACCAGCGCGAGGATTACCTGCGCACGCGTCTGGAAACGCGCGCCGACGGCACCGTGGTGGCGACGCCGGTGATGAAACAGGACTCGTCGCTGCTAGGAAATCTGGCTGTTGCCGAAGGACTTCTGATCCGCAAGCCATTCGCTCCCGCCGCCGCCGCTGGCGATTCCTGCGCGATCATGCGACTGCCTGTTTAAAGGCCGAGATGCGCGATGGAATGCCGGGCCACCGGAACTTCCGCCGCGCGGCATGTTCTCTGAGCTTTTTTCTGACTGAGATACCTTAACGCGGCTTCAGTCACTGAATTGTCACGTAACGCAGCGAGACATCGCTGCGAAACAAGATCGGTGCACAAATGGACTATTTCAAACGCTTCAATTTCCTGTTTGCGATGCCAACATTCGACGCCGACGATCTCGAGGGCATTCGGCTCAATCAGATCGTCGATGAGATCGAGCGTTCCGGCTTCGAGGTCGTCAAGGCGCGCAAGCTCGAAGACGCCACGATCGCGGTCCAGACCGACGCGGCCATCGGCTGCATGGTGGTCGACTGGGGCAAGAAGGGCCTCGAAGGCAAGACCGCGGCGCTGATCAACCTGATGCGCAAACGGGGCCTCGACTTTCCGATCATCCTGCTGATCCGTCGCAAGCGGTTTGAAGACGTCCCGGTCGAGGTGCTCGATTTCATCGACGGCTATGTCTTCCTGTCGGAGGAAACACCGCCGTTCATCGCCAAGAATCTCATCAGCCGGTTGAAGCAATATGCCGAGACGCTGAAGACGCCGTTCTTCGGCGCTTTGGTCGACTATGCCGAGGAAGGCAACCAGCTCTGGACCTGCCCGGGCCACAATGGCGGCGTGTTCTACAGCCGCAGCCCGATCGGCCGCGTGTTCATGGAGCATCTCGGCGAAGCCGTGTTTCGCGACGACCTCGACAATTCGGTGCTCGATCTCGGCGATCTGCTGACTCATGAGGGCCCTGCGCTGCAGGCGCAGAAGGAAGCCGCGCAGATTTTTGGCGCGGAGAAAACCTATTTCGTGCTCAACGGCACCTCGACCTCCAACAAGGTCGCGCTATCGGCCCTGGTCACCGATGGCGACCTCGTGCTGTTCGATCGCAACAACCACAAAGCGGCCCTGCACGGCGCATTGATGATTTCAGGCGGTGTGCCGATCTATGTGCCAACGACGCGCAATCCCTGGGGCCTGATCGGCCCGATGAACTGGGATGCGCTCGACGAGGACGCGCTGCGCGAGCGCATCCGTATCAATCCGCTGGTCACGGATCCCGAGGCCTGGAAGCGTCCACGCCCGTTCCGCGTCGCCGTGGTCGAACAGTGCACCTATGACGGCACCATCTACAGCGCCGAGATGATCATCGCGCGCATCGGCCATCTCTGCGATTATATCCTGTTCGACGAGGCCTGGGCGGGCTTCATGAAATTCCACCCGCTCTATGCCGGCCGCTTCGCCATGGGGCTCAAGGAGCTTGGTCCGGATTCTCCGGGTATCATCGCGACGCAGTCGACCCATAAGCAGCTTGCGAGCTTCTCTCAGGCGTCGCAGATCCACATGAAGGATCGCCACATCCGCGGCCAGAAGCGCCGCGTCGAGCATCGGCGCTTCAACGAAAGCTTCATGCAGCACGCCTCGACCTCGCCGTTCTATCCGCTGTTCGCATCATTGGATGTCGGCGCGCAGATGATGAAGGGCCGCTCCGGCGAAGTGTTGTGGGACGACACGATCCGGCTTGGCATCGAACTGCGCAAGAAGATGCGCGCCGTGCGCCGCGAATTCGAGGAGAAGGAAACCCGCGCCGAGCGTCGCTGGTTCTTCGAACCCTTCGTGCCCGAGCGCGTCGCGATTCCCGACGCAGCCAGCGAAGGCGCTGTTCACAATGTGCCCTGGGAAAGCATCGGCACAGACCAGCTGGCCACCAATCCGGCTTATTGGCAGCTCGCGCCTGACGCCGCCTGGCATGGCTTCCCCGGCATGGAAGCCGGTTTCACCATGACCGATCCCAACAAGCTGACGGTAGTGACACCCGGCTTCGACCGCACCACCGGCGGCTATGCGGAACACGGCATCCCCGCGCCCGTGGTGGCGCAGTTCCTGCGCGAAAATCGCATCGTGCCGGAGAAGAACGACCTTAACTCGCTGCTCTTCCTGCTGACGCCCGGCGTGGAGGCCAGCAAGGCCGGCACGCTGATATCGGGCCTCGTCGCCTTCAAGAAGTTTCATGACGACAACGCGCTGCTGGAAGACGTCATCCCCGAATTCGCCAGGCGCAGGCCGGCGCGTTATGCGGGCATACGCCTGCGGGATCTGTGCGGCGACATGCACCGGTTCTTCCGCGAGGCCAATGTGAGCGAACTTCAGACCAGGCAATTCTCCGCCGACCATCTGCCGGAGATTGCCATGTCACCCCATGATGCCGCGCGCTGTCTGGTGCGCAACGACGTCGATTACCTCCCGATCGATGAGATTTTCGGGCGCGTCGCGACGACGCCGTTCGTGGTCTACCCGCCCGGCATCGCCACGATCGTCCCCGGAGAACGGCTCACCGAACGGTCAAAGCCGATGATCGATTATCTCAGGATGTTCGAGACCTGCTTCAACACGTTCCCGGGCTTCGACGTCGAAATCCAGGGCATCTACCGCAAGGTCGACGCCAATGGCCGGATCCGGCTTTACACTTACGTGGTCTCCGAATAGGGAGCACGTAAGGAGCCAGATTTGCCAACGGAACTCGAACAGCCGGTCGTCATCCGACCATCACGCGACACCGACGTCGATGCCATGCTGGCGATCTATCGCCGGCACATCCGGCAAGGCGTCGAGGAAGGCGTCAGCGACGCCGACACGCCGCAGCCCGACGATCTCAGAGACCGGCGCAAGAACCTGCGCAGCAAACGGTTCCCGCACCTCGTCGCCACGCAAGGCGGCGAGGTCGTGGGCTACGCCTATGTGGTGTTGTTCCGCAAGCGACCGGCCTACCGCTACACGGTCAAGCATTCGATCTATATCCACCACGGGCATGTCGGTCGAGGCATCGGCCGGCTGCTGATGCGCGAACTTATCGACGTGTGCGCGGCGGCCGGCTTCCGGCAGATCATCGGCTATATCGATGCCGACAACACGGCCTCGCTCGGCTTGCATGAGAGCTTTGGCTTTGCCCGCGTCGGCTTGCTGCCCGGCGTCGCCTATCGCTCCGGCCGCTGGGCCGACACGATCATGGTTCAGCGCTCGCTGGCGACCGGCTCCACGACTCCGCCGCCGCCCATTGGGCGCATGACGTCCGCGTAGCCCAGGCGACCGCGGAAGCATTTTCCATGTCCGTCGAGGATCGACGACTGGTGAGGAACAGCCTCCTCAAACCTCCCTCAACGTGCATTCTGTTGACGGCAAATTAAGCATTGCAGAACACATATGGAACATATAGTGTTCGTTCATGATTTGTTTCGAGATTCTGTGGCTTTGAGTAGTTTGAGAGTGCCCGAACTCGCGCAACCGATCTTTGAACGATCGTCTCAGGATTGAGGCTCACCGTTCGAAGGCCCTTTGAAACGCACGCGGCGGCCGACACCGTCAACTGAGGATGGCTTCAGATGCTCACGCGCAAACAATACGAACTCCTGCGATTCATCGATCAACGGCTGAAGGAAGCCGGCGTCCCGCCGTCCTTCGACGAGATGAAGGATGCGCTCGACCTGCGCTCGAAGTCCGGCATCCATCGTCTGATCACCGCGCTGGAAGAACGCGGCTTCATACGCCGTCTGCCCAATCGCGCCCGTGCCATCGAAGTCATCAAGCTGCCAGAGCTCGGCGCGCCGGTCACCGGCGGTACCGGCCGCCGCGGCTTCACGCCCAGCGTCATCGAAGGCACGCTTGGCAAGGTGCGTTCGGCCGCCAGCATCGCCAGCAACAGCGGCGATGATGACAATGGCCGCACAGTTGCCATCCCGGTGATGGGCCGGATCGCGGCAGGTACGCCGATCGAGGCACTGCAGACGCGCAGCCACACCATCAGCATGCCCGCAGACATGCTCGGTTCCGGCGAACATTACGCGCTCGAAGTGCGCGGCGATTCCATGCAGGACGCCGGCATTCTCGACGGCGACACCGTGCTGATCCAGCGCAACGAGAGCGCCGACACCGGCGACATCGTGGTGGCCCTGATCGACGACGAGGAAGCCACGTTGAAGCGCTTCCGCCGCCGCGGCGCGTCGATCGCGCTGGAGCCTGCGAATGACGCCTACGAGGTCCGCATCCTGCCGCCCAACCGGGTGCGCATTCAGGGCAAGCTGATCGGCCTGTATCGCCGCTACTGAGATTTGCGCCTCGGCGGATTACTGATCTTCGGGTTGAAGATCGGCTTCCGCCGGCGTCGCATCCACCGGCCGATTTTGTGGCGTACGACTGTTCGGGATCAGATCGTGCTGGGGCTCATCAGGAATGGCGCGCGACCACGGACGGTCCAGGCCACGCGGTCGCACGGCATCGATGGTAAAGCCGTTCGCGGTTCGCTGCAGGCTCACCGCACCATTTCGTTGCAAGCGATCCTGATCGATCACCAGCGCCCTGCAATCCCTCGGCGATTGTCGCGCCGTGACGATGAGCGCCGCTTTCTCGCAATCATCTGTGAAAGCATCCGGCTGTAGAACCAGCGCCACCAAAGCGCCATCGGCCAGCGCCGCGATGCACCCGTCGCGGTCGCAGGACACGCCGTGGCCGACTGAGGCATCGGTCGGCAGGCGTGCATCCGCATCGCCGGCAAGCCACTCTTTCAGCAAAAATGTATCCTTGGCGCTGCGCATCACGTGGAGATGCCCGTCCCTGCCCCGTACCGCGACGCTGCGACCATCACCCGAGATCAGCACATCCGGCTGCTTCACCAGCAATGCCCATACAATCGAGAGCACCAGCACGCCAGCCCCCGCGAAGCGCAACGGCGTGCGCAGCAATCCGAGCACGATGATGCCGATACTGGCTGATATCAGCGGTCCAGTGCCGAAGGCCGGCATCCGGCCGATGGCACCGGGCAAGGCTGCGACCCATTGCGTGACCACGATCATCCACTGGATGCCGACATCCATTAGCCGCCAGAACACACCGTCAAAGCCAAACGGCATGGCCACCAAACCAAGAATACCCGCCGGCATCACCAGCGCTGAGACCACCGGCATCGCCAGGAGATTGGCGACAACGCCATAGGGCGTGACGCGGTGGAAATGAAACGCGGCATAGGGCGTGGTGGCGAGGCCCGCGACCAGCGAGGCCAGCACGAGCATCGCGATCTCGCGTCCGCCCCATAGCGCCACGCGCGCCGTCGCGGAATGATCGGGCGAGGCAAACAGCGCGGGCATGCCGATCTGTACCAATGCGACCAGCCCCAGCGTCGCCGCGAATGACATCTGAAAACTCGGATGCACCAACGCTTCCGGCGCAACGATCAGCACAACCATTGCTGCCACCGCCAGGGTGCGGAACGTCACCGCCCGGCGATCGACCATGACTGCAATCAGCACGACGGCCGTCATGAAAAACGATCTCTGCGTCGCGACTTCAGCACCTGACAACAGCAGATAGAACAGTGCTGCGAATAACGCAGTAGCCGCTGCGACTTTCTTGATCGGGAACGTCACCGTCAGCACGGGGATCAGTGCCAGCAGCGCGCGGATCGCAAAGAACACCACGCCGGCGACAACGGCCATGTGATAGCCAGAAATCGACAATACATGACCGAGGCCGGAGATGAACATCGCATCATTGACGTCAGCCGAAATCGCATCGCGGCGGCCCGTGAGCAGCGCCGTGGCAATGGCGCGGCTATCGCCCGAGAGCACGGTGCGGATCCGCGCGTCGATGGCGTCGCGTAGCCCCTGCATGGTCGCCGAATAGCGTAGCGCCACACTCGGCTGTATCGGCGGATCGACTGCCTTGATGCCGCCCATCACAAAACCGGACGCGCCGATCCCTTGAAAATACAGATCCCGTCCGAAGTCGTAGCTCCCCGGCCGGAGCGGCGGCAGCGGCGGCTGCAGCCTTGCCTTCAATTCGACGAAGCTGCCGACGGCAGGCGCCATGCCCTTCTTCACCGACAGCCGCACACGGGTGAGCTTCGGCGCGGCGCGCGGGCTGTCCATCGTGGCAACGCGCAGCACGAAGCGATCCGTGCGCTCCCGTTCCTCGTGCGTTTCAACGAAGCCGGTCAGCGCGACGGAATAGAGCGGCTTCGCCAGAACCTCATGAGCCACGCGCGCGGTTTTCATTGCAGCCATCGCAAAGCCGGCCGCGATTACCGCAATGAGCAAGATCAAGGGAAACCATCGCTGCCGCCGCAGCAAAAACGCAGCCACGCAAAGAAGGCCTGCCGTCGCAGCGGCAACCCAGGCCACCGGCTCATGCTCAGCGGCAAAATACAGCGCGATGCCGGTCCCGAAAGCGATCGGCACCCAAGGCAGCAAGCGACCGGGACCAGCTTCGGCCCACACCCACGTCCAGAGCGTCTCGAAGCCCGATGTCGACGACGTCGGTGACGGGAGAGCGACGCCTGCCGTGGCCGGCGGCGGCCATGTGGTCGCCGTGCCGGATCGGCCCCGCCGCTGTTGCTGATCCCCACCCCGCGCCATCGAACGCCCGCACGCCAAGCTTGTCCTTCCGAATGCTATCGGAAGGGCAAGCGGCGGCTAGCGGAACGGATGCAGAATACGAAAACTAATCCCTGGGGTTGCTCAAGCGAGCTTGGCGTAGCTGTCGCGCAGACCGACGGTACGGTTGAAGACCAGCTTGCCCGGCGCTGAATCCTTGTCGCGACAGAAATAACCCTGGCGCTCGAACTGCACGACATCGCTTGTGTTGTCGCTCGCCAGCGCCGGCTCAAGCATGGCGCCGGTCAGCTTCTCCAGCGAGTCCGGATTGAGCTGCGATGCGAACTCGGTCGCATTGGGCTGCGGATCGGCGAACAGCTGATTGTAGACGCGCACTTCCGCCTGCACGGCATCTGCAGCGCTCACCCAATGGATGGTCGCCTTGACCTTGCGGCCGTCCGGCGCATTGCCGCCCCGGGTTTCCGGATCATAGGTGCAGCGCAGTTCGACCACCTCGCCGGCAGCGTTCTTGATCACGTCCTTGCAGGTGATGAAATAGCCGTAACGCAAGCGGACCTCGCGGCCCGGCGCCATGCGGAAGAACTTCTTCGGCGGCTCTTCCATGAAGTCGTCATGCTCGATGTAGAGCTCGCGGCCGAATGAAATCTGCCGGTTGCCGAGCGACGCATCATCGGGATGGTTGATGGCTTCGAGCTGCTCGGTCTGTCCTTCCGGGTAGTTCTCGATCACCACCTTCAGCGGCTTCAGCACCGCCATGCGGCGCTGCGCCGTGCGATTCAGTGTCTCGCGCACGGCGAAATCGAACATCGAGATATCGACGGTCGAGTTGGCCTTGGCGACACCGATGCGCTTGACGAATTCGCGCAGTGCTTCGGCAGGAATGCCGCGGCGCTGTAGGCCGGCCAGCGTCGGCATCCGTGGATCGTCCCAGCCGGTGACATGGCCGCCGCGGACAAGCTCGGTCAGCACGCGCTTCGACAGCAGCGTGTAGGTCATGTTGAGGCGCGCGAATTCATACTGATGCGGCCGCGATGGCACCGGCAGATTTTCCAGGCACCAGTCGTAAAGCGGCCGGTGATCCTCGAATTCGAGCGTGCAGATCGAATGCGTCACGTGTTCGATGGCATCCGACTGACCGTGCGCGAAGTCGTAGCTCGGATAGATGCTCCAGGCGGTGCCCGTGCGCGGATGATGCGCATGCAGGATGCGATAGATCACGGGATCGCGCAGGTTGATGTTGCCCGACGACATGTCGATCTTGGCGCGCAGCACGCGGGCGCCGTTCGGGAATTCGCCGGCGCGCATCCGCGCGAACAGATCGAGGTTCTCATCAACCGAACGGTCGCGGAACGGGCTGTTCTGGCCGGGCTCCGTCAGGGTGCCACGCTTAAAGCGGATTTCTTCCTGCGACTGGTCATCGACATAGGCCTTGCCGGCGCGGATCAGATGTACCGCCCAGTCATAGAGCTGCTCGAAATAGTCCGAGGCGTAATGCAGGTTGCCCTCGCCCCAGTCGAAGCCGAGCCAGCGGACGTCGCGCTGGATGGCGTCGATATATTCCTGCTCTTCCTTGGTCGGATTGGTGTCGTCGAAACGCAGGTTGCAGTGGCCGCCGAATTCCTCGGCAACGCCGAAATTCAGGCAGATCGACTTGGCATGGCCGAGATGCAGGTAGCCGTTGGGCTCCGGCGGAAAGCGCGTCACCACGCTCTTGTGTTTGCCGGATTGCAGGTCCGCCGCAACGATGTCGCGGATGAAGTCACGGCCTACGTCGGATACCGATTCGTCTGTCATTTGCTGCCTTTCAAGCTGCGCCCTATGTGCCAAATCCGGAAGGCCGCGCCAAGGCCGGATCAGGGGCCGGGTCCCGCGAAAGGGCCTTTTCCGATGCGGTTCCGGCCCCAAATCCGCGTTTATTCGCCGTGAGACAGCGCCCTGTCGTTGTGATAAACGCCCGCCAACACTCACACCGAACTCGATCGAACCCGCTGATATGACCGCTCCCGTCGTTACCCGTTTCGCCCCCTCGCCGACCGGCTTCCTCCATATCGGCGGTGGACGCACCGCGCTGTTCAACTGGCTCTATGCCAAAAAGACCGGCGGCAAGATGCTGCTGCGGATCGAGGATACGGACCGCGAGCGTTCAACGGATGCCGCGATCGACGCCATTATCGACGGGTTGAAGTGGCTGGGCATCGAATGGGATGGCGACACCGTCTTCCAGTTTGCCCGTGCCGGCCGGCACCGCGAAGTCGCCGAACAGCTGCTGGCCGAGGGCAAGGCGTATTACTGCTATGCCTCGGCCGAGGAGCTGCAGCAGATGCGCGAGACCGCCCGCGCCGAGGGCAAGTCCAAGCTCTATAACGGGCTGTGGCGCGACCGTGATCCGTCGGATCCGCGCCCCGACGTCAAACCGACGATCCGCCTGAAGGCGCCGCTCACCGGCGAGACCGTGATCGAGGATCAGGTACAGGGCCGCGTGGTCTGGCAGAACGAGAATCTCGACGACCTCGTGCTGCTGCGTGGCGACGGCAATCCGACCTACATGCTCGCCGTGGTGGTCGATGACCATGACATGGGCGTGACCCATGTCATCCGCGGCGACGACCACCTGATCAACGCCGCCCGCCAGAAGCAGATCTACGACGCGCTCGGCTGGACCGTGCCCAGCATGTCGCATATTCCGCTGATCCACGGACCCGATGGTTCGAAACTCTCGAAGCGCCACGGTGCGCTCGGCGTCGAGGCCTATCGCGCGCTGGGTTATGTGCCGGCCGCCCTGCGGAATTACCTGGTGCGGCTCGGCTGGAGCCATGGCGATCAGGAAATCTTCTCGACCCAGGAGATGATCGACGCCTTCGACCTGTCGGGGATCGGCCGTTCCGCCGCGCGCTTCGATTTCGCCAAGCTCGAAAATCTCAACGGTCACTACATCCGTCACACCGACGATCAATCCCTCGTGACCATGTTCGAGGACGTGCTGAATTACGTGCCCGGCGGCGCCGAACTGAAGGCGAAGCTCAACGACACCACGCGCGCCCAGCTGTTGCGCGCCATGCCCGGCCTGAAGGAACGCGCCAAGACGCTGATCGAACTGATCGACGGCGCCAATTTCATCTTTGCCGATCGCCCACTGGCGATGGAGCCGAAGGCGCAGGCCGCGCTGACGCCGGAAACCCGTGTGCTGATCGGCAAGTTGCGCACGGCACTAGAAGCCGTCACCGACTGGACCGCAGCAAATGCCGAAGCTGCTACCCGCGCCTTTGCCGAGGAAGCTGGCATCAAGCTTGGCGGGGTCGCGCAACCGCTTCGCGTGGCGCTGACCGGCAAGACCACATCGCCCGGCATTTTCGATGTTCTGGCGGTATTGGGACGGCAGGAATGCCTGGACCGGCTCGCCGATCAGGCATCTATTTAGCATAGCTGTAGGCTGCTTTTGCCCGCCTTGCAGCGCACACAGCAATACGCTACGCATTCTGGCGAATGCTCTGGAATTCCCGGCTAGCCTCCCCATTTCTCCTGAAATGTCGGTGGCTTGCCGGCCCCTCAACGATCTCATCGGGGACCACGCGATGGACGCAAAAACCAATACCAAATCCGCAACGCTGACAGTCGACGGCAAGAGCTTCGAACTGCCGATCCACAGCGGGACCGTCGGCCCTGATGTCATCGACATCGGCAAGCTCTACGCCCAGTCCGGGATGTTCACCTACGATCCCGGCTTCACCTCGACGGGCAGCTGCCAGTCCAAGATCACCTATATCGATGGCGATGCCGGTATCCTCGAGTACCGCGGCTACCCCATCGAGCAGCTCGCCGAGAAGGGGGACTTCCTCGAGACCTGCTATCTGCTGCTGTACGGGGAACTCCCGACCAAGGCGCAGAAGGCAAAGTTCGACGCATTGGTCACGAACCACACCATGGTTCACGACCAGATGAGCCGCTTTTTCCAGGGCTTCCGCCGCGACGCGCATCCGATGGCCGTGATGGTCGCGTCGGTTGGTGCCCTCGCCGCTTTCTACCACGACTCAACTGATATCAACGATCCGAAGCAGCGCGACATCGCGTCGATCCGCATGATCGCCAAGATCCCGACGCTCGCGGCGATGGCCTACAAGTACACGATCGGTCAGCCCTTCGTGTATCCGACCAACTCGCTCGACTTCGCAGCGAACTTCATGAAGATGTGCTTCGCCGTGCCGTGCGAGGAGTACAAGGTCAATCCGGTGCTCGCCAAGGCGCTGGACAAGATCTTCACGCTGCACGCTGACCACGAGCAGAACGCATCGACCTCAACGGTCCGCATCGCCGGCTCGTCGGGCGCCAATCCGTTCGCCTGCATCGCCGCCGGCATCGCCTGCCTGTGGGGACCGGCGCATGGCGGCGCCAACGAAGCCGCATTGCAGATGCTCGCCGAGATCGGCACCGTCGACAAGATTCCGGAATTCATCGCCAAGGTGAAGGACAAGAACTCCAGCGTCCGCCTGATGGGCTTCGGTCACCGCGTCTACAAGAACTACGATCCGCGTGCCAAGCTGATGCAGCAGGCATGCCACGAAGTTCTCAAGGAAACCGGTCACGGTGGCGACGAGATGCTCGCCGTTGCCATGGAGCTCGAGAAGATCGCGCTGTCGGACCAGTACTTCATCGACCGCAAGCTATATCCGAATGTCGATTTCTATTCGGGCATCACGCTGAAGGCGATGGGCTTCCCGACCTCGATGTTCACCGTGCTGTTCGCCGTTGCCCGCACCGTCGGCTGGATCAGCCAGTGGAGCGAGATGATCGGCGATCCGCAGCAGAAAATCGGACGTCCGCGCCAGCTCTACACGGGTGCTGCCCGCCGCGACTACGTGGATATCGCCAAGCGCGCCTAAGACCTTGTTTCGCAGAGTGCGAAAATCAAAACGGCGGATCGCAAGATCCGCCGTTTTCTTGTTCAAGCTACCCCTGATCCTCGCGCATCGTCGCGAGCACGACGTCGGCAGCGGCGTCACTCGGCGACATCCGTCCAACGCCCATGATGCCATCCAGTCGTGCCAAGGCTTCGATCTGACGCTGCCGCATCGGTGTATGTGCCAGCACCTCCTGCAACGACGCCGCGAGCTTTTCCGGCGTACAGTCTTGCTGGATGAACTCCGGAATGACGTTTTCGCCGATCACCAGATTGGCGAGGATGACCGACGACGATGTGATGCGGCGGCGGATGATCCAAGCCTCGACGCTGCCGGCCTTGTAGGCGGTGACCATCGGCACGCCCGACAATGCAAGCTCCAACGTCACCGTCCCCGACTTGGCAAAGGCCGCATGCGCGATGCGGAACGCGGCGCGCTTCTCTGTTTCGCCCACGACGATCCGCGGCTGTACCGGCCACGCCTTGAGCGCTTCGGCGATGACCTCGACGAGATGCGGCATGGTCGGCAGGATCAGTTCGAATTGCGTGCCCTGCTTTTGCAGCAGATCGAGCGTCGCGCCGAACGTTGCCATGTGATGACGGATCTCGCTGCGACGGCTACCCGGCAGCACCAGCAACACCGGCGGCTTCGTTTCACGACGCGCCTGCTCTTCCGCATTGGGACGCAGCGCATCGATCTGCTCGATCAGGGGATGACCGACATAGGTGCATGGCGGTCCGCCGAGCCGCTGATGGGCCTCCGGCTCGAACGGCAGCAGCGCCAGCACATGGTCGACATAAGCGCGCATCGCCTTCGCGCGCCCCGGCCGCCACGCCCACACCGTTGGCGACACATAGTTGACGACGGGAATGGAGGGATCGCGCTGGCGCACACGCTTGGCGACGCGATGGGTGAAGTCCGGGCTGTCGATGATGACCAGCACGTCGGGTCTGGCCCGCAAGACGTCCTCGGTCGCGCGCGTGATGAGCTTCAGGATCGACGGTAATTTCCGGACGACCGCGGCCAGGCCGATGATAGAAAGCTCTTCGATAGGAAACAGTGACTGCAGACCTTCACGTGCCATCGACGAACCGCCGACGCCTTCGAAGCGTACATCGTCGCCGAGCCGCTGGCGCAACACCTTCATCAGCGCGGAGCCGAGACGGTCGCCGGATTCTTCTGTGGCGATGAGATAGATCGTCTTCGTCACGTCGGAAGTCCCGTCACGAAAAGACCTGCGGCATCGGCGGCGACAATCATCTGCTGCGGTTCGGCGACGATCGTATTGCCTGCGACGATGGCGACGCCGGCGAGCTTCGCGGCCGCAGCCCGCTCGATGGTCCGCGGCCCCAATGTCGGCAGATCGAAACGCAGATCCTGACCGCTCTTCGGCGCCTTCACCAGCACACCTCGTCCTGCCTTGGCGCGAATACGTCCCTGCTCACGCAAGAGCGCCACGCGTGCCAGCAATCCATCGGTGCCTTCGATATCTTCGATTCCCACCACATGGCCGTCGATCACCACGGTCGCCTGGCCGATATCGAACGGGCTCAAGGCGCGCAGGACGTCGCGCCCACGCGCGATATCGGCTTCAGCATCTTGATCCGGTACGGCACGCGTCACGCTGCCTTCCGGCATCAGCACATCGGACGCGACGTCCTTGATCCCCAGCAGACGAAAACCTTCATGCTCGAACAGGCGGCTGATACTCGTCAGCAAATGATCGTCACCGCCGCGAAACGCGCGAAACACTTTCGGCATTACGCGAAGCGTTGCCCAGTCCAGCCTGATCTCGGAGATTGCCGGCCGCACCAGCGTGCCGATGAACGTGAGATCCCGGCAATTTTCGCTGCGCATCAGCTTCAGCAAACGGCCAAACTGGCCGATGGGAATCCAGTGGTGCTGAAATCGCGCCACCAGCGCCGGATCGCAGAAGCCCTTCAGCGCGAACACGACAGGCTTGATGCCACGTGCCTGCAGCGAGTCCGCGACCGCGAAGGGCAGCGAGCCGCCGCCGGCGATGATGCCGAACGGCGAGCCTATCGGCGGATGTAATTGCGGGTGCTGTATTTGAGCCTGGTCAGTCATGCTTCGCCCCGCGATACCCGAATTCAGGAACTGCTCTTGCTATCCTCGGGCAGGCACAGCGCGCGGTGCTTGGCGCCGGCGATGAATGTCAGGATTTCTGCAATCGCCGGATCGTCATTCGCCAAGGGCTGCACGCGCTCGAGCCGCTCGGCAAAGACGCCGGGGCCATGGAACAGCTTTTGATAGAACGAGCGCACGGCGGCGACGCGCTCCTTGGTGAACTTGCGGCGCTTCATGCCGATGATGTTGAGGCCTTCCAGCGCCGCATACTGACCATTCACAAGCCCGAACGGGATGATGTCACCGCGCACGCCGCAGATGCCGCCGACCATGACCTGGGAGCCAATGCGGGTGAACTGGTGCACGGCCGACAGCCCGCCCATGAAAACGAAATCGCCGATCTCGCAATGACCGCCAAGCGTCGCCGAGGTCGCGAAGATCACGTCGTTGCCGACGTGACAGTCATGGCCGACATGGGCGCAGTTCATGAAGTAGCCGCGATCGCCCACCGACGTAATGCCGCCACCGGCGACAGTGCCCGCATTCATGGTCACGGACTCGCGGATGGTACAGCCATTGCCGATGGTCAGCCTGGTCAGTTCTCCCTTGTAGCTGAGCGACTGCGGGGGCGTGCCTAATGACGCGAACGGATAGATTGTGCAGTTCTCGCCGATGCTCGTCTGCGCCGTCACGTTGACATGCGACAGCAGCTTTGTGCCTGCACCGATCGTGACATGCGGTCCGATAATGCAGAAGGGTCCGATTTCGGCGCCCTCGCCAATGACAGCACCATCCTCGATCCGCGCCGTCGGGTCGATCTTGCTCATCGAAACAGTCCAATCCCAGCCATCAAGCTGCCTACAAATATCTAGGTTTTTCCGTTGGTTAACGTGGGTTCCCGAGCCTGTCCAGTGACGTCTGATTGCGATCTGTTACGACACGTCTCATACCATGACTTACAAACGCATGATGCCATCGAGGTCTTCGATGGCATCATGCGCGTTCAGGTAGGTGCCAATCAGTCTGTCAGCATTGCACCGACATCGGCCTCGGCGACGACCTTGCCATTTACCTTGGCGTCGCCATGGAACCACCACATCGCCTTTTTCCGGCCGATCAGGTGCAGATGATATTCGATCGTATCGCCAGGCATCACCGGCTTGCGAAACTTGCACTTGTCGATGGTGAGGAAATACACCGCACGCGGCTTCTCGGTGCCTTCGACGGACGAGATGCCGATCACGCCCGCTGTCTGAGCCATGCCTTCGATCATCAACACGCCGGGATAGACCGGGCGATCAGGAAAATGCCCGAGGAATGCCGGCTCGTTGATCGTGACGTTCTTGATACCAATGCCGCTGAAGTCCTTGCGGATGTTGACGACACGATCGATCAGAAGAAACGGATAGCGATGCGGAAGGGTCTTGAGGATGGTGTTGATGTCGACCGTCTCGATGATGATCGGCGATGCGCCATCGCTTGGTAAATCCTGGCTCATTCCCGCCCCTCGTCTTTCGTATCCTGCGTCGTCGCATCCGTTCCCGGCATGCTCTCGCGGGCGAGTTTCTCAACCGCGAGGATCTCGCGGAACCATTGCTTGGTCGGCCGGGCAAAGATGCCACCCCACCGCGCGCGCGGCGGAATGCTGTCTTTCACTCCGGCCATTGCCGCGACCTGCGCGCCATCGCCAATCGTAATGTGATTGTTGAGGCCCACCATGGCGCCCAGCGCGACGTTGTCGCCGATGGTCAGGCTGCCTGCAAGGCCACATTTCGCAGCGATCACACAGTGCCGTCCAATTGTCACATTGTGGCCGATCTGGACCTGATTGTCGATTTTGGTCCCCTCGCCAATCACGGTATCGCGCAGGCTGCCGCGGTCGATGGTGGTGCCGGCACCGATCTCGACGTCGTTCTGGATCAGGACACGGCCGGTCTGCGGGACCTTGATGTGCTCGTCCCGGCCGAACACGAAGCCAAAGCCGTCCTGGCCGAACTTGCAGCCGGGATGAACGAGTACGTTGTTGCCGATCAGTGTGAACTGCAGCGTGCTGCCAGCGCCGATATTGCAGTCGCGTCCGATCTTGACCCCGGCGGCGATCACCGCGCCAGAACCGATGATGGTGCCGGAACCGATCTCCACATCCGGGCCGATCACGGCCAGCGGATCCACCGTAACGTCATCTTCGAGCTGAGCAGTGGGATGGATGACGGCGGATGCGGCGATGCCAGTAATGTCAAAGCCGGAGACCGGACGCAGCGTATCCGCGTGCAGCTCGCGCGCCAATTCCACGAAGGCTGCGAACGGCCGCTTGGCGCGCAGCACCGTTACGTGAGCCGGAATATCGCCCTTGAAGCTCTCGCTCACCAGGCAGGCACCGGCCTTGGTGTGGGTTAGCTGGTCGATGTAGCGGAGATTTTCGAAGAAGGTCAGGTGATGGGGGCCAGCCTCATCGAGCGAGGCTACGCCAGTCACGATCTGGTCGGCCCGCGTCGGGTCGACCAGTCGCGCCTTCGTTGACGCGGCTATTTCAGCCAGCGTCAACGACGGCGATTGCTTGAAGAACGTCGGCAGAACCATTCCACCCGTCGCGGTCCGGCCGGAGATCAAACTCAGAACGAAGTTCCGCCGCCGAACTTGAACTGCTGCACGCGATCATAGGCGCCCTTGGTGATCGGCACTGCGTAATCGAAGCGCAGCGGACCAAACGGCGACTGCCAGATCAGGCCCACACCGACCGACGACCGCACGACATTGCCGTCGTCATAGGTCATGCCAGCGCAGTTACCGACCGAAGTCCGGCTAGCAGCCACACAACCGGCAGCGTTGACTTCGCCAGTCTGAGCCCAGCTCGTCGGTCCCTGATAATCCCAGAGGCCGCCAGCATCGGCATAGACCGCACCCTTGATGCCAACTTCCTTCGGCAGGAACCAGAACGGCATCTGCAATTCAGCCGAAGCGCCCCAATACTTCGTGCCGCCGAGTGCGTCACCGTAGGATCCCAGCGCAACGTAGCTGATGTCACGCGGACCGATACCGTTCTGCGCGAAACCACGCACCAGGTTCGGACCCATCTGGAAGTGATCCAGCATGCGGATGTCTTCGCCGACCTTGTTCAGCATGCCACCCTGGACACGCAGCAAACCAACGATGTCGGCCACAAGCGGGGTGTAATACTTCGCATCGACGGTGGTCTTCAGGTAAGTCACGTCGCCGCCGACGCCAGCGTAGTCCTGCTTGAACTCCAGGAACAGACCGTCGGTCGGGTTCTTGTTGTTGTCGAGGGTGTTGTAGTTCAGCGTGTAGCCGAGCGCCGAGGTCAGCGTCTTGCCGCTGGCCAGTTCGCGGCGAACCGGCAGCGACGACTCGCCATCTGCATAACAGCCCCAGTTGCCGGAACCTGTTTCGGCGAAGCCAAGGCCAAACAACGAATTCAGATAGCCAGGCGTGTTGGTTGCAGTCGGGCTGCCCGGAAGATTGTTACAATTCGCGAGCGTGCTCGGCAGCGAAATCTGCTGCTGATAGATCGAGTAGCGCAGCTGCAGCGCGAGATCTTCACGCAGCTGGAAGCCGAGACGCGGGCTAAAGCCTAGCGTCTTGGTGTTGTACGAAATGTAGCTGTTGGACAGCTGCTCGCGCTGATAGAAATCGAGGCCAAGGGCCACGCGGTAGTCGAGCAGGTAAGGCTCGACGAAGGACAGCGAGTAGCCACGGGCATACTGGCCATACTGGACCGACGCCTTGGCAAACAGGCCACGACCGAGGAAGTTACGTTCCGAGACGCTGACTTCGCCGAGTGCACCGTCGGTGGTCGAGTAACCACCCGAGACCGAGAAGTCGCCGGTGGATTTTTCTTCCAGATCGACAACCAGGATCACGCGATCGCTGGATGAACCAGGCTCGGTCGTCACCTTCACGCTCTTGAAGAAGTCGAGGTTCTTCAGGCGGCGCTCGGCACGATCGACCAGCGCACGATTATAGGCGTCGCCTTCTGCGAGATCGAATTCGCGACGGATGACATAGTCACGGGTACGCGTGTTGCCGCGCACATTGATGCGCTCGATATAGACGCGCGGGCCCTCTTCCACCGTGAAGCCGATGGTGACGGTGTGAGATTCGAAATTGCGATCGCCACGCGGACGCACGACGGCAAAGGCGTAGCCGCGGCGGGACATTTCGATCTGCATTTCCTCGACCGACTTCTCCAGCGCTTCCGCGTTGTAAAGCGAGCCGACGCCAACGCGCGAGAAGCTGCGCAGCGAGTTCGGATCGAACTGCGGAATGGTGGACGAGAAGTCGACCGACGACACGCGGTACTGCTGGCCTTCTTCGATCTTGAAGGTGACCAGGAAGCCCTTCTGGTTCGGGTCGTATTCGGTGAGCGCGGCAACGACCTGAACGTCGGCGAAGCCGTTCTTTAGGTAATAGCGGCGGATCAGGTCGCGATCGGCTTCGATGCGGTCCGGATCATAGATGTCGCCCGAAGCCAGGAAGCTCAGGAGGTTCGATTCACGGGTCTTGATGACGTCCTTGAGGCGGTAGGACGAGTAATAGTTGTTGCCGATGAACTGGATCGACTTCACGCCGGTCTTCGCGCCTTCGTTGATCGTGAAGATCAGGTCGACGCGGTTGTTCGGCTGCTCGATGAATTCCGGAACGACGCTGACGTCATAACGGCCAGAGCGACGATAGATTTCGGAGATGCGCTGCGCGTCTGCCTGCACCATCGGGCGCGACAGCGTCCCGCGCGGCTTCGACTGCACTTCGGCGTTCAGCTGGTCGTCCTTGACCTTCTTGTTACCTTCGAAGGCGACGCGGCCAATGACCGGGTTTTCGACGACGCTGACGACCAGACGGCCACCGGCCTGATTGATCTTCACATCCTGGAACAGGCCGGTCTCGATGAGCGACTTGAGGCCGTCATCAATGGTGCCCTGATCCAATCGGCCGCTCGGGCCGGGACGGAAATAGGAGCGGATGGTCTCCACATCCACGCGACGATTGCCTTCAACAACAATCGAAGCGGCGGTCTGAGCCACGGCAGTCGAAGAAACGAGCGCAGCAGTCGCTGTAACGGCGACCGGCATGGCGACCAAGATCGAAGCAGCAAGAAGGCCGCCTCGGAAACCCCGCAAACCAAAAATCATGCGCAAAGCGCCCTTATCATTCCATCGCCAGCCCGCACCCCTACGGTCTGACAGAATCCCTTTAGTGGCCCAGCTTGTAGCCAATTTTACCTGACTGGCAAACGACCTTTCGCGCTGCAATTCTAATTTCATTCCAAGACGTTGCCCATCGGCCACGTTACCCCCAGCCTCGATCATGACGAAGCCAGGTGAAGAATGTCATTATAGGTCGCAAATACCATCAACATCAGCACTAAACCGAGGCCAATGCGGAAGCCCATCTCTTGTGCGCGCTCCGACAGCGGACGCCCGCGAACGGCTTCGACGACATAGAACAAAAGATGACCGCCATCGAGAAGCGGCACTGGAAACAGGTTGAGAAGGCCGATCGAGATCGACAGAACCGCCGCCAGGTGAATCAGGGCGGTCAGGCCGATTGTCGCCACCTGCCCCGAGATCTGGGCGATTCGCATCGGACCACCGATCTGGTCGGCCGCCTCGCGTCCGGTGAACACACCGCCGATATAGGCAATGGTGCGGTCCACGACGAACCAGGTTTCCTTGACGCCCAGCACGAAAGCGGTCGCCGGATTGACCCGCTCGGTGGTCGCTTCGCCAACCGCTGTCGCGCGGGTAATGCCGAGGACGCCGAGACGATGGACGTTGCCGAAGCTGTCTTTGACTTCGCGAAGTTCTGGCGTGCCCTTCAGCTCAACCGTGGCTTCGCCGCGCTTGACGCTGAAGGCCAGCTGCTCGCCGGCCTTGGTGCCGACGATGCGCTGCATGTCGGAGAAACTGCCAATGACCTTGCCATCGATGGCCTTGATGATGTCGCCCGACTGGAACCCGGCCTTCTCGGCCGCGCTGCCAGCCTGAATGCTGTCGACCTTGGCGGTCGTGCTCGGCTTGCCAAAGAATGTGAACAGACAGGTGAAAATGACGATCGCGAGGATGAAATTGGCGATCGGACCAGCAGCCACGATGGCCGCACGCTGGCCAACCCGCTTGTGGTGGAAGCTGCCCTTGCGCTCATCCGCCGTCATGCCTTCCAGCGCGGTGCTTGAGGGGGTCGAGGCTTCGCTCTCGTCGCCGAAGAACTTCACGTAGCCGCCAAGCGGAATCGCGGAAATCTTCCAGCGCGTGCCATGGCGATCGTTAAAGCCGGCGAGTTCAGGACCGAAGCCGAGCGAGAACGTCAGGACCTTAACGCCGTTCCAGCGTGCGACCAGGAAGTGGCCGAGTTCGTGGAAGAACACCACGATCGTCAGGACAAACAGAAAGGGGATGATATAGCCGATAAAGCCGTGGCTCAACGTATTGAAACTATGTTGGAAAAACTCAAGCATCCCGATCCCCTAACGCGAGGCCAAAGGCCCCGTCCCCAATGCTCTAGGATGCCTTTGCGGCAATTTGAGGCAAGAGGGTGGCAGCCATTTTTCTCGCTTTATGGTCAACAGCGATGGCGTCATCCGCCGATGACAACGGCGCCAGATTCCCTGCCCGCACCCATTCATTCATGGTGGCTTCGACCAGCCGTGCAATGGCGCCAAAGCGGATCTTCTGGGCGGTGAAGGCAGCCACGGCGATCTCGTTGGCCGCGTTGTAGACGGTGGTCGCGCCGCTGCCGGTGCGCAGCGCGTCATAGGCCAGCTTCAGGCCAGGGAAGCGCGCGTAATCCGGTGCCTCGAAGGTCAGCGACCCGATCTTGGCAAGGTCGAGCGGCGGCGCCCGGCCCGGGATGCGGTCCGGCCAACCCAGGCAATGTGCGATCGGCGTGCGCATGTCGGGCGAACCGAGCTGCGCCATGACAGAATAATCGCGGAACTCCACCATGCCGTGAATGATCGACTGCGGATGTACCAATACATCGATCTCGTCCGGCGCCAGCGCGAACAGATAGGACGCCTCGATCACTTCGAGGCCCTTGTTCATCATTGATGCGGAATCGATGGTAATCTTCTGCCCCATCGACCAGTTCGGATGTTTCAGCGCCTGCGCCAGCGTTGCCTGCTCGATATCGGCGGCAGCCCAGGTGCGGAACGGTCCGCCCGAGGCGGTGATGATGACGCGGGTCAGTTCCTCGCGGCTGCCGGAGGCCAGCGCCTGGAACAGCGCATTGTGCTCACTGTCCGCCGGCAGGATGCAGGCGCCCGCCTTGGCGGCGCGATCCATGAAGAAATCGCCGGCGCAAACGAGGCATTCCTTGTTGGCCAGTGCAACCGTTGCACCGCGATCAACGGCGGCGAGCGCAGGCTTCAAGCCGGCGGCGCCCGACACGGCGGCCATCAGCCAGTCGGCCGGCCGCTCGGCGGCCTCGACGATGGCGCTATCCCCTGCCCCGCTGGCGATGCCGGTGCCGGCGAGTGCCGCGCGGAGTTCGTCCAACTTGGATTCATCAGCGACGGCCACAAAGCGCGCGTTGAATTCCTTGGCCAGCTTGACCACGCCTTCGACGTTGCCGTTAGCCGTCAAAGCCTCCACCTGGTACCGCTCGGGCGAGGCTCGTAGCAAATCCATGGTGCTGTCGCCGATCGAACCGGTCGCACCGAGGACAGTGATGCTGCGCAGACTGGACGCGGCGGGCTTGTTATTTCGCAGGGGAACAGCGCTCATCAAATCACCAAACCATAAGACCGCGGCCGACGCCATCTGCGCCGCCGCGTAAAAGACCGATCACCGCGGCAGCAACCACCGCGAATACATAGCCGTCGAGGCGATCCAGCAGACCGCCATGGCCAGGAATGATCTGGCCGGAATCCTTGACGCCGAATTTGCGCTTCACTGCGGACTCGAAGAGATCACCAAGTTGCGACAGCACCGTCAGCACGGTTGCGATCATGAGCAGCGGCAGCAGGCTGCCCAAACCATTCATGGCAAAACCGGCAGCCACAGCGAGGCTGAGAACAAAACCGCCGATAGCGCCGGCCCATGTCTTCTTCGGACTGACGCGCGGCCACAGTTTCGGGCCGCCGATGCCGCGCCCGGCGAAATAGCCGCCGATATCGGTCATCCAGACCACCAACAGAATGAACATCAGGGCCGAGAAGCCCCAGACGGGATCGAGGCGCACGACAATGGACGCCGCAAACGCAGCCAAGGCATAGACGACGCCGAGCCCGATCCAGCCGACATGATTGCCGACAATGGCCCGCCATTCCAGGAAGAGACCAACCGACACCAGCGTCACGAGGCCGAACCACAGCCAGCCACCGGTATAGGCGGCGAGAATCGCGACGGGGATCAGTACCAGCGCGGCCAGGATGCGCATCAAGAGATTGCGCAGCCCCCGGTCATCCGCCCGCTTCGGCGTGCTGTCGTCCTGGGTCACGCCGGTCACGAACCGGTTTTCGCGGCGAGACCGCCGAAACGCCGCTCGCGGCGGGCATATTCGGCAATGGCGCTTTCCAGCGCGGCCTTGTCGAAATCCGGCCAGTGGATCGGCACGAATACGAACTCGCTATAGGCAGCCTGCCACATCAGGAAGTTCGATAGCCGCTGTTCACCCGACGTGCGGATGATCAGGTCCGGGTCCGGAATATCAGGCGCGTCGAGATACTGGCCGAGCGTATCGACATTGATGCTTTCGGGCGTCCGCTTGCCCTCGGCAACCTCGCGCGCAAGGCGCTGCGCTGCCGTGGCGATCTCGTGCCGCGAGCCGTAGTTGAAGGCGACCACGAGATTGAGCTGGGTGTTGCCCCGCGTCAGGTCCTCGGCCTCTTTCAGCAATGACGCGATATCGGAATCGAGACCCTGGCGCTCTCCGATCACGCGTACGCGCACGCCGTCACGATGCAGCGTGGCAAGATCGTTGCGGATGAAGCGACGCAGTAGGCCAAATAGATCGCTGATCTCGGATGCGGGCCGCGACCAGTTCTCGGAGCTGAACGAGAAGATCGTCAAATATTGGATGCCGAGTTCGTTGGATGCCCGCACCACACGGCGAAGTGCCTCGACGCCGCGGCGATGGCCCTCGGCGCGCGGAAGCCCCCGCGCTGCAGCCCAGCGCCCATTGCCGTCCATGATGATCGCGACATGCAAAGGCCTGGATCGGTCCGATCCATCATCTGCGGGCGCGGCGGCATTCGACATCGATTAAAATCCCCAGCCTATGGTCCGGCACATATGTGACCAATTTGCGGACCATACGCTTTTCAACAGCTTAAAAGCGGCTTCTGACGCTTAAACCGTCATGATTTCCTTTTCCTTAGCCGCCAGCAACTGATCGATTTCAGCGATTATGCTGTCCGTGACCTTCTGCACTTCGGTATCGTGGCGCTTCTGGTCGTCCTCGGAAATCTCGTGAGCCTTCTCGAGCTTCTTGATGATGTCGAGACCGTCGCGGCGGACGTGGCGCACGGCGACCTTGGCTGCCTCGGCATATTTATGCGCGACCTTCACGAGTTCCTTGCGGCGCTCGGTGTTCAATTCGGGAATGCGTAGCCGCAGAATCTGGCCTTCGGTTGCCGGGCTAAGGCCGAGATTGGAATCGACGATCGCCTTTTCCACCGCCTTGACCATCGACTTGTCCCAAACCTGCACCGACAGCAGGCGCGGCTCGGGAACGCTGACGGTCGCAACCTGGTTCAGCGGCATGTGGCTGCCATAGGCTTCCACCTGGACCGGCTCCAGCATCGAGGCTGCCGCACGTCCGGTGCGCAAGCCGCCAAGCTCATGCTTCAGCGACTGGGTCGAGCCCTGCATACGGCGCTTGAGGTCGTTGATGTCGAATGGGGCCATGGTGGCCATGCAGCTCTCCCTTGTATCCTGCTGGTGCGAAGCGGGTATGGCGCTCCGAACCCGTCTAAAATCAGCCCGCGACGATGGTGCCGCGGCCAGTACCAGTCAAAATGGCGCCGATCGAACCCGGTTCGGCGATCGAGAACACAATGATAGGCAGCGAGGTCTCGCGGGCAAGCGCGAAAGCCGTCGCATCCATGACTTTGTAGTTCCCCTCCACCGCCTGCGAATGGCTGAGACGCTCGAAGCGCGTCGCGTTAGGATCCTTCTTTGGATCGGCGCTGTACACGCCGTCCACATTGGTCGCCTTCAGCACGGCCGATGCGCCGATCTCGGCAGCGCGCAACACTGCGGTCGTGTCGGTGGTGAAGAACGGATTGCCGGTACCGCCGGCCAGCAGCACGATCCGGCCCTCGGACAGGTATTTGTGTGCGGCAGCACGTGTGAAGAGTTCGCAGACCTGCGGCATCACCATCGCCGACAGCGTGCGGGCCGGCACGGCGTGGCGCTCGATCGCAGCTTCCAGTGCCAGGCAGTTCATAACGGTAGCGAGCATGCCCATGCTATCGCCGGTCGGGCGCGACACACCACGCGAGGAGACTTCGACGCCGCGGAAAATATTGCCGCCACCGACGACGACCGCGACTTCGACACCAAGTTTCTGGGCTGCAATGAGATCGACGGCGATGCGGTCGATGGTCGGCTGATCGATACCGAATGACTGGCCTCCGGCGAAAGACTCACCCGAGACCTTGATCACGACGCGACGATAGAGCGGCTCACCCATGATGCGATCGCTTCCTTTCGAGGCGGCAGCTCCCGGCGTAGATCGCCGGGAGGTATTCCAATTCGTCTTACTTCTGGCCGCTGGCGGCGGCAACTTCGGCAGCGAAGTCCGAAGTCTGCTTTTCGATGCCTTCGCCGAGCGCGTAGCGCACAAAGCCAGCGAGCTTGATCGGCGCGCCAACCTTGCCTTCGGCTTCCTTGACGGCCTGCGCCACCGACTTACCGGTGTCGTGGATGAAGGCCTGATCCAGCAGGCAGACTTCCTTGTAATAGGTCTTCAGGCCGTTCTCGACGATCTTCTCAATCATCGCATCCGGCTTGCCCTGCTGGCGATACTTGTCCGCCATCACTTCCTTCTCGCGAGCAACGACGGCCGGATCGAGGCCGGCGGAGTCCAGCGCCTGCGGATTGGCAGCAGCGACATGCATCGCGATCTGTTTGCCGAGGGTGGCGAGCTCGTCAGCCTTGCCGGTGGATTCCAGCGCGACGATGATGCCCATCTTGCCGAGACCTTCGATCACGGCGTTATGCACGTAGCTCGACACGACGCCGGCCGAGACTTCCAGCGTCGCGGCGCGGCGCAGGGTCATGTTTTCGCCGATGGTGGCGATGGCCTCGGTGATCGCGGTCTCGACAGTGACGTCGCCAACCTTGTGCGCCTTGATGGCCTCAACATCGGAGCCGACCTTGAGCGCGACCTGGGCGATCATCTTGACCAGGCCCTGGAACTGATCGTTGCGCGCGACGAAGTCGGTCTCGGAATTGACTTCGACCACGACGCCCTTGTTGCCGGCAGTGAGAACGCCGATCAGGCCTTCGGCCGCGACGCGGTCAGCCTTCTTGGCGGCCTTGGACAGGCCCTTCGCGCGCAGCCAGTCGATTGACGCCTGCATGTCGCCGTCATTGGCAGCCAGTGCGTTCTTGCAATCCATCATGCCGACGCCGGTGGTTTCGCGGAGGTCCTTGACCATCGCTGCAGTAATCGTTGCCATCGTTGAACCCTTTGCCTGTCAGGGCGCCTGCGAGCCAGCCGGTGCTGGTCAATCGCGTTACGCCGCAGGAACTATCATCGAGAGAAGTGTAGAGATGGAAAGTGCGGCCGGGATGACGGCCGCACAATAGTTTCTTGGCTGTCGCATCGGCATGATTTTGTCCGGAACCGGGACACCGGTTCCGGGATCACGCCTGCGCGTTACTCAGCTTCCGCCGTCAGACCCTTGGCCTGGGCGACCCAGCCGTCGGCACGGGCCGGAAGACCAACTTCTTCGCCAATCTTGTGGGCGGTGTCGTGATCGAGTTCGGCCAGCTGCCAGTAGTGGAAGATGCCGAGGTCGTTGAACTTCTTCTCGATCGCACCGGATACGCCGGTGAGCTTCTTGAGATCGTCGGCGGTGCCGCGCGGACCGGCCAGGCCCTGGAAGCCTGCTTCCGGAGCCGGGATGGCCTCAGCCACCGGGGCAGCCGACGCACCGATATCGAAGCCCGAGTCGCCCTGGGCACGCGAGATGCCGTCGATGACAGCGCGTGCGATCAGATCGCAATACAGCGACAGCGCACGGCCGGCGTCGTCGTTGCCCGGGACCACATAGGTGATGCCCTTCGGATCCGAGTTGGTGTCGACGATCGCCGCGACAGGGATACCCAGACGCTGGGCTTCCTGGATCGCGATGTCTTCCTTGTTGGTGTCGATCACGAAGATCAGGTCGGGCAGACCGCCCATGTCCTTGATGCCGCCCAGCGAGCGATCGAGCTTGTCGCGCTCGCGCTGCAGCGTCAGACGCTCCTTCTTGGTGTAGGCCGACGCGTCGCCGGAGTTCAGCACTTCGTCGAGGTGACGCAGACGCTTGATCGAACCGGAGATGGTCTTCCAGTTGGTCAGGGTGCCACCGAGCCAGCGCGAATTGACGAAGTACATCGCCGAGCGCTTCGCAGCTTCGGCAACGACGTCCTGCGCCTGGCGCTTGGTGCCGACGAACAGGATGCGGCCGCCCTTGGCGACGGTGTCGCTCACAGCCTTCAGCGCGGTGTGCAGCAACGGCACGGTCTGCGCGAGGTCGATGATGTGGATGTTGTTGCGTGCGCCGAAGATGTAATTCGCCATCTTCGGATTCCAGCGATGCGACTGGTGGCCAAAGTGGACGCCAGCTTCGAGCAGTTGACGCATAGAAAATTCGGGTAGTGCCATAGTATCAATTCTCCGGTTGTTTCCTCCGGAAGCGTGTGAGCAAACGAGCGTTCGGGCAGAGGATCTGCCGTGCAGCCCGGATGCCACCGGACGGCGATTAAGCCATGCTTCCGTGTGAGATGGGCCGGCTTATAGCCGGATTCCCGGGATAAGCAAGGAAATCCGGCGGCTTCGGCCGGTTTACCGCGCGGGTTGCCAGCTCAAAGCGTTTCGACCATTTCCACCCCGGAAACCGCCTTGATGGCGCCGGCGATCTGCGGGGACACCTGGAACCGGCCTTCGAGCTTGAATTCGACCTCAGTTTGCAGGTCGAGGCGAAGGATCAGCGAGACGTCGCCTCCGCCGGCGGCATTGCTCGGCTGCGGTTGGAGGCGTTTTACCAGCGAATCCAGTGCCTTGGTGTCCTTCATGGTCACCCTGAGCCCCTTCTGGGTCTTGGCAGCGGCGGCATCCAGAGGTTCCGCGTGGAGAACCCGGGCCCGAACGTCCTCGCCCTGGAGTTCGGCACCGAGTTGCAGCAGCACCGCGGTACCCGGTTCCAGCACGTCGCGGTATTGGGCAAGCCCTTCGGAGAACAGCACCGCCTCGAAATGGCCGGTCGGGTCGGACAGACCCATGATGCCCATCTTGTTGCCGGTTTTGGTCCGCCGCTCCATGCGGGACACGACGGTAGCCGCGACCCTGCCCGCCGTAGCGCCGGTTTTGACGGCTCGGCAGAACTCGGCCCAGCTCTGCACTCGCAGCCGCTTCAGGGCGGTGGCGTAATCGTCAAGCGGATGGCCGGACAGGAAGAAGCCAATAGCGTCGTATTCCTTGCGCAGCTTCTCCGCCGCTAGCCAGTTGTCGATCTGCGGTAGCATGATGGTCGGCGCATCGGCCGCGCCGCCAAACATGTTTCCCTGACCGATTGTCGTATCCACGTGGGCGCTCTGGCAGGCGGCCAAAATAGCATCCGCGCCGCCATGCACGCGGGCACGATGTGGATCGAGCGTATCGAAGGCGCCGGCCGCAGCGAGCGTTTCGATGATGCGCTTGTTGACGGCGCGTGGGCTCACGCGCGACGCAAAGTCGGCAAGCGACGTGAACAAACCATTCTTGTTGCGCTCGGCGACGATCAGCTCGACGGCGCCAGCGCCGACGCCTTTCAACGCGGCCAGCGCATAATAGATCGTGTTGTCGCTGACCTCGAAGGTGACGCCCGAACGATTGATGTTCGGCGCCTCGACCTTGATACTGAGCCGCTGCGCCTCGGCGCGAAATTCCGACAGCTTGTCGGTGTTGCCCATGTCGAGCGTCATCGACGCCGCAATGAACTCCACCGGATAATGCGCCTTCATATAGGCGGTGTGATACGACACCAGCGCATAGGCCGCCGCGTGGCTCTTGTTGAAGCCATAGTCGGCGAATTTTGCCAGCAGATCGAAGATCGTATCGGCCTGCCCCTTCGGCACGCCGTTCTTGACAGAGCCTGCAACGAAGATCTCGCGCTGCTTTTCCATTTCGGCGCGGATCTTCTTGCCCATTGCCCGGCGCAGCAGGTCGGCGTCACCGAGCGAATAGCCGGCCATGACCTGCGCGATCTGCATCACCTGTTCCTGATAGATGATGACGCCGAAGGTTTCCTTCAGGATCGGCTCGATGATCGGATGCAGATATTCCGGCTCTTCATCGCCATGCTTGCGCGCGCAATAGGTCGGGATGTTCGCCATCGGGCCCGGACGATACAACGCGACCAGCGCGATGATGTCCTCGAAACGGTCGGGCCGCATGTCCACAAGCGCGCGCCGCATACCCTGGCTTTCCACCTGGAATACGCCGACCACTTCACCGCGCGCCAGCATTTCGTAGCTCTTGGCGTCGGTAATCGGCGTGGTCGCAAGATTGACGTCAATATTGCGCTGCTTGAGCAGCTTCACGGCGACGTCGAGCACCGTCAGCGTCTTCAGGCCGAGGAAGTCGAACTTCACGAGACCTGCGGGCTCGACCCATTTCATGTTGAACTGGGTGACCGGCATGTCCGACTTCGGATCGCGATACATCGGCACGAGCTGCGACAGCGGCCGGTCGCCAATCACGATGCCTGCGGCGTGGGTCGAAGCGTGGCGCGTCAGGCCCTCGAGACGCTGCGCAATATCGAAAGCCTTGGCGACGATCGGATCCTCGTCGCGGAGCGCCTGCAGTTTCGGCTCGCCCTCGATCGCGGCTGCAAGTGTCACTGGCGCGGCCGGATTTTGCGGCACCAGCTTGGTCAGCTTGTCGACTTGGCCATAGGGCATCTGCAGCACACGGCCGACGTCGCGCAACACGCCGCGCGCCTGCAGCGTACCGAAGGTGATGATCTGCGCGACCTGATCGCGGCCGTAGCGCTGCTGCACATAGGAGATCACCTCGCCGCGACGATCCTGGCAGAAGTCGATGTCGAAGTCCGGCATCGAGACGCGTTCCGGATTGAGGAAGCGTTCGAACAGAAGATTGAACTGCAAGGGATCGAGATCGGTGATGGTCAACACCCAGGCGACCAGCGAGCCCGCGCCCGAACCGCGGCCCGGCCCCACCGGAATGCCCTGTGCCTTCGCCCATTTGATGAAGTCAGACACGATCAGGAAGTAACCCGCATAGTTCATGCGGGAGATGACGTTAAGTTCGAAGTCGAGCCGAGCGTGGTATTCCTCCTCGCTCTTGCCCTGTGACACGCCGTGGATCTCGAGACGCTTGCGCAGGCCCTCCTCGGCCTGACGGCGCAACTCGTCGGATTCCTCCTGGGCCGCACCTTCGGCGTTGCTGCCGGCGCCGACCGTGAAGCGCGGCAGGATCGGCTTGCGCGTCTTTGGCCGGAACGAGCAGCGCTCGGCGATTTCGACGGTTGACGCCAATGCCTCGGGGATGTCGGCAAACAGAACTGCCATTTCGGCGCGGGTCTTGAAGCGATGATCGGTGGTAAGCTGCTCGCGGTCCGTCTCGGCAATGATCCTGCCACCGGCGATGCATAGCAGCGCATCATGGGCCTCATAGTCATCCGCGGCGGCAAAATACGGCTCGTTCGTTGCCACCAACGGCAGGCCCTTGGCGTAAGCCAAGTCTATCAAACCGGCTTCGGCGCGGCGCTCCTTCTCGGCGCCATGACGCTGCAGTTCGATATAGAGTCGATCGCCGAATAGCGACGCGAGCCGGTCGCAACGCGCAGCGGCAAGCGCGGATTGATCGGCGAGCAGCGCCTGATTGATCGGACCGTCCGGACCGCCACTCAACGCGATCAGGTCTTCCGTTTCCTCCAGCAGCCAGTCCAGCTTGATGTGGGGCGCATGATTGACCGGGGTTTCCAGAAACGCGCGCGAGTTGAGTTTCATCAGGCTCTGATAGCCGCGCTCCTTGGCAGCCAGCAGCACAATGCGCGGCATCACGGCGTTCAGCGCATTTCGGGCGTTCGGATCCTGGTCACCGAAATCGATGGCGACCTCGCAGCCGGTGATCGGCTGGATGCCGTAGCCCACCAGCTTCTCGGAGAATTCCAGCGCGCCAAACATGTTGTCGCTGTCGGTCAGCGCCAGCGCTGGCTGATGGTCGGCCTTGGCCAGCTCCGCCAGTTTCTGGATCTTGATCGAGCCCTTCAGCAGCGAATAGGCCGAATGCACGTGCAGATGGACAAATCCGGCATTCGACGCGGCGGCGGGCTTCTGACTCATGGCGTGGGGCGTTCCGGACTTTGCAGCGCCCGATCTGGGCAGTCATCGACACTGGGGATCGCGGCAGCCTGTTCAGGCCGACTCGCTACCCCATGGTGATGCCTGCCCCCGGCCAAGTCCATGTGAAACCCGCTCGGGCCCGGAAGCGTCCCCGCATTCCCTAGGGAATGCTTGTCATTCCCCGGGAGCGTTCCCGTATCCACCGGAGAGTGCTTCCCCGGTGTTCCGGCGCCAGCTTCGCAGCCAGCGTCCGGGAGCAGGATCACAGCTGGGGGATCAGTTGCGCCCAAACCGCAATCATGCCGACGAACAGAACGATCGATGCCAGTGCAGCGGCTTCTTCAACAAAGGTCTTCAACATGGTGGCCTCCGTGATATCTGGAACATATGAAGAACATTGTTCTCATTCTGTTCCTGAGTCAAGCAGCCGATCCGGGCGCGTCGCGCCTCATATTCCGAATGGTTAAGATGGCGAGCCGGCACGCTTTGCGCCCAGCGAGCCAATTCCCTCCTCGCCGGGAATCACTTGCGCCGTATCGCGTCGCCTGTGCCAAACAAGCCCTGTTACGGCATGTTTCCGGCGCCAGATGCGGAGCGGAATCCGGCTTTGTGAGTTGACGAATACCTCTCGGACCGGCTTTGTGCCGGTCAGAGATCACATGCAGCCGGCCATCTGAGTCGGCAGGAGAATTCGATGCGCGCAGCCCTGCTTGCTCTGGTCGCCCTCGGCGCCCTCTCGGCCCTCACCGTCTCGCCCGCCGCAGCACAGCGCACCGATCCCGGCCCGTTCTCGTTCAATACGCCGAGCGGTTATCCGTTCTGCATGCGCTCGCTCTATGACGACGACGACTGCAGCTACCGCACCTATGCGCAGTGCGCCGCGACGGCATCGGGCATCGGCCTGACCTGCTTCGCCAATCCAGCGCTGGCCTATGCGCAGACCTACGCGCCGCAGCAGCCGCGCGTAAAGCGCAAGCGTAAGAACAGCTACTGAGCGATGGCGCCGTCCGCGGCGCCTCGCTTTTTCTCTCTCAACTGAAACGAGTGGCGGGGTCAGTCGAGTTCGACGACCTTGCCGTTTTCCAGCGACACCCGCCGATCCATACGGCCAGCCAGTTCCATGTTGTGGGTCGCTATCAACATCGCCACCTTGGTCGCCTTCACCAGCTGCATCAGCGCCTTGAAGACATGATCCGCGGTGTGCGGATCGAGATTGCCCGTCGGCTCATCCGCAAATAGCACGCGCGGCGCATTGGCTACCGCGCGGGCAATAGCAACGCGCTGCTGCTCGCCGCCCGACAACTCCGCCGGGCGATGGGTGATGCGTTCGGCCAGACCCAGATAGGCCAGGATTTCCTTGGCGCGGGCAACCGTCTCGGAGCGCTTCAGGCCGCGGATCATCTGCGGCAGCATGACGTTTTCCAGCGCGGTGAATTCCGGCAGCAACCGATGTGACTGGTAGACGAACCCGATATCGGTGCGGCGGATCTGGGTGCGCTCGGTGTCCGACAGGCCCGAGGTCGCGGTGCCGCCAACATAGACCTCGCCGTCATCCGGGCTCTCGAGCAGGCCGGCAATATGCAGCAGCGTCGACTTGCCCGAGCCGGACGGCGCCACCAGCGCGACCGACTGCCCCGCCCACAATGCCAGCTTGGCATTGTCGAGAATGGTCAGAACGCTTTCGCCCTGAGTGTATTGCCGCTTGATGTCGTGGAGATAGACCACCGGTACATCATCTGCCCCTTGCGCCATATCAGTCACTCACTCGTATCTTAGCGCATCGACGGGATCGAGGCGCGCGGCGCGCCACGACGGGTAGAGGGTAGCCAGGAACGACAGCGTCAGCGCCATGATCACGACCGCGCTGGTCTCACCCACGTCGACCTCGGCCGGCAGCTTGGACAGGAAATACAGTTCCGGCGAGAACAGCTCAGTGGATGTCATCCACGAGATGAATTGCCGGATCGTCTCGATGTTGAAGCAGACCAGTAGTCCAACGAAGAAGCCGACCAGCGTCCCGACCACGCCGATCGCAGCACCCGTGATCAGGAACACCCGCATGATCGAGCCTTGAGAGGCGCCCATGGTGCGCAGGATCGCGATGTCGCTGCCCTTGTCCTTCACCAGCATGATCAGGCCGGAGACGATGTTCAGCGCCGCCACCAGTACGATCAGCGTCAGGATCAGGAACATGACGTTGCGCTCGACCTGCAGCGCATTGAAGAAGGTCGAGTTGCGCTGCCGCCAATCGACGATGAAGATCGGCCGCCCGGCCGCCTCGGTCACGAGTTTGCGATACTCGTCGATCCTGTCGGGATTGTTGGTGTAGACCTCGATCGAGGTCACGTCAGAGGGGCGATTGAAGTAAGTCTGCGCCTCGGCCAATGGCATGAACACGAAGGTCGAGTCATATTCCGACATGCCGATCTCGAAGACAGCAGCAACCTTGTAGGGCTTGATGCGCGGCGTCGTGCCCATCGGGGTCACCGCCCCCTTCGGCGAGATCAACGTGATCATGTCGCCGGCATGGATCGAGAGCTGATCTGCCAGCCGCCGACCGATCGCCACACCCTGCCCGTCATCGAAGCCTTCGAGCGTGCCCTGCTTGATGTTCTTGGCGATCGACGTGAGGTTATTGAGATCGCCAGAGCGAATACCGCGGATAAAGATGCCGGCCGCACCGAACGCGGATGATCCCAATCCCTGGCCATCCACGACCGGCGCCGCGAGACGAATGCCATTCACGCCGCTGATGCGGTCGGCGACATCCTTCCAGTCGGTCAGAGGACTTTCCAGCGGCTGCACCAGCAGATGCCCGTTGAGACCCAGGATCTTGTCGAGCAGCTCCTTGCGGAAGCCGTTCATCACGGCCATCACGATGATCAGCGTGGCAACGCCGAGCATGATGCCGAGGAACGAGAAGCCGGCAATGACGGAGATGAATCCTTCTTTACGGCGCGCGCGGAGATAGCGTCCGGACAGCAGCCATTCGAAGGCGGCGAAGGGTGGGGTTCGAACTGGCTCGCTCATGGCATCATCCATCGCCCGACTCCCATACGAATCGGGCTTATTCTAGCCGCATCGTGAGTGATGCGGCGACCACACAGTGGATAAGTCGTCAGGACGTCAGCTTTGCGACGACCTCAGCGGCACTGATATTCTCACGCGAACCGTCATCGCGCCGCTTCAGCTCGACCTTGCCTTCGGCCAGCCCCTTCGGGCCAACGAGGATCTGCCAGGGCACACCGATCAGGTCAGCGGTGGCAAACTTGCCGCCGGCGCGCTGGTCGGTGTCGTCATAGAGCACATCGACGCCCTTGGCCGAGAGCTCCTTGTAGAGCGCCTCGCAGGCCGCATCCGTATCGGGCGAGCCCTGCTTCAGGTTGAGGATCGCAGCACGGAACGGCGCCACTTCCTCGGGCCACTTGATGCCGTTCTCGTCGTGGCAGGCCTCGATGATCGCGCCCAGGAGCCGCGATACGCCGACGCCGTAGGAGCCGCCATGGATCGCCGTCTCCGCGCCATCGGCGCCCGCAACGGTTGCTTTCATGGCGTCGGAGTATTTGGTGCCGAAATAGAAGATCTGGCCGACTTCGATACCGCGGGTGTTGAGCCGCCGCTCGGCCGGCACTTCGCTTTCGAACCGCGCAGCGTCGTGGACGTCTTCGGTCGCCGCATAGATCGAGGTCCACTGATTGATGATGCCCGTGAGATCGCCGCTATAATCGACATCGGCCGGCGGGATCGGCAGATCGAGCACGTTCTTGTCGCAGAACACGCCGGACTCGCCGGTCTCAGCGAGCACGATGAATTCGTGGGAGTGATCGCCGCCGATCGGGCCGGTCTCGGCGCGCATCGGGATCGCCTTGAGGCCCATGCGCGCGAAGGTGCGCAGATAAGCGACGAACATCTGATTGTAGGAATGTTTCGCCGCGGCTTCGTCGATGTCGAACGAATAGCCATCCTTCATCAGGAATTCGCGGCCGCGCATCACGCCGAAACGCGGACGCTGCTCGTCGCGGAACTTCCACTGGATGTGGTACAGGTTCAGCGGCAGGCTCTTGTAGGACTTCACATAGCCGCGGAAGATCTCGGTGATCATTTCCTCGTTGGTCGGCCCGTAGAGAAGCTCCCGCTTGTGGCGGTCGACGATGCGCAGCATCTCCGGCCCATAGGCGTCGTAGCGCCCACTTTCGCGCCAGAGATCGGCGAGCTGCAATGTCGGCATCAGGAGCTCGATGGCGCCCGCCCGGTTCTGCTCCTCGCGGACGATCGCCTCGATTTTCTTCAGCACCCGCAGGCCCAGCGGCAACCAGGCATAGATGCCGGCGGCCTCCTGCCGGATCATGCCCGCGCGCAGCATCAGCCGGTGCGAGACGATCTCGGCTTCCTTCGGCGTTTCCTTGAGAATGGGCAGAAAATAGCGCGACAATCGCATGGTTAGGCCTGGGAATCGGAGGGACACGGGAGAACGCGAGTGAAACCGGATCGGCCGCCAAAATACAAGGGCGACGGGTCGGACGCCGGGCAGTCTAGGACATGGAGCTGGCAATCGGGGCTTAATTCCGTTCGCCTGGCGAATTGCTTCGCAGGCTGTCAAATATCTCCATTTCCGATGTCGGCCACAGCGACCCCAGCGTGACCGGAAATCGCGTAAAAGGTCGCGATTCTACCCTTGGCCTAAATTTTGAACACACATTGCCGAAATTGGTGACAAACAAAAAAAGTTAAGCTACGACTCACAGCTCAGGCGGTTCGTAAGGACAGAGTCTGGTGGTCCAAGTCTCGGGAGGAGCCCTGACGCGCTCAAGCAGCGTCAACCCGCTAAGCAAGGATAAAATCCAAAGTTTGGGGTAATAGGGTCGACACAATTTTCCGAGCAGGGCTGCGGCCCTGCTCTTTTTTTTCGGCAGATTCCCGACAACGATAGCGACGCTTCATATCGTCCGAGACGCAAAAAAGGCCGGCATCCATGCCGGCCTTTTTTCGGAGATGCAAAGCGCCGCGTATTACAGCGCACCACCCTTCGGCTTGATGCCCGACAGCCACGAACAGACCAGGCCCTGTACCGCGCCGACGATCCCGAATGTAAGAATCTGACGCAGCGGAATCGACACCGACGTCCAGATCAACATCATCCCGATACTCACGACATAGCCAGTCAACGCTGAGGTCAGCACCTTCGGCCACAGCTGCATCTTGTCTTCGAGGAACCAGTCCTCAAGCCACATCACCAGCGACGGGATCAGCCCGAACCAGTAGGCAAAGGGCAATCCCATGATAAAGCCGGGAAAGCCACCGATGATCCTGCCGCTGGCAATTTCGCGCAGCTCGAAAACCGCAAAGCCGACAGCCGGCCCAAGCAACAGAAAAAGCAGAAAGCGCTTCATGCGTCAGCTCCGTATCGACACCTGAAAGGACAGACTCCGCACGTTAAAGATTGCTCTCAGATCGGCACGCCCATCAGCTTCGAGAGCCGCTCGATGTTGAAGTAGTCCATGCGATACGCATACATGCCGGCCGCGAACAGCGCCGCGGAAATCACCGTGGTCCAGATCAGCTTGCGCCCCATCCGGGCCAGCACAGGCGCACCGGGATCGGTGCCGTCGGTGCCCTCGCCGTCCTCATGCTGGCTGCGCACGCCGAATGGCAGCGTCAGGAACAGCGTGATCCACCAGATGACGAAATAGACCGCGAGCGACGTCGAGATCGTATAGGCCATCGCGTCCTCAGGACTGTTCGATTTCGGAAGCTTGTTCGATCTCTACCAGCGCGCCCGAGAAATCCTTGGGATGCAGGAACAGCACAGGCTTGCCGTGGGCGCCGATCTTCGGCTGGCCGTCGCCAAGCACGCGCGCCCCTTCCTTGATCAGGTTGTCGCGTGCCGCGATGATATCCGGCACTTCGTAGCAGATGTGATGGATGCCGCCGTCAGGGTTGCGCTCGACGAATTTGGCGATCGGGGAATCCGCACCGAGCGGCTGGATGAATTCGATCTTGGTATTCGGCAGTGTCGCGAACACCGTGATCACGCCATGCTCCGGCAGCGGCACGGTCGCGGAAATCTCGGCACCGAAGGCGGTGCCGTAGATCTTCGCAGCTTTCTCCGCATCGGCGACGGCAATCGCCACATGATTGAGCCGGCCCAGCATGGTGTCCTCCGTCGTCTTTGTTTCTTTGCTTTTAGTCTTCGACCTGCAGGATGTGAACGTAGCACATCGTCTTCTTGCCCCATTGATCGGCGAGTGACGAGCGGACGGCGCGTCGCACCGACTCCGCCATCGCATCGGGATCGCGCTTGCGCGCCTTGGGCAGGTTCTCGACGATGTTGACGACGATGTCGAACACGACATCCTCCATCACCTCGCCCTTGAGGTTCTTTTCGGGAATGCCGATCAGGTCGACCGCAGGGTCATCGACCAGTTCGCCCTTCATGGTCACGGCCAGTGCCACGAACGCACAGCCGGCAAAGGACAGCCGGCGCCGCTCGCTTACGGCACGAGACTTGGAATCCTCGAGAATGAGGCCGTCCTTGAACATGCGGCCCGACGGCAGTTCGTCGATGACGGCAGCATCGCCGGGCGCAAGGCGCACCAGGTCGCCGTTCTTGACGATCATGGTCCGCGGCACGCCGCAGGCGCGCGCCAGCTTGGCATGCTCGTGCAGATGCAGCGCCTCGCCATGGACGGGGATCAACAATTGCGGCCGCACCCAGGAAATCATGTCGCGTAATTCGTCGCGGCGCGGATGGCCCGACACATGCACCAACGCATCGCGATCGGTGATCACCTCGATGCCCTGCGTGACAAGACCGTTGATGATGGTGCCGACCGCCTTCTCGTTGCCTGGAATGGTCCGCGACGAGAAGATCACCGTATCGCCCTTGTTGAGGGTCACCATCGGATGATCGTCGCTGGCGATACGTGCCAGCGCCGCGCGCGCTTCACCCTGGCTGCCCGTGCACAGCGCCACCACCTTGTCCGGCGGGAAATGGCCGTAATAGTCGGCGTTACGGAAAGCCGGCAGTCCATCGAGATAGCCGCATTCGCGGGCCACCTGCACGACGCGCTCCATAGCGCGGCCGACCAGCACCACTTCGCGGCCCGCGGCCTGCGCCGCTTCGGCAACGGCCCGCAACCGCGCCACGTTCGATGCGAAGGTCGTGACGGCGACGCGGCCCTTGGCAGCCTTCACCAGTTTGGTGAGCGTCGCGGCAACCTCCGTTTCGGACGGTGAGCGGCCATCGCGCACCGCATTCGTGGAGTCGCCGATGATGGCCAGTACGCCGGCATCACCGAGTTCGCGCAGCCGCTTTTCGTCGGTTGGCAGGCCGATGATCGGTGTCGGATCGATCTTCCAGTCACCGGTATGCAGCACGGTGCCGAGCGGCGTGTGCAGCGCGATCGCATGGGATTCCGGAATCGAATGCGCGACCGGAATGAACTCGATATCGAACGGGCCGAGATTGATGCGGCCGCCCGACGGCACCACGGTGACGGGGATCTTCGGCGGGTTGCGCTCGCTGGCGCATTTGGCTTCGAACAATGCGGCGCTGAACTGCGTCGCATAGATTGGGCATTTCAACTTGGGCCACAGATCAATGATGGCGCCGAAATGGTCCTCATGGGCGTGGGTGAGCACGAGACCGACGAGATTCTTCTTTTCCTTTTCCAGGAAGCGCACGTCGGGCATCACCAGATCGATGCCGGGCAGATGCTCCTCGTCACCGAAATAGACGCCGAGGTCGATCGCCAGCCACTTCCCGGCCAGGCCATAGATCGACAGGTTCATGCCAATCTGGCCGACGCCTCCCAGCGGTGCGAAGGTCAATTCGTTGGGTCGCGTCATTTGCGTACTGTCCTTGTCGACGCGGCCGATCCGAAATGAACGTCGCCGGCGGTAATAGGGATTCGCCGGCGATCCGCTGTCGCGACAATCATACAACCGGCCTCATCAATGGTGTCGAAAATTCCCGAAATCGTCTGTACCCCGTTGTCCACGGACACCGGCTGACCGATCCCTGCTGCACGCTCCAGCCACTGTCGCCGGATCTCGGCAAACCCGCGGCCGGAATCCCAGATGCCGCGCATCTCCTGCCAGGTGTCCGAAAGCGCCGCAAACAGGTCTTCGGCGCTGGCGCTGACGCCCATCGCATGCAGGCAAGCAACCGGATAAGGCATATTGTCGGGGGCCGCCACCACATTGGTGCCGATGCCGACGACAACAGCAAGCTGGCCGTTCGGCGCTGCCTCCGCCTCCAGATTCATTCCGACAAGCTTGTGCCCGCCCGCCAGAACGTCGTTCGGCCATTTCAGCCGATAGTCATTCGCGGCCGACTGCGGCGCCCGCATCGCGGCTTCGACGCTGATCTGTCGGAGCGCCTTCTCAACGGCAACGCCGGCGGCGAAGCCCAATGTCGCCGCAACTGAGGGCGTCACATCAAGAACTTCGAGAACCGAACTGGCGAGGTTCCCGCGGGGAGCGACCCACGGCCGATGCCGTCGCCCACGTCCCGCGGTCTGTTCCGTTGTGACAAACCACATCGGACCGCGCTCGCCTGCGCGCGCGCGGTCCATGGCTTCAGTATTGGTCGAACCGGTTGAGTCGAATGCGGCGAGCTTCGTGCCCGCCGCGAGGGCTCGGGGACCGAGCGAAAATGCCATCTAGAACAGCGACTTCGCTGCGAATGCCGCCGCGCTGACCAGAGGCGCCGGATAGACGAAGAACAGCACGTTGAAGAGACCCGCCACTGCCAGCACCGTGCGCAGTTCAACGCGCATCGGATCGAGCTTCCCGACCGGCTCGTCGAAATACATCAGCTTCACGATGGACAGGTAGTAGAACGCACCCACCACGCTGGCCAACACACCGACCACGGCCAGTACGAACAGGCCCGACTTGATGGCCGCCATGAAGACGTAGAACTTGCCGAAGAAGCCGGCCAGCGGCGGCACGCCTGCCAGCGAGAACAGGAACATCGCGAAGAAGAAGGCGATGATCGGATTGGTGCGCGACAGGCCGGCGAAATCCTTGATCGTCTCAACGGGCTGGCCATTGCGCTTCATGGTCAGGATGATGGCGAAGGTGCCGAGGGTCATCGCGACATAGATCGCGATATAGACCAGCACACCCTGCGCACCCTCCTGCGTGCCGGCGGCAAGGCCGACCAGCGCGAAGCCCATATGGCCGATCGACGAATAGGCCATCAGGCGCTTGATGTTGGTCTGGCCGATGGCGGCGAACGAGCCCAGCACCATCGAGGCCAGCGACACGAACACCACGACCTGCTGCCATTGCACCACGATGCCCGGGAACGCGGTCAGCGTGACGCGGGTGAACACAGCGAGTGCTGCAACCTTCGGGGCCGAGGCGAAGAAGGCCGTGACGGGCGTCGGTGCGCCTTCGTAGACATCGGGCGTCCACATGTGGAACGGCACGGCCGAAACCTTGAAACAGAGGCCGGCGAGCAGAAACACCAGGCCGAACACCAGGCCGATATTGCCGGTCTTGGCTTCGGCGGCGATGCCGGCGAAGGACACCGTGCCGGTGAAACCGTAGATCATAGAAGCGCCGTAGAGCAGCATGCCGGACGACAGCGCACCCAGCACGAAATACTTGAGGCCGGCTTCGGTCGACTTTGCATTGTCGCGGTTGGAGGCTGCGACGACATAGAGCGCAAGGCTCATCAGTTCGAGGCCGAGATACAGCATGATCAGGTCGCCGGCCGAGATCAGCACCATCATGCCGAGCGTCGAGAGCAGCACCAGGATGGCGTATTCGAAAATGCGACGGGACTGGTCCGCGAGGAATTCACGGGACAGGATCAGCGTCACGGCCGACGCGATAATCGCCAGCACCTTCAGGAAGCGCGCATAATCGTCGACGATGAAGCTGCCGCCGAAGGTGACATGCTTGCCCGCGGGCAGCATGATTTCAGCCGCGCCGACCACCACCAGCAGACAGACGGCGAGCGTGGTGACGAGACCCGTGACCTTCGGTCCGTTGAAGGCACCGATCATCAGCAGCACCATGGCGCCAACCGCGAGCATCAGCTCCGGCAGTACGGGCAGCAGGGAATATCCGGCGGTCGTAATCGTCATTGCGCGTTATCCTGATCTGCTGCGGTCATTGCAGCAGCGCGGCTGCCTTCACGGCAGACGTTGCAGCAGCGTAATTGTTAACGAGGAGCTGGATCGAAGCCGCCGACATGTCGAGCACCGGCTTCGGATAGACTCCGAACAGAATGGTGAGAATGACCAGCGGCACCAGCACCAGGCCTTCCCGGAACGTGATGTCCTTGATGCCCTGTAGCGCCGGCTTGGTCAGTTCACCGAACACGACCTTGCGGTACAGCCACAGTGCATAGGCCGCCGACAGGATCACGCCGATGCTGGCGAATGTCGCCGTCGGGATCGAGACCTTGAAGGTGCCGATCAGCGTCAGGAATTCACCGACGAAGCCGGAGGTGCCGGGCAGACCGACATTGGCCATGGTGAAGACCATGAACAGCGCCGCATAGATCGGCATCCGGTTGACGAGGCCGCCATAGGCCGCGATCTCGCGGGTATGCAGGCGGTCGTAGACGACGCCGACGCAGAGGAACAGCGCGCCCGACACGATGCCGTGCGACACCATCTGGAACACCGCGCCGGAGACGCCCTGCGTCGTGCCGGCGAAGATACCCATAGTGACGTAGCCCATATGCGCGACCGACGAGTAGGCGATCAGCTTCTTGATGTCTTCCTGCATCAGCGCGACCAGCGACGTGTAGACGATCGCGATCACGGAGAGCGTCCAGACCATCGGCGCGAAATAGAGAGAGGCATCCGGGAACATCGGCAGCGAGAAGCGCAGGAAGCCGTAACCGCCCATCTTCAACATGATCGCGGCCAGCACGACTGAACCTGCCGTCGGCGCTTCCACGTGTGCGTCAGGCAGCCAGGTATGCACTGGCCACATCGGCATCTTGACCGCGAAGGACGCGAAGAATGCCAACCACGCCCATGTCTGCAAGCTGCGCGGCACGGCCGTGTGCATCAGCGTCGGGATGTCCGTGGTGCCCGCATTCCAGTACAGCGCCATGATGGCCAGCAGCATCAGCACCGAGCCAAGGAACGTGTAGAGGAAGAACTTGAACGAGGCGTAGACCCGGCGCGGGCCGCCCCAGATGCCGATGATCAGGAACATCGGGATCAGGCCGCCTTCGAAGAACAGATAGAACAGCACCAGATCCAGCGCCGAGAAGGTGCCGATCATCAGCGTTTCCAGGAACAGGAACGCGATCATGTATTCGCGGACACGCTTGGTGACCGACTTCCAGCTGCACAGGATGCAGAACGGCATCAGGGCCGTGGTCAGGATCACGAAGGGCAGCGAAATGCCGTCCACGCCCATGTGGTAGTTGATGGTCGCGGCCAGCCACGGCGCCTTTTCGACAAACTGGAAGTCGCCGTTCGACGGGTCGAAGCGCATCACCAGGATCAGCGAGACCGCAAAAGTGATCAGCGTGGTCCAGAGCGCGATCCAGCGCGCATTGCCCTGCGCAGCCTCATCATCGCCGCGGCTGAGATAGATCAGGATCGCGCCGACGATCGGCAGGAAGGTGACGACCGAAAGGACCGGCCATGTCATGACGGACGCCATTGTTACTGGCCCCCCAGGCCGAAGATAAACCAGGTGATCAACCCGGCGACGCCGATCAGCATCGCGAAGGCATAGTGATAGAGGTAGCCGGTCTGCAGCTTGACCACGCCGCGCGTGATATTGAGCACGCGGGCCGAGACACCATCAGGCCCGAGGCCGTCGATGATCATGCCGTCGCCCTTCTTCCAGAGGAAGTGGCCGATCCACTTGGCCGGACGAACGAAGATAATCTCGTAGAGCTCGTCGAAGTACCACTTGTTGAGCAGGAACTTGTAGAGCAGCGGATGCTGGTTCGCGAGTTCGACAGGCAAATACGGCTTGCGAACATAGAACAGATACGAAATCAGGAAACCGAGCACCATCATCACGGTCGGCACATAGGGCACCCAGCCCGGGATGTGATGCATCTCCTCGATGATGTGCGGGTTCATCTTCAGCGATTCCCGGAAGAACTCGCCGACGTGATGACCAGCAAAGAGCTCCTTGAACGGGAAGCCTGCGGCGAACGATCCGATGCCCAGCACGGCCAGCGGGACCAGCATCCACAGCGGCGCTTCATGTGCTGCATCGTAATGCTTCTTGTCGTGCGGCTCGCCATGGAACGTCTTGAACACCAGACGCCATGAATAGAACGAGGTCAGCAGCGCCGCGACCACGGTCATCAGGAAGCCGTAGAAGGCGAACTGGGTGTGCGAGGCGTAAGCCGCTTCGATGATCGCGTCCTTCGAGAAGTAGCCGGCCGTGAACGGAAATCCGGTCAGCGCCAGCGTACCGATGGTCATCATCGCATAGGTGAACGGGATCTTGTTCCACAGGCCACCCATCTTGCGGATGTCCTGTTCGTGATGCATCGCATAGATCACCGAGCCCGAGCCCAGGAACAGCAGCGCCTTGAAGAAGGCGTGCGTGAACAGGTGGAACATGGCGACGGAGTAAGCCCCCGTCCCCAGCGCCACGAACATGTAACCGAGCTGCGAACAGGTCGAGTAAGCGACGATGCGCTTGATGTCGTTCTGCACCAGACCGATGGTCGCGGCGAAGAATGCCGTGGTCGCGCCGACCAGCATCACGACGGCCTGCGCGTTCGGCGCAAGTTCAAACAGCGGTGACATGCGCGCCACCATGAACACACCCGCGGTGACCATGGTCGCCGCGTGGATCAGCGCCGACACAGGCGTCGGGCCTTCCATCGCGTCCGGCAACCAGGTGTGCAGCAGGAACTGGGCCGACTTGCCCATCGCGCCGACGAATAGCAGCAGACAGGTCAGTGTCAGTGCATCGGCGTGCCAGCCGAAGAAGTTGATCGTCTTGCCGGTCAGGCCAGGCGCGCTGGCAAAGATGGTGTCGAGATCGGTCGAGCCGACCAGCATGAACAGCGCGAAGATACCGAGCAGGAAGCCGAAGTCGCCGACGCGGTTGACCACGAAGGCCTTGATCGCCGCCGCATTGGCCGAGGGCTTCTTGAACCAGAAACCGATCAGCAGGTAGCTGGCCAGACCCACGCCTTCCCAGCCGAAGAACAGCTGCAGCAGGTTATCCGCGGTCACCAGCATCAGCATCATGAAAGTGAACAGCGACAGATACGCCATGAAGCGCGGCCGGTTCGGATCATCTTCCATATAGCCGAGCGAATAGATGTGCACGAGCGACGACACCGTGGTGACGACGACCAGCATCACGGCGGTCAGCGTATCGACGCGCAGCGTCCAGGACAGCTGCAGATCGCCTGAATTGATCCAGTTCAGCAGCACGACGCGGGCATCGTGATGCATGAAGGCGACATCGACGAAGGTCATCCAGGACAGCACCGCCGACACCACCAGAAGACCGGCGGTGATCAGCTCGGCTGCACGCGAGCCGAGCGCGGCCGGCTCGGCAACGTGGTGATGGTCGTCGTGATCATCGTGACCATGATCGTCATGCCCATGCGCAGCATGTGCGCTGGCATCGCCGTGACCGTGGTCGTCATGCGCATGGTCCATCTCGTCGCCGCTCGGGTTACGCCCATGCGCACCCAGAATGGCGATGAAGCCTGCGATCAGCGCGCCGATCAGCGGCAGGAATACAAGAGCCTGGATCATAACTGGCTCAGCCCTTCATCAGATTGACGTCTTCAACCGCGATCGAGCCGCGGTTGCGGAAATAGACCACCAGCACGGCGAGACCGATCGCTGCTTCCGCAGCGGCCACGGTCAGCACAAGCAGCGCAAACACCTGCCCGACGATGTCGCCGAGGAAAGTCGAGAACGCCACCATGTTGATGTTGACGGCGAGCAGGATCAGCTCGATCGACATCAGGATGACGATGATGTTCTTGCGGTTCAGGAAGATGCCGAGAATGCCCAGCGTGAACAGGATCGCTGCGACCGCCAGATAGTGTCCGAGACCGATCGTCATTTGACCCAGCTCCCCGCGTCAGCGTCCTGCAGGCCCTGCCCGGTCGCGACCTTGCGCACTTCCATCGCCAGTTCCGGATTGCGCGCGTTCTGAACATTGATGTCCTGGCGCCGCACTTTGACCTTGTGACGCAGCGTCAGCACGATCGCGCCGATCATCGCCACCAGCAGCACCATGCCGGCCAGCTGGAAGTAATGGATGTACTTCGTATAGAGCACGAGGCCGAGCGCCTCGGTATTGCTCACATTCGTCGGGATGGCCGCCGTGATCGACTTGGTGACGTTCGGGTTCATTACCCAACCACCTGCGACCAGCAGCAATTCGGCGAGGAAGATCGCGCCGATCACGAGACCAAACGGCAGATACTGAATGAAGCCTTCGCGCAGCTGCGTGAAGTCCACGTCGAGCATCATGATGACGAACAGGAACAGCACCGCGACGGCGCCGACATAGACGACGATCAGCAGCATCGCCAGGAATTCGGCGCCCATCAGCACGAACAGGCCCGAGGCGTTGACGAAGGCCAGGATCAGGAACAGCACGGAATGCACGGGATTGCGCGAGGCAATCACCATGACCGCGGAAGCCACGCAGATGCTGGCGAACAGATAGAAGAACAGTGCGGGAAGGATCATCTGGTCACCTTACCGGTACGGCGCGTCGAGTTCGATTGACTTCGCAATCTCGCGCTCCCAGCGGTCGCCGTTGGCGAGCAATTTCGCCTTGTCATAATAGAGTTCCTCACGCGTCTCGGTGGCGAACTCGAAGTTCGGTCCCTCGACGATCGCATCCACCGGACAGGCCTCCTGGCACAGTCCGCAATAGATGCATTTCACCATGTCGATGTCGTAGCGCACGGTGCGGCGCGTCCCATCGTTGCGGCGCGGACCGGCTTCGATGGTGATCGCCTGTGCCGGACACACCGCTTCACAGAGCTTGCAGGCGATACAGCGCTCTTCGCCGTTCGGATAGCGGCGCAGCGCATGCTCACCGCGGAAACGCGGCGAGATCGGCCCCTTCTCGAACGGATAATTCAGCGTCGGCTTCGGCTTGAAGAAATACCGCATGGCGAGGACGAACGCCGAAACGAACTCCGCCAGCAGAAGCGAGTGAGCTGTTGCCCTGATATTCATAGTGACCTCATTTCGGAGCAAGGCCCCCGAATTGCAGCACGGCAGCGACGATGATGACGTACGCCAACGACAGCGGCAGAAAGACCTTCCAGCCCAGACGCATCAGCTGGTCGTAGCGGTAGCGCGGCACGATCGCCTTCGCCATCGCAATCAGGAAGAACATGAACATCACCTTGATGGCGAACCAGATGATGCCTGGCACCCAGGTGAACGGCGCGAACGGGATCGGCGACAGCCAACCGCCGAGAAACAGGATCGTTGCCAGTGCGCACATGGTGACGATGGCGACGTATTCGCCGAGCATGAACAGCAGATACGGGGTCGAGCCGTATTCGGTCATGAAGCCCGCGACCAGTTCCGATTCCGCTTCGACGAGATCGAAGGGCGGACGGTTGGTTTCAGCCAGCGCCGAGACGTAAAAGATCACGAACATCGGGAACAGCGGGATCCAGTACCAGCCGAGAATGCCCCACTTCGAATCCTGCGCGGCGACGATGGCCGTCAGGTTCAGCGAGCCGACGCAGAGCAAGACGGTGATGATGACGAAGCCGATCGAAACTTCGTAGGACACCATCTGCGCCGCGGCGCGCAGCGCCGACAGGAACGGATATTTCGAATTCGACGACCAGCCGGCCATGATGATGCCGTAGACCGACAGCGACGAAATCGCGAAGATATAGAGCACGCCGACATTGATGTCGGAAATAACCCAGCCGAGATCCATCGGGATCACCGCCCAGGCCGCCAGCGCGAGCACGCAGGACACCAGCGGCGCCAGCAGGAACACGCCCTTGTTGGAGCTGGAAGGAACCACCGGCTCCTTCAACACGAATTTCAGCAAGTCCGCGAAGGATTGCAGCAGGCCGAATGGCCCGACCACGTTGGGGCCACGGCGGATCTGTACCGCCGCCCAGATCTTGCGGTCAGCCAGCAGGATGTAGGCAATCGCAATCAAGAGCACCACGAGCACAAGGAGGCTCTGCGCGACCATGATGATCAGCGGCCACAGGGTGCTAGTCCAGAATTCAGCCATCGGTTTACTCCGCCGCCGTCAGCATCTGGCCGGAGGCCAGGCGGGAGCATTCCGCCATGATGGCTGACGCACGCGCGATCGGGTTGGTCAGGTAGAAGTCCTCAACTGAGGCCTTGAACGGTGTCTTGTCGACGGTGCCGCCCTTGCCCGCAAGGGTCTTGATCGCACCGGCATCGCCGGCCTCGATCTGATCGATGCGCATCAGGTGCGGGGCAGCTTTGAAGATCGCTTGCCGCAAGGCAGCCAGCGAGTCGTAAGGCAGCTTGTGGCCGAGCACGTCGGACAATGCGCGGATCACCGCCCAGTCCTCGCGGGCATCGCCCGGCGGGAAACCGGCGCGTTCCGCCATCTGCACGCGGCCTTCAGTGTTGACGAAGATGCCGGACTTTTCGGTATAGGCCGCACCCGGCAGGATCACGTCGGCGCGATGCGCACCGCGGTCACCATGGGTGCCGATGTAGACGACGAAAGTGCCGTCAGCGACTTTCACGTCGTCGGCGCCGAGCGAGAACAGCACGTCGAGCGAACCGGCCGACGTCATCTGCGCGAGGCTCAGGCTGCCCGAGGTCGGCGCGAAGCCGATATCGAGCGCGCCGACCGTCGAGGCCGCCGTCTGCAGCACCGCAAAACCGTTCCAGCCGTCCTTGATAACACCGAAGTCCGAAGCGAGCTTGGCAGCCGCCGCCAGTACCGCAGCGCCATCGGCACGTGCGGCCACGCCGGCGCCAACCAGCACGATCGGGTGCTTGGCGTTCTTCAGCACATCGGCGAAAGCGTTCTTGCCGGCGGCGAGTTCGGCCAGCGAGTCCGTGCCGGCGCCGAGATAGTCGTAGCGATAGGTCAGATCGGCCTTCTCGCCGATCACGCCGACCTTCAATGCACCGGTGCGCCATGCCTTGCGGATGCGCGCGTTGAGAACGGCGGCTTCCTTGCGCGGATTGGCGCCCACGATCAGCAGCGCGTCGGCCTGCTCGATGCCGGCGATGGTCGGGTTGAAAATGTAGGACGCGCGGCCAGTGGCCGCATCGAAAGCGCCCGCGCTCTGGGTCGCCAGATTGGCCGACCCCATGCTTGCGAGCAGTTGCTTCAGTGCGAACATTTCCTCGACGGCGGCGAGATCGCCAGCGATGGCGCCGATCTTCTTGGTGCCGGCAACCTTCGCAGCGATGGCACTGAACGCTTCAGCCCAGGTCGCAGCGCGCAGCTTGCCGTTGTCGCGGATATAAGGACGATCGAGGCGCTGCGTGCGCAGGCCGTCGACGATGTGGCGCGTCTTGTCGGAAATCCATTCCTCGTTCACCGCCTCGTTGACCCGCGGCAAGATGCGCATCACTTCGCGGCCACGGGTATCGACGCGGATCGCCGAACCGACGGCATCCATGACATCGATGGACTGGGTCTTGCCGAGCTCCCAAGGACGCGCGGCGAAAGCGTAAGGCTTCGAGGTCAGCGCACCGACCGGGCAGATATCGACCAGGTTGCCCTGCAGTTCCGAGGTCAGCGCCGTTTCGAGGAACGAGGTGATTTCCATGTCCTCGCCGCGACCCGTGGCGCCCATTTCCGGCACGCCGCAGATCTCGGCGGCAAATCGGACGCAGCGCGTGCACTGGATGCAGCGGTTCATCGAGGTCTTGACCAGTGCGCCGAGATACTTGTCCTCGACGGCGCGCTTGTTTTCGGCAAAGCGCGACGTGTCGACGCCATAGCCCATCGCCTGATCCTGCAGATCGCACTCGCCGCCCTGATCGCAGATCGGGCAATCCAGCGGGTGGTTGATCAGCAGGAATTCCATCACGCCTTCGCGTGCCTTCTTGACCATCGGCGAACGGGTCGAGATCTCCGGCGGTTCTCCCTTGGGACCAGGCCGGCAATCGCGCACGCCCCAGGCGCAGCTCGCGACCGGCTTCGGTCCGCCCTTCACTTCCACCAGACACATGCGGCAGTTACCGGCGATCGACAGGCGCTCGTGGTAGCAGAAGCGCGGGATTTCGGCGCCGGCGGCTTCACACGCCTGCAGCAGCGTGTATTCCGCGGGGACCTCGATCTCTTTGCCGTCGATGATCAGTTTCGTCATAGCCATGCGCCCTACTCCGCCGCGACCAGATGCGCGGGATCGAGGATGCCCTGATCGTCGAGCGTCGCCTTGCGGCTGAACTCTTCGATGCGGCGTTCGATCTCCGGGCGGAAGGCGCGGATCAGGCCCTGCACCGGCCACGCGGCGGCATCGCCGAGTGCGCAGATGGTGTGGCCTTCAACCTGCTTGGTGACTTCGAGCAGCATGTCGATCTCGCGCTTGTGAGCGCGGCCTTCGACCATGCGACTCAGAACGCGCCACATCCAGCCGGTGCCTTCACGGCACGGCGTGCACTGGCCGCAGCTCTCATGCTTGAAGAAGTAGCTGATGCGGGCAATCGCTGCGACGACATCGGTGAACTTGTCCATGACGATGACGCCGGCGGTGCCGAATGACGACTTCACCGCGCGTGTGCCGTCGAAATCCATGATGAGTTCTTCGCAATCCGCAGCCGGGATCAACGGGCACGATGCACCGCCCGGAATGATCGCAAGCAGATTGTCCCAACCGCCGCGAATGCCGCCGCCGTGTTTCTCGATCAGTTCACGGAACGGAATGCTCATCGCGTCCTCGACGACGCAGGGCGTGTTGACGTGGCCGGAGATGCCGTAAAGCTTGGTGCCGACATTGTTCGGACGGCCGATCGAGGCGAACCATGCCGCGCCGCGGCGCAGGATGTCCGGCGCAACAGCGATCGACTCGACGTTGTTCACCGTGGTCGGGCAGCCGTAGAGACCGACGTTGGCCGGGAATGGCGGCTTCAGGCGCGGCTGGCCCTTCTTGCCTTCAAGGCTTTCGAGCAGTGCAGTCTCTTCGCCGCAGATATAGGCGCCGGCACCGTGCGCGACATAGAGGTCGAACGGGAAGCCGTGGATGTTGTTCTTGCCGATCAAATTGGCCTCATAGGCCTGATCGATCGCCGCCTGCAGGTGCTCGCGCTCGCGGATGAATTCACCGCGCACATAGATGTAACCGACATGGGCGCCCATCGCGCAGCCGGCGATCAGGCAGCCTTCGACCAGCGTATGCGGATCGTGCCGCATGATCTCGCGATCCTTGCAGGTGCCGGGCTCGGACTCGTCGGCATTGACGACGAGATAGCTCGGGCGGCCGTCAGCATTGTCCTTCGGCATAAAGGACCACTTCATGCCCGTCGGGAAACCTGCACCGCCACGGCCACGGAGGCCCGACGCCTTCATCTCGTTGACGATCCAGTCGCGGCCCTTGTCGATGATGGCCTTCGTGCCATCCCAGCCGCCGCGACGGCGTGCGCCGGCGAGGCCCCAGTCGTCGAGGCCGTAGAGATTGCGGAAGATGCGGTCGTTGTCGTCGAGCATGGCTTCCTCGATCAGCGATTGGATTGCTTGTAGGCGAGCATCGCGGCGCAACCGCCGAACACAACGGCCCACAACAGACTGGATTCAAGCGTGGCGTTCAAAAAGAAGCGCTGCAGCGAGAAAATGAACGCAGCTGCGACCATCGTATGCAGTGCGATGTAGAGCCACTTGTTCATTGCCGCGTCCCCCGACAGCGTTGCAAATTTCATCGACAGCACGCGCGTCATTTCTTCGGCTCCTTGGGAGTCTTCGGCTCCTTAGAAGCGCCACCCTTCGGCGGATTGGTCTTGGTCGCGTCGGCCGCCGGCGGCTTCGGCGCCGGGCGCTCCTGCACATTGGCCGACTCGGTCTGCTTCTTCGGCTCGGCATCGGCGAGCGCGGGTTCCTTCGGCATATCCAGAACCTTCGTGTAAGTGGCGGCGCCACCGCTCGTCATCACGCGCGCGCCGCCTTCGGGCGCAGCAAACTGACGGCCGATCTGCGAACCCGGCTTCGGCGGCGTGCCGGCAGCGAAACCGTCGATCAGCTTGTTCATGCTCTCTTTGGTGAGGTCTTCGTAAGTGTCGCTCCAGATCATCGCCATCGGGGCGTTGACGCAGGCGCCGAGGCACTCGACCTCCTCCCAGCTGAAGTCGCCATCTGCGGACAGATGGAACGGGTCGTGATGGATGCGATGCTGACAGACGTCGATCAGATCGCCGGCGCCGCGCAGCATGCAAGGCGTGGTACCGCAGACCTGAATGTGAGCCTTCTTGCCGACCGGCTGCAGCTGGAACTGGGTATAGAAGGTCGCGACTTCGAGCACGCGGATATAGGGCATTTCCAGCATGTCGGCGACGACGCGGATAGCTGCTTCCGACACCCAGCCGGCCTGCTGCTCCTGTGCGCGCCACAGGATCGCGATCACAGCCGATGCCTGACGGCCGGGCGGATAATGCGTGATCTGCTCTTTCGCCCACGCCAGATTCTCGGGCGTGAATTCAAACGAAGCGGGCTGAACTTCTTTCGGAGCCAAACGGCGGACGGACATGTCTAGTCTCTCAATGAGTGCGGCGCGCCGCGCTCGCATTCAGGCTGTTGATGCGGTCGAGCCAGAACGCACTCGATGTGCCAAACACGTTGTAGCCAACATGTGTGGACACCTTGATGCGATCGAGGATCGACAACTCGGTCACGGTTTCGAAACGGTTGGTGGCGGGATCATGCACGATCAGCTTGAGCGGCGTTTGATCCAGAATAAAGCGTGAGACGGTGTGATGCGGGTCATTGCCGTGCTCTTCGCACATGATGACCGAGTCGCCCTGCAGCAATCGCGCGCCGCCCTTGATAGCCTCGATCTCGACGCCTTCGACGTCGAGCTTGATCAGATATTTGCCGGACATCGACACCTTGCCGTCGTCGAGCAGATTGTCGAGCGAGATCACCGGCACTTCCTCGCCGCCGGCATTGGGATCGCCGGCGATGCTGAAGGCTTCGTGCTTGGTGCCCGACAGATGCGCCACGCCGCGCTGCGAGCCAATCGCGCATTTGATGACGTCGAACCGGTCACCATTGATCCTGGCGTTAGTGGCTAGTTTGGCGAAATTGTCGAACGACGGCTCGATCGCGATCGCCTTGTGCGAGCCGAACGGTCCGCTCGACACCAGCACCGACCAGTATCCGTAATTCGCGCCGCAATCGAGCAGCGTGTAATCGACATCGATCGAGTTCCGGAACAACACCTCAAGCTCGTCTTCATAGGAGAAGGTGCGGTTGAGCAACTTGCTCCAGTAGCCATCGCCGAACGGGAACGCGAACAGCGCATCCGCATTCAGCTTCACCACGAGATCGCGCGCCGGCAGCACCGTCCTGCGCATCAGATTGGCGCACATGTTGTAGCCGCGATGCGAGAACGAAGATGAGATCTTCGAGCCAACCACCAGCGCACAGGCCATCGCACGTTCCCAGAGATTCACGCTCTGGAGAACGCCGGACGCCCGGTCAAACTGTATGGGAGGCGTCAGCGTCACCGATCGACCTCTCCGAACACGATGTCGAGCGAACCGAGAATGGCGGAGACGTCGGCGAGCAGATGGCCGCGGCACATGAAATCCATGGCCTGCAGATGAGCAAAGCCCGGCGCGCGGATCTTGCACTTGTACGGCTTGTTGCTGCCGTCGGAGACGAGATAGACGCCGAACTCGCCCTTCGGCGCTTCGACGGCGGCGTAGACTTCGCCTTCCGGAACGCGGAAGCCCTCAGTGTAGAGCTTGAAGTGATGGATCAGCGATTCCATCGAACGCTTCATCTCGCCGCGGCGCGGCGGGAAAATCTTGTTGTCTTCGACAGCAACGGCGCCCTGCCCGTCCGGCGCGCGCATCTTGGCGATGCACTGCTTCATGATCTTCGTCGACTGCCGCATCTCTTCGACGCGGATACAGTAACGATCGTAGCAGTCACCGTTCTTGCCAATCGGAACGTCGAAGTCCATTTCGGCGTAACATTCATAAGGCTGCGACTTGCGCAGATCCCAAGCAGCGCCAGAGCCACGCACCATCACGCCGGAGAAGCCCCACTTCCAGGCGTCTTCTAGCGACACCACGCCGATATCGACGTTACGCTGTTTGAAAATACGATTGCCGGTGAGCAGCGTTTCGAGATCGTCGAGCACCTGCGGGAAGGCATCGCACCAGGCATCGATATCGTTGATCAGCTTGGGCGGCAGGTCCTGATGTACGCCGCCGATGCGGAAGAACGCGGCATGCATGCGCGAGCCCGAGGCGCGCTCATAGAACACCATCAGTTTTTCGCGCTCTTCGAAGCCCCACAGCGGCGGGGTCAGCGCGCCGACGTCCATCGCCTGCGTGGTGATGTTGAGAAGATGCGACAGGATGCGGCCGATTTCGGAATACAGCACGCGGATCAACTGGCCGCGGCGCGGCACGGTGACGCCGAGCAGCTTTTCGGCGGCCAGACAGAATGCGTGTTCCTGGTTCATCGGCGCGACGTAATCGAGCCGGTCGAAATACGGGATCGCCTGCAGATAGGTCTTCTGCTCGATCAGCTTCTCGGTGCCGCGGTGAAGCAGGCCGATATGCGGATCGACGCGCTCGACGACTTCACCGTCGAGTTCCAGCACAAGGCGGAGCACGCCGTGCGCGGCCGGATGCTGCGGTCCGAAGTTGATCGTGAAATTGCGAACGTTGGGTTGTTCGGTCATGGCTTGACCTCTGCCTTCTCGTCACCGGGCAGCACGGGATAATCCGCGCCTTCCCAGGGCGAGAGGAAATCGAATTTGCGGAATTCCTGGTTGAGCCGGACCGGCTCATACACCACCCGCTTCTCCTGGTCGTCGTAGCGAACCTCGACGAAACCGGTGAGCGGGAAGTCCTTGCGCAGCGGATGGCCGTCGAAACCGTAATCGGTCAGCAGACGGCGCATGTCGGGATGGCCGACAAAGATCACGCCATAGAGGTCATAGGCTTCGCGCTCGAACCAGTCAGCGCCGGGAAACACCGAAATGATCGACGGCACCTGAGTTGTTTCGGATGCCAGACCTTTCAGACGAATGCGGGTGTTCAGCGTCGGCGACATCAGATGATAGACGACGTCGAAGCGCTTCTCGCGGCCGGGGTAATCGACAGCCGTCGCATCGGTGAAGTTGACGAAGCGGCAGCGCGGATCGTCACGCAGGAACTGCGCGACCTCGGCGATCTTCGATGTTTCCACCGCAATCGTCAGCTGGCCGAACGCCACCTCATGCGCGAGTGCGGCACCCGGCAGGGCGCCGACAATCGTCTGACCCAGTGTGTCGAGCCTCACATCGTCCATGACAAAGCCTTAAGCGTTCGCGAGTCTTAGCGTTCAATCGTGCCGGTGCGGCGGATCTTCTTCTGCAGCAGCAGCACGCCGTAGAGAAGCGCTTCTGCGGTGGGCGGGCAGCCCGGGACATAAATGTCGATCGGCACGATACGGTCGCAGCCCCGAACCACCGAATACGAGTAGTGATAGTAGCCGCCGCCATTGGCGCAGGAGCCCATCGAGATGACGTAACGCGGCTCCGGCATCTGGTCATAGACCTTGCGCAGTGCCGGGGCCATCTTGTTGGTCAGCGTGCCGGCGACGATCATCACGTCAGACTGACGCGGCGACGCGCGCGGTGCGAAGCCGAAGCGCTCGACGTCGTAACGCGGCATCGACACCTGCATCATCTCGACCGCGCAGCAGGCGAGACCGAAGGTCATCCACATCAGCGAGCCGGTGCGCGCCCATGTGATCAGGTCGTCGGTCGCGGCAACGAAGAAGCCCTTGTCGGACAGCTCGGCATTGACCTCGAGAAAATACGGATCGTTCGCGCCGACCGGCTTGCCGGTGGACGGATCGATGATGCCTTTCGGCGCCTGCGCGATCGCGGGAGCCGAGGCTATGACTGGGCTCAATCCCATTCGAGCGCGCCTTTCTTCCATTCGTAGGCGAAACCGATGGTGAGCACGCCGAGAAACACGATCATCGACCAGAAGCCGGTTGCGCCAAGCTTGCCGAAGGCCACTGCCCACGGAAACAGAAAGGCGACTTCCAGATCGAAGATGATGAAGAGAATCGCCACCAGATAGAACCGCACATCGAACTTCATGCGCGCATCGTCAAAAGCGTTGAATCCGCATTCATAGGCGGACAGCTTTTCCGGATCTGGCTGCTGGTAGGCGACGAGAAATGGCGCGATCAGCAAGGCCAGACCGATGACGGATGCGATGCCGATAAAGACCACAAGTGGGAGATAATTATGCAAGATGCCGTTCATCGGCGAGCCTTACTCCTGCGGCCCTGACTTTGCCACAGATTCGAACATTGGAATGGTTCTGAGGCTTAGCGCAGCGCAACAAGCCATGCAAGACAAGGGATGTTGACAGTTTCATGCCCTGCCATGCGCGGCGCGACGATTGAAACGCAACCTTGCCGATGCATCGCCGGCTGCGACAAACCTCCCGCAGATTCTCAAAAATCCGGCATGACTTCTCAATCGCCGGGACCGTCAAACCTCGCCCGTCGGCGGGTCAGACTTGGCGCTCCTTCCCGGCAACAACATGCCGTCCAGTTCGGCGCGTTTCCGCACCAGCAGCAACTCCGCGGCGGCGTTGTCCATGCCCGCCTGTCGCAACAGGCGGATCGCCGCGCCGAGCTCGGCGATCTGCGCCCGCAATGTGATGATCCTGAGTTGCGGCGGCTCGCTCACGCCAGACATGCCAGCCCCTCACGCTCCGCAATGAGCACCAGCAGGTCGGCCTGCATCCGCCGCAGGCGCATGGAGGCATTGGCACAGTCCAGCCCAGCATTGGTCAGCAGCCGGATATCCGACTGCACCCCTTTCATCTGGTAGCGCAGCCGGGCGATTCTGAAATTCAGGTTGGCGAGCTTGGTCATTTGCGATATAGAACAAAAAGAGAACAAATTGACAAGCCATTGTTTCGACCCAGATCGGATTTTTGGAGGTTCCCATGACCCTTGCTTTGAAGGCCCTGGCTTTGAAGACCCCGGCTTTGAACACCCGCGGTGAGATCGTCGTCCCCGCGATTGCCGCATCGGTATCGTCGTATGAGAGCCTGCCGGATCGCCTCTCCGGGCCGATGACTCGCGGCCAGGCGCTGACGCTGAAATCGCTGGCGATCGAGGCCTATCAGCCCAAACAATTCGAAAAGAACCTGACGCGCGCTGAAGCCGCGCGGCGAATCGAGGCGCTGAAGCAGGAAATCGCGCTCGCAGATTCGTTCTGAGCGCTGGCACGTCAAATGCCGCGCGTGACGTCTGCAACTCTATAATTCTCTTGAGGAAACTTGTGGGGACGACCGCGGATGGACCTGAATCCCGCCATTCCCGATGGAATGGCGCGAGAGACGGGACTCGAACCCGCGACCTCTGCCGTGACAGGGCAGCGCTCTAACCAACTGAGCTACTCCCGCGTGGATCGTCTGCAATCCCGCAGTGGGGCTGGACATAAAGGGACGTCCTTTTGAAGTCAAGGACGTTGCAGAACCATTCCCGGGGACATCACAAGAAGGCGTCGTTGCAGGCTTTGCGAGAAGGCCGTTTTAAGGCCGGAAATGCAAATAAGCCCCTGTTTGCAGGCAAAACAGCGGGGCGGCATCGCTCCGAATCGTTTAAGCCCTGCTGCGTCACAGGTTTAAGACAGACCACCAACGAGAAGGGCCAGATTCATGGCAAAAGCTGCAACCACCACCGCCGCGAAAGCGGCCACTCCTCCCACCATCACGCTGAAGCATCTCGCCGCGGCCCTGGCTGAAGATCACGAGCTGTCGAAGAAGAAGGCCGAAGAAATCCTCGGTGACATGGTGGAGCGCATCACCAACCACCTCAAGAATGGCGAGCGTATCCGTATCGTCGGCCTTGGCATCCTTCAGGTCCGCAAGCGCGCCGCCCGCATGGGTCGCAACCCGGCGACCGGCGAGCAGATCGAGATCGCAGCCAGCAAGAAGGTCGCGTTCCGGCCGGCCAAGGAACTCAAGGAAGCCGTCTGATCGACCGCTTGAACTGATCTCATTCCGGGCCGCGTCCTCGTGACGGCCCGGAATGAAACTTCTAAGCTGTGAGGACTTCTGCAATCAGATGGTGCCCTTTGACAGCAACTCCCCTCTTCGATTTCGCCCATGACGTGACTGCGTGCTTCCTGCGCTATGTGGTGATCGACACCCAGTCCGACCCCGCCTCCCCCACCTGCCCATCAACCGAAAAGCAGAAGGATCTCGGCCGCGTACTCGCGCAGGAACTGCGGGACCTGGGGCTCAGGGACGCGCATCTCGACGAGCATGGCTATGTCTATGCGACGATCCCCGCGACATCGGACAAGAAAGTGCCGGTGATATGCTTCTGCTCGCATATGGACACCTCGCCCGACTGCAGCGGCAAGGACGTCAAACCGCAGATCGTCAGGAACTATCGGGGCGGCGATATCATGCTGCCGATGGACACAACGCAGGTCATCCGCGTCGCCGACAATCCGGCGCTGAAGGACCAGATCGGCCATGACATCATCACCACCGACGGCACCACTTTGCTGGGCGCCGACAACAAGGCCGGCCTTGCCGAGATCATGGATGCGGCACGTTTCCTGGTTGCCAATCCACAGATCAGGCACGGCACCATCAAGATCCTCTTCACGCCCGATGAAGAGATCGGCCGCGGCGTCGACAAGGTCGACCTGACAAAGCTGGGCGCCGACTTCGCCTACACCATGGATGGCGAGACCGCCGGCTATGTCGAAGACGAGACTTTCTCGGCCGACGGTGCCGTCATCACCATCGAAGGCGTCAGCGCGCATCCCGGCTTTGCCAAGGGCAAGATGGAGCACGCCATCAAGATCGCCGCCGCAATCGTCGAGCGACTGCCGAAAGACACCTGTTCGCCTGAGACCACCGACGGCAAGCAAGGCTTCCTGCATCCGATCGGCATTTCTGGCGCGCTTGAAAAAGCGACGCTCAGTCTGATCGTGCGTGACTTCACAGATGACGGCCTTGCCGAGAAGGAAACGCTGCTGCAATCCATCGTCGACGACGTGATGACGGCCTATCCGCATTCGACGGCGACACTCGAAATCAAGCAGCAATACCGCAACATGAAGCAGGTGATCGACCGCTATCCGCAGATGGTCGAATACGCCGTGGAAGCGATCCAGCGCGCCGGGCTCAAACCCGTCCGCAGCAGCATCCGCGGCGGCACCGACGGATCGCGGCTGTCCTTCATGGGCCTGCCCTGCCCCAATATCTTCGCCGGCGAACACGCCTTCCATGGCCGTACCGAATGGGTCAGCGTTCAGGACATGGAAAAAGCCGTGCAGACCATCGTGCATCTCGCGATGATCTGGGAAGAAAAAGCATGATGATGGCGTGTCTCTGTCCCGCCGGTTCGTCGTCACTGATCGTGCGCTAAACCATGCGCGCTCCGCTCGACGTTGCAATCATCGGCGCGGGCGTCGCGGGACTTGCGGCCGCAACGCTGCTGACGCGTGCCGGTCATCGCGTGGTCGTTCATGAGCGCTTCGAGACGTCGCGGCCACTCGGTTCGGGCCTGATGCTGCAGCCGACCGGTCTGGCGGCTCTGGACCGGCTCGGACTTCGCGGTTCGATCGAGGCGCTGGGCGCGCGTATCGGGCGCCTGCACGGCATCACCGAACGCGGTGGCACGATCTTCGATCTGCTCTATGCCGACCTTACGCCGGAATTCTACGCAATCGGCATTCACCGTGCCGCGCTGCACGGTGAATTGTGGGCCGCCTTCGCGCGATCGGGCGCGACGCTGGAAACCGGCAGGCTTATCGTCGATATCGAGGCGCGCGCCGACGGGCGCTCGTCGCTGCAAGACGAAAATGGCCGCAGCCGACTGGGCTTCGATCTTGTCATCGACGCATCAGGGGCGCGGTCGCGTTTCCGTCCGCTGGTGTCGCAAGCGGCCGCGCAGGATTTCAGCTACGGCGCTGTATGGGCTGCAGTCCCCGATATCGGCATCGCTGACGGCCAACTGGCGCAGCGTTACGTCGCGGCACGGATCATGATCGGCTATCTGCCGGTCGGCCGCGCGTTGCCCGGCGGGCCGCCGCTGGCGGCATTGTTCTGGAGCCTAAAACCCGGAGATTATCCGCAATGGCGCGATGGTTTCGAACCATGGCGCGAACAGATCGTAAAACTGTGGCCTGCGCTTGCGCCGGTCGTTGCCGGCTTAACCAGTCCAGATGACCTCACGCTGGCGACTTATGTGCACTACACGGCACGAAAGCCGTTCAAGGGCGCGCTGGCCCTGATCGGCGATTCAGCGCACGCGACTTCGCCGCAACTCGGCCAGGGCGCCAACAACGGATTGCTCGACGCACTGGCGCTGGCCGATGCGCTTGCGTCTTGCACCGATGTGCCGTCGGCACTCGCGCGTTACGCACAGGTTCGACGCGCACATGTCCGCTTCTATCAGCTGGCGAGCCGAGTGATGACGCCGTTCTTTCAGTCGGATTCCGGCGCGCTGGCTTTGATGCGTGACCTCACCTTTGATCGCGCCGCGAAGTTACCTTATCTACGCCGGCACATGCTGCACACACTTGCGGGTCTCAAGACCGGTATTTTAACGCACCGCTTACCCAGTGATCTGGCCGGCGATTCCGCTGTCGGCTTCGACCAGGCTGCCAATGCAGCCATTTGAACGCAGCGTGTTGCTGGTCGGAGCCACAGGCGCTTTCGGCGAGCGGCTTGCGGCAGGTCTCATCCGGTCCGGCATCGCCGTGATCGCGGTCGCGCGCAACACCGCGCGGTTGGAAAAACTCGCTCAGCAGCTCGGCACGCAAATATCTATCGAGACCTGCGAGCGCAGCCGCATCGACACGCCGTTCTTGAATGCCCTTCGCAGCCGCTATCCCGGTGTCTATGCCATCGCAGACTCGTCCGGCCCGTTTCAGGCCAGCGACGATCGCTTGCCTCGCGCGGCCATCGGTGCCGGCCTTCACTATGTCGACCTTGCCGATGCCCGCGATTTCGTAGGCCATATCGGCAACCTCGATCAGGATGCCCGCTCGGAGGGGGTTGCCGTCTTGTCAGGCGCAAGTTCGACGCCCGCACTGTCGCATGCGGCCCTCGACAGGTTGTTGGCCGACGCGCGCGCGGTCATCTCGATCGACGTTAGCATTGCGCCGGGCAACCGGGCTCCACGCGGGCTGAGCGTGGTCAAGGCCATCCTCTCCACGGTAGGCCAACCGGTCCGCGTGTTTCGCAGCGGTCGCTGGAGTGAATATGCCGGCTGGAGCCTTGGCAAAAAAGTGACGTTGCCTGGCATTGGCAGTCGTCCTGTCGCATTATGCGAAACGCCTGATCTCGATCTCCTCGTCTCGCGCTATCATCCCAAGGCAGATGCCATCTTTCGCGCCGGTCTTGAACTCGGTCTATTGCACTACGGCGTTGCCGCGCTCGGACTGTTCGTCCGTCTCGGCCTCATCAAGACGCTCACCCCGCTGGCGCGGCCGTTGCGAGCCATCGCCGATCTCTTCAAGCCCTTCGGCTCCGACCGCGGCGGCATGCGGATCGATGCACTCCTCATCAACGACAAAGGCGATCTTACACGTCGGGTCTGGACGCTATCGGCAAATGCAGGCGTCGGCCCCTATATTCCGACGCTGCCGGCGCTCGCGGCGCTGAAGATGCTCGCTGATAACAGTCTATCGTGGCGCGGCGCTGCGGCATGTGCCGGCATCATTCCGTACGACGTCATTGCTGCTGAGTTTGCCCATCACGGCATCACGGCAGAGCAATCCGAGACGGCGGCGCCACCGCCTCTAATGAAACGACTGCTCGGCGCCGACTATGACACTTTGCCTGCCGCCATCCGCGATAGCCACGACGTGAGTGGCGTTCTCGTGCTCGAAGGCCGTGCCGATGCGACCAGTCCTGATGGGATCATCACTGCTATGTTTTCACGTGTATTTCGCTTTCCGCGCGGCGGCACGAACATGCCGCTGCGCGTAGAAATGCGCAGCGAGAACGACGGGTCGGAAACCTGGACCCGGATCTATCCCGATGTGACGATGCGCTCGAACTTGCGCAACGTCGATCCGTTCACGCATTGTCTGGACGAGGTGTTCGGGCCAGTCGCCATCAGACTGGAATGGAAAGCGACGGATTCGGATCTGACGCTGCACATCGTCGGTGCACGACTTCTCGGACTTCCCTTGCCGTCCATCCTGCAACCCCGCTCCAGCGCCCGCGAAAGCGTGGACAACAACGGCCGTTTCCATTTCGATGTGGATATCGCGATGCCATTGGTTGGCTCGATCGTCAGATACAAAGGGTATTTGACCCCCGCTGCGCTAAGCTAGGCAGCCTTTCCGGTAACTGGGAACCACTAAACATAACTATCATGAGGCCGCCCAAGCCGCATCATTCGTGACGGAACGGTGTATAGTTGTGGTGTCAATCGAATGGCGAATTGCGCGCCGTGACGGCCGCGATATCCTCCCCAGTACATACTACAAATTATAATAAGAATTATTTCCCAAAAACATAGCTCCATTTCAGCTGATATGCAGGCGCGCCATGGGGTCATTCAAAGGCAAGCATTTTCAGACCGCGTTGTCGGCCATCGAAAGCATTGCCAATGCCGCCTCCATGTCTGCGGTTGGCGATGTCGTGGCCGCTACGGCCAAATCGTTCGGCTACAACCACATCTGCTTTCTGGCCTCGACCGGCGTCAACCAACCGTTCGAAGATCGCGTGCTGCTGAAAGTATGGCCCAAGCCATGGGCCGAACAATATAGCGCGTCCAATTTCTATGCCTCGGATCCCGTTGCGCCGCGGATCCGCCGGCAACCCGAGCTGTTCACCTGGTCCGACATCCGGCTCGATGAGGTCAGCCCGATATCACGGACGATCATGGAGATCGCGTCTGTCGATTACGGATTGAAGTTCGGCCTCTGCGCACCCGTGCACGGCATGAACGGCTATCAGGCCGGCTTGTCACTCGCAGGCTACGAAGTCGAAAATACCGAAGACGCGCACGGCGCTATCGAGCTCGTCACCATGTATGCGTTCAACCGCTTTGCAACGCTTCGCTCTCACCAGCGTGCGAAGTTGATCGCCCTCACCTTGCGGGAGCGCGAGGTCGTCAGCTGGGTCGCTGCCGGAAAGACCGCTTGGGACACGAGCGTCATTCTCGGTATCTCCGAGGATACGGTGAACAAGACTGTCACCGCCGCCATGCACAAGTTGAATGCGCATACGCGCGCGCAGGCCGTGGCCGAAGCGATCACACAAGGACTGATCGCTTTCTGAATTGTCAATCCCCTGCCCACGGAATATCGCGACCAAACTCATCATGAGACCCCTCCACGCAGACGAGCGTGGAGAGCTTTTTATGATCGAGGTCATTCACAGCGGTAATGCTGGGCAGTTCGGCGATCTCCTGGACAAGCAGTTTCGGTTACGGCACGAGGTCTTTGTCGGCGAGCGCGGCTGGACCGCCTTCGATGTCGATGGCGAGCACGAGAAAGACCAGTATGACGATGATGCCGCCGTCTATCTGGTCGCGGCCGACGACGCAGGCACTGTCGCAGGCGGCTTCCGGCTCTATCCAACCGTCTTGCCTCACATGCTCAGCGAGAATTTTGCGCAGCTTGTCGATGGCGCGCTGATCCAGCGCCGCGATGTGTTCGAGCTGACACGCTTTGCCATGCGCAAATCCGAACGCCGCAGCCATCACTATTTCGAACTGCTGCTCGCGATTCAGGAATATGGCCTGATGGAAGGCCTGTCCGGTTTCACCTCGGTCATCAATCCCTTGCGCATCCCGATTCTTCAGGGCTTCGGACTGGAGATCGAGCCGCTGGGATTGCCAGCCATGATCGATGGCGAGGCCACCATCGCCGTGCTGTTTCATGTCAGCGAAAAGTGTCTCGCCCGCGTCAGCAAGAGTGTCGCCATCAAAGACAGCGTCTTTGCACTGCCTCAGACATCCCGGCGGATCGCCTGATGCCGATGTCCCCCAATCAGTTCCAGGTCATTCAGGGCGGCAAGGACAGCGACGAGCTGATCGTCACGATGCTGCAAGCTTTGCGGTTGGCAAACGCATGCGGGTCCGAGACGACCTATGATCTGCTGCGCATGGCGCTGTTGAACGAAGGCGTTCAACTCGCCAAGGTGCTGGCGGCGCGCTAGGCGAAACACCTGAGGGCGAGATCGGAATATCCACGCGGGAACGTCTTGCCGCGACGGAGTGCTGGCGTTAAAGAGAGGCCGTGAGGGTGATTGCCCGAGGGCGGCTAGCTCAGCTGGTTAGAGCATCTCGTTTACACCGAGAGGGTCGGGAGTTCGAATCTCTCGCCGCCTACCACCTCCCCTGGCCCTCTATGGATCGTTCGATCCCTTTGGCCGCGCTGGCAGTTCCGCAAGATCATAAACCCAGGGCGCGGCTGACCGGCACCAAATCTGGCGTCGTGGCGGCAGCTCGGCGCGCTGGCGGATACTGCCCCAGCGAATACCCCACTCGTTATCCTCAGCCTCCTCGCCACTGGCGAATATCGGCGAGCCGCAGTCCCCGCAAAAGTGCTGCAGCCGGTTGAGACCGTTGTCGCCGCGTTTGACATAGATCTTCGGCGCACCGCCCGTCATCTCGATCGTGTCGGCCGGCGTCAGTACCGTGACGCGATAGGGCGAACCCGTCAGCATCTGGCAATCCGTGCAGTGACAGATCGACACCCGCTGCGGATCGATCGTCGCGCGATAGCTGATGAAGCCGCAGTGGCATTGGCCGTCGATCTGCATCGTCCCGTCTCCCGAACATCTCAAGCAACTGCGATCTTGCCATAAAAAAAAACGGCGCCCCGAAGGGCGCCGCTGATTGTTGTCGAGGATATCAGCCTTAGTGGGCCGTCAGACCGCTGCCGGCCTCTTCCGCGCCGTCGGCCTTCACCGGCAGCTTGGTATCCTCTTCCCAGACGATCGCCTTCGGCGCTCGCACCAGGGCGTTGGCGATCACCTCGTCCATCCGGGCGACCGGGATGATGTTCAGCCCGCCCTTGATGGCGTCGGAGATCTCGGTGAGATCCTTGGCATTGTCCTCGGGGATCAGCACCGTCTTGATGCCGCCGCGGGCCGCTGCCAACAGCTTCTCCTTCAGACCACCGATCGGCAGGATCCTGCCGCGCAGCGTGATCTCGCCGGTCATGGCGACATCGTGACGGATCGGAATGCCCGTGAGCACGGACACGATCGTCGTCGCCATCGCCACGCCTGCGGACGGACCGTCCTTCGGCGTTGCACCTTCGGGCACGTGGACGTGGATGTCGCGCCGCTCGAACAGCGGCGGCTCGATCCCGAAGTTGATCGCGCGCGAGCGGACATAGGACGCCGCTGCCGAGATCGATTCCTTCATCACGTCACGCAGGTTGCCGGTGACGGTCATGCGGCCCTTGCCGGGCATCATGACGCCTTCAATGGTGAGCAATTCACCCCCGACATCCGTCCATGCCAGACCGGTGACGACACCGACCTGATCGTCGCTCTCGATCTCGCCGTAGCGATACTTGGACACACCCAGGAACTCTTCGAGATTCTTCTCGGTGACCTTCACCACCTTCTTCTTCGAGAGCATCAGCTCCTTCACGGCCTTGCGGGCCAGTGTGGAGAGCTCGCGCTCCAGATTACGCACGCCCGCTTCGCGGGTGTAGCGGCGGATCATCAAGAGCAAGGCGTCGTCGTCGATCGACCATTCCTTGGCATCCAGACCGTGCTTCGAGAGCGCGATCGGAATGAGATGCTTGCGGGCGATCTCGACCTTCTCGTTCTCCGTGTAGCCGGCGATCCGGATGATCTCCATACGATCCATCAGCGGGCCCGGAATATTCAGGGTGTTTGCCGTGGTGATGAACATCACGTTCGACAGATCGTAGTCGACCTCCAGGTAATGATCAGCAAAGGTGCCGTTCTGCTCGGGGTCGAGGACCTCAAGCAGAGCCGACGACGGATCGCCGCGGAAATCGGCGCCCATCTTGTCGATCTCGTCCAGCAGGAAGAGCGGATTCGTCGTCTTGGCCTTGCGCATCGACTGAATGATCTTGCCGGGCATCGAACCGATATAGGTCCGGCGATGCCCGCGGATCTCCGCCTCGTCGCGCACGCCGCCGAGCGACACGCGCACGAACTCACGTCCGGTCGCCTTGGCGATCGACTTGCCGAGCGAGGTCTTGCCGACGCCGGGAGGACCGACGAGGCACAGGATCGGCCCGCTCAGCTTGTTGGCGCGCGTCTGCACCGCGAGATACTCGACGATGCGGTCCTTGACCTTCTCCAGTCCGTAGTGATCGTCGTCCAGCACGGCCTGCGCCGCGGCGAGGTCCTTCTTGACCTTGGACTTCTTGCCCCACGGAATCGACAGCAGCCAGTCGAGATAGTTGCGCACGACGGTCGCTTCCGCGGACATCGGCGACATCTGGCGCAGCTTCTTCAGCTCATGCTGTGCCTTCTCGCGGGCTTCCTTCGACAGCTTGGTCTTGGCGATCTTCTCTTCGATGTCGGCCAGCTCGTCGCGACCTTCGTCGTCGCCGAGCTCCTTCTGGATCGCCTTCATCTGCTCGTTGAGATAGTACTCGCGCTGGGTCTTCTCCATCTGGCGCTTGACGCGCGAGCGGATGCGCTTCTCGACCTGCAGCACCGAGATCTCGCTCTCCATCAGGCCGAGCACCTTCTCCAGGCGCGCGGTGACGGACAGCGTTTCCAGGATGCCCTGGCGATCTGCGATCTTGACGGCGAGATGCGACGCGACAGTATCGCCGAGCTTGGCGAAGTCAGTGATCGCCTGCACGACACCGACGACTTCGGCGGAGATCTTCTTGTTGAGCTTCACATAGCTCTCGAAATCCGAGACCACCGAACGCGACAGAGCTTCCGCCTCGACGCTCTTCGCATCGGTATCGGCCAGCGCGACAGCCGTCGCTTCGTAATATTCGGTGCGATCGGAATACTTCTCGACCTTGGCGCGCTCGAGCCCTTCCACCAGCACCTTCACGGTGCCGTCGGGAAGCTTCAAAAGCTGCAGCACGCTGGCGAGCGTACCGATCTCGTAAATCGAGTCCGGCGATGGATCATCGTCCGACGCATTCTTCTGCGTGGCGAGCATGATGAGCGCATCATTCTTCATCACCTCTTCGAGCGCGCGGATCGATTTCTCGCGGCCAACGAAGAGAGGCACGATCATGTGCGGGAAGACGACAATGTCGCGCAGCGGCAACACCGGATAGGAGTGGCTTTCGCCGTGAACAATGGTTGGCCGGGGTTTGGAGGCAGTCATGGCCCATTCCTTTTGCTGTGCCCCCTTGCAAGCAGTCCGCCCGATGGCGCAACCGCACAAGGTGCCGATTTTCCGTCTTTGCTCGGCCGTCTCAGGCTCTACGTGTCCGGATCGTTATGGCGAATCTTGAGGGAGATTTTGTGTTCGCCGAGAGCATTAGGTGGCTATGGGCCGGGGGGGTGTCAAGTCACGGAAATACCCATGAACAAGGGCGGTTTACAGAGCGTAGCAGCAATAAAATAGGCGGCTGCCGATCACCGGCAGCCGCCTATTGAACTTAAGTCGATGGGCCCGAAAGCTGCCCGATCAGGCGCTTGCGCTGCTCTCCGCCGTCCGGTCCGAACGGTCGGCGTAGATGTAGAGCGGGCGAGCCGTCCCATCCACAACCTCCTTGGAGATGACGACTTCCTCGACACCTTCCAGACCGGGCAGATCGAACATGGTTTCGAGCAGGATGCTCTCCAGGATCGACCGCAGACCACGTGCACCTGTCTTGCGTTCGATAGCCCGGCGGGCCACCGCACCCAGCGCCTCGTCGGCGAAGGTCAGCTCGATGTTCTCCATCTCGAACAGGCGCTGGTACTGCTTGACCAGCGCGTTCTTCGGCTCGATCAGAATCTTCTTCAGCGAGGTCTCGTCGAGATCCTCGAGCGTCGCGACCACAGGCAGACGGCCGACGAATTCGGGGATCAGGCCGTACTTCAGCAGATCTTCCGGCTCGACGTGGCGGAAGATCTCACCGGTGCGGCGATCTTCGGGTGCCAGAACCTGCGCTGCGAAGCCGATCGAGGTGGTCCGTCCGCGCGACGAGATGATCTTCTCGAGGCCCGAGAACGCACCGCCGCAGATGAACAGGATGTTCGTCGTATCCACTTGCAGGAATTCCTGCTGCGGATGCTTGCGGCCGCCCTGCGGAGGCACGGAGGCAACGGTGCCTTCCATGATCTTCAACAGTGCCTGCTGCACGCCCTCACCCGACACGTCGCGGGTGATCGACGGATTGTCCGACTTGCGCGAGATCTTGTCGATTTCGTCGATATAGACGATGCCGCGTTGCGCACGCTCGACATTGTAGTCGGCCGCCTGCAGCAGCTTGAGGATGATGTTCTCGACGTCCTCACCGACATAACCGGCTTCGGTCAGCGTCGTCGCATCGGCCATCGTGAACGGCACATCCAGAATGCGAGCGAGCGTCTGCGCGAGCAGCGTCTTGCCCGAACCGGTCGGACCGATCAGCAGGATGTTCGACTTCGCGAGTTCGACGTCGTTGTGCTTGGTCTGGTGGTTGAGGCGCTTGTAGTGGTTATGCACCGCGACCGAGAGAACCTTCTTCGCATGGAACTGACCGATGACGTAGTCATCGAGCACCTTGCAGATTTCCTTCGGCGTCGGAATGCCGTCGCGCGACTTGACCAGCGAAGACTTGTTCTCCTCGCGGATGATGTCCATGCAGAGTTCAACGCATTCGTCGCAGATGAAGACGGTAGGACCCGCGATCAGTTTGCGAACTTCGTGCTGGCTCTTGCCGCAGAACGAACAATACAGCGTGTTCTTGGAGTCGCTGGTACCGACCTTACTCATTCCTATCTCCGTCCGCCGTTCGATCTTTGTCTGCCGGTCGCCCAGTTACGGGACATATCCCGTAGATAGAGCAAAATCCGTACCAAAAAAGACCTCGTTCCAGAATGCCGCTCGAATCACGGCTCACTCGAATCCCCGCGATACTAACCGATCCGCATCAGCGAACCATGCTGACAGCCGATGATCAAGAATTCGCTAATCGGCTCCATCGCCTGGAGCGTGACAATAGCGTGATTTGCGGCATTTGCGCGGGAGAACCCCGAAAATTGGGGAACGTTGCGTGAATGACACCACCCGACCAGCACGAAAGCGGAACTCTCGCGTCTGCTGGCGTCGGCACATAGTACCAATTCGGGAATAACTTGATCGATATGGCTTGCTTGGGACAGGCGGCGCGCGGGCGCCGTCTGTCTCGGTCTCGATATGTTCGCCGAAACGGCGTCGTTTAGGCCGGCTTCGCCGGGGTCGATTCTTCAGCGCGCTTGTCAATGACCTTGTCGATCAGCCCGAAATCCTTCGCCTGATCCGCGGTCATGAAGTTATCGCGCTCGAGCGCGTTGTGAATGTCCTCGTAAGCACGTCCCGTGTGCTTCACATAGATCTCGTTGAGCCGGCGCTTCAGGCTCTCGACTTCCTTGGCATGGATCAGGATGTCGGTGGCCTGGCCCTGGAAGCCGCCTGACGGCTGATGAACCATGATGCGGGCGTTCGGCAGCGCAAAGCGCATGTCCTTTGCGCCAGCCGTCAGCAACAGTGAGCCCATCGACGCGGCCTGACCGACGCACAGCGTCGACACCGGCGGACGGATGAACTGCATCGTGTCGTAGATCGCCAGACCCGACGTCACCACGCCACCGGGCGAGTTGATGTACATCGAGATTTCCTTCTTCGGATTCTCGGCTTCGAGAAACAGAAGCTGGGCAACGGTCAGCGTCGACATGCCATCTTCGACCGGACCGGTCACGAAGATGATGCGCTCCTTCAGAAGGCGCGAAAAGATATCGTAAGCCCGTTCACCGCGGTTGGTCTGTTCGACCACCATCGGGACGAGGTTCATGTAGGTTTCTACCGGATCGCGCATTGATCACCCGAAAGGTTGGAGGAGACACACGTCCATCGGCAAGACTGGAACCGGTTACGGTTTGCCGGGAGAGGACGAACGTCCCGTGATGCAGGAACAACAAACAGAGCCCACAGATATGGACCAATCGAGCAGCAACAAGACCACCGGTCCACATGCCGCCCTGAACCTCAGTTCAAGCCGATTCGGACGGCCACCGCAAAGCGCTGGAGCCCTTTTGGAACCTGTTTCGAGCGGTATCCTTAACGTCAAAACGCCGGCTGGCGGACCCGGCCGGCGTTTCTTTTAACGTCTTCTAAGAAGCTGCGGCTCAGGCCGCGGTCTTCTCGTCCTCGTCCTTGTAAAGGTCGTCCTTGGACACCTTCTTCTCAGTCACATTGGCCAGTTCGAGGATGAAGTCGACGACCTTGTCCTCGTAGATCGGTGCACGAAGCTGGGCCAGCGCGTTGGGATTGCTGCGGTAAAAGTCCCACACTTCCTTCTCGCGGCCCGGCATCGAACGGGCGCGCTCAATCACGGCACGGCTGACCTCGTCATCGCTGACGGTGATCTTGTTCTTCTCGCCGATCTCCGAGAGCACGAGACCGAGACGAACGCGGCGATCGGCGATCTTGCGGTACTCTTCCTGAGCGGCTTCTTCGGTGGTGTCCTCATCGGCGAAGGTCTTGCCCGACGACGCCATCTCCTGCTGGATCGAATTCCACATCAGCTTGAACTCTTCGTCGACCAGCGACGGAGGCGCATCGAATTTGTGGGTCTCGTCGAGACGGTCGAGCAGCAGGCGCTTGACGCGCTGGCGGGTCGCACCGGCGAATTCGGCAACGAGACGCTCGCGTGCGGCTTCCTTCAGCTTGTCGAGGGACTCGAGGCCGAGGGTCTTGGCGAACTCGTCGTCGATCACGGTGTCGACGGGCGATTCCACCTTGGCCGCAGTGGTCTCGAACTCGGCGGCCTTACCGGCCAGCGTCTCGCTCGCATAGTTGACCGGGAACGACACCTTGAGGGTGCGGGTCTCGCCGGCGGCGATGCCGATCAGCTGGTCCTCGAAGCCCGGGATGAAGGTGTTGGAGCCGATCGCAACCGGGATCTCCTCGCCGGTACCGCCCTCGAAGGCGACGCCGTCGATGGTGCCCTTGAAATTGACCGTAACGCGGTCGCCTGACTCGGCCTTGCCAGCCTTCTCGGTGAACGAACGGTTCTGGTCGGCGACGCGCTTGATGGCTTCATCGACGTCCGCATCGGTCACTTCGGCCACCGGCTTTTCGACGGTGAAGCTCTTGAAGTCGGCGAGCGCGATCGGCGGCACGACTTCGATGGCGACGGTGTAATTGAGGTCCGACTTGCCCGACAGGATGTCTTCGACTTCCTTCTGCTCGGTCGGCATCGTGATCTTCGGCTCGGAGGCGAGCTTGAAGCCACGCTCGGTGAAGATCTGCGTGTTGGTGTCGCGGATCAATTCATCGACGGTCTCGGCGGCAACCGAGCGACCATAGAGACGCTTCAGGTGACCGACGGGAACCTTGCCCGGGCGGAAGCCGTTGAGCTTGACCTTGCCCTTCATGTCATCGAGGCGCGCATCGACCTTGGCTTCGATGTCGGCAGCCGGCACGTTGACCGAGAACTCGCGCTTCAATCCCTCGGAGAGGGTTTCATTCACCTGCATGGCGTCAATCTTCTTCCCGCTTGGTCCGGCCCAATGGCCCGGACATTGTAAATCTGTGCGGCATCAGGCCAGAGCCTGCGCCGGTGGTGCGAACTGTCTCTGCAAGGCCAACCTTGCGGAAACACGTCCGAAAATCGTCATGGTCAAACGCTATGTGCGCTTGGTGCGGGCGGAGGGACTCGAACCCCCACAACTTTCGTCACTGGAACCTAAATCCAGCGCGTCTACCAATTCCGCCACGCCCGCGAAAAACATCATGTCCGGCCGCGATGTCGCGAGCGGCGGGCTTATAACATGGGGACCGTGGTTCGCAGCAAAAAAATGGTCACATAGCGGCTTACTTGCCGCAGCCCCGGCAACTGGACTTTGGCGCGGCAAAATGGTCGGGATTTGGGCATGACGAACCGCTTTCTCCCCCTCACGCGCCGGACCCTGCTTGCAGGCACAGGGAGCACGTTGATCGCCCCGATTCTGCCCCGGGTCAGCCTCGCGCAAGCCGTCGCCGCGCTGGAGCTACAGGCCAAGGCTGATCCCTTCCCGGTGAAGCCCGGTGCCTCCACCGAGGCCTGGACGCTCCATTCGGCCCAGAAGGGGCCGCTGCGCTTCAACCGCGGCGACGAGATCACGGTTCAACTCGCCAATCAGCTGCCGGTCCCTATCGTCTTGAACTGCCGAGGCATTAACGGCTCGTCCGGGATCGGGCCGCTGCTCGACCGCAAGCCGGTCGCCGCCGGGGCCAAGGACGCGTTCAAGCTGCAGATGCGCAGCGCCGGAACGTCGTATCTGGACATGCGCCTACTCGGCGACGGTCAGGCGCTGCCGTCCCAGGTTCGCAGCCTGGTCATCCAGGAGAGCGATCCGGTCGAGGTGGACCGCGACGAGGTGCTGCTGATCGAGGACTTCCGCCTCAGGCCGGACGGCAGTCTGCTCGCCCCCGCCAGTGATCCGAAAGACGCCGCCGCGCTGTTCCTGATCAACCGGAAATCCACGCTGGAGCTGTCGGCACGCGTCAATGAACGGCTCAGACTCCGTCTCATCAATGGCTGCCAACGCAATGTGGTTGCTCTGAAATTCGACGATCACGAGGTCCGTGTGATGGCCATCGACGGTCAGCCCTCGGAGCCATTCCCTGCCCGCAACAATCAGGTGGTGCTGGCGCCCGGAACCCGGGTCGACGTCTTCCTCGACGCCGTCAGGCCGGCGGGATCGACCTCGGCGATCCTGCTCCATGACGGCAAGACAGCCCGGCCGATCGGCCAGATCCAAATGTCCAACGATCCGCCGCTACGGGCCACGCCCCTGCCGGCCGCCGCGCCGCTGCCCTCCAACGGTTTGCCAGCTCAGCTCGATCTCAAGGGCGCGCTGCGCGTCGATATGGCCCTGAGCGCCGTCAGTCCCGAATGGGTGAAGCCGGTCGATCTGTCCGCCAGCACGCCGCCGGCATTCCGAACCAAGCCCGGCCGCACCATAGTGCTTGCGCTGACCAACCGGGCCACCAGCCCGATGGTGTTCCAGATCCACGGCCATCACGTCCGCCTGCTCGACAGGCTCGATGATGGCTGGAAGCCGTTCTGGCTCGACACCCTGGCGCTCGACGCCGGTCAGACCCAGCGCATCGCCTTTGCCGCCAACAATGTCGGGCGCTGGCTGATGGAGGCCTTCGTCGCCGACTGGGCCGCGCCGCGGCAGGTCCGCTGGTACGGCGTCGACTAGGCCTTCTCAGTACTGGATACCGAGCTGGTCGTAGAGCCGACGGAACACCGCCGGCAGCACCTCGGTCAGATCCTCGGCGATCAGCCCCGGCCCAGCTTCGCTGCCGGCCTCGCCATGCATCCAGACGCCGATACAGGCGGCCTCATAGGCCGGAACGCCTTGCGCCAGCAGCGCGCCGATAATCCCGGCCAGCACGTCGCCGGAACCGGCAGTCGCCAGCCATGGCGGCGCATTGGCCGATATGGCGGCCCGGCCGTCAGGCGATGCCACGACCGTATCCGGCCCCTTCAACAGCACGATAGCACCTGACTCTTGCGCCGCCAGACGAACCCGCTCCAATTTAGATAACGCTGGATGTTCCACGTCCACCTTACTGAAGATGCGTGAAAATTCACCTTCGTGAGGCGTCAACACGACACCGGATTCCGGGCTGGCCTTGATCAGACCGAACAGCTGTTCGGGCGCCCCCGCGAAGCTGGTCAGCGCATCGGCGTCGAGCACCACATGTCGCTTCGTGGCCAGGATGGCCTCCACGAACATGCGCGTCCGCTCGCCAACACCGGCGCCCGGCCCGATCACGCAGGCTGACACCTTGCCGCCGATCAGCGCGGCGAACTCTGCCGACGTATCCACCGGCCGCACCATCACCGCAGTCAGCGCGGCGGCATTGACCGCCAGCGCATCGCGCGGCGACGCCACCGTCACCAATCCCGCCCCGCCGCGCAGCGCCGCGCGGGCGGACAGCCGGGCAGCGCCCGTGGCGGCGATGTCGCCGGAGACAACCACGGCATGGCCGCGCGAGAATTTGTGGCTGTTGATTTTCGGCACCGGAAACGCGTCGGCCCACAGGTCCGGATTGTTCTCGAAGGTCTGCGGCCGGATTTCCGCCAGCACATCCTCATCGATGCCGATGTCGATCACCCGCAGCCGGCCACAATGCACCCGGCCCGGCACCAGCAGATGGCCCGGCTTGGGCCTGAAGAACGTCACGGTCTCGGTCGCCCTGATAGCGCCACCCATCACGGCCCCTGAATCGCCGTTGATACCGCTCGGCAGGTCGACAGCCAGCACGGGCACGCCGGCCGCATTGATGGCGTCGATCATGATCAGCGGATCGCCCTTGACCGGACGATTGAGCCCGGCGCCGAACAACGCATCGATGATCAAAGCCGGCTGCCCGATCAAGGAGGGATCACAGGGCAGCACCTCACCCTTCCATCCCTTGGCAGCCAGCGCCGCATCGCCCTTCAGCGTTGCCCGGTCGCAGAGCAGGATCACCGAAACGTCACGCCCCTGCGCCGCGAGCTCGGCCGCCGCGACGAAGCCATCACCGCCATTGTTGCCACGACCGGCAACGACCAGGATCGCCCCCTCCTCGGCCAGTTCGCCCGCCACATCCGCGACCGCCCGTCCGGCGGCGCGCATGAGTTTGAAGCCTGGCGTGCCCGCCGCAATCGTGAGTTGATCAGCGCGCGCCATCTCGTCGGTCGTTAGAATATCCATCTCGCTTCTCATTACGCCTTTTTGGAAGGCACTCGCGTCACACGCGAACGCAGCAGAGTAAAACTGCACATCACGCGATCACTTTGATCACTATGTAGGCAAAAGTAATCGAATACTCTTGATGCGAACCTCGTCAGGTGCGATGTAATAACCTGATAATGCTTCAAAAATAGCCGAGGAGCGAACTTGGCACGGACCCTGCTTTTAGGGAAGCCAGCTTCGGGTCCGTCGCGCTCACCGGCAAATGTTGAAAGACACCTGTTCGAGAGACAGGGGTGGCCGACCGTCTACCGCATCGGGCGAGATTTCGTCTGTGCGGCGTGGCGGCAGCGTAATAACGCCCGAAATTGGGTATCGAACAGTGTGCGCACAACGCGCAATGGTCAAAGCTACTTGAGGCAAATAACTTGCGGCCTGATTGGAAGTGCCGGGGAGACGTTCAGTGAAAAAGATCGAAGCCATCATCAAGCCCTTCAAGCTGGACGAGGTGAAAGAGGCTCTTCAGGAAGTCGGGTTGCAAGGCATTACCGTCACGGAAGCCAAGGGCTTCGGCCGTCAGAAGGGCCATGCCGAACTTTATCGCGGCGCTGAATACATCGTCGACTTTCTACCCAAGGTGAAGATCGAGATCGTGATTGGCGACGACCTCGTCGAAAAGGCGATCGATGCCATCCGTCGCGCCGCACAAACCGGCCGCATTGGTGACGGCAAGATCTTTGTGTCGAACATCGAGGAAGCCGTGCGCATCCGTACCGGCGAGTCCGGACTCGACGCGATCTGACGGACTGGACGCTCTCCAAGCCGGGTGCTATCCGACATTCAACGCTTCAAGGCGTCACCAAAAAGGCTGCTTCGGCAGCCTTCTGTTGTTGACGGTTTGTCTTGTTGAAAACATGCCGTTGTGACCTGATCGTCACGACAGATTGTTACGTCCCGGAAATCGGCCCGCAAAAAAGGTAGGGAGCCCCATGACGACCGCCAAAGAAGTCCTGCAGTCCATCAAGGACAATGACGTCAAGTACGTCGACCTGCGTTTCACCGATCCCCGCGGCAAGTGGCAGCACGTGACCTTCGACGTCTCGATGGTCGATGAAGAAATGTTTGCCGAAGGCACCATGTTCGACGGTTCCTCGATCGCCGGCTGGAAGGCGATCAACGAGTCCGACATGATGCTGATGCTGGATCCGGCAACGGCGACGATCGATCCGTTCTTCGCAGAGACCACCATGGTCATCACCTGCGACATTCTCGAGCCCTCCACCGGCGAGCCCTATAACCGCGACCCGCGCGGCATCGCCAAGAAGGCCGAAGCCATGGTCAAGTCCATGGGCATCGGCGACACCGTGTTCGTCGGTCCGGAAGCCGAATTCTTCGTGTTCGACGACGTCCGCTTCTCGAGCGACCCCTACAACACCGGCTTCAAGCTCGACTCGTCCGAATTGCCGACCAACTCCGGCACCGAATATGAAGGCGGCAATCTCGGCCACCGCATCCGCACCAAGGGCGGCTACTTCCCCGTCCCGCCGCAGGACTCGGTGCAGGACATGCGCTCGGAAATGCTCGGCGCGATGGCGCGCATGGGCGTCAAGGTCGAGAAGCATCACCACGAAGTGGCGTCCGCCCAGCACGAACTCGGTATGAAGTTCGACACGCTGACCTACATGGCCGACCAGATGCAGATCTATAAGTATTGCATCCATCAGGTCGCGCACATCTACGGCAAGACCGCCACCTTCATGCCGAAGCCCGTCTTCGGCGACAACGGCTCGGGCATGCATGTGCACCAGTCGATCTGGAAGGACGGCAAGCCAACCTTCGCCGGCAACAAGTACGCCGATCTCTCCGAGACCTGCCTCCACTACATCGGCGGCATCATCAAGCACGCCAAGGCGATCAACGCCTTCACCAATCCGTCGACCAACTCCTACAAGCGTCTGGTCCCCGGCTACGAAGCCCCGGTGCTGCTCGCCTACTCCGCGCGCAACCGCTCGGCCTCCTGCCGCATCCCCTACACCACCAACCCGAAGGCCAAGCGCGTCGAAGTCCGCTTCCCGGATCCGATGGCCAATCCGTATCTCGCTTTCGCCGCGATGCTGATGGCCGGTCTCGACGGCATCAAGAACAAGATCGATCCGGGTCCGGCCATGGACAAGGACCTCTATGATCTGCCGAAGGAAGAGCTGAAGTCGATCCCGACGGTGTGCGGTTCGCTCCGTGAAGCCCTCGAGAACCTCGACAAGGATCGCGGCTTCCTCAAGAACGGTGGCGTGTTCGATGACGACTTCATCGACAGCTACATCGAACTGAAGATGACCGAAGTGATGCGTTACGAAATGACGCCGCACCCGGTCGAATTCGACATGTACTACTCGCTGTAACTCCCTCCGGGATTACATCGAAACGATCAGGGCGCTCCGGAAACGGGGCGCTTTTTTCGTTGCGCCTCTCCTAGCGGCTATTTCCGGGCGAGCGCCATCGCCGGTTCAGGCGCGTTCGGGAAGCCTATCGCCGCAAGCGCCCTGGCTGCCTCCCCTTCGCTGGTCACCCACGGCAGCTTCGCGGTGACACCGCGCGTGACGGGTTCGCCGAGACCCCCGCCGAAATCGATCGGCCACAGACCATTCGGCACCGCCTCGACCGTAACGCCGCGCAGCCGCGTGCCAGCGCCGAGGGGCGACAGATCATCCGGCTGCAGCCGCCGCGCCGTCGATGCATCCCGGGGGTCTGTGAAACTGGCCAGCACCGGCATCAATTCGCCAGTGACCGGAACGGCGCCGGTCTGGCTGCTGACGTCGCGAAAGGCGATCTTGCGCCCCGCCGCCTGATAGGCGCGCATCGCCACGAAATTGGCGCCGTCGAAATCCGCACTGCCCTTGTCGTCATGCAACATGAGCGCGGCAAGGCTCCTGCCGCCGCCGAGATCGACGACCACCGCATCGCCCCGTGACGTCACCTTGCCGGCAGGTTGGTAGCCCCGATAGGGATGCACGGAGACGACATTCGAGGCCGACTTCACGCCGTCCGGCGTCTCGACCTCCATGGTCAGCCGATATTTGTGCGCGGGCCGGTTGATCCGGATCTGATCCCCGATCACCAGAGCTGCGAGCAATCCAACCGGACCAACCCATTTCAGCATGTTCATTATTATTGGCCTCCCCCATCGGCCATGCACGATCGCGACGGAGACGTCAAAGCGGCGATATGTCTTGATCCCCGATGCAATTGACGGAACAGTGAAAGTCCAATCAATGCGAAGGATCCACCGTGCCCGCAGAAGCCAATGTCCAGACGCGCGATCTGGCGCGCAGCGACCTGACCTGGGCGATCACGGCGGGCGGCATCGCCACGGTGTCCTTCGCGATCCTCATAGGCTTCGCCTGGTACTTCTCGGGAACGCTATTCCTGATCTTCGCAGGCATCCTGCTCGGCGTGGCGCTCAATGCGCTGACGGAATTATCCGGGCGCTTCATGGGCGGCCCGCATCCAATGCGGCTCGTCATGATCTGCATTGTGCTCGCCGCGATGCTGGTGGGCGTGATGTATCTGGGCGGGTCGACCATCGCCAATCAGGCCAAGACGCTGTCCGGCACCCTCAAGTCACAGGTCGTCAACGTAAAGACCTATCTTGAGCAGCACGGCGTCGACACCAGCTATTTCGATTTCAACAGCATCACGTCGGATACGCCCGCCGAGCCCGGCACGTCGCCCGCCACCTCAACGCCGAAGTCGGGTAGTGGCCTGCCGAGCGCCGGCACCATCGCATCATCAGGCGGCGCCATTGTCAGCCAGACACTGAAGATCCTGCTCGGCACCGTCGGCGCGGTCGGCAACTTCTTCATCGTGCTGTTTCTGGGTCTGTCCTTTGCCGCACAGCCCAGCGTCTATCGCAAAGGGCTGTTGCATCTCACGCCGGCGAAGCATCGCGCGCCGATGACGGTCATCGTCGATCGCATCAGCGACACGCTGCAGCGCTGGCTGATCGCGCAGATGCTCACCATGGTGGTGGTCGGCGCCATTACCTGGATCGGGCTGAAGCTGATCGGGATTCCCAGCGCCTTCATTCTCGGCGTTCAGGCCGGCCTGCTCGCCTTCATTCCCACCGTTGGCGCCCTGCTCGGCGGATTGATCGTCGTGCTCGCCAGCCTCGCCTCGGGCTGGGTCGCCGCCGCGTCGGCCTTTGCGCTGTTCATGGGCGTGCATGCGCTGGAGAGCTACATCCTGACCCCGATCCTGCAGCGGCAGGCGCTGGACATTCCGCCTGCCACGCTGTTCGCGTTCCAGATCCTGCTCGGCGTCGTCTTCGGCGTCTGGGGTCTCGCACTGGCATTGCCGGTGCTGGCGATCGTCAAGGTCGTCATCGACTTCATGCGCGAAGGGGACGAAGCCTCTGCGCAGGATAAGGCGATGGCGGCGTAAGGCGGACTACGCGGAGTTTATCATCGGGCGCGTTTCGCGCGACCCGTTGGCTAATCCGCCTTACCTACTGATCGAACTCAGGTGGTCAGCACAGTCTCGGTGTGCTCGACATAAGGCGGCGTTTCGAAATATGGGCCCACCAGCGCGCGCCATTCGGCGAAATCGGGCGAACCACGGAAATCGACGGTGTGGTTTTCGAGGGTTTCCCACCTGGCGACGAGACGGTAGCGCGAGGGCATCTCGACCGACTTGTGCAGCTCAAAACCCTTGCCGCCCTTGGCGCGGAGGAACAGCGGCTTCGCCTTGGCGACGGCCGCCTCGAAATCCTTCTCGGTGCCCGGCTTGACGTCGATCTGTGCGATTTCAGTGATCATGGTTTCCCGACCCTTTGTTTTGCGGTCGGTGTCTTTACCGCAAAGTCGGGGTTCGGTGAAGGAGCCGCCGAAAAGTGATCAGGCGAACAGCAGAACCGTGCCGACGACCATGACGCAGCAGCCGATGAAAGCGACGACCGGCAGTTTGCTGTGCTGCGCGCCGTAGCGCCCCTGCGCACGACGCTCGGTGATCAGCGCAGTCTCGTATTCGTCCGAGCTCGAAAACATGCAGGCAAAGCCGGCACGGGCCGAAGCGGCAGCCGCTTCGAGCGACATCAAAGCAGTATTGGAAGTCGAGTCAGGCGAGGTCATCATGCGATGACCATAGGGATCGAATGGTAAACGGATCCTTTATCGCGCGCCGCTTGCCGTCATCGTGACCGCAGCCCGCACGACGCTCGGCTTCGCCGCCTGCCCGATCGCCGCAGCGCGGCGCCCCTGCTCCAGCGACAGCGGCTCTTCTTCCGCGGCCTGCACGCGGTTACGTCCGCTGCGCTTGGCCTGGTACAGCGCAGTGTCCGCGGCAGCCAGCAGGACGTCGAGTTCAGTGCCGGCCGGTCCGCCGGCCACACCGATACTCACGGTGGTCGCGACCGGTGCCTCGTCGACCTGGATGCCGCAGGTCGCAAACGCCTCGCGCACACGCTCGGCAGCCTGCATCGCCTCGTCCAGGCTGCAGGGCAACATCGCCGCAAACTCCTCGCCGCCGATGCGGCCCGACAGGTCGGTGATCCGCAGCGTATGCGTGATGACCGTGGCGAATAGTTTCAGCACCTCGTCGCCGGCGGGATGGCCGAAGCGATCGTTGATCGACTTGAAGTGATCGATGTCGAAGATCATGACCGTGACCGGGCGGCCGGCCTTCGCTTCGCGCTCAATCATCCGCGCCGTCGCCTCGGAGAAGCCGCGGCGGTTGAACAGGCCGGTGAGCGGATCGCAGGACGCGGCGACCTTGTGCGCCGTGACCGCACGCTCGGACACCAGCATGAAGATCAGGAACACCGTGCCGACCGCATAAAGCACGAGTTCGACGGCAAAGGCCGTGACCCAGATGCTGTTGCCGAAATTGCTGTGATCGCCATGCAGCAGATCGCCGAGCAGGATCGGCAGCATCAGGACGAAACCATGCAGCATCGGCACCAAAATGGTCGGCCACCGCCGTTGCACCGCCTTGCGACGCTCGTTCCACAATTCATGCGCCGTCAGCATCGCATAAAGCGCCACGATGCCAGCGCCGATGGTCATGCGCAGCGACGCAGCCTCAGCCGGCAGGGTGAAGATCACCGCGATCCAGGCAATGGCACCGAGAAACAGGCCGGCCCAGCTCGGGCTGCGGCCGTGGAACACGCGCGCAGCGTTCCACACCATGCCGCAGGCCACGAAGCCCACGGCATTGAATGCCAGCGACAGCACGTCACCCAGGAGCGACGCGGCAAGTGTCCACAATGCGACCGATACGGCGCCGAGCAGGTAAGCCAGCCCCCACCAGTTGAGGGCCGCGATCTTTTCCTGTCGTCCGAAGAACAGCAGCATCCCGCCCAACATCGCCGCAACCAGAGTTGCCACCAAATAGAGCGTGGAAGAATCGAGCGACATATTTGAGCACCGGCAATTGTTGCGAGATTTCCGAACCATCATGATTCGGAGTGGCCTCTTCGCCATCATCGAACATACGAGTGTACCGATTGGAAATCCGTTTGCGCGCCTGCACAAGTTTTCACGAAAAACTGCATCAATCTGTCGGTATCCGGAATGTCCCGGAACGCAAAAAGGGCGCCCGAAGGCGCCCTTTTCAAAATTGTATTCACCGCATTTGCAGCAAATCTTATCGAAGCAGAAATTAGCGCTTCGAGAACTGGAAGGACTTGCGGGCTTTCGCCTTACCGTACTTCTTGCGCTCGACGACGCGCGAGTCGCGGGTCAGGAAGCCGCCCTTCTTGAGGACGCCGCGCAGATCCGGCTCGAAGCAGGTCAGAGCCTTGGAGATGCCGTGACGCACGGCACCAGCCTGGCCCGACAGACCGCCACCGGCAACGGTGCAGATCACGTCGTACTGGCCAGCGCGGGCTGCAGCGACCAGCGGCTGCTGGATGAGCATGCGCAGCACCGGACGAGCGAAGTACACTTCGACTTCACGGGTGTTGACGACAACCTTGCCGGCGCCCGGCTTGATCCAGACACGAGCGACAGCGTCCTTACGCTTGCCGGTCGCATAGGCACGGCCCTGCTTGTCGACCTTCTTGACGTACTTCGGGGCATCCGGAGCGGACACCTTCAGCGACGCCAGCTGATCGAGAGACTGCATGGTATCCGACATTATGCGGCCCTCTTGTTCTTGCGGTTCAAAGCGCCGACATCGAATGCTTCCGGCTGCTGGGCCTCGTGCGGGTGCTCTGCACCGGCATAAACACGCAGATTGCCGAACTGGACGCGACCGAGCGGACCGCGCGGGATCATGCGCTCAACAGCCTTCTCGACAACGCGCTCCGGGAAACGACCTTCGAGGATCGACTTCGCAGTACGTTCCTTGATGCCGCCGATGAAGCCGGTGTGGTGATAGTAGACCTTGTCTTCACGCTTGCGGCCGGTGAAAACCACCTTGTCCGCGTTGACGATGATGACATGGTCGCCGCAATCAACATGCGGGGTGTAAGTCGGGAGATGCTTGCCGCGCAGCCGCATTGCGACCAACGTGGCCAGCCGGCCCACCACGAGACCAGTGGCGTCGATGACGATCCACTTCTTCGTGATCTCGGCGGGCTTTGCCGAAAACGTCTTCATTGTGAATATCCATGAAAAGGGGATATCGGCGGTGATCCGCCGAACTGAGGCGTTTCTAGATAGACAACCGGATTCCGTCAATGCCAAATATGGCAGAATTCGCCTATTAAATCATGGCGTTATAATTATGGTTCTATAATACCCTTCAAATTACCCAACGTTCGGAATGGAATAGGTCGACGTCACATGGGCGATCGGATCGGCGGAAGTGCCTGATAACAGGGTCACTTCCCCCACCGCGAGGCGTTTTCCGAGCTTCAGCAGCTTGGCGGCTGCCAGCACATCCTGCCCCGGCAGGCCCTTGCGCAGGAAATTGATGTTCAGGCTGGTGGTCACTGCGAGGCCCACAGGGCCGATCGCCGACAACAGCACGACGTACATGGCAAAATCGGCCAGGGCCATCAGTGTCGGACCCGATACCGTGCCGCCCGGCCGCAGCATGCGTTCGCCATAGGTCTGGCGCAGCAGGCAAGTGGTACCATCAGCGCTTTCAATCGCGATATCGCCGGCGCCAAAGGCCTGCGGGAACTCGCGCTTCAGAAACGCCTCGAGTTCAGCCACGCTCATTTTCGCAGTCGTCATGTCTCCACCCTGCTCTCGCTTGTGCCGTCCTGTTACAATATGGTGACGGTCCTGCCCAGCGATGGAATCTCAAGTCATGGTTCAACCAGCACGCGCGGAAACAGCGCGGCCATCCATTCTTCTGCGTGAAACGGTCGGCAGCATCGGCGTGTTGACGCTGAATCGTCCGGCCGCCCGCAACAGCCTCTCCGAAGGACTGATCGGCGAGCTGCACGCCGCCCTCGATGACATGGCCGGCGACAAGACTGTGCGCGCCGTGGTGATCGCCGCCAGTGGCTCGGTCTTCTCCGCCGGACACGACCTGAAAGAACTCACCGCGCGCCGCACTGATGCCGATCGCGGCCGCGCCTATTTTGCGCATATGATGACGATCTGCAGCGCCATGATGCAGGCCATCGTGCGGCTGCCGAAGCCGGTGATCGCCGCCGTGCAAGGCGTTGCTACTGCTGCAGGCTGCCAACTCGTGGCGAGCTGCGATCTCGCGATCGCCTCCGAACACGCAAAATTCGCGACGCCCGGCGTCGATATCGGCCTGTTCTGTTCGACGCCCATGGTGGCGCTGTCGCGCAACGTGCCGCGCAAGCAGGCGATGGAAATGCTGCTCACCGGCGAGCCCATCTCCGCCGACCGCGCCCGCGAGATCGGCCTGATCAACCGCGTGGTGCCCGCCGGCACCGAACGCGATGCGGCGATCGCGCTGGCAGAACAAGTTGCGCGCAAGTCGGCGCATACGGTGAAGATCGGCAAGGAAGCGTTCTATCGCCAGGCCGAGATGAGCCTCGCGGATGCCTATCGCTTCGCCGCTGAAGTGATGACCGAGAATATGATGGCCCGCGATGCCGAGGAAGGCATCGGCGCGTTCATCGCAAAGCGCGAGCCGAAGTGGGAAGACCGGTAATTGAAATGAACCACGACAGCTACAACGACGCCTATATCCGCGAGATCCTCAACACCGTCAAAACCGTCGCGATGGTTGGCGCCTCCCCGCAAAACGTGCGGCCGAGCTATTTCGTATTCAAGTATCTCGCCGAACGCGGCTACGACATGATCCCGATCAATCCCGGCCAGGTCGGCAAGAGCCTACTGGGCAAGCCGTTCGTCGCCTCGCTGCAGGAGATCGGTCGCCCGGTCGACATGATCGACATCTTCCGCAGCGCCGAGCATGTCATGCCGATCGTCGACATCATACTGACGCTCGATCCGCTGCCCAAGGTGGTCTGGATGCAGCTTGGCGTGCGCCATGATGAGGCCGCCGCCAAACTTGAATCCGCAGGCATCAAGGTGGTGATGAACCGCTGCCCCAAGATCGAATATGGCCGACTGTCGTCGGAGATCCAGTGGATGGGTGTCAATTCGCGCACGCTCAGCTCCAAGCGCGCGCCGATCCCCACCCAGGGCATGCGGCTGTCGCTGAATCGCAGCAGCCTTGGCGGTGGTAGCACCGCTGCGGCCGATCGCGTTGCGCAGCAAAATAACAAGGACAAGAACGACACCGCCTGACGGTGCGTTTCGCGATTTTATTTCCTTTGAAATGACACAGCGCAGCACGACTGTTGCGAAGTCAGGGCAAAATGCCGCCTCGCCTTGACGGCAGCGCTGCGCCCGATCAGGTTGGCGCCAACAAACCGCTATTCGACAGGGAGTGATGATGAACGATCGTATTCCAGGCTTCGGCACCCTCGCCGTCCATGCCGGCGCGCAGCCCGACCCGACCACCGGCGCGCGCGCGACGCCGATCTATCAGACCACTTCGTTCGTCTTCAACGACGCGGATCACGCCGCCTCGTTGTTCGGCCTGCAATCCTTCGGCAACATCTATACGCGCATCACCAATCCGACCACGGCTGTCCTCGAGGAACGCGTCGCAGCACTGGAAGGCGGCACGGCCGCCCTCGCCGTCGCGTCCGGCCATGCCGCGCAGCTCGTGGTGTTTCAGCAGCTGCTGCAGCCCGGCGACGAATTCATCGCCTCGCGCAAGCTCTATGGCGGTTCGATCAACCAGTTCAGCCACGCCTTCAAGAGCTTTGGCTGGAACGTGGTGTGGGCCGATCCCGATGACGTCCCCTCGTTCGAGCGCGCGGTGACTGACAAGACCAAAGCGATCTTCATCGAGTCCATAGCCAATCCTGCCGGCTCGATCACCGACATCGAGGCGGTTGCTGCCGTCGCCCGCAAGGCCGGCGTTCCGTTGATCGTCGACAACACACTGGCGACCCCCTATTTGATCAAGCCGATCGACCACGGCGCCGACATCGTCGTGCATTCGCTGACCAAGTTTCTCGGCGGCCACGGCAATTCGCTCGGCGGCATCATCGTGGATGCGGGCACCTTCGACTGGTCGAAAGGCAACAAATATCCGGTGCTGTCAGAGCCGCGCCCGGAATATCATGGCATCAAGCTGCAGGAGACCTTCGGTAACTTCGCGTTCGCCATCGCCTGCCGCGTACTCGGCCTGCGCGATCTCGGCCCCGCACTGTCGCCGTTCAACGCATTCCTGATCCAGACCGGCATCGAGACGCTGCCGCTGCGCATGCAGCGCCACAGTGACAATGCCAAGGCGGTCGCCGAATGGCTGTCGGCACATCCGAAAGTGGCGGCGGTGAATTATTCGGGATTGTCGGATAACCGCTATCACACCCTCGCGCGCAAATATGCGCCGAAGGGCGCGGGCGCCGTGTTCACCTTCAGTCTGAAGGGCGGCTACGACGCCGGCGTCAGCCTGGTGTCGAACCTGAAACTGTTCTCGCATCTTGCCAATGTCGGCGACACCCGCTCGCTGGTGATCCACCCGGCCTCGACCACGCACAGCCAGCTCGACGACGAAGCCAAGACGCGCTCCGGCGCCGGGCCCGACGTTGTCAGGCTGTCTGTCGGCATCGAGGACAAGGAAGATCTGATCGCGGATCTCGAGCAGGCGCTGAACGCGTAAGCCGTACTGCGATGCGCGCTCACGCTTTGGCGCGCATCGCTTTCGCTTCGCGGATCAAACGCGCATTGCGCTGGAACACCGAATAGGTCGCCAGCGCAAACAGCACCACCAGCAACTGGATCGACAGTGCTTCCAGCGTCGGATTGAATCCGATTGCCGTGAGGAACGTCGAGCCCGGCGCGTCGGTAACCGGGATCATCGCCTGTTCCTGGAATTCCTGGATGGCTTCGCCGATGAACTTGATGCCCATCACGAACAGGAAGGCCGAGGTGATGATGAACAGCGGCCGCAGCGGGATGCGCTGGGCAATCATGTTGATGAAGTAGAACAGCACGACCAGACCGGCGGTCGCCGCCGCCAGACCACCGAACAGCCCGACGCTCCAGCCGCCTTCGGTGGTCGCGAGCGTGTTGATGAACAGCACCGTCTCGGCACCCTCACGAAACACCGCGAGAAATGCCAGCATCGCGACGGCGAGACCGGTATCCTGCGCGAGCGCCTGATCCGCTTTCGCCGCCAGATAATCCTGCCAGCCGCGCGGATCCTGCTTCACCATCAGCCAGCCGCTGACATAGAGCATCAGGCCTGCCGCAAACAGGATGACGATGGCTTCAAAGACATCGCTGTGATCGCCGGAATTGAACACCGCAAAGGCCCAGGCCGCGATCAGGCTGGCGAAGATCGCCGCCAACGCGCCCAGATAGAGCGCGGTCACGCGATGGCCGCCGCCGGATTTCCTGAGATAGCCGGCCAGCGCCGCGATCACGAGCATGGCCTCAAGGCCCTCGCGCAGCAGAATGACGGCAGCCTGAATGAATGCGGAGGACATGACCCAATCCCGTGTGGTGGTGCGTCGTATCTATTGCGCACTGCGCGTGAGCGAAAGCCGCACAGCCACACGACTGCGTCAACTCCGTTACAATCGTTCTAGTCGGTAACGCGCAACAGCTAGGCGGCCTTGCCGACCGCGAGGTCGAGCTGACGCTCCGTCAATGCCGCCCCGCGCGGCTTCATCCGCTCCACCTGCAGGATCGCCAGCGTCAGAACCACGATCGCCACCGCCTGATGCGTCAGCGCCAGATCGATCGGCACCTGATGCAGCAGCGTGAGAATGCCGAGTGCTGCCTGCACCGCGATCGATGCTGCCAGCCACAGCGCGCCATTGACGACGGCGTTCCCTGCCCGCGCGCGGATCGCATCGATCACATGCCAGATCGCGAGTGCGAACAACACATAGGCGGTCATGCGATGCTGGAACTGAACCGTCAGCGTGTTGTCGAACATGTTGCGCCACCACGGGTCCTCGAAGAACAGCCGCGACGCAGACGGGATCAGCGCGCCGTCGATCTCCGGCCAGGTGTTGAAGACGCGACCGGCGCGCAGACCCGCAACCAGCGCACCGAAATAGATCTGCAGGAAGGTCAGCCCCAACAATACCCAGCTCGTCACGCGCAAGCGACTTGCCGCCAGCACCGGCGCACGGTCGCCGAGCCGTCGCAGCGTCCAGACGATGGCGGCGAAGATGATCAGTGCCAGCATCAGATGCGCCGCGAGACGATATTGCGAGACTTCCACGCGCTTGGTCAGGCCCGAGGCCACCATCCACCAGCCCACCGCGCCCTGCAGGCCACCGAGCCCGAAGATCACCCACAGTCGCTTCTTCAGTTCCGAGGTCAGGATACCGCGCCACAGGAACCAGAGGAACGGCAACAGGAACACCATGCCGATGACGCGGCCGAGCAGACGATGGCTCCATTCCCACCAGAAGATGGTCTTGAACTCGTGGAGCGTCATGCCGGAATTGAGCTCGCGATATTGCGGTATCTGCTTGTAGGCCTCGAAGGCCGCGATCCAGTGCGATTCATCCAGCGGTGGGATCGCGCCCGTCACCGGCTTCCACTCCACGATCGACAGACCGGATTCGGTCAGCCGTGTCGCGCCGCCGACCAGCACCATCGCCACGATCATTGCGGCGACGGCAATCAGCCACCAGCGCACCGGGCGTAATTCCTTGTGGCGGGTTTGGGACAAAGCGGTCATCGCGGGGTCTCGGAACAGGCTTGAAAATCAGCGCCAAAAATCAGCACTTTGAATGAAATTTCGAGCCCCTTATAGTCCGCGCGCGAAGGCCTGCAAAGTTGGGCACTTTGCCTACCCCGATCTCAGGCCGACTTTGGACCGCACATTTCTGTCATGACCATCCGCACCCGCAAATTCTTCGGAACCATCTTTCTGCTGATCCTCGTGGTGGTGTGGTCGCTGCTCGGCATGACCATCGCGCAGACCCCCTGGCTGGCCAATAACGGCTGGCTGCAGGGAGCCTTCTATGTCATCGCCGGCCTCGGCTGGGTGCTCCCGGCGATGCCGATCATCAGCTGGATGGGCAAGGCCGATCCTGTGGATCCCGAGGTCGGCTAGCGCTGCGCGCCCGCACCAAGCATCACGCCGGATACCATCACCCGCAAGGCACGCAACGATTGTCGGCGGCCGTCCCAGGCCAGCCGCGGCAGCGCATGTAGATCCGATCCACCATTGGCCTCGATGACACCGGGGAGCGATGTCACGGCACTGGCAAAGCCGGCCTGCGTCACCATCGCGACGTGACGCTTGTCGAACGAGGCTTTATCGCCGAACGGATAGGCAAAATGCCGTGGCTCATAGGGCAGCGCAGCCTGTGCCACGGCCCGCCCCATGGCGATCTCGCGCAACGCCGTGCTGTCGCCGAGATTGGCGAGCGCCGGATAGTTGACCGTGCTGCTGCCGATGGTCGCCCGCGGATTCCCCGCAAACGTGGCCACATCGTCCCAATGCGTCGCAGCATGATGTGACAGGGTCGCACTATCGACCGAATAGCGTTTGCAGAGATCGTCCGCCGCAACGGCCAGTTCGTGCGGCGGCAACGTCCGCAGCCAGCTATCGAGATAGTAATAGGCGCGATATTTGTCGGCGGTCGTGGCGGTTTCGAAATGCCGCTGCCGGTGATCGATGATCAGGCTGATGCGGTCATGCGTTGCAATCGCCTGCTCCAGCGCCAGCCACCACATGGCACCGAGCCCGTCGGCAAAGGCGCTCGGCAGATAGAGCGTGAACGGCACCTCATGCGCCGCCAGTAGCGGATAGGCGAAATCGACGAAGTCGCGGGTGCCGCCATCGAAGGTCAGCGCAACGAAGCGCCGTCCCGCACGCGGCGCGCTGGCGCGGCGACACACCTCGTCCATGCCGACGATATCGACGGGCCAGCGCTTCAGCGCGCGGATCGTGCGATCGAGAAACCACGGTGTGATCTCGTGGGCTTTCAGCGGCTGGAATGCATCCTGCCGGGGCGGTCGCACGCGTTCGAATTTGAGGATGATACCGGCACCACCCCGGCTGCGTTCCAGCAGACGGTGCATGCCGCTGAGATAAGTCAGCTCGAAGCCGAGCGCCAACAGCCAACCGGTCTTGTATGACACCGCAGATTCCCCCAAGCGGCGTCATGCCTCTCGCCAGTCGGCTATTGTCATTACTGTTTGTTGACATTTCTTTGCAAAGGTCGCCCCAAACCTAAAAATCTAAACAAAATCTGAAACAGGCTCGCGATGACCATGGCTGCTGTGATGGAAACACCTGTGGCGATGGCAACTGCGAGCCGCATCGCGCGCGTCGATGTGATCAGCGATTTCAGCGCCGCCGAAGCCGTCTGGCGCAGCCTTGAGACGTCCGAACAGCTTTCCACGCCCTATCAGCGCTTCGACTTCCAGTCGGCCTGGCAGACCCATATCGGCGTCCAGGAAGGCTTGAAGCCCTTCATCATCATCGCCTATGACGCCGCACATCAGCCGCTGATGTTGTTGCCGCTCGCCGTCAGCCGCGAAAACGGCATGCGCGTCGCCGGCTATCTCGGCGGCAAGCACGTCACCTTCAACATGCCGCTGTTCCGCCGCGACTTCGCGGCGCAGGCGACAAAGGCCGATATCGACGCGCTGCTGCACGGCATCCAGCAGCACAGCGAAACCGTCGACGTCCTCGCGCTGGTCCGTCAGCCCAAAAGCTGGATCGGCATCGCCAATCCCCTCGCGCTGCTGCCGAGCCAGGCCTCGACCAATGACTGCCCGGTGCTGAAGATGGTGCCCGGCGAAGCGGCGACCGATCGGATCAGCAATTCGTTCCGCAAGCGCCTCAAGACCAAGGAAGGCAAGTATCGAAATCTTGCCGGCTATCGCTACATGCACGCGAAGACGGAGGCCGAGGTCACACGCGTGCTCGACGCCTTCTTCGCCATCAAGCCGCTGCGCATGGCCGAACAGAACCTGCCCAACGTCTTCGCCGAGCCCGGCGTCGAAGCCTTCATCCGCCAGGCCTGCACGACGCCGCGCTCGGATGGCTACACCATCGATATCCACGCGCTCGCATGCGACGAGGAAGTGATCGCGATGTTCGCCGGTGTCGCCGACGACAGCCGCTTCTCGATGATGTTCAACACCTACACCATGTCGGAGAATGCGAAATACAGCCCCGGCCTGATCCTGATGCGCACCATCATCGACGCCTATGCCGAGCGCGGCGTGACCTCGCTGGATCTCGGCATCGGCGGCGACGACTACAAGCGGATGTTCTGCAAGGATGATGAGCCGATCTTCGACAGTTTCGTGCCGCTCACCACGCGCGGCAAGCTCGGCGCCATGGGCCTGTCGTCCTTCGCCCATGCCAAGCGGATCGTGAAGCAGACACCAGCCCTGCTGCAGATGGCGCAAATGCTGCGCCACGCATTTCAGCGCTGACCTTCAAGAACGCAGTTCGCAATGAAAACTCCGTCATGCCCGGGCTTCTCCCGAGCATGCACGTCTTAGTCGTTGCGTTGAGGCGAAGGCGTGGATGGCCGGGTCAAGCCCGACCATGATGAGGGTTCGTCGACTACGCCGCAAACACGCGGCCGCCCGGTCCGACCGGGTCGTTGGCCGGCGGCGCTGAGCGCAACATTTTCACATCGGCGAAGCCCACGGCCTTGAGCTGTTCGGCCATCAGCTGGCGCGCATCCATGCTCATGGTCACTTCCGGCACCACCACGGCACGGGCCTGATCGGTCAGAAGTCCCGCCGGCAGATCGGCGGCCGTGCCGGCATCCAGCAGCACGTGATCATAGACGCGCAACAGCGCATCGAGCGCCATGGTCAGGCGCGGCGACTGCAACAGCGAGCGATCGGCGCCGGCGCGGCCGGCCGCCACCATATGCAGGCCCGACATCCGGTCCTTGGTGATGACCTGGCCGAACGAGGCCTCGCCCAGCATCAGCTCCGCCAGTCCGGGCGCGCGCGGATCGTTCGACACGGCTTCCAGCGTCGGCGACGACGAGGCCAGATCGACCAGCACCACTTTCGCGTCGCGCGACAGGATGCGCGACAGTGTCAGCGCGGTCAGTGTGATATTGTCGTTGTGGCCGGTGCCGAGGATCGTGATCTTGCGCGCCGATTTCCCGGCAGCGCGAAACTCCTGGGCAAGCTGTTCGATTTCGCTGACACCGGCAGCCAGTTCAGGATGGGTGTCGCGCACCACGGGCTGCGCCACAGCGACGGGAGCCGGCTCAGGTACGATGCCCGGCGCAACGACAGTTTCCGGCTCGCGCACGGCAGCAGGCACCTGATCCACGAACGGCTTGAACGCCGGCTCGGTGACGCGGGCCTGCGCGACCGGCACCATCGGCGCAGCGCCGCGCGGCGCGGTCATGCGCAGCAGCTCGCTGGTGACGATGCCGCCCGCCGTGAGCATCAGCGTCGCCAGCGTCGCGATCAGCACGATCGGGAGCTTCTTCGGATAGGCCGGCGTATTGGACACGATGGCGCGGGAGATGATGCGACCATCGGTCGGTGCCGCTTCGATATTCTCACGGGTGGACGCTTCGCGGTATTTCGCCAGATAGGATTCGAGCAGATCGCGCTGCGCCCTCGCCTCACGCTCCAGCGCCCGTAACTGCACATCCTGGCCGTTGCTGGACGTTGCCTGACGCTTCAGCTGTTCGAGATTGTTGGTGAGGCCATCGACGCGGCCGCTGGCAATGCGCGCATCGTTCTCGAAGATGCGCGACAGTTTCGCGGCTTCGTCGCGCAATTGCTTGTCGAGATCGCCGAGCTGGGCCCGCAGCTCCTTGATGCGCGGATGCGCGTCCAGCAGCGTCGAGGACTGTTCGGCGAGCTGCGCACGCAGCGTCACGCGCTGCTCGGAGAGGCGGCGGATCAGGTCGGAATTCAGCACTTCCGAGAATTCGATCGGCTTGCCGGTCTGCAGCATGTCCTTGATGAGCCGCGCCTTCGATTCGGCGTCGGACTTCAGCGAGCGCGCATTGTTGAGCTGGCTGTTGATCTCGCCGAGCTGCTGGTTCGAGAGCGACGTATTGTTGGTGCCGATGAACAGGCTCGACTTGGAGCGGAACTCCTCCGCGCGCGCTTCCGCCTCGACGACCTTCTTGCGCAGGTCATCGATCTCACCGGACAGCCATTGCCCGGCCGACCTTGCCTGATTCTGCCGCGCATTCTGCTGCATCACCAGATAACCGTCGGCGATGGAATTGGCGACGCGCGCGGCGAGTTCGGGATCGCGCGACTGGAATTCGACGACCATGACGCGCGACTTGTCAACCGCATAGGCCGTCAACCGCTCGTAATAGGCATCGAGCACGCGCTCTTCAGGCGTCATCGAGAACGGATCGCGGCCAATGCCCATCAGGCCGAGCAGCGACCGCCATGGCTGCGCGCCCTGCAACACCGGATCGAACTCCGGGCGCTCCGCGAGCTTGTTCTTCTTGATGATCTCCCGGGCGAGATCGCGCGACAGCAACAATTGCACCTGGCTGGTCACGGCTTCCGCGTCGAGAGAGGTGCGCTCTTCGTTGCGCTCGCCGCTTGGCCGCAGGAAAACGTTTTCACGCCCGTCGATCAAAATGCGTGCTTCCGACTTGAAGCGCGGCGTGATCATGTTGACGATGACGAGGGAGCCGACAAGCGCCAGCAGCGTCGGGACGAGAATCCACGTCCTGCGGCGGACGAGCGCCTGCCACAGCGCGCGCAGATCGAGGTCGCCGAGATCGGGCGCCGGCGCAGCGATCACACGCTCTGCTTTCTTCTCCGCATTTTTGCGAGAAACCGGGTTTGGCATGGTTGGCGCCTTGATGGCCCGTTCGACCGACGCATCGCCCTTGCCTGCACGCCAGAATGCCAAACGCATCGCTTACCCCACCCAAACGCCACTGCGTCTACTCAACGGAATCAATTAAAGACGATTAAGGTTGCCGCGCGGTTAATTGGCAGGCTGATACCGGGACGTTGCAGCGGAAGCCTGAATCCACACGGTTTTTTAACGACGAAGGCTCTTATTGGATTCAATTGCTTCAGGGATTTTCCGATGTGCGTTCCAGCTCCCGGCGACGCCCTCCTCGTCAGCGAATGCCGATTCTGATCATGAGCGCACCTTCGGACAAGCCGCTTCGCATCCTGCACGCTGTCCGCGCGCCGGTCGGCGGCATCTTTCGCCACATCATCGATGTCGCCAACGGCCAGGCCGATCGCGGCCATGAAGTCGGCATCGTCGCCGACAGTCTGACCGGCGGTGACCGCGCCCGCGATGCACTGGCCGAGATCGCACCGCGCCTGAAACTGGGCACCTATCGCCTGCCGATCCACCGCGAGCCACATCCGGGCGACGTTCTGGTCTGGATGCAGTTCATGCGCCTCGTCAGCCGGCTGAAGCCCGACGTGCTGCATGGCCACGGCGCCAAGGCCGGCGCCTTCGTGCGCCTGAAGGCAAAGTCGAACAGCGTCATCCGCATCTACACGCCGCATGGCGGTTCGCTGCATTATCCGCAAAATACGGCGAAGGGCGCCTTCTACAGCCGCCTCGAACGCGCGCTGATGAACCGCACCGAACTGTTCCTGTTCGAGAGCGCCTTCGCCCGCGACACCTATCAGCGCATGATCGGCACACCGTCAGGCCTCGTGAAATGCGTGTTCAACGGCGTAACATCTGGCGAATTCGACCCCGTCGAGCCCGCCGATGACGCCACCGATATCTGCTATGTCGGCGAGTTCCGCCGTATCAAGGGCGCGGATCTGCTGGTCGATGCGGTGGCGCGTTTGCGCGCCGACGGCCAGCCCGTCACCTTGACGCTGGGCGGCGACGGCGAAGAGACCAACGCATTGAAGGCTCAGATAACGCGCCTCGGTCTCACCGACGCCGTCCGCTTCATCGGCCATGTCAAACCGCGTTACGGCTTTTCGAAAGGACGCCTGCTGGTGGTTCCATCGCGCGGCGACTCGATGCCCTATGTCGTGATCGAGGCCGCCGCTGCGGGCATTCCGATGATCGCCGCCAATGTGGGCGGCATTCCGGAAATCTTCGGATCGCACACCTCCGCTCTGTTCCAATCGAACAATGTCGACGCCATGGCCACCGCGATCAAAACTGCTCTCGATGACATCGCCGCTGCGCGCGCACGTGCACAATTGCTCCGTGAGCGCATCGCGGAACATTTCTCGCAGGACGCGATGGTCGAGGGCGTCATCGAAGGCTATCGCAGCGCATTTGCGAAACGTTAACTCTCCTTAACCTGTAACCAAATCTTCCGATTTGTCCGGTAATTCTCACGAAAAGCGGTAGGCTTGACGTGCGACATCGCATGCCAGCGCAACAACGGACATTTCACCTTGGACCCGATCAACGCACGCTCAATGATCGACGCGGCCGCGACGGACGCGCCCGGCGAACGCCGGTTCGAACGTCGCCGCCGACTGACGCCCGCCGCGCTCGCCGTCGCCGATCAGAAGGTGCGCGCCGCCTACTCGCCGGTCGTCATCACGGGCGTCGTGCGCGTCGTGGATTTCCTGATGCTCAGCATCATCGGCATCGCGCTCAACCTGCTCTATGTTGCGCCAGAAGCTGGCTTCAGATGGGAATACTTCGCCGCGATCGTCGCGATGGCGGCTGCTGCCGTGGTGTGTTTCCAGTCTGCCGACATCTATCAGGTGCAGGTCTTCCGCGGCCACATCAAGCAGCTCACGCGCATGATGTCGGCATGGGCCTTCGTGTTCCTGCTGTTCATCGGCGTCTCGTTCTTCGCCAAGGTCGGCGGCGCGGTGTCGCGTGTCTGGCTGTCCTCGTTCTTCTTCGTCGGTCTCGTCGCCCTGATTGCGGAACGCGCGGTCGTGCGTGCGCTGATCAAACGCTGGGCGCATCAGGGGCGGCTCGATCGCCGCACCATCATCGTCGGCGCCGATTCCAATGGCGAGACGCTGATCAGAGACCTCAATGCGCAAGAGGATTCCGACATCCAGATCCTCGGCGTGTTCGACGACCGCAACGACAAGCGCTCGATGGACACGATCTCGGGCGCGCCGAAGCTCGGCAAGGTCGATGACATCATCGAATTCGCACGGCGTACCCGCGTCGATCTCGTGCTGTTCGCGCTGCCGATCTCGGCCGAGACGCGCATTCTGGAAATGCTAAAGAAACTGTGGGTGCTGCCGGTGGATATCCGCCTCTCGGCGCATACCAACAAGCTGCGCTTCCGCCCGCGCTCCTATTCCTATTTGGGCAAGGTGCCGACCCTCGACGTGTTCGAGGCGCCGATCACCGACTGGGATCTGGTGATGAAATGGCTGTTCGACCATATCGTCGGCGGCCTGATCCTGATCGCCGCACTGCCCTTCATGGCGATTGTGGCCATCGCCATCAAGCTCGACAGCCCCGGCCCGGTGCTGTTCCGGCAGAAGCGCTTCGGCTTCAACAACGAGCGCATCGACGTCTTCAAGTTCCGCTCGCTGTATCACGACCAGGCCGACCCGCTGGCCAAGACCGTGGTCACCAAGGGCGACAAGCGCGTCACCCGCGTTGGCCGGTTCATTCGCAAATCCTCGATCGACGAATTGCCGCAGCTGTTCAACGTGGTGTTCAAGAACAACCTGTCGCTGGTCGGCCCCCGCCCCCACGCTGTTCAGCAGAGGGTGCAGAGCCAGCTGCTGGACGAGGCCGTCGACGGTTATTTCGCTCGCCACCGCGTCAAGCCCGGCATCACCGGCTGGGCGCAGGTCAATGGCTGGCGCGGCGAAGTCGACAGCGAGGAGAAACTGCAGAAGCGCGTCGAGTTCGATCTCTACTACATCGAGAACTGGTCAGTGCTGTTCGACGTCTACATCATGCTGAAAACGCCGGTTTCAATGCTGACGAAGAACGAGAACGCGTATTGAGGCAGGCCTCAGCCTCTGCCTTACACCACTCGTCAACCCTGCCTGCATAGAGTGATGCCGCCATGAGCACTCACGCGACTGCCGATCACTACATCGCCTCGCCTGCGGCGCCTCCCGCCGTGGTGACGCTGCAGCGCGCGCTGCTGTGGGCGATGGGTTTTGGCGGCGCCATCGTGTTTATCGAGCCCAGCCCCTTCGAGATCGCCACCCTCACGGCGATGGTCGTATTCTTCGCGTCGGGCCTGCGCATGCGGCTGGTGTTCATGCCGCTGCTGATCCTGCTGTTCCTGGTCAATCTCGGCTACACGATCTGCGCCGCCTATCTGCTCGACAAGGCACCGATCGTGAATTGGATCCTGACTTCCTGGTACATGGCCATCATGGCGATCTTCGTCGCGCTGGTGATGTCCGAGGACACGCTGGCGCGCATCGATCTGCTGCGCCGCGGCCTGATCGTCGGCGCACTGGTGGCGTCGCTGGCCGGCATCCTGGGCTATCTGCACCTGATCCCCGGCGCGGAGATGTTCACGCTTTACGGCCGCGCCGCCGGCACGTTCAAGGATCCGAACGTGCTCGGCGCCTTCCTGGTGCTGCCGGCGCTGTTCTGCCTGCAGAGCGTCGTCAGCGACGGTTTCGGTCGCTCGCTCCGCAGCGCCATCGCGCTCGGCATCATCGCGCTCGCGGTCCTGCTGGCCTTCTCCCGCGCCGCCTGGGGCCTGCTGGCGATCACCTCGGCCTTCATGCTGCTGCTGATGGTGCTGACCAGCCAGTCCAACAAACAGCGCTCGCGCATCATCATCATGGCGCTGGCCGCCGTCGCCGTCGTGGCGCTGGTGATCGTGATCCTGCTGCAGTTCGACTTCATCGCCGACATGTTCAAGCAGCGCGCCTCGTTCGATCAGAAATATGACGAAGGCCGCTTCGGTCGTTTCGGCCGGCATGTGCTTGGCGCGCAGATGGCACTCGATCTGCCATTCGGCATCGGCCCGCTGCAATTCACGCGCTTCTTTCCGGAAGACACCCACAACTCCTATCTCAACGCCTTCATGTCCGGAGGCTGGATTTCTGGCGTGTGCTATCCCGCGCTGGTGTTCATCACCGCCTTGCTCGGCTTCCGTTACATCTTCGTCCGCGTGCCATGGCAGCGCGCTTATCTCGCCGTGTTCGCAGCCTATCTCGGGACAGTCGGTGAAGCCTTCATCATCGACACCGACCACTGGCGCCATTTCTGGATGATGCTCGGAATTATGTGGGGCATGTTCGTCGCCACGCAGCAATATATGGCCACGGCGCAATTGCGTGTGGCCTCCGCGCAGCCAGGCAGCGTCTGACAAGCTCATAAACGAAAACAGCCCCGCTTGCGCGAGGCTGCTTCGTTAAGACGACCGATTGCTGTTAGCGAACGATCACAGTCTTGGTGCGCGAACCGCGGCGATCCCAGCCGTGATGGCGGTGCCCGTAGTCGCGGCGCACATAGGCGCGGCTCTGGCGATAGCCATGGCCGCGATGATAGCCACGATCCTGATGGTGATAACCACCGCCGCCGATCTGCACATTGATGCCCTGCGCAGACGCGGGGCCTGCAGGTGCTGCGACATAGAGAACGGCCGCAGCCGCCAGCAAAGCCAGTTTCTTGATCATGACAATTTATTCCTTCCTTTAAAAGTATCGCGGGACAAGCCATTACCGCCCGGAAGGTTCCGCACGAAATGAAGCACATCGACAAAGGACCCGCGCATGTTCGAGCCGTGCCAGATTCTCTTGTGATTTGCGATGGACATCCATCATCAAAGGGAACACGCGAGGAACTGAGCCGTTCTCCTCGCATGACACAGCAAGCAAAGAACCGCGCCTTCGACAAACAGCCGAAGCCCGATCAGAAAATTCCGCCAGCCGGCCCGCACGACAAGCCGGAACTGACCGACGAGAACAAGACGCCCGGCAGCGGCGTCTTGCCTGACAAGGATCACAAGGAAGTCGAAGGCCCGACGGGATGACCGCGATCGGTCATCATGTCGTCACGCATCACCGTTAGACATTTATTAACCTTCTCGACTCACTGTGGAGTCAAGGAAGCGCAGACCGGATGTACGTCTGCGTTTGATGGCTCGGAGTTCGCTCCGGGCCATTATCTTTTCTGGACCCCACCATGAGCTGCGAGATGATCGACGCTGCACGCGCATCTCGCTTTCGGTTGCAACGCGTAAAGCGGAGCGCTGCTCGCTGATCACGCGATATTATTCGTTCCCCCATCGCGGCAAAATTTGTGGTCGATATGCCATGAATTGGAACTGAACCTTCAAAACACCGACACGTTGACTTCTCGATACGAAGGAGAAGCAGCATGAAGAAGACAGCACTTATTCTTGCCACCGTCGCTGCCGTCGGCGCGGCGTCGATCGCATCGAAACCGGCAGAGGCCCGTGGCGGCCGCGGCGCGGCGATCGGACTCGGCATTGCAGCCGGCGCATTGGCGGCAGGTGCCTATGGCGCTTACGGCCCCGGTTACGGATATGGTTATGGCCCGCGCCATTACGGCCCGCGTTATGCCTATGGTCCGCGCTACGGTTACGGCGACGGCTACTATGGCGGTCCCCGCTACTATCGCAGCTACAGCTACTACTAAACGCGGCTGATTGAATTGACGAAGGCCCGGAGCATATGCTCCGGGCCTTTTTCGTCACCATCATCCAGCATTCGCGCGCATCGCTGCTGCGTTGCCGCAAGGGCTTCAGTTACGCAGTGGGCTAGATACCAAACAGCCAAACAGCCGTGATGGTCGCAACCACCGCTAACCCGCTGATGGTCCAGCCACCGTAGTAGCCGATATCATCGTCATGCCGGACCTCCGACGGACCATCTGCGGTATGCCAGTGACTTGCCATGCGAGCCTCCTGTTTTCAGGATAATCGGTTCGATGGCGAAGGGTTCCATTGGCGCAAAAACGACACATCCGGCGCCGCTCCCTGCCGCTATTCCAAACGCGACACCGGCATCTGTGGCCAAAGGGTCACGACGGCAAGGATTCATTAAGGAGTGCGGCCGGGGCAATTGACGGAACCCGGAGCCGGGAGAAGTCTAATGTTTTCAGCGTAGAGTAGATATTATGTTAGAGATTATTGTCCTCGGCTTCCTTGTCTGTGCAGCGGCTTATGTCGGGCTTCTCTGGTTCGCCGGACGGAAAGACGATGTGATTCACGGTGATTTCGTCGAACCGAAATCGTAAGGCCGGCGTCGCGCGCGCTTGATCGAGGCCACCCTATCCAGGCGGCACCGCTCGGGTGCGAGACTACTAATATCTTGAAATGATTTGGAAAAATGGTCGGAGCGAGAGGATTCGAACCTCCGACCCCTAGTCTCCCAGACATATCAGCTAAGCCCTCCCCGCCCCTCAAGCGCCCTCATGCGCTTCGTTGGACAGGAAAATGTCGCCGCGCATTAGGCTTGGTTTTGCCCCAGCCATCTACGCTTGTCATTGCCGTGCTTCCCCGGTGCTTCCCGAGGCGCAAATGACAGCTCAGACCATAACCAAGACCCTAGTGGACGGGCTCGAAACCAGGGGCGCCGAATATACCGTCTGGGACGCCAAGCTTACCGGCTTCGGCGTCCGTGTGCGCCCAACTGGCGCCAAAACTTTCCTGATTGTCTATCGCGCCGGGACCGGGCGAACCGCACCGTTCCGGCGGTACACGATCGGCGCCGTTGGCAAGATCGCCCCGGACGCCGCGCGCGTCCAAGCCAAGGCCCTCCTCGGTTCGATCGCCAACGGTGCAGATCCAGCATCAGAAAAGCGCGCCAAGCGTCCAAAGACCGAAGATGTGTCATTCGACAGGCTCTGCGAGCTCTATTTGGACGAGTACGCGAAGCCCAATAAGTCATCTTGGAAGAACGACGAGGGCTACCTGAAGCGGCCACGCGCCGCGTTGGGCCGTTCGCCGGCGAACACCGTAACCGACGACGATATCGCCGACGTACTCGATGAAATCGCTGATGAGGCCCCTGTAAGCGCCAATCGCACCCAGTCGGTGCTCCACAAAATGTTCGAATGGGCTCGACAGCCAGGGCGCAAGTACGTTTCGGCCAATCCGATAAGGGGCCTGGAGCGCCGCGGCGGCAAGGAGACGTCCCGGAAGCGCGTCCTCTCAGACGAAGAAATCCGAACGCTTTGGTGGGGGCTCGAAAACCCAGATGTGCCGTGCGATCGGCAAGTCGGTCTGGCTCTAAAGCTGGTTCTGACCACAATGGTCCGCCCGTACCAGGCAGCCGGAGCCCTTCGAGCAGAGCTCCATGGTCTCCGAACTGCCGCGCCGGAATATCATATGCCGCCGCACCGGGTGAAAGGCCGGCGGGAAGTAGTCGTGTCGCTATCTCCGCTCGCGCTAGAGGTGATCGGCCTGACGAACAGCGAGAATCAAATACCGGTCTTTCCTTCCAAATATGGCGAGGAGCCGCAACCGATCCAACGATCGGCACTTTCTCAAGCCCTCAATGACAAACCATCGGAGGGGCGGACCGGCGTTCGAACATTCTTAGGAATGGAGCACTTCACGCCGCATGATTTGCGGCGGACTGCCGCCACCATTGCTCGGCGTGGCGGAGCTCTCCGCACCGACGTGAAGGCAATGCTCGATCACGTCGATGGAGACGTCACTGCGGTTTACGACAAATACGACATGCTCGCAGAGAAGCGGACCGTCGCAAATATCCTGGCCGCCGAGCTGCGCAAGATTATTGGTAGTAAGCCTGACGTCGACGAGGTTGAAACTTTTTGTGATCCCATCGGTAAGCATGTTACTTCCGAAAATGTGGCTGTAGCCAGCTAACCACGCAGGCTTTGTGCGATTCAGTCATCGCATTTGCAAGGGCATAAGGCCGATGATGGTCCATCTTGCCTTCTAGCGAACCTGCGCTATCATTAGCTGGTACAAAGCTAAGTTTGATGGCGCGACGGGCAGCGCCGAGTTTCTCTCATTCCTTGGATAGCCGGCTTGTACATTAATCGGCCCCTGATCCAAGGGATTATCATGCCGCAATTCCTCGATACCAAAGAAGCCGCCAAGCACGTTCGCCTCTCGACAGCGACGCTTGAACGCCTGCGCGTGACCGGAGGCGGGCCCGCGTTTATCAAGCCCGTCCCGAACCGCGTTGTCTACGATATCATCGACTTGGACGCCTGGATGCGAGGCCGGCGCCAGCATTCCACATCGGAAAACCAAGCGGCTTGATCGCGCGCTCTTTCGCGCGCCGCTTCTCGACGTCTCTCATTCGAGCACGTTGCTTCGTCAGCCGCGTGCAGGCTCCCAGACGGAAAAATGTTGGAGGACGCGCAGCTGCAGCTCTTTCGTAGAACCTGCATGCTTATTCGCATCAAAAAAAAAACAGCCCCGAAAGGCTGCAGGCCCAACGAGGCTGAAAGTTTATGTTCCGATGAGTGATAGTAGCACCAATTCCGTGACCAAGCCAGTCGATACCGATGTTGTCCTTGAACACTTGCGCCGGCTTGATGATACGGGGATGCATCAACTGGCTGCTATCGACGCAGATGCAAGGAGCAAAGCATTTGTCTCCTTTACTTTAGACGAAGGAGATCGAGCCAGAGCGTTCCTTCGCAAATATGGCGAAACCCACAACATCTACTATTCAGCGAACGAGGTCCGGCACGACCTTGGTGACGCTCGCGCCAAGAAAGAGGACATCCTGAACATCAGGATGATCGGGGCCGATCTAGACCCGCCGAAGGGCATTATGCTGACTCCCGATGTGCTGGCGGCAGAGCACGCGAAATTGGACGCGATCCGGGAGAAGGTCGAAAAGGAAGATGAAGCTTTCTACTCATTTGCCGTTAGCTCGGGTGCGGGAATTCAACTCGGCTGGTATCTAAAGGAAAAGGTGCCGGCGGACAGTTCCACCGATGAGGCCGAAAATCTCACGCGCGGCATACTGCGACGTTTGGGTGCACCGGAGTCGACCGCCGACATTACGCGGCTCTTGCGAGCGCCGGGCACGTACAATTTTCCCGGCGCCGCGAAGCGCAAACAGGGGCGAACGAGTATCGTTCCCGCTAAACTACTCGGATACATCGACGACAGTACAACGACCCTAGAAGAACTGGCAAAATGGGCGCCACCGGTGCCCCCATCGCGTTCCACCGTTAGCGTCGGGAAACAAGACCTCGATCTGTCGATCGATATGACGGCCGTCGACGACGCCACAGCTACCGGTGACGTCCCGGAAAAACTGCGGGCGAAGTTGGATCGCCAAATCGCATCTGACGAAAAGCTGAATCGACTGTGGCACGGCGATAAGTCCGCGCTTGGGGGCTCTGACACGAGCGGGTCCGCCTTCGGCTTTGCACTGGCAGTGCTCCTTCGCCGAACTGGAAATTTCACTCCAACAGAGTACGGGCAACTTCTAGGCATCTGGGAGCACAGCTCAGAGAACATCGACGAGCGCCAGATTGCGCGTGCCTGGGTGCACAGCAACGCCGCCGCGGCCACCGAAGAATTCGAAGAATGCTTTTCCCTTCCACTGAGGTGGGTCGAGTCGTTTGAAGCATCAACAATTCCGAAGCGCCGCTTCATTATCGGTCGCTTCGCCGCCCGGCACTATCTTTCAGCGCTCATATCGCCGCCGGGCGTTGGCAAAACAACATTCCTTCTGATGCTGGCAGTGGCCGTTGTCACCGGCCGCTCCGACATCACGGGCTTCAAGATCCACGAGCGCACCCGCGTGCTCCTTTGGAACCAAGAGGATGAGCACGACGAGCTAAATCGCCGGCTGCTTGCCGTGATGACCGCGTTCGACGTGAACTGGAAGGATCTGGACATCGACGGCAAGCGTGGCTTGATCCTGGGCTCCGGCGTCGATCAGCCGTTCATGATCGCGAAGCGGGACAATGACAGGATCAAGGCGTCACCCGACGCCGCCTATATCGAGGGCCTGATCAAGGACAATGAAATCGGCCTGGCGATTTTCGATCCTTTTGTCGAGCTTCACCCAGCCAACGAGAACGACAACGTGGAGATTGCGACCGTCGCGCGCATGTTCCGCGCCATCGCCGTGCGCGGAGAATGCGCCGTTGTCCTGGCGCATCACACCCGCAAACCGCCGAACGCTGCGAACCGGGAATCCTACGCCGGCGATATGGATGCCGGCCGCGGCGCCGGCTCGCTCAACGGCGTCGCCCGCATGGTTGCGACTCTTTACACGTTGGATTCCGTCACGGCCAAAAAATACGGCCTCTCCGACGCGGAGCACAGGCACTACGTCCGATTTGACGACGGCAAAGCCAATATGTCGCTGATCTCTGACGCGCCAACATTCTTCAAACGCGAGGGCGTCATGATCGGTGGGTTTGGCGGGGAGGAGGTCGGCGTCTTACGGCCGGTGACCCTCGGCCGCGTGAAGACGCCGGCCCAGGCAAAAGCGGACGACGACGCGACGATCAAGGAGTCGGTGCGGGCCATGCTGCGCGTCTCGGACGGGCATACAATGCCCCTACTCGAGATCGTCCAAACCTTACTTGGAAACAACACCATCGACCTGATGTCGGAGGACACGCTCCGGAAGCGCCTCGATAAGATTTTCGCCGATCCTCTCGAGTACTCGAGCGGCGACATAATCGATCGGGCTACGCGCAGCGTGAAGGGCAAAAATGGTCGTTCTGCCTTCCTCACCCTGAACGTTGCGGAAAAATCGAAATGACTTCCGCAATATTTCCTCCAGCAACGAGTTTATCATGAAGATCAACAGCTTAAGCCGTTGGACCCGACATTGCGGAAAAATTTTCCGAACTACACTTTCCGCGATCGGTCGAAAGCCCAATTTTCCCAATGAGATGGCTATTGCGGAAAAACCTACCCCTACGGGGGGCGTTGCGCTTTCCGCAAAGCGCCCGCCCGAGGTCCCGCAAGGCGGCGCGAATGCGTGTGCCTGGGCGGACAGCAGGCCTACAGTTCACAGCAGCGGGCCGCGCCAATGAGCAAACCGAGCAACCCGCCGCGTTGGTTCAAAGTCGGCGAGCAAGAGTACAGAGTGACAGGCGTCGAAGGTTATTGGCGCGAGGACCGATATATCGAACTGCACGCCATCGAGGCCGTCTGTGCGCACCCGGGGTGCAGCCGTGTCTTCCGCGCCGCCGCCACCAAGACAGCAATCAAAAAACGCTCAGTCAGACGCCGCTGCTCGTGGCACAGGGCGCCCGGCAGCCCGGTTGGTGATCAGCAGAAGAAGAAAGCTAAGCCGGCGCTTCGGAAGACGCCAGAGAGGCTTCTGCCACGTCGCAAGCGCGATCTGGGGCCGCGGGTACCAAAACCGCCTGAGCGGCCTTCCTACCTCGATTGAAGGGGCCACCGAGTGAAAAACAAAGCCTTCTGGCGCATGATAGCCGAGATGCCGCCGATCGACTGGGAGCTTCTCGCAGCAGAGCGCCGCGGCTACCGGCACACGCCAGCCACCATCAAACGATTCACGGCGATCAAGAAACGCAATCTGGCGATTAAGCGCAAAGCAAGGGCGAAGGATAAGCCCCCTCGTCCGCCCGTCCGGCAACGGCTGCGTATCAACTCTGTTGAGGTGCTGCTGGGGTCAATGGAAACAGGTGCCTGGTACGGGCGGACAGATATACAGCACTTGTCAGGCCTGAAGCGCGGCACCGTCGCTACAGCCATCCTGAGGGCCGAGAGCTTGGGACTGCTCGCGCGGACCAGAAATCCAGTATGGGAGCGCCAGGGCGGCGCCGAATGCGAATTCCTGTATCAGAAAACATCGGATGCCGGATCAACTGCCGAACAGACGTCTGATTGTGCCCCCAACGAGCTAAAGCGGGAAAAGTGAAGCACAGGATCTCGGAACACTGAATAAGGCCAGCGCCACGCCAAACTAAGTCACAACCAACGCCCTTCACTGTTAAACGATCGCCGCTCTTAAGTTAAAACGCGACAAATGCGACATCTACCCCGAGATGCGCTTGCTGCGCTGCTAGTTGCGCGGCAATCTGCTAGCCGTCGAAGCTGGGGGATCAGAATATGCATCGAGGTCAATTCTACACCGTCTTTACGATCGGCTTTGCGACGGCAGTCGGCCTGTTTGGCATCGTCGCTGCTATCGCCTGTTGGTACTGGCCCGAGCCGGCCGCCTGGGCATCCATGGCGATCGGCGAACCAGGCCGCCCGGCCACATGGCTCACGCCATCGATCTTCTCGGCGATCGTGGCGGCTTCTGGCGTATTCGCCGGCTATTGGATGGTACAGACGCAACAAGCGATCGTGCGATGGTCAGGTGATCGAGAGATCGCCAGGCTGAACGCGCAATACCGCGTACTCGCGCAGCAGGTAGGCACCGAAAGAGCTGACGAGATAATGAAGGACCAAGCCATCGCCATGCTCAGTGGCGAGGCGGGCCACTTCAATTTGTTCGGCAAAAACGAGATGGTTCATGCGATGCGCGCCGGCGGAGTTCTGCCGCGGCTATAGTCCCCCCTAAATCGACACAGCCGGCGCTGAATAAGCGTTTCTAGTGTTTAAGTCCTCGGAACAGAGAAGAAACATATCAGCAACGGTCCACGCATCGCCGTCGATGTGAGTTGTCCGCTCAGTGAGCGCGGGTATGCGACATCCGCGACCTGCCCAAGCGCTGGAGATCGCGCGAATCACTTCCTGCGCGATTTTGAGATGCGAGTGGAGAGGGTTGTAACTACACAAACCAGACAACTGCGATGCGAAGGCTCATTTCCATCGTTTTTGAGAGTGTCATCGGTTAGCGATATCATTCACAATACCCGACAAAATGGCCCTCTTGACCGACATCCTGCGCTTTGATCCGTTTCCCCGATCAAAGCGAAGGAGCGGACCATGCGCGATGACCGAAGAATGTCTCCAGATCAAATTTTCTCGGACTACGGTATTTCGCCATATCTCCTCGCTCTCTGGACCAAACGCGGCTTGCTGTCGCCGACGCGGGTCAATGCCCGTGGCGAGCACCGCTACGATCGTCGCGCGGTCGAGGCGGTCAGGGAGAGCGAAGGATTTCCACGCGCCACTTTGCTTCCGCCGAATCCGAAGCTGGCGCGCTTTAAGCCTACGATTCCGCGGCAGCCGCTAGTTAAGACCAACGAGCGAAGCCACCGGGTTGCAAAGGTCCGCGGCTTGGGTCCTCTCTCATTGCCAAAGGATGTCGTCGCCGCTCAGAAGGACGCCGCGAATAACGACCCTCTCATCGAGAAGCTGCTCGACGCGGCCCTCTTCGACCTCATTGGTGTCGGTCGCGACGCGATGTCTGCAGAGCTTCACCGGCGCCCGGAAAGAGCCATCGCGACGTTCTTCGGCATCTCAGTCCGACGTCTCCAGGAAATTTTCACCCTGTACCGCGTGCGCCAGCCAGCGGAGGGCTATTGGTCGACAAGGGCGGAAAACGGAGCCCGCGTCTTACCGGCAGGCGGTGTGCCGTTTGCCGGAGTTTTTGCGCCGGGCGATGTGGTGTCATGCGATGTGGAGTGACAGCCTCCTTTCATCCACCGAGGCGCTCCGTAATCTCGACGTGCACCACGAGCATTTCAAGGCGCTGACAGAACTCGGAATCATCTCCGCAGTGGCCTGGGGGGCGGACGGCGAGCCGCGCTTTAGCAAAAATCAGACCTACAAACTCAGGACGCAGCGCCAGCGACTTCGCGCCATCATTGGCGATAATTTTGGGAAGCGACGCCAGGCGCGGCGATATACCTCTGACGTGGGCCCGATGCCGTACTACCCTTATGATGGACCAGGCCAAGCCGCTTGGGCGCGCCGGCGCCTTGAACTAGAGCCACGGCTTTGGCGATCCCGTGAAGCCCGGCGCGAGATTGACGCGGTCATGCGCGTTTACGAGCGGTCCGCGCGGCAGGAGTTTAAAGATAGCCGCTACTTCGATCCGGACGCGCGGGTCCGCGCTGCGGCGAAAATTTCACGCGAGCAACTCTACGACCTCATCTGGTCCAAACCTATGGACCCGGCGGCAACGGAAGTCGGTATGACGGAGACACCACTTCGGCATCTTTGCTATGAATGCTGCATCCCAACGCCGCCGCGCGGGCACTTCAATTTCCAGGACACCGTCGACCGTGCGCCACGGACGCCATTGCCGGCATTTCCGAAGAGGCAGCTCAAATGACGGTCCGAGCATGCCCCCTTGATCTCGCCCTCTGGTTGGGCTTGGATCAGCGCCGGTCTGGGGAGATCCATAATATGCGCGTTTTCTATATCGTGGCGCTTGGCGCCGCGCTCTCGGGTTGCGTCACCAACAACGAGACGGTTCAGTTCAAAAGCTCTAATCCTAACCAGCAAACGATGATGCGCGACGGGCAATCTGCTCTCGTCTCACGTCAGAAGAGTTCCGTCGTTTTGGTTCGGCCGGCAGCACGCCAGCTCCAGGCAAATGGCCGGCCCGTCTTCGTGGTCGGGATCAACAATCTCGGCCGCGCCCCAATCGAATTCCGAGTCGCGCAAGTCGAAGCAAATCAGCATGTCGGCGCATCTGATTTCCAGATGCAGGTCGTCACCTTCGAAATGCTGCAGCAGGAAGAAAAGAACCGCCAAGTCGCCGCGGCGATCCTCACTGGCATGGCCGGTGCCGCGAACGCCTATAGCGCCTCGCGCGCTGGCCACGGCTCCTATACGACGCCCAGCGGGCGGACAGGCACATTCTACAGCCCAACGGCTGCCGCGATCGCACAGGGCAACGCCGCCGCTCAAAATGAAGCCATGGTCGCTTCGACGATTGAGCAGGGGCAGCGCAACATGGCGCAGCTCGAGCAAGCGGTCATAAAGGATAACACCTTGCTGCCTGGCGAATGGTATGGCGGGCAGCTCCATCTGGCCCCTCCGACGGATCAGGCCGGCGGCCAGAAGTCATATACCATCATCATAACGGTCGGATCAGATCGCCACGTGGTGGAAGTCGCGCAAGGTCCCGCGGGCGCATAAGAACGGAGGCATTCGTGAGACTCTGCATCGCAGCCGTAGCGCTTGGGCTGGCCTTCGCGCCGATCGATGCCGCTCGTAAACGGGAGTGCAGGTGAATCGTGATCAAACTCTTCCTCGCCCTTGCGTTGTCAATCTGGTCGATCGGCGTCCGGGCGGAAACTGTGGACGTGAAGTATCGAGGTGCCGTCGATCTCACGCCGTTCCGCTGCACCGACACTCCCCGCAGCAGTTTCGTCGAGCGGGTGTGCTACGATAAGCCAAATCAGTACATGATTATTCGGCTCAAGAGCACCTACTATCACTATTGCGAAATGCCCGAGCCGACCTTCAACGCGCTACTGGCAGCGAGCTCGATGGGCCAGTACTTCAACGCGAACATCAAAGGGACAGGCAGAGACGGTCCATTCGATTGCCGCACCCACAAGGTGCCGAGCTACTGACCGGCATCAGACGCGACGAAAGGCAATAGCGCGAGCAACAGATCTCGGACGGGTCCTTATCGCACCGCCATCATTCCCACTGTGCACTATCCATTCGCCGTTCGATGCCTGCCCCGTAATGATGCCAACGTGATGCGGCCATACGACGACCACCCCGATGCCTGGGCCTCCGGCGTTCATACCCGTTCGAGCCCACTCTCGAGCTAGCGCAAGACGCCGATCAGATTGACCAAGATACTTGCTAAGATACGTTCCGCACCACGCTCGGGCTCTATGTTGATTTCCCTTTCGGGCTTCAGCTGAAGTAGCAACAAAAATAATGGCGCAAGCCAACAATGCGACTCTCGACATACTCAACTCCATAGAAATGGACGACTACTGACAAAGCCGTCTGCAAACCTACGGTGCGAACTTCAGTTCCTTCGTTCTTGATTCAATTGATCCGAACGGTGCCCAGGGAAAGACGCGTGGTAACCAGACACATTTAATATCGAATTTGAATGCGCATTCGTGCACTGACCTCACCGGTGCCAAAAAGGGCGACGAGTCGAAGCTTGATTGGCCAATGGTTTCGGACGGCATTCGCGCTGATGGAAAAGGAGGGATCACGCCAGCGATCTGATTCCGACGAAGGCTGCGACTGCTATTGCTGCCCAGAACGCACTCCCAATGATCGTCTCAGTCCGTTCAGATCGACTTCGCAGCCCGACGAGTTTGAGCACATTTCGGCCCGTCGCCCGGATGATGACGTCTAGAATGATGTGGATTAGGATCCCTACGACTTGATCCATTCGACGGTCGGCCCTCTCGTGACGCTACCGTCAGAATAGATGCCGCCGTGGTATCTGCAAAGTAGCTATCGCGTTGACAATAAGGACCAGGCATATCTTATATTCGGGCGGTCTGCCGCCACTGCGGGCGATGGGTCAAAACTGAAATCGGAAGCGCCAAAATCATAAACTGTGAAGTCCGCCATTCGAAGCCAGGCGATGCTTCCGCCATCAGCAAAGTCATTGTCAGCGCGCTGAGAGAGACGAATAGTCGCGACTATACCCGCCATCGGGCTTCACTTACACGCTGGATGTGCCCGTTGCTTCGATGAACAAATAGAGCCTTGGAGGTCCTGGTCGGACTCTACTGCGTTGTAGGCCGCGCCGTATGATCGCGATCTTCGCTCGCTTGCCTTAATTATTGTATGACGCTAGTAATTTGTCATCGCTCTGGACCCGGTGAAACCCCGGGTGGCTCTTCCGGCCGCCGATCCGCCGGACCACGCACGCCGGCCCGACAGTCGTCCATCGCATCCCGCGGTGCACTGTTTGGCGCCACTGCGGAAACTATCCATGAAATCCTCGTCCTTTCCCCGCTACCACTCCGAGTGGGTTGGCGGCGCCATGAGCATTCGCCGCGACGTTCTCGCCGGCATGGTCGGCACCTTTGCTTTGATCCCCGAAGTCATCGCATTCTCCTTCGTCGCCGGCGTCGATCCGGAAGTCGGACTATTTGCGTCCTTCGTTATCGGTATCGTCATCGCCTTCGCCGGGGGGCGCCCGGCGATGATCTCCGGTGCCGCAGGATCGGTGGCGCTTGTCGCCGCGGCGTTGGTGGGCAGCCATGGCTTAAAGTACCTGCTGGCAGCCACGCTGCTCGCCGGGCTGCTTCAGATCGTGTTCGGCCTGCTCAAACTCGACGTGTTAATGCGCTTCGTGTCGCGCTCAGTGCGCACCGGCTTCGTCAATGCTCTGGCGATCCTGATTTTCTCGGCGCAGGTGCCGCAGATGCTCGGCGTCACCTGGCACACCTATGCGATGATCGGGCTCGGCCTCGCCATCATCTATCTGGTGCCACGCCTGACCACCGCCATTCCCTCGCCGCTGATCTGCATCGTTGTGCTGACGGTGGTTGCCGTCGCCTTCCCGATGCCAATCCACAGCGTCGCCGATCTCGGCCGCCTGCCGAATGCGCTGCCCACCTTCAGCTTCCCGGGCGTACCGCTGACATGGGCAACGCTCAGCATCATCGCGCCCTATGCACTGGCGATGGCAGCGGTCGGGCTGCTGGAGTCCATGATGACCGCCAGCGTCGTCGACGACCTGACGGAGACCACCAGTTCCAAGGCCCGCGAATGCACAGGGCTTGGCCTCGCCAACGTGGCTGCCGGCCTGTTCGGCGGCATCGCCGGCTGCGGCATGATCGGCCAGACCGTCGGCAATGTGCGCTATGGCGGCCGCGGCCGGCTGTCGACGCTGGTGGCCGGTGTCTTCCTGCTAATCGTCATGGTGCCACTGCGGCCATGGGTTGCGCAGGTACCCGTCGCCGCCCTCGTGGCGATCATGATCATGGTGTCGATCAGCACCTTCTCCTGGGGCTCGATCCGTGACCTTGCCCGCCATCCAAAGGTCTCGGGCATCGTCATGCTGGCCACCGTCGCGGTGACGGTGGCGACCCATGATCTGGCCATAGGCGTGGGGGTCGGTGTGCTGCTCAGCGGCGTGTTCTTCGCCTTCAAGGTAACCCGGTTGATGGAGGTGCAGATCAGCCATGACGCTACGACGGACACCCGGATCTACACTGTATCCGGTCAGATCTTCTTCGCCAGCGCCGACATCTTTGCCGATCACTTCGACCTGCGCGACACTGTCCGCACCGTCCGCATCGACCTGACCGCGGCTCACCTTTGGGACATCACCTCCGTTGCCGCGCTCGATGAAGTCGTCGGCAAGATGCGGCGGCACGGTATAGCGGTCGAGATAATCGGCCTGAACCAGGCGAGCGCCGTACTAGTGGATCGCCACGCGCCGCTGGTGCGAGACACCACTGCATCATCTGGATGAGTTCACTTTCTCGATCCTCTAGATGCTCACGGTCCTAACCCAATGCTACAGCGAGCCTGCAGGTTCTCGATGACGGCGGCAACATGATTGCGGAAATTTCGCTGAACCGGCCGATGCATTGAACACAAATGATCGTTGTGGTCTGCCCCGTGACGCCCTCCCCGCCATCGGGTAAATGGGATATGGCCTCTTCCGAACTCAGTGGCTTACTTGGAATCTGTGAGTGGCGATGACGAACCCGCGAATAGCCATAGCGTGTTTAATTCTCGTGGTTCTGATGGCAGCCTTTTTCGTGGCCGACGTGCACACCTCTTGCAAACAAGAGCATGGGCCCGACTATAAGTGCTTTCCGGGCGGGCGCCGCCTGGTTCGCTAGGTTCGGGCTCAACCACCCAACGAGATACCGACCATGTCGTTATGCATTGCATGCCATCTTACCAGCCCTCGGTAAGGTCTCCCGAGTGCTATCAATAGCGTACGAGACCGCGTGGGCCACCTCAGCGTAGATGGAATAGGAACGCGCCACTGTGCTCTTACTTCTCGCAATCTATTGCGTCCCTTCGGTAGCCGTCTTGTCAGCGGTCGCTGTGGTCATCGGGGTGTTCGGCAATGCTCGCTGGGTGAATGTCTATTACGTGCTCGTAGGACCAGGGCTCTTGGCAATCTGGGTCTACGATCGAGTAACTCGCGGGCCCGACAACAGCCCGCTAGGAGCGCTTGGGTATTTGATGTTTTATTCCTGGTGCCTCGGCTACGTGATTTCCTTCGGAATCTTCCGAATGACGCTTTCTTGGTATCGTGCGCGTGTGGCCGCCAGATCGGGCCACTCCCTAGTTTCCGAGCCCCGCACTTCCGAATAACGATCAGTTAGGAGCGCGCTCGACAACTTCGACGATCGCGTGAGGAAGGACCTGAGGCGTGGCCTTTGTCCAACGGATGGCCTCGGCGGGATTTGCTGTCATCAGATCGAAGTGCCAAACCAGTGGCTCCTTGCCCGATGGCATTGGTGTGGTGACGCGAACCGTGGTCGTCTGCATTCCAGTCTCCGAATCTGTTGATACGCAGACTTTAGCGTTGCATTTGCGAATCAGGAATACATCCATGGCCCATGACGCCACGTTGGACACGCGCATTGGTGCATGAAGTTACAGTACGAGCGCCCATAGTGGCGCGATCCTGACCAATCCCCGTGACGCCCTCACCGTCGCCGGGTAAAATGGCGAGCATGAAAGCAGACGGTCGGTTGGCAGTCTTTTGTCTCGTGTGTCTCGCTATTTTGATAGCGGGCATCATGGTGGAGAAATATTGGGATTGTCGCCTCAGGACCAAGCTTTCCGAAAATGAGTGCTTGTTCACGCCGGCTCCGTATACCGTGCCCTAATCAAGGTCGTTGCTGTAGAGAAAGCTGCTATACTTTATCCAGGAAATGTACTTGTGAACTATGTAGAGCCTCAAATAGATCCTGCAGCCAGTCCGCTATCCGTGAACGCTCTTCTGGCGACATCGCTCTTGAAAAGGTGAGATCACTATGAGCGCTGTCATCTACCAGAGGCGTAAAATGTACATTCGTGTCTAAAGTGTCTTCAAACGTGCTCCGTGCTCTGTCAACACGTGCGTACATTACGCCGCCGAAGGTTTTCGTGCCTCCCGGCCCGGAATGTTTTGCGCAATAAGCTAACGCGTCGGCTTCAATTTTCGCCGTATCGCCTGCGAGCGAGCGCAATCTGCCGGACATCTCGAGGGCCCATGGCCTATTCAAATCAGGTTCCGGCGCGGATATTGCCGTACCCTTGAAAGCGCTGTGATGGACTCGGCCACGGACCAAATGGGCTTCCTGAGTTGCAACTCTAAACCACACGTCTCCGCCGTCGGCGGCATCCCCGTCCGACAGAGGCATTTGCTAACCGCCCACCATCTCAAATAAGTCTTCCATTCTTTGGGCTAAGTTCTCGTCAGACGTTCTGCCCTCAGTATGGTCATAGTTGCCATCGCTATACTTTCGGTAGGCACGCCATATGGTCTGCGGCCCGACATCAATAAACAGTTTACGGAGGTGGCCTGTTTCGTGGATCCACTCGAATCCGATTGTGCCGTCGGCAGCGGGGGCAACGTCGGGCTTCTCTGCAGCGCGAGGGAGGGCGGCCAAAAGAGTCCGGGCGGCCAATAAAGTATCGGAGCAAATTGCACTTGCTCCTTGGCCATCCCAATTAGAAACGGAAAACCGAGCGTACTCTGAAAACGGATCTATACGAACATTATGATCCCCCAACAAAGAGGACGCCCATACGACCTCAAATTGTTGAGCAATGCTCTGCTGAGAGGTTGCACTAGCCAGATGCAAGGTCGTATTCACGCGGTGAAAGTTGGTTTCAGCCCAAGTCATCGCGAAATCGTCAGACGCTGAGCTGCAATCAGTAAAGAGGATGCGTGGAGCCATCGCGAGATTAGGTCTGAATCCTAGCGCCAGTGCTAAATTCACGGAAGGAAACTGGCCGTGACCGGTGAAGTGGGTAACCGGCACAACGTGCTTACAGACGAGATGGCTCTCAAGTTTTGAGCTGAACCATTTTAATCCACCGGTCGAGACTTCGGGTTCGAGGAGCACAGTACAGAGCTCACGCGCCAAAGAGCCTCTCGCGTTATTGAGCGAGACAGGCAACGCAAAATCTTCTGGAACCGTCTCGACTTCGTCGAATGCGTGAAGGTGCATGGCGTTCATGGGCGCTCGCCGCTGCTGGCATTCTGGTTCGCCAGCGCTAAAAGTTCTTCAAATATAGGCAATATCTGCGGTTTTTCAATCGGCTCCTTTCTATCTGCAGATGTATTGTTGTCAATCTCCAGACTCGCGACATTTACTGTCGAAACAGGCCCCCCAGCCAGCCCTTGGTTAGAGGTCTGAAGAAGGCCAGATGTGATGCTCAAGGAGCTCCATGCGGTGATGCGATTGATCTCTAAACCTGGATCAACCTTGCTTTGTTCGGGCCAGTTTATCCGAAACTGCAGCTCACGCATTTTACCAGGATCAACGGTGACCGACTTCAGCATAGTGGCAAGAATGCCGTAGCTAGCCTCCTTGCTGTCTGCTTCAGCGACTATGTGCGCTCCGAAGGCAATTCGGGTAAATCGCTCAGGCATCTGTTCAGTGAAAGCCGCCACCATCTTTGCAAAAAGCTGCGATGACTCGGGCCATTTCCCAATCGTGGGAAAGCGCATGGCCGAGGCCACCTCCGGCGTTATATTCGGATTGCCGGTCAATATTACGTCGATTCTGTTCAAATTAAACGTCAGGGCGAGCAGACCGCCCATTAGTTCACCAGAATACTGTCGCCCCCCCGGCACGCCCGGCAACGCTATGCGATTTTCTGCTTCACTTTGCCCAGTCAGGCGGGTCCAGGCCGCTTCTGTGGGGGCAAGAATGGCGTCTGAAAATAAGGACAGACGCAGCTGGAGCGCTGACCAGTCGTCGAGAACCATTCTAATCGCCTCGCTTCACCCTAACTGCCAACCATGCCATTTCCTGACAGCAAATGGCAAATATCGGATGAATTGGATTTCGAGCAGCTGAGTTGATCATACGCGGCGTATGGCATATGCGTTCAATCTTCCACCGTCCGCTGCCAGTCCTGATAAGCGACCGGCTGAGACCGCCAAATAGTCAACCGCCGCTCAGCTTCATCGGCTTGTGCAGTCGTCTGAGCGTCTCGAAGCAGATGAGATATTTTCCATCCCTCGATGTTTCCATGCCTACTGGTCGATGATCGCCGCAGATCACCGGCAACGCGGCTGAGCCTAATCTTTCGGTTTATGTCGATTTGATTTGAGGCATTCATTGTTCGCCGCTCCGATGTCGGCACACAACAACGGCGTAAACGCCCGAGGGTTGCATATTATAATTTAACTCTACTAAAAATAGTGACTTCGCGCTAGCGACTGTTTCCTAGGCCGGAAGTTCAACCTCAGCGGACTCGACTTTTGTTCTTCTTATGTTCTAATTGAGGGCATGAGTGACAGACCCGCAAGCTGGCGCATGCCGACGCCCAAACAGATGGAAAAGCTGGCTTCCAGGCCGAGCCGCGTACCCGAGCCGCCTATTCCGGTGCCCGGGCCTGCGGACGATCTGCCGGAGGCGTATTGGGATTCCATCGTCCGGGATCCGCGCGGTCAGATCCGCACCGGCGTTCCCATCCAGCAACGTCGCCTCTCGGAAATTCCCCGGCACGTCTTGCGCGTGACCTGCCGGCGCTGCGACCGGATCGTGGAGATCCAGACAGTAGATGCCGTGCGCCTCTACGGAGTCCATGCAGTCTGGAAAGATGTCGGCATGAAGCTGCTCGACAACGGCTGCCAAGAACGCTCAGGACGCCTTGAGGAAGACGGCTGCTGGCCGTCATTTGAGACGACATAACATTTTTGATTTTCCTTTTTGACCGTCGCGCCTGGATGCCCATATGGCTCCGAAATATCATCCCACGCCTCTCTCAGGCGGCGACCGGAAAGCTCTGAATAAGGAGCTCCGAAAAGCGCGCGGCATGACCGCCATCCTGGCCACCCAGTCCGACGAGATGCGATCCAAAGGTGACGCCCTGATCAGGCAGGCCGACCGACTTCTCTGCGAAAGCTGGAACGAACGGATGTGGGCGGATGGCGAACCGATTGACCCCTCTCCTACAGTCGATCAGGCCATCAACGGCGGCTTCCCCTGGCTGGAGATTGAATGCTCCAGGTGCAAGACGCCAAACAACATCGACCTCTCTGCGCTACGCTGTCCGCCAACCACCTTCGTGCACGATCTCGCCAGCAAGCTAAGATGCGAGAAATGCAGAAAGGCTGGGAGGCGGCCGTCCGCGACGCTGCAACAGCTAGGCGAGCGACCGCGGCAATTGCGAACGGACACCTGATAATGTGCAATCTCTACTCGATGACGAAGAACCAGGACGCCATCCGCCGGCTTCAATTTCGACGTCGACAGCACCGGCAACCTCCAGTCGATGCCAGGTATTTTCCCAGATTATCCGGCTCCGATCGTGCGTAACGGCTCCCGGGCCACGGAACTGACGCTAGCCCGATGGGGGATGCCGTCCTCACAGTTCGCTCATATGCAGGCCACGAAGAAGCGGGCAGCGAAGCTTGAAGAAAAGGGCAAGCAGTTCGACTTCAAGGAGCTCCTGCGGATGGAGCCCGACAGCGGCACGACCAACATTCGCAACCTCGACAGCAAGCATTGGAAGCGCTGGTTAGGCGTCGAGTCGCGTTGCTTGGTGCCGTTCACGTCCTTCAGCGAGTTCAACAAAACTGAGGGCGGTGACATCTGGTTTGCGTTCGACGAGATTAGACCTCTGGCATTTTTTGCGGGAATCTGGACGAACTGGACGTCGGTTCGGAAGGTCAAAGAAGGCGAGACAACGAACGACATCTTTGCCTTCCTGACCACCGAGCCGAATGCCGAAGTCGGCACAATCCACCCGAAAACGATGCCCGTTATCCTGACAACCCCTGAAGAGCTGCAAGCCTGGATGACGGCCCCCGCCGACGAGGCGATGAAGCTTCAGCGCCCCCTACCGGATGGCGCGCTGAAAATCGTCGGTCGCGGCAAGAAGAAAGACGAAGCGCCTACCCTATGAGCAAGCCGTTCGAGAAGCACGTCAAAGACCGCCCCTACTCCACCGCAGAAGCCGCCGCAGCAAGACTGCTCGAGATCGCCAAGACGCTCCGTATTGATGACGGCCTCATGCCGATCGGGGAATGGAACTCGACCTTTATATGGAACGACAGGGCGAGCGTCGCGGAATACACGCTTGGCCGCGACAAGCTCATAGCCGATGGCATTATCAAAATGCACGAGTGCGGCGGGTTCTTTATGTGGAAGAGTACCGATCACGGGATACTCTCTGAACCATGAAAAAGCCTCTCAGCCCTCGCAGTGCAAAGAAAGTCGACGTCGTCATTGGCCGACGTATCCGTGAAGCTCGCGTCGCAAAGAAGCTGAGCCAAGCTGACCTTGGGCAGGCGGCTGGCGTCTCATTCCAGCAGATCCAAAAATACGAGAAGGCCGCGAACCGGATCAGCGCCAGTACGCTGTTCGCAATCTGTCAGGCACTCGAAACCCCAATTGAAGGCATGTTCTCGGAGCCAGCTACCGCTCGCAAGAGGTAGGAACAAATCAGACTCTCGACGCTTGAATCCGCCATTCAGTTGCGGAGTCGCGTTGTGTCCTGGTCGACCCGATTTTCCGAGCCCATTGCCCTGCCCGCTGGCGGTACCTTGGCCACGCTGCAGGACGCCGGCGAATACATCACCCGGCTGCCAAAGCAGACGCACGACGCACCACCATGGCAGAACGCGATGCACGTCTTGATTCAAGCCGCCGAGTACGACGGGCCGATCGAGTTCGCACGAATCGGCATGCTGCAAGCGCTCTTTCCCAAAGGCACTCCGGTCTACGATAGCAGCCGGAAAGATCCACATTGGGGACGCCGCAAGCCGGCGCACGAGCGATGAAACCCAAAGATCACGACAATCGCAAAAATCCTCGCCGAGGACAGCGCTTGTCGGATGGATTCGTGCGCGAGACGCACACCCTTCCGCTGGAGGCAGCCAGAGCCAAGGCCCGTGAAATCCTGCGCCGCTACCCTGTCGGCGGCTATTCCACGGAAGTCGAACACTTTCGCGAGCTCGATGACGGCCGGATCGAATTTACGATGCGCAGGCTGCCGTCAGCAGATTGATTTCCCACAAATAGAAAAGCTCCGGCCACCATCGTCGGCGCCGGGTAAGCGGATCCGCCGCGGCTGATCGCCCCTGCCTACCAGACTTAATCATCTGGCGTGGTTTTGTCGTTGCGCCAATCGGTGTTTGCCGTGTCGTCGTAGCCGCTTCGACTGCTATAAAACATCAGGGCCATCAGGCCGCATCCAATGACGAGCGAGAAAACGGTCCCGAGCGCCAAGGCAATCCACCCATGGATCGACATCTCAGCGTCCTCGGCCGACGTCCACGCCATCATGGACCACACGATTGCGAAAACCAGCATGGCAAACAGAACCATTAGGACGATGGCCTGACCAAAGTTGACTCTCCGGGAGGATTTTTGCTTGTGCATTGCACCCTGCCTGTTCGCACCGAACCAGTCCTACAACTAATAATGAATGGGAAAGCAAAAAGCCCGGCCACCTTTCGGCAGCCGTGCTGACTTCTAATACGACTGTTTCGCCAGCTACTGCCAACGCTCGTCGGGCAAGTCGAGATCGAGGACGTCGACATTGCTGATCACAATGCCGGCGTCGTCATAATCTCCAGCGTCGAACTTGCGCTGCGCCGCGACATAGAATGCGTCGGCATGATCCGAGAAATACTTCGTGACTTTCGCGAAAGGATTCGTTTTCACGCGATCGTCGAGCACCTCCCGACGGATGTAACAGCGGATTGCACGACCTGCGCCAGTCTTCATGGCGAATGCCAGACCGTGGGAATCCGGCAACAGCGAACCGTTGGGCACGGGCTGAAGCGGATCTAGTATTTCATTGCTGAGAAGCTTGGCGAGTTCATCATCGAAATACTTGATCGGCGTCCACCGCGCCTCAGCATGCCGATGGATATCGACCAAAACTCCGCGGGGGATTGGGTCTTCGCCACTGACCCAGCGGCGCATCGACCTAGGCGAGACGCCAATTGCAGCACATAAAGGTGCCTGCCAATCGAGACCGTGAATTTCTTCACCAAGCTGGCGGATAAGCACAGCTTGGTGCGAAATGGGGGTGTTGGGTGGTTTTGTCATTGAAGAGAGCCTCCTTGCCCTAGTTCTAATCGGGCGGGGCCATCCCCGGACCGATCCATATCATATAGAGGCGCTCCGGCGCGGCACAAGGCCGTCGGCGAATTTGTGTTTGGAACAAGTGCCTGTCTCGCCACCAGCTATCCGGGCTCAATCCCGGATGCGGTCATTCCACGGTGACACGCGCCAGCCCTCCCATGCCGATCGTGCTCGCCGCGGCGTGGCTGAGATCGATGCAGCGCCCCTTGATGAACGGCCCACGGTCATTGATGCGAACCTGCACCGACCGGCCATTAGCCTTGTTCGTGACCGTGACGTGGCTGCCGAAGCGCCTGGTCTTGTGCGCGGCCGTCAGGGCGTAGGTGTTGAACCGTTCGCCGGAAGCCGTCCGGCGGCCGTGGTAGCCGTCCCCCACGTCATACTGGCTGGCGATGCAGCTTATCCGACAGCCACGAACACACCGCCGCTGGAACTGCGCCCAAAAGAATGGCCATCACACTTGACCAAAACGCCGAAAGTCCACCTAGGAAGACGAGAACCAGTAAGGAAGCCAGACCTCCCACTGCTGTTGTTTTCAAAGGGTGGAGAGGTTGCTTCGACAGTACCTGGTCTACCCACGCCATCAACAACGCCGGGACGATTGCGATGGGGTACGATGAAATCACCCACGCCAACCACTCCTCGCTCGCAGGAATGCCTTTCGAGACCAAGTCGGGGCTTTGGAAGACGAGCATCCCAATCGGCGGGAACAGCAGCGCAAAGATGATAAACCGGTTCATGGGTGTTGGTCTGCCTTGGAGCGGCTTATGTTCAAAGCGTCGAACTTCTCTTGAGCCAGGCGCGCGGCTTCCGCTTCCGGTTTTCCCTCCTTCAGGAAACCCAGATAGAGCGCATCGAGCTTGGCGGCTTTCCTCCCTGGTCAGGGTGACGTTGATCGAGACCACCCCATCGAGAAAGTCCTGGGCAGAGGCTGGTGAGATGAGAAATGCGCACAGCAAAACGCACGCCGAGAACAGGCGGATCATTGAATTTCCTTTGATTGTGATGCTAGAGGTCGATGGTCGGCGTGCCCCCAGAAGCCACGTTTAGGCTAAGCCCGGCGCTCATGGATTCGGTTGAGCGTCGGGCCATTTCCCTTCAGGCATGGGTGGCTGGTAGCCGGCTTTCGAGCAGCCGGTCGAGGCGCGTGGTGATGCCCTTCAGATCCTCGCGCAGATTGTCGAACTGGGCCTCGTGACGGCCGACCAGTTCCTTGAGATCGTCGTGGTTCACGAATTCCTTCTCGGCGTAGACTTTGAAGTCCGAGAGGCTCGTCTGCATGGTGTCAATCTTCAGATTGGCCTGAACGCCGCGGAGCCCCGCAGCGCTGGCTTCTGTTTTTGCTTCAGTGATCTGGCGTTGAATGCTCATCCAGAATGTAGCGAATCCGATTGAGCACATCACCACACCTGCGGCGGCGCCGACGGCGGCCCATGCGAGGCCATTTTCCATTCCCGTGCCCACTACGTTGCCGACCGCGTCCGACAGACTGTGACCTGGTCCCGAAGGCGCTTGTAGTCTCCGATGAACTGCTTGAGGGCCGACCCTGCAGGCAACGCCTGATACTCAGCCAGCGCCCGCTCTTGGGTTTTTGCATCGTACTGCATGATGGTCGGGCAAACGATCTTGACGACAACGTCAGAACTTCCCGGATCGCAGGCTGTCAGCAACACTGTCGTCGGAAGGACGAGGAACAGCTTCCATCGCATCTTTGGTCTCAGCCGTTTCCACGTTGATTCTGTTGGTGGCCTGCGCAGCGCCGGCCTCCCGGAGTGCCTGATTGGCTTGGTACGAGTTCCAGCCGTCCAGCAGCATCTTGGCGAGAGCGCCGAACAGAAGCCCGACGCCCTCCTTTGCGGTCCATGCCGCGACGATCGAGAGCATGGCTTAGGTGCCGGAAGGGGCTGCGGTGCTCGGCGTCACCGGTTTGGCCACGTCGATTGCCACGGCCTGAGCCTGCGCGACCGCCGGCTCCTTCGGCAGCATGTCGATGATGCGCTGCTGGATAGATGCCGGCGTGATGCCAAAGAACTTCAAGGCATCGGGGATCGCGGCCAGAGCCTTGTTCGCTGCGTCGGCGAGAGCAGCGTTCTGGACTTCGACCTTGATGCCATCCAGCTTGACGGCGCCCATTGCGATCAAGCTGGAGGCCTGCCGCTGAACGAATGCCGTGATCGCCTCACGATGTTTGGCCTCGATATCGATGTTGAACTTGTTTTTGACGACGATTGCGACCCAGCCGAACAAGCCGGCGATCAGGGCCGTCACGACGCCGTTGACGATTTCCTGCAGGCTACCGTTGATTGCTGACCGATGTCGATCGAGGCAGCGAAAGCGGCCGGCGCGGCCACGACAAAGAGGGCAGCCGCCAGGGCCGCCAGAACGAAGCGTTTCATAGTTCCACCTTTGAGGGTTTCAATTTGCTCGGAGGCCGCCGAGCGCGGTACGGACTGCGCCAGAGTTCAGAAGAAAAAGTCGATGCGCAGAAAACTTGAACTGGCGATTATCGCCATTTACGGAGCCGTGTTGGTCACCGGGATATCGGTCGAGGCCATCGCATCGATCGCCAAATAAACCCAGACCCAAACAGATCATGCGCCACGCGTCGCGCGGCAGAATTCTCTGGCTTCGGACCCCGCCTTGACGGCCTGCCCGGTTGCACCCATCTTGCGGCCAGCCGTCGGCAGCGGGACGCCGGCGGGCCAGCGGAGCGCCTTGATGGGCCGGGATTTCGGGATCTTAGTAACGTTGACGCTGTCGGACTGATTGCCGCCGCGGCAGTAGTAAAAATTCACGTCTTCGGATTCATACAGAGTGACGTGGCCGCCACCGGTGCGGCTGTAAACCATCACGGCGCCGGGCGTCGAGACTTTGAGGCGCTGGCCCCAAGTCGCCCACGCGAGCGCTGAGAGCGGCGTGCTGGCCGGCTTGATGCCATTCACCGCCATGACGTAGCCGATGCCAAGGCCGCACCAGGCGATGCTGTCATGGTTGTACCAACCGACGTTCCCCTTTAGGTTCGGATAGCGCCGCACGATCTCGTGGGCCATCTCGATGATGAAGGGGTTGTCCTTCGAAGACGGGGCTTCCTTCGTGCCGGTGATGGCGCGCATAGTCGAAAGCCAAGGCGCCACCTTCAGGACCGACGGCGGCGGGGCAATCTTGTCGAGAGCCTGAGCCGTTGGAGCATCGACGACGCCATCCGGCCGCAGCCGGTGGCTGGCCTCGAAGGCTTTGAGAGCTGTCTGGGTGATGGTTCCAAAGCCGCCATCGGCCTCAAGGTCGTATCCCGCATTGTGCAAAGCGAGCTGAACGGCAGTCACGGCCGGTCCCGTTGCGCCCATGCGCAAGGGTCCGCCCGCCACAAGGGCAGCGATGGTCATGATTGATCTCCAAATTATGGGAAATATTTAGAAATTGTGTCGCACAAGCGTCTCGATCACTGGTTGTTACATCGACAGCGCGAATGCTATGTTGCCGCTCTACCGAAGCGGGAGAACGGAAATGACCCACGAGAAGCAAGCCGCATCGGCTTTTGGCGTGACGGCGCTCGTGGCTTTCGTTGCGGCGGCCAACTTCTTGCTGCACTCACCGACCGCATCAGCAGATGATGCCCACATCGAATGGCGGAAGCGGACAATCACGTCGCAATCGGCCCAGCTCGGCACTAAGGACTACTACATGGTCACCGGCGGCAGCCTTCCGGCCGAAGCATACTTTCCCCGGGAGATTTGCGGCATTCGAGGGCTAAACGCTGCGGTCTACAAGGCGTCGGAACAGGACCTCCGCAGCCTACTTCGGTCTCTGGAGTCAAAACCGTTGCTGCTGGTGGTCGTTGGCGATATGAAAATCGACATCGACCAGGTTCCCGTCGTTCGAATCGAAGATTCCACCGATCTCCAGCAACTGGCTAGTGAGATCAACGTCGCAGCATCACGACGCTTCAACCGCGCGGGTTGCAACACAAGTTAGAGTGCAGCCCACGCAATGAAGAAGTTCGCATTTGCCTCTAGCCTGCTGGCAGGCATGGTAACCATCGCTGCACTCGTCTGGCACTTTGATCAGACCCGCCAATTTTCGAAACGATTAGACGAGCAGACGGAAGCAATCCGCGACCTCAGGGTCCAGTGGCAGTTGTCCGACCCGTCCAACAGCGACAATCGCCATAGCGACATCCGAATATTCGGTATCAAAAGCAATCTGCTGCAGACCGAGAACCAAGTTCTCTTTATCGGCGACAGCATAACCGAAGCTGCCAGGCTTCCTTTGGAGATATGCGGTCATCCGATCGTCAATGGCGGCATTGGAGGCGCATCTTCGTTTGCCTACGATCGCCTGGTTGCCTCAATGTTCGAAGGTCGCCGTTTTCCACTTGTTGTGGTCGCGATCGGGACTAACGACTCCCTCGTCAACTCTCTGCCACCACCAGCGCTCTCCAAGTCCTACGTGTCACTGCTCGACAACATCTCCAAGCTGACATCCCGCGTTGTCGTCGTCGGCTTGCCGCCCATCGATACCAACCGATCTCTCGCGCGTTTCTTCAGCGCTGACCTAGCCACCAGCAATAACGAAATCATTCGGAACATCGCTTCGCAGCGCAACTTGCCATTCGTCGACCTGCGCGGAGCCATGGACGGTGTCAAACAGAGTGTCACCATCGACGGCGTCCATTTGAATGCGGCCGGTTTCAAACTGTGGGAACAAGCTGTATTTCCCGCAGTTCGACAGGTAGCCTGCGAAGCTGGCTCTAAGCCGCCCGGCTAGGCCGCATCGGCGTATTGTCGTTCGCAGCAGGATAGAGATCGCGCTTCAACACGAAGGCGAACGGTGACCCACTCAAGCGTGCGCGAATTAGTTACCATCGAGAGGGCAACCGTGCCTTACGCAGAGTACGGCACGAGTGCAGGCTTTGCCTTATCGTCCGTGCTACGCGCTTTGAGATTTGCATGCCGCCATCTCTCGATCGGACGCTCCACGAGAACAACGAGGATTGCGGCAAGAGCGATGGAAGCGACCACCCCCAACATCCCTGGCCACGATTTGAAAGGCGCGGGTATTAAGGCTGCGACGAACATGGTCGGCCAGTGAACTAAGTATAGTGGGAAAGACATATCCGCTAAAAACTGATCAAACTTCCAATCTTTTGTCAGATCAAAAATGGCTGGAAGCACGGCAGCAAACATAGCGAGAAATGCGAAGCGATGGTCGCTGAGATATGCGGGGAAGTAGAGCCCCAGACCGCCGATCAATAATACGTAAAGGGCAAGACCAATACGACGATCAAAGCGACGGGCAGCAGATATCCTGTAGGCGACAGCGCCCAGCAGAAATGTTCCAAGTTCGAATGGGAAAAACCGATAGCTCCAAGGATCTGCGGATGTCCCCAATTGATACCAAGCGAAGCGCGCTGAAAAAGTTGCAAGTGCGATTCCCACTATCCATTGAAGCCTCAACCTTAGAACAAATGGCGCGATTACGTAGAACCAAAGCTCCAATTCCAAGGACCATGCTGGAGCGATAAGCAGGAGGCGCCAAACAGCCAACGGCGACGAGCCGAAACTGTCCGTCAAATAAAGGACGCCATCCGGAGATGCGCCCAGCCACAGCAGTACACTCGATCCGATCAAGGAGACGTTTGCGACGAGATGCAGAGTGATCATCTGCCACGACACATAGAGATCACGAGGAACAAAGCCCGGCCAATGCCCGCTGACGGCGAGAACGAGCAGCGCCGAAATCACAATCAGCGCCAGAATGGCCCAATACGTCAGGAAGATCCTCGCGACCCGGTTCTCATAAAACAAGCGGATGCTACCGGCCTGCTTCGAGTATTTCTGATCCCAGACTCGGGCGATCAGAAACCCTGAAATGACGAAGAAACCTTGAACAGCGATTACCGGGCCGACACCCGAATAGAACGGATTTGTACCGGTGTGCGACACGACGACCGCCAGCGCCAGAAGAAACCTTAACGCCCCCACCCTGCTTCCTCCGGTTGTGTTTCCGGATACTATCGCGCTATCTTGCCGACACAATTGACTTTCACGCAACCTAAGGGGGATTTTCGAACGGGTGAATTCGGTGGCGATTTCGACACTCGAACAGTCGGGAAACACCGCCGTCAAGCATGTATTGCAGGTGCAATGCCCCCGCATCGTCGGGATGCTTGTCGGGGACCATCGTGAGGTGGATCAGTGGGATACGGCACAGCCGCTACCATTCACGGCTAAATCAGACTCCTAAGCCCGACGGAGATTGACCCCGAAGGGCGGCAAACCAAAGTCCGAAGAACGAGGGCTCACCAGGGGGATCCAATTGTCCGCGACCGAAAGCCTAATAGGCACAAGACGAGACATCTTTCGATGTCCAGAATGCGGGTCCCCGACCTTGTTAGACGGAGGCTCCAATCCGGACGACACGGGCATAACTTGCGAGAGGTTTAGCTGCGAGAACTGTCACGCAGTTTGCGTAGAACTAACGGTCGATGGATTTCCTGTCTTTGCGCTAAACTCGTGAGTTGGATGCAAGGGCCTTATAACTCTTAGACCACTTTCTCACTTACTTTTCCCCGGGACCGCCAGATCTAAGTCCTCTTTCAACCTCTTAAGGAGCAAAGCATAGGCCTCCTTGTCGCGAACAAGATCGAGCGGCAATTTCTCAAACCTCGCAATCATTTCACCTCGTAACGAAATCATTGCAGCCTCGTTTTGCTTCGATATCTGCAGCGTCAAATCTTTGAGCTGCGCCTGCATGGCCGACAACTGGTCATTAACGAGGCTATTTGTTTGTTGCTGCATCCGAAGGGCGTCGAGACGGAATGCGATGAGCTCAGCCGCGGATCTGGCGTCTGCTTCAGTAGGAGCTGAGTCGGTTCGGTAAATTACGCAGTTGACGCCCGGAGGAATACCCGGCCCGAGGACGCACCACTGATACTTGTACTCTCCCGCGGGCGACGTACTTAAGCTATAGGGCGAACCCTGCGTCCAACCATCAACAGCCCCGATGACAGTCAAGAGCGCTGCGAGAACCATCGTCTTCATTTATGCCTCATTATTGATATCTTCATTTTCCGAGGTTTTTCGCGCTTCGGGCAATGAGCAGCGCGAGCGTTTCCCGCTGGTTGAGCGGCAGCTTCGTGAATATAGTGTAGTCAATAACTCGATCCACTAACTGCGCACGCCTGCGCAGCAGGCTAATCATTCTTGGCGGGAACACGAGCTGACCTTCGATGAAGGCTTCCACCCCACGAAGAGGAACTTGGACTTTCTTATCACCGGTTCCCACAAGCGTTACGAGAACCTTCTGGGTGTCATGCTCCGCGACGAACTCCATCGAACCAGAGAACAGTCCTTCGAGAAGCCACGTCGGATTGACTTTCGATGACAGCGCGTAATCCAAGGCGGCGCGGTATGCGTGTCGCGAAGGCGCACTCTTTTTTCCGTCTTGATCCAGCACATTCCATCTATCATGCAAAAGTAGCGTGGCAACGTTCGCGGCCAGGTAGCCATTTGATGCCAAAAGCGATCGAGTTCTTTCAATACGTTGCACTCGAAGGCTTTCCTCTGCGTCGTTCTTGCCCGGGCCTTCGTTCAAAATATCTACAACTGCTCGAGCGGTCACGTCTCCGTATAACACCGAGTAGGTCGTCATGGCAGCATCAACGATCGTGAGCGCATCGCGCGTCATTTGAGCGCCGGCTCCCGACAACCTCCCTGAAGACTTCAAGACCTCGCTCGGTGGTATAAATTGATTATTCGTCTGATCGAGTATATCGGCGCCCCGCGCGTTCACTAATATCCAATCAGATATAATCAATGCTGTGTCCGCGAGCATTGCAGTCGATAGGATTCTGTTTGCCGCGTTTTCCGGCCCGTCGGCGCTGAAACATACCGATCTCTGCAACCTCTCAAGAACGTACCCGTTCGATCCGCACGGCTCCTTCTTATCCGGAATTTTTTCGACCCGATCATTGGTCTCTCTAACAGTTGGAGCCGGTAACGTCATCAACTGCAACGCATACGACCAAGGCACCTTTCTGCGCTCGAGAAATTCGCTCAGGATGTCAACCGTCGGGCCGTGCACTCCTGTCAAGAATGCTTCCAGGGCACTTTTCGGGTGATATTTACCTGACGCGGATTCAGCGGGGATAAGGTCCGGCTTATAGTAGTCGACCGCATTTCGAACATCGAAAAAGTTGCCGAATATCTGTTGGGCAGCCATGCTGCTACCGGCGTTTCGCGTTTGATCCCGACACGATCTAATGGAGTTTCCCTCGGCCTGTGCAAGCGCATATATCCCATTCATGCTTTGAAAATCGCCCGAGCTAAAGTCAAAACGAGCAGCCTCGGTCGCGACACGAAGATGGACCGCGTGACAAGGCGCCCATGCAGACCACGCCGTCATTCGCGCGGTATCACTGACTCGTTTTAGTTCGAACTCAATTTTCGCGAGACGCTCCTCTAGCGCATCGTATTGGCGCTGCATCTGTTCCGACAGCTGAACAATAGCATCCATCAGCTTCTGCTGATTGGAGATGATCACCTCCAGCTGCGCGTTGATGCGTGCGAACTGCCGATCTAAATATCCTCTCAGAGCATCGAACCGCGCCTGCTCGGGGTCCGCCCGTGTAGCGAAAAGCCCCGTGACGGCGGCGGCCGCTCCAAGATAGTTACCCGCCGCAAAGTTGGAAAATGCATCGAAGGCAACACTTCCTACCTTCGCCGCATCGTCTAAACCGGGAACATCGATCCCCAAGTTTGAGGCAATCGTCGCAGCGTTGGCTAAGCCAGCGACCGTAGTCTGGAATCCAGCCTTAAATTTATCGACTTTTGCTTCGGCCTTGAACCGTGCAAGCAGATCAGTTTTAAGCTTTGCAGCTTCACATTCAACGGTGGCTTCAGCACACGAAAAACGCTCACGTAGAAAGCCAGCTTCTAGCGATTGAACTTTCATTTCTGCCGGCATTCGATCAAAAACGAAATCGGCGATGATACCTTGGTCGCGCTCCTGTGCTTTCATCCGCGTGTCAAGATTTACGACCGACGTCTTTAGCTCGTTGACTGCACCACCTAGTGAAGTCAACGTTTCTTCGTGGGCCTTCAAAGTCTTTGTCGTCTCGACAGCAAATTTTGCGTAGCTTCTAGTAAGTTTCTCCAACCTAACCTGCACCTTGTCGATTCGCTTAGAGTCTTTGGCCACCAAGTCTAAGGTGGCCAAACTTGTATTCCTGATGCCTTCGATGACCAAATCCTTAGCCATCTGCTTTCCCGCCGGATCGTCGGGAAACATCCCCTCCAGCTCGTTAAAGATCTTGGTGGAATTATTGAGCGCTTTCGCGATCTCAGCCGGCGACTTAACACGAAGTTGTTCATACTTCACGCCGCCGATTTTGATCAACTCTGGCTTCTTCGAGGCGAGATAGCCCTCCAACTCTTTGTTCATCTGCTTTGCGGCACTGTCGAAGTACATATCTGTGCCGACTTGCACCGCGCCTCGCACAATCAAGGCGGGCACAGCACCGACACCGGAGTAGACCGCAATCGCTGCAGAGCCATCCAAGAGAAACTCCGCTGTGGCTCGGTCTTGATCGAGCATACCTTCTTGAAGCGCTCTTTCGCGCTTATAGCCAATCAAGGCAGCAGCGAGAGCCTCATGCTGCTCCGTCGCTGAACCTTCAGGCTTGGGAAATTCGATATCCGAGGACTTTCCGATCGCCTTGATGGACGATCCGCTGAGTTTAACTGCGGCCTCCGCCATTGCTTTAGTAAAATCCTTGTCTGCCTCTTTATCCCTGGCCGACGACGCAGAGACGCCTAGTATAGCAACTGCACCAAACCCAATTGAGAGAACGGCTCTGTGCATGCTCATCTTTTTGCTTTGCCTTTAAAAGCTTCGTCTACGTCAGCGGTTAGCCTGCTCTTCAGCAATTTGTATGCCTGCTCGTCCTTCACGAGCTCCACAGGCAAAGCCGCGATGCGCCCGAGCAACTGTCGATGGAGCTCCTTAACCGTTGCCTCAGATTTGTTCTGCTGCTCTAGAAGCTGATCCAATCGCTTGTTAGTCGCACTAACCATCTCCTCTAGGTTCTTGCGGTCATCGTTTGTCAGTATTCTTGCACTTGCTTGATATGGCGGCGGCCCGAATCTGAATGAAATGTTCGGAGGACTGTGTTCCCGGAAAGACCCGTCGGGATTACTTGCGTACTCTGTTCTGGCGTGAATGGTAACGAATGACACGCTAGCTCCGGTAGACGAGCCCCTCACAGTCGAGCCGGAACCGTTCCAGGTCGTGGTTAGATCGATCTCTGCCGAGGCGTCTTGGCAGAGAGCATCGTTGGTGAGCAAAAGCGAAACAAGGGCGGTGCACAATGCGCGTTGAAACATCTTCCCCCCAAAAAAAGCAAAGTATGCTCTCAGCTTGCATACAACCTGAGAATGTTTCAACGAGAATCTCGCGATGGCCCTTGGTCTATCCCGCATCTCGTAAGATCTGACGTCTAAAGTGTAGTGGCCGCGAGCGGAACAACCACCTCAACCATCACCTCCAACACCTTCGTGACAATTGTTTTCATAGTCATCCCGCTCCATGTTGAAGCGGGGCAGTGCAGATCCCGGCTACGCTCATTTCCGGTCGACTACCATCGCGCAGTCCCGAGAAACACGGATCGGTCGAGGCGACTGTGGATCGTCCGCAGGCTGCAGCGCTCCCGTTCAGCCATCCGCCAGATCGGCCCGTCTTGAGCCCACGACACCATCCAGCGCACACCGCCATGGTTGTTGCCGAGCCAGAGCAGCCAGTCCGCCACGATCTCGGCCTGGACGATCTCTCGCGCCGTCGGGATGAACCGGATTGTCGCTTCCGTGTAGCCATAGGTCAGCGCTGCGTCGTTGACCGCCCGGTTCCAGACTTGCCCCTGGTTTTGACACCTCATCTCGGAATCACCTAGTGCATCCAGGAATGATCGCCCGCTTGATCACGGTCTTGAGAGCTGCGTGGAAGGCTGCCGCGGTTGAATCGATCATGACAAAGCTCCCCAGCGGAACGATCCCTCGCTGCCGCTGTTCTCTGGGAAAACGCAGTGGAGCAATCGATGAAAGTCACGCTTTCGAAAGAAGAGCTTGAGCGCGAAGCGCTCGCTGAAATACGCGGTCGCGCCGGATGCGAGACCGTGAAGGCGGTAGACGTTGAGTACTGCGACTTGCGAGCCGATACGAACTGGACGATGTTTGCCTTCTCCGAAGGCGACCCGGACGCGCTTCATCGCGCGTTGGAAGCAACGCTGGAGAAACTTCGGCACCGATATGAATTGCGTGCCCCGGAGTGATCCCCTACAGGAAATCAGACTCCCAACCGGTCCTGACGTCTGATCTCCATGCCCAAAAAGAAAATGACCGCCGACGAGCTAATCTGGCTCTTTCACGAGAAGCTTGCACGCTCCAACTTTCCCAATGCTGGGATTGCGATTATCCCGATCGGCGGCGGCAACTGGTCCGCGCTGACGAACGCTACCGAACGCCGACGCCATCCGGATCTCTCGAAAACCGTGGAACGCATCGAAAAGCAGCTCCGCGGGCGCTACCTCCTTAAAGAGGTTTGATCGGCCCTTACCGGGAACTAAGCCCGCAATCGCCTGTTTTATGGTCTCATCGACCAAGGCTACATCTTGAACCAAACTAACCACTTTGACTTTCCTACGCTGCCAAATGCCCAAGTCCCCGAGCGCGCTCGAATGAGCGACGACCAAAGCCTCATCAAAGCCCGTTACTGCAGATCGATCCTGAAGGTCGCTGCAATAAGCACCGATCAGGAAGCCCGAGGACTGCTGGAAAGTCTCGCGACCGAGCAACCAACACCGAACGCCTCTGCGGCTATGGCTGAGGCCGAACGCGCTGCTTTGTCCGCGATCCGCGAGCTTGCGGGATCTCAACACGGCAGAAGCAAGTCCCAGAGCTCCAGCGAGTGGATGCGAGCGGCGCGCGCCATCCAGTTATGGCTCAACGCTCATGACGAGTAGATTTCAGTGGCTGAGAGGCGTCCCTCTCCACAGGCATTCGAACGTTAGCGTCACCCGGATCGACTGGACACCGGCGAGGAAGCTAACGGACTTCCGCTAATTTCCAAGAGTCAGGGCTCGTCGACCTCGCGGCGTCACCCCGTTTGGATCGCCCAGCATTTCATTGGCCACCATGAGTAGGATTTCTGCTTTCTTTTGGGTTAGTGGGTAGAAGTCCCTTCCCATACCATCCCACGCTGCCTGAAGTGCGCTAACAGCTTCCGCGATCAGGAATAAGTTCATGTGTTCTTTTCCTAGAGCCAACAAGGCGCGTCCGAGGTTGTATTGAGCGAGAGTCCAATCCGCCGGATATTTGAACCGAGACAATTCCTCCAAACTCGCCGAGCAACATTTGAGCGCCACAGCTAGAGCGGACTCATCTTTCTCGATCTCTCCAAGCGATCTAGTCGCATTACCGCCGACACTCTGACAGTGCGACCAGTTCCGTGGCCCCTCCGCTCGAATAAACTCGCTCTCAGTCTCGCGACAGATCTCCGCCGCGTCTCGAAGCAAAGCTGCATCTCTCGTCAGTTCACCGAGCGCCCTCTTCACGTCAGCCAAGCCAACTCGGCATTCGGCTCTATGTAGGGGAGCTCTATCTCCTTGAAGTTCTGCGAGAGCATTTTCGCTTGCGACTAGAGCCTTACTCAAAATCTGCGGGTCCCCTTCGAGCTCGCCCCATACACGCAAAGCTTCACTGCGATTCCCCTCGATGATTGCCCAACGAACTGGATCGCTATCACGCGACAGCTTTGCTAAGGCCGCTTCGAATTTTTGGACCGCTTCTTTCAATTCTTGCGAACTCTCACGACGCTCGCCTAAAACCATAAGAGCTTTTCCGAGATTGTTCTGTGTGATGGCCCAACCTACGGGAAACTCTTCCGGCCCGCGCACCTCTTGGGAATGCGCATACGCGTCGATAGCTTCCTCAAACTGAGCAATACCTATCGAAAAACTGCCCAGTTCGAATAGCGCGCTTCCCAGATTACTGTGAATTTTCCCCCACACCTCTGGGGATTCTGTTCTCCTCCACTCCTGCAGCGATTGACGATACGCGTGCACAGCAAGCTCAAGGAGAGGCACGCTCCCTCGACGCACTCCTAACTCGCAAAGAGTGTTTCCCTTGTTCATCTGAGTGGTGCCCCATCCCTTCGGGTATGACGCTTGCGGGCATATTGAAAGGGCTTCGTCGTAAATTCGAATCGATTCTTTCAATCTTTCGGAATTGACCTCTCGATGTCCGAGCGCAAGAAGAGCCATACCCAGGTCGTTCATAGCATCGACCTTTTCGTTCGTGCTGGAAGCGGCGTCGATAGCAAACCGAGCCAACTCGACCGATACCAGAAGATCAAAATTCAAGCCTTTGTCGACCCCACGCTCGTACCACTCGTCCTGTCGTGCGCGTAGCTCGGAGAAACGTTCCAACCGGCTTTCCCCATGTTCGAGCTCCATACGCTTTAGAATGCGGTGCGCAGCTGACATTTCGTCACGCCGAAGAATGTCTTGTCGCAAACCTGCTTCAATAAGTTGCAACGCGTTCGGAAGTACGCTCTTGCGCTTTTCTTCTTGAGCGCAAAGCCACTCATCAAGCGCAGTCGTCGCTACTTGCGCAGCAGCGTCAAAGTCACCAACTGCAGATTTCTCCGCAATCGCAACTAGTGCCGCATCGACTTGCTGATCATTACTTTTCGATTGTTGGGCTTCATTGGCGACAGCTGCTACGACTGTGTCGACGGCTCTCTCTAACTCACGCAGCGCCTGGTCAAAGCTTGTTACGCTCGAATTGATCTTTTGAGCGAGTTTCAGCACCACGTTTCGCTCAATTCCAGCGCTTTCCGCTGCCGCCAGCTCTCCACGTTGATCCAGAGCTGCCATTAATTTCTCAACGACTGCGTTGGAGAGTTTTTCAGAGTCGAAAGGCTGAACCGAGCCGGTATTAGACCGGCGTTGGATAAAGTCCTTCACAAGCACATATGTGTCGTGTTCGCGATCAGGGGGGCGGCAAATAGTCCAATGATCTCCATTTACTTCCGACGGGCGACCTTCAACTCCCGGATCCGCGTTATCAGGCTTGACGACCATTCCGAATATTGAGGTTGGCATCGACTCATACAGCACTAGATGCTGAATACCCCTTTCCCGGGACCAATTCCTGTACCAATGATTGAGGTCTCTTAGGTTTGGATCGTTCCTCGCAAGGCAAGAAGTTGCCGCTGATGGTCGGACGAAGATGCGTAGCTTGTCTGCCCAAGATGCAAGGTCCGCACCAGAATGGGGCGTAGCTATAAAGGCGACTTTCTCGATACGCTCAAGAAAATCCCGAACTTCCGGGCGCGAGGATGCTTCTTCAGATGCAATCCGCAGAAATTGCTTGATAACAAGGCCACCCAGACTGTGTCCTATGAATATGATCCTTCCTCTTTTCAGGCGTTGGTCGGCAATAAAGCGATTTAAGATACCATTCGCTCGGCCCGGCAGATCCATTGCTCTGCCGCGCCACCGTGAAACGCCTGCTTCGTACCCGACCGAAAAGATCGAATGATCGGAAAGTTCCTTATGAAGCCAAAACGGCCAGAACGTGTTGTCTTTTCCTTTAATGCTCCAAGTCTCGCGCTGGTGTCCACCAAGTCCATGCAGGAATAATACGTTTGCGTGCAGCGGTGCCTCAGCCGATCCAACTACTTCAATCGTAGTCATCTTTACCACCTAACAATTCGAATTTTTGACAGCGGCGGAGGCTGACCGTCGCTAGACTAAAGACATCCAAACGCCGTGCCACGCTGGAGTAAACAATGATAGAGACAGTCTTAAATCCATGGCTGGCGTTAAAACTACCGACAAACTTCCAAGGCTGTCCACAAGGACTGCGTCGCGCTCACGAATAGCATCTCGGCAAAACCAAAGCTTGACGTAACTACATTAGACTATCCTCGACATCATTTTGATGTTACGCTATTGGATCGGTCGACCCCTCTGCCGCTTCGCCACCGGCGCCCGCGCTAAGATTTGCGCCAGCCCCGTGGTCGACCAATGCCCAGAGCTACCCCATACGATCGTCAAAATAGTTTCGCTCTACAAAGCGCCCAGAACCCCAGAGATCCAGTTCCTGGAACGTTGTTCGACGCCGAGTTTAACGCGGTCAAGCTGTCGCTCGACGAGACGCAGCAGAACATCCGCCTGATCCAGGATGACGACGGCGTGCTCAAGCGCGGGTCGGTTGGCCGGGCGCAGCTCGACAGCTCCATCTCGATCGGCTTCGCCGCACCGTCCAGCTGGCAGGTATCGACGCCCTACGACGCCAACGTGTCGACGGTGTTCTACGCGTCCAAATTCTATATCTGCACGGACACCCACGTTTCCGGCCCGACGTTCGACGCCACGAAGTGGGAAGAGATCGCCGACTTCACCGTCGCCGCGATCATCGACGACGGTTCTATCACATCCGCCAAGCTGGCCGATGGCGCAGTCGCCGCTTCCAAGATCGCCGATGGTTCGATCTCCAATTCGAAACTCGCTTCCGGCGCCGTCAGCACAGCGAAGATGGCTGATCAGGCGGTCACGCTGGCGAAGCTGTCGACCGATCTGCCGCTTCAACTCGCCGATCTCATTTTGCCGGCCGGGCTTGGGCCGCTACCGTGGTCACGGTCAGCTCTGCCGGCGGGTTGGGATTGGGCGGATGGCGGTGTGCTCCTCGCTGACACGCCGTTTCCGGTCCTGCGTGCCGGCTATATCAGCGACGGTTTCCCCTACGGCCAGGACGGCTCCGGCAACCCGAAGAAGCCGGACACGCGCGGCAGCGTCGTGGCCGGGCCGGATGGCGGATCCGCGCGCCTGCCGACGCTCACCACGCTTGGGGCAAGAGGCGGAAGCGAGACCGGTGTGTTGGTCACCGCGAACCTTCCGTCATACACGCCGAGCGGGACGATCGTGGTCAATGACCCAGGCCATCTGCATTCATTCGTTGGCCCGCAAATTGGCAATGGCCCCAACACATACAATAGCGGCGGTGCATTTCTGACGACTGTGAGCGGCGCAACCGGTACTGCGACAACTGGCATTACAGCGGGCTTTATTGGAAACGCGCAGGGCGGCACTAGCACCCCCGTTTCGCGGCTGCAGCCGACCTTGGCCCTCCCCATGATCATCAAGGCGCACTGATGCCAAAGCAATACCGATATGAAGGCCAGCTCCATACATTCCCGGATCACTTCACAGAGCCGCAGATACTGCGGGCTTTGAGCGAGTACGTGCCGACGGCGCCATTGCCCGATCTCACTCCGGCCGATCGCAAATTCCCATTCGCGGGACAAGCCTTGCCGCCGGTGGTTGCCCCTCGCGTCGGCATGTTTGACGACCGCGTTCCGTCAAAGCCCGGCATGTTCGACGATTTGATCCCGCCACCACCGCCGGGTTTGGTAGTGGACAGGCCGGCGACACCTCCTCTGCCTCCCGGCTTCAAACTAGATAAACCCGTCACTGATCCGGCGCTGATCGCCCAGCTCGAGGGCCGGCCGCAAGCTGCCAACGCTGGTCCGGCCGGATTGCCGCCAGGCTTCGAGATCCAAGATACGCCAGCGGCGCCTGGTCCCAGACTCATTCCGGTCGACCACGATCCATTTGCGCAATTTGCTGATGCGCCACCGGCGCCCAAAGGACCGACGTACACTCCCGTCGACCATGATCCGTTCGCGCAATTTGCTGACGCGCCGCCGGCGAGCGGTCGTCCGCGCGTTTACATCGACGGTAAGCCGCCTGCCGCTCCCCCGTCCACTGGTCCGACCGCTTTGCACAGCCTTGCGGTTGGCGCCCAGGGCGTTGCTTCGGGCATCAAAGATACGGTGCTTGCGCCTGTCGACCTCATGGCCGGCCTGCAGAACATGATCACCGCTGGCTTCAACAAGGTCGCGGGCACCCAGATTCCGATGGCCACGCCGGCCTCGAAAATGGTTGAGCAAATCGCTGAGCCGTTCACCATCCCCGAAAAGAACATGTCTCGTGGGGAGAAGCTTGGCTATGACATCAACCGCTTCGGTACGCAGGGACTCGGCATGGGCGCGATGTTGGCCGCACGTGCGCCACAGGTCGCAGCTTCAGTGACTAGCTCGCCCACGCTCGGCGGGCGAGTAATGGATACCCTCGCCCGCCCCTACAAGAATGCGCCGGCCCGGACGGTCGTTGGCGACACGATCGGTGGCGCTGGCGCCGGCGTGGCGGTCAATGCCGCGGACGCCATCCCGGAGCATCCGGCAGGCGGGGACTGGATCAAGCACACCGCCAACGTCGCGGCGCCTCTGGCTGGCGGCATCGGCGCCAATGCGGCCCAAGGTATTGTCGAGGGCCTCGGTGGCATGTTGAAGAATGCCGCTAAGCGCGCTTTCACCTCGGCGCCGACCGAGATCCCGCTCAGCCCGAACAAAACACCTTATAGCCACGCGGAACTCGATCGCGCTGCCACCAATATGCAGGCCGGCGCCACGGGCTCGCCGAAGGCCATCGCGCAGGACATCCGAGAGAACGCTGGCGAGTTGACCAATCCAAAGCTTGCTGGTGAGAGCCCAGTCGATGCATCGGCTCTGCCGACTAGCGCACTGCTGTCGCGAGATCCCGGCCTCGTGACAATGGAAGCCGGGTCGCGCTCGAAGTCCGCCCCGGAGTTCATCCAGCGCGACCAGAACGTCAAGGAGGCCGCCGCAACGCGTGTCGATAGCATGCGTGATCCCGAGGCAGACCTTGGCGCCGTATTTCGACGAGCGGAGCAGAACCGCAACGAGCGAATGAACGCGGCAGATGCGACCGTGAAGCAGCGGTCCGACGAGGTGACCAACCTCAATCTCGGAGCGCAAGATCAAGGCGCTGAGTTCGGCGCCATTGCCAACACGGACTACAAGGCAAATGCCTCGCGTCGCATCGATAAGACGATCGTAAACGACGGATACGTCCCCGCCCGGGCCGAGAAGAACCGTCAATTTGACACGGCTCCAGGCCGTAGCGAGCAATTGCCCGCGGATGACGTCTTTGCTGCCATCGATCGCCTGCGAGCCGGCACCAACCCCCTCGCCCCGATGGAGCAGCAATTGCCCGGCGAACTTGTCAACCGTTTGGAGCGGCTTCGGCCGCGCATGGTTGATGGTGAGAACGTCGGCGGCACTGGCACCGCGAGCGGTGCGGACCTCGCAGATGTCCGCAAATATCTGAGCTTTGCGCAGAACAAAGCGCAGAAGGACGGTAACTTCGACCTAGCATCGAACGTAGGTCAGCTTCGAGCGGCGATCAACCGGACGCTCAACGATGCTCCAGGTTACGCCGAGGCGAATGCCAACTATCGCAGCTTCGCCGATCGCTACCGGCCGGCCCCCGGCGACGAGGCCGCAAAGTTCACCAAGGAGCTGGATCGCAGCGGCAATATCGACGGATATCCGAACCGCGGGAGCACACCACCGAGCGAGACGGCTAAGCGATTCTTGTCCGGCCCGGAGACTTCCGCCGTACTGCAGCGCCTGCTCGACGGCGCGCCTAACGCCGCTATTGGGCATACAGCCGTGCGCGACTATCTGCGGTCCGACTTTGCAATGAAGGTCCTCAATCCAGACGGAACACTGAACCCGGCCAAATCGGCGAGCTGGGCCAACCATAACGCGTCCGTGCTGGCCGCATTCCCCAACGTGCAGCGAGAGTTCAACAGCATCACGCTTGCGGCCAAGCGTGGCCAGCAGCTGTCAGCCGACGCACGAGCGAGCCTTGAGCAGGCTCGGACGAACCTCAAGGCGACCGAGGCTGACATTGACCGTTCAGCCGTTGGCACCCTTATTCGCGAAGATCCCCGCGACGTCGCCAGTAAGCTGCTCACCGGTGGCTATGGCTCCGAGAAGCGGCTCGACGAGATCGTCGCGCTGGTGAAGCACGACGCGCCGGCGCGTCGCGGCTGGAAAGCGGCCGTCGCCGAGGTGCTCACCGACAAGGTCCAAGGCTCGCGCGTGGTCGGCGAAGCACCCGAGGTACAGCTCTCGCGGCTCTCAAAGGAGTTTAAAGACAACGAAGCGCTCCTGGCCAAAACGTTCTCACCTGAGGAAATGAACGGCCTGCGCCAAGCGCATAAACTCCTCGGCTACTTCAAAGAGGCCGAGAAGCGCGGGACCTCCGGCTCGAACACAGCTGACAAGTGGAATGTCCCAGGGTGGGCACAGCTCGCCGTACGACACTTCAAGGGCGACCTCGCCGGCGGCGGCCTGATCAAGCGCTTCAAGCTCCTGCTCGAGCAATTGCCCACAAACCGGCAGAGCGCTGACGAGATCGTGCAGATGGCTTGGTTCAATCCAGACGTGGCCGCCTACCTGCTGGAGCGGCCGATCAAGAACGCCAACGTTCCGGCTTACAACATCAACCTGCGGCGGCTGATTGCAGCGGACAACGGAGCGAGGGAAAATGCGGAGTGAGTGCTTCTCTATGCGGCAAGGACTCGAAAGATCACGCCCCGGCGCTCATGACAACTTGGCTAATCTCATCGCCGGGCTGGCGAATTACGCGAACATCCGGCACACGGTGACCATTATTGGATTCGGGCTTAATGACGGAGGTATTAGCCTGTCGGGCTGGAACCGTCCTCCCCCCGACGCCGCCACCTCCACGGCGCTGCCGACCAGCAGGTGGTGATGGTTATACAAACGGACCGGGGATAAAGCTCGCGGGCAACATGGCAGAATCGCGCAATTAATAAGAGTGTCTCCCTTCGACACATCTTTGGGGCGTGATGATGGTAGATTTGGTGGCGGACTCATTGCGGCTATCGGACTGGGTAATCGCTGGCTGTACTTTACTGGGTCCAGTGCTTGCCGTTCAGGCTCAGAAATGGGTTGAAGGCTTTCGCGAGAAGCGATCACGACGCTTGACCATCTTCCGCACATTGATGGCAACGCGCGCCCAGAATCTGAGTGCTGCCCACGTCGAAGCGCTGAATGCTGTGCCGATTGATTTTTACAAAGACAAAAAAGTGATGGACGCGTGGGAAGAATATTTTATGCATCTAACCAGTGCACCACCCGCTATTGATCCGACATGGGGTTCGAGGCGCATCGATCTTTTTGTAAAACTTCTGGCCGCGATTGGTTCGAGAGTTGGCTATCAGTTTAATGTCGCTGAAATGAACCGCATTTATTTTCCCAATGCTCATAGTGATCTTGATGAACAACAGAATTTCGTGCGCAAGGCCGTCGTGGGACTGCTCAAGGGCGAAATATCCTTGCCTGTTGAAATAAAGTCCGCACCTTCATCGCCGGAAGCCGTTGCGCTGCAAACTGAGCTGGCCGCTAGGATGTCTAAGGCGTACAACGAAGACGGCTCGCTCAAGGTGATGTTAGTTGAAGGTGGCTTCGGTTCCGCTCTCAAGTAACTGAGGCTGACAGGATCATCACGAATGCGATCTGCTGGCGCAGCGGCAGACTATGCCGGATGTCCAATATTGGGCTGCGATGCACCGGGCGAAACCGTAGTGGAAAGCCCCCCGACGAACCGTCGAACCTGTGAATAGTGGTACGGCTCTCCCAAATCTTCGGAATACCCGCCAACGTTGTGGCATCGTGAATTCTCACCGATTCGCCAAGTGAGACCCCGATGTTCGCTTTCGTTCTAATGCCATTCGATTCCGCCTTCGATGGCATCTACAAACTCGGCATTAAAGAGACCGCCGAAAAGTTGGGCATTCGAGCTGAGCGGGTCGATGAGCAGATATTTCATAAAGAGAATATTTTGGAGCGCATCTACGGCCAGATTGACGCTGCCGACCTGATCATTGCAGACCTCACAGGCCGCAACCCGAATGTCTTCTACGAAACAGGGTACGCCCACGCCAAGGGAAAGGTCTGTCTGTTGCTGACATCGAAGGCGGACGACATCCCCTTCGATCTCAAGCACCACCGTCATTTGATCTATGGCGACTCGATCCAGAATTTGAGGCAGGCACTTGAAAAAGACCTCGACTGGCTGAAGTCAGAAATCGCCAATAGAAAGTCGATCCTTTCTGTGAAGCTAAACAAAACTTGGGGTCTCTTAGAGAAATCTGAGTATGTGGCCAGCGCAAACGTTGATCTGGTATTTGATCTAAGCAACGAAACAACGGTCAACTCCCCCGAGATTGAGGCCATCTATTTCGACACAGGAAGAGGATGGACTTTTAAGCAGGACGGCCAAGACTGCGCTTCTCGCCAATCGGAAGACAACAAAAACTTGATCAGTCATTTTATTCGATCTCCGGTCCGACGCCTGCAGGCAAAGTCATGGGCTGAGATCAAAATCACTGGCGAAAAAAATCTAGAACATCGCTACGGAGCGAAGAACAAAGACATTGTCTTTAAAGACAAATACAAATTAGCAGGTCGTGTGACAATTCGATTGCTAACTACAGAAGGGTCGTTCAGTTTTCCTATCGACCTAGACATCGAAGTTGATGAATTTCCATTCTGAGCAACGAAGGCACGAAAGATGAAGGCCGCGGCGATTATCGTTCTACTGTTGTTGGTTGTTTTTCTCGCAGACCGTGTTGTTCGCATCGAAAACCAGCGATATGCGCTTTACAATAATCTTTGCAAGTCCGATCCATTGAACCTTACAGTTCAATGGGATTGCCTTGAAAAAGTTCAGACAAGATCGTCTTGGTTCTGGCACCTGTACTATGCAATGACCGATCACGTTCCACCGGTTCAGCAAACTAACAATTGAGATTTGAATTCATTCGGGCCGGGATGACGATGGTCTCAAAAGAGCCGATTGGAAAGCTGTGCGCAGGTCCCGTAGTGGACCAGCCCCTCTTTTCCGATCAAGAACCAACTCTCTATCGCTCCTGTAAAGCGGTTGATCTTGATCCGCTCACGATAGTGCATGCCGCCAATGTCGTATTCTGTCTTTCCGTTGATCTTTTCGTCGGTGATCACGGCGGTGAATTCTGCACCGAGTCCCTCTTTTCGAAGACGGCCCACGTTGTTCGTCTCGACCTTCACAGTGACCATCGTTGATCCTGAGGTGCCGCTCATTTTCATCGTTTTTGTATCCAGCGACCGAGACCAAGTGCATTGAAGGCGCAGAACCGAATTATTTTCATCGGACCTGGCTGGGAAAGTCATACCAATCATCATGAGCAACGCGACAATTGCGTGCGTCCAATTCATGGTACCCCATTCGCCGCTTCGTCGTGCCACGATATACCCCTTAAGCCCTACTCCGGTTGCATATTGCGTTGACTTCAATCCAAGTGACAAGAGGTAATGAAATCACCCCCGACCGTCGTCCCTTGTGCATTGGCGGCGGCCGCCTCCAAACGCTGCGCGAATGCCCGTGACACATTTTCGAGAAAGATCTTCAGGAGCTTGTGCGGGTGCAACGGTCGCGTACGAGAGCCATCCCTGCGGCAATATATTCCCTTCGGCGTACAATGCGGCTTTGTCGTACTTGGATTAATATGCAGGCGCAGGATTGGTCGATCATTTAAATTCTAGATGAAAATATCCACTGACACAGGCGGGATGCAGCTGACGGCCTTGCTCAAAATCTGGAGGATCGTTTGGTCGCTCACATCGCACCCTCGAACCGCTCCTATTTGGGCGCCGTGGGACACAATCTCGTCGATGCTGAAAAGCAAATGCCCGCCACCTTCAGAATTGGCTAACGCCACGAGATCGTCTGCCCTAACACCACCGGGCGCGCGCTTAAAATCGACCCGCTCGCTCTCACCTTCGGACATGAGTTTGATCGACAACGCACTTAACGGCTTTGACCGTTTCTGAAACCCCACTGTCAGACGCTCGCGCGAGGCGGTGCAACTATCTTCGTTATGCCAGCCTGCAATTGCTCAAGCAGCCTCTGCGCGCCGACATCGTCCACGCTTGGGATCTGTAGCGACTTCTCGACGGACTGCGATCAGCGCAGCATCTCGGGAGTCTTTGACGCCCCCTGACCTTTTCAGAAATTAGAAATTTAGTCGGAGCGCTCTGCGACGTCTCAACGCCCAGAGTGCGCTCCCCGCCCAGGGGTGGGGTCGGTGTCGGTGTCCGGCGTCGATGGGGGAGCCGCGGTGGTAGAAAGCTTGTCGCCCTCAGCCACCGCAGCCCATCGCAGCCCATCGCCCTAGCCCGCCTTGCGAACCAAGTGCGCGAGGCCGGCCGAAATGTTACGGGCCAACGTCCTCATCATCTCCGGATCAACTTCGTCGCCGTCGAGCACGCCATCCAGCCGAGACTGGAGAAGATCGAACAACGCTTGCACACCTGCCGCCGTGGTCGCGGGCGCAGTCTCGAGCGCAGCAATTGCCGACTCGTAAGCTGCGTCGTCTTCGCCGGCTAGCTGCACGCGGCGCAAAGCTGCGACGGCAATATCCTGATCGTTTGAGGTGTGAGCGTTCTGGGTGATACCGTTCTGCCTAGCCATCGGGAGAAGTCCTTCTCTTTGAGGGTTAGAGCTGGGTCGAAGTTGCCGCTTCGACTCGGCTCGCGTCGCTATTGACACCCAGAGTATTAATTTATAATACCTCAGGTGTCAACTGGAGATTTGAGAACATGATGCTCACTAGCGAAATGATCCGAGCGGCGCGTGCCCTGCTCCGATGGGAGCAAACGGATCTTGCTGAAGCAGCAGGTCTTTCGCTCGCAACGGTCAAGCGCCTTGAGAAGGAAAGCGGGCCGATTCCGGGTACGCGCGCCACCGCCGCAGCACTCGAAGCGACGTTCTCGAAAGCCCGAATTGAGTTTTCCTACGATCGCGGAGAAGGTGTCACGAGGCTAAAAGCGCCCGCGAAATAAGCCCCGTGCTTCCCCGGTGCTTCCCTGAAGGCATTTCCGAGGTTATCGACCCCACAGAGATCGGATAAAAGAAAATGAAATCAGTACTTTATATGGTCGGAGCGAGAGGATTCGAACCTCCGACCCCTAGTCTCCCAGACTAGTGCGCTAACCGGGCTGCGCTACGCTCCGATGGGGCATCGTGTAGCTTCGATCCGTCCGAGGCGCAAGAAGGCTGAGCGGATTGAACCGGATTGGCTGTGGGGCGGCGGCTAGCCGTCCTTCATCGCCGTATCGAGCGCCCGGCGCGCCGCCAGCAGCTCCTCGAGCACGGCTTCGAGCCGTTCGCGCTCGAGCCGGCGCTGCGGGTTCGGCCTTGGGCTCGGGACCGCAGCCGGTCTTGCGCTCTGCGTCGGAGCCGACATTGCCGGTTCGGGCCGCGCCACGCCAGGATTTGCCAATACGGGGTTTGCCCGCGACGGCGGCCGCTGCAGCTGTGGATCCACGCGCGGCGACGTCGATGTCATCGGAGGTTCGCGGCGGGCGGCGACGGGAGCTGCAGCAGCTTCCTCCTCGTCTTCTTCCTCAGCCTCTTCGTCTTCACCCTCTTCGCCGTCGTCTTCGTCGCCCTCTTCTTCCTCGTCCTCGGCGCCTTCGGCGTCAGCCTCGTCTTCGGCTTCTTCCTCGATCTCCTCGTCGCGTTCAGCCTCGTCCTCGGCCTCTTCTTCCTCGTGATCCTCTTCGATCACGGGACGCTTCGCCTGGACGCGCGGCGCAATGGCGGCAGACGTCGGCGCGAAGCTCGGCGCAGCGTGGCCGTCGACCAGCCCCTGCACCGACTTGATGCCGTTCTCTTTCAGGATTCGTTGCACGCCGCGGATGGTATAACCCTCGCCGTAGAGCAACCGGCGGATGCCGCGCAACAGATCGACATCGTCCGGACGATAATATCGCCGGCCGCCGGATCGCTTCATCGGTTTGATTTGAGTGAACCGCGTTTCCCAGAACCGCAGAACATGCTGCGGTATATCGAGATCGTCAGCGACCTCGCTTATGGTTCGAAACGCATCCGGCGCTTTGTCCAAGTGCAGGATCCCTGTGGTTCGCCAAGTCTTTATTTAAGCGTGGTTCTCTAGCTACTCGTCGTGATCTTTACCGTTACCAACTGCGGTACTGTCGCCATTGATCCGCTGTTTCAGGATCGCCGACGGCTTGAATACCATCACTCGCCGCGGCGAGATCGGTACTTCTGTGCCCGTCTTCGGATTGCGGCCGATGCGCTCGCCTTTTTTGCGCACCATGAAGGAGCCGAACGACGACAGCTTCACTGTCTCGCCCTTCTCCAGACAATCCGTAATTTCTTTCAAAACCAGTTCAACAAACGCGGACGACTCCGTGCGCGAGAGACCTACCTTTTGGTAGACCGCTTCGCACAGATCAACGCGTGTGACTGTTTTTCCCGTGCCCGTCATCGCCTGCCCCAACTACTCTCGGCGAACCAAATTCGCGTCAGAAATTAGGAGGTTAACGCGCTCCGGTCAACAGTCACCATCGATGCAAAGGCATGGAAAATCATGACAATTTGAGATGTTGTCGATCTGCATCATCACCAGCGCATCACCAGCGAATGAGTGCAGAGCCCCAGGTGAAGCCGCCGCCCATCGCTTCGAGCAGCACAAGGTCGCCCTTCTTGATGCGGCCGTCATTGACCGCCACCGACAATGCGAGCGGAATCGACGCCGCCGATGTGTTGCCGTGAAGGTCCACGGTCAGCACCACCTTTTGCGGTGCAATATGCAGTTTATGCGCCGACGCATCGATAATGCGCTTGTTGGCCTGATGCGGCACAAACCAGTCGATGGTCTCGGCGCTGGCGCCGGTGGCTTTGAACGCATCGACGATCACGTCGGTGATCATGCCCACCGCATGTTTGAAGACCTCGCGGCCTTCCATGCGCAGGTAACCCACTGTCTGCGTCGAGGACGGGCCGCCATCGACGAACAGCTTTTCCTTGTGCCGGCCGTCCGAGCGCAGATGCGTGGTCAGCACGCCGCGATCGCTGGCTTCACCGGGCTGGGTCTGTGCTTCCAGCACCACTGCACCGGCACCATCGCCGAACAGCACGCAGGTTCCGCGATCGGTCCAGTCGAGAATGCGCGAGAAAGTCTCTGCGCCGATCACCAGCGCGCGCTTGCCGGCGCCGGTGCGCAACAGGCTGTCGGCGGTGGTCAATCCAAAGATGAAGCCGGAACACACCGCCTGCAGGTCGAACGCCGCGCCATGGGTAATACCGAGCGCGTTCTGCACCGCAACGGCCGTCGCCGGGAATGTATTGTCCGGGGTCGAGGTCGCCAGCACAATGAGATCGATGGACTGCGCATCGACGCCGGCATTGGCCAGCGCCGCCTGCGCGGCCTTGATCGCCAGATGCGAGGTGAACTCGCCGTCCGCAGCGATGTGGCGCTGCTTGATACCGGTGCGCTGGACGATCCACTCGTCCGATGTGTCGACCTTGGATGCCAGTTCGGCATTGGTCAGGATCCGCTCCGGCAGGTAAGAGCCGCAGCCGAGCACGACCGAACGTATCGCAGTCACGAGACAGCCTCCTGCGCAGCCGGGCTCGCAGGGAGCGCTTGGCCGTCGCGGTTGAGCATTTGATTGATCTTGGTGAGAAGGTCGTAGCGGACCATGTCGTAACCGACATCCACCGCATAGGCGAAACCGTCGGCATTGGTGCCACCGTGGCTCTTCACCACGATGCCGCGCAGGCCGAGAAACACCGCGCCGTTGGACTTGTTCGGATCGACCTTGTCGCGCACCGCCTTGAAGGCGTTCTTGGCGAACAGATAGCCGATACGCGAGCGCCAGGTGCGGGCCATGGCATTGCGCAGATATTCGGCAAACTGCCGCGCGGTGCCCTCAGCCGCCTTGAGCGCGATATTGCCGCTGAAACCTTCGGTGACGATCACGTCGGCATCGCCGCGGCCGATGCCGTCGCCCTCGACGAAACCGATGAATTCGAGCTGCGGCAGATTGGCGGTGCGCAGCAGTTCGGCGGCATCGCGGATTTCGTCGCCGCCCTTGATTTCCTCGACGCCGATATTGAGCAGGCCGACCGTCGGCCGGGCCAGATCGAACAGCGCGCTGGCCATGGCGCTGCCCATGACAGCGAGAGTCTTCAGGTGGTTGGCGTCGCCGCCGATGGTGGCGCCGAGATCGAGCACGACGGAATCGCCGCGCGTGGTCGGCCAGATCGCGGCCAGGCCGGGACGCTCGATACCGTCGAGCATGCGCAGGCAAAAGCGCGCCATCGCCATCAGCGCGCCGGTATTGCCGGCGGAGATCGCGACATCGGCCTCGTCCTTCTTCACCGCCTCGATCGCCAGCCACATCGACGAGACCTTGCGGCCACGGCGCAGCGCCTGGCTCGGCTTGTCATGCATGCTGACGGCAACGTCGGTATGGATCACCTTCGATACGGCCTTCAGTGCCGGATGATTGGCGAGTTCTTTCTCGATCAGCGCGCTGTCACCGAACAGCAGGAACTCGCTGTCGGGATGCCGGGTCAACGAAATCGCGGCGCCGGGAATGACCACCGATGCGCCGATGTCGCCACCCATGGCGTCTAGCGCGATGCGAACCTTTTTCGGCATGGACGTTCCGGAAACCTGTCTCTTGCGGCCTGTGACGCTCGTGGCCGCGGACGAAGTCTGCCGCATTTGGCAGCAGACGGCGAAGTTATGGCATTAACCCGATTTCGGCCGGGGACAATAGCGTTTCCGTGACCCGATACAACATCTTGACCGGTCGCTTTTGTCCCGCCAGCCGCACGGGGCGTGGAATCGGACCCCGGTCTCAGCCCTTCCCGGGCTTTTTGGATTTGGGCGTCTCAGGGGCGGTTTTCAGCGCTTTCAAGGCCGCAAACGGGTGCTCTTCCGGGTCCGGAACCTCGACCACCGGCTCGAACACGGCATCCGGCTTACGGGGATACGGGTCCAGCCCCAGAAACAGCGCGTCGGTCGCCAGTTTGCCGAGGTCGATGAAGCCATTTTCGATCGGCTCCGGCGGATCCGGGGTCTCCTCGTCGCTCTCAACGTCCTCGTCCACCGATTCGGCGAGTTCGCGAATCTGCGATGGCGGCGCGAAAATCACGTCGATCTCTTCCTCGAAATCGGCAGCCAGTGGGTCCAGCGTCACCACGCAGGTCTGCTCGACCTTGCCCCAGATGCGACCGGTCACATGCACCGTACCGCCCTTCACGGGGCTCAGCAGGAGTTCGCCTTTCACGGCGCCCACGCTGACGAGGCCGCCGAGTTCAGCGATCCGCTTGCGCTCCTCGGGCGTGGCCTCGATGTCGCGCGCCAGCCCCGTTTCCGGGATCTGGATCACGGCGATGGGCACGCTCCAGGGCGGCGTGAGATCCACGGTGCGGTCGGGTTTGTTCATGTCGTTACCAAGGTCTCCGCAGGCGACGGGAAATGCCACGCGCCTGATGTCAGTGTCGTTGTATCCAGCGTGCCCAGGCGGGCATTCGCCGCTTCGACGTAGACAGCGAGACGCCGGGCGTTCTCGATGTCCATGCCATAATAGATATTCTTCGACAGCGCCGCCGCCAGAGGCTCCCTGCCTGCGCCAAGCGCTGCGTCATAGGCGCCTGTCCGGCCGTAAAACGCATCGCCGAACTCCCGCATTTTCTTCGGCACCTTCATATCGCTGGTGCCGAGTTCGCGCAGGTTATCGTCCATATCGCCGCAGAACCTGTCGAAAAGTCCCTGCGACAACTCATCCTTGGGACTCATCCGGCGCAGCACCAGCCACAGGTGCAGCAGCAACATATCGAAACGCCCGTTTACCGTATCCGGTGCTCCCAAGTCCCGATAAAACAAGGGTTCTCGCGCCTGCGCCACGATCCTGCCATAGATGGCTTCAATGGTGCCGCGCAACGGCGCCGGGGGCTTTCTGAAGTGACTGAACGGCCAGACCATCTTGGGTTCCTCAGGCGGGCCCCTCGGGCACGCGCATGTTGCATTCAGAGGTTCTGCCCGGTACGTCAACGCCTTCCGGGATGCAAGTCTTTCGGAAGCAAGGCCTTCCCGAGAATCAAGAGGATGGGACCCCCTCCGCTATGACAATTTCGACCTCCATCAGCGCGAAGGCGCGGCTGACACGTGGCTGGCGCGGCATGCGCGCCGTACTCGCGGTCGCGGCCCTCTGCGTCACGCTGGGCGCCTGCGCCGAGCAATTCCAGAAGGGCTACATCCTGCCCCCCGGCGCGCTGGAGCAAATCCCGATCGGCGCCAGCCAGGATCAGGTCCTGATCGTGATGGGCACGCCCTCCACCGTCGCCACGCTATCAGGCGAAGTGTTCTATTACATCTCGCAGCGCGCCGAACGCGCCGTCGCGTTCATGCCGCAGAAGGTCACCGACCAGCGTGTCATCGCGATCTATTTCGACAAGAACCGCAAGGTGATCCGGCTCGCCAATTACGGCCTGCAGGACGGCAAGATCTTCGACTTCATCAGCCGCACCACGCCGACCTCCGGTCAGGAAATGAGCTACCTCACGCCACTGTTCAAGCTGATCAGCTTCCGCTAGGCGGAACTATCAAATCGCCGAATTGCAAAAGCCCCGCAGCACACGCTGCGGGGCTTTTCTTTACGCTGTGGCCAAGGTCGGCTTGCCCGCCACCATCTGCCTCACTACGATTTCAGCAAGATCAAAAACCAAAACGACACCATCGAGGGAAGAAGCTATGACCAATCTGGTTACCCGTCGCCGTGTACTCACCGGTGCGGCCGCGATCACCAGCGCCGCGATCCTGCCGCGCGCCAGCCTCGGCGCCGGCGAATGGAAGCCCACCGAAACCGTCCGCGTCATCGTGCCCGCCGCAGCCGGCGGCTCCACCGACGTGATGGGCCGCATGCTGGCTGCGCATCTGCAGCCGGTCTGGGGCCAGTCGGTCGTCGTCGAAAACCGCTCGGGCGGCGGTGGCACCATCGGCACCGCCGAAGTCGCGCGCCTCAAGGGCGATGGCCACACCATCCTGGTTGGCAATCCCGGCCCCAACGCCATCGCCTACAGCATCTTCAAGAACCTGACCTACAAGAGCGATCAGTTGCAGGCGGTCTCCAACATGATCAAGATTCCGAACATCGTCTGCGCGCATCCGAGCGTGCCTATCAAGACGATCCCGGAACTGATCGCCTATATCAAAGCCAATCCGGACAAGCTGAACTATGGCTCGTCGGGCGTCGGCCAGAGCCCGCATCTCACCGGCGCGTGGTGGCTGCAGCTCACCGGATTGAAGATGCAGCACGTGCCGTTCCGCGGTGCGGGCCCTGCGCTGCAGGCCGCGCTCGCCGGCGACATCCAGATCCTGTTCGACAATCTCTATCCGTCACTGCCCCAGGTGCTCGACGGCAAGCTCACCGGCCTCGCCGTCACCACGCAGCAGCGCAATGCCCAGTGCCCGAACGTTCCGGCGATGCGCGAGACCGCGCCCGAGCTGGAGAAGTTCGACGTCGCGTCGTGGTTCGGCGTGTTCTATCCGAAGAGCACACCGACCGAAGCCGTGACCTCGCTCAATGAGCAGATCAAGGTTCTGCTCGGCACGGATGCGACCAAGAAGACCATCGCAGCCATGGGCGCCGTGTCGGACTACGGCACCCCTCAGCAATTCCAGACCTTCGTCGAGGCCGAGACGGCCAAGTTCAAGACCATCATCGACAAGGAAGGCCTGCAGATGGAGGTGAAGTGAGGCGCGCCTCACCTCGCTCCATCTAAGTGATCTGAACGAAAACCCCGCGGCTCACACCGCGGGTTTTTCCGTCTTACTTCTCTTCTTCCATGGCAAAGGCGACGTCGCCATTGGCCGAGAGCCGCACCTTGTCACCCTCAACCTCGGCGACCAGACCGCCATCGATAAAGTGATGGTGACCCTTGTGGCTGCCCTCGCCGCTATCCTTCTTGGTCAGCTTGATGCGGTTGCCCTCGACCTTGTCGACCGTTCCGACATGGACGCCGTCGGCGCCGATGACTTCCATATGTTCTTTGATCTTGCTGAGCGCGCTCATGTCGTATCCTCTGATGTGGGAAATACTGAACGTGCGGCTGGGCAATAGGTTCAATTCGGGCCGCGGCCGGCCGATAGATAAGCAACAGACACGTCATCGACCGTCGTTTCGTTCCGAAAAACCCGATCGGTCTTCGGAAGATCGACTTCGAGCGCTCTTTCTCCGACCCACCGGATCGCCAGCGCGTGCTGTCCGCCGATAGACAGAAACGACGGATAACGCCTCGGCGAGAAACTCTGCCCCTTAGGCACCAGACTGACCTGCGTGTTGAACGGCGTTGTTGCACCGCATTCGCGCTCGAAAATCACGGCAGTCCTAGTCGCATCCGGGGACGGCACCGCGCGCTTGATCGTCGTGGCGCAAGCAATTCCGGAATATTCAAGAATGTCATCACGAAAGAAAGCTCCGCCGACAACCAGCGCTGCAATGACGGCGACGGGAGCGATCCACTTTCTCACTGTTGTGCGGCTCGCCCGATCCTACCCACCCTTGTTCATCTTCTTGATCTTGGCGTCCTGCGCCTCGATCGCCAGTGTCAATTCCATGATGGCCTTGGACAAAAGCTCGGTGGCCTCCTTCTGGTCCTGCGACTTGGCGGCGCGCAGCGCGTAGTTCTTGGCGGATGACAGCGACATTTGACGGTCCTCGTGATGATCCCGAGGGCGAATTAGCCGAAGGCGTCATTCGCTGCAATCGGGTCCAAATGGAGAGATTACGCAGCAGTCAACGGCGCCCTGCGTTTGCGATGATGACCGCGAAAATCTCGTCGGCGGATGCCGGCGGCGTGACGCCGAAGGTCTCGTCGAGAACCTGCTGCAACTCCGCAGCGCTGCCGAGCACGCGTTCAGACACCGGTTCGCCGTCACGTCCCTCGGTCGTCAGGTGGCGATTGACCAGTTTATGACGCCGGCCGTTGCTGACGCGCTCCATCACCAGCGTCGAGGTGAAGGGCACGAAGGGACTGGTCGATGTGTACCAGTTGCCGAGCTCGTAATCCGACGGCAATTGCGGCGCGAGGTCAAACACATACATCGTCCGCCAGCCGTCCGCCCGCTTCGCGCTCAGCGACAACAGGCCATCTGCTTCGATCAGCCGATAGGTCCCCATCGCCGTTTGCTGCTCGGTCCCCGCGAGGAGCCGCAGGGGTGCATCGAGTACGCAGGCGCCAAAGCCGGTATCGGCGAGATAGGGTCCGTCCGGAAGATCGACCTTCAGGAGCATGTGCGTCCTGGGGCCAAGCGGACTGTCCGGCGGCGCATTCCAACGCACCCGGGCGCCGAGGCCAGTGACCTTGAAGCCGATCGTCTCGAGCGCGGCCCGCAGCATCGCGTTCAGCTCATAGCAATAGCCACCACGTCGGCCATCGATGAGTTTCTGCTGCAATGACGCCATGTCCAACTTGACCGGCAGATGGAGAAACGGATTGAGACCCTCGAAAGGCAGCGCATTGATGTGAGCGACATGAATGGCCGTCAGTGTCGCCAGATCCGGCGCAACCGATCCGTCAAAGCCGATCCGCGCGAGATAGCGATCCAGCCGAAAAACATCCGTCATCATTTCTGCCTCTTCATCATCTCGCCACTGACATAGCCCATCCGACGGCAGCGGGCGACAACGTACCGCCCAAGCTCGTCATTCCCCGGCAAACCAATTGGTTTGCCTGAGGGCGTGCGTCGCCGGCGAAGCCGGCATAGCGCGAGCCTCGATCCACACTCGTCATTCCGGGGCGCACGAAAGCGGCGGAGCCGCTGTAGTGCGAACCCGGAATCTCGATGTGTTTGGCACGATCGAAGACTCCCATGTCGGGATTCCGGGCTCGGTCCCGTCGCCTCCGGCGCCGCTCCCGCCCCGGAATGACAGTGTGGGGCGCTAAGACGGGCCCTAAACATTTTTTCCTATCTCTCGTTGACAGCATCCCTATCAGGTTTATATTCTCCTCCGTCCTGCCCCACCGAGAGGGGCGATCGCGATCGTCACGTTCGCGGGGCAGGATGCGGTGGACGCCGGAGATGCGGCGTCACGCGGTTCATGGGTGACGTCTGTCTTCGGGCAGGACGGATCTGCGCCAGCACTGCCACTGGCAAGGAGACGGCCGACCTTCGGATGGACAGATCCCTGGACAGTGTGACGGACGACCAAATCGAAACGCGTTCGGCCAAGTGCTTTGCGGCTACCCTGTCCCTCCGCCCTGGGACATTAATTTTGGTGATGGGACCGTTCGCCATGGCAGATGTGCAGGCAACCGAAAAAACACCGCAGGCGGAACGCTGGGCACTTGCTCGGCGCCTCCGAAAGTCCTGATGCACTCTACCCTGCGGAAGACCGCATCGCATCAGGCCCAAGGGTGCAACGGGCACCCGGCGTTCCGCACGCCCTCTCACAGGGGGCGGGAATGCAAGCAACGACGGCGCCCCCGCGCCATAAACAACAGGGGTGATGACGCATGTCTGACGAGCAGTGGCTGTTTGACATTCACATCCGCAACGACGCACAGGCGTCAGAGGCATCCCTCCCTCAAGCAGCGAAGCGCAGTGGGGAGGGTCGGCCGATAGGCCGGGGTGGGGTCTCTCCCCACGTGAGAGCGGCGCCTGTTGCGCGACCCCACCCGTCACGTCGCTCGCAAGTGCTCGCAACGCGCCACCCTCCCCACTGCGCGGCTTCGCCGCTCGGGGGCGGGAAAAGGAAGAGCGCCGCTACTCTAAAACATCAAGCCGCCACGACCTCGCGCGGCTGGGTGATCGCGATATGCTGGCAGTACGCCACGGGTGTCGTGCCATTGGCCACGATGATCGCATCGAGCTCGACGAACCGATGCCCCTTCTTCTCGTAATTGGCGGTCACCTTCGCCCGCGCGATCAGTTCATCATCGGTATTCGCGGTCGCCAACAACTGCATCCTGCTGCCAACGTGAATCCACGGCCCGAGCAGCGCATTGTCCACCAGCACCTTGTTCATGATCCGCTGCAGCACGCCGGGATGCACGATGCCCTCGCGCAAATACCGATCGTCGGCCTCGCGCACCTCACCCAGATATTCGGCAAGTCCATCCTCCGGCCAGACCCGCGGCGCGGTGCCGAGCCACTTGTCCAGCGCGTAGGATTCGGCATTGACCGGCAGCCGCTTCGACACAGCCGCCGTATCCGGGAATTCATCCAGCGATGGCACCACCGGGAAGGCCGTCAGCGATGCGGTCCCGGCCGCACGAATCTCGCCGCCGCCCTCAACGCTCAGCGCGAGCTCCTCGCCGGCTTCCTCGGCGATCACCTCGACCGTCTCGCCGTCATAGACCGGCTTGGTGAAACGGGCCTCGATCAGGCCACGCTCCAAAAAGTCCCGTCCCCAGTGCTGCACCGGCGGATGGATCATATAGGCAAGCACGTCGACGCCAGGCACCAATCCACCGCTGAAACCGAATTTCCGGGCGACAGAATCGTCATGCATCTTGTTTTCGGACTGTTTGGCGGTGTTAAACGCCTCAACACGGTACGGTTCGAGCCGTTTGGTCATGATTCCTCCCGAAAACTGCGCGAAATTGAGTGTTCGCCTTGGCAGGAGATGATACCCGTCACCATGTTCGAGGCAAGGCAACGGGCGGGGAACTGTCCCGCGTCAGCGCCACATCGCCCACCCGCAAATGACTGCCTTTTCGTGGAACTTGTGCTCCCTTGACCACACGCATCTATATCGACGCCGACGCATGCCCGGTCAAAGACGAGATTTACCGCGTCGCCGCCCGCTTCAGCCTGCCCGTCAGCGTGGTCGCCGGAAACTTCATCCGGGTGCCTGACGATCCCCTGATCGAGCGGATTGCCGCAGGTTCGGGCATGGATGCGGCCGACGACTGGATTGCGGAACGCGCCCAGAAGGGCGATATCGTGATCACGGCAGACGTTCCGCTGGCCAGCCGCTGCGTCAAGGCGGGCGCCGCGGTAATTGCCCCCAACGGCAAGCCGTTCACAGAACAATCCATCGGGATGACGCTCGCGGTACGCAACCTGATGACCGATTTGCGGTCGTCAGGCGAAGTCACCGGTGGTCCCAAATCATTCGCGCCGCGCGACCGCTCGGCGTTCCTGTCGGCCTTGGATCAAACCATCCGCCGCATCCAGCGCGACCCGGCCTTTGCGCCCGCGCCGAAACAAAGTTGAACTGACCTTATGGCTCCTCCGCTTATCCAGCTGAAAGACATCTTCCTGACCTTCGGCGGCACGCCGCTGCTCAACGGCGTCGAACTCTCGGTGTCGCAGGGCGAGCGCGTCTGCCTGATCGGCCGCAACGGCTCCGGCAAGTCGACGCTCCTCAAGATCGTGGCGGGGATCGTTGAAAACGACAAAGGCAGCCGCTTCGTGCAGCCCGGTGCCACCGTCCAGTATCTGCCGCAGGAGCCGGACTTCTCCGGCTACGCGACGACGCTCGCTTATGTCGAGGCCGGCATGGGCGACGGCCACAACATCTATCAGGCGCAGTATCTGCTCGAACAGCTCGGCCTCACCGGCCACGAGGATCCGAACAACCTCTCTGGCGGTGAAGCGCGCCGCACGGCGCTCGCCCGCGTGCTGGCGCCCGAGCCGGATATCCTGTTGCTCGACGAGCCCACCAACCATCTCGATCTCACGACGATCGAATGGCTGGAGGGCGAACTGGCCAGCCGGCGCTGCGCGCTGGTGCTGATCAGCCATGACCGTCGCTTCCTCAGCAACCTCTCACGTGCCACCGCCTGGCTCGATCGCGGCCAGATCCGCCAGATCGATCGCGGCTTCTCGGCCTTCGAACAGTGGCGTGATGACGTGCTCGCGGAAGAAGAGCGCGACCAGCACAAGCTCGACCGCAAGATCGTCAATGAAGAACATTGGCTGCGTCACGGCGTCTCCGGCCGCCGCAAGCGCAACGTCAAGCGCCTCGCCGGCCTGCATGAACTGCGCGCACAGCGCCAGGACTATCGCGGCGCCGCGGGCAACGCGACGCTCGCCGCCGCCGAGGCCGAGAAGTCGGGCAAGCTGATTTTCGAGGCCAAGAACATCTGCCGCACCTATGGCGACCGCAAGATCGTCGACGACTTCTCGATCCGCGTGCAGCGTGGCGATCGCATCGGTGTGGTCGGTCCGAACGGTGCGGGCAAGACCACGATGATCAACATGCTCACCGGCACCGAGCCGCCGGATTCAGGCACCATCCGTTTCGGTGCCAATATCGAAATGGCGACGCTGGACCAGCATCGCGAAAGCCTCAACCCGAAGACCACGCTGGCGGAGGCCCTCACCGGCGGCCGCGGCGACCACGTGATGGTCAACGGCCAGCCCAAGCATGTGGTCAGCTACATGAAGGACTTCCTGTTCTCGCAGGAGCAGATGCGCACGCCCCTCGAAGTGCTCTCCGGCGGTGAACGCGGCCGCTTGATGCTGGCGCGGGCGCTGGCCAAGCCATCGAATGTGCTGGTGCTGGACGAACCGACCAACGACCTCGATCTCGAAACCCTCGACGTGCTCGAGGAAATGCTCGGTGATTACGAAGGCACCGTGATCCTGATCAGCCATGACCGCGACTTCCTCGATCGCGTCGTCACCTCGGTGATCGTGCCGGAAGGCAACGGCAAGTGGATGGAATATGCCGGCGGCTATACCGACATGCTGGCGCAGCGCGGCGCCGACCTGAAGCGCGAGGCGAAGACCGAAGCCGTGGCTGCCAAGAGCAACGGCAGCAAGTCGGACTCGTCGAAGCCCGCCGGCAAGCGCAAGCTGAACTTCAAGGACAAGCACGCGCTGGAAACCCTGCCGAAGGCGATGGACGATCTGCGCTCCGAAATCGCCAAGCAGCAGCGCCATCTCGACGATCCCAACCTCTACAAGAAGGATCGCAAGAAGTTCGATACCGCAACCGCGGCGCTCTCAAAGGCGCAGAAGGAATTGCAGGACTCGGAAGAGCAATGGCTGGAGCTGGAGATGCTCCGCGAAGAAATCGAGAACGCTTAACTGTCAGTCGTCATTGCGAGCGAAGCGAAGCAATCCAGAGGCAACAAGCGAAGACTGGATTGCTTCGTCGCTTCGCTCCTCGCAATGACGGTGGAAATGCCGGAGACGACACAATGACCACCACACTCGCCGCCAAAATCTCCCGCGACTACGGCACACCTGCCCTCGTCATCGACATGGACCGCGTCGAGCGCAATATCGCGCGCATCCAGAAGGTCTGCGACGATGCCGGCATTGCCAACCGGCCGCATATCAAGACGCATAAGAGCCCGGTGATCGCGAAGATGCAGATCGAGGCTGGCGCCAAGGGCATCACCTGCCAGAAGCTTGGTGAGGCCGAGATCATGGCCGATGCCGGGATCGACGACATCCTGATCAGCTACAACCTGCTCGGCGACGAGAAGATGGCGCGGCTCGGCGCGCTGCAGGCCAAGGCGAACGTCACCGTGGCCGCTGACAATTCGGTCGTCATCGGCGACCTGCCGAAAGCCGCTGCGCTCTCCGGCCGCAACCTCAACGTCGTGGTCGAATGCGACACCGGCCGCAAGCGCGCCGGCGTCGAGACGCCCGCCGAGGCGATTGCACTAGCCCAGGAGATAGCCGCCTCGAAGGGCCTGACCTTCGCCGGCTTCATGCTGTACCCAACCGAGACCGGCTGGCCCGACGCACAGAAATTCTACGACGAAGCGCTGGCCGGCGTTCGCGCACTCGGTCTGGAGCCCACGATCGTCTCGACCGGCGGCACGCCAAACCTCAGGAATGTCGGTTCGCTGAAGGGCGCCACCGAACATCGCTTCGGCACCTATATCTACAACGACCGCATGCAGGTCGCCGCCGGCTCCGCGACCTGGGACGACTGCGCGCTTAACGTCTACTCGACAGTTGTGAGCCGCGCCGGCCCGGAACGCGGCATCCTCGATGCCGGCTCGAAGACGCTGACGCCGGACACCGGCGGCCTCGACGGCTACGGCCTGATCCTCGAACATCCCGAAGCCAAGATCGCGCGCTTCGCCGAGGAACACGGCTTCCTCGATCTCGGCCGCAGCAACACCCGTCCCAATGTCGGCGATGTCGTCCGCATCGTGCCGAACCACGTCTGCGTTGTCGTCAACATGTTCGACGAAGTGGTGATGGTGCGCGGTGACGAGATCATCGGCACGCTCCCGGTGGCCGCACGTGGGAAGCTGCGCTGACGGCGCAATCGTAGGATGGGTAGAGCGCAGGCGCGTAGCGCCGTAGCGAAACCCATCAATGCTGCGTATGTGGAAGTGATGGGTTTCGCGAAGACGCTCTACCCATCCTACGGCCTGAGATATTTCAAAACGCCCTCGCCCGCTGCAGCTCCTGTCGCAAAGGACGCCTGCAGTAGGTAACCGCCGGTCGGCGCTTCCCAATCGAGCATCTCGCCGGCGACGAATGTGCCCGGCATACGCTTCAGCATGAAGGCGTCATCGATCTCATCGAACGAGACGCCACCCGCCGTCGAAATAGCACGCGCGATCGGCGCGACGCCATTGAGCGTCACCGGCACGGCGTTGATCAAGGCAGCCAACTTCTCCGGCGGCAATGACGCCAGTTGAATGCCCTCCGGGACAGCGACTTCCTGCAGCAGCCCAATGGCCACCGGCGACAGATGGATCGCCTTGCGCAGGAAATTGGAGAACGACTGCTTGCCACGCGATGCTGCCAGCTTCGTGGTCAGCTCCTTCGCATCGAGGTCCGGTCTAAGAGCAACGCGCAGCGTCGCCTTGCCATCCGCGATGACCGCTTCGCGCAACAGAGACGACAGCGCATAGATGCCACCGCCTTCGATACCGCCACGCGTGACCATCGCCTCGCCGCGCACGCTGTGTGCACCGAACGACAGCGCAACAGCCTTCAGCGGCTGACCTTCGAAACGGTCCTTGAATATCTCCGACCACGCGACCGTAAAACCGGAATTCGCCGGACGCAGCGGCGCGATGCTCACGCCCTTCGCAGCCAACACACCGGCCCATGCGCCGTCCGAGCCGAGCCGAGGCCAGCTTGCACCGCCGAGCGCAAGAACCGCGCTCTTGCAGGCGATCGCCCGCGAGCCGTCCGGCGTTTGGAATATCAAACGCCCATCGCCGTCCCATCCTGTCCAGCGGTGACGAAAGGCAAACCGCACGCCACTCTCGTCCAGCCGCCGCAGCCACGCGCGCAGTAATGGCGATGCCTTGAAGGCCTGCGGAAACACCCGGCCGCTGGAGCCGACAAAGGTCGGCTGCCCCAGCGCCTCGCTCCAGTCGCGTAAAGCGGCCGGCGTGAAAGCCGAGACGGACGGAGCAAGCCGCGCTTCCGCTGCGCCGTAGCGCTTGAGGAATTCCGGCAGCGGCTCACTATGAGTGAGATTGAGTCCGCCGCGTCCGGCCATCAGAAACTTGCGACCAGCCGATGGCATCGCGTCATAGACCGTGACGGCAGCACCGCCACGGCTCAGCACTTCGGCCGCCATCAGCCCCGCAGGACCCGCGCCGATCACCGCAACTTGGTTCTTCACAGGCTCAGTCACGGTCTCACGCAGTGGCGAAGCCGCCGATCAGGCCTTCACGCCCAAGCGAATGGCAGCCTGCTCGACATACTTCTGGGTCTGATGGAAAGCGCCTTCCAGCGCCTTGGCCTTCGACATATCACTAATGTCAGCGAAATGCGCGGCAATCGTATCCGGGCTCCAGTCAGCTTCGGCGAAATTGACACCTTCGCTTTCGAGAATCTTGATGACCGCGAAGGAGCCTGCGCCGGCGCCCATGATGGTCTTGGTCGGTGCATTCTCGCTCAGGAGATACTCGACCGCCGGCGTGATCGCTTCCGGCTTCATCAACTGCAGCGCCTGCGCTGGCAACAGTTCCTCGGTCATCCGCGTGGCGGCCGTCGGTGACACGATGTTGACGCGGATGTCCGTCTTGCGGCCTTCCTCGGCGAGCACATTCATCAGGCCGACCATGCCGGTTTTGGCTGCACCGTAATTGGCCTGACCGAAATTGCCGTACAGACCGGACGACGAGGTGGTGAGCACGATACGCCCATAGTTGCGCGCGCGCATACCTTCCCAAACGGCCTTGCAGCAATAGAAAGTGCCGGTGAGATGCACGTCGAGCACCTTAGCGAAGTCGGCGAGCTCCATCTTTGCGAACGACTTGTCGCGGAGAATGCCGGCATTGGCGCACATCAGGTCGACGCTGCCCCACTCCTTGGTGGCCTTCTCGACCATCGCCTTGACCTGCTCGAAATTGGAGACATCAGCGCCATCGGCCATCGCCGTGCCGCCGGCTGCGCGGATTTCCTCGACCACGGTTTCCGCCGCCGTCAGCGAACCGCCGGTGCCGTCGCGCGCGCCGCCGAAATCGTTGACGACGACCTTGGCGCCGAGCTTCGCAAGGCCCAGCGCATGGGCGCGGCCCAGTCCATTGCCGGCGCCGGTAACGACGGCGACGCGGCCGTCAAATCGAATGGTCATGTGGCATACTCCTCAATTGAAATAGACAAGGCCGAGCCAGTCGGCGACCAATGCCGGCTTGTCCTCGCCTTCGATCTCGACACTCACAGCGGTGCGTGTGAACAATTCTTTCGGCTTCCGCAACGTCGCCTCGGTCAGCGTGAAGCGGCCGCGGATGCGCGATCCTGCTTTGACCGGCGACACGAAGCGCACTTTGTCGGTACCGTAATTGACTCCCATGGCGACATCGGCGAGTTGCGGCAGCGCCTCATAGGAAAACACCGACAGCATCGACATGGTCAGGAAGCCATGAGCGATCGTCGTGCCGAATGGCGTTTCGCGCGCACGCGCGGGATCGACATGGATGAACTGAAAATCCTCCGTCGCCGCGGCGAACGCATCGATGCGCTTCTGGTCCATGACATGCCAGGGCGACACGCCGACTTCCTTGCCTACCATGGCGATATAGGCATCACGTTCAATCATCGCGCTCATTCAGTCTCAGTCCTCAAAATCCAGTTGCGTTGCGGGCGCAGATTCCACAGCGCACGCCTTGACGCCAAGCGAAATTGTGCGCTGCAGCCATGCAAAGCACGACAAATTACCGCTCACCCTCTTGCGATCCTGCCGCGCGGAGTGCCTGCAATTCGGAGAAATCCTCTTCGCGAAACTCGACGCCGCGCAAGGGATCGCTGCGATCGTCGGCCTGTTCGAGCCGACGCAGATGGACCCTGCGAATCTTGCCCGAAATCGTCTTCGGCAGCTCGGTCACGAACTCGATCCGGCGAATGCGTTTGAACGGCGCCAGACGCACATGCAGATGCTGATAGATCGACAGCGCAGTTGCCTTGGACGGCGCAATATCGCCAATCAGCAACACATAGGCCTTGGGGATGGCGAGCCGGATCGGATCGGGACTCGGCACGATGGCGGCCTCAGCCACGGCATCGTGTTCGAGCAGGATACTCTCCAGCTCGAACGGGCTGATGCGATAGTCCGAGGATTTGAACACATCGTCGGAGCGACCGACGAAAGTGAGATAGCCATCGTCATCGGCAAATACGACGTCGCCGCTGCGATAGATCTCACCGCTTGCACCGCTGACACTACCGTCTTCGGCCTGATAACCCTGCATCAATCCTGCCGGGCGATCGGCGCCGAGCACGAGACTGACCTCGCCCTCCTTCGCCGGATTGCCATCGGCATCGACAACGCGAACCTTCCAGCCCGGCAGCGGACGGCCCATCGAGCCGACCTTGACGGTCTGGCCCGGCGAATTGCCGGCGAGCGCGGTGGTCTCGGTCTGGCCGTAGCCGTCGCGAATGGTGAGGCCCCAGGCCGCCTTGACCTGATCGATCACTTCCGGATTGAGCGGCTCACCGGCGCCACAGACTTCGCGCAGCGCGACCTTGAAGGTGGCAAGCTTCTCCTGAATGAAGAGCCGCCACACTGTCGGCGGTGCGCACAGTGTCGTCACGCCGCAGCGGCCAATGGTGGCAAGCAGGCCCTTGGCGTCGAAACGCGGCTGATTGACCACGAACACCGTTGCGCCGGCATTCCATGGCGCAAAGAAGCAGCTCCAGGCATGCTTGGCCCAGCCCGGCGAGGAAATGTTCAAATGCACGTCGCCGGGCTGTAGCCCGATCCAGAACATGGTGGACAGCCCACCGACTGGATAGCTGCGCTGGCTGTGCCGCACGAGCTTCGGCTTCGCCGTGGTGCCCGAGGTGAAATAGAGCAGCATCGGATCGTCAGCCCTGGTCGGGCCATCCGGCGTGAATGTGTCAGGGAATTCGGCTGAGGTCTCGAAAGCCAGCCAGCCGTCGTGAGACGATCCGGCGTTGACGACGATCTGCCCGATGCCTTCGGTCTTCAGGCTGCCGAACTTGGCGACCTGATCCTCTGCCGCCACAACAAGCTTGGCGCGCCCACGGTCGAGCCGGTCCTGCAATTCATCCGAGGTCAGCAGCGTCGTTGCAGGAATGATGACGACGCCCAGCTTGATCGCCGCCAGCATGGTCTCCCACAGCGGCACCACATTGCCGAGCAGCAGCAACAGATGATCGCCGCGCCGCAGCCCCTGCGCGCGCAGGAAATTGGCAACCTGATTGGAGCGGCGTGACAGCACCTCGAATGACAGCTTCGTCTCGCGGCTGGCGGCCGCATCGACGATCCAGAGCGCGGTCCGGTCCTTGCTGACGGGATCATGGGCGAGTTCGGCATCGAACCAGTCGAGCGCCCAGTTGAAGTCGACCGGATCGGGCCAGCGAAAGCCGGCAACGGCGGTGGCGTAGTCGGTGCGGTGTTCGAGGAGGAAGGCGCGGGCCTGCTTGAACGTGGTCATGCCGACGCGCTCCGCTATTTCGGCATCAAATGCCTAAGGTGATGAATGATCCCCGAGAAGTCATCACCGCCGTGACCTTCCTTCTCATAGGTCTCATAGATGCTCTCGGCATGAGCGCCGAGCGGCGTCCTGGCGCCGGCGGCCTTGGCGGCCTCCTGCGACAGCCTGAGATCCTTGAGCATCAGTGCTGCGGCAAAACCCGGCTTGTATTCATTGTTGGCCGGCGATGTCGGCACCGGTCCCGGCACCGGGCAATAGGTGGTCAGCGACCAGCACTGGCCCGACGAGGTCGAGGCCACATCGAACAGCGCCTGATGCGACAGGCCGAGTTTCTCGGCGAGCACGAAGGCTTCGCTGACGCCGATCATGGAAATGCCAAGGATCATGTTGTTGCAGATCTTGGCCGCCTGCCCCGCACCGGCATCGCCGCAATGGACAATCTTCTTGCCCATGGCTTCCAGGACCGGCTTGGCCGACGCGAACGCCTTGGCATCGCCGCCAGCCATGAAGGTCAGCGTCGCGCCCTTGGCGCCGCCAGTGCCACCGGAGACCGGCGCATCGACCGACGGCAGCTTCTGCGCAGCCGCCAGTTCATGCGCCTTGCGTGCGCTTTCCACGTCGATGGTCGAGCAATCGATCATCAACGCACCCTTGGCGGCCACGGGAATGACCTCGCTCCACACCGACACCACGTGTTTGCCGGCCGGCAGCATGGTAATGATGACCTCGGCGCCCTTCACGGCATCGACCGCCTTGTCAGCAATGGTCACGCCATCCACCCTCGCCTGCGCGCGGGACGCCTCGACGAGATCGAAGCCCGTCACCTTGTGGCCTGCCTTGACCAGGTTGGCGGCCATCGGGCCACCCATATTGCCGAGACCGATGAATGCAATGCTGGTCATGTCCTGCCCTCGTGATCGTTTGTCTGTTTTTAAAGCCCGATGAAAACGGCGAAATCCAACTTTCGTTCAGAACGCTCGACCTTCAGAAGGTCAGCTCAACATCCCGTTTGGCCAGATAGCGCGCGACAATCTCCGGTGTCACGCCCTCGAGATCCGGTGGCTGCCATTTCGGATTGCGATCCTTGTCGATGATGGCCGCACGCACGCCCTCGACGAAATCGGCGCTATCAAACACCTCCAGCGCCGCGAGATATTCGCGCGACAGACATTCCTCGAGCGACTTCGACGCGCGCGCGAGCCGCAACAGCTTCAGGGTAACCTTGAGCCCCCGCGGTGATTTGTCGGACATGGCCTTGATCGTCGCCAGCGCGAAATCTGAACCGTCCTGCTCAAGCGCAGCCACGATCTCCTCGACGCTGTCATGGGCGAAAGCGCGATCGATCAGCGCACGCTGCGCCGTAACTGGACCGGTTTGTTCCGGAGCTCCGAACTTCTTGAGTGTCGTCATCACCGACGCGGCATCGGCGCCCGCCGACAGCTGTGTCAGCGCCTCGCGCAATGCCGGCCATTTGACGGTGTCGATCAGGACGTCCGCCATACGTGCAGCAAGCGCATCGGCACCATTTGCCGTCAGCCCGGTCAGACCGAAATACGTCCCAAGTTCGCCCGGCGCGCGCGACAACAGCCATGTACCGCCGACATCCGGAAAGAAGCCAAGGCCCACTTCCGGCATCGCCATCCTGGTCTTCTCCGTAACGATGCGGTGGCTGGCATGGCCGGCCAGACCGACGCCGCCACCCATCACGAAGCCATCCATATAGGCCACATAGGGCTTCGGAAATTTTGCGATCCGCGCGTTGACGATATATTCCTCGCGCCAGAAGATCTTGCCGAGATCGCCTTTGACCTTGGCACTCTCATAAAGACCGCGGATATCGCCGCCGGCGCACAATCCGCGTTCACCCGCACCTTCGAGGATAATCAGCGCGACTTGCGGATCTTTCTCGAACACGTCGAGCGCCGTCGCGATCTCGCGGGTCATCTCCAGCGTCAGCGCGTTCAATGCCTTCGGGCGGTTCAGCCGGATCACACCGGCCGCACCTTCCCGCGCGACGATGAGGTCGCCTGTCTCCGTTGCCACGTCCGAACTCATCGAGCGCCCTCGATCAATTTGCGCGACACGATCAGCCGCATGATCTCGTTGGTGCCTTCGAGGATCTGGTGCACCCGCAAATCGCGCACGATCTTCTCGATGCCGTATTCGGCGAGATAGCCATAGCCGCCATGCAGCTGCAGCGCCTCGTTGGCGACCTCGAAACCGATATCGGTGCCGAAGCGCTTGGCCATCGCGCAGAGCACGCCGGCATCGGAATCCTTGCGGTCCAGCGCCGCGGCCGCCCGCCACAGAAAGGTGCGTGCGGCTTCCAGTTCGGTCGCCATATCGGCGACACGAAATTGCAGCGCCTGGAATTCGTCGAGCCGCTTGCCGAACGCCTTGCGCTCTTTCATGTAGCTCAGCGACTTGTCGAGCGCAGACTGCGCACCACCGAGCGAACATGCTGCGATGTTGAGACGGCCACCATCAAGACCGGACATGGCGATCTTGAAGCCGATGCCTTCGTCACCGAGTCGGTTGGCGATCGGCACGCGGCAATTTTCGAAGATCACAGCGCGTGTCGATTGCGCGTTCCAGCCCATCTTGCGTTCGTTGTTGCCGAACGACAGACCGGGCGTGCCGGCCTCCACCACGATGGTCGAGACGCCGCCGGCCCCCTCGCCGCCCGTACGGACCATCACGACGTAGACGTCGGTATCGCCGGCCCCGGAGATGAATTGCTTCTGGCCGTTGAGCACATAGTGGTCGCCGTCGACGACAGCGCGGGTGCGTAGTGCCGCCGCGTCCGATCCGGAGCCGGGCTCGGTCAGGCAGTAGCTCGCCAGTAGCTCCATAGTGCAGAGACGCGGCAGCCACTTCCGGCGCTGTGTCTCATTGCCATAGGAATCGATCATCCACGACGCCATGTTGTGGATCGAAATGAAGGCCGAGGTGGTCGGGCAACCAGTCGCCAGCGCCTCGAAAATCAGCGCGGCGTCGAAACGCGTCAGTGCGGAGCCGCCGACATCGTCACGGATGTAGATGCCGCCCATGCCGAGCAGCGCGGCCTCGCGCATCACCTCTTTCGGGAAATGCTTGTCCTCGTCCCATTTGAGCGCAAAGGGAGCGATCTTTTCCGCAGCAAATTCGCGCGCCATGTCGCGAATAGCGGTCTGTTCCTCATCGAGAGCGAATTGCATCACGCCCTTCTTGTTGATTGCTGATCAGCCGGGAAATGAAACGGCCCGGTGCACCACCTTTGGGAGCGCCGGGCCGCTTGCGTGGTCTTACTTCATCAACGGGATCGAGAATTCGGCGCCTTCCTTGACGCCCGATGGCCAGCGCGCGGTGACCGTCTTGGTCTTGGTATAAAAGCGGATCGAATCCGGACCATGCTGGTTGAGATCGCCGAAGCCGGACTTCTTCCAACCACCGAAGGTGTAATAGGCGATCGGCACCGGGATCGGCACGTTGATGCCGACCATGCCGACATTGACCTTGGCGGCGAAGTCGCGCGCAGCGTCACCGTCACGGGTGAAGATCGCAACGCCATTGCCGTAGTCATGATCCGACGGCAGCGCGAGAGCTTCTTCATAATCGTGGGCACGCACCACCGACAGCACGGGCCCGAAGATCTCTTCCTTGTAGATGCGCATGTCCTTGGTGACGTTGTCGAACAGACAGCCACCCATATAGAAGCCGTTCTCGTAGCCCTGCATCTTGAAGCCACGGCCATCGACGGCCAGCGTGGCGCCTTCCTTGATACCGATATCGACGTAGTTCTTGACGCGGTCGACGGCTTCCTTGGTCACCAGCGGACCGAAGTCAGCCGACGGATCGACGGAGGTGCCGATTTTCAGGCTTTCGACGCGCGGGATGAGTTTTTCCATCAGGCGGTCGGCGGTGGTCTTGCCGACAGGCACGGCCACCGAGATCGCCATACAGCGTTCGCCGGCCGAGCCGTAACCGGCGCCGATCAGCGCATCGACGGTCTGGTCCATATCCGCATCGGGCATGATGATGGCGTGGTTCTTGGCGCCGCCGAAGCATTGAGCGCGTTTGCCGGTCGCGGCCGCGCGCTCATAGATGTACTGGGCAATCGGCGACGAGCCGACGAAGCCGACGGCCTTGATGTCTTCGTCGTCGAGGATGGCGTCGACGGCTTCCTTGTCGCCGTTGACAACATTGAGGATGCCCGGCGGCAGACCGGCTTCTATCATCAATGCGGCGAGCATCATCGGCACGCCCGGATCGCGCTCCGAGGGCTTCAGGATGAAGGCGTTGCCGCAGGCGATGGCCGGACCGAATTTCCACATCGGGATCATCGCCGGGAAGTTGAACGGCGTGATGCCCGCGACGACACCGAGCGACTGGCGCATTGAATAGATGTCGATGCCGGGACCTGCGCCTTCGGTGTATTCGCCCTTCATCAGATGCGGAATGCCGCAGGCGAATTCGATCACCTCCAAGCCGCGCTGGATATCGCCCTTGGCGTCCGGCACAGTCTTGCCATGCTCACGCGCCAGGCAATCAGCCAGCTTGTCGTAGTCGCGATTGGCGAGTTCGAGGAATTTCATCAGCACGCGGGCGCGGCGCTGTGGATTGGTGTTGCCCCAGGCGACCTGCGCCTCGGCGGCATTGAGCACCGCGGCGCGCATCTCGGCCTTGCTGGCCAGCGCAACCTTGGCCTGAACTTCGCCTGTCATCGGCTCGAAAACGTCGGCGAAACGCCCCGACTTGCCCTCGACCTCACGGCCGCCAATGAAATGTCCGATCGTGCGCATGCGTTTCCTCCTGGGAGCCAAATTTGGCCCGATGTTGATCAGGCTTTATGGCGTTTGGAAAGGCCCTGCACGCGCGGCGGATTTGCGAAATTGCAGGCTCACTGCAGTTTCGCCCTGTCAGAATGTCACCGCCGCGACAATGTCGCAGGCAGTGTGCCAATTATCAGTTCTTGGCTGGAGGTACGGCCTTGGTTGCCGCCTTCTTTGCAGTCGGCTTTCTAGCCCCGCGCTTGGGAGCCTCAGCCTTGGACGCTGCAGGGTTGGACGCTGCAGGCCTCGGCGCTGCAGCACGGCCCAGCACGGCCTCGCGGCCAGCGCTCAAAAGCTCTTCGGACAACTCGCCATTACCGGCGGCGCGGGCCAGCACGATGGTGCCCATCATGGTGGCAAGCGCCGCCATCGCCTGTTTGCGCGCCGATTTGCTCGGTCCGCCATGAAACTGCTCGGACATCATTTCGATCATCTGATCGAGCTTGGCGGCAAACACCTTGCGCGTTTTGGGGCTCTCGCGCGCGATCTCAGCGCCCAGCGCGGGGACGGCACAGCCATGACCTGGGTTGTCGCGGTGCTGCGGCGACAGGTAAGAATCCACGATCGTGGCCAGGCGCTGATCCGGCGCCGCCTGCCCAGCCAACTGACGCCAGCGATCGGTCGATTGATCCATTGCATAGGCAAAGGCTTCGATCACCAGTGCCTCGCGCGAATCGAAATGCGCGTAGAAGCCGCCGTGGGTGAGACCCGCGTCTTTCATGAGGTCGGCCACGCCGATGCCATGCGCGCCCTTTTCGCGTAGACGCACGGAAGCCTTCTTCACGATCCGCGCATGCGTCTCGAGCTTGTGTTCCTTCGAATAGCGCATCGGCGGTCCATTCAAGACAAATAGATGATGTCGATCATATTACTCACGCTGCTCCGCATGCGCAACGCACACCTGGCCGCAGGCCTTGACAACACCGCAGTTTGACGCGGAATTGATAGGAGCAAGACCGGCGATCCGCGCCGGCCCAAGGAAATGCCAAGGGACGAGACGATTTCATGCATATGCTCAATCCCCATTGCGGTGTCGAACGTGACCCGCGAGGTATAGTTCGGCTGACGATCTGCAACGCCGGCTCACTCAATATTCTCAATTCAGCCGCAATCAAGGGTGTTCGCGAAGGCATTGAGGTATTGGCCACGGAACGCGCCATTCGCGCGCTTGTCATCGCCGGCCAGAGCGAAAAGAGCATGATTGGCGGCGCCGACATCAAGGAAATGGCGACGCTGGATCAGGCCTCCGCCGAGAAGTTCATTTCCGGCTTGCGCGATCTCTGCGAAGCCGCCCGCGCTTTTCCCGCGCCTGTGATCGCCCGCATCCCCGGCTGGTGCCTTGGCGGCGGCCTCGAATTTGCTGCCGCCTGCGATTTCCGGATCGCGTCGCATGATTCCAAATACGCCATGCCCGAGGTCAGGGTCGGTATCCCCTCGGTGATTCACGCTGCCCTCTTGCCGCGCCTGATCGGTTGGGGCCGTGCCCGCTGGCTGATCATGACCGCCGCCACCATCGATGCACCGACCGCGCTCAATTGGGGTCTGGTCGATGTGGTTGCGGCCGAAGGCGCGCTTGATGCCGAAGTTGAAAAGACGATCGAAGCCATACTCGAGTGTGGACCCGAGGCTATGCGGTCGCAAAAAGCCCTGCTGAAACAGTGGGAAGAGCTGCCGCTGAAGGAATCCGTCAATCTCAGCGTCGGCGTGTTCGGCGAGGCCTATCTGACCGGCGAGCCGCAGCGACTGATGCAGGGTTTCATCAACCGCAAACGCTAGCAGTTCGACCTCACGAGAATTTTGCACAGGCCGGCATTGCGTATCTTGCAGCGCATCATATGATGAGTGTCATCCAAATGACCCGCGCTTGCGCGAAGGAGCCTCCATCATGTCCGCAGCTTCAGATCCGGTCGTCATCGTCTCGGCCACCCGCACTCCGCTCGGCCGCTTCCAGGGCGAACTATCGCCCTTCTCCGGCCACAAGCTCGGCAGCCACGTCATCGGTGCCGCCGTGGCACGCGCGAAACTGACACCCGAGCGCATCGACGAAGTCTTCATGGGCTGCGTACTTCCCGCCGGCCAGGGTCAGGCGCCCGCCCGCCAGGCCGCCCGAGGTGCCAAGCTGCCGGATGCCACGGGGGCCACGACGATTAACAAGGTCTGCGGCTCCGGCATGAAGGCGACCATGCTTGCCCACGACATCATCCATGCCGGCTCGGCGGAGATCGTCGTCTCCGGGGGCATGGAGAGCATGACCAATGCGCCCTATTTGCTGCAGAAGGCACGCGGCGGTTACCGCGTCGGCCATGATCGCATCATCGATCACATGCTGATGGATGGACTCGAGGATGCCTATGAGGTCGGTCGCTCGATGGGTGACTTCGGCGAAGCCACCGCTGAGGCCTATCAGTTCACGCGTGGAGATCAGGACGCCTATGCGATCGAAACGCTGACCCGCGCGCGTAAGGCGGTGGAGAGCGGCGCCTTCAGGGCCGAGATCACGCCACTGACCATCGTCGAGAAGTCCGGACCACGCGAGATCGCCAATGACGAACATCCGCTGAAGGTCGATCCCGCCAAGATCCCGAACCTCAAACCAGCCTTCCGCAGCAACGGCACCATCACGCCCGCTGCTTCGTCCGCGAATGCCGATGGCGCTGCTGCCCTGGTGCTCGCCAAGCGTTCCCTCGTAGATCGTGAGGGCCTGCCCGCGCTGGCTGTTATCCATGGCCACGCCACGCACAGCCAGGAACCGCAATGGTTCACGACTGCGCCCATTCCGGCAATCCGCAAACTGCTCGACAAGGTCGGCTGGAGCGTCGGCGATGTCGATCTGTTCGAGATCAATGAGGCCTTCGCCGTGGTGCCAATGGCTGCGCAACGCGACCTTGGCATCCCTCGCGAGAAGCTCAACGTCAACGGCGGCGCCTGCGCGCTGGGCCACCCCATCGGCGCCACCGGCGCGCGGCTGATCGTGACGCTGCTGCACGCGCTGGAAGCCAGAGGCCTGAAACGCGGCGTCGCGGCACTGTGCATCGGCGGCGGCGAAGCCACCGCGATTGCCATCGAACGCATCGTTCGCTGAACCGCCTTTCCCAGATATGATCGTCGCGGCGATGGTCGCCGCGACGCCTATTCTCATTGATTGCAGGAAACCAGATGATTTCCGGATGGCTCTCCACTGCCCTCGCCCGCCGCAACATTCACTATGGATGGGCAATGATCGCCGTAACCTTCGTGACGGCGCTGGTCAGCGCCGCCGCGGTGGGAGCGCCCGGCGTGTTCATCGTGCCGCTGCAGAAGGAGTTCGGCTGGAGCACCGCCGAGATTTCCTCGGCGATGTCGATCCGCTTCGTATTGTTCGGCCTGATGGCACCGTTCGCCGCGGCACTAATGAACCGCTATGGGTTGCGCAACGTCACGCTGATCGCCCTGCTCGTCGTCGCTGCAAGCCTCATCTTGTCGCTCGGGATGACGCAGGTCTGGCAGCTCATGGCGCTCTGGGGCGTCGCCGTTGGTATTGGCACCGGCATGACGGCGCTGGTACTCGGTGCCACCGTCGCAGCGCGCTGGTTCAGCGCACGCCGTGGTCTCGTCGTGGGTATCCTCACCGCGAGCGCGGCCACCGGCCAACTGATCTTCCTGCCGATCCTCGCCAGCATCACCGAGCACAGCAACTGGCGCTGGGCACTGGCGCTCATGTGCGTGATGCTGGCCATAGCCGCACTCGGGGTGCTGCTGGTGATGCGGGACCGTCCCAGCGACATCGGCATTCGCCCCTATGGCGACACCAGCACCGAACCGCTGGCCGCGCCGCCACCGAACACCTCGCCGATCATGGCGGCAGCGCTCGGTGCCCTGCGTGATGCTGCCCAGACCAAGGTGTTCTGGATCCTGTTCGCGACCTTCTTCATCTGCGGCGCCAGCACCAACGGGCTCGTGCAGGTGCACCTGATCCCGATGTGCCTCGACTTCGGCATCCCGCAGATTCAGGCGGCCGGCCTACTTGCGGCGATGGGCGTGTTCGATTTCGTCGGCACCATCGCGTCGGGCTGGCTGTCGGATCGCTATGACAACCGCTACCTGTTGTTCTGGTATTACGGCCTGCGCGGCCTGTCGCTGCTGGCGCTACCGTTCACCGACTTCTCGTTCTACGGTCTGTCGCTGTTCGCGCTGTTCTACGGCCTGGACTGGATCGCCACCGTGCCGCCGACCGTGCGCCTCACCGCATCCAAGTTCGGGCCGGAACGCGCAGGCCTGGTGTTCGGCTGGATCTTCGCCGGTCATCAACTGGGCGCAGCAACGGCGGCATTCGGCGCTGGCCTGTCGCGCACGGTACTGCTCAGCTATCTGCCTGCCTTTTTCGCGGCAGGTGCGCTATGTATTATTGCAGCGCTGATCGTGCTGGCGATTTCAAAAGACAAGAAGGTCGCGATCGCCTGATCCCCGGGATTCGGGCCGCTCGCCACTCATATCAGAACGGGAATACATCATGCGCCGCGTTGTAATTACGGGGATGGGAGCGGTGTCGCCGCTCGGTTGCGGCGTCGAGATCAACTGGTCTCGGCTGCTCGCCGGCCAATCCGGCCTTCGCCTGTTGCCGGAGGCCATGACCGCTGATCTCGCCGCCAAGGTCGGCGGCCAGGTACCCGACATCGCGAACGATCCGGAAGGCGGTTTCGATCCTGACAAGGCGGCGCCGCGCAAGGATCAGAAGAAGATGGATCGCTTCATCCTGTTTGCGCTGATGGCTGCCGATGAAGCCATCGCGCAAGCCGGCTGGCAGCCGAAAGATGCGCGGGACCGCCAGCGCACGGCCACGATCATCGCCTCCGGTATCGGCGGCTTTCCGGCCATTGCCGACGCGGTCCGCACCACCGACACCAAGGGCATCCGCCGGCTGTCGCCGTTCACCGTACCCTCCTTCCTGGTCAATCTCGCGGCCGGTCATATCTCAATCCGCTACGGCTTCGAAGGTGCACTCGGCGCACCCGTGACAGCCTGCGCCGCCGGCGTGCAGGCGATCGGCGATGCAGCGCGTCTCATTCGCTCCGGCGAAGCGGATGTCGCCATCGCCGGGGGTGCCGAAGCCTGTATCGACCGTGTCAGCCTCGGCGGATTCGCCGCCGCTCGCGCACTCTCCACCGACTTCGTCGCCAATCCGGAGCGCGCCTCGCGTCCGTTCGATCGCGACCGCGACGGCTTTGTCATGGGCGAAGGCGCCGGCATCGTGGTGCTCGAGGAACGCGACCATGCCCTGGCACGCGGCGCGAAACCGATTGCCGAACTGATCGGCTACGGTACGACCTCCGATGCGTTCCATATGACAGCCGGCCGCGAGGACGGCGATGGCGCCAGGCGCGCGATGGATATCGCTCTGGCACAGGCCAACATCACGCCTGCCGATGTCCAGCATCTGAACGCCCACGCGACATCGACTCCGGTCGGCGATCACGGCGAGCTCGAAGCGATCAAGTCGATCTTCGGAACGAACGGCGGAGTCGCTGTAAGCTCGACCAAATCCGCCACGGGCCACCTGCTCGGTGCAGCCGGAGGGCTTGAGGCGGTCTACGCAATCCTCGCGCTGCGTGACCAGATCGCTCCGGCCACGCTCAATCTCGAAAATCCCGATCCGTCTGCCGATGGCATCGATCTGATCCGCGGCAAGGCGCGGCCGATGGCCATGGAGCACGTGCTCTCGAATGGCTTCGGCTTCGGCGGCGTCAACGCCAGCGTGCTACTGCGGCGAATATAGCTTACGGCCGCATCGCGAGCCGTGACGGACCTGCCGTGCGGAGCGGTTCGGCAAGACGTGCAAACTCACACAGCAGCGAGCGCGTCTTTGTGGGGTTGATGACTTCCTCGACCCAGAACTTCTCGGCCGAACGGAATGGCGAGCGCAGCTTGTTGAGGCGCTCCTCGATTTCCTGCTGCTTGAGCTTTGGATCGTCCGCCGCTTCGATCTCGGCGCGATAGGCCGCCTCGATGCCACCTTCCAGCGGCAGCGAGCCCCAATAGGCCGAAGGCCATGCGTAACGCATCGAGAACCGGTTGGCCGGCTGATGCACCACGCCAGCGACGCCGAACGCATTGCGGATGATGATCGTGCACCACGGCACCGTGGTCTGATTGACCGCGGCCATGGCGCGCACGCCGTGACGGATAGTCGCTGCCTTCTCCGCATCGAGCCCGATCATGAAACCCGGGCAATCCATGAGATAGACGACAGGCAGATGGAACGTCTCGGCGAGGTCGACGAAGCGCACGACCTTCTGGCAGGCTTCCGCGGTCCACGAGCCGCCATAGTGGAACGGATCGCTGGCAAGCAGCAGCACCGCACGGCCTTCGAGACGCGCAAAACCGGTGATGATCGGCCGGCCGAAATTTGCCGCCATCTCGAAAAACGAGCCTTTGTCGACGACGGCGTCGATGATCGGGCGCATCTTGTAGACCTGCCGGCGATTGCGCGGCACGGCTTTCAGCAGAGATTCTTCCGCACGTTCGGGATCGTCATTGCAGGCGATCGTCGGCGGCAAGTCATAGACAGACGATGGCAGATAGGACAGGAAGCGCCGCGCGCAGGCGAATGCCTCCTCTTCGGTCTCCACGGCATGATCGACGCCGCCAGCGCGCGTCTGGATATCGGCGCCGCCGAGTTCCTTCTTCTCAAGCGACTGGCCGAGGCGCGCGACAACGGGAGGCCCGGCGACGAACATCGCGGAATTCTTCGTCATCACCGAATAATGGCTGGCTGCGAGCCGCGCAGCGCCGAGGCCGGCGACTGAACCAAGGCCAAGGCCAACGACCGGAACCTGCGCCAGATTGGACGTCGTGTACCAGTACCAGCGCGTGCCCCCGACACCGCCCGGCAGATTGGCTGCGCCCCTGGTCTCGATGGTCTTGACCGAACCGCCGCCGCCAGAACCTTCGATCACACGAATGATCGGCAGCCGGAAGTCGTGCGCCATTTCCTCGGCCATCAGCGGTTTGGCCGAGATCGACGCATCAGCCGAACCGCCGCGCACGGTGAAGTCATCGCCAACAACGACGACAGGCCGGCCGTCGATCTTGCCACGACCGAACACGCAATTCGCCGGCGTCAGATGCTTCAGCTCGCCAGACGCATCGTATTCACCGATGCCGGAGACTGCCCCGACTTCGTGAAAGCTTTTTGCATCTATCAGTCTGTCGATACGTTCACGAACTGTGAGCCGGCCTTGGTCATGCTGCCGCTTGACCTTGTCAGCGCCCCCCATCTCCCGCGCGAAGGCTTCGCGCCGGGCGAGGTCGTCGAGTTCCGGCTTCCAGTTCATTCATTCCCTCCGGGAGCATTTTTTTCTGAGCTGTTGGCGCGGGAGGCGCATCTGGAACGGGCGCACTGGTCAGGCCGCTATCTGCGTTCTGAACCATCATGCTGATCGTGCCGCTGAGCTGACGCAGGATCGGAGCGATCTCGTCCTGCAGGCGCTGCTCGTCATACATGGCGGCAAGCAGACCGATGGTGACGACCACATAGGTTTGATACTGCGGCGACCAGATCGGCGTCGCAATGCCGGTAATATGCGGCGACCAAAGGCCACCTGCGAGGACGTAGCCGTTGTCACGCAGACATTCACGGTTCCCAACGATCTTGCCGCGCAGGATCTTGGCGTCCTCGGGCATTTCGCGCGCGATATCGTTGATCAGAGCATTGCCGACGTCTTCATCGAGTGCTGCGGTGTAGGCGTGGCCGGCTGCAGTCCGGCCCATGGCAATGCGGCTGCCGGTGGTCGAATGCAATCCGAGCGCGTGATCGGCGCGGGCATATTCGAGATAGACCATGTGAAAACGATCGGGAATCGTGAAGCCGATCGTGCCAGGTACCTGCTCCGCCACTTCCTGCAAACGCAAGCGGATCAGGTTACGCATCTGAAGTCCCCGCATCATCGAAGCACTCATCGCGACCGCACTCGATCCGATGCGGTACTTCTGATCTGCAGGCAGATAGGCGAGCTGGCCCATGCGCGTCAGCGTATGCGTCAGGCGCGATACGGTGGAGCGCGGCAGGCCGCAGCGATTGGAGATTTCGAGATTACCAAGCCGGGCATCATGGCCCTCGAAGCAGCGAAGAATATCAAAGGCGCGCGAGACCACCTGGATCACATCGCCGTCGCCTGCCAGATCGCTGGCGAGCATGCCTTGTTTGCTGAGCCGTTCCGAACGTCGTCCCATGATGCGTTTCCCTTAAAACGACGCATCTCGCGGGGAGCCAATCCGTTGGATTGCCCCGATGTGCGCCGCCGTCCCGTTCCACTCTGCGGAATTATATTCCACTTGCGGGCTACGCTACCTCAGGCAATCTGCGGCGACAACACCAAGCTGCTCGTTTCTTCTCATTCTTAGGAATTGTCCGGTCGCGTCGGCGCTACACCTATAGCGAGCAGCCGCCCGCGTGATCGCGGAGAATACCATGCCAGAGATCAAGATCCTCAGCGAAGTCGCCGGCCGTATCTGCTCACTGCCGCTCGCAATCGGCGATTCCGTGAATGAAGGAGACGAAGTGGCTTTTGTCGAAGCCATGAAGATGGAAATTCCGGTCGCCTCTCCTGCCGCAGGTAAAATCAAATCGATGATCGTTGCGGTCGACGAGGTGGTCACTGAAGGACAGTTGCTCGGCACAGTCGAGACGTGAGCAGACATGCAGTGACGGCCTCGACTGCCGTACCAACGTGCTGCGGCATTCTGTCTGCGATGGTGACCGCTCTCATCATCCAGCGAACTGCCTCAGGACATTGCCAGCGCCTGACGGCGATGACATGATCGCCGGACAATAAAAAGCAATTCGCAAAGCGAATGCATCTGGAGGGGAAAATGCTTCACCGGCTCATCGCGCTGGCGTCCGTTGCCGTGCTCAGTACGACCGGCGCTGTATGCGCGCAGGATATCAAGCTTCCACCGACCATGGCGGTCACCGCCTATGACACCGGCACTGCCGGCTTCAACATCGCCGTCGCCGTCGGCAAGATGATGAAGGACAAATATTCCACCGACGTGCGTGTGCTGCCTGCCGGCAATGATGTCGCGCGGCTGGCGCCATTGCGCGCCGGTCGCGCAACGATCGCCTGGATGGGCTCGGGCATCTACTTCGCGCAGGAAGGCGTGTTCGAATTCGGCGTCAAGGAATGGGGTCCACAGCCAGCGCAGGTCACGCTGTCGACCATCGACTGTAATGGCGCCTCGCTCGGCGTCGCTCGCGATATCGGCGTGAAGGAGATCAAGGATCTACGCGGCAAACGCGTCGGCTTCGTCGTCGGCTCACCTGCCCTGAACCAGAACTCGCTTGCGATCATGGCATTCGGCGGTCTCACCAAGGCAGACATCAAGCCGATCGAGTTCGCAAGCTACGGCGCAATGTGGAAAGGCATGGTGAACAACGACGTCGATGCAGCCTTTGCTACCACCATCACTGGCCCGGCCAAGGAAGTCGAGACATCGCCGCGCGGCATCATCTGGCCGCCCCTCCCCGCGGAAGACAAGGCCGGCTGGGAGCGCGTCAAGCGTGTGGCACCGTTTTTCAATCCACATGTCGCGACCTGCGGCGCGGGCATCACGGCATCAGCGCCCGTCAACATGAGCACCTACCCCTACCCCGTCGCGACCGTCTACGGCTTGCAGGCGGAAGATCAGATCTACGCGATCACCAAGGCGATGATCGTCAACTTCGACGCCTACAAGGACAACGCACCAGGCGCTTTGGGCCTCGCCGTAAAAGCGCAGTCCATGAAATGGGTCGTTCCGTTTCATCCCGGCGCCGTGAAAGCCCTCAAGGAAGCCGGCAACTGGACGCCAGAAGACCAGGCACACAATGACGGACTGCTGAAGCGGCAGGACGTCTTGAAGGCGGCATGGAGCGAATACGCCAAGGCCAGTGCATCAGCCGGTGAAAAGGAGTTTCTCGACGGCTGGATGACGGCCCGCGCGGCTGCGCTCAAGAAGGTCGGCATGCCGAACGGCTTCGAATAACGTCGTTATTTTTAGCTGTAACCGCGAACAATAATCGGGGCCATTATGTCAATTTCGTCACCCGATCATGCGCGGCCCGCATCCGACATTCCCGTAAAAATGGAACTCGATGATCCCCATGGAGTCGCCGACCTCCAGGAGTCCGAGGTCTCGCGCGTTCGCGCCTTGCACGGCGTGTGGCGCTGGGCACTGATACTAGCCACCCTCGCGACCATCCTGCTCTGCATCAACCAGCAATTTTCGCTGCGTTTCTTCGTCGATGTCACGCAACTCAACACCGAATATTTCTATCTGCTAATCGCGCTGATGCTGCCGTTCACGTTCCTGATCTTTCCGGGAACGTCGAAGGCCGATCTCGACCGTGTGCCATGGTACGACGTCGTATTGTTCGTCGCCACTTTCGCGGCCGCGATCTTCCTGATGATGAACATCCGCAAGGCCGCGCAATTTGGCTGGGAATTCGACGGCGCACCTAAACCCGTGATCGCCGCAGGCCTCGTGATGTGGTTCGTGCTGATGGAGGCGCTGCGCCGCACCGGCGGCTGGAGCCTGTTGCTCAGCGTCTTCCCCTTCACGCTGTATCCGCTGTTTGCCGACGCCAAATGGCTCGGACCGTTCCGCGGCACCCAGTCGACGCTGGAGCAGACGACGGCCTATCACGTGCTGTCGGGCGAGAGCCTGCTCGGCATTCCGATCCAGGCCTTCGCCGACACCGTGATCGGCTTCCTGGTGTTTGGCACCGCGCTGATGATGACCGGCGCTGGAAAATTTTTCATCAACATTGCCTTCGCGATGTGCGGCACCTTCCGCGGCGGGGCTGCCAAAGTGTGTATTTTTGCGTCCGGCCTGCTCGGCACCGTCGGTGGCAGCATCGTGTCCAATGTGCTGACCGCTGGAACGATGACGATCCCCGCGATGAAGAAAACCGGCTTCACACCGTCCTATTCAGGAGCGATCGAAGCCTGCGCGTCCACCGGCGCCGTGCTGGCGCCACCGGTGCTGGGCGCGACGGCCTTCGTCATGGCGCAGTTCATGAACACGAGCTATGCCGACGTCGCCCTCGCCGCCACCATTCCGTCGATCTTGTATTACTTCGGTCTGTTCGCGCAGGTCGACAGCTACGCCGCGCGCCACAAGCTCGAAGGCATCCCGCGCGAGGAACTGCCCCGCTTCATGGACGCGCTCAAGGAGGGCTGGTACTATCTCTTTGTCATCGCGATCCTTGTCGTGATGCTGCTGTACTTCAAACGCGAGAGCCACGCGCCGTTCTACGCCACCGCTTTGCTGGTCATCCTGCATCAATGGTCAGGCCCGGCACCGTGGAAGAAGGGCAACACCGCCGTCCTGGCGCTCTCGATTGTGCTGACCGGATTGATGGTCTGGCTCGATCTGCAGAACGCCTATCTATGGGGAATGTGCATCCTCGCTGCACTCAATGAATTCTTCCCTGGCAAGAATTGGGGCGGCGCGCGCTGGATCCACTTCCTCGAACTGAACGGCAAGACCTTCGTCGAGCTGATCGCGATCCTCGCCGGCTGTGGGTTGTTAATCGGCGCGTTCTCGCTCACCGGCGTAATCTCGAGCCTGGCCAACGACCTTCTGGCGATCGCCGGCGGCAACGTCTTCCTGCTGCTGATCATGTGTGCCTTCACCAGCCTGATCCTCGGCCTCGGCCTGACGACGACGTCCTGCTACATCTTCCTCGCTATCCTTGTCGCACCGGCGCTGGAGAAGCTCGGCCTCAACAAGATGGCCGTGCACATGTTCATCTTCTATTGGGGCATGCTGTCGTCGATCACGCCACCGGTCGCCATCGCATCCTTTGCCGCCGCCGGCATCGCTGGCGCACCGGCGATGAAGACCGGCTGGGAGTCGATGTGGGTGGGCAGCATCATCTATTTTATCCCGTTCTTCTTCGTGCTGAATCCGGCGCTGCTACTGCAGGGCGACAGCCCTTACCTCGAAGCGTTCGGCCTTACCGGCCTTGCCTGTCTCGGCATCGTCTTCATCTGCGGCGGCATTCAGGGCTATCAGGCCTATGTGGGCGATCTGCGCCGTGCGGGCGCAATGGAATGGCCGCTACGTGTGCTGCTGGTGATCGGTGGCTTCGTGATGGCGACACCCGGAGGCGGCATCAATCCGCTGTCGCAGTGGCAGATCATTGCCCTCGCCGCCTGCATTCTCGCACCGACGGTGCTGATCGCGCTGGCGCTGATCAGGCGCGGCGATGCGCGGCTCGCGGTGTTATAATCGCGAAGGCATTCAGGTCGATTGAAGATTGAAAGCTAGAAGAACTCTTCCGGGCAGGGATCGACGATCTTCCAGAGATCCATGCCGTTCTTGATCTTCTTCATTTCCGGCGTGAGACCGCCGTTACGCGCAAGCCAGTCTTTCACCGGCGGCGGATAATAGGCCATCAGGTCTGAGGTGCCCTCGTAGCTGATCACCTTCATGCCGAAGGTGAAAGCCTTGTCGTAATAGGCTTGATGGAAGCCAAGACTGGCGCGCGGAGTCACACAGACCTTGTTCATCGGCACAATGCCGAACACCAGCGTGCAGGCCGAATTGCAGATGCCGTCGATGATCACCCGCTCCTTGCGGTCGCGGATGCGCTCATACTTGGCCTTGTATTCCTCGACATAGCCGCCGTGGTCGCGGGTGATGCGCAAATCTGCCTTGGCCGGAGCCACGGACAGCACCAGCAGGGACATCAGGACAGGCAGCAGCGAAAGGCGCATCGCGTGATGAAACCGGTAAGGGACCCCAAGCCAACGCCCTTTTCCGGCATCAGCACACCGCCCGACTCTGGCCGGACAGTGCTAGTATTCCGTTAAGCATCGCCTTTGAGCGAAAAAAAGGCAGAAATCGGCCCTGCCTCACTCTCTGCCCCACCCGGTCTAGCCGTTCAGGAACATCCGGTAGACCGGATTTTGTGTTTCGTCCTCATAGGGATAGCCGAGGGAGGTCAGCCGCTGCGTCAGGGTCGGCCGATCGGCCCGCGGGACTTCAATCCCAACAAGCACCCGGCCGTAATCCGCGCCGTGGTTACGGTAGTGGAACAGCGTGATGTTCCAGTCCGCGCCCATCTGGTCGAGGAATTTCAGCAAGGCGCCTGGACGCTCCGGAAACTCGAAGCGCAGGATAACCTCGTCCCGCAAAGCGGGCGGTGCTCGCCCGCCAACCATATAGCGGATGTGCAGCTTGGCGGTTTCGTCCGCGCTGATGTCCAGCACCTTGTAGCCGAGCGCCTGCAATTGCCCGATCAGCTCGCCCTTGTCGTTCTTCGCGCCGCTCAGCTTCAGGCCAACGAAGACATTGGCTTCCTTGGCATCGGCATAGCGATAGTTGAACTCGGTGATGTTGTGATTGCCGATGGTCTGGATGAAGCGGCGATAGCTGCCGGGTTGCTCCGGAATGGTCACGCCCAGCAGGATCTCGCGGGCCTCACCGACCTCGGCACGCTCTGCGACGTGCCGCAGGCGATCGAAATTCATGTTGGCGCCGCTGTTGATGGCGACCAGCGCCCCCGTGCGCGTGGGATTGTTCGCGGCATAGCTCTTCAGTCCTGCCAGCGCCAAGGCGCCGGCCGGCTCCGCGATCACGCGCATATCCTCGAAAATATCCTTGATGGCGGCGCACATCTCGTCGGTGTCGGCCGTGATCACATCATCAAGCAATTCACGGCAGAGACGGAATGTTTCGACCCCAGCCTGGCGCACGGCCACACCGTCAGCGAACAAACCGACGCGATTGAGAACGACGCGCTCGCCAGCATCTATCGCGGCTTTCATCGATGCGGCATCGACGGGCTCGACACCGATGACCTTGGTCTCCGGGCGCAGAAATTTGATGAAGGAGGCAACGCCGGCCGCAAGCCCGCCGCCGCCGATCGGCACGAACACCGCCTCGATGGGATCGGGATGCTGCTGCAGGATTTCCATGCCGATGGTGCCCTGCCCCGCGATCACGTCGGGATCGTCATAGGGATGCACGAAGGTCAGCTTCTGCTCGGCCTCGAGCTTGCGCGCATGCGCCGCTGCTTCGTCAAACGTGTCGCCGAACAGCACGGCATTGCCGCCCCAATATCTGACAGCATCGATCTTGATCGGCGGCGTGGTCACCGGCATCACGATGGTTGCCTTGATCCCGAGCCGCTGCGCCGACAGCGCCACGCCCTGCGCATGATTGCCGGCCGACGCGCAAATCACGCCGGCCGCGCGCTGCTCCGCAGACAGCCCCGCAATGCGGTTGTACGCGCCACGAATCTTAAACGAGAACACCGGCTGCAAATCCTCGCGCTTGAGCAGCACGGGGCTTCCCATGCGCGCGGTCAGCCGAACCATCGGGTCTAGCGGCGTCTGGATCGCGACGTCGTAGACGCGGCTGTCCAGGATTTTGCGAACGTAGTCAGTCACAGGTAGTCCTCGAACATGTGGCAGAGACCGAACTGGCCACAGAACGGCTTGCCGACAGCTTGTCGGCGCAGATGGGCACCGAAATGGCCGATAAATCAAGCCTGTTTTCCAGAAAAGCACCTATGAACGCCCGACCGCCATTTCATGGATCGGCGTTAACGATGGTGTACGGCTCTCGGCGTATGTTGTCTTGCTGATCCAGATATTCAGAACCAGCGATGTCCTACGATGCAACTATCGCCAGCCGAAGATGCAGAAGCACCAAGATCGCAGACCGATCGCACGCGTCAGGTCTGGATTGATTTTGCACGCGGTATAGGCGTCATTCTCGTGGTCTATGGCCACGTACTCGGCGGCCTGATACCGCCACATCTGTTTCCTGACGGGCCGCTCGCGCAGTGGATGAGCTATACGCTCTACACGTTCCACATGCCGCTGTTCTTCTTTCTCGCGGGCCTGAACGTACAGCATAGCCTTACACGCGGCACTCGAGCATTCCTCAGCAGTAAGGCGTGGACGATCGCCTATCCCTATGTGCTTTGGTCGCTGATCCAGGGCAGCGTGATCATGCTGATATCACGCAATGCGAATATTCCGATCACCACCAGCGATCTCGCGGCGATCTGGTATCGGCCGATGGCGCAATTCTGGTTTCTATATGCCCTGATGATCTGCCACGTACTGGCGGTGCTCATTCCCAATCGCATCATCATGATTGTCTTCTCACTCGCTGGCCTGATCGTATTCATGTTGTTGCCGATCCGGCCAGATCTTGCGCTCACGATGCATCACCTGCCGTTTTATGTCGCAGGTCTCTATGCAACACGCATCGTGATGGCGTGGCAGCCTCATGGGCGAACGGGCTGGACCATGTTGACCGTGATCGCCGCCGCTTTCGCTGCTGCGGTCACCGTTGGAGGACAGCTCTCCGGCTTCGACGCAAATGGCATAGCATCGCTTCCGGCATGTATTCTCGGCATCACCAGCGTGGTGCTGCTTTGCAAATTGCTGAACGAGACACGGCACCGCTGGCTGGCGCTGGTCGGCGTGATGTCCATGACGATCTATGTGCTGCACATCATGGCGGGATCCGGCACGCGGATCATCATGCAGATGCTGCACATGCCGCCAATGCCGTGGGTCTATCTCCTCGCAGGCACCGCGGCCGGTGTGATCTTGCCCATGGTAACCCATGTCGTGTTACAGCGGCTGAACCTGCTGGCACCACTCGGGCTTGCGCCACTGCCGAGGCGCAAACCTGCACCCGCGCCGTTTGTCAGCCAGGCGGCCCGACCGGACTAAACTCTGCCGGTCCGCGCCTGCTCCAGGGGCATCGCAGCATCCTCGGCAGATCTGACAGTCTGGTCGTGCGGACAGGCCATCGCGAAGATCATCCAGAACAGAGCAGATATCTCACCCGACGAGATACTGGTCAGAGGCAAGTGAATCAGGATACCGCCGAGCGACAGAGCGCCGAGCACCACGCCTTCTTTGGTCGGCATCCGCCATGCCGCAGACGTGCTCCAGACCCCGACCCAGATATAGGCTGCCAAACAGAGCAGTCCAACGGGAATGCCGAGCGTGAGCCAGCTGGCAATGATCTGGCCATCGACCGGCATGGTGCCCGCGACACCGATATCGGTGAAGCTGAAACCAGATCCCACCACCATGCTGTCAGGTGTATTCCACAGCGTCACGAATTCTTCGAGACGCTCGTTGCCGCTGCCATCCTCGGAACCGCTGCCGAGCGACTGCAGCCGCTCGGTGATCACATCGCCGAAGGGCGTGAACAGGACCGCCGCCATGGCTGCGCCGACGATGCCAAGTCCGGTCGCAAGCGCCCGCCGCCGTGTGGATTGAAACACCATGCAGAACACCACGGCCAGCGCGAGTGCGATCCAGCCGGTCCGATACAGCGACAGCAACAGGCCCAGTGCAGCGGGCGCCAGGGCAATCAGCGACTGCCATCCCGGTCTCAGGAAGCCCAGCAACAGCAGTCCCGTTGCGGTGAAGGTCGCGTAAGTGGCGGGCCCGTTCATCGTGCTGAAGACGCGCACCATATAGGGTAGCGGATATCCTGCAGACAGGATCGAGGCGTAGTTCATCCAGAACCGATCCCAACTCGGCGGATCGACATATTGCCATATGCCGTAGAGACCCGTCAGCGGCAGCACCACCAGAAAGATGCGCGCCATGGCATTGACGAGTTCGCCATCAGACTTTGCGCGCTGCTGCAAAGCGATACCGTAAAGCACGGGCGCCGCCCACTTCAACGCACCTGTCGCAGCGCTCATCCAGTCATTCTGAAAAACCGACAGCATGGCACCGTAAGCGATGCAGGCCAGCACGATAGCCGGCGCGATCAGCCAGGGATCGCGCAACTGCTCGCGGGACGACAGCAATGTCCACAGGCTCGGTAACGGCGTCAGGATGAACAACAGCGGCCCGATCAGCATGATGCTGGCCGCGTCGTAGCCGACCGACACATCGACCACGCGCCGCACGAATGGTGCGAAGGCAAACAGCAGGATGGCCGACTGGATATGGGCCGCGGTGCTGCGTTGCCAGGCCAGCCAGCCAGCAGCGGCGCAGCCGACCACGAAGAGCGGACGCGACAATCCGCCCAGCGCGGGACCGACCACTAAGGTCACGATCAGAAGCAGCGCAGTCGGTAGCCACCCGGACAGGACGAAATCCACCGGACCGGATTTGAGTCGGCCTTGATTCATAAAGGCAGACTATAGCGAGCAGCCTCCCCGACGTTAGGCAAAACCGCTGCGCTCCCCCATCGCGGGGCTAGCTTTTGCGACTTTCGCCGCTATGGTGCCGCCGTCGCACTCGTAGCTCAGCTGGATAGAGCATCGGATTTCGATTCCGAGGGTCGGGCGTTCGAATCGCTCCGAGTGCACCATGACAGGTGCCCTTAAACGCCTGTGTCCATTCGGCTTTTCCAGAGACTAGGCGCTCGCTTCGCGCTCGATCATCCGCAACCGCACGAATGCCGCCCAAGCCTGGGGGAACTCGGCACTCTTGGCATCGATGGCCATCAGAGCCCGAAGGGCCTCTCGAAGTTCGTCCAGCGAAGGCCGCTGAGATGAGGTTCCTGCTTTGGACTTTACCCAGAGATCTTCAACCGATTTTGCCAGCACCAACGCCTCGGCATTCGTTCGTTTCTGGGCAGGCTTCGCCAATACGTGGTCCGGCGGAAAGACTGGCCAGACGGTCGGCGGCTTGTCAGAACGCCAGTCGGCTTCGGGGCCGGGCGTGGTTTTGAATGTCTGGTTTCCCGATTGCTGCCCGCCCGAGCCGGGTTGGCCTGCCAGACGGCCGAGTTGTTGCTCGGCCGTCCCGGCCGGTCCACTGCCCGCGGGCGATAGTTGCGATGCCATATCCGTAAGCACTGACGGATCGGCTGTCGGCAGCGTCTTTTGAACCAGCTTGATCGCCTGGAGCGCACTGGGTGATATGCCGATCTTCTGTTGAGCCAGCTTCTCTTCTTCTTCAGAGACCGGACAAGCCTTGTACGCATCGTGCCGTTGCGCGATCTCTCCATCGTCGTCGATACGCGCAAAGTCGATGGCGACCGTGTAAACGAAAGCTCGATGCCCAGTGTAAGCTCCCGATTTGTCCTTGGCGTTCACGCTGCCGCAAACATATTTCCTGTTATCGACCTGGACCGACCGCAAGCCATCGAATTGCGCAGATGACGGATTGAGCAAGAGTCGCGTGACTGCAGCACGCGCCTTCGAGTTATTGGTTGTCAGGATGGCATCCAGCGCATAGTCGGGCCGAATGAAGGACGGCTGATAATAGAACACGGATGCGGCCGCAAAAAACGCTGCACCCACGCCGGCAGATATCAGGGCAGCTGGCGTGTTCATGCAGTAACGTGCTCCGCCGAGGCCCTTCAACAAGCCATGGATTCCACTTTACATTGCACCAGCTTGTAACCATTCCGTTAACGCGCACCTCCACAACCGCCGCGTCTGAAACCCGTCGTTGCGGTTGCACGATTCAACCGAATAAGGCTGTGCGCCGCGGCGCTCTTTAAAAACAACATCTTGATGGCGTGCTGAACCGCAAAGCCTGCGGTCAGCGGCATTTACCAGCCGTTACCACCATCCAATTTAAAATCCCCGGCGCCAAGGAAGCGTCGATGACCCCTGAAAAACAAAATGCTGGCCGCGTCGCGTTCGAGCGCGGTTTCCCTGTCTGGCTCATGGCCATTGACGGCACATGGCGCCGCAGTTGCCGCATCATGGACGTGTCCGAGACGGGCGCACGCCTTATCGTCGAGAGTTCGATCGAGGGCATCAATCTCAAGGAATTCTTCTTGCTGCTGTCGTCCACAGGGCTGGCGTTCCGTCGCTGCGAGCTGGCCTGGGTCAATGGCGAGGAAATCGGCGCGACATTTCTGCGACAGGGCGCCAAGAAGAAAGCCGCTCGGCCGGCTGACACCGAATCCTGACCTCCCTGCGACCGTTTCCGGAACCTGGCACCGACACGCAGCGGCTGACGCCCTCCACGGATCTGCCCAACTTTGCGGCAGGAACATTCGCGCGCCCGAACTCTTGTTGTCCCGTTGACAGTTGGGTGCGTTTATCCGTTTGAACCCCGGAGCCGCCGTGAAGAACTTTTCCCATGCCGCGTTTCCGCCAGATACGATCTCAGTGATGAAACAGGCGCTGGACGGAGCCGTTTCAACGCTGCCGCATCCCGTCAACTCCGCTCACGTGCAATCCATCGCCGAAAGCATCCTGCGCACCACAAGCGAGGGTGAACGCGATCCCACGATGCTCCAGACCATGGCGCTGCTGGAATTGCGGATTACCCAGCGGGACTGACGGCCGACCGATCATCACGACCTCGTGGATAACGAAAGTGGGGCTTGCTGCAGCGCAACCAGATGCCATATTCCGCGTTATCGCCTCATCACGGAGGTTGCCGCATGCCCTACGCGCTGTTTTCAAATTCGGTCAAAGTCAGCAAGGCCTTCCCCAACAAATCCGATGTCTGGCGGCATGCCGTCGAGAGTGGCTTGGTGATGGAAGTCGGCTTGGGCGAGGAAGATCCGCCGCGTCGTCTTCTCGATATCGGCTATGCGATCCACGCATGTGCCGCCGATCCAGTCGAGAAATCGGCCGCTACAGGCACGAGCGAGCACGACATCAGCCAGATGATTGCCGCCTGTCAGCTCAATCAGCGGTCCGCAGCCGCCGCATCGTAAATTCAATGTCGCCGTCTGGCAGCTCGCGCCAGCGCTCAACTTCGCTCATGTAGGCTTGCTTCGGGAACCGATCCAGAAACGCCCGCGCCGTCTTGCGGGCGTTTTCGCGTGGCTGTGTGAAGCTCTCGCGCACATAGCCGTCATCAATGGCACGCCGCTGCTGGCGCGCGGCCATTCTCTCCGCCAGATCGCGCGGTGTTCCCGGCATTGCTGCTACTCCGGACACAAGCAACGTCTGATAGATTGTCACGGATGACCGGCAGATCAAGCGTCATGTTTCACGGCGCGACAGGTTTGCGCTCAGAAGAAAGGGCGCACCGATCACTCGGCGCGCCCCTTCCCTGTTCTCGCTGAACCAGGCGCCGAGACGCCCTTCCGAAGCTCAAAGAGTGAGCCTAGCGGGCGGCCTCAGCGAGGTGACAGCGCTTGGAATTAGACACTGGACCACCTCCTTTCATTGTTCGTGACAGCCTGAGTATAGGAAAGATTCGCGCCGTGTTAAGGGGCGCGATCCAGACGAGCCATGCAATCTCGCACAGGGCGCGCGAGCCAGCCGCCGTTGTGAAGGCTTGGCCATGCATGCATCATCTTTCTCTGCTGTTGCTCCGCGCATCACCTGAGCAAGCATTGGACAGCGGTAAAATCAATCAAGGACGGAAGCGACCATTGGGCTTGCCCCACCTTGTCCATTAGGTCTCTTCCCCGATGTCCAGCAATCTCGACGCCCGGCCGAAAGGCGTGATGACGCGTCGCGCTGCCATTATTTTTCAGATCGCAACGCTCGGCACTGTCGCCATGTTCGCCAGCGCACCGACACCACTCTACCGGATCTATCAGGACCACTGGCACCTCTCGCCGGTCATGGTCACGACGGTGTTCTCCGCCTATGCGCTCAGTCTGCTGGTTGCGCTGCTGACGGTCGGGGGATTGTCGGATTATATCGGTCGCCGGCCCGTGATGTTCTCGGCGCTGATCCTGAATGTCCTGGCGCTGCTGGTTTTCATTACGGCAGATTCCGTCGTGGCACTGATCACCGCCCGCACCATTCAGGGATTTGCAACCGGCATTGCCTTCGGCACCATCGGTGCTGCCATGCTCGATCTGAACCGCGCGCACGGATCGCTGATGAACAGCCTGACGCCCGTAACGGGCACAGGGATCGGCGCGTTGCTATCAGGCGTGCTCGTCAGCTACGCGCCAATGCCGACCCAACTGGTCTATCTGCTGCTCCTCGCAGTAACGCTCATACAAGCCATTCTGCTGTGGTGGATGCCGGAAACGGTTGCGCGTCGTCCCGGCGCATGGGCGTCGCTCCGACCGATCGTGACCGTACCGCCTCACGTGCGACAACCCTTGACCCTAGTCTCGCCGGGCAACGTTGCCGTCTGGGCGTTGGGCGGGTTCTACTTGTCGCTGATGCCCTCGCTGCTCCGGCTCATCACCGGATCGAATTCGCCTCTCCTTGGTGGAATCGCCGTGACGGCGCTGACCTTGAGCGGTGCCGCCTCGATGCTGGTGGCGCGCAAATGGCCTGGCACCACCATTCTGATCCGCAGCATGGTGTGTCTTATTCTCGGCGTGGTGATCACGCTGGGCGGGGTCTACACACAGAGCATCCCGCAACTATTGGTCGGCACCGTCATTGCCGGTTTCGGCTTCGGCGCCGGATTCTTCGGTAGCATCCGGACCGTTGTGCTGCTTGTCCCCGCGCATGAACGCGCTGGATTGCTCTCCGTAATTTTCATCATCTGCTATCTCGCCTTCAGCCTGCCGACTATCGTCGCAGGCTTGGCGATCCCGACGCTCGGCCTGCCGCTGACGCTCGATATCTATGGCGCCGCGGTCATTGTCCTCGCGGCGATCTCGCTGATCGCCGCGCTCGCATCGGTCCGCCGGGCGTTGTGACCAGCTACGTCATGCTACCTGGCATGAAACAACGGATCACTGTGCCGGACGAACCCTGTATCGGCCACACCATGGTGCGACCGACGCGGTTCGGCACCGTGATGACAGCTTCGTCAGGTACGTCGAGCCACATCCCGTCGATCCGCACCTTGTAGTGTCCACTGTTGGATTCCCAATCCACATCGCTGACGGCGCTGCCGTCTGCATCGGAACAACACGGACCCTTGCCGCTGCGCAAACTATCGAACCAGGCTTTCAGATCGGGGCTGGTATTGGCGAATTGTCCGCGATCGCGCGCAGCGACCGATTGCATCAGCGGCACTGATAACAGAACCGCAATACACAAGGTCGGCGCTCCCAGCTTCAGCCAGCCTGCACGACGCCGGACGCGTCGATCGTGAGAGATAGTAGTTGGCGAACACGGCGCGTCGGCGCCGGAAGTCATCCAGTCGCTCATTTGCTTGCTCCAGCCCCCGGCCGGCACAATGATGTTCAGGTTTGTCGCGGGCAAAGTACCCGCCTCTTCCGTAGTCACTCACGCAAAGCGCATCATACGACTATCGAAGAACGGCTGCGCTTCAACTTCGCGACAGACGCCCAATCAAACGATAGGCGATTCTCCATTAGCACCGGCAGGCTCTCTTCGCACTGCAGCGAATTTGTGGTGATAACTTCAATGGCAGAGGTATTTAAGAACGCCCTCGTCGCGAAGTGCCAAGGCGGCAAGCGAGCGCACCTGCGTCACTCGGTCTTTCGCTCGTGCACCAACAGCGCCCGCGAATGCGTTGACGTTGGTATACGGTCTTTGCAATACTTCTGATTGCGCAACCAAGGGACGGGTTCGCGCCATCGGGCTATTATGAAGAATGGACTCTACTCGATCCATGTCGAGCTTCTCGACGGGCGTTCAGGCAAGGGCAGCGGTGTTGTAACCTTTCGCGAAGGCGAACTGCTCGGCGGCGACGCGTACCTGTTCTACGTCGGTACCTATGTTCTCAACAAGGAAGCCGGCACCTTCAAGGGCGAGGTTTCCGTCATGCAGCACACGCCCAGCCCTGACATGAGTCCACTGTTCGGTGGCCAGAGCCAACCGGTCGGTATCGGTCTGTCGGGTACTTTCACGGATACGTCGGCGACGATGAACGGCACAGCGCTCGTCGGCAAGCACAGCCAGATATTCCGCGCGACACTGCGCAAGCTTGCGGAATTTCAGCAGTAGCAGCGTCCGCTATTCCGCAGCCATCTCCAACGGCGCGACGCGCGGCAGGATGATCTGGATGCGCGTTCCCTGCCCCGGATCGGACTGCAGATGCAGACGACCACCGAGGCGGCTGGTGACGATACTGTAGACGATGTGCAGGCCCAGGCCTGTGCCACCCTGATCCCGGCGCGTCGTGAAGAACGGGTCGAAAGCACGCCGCCGGACCTCAGGGCTCATGCCGACGCCGTTATCCGCGAAAAGAATTTCCACATGATCGTTGCCGGCTTCCTGCACCTTGATCTCGACCGAGCCACCATTGCCATCGGGAAATGCATGAGCGACGGAATTGAGGAACAGATTGGTCAGCACCTGACCATACGGACCCGGATAGCTGTTCATCGTCAGTCCTGGCTTGCAGTCGACCGAAAGCGCCAGCTTCTGTTTTCGTAATCCCGGCTTCAAACTCATCACCACCTGCTCGGTGAGATCGGCGAGATCAAAGACGCGCTGGTCGGAATAATTGCGGTCGGCGGAAACCTGCTTGAACGACTGGATCAACTCAGCCGCGCGATTGAGATTGGCGACCAATTGTGCCGCCGCATCGCGGTTGGATTCGATGAATTCGGTCAGGGTCGAGCGACGCAGCTCGCCGCGCGCAACCTCTTCGCCGAACAGCGCGATCTTGCGTTCCAGCGACGACGCCACGGTCAGGCTGATGCCGACGGGATTATTGACCTCATGGGCCACACCGGCAACCAGCCGCCCAAGCGCCGCGAGCTTCTCCGCCTCGATCAGCGAATTCTGCGTCTCACGCAGATTGCGTAGCGCCGTTTCGGCGGCGTCCTTGGCCTTGAGCATCTCCTGCTCGCTGCGCTTGCGCTGGCCGATATCGAGCGCCACGGTCACGATGTTCTGGATATCACCATCGGTCGTCAGCAAAGGCAGCTTGTTGACCAGCCACTGCCGCATCACACCGGCAGCGTCCTTGTACTCTTCCTCGTAGAAACCGAGGCCCTTCCTGGTCGCCAGCACCATCTTGTCAGGCGAGTCGGTCTTTGACGCGCCAAAGCGCATCATCAACTCGCCAGTGGTTTTCCCAATCGCCTCACCGGGCTCGATGCCGAAAATCCCCGCCATATACCGGTTCATCAAGACGTATCGCAGATCGGTGTCTTTTACGTTGATGACGGCAGGAACGGTATCGATGACCTGCTGCAGCAACCTGCGACCTTCCCTGATCGCGGCTTCGGCATGTTTCTGGTTGGTGATGTCGCGGACTGTTCCCTCATAGCGCACAACCTCGCCATTCTCGTCGCGGACCGCCGTGGCGCTGTCGGACAGCCAGAGGACCGTGTCGTGCCGTTGACGGACCTGATACTCGAATTCGCGCACCATTCCGTCGCTTGCCATGCGCTGCTGATACTCGGCGCGCGCCGCCGGATCGACATAGATGTTGCGCGAGATATCCAGCGTGGCGCGGATCAGGTCTTCCGGTGAATCATACCCCATCATCCGCGCCAGTGCCGGATTGGCATTGAGCAGCGCACCTGCCGGCGTCGTCACATAGATGCCGTCGACGGATCCTTCAAACAGCTTGCGATAACTCTCTTCCGCCAGCCTCTGCTCGGCCAACGCATGCAAGGCCGCCTCGCGCGCGGCATCGGCATCGACCAGCGTCTTGCGGAACACCTCCGCGGCGCGCGCGATGTCACCGATTTCATTCTCCAGATCCATGGCTGGGATCGGCGTGTGCTTGGCGCCACCAGCTAGCGCACGGATCGACTTGGCAATCGCCTTCAGCGGCTTCACGATCCGCCGCACCACGAACAGTGCCGCCAACAGCCCGACCAGAACGCCCGCCGTGCCAAGGATGATGCTTTGCCATCTTGCCTCGGTCAGCGTGCGCGCGAACTCGCGCGACAGCACCCGGCCACGACGGGCGCTAAGCTCCCGCAACAATTCGGTCACCCGGCCGATCAATCGGCCTTCGGCGCCAAGCACATCCCTGTCGAGATCGCCGATCTCGCTCTCGGTTTCCGAGATCGAAATGATTGCATCGGTGTAGGCATCGGCGGCCGCACGAAGTGCGGGCGTGCTGATCGGCAGCGCACGCATGCGCTGTGCGGCCTGCTCGGCTCCGATCGGATCGCGTGCCAGCAAAGCCGCCGCGATCTCGTTCTGCGCCCGGAACATGGCCTTGGCGGCATTTGAATTCGTCACATCCGGAACGGCGTTCTCGAATTGCTCGCGGAGCGGCGGGAGCGTCGCCAGCATAGCGGAGCGACGTGCAATCAGCGATGAGACGCGCTCAATCCCTTCGCGGTACTTGGTCAACCGCGCGTCGACACCGTCGATCATGTCGCGCTGCTCGGGCGCAAGCTCGATCCGGGTCTTCTTCAGGAGATCGCCCAGCGCCGTGGCAGCCTGCGAGACCTTTTCCGGCTGTGCGTCGGGATCGGTGACGAAATCGCGTGCTGCCAGCCGCAGGCTGATCAGGCGGCGGTCGATGTTTTCGGCCAGATCGCCGACGCTCTGCAGCCGCTCAAGCTCGGCGAAGGTATTGTCAATATGACGGATCGCGACCACGCTGGCGATGCTCGTGATCAGGATCACCGTCAGCACCAGCAGGAACCCGCTGAAGGTCAGCTGGCCGATCGAGAGCGAGGACGATCGGACCCGCTGAAAGAATGCCGTAATGGCAGAGGACATGGTTGTGGGACCGGACTTCAGAGCGTCCCAATATATCCTGACTTCAGGCGCGGGGGGAACATGCTGGACGGCCCGATCGGGCCGAACCGTCCAGCATGGTGTTTATTTCGGCCGTATCGCGTCGGCTGTACCCTGGATGAAGGCCTGGATCTTAACCACATCCGCTTCCGTGAGCTTGCCGGTAAAATCCGGCATCCCCTTGTCCTTGAATGGCCCGTTGAACACGATGTCCTTCAGGTTGGTGATGGTCTCGGTGGAGACATAGCCCAGGTTGGGCACATTGCCGCCCTTGTCCACGCCGGGCACGCCGTGGCAGGTCGCACAGGCATTAACGTAGATCGAAGTCCCCTCCGGCACGTGAGCGGGATCGTATTTGACCCCGGTCAGCAGATTGCCGATCTGGTACTTGGTAAAGGCTGGCAACGGCGCCTTGCCGCCAATGGCAAAGGTGTAGACCGTGCCGGGCGCCTCACGATCGGTGGCGCGCTGGGTGATCCCGAACACGCCGCCCCACCCGACCGCCACCGAGACGTATTGCACGCCATCGACCATATAGGTCGCAGGTGCGGCCACCACGCCGGTGCCGACCGGCGTCTCCCAAAGCTTCTCACCTGTCTTGGCGTTGTAGGCGATGAACCGGCCGTCCGCGGTCCCTTGGAACACGAGATTGCCGGCCGTCGTGAGCGTACCGCCATTCCAGGGCGCAATGTATTCAGCGCGCCATGCTTCTTTCTGCTTCACCGGATCCCACGCAATCAGGCGACCGAATGGCGGGTTCTTCGGCGGCTCGGCATTGAGCGAGAAGCCGACATTCCAGCCCGTGGTACCGCCGAACTTGTTCGAGCCCGGCGCATTCTGCACCAGCGTTTTCTCGCCAGTGAGGTTCAGAGGCACCCCCTGCGCCGGCAGATAGACCAGCCCGGTTTGCGGATTGAACGACATCGGATGCCAGTTATGGGCACCGAACGGTCCGGGAATGCTGTCGAAGGATTTGTCCGGCGAGCGGGCTTCCGGCACCTCGATCGGACGACCACTGGCGTCGTAGCCGGTGGCCCAGTTTACATCGACAAAGTTCTTGGCAGAGATGAACTTGCCGTTGGTGCGGTCGATGACGAAGAAGAAGCCATTCTTCGGCGCGTGCAGCACCACCTTGCGCGGTGCGCCGTCGATGGTGAGATCGGCCAGGATCATCGGCTGCGTCGAGGTATAGTCCCAGTTGTCGCCGGGCGTTTCCTGATAGTGCCAGAGATATTTCCCGGTATCGGCATTCAGCGCGACGATCGAGCCGAGATAGAGATTATCGCCGCCTCCCGGACTGCGCAGATTGCGATTCCACGGCGAGCCGTTGCCGGTGCCGATATAGACCATGTTCAGGTCGGGATCGAAGGTGATCGTATCCCAGGCCGAGCCGCCGCCGCCATTGACCCAGTATTTGCCGGCCGGATCCCAGGTCTTCGCAGCGGCAGCCATCGAGTCGTCCTCGAACGGCTTGGCCGGATCGCCGGGCACCGTGAACCAGCGCCATGCCTGATTGCCGGTCTCAGCGTCATAGGCCGTAACGTAACCGCGCACGCCATATTCGGCGCCACCATTGCCGATGACGACCTTGCCGTTGAACACGCGCGGCGCGCCGGTGATCGTATAGGACATCTTGCGGTCGATGACGGTGTCCTTCTCCCAGACCTTCGTGCCGGTCGCGGCATCCAGTGCGACCAGCCGGCCGTCATAAGCCCCCACGAACACCTTGCCCTTGTAGAGCGCGACGCCGCGATTCACGACATCGCAGCAGCCACGATAGCCCTTCTCGCGATCTACGCCGGGATCGAATGTCCATAGCCGCTTGCCGGTCCGGGTATCGACGGCATGCACCACGCTCCATGGCGCCGACACATACATGATGCCGTCCACCACAAGCGGCGTCGCTTCGACGCCGCGGATGGATTCCAGATTGTACGTCCACATCAGGCCGATATCTTTGACATTCTCGGCCGTGATCTGATTGAGCTTGCTGAAGCGCGTCTCGGCATAATCAAGGCCGTAAGTCGGCCAGTCCTTGGACGTCGCCGTATTGGCTGTGATCGCGGCACTATCGATTGCCGATGTAACCGCCTTTATGTGATCCGGTGTGCCCTTGGTCTGTGCGTTGGCGGCACCGCCCAACAACGTCGCGCCGAGCGCTACTGCGATGGATGTTCGGAGCCAACGGTGCAGTATTCTATGTGAGTTGAGTGTCCCGTTGAAAAATGGACGCAAGGGCGCGCCCCGACGAGCAAGCTGTCTCATGCATTTCACTCCCAATGGCCTCTGGCGGGCCTGTCGCGATGTTACGCGCAGGAGTTGAATCGTCAACAGATGAGAACAGTTCCAGATTTTTCTCTGACGCGTTTTGCATCGCAAAGATCGCGGAGATCTTTTGAACCATCTGGTGAGATATAAGCGATCAACCGCGCTTGCCCGCCCCTCACCCATCGTTATGATCGCTCGACAGAGATGCGCACAGCATCCGCAGTATCGAGGGGAAACGCCATGAACATCACGCAGGGCCTGCGCCGTGCGCTGCAAACCAGCCCGCAGACAATAGCTACTATCGACGGCGATCGCCGCCGGACATGGCGCGAGGTTGGAGACCGCGTCGCGCGGCTCGCCGGTGCGCTGCAAAAGCTTGGCGTCAAGCATGGCGACCGCGTGGCGGTGCTGATGCTGAACTCTGACCGCTATCTCGAACTCTATCTGGGTATCGCCTGGGCCGGCGCTGTGATCGTGCCGACCAATGTGCGCTGGAGTCAGGCCGAAATTCTCGACTCCCTGCTTGACTGCCGCGCCAGCGCGCTGGTCGTCGACAGTGCCTTCGCCGCCATGGGCGTCGAACTCGCCAAGGCCATGCCGCTCACGCTGGTCTATGCGGACGACGAAAGGGGTCCCGCGGAAGCGCATAATTACGATGAACTCGTCAAGTCGACCGAGCCGGTGCCGGATGCGATGCGGACACGCGAGGATCTCGCAGGTATCTTTTACACCGGCGGAACGACAGGCCGCTCCAAGGGCGTGATGCTGAGCCACGGCAATATCATGAGCAACTCGCTGCACATGATGAGCGAAGGCCTGCTGCCTTACGGCTCGGTCTATCTCAACGCCGCACCGATGTTTCACGTCGCCAATGGCGGCGTGATGTTCACCTCGCTGGCCTCTGGCGGCACCAATGTCATCGTCCGGATGTTCAATCCGGAACTGGTGATGCAGACCATCGCCCGCGAGAAAGTATCGGCGACGTTGATCGTCCCGACCATGATCCAGATGCTGGTCGATCACCCCGCATTCCAGACTGCCGATCTTTCATCTCTGAAGCTCATGATGTATGGCGCCTCACCAATCAACGAAGCGCTCTTGAAGCGCGCGATGGCCGGAATGCCCGATACCGAATTCCATCAGCTCTACGGCATGACCGAACTGTCGCCGCTGGCGACGCACCTGCCGTGGGATCAACATTTCGGCGAGGAAGCCACCGCCAAGAACCGTCAACGCGCCTGTGGCCGCGCGGCGATCGGCTGCGAGGCGCGTATCGTCGACGCCAATCGCAAGCCTGTGCCGAATGGTGAAGTCGGCGAGGTCGCGGTCCGCGGCCAGAACGTCATGATGGGCTATTGGGAGCGACTGGAGGAAACCGCCAAGGCCGTGATCGATGGCTGGATGCATACAGGCGACGGCGGCTACATGGACGATGAAGGCTACATCTATCTCGTCGACCGGATGAAGGACATGATCATCTCAGGCGGCGAGAACGTCTACTCCACCGAGGTCGAGAATGTCGTCGCACAACACCCGGCCGTGGCGCAATGCGCCGTGATCGGCATTCCCGATTCGCAATGGGGCGAGACCGTACACGCCTTCGTCATTCCGAAACCCGGTGCGAGTGTCAATGCCGGCGAGATCATCGCTTTCTGCAAGGAGAAGATCGCCGGCTACAAGTGCCCACGCAGCGTGGACGTCCGCAGCGAGCCCTTCCCGCTGTCGGGTGCCGGCAAGGTGCTGAAGCGCGAGTTGCGGCGGCCATTCTGGGAGAATGCCGCAGCGGCGCCGCAAGCCAGGGCGGGATAGGCCCGAACTCTACGGCGCACCGGTGAGCTCGAACACCTCGCCGTCATAGCCGGCCTCGATCGGAATCCGCAACTGGCGCTTGTCGCCATCGCGCGTGACGATGGGTGTGACGCTGACGATCGTACTGCGGCTCGCGTCGTCGAGTGCCCCCGCGACGCTGGGCTGCTTGCCGAGCTTGATCAGATTCCGCGTGGTCGGGAACGGCAGCGTGAAACGGCCCGATGCGCCGCCTTCCAGCGCTTCGCGTGGCGACAGCCAGATCGAATCCGTGGACTCCTTGCCGTCATGCATACCGACCTGTTCAGGCGGCGCCTCGGCGAGAAAGAACCAGGTGTCGAATCGCTTCTTCATGCCCTCCGGTGTGATCCAGTGCGCATAGGGCACGAGCAGATCGAGCGCGAGCTCCAGATCGTTCTCGGCAATGATATCGGCGAATTTGACCTTGCCCTCATTCAACGCATCGCGATGCTGATCGGCGATGGTGCTCGCCTTCGTCGCAGCGATCAGGTCGTTAGAGCCGCGCGGTCGCGCCAGCAGGATGCGGCTTTCCTCGAAAGTCTCGCGGATCGCGGCGATCTTGAAAGCCAGCGCATCGGGATCGAGGCCGTCACCGCCGCTATATAGGTTCGGCTGCGTACCGATCTCGCGATCTCCGGCATCGACGCTGCCGCCCGGAAACACCAGCGCACCGGATGCGAATTCGATCTGATAGTGCCGCACCATCATGAAGACGTCGATGGCGTCGGTTGCACCCTTGCGCAGCAGGAGGATGGTGGAAGCAGGACGCACAACGCCGGGCTCGCTTGGCATTCAGTTTCTCCCTGATCGGCATTCTTTGATGCCTGTTGTGCCGGCGATCGCCGACCTCTCGTTTGTCATGCCCGGACTTGATCCGGGCATCCATCTTTTACTTGGCAACCCTGAAGATGGATGGCCGGGTCAAGCCCGGCCATGACACTTCTGGGGAATTATTAACCCGCAGCGCTCGACTGCGGTGCGATGTTCGCGCGCTTATCATAGCGAGCCACGCGCGACAGGAGATAATCGACCTCCGCCTTCGCCTGCGCCGTGATCGCCACACCCGGCTTGCGCTGCGCGCTTGATGCAATAACGCCGCGCTTCTGCAGTACATATTTCCGGACCGCGAGGCCGATCCCGAGCTGCTGCTCGTAGCGGATCAGCGGCAGATGAGCATCGAACAGATCATGTGCCTTGTCGCGCTCGCCCTTCTTCTGAAGATTGACGACGTCGATCAACAGCTCAGGGAAGGCATAACCCGTCATCGCGCCATCGGCGCCGCGCTCCATTTCGAAATCCAGGAACACGCCGCCATTGCCGGTGAGGATCGAGGTTTCGCGCAAGCTGCCGTCCTTCTGGAAGTTGCGCAGCGCGGTGATCTTCTCCAGGCCCGGCCAGTCCTCGTGCTTCAGCATCACGCAGGACTTGGAGTCCATGATGATCTTGCGGATCACCGCGGGGGTCATGACCACGGTGAGGGTCAGCGGATAATCCTGCAGCACCCACGGCACGTCATCGCCAATGGCATCCACCGCCTGCTTGAAATAGTTGGTGATCTGATCGTCGGTGCGCAGATGCGGCGGCGGGGCGATCATGACGCCGGCAGCCCCCGCATCCATCGACTTCAGCGCCAGCGAGCGCATGGCAGCGAAACCGGGCGCGGAAACGCCAACGATGATCTGCATCTTGTCGCCAGCACGCTTGATGAAGCGGGTTGCCACGGCCTCGGACTCGGCCCCCTCCAGCTTCGGCGCCTCGCCCATGATGCCGAGCACGGTTACGCCGTTGCAGCCGACCTCCGCATAGAAATCCGTCAGGCCGTCGATTGATTTGTCGTCGATGCGGCCGTCGTCGAGGAACGGGGTCGGTGCGATGGCGAAGGTGCCTGCGGCTTTGGCGGTCAGTTTCATGGTTACTCTCTGGATATTGGCGCTTGGAACGACATTCTGGTCGGACACTATCATCCATCGACAAGGCTTCAAAGTGCGAGAGACAGCTTCGGAATGCATCGCCCCGGTATCGAGCCGGACGCGACCGTTCCCGCATCCACCGCACCCTCACGGCGGTAAAACCCGGCTGCGCCCGGATCAGCCTCAATGATCATGACCACGGCACCCACTTGGCGCGCTGCTGCCTTTGCCCAGTCCAGCAGGATGCGCCCTGCTCCCGATCGCAGTTGATCCGGCTCGACGAACAGTCTGTCGAGTTGGGCGACTTCGCCCGCGATCCCGACCTGAACCATGCCGATCACGCGTCCGTCGCGGACGGCGACCTGAAGTAGCGAGCTGCCAAAAGTCTCAGGCGTCAGCGTGAGTTCATCACGGCACGCCGCCATGAAGGCAGCGTCATAGCCCCAGACGGCCTTGGAGCGCAGGCAGAGTTCGGTCAGCGCTGCGGCCTCGTCGGGATGCGCGCCGCGAAGCGTGAGCATCCCTGAGGTCATGGACCTAGAACCGCCGCGCGCCGTGTTTGGTGTCTTCCTCCGAGAAGAATATCTCGCCGGCATGGGTCACCACGTCCTGCGCGCTCCAGCCGTCATGGGGCGGCTTCCAGCCTTCCATTTCCATCATCTTCATCTCGCGAACGCCGCGCGGGCCGGACACGCCGAGAACCTTGCCGGTCTGGCTGCCTGAGAGATCACTGACCATGTAGAGCACCGCCGGCGCGATACCGTCCGGACCCAGGGCCGCGCCGGGATTTTCGATATAGCGCGGCAGGTCCGCGGTCATGCGGGTCAGCGCGCCCGGCGCCAGCGTCCAGACGCGGATATTGTATTTGCGGCCCTCGATGGCCAGCACATTGGACAGGCCCCAGATGCCGCCTTTGGCCGCGCCGTAATTGCTTTGGCCGAAGTTGCCGATCAGGCCGGAAGTCGAGGACGTGTTGACGATGACGCCGCCGCCATTTTCTTTCATCCATTTGAAGGCCGGCTGGGTGACGCAGAACGTGCCTTTGAGATGCACCTTCATGACCTTGTCCCACGCCGCCTCAGACGCCTTGGCGAAGGTCTGGTCGAGCAGGATGCCGGCATTGTTGACGAGGATGTCGACCTTGCCGAAGGCCTTGATGGCGGCGTCGAACACCGACTGGCCGCCGGCCATGGTCGAAATGTCGGAACCGTTGGCGACGGCCTTGCCGCCTTCCTTCTTGATGGCATCGACGACCTGCTGCGCCATCGAGAGGTCGGAGCCGGAGCCGTCGCGCGGGCCACCGAGATCGTTGACCACGACGGATGCGCCTTCGCGTGCGAACAGCTTTGCGTAGGCTTCACCGAGGCCGCCACCGGCGCCTGTGATGATGGCAACCTTGCCGTCGAGAAGACCCATGACGTTCTCCCTGTATTTTTATGATTTTGTTTTTTGTTTTGCTCCGTCATGGCCGGGCTTGACCCGGCCATCCACGTCTTACGTTTTGACCAAGACGTCATGCCCGGCACAAGGCCGGGCATGACGTCGAGAGGATTGAGTCCTACGCCAGCACGGTCTTGCCGCTCTTGATCACGGTGACGCCGCGTTCTTTCACTTTCGCCTCGAACGACACCACGTTGCCGTCCTTCCACATCTCCATGGTGACAGTCTCGCCCGGATAAACCGGCGACGAGAAGCGCACTGCGTGCTGCTTGAAGGCCGATGGATCGTAGTCGGCATAGGTCTGCAACACGCCGCGGCAGGTGATGCCGTAGGTGCACATGCCATGCAGGATCGGACGCGGGAAGCCGGCGCGCTTGGCGAATTCGGGGTCCGAATGCAGCGGGTTGCGGTCGCCGCAGAGGCGATAGATCAGCGCCTGATCGGGCCGCGTGGTGATATCGACGGTTTTGTCCGGCGCGCGCTTCGGCATCGCATGCGGCTCGGGCTGGCCCTCGGACTTGCCGCCGAAGCCGCCATCGCCGCGGGCGAAACGTGAGGCTACCAAAGTCGCCAGCGCTTCACCGGCTTCATCGCGCAGGATTGTCTGATGCAGGATCACCGCCCCCTTGTCGGAGCCCTTGTCGAACACGCCGAGCACGCTGCTATCGGCGGTGATCTTCGCAGCCACCGGCAGCGGCTTGTGGAAGGTGATGTCGCGCTCGCCATCGACGACGAGCAGCTTGTTGAGACCCATCTCGCCCGGGCCCGAGCCCCATGCGGCAACCGATGCATAGGTCGGCACGACTTTCAGCGGACGCGGCGTATAGGTGCCTTCATTGACGAAGGCCAATTCCTTCTCGTCCATCGGATCGGCGCCCATGCCGATGCCATAGGCGTAGAGCATCACTTCGCGATCGGTCCAGGCATACTTCTGGCCGATATTCTTCATCGCCATCAGGGCTTCGTAGTTGATGGGCATTTGAGTTCGCTCCCGATTTTCTTGCTTGTTGGGTTTGTCCCGAACTGTCATCGCCCGGCTTGACCGGGCGATCCAGTACACACAGGCCTTTCGGCGTTTACTGGATCACCCGCTTTCGCGATGACAGCCTGTGTGTGTTGCTTACGCCGGCGTGAAGAACGGCAGCGGTGCGCCGTCGGTGGGCTTCCACACGAGTTTCACCTTCTGGCCGATCTTCAGACTGCCCGGATCGCAGTCGACGATGTTGGTCTGCACCGAGGGGCCTTCCTTCAGCGTCACATAGGCGATCACGTAGGGACCGGTCGCCGATTTGCGCATGTGGCTGTAAGTGTAGATTTCGCCCTCGCCCGACGACTGTTCCCATTCGGTCTTGTCGGAGAAGCAGAACGGGCAGATCGCGCGCGGGAAGAAATGCGCTTCGCCGCAGGTCGTGCAGCGCTTGATCATGAACTTGCCGTCCTTGGCCGCATCCCAGAACGGCTGCGATTCAGGATTGCCGGCGGGCGTCGGATACTTCTTGGCTTCAGTCATTACACGCGCTCCAGAATAGCGGTCGATGCGGCGTGGCGTACGCCGAGCAGGCCTCCGGTGCCATGGGCAATCGCGAGATCGCAATTCGGCACCTGCACCTTGGGATGGGCTTCACCGCGCAGCTGGCGCACGGCCTCTAAGATCTTGGTCATGCCGCCGCGATTGACGGGATGGTTGCTGCAGAGGCCGCCGCCATCGGTGTTGAACGGCAGCTTGCCGACGCCCGAGATCAGGTTGCCGTCGGAGACGAACTTGCCGCCGTCGCCCTTCTTGCAGAAGCCGAGGTCTTCAAGCTGCATCAGCACGGTGATGGTGAAGCTGTCGTAGATCGACGCATACTTCATGTCCTGCGGCGTCACGCCCGCTTCCTCGAAAGCACGCGGACCGGACCACACACCGGCCGAGTAAGTGAGGTCGAGATCCTTGCCGCCGCGCGGACCCTTCATGGCTTCGCCATGGCCGATCAGGCGCACCAGCGGCTTCTTCAGGCTCTTGGCGATTTCCGGCGTGGTCACGATCATCGCACCGCCACCGTCACTGACGACGCAGCAATCCATGCGATGCAGCGGATCGGAAATCATCGGCGAGTTCAGCACGTCCTCGACGGTAACAACGTCCTTGAGCATCGCATGCGGGTTGTACTGCGCGTGATGCGAGGCCGCGACCTTGATCCAGGCGAGCTGTTCGCTGGTCGTCCCGTAGTCGTGCATATGACGCATGGCACACATGCCATAGGCATTGTGCGTGGTCGCACCGTAAGCGGTCTCAAAATCGGCTTCGGCGCCCTGCAGACGCGGCGGCATCACGCCGGTGCGCGGCTTGCCGGCCAGTGTGACGAGTGCGATCGAGCACTTGCCGGCGGCAATCGCCTGCGCGGCATGGCCGAGATGAATGATGTAGGAGCAGCCGCCGGTCTCGGTGGAGTCGACGTGACGCGGCTTGAGGCCGAGATAGTCGACCATCGGCCACAGGCCCCCCTGCGCATCGCCTGCGCAGAAATAGCCATCGACATCCTTGTGCGTCAGGCCTGCATCCTCGAGCGCGCCCTTGGCGACTTCGGCATGTAACTGCGCAATGGATTTGTCCGGCGCATGCCGGGTCGGGTGTTCGTAGATGCCGGCGATATATGCCTTGCCCTTGATGCTCAAACGTCTCTCCGATTGGTGTTTCGTCCCAGTTCAGTTTTTTGTGACCTTTCACGGCAGCCTTGGCAAGCGACAACATTTCACGCTGCGGACGTGAATTTCACAGAGCGGAATGGATGCAACACAGCCGGGAGCTTTTTCGCCAGTGATTTAGCTCTTTACCAATCTGGTCAGCGAGCTCTCACAAAAGCGGAGGTCAGGATTTCCGGAAGTGGTGGGCTGGACGGTGCCGACGACAGCGCGCGTTACGCGCAGGCCGCGACGTTCGATGCGGATTCAACTGTCAAACAGCCACAGCCCTTCAGACATGCGTCATCGCCCCCATTTTTTGCGGCGCGGGGGCGCCGTCGTCGCTTGCATTCCCGCCCCCTTGTGAGAGGGCGTGCGGAACGCCAGGTGCCCGTTGCACCCGTGGGCCTGATGCGAATGCGGTCTTCCGCAATCTAGAGTGCATCAGGACTTTCGGAGGCGCCGAGCGATTGCCCAGCGTTCCGCCTGCGGTGTTTTTTCGGTTGCTTGCACTTTGCCTCGACGAACGCTCCGATCGCGAATTAAAGTCCCAAGGCGATGGGAAGGGAGCCTCAAGCGAGTAAGCCGAACGCGTTTTGACTTGGTCGTCCGTCACACTGTCCAGGATTCTTTCCATCCGAAGGTCGGCCGTCTCCTGCCAGTGGCAGTGCTGGCGCAGATCCGTCCTGCCCGAAGACAGACGTCCCCCCCAAACCGCGTGACGCCGCATCTCCGGCGTCCACCGCATCCCACCCCGCGAACGTGACGATCGCGATCGCCCCTCTCGGTGGGGCAGGACATAGCGGAATATAAACCTTATGGGGATGTTGTCAATCGGAAGATAGGAAAATATGTTTGGGTGGCCCACGCTGTCATTCCGAGGCGTGGCCGGCACTTGCCGGACGCGAACCCGGAATCTCGACCTGTTCAGCGCAAAACACTCCGGGATTCCGGGTTCGCGCTTCGGCGGCATTGCCGCCTTCGCGCGCCCCGGAATGACGGGTATGGGGTGGAATGACGAGCGAGCCCTGCCCTACAGCAGCCCCAGTTCCCGCAGCTCGCGCCGCATCGGCTCCGGCATTGCCTCGATACTCGCGGCAGCCTTGCCGAGATCCGGCGGGGCGTCCTTGTCGGTGAGGTAGCGCCAGCCCTGGAACGGGCGCAGCGGACGCGGCGCGACGGTGACGGGTTTCGGCTGCATCACTAGGCGACAGCGGTTGATGCCGTCGCTATCGCGGAACGGTTCGATAGCGAGAATTTTCTCACGCAGCGCGATCTCACCCTTGATCACCCAGTAGAGCGAACCGCCGTCGAGCAGTTCGACATCGCGTTTCGGCACCATGCGGGTGATGTGGATGTGATGCTGAGGTGCGCCGCGCGCTTTTGCTGCGCGCATCCGTTCGGCGAGATAGCTCTTGAAATCCGCGATGGATTCGCAGCCAACGGCGAGCTTGATGAGATGCAGGGGCATGGGTCAGAAATCGGCAGTGCGACGCGGTTTTACAAGGCGTTATCCACCGCTCAGTTATCGGCCGGCGGAGCCTCCGGTGCAAGCTGCACGGGCGCTGGGGCGGCAGGCGCCTGTGGACGAGCGGCGGTCTTCGGTGCGGGCTGCTTCTTCGCGGCCGCAGGTGGCGGCGTTGCCGTCGCGGCGCGCGGTGCCGGCGCCTGCGCATTGGCGGCCGCCGGTGGCTTCACGGGTGTTTCGGTCATGATCGAGATCGGCGGGATCGAGGATGATGACGGGAAATCGGCCGTGGTCGGCTTTCCGGTCGGAACCGACGCCGGCAATCCAGCCAGCGCGCCCGTCGCAGCGGCCGCAGCCGCAGGCGGCGCGTTCCAGCCGGGCGCATAGCGTGTCACGAGGCCCTCATAGGTGCGCTCTTCCATATTCGCGGCAATCCGCTTGTGATCGGTCAGCGCGGCATAGGCAGCGCAGCTCTCCGGCATGCAGCGATCGCGCGATTGCAGCACATAGGCGATCAGGCCGTAGCGATCGCGCTCGATCGCGCGGCGCAGCCCCGCCAGTTCAGACGTCATGGATTTATTCGCTGCCGCGACATCGCTATACGACGTCAAACGATTGATCTGCGCAGCCGAGGCCGATACGGCAGCCGCCACCGAATCCGCCGAGCCGAACAGCACCTTCTCGCAGCCCGCGAGCACCATATCGCCGGCGAGATCGTCGAGGCAGGACAGCGCCGGCAGCGAGGCATTCACCTGAGGCACTGCAACGGCGGCGTGCGATGCGTCCTGCCCTGCGCTTTCGGATTTGCGCAGCGTCGCCGCAGCAGCAACGCCGATCGCCAGCAGCGTGATCACGGTCAGCGCGCCATTGGCGACAGACTTCTCGGCGCGCAGCAGCGTTGCCAGCACGATCAGGGCGAAGAAGATGGAGGCAGCCAGCGCGAGCCACATCGGAAGCGTCGGCGCGCGCCAGATTTGATCGAGCGAATTCGCCCATACCCCGTTCATCGAGTCGTCCCCGCATGTGTGGAAGCCATTTTTCCAAAGAAAGCCCTGCTTCCGAAGAAAATGCTTCCAAAGAAAGTCCGGCTGCCATGAACCCGCAATATGCGGTTGTTATGGCACGGCCCCAGTCATGACGAAATCGTGGCGGCTTTCAGTCATCCTCGAAGCGCGGTATGACGATGGTTTCGGCGAGGCCCTCGTCGGTCCATTGCCGGAACGCCGGCAGCGCCTGCATCGTATCCATATACGCACGGGCTTCCGGCGTGACATCGATGTCGTAGGTCAGAAAACGATGCACCACCGGCGCATACATGGCATCCGCGCCGCTGAAGGCGCCGAACAGATACGGTCCATATTTGCCGTAGCGTGCGCGGCAATCGGCCCAGATCTGCTGGATACGCCGGATATTGGCCTTGGCATCGTCGGACAGCGCCTTCGCGCGGACCGGCCGGTGCAGGTTCATGCCGCATTCGTTGCGCAGCGGCATGAAGCCGGAATGCATCTCGGCGGACACCGAACGCGCATGGGCGCGCGCGGCCCGGTCTTCCGGCCACAGCTTTGCATCCGGAAAACGCTCCGCGGCATATTCGATGATCGCCAGCGAATCCCACACCGTGATCTCGCCATCGACCAGCGCTGGCACTTTGCCGGACGGGGTCACATCGAGAATGCGCTGCTTGTCGGCGGCATCCGTGTACAGCGGCACAAACACCTCCGCGAAGGGGATGCCGCAGGCTTTCAGCGCAACCCATGGCCGCATCGACCAGGACGAATAATTCTTGTTTCCGATCACCAGCGACAGCGACATCAACCACTCCTTGCGACACCGGTAAATTGCCACGCATGAGCCTCTGCAAGCAAGCCGCGTGCACAGGCTTGTTGCTGCATCACGGCATGCGTGGCAGAAGTGCCAACTGATACGATGGGTGCTTCATGATCAACTATTCCTGGGTCGACGTCTTCGCGCTGGGCTTCTTCATCCTGGAGTGGACGACCTATGCGATCACGCTGGAGCACACCAAATACGGCCGCGACAGCCTGTCGGCACGCATGCACGCCTATCGTGAGGTCTGGATGCGCCGTCTGCTGGAGCGCGAGGCGCGTATCGTCGATACCCACATCATGACATCGCTGCAGAACGGCACGGCCTGGTTCGCATCGACCACGCTAATCGCCATCGGCGGCTCGCTGGCCCTGCTGCGCGCCACCAATGAAGTGATGCCGATGATGCAGAACCTGCCGCTCGGCTTCAACACCACGCCCGGCATGTGGGAGATCAAGTGCTTCGGGCTGATTTTGATTTTCGTCTATGCGTTCTTCAAATTCGCCTGGTCGTACCGGCTGTTCAACTATGTCGCGATCCTGATCGGGGCGATGCCGCTGGCCTCGAAGCGCGACACGCCGGAGGCCGAAGCGCATGTGGTGCGCACCACGCGGATGTTTGGCGCGGCGGCCCGGCACTTCAACCGTGGGCAGCGCGCCTTCTTCTTCGCGCTCGGCTATCTCGGCTGGTTCGTCAGCCCCTGGGTGTTTCTGGTCTCGACGGCAGCCGTGGTGATCGTGACCTGGCGCCGGCAGTTCGCCTCCAATGCCTGGCAGGCCATGGCACCAGATGCCGAAATAAGGGTTACCCCGCGAAATCCTGCGGCGTAAAATCGAGATCGAGCACTTTCCACTCGTCGTATTTGTCGGCCGGCAGCATCGCATAAGGCTGGCAGGCTTCCAGCGCCTGCTTGGCCGCCTGCATCAAGAGCGCGGCCTTGGCCGGCCGCCGCACCTCGATCACCGTGGGCTCGGCGATCAGCCGGCCATCCGGCGAGAACACGGCGCGCAGCTTGACCTTGGCGTCATCGCCGCGCGCGACGGTGGTGGGCAATTTCGAACAGGTTTTGAGATGCCGCCGAAAAGCGGCGATGTCGAGCTTGGACAGGTCCGCCTGCTCTGACGCGCCGCCGCCGAAGCCTTCGGGCAAGCCCAGCATGACGCCGTATTTCACGGTGATATCGGCCTCGGGCTGCGGCGGCACCTGCTGCGAGCCCGGCTGCGGCGCCGGCGGCTGAGCCTGCTGCGCAGCCTGCTGCTGCAGCGGCGGCTGCGTAGCGGGCGGCGCTGACGGAGGCGGCGTTGCGGGTGTGGCCTGCGGCTGTTGCTGGGCTTGCTGCTGAGGCGGCGGCGATTGCTGGGTGGCCTGCTGCTGCGGTGACGGTGCGGGTTGCTGCGGCGACGTCTTCTGCGGCTGCGGCGGGGTGTTCTGCGCCGATGACTGCGGTTTGGCGGCGATGGCCTGGGTCTTCTGCTCTTCCAGGGTCGGCTTGTTGGTCAAATCAGGCAGCCGAAATTCCGGCTCAGGCTTCCTCTCTGGCTTTTTCTCGGGCTCCGGCGGCGTCTCCTCGGCCTTCTTCTCCGCCTCTGCGAGCTGCTGCGGCGTTACCAGATCGACGGCAACGCTCTCCTCGTGCTGCTCCATCGGACGCGCATCGGCGAAATAGACCCCCGCCGCCAAAGCGAGGTGGCCGACCACCGAGACGGCGATCGCTGCGCGGATGAGGTGCCTTGGTTCCATGGGGCTAATGAGACTTCTGTACGCCGACTGGCCCGATCATAGCGTCGTGCCCTGCCCCGCGCCATGTCCGCCAAGCCACAGCTTGCGTCGTGCTGCCTGATCGGTCATGGCAGTGCATGGCCAAATCCCCTCCGAAGACCCCGAAGCCGTCAGCCGCCAAGCTGGCCCCGAAACCGAAGCCCTTGCCGCTCGACGAGGCGATCCTTGACGCGCTCACCCGCAACGGCGCGGGCACGCTGAGCCCTCCTGAGATTGCGCATGTGATCGAGCCCGAGGGCGATTGGCACGCGCTCTTGATGCCGATCCGCCGCGCCGCCGTGACGCTAGCGCTCGCCGACCGCCTCGTGATCTATCGCAAGGGCAAGCCGGTCGAGGATCCCAACGACTTCCGCGGCGTGTACCGGCTGGGGCTGCCGAAGGTGGAGTGACGCATCACCGCTTCTTCGGCGCCGGCAGCAACTCGCTGCTGCGGCCGGCGAGCCAATAGGTGATCAACCCGACCCATTCGTGAACCGCGATGTCGCTCCGGCCAAGGCCGGCGCTGGCGGAATCGAAGGTCTCGGTGGCGTCGATCCAGCCGCGCGTGCGCCAGTCCACCGGATAGGCGTCAACATCGAAGCCGCCCCTGCGGAACGCGCCGATCGCGCGCGGCATATGCCAGGCGGACGTCACCAGCAGCCAGCGCTCGCCGGGCTTCGGCGACACCAGGCCTGCGGTGAAGGCGGCATTTTCGTCGGTGGTGCGGGAAGCGATTTCGAGCGTGACGCGTTCCGGGGCCACGCCGAAACGCTGCAGCAGCTCGCCGGCAACGGGCGCTTCGGACAGCGACTTTTCAATCAGGCTGCCGGCGCCGCCGGTGAAGACGATACGCGCCTGCGGATAGCGGCGCGCCAGCTCCAGCATCGCCGTTATCCGCTCGCCGGCCGAATTGATCTCCAGCGAGCTGCGTGCCGCGGACGAATCCGAATCGATGGCGCCGCCGAGCACGATGATGCCGTCAGGTGCACGGCCATCGTCCTGCCATTTTGGAAAACGCTCGGTCAGCGACAGCATCAGCACATTGCCAACAGGCGAATAGCCGAACAGCAGCAGCAACAGGATGCCAAAGGTCACCAGCAATGTTCCGACACGCTGGCGCTGCAGCAGCACCAGCACAATGCCGACCACGCAGATGATGGCGATCGCATTGGACGGCTCCGTGAAGAAGCCGAGCATCTTGGAGAACGTGAAAAACATGAGGGCCTTGGCTTGCCGGACGGTGTCACTGCATGAGCCATCCTGCCCACAAGATCAATGCGGCAAATGCCGGTCGGCCTGATGGATCAATCCCATTTCGGCGCGAAGCCGTAGTCGGTCAGCCGCCCCTTCGGATGCGCCAGATGCGAAATCCGCGTCATCTCGGTTTCGGACAGCATGAAATCGAACACGTCGATATTCTCCGACAGACGCTCGACCTTGGAGGTGCGCGGGATCGCCACCGCGCCCTGTTGGACCAGCCAGCGCAGGCAGACCTGTGCTGCGCTCTTGCCATGTGCCTTGCCGATCTCGGCAAGCGTTTCATCGCCGCGGACATTGCCCTGGGCGATGGGGCTGTAGGCGACCATGGCCAGACCATTCTGCCGGCAGGCGCCCTGCACCTTTACCTGGTCAAGATAGGGATGATACTCGACCTGATCGCAGACCAGCGGCGCGGGACATGCGGCCACAGCCTGTTCGATCAGCGCCACGGTGAAATTCGACAGGCCTATATGTCTGGTCAGGCCCATCTGCCTGGCATGCGCCAGCGCGCCGAGCGTTTCCTCCAGCGGCACCTGCGGGTTCGGCCAGTGCAGCAACAGCAGATCGACCTCGGTCATGCGCAGCCGCGTCAGGCTTTCCTTCACGGAGCGTTCGAGATTGTGAGGCGCGAAATGCGTGGTCCAGACCTTGGTCGTCACGAACATCTCGTCACGGCGAATGTGCGCGGCATGAATGCCCTCGCCGACATCGCGCTCGTTCTCATAGACCTGTGCGGTGTCGATGTGGCGATAGCCGAGCCGGATCGCCTGCTCGACGACACGCGCACAAATGCGGCCGCGCAGTTCCCATGTCCCGAGGCCAATGGCCGGGATGCGGGCGCCGTTTGCTTCCACGAACTGCATCATCTTCTCCTCTGACAGAGGAACGATACGAACGCCGACAAGCTTTTCCTGGACATGGCCGGCGCGTCAGCGCAGGCGATGATCCACAGTGATCGTTCAGGCGTCCGCAGCAACCGGTGCAAGCGCCGCGAACACCGTCTCCGGTGCGTGTGCGATCACCGCCAGCAAGGCACGGGCTGGACCGCGCGGCATGCGCTTGCCCTGCTCCCAATTGCGGATCGTCTCGACAGGAACGCCAAGACGCGCGGCAAATTCCATCTGGGTCAGCTGCGCACGGCGGCGCAGATCGCGCACTTCGGCTTCGCCGGGTCGCACCGCGACCGGCTCCGGCACGACAGGCATATCGGGAATCAGCGGCACCTCGTGCCCGTCCCGCAATTCGACGATCCGTCCGTCAGCCTTCAACCGCAAGCGCATGTTCGACCTCATTGCGCGTGATGGTCGTCGATTGCAGTTAAGGAGCCGTGAAGACAAGTGAGCCGGCGATCCCGGTGTTGGCGATCGTCGGCCCCAAGAGATGCGGGATGGCCGGGCACCCATGTTGCTGAAACCGCGTGAAACATGCTTCGGCGAGCGAGGCCGCTTTGAACCATGAGCCGCCATCCGGGCATCGATAGGCATTCGGCTCGGGTATGTGATGCAGGTCGTGCGGGAGCGGGCATGGCTCGCTCCCATCCGTCGCAAAGCGCGAACGCTGCTCGCAGCCACTTCAATTCGTTGTGGTCTTGCCGCCGCGCATGGACACAAGCTTGTTTTCACGAAATCGGAGAATGAGCCAAGCGGTCTCATCGAAACCGTCTGCGAGCTTTCCCTCGTGCGAATACACGATCTGAGCAGCTTCCGACTTCGACGGCGGTCCCAACGCCGTGATTACCTCCTGACGCGACATACCTAAATGCAGCTTGCCGTCGAAGATGACGGGCGAGAATTTTTCCGGGATAATGCCGCAATCGGTCGAAGCACCGGCGTCTTTCTCGGTGAGCTCTTCAACGATTTCCGTGACGAGATGATCCGGGCCGCCTATCTCCCCGCCGGACACGACCCACAATCGATGCTGCGCGGGCCGATAACACAGCCAATAGATACTATCTCCAGCGTCGCCTCGGTGTTGGATGGTCCCTTCGCCCAGGGCTTCGCGAACCGCGTCGAGCCGCGTCTCCTCGAAGCGGCCCGCAAATGAGCCTAGCGAAAAGCGGGTCGCCAACCTCGTTACGACTGTCGGCGGCACGCGCTCGAACGCACGTTCGTTGATTGGGGGCGGCGGTGTCTGCGCGGAGCAGTCATCCGAGGGGATCGCAAATAAAAGCAGGAGCAAGAAGAGCGACTTTCGACCATCAACTCTGTATTGGCTTACATTAGAGATTGAGCGCATCTGCAATAGCTTCTCTCGTTTAACAACGATGGTCGAACCAAATAAAATCGTGACGAAAGAGGAATACTTCAGGTTTTGTTCGAAGGGCTGTCACGTCGTTGCAAAAACAGCGGAAAGCTCTCGCGCTCTGCCCCCACATCGACGATAAGCCTATGCGAGAGACAATCGAGAGTGGGACTAAGAGGTCTCAGTGCTCGTTGACCGCAGCGCCGAGCTTGATCAAGCTCAGCGCGCGGTTCGCGGTCTCGCGCAGGCGGCAGTAGTTCGCGTCGCCCCGGTACATGCCGGGCTCGACTTTGTCGAAGACCGCGCAGAAGCGATCACGCGACGCGGCGAAGGTTGTCTGCGAGTCCTTGACCGCCTTGATCTTGTCGGCGAACCCACCGGCCTCAACCTTCTTTAGCGCCTCATTGGTTTTCTGCGTCCAAATGGCGAGTTCGCGCGCCGCGCAGGCTTTCCATTTGGCGACATCGTCATTCACGCCCTCCGCCTTTTTGATGCAGGGGTCGGCGACGAGCCCGACACACGCGCCGCCGAAACCGCCGGTTTCCTCCGCGGTCTTCAGGCAAGCATTGATCACTGCAACGTCGGCGGGCGCGGTGCCCTGGGCGAAAGCTATCGATGAGAGCGGGAGGCTTGCGGCGAGCAGCGCGGCGGAAAGTTTGAGCTTCATTTGAGATCTCCGTTCGGCGCATCGAAAATGTGGAACACAATACCACTGTGAGCAAATGAAGCCCCGCGAGCCGGTACACCGGCGGGTGTGGCGGAAGGGCTGGACGTCGAGTGGGAAAGCGAAACGAGCGGGTACGCGGCTCTCACTACGCTCTCTTCAATCAATGCCTTTGAATATGCCTTGACCTGGCTCACGAGATTTTCAGACAATAAGTGACGCATGCAACTTTGGTCATCGAAGGCCCAGCATTGGTTCATCTGAATGTGGAATAGGAGCGCCGATGTGGCGACTCTGAAGATCGCAATTCAAGTTGTATGGACGATATCTGTAGTTGGAGCGGCCACATTTTCAGTGCTCCTTATGGCTGGCAGCAGCACGGATTTGTTGGCGCTCTCGCCCTAGGCTCTGTCGGCTTCGCTTTGAGTGCCGTTGTCGCCGCAAGCCTGGCCTTGGTGCTGCAATTGTTGCGTTGAGCACGCTGCTACGTTGACGGATAACGACGGCAGGACCGGTTTGGGGCACCCACCGGCTACGTCGCTGGCAACACTATGAGACTTCAAAATTGAACAAGATCGCCACGAAGACTGACGAAGGTGGCATGAAACGCTTTCTGATTTTCCCGGCTCTCTTTCCGCCTCTTGCGTCGGTCGTATTCACGGCGCCTGATGGGTTTAAGAATCTTCTCGATTGGATGGTTGAGTCCTACGCAATCGCGGTTATCCCGGCCTTGCTGCTGGCTTGGGTCGATTGGATGCTTTCTGCAAGGCCACTCCGAGTTATGGGAACGGCGGTGACGGCAGCACTCCCTGCAGTCTTGATCATGCTTTTCATGTGGGGAGGATCAAACGACTTATGGCCAATCTTGATGGTTGGGCTCGTCGGAGGACTACCGGCCGCGGTGTGTTCGTGGCTATCCGATGGCCGAACGTTAAGCATGAACGCGCGAGCGAACAGCTAAAGTTTAATTGGCTCTCCGACCGACTTGCGGTCGGTCGGAGATGAGAGCGAATACAGGTGTGACGCCATCGATCGCCTGCCCCGACCGGCCTAGACGATGCCCTTCGTCCTCAGCGCGGCGATCCGTTCGCCGTCGTAGCCGATGGTGGACAGGATTTCGTCCGTGTTGGAGCCGAGAAGTGGCGGCGCGTGATATTCGGTGATCGGCGTGCCCGAAAACATCAGCGGATTTCGTACGAGCGAAAGCGCCGGCTCGAAGGGATGGTTTGAGCTCACGCGCATACCGCGGGACTTCACATGAGGGTCCGCGAAAACCTGATCGAAGTCGTTGATCGGGCCGGACGGTACGCCGACCGCCTCCAGACGCTCCAGCCAGTAGGCGACGGGCTGCTTCAGGAAAAGACCGGCGAAGATGGCCATGATCTCCTTGCCATGCTGGACACGATCGTTGTTCTTCAGGAAGCGCGGATCCTTGGCCAGGTCCGGCTCTCCGAGCACTTCGCATGTCCGCTGGAACTGGCCGTCATTGCCATTCACGAGCATCAACTCGCCATCGGTGCAACGGAAGACACCGGCAGGCATGCCGCCATTGCCCCAGGTTCCGCGCCGCGGCGGGACTTTTCCGCTGATGAGATAGGGTTGGAGCCAATGTGAAAGGGAGGCGATCACCGTATCGAACAGACAAGCATCGATTTGCTGCCCCTCGCCGCCGCCGGCATCGCGATGATAGAGCGCCGACATCACGCCGATGGTGGCATTCAAGCCGGTCATATAGTCCACGATCGAGGGACCGACCTTCATGGGGCCCTCGCCCGGCTCGCCATCGAGATGGCCCGTCACGCTCATGAGACCACCCATCGCCTGCAGGATCGCATCATAGCCGGCGCGTGTGGCGTAGGGACCGGTTTGTCCGAAGCCCGTCACCGAGCAGTAAACGATGCGCGGGTTGATGGCCTTGATCGCGTCGTAGTCGAGGCCATAACGCTTGAGGTCACCGACCTTGTAGTTCTCCAGCAACACGTCGGCCGTCTTGACGAGCTCGCGAATGATCTCCTGGCCTTCAGGCTTGGCCACATTGACCGTGACCGATTTCTTGTTGCGGTTGGCGCAAAGATAGAAGGAGTTGTCTCGCCTGCTACCGTCCGGATCGTTCAGATAGGGGGGGCCGAATGCGCGGGAATCGTCGCCGGTTCCAGGGCGTTCGATCTTGATGACTTCGGCGCCGAAATCGCCAAGCATCTGACCCGCGATCGGGCCGGCAAGCACCCGCGTCATATCGATAACCTTGATGCCCGAGAGCGGCAGAGCCGGCATGTATTCCTCCTGTTATATTCATTCGTCGCGTCGGCCACGGAGAACGTGTGAAGCGAGCGCTTACAGGAAAATCACCCCGAGTGCACCGCTTTGTGAGCATGAGGGCTATCCCATTCAAGAGGGCACAGCTCGTGAAGCAGATAGAGGCTTATCTGGACATCGGGCTTGCGCAGCCCGATGGCACGGCAGTCGCAAAGGGCAATTGAGCATAAGATGGATCAAGACGGCTGAAACGTCGCGAATGATCCCTACTTCAGCCCGAACCACAGCGTCGCGATCCCCAAGAACGCGAAGAAGCCGACCACGTCGGTCACCGTGGTCACGAAGGTACCGGAGGCCACGGCCGGGTCGGCCTTGACGCGTTCGAGCACCATCGGGATCAGGATGCCACCGAGTGCGCCGGCGATCAGATTGCAGATCATTGCAAGGCCGATGACGATGCCGAGACCGGGCGTCCTGAACCAGGCATAGGCGGCGATGCCGGTGATCACGGCAAAGGCCAGACCATTGATCAGGCCGACAAGGCCTTCGCGGATCACGATGCGCATGGCGTTGTTGGGGTTGAGCTGCCGCGTCGCCAATGCGCGCACCGCAACCGTCATGGTCTGGGTTGCGGCATTGCCGCCCTGACTGGCGACAATGGGCGCCAGCACAGCCAGCGCCACCATCTGCTGCAGCTGGTCCTCGAACAGGCCCAGCACCGACGACGCGATGAAGGCGGTGGCGAGATTGATCAGCAGCCAGGTAAAGCGGCCCTTGGCGATGGTCCAGAAATTGTCCGACAGTTCTTCGTCCGACGTGACGCCGCCGAGCGCCTTGAGATCCTCGTCGGCTTCCTCCTCGATGACGTCGACGACGTCGTCGATGGTGATGACGCCGACCAGCCGGTCATCGGTATCGACCACGGGCGCGGCGACAAGATTGTACTTGCCGAACATCCGCGCCACTTCCTCCTGATCGTCCATCACCGAGACGCGGCGGCGGTCCTCGTCGATCAGATCAGCCAGCAGCACCGGACGGCGGGCGCGCAGCAGCGCGTCCAGCGACACTGCGCCCTGCCAGCGCTGATCGGCGCCGACGGAATAGATCTCGTAAAACCGGTCCGGCAGGTCCGGCGTTTCGCGCATATAGTCGATGACCTGACCGACATTCCAGTCCGGCGGGACCGCAATGAACTCGGTCTGCATCCGCCGGCCGGCGGAGTTTTCCGGGTAAGTGAGGCTGCGCTCGAGCGCCACGCGCTCGGACAGCGGCAACTTCTCGAGGATCTCGTCCTGGACCTCCTCGTCGACGCCTTCCAGCAGTTCGACGGCATCGTCGGAATCGAGCTCGCGGACACCCTCGGCGACGGTTTCCGGTTCCAGCTCCTCGAGCAATTCCTCGCGGACGGCATCGTCGACTTCGTTGAGCGCCGAGAAGTCGAAATCGGCGCCGGTCAGCTCGATCAGGGGCGCGCGCTCGTCGGCATCGAGGGCTTCGATCAGGTCGCCGAGATCGGCCTCGTGCAGCTCGCCGACGATCTCCTTGAGAAATGCGGTATCGGCAACCTGAACCGCGTGCGAGATCGCCTCGACAAATTCGGGGCGAATGTCGCCGTCATCGTTGCGCATCGGCATCCTGTCGAGCGCCGACAATTCCTCGGGAGCGACCGATTGGGCGAGATCGACGTCATCGGCCATGCCGCACCTCGCCTGCTTGTTTGGGGGGTGACGGAGCTAGCGCTATCCTGTCGGAAATGCGCTAATCCATCTGTGAACAGAAGCTCGCATCAGGCATTACCCAATGCGCAATGCCTGATGCAATCGGAAAAATGCGGTGCGCCAAATCAGCGGCCGGGAAAGTGTCGTGATCGTGTTGAAGGCCGCCATTCTTGCCTTGATTGCATCGACCGTTGTCGCCCATGCCGAAGACTGCCCGCGCAAGGACACGCTCGGTACCGCACGCATTCTCACCGTGGATCCCAAGACCACTCCGCGGGTCGGAACGCAGAGTTTTCCGGACACGCTGCCGCTGGAAGACCGCGAGGTCGTGCTGACCTTCGACGATGGCCCGAATGCGCCGACCACGACGAAAATTCTCACGGCGCTGTCGCGCGAATGTGTTCGCGCGACCTTCTTCCTGATCGGCAACAGCGCGATGGCCAATGCGGCGCTGGTGAAGCGCATGGCAGCCGAGGGCCACACCATCGGACATCACACCCTCGCCCATGCCGACCTCAAGAAGATCAGCAATGCGGCTGCCGTCGAACAGATCGACCGCGGCATCAGCGCCGACGAAATGGCGCTGAATGGCAAGGCCACCACCGTGCCGACCACGCCCTTCTTCCGGTTTCCCTATTTCGAGTCGACGCCAGCCCTGCTGGACATGCTGCAATCCCGCCGGATCGCAGTGTTCGGCGCGGATTTCTGGGCCAGCGACTGGAATCCCATGACCCCGCAGCAGCAACTGGAGCTGATTACCGGCCGGCTCAAGGCCGCCGGGCGGGGAATCATCCTGTTTCACGACACCAAGGCGCAGACTGCCGCGATGCTGCCCGATTTCCTGCGCTATCTCCGGGAGAACCGCTACCGGGTCGTGCATATCGTGCCGCCGGCCGCAGGGTCCGCCCGCTCCAGTTCCCAGTAGAACGCGCGACCATCAGGATGCGGAAAATACCGTCGGCGGGCCGACATGATTAACATTGCGTTCACAGCCGCCCCGGTAACTTCACAGCCGACATCAAAGCGAGTGACGGATCGACCAATGAACAAGGCGACGACTGACCGGGCACGACGCCTTCTGTGCCTGAGCCTGCTCACCGGCCTGACCCTGTTCACCGCCGCCGCAGCCTCCACCACCAGCGCTTTGTCGGCCGAGGCGTGCCCGGGCAATCCCGGCGCGCTCGGCACCTCGCGCACCATCGTGGTCGATCCCCGCGAGCATCCCAAGATCGGCACGATGCAATATGCCGAAACGCTGCCGCTCCAGGACAAGGAGGTCGTGCTGACCTTCGACGACGGTCCGATCCCGAAACACTCGAATGCGATCCTCGATATCCTGGCCTCCGAATGCGTGAAGGCGACGTTCTTCATCATCGGCCGGATGGCGAAGGAACATCCCGAAGGCGTGCGCAAGCTGATCGCGCTCGGCCACACCGTCGGCACCCACAGCCAGAACCATCCGCTCAGCATGAACCGCATGCCGATCGAGAAGGCGCAGCAGGAGATCGAGGACGGCATCGCCAATACCACGGCGGCGCTCGGCGATCCCGCACTGCTGTCGCCGTTCTTCCGGATTCCCGGCCTGCTGCGCGCCAGCGTCGTCGAAGACTATCTCGCGTCACGCGGGATCCAGACCTGGAGCGCCGATTTCCCGGCCGACGACTGGCGGCATGTGTCGTCGCAGAAGGTCCATGACCTCGCGATTTCGCGCATCGCCGCCAAGGGCAAGGGCATCCTGTTGCTGCACGATATCCAGCCGCGGACCGTCGCCGCTCTGCCCGGCATCCTGCGCGACCTCAAGGCCGGCGGCTATCGCATCGTCCATGTCGAGGCGGCCACGCCCGACAAGCCCAAGACCCCCACGGAGCCGCAGCAGTGGCGGTTGCATCCGGTGTCGGAGACCGTGGCCGTCACGCGCTGGCACAAGGTGCCGACATTCGCCTTTGCCCATGACGACATGCTGCCGGCGCCGGCGATCTCGGCCTCCGACCAGATGCTGTCGCTGACCGAGAATTTCGATCGCATGCGCCGGCCGCGCAATGCCGTGCCATTGCCCGAACAGGCTCCGTGGCCGCGCGCCGCGGCGCTGCATGCGATGACCAGCAGTGCCTCGCTGCCGGTACCGGCACAGGACCTGTTCGAGCTCGCCGAACGTCACGGCAAGCCGATCAAGGCACTCGTGCAGCTACCACATCATGCACAACAGACGGCGCCTGCCCGCGGCAGCGATTCAGATGCGATTGCGAAACTGATCTCGATCGACGCCAGCGCCGCCAGACGCACCATCCCCGGCGCCATTCCGCCGGGCCTGCATCCGACGGCAGTTGCCGTCCCGCGCTGAGCGCGACGGGATCAACTGACGATCTTGGCGATGCACAGCACCACGATGATGCCGAGGAACAGCAGGTCGATATAGGACTTCATCTCGCCGGCCTGGCGCTGCTCGACCACGTCCTTCACAACCATCTTGCGTGTTGCAACGGCAGCCGGGCCCTCACCGGACAAGCCGCCGAGCCGGCGTGCTTCGAGCTCGAGCTTCTCGATCGCCTTGAAGAAGACGAAGGAGCGCAGCGCCGAGATCGCCCGCATGCCGGCATAGGCCAGCACCAGCGCCGCCACGATGGCGCGCTGCTGATAGGCGCCGACGAAGTTCAGGCTGAAATAGACCAGCGCCAGAAAGGCAAAGTTGGAGATGAAACGATAGGCATAGCTCAGATATTTCATGTCCGCTCCGGAAGATCGACGCTACCGGCCATGTCTAGCTGCCGGACGGCGGCGTTGCTACTGGCAAGTCGTTACCCGAGCGCTAAAGGATGATGACAACTGCAATGCATCTGGAGATTTACCCGCAACGCGCCAACGGACTTTTGTCAACGACGGCGCGTGGCACCGACCAAGCCGAACGAGGAGCGACATGTTCGGGCGACGTGCCTAAGCGCGATCATGCGGCAGCGCTTCCCGCACTATACAACCTTGACAGAGGAACCTGCTTCGCCGTAACCAGCCGTCATTGCAGGGTGTCTCCCCGCCGTAAGCGTTAACGTCACTCAACGTGCTCAGCTCCGGACAGCCCCAATGTGGCTGGCCGCCTCGAAAGCACGTCGACATGAATCAGAACGCTCCCCCAAAATTCAAAACCGCATCCAAACCTGCGCCGCTCAGCCGCGACGACCGCGCCAGCCTGATCAAGCAGGTGCTGATCGTCTTTTTCGGCTTCCTCTCGGTCGGCCTGCCGCTGCCGCCGATCTCGCTCTACATACACGACCAGCTCGGCTTCTCGGCCGGCGTGATCGGCTTCGCCATCGGCATCCAGTCGGTGGTGACGGTGCTTACCCGGCACCGCGCCGGCACGCTCAGCGACCATCACGGCGCGCGCTACGCGATCCGGCTCGGCCTGCCGCTGTCGGCGCTGGCCGGCCTGTTCTATCTGCTGGCTGCCACCCTGCCGCTGCCGGCCGAAGGCAAGCTCACGCTGCTGCTGATCGGACGCGTCGCGCTCGGCTTCGGCGAAAGCCTGTTCATCACCGGCGCCATGAGCTGGTGCATCGGACGGCTCGGCCCGCACCGCACTGGTCTGGTGATGTCGTGGCAGGGCATCGCGATGTATTCGGCGATTGGATTGGGCGCACCGATCGGCCTCGCGGTCTATGCCTCCATCGGCTTTGCCGGCGTCGGCGTGCTGGCGGCCATCTCGCCACTGATCGCGCTGGGGATCGCCTACGCCATCCCTGACGTGCCTGTGTCGGGCAGCACCGAACGCACGCCGTTCTACAAGGTGATCGGACTGATCTGGCGTTCTGGCACGGTGCTGTTCCTCGCCACCATTCCCTTCGCGGGGATCACCGGCTTTCTCGCGCTGACCTATGTCGAACGCGGCTGGTCGGGCGCCGGCATTGCGCTCGCCGCCTTCTCCACCGGCTTCATTGTCGTGCGCCTGGTCGGCAGCCATCTGCCCGACCGGTTCGGCGGCGCGCGCGTCGCGATGACGTCGTTGGCGATCGAGGCGCTCGGCCAGGCGCTGATCTGGCTGTCCACGAGTCCGATGCTCGCACTACTCGGCGCGCTGGTCACCGGCATCGGATTCTCGCTGATCTTTCCCTCAATGGGTGTCGAAGCCACGCGCCGCGTACCCATCGAACAGCGCGGCCGCGCGGTGGCGAATTTCATCGCCTTCTTCGACCTGGCGATCGGGCTGACTGCGCCGGCAGTTGGATATGCGGCGGGCGTTTTCGGCTATGGGACGGCGTTTCTGATCGGCGCCGTCGCAGCGATCTGCGCGCTGGTGCTGGCAATGTCAGGCTGAGAGCTCGCACGGCATTTGCGCATCAACCGTCCCCTCAAGACCGACAGCCGCACTTGCCCTCTCCTTCTGGTTGATATTTGATTGAGAGGTACACTTTTAAGCGATAATCTTTTGGAGGACGGAAATGCTGGAATTGCCCATTGCAGCTTCGGGACTTTCAATACTTGCATCGCTGCTCAGCATCGGGCGTTCAGTGAAAGACCTGATGGCCACCCAGAACCTCAGCACAGATCAGGCACTGGACAAATTTAAGGGAAACGCATCCGGGACCAACGCAGAGGTGCTGGCGATGAAGGGGAGCGACAGCGCAATCAAATCGATTGTCATCATCCCAGGCCAACTCCTTGATCAACTCGTGTCCGAGATCAATGGCTGCGTGGACCGACAGGTCGAAGCACGCAAGAAAGCCAAGAATCAGGTTGGCAAGGACAAAGCCGACCGTGCCGCGGCAGTATGTGTGTGTAGCGGCTTGGGCAGCATCAAGCTGCACAATAGCGGGAAGCTACCAGAGGGCACGCTTCGCGACTTGTGGAAGGCCTATGGCTGCAACTAGCCTTTTGCGACTAGCTCAAGCAAACCTTCATTGCACAAGCCACTCATCCGGATCACGAGCAGTACGATACTGACTGACCATTTCTTCAAGATGCAAGGAAAGCAGGTCTTTCACCGATAGCCGTTCAACCTCTCGGGTCAATGAGGCGCTCGGCCACATCACGCGGCACATGCCATTTCCCAAAAAAGCCACTTCGACCGCTTTCATCTCATCATGCATTTGGACGAGCCACGTCAGAACCAATATTTGTTCTTGTGACGCTGCCGTCGCCCCTGAAATCAACGGGCGATAGAAATTGTCGGGAAGGCTATCGAGATAGTACTCGGCATCCCTGATCGCGCTTTCGATATTCGGATCATGAGATTTGCGACTGGCGGCCGGGCGACCAGCGATGAAATAGGCTCGGTCTCGAATCATTTTGTGCGGAAGTTGCATTCGACCTGCCTCAGAGCCACAACCCTAGATTAAAGCAAGAATCCGTCCAGTCTTGTCACTTTCTTGCAACAGCACACGTTCAAAGTGTTTGCAGAACAAATCACCACAACGGCGATTTTAAGGATTTCCGATTACGAAACTCCCAATCGCCAACCTATACGATTCCGTCCGAAAAAACTATCGCTAGTAGTTACAGCGACGTCACACCACCACCGAATGTTGGCTCCTGCTCCGACGGCGCGAGGTTCTGGCCGTCGCCCGGACGGAGCTGTCAGGGGCGCAATACAAATCTCAGCCTATCATCCTACGATGAGAAAAGCCGGCTCGTTTACCCGATATGGCAGCAGTCTTTTGATGTGTGTGAGGTGTGGTGCGCTCGGAGGGACTCGAACCCCCACCCTGTTACGGACTGCCACCTCAAGGCAGCGCGTCTACCAATTCCGCCACGAGCGCTAAAGAAATCCGGCGAGGGCAAATCGCCCGGCCGGATCAACCGGCGCCGATGTAACAAACCAATGATGGGGAGACAAGGCCTCTTGGCCTCTCCGGGTCACCTATCTGTGGTCAGGCGACCGGGGCAGCATCTGCTTGACCTCGACCGCAATCCGGTTGCGATCGACCATCACCACGCCTGACGCGACAGGCAGGTTGTTGGCGAGGATTTTGACCTCGTCCTGCTCTGTGGCATCCAGTTCGATGATGGCACCGCGGCTCAGCCGCATCACCTGATGGACGGGCATGGACGTGGTGCCGAGAACCACCATGATATCGACGGTAATTTTATCGAGGGTTGGCACGTCGGCCTCAAATTCCCAGATGCAGGATCGCACAGATGCAAGATTGCGGTGCCTGCGAGATCAACATGTTATGGTTAGCCAATGGTTAATGACCGCCAAACCCTCGATTTGACAGTGTTTTCTCGCGGCCTCCCCGGCCGGCCGGTGGAATGGCGGGTATCCGATGCCCCGATTCCCTATCCTGAGGCCGTCGCTGAGATGGAAGCCCGGGCTGCGGCCATTGCCGACGGCACCGCGCCGGAACTGGTCTGGCTGCTGGAACACCCCCCGCTCTATACGTCCGGCACATCAGGCAAGTCTGACGACCTGCTGGATGCCCGATATCCGGTGTTCGAGACCGGCCGCGGCGGCCAGGTGACCTATCACGGCCCCGGCCAGCGGGTGGCCTATGTGATGCTCGACCTCAAGGCGCGCCGGCCCGACGTTCGGGCCTATGTGGCGGCACTGGAAGACCTGATCATCCGGACGCTGGACGCCTTCAACGTGAAGGGCGAGCGGCGCGAGGACCGCGTCGGGGTCTGGGTCGCGCGCCCCGACAAGGGCGCGGGATATGAAGACAAGATCGCCGCCATCGGCGTGCGGCTGCGGCGCTGGGTCTCGTTCCATGGCATCGCCATCAATGTGGAACCGGACCTCGCGCATTTCGACGCCATCGTGCCCTGCGGCGTGGTCGATCCACGTTACGGCGTCACCAGCCTGGTCGATCTTGGCCTGCCCGTTAGCATGACCGATGTGGACGTGGCGATGCGGCAGGCGTTCGGGGAAGTGTTTGGCGAGGCAGAGCAGTTCGCGGCGGAAACGGCGGTCTGAGCGACGCGATCGAAATTACAGCGTCGGCAATTGCGAGAAAACCTCGCCGTTAACGCGTAGGGCAAGCATCTCGGGCGTGGCATCGCTCACCACGACACTATCGACACGCGCGGCCGTGGGACCGCCGCGGCACGTTTCGATCATCTGCGTCACGACCGCGTCCGGCCCCGCAAACACCGCTTCCACGCTGCCATCGCGGCGGTTGCGCACCCAGCCTTCGAGGCCGAGCAACGAGGCTTGTTGGCCGGTCCAGTAGCGATAGCCAACGCCCTGCACGCGGCCGAGGATCATCACGTGACGGATCACGCCACTCATCTATTTCTTGAGCCCGAGAAAATCGATGCCGCGTTGCTTCACGATGGCTCCGCGTGTCACGCTCTCCATCAGCTCGGACGAGGCGAGGTTCTTCAACTCTTTCGGCCCCGCACCTTCGCGTACTGCTTTAAGAGTCGCATGGACGGCAGCGGTCGCCGCGGAGATCGGCGCATGGCCCTGAATGGCGATGCGGACGCGCTGGGCGCTGAGGAAATCCCAATCCATGTCATCGGTGGGACTGCCCAGCACGATCGGCAGCGTCGTCGCAGCAGCGGCCGCCTGCAGTTCGGCGCGGCTCTTTAGGCCGGTGAACATCACTGCATCGACACCCGCACCTTCATAGGATTTGGCGCGTGCGATCGCGTCATCCACGGATGTGATCGACGCGGCGCCGGTGCGACCGACGATGACGAGCGCCGGGTCCTGTCTCGCATTCAGCGCAGCCTTGACCTTGCCGAGCCCCTCTTCCGGAGAGATCAGCTGCGCCTTCGCTTCGCCAAAGGCGGCGGGCAGCAGCGTGTCCTCGATGGTCAGGCCGGCGGCGCCGGCGGCTTCCAGCTCTTCCACCGTACGGCGGACATTGAGCGCATTGCCATAGCCGTGATCGGCATCGACCAGCACCGGCAGCGAGCCGGCGCGCGACATGCGCCGCATCTGCTCGGTGAGTTCGGACAGCGTGATCAGCGCGATGTCGGGATCGCCGAGAATAGCAAGCGACGCCGCCGAGCCGCCGAACATGCCGACCTCGAAACCGAGGTCTTCGGCGATGCGCACCGATATCGCGTCATAGACCGATCCCGGACGCACGCAGCGATCGCCGGACAGGATCGCCCGCAATCCGTAACGGCGTTGCCGGAAGGTCGTCACGCGAATTCAAGAATGAGCGCATCCACCGCCAGCGTTGCGCCAGCAGCGGCATGGATTTTCTTGACGGTGCCGTCGCGTTCGGCGCGGAGCACGTTCTGCATCTTCATCGCCTCCACAACGGCGAGGGTCTCGCCGGCCTTGACGTCTTGACCTTCGGTCACGGCAATCGAGACGACGAGGCCCGGCATCGGGCACAGCAGCTTCTTGCCGGTGTCGGCCTTGACGCCCACCGGCATCAGGCGCGCAGCGGTAGCCTCCGCCTCGGTGAAGACATTGACCGCGACTTCATAACCCTGATGCGCGATGCGGATGCCCGACGTCTGAGGGCGCACCTGCATGGCCACGTTGTGTCCGTCGATGGTGCCTTCCCAGACCGGCACGCCCGGCTTCCAGGACGACGAGAGCTTATGCGGCACACCCGTCTTGCCGTCAGCACCGACGAAGGCCACCGTCACGACATCGCCGTCACGGGCCACGTCGAGCGCGATCTCCTCGCGCTCCAGCCACACGGCGCGGCGACCCGCACGGGTCACCGGACGGCCGATCAACTGGCCGGAAATCTGCCGCTTGCGTTCGCCGTAGATCGAGTCGACGGCCGCGGCCACCGCGGCGATACGGCGGGCGACTTCGCCCTCCGGCGCCCTGGCGGCGAAGCCCTTCGGGAATTCCTCGGCGATGAAGCCGGTGGAAAGATTGCCCTCGCGCCAGCGCGGATGGCTCATCAGCGCCGACAGGAACGGAATGTTGTGGCGGATACCGTCGATATAGAAGGCGTCGAGCGCATGAGACTGCGCCTCGATGGCGGCGGCGCGCGACGGGGCGTGGGTCACAAGCTTGGCGATCATCGGATCGTAATAGATCGAGATCTCGCCGCCCTCCTGCACGCCGGTGTCGTTGCGCACGGTGATGTTGTCGGACTTGCTCTCGGCCGGCGGACGATACTTCACAAGGCGGCCGATGGACGGCAGAAAGTTGCGGAACGGGTCTTCCGCATAGACGCGGGACTCCACAGCCCAGCCGGTCAGGGTGACGTCCTTCTGCGCAAGCTGCAGCTTCTCGCCGGCAGCGACACGGATCATCTGCTCGACGAGATCGACGCCGGTGACGAGCTCAGTCACTGGATGTTCGACCTGCAGACGGGTATTCATTTCGAGGAAGTAGAAGCTCTTGTCCTGACCGGCGACGAATTCCACGGTGCCGGCAGAGTCGTAATTCACGGCCTTGGCCAGCGCGACGGCCTGCTCGCCCATCTTGCGGCGGGTGGTCTCGTCGAGCAGCGGCGACGGGGCCTCCTCGATGACCTTCTGGTTGCGGCGCTGGATCGAGCATTCGCGCTCGCCGAGATAGATCACGTTGCCGTGCTTGTCGCCGAGCACCTGGATTTCAATGTGGCGGGGATCGACGATGAACTTCTCGATGAAGACACGGTCGTCGCCGAACGACGACTTCGCCTCGGCCTTGGCAAGATTGAAACCCTCGACCACTTCCGAAGTCGAATGCGCGATGCGCATGCCCTTGCCGCCGCCACCGGCGGACGCCTTGATCATCACGGGATAGCCGATCTCGTCGGCGATCTTCACGGCATGCTTGTCATCCTCAATGACACCGAGATAGCCCGGCACGGTGGAGACATTGGCCTTCGCGGCGGCCTTCTTGGACTCGATCTTGTCGCCCATGGCGGCGATGGCGCCGGGATTGGGGCCGATGAACACGATACCGGCGGCCTCCAGCGCGCGCGGGAAGGCCTCGCGCTCGGACAGGAAGCCATAGCCGGGATGCACCGCTTCGGCGCCGGTCTGCTTGCAGGCCTCGACGATTTTCTCGATCAGGAGATAGCTCTCGGCCGCGGCCGGAGGTCCGATGAACACGGCCTCGTCGGCCATCTCGACATGCAGCGCATCGCGATCGGCTTCGGAATAGACGGCGACGGTCTTGATACCCATCTTGCGGGCGGACTTGATGACCCGGCAGGCGATCTCGCCGCGATTGGCGATCAGAATTTTTTTGAACATGAGCTGTCTTACTTGCAACCTTGAGGCGGGATCGGAAAGATGGGGTCGACGGTACAATGTGGCATGGCGCCGCAGTCGTAACAATTCTGTCGCGGACAAAAACTAGAGAAGACGTCTGGACCGGATCGGCCGAGTTCTTTCGAAGCGAGGTTTTTCATGCGCTGCGCCACCATCCTCTCCCTCAGTCTTACTCTTATATCCGCAACAACGGCTTTCGCCCAAAACAGCCCTCCCCGCAACCTCATTTTGTTCGTACCTGATGGGCTCCGGGCGCTGAAAGTGACGCCGGAAACGGCGCCTGCGATGTCCGCAGTGCGGGATAAGGGCGTCAATTTCCGAAACTCTCATTCGCTGTTTCCGACCTTCACCATGGCCAATGCGTCGGGCATGGCGTCCGGCCATTATCTCGGCGATACCGGCGTGTTCTCGAACTCGATCTATACCGGCCACCCCACCCCGGTGCAGAACAACAGCCCGATCCCCTTCATCGAACACGACCAAGTACTGGGCGATCTCGACGAGCAGTTCAACGGCGACTACCTCAATGAGGAAACGCTGCTGAAGGCCGCGCGCAAGGCCGGCTATTCCACCGCCGCGATCGGCAAGGTCGGCCCGACGCTGATGTTCGATCACACCGAACGCACCGGCAAGGAGACGATCACCATCGACGACCAGACCGGCGGCATCGACAAAGCAGGCAAGCTGCTCGGCATTCCCCTGTCTGACGAGATGAAGGACGCTTTGGCCAAGGCAGGCCTGGCGGTGGAAACACCCGGCCGCGGCGACAATGGCAAGGCGGGCGACGCCAAGACGCCTGGCACCACGGAAGCCAATATCAAGCAGCAGGCCTATATGGCCGATGTCGCGAGCAAAGTGGTGCTGCCGATGTTCAAGGCACGCAACAAGCCGTTCGTGCTCATCTTCTGGTCGCGCGATCCCGACGGCACCCAGCACAATCAGGGTGACAGTCTCAACAAAGTGACGCCCGGCATCAACGGCCCGTCTTCACTGGCCTCGATCAAGAACGCCGACGATAATCTCGCGCAACTGCGCAAGACGCTCGACGATCTCGGCCTCGCCGCCACTACCAACATCATGATTTCGGCGGATCACGGCTTCTCGACGATCTCCAAGGAGAGCAAGACCTCGGCGACCATCAAGGGCACCTATGCGGATACGCCGGAAGGCTTCCTGCCGCTGGGCTTCCTGGCCATCGATCTCGCCAAGTCGCTCGACATGCCGCTGTTCGATCCCAACGACAAATTCGCCGCCGTTGCCGACAATGCGTATCCGAAGGCCGGCAACGCCTATATCGGCAAGGACAAGGACAAGCCCGAGCTGATCATCGCCACCAATGGCGGCTCTGACCTGATCTATCTGCCGACCGGCGACAAGGACCTCGCCGACCGCACCGTAAAGGCGCTGCTGAAACAGGATTACATCAGCGGCATCTTCGTTGAGGACTCGCTGGGCTCCTTCCCCGGCGCGCTGCCGCTGTCGTCGATCAATCTGTCCGGCAAAGCCGTCACGCCGCATCCCGCGATCGTCGTCTCATTCCGCTCCTATTCGGAGGGCTGCGAAGAGCCGGCGGCGTGCCAGGTGGAGATCGCCGACACCGTGCTGCGTCAGGGCCAGGGCATGCATGGTTCGTTCGGACGCGGCGATACCCACAACTTCATGGCAGCGATCGGCCCGGACTTCAAAGCCGGCTTCGTCGATCCCCTGCCGGTCAGCAATGCCGATACCGGCATGACCGCCGCGCACCTGCTTGGCCTGAAGCGCGACGCCAAGGGCAGCCTGATCGGCCGTGTGATGAGCGAAGCGACGGTGACGGGTGAGACGCCGACGGCAACGACCGACGTGATGCGTTCGGCGCCCGATGATCAGGGTCTGGTCACGGTGCTGCAATTGCAGAAGGTCGGCGAGCACAAATATTTCGATGTCGCCGGTTTCCCCGGCCGGACTGTCGGTCTCGACGCGAAGTAAGGATAGCTCCAACAAAAAACGGCGGAGCCACGCTCCGCCGTTTTCGTATTTTGACGATCTGCGACCGGCTTACATGCCGATGTCGAACACGTTCGGCAGTTGCAGCGTCGCGGCGCCGACCACGGTCGTGACCAGCGTCATGACGGCGGCATTGCTGACGCGCTTGGCGCGCATCTGGGACGCGATCCATTCGAGCACTTCGATATTCACGCCAACGGCCTTGGTCGGCGCCCAGGTCTCGATGGCAACATCGGGCGACAGCGCCACCGCGCGCGGCGGCACCGGCAGGCCCGACGCGGACGCAGCGTGATGCACGACAGCCTTGGCGAACAGGTCGTCGAAACGTCCGTCATCGCTGCGCTCGGCCGCCGCTTCGTTGATCGCAAACAGTGCCTCGGCCTCGTCGCGGCTGACCGGCTGGCTGGCCAGTGCCGACGCACCCAGGATGCGCTCGCACCAGGCGGCGTCATCGGCATCAAGCGCACGGGAGAAATGGATACGGCCACGGGTGGTCGGGCCTTCGCCGGTGATGACGCCGTCGCGCACGACGGCGAGGGCCTGCGCCGCAGCGCGATGATCGTTGATGGAGGACGTTTCGATGGCGCCGAATACGTCGGCAGCGGCAGCGGATGACATTTCAAGCTCTTCTGTTTGCAGCATATTTCTCAACATAGCCCAGCAATTCCATGGGCGACTTAACGCTCGGTTAAGAGATGGACAGGAGTTCTTCTTATCCCTAACCGTTGCAGTTCAGTCGCGCCGAGACGCTGCTGGGTTCGATCAGATGTGGCGATGCGGTCAGGCGGGATTGCGCCGGGCGGGAGGCAACATCACGGCATCCGATAACATCATGTTGCGTGGGTATTTTGCCGCAGCCGCCTTGCGTGAAACTGAATACCAGCGCGCGCCGAATTTGAAGAAAGTTCTTGTCCTTTTTGCCGGACAGTTCCATTTACCATTGCGTGCCTCTATAGTCCGCTCGCAAAATTCATCTGTAATCAGAATGACATGAGGTCCATCATGACGCTCCAGATCAACGCCGTCGCCCCCGATTTCGAGGCCGAAACCACGGCTGGCCGCATCAAGTTCCACGACTGGATCGGCGATAGCTGGGCTCTTTTGTTCTCGCATCCGAAGGACTTCACCCCGGTCTGCACCACCGAGCTCGGCGCGCTCGCCAAGCTGCAGCCGGAGTTCGACAAGCGCGGCGTCAAGCTGATCGGCCTCAGCGTCGACCCCGTGCACAAGCACGCGCTGTGGGTCGACGACATCAACGAAACCCAGGGCGCCCGCCCGACCTTCCCGATGATCGGCGACACCGATCTCGAGGTCTCCAAGCTCTACAACATGCTTCCGGCCGACGTGGCGGGCGATGCCGACAGCCGCACCGCCGCGGACAACGCCACCGTGCGCAACGTCTTCATCATCGGACCGGACAAGAAGATCAAACTGGTGCTGGTCTATCCGATGACCACCGGTCGCAACTTCCAGGAAATCCTGCGCGTGATCGATTCACTGCAGATGACCGCCAAGCATCGCGTTGCAACGCCGGCCGACTGGAAGCATGGCGAAGACGTCATCATCGCCGGCTCCGTCACCAACGACGAAGCCAAGACGATCTATCCGAATGGCTGGAAAGAACCGAAGCCCTATATCCGCATCGTGCCGCAGCCGAAGTAACGCTGCGACTGATTTGCAAGAACGAAGGAGGCGCCGCGAGAGATCGCGGCGCTTTTTTTTTGCGCGTCGTGCCGATACGCCGACGCGTAGGATGGGTAGAGCGCAGCGAAACCCATCCTGTTGAGCGCGGCGGGTGATGGGTTTCGCTCCGGCGCGGTGCGCCTCCGCTCTACCCATCCTACACTCAGCGCCAGCCGCGCGGCGTCAGCCAGTTGGCAATCACGAGACCCAGCGTCGATGCCGTCGCTGTGACGAAGGTACCCCAGGCGATATCGACGACCCCCACCGGCCAGGTCCAGTGCTTGAGCGGCGACAGCGAGGTCAGCTCGAAGGTCGCGTAGCGGAAGAAGCCGAACAGCGCGCTATAGAGCAAGGTCGAGCACCAGCAGATCCAGCGGCAGCATGGCGGCGAACGTCGTCGCGTAGCGAATCGCGTATCGCTTCAAAACCGCTTCGAGTACCAATTCGGTAATAAATGTCCTGATACCACGCGCCAGCACGCGCAGGGTTGCAAAGCCTCTCGCGGTATTCGCGGCCGGATCAATCACCCGACATCCGCGTTGGATGAGTGATGACCGATCAATCTTCGACCTCAACACCGACGCAGGCACCTATCGTCGTCTGGTTTCGCGACGACCTTCGTCTGTCCGATCACCCTGCCCTTCATGCCGCAGCCAGGCGCAATGCGCCGGTGATCTGTCTCTACATCCTCGATGAACAGAGCAAGGCATTGAAGCCACCGCAGGCGCGCTCGATGGGCGGCGCGACGAGGTGGTGGCTGGCGCAGTCGCTGCGCGCACTCAGCGCAAGCCTCGACGCCATCGGCGGCACACTGGTGCTGCGCAAGGGCACTGCGGCCGACGTCATTGTCGATGTGGCGCGCGCAGTCGATGCCAGCCACGTCTTCTGGAACGAGATCGCGCAGGCGCCGCATCTCGCGGTCGCCGATGGCGTTACCGAAGCGCTTGCCGACCTCGATGTCGGCACGCAGAGCTTTCCGGGTGACCTCCTGGCGCATCCTGCGACAATCCGCGCCAAGGAGACCGGCACGAAGGAGAGCCGCGGCCTGCGCGTGTTCACACCGTTCTGGCGGCGCGTTCAGACGATGGGCGAACCGGCGAAGCCGCTTCCGGCGCCGAAGAAACTCATGCCCGCGCCGAAGGTGAAGAGCGACAGGCTCACCGACTGGGCGCTAGAGCCATCGAAGCCCGACTGGGCCGGCGGTCTGCGCGAGATGTGGACGCCAGGCGAAGCGGCTGCGCAGAAACATCTGAAGCGCTTCCTGAAGGAGATCGCGGGGTATAGCAGCGACCGCGATCGGCCTGACCGCGAGATCACGTCCCGCCTGTCGCCGCATCTTCGCTTCGGCGAGATCAGTCCGCGTCAGATCTGGACCGCTGCGCATTTCGCAGCTGCAGAACATCCGAAGCACAGCAGCGACATCGCAAAGTTCATGAGCGAAGTCGGCTGGCGCGAGTTCTGCCGCCATCTGCTGTTCGATGTTCCTGATTTGGCCACGGGCAATCTGCAATCATCCTTCGATGAGTTCCCATGGAAGACCGATCGCAAGGCGCTGCGCGCGTGGCAACGCGGTCTGACCGGCTATCCGATCGTCGATGCCGGCATGCGCGAGCTCTGGCACACCGGTGTGATGCACAATCGCGTACGCATGGTGGTCGCATCTTTCCTCGTCAAACATCTGCTCATCGACTGGCGCGAGGGCGAGAAGTGGTTCTGGGATACGCTTGTCGACGCGGATGCGGGCAGCAATCCCGCCAACTGGCAGTGGGTCGCAGGCTCCGGCGCGGATGCAGCACCCTACTTCCGCGTCTTCAATCCGATCCTGCAGGGTGAGAAGTTCGATCCCGGTGGTGTCTATGTCAGGCGCTGGATACCCGAACTGACAGAACTATCCACAAAACATATTCATCAGCCTTGGACAGCTTCACCGCTCGAACTCAAAAACGCGGGAATCACTTTAGGCAAAGACTATCCGTCGCCGATCGTCGATCACAAAGTCGGTCGCGAGCGCGCATTAAAGGCGTACACAACGATACGAAATAGTTGACTGTCGATAACACACTCTTCAACACGCGCCCGAATCGGACTAACGTGAAAAAGTCGACAATGTTGGGGGATGCTATGAACGACGACACTCCAGTCCTGGAGCAAGTGACGGACGCGCTTAGCAGCGCAGCCGACGCGACTAAGGAAGTCGCCACCTCGGTGGCGAAGAAGGTCAAGAAGGCCGCAAAGAAAGTCGCAAAGAAAGTGACCCCGGCTAAGAAGACGAAGAAGTCCACCAAGAAAACTTCTGCGAAGAAATCTTCAAAGAAGAAAACCCAGAAAGCGAGACCAATGGCTAAGAAAGCAGTGAAGAAGACCGTCAAGAAGGCCGCCAAGAAGACCGTGAAGAAGGCTGCCAAGAAGACCGTGAAGAAGGCCGCCAAGAAGGCCGCTCCGAAGAAGGCCAAGAAGGCCAAGAAGGCTGCCAAGAAGAAGTAAGCTTCTTCGCAGATGTGAAAGCCTCCGGGTCCAAGCCCGGAGGCTTTTTCATGTCCGGGGTCTGGATTGACGCAGGATGGCGTCAGGCCCTGGCGCGGTTGACCAGCAATACCGCAGCGCCGCAGGCAATCATGCCGATGATGGCAACGGCATCGAGCTTTTCACCAAACAGAACGAACGCCATCAGCGCCGTCACGGCCGGCACCAGATAGAACAGACTCGCCACCTGGCTCGAGGCCTGACGCCGCAGCAGCCAGTAGAGCAGCCCGACAGTGCCGATAGACAGCACCACCGCGAGCCACACCACCGACAGCACGAACTCCGCCGACCAGTGGATCACATTGGTCTCAAGGGCCCACGCGCCGATGCCGAGCATGACCATTGATGCGAGTTGCTGAATGAAGCTGCCCGTGCGCCAGTCGATGCCGCCGCAATAGCGCTTCTGATAGAGCGTGCCGACGGTGATCGTGATCAGCGAAATGGCGGACGCGAACCAGCCCCAGCCCGCCTCGCCCGTCATCGGCCGACCATGCAGGATCAGCAATACGCCGGCGAGACCGAGCGCCACCCCGCCCCATTGCAGCGGCGTGACGCGCTCGCCGAGAAACCGACTGGCGAGGATCGAGGTGAGGATCGGCTGCAGGCCCGGGATCAGCGCCGACAGACCGACCGGGACCTCGTGCGCGACCGCAAACACGGTACCGGCAAGATAAAGCCCCTGCACCAGCAGCCCGGCGACGATGCTGTGGCCGATGCCCGCGCGATCCGGCCACGCCGGTCGCACCCATGCGACGATCACCGCCATGATCGCGACCACCAGCATCATGCGCACGGTCAGATAGGTCAGAGGTTCAGCGCCGTTCAGCACATACTTGGTGCCGATGAAACCGGTACTCCACAGCAGCACGAAGACGATGGGTGCTGCGCGTCCGATCAGGATTTCAAGATCGCTTTTCTGAACCTGTTTCATGGGCTGCTCAGTGCCCCATCATGTGCTAAGCGGCAATGGCTGTTTGCGCGGACCTGCCGCCTGACATCACGACACCGAGACCATTACCGAAGGAATTTGCCATGGACGTTCGCGCCGCCGTTGCCATCAGTGCCGGGAAGCCGCTGGAGATCACCACCGTTCAGCTCGAAGGTCCGCGCGACGGCGAAGTGCTGATCGAGATCAAGGCCACCGGCATCTGCCACACCGACGAGTTCACCTTGTCGGGCGCCGATCCCGAAGGTCTGTTTCCTGCGATCCTCGGCCATGAAGGCGCCGGCGTCGTCGTCGATGTCGGCCGCGGCGTCACTTCGGTGAAGAAGGGTGACCATGTCATCCCGCTCTACACGCCGGAATGCCGCCAGTGCCCGTCATGCCTGTCGCGCAAGACCAATCTCTGCACGTCCATTCGCGCGACGCAGGGTCAGGGCCTGATGCCCGACGGCACCTCGCGCTTCTCGCTCGAGGGCAAGCCTGTTCACCACTATATGGGTACCTCGACCTTCGCGAATTACACCGTGCTGCCCGAGATCGCGGTGGCGAAAATCCGCGAGGACGCGCCGTTCGACAAGGTCTGCTATATCGGCTGCGGCGTCACCACCGGCATCGGCGCTGTGTTCAATACCGCCAAGGTCGAGCAAGGCGCCAAGGCGATCGTGTTCGGCCTCGGCGGCATCGGCCTCAACGTGCTGCAGGGCCTGCGGCTCGCCGGCGCCGACATGATCATCGGCGTCGACATCAATAATGACCGAAAGGCGTGGGGCGAGCGCTTCGGCATGACTCACTTCGTTAACCCGAAGGAGTTGGGCAAGGATCTGGTCCCACATCTCATCGACATGACCAAACGCGGCGCTGACCAGATCGGCGGCGCCGATTACACCTTCGATTGCACCGGCAATGTCACGGTCATGCGTCAGGCGCTGGAAGCCTGCCACCGCGGCTGGGGCGAATCCATCGTCATCGGCGTGGCGCCGGCCGGCGCTGAAATCTCGACACGCCCGTTCCAGCTGGTGACCGGCCGCGTCTGGCGCGGCTCGGCTTTCGGCGGCGCCCGCGGCCGCACCGACGTGCCGAAAATCGTCGACTGGTACATGCAGGGCAAGATCCAGATCGACCCGATGATCACCCACGTGATGCCGCTCAGTGACATCAACAAGGGGTTTGATCTGATGAAGCGCGGGGAGAGTATCCGCGGTGTGGTGACGTTCTGATAGAGCGTCGACTTGCTTAACCCTCCCCCTTGCGGGGAGGGTCGGCCGAAGGCCGGGGTGGGGGTGCCCCACGTGACGTCATACCGTGGGGTACCCCCACCCGTCCGCGCTTCGCGCGGCCACCCTCCCCGCAAGGGAGGGTTTAACGGAGCATCCCTACTCCCCCTTGAACACCACGGCGTCCACCACGACGCAGCCGTTCGTATTCAGCATCACCGGATTGAGGTCGATGCTCATCACCCTGGCGGACGTATCCGCCATCAGCTCGCCGATCCGAACCATTGCATCCACGAGCGCATCGACATCCATCGGCAGCTCACCGCGGACGCCTTCGAACAGCGGCGCGATGCGCAGCTTCGCCATCGCGCGCATGGCATCGTCCCTGGTGAAAGGCGGCAGCAGCAGCGTGGTGTCCTTGAACGCTTCGACATATTTGCCGCCGTCGCCCACCATCACCACCGGGCCGAAGACGGGATCGCGATGCGCGCCGATCACGATCTCGCGGCGACCGCCGGTCATGGCGGCGATGATGACGCCGTCGAAGCGCGAGCCGTGCTTGCGGATGATCCCTTCCATCTCGGCATAGACCTCACCGACCGCCTCGCGCGAGGCGACGCCAAGCTTGACCAGACCAAGTTCACTCCTTGGCGACGCTGGGCTGCGTCGCGGCGACCACCAGCGGCTTGCCAGTTGGGATTTTCCGAGGCGCCGATGATGGCCACGGATTTCGGATCGAGGGCGAAGCGCAGACGGCTCATTGAGGAGTCTTTTCGAAGAACGGTACGAGGCGGCCGGTGAATCGCCGATAGCCGGCTTTTACCTTGTCGCCGATCACGAGATCGTTGGCGCCGTGGGCCATCATGCGAAAGCCTTCGGCGGTGTCGATGAGCAGAATATTATAGGGCACATGCTCGCGCGCTTCCGGCGTCCCAGCGCGCAGTACGAGCGATGTCGCATAGACGGTGCCCTCGCCGCTTGCGATTTTGTCGTCGAGATCGGACGACCCGCAGGCGGCGCAAAAGCTGCGGCGGAAATACTGGATCGACTGGCAGGCACGGCAGGACTGATAGCCGATCGCTTCAGTGCCGGTGGTCCAGTCGGCAGCGGGTTTGAGCTCGCTCATGACACGCGCTCCAGGAACATGCTGACATGGGACGACAGCACACCGCCGTCACCGTGCAGCAGCGCGACGGAAGCATCCCTGACCTGACGGTTCTCGGCCCTGCCTGTCATCTGCAGATGTGTTTCGACGAGATGCGCCATGGCGCCACCGACGCCGCAATGGCCGTAGCTCAGAAGACCGCCGTGCGTGTTGAGCGGCATCGCGCCGTGCTGGCCGAAATGGCCGGCACGCACTTGCGCCGCTGCCTCGCCGCGGCCGGCGAGACCGAGATCTTCCAGCAGCATCGCCAGTGTGATGGTGAAGCTGTCATAGACCGCGGCATAGCGCACGTCGGAGATTTCGATGCCCGTCGCCTTCTTCGCGCGCGCGATGGCGATCTCGGCGCCGAGTTCGGACAGCGCCGGCGCGGCGGTGATGTGCTGGTGGGTATGCGCCTGCGCAGCGCCGCGGACGCGGATTTTGGTTGAACTGGTCGGCTCATAGCTGACGACGAAGGCCGCGCCGCCATCGGACACCGGACAGCAGTCGAGCAGTTTGAGCGGCGTGGCGATGGTCTTCGAGGCCATCACGTCGGCGACGGTGATCGGTTCGTGAAACTGCGCACCGGGATGAGTCAGCGCATGCTTGCGCATCAGCACGGCGAATTCGGCGAGGTCTTCCTGCGTGACGCCGTATTCGTGCATGTAGCGGTTGGCGACGAGGCCGTAATAGGCCGGGATGGTCGGGCCGAGCGGCACTTCATAGGTGGGATGACCGACCTGCGCCAGCGCCTGGATCGAGGCGTCGCGGCTCTGGCCGGTGAGCCGGTTCTCGCCGCCGACCACGAGCACATGTCTGGCGACGCCGCCCTCGACGAGCTGATGCGCCAGCATGGCCATCGCCATGCCGGTGGCGCCGCCGACCTGGATCGCATGGGCATAGGACGGCGTGATGCCGAAATGCTCGGCAAACACGGTGGCCAGCATGATATGCGGCATGGTGGTGGAATAGCCGCACAGGAAGCCGTCGATGTCGCCACGCTTGAGGCCGGCATCGGCGAGCGCGAGCTCGGCAGCGCGGCTCATCAGGTCAATGGTCGATGAGCCCTCGTGCTTGCCGTAGGGAAGCAGACCGACGCCGGTGATGTAGCTCATGCGTCGCTCCAAACTCGATTGTCGTCCCCGCGGAGGCGGGGACCCATAGCCTCGGGAAGCGAAGTTAGAACGCGGCCGCAACCACAGCGCCTCACTACAAACTCGGAGGTTATGGGTCCCCGCCTTCGCGGGGACGACATGCGGAGCGTGTTGGCGCTGTCACGCATCAATACGACTTCGGCAAACCGAGCGCCTTTTCGGCGATGAAGCTCAGGATCAGTTCGCGGCTGATCGGGGCGATGCGTGGGATCAGCGACTCCCTGAGATAACGCTCGACATGATATTCCTTGGCGTAACCAAAGCCGCCATGGGTCATGACCGCCTGTTCGCAGGCGTGATAGCCAGCCTCGCCCGCGAGATACTTCGCCGAATTCGCGGCGGGGCCACAGGGCAGTCCCTGGTCATATTGCCAGCCGGCCGACAGCACCATCAGCCAGGCGGCTTCAAGCTCCATCCAGTTCTTGGCGAGGGGATGCTGGATCGCCTGGTTCTGGCCGATCGGGCGGTTGAACACGTTGCGCACCTTGGCGTAGTCGGCCGCCTTCCTCAGTGCAGCCTTGCCGAGCCCGACGGCTTCCGCCGCGATCAGGATGCGCTCGGGGTTCATGCCGTGCAGGATATATTCGAAACCGTGGCCCTCCTCGCCGATGCGATCCTCCAGCGGAATCTCGAAATCGGCAATGAACAGCTCGTTGGAGTCGACGGCCTTGCGGCCAAGCTTCTCGATCTCGTGCACGGCGATCTTGGAGCGGTCGAGATCCGTGTAGAACAGACTGAGGCCGTGGGTCGGGCTCTTGACGTCTTCCAGCGGCGTGGTGCGCGCCAGCAACAGGATTTTTTCGGCGACCTGCGCGGTGGAGATCCAGACCTTCTGACCGTTGACGATGTAGCGATCGCCCTTACGCACGGCGCGGGTCTTGAGCTGCGTGGTGTTGAGACCGGTATTGGGCTCGGTCACCGCGAAGCAGGATTTCTCGGTGCCGTCCACGATGGGCGGCAGCATACGCGCGCATTGTTCGGGCGTGCCGAAGACGACGACGGGGTTGAGGCCGAACACATTCATATGCACGGCTGACGCACCCGACATGCCGGCGCCGGATTCCGAAATCGCCCGCATCATGATCGCGGCCTCAGTGATCCCCAAGCCCGAGCCGCCATATTCCTCGGGAATACAGATGCCGAGCCAGCCAGCATCGGCCATCGCCTTGTGGAAGTCGATGGGGAAACCGCCCTCCTTGTCCTTCTTCAGCCAGTAGGCATCGTCGAAGCGCGCGCAGATCTTCTCGATGGCGTCGCGGATGGATTCCTGGTTGGCGTCGAGGGCGAAATCCATGCGTTACAGCTCCGACGTATCTGGGATAGCGGCCTGTCGGAGCACGCCATCCTTGTGCATTTTCTCGATCTGCTCGGCCGTATAGCCGACCTCGGCCAGCACCTCGGCATTCTGCTCGCCCAGATGCGAGGCAAGGCGCGTCGGATTGACCGGGGTCTTCGACCAGGTCGCCGACACCTTCATGCTGCGGATCGCGCCTTCGGTCGGATGCTCGACCTGCTGGAAGAAGTCGGTCGCCAGCATATGCGGATCCTGCATCATGCTTTCGAGCGTGTGCATCGGGGTTGACGGCACGTCGGCGTCATCGAGCAGCTTGGCCCATTCCGCCGTCGTCCTGGTCTTGAAGATGCGCGACAGTTCGGCATTCACCGTATCGATATGCTGGATGCGCTGCGGGAAGGTCGCGAAGCGCGGATCGTCGAACAGTTCCTCGCGGCCGACATGCTTGAGGAAGCTCTTCCACTGCTTGTCGTTATAGACCATCGCACAGATATAGCCGTCCGACGTCTGATACGGCCGGCGGTCCGGCGAGAGGTGACGGCCATAGCCGCCCTTGTCGAGCGGCGGATCGTAAGTGAGGCCGCCCATGTGGTCGCCCATCATGAAGCTCGCCATGGTCTCGAACATCGGGATATCGACGCGCTGGCCCTCGCCGGTCTTGTCGCGATGCACGACGCTGGCGAGAATGGCGCCAAGCGCGGTGAGCCCGACGATGCGATCGACCAGCGCATTGGGCACATAGCGCGGCACACCGTCACTGCTGATGCGCGCATTCAATGCGGGCAGCGCGGTGGCGCCCTGGATCAGGTCGTCATAAGCGGGCTTGGCGGCATAGGGGCCAGCCTGGCTGAAGCCGAATACGCCGGCATAGATCAGCCGCGGATTGATCTTGGCCATGACGTCATAGTCGAGATTGAGCCGCGCCATCGCCGCCGGGCGGACATTATAGACCAGCACGTCGGCGGTCTCGACCAGCTTGAGCAGCGCCGCGCGCCCCTCTTCCTTCTTGAGGTCGATGCAGACGCAGCGCTTGCTGCGATTGGTATTCAGGAAAATCGGGCCCATGCCGGGATTGCGCATCGGCCCGATCGAGCGGACCACGTCGCCGTCGGGAGACTCAACCTTGATCACATCGGCGCCGTAGTCACCCAGAGTCTGGGTGCAATAAGGCCCCATCATCACCGAAGTCATGTCGATGATTTTGATCCCGTGAAGTGGTCCCATCAAAGTCGTTTGCTCCCGAAAAGCGTGTGGTCAGGCGCCAATAGCGCCCCTGTTGCCTTCGTCTTAGCGGGAGCGGCTTTACGGACGCAAGGGCGCCAGACGCGGGGCCGTATGCGTGGGATGCCGGTACGCGTCAAAGTGGTAAAGGCGGCGTGTAGGATGGGTAGAGCGTCTTCGCGAAACCCATCATCTTTCGCGCAAAGATTGATGGGTTTCGCTACAGCGCTTCGCGCCTGCGCTCTACCCATCCTACAACCGCACCTTCATCATTTCCCGCAGCTCCGTCTTCAGCACCTTGCCATAATTGTTCTTCGGCAGCGCATCCAGATAGACGTAGCGCTTGGGGCGCTTGAAGCGGGCGATATTGGCGAGGCAATGCGCGTCGAGCGCAGCATCGTCAGCCGACACGCCGGGCTCCAGCACCACACAGGCGACGACGACCTCGCCCCAGTCCGGCTCGGGCACGCCAATCGCCGACACTTCCCGCACGGCGGGATGCGTCAGCAGCGCCTCCTCGACCTCGCGCGGATAGATATTGGTACCGCCGGAAATGATGACGTCCTTGGAGCGATCGGACAGCGTGAGGAAACCGTCCTCGTCGAGCCGCCCGACATCGCCGGTGCGGAGCCAACCGTGTTTCAATGTCTCGGCGTTGGCCTTGTCATTGTTCCAGTAGCCGAGCATGACCGCCGGTCCCTTGGCCTCGACCTCGCCGGTTTCGCCCACCGGCAAAGGCTTTCCGTCGGCATCGGTGATCCGCACCGACATCACGCTCTGCGCCGGGCCGACCGAAGCAAGGCGTTCGAGATAGCGCGGGTGTTCGGTATCGGCGTGGAAGGCGCGCGGCAGCGAGGTGATCGTCATCGGCGATTCACCCTGGCCGTAGATCTGCACGAAGCGCTGCCCCATCGTCGCGACGGCGTCGCGGATGTCGGCCAGATACATCGGGCCGCCGCCATAGACGATGGTGCGCAGCCCCTCGCCGCTCTCGCCGCGCTTCTTAGCCGCATCGACCAGACGGCGCACCATGGTGGGTGCGGCGAACATCGCGACATCGCCGAGTTGCTTGCCGAGATCGAGCACTTCGTCCGGCTCGAAGCCCTGGCTCTCCGGCACGACGTGGCGCGCGGCCATGCGGACATGGATAAAATTATAGAGCCCAGCGCCATGCGAGATCGGCGCGGCATAGAGGATAGCGTCCTTCTGGTGGACCTGATCGACATCGGCGAGATAGCACATGGACATGGCCCCCAGATTGCCATGGCTGAGCATCACGCCCTTCGGCCGCCCAGTGGTGCCGGAGGTGTAGAACAGCCAGGCGAGATCGTTGTCGTCACGGGACAGTGGCACTGCGGACACCGGCTCGCCATGCTGCAATTCGTGAAACGTCTCGCTGTCGATGGACAGCATCTGCATCGAGGTCGGCAGGTCTTCCTCGACCTGAACAAGCGCGCCACGGCTGTCGTCGTCGACGAAGGCCAGCCTCGCGCCAGCATTGTCGCAGATCCATGCCGCCTCGCGGCCATGCAGCTTGGCATTGATGGGGATCACGACAGCGCCGATCCACCACACCGCATACATGCATTCGAGATATTGCGTGGCGTTCGACATGAATAGCGCGACGCGGTCGCCAGGCTGAATACCGTAATCGCGCACGAGGCCGGCGCCGATGGCCGCGGCACGATGCGCAAAGGTTTTGTAGTCAGCCTGGACCGTGGTGCCGGTCAGCAGCGCCGGCGCCTGCGGATGCAGGCGTGCCGACGACGCCAGCCATTGTGCGACATTCATGGCTTCGCCCGCGCGTTACCTCGCCGGCTCGAGGATGGAGACGTAATTCGCCACTGCGGCGCCGCCCATATTGAAAATGCCGGCGAGTTTTGCATTTTTGATCTGCATGCCCTCGGGCGCCTGACCCAGCAATTGCATCGCGCTCAGCACGTGCATCGACACACCGGTGGCGCCGATGGGGTGACCCTTGGCCTTGAGGCCTCCGGACGGATTGATCGGCAGCTTGCCGTCCTTCTGGGTCCAGCCTTCCTTGATGGCGCGTGCGCCCTGCCCGCGCGGCGTCAGGCCCATGGCTTCATATTCGATCAGTTCGGCGACGGTGAAACAGTCATGCGTCTCGACGAAAGAGAGATCGCCGATCTCAACGCCGGCGGTTTTCAGCGCCTGCTGCCAGGCCACGGTGCAGCCCTCGAATTGAAGGATGTCGCGCTTCGACATCGGCAGGAAATCCTGCGCATGGCCGGTGGCCTTGATGTTGACCGCCTTGCCCATGGTCTTCGCGGTCTCGGAATCCGTGAGCACCAGTGCCGCGGCGCCGTCGGACACCAGCGAGCAGTCTGTGCGCTTCAAGGGGCCGGCGACGAACGGGTTCTTGTCGCTTTCGGAGCGACAGAATTCGAAGCCGACATCCTTGCGCATCTGCGCATAGGGATTGTGGACGCCATTGGCGTGGTTCTTGGCGGCGATCATCGCCAGCGCATCGGACTGGTCGCCGTATTTCTGGAAGTATTTTTGCGCGATGCCGCCGAACACGCCGGCGAAGCCCGCAGGCGTCTCGCCGTCTTCCGGCAGATAGGACGCGCGGAGCAGGTTCTTACCGATCTCAGGTCCCGGCGTGCGGGTCATCTGCTCGACGCCAACCACGAGCACGATCTTGGCAGCGCCGGCGGCGATCGACTTGATACCCTGATGCACGGCAGCCGAACCGGTGGCGCAGGCATTCTCGACGCGGGTGGCGGGCTTGAAGCGCAAAGCGGGATCGGCCTGCAGCACCAGCGATGCGGTAAAGTCCTGCGGCGAGAAGCCGGCGTTGAAATGACCGAGCACGATTTCATCGACATCACTGGCGGAGATGCCCGCATCGGCCATGGCTTCGGTCGCGACGCGAACCACCATGCTCTCGACGGTCTCGGCGTCGAATTTTCCGAACGGCATATGCGCCCAACCAACGATGCTGGCAGTCATGGTCGTCTCCCTGATCGATTTCAAATATTGAGCCCGTTATAGCCCGGCTTCATGGCGCTTGCAGGCTTTTCATGGTCCGCGCGCACATGGCCGTTATGCCTGCCCAATCGCCAGAACGTATCATTGAGGACGGACAGATCCAGGACCCGCCGACCGCCAGAACCATCGGCTCGGTGAGCCAGCTCGCCACATTGGCCTCGCCGACCCCGCCTGTAGGGCAGAATTTCACGTCAGGAAACGGTCCCGCCCAGGCGCGCAGCATCGCGATGCCACCGGCCTGTTCCGCGGGGAAGAACTTGAGCACATCAAAACCGCGTTCGCGCGCCTGCATCAGTTCCGAGGCCGAGGCGACGCCCGGCAGGAAATGCAGATCGCTGGAAGCTGCAATGTCCAGCAATTCGCGCGTCGCGCCGGGACTGACCGTGAAGCGCGCCCCGATGGCATAGGCCTTCTGGAAATCCGCCGGCGTGAGCACCGTGCCGATGCCGACGATGGCCTCCGGCACTTCGGCGATGACGGCCTTCGCCGCTTCAACGGCAGCATCGGTGCGCAAGGTGATTTCCAGCGTGCGGATACCACCGGCGACTAACGCCCGCGCCAGCGGCACGGCGTCGGCAACACGTTCGATCGTGAGCACGGGAACGACGAATGCTGCCTTCAGCAGCTTTCGCAGATGATCCTGACGCTGACCGATATCGAGAGGCTTGTTCATGCGGATGGTCCTCTCATGATGGTGTGTCGAACGCGATCATATCGGGCATCGCCTCGCGCGGGATGATCGCGCCGGGATGGCAGACGACAGTGCCGGCGAGATAGTGACCTGCCTGTGCGGCGGCGACAGGCTGAGCGCCGCTCAGACGTGCGTGCAGATAGGCAGCGGCAAAACTGTCGCCGGCGGCAGTGGTATCGACCACCGGCTGGGTCACCGGCTCGGCCTCGACACGCTGCGGCTGGCCGTTATGCCGTATGATGCTCGCGGGGCTATCGAGCTTGAGCACCACTTCATCGGCTTCAACGCGCGACAGCAGCTTTTCCTCGGCCTCGCCAGGATAGAGCGGCAACAAGTCCTCGGCCGAGGCCAGCACGATGTCCGACACCGCGAAGGCGCTCTGGAACGCGTTGCGTGCGATATCGAGATCGGGCCAGCCGCGGGCGCGGAAATTGGTATCGAAAGCGACGCGGACGCCTGCACCGCGCGCTTGTTGAAGCGCCGCAATCAGGCGGTCGCGTCCAGCGATGTCGAACAGCGACAGTGTGATGGCCGAGAGATAGATCAGATCATAGTCCGCGAGTGCGGACAGCAGCGCGTCAGTCTCGGGTAGACTTAGCAAGCTGCGGACAGCTGACGCATCGCGCCAGTGATAGAAGCGGCGCTCGCCCGCCTCATTGGTCTCGATCATATACAGGCCGGGCAGCTTGCCCTTGAGGCGCATCACCCGCTCAGTGCCGATGCCCTCGGCCTGCCAGCCGGCAATCATCTCGTCGCTGAGCGGATCGTCACCGAGCGCGGTGACGTAATCGACCTCCGCGCCAAGCCGAGCAAGGTAGACCGCAGTGTTCAGCGTGTCGCCGCCAAAGGACCGCGTCAGGTGCCCACCCGGCATCTGACGCAGCTCGATCATGCATTCGCCGATGCTGGCGATCCGCATGGTGGCCTCAATCGACGAACTTGCCGCCGAGTTCATCCTCGATATGGATGCGGATGATGTCGTCGAAGGTTTTCTCGGCCGTGGTGAAGCCGAGCTTCAGCGCGCGTGCGGTATCGAAATCACGCGGCCAGCCTGACACGATGCCAGTGATGACCGGATCGGTCTCGCGCTTGATGCGGGCGACGACATTCTTGCCGGCAACGCGATCCAGTGCGGCGATCTGCTGGCCGACGGTCACCGACATGCCGGGCATGCTGAGATTACGCCGCGGGCCCATCGCTTGAAGATCCGTCGTGCCGGCGTGGACGAGGAAGCCCACCGCAGAGCGCGGCGACGCGTGCCAGTGGCGGACGTCCTCGGACACCGGCAGGATGGCTTCCTTGCCGGCCAGCGGCTCGCGGATGATGTTGGAGAAGAAACCGGAGGCGGCCTTGTTCGGTGCGCCCGGACGGACGCAGATGGTCGGCAGGCGGATGCCAATGCCGTCCAGGAAACCCTTGCGGGTGTAGTCGGCGATCAGCATTTCGCAGATCGACTTCTGCGTCCCATAGGAGGTCAGCGGCGTGTGAATGAACTCGTCACCGATCTTGTCGGGGAACGGCGCGCCGAACACGGCGATGGACGAGGTGAAGACCAGCCGCGGCTTGTAGCCGCCGCCGATGGCGCGGATAGCGTCGATCAGGTAGCGGGTGCCGTCGAGATTGATGCGATAGCCCTTGTCGAAATCAGCCTCCGCCTCCCCCGACACGATGGCGGCGAGATGAAAGATCACCTCCGGCTTGTGGGCGACCAGCGGCGCAGCCGTCTTGGGGTCGGCGAAGTCCGACGTCACCAGTTCGATCGGAATCGACGCACCCGCAGGCTTTGCCGGCGCCACCACGTCCTGCAGGGTCATGCGGGTAATGTCGCGATTGCCGAGACGGCCGTCGCGAACCAGTTTCTCTGTGAGCTTGCGGCCAACCATGCCGGCGGCGCCGAGGATGAGGATGTGCAAGGGAAAACTCCTTCTTCTTGTTCTTGGGTTCAACTCTGGCCCTCATGGTGAGGAGGCGCCTCTTTGGCGCCGTCTCGAACCATGAATGAGACTACGGCCATCCTTCGAGACGCGGTCGAAGACGACCGCTCCTCAGGATGAGGGCGGTACATTGGGTAAGCCGCCTACTCCTTCACCGCGCCCGTCATCGCCGACACATAGTGCTCGACGAAGAAAGCATACAGGATCACCAGCGGCAGCGAGCCAACCAGCGCGCCGGCCATCAGCGAGCCCCATTTGTAGATGTCGCCGTCGACGAATTCGTTGACGATGGCCACAGGCACGGTCTTGTTCTGGGTCGATTGCAGGAAGGTCAGCGCATAGATGAACTCGTTCCAGCACAAAGTGAACGAGAAGATGAAGGCCGAGATCAGGCCGGGCACCGCCAGGGGAATGATGATCTTGACCAGGATCTGCCAGCGCGAGGCGCCGTCGATGAGGGCGCATTCCTCGAGCTCAAACGGGATGGTCTTGAAATAGCCCATCAGGAGCCAGGTCGAGAACGGGATCAGCAGCGTCGGATAGACCAGGATCAGCGACAGCGGCGAGTCGAACAGGCCATAGGCCTGGATGACCGAGGCCAGCGGGATGAACAGGATCGACGGCGGCACCAGATAGGCCATGAAGATCAGCGCCCCGACCGTCTCGGCACCACGGAAGCGCAGCCGCACGATGGCATAGGCGGCGAGCACACTGGCAACGATCGACAAAAATGTCGAAGCCGCTGCCACATACATCGTATTCCACAGCCACTGCGGATAGTTGGTTTCGAACAGCAGCTTTTGAATGTGCTTGAAGGTCGGCTTGATCACCCAGAACGGATTGAACCGCTCCATGTCGATCAGTTGCTCGTCGGGTTTGATCGAGGTCAGCGCCATCCAGTAGAACGGGAACAGCAGGATCACCACGATGATGAACAACGGAATGTAGAGCGTGACGATGCGCCTCGGCAGCGACTCCAGATAGGCCATGCCCTCACTGTGATCGTCTTTCTCGACGGTCGGCGCGACGGCAGTACGGTGATCGACGGCGTGATCAGTCATTGTCAGTGCCTTGCTGCCACTTGCGGCGTTGCATGCCGAACCAGGAAATGGCGATGGCTGCCAGGAGGAACGGGATCATGGCGGTGGCGATGGCTGCGCCCTCGCCGAGCCGACCCGAAAGAATGCCGCGCTGATAGCTCAGCGTCGCCATCAGATGCGTTGCATTCACCGGACCGCCGCGAGTCAGCGCCCAGATCAGCTGGAAGTCGGTAAACGTAAACAGCACCGAGAAGGTCATGACGACCGCGATGATCGGCGTCAGCAGCGGATAGGTGATAAAGCGGAAGCGCTGCCACGAGGTGGCACCATCCAGCGTCGCGGCTTCATAGAGTGACGGCGACACGGTCTGCAGACCAGCCAGTAGCGTGATCGCCACGAACGGCACGCCGCGCCAGATATTGGCGAAGATCACGCTCCCTCGTGCCCAGTTGCTGTCGCCCAGGAAATTAATGTTGTGGTCGATCAGCCCCATTTTGATCAGCGACCACGAGATGATCGAAAACTGCGAGTCGTAGATCCACCAGAACGCGATGGCCGACAGCACCGTCGGCACGATGAACGGGATCAGCACGGCGGCGCGGATCAGCGCCTTGAACGGCATGTGGCGGTTGAGCAGCAGCGCCAGATAGAGGCCGACGGCGAATTTGATGGCCGAGGCGACGATCGTATAGAGCAGCGTATTAAACACCGAGAGCCAGAAGATGCTGTCGTCCTTCAGCCATTCGTAGTTCTCTAGTCCGACAAACACGCCACCGCGACCGATGCGATCGTCGGTGAAGCTCATCCAGACGCCAAGGAACAGCGGGTAAGCGAGAAACAGCAGCAGGAATGCCGCGGCCGGCAGCATGAACCACAATGCGAGCCAGTTGCGGTTGATCCGCAGCCGGTCCCAGGCCGAGGATCTGGGGATCACTTTCCCTGCCCCCGGCATCGATGTCTGGATCGTGGTCATTGCAAGATAGCTCCAGTCGGATGTCGGCTTCGGTCTGATGTCGTGCAGTCAGTCATGCGTCATGATCCGGTTACGGCAGGATCGCTTCGCCCTCGATCTCGACACGTGCGTGCGGATCGATCAGAGCGGAAACCTGAACCAGTGTCATTGCTGGAAAATGCTTACCGAGCGTCGCGCCCCAGGCTTCGCCAATGGCGGCGCCGGACGTCTTGAATGCGTTGATGTCGGTAACATAAGCGCGCAGCATCACGATTTGCTTGGGTTCGCCGCCCGCTGCCTTCAGCACGGTGACGAGATTCTCCATCGCGTAGCGCCACTGCGTACCGAAGTCGGATCCCGCGGCGACTTCGCCCTGCCCGTTCTGCTTGCCGAGCTGACCGGAGATCCGGACGCTCCGCGTACCGCCGGCCACCACCGCATGCGCAAAACCGCGCGGCCGCGTCCAGCCTTCCGGGAGAACTGTCTTGTAGTCGGTCTCTGGCATTCCCATTCCCATCGTTCAGGCAGCCTTTTGTGAAACGAGATTCACGGCTGCTCCGGAGAGTTGCCGGCGCGGGTCGCTCCGCGCCGGCAAGGTCGTCCTCAGGCGCGGAAGATGCGCTTCGCCGCGCGCTCGGCAGACGACATCGCGGTCTTCACGTCCTCGCGGCCCGTGCAGTAATTGGCGTACATGTCGACGACCACGAAGTCGGCGATCGCCGCCGCCGCATTCTCGCTCATCTGCGCTTCGCCCGCCGGGGTCGTTGCCGTCGAAGCCACGTCGCGATATGGCGTGTTCTTCGGATCGGCGGTCCAGATCGGGTTCTTCTCGAAAGCAAGCTGGAACGGCGACAGATAGCCCTGGGCTGACTCGACCCACGGATTGAACTGCTCGGGCTCCATCATGAAGGCGGTGAACGCCTTGCAGGCCTGCGGGAACTTGGTGAAGGAGAAGATCAGGATCGGGAAACCGAGATGAAGCTCACGCCGCTTGCCGTCCAGACCGACGGGCAAATGCGCGTGGTTCATGTCTTCGGCAATCGCCGGGGCTTCCTTCTTTGCGGTCACATAGACCGAGATCCCGTTGGTCGTCAGATGCAGCTGGCCGGCCAGGAATGCCTTGTTGTTCGACGAGTCGTTCCAGGATGCGGTGCCGGGAATGAAGTTATCGTAGAGCGACTTGACGTATTCCAGGGACTTCGCGGTCTCCGGAGAATTGATCGTGACCTTGTTGTCCTTGTCGATCAGCTTGCCGCCATGGGCCCACAGCGCCCAGTGCACCCAGCCATTGGCATCGCCCGAAGCGTGGCCCAGCGCCATGCCGCCGGGGGTGCCGTTCTTGTTCATGCCCTTGAACAGATCCTGGAAGCCACCGAGATCATTCGGGAACGTCTTGTGGCCGGCCTTTTCAGCGGCGGCGACGCGATAATTCACCAGACCGCCGGTCGCAGCGACCGGAACGCCGATCCACTTGCCGTTATGCATGCCGTACTGCTTGCCGGACTCGGCCCAGCCGCCGTTCTTCTTGCCGAGATAGTCGGCGACGTCGGAGACGTCCATGCACTTGGTCGGGAACAGGAACGGCAGGGAGTACAGGCCCCAGACCATGTCGAGGCCCTGCCCGGTATTCGCCGCGACCGAAGCCTTTGGCTGAATGTCGTCATAGGATTCGTTGGAGACGGTGATGGTGACGCCGGTCGCCTTCTGGAAGGCGTCGACGATCTTCATGAAGGCCACGTCTTCGGCTTCGACGAAGCGCTTCCAGCGCAGCAGGTTGATCTTGGCGCCAGCTTCCGGCTTCCACTGTGAGGCCTGCGCCCAGGCTTTTGCGTAGCCTAGCAATTGATCCGCGGACATGGTCGCCGCAGCAGCAAGCGTGATCGCGCCGCCCTTGAGCAGAGATCGGCGATCCGGTTTAAATCCAGTCATCTTTCGTCTTCTCCCTGTAATATTGGTTCGTTGATCGACCAATGTTTTGAAATTGATTTGGTGTAACAACGCGTCAGTTGACGCGCTTGCCGGTCTCCTTGTCGAACAGATGCGCCGAATTCGCGCGCGGCCTGAGATGAATCTTGTCGCCCGGCGCGACCGGACGCCGATCGCGGAAGATCGCGATGATGTCCTGCGTGCCAATGCGCGCAACGACCTGGGTTTCCGACCCCATCGGCTCGACCACCACTACCTCGGCCTCGATGCCGTCATCGGCGAATTCGAGATGCTCGGGACGAATGCCGTAAGTGACGGCCTTGTCGTTCCCTGCCGCAGGCGCTGCCGTGATCGGCAGCTTCGCACCGTTTGCGGTCTCCACCCATGGCTGTCCGCCATTCACCTTCAGCGTACCTTCGAGGAAATTCATCGCAGGCGATCCGATGAAGCCCGCAACGAACTTGTTCTCGGGACGATCATAGAGCTCCAGCGGAGCGCCCATCTGCTCGACGATGCCGTCCTGCATCACCACGATCTTGTCGGCCATGGTCATGGCCTCGATCTGGTCATGCGTCACATAGACCGTCGTGGTCTTGAGGCGCTGATGCAGTTCCTTGATCTCGGCGCGCATGGCGACGCGCAGCTTGGCATCGAGATTCGACAGTGGCTCGTCGAACAAAAACACCTGCGGGTCACGCACAATGGCGCGGCCCATGGCGACGCGCTGACGCTGACCACCCGACAACTGCCGAGGGAAACGCTCAAGCAATCGCCTCAAATCGAGAATATCGGCGGCGCGATTGACCTTCTGATCGATCTCGCTTTTGTCGGCGCCGCGCAGCTTGAGCGAAAAGCCCATATTCTGGGCAACCGTCATATGCGGATACAGCGCGTAATTCTGGAACACCATGGCGATGTCGCGCTCTTTCGGCTGGACATCATTGACCACGCGATCGCCGATCGAGATCGTGCCGGAGGTGATCTTCTCCAAGCCCGCCAACATGCGCAGCAATGTGGATTTTCCGCAGCCGGATGGCCCAACCAGAACCACGAATTGGCCATCCTCGATGGGGACCGACACGCCGTGGAGAACCTCAAAACCGCCAAAAGACTTACGAACGTCGTGAATCTGCACGGACGCCATACATTTCCCTCCCAAATGTCCCATTTTAGAGACTGCGTCCTCCGATTGCCGGAGCCGCCTGTTCTTACTTGTCTGACATCCTACCAGATTTTCTGGCGGCGTGTCGTTGGATCATAGTCGTAGAAAAACTTCGCAGATGCAAACGTTGCGAAGCAGCCAGTGGCGTGCAAACATTCGTGACCAATCAAAAGAGACGACGCACCAGAATATAAAGTGTGCGCTGCGGGAGAAATGATGACCAAGTCGACTTCGTCCACGCCGACTGCGGGGACCTCGCCTGCAAAGGCAACCAAGCGCAAACTTCGTTCGAGCGAATGGTTCAACGATCCCCACAATCCCGGAATGACTGCACTCTATCTTGAGCGCTATCTGAACTACGGCCTGACGCGTCACGAATTGCAGTCCGGCAAGCCGATCATCGGCATTGCGCAGACCGGCAACGACCTGTCGCCCTGCAATCGCCATCATCTCGAACTCGCCAAGCGCGTGCGCGAAGGCATTACCGCTGCCGGCGGTCTTGTGATGGAATTCCCGGTACATCCGATTCAGGAGACCGGTAAGCGGCCGACTGCGGCGCTTGATCGCAACCTTGCTTATCTCGGCCTTGTGGAAATCCTGTTCGGTTATCCGCTCGATGGCGTCGTGCTGACAACCGGCTGCGACAAAACCACGCCGGCCTGTTTGATGGCAGCAGCGACAGTCAATCTCCCCGCAATCGTGTTGTCCGGCGGTCCGATGTTGAACGGCTGGCACGAAGGCCAGCGTACCGGCTCCGGCACCGTGGTGTGGAAATCACGTGAACGCCTTGCCGCCGGCGAGATCGGCTACGAAGAATTCATGACGCTGGTCGCGTCCTCGGCGCCGTCGGTCGGCCATTGCAACACCATGGGCACCGCGTCGACGATGAACTCGCTGGCCGAAGCTTTGGGCATGTCACTGCCCGGCTGCGCTGCCATCCCCGCTCCCTATCGCGAGCGCGGCCAGATTGCCTATGAGACGGGCAGCCGTATCGTCGACATGGTGTGGGAGGACCTCAAGCCGTCCGACATCCTGACGCGCAAGGCGTTCGAGAACTGCATCGTGGTCAACTCCGCCATTGGCGGTTCAACCAACGCGCCCATCCATATCAACGCGCTCGCGCGTCATATCGGCGTCGAACTCGATATCGACGACTGGCAGAAATTCGGCCATGACGTACCGCTGCTGGTCAACATGCAGCCGGCCGGCTTCTATCTCGGCGAGGAATATCATCGCGCCGGTGGTGTGCCCTCGGTGGTCCGCGAGCTGATGAAGCACAAGCGCATCCATGAGGATGTGATCACGGTGAACGGCAAGACCATGGGGGAAAATTGCGCCGCCTCGCCCAAACCGGACAACGACGTCATCTGGTCCTATGACAAACCGCTGGTGGCTGATGCCGGCTTCCTCGTGTTGCGCGGCAATCTGTTCGATTCCGCGATCATGAAGACCTCGGTGATCTCCAAGGAATTCCGCGATCGCTATCTGATCAATCCGAAGGATCCGAACGCATTTGAAGGCCGCGCCATCGTGTTCGAGGGGCCAGAGGATTATCACGATCGCATCGACGATGCCTCGCTCGATATTGACGAGCATTGCATCCTGTTCGTGCGCGGCACCGGCCCGATCGGCTATCCCGGCGGCGCGGAAGTCGTGAACATGCAGCCACCGGCAGCGCTGATCAAACGCGGCATTCTATCGCTGCCCTGTATCGGCGATGGCCGGCAGTCGGGCACATCCGGCTCGCCGTCGATCCTCAACGCTACACCTGAAGCGGCAGCCAATGGGGGCCTCGCAATCCTGAAAACGGGCGACAAGGTGCGCATCGATCTCAACAAGGGCTCGGCGAATATCCTGATCTCCGACGAGGAGCTGAAGCGACGTCGCGCCGAACTGATGGCCAATGGCGGATTCAAATATCCGGCCAACCAGACGCCGTGGCAGGAGCTCTATCGCAACACCGTCGGCCAGCAGGCCACCGGTGCCTGCCTCGAACTGGCCACGCGCTATCGCGATATCGCCGGCACGGTCGGGACGGCGCGGCATAATCACTAATCCCTCGGTCGTCATTGCGAGCGCAGCGAAGCAATCCAGTCTTTCTTCTTGGCTTCTGGATTGCTTCGTCGCTTCGCTCCTCGCAATGACGGCGGAGAGTGAATGAAAAATTTCAGGGAGATTTCACATGTCTGACCGCTTGAAAGGCAAACGCGCCTTCGTCACCGCGGGCGCCGTCGGTATCGGCCGCGCCTGTGCACTGGCCTTTGCGCGCGAAGGCGCAACGGTGTTCGCCACCGATATCGACGACAACGGCGTGGCGCTGCTGACCAAGGATGGTATCGCCGAGACTGCACGGCTCGACGTGCGCGACACGGCTGCCGTCGAAGCGATGGCGAAGAAGGTCGGCGATATCGACATCCTGCTCAACGCCGCCGGCTTCGTGCATCACGGCGCAGCACTGGAATGCTCCGATTCCGACTGGGACTTCTCGTTCGACCTGAACGTCAAATCGATGCACCGGACCATCCGTGCGTTCCTGCCCGGCATGCTTGCGCGCGGCAATGGTGCGATCGTCAATATCTCCTCCGCCGCCGGTGTCTTCAAGGCAGCACCGAACCGCTACGTCTATGGCGCAACCAAAGCTGCCGTCGCCGCCCTCACCCGTGCTGTGGCTGTCGACTACATCACCAAAGGCATTCGCTGCAACGCGATCTGCCCCGGCACGATCGAAACGCCGTCGATGCTCGACCGCGCCGCGGCCGCAGGCCCGAATGGCCGCGAGCTGTTCGTCAGCCGGCAGCCGATGGGCCGCCTCGGCACCGCCGAGGAAATCGCGTCCCTCGCCGTCTATCTCGCCAGCGACGAGAGCGCCTTCACCACCGGCGTCGCGCACATCATCGACGGCGGCTGGACGCTGTAACCGAGGACATCGCATCATGAACAAGATCGATTTGAACGGCCGTTGCGCCGTGGTCACGGGCGGCGCCCAGGGTTTTGGCCGCGCGATCACCGAACGTTTCGTCGCTTCCGGCGCCAAAGTGGCGATCTGGGATCAAGATATTGACCTGGCCGTAAGAACGGCGAGCGAAATCGGCGACGAAGTGATTGCCCTCAAAGTCGACGTCACGGACGTCGCTTCAATTGATGAAGCTCGTGATGCGACGCTTCAAGAGTTCGGCAAGATCGATATCCTGGTCAACAATGCCGGCATCACCGGATTCAACAAGCCGGTGTGGGAGATCGATTACGACGATTGGCGCAAGGTGATGCGCATCAATCTCGACGGCCCGTTCCTATGCTGTAAGGCCGTCGTCCCTGTGATGCTGAAACAGAATTACGGCCGCATCGTCAACATCGCCTCGATCGCCGGCAAGGAAGGCAATCCAAACGCCTCGCACTATTCGGCATCGAAGGCCGGCCTGATCGCGCTGACCAAGTCGCTCGGCAAGGAACTGGCCGGTCACGAGATCAACGTCAACGCCATCACGCCTGCGGCCGCGAAGACGGCGATCTTCGACCAGATGACCGAACAGCACATCAACTTCATGCTGTCGAAGATTCCGAAAGGACGTTTCGTACTGGTGCAGGAACTGGCCGCAATGGCTGCCTGGCTGGCCTCGGAAGACTGCGCCTTCTCGACCGGCGCGGTGTTCGATATTTCGGGCGGACGGGCGACCTACTAAGTCGCCCTTCTCGTCAGCCCTTGCCCTTGACGCGGAAGATCACGGGCACGGTGAAGCTCAGGCCGTCGTCGGCGATCAACGGCGGCGGCGCCGGCAGCGGGTCTGAGCGACGCACCATGGCAACCGCGGCCTCGTCGAATGCGGCGTCGCCAGAGCCCTTCACCACCCGCACAGCCAGGACCTTGCCGACGCGGTCGATCTCGAAATTCACCGTCACTTCGGCCGTCTTCTGCTGGCGCTCCTGCGGATAGCGCTTGTTCTTTTCGAGATAGGCGCTGAGCTGCTTGGACCAGATTGTCGACAGGCGCTTCTTGTCGGTGCCGATGCCGCCCTGCTGCGCTTGTGCTTTCTCGCCAGCCTTGGAATCATCGAGCTTCTGCTGTGCGGCGGCTTCCGACGCGACGGATTCCTGCGACGCCTGCTGCTGCTTTTGCGCCTTTTCGGGTGTCTCTTCTTCCGGCTTGGTCGCCTTGCTCTCGGTCACGACCTGATCGGGTTCTTCGCTCTCGTGCGGCGTCTCCTTGGGGAGATCGCTCTGCTTCTCGACAGCCTTCTGCTCCTGAACGGCCGGAGATGCGGTCGAGGCCTCCGAATCCGGGCCCTGCGGAAGATCGGTCGGCTCGACGTCGGGCGACACCATTTCCATCCCGACTTCGATGGCATTGGCGCCGAGGCCGTCGTCATCCTCTTCCTGCTGCATCTCGAACACAGCCGCAGCGATGCCGCCGACATGCAGCAGCACGGCGACAAGCGCCGCGATCAGCCACAGTCGCCAGGACGACTTTCTATCGAGCTCGGACATAGCGCTTCCGTAACGTCAGGGCTTCGGCGCGTCAGGTGCAGCGATCGGTGCCGGCGATGCCGCAGCGGCATCCGGAACACCTTCCAGTGCAACAAGCTTGGTCTTTTGATAGCCACCGGCACGCAGCCGTTCCATCACATCGAAGAATTCGCCATAGGGCACCGCGCGATCGACGCGCAGGAAGATCGGACGATCCTTGTTGCCGTCGCCCATCGCATCGAGCTGACGCACCAGATCGACACGCTTGACCATGTTCTCGCCGATCGCGACCGCGAGATCCGGCTTGATGCTCACATAGGTCGGCTTGTCCGGCTTCTTCTGCGGCGTCACCGTCGAGCTCGGCAGATTGATCGGCAGGTCCACCGTCGACAGCGGCGCAGCCACCATGAAGATGATCAGCAGAACCAGAATGACGTCGATGAAGGGTGTGACGTTGATTTCGTGATTTTCACCGAAATCATCATCGTCGTCTGCACCTTCGGAAAGCGACATACCCATGATTATTCAGCCGCTGCGCGTGCGTGTGAACTCGAATGCGTGCGATCAAGATCGCGTGACAGCAAACGACCGGCGGCGCCCTGCGCACGGCCGACGATTTCCATGTAGGCCTTCGTCACGCGCGAGAAGTGATTGTAGATGATGACCGCCGGGATCGCCGCGACGAGGCCGATGGCGGTGGCCAGCAGCGCTTCGGCGATGCCGGGCGCGACGACGGCGAGATTCGTGGTCTGCGATTTCGAAATGCCGATGAAGCTGTTCATGATGCCCCACACGGTGCCGAACAGTCCGACGAACGGCGACGTTGCGCCGATGGTCGCGAGGATGCCCATACCGGTGCGCACCTTGCGGCCTTCAGCGCGAACGATTTCGCCGAAGCTCGACGCAGCGCGCTCCTTGATGCCTTCATCGCTCGAAATACCGGCGGACATCCGCCCTTCCCGCATCGCCGCTGCCAAAAATCGCGACAGGATCGTGCCGCGCTCGCCGAGCGCCATCTGTGCTTCGGACAGCGAACGCGATTCACCGATCTTGCGGAGCGCGGCCTTCAAGCGACGCATGGCCCAGGTCAGTTCCATCATCTTGAAAATGCCGACCGTCCAGGTGACGACCGATGCGAAAGCCAGACCCACCATCACCGCCTTGACGATGATGTCGGCACCCATGAACATTTTCCAGGGCGACAGATCGTGCTCACCGGTCGCGACCATCGGCCTGGGCGCGGCCTCCACCACCGGGCTAGCAAGAGCTGTCGAAGCGGCCGGGCTCGCCGCTGGGCTGCTCGGCTGAGCAGCTACCGGGGCCGGCGCCGCAGTGGGAGCTGCCTGAGTAACCACCGGCGCCACGGGTTTTGCAGCCTGCTGCGCAATGATTGGCGAAGCAAACGCGACCACTGCCAGCACAGCCAGCGACTTAAGAACAGTTCTAAACAAGCTTATACCTCGGCCCAGTAGCGGATGAGATTATGATAGATGCCCGTCAATTTGACCGTTTCTGGGTCGTCTCTTCCGAGACGTTCAACTAGGCTCTGAATCGCGCTGTCGAGATCGAAGATCATGCTGCGCGCATGAGCATCACGTATCATGCTCTGTAGCCAGAAAAAAGACGCTACGCGCATACCTGCCCTTAGAGGCGTTACAAGGTGCAAACTGGAAGCAGGATAAAGTACGAGGTGGCCGGCCGGCAGCTTCACCTCGTGTGAGCCGTAATTGTCTTCAATGACGAGCTCACCGCCTTCATATTCTTCGGGCTCGGAGAGGAACAGCGTCACTGACAGGTCGGTGCGGATACGCATGCCGGTGAGATGATCGCCGCGCACTGCATTGTCGACGTGCACGCCGAAGTGATGTCCATCCGACGAGACGTAACGATTGAACAGCGGCGGGAAGATATGCAGCGGAATTGCTGCAGACAGAAACCGCGGGTTCGACGTCAGTGCCGAGATAATCTGATTACCGAGCGCGCGGGCCACATCGCTGTCCGGCGGCAGTTGCTCGTTCCTTTTGACCAGCGCCGATTGCGCACCGGCAGTCGAGCGACCGTCCTCCCAACCGGCCGCATCCATGATGCGGCGGAACTCCGCCACATCACTTTTGCTCAGAACATCAGGGATGCAGATCAGCATCCCCTAGAACTTCCCACTGAGAACAAGTGTTCCCGACCGCCCCGGCGCCACCAGCACGAACGGTGCAGCACTGTTGTAGAAGCCGTCATAGTAGAGCTTGTTGGTGAGGTTGTTGACGAACAGCTTGAGGGTGATGTTCTTGTCGATCTTCTTCTCGACGAACATGTCGAAGCGCCAGAATTCCGGCAGGACCGTCGTGGTGGTCGTGTACAGAATGCCACCGGTGCGCTGCGACTGATAGGTCGCCTGCCCGCCCAGCTCCCAGCCATAGTCGAACTTGTACTTGGTCATCAGGTTGAACGACTGATGCGCGATATTGGCGAGATCGCGCCCGATGAAAGCAGGCGTTGCCGAATTCAGCACCTTGGATTCCATCAGAACCAGACCGCCGAACACGCTCCAGCGATCGGTAATCTTGCCGGCGACGCCGAGATCGATGCCGCGGATCCGGTAAGACGCACCAGCGACGACCTGCGTGACGCCACCGACGGCGAGCTGCTCACGCGCGTTGCTCTTGGTGGTCTCGAACAGGGCACCGGTCAGCAACAGATGGCGATCGAACAGTTCCCACTTGGTACCGACTTCCGCCGACTTGTTCTTTTCCGGCGCGAACACCTGATTGTAGGCGCCCGTGAGGTTGAAGCCGCCATAGCGTGCGTCGGTGCCGTCCAGTTCCGCACCGACCGGGTTGGTCGACGTGGCGTAGGCCGCATAGACGCTGCCATAGGGTAGCGGCTTCAACGTCAGGCCGACATTCCAGTTTACATTTCCGCTATCCGCCTTTTGCGGGAACGTGGTGGTGGTCGCAAACGGCTTGCCTGCGCTGACGCTGTAGTCGTCATAACGGATGCCGGTGTTCAGATAGACGAGGTCGTTGTAGTTCGCCGTATTGATGGCGTAGCCCGCATTGGTGTCGACCTTGATCACCGTTGGATTGTTGGCACGCGTGGGCTGCGCAAAAGCCGAATAGGTCAGATACGGATTATTGATCGGAACGATCACGGAGCCGATGCTCGTGCTCCCACCCGGCAGCGACTCCGTTGTCAGGCCCGTAAAGGTGTCGATATCGACCTTTTCGCGCGAGATCTCCGCACCGACGATGGTCGTGTGCCTGATCGGACCGGTGTCGAACTTGAACTTCAAGTCTGACTGGTTAGCGATCGTGTCCGTGGTCTGATAGCGGCTGACGGCATTGAGCTGAACCAGTCCGTAACCGGCGGGATCAGCGAGATAGCCGGGAATGCCGGCGCGGGGCGCTTCCGGCAAAGTGCCGACATAGGCCAGGGTCGAACGTTCCAGCCGCATCTTGTTGCTGAAGGTGACATCCGGCGTCAGTGCGACTTCGGTGTTCAGCGAGCCGATATCCTGACGGGCATGCTGGAAGTCGCGATTGGCGAAACCATAGTAGTTGTTGCGGTTCGCGATGCCGGTTTCCGTTGATGGCTTGTTGGCCGCGCGGTCCCATGGAATACCGAAATCCGGGATCGAATTGAGGTCGGTGTGGATGTAGTTGGCCGTGACCTTCACGGCATCGACCGGCGTCCACTTGATGGCCGCGAAGCCTCCCCAGCGATCGTCAGTCGTGGTGTTGCGGCCAGCAACATTGGCGTCCTGGAACAGGCCGCCGGCGCGCACCGAGACCGTCGGGCTCAGCACCTGATTGGCGTCGATGGTCACGCGCTTGGTGGCATCGGTGCCGAAGGCGGTATCGATATTGGTGAAATTCTTGTCGCCCGCCTGCTTGGTGACAATGTTGATCGCACCGCCTGCGGTGCCGCGTCCTGCGAAGGACGATGCCGGACCGCGCAGGATCTCGACCTGTTCGGTGAAGAAGTTTTCGCGAATGCTAACGGCCGGGTCGCGGATACCGTCGACGAACACGTCATTGCGGGCATCGAAGCCGCGAATGAAGAAGCGATCGCCGAAAGCGTTGCCGCCCTCACCGGTTCCAAGCGTCACGCCGGCTGTCGAACGGACGGCATCGCGCAGCGACGTCGCGTTCTTGTCCTCGAGAACTTCCCTGGTGAGCACCGTGACGGTGCGCGGCGTATCCAGCAGCTTCTCGGTGAATTTGCCGCCCGCAAGGCGGTCACCTTTATAGGGCGCGGCGGGATCGGCATAAGGATCGGCCGCAAGTCCGCCGGCATTCGGAAATGGTACGGGCGCGACTGGCACCGGTTGAGCCCGGCGGGCGGCGCGGCGGAGCGCGGTGCGCGCGCGAATCTGGTCCGGAGTTGGCTTCGATGCCGCCGGCCGGGGCCGGGCAACCGGTGCATCCACTGTGACCGGCGGAAGGGTGGATTGCTGCGCTTCGGCACCGCTGAACGACGCAACCGCGATAAGACCCGCAACCGCAGTTACTTTGCGGCCAGAATGGGGATCGGCGCCCTCGCCGACACGAACCTCAGAAACAGCACGCAAAGACCGCGGCATTTTCGCCGTACCCATCGAATTCCCCCAAAACTGCGACGCTAGGACGCATCAAGTGCGATAATTTGTCCCATGGACGTAGTCGGCAGGAGAACGGGTGGTCAACGCAATTGGGCGAGAATGCAGGGTTCTTATGTTTGAATATGTCTAGATTGGTCGCGGCAGCTACCGGGAGGTAATATGAGACGGCCGCCCTATTCGCTGCTGGGCGGCTTCATCAGCGAGAACATCTCGTCGACGGTCTGCAACGCCGACTGCCTTACCCGATCCGTATTCTCCATGCCGGCGATGTTGATGCCACGCACGACGGCTTTGATCTCGTCCCGATAGTCGGTCAGGAAGCGCAGCGGATCCGGCGAGTCATTGGCGACCCGCGCGATCAATCCGGTAATCAAAATCTGACAGGCGATCATCCGCCCATTCAACTCGTCCATGTGCCGCTCCGGATCGATTACATTTACAAGCCGCAATGTCGGCTTCGACGAGCCTATGGCGGATACGACGCGCAGTTACAACACCAGGCGCTTCTCACTGCGCCGATGGATTGTCCAAGACGCTGCATAAAACGAGGCGCAGTGTCCTGTTGGAACGATGCGAGAAATCACGCGTAAATCATAGTGAACATGAAGATTTGGCAATGAAGCACGCGTTCAAGCGGTCGTGTGTTTACAGCATTTGAGTCGCCACCTAGCTGATCAGGAGCCGCCCAAGCGGGCGCGCATTGGACGCGCATGTCTGCGTCAGTGGCTGCCAAGAGATTGATGAGATCACCATGACAACGCTTACCCGTTTTCGATGGACTGGGCTGATTGTTCTGGCGCTGCTTGCGGCCGGCGGAACTATCGCATGGCAGCATTACGGAGCTACCGGAGCACAGCAGGCGAATGCCGACAAACCGCGCGGCCCTGCCCCCGTCCCGGTGAAAATTGCATCTGTCGAAAAAGCTGATTTCCCCGTTTATCTCGGCGGTCTGGGCACCGTGCAGGGTTTTAATACCGTGGTCGTGCGGACCCGTGTCGATGGTCAGATCGACACGATCGCTTTCACCGAAGGACAGATCGTCAAGGAGGGTGACCTGCTCGCACAGATCGATCCGCGCCCGTTCCAGGCAGCGCTCGATCAGGCCAAGGCCAAGAAAGCGCAGGACGAAGCCAATCTCGCCAATGCCAATCTGGATTTGCAGCGCTTCACCAAACTCGGCGAATTCGCGACACGGCAACAGACAGACACACAACGCTCCACCGTGCAGCAGCTGAGCGCGCAGATCGCTGCCGACGATGCCGCGATCTCGAATGCGCAGACCCAGCTCGCTTACACCACGATCAAGGCGCCGATCTCCGGCCGCGTCGGCTTTCGTCAGGTCGACCAAGGCAACATCGTCAATGCCGCGACACAGACCGGCATCGTCACCATTGCGCAGATCGAGCCGATCGCCGTGATCTTCACCGCGCCTGAACAGAACCTCATCGACATCAGCCAGTCGCTCGCGGAACATCCGCTCAAGGTGATCGCGCTGACCACCGACGGAAAGCGGACGCTCTCGGAAGGCACGCTCGCGGTCATCAACAATCAGGTGGATACGACCAGCGGCACGATCCGGCTCAAGGCGGTATTCGACAACAAGGACCACGTGCTGTGGCCCGGCCTCTCAGTCTCGACGCGGCTGCTGGTGACCACGTTGAAGGATGCGACCGTCATTCCCGACGATGCCGTTCAACATGGGGCCGACGGGCTCTATGCCTTTGCGGTCGGGGCCGACAACAAAGCCGAGCTGAAGAAAATCAAGGTCGGCCGTTCCATCGATGGCCGCACGGTGGTCGAGGACGGGCTGAGCGCCGGCGAGCGCGTTATCGTCGCCGGGCAATATAAAGTGCAGCCGGGCGCGCTGGTAGCGACGTCAGTCGCAACATCCGCAGCCACTCCGGCGAAAGGCGAATAGCCATGAACGGAGGAATTTCAGCACCGTTCATTCGCTATCCGATCGCAACATCATTGCTGATGGCCGGCATCCTGTTCGTCGGCCTGGTCTCCTATCCCCAGCTTCCCGTCGCGCCTTTGCCGCAGGTCGACTTCCCGACCATCCAGGTCGCCGCCACCCTGCCCGGCGCCAGCCCCGAGACCATGGCATCCTCGGTGGCGCAGCCGCTGGAGCGACAGCTCGCGCAGATCCCCGGCGTGGCGCAGATGACCTCGACGAGTTCGCTCGGCACATCTGCAGTCACGATCCAGTTCGATCTCAACCGCTCGATCGACGGCGCCGCCAATGACGTGCAAGCTGCGATCAATGCCGCTGGCGGACAATTGCCGAAGACGCTTCCGAGTCCGCCCACCTATCGCAAGGTCAACCCGGCCGACTCGCCGATCATGCTGCTGTCGGCGACATCGGACACGCTGCCCATTACGACGGTCAGCGACAGTGTCGATGCGCAACTGGCGCAGCAGATCAGCCAGATCTCCGGTGTCGCCCAGGTTACGATCGGCGGCCAGCAAAAGCCGGCGATCCGCATCCAGATCGATCCTGCCAAGCTGGTGGCCAAGGGGCTGCAGCTCGAAGACATCCGCAGCCAGATCGCGATCACCACCGTCGACAGCCCGAAAGGCAATATCGACGGCGCGACCCGCAGTTACACGATCTACGCCAACGACCAGTTGCCGGAGTCGAAAGACTGGAACGACGTCATCATCGCCTATCGCAATGGTGGTCCGCTGCGGGTCAGGGATATCGGCACGGCGGTGACAGGCCCGGAAGACGCCAAGCAGGCGGCTTGGGCCAATGGCAAGCGCGGCGTGTTTCTGGTGATCTTCAAGCAGCCCGGCGCCAACGTCATCGACACTGTCGACAAGATCAAGGCCGAGCTGCCGCGTCTGGTGGCCGCGATCCCGCCGACCGTGAAGATCGAGGTCCTCAGCGATCGCACGCAGACCATCCGCGCCGCCGTGCAGGATGTCCAGTTCACCCTGCTGCTGACCATCGCCCTCGTCGTAATGGTGATCTTCGTCTTCCTGCGCAGCGTCTGGGCCACCGTCATTCCCAGCGTGACCGTACCGCTCGCATTGCTCGGCGCCTGCGCGCTGATGTGGGTGTTCGGCTATACGCTCGACAACCTGTCGCTGATGGCGCTGACCATCTCGGTCGGTTTCGTGGTCGACGACGCCATCGTGATGCTGGAGAACATCACTAGATATATCGAGGAAGGCGAAACACCGATGGCTGCCGCGCTGAAAGGCGCCGGTGAAATCGGCTTCACCATCGTCTCGATATCAGTCTCGCTGGTCGCGGTGCTGATCCCGCTGCTGCTGATGGGTGGCATTATCGGCCGCCTGTTCCGCGAATTCGCAGTCACATTGACCATGACAATCTTCGTCTCGCTGGTGGTGTCGCTGACGCTGACGCCCATGATGGCGTCGCGCTTCCTGCGCGAAGAGAAACACGCCAAGCATGGCCGGCTCTATCAGCTCAGCGAGAACGCCTTCGACGCTCTACTGCGCGCCTATGAGCGCGGCCTCGACCTCGTGCTGCGCTGGCGCCTGACGACGCTGATGGTGTTCTTCGCCACGCTCGTCCTGTCGGTCTATCTATTCATGATTATCCCGAAGGGCTTCTTCCCGCAGCAGGACACCGGCCTGATCACCGCTTCCTCCGAAGCGTCGCAGGATATTTCCTTTGCAGACATGAAGGTCCACCAGGAAGAACTCGGCAAGATCGTGCAGGCCGATCCCGACGTCGCCAGTGTCGCCATGTCGATCGGCGGCAGCGGCGGCGCGCTCAATACCGGGCGCATGTTCATTACCTTGAAACCGCGGGACGAACGTTCCGCCAATGCGCAACAGATCATCACACGGCTGCGACCGAAGCTGGAGAAGGTTCAGGGCGCACGCCTGTTCATGCAGGCGGCGCAGGATATCCGGCTCGGCGGCCGCGCCACCCGCACCCAGTTCGAATACACGCTGCAGGACGCCAATCTGGCCGAACTGAACGAGTGGGCGCCGAAGATTCTGGCCAAGATGCAGACGCTGCCGGGTCTACGCGACGTCGCCACCGACCAGCAGACCAAGGGCACGACGCTGACGCTGACCATCGATCGCGACAACGCTTCGCGCTACGGCATCCAGCCGCAACTGATCGACGACACGCTGTATGACGCGTTCGGCCAGCGTCAGGTCGCCCAGTATTTCACGCAGTTGAACAGCTATCACGTCATTCTCGAGATATTGCCCGAGATGCAGGGCAAGCTCGACTCACTCGACAAGATCTATATCAAGTCGCCGACGACAAGCGACATGGTGCCACTGTCGGCCTTTGCGAAATGGACGACGGTGCCGGTGCGGCCGCTTTCGATCAGCCATCAGGGCCAATTCCCGGCGATCACCATCAGCTTCAATCTGGCGCAGGGCGTTGCCCTCGGACAGGCGACCGATGCCGTACAGGCTGCCATGCAGGATATCGGCGCGCCCTCGACCTTGCGCGGTACCTTCCAGGGCACGGCGCAAGCGTTCCAGCAATCGCTATCGACGGTGCCGCTGCTGATCCTCGCCGCACTGGTGGTGGTCTATCTGATCCTCGGCATTCTCTATGAGAGCTACATCCACCCGCTGACGATCCTGTCCACCCTGCCCTCTGCCGGCGTCGGCGCGCTGGCGATCCTGATGGCGTTCGGTTTCGATTTCAGTCTGATCGCACTGATCGGCATCGTGCTGCTGATCGGCATCGTCAAGAAGAACGGCATCATGCTGGTGGACTTCGCAATTGCTGCCGAGCGCGACGAACATCTTGAACCGGAAGAAGCCATCCGCAAGGCCGCTATCCTACGTTTCCGCCCGATCATGATGACGACCATGGCGGCGCTGCTTGGCGGCGTGCCGTTGATGCTCGGCACCGGCACCGGTTCGGAAATCCGCCAGCCGCTCGGCTACGCGATGGTCGGCGGCCTGATCGTCAGCCAGGCACTGACGCTGTTCACGACACCAGTGGTCTATGTCTATCTCGACAAGCTTTCCAATACCATGTCGAGCTGGGGACGATCGAAGCGCGACGACGATAACCGGTCGGACAAGCAGATGCTGGCGAAACAGGCCGCCGAATAGCGCAACGGCGCGCTATGCGGCCTCTTCGATCCTGGTGCCGACATAGACGGTGTTGGACACTTCCTCGTCTGCGTTCAGATTGTCGAAGGCCACGACATGCGCGGTGACGGCGCCAAAGACACTCTCCATCACGGCCGTGAATGCAGCTTCTGGTGGGTCGTTCGACCACAGCGCAAACACGCCGCCGGGCTTGAGATGCTCCGACAGACGCTGCAGCCCGGCCGCCGTATAGAGCACGGCATGGCTCGGATGCAGCAGGTTGTCCGGCGCATGGTCGATATCGACCAGTATCGCATCGAAGCGACGATCGGGTTCGTCGGGATCGAGATGACCACCCGTCAAGGTCGCCATCTTGAAGAAATCGCCATGGACGAGACGGCAGCGCCCGTCCGCCGACAATTCGCGGCCGATCGGGATCAGACCGGCCTGATGCCATTCGATCACTTCGGGCAGTGCATCAATGACGACCAGCGAACCGACCTTCTCATGCGCGAGAACGGCCTGCGCAGTGTAGCCCAGACCGAGACCGCCAACGACGACATCCAGCCCGCTGCCGGTTAGTGACGCCAGACCGATATCCGCCAGCGCGATCTCGGCAGCCGTGAATGCGCTCGACATCAGAAATTCGTCGCCGAGCTTGATCTCAAAGATATCGATGTCCGTGCCCGGCTTCCGCCGACGTCGCAGGGTCAGGACACCCATCGGCGTCGGGCGATAATCCAGTTCTTCGAACATCATGCTCATATCCAACCATGTACATGGCGCGTGCAACCCGGCAACAACGAAATGCCCCAAGTGTGCAAATCTGGACAGACACCTCCGGCGAAATGACTAAACACTTGGCGTCGTCGGCGATTCGTCGCGTCATGGTTGCGTGTTGCGTGGAGAGTGACTGCAGGCTCACTCCAGCGCGCGGGGGCGCCGCCATGAAACGCATTCTGGTCGTCGACGACGACCCACTCGTGTCCATGTCCATTAGGCTGACACTGGAACGCGAGGGCTTCGAAACCGTCTCGGCCGATGGTGGCGAGATCGGTCTATTTGTGTTGGAAGATACAAGCTTCGATGTGATGATCATCGATATCTTGATGCCGCATGATCAGGCGTCAGCCATATCGCCGTGATCGCTCTTCGCCGGCGATTTCTTCTTGCTACCTTTGGTGTTCAGGAAGCGAATATCGATCTGCGCACCGTTCACCTTGACCAGTTCGCAGCGGCGATAGGCGAGTCCGGTCGATGACAGCAGCAGGAAGAACTCTTTCAGATTGAGGCCCTCGATGGAGGTCTCGAGTATCAACTCGGCGTCGTGACTCGACACAGCCTTCAACACACAACTGCGCCGCCATGTGCCGTCGATGGCCATGATCCAGACATTGTAGCCGCGCCCGAAAATGACGCGCCCGTTGGTTGCAACTTCTTCTGCCATGACCGCTCCTACGCCCGCATACTGGCGGGAGACGTCTTCAGTCCGGCACCCATGTCGGGCACGATCGATGGCGACGCTTGCGCACTCACCGGCAGATAGACACCGCGACGATTGGAGCAAACCCGATAGCGGTCGGTGAGACCGACCACGGTCTCGGCTGCGCCCAGGAACAGATAGCCGTCAGGTTCGCTGGCTTTTGCAAGCCTGCCGAAGATGTCGGTCTTGGCGGCCTGATCGAAATAGATCAGCACGTTGCGGCAGAAGATGACATCGAACTTGCCAAGATGCGCGTAGTCCTGCAGCAGATTGAACTGCTTGAACTGAACCATCGCGCGGATATCTGCATTGAGCTGCCACGTCGTGCCGGTCTGCTTGAAGTGTTTCACCAGCAACTGGATCGGCAGGCCGCGCTGCACCTCGAACTGGGTGTAGACGCCAGTGCGTGATTTTTCGAGCACTTCGGGCGAGAGATCCGTGGCCACGATCTCGACGCGCCACCCCGTCAGCGCGGCGCCGAGTTCCTTCATGATCATGGCGAGCGAATATGGTTCCTGCCCGGTCGAGCCAGCCGCGCACCAGATCCGCAGACTGCGCTTGCCAGCGCGCGCCTTGATCAGGTCGGGAATAACCGTGTTCTGAAAATGCTCGAACGGTGTCTTGTCGCGAAAGAAGAAGGTCTCGTTGGTGGTCATGGCTTCGACCACATCCGAGATCATCGGCTCGGAACCGGCTTTCATCTTCTGAACGAGTTCGCTGATCCCGGCGACACCGGCCTTGCGCGCCAGCGGCATCAATCTGCTTTCGAGCAGGTACTTCTTGTCGGCCGATAGCACCAATCCGGAACGATCTTTCAGAATCTTCTGCAAATACTCATAATCGATAGGGGTCATGGTCTCTTTCTAAGACGCAACGCCGGTCCAAATAACTTGCAGCGACGACGGTATGCCGCTGCGTGCAAAAAGCGCGTAGTACACGATTGCAGCAAATGACTAAGAGATCGCCAAGACGCCGCAGGACGTTGCGCAGCGCTGGGCACAAAGTTGAGAAGCGCGGCCACATAACCGTTGCACGCGGTAGCCCATAACCTGCGCAAACAGAACAGCGCACCAAGCGAATGGGTGGAAGGCGGCGTCAATTGACAATGAAAAAAGCCGGCGCTTTCGCGCCGGCTTCAATGTCTCGATATCTCGTAGCGTCAGGCTGCGCGTACGGCGTTCAGGAACTTGCTGACCTCGACCTTCAGACGCGTGCTGTCCGAGGACAGCGACTGCGCTGCGGAGAGCACCTGCGAGGATGCCGAGCCGGTCTCGCTGGCGCCACGCTGAACGTCGGTGATGTTCGACGAGACTTGCATGGTACCCTGCGCTGCCTGCTGGACGTTGCGGGAGATTTCCTGGGTCGCAGCGCCCTGCTCTTCCACCGCCGAGGCGATCGTCGAAGCGATCTCGGACATCCGGCCGATGGTGTCCCCGATCTCCTTGATCGCACCAACCGATTCCTGCGTCGCCGCCTGGATGCCGGAGATCTGCGTCGAGATCTCGCCGGTGGCTTTCGCCGTCTGCTCGGCCAGCGCCTTCACTTCCGATGCCACCACCGCGAAGCCACGACCGGCCTCGCCGGCACGCGCTGCTTCGATAGTTGCGTTGAGCGCCAGAAGATTGGTCTGGCCGGCGATGTTGTTGATCAGCTCGACGACGTCACCGATGCGAGCGGCCGCACTGGCCAGCGCGCTGACGCGATCGTTGGTCAGGCGGGCCTGATCGACGGCCTGATTGGCGATGCTGGCCGATTCCTGCACCTGACGGCTGATTTCGTTCACTGACGAGGCCATCTCCTCGGTCGCCGAAGCAACCGACTGCACATTGGTCGAGGCTTCCTCCGAAGCGGCTGCCACGGTCGTTGTCAGCTCCTGCGAACGTTCGGCGGTCGCAGTCAGCGTGCTGGCAGAGGCTTCCAGTTCGGTCGAAGCCGACGACACCGTCTCGACGATCTCGCCGATCATCGTTTCGAATTCGCGGGTGATGCTATCGACGCGGCGACCGCGCTCGATCTTGGCTTCTGCATCGGCTGCTGCTGCTTCGTCCGCCGCACGCTTGTCGATCAGCGCCTGCTTGAAGATCTGCAGCGCGTCTCCCATCGTGCCGATCTCGGTCTTCATGCCCTGATGCGGCACGACCGCGGTCAGATCGCCCTGGCCCAACGCCTGCATCGGCTTGACGATCGATGCGATGCCGCTGGAGACGTCCTTCACAAGATAAATACCAATACCGATGCCGAGCAACGCCGAGACGACGAGGATTGCGACAACCATCATGAAGGCAGCATCGTAATTGGCGAGGGCGTCTGCACCGGCAGTATCGGATCCCCTGAGATTGAGTTCGATGTCCTTGTTCAGAATTTCGTCAGCTTTCAGGCCGATCGGATTCACGGTCTTCGTGTTCAACGCATTGGCTTCCTGTGGCATCTTGCCGGCGCTCTTGCGCGACAGATCCATCACATCGAGCGTGCCCTTCTTGTAGCTGTCCCAGAGCTTGCTCCATTCCTCGTAGAGCGCGCGCTCTTCCGGTGAGGTGATCAGCTTCTCATACTTCGCGCGGATAGCGGTGTTGCTCGCCACCACCGTCTCGAGCGTTTTCTCATTGGCCAGCTTCTCCTCCAACGTCTCGGACAGCATGTGCTGACGGATCACGTTGCGATAGGTGATGACGCCGGAGCGCAGATCGCCGAGGAAACGCACGCTTGGCAGCCAGCTGGTCTGGATATCCACCGCATTGGCGTTGATCGCCTGCATCTTGCGAACTGCGACCAGGCCCAGACCCGTCATCGCAAGCAGCAAAAATGAAAGAACAATGGTGATCTTGGCGCGAATAGACAGGCTGGCGAGCATGACGAAGGGTCCCTCGGTTTTCGACCGTTGGTCCGCAATGTGCGGGGTGTCGTGGAAATGAAGCAGTCAGCAGAGGTGCAATTGGCAGAGCGACGAACACGGGGTTCGATGACTTTCTTGTTATCAAGTCCCGTTCCTGCAATTTGTAGGTATTATGTAAACCGTTGGTAAAGGTGCGACATTCTGGCTGAACAAAATGAACCGCAGCTCTCTTTTTCGATGGCCTGCAATATCAGCCAGTTAGTAACAAGCATCTGAGGTTGATAACCACAAGTTCACTACTTGTGGACGCGCGCCGGCGTAGTGTGGCGACGACGTATGGCCTCCGGGCAAAGCAGCGAATCAAAATCGCAACTTTTGGTTCCAGCCGCCGACATACCGACCTGAAGTTTATCCGTCGCTTGACGCGGAGACGACGCGACGTGTGCGAGCACGACTGAGCTGCTGGCTAGAGAAGCAGGAGCAATCTGGTCCGGATATTTTCCAGTCAGACCCGCCCAACTGCATCTCAATCCGAAGATAGTAGCTGCGCCCCGTGCCGGTTGATTTGGTAGGTCTGGGACGACATGCAGCTGGGACACCGGAACGTCCTCCGATCGCCGGGCAGACTGGCTCTAGGCTGCGCCACAATCTTGATAAGAGTGCGTGCCCCCCCGCAACGGCGGCACAGCAACAGATTGACTGCTGGTAGTTTCGTTGCTCTCACATCGATACCTCCGCGGAGTGAAGTTATCGACTCAAGTCCGGTTGTCTTGCTCCGTTCCACAACTTTTACTATGCGGTACTCCGTTGCAGCGCTCCTGATGATCGCCCGGCAGCTTTCAGAGAGTTCCTTCGCCTCAGCTTGGAGCGGGCCGGTCATGGTGAAGGTGCGGCCCTCAAGCACCTTTCTGAACATGTTCCGGACGACATACTGCACCCAGTCGTCATCACAGCGCTGGGCATTCATATCGAGCTGGTGTTCAGCGCAGCGCCTGGCTTGCTACAGCAACACGGAACCAAGCCGCCTCGATCATCGCGTGCTCGTGAGAATGAGCAGCAATCCCGCCGTGCCCAAAGATGATCGCGGAAATCAATGAAGCTCAGCGGCAGTGCCGCCGCGACATAATGGCACACCGCTGTCCCATCTGTCGGCGACGTCCTTCAAACGCAGGATGTCGAAATTTCCATGCCCGGCGATAACAAGCTTTAGGCTCGGCAGGTGACCTATGGCTCGGACTTATCTCCAACCAGAAGTGGTGGAACGACCGGCCGACCCGTTCGTCAACCAGAGGCTGCGGTCCTCATGGGCGCAGGGACGCGAGCCGACGATCTATCAAATCGTGCGGGATGCCCAGTCCACGAGTTTCAACACCCCCAACATGCCTGGAACCTCGGAGGAAGCCGACGATTTATCAAGGCTGCAGCGGTGCATTCAGGAAATAGAGAGCGCCACCGGGCTGGAGCTCTCGGTCGCACACTTCGCGCTCGATATGACAGCCGCGGAGATGGTCAAGGCGATTGTATCCGGGAAGGCAACCGCCAAAGCCGTGGGCGTGCAAGCCGATCTGCGTCCCATCCTGTTCCTGTTGCCGGGGTCCCTCGGTTACGGTCCGAGCATGGCCGCTTTTGCAGCGGGGCTCGGCAAGATCGCCCGGGTCGTCCCGATCAAATACCCCGACCTGGGGAGCATCCTCGCCGGAAATAACACGGTCGCCTCCATGGCAGATGCGGCGGTGGAGCAAATCCGCCGGAGCCAACCCGTCGGACATGTTCGCCTTCTCGGCCATTCCCTTGGTGGTGTGGTGGCATTCGAAGTTGCGGCGCGGCTGCTGGAAGCACGGCGGTCCATCAAGTTCCTGGGGATTCTCGATACAGCGATTATCAACGAGGGCCGCGATTACCGGGAGACGCTAGCCCGAACGTTGCGGCGGCTCCGCGCCAATCGTGTGAACATTTCGCGAATAGCCTGCCGAGCACTCGCAAAGGTTACGGCAGCAATCGGTGGCGAGGCCCCCCTTACCTGGATGCTTCATCGCTATGCGCGAGGGAAGTTCAACGCCACCTGCTTCCGAATTAGGCTTGAGCTGCAAGAGGTGTTGCGGTCGCGAGCTTTCTACCAATGGCTGGCGTCGCCCAGGCCGTCTTTGCCGATCGGAGCTACACTGTTTCGCTGCAACCGAGATGGAGCGCCGCAATCGCTCGGCTGGGATTGCTCACTCGCAAGCCTGGACGTGATCCCCGTCGCAGGCACGCATATCGAGCTCGTCGTCGAGCCCTACCTCGCCACCAATCTCCCCTTGGTCGAGAGTGCGGTCGTGCAAACCTACACGCCGGCCGAGTTTTGCAAGCGGAAAGCGCTGTCATGACCCTTGCTGCGCACATTCCGACTGCGCGGGAGTTTGGCGATAACGTATTGGCGCTCGATCCCGCTGCCGAAGTCGAGCGGATTGTCGAGGCGCTACGCCAACAGGTCTTGAGCATGTTGGGGCGCCGCGGCGCTGTCGTTGGTCTTTCCGGCGGCATCGACAGCTCCGTCGTCGCGGCGTTGTGCGTGCGTGCATTCGGCAACGACAAGGTCTTGGGCATCTTCATGCCCGAGCACCATTCTTCGGACGATTCGCTGAGGCTCGGCCGCAGCTGGGCGGCACAGCTTGGCATCGACACCGTCTTGGAAGACATATCGCCCGCCCTCGAGGGGCTCGGCGCCTATCGCCGGCAGGTCGAGGCAATCCGAACCGTCGTTCCCGAATATGACGACGGCTGGAAATGCAAGCTGGTGCTACCGTCGGTTTTCGCGAGCAACGGATTGAATATCACCCGTCTCACGGTTCAGAGCCGCGACGGCAGCACCCGCACCGTTCGTCTTTCGTCAAACGCCTATCTCCAGATCGTCGCCGCGACCAATTTCAAGCAGCGCGTCCGCAAGATGACGGAGTATTACCACGCCGACCGCCTCCGATACGCCGTCGCCGGCACACCGAACCGTCTCGAGCACGACCTGGGCTTTTTCGTCAAGCAGGGCGACGGAATTGCTGACGTCATGCCGATCGCCCATCTCTACAAGACGCAGGTCTATCAGCTCGCGGAATATCTCGAGGTCGAGGAGGAGATCCAGCGCAGGCCACCGACCACGGATACGTTCTCGATGCCGCAGAGCCAGGAGGAATTCTATTTTGCGCTGCCTTATCACCAGATGGATCTGTGCCTTTACGCGGTGAATCGCGGGATTCCATCAGACGAGGTCGCAGAGGCTATCGGACTGACAGCAGCCCAGGTCGATTTGGTATTCAGGGATATTGACGCCAAGCGTCGCGTTACGCGCTACCTCCACGCACGACCCCTGCTCGTCGCTCAAGTATTCGAGGACTGACCTGCATGTGCGGTATCGCGGGCATAGTGTCAGTAAGCGCCGCCGCAGGGGCCCCCTCCCGCGAAGCCTTGATGCGCATGCTCGGCGCGCTGGCCCATCGCGGCCCGGACGAGCGCGGCCTATACCGGGACGAACGCGCGGGATTGGCACATGCCCGCTTGTCCATCATCGACATTTCGAGCGGTCAACAGCCTCTCGCGGACGCGAGCGGCACGACGTGGATCGTCTTCAACGGCGAAATCTTCAACTACGTTGAGTTGCGTGAGAAGCTGATCAGGCTTGGCTACAGGTTCCGAACCCGCAGCGACACGGAGGTCATCGTCAACGCCTATCGGGCCTGGGGCGAGGACGCCTTCGAGCGGATGACCGGTCAGTGGGCGCTCGCGATCTGGGACTCGGTAGCCCGTCGTCTGGTGTTGGCGCGCGATCGCACCGGCATTTGCCCTTTGCATTTCTGCGAGCGCGAAGGTCGACTGTATTTCGCCAGCGAAGTGAAGGCCATCTTCGCGGCGGATGCAGCGATTCCCCGCACCTTCGATCCAGTCGGCATCGATCAGACATTCACTCTCTGGACCGTTGTGCCGCCGCAGAGCGTGTTTCAAGGGATCAAGGAGCTCGTCCCGGGACATTTCCGCATTTATGAAAACGGAAACATTCGCGAGAAAGCGTTCTGGAAGCCGCGATATCCCCAACTGTCCAGTTCGCGCGACGGTCAGTTTGCCGGTTCACTCGACGATGCCGTGAAGCAGGTGCGCAGCGCTTTGGAATCCGCGACGTCGCTTCGAATGGTGCGCTCCGACGTAAGCGTCGGCAGCTATTTGTCCGGCGGGCTCGACAGTTCGCTTATTGCGGCAATGGGATGCCACTTTGCCGGCGAACGCTTCCAAACTTTCTCACTGCGTTTCGCTGACGCCGAATATGATGAGACCGACTTCCAGCGACTGGTTGCCCGTGTCACCGGGAGTGAGCACCATGAAGTGGTGGTCTCGCGCAGCGACATCGCCGAGATTTTTCCGCAGGTCATCTATCACACCGAGCGTCCGATCTTGAGAACGGCGCCGGCGCCGTTGTTCCTGCTGTCGCGCCTGGTGCGCGCCTGCGGCGTCAAGGTTGTGCTGTCCGGCGAAGGCGCCGACGAAATGTTTGCCGGCTACGATCTCTTTCGCGAAGGCAAGGTCCGCCGGTTCTGGGGTCGGCAACCCACGTCGACACGCCGCGCGCGGCTGCTTGAGCGTCTCTACCCTTATCTCACACGCTCGCCGGTACGGCAGCAAGCAATGGCCCGGCAGTTTTTTGGGCGCAATCTGTCGGAGCACGCCGCGCCGGGCTTCGCGCATGACACCCGCTGGCGAACGACCAGTGGCATCAAACGACTGTTCTCCAGCGACATGTGCGCGGAGTCGGCAAAGCACGATGCGGTCTCCAATTTGATCGCCAGTCTACCTCCGGAATTCACGCAATGGAGCTCCCTTGCGCAGGATGAATATCTCGAAATCCAGACACTGCTGTCGGGATATCTCCTGTCCTCTCAGGGCGACCGAATGCTCATGGCTCATTCAGTTGAAGGCCGCTTTCCTTTCCTTGACGAGGACGTGGTCGCGCTGGCGAATTCGCTGCCGCCCGCCTACAAGCTCCGCGTCCTTGACGAGAAGCACGTTCTGAAGCGCGTTGCAGAGCCGATCGTGCCGTCGGAGATCATCGCCCGCAAGAAGCAGCCATTCCGCGCGCCCGACGCTCTCTGTTTCGTTGGCCGCGATACGCCCGCCTATATCGACGACGCGCTTTCGGAAACGGCTATTCGCGAAGCAAACGTCTTCGATCCTGACGCGGTCGCGCGCCTGCGGAGCAAGTGCCGGACACAGGCCGCAACCGGCAACGGCGATCTCTCCAACTCCGACAACATGGCGATGGTCGGCGTGCTATCGACCCAGCTCCTGCACCAACAATTCATCGCAAGCCGTCCTGGTGGGCGCCACGCTCTGGAGCTGACCGTCGATATCGATCGCGAGCACCGGGTTGAGGGAGCCCTTTCCTGATGCATGGTCCTGTACCGCTCCTGCACGATTACCTCATCCACTCCGCCCGTCATCTCGGTGGAAAGGTGGCGCTGGTGTGCGGCAAGCATCGCGTCAGCTATGGTGAGATCGAGGCACGCTCCAACGCAATCGCGAATTATCTGGTCGCGAGCGGGGTCGAACGTGGCGATCGGGTGATTATCTTCGCCGACAACACTGTCGAGACCGTCGTCAGTTTCTGGGCCGTGCTGAAAGCGAATGCCGTGGTGTGCATCGTCAATCCGCTCACCAAGCGCGACAAACTTGGCTACCTGCTTCATGATTGCCAGCCGACGGCGCTTATCACAGACAAACATCTCCTCACGATATTCAAGGAGCCTGCGCAGGCATGCCCGTCATTGCGCCGGGTAATCGTTTCCGGGCCCATCGACGATGCCGAGCTGACGGGGCTGCCCCATGCGGTACGCTGGGACGAGGCAGGCGCCGCCAGCCACGACCTAGCTCCGGCGCGCCGCTGCATCGATATCGATCTCGCGGCCATCGTGTACACCTCCGGATCGACGGGCGATCCCAAGGGCGTGATGCTGACGCACCGGAACATGCTGTCCGCGTGCACGTCGATCGCATCATATCTCGCGCTACGCGAAGACGAGGTCATTTTGAATGTCCTGCCACTCGCCTTCGATTACGGCCTGTATCAGATGATCATGGCGTTTCGCACGGGCGCGCGACTGGTCCTCGAACGGTCGTTCGCTTTTCCGGCACAGATTCTCGGGCTTATCGCCGACGAACGGGTGACCGGCCTGCCCGGCGTGCCGACGATCTTCTCAACGCTATCGGGGCTCAAGTCGATCAAGGAGCACGATCTCTCGAGTATCCGCTATGTCACGAACACCGGAGCTGCACTGCCGATGAAGCACATTCGTCTGCTGCAGGATCTATTCCCGGATGCCCGCATTTATTCCATGTACGGCCTCACTGAATGCAAGCGCTGCACCTTTCTGCCCCCGGAGGATATCGATCGAAAGCCGCTCAGCGTCGGGATCGCCATCCCGAATACCGAGATGTGGATTGTCGACGAGCGCGACAGACGCGTGGGCCCCGACGTGGTCGGTCAGCTTGTCATTCGCGGCGCGACGGTGATGCGAGGCTATTGGGGCAAGCCAGAGGCCACGGCCAGGAAACTCAAGGCCGGTCCGCTGCCAGGCGAGCAGGTACTGTACACCGGTGACTACTGCCGGATGGACGCGGAAGGCTACCTCTACTTCGTTGGCCGCAGCGACGAGATCATAAAGTCCCGAGGCGAGAAGATCGCTCCCAAGGAAGTGGAGAACGTGCTGATGGATATTCCGGGCGTGAGGGAAGCCGCGGTGATTGGCGTTCCCGACGAGCTCCTCGGGCAGGCGGTTAAAGCGTTTGTCGTTATCGAACAGGGAACAACACTGAGCGAGAAGCAGATTCAGAAAGAGTGCCAGCGACGCCTCGAAAGCTTCATGGTGCCGAAGTGTATTGTGATCGTGCCCAGCCTGCCGCGAACGAATACAGCAAAACTCAACAAGAGAGCACTGCAGGCGTCGATTTCCGAATGATCCGATCGTGACTTTTCTTTACGCATTGGAGTTGAAACATGTTGCTAGTCAGGGAACCACTCGAGACCTATCGAAGGCAAGTTCGCGATTTCTTGCTGTCGAACTTCTACATTGCTGAAGCCAACTCGCTTGAGGTCGACACATCGCTGCTCGATCAAGGCATCATCGACTCGACGGGAGTGCTCGAGGTCATCGGGTTCATCGAGGAGACCTTCGGCATCACGGTCGAAGATAGCGAGCTCTTGCCTGAGAACCTGGATTCCATCGAGGGAATTTCACGCTTCGTCATGAGCAAGAAGAGCTGATGCTTGTCTGCAGCGTCCAAACCGCGTCACGAACGCCACCGTAGCGGTTCAGGTTGTTGCGCCTTTGCGGTATCCCATAACGACGCGGCCTTCGCCCGTTTCATTCGTCACCACGCCGATGCTCTCGTAGCTCTTGTTGCGCTCAAGAAGGGTTGTCACCTGCCGCTCCTGACCGGCGCCGACCTCGAACAGGAGGATGCCGCCCGGCCGCAAATATCGGACTGCGTCCTTCGTAACCCGCATATGGATGCTAAGTCCGTAAGGACCGGCTGCGAATGCCTCACGTGGTTCGAGTTCGAGCAAGGGGGCCCGGTCGCCTCTGAGCCGCGTTTCCGAAATATAGGGTGGGTTGCAGACGATCAGGTCGATGGTCCCATCCAGCGACAGACCTGAAAAAGCGTCGAACAGATCGCCCTGAAACACCGACATGCGTTGCGTGAGTCCGTGATAGGCGACATTGCGACGTGCGACAGTGACACATCCATCGGTTAGATCGCTCGCCCAGACGCTTGCGTCGGGGGTCTGGAGCGCGATGGCGCATGCCAGATTGCCTGCGCCACAGCACATGTCGATCACCCGCGGCTCCGCCACGTTTAACTGACGCAGAGCATCGACAGCGCTCGCGCAAAGCAATTCGGTTTCCGGCCGGGGGACGAGCGCACCGGGCGCGACCAGCAGCTCTATTCCCATAAACAGAGTACGTCCCTCATCGTAAGCTTTGGCGACGTTGATCACTTCGCTCATTGCGGTCACCCTGCCTGGACGTTGCGCGACAACTGTTGCATGCGGCGTGATCATGCACCGGACAGAACCATGCCCTGTCCATGTGGCAATGGCGGTAGTCACAATGAGGTAGATGGGCCGATAGCGGCAATGCAGTTGTTTTCGGCAGCGCTCCTTACGCATTTTGGCGATGCGGCAACCCACCGGCTGCATGGTCATCCGACGACGCAGACCTCGCTCTGACTTCGGCCAGTTCGAGGCTGAGTGGTATTTGTCTGTTCTGCTTTCGAGTTCTTATGAACGGGGCCGCGGCGATCCGGCTCCCTGTCCGGCGAGCTAACGATTCGTGGCGATGGCTTCGTTGGCCGTTTGCTGCTATGGCGCTCTTGGTACCAACGGGGCTGAGGCCTTAAGTTGTTTTTTTTATTGTCCAAGACTCTTGGCAACGCGCTCGCGCCGGTCAATTTCCTGGTCGGCCTCGGTGTGCTCGGCGCGATCCTTTCGGCAACACGGCTTTCTTCGCTTGGCCGCGGGCTTATGATCACAGCCGCCGTGCTGCTTGTGGTGGCCGCGTTTTCACCGGCTGGAAGATTGCTGCTCTATCCGCTTGAATCGCGCTTCCCGCCCTGGGATGCGGGACAGCGTGCGCCTGACGGCATCATCGTGCTCGGCGGCTCGATCGACGCCGATGTTTCACTTGCGCGCGACACGCCAGTTGTCCGTCGCTCGCCCGACCGCATCATCGCAGCCGCAGCGCTGGCGCGACAGTATCCGAACGCACGCGTGGTGTTCACCGGCGGCAGTCCGAGACTGGTATCGGATGCCAGGGAGGCCGATTACGCCGCCGCGCTCTTCGAAAGCCTTGGAGTCGACAAATCGCGATTGATCATGGAGCGGCAATCGCGCAACACGCATGAGAACGCCGAGTTCACCAAGGCGCTCGTGGCGCCGAAGCCGGGCGAGCGCTGGGTTCTGGTGACATCAGCGTTCCATATGCCGCGATCGATTGGCCTGTTTCGCAAAGCCGGATTTCCGGTCGAGGCTTATCCAGTCGACTGGTGGGTCGGCGGTCGGCGCGCCGCACTTTCCTTCACCACCCTCGCCCTTGACGGGCTGTCGCGGACCGACATTGCGGTGCGCGAATGGTTCGGGCTCATTGCCTATCGAGTCACGGGGCGGATCGATGACTTGCTGCCGGGGCCCGATGCACATTGATTCTCCGGGCCCGAGATAAGGCAAGCGCCGCAGGCCGTCGGAAGCCAAAAGCCATGTATGGCCACGCCGCCGCAGGTACCGACCGGACGCCATTCGAGCCTCGTGTGGGCCATTGTTGTGGACCACCGGATTTTCTCGAAACGGCTGCGGGTTAGAAGTCTTTGATCTGCGAAGGGAAATTCGAGTGTGGCTGGGGAACTAGGATTCGAACCTAGACAAACAGAGTCAGAGTCTGTTGTGCTACCGTTACACCATTCCCCAAACGATTCAGAGACTTACGGAAAAATCCAGTCTGGAATCGGTCGGAACAGAGATGCTCATCTCGTTCGGGCGCGTTCTAGCCCGTCCGCCGGACAAAGCGCAAGGCCTCTGGACGGAAATGACAGCTCATTGACACCACTGGCAATGGACAGGCCACACAAGGCGCGGCCTGACCGGTCGCCTCGCCCTATTCGCCCGGCCCCCCGACCGGAATGCCCATCGGTTCCGGCGCCAGACGCCTGCTAAGCGCCAGATAGACACCGCCGCCCACCACGATGCCCGCCAGCCAGCTCAGATCGGCGCCGCCCAGAAGGTTGATCGAGATCGGCCCCTGCAACGCGGGCACCAGGCCATCCTGGAACAGCCAGGTGGCGATCAGGCCGGCGAAGAACGCGATCATGCCGCTCCAGTTGATATCGCCATAGATGCTGGTCTCCGGCGACTTGTAGAGTTCGGCGATATCGATCTGGCTCTTCCGCCTGACGAAGAAGTCGGCCAACACCACCCCCGCATAGGGGCTCATCCACATCAGCAGGCTGATCAGCCAGTTGTCGAAGGCCTTCGCAAAGGACGGCGCGAAGATGAAATACACCGTCACCGCATAGCCCGCGATGCCAACGATCAGCGCCAGCGCCGTGCGCGAGAAGCGGACACCCATGCTGAGCGCCGCCAGCGCCGACGAATAGACGTTGAGGATATTGGTGGCGATCGGCCCGTGCAGCACCAGCAGCAGCACGAGAATGCTGGCGACGCCGCCGAACACCGCCGAGACCATCTTCGCTGGATCGGTGTCGAGCGTCACCGACGCGATGGTGGCACCGAGAATAGCCAGCCACACCGACGGCACGAACATGCCGACATAGCTGTACCAGAACACGGCCTTTGACGAGGTCGAGCGCGGCACGAAGCGCGAATAGTCCGACGCCCAGGTCACCCACGAAATGCCCCAACCGACGCCAACGGCGGTCATCAGCAGCGACAGCATCGCCAGATGCGGCCCCGGCGGCAGCGACGTGGTGTGATTCCAGTTGACGACCCCGGGCTGGCTCCAGGCCAGCACGCTCATCAGCACCATTATCACCACCGTGACCGGCACGGTGTATTTCTCGAAGGTGCGGATCGCATAGAAACCATAGGTGCCGATCACCACCTGCGTGACCATCACGATGGTGATCACAACGAGATTGGCGAACCAGCTATCCGCGATGCCGAACTGGCCGAGAATGGCCATCGAGATCTTGACCGGGAAATAGGTGTTCACGCCGATCCAGCCGAGCGTCATCAGGAACATCAACAGGCTCGGCAAATAGGCGCCGCGGCGCCCGAAGGCCGACCGCGCGAGTACCATCTGGTTGACGCCGGTCTTGTGGCCCATGACCGTGAAGGCGGCGAAGATCGCGGAGCCCGCCGCATTGCCGATGACGATGACCGCGATGGTTTCCCACAGACCGAGCTTGAGAATGATACCAAGCGCGCCGAGCGCCCAGTTCACGGGCGCAATATTGGCGCCGGCCCAGATCCACATCTGCTGCGGCCCGGTGGAATCCCGGTCGGCATCAGGGATCGGTTCGATACTGTGGATGTCTGCCCGCAACTCAGAGTTAGTCATGCTCGCCCCCACGTCAGAAACAACCTGAGGTCAACAAAGCAAGACGCGTACCAATCCCGGCAGCGCGGCTTGCTACTTGTGGGGCACCGGCGGCGTGCCGTGGGTGTGGAATGACTCGATGGTCTTGAGGCCCCAGGCTTGGCCCTTCTTGCGCTCCTCCTCGGTCCAGACGATGGGCTTCCAGTCCGGCGCCAGGATCAGCCGTGCGCCGGCATTGGCGACTTCGACGCGGTTGCCGCCGGGCTCGTAGACATAGAGGAAGAAGGTCTGCTGGATCGCGTGCTTGTGCGGACCAGTCTCGATGAACACGCCGTTTTCCAGAAAGATATCAGCCGCGCGCAGAATGTCTTCGCGGCTGTCCAGCGCGTAGGTGACATGGTGGAAGCGTCCCTTGGTGCCGGAGTGATCGCGCGAATAGGCGAAGTCGTAGCTCTTGTTCGACATGGTCATCCACATCGCCGCTTCCGTGCCGTCATTGAGCACGATCTGCTCGGTCAGCCGGAGCCCCATATAGTGCTCGAAAAACTCGCGATTGGCCTTGATGTCCACCGCGAGGCAGTTGAGGTGATCGAGCCGCCGCACATTGATGCCCCGCGCCGGATAGCGCTGCGCCTGATTTTTAAGCGCCGGCTTGAGTTCCGGCGGCGCCTCGTACCATTCGGTCTCGTAATAGAGTTCGACGATGTGCCCGTCGGGATCGCGGCAGCGAAATGCCGGCCCGTGGCCGAGATCGCCGTCGGTCCAGCCGATATCGTAGCCGGAGCCTTTCAGCGCCGCCACGCGGCGCTCCAGCGCCTGTGGGCTGCGGGCCCGCAGCGCCATATGCTCCATGCCCGACGTGTTCGACGCCGTCAGCTTCAGCGAATAGCGCTCATAGTCATCCCAGCCGCGCAGATAGACTGACTCGCCTTGCCGTCCGCTGACGGTCATGCCCATCACGTCGACGAAGAATTTCAGGCTCTCGTCCGGCTTCGGCGTCAGCAGTTCAAGATGGCCGAGATGGGCGAGATCGAAGATGGGTTCGGGAGTCATTGGTCGTTTCCTCCAGTATTCTAGTCGAGCTTACTCGATCCCCTCATGGTGAAGAGCGCGTCTTCGCGCGTCTCGAACCATGAGGAATTGGGCGCTCATCCTTCGAGACGCGGTCGAAGACGACCGCTCCTCAGGATGAGGGCGACGGCGCGCTATCGCAGCGCGCGCGTCACGTCGTCGAACAGCTCATCAACGCTGAACCTGCGCGGGATCAGCGCCTGTTGCGCAGAATAGTCTGTAATGAGAGCCAGCGAACGATTCATGGCATCCGCATCGAAAGACAGGCTCTTGCCTGCTGCCGCCGCCCTGCTCGCCTCCAGCATACGGTGGACTTCGCGCACCACATCGGGGCGCGTATCGGACAATTGCTTGCTGACCACCACCATGTGGTTGATCGGTGCCACGCCATGCCTGGCCAGCCAGGCTTTCTCTGCAGCAGCCACGTCTGGGAACAACTGCGCCACCCGTGGATCGTCGCTCTTCTCGCCGAGCACGGCGTCCAGTTCACCGTCGAACAACATCTGCATGATCGCCTTGCCGGCAGGCGCCTTGGTGGTGCTGTCGACATATTCGGCGACATGCGGATCCTCGAAGGTGATCCATTCAATCGCGTCGAGATTGACGCCGTAGTCATTGGCGAGCATACCGCGCAGCCACGCGCCCGTCGTCGTCGTAAACGATCGAATGCCGACGCGCTTGCCTTCAAGATCCTTAGGTCCGGCAACACCAGCCCCGGGGCTGGTGACCGCAAAGCCAAATTGATGCCGCGCCATCATCACATCAGGCAGCAGCACCATCGGCTTGTCATAGCTCCTGGCCATCAGATAGGTGACGATAGCCATTTCAGCGACGTCGAAAGCGCCGTCGCGCACCATGGGCTTGAAGCCCTTGTTGGTGGGCTTGTAGTCCGCGAAGTCCAGTTCGACGAGATCAGAGATGATCGCGCCGGATTTCAGCGCGGCCGTATGCGGGTGATCGCCGAGCAGAATACGGAGCCGCATGCCAGCCTCCTCCTCGTTCAGGCCTGATCGGGATCGTCGACGTAAATCAGGCCCGCTTTGGCGAGCGGCTCCCGCATATTGTACATGTCGAGGCCAAGAATGCCGGAAGCCAGCTTCTGCCGCTTGGCGTCTTCTTCCGCGAAACGCTTCTCGCCTTTCACCGCAACCTCAGCAGCATCTTTGCGCGGGATCACCACAACGCCGTCTTCGTCGGCGACGATGACGTCACCCGGCATCACCTGCGCGCCGGCGCAGACCACCGGCACGTTCACCGCACCGAGCGTCGCCTTGACCGTCCCCTTCGCCGAGATCGCGCGTGACCAGACCGGAAAGCCCATCTCGCGCAGGGTTTTGATGTCGCGGCAGCCGGCATCGATGACAAGACCGACGCCGCCGCGCGCTTTCAGCGAGGTCGCGAGCAGATCGCCGAACATGCCGTCGGTATTGTCCGTTGTGCAGGCCACCACCAGCATGTCGCCGGGTTTGCACTGCTCTATTGCCACATGCAGCATCCAGTTGTCACCGGGCTGCGCCAGCACCGTCACCGCGGTGCCGACGGCCTCTGCGCCGGACCACACCGGCCGCATATAGGTCTTCATCAGGCCGAAGCGGCCATAGGCCTCGTGCACCGTGGAGACGCCGAGCGCGCCGAGCCGCTGCACGACGTCGGCATCCGCGCGTTGAATATTCCTGACGACGACGGGTTTCATGCCAGTGTCTCCACGGTCATCGGGAACAGGCGCTGATAGGCCTCGCCATAGGTCATGGCCGCGCCGGTGTTGCGGCCACCCTGCATACCGCGCTGCAAGGCGACGCGCTCGTAATAGGCCCAGAGGTGCTTTTGCGCAGCGAGAATTTCGAACGTCTTGCGCTTGATGTCCCAGACCTCATCGATGTTGAGGATCACCTGCGGCTTGAAATTGCACATCTCCGGCTGATGCGGCTCGAACAGGAACACCGGTGGCGCGGAGTAGCTGTATTCCGCCTCAGGCTTATGCCCCATCGCCTGCGCGATGATGCGGGCCTCCTGCGCTGCAGCGGTCGCTGCGGGATGATCGACATTGTAGGGATCTTCGAGCGAATGCGTCAGCACGAAGCTTGGATTGAGCTCCCGATAGATATCGATCAGCCGCTCCTTGTGTGCTTCGGTCAGATGCAACGGATAGTCGCCGGCATCGAAAAATTCGATCTCGGCGCCGAGCGACGCCGCCGCACGCTCCGCTTCGTCTTTCCGTCCCGCCTTGACCTTGTCGAGCGTCATGCCCGCCTGCTTCCAGGCGAATTGCGACTCACCGCGTTCGCCGTAAGCGAGGCAGACGATCTTGACGCGGTAGCCCTTCTTGGCATGCAGCGCGATGGCGCCGCCGGCGCGCCAGACGAAATCGCCGGGATGGGCGGAGACCACGAGGCCGGTCTTGGCTTTGGACATGGTATTTTTCCTGTCGCTTAGGTGTCGAATTCGAAGAGCCGCGCGGGATTGTCGACGAGGATCTTCTGCTGGATCACCGGATCGGGCGCGAAGAGCGGGATCAGATCAACGAGATCACCGTCATTGGGCATCGCCTTGACGTTGGGATGCGGCCAATCGGTGCCCCAGATCACGCGATCCGGCGCGGTCTCGCAGATTGTCTTCGCGAATGGCACCGCGTCGGTGAATGGCGGCCCCATCGAGGTGACGCGCTCGCAGCCGGAGACCTTTACCCAGCATTTCTCGTCGCGCTTCATCAGGTCGATCAGGGTGCGGAACGGCGGCTGCTCCAGGCCATCGGCGGCCTTGACGCGCCCCATATGATCGATGGTGTAGATCACCGGCAGCTTTGCCAGCAGGTCGGCATAATCAGGCAGATCGACCGCATCGAAATGCAGGTCGACATGCCAGTTCATCGGCGCGATCATATCGATGATGCGGTGAAACACCTTCATATCCGGCGTGCCGCCGAGATGCCGTACGAAGTTGAAGCGGCAACCGCGGAAGCCGCCTTCATGCAGTTCGCGCAAGCCCTTCTCCGTGATCGTGCCATCGATATTGGCCACCGCGCGGTAACGCCCGCCGCTCACCGCAATCGCATCGAGCGCCACGCGGTTGTCCGTGCCGTGCACGCTGGCATTGACGATGACGGCGCGGCCGATGCCGAGCTTCTTGTGCAGCGCCTGGAAGTCTTCTAGCGGCGCGTCCGGCGGAATGTAGGAACCGACATAGGGATATTTGGCGCCGGGCCCGAAAATATGCGTATGCGCATCACAGGCCAGCGGCGGCAGCTTGAACTTCGGCACCTTGGTGTGCGGATCGGGACCGGGAACGGTGGGTTTCGTCATTGTTTTGGAATTCCTGCCTTGTCGATCACGGCGGTCCACTTCGCGATATCGTCAACCAGGCGGGCCTTCAGTTCCTCGGGCGAACTGGCTTTTGCCTCAATGCCAAGATCGAGCAGCTTCTGCTTCACATCGGGCATCGCCAATACTTCGCGCAGGCCCGCATTCAACCGCGCAATCGCTTCGGGCGGCGTACCTGACGGTGCGAATAGCGCATTCCATGACACGACGTCATAACCCTTCACGCCACCCTCGATCATCGTCGGCACGTCCTTCAGGATCACCGAACGGGATTCGCCCGTGGTCCCGACGGGACGCATCTTGCCATCTTGCAGCGCGGATTTCATCCCGACATAATTGTCGATCATCACATCGATGTCTTCGCGCAGCAGCCCGACAATGACTTCCGGCGTTCCGCGATAGGGCACGATCTGGAAGTTGATCCCGGCCGTGGATTTGAGCAATTCGGCCGACAGGTTCTGGGTACTGCCGACACTGATGGTGCCGACATTCAATTTGCCCGGATTGTCGCGCGCGAACTTGATGACGTCGGCCAGCGTCTTGTGTTGCGAATTCGTATTCGTGCCGACGATGAAATCGAAGAAGCCGATGCTGGAGATCGGCGCAAAGTTCTTTACGGGATCGAATGGCAGGCTCTTGAACAGCGGTACGCTGACGGCGGTGCCGTTGCTGAGCAGCGCCAGCGTATAGCCATCCGGCTGCGACGACAGCACTGCGCGCGCCGCAACGACGCCGCCGGCGCCCGGCATGTTCTCGATCACGAGACGCTGGCCGAGATTGTCGCCGAGTTTTTCGGCCACGATCCGGATGGTGATGTCGGCAACACCGCCGGCCGCGAACGGCACGATCACGCGAATGGGCTTGGTCGGATAGCCGGACTGGGCCTGCGCCATAGGTACCGCGTTGGTGAGGAATATCGCACCGAGCGCCAAATGCGCGGCGCTCAGCAGATGCTTGAGCCTGGTCGGGAAGCGGAGCGTCATGATGGATTGAAGACGCCTGATGCGTCCACCCTTGCCGTTTTTATGTCGGTACCCGTGGCCGTCACGTCATCGCGACAGGGCTATGGACCGTTCTGCTCCCGCAGTAGCCAATTCCAATATATGAAACAAATGAGAAATCTGGGATAATCGTGCAGTCTCCTGCATATATCCTGCCGGGCGGATTATCCCGCAGCCTGGAAGTATTTCCGGGTCAGGTCGATCAGCGCCTGCGCCGGCTTGCTCACGGGCTGTCCGCGCTTGACGATGATGCCGACCGTGCGGCTGACGCTGGGATTACGCAGTGGCACAGCGACCAGTCCGGCAGTTCCCTGCGTCGCCACCGCGATGCTAGGCACCACGGCGATGCCGAGCTTCTCGAACACCATGCCCACCGCCGTCTGCAGATGCTGCACCTCGTAGCGCCAGTTCAGCTTATCGCGGCGATGGCCGAGCGCGTCGTCGATCAGGGCCCTATTGCCGGCCTGCGGACTGATGCGGATCAGCGGCATATCCTCGAGATGCGACCAGGCTACGAACTTGCGCTGCGCAAAGGCATGGTCCTTGGTGCACAACAGGACGAAGCGCTCCTTGATCAGCGGGGTCACAGCCAGATCCCATATATTGGTCGCCGTGATCGTGATGCCGAACTCCGCCTGGCCGGACTGCACCAAAGTGGCGATCTCGCTGGCTGAGTTATCGTGGATCTTGATCGAAATCCCCGGATGCACCGCATTGAACTGCTTCAGCACCCGCGGCAGATGATAGGCGGCGATGGTCGGCAGGCAGCCGAGCGCGATGCGCTCCTGCCGCTTGCGCCCCCGTGCCCGCAGCAAATCGATGGAGTCGGAGAGTTCCCCGATCATCCGCCGCGCGGTCGGCAGCAGTTCCAGCCCGGCCGGGGTCAGTGCCACCTGCCGCGTGGTGCGGGCCAGCAGCTGAAAGCCGAGATCCTCTTCCAGTTTCTTGATCCGGTGGCTCAGCGCCGTCTGCGACAGATTGAGGTGCGCGGCGGCGCGCGAAAAGCTGCCCCGCTCCGCGATGCTCAGAAACGCCTGCAGGCCGGGAAAATCGATGCGCATGAGAGGTCCGTGCACGGCCGAAGGCGACCGCGCTGAGATAACGCGGCGACGACGACCCATGCAAGGTCAGGACGCCAGCCCATGCCGACCTCGCGGGCTGGTTAAAACCGCGTAAAGCCAGATCGCCAGCCACGCGCGACAAGGTATCCAGTGCCGGAGTTTCCGCGTCCCAGTGCGGAGCTAATTCCGCAATGCAAGTTTGACGAGCAGAGCCCACCGATAGCCCGTGGACGCGCCTTAACAATTTGTCCAGTCCCTGACCTGCATAGTCGGCCCAACCGGGGCGTGAGACGCGAATTCATCAATGACCAGTTTAAACGCAGCGGCGTCGTTCGGGCGCATTATCTCAGTACGCGGCTCGCTGGCCCGGGTCGGCTTGCTCGCCGTGAACCCGATGACCCCCTCGGAGATGCGCGGCACCGTCGGCCGCTTCGTCAGCATCCGTTGCGCCTCCTCGACCATCATTGCCATGATCACGGAAGTGTCCGCTGAGAACATGCATGCATCGGACATGTATATCGCGAGCGCCTCGGTCGATCTGCTCGGCGAGATCATGGGGCACGGAGACAAGGCCAAATTCCAGCGCGGCGTCACCAACTATCCCACCATCGACGACATCGTCGATCTGATCAGCAATCACGATCTGCGCACGGTCTATGCGCCGTCCGGCTCCGAGCAGATCAACGTGGGCACGCTGCAGCAAGACAAGTCGGTCGCCGCTTATGTCGACGTCGAGGAAATGCTGAGCAAGCACTTCGCGGTGCTCGGCTCCACCGGTGTCGGTAAATCCACCGGCGTGTCGCTGCTGCTCAATGAAATCCTGAAGTCGCGCCCGCATCTGCGCATCTTCCTGCTCGACGTGCATAACGAATATGGCCGCTGCTTCGGCGACAAGTCGCTGGTACTGAACCCGCGCAATCTGAAACTGCCGTTCTGGCTGTTCAACTTCGAGGAAATCGTCGACGTGCTGTTCGCCGGCCGCCCCGGCGTACCCGAAGAGCTCGAAATCCTCTCGGAAGTCATCCCGATCGCCAAGGGCGTCTACACGCAATACCAGAACGCCGACCGCATTGGCCTCAAGCGCATCGACCCGAAGACCATCGGCTACACCGTCGATACGCCGGTGCCTTATCGCCTGGTCGATTTGATCTCGCTGATTGACGAGCGCATGGGCAAGCTCGAGAACCGCTCGTCGCGCATCCAGTATCACAAGCTGATCTCGCGCATCGAAGCGGTGAAGAACGATCCGCGCTACGCCTTCATGTTCGACAACGCCAATGTCGGCGGCGACACCATGGCGGAAGTGATCAGCCATCTGTTCCGCCTGCCCGCCAACGGCAAGCCGATGACCATCATGCAGCTCGCCGGCTTCCCCGCGGAAGTCGTCGATAGCGTGGTGTCGGTGCTGTGCCGGATGGCATTCGATTTCGGCCTGTGGAGCGACGGCGCCTCGCCGCTGCTGTTCGTCTGCGAGGAAGCGCATCGCTACGCCTCCGCCGACCGCAATATCGGCTTTGGCCCGACCCGCAAGGCAGTGTCGCGCATCGCCAAGGAAGGCCGCAAATATGGCGTCTATCTCGGCCTCGTGACGCAGCGTCCTGCAGAACTCGACGCCACCATCATTTCCCAGTGCAACACACTGTTCGCCATGCGCCTCGCCAACGAGCGCGACCAGGCGCTGCTGCGCTCCGCGGTGTCGGATGCTGCCGCCAACCTGCTCTCCTTCGTGCCGTCACTCGGCACGCGCGAAGTGCTCGCCTTCGGTGAAGGCGTCGCATTGCCGACCCGCCTGCGTTTCAAGGAAGTGCCGCCGCACCAGCTGCCGCGCTCGGAAGCCACCATCGCGACAGTGCCCTCGGTCGCCGCCGGTCACGACATGCAGTTCGTCAGCGCGGTGCTGGAACGCTGGCGCGGCGCCACATCGCATCGCGAGGTACCGAACGATCCCGGCTTCATCGAGCGGCCCCTGGCGACGCCGAGCCGCAGCGTCGAAGCCCCAATGCTGCAACCTTCGCTCGGCCTCGATCCGGATCGCTTCTCGCTGCTCAAGAAGCCGCTGCGCTAATAGCATCAGCATGCATTGCCGCAAGCGCTTTGCGGTGACGGCGTGATCGCCTATGGTCTCGTGAAACAGAAACGTTCACGGGAATGCCAGATGACCCAGCCGATTGCGCAACGCTTTCCGACACCCGCCCTCGACAAGCTGCCCGAGGACATCCGCACGCGCATTATGGGCGTGCAGGAAAAGTCCGGCTTCGTGCCAAACGTGTTCCTGTCGCTGGCCTATCGCCCCGACGAATTCCGCGCGTTCTTCGCCTATCACGACGCGCTGATGGAAAAGGACAGCGGGTTGACCAAGGCCGAGCGTGAGATGATCGTGGTCGCGACATCAGCCGCCAACCAGTGCCATTATTGCGTCATCGCGCATGGTGCGATCCTGCGCATTCGCGCCAAGAACCCGATCATCGCCGACCAGATCGCCGTCAACTACCGCAAGGCCGACATCACGCCGAAGCAGCGTGCGATGCTGGATTTCGCCATGAAAGTGAGCCGGTCCGCCGAGACCATCGGCGAGCAGGATTTTGCCGAGGTCTCCGGCCACGGCTTCAGCGACGACGATATCTGGGACATCACCGCGATCTCGGCCTTCTTCGCGCTGTCGAACCGGATGGCCAATGTCACCAACATGAAGCCGAATGACGAATTCTATATGATGGGCCGGCTGCCAAAGTAACGGCACGGGGTTTAGAAGGATCTCGCATTGCTCGACTGGTCGGACATCATCCTACGTCTCGGCATCGCCGCCCTGGTTGGCGGAGCCATCGGCCTCAACCGCGATCTGCACGGCAAGCCCGTCGGCGTACGCACGCTGGGGCTCGTCAGCCTGGCCACCGCGATGATCGTGGTGCTGGCCGATCCGCTCGGCAAAGGCGGCTTCACGGATGCCGGGAGCCGGGTCATTCAGGGCATACTCACCGGCGTCGGCTTTCTCGGTGCCGGCGTGATCTTTCATGCCGAGCGGCATTTCCGTGTCCGCGGCCTGACCAGCGCCGCCTGCGTCTGGCTGACCGCCTGTGTCGGCATCATGTGCGGCGCCGGCCATTGGCGCATCGTCACCGTCTCGGTGGTGATCGCCTTCCTCGTGCTGCTGCTCGGCGGAAGGATCGAACGCGCCCTGCATCGCGTGCTCGGCGGCAAAGGCGATCCCGCGTCGGTTCCGATGGATGCGCCTCAGTCGTCGGACGCCGGTCCGCACCAGCCCGGCAAATAGATCGCATCCTTGCTTTTGGCGATCGCCAGCGCTTTCTCCAATGCCTTGGCGAAATCTGCATCGATCTCCTTGGTGGAGAGCCGGCTGCGAAACAGGTCCGCCCAGAGGAATTCGCTGAACGGCGTGGTGTCTTTGGCATAGCCGCCGGCGCGGCGAATTTCGCCGGCCAGGCTGCGGAACGGATCGTCCTTCAGGCCCGTCACCGATTTCGGAATGTCCTTGAAGTGCCGTCGCTCGCCCTTGGCGTCATAGGGATAGGCCCAGCGGCGGTGATCGAGCACGCCCCAGAAGGCTTTCATATCGACCATCGTGAGATCCGCGATCACGGTGACGAGCACATCCTTCACGCCTTCGTCATGCAACGCACGTGCGAGATGATGGTGATCGACCACGTAGTGGCGCTGGTCGGGCCCGAGCACCACGGGGATCATGTGCTGGCCGAGCAGTTCGGCCTGTTTGCGCTTGGACTTATGCGCGCGCCAGCGTTTGCGCTTCTCCTTCACCTCGCGCATGCCCACCGTCATCTGCGTTGGCCGCAGCGACAGGATCGGGACCGGATGCAGCAACGGTTCGCGTGTGTTCGGCATGTGGCCTCCCATATCTAATGTCTGTCCGGAACGAACTATGGCATGGCCGCTACGCCGATGCGGATCAGTTCCACGTCATCTCTGACGATCGCCGCATCCGTGCCATGCGGACTTTATCTGCGCGAAGCGGCCGCCTCGTGTTAGACTGCGACATTGCATGCGCAGACCCACGACCATGAAGACCCAGCAGCCGATTATCAGAGAAGATGACGAGCACCGCGTGCTTCGCTTCGTGCCCCGCACCTCGGCTACGCTGCCACACCATCCCACCGCTCCTGCCGACCAACCCCGCCGCCGCCAAACGACCGGCGCCAGCGACCTGTCCCGCTATCAACAGGCACAGGACGACCCCGACGACTTCCGCCACCGGATGCTGGCCAATAGCGCAGCCTTCGGCTTTACGGTGATCCTGGTGGGTGTCGGGATCTGGCTCGCGGTCAGCATCGCGGATCTCCGCAAAACCCAGGATTGCGTGTTGATGGGCCGCCGCGACTGCGCCCATATTGTTGCGCCGCACGGCTGAGGCGCGCCAAACCCTCTTTCCACAGCCCACAGGGGCTGGTGAGCAGGCGCTCAACTGCATTGAACTGCCGCCCCCGCTCCGATATACGGGCAATCGACTCTATACGGCGGACCGGGACTGCCCCGGGGCGAAGCCCTGTCTTTGCGCGCGCCGATCGAAAATTATCTTCAATATATCAAAGGCTTAGTAATGTCCTCCACATTCGATCAGGTCGCCACAATCATCGCCGAGACTTGCGACATTCCCCGCGACACGATCACGCCGGAAAGCCACGCCATCGACGATCTGGGGATCGACAGCCTCGACTTCCTGGATATCGCTTTCGCGATCGACAAGGCGTTCGGGATCAAGCTGCCGCTCGAAAAGTGGACCCAGGAGGTCAACGACGGCAAGGCGACCACCGAGCAGTATTTCGTCCTGAAGAACCTCAGCGCGCGCATCGACGAATTGGTCGCGGCCAAGGGCGCGTAACGCCCCGCCATGAACCTCGAATATTTTCACCTGATCGACCGCATCACCGACCTCAATGTCGGCGAACGGACGATTACGGTCGAAGCCAACGTACCCGAGACCAGCACCATCTTCGAGGGCCACTTCCCGGGCTACCCGCTGATGCCCGGCGTGCTGCTGATCGAGTCGATGGCGCAGACTTCGGGCTGGCTGCTGATCGCGCTGATGAAGTTCAAGCGTATGCCCTTCCTCGCCGCGGTGAAGGAAGCCAAGATGCGCACCTTCATTACGCCCGGCACGAAGCTGGACATCAACGCCAGCGTGCTGCACGAAGGCGACGGCTTCTACATGACCACTGTCAAGATCAAGGTCGACGGCAAGCTGACCTGCAACGCGCAGCTCACCTTCAAGACCGTCCCGTTCCCCCATCCGGATCTGCGCGGTCACATGGACATCGTGGCCGAGCGCATCGGATTTCCCCTACAGGCGATCACCAATGGCTGAAACCCGACCGATGACATCCGAGCCGGTGGAAGCGTGGATCACCGGCATTGGCCTCGCCACGTCATTGGGCGAAGGCCCTGACGCACACTGGGATGCGCTCAACAACAAGCGCATCAATGTCGATGAAACCGGCTTCGCTCCGAACATCGTCCACCCCCTCGCGCCGGTCTCTTACGACGCGCAGATCCCCAAGAAGGGCGATCAGCGTCAGATGGAAGCCTGGCAGCGGATCGGCACCTACGCCGCCGGCCTCGCGCTGGATTCGGCTGGCGTCAAAGGCAACAAGGACATCCTGTCGAGGATGGACATGATCGTTGCCGCCGGTGGCGGTGAGCGCGACCTGGCTGTCGATTCGGGTATCCTGAATTCGGACGGCTACGGCGCTGCGACACCGGGCCTGCTCAACGAAAAACTGCTCAACGACCTCAGGCCGACTCTGTTTCTGGCGCAGCTCTCCAACCTGCTCGCCGGCAATATCGCCATCGTGCACGGCGTCACCGGTTCGTCCCGCACCTTCATGGGCGAGGAAGCGGCTGGCGTGGACGCCGCGCGCATCGCACTGGCCCGCATCGCTGACGGCCAGAGCGACATCGCACTGATCGGCGCCGCACATAATGGTGAGCGCAAGGACCTGCTGCTGCTGTACGAATTCGACGACTTCAACCTGAAGAACAAGTTCGAAACCGTCTGGGCGCGCGAGAAGAATTCCGGCTTTGCGCTCGGCTCGGCCGGCGCATTCCTCGTCATCGAATCCAGAGCGCATGCAGAAGCGCGCGGTGCCAAGCCTCTCGCACGTCTCAAGAGCGTGGTCGCCGATCATGCCCGTCGCAAGACTCCCGGCGAAGTCACCGCTTCGCTGCAGGGGTTGTGGTCGAAGCTCGGCGCGAAGAGCGACGCTGCGATCATCACCGGCGCGACCGGCGCGGAACCCGTGACATCGGAAGAGCGCGCCTTCCTGAAGGATCATGCGGATGTCGCCATCCGCGGCACCGGCACTCTCTTCGGTCATACGCTCGAAACCCAATTCCCGCTTGGCCTCGGCCTTGCGGCGTTGGCGATCTCGCGCGGCGCAATGTTTCCGCCGAACGATTCAACCGGCCTCGAGATTGAAAAGTCCGGCAAGCCCACCCAGATTGTGGTGATCGGCGCTGGCCACTGGCGCGGCGAAGGCATGGCGCTGGTTGAAGCCATCTAGAACCCATCTGGGCTCTAGATTTTTCTTATGTTTGAGCAAGATCTTATCCGAAAACCAGCATCCACTTTTCGGGATCATGCTCAAGTTAAGCGGTCGACGCGGCCGACGGAGAGAGCATGACTGCAACGCGCGATAAATTCGGCCGACCGATCGTTGTCGTCACGGGCATGGGTGTTGCGACATCGCTCGGCGCCGGCAAGGAAGACAACTGGGCCAAGCTCACCGCTGGCGAGTCCGGCATTCGCACCATCACGCGTTTTCCCACCGACGGCATGAAGACGACGATGGCAGGCACGATCGATTTCGTGCCGGTCGAGCCGTTTTCCTCCACCGACCTCTCCGAGAAGCTCGGCGAGCTCGTCACCGAGGAAGCCATCGCGCAGGCCAATATCGGCAGCAAGGGCGACTTCCCGGGCCCGCTGTTCCTCGCGGTTGCGCCTGTCGAAGTCGAGTGGCCGCAGCGCCAGGTGTTGGCCAAGGCCGCCGGCGCCAATAGCGATATCAATTACGACACACTGCTGCGCGTCGCCGGCGGCGGCAAGTTCGTCCAGTATCACCGCCGCTTCCTGTTCGGCTCGGTTGCCGACCATCTCGCGGACACGTTCGGCACCAAGGGCTCGCCGATCTCGCTGTCCACCGCGTGTGCCTCCGGCGCCACTGCGATCCAGCTCGGCGTCGAAGCGATCCGCCGCGGCGAAGCCGATGCGGCGCTGTGCGTGGCCACCGACGGCTCGGTGAACCCGGAAGCGCTGATCCGTTTCTCGCTGCTATCGGCACTCTCGACCCACAACGACCCGCCACAGAAAGCTGTCCGTCCCTTCGCCAAGAACCGCGATGGGTTCGTGATGGCCGAAGGCGCCGGTGCGCTGGTCCTGGAAAGCCTGGAAGCCGCCACCGCGCGCGGCGCCAAGATCCTCGGCATTGTCGCCGGTTGCGGCGAACTCGCGGACTCGTTCCACCGCACCCGTTCCAGCCCGGACGGCAAGCCGATCATCGGCTGCGTGAACAACGCACTGGTGGATGCCGGTCTGACGTCGGACCAGATCGACTACATCAACGCCCACGGCACCGGCACGCCGGAAAACGACAAGATGGAGTATCTCGGCATTTCCAGCGTATTCGGTGAGCGCGCCAAGGAAATTCCGGTCTCGTCGAACAAGTCCATGGTCGGCCACACGCTCTCCGCCGCCGGCGCAGTCGAGGCGGTGTTCTCGCTGCTCACCCTGGAACACCAGCGGATCCCGCCGACGATCAATTACGATGTTCCCGATCCAGCCATTCCGTTCGACGTGGTTCCCAATACCGCCCGCGATGCACGCGTGACGGCCGTGATGTCGAATTCCTTCGGCTTTGGCGGCCAGAATGCCTCGCTGATCCTCACCGGCGAGCCCGTTTAAGGCTCCCCGGCCCCGATGGCCGCCCCTCGCCGGTTGACGTCATGACGTGAACCGGCGATACGCAGGCCATCCGAAATCAACCTTTCTTGCCGGAGACGCGGTTCATGCGTGCGCTCAATCTTGTTGCCGATCGTGAGCTCGTCGTCGTTGACGTGCCGCCGCCCCCGCCGCCTGGTGCCGGCGAAGTGCAGATTCGCGTCAAGGCTGTCGCCCTGAACCATATCGACGTCTGGGGCTTCCGCGGCATGGCCTTCGCCAAGCGCAAGCTGCCGCTGTCGATCGGCGCCGAAGCCTCGGGCGAAATCGCTGCCGTCGGCGAAGGCGTCACCCATGTGAAGCCCGGCCAGAAGGTTGTGATGTATGGCGCACTCACCTGCGGGCACTGCAAGGCCTGCCAGGAAGGCCGTGACAATTTCTGCGAGAACGTCGGCGGGCTCTATGGCTTCCACATCGACGGCTTTTCGCGCGAACTGATGAACATGCCGGCACGTCTGGTGATCCCCGTCCCCGACGGCATCAGCTTCCGCGACGCGGCCTGCGCCCCGATCGCCTTCTCGACCGTGCAGCACATGCTGTTCGACAATGCCAAGCTGCAGCCCGGCGAGACCATTCTGGTCCATGCCGGCGGCTCCGGCATCGGTACCGTCGCCATCATGATGGCGAAGAAGATCGGCTGCACCGTGATCACCACCGTGGGCGACGATTCCAAGATCGAGGGCGTGAAGGCCCTCGGTGCGGATCACGTCATCAACTATCGCAAGGATCGCTTCGAGGGCGAGACGCGCAAGATCACCAAGAAGAAGGGCGTCGATGTCGTGTTCGAACACGTCGGCGCCGACACTTTCAACGGCTCGCTGCTGGTGATGAAGCGCGGTGGCCGTCTGGTCACCTGCGGTTCGACCTCGGGCCCGACCACGACAATCAACCTGATGCAGCTGTTCCAACAGCAATACCGCATCTTCGGATCGTTCGGCGCCACCATGAAGAACATTGCCGAGAGCCTCGACAAGATGGCCGACGGCATGCTGCCGGTGATCGATACCGAAGTGCCGATCAGCGACGTCGAGACCGCGCTGAAGCGGATGGAAACCCGCCAGGTGTTCGGCAAGATCATCGTTCACTTCTGATGCTCCGCCTGCTGCTTCGCACCAAGGCCCGCATTCGCGATGCCCTGAAGCCTGCAGGCGACGCCGCTGTCGGTGCGCTGACGATCGGCATCCTGCGCACCACGCGCTATTTCGATCCGGTCAAGACCGCCAATCGGTTCGGCAAGATCACCCAGCGCATCGGCCCGCTGTTTCGCGAAGACAAGATCGGCCGCGCCAATCTCACCGCCGCCTTCCCTGAGAAATCACCGGAAGAAATCGAGAAGATCCTCGCGGGTGTCTGGGACAATATGGGGCGCATCGGTGCGGAATTCGCCCATCTCGACAAGATCTGGGACTATGACCCCGCCAATCCGACCAAGCCGAGCAATGTCGAATTCTCCGCGCGCACCGGCGAGATTTTCGATCAGTTGCGCGACGACGGCAAACCGGCACTGATTTTCGCCAGCCATCTCGGCAATTGGGAAATTCCTGCGCTCGCCGCCGTGGCCCACGGCCTCGACGCCGCCGTGCTCTATCGCCGGCCGAACAGCGCCGCCGCAGACCGCGCCATTCATCAGACGCGCGCGATCAACATGGGCAATCTCATCCCGGCCAGCCATGACGCGCCGCTCAAGCTCGCGCACGCGCTGAACGAGGGCAAGCACGTCGCCATGCTGGTGGATCAATGGTTCACCAACGGCGTCCCGGTGGATTTCTTCGGCCGCAAGACCAATGCCAATCCGATGCTGGCGCGGCTGTTGCGTCAGGTCGATTGCCCGATCCACGGTGTTCGTATCATCCGTCTGCCCGATCATCGGTTCCGCATCGAAGTCTCCGAAGAGGTGAAGCCGGTGCGCGATCCCAATGGCAAGGTCGACGTTCAGGGCACTATGCAGGCGGTGACATCCGTGCTGGAAGGCTGGATCCGGGAATATCCCGAGCAGTGGCTGTGGCTGCATCGGCGCTGGCGATAACGCTCAGCGTCCCGTCTTCACCTTCGTCCATAAGCGGTTGATCACGCGCTGTGTGGCCGGATCGCGCGCCGTAATGACGAACAGCTTCTGCAACATCGCCTCATCCGGATAGATCGTCTTGTCGTTCAGGATCTTCGGATCGATCAGCTTCTGGCTGGCGAGATTGCCATTGGCATAACCGAGAAAATCCGAGTTCTTCGCTGCGACGTCCGGTCGGTAGAGGTAGTTGATCAGCTCATAGGCTTCATTGACGTTCTTGGCATCGGCCGGAATCGCCAGATTGTCGAAGAACATCTGCGCGCCCTCCTTCGGCACCGCATAGCCGATCTCGACGCCGTTCTTGGCTTCCTCGGCGCGCGCACGCGCCTGAATGATGTCACCGGACCAGCCGACCACGAGGCAGATCTCGCCGGTTGCCAGTGCGCTCAGATATTCGGAGGAGTGAAACTTGCGGACATTGCCTCTGATCTTGCCGACGAGATCGGCCGCCTTTTCGAGGTCTGGCTGTTTGGTCGAATTCGGATCGAGGCCCAGCGCATTCAGCGCCGCCGGCAGAATGTCGTCGGCGGAATCCAGCATATGGACGCCGCAATCCTTGAACTTCGCAAGATTCTCCGGCTTGAAGACGATATCCCAGCTATCGATTTTTGCGTCGGGCCCGAGGATTTTCGCGACCTGCTTGACGTTGTAGCCGATGCCCGTGGTGCCCCACATGTAGTTCGCGGCAAACTGATTGCCGGGATCGTAGATCGCGAGACGCTTGGTCACCTCCGGCCAGGCATTGGCGAGGTTCGGCAGCTTCGCCTTGTCGAGCTTCTGGAACACCTTTGCGGTGATCTGGCGCTGCAGGAAATACGCGGTTGGCACCACAACGTCGTAACCGGACTTGCCGGCCAGCAGCCGCGTCTCCAGCGTCTCGTTGGCATCGAAGGTGTCATAGACGACCTTGATGCCGGTCTCCCTGGTGAAGGCCTCCAGCACACCGGGCGCCATGTAGTTCGACCAGTTGTAGAAGTTGACGACGCGCTCTTGCTTCTGGTCTTGCGCCTGCAAGGGCATGGACCACAGCAGCGCCACTCCGACGACCCACGCAATCCCCTGCTTGCCCATGCGTATCAAACTCCTAGCGGCGATGAACCGCGTTGGACAGTCGTTCCAGCGCGGTATCGAGCGTCGCGTCATTCTTGGCGAAACAGAAACGCACCACCGACGTCACCTTGTCCTGCTCATAGAAGGCCGACACCGGAATCGCCGCGACCTTGTAGTCGTAGACAAGCCGTCGGCAGAATTCCTCGTCGGTCTCGTTCAGCCCCAGCGGCGACAGATCGACGGTGAGGAAGTACGTGCCCTGCGACTTGATGACGGGAAAGCCGATGCTCTCCAGACCGGCGGCCAAACGATCGCGGCTACGCGCGAGATCGGCACGCATGGTCTTGAAGTACTCGTCGGACTTGCCGAGGCCATAAGCGACAGCAACCTGCAGGTTGGGTGCGGTCGTGAAGGTCAGGAACTGATGCACCTTGGCGCAGACGCGGAGCAGATGCGGCGCGGCGCAAACGAAGCCGATCTTCCAGCCGGTCAGCGAGAAGATCTTGCCGGCGGAGCCGACCTTGATGGTACGATCGCGCATGCCGGGAATGGTGATCAGCGGGATATGCTCGTGACCATCGAAGGTCACATGTTCCCAGACTTCGTCGCAGATCGCGATCGTATCGAATTCCTGACAGAACTTCGCCAGCAGTTCGAGATCCTCGCGCGGCGACACCACCGCAGCCGGGTTGAGCGGGCTATTGAACAGCACGGCCTTGGTCTTGTGATTGAAGACCGCGCGGAGATCTTCTTCCGTGAGACGCCAATGCGGCGGCTTGAGGCTGACCAGACGCGGAATGCCGCCGGCCTGCCGGATGATCGGCAAATAAGAATCGTAGACCGGCTGGAAGCACACGACTTCGTCGCCGGGCTCGACCACCGCAAGGATCGACGAGGTCAATGCCTCGGTACCGCCAGAGGTCACCATCACCTCCGTCATCGGATCGAGCGAGAGCTTGTGCCAATGCTGGTAATGCGTGGCGATCGCCTGACGCAGCTCCGGGATGCCCATCATCGACGGATACTGGTTATAGCCGTTCAGCACCGCATCGGCGGCGGCCTGACGGATATCGTCGGGACCGGGATGATCGGGAAAGCCCTGCCCGAGATTGATGGCGTTATGGTCGCGCGCAAGCTGCGACATCGCCTCGAACACCGTGACGGGCAGCTCAGAGAAGATCTTGTTCATCGAGCGATCAGCCAACCTTTGTCGGCAGGCCTGCGGCCTTCCATCCAAGGATTCCACCGGCGAGGTGCTTGTCATAGGCAAGGCCATCGGCCTGTGCGGCCAGCGACGCCGTCACCGAGCGCTTGCCGGAGCGACATGCGAAGACGATCTGCTTGCCCGCAGGATCGGGCAGATCGGCGCTATCGAAGCCCGAGAGCGGCACCACGACGGCATCCGGATAGGCCTCGACCGCGACCTCGTTGGGTTCGCGCACGTCAACCAGCAAATACTTGCCTTCAGTGATCCCCTTGGACACTTCCTCGGGCGTCAAATCGTGAACGGTATGAGCTTCGCCTGCCACCACAACCTCCTGCCGCCCCGGTGTCCGGAGCGAATGCGAAGGGGCGGAAACGCCCCTGTTTTCGGGCGCCAACGTCGCCTCTCGCGAGGCGAAAATCAAGCGTTGGAAGAGCTTATTGTCGGGCCTGATCCTGCCCGAAAGCCGCAAGCCCGCTTTTCGGGATCAGGCCTAGATAGTCACCTGCGTGCCCACCTCGACCACCCTCCCCGTGGGGATCTGGAAATAGTCGGTCGCGTCATTGGCAGTGCGACTGAGCGCGATGAACAGATGGTCCTGCCAGCGCGGCATGCCGGAATGCACCGCAGGCTTCAGCGCCCTGCGCGAGAGAAAGAACGAGGTCGACATGATGTCGAATTGCCAGCCGATCTTGCGCGCAATCGCGAGGGATTTCGGCACATTCGGCGATTCCATGAAGCCGAAGCGCAGCGTCACTTTCGAAAAGGTCGCGCTGATCTCTTCCATGCGCACCCGCTCACTGGGATCGGTGCGCGGCGTTGGTGCGGTTTCGATGGTGAGAATAACGTTCTTCTCGTGAAGCACTTTGTAGTGTTTCAGACTATGCATCAGCGCCGTCGGCGCACTCTGCGGATCGCTGGTGAGAAATACCGCCGTGCCGGCCACGCGCTGCGGCGGACGTTTCTCCAGCATGGCCACAAGATCGGCCAGCGGAAACTCCAGCTTGCGCGACTTCTCGAACAGCAGGCGGCTGCCGCGCCGCCACGTATACATCATGAGAATGATCACGCCGCCCATCACCAGCGGCACCCAGCCGCCGTCGAAAACCTTCAAGAGGTTCGCGGTGAGGAACGTGATGTCGATCACCAGAAACGGCACGATCAGCGCCGCAGCCGCGATCGGCGACCACTTCCAGCCGCGCCAGATCACCACAAAGCCCATCATCGCAGTGACGACCATGGTGCCGGTGACCGAGATGCCATAGGCCGAGGCCAGCGAGCTCGATGACTTGAACAGCACGACAAGCACGATCACTGCGATGAACAGCAGCATATTGACGCGCGGAATGTAGATCTGGCCGGAATGCGACTCCGATGTGTGCCGGATTTCGAAGCGCGGCAGCAGGCCAAGCTGGATCGCCTGCTGCGTCAGCGAATAGGCGCCGGTGATCACGGCCTGACTCGCAATCACGGTGGCAGTCGCCGCGAGGATCACCATGGGGATCAGCGCCCAGTCGGGAAACATCAGATAGAACGGATTTTCGAGCGCGGTGGGATCATGCATCACCAGCGCAGCCTGGCCGAAATAGTTGATGGCCAGCGACGGCAGCACGAGAAACAGCCAGGCCAGCTGGATCGGCTTTTTGCCGAAATGGCCGAGATCGGCATAGAGCGCTTCGGCGCCGGTCACGGCGAGAAACACTGCGCCCAACGTCACGAAGGCGATGATGCCGTGATGGAACATGAAGTAGATCGCATGCACGGGATTGAGTGCCGCGAGCACTTCAGGATGCTTCACGATCTGCGGAATGGCCGCTACCGCGATCACGATGAACCATAGGCACATGATCGGTCCGAAGAACGTCGCGACCTTCGCAGTGCCACGCGATTGCACGGCGAAAAGCGCCACAAGGATCACGATGGTGAGCGGTACAACATAGGGATCGAAGGCGGTGGTGACTAGCTTGACGCCCTCGATGGCCGAGAGCACGGACAGCGCCGGCGTGATCACCGCGTCGCCATAGAACAACGCCGCGGCGATGATGCCGAGCATCACCACCACCGGCCCGCTCGATCCGATCGCGCGCTGGGCCAGCGCCATCAGGGCCAGCGGGCCACCCTCGCCGTTATTGTCGGCGCGCAGCAGCAGCACGACATATTTGAGCGTCACGACGATGATCAGGGCCCACAGGATCAGCGAGAGGACGCCCAGGATTGCTTCATTGTCGATGCCGGGCGCCTTGTGGCCCCCGGCCGCGACCAGCGCCTCACGGAGCGCGTAAAGCGGGCTAGTGCCGATGTCGCCATAGACGACACCGATACTGCCCATGACGAGCGAGCCGAAGCTGGCCGTCGAGTGCCCATGGGTAGGGTCCGCCGGGGATGCCGCGGCGGGAGATGCGCTATCGATGGTCATGGAAACGGCCTCGAAGACTTCTGAATCGCAGGTCTCTGAACAGCGGGGCAGCGAGGCCGTTCCCGGCCCCGATGATCACACTCGTTATAGCGCAAATCGGGGAACCGGACATGACAAAAGATGCTTAGATCGTCACCTGAGTACCGACCTCCACCACGCGTCCGGTGGGGATCTGGAAATAGTCGGTGGCGTCGTTCGCCGAACGGCTGAGCGCGATGAACAGATGGTCCTGCCACAACGGCATGCCGGATTGCGCCGACGGCTTCAGCGAGCGCCGCGACACGAAGAACGACGTCGCCATGATGTCGAATTGCCAGCCGAGCTTGCGCGCGACGACGAGCGCCTTGGGCACGTTCGGCGATTCCATGAAGCCGAAGCGCAGCTTTACCATCGAGAATTTGTCGCTGATATTCTCCATGCGAACGCGTTCGGCCAGATCGACCTTCGGCGTTTGCGCAGTCTCGATGGTCAGGATCACATTGTGTTCGTGCAGAACCTTGTTGTGCTTCAGATTATGCAACAGCGCCGTCGGCACGAATTCGGGATCGCTGGTGAGAAACACCGCGGTGCCCTTCACGATATGCGGGGGGCGCTTTTCCAGGCTCTTGATGAGATCACGCAGCGGCACTTCGATACGGCGCGTCTTGGTGATCAGGATCGCCGCGCCGCGGCGCCAGGTCCAGATCATGCCGGCCATCAGCACGCCGAACAGCAGCGGCACCCAGGCGCCTTCCAGCAGTTTCAGGAGATTGGCACTGAGGAAGGCCAGATCGACGAACACCAGTGGCGCGATGATCGCAGCGGCAGTCGCGGCCTTCCAGTTCCATAGCTTCCAGATCACCACGAAGCCCATGATGCCATCGGCGACCATGGTGGTGGAGACGGCGATGCCATAGGCCGAGGCCAGACCGCTCGACGATTTGAACAGCAGCACCAGCAGCAGTACGCCGATCAGCAGCAGACGATTGACCCGAGGCAAATAGATCTGGCCGGCATGGGTCTCGGAGGTGAAGCGCACTTCGAAGCGCGGCAGCAGCCCAAGCTGCACCGCCTGACGCACCAATGAATAGGCGCCGGTAATCACTGCCTGGCTCGCGATCACGGTGGCGGCCGTCGCCAGCGCGATCAACGGCAACAGCATCGATTCTGGTGCCATCCGATAGAACGGATTTTCGATCGCGGCCGGGTTCGACAGCACGAGCGCGCCCTGCCCGAAATAATTGATCATCAACGCCGGCAGCACGAAGAAGAACCAGCCGTATTGAATTGGTCTGCGACCGAAATGGCCAAGATCGGCATAGAGCGCCTCGCCGCCGGTCACGGCGAGGAAGACTGCGCCCAGGGTCACCAGACCGATGGTCCCGTGGGTCAGCATGAACTGCACGGCATAGTACGGATTGATCGCCTTCAGCACCGTCGGATCATCGAAGATATGCGAGGCGCCCATTAGCGCGAGCGCCGTGAACCAGATGATCATCACCGGACCGAAGGCGGAGGCCACCTTGGCGGTGCCAATCCGCTGCACCGAGAACAGCACGACGAGAATCGCGACCGTGACCGGCACGACATAAGGTTCGAGCGCAGGTGCCTTGAGCTTGAGGCCTTCCACCGCCGAGAGCACCGAGATCGCCGGGGTGATCATGGAATCGCCGATGAACATCGAGGCGCCGATCACGCCCAGTACCATCAGCGGCAAGCTCCGCCGACCCAGGGCACGCTGGCCGAGCGCCATCAGCGACAGTGTTCCACCCTCGCCATTGTTGTCGGCGCGCAGCAGGAACAGCACGTATTTCGCTGTCACGACGATGAACAGCGCCCACAGGATCAGCGAGAGCACGCCGAGCACGATGACGGGCGTGACCGGGGCGCCATGAGATGCGCCGTGTACCGCCTCGCGGAATGCGTAAAGCGGCGACGTTCCGATGTCGCCGAACACGACGCCGATACTGCCGACCGTGAGCGACCAGAAGCCGGTATGAACCGGAACTTCGATCGGTCCCTCGCCTGTTGTTTCCGTAACGGCCATTCTGCTCGTAACGCCTCTGGACAATCCGGACCCGGCTATGGCGCGCCGGGCAATGCCAGTCAACCGGGACACTAGCCTATCCTGCCGCAGATCGCTTATCGGGAGCGCAGCAAAAATCGGCATTGCCCAGCAAAAAAAGAGGCTGGAGCAGTAAAAAAGGAATTGACTGTTTTACGGCTTGAGGTTTGGCGGCAGCGGCGGGTCTTCCCGCATCAGCGTAATGGTCACCCGCCGGTTGGCGGCCATGGTCGGATCATCGGGGAATAGCGGCTGGCTGTCTGCCTTGCCTGACACCGAGAAGATATGGGACGACGGCAGGCCTTCCCGTTCGAGAATCTGCCGAACCACATTGGCGCGATCGGCCGACAGATCGAATGCGTCGTATTCGCTGCGCGCCGGCACGAAGCCCGCGGCGGTGTGACCGACGATCGCCACGCGCAGCGGCGTTGCCTTCAGCGGCCCGGCGAGTTTCTGCAGCAGCAGACGGGTGCGCTCATAAGGAACCTTGGATCCATCAGCAAACATCGAGCGGCCGTTCTGATCGATGATTTCCAGATTGAGGCCCTGCTTGGTCTCCTCGAACATGATGTTCTTGGAGATCTCGTTGATCTCCGGCATGTCCTGCAGCGCCTGCCGCAGTGACGCCGAAGCGAGCGCGAATTCGCGGTCCATCTTCAGCTTGGCGCCCGCGGGACGGCCGCCCTTCTCGCTCGGACTGGTGATGTTCGACGCATCGTCCGGCGACACATGGTCCTTGTTCTTCGTCTGACCGCGCGTCGGCAGACCATCGGATTCGATCACACCTGAATAACGCGCATCGGATTGCACGCCGAAGGCTTCGCGAACCGAGCCGGCAACGATCTTGAGTTTGGCGCCATCAGGGCTGGAGAATGCCACCAGCATGACGAAGTAGCTGAGCAGCAGCGCCATCAGGTCGGCGAAGGTCACGAACCAGCCATGGCCGCCGTGTGCTTCTCCGCGTTTTTTCTTCGCCATCGGACGTGCTCCGAGCCTGCCTCCAGTGTGTTACGCTGGGACCGGCTCACTTTCGTCATGGCGGTGCTTCTCGGGCAGATAGGCCAGCAGCATTTCGCGGACCAGCGCCGGGCTCTTCGAGTCGCGGATCATCAGGATGCCGTCGATGATGAGTGTGCGGTTGGTTTCCTCATCGAGCACCTTGACGTGCAGCTTGTCGGCAATGGGCAGACAGATCAAGTTGCCGACGATCGCACCGTACAATGTGGCGAGTAGCGCGACAGCCATGAAGGGGCCGAGCTTGGACGGATCGGACATGTTCGAGAACATCTGCACCATGCCGAGCAGCGTGCCGATCATGCCGAAGGCCGGCGCGCAATCGCCGATGGCGCGGTAGATCTTCGAGCCTTCGTCGAGATGCATGAGGAAATTGTCGCGGTCGCGCTCGAGATTGTCGCGGATGAATTCGAGATCGTAGCCGTCGGCAACGAAGCGGATTCCCTTGGCAAGGAATGCGTCATCAGTTTCGACTTTTTCCAGTCCAACCGGGCCCTGCTTTCTCGCGATTTCCGCGATGCGGGCGAGTTCGTCAACGAGATCACGAGCGTTCAGACGGCTCAGCGTGAATGCAAATTTGGCGCCGAGCGGAATGCCATGAAGGATGGACGAGAGCGGAAAGCGGATCAGAGTCGCAGCAAACGAACCGCCGAAAATGATGATGACGGCGTGGATGTCGTAGAACATCCCGAAGCTGCCGCCCATGAGGACCAGGGTACACAGCACAATGATGCCAGCGACAAAACCGACGAGTGTTGTGATATCCATGTCAACTCCGACGCTATACACGTATCGAACGACGCCCGTCCTGGACGGCGGCACGCCTCGAGATCAGGCCGCGCGAAGGTACCTTAGCGATACTGCGATTAAGGACGCGTTACCGCTTCACGGTTCATTAACGACAGATTAATGACGTGCGAGCACGCGTGGAACGATACGGAAAGTTCGTTTAGCAGACAGATTGAGGGCGACTGTGCTGCGTTAAACAGCGCGCTGGACGACCACGAAGGTACGTGACCCCGGCGCGTGGGTCGGGTCATCGAGAAACTCGATCGGCTTGAGGCCGGCGGCCACGCAGAAGTCGGCGATCGTATTCTTCGGCAACGGCTTTGCACCGCGCCACGACGTATCCGCCGTCAGCGGATCCTTGCCGAGCATCATTTTCAGGCGCTGGATGACAGACGTCGGGACGAACTTGGCGATATGCCAGAGGATCGTCGGATATTCGTGCGCCGTTCGGAAGTGAATGAGTCCAAGCGCGGATGGACGCAGGATGCGGGCAACCTCGACCAGATTGGCCTTCACGACGTCATGCGACGGCATGTGCTGAAAGACCTCATATGACCACACGAAATCCGCAGTTTCGGACGCTAAGGGAAACACGACGCCATTGCCGGCGACGAAGTCGAGATTGCTGAACGCCGCTGCCGCCGCCTTCGCTTTTTCCACCATGACGTCGGACACATCGATGCCAACAGCCCTGGTGAAACGCCGGCCAAGCGCCTGCGTGAAACGTCCGACACCGCAGCCGATATCGACCGCCGTCTTGCCGACGGGATCAACTGCATATTTTGCAAGAACAGGGTCGATCAGCAGCGTCGCGCGTTCGCGTCCGAGTGCGAAGAATTTTTCGGGATCGTGATCCCACAGCTCGGTCTCGACGTAAAAGAACGGGTCACGATTTGCACGCTCATTCCAGGCTTTCTTCATATCCTTGGTCTGAGGCAATACCGTCTCCAATGTCCGTTTTAACGGCGGAACCGGCAGTTAGCCCGAAGCCCTCCGGCCGCGCAAGCAACCGGAGCTGGTTCGGGTTGATCGGCATCTAACCTTTATCGTTAGTCTTAATAGCCCCGAATTTCAGTGTATTTCCGACGAGCGCGCCATCGCCTCTTTCAGCTTCTCAAGCGTGAATGACGGGCTGCGCGCGATATCGAGAATGGGTGTCTCCCGCCGCCCGCACAGCTCTGCCGCTTCCGGCAGTTTCGCGGCGACATCGAGCGGGATCACAACCGCGCCGTGCTGATCGGCATGGATCAGATCGTCCGAACGGACACTCATGCCGGCAACGCGTATTTCATTGCCGAACTCGCTCACATGCACATGCGCATGCGACGGACCGATCGTGCCGGCGAGCGCCTGGAAGTCCGGTGCCCATTGCGGGATATCGCGGATAGAGCCATCGGTGACCACACCGAGGCAACCGAGCGCCCTGTGGACGGCGCTGTTCACCTCGCCCCAGAACGCGCCATAGCCCGCGTCGGGCCCGTCGATATCCTGGATCACGCTGATGCGCGGACCGATGCCCGTACCGACATACTCGTAGTAAGCGAGCCGCCGCGCCTTCTGCTCCGCGGCAGGCAGGCCGGACGCCATGGTCGCACGAATGGTCGCGGTGCGCGCATAGCCAACGATGGGCGGCAGATTGGGAAACGGACAAACCAGCGGACGCGTGGTGTAGCCGATCAGCCGGCGATCGGGGGCGACGATCTCCATCGCATTGCAGATGGTCGGCGTGTCGTAGCGGCCCAGTGCTTCCAGAACGGATGCGGGCAGCGGACCGGTCGCGGAATTCGTCACGGCGTTTCTCCTGTGGGTGATTATCGCATCCCGTCTTCGCGGGACGTCGTCGTCGCTGAGTGACTCCGGATATAGCCGACTTCACTGCATGCCCAAAACGAAATGCAGCCGCTTTCGTCCTCGAAAACGGCTGCAGGAATTGTTCGCGAGATGGACAATCAGTTCAGGCGTGCGGGCCGATCATCCGGTGCGATCTCAGGTGCACCCGGCGTATAGGGCGTCGATGCATCGGGCGCTGCCGGATCGACAGGGACCACCGACTGCGCGGCCAGCGCGCGTTCCTGCTCACGATACGATTTCCAGCCCAGCGGCAGGCTCAGCAGATACATGATCGAGAGCGCCGACAGGATGTGCCAAGGGTAGCCGATCAGCAGCGCGATGAAGAGCACCACGCCGACGAACACCGGCAGCACCAGCTCACGCGGCACCCGCATGTTCACGGCCTTGCCGGAGAACACCGGCAACCGCGACACCATCAGGAAGCCAACAAGCAGCGTGTAGAGGGTCGTCAGGATGGCCGGCGGCATCGGCATGCCCAGGAAGCCCAGATAGATTGGCAGCATCACGGTGAGCGCGCCCAGCGGCGCCGGCATGCCCGTGAAAAAGTTCGCGGCAAAGGCCGGCTTGTCCGGATCGTCCATGGTGGCGTTGAAACGCGCCAGCCGCAGACTGCCGGCGATGGCGAACACCATCGCGGCGATCCAGCCGGCATTGCTGAGATCGTGGAGCTGCCAGAAATACAGGATCAGGCCAGGCGCCACACCGAAATTGACGAAGTCAGCCAGGCTGTCGAGTTCGGCGCCGAATTTGGACTGGCCCTTGATCATGCGGGCGACACGGCCGTCAACGCCATCCAGCACGGCGGCGAACACGATGGCCGCCACAGCAAGTTCCATCCGCCCCTCGGTGGACAGGCGGATCGCCGTCAGGCCGGCGCAGATCGCCAGCAGCGTGATCATGTTCGGCACCAGCATCCGGATCGGAATGGTCCGGAACCGGCGGCGGCGCGTCTCGGGAGACTGGTCAGGAGGCATTTGCATGGCGTGATCCTACCAAATCCCACCCTGCTCCGCCATTGTGGCGTCCTGCCGCCGAAAGCGGCAGGAAATCGGGGTTAATCACCCCCGCGGCTATCACCCCTGGGTTATCACCCGGGTTAATCAACGCGGTATGTGCGGCCGCCGTCACCGATCCGGAAATCGGCCAGCACGGTCTCACCAGCAATCGCGGTCTGCCCCACGGCCACCAACGCCTTGCTGCCTTCCGGCAGGTAGATATCCAGCCGGGAGCCGAAGCGAATGAGGCCAAAGCGCTCGCCAGCGCTCAGGGTCTGGCCCTCGCGCACGAAGGACACGATCCGGCGCGCCACAAGCCCGGCGATCTGCACCACGCCGATCCGGCCGCCGGGGGTCGAAATCACCAGCGAATTGCGCTCGTTGTCCTCGCTGGCCTTGTCCAGCTCGGCATTGATGAACTTGCCCGGCCGATAGGCAATGCGCTCGATCCGGCCAGCCACTGGGCTGCGGTTCACGTGGACGTTGAAGACGCTCATGAACACGGAAATGCGCAGCAGCGGCTGATCGCCGAGGCCGAGTTCAGCCGGTGGCAGCACCGGCTGCACCATCGATACTTTCCCGTCGGCGGGCGACACCACGACACCCTCGCGGGTCGGGGTCACGCGCACCGGATCGCGGAAGAACAGCGCACACCAGACTGTCAGGACCGTGCCGATCCAGCCCAGCGGCGTCCAAATCCAGAACAGCACCAGGCTCGCCAGCGCAAAGGCGCCAATGAACGGATAGCCTTCCTTGTGGATCGGCGGGATCTGGCCACGGATGGAATTTGCGATGGACATGGGTGCTTAAAACCTGGGTTCGGGCAGAATCTGGCCCTGCTTTAGCAGAGATTATTCCGCTGCGTCAGGCGTCATCAGCCGGTCGTCATCGACCGGCGGCGGGGTGCGATTGGGGGCGATGGCATCGTCGCCGATCTGGGCGAGCCGCTCACGGGCCTCCTGGGCCTCGCGCTGCCGGTTCCACATGCTGGCATAGAGACCGCCGGCGGCCAGCAACTGGCCATGGGTGCCGCGCTCGGCGATCCGGCCCTGGTCGAGCACGATGATCTCGTCGGCGCCGACAATGGTGGACAGCCGATGCGCAATCACCAGCGAGGTGCGGCCCTGCGAGACCTTCTCCAGCGCGTCCTGGATTTCCTGCTCGGTATGGCTATCGAGCGCCGACGTCGCTTCGTCGAGCAACAGGATCGGCGGCGCCTTCAGTACGGTCCGTGCAATGGCCACGCGCTGTTTCTCGCCGCCGGAGAGTTTCAGGCCGCGCTCGCCCACTTCGGTCTCATAGCCCTTCGGCGACATCCGGATGAACGGGTCGATCTGCGCCATCCTGGCGGCCTCCTCGACCTCTTCGTCCGTCGCGTCCCAGCGGCCATAGCGAATGTTGTAGCGGATGGTGTCGTTGAACAGCACGGTGTCCTGAGGGACCATGCCGATCGACTGGCGCAGCGAGGCCTGCGTGACATTGCGAATGTTCTGGCCGTCGATGGAGATCGTGCCACCGGACACGTCATACAGCCGGAACAGCAGCCGCGAGATCGTCGACTTGCCGGCGCCCGATGGGCCGACGATGGCGACGGTCTTGCCGGCCGGCACCTCGAAGGAGAGCCCCTTCAGGATCGGCCGCTCAGGGTCATAGGCGAAACGTACATCGTCGAAGCGCACGGCACCTGACGTCACCAGCAGCGGCTTTGCTCCTGGAATATCCTTCACTTCCGGATTGCGGTTCAGGACACCGAACATCTTCTCGATGTCGATGATCGCCTGCTTGATCTCGCGATACACCATGCCCATGAAATTCAGCGGCTGGTAGAGCTGGATCATCATGGCGTTGATCATGACGAAATCGCCCACCGTGTGGGTGCCGTTGCGCACGCCGACCGCACACATCAACATCGTCGATGTCAGACCGAGCGTGAAAATGATCGCCTGCCCGGTATTGAGCACCGCCAGCGACGTATAGGTCTTGACACTGGCGCGCTCGAAACGCTCGACGGTCTTGTCATAGCGTTCGGCCTCGCGCGTTTCGGCGCTGAAATATTTGACCGTCTCATAGTTGAGCAGCGAGTCGATCGCCTTGGTATTCGCCTCGGTATCGGACTCGTTCATGTTGCGGCGGATGGCGATGCGCCACTCGGTCGCCAGATACGTATAGTACATGTAGACGACCACGGTGATCGCCACGACCAGCACATAGCGCCAGTCGAACTGCCACAGCAGCACCCCCATCACCAGCAACAGCTCGACGATGGTCGGCACCAGTTGCAGGATCACCATGCGCACGATGACTTCGATGCCTGCGCGGCCGCGTTCGAGCACACGCGTCAGGCCACCGGTCTTGCGCTCCAGATGAAAGCGCAGCGACAGTTCGTGCATATGGACGAAAGTGAGATAGGCCAGCTTGCGCACCGCATGCATCGCCACCTTGGCAAAGATGCCGTCGCGCCATTGCGTGAAGATCGCCATCAGCACGCGGATCGCGCCGTAGCTGACGGTCATGGCGACCGGCGATGCGATCAGCCACAGGGTCCAGTTCGAGGACTGGACCGGAGCCGTATCGGCACCGGTCAGCGCATCGATCGCCCATTTGAAGGTGAACGGCACTGTCAGGGTGGCCGCCTTGGCGACCAGTAGCAGCAGCATCGACCAGACGACGCGCATCTTCAGGTCGTCGCGGTCGCCCGGCCAGATATAGGGCCACAAATGGGCGAGCGTTCCGAACAGCGTGCCGCGTTCGATATGGGCCGGGTTAGGAACTGTCTCGTCGTTCAGCGCGTGATCGGAATCAGACATGCACGGCGCCTGGAACGAACGGAGCTGCGGCCCGGGGCCGGCTCAAAATGGAGGTCGATTTCATTAGAATGCATATAGGCGCTTTGCCGGAACGTCGCACCCTCGCGGAGCATTCTTTTCCCTGCGGAGAGGTGTCCCGGGCAGGAATTTCCCGTATCGCGTTCATTCCGTGTCTTGACGCTGTTATCCCGCAGTGCCACATGGAATCTATGAGCACAATTAAAACGATCTGCGTCTATTGCGGCTCCGGCCCCGGTACCAATCCCAGTTTCGTCGAATCAGCGGTCGCGCTCGGCAAGATCATGGCCGAGCAAGGCATTGGCCTGGTCTATGGCGGCGGCTCCATCGGCCTGATGGGCGCGGTAGCCAAGTCCGTGCTGGACAATGGCGGACGGGTCACCGGCATCATCCCGGAATTCCTGACCAAGCGCGAAAACGCGCTGACTGCCGCCCAGGAACTGATCGTCACCCACGACATGCATGAGCGCAAACGGCTGATGTTCGAGCGGTCGGACGCCTTCGTCGCCCTGCCCGGCGGAATCGGCACGTTGGAAGAGCTGGTCGAACAACTCACCTGGCAGCAGCTCGGCCGCCACAGCAAGCCGATCCTGATGGCCAATATCGATAACTTCTGGGAGCCGCTGCTCGAGCTGCTCAAACACATGCGCTCGACCGCCTTCATCCGGCCGACACTGCCGCTGGACGTGCTGACGGCCGACCGTGCCGAAGACATCCTGCCTCGGCTCCGCACCGCTGCGGCGCTGGCTTCCGACGAAGCCAAGAAGCTGGCTCCGGACGTCGCGACGCGGCTCTGAGACCTGCTACGACGTGGTGGCGTCGTCCTTCGGGAACGTCACCACCTCGATGCGATTACCATCGGCATCGGCGATGAAAGTCGCATAGTAGCGCACGCGATCATGCGGCCGCAGCGAGGGCACGCTTTCCGAGACGCCGCCAGCGGCCATGGCTGCCGCATAAAACGCATCAACCTCATCCATCGTCCTCGCACGCAGACAAAGATGCACACCGCTATCAAGCGGTAGCGGCGCCATGCCTGCACGCAGATTGAGCCAGACTTCCGGATAGGTCTTGCCGAACCCGACCATTGCCGGACGTGTCACCAGTCGGGTCATGCCAAGCGGCGCGAAGCTGCGCTCGTAGAATGCTACGGCCCGTTCGAGATTGCTGACCGCGATGGAGATGTGATCGATCATCGGTCTTCCTCCCCCGCCTTCGTCATTCGATTTACGACGCCCCGGATTCACCCAGCGTCTTCTGCATCGTGGTGTTGGCAAGCCACTCGTCATTCAGCGGCACGCTGTTGCGCTGTGTCGGGATATATCCGCGTTTCTTGAAGAAGGGCTCGGCGGTGTCGCTGGCATCGACGGTCAGCAGCTTGGCGCCGCGTGCACCTGCCAGCTTCTCGATCGCATCGATCAGCAGCGATGCCACACCCTGGAGGGCCGCATTCGGATGCACGTAAAGCAGATCGATGTGATTGGCGCCTTTCAGCGATGCAAAGCCGACCGGAACGCCGTCCAGCGTCGCAATCAGTGTGAGTTGCGACGCCAGCCGCTTGCCGAAGGCCACTTCGTCATCGACCGTAGCGGCCCAGGCTTCCTGCTGCGCTTCGCTGTAGTCGTCGCCCGTCAATTCCTCGATGCTGGCCACGAAGATCGCAGCCGCAATTGCGGTGTCATCCGGCAGGAACGGTCGCAATGCCGGTTTCGCCTCGCCCATCGCGCTCACCAGAAATCCACCAGCTTCAGCGCCAGCGCGATGGCGCCGATGATCAATGCCCACTTGAGGGCGATGTAATATTTCCAGTGCTTTGGAAACGGTGTGTCGGGTCGGCTCATCGCGCGATCTCCCAGGTGGTGCCTTCCTTCGAGTCCTTGATGACGACGCCCATGGCGGCAAGTTCGTCGCGAATACGATCCGACTCCTTGAAGTCCTTGCGGGCCCGCGCGGCTGTGCGATCCGCAATCAAACCATCGACCTTTGCTGCATCGATCCCGCTGGCCTGTTGTTTGCGTCCATTCCATGCAGCAGCCGTTTCCGACAGGAAACCGAGCGCACGCAACGACGCTGCAAACTGGCTGCGATCGCCGTCATTGCCTGCGGCCGCACTGTTGCGAAGACCGTGCAGCGCTGCAACAGCCAGCGACGTGTTCAGATCGTCGAACATCGGCTCCATCACCTTGTCGGAGACGTCGCCACCTGTTGCATCCGCCGCGACCCAATACCAGTCATCGAGCGTCTTGGCGCTCTCTTCCAAACCCTTCACGGTCCAGTCGATCGGCGAGCGATAATGAGTCTTCAGCATGTTCAGGCGCAACACTTCGCCTGGCCAGTCATTCAGCAATTCCCGGATAGTGAAGAAATTGCCGAGGCTCTTCGACATCTTCTCGCCTTCAACCTGCAGGAAGCCGTTATGCATCCAGTAATTCGCCATCGCATGCGTACCGTGCGCGCAGCGCGACTGGGCGATTTCGTTTTCATGATGCGGGAAGATCAGGTCGAGGCCGCCGCCATGAATGTCGAAGATCGTGCCGAGATAGGCCTCCGCCATCGCCGAGCACTCGATGTGCCAGCCCGGACGGCCCCTGCCCCACGGGCTATCCCAGCCGGGCTCTTCCGCGGATGACTGCTTCCACAGCACGAAGTCGGTCGGATGCTTCTTGTGCGCATCGACGGCGACGCGCGCGCCGGCCTGCTGGTCTTCCAGTTTGCGGCCGGAGAGTGCGCCATAGTCGGCCATCGACTGGGTGTCGAACAGCACTTCGCCCGCAGCCTCATAGGCGTGGCCGCGCGCGATCAATTCCTTGATCAGCGTAACCATATCGGTCTTGCCGTCGGGCCGCGGTAGCACAAAGTCCGTCGCCCGCGGCTGCACCGTCGGCGACAAGCATCCCAGCGCCACGACATCGGCCTGAAACTGGTTGGCAGTGGTCTCGGTGACCCGGCGGATCGCCTCGTTCAAGGGCAGCCCGGGGAAATCGCGCAACGCGCGATCGTTGATCTTGTCGTCGACGTCGGTGATGTTGCGGACATAGGTGACTTTGTCGACTCCGTAGACGTGTCGCAGCAGCCGGTACAGCACGTCGAACACGATGACCGGGCGCGCATTGCCGATATGGGCGAAGTCGTAGACCGTCGGCCCGCAGACATACATCCGGACATTGTCGGCATCGATCGGCGTGAAGACGCGCTTCTCGCGGGTCAGAGTGTCGTAAAGGCGCAGTTCCATGGATGTCCGTCCCTAGCGGCCGGGCGTCCTCTCATCCCTCTTGAGATTGATCTCGTGTGAGAAAAGACGGCCTCAGCCAGCGAATCGCTAGCTCTTAATCTCGCGGCAAATGCCACAAATGGCGAGAGAACCGTTCATCGGGGCACCATGGGGCAACCCCAGGTGGCCCGTCAAGGGTGTGGAACTATGCCGCAAAGGGCTGATTTCGGCCTCAATCCATCGCTACCCCGCCCATGGTTAATGATTGTTAATCTTTGGGGCGTATCGAATGAGGGCGAATTTCCTCATTCATTCGGTGAGTTATGAAATCCATTTCAGTCGTTCTGACGGCGGCATTTGTTCTGGCCGCTTCCTCGGCCTTTGCCGATTCCCGCGTCTTCATCATCGCCAACCAGTCTGACGGTTACGGTATCGACCAGTGCCTCGCCCGCGGCGAGAAGTGCGGCGCGCATGCCGCCCTGTCCTATTGCAAATCACGCGCCTTCGACCAGGCGGTGGCCTATCGCCGCGTCGATCCCGATGAAGTGACCGGCTCGGTCCCGACGTCAGGCAGCGCCTGCCATCACGGCAAATGCGACGAATTCGTTGCGATTACCTGCCAGCGCTGACATCCCGCGGCCTGCGACTTTCTCGCGTCGCGCTTGCGGCCACAGTGAGGCCCCGGAAACGACGTGACCCTGCCGCGAGAAGCAGCTATGGAAAGCCGCGTTCGCCGCCGCATTTTCATCGCGCGCGTCTGGCAACGTCGGCGAGAGGTTGGCGGCGGTATCGACGCGCGATGCCGCACCACTCCGCTTGTTTCTGTCTCGCTCGCTTCTGACTCGCGCATTGGCCGGATATGTCTGACACTGTGACTGCTTCCCTTTCTCGCTGGGTTTTTGTTGGTGCCGCACTGGTTGGTGCGCTGTCGCTGGGCACTCCTGCATCGGCGCAGAACGGACCGCCACCGGCCTATCCTGCGCAGCAGGTCTATCCGCCAAGCCAGGCGCAGCAGCAGGGTTCTGCCAATCCGATGTGCGGGCGCCTCGAGGCGCAGCTTGCGACCATCGATCGCGGCAACGGCCTCGATCCCGCGCGCGCCGAACAACTTCGCCGCTATGAGGACGCCGCGGCCAAACAGCAAAGCGAGCTCGACCGCGTCTCGGCGCAGGCCAAGCGGATGGGCTGCGACAGTTCCGGCTTCTTCTCGCTGTTCAATGGCCAGTCGCAGCAGTGCGGCCCGGTCAATAACCAGATCCAGCAGATGCGCGGCAATCTGGATCAGATCACCAGCAATCTCGAACGTCTGCGCGTCGGCACGCCTGGCAGCTCGGACCGTGATACCCAGCGCCGCTCGGTGCTGCTGGCCCTCGCGCAGAACAATTGCGGCCCGCAATACGCCGCCGCTGCACAGCGCGCGGCGCCGCAGAACTCAGGCCCCGGCGGTTTCCTGAGCAACCTGTTCGGCAACAACGAGCCAAGCCCCGGCGCGCCGCCGCTGGATGGCAATATGTCGCCCGTTCCGTCCGGCACCTATCGCACCGTCTGCGTGCGCACCTGCGATGGCTTCTATTTCCCGATCTCGTTCGCGACGATCCCGGCGCGTTTCGGCGATGACGAGCGAACCTGCAAGAATCTCTGCCCGGCCTCCGACGCCAACCTGTTCACCTATCGTAACCCCGGCGAGGACATGAACTCAGCCGTCTCGGTGTCGGGTCAGCCCTATTCGTCGTCGCCGAACGCTTTCAAGTATCGCACCGAGTTCAATCCGTCGTGCTCCTGCAAGGCGCAGGGCCAGACCTGGTCCGAGGCGTTGAAGAATGTCGACGACAAATCGGCAGCGGAGAACGGCGACATCATCGTCACCGAGGAGCGTGCCAAGCGGATGTCACAGCCGCAGGCCAAGGGCACACCCGCCGCATTGAAGAAGGGCGCGGCGACCGATGCGCCGGCAGCGGCAGCTCCTGCGCAACCGGCGGCGCCGTCCACACCGGGCCAGATCCGGACCGTCGGCCCGCAATTCCTGCCGAACAACGCGCCGCGTTAAGCCTCGTCTCCTCGCCCGGCCAGGCAGAGCGACGACGGCCCAGCCCTAGCATCCAGCTTCGGACAACCTCCGAACGGTAGGCTCACGCCAAACCGCGAGGGTGTTCGGATGGTCTCGACTTATCTCAACTATAATATCGTCTCCCGTAATCTCACCCAATCGCTGACGCGGGTCTCGCAACAGGCCACCGTCTCGCGGGATACGGCCTATTACAAGGAGAACATCGGCAAGGTGAAAACCGTCGATGATCTCCTGAATGACTATCGGCTCTATACCTATGCAACGACGGCCTATGGTCTGGAGGACATGGCCTATGCCAAGGCCTTCCTGCGCAAGGTGCTGGAAAGCGATCTCTCCGACGCCAACAGTTTTGCCAACAAGCTGAGCGACAAACGCTACCGGGATTTCGCCGCGGCCTTCCCCTTCGGGACCACCAGCAGCGGCACCAACGCTGCCCAGTCCGAGAACCAGACCGACGACATGATCGGTCTGTACACGGCCGTAGCGAAGCGCGGGGTCGATGCTATCGACGCGAACAAGAACTACTACAATCTCGCGATCGGAAAAATCACCAACGTCAATGACCTGCTCGCCGACGACAAGCTGCGCGATTATGTTTTCTCGGCCTTCGGCATCGACAAGAATCGCTGGTCCCACGACACGATCAGCAAGGTGCTGAGCAGCGACCCGTCCGATCCGAACAGCTATGTCAATTCCGTTTGGGTGTCGCAGAAGGACGACATCAATGCGAATATCACCAAGGCCCAGGCAGCGATGCTCGATGCCGCCGGCAAGATCGACACATACATGGCGGCATTGAAACAGCCGGGCGCCGATATGGCCGATCTGCGCCGGAAGATCGATCTGGAGCGCACGCGCGGATCGATGAATGAGGTCAGTATCCTCAGCTATAAGGATGCACTCAAGACGATCGACAGCTATGTGGCGCTTGCCGGCGCTTTCGAGTTCTCGCCCGACGGCACATTGCCCACCGGAACGTCTGCCCAGACAGCCGCGCAGCTGAGCGACACCCATACCAAATATGTCAACAGCCAGGGCGCGGCCTATCTCGCAGCGGATGAAAATTACGCGGCATCGCTGATCAAGCAGTATCGCGCGGGCATCGCCAATGTGACTACGGTCGATGCCTTTCTCAAGACGCCAAACGTCTATAATTTTGCTCTGAAAGCATTTGGCCTTGATCCCGAAGAGGTGTCGCCGACAATCATCAAAAACGTGCTCAAAAGCGATCCGGACGATCCGAAGAGCTACGTGAACAAGCTGCACGACGAGCGATACGTTCAGCTCGCTCGGGCATTCAATTTCGACAGCAGCGGAAATATCACGACGCCTGTGGTGGCGCAGGACGCGGCGGAAGTCACCCTGGTGATGAAGGACTACATCATCGCCAAGACCCGTTTCACGAGCGACAAGGAACAGACCGAGCTGCGCAAGGCGGCCGACAAGGACGCGGTCTATTATCAGAACAACATCGCCAATATCGAGAGCATCAAGGACCTGCTTGCCGACCGCAAGCTGATCGATATCGTGCTCGTCGCGAAGGGTCTCGAGCCCGACAAGGTGAGCACCGCCGACCTGCGCCAGATGTTCGACTCTGACCTCGATAACCCCAAGAGCTTCGTCAACACGCAAACCGATCCGCGCTTTGCCGAGATCGTGGCGTCGTTCAATTTCGACGACGACGGGGCGATTGCGCGGCTACCGAAATTCGGGCCGCAGACCCGTGACCAGTTCATGGAAACCCAACGCAAATATCTGCAGCAGACGCTGGAGACGCAGCAGGGCGAAAGCAATCCCGGCGTGCGGCTCGCGCTCTACTTCGAGCGCAAGGCGCCGAGCATCACGTCGGCCTACGACCTGCTTGCAGACAAGGCGCTGGCGGAGGTATTCCGCACCATCTTCAGCCTGCCGGACGAGGTCGGCGCCATGGATATCGATCAGCAGGCCAAGGTGGTGGAGAAACACCTCGATCTGAAGGACCTCGCCGATCCCGCCAAGCTGGCCAAACTGCTGAACCGTTTCTCGGCGCTGTATGACATCAAGAACGACACCAGCACCGCATCCTCATCCGTCGTTACCCTGTTTCAGCGCGGTGGCCTTTGAGCCAATCGACCTTTTGCGGCGGTGGCCAAAACGGCGCGGTGACATGATCACGCGCTGATACGCGACGAGTTTGTAAGGCGTCATTCGCCCTACAGTTTCACTCAAACGCTTCGCTAGTACCCTTGCCGGGCCGAGTCACCAAGTCCTCATCGGGCTTCGGCAACGGATTGGCCAAATCGCGAAACTTGTTGGTGATCGGATAGCGGCGATCCCTGCCAAAGTTCTTCCGCGTCACTTTCACGCCCGGTGCCGCCTGCCGGCGCTTGTATTCGGCGATATTGAGCAGCCGATCGATGCGCGTCACAACGTCTTTCTCGTAACCGGCCGCGACAATCTCCGACAGCGGCTCTTCGCGTTCGACGAGGCGTTCGAGAATACCATCGAGAATATCGTAGGGGGGTAGCGAGTCTTGGTCGGTCTGGTTTTCGCGCAATTCGGCCGTGGGCGGACGGATAATGATGTTGTTGGGGATCACTTCGCCATCGGGACCGAGCGCGCCTTCGGGCTTCCATGAATTGCGCAAGGTCGAGATACGGAACACCTGGGTCTTGTAGAGATCCTTGATCGGATTGAATCCGCCATTCATGTCGCCATAGAGCGTGGCATAGCCGACCGACATTTCCGACTTGTTACCTGTCGTGACGACCATCGCGCCGGTCTTGTTGGAGACGGCCATCAACAGCGTACCACGGGTGCGCGCCTGCAGGTTCTCTTCGGTGATGTCGCGCGCGAGACCCTTGAAGGTATCGGCAAGGATCTTCTCGAAGCCGTTGACCGCATCGGCGATGGGCAGGATCTCGTAACGGAAAGCCAGCGCCTTCGCGAGCTTGTCGGCATCGTCGAGCGACACCTGCGCGGTGTAGCGGAATGGCAGCATGATGCCGCGCACGCGGTCGGCGCCGAGCGCATCCACGGCGATCGCGGCGCAAAGCGCAGAGTCGATACCGCCGGAGATGCCCATCAGCACGCCGGGGAAGCCGTTCTTGTTGACGTAATCGCGCAAGCCAAGCACACAGGCGGCGTAGTCGCCCTCGTCGCCTTCCGGTACCGGTGCGATTGGTCCGTCGCAGCGCCAGTGGCCGTCGATCTTCTCGAATGTCAGCGTTGTGATGCTCTCGGTGAAGGACGGCAAGTGTGCCCCCAGCGAGCGGTCGGCATTGAGCACAAAGCTCGCGCCGTCGAACACCAGTTCGTCCTGACCGCCGACCTGATTAAGGTAGATCATCGGCAGATGGCTCTCGGTAACGCGGGCGACCTGCACCGACAAGCGCAGATCCGTCTTGCCGCGGGCATATGGCGAACCGTTCGGCACGATCAGGATTTCGGCGCCGGTCTCGGTCAGCGTCTCGACCACGTCTTCGTAGTCGGCGGACTCTTCCATCCAGGTGTCTTCGCAGATCGGCACGCCGACGCGCAGGCCGCGGATGGTGACGGGTCCCGAGACCGAGCCGCGCGCGAAGACGCGCTTCTCGTCGAACACGCCGTAATTCGGCAGATTGACCTTGAAACGGATCGCGCTGATGCGGCCGTCGTCGAGCAGCGCGCAGGCATTGTAGAGCTTGCCGCCATCGACCCAGGGCGAGCCGATCAACACAGCCGGACCCCCGTCCGCGGTCTCGCGCGCCAGCTCCTCGATGGCCGCACGGCAGGCCGCCTGAAATGCCGGTTTCAGCACCAGATCCTCCGGTGGGTAGCCGGCGATGAACAATTCAGGAAACACGATCAGCGTCGCGCCGTCGGCTTTGGCCTGCGCCCGCGCAGCGCGCGCCTTGGCGGCATTGCCGGTGATGTCACCGACGATGGGATTGAGCTGGGCGAGTGTGACGGTGAAGCGCGTCAATTCTGTCATGGAAACATCCAAGCCTACCGGCTCACCCTTCGCAACTGCAGGATTAGAAGATGCCTATGCGCTCACCGAGCGCATACAGCCAGGTCATGCCGGCGATCACAAGTGCAACGCCGACGGCCGCCGATCCCATGTCCTTCACACGCCCGATCTGCGGATCGTGTTCGGTGGTGAGCCGGTCGGCCAGTTTCTCGATGGCAGTGTTGAGCAGTTCGACGGTGAGCAGCAGCAAAACCACCGCCACCAACTCGAGCCGACGCGCTGCGGTGGTGCCGATGAGAAACGACAAAGGCACCGCGAGGAGCAGTGCAAACAGCTCCTCGCGAATGGCCTGCTCCGATCGCGTCGCGAAGGTCAGGCCATTCCAGGTGTTGATGCAGGCCCGCCAGAGGCGCGACAAGTTTAGAGACCCGATGCCACCGGCAGCGGCTCCGCCCTGTCGACGCGGGACGTCTTCAGCAGTTCGGCGATCAGGAACGCCATGTCGATGGACTGCTCGGCATTCAGACGGGGATCGCAGACCGTGTGGTAGCGGTCGTTGAGGTCCTCATCCGAAATGGCGCGCGCGCCACCGGTGCATTCCGTCACGTTCTGGCCGGTCATCTCCAGATGCACGCCGCCCGGATGAGTGCCTTCGGCGGCATGGATCTGGAAGAACGACTTCACCTCGGACAGGATGCGATCGAATGGACGGGTCTTGTAACCCGAGTTCGACGTGATGGTGTTGCCGTGCATCGGATCGCACGACCATACCACCGAGCGCCCTTCCTTCTGCACCGCGCGGATGAAGCCCGGCAGATGCTCCCCAACCTTCTCGTGGCCGAAGCGGTTGATCAGCGTCAAACGGCCGGGCTCATTGTCCGGATTGAGGACGTCGATCAGCTTCAGCAGTTCATCCGGCTTCAGCGACGGGCCGCACTTCAGGCCGATCGGATTCTTGATGCCACGGAAGTATTCGACATGGGCATGATCGAGCTGACGAGTGCGGTCGCCGATCCAGATCATGTGGCCGGAGGTCGCGTACCAGTCGCCCGTCGTGGAATCGACGCGCGTGAAGGCCTGCTCATAGCCGAGCAACAGTGCTTCGTGGCTGGTGTAGAAATCCGTCGACCGCAGTTCCGGGTGGCTTTCCAGATTGAGGCCGCAGGCGCGCATGAAGTTCAGCGCGTCCGAGATGCGGTCAGCCAGTTCCTTGTAACGGCGCGACTGCTGCGAATCCTTCAGGAAGCCGAGCATCCACTGGTGCACGCTGCCGAGGTTGGCGAAGCCGCCGGTCGCGAAAGCGCGCAGCAGATTCAGCGTCGCCGCCGACTGGCGATAGGCCATCAGCTGGCGCTGCGGATCGGGCACGCGGGATTCTGGCGTGAAGGCGATGTCATTGATGATATCACCGCGATAGCTCGGCAGTTCGACGCCGTTGAGCTTCTCCATCGGCGAGGACCGCGGCTTGGCGAACTGGCCGGCGATACGGCCGATCTTCACCACGGGCAGCGCGCCGGCATAGGTCAGCACCACCGACATCTGCAGGAAGGCGCGGAAGAAATCGCGGATATTGTTGGCGCCGTGCTCGGCAAAGCTCTCGGCGCAATCGCCGCCCTGCAGCAGGAAGGCCTCGCCGGCAGCCACGCGGGCGAGCGACTTCTTCAGATTGCGGGCTTCGCCTGCAAAAACCAGCGGCGGAAACGTGGCAAGCTGCGCCTCGACATCGCCAAGGGCCTTGAGATCCGGGTATTCCGGCATTTGCAGCACGGGCTTGCCGCGCCAGCTATCGGGCGTCCACCGCTCGGACATCACTTCTCTCCTGAAAACCGCGCTTTATGGCTGCGGAGGCCGCGTTATACACAGCGTAGATGGGGATCGCCAGTTCGAAATCCACATTGCGCCCCAAGCCCTTGCAGCCAAAGCCGAATTCGCATTTGCTAGGCCCGGGTAAGGAACATATGGGACACCATGGGAGAAACTGCGGTGTCGGAGGCTGCACTGGACGACGCTTTTGCCGATGACATCACCTTCCAGGCGACCGACGGCTATTCGTTGGGCGCGACGCTGTACCTGCCCCGCGGTGCCCGCACCCACGCGGTTCTGATCAATTCCGCAACCGCCGTTCCCCGCAAGATCTACAGAGGCTTCGCCAGCTACCTCGCGAGCCGCGGCTGCGCCGTGCTGACCTATGACTACCGCGGCACCGGGGATTCGCGGCCCAAGGCCGATCCCCTGTCCGGCCGGTCGAACGCGCTGGTGGGCTTCAAGGCGTCCATGACCGACTGGGCTGCGCTCGATGTTACCGCCGCGGTGACCTGGATGCGCGAGCGCTACAAGGCAATGCCACTTGCCTTTGTCGGGCATTCCTTCGGCGGTCAGGCGCTCGGCCTGATCCCCAACAATTCCGAGGTGTCGCGCGCCCTGCTCGTCGCGGCACAGGCCGGCACCTGGCGACTGATGACGCCGCCTGAGGGCTACCGCATCTATGCGCTGATGAAATTCGTCGGCGCGCCGCTGGCGCGCATCATCGGCTATGCGCCCGGCAGGATAGGCCTCGGCTACGATCTGCCACGCGACGTGTTTCTGGAATGGGCGGGCTGGGTCACCAGCGATCGCTACTTCTTCGACGACAGCAAGCTCAGGGCGCTAGTGAACTTTCCGCGCTACCGCGGCGAGATGCGGGCCCTGAGCTTCTCGGACGATCCGTGGGCGACACGCGCCGCCGTCGAAATGCTCTGTGCCGGCTTCACGTCGATCAAGCCGGAAATCGACAGTATCCGCCCCATCGAGGCCGGCTCGAAAAAGGTCGGCCATTTCGGCTTCTTCCGGCCGGAGCACCGTGACACGCTGTGGCGCGGCGCCGCCGAATGGATCCAGATGGAAGATTAGGGGCACATCATTGAAGCCGCAGATCATCGATCCGCCCTCATCCTGAGGAGCGGTCGTCTTCGACCGCGTCTCGAAGGATGGCCACAAACACCGATACGTTGCATCTCATGGTTCGAGACGCGCGCAAGGGCGCGCTCCTCGCCATGAGGGCTGGTGTTACTCCGCGGCTTCGCGCACGTAGCGTGCGGTGGGCGTGCGCATCGTCACCAGCTCCTCGGCCGCACTCGGATGCACGGCCACGGTGGCGTCGAAATCGGCCTTGGTCACCTTCAGCTTCACGCAGATGCCCAGCACCTGGATGAGTTCGGCCGCCTCCGGTCCGACGATATGGGCGCCGACCACAATATCCGTCGCGCCGTCGACCACCAGCTTCATCAGCACGCGGCTTTCGCTGCCCGAAATCGTCGATTTGATCGACCGGAAATTGGTCTTGTAGATATCGACGTGGCTGAAGGTGGCGCGCGCCTCTTCTTCGCTCATGCCGACGGTGCCGACCTCCGGCTGGGTGAACACGGCGGTCGGGATATTGCTGTGATCGACCTTCACGGTCTTCTTGCCGAACACCGTATCGGCAAAGGCGTGGCCTTCGCGAATCGCCACCGGCGTCAGGTTGATGCGGTTGGTGACGTCACCGATCGCGTAGATATGCGGCACATTGGTCTGCGAGAACTCGTTGACGATGATGCCGCCATGGGCGGGCTTGAGTGCAACGCCAGCCTTCTCGAGACCGAGATTGGCGGTGTTCGGATTGCGCCCGATCGCGAACAACACCTGATCGGATGCGATGCTTGCGCCACTGGACAGATGCGTCGTGAATTCGTGCCGGTGTTTCTCGACCTTGGTCACCGTGCAGCCGGTCAGGATGGTGATGCCATCCTTTTCCATCTCGCTGCGGACATGGGCGCGCACGTCTTCATCGAAGCCGCGCAGGATGTTGTCGCCGCGATAGATCACCGTCACGTCGGAGCCCAATCCTGCAAAGATGCAGGCAAATTCCAGCGCGATATAGCCGCCGCCCTGGATCACGATGCGCCTCGGCAGTTCGGGCAGATGAAACACCTCGTTGGAGGAGATCACATGCTCGATGCCGGGAATCGCCGGCCCATGATTGGGCGCGCCGCCGGTCGCAATCAAGATATGCTTGGCGTTCACCGTCTCGCCGGTGCCGAGGCGCAGCGTGTGCGGATCCTCGAACACTGCGCGGGTCTTGACGGTCGTCGCGCCGGTCTTCTCCACATTGGACTGATAGATGCCCTCGAGCCGGGCGATCTCCTTGTCCTTGTTGGCGATGAAGGTCGACCAGTCGAACGTCGCCGTCGGGATGGTCCAACCGAAACCGGCGGCATCGTCGATCTCGCGCTGGACATGCGAGGCATAGACCATCAGCTTCTTCGGCACGCAGCCGCGGATCACGCAGGTGCCGCCGAAGCGATATTCCTCGGCCACCATGACCTTCGCGCCGTAGCCGGCCGCGATACGGGCGGCGCGCACGCCGCCAGAACCACCACCAATGACAAACAGATCGACGTCGACGTCAGCCATGATCGCTCCGAACTGGGGGCTGAGACCCGGGATGACGGGCCTCAGCTTACGCCCTTAGATTTCCTTGCCGCGCTTGCGCATTTCAGCGCGGAACAGGCCGTTGACCTGCTCCGAAAACTGCTGCGCCCACTGCTGCATATAGGTCATGCTGGCGGAAATCGACTGGGGCTCCTGCACCAGAAGTTTCTGGCCGAGCGGCGACTTGTAGAAAGTCGCAAGGTCCTTCAACTCCGCCTCGGTGAAGTCGCTGGCATAGATCTTCGCCATCTGCTCGGTGATCTCCTTGTCGCGCCCGGCCATCGTCTGCGCGATGGTGATGGCGACCTCATTGAGATCCTTCTGATAGTTCAGATTGCTCTGCAGCAGCGAATCCTTGACGCGCTGAACCATGTTCGGCACGGCATTGGCATACATCGCGCTGGCGTTCTTCATCGCCAGAATTTCCTTGGCGTAACCGATCGCAGCTGGCGATGCCGGCTTGATCGGACGAGCCTGTCCTTCCGGAGACGCCTGCTGCGCGGAGACCGGCAGCGCGATCACTGCAACGCTGAGCGCCAGACCGGCGGACAGCAGCATGTGCGAGAGCTTCTTCATTCCAATTCTCCTTGATTGCGCCGTTACGGACGCTCGAAAACGCGAATTCCCTGCGATCCTGCCAGCATGGCGGTGCTTGCCAGACCGATAAACAGACCGTGCTCGACCACGCCCGGAATGGCGCCGAGCAGCCCGGCCAAGCGGGGCGCATCGGTGATGGTCCCGAGCCGGGCGTCGATGATCCAGTGGCCGCCATCGGTGACGAAAGCATGGCCGTCCTTGCCGCTGCGAATGGTCATTTCGCCGTGCAACCCGCACTTGGCGAACACATCGGCAATCGCGCGGCGCGTGGCCGACAGGCCGAACGGGATCACTTCCACAGGCAGCGGGAAGCGGCCGAGGGTCGGCACCCATTTGGAATCGTCGGCGATGACAATCATGCGGTCGGACGCCGCCGCCACGATCTTCTCGCGCAGCAATGCGCCGCCGCCGCCCTTGATGAGATTCAGCGCCGGATCGACTTCGTCGGCACCGTCGACCGTGAGATCGAGCCGATCGACCTCGTCGAGTGTGGTCAGCGGCACGCCGCAACACTGCGCATCGGCCCGCGTGGCCTCAGACGTCGGAACGCCAATAACCTTGAGACCGCCCGCCACGCGTTCACCGAGCAGTTCGACGAAGTGCTTCGCTGTCGATCCCGTGCCGAGTCCGAGCTTCATGCCATCACGCACATGTTCGAGCGCCTTGGCGGCAGCCTGTCGTTTCAGCTCGTCCATATTCATCGGCGCAGCGGTCCTTGCGGTTCACAATCGGTCCCGCGGACGGGATGCGCCGCATATCTAGCGACGTTTGGGGGCAAGGAACAGGGCGAAGGGCGTGCTTTCCCTGGGAATGCAGGCCTGCATTCCCAGGGGGATGCTGGGCTACGTCCGCCCCCCTTGCGGGATCGGCCGCGGACCGGTAGCGATCCGCTCATGACCCAAGCTCCCCTCGTCGTTTTCGACCTCGACGGTACCCTCGTCGATACCGCCCCTGATCTCATCAGCGCGCTGAATCATGTGCTTCATCAGGAGGGGTTGGCCCCCGTCCCGCTGGAATCCGCACGGAAAATGATCGGCCAGGGCGCCCGGCGCCTGATCGAACGCGGGCTCGAGCTTGAGGGGCGGGAAATGACCCCGGACGAGGTCACACGCCTGACCGAGGATTTCATCGCTTATTACGCGGAGCATATCGCGGACGAGTCGCGCCCCTTCGAGGGCCTGATTGCGGCGCTCGACGAAATGGCGGGGCGTGGCTACCGCTTCGCGGTTTGCACCAACAAGCTGGAATGGCTGTCGAAGCTGCTGCTCGACAAGCTGGAGCTGACCAACCGATTTGCGGCGATCTGCGGCGCCGACACCTTCGGCGTCGCGAAGCCCGATCCCGTCATCCTGCAGCAGACGGTAGCGCGTGCCGGCGGCGTGATGTCGTCCGTTGTCATGGTCGGCGATGCCGGCCCCGATGTCGGTGTAGCGCGGCGGGCCAATGTCCCGGTAATCGGCGTTACATTCGGCTATACCGATGTCCCGATTATCGAGCTCAAGCCCGACATCGTGATCGACCATTTCCGCGATCTACCGGCGACTGTCGACCGCCTGTTGCCCCGCCGCCCCGCCTAGCCTGTTCAGATAATTGAGTTTCTCAGGTTGTTCGGCGACTTCGTTAACCATCAATTAACTATAAGCGGCCTGCGTGTTGCGTCATATGTGCGACGCTCCTATGGTTGCCGGGGGATGGCGGCTAGCCGCAAAACGTGACGGATATACCCATGCGTAGAGTAATAGTTTTGGCAGCGGCAGGCCTGAGCCTGGCCGGTTGCACGTCGTTCTCCATGGACGCATTCAAGTCGGCACCGGAACCGGTTACCGTGCAGTTCGACTCGGTTCCGCCCGGCGCAGAGGTGGTCACGTCCATTGGCCCGAGCTGCAAGACCCCGTGCTCGCTGCCTCTGGCGACGGAAACCGGGTTCAGCGCAACCTTTACCCTCGCAAAATTCCAGCCGATGACAGTTCCGGTGACCATCACCCGCGTTCCCGGGGATTTCACTTCGCCGGCACGGACCACAGTCGATCCGAGCCCGGTCGTCGCCGAGTTGCAGCCTGCGACGCCGCCGCGCCGCGCCCGCAAGGCTGCCAAGCGTGCAGCAGCGCCTGCCGCGGCCCCGGCGGCCGCCGCATCTGCGGCGGGCTCGCCGTTCCCCGCCCCCCGCTGATCCACCAAACATATACGTTGGCGTGATTGTGCCAGCTGCAACCCGTGACTAGATTGAACGTGCGGCGTTTTTCGCCGCGCGAGCAATTCATGTTTTGCAGTCAGGCATCTGAATGACCGTCTCCGAGTTGAGCCCCGCCCTGGCCTCCTCTGCCATGACCGACCCGTTCGGCCGGCGGATCAACTATTTGCGTGTCTCGGTGACCGACCGCTGCGATCTGCGCTGCTTCTACTGCATGTCGGAAGACATGACGTTCCTGCCCAAGGCCGACCTGCTGACACTGGAAGAACTCGATCGGCTCTGCTCCGCATTCATCGCCAAGGGCGTGACCAAGCTGCGGCTCACTGGCGGCGAACCGCTGGTCCGGCGCAACGTCATGGGCCTCGTGCGTTCACTGTCGCGCCACCTCAAGACCGGCGCGCTGAAAGAGCTGACGCTGACCACCAACGGCTCGCTGCTGTCCAAATATGCCGCTGAACTGGCCGATTGCGGCGTGAAGCGCATCAACGTCTCGATGGACACGCTCGATCCCGTAAAATTCCGCACCATCACACGCTGGGGCGATCTATCCAAGGTGCTGGCCGGCATCGACGCCGCGCAGGCAGCGGGCTTGGCCGTGAAGATCAATACCGTTGCCTTGAAGAACATGAATGAAGACGAGATCCCCTCATTGATCGAATGGGCCCACGGCCGCGATATGGCGCTGACGCTGATCGAAGTGATGCCGATGGGCGATATCGGCGAAGGCCGCATCGACCAGTATGTGCCGCTGTCTATGCTGCGCGCACGCCTGGCCAGTCAGTTCACGATGACCGATCTGACCGACGATACCGGCGGTCCTGCCCGCTATGTTCGCGTTGCTGAAACTGGCGGCAAGATCGGCTTCATCACGCCGATGACCCATAATTTCTGCGAGTCGTGCAATCGCGTGCGCATCACCTGCACCGGAACGATCCATACCTGCTTGGGCCACGAGGATGCCTCCGACCTCCGCAAGCCGCTGCGCGCTTCCGCCGACAACGACCTCCTGAACGCCACGATCGACCGCGCCATCGGCCTGAAGCCAAAGGGGCACGATTTCATCATCGATCGCCGCCACAACCGGCCGAGCGTCAGCCGGCATATGAGCGTGACCGGGGGGTAACCCACCGGCGGTGCTCCGTCCTTCCCCCTCGACCAATGGCCTGCGACAAACCGTCAATTTCCGATTGACGATTGCATGACGCGCTGAAATGGTGCCGCCGAATTCTTTCGCCCAGCGGAAAAAGCTGCGCTTTCTCAGTGAGAAAGACGTGATGAGCGGACAGCGGGGCGACTTTCGGGGGGAACTGTGGACGTACTCAAATTCACACGTGCGATCGATGCACTGAGCGATGTGTTCGGCTTCATCGCCAAGTGGCTCGTGCTGCTCGCCTGCCTCGTCAGCGCGGGCAATGCCACGATCCGTTATCTCTTCAACTATTCGTCGAACGGCTGGCTCGAAATCCAGTGGTACATGTTCGCGGGCATCGTGTTCTTCGGCGCGGCGCAGACACTGCGCCTCAATGAGCATGTGCGCGTCGATCTGCTCTATTCGGCCGTCTCCGATCGCGCGCGGCTGTGGATCGACATCATCGGCCTCTGCATCTTCCTGCTGCCGGCGATGACATACCTCACTTACATGACGTTCCCGTTTTTCCTGAATTCCTGGAATTCGCAGGAAGTCTCCAGCAATGCGGGCGGCCTGATCCTGTGGCCGGTGAAGCTTGTGCTGCCGCTCGGCTTTGGTCTGCTGCTACTGCAGGGTGTGGCCGAACTCGCCAAGCGCATCGCCGCGCTCGCCGGCGTCGTCAAGATCGACACCCATTACGAAGCGCCGCTGCAATAGCGGCGTTCGCTTTTTCAGCCTCTCGCATTTCGACCAATCCGTTCGATAGAACCAGTTCGATAGTCAGGACCATCGATGTTTTCCTACGGCGTGTTCCCCCCGCTGATGTTCGGCACCATGATCTGCTTCATGGTGTTCGGCTTCCCGGTCGCCTTTTCGCTGGCCGCCGTCGGCCTGTTCTTCGGCATTCTCGGCATCTTCACCGGTCATTTCGATCCGTCCTTCCTGCAGGCGCTGCCGTTCCGCTTCTACGGCACGATCTCGAACGACCTGCTGCTGTCGATCCCGTTCTTCACTTTCATGGGCGCGATCCTCGAGCGCTGCGGCCTTGCTGAAGATCTGCTCGAAGGCACCGGCCAGCTGTTCGGCAAGATCCCCGGCGGCCTCGCTTATGCGGTGATCCTCGTCGGCGCCGTGCTCGGCGCCATCACCGGCACCGTTGCTGCTTCGGTCATCGCCATGGGCGTGATCTCGCTGCCGATCATGATGCGCTACGGCTACGACATGAAGCTCGCCACCGGCGTCATCGCCGCATCGGGCACCATCACGCAGCTCATCCCTCCGTCGCTGGTGCTGATCGTACTCGCCGACCAGCTCGGCCGTTCGGTCGGCGACATGTATCTCGGCGCCATCGGCCCTTCGATCATCCAGGTCGTGATCTTCATTCTCTACATCGTCGTATTGTCGATCCTGAAGCCGAGCGCGATGCCGCCGATCCCGGAACATGCGCGCGAGCCCATGAACTGGAAGCTCATCAGCCGTGTGCTGTGGGGCATGATCCCCTCGATCGTGCTGATCTTCCTCGTGCTCGGCACCATTGGCCTCGGCCTCGCGACGCCCACCGAAGCCGGCGCCATGGGCGCGGTCGGCGCGATGGTGCTCGCCGCACTGCATCGCCGCCTGACCTGGCCGCTGATCGACCAGGCGATGACATCGACCATGCGCCTGACCTCGATGGTGGTGTTCATCCTGATCGGCTCGACCTGCTTCAGCCTCGTCTTCCAGGGCATGGATGGCGCGCGCTGGATCGAGCATCTGCTCACCGGCCTGCCCGGCGGCGCGATCGGCTTCCTGATCTTCGTGAACATCTTCGTGTTCTTTCTGGCGTTCTTCCTCGACTTCTTCGAGATCGCCTTCATCATCATCCCGTTGCTGGCGCCGGTCGCGGCCAAGCTCGGCATCGATCTCGTCTGGTTCGGCGTGCTGCTCTGCGTGAACATGCAGACGTCATTCATGCATCCGCCGTTCGGCTTCGCACTGTTCTATCTGCGCGGCATTGCACCGCCCGAAGTGAAGAGCCGCGATATCTATCTCGGCGCACTGCCATGGGTCGGGATGCAGATCATCCTGGTGATCATCGTGATCTACTGGCCCGGTCTCGTGACCTACTGGATCGACAACACGGCTGTGGATACGTCCAACGTGAAGATCGAGATTCCGCAGATCGAGATGCCGGCGATGCCGGACTTCGGACCAGCAAAATAGCGGATAACGTTACTATCGCGCTTTACGATCAGGGGATAACCGATGCTGCATGAAGGAAGTTGCCATTGCGGCAACATCGCCTTTGAAGTCGAGGGCGACTTCAATTCGGCCATCGACTGCAACTGTTCGATGTGCCGGCGGCGCGGCGGCCTGCTCGCTTTCGTTCCACGCGACAAACTGGTGCTGAAGACCGCGAAAGAGAGCCTGTCGACCTATACGTTCAATCACCACGCCATTCAGCATCACTTCTGCAGCACCTGCGGCATTGCCCCGTTCGGCGAAGGAAAAGCCCCCAACGGAATGATGATGGCATCGGTCAATGTGCGCTGTCTGCCTGCGGTCGATCTGAGCGCTCTGGATATCCAGCAATTCGACGGCAAGGATCGCTAACGCGATCAGCCGACAAACATGATCTCGGCTTCACCAAGCTTTTCAAATCGCACCACACAGCGATCACCGGGCTTCAGGAACGGCATGCCGGTCCAGCTGCCTGTCGTGACGATATGCCCCGCTTTCAAGCCTCCGGCATCCCGCCACATATTGGCCAGCGCGATTGCAGCGGCAAGCGGATCGTCGGTCGGATGGCCGCCTTTGCGCTCCAGCACCGTCTCGCCGTTCACAACAAACGTGATGTGCAGGTTCGGCAAATCGAGATGTGACCAGTCGGCCATCTCAGGCCCGAGCACCAGCCCACCATTGATCCCGCAATCGGCGAGCTGCTCCAACCGCGGCCGGCTCGTCGGCTCCCGAAACCGGCTGGAGACCACCTCGATGGCCGGCAGCACCGCCACGGATTGCGCAATCTCTTCGCGCGTATAAGGCGCGGCGCGCGCCGGCAGATCGCGGGTAAAGCGGAAGGCGACCTCGCCCTCGACGCCGAGATGCGGGACTTCGGCCACCGACATATGCGCCGGGCTCGAACGAATCATCCGGGCTTCGATCAGACCGCGTGTCGGTTCGCCCTCGGGCGGCGCACCGGCCTTGAAGGCACCGATGGGCTCTCCGACCAGCGCAGCAACCCGATCCTGAATCTCGTGCGCCTCCGCAACCGAAGATGGCGTGACGGGCAGCGCTTCGATCTGCGTTCCGCTGCGGCGCGCCTCGGCAAGAATGTCGGCGGCCGTTTCGATTTCAGATTCGGTCATGGCAAATTCGGCTCCCTCCAGGAACAGAACACTTAGCGGATTCGCGGTCCGCGCACCGGCTAAGGAGACCGCTTCAACAAGAAGCCTGGCCTTCTCACGAAGGCCGGGCTCCTTTTCCGAAACAGTCTTCGATCAGCTGCGAGTGCGCGAGCGGATCATGAAACTGTCGAAGCTATACTCGGCGACCTGCCACCAAGTGTACTGATCGCCGCGGAAGGCCACCATGCTGTCATAGACTTTCTTGAACGCCGCATTGCTGGCCGAGGTCTCGGCATAAACCTCGTTGGCAGCCTTCAGCGACGCATCCATGATGGATGCGGGGAACGGCCGCAGCTGCGTGCCGCCGGCCACCAGGCGCTTCAGCGCCGGCGGATTGTAGGCATCGTAGCGTGCCTGCATGGTTTCGTTGGCGAGCGACGAGGCGGTCCTGATGATCGACTTGTAGCTGGCAGGAAGCTGCTCCCACTTAGCGAGGTTGACCATGTTGTGCAGTGTCGGACCGCCCTCCCAGAAGCCGGGATAGTAGTAATATTTGGCGACCTTCTGGAAACCGAGCTTTTCATCATCGTAAGGTCCGACCCATTCGGCAGCGTCGATGGTGCCCTTTTCAAGCGACGGGTAGATATCGCCGGCGGCCACCTGTTGCGGAACGAGCCCGAGCCTGGTGAGCACACGGCCGGCGAAGCCGCCGATGCGCATTTTGAGACCACTGAGGTCGGATGGCTCCTTCAGCTCCTTGCGAAACCAGCCGCCCATCTGGCAGCCGGTGTTGCCGGCCGCGAATCCGATGACGTTGTAGCCTTTGAGAAATTCATTGAAGAGTTCGGCGCCACCGCCCACCTGCAACCACGAGGTCTGCATCCGGCTGTTGAGTCCGAACGGAACCGCAGTACCGAACGCGAAGGTTGGATCCTTGCCTACATAATAGTAGGCCGCCGTGTGGCACATCTCCACGGTGCCGTTGGAGGCCGCATCCAGCGCCTGCAGACCGGGGACGATCTCACCGGCGGCAAACACCTGGATCTGGAATTTGTTGTCGGTGGCCTCGGCAACGGCCTTGGCGAATACCTCGCTGGCGCCATAGATCGTATCGAGCGATTTCGGAAAGCTCGACGTTAACCGCCATTTGATCTCCGGCGAAGATTGCGCGATGGCCGGCGCGGCAATGGCCGCACCGGCAGCCCCCAGACCGGCAGCCTTGATGAACTCACGACGCTTCATGATGTGCTCCCTGGATGTGAATGTGTCAGCGCCCTTCTTGGCGAGGGCGTTGGGGAGCAGCATGGGCCAGGTTCCAGCGAGAAGCCACGGTGATTTGAGTGACGCAATGCAAAAAGCCCGACCTTCTCGCGAAGGCCGGGCTCCATGTTTGATCGAGGCTTAAGATCAGCCGCGGGTACGCGAGCGGATCATGAAGCTGTCGAAGGTGTATTCGGCGACCTGCCACCACAGATATTCGTCCGAACGATAGGCCTGCATCGCGTCGATCGACTTCTTGAAGTCGGCGTTCTTCGCGGAGATTTCAGCCCAGAGTTCGTTGGTGGCCTTGAGGCAGGCGTCCAGAACTTCATTGGTGAACGGACGCAACTGCGTGCCACCCGCGACGAGCTGCTTCAACGCCGCCGGGTTCTGCATGTCGTAACGAGCGGCCATCCAGCTGTTGGCATTGGCGCAGGCATTGGTGAGGATCGCCTGATAGCTCTTCGGCAGCGCGTTGTACTTCTCGAGGTTGGTGAAGGCGTGGACGGTCGGGCCACCTTCCCAGAAACCTGGATAGTAGTAGTACTTCGCGACCTTCTGGAAGCCGAGCTTCTGGTCGTCATAGGGACCGACCCACTCGGCAGCATCGATGGTGCCTTTTTCAAGCGACGGATAGATGTCGCCACCCGCAAGCTGCTGCGGCACAACGCCAACCTTCTGCAGCACCTGACCGGCGATGCCGCCGATGCGCATCTTGAGGCCGGAGAGATCAGCAACGGTCTTGATCTCCTTGCGGAACCAACCGCCCATCTGCGTGCCCGTATTGCCGCAAGGGTGACCGATGACGCCAAATTTCTTGAAGAACTCGTTGCCGAGCTGTTCGCCGCCGCCCTGGTACCACCAGGAATTCTGCTGACGCGCGTTCAGACCAAACGGGACCGACGCATAGATGGCGAAGGTCGGATCCTTGCCGACATAGTAGTAGGACACGGTGTGGCACATTTCGACGGTGCCGTTCGAGGTCGCATCGAGCGCCTGCAGACCGGGGACCAGTTCGCCGGCCGCGAAGACCTGGATCTGGAATTTGTTGTCGGTCATTTCGGCAACCTGCTTCGCCATCATCTCGGCGCCGCCATAGATGGTGTCGAGCGACTTCGGGAAGCTCGATGCGAGGCGCCATTTGACCTCGGGCGCGGACTGCGCGATCGCCGGCGAGGCAACGGCGGCCACCGCGGCGCCGGCCGTCGAAACCTTCAAAAACTCACGACGCTTCATTCAAGCTCTCCTTTTGCGGGCGTTTTCCCTAGAATTCGTTTGAGCATATTCAGCGGCAAATCGTTGCGCGATTCAACCGAAGACGCTCTGGTGCAGAGGCTGTCTAACACGGTTATTCGGCCGCGGAAAACACGACGAACGTCGTTGCCAGCCCAATTGAACGAAAGTTCTATGCGACATCTCGGCCCCGGCCACCGGCCGGCTTACGCTGCCGCAATAACGCCCTGCAACCGGTCGCGGATCTGCGTGCCGATGGCCCGATAGATCGCGGCGTGCGGGCCGTTGGGCTCGCTGACGACCACCGGCGTGCCGGCATCCGACATGGCGCGGATGGACATATGCAGCGGCACCTCGCCGAGGAACGGCACCTTGAGCCGCTCTGCCTCATGACGGGCGCCGCCATGGCCGAAAATGTCGGAGCGCGTGCCGCATTCCGGGCACTGGAAATAACTCATATTCTCGATGATGCCGAGCACGGGCACATTGACCTTGGTAAACATCGCAAGGCCGCGCCTCGCATCGATCAGCGCCAGATCCTGCGGCGTCGAGACAATCACAGCACCCTTCAGGGGCACGTTCTGCGCCAGCGTGAGTTGTGCATCGCCGGTGCCGGGGGGCATGTCGACGATAAGGACGTCGAGCGTACCCCAGGCGACATCGCGCAACATCTGGGTGATCGCCGACATCACCATCGGCCCGCGCCAGATCATCGCGGTCTCCTCCTCGACCAGGAAGCCGATCGACATGATCGACAGACCGAAGCGCTCGATCGGAATCATCTTCCTGTTGTCGTCGAGAACAGGCTTTTCATTGATGCCGGTCAGCCGCGGCACCGAAGGACCATAGATATCTGCGTCGAGCAGACCGACCTTCAGGCCGAGATCGCGCAGGCCCAGCGCCAGATTGAGCGCCGTCGTGGACTTGCCGACACCGCCCTTCCCCGAGGCCACCGCGATGATCGCGGCAACGCCAGGAATTTCAGCCTGTTTTGACATTGGCGAGTTGGCCGGGTTGGCGTGCGGGCGATGCGCCGAGACCGGCTGTACGCCGCCGGACTGCGGACCATGCGAATGCCCACCGGGACCATGGGAATGTCCTGCGTGGTCGTGGCGCTGCGGCGCAGGCGGTGCGCTGCCCGGCTTGCGCTCGGCGGTCAGCGCGACCATTGCACCGGTGACACCAGGGATCGCCCGCACCGCGGCTTCCGCCTGCGCGCGCACGCTTTCCCAGGCCCGCGCTTCAGCGGCGTCCACATTGATCGAAAACAGCACCTTGCCGTCGGTCACGACGATCTCGGACAAAACATCCGCATGGATCAGCGGCACGCCGCGCGGCGATGTCACCTTGGCCAGACCATCCAGAACCTGCTGCTGCGAAACGCTCAATGCGTGTCTCCCGATCGACGGACAAACTAGACCGCACAGATAGAGAACTTCCGCCCTAAGTCCATGCCGTTTCTAGGCTATGTTGAGAATTCCGAGATTGCTCTGGCACAAGACCGGCACCAGATTTTCTTTTGCAGCGCACCATAAGCGGCTGCAGCCATGAGCGGTAACGGGGGCTTTGCCGCGTCCTGTGCAGCGACTATGCTGGCGCTCCTCATCACCAGCGACCTCGCCGCCACCAACCAGGGCGGCGCCTCACTTCCCAACAGTCGACGTTCGGCAGCAAAGCCGACAGCATCCAAAGGGTACGGACATGGCCAAAGTTGCATTTATCGGTCTCGGCGTCATGGGTTTCCCCATGGCCGGTCACCTTGCCACCAAGGGCGGCCACGAGGTCACCGTCTACAACCGCAACGCAGCCAAGGCCAAAGCATGGGTGGAGAAGTTCGGCGGCAAGTCCGCAGCAACCCCGAAAGCGGCTGCCGAAGGCCAGGACTTCGTGATGTGCTGCGTCGGCAATGACGACGACCTGCGTTCGGTCACCATCGGCGCTGACGGCGCATTCAGCGGCATGACCAAGGGCGCGATCTTCGTCGATCACACCACCGCCTCCGCCGAAGTGGCCCGCGAGCTCGATGCCGCGGCGACCAAAGCCGGCTTCCAGTTCATCGACGCGCCAGTGTCGGGCGGCCAAGCTGGCGCAGAGAACGGCGCCCTGACCGTAATGTGTGGCGGCACCCAAGCGGCCTATGCCAAGGTCGAGCCGATCATCACGTCCTACGCCAAGATGCAGAAACTGCTCGGTCCCGCAGGCTCCGGCCAGCTCACCAAGATGGTCAACCAGATCTGCATCGCCGGCCTTGTCGAGGCACTGTCCGAAGGCATTCACTTCGCCAAGAAGGCCGGTCTCGACGTCAATGCGGTGGTCGAGGTGATCTCCAAGGGCGCTGCGCAGTCGTGGCAGATGGAGAACCGTCACAAGACCATGAATGACGGAAAATTCGACTTCGGCTTCGCCGTCGAATGGATGCGCAAGGACCTCTCGATTTGTCTCGCCGAGGCCCGCCGCAACGGCGCCAGCCTGCCGGTCACGGCCACTGTCGATCAGTTCTACGGCGAGGTCGAAGCACTCGGTGGCAAGCGGTGGGACACTTCAAGCCTCTTGGCAAGATTGCCCCGGTAACCATCTAGGTTTACTGAACAAATCACGGCGGAGCGGCGCCCGACAGGCGCCCTCCGTCGATACCATTTTTATTGAATATTAACCGGATTACTTCGTTCTTTAAGGCACCTCTTAATGATTGTGCGGCACAGATAGGGTCTGTGAAAAACCGCGCGCGTTTGCGTGCAGGATTTGTGTACGAGTGATGAGTGAGCCCGCCGCCAGGCCCGAGGTCGTCCAGCTTCCGGCTGAAACGCCCGTCGCTGTTCCGCCGCGCAATCGCCGGGCGGCACAACAGCGGGTGCGCGAAGCGCGCGACCGGCTGACCTCGACTTCAGGAACACGCCCCGCATTCGATCGCGAACTGCTCCGCCAATACGCCCAGACCCGCCTCTCCGCCTCGCTCGTCATCACGCTGCTGGTGGTCGGCACAGGCATCCTGTTCGGGTTCTGGATGCAGCCGCTGCCGGCCGCCGCATGGTCATGCGGCATGCTGTGCATTCACGCGGTGATCCTGCGCGCCTGCAATCGCTATCTGGCGGAAACACCGACACCCAACAGCACGCATAAATGGCGGCTGCGCTTTATCTTTCTGGACCTGCTCTACGGCCTGTCGTGGACGGTGATTCTCGTGCATCCGACCGGCGTCGACGTCGTCTCCAATTCGCTGATGATGTTCCTGATGCTGCTGGTGGTCGCGGTCTCCAGCATGCTCGCCGCGAGCCTGCCGATTGCCGCCTTTGCCGCCACCGCGCCCGTAACCCTCGGCGTGGCGCTGAGCTTCATCCTGCGCGGCACCTTCGACAACTACGTGCTGGCCGTTCTGGCTGTCGCAGCCGAAGGCTATTTCGCGCTTCTGGCGCAGCGGCTGCATTCGACCACGCTCGCGACACTGGAAGCCCGCGCCGAGAAGGACGCCCTGATCGGCGAACTCGAACAGGCCAAGGCCATCTCCGACGAAGCGCGCCACCGCGCCGAAGCCGCCAATGTCGCAAAGTCGCGCTTCCTCGCGCAGATGAGCCATGAACTGCGCACGCCGCTGAACGCCATCCTCGGCTTTTCCGAAGTGATGAAGAGCGAGATCTTCGGTGGCCATGCCGTGCCGGTCTACAAGGACTATTCCGCCGACATCCATAATTCCGGCGTGCACCTTCTGAATCTCATCAACGAGATCCTCGATCTGTCACGCATCGAAGCCGGCCGCTACGAGCTGAACGAAGAAGCCGTGTCGCTCGTGCATGTCGTCGCGGACTGCCATCACCTCCTGAAGCTGCGCGCATCGAGCCGCGGCATTACCATCCACGAAGTATTCGAACACGGCATGCCGCGGGTCTGGGGCGACGAGCGCGCCTGCCGCCAGATCGTGCTGAACCTGCTGTCGAATTCGATCAAGTTCACGCCGCAGGGCGGCGAGATCTGGCTCAAGGTCGGCTGGACCGCCTCCGGCGGCCAGTATCTGAGCTGCAGGGACACCGGCTCGGGCATCGCCGAAGACGAGATCCCGATCGTGCTGGCCTCCTTCGGCCAGGGATCGAACTCGATCAAATCGGCCGAACAGGGTGCCGGTCTCGGTCTGCCGATCGCCAAGAGCCTGATCGACATGCATGGCGGCACATTCACGCTGAAATCGAAACTGCGAGTCGGCACCGAGGTGATCATCACTTTCCCGCCGGAGCGTGTGATGTCTGCGCTTGCGCCGATGGCGCCCGATGGGCCACCGCTGCAGCCCGATTACGAGATGAACGTCGCCGACGAAAAGCGTCGGGCCCGTAACAAACCCATCATGAATGCAGGAACAGGGCTGTGATTTCGACGCTTGCGCAAGCGAGCCGATCCGCTTCAATATTACTGGATGAGCAAAGAAACGCCGTGCATCGCAGTCTGCTTCATCGACCCCAAGACCAAGCTCTGCCTCGGCTGCGGACGCACGCTGCCGGAGATCGCGCGCTGGGGAAAAATGGACAGCGCGGAGCGTCTGGATACGATGGCACTACTGCCGGCCCGCATGGCCGACGCGGGGCTGGAGCCTTCGTCGACATACGCGGCGAAGAGGACATCCGCGGCCACCTGAGAGGCTCGCCATGAGTCGGGTCTTTCTTCTCGTCATCGTCATTGTCGCGACGGCAGGCGCCGCCCTCGCCTATGGCGATCCCAAGCAGATCTCCAAGGCCGGCAATCTCGTCACGGAAATCTTGCGCAAGCAGAGTCCTCCGCCACTGCGGCTGGTCGATGTCCCGCGCGGCAACACCGGCGAATTTGGGCTTCAGGCCAAGATCAACGGCGTCAAGACGGCGATGGTGATCGATACCGGCGCCACATCGGTCGTGCTGACTTATGAAACCGCAAAGGCCGCGGGTCTGCCGCTCGAAATGCTCGACTACAATGTCGACGTGGAAACTGCGGGTGGCCGCACCAAGGCAGCACGATTGACGCTGGATCGCCTCGCCGTCGGCAAGCTGGTCGAGCGATCCGTCCCGGCACTGGTGGTGCCGCGCGGCCAGATGAAGACCAACCTGCTCGGCATGAGCTTTCTCGACCGCCTGGAAAGCTGGGAAGTCCGCGCCGACAGACTGATGCTGCGCGGCTATCCGTAACCAGACTATGCCGCTTCTGACACCGCCGGTTCATCCTCGACCAGCGCTATCGCATCGCGCAGTACATTGATGCCAGCGCCGTGCTTGACGCCGTTCTCCGCAAGATGGCGCCGGAACGCGCGCGCACCGCGCACGCCGTGGAATGCGCCGACAAAATGCCGGGTGATCGAATGCAGCCGGGTGCCCTGCGCGAGCTGATCCTCGATATAGGGCATCATCGCTTCGAACGCGTCCTTCATGGTCGCATGCGGCGCCGGCTCGCCGAACAATTCGGGATCGACAGATAGCAAGCGCCAAGGCTCCTGATAGGCCGCGCGGCCGAGCATCGCGCCATCCACATGCGCCAGATGTTCGGCGGCTTCAGTGATGCCGATGATGCCGCCATTGATGACGATCGGCACATCGGGCATTGCCGCCTTGAGCCGATAGACGCGGTCGTAGTTCAGCGGCGGAATGTTGCGGTTCTCTTTCGGCGACAGGCCGTTGAGCCACGCCTTGCGCGCATGCACGATCAGGCCGTCGGCACCGGCGGCGACCACCGCGCGCGCCAGCGTATCGAGAGCGACTTCGGGATCCTGATCGTCGATGCCGATACGGCACTTCACGGTGACGGGCACGTCCACGGCCTGCTTCATCGCGGCCACACCGCGCGCCACCAGATCGGGCTCCGCCATCAGACACGCCCCGAAGCGCCCGTCCTTCACCCGATCCGAGGGACAGCCGACATTGATGTTGATTTCGTCATAGCCGAAATCCGCGCCGATCTTCGCAGCCTCTGCGAGGTGTGCCGGCTCCGAACCACCAAGCTGCAGCGCCACCGGATGTTCGCTGGCGTCGCAGCCAAGCAACCGCGCACGGTCACCATGGATCACGGCGCCCGTCGTCAGCATCTCCGTATAGAGCCGCGCCCGCCGCGACAGCAGTCGATGGAAAACGCGGCAATGCCGGTCGGTCCAGTCCATCATCGGGGCAATGGAAAAGCGGCAGTCTAACATATTGTTTTCATTGAACTTTGTGATTTTAGTCCGTGTATCTGGTTTTTGGGCTGACATATGGTCAGAGCCACAGAGCTAAAGCATTTTCCTTTCTTTTCAACTGCTTGATCAGATCTCAGTCCTGTTCGCGGAGATTTCCCCTCGCCGGCACAGTATTGCGGTACCGGATGACCCAAGAGCAGCGATTACATGTCCACGGTCATCGACAGGAGATACGTACGCGGTGCTCCCAGGAAGAACGTTCCGAATGAGGCCACGCTGGACCAGTAATTCGCACCGGTCACATTCTGAACGTTCGCGCGGAAAACCGTCTTCCTGCCGTTGATTGCCGTCGTGTAACGGGTACCGAGATCGAGTCGCGTCCAGTCCGGAATCGGTTGCTTGTTCGCTGTATCGACGAACTGCTTGCCCGTGTAGATGACTGCCCCATTCAAAGTGAGCCCCCTCACCCACGGGAGATCCCACTCGGCGCCAATATTGGCCTGTACGTTCGGAACGCCGATTGGCGTGTTACCCACGTTAGCCGCGACAGCGGTCTTCGTCAGGGTGCCATCCAGCAGCGACAAGCCTCCGAGGACACGGATATCGGGCATGAGTTCGCCATAGACGTTGAATTCGAGCCCACGGACTTGCTGTTCGGCGGTCGCCGCGAAGCGTCCGCCGGACAGCTCGCCGCTCGCCTTCGATATCTCGAAGGCGCTGAAGGTGGTGGCGAACCGACCGAAGTCCAGCTTGATGCCGGCCTCGTACTGCTTGGCGATGTAGGGCGAGAGTACTTCGCCGAAATTGGAAGCGGTCTGGGGCGCGACGTCGCCTCGGCTTAGACCTTCGATATAGTTCGCGTACAGAGAGACGTTGTCCCGGGGCCGGATGACGAGACCAACCACTGGGGTAGTCGCGCTCCTGTCGTAGGACGACGTGAGCGTTCCGACATTGGAGAGATAGTTGTTCGCCTCGATGCCCTGGCGCCGGACACCCAAAGTCAACAAGACACGCTCATCGAGCACGGACAAGGTGTCAGCAATCGAGAGCCCCGTGAGTTCACTGTCCGAGAGCCGAGGGCGCTCGCTGATCTCGTTCGCGAACTGGGTCGGCGCCACCGTCGGATTATAGATGTTCGACGTGACCAGACTGCCATTGGTGAGTCGCCGGTACAGCGCGTCATGATAGACCGAAGCCTGGAAGGCGACCGCGTGGTGGACGACGCCGGTATCGAAGCGGGCGCGGACGCCACCATCATATGTGGTTCGATCGATGCTAAGCCCGAAAAATTGAGGCGTTGCGGTCGTGTCACCGCTCGTATTGATGATCGTCGGAAGACCGAAGAATCGCTCGACGTTAGTCCGAGATCCGCCCACGTCGGCGAACAGCGTAACCTGATCGCTTACATCGTATTCGGTCCGCAGCAAGGCAGATTGATCGTTGATGTGCGACCATTCCCATGGTTGCGTCATGTTCAACCGACCATCCGGCGCCTTTGATACTTGCAGGCCGGGAGCCATGAGAAAGGGACGTGACGGAGCGTCGAACCGATCGGTCTGGGCGATGAGGTAGAGCCAGGACCTGAACCGTTCGCCCTGATAGTCAAGGGCCAGCGATCCGACACCTGTCGTTTCGGACTGGCGGTCAATGGGCGTATCACCGTCGCGCAGGCTGCCGTTGACGCGCACGCCCCATTCCTTGCTGTCACCGTAACGCCTCGCAATATCCCAGTGGCCACCGAACTGTGCGGCAGAACCGTAACTTGCGGTGAAGCGGGTCAAGTCCTCTCCCGCGCGCTTGGGCACGACATTGATGACGCCGCCGACGCCGCCATTGGGCGCAATGCCCGAGAGCGCGGCTGAGGGGCCCTTGAGCACTTCGATGCGCTCGACGTAATCCGTGAAGATGCGGTATGTCGGCGCGATCCCATAAAGGCCCTCGAAGGCGAACTCACCGCTGTTGCCTTCGTTGACCGGGAAGCCGCGAATGTTGAAGGAATCGAGCACACCGCCCGTTGGGTGGGAACTGCGCACGGAAGGATCCAAGATTAAGGCATCCGCAGCCGTCGCCGCCTGCTGATCCCGGATGAACTTGTCCGTGTAACTCGTCATATTGAACGGCGACTTCATCGTATCGGTGTTTCCGAGCAGTCCCAGCCGTCCGCCTTGAGCGACCTGGCCGCCTGCAAAGGCGGGCACGACACCCGGCTGCGACGGCCGCGATTGCGCCGCGACGATTTGCGTTTGCGGGGCGTCAGACACCGTGGCACGCCGCGAAGTTGATCGGACCCCGGCGACATTTCGTTTGATTGGTGCGCGGCGGACCAACCGCTGCGTCGGAGCATCGACGGTCACAGGAGGAAGAGCGGTGGCGCCTTGCAGTGTTTGGGATTGAGCAGGCGATTCAAACCACGCCACAAACGCCACGCCACCTAGTAGTGTCACGCCAAAGCGAGCCACCGTCCGAACCCCACCTGCAAGTCGCATTCCCAGAAAGTCCTTCATCAACAGCACGTCGGCCGACGCGAAATGGTTCCGCACGTGGCCTGCAACGACCATAGCTCCGAGATCCGCTCTCCGCGTCCGAGCAGGGCCGACACTCAACGTGAATCATTTTCTCCGCAGAATCGCATTCCGCGTTAGCCGCCTGTGCCTCATCGGCAACGTCCGATTGCTCGTGATCTGCAGCGCTTCACTAGAGAGACGCCATCGTCACCGCAACGCTAATGCACGCGCTGCGATTTAGAATGCCTCGATCATCGACGAATCGAGTCAGTTGAAATCGTGTCTGGAAAGATTCCAAAGGTGCTTTGAAAGACTCAAAATCAGTGCCGTTGAAATTTGGCAGGAAGATAGACGCAGCGCTCTCGTCAGCGAGCCATGCTTTTCCTGAACGCGGCAACGTAATAGGCTGCGCTTTTCTGGAACGCTCCAGACATCGTCACGGCCGACTGTTGCGCGCAACCATTTCGTTCCTGTCGCTGTCATTACGACGACAATCTGCAGCAGCTCAAGATGCGCAAATCAAAGGGAACGTGAAGAGCTCTGGCGATGGTTCGATGGGCCGCCGTCGTCTACTAATATGGTCGCCCTGTTTTCATAGCGGCGAGCAGCCTGACTGGCGCCGCGGCCCGTGCAGAGAAATCGACTTTCGATGTCGTTCGTGGAGCCGAATTACAGCTCAGTCCTTGTATTCATACAACAAGCGGGCGCGGATCGTACCTTCCAGCGCCCGAATATCCGCCAGCACCCGCTCGCTATCCGCCGCCGATGCATCAGCATCGAGGACGACATAGCCGATGTCGTTGTTGGTCTCGTAATATTGCGCGGCAATGTTGACCGCATGGCGCGCCAGCACCTCGTTCAGCCGTCCCAGCATGCCCGGAACGTTGCGCTGGACCTGGATGAACCGGGTACCTGACGGGCGTGCCGGCAGTTGTACCTGCGGGAAGTTCACCGTGCCCATAGTCGACCCGCTGTCGCTGTAGTCGATCAGTTTACGTGCGACTTCCGCACCGATGCGCTCCTGAGCTTCTTCGGTGGAGCCGCCGACATGCGGCGTCAGGATGACGTTCTCCAGACCCTGCAGCGGGGTCACGAAGCGCTCCTGATTGGAGCTGGGCTCGACGGGGAATACGTCGACGGCCGCACCGCGCAATTTGCCCTGGCGCAGTGCATCGGCCAGCGCATCGAGATCGACCACGGTGCCGCGGCTGTTGTTGATGAAATAGGCGCCGTCCTTCATGGCGGCGAATTCGTCGCGACCGATCATCCCCTGCGTGGCCGGGGTTTCCGGCACATGCATGCTGACCACATCGCTCTGCGCCAGCAGTTCCTGCAGGCTTCCGACAGGTTCGGTGTTGCCGTGACGCAATCGATCGGTGTGATCGTAGAAGATCACGCGCATGCCCAGCGCTTCCGCCAGGTTCGAGAGCTGCGAGCCGATGCTGCCGTAACCGACGATGCCGAGCGTCTTACCGCGCACTTCATAGCTGTTATTGGCCGATTTCTCCCAACCGCCTTCATGCGCCAGGTTGGAGCGCGAGATGATCCGGCGGAACAGCATGACGATCTCGCCGATCACCAGTTCGGCAACCGAGCGCGTATTCGAGAACGGCGCATTGAACACCGGAATGCCACTACGGCGCGCCGCGTCGATATCCACCTGATTGGTGCCGACGCTGAAGCAACCGATCGCGATCAGCCGGTCCGCGGCATCGAGCACGTCCTGGGTGATCTGCGTGCGCGACCGGATACCGAGAATGTGTACGCCTTTGAGTGCTTCCTTCAGCTCATTGCCACCGAGCGCCTTGGAGAGCCGCGTCACGCTCGAATAGCCCGCTGCCTCGATCAGCTCGACCGCGCTGTCGTTCACGCCTTCGAGCAGAAGGATTTTGATCTTGTCTTTCGGGAGGGAAAGCTGCGGCAAAGGCAGGCTGTTCATGGTCACGGTCGCGGCGTCCTTTGAGCAATGAATGAGATAGAAACCACGCTGGAGCGGTAAAGCCCCGGTTGGTCCGGCTCACATCGTCTGGTTTGGTTTGGCGCCTGTTTAACGTCACCGCGGCGATCTTGCTACGGGTATCTAACCCGTTGAAATCACTTATCTCTAATCCAAGATGATGAGGGACCGGCGCGCGACCCCACCTGAGCCCGCGAGAATCTGGAGCAGTCTGCGCGCCCGCGCGCTCCCCCAGGGAACGGAACAGGACCCGGGAAATTGTCACGTGACTTCAGTACGAGGCGCGGACAGCGCCTTCCTTCCCCAGCCTCATGGTGCCCCATTTCCGATCTCGATCCCGATACCACCGAGCATGCTGATTTGCGCGGCGGACGTTCGCCGTGGTTTGCCGGCCTGCAGCATGCGCCCCGTCAGCCCCTCACCGAAGACATCACGTGCGATGCCCTGATCGTCGGCGGCGGCATCACCGGCGCCTTGATGGCCGAGCAACTGACGCGGCAGGGACTGGATGTGGTCATCGTCGATCGCGAATTGCCTGGGCGCGGCAGTACAGTAGCGAGCACGTCGATGCTGCTGTGGGAGATCGATCGTTCGCTGCAGGAGCTGACACATCTCTATGGCTATGAGCGCGCCGCGCGTGCCTATCGCGCCAGCTATGACGCCGTCCATGGATTGAAGGCGCTGGTCCGGACGCTCAACCTGCGATGTGACATGCGCGCGAAGGACTCGCTCTATCTTGCCGCAGGCGAGAGTGCCAAAGGGCTGATCGAGGAACACGCGCTTCGCGCGCGCGCCGGCCTGCCCGGCACACTCCTCGATCACAAGACCCTCCTGTCCGAATACGACATTGCCCGGGCGGGTGCCATCATCTCGCCGGACTCGGCAGATTCCGATCCGTTGCAACTGGCACTGGGGCTGATGAATGTCGCGACGGCGCGCGGCGCGCGATTATTCGAGGCGGAGACGGCCGCGTTCGACTCCGCAGGCCACGCCGTCAGCGTTCAATTGACTGACGGCCACACCATCGAGGCCCGCCACGTCGTACTGGCCACCGGCTATGTGATGCCCGATATCGTGCACACAACGGTACAGAAACCCTCTTCGAGCTGGGCGATCGCGACGAAGCCGCAGCCGGACAGACTCTGGCGCGACGGCGTGCTGATCTGGGAAGACAGCAAGGATTATCTCTACGCCCGAACCACCGCATCCGGCCGCATCATCATCGGCGGCGAAGACAGCGACGAGATCATCGATCCCGATGCACGCGATGCCCTGATCCCTGCCAAGGCACGTGCGCTGAAGGAGAAGCTCGCAGCACTCTGGCCACGTGCCGAACTTGCCATCGACTATCGCTGGGCCGGCACTTTCGACACCACGCGCGATGGCCTGCCCCTGATCAGCCCTGTCCCCGGCCATCCGCATCTCTATGCCGCCTATGGTTATGGCGGGAACGGCATCACCTTCAGTTATCTCGCAGCGCAACTGATCGGCGGGATGATCGCGGGCAAACGCTCGCCATTGCTGGATGACTTCGCGCTGCAGCGCGATATCGCCTGAAACTTAGCGCGCTCGACTCGGCGAATTCAGCTATCCCCGTGTGATCAAAACGCAGGCGGCGAACGCCCCGTTTTGCGTCAGCGACACTGATTGACTTCCAAAAGACGATTGTTAGCATACAAGTGAATTTTGGCCCTCCTGCCCGGGGTTTTTCCATATGAAGCCGGCGCCGTTCACGCGACACGTCCCACGCACCGTGGATGAAGTTGTGAGTGCATTGGCCGAGTTTGCGCCGCTCGATGGCCGCATTCTGGCGGGCGGCCAGAGCCTGGTGCCGATCATGGCGTTCCGCATGGCGCGGCCAGCACACTTGATCGATATCAATGAGGTCGAAGGGCTCGACCGCCTCGCTGTCGACGGCGACTATCTCTCGATTGGCGCGCGGGTGCGCCACGGCGCATTCCACAAGCCTGTCATCGACGGTCCACTTGGTAAGCTCCTCGCTTTCGTCGTCAGCCACATCGCGCATTATCCGATCCGGATGCGCGGCACGTTTTGCGGCAGCCTCGCCCATGCCGATCCTGCATCGGAATGGTGCCTCGTCGCGGCAACGCTGGACGCTAAGCTGGTCGTGAAGAGTGTGCGCGGCGAACGCATCGTGCCTGTCACCGATTTCCTCGAAGGCATCATGTCGACATCGCTGGCCGAGGACGAATTTCTCGCCGAAGCACGGTTGCCGCTGCTACCCGACGATACCAAATTCGGCTTCTATGAATTCAGCCGCCGTGCCGGCGATTTTGCAATGTCGGCAGCGCTCGTCACCTATCGCCTTGTTGATGGCGTGATCGCCGATGCACATGTCGGCATCGGCGGTGCCGAGGATCGTGCGCGACGCATTCTCGAAGCCGAAGATGTTTTGAACGGTAACGCGCCCTCGCCAGACCTGTTCGTGGCCGCGGGCGAAGCCGCGGCCAATGCAATCGAGCCGCTGGAGGATATCCAGACCACTGCGGAATATCGCTGCGATCTGGTCCGCGCCGTGACGCGGCGCGCGCTGGAGCGGTCGACGCAATGACGATCCACACCAAGGGCACCGGCACGACCTGGGTTGGGCGCTCGATCCGCCGGCTCGAGGATCCCGCCCTCGTCACCGGCCGCGGCCGCTTCACCGCGGATATGCCGGCCACACACTGGGTGCGCTTCGTCCGCAGCAGCGTGGCTGCCGGAACGATCGAGAATATTACTGCACCGGAGGGCGCAGGCATCGTCACGGCCAAGGACCTCGCAAAGCTGAAGCCGATCCGGCCGATGCTGAGCAAGTTCAATTATGTCGCCGTGGGTCAGCCGATCCTTGCCGATGGAGTCGTGCGGTTCACAGGTGAGTCCATCGCGGCCGTCTACGCACCGAGCAAGGATCAGGCGGAGGACATCGCCGATCAGGTCGAGGTCGAGATATCCGAAGGGGCACCGCTAATCGATGCGATGGATGCGCTTGCCGAAGACGCTCCGCTGGTTCACGCCGACACCAAGCACAACGTCATCGTCGAGGGTCGCATCGCGACACCCGGCTTCGAGGACGTCTGGAAGACCGCACACAAGGTGCTGCATGTTGAAGCGCGCTCGCACCGTCAGAATGCGACGCCGATGGAGGCCCGCGCAGGTCATGCCTCCTATGACGGATCGACCGGTCGCGTGACACTGACCTGCACCACGCAGATGCCGCATCTAACACGCACGGCGGTGTGCGACATTCTCGGCATTCCCGAATCCGATCTGCGCGTCGTCGCCCCCGATGTCGGTGGCGGCTTCGGCCAGAAGATGTCGCTCGCGCCGGAATATGTGCTGCTGGTCTGGCTGGCGCGCAAACTGCGCAGCTCGGTGGCATGGACCGAGGATCGCCGCGAAAACCTGATTGCCAGCTTCCACAGCCGCGACCAGCACGTGCAGCTCGAAGGCGCATTCGACAAGAACGGCAAGCTGCTCGCTTTGCGCGGCGATATCGCCGCCAATATCGGCGCCTATTCCTGTTTCCCGACGACCTGCGGCGTCGAGCCCTTGATGGCGCTGGCCGAACTCCCCGGCCCCTATGACGTCCGCGCCTATGATTGTCGCTCGCGCGGCGTGATGACCAATACCTGTCCGATGGCGCCCTATCGCGGCGTCTCGCGGCCGGTCATCACCTTCGTGCTCGAACGCTTGATGGACAAGGCTGCCGCCGCTTTCGGCATCGAGCCGACCGAATTGCGTCGCCGAAACCTCATCGACAAATTTCCCTATACATCAGCGACCGGTCTCGTCTTCGACGACGGCAGCTACAAGGAAACCATGGAGATGGCCATCAAGGCCATCGACCTCGACGCGTTCCGCAAGCGCCAGAAGATCGCGCGCGATTCCGGCCGCTATCTCGGTATCGGCTTTGCCACCTTCTCCGAGCGTACTGGCTATGGCAGCCCGGCTTTCGCGGCACGCGGGATGGAGATCACTCCGGGCTTCGAGACCGTGTATCTGACCATCGATCCCTCGGGCTTCGTCGAAGCGCGGATCGGCTCGTCGCCGCATGGCCAGGGACTGCGCACATCACTGGCGCAGATCATCGCAGACGAGATCGGCATCGATCCGGAATTCATCAAGGTGGTTCACGGCGACACCGATCGCTCGCCCTATGGTTGGGGCACGTTTGCCAGCCGTTCGTTGGTGCTGTCGGGCGGCGCCAGCCTGCTGGCCGCGCAAAAGATCCGCGCCAAACTGCTGAAGATGGCGAGCCATTTCCTTGAAGCCGCGCCCGAAGACATCACGCTGCAGTCCGGCTCGGCGCATGTCATCGGGACCGATCGCTCCGTCACCATCGCATCGATGGCGCGTGCGGCCTATCACCAGACCCACATCTTCAAGGGCGAGATCGAACCGGGCCTCACCGAGACCGGCACCTACGATCCGTCGGGCACCTTCTCCAACGCCTGCCATGTCGCGATTGTCGAGGTCGATATCGAGACCGGCCGCGTCGAGATGGAGAAGTTTCTGGTCGCGGAGGATGCCGGGCTGATCATCAATCCGATGATCGCCGACGGCCAGGTGCATGGCGGCGTGGCGCAGGGCATCGGCAACGCGTTGCTGGAAGAGATCATCTATGACGAGACCGGCAACATCCTGACCAGCACGCTGGCGGATTTCCTGCCGCCGACGACGCACGAAATTCCCGAAATCGAGCTGCATCACGTCGAGACCCTAACCGGTAACTCCATCACCAAGGCCAAGGGCCTCGGCGAAGGCGGCGCCATCGGCGCGCCGGCAGCGGTGATCTCCGCAATCAACGATGCGCTCTCGCCATTCGGAATCTCCATCGACGAAATGCCGGCAACGCCGCAGCGCATTCGTGCGGCCCTGCGCAGCAGCGGGAAACTCTCATGAGCGACAAGACCGACATCACCCTCACCATCAACGGCCAAGCCCACAAGATCAACGTCGAATCCCGCCGCACGCTGGCCGACGCGATCCGCGAGGATTGCGGTCAAACGGGTACGCATATCGGCTGCGAGCACGGCGTGTGCGGCGCCTGCACCGTGCTGGTGAATGGCGAACCGGTGCGCTCGTGCCTGATGTTCGCGCAGCAGGCGGACGGCAAGCAAATCCGCACCGTCGAAGGCCTCGCCGATGGCGACAAGATGCACCCGATGCAGCGCGCCTTCATGGAGAACCACGGCCTGCAATGCGGCTTCTGCACACCCGGCTTCCTGATGCTCGCCGTCGGCGTGCTGGAGCGCGAGCCGGATATTTCCGACCATGATCTGGTCGACGTGCTGTCGTCGAACCTGTGCCGCTGCACCGGCTATCAGAACATCATCAAGGCGGTCCGCGCCGCCGCGGTGGAGATGCGCCAGTCGTGACGGCTGCCGCCAAACCGGGACTGGTTGGCCAATCCGTCACTCGCAAGGAAGACGGCCCGCTGCTGCGCGGCCAGGGCAAGTTTGCCGCCGATATCAATTTCCCGAACCAACTCTATATGCGTGTGGTGCGCTCGACCTACGCGCACGGCAATATCGTCTCGGTCGATCTCGCGCCGGCTCTGGCGATTCCGGGCGTGGTCGCCGCCTGGAGCTTTGCCGATGTCTCCGAGATTCCGCCGATTGATTTCCGTCTGACGCGGCTAGAGCAACTCGCCGCCTATCGCCAGACCATTCTGGCCAAGGACAAGGTGCGCTATGTCGGCGATCCCGTCGCCGTCGTGTTCGCCGAAGACCCCTATCTTGCCGAAGATGCCGCCGAGCATGTCGAGGTCGAGATCGAGGAACTGCCGGTGATCCTGCAGGCCGATGGCGAGATCGGCGAGTTCCGCGACGGACTACCGACCGAGACCGCGCTGATCGAGAAAGGTTATGGCGACGTCGATGGAGCGTTCGCCAAAGCGCATGCCGTAGTCAGCCTTTCGCTCTCCATCGGTCGTCATTCCGGCGTTCCTCTGGAGACGCGCGGGGCCATTGGCCGTTACATCGCCGAGACAGACATGCTGGAAATGTACGGCGCTGCGAAAGTGCCGCACTGGAATCGCGACCAGCTCGCCAAGATGTTTGGCCGCACCGCTGCCAACACCAATCTGTTCGAAGGCCATGTCGGCGGCGGCTTCGGCATTCGCGGCGAGATGTATCCCGAGGACGTACTGGTGTGTCTGGCCGCGCTGCGCCTCGGCCGCCCGGTAAAATGGATCGAGGATCGCCGCGAGCATCTGATCGCGGCCAATCACTCGCGGCAGCAGACCCATCACATCCGCGCGGCGATCGATCGCGACGGCAATATTCTGGCGATCGACAACGAGTTCTTCCACGATCAGGGCGGCTATATGCGCACGCATGCCGCCACCGTGCCCGACCTCGCCGCTGCGATGCTGCCCGGTCCCTATCGCATTCCCGCCTATCGCGTGCTCGGCCATATCCGCCTGACCAACAAGACGCCTGGCGGCACCTATCGCGCGCCTGGCCGCTATGAGAGCACTTTCGTGCGCGAACGCTTGCTGGATGCGGTCGCGGCCAAAGTGGGGATCAGCGGCGTCGAGGTCCGCCGCCGCAACCTCATCGCGACCAGCGAGATGCCGGTCACGCGTGCATTGGAAACGCTCGGCACCGACATCGTGCTGGATTCAGGCGATTATCCGAAGCTGCTGGACAAGGCTCTGAATGGCATCGGCTGGGACGACCTGCAGACGCAGATTACGTCGCGTCGCATGGCGGGCGAACTGGTCGGCTCCGGTGTCGCCATGTTTGTCGAGAAAAGCGGTCTTGGCCCGTTCGACGATGTGCGGATCAATGTCGGGACCGACGGGCTCGTGGAAGTCGTCACCGGCGCCGCTTCGGTCGGCCAGGGCGTTGAAACTGTCATCGCTCAAATTTGCGCAGAGAAACTCGGCGCCAGCTATGACAATGTCAGCGTGATCCACGGCCAGACCAACCGTATCGCCAGAGGCCTCGGCGCCTTCGCCTCGCGCGTCTCCGTGATGACGGGCGAAGCGACGCGGCAGGCCGCGCTGAAACTGCGCGATAAGGCTCTGGCTGCGGCAGCCGAATTGATGCAATTGTCCGCAGATCAACTCGACATTGTCGACGGTCACATCGTCCGTCTCGATGGCAGCACCGGCCCGTCCATGACGCTTGCCGAGATCGCGAAAGCGCTCGAGCCGGGAAGCAATCTGCTCGGCGAGGACGAACCGGGCCTGTTCGCCGAAGCATCGTTCGAATCCAAGCATATGACCTACCCATACGGCGTCCATATCGCCGTCGTCTCGCTGGCGCGCGATACAGGCGGCATCAGCGTCGAGCGGTATCTTGTCGCCTATGACATCGGCAAAGCGATCAACCCGATGCTGGTCGATGGCCAAATCGTTGGCGGCGTGGCCCAAGGCATCGGTGGTGCGCTTTATGAAGAGTTCACCTATGACGACCGCGGCGAACCGCTGGCGGTAACCTTCGCCGACTATTTGATGCCGACGGCCCGCGAAGTACCTGATGTCGAAGTGATCATTTCCGAGGATGCGCCGAGCCCGCTCAATCCGATGGGGCTCAAGGGCGCCGGCGAAGGCGGCACCAATGCCGTCGGCGCGGCGATTGCAGCGGCCATCGACGACGCGCTCGGCCAGCCCGGCGCCATCACGCAGCTGCCGGTCTCGCCGCAACGGATCAAGGCGCTGCTCAATAGCAAAATGTGATCAGGTAATCTTCTTCAGCAACCGCGTCAGCGTGCGCTGCTCTTCGGCCGTCAACGGTCGCAGCGTCTTGGCGCTGACCTCCGCTGCAACGCGGATTGCCGCATCGACCACACGGGCGCCCTTCTCGGTCAGCGACACTGCACGGCGACGGCGATCCGTAGGGTCGCTACCGGTGGTGATGAATCCGCGCAGGCCCAGCCGATCCACAACCCCCTTGATGGTCGCGGCATCGAGATAGACCAGCCGCCCCAGATGGTTCTGTGAACTCGGGCCGACCTCATGCAGCTTCGCCAGCACGGCGAATTGCGTCTGGGTCAGATCCTCGATCATGTTGGACATGAAGATGGAGGTGTGGCGCTGCATCGCCACGCGCATCAGGAAGCCGACCTGGGAGTCGAGGACATAGTCCGGCGATGGCTCCGCGGTCGGAAGGGCCTTCAGCTTGGTCGGTTTCTGCGCCATGTCGTCCCCGATGATCTCTTGCTAGTTATGAACGATCTTCGGTTGCCGCGACAGTTGAAGTTTTGGTCGTTACACCGTCAAATAAGCGCGTTGAATGTCAATATTCTCCGCAAGCTCGGCCATCGTGCCATTCCATTGGATCTGGCCCTTTTCGAGGACATAGGCCCTGTCCGAGACCAGCTCGGCGAAATGCACGTTCTGCTCCGACAGCAGGATCGACACCCCGGCCTTCTTGAGCTCGAGAATGGTATTGGCCATCAGTTCGACGATCAGGGGGGCAACGCCCTCGGACGGCTCGTCCAGCAGGATCAGCAGCGGATTGCCCATCAGCGTCCGCGCCACGGTGAGCATCTGCTGTTCGCCACCGCTCATCCGCCCTCCCGGACGGTTCGGCATTTCGCCCAAGTTCGGGAACAGCGCCAGCAACTTCTCCTCGGTCCAGACCGGCGCCGGAACGCCGTCGCTGAACTTGCGCGGCGGCTGGCGGCCGATATCGAGATTTTCCAGCACCGTCAGATCGGAGAAGATACGACGGTCTTCCGGCGTGAAACCGAGGCCGAGCCGCGCAATCTCGTAAGGCTGCCGGCCGGAGATATCGTGGCCATCGAACCGGATCTTGCCGGTAGACTGCGCCATCAGGCCCATGATGGCCTTCATGGTCGTGGTCTTGCCGGCGCCGTTGCGGCCCATCAGTGCCACGACCTCGCCGCGCCCGACATTGAGGCTGAGGTCGTAAAGGATCTGCGCGGCTCCGTAGGACGCACCGAGATTTTCGACCGAGAGCATCGGGGCACTCATCAGTGAGCCTCCGATTTCTGGAAGGTCTTGCCGGTGCCGAAATACACTTCCCTCACCTGCGGATTGTCGCGGATCGATTTCGCATCGCCATCGGCAATCAGCCGTCCGCGCGCCAACACGATGATGCGATCGGCGAAGGCAAAGACAACATCCATCGAATGTTCGGTGAACAGCACGGAGATGCCCTTCTCGATCACCAGACGCTTCACCAGCGCAATCAGGTCGTTGCGCTCCTTGGGCGCCATGCCGGCAGTCGGCTCGTCCATGAGCAGCAGCCGTGGATCGTTGGCGAGCGCAATCGCCAGTTCGACGCGCTTGACGTCGCCATAAGCCAGCTCGCGGCTCGGCCGATCGGCGGCGTCCTGCATGCCGACCTGGGCCAGCAGCTCCAGCGCGCGTTCACGATGCAGCGAGGATGCCGGCTTCCACAGCCGATAGACCTGATTGGCGTGGGAGATCAGCGCCATCTGCACATTCTCGATGACCGTCATCGAATTGAAGGTGGCGGCTACCTGAAAGGTACGACCGATACCAAGGCGCCAGATATCGCGTGGCTTCTTGCCGTTGAGCTTCGCCCCTTCGAACCAGATCTCGCCGGAATCCGGCGGCAACTGGCCGTTGATCATGTTGAAGCAGGTCGACTTGCCGGCGCCATTCGGGCCGATCAGCGCAAGAAACTCGCCGCGCTTGATGTCGAACGACACTTCGTTGACGGCACGCACACCACCGAAGGATTTCGAGAGCGAACGAATGGCGAGGTCGCTCATGATGCGGCCTTCGATGTTGTCTTTCGTCGCGAGATCAGCTTGACGAGGCCGCCGACGATGCCACTCGGGAACGCAAGCACCAGCAGCAGAATGATGCCGCCGAGCAAGGCCCGCCAGTATTCTGTGGAACGCATCATGAAATCCTGCAGCACCGCATAGACCGACGCACCGACAATCGGGCCGGTCAGCGTCTGGATGCCGCCGAGAAGCACCATGACGAGACCATCAATGGAGCGGCTGACGCCGATGGTCTCCGGCGAGATCGAGCCCTTGGCGAAGGCGAACAATCCACCGGCGATGCCGCAGATGCCGCCAGCAATGGCGAAGGCCAGCCAGTGCACACGCTTGACATCAAGACCGATCGCTTCGGCGCGCAAGGGAGAGTCACGCCCTGCCCGCATCGCGTAACCGAATGGCGCGAACAGGAATTTGCGGAGCAACAATACGCCGAGCGCGGCCAGTGCGAGTGTCAGGAAATAGAATGCCCCACGGCTGTCGAATGGCGCAGTGGGCCAGACGCCGAGAACGCCGTTGGAGCCACCGGTGAGTGTCTCCCACTGGAACACAGCGGCCCAGACGATCTGGGCGAAGGCGAGCGTGAGCATCGCTAGATAGACACCAGACAGACGCACGGCGAACCAGCCGAACAGCAGCGCGCCGACCAACGCCAGCACTGGCGCGGCTGCCAGTGCGAGCCCCATCGGCGCAGCAAACCATTTCACCAGCAGCGCTGCGCCGTAAGCACCGAGGCCGAAATAGGCCGCATGGCCGAAGGAATGCATGCCACCCGGCCCCATGATGAAATGCAGGCTGGTTGCAAACAGCACGGCAATCAACACGTCGATGCCGAGCACGAGCGTATAGGGCGAGTTCTTGGCGATCAGTGGCAGGCACACGAGAACGACAAGAAGGATGAGGCCCGCGATCTTCGTGGCCGGTGTCGCAGGACGCAGCGGCTCTTCGGGCTCAGCCACGCTGCGCACAGCCACCTGCTCCCGACCGAGCAAGCCGTAGGGCCGTGCGATCAGCACCGCGGCCATCACGAGAAATTCGGCCACCAGCGTCAGTTTGGAGAAATTCACCGTGAAGCCGCCAAAATTCACGACGCCGAGGCCGATGCACAACGCCTTCACCTCGGCGATGATGACCGCCGCAAGATAGGCGCCGGAGATCGAGCCCATGCCGCCGACCACAACGACGACGAAGGCGTCGCCGATCACGATCAGGTCGGTCGCCAGCGTCGCCGGCTCGCGCGCAATCTGCAGCGCGCCGCCAAGGCCAGCGAGCAAAGCGCCGAGCGCGAACACGCCCGTGAACAGCATGGCCTGGTTGACGCCGAGCGCGCCCACCATCTCACGGTCCTGCGTGGCTGCGCGCATCAACCGGCCGAAGCGGGTCTTGGCCAGCGCCAGATGCAGCATCCACAGTACGAAGGGGCCGACGAAAATCAGGAAGATATCGTAAGTGGGCAGCCGGCGGCCGAGCACCTCGATGGAGCCGGTCAGGCCTGGCGCGCGCGGGCCAAGCAGATCCTCAGGACCCCAGATCCACAGCGTCGCGTCGTTGATAACGAGCACCAGCGCGAAAGTAGCGAGCAATTGAAACAGCTCAGGCGCGCGATAAATCCGCCGCAGCAGAAGGATCTCGATCGCACCGCCGATCAGGGCCACCAGCAATGCGGTCAGAACAATGCCGCCCCAGAAGCCGACGGCACCGCCGACCTTGGTGGCGATGCTGTAGGCGATATAGGTCCCGATCATATAGAGGGACCCGTGAGCGATATTGACGATCCGGGTGACGCCGAAAATCAGCGACAACCCGGCCGCCACGAAGAACAGGCCGGAGGCGGCCGACAGGCCGTTTAGTGCCTGAAACAGAAACGCGTTGAAACTCATCGGAGGAATCCCCCTCCCCGCGTTGAACGTGCGAGGAGAGTATCAACGGCGATCATCGTCGTACTTCCTGTTACTCGGTCGCGGGACGGAGCTTCTTAACTTCGGCGTCGCTGGGCAGCACCGATGCACCATCGACATATTTGAAGTCGGCCATGGTGCCCTTGCCGCCTTCAAGCGCGATCTTGCCCACGTAAGCGCCCATGGTCGCCTGGTGATCGCTGGCGCGATACATGAACGGACCGAACGGGCTGTCGAGCTTCAGACCTTCGAAGGCCGTAATCAGCTTGTCGGTGTCAGTCGAACCTGCCTTGGCGATACCGGCAGCCAGAGAAGTCATCGTGACATAGCCGACGATCGAACCAAGACGCGGATAGTCGTTGTACTTCTTCTGATAGGCCGTCAGGAAAGCCAGGTATTCCGGGGTCTTGATCTTGTCCCAGGGATAGCCGGTGACGATCCAGCCGACCGGCGCTTCTTCCTTCACCGGATCGAGATATTCCGGTTCGCCCGACAGAAGGCTTACGACGGTGCGATCCTTGAACACGCCACGTGTGGTGCCTTCACGGACCAGCTTGGAGAAGTCCGCGCCGAACAGCACGTTAAAGATCGCGTCCGGCTTGGCATCGTCGATGGCCTGCACCACGGCGCCGGCATCGACCTTGCCGAGCGGCGGTGCCTGCTCGGTGACGAATTCGATGTCAGGCTGCTTGGCCTTCATCATTTCCTTGAAGGTCGCGACCGCGGCCTGGCCGTATTCGAAGTTCGGATAGACCAGCGCCCAGCGCTTCTTCTTGGCAGCCAGCGCATCCGGCAGCAGCATTGCGACCTGCATATAGGTCGTGGCGCGCAGGCGGAACGTATACTTGTTGCCGTTCTGCCAGGTGATCTTGTCGGTCAGCGGCTCGGCAGCGAGGAAGAACACTTTCTTCTTGCCGGCGAATTCGGTCACCGCGAGACCGATATGCGAGAGGAACGTTCCGGCGATGATGTTGACGCCTTCGCGCGTCACCAGCTCATCGGCCACGCGCACTGCATCGCCCGGCGTCGAGCCATCGTCGCGCGAAATAACTTCAAGCTTCTTGCCAAGCACGCCGCCCTTGGCATTGATCTGTTCGATCGCCAGCTCCCAGCCCTTCTTGTAGGGATCGAGGAACGCGGTCTGTGTCTTGTAGCTGTTGAGCTCACCGATCTTGATCGTGTCCTGCGCGAGAACCGCGTGGCCGAACGACAATGTCAGTGCGCCGGCCATTGTGCCGGCAATCGCGAGTGAGTGAAGGGAACGAGCCGTCATCATGATCGAACTCCGTTGTGATCGACGTTTGCGATAGAAGTGATTCTCGCCGAAGCCTTCGCAAGAAACGGATCGACCGTTCGCCCTTGCGTCGCTTGCAGCCCCATGTTTGCAACGTGAATTAGTTTGTACGCAAATAGTCCGGCGCACTCACTTTGTTGTCAAGACTGGTCTTGGTGCAACATGCCTAGCACACCGCTGAAGTTTTGATCATCCAATGTCAGCAGATTGCGTGCGCAACTGCGGCGTAATTTCGCAGAGCCGCGCGGCGGGGTATTCCGCCGCCGCGCGTCCTGTTTTGACGACTACCGATCGCGGAAACGGTCCATCAGCGCCTTGTCCTGACCGCCATCGATTTCGATCATCGTGCCGTTGGCCATCTGCACCAGAGGCGACGCGAGCATGACAACAAGGTTTGCAACTTCCTCGACTTCGGCGATGCGGCCGAGCGGGATCGAGGCCGGCGCCAGCTTGTCGGCTTCCTCGTAGGAGATCTTCATGTCGCGCGACATGGCGTTGACGAGGCCGGCCCAGCGCTCGGTACGAACCGGACCCGGATTGACGGCGCAGAACGAGATGTTGTGACGGCCGTACTGACCGGCGAGCGACAGGGTCATGTTCTGACCAGCAGCGTTCGCAGCACCCGGTGCGATTTCCCAATAGGATGGCTTGACGCCGTCATTGCCGATCAGATTGACCACGCGGCCACCACCCTGCTTGACCATGATGGGCAGCGCGTAGCGCAAGCAGCGCACATAGCCCATGAATTTGAGCTGCAGCGCCTGTTCCCAGTCGGCTTCGGTGAGCGTCTCGATCACGCCGCCCGGCGCCGAACCGGCATTGTTGATCATCAGATCGATGCTGCCGAGTTCCTTGGCGGCCTTCTCGACGAAAGCCTTGGCATCCGCATCCTTGGTGAGGTCGGCGGTAATCGCGACCACCGTCACCCCGTAGGCGTTGCGGATTTCTTCAGCCGTTTTCTCCAGCGGCTCCATGCGACGGGCGCAGATGGCGACATTGACGCCCTCCTTTGCCAGCGTCATGGCAATCGCCTTGCCGATACCTTCGCTGCCGCCGGTGACGAGAGCGCATTTGCCTTTGAGTTGGAGATCCATGTGCGTGTCCTTCTGAGGTTGGCGGAAATGAAAACGAAAATTCTTAGGTCAATCAGCTTCCTGTAAAGCGCGGGGGTCGTTTCTCGGCAAAGGCCTTGCGGCCTTCGGCGTAGTCGGCGCTGGCGTCCGCCGCGGCATAGAACTGCTCGGCTTCAGCCAGGAGTTCGGCATTACTCGTGCTCAGCGCACGAATGGCAGCCTTGGCCGCCTTGATGGTCAGCGGCGCATTGCCCGCGATCTTCCTTGCAAGCTCGCCGGCCAGCGATTCAATGTCAGCCTTCGGTGCGATGATATGCACAGCGCCCAGCGCATGAGCGCGTATGGCAGGCAGACGATCCGCCGTGAACAAGACTTGCCGCGTCGCACCGGCGCCGAACACGCGGATAAAGCGCGCGATACCGCGCGGATCGTAGCCCAGACCAAGCTTGGCGGCGGGTACTGCGAAGAAGGCATCATCCGCAGCAACGCGCATGTCGCAACTCGCAGCAACGGATGACCCGGCACCCATGCAGCCGCCATAGATCAGGCCGATGGTCGGCTGCGGGATCGCCTCGATCGCCAGACAGGTATTCTCGACCAGATCGTCATAGGCCCGGGCATTGCCCTCGCCTGATCGAGCCGTGGCAAAGTCGGAAATGTCTGCGCCTGCGGAAAACATCAGGTCGCCCTCGCCGCGGATGACCACGACACGGATATCCTTGCGGGTGGCGACGTCGCCGGCAAAGGCGGCGATCTTGTTCCACATCGCCGTGGAGATCGCGTTACGTCGTGCCGGATTGGCCAGACGCAGCGTCGCGATGCCGTCCGCAATATCAATGACGATATCGCCGGGCGTGCTCATCGCTCAGGCCGCCGGCTTGTGCGACATCCAGCGACCGGACTCGGCCGCCGGGAAAAGCTCAGCCAGCGCTGCATTGAATGCCGCCGGCTCTTCGCTGGTGATGGTATGGCTGGCACGCGGCAATACCAGAAGACCTGCTGTCGGCACCGTACGCTTGAGAAAGATGCTGGGATCGAGGCACCAATCGTCCTCGTCGCCAACGATGATCAGCAGTGGCGGCGTGAATGTCTCGAGTTGCGGCTTCATCTCCCACAGCATCGGCCGCTTGGCCTGCAACTCGCGCATGGTCAGCGCGTGCCCGACCGGAGAATGATCTGCCAGCATGCGCGCAAACTCGGCAAAGCCGCGCGGGTCCTTGTTCTTGTGGGTCTGACGCGTTGCACCATCGGCATAGCGCGCTGCAGCGGTCGGAAAATCGACCGTCTCGAACATTTTTGCGGTTTCGCGCGAGGCTGCACGGCCCTGCTCCACAAAGGCAGGATCGGGACTGGAGCCGTAACCGCAGCTTGCAGCGGTTACCGACAAACAGCGATCCGGATAGTGAATGCCGACATGTAGCGCCGTCGACGCGCCCATGGAATGACCGACGATATGCGCCTTGTCGATCTTCAGTGCATCCATCAATGCGATGACGTCATCGCGTGCAATATCCTGGCCGTAACGCGCTGGATCGGTCGGTACATCCGATGGCGGATAACCGCGCTGACTATAAGTAACGCAGCGATAGGAGCGTGAGAAGTAACGAAGCTGCGGCTCCCAGGTGCGGTAATCTCCCGCATACTCATGAACGAAAACCACAGGACTCCCGGTACCGACTTCCTCATAATAGAGTTGCGTCCCGTCGGGCGTCGTCACGTGCGGCATCGTCGCCTCCTGCAGTCAGAGCAGATTTCATTTGCACACAAACGAAATGCTAGTAGCGTTATTTCACGACTGCAAGAGGATTTAGTGGATTCAATTTTGGCATATCATTTGCTTACAAACAAATATCGCAACGCCGCATAAACCGATCGAAAAGCCACGCGCCACAACGTTTCTTGAGGAGATGTCATGACCGGACTTTCGCGACGCGCCTTCACAATGGGCACAGCTGCTACGCTGATGAGCAGCGCGCTCGCAACAAATTCGCAGGCGCAGGCGCCGACAAAAATCCGCGTGGGTAGTCTGACACTTCCCGTCTTCGCGCCGATCATCGTCAACATCATGAAGGCGCAGAAGTTCGATACCAAGAACGGTTTCGAGGCCGAAGTTCAGGTCTACCCTTCTTTCTCCTCTTATTATGCAGGCCTCGCCACCGGCGAAATCGACACGCTGATCGGCGGCCCGACCTACTTCCAGAAGCTGCGCCTCGAAGGCGTGCCGCTGCAAATCGTCGCAACAGGTGCCACGCTCGCCGATCTCGTCATCATCACCAAGGACCCGGCCATCAAGTCGCTGGCCGACCTCAAAGGCAAGCAACTCGCCGCCGACATGGGCAGCGGGCAATTCCAGATCCTGTCGATCTACGCGAAATCCAAAAAGATGGACCTCGCCAAGGACATGACATTGGTCAACGCGAACTTCGCTGTAGCGCGTGCGCAGCTTGCCGCCGGCCGCGTCGATGCCGCGATGATCATCGAGCCGATCGCCACCATGATGATGAAGGACGATCCGTCGCTGAAGATCATCTTCAACGCCAATGACGGATGGAAAGAGATTGCGGGCACAACCGGCTGGGAGCTGGTCTATGCCATGCGCGAGGATACCATCAAGAAAGCCCCGGATGCGCCGAAGAAGTTCGTCGCGGCGCTTGCGGACGTCACCAAATATCTGCGCAGCGATCCGGATGGTGCCGACAAGATCGCAGTCGAGACCGTGAAGCTGCCGCCCGGCATCTTGAAGGAAGCCGTGCTCGCCAAGCGCTGGGACTTCGACGCCAAGCCAGCCTGGGACGCCACCGAACGCAAGAGCATCTGGGATACGTTCGAGCGCGCCGTCGCCGCCGGCTTCCATCCAAAGCTGCCTGACGAAGCGATCATCTATGCCCCCTGACGAGCCGAGACCTGCCACGCCATTCGAGGAACCGATCTTCGCAAGGTCACCGCGAAGCCTGATGATCTCCAGCCTGCCGCGCGAGACGATCATATCGATCGTGCTCTTCGCGATGGTCTGGCAGGTCATGTCCTATCTGGCACCGTCGCTGGGCATTCCCGCTTTCGCGATCCCGGGCCTCGGCCGCATTGCGCAGAGCCTTGCCAAGATCACGCCTCTCGACGTCGCGGTGACGCTCGGCCGCGTGCTGCTGTCGCTGGTCGTCTCCTTCGTCATCGGACTGCTGGTGGCAGTGCTGATGTATCTGTCCGAAAGCATCGAGAAATATCTGCGGCCGATGGTGCGGATCCTGATGGCGGTACCGGTCGTCTCCTGGATCCTGTTCGCGGTGCTGTGGTTCAAGGGCGTCGAATTCCGCATCGTCTTCGTGCTGGTTGTGGTCTGCGCACCGGTTTTCACGGTCGACGCCCTCGACAACATGCGCGAGGTGTCGCGTGACCTGAAGCAGATGATCCGCTCATTCAGGCCGACGCCGTTGCAGTTCTTTCACAAGCTGATGCTCCCGGCGATCACACCAGGGATCATCACGAGCTGGAAGATCACGCTCAGCCTCGCCATCCGCGTCGTCACCATCGCCGAACTGGTAGGTGCGGTAACCGGCATCGGGCATCAGCTCTCGGTCGCGCAGGAATTATTCTCGGTGGCCGACGTGTTTGCCTGGACGCTGGTGCTGGTCGTGCTGCTGTTCTTCCTCGAGGCATTGCTCGTCAGGCTCGAAACGCACGTATTGCGGTGGCGGGCATGACGGCAGCTTCAGCGCCCATCGAGATCGCGCAGTTGCGCAAGGTGTTTCGCCAGACCACATCCGGCCAGTCGATCACAGCCATCGACCAGTTGTCGCTGCGGATCGAGCCTGGCGAACTCATCGCCATCGTGGGCAAGACCGGTTGCGGAAAATCGACCCTGTTCGACCTGTTGATCGGGCTCGAACATCCCACCGCCGGCAGCATCACCATCGGCGGCAAGACGCCCTATGACGACTTCAATGCCTTTCGCGGCAAGATCGCGACGATCTTCCAGCAGGATAGGCTGTTTCCGTGGCGCTCCGCGCTTGATAACGTCAAGCTCCCGCTCGAACTGATCGGCATCACCGAAGATGTTCAGCAGGAGCGCGCGATGACGTGGCTGAAGCGGCTGGGGCTGGAGAAATTCGCCAATGCCTATCCGCGCGAACTTTCCGGCGGCATGCGCCAGCGTGTTGCGATTGCCCGTGCTTTCGCCGTGCAGCCGGAAATTCTGCTGGCGGATGAGTCCTTCAGCGCGTTGGATGAAGTCACCGCCAATGAGCTGCGAAAAACCTTCGTCGATCTGGCACGGGAGTTTAAATCGACCGCGATCCTGATTACGCATCAGCTCGAGGAAGCGATGGCCGTGGGTGACCGCATCGTGGTGTTCGGAAAATCAGCGACATTGCTCGCCGACATCCGGATGGCGGATTGGGACCGCGCGGACTATCCCCTGCTCCGCGAAGGCATCCAGAATACGCTGCAGGCAAACGCGCCGGATGCGCGGTTGAAACGTTGACCTCTCAGCCGTCATTGTGAGCGCAGCGAAGCAATCCAGTCATTCATTAAGAAAGAACTGGATTGCCGCGTCGCTTCGCTCCTCGCAATGACGTGGATAGGCCTTACGCCCTCACCCCATGATCGCCTTCGCCGCGTTCCCCATGGCTTCCACCGAGGCATCGCCCGTATCTGTGAAGCACAGGATACGACACGGGCATGACTCCAGCCCGTCATAGCGCCATGGGAAGGCGCCGATCAGGCAACGCTGGTTCAGCATTAGCTCGATGTCGCCGCCGATATTTTCGGCATGCAGCAAGCCTTCCTGGAAGGCGTAATTGTGGAACGGGAACATGTCGGCAGAGACATGCCGGCCCGAGAGCTTGTGTGTGTATTCGAAAGTGCCGAAGAATTCCGCCGGCGTCTTGCCGTTCTTCTTGGTGAACTGCGCCGCGATGTCCGGCCGCATATTACGGATCGAGGTGTTCATCGAGTGGTCGCAGGAGCCCGTGTCCATGCCGAACCATTTGATCTTCTTCTCCAGCATCCAGTGCAGCGTGTCGAGATTCGGACCGGGGTGATAGCAGAAGTACTTCACCAGATCCTGCTGCGCCTGACCTTCGTAATATTTATGCCAGCCGGTGTGCAGGATCAGAATGTCACCTTCGCGGATATCCGCGCCGGACTTCTCAAGCATCTCAGGCGTGATCACCGCCCAGTCGTGCATCTGGCTTGAGATGTCGACGACGACGCCGCGATTGAACAGGTAGTCCAGCGGCAGCGAGGCCATGTCGCCCTTGCGCCCGTCGGTGGCGTGCATCGCGCCGTCGAAATGCGTGCCGGCATGCAGCGCCGTCTCGATCCGCTGCGCCACGATCATCTGCGTCTGCAGGTTCTGCGCATAATACATCTTGTTGCCGGCATAGCCGACCCAGCCGGGCGTGTGGATGTTCATGACGTGGGAGAGATCGACGACTTTCATGGTGCTGTCCTTCATCGTTTCGGGGCGCCCACCGGCAGGTGGAAATCGTAAGCATGCAAACAATTCTGCGCAATGCCCGCAGATGCAGGATCAGGGCCAAAAACAGATGGACAAACGCTGGGCTGCCACGACAATCCTCGATTGTGAAAGCGCCGTTCAGCGCTTGCGTTGACATCGATAAACCCGGCGGATACGCCAATTTAATGAACTGCTGCAAAGACAGCGTCAGCGATGCGGCCACTGCCGTTTCGGTGCAGGTGCCACGATCAGGCACGTTACCAGGAGTGGCGTTGCCATGATGGATTTCGCCACCCGGGTCCACAATCACAACTACCGGCTTGATCCGATCATCCGGTCGCTGCTGGACACCGACTTCTACAAATTCCTGATGCATCAATTCATCTGGATGCTTTATCCGAAGGTGCCCGTGACCTTCGGCCTGATCAATCGGACCAAAACCGTCCGCCTTGCCGAGATCATTCCGGAAGCGGTGCTGCGCGCGCAGCTCGATCATGCCCGCACGCTTTCATTCCGAGAGAACGAACTGATCTGGCTGGCCGGCAACCGCTTCTATGGCCGCCGCGACATTTTCCGTCCGGAATATATCGAGTATCTGCGCAGCTTCAGGTTGCCTGACTACAAGCTTGAGACCATCGATGGTCAATATGTCCTCACCTTCGAAGGTGACTGGGCCGAAGTCACGATGTGGGAGATCTACGCCCTCGCCATCGTCAGCGAATTGCGGTCGCGGATCGCCATGGCCACGCTGGACAAGTTCGAGCTGGATATTCTCTACGCCCAGACCAAGACCAAGATCTGGAACAAGATCAAGAAGCTGAAATCCTATCCGGACATGCGGCTCGCGGAATTCGGCACCCGTCGCCGCCACGGCTTCCTGTGGCAGGAATGGGTGACGGACGCGATGGCCAACGAGCTTGGCCGCAGCTTCGTCGGAACGTCGAACGCCCTGCTCGCCTTCAAGCATTCATTCGAAGCCATCGGCACCAATTCGCACGAACTGCCGATGGTGTTCGCCTGCCTCGCCGAAAACGACGACCAGCTGAAGACCGCGCAATATGACGTGCTGGCGAAATGGCAGGAGGTCTATGACGGCGAATTGCTGATCATTCTGCCCGATACGTTCGGCATGACGCAGTTCCTGCGCGACGCACCGCCCTGGGCCTCACAATGGACCGGCATGCGCATGGACAGCAAGGAGCCGGTTGCGGCGGGCGAAGAGATGATCGCCTGGTACGCGATGCGCGGCGAGGATCCGCGCAAGAAGCGCGCGATGTTCAGCGACGGTCTCGAAGTCGATCTGATGATCGATCTGCATCAGCGCTTCCGCGGCCGCATCCGCGAGAGCTTCGGCTGGGGCACCATGGCCACCAACGACTTCCGAGGCGCCCATCCGCGCGGGCTCGATTCACTCGACCCGATCAGCCTGGTCTGCAAGGTCACCTATGCCAACGGCCGCTCGGCCGTGAAGCTGTCGGACAATCCGGCCAAGACCACCGGCAGCAGCCCTGCGGAGATCGAACGCTATCTGCGCATCTTCGGCCGCGAGGGCGTCGCCGAGCAGCCGGTGATCGTCTAGCCAGAACCGCAAACGCAAAAAGCGCCGCCCGGTTTCCCGGACGGCGCTTTGTTTTTGTGTATAGGTCGAAGCTGCTTACAGCAGGCCCGCTCCGCGTGCCCACTTGTACTTGGCACCAAGCACCTCGACCGGGAGTTCGGTCGAATAAGCGTAAGCCGGAATGCCGTTCTGGTAGAGATATTCGGCGGCTTCCTCGACTTCCACGTCGCCCGCAAGCGAAGCCACCATCGGCTTCTCGATGCCCTTGGCCTTCATCTCGTTCTTGATCTCGACCATGTTGCGCGCGAACACCATCGGCGGCGTCACGATCGTGTGCCAGTAGCCGAGGATCAGCGAGTGGATGCGATCATCGGTGAGACCCAGCTTCACGGTGTTGACGTAAGTGATCGGCGGTTCGCCACCGGTGATGTCGACCGGGTTGCCGGCGGCACCGAACGGCGGAATGAACTTGCGGAACGCCGCATCCAGATCCGGCGGCATCGCCATCAGCGACATGCCGTTATCGACCACCGCATCCGACAGCAGCACGCCCGACCCACCGGCACCGGTGATAATCAGCACGTTCTCGCCCTTCGGCGTCGGCAGCACGGGAATGCCACGAGCGAATTCGAGCAGCTGGCGCAGCGAGCGGGCGCGAATGACCCCCGACTGCTTCAGCACGTCCTCATAGATCTTGTCGTTGCCGGCAAGTGCGCCGGTATGCGACGAGGCCGCCTTGGCGCCGGCCGAGGTGCGGCCGGCCTTCAGGACGACAACCGGCTTGATCTTGGAGACGCGCTTGGCGGCTTCGGCGAAGGCACGGCCATCCTTCAGATCCTCGCAGTGCTGCGCGATGATCGTGGTGTTGGGATCCTGCTCGAAGAAGGCGAGCAGATCGTCCTCGTCGATATCCGACTTGTTGCCGAGACCGACGATCGCCGACACGCCCATCTTGGCAGAGCGCGAGAAGCCAATGATCGCCATACCGATGCCGCCGGACTGCGACGACAATGCCGCCGAACCCTTCACGTCATAGGCCGTACAGAAAGTCGCGCAGAGATTGGCCGGCGTATAATAGAAGCCATAGATATTCGGCCCCATCAGACGGACGTCATATTTCTTGCCGATTTCGACGATCTCTTCCTGCAATGCAGGCTCGTTGGCTTCGGCAAAGCCCGACGGGATCAGCACCGCGCCCGGAATTTTCTTCTCGCCGCATTCGATCAGCGCGCCGGCCACGAACTTGGCAGGAATCGCGAATACCGCGGTGTCGATCACGCCCGGAACATCCTTGACGCTCTTATAGGCCTTGCGGCCCATGATCTCTTCGGCCTTCGGATGGATCGGGTAGATGTCGCCCTTGTAGCCGCCGTTGATGAGGTTCTTCATCACCGAATTACCGATCTTGCCATCTTCGGCGGAAGCGCCGATCACAGCGACGGCCTTCGGCATCATGATGCGGTTCATCGCCGTGACGATTTCGGCGTTGGAGCGCGGCGCGGGGCGCGGTTTGTAGTCGAAGTCGACGACGATGCGCACGTCGGCGGCAATGGCGTCTTTCTTGGTGGCGAAGACCGGGTTGAGATCGAGTTCGACCATTTCCGGGAAATCGCTGACGAGCTGCGATACCTTGACGATGATGTCAGCCAGCGCCTCGCGGTTGGCGGGATCGCCGCCGCGCACGCCGTGCAGCATCTCTGCGGCCTGAATGCCATCGAGCATCGACAGCGCGTCATCATTGGTCGCGGGCGCGAGACGGAAAGTGACGTCCTTCAGCACTTCGACGAGCACGCCGCCGAGGCCGAAGGCCACCAGCTTGCCGAACGAACCATCGGTGATCGAACCGATGATCACTTCGGTCCCGCCCATCAGCATCTGCTGAACCTGGATACCTTCTATCTTCGCATCGGCCTTGTACTTCTTGGCATTGGCCAGAATGGTGTCGTAAGCTTTCTGCGCGTCTTCGGCGGTCTTGACGCCGACAATGACACCGCCCGCTTCGGTCTTGTGGAGAATGTCCGGCGACACGATCTTCATCACGACCGGGAAGCCCATGCCGCTTGCCATCTTGGCAGCGTCAGCGGCTGAGGTGGCCACGCCTTCTTTCGGCACGGGAATGCCGTATGCGTCACACACAAGCTTGCCCTCGGGGGCGGTCAGGCTGGTGCGCTTGTCGGCTTTGACCGCATCTAGAACTTTGCGGACGGCCTGTTTCGCCGATGGTGTTGCTTCTTTGACGGCAAGATTCGATTGGGACATGGCTTCCTCCTTCACGTCTTTTCCAATAGACGGATTGATGGCATTTGGTATGCCAGAAACTTGATTGTCAAGGCGCGTTGCAGCGCAAAATTGCTGAAATAGCTGTCATCTTGACATGCTGGCATCTGGTATGCCAAAAATTCTTGACGTTATTTCTGTGGTAGGACATCTCGACTGGAGATGATTCATGCCCACGCGAAAACAAACCAAGGCGCCGTCCGTCATGTCTGAAGCCGATATCGCGATCGTTCGGATTGCACCGGAGACCAGCTTCAAGACCAAGGCCTATGAAGCCTTGAAAGAAGCCATTCTTAAGATGGACATCTACACCTCACCCGATCCGGTGATGCTTGACGAGCGCGCTCTGTCGGAACGGCTCGGTGTCAGCCGCACACCTATCCGCGAAGCCATTGCGATGCTGGAGCAGGATGGCTTCGTAAAGACTGTGCCACGCCGCGGCATCGTCGTTGTCAGAAAGACCAAGGTCGAGATCGTCGACATGATCCGCGCCTGGGCGGCGCTGGAAAGCATGGCCGCGCGTCTGATCACGACCACCGCACGCAAAAAAGATATCTCGGCGCTGCGCGACTTCTTCAAGGACTTCAACAAGGACCGTCTGCCACAGGATCACGTTGAGGAATATTCGAAAGCGAATATCGCTTTCCACCAGGCACTGATCTCGCTCAGCGAGTCGCCAGTGCTGGTCGATATGACCAACGATATTCTGCTGCATGTGCGTGGCTATCGTCAGCTGACCATCGGACGCACGGACCGTACCGCGACGTCCCTGCCCGAACATCTGGCCATCATCGAAGCGCTTGAGGAGCGCAACACCGAGCTCGCGGAAAAGCGCGCGCGCGATCACACGCTCGGTCTGGCTTCTTATGTCGAAGCCCACGGCCAGGAATTGTTTACGTAAGCGCCGTCTCGCGACGGTTCACCACTCCGCACCACGTCCAATTGAGCAACGACCAACAGTCACAAGAAAAGTCAGGGAGAGCGGGATGTCCGCAGTAGTCCAGAGCATCGATACCAACGCAGCCGCCGAGCAGGAATTGACCGATGGCTTCCATCTGATCATCGATGCGCTCAAGCTCAATGGCCTCAACACGATCTATGGCGTGCCGGGCATTCCGATTACCGACTTCGGCCGCATGGCGCAGGCCGAGGGCATCCGGGTGCTGTCGTTCCGTCACGAACAGGCCGCCGGCTATGCCGCATCGATCGCCGGCTATCTCACCAAGAAGCCTGGCGTCTGTTTGACCGTGTCGGCACCCGGCTTCCTCAACGGCCTTACGGCGCTGGCCCATGCCACCACCAACTGCTTCCCGATGATCCTGATCTCCGGCTCGTCCGAGCGTGAGATCGTCGATCTGCAGCAGGGCGACTACGAGGAAATGGATCAGCTCGCGATCGCCAAGCCGCTGTGCAAGGCCGCGTTCCGCGTGCTGCACGCGGCCGACATCGGCATCGGCCTCGCGCGCGCGATCCGCGCCGCGGTGTCCGGCCGTCCGGGCGGCGTCTATCTCGATCTGCCCGCCAAACTGTTCGGTCAGGTGATGAATGCCGATGCGGGCAAGAAATCGCTGGTGAAGGTGATCGACGCCGCGCCGGCGCAGATCCCTGCCCCGGATTCGATCAAGCGCGCACTCGACGTGCTGAAATCGGCGAAGAAGCCGCTGATCATTCTCGGCAAAGGCGCAGCCTATGCGCAGGCCGACGATGCCGTGAAGGCACTCGTCGAGACATCCGGCATTCCGTTCCTACCCATGAGCATGGCCAAGGGGCTCCTCCCCGACACGCATCCGCAGTGCGCGGGCGCTGCGCGCTCCACCGTGCTGAAGGACTCGGACGTCGTCATGCTGATCGGCGCACGCCTCAACTGGCTGCTGTCGCACGGCAAGGGCAAGGCCTGGGGCAGCGCGCCCAAGAAGTTCATCCAGATCGACATCGAGCCGAAGGAAATGGATTCCAACGTCGAGATCGTCGCGCCCGTCGTTGGCGATATCGGCTCCTGCGTCACCGCCCTGCTCGATGGCATGGGCAAGAGCTGGCAGAAGGCATCGTCCGACTGGACATCAGCAGTCACCACGAAGCGCGACGAGAACGTCGCGAAGATGGCGCCAAAGCTGATGAACAACAACTCGCCGATGGATTACCACGGCGCGCTTGGTGTTCTGCGCACCATCATCGCCGAACGTCCCGACGCGATGCTCGTCAATGAAGGCGCCAACACGCTCGATCTCGCCCGCGGCATCGTCGACATGTATCAGCCGCGCAAGCGCATCGATGTCGGCACCTGGGGCATCATGGGCATCGGCATGGGCTATTGCATCGCCGCTGCGGTCGAGACCGGCAAGCCCGTGCTCGCGATCGAAGGCGACAGCGCCTTCGGTTTCTCCGGCATGGAGGTCGAGACGATCTGCCGCTACAATCTGCCGGTCTGCATCGTCGTCTTCAACAATGACGGCATCTATCGCGGCACCGATGTCAATCCGACCGGCGGCTCCGACGTGGCGCCCACGGTCTTCGTCAAGGGCTCACGCTACGACAAGATGATGGAAGCCTTCGGCGGCGTCGGCATCAATGCGACCTCGCCCGACGAACTCAAGCGCGCCGTCAATGCGGCGATGGATTCCGGCAAGCCGACGCTCATCAATGCGGTGATAGATCCGGCGGCCGGCAGCGAGAGCGGCCGTATCGGCAACCTCAATCCGCAGAGCGTGCTCAGCAAGAAGAAATAACACATCAGGCGGGGTCGCGAGACCCCGTCTCCTTTTCTCATATGCCGAGGCGGCAAAACTAGTTTACGGGAGCAAAACAATGACACAGGCGCTCAAAGGCGTTCGCATTCTGGACTTCACCCACGTTCAATCTGGCCCGACCTGCACGCAGTTGCTGGCATGGTTCGGCGCCGATGTGATCAAGGTCGAACGCCCCGGCGTTGGCGACATCACCCGCGGCCAATTGCAGGACGTGCCGAATGTGGACAGCCTGTATTTCACCATGCTGAACCACAACAAGCGTTCGATCACCCTCGACACCAAGAACCCGAAGGGCAAGGAAGTCCTCACCGCGCTGATGAAAGAGTGCGATGTTCTCGTCGAGAACTTCGGACCCGGCGTGCTCGACCGCATGGGCTTCCCGTTCGAAAAGATTCAGCAGATCAACCCGAAGATGATCGTCGCCTCGATCAAGGGGTTTGGTCCCGGTCCCTATGAGGACTGCAAGGTCTATGAGAACGTCGCGCAGTGCACCGGTGGCGCCGCTTCCACCACCGGCTTCCGCGATGGTCTGCCGCTCGTCACCGGCGCGCAGATCGGCGATAGCGGCACTGGCCTGCATCTCGCACTCGGCATCGTCACCGCGCTGTATCAGCGCACGCAAACCGGCAAAGGCCAGAAGGTCACCGCCGCGATGCAGGACGGCGTGCTCAACCTGTCGCGCGTCAAGCTGCGCGACCAGCAGCGCCTCGCTCACGGTCCGCTCAAGGAATACAGCCAGTTCGGCGAAGGCATTCCGTTCGGCGATGCCGTGCCCCGCGCGGGCAACGACTCCGGCGGTGGTCAGCCCGGCCGCATCCTGAAGTGCAAGGGCTGGGAAACCGACCCGAACGCCTACATCTACTTCATCACTCAGGCGCCGGTGTGGGAGAAGATCTGCGACGTGATCGGCGAACCGACCTGGAAGACCGACCCGGCCTATGCCAAGCCGGCGGTGCGCCTGCCCAAGCTCAACGCGATCTTCGCGCGCATCGAACAGTGGACGATGACCAAGACCAAGTTCGAGGCGATGGAAATCCTAAACCAGGACGACATCCCGTGCGGCCCGATCCTGTCCATGAAGGAACTGGCCGAAGACCAGTCATTGCGTGCGACCGGCACCGTGGTCGAGGTCGATCACCCCGAGCGCGGCAAGTATCTGTCGGTTGGTAATCCGATTAAGCTATCGGAAAGCCCCACCGAAGTAACCCGCTCGCCCCTGCTCGGCGAACATACCGACGAAATCCTCAGGCAGGTGCTGGGTTTCAGCGATCATCAGGTGGCCGAAATCCACGACTCCGGCGCACTCGATCCGCCGCGCAAGGTCGCCGCTGAGTAATTTTTGCAGCGATTTCATACAATTAGATGCGAAAGGCCGCCGATTGGCGGCCTTTTTCATTTGTGGTGACCAAGGCGGAACCTTAATAAGAAAATCAAATCGATCCATATCGCACTGCAAAATCCTCATGCTGCCATGCAAACAAGACAATTGTCCTTGGCATCTGGTATACGTAAATTGATCCCAGATGACGAGCCGCCAAGACGGGGCGGCCTCCAGCAAAGGATCAAATCATGTCGAAGACTGCTTCTCTCGACCTCGCGACATCCACCAGCTTCTTCGCTCGTTTCATGGCCTCGCTCGATCGCGCGCTGATGGCCAGCGCACGCATCTCGGCCCGCAACGGCGACCTGCCCCGCTTCGGCCTGTAAGGCTGCGACGTCACTACTTTTGCGCGGCTAGCCCGCGCAAAATTCTCTGCGTTCCTCCCGACGACTGGCCCCGGATTTCCGGGGCCTTTTTTTGTTTGTGTAGTTGCATCGCAGCGACGTCTCGCGTTCCCTGCGACATTTCAGCCTCCCCGGCTTTTAACGGCTCTAATCGCTTGCCGCTTGGCATATCGCATACCAAAATGCGCGAACGGTAATGCTTCACGTCTGAATAGAAAGCATACCTGGGGAGGACAAAGGCTGCGCTGCCTTCGCGGGCAAGCAATGCCGTATGCGCAATGACAGAGCGATCCAGACCCACTCATCCTTTTTGCAGGCGAGCCGCTTCGATGCTCGACAGTCTGACGTGCGCATATGGCGCATGCAAGGGCGCGTTTGAACACCTGCAGTCAGGACATTCGAAGGAAGAGCCGACCACGCACTGACGATTTCAAAGTCGACGAACGATCGACGCTATCAAAACGAATGGGAGAGAAACAATGAAACGCCTTGGTTCATGTCTCACGCTGGCCGCCGCTGCATCCATTCTCTGCCTGGGAGCGTCTCTCCCGGCATCTGCTGCATGGGAGCCGACGCGCCCCGTCGAATTGATCGTTCCCGCGGGCACCGGCGGCGGCGCCGATCAGATGGCGCGCACCATTCAGGGCATCATCACCAAGCACAGTCTGATGAAACAGCCGCTTGTCGTCATCAACAAGTCGGGAGGCGCGGGCGGTGAAGGTTTCCTCGACGTGAAGTCGGCGAACAACAATCCGCACAAGATCATCATCACGTTGTCGAACCTGTTCACGACACCGCTCGCCACCGGCATTCCCTTCAACTGGAAGGATCTCACGCCGGTCGCGATGCTGGCACTCGACGAGTTCGTACTGTGGGTGAATGCCGACAAGCCCTACAAGACCGTGAAGGACTATATCGACGCCGTGAAGGCCGCACCAGCCGGCACGATCAAGATGGGCGGCACGGGCTCGAAGCAGGAAGACCAGATCATCACGGTCGCAGTCGAGAAAGCGATCGGCAGCAAGTTCACTTACATCCCTTACAAGGGCGGCGGTGAAGTCGCAGTGCAGCTCGTTGGTCAGCACGTCGACTCAACCGTGAACAATCCGATCGAGGCAGTCGCGCAGTGGCGCGGCGGCAAGGTGCGTCCGCTCTGCGTCTTCGACAGCAAGCCGATGGCCTATGACGAGCAGGTCGCCGACGGCAAGGGCTGGAAGGACATTCCGACCTGCAAGTCACAGGGGCTCGACATCGAATATGTGATGCTGCGCGGCATCTTCATGGGGCCGAAAGCGACGAAGGATCAGATCGATTATTATGTCGAACTGTTCAAGAAGGTCCGCGCGACGCCCGAGTGGCAGGACCTGATGAAGAGCGGCGCCTTCAACACGACCTTCATGACCGGTGGTGACTACGCCAGCTGGGTTGGCACCGAAGAGAAGCGCCACGAGACGCTGATGAAGGAAGCCGGCTTCCTCGCGCAAGGCAACTGACGCGGGCACCATGACGCCGGACCTGATCGCACATCAAGTCCGGCGCATGCGACACGTTGATCGACACAGATCTCTCACACAGAGTTGTCCATGACCACGCAGCAATCTCACAACGCAGGCCCGTCTCACAAATCGGCCGAAGCCGGCGTCACCACCGTCATCGGCCTGTTCGGCGCCATTGTCGTCTATGGCAGCGTCAAGGCCGGCATCAACTGGGGCGCAGAGGGACCGAAAGCCGGATTCTTTCCGTTCTATATCGGGCTGTTCATCATCATCTCCAGCCTCGTCAATATCTGGAACACGCTGCGCGAGGACGACGGCAGCCTTTTCGCCGAATGGGGCCAGTTGCGCCAGGTTTTCAGCGTCGTCATTCCCACCGGCATCTATGTCGGCGTCCTGCCGTTCATCGGACTCTACGTGTCGTCGATGATCTTCATCGCATGGTTCATGCGCTGGCTCGGCAAATATGAGTGGCCGATCATCGCCGCTATCTCTCTTGGCATGCCTGTCGTTACCTACCTGATCTTCGAACGCTGGTTTCTCGTGCCGCTCCCCAAGGGGCCCCTCGAGGATCTGCTCGGTCTCTGATTTCCGCGATCTTTAATTCCGTTGCGTCTGCCGGTCTCTTTCTGAGGACTACTCGAAATGGAAGAAATTGCTAATCTGTTCCAGGGCTTTGCGGTCGCGCTGCAGCCATTCAACATCGCGGTGATGGTGCTCGGCATCGTGCTTGGTGTCATCATCGGCGTGCTGCCCGGCCTTGGCGGCGCCAATGGCGTTGCGATCCTGCTGCCCCTCACCTTCAGCATGCCGCCGACATCGGCCATCATCATGCTGTCCTGCATCTATTGGGGCGCATTGTTCGGAGGTGCGATCACCTCGATCCTGTTCAACATACCCGGAGAGCCATGGTCGGTGGCCACGACATTCGACGGCTATCCGATGGCCCAGCAGGGCAAGGCTGCCGAAGCACTGACCGCCGCCTTCACGTCCTCTTTCGTTGGTGCGCTGTTCGCCGTCGTCATGATCACCCTGGTCGCGCCGCTGGTCGCAGGCTTCGCCTTACGATTCGGACCCGCGGAGAAATTCGCGGTCTATTTCCTGGCGTTCTGCAGTTTCGTCGGGCTGAGTAAGGAGCCCCCTTTCAAGACCATTGCGGCGATGATGATCGGTTTTGCCCTCGCCGCGGTCGGCCTCGATTCCATTACCGGACAACTGCGACTCACGTTTGGCTCGACCGAACTTCTCAATGGCTTCGACTTCCTGATCGCAGTCATCGGCCTGTTCGGCCTCGGCGAAATCTTCCTCACCATGGAGGAAGGACTGCGCTTCCAGGGCGGCAAGGCGAAGATCGATCTTCGCGTCGTGCTCCGTACCTGGATGAGCTTGCCGCAATACTGGATGACCTCGCTGCGCTCCTGCGTCATCGGCTGCTGGATGGGTGTTACGCCCGCAGGCGCGACACCCGCGTCGTTCATGAGTTACGGGATCGCCAAGCGCGTCTCCAAGAACGGCAATAACTTCGGCAAGGGCGAGATCGAAGGCGTCATCGCTCCGGAAACGGCCGCGCATGCCGCCGGTACCGCAGCCCTGCTTCCGATGCTCTCACTCGGCGTCCCCGGTTCGCCAACTGCCGCTGTGCTTCTTGGTGGTCTGCTGATCTGGGGCCTGCAGCCCGGCCCGATGCTATTCGTCGAGCAGAAAGAGTTCGTCTGGGGCCTGATCGCCTCGATGTATCTCGGCAACCTCGTCGGCCTGATCATCGTGCTGACCTGCGTACCGATCTTCGCAGCGATCCTGCGGGTTCCATTCAGCATCATTGCACCGCTCATCCTGGTGCTCTGTGCGATCGGAGCCTATTCCGTCCACAACTCGACCTTCGACGTGGTGATGATGCTGGTATTCGGAATCATCGGTTACGCACTGAAGAAGTGTAACTATCCCCTCGCCCCGCTGGTGCTCGCCATCGTACTTGGCGACAAGGCCGAGGAAGCCTTCCGGCAGTCATTGCTGGGCTCACAGGGATCGCTTGGGATCTTCTTCTCGAACACACTGGTCAGCAGCATCATGATCCTCGGCCTGATCGCGCTGTTCTGGTCGGTGATCCAGAACGGCTTCACCCGGCTGCGTACTCGCACTGCAGCAGCGTAAGTAACGATACAAATAACTGTTCAAACCCAAAAGCCGGCGGTCTGGACCGCCGGCTTTGTGCTGTCTTGTAGTATCGCAGTACAGCATTCAGTCATGCGAAACTTGCAGCGGCAAATTGGCAAGATTTCGCTTGTTAGTTGGCATATCATATACCAAACTATCCTTCGCAGCTGTCGAGCTCTCAATAGAACAGCGCTTTAGGAGGAACTATGACTGATGCAGTTCACGGGGTGGCGCCAGCTGCCGCACGTGTCAGCGATGCCTACCGCTGGACACAACTCGCCATCGGCGTTGGCGCGATGGTGATGATCGCCAACTATCAATACGGCTGGACGTTCTTCGTCCCCGACATCCAGAAGAAGTTCGGCTGGGATCGTGCGTCGATCCAGTGGGCCTTCACCCTCTTCGTTCTGTTCGAGACCTGGCTGGTGCCGGTCGAAGGATGGTTCGTCGATAAATACGGCCCGAAGCTCGTCGTCCTTATCGGCGGCATTCTCTGCGGCATCGGCTGGGCGATCAATGCACAGGCGGAAACGCTCAACGGCTTCTATCTCGGCATGATCGTTGCGGGCATCGGCGCTGGCGGCGTCTACGGTACCTGCGTCGGCAATGCCCTGAAGTGGTTTCCTGACAAGCGCGGCCTCGCGGCTGGCATCACCGCTGCAGGCTTTGGTGCCGGCTCCGCCCTCACGGTCGCGCCGATCCAGGCCATGATCCAGGATTCCGGCTTCCAGACTGCATTTCTGTATTTCGGTCTCGGACAAGGCATCATCATCGTGATCCTCTCCTTCTTCCTGTTCGCGCCAAAGGCTGGGCAGGTACCGGCGGTCACGCAGAACGCCAACGTGATCCAGACCCGCCGCAACTACGCGCCGACAGAAGTCATCCGCCATCCGATCTTCTGGCTGATGTACTTCATGTTCGTGATCGTCGGTGCCGGCGGCCTGATGGTGACGGCCAACCTGAAGCCCATTGCGGCCGACTGGAAGATCGACAACGTACCCGTCACGCTGATGGCCATGACGATGACGGCGGTCACCTTCGCAGCCACCATCGACCGCGTACTCAACGGTCTCACGCGTCCGTTCTTCGGCTGGATCTCCGACATGATCGGTCGCGAGAACACCATGTTCATTGCCTTCGGCATGGAAGGCGTGGGCATCTGGGCGCTGTATATGTGGGGCCACGATCCCCTGTGGTTCGTGCTGCTGTCGGGCTTCGTGTTCTTCGCATGGGGTGAGATCTACTCGCTCTTCCCATCGACGTGTACGGACACCTTCGGCTCCAAGTTCGCAACGACCAATGCCGGCCTGCTCTATACCGCAAAGGGGACGGCAGCACTTCTGGTGCCGGTCGCGAACTACATGCAGCAGTCGTCGGGCACGTGGGACAGCGTGTTCCTGATCGCCGCCGGTGCCAATATCCTGGCATCACTGCTCGCGATCGCGGTGCTGAAGCCTTGGCGTAAGGTCGTCGTCAGCAAGGCGCTTGCGACCTAAAACGCAAAAAGCCTCAAGAAAACAACGCGCTCAGCCCTGGCTGGGCGCGTTTTGCGTGGGCGATGCGCTGCTCGCCAAGGCGTGATCGTCTTCACGCAACAATTGGCCAAGACCACCTTGCATCGTGGAATATAATATACCAGTCTCCGACCAAGCGACGCCTGCGGCAATACGCCACAACCTTAGCGACACCACGCCGCAAGGGAAAAAGCGCGCATTGGAGGAAACACGATGGCTCATCCAGACTTCACCACCGCGTCCAACCCACCCGGCAGCTTCCGCTGGATTCAACTCGTGATGGGCATCGTCTGCATGGCGATGATCGCCAATCTGCAATACGGATGGACGCTGTTCGTCGATCCGATCGACGCCAAGTATCACTGGGGTCGCGCCGCGATCCAGCTCGCCTTCACGCTGTTCGTCGTCGTCGAAACCTGGCTGGTGCCGGTCGAAGCGTGGTTCGTCGACAAATACGGTCCCCGCGTCGTCATCATGTTCGGCGGAGCCATGATCAGCCTCGCCTGGGTGCTGAACTCCTATGCGGACTCACTGGTGATGCTTTACGCCGGCGCCGTCGTCGGCGGCATCGGCGCCGGTTCGGTCTACGGCACCTGCGTCGGCAATGCTCTGAAGTGGTTTCCCGATCGCCGCGGCCTCGCTGCGGGCGCCACGGCGGCAGGCTTCGGCGCTGGCGCTGCGATCACCGTCGTGCCGATTGCGCATATGATTGCCGAGAGCGGCTATCAGCACGCCTTCTTCACCTTCGGCATCGGCCAGGGCGTGATCGTGTTCATGCTCGCCTTCTTCATGCGTCCGCCTGGGCAGGCTGTGCCGGTGACGAGGAAACAACTCAATCTGCCGCAGACAAAGACGGATTTCACACCGCCGCAAGTGCTGCGCAGCCCGATCTTCTGGGTCATGTATCTGGTCTTCGTGATGGTCGCCGCCGGTGGCTTGATGACCGCAGCGCAGATCGCGCCGATCGCCCACGACTACAACATTGCGAATTCTCCGGTGACACTGGCCGGCTTCCAGATGGCAGCACTGACCTTCGCCATCTCGCTCGATCGCATCTTTGACGGGTTCGGCCGCCCGCTCTTCGGTTGGTTGTCCGATCAGATCGGTCGTGAACACACCATGTTCATCGCCTTCGGCACCGCCGCGCTGATGCTGCTGACACTATCGGCCTATGGCCACAACCCACTCGTCTTCGTGCTGGCGACGGCCGTCTACTTCGGCGTGTTCGGCGAGATCTACAGTCTGTTTCCGGCAACATCAGGCGATACGTTCGGTGCCAAATATGCCGCGACGAATAACGGCATGCTCTACACCGCGAAGGGCACGGCGGCATTGTTGGTACCGCTCGCGAGCCTGATCGCAGCGAGCTATGGATGGCAGGCCGTGTTTGTGATCGCCGTTGCGCTCAATGCCACGGCTGCGTTGCTCGCTTTGTTCGTTATCAAGCCGATGCGACGTGCATTCATTCTGGGGAGCGAGCCTGCCGTACCGGAAGCCGCGGCGCACAGCGCCAAGACCGCCTGATCAATCGAAGCTCGTTCAAGATTTCAGGGGCGCACGCGAGTGCGCCCCTTTTTCATGCCCAACTGGCATACCAGAGCTCCGACTGGATATCGCCAATGCGCTAGAAGCACATAGGAAACGCACGCCGTGCAGCAAATAAACGTCAGAAACACTGACTTTCTTTCTTGATCCACCGCCCCTCGATATGCTGGTTTCTGCGTTGACAACTGGCATACCGTATACCAATCTTGCGCCTACAAGATCGATCCTCAGCCGATCAGCCAAGGGAGGTTATTGCCATGCAAGTCGGAGATATCCTGCGTAGGAAGAGCACCCGTATCGCCACTGTCCGCATGAACGAGACCGTCGCCATCGCGGCGCAGTTGCTCCGGACGGGCAATATCAGCGCACTGGTCGTGAAGGACGTGTGCCGCACCGAGGGCAACACCGCGGTCGGCATGTTCTCGGAACGCGACGTGGTGCGCGCGATCGCCGAACACGGTGCTGCCGGCGTCAATCGCAAGGTCTCGGATATGATCTCGGTCCAGGAATTGATTTCCTGCCACTCGACCGACACGCTCGAACATGTGCGACACCTGATGAACAAGCATCACATTCGGCACGTCCCGGTCATCGACGATCACACGCTGATCGGCGTGATCAGCATCCGTGACATCAGCAGGGCGCTCGATCATGAGGATGCACCGCAAGCGCATGCAGCGGTCGCCTGAGGCCTAGCCTCAAGCTCACTTCGCGTTTCCATACCGGTATCGACACGGACCGCCAGCGGTCCGTGATTCCAGTTCTTTTGCCTTGTCCGCGCTGCACGCGATCGAGATCCTTCAATCGCCGAACAGCTTGTCCGGCGTCAGCGGCAGATCGCGGACACGTTTTCCGGTCGCGTTGAACACCGCATTGGCGATGGCGGCGGCAACACCGGCGATGCCGATCTCGCCGATCCCGCGCGCGCCCATCGGCGTGCGAGGGTCCGGAATGTCGGTCCACAACACGTCGATCTCCGGCACGTCGAGATGCACGGGCACGTGATAGTCCGTCATCGACGCACTCATGATCCGCCCGTTACGTTTGTCGAGTAGCGTCTCTTCGGTGAGCGCCATACCAAGCCCCATGATCATGCCGCCGCGAAACTGGCTGGTCGCCGTCTTGGGATTGAGGATGCGGCCGCAATCGAACGCTCCAACAAGACGGGTGACCCGGACCTCGCCGGTCACCTCGCTAACGCGGAGTTCACAAAAGATGGCCGATCGGCTGTGCATGGAGAATTTCAGGATTTCGAGCGGTGCCCCGCTCTCTCCCATCGCGCTGATCTCGCTGCGCGACGCGCGCTCGAGGATCGACGCGAAGCTCTCGTAGCGCGATGGCTCGCCGACCTTGCGCAGGCCGTGATTGGCGAATTCGATCTCGTTCGCCCGCAATCCCGCCAGCGGCGTGTCGTTACCAGCCAGCCGCAGCAGATCCCCGGCCAGTTTCACGCTGGCCGCGTTGATCGCAGCGCCGAGCGAAGCTGTCTGCGATGAGCCGCCCGCAAAGCTGCCGAAAGGCAGATCGGTGTCGCCAATCCGCACGGTGACGTGATCGAGCGGCAAACCGAGACGATCCGCAGCATGCTGTCGCTGCACCGTCGCAGTGCCCATGCCCATCTCATGCGCGGCACTCGACACCGTGGCGTGGCCATTGCTGTCGATCGTGATCCGCGCCGACATGCCGGGCATGCGCACATAGGGGAAAGAGCCGGTGGCACAGCCCATGCCGATCAGCCATTCGCCGTCCTGATGCGACTTTGGTGTCGCCGCGCGGCGATCCCAACCAAACTTTTTCGCGCCGAGCTCATAGGCCAGCGTCAGGTCACTTTGGGAATGCGGCGCACCGCTGACCGGATCGGTATCGCCGATATTGCGCAGCCTCAATGCAATCGGATCGATGCCGAGATCATGCGCGAGCTCGTCCATCGCGCTCTCGATGGCAAAGGTACCGACCGCCTCGCCGGGCGCGCGCATGAATGTGTTGGCCAGCAGATCGAGATCGAGCGTGTGCTGCACGATATCGTAGCTCTCCGATTCATAAAGCGAGCGGCCTGACAGGGTGAAGGCCTCGTCGCAGACGCTATGCGGGGGTTTGACGGAAAAACCTTGATGCAACAGTGCCTTCAGCTTTCCGGTCACATCGGCGGCCAGCGCCACGCGCTGCTCGGTCTGGCTCCGGCCGCCGATCAATCGATGCATGCTGGCACGCGACAATGCGATCCGCACCGGCCGGCCGGCGAGTTTCGATGCTGCAGCGCCCAGGATCTGGTGATCCCACAGCGCCTTGCCGCCGAAAGCGCCGCCGACGAAGGGGGAGCTGACAAAGACCTGCGTATCCTTGATGCCGAACACTTTTGCGAGCGAACCCGCGGTGCCATTGAGCATCTGCGTCGCGTCATGCACGATCAGGCGGTCGCCTTGCCAGGCGATCGTCGCGGCATTGGGCTCGATCGGATTGTGATTATGCCAAGGCGTTCGATAAACTGCATCGACACTGCCCGCGGCGTTTCGAAATGCCGCGTCGGTATCGCCGCGCTTCAGTCGGTTGCGCTCGATCATCAGCGAGTCGGGCGTCGTCGCGTCAGCTTTTGCATCCTCGAACCGGGTGCGTGCCGCGGCTTGCTCGTAACGAACCACGATCAGCGACGCCGCATAATTCGCCTGCTCCTGGGTCTCGGCCAACACCAGCGCCACCGTCTGCCCATTCCAGCGGATCTCTGCGTCCTGCATGATCAGGAGAATGTTGTTGCCCGCGGCCTTGAGGTTGGTCATGCCGATCGGCGGCGGCAGCGCCAGTTTCGGCGCATTGCGATGGGTCATCACCAACACCACGCCCGGTGCGGCTTCCGCGGCAGCAAGATCGAGTTCGGTGATCTTGCCGCGCGCGATGGTCGAATGCACGCAGGCCGCATAGACCAGCCCGTCCATTCGCACTTCCGCAGCAAAGCGTGCAACGCCCTGCACTTTGTCGGGACCATCGACCCGCGACTGCTGCGTGCCGAGGGTAACGCGCTTATCGATCAGCGGATCGCGCGTGCCACCCGGCAGCCAGCTCGATGGCACATAGCCCATCGCCGTGCGAACACCACCGACGATCGCATTTTGCAGCTTGCTCATGCGCCTGCTCCTGTCAGATCGCCGAGAACGGCGGCCATGGTTCGCTTTGCGAGTTCGATCTTGAAAGCGTTGGCTTCGGTGGGTTTAGCCGCAGCGAGTTCGACATCGGCGGCGCGCAGAAAGTTCTCCCGGGTCGGCACCTCGCCGCGCAGGACGTCTTCAGCCTGCACAGCGCGCCATGGCTTTGCGGCGATACCGCCCAGAGCTATCCGTACGTCCCTGATCCGGCCGTCGGCGACATCCAGCCCCGCGGCGACGGACACCAGCGCGAAAGCGTAGCTCGAACGATCGCGGACCTTGCGATAGCGCGAATTGGCTGCGGCAGCGCTGGGGGATATCGCGATTGCGGTGACGAGCTCGCCTGGCCGCAAAACGGTCTCGATGTGCGGCGTTGTCCCCGGCAGTTGATGGAAGTCCGTCAGCCGCACATTGCGTGGTCCCATCGGACCGTCGAGATGCACAGTGGCATCCAGCGCCGCAAAGGCCACACTCATGTCCGATGGAAGTGTCGCGATACAATGCTCGGACGTCCCGAGGATCGCGTGATTGCGGCTGAGGCCACCGATGGCATCGCAGCCCGCACCGGGATCGCGCTTGTTGCAGCGTGATCCTGCCGCGTCATAGAAATAGCTGCAACGCGTTCGCTGCAGCAAATTGCCGCCGACGGTGGCCATGTTGCGAATCTGTGCCGACGCGCCGGCCAGCAGCGCACGGGACAGCATCGGATAATGCGCACGCACGACGGGATGCGCGGCCGCCGCACTGTTGCGAACGGCGGCGCCGATGATCAGGCCGCCTTCGGAGGTCTCATCGATAGTAGCAGGCAATCGGCTGACATCGACCAGCGCCGCGGGCGCTTCGATATTCTGCCGCATCAGATCGACGAGATTGGTGCCACCGCCGAGAAAGCGGCAGTGCCTGGCTGCAGCGAACGACAGGGCTTCAGTCTGGTCGGCGGCGCGCCTATAATCGAACGGCGTCATGCGGCGTCTCCAACCAGCTGTTCTTCGATCGCTTCGACAATGCCGTGATGGGCGCCACAGCGGCACAGATTGCCGCTCATGCGCTCGCGGATTTCCTCGCGGGTGGTGCTGTCCTGCCCCGCAACCAGATCGGCGGTGACATAACTGGGATCGCCGCGGCGTATCTCGCCGAGCATCGCGACCGCTGAGCAGATCTGCCCGGGCGTGCAATAGCCGCACTGCAAGCCATCGTGCTCGATGAATGCGCGCTGCAGGGGATGCAGGTCACCCTGCTTGCTCAGGCCTTCGATGGTGGTTACCGCGCTCCCGTCCGCCTGCACCGCAAGTGTCAGACAGGACAGCACTCGCTCGCCATCGAGAATGACGGTGCAGGCGCCGCAGGCGCCCTGATTGCAGCCCAGCTTGGTGCCGGTCAGGCCGATCCGTTCACGCAGAAGGTCGAGCAGCGAAACCCGGGGATCGTCGGGCAACGAGTAGTCCGTACCATTGATGGCGATGGCCATGAGCGCCTCCGTCAGGAACCGGCTTACGGCCGGCGGCACGCTCAAGATAGTACGAACTTCGTAATGTTCAAGTTTCGTTGTCGGCGATTTTTTCCGTCAACCGGATCAATTCGTTACGTTCGATCGGGTCGAGCGACCGCAGCATCATCTGACAGGCCGCGCGATAGCCGGCGACCTGTTCTTCCACCACCTGCTTGCCCTTCTCGGTCGCGGTCAGTGCCACGGACCGGCGATTGTCTTCGGGCCGGCGACGCTCGACCAGGGCCTTTTTGACGAGCCGGTCGATGGCAGAGGACATGGTGGTCATAGCAACATTGAGATAGCGGGCGACGTCGCCTATCAGGCAGCCAGGATTGTCACCGACAAACACCAGCGTCTGCGCGTCAAGCGCATTGAGCGCGTTGTCGGCGGCAGCGGCTGCCTCCGCGACTTTGAATTTGCGCGTAAAACGTTCGAAGGCGCGCGTGAGTTGTTCGATCTGTTGCGGGGTCGGCTCGGTCATGCGCGGGAGAAAAGCATGTTCGCGCCGCGAGTTCCAGCGATCACGACGGCGCGCCTCACGCATCAGACCTGCATCGGCGGCGCATGGGGCCGTATCCCGTGGCGGTAGACATTGCTGCGCCCCACCGGCATCCTTCGCCCCGAACAAGCAAGAACCATTCGGCGCCAAGCGCGTCTCCGGGGAAACAAGAGGACCATCATGATCAAGACGCGCTTCACCGAGCTCGTGGGTGTCGAACACCCGATCGTCCAGGGCGGCATGCAGTGGGTCGGCCGCGCCGAGCTCGTCGCCGCAGTGGCCAATGCCGGTGCGCTCGGCCTGATCACCGCACTGACCCAGCCGACGCCGGAAGACCTCACCAAGGAAATCGCGCGCTGCCGCGACATGACCGACAAGCCGTTCGGCGTGAACCTGACCATTCTGCCAACCATCAAGCCGCCACCCTATGCGGAATATCGCCAGGCCATCATCGAGGCCGGAATCAAAGTGGTCGAGACCGCCGGCAACAAGCCGCAGGAACACGTCACCGAATTCAAGAAGCACGGCATCAAGGTCATCCATAAATGCACCAGCGTACGCCACGGCCTCTCCGCCGAGCGTATGGGCGTCGATGCGATCTCCATCGACGGCTTCGAATGCGCCGGCCATCCCGGTGAGGACGACACCCCCGGCCTGATCCTGATCCCGGCCGCGGCCGACAAGATCAAGATCCCGATGATCGCCTCGGGCGGCTTCGGCGACGGCCGCGGCCTTGTCGCCGCGCTGGCGCTCGGTGCCGAAGGCATCAACATGGGCACGCGCTTCATGTGCACCAAGGAAAGCCCGATCCATCAGCTGGTGAAGGAACGCATCGTCGCCAATGACGAACGCGAGACCGACCTGATCTTCCGCACCATGCGCAACACCTCGCGCGTCGCCAGGAACGCGGTGAGCAAGCAGGTGGTCGCCATGGAGAAGGAAGGCGCCACTTTCGAGCAGATCAAGGAACTCGTCGCCGGTGCGCGCGGCAAGCTGGTCTATTCGCACGGCGATGCCGAAGATGGCATCTGGTCGGCCGGCCAGGTCCAGGGCCTGATCCACGACATTCCGAGCTGCCAGGAACTCGTGTCGCGCATCATGCATGATGCCGAGACGATTATCCGCGCACGCTTCGAAGCCATGCTTGATGGCAGCCAGCGCCAGGCCGCTGAATAGACGGAACGGAAAGCAGAGCCATGAAAGCTTATGTCTACGGCGCCAATGGCGCTGCGATCGGTGATGCCCCGAAACCCTCACCCACGGGCACGCAGGTGCTGGTCAAGGTGAAGGCCTGCGGCCTCAACCGCGCCGACCTCGGCATGACCAAAGGCCATGTCCACGGTGCTGCCGGCGGCGTCGGCACGGTGCTGGGAATGGAATGGGCGGGCGAGATCGCCGAACTCGGCCCGGAGGCCAAGGGCGTCAAGGTCGGGGATCGCGTGATGGGTTCCGGCGGTGCGGCCTTTGCCGAATTCGCCGTCACCGATCACGGCCGGCTGTTCCACATGCCAGCCAGCATGAGCTTCGAGGATGCCTGCACCCTGCCCGTCGCCATCACCACGATGCACAATGCTCTGGTGACCAATGGCGGACTGCAGCCCGGCCAATCCGTCCTGATCCAGGGCGCCAGCTCCGGCGTCGGCCTGATGGCGCTGCAGATCGCCAGGCTCAAGGGCGCAAAGACGGTGATCGGTTCATCCACCGACGCCGCACGTCGCGCCCGGCTGAAGGACTTCGGCGCTGACCTCGCCATCGATTCGAAGGATGCCGGCTGGGTCGATCAGGTGCTCAAGGCCACGGACGGCGACGGCGTCGATCTGATCGTCGACCAGATCTCGGGGCCCGTCGCCAATCAGAACCTGAAAGCCACGAAGGTGATGGGACGCATCGTCAATGTCGGCCGGCTCGGCGGCACGCATGGCGATTTCAATTTCGATCTCCATGCCGCCCGCCGCATCACCTATATCGGCGTGACCTTCCGCACGAGGTCACTGCAGGAGATTCGTGACATCTTCAGTGCGGTGCGTGCGGACATCTGGCCCGCCGTCGAAGCCGGCCAACTAAAACTGCCGATCGACAAGATCTACGCATTCGACGACATCGGAACGGCGTTCGACCACATGGAAGCAAACAAGCATCTCGGCAAGATCGTGGTCACGTTGTAACGCGCGTTCTGCGAGTCATTGATTTCAACGCCGCGCGTGATTCTCATGCGCGGCGTTCCTGTTTCGGACTCATGCAAGTACCGAACAGTGATGAAATTCTCCGGTGGATACGATTTATTTCACGTTAACGTTTCGTTGACTCTCGACAGCCCTGGCAAAGTGGATTCTTATTGGTCTTGCGATTCGAAGTGGCGGGGCAGTTGTTTCGAGCGACGCGGGCGAGATTCTTCGAGGGGGCTTAGGTATGGCGCGTGCGCATGCGGACAACGCATGCGTCCAATCCGATTCGATCAAAGGATTGGCGCAGTCTATCGCGAAACCGGCCTATCACAGGCTGCTGATCGCAGAGCCGGCACTTCGCCGGGCCGTCCCTACACTCATCATCGCTTTTCTCATCACGATCTTCTTCGGCGCCTTCGTTCAGGTGGTCGATCAGAGCCGGCAGAAGCAGGCATCGATGAAGCGCGATCTCGCGGCGCTTGCCGATCTGCTCGCCGAGCGTCTCGAACGCAACGGCACCATCCGTCAGGATCGTTCTGCTGCCGTCGAGCGCCTGCAGAGCCTTCTGCCCAGTCTGATTCCATCCTGGGGGATCGCAGGGGGACGCCACGTCATCGTGCTGGGCGCCGATCAGAGCATTCTCGCGCGCGTGCCGATCGACCTGCCACCGGGCGACGCCAATCGCATCCTCGACGTCCTCAGTGCGACACAGGCCATGGCTGCGCAGGGTCAACGCACTGACGTTGTCGATGTGAAGTTGCCCGACAACAGCCATGCATTGGCCACCCGCCGCATCGTCAAGGCGCTGCCGGGTCAGGTGGTCGTCATTCAGGAGAACAACGAGCCGATCTGGCGCTCGGACTCCGCGCTGTCGATCACGCTCTCGGCCACCACCGGCTTCGTGGTGCTGATCCTCGGTTTCGCCTTCCACTGGCAATCGACCCGCGCCCGCGAAGGCGACGCCATCAACGACGCCGTGCGTGGCCGCATCGACACTGCCCTCAACCGCGGCCGCTGCGGATTGTGGGACTGGGATCTGTCGCGCGGCCGCATCTTCTGGTCGCAGTCGATGTTCACCATGCTGGGCCTCGACAGCCGCAGCGACCTGCTGACCTTCGGCGAAGTCAATGCGCTGGTACAATCCGACGACATCAACCTGTTCGAGATCGCCGATCAGCTGATTTCGTTCAAGATCGATCACATCGACCAGACCTTCCGCATGCAGCACAGCAACGGCCACTGGATCTGGCTGCAATTGCGCTGCGAACTCGCGCAGGGCCAGAACGATGGCAGCCAGCACCTGATCGGCATCGCCATCGACGTCACCGAACAGAAGAGCCTCGCCGAGAAGACCGTCGAGGCCGACGTCCGGCTGCGCGACGCCATCGAGACCATTCCCGAAGCCTTCGTGCTGTGGGACGCGGAAGATCGCCTGGTGCTCTGCAACTCGCATTTCCAGCGCCTGCACAAGCTGCCGGACTCGGCGGTGTCGCCCGGGACGTCCTACGAGACCGTGCTCGAAGTCGGCAGCATGCCCGAGGTCCGCTCGCGTCTCGCGGAATCCGGCGCTGCGGCGCCTGGCGCGCGTACCTTCGAAGCGCAGATCGAGGACGGCAGCTGGCTGCATATCAGCGAGCGCCGTACCAAGGATGGCGGCTACGTCTCCGTCGGCACCGACATCACCCGCATCAAGGAGCACGAGCACAAGCTCGTCGACAACGATCTGCGCCTTCGCGCCAGCGTCATCGATCTCAAGCACTCCCAGGCCGCGCTGGAGAAACAGGCGCTCGAACTCGCCGACCTCGCGCAGAAATACTCCGACGAGAAGAACCGCGCCGAGGAAGCCAACCAGACCAAGTCGAAATTCCTGGCCAATATGAGCCACGAACTGCGCACGCCGCTGAACGCCATTATCGGCTTCTCGGAAATCATGGGCAGCGGCATGTTCGGCAATCTCGGCTCCGACAAATATGCCGAATACTGCCACGACATTCTCACCAGCGGTCACTATCTGCTCGAAGTCATCAATGACATTCTCGATATGTCGAAGATCGAGGCGGGTCGTATGCAGCTGGACCTTGAGCCGCTCGATCTCGGACAGACGCTATCCGAAGCGCTGCGTGTCGTCTCCGGCCGTGCCGACGACAAGAATCTGACACTCAGTGCCGACATCGCGGCTGATGCACCGGTGGTGGCCGACCGCCGCGCCATCAAGCAGATCCTCGTCAATCTGCTCTCGAATGCCGTGAAGTTCACACCCGATGGCGGCCGTGTCACCGTGCGCAGCCGCGTGCTGCGCGACTCCGTCGCTCTGATGATCGCCGATAGTGGCATCGGCATCGCCCCGCAGTCGCTGAAGCGTCTGGGACGCCCGTTCGAACAGGTCGAGAGCCAGCTCGCCAAGACCTATCACGGCTCGGGCCTCGGCCTCGCTATCGCCAAATCGCTGACCAACCTGCATGGCGGATCGATGAAGCTGCGCTCCAAGCTCGGCACCGGCACCGTGGTCTGCGTCACCATCCCGCTCCGCGGCAGACACAGGCCAGCGGAAATCTCCGAGGCCGCCTAGGCGTCGATTGCTTCCCCACTCAACCTAACCGGCCGAGCCAACTCCCATGGCATGACACTCAAGCGTCAAATGGCCGCTTGGGAGGCCCCCGCTCGCACCTATACTAAAGGTTGTAGGTCGCTATATTGGCGCGTCGATAGGGCGGTCTGGACTGGGACCGCGATTCTTTCTCGTGTGACCTATCAATTTTCAAAGCCACCATCTGCGAAGTATTTGCCAACAAGACTGCAGCGGTTGCTGATTGAAGGGAATTCCTGAACTCACGAACCACACTGCTCTTCAGCGCATGGAGGAGCCGTCCAGACAAGAGCGACACGGAGATTGTCGCCTGTTCAATAAACAAAAGCATTCCAGTGGAGGAAACGACGATGAAACTGAGCCATCTCGCCGCGGCGGCATTCTGTCTGACAGTGCCAGGCATAGCAGTCGCGCAAGACTATCCCTCGAAATCCGTCACGGTGATCGTGCCTTTCACCGCCGGCGGAGCAAGCGATACGACAGCGCGCATGACCACGCAAAAGATGCAGGAAAGCTTCGGGCAGTCCTTCATCATCGAGAACAAGCCCGGCGCCAACGGCTCCATCGGCGCGACACAACTCGCTCGTTCAAAGCCGGATGGCTACACACTGATGGTGGGCTCGATCGGGGTCATCGCGATCAATCCGGTGCTTTACAAGGACCCGGGCTATCACCCGCTCCAGAATTTCGATCTGCTCAGTGTCGCTGTGCGCAATCCCAACGTGCTGATCACGCGCCCCGATTTCCCGGCCAATACCGTCCAGGAACTCATCGACTATCTCAAGAAGAATCCCGACAAGGTCACGTTCGCCTCATCGGGCGTGGGCTCGTCCGACCATCTGACGGCCGTGTTGTTCTGGCAGAAGACGGGGACCACCGGTATCCATACGCCCTACAAGGGCGGCTCGCAGGCTCATACGGACCTGATGGGCGGACATGTCGACGTCTCCTTCCAGAATCTCGGCGCAGTCGCCAACTACATCCGAGGCGGCAAGATGAAAATTCTGGCCGTTACCAGCGACACGCGCTCCGATTCATTCCCGCAGACCCCAACGATGAAGGAAGTCGGCGTCGACGATCTCAATATCTATTCGTGGCAGGCCTTCGTCGCGCCCAAGGGCCTGCCGGCCGATGTGAAGACCAAGCTTGAGACATCGATCACCACCGCCCTCACCTCGCCCGATCTCAGGAAGCGGCTGACCGATAGCGGCTTCGAGGTGGTCGCCAATACGAGCGCGGAATTTCAGAGCTTCCTGGAAAAAGAACTCGCCCGCTGGAAGACGGTTGTCGAGATCGGCAAGGTCAAGCCGGAACAGCAATAACCGCGTCGCGAAACGCCACCCACACCTGATCGGGTGAATGCGTGCGCTCAAAAAACGCTGCGGCCGCCGTGATGACATCACGGCGGCCGCTCATCAGACCGATCTGACGGCAGATGATCGGCGATATCAGAAGTTGAACGTCGTCGAGACCATGTAGGTTCGCGGCGCGGCAAGGATGATGTAGCCGTCGTTGGTCGAGGCCTGCCAATAGTTGGTATCGAGCAGATTTTCGACCGAGAAGCGCACGACGATCGGCTTGGCATTCCACGGCGATGCGAACGTGTAGCGCGCTCCGGCATCGTAGCGGGTCCAGCTCGGGCCGTAGACCGTGTTGGCCTGGTCCGACCAGTATGAGCCCGTATAGAGCGCACGGCCCGTCAGGGTTAGCCCCGAAACGAACGGCACGTCCCATTCGCCGCCTAGAGTGAACTGTGTGTCAGGAACGTTGAAGGTATGCTTTCCATCATAAGTAGCGTTCTCGGTCTTCTGCTGGCGCGCATCGATGAACATGACGCCGCCGAGCAGCCGGACACCATCCGTGACCTCGCCGAATGTATTGATCTCGACGCCGCGATTGCGTGACTCGCCGGACTGCGTGAGCACAGGGAGCGTACCCGAGCGCTCGACGCGCTGTATCGGCTTCATAATGTCGAAGGCACTGACCGTGGTCGTGATCCGTCCCCAATCGACCTTCACGCCCATTTCGTGCTGCGTAGTGCGATAGGGTGGAAGAACCGCGCCAGTATTTGCATATCCCGCACCCACGACGGTCCCAGCTTCCAGCGCCTCGATATAATTGGCGTAGACCGAGACATTCTCCAGCGGCTTGATCACCAGTGCATAGGCGGGCGTCGTCGCCGACGACTCGTAGCCGCCCGACCTCACGCCAGTGCCCATGGCGAAGGACTCAGATTCCACATATTGATGCCGGACGCCGGCGGTCAATTGAATGCGGCCATTCCAGACCGACATCGTATCAGCGATGCCGACGCTCGTCAGATCGAACAGACTGGTTGTCCGCGGAGCGCCCACATCGCGAATTGAAACAGGGCCCGAGCGCGGATTGTACAAGTTCGAAAAGAAGTTCGTGGCTCCGGAGACATTGATGAGCGCGACATCGGCCTCTGATGCACCTGCGTTGACATTGATGGCATGGTTGATCGGCCCGGTATCAACATTGCCCCGCAATCCGACCTGCGCCGCGGTTCTCTCATGCCTCTGGTTGTTTCGACGCGACAGTCCGTTGAACTCTCCGTCGAGGCTAGTCACGCGGATGTCGGAATAGAGATAGCGCGTGTTGCTGGTGCCGATACCTGCCTGCGCATAGGCCGTGAGATTATTGGTGATATCCACCTCGCCCTGCACGATCGCATAGCGCGACTCCGAGTCCCAGAAGCCCCAGCTCGGCATGTAGTTCGCGCGCGCATCAGGTGCCGCCGGAACGGACGGCAGGCCCGCAATATCGACGAAACGCGTCATCGCCGTGACCCGGTTGTGCTCGTAACCAATATCGGCTGACAGTCGCACGTTCTCGCCGCGATAGTCCAAGCCAAGAAAGGCGCTTCCAACTTCCTGACTCTGATAGGCGAGCTCGGTGCTGCCGCCTTTGTAGGTGCCGTTGAAGCGAACGCCGAACTCCTTGAATTCACCGAACCGCTGGCCGACATCCAGATGCGTGCCGAAATTCGAAATCGACGAATAGGTGTTGGTGAGCTGCGCGAACGGCACCTCGCCTGCACGCTTGGTTACGAGATTCACGCTGCCGCCGACACCACCGCCGCTCGGCGGCATGCCGTTGAGCAGTGCCGCTGGCCCTTTCAGCACTTCGACCCGCTCGAACGCACCGAGCGACGCCAGCGAAAACGATGACGCGATGCCGTACAGGCCGTTGATCCCGTATCCCTCACTGCCAACGCTGAAGCCACGGATATTGACCCGATCGAAGCCGCTGAGACGCGGCACGGTGACAGTCACCGACGGATCGTTGGCGAATACGTCGTCGAGCTTGCGTGCCTGCTGATCCTGTATTGTCTTCGCGGTGTAGCTTGTCTGATTGAATGGCGTATCCATCACGCCGCGATTGCCGAGCAGACCGACCTGCGCGCCCGATGCCACCTGACCGCCCGCATAGGCCGGCGGGAGGGAACCGATCATTCCGGTCGCCGGCGTCGTCGGTGTGCGGCGCTCCACCGGCCGCGGCGTCGCCCGCGGCGTGACTGCGGCATTTCGGCGCGGCGCGACACGACGGACCGCACGCGGCGTTGGCGCATGTACTTCAACGGCGGGCAGCGCTTGCGAGGTCTGCGCAACAACCGTTGCGTCGGCATCAAGCAATAACGCGAATGCGCTCACAGCAGCCAAAAGGGTTTTCTTGTGAAGTGTAGTTCTGCGCGTCATTGAATCAGTCGCCCCAAAAAACTTCGTCGACTTCTGTCGACTAACTCAATGGGGCCTACAGGATGACATGGTGCGGTCACAATGCGGCGCGTCTAGATTCTATCTAATGCTTCACGCCGCTTCATACGCGGAATGCCGCATGCAACTCGCTACCGCGCGCATGCGATTTGACACAGACGATTAATTCTGCAGGACCTCATTTTACTCTGGAACCCTGCACATTATCAGCTTGGATAGAAGCGCGCTCGCGCGCCCTTGCGGCGCGCTATCACGATCATCACTGACGCTTCGCCTTGATGTCAACGTGTCCGACCTGATTGGCCTGAGACGTGAACCAGACCACGCCGTTCGGCCCTTTCGTCATGCCGAAGGGCTGTGCGTTCTCCGTCTTGAGATCGAAGAACGAAACTTCACCTGTCGGCGTGATGCGGCCGATCTTGTGAGATTTGAAAGCGGTGAACCAGACATTGCCATCGGCTCCCGCGGCTATACCAATGGGGCGCGTCTCTGCCGGCAATGGAAATTCCTTGATCTCCCCAGCCATAGAAATTCTGCCGATGTGATCGGAGCCATTCATCGAAAACCAGAGATGACCATCCGGCCCGACCGTAATGTCGCGCGGGCGCGACTTCGGATTGCCGAGCGGAAATTCCGTGATCTTTCCTGTCTTGACGTCGAGTCGTCCGATCTTTCCGGCACCGCTTTCCGTGAACCACAAATTCTGATCGGGGCCTGTCACCACACCATAGGCTTCGGCATTTTCCGTCGGGATTGCGAACTCCGAAAACTCACCGGTCAGCGTCACGCGGCCGATTTTGTTCGCCGCCATTTCCGCAAACCAAATCTGACCGTCCGGACCGACCGTAATGCCGCGCGGCCATGATCCCGTGTTGAATTTCGTGGGTGTCGTGGCCTGTGAGGGGATCGCAAATGTCCCGTTGAATTCCCCTTTGGTCGAGATCCGGCGAATGGCGTTCTCTTCGCGTGACGTGAACCAAAGATTGCCGTCAGGGCCAGACGTGATCCCCTGAATAACTCCGACCTGATCGCCCGGAACGCGAAAGGAACTCATCTCACCGTTTGGCGTGACCCGAAAAATCTGGTGCTTGATGACTTCCGTCACCCACAAATTTCCATCCGGGCCGACAACGATCGCCTGCGGGCGCTGCCCCTCTCCGGGAAGTGACTTCTCGATCAGAGAGATTTCATCCGCCTTGGTCCCGTTCGGAGCAAATGCAGCGGCCAAGGCAAAAACAACGGTAGCGGCGCGGAAGCCTAGAACCTGCATGTCGACTCCATATCGGCGGTTTCATTTCAGTGTGCATGACGGCATCGCCGACACTGCGACATTCGGGCGCAGGCAGCTGCAACATCTCAAGCCGCATGTCATCGGCAAACGAGATGCGGACCTACAGGACGTCAGGGTGCGGTCACAATGCGGCGGGTTTAGAATCTATCCAGCCGTTCACGCGAGATCATGCGCAGCCGGTCATACACAACTCGCATGCCCGCCGCACGGCGCGGCAGATACGTCTATGTCTGACCTTCGACAACAGCGCGGAACACCTGCCGCACGTCGGCTTGCATATCGCGCACCCGCGCTTGCAGCGAGGAGAAGTCGGGCTCGTTGCTCACGCGTGCGAGTATGCGCAACAGATCCGTGCCTGCCGTCTCCGGCTTGAACTTATCGCTCACACACAGCCGCAGCACCTGCGTGAGGTCGTGATAGAGCCGCACCGCCGGACGCAGCACATCGGCGGCGGCTGGCGACAGAATGCCCAGTCGCGCCGCATTCTCCAGCACCTGCTGCGTGCTGATGCTGAGGATCTCGGGCTTCTCTGCGGCATGCACCAGCTGCAAATATTGCGCGATGAATTCGATATCGACCATGCCGCCGGCAGCATGTTTCAGGTCCCAGATATCGTCTTCGCCCTTCTCCTCGGCGATGGCCTGACGCATCTCGGCAACGTCATTGGCGATGATCGTCGTTTCACGCGGACGCGTCAGCACGTCGCGGATGACCCGTTCGATCTTCTCGCGGAACGCGGGCGTCGCCGAAATCACCCGCGCGCGCGTCAGTGCCATGTGCTCCCAGGTCCAGGCCTCGGTCTCCTGATATTCAGCGAAGGAATCGATGCGCGACGCCAGCGGTCCTGCCCGGCCCGACGGGCGAAGCCGCATATCGACCTCGTAGAGCACGCCATAATTGGTGCGCGTGGTGAAGGCGCTGATCAGGCGCTGCGTCAGCCGGGCGAAATATTGCGCGCCGTGCAGCGGGCGCGGTCCATCGGAATCCGGGGCATCATGATCGAAGTCGTAAATCAAAATCAGATCGAGATCGGACGCCGCCGTCATCTCGCGGCTGCCAAGCTTGCCCATGGCCACGATCGCGGTCTGCTGATCCTTGATGCGGCCGTGCTGGGCTACGAACTGATCGAGCACGAGCCCATGCAGCGTATGTGCGATGCCTTCGGCGACGTCGGCGAATGCAATCCCGGCCTGCTGCGCCGACACGGTCCCCGACAGAATGCGCGTGCCGATCAGGAACAGGCTTTCCTGCCCGAACAGCCTGAGACGATCGAGAAACTCTTCATAGGAATTGGCGTCTTCGAGGGTCGCCGCAAGCCGCGTCGACAGCTCGCGCTGGTCCGGCATGGCGCCGAAGAAGCGCGGATCGATGAGCCCATCCATGATCTGCGGCTGCCGCGCCAGCATGTCACCCAGACGCGGCGCCGCGCCAAGTACAAGCGCCACCAGCGCGACGAGATCGCGGTTCTGGCTGAGCAGCGAGATCAGCCGGCCGCCGCGCTGTAACGCCTGCAGAAAGCGGTCGAACGCAACGACCGCAAGGTCGGGCTCTTCGGCATCGGCCAGCCCGACGATCAGCGAAGGCACGAATTCCATGAATGCCTGCCGCGTGCCCTCATATTTGAGCGCGCGATAATCATCCGTCATCCAGTGCTGCACCGTCTCCGCCACCATCGCGGGCTTCCGGAAACCGAGCTTGGTGAAATGTTCGAGCAGCCGCTGGTCCGTTGCGCCTCCTTTGTAGTCGACAGCCGGCAGATGGACGTTGTCGGTCGGATCTCCCTCGAACAGGCGGCCATAATGCCCCTGCACGCAATTGAGATGCCCGAGCAGATCACTGGCAAATGCCTCGCGGCTGTCATAACCGAAGAAGCGCGCAAAGCGTTCCATGGCGCCGACGTCATCGGGCAGCGAGTGAGTCTGTTCGTCGGCCACCATCTGCAGCCGATGCTCGACACGTCGCAGGAAATCATAGGCGAGCGTCAGTTCATCACGCGCCTCAAAGGTGATCCAGTTGCTGGCGGCGAGAATGTTCAGCGCCTCCAGCGTCGGCCGCACGCGCAGTTCCGGATGGCGCCCGCCGGCAATCAACTGCTGGGTCTGCGCGAAGAACTCGATCTCACGGATGCCGCCGCGCCCGACCTTGACATTGTGGCCTTCGACGGAGATTTCATTCTGCCCGCGAAACGTCTGCATCTGCCGTTTCATGTCATGGACATCGGCCAGTGCGGCGAAATCCAGATGCTTGCGCCAGACGAAAGGCGCGATCTCGGCCAGCAGGGCCTCACCGGCCTTGAAGTCACCGGCGCAAGGCGACGCCTTGATCATTGCCGCGCGTTCCCATGTGCGCCCCTCGCGCTCATAGTAATGCAGCGCCGACGCGGTCGAGACCGCCACCGGCGTTGAGGCCGGATCTGGCCGCAGCCGCAGATCGACGCGGAACACATAGCCGTCGCCGGTGCGCTGCTGCAGCAGCCGCGACACGCCCTGCGCGATGCGCACAAAGAACGAATTCGGCTCGATATCCTCGGCCAGCGTATGCGCTTCGAGATCGAAGAAAACGATGAGATCGATGTCGCTGGAATAGTTCAGCTCGCCGGCGCCCATCTTGCCCATCGCCAGCACGATCAGGCCGCTGCCCTGCTCCGGATTCTCGGGATCCGGCGGCAGGATGCGCTTGCGTGCCATGTCCTGGCGCAGCAGATAACGCACCGTCGTCTGGACGGAGGACACAGCGAGATCGGTCAGCGCCCGCGTGACGCGCATCACCGGCCAGACGCCACCGATATCGCACAGCGCAATCAACAAGGCCGCTTCGGATTTCATGCGTCGCAGCAGATGCATGACATCGGGATCGCCGCCAGCGGCAGCGACATTCGCCGAGGTCTCGGCGATCAGCGTGGTGAGCTGGCGATCGGGATCGCAATGCAGCAGCCGCAATGCGCGCCCGGCATCGGCGCGGATCAGATCGAACAGATAGGGCGAGGCCTCGGCAATGCCGAGCAGGATCGCCTTGACGTGCGGAAATTGCTCGGTGATCGCGCGAAATGCGGCGGCATCGTCCGGCGCGATATCGGCGAGCCATTCGCCGAAGCGCTGCTCGGCATCGGCGGGGGCGAACAGCTGCGGTCCGCTGACGAATTGCGCGGCCAGCGGGAGCTGGCCCTCGCCTGTTGCGGCTGAGGTCATGCCGACTTCTGTGGCACATTCCCCGTTTGACCCGCAAGGCCTTCGGCTGCCACTGCGGGCAGCGCCAGCGTGACCCGCAACCCTGGATAATTGTCGCCCAGCTGCAATTCACCGCCGTGCAGCGTGGCCACGGCAGATGCAAGACTGAGACCGAGGCCGGAACCGGGCAATGTGCGGCTCGCTTCCAGCCGCACGAAGCGCTCCACCGCATGTTTCCGATCGGCTTCGGGAATGCCTGGACCATGATCGGACACGCTAAGCAGCACCTGATCGCCCTCGCGCCGCGCCTCGATCACGATGTCCTTGGCAGCCGCAGCGCCTGCGCTATCGGCACTCTCGTCCGTGATCGCAGGTTTGCCATATTTGATGGCGTTTTCGACGAGATTGGCGAGCGCCTGGCTGATCAGTTCGCGATTGCCACGCAGCGGCGCTGCCGCGGTCTTGACGGTCAGCGTGAGGTCGCTGTCTTCAGCAAGCGGTTCATAGAGCTCGTGGATGCCCTCGGCCACTTCAGCAGCGTCGAAATTGTCCATATTGCCGCGCGCCTGCCCTGATTCCGCACGTGCGATCATCAGCAGCGCATTGAAGGTCCGGATCAGGCCATCGGATTCCTCGATGGTGCGTTCCAGCGCCGCACGATATTCGGCCTCGTTGCTGGATCGCGCCAGCGCCTCCTCCGCCCGATTGCGCAGCCGCGTGAGCGGCGTCTTGAGGTCATGGGCGATATTGTCCGAGACTTCCTTCAGTCCTGTCATCAGCGCTTCGATGCGCTCCAGCATGGCATTGAGATTTTCCGCGAGACGGTCGAGTTCGTCGCCACTGCGTCCGACCGGCAGACGACCGGAGAGATCGCCCGCCATGATACGCTGCGTGGTGCCGGTCATCGCGTCGATCCGCCGCAGCACGCGGCTGGCGACGAAGATACCGCCGCCGAGTCCAAGGACGACGACGATCAACACCGACCACTTCGCGGCATCGCCGACGATGTCGAACAGGCGCCGGCGTTCCTCGAGATCATGGCCGATCAGCAGCCGGAAGCCGCTGCTCAATTGCGTCACCTTCACCAGTGCGCGATGGTTGGACGAGTCGGGATCGTCGAGCCGGCGATAGGCGGTCTCGGACCAGCCCGTGGTCGCCATCACGCCGGGCGCCAGTGAGGACACGTTGCCGGCGATGGATTGACCCGCCGGTGTCGTGATCAGATAGAGGTTGGCGCCAGGACGCAGCGCCCGGTTCTCGATGGCGCCCACGATTCCCCGCAAGCCGCGCCGCCCGAACAGATCGCTCAGCTCGGTCATTTCGTCATCGACCGTGGTCGTGATCTGATCGTTGATCAGCCGGTGTGTATTCCAGGCGAAATAGCCGAGCAGCGATGCTGCAAACAGCGCGAACAGCAGCAGATAGGCCAACGTCAACCGGAAGGCCGTCGTGCGAAACAGTTTACCGATAGCCGTCACGGGTCACGCTCGGGACGTGCGGAAATGGAAGGTTCTGGAAGTCATCCCCTGTTCTAGCAGGCGCAAGCTGTAACAAACAGGGCGTGAATATGAGATGTTGGTAATGTCGCCCGACTGCAGGAATTTTATCTTTCAGCCAAGTTTATTCCGGAAGGCCGGCTTTTCGCAGGCCTTCCGATGCAAGTGCGAAGTCCTGCGGTCGCCGCACCAGCAGCCAGTCGTCAATATTGCTGAGCCGTAATGTAGGATCGAGCCGGCGCACATGGCCCATCGCCTCACGCGCCTCTTCCATTCGCCCACCCAGGGCATGCGCAGCGGCCTGGAATGCGGCGACCCGAAGAATGTTCGGCACCTCGCGCGACGCCTCCCGCAAGCAATCGAGCGCGGTATCAAAGCGTCGCGAATAGAGATGCGACATCGCGATTCCCGTATGCATCTGGAATGTCTCGGGATCGAGCGGACTGAGCCGCATGGCGCGTGAAAAATAGGCGATGGCCTCGTCGTGTTCACCGAGCGAGACGCGTTGATAGCCGCCGAGGTACCAGATCGTCGAGAGATTGGGATTGAGCACCAGCGCACGATCGACATAGGCGACGCAGGCATGCAGGTCGCCGCCGAAATGCGGCCAGGCATGGCCGCCACGTGTCAGCGCTACCGCATCGTTCTTGCCAAGCGTCACAGCGCGCTCGGCAAGCCACGCCGCCTCACGCCCGTCAGCCACACGATCGGAAAGCCAGCGGTTCATCTTGCGCCAGTAGAAGCATCCCGCGGCCATCCCATAGGCCGCAGCGAAGTCGGGATCGAGCTCGATGGCTTTGTAGAAATTCGCCAATGCCGCATCGATCCCATCGCGCGTCGACACATGAAAATTCGCCAGTCCGCGCAGGTAGTAATCATAGGCGTCGAGGCTTTCGGTCGGCTTCCGCTTGGCGCGTTCGATCTCCGCAAATTCAAGCTGCGGCGCGATGGCGCCTACGACGCTTTCCGTGACCTGGTCCTGCAGATCGAAGATGTCATCGACGACACTCTCGAAGCGCTCGCCCCACAGATGCATGCCCGTGGTGGTATCCACGAGCTGTCCGGTGATGCGCACGCGGTTCGCCACACGGCGCACGCTGCCTTCCAGTACATAGCGCACGCCAAGTTCGCGCCCGACCTCACGGACGTCCACGGCACGGCCTTTAAACGTGAAACTGGAATTGCGGGCAATGACGAACAGCCAGCGAAGCCGCGACAGTGCGAGGATGATGTCCTCGACCATGCCATCGACGAAATAGTCCTGCTGCGGATCGCCGCTCAGATTGAGAAACGGCAATACTGCGATCGACGGCCGATCGGGCAACGTCAGCGCGGCGTTCGGATTCGCCGTCGACGTGGCGTGATCGGCAACCGCCGCGTCAGACTGCGCCGGCATTGCCGTCTCGGTCACATCGCCGACGAAACGAAAGCCCTTGCGCGCCACCGTCTTCAGCAGCCGCTGTTCGTCGCCGCTATCGCCCAGCGCCTTGCGTACCGCATTGATGTGACTGGCCAGCGTCGATTCGGACACGATCCGTCCCACCCATACGGCATCGAGAAGGGCATCCTTGCTGACGACGTGGTCGCGGTTCTTCACCAGATGCAGCAGCAGGTCGAAAGCCTGCGGCGTGATCGCCACCTTGTCGCTGCCATGCGACAACTCTCTGCGGTCGGGATCGAGGACATAGCCTGCGAACAGATACGGCACTCGGCGCTCCATGACTGCCTGCGTTTTCGGCCGGCGGCAATGAACCGTCAAGACCTTCAGGAGGCAACAGAACCGACCCCACAAGCTGGCCGGTCGCGCGCCATCGGCGGTGACGTGTCAGCCGGCCCCTTCTGAACGAACATCCAAGCGAAACTCAAGAGAAAACGAAGGTTGCGGCAAAGTCTTCCAGTGCGCCGCGGCGCATGGTCCGCCCACACGATCGTCACCGTGTGAAAGGGAGAAAATATCATGAAAATCGTCGTCATTGGAGGTAGCGGCCTCATCGGTACGCAGGTCGTGAGCGGCTTGAACAAACTGGGCCATAAGGTCTTCGCCGCCTCGCCGTCGACGGGCGTCAACACGCTGACGCGGGAAGGACTGGCCGAGGCCATGTCCGGGACAAACGTCGTCATCGACGTGGCGAATTCGCCATCATTCGAGGACGGGCCGGTGATGGACTTCTTTCAGACATCCAGTCGCAACCTGCTCGCGGCGGAAAAAGCCGCAGGCGTCCAGCAGCATCTGGCCCTGTCTGTGGTCGGGACCGAGCGCCTTCTGGCCAGCGGCTATTTCCGCGCCAAGCTGGCCCAGGAGGATCTCATCAAGGCGTCTGGAATGCCCTACACGATCCTGCGGGCGACGCAGTTCTTCGAATTCATCCCCGCCATCGTGCAAGGCGGCGTGGACGGCGACGTGATTCGCCTAGCGCCGGCCCTGATCCAGCCCATCGCATCTGCGGACGTGGCAGCCGCCATGGTGGACCTGGCCTTGGGCACCCCAGTGAACGGCGTCGTCGAGGTGGCCGGGCCCGAACCGCTCCCGCTCGACGCACTAGGGCGCAAATATCTGACGGCAAAGCAGGACCCACGCCAGGTCATCGCCGACATCCACGTGGGTTATTTCGGCACGCCGATCAATGATCGCTCCCTGACGCCCGATGCCGGCGCGCGCATCGGAGCGATCCATCTCGACGACTGGCTCAAGGGCTGATCGACGCAAGCTGCCTCTCCGCCAGCCAAGGACCGACCATGACCGACGACGTTCCGCGCTCGACACCCTCCCGCCGCGATCTGCTCGCAGCTGCCGCCATCACCGCGATCACTGCCGGCTTGCCCTCGATCGCCGAGGGCAAGGCCGGCGACAAGCCAACCAAACCTCACGCTCACAAAGGACATCGCACCATGAGCACCATCACCACAAAGGACGGCACCGAAATCTATTACAAGGACTGGGGCAAGGGCCCGGTCGTTACCTTCTCCCACGGCTGGCCGCTCAACGCGGACGCGTGGGACGGCCAGATGCTGTTTCTGGCCCAGCATGGCTACCGTGTCGTCGCCCATGATCGCCGCGGTCATGGGCGCTCCAGCCAGGCCTCGAACAACAATGACATGAACGGTTATGCCGACGATCTCGCCGCAGTCATCGAGACGCTCGATCTGAAGGACGCGACGCTGGTCGGCCATTCCACCGGCGGCGGCGAAGTCGCACGCTACATCGGCCGCCACGGCACCAAGCGCGTGAAGAAGGCGGTGCTGATCGCGGCGGTGCCACCGATCATGCTGAAGACACCAGCCAATCCCGAAGGATTGCCGATCGAGGTGTTCGACGGCATCCGCGCCGGTGTCGCGGGCGACCGCTCACAATACTACAAGGATTTGGCGATCGCCTTCTACGGCGCCAACCGGCCCGGCGCGAAAGTCTCGCAGGGCACGCTGGATCAGTTCTGGCTGTGGAGCATGCAGGCCGGCGCGAAGAATGCCTATGAGAGCGTGAAGGCATTCTCGGAGACGGATTTCACGGAAGACCTGAAGAAGTTCGACATCCCCACCCTCGTCCTGCATGGCGAGGACGATCAGATCGTGCCCGTGAAGGATTCCGCAGTGAAATCAGCCAAGCTGATCAAGGGTGCCAAGGATGTCTATTATCCCGGCGCACCGCACGGCATCACGGCGACCCATGCGGATCAGGTCAATGCCGAGCTGCTGAAATTCCTGAAGAGCTAGCACAAGCAACCTTCACGGTCCGGTAGAGCGAGGCGACGAACATGCAACAGATCAATGACAGGCAACTGGCGGGAGTAACCGTCCCCGATACGGCCATCATCGCCAGCGCGATCGACCACGCCCGGAACAGTTGCGAACCGTACCTGTTCAACCATGTCGTCAGGTCATGGTTGTTTGCGGTGCGGCTCGCTCAACTGCAGAACATCGAGCACGACGGCGAGGTTCTCGCCGTCGCAGCACTGCTGCATGACATCACGCTCAATGAACGCTTCGCCGGACCGCGTCGCTTCGAAGTGGAAGGCGCCGACCTCGCGCGTCTCTTTGCACGGGAGCATGGCTTCGACCGAAGCCGTGCTCAGTTGATCTGGGATAGCGTTGCGCTCAATTCCACACCGTCGATTGGGCTGTTCAAGGAAGCGGAAGTCGCGCTCTGCACCGCCGGCATCTGCTTCGATGTCGTCGGCTTGCAGTATGAGCTTATTCCGCCGAGCGACGTTGCGGCAATTGTCGCGGAATTTCCACGTTTGGGAATGAAGCAGAAAATGACTCGCTGCTTCTGCCATATCGCCCGGACCCAACCCGGCACCACTTACGACAACTTCATTCGCGATTTCGGCGAACGTTTCGTGGCGGGCTACAAGGCAAGCTCCGTCGTCGAACTGGTGATCAACGCGCCGTTCGACGAAGAACAGCCATAGATGGCGCGACGGGACCGCCGCTGCATCTTTATTAGAATCAGGTTCCGGGAGAATGTCACGATTGTCGTAAGGCAATCTCGCCAGCTGCCATAGTTTCGCCGGCGACCTGATCAAGCGCGAAAGTGTGGGAATCACGGGTAAATTTGCCTAATCTCCTTAGTTATGGGTGAAGAGGATAAAGCTCCATGGATCTTGGCAGATCCGGTTGGAGGCCGACAACAACCAGAACGACATCGGCAACTCGGCCGATTAATCCTACCAAATACCGCTATCGGGCAGTAGATGAAGTAGCTTGGGGGAGGAATTGAGGCTGATGCAGATGCTTGCTCGACGGTTGGATAGCCGGCGGCTTTCTGTTTCCTTGATCGTGATCGGATGCGTTCTTTTAGGCTTCCTGCTCCGCTTCCTCGCTCGGGAGCATGCCACCACTGACGCCGTTCGATACCTGATCCCCTGGTACATATTCGCGCGCGACCGCGGTATCGGCGGGCTTGGCGAAGCCTTCACCAACTACACGCCGTTCTACAGTTACCTGTTGTTGATCACGGCGCAATTCAATGGGCTGGGCCAGCCCCTCACTCTGGTGAAGGCGATCTCGTTCGTATTCGAATTCGGCTGCGCGATTGTGGTAGCTCTGATCGTGTGGTCGGCGAATAAGGCACCATCGCGCGCGTGCGTTGCCTTTTGCTGTGTCTGGCTTGCGCCGACAGTGATCTTCAACGGCGCGGTGTGGGGCCAGGCCGACTCGATCTGGACATTCTTCACGCTCGTTTCGATAGCGGCATTCATGCAGCATCGGAACGGCATTTTGCCATTCGCGGTCGCAGTCGCGGTGAAGGCCCAAGGCGTATTCCTGGGGCCGTTCGTCCTTGGCATGATGTTGCGTGACAAGATTCACTGGGCATGGCTCGCCGCCGTTCCCGTGGTCTATGCAGCCCTCGCCGTTCCTGTGGTTGTCGCCGGCAGACCCATCGCCTCGGTGTTCAGCATCTACATGGAGCAGGCTGAGACGTTCCACCGCCTCACCATGAACGCCGCGAATATCTGGGTGTTCGCAGGGAGTCTTCCCTACCAGATGGGTGTCGCCATCGGGCTCGCATTGGCGGCGCTCGGCGGGCTGGCTCTGGCAGCCTTGCTCGCGCGGTCCAAGCGAGAAGGCCCAGAGTTCATTTTGCTTGTCGCATGCGCATCTCTGATGATCATGCCCTACCTGCTTCCGAAGATGCACGATCGTTACTTCTTTGCGTTCGAGGTCGCGTCCATCGGGCTCGCCTGTCTCAATGCGCGTTACCTGCCGTTTCCGGTGATCGCTCAAGTCTCCGGCGTGCTGTCTTATCTGGGATTCGAACGCGAGATCGTGATGGGCCTGCTCCCCGCGGCGCTGTGCAACACGTTGCTGGCCATATACCTGGTGCTCGACCTCTCGCGCGATGAGAGCGGCTTCCGCTTTCCGAAACTTGCATGGCTCGGCTACGCCGCATCGACTGCAGGACTGTTCGCTTACCTGTTGCTGGCAGATGCAGGGGAGAACATGTCTCTCACCTACCTGCTCTTCACGGGTCTCGTCGTGGGCACGGCGCTGATGGTCATTAAAGGCTCGCGTTGCGCGTCGGTTCCCGAACGGTCAGTCGCCGGGGCAGCCCCCGCGCACCCGCCCGTCAATTGAGATCAATCACTTTCGCAGTCCGGGACGATTCACGCGATGATGATCGGCAACGACCGCGTAAAGCGTCAATCTTCTGACTGAACCTAGATTTGACTCACTTCATGCCGTCGCGGACCATATAGCCGGCGCCGCGAATCGTGTGCAGCAGCGGACGCTCGAAGCCCTTGTCGATCTTCGAGCGCAGGCGCGAGATATGGACGTCGATCACGTTGGTCTGCGGATCGAAATGATAGTCCCAGACGTTTTCCAGCAGCATCGTGCGGGTAACCACCTGCCCGGCATGTTTCATGAGATATTCGAGCAGCCGAAATTCGCGGGGCTGCAGGATCAGTTCCTGGCCACCGCGCGTCACGCCATGGGACAGCCGGTCGAGTTCGAGATCACCGACGCGATAGGTCGTTTCTTCGGCGGGACCACCCTGGCGGCGCGACAGCACTTCGACGCGCGCGAGCAGCTCAGCGAATGAATAAGGCTTCGGCAGATAATCGTCGCCGCCGGCGCGCAGGCCCTTGATGCGGTCGTCGACCTGGCCCAGCGCCGACAGGATCAGTGCCGGCGTCCGGTTACCCTTGTCGCGCAGGCCGCCGATAACGGAGAGTCCATCGCGCTTCGGCAACATGCGATCGACCACCAGCACGTCGTAATCGCCGGAATCGGCGAGCGCGAAACCTTCCTCGCCATCGCTGGCGTGATCGGCGACATGGCCGACCTCACGGAAAGCCTTGACCAGATAGTCGGCGGATTCGCGGTCGTCTTCGATGATGAGCAGACGCATCTGGGGATCGGATTCGCTGTGGATCTTGTGAGTCTCGGTCACCATGGCGCGCACCGGGCTTTCATGCAAGGCGGCGGAATGCCCGCCGGATATCCTTCGGGGCAGAAAGAAGAATAGGCGGTGAAGCTGGGGGAAACTTCACCGCCCATTGGCCTTTCAACGGAGGGGGGCGTTTTCCATCGAAAGGAAGCAGCGGGAGCGAGTTTGTGGCTCGCCCCCTGGAAAGAGCCGTCAGCGGGGGCGACTATGCCGGCGACACTCTCCGTTCATGTGCGGTGATCAGCTCTTCGCAAGGGGAACGGCCACGAACTTCGAGGAGCCGTTCGAGCGAACCCTGATCAGCACGCTGTTCTTGTTGTCGTTGTGCGCGGCGACAATCGCCTCGCGCACATCGCCGGGATTGGTCACGCTCTTGCCGGCGACTTCGAGAATGACGTCGCCTTCCTTGAAGCCACGCTCAGCAGCGGCGCTCTTCGGATCGACGCCGGTCACGACCACGCCGTCCTTGCCGGCACCGGCGACACTGCTCGCGGGCGAGACCGTGAGGCCGAGCCGCGGCACGTCGCTGCCGCGCGATGACGATCCCTTGTCACCGCTATCGACATCGGCCTTCGCCTCTATCGTGTTCGGTAACTGGCCGAGGGTCATGGACAGAACCTTGTCCTCGCCTTTGTGCAGCACGTTGATCTTCACCGTGTTACCCGGCGCGAAGCCGCCAATGGTGCGGGCGAGTTCGCGTGCATCCTTGACCGGCGTGCCATTCACCGCGGTGATGACGTCACCGGACTTGATGCCGGCCTTGGCTGCCGGACCATCGGCCTGCGGCTCGGCGACCAGCGCACCTTCCGCCTTCTTCAGGCCGAGACTGTCGGCGATATCCTGGGTCACCGGCTGAATCTGCACGCCGATCCAGCCACGCGAGACCGAACCCTTGTCCTTGAGCTGCGCCACCACCGTCTTCACGGTCGAGGCCGGGATCGAGAACGCGATGCCGACGCTGCCGCCCGAAGGCGAATAGATCGCGGTGTTGACGCCCATCACTTCGCCCGACGTATCGAAAGCCGGACCACCCGAATTGCCCTTGTTCACGGGCGCATCGATCTGGATGAAATCGTCATACGGACCGCTGCCGATGTCGCGACCCGAGGCCGAGACGATGCCGGCGGTCACGGTGCCGCCGAGTCCGAACGGGTTGCCGACTGCCAGCACCCAGTCGCCGATCCGCGGCTTGCCGTCAGCAAGCTTGGCGAACGGGAAATCGGTGCGGCCCTCGACCTTGATCAGCGCCAGATCGGTGCGCGGATCGGTGCCGATCACCTTAGCCGAATAGGTCTTGCCGTCGTCGGTCGAGACCTCGACCTTGTCGGCGCCATCGACCACGTGATTGTTGGTTACGGCGAAACCGTCAGCCGAGATGAAGAAGCCCGAGCCCTGACCGCTCACGACGCCACGGCCGCCGCCGCGCGGACCACCGCGCATGCCTGGGGGCACGCCGTCCTGGCCGAAGCGTTTGAAGAAGCGCTCCATCGGGGAGCCCGGCTGGAACGGTGAATCGCCGTTGTTGTCGTCATCCTTCGATGCGACCTTTTCCTTCATGTTGACCTTGACCGAGATCACCGACGGCTTCACGCGCTCGACGATATCGGCGAAGCCGACCGGCTGCGCGGCCTGCGACTTGACCTGCTTGTCGACCTGCGCATGCGCAGTGGTGGTGAAGATGTCGACCGGACCGTTGGAGGGCGACAGGCCATAAGCGGCAACACCAAGGCCCGCAACAACCGACGCCATCAGCGCGAATTTACGCGCAGAGAACAGCGAACGGCGGGACGCCTTGTAGGACGGCAATTCGGAAAGATCGGTGGGGCGGTCGGACATCGAGAAAATCTCCAGAGCAACGGCGCGGGGGCAAGGCGCCTTGTGTGATCTGAAGATGGAGGTTTCCACCTTACCGCGGGCTGGCAGGGGAATTAAGGTTTGGTAATCTGGCGGATACAGGTGTGGCGGGGTGACGCAGGGAAAACCGCGCCTGAATCACCCCGATATCGGCAGATGCAGCGGCGGTATCAACCGCCGGTCTTTTGACCCGTCTCCGGGAACAGACCGGCCAGGATTTCGCCGGCCATGTTGAAGGCTGCAACGCCGCGGAACAGCGCCGCGATTCCGGCGCTTGCGTGCAGTTCCTCAAGCGTAGCCCCGGCCTTGATCGCAGCCTTTGCGTGATTGGCAGCAGCTTCGGACGTCTGGACCAGCAGGATTGCGAACGCCATCAATTGCACGGTCTTCTGGTCCAGTGCTGTCGGCGTCAGCGCCGCAATGCGCCAGTCCTCCAGCGCCGTGACCAGAGCGGGATCGACGCGCATGCCCAGTTCCAGCCGCTTGGCGATCTTCGGCGGCGTAAAGCCAATCATGGTCTCGTAGCGGGACTTCAGCTCGTCGAGCTCAGCAATTTTCTTCGTCATATGATTCCCGTTTTCAAATCGATTACCGCCGAGGTCCTACTCGACCTTGGCGCCCGCTGTCTTCACCACCTGGCCCCATTTTTCCGACTCCGTGCGCAGAAACGCAGCGAATGCGTCGCCTGACAATGTGCCGGGCTCGGCGCCGACATCGGCGAGACGCTTCACCATGTCGGGGTCCTTCAGCACCTTGGTCACCCCGTCGATCAGCACCTTCGTCACATCCGGCGGCATCTTGGCCGGCGCGACGAGGCCAAACCATGACGACGCCTCGAAATTCGCGACACCCGCCTCCGCCATGGTCGGCAGCTCCGGGAACAGAGGCGAACGCGCAGCGCCGGCCACGGCAATCGCACGGATCGTGCCGCCCTGAACCTGCGGACGAATGGCAGGCATGTTGTCGAACATCATCGGGATCTGACCGGCGATCAGGTCGTTCATCGCCGGCGCCGCGCCGCGATACGGCACATGGACGATATCGATACCGGCGCGCGCCTTCAGCAGCTCGCCCGCCAGATGATTGGTTGATCCCAGGCCGGACGAGCCGAAATTGAGTTTGCCCGGCGACGCCTTGGCGAGCGCAATCAGCTCAGCCACCGTCGTCGCCTTCACGCCCGGATTGACCGCCAACACGATCGGAACCGACGCGATCAACGCCACCGGCGTGAAATCCTGCGCAGGATTGAAGGGGAGTTGCGCGTAGAGCGACTGATTGACCGCGAGCGGTCCGGGCGCCGTCAACAGCAACGTATAGCCATCAGCGGGTGAGCGCGCGACTGCATCCGCGCCAATGTTGCCGCCGCCGCCGGCACGGTTATCGATCACCACCGGCTGTCCCCAGAGCTCCTGCAGCTTGGTGCCAAGCAAGCGGGCAACGACGTCGTTCGATCCGCCGGCCGGAAACGGCACCACGATCTTGATGCCGCGTTCGGGAAACCCTGCATGGGCAACCTGGCCGACCAGCGAAACCATGACCAGAGCCACCAGTGCAGAAACCACGTGCCGCATGCGAACCTCCAAATAATCGATTTTTCTTGCTTCGTCGATTTTATGTTGGCACTACTTAAGGCTGTCGTCAAATCGGCTGATTGCCACCGTTTATTTTCAGCGAACAAAGATCGCTTATTTGAAGGGAGTTGCCACGATGAGTGCGCATACGCCTGGCGCCGCACCGAAGCCCTGCCCCGGCCCCGATCGCCATCCGAAGCGGCCGGCATTCGTGATGCCGCGTGGTGCCTGCGATACCCACGTCCACGTCTTCGGCCCGCAGGCCGAATTTCCGTTCGGCGAACAGCGCAGCTACACGCCCGAAGACTGCACCTATGCCGACCTGATGCAGCTCCACGAAACGCTCGGGATCGACCGCGCCGTCATCGTGCATGGCGGCGCTCACGGCACCGACAACAGTGCGACCCTCGCGGCCCTCGACCTCAATCCGAAACGGTTGCGCGGGGTTGCCGTGATCCCGTCGGGCCTGCCGCAACAGGCGCTCGAAGACATGCACCTCCGCGGCATGCGCGGCTGCCGCATGTCCCACGTCGTCAGCGGCGGCGCATCCTTTGCGCATCTGGCGGGCCTCGCGGACGAGACCTTCGATCTCGGCTGGCATCTCGTGCTGCATTTCAACAAAGCGAGCGAACTGGTCGATGTCGCGCCTCAACTGATGCAGGTCCGCAGTCCGTTCGTGCTGGATCACCTCGCCCGGATCAGCGCCGCGGAAGGCGTCGATTCCGAACCGTTCCAAACCTTGCTGCGATTGCTCGACACCGACCGCTGCTGGATCAAGCTCGCCAGCCTGTATCGCCTCTCTGCAGAGCCCTATCCGCATCGCGACATGCTGCCGATGATCGCGTGCGTGGTCGAAGCGCGTCCCGACCGCATCCTCTGGGGCAGTAACTGGCCACATCCGATCTGCCCGGTCGCGATGCCGAACGATGGCGACCTCGTCGATCTCATCCCGCTCTGGCTGCCGGATCCCAAAGCGCAGCAATTGGCACTGGTGGATAATCCGGCTTCGCTCTACGGTTTCGAGAGCATCGGACAGGCATCATGAGCACCGCACACACCACTACGGCCGGCGCGATCCCGACCACATTGTCCACCACGCTCGTCGCCCGCTTGCGGGATTCGATCATGCGCGGCGACCTGCTGCCGGGCAGCAAACTCAATCTCGATCGCCTGCGCACCGCCTTCGGCGTCAGCCTCAGCCCGCTGCGCGAAGCGCTGTGTCGTCTGGAGAATGACGGACTCGTCGCGCTGATCGACCAGCGCGGCTATCGCGTCACGCCGGTCTCGGCGAGCAATCTCGCCGAGATCATTCGGCTGCGCGTCGAACTCGAAGGCCTCGCCGTCAAGGAAGCCATCGAACACGGTGATGTCGCCTGGGAAGGACGCGTGCTCGGCTCGCTGCATCAGCTCAGCCGCTGCAAGCGCGGCTCACGCTCGGCCGCTGAACAGGAAGCCTGGGAGATTGCGCATCGCGCCTTCCATGCCGAACTGATCTCGGCATGCCAGATGCCGCTGCTGCGGCAGTTCTGCGCGACGCTGCACGACCAGAGCGATCGCTATCGCCGCATCTTCCTGAAGAAACATCAGCCGGATCGCGATGTGCCTGCAGAACACACTGCCATGGCCCATGCGATGATCGAGCGGCGCACGCGCGATGCAACGCGGATCCTGCGGGAGCATATTGAACGGACCGGCCGGAACATCCAGGCGGTGTTGCCCGCCGAATAGACGCCGGCCGCGACAACAGCTGCACTAGTGGATTGACGCTTCCCCCGTTTGATAGCGTCGCGGACGAGTTTGGGATTGGCCGTCCAGACAAAGGGCTTTGGATCGGTGTTGGTTTTGGTAACGAAGCGATCGATGACGGCTTTGAGATCATCGACGGATCGGAACACGCCGCGTTTGAGGCGGCGTCTCGCAAGCTTTGCGAAGAAGCCTTCGACAGCGTTGAGCCATGGTGCCGAGGTTGGTGTGAAGTGGAACGTCCAGCGGGATGCCGGGCCAGCCATTCTTGCAGCTTGGGATGTTTGTGGTTGGCGTAGTTGTCGATGATGGCGTGGATCGCCTTCGTGCCGGCACCTGGCCCTCGATGGTGTTGAGGAAGCGGATGAACTCCTGGTGCCGGCGGGGGCTGCATATTGCGGCCGATAACGGTGCCGTCGAGGATATTCAGGGCCGCAAACAGGGTGGTCGTGCCGTTTGTAGTCCTGGGTCATCGTCCCGACACGGCCCTTCTTCGTCGGCAAGCCGGGTAGAGTGCGGTCGAGCGCACGGATTCAATGAGTCCTGAGCCTCAGCGGCCATATGTAAAAATACGGCAACTCGCGTATTCTGTATTAAGATCGTCGGGCAAATGAATGCATGGCTCCCAATCTTTGATTGGATATGATTTATATCCTAGTGCCGTTGTAGCGGGGCGATACATGAGCGGACTGGTGAGGACGATCATTGCCGACGATCATGCCTTCATTCGGCAAGGTCTGAAACAGCTTCTATCGACCGTCGACGAGCTAACAGTCAGTGGAGAAGCCGCGGATGGTGAAGCCGTTCACCGGCTGCTGAACGAAAGCTCCGCCGATCTTCTCATACTCGATCTCGGCATGCCGGGTGTGAACGGGTTTCAGTTCATAGCTAACCTGAGAACCGAATGGCCGGAGCTGCGAGTTCTTGTCGTCACTGCCAATGTTGAGCCACGTTCCGTTCGGGCAGCTTTTTCTGCAGGCGCGAATGGCTATTTGACCAAGAGCGGCGATCCATCCGAGCTCATCGCTGCAATCGATGCCATCAGAAAAGGCAACACCTATGTGGCGGAGGAGGTTCGTTTTGCGGTGGACCAGCATGACGGACCGAACGTCTCCCCGGAGCCCACGGCTGCGATCATATCTCCGGTCACGCTTACACGGCGCGAGCGGCAAATCCTGGGGATGATCCCTCACGGTGCCACCAGCCGCGACATCGCCAGCCGGCTCGGCATTAGCCCGCTGACCGCCCGGAAACATCGCGAGAATCTGATGCGGAAGCTTGATCTGCACAGCGGTGCTGAATTGACAGCCTACGCAATTCGTCTCGGCCTTCCAGCGGGCTAGCGCAACGCGCAACTCGCGAACGAAGCCGCCGCACCTACCGGCGCGCGAAGAGGTTTCGATGCAAGAAGACAAGATACGCGAGGCGCTCGTCGAGCTTTTGTATCGCAATTCCTACGGGGTGGTGGTCGCCAACATCCTCATCTCCCTGGCGGCAGCATACGTACTGAGGAGCGTCGTATCGGCGAGCTGGTTGATCGGATGGCTCGGCGCATTGTATCTGCTCACTGCCATACGCGTTCTGGCGGCGCGCCGGTTCTTCAGCCGAGATAGAGAGCCGACGTCCGCGTTGCGATGGGCCTGGCTTGCGGCTGCGTTTTCCTGCGTGTCAGGCCTGCTATGGGGAATGCTCGGCTGGGTTGGGTTCCTTCCTGAGGCGCCCATTCCTTTTTCATTCACGGTCATTGTCTTGACCGGTCTGATCTGCGGCACAGTTCCGTCGCTCTCGGCCTTTCCGCCTGCTCTCGTCGGCTCGATCATCGCAACGGTGCTTCCGATCACCGTACGCTCGATTACCAATGGAGGTGACATCTCCGGCGCATATCTCTCCCTGCTTGCGGGGCTTGTGGCCATCAATCTCTATTACTGCCGCACAACGTACCACATGCTGCGTGAGACCATCAGGTTGCGCCTGGAAAATGTCGAACTGGTGAGCCACCTGCAGGAAGAACGCGACCGCGCGCAAGCGGCCGATCATGCGAAAACACGTTTCCTTGCGGCCGCCAGTCATGACCTGCGCCAGCCGATCCATGCCTTGAGTCTACTGATCGCCACGCTCGCGGCGCTGGGTCACCGCGGCGCTGTCGCATCCGGCGATGCTCGCGATCTGGCCGGCAAGGCAAAATCCATTGTCGGCAATCTCAGCGCCCTCCTGAATGGACTGCTCGACATCTCCCGGCTCGATGCCGGCGTCGTCACTGTTGCGAAGGAGACGGTGAATTTGTCCCAACTTTTCAATCAACTCGGCAACGAATTCGCGCCCGTGGCGAAGGATCGCGGCCTTGATTGGCGTGTTGTTGAAAGCCGTCTGCTGGTGGACAGCGATCCCATGATGCTGAAACGGGTTTTGGACAATCTGCTGTCGAACGCTTTTCGATACACGAGATCCGGCGGCGTTCTGCTCGGCTGCCGTAGGCGCGACGCTTCGGTGGAAATCCAGATATGGGATACCGGCCCCGGCATCCCCGCAGATCAGCAAGCAATGGTGTTCGAGGAATTCGTACAATTGCAGAACCCGGCGAGGGATCGCGCGCTTGGCCTCGGCCTTGGCCTCGCCATCGTTCGCCGCACCGCCGTACTGCTGCAACATCCGCTAAAGCTGGTCTCCGTCACCGGGCGCGGCTCGATGTTTTCCGTTACGGTTCCGATAGCCAGTGCGGCGGAAACTCCCTTGCCCGACAACAAGGCATCACCAGCCGGCATCGCCGTCGGCATCATGGTCGTGGAAGACGAGAGGGATGTTCTCGATATCATGGTGCAGTTGCTCACACTGCAGGGGCATCGCGTCTATGCCGGCCGATCTGCCGCCGAGGTGCAACAGATTCATGCCGAGGCGATCGAGTCCGGCAAGGCACCGGTCGATCTGATCATTGCCGACTACCGCCTCGGAGATGGGTCTACAGGCCTGGACGCTATCGAGGCTCTTTGCGCCCATATCGGCCGCTCGGTCCCTGCCGTTATCGTGACCGGCGATACCTCGCCGTCGCGGATCAAGGAAGCCATCGCCAGCGGTCATCGTATTCTGCACAAGCCGATCACCGGCGAGGAATTGCACGAAGCGATCGTTACAGCCTGTGTTGACGGCAAGGAATCAATCGATAGCGGTCGCTAAAAGCATATGTAGCTGCCCCGGATTGGCGATCACCCGGCCACGGTTGAGATCGCGTCTCCGCACTGATCTCCCACGGCGCCACCATCTGCAGCGGCGCAAAGCCTTTCGATACCAGAGCGTTTTCCAGCAAAGTGGACCCGGTTCGCGTCAAGAAAACGCGTCAGAATAACGAATCTAGAGCCCCGTTTCGATTCTATCGAAACGGAAAAGGCCCTGGCCTCCTTACCGACGACGAAATACGGCATCTGCCGTATCGCTTGCGACTGAACCCAACGATATCTTTCGTGCCGACTGGGCACGCTAGAACAGCGGCAGATTCTGAATTCGGCAGTTGAGAGCAGAAGTGTGCCATCAACGGAGCTATCAAGACGAGCAGCTTCGCTTCGGGAAGTCTCGCACGACGACGGCGATCTTCGAGGATGAGTTCTCCAACGTGACGCGCAGCTACGCAGGCGAAAGTGTCGCGCGGTACCAGTGGTGAGCAGGGAATGTCGAGTGAATGTCACACAGGAGATATCTGACATGTTCATGAAACAAATTGCCGTAGTTGGTGCCGTCTTGGTGTTGGGCGGCTACTTGGCGGCCTCAGATGGCGCGCTGGCCGAAAGTCAAGGCGGGCTTGGCCAGCGCCCCTCGCAGACGGTCAAAAACGGCACGCCAAATCTCGCCGGTCCGCAGACCAAATCGCCCTCAAACTCCTTGTCCGGTTCGACGATCCGCAACGGTAACAGCGCTTCTGGCCCCTATAAACCTGTCTTGGGATACAAGTGGTGAGCGGCATGCAGGCGAGCGCGTTCCTCTAGCTATTATGAGGCAACGGCGACGTTTTGATTCCAAAGTCGGTCGCATGAGTGGCGAAGTGCACGTCAATCGATTGACCGCGAGGATGAGTGGATGTCACACAGGAGATATCTAACATGTTCATGAAACAAATTGCCGTAGTTGGCTCTGTCTTGGCGTCGGGTGGCTACTTGGCCGCCTCAGACGACGCGCTCGCCCAAAGTCAGGGCGGGCTTGGCCAGCGACCGTCATACACGATGAAAAACGGCGCGCTAAATCTCTCGCAGGCCAAACCGCCCTCAAACTACTTTTCCGGTTCGCCTTCCTCCGGCTCGACGATCCGCAACGGTAACAACACCAACTTCAGCCTCAACGGCCCCTATGTCGGTCTGAAGTATATCGGAAAACAATAACCGACCAAACCGCGGCTACGACCTGGTCGTTTCGGGGGCGCCTCCAGGCGGCCTTTTCTATACTAGCAAACAAAATACGGGCCGCCCTCGCCGCGGCTACTCCGTAACCGGTGCGTCATTCCTCCACAGACCAGCTCTGTTTGGGGGAACATTACTGACTTTGAAATTTGTCCGTAATGCTGTGAAATGCGTTCTGGAATTTTGGGCGGCGGGGGTATTTTATGCGACTATTAATTCCCGGTGCGGTCGTGGTTGCGTGCGGAGGTGCTCCAGGTCAGGCGCTTGCAGCCGATATGCCGATCAAGGCCGTTGTGCAGTCGATCGATCAGTTGTGGAACATCAGCTACAACAGCGAAGTCCGCTATTTCAGTTGGCGGAATACCCGAGGCTTTCCGACCAATGCTGCCCCCCTGAACGGCGTCGGTCAGGGAACGCAACTTTACGCGCCGATGTCACTGTTGTTGACAGGCAATCCCAACCCCAATTGGAAACTCGAATTCGTGCTGCGGGGGGGCTTTGTCTCTTCGTCGCAATCAACATCCGGCGAACGCGGCTCGGTCGATACGCCGGTCGATACGCAGCTCTCGGGCACCGCCACTTACAATGGCTTCACCGGCTTCCAGCCCTTCGTCGCAATGCTGATCAACGCCCCGACCGGAACGTCCGCACTTTACGGTAACTCGCGCTTCGCGCGCATGGACGGCGATCTCGTCGACCAGGGCACCTATGGCGAAGGCTGGAATTTCGGACCGACTGCGGGCGTCAACATTCCGCTGTCGCAGGCGCTGATTTTGACCCTGTCGAGTGGCTATACCCAGCGCAACCCCTTCAACAAGGAAGCCCTCAACCCGATTACGGGCCTGACCACCGATACCATCAGTATCAAGAACGGCGACGAGACAACGGTGACCGCCGCGCTTGGATATTCCAATGGGCCGCTCTCGCTGCAGGGCTCCGGGTCCTATTCCTGGGACGGCATCTCGCAATCCGGCCAGTTCGGCATGCTAGGCTACGACAAGTACAGGGTCGGGCCGCGCACGACGATTTCCGGCAGTGCATCTTATGCCTTTGATCAAAGGTGGTCGATCTACAGCGATGGTTTCTGGACCCATACCAACAAGAATGAGATTCTTGATCCTGGCGGGTTGGCCTTGATTCCGGAAGGGTTCAATTCCAACAGCAACCTGTATAGGGTCAATGCCGGATTGAACTACAGGTTTGCCAACGGCTTCACCGTCGGCCCCACCGCGGGCTATCTCTATCGCGACCACGATGGTTATGATGCTGCGACGTTCAGCTTCGTGCCGGCCAAGACCCGCTGGGCGGTGGGCGGAGTCGCCAACTACAATGTCACCAACAAGATCAACATCAATGGCAGGGTCGAGCGGGTCTGGATTCGGGAGAATGAAACTCCGGGACCTCCGGCTTCGCTCCGTTAGTGCCATTCATGTCCGGCGACGCCTGGGTCGTCGCCGGCGGCGCAACCGTGAATTTTTGAGAGAGGCCGACATGTCAAAACGTTTCAACACCGGCCTTCTCGTCACGCTCGCTTTTGGAGCCAGCGTCCTTACCAGTTCGATTGCCGCGGCCCGATTCACATGCGCCCCCGGACTCGAGAATGTGGCAGGCACCTGCGTGACTGCCGGCCTTGCCGGATCGATGCGATTACGCAGTGTCCTGATGAACCAATTGAAGATCGGCTATAACCTGCCGATACCGCCACAATTGGAAAACACCTATCCGAAGAATTTTGACGTCAACCGATTTGAATTTAGCCAGCGCGGCAACTTCAGAACCCGCGCGTCTCCCCTTTCGCCCTAGGTGTTCAGTCCCGAGGTGAAGTGGAACGGATTGAGCCGAAAGCGGTATGGTTCATTTGCCCAAGCCGTACAGATGGCTTCATGGGCAGTGAGGCCGCGTCTTCAGCCGCCTGGCGAAGTTGTAGCTGTTCAGGAAAGCCGCGAGCCGATGCTCGATGCCATGATCTCGACAGGTCCGGTCGAAGGGATGGCCGCGCCAACTGACGGTTGGCCGCCCCTCACCAGCGACATCCGGCAGGCGGCTGATCCCGTGGCGCTAAGAAATAAACCAATGACGGTTGCTAAAAGGATGTGTAGCTGCCCCGGATTGGCGATCACCGGGCCACGGTCGAGATCGCGTCTCGGCGCTGATCTCCCACGGCGGCGCCACCTGCGGCGGCGCAGGGCCTTTCGACATTAGCCTCCTTGCCGACGACGAAATACGACATCTGCCGTATCGCTCGCGTATGAACCCAGCGATATCGTTCACCCCAACTGGACGCGCTTGAGCAGCAGCCGATCTTGAATTCGGCAGTTGGAAGCAGGAGCGCGCTTTCAAAGTGACAGTCGAATTTTCCGAACGCATGCAAGAAGGAAATTTGGATATGGCAGTTACCAAGAGCTCCCACATCCGTCGACCAACGCCTCCTCCGTCTCCTCTCAAAGCGTGGGCAATCGCTGTCCTGGCTGGCTTCGGCATTTTGCACGTTGTCGGAGGATACATGCTGAACCACGTGTCGAGTATCCAACCTATCGAAACGGCAACAACGGCGATCCACGGCGACTAGATGGATTGGTTGTTATGGCTTGAGTGAGTTCGGACGCCCCAGCGGTCCCGCTATTGAAGACGATCACCGTTCCAAAGGAAGCGATGCCATGTCAGATATAGCGGCTTATTTGACGCTAAGCGGGGCGGTCTTTGCGGGCGCGTTCGTTTCCGGCCTTTCCGGGTTTGCGTTCTCGGCGGTCGCCGGTGCTGTCCTGCTACACGTTTTTCCGCCTATGGAAGCCGTGCCATTGATGATGGCTTGCAGCATCACTGTACAAGCGGCCACTCTGTTTGCGCTACGCAAGAACATGCAATGGAAAACCAGCCTCGTTTTCATCGCGGGTGGACTGCTAGGCATTCCGATCGCGATCTATCTCCTGCAGAATGTGGGTACTGGAACCTTCAGACTGGGTTTTGGAGCTCTCGTATCCCTTTACGCGACATATGCCTTGTTCCGGCCAACGCCTGCCTGCTCGCGTCAGATGGAGAGCCAGAGCAGAAACGCGCTGGTAGGGTTTGGTGGGGGATTGGTCGGCGGATTGACTGCGATGCCCGGCGCACTTCCTGCGATCTGGTGCGACATCCATGGTCTCCCGAAAAATCAGCAGCGCGGTCTGGTTCAACCCTACATCGGGGTCATGCAGCTTTTCGCCCTTGCTCTCATGCTTTCGCACCACAGCCTTTCGTTAAAGGTCTTGATCAACTTTGGCATGTCTCTACCCGCCTTGGCTGCTGGAACGGCTTTAGGCATCGTCCTGTTCGGACGGGTCAACGAAGCAGCCTTCAAACGAATTATCCTGGGCTTGTTGCTGTTTTCGGGACTTTGCCTCGTGATCTAGATGCGAGCTTTCAATAGTCGGCTGCTGGCCGGGGTCGGCGAACTAAACCGGCTTGTCCTGCACCGTTTCCTTGGCAATCAGCTTTTCGATCCGCGCTTCTTCCTCGGCGGTGAGCGTCATCACGGCATCATCATCGCCTGCAGCCCTGCCCCGCCGCCGGTTGTGCCACCATAGCGCAACGCCACCACCGATCAGCACCAGTGGCGTCAGCAGCCACAGCAGCAGCGTGTGCAGGTTGAGCCGCGGCTTCAGCAGCACGAATTCGCCATAGCGCGCCACCAGGAAATCCAGCACCTGCTTGTCGCTTTCGCCAGTGGCGATACGCTCGCGCACCAAGAGGCGCAGGTCGCGCGCCAGCGGTGCATCGGAATCGTCGATGGACTGATTCTGACAGACCATGCAGCGCAGCTCCTTCGACAGGTTGCGCGCGCGGCCTTCCTGCGCCGGGTCCTTCATGATCTCGTCGGGCTGCACCGCATGCGCGAGCGGCGCAGCGAGCAGGAACATAACGGCGATGAGGCTTGCGACAATGCGTGTCACGCCATCACTCCGCCGGCTGTAGTGCGCGCGCCGCCTTGGCCGGCTTCGGCGCGCCGACGCGTAGCCGTCGGTCGGACAGTGACAGCAGCCCGCCGAAAGCCATCAGCACCGGTCCCCACCAGATCATCAGCACCAGCGGCTTGTGATACATCCGCACGGCAACTGCGCCGCCCGCGGCTTCCTCCCCGAGCGAGATATAGAGCTGGCTGGCGCCGCGCGACAGCAACGCGGCTTCCGTGGTGGAGGACTGCCGCGCGGTGAAGTTGCGCTTCGATGGCGTCATCTCGCCGATCTCGTCGCCGCCGCGCGTCACCCTGAAACGTGCGAGGCTCTCGCGGAAATTCGGCCCCTGCCGCTGCGTCACATCCTTGAGCGTGAGCTCATAGCCGGCAAGCTTCGCCACATCATTCGGCTGCATGGTGCCGATATATTCGGTATTCCAGGTGCTCTCGCAGACGATACCGATCAGCACGACGCCGATGCCGGCATGAGCAAAGGCCGTGCCCCAGGCCGCGCGCGGCAATCCGCGCGCACGGCGGAACGCCGCACCGAACGGTAAACGAAACAGCATGGTGCGTTCGGCGATATCGACGATCGATCCGGCGATCACGAACACGCCGAGCCCGATCGCCAGCGGCGCCAGCGCCGCGCCGCCGGTCGTCCATGCCCAGACGAGTGCCACCGCCAGCAGCGCGGCAATGCCGGCCGCCATCAGCCGCTGCGTCACGCCTCTGAGATCGCCGCGCTTCCACGCCAGCAGCGGTCCGAACGGCATCGCCAGCAGCAGCGGCACGAACAGCGGGCCGAATGTGAGATTGAAGAACGGCGCACCGACCGAGATTTTCTCGCCGGTCAGCATTTCCAGCGCCAGCGGATACAACGTGCCGATGAACACCGTGGCGCAGGCCGTGGTGAGGAACAGGTTGTTCAGCACCAGCGCGCCCTCGCGCGAGATCGGTGCGAACAGGCCGCCCTGCTTCAGCGACGACGCTCGCCACATATACAGCGTCAGGCTGCCGCCGATGAACACGCACAGGATCAGCAGGATGAACACGCCGCGCGTCGGGTCGGTCGCAAAGGCATGGACGGAGGTGAGCACGCCGGAGCGCACCAGGAAGGTGCCGAGCAGCGACAGCGAGAAAGTCAGGATCGCGAGAAGTATGGTCCAGACCTTCAGCGCGTTGCGCTTCTCCATCACCACGGCCGAATGCAGCAACGCGGTGCCGGACAGCCATGGCATCAGCGAGGCGTTCTCGACTGGATCCCAGAACCACCAACCACCCCAACCGAGTTCGTAATAGGCCCAATAGGAGCCCATCGCGATTCCGAGCGTCAGGAAGATCCATGCCACCAGCGTCCATGGCCGCACCCAGCGCGCCCATGCAGCATCGATGCGGCCTTCGATCAGCGCGGCGACGGCGAAGGAGAATGCGATGGAGAAGCCGACATAGCCGAGATAGAGCATCGGCGGATGCACCGCGAGGCCGATATCCTGCAGCACCGGATTGAGATCGCGCCCCTCGAGCGGCGGCTGTGCCAGCCGTAGGAACGGATTCGAGGTCATCAGGATGAACAGATAGAACGCCGCGGCGATCCAGCCCTGCACCGCCAGCACATGCGCCCGCAGCGACAGCGGCAGATTATTGCCGAAGGCGGCAACCAGCCCGCCGAACAGCGCGAGGATCGACACCCACAATAGCATTGAGCCTTCGTGGTTTCCCCATACGCCGGTGATTTTGTAAAGCAGCGGCTTGGCCGAATGCGAATTCTCGAACACATTGGCGACGGAGAAATCCGACGTGACATAGAGCGTCGTCAGCGCCAGGAACGAGAGTCCGGCGAACAGCAACTGCGCCAGCGCGGTCGAGCGCGCAACATTCATCAAGGCGGGATCGCGCAGCCGCGCACCGATGATCGGCACTGTCGACTGGATCAGCGCCAGCGCGAGCGCCAGCACCAGTGCGTAATGTCCGGCTTCGGCAATCACTGCAAAACACTCTGTTTTGCAGGCGTCACCACGGGCTTGGCGGCGCCCTGCGACATCACCGGCTTGCCGCCCTCGCCTTCCTGCCAGCGCCCCTGTTTCTTGAGCGCGTCAGCGACTTCCTTCGGCATGTAGTTCTCGTCATGCTTCGCCAGGACCGTATCGGCCTTGAACACGCCCGACGCATCCATCGCGCCTTCGGCGACAACGCCCTGCCCCTCGCGGAACAGATCCGGCAGGATGCCCTTGTAGTTCACCGGCAAGGTTGCGCCACCATCGGAGACCTTGAAGCTCACGGCGAGATTATCGCCGCGCACCAGCGAGCCCTGCTCGACCATGCCGCCGAGACGAAAGCGCTTGCCAACGGGGATCTGCTTTTCGGCAACCATCTGCGGCGTCGAGAAGAACACGATGGAGTCGCGCAGCGCGTTCAGCACCAGCCCGGCCGCGATGGCGAGCACCACCAGCGCTCCACCGATCATCGTCAATCGTCGCTGCTTGCGCGTCATGCTTCACCTTCAAGACGCATGATGTTCTCCGAAAGCCGCTTCACACTTTTCGGCATCATGCGTTTACCCATCCAGCCCGGTGTCTTTCAGGCCATCGTTCAGCTTGCGCAGCCGCTCGGCATCGGTGCCGACCGCCTCCCGTGCATCCGCCAGCGCGCTCTTTGCCTTGTCGCGCTCACCGAGCACCATATAGGCACGCACCAGCCGCAACCATCCCTCGACATCGCTGCCATCCTGCTTGAGCCGCGTGGCAAGCCGGTCGACCATGCCATGGATCATCGCATTGCGGTCGCCTGCATTCATGCCCTGTACCGACGCGATCGTGTCTTCCGACAGCGCCGGCAGGTTCGGGCCTGATTTCGGAGCGCTGCCGCCGACACGCGCCAGAGCCGCCGTGACCACCGGACGCCACGGCGCATCCGCAGGTCCCTTTGTCAGCATGTCGCGCCAGATCACCGCCGCGTCGCTGCCACGCCCGTCCTGCTCGGCCGCGAGGCCCAGGAAGTAGCGGGCCTTGACCTCACCGGCATCGAGCGCGACAGCGCGTTGGAATTCGGTCTTGGCATCCGCTGTGATGACACCATTGGCGGCCATCGCCATGGCTTCGCCGAGATCGGCGCGGCGCGCGGCCGTATCGCCGGCATAGGTGATCGCATTGCGGAACGCGCGCACCGCATCGTCGGTACGGCCGATCTTCGCCAGCACAGGCGCCAGCACGGTCCAGCCACGGCCGTCGGTCGGGTTTTTCTCGAGATGCTGCTCGACCTGTGCGACGAGATTGTCTAGCGGCTGGGTGGGACTGGGCGACTGGTTGCGCGCGGCGAGCGGAAAGTCCGGCATGGCAGGCGAACCGAGCGGCAGATAGAAGCCGATGGCCAGCAGCGGCAGGCCGATCAGCGCCACCAGCGCCACCGCGCGGCGAAAGCCGGGACTGCTGCCCACGGACGCCGCGCCCTCGGCATCGACGGCTGCCAGCAGACGGCGGCTGACCTCGACACGCGCCGCCTCCGCCTCCGTCGGCCCGATCAGGCCGGCGGCGGTATCGCGGGAGATTTCAGCGAGCTGATCCCGGTAGACAGTGGCCTCGGTGCCCCCGGCATCGGAGCGGGTCCGGCCAAGCGGCCACAACACGGCGAAAGTCGCTGCGGCGGTCATCAAGGCGAACACAAACCATAAGGCCATCAATGGGTTCCGGCGTAGTCTTGAGTCGATCTAAACGACGTCATTGCCGGGTTACACCATGGCCACCGACGACGCGCAATTGACTTTTATGCCATCGCGACGTCCAGCCGCTTGTTCTGGATCAAGGATTGCGGCGGCTGCGAGCCCGCTTTCCGAGTAATGCCCCCTCCGCGACGTGGATGCCCTCCGGGAAGACCCATCAACGCGATTGACGAAACCGCTATCGGGCCTGTCGCGCGCCGACAAAGGCCGCGGTTATTTCATCCGGCGCAATGATGAAGTGCGCAGAGCGTGCATTCTCGCGCGCCGGATCATGAAGCAACTTGCATTCGCTGAACGGGAATGGACCCGACCACGAATTCAGGATCACAATCATGAAGCTCTATCACCATCCACTGTCCGGCCACTCTCATCGCGCGCATCTGTTCGCTTCGCTCCTTGGCCTGCCCCACGAACTCATCGAGGTTGACCTGAAGTCGGGGGCACACAAGACGCCGGATTTCCTTGCGCTCAATCCGTTCGGTCAGGTGCCGGTCCTCGATGACAGTGGCACCATTGTCTCCGACTCGAACGCCATACTCGTTTATCTCGCCAAGACATCCGGCCGAGCCGAGTGGCTGCCCGATGACGCGCAGGGAAGCGCGGCCATCCAGCGCTGGCTGTCTGTCGCTGCCGGCCAACTGGCCTATGGTCCTGCCGCTGCACGGCTGATCACCGTTTTCGGCAGGAACTTCAATCCAGAGGAAGTCATGGAGCGCGCGCACGCCTTGTTGGCACTGGTCGAAGCGCATCTCGCCGATCGCGACTGGCTTGTCGGCAATGGTCCGACCATCGCGGATGTGGCGCTCTACAGCTACATCGCAAGCGCGCCGGAAGGAAATGTCGATCTGTCCGGCTATCCCAAGGTGACCGCCTTCTTGCGCCGCATCGAAGCGCTGCCCGGCTTCGTGCCTTTCGCCAAGACCCCCGTCGGCCTCGCCGCTGCGGCTTAACTGCGTGTGTCGGGCGTATCCAGGCATACGCCCGACACTGCCAACGAGAGCGGACCGATGACCGATACTATGTCGCTATCAAAACTGGACATCTGGCACGCCGGCGAGAAGACGATTCAGGAAAAGGTCGGCGTTTCGGCTCACATGGATGAGCTCGGCAGGCGCATCGTGCGGGACTACATGCCGACGCAACACCGGGATTTTTACGCCCAGATTCCCTTCATAGCGCTCGGCAGCGTCGACGGCGCAGGTGACGCATGGGCCACATTTGTCACCGGCAAGCCCGGCTTCATCTCATCGCCAACAGCGCAATCGCTCGATATCGATGTCGTCAGGGAGCCAAGCGATCCCGCCAGCGAAGGTATGCACGAGGGCGATGCAATCGGCCTGCTCGGCATCGAACTTCACACGCGCCGCCGGAATCGCGTCAACGGCATCATCGGGCCGTCGGACAACAACGCGATCCATTTCGACGTCGACCAAAGTTTCGGCAATTGCCCGCGCTACATCCAGCTCCGCGATTACGAGTTCGTGCGCGATCCACGCGAACTGTTTACGGGAAATATCGAAGAGAAAGCCGAAATCGACGCAACGGCACGCCGCATGATCGAAGCCGCCGACATGTTCTTTGTCGCGTCCTATGTCGAGCGAGAATCTCGTCGACAGGTCGACGTCTCGAGCCGCGGCGGCAATCCCGGTTTCGTTCGCGTTGCCGACGACGGTACGCTCACAATCCCGGATTTCGCAGGCAATCTCTTTTTCGCGACGCTGGGCAACATCCTCATCAACGGCAAAGCCGGACTCTTGTTTGTCGATTTCGAGACCGGCGACGTGCTGCAGATGACCGGTGACGCCCGGGTCATGCTGGACGCCCCGGAGATCGCCGCCTTCCAGGGCGCCGAGCGCCTCTGGCAATTCAACGCGCGGCGTGTCGTTCTTCGGCGCGGTGCCCTGCCCCTGCGCTGGGCGTTCCGGCCGGACGGATGGGCTCCGAGCACACTCATGACAGGCAGTTGGGAGCAGGCAGCCGGTCGTCTGCGGGCTGCAGAACTTGCGACCAAATGGCGGCCGTTCAAGGTCATCAACATCGTCGATGAGAGCGCAACGGTCAGGTCGTTCCATCTGGAGCCGACTGACGGCGCCGGCCTCCTCCCTCATCGTGCCGGGCAGTATCTCCCGATCAGACTACCCATTGACGGAGCGGAGAAGACCGCCATCCGAACCTATACGCTGTCGGTCGCGCCTTCGGATCACGTCTACCGCATCAGCGTCAAACGCGACGGACTCGTGTCGCAGCGGCTGCACGACGGCGTCAATATTGGCGACGTGATCGAAGCAAGCGCGCCCGCCGGTGAATTCACGATCGATGCCGCTGAGGCGCGACCAGCGGTGCTGCTGGCGGGCGGCATCGGCATCACGCCGATGCTCGCGATGCTGCGGCATGTGATTTACGAAGGGCTGCGGACGCTCAAGATTCGACCGACCGTGCTTTTTCAGGCAGCCCGTTCGAAGAACGAGCGCCCCTTCGGCAACGAATTGGATGAACTTGCGACCTCCGCTGGAGACGCAGTCCGGGTCATCCGAGTTCTCGGCGACATCACGGATGCCGAAGAAGGCCCCGACTACGACGCTGCGGGGCGTATCGACATGGCCCTGCTGTCACGGTTCATGCCGGTCGGCGACTACGATTACTATCTCTGCGGACCTTCCGGATTCATGCAGTCGCTCTATGACGGTCTTCGTGCACTGAACATCGCTGACAACCGTATCCACGCCGAAGCATTCGGTCCCGCGTCACTGGTACGAACCGTTGACAGCCCGGCGACAGCACCAGCGCGCCGACCACCGTCGTCGACATCGGTGCATGTGGTGTTCGCGGAGTCTGCGAAGGAAGCACGCTGGACACCAGAGTCGGGATCGTTGCTCGACCTCGCGGAATCGCGTGGCCTGAGCCCCGATTTCAGTTGTCGGGAAGGACATTGCGGCACCTGCCGAACGAAGCTTCTGGCGGGAGTGGTGACCTACGTCAAAGAGCCAGCCGCTGCGGTGGCCGACGATGAAGTCCTGATCTGCTGTGCCGTTCCGGCCGCACAGAACGGCAACGAAGCCAATCGCATTCAATTGGCGCTCTGATCTCGGGATCAGGCGATGCGGATGTCACATCGCCGACGAGCCATTTCGCATCGCCTGGCCTAGCCGGCCCGCTTAGGCTTGCGCTCGACCACGACCATGGCCTGTTCGGCGGCGCGGCTCATCAGCGAGGCATATTCCTGGCCGAACAACACCTGGCAGAAGCGGATCGCGGCCTTGGCCTGCATCTGCCGGTAGCTACGGACGCGGGCATCGCCGGCGCGCAGCGACTGCACCAGCGACTCCGTGGACTTCTCGACATATTGCTGCAGGTCGGAATAGGTCCGCAGCGTCACCTCGTTGATGGCGAGTTCGCTGGCATAGGTCCGGCACACCGCGACGAAATTGATCAGCGCCACGGTCTCCTCGACCTCGGCGAAATCGATCGTCGCCGTCGCGGCAATATCCTTGTCAGGGCGCTGGCGCAGCAAACGCCGCACCCTGCCCGGCACGCTCTCGATCTCCGACTGCAGCGTCGAGGAAATCTCCACCCGGATCGACGCCATCTGGCGGCCCCAAGTGGAATCGTTGCGCATGTCGAGTTCGGTGCGCAGGCCGCGCACGCCGTCATGGGCGACCTTGAGATGTTCGGGGGCGCTGTCGAACTTGCCGCGCCTGATATCGGAGCGCAGTTCGGCCGCGACGCGATTGAGATCGGACAGCGCCATGGTCACGGCGACACCATAGGGCGTGGCGGCCACGCGGATTTCATCGTCCGAGGCCGCGATCTTCACCGCCAGACGAATGATCTGCCATGGCGCCGCCAGCCGCTGCATCACCAGCGAGAGTGCGAAAGGCAGCACCTGCGGCGTGGTCAGTGTCGGCACGTTCAGCGCGCTGTTCACCGAGGCGATCTGGCTATCGCCGAAGCTGCGCAGCACGCTCGGCAGCTTGCCGGCAAAGCCGTCCAGTTGCTCGCGCGCCTTCAGCACCGCGCCGATGGACGGCAGGTCTTCGACCGCATGGGTCGGCCCGATGCGGGCCGCGCCGCGATTGCCCGATGTGGCAGTGGTAATGGCGGCTGCTGCCGCCTGCTGGAATTTCTTGACCGCACGCTCGATGTCCGAAGCGCCCGGCTCGGGCGATACGGTGACGGCCGCCTCGAACTCGCGCACGGCGTCTGCGGCGTCGCGCTCCAGCCACTGCCAGATCGGCAGCAGCGAGGCGCGCCGGATCTGTCCGGGCCGGACATTGCCCACACCTTCGACAAGGAACGGCTCGAGCGATTTGAAGACGAGACGGGTGGGATCCTCGACGCGCGGGCGCACTGCATTTTCGTGGCCGCGAACCACGCCGCGCAGCAGGTCGAGCACGAAATTGGCGACCACGACGTCTTCGCCGCGCTCGATCGCGCGCTCATATTCGCGCATCAGCAGCATCTGCGACTGCTCGGGCAGTTGCGCCAAATACTCCCGCAAGCGATCGATCGAGGTTTTGTTCATGCAGCCTAGGAATCCGTGCTTTCCGGTCGATCTACAACCGAAAATCGCCACCGATTTTTGTAGCAGGCGCCCCGTTAAGAAGGCGTTGAGGAACCGGGATCAGGCGGCCGCCCAGGTGCCTTCGGGGCTGCGACAGGCGGTGCCGCGGGCGGTCTTGAGGTCACCATTCACAGTGACCGTGTGGGAAAAGCCGCGGCATTCCCGGCCCTTCTGGTTATAGGCCGGTCCGGCGACAATATTGCCATAGCGTCCCGACGTGGCGTTGCGCCAGGGCACCGGCGCGCCGGGTGCACCGCGGTCGAGGGCGGCGATCTGGGCCTCGTAGGCCAGCCGGCGGTCTTCGTCGTTGAGCTGCGCCCCGAGTTTGGCGCCGATCAGCCCGCCAAAGGCGGCATTGGTCACCGCCGCCGCTGCGTTTTCCTCGGACAGGCCAACGGCCGACTTGGTGCTGATATAGGCCCGGGCGATCGTATCGGTGCCGAGGCCCAGCCCGCCGTCCGAGGTCGTCACGTCGCAACCACCCAGCGCCAGCGCGACGGCGGCAACACAGAAGGCGTTGAACTTGACCATGGACCGCAGACCCCGAACGCAAACCGGAACACAGGAAACGTCAAAGACGTTACGAACGGGATAATTCGGGCGACAACGGGGCGCAACATGGCCGGAACTCAGACACCCGGCAACACCAGTTCGGCCCGCAGCCCGCCGATCGGCGCCTTGCCGAGCGTCAGGCTACCGCCATAGAGCGCGGCCAGATCGACCACGATGGACAGACCCAGACCTGACCCCGGCTTGGTCTCGTCGAGCCGCTGGCCGCGGCGCGCGACCTGGGCGCGCTCGGTATCGGACAACCCGCGCCCGTCGTCATCGACGATGATCCGCAGCTTCGACGCCGGATCGGCACCGCCGGTGCGCTCGACCTGCACGCCGATGGTGACATGGGAGTCCGCCCATTTGCAGGCGTTGTCGACGAGGTTACCGACCATCTCCTCGATGTCCTGTTTTTCGCCACGGAATTTCGCCGCGGCATCGGCCTCAAGGTCGATGGTGATGCCGCGGTCCCGGTGAATCTTCTGCATCGTCCGGCACAGCGCCTCCAGCGCCGGCGCGACATCGGTGACGGTGCCGACGATGGTGACACGCGCTGCGATCCGCGCACGCTCGAGATGATGCGTCACCTGATCGCGCATCACATCGGCCTGCTCCAGCACCTTGCTCGCAAAGGGATCGACACCACGGCTGTTCGCCTCGTTGACGATCACCGACAGCGGCGTCTTGATCGCGTGGGCGAGATTGCCGACATGGGTGCGCGCGCGCTCGACGATGGCGCGGTTGGCATCGAGCAGCGCGTTCATCTCGCCCGCCAGAGGTGAGATCTCGACAGGGAATGTGCCCTCCAGCCGCTCGGCACGGCCGGACCGGATATCGGCAATGGCATCCGACATGCGCTTCAGCGGCGCGAGGCCGAAGCGGACCTGGAAGATCGTGGTGAGCACGAGCACGATCGAGAGGGCAGCGAATGTGCCGCCAAGATAATAGTCGAAGGTGCGGGTTTCCTCGAAAATCTCGGTGGCGTCGCCGGCAACGCTGATGCGGAATTTGCCGTCGGCGCCGAGATCGACGGGACGTTCCACCATGCGCAGGCGCTGGTCTTCCGGCCCGTCCACATAGCCCTGGCGGATGCCCGACGCCGTCAGCTCGATGCCTTGATCCTCGAGCTTCGGAAGCTTCTTGTCCCACAGCGAGCGCGAGGCCCGCATCTCGGTCTTCGCGCCTTCGGTGGGCGCGATTTCCCAGTACCAGCCCGACAGCGGCAGTTCGAACAAGGGCTCGCCGAGCGATGGCGCATCGTGATCCGGCGCGTCCGGGGGATTGGCGACTTCGGCCACCAGGGTACGGAGATAGAGATTGAGGCGGCGATCGAAGGCGCGCTCGGTGGCGCTGCGATAGACCGAGGACAGGACGATGCCGGTGATCAGGAGGATCACCACCACCCAGGCCGTCGCCGACAGAAACAGCCGCGTTGCGAGCGAGCTGTTGCGCATCAGCGCATGATCCCGGGGACGATCACGGCTGCGGCGGCGTGAGCAGATAGCCGAGGCCGCGCACGGTCTGGATGATATCGACGTCGAGCTTCTTGCGGATACGGCCGACGAACACCTCGATGGTGTTGCTGTCACGATCGAAATCCTGATCGTAAAGATGCTCGACCAGTTCGGTGCGCGAGATCACGCGGCCGGTATGGTGCATCAGATAGGACAGCAGCCGGTATTCGTGTGATGTCATCTTGATCGGATTGCCGGAGACGCTGACGCGGCCGGTGCGGGTATCCAGCGACACGGGTCCGCAAGTGAGTTCGGACTGGGCGTGGCCGGTGGAGCGGCGCAGCAGCGCGCGGATGCGGGCCAGCACCTCTTCGAGGTGGAACGGTTTGGCGACGTAATCGTCGGCGCCGGCATCGAAGCCCTGGACCTTATCGCTCCAGCGATCGCGCGCGGTGAGGATCAGCACCGGCATGATGCGGTTGTTGCGGCGCCAGGCTTCCAGCACCGAAATGCCATCCATCTTCGGCAGGCCGATATCGAGCACCACGGCGTCGTAGGGCTCGCTGTCGCCGAGGAAGTGCCCCTCCTCGCCATCGAAGGCGCGATCGACGACATAGCCGGCATCGGTCAGCGCCGTGGTGAGCTGACGGTTGAGATCGGGATCATCTTCGACAACGAGCAGGCGCAAGTGACTTCTCCGCGTTCACAATCCGAATTGATGCCCGGACGCGTGAACACTCCATGAATGGCGACGGCCGCCAACCTTACTTTTTCTTCACACCGTCTTTGACCAGAACCGCCTTGACCAGCTTCTCGACCATGCCGGGCGAATCCTGCCCGGTCAGTGCACTGACCTTTTCGCGGGTGCGGCCGCTGATATAGACGCCTAGCACGCCGAACCGGAACCCCCAATAGGTCACCAGGAGCGCTGTGGCATTGACCAGCGCGTTGATGGTCTGAATATCCCCGGTCCAGAATTCGTGCATCAGCACACACCACAGCGCGGCGCATTCTACCGTCAATTCCAGTGCGTAGGCCGGCCGCCACCAGCGCTGCAGCGGATCGTCGCTGGCGATCTCGGCGCGGATCGTCGCCTGGGTCTCGCTGATCGCCGCGCGCTGGGTCTCCGCCTCGGCGCGGATCATGTCAGCCCAATGCGCCTCGGCTTCAGCCAGCCTGGCTGGATCGGCCGCGGGAAGCGCCGCCTGCACCGCCGCCGGCGTCAGCGTCACCGAGCCCACCGCCTTGGCGAGGATCTCGCCGGCCACGCCGCCGAGCGGACCGCCCAATGCCGTCCCCAGCATCGGCGCGCCCAGCGCAATCACCTGTTTGGCAAGGTCACCCCAGTCCATGGTCATGTCCTCCGGAAAGCCGCGACTACCGCGGCAATGAAAGCGGAAAGATTGGTGGGCTTAGTGGTGGGTTTGGCTGCCGGCAGTTCGGGCACCAGCGGCGGCGATGCGATCACGGGCGGTAGCCCTACGGACGGCGCTGTCGCCAGCGACACATCGCGCAGCGCAGCCTTCCATTTCGCCAGCCACGCCTTGCGCTCGGCGAGACCCACGGTGCCGCCATTCAGCCGCCGCGTGACCCCGACGATGTCATCGGCTTTCGCGAACGGCAGGCAGCCGCAATTGATGAAATCCGATGCAGCGCAAGTGAGGAAGTACCGCGGATCGATCAGATATTCGGGATGGCTGACCACATCGATCCCCGTGGCCTTCCTGACCCGCTCATAGCCTTCGCGGCCCGTGGTCTGCGACCCGCCCCTGCCGCGGAAATTCCAGCCGTCATCGGAGCCGACGGCGTTGCCCATGCGGCCGTTATAGACCTTGTTGGCCAGCGCCCGCGGATTGCCGGCATAAGGTCCCGCACTCGCCATGGTCGGAAAGCGCGACGGCCAAACCTGCATCATCCGCCCGGCGCTGTAGTTCATGTTCTCGACGACGTCGCGCCCTGCTCCGCATTCGTGTGATATCTGCGCCATCACATGCGCGGCAAGCAAAGGCGTGGTGATGCCGTAGCGCGCAAACACAGCCTCGGACGATTGCACCATACCCGACAGCAATCCGGGCACGCGGCTGTCGCCCTGCGGCCAGAGACGCCGCAAGGTGTTTCCATCGAGCTTCATGATGTTGATCCTGTAAGAGAGCGAGATCCTCGCCTTCGCGCAACTAGGCGATGCGGTGGCCGTAGAAGCCGTTCTGCGCGGCGGCGATATAGCCGTCATTGGTCTCCATCGCCGCCCAGACCGAAATGGCATCGCCGGCGGCGAGCTTGAGAAGCGCATGGCCGCTCAACATCGTCCTGTTGCTGACGAGCGCCGACGATGTCTGCACCCGCGTGTCGTTGAGCAGCTCAACGCCGTTCTTGTACATGGCCGCCGTCAGCATGGTCGGCACCGCCGCATTGGCCTTGAACAACACGCGGAAGCCGAGCGCATAGACGCCGGCGACCGGCGCGACAAACTGGTTGTTCGCGGCATCGAAAACGCTCTGGTCGTTATGCCGGCTATTGTTGAACTGCACCTTGGTGAAGGTGTTCGCCGCGCAATATTTGTCGAAGTTCAGATAGGCGAGAAACTTCGGGGACTGCTCGAAACTGACCTGCCCGCTGGTCTTGTCGACTGCCAGCGCGGTCCGATAGGTCACGCCATCGGCGGAGACCTTGATCGAGAGATCGTCGCTGCCGAGCAAGCCGATCAGCGCGCGCGGTGAATAGTTCGACTGCAATGTGAAGCCGACATCCTTCATTGCATTCAGCTTGTTGAACGTCACCCGCAGGTCGCCGCTGCCGGGTGTTACGTCGTCATGCGACAACAAAACGGCATCGGACTTGACGCTGAAGCGGTTGCTGCTGTCGGCCGCTGTGTTGACGCCGAGATGGTCGATATTGTCGAGCGCAAGGTTGCGCAGATCGCGCCACAGCGCGCCGTCGAACACCATCATCACGTCATCGGCCACCGACCAGACGCACCAGCCGGCTTTCGGCACGAGGAACGTCCAGGCCCCGTCCTGCCATGTGGCGATGGCCAGCGCATGGCCGCTCCAGGCCCCTGACGCCCCGGCCGCCACGATATGCCGTGCGCCCTCGGCCGGCGATGCCGGCGGAACGGTTCGCGTCACGTCGCGCACCGAGATCTGGATCGCCGCATCGAGAATGCGCAGCGCCTCATTATGGGTGACGTGTTTCTGCGCCTGCCCACCATCGATGAAGGGCAGCTTGAGATTCGGCGTGTCGGTCATGTCTACGGTCTCGCGCTCTCAGCCGTCATTGCGAGCGCAGCGAAGCAATCCAGAAAACCAAGAGCTGGATTGCTTCGTCGCTATGCTCCTCGCAATGACGATCACAATGAAATTATACCCTCGGTCGCATGCCCGGCGCCGACGGTGCCGGAGAGCTGCGCGACGCGCAGATGCAGGCTCGGCTGCGGCGCGCCGAAATCGGCGACCTCGTCGGCCACTGCATAGAGCGCCTGCGATGTGGTGCAGGCGATGCTGCGGACGACAGTGCTACCTGAGAGAATCTCGAGCCGGTACGCCTCGCCGTCTTCGCCAAGGGGCACTTCGGCATTCCAGCCATCGCCATCGAGACGCGTGCGCCTGATCCACGCAATGTGGATGCCATCGGGCTTGCGCACGGCTTTTACATGCACGGGCGCGAGCGGCAGCAGCGCGCTGCGATCGGGCGTCAGCATCAGCGCGACGGCCGAGGCATCGTCATGGCTGCGGCCATTGCCGACGACGCGCAGCGACAATGGTCGTTCGAGTGCGTCGAGTCCCCGTGCGATCGGTACCAGGCTTCTGTCGAGCACCACGAACGGCGCACCAACCGGCAATAGCGCTGCCATCGCGGATTCCGACCCCGCCTGCCCGCGCAGCAGCCGCGACAGCTTGTAGGTGTTGGCCCCGACCAGTTCGGCATCGGCAAACTGGATAATCTCCCAACCACCATCCGCATTCCGCACCGCTGCGGAATTGCTGCCGCCGAGCACCCGCGCGTCCGACAGCGAAGCCAGCGCGCCGCCATGAAGCCGCACGCGGCAGATATTGGCATTGTCCCATCGTGCGGTCGGGCCGGCCGGCAGCGGATCCAGCGTCTCGCCGATGACAGCAGGCGTCGCCGCGATGGCAGCGACCTGAAAACTCGCACCGTCGTTCGATTGCCAGATCACCACCGAGCCCGGCCACGGATTGGCGAAGACAGCGAGCCGTGTCAGCACATCGGCATTGGCGCCATCGATGACAGGCAGATTCAGCGCGAGTACCTGTACCGGCCCGAGCGCCGCCGGCACCGGCGGCAGCTTGATCTCAGGCGCCAGCAGCGGCACGGCAAACACGTCGGGATCGATACTGCGCGCCGTCACCTGCCGCGCCTGCGTATCGACGAGCCCGCTGATCTCGAACAGCCGTCGCCTTTCGTTGAGCGTCAGCGCGATGACGTCGCCCGGCGCCAGTGCGAGCGCAGTCATGCCGACGGCGAACTCCGCGCGCTCGCGCCCGGCCCACAGGTCCTGCAGCCAGACCTCGGCGCGCTGCGTAGCTGCCGTATCGCTGGTGATGACGGCGAGATCCGCATGCAGCATCCGGTTGGCGCCGCCGGTGAGTTTGCGCGAGGACACCGCCGAGCGCCGATAATCCGTCAGCGCATCGCTGAAGCCGATGCTGACCTGACGGGGCAATTCGGTCTCCTGTGCGCGGACCAGCCGCGCCAGCGCGCCGTCATCCGGCGCCACCAGATCGTCTTCGGACAATTCCGCCACCAGCGGCCCGCCGCGCGGGATGAAGCGCAACGTGCCATCCCCCGCCGTGGCATCGAAGGCATAGGCCACCGACAGCGGCTCGATCATCGCCCGCGGCGCCATCGGCCGGTCCACGACATAGCCGTCGCAGCCGCCGGCCAGCGCCGATGTATCGATCCCCGTCACACCGGCATCCGTTGCCAGCCTGTCGACCAGCGCATCCAGCGGCGCGCCGCCGAGCCGGCCGGTCAGCCAGTGGCCGGTATGCCAGTTGGCGCCATCGCCCCAGATGTCATCGGCCGCGGGAAAGATCGGATAGGGCCGCGAGTCCCAGGTCCAGACATGAATGGCCGAGACATCGATCATCCGCCCGCCATAAACAGGCGACACCGGATTGTCGGTATCGCTTGCGCCGAAGGCCGGATCGAAGGCGGAGATCAATGCTTCCAGATGGCGCCGCTGCATCAGGTCATCGCGTGCGCCGCTGGAGAAATACGGCGCAAAGTTCTCCGACGACTTCGGATCGGGAAACACGCTGGGCTGATTGGCGCCCTTGTCGACGGCGGGACAGCCGATTTCCGTCAGCCAGATCGGCTTGCTGCGTGGAACCCATGCGGTCGGACTGCCGAGCTCGGCATGGCCGACGCGCTCGTGATGGGCATTGCCCCACCAGTTCCAGAGATCCTTGACGCGATGGATCCACGGCTTACCGGTGCCATCGGTGATGGCAACACGCTCCTGCGCGTCGCGCGCGGCGTCGTTCGGATAGTACCAGTCATAGGCCTCGCCGCCCGCCACATTGCTGCGCAGATAGGCGCGATCATAGATCGTGTCGGCGAGATCACGATCGAGATGATCGGCTTCATCGCGCCAGTCTGACAGCGGCGCATAGTAATCGATCCCGACCGCATCGATGGCGGCCGATGCCCAGAGCGGGTCGAGCGGAAAACGGATCTCCGACGCGTCACTGGTTGCGACATGCGCGCCGTATTCCGTCCAGTCCGCGCCATAGGTCACGGCCGTGCCGCCCCCGACGATCGCCTTCACGTCGGCTGCGAGCGCGATCAGTTGAGCGACAGCGGGATAGTTGCCCGACGCCGAGCGCACGCGCGTCAGCCCGGGCAATTCCGAGCCGATCAGAAAGCCATCGACGCCGCCGGCAAGCGATACGAGCTGCGCATAATGCAGCACCATCCGGCGATAGTTCCAGACACCTCCGGCAAAGAAGTTGTCGACCTGCGCGCCGGCCGTTGCGGTGCCATCGGGTGAGCCCGGTCGTCCTGGCGCGGGATCGCAGGTGATGCGGCCGCGCCAGGGATAGGCCGGTTGCGCGTCCGCCCCGCTCCACGGATCTGGCAGGCCGTTGCCATCAGGCACATCCATCATCACGAACGGATAGAACGTGATCTTCAGCCCGCGCGCTCTCAGCTCGCCGATCAGATGCACGACGCTGTCATCCGACGGCGTCCCGCCGAATGCCGCACGTCCGTCGATTTGCGACACCACATAGGCGGAGGGGCGCGTGACGCCAGCCACCGACCACGACAGCGGGCTGGTCGTCTTGGCGGAATTGTCGATGCCCGGCCGTACCACGCAATATTCGGCGCGCAGATCCGAACCAAACCACGCCACAACAATGGCGACACGCTGGAGGTTCGGGCACAGGCCCTGCAGATCGTCCAGCGCCGCCACCACATCGGACCGCGCCGAGCCGTGATGGCGGTTCTCCGGTGCGGATTGTCCGGGGCCTAGCAGTTGCACCACCGTGGAGGGTTCATAGCCGAATTCGGTGGTGCCGGGGATCAGCGTCACCGCGCGCACCATCGCTTCGAGCAGGCCGATCGGCCGGATGATCTCGAAGGACAGCTGCGGAAGCCGGTTGCCGAAATTCGCCAGCGGCAAGCGCTCGAACACGACATAAGCCAGCCCGCGATGGGCCGGCGCGTTACCCGCGCCCTCCTTCGCGACGATCAGCCCGTCCGGCATCTGGTCTTCGGTGCCGCGATAGACGCGAAAATTGATCCCATCGAGATCGAGCGGCTTGCCGTCGGCCCAGATCCGCCCGACGCGGCCGATCACGCCGTCGCAAAGACCCACCGCGAAATTCGCGAAGTAACTATAGGTCGTCGTCGTTGTCGTCGGACCGCCGCCGAGACCCTTGCCGCCATCGGTCGGCACCGTATCCGATGTTACGACCTCCTCCAGCGGCGTCGCCCAGATCACTTGGCCGCTCAGCCGCGCGCGGCCATAGATGCGCGGGATCGGCGCCCCTTCGGTCGACGCCATCACATCGAGATCGGCCAGTTGCGGACCGCTTGTGGTCTGATCGCTGGAACCGAACAGCGCGCTATCGATCGCACCGCCAAGCGCCGCGCCGGCGAGCTGGCCCGCGATTGCACCGATGGGCCCGAACATCCCGCCTATGGCGCCGCCGGCCGTCGAGAGGACGAGTTGCGACATCAGCTCACTCCGGGAAAGCGAAACGCATAGGCCAGACGCCGCCGCCACCAGGATGTCAACGCCACCTCGCACACGGCCGCGCCGTCATGGGCGTGGATCATTGTGCCCTCGCCGCTTGCGATCGCGGCATGTTTGGCGACGAAGCCGTCGCGCCAGCGAAACAACAACACATCGCCAGCGCCGAAGTCATCCACTGCAACGGTCACGAGATGACGCAACGCCGCCTGCGCGAGCGACTCCTCAGCCCGCGCCTCGGCCCAGTCCGGCGCATAAGGCGGCGGCGCTTCCGGCTCATCGCCAATGCAATGACGCCAGACGCCGCGCACGAGGCCGAGGCAGTCGCATCCGACATGCTTCACCGACGCCTGATGCTGATAGCGCGTGCCGATCCAGCTCCGCGCCTCGGAAACGAGGACCATAGGCGTGAGCGTTTCGATCATCACGTGAACTCCATCGCGTCAGCGATTGCGCGACGCGCCACATCGCCATCCGGCACGCGTATTGCATCGACACATCTTGTGATGCTGGCTCATCCGATCGCATGACGCTCCGCTTTGCGCGTCCCTGCTAGCAGAACGCTCGATGCCCCGGCTTCACCGCGGGACACAATGCACGAGCAAGAGGAAACGAGATCGATGACACATGTTGGGAAGTGCTTCTGCGGCGCAGTTGAACTGGAAGCGGATGGTGCACCGGAAGCGATGGGCTATTGCCACTGCAGTTCATGCCGTTCGTGGTCCGGCGGGCCGGTCAATGCCTTCAGCCTGTGGAAGCCGAGTGCCGTGCGGATCACCGCAGGCGCCAAGCATATTTCAAGCTTCCAGAAGACGCCGCTCAGCCAGCGCCAATATTGCAGCAAATGTGGCGGGCACCTGCTGACCAATCATCCGACGTTCGGCCTGGTCGATGTCTTTGCGGCGACCATCCCGACACTTCGTTTCGAACCCGGTGTCCACGTCAATTATGCCGAGACCGTGCTGCCGATGAAGGACGGCCTGCCGAAGTTGAAGGACTTTCCGGCGGAGCTCGGCGGCTCCGGCGAGGCCGTCGCTGAATAGACATCACGCGCGAGGTCCCATGAACGATCACATGAATTGCAAAGTGAAGTGCAGACTGTTCGGGGCGGCGCTCATCGCGGCCCTCGCCGCGTTGACGCATGCGGTCGCAGCTCAGGTGCCGTCCGAGATTGCCGAGCCGGATGCCACCATCGTCGCGATCTATCACGCGGAGGGCGCGCAGGTCTATGAGTGCATGGCCGCCTCCGACGGCAAGCTCTCCTGGAGCTTCCGCGAGCCGATCGCCACGCTGCTGTCCAATGGACTGACCGTCGGCCGCCACTATGCGGGCCCGCATTGGGAACTCACCGATGGCAGCACGCTGGGCGGCAAAGCGATTGGTCGCGCACCAGGTAAAACCGCGAGCGATATCCCGTGGCTCAAATTGACGGTGACTGACCGGCATGGCGACGGCAAGCTCGCAATGGTCGACGTGATCCAGCGCATCAACACCAAAGGCGGCGTTGCCGCCGGTTCATGCGATGATGCCGGCCAGTTTCTCAGCGTGCCCTATTCGGCAGACTACGCGTTCCTGCACAAGGATTGAGTGTTCCGCATCAGTTGAATTTGGTTCAAATGACGGCGCCGCAAGCGCCGTCATTTTGCTATCAAAGACCGATCGGCGCACGTCCGTGATTTTCGATTTATTCCGCGCATCATTCGGAAAATATTTCGCATGCTGAAACACAGCTTCTGCGCGTTCGGCAACGACATCGCCGCCGGAACCACATAGCTTTCCAATCACGCATCGTCGGTGTGCCGGCATAGGCACGCATGCAAAGGTGCATGCTCACCTTCCCGAGAGATAGTTGCAAATGACGTCAGTGACTCCGCTCTGGCCGATGGCCGCCCGGCTCGCATCGCCTGATCTCGCAGAAGGCGCAGAACAGCTCAGCGACCTGATCGGCTGCATCTACGACACCGTCCTCGACTCGTCGTCCTGGACGAATGCGATCGAGCGCGCGATGCAATTCGTCGGCGGTGTCGGCGCCAGCCTCTATACCAAGAATGCAGCCATGCCGTCGGGGCATATTCTCCACGTGGTCGGCATTTCCGCGGACTATCAAAGCTCCTATTTCGACAAATATGTTGCGCTCGATCCTACCACAACCGTGCAGTTCTTCGCGGAGCTCGATGAACCGATTGGGATCGAGGACATCCTGCCTTACGCGGAGTTCAGGGAAACCCGCTTCTACAAGGAATGGGTGCAGCCGCAGGGACTGGCGGATTGCATCAATTCGGTGCTCGACAAGTCGATCACCAATGTCGCCATGTTCGGCGTGTTCCGGCATGAGCGTGACGGCGTCGCCGATGAGCGCGCACGTCACCGTATGCGGCTGATCGCGCCGCATATCCGCCGCGCCGTGATGATCGGACGCATGTTCGATCTGAAAGCCGCCGAGGCCGCGACGCTGGCGGATACGCTGGACGGGCTGAGCGTCGGCCTGTTCCTCGTCGATTCGGCTGCGCGCATCGTTCATGCCAACTTTGCCGGCCATGCCATGCTCGATACAGCGGACGTCCTGCGCGCCTCCTCCGGCCGCCTCAGTGCTCGCGACAGCCAGGCCGATCGCGCCTTGCGGGAGGCCCTCGCCGTCGCCGGTGAAGGCGACAGCGCACTCGGCACCCGCGGAATCGCCATGCCGCTCGTCGGCAGCACTGGCGAACGATACGTCGCACATCTCCTGCCGCTGACATCGGGAGCACGGCGACAGGCCGGTCTGGTCTATTCGGCCACGGCGGCCTTGTTCGTGCGCAAGGCGGATATCGACGCCACCTCGCCGCCCGAACTCATCGGCAAGACATTCCAGCTCACACCGTCAGAGCTTCGCGTCCTGCTGGCGATCGTCCAGGTCGGCGGCGTGCCGGAGGTCGCTGCAGCGCTCGGCGTCGCCGAAACGACGATCAAGACGCATCTCAGCCGCCTGTTCTACAAAACCGGAACCCGGCGGCAGGCGGATCTGGTCAAGCTGTTCGCCGGCTATGCGACGCGCGTGATCGGGTAGACGCCGCTTGCCGATCACACCGACAGCGGAACGTGGCGACGCACGCAACAGATGAATGTGAACGCGTATCCGTCGTTCGTAGGACGCTTGATATCACTGCTCCATCGATGGTGAACCCGCGACAAGCGCGTCTCTCATCCGGATGGACCACCGATGGCATTACTCGAACGTCTGCTCTACGCCGTCGCGATCGCCTGTTTCGCGATCGTCCACTACATCGCCCTGCAGCGAATCGATGCCGCCGCATCACATGCGACCCACCCGCCATCCGTCACGCTGCAGGGGACGGATTGATCGTGCTCATCCCCACCCGTCCCTGGCGTCGGGTAACTCATGACGAAATCGTTGCCGGGAATATCGGGGAAGCCGCGGAAATGATCGACATTGCCGATACACCAAGAAGCTGTTCGGGGCCGGAGAGCGACCGACGAGTAACCCTGATCTTCATCGCGTAGCGATGCTGCTCCTCAGCGAGTGGCTACAACACGCCACCCATATTCTCGTGGTGTTCGTCATCAGATAAGTTGCGACGGATCGAGCTCTTTCGAAACGACGCCAAGTGTCAGAAGCAGACTTGTCCTTCGATGGGTCAGCTTTTCTGTCGTTTCAATTTGTCGCGCCAATTCTAGTACCGGTTGATTCTCTCTTCTCGGTGTCGCAAGCTGTGGGCCACGAGTTAAGGAGGCACCCGATGAAAATCGACGACTCCAACACAACGAAAATGCGAGATAATTTTTCGAACGATCGCACAACCGTTGGCCGCCGCGATCTATTGCTGGGCGGTAGCTGTGCGCTCGCGGCGTCAACCCTCATTGGCGAAGCATTAGTCCATGCAACGCCAGCCCAAGCGCAAACGCTTGCGGCTCTTCCCTCCGACGAGATCAGCGAGGTAGCAATCAGCGCCTACATCTACGCCTATCCCCTAATCCTCATGGAAATAACGCGCCGGGTCAGCACCAATGTCGCCGATGCCAGCCATTTCGGTAAGGCACCGATGAATCAGTTCGGTCATCTACCAGCATTTCCTGACGCCACCTTTACCGACGTGGTGCGTCCGAATGCTGACACGCTCTACTCGCTGATGTGGTTTGACGTGTCGGAAGCTCCGCTGCTGATAGGCGTGCCTGACTCGGGCGGGCGTTACTATCTACTGCCAATGCTGGACATGTGGACCGACGTGTTTGAGTCCACTGGCAGCCGAACGACCGGCACAAGCGCACAATACCTTCGCATAACGGGGCCGGACTGGCGAGGCGACGTTCATCCCGAGGCCATCTCCATTCGAAGCCCGACCGCAATTGGCTGGATCATCGGGCGCACACAGACCAATGGCAAAGCCGATTACGACGCCGTGCATAAGTTTCAAGCCGGACTAGTCGCTACGCAGCCGGGGCGCTTCGCTACTCAGCCGCCCAGCAAGATCAACCCCGATTGGGATATGAAGACGCCGCCCACGGAGCAAGTGGAGAAGATGACTCCAGCGGCCTACTTTTCGTTGTTTGCGGAGCTGGCGAGGACCAACCCGCCTCACGCGAACGACTATCCGATCCTTGACCAGATGCTGCGCATTGGAATCGAGCCGGGCAAACCATTCGACTTCAAAAGCGCATCACCGGAAGTGCAGCGCGCGTTAAGCGATGCTGGCCCGGCAGCAACGAAAAAGATCAAAGCACAGTTTTTGCGCGCCGGCATGGCGCATGCTGGATGGCGCACAAACCTCTCGGCGGTCGGGACTTATGGCGCGGATTATCTCAGCCGGGCCGGAGTCGCTTTTGCCGGTCTCGGTGCCAACACCATCGAGGATGCCGTTTATCCAACGGCGCTCACCGATGCCGATGGTAAGCCGTTCAGCAGCGACAATCGGTATGTCCTGCATTTTGAGAAGAACCTGCTTCCCGCGGTGCGTGGCTTCTGGTCCCTTACAATGTACAACGAAAAGCAGGCCTTCGCGGCCAATCCGATTGATCGCTACGCCATCGGAGATCGCGATAAACTTTCGTTCAACCCCGACGGCTCGCTCGACCTTTACATCCAGCGTGAGACGCCCGGCAAAGAGAAGGAAGCAAACTGGCTACCGGCACCTGCAAGTGGCCCATTCACAATGAACATGCGTCTCTATTGGCCGAAACCCGAGGTTCTCGACGGAAGCTGGCAACCGCCGGGCGTAAAGCGCGTGTAAGTCTGCTCTGAGTCCACCTCGGGTCATTTGCTACAGGGGCAAACGCTTCGTCCGCCATCGCCCAGCATGCAGGCGACAGACTGATCAGGATCATCCCCCGCCCGTCCCCGGCGTCGGGTAACTCATGACGAAATCGTTGCCGGGAATCTGCGGGAAGCCGCGGAAATTTTCGACATTGCCGATACACCAGGAAACTGTTCGGGGCCGGAGAGCGACCGACGAGTGCCCTGATCGGCGTCGCCGCTCGCGCCGTGCCCCAGCGGTTCATGGAAGCGACGGTGCTATCGACGCTAGCTCCGGACGAGATCGCGGCCTTGTTGCTCGAGCCAGTCGCAGAACACGGCGATATGTGGATCGGTCCGTCGCGCCTCCGGCAGATAGGCGAAGTAGCTTCGCGCCGAAAGACTGATGTCCGGAAACGGCGTCATCAATCGCCCGGCCGCGAGATCATCGGCAACCAATGCGGTCGGCCCCATCGCCACGCCGAGTCCGTCGATCGCTGCCTGTATGGTCAGATAGAAATGATCGAAGGTCAGGGATGCCTCTGGGCGAAGGGCGGGCTGTCCGGCCTCAGCCAGCCAGTCGCGCCATAGCCGCGCCATCGACGAGACGTGAAGCAGCGTGTGCTGCGACAGATCGCGGATATCGGTCAGCGGCGCCCGATCCAGGATGGTCGGACTACACACCGGCAGCCGCCGCTCCCCGAACAGGAAACGCGAGGTGTAACCGGGAAAAGTGTCCGGGCCACCTCTGATCACGACATCGAACGACTCTGCCAGGGCGTCGATCGTCTCGTTCGACGTGCTCAAGCGTACCTCGATGTCAGGATGCTCCGCACGAAAAGCGCCCATGCGTCGCAACAGCCATCGCAGACTGAAAGTTGCGAGAGCGTTCACATGCAGCACGATGGATGGCGCGTCATCCCGTCTGGTTCGATGCTGCTGCACGGCAGCCGAAATACGATCGAGCGCCGGTCCGAATTCGGTGAGCAACGCTGCGCCGGCAGGCGTCAGCACGACCCGGCGGACCGAACGCCGAAACAGCGCCGGAGCACCCAGCCAGTCTTCCAAGTGCCGGATCTGCTGACTGACGGCGCCGTGGGTCACGCTGAGCTCAACGGCCGCCTCCTTCAGACTGCCGAGGCGGGCGGCGGCTTCGAAGGCGCGGACCGCATTCAGCGGCGGCAGGCTACGGCGCGGGACAAAGGTGGACATAGTTGAGAATTTCTAGCCCATGACCTGAGTATTACTGATTTGTGACAGCCTGAACTCTAGTTCAGAGTGACTTTAGCAGCGCTTTGCATGCCAGACACCAGCTTTAGCACACCAATCTTCAGATTTTCTGCAATTGCGGCGCGTGCGCCGGAAGACCCAAGAAACAGCACATGACCCACAATGAGACCACGGCATCCACCACTACGGCTCCTGCGAACCGGACACGCGCCGCGCGAACGCTTGCGCTCACCGGGCTCAATCACGCTCTGCACGACGGTTTCACCGACGTGATCTACGTGCTGCTGCCGATCTGGCAGTCCCAATTCGCACTGAGCTACAGCGTGCTTGCTATTTTGCGCGGGCTCTATTCCGGCACCATGGCATGTCTGCAAATTCCGGCAGGGCATCTTGCGGAGCGCATCGACGCCAAAATCATTCTCTGTTGCGGCACAGCGCTGGCGGCACTGGGCTACGCTCTCGCGGGCATCTCCGGCGGCATCGTCGGACTGAGCCTGGCGCTTGCGCTGGCAGGCGCAGGCTCAAGCACCCAACATCCTCTGGCGTCCGCCGCCGTGTCGCGCGCCTATGGGCGCGCTGCGCGCAGGCCGCTTGGCGTCTACAATTTCACCGGTGATCTCGGCAAGGCGGCCATTCCCGCGCTCATGTCTCTGCTGCTTGTCAGCGTCGCCTGGCAACACGCCGTATTCGCTCTCGCTATCGCGGGCATCGCGGTGTCCGTCGCCATGGCTGTGTGGATGCCGGCGGTCGGCAAAGGACATGCAGCCGATACGAAGGAACGATCCAGCCAGACGGGTCAAAGTCGAGGCGGGTTTTATTGGCTGCTGGCGATCGGAATGCTCGATAGCGCCGTCAGAATGGGCTTCCTCGCCTTTCTGCCATTCCTCCTGATTGCAAAAGGAGCGACGCTTCCCACCATCGGTTTCGCCTTGGCACTTGTCTTCAGCGGTGGGGCCGCCGGCAAGTTTGCGTGCGGCTGGCTGGGCGACAAGGTCGGCACCCGGCGCACCGTCCTCTTCACCGAGGTTGCCACTGCCCTTCTGATTTTCGGCGTTCTGGCCCTGCCGCTCGTTCCGGCCATCGTGCTTCTGCCGGTGCTGGGAGTGATGCTCAACGGCACGTCATCGGTGCTGTATGGAACGGTTCCCGAACTGACCCCGCCCCATCGCACCGAGCGTGCATTCGCTTTGTTCTATACGGGCACCATCGGCGCGGGCGCCGGTGCCCCGGTTCTCTATGGGTTTCTGGGCGACGCGTTCGGACCCGCGACGGCAACGGCCGCGACCGCGATGACGGCGCTGGCGATCTGCCCGTTCATGATCGCTCTATCAAGGCATCTGAGCGATGACGTCGCAATCGGTCTGGCATCGCACTCATCCGGACAGCCCTAGATCATTCTTTCACCACCACATGAAGGTTCGCCAAATGGATACGGTCTCGCAGACGCCGCTCATTCTGATAACGGGCGGAAGTCGCGGCGTAGGCGCGGCGACTGCGCGGCTTGCTGCCGCACAGGGTTACGATGTGGCGATCAGCTTCGTCTCCAACGAGTCTGCCGCCCTTGCGGTGGCGGCTGACGTTGAAGCTGCTGGGCGTCGGGCTTTACCCGTGCGCGCAGATAGCTCGGATCCAGAGCAGGTCGCCCAGCTATTCGCCGAGATCGACCGTGTGTTCGGCCGGATCGATGTGCTGGTGAACAACGCCGCGATGCTCGCGCGGCAGTCCCGGCTGGAGGATCTCGGATTCCAGCGGATGCAGCGCATCTTCGCCGTCAACGCGATTGGCCCTATCCTCTGTGCCCAGCAGGCAGTGAAGCGCATGTCGTATCGTCACAACGGACGGGGCGGCTCCGTGATCAATATCTCGTCGGCTTCGGCCCGGCTGGGCAGCCCCGGCGAATATGTCGACTACGCTGCGTCGAAGGGTGCCGTCGAGACATTCACGACCGGCTTCGCCAAGGAAGTCGCGCGGGATGGCATACGCGTCAACTGCATTCGCCCGGGGCACATCTACACCGACATGCATGCCAGCGGCGGAGAGCCCGGACGAGTGGATCGCGTCAAGGACTCGATCCCGATGGGTAGAGGCGGTCAGCCTGAAGAGGTTGCGCGAGCGATCCTGTGGCTGGCGGGCGCCGAGGCTTCGTTCGTCACCGGCACGTTCCTCGATGTCACTGGCGGCAAGTGAGCAACAATGTATGGCGCCGGGCCCTGCCCGAAACGCCCTCCTGATCGAAACCGAAACTTTCTCCAGAATAATTGCAGGCGACATGTGCGGTGAGCTCTCGCATATCGGCCGCTCGCTAGAGCCTTATTGGTTCTGATTGAATCAGAACCAGGCTCTAGCTTTCTGTTTTGACGCGTTTTCTTGACGCGAACCGGTCTCCACTTCGCTCGAAAACGCTATAATCCACTCCATCCCCCACCCGTCCCCGGCGTCGGATAGCTCATGACGAAATCGTTGCCAGGGATAGCAGGGAAGCCGCGGAAATTATCGACATTGCCGAAGCGATCGCGGCAGGTCGCCAGCGTCTTGTCGCAGCCGGCCGTGACGGTGAATGCATCGCCAGCCGCGATCGGCTCCGCCATGGCCTGCCACAGCGACAACCGCACATGGCCCGGCGTGACGCGATGCTGCTTCACTTCCATGGCGAGCCCGGCATTGCCGCCGCTCGTCCATGTCAGACGCCCCGCGGTGAACAGATCATCTGCGAAGGCACCGAGGCCACTCGCGGAAAACATCGACACGCCTTCGAGCGCCTCGACCGCACCAGTCCCCCGCCAGCCTGCGAGATTGATGCGGCATTTGCCATCGCCAAGATCGGCACCGCAGCGCGCCGTGTAGAGCCGCCCGCTCTCCTGCGACAGCAGCGCCGCAAGCCCACGCAATTCGGCGATGAATGCGGTGCCTTCGCGCTTCACTTCACCGAGCGTGCCGCGCGCCGTCAGCACGCGCAGCGAGGTGTCGCTCCAGTCCACCAGCCAGGTCTCCACCTGCGCGGCATCGTAGCGCCCCGCCGCGAGATCCGCGTCGGTGAGGATGTCGTCGTCCAGCGCACCGGCGATATCGCCGCCGTCCACCGACAGATCGAAGCGGCTCGTGGCTTCCGACGCGGCGAGCCCGGTGCCGGCGCGATAGGTGACGCCATCAATGACGAGATCGCAGTCGTGATCGGTGAAACCCGCGACGACGCCATCGCGCCGCGTCAATTTCCAGACCTGCGCCAGTGTGGTGACGCCGGAATCGAGCCTGGCCTGAAGTGCGGGCGGGATGCTGCGCATGGTTGAATCCTGAAACGTCGTCGTTGCGCGCGACCATCCTTCGCGCTCTAATTGTTCTCACAGTACCGGCATGCAACAAGCCGGGCACAGGGAGCGGACGGATGCTGCGACAACGCCTTGCCGGGATCGCCGTGCTCGCGGCAATCGTCACACTGATCGTTACTCCCGCGACCGTCATTCGCGCAGCAGGTGCGCCGGACGAAACGCCGGCGACGACGCCGCCATGGCCGACCAAGGGCTGGCAGGTCGCAACGCCGGAATCGCAAGGGATGGATTCCGGCAGGCTCGCCCAATTGATCGATACCGTCGGCGCACGCCAGCAGGACAGCCTGTTGATCGTGCGCCATGGCAAGCTGGTCGCCGATGCCTATTACGCGCCTTATGTCGCCGGCCTGCGCCACGATCTGCGCTCGGTGACCAAGAGCGTCACCGGGACGCTGATCGCCATCGCATTGAAAAACGGGATACTCGACAGTGTCGATCACCCGGTCGTCGATCTGTTCGCCGACAATCAGATCGACAAACTGGATTATCGCAAGAAGGCCATTACGATCCAGCATCTGCTCGACATGACTTCCGGCATCGCCTGGAAGGAGGAAGCCTATACATCCGACGAAACGCTTGACCGGATGTATCGCAGCAAAAATCCGACCGAATTCGTACTCGGCCAGGAGATGAGCCGGGCGCCGGGCGAGCGGTTCTATTACAATAGCGGCAATCCCTATCTGCTCTCCGCGCTGATCAACAAGAAGACGGGACAGAACGCGCTCGAATTCGCCAAGCGCGAATTGTTCGGACCGCTGGGCATTACCGACATTGACTGGGGCCGCCCCGACGCGCAGGGCGTGACCGATGGCGAAGCCGGGCTCTATATCCCGCCGCATGACATGGCAAAGATCGGCTATCTCTATCTGCAAAACGGTGTCTGGGAAGGCCGCGAGATCATTCCGCCGTCATGGGTCGATCGCGCGGCCGAGGGCAAGATCGTCGCAACTGCCGACAATCATTACGCCAATCTGTGGTGGTCGATCCCTGAGAAAGGCGCCTATATGGCGCGTGGTCTGCACTCGCAGCTGATCATGGTTTTGCCGAAACTCGATATTGTCGCCGTGTTGACCGGCAGCATGCGCAAGGATGAATTCTATCCGACCCGCCGTCTGATCGACGACATCGCCGGCGCAGTGAAATCCGAGAGCGCCCTGCCCGACGATCCCGTCGCGCAGGCCCTGCTGGCCGCATCGATCCGCAACGCGGCAACGCCGCGGCCGTCACCGCTCGGCCTGACGCCGGATCTGGCCAAAGACGTCTCCGACAAGACCTACCGCTTCACCCAAAATGCAATCCGGGTCGGGACGTTCAGCCTGACCCTGGTCGGTGACAGCCCGTCATGGGAGATCACCACCGTCACCGGCAAGCCCGAACAGACCCGACGCTTCACCGGTCCACTTGGACTTGACGGCAACTTCCGGACCGGTTCTCCCGTCAGCTACGGTGTCGATGCGGTGCGGGGGCGATGGACGAACACCAATACTTTTGTCGTCGAGCGCCGTATTCTCGGCCACAGCGAAATGCAGTCCTGGACGCTGGCTTTCGAGGGCAAGAAGGTCACGGTCAATTTCGAGAACACCGACAGCTACAAGCTCGAGCTGCACGGCGAGACTACCGACTGATAGTCCGCCCCCCTCACGACCGATGCGCCTCCTAAATTCTGATCTCCACCAGCGGAATTTTCGGGATTGCACCGGCGGCGAAGGCCGACAGATCGACTTCGAGATAGTCGGTGTCGAAACGCACCGGCACATCGAACTGGAAGCCGGCGGTGATCGCGGTACCCGCCCCAGGAATATGCCCGCTGGCGAATGTCACGAGGCCCGTCGTCACATCGCAGCTGAATGCACTGCCCGCGATCTCGTCGCCGCCAACGGCGATCCGCACGCTGCCGTCGACGGGCTTGGTGATCGGCCGCTGATAGGGCGCAAAAGCGCTGCCATAGGTCTTCATCAATTGAAACGAGGCGGTCGCACCGTCGCCGATGCCGATGCCCTGATCGCGGGGCGAGATCGCGTCGCCCGAGATGTTCGAGGTCTGATCGAGCCGGTCGCGCCAGCGAAAGCCATGCAACCTTCCCCGCCGCTCCTCGAAGAACGCCACCACGCTCTGCAGCGCCGCCAGCGTCCTGATGCCGTAGCCTGCATCGTAGCGGCGCCGCGAATGCGCCCAGCGTGCGTTGCGCTCCTCTCGGCCTGAGCCGAACGACACGATCTCCGTGCGCCGCTCCGGTCCGCCTGCGCTCTTCAGCGCAATATCGAGCGGAAACAGGATGTCGTGAAAGACTGTCATGAGACTCTTCCTTCACCCTCCCCTGGAGGGGGAGGGTGAACGATCAGCGCACGAAGCGCGATGAGAGACGGGGTGGGGTAAAGCCACAAGTACCGTCGATGAACAGTCACCCCACCCCGTCACGCGCTGCGCACGTGACGACCCCAGAGCGGGCGAAGTCGCCCGCTCGACCCCTCTAGGGGAGGGTAAGCAGATCGCACGCTATCCATCACAGACTGCGCTGTCCGCGCGCGACGGCACGGGCGATCTGGCCGGTGACATAGCTCTCCGAACGACGGAAGCCGTCGAGATCCGGCGTCGCGATCTGCACATTGATGGTGTTGCCACCGCCCTGCGTGGCGACGCCGAGGCTGCCATCCGCGGCACGCTGCAGCGGCATGATCGCTTCCGGCCCGGACTCGCCGGCCAGACCCGTGCCGCCGCCGGGTATCGGAAAATAACTGGGCGTGCCGATCACGCCGCCCGACGCGAACGCCTTCACCGGACTGCTGACACCAGCCTTGCCCGCGCCGCCGAACAGGCTCGAGACCAGCGAGGCAATGCTCGATGACATCGCGCCCGCGCCGGCCTGCAGCGCGGATTTCGTCGCCAGGTCCGACATTTTCAGCGCCAGCGACTTCAGCACGTCGTCGAACTTCTGGCCCGACGCGACCGAACTCGAAAAGGCCTGGGTCATCACTTTCGAGAACGTCGTCGCGGCGGATGTCAGGCCGGCGGTCTTCGTGGTCATGCCGTCGAGCGTGCTCGACGCCGTACTGAGGTCACTGGCGTCACTCATGGAGAAGCTCCCCAGAATCCGGAAACTGTTTCATCAATGCGTCGAGCGCCCCCCGGTCCATCGGCATCGACACGGGTCCGCGCACCCCCGCGATGGCATGCGCCAGTTCACGCGGCGTCATCCGCCAGAACGCATCCGGCGACAGCCGCAGCACGCCGAAACCGAACTGCATCGCCTCGGCCCATGGAAATGGCGCGGGGGCCATCATCGCACGGCCTGCCGCGTGTCGGTGAAGGTCGCGGCAATCAGTTCGGCGGCGATGCCGACAAAGCCCGCGGCCCCGCCCGGCACGGTCATGGTCGCAACCTCGTCATCGCTGATGGCCTCCCCCGCCCCGCGCAGTCCGGCGCCGATAATGCGGATGAGATCGCGCGCCGACATCCGCCCGGAGCCGAAACGTTCGGCGAGTGCTGCGAGATCGTCGGCGCCGAATGCGCTTTCGAGCTCCGCCAGCGCGCCGAGCGTCAACACCAGCGTATGGCTGCGGCCGCCAATCTCGGCGGCGATCTCGCCGCGCAATCTGTTGGGCATGGTGATCTCCGTTCTTACCCTCCCCTGAAGGGGGAGGATCGGTGAGCAGCGCGCGAAGCGCAATGCGAGACGGGGTGGGGTGAAGCCACAAGCACCGTCGATGAACATTCACCCCACCCCGCCACGTGCTACGCACGTGACGACCCTCCCCCTCCAGGGGAGGGTAAGGGTCACACCGCGGCAAATATCAGCGCGCCCGCAGACTCGAGCGCGAGATCGAAACTCACTTCGCCATTGTGCTCCCCGGCGAATTCGAGACTCGCGATCTGGAACAGGCCGGTGATGGTGCCGAAATCCGGCACCATCACCTGGCAATTATTGATGCTGCCGTCGAAGACCGCCTGCCGCACCAAGGCGTCGGAGGCGCCGTCCTTGAACAGCCCGCGGCCGGAGATCGACGCGCGGCGCACGCCGGCGCCGGCCAACAGCTCGCGCCAGCGATCGACGGATTCCGCATGGGTGATGTCGACGAGCTCCGCATTGAAGGCGACGCGCCGGCTGCGCAGCCCCGCCACCGTGACGAAGGTGGTGCCGTTATGGATCTTGATCAGCAGATCCTTGCCCTTCTGTGCGCCCATCGCGTGCTCCCTTTATACAATAGCGTTTTCAAGCGAAGTGGATGCCGGTTCGCGTCAAGAAAACGCGTCAAGCAAAGATCACTGCGGTTCGGTGACGGCGCGAAACCGCACCACGGCGTGATAGGTCCGGCCATCGGCCTCGCGCCGGATATCGGCGATGGCAAAGCGCAGATTGACGAGGCGATGCCCGCTCGGCGTCAGCGGCGCATCATCCAGCGCCTGCAGCAGCGCGCCGGTGATGACATGCGCCTCCTTGTGGCCGCCCTGCCGCGACCAGGCATGCAGCGTGAGCTGATGCTCCTGCACATGGCCGTCATCGACGGAGACATCGACGATGCGCGCATCGCCCAGCGTGACATAGGGAAAGGCGACATTGGCAGGCGGCTCGTCATAGACGCGGTGACCGCCGAGCGCGAAACCCAGCGCGGTGTCGGCCTTGAGCGCATCAAAGATCGCCGCGCGCAAGGCGACGTGGGCTGCGGGCATGGGAGGCTCCGTGAAAGCAAAGCGTTTTCGAGCGAAGTGGATGCCGGTTCGCGTGAAGAAAACGCGTCAAGAAAAACGTCAGTCGATGCGCCATTCGGCGTCGATCTCGACGAACCTGCGGTCGTCGATCTCGCGCAACGCGGTGATGCGATAGATTTTCGCGCTGTCGATGAAGCGATGCCGCAGGGTCAGCGCGAAGCCGCCGCGCAGGATGATGCGCAGATGCACCAGCGCGCCGTCGGCATCGGCCTCGACGGTGCGAGTCATGCGGGCCGGTAGCACCGCGGCCCAGACCGTGGCGACGGCGCTGTAGTCGCGCGCGACGCCGCCCTGCCCGTCATCGGCCTCATCGGGCGCCTCGATCACCAGGCGTGTTTTCAACCGTCCGGGATCGATCATAGCGACAGCCCCCGATACGGCGCGATCAGCGCGTGCAGACCCGCCGGCTGCATCGCAGTGCCGGTGCCGATCGCTGCGAGACCGCGATTGTCATACCAATGCGCCAGCAGCATCTTCAGCGCATGAAGGAGATCCGCCGGCACGTCGCTCGCAAGCGCGCCGAAGCCGCAGATCACATCGAGCTCGATGCCTGCGACAGCGCGCCCCGGTGCGGGCAAGGCCCAGCACGGCGCGGCGATGACATTGGCTGCGGTGTCGACGACGAAACTCTCGACCTCCAGCGCATGCGCGACGCCACTCGCATCGAACACCCGCGCAGCGAGCAGGCTCTGCAGCGGCCCGATGCGCGGGGTAATGCGCCCATTCGCGGGCCATGCATCCAGCACGAACCGCCAGGTCTGCGTCAGCAGCGCGCGGCGTGTGAGCGCTTCCACATGCGCGCGGGCGGCGGCGGTCAGCGCGGTGATGACAGCGTCATCGTCGGCGTGCTCGACACGCAGAAATTGTCTGGCCTCGGCAAGCGACAGCGGTTCGCTTGCCGGCGGCACCAGCAGAATGGCGGACATGGGGATCTCCGGGAGGCTCGTGTGACCAATCAGGGAATTGACATCGCGGGTCCGCGGGGCTGACATCCCCGCCATGATTCAGACAGGTTCCCGCATGCCGCCGCGCCCACGCGTGACGCGGCGCACTCTCGCCATTGCCAGCATTGCGCTTGCATCGCTCATCTCAATTCCCGCTTCTGCCCTGGTCGGCGGCGCGAGCGTGCGCGATGACGAGATCGGCCGCGCGGTGATCACCATTGTCGGCTCGCGCGGCAATTTCTGTTCCGGCGCGCTGATCGCGCCGACTTTGGTGCTGTCGGCGGCGCATTGCGTGACGCCCGGCGCCAGTTACAAGATCGTGCTCTATGACGCCCAGCGGCAGCCGCAATTGCTGGCGGTGAAGCGTGTCGCCGATCATCCGCAGTTCAATGCGGAAGGCATCAAGGCGCATCGCGCCAGCGCCGATGTGGCGCTGCTGCAGCTCGCAGATCCGCTGCCCGGCAAGACCGCGCTGCCGCTCGGCGTGCCCACCGAGCCCTTCGCCGCCGGACAGAATTATCTCGTGGCCGGCATCGGCGTCGCCGCGCGCGGCGACGGCAAGAGCGGCGGCACCGTGCGCGCGGCGCAGCTCACCTCCACCAGCCATCCCGGCAAATTGCAGATAAGACTGGTCGATCCCGCGACCGACAACACACGCGACGGCCTCGGCGCCTGCACCGGCGATTCAGGCGGGCCCGTGCTGCAGCAGCAAAATGGCCGCAACATCGTGATCGGCGTGGTGTCGTGGTCCACCGGCGCGAAGAACGCCGCTGGCTGCGGCGGCCTCACCGGCGTGACGCCGCTGACGCTGTATCGCGACTGGATCCTGCAGACGGCACGCGCCTGGGGCACGCCGCTCTGATCGCAGGCGCCATTCAGGCAACGCTGCGCAAGCAAGCGCCGCGCAAGGCAGGTGTCGTTAAGATCCGTGAAAGGTTCTCCGCTATGATCCGCGAATCATGGGAGTCTCCGACATGCTGCGCCTGCTCATCCCCGCCGTTTCCGTGGCCATTTCAGCCGCTGCCCTGATCGCGGGCGCGCAGGCCGCCGACATGGCCGGCCAGGGCCGCATCGGCCGCCTGTTCGACGAGCCGGTGGTGAAGAGCCGCCGCGTGGTGGTGGTCAAGGACGAAAAGCCGATGGAAGAGCCGATCGTGCAATATGCGCCGGAGGTGGATATCTCCTCCATCGTGCATGGCTATTACGGCAAGCCGAATTCCTATTATTACCGCAACTATTACGGCACCCCGTCCGAGACGATCTTCAGCCGCGCGCCCTATGGCTGCGGCTATTACGGCTATTGCTGAGCGCCGCGCGGAACAGGCGCGCCGGCTGCGGAGGCTTCAGACTGCGACAGCGTTTACCTGCGATAGCAGTACATGCGACAGCATTTTCCTGCGACAGCATTGCCTGCGACATCGTGATATTGGCGTCTCTCATTCTTGTGAACTGCATTTCCGAAACGCCTCCCTAGCTAGAGGGGTGCTTCAGAGCATCACGGGAAGCCGGTTATGGGAAAAGAAGAAAAGACCGAAGCCGAACTTGAGGAAATGATCGCCCAGCGCATCGTTGTCGGCGGCGTCTATGTATCGGTCCGCAGGGATGCCCTGCTCGGCTGGCGGCCGATGGTGATCACCGCGCCGAAACACGCCACCTATGCCCAGCAACTCGCCGACGAAGTGGCCGTGGAACTGCGCAAGAAGTTCGTGCTGAAGGATTGAACCTGTCCGCACCAGGAATTCCGGGCGCATGGTCCATGCAGCAGTATCGCCTGCGGCAGCAGCCCACGCGCCCGTATCGCCTAGTCCTTCTTCTCGGTCACATTGCTGATGGTCTTGACGCCATTGCTCTCGGTATAGGTCACCGTGACGCGCTCGCCGGCATGCAGCGACTCCGGAACCGTGCGCAGCCGGAATTTCTCCACCGCGCCCGGCGTATTCGCGCCGACGGTCTCGCCAGCCGGCGCCTGCTTGATCACCACTTCGCTGGTGGTGCGATCGAGGATGGTGACGACCCCCGTGAAGGTCTGGTCAGCCTGGGCCGCCGATCCCGCAAAGGATCCCAGCACGGCAATCACGGCCGCACACGCGACGCGTTCGGTCAGTCTCATTGTCGTTCTCCCAAAGCTTGCGTGAATGGAGGTAACGGCTATTGCTCGGCATCTGTTCCACGGAGAAGCCCAAACGCGGCCTCGCTCCAAAACTATTTACAACCTGTGCTTGCCATTTATGCGAGTTTGAGGCTCAATTGACCGATAGGGCGAGGAAAATTCATGTTCAAACTGATTTTGGCCGCACTTGCGGTCGCGATTTTTTGCGGCTCGGCACAGGCACAATCCACATTAACGAGTTTTGAAGTCGACAATGTTTTAGCGGCAGCCCAATGCGAGTTGGGTATCTTCGCCAGACGAACCAACTATCACGCTCCCCTGCCGGGACGCGACAAAGCTTTGATTGTTGTGGAAGGCAAGGAAATCGTGATCTCCGAATATCGCGGTGGCCTTCCCATCATCGGCGGCGGCTATACTCAGACAATCACCAAGCGTTGGAAACGAACCGCCCCCCGAAACATACATCGGGATAATGAGCAGGCCTGCGCGCGGTCGCGACCACCTGTAGGATTGGTCGAGTGCTTGACAACGCAAAGGCGCGGGCTGTTTTCGCCAACAGATGGAGCGGAGTGTGAAACAACGGTCAGTGCACTCAAGGATCTGACAGTCGGAGGAAGTTTCGTTTGGATCGTAACGGTTCAACTATCGGCCAAAGAGTCGGTGCAACGCGAGTACAGCGTTACACTTACAGCACCTCCTCCCAGATAAACGAGCGAAACCAGCGAGCAGCCGCGTTGTCGTGCGGCGCATCCATATTCTAGAGCAGCCGTATGCGCGGCCCGCCGCTGGTGAAATTGCTCATCAGCGAGGTGATGCCCCACACCATGGCGTCGAGTCTGTCAGGTGAACGCCCGCTCGACAGTCCCTCGACTCCGAAGTCGCACATCTCGTCTTCGAGATCGGGAAAGCAGCCGACATGCTTCACCTTGCCCTGCTCATAGAGCGCCGCCACCGGCTCGGCGCGCAGATATTTGCCGCGCGTTGCATGCACTTCCTTCAGCGGCACCGTGTGATCGACCTCGCGCAGCACCGCGCGCACCATCTCGCCGCCCATATTCACTTCGGCGACGATGTTGTTGGCATTGAGCCGGCGATACAGCGCCACAGCCTTGCTGGCCCAGGCGGATGGCGACATGCCGGCAGCAGACGCATCTTCCAGCACATAGAACCAGCCGCTCTCGGCGCGGCCGACCGCGACGATGCCGCAGGCATCCGCGCCCTTGCGCGATGTGCCCGGCGGATCGATCGCCACCACGATTTTCGACAGCGCCGGCGGCTCGACGACCCGGCACGTCTCGATCAGCGCGCGCGACCATAACGCATCCGGCCGGTCCTCGATCAGCTCGCCATCCAGTTCCTGCCGCCCCATGCGCGTGCCGGCATAGCGGCCAACCACCGCATCGAGAAAGGCGGGCGACAGGTAATCCTTGTTGGCAACTGTTGGCGCCCGCGTCACCCGCGTGCGCGGATCGACCAGCAGCCGCTTGATGATCGGCAAAGGCCGCGGCGTCGTGGTAATCAACTGCCGCGGTCGCGGGCCGAGCCGCAATCCGAATTGCAGCGTGTCGAAAGCGGCTTCCGCATAGCGCCACTTCGCCAGCTCATCGCACCACGCCGCCTCGAATTGCGGCCCACGCAAGCTCTCCGGCTCGTCCGCGGAGAATACCTCGCCCACCGCGCCATTCGGCCATTCGAGCCGCTTGCGTGTTGCGATCCATGTCGGCCGTTCGGCGCGCGGGCATACCCGCAGCAGACCGGACTCGCCTTCGATCATCACCTCGCGGGCAGCATGCACGGTCTCGCCGATCAAGGCGACGCGGCCATAGGCATGATCCGCATAAGGTCGCATGCCATGCACCAGCGCCCGCACCCATTCGGCACCCGTGCGAGTCTTGCCTGCCCCGCGGCCGCCGAGCATCAGCCAGGTGGTCCACGGTCCGCCATTGTTGCCGGCCACGCCGTATTCCTGATGCGGATGCGCGAAACACGCGAAATCATGGTGCAGGCGCAGTTGCGTCTGCAGGCTCAGGGTCTGCAGGAAGGTGTCCGTCAGCCCGGCTGCGGACAAACGCGTCCATGCGCTGCGCAAGAGTGTGACGGAATCCATCGAGATCGGCTGGCATGTCATCATCGGCAATGGCGCCCGCTTGGCCCGGCTCGCGGAGCCGGCGCACCTTGAACAGGGTTTCCGTGAGCGTGGCCAGCGTCCGCGCCGTCCGCTCGGCTTCGATGCTGCGATGCGCAGGATTGCCGAATTCGTTGCGCAAGGCTTCGACCTTGCGCAATTCCTTCTCCAGCGCCTGCTCCAGCCTCGCGGCGATATTTAGCGACGCGGCCATCGCGCCGGGCGCCGGCACCATCGTGGGATCGCACGACGCCTCGCTGCTCGCGGCGCCACCGACCGCCTGATCGGCCAACAGATTCAGTCGTATGGCTTCGGGCAGATCGCGCGGCGGCCGATTCTTGCGCAGCTTCCAGCCCTGCTTGTGTGCCAGCGTCCGAAGCGTCTTGCTGTGGACGCCGAAGTCCGCCGCGATGGACGCCTGTGTCTCGTCGGTTTCTTCGTAGCGTTGGCGCATATGCTCGATTGCTTCGGGAGTGAAGCCACGCATGGGGCGTTGGGTGAAGGGGGATTGAGACACGTGAAGCCCAACTTGCCTGAGAAATGAAAATAGTTGAGGCGCAAGTGTTTCTCTGTCAGCCGATTCCCTTCAATATGTCGCAGCGCAACAATAACTATTGAGGTCGGCTGACAATGCACTTTAGCAGTTCGCACGATCGTCGCTTTACTTACGACGGCAAACGCTATTCTACTCCAGATAGAGAAACTGGAAGACAATATGAACTCGATTAAGAGCATACGCTCACGCCTGGCTGTCTTCGAAGTCAGCGGATTGTTTGGCCTATTTAATCACCACGTCACCATGAGGACCAAAGAGCGAATTACTATTATTCACGCCCCAAATGGATACGGCAAGACTGCAGTCCTAAAGATGATTTCCGGATTCTTTGGCGGGTCAATGTTGCCGTTTCGCCAATACGAATTCGCCAGCGTAACGATGCGATTTACTACTGGCGAGGTAGTCAAAATCGATCAAACGTCTGACGAAAAAATTGACACTAATCTTCCGGGCTCTCGCCGTTACTCGATCACGATGACTAATCTCGAGGGAGAAGAACATAGTTGGTCTGCTTGGGACGCAATCGCGGACACCGATCAAGATGGTCCATTGCAGCGCTTTCGAGCCAGAGACGCTGCTGGCATCGCTTTCTATCGTGATCCTCGTACGGGCGAACGAATCCATGCAGACGAATGGATAGAAAAATACGAAAAACTTTATGCGCGCGGCACCCGGGCCGTTTTCCCGCCATGGCTGGCTGAAATCCGATCCTCCCTAGAATGCAGACTTATCGAGACACAGCGATTGATGGTTCGGCAAGCTGACAGAGAAGCGAGCCGCAACGAAGACAAACGAGACTTCATTCCCGCAGTTCGTACTTTCTCGCAGGACGTGTCAACTGCGATGAGAAATGCTCTCACACAATCAGCAACGATCAATCAATCCTTGGATCAAACATTTCCAAATCGACTCCTCGCAAAAGGCAGGGATGCGACAAAGCCTCTCGCCGAAGCGCAGCTTCGAGCGCGATTGGCAGACCTCCAGAAAAAGCGAGCGCGATTGCGCGCCGCGGGGCTGCTCACGCAGAGCGATGAGAATACTGTTCTCTCACCAGCAAAATTTGATCCGACTACGAGACGAATCTTGACGCTCTATGTCGCCGATACTCAACAGAAACTCGATGTGTTCAATGAGCTTCTTGGAAAGATCGAAGCCTTCATGAGCATCATCAATAAGCGCTTCCAGTTCAAATCCTTGTCGCTCGATAAAGAACGAGGATTTGTTCTGACCGACTTTCGTGGAAATAAGCTCGACCCGGACGATCTTTCCTCCGGAGAACAACACGAGTTGGTTCTGATATACGAGTTACTTTTTAAAACAAAGGCCGACTCTTTGTTGCTGATTGATGAGCCAGAGATATCCCTTCACATTGCTTGGCAAAAGCACGTGCTCCCTGATCTTCGCCAAATCATAGCGCTCGCCCCGATGGACGTTATTTTGGCGACACATTCGCCTCAGCTAGCGGGAGGCAATTTAAATTTGATAGAAACCCTTCAGGCTCCGAAATAGTTTTAATGTTTGAGCACATTACTCCTGACACGCTTGCCGCAGAGGCATTCTTCTTACGCGCTGCATCTGCGACGGGCACCATCGCGCTGGTTGAAGGCGACTCCGATTTTCGCCTGCTGCAGAATCTTTTAGAAATTGACATAAGCAATTTCGTAAACTGCTATGGGAAAACAAACGCGCTCCAAACCAACCACGCACTGAACACGTCTAACTTCGAGGGTCATATTTGCTTTGTGGATGCAGACTTCTCTCGCTTGGGGTCTGCACCGCCTTCGCTCGCTAATGTTGTAGTAAGCGAATTTCACGATCTAGAAGTTACGCTCTTCAGATCCGACGCGCTCCTTCGCCTGCTAAGCGAAGACGGATCGCGAGAGAAAATCAAAGCACTTACGGATAGCGGCAAGACAGTCCTTAATATTCTTTATTCGGCATGCCTGCCCATTGGAGCACTAAGGCTTTACGGCATTCGGAATATGACCGCGCTAAAATTCAAAGGAATTGGATACAAGTGCATCAGCAAGAAGCTAGTGCTCAACGTGAAGTCACTCGTTAAGGAGGTTTATGACAATTCGCAGATCTTCACGGGCCGCGAGGAAGCAGAGTCGCACCTGCATGAATTCGAGTTTGGAAACTTCGCTGACGATCAACTAGTATGCGGCCACGATCTATCTGGCGCGCTGAGCATAGGCTTACGCTCGCACTTAGGTAGTCGCCCATCGGCGCTGTGCGCTAGCGAAGAGTTGGAATCAAAGCTTCGTATCGCTTTCGGTTACGAAGATTTCAAGCAGACCGGAATGTACGCTGACATCTTAAGCTGGGAGTCCGATAACGCGCCATTTCGATGCCTCGCTTAGAAAGCAAATTTTTCTACTCACGCAAACTGGGAGTGTAGATAGAAGATTGAGGCCATTAGATTGAGCCCCTGTCATCGCGAAGGCAAAAAAGAGTAATTTCATGAGCTCGACGCCGAACCTCGATTAACTCACCGCAAACTTCAACACCTTGATCGCATCGAAGTCCTGCACCCCGCCCCCGACCCGCTTGGTCGTGTAGAACAGCACATAGGGTTGGCGCTGGTGGGGTCGCGCAGCACCCGCACACCCTGGCGGTCCACGATCAAATAGCCCCTGCAAAAATCGCCGAAGGCGACGGAGAGGGAGCCCGCCGCGACGTCCGGCATGTCTGCGACGCCGCGCACGTCAGATCAGCCTCACACAAGCTCTTTCTGGCAACATGCATCGCACAACCGTCGCCATCGCTCTCGCGCAGTGACGCGCCGATCAGAAGGAATGCCCGTCGTGCTGCGCCAGCTCGCCTTCGCCTGCATCGCTGCTGCTGTGACGCTGCCGGCGGCAGCCGCCGATCTCTCGGGCACTCCGCGCTATGGCCAAGGTCAGGTGGTAGAGCCGGCACCGCTTGTTGGCGGCGGGCGTTTCCTTGCCGTCGAATCCCCGCCATTCGACAAGGTCACCACTTATTCGTCCCCGGTCGGAGCTCCAATTCAGGTTTACCGCTATTTCGGTCCGCCGCAGGTTTCCTATTACTATAGCCACTATGGTGTGCCGCCGGAGCTGCTTGTTGGCCGCCAGCAATTTGGCTGCAACTACCGCTATTGCTGAACCAGGCAATGGCGGGCGACGATACATCGCCCGCGCCAACCGTCCGTCTCTCAGCTCACCGCAAACTTCAGCAGCTTGATCGCATCGAAGTCCTGCACCCCGCCCCCGACCCGCTTGGTGGTGTAGAACAGCACATAGGGCTTGGCGCTGTAGGGATCGCGCAGCACGCGAACGCCCTGGCGGTCCACGATCAGATAGCCGCGGCGGAAGTCGCCGAAGGCGATGGAAAGCGAGCCGGCGGCGACATCCGGCATATCCTCGGCTTCGAGCAGAGGAAAGCCGATGAGGCTTGATTTGCCGCCGGCCACCGCCGGAGGCTGCCACAGATAGACGCCGGTCGAATCCTTGAATTTGCGGACGGAGCTTTGCGTCTTCCGGTTCATCACGAAAGTCGCATTCTGGCGATAGCCGGAGCGCAGCGCGTAAATGAGATCCACCAGCACGTCCGATGGATTCTCGCTCGGGAATGCGCTGGCCGCGCCGCTCGGCACATAGCCGATATTGCCCCAGCTCCAGGACGCGTTGGCAATTGTCGAGTAGGCAAGGAAGCCTTTCGGCTTGTTATTGCCGTCGCCGTTCACGAAGGCCGCCCCCTCCTGCATCGCGAAGACGAGTTCGACCTCGCCGGCCAGCCACTCGTCGATATTGACGGCGGAATCCTCAAGCAAGGTCGCAGTGGCCGCCGGCATGGCGTAGAGCTCCATCGCCGGGAATGCCAGTTCGTCGAGCACAGGCGACGTCGTCTGCGACCGTGCCGCCGTTTCACCGACCCAGCCGGTGGCCGGCCCCGCGGTTATGAACGGCTTGCGATAGATGCCGCCGGAGATCGAACGCGACGACGAGAGCGAGCGCATCGGCGACAAATCCTTGAGCCTCGCTCCAATCTCCGTCTCGGTTTCCTCCGGCACCAGATAGCCACCATCGGCATTGGAGCCGACCGACATCGCCTTCGTCTCGATGGCGCGCAGGGCCCCACTCTCACCATCGCGAATATAGGCATCGAAGGCCGACTTGTGTTCGGAAGGTTGGGGGCGCGCGGCGCTGTCCGCAGCAAGTGCGGGCCGCGCGCCCTTCAGGGAAAGCAGATCGAGACGTTGCTGATGCGCGTCGAGGGCGGCGTCGATGCGCGCCACCTTCTCCTCGACGAGAACATCGCCTGATCGTTTCTCGATACTGGCGAGGCGCGCATCGTTCTCGGACTTGAAGTCTTCGAAGGTGCGCATCATCGCGTCATAGACGTCCTGCGCATCGCCGGAGGGAATGCCGGCCTTGATTTCGAGCGCGCTCTGGTTGTGGTCGAAGGTCATTCGCTTCTCCTGGTAAGACATGGGTGAAGGAGCGGTACGGCGATGCCGTAACGCGTTGTAAAAACTGAGTTTTGGGTCGTGTTTGCCGCCGCGTCGGGTTGACCGCCCGGCCACAATGTTCTTATTTTGTTCTTATGTCGTCAGAGGGCCAAAACAGACGTTTCCCGCCGCCTTGGCGGGTCCAGAGCGACAACGCCGATAGCTTGCGCGTGGTCGATGCCAACGGCATCACGGTCGCCTGGGTCTACAGCCGCGACGATCTGCAGAAGTACAGTTTCGGCCACGACAAGCTGACATCCGACGAAGCCCGGCGCATCGCCAAAGGCATCGCGCGGCTGCCGGAATTTCTGATGAAGCGGCATGGCTTTTTTCCGCGTGGCTCGGGCCATTATCGATGGCGTCCCGACCGCCCCTATCATGTCGCGCTCGAAGACACCTATGTGCGCGAGAACTGGTTCGACATCGACGAAATCTGCAAGCTGAACGGCATCCCCTTCAATCCCACCGGGGAGCGGATCGGTGGTGGCGGCCGATGGCGTGTGTTCGATTTCACATGGCAGATGGACGCCATTCTGTTCTGGAATCACTTTCAGGCACGATGGCTGCACGGCAACGACTTTCACTATCCGGACAAGCCGGCAGACTTGCCGCAACTGAAACTGCCGCCGATGTATCGGTTCAACAAGCCACGGCCGGAGCGATAACGCTAAGAAACGAAGTGCGACTTCCCTACTCATTGCCACCGCTATTTTTCCCGCTAAGGTTGCTTTCATTTAGAAGACGTTGATTGATCAAGGCTGCTGTCATTGGGACAAAATGAGCAAAATTCTTACGTTCGATGAGGCAATCGCAGATAGTGCCTCCTGCGCTAAACGTCACCTACTGCTCGGAAATGGATTCAGCATCGGATGTCGGGCCGATATCTTTCACTATGCTTCTTTGTACGCTGAAGCCGACTTTTCGAAAATTCCTGAAGCAAAAGCAGTATTCGAAGCACTTGATACAAAAGACTTCGAGGTCGCAATTAAGGCGCTCGAAAGTTCATCGAAGCTACTGCCAATATATGCACCTATAGATGCAACCACTGTGAAAAAGATGCGGGCCCATGCCAATGCTCTTAAAGATGTCCTTGTCACTACAATCGCAGGTAACCATCCAGATCTACCCAGCAGCATTGCAGAAGAGAAATTTTGGGCGTGCCGTAAATTCTTGAACAACTTTCTCGGGCCAGAGAACGACGGACAAGTCTACACCTTGAACTATGATCTACTGCTGTATTGGACCTTGATGCATGAGGACATGCCATTCGACGAAAACTTCAATCTCGCGAAAAACGATGGTTTTGGAAACGACGAAGACGACCCCAACGCTGACTACGTCGTCTGGCAAGGCGAAACGGCCTCACACAGTGCCAGAGTTCATTTTCTCCATGGCGCCCTTCATCTATTCGATGCTGGCTCCGAACTTAAGAAGTATACTTGGATACGAAACGGCACTCCCCTCATAGTCCAAGCGCGCGACGCGATGAATGCAAACGCATTTCCTCTGTTCGTCGCCGAAGGAACGAGCGTTCAGAAAAAAGACAAGATCCGTCACAACGCCTATTTGTACCAATGCTTCAAGCAATTTACGGCTAACGCTGCCGTTGGAACTCACTGCTTTTTCATCTTCGGTCACTCTCTGGCAGAGAACGACGATCACATCCTTACGCGCCTTGGAAGAGGACGATTTAAGAAGCTATATGTCGGCCTATTTGGCGATCCAGCGTCTCCTTACAACGAGGAAATAGCTAAACGCGCACGGGGACTTTCTGCATTACGACAAGATAGATACCCACTGGAAGTCATATTCTACGACTCAGCAACTGCCAGTGTTTGGGCAACGTCGTAAATTCGCTAGTGTTCTCTCCGCTCGCCTTGCGCCCGCGCTTTATGACGGGCGCCGGTGCATCCGCGGCGCCGTTCATGTCGGTGAGGACGCGCACCGCGGAGGCCGCAAAACTTGCTCTGAGCGACGTCGAATTTGATCTGGAACAGTGAACCCGCGGGCGGGGTATGGTGTTATCGCCCGGTATGATGACAGGGCACGGAGCCGACGCGATGCAACACGCTCAACCACCGATGACGAAATACGAGCAGTTCCTGCAGCAGGCGCAAGAACAGATGCTCGCCTTCGAGCGGCGCGAAAGCGAATTCCGCAAGCGCGAGCGTGAGGAGCGCGCGGCGCAATTGCACCTGCCGATTTCGCGCGACGAGTTGCACTAGGTCCTTTCAGATTTCCGGCGAAACGCGACACCGGCGCTCACGGCGCCGAGCGCCTGCTTGCGATCGGCGCTGCTGCGCATCGAGCGCCCGGTTGATGCGATCGACCTTCTCCTCCAGCAGCACGTCGCCGCGCCCGCGCTCGATCCGCGCGATGCGCTCGTCATTGGCGGACTTGAATTCCTCGAACGTGTTGCGCAGTTCGTCGTAGTCCTCGCGCGGCAGCGCAAAGGCCGCCTTGTGCTCGGGCGCAGCGTCGGTGATGTCGTAGGTCATGGTGTGGTTTCCGTGGGGGTTCGTGAACGTTGGAGGAAATCGGGCACGCGAACGCGCCGCGCGCGGCGCTGATTGGCGATGATCGAGGTCACTTGTCTCGGACACGGCGGAACTGTGCGGAATGGCACAGACCCGCCTCCCCCGCTCTGCCTAGGCTGCTGCAAGCGGGGATTCGCCCCGCCGGGGGAACGACATGCGCAACATCACCATGACTGGAATGCTCGCCGGCCTGGTCGCGGCCGGAGCCGCGCAAGCGGCCGATGTGACCGTCAAGGCGCCGCGGCTGCCGCCGGCCGAGACCTCGTGGGTGCCGCACTCCGGCTTCTTCGTCGGCATCGGCGGCAGCGCCAATACGCTCGATTTCGGCACCCAGAATGTCTATGCGGTGGGGACGTCGAACGTCTTCACCAACGGCGTGCTGACCTCCTCGGGATCGGCCGCCGGCCCGGCGACGCTGTATCCGGACGACCGTGCGCAGATCGCCTTCTCGGCGCAGGGCGGCTACTTCTCCCGTTTCTCCGGCAGCGACTGGCTGTGGGGCGCCAAGTTCGGCTACAGCTATCTCGGCGCCAGTTCCAACATCCGCGCGGCGCTGCTGCCGCAGGTGGGATCGTTCACGCCGACCGGCACGAGCACGGTGGTGCCGTTCACCGGCAACGCGCTGGTGCAGTCCTACCAGATTCATATCGATCACCAGATGACGTTCGTGCCCTTCATCGGCCATGCGTTCGACCGCGGCTTCGTCTATCTCGGCGCCGGCCCGACACTGACCCGGGTCCGCACCGACCTCAACGGCCTGATCGGCTTCGCCGACCTCAACGGCAACCGCACCGACGTCTCCGGCGCGCCGATCAACCTGACCAGCAAGAGCTGGGTGCTCGGCGGCGCCGCCATGGTCGGCGCCACCTACTTCCTCGATCCGACCTGGTTCGTGGATGTGAACTACATGTTCGCCATGACCGAAAACAACACCGCGAACTATGCGAGCCCGTTCACCAATCCGAATGGCACCGGCGGCACCACCAACCAGGGCACCATGGTCGGCACCGCCGCCGCGCGGACCCAGACCCAGGCGATCACGGCGACGATCAACAAACTGTTCTGAGCGCGCATCGCGGCGCGGCGCGTTGTCCTCAGCGCCCGGCGAACCGGGCGTGGGCGGCGACGCCGTGCAGCGCGCGTTTGCGATCGGCGCGGGCCCGCAGCGAACAGGCCTGGACAGGTCCGCCCGCTTTGCGCCCACGCCGGATGACCAGCGCCGGTGCATCCGCGGCGCCGCTCAAATCGGTGCGATATGAGTCGATGACGTGTTGGCCGGTGAGCTGGGTCCAGTCGCGCTCGGCCTGACCGCGCAGGCGCGAGCGCGGCGCGTCCTTCACGGCGCTCACCCGCGCGCCGTGCAGCAGCGGGAACGTGACGATGGACACTTCCCAGAGATCGATCTGATAGAGTTTGCGCACCCGCGTCTTCGGCTCGATCTGACCGCGCTGGGTGCGATAGCCGATCGACAATCCGTCCACCGCGCCGGCCTGCAGCAGCGCCAGCAATTCGCGGGCGCGCGTCACATCGGGGATCAGCCGGCCCCGCGCCCATAATCCACGCAGGTCTTCCTTCATCTCGAGCCAGACGCCGACGGGCTCCGAGGGATCGTGCTGGAAAAGCATCGGGATCTTGCGGAGACCGCGCTGCTTCAGCGTCTGCGTGAAAGCGCCGGGCATCACCATGTCGCGCGCCTGGTCGATCTCGCCGAACAGCGAGGCATAGCCCTCGATCACGCCGTCCGGCGTGAGTGCGAGGCGCGCGGGGGATGGCTGGGGGGATGGCCAGGGAGATGGCAACGGGGCATGCATCGGCGGCCTCGCAACATGCGGGGGAATGGGACGGCAACGATCACGGACAGCAGTGTCCCCTCTCCCCCGCGCGTGGCGCAGCCACGCGAAGGCGGGAGAGGGTCAGGGAGAGGGGGCGCTACAAGCACCGGAGCCTGCGGCTCCCTCTCCCGTCTCGAATGCACGATGTGCATTCGATCCACCCTCTCCCGCGGCGCACGGCTGCGCCGTGCTGGAGGAGAGGGGAAGAAAAACGAACTACACTTTTACGCGCCGCGGCGGCTTCCGTCGCGCTGCCGGCTTCACCCGCTGCCTCGAAGCTAGCGCCTTGCGTTGCAACTGGTCGAGATGCGCCAGAAATTCTTTGAAAACACTCAGATGATCCTTGCCCGCTTTCGTCTCCGGGCGGATCGAACGCATCACGTCGTGCAGACTGTCCATGGATGATCCCTTTCAGATGTCGTCGGTGTCGTCGCGCATGCGGTGGCGGCGATGTGCACGGCGGTTGAAGCGCGCGAGCTGCCGCACGAATTCGTCGAAGCGGCGCGAGGCGCCGGCGAGTTCGCGCAGCGCGAACAGGGCCGCGGCACTGGCGACGCTCGCCCACAGAAACAAAGCGAGATGCGCGAGGTCGCCGCGCTCGGTGAAAATGCGGATCAGGTCATCCATGGCGATTGTACTTCCATCTTGCGCGCACCCGCCGCCGCGTTCGCGCGCCGTCGAACCTTTCAGCCGCGGGCGCCGACCAAGCAGCAACGCCGTCCCGGCTCCCTCGCCATCCGAGCACGACACATGCACCCGAACGCACGATCAGGCCTGTCCTTGCGCCTATCCTTGCGCCTGCCGTTTTGCAGCACGCTGATGGCAATGGCGCTGGCCGCCAGTGCCGCCGCAACGCCGACTTATGCCACTGCTGCCACACTGGCCGGCCCTGGCGGCGATTATGCCATTTGCCTGAAAGGCCGCGGCACGAAGGCGATGGCCGCCTGCGACCGCGCCATCGGGCTCGACTATTACCGCGGCGGCGATCTGGCGGCGCTGCATCGCAGCCGCTCGCTCTTGCATGAGACCTATAGCGAAACGGATGCAGCCATCGCCGACGCCGACGCCGCCATCCGACTCGAGCCGGACGACGCATCGGGCTACGCCATGCGTGGCCACCTCTGGCAGGTCATGAAAGTGTATGACCGGGCCATCGCCGATTTCAGCGCCGCCATTCGGCTGCGGCCCGACGATGCAGACTTCTACAAGGACCGCGGCAGCATCTGGTTCGACACCGCCAAGCCCGACCAGGCCATTGCCGATTTCGATGCCGCGATCCGCCTCGCGCCGGACGATGCCTCCGCCCATGAGAGCCGCGCCCGGGCCTGGAAAGACAAGCACGATCTCGACCGCGCCATCGCCGATTACAGCGAAGCGATCCGTCTCGATCCCACCAATGCCGTGACAGTCTATTGGCGCGGCCGCACCTTTGACGACAAGGGCGACAGGGACCGCGCCATCGCCGATTTCGAGACAGCGATACGGATCAGCCCGGACTATCCCAGCGCCTATAACAGCCGCGGCGTCATCCACTACATGCGGAACGATCTCGACCGCGCCATCGCCGATTTCGGCATGGCCATCAAACTCGCCCCCGAGTCCGAGCTCTATCTGTTCAACCGCGGCGCGGCCCTGATCGACAAGCACGAGCCGCTGCGCGCCATCGCCGATTTCGATGCCGTGCTGACGCATACGCCCGACAATGCCAAGGCGCTGTATTACCGCGGCGTGCAGAAACGCTTGACCGGCGATGCCGAAGGCGCACTCAACGATATAGCCGAGGCGACCCGGATCGATCCCGACTGGGTCAAGGCGCAAACCACGCACTAGACGCCTTTGCGTGGCGCCGTGACGCGCGGCGCGATGCGCATCGGCCATCTCTAGCGATCGCGGTGGACGTCCCAGTAATTGGTCACGCCCTCGTCGTGGTTCCTGCCGCTGGGCGGCGCCCGCGGCGTGTGCAGAAATGCGCGATACAGAACGGCGAGAATTCCGATCAGTAGCAGCAGCGGCAAGACCCAGTCCGGCATTGGCGTATCTCCTCAGGCTTCTGGCCGACATCCAAACAGCAGCTCCATCGGCTGGCCGTCGAGATCGCGCAGATCGTAAGCGGCGCCGAGCGTCACCAGCGCATGATGCAGCAGGCCGAACGGATCGGCGGGAATCCCGAGGCCGAGCTGTTGCTGCAGCAGCGGGCGATTGGTTTCGATGGCCGGATCGTTATCGATGGCGTCCGCGTCCAGGTCAGCGCCCTCGTCATCCAGCATTGCGCGCATCGCGGCCACATCACCGTCGCAGGCCGATGCGATCTGTTCCCACCAGGGATGTTCGACAACGAGTTCGAGGAATTCCTGCAGGCTGGCCGCGACGATGCCGGCCTGCCCTTCGCTCGTCAGGTGCAGCACATGTTTGATATCGCCGACCAGCGCAAAGATGCCGCCCGATCCGTTCTGGCCGACAACCTCGAATGGCTGCAGCGCGGTGACATCGATCCAGACCGGACCGTGGGATTGATTGTCCGTGACCGTGAATTCGAACGGCCACAACATATCGCGCAGCGCCTGGCTGGCGCCGAGCATCGCCGATGTCACAGTCATGGCGATCACTCTGTCGGCGTCGCCGCCGCGCGGCGCAGGCGCCAGAACCACACCAGCAGCAACCCACCAGCACCGATGCCGACAAAACCACCGATCACCAACGCCTGCACGCGCTCAGTGCCGGATGACGACAGTGCCATGACCACGCCGACCCCGAGGCAGGTCGCTCCCACGGCTTCCTCGACCCACGGCCATCGCGCTGTCACCCAGCCCCAGACGAGCTCGGCAAAGAATTCGACGACGGTTTCGATGATCGAGGACATGGCAGTGTGCCGGTTCAGTTGCGTTACCCGGTTAGGCGTCGCGGCGCGGCCTTTGGTTCAAGAGGTCATATCCGCCTCAAGGCGCCGGCAGCGCGGTGATCTCGATCAACTCCACCGGCCCGCCCGGCAGCGCGTCATCGAACACGCCGATCACCAGTCGACCGGTTTTCCAGGCATAGGTGTCAAGATTGCTGCGGCCCTGTTTCAGCAGCGGCCCATCGGCATGGCGGTCATGGCCATGCACCACATGGCGCGCGCCCTCGCCTGCATCATGGCCGGACGCGTCATCATCCGCATAGCGCTTGGTCATCAGCAATACGGGGTCCTGCTGCGCCAGCGGCAGCGCGGGCTCGACGCCGGCATGCACATAAATGCGATGCGCATCCATGTGCCACAGCGGCCGGCCATCGAGCCAGTCGATGTCATGCACCGGCACATCGGCGACGTCGCCGCCATAGGAGGCGAGCGCCGTATCGCCGCCTTTCGTCATCCAGTTTGCTATCGCCACGTCGCCGCGCAGCGCGGCGACCATCAGCGCATCGTGATTGCCCTTGAGCATCGCCAGCCGCAGGCCAGGTGCCCCCCCTGCCCGCAGCCGCGCAATGACGCGGCGCGAGTCCGGGCCCTTGTCGACATAGTCGCCGAGCACAATGAGCGTGGCGTTTTCACCAGCCCGATGCGTCTCGATCCGCAGCAGTGCAGCATCGAGCAAATCGCGTCGGCCGTGCAGATCAGGAATGACGTAGGTGCGGGGCATCGCGCAATCATATCCCAACCGGCGCGATCTCTCCACCGGCGCAACTGGGCAGCGGTGATACGTCCCGTTCTCTGTCATTCATGTGACATGAGCCGCACGCTCCGTGCATTGCCACAGAAAAAGCCCGGCAAAAGGCCGGGCTCTTAAGTTTTCGGGAGAAGATTTCAGGCGATCAGTAGCGCGCAACCACCGGGCTGCCGAACTTGTAGTTCAAGCCGACGCGGACGGTATGGAATGTGAAATCCTGCGAGATGTTCTCGCGGTAGTTGAAGCCCGGCGGAGCGAAGGTGCTGCCCGGAATATAGGTCGAGTTATAGGAGATGCTGCCGAGGTCGGTGTAGAGATATTCGAGCTTCACCGTCCAGTTCGGCTGGAAGGCATGCTCGACGCCAGCGCCGACCGTCCAGCCGACCTTGGTTTCGCTGCCCGAGCCGGTCTTGTTGTAGCCATTGCTCGACAGCAGCGTCCAGCTGCCCTGCACATCGCCGACCGCCAGACCGCCAGTGGCGTACCACAGCGTATTGTTCACCGCGTAACCCAAGCGCGGACGCACAGTGGCGAACCAGTCGCTCTTGGTGGTCTCCGTGAAATTGCGGGTGATGAAGCCACCATTGAGGCCCGACAAGGCAATCGTCTTGCTCATGCCGGACGCGTTGATATCGGCCTCGAGGCCAAACACCCAGCTGCCGACCTGATAGTTGTAGCCGACCTGCCCACCGCCGACCACGCCCTGCGGGCTGTAGCGCTGGTTGCTGAGGCCGATCAGTTCGTTGCGGAAAGCAGGCGATTCAATGGCCCAGCTGCTGGTCGGATCGAGAACCGTATCGGCTCCGCTGCGACCGAAGCCGTAGCCGACATTGCCGCCGATATACCAGCCGGTCCAGCTGTAAACGGGATCGACCATCACCGGCGCTTTCGTGTATGGGCGCGGCGCCATATCAGCGGCCCATGCAGAGGTTGCGCTCAAGGCGAGAACCGAAGCTGCCAGAATGATCTTGTTCACGAGAATCTCCCAAGTCTGTCGTCTTATTATGTCAGCGATCCTAGGCCGCCCACGGCCCGAATGCTGTCACGCGACGGCAACACCCACGGCCAAACTCAACCCCTGATTGTGAACAAATGCGCAATACACTCCAGTACTGTTCGCGTCTGTCCATAACGTCGGGCGGGTCCGTCCGCACCGCTTGGAGAACGCGTTGCAGTCAGGCCCCTATCCCAGCCGGTCCCCGCCCTCCACCGGGGCGTAGCCTACCGCTTCGCGTTTCTCGTTCAGCGTCAGGAAGTCCGCGCTGCTGACGCGCTGCCATAGCGCGGTGCGATCGGCGGCGAGCGCATCCACGCGGTCGGTATCGATGTCGATGCGGATGCCGTCACCGAACGCAGGCGCCAGCCATTGCGCCAGCGCGTTGCCGGTGCGCGCCGCCAGCGGCAGCACGGTCTGGCGGAAGAACACGCGATTGGCTTCCTGGAAATTCGCGAATGTATTGTCGCCGGGGATCCCCAGCAGCATCGGCGGCACGCCGAAAGCCAGCGCGATCTCACGCGCGGCATTGTGCTTGGCGTCGAGGAAATCCATGTCCTTCGGCGTCAGCGACATCGCCTTCCAGTCGAGCCCGCCTTCCAGCAGCAGCGGCCGCCCGGCATTGGCGGCGCCCTGATAATTGCCCTCGAGTTCGCGCTTGAGGCGATCGAATTGCGGCTCGGACAGCACCGATCCCTCCGGTCCCGCATAGACCAGCGCCCCCGACGGCCGCGCCGCATTGTCGAGCAGCGCCTTGTTCCATTTCGACGACGCGTTGTGAGTGTCGAGCGCAGTCGCGGCCGCGTCGATCGGCGCCAGACCATAGTGATCGTCGAGCGGATGAAAGAAGGTCAGATGCAGGATCGGCGGCACGCTGGACGCCTGCTGATCGAAGCGGACGCTGCGTCCGCCGACGCTGTAGTCATAGGCCTCGGCCCAGCCATCGCTGCCGGGCACGACTTTCATGCGATCCGGCCGCAACGCGTAGAGTTCACGGACCTCGTGCTGCCGCACCTCGTGCTGCCGCACCTGCGTGTCGAGCGTCACGGCTTCGACATAGGCATTGCCGGCGAGCAGCAGATGCGCATAGAGCGTCTCGAAGAACACGCCGCCATCCTGCCGTGGATTCGGTCGCGTCAATAATTGCGCAAGGGGATGCGCCTCGCGTTCCTGTGCGCCATCGAACACCAGAAAGCTGCATGCCGCGGCATTCTCCGCAATCAGCCTGACAGCGCGATGCACGATGGCATTGGAGAGATAACCTTCGCGGGCCAGTGCCGCAAAATCCTTCGGCGTCCAGCGCGCCCGCCCGCCGCTCTCGAATGCGAGCACGCGCGCGGTGCGCGACGCCTTCACTTCCGGCGCCGCCAGATAGGCTTTCAAGCGATCGAACATGATATGATCCAATTCAACTGTGCACGGGACACGAGGTCACAACACCCTGATCCTTGGCCCATCCCCGCGCGGCACCAGCGCCAGCGAGGCAACCGCCCAGACCATGGCATCCAGCCGATCCGGCGAGTGCCCCGACGACAGCCCCGAACTTGCGAAGTCGCACATCTCGTCTTCCAGCGCGGCAAAACTACCGGCATGTTTCACGCGGCCCTGCTCGTACAGGGTCGCCACCGGCTCGGCGCGCAGCCATTTGCCGCGCAAGGCGCGGACGGGCGTCACCGGCACGGTGTGATCGACTTCGTTGATCACGCTGCGCACCATCTCACCGCCCTGGTTGACTTCCACCACCAGCGCGTCGGCCTCCAGCTTGCGCCACAGCGCGATGGCCTTGTTGGCCCAGGCTGTCGGCGTCACTGACGATACGGTGTCATCGGCCATCACATAAACGATGCCATCCTCGGCGATCCCCGCTGCGACGATGCCGCAGGCATCCGCACGTTTGCCGGACGACACCGGCGGATCGACCGCCACGACGATGCGTCGTAGCGGCGGTACCTCGCGCACGCGGCATTGTTCGAGCAGCGCGCGCGACCACAATGCATCGGGCCGGTCCTCGATGATCTCGCCGTCCAGTTCCTGCCGTCCCAACCGCGTGCCAGCATAGCGATCCATCACGCTCTGCAGAAACGTCGGCGCGAGGTTGAACGCATTCACTACGGTTGCGGCGCGCGTCGTCACCGTCGTCCGATCGCCCATCAGGCGCTTCAGCAGCGCCGTCGGCCGCGGCGTCGTGGTGATCATCTGCCGCGGCCGGTGGCCCAGCCGCAGCCCGAATTGCAGCATGTCGAACGTGGCTTCGGCATAGCGCCACTTCGCCATCTCGTCGGACCATGCGCAGGAGAATTGCGGGCCGCGCAGGCTCTCGGGGTCCTCCGCGGAAAACACCTGAGCGACCGCGCCGTTGCTCCATTCCAGCCGCTTGCGCGAAGGCATCCAGACCGGGCGCTCGTGATCCGGATGCACACTGAGCAGCCCGGACACTCCCTCGATCATCACTTCACGCACGTCGTGTTCGGTTTCGCCAACAAGCGCAATGCGACGGGCTTTTTCGTGCGCCAGTGGCGCCTGACCGAGCGCCTGCGCACGCACCCATTCGGCACCGGCGCGTGTCTTGCCTGCGCCTCGTCCGCCAATCATGAGCCATGTCAGCCACGGCGCACCATTCGGCGCGATGTCAGGCGGCACCTGATGCCCATGCGCGAAGACATTCCAGCACTCACTCAGGAAGCCTCTCTCGCCCCGCGTCATTCCCGTCGACAGGAATTGGCGGTCGCCCGCCAGGCCGTCTTGCAAGACGTTCAGCAATGCGTCGACGGAGTTCGTCGAGGTCTCGGGGGCGGTCGTCATCTTCGGCGGGCCTCTGTTCGTTGCCGCCCTGCACTTTCTTCAGTTCGGTCAATGTGCGCGCCAGGGAAGCCAGCGTGCGGGCGCGGCGCTCGGCCTCTGTGCGCAACGCTTCATTCAAGCGCCGGCGGCCAACGATCTTCTGGATCGAATCGAGTTCGCGTTCGATGGCATGGGTAACGCGATCGGTCAGCGGCGCGTCAGGCGGCAAATCATTGAACCGATCGACGGCCGTTCGCCGTCTTGCACGCGGAGCGCTGGACCGCTTCTTGGTAACAGCTTTCATTGCGGCCGGTCGCTTCTTGATTTGAGTTCGAGGTATATCAACTTCAGCAGCGGATGCTGGTTTCGGCCTCCCCGGTCCGGCGAAGATTGTCGTTGCCGCAATCGTCCTCTTCCGGGCCGCCACGCTGGCCCGGATTTTTTCAGCGGCTGCTTCCATGGTGGCCGGGTCAACGGCGCTCCATGTTTTCTGTGAATTCTTTACTTTCGAGTTCTTGGAGCTCTTCTTCGCCGCCCTTGGTTTCCGCGCGGCCTTCACAACGACAGAAGCCCGCGCCGGCTTTCTCGCCGGGCGGGTTATTGGCTTTCTGACCATGTTGGGAACTCGTTGCTGTTGTCAGTCGATCGTGCCGGACGGACGGAAACTGACCGGCGAATCGCCGAAACCGATCACGTCCTGAAGAACACAAACCAGACCACGCCGAGGATCAACACAGCGAGGCCGAGGCTGATCGCCAAAAGCGCGAGGATCGACGGGCCCGGTTCGGCCTGGCGTGCCTCCGTCGCGGATTCGACGATCTGCTCTTTTTGCTTGGTTGCCGAATTCCTGATTATCATGGCACCCTCGTTTCGCTTGCTGTTGGATGCCGATGAGATTCCTTGCGGCACCGTATGGAAAGCAACGCGGGATTTGGATCGATGTTCCGGGTATTCACTGCCACATCGGGTTGAACAGCGACGGCGCAGCTTCGCCGCCAATCAACAGCGGCGTTTCCTGCGAACCCAATTGTGGAGCATGCCGCAAACCTACTTCGACAGCGCAACGCTGTCAAGGCTAAAAATCCTATAATTTGAATTTAGTCCTTAAATCGGAATTTTGTCCACGCGATCAACGCTATGGCTATCGTAGCGGCTGCGACCACGCCGCTCCTGGCGCACCTGTGATCTTGCCGGGATAGTCGATATTGACCACGCAATTGCCGCGCAGCTCGGCCGCGGCCTGCAGGCATTGTTGATAGTCGAAGAACCGGCAGATCTGCGGCACACTCCCCGGCCCACGAGGGCCGCCGGTCAACACGCAGAACGGCGGAATACCGGAACGGGCCGCGACCGAGGGCCGCGCCTGCGCAGAATCCAGAGCCGGCAACGACGCCGACGCGATGGTAATCGCAGCCACAGCCCATACGAGCCCGCGAATCCTTGTTGTCATCGATGCGTCCTTCACGAGCGGGCGATCACTCACCGCGCGCGCCGACGACGTTGTGGCGCCGGTTCCGTGGCAGCTCCAGCGCGATACTCGACATTGCCCACGCAGTTGCCTCGCGTACCGACGGCAGCATTGATGCATTGCTGGTAGTCAGAAAAGATGCAGTTGCTCACATAGGAGGATTCGCCGTTGGCGCCACTCTGGGCGATGCAGAATTGCGCACCAGCCGCCGAGGCCGGCGTCGCTCCCGCGAGGACGAATGCCGCAAATCCCAAACCGGCCAATGCCGAAAGCTTCAAACGCGAATTCAATGTCATGATGGTCATCCATATGAAAATGCGCAGGCTCGAGGCCCGCGCACGATCATATAGGGTGCAGCATCGCAATCGATAGGACATTCACAACATTGCGTTTCGACAAGACAGCCATGTCTTTTGTCGATTGCAATGGCGGCGCGCCCGGCACCGGCCGGTCTTCGCTGCCCTATTTCAGCGAGGTATTCACGGCGGCGTAGCGCCCGTTCAGCGTGGTACCAAGGCCCTGCACGGCCACGATGATCGCGAGACTGATGCCGGCAGCGATCAGCGCATATTCGATGGCCGTTGCACCGGACTCATCGTCGATAAATTTCGAAATCAAACGCAACACGGAAATCTCCTCATACGGCCGCGGATTTCTTCCACGCCGTCCCCTGAAAACTGAACTCAACCTAAGCGGCAGAGGTTGCAGGAAGGTTCACCAACAGGCTCAATTATGAATTAATCATGCGGTAACCATGTGTGCGCTCACCCGGAGCAGCGGGACTATCGTCTGCATTTCAGCTTGCACTTAACCAGAAGTGTCGAGGCTTGTCCCAATGGCATCTGAACCTGTCGCATGCAGCCAATCCGTCGCGGCGTTCATTCCCGAATTCGAACATCTTGTCGTAGAGGTCATGAAGGAGTGGAAGGTCCCGGGCCTCGCCGTCGCTATCGTGCAAGACCTGGAGGTTGCGTTCGTCGGGACCTATGGCCTTCGCGATATCGAAGCCGGCCTGAACGTCACGACGGATACGCAGTTTCAAATCATGTCGGTCTCGAAGTCGTTCGCCGCTACGAGCCTGGCCCTCTTGGTCGACGAGCGACGCATGGACTGGAAGAAGCCCGTGCGGGAATACATCCCGGAATTCCGGCTCTACGACGCCGTTGCGAGCGACCGCGTCACAGTGCGCGACTTGCTGTGCCACCATTCCGGATTGCCACGTCACGATTGGATCTGGCTGCCCGGCGATCTGTCACCCGCCCAAATGCTGGCAGCGCTGCCCTATCTCGAACCGAGCGCCGACATTCGCAGCGCCTTTCAGTATTCGAACCTCGGCTACCTCATTGCGAGCATGGTGGCCGAGCGCGTCAGCGGCCGGAATTGGGCCGACTTCACCCGCTCGCTGACCGACAAGCTGGACATGAAGGTGACGTTCACTGTGGAGGAGCTTGCCGCAGCTACCGACGCGGCCGTGCCCTACGGGATGATGGGAGACATTTGTCAGCGCACGAAACTCTGGCCCATCAGCGTGCCGGCTGCGGGCGGCATGAGCACGTCGATTACAAGCTTCGCGAACTGGCTTCGTTTTCATCTCGGCCAGGGCGCGTTTGAAGGACAACGTCTTCTGTCATCCGGCTTGATACAGGAGCTCCAGAAGCCGCGGGTGCATGTCGGGGCAACCGGATTCGCCGAATACAGCGATGTGCATTACGGTTTCGGCTTCCGCTCGCACTGGTATCGCGGAGAACGCGTGGTGTGGCACGGAGGCGGCTTCACCGGCACGAATGCGCTGCTGATGATGTTGCCCGATCGCGGCGTCGGTGTCGCGGTGCTCGCCAACAACGGCATGACTCCGATACTCGCTCCGTACATCCTCGCGAACTATGTCTTCGACCGCGTCTGCGGCAAGGAACCGGTACCCTGCTTCGGTCGCTTCCGCGAGCAACGCCGCAAATTCGTGACGCAATACGAGGCCTGGCTGCAGGCCGGGAAAGCCGCACCGACGCCGGCCACCGAGCCGCACCGTGACCTCGCGGATTATGCCGGTGACTACGCGCATCCCGGCTACGGCCGCATGACGATCACGCATAGCGAAGGCAAATTACATTGGGCGTTCCGCGGCATGTCCGAGCCACTCGCGCATCGGGGCTCGGACACGTTCGAGCTGCCCGAGGCACCCGATTCACCGGGCGGCCTGATGCCGAGCCGGCTTTCCCTCTCATTTTCCACCGGCGAAGACGGGAATATTGCGAGCGTGGCAGTCCCGCTCGAGCCGCAGGTCAAGGACATCGTCTTCACACGCATTGCAGCGGGGCATGCCTGAAGTCGGATGACGGCTTCGCCCTACTCCGAAACCAGTGACGGCTTCGCCTTTGCCGGCCCGGCCAGCGGGCGTTCTTCCATCAGCAGCAGGAACAGTGTCGAGAGCGCCAGCAGGGCTGCCGCTGCTTCGAACACGTAGCGGAAGGCGCTGACCATATCGCTGGCCGCGATCGGATGCGTGCTGGCGGCATGTTCGCCAGAGATCGAGATGTCCGTGCCCAGCGCCATCAACAGGATGGTAGTGAAGGCGGCAACGGTGAACGACGCCATCAGCGCGCGGAAGAAGTTCATCGCGCCGGTGGCAGTGCCGATCTGCGGACGCGGCACGGCGTTCTGGATCGACACCAGGCTGACGGGAAACACCGTGCCAAGCCCGATGGAGAACAGGCCGAGCATCGTGAGCAGCGCCCAGAGTGGCAGCGGCGTCGCGAGCGCCAGCGCCAGACCCATCAGCGCCGACATGGCGGTGCCGGCGATGGCGACGCGCTTGTAGTGCCTGGCCTTGGTCATCATGTGGCCGGCAAAGGCAGCGCCGCCGACTGACACCGCCGCGATCGGGATCAGCGCAACGCCGGCTTGACCTGCAGTCAGGCCGTAGACCACTTCGTAATAGAGCGGCATGTGCACGGTCAGCCCGAGCATCGCGCCCATCGCGCAGCCGCCGGCGGCCATGGCGAAAGGCACCACCGAGCCGGACATCAGCGGCAACGGCAGGAACGGCTCGTCGTGATGGATCGCATGCCAGATGAAGGCGAACGCCATCACCGCTGCTGCGCCGATCATCGCGACGATGGTCGGCGACGCCCACGAGAATTTGGTGCCGCCCCATGTCAGCACCAGCATGAAGACAACGGCGGAGGCCATCAGCAGCATGCCGCCGAGCCAGTCGACCTTGCGGCGGCGATGGAACACAGGAAGCTTCTTCATCTTCGGCAGCAGCAGCGCCAGCGATCCCACACCGAGCGGAATATTGATCCAGAAAATCATCGACCAGTGCAGATGTTCGGCGAACAGCCCGCCGATGATCGGGCCGCCGATGCCGGCCGCCACCCACACGCCGCTGAAATAAGCCTGGTACTGACCGCGCTCACGCGGCGACACCACGTCGGAAATCACCACCTGCACGATGGGCAGGATGCCGCCGCCGCCGAGGCCCTGCAAAGCGCGCGCGATAATGAGCACAATCATGTTCGGCGCCAATGCGCACATGATCGAGCCGACCATGAACAACGACATCGCCGTGATGATCATCGCGCGGCGGCCATAGATATCGCTGAGCGTGCCGAACACGGGCGCCACTGCGGTCGATGCCAGCAGATAGGCGGTGATCACCCAGGACAGATTGTTCACGTCGGCGAATTGCCGGCCGATGGTCGGCAGCGCGGTGGCGACGATGGTCTGGTCGAGCGCTGCCAGGAACATGGTCAGCAGCAGGCTCATCAGGATGGTGCGGACTTCGGCGGGGGTCAGCGGCGCCTTCACGACAGCAGGCGCGTCGCCGGGTTCGATTACTTCTGTGGGAATCCGCGACAGTTCCTGCGCGATTTCGTCCGACAGGAGCTCATCCGACGAGATTTCCTCGGGCAATACCTGATCATCGGCCGCTGACCGGCTCTGTCGCTCGAACTTGTTCATGAAACTTCGGATTCAGAGGACTTGGGAGGTAACCGGAGAGCCAGAACGGCGCGACCTTCCGCGCGCAGACTCTCTTTGGAAGAAATCTATTCCCCTGCCCCATGCAGCAACAGTTGTTTCCTTGCATGGGAGCGTCCCGCGGCGATCATCTGACCGTCATATGCGCGTGATCGAACACCGCGCGCCGGGGATTCTACGCCGGCCGCTTCTTCAGCTTCGCCTTGCGCGGCAGCAGCGCTGGCCAGGTCACGATGTGATCCTGCAGTTCGTCGTCGGAGATCGTGTCCTCGCTGCCCTCGACCCGCCCGCGGACCGATACGCCGGCTTCATGGACGGTGTCGGCGCTGCCCGAGATCAGCGGATGCCACCAGTAGAGATCGCGCCCCTCAGCCGCGAGCTTGTAGCCGCAGCTCGACGGCAGCCAGCTCAGCGTGCGGACATTGTCGGGGGTCAGCCGCACGCAATCGGGAACATGGTCGGAGCGGTTCGGATAATCCTTGCAGGCGCAAAGACCCGCATCGAGCAATCGGCAGGACACATGGGTATAATAGATCTTGCCGGTATCCTCGTCTTCCAGCTTTTCCAGACAGCAACGTCCGCAGCCGTCGCACAGGCTTTCCCACTCGGCGCCGGACATCTCTTCCAACGTCTTGGTTTTCCAGAACATTCCCTCCTGTGCGGAAGGACGCGGGGGACGCGCGGTCATGCGATTTGAATCAATCCAGGTTGCGGCGAAACGCCCTTCTAGGAGTTGCGATGCAGGCTCTGCAAGCAACATCGTGTCGGCCGGCTCGCAAACAAGGGCAAAACCGCCAAGCTGTTAGCCCTGTCGTGCAAATGATAAGCAATGCCATTGGTTTATCCGCCCTGCTCGGCTAGAACTTGAACGACTCTCCGGCGGCCGCAAACCTGCCGCCGGGTTGCCGCATTATTTCAGCATGACGTCCGCGCGGTGCCGGTGGGTGCACGCGAACGCTGCAACAAACCAAGGGCCCCTGTGCCTCAGATCGTGCCATCCCGTTGGAAGACCAAATTCCGGCATTTCCTGCTGGATCTGGATGCGCGCATCGATTCCGGCCTGTTCTCGTCCGGCCGCGGCACCCGCGAGCTGTGGGAACGCTACTCCACCTTCATGGACCGCTTCTATGTCGGTCGCTGGAAGCGCTGGGTGTTCATCGAGCCACTGTCGGAAATGGCCACCATCGGCCTCGGCGGTCTCATCCTCATGCTCGCTTTGGCGCAGCCGGCGTTTCGCGAAACCGCCGATGAAGACTGGCTGAAGAAATCCGACCTCGCGGTCACGTTCCTCGATCGCTACGGCAATCCGATTGGCAGCCGCGGTATCAAGCACAACGACTCCATTCCGCTGGAAGATTTCCCGGATAACCTGATCAAGGCCACCCTCGCCACAGAGGACCGCCGCTTCTACGATCACTTCGGCATCGACATCGCCGGCACCGCGCGCGCGCTGGTCACCAACGCGCAGGCCGGCGGCGTACGCCAGGGTGGCTCGTCGCTGACGCAGCAGCTCGCCAAGAACCTGTTCCTGTCCAACGAGCGCACCATCGAGCGCAAGGTCAACGAAGCGTTCCTGGCCATCTGGCTGGAAACCCGCCTGACCAAGAACGAAATTCTGAAACTCTATCTCGACCGCGCTTACATGGGCGGCGGCACGTTCGGCGTCGACGGCGCAGCGCATTTCTATTTCAACAAATCCGCGCGCGACGTGAACCTCGCGGAAGCCGCGATGCTGGCCGGCCTGTTCAAGGCCCCAACCAAATACGCGCCGCATATCAACCTGCCCGCCGCCCGCGCCCGCGCCAACGTGGTGCTCGACAACCTCGTCGATGCCGGCTTCATGACCGAAGGTCAGGTGTTCGGTGCGCGGCGTAATCCCGCCGTCGCCGTCGATCGTCGTCAGGAAATCTCGCCGAACTACTATCTCGACTGGGCCTTCGACGAGATGCGCAAGCTCGTCGATACATTCCCGAAATCCTATGTCGAACGCGTTTTCGTGGTCCGCACCGCCATCGATATGAATGTGCAGCGCGCCGCCGAAGCCGCCGTGGAAAACCAGCTTCGCCAGTTCGGCCGCGACTATCACGCGACGCAGGCTGCCACGGTGGTGTCGGACCTCGAAGGCGGCGTCCGCGCCATGGTGGGTGGCCGCGACTACGGCGCAAGCCAGTTCAACCGCGCGGTGGACGCGATGCGCCAGCCCGGTTCATCGTTCAAGCCCTATGTCTATACGACGGCGCTGCTCAACGGTTACAAGCCGACCTCGATCATCCTCGACGGCCCGGTCTGTATCGGCAACTGGTGCCCGCAGAACTATGGCCACTCCTATTCCGGAAACGTGACGCTGACGCAGGCCATCACCCGTTCGATTAACGTCGTGCCGGTGAAGATCTCCATTGCGCTCGGCAAGGGGGCGCAGAATCCGGCCAAGGCGGGCCGCGTCAAGATCGTAGAGACCGCGCGCCGCTTCGGCATCACGGCGCCGTTGCTTGATACGCCGTCGCTGCCGATCGGCTCCACCGAAGTCACCGTGCTCGAACACGCCGTCGCCTATGCGACTTTCCCGAACAAGGGGCGCTCGTCGAAGCCACATGCCGTGCTGGAAGTCCGTACCGGCGCCGGCGATCTGGTCTGGCGCTTCGACCGCGACGGCCCGAAACAGTTGCAGGCGATCCCCGCCTCCGTCGCCGCCGATATGGCCGGCATGATGAGCCACGTGGTCAGCGAGGGCACCGCGCGCCGCGCCGCGCTGGACGGCATTCCAACCGCAGGCAAGACCGGCACCACCAATGCGTATCGCGACGCCTGGTTCGTCGGCTACACCGGCAACTTCAGCTGTGCAGTCTGGTACGGCAATGACGACTACTCGCCGACCAACCGCATGACCGGCGGCTCGCTGCCGGCGCAGACATGGCACGACATCATGGTCGCCGCGCATCAGGGTATCGAGATCAAGGAAATCCCGGGTGTCGGCGCGGGTACCAAGAATCCTGCCGCAGCCGCCTCATCCGTGATGGCCGCCAACGCGCAGGACGCCAAGCCCGGCCCGCCACCGGTGCTGACGCGCCGCGGCGCCGACGTCCTGCTGCGTGTCGAGAAGCTGCTCGACGACGCCGGCAAGACCGCCGGCCGCACATCATCCAACGAACCGTTGAAGCCCCGCGCCTCCTCCGCGTTGGCCTTCCCCGAGAGCTACGCGTCGGCGAATGATGCACCGGATGCCAAAACGACCACATCCGCAACCGCCCCCGCGTCGCGCAAGAACTGAAGCTGCTATCATGACGGTGCGCACGTGCGGCTGATCTTCCTCACGCTCCTGGCGCTCGCGATCGCCACTGCTGTCGGTCTCGGCCTGACCTGGACCACCGCGACCCGCGGCACAGACCTTGGCACACTCACCATCGGTGCATGGACTGCGCGCCCGCGCACCGGCACCAGCGAGATCGATCCCTATGCGCGTGCGTCCATTGCACGATCCGGCGAATTGCCGATCGGCACGGGCGACGGCGTCACCTTCACTGCCACCACCGACGACAAGAAAAAGCCGCTGGACGGTCGCTGCGATATCGTCGTGTCAGGCGTGACACCGGCTGCGCGTTTCTGGACGCTCTCGCTCTATGACACCAAGGGCCGTCTGGTGCCCAACACATTGCAGCGCTACGGCTTCACCAGCCAGGAAGTGGTGCGCAATGCCGACGGCGCGTTCGAGATCCGCATCGCTGCACGCTCGCGCGCAGGCAACTGGCTGCCGACATCAGCGCTGGAACGCTATGTGTTGATGCTGCGGCTGTACGATACGCCGGTTGGCGTCGCCACCCGGACGCAGAAAGACGCGCCGATGCCCGCCATCGCCACGGTGAGCTGCCCATGATCCGGCTGATGTTCGCGCTCATCGGTGGTGTCGTGCTTGGCGGCATCGTGCACCTCGTCAGCGTGCTGGCGCTGCCGCGCATCGCGACGCAGGACGCCTATTCGCGCCTCGCTTCGGTGACGAAAGAAAATGCGGTGACAGCATTGCCGCAGACCGAGCCGGCCAATGCGCTGCTGCCATTCATGGACCCGGCCTTCGCCATGGCGGTCTGCCGCTACGACCTGGCCAAAGGACCGATCAAGCTCACCGTGCCGGTCAGCCAGTCCTACACGTCGGTGTCGTTCTATACCCGCAGCGACGTCGCTTACTACGCGATCAACGACCGCTCCGCCGGCCGCCGCGTCATCGAGCTCGATCTGATGACCGAGGCGCAGCACGAAGCCCTGCCCGAGGAAGAGGACGTCACGTCCGCCGACCGCCTCATCATCGACTCGCCGACCGCGACCGGCCTGATCGTACTGAAGGCGCTCGCCGCCGAACCCGGCCTGATGATCCAGGCCCAGGCATCCCTCGCCGCATCGAATTGTCGCGTGCAGACCGATCCGCCGGCTGCGCCGGTGAAGGGCAAGCGCTGATAAGCGATCGTCATCGTAGGATGGGTAGAGCGTCTTCGCGAAACCCATCATGTCGTCGTGTGTATTTGATGGGTTTCGCTGCGCTCTACCCATCCTACGTGCGTTATCCCGTTGCCAGCGGCGTGCCGATATCCGCCACGAGCTTCACGAGGTCGGCCTGCCGTGACCTGCCGGTCTTGGCGTAGATCCGGTTAAGATGTGTCTTCAGCGTATTCTCTGAGATCCCAAGCAAAGTAGCAGTCTGGGATGGGTTGAGCCCCTTTCCGGCGCTCACGAGCACGCGCGCTTCGGCGGGCGTGAGCTCGAACAGCGTCGTCAACACGGCTTCCGGCATTGGAGAGGCCGAGGTCGTTGTCGAGACGAAGACGGCGGCACATGCGGGGCGGAAAGCGGCGCGCGCCGTACCAGCGGTCAAAGGCAGGACATAGGCGACCGCGGGAGGTTGTCCTGCCGCCGACACTGGCAAGCCAATGCCTTTGGCGCCGAGCGAGAGATCCGATGCAGCGCTTGCGATCGCCTGCAGCAAGGCATCGCCCATTAATGCGTTCTGTGCCTGAATGGTTCGCCCCTGACGCAGGATCGGACCGTCAGTTGCGAACATGCGTTCGGCACTTGCATTGGCATGGAGCACCGATCCGACCGCGTCGGTCAGCACGACGGGCACTGCAAGATTCTCGAGGGATTCGCGAAACAGATGCGCCGTCACGCGCACGTCATCGAGCAGGTCGCTGATCATCGCGGCCCTGCGCAAATGCGGAGACAGCAAGGTCAGAAACCGTTGATCCTCGGCAGATACGGCAGCCTTGTCCGCCCAGGTGGTGCAGCCGAGCAGACCGATGCGGTCCGGCGTGTGGACGAATTTGACAATGCACCCTTCCCGCAATCCCTGCGGTCCGGCCCAATTACGAAAGAAAGCGGTCTGCTGCAATTCACTTTCGGGCATCAGCGAGAGCGTGGATACGGGCGTATCGATATCGCCGACCACTGCAGCCTTCAGGCCCGGAATATCATCGAAACTGTAGTCCTGCAGCGCGCGCATGCGCTCGGCATCCCAGGGCGATTGGGCAGCAAACCGGCCGTGATTGTCCGACGTGCCAGCGAGCGCAATCGTGGTGTAGGCCGCATCCATCGTCTGTGTGATGCGGGTGAGAACACGCGACCATCCCTCACGGTTCAGAACGCAGTCGTAGATATCTCCGATGATTGAAGAGAGTACGTCATTGTCGACAACGTCCATGAACATTCCAAATCCGTGATTGCGCGCGCTCTGGTGTGGCAGGGCGAGATCGAAGTCAATTTCCGGACGCGCACACGCAGCATATTTTACCACATCATACTTCGGGGTGACGACACGGAATTCCGCCACGCGTAGCAGTGGCGATGGCGACCTTCGACTTTTCGGGGGCGCGAATGAGCGGCCTGCTTGTCCGGCGGGCCCGCACGTCTGGAAGTCACGTCTCGAAGTACTGGAGAGCTCGATGTCGAAATCCGCTAAGTTGGCCTGCGTAATCGGCTGCGTTCTGCTTGCGTCAACGCCCGTGCTGGCCGCGGACAATCTCGCTCCACCGCACTACAAGGCGGCAGTGTCCCCACAAATCGTGACATGGACAGGCGCCTATATCGGCGCCACCTTGGGCTATGGCTGGACCGAAAGTGCGTCCACCATTACGGCCATCGACACGATCATCACGCCATTTTTCCTGTCGCAGGGCACGATGCCCCGGTCGCTCAATTCCCGCTTTGATGGATTCATCGGTGGCGCTGAAATCGGCTACAACTGGCAGATCGACCGTTGGGTAACAGGTCTGGAAACAGACTTGTCCTATTCGAAAATGGGCGCGGGCGTCACTTATTACGCCCCGGAGATTGGTGCCAATCCGGAAACCCTGACCAGCCATAACACCGAGCTGAGCTGGTTTGGTACCGCGCGTGCACGATTGGGCTATCTGGTGACACCGGAGACATTATTCTTCGCTACCGGCGGTCTGGCCTACGGCCACGTGAAAGTCTCGTCCACTCTTGTGCCGGAGCCGACATTTCCATGTGCCCGGAACGCTCTCTGCTCCGCAGGGTCTGCATCGGAGACACGGATCGGCTGGGCGATCGGCGGCGGCGTGGAATCGAAGATCGCATCGAACTGGACCGCGAAGGTTGAATATCTGCATTTCGATCTCGGAACGATCAGCGATACGACGTTAAGCAAGGCCACCTTCGCGGCCTGGCCAGGAAAGCCGATCATGGGCGTTAATTCGGACATCACAGGCAATATCGTCCGCATCGGCGTGAATTATCAGCTGTAAGACGACCTCGGCCGTGACGTTTTTCCGCATGGAAAACGTCCAGGGAGCCCTCTGGCGTAATCTGCCTGCAATCTCCCGCAGCGAAGCTCCGCATCCATCGTCGACCCACGAATCGGCGCGAATGCGGGGCCTCCATGCAACACAACCAAGAGCCGTCCGATACGGCCGTCAGCTATTTCCTGTCCCTGATCTGGTGGCCGCTGCTGTATTTCGGGGCGCTGTTCGGTGCCGGCATGGCTTTCGCCAGCAATGCGCCGCTGTTCTGGTTCAATATCGTCTATGCCGCGCTTCTGCTGGCGATTGTGCTGCTCGAACGCATGACGCCGCATCGCGCCGAGTGGCTGGAGCATGATGGCGAAACGCTGAATGACCTCGGTCACACGTTGCTGACCAAGGGGGCGGCGCAACTGGCCGTCGCCGCGACCTCGATTGTGCCGATGGCGGTGGCGACCGTAACGCGCGCGGACGATCATGCCTCGCATTTGTGGCCGACACAGTGGCCGCTGATCGCGCAGGTCGTGCTGGCGCTGGTGATTGCCGAATTCGGCCTCTACTGGTCGCACCGGATCGCCCATGAAAACCTGTTCTTCTGGCGCTTCCACGCGCTTCATCACAGCGTGGTCCGGCTCTGGGTGGTGAATACTGGACGCTTCCATGTGATCGACTCGCTGATCAAGATGGCACTCAGCCAGGCGCCGCTCTACCTGCTCGATGCGCCGCTGCCGGTGTTCCTCTGGGTCGGCGCCGTGACGGCCATCACGGGCCTGCTCACCCATTGCAATGTGGAGACGCGCACGGCGCTGTTCGATCCGATCTTTGCGACGCCAAAACTGCATCGCTGGCATCATTCAAAGATGCTCAAGGAAGGCAACAGCAATTATTGCGAGAACATCATGGTGTGGGACCATGTGTTCGGCACCTATCTCAATCCCGCCAAGGCGTCGCCCGATCGGCTCGGCATCAGCGGCAAGGTTGCACCGGATTTTCTGGGACAGATCGTGCAGCCGTTTTCGCGCAAGGGCGCGCGGCAGATTCTTGGCCGCCAGACCGTGCCGGACGATCAGGTGAAGCCAGTGGAAAAGTCCGATGCCGTAGCGCGGATCAGCGAAGCGTAATCCACCCTACTTCCAGCCCTACACGTCCAGCTATCCGCCGACCTGGAGCACCTTGCCGGGGCGCACCGGCGTGAGGCTGCCGGCCATGGCCGTGGTCTGCGCTGCCAATTCGCCGATCAGCATATCGGCGCTGGACGCCATGCCATCGGGGGCGTGGATCACCATGCGTTCCAGCGCCCACTTATAGGACGATACCCGGCGCTGCAGGCATTGCTCGACCCACTGCACGATCAGCGCGTTCTCATCCATGCGCGCGATGGCGTCGGCGCGCTCCTTCGGCTCCAGCGCCGACACCAGCTTCAGGCTGGCATTGCGTTTGCGATCGAGCTCAACGACCTTTGCGGCCGTCGCATAGAAGGCTTCGAAGCGCAGGATGTCGTCGCGCGCGTCGTCCATCAGCACGCTGTAGCGCGACGTATGCGAGCGATGCGGCTCGTCAATCAGGAGTCGGCCATAGGCTGTGCGATCGTAGGTGATGTTCTGCCGCCATGGCGATGCGATCGGCTTGTAGTCGCCGAACACACTCTTCCAGAGAGGGCGCGAATGTGGCGGCTCGATCAGCGGATAAGCGAGATCGCGCATCTGGCGTTCGAGATCGGTGAGCTGGAATTCCGACGACTTCAGGCCGACGCTGCCGGTCGCCTCGACACCGATCCAGCGATGCATGTCGTCGGTCACCGCATTGTTGCGGGTACGGCCGAAATCGCCGCCAGCGCAGCCGCCGAGCGTGCTGCCGATCAAGCTCGCAAGTACGAAACACGGCGCAAGAAACGACGTCTTGCGCCGAAGCCGTATCCGGTTCGGATGGGATATCGCCGACATCAGAACAGGTCCGGGGTCAGGAACGGGCGCGGCGCTTGCGGCGGCGTCCCGGCGCAGTGCCCTCTTCCGGGCCGCTGCCACCATTGCTGTCGTCGATCTGACGCTCGATTCGGATCACCGGCAGGATCAGGATTTCTGCGGAGGTTTCGCGGGGAGATGGCGCCACATTCACGCCCAGCCGTCGCGCTGCCGCATCCGCCGGGAACTTGATGATGGTGCTCATTATCCAGTCTCTCCGCGCCGCTTCGCCCGGTTTGCCGACGCACCGTCATTAAGGACAGTCATGGTTAATGGCGTGTTAACGCCACAGGTTCATCGAAACAACGGTTCGTTGATGCCGCGCGATGTCAACGAACGCACGCTCCGCTCGCACCTGCACCGTTGAACCGACTCGTCGGAATCAGATCTGCTCGGCCAGCGGCCCATGGTTAAACACATATTAATGCGTCCGCGATAATTTGAGGCAAGGTTCCCTTAGTAAGCGTATGCCATGCCTGCCTCACCTCCAATGTTTCCGGGCTTTGACGGATTGCTGACGCTCTCGCGTCGCGAAGGTGTGGACGTGCGACCGACCTTGCTGCGCGTGCTGACGGATCTTTATGTCCAGGCACCGAACCATACGATCGACGAAGAGAAGCAGTTCGTCGAACTCACCGCGCGCCTGATCGATCAGGTCGACGACGCCACCCGCGCCGCTGTGCGCGCTCGGCTGTCGATCTATCCGAACACCCCGCGCGCGATCCTCAACCGGCTCAATCTGCGCCCGACCGAACCCGGCCAATCGGTGCCGCTCGCGCAGCCCATTTCCGCCGCGGAATCTGCCGCGCCGACCGTGAAGCAGCCGAGCGAAGCGCAGATGCGTGTCGCCGCCAACATGGCCATGGCACCCAGGGACGCGTCCGAGATCAGTACGCTGTTCTTTGCCGCGTCGAGCAGCGAGCGTGCGCAGATCCTGCATAACCTCGCCGAAACGCCGCTGCGATCCTCCGCCCGGATTCCGCAAGCGCGCGCCGCCCGCGCCATGCATATTCTGGAGATGGCCGCCTTCGCCGAAGACCGCGACAACTTTGCACGCGAGCTGAGTGAAGCGCTGATGCTGCCTGCCGCCATTGCCGAACAGGTCGTCAGCGATCCCGGCGGCGAGCCGCTTGCCTGCTGCGCCAAGGCGCTCGGTATGCGGAGCGACATCTTCCAGCGCGTGCTGCTGTTCCTCAATCCGGAATTCGGCACCTCGGTGACGAACGTCTACCGGATCGCGCGCATGTATGACGTGCTGAGCGAACGCTCGGCGCTAATCATGGTCGCCGCCTGGCGCGGCGCACATATGGCCGCGACGCGCGCCAAGTTCCGCCCCGCGCTCTATGACGACGAGCGCCATCGCGCGCGGCCGAGCGCGCAACAGGCAAGGCCGAGCGTTCAGCCGGATGTCGATATCACGCGCGTGACGCGGAATTCGTCGGGCCGTTAAAATTGAAGCTGTGAAGACGCCGGGAAAGATACGCTTTTGTAGCAAGCTGCCCCGATGAGCGTTCTGCCACTACCCAAATGGGTTCGAAACACTCGCAGAACCATCCTATGCATCGGCATCGGATGGCCTGCGATTGCCTACATGATTTCCCTCGGCCATCCCGCAGGCGGAATCTGGTTCGCGATAGGCAGCATATTTCTGGCAATAATCTTTCTTCCCGGGGTCCTGCTTCTAACGTTCGTGCTCCCGACCTACAGAAGCAGGATCATCGCAATTCCCCCGCTTCTACTTTTTATCTTCTGGCTGATATCCCGCCAGTCACACACCTATGACGGCTTCTCGCTACCAGTCCCAATGCTGCTTTGGATCTGCACTTTCATGGCCATTGCGATGCTTATTCCGCAATGGTCGAGCATTGAGCTGGCAGCCCGACGGCTTTTTCGCCGGCAAACCACTTGGTATTGAAGAGCTGATCCTAGCCCTTCGCCAATTCGAGAAAATGCCGCCCGGCCTTGTCCTCGGTCTCGACGATCCACACGTCGGGATCGAACGAGATCTCCTTCTGCAAGCGCTCTTCGATCTTGCGTTCTTCGACGGGCTGCTGCGGTGACGGCGCGAAGACGCGATCCACAGGGCGGCTCTCGTCATAGGCGCTTTGCGGCGCCGGCGTGTAAAGCATCGCGGTGCCATCCAGCAGCGCGACCTTCACGAATACGGCGCCCGCCTCATCTGCGCCACGACGGCGCACGGCGCCGAACACGCCTTCGGTCTGGCAACGGCGCAGATAGGCTGCGACCCAAATGGCTGACTTCAATCGTGACATCTGAGCCCTTGATTACTCCGGAGAACGAGATTGCGAGGTGACTTCGAGACCGGGAACCAAGCCCGAAATGCGCAATTGACGCGACGCCCATTTATAGTATTATGACTATAACGCGCAACGTCGCCCGGCATCAATATCAGAATGTCACCCACCGACACACCCTTGGAATTCGTGGGGTCGTCGAAAGACGATCTTTCTGAGTTTCCGGTGCCCGTGAAGGTATGCATCGGTTTTGCTCTGCGAGCGGCCCAGAAAGGCAAGAAGCACCCGGATGCGAAGCCTTTGAAGGGCTTCCACGGCGCAGGCGTTGTGGAGATCGTCTCTGATTTTGATGGCGATACGTTTCGCGCGGTCTACACCATCAAACTGAAGGGCATGGTCTACGTTCTCCACGCGTTTCAGAAGAAGTCGAAATCCGGGATCCAGACCCCTAAGACCGAGATTGACCTGATCAAATCCCGTCTAAAAGACGCAATGGCGCTTTACGAAGAAGCCATGGAGAGCAGCAATGAAAAAGCCAGCAAGCACAAAGAGCAGCGGCAACGTATTCGCCGACCTCGGCCTGCCAAACGCTGATGAGCATCTCATCAAGGCAGAGATCGTTCTCGGCATTGCCGCACGCATCAAAAGCAAGGGACTGACCCAGGCACAGGCATCCAAGCTGATTGGCCTTGCCCAGCCCGACGTCTCCAAGCTGCTGCGCGGACAGTTCAGCGGCTACTCTTATGAGCGCCTGTTTGGATTTCTCGTTGCCCTCGGCGAGCGCGTCAAAATCGAGGTGTCGGACGCGAAGACGAAGAAGCAGGCACGCGTCGAACTCGAAATGTCGTGAACCGCATCGCCGGGCCAGCAGCCCGGCAGCGCTAGTCGATCGCGCGGCCGGTGACGGTGGCGAGTTCGCGCACCATACGGTCTGAGACCTGCCCGGTCACCGGCAGCTTGCGCTCACGCTCGAAGCGCTGGATCGCGGCGGCGGTGTCGGAGCCGACATTGCCGGTCGGCTTGAGCTGACCATAGCCGTATTCCGTCAGCGCACGCTGAACAGCGGCGACGCGGCGGGTATTGGTGATGAGATCGCCAAGCGGATCGGTGCGGGTTGCATTCGGGATCGCCGCAGGCGGGCGTGCCACGGCGCCCGTGGTCGCCGGTGAGGCCGGTGGTGCCGGCGCCTTCAGGAGATTGCCGACCGGATCAGCCGCGCGCTGCTCGACGGGCTTGGCCGCGAGCGACGGCTTCGGCTCATTGGCGCTGTTGACCGGCTTGGAATCCAGCATGCGGGAATCGAGCTTGGTGTCCGACGACGTAGCAGCATCCAGCGGACGCGGCTTGGGCAGCGGATTGGCGACCTGCGCCGGTGCCGGAAATGCAACGACGGTGCTCGAACCGAACATCGGCGACGGATGATGGCCCTTCTGCAGGAAAATGGCATTGGCGATGATGGCGCTGACCGCAGCGAATGCGATCAACCCGGCGACCATGTCCTTCGGGCTGTGCAGCAGCACGCGCAGGATGATACCGCGCTCCGCGGGCTCATCGACGATGGCGACGGCGCGGCCGCGTTTGGACTTGGTCGCTTTGGAACTGGCTTTAGGCACTCTTCTTCACCTGATGGGCTTGGTCGGACGGCGCGGTGCGCGCCGCGGGATTCAAGATCGCGATATTGCTGACGTGTTCAGCCTGCGGCGTAAACTCCAGCGGCAGCGCGATGGTGATGGTGGTGCCTTCGTCGATCCGGCTCTGCACCTGCATCTCGCCACCATGCATGCCAACGAGGCTCTTCACAATGGACAGGCCGAGGCCGGTGCCCTCATGGCGCCGCTGATAGGTCTTGCCGGCCTGGAAGAACGGATCGCCGATGCGGGCGAGATCGTCCGATGCAATGCCGACGCCGGTATCGCTGACGCGCAGCATCAAGCGTGATCCTTCGACGCCCGCTGCCACGGTAACGCTGCCGCCGCGCTCGGTGAACTTGATGGCATTGGATACGAGGTTGAGCAGGATTTGCCGGAATGCACGCGGATCGCCGTTGACCTCAGGCAGATCCTTCGGCGCATCGGTGATGAGATCGATGCCGTTCTCGCGCGCCTTCAGCGCCAGCAGATTGCAGCAATTGATCAGCGCGGGACGTGGCGCGAACGGCTCCGGCGAAATCTCGAAATTTCCGGATTCCAGCTTCGACATGTCGAGGATGCCATTGACGACCGACAGCAGGTGCTGGCCGGAATCGTTGATCAGCTGGGCATATTCCTTGCGCTTGGTCGCATCGAGCATCATCAACTCTTCCTGCACCAGCATATCCGAGAAGCCGATAATGGCATTCAGCGGCGTGCGCAGTTCGTGGCTCATGGTGGCGAGGAAGCGCGTCTTCGACGCATCGGCGCGCTCGGCCTCGATGCGAGCCTGCGCCAATGCCTCTTCCTGCAGTTTGCGGTCGGTAACATCGCGCAGCACGGCCACAACTTCTGCATCGGCATTGACGGGCATCGACGTATCAGCGCCCTGCTCCATTGGGCGGCAACGCATTTCAACCCAGATGAATTCGGCGCCCGACGGACGCATGCGATCATTGCCGCGCACAACATCGCGGCGCAGGCGGAATTCGACGCTGCGGGCTTCGCCGCCGCGCGCGGCGTCAGACAGAGCCGTGAGATAGGCCGGGCGATCCGCGACATGGACGCGATCGAACAGGCCATGGCCGAGCAGCCGCTGCGCCGGGGCGCCGACCAGTGCTTCAGCCGCCGGCGAAATGAACTGCACGGCGCCATTGTGACGATGACGCGAGATCACGTCGCTCATATTGCGTGCCAGCAGGCGATAACGGTCTTCCTCGACATAGAGCAGCGAGACGCTGGTTCGCGTCAGCGACTCCGCGCCGAAGGCGAGACCGGCTGCATAGATGGTGGCGGACGCGATGCCGAAGGCCATGAACACGCCATGGCTGGCGACACCCGCTTCGGATACAGGCAACCAATCGAGACCGGTCAGCACGATGAGAATGCCGACGCAGGACAGCGCCAGCGCCGATGCAAAGGCAACGATACGGCGCGAAGCCGAGAGTGCCGCCTCGATCGGCACCACGACAAGCCAGATCGCGGCGAACGAATTGATGCCACCGGTGGAGATCGCCATCATCATCACGAGGCCGGCGAGTGCGACGGACGACAGCACCTGTGCGCTTTCATAGCGGCCGGTACGCGACAGAAAATATGAGCAGAGGATCGGCGCCATCAGCCAGGCGAAAGCTGCGACCTCGATCGCGTTCGGCGCGCCGCGTAGCGCGAGATAGACAGGAAAAGCCGCAAAGGCCGCAAGGCTGCCGAGCAGACGCGGCGCCATGAATGCGCGATGACGCGCACTCGTCAGCGCATCGTAGCGCACTGAAGGGTGCAGCATGGCATCAAGGCAGTCGCGAATGATGGTCGATACTGTCACTGGTCTCGCTTCGGCTTGATCGTCAATTCAGACGCGCCGAAACGCCTCCTTTTATCGTTGCGCCAACGTGTCAGAGCGACATTAAGCGAACGCTAAAGCGCATCCCGTGTTCGCCATGCCTAACGCGTAAGTGCTGATTTAAGAGGAGTTTTCGCGTTTCCATTCGACAACGATGGTGAACGAGTAGTTTCCATCGCCGCGTCCATATGGTTTCGAAAGTGTGCATCCCCAACATCGTGTCGGAAAACGCACGAACGGCTCATCAATGGAAAATTTACGCCAAACCGAATGAAGCGAATTTTCGTCGATTTAACCGCATCGCAAATACTTGCAATTTATCGACTGCTGCTAACTTCGATCCCAATTGCGACAAATCGCAACGGTTCGAAGAGACTAACGGGGTTCGCGATGTTCTTCCTGCTTCGCATGGCATTCTGGCTCGGGCTCGTGCTCGTGCTGCTGCCGAGGGACAAGACGCCGGAATCGGACAAGCTGCCGCAGATCGGCGCGTCCGATGCGGTATCGGCTGCGAGTGCGGCGATGTCCGACATGGCTCAATTCTGCAAGCGCCAGCCGGCCACCTGCGAAGTCGGCGGCCATGCGGCCACCGTGATCGGCGAACGAGCCAAGGACGGCGCGAAGAAAATCTACCAGATCATCACCGAGAAGAAGCCGGATACCACCGGCTCGATCGGTGGCGAAGGTGAAGACCACGGCGCGGTCGCCATGGCCCGGCCCGACACGCTCACCCAGGATGACCTTGCGGCCGAATGGCAGCCCCCCACCGCTGTTCCCTAAACGGCTGATTGCGGCGGATAATTACCGCAAACGGCGGTCGCTTTCGGCGCTGTTCCTCCCTATATAGGGCCTGACATTGCTTGCAGGCCCCGATGACCACCATTGACGATATCCGCGATAATTTCGAGCTACTCGAGGACTGGGACGACCGCTACCGGTACGTCATCGAACTCGGGCGCAGCCTCACGCCGATGCCGGATGAGGAACATTCCTCAGCCAACAAGGTCAACGGCTGCGCGAGCCAGGTCTGGCTGTCGCGCCAGGTCGCCCGCGACCACGGCACGCCGGTGCTCAGCTATCTCGGCGACAGCGACGCGCATATCGTTCGCGGGCTGATCGCGATCCTGCTGACGCTGTATTCGGGCCGCAAGGCCGAGGACATTCTGGCCACCGACGCCATCAAGGTGTTCGACGAACTCGGCTTCAAGGAACACCTCACGCCGCAGCGCTCCAACGGCCTGCGCGCCATGGTCGAGCGCATCCGCCGGGACGCCACCGAGACCCTGGCAGATGCAAACCAGGGCGTGACCCCATAGGCTCGGGCGGCTGCGGGCGATGCACCAACGCCCGCCAGTATCCACTGATCGGAGCGCAGCTGAGGCCCGTTTACCGGGCTTCAGCCCCAAGCGCGCCCGACCGAGCTCTCGCCTGCAGCCGGGACACCGCCTCGGCCAAAGGAACGTCGGCCTGCGAGCCGTCGCGCTCGCGCAGGCTCACCCGGCCGTCCCTCATCTCGCGCCCGCCGACGATCGCCATCACCGGCACCGCCATGTCATGCGCCGCCACGATGCGCCGTGAAAGCGTATCGGCGCCGTCATAGGCAACGGCCCTAATCCCCGCATCCTCGAACGCCGCCACGACGTCAGCGCCGTATCCGGCCTGGTCTTTCGAAATCGGCGCAACCGCGATCTGATCCGGCGACAACCAGAAAGGAAGCACGCCGCCGTGGTGCTCGAGCAGGATCGCGATCATGCGGCCAAGCGATCCGAAGATGGCATGGTGGATCATCAGGGGCCTTGCGCGGCTGCCGTCGGCGGCGATGTAGGACGCGTCGAGCCGCTGCGGTAGCACGCTGTCGAGCTGCACCGTGCCACACTGCCAGGATCGTCCCAGCCGGTCGCGCAACGCGAATTCCAGCTTCGGTCCGTAGAACGCGCCTTCGCCAGGATTGATGTGAGGCGCGAGGCCGCATTGCCGCGCGGCATCGTCGAGCTTCGCCTCCGACCAGTCCCACGTCGCGTCGTCGCCAGCGCGCACGGCCGGACGCGTCGACAGCGCCACTTCGTAGTCGGGAAAACCAAGATCGCGATACACCTCGCCCAGCAAAGCGATGAAGCGCGCGACTTCGTCCTCTACGTCCTGCTCGCGGCAGAACACATGCGCGTCGTCCTGCTCGAAGGCGCGCGTTCGCATGATGCCGTGGAGCGCACCGGATGGCTCGTTGCGGTGGCAAGCGCCAAACTCGGCATAGCGGATCGGAAGTTCCCGCCACGAGCGCAGACCCTTGTTGAAGATCTGCACGTGGCAAGGGCATGACATCGGCTTCAGTGCCATCGTCTGCTCGCCGTCATCGACCCGGAACATGTGCTCGCGGAATTTGTCCCAGTGGCCGCTGCGGCTCCAGAAGTCCTTTGGCAGCAGCTGTGGCGTTTGGACCTCGGCATAGCCGGCTCTGCGCATTTTGCGCCGGAGATAGTCCTCCAGCACCCGGTAGATCGCGTAGCCGCGCGGATGCCAGAACACCATGCCCGGCGCATCGTCCTGCAGGTGCCAGAGTTTGAGTCTTACGCCGAGATTTCTGTGGTCGAGATCGTCCATGGCTGTGTTCCTTACGAGGGGAAAAAGCGCGGACGGGGATCATCAAAAACAGAAAAGGCCCCGTCCGTCGCCGGCGGGGCCTTTTCTGGGTGAAGTACGCTTGTCTCTAGCGCGCGCGACCAGAAGGCGATCCGCCGTGAGCGGTCGCCGTGGTGGTCAATGCAGCTGATCGAAGCTTGTTCATGCGCTGTATATGGCGGCAAAACGCGCAGGCGTCAACGAAAGCTGCTTGGCGTCGCAGATATATGATGCGCGGGCCTATGATCGCGGCGAACGACTTGGCCGTCGTCAAGCTCGCATCCATCCGCATCTGGCTGCGCGCTATCGACTCCACACCCTAGCTCTCGAACGCCGCATCGCCTGCGAGCCAGGTTCGCACTTTCGATGGCTGTCCCCTGACCTCACTGGCGAAGCCGTAATGCCGCGCGAGGCGATCCAGCGCGAGTTGCAGCACGACCTTGGCGGAGCGCGCCGGCCAGTTGCGTTCGCGCTCGATGTCTTCGAGGCCGCGCAGAAAACAGCACACGTCCATCAGAACCCCTGAAAACTCGGGCCCGCAAGCATCCAGCGCCTGACTGACGCGCTGGCGCGCTGTCATCATGATATCCGTCATCTCGCCGGGACTGCTGCCGGCCCCGCGTGGTCGGCCGCCGGTCGGCGCGGCCCAGTTCGCCGTCATGCGCGGCGCCATGTTGCCGCGCGTGAAATCGGCGCGCAGCTTTTCGCCGGCGATGAACTGATGCGGGCTGATCATGCTGCGGCCATCGCGGCCCTTGCGCCGGGCCAGCCAGCCGAGCGGGCTTTCACTGTCATTGACGAGAACGCTGGCGACGCCGTCCTCGGTGAGGATCTGCCGCGTTTCCAGCGACAGATGCTGCGCGCGATGGTGATCGACGCGGTCGGGATGCCTGGTGGTGCAGCGGGACGTTTTCATCGTGAGCGACTCCATCTAGGATAATAAGCTCACATCCCGAATGGCCCGGCAAGCAGAATTTTAGACTTTATTCCTTCCTGGGCTTTTATTCAAAAGAACCAGTGCCTTCGCACGATCGCTCAAAGCCGCGGCGTTGAGAAAGCAGGTTTCCGGCAGCGACTGCGATTGATCCGCGGCCGGCGCGCGCGAAGAGTTCATCGCAGTCCTCGACAACGACCTGCGGGCAAAGCCCTCCCCCATCGTCCGACAGATCACTTCCAGATTTCGCGGTACGGCATCGATGCGCGGGATGGCCTCAACGTCCGCTTGAAAGTCTCCCGTCATACGCGCCAAGTTCACGTATCGCCTGCCTGTGGTGTCACACACCAATTGCGCGTGGCGGGAGATGTATCCCGCATCCAGACGTAGAACTTTCTTCGTCTCCGATTTGTTCTATATTGGTTCCTGCGGATGGAACCTGACTTTATTGCTTAGCTTTACTTGTTCGGATTACTTGCGGGATCACTCGCCCAGATCGCTTGCTCAGGTCACCTGTTCAGGTCACTTGCGCCGGCGGCGCTGCTGACCCAGCCCCATTTTCTTGGCGAGCTGCGAACGCGCCACCGCATAGTTCGGCGCGACCATCGGATAGTCGGCCGGCAGGCCCCATTTCTCGCGATACTGTTCCGGCGTCATCGCGTACTGCGTGCGCAGATGGCGCTTCAACGACTTGAAGCGCTTGCCGTCCTCGAGACAGACCAGATATTCGGCGGTCATCGATTTCTTGACGGACACCGCCGGTTTGGCCGGCTCCGCCGCGACCTCCGGCCGGCCGTTCGACACCCGCACCAAGGCGGCGTGAACCTGACCGATCAGCGCCGGCAGCTCGGACGCCGGTGTTGGATTGTGACCGACATAGGCCGACACGATCGTCGCAGTGAGATCGATGAAGCTCTTGCCGGCGATGTCGTTCATGGTCCCTCGTCTTTCAAGGATTGGAGCCGCACTTTACTTGACAATCATGCGGGCATTACAGCCACGAGGGCAATAACAACGTATAGCGCGCCGGTTTCATTCTGCGTGCAAGATTAGTCGAGATCAGCTGAAAGTGACCGCCAACGGAAATGGCTGAACGGCATCAGCCCCTGTTGTCGAGATGCTCACGCAACTCGTCGATCGAGGCGAAGCGCATCATGCCTTCGGGCATCTGCGCCTCGATGGAGCCGTCGGAATACAGCGAATAGGCCATGCCATCGACGACCCCCGATTTCAGCACGGTGACGTCCGATGCCTGCGGCGGCTCTTCAGCCGGCGTCGGCGGAACGTAGCGATCCGGGATCAGCGCGGCATCCGGCAGCTTGTCGCTTGGCGAGGACGAGGTACGGGCGGCGCGGCGGATCGCGTCGGAGCGCGACCGATCCGGCTGCGGCCAGGCATCCTCGAAACTCTTCGGCTGCTCGGCGGGCGCCTCCGGCGTTGGCATGGCCGCCTCGAATGCGGCAGCTGCCTCGGCCCTCTCCCGCTCCCGGCGCGATGACTGGAACAGCAGATTGCGACGCTTCGGCTCCTCAGGCACCGGTGCCTCGGCGGCAGCGGACGCGAGCCGCTCACGGTCGCGCAGCACTTCGTCCTGCCACGGGGGAACACCTGGCTCCGGAACGGCAGGTCGCGCGGCCGGCTGGTCGCGGCTGAACAGCGGGGCCGGCGCGGGCGCGTCATCGGCCTCCTCTGCGTCCTCCCCCGGAACCGGCGGCAGCTTCAGTTCCCGGCGCGGCAGCCGGGGCGACGGAACCGGTTCATCGATCTCGCCCTGCGGCCCAAACTTCTTCAGCTCGCCGACGGCGAGCGCCATGCTCACCATGATCAGGCCGGTGCAGGCCCCGACCGTCCCGGTCAGGATCAGGGTATTGCCGAAGCCGAATTCCTTGACCGGAATGCCGAAGCCGATCGCGGCAAGGCCCGCCAGAATGACCCCGATCCCGGCAATCAGCAGCAATTTCATAGTCTTCGAACTCCTCGACGGACCGCTCGCGAGTCTCGTCATGGGTGCCACGATAGCGTCATATTGCGTGCACCGCCAAACGGCATTTTGCGTTCATCCCTTGTACATCGGCCTGGTGGTAAGTTTTGGGAGAGTTTTCTTCCACCGGAGACAACAGGTTTGGGACAGCCGACGCCGATCTATCCCTAAACGGTAAAGCTTTTACCTTGTCCTGTTTGTTGCAACGCATTAAGAAACTTCAGCCACAATTCTCAATTACTTCAAAAGAGAAGTGCGCTATATCGATGCCGGGGAAACGAGGCTCAAAGAGCGCTAAAGCCGAGCCATTGGGGACACCGGGTTATCCATCGCCATGTCATCGATTACGACTGCGGCCATCGACACGCCAGTAAGGCGCTCGGTGGAACGGACGTGTGACGACCTCGCCATCCTGGCGCTTGTCGTTGTCAGTATCGTCGCAAGCTTCACGTTCCGGGACTATGGTCTCGGATGGGACGACTATACTCACGCTGAATATGCAGATCTTCTATTGAAGATGTACGGGTCGGGCTTCACCGACACCGGCGCTTTGTCGTTTGCAAATCTCTACATGTATGGCGGCGGCTTCGATATGGCGGCCGCGCTGCTGCACAAGATCATCCCGCTGGAGCTGTTCGAGACGCGACGCCTGCTCGGCGCGATCGTCGGCGTCATCGGCCTCGGCGTCACCTGGCGCCTCGGCCGCCGTGTCGCCGGCCCCGTGGGCGGCCTCGCCACGCTGTTGCTGCTGGCGCTGTGTCCGACCTTCTACGGCCATATGTTCATGAATCCGAAGGATGCGCCTTTCGCTGTGGCGATGGTCATCCTGATGCTCGGGCTGGTGCGCCTTGCGCAGGAATATCCGAACCCGTCGCCGCGTACGGTCCTGATCCTCGGCCTCGGCGCCGGCTGCGCGATCGGCTGCCGCATTCTCGCCGGCCTCACGCTGATCTATGCGGTGATCGGTTTCATGCCGCTGTGGATCGAGGATGTCCGCACCAATGGTGTGCGCGAGAGCGTGCACCGCTTGCTGCATGTCCTTTACGTGCTGCTGCCCGGCCTCGCTTTCGGCTATCTGATCATGGGCCTGATCTGGCCGTGGTCGATTCTCGAGCCCGCCAATCCGCTGCGCGCCCTGGGCTACTTCTCTCACTTCTTCGAGAAACCGTGGAAAGAGATGTTCGACGGCGCGATGATCTCGGTGCCGGACATGCCGTGGTCCTACCTGCCGACGCTGTTCGCGCTGCAGCTTCCGGAAGTGCTGCTCAGCCTCACCTTCGGCGGCATCGCGCTGACCATCATGTCGCTGTCGCGCGACACCGTGCCGGCGCGTCGCAAGACCATCCTGTTGATGCTGACCTTTGCCGCCACATTGCCGCTGGTGATCGCCATGGTGAAGCGCCCGGCGCTGTATAACGGCATCCGGCATTTCATCTTCGTGCTCCCGCCGATGGCCGTGCTCGGCGGCGCGGCTTTCGCGGCGCTGATGGATTGGCTGCGCGTCAATCATCGCGGCGCGCAAGCGGCTGCCGTCGCCGTGTTCTCCTTCGGCCTGATGCTGCCGACGGCCGAGATGATCCGGCTGCATCCGTATCAGTACACCCACTTCAACTACATCGCCGGCACCGTTCGCCAGGCCGATGCGCTGTACATGCTGGACTATTGGGGCCTTGCGCTGAAGCAGGCCTCCGATGCGCTGCGCGAGCAGATCATTGAGCGCCAGGAAAGCCCGCCGGTCGGCCGCAAGTGGAAGGTCGCCGTGTGCGGCCCGCAGCGTCCGGCACAGGTCGCGCTCGGTCCCGACTTCACCATCGGCTGGGACAGCCAGTCGGCCGACTTTGCGATGACGCTTGGCGAGTTCTACTGCAAGGGCCTCACCGCCCCCGTGATTGCCGAGATCAAGCGCGACGACGTCGTCTTCGCCAAGGTCTACGACATCCGCGGCAGCAGCATTTCGAGCCTGCTCGCGATCCCCGCGCCGTAAAATTCTGCGTTAGTACTAAGTTCCAAGTTTTCGTCATGCCCGGCCTTGTGCCGGGCATCCACGTCTTGGCGACCATGAAAGGCGTGGATGGCCGGGACAAGCCCGGCCATGACGACTCTTGTTGTTCATGGCCCGCGTCGTTGACTAACGCGCCGCCTGAAACCTGATGTCGCCGTTGTTCAGAAAACACGTCTTGCTGAACAGGCCGAGATCGACAGGATTCGGCAACCGGACGTCGTCCAGATCAGGACATGGCTTCACAGCCGGATCGTAGGACCGGTGGATCTGCGAGATGAAGACGAAGATCAGCCCGCGTTCCCTCGCGAATGACTGCAGCGCGCGCACCTGCACCATCAATGCCGGGTTCTCGCGTTTCTGATCGAGCAGTTGCAGATAGTCGATCACCACAAGCGTGCCGCGCGGCGCGTCCGCCAGTTTCCGGGCGACGTAGTCCGCGCAGATGTCGTCGGAATTGTCGAATGCGAACAGCGTATCGAAACGCCCCCGCTCCACGCCGATGGCACTGAAACGGTCCAGCACGTCCTTTTCGCCGTATTCCAGCGAAAAGAACACGCTGCGATGGCCGGATTGCATCGCCTCCACGGCGAGCTTCAGGCTCATCAGCGTCTTGCCATGGCCCGGGCGCGCGCCGACCAGCACAAGATCTCCGGGAGACAGTTGTTCGAACAGTTTCGCGGCGGGTGTTACCGAAGACATCCGCGCCACTAGCAGGCTCCAGGCAGCAAAGCCTTCTCGCACGGCGATCCGGTCGAGTGCCTCGTGCAGCGGAATGTTATCGGTGCGGGATAGAAGCCTGGCCTTGCGCTTCAATTGATAAACAGGCGCAGAAAGACGCATTGTGAGAACCTCCTGGTGCGAGCGTTGTCACAACCCCTCCTTATGCTTGATGCTCGAACAGTTGGTTCGGTGATCAGAGAGCCCGGTATGATCGATACTTTCCCGCTGGAGGGGGGAGGCGTGGGCCGCGCCAGAATCGGAGTGTAGCACAATCCCCCTCCCCGCGAAATTGCCGATACCCGATCGCCCGCCATCAATTCTCCCTCTTCGCCCACGAATGACACGCCATGATGATCAATCGACGAACATTGCTGGCGGCTGCGCCGGCGCTCATGGCCTGGCCGGCCTTTGCCAAGGAAATGGCAAAGGAGGCGCCGGCGGCGTTGCAAGCTTATGAACGCGACACCGGCGGGCGGATCGGCGTCTATGCCGAGAACCTGAAGACGGGCGCAAAGATCGCGTGGCGCGCCCATGAGCGCTTCGTGATGTGCAGCACGTTCAAGGCCTCGCTCGCCGCCTGCGTGCTCGCCCGCATCGACCGCGGCGAGGACAAGCCCGATCAGATGATTTCCTACGCCGCGGCGGACCTGCTCGACTACGCGCCGGTCGCGCGCGACAATCTCGCCAAGGGCGCGCTGTCGGTGGCCGACATGTGCAAGGCCATCGTCGAACTCAGCGACAACACCTGCGCCAACATGCTGCTGGCGCGCGTCGGCGGTCCGGCCGCCCTCACCGCCTTCTGGACCAAGACCGGCGACAGCGTCTCGCGCCTCGATCACAACGAGCCGTTATTGAACCGCTCACGACCCGGCAATCCGCAGGACACAACCACACCCGCCGCGATGGCCGGCAACGTCAAACGCTTCGTCACCGGCAATGTGCTGACGCCCACGTCGCGCGATCAGCTCACCGACTGGATGGTGAACTGCAAGACCGGCGACAAGCGCCTGCGCGCCGGACTGCCGAAGACATGGAAGATCGGCGACAAGACCGGCAATAACGGCAAGGACGCCGCCGGCGACATCGCCGTGACCTGGCCGAAGCCGGACCAGCCCGTCGTCATCGCCGCCTATACGCAGGGCGGCACGCCGACGGCTCCACAATTGGAGACGGTGTTCACGGGGATTGGCGAGATGGTCGGGCAGAGGCTGGGATAGGCTGCACGGCCATTGCAGCATCCGGCTTTGAACGCGACATCGTTCCGATGACAATCCCGCCAAGGATCATGGCCATCGCTGCGATCAGCGACAGCTCGATCGCCTCGCCCAGCACCAGCGCGGAAATCGCAACGCCCATTACCGGCGTTGCCAGCAGACCGAGGGACGTAATGGTCGCCGGCAGGCTGCGGTTGATGATCACCATCGCCCAATGCGCCAGCGCCGTGCCGAAGATCCCGCCGAACAGCAGAGCGCCGACAAGTTCGCGCGTCCAGGCGATATCGGGGACGCCTTCGCGGATCAGCGCCAGCACTGTCAGCAGCACGCTCGCGAGCAGCGCCTGCCAGAACACGAGTTGAAACGGCTCGGAGATCCAGCGGTGGCCGCGGACATAGACGATGTTCGCCGCCCAGCACAGCGCCGCGAGCAACAGCAGCCCGCTGCCGATCAGCGCATTGCCGTTGCTCCAGTCGAATGCCGACGGGTTGAACATGACAGCGATGCCGGCAAGCCCCAGCACGATGCCCGCGAGACGTTCTCGCGGAACGGGCTCACGCAGCAGCAGCCAAGCGGCCGGCGCGACCCAGAGCGGCGTGGTGTAGCCGAGCACGATGGAGCGCCCGACCGGCACGAATTGCAGGCCGAAGGCGACCAGCACCGAGAATAGGCCCATATGCAGCACCGCGACACTGACGATCACAGGCATGTCGCCGCGCCGCGGCACGATGAATTGCCGGCGCGCGAGTGTAATGGCTGCCAGAGCGAGCGTGGCAATCACGGCGCGAATCGCCACCGACCACAGCGGCGAAATGTGCTGCACCAGAAATTTCGTCAGCGTCCAGTTCAGCCCCCACATGGTCACGACGACGGCAAACAAAAGCAGCGCCGTGCGGCGCGACAGGGGATGTTCGGACATGGCTTCATCTCACGGCTTCGGTGCATGGCACACTCGACAGACCGAGGACACTAGGTTTTACTGGCCCCAATCAAAGATCCATTCCACTAAAAATGACTGAGCCAGTTTGATGGGCGACATTCTCGCAGGGCTGATCGATATCGAGCGCGGGTCCGCGAGCAGCGAGACCCTGACGCGGCAGCTCTATGATCAGCTCCGCGCGGCGATCCTGAGCGGCGCGCTGCCGCCGGGCCATCGCCTGCCGTCGAGCCGCGACTGCGCGCAGCAGCTCGGCCTCGCGCGCAACACCGTCTCGACCGTCATCGATCAGTTGGCGATGGAGGGCTATCTCGACGTCACGCAGGGACGACGCCCCATGGTCGCCGCCGCCGAGCGCAAGGCGTTGCTCACCGGACGCAACATTGCCGGCAAGACGCCGAAGCCGCTCGGCCTGTCGCGCTGGGCCGAGCGCGTGCAGAAGTCGGATTGGCCGTTCATCAACAAAGGGCGGCCTCTGCTGTTGGCCCCGGCGCTGGCAGATGCGCGGCTGTTTCCCCACGACATCTGGGCGCGCTGCCTGCGCCGCGCGGCGCGACGCGGATCGACCGGCGATCCCGCCATCAATCGCGCCTCGTTGCGCAACGCCCTGCTCCGCCATCTCATCGCCTATCGCGGCGTGCGGGCCGAGGCACGACAGATTGTCCTGATGCCATCGGCGCAGTCTGCGCTTGAACTCATCGCGCGCGTGTTACTCGATGCCGGCGATCTCGCCTGGGTCGAAAGCCCCGGCTATGGCGGCGCATATGCGGCGCTCAATGCGGCCGGTGCGACCTTGCGCGGCATTTCGCTGGATGGCAGCGGCCTCTCCATCAAAGGCCGGCGCGATCGCCCGCGGCTGATCTTCGTGACCCCGTCGCATCAGCATCCCACCGGACGGCTGATGCCTGTGAGCCGGCGGCAGCAATTGCTTGCATTTGCCAATGACATCGGGGCTGCCATCGTCGAGGACGACTATGACAGCGAATTCCACTATGACGGCCGCCCCGTCGCCGCCCTGCAGGGCCTCGATGACAGCGGCCGCGTGTTCTATGTGGGCACGTTCTCGAAACCGATGTTCGCGGATGTGCGCAGCGGCTACGCCATCGTGCCGCCGGATCTTGCCGACCTGTTCGAAAAGGCGCAGCGCCACGGCAGCCATATCGTGCCGGCGCCGGTGCAGGATGCGCTGGCCGAATTCATCGACGACGGTCACTTCGCGGCGCATATCCGCAAGATGACGCGTGTCTATCGCAGCAGGCGCGATCACCTGCTGCAGGCACTGCAAGTTCATGCCGGCGATCACCTGACGATCGAGCCCCCGGCCGGCGGCATGCAATTGCTCGCCCATCTCGATCTCGATCGCGACGACCGCACCATTTCGGCACGACTTGCCGAGCTCGGCGTGACCGGCCGCCCGCTATCCATGTATTTCACCGGACCTGTGGCCGGCCAGGGATTGTTCATGGGCTTTTCCGCCTGGAACGAACAGGAGATCGACAAGGCCGCCGCCATCGTCGGACAGGTCCTGCGCGACACCGCCACGCCGCGCGGCCGCTCCGGCAAGGTGTCGAAGCGGCCAAGAGGCTGACGCTGTCCTATGCAGCCGCGAGCTTCTTCTCGACGGCCAGCGCCGCCGGCAGCGGTCGCCACAGCACCGTCATTTCCTGTATGAGGCCGGCGTCGTTCAGACGCCAGTAGTCGACGCCATCCAGCTGTTCCGTTCCGACGGTGATACCGAAGAAGGCGGACACGTGTTCGGGCCCCTGCAGCACTTCACGGAAATCGAAACTGTCGACGACACCCAGCAGCGCTGTCACCACCGGACGGATTGCCGTCTTGCCCTTGAATGGCTCGGCGGCAAGCGGCGTCTTCAGCACGATGTCGTCGGCCATATGCGAGAGCATGGCATCGAGGTCTTTGCACTGCATCGCTTGGGTAAATGCATGGATGTGCGTGAGGTTCATGGTCATGATCCTTTCGATCATATTAGAAGCGGCTTGCGCAACTCACTCCGCCGCTGTCGGCACGATGATGCCAAGCTTCGTCGCGATGCGTTGTGCGGTGGCCTCGCGTTGCGCGGTGATCTTCGCCACCGACTGACGGGTCTGCGCCAGCACCGTCGCCGGTGCGGTTTCGGGCGTGCCGCTGTTGAACGGCGGCTGTGGCGCATATTCCATGAACAGCTGAATTCCCTGCGCCACCTCGTCGCCGCGCAATTCCGCAGCCAGACGCAGCGCGCCGTCGATGCCGGAGGTGACGCCGGCAGCAAAGATCCAGTCGCCGTCGATCACCACGCGCTCGTTGACCGGCGTTGCGCCGAAATAGCGCAAGAGATGAAACGATGCCCAATGCGTGGTCGCGCGGCGCCCCATCAGCAGGCCCGCAGCGCCGCAGATCAGCGCGCCGGTGCAGACCGAAAAGATTCGAGCATGTCCGGCCTGCTGACGGAGCCAATCGAGCACAACCGTATCGTCCATCAGCGCTTCCTGGCCGAAGCCGCCGGGCACATGCAGCACGTCGAGCTGGGGCGCGTCGCCAATGGCGGCATCCGGCGTAATACGGAGCCCCCTGTAGTCGCGCACGGGATCGGTGGTCTTGCCATAGATTCGATAGGTCGAATTCGGGATCCGCGACAGCACTTCGAACGGGCCGGTGAGATCGATCTGGTCAAGCCCCTCAAACAACAGCGAGCCGATCTGGAGATGTTGGTCTGGCGGGATCATGGAATGCTCCAAGCATTTGTGAATGGACAAGCCGAACCTAGCCCGGCACAGTCTGGCGAATATGCCAAAGACCCCTCGTTCTCCGCCAAACTCTGTTGCGACGGTTCCGCGCGTTATCGACGTGCTGGCCTTCCCGTCGGTGCAACTGCTCGACGTGTCCGGCCCGCTGCAGGTCTTCGCCACGGTCAATGAGATCATGCAGCGCAAGGGACAACCCGCGCCCTATAGGCTGCGCGTGATCGCGCGCGGCGGCCATAGTGTGACCGCCTCTGCCGGACTTGGCCTCGCCGTGAGCGATCTGCCGCGCCACGCCGAGCCGATCGACACGCTGCTGATCGCCGGCGGTCCCGGCGTCCACGCCGCCGCTTCCGATCCCGCTATGGTCGCCTGGGTGCGCAAGCGCGCGGCCAAGGCGCGGCGCACCGCCTCGGTCTGCACCGGCGCCTTCCTGCTCGCCTCAACCGGCCTACTGGACGGCCGCCGTGCCGCGACCCACTGGTCCTGGTGTTCCGAACTCGCGCAGCGCTTTCCCGACGTGCATGTGGAGTCCGACCCGATCTTCGTCCGCGACGGCGCGTTCTGGACATCGGCCGGCGTGACCGCGGGAATCGATCTCGCGCTGGCGCTGGTGGAGGAAGACCTCGGACGCAGCGTCGCGCTGATGGTGGCGCGTCATCTCGTGGTGTTTCTCAAGCGCCCCGGCGGCCAGTCGCAATTCAGCGCGGCATTGTCGCTGCAGACCGCGGACGACAAATTCGGTGCGCTGCATGAGTGGATCGGCAAGCATCTCGCCGACGATATCTCGCTGCCCATGCTGGCCGAGCAGGCCGGCATGAGCGAGCGCAGCTTCAGCCGGCACTATGCGGACGCCACCGGCATCACGCCCGCCCGCGCCGTCGAGCAGTTGCGCGTCGAAGCCGCACGGCGGCTGCTCTCGGAAACGAAACTGCCGGTGAAACGCATTTCGCAACGCTGCGGCTTCGGTTCCGAAGAAACCATGCGACGCAGCTTCCTGCGATTGCTTTCTGCTACGCCGCAGGATTATCGCGCGCGTTTCAGTTCCTGAATGTCGCGATCGGGCCTTCTACCACCCTGGTAAGCATGTCTGCCGCGCAAACCGTCCGGCTTGCTGCCGCAACAGGGCGGGATTAGGCTGGCATCAGCCAAACGCCAAAACACTGCCAGTCAATCCGGGAGCACTCACCATGTCACCAGCCGAAGCCCGCCTCAAGGAAGTGCCATCGCATATGAGCGAGGGTGAATGGGCCCAGCGCGTCAATCTCGCCGCTGCCTATCGCCTCGTTGCGCTCTACGGCTGGGACGATCTCATCGACACCCACATCTCCGCCCGCGTGCCCGGCCCCGACCATCACTTCCTGATCAATCCCTATGGCCTGATCTTCGAAGAGATCACGGCATCGTCGCTGGTCAAGGTCGATCTCGACGGCAACCAGCTCTCCGAAAGCGAATACAGCATCAACCCGGCCGGCTTCACCATCCATTCGGCAATCCACGAAGTCCGCGAAGACGCCGGCTGCGTGATGCATCTGCACACCCCGGACGGCACCGCAGTGGCCTCCTGCATGGAGGGCCTGCAGCCGCTGAACCAGACTGCTCAGCTCGTGATCCCCGAACTCGCCTATCACGACTATGAAGGCGTCGCGCTCGATCACGACGAACGCCCCCGCCTGCAGAAGGATCTCGGCACCAAGAACGCCATGCTGCTGCGCAATCACGGCACGCTGACCGTCGGCCGCTCGGTCGCCTCGGCGTTCGAGCGCATGTATTACCTGGAACGCGCCTGCACCATGCAGGTCCGCACCCGGATGCTCGGCCCGACCGCCTATCCGGTCGACCAGATCGTCATCGACAAGAACGCCGCGCTGGTGGGCAACCCCGACAAGGCCGAATTGCGCTCGACCAAGCTGGTCTGGCCGCCGATGCTGCGCAAGCTCGACCGCCGCGATCCGTCTTACAAGACCTGAGATTTGGTGCTATAGAGAGGTTACATACCTCTACACAGTGATTCAAAACGCCGTCCAATTCCGGACGGCGTTTTTTATGTTTGGTGCAGGCTGTCATTCCGGGGCGCGTGCGACGCCGCAGGCGAACCTCAGCCATTCCACTTGGAATGGCGGGGAATGACGAGCCTGGGATCACGGCCGCATGAACGCAAAATCCGTGTCGGGATCGCAATTATCGGCAACGAAACGCAGCTCCGATTGAACGTCAGCCGTGGTCCTTGTCTCCAGATACTTCGAGACCACGAGATTCACGAGGGAGCGACAGACGCTGTCCTGATCGACCCCGGCGGTCTGTGCTGCCACCATCGCGGCAGAGAAATGAGTATTGGCGATTTCGGCTGCGGACATTGCATCCTCCCTTTTTTGTCTTTCGATCAGGAAAGCCTGACGCAAGCCTTGATGTGGGTCAACGCGAAGGCAGTCGTCATCCCAACACTCCGTCATGGCCGGGCTAAAACGCGAAGCGCAGCTTCGCTAGATGTCCCGGCCATCCGCGCCTCAGCTCGCGGCCAAGACGTGGATGCCCGGCATATGCCGGGCATGACGGCTATTGCCAGCTTACTTCTTCACATCCGCCAGCGCCGCAATGATCCGCGCCCACGACCGGATGCCCTTGTGGAAGCTCTTGAGGTCGTACTTCTCGTTCGGCGAATGGATATTGTCGTCATCGAGGCCGAAGCCGATCAGGAGCGAGTCCAGACCGAGCGTGCGCTTGAAATCCGCGACGATGGGAATCGACGCACCTGAGCCGATCAGCAGCGCCTGCTTGCCCCATTCGTCGGTCAGCGCATCGCGCGCAGCGGCGAGCGGCTTCATGTTCCAGTCGAGCGCGATGGCCGGCGCATTGGAATGATCGAGAAACTCCGCCGTGCAATCGCCGGGCAATTGCGACGTGACGAAAGCCCGGAACGCATCGCGGATCTTGCCGGGGTCCTGACCCTCGACGATGCGGAACGAAACTTTCGCCGACGCATGCGAGGCGATCACCGTCTTGGAGCCCTCGCCCGTGTACCCACCGACGATGCCGTTGATATCGCAGGTCGGACGCGACGTGATCTGTTCGATCAGTTCGCGGCCCCGCTCGCCGGCCGGAATAGAGAGACCGATCGGCTTGAGGAAGCTCTCCGCGGTGAGACCGAGACCCTTCCACTGCGCCAGAATATCGGCAGGCAAATCCTTCACGCCATCATAAAAGCCGGGAATGGTGATGCGGCCATTGTCGTCATGCAGCTTGCCGAGAATATTGGTCAGCACGCGGATCGGATTGCGCGCACCGCCGCCATAGATGCCGGAATGCAGATCGCGGTTGGCTGCAGTGATCTTCACCTCTTCATAGACGAGGCCGCGCAGCGACGTGGTGATCGCCGGGGTCGACGGGTCCCACATGCCGGTGTCGCAGACCACCGCGAAATCGGCGGCGAGATCCTTCTTGTTGGCTTCGAGGAACGGCACGAAATTCTTCGAGCCGACCTCCTCCTCGCCTTCGATGCAGATGGTGAGATCGATCGGCAGCGAGCCCGTGACATTCACCCAGGCCCGGCAGGCTTCCACGAAGGTCGAAAGCTGGCCCTTGTCGTCCTGCGCACCGCGCGCAACGATGATGTCGCGGCCATCGGCATGTTTGGTGACGACCGGCTCAAACGGCGGACGATGCCACAGGTTCAGCGGATCGACCGGCTGAACGTCATAATGACCATAGAACAGAACATGCGGCCGCTTGCCGGTGTTGCCCTTGGCGGTCGCGACGATGGCGGGATGGCCCGCCGTCGGCCGTACCTCGGCGTTGAAGCCCAGGCTCTCGATCTCGCCGGCCAGATGCTTTGCCGCCGCCTTGCAGTCCTCGGCGTAAGCCGGATCGGCGGAAATCGACTGGATCCGCAACAGCGCGAACAACCGCTCCAGGGCCTTGTCGAAATCGGCATCGACGCGATCGAGAACGGATGCAAGCTGCGTATTGGACATGAGCGAATTTCCTTAAGCGTGGTGGTCCGGAATTTCGGTGGAATCTAGCAGCACCGGCGGGTGGTGCATATGCCAGATCAATCCGCCTGCGAGGATGGCCGTTGCCAGCAGATTATTGCCCCAGGCCTGCAGCATGGCCGGGAATACCGGGATCGACAGCGCCATCAGCATGCCAATGATGCCAAGCAGCCACCATGTCCCGGTCCGTACATTCGGCCTGGGATCATCGGCGGCGCGATGCATCAACACAGTGAGCGGCAGGAACAGCCACATGAAGTAATATTGCCGCGCCAGCGGCGATGCCACCGTCATCAGGCAGAACAGGATGCCGAGTTCTTCGGCACGTGAGCGCGGCGTGAGTTTCGATCGCGGCAGCAGCGACCAGATGAAGCCGAGGCCGATCAGACCGGAGACCGCGAGCACGATCAGGTTCGCGGTTTTATAGCTGACATCGATCACGTTCATCGTGGCCGATCCACGCTTGCGATCGTCCTGGAAATAATCGATCGGCCGCACCAGGCGATGCGTCATCGCGATGATCGATTGATTGACCCAGGACCAGTTCTGTTCGTCGCGCTGGCCGAAGCCTTTCTCGGAGCTGGAGCCGACCATTTCCGTGTACCAGGTCTTCACCTCGGCCGCATTGCGCTCGAAGCCGCGAAACGGCGCCGGCACGACATAGAGCAACAGCAGCGTGCAGATGATCATGCTGGCCGAGGCCGCCCAGTGCCGCCGCCAGATCAGATAGGGTAGCACCGCCACCGGAAACACCTTGATGGCCGTGGCGAGCGCAAACATGCTGCCGCCGAGCCACGGCCGATCCTTCTGCATCCACCAGAAGCCGAGCAGCATCATCGCCAGCAGCACGAGATTGGGCTGGCCGAGATCGTACATGTCGAACACGAAGGTGATGGTCGCAAAGCCCGGCAGCGCCGCAAGCCACGCCGCCGGAATTTTCTTCGAGCCGGTCATGGCATTGGACAGCTGGCTGGTGATCGCCCAGGCCGCCGAATTCAGGATCGAGAGCAAGAGATAAAGCGGGACCTTGCCGAACCAGCTCGGGAGCGCCAGCAAGACCGCGGACAGCGGTGGATAGATGAAGTCCAGCGCCCCATTGGTCTTCGCCTCATAGAGCGGCGCACCATGCAGCACCTGCCGCCCAGCCCAGAACCACAGCGCGTAGTCCTTGGTCTTGCCGTTGCCGAAGATTTCCGGAACGAGCACATCCGCCGTCAGCAGGACGCAGGTGATCAGGAACAGCACGTCGAGCGGCTGCCGCAAGGACGGCCACCGCAAAACCGGCATTTCGCCGTCACTTTTCGTCACTTCGCAGTCCCGCTTCAAAGACGCGCCAAGGCAGCGCGTTCAGACCGCGGTGGGTAGCAGATGGCGCCGGACCTGCAAAGGCGCAGGCCGGCGTATACCGACGTGGTGAATGGCACTTACCGCTTCAAAATCCCGCCCAGCGTCCCGCGTACGATCTCGCGGCCGATCGAACTGCCCAGCGAGCCGCCCACCTGCTTGCCGATATTGGCGACGATGCCGCCGACGACCTTGTTGGTCACGCTGCGGGTGACGCTGCGCGCAATCACCTGGCCGGTGGAGAGCCTGTTGCGGCCGGTATTGGTGCCGAAGATGGTGCCGACGATCGCACCGAGCTGGCCCAAAAATCCACCACCGCCGCCGCCACCCGCCGCGTCGCCAGCCTCAGCGGGCGTCGCCGCCGTCCCGGCGATGCGCTTCTGCAGCGTCTCGTAGGCGGATTCGGAATCGATCGCGGTGTCGTATTTGCCCTTCACCGGGCTGGCATTCATGATCGCCTTGCGCTCCTCAGGCGTGATCGGCCCGATACGTGCGGTCGGCGGACGCACCATGATGCGTTCGACCATCGCAGGCGTGCCGTTGCCTTCCAGGAACGAGACCAGTGCCTCGCCCTTGCCGAGTTCGGTAATGACCGTGGCCGTATCGAGTTTCGGATTGGCGCGGAAGGTCTGTGCTGCCGCCTGCACCGCCTTCTGGTCCCGCGGCGTGAAGGCGCGCAGAGCGTGCTGAACGCGGTTGCCGAGCTGGGCGAGTACGCGATCGGGCACATCGATCGGGTTCTGGGTGACGAAATAGACGCCGACGCCCTTGGAGCGGATCAGGCGCACCACCTGTTCGATCTTGTCGAGCAGCGCCTTCGGCGCATCGTTGAACAAGAGATGCGCTTCGTCGAAGAAGAACACCAGTTTGGGCTTCGGCAGATCGCCGACTTCGGGCAATTCCTCGAACAATTCCGAGAGCAGCCACAGCAGGAAGGTTGCGTAAAGCCGCGGGCTCGACATCAGCTTGTCGGCGACCAGGATATTGACCATGCCGCGGCCGTCGCGATCGGTCTTGAGAAAATCTTTCAGCTCCAGTGCCGGCTCGCCGAAGAATTTATCGGCGCCCTGGTTCTCCAGCACGAGCAATTGGCGCTGGATGGTGCCGATTGTCGCCTTGGTGACGTTTCCGAAGCTCAAGGCCGACTTGCGGACATCGGCAAGCGGATCGACCTCGTCCTTCTTGGCGGTCATCGGCACGATGGCATCGAGCAGCGCGCGCAGATCCTTCATGTCGAGCAGCGTCAGGCCGTTCTCGTCGGCGACGCGGAAGGCGACGTTGAGCACGCCTTCCTGCACATCGTTGAGATCGAGCAGCCGCGCCAGCAGCAGTGGCCCCATTTCCGAAATGGTCGCGCGCACCGGATGACCCTGTTCGCCGAACACGTCCCAGAACACGGTCGAGAACTGATCGGGCTGGAACGTCAGCGCCATCTCCTTGGCGCGCTGCAAAATGAAGTCCTTGCCCTCGCCGACTTCGGCGATACCCGAGAGGTCGCCCTTGATGTCCGCAGCGAAGACAGGCACACCGGCACGTGCAAAGCCCTCCGCCATCACCTGCAGCGATACGGTTTTACCTGTTCCCGTCGCACCCGTGACGAGACCGTGGCGATTGCCGAGGGCCAGCGTCAGCCATGCCGGTTGGTCGCCCTTGCCGATGAAGATCTTGCCGTCGGTATCGCCTGACTTCAGTTCGGTGGTCGCCATCGGATCGCCTCTGTCGCGCGCATCAAGAAAAAGATTTCAAAAAAATTTGCGGCTCACCATGATCTTACCGCATCTTGGCGAGCGATTGAAACGCAAAGCGTTCCCGCCACACCTGAAACCCGTCCGTCGTTCCCACGGACGAAACACAAGCCGTATCTTTTTGCTCTTTCCAAAGTACGGCGCTGTCGCATCTGCGAACAATTGACCAAAATTTCACGTTTGCTCTTGCATTGGTGCAACACTCGATACGCGATCACACTGAATCGCACGTCGGGCGAGTTGGCGCGCTTGTAATTCGAATCACAGCGGCTCAAGATCACTTTTCAACATAAGGGCATCGGCACTCAACCGATGTGAGGCGGGGCATCATGGACGAATTGATCAAAGCGCTGACCGCAAAGGTCGGCATCGACGAAGCTGTGGCTGAAAAGGCTGTCGGCATTATCTTGGGGTTCCTGCGCAAGGAAGCACCGGCCGCGCCGGTCAATGCGCTCATCGAAAAAATTCCGGGTGCGGATGCAGCCATCGCATCGTCAGAGGGCGGTGGTGGATTGAGCAGCCTGATGGGCGGCGGCATCATGGCCCTGGGCAGCAAGCTGATGGGTCTTGGCCTCGGCATGGGCGAGATCCAGAGCGTCGCGCGCGAACTGTTCAAGTTCGGCCGCGAGAAGATCGGCGCGGATGCCATGGACGAGATCGTTGCCGGCACACCTGGCCTGAGCCAGTTCTCCTGACCGTCTGTTACGTCAGCAGCCGCGCGTAAGCGTCCAGCATCTTCATACGTCCGATCTTCATACGTCTGAGTACCATGACATATCCCATCTCCAAGATTGACGGTTTGACGGCCTTCGCCGCGACCAAACTGAAAAAAGCAGGCATCCGCACCATGGAAGGGCTGCTGGACGCCGCTCACTCCGCGAAGTGCCGCAAGGAACTCGCTGCCAAGACCGGGTTCAGCGAACAGCAACTGCTCGAATGGGCGAACCTCGCCGACTACCTGCGCATCCCCGGTATGGGCAAGGCCAAGGCCGAACTGCTCCGCGCCTCCGGCGTCAACACGGTACGCGAATTGACCCACCGCAATCCCGCCCGCCTGGCTCAGGCGATGCGCGACGCCAACGACAAGCGCAAGCTGGTCCGGGTGATGCCCTCGGAGAAGTCGGTCGGCGACCTGATCGAAAAGGCGCGCCAGCTGCCGCTGAAGATTTCCTATTGAGACAACCCATTCTGTCAGCGAAGGCGCGGCAGCGCTCCCTCTCCCCGCGCTTTGCGGGGAGAGGGGTGGGGTGAGGGGCGAGGCACACGATCAACCTCTGCAAAGATCTCTCGGATCGATAAGGCGTTTATTCAAACCGACCCGATGGTGCGGCCCCTGCTCTTTCTATCGAGCATGGCCCCTCACCCGCCGCGAAGGCGCGGCGACCTCTCCCCGCGCAGTGCGGGGAGAGGTTGGGCATCGCCCCATCTTGACTCCCTCCCCCCGACCGCGCAAAGCGACCTCATGATCGCGCGTCCGACAACGTCTGCTCCGACGGTCCACCCGGTGCTGGCCGCGCTGCTGGCATCGCCGGTGCCTGCCGTGATGGGCATCCTGAACGTCACCCCGGATTCCTTCTCCGATGGCGGCCAGTTCGATGCCCCCGAGCGTGCGCTGGCACAGGCCAGGCGCATGATCGCCGAGGGCGCGGGGATCATCGACATCGGCGCCGAGTCCACACGGCCCTATGGGTCCCGACCGGTCACTGCCGATGAAGAGTGGGCGCGGCTCGTGCCGGTGCTGGCCGACGTCGTCGCGCTCGGCACGCCGGTGTCGATCGACAGCATGAAGGCGTCCGTCGTCGCCAAAGCGCTCGCCGCCGGCGTCGCCATCGCCAATGACATCTGGGGACTGCAGCGCGATCCCGACATGGCACGCGTCATCGCCGAGCACAGTGCGCCTGTGGTCGTCATGCATAACCGCGACACCGTCGATGGCAGCATCGATATCGTCGCCGACATCAAAGACTTTTTCGCGCGCTCGCTGGAGATCGCCGCCAGGGCCGGCATCCCCGCGGGCCACATCGTGCTCGACCCCGGCATCGGCTTCGGCAAGACACCTGAGCAGAGCATGATCGCGCTGGCGCGGTTCGACGCGCTAACCAGTTTCGGCCTGCCGGTGCTGATCGCCGCCTCGCGCAAGAAATTCATATCGACCGTCGTGCCGTCGGAACCGCAGCAGCGCATCGGCGGATCGCTCGCCGCGCATCTGCTGGCGGTGCGGCACGGCGCCAAAATCGTCCGCGCCCATGACGTCGCGGAAACCGTACAGGCCCTGCGCGTCACCGCAGCCATCGAGGACTTAAGATGACCGATATGATCTTCATCAAGGGCGTATCTGTGCATGCCCATCACGGCGTGCTCGATTACGAAGGCGTCGTCGGGCAGCGCTTCGTCATCGATCTCGAACTCGATGCCGATATCGACCTTGCCTCGCGCACCGACCGCCTTGCCGATACCGTGTCCTATGCCAATGTCGTCGCCACCGCGATCGCCGCTTTCAAGGACACCAATTACAAGCTGCTGGAGCGCGCCGCCGGAGCGGTGGCCGATGCGGTGCTCGCGGATTTTCCGCGCATCAGCTCCGTCAAGGTCACCGTGCACAAGCCGCACGCGCCGATCGCCGCGATCTTCGACGATGTCGGCGTGGTGCTGCGCAGATCGCGGGCGTAACCGATGGCCAGCGTCCTCATCGCGCTCGGCGGCAATGTCGGCGATGTCCGCACGACGTTCCGCAAGGCGATCGGCAATATCTGCGGCATGACGCAGGCCGCGTTGATCGAACGCTCGGCAGACTACAGCACGCCGCCGGTGGGCGACGTGCCGCAGGACCACTTCGTCAATGCGGCAATCGAGATCGAGACCGAACTCGATCCGCACGCACTGTTGTTCACGTTGCACAGGATCGAACACAAATTCGGCCGCAACCGCGTTGCCGAGGGGCACTGGGGTCCGCGGCCGCTCGATCTCGACATGATCGCCTATGACGACGTCGTCATCGCCACGCCGGAACTGCACCTGCCGCATCCCCGCGCCACGGAACGCACCTTCGTCCTGGTGCCGCTGGCCGAGATCGCCCCGGACCGGGTGATATCAGGCAAGACCGTTGCCGAGCATCTGAAAGCGCTTTCAACCGCCGGCATCGAGAAGCTGCCGGACCTCGATTGAGCGCCAACACGCCGGAACTATCCTCACAAGATCACTCGCAGATCCCACGGCGCGACCAGCTCGGACCAGATTGGTTTAGCTCTGTGCCCCGCCCCTCGCCCGTCGCGGACTTCGTCCGCGCCACCCTCTCCCCGCGCATTGCGGGGAGAGGGAAACGGCCGCGCTCCCCGGCTCCACGCGCCAATTCCGCGCATCCCCATGCTCGAACAGCCATTGGCAACCCCTTCTCGGCATGGCATTTTCCGGCTCAACCACGAAGCAATACCGGGAGTGAAGTTCCTCAATGTCGACTGCGACTGACGACCTGCGGCTGGCCGCCGATTTTGCGCCTGCGAGTTACGATGACTGGCGCAAGCTCGTCGATGGCGTGCTGAAAGGCGCGCCGTTCGAGAAGCTGATCAGCAAGACCTATGACGGCGTCAAGATCCAGCCGATCTATCCGCGCGCCCGGGATGCGGCGCCGATCGCCGGCCGCCCGCCCGCGGCGCCATGGCAGATCATGCAGCGGATCGATCACCCGGATGCCGGCAAGTCGAACAAGCAGGCCCTGCACGATCTCGAAAACGGCGCCACTGGTCTCACGCTGGTGTTCGAAGGCGCTAATGGCGCGCGTGGCTTCGGCCTCGTCGCCTCGCCCGACACCATCGAGACGCTGTTCGACGGCATCTATCTCGACGCCGGCATCGGCATCGAACTCCATGCCGGCCCGCAGTCGCGCATGGCCGTGACGCATCTGGCCGATTACATCAAGACGAAGGGCATCGATCCCGCCACATGCGATATCCGCTTTGGCCTCGATCCCATCGGCGCCACCGCGGTGTGGGGCACCAGCGCCTATAACTGGTGGGAGATGGCGCCGGCCGTCACCGACGCCATCAAGAAGCTCGCCGCGCAAGGCTTCAAGGGCCCGTTCGCCGTCGCCGACGGCCGCATCATCCACGATGCCGGCGGCTCCGAAGCGCAGGAACTGTCCTACGTCCTGGCGGTGATGGTGTCCTATCTGCGCGCGATGGAAGACCATAACATTCCGCTCGAGACGGCCCGCAGCATGGTCTATGCGCGTCTCGCAGCCGATGCCGATCAATTTCTCACCATGGCGAAATTCCGCGCACTGCGCCTGCTGTGGGCGCGCGTCGAGGAAAGCTGCGGCCTCGCGCCGAAGCCGCTGTTCATCGCCGCCGACACCGCATGGCGCATGCTCACCCAGCGCGATCCCTATGTGAACATGTTGCGCGCCACCATGGCGACTTTCGCGGCTGGCCTCGGCGGCGCCAACTCCATCTGCGTGCTACCGCATACGCTGGCGCTCGGCCTGCCCGATGGCTTTGCGCGCCGCGCTGCGCGCAACACCCAACTGGTGCTGCTGGAAGAGTCCAATCTCGCCAAGGTCACCGATCCCGCCGCCGGTGCCGGCGGCATCGAGGCGCTGACGCGCGAACTGTGCGACGCCGCATGGGCGCAGTTCCAGGACATCGAAAAAGCTGGCGGCGCCTTCCCGGCGCTTGGCAACAATGTGATCCAGCCGAAGGTCGCCGCCACCCGCGCTGCACGTCAGGCCAGCGTCGCCAAGCGCCGCGAAGTGCTCACCGGCGCCAGCGAATTCCCGAACCTGCATGAGGCCCGCGCCACCGTGCTGAAGGTCAAGCCGATCCCCGGCAAGCCCTATGGCAAGGACAAGATCAAGTTCAACCCGCTGGAACCGATCCGGCTGGCCTCGCCCTTCGAGGCGCTGCGCGACAAGTCGGATCACCTGCTGGCGCGCAAGGGTGCCCGTCCGAAGGTGTTCCTGGCCAATCTCGGCACGCCCGCCGATTTCACGGCCCGCGCGACCTTCGCCAAGAGCTTCTTCGAGACCGGCGGCATCGAAGCCCTCGACAGCGACGGTTTCTCCGATCCAGCCGTACTCGCCAAGGCCTGGAAGGCCTCCGATGCCGCGCTGGTATGTATCTGCTCGTCCGACAAGCTCTATGCCGGCCAGGCCGCGCCCGCAGCAAAAGCGCTTCAGGCCGCCGGCGCGAAGCATATCTATCTGGCAGGCCGCCCCGGCGACCTCGAGGCGCCCTTGCGCGACGCAGGCGTTAGGGATTTTATCATTGCCGGCGGCGATGCGCTGGCGATGCTGGTGCAGGCCCATGATCTACTAAATTCGGCCTGATGGAGTAAGCCATGACGGCAACGGCGAGCAAACCCGCGCTGACCGGCGGCTGCCAATGCGGCGCGATCCGCTTTGCGCTGTCGGCTGCGCCGACCCGGGTCAGCATCTGCCATTGCCGGATGTGCCAGAAGGCCACCGGCGCGCCATTCGCCTCGCTCGCCGATATCCCGAACGAGAACTTTGCGTGGACCCGCGGCAAGCCGGCGGCGTTCAAGTCATCTTCGATTGCGGAACGCGACTTCTGCGCCAAATGCGGCACGCCGCTGAGCTATCGCGCGATCGGCGGCTCCAAGATCGAGATCATGACCGGCGCCTTCGACCGCCCGGACCGCGTGGTGCCGACGCAGCAATTCGGCACGGAGTCACGCCTGGGCTGGGTCGGCAACGTGTCGAACCTGCCGAGCAAGACAACGATGCAGAATTTTGGCCCGGAGAAATGCGCTGAAGTGTTCAGCTATCAGCATCCGGATCATGATTGAGATCGATACTCTAATAGGTGCAGTGTGATGAGAGTTACCCCTGACGATCTCGACTTTCACCGCATTCACGAGCACTACAAGAATCGCCTTTCGACGAGCAAGAAACTGCGCAGTTTTATGAAGAAGGGAGACGCGAAGAATTACGTGAGACTCGCAATTGGTATTGCTGATCTGTCAGGGAACTATAGTGCGTCAGAACACAATTTAGGCCCTAAAATTTTAGCCGAAACCTCCAATGAAAGTGTTTTTAGCCTGGCGGAGCAGTTAAACGCTTGCCAATCAGCGCTTCGAATTCCTGAACTGATCTACCAAGCGGCCATTCGATATCTCAAAATAAGTGTAGGCTCAGAGATGGCAATGATGCTGCAGCCCGATCAATTTTGGGTCGCTAACACAAGATCTGTTTGGGCGCACTTCCTAGTCGAATACAACTTCGATTATCGCGCAGCGAAGGACGTGCTTCTCGCATATAGAGAAACTCAGACGCCAGAAATGAACTACAGCATGTGGAAAAAAATTTATTCCGATATGCGCTCAAATCTCTCGACTCTTGGGAAATTGGGTGATGAGGCATCCATGCGGGCTGGGCTAAAAACTGACGGTATGATTCAATATCTTTGGTATGACGCAATAGCCAACGAACTCTACGATCGGTTTCATAAATAAGTTCGAAAGAAACGTATGAGCAAGATTCCCGACTTCACCGACATCGCCTTCGCACCGATTTCCGCTGGCGCGCCATCGCAGGGCGAGCCATGGCTGACGCCCGAAGGCATTCTGGTGAAGCCGGGTTATGGCGAGGATGACGTCAAGGGCATCGACTTCCTCGACACCTATCCGGGCATCGCGCCGTTCCTGCGCGGGCCCTACCCGACCATGTATGTCAACCAGCCCTGGACTATCCGGCAATATGCCGGGTTCTCCACCGCGGAAGATTCCAACGCCTTCTATCGGCGCAATCTCGCCGCCGGCCAGAAGGGCCTCTCGGTCGCCTTCGATCTCGCCACCCATCGCGGCTATGACTCGGATCATCCGCGCGTGTCAGGCGATGTCGGCATGGCCGGCGTGGCGATCGATTCTATCTACGACATGCGCACGCTGTTCGCCGGCATTCCGCTCGACCAGATGAGCGTGTCGATGACCATGAACGGCGCGGTGCTGCCGATCCTCGCACTCTATGTCGCCGCCGCCGAAGAACAGGGCGTGCCGCCGGAGAAGCTGACGGGCACCATTCAGAATGACATTCTGAAAGAGTTTATGGTGCGCAACACCTATATCTATCCGCCGACACCCTCGATGCGGATCATCTCCGACATCTTCGCCTACACCTCGCAGAAGATGCCGAAATATAATTCGATCTCGATCTCCGGCTATCACATGCAGGAAGCCGGCGCGACGCAGGATCTCGAACTCGCTTATACGCTCGCCGACGGCGTCGAATATCTGCGCGCGGGTCTTGCCGCCGGCATCGATGTCGACCGCTTCGCGCCGCGGCTGTCGTTCTTCTGGGCGATCGGCATGAACTTCTTCATGGAAGTCGCCAAGATGCGCGCCGCGCGGCTGCTGTGGGCCAAGCTCCTGACGCAGTTCAATCCGAAGGACCCGAAATCGCTTTCGCTGCGCACCCATTGCCAGACCTCGGGCTGGTCGCTGACCGCGCAGGACGTCTACAACAACGTGATGCGCACCACCATCGAGGCGATGGCGGCGACGCAGGGCCACACCCAGTCGCTGCACACCAATGCGCTCGACGAGGCGCTAGCGCTGCCCACCGACTTCTCGGCGCGCATCGCCCGTAACACGCAGCTATTTTTGCAGCAGGAAACCGGCACCAACCGCATCATCGATCCGTGGGGCGGCTCCTATTACGTCGAGCGCCTGACCCACGACCTCGCGACCAAGGCCTGGGCGCATATCCAGGAAGTGGAAGAGCTCGGCGGCATGGCCAAGGCCATCGAGGCCGGCGTGCCGAAGCTGCGCATCGAGGAAGCTTCGGCCAAGACGCAGGCACGCATCGATGCCGGCCGTCAGGCGGTGATCGGTGTCAACAAATACAAGCCGGAGAATGAAGAAGCGCTCGACGTGCTCAAGGTGGAAAACTCCACCGTGCGCCGGCTGCAGATCGACAAATTGAAGAGGCTTCGTGGCGAGCGCAGCCAGGCCGACGTGGATGCCGCGCTGGCGGCGTTGACGCGCTCGGCAAAGGACGGCAACGGCAACCTGCTGGCGCTGGCGATCGACGCCGCCCGCGCCAAGGCCACCGTCGGCGAAATTTCGGACGCGATGGAGAAAGTGTTCGGCCGCCACCGCGCCGAGATCAAATCCATTACCGGTGTCTACAAGCGCGAGGCGTCCACCATGAACGACAAGGTCCAGAAGGTTCAGGCGCTGATCGACGCTTTCGAGGACGCCGAGGGTCGCCGCCCGCGTATTCTCGTCGCCAAAATTGGCCAGGACGGCCACGACCGCGGCCAGAAGGTGATCGCCTCGGCCTTCGCCGATGTCGGCTTCGACGTCGATATCGGGCCGCTCTTCGCTACCGCCGATGAAGCCGCGCGGCAGGCCGTCGAAAACGACGTGCACATCCTCGGCCTCTCCTCGCTGGCCGCCGCCCATCTGACCGCGGTGCCCGAACTCAAGGCCGCGCTCAAGAAGCAGGGTCGCGAGGACATCATGATCATCATCGGCGGCGTCGTCCCCCCGCAGGATTACGACGAACTCTACAAGGCCGGCGCGGAGGCGATCTTCCCGCCCGGCACAGTGATCTCCGAGGCCGCCGAAGAGCTGATCCACAAGCTCAATGCACGGCTGGGCCATAGCGAGGCGGCGGAGTAATCAAGACCACAATCAACCAATCGGGTGCCTGATGAGCTGGTCCATGGAAACTGGCACAATTCCGCCACCGTCCGTTGCAGAGCGTTTCTCGCATATCTACGAGAAAATTGCGCTGGTCAAAGAAGCTATCGCTGGTCGCACGTCGGCAGACCTCGCCAAGGACATGAGGACTTGCGTGGCCATGGAGCGATTTTTCGAGATTATCGGAATTGCTTCGGATCACATCCCGAATGAGATAAAGAAGCGCGAAGCTGAAGTAGACTGGACAGCGGTTGCCGAGATGAGTGATCGTCTCGGCAACGTCGCAATCAGAGTTGAGCCAGACACTCTTCTACATTGGGCTCACGATTTGATGCCTCCTCTCGAACGGTGCGCCGCGCGGCTCAGGTCTCCAGAATGAAACTTGCTTATATCCGTAATACTTCTCGTCTCGCAGGCTTGGCCTGTGCCTTCCTAATCACTTCCATAGCGATCTCCCTCGCCGCCGAGCCGACACCCGACATCCAGCTCAAGGCCAAATACACCGAGGTCGCCGTCTTCTTCGATGCCGCGATCAAGTCCGATGCGCCGCTGCTGACGAACCTCACGGCCGGCAGCAAGGCCTGGGCTACGAAGACGCTCAAGGAGCTTGCCGCGCAGCGCAAGGAGATGAACGATCTCCCTGCCGACATCCGCAACCGGCCCTGGGAATCGGAGCGTAGCTATACGCAGAGCTCGCTCGTCTCCGGCCGCTATGTCAGCATCATCCGCGCGGACTACAACTACACCGGCGGCGCGCATCCCAATCGTGCCAACGACACGCTGCTGTGGGACAGGCAGGTCGGCAAGATGATCAGCATTCGTCCTTTCTTCACCGAGCTCGCCGATAGCGGGCCGGCGATGACGGCGATCCGCGATGCGGTCGTCGCCGATCTGAAAATCGAGAAGAAAAAGCGCGACAACGACAATCCCGACATGAGCCTCGTCGATGCGCTGGAGCCGAAGCTGCTCAAGATCGGGCCGGTATCGCTGGCGCCGTCGACATCGGCCGGCAAGAGCTCCGGCCTCAGCTTCCATTACGGCCCCTATGCGGTCGGCTCCTATGCCGAAGGCGATTACGACGCCTTCGTGCCGTGGGAGACACTCAAGCCCTATCTGTCCGCCGAGGGCAGCGCGATCTTCGCCGGCGAGCGGCCGAAGGACGACGACAAGGGGCCGCAGTGACGAAAGCCCCCATCGACATCGACGCGCTCGCCAAAGACCTCCGCGCCGGCAGCCGCGCCGCGCTGGCGCGGGCGATCACGCTGGTGGAAAGCCGCCGTGCCGATCATCAGGCGGCCGCGCGCGAACTCGTACAGGCGCTGTTGCCCGACACCGGCCGTGCGTTTCGCGTCGGCATCACCGGCTCGCCCGGCGTCGGCAAATCGACCACCATCGACGTGCTCGGCATGTATCTGATCGAGCGCGGCCACAAGGTCGCGGTGCTGGCCGTCGACCCCTCCTCGGCACGCACCGGCGGTTCGATCCTCGGCGACAAGACGCGGATGAACGATCTCTCCGCCCATCCGAACGCCTTCATCCGCCCCTCGCCGTCCTCCGGCACGCTCGGCGGCGTCGCGGCGAAAACGCGCGAGGCCATGTTACTGTGTGAAGCCGCCGGCTTCGACGTGGTGCTGGTGGAAACCGTCGGCATTGGCCAGTCGGAAACCGCGGTCTGCGACATGACCGATTTCTTTCTTGCGCTGATGCTGCCCGGCGGCGGCGATGAATTGCAGGGGATCAAGAAAGGCCTGATCGAACTCGCCGATATGATCGCCATCAACAAGGCTGACGGCGACAACCTGAAGCGCGCCAATATCACCGCTGGGGACTATCGCGGCGCGCTGCATATCCTCGCGCCGCGCTCGGAGCACTGGCATCCGCCGGTCGTGACCTATTCGGCATTGACCAAGACGGGTATCGCCGAGCTCTGGGACAAAGTCGTCGCGCATCGCACCGCCATGAATGCCTCCGGCGATTTCGCCGCCCGCCGCCGCGAGCAGCAGGTAAGATGGATGTGGACCATGCTGGAGGATCGTTTGAAGGCGCGGCTGCGTAGCGATCCCGGCATTCGCGGCAAGGTCAAACAGGTCGAACGCGACGTCGCCGACGGCACGATGACGCCTGCCGTTGCGGCGGAGGCGATCGTCACGCTGTTGAAGGATTGAGATGGGCAGCGCCCCCCGCATCCTCATCACCGGCTTCGGCCCGTTCCCTGGCGCGCCGTTCAATCCAACGCAGGCGCTGGTGCGAAAACTCGCAACGCTGCGCCGCCCCGCTTTCGCTGACGTCACCCGTATCGCGCATATTTTCGACGTCACCTATGCCACCGTCGATCGCGAACTGCCCGAACTGATCGCACGCCATCGTCCGGATGCACTGCTGATGTTCGGCCTCGCCGCACGCACGCCCTATATCCGGATCGAGACGCGCGCACGCAACGCAGTGTCGATGCTGTGGCCCGATGCCGGCCACACAACGATACGCCGCGCCTGCATCGTGCCTGGCGCCGGTGCGCAGATGTTCGGCCCGCACACGGCGCGTCTGTTCCGGGCCGCCCTCGCCAGCGGTGCCCACGTGCGGTCCTCACGCGATGCCGGCCGCTATCTCTGCAATTACCTGTCCTGGCGCAGCATCGAGGCCACCCGCGCGCCGAACGGGCCACGTCTCGCGGCCTTCGTCCATGTGCCGCTGCTGGCGCAAGACACCGCCTCGCACCGCATGACCTCCGACGAACTCACCGATACCGGTGAAGCGATCCTGCTGGAAATGATCCACATGACCCGGGTCAAGCTGCGTGACGCAGCCCGGAATTCCAGGGTTTGAGACCGTTAAGACGACGCCCCGAGCCATTTTCTGAACATTAATTCACAAAATGGGGAAATTCCGCCGGTTTCCGCGACGCAGCCATGCCGAAAGTCAACTTGTGCATCGCAGCATGAAGACCCTAATGGCGGGAATGCTTTCAGGGACAGCTTTGTGACCGACATCAACGCCGACGCCCCCCTCGCGGTGTCATCGACCCATAGCCCAATGAAATTTGGCGAATTCGTCGTCGTGATCGCTTCGATCATGGCGCTGAATCCGCTTGCCATGGACATCATGCTGCCGGCGCTGCCGCATATCGGTGCAGCCTTCAAGGTTCCTGATGCCAACCACCTTCAGACCGTCCTCTCGGTCTTCCTGCTCGGCTTCGGCGTGGCCCAGTTCGCCATGGGCCCGCTGTCGGACCGCTACGGCCGGCGCCCCATCCTGCTCGGCGGCATGGCCGTCTATTGCGCCGCGAGCGTGCTCGCGCTGTTCGCACCGTCGTTCGAAATCCTGCTGCTTGCCCGCCTGCTGCAGGGCGTCGGCACCGCGGCGACGCGTGTGATCGCGGTGTCGATCGTCCGGGACTGCTATGCCGGCGGCCGCATGGCCAGCGTCATGTCACTGGCCATCATGGTTTTCATTTCCGTGCCGGTCATCGCCCCGTCTTTCGGGCAGGCCCTGATGGTGCTCACGGAATGGCGCGGCATCTTTGTCGTGCTGATGCTATACGGCCTGCTGACGCTGGCCTGGAGTGCCTGGCGAATGCCGGAGACGCTGCCGGTCGCCAAACGCCGCTCGCTCGCCATTCGTGATGTGCTCTATGCCTATCGGCAAACCGTCAGCCATCGGCAAACGCTCGGTTACGGCCTCGCTGCCGGCATCCTGCAGGGCGCACTGTTCGCTTTCGTGTTCACCTCGCAGCAGGTGTTCACCGAGATTTTCCATCTCGGGCCATATTTCCCGCTTGCCTTTGCTTCCATCGCTTTCGGCGTCGCCGCGGCCAGCTTCTTCAACTCGCGCGTAGTCCATCGCCTTGGCATGCGCGCAATCTCCCACGGCGCCCTGCTCGGTTTCGTCACTGCTGGCGCGGCGATGTTATTGGCCGTGGCGATGGGCTTCATGCCGCTATGGTTGTTCATCGCGCTGTCGATGCTCATGATGTTTGCCTTCGGCCTGATGTTCTCGAATTTCACCGCACTGGCGATGGAGCCGCAGGGCCACATCGCTGGCACGGCCTCCTCGCTCTACGGGACGCTGACCACGCTGCTGGGTATCGCCATCGGCACGGTTATCGGCCAGCACTATGACGGCACTCTGCTGCCGTTCGCGACCGGCCTTTTTCTTTGCACCCTCACTGCATTCGCGGTGATCCTCGTGGTGGAAAAGGGCCGCTTGTTCAGGTCTCACAAGATGGTGAGCTGAACGCTCTCGCGACGCAGCCAATGGCCGTCGCGCAATTTTGAAATGTCTGGGAATACGTCGGGGCGAACCCGGCGCCGCCATGAACGTTATCAATTTTTACCGGAGCAATCCGATGCCCTACGCACTGTTCTGTGACGACGCGAAACTGAGCAAATCCTATCCGACCGAGGCCGACGTGTGGAAACTTGCCGCCGAGAGCGGCCTTGTCACCGATGTCGAAGCCAAGAATTCGAAGCCGACACCGCGCCGCGTGCTCGACAACGACTATGAGATCCGTCCCTGCCAGGCGGAGCCCGGCGAATGCCCGGAAAAGAACGAGCGTGACGCCCAGGCCGAGAAGGATTTCCAGCTCGCGCTGACGGGACGATAGCGCGGGGGCGCCCTTGGGGCGCCCAGCGAAGCGACGTCCGAAATTATGCGCCTGCACGCTCCCCCGTTGGCCCAAACTCCGGGGGCGCGGTCTTAGCAAAGCCGACAGAACGCAAACCTCAGCCGGGGAATCCCGATCCACACTTGTCATTCCGGGGCGCACGCAAGCGGCGAAGCCGCTGAAGTGCGAACCCGGAATCTCGATGTGTTTGGCACGATCGGAGACTCCCATGCTGAGATTCCGGGTTCGCGTCCGGCAAGTGCCGGCCGCGCCCCGGAATGACAATTTGTGGCAGGGACTCGCTAAACATTTTTTCCTATCTAGTGTTGACAATATCCCGACATGGATTATATTCCCCTCCGTCCTGCCCCACCGAGAGGGGCGATCGCGATCGTCACGTTCGCGGGGTGGGATGCGGTGGACGCCGGAGATGCGGCGTCACGCGGTTCATGGGGGAACGTCTGTCTTCGGGCAGGACGGATCTGCGCCAGCACTGCCACTGGCAAGGAGACGGCCGGCCTTCGGATGGACAGACCCCTGGACAGTGTGACGGACGACCAAGTCGAAACGCGTTCGGCTTACTCGCTTGAGGCTCCCTTCCCATCGCCTTGGGACTTTAATTCGCGATCGGAGCGTTCGTCGAGGCAAAGTGCAAGCAACCGAAAAAACACCGCAGGCGGAACGTCGGGCAATCGCTCGGCGCCTCCGAAAGTCCTGATGCCCTCTAGATTGCGGAAGACCGCATTCGCATCAGGCCCAAGGGTGCAACGGGCACCCGGCGTTCCGCACGCCCTCTCACAAGGGGGCGGGAATGCAAGCGACGACGGCGCCCCCGCGCCGCAAACAATGGGGGCGATGACGCATGTCTGAAGAGCAGTGGCTGTTTGACAGTTGAATCTGAACTAGCGTGACGCGCGCACGCTCAAACCAAACGCCGTCATGCCCGGCGCATGCCGGGTATCCACGCCTTGGCGATATCCACAGCAAGGCGTGGATGGCCGGAACAAGTCCGGCCATGACGTGGGAGAGGCCTGGGTCATTGCGAAGCTGGCTTGGCGCTGTCCGCGCATGACGACCGAGAGCGTTACGCGAGATCGTAGGATTGGTAGAGCACGGGCGCATCGCTCCGGAGCGAGCCCATGCTGCGTTCCAGCGCGCAGGTGAGCGCATCATTAACCCTACCCTGCACATTCATCGCAGCCGCTCTCGCCTGGCAACGTCACACGCATCATCTTGCGTTACGTCATCAGCGGACATCCACCGGGACCTTGAACCATGGACCTGCATCGCCGCCATCTGCTGACTGCGTCCGGCGCGGGTCTCGCCGCCGGCGCATTCGCCGCATCGAGCGATGCGGCACGCGCCGCCACGCTCACCTCGACGCTCGGACGCGACGCCACGCAATATGGCGTGCGTGCCAATAGCCAGGACGATCAGACCCGCGCATTGCAACGCGCCATCGACGAGGCAGCGCGCGTGCAGGCGCCGCTCGCATTGCCGCCCGGCACCTATCGCACCGGCATGCTCAGGCTCGCGCGCGGCTCGCAGATCATCGGTGTGCGCGGCGCAACGACCCTCACCTTCAGCGGCGGCGCGTCACTGCTGTCAGGCGAAGGCGCGGACTATGTCAGCCTCAGCGGCCTCATGCTGGACGGCAACTTCGCCAAACTGCCGCCGCGGCGCGGGCTGCTGCACATGGTGCAGGCACGCGAACTCCGCATCAGCGATTGCACCGTCACCAATAGCGGCGGCGCAGGCATCTGGCTGGAGAGTTCGGCGGGCGCCATCACCGGCAATACACTCAGCAATATCGCCACCACGGCGATTGTCTCGTTCGATGCGCAGGGATTGATCGTCGCGCAAAACATCATTTCCGGAACCAGCAGCAACGGCATCGAGATCCTGCGCACCGCCATCGGCGATGACGGCACGCAAGTGATCGACAATCGTATCGAGGACATCAAGGCCGGCCCCGGCGGCTCCGGTCAGTATGGCAACGCCATCAACGCTTTTCGTGCGGGCAATGTCATCGTCTCCGGCAATCGCATCCGCAATTGCGATTACTCGGCGGTGCGCGGCAACTCCGCATCGAACATCCACATCACCGGCAACAGCGTGTCGAGCGTGCGCGAAGTCGCGCTCTATTCGGAATTCGCCTTCGAGGCCGCGGTGATCGCCAACAACACCGTCGATGGTGCGGCGCTCGGTGTCTCCGTCTGCAACTTCAACGAGGGCGGCCGCATCGCAGTGGTTCAGGGCAATATCATCCGCAACCTGCTCCCGAAGCGGCCGATCGGCACAGCGCCCGACGACGATGCCGGCATCGGCATCTATATCGAGGCGGACGCCAGCGTCAGCGGCAATGTCGTCGAGAACGCGCCGTCCTTCGGCATGATCGCGGGCTGGGGCAAGTATCTGCGCGACGTCGCCATCACCGGCAACGTGGTGCGCAACAGCTTTATCGGCATCGGTGTATCGATCGCACCGGGAGCCGGCACCGCGCTGGTCAGCAACAACATGATTTCAGGCGCGCCACGCGGCGCTGTCGTCGGCCTCGATCATGCAAAGCCGGTGACACCGGACCTCACCGCCGATGGCGCACAGCGCTATCAGCAGGTCGCGGTGTCCGGGAACACGGTGCGCTAAAGCACTGTCCGCAGCATCGGATAGCGCGCGCTCATCACCAGAGGATCAAGCGCCTTCTGCCAATCCAGATCTGCCGGCGTCACCGCCGCTTGGCGTGGCGGTGCCTGCCGCAACAAGGTTTCGATCGGGATCAGGACGGGCGAAGCCGCTTCAGCCACCGGCTCGATGTCGGGCTGCAAGGGCGCAACCGCTGCAATGGCAGGAGCCGCGACGGCAGCAGGCCGTGGTGGTTCAGGGGCGCGCGGCGCCCGGTAGATCACGCCTTCCGAAGACAGCACGCGCCTCACGGCGGCGGTCTCGCCCTCGACCATCAGCCGCCAGCGTTCAACCGCTTCCTTGGCTTCCTGAATGTTGTCGAGAAACTCGGCTTCGCTGTGAAAACGGCGCCACCGCCCGCTCTCGAACAGTTCTGTCAGGTAATCCAGTCGACTCTCGGCAAGAGCGCACCAGCGCTGGGCCAGTGGCCGACCGATGCCGGCATGCGGGTAAGGAAAATTCAGGTGAGATGACATGGAAATGTCCGCAAGAGAAAAAACGGACGCAAAGCAACAAACGAATCACTCACCAATACTTGGAGAGTTTCTGTGGAAAAGTTTTCGGGGTCCAGCGCAATGTGGTCAAACTTGGACAATTGCGTTGGAAACACGTGAGAAAGCCCCGTCAAACCTGAGGTATTGCAGTCAAGCCTTGCTTGAGCCTTGCTCGACGCCGGGCCATGCACCGGCAATCTATGACCTGAAGGTTAAAATTTTTGGTTAACAAAAACGAAAGACCCGTCCGGGGGGACAACCGGACGGGTCAAGCTATACCGGCGCGAATGTTTGGGCGCATGCGCCGGATATGGCCTCGTTGGGGAGGGAATGCCGCTCCCACATCCATATGTCCGGTCCACCCGGCCAAACGTTCAACGATCAGGAGATTATTTTTGGACGTCTGACGCCATCGACGGCGACGATGCCTCGACCGCACGCGTCGTCGGCGCCGGCGCGGTGACGAGAACAGGCGTGACAGGCGCAGGCGCTGTCGCCACGGGTTGCTGAGCGCCCTGCACTGCCGATACCGCACTATAGGCATCCGCCGCGCCGGCACCGAACAGGTCGTCACGGCCGGGCGCACCAAGATCACGCGCGGTTGTCATCAGGATGCTGCGGATTTCGTTCGGCCGCAGTTGCGGATTGCGCTCGATCATCAATGCGGCGAGCCCGCTGATATAGGCGGCCGAGAACGAGGTGCCCGACGTCATCTGATATTTGTTGTCCGGCGCGGGCAGGAAAATATCGACGCCCGGTGCAGCCACGGCGATATGGCTGCCACGGTTCGACGCAGTGAACAGCCTGTCATAGGCATCTGTGGCGCTGACTGCGATCACGCTGGGGCTTGCGGCGGGATAAAGCGGCGGCGATTTCGGGCCGGCATTGCCTGATGCCGCGACCATCACGATGCCCTTGCTGGCTGACGCCGCAATACCGCGCTCGATCAGCGGATCCTGCGGGCCGGCGAAGCTCATATTGATGACCTGGGCGCCATTCAATGCCGCGTGGTTGATGCCCTTAAGGATGATGAAAGACGAACTCTCGGCACCGCCCTGCGACACACCAAAAGCGCGAATGGCCAAGATGCGCGCGCGCGGCGCGCTGCCCATCAGCCGCGCATGCGATACGATCGCACCCGCAATGCCAGTGCCGTGGACATGCGCACCTTCCTTGCTGCCAAGCGCATCGAACGAACCCACGACGGCATCGGCGAGTTCGGGATGCGCGACGTCGATGCCAGAGTCGATCACAGCAACTGTGACATTGGCACCGGCGGACAGCTTGTGCGCCTCGGGCAGACGCAGCTTCGCCAGCGCATATTGCGCGGGATCGCCCTCGCCCAGTGCCGGCGTTGTCACCTGATCCTGCAGCACATAGCGGAAGTTGGGTTGCACAGCGCGCACGTCAGCCTCAGCGCGCATCTGGGACTCGACGGTCTCGACCGAGCGATTGTCGGTGATGCGGAACAGGCTGATATTGGCGCCGATCAGCGGAAAGTCCTGCGACGACAGACGCTCCAGGCGCAGACGGCGCGCCAGCGCATCCGTCTGGTCGGGCGTCAGCGCGCTGTCGAGTTCGGCGACAATCTGCCGGGGGACATAGCGCGTATTGAGGGCCGCCTGCGGGCCATTGCTGCGCGGTCCACCACCCGCATTCTGACTGCGCGGCGTCGGGCCACCGCCGCCCAGATCAGCAACGAATGGCTTCTCGTTGCATTCGCCGGATGCCGCGCGATTGGCATAGGCGCAGCTCGGATAGGTGTTGGGGGAATAGCGCACATAAGGAATGGTTGGCAGCACGCCCACGATCTTCGGCGGCGGCGTACGCCCTGGCCGCGAGGATATCGGCGGTGTCCGGCTGGCTGTCGTCCCGATCGCCGCACCGCGCGGACCGACGCTGGTAATACCGACGCGACCAGCAATGGGTCCGCGGCTCGCGATACTCGGACCGCGGCCGGCGATGCGACCTGCCCCGGCAGCGATGTTCGGATTGATGCGCGGCGTTGTGCTGGGTGCGATCGTGGGAACGCGCGATCCGATATTGAGGCTCGGCGAGCGCATCATGCTCTGCGCGCCAGCGACCGAAAGGCTGAACGGCCATGCGACGGCGAGCGAAAGCACAGCGGCCGTGCATTTCATTATCGGTCCGGAGGCACCACGATCATGTCTCATGGAACAGGCCTCGCACGCACAATGCGGATCGGATCAACCGACGGCGCCTATTGCGCCTGAACCGCCATGCTGACGATCTTCTCGTTCTCCAGCCGGCGGATTAGCCCGGCGATCTGGTCCTTGGTCATCACCCGATTGCCGAACTGCAGCCGGAACAGCCCGTCCTTGCCACTGTCAACAATCGTGCTCTGATAGCCGTCGAGCAACGCTGTGATGTCCGACACCCGCGCAGTCGGCGCAAAACGGACGAACAGGCGCGTCGGAGCTTCTACCGAGGCCGGTGCCGGCGCGAGCGACCGGGTGACAGTGGTCGGTGCACTCGCGGGCGACGGCGCAGCTTCATAGGACGCGGTCTGGAATGAGTGTGTATCGCGCTGCATCAGCACAGTGCCGATGACACCTGCCTGCAGCATGATCGCAAGCGCGCCAACAGCGGCCGAAGCCGCCAGCGTCCGCGGCGAAAGCGATGCGAAAAATCCGGAAATCCGCGCCGACAGACCGACCGACGTCGATCCGCTGCGCACCGGCTCGGCGTCAATCGCAGCAAACAGCTTCTGCATTGCCCGTGAGGACGGCGCACCGAGGCTCTCATTGAGGCCAATGGTCTCCGCGTATTCTTCCTGGATCACGGCATATTGCTTCGCCAGTTCCGGATCCTTGGCCAGTGCATCATCGACGCGGCGAGCATCACGCGCGTTGAGCGTGCCCGCGGCGTGCCAAGGCAGCAATGCCTCGATCTCGCCTGGCTCCTGGGTCGGCACTTTGTTGCTCATCGCCATCATGGCCAGCCTCGTTCAATGCCGGCTGCCTTGAGCAGATCGGCTAATTTCTTGCGCGCATAAAACAGGCGCGTCTTGACGGTGTTCTCGGGAATTCCGACGATCTCGGCCACCTCTTCCACGGACTTCTCGTGGTAGTAGACGAGATCGACGATTTCCCGATGCTCGGGCGAAAGGGATGTCAGGCACTTTCGCAACGCGTCACTGGTATCCTTTTTCTGAACCGACACTTCGGGATTATCGGACGTATCCTCGATCGCGTTGGCCGTCTCGTCGTCCAGTTCGGCGTCCTTGCGCTTGCGCAGCGCGGACAGCGCCTTGAACCTCGTAATCGCCAGGAGCCAGGTCGAGACCGCGGAACGGCCCTCGAATTTGCCTGCCTGCCGCCACACATCCAGGAACACTTCGCTGATAAGATCCTCAGCAATCTGTTCGTTCCGCACCAGCCGAAGGCCGAAGCGAAACACCCGGACGTGGTGCCTGCCATAAAGCACCTGCATGGCAAGACGGTCGCCTTGCGCAATCCGGGCGATCAGAATCTCATCCGATGCCGCCTGTGTTGCACTCACTGCCCGTCTCGCAAAGTTGGTCTGAATGAGGATGTAAGAGGTTCGATTGACAAGATAAAATCTTCTCGAATGGGCAGGAATATACCGGTCGCGGCTGTTTTAACCGCGCCGAACGGGCTTTTACCGCCCTTTTCTTGGGCGGAACGGGTAACAGGTAGCATAATGCTGGGGCATTTCCGACCCGAACGCCAGCGATTCACACGGCAACCTTACCAAGTCGTGGCTTCCGGAACAGCCTTGAGACGGCGGAACCTGCATTTTGCAGCCATATCCCGAAACCCTCGTCAATGAATACCGTAACTTGTCCCGGCGGCTTGTCCGCCACATCAAGTCAACTCGCCCGGGCCCGTCATCGGTCCGGGCATTTTTACTTAAACAACAAAGCTATGCTTGAAACCTTCTGGCAGTCCCGCAGTAAGCGATCTGTCGACAGATGTCGCCGGGAGCAGCTAATGAGTAGCCGGTTACCAGATTTGACTTGCGGCAATAGATACCAAACCTAAAGGCTTTGAGCACTAGAGTTCCATCAGCAAAACCCATCGATGGGCTCAATGACCGCAGCCGCTTCATCAGTCTTGAATCCAGTCAACGGCGACTTCGAAGCCGTCGATGGAGAGTTGCGGTCTGATATGCTGGCACGTCGCCTGAAGCGGCGACGGCAGATGCTCGCACTCGCGGCTGCCAGTCATGCCGTCAATGTCGTGCTGCTTTTCGTCTTCCTTGCAGCAGGCACTATCGATGGCACCATCGTCGCGGCCTATGCCGGCTGCGCTTTTGCCTCTGTCCTGATCTTCCTCGCGATCTCCGAGAGCGGCCTGACGGATGACTGGCGCGATCATTTCTTCGCGGCGCCCTACACGGCTGTCACTTACGCACTTCTGCTCGCCTTCGTTTACACCGCGCCCAATGTCGCCGTCGTGTTTCTCTGCGCATTGTTTCTTGTGGCCAATGTCATCGCCTTGCGTACCTCGCCCCGTGAAGGTGTCGGCGCCTGGACCGTCATGACCGGCGGCCTCGCGCTGCTGTATTTCTTCGTCGATCTGCCCTTGACGCTCCCCTCCGGCAACTCGATCGAACGCTTCGGCACCTTGCTGACATTCTCGATGACCATCGCCCGCAGTATGTTCATTGGCATTTTCTCCAGCTCACTACGCGACGCGCTGTTTCGGCGCCGCGTTGAACTCGAGGCCGCCTACAAGCGCATCGAAGAGCTCGCAGAACTTGATGAACTGACGGGGTCGTTCAATCGCCGCTGCATCATGCGGCTGCTTGACGATGAAATCATCCGCGCACAGCGCAGCAACACACCCTGCACCGCCGCGCTGATCGACCTCGACTGGTTCAAGCGGATTAACGACAATTTCGGACACCCAACCGGCGACGAAGTACTGCGGACCTTCGCCATCACCATTTTCGCCAATATCCGCAGCATCGACAAATTCGGCCGCTATGGCGGCGAGGAATTCCTTTTGGTGCTGCCGGACACGCCGCATGACAAGGCCGTGCAAATGCTCGACCGTTTGCGGGGGATTGTCGAAGCCCTGGATTGGAGCGCATTTTCCGACGGCTTGACCGTGACGATTTCGGGCGGCGTTGCCACATTGGGTCCGAACGACACGCCAGACACCTTACTCGCACGCGCCGACAGCGCACTCTATGCCGCCAAGGAGCGCGGACGAAATCGAATTGCAAGCGCCTGAACGAATTTTACGACCCCTGGCCGCAACATATTAGCGGCAGGACACGATTAGAATTACGGGATTTGATTTATGTCTTCGAAGTCACCGTTATCGGCAAATTTACTCGACGAACTTGACGCCGCACTGGCCCACGGAACGGTCGCACGGCGCGTGGAAACGCTGCGCCGCGTCACGGATCTGTTCGTCAACAATGCCGTGGATTACTCCGACGCGCAGATCGCAGTGTTCGACGACATCTTCGATTGCCTGCTGACGCATATGGAAGCGTCTGCAAGGGCCCTTCTGGCCGAGCGACTGGCACCCGTCTCTATTGCACCGCCCCGGGTCATCCGGACCCTCGCATTCGACGATTTGATCGAGGTCGCCGCACCCGTGCTCTCTCAATCGGAGCAGCTCGACGACCATGCCCTGATCGAGAATGCACGCACCAAAAGCCAGGACCATCTGCTGGCGATTTCGACGCGCAAGGTCCTGAGCGGCGCCCTGACGGATATTCTCGTCGAACGCGGCAACGACGCCGTCGTCACCAGCACCGTCAACAACCGCGGCGCCGACATTTCAGAGCGCGGTTACAATACCCTGCTCTCCCGCGCTGACGGCAACGATACGATTGCGACGTGTGTTGGCCTGCGTCCCTCCATTCCGCGCCACCATTATCTGAAGCTCGTCGCCAAGGCATCGGCCTCGGTCCGGGCGAAGCTGGAAGCCGCCCACGTCCACCACACCGCCGACATATCTCTGGTGGTTCAGCAGGTTGCCCGGCGGGCTCGTTCCGCACCAGGCAGCATCAGTCAGCAGACCGTCATCGCCCATGGTCTCGTACGCTCCCTGTTTGAAGACGGTCGGCTGGATGAAAACGAAGTGGCGAAATTCGCCGAAGCCGGCAAGTTCGACGAGGCTAACGCCGCGCTCGCGTGCCTGGCCAACGTGCCAATCTCCGTCGCGGAAACCATGATGGTCGAATCCCGCAGCGAGGGCATTTTCATTCTGTGCAAGGTCGCGAATTTTTCGTGGAAGACCGTCAAGACCATCATCAACATGCGCGAGCAACTCGCTGGAACACAGCTGTCTGACAGCGCGACCGACCGCGAGACCTATGAACGTCTGCGCATCTCCGCGGCACAACAGGTCCTGCGCTTCCACCGTATGCAGCAGGCGACGTCCGACCTACCTGCCGCCTGACGTTTGTCAGTCGACATGTTTCCACGCGAATGGCCGCAGTCTGGCCATTGAGACCGAGCGCCGCAACGCCAATTGCGCTGAGCAGCCATTCCGTCAGCAGGCATCGACTTGCCGGTGAAGGCGCTGATAGTGATGCCTCGATCACGGCGAATAACGCCGGAACGGGTTGGCATCAAGCAGGGCGGGATTCATGCGCGTCTTGATTACAGGCGCCGGTGGCTTCATCGGCAGAACGCTCACTTCTGCGCTGCTTCAAGCAGGCGCGCTCACCAATGCTACAGGCACAAGCGAAACAATCGAGGAGCTCCTCCTTCTCGACATGCATTTGCCGCCTGCATCCGACCCACATGTGAGGCACTTGCAAGCCGACATCGACGCACCCGATACGCTGAAGAAAATCGCTGCATGGAAACCCCATAGCGTGTTTCATCTCGCCGCTGTGCTGACCAGCGCCGCAGAACAGGACCCGGCGCGCGCGCTGGCGGTGAATGTTTCGGCGCTGGCGGAATTGATCGACGCCATTGGCACGAAGGATGCTCCGCCCCGCCTGATCTTTCCAAGTTCGATCGCGGTCTTCGGCGGGTTATTGCCTGATCACGTCGATGACGATCATTTGCAGCGTCCACAAACCTCCTATGGCACGCACAAGGCCATCGCCGAATTGATGCTGGCGGACGCCACGCGTCACGGAATGGTCGATGCACGTGCCCTGCGCCTGCCGATCGTGCTGGTGCACCCCGGCCCGCCAACACAGTCGGTATCCGACCGGATCGCGGGCATCGTTCGTGATGGCGTCGCCGGAAAGCCGTCGATTTGCCCATTGCGCGCGGACACGAAAGTGCCGATCGTTTCGGTGGAGACCGTTGCGCAGAATTTGATCACGCTTCACAATGCCGATCCAGCCAAGATGCGCGGCAAACGCGCGCTCAATCAGCCTGCTTTGACGATCAGCATGGACGACATCATTGAATCGATTGCACGTGTCACCAACACCACGCCGAACGTGACATATGCCCTCGATCCCGATCTCAAGAAGATCGTCGATAGCTGGCCGAAAGGTTTCATCTCCACCCGCGCGCCATCCCTCGGCGTCGTCGCCGACAAGAGTTTCGAGGACATCGTGAGCCAGTATCGCCAGCGTCTTGCCGAAAAATCTGCTGCATGACCGAGCCCGTGGCCGACATCTGCATCATTGGCGCCGGCTCATCCGGTATTGCCGTTGCCAAGGCCCTGCACGACAAGGGGCTCAGTTTCGACATCTACGAGAAGGGCTCAAATATCGGCGGGATGTGGCGCTACGGCAATGACAATGGCCTGTCCTGCGCCTATCGCAGTCTGCATATCGACACCAGCCGTAACAATCTCGGCTATTCCGATTTTCCGATTCCAGCCGACAAGCCCGATTTCCTGTCTCACCAACAATTGCTGAATTATCTGGAAGCCTATGCTGACCGGTTTGGCGCACGAACCCGCATCCGCTTCAACTGCGAAGTGACCTCGGTCGAAAAGAGCGACGACGGCTGGCACGTGACGACGAAGGAAGGCACCCGCGAATACAAGACGGTGATCGTCGCCAACGGCCATCTCTGGGATGCGCGTTGGCCGACCTTCTCTGGCACATTCAACGGCACGGCGATTCATTCCAGCCAGTATCGCACTGCGCAGCCCTTCGAAGACCAGAAGGTGCTAGTCGTCGGCATCGGAAATTCGGCCGTCGATATCGCCGTCGATCTCTGCAAGCGTGCCAGCAGCGTCGTGCTGTCCACGCGAACCGGCGCCCATATCATGCCGAAATACATGATGGGCATCCCGATCGATCGCTGGTCGGCCTTCTTCGCGCGCAAACTGAAGTTCCCGACACTGCTGACGCGCATGATCATGGCACGGCTGATCTATCTCGCCGTCGGCGATCAGACCCGCTTCGGCGTGTCAAAGCCGAAACATCCCATGTGGCGCGAACATGCGACGTTGAGCCAGGAGTTGCTGCCTTACATCGGCCATGGCTGGATCAGCATCAAGCCGAACGTCACCTCGTTGGAGGGGGACGCCATCGCCTTCGCCGATGGCACGCTGGAGAGCTTCGACGCAGTGATCTACGCGACCGGTTACAAGAGCAGCTTCCCGTTCCTCGCGCCCGAGATCTTCTCGGTGCCGGAAGACGGTGGCATGGTTGATCTCTATCGGCGCATTACACCGCCAAACCGACCAGGCCTGTTCTTTGCCGGATTAGTGCAGCCCATCGGACCGACCATTCCGCTGGTCGAAATCCAGGCTCGGTGGATCGCAGCTGTGCTGACCGGAAAGGTCGCCCTGCCCAGCCCTGGCGATATGGCGCTGGAGGTCCGCGACTTTCACCAGAAGAAGATCAGCACCTGGCTGAATTCCCCGCGCTACACGCTGGAAGTCGACTTCAAAGACTATACCGGCGAGCTAAACAGAGACATCGCGAAGGCGGCAAGCGGCCGTCCTGCGGCCGTGGCATCGGCCTGACCGGATTCATTTTCGCGGAGCGCGTGGCTCACGCGCCGCTCAATAGCGCAGCACTTTCGAACCGATAGCTGCACCCAGCGCCGCCACGACGAGGGCTGCGAGCGTGTACCAGGTCGCCACAAACAGCGGCGAGTCGTCTGCGCAATGCGCGGCGTAAAACGTCGCCCCTAGCCCGGCTGACATCAATCCCGCGAGCGCGCCGGCAACGGCGGGACGTGACGGCGCGCCGTGGCGCAGCGCAATCATCGCGCCGCCGAGGATCGGCAGCGACAGCAACGTGATCGCCGCCGAACACAGCGACGAGTTTCTGCCGATAATGCGCACCATCATCGGCGCGCGCTGCGGCATCGTCATTTCGACGATCAATGCGATGATGAGAATGAACGGCGACAATAGCAGCAGCCAGATCCAGCGCCCCAACGACGCCTCGGGCCGGGACAGATGGACACTGATCACAATGGCTGGAATGGCGAGCGCCAAGGTCACCAGAAACTTCGTATCGAAGAACGGATTGCGCATCGCCGACATGAAGTCCGGGCGAATGCCAAGCGTCACCAGCAACATCGCCGCCACCACCGGCAGCGTGACCAACAAGGCCATCGCGAGCTGCGTGCTCACGGGACGCGGCCTCTGATCATTGTCGGCGGCGAGCGTTTGAATCAGGCGATCGGTATCCATGGTCAATCCTTTCGCAGCTTGGCTGCGAGGCTCGCGAGCCCACGATGCAACGCCACGCGCACGGCGCCTTCGGTCATCGACAATTTCGACGCCGTGGTCTTGATGGATGCGCTTTCCACCGCGATCGATCGCAACACGTCGCGCTGCCGCGGCGGAAGATCGGCGAGATGATTGGATATCTCGACGGTGGGCAATGTTTCGGCGGGCGCTTCGCTCGGAATCGTCTCGGCAAAATCGTCGATATTGACGAAGGTCCGACGCCCGCGCCGGCGCAGCGCATCGATCAATTTGTTGCGAGCGATCGCAAACAGCCACGGCGCGAACGGCGCGTTCGCGTCCCAGGTCTGCCGCTTCAAATGCACCGCCAGCAAAATGTCCTGCACAATATCCTCGGCCTGATCGGGCGGCTGGCCAGCCCGTGACAGGCCCTGCCGCGCTCCGGCGCGCAGCACGGGCGTAACCGACTTCAGCAGGCGATGATAAGCAACGCTATCCCCCGCATTGGCCGACCGCATCAGATCGGTCCATTCGTCGTCACGTCCGCGCACGCGCGCTCCTAAAGCCAATTCGGCGGATAGTTCAATTTGTTACGTCAGCTGAGAGAAAAATCACGGAACCGTGAAGCCCCTCACCTGCGCCCCAATCCCGAGCCGCAGATTTCAAAGACATTCGGCTCATAACATCGAACCGTCAGAGTGACATCCGTCGCCTTGATTTCAAAGGCAGATTTTTGCCGACGTCTGTGGAGACGATGGCTGCGGCGGTGTTCATGCCCCGTTTTTGCCGGACTCGTCCGAAGATTCCCTTTTTTTGCCCCGGTGTGAACACCTGCGCAGTTTCCCTTGCGGCCATTGGGGGCCGGTATTTTGGGGAGATTTCCATGAACATCAGAGCCAGCGGGCGTGCGGCATTGGTCATCGCAGCCGGATTGTGGATCTGCACATCGGCACCGCTTCACGCGACCGAAAACGATGCCCCGGCATCCGAGCAGGCCGCAGCGGTCGGCAGCGCCGCAGACACATCCGCCGAACCTGCAGCGAAGGCCACCAAGCACCGCAGTGCCAGGAAGAGCGAAACGAAATCGCGCAAGTCCGACCGGCAGGCCACTAAGGCGTCGAAAAAGCCCGCTGAGGAGGACACTGCCAAGACGGAAGACGCGAAGCCGGGAAGCAGCGATACTGCCATCCCGTCATTGGTCGCCAATGCCAATGCGCAATGGCCCTCTGAGACCGCAGCAACCAACACCTACAACATGTCATCGCAAGCCGGCGGCGCGCTCGGCCAAATCGGCGGCCAGCAGGAACAGCCCGCAACGACGTCGCCGGATTCCGGCGCCAGCAACGCGCAGCTCGTTGCCGCTGACCAGCTCAACGAACTCGATCGTGCCATCAGCAACGACAAGCCGCCGCTGACGCTCGCAAAGGCCACCATCGATACGCCGGCACCGGAAGTCGCCAGCGAGAGCAGCACGACCTGGGACAAGACCTCCCTTGTTGGCAAGATCTTCATCGCATTTGGCGGTTTGCTGACCATGGCCTCTGCGGCCCGTATGTTTATGGCTTGAACCCCATCCCCCGAGCGGGCAAATTGCGCGGGGCCGCCGATCCTGGCGGCTTCGGCAAAAAATCCGCGGGATGGAACATGAGCAGCTACGAACACCTCATCGTTGAGCGCAAAGGCGCGGTCGGCATCATCACGCTGAATCGCCCGAAGATGCTCAATGCCCTTTCTTTCGGTGTGTTCAGCGAAATCAAGATCGCCATCGACGAGCTGGAAGCCGACATCGCCGTGGGCTGCATCATCGTGACCGGCAGCGAGAAGGCATTTGCCGCCGGCGCCGATATTAAGGAGATGCAGCCAAAGAGCTTCATCGACATGTTCTCCAGCGACTTCACGTCAATCGGCGGCGACCGTGTCGCCACCTGTACCAAACCGACCATTGCTGCCGTCTCAGGCTATGCGCTCGGCGGCGGCTGCGAACTCGCCATGATGTGCGACATCATGATCGCCGCAGACACCGCGAAGTTCGGCCAGCCGGAAATCACTCTTGGCACCATTCCCGGCATCGGTGGCACCCAACGCCTCACCCGCGCCATCGGCAAATCAAAGGCGATGGACCTCTGCCTGACGGGCCGCATGATGGATGCGGCGGAAGCCGAGCGCTCTGGCCTCGTCAGCCGCATTGTCCCAGCCGACAAGCTGATGGAAGAAGCCATCGCTATGGCGGAAAAGATCGCCGCCATGTCGCGCCCGGTGGCAACGATGGCAAAGAACGCCGTCAATCGCGCCTTCGAGACGCCGCTCACCGAAGGCCTCAAGGTTGAACGCGATCTGTTTCACGCGACATTCGCGCTGGAAGACCGTTCAGAAGGCATGGCCGCCTTCATCGAGAAGCGGAAGCCGGTCAACAAGAATCGCTAGGCTGAGCCGCTGCGCGCGAGCGCGGCGGAAACCAGCAGACGATAGGCGCGTTCGGCCCATGTGGCCGGACGATCGAGCCCGAGCCGCGCCAGCGCCGATTCATCTGACGCACTCGGTGCGTGTGTCATGCCCTGCCAGAACAGGCCTGCGAGTTGTTGTGGCGACACCGATGCGGCGCTCAGGACCTGCAGCGCAGGGATCAGGCGCTCCTCCACGTCAGTGAAATCGCTGCCAAACGGGAACATGGGCAGAAGACCGGCGTCCCGCGCCGGCTTGAGAGCAGCGGAGATTCGCTCGGGCACGTTGTCGCGATACCCGGCGGGAATGTCATAGCTCCTGGGAAGCTTTCCAGCATCCTTGGCCTGCTTCATCAGCTCCGACTGAAAGCGCGAGTCTGACACCTGAAGCATGGCCGCGATCACGTCGGCGTCCGATTTCCCGCGCAGATCGGCGACACCATACTCTGTCACGATGATATCGCGCAGGTGTCGCGGGATCGTGGTGTGACCGTAGCTCCAGCGAATATTGGAGGCAGGCTTCTTGCCGGCGCGCGTCGCTTCGAGAGTCAGGATCGAGCGTGCCCCCTCCAGAGCAAAAGCCTGTGAGACGAAATTGTACTGTCCGCCGACCCCGCTTACGACCTGGCCGTTCTCGAGACCGTCGGAGATCGCGGCGCCCATCAGCGTCGCCATCATCGTGTTGTTGACGAAGCGCGCATCGACGCGCGCACGGCGCTTGGCATCTTCGTCACCGTAGAGTTCGTTGGTGAATGACACCGGCATCATCTGGATTTTCGCCAGACGCTCCGGCGTCATGTCGCGCAGCGCCTGATAGAATGCCTTCGGCCCAAGAAAGAACGCGCCATGCACGATGGTGCCATCCACCTCGCGCTTGAGAATGCCCGCGTCGATCAAACCGAGAAATGCTTCGAACAGCATCTCGCTCACGCCATAGAGACCACGTTCGAAGGTCGCGACTTCCTTCGGAGGCGCATCGGGGGCAAGACGCTGCATCAGACTGCGGAACGCCGCATTGTCGTGGTGGCGAACGATCAGGCCCTGCGCCAGCGCATCGCCCACTTGCCCAATGCCGATCTGCAGCGTGCCGCCATCGCGCACCAGGCCTGCAGCGTGTAATCCAATCGCATATTTGGTGTCGTTGACCGGTTCGGACGGTGGCGCAAACAGCGGAAATTCAGCCTCCGGACTTTCGAGCACCGCCTGAAACTCATCGCCGGTGAGATCACCCTGCCCCGGCATGAAGGGCAATTCCGAATTGACCTGACCGATCAACTTGAACGAGACGCGCCCTTCGTTGCGCGCCCGCATCAGATCGAGCGTGGTGTCCGTATTGCAGCTCAGACTGTAGCGCGCCGCGCCATCGACCACACGCTTCGACACCAATTGCGTGATCACGTTAAGCCCGCGCGTCAGAAGATAGGACGACGCATGAGTGTAGTTCGCCGAAATATAGTGCTGCTGCGCGTCGGCAACCCGCAGCCATTTTCCCGCAAGGAAGAAGAATTCGTTGACCTGAATGTTTGGCGGGAGTTCGCCTTTGTGCAGCGCGTTTGCATAAGCGAGATCGGGATAGCCCCCGAACAACCGTTCGATCACCGGATTGATGAAGCGCTTCTCCAGCTCGCTGGATGGTCTCGGCTTCTCCAGTGTCAGGGCAGAGAAGAACGTCAGTCTGACATTGCGATCGGCCAGCGCGCGCTGATAGAGCGCATTGATGATATGGTTGGCCTTGCCAAGCCCGAGCGGCAGCCCGACCACGAGCGTCGTCCCAACGTCGCGAATGATGTCTTCGGCGATGGCGTCGGGATCAGTGAAGATCTTGGGCATAGGCATTCCGGCTGGGCAGGATCGGCAGCTCCTCAGCGCAATCGCGCAGCAAAGCCGGACAGAGTTACCACTGCGTGCGGTTATTCAGAAATGTGCCCGACATGCAACACACGCGGCCATGTGAAGCGGGTTTATTCGTCGCATTCACGGAGCGCCCCATCCTCCCTAGAGTCCTGATCAATCAAGCAAATCGGGGCAGCCAAATGCCCTGTGGGGAAAGCGCAAAAGCCCGGAGGTTCTTCGCCGGATGGTTTGCCTGCAAAGGCAACGCCCTCTAAACATACCTAGACGTCAGCGGGGGCGGACGTCCGAAGATTGCTTTGGGATAATATGGTTCGTCACGGCATATTTGGCCTCGCCGCAAGGCGCGCGCTTCGGACAGGCATGGCCCTGAGCCTGATTGGCTATGGCATTTTTGCTGCGGTCGATGCCCGAGCCGAAACGGTGTCGGAAGCCCTTGCCAAAGCCTATCAGTCCAATCCGCAGCTGAACGGCGAACGGGCCCGCCAGCGCGCCACCGATGAGAACGTTCCGCAGGCGATGGCCGGCTACCGGCCCCAGGTGGCAGCCACACTGAGCTATGGCCTTCAGGCCGTGCGCAACCTGCTCGTAGACAACACCATCCAGGGCGCAACGCTGAAGCCATGGACCATCGGCGTCACGGTCACCCAGACGCTTTATAACGGAAACAAGACAGCCAACAGTGTCCGCGTCGCGGAATTGCAGGTCCAGTCCGGCCGGGAAGCGCTGCGCAATGTCGGCCAGGGCGTGCTGCTCGATGCTGTCGTTGCCTATACCAATGTTCTCGCCAACCAATCGCTGGTCGAAGCCCAGCGCACCAACGTCACCTCCCTGCGCGAAACCCTCGGCATCGCCCAGAAGCGGCTCAACGCTGGGGACGTCACGCCCACCGACACGTCACAGGCCGAAGCGCGACTGGCGCGTGGCCAGGCCGATCTCAATGCCGCTGAGGTCAATCTCGCCATCAGCCAGGCAACTTATACGCAGGTGATTGGTGCTGCACCCTCGCGGCTCAGTCCGGCGGAACCGATGGATCGGCTGCTGCCGCGCAACCGCGACGATGCCGTCAATCAGGCTTTCAAGGCGCACCCCGCCGTGCTGGCAGCCGGCTACGATGTCGACGTAGCGACCACGACGATCAAAGTGGCCGAGAGCAGCCTTTTGCCTACTCTGACGCTGCAGGGCAGCGCCAGCAAATCCAGCCAATCGGATCCGACGCTTGGCACTTTTGGCACCGACCAGGCTTCGATTGTCGGCCAATTGACGGCGCCGATCTATGACGGCGGCCTCGGTGCTGCTCAGACGCGCCAGGCCAAGGAACTGTCGTCGGTCAGCCGCCTGGTGCTCGAACAGGTCCGCAATCAGGCCCGCACCGCAGTCGTCGGTGCATGGGTGTCAAATGAAGGCGCCAAGACCGCTGTCAGCGCTGCGGAAGCCGAAGTACGCGCCGCTGGCGTTGCACTACAGGGCGTACAGCGCGAGGCCCAAGGCGGTCAGCGCACCACTGTCGACGTCCTGAACTCACAGCAGGATCTCGTACAGGCAAAGGCACGCCTGATTGGCGCGCAACGTGACCGGGTCATCGCATCCTATTCGCTGCTCAGCGCAATTGGCAGGCTGGATGTGAAGACGCTTGGGCTGAACACGCCAGACTATCTACCAGAAGTTCATTACCATCAGGTGCGCGATGCCTGGCACGGGCTGCGCACGCCCTCGGGGCAGTAAACTATCCGGCCGAGCTCTTCTTCGTCATCGCCGTGGTCATCGCGGCGACCAGCGATGAGAGGTCGTAGGGCTTGCGTACGATCGGCACGTCATCCATCGACGCCGGGATCAGGCTGGTTTCGCCATAACCTGTGGCGAAGACGAAGGGGATGCCTCGCTCGCACAATGCCTGGGCCACCGGCACCGAACTGCCATTGCCGAGATTGACGTCGAGGATGGCAACATCAGGCCTCATGATCGCCAGCGCGATCAATGCCTCCTTGACCGAAGATGCTGTCTCGACCGATGCCGCGCCCTCGTGGGTCAGCATGGTCTCGACGTCCATGGCAATCAGAAGCTGGTCCTCGACCATCAACACCTTCAAGCCGCGCATCGACGCCATCGGCCTGTCGTCCTCGCGTCGGGCGCGCACGTTGCGCGCCGCCGCCGGCGCGGGCCAGACAACGAAGCGCGCCGGGATGAGCAACCGCACGCGCGCGCCGGCCGGCTCATAATCGACATCACTTTCACCCCCGAGATCATAGGGAATGCTGCGACTGATCAGCATCGATCCAAAGCCCGGCCGCAATGGCGGTGTGACAAGGGGGCCGTCGCGCTCAAGCCAGTGGATTTCGCAATCGCCGATATCGGTGCGTTTCCACTGGAGCGACAAGCGCCCCGTGCTTACGGAAAGCGCACCATATTTGGCGGCATTGGTGGCCAGTTCGTGCAGCACCAATGCGAGTACCGAATAGGCCCGAGCGTCGAGCGAAACATCGGGGCCGGTCACCTCGATCGCTTTCACCGATTCGCGATACGGCGAAAATTCCGCATCGAGCAATCCCTCTAACGCACCGCCACCGGCGCCGCGGATGACCTGATCATGCGCAAGCGACAAGGCCTGAATACGTCCCTTCAGGGAGGCGACATAATCCTCGATGCTGCGGCCATCCTCGACCGGGTGGGAGACCAGCGATTTGATCAGTGCCAGGATATTCTTGACGCGATGATTGAGCTCTTCATTCAACATTTTCTGGCGTAGGTCAGCCTTGTGCCGCTCATCCGCCAGTAATTCGTTGTGGCGAAGCACCACTTCCACCAAAGCCGAGCGCACGGCCTCGGCGGTGTCGCGCTCGTTTTGCAACCATGGCTGGGACTGGCGCTGTACGGTCTCCTTCCAGATCGCGAAGCTCTTGCGCGGTGTCAGCCGATCGCCCAATGGACCGATTTCGTACGTCTTGTTGGGATCACCCGCCCAGTTCAAGGTTTGCGCAACTTCGCTACGAAAGAACAGAAGATAATCGCGCGGCAGTTGCGACAAGGGCACGGCCAGCACGCCGGAAACGGCAACGGCATAGTCTTCAGCTGCCGGTAATCGATCTGACAATGCGCTCGTCGCCCACACCCTGCCCTCGGCCACTGAATTGATGAAGCCCATCAGCGCCGGCGCTGCCGCAGCCGGCGGCGCGCTGCCATAAGACGTCCAGGTCTTGTTGAGATATAGGCCAATACCGTCACACGGCATCAGTACGCTAAAATCGCGAATGCTTTCCTTGAGCAGGTCTTCGACATCGCCGTGATGCGAAACATTGTGCAACAGCTGGTCGAGATAGCGCCGCGCGCTTTCGCTAGCAGCCAGTTTGCGTTTTTGAAGAAGCCCGGCCAGTTGCATGGAAAAGAACTCGCCAAACATCTCTGCAGCAACGCGTTTCTCCATGGAAAGCGCGCGCGGTGCATAGTGATGGCAGGCGATCAGCCCCCAGAGCACGCCGTCGTGGATGATGGAAATCGACATCGACGCACCGACGCCCATATTGCGCAGATACTCGCAGTGGATCGGCGAAACGCTGCGCAGATGTGCAAAGGACAGGTCGAGCGGTTCACCGGATGTGTCGAACTCCGGCTCGATGGCCACGCGCTCACCGCTTGCATCCGAGACGATACGCACGGTGTTCTGGACGTAGAGCACCCTCGCCTGCTGCGGGATGTCGCCGGCCGGGAAGTGCTGCCCCAGAAAGCTCTCGAGATCGCCGCGGCGCGCCTCGCTGATCACCCGGCCGGAACCATCATGAGCGAATTGATAGACCATCACCCGGTCGTAGCCGAGTCCGCCACGCAGCAGCCGCGCCGCATTGTCAAACAGCACGTCGAGATCGTTGCATTGACCGATGCGGCCGATCAGCAAGCGCGACAACTCCAGAGGCGGTGTCGCCTCGCTGGCGTCCACAGGCTCGAATTCGATGATGTTGACGCCCTTGTGCCGATGCACAGCGACGTTGAACGCGGTCTGCGAATGCGCGACCTTGAAATCAATCAGCAGTCCCGGGCGCTGCTGGTTGCCCCATTTGGCGATGGCATTGCGAATGTCGTGCGCCGGCCCCTCGCCGATCAGATCGTCCAGCCTGCGGCCATTGATGTCGCCTGATCCCACACCCAGCATCGCGCCGGCATTGACCGAATGGCGCCGGACCATCCCGACAGAGCCATCGCAGGCGAGCAGACAACCATAGGGTTGAACACTGCCGGGGATGTGGATTGGCTCGCGGTCGCAATTGGTCAGGTCGACAGAGGCGGTCTTGGTGAGCATCAAAAAATCTCTGAAAAGATGCGGCGCTCGAAACGACGGCCGCCAGCATGGCACGGCTGCATCTTTGAAAAAAGATCAGTAAATACAGCGTTCAAGAGCACCTACCGAAACGCCACGGGGGCTGGAATAGCCCGGTGGGAAACCGGTCAACGGGCAAGCGCCGGTTTCGATCCATGCCGAGGCCGGTTTTTTGGATATGGCCATTGGGCTGCCTCAGGGACAGCCCGAGCCGCTTCCGTCGCAAGCTGGTTTAACGCGCCCGGCTTGAGAAGAACGAGATCAGCACCGGCAGGGTGATCAGGATCACCAGCGGCGCCAGCATCATGCCGGTGACGACGACAACCGCGAGCGGCTTCTGGACCTGAGACCCGATTCCCTCCGACAACGCTGCCGGCAGCAGTCCAACGCCCGCTACGATGCAGGTCATGAGCACCGGCCGCAGTTGCAACTCCCCGGTCCGGATCACAGCCTTGATGCGCTCGTAGCCCTCGTCGATCAGCTGATTGTATTGCGACAGGATCAGGATGCCGTCCATGACAGCAATACCGAACAGCGCGATGAAGCCGATCGCCGCCGATACGCTGAACGGAATACCCGTGATCAGCAAACCGAGCACGCCGCCAAAGATCGCCATTGGGATCACGCTCATGGCCAGCAGTGTGTCGGCCATCGATCCAAAGTTGAACCAGAGCAGCACGCCGATCAGAGCGAGGCTGATCGGCACCACGATGGAAAGCCGTGCGATAGCGTCCTGAAGATTGCCGAACTCGCCGACCCATTCGGTCCGCGAGCCCGGTGGCAGCTGAACGAGCGCTGCGACCTTGTCCTGCGCTTCCTGAATGGCGCTGCCGAGATCGCGTTCGCGTACCGAGAACTTGATCGGCAGATAACGCTCCTGGTTCTCGCGATAGATATAGGCCGCACCGGAGACAAGATTGATCGACGCCACTTCACTTAGCGGGATCTGCGCGATCGTGCCGTTCGGACCGGGCGCGCCGATGCGCAAATTCTGAATCGCCTCAGCGCTACGGCGATATTCCGGCGCTAACCGCACCATGATCGGGAAATGCCGATCGCTGCCGGGCTCATAGAGATCGCCAGCGGAGTCGCCGCCGATGGCCACCTTGATGGTGGCGTTGATATCGCCGGGCGACAATCCGTAGCGCGCAGCCTTGGCACGGTCGACGTCGATCTGGATTGTTGGCTGCCCCAGTGATGTGAACACGGCGAGATCCGTCACGCCCTGCACCGTCGACAGTACGGCCTTGATCTCGTTAGCGGTCTTGGTAAGTGCATCCAGATCGTTGCCGTAGAGCTTGATCGAGTTCTCGCCCTTCACGCCAGAGACGGCTTCAGAGACGTTGTCCTGCAGATATTGCGAGAAGTTGAACTCGACGCCGGGAAATTTCGTCTGCAGTTCCTTGAGCAGGCGCGCCGTCAGCGCATCCTTGTCCTGCGGCGCCGGCCATTCGGAGGCAGGCTTCAGCGGGGCGAAGAATTCCGCGTTGAACAAGCCAGCCGCGTCGGTGCCGTCATCGGGACGGCCGTGCTGCGAGACGACGGATTCTACCTCGGGCTGCTGGCGGATCAGCCTGCGCATCTCGTTGACGTAAGTGTTGCCTTCCTGCAGCGAGATCGTCGGCGGCAGCGTGGCGCGGATCCAGAGATTGCCCTCTTCCAGCTTCGGCAGAAATTCCAGGCCGAGGAAACGCGCCATGAAGAAAGTCACCACGACGAGACCGATCGCAATGCCCAGTACGATCTTTCGGCTGGCGACCGCCCAGTGCAGCACCGGCATGTAGAGGCGATGTAGCTGGCGCATGATCCAGGTTTCGGTCTCCTGGACATGCGCCGGCAGAATGATCGCGCTCAGGGCAGGCGTGACGGTGAATGTCGCGATCAGGCCACCGGCGAGCGCATAAGCGTAGGTCCGCGCCATCGGTCCAAAGATATTGCCTTCAACACCGGACAGCGTGAACAGCGGCAGGAACGCGGCGATGATGATCGCGGCGGCAAAGAAGATCGAGCGCGACACGTCAGCGGATGCGCTGAGGATGCCATGCTTCTTCATCCCCATGATGGTCTCGGGCGAGATGTGGCTACGCTCCGCTTCGGAAAGCTCCGTTGTCTGGGTCAGCCGTCTGAAGATGGCCTCTACCATGATGACCGTACCATCGACGATCAGGCCGAAATCGATGGCGCCCACCGATAGCAGGTTGGCGGATTCACCGCGTAGTACCAGAATGATGACAGCGAAAAACAGGGCGAATGGAATAGTGGCGCCAACAATCAGCGCGCTGCGCAGGTTGCCGAGGAACATCCATTGCAGCAGCACGATCAGCAAGATGCCGACGACCATGTTGTGCAGCACCGTATGCGTGGTGGTGTCGATCAGGTCCTTGCGGTCATAGATACGTTCGATCCGCACGCCGGGCGGCAGGATGCCTCCGCGATTGATCTGCTGCACCAATTGTTCGACACGCGCGATGGTCGGCGAACTCTTCTCGCCGCGGCGCATCAGCACGATGCCCTGGACGATATCGTCCTCCTGATTGAGACCGGCAATGCCGAGGCGCGGCTTCTCGCCGACCGACACCGTGGCGACATCCTTGACCAGAACCGGATTGCCGTTGGTCTGGGAGATCATCGTATTGGAAAGGTCGTCGATCGAGCGAATGAGGCCGACGCCGCGCACCACGGCCGATTGCGCGCCGATATTCACGGTGTTGCCGCCGACATTGATATTGGCGTTGCCGACGGCGGTCAGCAGTTGCGGCAGCGTCAAGCCATAGGCAACGAGCTTGCTGAAGTCGACCTGGATCTCATAGGTTTTTGTCTTGCCACCCCAACCAATGACGTCGATGACCCCTGGTACCGCACGGAAGCGGCGCTGCATGATCCAATCTTGCAGGGTCTTGAGATCGAGCACGCTGTAGTTCGGCGGCCCCACCAGACGATAACGGAAGATTTCCCCTACCGCAGAGATCGGCGATATCGTCGGCTGTGCATTGCCCGGCAAGGTCCCGAGCTGCGACAACCGGTTCAGGACTTGCTGCAATGCTTCGTCATAGGTGTAGTCGAACGAAAACTGCAATTTGACGTCGGAGAGACCGTAGAGCGAGATAGTGCGGATCGTTTTGAGGTTCTTGATGCCCGCGACCTGCGCTTCGATCGGAATCGTGATGTAGCGTTCGATTTCCTCGGCAGAGAGACCGTTGCTCTGGGTCACAATATCGACCATCGGCGGGGTCGGATCGGGATAGGCCTCGATATTCAGCTGATTGAAAGCAAACAGGCCACCGATGAAAACGACGGCGAACATCGCCACCATCAGGAAGCGACGGTCGACGGCCAGAGCAACAAGACGATCCATCCAGATCGGACCTTTCAGAAGAGCCGAAGCTGGGGGTTAGCTGGCGGAGGCCGCGCGATCGATAAACAGGCTGCCTTTGGTGACGATGCGTTCACCGGCTTTCAGGTTGCCATGGACCTCGACGAGATTGCCATTGGTCATACCGGTCTTGATCGTGCGCAGCTCGATGGTCTTGTCGTCATGCGCCACCCAAACGCGGACCTGATCGCCTTCATAGATCAGCGCCGTTTTCGGGACGCCGATCGTCGGCTGGTCGCCAGGCGCGTAGATCGTCACGGTGGTGAACATTTCGGGCTTCAGCAAACCGTTGCTGTTGTCCAGCGTAGCGCGGACCAGCAGACGGCGCGTCGCGGGATCGAGCGCAGTCGCGACATAGCTGATGCGGCCAGTGAGCACACGGCCCGGCAGCGCGAGTGCGGTGAAACTCATTTCCTGGCCGATCTGTACGGCAGCAGCTTCGGTCTCGCGCACGAAGGCCGTGAGCCACACCGATGAGAGATCGCCGATCACGAAGACCGGATCGGCAGCGCCGGCGCTGATGTACTGGCCGGGACCGATCTTGCGCTGAACAACCGTGCCGGCAAGCGGCGCGTAGATCGTCGTTTCCGGATTGATGCGGCCCTTCTCTTGAAACGCCGTGATGGCATCTTCCGAGAGGCCAAGAATGCGCAGGCGATTGCGTGCGGCTTCGAGTGCCGTGTCGGCGGTGCGCAGATCGTTCTGTGCCTGCAGCAGCGTGGCCTGGCTCTGCTGATAGTCTTTCAGCGGCACAGCCTTCCCTTCGAACAGGTCGCGGGCACGCTTGTCCTGGATCTGTGCGAGGTCGACTTGCGACTTCGCCTTGTTGAGAGCCGTGGTCGCGGCAACGAAATCATTCTGCGCACCGACAGTGTCGGCCGCTTCGATGACGAAGAGCGGCTGGCCCTTTTCGACGTGGTCGCCTGGTTTGGCGAGCAGCTTGGTGACGCGGCCGGCATAGGGTGAAAAGATCGGGGTCGAGCGGTCCTCATCGACGGCAATCTTGCCCTCGGTGACGTGTTCGGCGCGGAAGGCACGCACGGTGACCGGCTCGATGGTCAGGCTGGCCCATTCCGACGGCGACGTCGTATAGCGTTGCGGATTCTTCCGCGACTGGCTCGAAACATCGGAATGCCCCTTCGACGGGGTGGACAGCCGCGCGTAGCCGATGCCTGCGGCGACCAGCATGGCAGCAATGCAACCGCCCGCAATCAGGCGCTTTCCGCTAAACAGCTGAGATCGTTGATCTAAATTCGTCACTGTCCAGTCCTTGGTAGGAAACGCACTTATTCCGCGGCGATTTGTCCCATTCACGCGCTAATAGTGCGCATCTGGGCGTTCAGACAATCTAAAAACGCGTGTGCACTTACGAATCTTCGTTAAAATTTTGAAATCCTGCGAATGGGTTTCAATTGCCGGACGGCCATACCGCCGGATGGCTGCCGAGGGGCATGGCCGGACGCGCCCACGACGCCGGGGTTCGCGATAACACGGCTGCATGACGGACCGCCGACAACTGGCCAAATCCGGACGGCATATCCTCAGTAAAGGCTTTGACCATCTCTCCCTTCAGGTCTTCGACCACGAGACCCTCCGCGATCCGTCCCATATCCCACAGCCATTGACCGGTGCGGGCAAGAGAGACCTGCACGTGCCAGCTGCCGCCTTCACGCGCCTGACGTGCACGGGCGATCATGGCGCCGAACGCCATAAAGTAGCCTGTGGCGTGATCGAGCATCTGGGCCGGTAATTCCCTGGGCCCATCGACGCCGGCCGCCTGCCCTTCGGCATGGTTGAAGCCGGTCGCGCATTGCACGAGAGAATCGAAGCCGCGGCGCCCGGCCCACGGCCCGGAGCGGCCATAGGCGGAGAGCGAGACATAGACGACACCGGGACTGACACGGGCCGCCTCCTCCGGCGAGAAGCCGAGCGCCGCGAGCGATTGCGGGCGGTAGCCCTGCGAGAAGATATCCGCCTGCGCGAGCAATCCTCGCAAGGTGTCGCGCCCCTGCCCGCTCTGAAGATCCACGAAGCTCGAGAGCTTGCCGCGGCCGGTATCGATGCTGAGCCACGGGATCGCCGGCAGATCGGGGCTGGAGACCAGCATCACATCCGCGCCATGGGCCGCAAGCGTGCGACCAGCGACAGGACCGGCGATAACGCGTGAGAGATCGAGTACGCGCAAACCGGCAAGCGGCCGGGCGCCGATCGGCCACAGCTTCGGTTCGGCGTCGCCAATCCGGGTAATCTCGACCAGCGGCAGTTCAGCAACGGCTGTGGCCTGCGGCAACCCCATCCATTCGTCATGGGATCGCATCAGCGCTACGACACCGCCGGCTGCATAGGCCGCGGTCTCGAAGGCCTCGCCGTTCCATTGCATCAGAGCCGCCTGCACCGCTTCACGCGTCGGCGCGCATGACAGCACCTGGCAGACAGCGTCGCGATGATGCGGGAAATTGGTATGCACCCGCACGAACTTGCCGTCACCGGTCTTGTAGACACCAGCGATCGCATCCCAGGCGGGCGGCGGCGGATTGCCGTCGCAGCGCAGATAGCGTTCGCTGCGGCATTCGACGATGGCATGGCGCATATCGACGGAGACAGTCTGCGTCTGCCCGCTGCGTAGCCGCCAGATTTCGGCAGCCGCCATTCCGGCCGCAGCGATGCTGACCTGAGCGGCCGCACCGACATGGAATGACGATGGCAATTGCGGCTCATTGCCGGTCAGCGTGACACGCTGGAGAGCCGCAATATCACCGCCAACCTGCCGCCAGAGGTCGGCGAGCGGTTCACGAATGCCGTACATCAACGTCCTCCCCCTTTCCCACGCCACCGATTCAGCTCACGCTTCCAGGTGACCACATCCGTCATCGCATCATCTTGTACAAGCATGGAGGAGAGACCATGGCCACCATCGATCCATTGACAGCCGGCGCCGTGGTGCTGGCCACGGCTGCCACCGACGCGGTCTATGTGATGTTCACCTCTGCGGTGGTGGCCCGTCGGCGCATCCCTGCGGCCACCTGGAGCAGCGTCTGGTATGTACTCTCGTCCTATGCCGTCATCAGCTATACCGAAAACTGGATGTATGTGGGGTTCGCCGCCGTCGGTTCATGGATCGGCGCCTATGCCACTATTACTTTCCTGCACCGGCCGCCCGGCGGACCGCCAGTCGGTGCATCACCTGAATAGGTAAGAACGGCTGAATGGTTTCTGAACGGCGCTTAATGGAAATCTCGCGAGCGCGGCAGGATCCGTACATTGCGCGGATGGCGAATGCGCTGGGCGGGATTGTCGGGATGCTCGCGGCGATCGTCATTGATCGGTTCCGGACCTGACAGCGCCTGCTGCGGTGTGCCGAGTGCATCATTGCCAAGGTGCTTCAGATCGTCCGAGCGATCGATCAGCCGTTCGGCAACCAGATGGACGACCTTTTCTGGACTGCTCTGGATGCGCCCCTCGACCAGGATGAGTCTGGAACCCATGACCTCCCTGCGAAACTGCTCCATCACCTTCGGCCAGACCACGATATTGGCGATGCCGGTCTCGTCCTCCAGTGTCATGAAGACAACGCCATTGGCGCTGCCCGGCCGCTGCCGCACCAGCACGACGCCGGCACAACGCACCCGCCGTCTGTCATTGGCATGTGTGACGCTCGCGCAGGTCACCACTTTCTCGCGAGTGAAGTTCGCCCGCAAAAACTCCATCGGATGTCCCTTCAGTGACAGCCGGATAGTCTGATAATCGGCGACCACCTGTTCGGGCAAAGGCATCTCAGGCAGAGGCTTCGCATTCTCGTCCGGCTGCTCGCGTGCGGTCGCAACTTCGAACAACGGCAACGGCACATCATCGGGCAGTCGCCTTACCGCCCATAGTGCGGCACGGCGATCGAGCCCGATCGAGCGAAATGCATCGGCATCGGCCAGCATGATCAGCGCGCGTTTTGGCAAAGCGGTATCGCGGGCGAAATCTTCCAGCGAGGTGAAAGGCTGTCGCTCTCGCGCGGCAACGATGCGCTCGCCCCAGTCTTCTCCCGGCGGCTTGCCAACTTTTTCACGTTCGCGCTTCTCATCCGGATCCGCCCATTTGAATCCATCGATCTGGCGAAAGCCGAGGCGAACGGCGCAATAGTCTCCACTGGGTTCTTCCAGCGTATTCTGCGAATGACTGAAGGATACATCGATCTGGCGCATATCGACGTCGTTGTCGCGCGCGTCGCGCACGATCTGCGAAGGTGCGTAAAATCCCATCGGTTGCGAATTCAAGAGCCCGCAGCAGAATACATCCGGATGATAATGTTTCAGCCATGACGAGACATAGACCAATTGCGCAAAACTCGCCGCATGGCTCTCGGGAAAACCGTAGCTGCCAAAGCCCTTGATCTGATCGAAGCAACTGGTGGCGAAAGCCTTGTCGTAACCACGGTCGATCATCTTGCCGACCATCTTCTCCTCGAACGTATGCATGGTGCCGACATTGCGAAACGTCGCCATGGCGCGGCGCAGACCGTTAGCCTCCTCCGGAGTGAAATGCGCCGCTTCAATCGCGATGCGCATGGCTTGTTCCTGGAACAACGGCACGCCGAGGGTTTTGTGCAGAACCTTGCGCAACTCATTTTCATCCCCCCCTTTGGGGTGTGGATATTCGATATCTTCCGGCTTCATCGCCCGTCGTTTTAGATAGGGATGCACCATGTTTCCCTGGATCGGCCCCGGACGAACGATCGCCACCTCGATGACAAGGTCGTAGAATGTCTTCGGCTTCAGCCGCGGCAGCATATTCATCTGCGCGCGGCTTTCGACCTGGAACACGCCCAGAGATTCACCGCGTTGGAGCATCGCGAAAACCGGTGGGGCATCCTTGGCCTCCGCTTTGATGTCCTTGAGTTCGTAGCGCCTCTCCTTGTGACGAAAGATCAGATCAAAACATTTGCGGATGCAGGTCAGCATGCCCAGCGCCAGCACATCCACCTTCATCATCTTCATGGTGTCGACGTCGTCCTTGTCCCATTCGATGAAGGTACGATCATCCATTGCCGCATTGCCGATCGGCACATAGGTGTCGAGCCGGTCCTGCGTCAGCACATAGCCACCGACATGCTGCGACAGATGGCGCGGGAACTCGATCAGCTCGGTGGCAAGTTCGACGGCCCGCACGATCATCGGATTGGACGGATCAAGCCCTGCCTGCTTCACCTGCATCTCGTTGAGGCCTTTGCCCCAACTGCCCCAGACAGTATCGGCCAGCGCCGAGGTGACGTCTTCGGTCAGTCCCAGCGCCTTGCCGACATCGCGGATCGCCGAGCGCGGGCGGTAATGAATAACGGTGGCGATGATCGCCGCGCGATGGCGGCCGTAGCGGCGATAGACATACTGCATCACCTCCTCGCGCCGGACGTGTTCAAAATCGACGTCGATATCCGGCGGCTCAAGTCGTTCCTTGGAGATGAAGCGCTCGAACAAAAGGTCGACCTCGGCGGGATTCACCGAGGTGATGTCCAGCATGTAGCAAACTGCTGAATTGGCAGCCGAGCCCCGCCCCTGACACAGGATCTTCTGGCTGCGCGCATAGCGGACGATATCGTGGACAGTCAGAAAATAATGCGCATAGCCGAGCTCCTTAATGAGCGCGAGTTCCTTTTCCAAGGTGGCAACAAGCTTCGGATCTTCTGTCTTAGGAAAATGCCGTTTCATTCCTTCCCAGGTCAGATCTTCAAGATGCTGCTGCGCGGTCTTTCCCGGCGGCACCGGTTCGTCGGGATATTGGTATTGGAGTTGGTTCAATGAAAACGTGATGCGATCGGCAAAACGGATGGTTTCACGGATCGCATCGGGATAATCACGAAACAGTCTGACCATCTCGGCCGCTGACTTGAGATGCCGTTCGGCATTCATTTCCAGCACGCGGCCGGCCTGCTCGATGGTGGTCTTCTCGCGAATACAACTGACCACGTCCTGCAGGATGCGGCGATTTGGCGTGTGATAGAGCACATCATTGGTAGCAATCAGGGGCACGCGCGCAGTGGCTGCGATGCGCTGCAACTTGGCCAGACGGCGTTTGTCATCACCCCGATGAAACGGACTGGCGCCGAGCCATACACCGCCCGTCGAAAATTGAGACAGTGCGTCGAACGTGCGAAGGACAAGGTTGCTCTCAATACGATAGGCCGGCATCAAAACAAGCAGCAGCCCTTCGCTAAAGTCAGCGAGATCGCCGAGCTGCAGCAGGCATTCACCCTTGTTGCCGCGCAGCTTGCCCATGCTGAGTAACCGGCACAGTCGACCATAGGCAGCACGATCGCACGGATAGGCAAGGATGTCAGGCGTGCCGTCATTGAAGACCAGCCGTGTGCCGATCAGAAGCTTCGGTTTGTAGACAAGATCCTTGTGGTCCAGCTCGGCAAAGGCACGCACCACTCCGGCCATGGTGTTGTGATCGGCAATGCCGATGGCATAAAGCCGCTCGGCACTGGCCTGATGCACATAGTTCTGCGGATGCGACGCGCCGCGCAGGAACGAAAAATTGCTGGTAACACCAATCTCGGCATAATCAGGCGCGCCGACGCCGCCCGTGCTCATGCGAACAGCCCATGCACGAACCATTGCGGCGAAACGGCTTGATCGTCCGCGTCTCTGATCTCACCATAAAGCCCGTCGCGGAAGAGCCAGAAACGTTGACCTGCCTCATCCTCGACGCGAAAGTAATCGCGCGTGGGCTTCGCTTCCTGCGAACGCCACCACTCCATCGACACACGCTCCGGACCTTCCACATGAACGACATTGTGAGAGACGCGTCGCCAGGTGAACTTCTTCGGTGGCTTGTCTGGAAACTCCGCAAGCGGGACGTCGATCAGTTCGGGCTGCTCGAACAACCGTAATGGCCGCAAAGGCGGTTCGTCTTCACGCACTGGCCATGCTGCCTGCATGGCGGCAGCCAGATGATGCTGTGCCGGCACCCCCAGCATCGCGCGTTCGGGAATGTGGCTCTCGACGGGCAGATAAACCAGCACACGCCGCGACCCGATCCGCGCAGCAATACGGTCGATCAGGTCGGCCAGTTCGTCATTGGCGTGAACATTGGCATCGAGGTCGCGCTGCTGCTGCACGACGATTTCCGTGCGGCTGGCTGACAGGCGGATCATATCGAAACCGAAGCCGGGATCGAGTGGATCTGCAATCGCGTCCAGTCGCTCGCGGAACAACCGGTCGATCACCTCGCCCTTGATCACCGGCAGGCCGGTTTCCGCGGTGATCACCCGCACCGCGCCGTCGGTGCGGAAGAACGCCGCTTCCAGCCGCCGCGCGCCCTTGCCCTGCCTGTCCATCGCATCGATCAGCGTGCGTGCCAGCTTGGCCAGTGTCAGCGTAATCACGCCATCGGTGGCAATCGGTTCGGCGAAACGTTGCTCGACGATATAATCCGGCAGCGGCTTGCGCGGCGAGATCGGCGCATCGCTGTGCCCCAGCGCCTGTTCCAGCAGTGTCGTGAATTCCGCGCCGAAACGTGCGGTGATTTCGGGGCGCGAGCGCGAGGCGACATCGCCGATGGTCTTCAAGCCGGCGCGGCGCAATCCACGGATGATCGCCTCATCGGCGCCGAGCGTGAACAGCGGCAGCGGCGTCACTGCCTTGGCCTCCTCGCCCGCGGCGATGATCCGGCCATGTGCATATCGACTGAGCGTGCGCGCGCATGTCGATGTCCCCGCAATCGCTGCACTGACAATAAAACCCTGCCGCGACAGCGCCGCGCAGAGCTGCTCCATCAGTGCGGCCTCGCCACCGAACAGATGGGCACAGCCGGTGATGTCGAGAAACAGGCCATGCGGCAGATCCAGCGCCACCAGCGGTGTGAAGCGGTCGCACCAATCGGCGATGTCGGTCAGTACCTGCGTATCGGCGACAGGATCGGCATCGAACACCTGAATGTCCGGACAGACCGCACGGGCATTGGCGAGCGGCAGACCTGGTTCAAGGCCGAGCTTCGCCGCGGCATCGTCCAACGCGGAAATCTGCAGCGCATTGCTTTGCTTGGCGACGACAATACTTGCTTGCAGATTAGCTGGCACGCCGTTGCGCGCGAGCTGACGTTTGATGCGATCGGTTGGCAGGCGCGGCAGCCACAGGCTGAGGATGCGCCGATGTGTCACGGAAAACGCACTCATCACACTTCCATTCCATGATCCATTGCCCGTTCGGGCCGTGACGATTTCGAACCAGTTGCACGTCGAGCATGGGCACGCCCCATGATTGCCAGGGCCTGAATGGCGGCGAATGCGCGGAGCGGATGATCCAGCGCGTCTCTGCCGTACTCGAGACCGGAACGCCTGCAGTCCGCAGCAACAGGCACGTGACGCCAGAGCCGCGCGCTGCCAGCGTGAGCTTGCGGCTGGCGACGAGGTCGAACTGCTTGCTGTCGCCCCAGGTTTCCAGCACGACGCTGCCCAGCGCATCGCAGGCCAGCGCATCAGCCGTGGTCCGCAATGCCGTCTCGACATCGGGCGCGCGCACGGTGACCAGCAGGCGCGGATCGAGGCCGAGCTCGCGCCAGCCGCTCATGGCCAGCGCGCCGCATTCGCGTTCGGAGAAATCCTGCCGGATCCACAGCAGCGGCCGCTTTGCCGAGACACGGTGCGCGAGGCCGGCGACAAAGCCCGTGGCCGCCGCGCTGTGCCGGCCTTCGGCGAACACCTCATGCATGGTGCCACGTGCGAGCCCGCCTTGCAGCGCCGCGTCCGCCTCGGCATGACCGAGCGACACGCGATCCGGCGCATAGGTATCGCTGTGGGTCTCGATGCGTTCGATGCTGCCGCGCAATTGCGCGAGCGTGGTCATGCGTGCGCCGGTCATGCGCCGCTCCTCGAAATTGTTTTGCCATCACGGGTTTTTAGTGAACCCATTGCCGGCCCGTTTGTTCATGATATGTTCTAATATAAAGCTAAGATGGCAAGCCGAGTCAATCGGGATCATCAGCCACTTTTTTAGCATTTGAAATCAAAGGGATTTTTGAACATGGACCTGAAGCGCAAGCTGGAGATCCTGGCAGATGCCGCGAAATACGACGCGTCCTGTGCGTCCAGCGGTACCGAGAAACGGGACTCCCGCGACGGCAAAGGCATCGGCTCGACCGATGCAGGCATGGGGATCTGTCATTCTTACGCGCCGGACGGCCGCTGCATCTCGCTGCTGAAGATCCTGCTCACCAATGCCTGCAATTACGATTGCCTTTATTGCGTCAACCGGGCCTCCAGCAATGTGACGCGCGCCCGCTTCACCGTCGACGAAGTGGTGCAACTGACGCTGGATTTCTACCGGCGCAATTACATCGAGGGACTGTTTCTTTCCTCGGGCATCATCCGCAGCGCCGATTACACGATGGAACAGGTTGTCGCCGTCGCGCGGAAACTGCGCAAGGAGCATCATTTCCGCGGCTATATCCATCTCAAGACCATTCCGGAAGCCGACGATGTACTGATTACCGAGGCCGGCCAATATGCCGACCGCCTCTCGATCAATATCGAGGTGCCCGAGGAAGACAGCCTCGCCAAGCTGGCTCCGGAAAAAGACGTTCGCGCCATACGCCGCACCATGGGCCGTTTGCGGCTGAAGCTCGACGAAGCCCGCGAAGGTCGCAAGCCGACGCCGCGCGGCAAAGTCGGGCCGCGTTTTGCGCCGGCCGGCCAGAGCACGCAGATGATCATCGGCGCCGACAGCGCCAATGATTCAACCATCATCCGCACCTCGGCCAATCTGTACGGGTCATACAATCTGAAGCGTGTCTATTATTCCGCCTTCAGCCCAATCCCCGATGCGAGCCGTTCGCTGCCGCTGCGCGCCCCGCCGCTGATCCGCGAGCATCGGCTGTATCAGGCCGATTGGCTGATGCGTTTCTATGGCTTTGATGCCGACGAGATCGTCGATGACAATGACGGCATGCTGTCGCTGGACATGGACCCGAAACTCGCCTGGGCGCTGCGACACCGCGAGCGCTTCCCGCTCGACGTCAACCGCGCCAGCCGCGAAGACCTTTTGCGCGTGCCCGGTTTCGGCGCCAAGGCCGTGCAGCGGATCATCGAAACGCGCCGCATCTCGTCGATCCGCGTTGGCGATCTCGCCCGGCTGCATATCCCGCGGAACAAGGCACTGCCTTTCATCGTTCTTCCGGATCATCGCCCGGCCGTTAATTTGCTGGACGGCGCGAGGCTGGCGGAGCGGTTCAAACCGAAGGCGACGCAATTGGGATTTGGGTTCTAGAATTTCATTTCAGGAGACCCGATGCACACCATAGTGCTGGAGAGCGACACCGACTTTGAAGGCTGGCGCAAGGCGGCACGCAAACTGGCGCTCAACGACATTGCTCCCACTGACGTGACATGGACGGTTGCAGGCGCCGAGCCTGAATTGTTCTCCGCCTCGCCGGCAACGTCGCTATCCGACGCTGCAAAAGGCACGTTCAACGTTCCGGCCAAATTCGTCGAACTCGCCGAAACTGCGATCCTGCATCGCGATCCCGAACGCTTCGCCCTGCTCTATCGCCTCCTGTGGCGGCTGCGCGACAATCCCGATCTGATCCACGTCGCGATCGATTCCGACATCGCTAAATTGCAGGCGATGGCCAAGGCTGTCCGGCGCGACGAGCACAAGATGCATGCTTTCGTGCGGTTTCGCGAAATCGGCCGCGAGCCGAAGTCGCATTTCGTCGCCTGGTTCGAGCCCGAACATCACATCATCGAACTCGCGGCGCCATTCTTCGCGCGGCGCTTTGCCGACATGGCGTGGTCGATCCTGACGCCGGATCTCTGTGCGCATTGGGATGGCCATGCGATTTCCATCACGCCCGGTGTCAGCAAGTCGGATGCGCCGACGAAAGATCGGCTCGAAGAGGTGTGGCTGACCTATTACGCCAACATCTTCAACCCGGCGCGATTGAAGACCAAGGCGATGCAGAACGAGATGCCGAAGAAATACTGGCGCAACCTGCCCGAAGCCGCGCTGATCAAGCCGCTGATCGCGCAAGCTGAACGCATCACAGGTGACATGATCGCGGCAGAAGCCAGCGCGCCCAAGAAACCACAACGTCGGGAGGACACGATGGTCAAGTCGCATGCGACCAAAACGGCCGAACATACCGGGAAGGAAAGTCTTGCCGCATTGCGCGATGAAGCCGCCGATTGCCGTGCCTGCCATTTGTGGAAAGACGCAACGCAAACCGTGTTCGGCGAAGGCCCGCAGCATGCTTCTGTGATGATGATTGGCGAACAGCCCGGCGACAAGGAAGACCTTGCCGGCAAGCCATTCGTCGGACCAGCCGGACAGATGCTCGACAAGGCGCTGAAGGAAGCCGGCATTGTCAGGGACAAGGTTTATGTCACCAATGCGGTGAAGCATTTCAAATTCGTGCCGCGCGGAAAATTCCGTCTGCACCAGAAGCCGGCAACGCCGGAAATCAAGGCGTGCCGTCCCTGGTATGAGCGCGAAAAAGCGTCCGTAAGACCCGAGCTCGTCGTCGCGATGGGCGCGACAGCCGCGCAAAGCGTGCTCGGCAAGATCACGCCGATCGGCAAGACCCGTGGCCAGATTATCCAGGCTGACGACGGCACACAGGTTCTCGTGACCGTGCATCCATCCTATCTGCTACGACTGCCCGACGAGGATGCCAAGGCACGCGAATATGCGCATTTCGTCGACGATCTGCGCATCGTCGCCGCGCATCTCAGCAAATCAGCGCGCGCTGCCTGACGGTCAAATCACAAATTCACGCATCACACGCCGCGTATCCATCTCGAATTCGAGATCGACGACCGGCGGCCGCGCAAAATGCCAGGTCATGCCCTGCCGCGACGCACCGCGCTTGACCAGCTCATCGGCCACCACGGGATGGAAGTCCTGTACCGTGTAGATCTGCGTCGCAGTCGTGTCCTTCCATGAGAAGCCGAAGGCGCCGAGGCGTTCTTCCATATTGCTCATGGTCATCCGCGTTTTCTCCCGGAATGCGTCCGGCGAGGTCTCGCGATAGCGCGTGATCCGCTCGGGATATGTTCCAGGACCACCGCGCGCTTCAGCGCCACCCGCAATCACGAAAGTCGGCTTGGCACCGAGCGACGGCCGCGTGAACGAGAACGCGTAAAACGACGGTTCACTGGGCGGATCGATCTCGAGGCACACATTGCTGCGCGCGACGGGATTATTCGTGCCGTCGAAGATGCCCCATTCAGCAAGCGTCTTGACATAGTGCTCGTTGAACTTCCGGAAGCCAGCTTCGTCGACCACTGCAGGCGAGCGCAACTCGCAGGCGCAGAACGACGTCAGCGGGCGATCCGCCGCGAGAATGTAATCGGCAATACGCGCAAACCCATCGGCCAATGGCAGCCACGTGTCGAAACGAACGCGCTCGATCTCGAAATCCGCATTGGCGGCAACGCCGCTGGAATACTGAAAAACTGCGGGAAGATAGCGATAGTTGCCGGCCGGAAAATCGCGCGTCATGGGATGGGTCCTGTGGAGGCCATGCGGGCCGCCAAAAGATAATGGCGGATCGCATGAAGCGATCCGCCATCCAACCTCAAACCACGTGGCCCCGCAAGCTCAGCTTCGCAAGGCCGCGTCCGTGCGATCAGGCCGTCCGCGTGTGCTCCAGATCGAATTCCTCGATCTGCTTGGCACGTTCCGTTTCCTTGCCGGCGCGGTGATCGGTGGCGATGGCCACGTAAACCGCGGGCAGCACGAACAGCGTGAACAGCGTGCCGATCATCATGCCGGAGACGACGACGAGGCCGATCGAGAAGCGGCTCGCTGCACCAGCACCCGCCGCGGTGAGCAACGGCAACAGGCCGGTGACCATCGCAGCCGTGGTCATCAGGATCGGACGCAGACGCACGCGGGCGGCCATCTCGATGGCCGAACGACGATCGAGACCTTCCTTGAGCTGCAGTTCGTTGGCGAACTCCACCATCAGGATGCCGTGCTTCGAGATCAGACCAACCAGCGTCAGCAAACCGACCTGCGTGTAGATGTTGATCGTCGCCATGCCGAAGAACAGCGGGATCAGCGCGCCCAGGATCGCCATCGGCACCGTGATCATGATCACGAGCGGATCGCGCAGACTTTCGAACTGCGCTGCCAGCACCAGGAAGATGATGATCAGCGCGAAGCCGAACGCCACCGCGAGCTGGTTGCCTTCCTGTACATATTGTCGGCTGTCGGCGAGGTAGTCGTGATTGAAGCCCGACGGCAGTTGCTTGGCGGCGCCCTCAAGGAAGTCGACCGCCTGCCCCACCGTCACGCCGGGCATCGGCACCGCCTGGAAGGTCGCCGAATTCAGCTGGTTGTAGTGCGACAGTGCGTTCGGGTTGGTGCCCGTTTCGACCTTCACCAGCGTCGATAACGGCACCTGCTGACCCGTGATCGTCGGCACATAGTAGTTCGCCAGCGAATCCTGCGAGAGCCGCATGCCGCGCGGCACCTGCGGGATTACCTGATAGGAGCGCCCCTCGAGGTTGAAGCGGTTGGTGTAGTTGCCGCCGAGCAGCGTCGCCAGTGTATTGCCGATGCTCGACATCGTAATGCCGAGGTCGTTGGCCTTGGAGCGATCGATGGAGACGCGCACCACCGGCTGATTGAAATCGAGATCGCTGTCGCTGACGATGAACAGGCCGCTCTTGCGCGCGGTGTCCTTCAACTTGACCATCTCTTCATAGACCGACTGGAAACCGTTGGTCGAGCTGATCACCATCTGGATCGGCAGACCGCCGGGACCGCCCGGCAGCGCCGGAAGGTTGAATGCGAAGGCGTTGACGCCCTCGATCTTGCTGAGTTCGGCCTGCACCAGCGGCTTCAGCTGCGTGGACGAACGCTTGCGCTCGTCCCACGGCTTCAGCAGCATGCCGGCGATACCGTTGCTCGGACCGTTGGTGCCGTTGATGATGAAGCGCAGATCGGTTTCCGGGAACTTCTTGAACGCCTCGTCCATGCGATCGCCATAGAAATCCGCGTAGTCGATGTTGGCGTATTTCGGTGCCTTGGTCACCGCAAACAGAATGCCCTGATCTTCCTCGGGCGCCAGCTCCTTCGATGTGTTCATGTACATGAAGCCGACGAGACCGAGGATCACAACGGCGAACATGGCCGTGATGGGGCGATAGTCCAGCGAGCGATCGAGCTGCCGCCCATACCAGCGCGTGGTGGCGCCGAACACCTTGTCCACCTTCTTGGCGAACCAGCCCGGCTCTTCCTGCTTCAACAGCACCGAGCACATCATCGGTGACAGCGTCAGCGCGATAACGCCGGATACGATCACCGAGCCCGCCAGGGTGAAGGCGAATTCGCGGAACAGCGCACCGGTCAAACCGCCGATGAAGCCGATCGGCGCATACACCGCCGCCAGCGTGATGGTCATGGAGATGACCGGACCAACGATCTCGCGCGCGCCTTCCAGCGACGCCTGCACCGGCGATTTGCCCTCCTCCAGATGGCGGTGGATGTTCTCCACCACCACGATGGCGTCGTCGACCACGAGGCCGATGGCGAGCACCATCGCCAGCAGGGTCAGCAGATTGATGCTGAAGCCCATGACGAGCATGAGGCTGCAGACGCCGACCAGCGACAGCGGAATCGTCACCACCGGAATGATGACCGAGCGGAACGAAGCCAGGAACAGGAAGATCACCACGATCACGATGCCGACGGCTTCGATCAGCGTGTTCTGAACTTCCTCGATCGACGACGTGATGAACTTGGTGGAGTCGTAGGCTACCTTCATCTTCAGCGATGGCGGCAGGTTACGCTCGAGTTCGGGGAACAGCGCGCGCACGCCCTTGACGATGTTGAGCGGATTGCCGAGCGGTGTCGCCTGCACGCCGATAAAGATCGCGCGCTCGCCACTAAACGCCACGCTCGCGTCCGTACTCTGCGCGGCAAGCTCGATGGTGGCGATATCCTCCATACGAACAAAGCCACCGTCCTTGGCTTTCACCGTCATGCGCTTGAATTGCTCGACGTTCTGCAGGTCGGTATTCGCCGTCACGTTGGAGACGATGTAATAGCCCTTGGTCTGACCGGCTGCCGCCTGGAAGTTGTTGGCGCGGATCGCCGCAGCGACATCGTCCGGAGATACACCGCGGCCCTGCATGCGCAGCGGATCGAGCCACAGGCGCATGGCGAAGGTCTGACCGCCGAGGATTTCGGCCGACGCCACGCCGTCCACCGTCGACAGGATCGGCTGCACCGCGCGCGTCAGGTAGTCGGAGATCGCCGAGCCAGACAGTTCCTCACTGGAGAAGCCGAGATACATCACCGCCGTCGTCGATCCCGTGGACTTCAGAATGACGGGGTCATTCGCTTCGCGCGGGATCAGATATTTGACCGAATTGACCTTCGACAGCACTTCGGTGAGCGCAGCATTGGGATCGACGTTGAGCTTGATATAGACCGAGATCAGGCTCTGGCCCTGCGTCGACGCCGACGTCATGTAGTCGATGCCTTCAGCAGCCGCGACGGCCTGCTCGATCGGCGTGGTGATAAAGCCCTGCATCAGGTCCGGCGACGCGCCGGGATACACCGTGGTGACGGTGATCACGGTGTTCGACAGTTTCGGATACTGACGGATCGGCAGGCTGGTTGCAGCCTTGAAACCGATCAGCAGGATCAGCAGGCTGACGACCAGCGCCAGCACCGGGCGCTTGATGAAGATATCCGTGAAGACCATTGCGGTCGCTCCGTCATCGGCACCGTCTGCCAGCCATCACAGGCCGCGCGACGATGCGAGAAAATTCATTCAGATGAACCGGGACGGACCGCATTTCGCGGCCCGTCCATCGGGTTTCAGTTCAGCGGCGGCTTCGCCGGAATCTGCGGCAATGGATCGGTCGAGATCGACACCAGCGCGCCGGACTGCAACTTGAGCTGTCCGACCGCCACGACGCGATCGCCGGCTTTCAGGCCCTGCGTGATCACCGCACGGCCATCGATGCGATCGCCAGTGCGCACGAAGGTACGCACCGCCGAGAGCTCGGTCTTGCCATCGTCGGTCTTCTTCTCGGTGATCAGGTAAACCGAGTCACCATAGAGCGTGTAGTCGACTGCGGTTTCCGGCACGGTGATCACAGCCGGTTTGTCCGGCAGCACGACGGTCGTGGTCGCGAACATGCCCGGCTTCAGAATGCCTTCCGGATTCTGCAGCGTCGCCTGAACACGAATGTTGCGCGTATCCGCACTGATCTGCGGCTCGATCGTGGTGATCTTGCCCTCGAACTTGCGGCCCGGATAAGCGTCCACCGAAATGCGCACGGCCTGACCGACCTGCAGCTTGCCGGAGTCTTTTTCCGTGACCGTGAAGTTGTTGTAGACGGCGGACAGATCGGTGAGCGACACGATCTGCGTGCCGGCCGTCAGGTACTGGCCGACTTCGACCCGACGCGTGCCGAGCACGCCGTCGAACGGCGCGCGCACCTGCTTCTGCGAAATCACCGCTTCGGTCTTGGCGATATTGGCCTGTGCCTGATCATACGCCGCCTGCGTGGTGTCGACGGTGGCCTGCGGACCCACCTGACGCTCGGCGAGCTGTTTGGCGCGGTCGAGATTGATGCGCGCCACGGTGGCAGCCGCCTTGAAGTTGGCGAGGTCGCCCTGGTCCGGTCCGTCGAACAGTTGCACCAGCGGCTGGCCGGCCTTGACGGTCGCGCCCGCGGTGAACTGGATGTCGGTAATGCGGCCATTGACGTCGGAGGTGACGTTGACCTGATGCACAGCGGCGAGATCGCCGACGGCGCTGATCAGGTTGGGCACGACTTCGGATTTTGCATCCGCAACGCTCACCACAGTCGGCGGCGGCTTCATGGTGGCGAAGAACTGCTTGATCATGTGGGCGCGGAACGCGTTGAAGCCCACCAGGCCGCCCACCAGTATCGCCAGCAGGATGCCGACGATGATGAACCAACGCACCATCCGCGGACGCGGACGGGGCTTCTCGACAGTCGCACGCGGCGCCGTAGTGCTGTTGGGTTCGGTCGTGAGTGTCATGTCATGCGCTTTCTGTCGTAGTCGCTGGCATCAGGTACGCCGGAAGCTCGCGATCGATATACGTCGCGATCGCCGTGTCTTTCAGTCCGATACCGCGGAGAATAAACTCACAAAGTTGCCGCTCGTTGTCGGCGGTGCTGGCATAAGGCAAACAGGGAACCGAGGGAAGGCGCGATAATGCCGCCATCATCGCGGTGTGGTGCGCGAACCAGAAAAGACCCATCGGCTCTTTTCCGATCCGGACCGCGTCGTTTGTCCGGACAGCGTCTTCAAGTGACGCCGTAAAGGTCGGGCCGATCAGCTCGCCGATCTTGTCAAACAGCAGCCGGGCGAATTCGCCGTCCTGCAACTGGCTGATGACCATTAGCCGCAGGCGCTGTGCCTCTTCATGATCGGGATCGGGATCGCGCGGAATGTCGAGGAAGTGCCCGACCATGCCGCGAATCAAAATCACCAGCGTCTCGGTCGACGGCGGCAGACCGAGCAGCTTGTTCAGTCCGGGATCGGCTTCGCATTCCTCCGCCAGGATCTCGGCATAGAGCGCCGACTTGGTCGGGAAGTGCTTGAACAGCAAGCCTTCCGAAATCGACGCCGCAGCCGCCACGCTCTTGGTCGTAGTGCCGGCAAATCCATTGCGCGCAAAGCATCGCTTCGCCGCGCTGAGGATCAGCTCGCGCCTGAGGTCATGGGTCATTCGAAGTGTGCTCATAGCGTCGTGAGTAAGCACTCACCTCTATTCGTGTCAAGAAAATGGTGCATCGCATCCGGAGAATGACTGCAGGTGGTATCTGGCCGCCACAGTGTTGCATTCTCGCGACGCCAATGCGCCCGAGTTATGCGGTCCCCTCAAGATGAGGTGTGGCAGCGCGCCGTGAGGCACAAAGGGTGGTTTTTATCGCCATCCGCTCCGCCGGAACGCCGGTAATCCGCAACCGCGCAACGCCACACCGCAGACAAGTTTACGCAGTCTGCGACTGCTATGGGCGATTTCTGTCCCCGGGACCGTGCTTCCTGGGACGTGGCGCCGGCCGGTTTCCCCGCTTTTGCTTGTCCCAGTCCAGCCGTTTCCGTCAGAGCCTGTAGTGGGCCCGGACGGCTACCCAGGGCCTCCCGAGTGCGCGAGGGAACGTCTCCTCCCGCCCGTAGACGCCGCAATCCCAGCTCCACCTCAAGACGCCTCTAGAAGCGCCCTCGCGAACTGGATGAGCGGAGGACAATCCTTCTAGGTATATTGTCAAGATGTATAGGAAAAAATGTTTAAGCTCTACCCTCTCAATTGTCATTCCGGGCTCGCGCAAGAGCGCGCCCCGGGAATGTTGAGAGGTTCGTGCGTTTCGGCACTACACCGTGAGTTACACCACCGTCTTGTGACGCTCAATGCAGGTCGTCAGCACCTCGTCCATCGACTTGCTCCACCAGTTCTCTGAGAAGATTTCGATCTCGGAGTAACCGGCGAAGCCCTGCGCCTCGACAGCCGCGCGGGCGGATTTGATATCGATCACGCCGTCGCCCATCATGCCGCGGTCGTTGAGGATATCCTTGGTCGGCACCAGCCAGTCGCAGACGTGAAATGCGAGCAGACGATCCTGTCCTGCCCGCGCGATCTGCGCATGCAGCTCCGGGTCCCACCAGATGTGATAGACGTCGAGGGCGACGCCAAGCATACCGGTGCGGTTGGGATCGAGCCGGTCGCAGATGTCGAGCGCCTGTTCGGTGGTGTTCACGCAGGCGCGATCGGCGGCGTAAGCCGGATGCAGCGGCTCGATGGCCAGCGGCATCTTTGCCTGCCTGGCGTATTCCATCATCTCGGCGATGCCATCATCGACCTGCGCACGCGCATTGATGATGTTCTTCGACGGCGCAGAGCCCGGCCGCGAATATTGCGGCAGGCCGCCGACGACCAGCACGATGCACGGTGAGCCCAATGCCACCGCTTCATCGACGCAGCGCTTGTTGTCGTCGCGCTGCTGCTGGCGATGGGCTTCGTCCGAGACGAACATGCCGCCGCGGCAATAGCCGGACAGTTCGAGGTCGTGGTCCCGCAGCGCCTTCACGGCCTTGTCGAGGCCGACATGAGCGACCTGGTCACGCCACGGCGAAACGCCGCGGATCTTGTGCCGGGCACAGGCTTCTGCAATGGCGACAAAGTCGCCCTGCTTGCGGACCGTCGCCGTGTTCAGCGACAGCCAGCGATGGTCGTTGGAAAAGTCACGCATCTCAGGCTTCGATCCCACGTGTTGCCATGATCGCCTTCATGCGCTGCGTCGCCAGTTCGGGATTGGACAAGAGACCGGCCTTGTCGGCGAGACGGAACAGTTCGGCGAGATGCTGAGTCGAGCGCGTACTCTCCTGCCCGCCGATCATGGTGAAGTGATCCTGATGGCCGTTGAGATAGGCCATGAACACGATGCCCGTCTTGTAGAACCGCGTCGGCGCCTTGAAGATATGACGCGACAGCGGCACTGTCGGGCCGAGCACGTCGTGGAAGCCGGCCTCGTCGCCCGCAGCGAGACGCGACAGCGCATAGGACGCCGCCGGCGCGATGGCATCGAAGATACCGAGCAGCGCATGGGAGAAGCCCTTATCGTCTCCGGCGATCAATTCTGCATAGTTGAAATCATCGCCGGTATACATCTTCACTTCGGGCCTGAGACGGCGACGCATATCGATCTCGCGCTGTGCATCGAGCAGCGACACCTTGACGCCATCGACCTTGGCGGCGTTACGGTTGATGACGTCGACGGCAATGTCCATCGCGGTGTCGAGGCTCGGCGTACCCCAGTAATTGGCCAGCGCCGGATCGAACATGTCGCCGAGCCAGTGGATGATCACCGGCTGCGCCGACTGCGACAGGATACGGTCATAGACGCGACCGTAATCCTCGGCGCTCTTGCCGAGCTTTGCCAGCGCACGCGACGCCATCAGGATGATGCGGCCGCCGACCTTCTCGATCGCTTCGAACTGCTGTTCATAGGCCTTGATCACGTCGTCGATCGACTTGGCATCTTCCACCGCAAGGTGATCAGTACCGGCGCCGGAGAACACCAGCGCACCACGCGGCTTCGCCGCCGCGACGGAGCGCGTGATGAGTTCGAGCGAGGTCGGCCAGTCCATACCCATGCCGCGCTGCGCGGTGTCCATCGCTTCTGCGACGCCGAGACCGAGATCCCAGACGTGTTCACGAAATGCGATGGTGCGGTCCCAATCGATGGTCTGATTGAGCCACGGATCGCATTCCGCCAGCGGGTCGGCAACGATATGTGCCGCCGAGAAAGCGATGCGGTTCAGCGTGCCTTCCAGCTTGGCCGGAAACGTGCGCGACGCTGCGAGACGATAGGTCTCGATCGAACGATCGGCCTTCGGCAGTTTCAGCGACAGCGTTGAGCCGGTGGACGTGGGCATGACTGGCTTGTTCATGACGAACCTCAGACCTTGAGCGTGGGAACGTCGATCCAGCGACGCTCCTTCCAGCTTTCCAGCGCGCATTCGACGAGCTGCACGCCCTTGGCGCCTTCGAGCAGCGTGTACTTGTAGGGCGCATCCTCGCAGACGTGACGGATGAACATTTCCCACTGTTCCTTGAAGCCGTTGTCATAGACGGCGTTGTCTGGAACCTTCTGCCAGTCGGCATAGAAGTCGTGGGTACGCTTCTCGTCGGGATTCCAGATCGGGCGCGGCGTCGCCTGACGGGCCTGGATCATGCACTCGGTGAGACCGGCCACGGCCGAACCGTGGGTCCCGTCGACCTGGAAGGTCACGAGATCATCGCGATAGACGCGCGTCGCCCAGGACATGTTCATGTGGGCGATGACGCCGCCCTTCAGCTTGAAGGTGGCGTAGGCAGAGTCGTCGGCAGTGGCCGTGTACTTCTTGCCCTGCTCGTCCCAGCGCGCCGGGATGTCGGTGGTGCCCAAGCACGTCAGGCTCTCGACTTCGCCGAACAGGTTGTCGAGCACGTAACGCCAATGGCAGACCATATCGAGGATCATGCCGCCGCCGTCTTCAGCGCGGTAGTTCCACGACGGGCGCTGGGCTTCTTGCCAATCGCCTTCGAACACCCAGTAGCCGAACTCGCCGCGTACCGAGAGCATCTTGCCGAAGAAGCCAGAGTCACGGAGCATCGCAAGCTTCTTCAGGCCGGGCAGGAACAGCTTGTCCTGCACCGTACCGTGCTTAAGGCCCTTGGCATTGGCCTTCTTGATGACGTCGAGCGCGGCTTCGAGATTGGTCGCGATCGGCTTCTCGCAATAGATGTGCTTGCCGGCCTCGATGGCGCGGTTGAGCAGGCCCGGGCGTGCCTGCGTGGTCGCCGCGTCGAAGAAGATGCTGTCGTTCTTGTCGGCGAAAGCCTTGTCGAGATCAGTGGTCCAGCGCTCGATGCCGTACTTCTTGGCGAGGCCTTCGATCTTCTCGGCATTGCGACCGACCAGGATCGGATCCGGCATCATGCGGTCGCCGTTCTTCAGGGTCACGCCGCCCTGCGCACGGATCGCGACGATCGAGCGCACGAGATGCTGGTTGAGACCCATACGGCCGGTGATGCCGTTCATGATGATGCCGAGGCGGTGGACAGCCATAGTCAGGACTCCTGGAGAACTTTAGTTTGAGAATGATCGGATGAAGCGAGCTGGAGTGGCGCCAGCGCCGACCAGTCCGGATGTGCGCCGGATGCAAATCCGGCAGAGTTCAGCGATCCCGTGAGGAGATCGCCGTCGTGAATCGATAGACGGATGGTGTCGCCGTCGCGGCGGTAGAGATCGGCATGCGCCGTCAGGAAGGCCTCGGCCTCCTCCGCTGGTGCAGTACCGAAACCATCGACGTAGTGATGGCCGTTGCGCTCGGCATGGGTGACGCCAATCAGCGCGCCAAGCGCGAGATCCTGCTGCACGCCAAGCCCGGCCTGGCAGGTGAGATCCTCGCCGGTGATGAAATGGTTGAGACCCTGCGCGCTCCACGCGGCAGCACGGGTCGCATTTGCAATCGACTTGTAGAAGCCCTTGCAGGATTTCGAGGAGATGCCGCGATAGCCCAACGCCTTGGCGGCGGGGAATGCATCCCAATTGTCGTCAGCCTCATCAATGATGAAATTGCGCGACGACAATTGGCCGAGCGGCGACTCGCGCGTGATATCGCGCGGCATCGGCTGCTCGATGTAAAGTAGCCTGGATGCAATCGGCGCCAGTGCGCTGTCATTGTCGAGGCGATCGACCAGCGCGCCGAGCGCGTTGAGATCGGCATATTGCTCGTTGGCGTCGAGCGTCACCTGATAATCGTAAGGCAGCGTCGTCAGCGCATTTCCGATCCGGGTCAAACGTGCGGCGTCTGCCGCGGGATCGCCGTTCATCTTGAGCTTGAAGTATCGTGCGCCGCTATTCTCACGGGGGTCGGCGACACCGCCCTCGCCTTCGATCACATCATCGAGGCCGACGGTGTGGCGCAGCGCGACGCGCTCAAGCCGGTGACGGCTGGCCAGGAACGTCGCGATGTCGTCGGCGCCGAGATCGGGAGCAAGACGCGCGGTAAGACCGGCGACGTTGGCCTTCATGCCCGTGAAGAAATCCGTGCCCAAGCCACGCAGCAGTGCGTCGAGCACAGCCTTGTCGATTTCCGCCGGACCGAAGCTTGCAGCCAGCGGTGGAATGTCCAGTTCGGCGCCGGCCTTCATCTGGTCGCCGATGCAGGCCGCATACAGACCAAAGGCCGAAATGAAACCCGACTGCGCGCGATAGAGCTCTTTCGCGATGACCAGCGACTGCCGCAGCTCGTTCACGGTGTCGCCGATGGCCAGATGCGGCCGCTTGTCGAACCACTTCGGCACCATCAGCTCGGCTGAGGCGCCGACGAACACGCCTTTGCCTTCGACCTCGACCTCGACCCGAACGAACGCCTGCGGCGCTGCATTGACCGTCACGGCGCCAAAGCGAAACGGTCGCACGAACGCCACGTGGCGCTCGAACAGCGTAATGTCTCGCAAGGCGATCCGTGCCGACATGGACATGGGCGCTAGTCCAGCGTGCTGTTGGTCATGAAGTGCTTGCGGATGCGTGCGACCAGATCGGTGAAGATCGGGTTCGACATCGCATCGAGCGTGCGCTCGCGCCCGAGCGGCACGTCATAGATCGCGGCAATGCCGCCGGGGCGCTCGGTCATGACCAGCACCTTGTCGGCCAGAAACACCGCTTCCGGGATCGAATGGGTGATGAGGAGAATCGTCTTGCCGGTGGTACGCTGAATACGCGACAGCTCGACATTCATCTTCTCGCGCGTCATGGCGTCGAGCGCGCCGAACGGCTCGTCCATCATCATGATCTTGGGATCGTGCACCAGCGCGCGGCAGATCGAGGCGCGTTGCTGCATGCCGCCGGACAGCTGCCACGGCAGCTTCTTCTCGAAACCTTCGAGGCCCACCATCTTCAGCAGTTCCTTGGCGCGCGGGATATATTTCTCGCGCGACAGGTTCTTCATATCGATCGGCATCAACACGTTGTTCAGAATGTTCCGCCACGGCAGCAGCAACGCATTCTGGAACACGATGCCGACATCGCCATGGGGTTCGGTGACCTTGTTACCGTCGACGTGGATTTCGCCGGATGTCGGCGCAAGAAGGCCCGAGATCAGTTTGAGCAGCGTGGACTTGCCGCAGCCGGATGGGCCGACCACGACGAAGAACTCACCGTCATTGATGTGGAAGTCCAGGGGACGCAGCGACTGCACCTGGCCGTCGCCGGTCCCATAGGTTTTGGAGACGCCGGAGAGATTGATCCCCGACGCCTTTGATGGTGCGGACTGCTCGGATACGACGCGAAGATGCGCACTCGGTTGATCGACGCTCATGGTCCTCATCGCTGCAGTCATTACGGCTAGTCCTGTTGATTTCGTCAGTTCGGTCGAGATAACCGGGCCGGTTACTTCGGCAGATATTCGTTGGTGTAGAAGGCCTTCGGATTTTCCTTGGCCTTGGCTTCCAGACCGCCATATTCGACCATCAGCTCTACCGATTCCTTCATGTTCTGATCGGTGACCTGGAACGGGCGCTTACCCTTGGTTTCCGGCGTGGTGTAGAGCGGGATGGTGAGTTCGAAGCCCTGGGTCAGGGTCTCGATCTTGCCGCCCTTCGGGTTGGCATCGAGGATCGACTGCGCGGCAGCCTTCGGCTCCTTCGACGCAGCTTCGACGGCCTTGGTGGTGGCCGACATGAAGCGCTTCACGAGATCCGGATTGGCCTTGGCATAGTCGGTATTGGTGATGATGCCCGACGACACCAGATGAATGCCGTAATCGGCGAACTTGATCGGATACACATCCTTGCCGGTGGCATCCTTGATCTTCATGGACTGGTCCATGACGTAGCCGAGCAGCAGGTCAGCCTGGCCGTTGATGACGGCGTTGAGCTTGGTCTGTCCGTCGCCGGCGACGGTCTTGAAATCGGATTCCTTGAGGCCCGCCTTCTTGAGGAACAGCGGCCAGATCTGGGTCATGGAATCCGCCGGCGTGATCGCCACGGTCTTGCCCTTGATGTCGTCCGGCTTCCTGATGTTCTTGTCGACGAAGCCCATCACCGACATGGCCGAGGTCTGCAGCAGCACGCCGGTGGCGATCACCGGGGCGCCCTTCACGGCTGCGCGCATCATGGTGGGAACGTCGACATAGCCGAAGTTCACGCTCTTGGCGGCAACGGCCTGCACGGTGGCCGCCGAACCGCGGCCTTCCTGGATGTCGAGATCGATGCCTTCGGCTTCATAGATGCCCTTGGCCTTGCCGTAATAGAACGGCGAATGCTCACCATAGACATACCAGTTGAGCATCAGCGTCACCTTGTCGGCCGCAGCGGCCGGCGTGGCGAGTGCGAGCGTGACGGTGATCGCGGCAGTCGAAACAGCAGTAACCCATTTCAGCATTTTTAGCCTCCCATTGAAGCAGGTGATCGCGGCCCGTTTCGCCGGACCGCTTGTTTGGAAATTGCGCGTCCCCGATCAGGACCCGATGAAGACATCCGCGCGCTGACTGACATGCCAGGGAATCGCAAAACGTTCGATGCGATCGACCAGCCAGAACAGAATGACGCCGAGCAGCGCGAGGATCACGAGAGCCGCAAACATCGTCGGCAGATCGAAGGTGCCGATCGAGCGCTGCAGCACATAGCCGATGCCGGAATTGGAGCCGACGAATTCGCCAACCACCGCGCCGACGACGGCGAGTGTGACGGACACCTTGAGACCGGAGAAGATCGCCGGCAGTGCGTGCGGCAGGTTCACCGCGCAAAATACACGCAAGCGGCTGCCCTTCATGGCGCGGGCAAGATCGACCATGTCGGGATCGACCGACTTGAAGCCCTGCACCGCCGACACGACGACCGGAAAGAAGCCAAGCAGGAAGGCTGCAATGATCTTCGGCACGATGCCGAAGCCGAACCACACCACGAACAAGGGCGCGATGGCGACTTTCGGAATCGACTGCGAGAACACCAGCAGCGGATAGACATAGCTCTCGACGGTCCGCGAACCGGCGATCAGCATGGCAATCGGGATGCCGAACACGGCCGAAGCGAGAAAGCCGAGCAGCGTGGCGTAAGTCGTGGGCCCTGACTGCGCGAGCAGCTCGGGCCAATCGGTGTAGAGCACCTTCACGACGTCGCCGGGCGCAGGGATCTGATAGGCAGGAATGTTGAAGATGCGGATCGCGAGATCCCAGCCGACAACGATCATCACCAGCAACAGGAATGGGCGCAGCCATGAGGCGTTCAGCAGCTTCGATACACTGCCGGGTGCTTTCTTCTCACTCACGCGTCTCGTCTCCCAGATGCCGGCTTCGCGGTCGCATTTAACTCGTTGGATAAATACAGCGCATGGCTTCGCCATTGTCAATTGGGCGCTTAACTAGCGAAAATTACACAATGATTTCAGGCGCTTTGGCGCGTCGGGGTGTGGACAACCGATGCCGGGGGCAACTGGAATTCGGCGACCGAACGCCCGGTGAGCGCCGCCAGGACCAGCGCCACCATATGCGCCAGCCGCTCGTCCCTCGCCTCCTTCGCCAGCAGATCCCTGCCGAAAATCACGCTGAGCGTGGCGTTGTTGCCGATATAGAAAAAGCTCAGCGCGGCGATGGAAATGTAGAGCTGCACCGGATCCATCGCGACCTTGAAATCGCCTGACGCGACGCCGCGCAACACCACCGTGCGGATCATCTCCACGAAGGGCGAATGCATCGACTTCACCTTGGTGGAGCGCTTGATGTGCTTCGCGCGCTCCAGATTCTCGGTGTTGAGCAGCGCGAGGAATTCCGGGTTGCGAATAAAGTAGTTCCAGGTGAAGGCGATCAGGCTCTCGATGGCCTCAGGCGGATCGAGATGTTCGAGATCGAGCGTGCGTTCTTCGGCGCGGATCTGCTCATAGGCACCTTCGAGTACCGCAAGATAGAGCGCATCCTTGTTGCCGACGTGATAGTAGAGCATGCGTTTGTTGGCGCCGGCCTGCGCAGCGATGCGATCGACGCGCGCACCGGCGAGGCCCTTGCTCGCGAATTCCTTCTTGGCAGCCTCGAGAATGCGCAGACGCATCCCTTCCGGGTCACGCTGCCACTTCAATGCTTTCTTCGGCGCTTTTTTAGTTGTTTTTGCCAAACCCGGATCCCGTCGCTCAGCGGAATGACGCAACAGCCGCACGTCTATCGCGTGTAGCATGCGTTTGCCCGCTTGAGAACAAAGCATGTTCCGGGCCATATGCGCAAACGGGCATCGCCTTTTGCGGGTGTCGTCGCTATCACTGCCCTGCCCCAACCGGACCTGCTTGTGCCTGCCATCATCACAAACCCGTTCTTCTATGCCGTCGCCATTCCGGCGGTGATTTTCCTTGGCCTCTCCAAAGGCGGCTTCTCGGGCGTCGGCATTGCCGCCACGCCGCTACTGGCGCTGTATCTGCCGCCGCTCGAGGCGGCCGCATTGCTGCTGCCGGTGCTGATCACGCAGGACCTGATCTCGATCTATGTCTATCGCCGCGAATGGGACGCCTCGAATCTGAAGATCATGTTGCCGGGCGCCGTCGCCGGCATGACGCTGGCGTGGCTGCTTGCCTCTTATATTTCCGACAATGCCGTGCGTATCACCGTCGGTCTGATCGGCCTCATCTTCGTGATCGACGTCTGGCGCAAGCGCGCCAGAATCGAACCGACCCGCATGGGCCCGGCCGGTGGCGTATTCTGGGGCGCGGTATCGGGTTTCACATCCTTCATGACTCAGGCCGGCGGCCCGCCATTTCAGGTCTATGTGCTGCCGCAGCGGCTGCCGAAGCTGGTGCTGGTCGGGACCACGACGATCTTCTTCGCCGTCGTCAATGCGCTGAAGATCGTGCCCTATTTCGCACTCGGCCAATTCCACGCCGGCAATTTCGCGACATCGCTGGCGCTGCTGCCGATGGCCATCATCGCGAACTTCATGGGCATCTGGCTGGTGAAACACACGCCCACCAATCTGTTCTACAACATCGCCTATGCCCTGCTGCTGGTGATCTCGCTGGTGCTGCTGTGGCAGGGCTGTTCGATGTTGTGGCGGTAGGTGGCAATACGTAGGATGGGTAGAGCGCAGCGAAACCCATCGCTTTCATGCGTTTAAATGATGGGTTTCGCGAAGACGCTCTACCCATCCTACACCTCTACACATCCTTCCCCGTCCGCTCGATCAGCAGCGTCGGAATTCCGCAGGTGCCATCGCGGAGGCTGACAACACGGGTGCCCGGCTTGCGGCCACTACGCACCTCCGACACGTTGACATGCGCGGCGAGCAAGCGCTCGCGGACGGCATCCGCGTCAGCGACGCGCCAGGTCATGCCCCAGAGCTTGTCGCGATTCTTGTCGGCCTTGTCGTCGGGGCGATGCACGACCTCGACGATCAGATCGCCGCAGCGGAAGAACATCAGATGGCCCCACTCCGGATTGGAGCGATCCAGTGCCATGTCGAGGCCCAGTCGCGCGCCATAGAGCGCAGCGGCGCGCTCCGGATCCTGCGTGGCGACAACGATATGGTCGAGGCCAAGGAACGGCGCATCGCCCACCGGGGGCGACACCGGACGCTCGTCGGACAGTTCGAGAAAGAATTGCCGGACACCGCGCGTCGCGTCCGTCGCCGCACGGGTACGCTTCCAGGAGAGTGTGGCGCCGGTCTCGGTATCCCTGCTCTCGACCTCGGCGATGGGATCAGGCTTCAGCGCCAGGCGATCGAGCCGGTGATGCATCCCAGCGATATCGCCAGTCCGGAAACAGATACTGGCCAGCGTCGCACCCTGCTCCGGCAGCACGGCCCTGATGCGATCGGCGGCCGGGCCGTGACCGACAGGCGCCATCAGCTCGACCGACATGTTGGCCACCGTGAAGATCGCCATGGCCGCACCGTCGCTGGTGCTGCGCCAGGCGGGCGCGCGGGCGAACAGGGTCTGATAGGTGGCGATCCCCACCTCCAGATCCTCCAGCAAAATGACGACGTGATCCAGCCCGGTGATCATCGCATCCCTCCCGTCTTCGTGGCGTTGTTGTGATCGAACTATGCCAGTTTTCGAGCCGCAATGCTGAAAACCGACTCCGCCCGGCTGCGGCATCGCACAATTTCGGTGGTGACCTCGTCGCAACCGCTGTTAAGCTGACTGATGCGCCGTCTCCGGACGGGTGCAGCCATCCCTCAGGCGAGACGGACGGATTCATGAAGGCACTCTTTATCGGACAGACCTATATCGACGTCACGTTCATCACCGACCATATGCCGACCGGCGACGAGAAGCATGTCGCCTCCGACTATGCCGTGTCGTTCGGCGGCAATGCGGTCACCGCCGCCTTCTGCTGCGCCAAGCTGGGCATCGTGCCCGATCTCATCGCCACCGTCGCCAATGACTGGCTCGGCCGCATGTTCATGGACATGTCGGCGAAATACGCCATCGAGGTCCATCCGCGCAAAGTGGCGAGTTCGTCGCTGTCCTTCATCATGCCGAAAGACGGCAAGCGTGCCATCGTCCGCTGCCGTGACGACGAACACATCCATCCCTTCCCGCTGCTCAATCTCGGCGCCTGTCGCGCGCTGCATATCGACGGCCATCAGCCCGATGCCGCGATCCACTACGCGAAGCTCTGCCGCGAGGCCGGCATCCTCACCTCACTCGACGGCGGCGGATTGCGCACCAACACCCATGAGTTGCTTGAGTTCATCGACGTCGCCATCGTCGCCGAACGTCTCTGCGAGCAGATGGACCTGACGCCGGAGAAGATGCTCGACTATCTCAAGAGCCGCGGCTGCCGCGTCGGCGGCGTCACGCTCGGCGAGAAGGGCCTGCTCTGGTATGACGAGGCCGGCACAGTGCACACACTGCCCGCGCTGCCGATCCCGCGCGAGAAGGTGATCGATACCAATGGCGCCGGCGATGTTTTCCACGGCGCTTACGTCTATTCATATCTCGCCAATCCCGGCCATAGCTGGGCCGAGCATTTCAAATTCGCGCGGGCCGCATCGACCTTCAAGATCCAGCGCCTGGGCAATGAAGCGGGACTGCCGACATTGTCGGATATCGCGGCGGTGCGTGAGGAATATCGGGCGCAGGTGTGACCACCATGGGCCGGATTGTCGTCGCCGGCAGCATCAATATGGACGTGGTCGCGACAGCCGACCGCCATCCGGCAATCGGTGAGACTGTAGCAGGCCGCGAGGTGTTGTATTTTCCCGGTGGCAAGGGCGCCAATCAGGCCGTTGCTGCGGCGAAACTTGGTGCAGCGACCATGCTGATCGGCTGTACCGGCGCGGATGCCTTTGGCCGCGACACCAGGGCATTTCTGGCCATGCAGGGCGTCGATCTCGCTTACGTGCGTGAGGTCGCTGGCGCCGGCACGGGAACAGCGATCATCACCGTTGCGAAAGCTGAGAACACCATAGTTGTCATTCCCGGCGCCAATGCGTTGGTCAATGCGACCGATGTCGCCGCGCCTGCACTCCGAAAAGGCGATGTCGCCGTCAGCCAATTCGAGATTCCGCTGCCGGCCATCACGGCTTTCTTCACGCGGGCGCGCGCATCCGGTGCAACGACGATTCTCAATCCGGCACCGGCGATGCCGATTGAACGTGAGCTGATGGCTCTGGTGGATATTCTGATCCTCAATGAAAGCGAACTCGGCCTGCTTGCAAGTCTCGAACTGCACGACACTGATCCCGATGCGCGCTTCATCGCCGCCGCATCGACATTGCAAACCGATCATCGGCCGAACATCTGCATCACGCTGGGCAAGCGCGGCGCGATCGCGCTGATCGATGGCCGGGTCCACCTCGAAGCCGCCCGCATCGTGAAGGCCATTGACACCACCGGTGCCGGCGACTGTTTCGTGGGGGCTGTTGCCGCAAAGCTTGCGGATGGACATTCACTGCAGAGCGCCATTGGCTATGCTAATGTCGCCGCCTCGCTTTGCGTACAGCGGATGGGCGCCGGGCCGTCGATGCCGACAGCGAAAGAGGTGTCGGCGGCTGCCGGCTAGCGTCAACCCTTCCCCTTCGCCGTCATGAAGTCGAAATCGCAGCCGTCATCGGCCTGCAGGATCGTGGTGTGAAACAGATGCGCATAGCCGCGCTTCGCCCAGTCCGGCGTCTTCGCTGGCGGGAGCGCAGCCTGGCGCTTCGCAAGCTCGGCATCGTCGACCAACAGATCGATCGACCGTTTCGCCACATCCAGACGGATCATGTCGCCGTTCTTCACAAGCGCCAGCGGGCCACCCACGGCGCTCTCCGGCGTGATGTGCAGCACAATGGTGCCGAAGGCTGTACCGCTCATGCGCGCGTCTGAAATACGCACCATGTCCTTCACGCCGGCACGCGCCAGCTTCATGGGGATTGGCAGATAGCCGGCCTCAGGCATGCCCGGTGCGCCCTTGGGACCGGCATTGCGCAGCACCAGCACGTCATCCGCAGTGACATCGAGATCAGGGTCATCGACGCGGTTGGTCATGTCCTCGACGGACTCGAACACAACAGCACGGCCGGTGTGCTGCATCAGCTTGGGCGACGCAGCGGAATGCTTGATGACCGCGCTGCGCGGCGCCAGATTACCGTGCAGGATTGCCAGCCCGCCTTCGCGCTTGATCGGATTGTCCTTCGAGCGGATCACGTCCTGGCCCGGCACTTCTTCGGCATTCGCCACGATCTCGCGCAATGTCTCGCCGGTGACGGATTTCGCGTCGAGATCGATGAGATCGCTGAGCTGCGCCATCAGCTTCGGCACGCCGCCCGCGTGATGGAAGTGCTCCATATAGTGATCGCCGGACGGCTTCAGATCGACCAGCACCGGCACGTCGCGGCCGAGCTCGTCGAAAGCAGCGAGATCGATCCGGTTCGGCGTGCGGTTGGCCATCGCCGTGAGATGGATGAGCCCGTTGGTGGAGCCACCGATCGCCTGCAACACGACCTGCGCGTTACGGAACGAACCCGGCGTCAGAAATTCACTCGGCTTCGGCCCCTTGTTCTTGGCGAGCGTCGCGGCAACCTTGCCGCTGGCTTCGGCAGACCGAAAGCGCTCCGCATGCGGCGCGGGAATGGTCGCACTCATCGGCAGCGACAGACCCATCGCCTCGGTGATGCAGGCCATGGTCGACGCCGTGCCCATCACCATGCATGTGCCAACCGACGGCGCGAGGCGCGCATTGACGTCGTCGATTTCCTGCTGGTCGATCTCGCCGGCGCGGAACTTGCCCCACATGCGCCGGCAGTCGGTGCAGGCGCCGAGCACTTCTCCCTTGTGATGGCCGACCACCATTGGGCCGACCGGGATCACCACCGTCGGCAGATCGACCGACAGCGCTGCCATGATCTGCGCCGGCAGCGTCTTGTCGCAGCCGCCGATCACCACCACTGCATCCATCGGCTGCGCCTTGATCATCTCCTCGGTATCCATCGCCATCAGATTGCGCAGATACATCGAGGTCGGATGGGCGAAGCTTTCGCCGATCGAGATGGTCGGAAACACCATCGGTAGCGCGCCAGCCAGCATCACGCCGCGCTTCACGGCCTCGATGATCTGGGGCGAATTGCCGTGGCACGGATTGTAGTCGCTATGGGTGTTGGTGATGCCGACGATGGGCCGGTCCAGCGCATCGTCGGAATAACCCATGGCCTTGATGAAGGCCTTGCGCAGGAACAGCGAGAACCCGGCATCACCGTAACTGGTCAGCCCCTTGCGCAATCCGTCGGCCATGTCGCGTTCCCATTCCAAGCTTGTTTTGAATGCTTCTTATGAAGCCGCCAAAATTCTTGTCAATGCGCGGGACGGACTGGCTGGGCCCCTATTTTGGCTCCCACACCTTACTGAAATCACCAGCGAATTCGGCGCTGCAAAATGCCCCGCCCTGATAGAAATCACCGACCGGATCGGATTTCATCTTCGCCTGTTCCGCCATTGCGTGTTCGCGATGATCCTCGGCTTTGCCGACCGGGCGATAGCCGAGTTCATAGGCGCGGGAGTTATCCCACCAGGCACGCTCGTTATAGGAGGCGCCATACAGCACCTCGAAATGGATGGCGGGATGTTCGAGCCCGATCTGGCAGAGCTGCACCAGATCCTCAGGCTTCAGCCAGATCGACAGCCGGCGCTGATCCAGCGGCCGATCACCGAAATTGCCGATCCGCAGACATGTCACCGACAGCCCGTATTTGTCGGCATAGAGCGAGCCCACCGCCTCGCCGAACACCTTGCTGACGCCGTAGCGGCTGTCCGGTCGCGCCGTGACATCCGGCGGGATCTTGCTGTGGCGTGGATAGAAGCCGACCGCATGGTTCGACGACGCGAAGACGATGCGCTTGACGCCCTTCTTGCGCGCGGCCTCGAACAGATTGTAGCCGCCGATGATATTGGCCTGCAGGATGGTGTCCCAAGGTCCCTCCACCGAGAAGCCGCCGAAATGCAGGATGCCGTCCACGCTCTCGCAGATCGCCTCCACCGCGGCGAGATCGGCCAGATCGGCCTGCTTGAAATTTTCGTTTGGCTTGAGATTTGGCGGCGTTGTGAGATCGCTCAGCACGAGGTCCGGATAGATCAGCGGGAGCAATTCCCGCAAGCGCGTGCCGATTCCGCCAGATGCGCCCGTCATCAAGATCTTCATTCCGTCCCTCGTAATGTTGTCAGTTGTCAGACAACTATGGCGCGGTACAGGCGCAACGGCAAGGCAGTGGAACCGGCATTGCTTGCCGCCTACCCTCGCCGATGTTAGCAAACGCATCCGAGGAAACGACAGAGAACGAGACGCCAATGTCCGACATAACATCGCGCGGCTGGCAGCCAGCGACCTATTATCCCGACCCCGCCATTCACGCCCTCGATCCCCGCTTCGAAAAATACTGGATCAAGCTCGGCGCCATTGAACGCATCGCCACCGGCATGCGCTGGGCCGAAGGGCCGGTCTATTTCGGTGACGGCCGCTATCTGTTGTGTTCGGACATTCCCAACAACCGCATTATCAAATGGGAAGAGGAAACCGGCGCGATCAGCGATTTCCGCAAACCATCGAATTACGGCAATGGCAATACGCGGGATCGCCGGGGGCGCCTGATCACCTGCGAACACGGGCGCCGGATCACACGCACCGAATATGACGGCACCATCACAGTGCTGATGGATAATTTCGAAGGCAAGAAACTGAACTCGCCGAATGATGTGGTCGTCAAGTCCGATGGCTCGATCTGGTTCACCGATCCGCCATTCGGCCTGATGAGCGACTATGAGGGCAACAAGGCGCCATCCGAGATCGGGCAGAATATCTACCGCATCGATGGCGATACGTTGACGTCCACCATCGTCGCCGATGATGTGCTCGGCCCGAACGGACTGTGTTTTTCGCCCGACGAGAAGCTGCTCTATGTCGTGGAATCCCGCGGCGTGCCGAACCGCAAGATTCTCGCCTACGACGTTGCCGCCGACGGCAAGACGCTGAAGAATAAGCGCGTACTGATCGATGCGGGCCCGGGCACGCCCGACGGCATGCGCTGCGATATCGATGGCAATCTGTGGTGCGGCTGGGGCATGGGCAAGCCGGAGCTCGACGGCGTCTTCGTCTTCGCGCCCGATGGCGAACAGATCGGCCGCATCGCGCTGCCTGAGCGCTGCGCCAATGTCTGTTTCGGCGGCGTGAAACGCAACCGGCTGTTCATGGCATCGAGCCAGTCGATCTATGCGGTGTATGTAAACACGCAGGGGGCGTTGGGGGGCTGACGGGTACACCGCCCTCTCAACGTCATTGCGAGCGTAGCGAAGCAATCCAGTCTTTCCACGCTTGTGGCCTTCTGGATTGCCGCGTCGCTTCGCTCCTCGCAATGACGGCGGAGAGACCATCGTAGAAACAAAAACGCCGGCATGGATGGCTCCATGCCGGCGTTTTTAGTCACGAAGCTTGCGCTTCAACGACGCGGTCTTACGCCGCGGTGTAGCCAGCGATTGCCTTGACCTCGAGGAAGTCCTCAAGACCGTGCTTACCCCATTCGCGGCCGTTGCCCGACTGCTTGTAGCCGCCGAACGGCGCGGTGCGGTCGTTCGGAGCACCCTGCAGGTTGACGTTGCCGGCGCGGATGCGGCGGCCGAACTTGCGGGCGTTCTCGACCGTGTCAGCTGAGACGTAGCCAGCGAGGCCGTACGGGGTGTCATTTGCGATGCGGAGCGCATCGGCTTCGTCCTTGGACCCCATGATCACGAGCACCGGCCCGAAGATTTCCTCGCGCGCGATGGTCATGTTCTCGGTGACGTCGGCGAAGATCGTCGGACGCACATAGAAGCCCTTGTTGACGCCTTCCGGCAGACCGGGGCCACCGGCGACCAGCGTGGCGCCTTCCTCGATGCCCTTCTGGATCAGGCCCTGGATCTTGTCCCACTGGCCGCGATTGACCACCGGACCGATGACGGTGCCATCAGCGCGCGGATCGCCGGCCTTGGTCTTGTCCGCCTGGGCCTTCGCGATGGCGGCGATTTCCTTCATCTTCGCCTGCGGCACGATCATGCGGCTCGGCGCGTTGCACGACTGTCCGGAATTGTTGAACATGTGCGCGACGCCGCCGGTGACGGCCTTCACGAAGTCGGCGCCGTCAAGGATCACATTCGGCGACTTGCCACCGAGCTCCTGGCTGACGCGCTTCACGGTATTCGCGGCGCGCTTGGCAACGTCGATGCCGGCGCGGGTCGAACCAGTGAAGGAGATCATGTCGATATCGGGATGTTCGCTCATGGCGACGCCGACATCCGGGCCGAGACCGTTGACGAGGTTGAACACGCCCTTCGGCACGCCGGCTTCATGGAGGATTTCCGCGAAGATCAGCGCTGAGGTCGGGGTGTATTCCGACGGCTTCAAGAGCATGGTGCAGCCAGCGGCGAGCGCAGGCGCGACCTTGCAGGCGATCTGGTTCAGCGGCCAATTCCACGGGGTGATCATGCCAACGACGCCAATCGGCTCCTTCGTGATCATGGCGGCGTTGTGCGCCTCGTCGAACTTGTAGGTCTTCAGCACGTCGAGCGTGGCGACGAGGTGACCGAGGCCGGCACCGGCCTGCAGCTTCTCGGCCATCGGCAGCGGAGCGCCCATTTCGTCGGAGACCGACGCACCGATATCCGACATGCGGGTCTTGTAGACCGCGATGATCTTTTCGAGCAGCGCGATGCGCTCTTCACGGGTGGTCTGGGAGAACGTCTCGAAAGCGCGCTTGGCAGCGGCGACAGCCTTGTCGACGTCGGCCTTGGAGCCCAGCGCAATGTCGTACATCGCATCTTCAGTCGCCGGATTCACGACAGGGGTAGTCTTCTTGACGACGGGATCGACCCAGGCGCCATCGATGTAGAATTGCAGGCGGTTGACCATTGGTAACCTCTTTGATTGCGGGAACGTCTGTCGTCAGAAAATTCTGTGCAGCCGGGTCTATCTGGGAAGGAACGACACGTCCGGCAAGCACCCTTGCGCGGTCATTTCGCCTCATGAGCCCGTCATGCACGGGGTGCCGCGTGAAAGCAGCAAATGCATATAAATCCAGCCGCGTGGCAGGAGCAAGGCCCCGTGTTTTGCGCGCGTTCTAAAATCGAAATGGCACAGCTTGCCAGCAAAGCGCAGTGTGCATTGCAACAAAATTGAACGAAAAATCAGCGCGACTTTGCGCGGACAGCGATGGGCGCATCCGGGTCAGCTTCATCGTCCGCCATGGTGGAAATCGGCGACATCGGTGTGTCACGCAGCCGCTTCAGGCCGAGATGGCGTTCGCGCAGGATGACGAAGATGCCTGCGCCCGCGACGATCACCGCGCCGCCAACCACATAGGGCGTCGGCACTTCGCCGAACATCCAGAAGCCGAGCAAGAAGGCCCACAGCATCGCCGTGTAGTCGAACGGCGCCAGGAAGGACGCCGGCGCATAGCGATAGCTCTCGGTGAACAGCATCTGCCCGAGGCCGCCGGAAATGCCGATGCCGACCAGCAGTGCCAGTTCGAAATTCGTCGGCCAGCGCCAGCCAAATGGCGCCGTGAGCAGCGATGCCGCCATCACGATCAGCGTCATGAAGATAACGATCGCGGATGAGGACTCCGTTGCGGTCAGCCGGCGGATCTGGATGGTCGCACCGCCCGACGAGAAGGCATTGAGCAGCGCCAGCGACAGACCGACGATCATCGACGTGGTCAGCGCCGCGTGATCGTGGAAATACGGCGACAGCATCAGGATCACGCCGGAAAAGCCAATCGCCACCGCCGACCAGCGATAGGCATGGACCTGCTCTTTCAGGAAGATCGCGGCGAACACCACGGTGATCAGCGGCGCGATGAAGGCAATGGCGGTCACATCCGCGATCGGCAGCCGCGCCAGCGCGCCGAAGGTACAGAACGTCCCGATCACGCTGAACGAGCCACGCACCAGATGCGCGGAGACGCGGTTGGTGCGCAGCGCGCCGCGCAATTGGCCGCGCCAGCCGAAAAACAGCACGATCGGGATCAGCGCAAACAACCCGCGGGCGAACACGATCTCGCCGAGCGGCACTTCGCTGCCGAGATAGCGACCCTGCGCGCCCATGATGGCAAACGCCATGGTGCTGGCAATCTTCAGCGACACGGCTTTGAAGATGTTCATGAGTTCGGGGAAATGGAGATCAGGGGAATCGTGGGGGTCTTCATGTTGCAGCACACAATCACGTGAGCCTCCTCACGAAAACCGCCGATGCGACATGGCTTGGCGGGTTTCCATGCAAGGCTGCACCTCGCCACAACCCAACCTTGCGCGGGTTTAGCCCTTTTTGGCGGGCCTAATGGGCCCCTCCACCGCAGGGAGCGATTTCAGATAGAGCGCCATCGCCGAGCGGTCGTCTGCGCTCAACTGGGAGGTATTGCGGATCACGCGGGCCATGGAGCCACCGGCGGTGTCGCCGTCCGGCGTCTGCCCGGTTTCCAGGAAATACGCGATGTCCTTTTCGCTCCAGTCACCGAGACGCTTCTGGGTGATGTTGGGCACCCAACCCTCGCCGTCGGGGTTCGGACCGCCGGCAAAGCGCTGTGCCGTCACGATGCCGCCCAATGCATTGCGCGGGCTGTGGCACTCGGCGCAGTGGCCCAGCGCATTCACCAGATAGCTGCCGCGATTCCACTGCGGCGACTTCGAAGCATCCGCCTCGAAGGGTTTGCCATCGAGGAACAGCAGCTTCCAGACGCCGAGGTTGCGGCGGATGTTAAATGGAAATGGCACCGCATGATCCGGCGCCTTGCTGGCCACCGGTGGCAGCGTCTTCAGAAAAGCGAACAGGTCCCTGATATCCTCCACCTTCATCTGCTGGTAGGACGTGTAGGGAAAAGCCGGAAAGTAATGCGAGCCGTTCGGCGACGTGCCCTTCAGCAGCGCCGTCACAAAATCAGCCTCGCTCCAGCGGCCGATACCGGCCGTGGGATCGGGCGAGATGTTGGGCACATAGAACGTACCGAACGGCGATGTCAGCGGGAGCCCGCCCCCGAGCTTGAGCCGATCCTGCTGCGCCGGCGTCGCATGGCATGACGAGCAGCCACCGGCATTGAAGACCACTGCGCCATTGCCGGGATTGGGCGTGTGCGGCGGGAGCGTGCTCGCAGCCACCATTACGGGAATCGTCAGCCACCAGAACACGCCGAGGCCGATGACAGCCGCGACAAATGCGAGAATGAAAAGCCGTTTCAGCACGTGCATGTCCAATTGGTATCCGGGTCAAACTTCAGCACATAAAGCGCGTCGAACAGCCGCTGCCGGAACGAAACCGTGATCCATCCCTTAGGCTCCCGGGGGAATGAATTGGCGTCTCGGATGTTTCCAGCCATGACGACCTCACCATCATCAGGGAGAAACCCATGTCACCTCGTTCGATCATGCTCGCGTCCCTCGCGCTCGGCACCAGCATCGCGCTCGCCGGCCCCGCTTGCGCCGACAAGATGAAGGCGACCCTCAACAGCGCTTCCGAAGTGCCCGCCAATACCAGCGCCGGCAAGGGCACCGCCGATATCGACTTCGATCCCGCTACCAAGAAGCTGACCTGGAAGCTGACCTATTCCGGCCTCACGGGTCCTGCGACCATGGCGCATTTCCACGGCCCCGCCGAAGCCGGCAAGAATGCCGGAGTGGCCGTACCGATCACACCAGCCACATCCGGCTCCGAAGGCAGCGCCACGCTGACCGACGCACAGGCCGCCGACCTGTTGGCCGGCAAGTACTATGTCAACATCCACACTGAGGCCAACAAAGGCGGCGAGATCCGCGGACAGGTCACGAAGTAACATTCGAATCGACGATGGTTGAACAAAAGGGCGAGCGCTGCGGCGTTCGCCCTTTCATTCAGAGTTCACAATCGAGCTCAGATCTTCAGTCTGAACGTCTCGTGACAGCCACCGCATGCCTTGCCGATGCCGCCGACATTCGCCTTGAGGCTGTCGAGATCCTTGATCTTGGCCTTGGCGTCGGTGACGGCCTTGGTGAAGGTGACGATGTGGGCATCGAAACCGGCCTTGTCTTCCCAGACCTTCGGCGACGTCGAATAGTCACCCTCGGCCTTCAGACCCTTGGTGCTGTCCGGAAACAGTGTCGGCAGCTTCTTGGCGGTTTCGTCCAGCACGGTCAGCGCGGCCTCGACCGCGGCCTGATCATAGGGCTTGTCGCCCTTGGCCATCGCGCTGAGCGTGCCGCCAAGAGCGCGACCATTGGACTTCATCAGCGTCTGGCGTTCCTTGACGATCTCCTGCTGGGCCGAGACCGCCCCCACACCCAACAGCAAAGCTCCGACAACGAGAAGCGCACGTTTCATCAACCAATACCCCTGTTTGGAATTCGATTAGGACTAGTTCGCAACATGTAGATGAACCCCGCCGCCATCCGGCTATTCCCGGCGGCGGCGCTTTACAGCGTGTGGAGCCGTTCGTGCTCGCGGATCGCCATCCACACCCGCTCAGGAGTTGCGGGCATGTCGATGTGCTCGATTTTGTATTCGCGATAGAGACCATCGATGATGGCGTTCATCACGGCCGGACAGGAGCCGATAGCGCCAGCCTCGCCAGCCCCCTTCACCCCCAGCGGATTGGTCACGCAGGGGATGTTGTGGGTCTCGAACGAGATCGGCGCGCCGTCGGCCGCGCGCGGCAGCGCATAGTCCATGAAAGTGCCGGTGACGAGCTGGCCGTCCTCGGGATCATAGATCGCCTGCTCCATGAGCGCCTGGCCGATGCCCTGCATGGTGCCGCCATGAACCTGGCCGGCCAGCAGCAACGGATTCAGCGTGACGCCGAAATCGTCGACGATGACGTAATTGACAATGGCGATCTTGCCGGTCGCAGGATCGATCTCGACTTCGACCAGATGGGTGCCGTTGGGGAAGGTGCCGTCGGCGCTGCTGAAGGTTTCAGACGCATTGAGCTTCGACGGATTGGCCTTCTTTGCGAGATCGGCGAATGACACCGAGCGATCAGTGCCGGCGATCTTCACCACGCCGCCATCGATCTCGAGGTCGGCGGCGCTGGTTTCCAGCACATCCGCCGCCAGCTCCTTGAGGTTGATACCGAGCTGCCTGGTGGCGCGCTGCACGCTGACGCCACCGGTCGGGATCGATGCGGAGCCGCCGGTACCGAGACCGGTCGCCACCTTCGCCGTGTCGCCCTGGACGATGTGGACGCGGTCCGGTGTCACACCGAACTGTTCGGCGACGATCTGGGCATAGGCGGTGTGGTGACCCTGCCCGGTCGATTGCGTGCCGATCAAAATGGTGATGTCGCCATCGGCGCCAACAGCAACATTGGCGGTCTCGTCGCCCATAGTGCCGCAGACTTCCACATAGGTGGCCATGCCGATACCGCGAACCAGGCCCTCCTTCTTCGCGGCCTTGGCCCGCTTTGGAAATTCCTTCCAGCCCGCGACATCCATCGCGCGTTTCATATGCGCGGTGAAATCGCCGGAGTCGTACACCTTGCCGGTCGCGGTCCTGTACGGCATCGCCTTCGGCGGGATGAAGTTCTTGCGGCGGATCGCATCCGGCGACATGCCGAGCTTGCGCGCGCATTGATCGACGAGACGTTCGACGACGTAAGCCGCCTCCGGACGGCCGGCGCCGCGATAGGCGTCCACCGGCACGGAGTTGGTGAACACCGTGCGCACGCGGCAATGGAATGTCTGGATGTCGTAGAGACCCGGCAACATGCCGGCGCCGCCATGCGGGATGTAAGGTCCAAAGGTCGACAGATACGCGCCCATGTCGGCCATCAGGTCGACATCCATGGCGAGAAACTTGCCGTCCTCGCTCAGCGCCATGCGTGCATGGGTGACATTGTCGCGGCCCTGCGCGTCGCCGAGGAAGTGATCGGTGCGATCCGCCGCCCATTTCACATTCTTGCCGAGCTTCTTGGCGGCAAAGGCCACCAGCGCATATTCACGGTAGGGAAACAGCCGCGTGCCGAAACCACCGCCGACATCGGGGCAGATCACGCGCATCTTGTCCTTCGGCATTTTCAGCACGTTGTCGCAGAGGATGTCGCGCAGACGATGGCTGCCCTGGCTGCCGATGGTCAGCGTCATGTAATCGCGCTTGGCGTCGTATTCACAGATCGCCGCCCGCGTCTCCATATAATTGATGATGACGCGTGGATTGACGATCTTCACGTCGGCGATCACGGGTGCCTTGGCGAACACCGCATCAACTGCCTTCTTGTCGCCGATCGGCACATCGAACAGCACATTGCCGGCATGCTTGGCCCATACCTGCGGCGCGACCTTGGCGACGGCATTGACCAGACCGTTCACGGACGGCAGCGGCTTCCAGTCGACTTCGATCGCCTCAATCGCATCACGCGCCTGCGCTACAGTCTCCGCAACGACGAAGGCCACGGCGTCGCCGACATGGCGGACTTCCCCGGCGGCGAGGATCGGATAATCCGGCCCGGTGAAAGGATGATCTTCGAGATTGAACAGGCAGGGCAGACCGCCGAGGTCCTTGGTGTCTTCCGCCGTCAGAATCGCAGCGACACCCGGAAGTGTGCGCGCCTTGCTGACATCGATAGTGAAATTGGCATGGGCATGCGGCGAGCGCAGCACGAGGGCATGCAGCGTGACGGGCGCATGATCGTCGGTATAGCGGCCACGACCACGAATGAGGGCGTCGTCTTCTTTGCGCAGGACACTCTGTCCGACGCCGAATTTGATGGGGGCCATCGTTCCTCCGCATGCAGTTTAGACTCAATCTACACTGCGGGAGGATGGCGGCAAGTGGCACAGAGCGTCGCCCTGCCCGACTTTGGGACACGATGAAGCGAGCTATCTGGCGCGGACCAGGCTGTGCAGCCAGCTTTTGCCGAAAAGCATCAGGACCAATGCCGAATAGACCAGGACGGTCACGATGATGAGAACTCCCAGCGTCGCTTCGTCGCGGAGGCTGGTGAGGCCCGCAAACTGCTCCGCCGCAAGACGCGCGGTCCCCCACAGCACCGCAGCGAGGACCACGCCGGTCAACGCGAATTTGCCCAGCGCCAGCAGGAACGCTCGATCGAATTCGAGATAGCCGGCCCGCATGGCGAAGAAGATGACCAGCAACAGATTGATCCAGGCGCCCGCCGCGGTAGCAAGCGCGAGGCCGATCTGCGCCAGAGGCCCCATCAGCAGAATCTTCAGCGCGACGTTGACTGCGATACCGGTGAGCGCGGCAATCATCGGCGTCGTGGTGTCCTTGCGCGCGTTGAAAGTTGCGACCGCACTGCGAATCATCACGAAAGGGATGAGCGCTATGGCATAGGCGGCGAGCGTCGCCGCAGCGACGGCAGCATCGGCCTTGGTGAAGGCCCCGCGGGCAAACATCGCGCGCATGATGACATCGGGCACCACGAGGAATGCAGCGACGAAGGGCAGCGAGAACAACAGCGTGAACAGGAAGGCGCGGCGCTGCGCACCCATGGCGCCAACGTGATCGTCTGCCGCCATCCGCCGCGACATTTCCGGCAAGAGCACCGTGCCGATGGCGATGCCGATCACCCCGATCGGCAACTGGTTGAGACGGTCGGCATAATACAGCGCCGACAGCGCGCCGACCGGCAGGAAGGTCGCGATGATGGTGTCGGCAAACAATGCGACTTGCGTGCCCATGGAGCCCAGCGTCGCCGGGCCGAGCGCGCGGAAGAAGCCCCGCACGTCCTCATCGAGGCGCAGCGGCGCAAAACGAGGAAGTCCGCCATGGCGCTGCAGGTCTCCGGCGAGCAGGAAATATTGCAGAAAGCCCGAAATCAACACGCCCCAAGCCGCCGCGTGGCCTGCACTCGGAAAGAACGCAGCCAGCGCCAGTGTCGCCATCATGGAGATATTGAGGAAGATCGAGGCCGCCGCAGCACTGGCAAAGCGCTGCATGACGTTCAGCATGCCGCCATAGAGCGTCACCAGCGTGATCAGCAGCAGATAGGGAAAGGTGATGCGTGTCAGCTCGATGGCGAGATGACGCTGCGCGGGATCATCGGTGAAGCCCGGCGCCAGGATGCTCATGGCCTGCGGCATGAACAGAATGGCCAGGATGAGCAGCACGACCTGTGATGCAAACAGCAGCGTGAAGATGCGGTCGGCAAACAGATGCGCCGATGCTGGGCCGCCCTTACCGGTCACATGGGCATAGGCCGGGACGAAAGCGGCATTGAACGCGCCTTCGGCGAAAATGGCGCGGAAGTGATTGGGCAGCCGCAGCGCCACGAAAAAGGCGTCAGCCACCGGCCCGGCGCCAAGGATCGCCGCGAGCATGATGTCGCGCGCGAAACCGGTGATCCGCGAGAGGAGCGTATATCCGCCGACGGTGAAAATGCGTCCCAGCATCAGCCGCTTCTACAGCATGAAGCAGCGGTGCAAAATGCTCAACTTAGGTCGCCAGCGCGTCGCGCACAGCCTGGATGACACGATCCTGGGTGGCCTCGTCGAGATAGGCATGCACCGGCAAGCTGATGACGTCGGCCGACAGCGCCTCGCAGACCGGCAGGCCGCCATCGACGACCGGATAGTCCTTATAGGCAGTCTGCATATGCATCGACTTCGCATAATAGATCGCTGATGGCACGCCCTGCGCCTTCAGCGCATTGGCAAAGGCGTCGCGGTCGGTACCCTTCGGCAGGCGGATCACGTAGCAGGCCCAGATCGACGTATTGCCTTCGGCGACCCGCGGCACGGTGACGAGGTTACCGAGGCTGCGGGCGTAGCGGTCGGCTACTTTGTTGCGGGCGGCGATTTCGTCGTCGAAGATCTTCAGCTTTTCCAGCAGCACCGCGGCCTGGATGGTGTCGAGGCGGCCGGTGATGCCCAGACGGACATTGTCGTATTTGTCGGAGCCCTGGCCATGGATGCGGATGCTGCGCAGGTCCTCGGCGAGCTGGTCGTCATCGGTAAAGATCGCGCCGCCGTCGCCGAAACAGCCGAGCGGCTTGGCCGGAAAGAAGCTGGTGGTGGTGGCCAGCGCCCAGGTGCCGACGCGCTTGCCCTTATAGGTCGCCCCGAAGGCCTGCGCGGCATCTTCCAGCACGAACATCCCCTCGGCCTCGGCGATGGCGTTGATCGCGTCGAGATCGGCCGGCTGACCGAACAGATCGACCGGGATGATCGCCCGGGGCGTGAGGCCGGCCTTTTTGGCGGTGGCAATGCCACGCTTCACGGATTCAGGGCTGATATTGAAAGTGACTTCGTCGACTTCGACAAATACGGGCGACGCACCGACCAGCGCCACGGCCTCGCCGGTGGCACAGAAGGTGAAGGACGGGCACAGCACGGCATCACCGGGGCCGACCTTCTTGGCCATCAGCACCATCATCAGGGCATCGGTGCCGCTGGCGCAGCTGATCACGTGCTTGGCGCCGCAATATTTGGCGAGCTCGGCCTCTAACTTGGTGACTTCCGGGCCGTTGATGAACTGGCAGTGATTGAGCACGCGGGTGACCGCCTCGTCGATCGACGTGCCCAGCCGCTGACGCTGCGCGCCGAGGTCGATGAAGGGAACGGGGTCGATGCGGGTGTGCTGGTTCATGATGTCTGGCCTGCAGAGTGTCGTGTTGAAGTCTGGATATTGGACGCCGGCGCATGCTTGCGCCGGGTCGCGCTTGCGTCAGCCAACCACCTTGCGGGGCGCCGGGCGTGATGCTGTGGCCGCGCGCTTCTTTGGCGCTTCCAGGCACTGGATCGCGATCTCGAGGGAGGCGACGCCCTCCTCGCCGGTCACCGCCGGCACGCCGCCGGTGCGCACGGCATCGAGAAACGCCATCAACTCGGCGCGCAACGGCTCGTCCTGCCCGACCGGCAGATGCCGCATCGAATAGCTGCCATCGGTCTTGAAGCCGAAACATTCGGTGACCTGCCGGGTCAGCAGATCGCCCATCACATATTTGCCGCGCGTCGCGACCGTGACGGTGCGCGCCTTGAACGGCGTCAGCCAGTTGGTGTTGATATGGGCGAGCACGCCCGACGCCGTGCGGAACTGCAGCAGCGCGATGTCTTCGCGCTCGGCGACGGCGGAGGCGAGCTGCGGCTGCACCTCGACGATGTCGCTCTCGGTGAACCAGCGGATCAGGTCGATGTCATGCACGGCGAGGTCGATGACAACGCCGACATTGGACATGCGCGGCGGGAACGGGCCGACGCGCGTGATGCCGATCGACAGAATGTCCTCGCCCTCGATCGCCTTCTTGATGGTGGCGACGGCGGGGTTGAAACGCTCGACATGGCCGATCATCAGAGTCACGCCAGCCTTTTGCGCGGCATCGACGATCTCGCGTCCCTCTTCCACGGTCGATGCTATCGGCTTCTCGACCAGGACATGGATGCCCTTGGCGATGCAGGCGAGCGCGACTTCGTGATGCAAGTGAGTGGGCGCTGCGATGGTCACGGCATCGACGCCAGCGGCCAGCAGAGCGTCCAGATCGACAAAGGTCTTGCAGCCGATCAATTTCTCGGCGCGGGTGCGATGTTCGAGCATGGGATCGACGATGCCGACCATTTCGATGCCCGGCAGCCCGGCCAGCACGCGGCCATGATTGGTGCCCATGACACCTGCGCCCACGACGCCGACACGCAGCGTGCGCACCGCATCCTTCGCTGCGGAAGTTTCTTTCGACACCATTCAACAAACCTCAGAATTCTTAAGAGCCGGCGCGGCGATTCACCATACTGGCGCCGTAGGTTCTCCTAGCATGTCCGCCACAGATGTGGCGATTGCCCCGCGGAGCTACCCAAACACGTTTTGATTCAAAGAATTACACCAAGTCGTGAGACCGGCCAACCGCCCGTCATCAACCCGGCCTACGGGCGCCCGATCCATTGATATGACAGCACTTTTGCTGCATCCTTGGGATGTCGCGCCGCGCCGTTATCACCTGCCAATCGAGAGAAATTCCATGTTTCGCAAGCCGGTCGTCGCGCTGAGTCTCGTCATAGGCACTCTGGCGGGAACCGGTGCCGGAACCGCCGTCTGGGCGCAGACGCCCTCGCCCACGCCGCCTGCCGCGACACCGTCTGTCGTCGAGCGGACCGCCAAGGGCCCGACCGCGCGCAACTTCCAGGTCGGCGTTTATCTCAACGTCCAGCCCGACTGCACCTCGGGCACCCTGCCCGCCTTGCGCATGGTGACCCCACCCGCGAACGGCACCGTCAGCATCAAGCGCGGCAAGGTCAGCGCCACCAACTACAAACAGTGCCTTGCGCTCGAAGTGCCAGGGTTCATCGCCTTCTATCAATCGAAGGCGGACTTCGTCGGCAGTGACGAAGTGACCATCGAGGTGAAGTATCCGGCCGGGCGCACGGAGGTGCAGCGGATCAGAATCGATGTGGGTGGCAGCGGTGGCGGCGTGGTGCCAGCATTGCCGAAGACGCCGCAGGGGCAGAAGATCTAGGACGCAGGGCTCCGAGCCCCCCCCCCCGCAAGAGCCCCCCCCGAAACGAAAAGCCCCCGAAGATCGGGGGCTTTCTTTTTCTACTTCGAGAAGACAGCCAGGCCACCGGCCTGGCCGATCTCTTATGCTGTCATCGTGTGGTCGGTGTTCTTGAACACCATGTTCACAATATCAGCGTTGCTGGTTCCGTACCCGACCAGCGTTGCGACATCATGCGTGTTGCCCGAGAAATTGCCGGCACCGGTCGTATCGACCTGCACGAGGACATTGCCTCCGTTCTGCGTCAAATGAACGTAGTTATTGATGTTCGAACCATCCGCCTGCACGCCGGCGATGCCATCGAGCAAGCCCGATATGTCGATCTTGTCACCTTCGCCATTGCTGAAGTCGAGGATGCTATCGACATTCGACGCGCCGGTTTCAGCGAACTTGAAGGTATCGGCACCGGAGCCGCCGGACAGCGTGTCGTTACCGATGCCGCCAATGATCGTGTCGTTGCCGCCACCGCCATAGATGGTGTCATTCGAGGTCGAACCGGTCAGCGTATCGGCGAAAGCAGAGCCGATGACACCTTCCATGTTCTTGTAGGTGTCGGTCCCCAGCCCCACAGCCGACAGGTTGACGGAGGTGTTGCTGCTGCTCTGTGTCAACGTGAACGTAATGCCTGCGGTCGCATCGGAGAAGTCGAGCAAATCGACGCCTGCTCCACCGTCGATGCTGTCGTTCCCGCCGCCACCGCGGATCATATCGTCACCGGCGCCGCCGATGATACTATCAGCAGACGTGCCGCCAAGGATGTTCAGATGAGCCGATGCCCCAACTCCCGATGCGTTCAGCGTGAGCTGAAGTGATGTGTGCGCATCGACCGTCAGTGTACCGTTACCGATCGCTGTGGTCGCGTTGCTACCGAGCGTCACGTTGTCGAGGAGTCCGGCGCCGAGCAACAAGGTTTCAACACCGCTAACATGCGTGAAGGCTGCATCGACGACAACAGGTGTGTCGGTAATCTGGATCGTATCGTTCCCCGCGCCGAGATTGAACGTCTCGTTCGCGTTGAAGTGTGCGCTAAGCAGCTTGACGGTATCGTCACCGGCGCCGCCGATCACGTTCAGATGCGACGTGAGCGCGAAGAAGCTTGACGTTGCATCAACCGTCAGGCCGTGTCCCGATCCAGCCGCACTGGCATCAATGGTCAAGGTCTTTGCTGTCAGGCCGTTGATTTCGGTATTTGCATTGTTCCCGAGCGTGATGCTGTTGGTGAAATCGCCCAGCACTATCTGTTCTATGTTTGACTTGTTGACGAACATGTTGTCCGTAACCGTCGCAGCGTCAGTAATCTGGATGGTGTCGGCTCCGAGCCCGCCGTTGATTGTATCGTTGTTGTCGAGATTTGCGCTGAGATAGCGGAACGTATCGTTGCCCGAGCCGCCGACCAGATTGTCGGCTCCAGAGCCGGCGATCACGACGATACTCTGACTGTAGAGGTTGCTGCCAGTGCTCTCCGTGAGCGTCAGATTTCCGGTCAAGCCGCCATGATCGATCGTGAGTCCTCTATCAAAGGCCAATTTAGCGTTGGCACTTAAAGCCACAGAGTAATTGCCGGCCGCACTCAATTTGAGGATTTCAAATCCTGATGTGTTCGAGAACTGCGAGTCACCAATCGTGCTTGCGTTTGTGATCTCGATCGTATCCGTGCCGTTACCGCCACGAAGCGTGTCAGCGGCCTTGTACGTAAAGGTCGCGTTCGAGCCGACGGTGCCTTTAACGGTGTTTGCGCCGTCCATGAGATAGACATTGTCGGTAGCGGTCGTGAGCGTAAACGGCGACGGCGAGCTAAAGCCAATCTGCGCGTATGCGATCGCGGTGCTGGTGCCGCCGTTGGCCATTCCACCGCCGTCGTTCAGCGTGATGACGAGTGACTCCCGAGTGCCAGTATAACCGGAATTCAAAGTCGCCGAATAATAGATATCCTGCAGTAGAGCCGTAGCGGCGGCCGGGGTCGCGTTGGCGTTGAAGGCGATCGTCAACAACAGATCGTTGCCGAACGTACCCGGGAAGCCAGCGTCCGTGTTGCTGTAGGTGAACGTTCCGATCTCGACACCACCATACGTAATGTGGCTTCCATTGACGCCAATCTGGCCGGCCCCCGTCCCGTTGTCCTTGATCGACAGGGTTTCTTTCGTCGCATCAAAGGAGTCAGCCCTCACCGTGAGCGTCCCCGTCGCGAAATTGACGGAATCAACGTCGGTGATCTTGACGCCCGGAGCAATTGCGATCGCAGTTGAGCCCAGAACGTAAGGCGTCGTCGTCGTACCCAGGGCAATGACTGGCGCGTCGTTCTTGCCGGTCAGCGTCACGTTGACTGTCTGCGAGGTGATAGCACCGGCGGAGTCGACGATATTGACGGTATAGGTCTGTACGGTTTGGCCGGCTGGAAGCGCCTGCAACGCGTTCTCGCTGGCGTTAAACGTCCAGTTAACGGTTCCAATCACGTTGCCTGTCGAATCGATGCCGGGAACAGCCGAGAAGTTTCCGATATAGCCGGCAGGCGATGCATCTACCGTAACGCTGTGGGTATCCAGGGCGTCCGCATCGGTAAACTTGATCACGCCCGTTGCGGTCTCTGTCGGAACCAGTGTGACGGAGACGTCGTCCAGCGCCCAATAGTTCAGGTTGTTCGTAACAGCGAACTGGAGCTTCGTCGCCGCGCCCGGTCCACCCACAACGTCGAACGTGTACAGCGTAAAGGCATAAAGATCGTTGGCCGACGGGCTGTTGGGATCGTTCGACGGTAGCGTTGCGGAGAACGGTGCGTTGGTCAGCGCAGACCCCACGACCGGCACGCCACCCCAGTTCACCACAAAGGAATTGGCGCCCGAATCGAAGTACTGGGCACTTCCGCCAGCCGAGATGCGGTTCGCCACCCAGTAGCTCAGCGTGTAGTGCTGCCCTGTGACCGTCGCGATATCCTGGCTGATCGTTCCAGGTGTATTGGCCGGCGCCCAAAGATCGGCGCCCCGGTTGCCGGTGTGGACCGAGCCATTCTGGTTTGTCCAGACCTGAAGCCCCCCGGTTACCCCACCCCTCGTCCAAACAGCGTTTGCCGATGAGAAACTGCTGCTCGCCTCGAAGCCAGGATTTCCAACAAGATTCGTCAGTGCGGTGGCGTCCTCGGTCACCGATCCGGTCGTCACACTGGTCGCCGTCACAACCTGCGGCGGCTGGTTGACGGGTGCATCCGACGTACCCAGGATATTGACCGTCAGATCATGCGCAGTGCCGTCGGCTGAGTGGACCGTCAGCTTGTCGGTATAGGTCTGGCCAGCCACGAACTCGTCGTGCGCCGAGTTCATCACATAGGTCCAGGTGCCGTCGGCGTTGACGTTGAAAACGCCGTAATTGTTGCTGCCCGCCGCGTTGGCCTGCGGCACGAGCGTGTCGGCGCCGTCGACGTCATTGACAACAAGCGTGCCGCCGGTCGACTGAGCCACGTTTGACTCAGTCAGACTCGTCGTATCGGTGCCGGTGAACACCGCCGGATCGTTGCCGCCGGTGATGTGGAACGTCAGGAAACCGCCGTGGGCACTGTTGCCGTCCGACGCGCCGTACTTGAACACGTCGGTGGCGGTGACGCCAGCGGCGAGCGCATCGTAGGCCGCGTTCGGCGTATAGGTGTAGGTGCCGTCCGTATTGATTGTGAGATCGCCATAGACGCCGTGCGCGACCGTCGTGGCGCCGTTGAGATAGGTCGGGCCTGACTGCGCGTCGGGCCGGATCGTGATCACCGTGAGCGGGTCGTTCTCCGCGTCGTGATCGTTGGCCAGAACACTGCCGGCAAACGTTTTTACCGTACCCGCGTCGATAGCCGCGGTATCGGTCAGGTTCTGATCGTCGTTGACCGGGACCGGCGTATCGTTGACGCCGGTGAGGTGGATCGTCAGATATTGCGCGGCCTCGCCGCCGTTCCCGTCCATCGCAACATACTTGAAGACGTCGGTCTTCTGGACGCCGTCCGCCAGCGCATCGAAGGCGGCATTCGCCGTATAGGTGTAGCTGCCGTCCGAATGCATCACGAGATCGCCGTAGATACCATGCGAAGTCACATTGCCGCCCGGAGCGATGGCAATGGGACTTTCATCGGTCGGGACGCCGTTCGCCGCCCGGATGGTCTTGACGCTGAGCGTGTCGCCATCGACGTCGTGATCGTTGCTCAGGATATTTCCGGTCTTGCTCAGCAATCCAGCGTCCGCACTCGCTGTTTCGATGAGCGTCGCATCGTCCGCCGTCAGCACGGGCAGATCGTTCACCGCATTGACCGTCACGGCGATCGTGCCCGTCGAAGTCGCGGTATCGGTTACGAGACCGGTGGTGAGCGTGGCGTGATCGACGACCGTCACGCTGACACCGAGGTTGAACGCGCCATTGTAGTTGTTTGGCGGGGTCATGGTCAGATGTGCCAGGTCGATCCCGGCGGGATTATCGATCACCCAGACGCTGCCCTGCAGCGAGCCCTGATTGAAGGTCGCGCCGGCGGGATAGCCGCTGAGTTCGATATGGGTGGCCTTCTCCGAACCGTCGGTATCGTCCAAGGCAATGTGGATGGCAAATGTGTTGTCTTCGTTGCCGCCCGACGCCGACAGCACCGCCGCATCGGCGATGGGACGAACGTTGATCGTCACGGTGGCCGGCGCCGTCCTGGACCCGTCGGAGACCTGATAGGTCAGGACTGAGTAGCCGCTCTCGTTCGCGACGGGGGTGTATGTCAGGTCGCCAGCGGGCGTGACCGACGTGGAACCGGCGGGGCCCCACGGATTACCGGTCACGAGGCCGACGCGCGTCAGGGCGTCGCCGTCCGGATCGCTGTCGTTGGCCAGCAGATGGGCGTTCGTCAGGACCTGGTCTTCGTCGATGAAGTAGACCTCGTTCTGCGTCACCGGTGCGTCGTTGCCACCATGGATGGTGATCGTCACCGTCTGGCTGGCGCTGCCGCCGTGCGCATCGGCCACGGTCGCGACGAAGTTCAACGTCACGACTTCGCCAACATGCAGCGCCTTCGTTGCAGCGAGGCCGTTGTCGAGATCGTAGCTCCACACACCGGTCGCCGGGTCGATCGACATCGTGCCGTATGGCGACGCTGTCGTGTTCAGCGACCAGGTCAGATGACCCGCGTCATTGGTGTCGACATCCGTGGCCGTGAGCTGGCCGCTGATGATCTGGTGCGTACCGCCCGGCAGCAGGCCATGCGCCGCGTCCCATTGCTGCGACGGAGATGCAAATGAATCCTCGTATCCGGCATAGTACGGCCGACCACTTAGACCCGCCGCCGCGATCTCCGCGATCAGCTGATCATGCAGCGCCACATCGGCAACACCGTTCGGCGGTCCGTTCGAGCCGCCGGCGCCACCGGGTAGGAACTTGTCGTCGATCGAGGCCTTATCGAGATTACCGAGCAGATTGTCGTGCATCGACTGCGCACGGTCCGGCAGGTTTCCATAGTCCGGGCCATCAGCTTCGTATTTCACGACCACGCCACTCAGCGGTGCGCCACCGTCCTGGACGTATTTGGCATATTCGATCGCAAGGCGAACACCGGCCGCATTGATGGCCGTATCGTAATAGCTGTAGTGATCGTCGACATAATCCCACACCGCAGCGATCGCATCGGCGAAGCCGGCGGCATGGCCAAGCGCAGCCTGCACGCCCACCAGAACCGCATGCATGTCGGCCGGCGTTGCCGCCAGCAGCGCACCGATTTGCGTGTCGATATTCTGATCAATCTCGAACTTGTGGTCCGCGGCGGTGGTCGCCGTCACCGCGTGGTCGAGGAAACCAGCGGCATAGATGTCGGCATGCGTCTGCAGCGGTGCCGAAGTGATGACCGGCGCGTCGTTCACGCCCTCCACCGTGAAGGTGAAGGTGCCCGGGACCGGCGTCGAGCCGTCCTGGTTGCCATCCTCAACAGTGACCTGGAAGGTCGTCGTCGAATCTTCCGAGCCGTCATGGGTGAACTTGATCAGGCCGGCGGCAAGCTCGGCGGCCGTGAATGACGTCGCCGGAGCGCCGCCATTCGTGATGGTGCCGTGCTGGACGTTCGATACGTGGAAGACGACCTCGGAGGCGGTGTTGTCCGGATCGGTGTAGCCGAGTTCGGCGGCCGTGAGGGTATGGATGCCGCCTTCGGTGACGGTTGCCGCAAGCGGACCCGCCAGCGACGGCGCATCGTTCATCGGCAGCACATGCACCGTTGCCGTGTGCGTGATGCTGTTATCCAGACCGTCATTGACAACCACGGTCACAGTGCGGTCGCCCGTGCTCGGGGCATCGCCGGTGTACTGATAGACAACACCGCGCATGATGGTCTGGTAGACGGCGTTGGACGCATCGCCGGTCACCGTGAGAACGCCGGTGGTCGCGTCATAGCCATAGGTAAGGCCGGCCGTCGTCAGAGCGTTCGTCGCACTCGTATTGAACGAAAGGCCCTCGACACCGAGCCCATCCGGCTGCGTTGTCAACGTGACCTTCATCGAATGCATCGTCGTGGAATCGACGTCGGTAATAGTTGCGCTGCTCAAGATCCACTGCGGCAACGACTCGACGGCGGTGACAGCGATGTCATTGCCTGCCGACGCAGCACCGTTCAGATCGACGACCGGCGCGTCATTGGTGCCATGGATCTTGATCTCGACCACATGAGTGTCCATGCCGCCATGACCGTCCGAGACCTGGATCGTATAGCTGAGGACGGATTCCCAGCCATTGGGCAGGAAATCGAAGGCCTGGCCCTGCGAATTGAAGGTCCATGCAAGATCGCCGGCGGCGCTGCCAGCCGGGGTCACGTCACCGGTTGCAACCGTCATGAAGGCCAGCAATTGCGCATTGGTGAAGTGCGATTCAATTCCAGAGCCCGATGCTGTCACCGACAACACGTTCGCGGTGACCGTGTCGGAGAGATCGACGTCCGTCACGCTCAGTGTGCCGTTGGCGATCAGCCCGGCATTGGTTTCGGTCAGGAACACATGATCGCTGTCGCCGCCGTCAATCGAGATCACCGGCTTGTCGTTGCTGCCGACCAACGTGACCGTGATGTCGCGATAGGCCGACGAACCGTGCCCGTCGCTGACGAGGATGCGGAAGACCTCTTGCTTGGTCTCTCCAGCGCCAAGGAAATTCAGCTGTGCATCGGTGACGTGATACTGCCAATCGACGAAGCCATTGCCGTCATTCAACGTCTCTTCCGCGACCACTGCAGTCACGTATCCGATATAGCCCGTGCCCTGAGGCGTCACGGTCAGCGTATGGGTGTCGCCCTGATCGTCATAGATCCAGAAGCCGCCGCCGTTGTAGCCGCCGCCCGAGGAGCTGTCGTTAAAGCGCGTGCGATCTGCCGTCGATCCTGTTTGCGGATCGGTTTCCGCATATTCGGTCATCGTTCCGGTGTCGGGAAAACCTATCGAGGTCCCAACAGCGTCGTTGCTGCCGTGAATTGTGAACTGATAGATCCCGGACTTGCTGTCGCCATCGGAGTCCGTGACCGTGAATGGCACCGACAGGGTTGCGATCTCACCTTCGCTCAGGCCGTTGAAGCCCCAGCCCGGATTGACCGTCACCTTGCCCGTGACCGGATCGTAGGACATCGACGGCACGCCGAGCATGGTACCGGTCGGGGTGGAAATGGTGGCGTGTGCAGTGTCGAATGCCACAGAGCCCGGGCCATCGGCACCGAAGCGGTAGTTGGTCCCGCTGACCAGCGACACGACGGACGAGCCATCCTCGCCGATATCCGCGTGGAAGAGCGGCAGTGACGTCGACGACGCCTGAACCAGGCTGACATTCGCCAGATACGTGCCGGTGTTGTCGCCCGCGTAACCAACCTCCTTGAAGGTGACGGTGTTCGCACCACCGGCCGCAATGAGGTCGAGCGTCTGGATGGCCATGGTCGAGCCCGGCGCATAGGTGCCAACGAGCTGCCCGTTCCAATAGACCTGGAGTCCCGAGGACGACGGATCGTACGTGCCGATCTCGAAGCTCAGCGTATAGTGCTGGCCGGCCGTCAGACCGTTGAGGCTCTGGGAGACTGCGATGTTGCCCGGCGATGCACCGAGGTCAACCATCGGTTCGCCATTCGACGTTACAACCCCGAAATAGCCGCTTGGGACGCGCTCGAGCTGAACACCGGTCTGGCCGGCTTCCGTACCGGTGATCTTCCAACCGGTAGCGCCCGTCGCCCAATCACCGTACGAGGCGTCATGCCAGGAGCTGCCGCCCGAGAAATCGCCGTTGGTGAGCAGGTTGGCCTGCGTCGCGTTCCCGATGATCACCGGCACGTCATCGCCGACAACGACGCGCAGATAGCTCTCCACATAGTCGCCGTCACCATCGGTGACGCGATAGCTAAGATTGAATCCTTCACCGAGTTCGCCGGCGCCATTCGGATGATGGATGGCCGCGAACTGCTCCACCTGATATTCGCCGGTGGTCGGATTGAGAGTGACCGTGAAGACCTTCACGTTCACGTTGTTCTGCAGTTGATAGACCTCAAAAACGTTGCCGTTGATAACGCTGGTATATCCACCGGTCGGCAGCGTCGCGCTGACCCACGACAGATGACCGTTGCTGTCCGCACCGAAGTTGTGGCTCAACGTACCCGACGCCGTTGCCGTATCGCCGGGCTCAGGATTGCCGTTGATCAGCGCATCGTCCTGTACGCCTGCGCGCTGAACTGTCGTCGCCGGAATGGTCGGGACCGAATCCGTCACGTTGATGTGGATCGCCTGATCCACATAGTCGCCGTCCCCGTCGGTCGCGCGCACCGTGAAGCCGAGATCGAGCGTGTTCGAATTCGCCGCGTGATCGAGATTCTGGAACAGCGTGAAGATATAGGTCGGGTTCGAGGGCGAGCTGAGCGCCACGATGAAGACCGGATTGTCGACCGTGTCGCCATGCTTGAAGGCGACGAGCTGCTTCTCGCCATACTGGGTGGTCCGCAGCACGTAGTCGAGCGCCACGCCGTCCGATGTCAGACCGGCCGGATGCACAGGCTGGCCATTGCTGTCGGTCGCAAAGTCGAGATGCGCGCCGACCTTGTCACCGCCGATCGTGATCTTCAGGCTGCCATAGGCCACCTGTGCCAGGGGCGTGCTGGTCTCGTCGACTGCCACAGTCGCCGCAGCACCAGCCAGGACGGGAGCATCGTCGGTCACGGTCACGATGAGCTGATCGTGCAATGCAACGGTATCGCCGTCGCCATCGCGAACGGTAACCGCCGAAGAAAGATCGAGCGCAAGCGTATCTGTTCCGCCGGTAACGGCGATGTCCTGATGACCCGAATTTACCGTCGTCTGCCCGTTCGGGGCACCCGGTCCGGTCAACTCGAAGTGCACGTTGGGCGGCGTCGAGATTTGTCCAACGTTGATAAAGATCGTCGTGTTCGCAGCGATCGACAGCGGATAATCGGTGCCGCCGGACGTGTTATCCAGGACCCAGTTAACCGCTGTGTTTCCGCTGTTCGTGATGCTGATGATGACATCGCCGTCTGGCAGGCGGCCTTCAAAAGCACGAGGATTGCCGTTGATCGCCGCAACCGCATAGATTTCGCCTGGCTGGTCGATCGCTGCGACCGGAATCGAGGCATTGTCGATCACGTAATTCGCAACGTGATCAATTTGCCCCTTGAGCGTGAACGTATAAGCGCCGGTCGAGGCATTGACCGCGAAGGTGAAGATCTGGTTCGAACCAGCCCAAGCAATGAGCGTGTTTCCGACGACCGTGTAGGTCAGCGCAACACCGCCCGAAGTCAGTGAAGTCAGTGACGCCGACAGGCCCGTGGTCTCCACCACAAAGGTACCGGGCGAATCCGCTCCCATTGAAACCAGTGACGACAGATTCCCGACGAGGATCGAATCGTCGGTACCTGCATCGCCATTCTTGTTATCGGCGTTTCCGGCCTGCGTGCCGGTCGACAGATCGCCGGTAGCGGTGCTCAGTTCGCTTTCATAGACCGCTCCCGTAAGCACGGCAGCAGTCGCGGTCGGCGCGTCGTCATCGATGGTGACCGTGAAGTGTCCATTCGCCTTGTCACCGTCACCATCCTTGGCGGTGAAATTGAACGTGAAGACGAGATCATCGTCCTGACCCGCGATCGGATGATCGAGGTTTGCATTCTGCGTGAAGGTGTAGGCACCGTTCGCCGAGGCGCTCGACAGAACGGCCGAGAACACCACTCGGGCATCGCTGAGCGACGTCGGCGCGGTTGCGCCGGTGTAACCGATCAACGTCACGGCATCGATCATCGCATAGTGAACAGCCGCGCCATTCGACGTCAGCGAAGCGGTAACGTCGTTGCCATTAACATCCTTGACAACGAGGTTGGCCAGACCGTTCGAATGGTCGGTGAAGGTGACGGCGGCATCGACCACGATCGGGCCGCTGCTGGTATTTTGCGTGACGACCAGGTTGTCGGCCATCACGTAACCGTTGAAGCCGTTACCAGTATAGATCTCGAGCCTGTCAATCAGGACATTCGCGAATGGTGTACCCGCGGCATCGAAATGCGTGGGCGTGCCCGACACAAGCGATGCGACATTGGCCACGCTCAGCGTATAGGTCGCGACGAGATTGTTGTTGGAATCGTAGCCCTTCAGAATGACGGTCGGTGTCGTTTGAGCACCCGACAGTCCCAGGTCGATCCCGTCCAGCTTGAACGGCAAGCTGTCATTGGCATTGATGATAATCGGATTGTTGATGCCGCCGAACACGATCCCCGAGGCAGATGGATGATTGACCGTGCCCTGGGTGACGATCAGATCGGCAGTCAGGTTGCTATTGCCGCTGAACGTAAATGTCTGCGTCGACGTACCGCCCGTAACGGTCGCCGCCTTGCCGTCGGCGCCGAACGCAATCGCCAGGGAGCCGGACGTGGTGCGCGTGCCATTGTCGCCCTGGGCAATCGTCAGATCGCCCGGATAACCGTCGTCCTTGTTGCCGCCGGCCAGATTGCCTTCGTCGACGAAGCCCGCCACAGCGGTCCCGAGGACGACGGTGTCATCGTTGACATTGACGGTCAGCGAGCCGGTCGCCGTATCACCATCGCCGTCGGTGACAGCGATGTTGAAGGTCAGCGCCTTGTTCTCTTCCGTCGTGCTGCTGACTGCGTGGACGATCGGTGCGTTGACGGTGAAGCTATAGGATCCGTCGGCATTGATCACCAGAACGGCTGCGGAGCTGTAATGCGCGCTGGTTGCTGTCCAGGTCGTGGCGCCATTGGCGCCCACCACCGGCGAGCCCCAGGTCGCGGTCTCGGTCTGCGCGAAGCCATTGGCGTCCTTGTAGATGACGCCGAAGGTTGCCGACGTCATCGCAACGGATTTCACGCCGTCTGCACCGGCAGTGAACAGGCTGCCGGCAGCGCCGGAGACCGTCTTGACGTCGGGGCTCACATCGCCCGACCCATTTGCGGTGTTGGCCGGGAACAGCGACTGCGCTTCATCGTCAAGCGTCGTCGCGGCCGTCACGATGCCCTTCGACACCGGTGTGTCGTCATTGACGTTGACCGTCAGCGAGCCGGTGGCGGTGTCACCATCGCCGTCGGTGACCGTGAAGTTGAAGGTCAGCGCCTTGTTCTCTTCCGTCGTTCCAGGCGTTGCATGCGCGATCGGCGCGTTCACGGTCAGCGTGTACGAACCGTTCGCACCAATGACCAGAACCGCTGCTGAGCCGTAATGCGAGCTAGTCGCCGTCCAGGTGGTGGCGCCATTGGCGCCCACGACGGGCGAGCCCCAGGTCGCGGTCTCGGTCAAGGCGAAGCCGTTGGCATCCTTGTAGACAACGCTGAAGGTCGCGGATGCCATCGCGACAGATTTGAAGCCATCAGCACCGGCTGTGAACAGGCTGCCGGCGGCTCCCGACGTGGTGTTCGTATCCGGGCTCACATCGCCAGATGCACCTCCGGCATTGGTCGGCGTAAAGACCGTCTGCGCCTCGTCGTCGAGCGTCGTTGCGGCCGTCATGATACCCTGCGATACTGGCGTATCGTCATTGACGTTAACCGTCAGCGATCCCGTGGCTGGATCGTTATCGCCGTCGGTCACGGTGTAGTTGAAGGTCAGCGACAGGTTTTCTTCATTGGCTCCAGCCGTCGGATGCACCAATGGCCTGGAGGTTGTGAAGGTGTAAGAGCCGTTTGCGCCGATCGCCAGCGTTGCCACGGTGGCGCCACTGACGGCACCGATCGCGGTCCAGGTGGTCACGCCACCCGATACACTTGCCGATCCCCACGTGACGGATTCCTGGTGAGCAACGCCGTTGGCATCCTTGTAAATCGCACTGAATGCCGTTGTCGTCCCAAGCGTCACGCTCTTGAACCCGTCCGCGCCGACCGAGAACAGCGCACCGGCTGCGCCCGTTGCCGAGGTGGCATTGGTGACATCGCCGGCGCCACCCGCGTTGCCGCCAGCAAACGCATCGTCGTCCAGCACCGTCGCCGCGGTGACCGCTCCCGTCGTAACTGGCGAATCGTCATTGACCGTGACGGTGAATGTCGATGCCGCTGTGACATCGCCATCAGCGTCCGTGGCCTGATAGCCGAAGCTGAGGGTGATATCGTTCTCGTTGTTACCTGCCGGGTGATCGAGATGCTTCAGCAGGTTGAAGGTATAGTTGCCCGAGGATAGATCGCTGAGCGAGACCGTGAACACCTGGTTGCCAGCCGATGGCGGCGTCGAGCCATTCACCGGGTTGCTGCCGGTGTAGCCATAAACCGTATTACCGACGACCCACAGTTTGACCTGCGCCCCATCGACGGTCAGAGGGCCGACATTGGACATCGCATTCTGGCCATCGCTGATGCCAGAGAACGCAACCGAGCGATCGGCCGCCCCGGAATTGTTGTTGTCAGCTCCCCAAGAGATAGCAAGCGATCCCATCGCTGACGTTGCGGCACCGGCGAGATCTCCGGTGGCAGGCTGCGTGTTGCCGCCCGTCAGACCGTCCTCATCGACCGAAACCGCCTGCGCCGTTCCGATAGACGGCCGGCCGTTATCATCGCTGATCGTAACCGTGAAGCTGCTGCTGTCGGTGTCACCGTCCGCATCCGTGGCGACGAAGCCAAGCTGCAGCGACAGTGCACTGCCCTGGCCAGATCCGACGTGATCCAGATTATCCAGCACCTCGAAGGTGTAGGTACCGTTGCCCGTATCGGACAGCGTGATGTGGAACACCTTGCGATCGTTGATCGTCAGCGAGCCGCCGTTGTCGTTGGCCATGCCCCAGATCTCCGTATCGGAGATCCGCAGGAACTGCACGGTCACACCGTCTGACTTGAGCACGGGACTTCCGGAGCCCGTGGTATGCACGCTGTCGCCGGAGTCGATGGATGACGAGAACGCGACCGAACGGTTTGCAGTGCCGCTGTTGTTGTCGTCCGCGCCCCAATTGATGTTCAGCGACTTGTTCAACGCAGTCTGGGGCACGAATTCCTCGCCCCCGCCCACAATGGTCGTATCTTCGGTCAACGTTGAAGCAACCGGTGCGCCGATTTCCGGCACGTCGTCGCGGATCGTCACGGTAAAGTTGCTGCTGCTGGTATCGCCGTCACCGTCAGTCGCGGTGTAGCTGAAGGTCAGGTTAACCAGATTGGTGCCGCTGCCGGTAGGATGATCGAGGTTACCGAGCAGCTTGAAGGTGTAGGAGCCATCATTGGCATCGCTGAGCGTCACTTCGAAAATGCGCGTGCCGCTTGCCAGGTTGGCGCCGATATAGCCGACCAGCTTCTGACCGTCGAATGCGTATTGAACCGTCTGGCCATCCGAGCGGAGTGTCAGGTTCTGGCCATTGCTGTTCTCTGCATCGACGTTGTCCGCCGCCGAGTTGAAGCGGAAGCCCACAGCGCGATCGCCGAGCCCGCCTCCGGCGGACGGATTCGCGTCATCCGCGCCCCAGGAGATGTTGAGATCACCGGTAGCGGTCAGACCGGGCGCATTCGGCGATGTGCCATTCGAGAGATCATTTTCATTGATGGTCCGGCCATCGCCGGTATGCGCCTCGGGCGCGTCGTCCACGATGGTGACCGCGAAATTGGCCGTCGCGGAGTCACCGTCGGAATCGGTGGCCTTGATGCCAAAGGACAGAGTCCGGCTGTCATCATTCTGCCCCGACGCAGCGTGATCGATATTGTCAAACAGCGTGAACTTGTAGCTGCCATCACCACTATCGGACAGTTCAACGGTGAACACCGTGCGAACGCCAGCCTTGGCAGTCAGTACCGTTCCGTCCGCCGAGATCGAATAGACGATCGCGGTGCCGTCCGACGTCAGACCCGTGGCCCCGGCTGCGGTCGTGAAGACGACCGAACGGTTGTTTGTTGCGCCCGAATTATTGTTATCTGCGCCCCAGTTGATGTTGAGATCACCGAGCTGAACGGTCGAGTTCGGCGCATCCGGGAATGTCGTGTCATAGAACGTGGTCGGCAGACTGTCTTCACGAACGGATTCGGACTCCGTGTTACCGATCGTCGGCACATCATCCTTGACCGTAACGCTGAACACGCTGCTACTCTTGTCGCCGTCCGAGTCGGTGGCCGTATAGTCGAACGTGAATGTCAGCGTGTTCTGGCCATCGGCGGTCGGATGGTCGACATGTCCGAGCAGCGTGAACGTGTACGAGCCGGTGTTGTCATCGTCGAGAGAGACGACGAACACACGGTTGAAGAACGGGTTATTGCCGGTATAGGCGACGAGATCCTCGCCAATAATAGTATAGTGGACGGTTGCTCCGTCGGATGTCAGATTCACGAGATTATTATTGACATCGCGCACCGCGACGTTGTCCGCAGCCGCCGTGTGCTCGAACGACACGGAACGGTTGGCAACATTCCCGCCATCGTGATCGTCGGAGTTCCAGTCGATGTTCAGCCGGCCGCCGACCTGCAGGTCGAAGAAGTTCGGTGACGTCCCGCTCAGGAGATCGTCCTCGTCCACGCCGCGCGTGTCGCCCACGCCAGCCACCGGCACGTCGTCGGTCACATGAACGGTGAAGCTGGCCGGCGCCGTCGTGTCGCCGTCACTGTCGGTCGCCGTGAAGCCGAAGGTGAGCGCCAGGTCGTTCTTGGCGTTGCCTGAGGCATGATCGAGATTGTCGAAAAGCTTGAATGTATAGGTACCATTAGCCGTATCGGACAGCTGAACAGTGAAGACCGTCGTTCCACCTGCCTTGGCCGTCAGCAACTGGCCATTATCCGAGAAGCTATAGGTCAGCGCCGTCCCGTTCGATGTCAGATGCAGCGCGTTCAGGCTCGTCAGCGTCGCGGCGGTGAAGGCCACCGAACGATCGCTCGCCCCTGGTCCTGACACCTGGTTGTTGTCATCCGAATTCCAATCCACCGCGAGTGAGCCGGTTGCGGTCGCGGAGATGAATGCGTTCGACGACGACGGACTGGTGCTCTCGACGAGAGTCAGAATATCCGGGGTACCGATGCTCGGCGAGTCGTCGGTGACATTGACCGTAAAGGATGCAGGCGACGTGGTATCGCCATCGCTGTCAGTTGCCGTGAACGAGAATGTCAGCGGCAGGCTGACGCCATTTGCGCCGGCGTGGTCGAGATTGTCGAGCAGATTGAACGTGTAAGTACCGTTGCCGGTATCCGAGAGCTGCACAGTGAACACCGTGCGCGCGCTCGCTGTCGCTGTCAGCAACGTGCCATTGTCAGACAGCGTGTAGATGATCGTCTGGCCGTTGGAGGTCAGACCCGACGGCGCCGCGCTGGTGGTGAAGGCGACGCTACGATCATTCGTGCCACCTGCGTTGGCATCATCGGAATTCCAGTCAACATTCAGCGAGATACCGTTCAAGGCCTTCGCGATGAATGCGTTGGAGCTCTCGGCTGATGTACTCTCGATGAGGGTTTCGCCAGCAATGGCGCCGGTCGTCGGCACGTCGTCGTTGATGTTGACGGTGAAGGACGAACCGACCGGGTCGCCATCAGCATCCGTCGCCGTGAAGTTGAAGCCGAGTGCGATCGACGCACCATTGGCTCCGACGTGGTCCAGGTTATCCTTCAGGGTGAAGGTGTAGGTGCCGCTATCGACGTCCGACAGCTTCACGGTGAAAACGACGCGTTCGCCCGCCGAGGCAGTCAACAGCGTTCCGTTTTCCGACAGCACATAGGTGATGGCCTCACCATTCGAGGTGAGCCCGGAAGGCGCTGCGGCGGTCGTGAAAGCGACCTTGCGGTCGATCGACGCGCCGTTGTTGTTTACGTCGTCGGCGCCCCAATTGATATTCAGCGAAACACTATCGAGCGAAGTCGACACAAAACCGTTCGTCGCACCGCTCTGCGTCTGCTCGGACAGCGTCTGGCTCTCAATTTCACCTGCCGTAGGCACATCGTCGGTGATATTGACCGTGAAACTCGCTGGAACCGTCGAGTCGCCATCGCTGTCGGTCGCAATGAAGCCAAATGTCAGCGCCTGGCTGCCTTCGGAGCTGCCCCGATGGTCCAGATTGTCCAGCAAGGTGAAGTCGTAGCTGCCATTTCCGCTGTCGGACAACTGCACGGTGAAGATCGTGCGCGCGCTATGGCCTTCGCTGGCCGCAGTCGTCGCCGTCAGCGACGTGCCGTCGGCAGAGATCGTGTAGATGATCGTTGCGCCGTCCGAGGTCAGACCCAGCGCTTCGAGCGCGGTTTGGGTTGCTGCGGTGAATGTAACCGAGCGATCATGCGTGGCGCCCGGGGTGTTCGGATTCTGATTGTCCGAACGCCAATCGATGTGCAGCGATACGGCGCCCGTATCCTTCGGCGTAAACGAACCGCCGACCACCAGCAAGGAGGGCATGTCCCCGCCACCTTCGCTCGGCGGCGTTTCGCCGTTGCCTTCGCTCAGTGTGCTTGCGTCGGCCGGACCGGTCACAACCGGCACCGTATCCGCGATCACCGCATGCAGCGTGCCGTTCACCGTATCGCCATCGCTGTCCGTCGCAGTGAAGTTGAAGGCCAGATCGATGTTCTGGAACGTGGCTGAACCATTATCGTGATCCAGCGAACGATACTGGGTGACGACATAGCTGCCGCTATTGCTGGCGTCGGACAGGGTCACGACGAAGACGACGTTGTTGGCAATTCCACCTTCGCCACCCTCGCCTTCACCGCTCGGCGTGCCGCTCTGCTGCAGGTCGGCGAGGCTGGTCGGCGCGGTCGCACCTGTATAGGCAACCAGCACAGTGCCGTTTTCGAGCAGCACGTAGTGGACGGTCTCCCCATGCGACGTCAGCGTACCGATGGCCGTTGCGCCGTCGCCGGTGGCCGTCACCTGCGTGTTGGCAAACACGACCGAGCGGTCGCCCGTTGCGCCGGTGGTCGCGGATACGCCGCCATCGACATGATCGTTGTAGCGATCGGCACCCCAGGAGATTCCCAGCGAGCCCGTCTGCGTCGCCGGATTGCCGGACAGCGGATCCGTCAGCGCGGCATCGGCAGGCGTGCCGATCACTGGCGTATCGTCGTTGATGCCGATCGGAATCGTGACGGCCACAGTGTCGCCACTACCATCCGTCGCGATCACGTTGATCGAGAGATTGATCGTGTCTTCGGTGCCGCCGATCGGATGATCGAGCGGACGCAACAGCGTGAAGGTATAGTTGCCCTGCAGCGATGAAGCATCCAGGGACACCGTGAAGACCTGATTGGCGGCGACATTGAAATCGCCACCGACATAGCCGATCAGCACGGGCTGGCCGTTCACGGTGGTGAAAGCGAGCTGAACGGTCTGACCATCCGAGGTCAGGCCGGCGAGCGTCGGCTGATTGAGCGAGAATGCGAAGCTGCGATTCGAACCATCGGTACCGAAATCGACATTGAGCGAACCGGTCACGGACGTCGCGGTGCCGCCCGTGTCACCGGTGCCGCCGAGATTGCCTTCCGCAAAACCGTCTTCGTTCAGCGTCACAGCCGTCACGCCGCCGGGAATCGGCGACGGGTTAGGCGTTCCATCGTCGAGATTATCGAAGCCGCCACCAGTGTCTTCGCCCGTCAGCAGCGCGAGACGCGCGCCGGAGGCAGCAAGCGCGCCGACGGTCGCATCACCGAAATTCGCGCCGCCCGTCGGGCCCGTTGCACCGCCGGCTGCGGGCAGAACGGACTGATCGGTGGTGATCGGAAATGTTTGCGCGAACTGCTCGCCTGTCAGCGTGCGATCGGAGCCCATGTCGAATGCGAGATCGGTGAGCGGCTTGCCCATCGAGTCGAACACCGGATCGACAGTCACCGTCGACTGATTGTCGAACAGGATGATCAGCTTTTCACCGACCTTGACGAAGGTCAGCTTCTCGCTCGCGATATCAGCAAAATCGAGCTTGGTGTTGCCGTCGAGATGGACCGAAATGGCCTGCCCATTTTGCGGCTTCTCGAGCTTCAGGTTCTTCGGAGACGGCGGGGTCTGCGTGGTGGAACCGGCGAGCTGCGCGAGCAATACGGGAGCGTTCATGACTACAACCTCAAGCTGATCGGACCGAAAAACGTCCAAGTCCTGCGAGGGTTAAAATATTCTTAAGAACGCAGAGACGTCAATGAATACCTGTAAAATTTGAAGCGTTTTCGTTGCATTGGTTAAGTTCAAAAATGAAACAGCGTATTAATAAAGATGAACAATTCCGCAGTAATACTTCGTCTAGACAGTCTATTTTTGGGAATGCCCGGAAAAATCCACAAATCGCGGCGTATCTATTGTAAAAATAAGAAAGTATTCGAAAAAACGACTTATTTTATACTTTGTAAGATGACTTCTCATATCGCACTGAACAACGAAATCAGCTCACAACCACAGGCACGTCCGCCAATATTGGACGGGCGCCTGAATTTGCTTTCGCGAGCCGATATCGACAGCGGCGCGAACCGCTGCGTGGTGATCGCCCTTCGCGAGTAAATTTCGAAATGGGACAGTTGCTTAAAGCGCATTCGTGTCACGGCCAGATGGCAGGGTCGCCATTTGCCGTGCGCATTCCGCGAATCTCTGGGATCGCGCACTTGTTCTCCGGACACAGACGTGAATCAGCAAGCTGCGCAGATACGCAACTCGCTATCGCAGGACTGCTATCGGAGGACTGCTATCGCAGGAGATAAGTGATAGGATAAAAGTCTAGATGCGGGTAACGACGCACGCGACCGGGCTATACTTGGCCCGATACAACAGCGCGTGCTCGCGAATGCCATCCAGCCATACGCCACGGCCAGCATAGCGATATCCCTCACCCATCGGGATCAGGCGAACAGGCATTGCACGGTGCGGGGTCAGGTACAGATGGCCGGTGACGATATCACCCGGAAAGGTCACACGGCCGGAGGTCAGCTTGTAGACCGCCCCATTCTGACAATCGACGGAGAAGGCAGCGCCTGGAAGCAGGCCTTCGGCATGCGAGACAGTTGCACCGGAAGCCATTCCGGCAGCCACCAACAAACCCAACAGCGTGTGCTTGAAGCGCATCTCAATCCCCTCGTCGACCTCACCCTGGCGCATTAAGAGCCCAAGATGCACGGAAGTACAAGATCGCGAAGCGCATAAAACATCGATATCAGGCCGATTGTCGACGTTGTGTTGTCGAACTATCTCAGAGCGCCAGCGGCAAGGAAGAGCCCCCGCCGAAGCCGTCCACCTCGGCCGCGGGCAACATGTCGGTCTCGCTCTCATGATGCGGACGCGCGGCATAGGGCGCGGCGAACAGGCTGACGCCTTTGTGGTCGATAGCGAAAAGCGGCATGAAATGCGGCAGATCACGTGTTTCCGACAGTCGGGAGTAGCGATTGTCGAGAACCAGCCAGCGGCCATCGACACGGACGGTCAGCACCGCATGGTCCTGGCGCACCGCCATGTCGCGCACCAGCATCATCTTGATATCGGCCTCCGGCACGCCCGTTGCGACGAGCATGGCGAATTTGGCGATCGCATAATCTTCGCAATCACCGATGCCCGCAGACAGCGTCTCAAGCGGCGAACTCCACAGATCGGCGACGCCGTGCTGCTGATAGTCTCCGACATAGCGGATCGCATAGTTGACGTCGCGATTGATCGCCTCGACGCGTGTGCGCAGACCCAACTCGGCGGCAGAACGCGTGACGGCGACAAACTTGCGCGCGCCGGCGGCGCAGTTCTCGCTATCAGCCTTGCAATCCTCGATCGATTTCAAGTCGGCGCGCATACGCTCTTCCACACCGCGCCATTTCGTCCATAGCAACCCTTCAGGCGCGCGGAACGTGAACAGGCCGAACGGCTCCTCGCTGGTGGCAGGCAGGATCGCGGCCGGAGACGGCGCATCGCTGATCACCTTGGCATCTGATCCCTGCGACGCGTCCAAGGATGCGAGTTCGATATTGCCGGGCTTTGCACGGTTCTCGCTGTCACGCTTGGCCAGCACCTGATTGATCGTGAAGAACCGAACCGGCGGCGCGGTCATGCCCGCGATCACCGATTCCATCACGGGGCGCTCAAGCACCGTCTTCTTCGCGCGTGACTTTGCAAATGCTCCATCGCAAGCGCTGACGCTTACAACACCGGCGAGCACGAACCCCAGCGCACGCGGGAATGCCCGCGTCTGATCGATACGCAACATGACTGACGCCCCGTTGTCCGGAGCATCGGCCGACGTCATTGCGTCGATCCCCGTCCGGATCTTGTGGCATCAGGGATAAATCGGGGGCTGCTTCGGGCCGGTTAAAACACGTCAACCTGGGCTTGTATGTCGTTGAACGCGCTCAATCGCCTACCAACGCATTCGCTCGAATTTTAGCGAAGCCTGCGTTTTAAGAGTTCGTTGACTCTGACGGGCTGGGAGCAAGGTAACATACGGAGCAGCGGAGATGCTCCGTAGCGCTATCAGCGTTCGCGAAACGCCTCGTCACGCAGCATGCGCGCAGGCTTCACGAGATAATCCAGCACCGACTTCTTGCCGGTCAGGACTTCCACTGTCGCCACCATGCCGGGAATGATCGGCAGCGGCTGCTCGGCAGTGCCGAGGTGGTTCTTTTCGGTGCGCACCATGACGCGGTAGAACGTCTCGCCGCGCTCATTCTTGTCACCCTTCTCGTCGGTGATGGTATCGGCGCTGATACGTTCGACCCGGCCGTGAAGCGATCCATAGACCGAAGAGTCGTAGGCGCTGAGCTTCACCACCGCCTCATGGTCCGGACGGATGAAGGCGATGTCCTGCGGACGAATGCGCCCCTCGACCAGCAGCGTATCCTCAAGTGGCACGATCTCCATCACGCTGGCGCCTGGTGCAACGACCGCACCAATGGTGGTGACGTTAAGTCTGTTAACGATGCCGTAGACCGGCGACCGCAGTTCGGTGCGCCGAACGCGATCCTGCGCGGACTTGATGTTTTCGTCGAGGACCGCGAGATCGCCGCGCGATTTCGCGAGATCATCTTCCGCCGTAGAACGAAATGCCGTGGTGATATTCAAAAGCCGCGACTGCGCTTCCTTCACGGCGGCCTCGGTCTTGACCATGGTTGCCTGCACTACCGCGAGCTGGCCGCGCATGTCGGTGGCCTGTCGGTCGGACCGCAGCATCTCGATCTCGGGAACGACCTTCTGCTCATAGAGCCGGCGCGTCAGCAAGGTTTCGCGGGTCAGCAGCGTCAGCGTCTCGGAGAAGCGGGTTTCCGACGCACGGAGCTCGTCGATTTCCTTTTTTTTCTGCCACTCCTGCTGGGCAATCACGTCGATGTCCTGCGCAAGCTTGCGCATATGGGCGTCGAACACGCTGCGTTCGGTCTGAACCGCACGCGGTGCAAGCTTCGTGAGATCTTCCGGAAACTCGACGCTGGTCTTGCCGAAAGTCTCTGCCTCCAGTCGGATCACGCGGGCAGCCATGGCACCGCGCCGCTCGCGGATTTCGCCAAACTGCGCCGCGAAGTTGGTATCTTCGATGCGCGCCAGCGGCTGATCCTTTCTGACGATGGCGCCTTCCTGAATCAGCAATTCGCTGATGATGCCGCCTTCAAGCGATTGCACCACCTGGGTCTGGCGCGACGGCACCACCTTGCCATTGCCGCGCTTCACTTCATCCAGCACGGCGAAGTGTGCCCAAAGCAGGAACACGACGAGCAGACCGGTGACGGTCATCAACAACATCCGCGCCGTCCGCGGCGTGCGCATTTCCATGGCCGCACGAACGTCGTTCGAAAATGCGAAATCAGACTGCGACATTGATCGGCCTCCCCGCGGCTTGAGGAGCCTGCGGCTGCGGACGCAAGCGCGTCAGGATCTGATCGGCGGGACCGTCGGCGACGATCTTGCCGTTGTCGAACACGAGAATGCGATCGACCAGCGACAGGAGCGACGGACGATGCGTCGAAACGATAATGGACATCTCACCCTTGGCGAGTGTCTTGAGGCGATCGAGGAATTCACCTTCACTGCGCACATCGAAATGCGCCGTGGGTTCGTCGAGAAACAACACGCGCGGCTTGCGGATCAGCACACGTGCGAGGCCGATCGCCTGCTTCTGGCCGCCCGACAGGCTACGGCCGCCTTCGGCAACCATCATATCGTAGCCCTGCGGATGACCGGCGATGAAGGTCTCGACGCCGGACAGCCGTGCAGCCGCGAGCACTTCCTCATCGGTCGCATCGGGACGGCCAAGCGTGATGTTGTCGCGCAGCTTGCCATAGAACAGATCGGTGTCCTGCAGCACGAAACCGATGCCGGCGCGCAGGTCCGCCGGGTCGTATTGCCGGATATCGATGCCGTCGATCAGGATGCTGCCTTCGCTCGGCGGATAGAACGCCGTCGCCAGACGGCCGACTGTGGTCTTGCCTGAGCCGACCCGGCCGATGATGCCGATCTTCTCGCCAGGCTTCACGTGGAAAGAGATGCCGTCGAGGGCTTTGGCCGGGCTGTTCGGATAGGAAAAGCTGACATTGCGGAATTCGATGCTGCCCTTGGTGATCTCGCGGGCCACGAAGATTTTTTCCGGCGGCCGCTCGCGCTCCGTCGCCATCAGGCGATCGATCGACCGCAGGGCCGACATGGTTTGCGTCGCGCGCGTCATCACGGCCGCGATGCCCGCGATGGGACCGAGAATGCGGCCCGACAACATATTGGCCGCAACCAGCGCACCGACCGACAGCTTGCCGTCAAGAATGAGGAACACACCGACCACGACCAGCAACAGGCTGCACAACTGCGTCGCCACGCTCGCACTGGTCATCGCCAGCGACGACCAGAACTGCACACCTTCGCTTGAACGTGCCGTCGCTGCAACGGAACGTTCCCACACTGTCTGTACGCGGCTTTCGCCGGCGACAGCGCGAACGGTCTCGATACCGTTCAGCGACTCGATGAGGATGCCGTGACGTGCGGCCGATTCCGCCTGCAGACGCTTCATCGCACGATCGAGCGGCCGCTGGATCAAGAGGCCGACGAGGATCATGACGGGCAGCATCGCGAGCGGGATCCAGGCCAGCGGCCCGGCAATCACGAACAGCACCGCAATGAAGATGATCGCGAATATCATATCGGTCGCCGACACGACCGTGCCCGATGTGAAGAATTCGCGCACCGAGTCGAAGTCGCGCATCTGATTGGCGAGAATGCCGACCGAGGGCGGACGCTTGTCCATCTTCAGCGCCATCACATGTTCGAAGATGTTCGACGCCAGCACCACGTCGATCTTCTTGCCGGTCATGTCGATGATGCGGCTGCGGACCACCTTGAGCAGGAAGTCGAAAGCGATCGCCAGCGACAGACCGATACCAAGTGCGACCAGCGACGGGATCGCGCCATTCGGGATGACGCGGTCATACACGCTCATGGTGAACAGCGGCGCGGCGAGCGCCAGCATGTTGACGATGAAAGCTGCAATGGCGACATGGCTGTAGTTAGAGCCGAACCGGCTGACGACCGACCAGAACCAGTGCGCCTTCGGCAAATCGCCGGCGGCGACAGCGCGCGGATCGCTGACGGACGCGGGACGGACGAAATAGACGAAGCCGGCATATTTCTCTTCGACGGCTTCGATCCGCTCCATGGCGATTGCACCGTCACCGACGGGGGTTGCCAGTGTCAGACGGCCACTCGCCAGATCGATGCCGCGCAGAATCCGCGTCGAACCATCGTGAAACAGAAGCACAGCAGGCAGGACCAGCGCAGGGATATCCTTGAGCGGTCGCTCGTTCAGTTCGGCCTCGAGGCCCGCCCGCTGCGCCGCGCGCTCATACAGAGCCGTTGTCAGCACGCCGCGCTCGACCGGGAGACCGGCAAGCAGCGCACTGCGGCTGACAGCTCTGCCGTGGTGAGCGGCGAGATAAAGCAGGCTGTCCGTTAACGGATCAGCATGCTGATGCTCGACCTCCGCTACGGGCGCAGCCGGCAGGTCCATTGCAATATCGAACTGGGGTGAGCGAATGTTCAATGCAGCCTCGGAAATTCCAGGCGCCTTGTATGACCCGTGCGCGGATCTACTGGCCTTACAAAATATGACTTGCCAGCTTTACAGGCGATCCTTGCGGAGCGCCTGTACTATTTCGCGGTTCAGACGAATTGCTGAACTTACGGTAAACCCGACCGCGGATTATAAATCCGCGTGCTTAATTGGTTAACGGCGCCCCGCAGAAGCATCGGCCGACACGCTGCCCTGCCCGACCTGGCCCGATGTCACGAACAATGCGTTGGCGTTCGACAGATCTTGCGAGGCCCAGCGATCACCGAACAGCACGGCTTTCGGTTCCAGCGCCGGGGCGAAAGGCGAATTCCAGGTCTGGAAGGGCAAAACCGTATTGAGCGGTTCGGATCCCGGCTCCGGCGCCGTCAGCAGGATCGGCGGCAGGCGATACGGGATCAGGCCGGATGCGCGGCTCTCGATCGGCTCAGACTCCGGCGGCTTGCCGGTCTTCAGATAGGACAGCAGCTGTCCCATGGCCGCCAGCAACTGATAGTCGGCGAACACGGTGACGCCGCGTGCGGACACCAGCGAGACGTTGGCGTTGAAGTACTGGTTCTGCGAGTTCAGCAGATCAATCAGCGTGCGCTGGCCGAGCTCGTATTCCTTGTTGTAGGCCACGAAAGTACGACGCGCGGCTTCAACTTCACGCACCAGCGCTGCAGCACGCTCCGTCGTGATCGTGCGCGCAGCCCATGCCTTGTCGAGCGACTCCAGCGCATCGCGCTGCAGGCGTGCATGGCGCTGCTGCTGCTCAATCATGCGTTCGCCAGCTTCGGCGCGCTTCCACGCATCCTGACCGCCGCGGAAGATATCCCAGCTCACAACAACCTTGCCGCTGACTTCGTCGCGGTTGCCCGGATAGGTGATCGAGTCCTTGCCGCGCAGCGCGCGGCCTTCCAGGGCGACGTTCGGAACGAATGCGCCGGCGGTCGAGTCGAAAGCACGCTTGGCCGCATCGACATCTGCACCAGCGGCGCGGATCGTCGGATTGTACTTGAAGGCGACGTCAAGCGACTCGTTCTTGGTTGCCGGCATATCCGGCAAGCGACCGGGGAAACGCACATTGAACGGCTCAAGACCGACGGTCTTGCGATACTTGGCGCGCGCAAAATCGAGGCTGAGGCGGAAATCCGACAACACGGCTTCTGCTGCAGCCACCCGCTCTTCCGCCTGCTGGGTATCGCCCTCACCGGCGCGACCGCCAGCGAAACGCGCACGGACGTTGGCGCGCAGTTCGAGATGAACCTTGAGATTTTGTTCGGCCAACGCGACCAGACGCAAATAGCGCGTCACATCGACATAGGCTTCTGCCGCATCGAGCGCGATCAGTTCGGTCCGTTCAAGCACCCGGAACGCAGCAGCATCGACGCGCGCAGCCTGACGCCAGATGTCGTTGATCGACGCAAAGCCGTCGAACACCAGCTGGCGCACCGTTACCGACGCCTCGCTGCCGTTGACATAGGAGCCATTGCCGGCCGGCGCAGGAACGATTGCCCGGTTCAACATCTCGGGACCGGTATTCGCCTGCAGCCTGATCTGAGGCAGCAAAGTACCTTGGCTCTGGCGAAGTTCCGCTTCGGTGGCGCGGCGATTGGCAGACGCCTCGCCGACACCTGGGTTCGTCTTTACCGCCTGATTGATGGCGTCAAGAATGAAAAATGGTTCGGCTGCATGAGCGAACTTGCCGCTCGATCCCAGCAATACAACTACAAGGAAAATCTTTGCGATCTGCTTCATGGATTGAGCGCTAACAAGAAACGGAACTTGCCGCAATCCGAAAGCCACATTTTGGATCGAAAACTGACTCATTGTTGCAAGAATGCATTACCTCGTCCGGAGGCGGCACGGTCCGCTTATCCGTCACGGCGCTGTCATTTTCGTCTCTGATTTCAGGCATTTATCAATACCTAACAACAGGTTAATACGATTTCGTGAGTGGCAGAACCGGCCCCAGGACAACGAATGCGCGTTGGCCGGACCAGCGCGCGCCCAATTGTGGCAATCATCGCTATTTCGTAAAATGGAAAAAGATACGACATGAAGGGATCGTGGTAGCCCCTCACCGGCACCAATTCAGGCGAATGCACGCTGTGGGTGCATCGATTCGGGCGAGTATCGCCCGGCGCCCGCTAGCTCCGCTTGTAGTCATCCTCGATGCGAACGATGTCGTCCTCGCCAAGGTAGCTGCCCGTCTGCACCTCAATCAGCTCGAGCGGAATTTTACCAGGGTTTTCCAGACGGTGCGTGGCACCGAGCGGGATGTAGATCGACTCGTTCTCGTGGACGGTCTTGTTCTGATCGTTGATCGTCACCTTCGCGGTACCACGCACAACGATCCAGTGCTCGGAGCGATGGTGGTGCATTTGGAGTGACAGCCGCTCTCCGGCTTTCACCACAAGGCGCTTGACCTGATAGCGCTCGCCATCCTCAAGGGCCTGCACGGATCCCCATGGGCGATGCACCTTGAGATGATTCTCGGTGACCTGCGGCGCCGTGACCTTCAGCTTCGCCACAAGCCGTTTCAAGCCGTTGGCATCCTTCTGACGGGAGACCAGCACGGCGTCGTGCGTCGCCACCACCACGAGATCGTCGACGCCCTCCAGCGCCACCACCGGACCATCGCTGGCCACGTTGCAGTTGCGCGAGTCCTCGAACACCGCCACCCCCTGCGCGGCATTGCCCTGCGCATCCTTGTCAGACAGCTCCCACACTGCGAGCCACGAGCCGACATCCGACCAGCCGCAGGACACCGGCACCACGGCCGCCTTCCTCGTCTTCTCCATTACGGCATAGTCGACAGAGATCGATTTTGCCTTCCCGAAAGCGTCCGCATCGAGCGTAAAGAAGCCGAGATCGCGGCCGGCCTTCGCCACAGCGCTGGTGATGGTCTCGACACTATCGGCGTCGACACCACGATATTCATCGAGCAGCATCCCCGCCCGAAACATGAAGTTGCCGCTGTTCCAGAGATAGCCGGCCTCAATATAACCGGTTGCCGTCTGCAGGTCCGGCTTCTCGACGAATTTGGCGACACTCTTCACCTCGCCGGAAAGCACCTGGCCTGGTGAAATATAGCCGTATTCGGTGGCCGGACGCTCCGGTTGCACGCCGAACGTCACGATGTGCCCGGCATCGGCAACCACCAGACCAGCCCGGCACGCCGCCACGAAAGCCGGCACGTCGCGCACCACGTGATCAGCCGCAAGTGCAAGCACGACCGCATCCTCATCGCGGGTTTGGGCGAACGCGGCACCGGCGGCAATGGCCGGGCCTGAATCGCGCCGCGCCGGCTCGAGCAGAATGTCTGCATCGAGCCCGATCTCGGCGAGTTGTTCGCGCACCATGAACCGATAGGCGGCACTGGTGATGACAATGGGACGATCGAACAAGCCAGTATCGGATACACGAATCACGGTGTCCTGAAAGGTCGAGCGCGGTCCGAACAATGGCAGAAATTGCTTCGGGCGCCCCTCACGCGACGACGGCCACAGGCGCGTACCGGCACCGCCACACATGATCAGGGGAATAATGCGCTTGCTCATCAGTCGCTCTCAACCCTTCGCGTTCAGATTACCGTAGTGGCTGCGATACCACGTCACGAATTGCCGAATCCCCTCCTCGATCGAGGTATCCGGTTTGAAGCCGACGTCACGCATCAGATCGTCCACATCGGCAAAAGTCTCAGGCACATCGCCCGGCTGCATCGGCAGCATCGTCTTGATCGCCTCAAGCCCCAGTTCCTTCTCAAGAACCGAGACCACATGCAAAAGGTCCTCTGGCTTGTGGTTACCGACGTTGTAGATTCGCGCTGGCGCCTCGTCCTCGCTACCCGTCGGCACATGATCAATCAGCCGCCCGATAGCACCGACAACGTCGTCGACATAGGTGAAGTCGCGTCGCATGTTGCCGTGATTGAAGAGCTTGATCGGCTGCTTGTCGAGAATCGCCTTGGTAAACAGGAAGATCGCCATATCCGGCCGACCCCAGGGACCATAGACGGTGAAGAAACGCAGCCCGGTGGTCGGCAGGCGATAGAGATGGCTGTAGGAATGCGCCATCAACTCGTTGGCCTTCTTCGTCGCGGCATAAAGGCTGATCGGATTGTCTACCCTGTCGCTGACGGAAAACGGTTTCTTCTTGTTGGCGCCATAGACCGACGATGACGACGCATAAAGCAGATGTTCACAGCCATTGTGCCGGCATCCTTCGAGGATATTGAGAAAACCCTCGAGATTGGCATCGGCATAGGCGTGCGGCTGATCGATGGAATAGCGCACACCCGCCTGCGCAGCGAGATGAATGACAACAGGGAATTTGTATTCGCCAAACAGCGCCGAGATCGCGGGACGATCTGCCAGATTCGCTCTCACAAAGGTAAAGCGAGGCTGGCCCTCCAGCAGCTTCAGCCGCGCCTCCTTCAGCGCCGGATCGTAATAGCTGTTGACGCTATCGAGACCAACGACCGTTCGGCCTTCGGCCAGCAACTGCCGCGTCACGTGGAAACCGATGAAGCCGGCAGCACCGGTGACAAGGATGGGTTGTTCAGACATCGTGTCCCCAGACATTCGCCAGAAATCGCCATGTTGCATGACGATCCGTGTCGCATTCCATTAGCCATCCAGGCGATGATGTTGCAACACTTCGGCATCGCAGCATCCGATTGCGTCAGAAGCGCGGCCTTCGCCGCTAGCTATGCCATGAAAACAGGGTAAGAAGAGCCGCCGTGCATAACTCAGAACTATTTGTCTCATTGCGACCCAAATCTTCCCCGCAACGCATGTCTTTCCTGCGATCAATGTCATCCCGATGTCGTCATTCGAATTGATTACAACCTTCGTCGCTCTGGTTGTAGCCGCCGTTCTGTCCGCGGTTTGCATCAACGCTATTCATCCGCTGCTCATCCGCTATGCAATGGCGCGACCGAATGCCCGATCGTCCCACAAAGTGCCGACGCCGCAAGGCGCCGGCATCGCGGTGATATCAGTCACACTGCTGGTGGCCGGGCTCTCCGTTGCAGTTCTTCCCGCCTCAGCGACACCGGCACTGTGGGTGCTGTTCGGTGCAACGATCCTGATCGCGACCATCGGCGCGATTGATGATCTGCGTCCGATTTCCGTGACGCCGCGACTGCTGCTGCAAGCCGTGAGTATCGCTGCGATCCTGTTTGCCCTGCCCCCGACACTGCAGATCACACCGGACCTGCCTCTCTGGATCGAACGCGGCTTGCTGCTGCTGGCCGCACTCTGGTTCGTCAATCTCGTGAATTTCATGGATGGGCTCGACTGGATCACAGTGGCCGAAGTGATTCCGATCACCGCAGCGCTGGTGCTGATCGGCTTCTCCGGGCAACTGCCGTTATCGACGGCGTTCATTGCCGCTGCGCTCTGCGGCGCCACACTCGGCTTCGCGCCGTTCAATCGGCCCGTTGCGAAGATGTTTCTGGGCGACGTCGGCAGCCTCCCCATCGGGCTGTTGCTGGCTTGGTGCTTCCTGCAACTCGCCTATGCGCACCATCTGGCTGCCGCCATCCTGCTGCCGCTGTATTACCTTGCCGATGCGACCATCACCCTGCTGCGGCGGTTGACAAAACGCGAACCGGTATGGCTGGCGCATCGCTCGCACTTCTATCAGCGCGCGACGGACAATGGCTTCACCGTGATCGAGGTGGTGCGAACGGTGTTCGTACTCAATATCGGGCTGGCGGCCCTGGCCGGGTTGTCGATCTATTTCCGCTCAGGCGTCGCCGACACAGCTCTGCTTGTCCTTGGCAGCGTCGCCGTCGCCACGGCATTGCGGGCATTCTCGACGCCGCGCCGCTGACGCAGACTCACTGTGCCGCCGCCCGATATTCCGGCACCGCATCCTTCAGCGTCGCCACAGCGACCTCGTGTTGATCCGCCTCAATGGCTTTCCGCAAGATCGCAAGCCAGCTGTTCAGCGTCTCCAACGGCAGTTCGTTCGGGCGGGCAGCGACGATGCCGGCAATACCGATCTCGCTGGTTGGCTCCTGCTCGGCGAACAATATCTCGTTGAGCCGCTCGCCCGGTCGGACACCGGTGAACACGATATCGATATCGTAGCCGGGCTGAAGACCGGACAGCCGGATCATGCGGTCGGCGAGATCGACGATCTTCACCGGTTGCCCCATGCTGAGCACATAGACCGATGCGTCGGCATGCTGCGCATTCATCGCATGGGTTGCAGCGGTGACGACTAGATCGCAGGCCTCGCGGATGGTCATGAAGTAGCGCACCATATCGGGATGCGTCACCGTCACCGGCCCACCGGCTTCGATCTGCGCCTTGAACTTCGGCACGACGGACCCATTCGACGCCAGAACATTACCGAACCGCACCGAGATTAGCCGCATGGGTGATTTGGCGTCACTGCCGCTGATGGCGTCGCCATCGAGCGCCTGGCAATACATCTCGGCAAAACGCTTGGTGAGGCCGAGCATCGACACCGGCTCGATTGCCTTGTCGGTCGAGATCATCACCATCGCATCAGCGCCCGATGCGAGCGCCGCATCGGCGACATTCACAGAACCGAAGATGTTGGTCTTGACACCCTCGCCCCAGTCACGCTCCAGGATCGGCACATGTTTCAGCGCGGCTGCGTGAAACACCGCATCCGGCTTGAAGGCGATCATCAGTTGATGAATGCGCTCGCGGTCCCTGACATCGGCGATGCGGCCCTCGATCGCTGCGCTGGTGACTTTGGCCGCCAGCTTTTCCATAGCCGCATGAAGCGCCGGCTCCGAATTCTCGATAATGAGCAGCCGTGCCGCGCCGAAGGTGATGACGCGGTCGCAGATCTCGTAGCCGATCGAGCCGCCACCGCCGGTCACGACGATCGCCTTGCCGCGCACGAAATTCTCCAGTCGGGCATAGTCGATCTTGACGCTCGGCCGCAGCAACAGATCCTCGACTGCCACCGGCGCCAATTGCGGCGTATCGCGGCTTTCCTCGAGCGACGGAATCCGGCTAACCGTCAGCCCGAGCTTGCGCGCACGCATCAATACCGACTCGGGCAACGCCTCTGCTTCAAACGCCGACGGCGTCATCACGATCCGTTCGATCGGGCGTTGCCGCGTGCTGAAGTCATCAACGACATTACCGAGATCATCGATGCCGCCCAGGACCGGCACACCTCGGATCGCCTGTCCGCGGTCGGACATCGCCGGCGACAAGATACCAACCGGCCACATGCGCTTGACGGCACCACTCTCAATGCCGCGCAAGAACACCTCGGCATCGGCCGCACGACCGATCAGCAGTGCCGGTGACGCATCCATCGCGCGCGCCTGATTGCGCGTACGTGTATAACGGAAATAGCGATAGGCCAGTCGCGATCCGCTCAGAAAGAAGATCTGGATGAACCAGTAGATAATGATCGTTGTCTTGCCGAGGAAGAACGTGCCGTACACGTTCGGCGCCAGGAAGATGTAGTCGAGCACCAGAAGTGCGCCCGTCAACACCGTGGATGCCTTGATGATATTCAGCAAATCGGGCAGCGAAATGAAGCGCCACTTCGTCGTCGTCAGATTGAACAGGTAACAGACGAAAAAGCTGAAGACGACGAAATACGGCAGGATCTTCAGGAGCAGCGGCAGCCGATCCCACAGATTTTCGCCATCGAAACGCAGCACGAAGCTGAGAACGACCGCGGCCGCCGTGACGATGGCGTCATGCGTCGCAATCAGCCAGTTACGGGCAGAAAACTGTGTGATGCGTGTCATGACTGTCCGCTGCGCGCGCGCTCGACCAGCGACGTCGTGCTGTGGCCTTGGAGGATATCGATCAGGATCACCTCTCCGCCGTTGGCGGCGACAACCTCATGGCCAACCACCTGCTCTCGCGTGTAATCGCCGCCTTTGACCAGCGTCGCCGGCGCGATCTGCGTAATCAGGTTCAGTGGGGTATCCTCTTCGAAAATCACGACCAGATCGACCGCCTCCAGCGCCGCAAGCACTTCTGCGCGAGCGCGTTCGTCCTGCACCGGGCGCCCCTCGCCCTTCAGACGCTTCACCGACGCGTCGCTGTTGAGGCCGACGATCAGGCGATCGCAAGTCGCGCGCGCAGCCGTCAGAACCTTTACATGACCGGGATGCAGGATATCGAAACAGCCATTGGTGAAACCGATCCGCAACTGCTGTTTGCGCCAGTCGGCCAGTTGCGCATTGAGCTCAGTCGATGCCACGATTTTCTCTTCAGCGGCCAGAAATGCATGCGGCAAAATCCGGCGACGCAGTTCGGACGGTGTGACCACCGCCGTCCCCTTCTTGCTGACAGCGACCGCTGCTGCGGCAGTTGCCGCGCGCAATGCCGCTTCCCAGTCAGCTCCGGCCGCGAGCGCTACAGCCAGCATCGCCGCCACCGTGTCGCCGGCACCCGAGACGTCGCGCACCTTGACCGGCAGCGCTGGCACATGGATGGGCTCGCCATCGCGCGGCACCAGCGTCATGCCATGCTCGCTCTGGGTCACCAGCATCGCGGCGCAGTCCGCCAGAATCATCGCTTCCTGCGCGGCGGTCGCGATGTTGATGTCGCTGTCTGCACGGCTACGCGTTGCCTCGGCGAATTCCTTGCGGTTCGGCGTCAGCAAGGTCGCGCCGCGATAAATCGCAAAATTTGCACTCTTGGGATCGACGATGACGCGCTTGCCGAGCTTCTTCGCCGCGTCGATGACGTTGCGGATCACCCGCGCGGTCAGCACGCCCTTGGCGTAGTCGGACAGCAGTACGATGTCGACACGCGCGAGTTGCGGCAAAATTGTATCGATCAATTGCTTCTCGATGGCGGCGGACGCGGGCGCAGCCAGTTCCCAGTCGGCGCGCAGCATATGCGTCGCGAAATGCTCGGACACGAAGCGCACCTTGCGCGTCGTCGGGCGCGATGAATCCGTGACCAGCAATGCTTCGATCAGAGGCTCCTGCGCGAGCGCATTCTTGAGCGTTGCACCGGCATCGTCCTCACCGACCAGACCGACAAAGATGCATTTCGCGCCGAGGGCTGCAATATTACGTGCGACATTGCCGGCGCCGCCAATATTGATCTCGCTGCGCTGGACCGCGATGACCGGCGCAGGCGCTTCCGGCGAAATCCGCGACACCTCGCCATAGACGAATTCGTCGATCATCAGATCGCCGACGCAGAGCACTGTCTGGTCGGCAATCGCGTGCGACAGGGCGTCGAAATCAAACATCACACCGGTACCTGTTGTGCCGTCAACGGAAGCGATCGGGCTGGTCGAGGAAGCCCCTCACATAATGCGAGACCGCATCTTCCAATGTTGTAAAACCGCCGTTGTAGCCGGCGCCGCGCAACCGATCGACTTCGCTCTGCGTGAAGTACTGATAGCTGCCGCGAATCTGCTCGGGCATGTCGATATAGTCGATGTTCGGCCTGGTGCCGAGTGCAGTGTAGGCAGCCAGCATCAGATCCTTGAAGCTGCGCGCGGTTCCCGTCCCGACATTGAAGATGCCGCTGACACAGGGCGACGCCAGCAGCCACATCATCACGCGAACGACGTCCTCGACATAGATGAAGTCGCGGCGCTGATCGCCGTCCGCAATGCCCTCGCGATGCGACTTGAACAGCTGAATACCGCGGCCGGCCTTGATGTCGTCGAAGCGCCGCGCCAGCACGCTCATCATCGAGCCCTTGTGATACTCGTTCGGCCCGAACACGTTGAAGAACTTCAGACCGGCCCATTGCGGCGGCATCTTCTCGCCCTTGGCGACGCGCTCGGCGACGGCGAGGTCGAACAGGTGCTTGCTCCATCCGTAGAGATTCATCGGCCGCAGTTTCTTGAGTTCCGGAACGGTCTGCTCGTCGCGAAAGCCCTGCGCACCATCGCCATAGGTCGAAGCGGACGATGCATAGATCAGCGGCGTCGCATTGGCCGTGCACCAGTCCAGCAGGCGCATCGAGAGGCGGAAATTAGTCTCGATCACAAGATCACCGTCGGTCGCGGTGGTTTCCGAAATCGCGCCGAGATGAATGACCGCATCGAGCTTGCGGCCCTTCAGCCAGTCCATCAGTTCGGTTGGCGGCACCACATCCGCAAGTTGCCGCTTGGCGAGATTACGCCATTTTCCATCATGGCCGAGCACATCGCAGACGGCCACGTCCGCGCGGCCGGCGTCGTTCAACGCGGCCACGACATTCGATCCGATAAAACCGGCCCCTCCGGTCACAAGCAGCATGAAGTCCCCGATCTCATGATTGACCCACCTTTGCCTCAACCCTGCCCCACAGGCAACTTGGGCAACGGGATGTTCGTCGTCGCCATGGGGACATGGTTGGAAACATCCCAAATGGCTTTACCTGTCCGAATGGAGCGGGTACCGACGTGAGCCGGATATAGCCCGCGGCAGAACAGCGAAGTCCTTGAAAGAATGAACGTAAATTCCCCATACCAGGGCGTGATGGTCGATCCGGACGATACCCGGCCGATCCTGATCGTGCCCTATATGTGGATCGGTGATTTCGTCCGGGGTCATACGGTCGTCCGGGTCCTGAAGGAGCGCTGGCCGAACCGGCCGGTCGATTTGCTGGTGACCAAACTGGTCGCCCCGCTGGTCGACTACATGCCGGGCGTGCGCTCAGGCATCGTCTGGGACCTGCCCCGCAGCCAGCTTGCGCTCGCCAAACAATGGGAACTGGCCGCCACCCTGCGCGCTCGGAACTACGGTACCGCGCTGGTGATGCCGCGGACCTGGAAATCGGCTCTGGCACCCGCTCTGGCCGGCATCCCGGAGCGCATCGGCTTTGTCGGCGAGGCGCGCTTCGGCCTGATCAATCAGTGGCGCTGGGGCGAAAAGAAGCTGCCGCGCATGATCGACAAGAAATGCGCGCTGGCGCTGCCGGACGGCACGCCGCTGCCGCCGGAATGGCCGGTGCCCCAGTTCCGCGTGCCCGCCGACGAGATCGCGCGCTGGCGGCAGGCCAATGGGCTTGGAACCGGTCCGGCGGTCGCGCTCGGTCCCGGCTCGGTCGGTTCCTCCAAGCGGTGGACCTATTATGCCGAGGCGGCAAAACTGCTGGTCGAGCGCGGGCTGGACGTCTGGGTCATCGGCGGCCCGGGCGAGAAGGACCTCGCCAATGAGATCATTGCTGCCGCTGGTCCCCGCGCGCGCGATCTTACCACCAACGACCTGCGCAATGGCGTGATCGGCATGGCCGCCGCCAATGTCGCCGTGGCCAATGATTCCGGCCTGATGCATATCGCGGCGGCTGTCGGCACGCCGACCGTCGGCATTTTCGGACCGACCAGCCCACAGCTTTGGGGACCGCTCAATCCGCTGGCGGCAACCGTGCAGACCAAGACCATCGTTCCGTGCCAGCCGTGTCACAGACCGGTCTGCACCATGAACAACCATGCCTGCATGCGGGACATTCCGGCCGACGATGTCGCCGAGATTATCCAGAGCGTGATGGCCGAGGCGTCCAACAGAAGCGCGCAGATATGACGACCACGCAAGCAAAGCCCGCAGCGTTTCTCGATCGCGACGGCGTCATCAATTACGACGACGGCTATATGGGCACATCCGATCGCATCCGCTGGATGCCGAACGCGGCCAAGGCTATTCGCCGGCTCAACGATGCCGGCTATTTCGTCTTCCTGTTTTCCAACCAGTCCGGCGTCGCACGCGGTTATTTCACCGAAGACGAACTCAATACACTGTTTAAGTGGATGCGTTCCGAACTCGCCGCACAAGGCGCCCGCATCGATGACGTCCGCTATTGCCCGCACCATCCGGCCGGATCAGTTGCGGGCTATCTGGAAGATCATCACTGGCGCAAGCCGAGCCCGGGCATGATCCTCGATCTGATGCAGCACTGGCCTGTGCAACGCAAAGGCAGTTTTGCCATCGGCGACCGCGATACGGATATCGAAGCGGCCAAGGCCGCGCATCTACCCGGCTTCCTGTTTGCCGGCGGTGACTTGGACGCGTTCGTTGCGGATATCCTGCAGGGTCAGAGCAGCCTGCGATAAACTTCCGCGATTCCGCGCGCTTCTACATCGAGGCTGAATTTGTCGAGCACACGCTGGCGTGCACGTTCACCCATGGCTGCAGCGGCATCGGGATCGCGCATCAGCGGCTCCAATGCCAGCGTGAGTGCCACTGCATCGCCGGTTGGCACGAGCTTGCCGGTCACGCCTTCCTCGACCACGATCTCCGCGGCGCCCGCACGCGTTGCGACCAGCGCGGCCCCCGCCGACATCGCCTCGATCAGCGTCAGACCGAAGCCTTCATTGCGCGAAGTGAAAGCGTAGATCGTCAGGCGTTGATACCATCGCTCGACCTCTTCGATCGGCAACTCGCCGGTGATAACGATGCGCGACTGCAGACCGGCATCGGCGATCTTCTTCTTGAGGTCATTGGCAAAGCCGATCTGGTCCGGCGTGATTGCGCCGACGATGACGGCGATGAAATCGGGATAGCGCGGCAACAACTCGCACATCGCCTCGACAAACAGATCGGTGCCCTTCTGCGCGCGCACGCGGCCGAAGCAGCCGATTGCATAGCGCCCCGGTAGCTTCGCCTCGGCAAACGCCGCTCGGCGATCGATGGGCGGCGCGTAGCGGTCGGTATCCACACCATGCGTCACCACCGTCGCAGACCGTTTCAGATATGACGCGGAAATGTCGCTGGTCGCGATGATGGCATCCATCCGGCTGATCAGCCAGCGTGTGATCCAGGTATGACGGCGCTGCGCTGCCGAGGTGAAGAGCAGTTTCATCGGCCACCCGAGCGCCTTGAGCAGAACGCCGGCAATCATCTCGTTGTTGCGCCGCGCGTGCCAAATCACAGGCTTGCGGCGCAGCCACAATTTCACGAGATCGCCGATATCCATGCGCGCAATGCCGGCGGGCGCGTCGGATCCAAGCCAAGCCGCGTCGAACATGTCTGCGAGTTTCGGCGCCACCATGCGGTTGGTCGCCGTCACACCGGAGTAGCGCCAGTGCAGATTCGTGACGATCAGCTGCAGTTTATCGGCCGTTTTGCCCGCAATCGGCACAGGTGTCTCCATTTCGCCCGATTTCCTATACGCAACATTAAGCATAGTGGCCAGTTGCCGGCCGTCGAAACCCACTCTTCATCCCGGGCGCGATAGCGTTCCCAAAACGGGAGAGTGAGTAAATCCAATGACCGTCCTTGTCACCGGCGGCGCCGGTTATATCGGAAGTCACATGGTCCATGCGCTGGTGGAAGCCGGCGAGAGCGTGGTCGTGATCGACAATTTGTCGACGGGCTTCTCAACATATCTCCCGGAGGGCGTTCCGCTGTTTATCGGCGATGTCGCTGATGAGAACCTTGTCGAGGGCGTCATTGCTGCCCATGGCATCGACGCCATCATCCATTTTGCGGGCTCTGTCGTCGTGCCGGAATCGATGCGCGACCCGCTTGCCTACTATCGCAACAACACGATGACGACACGCAACCTGCTCAGCGCGGCAGTGAAATGCGGCGTCAAAAAATTTATCTTCTCGTCGACCGCTGCCGTCTACGGCAATCCCGATTTCACGCCGGTGGCAGAAGATGCCCCAACGCGTCCGCTGTCGCCTTACGGATCATCGAAGCTGATGACCGAGATCATGCTGCACGACATCGCGCCGGCCTATGGCATGGAGTTTGTCGCGCTGCGTTACTTCAACGTCGCCGGCGCCGATCCGCAGGGCCGCACAGGCCTCGCCACCATGGGCGCGACGCATCTGCTCAAGATCGCCGTCGAGGCCGCAACCGGTCAGCGCAGCAAGATCGACGTATTCGGAACCGATTATCCGACGCCCGACGGAAGCTGCATCCGCGACTTCATCCATGTCAGCGACCTCGTTCAGGCCCACCGCGCCGCACTGAGCTACCTGCGCGAAGGCGGCGCATCCACGACCCTCAATTGCGGCTATGGCCGCGGCTATTCGGTGCTGGAAACCATCGAAGCCGTACGACGTGCATCGGGCCGCAACTTCGCCGTTCAATACGCGCCGCGCCGCGACGGCGATATCATGACCATGATCGCCGATACGTCCCGGATCCGCGCCACGCTAAACTGGACGCCGCAATATGACGATCTAGAAACCATCGCACGCCACGCGCTGGCCTGGGAAGAGAAGCTCGCCCGCGAGCGCCATGGCATCGAATTGATGGCGAAATCGGCCTGAGTAGTTAGATCAGCGCCGGCACTGCGTCGGCGTCTCGCCGAAACGCCGCCGAAATCGCTGATTGAAGTATGAGATCTCGTTGAAGCCACTGGCTAGCGCGATTTCGCTGATCTTCAGCCGATCACCCTGCTCGCTCGTCAGCAGACGCATTGCATGTTGCAAACGGTGCTCCAGAAGGCGTTCTGTGAAACTCGATCCGGTATCTTGCAGAAGGTCCTGGAGATAGCGCGGCGACAAATCCAGCCGGCGCGCGACCTGCCCCACCGAGAAACCCGGATCCGCGAAATGGCGGTCGATCTCAGCAATAATCTCCTGCGTCCGTGACGCGCGCAGACCGCGCATCGAAGCGAGTTGCGCGGCGTCGCCGCGCGCGCCAAGCGCCAGCGCAGTCAGATCCAGCAGGGTCGTGCTGATATGGCTGTCGAGCTCCGCATCATGCGGATCGCGCAGGAGATCGACAGAGATTTCGATGTAGCGCCGCAAATGGGCCACGACTGCGCGCCGTTCGTCGAGCGGTTGGATCAGGAGATCGTCGACATTGCCAATGAGGGGCAACAGGCGCTCCCTACTGACTGTCAGCGTCGTCGACGAAAAATTCGCATCCGACCGCAAATCGGCCGGACGTCCGTTTGTACCAATAAATGCGCGGTCAGACGACAAGGCCGTCTCGCGCCCCACCTGATCGACAACCAGCGTCCCCTCGCCTCGATGAAACATCAAACAGAAATCATCGTCCGGTCCGCGCGAGATTGCCGTTCTGGATCGCCGGATTCGACTGAACGTGCCGCCGAACCGGGTGACCCGCACATTCGAATAATCTGCCCAGTGCACGAACGCCGAGAACGGCCGTTCTTCAGCACGTGTGATGTCCACGCAGCAGGTGAGCGCTTCCATGTTTTCGCACCACAGCGCGAATTTCTGGTGATCCGGTAATTCCGGACCAAATCCATCTGAGACGAAACTGGCTTGATGCATACGTCCAACTCATTTCCGACGAATAGTGTAGCAACACAGAACAAACTCATCACGAAAAATCTCGGCAGTGCGACGTTCTGTAACCGTGGTTGTATAGTGCGCATATGTGCTGTTGCGATAACGCCACATCGACGCGAAGTTTAGTGGCAGTGCGCGAGAGCCAAAATCTGCTACGCGCATGAACAAGACCTCTCCGCCAGCCCTGTCATTGTGCACGTGGAAGCCGCGAGTCCCGGCATCATTCGCAGATGCCTTGGCTCGACGACACTTCACATGCGATCGCCGATGACGGCGATGCATCGGAAATCACTTGCCGCGCGCAAGAAACTGAGGGGCCTGATCATGAAGAGAGTATTCGCTGGCGCAGCACTGCTTATCGGTGCAGCCGTTCCTGCCGTTGCGGCCGACATGCCCTATCCGGTGAAGGCGCCAGTCGCGCCCGTCCAGGTGTTCTCCTGGACAGGCTTCTACGTCGGCGCCAATGTCGGTTTCGGCGGCGATAAGTTCGACTATCCGTTCCAGGCTACACAGCGGCAGTTGCAGGCCGAGGCAGCCGCGCTCGTTGCCAGCACCAACGGCAATTTCAGCCTGACCTCGAGCGGTTTCTTCGGCGGTGGACAGGCTGGCTACAACTATCAATACAATGGCGGCTTCGTCGTCGGCATCGAGACTGACTTCCAGTGGTCAGGCATCAAGGGCCGCTTCGAGGGCAATCAGACGCTGAACAATAACGGCGTGACCACGTCCGCAGCATTCGGCACCGGCTCCGAAGTCGAATGGTTCGGCACGATTCGCGGCCGGCTCGGCTATGCATGGGACCGCGTGTTCCTGTACGGCACCGGCGGCGGCGCCTATGGCCGGGTCAACACCAACGGGAACTTTACTCTGACCGGCCCGAATGGTGTGCTCGGCCAGGTTGCGGCGGTGTCGGCCGGCCAGACACAGTGGGGCTGGACCGCCGGTGCAGGCCTCGAATACGCATTCACCCCGCAGTGGTCGTTCAAGACCGAATATCTCTATGTGGATCTTGGCCGGAGCACGCTGTTCTCCACCGCCGTCAACGACGTCGCCAATGGTTTCTCCTCCAACTCCAGCATCGCGGTCGATACCAGGTTCCACACCATGAAAGCGGGTGTGAATTACCGGTTCTGATCGGGTTACACCCCGCCAACCGGAAGCACGGCGCGTACCCGTCGCGTGCCGTGCTTCCGAGAGATTCTGGGACCAAATCGGCCCGAATCCGGCGGCGGACGCCACCGGGCCAACGGGTTAACAAAGTCTTGGCAAGCCCGATTTTGGCTTGAAAAACCGCGATTTAACGGGCAATCAGGCGGCTGTTTCGCAAGCTGACTGGGCGCCCTGGCAAATCCCTGCCCGGCGCCGTCGCTGGACCGCGGATGGCCAAGATTACTCGCAAAGTCACTGACGATCCTTACGGCGCCTGGGCGCTGATCCGCCGCTTGGTCGCCGAACAGGCGGTCACCTATTGGCGGCGCTACCTCCTGGCCTTCCTGCTGATGGCCGTCTCCGCCGCGACCACCGCAGGTGCCGCCTATATGCTCGGCGAGGTTATCAACCAAGCCTATGTGGACAAGAGCATCGAGCGGATCGCGCTGTTCTCGGGCTTCGTGGTGGTGATCTTCCTGATCAAGGGCGCGTCGACCTACGGCCATACCGTCATTCTTTCGAAGATCTCCAACGCCATCGTTGCCAACAATCAGCGCCGGCTTTTTGCCAAGCTGATGAACGAGAGCATCGGTTTTTTCTCGGAGCGACATTCGTCGGAATTCCTGCAGCGGCTCACCGCCGGCGCCAATTCGGTGACCCAGGTGCTCAGCCTGCTGATCAACGCCGTCGGCCGCGATCTGCTGTCGCTGATCGCGCTAGTCGGCGTGATGGTGATGCAAGATCCCTATATGGCGCTGTTCGGTTTCCTGGTCGCGCCGCCCGCGATGCTGGTGCTGCGCAAACTGGTCCGCCGCATCAAGGGCCTCGCTCGCAACCAGTTCACCGGCACCACCGAGATTCTGGAAGTGATGCAGGAATCGCTGCAGGGTATCCGCACGGTGAAGGCGTTCACGCTCGAAGCGACCATGCAGCAGCGCATGGAAGCGAGCATCACGGCCGTCGAGCAGAACGCCAACAAGATGGCGCGCGTCTCCAGCCGCTCCAGCCCGCTGATGGAAACGCTGGGCGGCTTCGCCATCGCCGCATCGCTGATGTATGGCGGCTATCGCGTGGTGGCGATGGGCGCAACGCCGGGCCAGTTCTTCTCCTTCGTCACCGCCTTCCTGCTAGCCTATGAGCCTGCGAAGCGGCTGGCGCGGCTGAACATCGATCTCAACAGTCAGATCATCGGCGCGCATACGCTACTTGAGATCGTCGACAGCCCGGCTTCCGAGCCGAATGACGACCACAAGCCGGCGCTCAAACTGACCGATGCGCGCGTCGAGCTGCATGACGTGACGTTCCGCTATCGCCCCAACGAAGTCGTTCTGAATCGCATGAGCTTCGTCGCCGAGCCCGGCAAGGTCACTGCACTGGTCGGCCCCTCCGGCGGCGGCAAGTCCACCGTGCTAGCGCTGCTGCTGCGACTCTATGAGGTCAGCGAAGGCGACATTACCATCGACGGCCAGTCGATCGGCCAGGTGTCACGGCGCTCGCTGCGCGGCCAGACCGCCTATGTCGGCCAGGATGTCTATCTGTTCCGCGGCACGATCCGCGAAAACATTGCCTTCGGCAAACCGGGCGCGACGGAAGACGAGATCGTGGCGGCAGCCAAGGCCGCCTGCGCCCATGATTTCATCATGGGCTTCCCGCTCGGATACGAGACGCCGGTCGGCGAGCATGGCGCACAACTCTCCGGCGGCCAGCGCCAACGCATCGCCATTGCGCGCGCGCTGGTGAAGAACGCACCGGTCATCCTGCTGGACGAAGCTACCGCAGCGCTGGATTCCGAATCCGAAAAATCGGTGCAGGAAGCCATCGAGCATCTCTGCCAGAATCGCACCACGATCGTCATTGCGCACCGCCTGCACACCATCATGCATGCCGACGCCATTCTTGTGGTCGAGGGCGGCGAGATCGTCGAGCGCGGCCGCCACGACGACCTGCTGCGCCGTGGCGGACGCTACGCGTCGTTCTTCCGCTTGCAACATCGTGATGCTTCGCCGCTGGCACCGCTTCATGCGTCGGCGTAAGACTTGCCTCTGTTTTCTGCCGCGCAAGCGCGGCATCCGTTTTGATCCCAGCCTTCACAACCAGCCCGAGAGCCGTCCATGACCGCATCGTTCTTTATCGCCCCTCCGCCACAGGCCGCCATCGCCGTTCAGGGCGAGACTTCGAAATTCCCGGTGCGCCGTGTCTGGTGCGTGGGCCGCAACTATCTCGAGCACATCCGCGAACTCGGTAATGACGAGCGTAACCCTCCCTTCTTCTTCGCCAAGCACGCCGACATGATCGTCCCGGATGGCAGCAAGATCCCCTACCCGACCCTGACCAAGGACATGCAGCACGAGGTCGAACTCGTTGTCGCGCTGAAGAGCGGCGGCCTCAACATCTCGCCGGAAAAGGCACTCGATCACGTCTGGGGCTATGGCGTCAGCGTCGATCTCACCCGCCGCGACCTCCAGACCATCTCGCGCAAGAAAGAGCAGCCCTGGGAAATCGGAAAGTCGTTCGACATGTCAGCGCCCACCGGCGCGCTCGTCCCCGCCTCGAAGGTCGGCCATCCCTCCAAGGGCAAGATCTGGCTCTCGGTGAACGGCACCGAACGCCAGAAGGGCGACCTGTCCGAGATGATCTGGAATATCGCCGAGATCATCGCGAAGCTCTCGCTGCAGGTCGAACTCGGCGCCGGCGACGTCATCCTGACCGGTACCCCGGCCGGCGTTGCGGCGCTGCAGCCTGGCGACAAGGTCGAATGCGGCGTCGATGACATCGGCACCTTGAAGTTCGAAATCACCGCGCCCAAGTAAGGGCCGCACGCCTTTACTGCGAAAGGCCGCGCATGATGCGCGGCCTTTTTCGTTTCGGCTCCATCAGGGAAGCGATCCATGCCGCTCGAACTAGGTCTCGACACGTTCGGTGACGTCACACGTGGCGCAGACGGCGAAATGCTGTCACATGCACAAGTCATCCGGAATGTCATCGACGAGGCCGTCCTCGCCGATCAGCTCGGCGTCGACTTCTTTGGCGTCGGTGAGCATCACCGCGCAGACTTTGCCGTATCGGCGCCCGAAGTCGTGCTGGCAGCGATCGCCACGCGCACGAAGCGCATCCGCCTCGGATCCGCCGTGACCGTGCTGAGCTCCGACGATCCGATCCGCGTTTTCCAGCGCTTTGCCACCGTGGATGCCGCATCGAACGGCCGCGCCGAGGTCATCCTCGGCCGCGGCTCGTTCACCGAATCCTTCCCGCTGTTCGGCTTCAAGCTCGACCAGTACGAGACGCTGTTCGAGGACAAGCTCGATCTGTTCGCAGCGCTGGCGTCCGAGCCGGAAGTAACCTGGAGCGGCACGACCCGACCGCCCCTCACCAATCAGCGCGTCTATCCGCCCGTCGAGACCGGCACGCTCAAGACCTGGATCGGTGTTGGCGGCAGCCCTGAGTCGGTCGTTCGCGCGGTGCGCTATGACATGCCTTTGATGCTGGCGATCATCGGCGGCGAGCCCGAGCGGTTCAAACCCTATGTCGATCTCTATCATCGCGCCTATGCCGAGATTAAGCTGCCCGTGAAGCCGATCGGCGTGCATTCGCCGGGCTATGTCGCCGCCAGCGACGAGCAGGCACGTGAGGAACTGTGGTCTGATTACAAAGCCATGCGCGATCGCATCGGCAAGGAGCGCGGCTGGCCACCGATGCAACGCCGCGAATTTGATCAGGAAGCCGAACGCGGCTCGCTCTATGTGGGATCGCCAGAGACCGTGGCGAAGAAGATCGCGAAAACCGCGAAAGCGCTCGGCATTTCACGCTTCGATCTGAAATACAGCGCTGGCGCCCTGCCGCATGAGAAGCTGATGACGTGCATCGATCTCTATGGCCGCAAGGTCATTCCTATGGTGCGGGAGATGTTGGCTTGAGAGCCACCGTCTCAACTACGGCCTGCGAGTAAAACTTAAACAAAAAGCCCCGGATTACTCCGGGGCTTTTCTTATTCAAACCGTCAGACCGAACTCAGTAGCGGTAGTGATCCGCCTTGAACGGGCCTTCGGTCTTCACACCGATATAGGCGGCCTGCTCATTGCTGAGCGTGCTCAGCTTGACGCCGATCTTGGCGAGATGCAGACGGGCTACCTTCTCGTCGAGCGACTTCGGAAGGACGTAGACTTCCTTCTTGTACTTGCCGTCCTTGTTGTTGGCATAGAGTTCGATCTGCGCCAGCGTCTGGTTGGTGAACGAGGCCGACATCACGAAGGACGGATGTCCGGTCGCGTTGCCGAGGTTCACCAGGCGGCCTTCGGACAGCAGGATCATGCGCTTGCCGTCTGGGAAGGTGATTTCGTCGACCTGCGGCTTGATGTTGTCCCACTTCAGGTTCTTCAACGTGGCGATCTGGATCTCGTTGTCGAAGTGACCGATGTTGCAGACAATGGCACGATCCTTCATCGCGCGCATGTGCTCGATGGTGATGATGTCCTTGTTGCCGGTCGCGGTGACGAAGATGTCGGCGCGCGGTGCGGCGTCTTCCATGGTCACGACTTCATAGCCTTCCATCGCCGCCTGCAATGCGCAGATCGGATCGATTTCGGACACCAACACGCGGCAACCAGCCTGGCGCAGCGAAGCGGCCGAGCCCTTGCCGACGTCGCCGAAGCCGGCAACCATGGCGACCTTGCCGGACATCATGACGTCGGTGCCGCGACGGATGCCGTCGACCAGCGATTCACGGCAGCCATAGAGGTTGTCGAACTTCGACTTGGTCACGGAGTCGTTGACGTTGATCGCGGGCCACAACAGCGTGCCAGCCTTCTGCATGTCGTACAGACGATGCACGCCCGTGGTGGTCTCTTCCGAGACGCCCTTGATGCTGTCGGCGATCGCCTTGAAGTAGCCCTTCGGCTTTTCCTTGAGCTGCTTCTTGAGCAGCGCGAAGAACACTTCCTCTTCTTCCGAACCCGGCTTGTCCAGGAACGCCGTATCGCCGTTCTCGGCCTTGAGGCCGAGATGGACATACATGGTGGCGTCGCCGCCGTCGTCGAGGATCATGTTGGGATGACCGCCGCCATGCCAGTCGAACAGCTTGGCGGTGTAGTCCCAATATTCAGTCAGGCTTTCGCCCTTGATCGCGAACACCGGAATGCCGGCGGCTGCGATCGCGGCAGCGGCGTGATCCTGGGTCGAATAGATGTTGCAGGAGACCCAGCGGATGTCGGCGCCGAGCGCCTTCAGCGTCTCGATCAGCACACCGGTCTGAATGGTCATGTGCAGCGAGCCGGCAATGCGCGCGCCCTTCAGCACCTGCTTCGGGCCGAATTCCTCGCGGGTGGCCATCAGGCCAGGCATCTCGGTCTCGGCGATCGAGAGCTCTTTACGGCCGAATGGCGCGAGATTGATATCCTTGACGATGTAGTCGGTGAAACCGTTGGGGGCGGTCATGTTTTAATCCTTGATGAGAGAGCGATTCCGCAGCGCTCGCGCCTTCGCGAGCGAACACGGAATCTCGATGTGATAGTCACTTCTGGGTTCCGGGTTCGTATGCGCGAAGATGCGCACACGACCCGGAACGACGCTTTGTGGTTAGACGTTGCGCTTCAGCGCATCGACGAGGTCGGTCTTCTCCCAGGAGAAGCCGCCGTCGGCATCCGGCGTGCGACCGAAATGACCGTAGGCCGATGTGCGGGCGTAAATCGGCTTGTTGAGGTCGAGATGCTTGCGGATGCCGCGCGGCGTCAGGTCCATCGCGGCAGCTACGGCCTTCTCGATGGCATCGTCAGCGACCTTTCCGGTGCCGTGGGTATCGACATAGATCGACAGCGGGCGCGCCACGCCGATGGCGTAAGCGAGCTGCAACGTCGCCTTGTCGGCGAGGCCTGCGGCAACGATGTTCTTGGCGACGTAGCGCGCGGCGTAAGCGGCCGAACGGTCCACCTTGGTGGAGTCCTTGCCTGAGAATGCACCGCCACCATGCGGAGCTGCGCCGCCGTAGGTGTCGACGATGATCTTGCGGCCGGTGAGACCTGCGTCGCCATCGGGGCCACCGATGAAGAACTTGCCGGTCGGATTGATGTGCCAGATCGTCTTGTCGCTGATCCAGCCATCCGGCAGCGCCTTGCGGACATAGGGCTCGACGCGTTCGCGCACCTGGTTCGAGGTCATGTCCTCGACGAGATGCTGATGCGAGACGACGATTTCGCGCACGCCGACCGGCTTGCCGTTTTCGTATTGCACGGTGACCTGGCTCTTGGAGTCGGGGCCGAGCACCTTTTCGGTACCGGCATGACGGGCTTCCGAGATCAGGCGCAGGATCTTGTGCGCGTAGAAGATCGGCGCCGGCATCAGCTCGGGCGTTTCGTTGGTGGCATAACCGAACATGATGCCCTGGTCGCCAGCGCCTTCTTCGGCATTGGTCGGCTGCTTGGCATCGACGCCCTGTGCGATATCTGCCGACTGCGGATGCAGCAGAATCTCGACGTCGGCAGTCTTCCAGTGGAAACCGTCCTGCTCGTAGCCGATGTCCTTGATGGCGGCGCGAACGACGGCTTCGATGTGGTCGTTAGTGACGGTGGATGGACCGCGGGTCTCGCCGGCGATCACAACCTTGTTGGTGGTGGCAAGGGTTTCGCAGGCAGCGCGAATATCCCAAGGATCAATGCCCGCCTTCGGGCCTTCGCGGAAGAACAGATCAACGATCTCGTCGGAGATACGGTCGCAGACCTTGTCGGGATGGCCTTCGGAAACCGATTCACTGGTGAAGAGATAAGACGCGCGCATCAACTGGTCCTCTAGGTTGCGCCGGAGCCCGGCAGCCTTCGTCAGATTGTTCCGGAAATGTCAGTCGCGACGCCGCGAGATGACGTAGGATTCGTCGTAGAACCAGAGACCGTTGTGCTTGCGCAGAACCTCTCGGGTGGCATCCAGGTAACGGCCGCTCTCCGTCACTTCCGTCAAACGGTCATCCTCGATTTGGGCCACGTAAACCGCCGCGTTCCACGCTGCAAAAGCCGTCGAAGTTCCGATCGATCCGGTCACCTCGTTCGGCAACGCCTCCATGGCGTAGCGAAAGATCGACCGCTGGTCGGAATAGGCATTGAAGTTCAGATCGCGGCCGGCTGAGCCCAGCTCATATTTCACCGCCCGCAATAGCTCATGCCGGCTCACGGCGAAAGGATTTTCTTTGGGCCAGACGGCTTGAACGATCTCCATACCGGGGTCCTGCCCATGCGAGTGGATACCGATCAGTCGCCCACCTGCCCGCAGCGCCCGGGCCAGCGGCGCCATGATCCGTTTGGCCCGAAATTGTACCGAAGACTTCGCCCGATAGGGCTGGGAGGCGATAATCAGGTCAAAATTGGCCTCCGTGCGTCCTGCGCGGGGGATAATCGAATCCAGCAGGAACCGGTGATCCTCGCGATAAACCACCAGCGCCACAGGCCGTTCATAGGTCGGCATGCCTGATCGGGGGTTGATGCTGGCCCGCCAGTTGTCCTCAAGAAAAGCTCCAAGTCCGGCGATCTGGTCGGCGAATTCGCCGGACGAAGCCCCCCGCAGCGGAACCTCGTGCCAGATCATGGCGGCGGCAGCGGCCGGCGATGCCGGGGTGAGCGTGGGCGCCTCGGCATAGTGCATGTTGGTCAGGACGAAGACCGTGGCCGGATGCTCGAACAACCGGTCCGGCACCTTGTCGAGGGTCAGTCGCACATCCTCCAGGCTGAGCTCCTTGCCCGCGATGTAGAACGGCATATGCGGAAAACGGCCGTGCATCGAGCGCATCACCCGCGCCAGCACCGTGCCGTCACCAACGCCGGCATCAAACACCCGCAGCGCTGGCGGGCGCGGATGAATGCTGGCCAATTCGAGCCCGACGCGATCGGCAATCACCCGCTTTTCCGAGCAGGTATGGACAAACAGCAGGTATTTCTGCCGGTTCTCGAAGAAGCGGAAATTGCTGCGCGGATCGCGCCGTTCGATTGGCGGCTCCAGCCCGCGTGGCGGCGGCACGCCCTCCGGCATCGATTGGGCAATGAAGGCCTGAATCCGCTCCAGCGTGTCGATGGTGATGCGCTTTCCCTCACGCAGGCGATTCACCAGCTTGCCGTCGTTGACGGCCCGGCGACCGAAGGTCGACTCCGCCATCTCCGCCTGTCGGCAGAAATCCGAGATGATTCCGAGGATCTGATCGTTCTTCATGTGCGGGGATGTGACCGGAAGTGGGCAGAATTATGCTTGGCCCACTCTTTAGCACGATCTGCCCACAGATGATATACGTGATCCGGCATCGCCGCTGCGATGTGCAAGTCACGGTGTTCTGCTAAAACACAGCCGCGAAGCGCTCTTCAGAATGATCTTCAAGACAAAGGCAATCTCCCATGCATATCGCCATGATTGGCACTGGTTATGTCGGCCTCGTATCCGGCGCTTGCTTCGCCGATTTCGGGCACCACGTGATCTGCGTGGACAAGGACAGCAGCAAGATCGACGCCCTGCTCCGTGGCGAGATCCCGATCTTCGAGCCCGGCCTGGACGCGCTGGTGGCCAGCAATGTGAAAAGCGGCCGGCTCGGCTTCAGTCTCGACCTCAGTGAAGCCGTGAAGACGGCGGATGCCGTGTTCATCGCGGTCGGAACCCCGTCCCGCCGCGGCGATGGCCACGCCGATCTCAGCTACGTGCATGCCGCCGCGCGCGAGATCGCCGCCAACCTGCGCGATTTTACCGTTGTGATCACCAAATCGACCGTGCCGGTCGGCACCGGCGACGATGTGGAGCGCATCATCAGGGCAACCAATCCCGACGCCGACGTCGCCGTGGCGTCAAACCCGGAATTCCTGCGCGAGGGCGCCGCGATCCGCGACTTCAAGCATCCCGACCGCATCGTTGTCGGGACCGACGACGAGCGCGCCCGCACGGTGATCTCGGAGATCTATCGCCCGCTTTATCTCAATCAGGCGCCCATCATGTATACGGGTCGGCGCACCGCCGAGCTGATCAAATACGCCGCCAATGCGTTCCTCGCGACCAAGATCACCTTCATCAATGAAATCGCTGATCTGGCGGAGCGGACCGGCGCGGATGTCCAGGACGTCGCGCGTGGCATCGGTCTCGACAACCGCATTGGCGCGAAGTTCCTGCATGCAGGCCCCGGCTTCGGCGGCTCGTGTTTTCCGAAGGATACCCGCGCACTGGTGAAGACCGGTCAGGACTACGACGCGCCGTTGCGGATCGTCGAGGCCGTCCTCACCGTCAACGATAACCGCAAGCGCGCCATGGCCCGGAAGGTGTCTGCCGCGCTAGGCGGCAATCTGCGCGGCAAGACCGTCGGCGTGCTCGGACTGACGTTCAAGCCCAACACCGACGACATGCGCGAGGCGCCGTCGATCCCCTTGATCACCGCGCTTCAGGATCTCGGCGCGACCGTGCAGGCCTACGATCCCGTCGGCATGGAACAGGCCAGGCACGAACTGCCGGATATCACCTATTGCGATGATGCCTATGCATGCGCGACTGGCGCCGACGCGCTCGTGATTGTGACCGAATGGGAACAGTTCCGCGCACTCGACCTCGCGCAAGTGAAGCAGAAGATGAAGCAGCCGGTCATCGTGGACCTGCGCAACATCTACCGTCCCGAGGAGATGGAGAAGGCCGGCTTCACCTATGAAAGCGTGGGCCGCGGCAAGTCCTGAGAGCTCATCGTCAGGAGACTAAATGCAAATGCCCGGCAAAAGCCGGGCATTTTTGTTGGCGAGCCGCCGGTCAGGCGACAGCGGGCTTACTTGCCCCACAACTCGTTCGCGACATCGACCGCGAGCTTGAGCTTGGCCCACTGCTCTTCCTCGCTGAGGATGTTGCCTTCCTCGGTGGAGGCGAAACCGCATTGCGGCGACACGGCCAGCTGCTCGAGCGGCGCGAACTTCGAAGCCTCTTGCAGACGCGCCTTGATGTCTTCCTTCTTCTCGAGCTCGCCGAACTTCGAGGTGATGACACCAACCACGACGACCTTGTTGCCCTTCGGCAGGAAGCGCAGCGGTTCGAAGCCGCCTGCACGGTCCGAATCGTATTCGAGGAAGTAGCCGTCGTAATTGGTACCAGCGAGCAGCGTTTCAGCCACTGGCTCGTAGCCGCCCGACGAAATCCAGGTGGAGCGGAAGTTGCCGCGGCAGACATGCGTGGTGATCACCATATCCGCAGGACGCTCGGCGATCGCGTAATTGATGATGCGCGAATAGATCTGCTGCAGATTGTCGGCATCCTCGCCGCGCGCACGGACCTTGTTCAGCTCGTCTTCCGAGCAGAGATAGGCCCAGACCGTGTCGTCGAACTGCAGGTAGCGGCAGCCGGCGTCATAGAACGCCTTCACCGCCTTGCGATAGGTCTTGGCCAGATCCTCGAAGAACACTTCGATATCCGGATAGACCTCCTTCGAGATCGCCTTGCGACCGCCGCGGAAATGCAGAACAGCCGGCGACGGAATGGTCATTTTCGCGGTGACGCCCGCCGTGTCGCAATGCTTCTTCAGGAACTTGAAGTGCGCCAGCATCGGATGATCGTCGGGGAAATCCACCTTGCCGATCACGCGCACCGAGTCATGACGGGTCTCGACGCCGGTGAACTGGATGCCGGTGTCGGGATGATAGAGTTCGCAGCCGGTCAGCTTGGCGAGGAAGTCGAAGTGCCACCACGAACGACGGAACTCGCCGTCGGTGGCGAGCTTGAGGCCGGTCGAGGCCTGGCGATGCACAACCTTCTCGATCTCGATGTCTTCGACCTTGCGCAGGTCGTCGGCCGAAATCTCGCCCTTCTCCAGCTTGGCGCGCGCTTCCTTGATCGATGCGGGCCGCAACAGGCTGCCGACTTCGTCGGCACGGAACGGGGCTTTGGTTCTCTGCATAGTCGTTACTCCAGAATGCTCGGTTTGCAGATCAGCCGGGTGTGCCGGCCGTGTGTTTATTCTTGCTGCCGGCCGCGCCGGCGACGCCGAGGAAATGCTCCAGCACGGCAGGATCGGATTTCAACGCTGCACTCGTTGCATCATGCACGATGGTGCCGCGTTCCAATATCACGACACGATCGGCGAGCCCGAGTATTTTTTGGGCATTCTGTTCCACGATGATGGAGCAGATGCCGCCGGCACGGGTGATCTTGCCCAGCGCTGCCAGCAACTCATCGACGATGATCGGTGCAAGGCCTTCGGTCGGTTCATCCAGCAACAGCACCTGCGGATTGAGCGTCAGCGCACGGCCAATCGCCAGCATCTGCTGTTCACCGCCAGACAGCTGATTGCCGAAATTGTTCTTGCGCTCTTCGAGCCGTGGAAACATCTCGTAGATCTTCTTGACGTCCCATGGCCCGGGCTGCGCCACGGCGGTCATGTTTTCTTCCACGGTGAGCGAGCGGAAGATATTGCGCTCCTGCGGCACCCAGCCGATGCCGGCTCGCGCACGCTGGTCCGGCCGCAGCGACGTGATGTCCTTCCCGCCGAGCTTCAACGTGCCGCTGAAGCGGCGGGTAACGCCGACGATGGAATTGATCAGCGTGGTCTTGCCGGTGCCATTGCGCCCGAGCAGTGCCAGCACCTGGCTTTCGCCGAGTTGCAGCGTCATCTTGGGAATGACCACGGCTTCGCCATAGCCCGCGCGCAGGTCATTGATGTCGAGAAGGTCAGACATCGGCGCCCTCGCCCAGATACACGGCCTTGACGCGCGGATCGCGCGCGACTTCGTCCGGCGGGCCTTCCACCAGCATGGCGCCCGCGACCAGCACAGAGATGCGATCGGCAAAGGAGAATACCAAATCCATGTCATGCTCGATCAGCAACACGGTGACGTCGCGCGGCAGGCTGGCGACGGCCGAGAGAATATCGTGGCGCTCGCTTTCCGGCACACCTGCAGCCGGCTCATCGAGCAGCAGCACACGCGGCTTGGTGGCGATGGCGACGGCGATCTCAAGAAGGCGCTGCTTGCCATAGGGCAATGTCGCCGTCGGCTCGTTCATCACGTCGAGCAGATGAAAGCGCGCGAGGTTTTCCGCGATCGCGTCATTGACGTCACTGCGGGTGCCCATGCGACGCCACCAGTCGCTGCCATGGCCGAGATGTTCGGACGCAGCGAGACCGACCGTCTCCAGCGGCGTCATGTCGGGGTAAAGCTGATTGATCTGGAAGGTCCGCGACAGCCCGCGCAGCACGCGCTTGTGCACCGGCAGACCGGTGATGTCGTTGCCTTCGAGCAGAATGCGGCCGGAATTCGGCTTCAGCACGCCGGTCAGCAGATTGATCACGGTTGTCTTGCCAGCACCGTTCGGGCCGATCAGCGCGTGGCGCGCACCGGCCTCGATCTTGAGCGACAGATCGCGGGTGACGCGAAGGCCACCGAAGGATTTTTCGAGATTGACGGTTTCCAGCGCAATGGTCATGGCGCTTCACCTTCCGGCGCAACGACCGGCGTCTTGGCGCGGCTGAACTTGCTTGCGATCAGGCGCGGCAGGAACATCGCCCAGCGATGCATGCGGTCGCGGCCGATCAGCACGATGACCACCAGCACGGCGCCGATCCAGAACTGCCAGTATTGCGGCGTCAGTGTCGAGAACAGCTCCTGCAGCAGTTTGAAGATCACCGCACCGATCAAGCCGCCATAGAGATAGCCGGTGCCGCCGATGATCAGGACCAGCATCAGGTCAGCCGAGCGATCGAAGGCAAAACCGTCGAGCGAGGCGAGCGCCGTCGTCTGCGTCGAGAGTGCACCGGCAACGCCTGCATAGAAGGCGGCGATGGTGTAGATCGCGATCAGCCGACGATTGACGGGAATGCCGATCGCCGAAGCGCGCAGCGGATTGTTGCGGATCGCTCGCAGCGACAGGCCGAACGGCGAATGCACGATGCGTCGCGCCAGCAGGAACAAGACCAACAGCACGCAGAGACAATAGATGAAGCCGACCTTGCCGAAGATATCGAACGAGAACTGGCCGAGGATCGGCGCCATCTCGATGCCTTGAAGGCCATCGGAGCCACCGGTGATATTTGAAAAACGGTTGGCGAGTTCGCGCAGTAACAGCGCAATACCGAGCGTCACCATCAGCCGCGTCAGATCTGACCCGCGCATGACGAGAAAGCTTGTCACGAAGCCAAGCGCCATCGCGGCAAGACCAGCCACGACCAATGCAATTACCGGCTCGGTGACGATGCCGTGTAATGCGAGGAGTCCCGCCGCATAGCCGCCAAAGCCAAAGAATGCGGCGTGGCCGAGCGAGACGATGCCGGCATAGCCGAGGATGAGATCGAGCGAGAGCGCAAACAGCGCGAGCCAGGCGATCTCGGTCAGGATCAGGTAGCGGTTCGGGAACAGCAGGATGCAGCCTGCGGCGGCGAGCCAGAACACGACTTCGGGCCAGCGCCATTGCGCGCGCGCCATGGCGAAGGTGCCGACTTCCGGATGGGTGGTGCTGTTCGCTGTCATGACGCCCTCACCGCGCCGCCGTACGGCCAAACAGGCCGTTCGGGCGCCAGATGAGGATCACGATCATCATGGTGTAGATCACGAAGGCGCCGAGCTTCGGCACGTAATATTTGCCGGCGACGTCGCCGATGCCGAGCAGCAGCGAGGCCAGGAACGGCCCGGTGATGCTCGACGAACCGCCGACCGTCACCACGATCAGGAAGTAGATCATGAACTTCAGCGGGAAATACGGATCGAGGCCGAGGATTTCCGCGCCAAGTGCGCCGCCCATGCCAGCCAACCCGCAGCCGAACGCAAAGGTCAGCGCGAAGACCTGCGGGACGTTGATGCCCAAACCTGACGCAGCCCGCGGATCATCGACCGCGGCGCGCAGCCGGCTGCCGAAGCGCGTCTTCGACAGGATCATCTGCAATGCGATGGTGAGTAATCCGCAGATCACGATGATCATCAGGCGATAGCGGCCGACACCAAGGCCGAACAGATTGATCTGACCCTGCAGATAATCCGGCAAATGGATAAAGGTCTGCGACGAGCCCATGAAGTAGTCCATCGCCGTCACGGACATGAAGACGAGGCCGATGGTGAACAGCACTTGGTCGAGATGGCTGCGCGTATAGAGATGGCGATATAGCGATCGCTCCAGCACGGCGCCGATCGCAGCGCTCACCACGAAAGCAATCGGCAAAGCCGCAAAGAATGGCAGGCCGGCGCGATTGACCAGGATCGCGCAGGCATAACCGCCCGCCATGGCGAAGGCGCCGTGCGCGAGATTGACGAAGTTCATCAGGCCCAGCGTCACCGCCAGCCCGCACGCCAGCACGAACAGCAACATGCCGTAGGCGACGCCGTCGAACAGAATGGTGAGAAGGGTCATGCAGTCTTCGCGCTTTCTTGTCCCTCCCCCTTGCGGGGAGGGTGGCCGGCCGCAAGGCCGGTCGGGTGGGGGTGCCGCATACTCCGCAGAGCTCGGGGCACCCCCACCCCGGCCTCCGCTTCGCTCGGCCGCCCCTCCCCGCAAGGGGGAGGGAGACCATTAGCGACGTCGCGCCACTTCAAGCTTGATACTTACTTCTTCGTCTTGCCGGGATCCTTCACCGCCTCGAACGTGGCGAATTCGATGTTGTAGAGTTCACCGTCCACCTTCTTGACCTCACGGATATAGATGTTCTGCACGATGTCGCGGGTCTCCGGGTCGATGGAGATCGGGCCGCGCGGGCTTTCCCACTTCATGCCCTTCATCGCCGCGATCAGACTGTCACCGTCGGCCTTGCCGCCGGTCTTCTTCAGCGCCTCATAGACGAGATGAATGCCATCCCAGCCGCCGACGGCCATGAAGCCCGGACGGGTGTTGTAGGCCTTCTTGTAGGCCGCAACGAACTCCTTGTTCATCGCCGACGGATGGGCTGCCGAATACAGATGCGCAGTCACGGCGCCCAAGGCTGCGTCGCCCATGTTGTTCAGCAGGTCGTCGTCCATCACGTCGCCGGGTCCGATCACCTTGATGCCGGACTTGTCGAGGCCACGCTCGGCATACTGCTTCATGAAGTTGCCGCCCTGCCCGGCGGGCACGAACACGAACACCGCGTCGGGCTTGCTGTCCTTCATGCGCTGCAGGAACGGCGCGAAGTCCGGATTGGCGAGCGGCACCTTGACCTCTTCGACGATCTCGCCGCCGCCAGCGGTGAAGTGCTCCTTGAAGAACTGCAGTGCGTCGTTGCCCGGTGCGTAGTCGGAGGTCAGCGTCGCGACCTTCTTGATGCCGTTCTTGGCGGCCCAGTCACCGATGATGGTGGAGGACTGCGCCAGCGTGAACGAGGTGCGCACGATATAGGGCGAGCGCTCGGTGATGATCGAGGTACCGGCAGCCATCACGATTTCCGGCACCTTGGCCTGGGTCGCGAGCGGCGCAGCGGCCAACGCAGCCGGCGTGACGCCAAAGCCGGCGATGATATTGACCTTCTCGTTGACGATCAGTTCCTGCGCGAGGCGCTTGGTGTTGTCAGGCAGCGCCGCGTCATCCTTGAGGATGATTTCGACCTTCTTGCCGGCAACGGTGTCGCCGTTCTTCTGCTGATAGAGCTTGATCGCGTTGTTGATCTGCTGGCCGGTCGAAGCTTGGCCACCGGTCATCGGCACGATCAGGCCGATCTTGACGGTCTCCTGCGCCTGCGCGAGCCCGCCGATGGACAGCACGCTGACAGCGGTCACGGTCGCGGAAATCAAATTCCTCAGCATTAATTCCTCCTCTGTAGGTGATGCCGGCTCTTCAAGGCCGTGAAGTCATAGTCCCCATACGCTGTCGCCCGCGATGATGATCGCCCGCGATAACGGAGCCATGTTGACCTGTCAACGGCTGGGTTGACAACACAACGCGGTCTGTTGAACTGCGTAATGCCGACGCATCGTGGCATGCTGCTAAAGTCTAGCCAAGCATCCGCGATCGGCTCGACTTCCGTTCATTTCAGATTGTAGATCGTATCCAGATGACAAAGCCGGTGATCAACCATGGACGATATGTACCGGCACTCATCAATTTCCTGGGCAACAAGCTCGCCGCGGGTGCCTCGAGCGCCTATCGGCGCGAATTCGGCGTCGGCGTCACCGAATGGCGGATCCTCTCGAAACTCGCCAGCGAAGACGCGTGCACCGCACAACAGATTTGCCAGTATTTCGATCTCGACAAGGGGCTGGTCAGCCGCACCCTTAAATCACTGGTGGACAACGGCAGCGTAACGGTCAGTGACCTGGCCGGCGACAACAGGCGCGTCGTCATCCTGACCAAATCCGGCCGCGCGCTGCATGACCGGATCATCGAGCTGGCGCTGGATCGCGAAAAGGTCCTGCTGGAGTGCCTCGATGAGAAGGAAGTCGAAAAGTTGATCGACATGCTGGGCCGCCTGCTGGCACAGGCACCGGCGGTCAACGCGGTACAGGTTCGCAAACCATCGACACCGCGGCGGAAGACTACGGTCTGAGGCACATTTTGGTAATGGAGAGGTCGACAGTTCAATCCTGTCTGGCAGCACCGGTCATTTCAATGACTTAGGGCGTAAACCCGCCTTCTCTGTTTTGTCGGAAGCACCCCGGAAGCACACCCGCTAGGATCCTGCCTTTTAGGCCGTTCGAGAAGCCCGTTTAGATTCGCCTAGCGCCTCGGATCTAGCAGCCAAAACTTGTGCAGCCATCGTGTGGGTCATAACGGCGTCGATCCCCACCATATTGTCTGGTATGCAACGGACTGGCCAATGGCCTGGCCTCCGAGCGGAGCCAGCATCCGTGCGGCCATACCCGACTTTACGTGAGCCCGAAGCAGGACGCCGCAGTCTTCGCTCCAGATGAGCATTTCGACGCCCTTACAGTTCAGTTGATCCGCGATGGCGCTGTGGCTGACGATTGGAACGCCGGCGAGGATTGCTGTTGGTGATTTGCGCATAGTGATTTTCCTTTCGAGCAGTTGTGAAAGTCCAGAGGCGAAATGACCGACACTAGACGGCCCCGCACGCCTTTAGGCTCGCGCCTTGGACATGCGCGTGCGCCCCCTGGACAGATATTTGATGATCGCCGACTTACTGCATGGCTCTTCGGCTAGTGTAGTTGGGCTTCCGACCCGTGATCAGAATGCGCGGAATTCCTCTGTTAGCAACGATTATTCTGTCTGAAAAATACGCATCTTAGAATACGACAAGCAGACGGTTGCTATCACTTCGATTCTTGTATTTCGTTTTGTTAGTTGTTTGGCGGAAGACTCGCTAGTTCAGACAGAAAACGACGTTTCAAGCTCTTCAAGACACTCTGCGACATCGAAAATGAGTCGCGACAGGCGTATCGTGATCGCCGGCAAAGGGGCTCAACACCGAGTTGAGCGATGGCAAAGCCAGAAAAGATTCCAAAGAGTTTGAGAGAAAAGCCGGCTGCGAAAGGGTGGCGGCTCATCCAAGAAGCAGGCGAAGCCGACAGCGCTTATGACGAAGCGATTGAGATTTTGGAACGTGCCCGCATTACACGCCGACAGGACTGAAGCTGAAACAAACTTGCTTCGAACGCGCCGAGCAAACTGTCCAATGGCGACGAGCAGACCTTGTCAGGCAAGATGCGATCGGAGCGCCTATCCCCTCCCCTTCAGCACCAGTTGCATGGTCTTCACGGCCGGCCCCGCTGCGCCCATGCGAAAGGGTCCCGGCGCAACGAGTGCGGCAATTGACGTCATTGGATCGTCCTGATGTTGTGCTACGAGAAGGTTTTGAAAGTTTGCTCATATGACCGCTAGTGGTCAATCGGCCCTAGATTGCATGGGCTGCGCTTTTGTCATCCGTCTTGACGTGCCCGATCCGCTGCCAGCGATGTTCAGCCTTAAGTGCCCGAGATGCACCAAACTTTGGCTCTACTCTCCGCGAGATATTCGAACTGTGGCAGCACCGCCTAGTCCGCCACCGGACGAGTGAGACCGCCCGCCACAAGGGCAGCGACGCTCATCATGAATCTCCATGTTTCAAGTCTGGTGCTTAGCTGTTAAGCGCAAGCACTCTGCAGATTTATCCAGCTGGGGCTTTCGGAGACTATGGTCGTCAGAAATATCCAGTTAGATGGGCTTCGCGGCGTCGCCGCACTCAATGTTGCGGTATTCCACACGATCTTGGGTATCGACGGCGATCTCAAGGATCGTTACGGGAAACTGTCTGATTTATCAGGCCCGCATGACTGGTTCGCTAAGGCAGTTCTCAAGCTCTTCAACGGCGAGACCGCAGTCTTCGTTTTCTTCGTGCTGAGCGGGGTCGTCCTCTTCAATAGCTTGATGCGTGAGCGCGCACCACTTCTTGCGAAGAGTTTCACATTTTCAATTCGGCGCATTTTCAGAATTTATCCAGCAATGATCGCCAGCTTGCTGTTCAACATGGCAGTTTTTGTGTGGTTCGAAAATCCATTTACTATCTCCGATTTTCTGATCAACTCAACGCTCTACGACTTCCGCATTAATGGCGTCACTTGGACGCTTAACGTCGAGATGGTGGGTGTGGCGTTCGTGCTTCTCGTATATCTCGCTTGGCGTATTGGCGGCGTCGCTGGCATGCTCGTTACGTTCATAGGCTCCTGGGTATTTTTTCGGATGCCCGATCTTCCATTTCCCGGTACGTTCCGAGGCTTTTGGATCTACTTCGCTCTCGGAATGATCGTCCCCACGAAAGTCGGCAAAAATATCGCCAGCCGCCTCCCGAGTTGGTCGATCGCGCCAGTCTTACTAATAGCGATCATATTTAAGGGCACCCTGCAGCAAATCTCGATCGGGTTGCTCGTCACCATGATTTATTACAGTCGCGCCGGTTTTTTCGGACGTTGGCTGGAAGCACCAGTCTGCCAGTTCCTAGGGCGGATCAGCTACAGCTTTTACCTCTTTAACTTTGCGATCTTCGTCTACGTTTGCGGGTACGCAAAAAGGTTAGACTGGATCAACCTTCATCCGATCGAGGGTGGTCTTTTGACCTCCCTTTTCACAGTCGGCCTGACGATTCCGATCGCGTATCTCTCGATGCGTTACGTCGAGATCCCTGGAATTGCGCTTGGGCGACTAGTCACGTTCAAGTCGCGGATGCCGCGCCGACGCGAAATAGACGGTCCTCAAAATGCGTCATAGTTAGGCGGCAACCTCACAACGGCCGGCCCCGTTGCGCCCATGCGCAGGGGTCCCGACGCAACGAGTGCGGCGATTGTCATAGGTTGTTCTCCAGTTATGTAAGTGTTCTCAAGCCAAGACCGAAGCCGCCTAGCCGTCTTAGGCCGGTGCTTTGGGAACCATGGGTGCCTGTGCTATCCTGGCCCGATGATCGAAGTCTTCCAAATCATTTTGATATTGAGCATCGCTGGAATGCTCATCGCGGCCCTTGTGAGATGGATTAGCGGGATACGGCACCGCCGCTACCTTTCACGGCTAAATCACACAGCTAAACCCGACGAAGATTGACAAGCCCGCCACGAGGCAGCGACGGTCATCGCGTTGCCCTGGGTTGTTTCACCAGCTAAATACGCGGATGGCGAGCCGTGGTCTCCGCGCCATCGGCCAGCATGACCAGGCTCAGTCCGTAGCCGATCACATCGTTCAAAATCTGCGGCACTATTCGCTCGATCTGGAAAGCTAGGGCGAGTCAGCAACGGCATCATCGAGATGCACGAGTGCGGCAGCATGTTCATGGGGAAGGGCCAGACGCCGGAAGTCGACCGACCGCTCGACAATTAACCTTTTGCCTCATTAGGACGGTTTCTTAATGTCGTCCGGTACGCGATGGAACGGAACGTATATATCGTCGCTACAGCCATCCGGATTGAGAGCAAGCCTCTGAACCACCGGATCTTTTCTCTTGAAGAAAAGGGCGTACTCTTTTCGGCCACTGCCCGGCTGAACACCCCGTAAGCAAGCCACAAAGGCGCCCGGTGCACCAGGCGCCAAGGGGCCGGCCGGACGCGCTGCGGAAACTTCCAGTGGATCAGAAAGTTTTGCGTCCTTCGCTGCTACCGTGAATGCCTTCGTCATAGCAACGGTCTCAGGTGGCGCGATTGGGTCCAAGTCTGCGACCGGCGTTTGGATTTGGCCTGAGCAAGCGCACAGTGCGAGGCAGAAAATCAACGCGAATTGCCGAGTGAGATTCATACCGCTCCCTATACGCCCGCCCGAAAGACCGGGCAAGCAAGCCAGAAGGCCCGATGCCGGAACTAATCAGCCGTACCCCCTTTGCAGGACGCCGGCGAGTATATCACCCGCCTACCAAAGCAGACGCACGACGCCCCGCCGTGGCAGAACGCGATGCACGTCTTGATCCAAGCCGCCGAGTACGACGGGCCGATCGAGTTCGCACGGCTCGATATGATGCAGGCTCTCTTTCCGAAAGGCCCTCCGGTCTACCACTCCGTCGACAAAGACCCGAAGTGGCACAACCGCTACAAGCTCGTGAGGGATCAGAAATGCGCGACATCGACATCATCAACGACGCCGTCGAGGACGCTCGGGCTGTCGTGGGCAGCTACGTACAGTTCAAATCGCCTGACCCGCAGTTTGTTTTAGAACGGATGTTTGAAACACTCGAAGCGCGCACGCAAGACATCAGGCTAGCTCGCCTTCATCATCTGCCCGTAGATGCCGAAATACTGGTCGCGCATATTGGCGATATCGAATTCGGTGACGAAATCCTTCGCCGTCCTTGCGATCTTCGCGGCGAGCTCGGGCTGCGCCGCAAGCGCCGCGATCTTGTCGGCGAGATCCTCGGCGGATCCGACCTTGAATTTGATACCATTCGAGCCGTCCACCAGCAATTCGGCCGGGCCATCGACATCCGCGGCGATGACAGGCAGGCCGACCGCCATGGCTTCGAGCAACACCAGTCCGAAACCTTCGAAACGCGATGGCAGAACGAAGATATCGGCCTCGTCCAGCGGACGGCACACATCGGTACGCCCGCACAGAAAGCGAACGCGATCGGCGACGTTCTCGGCGATCGCCTGGGCCTTTAAACTCAGGAGGGTCGACTCGTCGCCCTCCGGTGGGCTGCCGACGAAATCGCAGCGAATGTCGAGCCCGCGCGCGGCGCAGAGACTGACCGCCTTGATCAGGATGTCCTGCCCCTTCTGTTTCGGATAGATGCGGGCCACGTTGATCAGCCGCAGCGGCGAGCCGAAGCGACGTTCGCGGGCCACGGCGCGGAAGGCGCCCAGCGGAATGCCGTTATGCACCTTGAACAACCGCTGCAGATGCACGGCCTGACATTCGCGTTCGACGGCGGCGGAGATGGCGATGTTCCAGTCGACGAAGCGGCGGTGCAGGCGCAGCTTCACGCGATCCCAGGTACCTGCGATGCCGGTATTGTGGATCGTGTAGCCGACGCTCATGGGCCGATACAGTTTGCTCAGCATCGCGAAATGTTTCGCCCCGCTGTCATGAGCGTGAATGACGCGAATGTCATGGCGGCGAATGATATTGAGCAGCGTCAGAATGATGCGCGGATTGCGATTGCCCGGCTCGCGTTTCAGAAAATAGATCGGGTGACGGGTGGCGGAGAGTTCGGCGGCGAGATCGGGATTGAGTCGGTCATTGATGACGACAAACACCTGCGGCACGCCCGCACCCGGTTCGCAACTGGCCGCAAAGTTGATCAGCAGCCGTTCGGCCCCACCCACGGTCAGGGATGAAATCAACTGAAGTACAGACGCCACGTTTAAAATGCCCCCGGCCCGGATGCCGCGCAAATTCCAAGCTAGACCTTCATCCGGATTATTCCGCCGCAGCAATTGCGTGGAATTTCACAGGCGTCCGGACCGTGTTTCGCAGCCTATTTCGGCTGACGCTCGTGGCTATTCTGCGGCGCACAAAATGCGCTGCGCAGACGAATTGTGGCGAAAAGACGGCAGCGCTGCATCTGATTAAAAAATGGCGCTATATGAATATCAAACGGTCACGCTTCCGTACAACTCCGCGCTTCTTCGCCACAAAATCTGTGGCGGCGGCTCGGTTGCCCGCGATCCAAATAGGGGGTTTCCGCGGGTGCAGTTTGCTGCGCTTTGCTGGCGGGTCGATTTGAGGAGATTGGCTACTCAACCGCTTCAAAGATGAGGGACAGCTTGTCTTTCCCTCACAGAGGGCCATAAAGAGAGCGGAAAGCAGAAAAGGCCATTAATTTCAGTTATCCTGCAAAAATCCCCTGCATCCGAAACCTTGTGAAAGACGTTCCCTCATGCTTGGTAATATTTGACCATTGATTTGCCGTGAATTTTCGGGAAAGCACGTTGCAGAACTGCTATCATCCGCAGACCGCCTCAAACGATGTTATCGTCATGCCAGTAGCCCACCGCGTTCCCGCCCTCGTCTGTGTTGTGCTGCTGTCCTGCAGCCTTGGCGGTTGTGGCTCGATCAGTTCGTTCATGGCCGGCGGCATGGCTGACCTGATCCCGGCATGGGCTGGCGGCCTGCCAGCAGACGCGCCGCCGCGTCCGGGCTCTCCTGAATACGAAGCCTATGCGAAGCGGCACGAGCATCAGCAATCCGGCGCCATGACGGGGCCGGACCCCGCTACATCGCCGTCCGCAGAGGCCGTTCGCTGATCGCGCCATCGTCCGGCGCCGCGACGGCGTTGTTCAGTTCATGAAAACAACGGTCTTCATGCCGTTGAGGATCACGCGATCCTCGAGGTGATAGCGCATGGCGCGCGCCAGCACGCGACGCTCAATGTCGCGGCCCTTGGCCACCAGTTCTTCCGGCGTGTCGCGGTGGCTGATGCGCTCGACGTCCTGGTCGATGATCGGACCTTCGTCGAGATCGCTGGTCACGTAATGCGCGGTGGCGCCGATCAGCTTGACGCCGCGCGCGTGCGCCTGGTGATAGGGCCGTGCGCCCTTGAAGCCCGGCAGGAACGAGTGGTGGATGTTGATGCACTTGCCGGACAGTTTCGCCGACATCTCGTCCGACAGGATCTGCATGTAACGCGCCAGCACCACGAGCTCGGTCTCGGTCGTGCCGACCAGATCCCAGATCGCCTGCTCCTGCTCGCGCTTGGTCTCCTTGGTGATCGGCATGTGGTGGAACGGGATGTCGCCGAAATCGAGATCCTTGAAGGCTTCGCGCGGATGGTTCGAGACGATCGCGGTCGGGATCATGTCGAGATCGCCGGTGCGCCAGCGATACAGGATATCGACGAGGCAGTGATCGGACTTCGACACCAGCAGCATGACCCTGCGACGGGTCGCCCGGTCGCGCATCTGCCAGTCCATCTTGAAGCGCTCGGCAATGGCCCCGAAGCCGGTCTGCAGCGCCGCCAGACCGACATTCACGTCGGCGGCGTTGAACACCACGCGCATGAAGAAGTGACCGGTTTCGACATCATTGAACTGCTGGGCATCGAGAATATTCTGGCCATTATGGGCCAGGAAGGTCGATACAGCCGAGACGATGCCGGGGCGATCTGGACAGGACAGGGTCAGGACGAATTGATGGGACATGGCTTATAAGAACCTGGGGCGAGCTGATCTGCTTCAAGTGAAGCGAAAATTGGAGCCCTGCTCTATCATCCGAAGCAAGCTTGCGCCAATCCAATTGCGCGCTGCAATATGGACGTCATTGCCAGCGAATTAACGTGCGAAAACAGGCAGAAAACATAGATGGCTGACAAGCTCAACGGTTACCGCATCCTGATCCTGGAGACCCGCGAGGAAGCGCAATTCTCCCGGCTGCTGACCGAACAGGGCGCCAATGTGCTGCAATGTCCGATGTTCACCATCGAGGACGCGCCGGATTCCGCCCCGGTCGAGGCCTGGATCGGCCGGTTCATCGCTAACCCGTTCGACGACCTCGTTTTAATGACCGGCGAAGGGCTTCGCCGGATGATGAAAATCGTGCGCCAGCGCGGCATCGAAAAAGAGTTCGTGGCGGCGGTCGGCAAATCCCGCAAATTCGCACGCGGCCCGAAGCCCGGTCGCGCCTTGCGCGAGATCGGCCTCGAGGCTGACATCACCACCGAGAAGCCGACCTCCGAAGGCGTTGCCGAGATGCTGTCGCGGCTCGATCTTAAAGGTCACCGTCTCGGCCTGCAGCTCTATCCCGAGAAGGACCACAGCGTTCTGATATCAGCGATCACCTCCTGCGGCGCCGAGGTCGATACGGTGCTGCCTTACGTCTACGACTCCAAGGCCGCTGAAACGAACATCCTCTCGGCCATCGACGAAATGGAAGCGGGCCGCGTCGATGCCATCGCGCTGACGAGTTCGGGTCAGGTGCGCCGTCTCGTCGATGCTGCGAAGGCGCATAACCGCGAGGATCAATTGCGCAGTGCACTTGCAAAGACACCGATCGCATCGGTTGGTCCGGTCGTGTCTGACGAATTGAAATCGTACGGCCTCGAAGCTGATATCTATCCGGCCAATGATGCGTTCTTCATGAAGCCGCTGATCTCGGCGATGTCGATCGCGCTCGACAAGGCTGCAGCGCGCGCCGAATGACTTGACGCCCGCACACATCTCGACATGATGCCCCGACACATAAAAAAAATGATCGGGCGGAAATGCCAAACTTGCCATTATCGGATTTGCGTGTCGCGGAAATCGGATCCGGCGATACGCTGGATTACTGCGGCAAACTGTTTTCCGATTTCGGCGCCGAGGTCATCAAGATCGAACCGCCGGGCGGCGATCCTGCGCGGCACTATCCGCCGCTCGTCGATGCCGGCGATGGCCGCCGCGAGAGCGGATATTTCGCCTGGCTGAATACCAACAAGCGCAGTGTCATCGCCGATCTCGATAAGGCCGATGATGTCGCGCGGGTCCGCGCATTGCTTGCGACATGCGACCTGCTGATCGACGCGCGCGCGCCTTCGGAGATTCCGAACTCACTCCTGACGCATGATGACTTGCGCAACGAGCAACCCGGCCTCGCGATCACCGCGATCTCGTGGTTCGGCGAACACGGCCTCTACAGCAATTATCAGACGACGGACTCCGTCTGTCGCAGTCTCGCGGGCAGCGTGAAGCTGGTCGGTGCGCAGGAAGGCCCGCCGGTGCTGCCGCGCGACGGCCAGATCGCCGTCATGGCCGGCCTCACCGCTTTCATTCCGACGCTGGCCGGCATGTATGGTCGCAACACCGGCGCGCGGCGCTTTGCCGTCAGCGCGCATGAGGCGATGTTGCAGATCAGCGAGTTCGACACAGGACTCGCACTGGAAGTCGGCTTCACGCGGCCACGCATGGCCATCAACCGGTTCGGCCGCGGCTATCCCGTCGGCAATTTCCCAACCAAGGACGGCTGGCTCGGCATCACCGTCGTGACGCCGGCGCAATGGGCTGCGTTCTGCGTGATGCTCGGCCTTCCCGAACTGGAGACAGAGCCGCAGTTCAACGACGGTCTCGCGCGCACCAACAATTCCAAAGCGCTGTTCGATATCTTCCAGCCCATCCTGATGCACAAGAGCGCAAACGAATGGTTCGAGATGGGCATCAAGCTGCGTCTTCCGCTCGCGGTCGTGCCGGACATGGAGACGCTGCTGAAGCAGCAATACTACCGCGATCGTGGCGCCTTCGCGAAAGTCGAGATTGGAACGGCATCGTTCGATGCGCCGGTGCTGCCGCAGACACTCACCGGCTCGCGCCCCAAACCGAATGGCCGCGCGCCATTTGCCGGCGATGACACAATCGACGCCCTGCCCACGCATCAGCGCGTGGCGACACGGCAGGCAACGCCGGATGATCCGCAGCCGCTGAAAGGCCTGCGCATTATCGATCTCACCATGGGCTGGGCCGGCCCATCGGCCACGCGGCAGATGGGCGATCTCGGCGCCGACGTCATCAAAGTCGAGTCCTGCCAGTATCCCGACTGGTTTCGCGGCACCGATCCGCGCGGCCCGTATTTTCCCGAGCGCACCTACGAGAAAATCTACTGGTTTCAGCAGATGAACCGCAACAAGCGCGGCATCACGCTGGATCTCACCAATCCGCGCGGCAAGGAGCTGCTGAAACAACTGCTCGCCGGCGCGGATGCGGTGATCGACAATTATGCCGCCGACGTGCTGCCGCGCATGGGTTTCGATGCGGCAGCCATGCACAAGATCAATCCGCGTCTCGTGGTGGTGACGATGCCGGCCTTCGGCATGACCGGTCCATGGAGCGGTGTGCGCGCCTATGGCTCGACGCTGGAGCAGGCCTCAGGCCTGCCATCGGTCACCGGCCGCGAAGGCGATCCGCCGACCATGCTGCATGCCGCGCTCGGTGATCCCTTCGGCGGTGTCAGTGCTGCGGCGGCATTGATGCTCGGCTTCATGCATCAGAAGAATACCGGCCTCGGCCAGCACATCGACCTCAGTGCGACGGAAGCCCTGCTGCCTCTTGTCGCACCCTCGGTCATTGAGCAATCCGCCACCGGCAAATCCGGCCCGCGCATTGGCAACCGGCATCCGCGCTTCGTGCCGAACGGTTGCTTTCCCTGTCTTGGCGAAGATCAGTGGATCACCATTGCCGTGCGTAGTGACGACGAATGGCGAGCACTGTGCAAGGTCATGCATCGCACTGACCTGGCCGATGACGCCGCATTGGCCACAGCCGAAGGCCGCCGCGCCGAGGAAGACCGTATCGAGGTCGCGGTCCGGCATTGGACGACGACCGTGCGACCGGATCTGGCCATGGTGACGCTGCAGGACGCCGGCGTGCCCGCGGGTACCGCGCGACTGCCGCTGGATCTGGCCGGGGATCCGCACCTGCTCGCAGTCGGACATTGGCAGCCTGTGACCAAGGTATTTATGGGCCCGCATCTACTGCCCTCCGTTGCCTATCGCGAAGGCAGTGCAAAAATGCCCTATCCGATCACCCGGCTGGCGCCGACGCTCGGCCAGCACAACGAGGAAGTCCTGCGCGATCTCCTGGGCCTCAGCGCAGCGGACATCGACGAATTGCGCGCCGCGGAAATCAGTGGCGACGCTGCGATATCCAAGAAAGCGAAGGCCGCGCCTACGACCAAGTGAGGCTGCAAGTGAGGCTTGCAGCTTCGGCGGCCATGGCTCACACTCCCGGCATAAGGCCAGCGACGGATGGATCAAAAGATTCGGCGTCGCGACAACGGCCAGCACAAATGCTTCCAGGGAGAAACACCATGCGCAAACTAGCCCTCATTGCGTCCATTGCGCTGCCTATGCTCGGCGGCTCGGCGATGGCGCAGGAGACCGTAAAGATCGGTTATATCGATCCACTGTCCGGCGGCGGCGCCAGCGTCGGCGAAGTCGGCCTCAAGACCTTCCAGTTTCTCGCCGATGAGCTGAACGCCAAGGGCGGCATCCTCGGCAAGAAGGTCGAGATCGTCCCCCTCGACAACAAGACCAATCCGCAGGAAAGCCTGATCCAGGCGCAGAAGGCGATCGATGGCGGCATTCGCTACATCACCCAGGGCAACGGCTCGTCGGTCGCCGGTGCACTGTCGGACTTCGTCACCAAGTTCAACGACCGCAATCCCGGCAAGGAAGTCCTGTACTTCAACTATGCCGCCGTTGATCCGGTTCTGACCAACGAGAAATGCAGCTTCTGGCATTTCCGCTGGGATGCCAATTCAGACATCAAGATGGAAGCGCTCACCAATTACATCAAGACCGTGCCCGCGGTGAAGAACGTCTACCTGATCAATCAGGACTACTCGTTCGGTCAGTCGGTGCGGAGCCAGGCGCGCGCCATGCTCGGCGCCAAGCGGCCCGACGTGAAGATCGTCGGCGACGAACTGCATCCGCTGCTGAAGATCACCGACTTTGCGCCATACATTGCGAAGATCAAGGCATCTGGTGCCGACAGCGTCATCACCGGCAACTGGGGTCAGGATTTTGCCCTCTTGCTGAAGGCAGCGGCTGACGCGGGCCTGAAGGTGAGCTGGTTCACCTATTATGCCGGCGGCACCGGCGGCCCAACCGCGATCAAGCAGGCCGGCCTGAACCACCAAGTGTTCCAGATCGCCGAAGGCATCCCGAATCTCGGCCACGCCTCGGCCGACGTGTTCGAAAAGGCACTGCGCGCGAAGTATGACTTCAGCCTGTTCTATCCGCGCGCTGTGAACGAGATGCGCATGTTCGCAGCGGCCGCCGAGAAGGCGAAGTCACTCGATCCGGTGAAGGTGGCCGCAGCCCTCGAAGGCATGGAGTTCGAGGTGTTCGACGGCGGCAAGGGCAATATGCGCAAGGACGACCATCAGTTCTTCCAGCCGATGTATATCGCCTCGTTCGGCGAACGCACCGACAAGGAGCCGTTCGACGAGGAAAAGACCGGCTGGGGCTGGAAGCTGGCCGCCAAGATCGACACGCCGCAGACGGTGCTGCCGACGACCTGCAAGATGGAACGGCCGTAAGCCCTGCCTTCTCCCCGCCTGCGGGGAGAAGGTGGACCGAACTTGCAGAGCAAGTTCGGGACGGATGAGGGGGGACTCTCAGTTTCACTCACTGCCTCCCCCTCACCCGGATTGCTGCGCAATCCGACCTCTCCCCGCAAGCGGGGAGAGGTTAAGACGCCGCCGCACTCCGGCACACTCCTCACCCGAGAGGCAGATACTTCGTGCTTGAACTGATCGTCATTTCCACGCTCAACGGCGTCCTCTACGGCATGCTGCTATTCTTGATGGCCTCTGGCCTGACGGTGATCTTCAGCATGCTTGGCGTGCTGAACTTCGCCCATGCCAGTTTCTATATGCTCGGCGCATTCTTCGGCTTCCAGATCAGCCGCTGGTTCGGCTTCTGGCCGGCGCTGATCCTCGCACCGCTGCTGGCCGGCGCGCTCGGCGCCGCCGTCGAACGCTACGGCCTGCGTCACGTTCACAAGAACGGCCACGTCGCCGAGCTCCTGTTCACCTTCGGGCTTGCTTTCGCCATCGAGGAGATCGTGCAGATTATCTGGGGCAAGAGCCCGGTCGATTTCCGCGTACCGCCGCTGCTCGACTTCCCGGCCTTCACGCTGTTTTCCACCAACTATCCGGCCTTCAAGATCTTCATGCTGGTCGTCTCCATCGTGATCTTCATCGGATTGCTGGTAGTGCTGAAGCGCACGCGCATCGGCCTGATCGTGCAGGCGGCGTTGACCCATCCGCATATGGTCGGCCATCTCGGGCACAATGTCGGGCGTATCTTCATGCTGGTGTTCGGCGTCGGCACAGCGCTTGCGGCCGTCGCTGGCGTGATCGCAGGCCCGGCCCTGGTCACGCAATCCAACATGGCCGGTCTGCTGGGTCCGATCCTGTTCGTCGTCGTGGTCGTTGGTGGCCTCGGCTCGCTGCCCGGTGCCTTCATCGCATCATTGCTGATCGGCCTCGTGCAGACTTTTGCTGTGTCGATGAACGGCTCGCTGGCCGGCGCCTTCGGCCCGCTCAGCCCCGACTATGCCGCCACCTGGCTGTCCGACATCTGGAACGTCACCGTCGCCCAGATCGCGCCGATCATGCCCTATCTGCTGCTGGTGCTGATCCTGATCTTCCGCCCGATGGGCCTGCTGGGAACACGCGACACATGAGCGACGCCACCGCCAAAATTCCGGCAACCATCGCGCCGCCCCGCCCCGCCGCCTCCGACCGGCTGAAGTTCTACGGCATCTGGATCGCCGCCGCGCTGGCGCTGCTGGTGCTGCCGAAACTGTTCTCGTCGGGCGGATCGCTGACCACCTTCAGCCTGATCGGCATCTCGATCATCTTCTCGCTGTCCTACAACATCCTGCTCGGCCAGACCGGCATGCTGTCGTTCGGCCATGCCGTTTATTACGGCCTCGGCGGCTTCCTCGCGATCCACGCCATCAACATCATCGCCAGGAACAAGTTCGCGATCCCGCTGCCGCTGGTGCCGCTGGTCGGCGGCGCGGCTGGCCTCATCTTCGCCATGCTGCTCGGCTGGGTGTCGACGCGGCGCTCCGGTACGGCCTTTGCGATGATCTCGCTTGGCGTCGCAGAACTCGTCGCATCCTCGGCGCTGATCCTGCGCACCTTCTTCGGTGGCGAAGCTGGCGTCTCCGCCAACCGCACAAAGGTGCTTCGTCTGTTCGACTGGAGCTTCGGCCCGCAGATCCAGATCTATTATCTGGTCGCGGCCTGGACGTTGATCGCCGTCATCGCGATGTATGCCCTCACCCGCACGCCGCTCGGGCGCATGTGCAACGCCGTGCGCGACAATCCCGAACGCGTGCAGTTCGTCGGCTACGATCCGCACATCATCCGTTATATCGCCTTCTGCTTCTCTGGCCTGTTTGCCGGCATAGCAGGCGCGCTAGCCGCGATCAATTTCGAGATCGCCAATTCGGCCTATCTCGGCGCCGTGCAATCGGGCACCGTGCTGTTCGCCACCTATATCGGCGGCGTCGGCTTCTTCATCGGCCCGATCGTCGGCGCGATCTTCGTCACGCTGCTGTCGCTCGGCCTCTCCGATCTCACGCAGGTCTGGCAGCTCTATTTCGGCCTGATCTTCATCGCCGTCGTGATGTTCGCGCCCGGCGGCATCACCGGCCTTCTGATGATGCATCGTCCATTGCTGAAAGGCGGCACGCTCAGCCGTGTGCTACCGAGCTATCTCGTCGCCTTCATACCGACGCTGGCAATGATCACCGGCCTCATGCTGGCGATCGAGACCACTGTCCACTTCACCGTCAATCCCGGCGAGGATTCACACATCAAGGCGTTCGGGATTCCGTTCGACGCAGCGAACCCGGCAATCTGGGCCGTTGCCGCCGTGCTGCTGATCGGCGGCTTTATCGTCGCGCGCGAGACCTGGGCCCGCGTCGCGGCAAGCTGGGACGACGCCCTCACCGCCGCACGCGAGAAGGGAGTGGCCGCATGAGCACCGCCATCGAGCTGCGCGGCGTCGAGAAAACCTTCGGCATCACCTCCGTGATCCGCAACGTCAACCTGACGGTCGCGCAAGGCGAACGCCACGCGCTGATCGGCCCCAATGGCGCCGGCAAGTCCACCCTGTTCAATCTGATATCAGGCTATATGAAGCCATCAGTCGGCAGCATCCTGCTGCGCGATCAGGTGATCTCGGGCCTGCCGCCTTTCCAGATCAACCGCCGCGGACTGTCGCGCAGCTTTCAGGTCACCAACGTCTTTGCCAAGATGAGCGTGTGGGAGAACCTGCGCTGCGCCGTACTCTGGGCCACCGGCCATCGTTATGCGTTCTGGAAGAATGTCGACAACCTGCCCGAGGTGTGCGACCGCACCGCGCAGATCCTGCAGGATATCAACCTCGTATCGCGCCGCGACGTGCCCGCGGGTCTTTTGACCTATGCCGAGCAGCGCGCGCTTGAAATCGGCATCACCATTGCGGGCGGCGCCGATGTCATCCTGCTGGACGAGCCCACGGCCGGCATGAGTCACGCCGAAACCGAGCGCGCCGTGGCGCTGATCCGACGTCTCACGGAAGGACGCACGCTGCTGATCGTCGAGCACGACATGAGCGTGGTGTTCGGCCTCGCCGACCGCATCTCGGTTCTGGTCTATGGCCAGATCATCGCCTCGGGCACGCCGGAGGAAATCCGCGGCAATCCCAAGGTCAAGGAAGCCTATCTCGGCGAGGAAGTGGCGTGATGCTCCAAGTTCAGGACCTGCACGCCTATTACGGCAAGAGCCACATCCTGCAGGGCGTCGATCTGCATATCGATGCCGGCGAAGTAGTCTCGCTGCTCGGCCGCAACGGCGTCGGGCGTTCGACCACCGTGAAGGCCATCATGGGTGAAGTGCCGCCACACGGCACCATCACCTTCAAGGGCGCCAATATCGCCGGCCTGCCGAGCTTCAGGATCGCGCATCTCGGCCTCGGCTATGTACCGGAGCATCGCGACATCTTTCCGGGCCTCACGGTACGGCAGAACCTGATGCTGGGGATCAAGGATCCGCGTCATCCCGGCAAGTGGAAACTCGACGACATGCTCGGCATGTTTCCGAACCTCGCCGCGCGCGCCGACACTGCGGCCGGCGTGCTGTCCGGCGGCGAGAAGCAGATGCTGACGATCTGCCGGACGTTGATGGGCGATCCTGAACTCGTGATGATCGACGAGCCCACCGAGGGCCTTGCACCGATCATCGTCCAGCAGGTCGGCGACCTCATCGCCGAGATCGCACGCCGTGGCGTCGCGATCCTGCTGGTCGAGCAGAAGCTGTCGATCGCGCTGCGCATCTCGCATCGGGTCTATGTGATGGGGCACGGCCGTATCGTGTTCGAGGGAACGCCGGCCGAACTCAAGGCCAATGACGCCGTGCGCAGGGAATGGCTGGAAGTCTGAGCATCGCTTAATCGCCGTAGCTGCCCAGCTTCTCTAGATCGACCACTGTCACGCCACCATATTCGAGGCGCAGCAGACCCTCCTTCTCCAGCGTCTGCAGGCACTGGTTCGCCCTCTGCCGCGAAATGCCGCTGATGGCACCGAGCTCTTCCTGGGTGATATCCAGATGCCTGGTCGCGTCGCGATAGAGGATCGGGTTGAACAGCGAGGCAATGCAGCGCGCGAGACGCCCTGTAGCGTCGAGCCTGCGGCCATATTCAGTCAGTGCGATGAACTGACCGAGCCGTTCGTTCAACAGCGAAACCAGGAAGCGGTTGAAGCCGACACTGTTCTCGAACAGCCACATGAATGCCGGGCGCTCCATGAATGCGAGCTTGGAGTCGCGTAGCGGGACAATGTCGTAACGTCGCGGTTCGTTCTTCAGCACGCTGCCCTCGCCGAACCACGCACCGGCCGTCAGGCCGGTGATGCTGACTTCCTTGCCGCTGCGCGAGATGGTGCCGATCTTCGCCAGACCGCTCACCACGCCGGTCCAGTATTCGAACTGGTCACCGCGCATGCAGACGAATTCATTCGCCTTGAACGACTTCTCGACGATGCCGGCGCGCGCGACCTCGATCTCCTTTTCGTTCAGGTCCCGCGCCCACGCCGCGATGCGCTTGAGATGATCTGCAGCAATCATAGGGTCCGGCTTCACTTTGAATGTTGCAGCGCAAAAGAACGCGCGCGCGACAAATTGGCAGGCAGATTGTCCGCCGCGAGACATTTCAGGATACCGATTTGACGTAGGGAAGACCACCGCGAAAGGTCATTAGTAGAATGGCTTAGCGTGACCGGGCGATATAGGCTCGGGACCATCCGAGGAACGTGGATAAAGAGCGCGACAAGCGCCGTATCTGGGAGGATTTGAGTGGCGGTTGCTCTGGACGTGCGCGGGGTGTCACTGCGCTTTGGTGGCGTTCGCGCGCTCACCGATGTGAGCTTCGCTGTCAATGACGGCGAGCTGTTCTCGATCATCGGGCCAAACGGCGCCGGCAAGACCTCCATCGTCAACTGCATCTCCGGTCGCTATCGCCCAACCGAAGGCCAGCTGTTCTATCACGGCAAGGATATCACCGGGCTCAATCCCAACGCCCGTCCCGGCCTCGGCATCGGCCGCACCTTTCAGAACCTCGCGCTGTTTCATCATATGAGCGTGCTCGACAACATCATGGTCGGGCGCCATCACCTCCTGAAGAACAACTTCCTCACCGGCTCGCTGTACTGGCTGACCGGCGCGCGCAAGGAAGAGCTGGAGCATCGCCGCAAGGTCGAGGAGATCATCGACTTCCTCGATCTGCAGAGCGTGCGCAAGGCCACCGCTGGCACCCTTCCCTATGGTCTCCGCAAACGCGTCGAACTCGCCCGCGCGATGGCGCTGGAGCCCAACCTCATCCTCCTCGACGAGCCGATGGCCGGCATGAACTTCGAGGAGAAGGAGGACATGGCGCGTTATATCGTCGATCTCAATGAAGAATACGGGATGACGGTGATGATGATCGAACACGACATGGGCGTCGTGATGGATATCTCCCATCGCGTGATGGTGCTGGATTTCGGCCGCAAGATCGCCGAGGGCGATCCGGCTGCCGTGCTCGCCGATCCGCACGTCAAGCGCGCCTATCTCGGTGAAGAAGACGAAGCCCTCGTCGATCCCGACCATGCGCCTATCGCTGCGGAGAGTGCCGCATGATGGACTATGCCGGACGCATCAAACAGGCAGATACCTATCCGAAGCTGCTGCGCCTCAACGCCAAAGAACATGGCCAAGAGATCGCGCTGCGCGAGAAGGATTTCGGCCTGTGGCGGGAGTTCACCTGGGACGATTACCATGCCCGGGTGAAGGATTTCACGCTCGGCATGGTCGAGCTCGGCATCGCGCGTGGTGATGTCATCGGCATTATCGGCGATAACCGGCCGGACTGGGTCGCTGCCGAGATCGCCGCGCATGCCATCGGTGGCATGAGCCTCGGTCTCTATCGCGACGTACTGGATGAGGAAGCCGCCTATCTCCTCAACTACGGCGAAGCCAAGATCGTGTTCGCCGAGGATGAAGAACAGGTCGACAAGCTGCTCACCCTCGCCGAGCGAGTCCCTGCGCTGAAGCACATCGTCTACAGCGATCCGCGCGGCATGCGAAAATACGATGATCCACGTCTGCTGGAAGCCGACAGGCTCGCCCAGATGGGCCGCGACCGTGCGGCGCGCGAGCCGGGCCTCTACGATCAACTGGTCGATGCGACGCAGGGCGAGGATGTCGCGATCCTCTGCACCACGTCAGGCACGACATCGAACCCGAAGCTCGCGATGCTCGCCGCAGGCCGCGTGCTCGGCCACTGCGCGGTGTATCTGTCGTTCGATCCGAAGGGACCGGACGACGAATATGTTTCGGTACTGCCGCTGCCCTGGATCATGGAGCAGGTCTACGCACTCGGCAAAGGTCTACTGAGCCGGATGAAGGTCAACTTCGTCGAGCAGGCCGACACCATGATGAACGATTTTCGCGAGATCGCGCCGACCTTCGTGCTGTTCGCGCCGCGGGTCTGGGAAGGCATCGCAGCGGACGTGCGCGCACGGGTGATGGATTCATCGCCGCTGAAGCAGAGCCTGTATGAACTCGGCATGAAATCCGGGCTATCCGCACTCGCGCAAGGAAAGCGCTCGGCCGTCGCCGATACGCTGCTGTTCCGTGCCCTGCGTGATCGTCTCGGCTTCACACGGCTGCGCTCGGCCGCCACCGGCGGCGCCGCGCTGGGCCCGGACACATTCAAATTCTTCCGCGCTATGGGCGTGCCGCTGCGCACACTCTATGGCCAGACCGAGACGCTCGGCGCCTTCACACTGCATCCGCCGGATGCCGTCGATCCCGACACCACCGGCATCGCGATGGGCAGCGGCATCGAGATCGAAGTCCGCGATCCCGATGTGCAGGGCGTCGGCGAGATCGTTGTCAGGCACCCCAACATGTTCCTCGGCTATTACAAATCGCCCGAGGCCTCCGCCGCCGATCTGCGCGATGGCTGGATGCATTCCGGCGATGCCGGCTATTTCAATGACAACAAGCAACTCGTCGTCATCGACCGCATCAAGGATCTGGCACAGACCGCGCGCGGTGAACGCTTCTCCCCGCAATATATCGAGAACAAGCTGAAATTCTCGCCCTATATCGCCGAGACCGTGGTGCTTGGCGACAACCGCGATGCGCTCGCGGCGATGATCTGCATCCGCTTCTCGATCATCTCGAAATGGGCCGAGAAGAACCGCATCTCGTTCACGACCTATACGGACCTGTCGTCACGCCCCGAGGTCTATGAGATGATCCGCAAGGAAGTCGAGACGGTCAATGCCACGCTGCCGCCCGCGCAGCGGATCGCCAAATTCCTGCTGCTGTACAAGGAGCTCGACGCCGATGACGGCGAATTGACCCGCACGCGAAAAGTCCGCCGCAGCGTCATCAACGAGAAATACGCCGATATCATCGACGGCATCTATGGCGGCGCGCGGGATATCCCCGTCGACACCACCATCCGCTTCCAGGACGGCACGTCGCAGCGCATCCGCACGCGATTGGTTGTGGTGGACATGGCGCGGGATAGCGCGCGCATGGAGGCGGCGGAATGAACGTCTGTTCGCAGCATAGCGCGATGCGCATAATTATCCCCTCTCCCCTTGCGGGAGAGGGGAGCGCCGAAGGTCGACCCAAACTCACCCGGGAGAGGGGGCGCCAAACGCAGCGCTCTCGTTCGTGGCGCCCCCTCTCCCGCCTTCGCTACGCTCAGGCACCCTCTCCCACCCAGCGTGGCTTCGCCACGCTCGGGGGAGAGGGGACGATCGCATCTTCTGTTGCGGAAGCCATCGCATGAACACGCAGTTCCTCCTCCAGCTTCTGGTCAACGGCCTCGTGGTCGGTACGCTCTACGGCGTGGTCGCGATGTCATTCGTGCTGATCTACAAAGCCACCCAGGTCGTAAACTTCGCGCAGGGCGAGTTGCTACTGATCGGCGCCTGGGTGTGCTGGACGCTGCTGACCAAATATCAGGTGCCGTTCTGGCTCGGCATGCCGATGACGCTGGTGTTCATGTTCGCCTTCGGCATCCTCATCCAGGTCGTGATCCTGCGGCCACTGGTCGGCGAGCCGGTCATCTCGGTGATCATGGTGACGATCGCACTCTCGGCCGTATTCCAGGCCGCGCTGAAATGGATCTATGGCGTCAACCCGCAGCCATTCCCGCGTGTCTTCACCAGCCAGTCGGTGACGATCGGTAGCCTACAGATCCAGACCGTCTATGTGATGAGCCTCGTAGTATCGGTCGCGATGATGATCGGCATGGCGTGGTTCTTCAAGGTGTCGAAATGGGGCCTGGCGATGCGCGCCACCGCGTTCAACCAGCAGGTGGCGCAATCGCTGGGCATCTCCGTCAAGACGGTGTTCGCCATGGCCTGGGCGATCTCGGCGATGGTCTCCGCCGTCGCCGGCGTGGTGGTTGCCGTGGTCAACGGCGTATCATCGGGCCTGTCGATCTACGGCATCAAGGTGTTTCCCGCGGTGATCCTCGGTGGCCTCGACTCCATTGGCGGCGCGGTGGTCGGCGGCATCATCATCGGACTGCTGGAGAACTTCGCGCAATTCATCGACAGCGAATATCTGCACTGGGGCAATCTCTATGAGGTCGCGCCATTCTACGTGCTCATCATCATCCTGATGATCAAGCCTTACGGCCTGTTCGGCACCAAAGACATCGAGCGGGTGTAAAGCATCATGGCAAGCCCCTCCCTCATTCCCGCCGGTGACTTCCGCAGCAGCTATGCGGTCGACACCACCATCTTCCCGACCACCACCAGCCGCAACGCGGCGATCCTCGGCGTGGTGCTGATCTGCTTCGCGCCACAACTGCTCAGCGAATACTGGCTCAGCCAGCTGATCATGATCGGCATCTACGGCATCGCGGCGCTGGGGCTCAATATCCTGGTCGGCTTTACCGGCCAGATCTCCATCGGCCACGCCGCGTTCTTCCTGTTCGGCGCTTTCACCTCGGCCTATATCTCCAACAACTATCCGATCCCGGTGTTTTTCTCGATTCCCATCGCCGGCGTAGTAACGGCCATCGTGGGACTCATTTTCGGCCTGCCTGCGGCACGGTTGAAAGGGCTGTACCTCGTTATCGCCACGCTGGCCGCGCAATACATTCTGCTCGACTTCTTCTCCCGCGCCGACTGGTTCAGCGGCGGCTCGGTGCCGGCGACGGCCAAAGCGTTCTCGATCTTCGACTATACGCTGCGCGGCGACCGGCAGTATTTCTATGTGGTGCTGGCCTATGTGGTGGCGAGCTATCTGCTGGTTACCAACCTGATGCGCTCACGCGACGGCCGCGCGCTAGTGGCTGTGCGTGATCACTATCTCTCGGCCGAGATCATGGGCATCAATCTCACCAAATATCGCACGTTGTCCTTCGGCCTCGCGGCGTTCTTCGCCGGCATCGCCGGCGCGCTGTACGCGCATAACCAGCTCGTGGTCTCCAACGAGGGTTTCGGCATCGAGCGCTCGATCCTGTTCCTGGCAATGGTCATCATCGGCGGTACCGGCTCGATCATGGGCACGCTGATGGGCACGGCCTTCGTCGTGCTGCTGCCGGAAGCGATGGAATGGATCAGCATGGAGCTGAAGGGCGGCGTCATCGACAAAGCGCTGGCGCTCAACAACAACCTGACCTTTCTGCGCGAGATCGCCATCGGCCTCGTCATCATCGCGTTTCTGGTGTTCGAGCCGGACGGGCTCGCGCATCGCTGGCGGCAGATCAAGACCTACTGGAAACTCTACCCGTTCTCGCATTGACGCTTGAACGGGACGGACGACACGAGACCACAAAATATAAAATCCAACGGGAGAATGCTCATGACGATGAAATCTTTTCTAACGTCCGCATCCATTGCCCTTCTCATCGCAGGCGCGTCCGCCAGTGCGCAGGCGCAGATCGCCGTCGGCCACCTCGCCGATTATTCCGGCGGCACCTCCGACGTCGGCACGCCCTATGGCCAGGGCGTGGTCGATACCTATGCCTGGATCAACAAGAATGGCGGCGTCGGCGGCAAGCAGGTCAATCTCGATAGCAATGACTATGGCTATCAGGTGCCGCGCGCCATCGCGCTGTACAAGAAGTGGTCGGGTGCCGACAAGGTCGCGGCGATCATGGGCTGGGGCACCGCGGATACCGAAGCGCTCACCGGTTTCCTCGCACAGGACAAGATCCCGGACATCTCGGGATCCTACTCGGCGGCGCTGACCGATCCCACCGGTGCCGGCGGCAAGGCGAAGCCTGCGCCGTATAACTTCTTCTATGGCCCGAGCTATTCGGACGCGCTGCGCGCCGAGCTGACCTGGGCAGCGGAAGACTGGAAGACGAAGGGCAAGACCGGCAAACCGAAATATGTCCATATGGGCGCCAACCATCCCTACCCCAACGCGCCCAAAGCGGCTGGTGAAGCGCTTGCCGCCGAACTCGGCTTTGAAGTCCTGCCGCCATTGGTCTTCGCACTCTCGCCCGGCGATTACAGCGCGCAGTGCCTCAGCCTGAAGAGCGCCGGAGCCAATTACGCGTATCTGGGCAACACCGCAGCCTCCAACATCTCGGTGATGAAGGCCTGCAAGGCGGCCGGCGTTGACGTGCAGTTCATGAGCAATGTGTGGGGCATGGATGAAAACGCTGCGAAGGCCGCGGGCGATGCGGCCGACGGCGTGATCTTCCCGTTGCGCACGGCGGTGAGCTGGGGCGGCAACGCGCCCGGCATGAAGACGATCATGGAGATTTCGAAGATCTCCGACCCGTCCGGCAAAATCTATCGCCCGGTGCATTACGTCGCGGCGGTCTGCACCTCGCTCTACATGAAGGAAGCGCTCGACTGGGCCGCGAAGAACGGCGGCGCCACCGGCGAGAACGTCGCCAAGGGCTTCTATCAGAAGAAGGACTGGGTGCCGGCCGGCATGGAAGGCGTCTGCAATCCCTCGACCTGGACCGACAAGGATCACCGCCCGACCACCAAGGTCGATCTGTATCGCTCGAAGGTCTCCGGCGCGACCGATGGCGATCTCAACGACCTGATGGCCAAGGGCACGATCAAGCTCGAGAAGGTGAAGACCGTGGAACTGCCGCGCAAGCCGGAATGGCATGGGTGGTAGTTTGAACTAAGACGCCAGTGGCCTCCCTCCCCCAAGCAGCGTAGCTGCGCAGTGGGGAGGGTCGGCCGTAGGCCGGGGTGTGGTGTCTCCGCAAGCGCCGTCGGAGTTTGCGACTCCCCACCCGTCACGTTGTTCGCTTCGCTCTCAACGCGCCACCCTCCCCACTGCGCGGCTTCGCCGCTTGAGGGAGGGACAAGAAAGACGGAGTTCATCCTGTGCAGCCAACCATCGACACCGGCACGCGACCAGCAGCGGCCTCCACCACCGCCCCCCTGCTCGATATCCGCAACATCGAGGTCGTCTATGACGACGTGATCCTCGTGCTGCGCGGCTTGAGCATGGAGGTGCCGAAGGGCGCGATTGTCGCGCTGCTTGGCGCCAATGGTGCCGGCAAGTCGACCACGCTGAAGGCAATCTCCGGCCTTCTGAAAACCGAAGACGGCGAAGTCACGCGCGGCGAGATCCTGTTCGACGGCGCGCGCATCGACGGCATCGATCCCGACAAGATCGTCCGCCGCGGCATCTTCCAGGTGATGGAAGGCCGCCGCATCGTTTCCGACATGACCTCGCTGGAAAACCTGCGGCTCGGCGCCTTCACGCGGAAAGACAACGAGGTCTCCACCGACATCGAGATGGTCTACGATTACTTCCCGCGCCTGAAGGAGCGCACCGGCCTCGCCGGCTATCTCTCGGGCGGCGAGCAGCAGATGCTGGCGATCGGGCGCGCGCTGATGGCGCGTCCGAAGATGATCCTGATGGACGAGCCCTCCATGGGCCTGTCGCCACTGCTGGTGAAGGAAGTGTTCGCCATCATCAAGAAGATCAACCGCGATCTTGGCGTCACCATTCTGCTGGTTGAGCAGAATGCCCGCGCGGCACTCTCCGTCGCTAGCCACGGCTACATCATGGAACAGGGCAAGGTGGTGCTCGACGGCACCGCCGACGAATTGCGCGACAATGAGGATGTAAAGGAGTTCTATCTCGGCGGCGCCGGCGACCAGCGCAAGAGCTTCAAGAACCTGAAGAGCTTCAAGCGCAGGAAGCGATGGCTTTAGCTGCTCACGGCCCCGCAGGTCGCGATGCCGGTCTTGCGCGCAAGGATCGCGCGAATGCGACGCGACACCAGCAACAGGATGACGAGCACAATGATCAGGGCCATGGCAATCAGCACACGGTTGAGCGGCATTGGTCCATCATCGAGCAACAACGCCCGTCCGGACGCACCGAGATACACGTAAAACACGATCTGCGGCAGCGTGAACAGGAAAGTGACCAGGGCGAACGGGAGCAGTCTGATATTTGTCAAACCGAACAGATAATTTTGCACCGAATTGGGCAATGGTCCGCCGAACCGCATCAGTGCGACGATCCGCCAGCCTTCGTCATCGACGGCCTGGGCAACGAGGCGCCAGGCCGCATGTTTCTCGGTCTGCCGCTCCACCCAGCCGCGCAGAACGGAGCGCGCCAGCATGAAGGCCAGAGCGGATGCAGCCGCGGCGACTGGAAGAATGACGACGAGAGAGCGCAAACCGAATGCAGCACCGGCACCGAGCACGACGAATGTTCGTGGGACCGGCAAAAACGAAGAGGCAACAACCAATGCGGCGAGCACAACGGCAGCGGGAAAATCGAGCTGGCCGAAGCTTTCGAGCCATTGGACGATGCGTTCTGACGACATGATTTCCCACTAGCACGGCGCCACAGGCTACCGGAACAACCGCGACGACGCCAAACCACCAGGACACACCCAGATGCGCCACTTCGACACACTCGAGAACTGCGACCCGTCGCAGCGCCAAGCCAATCTGTTCTCGCGCCTGCCGGATGTACTGCGCCACGCGATGCAGGCGCCCGCTTATGCGGAGCATCTCAAGGGTATCGATCCCGCCGCCATCATCAACCGCGCCGCGCTGGCGGAATTGCCGGTGCTGCGCAAATCCGACCTGCCAGCCCTGCACAAGGCCAGCCCACCGTTCGGCGGCTTCGTGTCAGGCGCGACCGGCTCGTTCGGCCGGTTGTTCACCTCGCCGGGGCCCATTTTCGAGCCGGAGTCGAAGCAGGCCGATCCCTGGCGCGGCGCGCGTGCGCTCTATGCCGCCGGTTTCCGCGCGGGCGACGTGGTGCTGAATACTTTCAGCTATCACCTGACCCCCGGCGGCTTCATCTTCGACGGCGCCGCGCGGGCACTCGGCTGCGCTGTGATCCCCGCCGGCCCGGGTAACACCGAACAACAGCTCGAACTGATTGAAGCCTATCGACCGGCCGCCTATAGCGGCACGCCGGATTTTCTGAAGATCTTGCTGGATGCTGCGAAAGCCTCCAAGCGCGACATTTCCTCGATCAGGCGCGCCATGGTGTCCGGCGCAGCCTTCCCGCCATCGCTGCAGGCTGAGATCGCATCGCGCGGTGTCGAGGCCTATCAGGCCTTCGCCACGGCTGATCTGGGTTTCATCGCCTATGAGAGCACGGCCCGGGACGGGATGATCGTCAATGAGGACCTGATCCTGGAAATCGTAACCCCCGGGACCGGCGAACCCGTGGCCGAGGGCGATGTTGGCGAGATCGTGGCGACGTCGCTGGATCCGCACCACCCGTGGATCCGGCTGGCTCTGGGCGACCTGACGGCCGCCCTGCCCGGCCCCAGCGCCTGCGGCCGAAGCAATATGCGCATCCGGGGCTGGATGGGCCGCGCCGACCAGGCCACCAAGGTCAAGGGCATGTTCGTGCGGCCCGAACAGGTCGCCGAAATCGGCAAGCGGCACCCGGAACTCGGCCGGCTACGGCTGGTGGTGTCCAGAGACGGTGAAAATGATGCCATGGTGCTGAAAGCCGAAGCGGCGGCCCGGGACAAGCCCGGCCTGCAGGAGGCCGTCACAGCCACGCTCAGGGCCGTCAGCAAGCTCGGTGGCGCCGTGGAGCTGGTGGCGCCGGCATCGCTGCCCAATGACGGCAAGATCATCGCGGACGAGCGCGGGAACTGACCGGGCAGGACTGCCGCGGCGCATCATAAAAAGCCGGACTTCCCCGGGCGATCCTGCTATGCAGCCGCCCAGATCGAGGATGCCTGCTGCCGTGAGACTGAATTTACCACAAATTGTCGAGACCTGGCTGTTGCGCCCCACGGTGTCGAAGATCATCAGCTTCGGCGTGATCGGCCTCGGCAACACCCTCATCGATCTCGCCATCTTCACCCTCGCCTATCAGGTGCTGAAGCTGCCGCTGGTGCCCGCCAATGTCATAGCCTGGCTGGTGGCCGTATCGTGTTCCTACGTGATGAACACCATGATCACGTTCCGCGCCGAATCCGGCCGCGTGCTGCGGCGGAAGGATTATCTCAGCTTCGTCGCCTCGGGTGTATTAGGCGTGATCGCGACTACCACCACGCTCGTGGTGCTGTCGCACTTCATGCCGGTCTATGCCGCCAAGCTTCTGGCCATTTTGGTTAGCTTCATCGTGAATTTCACGATGTCGCATTTCGTGGTGTTTCGGACCAAGCCGACGGATCCGAACGAAGCCATCCGCTAGATCGCACAGGCGGTCAGGTGTCGAGCACCCGGTCGGCTTCGGCGACCGCGCATAGAATATGATAGAAGGATGACGCCGGGATCGCATCGACCAGCGAGCGTCCCTCACCGTCGAACTGATCGTACCAGCCGCCTTTGACGGGATGCTGCAGATAATACTTGTCCAGCCGCACCAGCGCCGCCCGTGCCTCGTCGGCCGCGCCCTCAACGCCTGACTCCGCCTGCGCGACGAAGGCCTTGATGATCTCGGTCTGCGGCCAGCAGCGCCGTGTGGCCTTGACGATATTGCCCTGGGCGTCGCCTTCGTCCACCAGACAGCCGGTGGCATCGCGATAGCGCAGCGCGGATTCGAGCAACGCGGCACGCTGTTTGCCGGTCGGACAGCCGGTGATGCGCTCAAAGCCCTTGAGCAGCCAGACCCATTCGGCCTGATGGCCGGGCTCGACGCTGACCGGTTCGATCCGCGACCAGTCCTGTTCGAAATACTCGCCGAGCACGCCCTTCTTCGCATCGAACAGATTCGACGAGAACAGACCGAACAGATCGCCGGCCCGCGCCTGGAACGCCTGATCATGGGTCGCGTCAAAGGCCGCGATGAAGGCTTCCAGCAGATGCATCTGCGGATTCTGCCGACGCGGCATTGAAGCCGGCACACCCTCCACATAGCCGCCATCGGGCGAACGCAATTGCGTATCGATGAACTGCATCAATTCGTCGATCTCGGCGCGCACCTTTGCATCGCGATCGAGTTGATACACAGTCGCGAGCGCGAGAAGGACGAAGGCATGATCATATGTGTCGCGCAGCGGATTGAGCACCGAGCCATCGGGCGCGAGGATATGCACGAAGCCGGGCTTGCCATCTGGCGACTTCGCCTTGGCCAGCATGTAATCGAGACCCTTGCGCGCAATCTCGGCGCCCTGCGGATACCAGCCAAGCTGCGCAGCCTTGGCGAAACAGTAGATCTGGCGGGCCTGCACGCGGACACGGCGAGGGGCCGCAAGATCCGGGCCGCCTGCCGAACTCAATCTCTCGACGAACCCACCCGATCGCGGGTCGCAGCCTTCTGCTGCCCAAAGAGAAAGCGCGTCCTCGATCATATGTAATTTTAGCGCCCGGACTATGTCGGTGAGGCCGGTTACCGGGTTTGCTGCGCTGCCAGACTTGGCCATTTCAGTCCTTGAGAATGATGCGGTGCGTGCAAGGCTCGGGGATCGTTCGCATGACCTCGCGGTCAAGCATTAACTAGCTGATTTATGGTTTAAGCATAGACCGTCCGCCAGCAGAGGCGAAGGCGGACCTTCAACGGGACGCCTACTCCCCTGATCGAGCAAGACGGAACCATCTATCTCAAAGACCGCCTTTGAATCTATCTGCGTGAAATGCTTTTATGTTGTAGGCAACGGTCGCGCCCGGCCTGCACCGCCTTTAGATGCAAATACAACAAATAACAACTCCAGGTTGAACAATAACTCTAACCGCAGATGGCTCAAAAATGCGGTTTAGGTGTTTCCAGATAGTATCGTGTTTCAAAAAAGACTAATTGGAGGCAGCTAACCCGATTGCCAACTTTGGATACCAGTTTTTCATGAACGAGCGTGCACCTGAGTCCTCTCTTTCCCCCATGGAGGTTTATACTGCGGAGAGAAAAAGGCATTGGGGTTCAAGAACCACCATTGAATGTGGAAATAGCGCCGCGCCTCGCGCCTATCGACGGACACTCGCCCATCTGTACCGCTTTCTGGTTCCTCAGGGAGCCCGTGTTCTGGAAGTCGGATGCGGCTCAGGAGATTTGCTTGCGGCCGTACAACCGTCACGCGGTTATGGAATCGATTTTTCGGAAAAGAGACTTGAGCGTGTCAATGCGACCACCCTTCCGAGGGTGACCTTTCATAACCAGGACGCCCATTCCTTCAGAGTCGACGAGGCTATCGACTACGTCATCCTGTCTGATCTGGTTGACGATCTCTGGGATGTCGAAGCCGCCCTTCGTAACCTTGCCGGACAGATCTCGCCGGATACCCGAGTCATCATCAATTCCTACAGCAAGATCTGGGAATGGCCGCTTTGGCTTGCCCGCAAGTTTCGGCTGGCGACACCCCTGTTGCGACAGAACTGGCTCTCGCCGCACGACATTCAAAACATCGCAAGACTTGCGGGTTTTGAATGCGTCAGCACGTCGCCGGAAATTCTGTTGCCACTGGACATCCCGATCCTGTCGACGCTGTTCAACAGATATTTGGTTCGTCTGTGGCCGTTTCGGCTGTTTGCATTGACCAATTTTTACGTGCTGCGCAAACGGACGCTCCGCCCCGAGGCGGAACTCACGGTCAGCGTGATCGTGCCAGCCAGAAACGAGGCCGGACATATCGCCGATCTGCTTCGGCGAATCCCAAAAATGGGCCGCGAGACGGAAGTCATTTTTGTCGAAGGTAATTCGACGGACGATACGTTCGAGGTCATTCAGCGCGAACTCTCCTCGCGCACCGACATCACCTCTGCACTTTACAAGCAGGACAAGAAGGGCAAGCGCAACGCTGTCGAACTCGGCTTCGCCAAAGCCAGCGGCGACATCCTGATGATCTTGGACGCGGACATTTCTGTCCTGCCAGAAGATCTCCCCAAATTTCTGCGAGCATGGTCCAGCGGTGCCGGCGAATTCATAAACGGTGTGCGTCTTGTGTATCCGATGGAAGGCAATGCCATGCGCCCGCTCAATTTGCTGGGCAATCGCGCGTTCAGCCTCGCGATTTCCTGGGTGCTGGGGCAGAAATTGCAGGACACTCTTTGCGGCACGAAAGTTCTGCATCGGGATCAGTATGCGAAGATTGTTGCCAGCAGATCGTATTTCGGCGACTTCGACCCGTTCGGCGACTTCGACCTGATTTTCGGTGCAGCCAAGCAGAATTTGCAAATCATTGATTTGCCGATTCGCTATCACGAGCGTGTTTACGGCGAGACCAATATTGCGAGATGGCGGCACGGCGTGATCCTTCTGAAGATGGTTCTGCTCGCGGCGCGCAAATTCAAATTCCGATAGAGGGTGAAAATGTGAAGACCGCCGATCTCGACGATCCCGCAGTCACCAATCAACGCATCGAAACCCTGCAGAAAAAGAAGTTTCTGAATAGGATATATCGGGAATGGTACGCGACGATTGAAGCCGAACTTCCCGCGATCTCGGGACCGGTGCTCGAGATTGGTTCGGGCGCCGGATTTCTCAACGAGTATATTCCGGACCTGATCACGTCGGATGTCATGCCCGTGCGCGGCGTGCAGCGCGTGTTCGATGCGTGCGAGAGTTTACCGGAGGATTGCAAGGCGTTGCGCGCGGTCGTCATGGTGAACGCATTTCACCACCTGCCGCGCTCGCAACGTTTCCTTGCAAACGTTTCCACGTCACTAAAATCGGGCGGCCGCTTGATCATGATCGAGCCATGGAAAACGCCGTGGTCAACCCTCATCTACCGCAAACTCCATCACGAACCTTTTGAGGATACGAGGACCGACTGGGATTTCGAATCGTCCGGTCCGCTTTCGGACGCCAACGGAGCGCTGCCCTGGATTGTGTTCGAGCGCGACAGGCAACGCTTTGACCGCCTGTTTCCAGATCTTGTTTTGAGAAAGACCTCGCCCCTGATGCCGGCCAGCTATCTCATTTCGGGCGGGTATACCGGACCATCTTTGTTGCCAGCACCGCTTTACCCGGCGTGCCGGACGATCGAGAAATGGACCGGCCTCGACAGGCTGCTCGGCCTGTTTGCTCTGATCTCGATCGAGAAACGATGATCTGCAAATGGACGATGTGAAGGCATTTGAGATGAACCGTTCTATCTCCACCGGTCTGCTCCTGATCGTTCCCGTATTCTGCTTCGTGGTCGGCCACATCCTGCTCCGATCGTATGAGCCAATCTATTTCGGTTTTACGAACCTCGCCTTTGGCTATGACTACGACCCAAGCTACGCGTACCTGTTCAATGGGGCCGCCGTCGCCGATCTGCATTCGCCAGGCATCGTCGTTCATCCCGGCACGACGTCATTTATCCTGATCGCCTGCTATCTTCGCCTGTATCAGGCGTGGAATTGGATATCGACGGCAGGCCAGCAAAACCTTCTTACCATCATCCTGAGCGATCCTGAAGCGGCTCTCAGGTTCGTATCTCGCGCGAATATGGTACTTTTCGCTTTTTGCGTGTTGTGGCTCGGGTTTGTGGCAAAGCAAGCGCTCCGGAACACGGAGGCAGCGCTCCTCATCCAAACACTCCCTATTCTATATGCCGAGTTCGTTCGCCCAGGCATGATTGGAGCCGAAGCAACGCTCATGGTTTTTGGCGTCCTGCTGCTGTCGCTATTCTTGCTCGAGTGGACGGTCTATCGAGACGACACGCTTGACAAAAAACGCTGGCTTCCATTCGCAATCGGCTTGTGTATCGCCGCCATGCTGGTCGCAAAGATAACGAGCGCTCCGCTTCTTTTGCTGCTTGGAGCGATAGAAAGTCGACGAAGGCTATTGCTCGGCGTCGCCGGGGCCGTCGCGGGAATCGTGCTGCTGCTGCTTCCGATATTGCCCGGCCTCCTCGCAATGGCCAACTGGTATGTGGAACTCGCAACCCACACGGGGCAATACGGCAGTGGCTCGACGGGTGTCCTGGAGTGGGTGACGGTCAAAGGCAATGCATCGCGCTTGCTGAAGAATTATTGGCTCACTGGGCTGCTGCTCGTCGCTGCATCCGTCATCGTCGCTTCATCTGTCAGAGCCAGCCACAACTCCTTCAAAGAAAGGATGTCCGACTGGCGCAGCCGCTTTGTCATCGCAGCGCTAGGCGCATCGCTGCTGCTGACCGCCCTGGTTCTGAAGCATTTCGGATTCCGCTACTTCGTGCCGTGTGTCATCGTATCATCCCTGCTTCTGGGCCTCTGCATCTTCCTGCATTTCAGCGAGTTGCTGCCACGGTCGTCGCGCCGCGCGATCCTGGCTGGCTCCCTGGCGTGCTATGCCGTATGGTTTGCCGCCTTTCGGGCGCCGGAACTGCCGACGAGCCTGTCACAGCGGGATGAAATTCAGCGTCGATCCAAATTCATGCAATCGATGGCCAGCCTGAAGGCGGAACTTCCGAATTCGATCTGGATCGGAGCCTACGATGTTCACGATGTCAATTATGCCGTGGCGTTCGGAATCGGGTACGCGGGCGAACGAATTGCGCGCCAGATGGCTGGGCGCAGCCCGCTCGTCGCCTCATACAATCGCTGGAATAACAAATTCTGGCTGAACGGCGAATGGGTGCCCGGACAGGTCATCACGGAGCTTGTACGTCGGGGGAAATCCGTTTTTATGCTGTTGCCGAACGACTTGAGCCCGCAGAGCCTCGACGTGCAGGTGCAGTTGGAACGCGAGCTGTTTGATGGGACACATGTGTATCGTGTTATGGATCATCTAGATGGCAAGGGCAGCAATTAGAGGCGCAGGTTCAGGCATGCATCAGTTGTGGCGAACAATGCGGTTCAGTCAGCGTGGTAGCTTCCTGCTGCTTCGCTACATTTTTATCGGATTAGCTTCCAATCTGATTTTTTTGGTGATTTCCAACCTCGTTTACAATCAGACTGGAAACGGATGGCAGAGTTCTCTGGTCGGCGGCATCGGATCAGTTTTCGTGTCGTTTATGGGCCACGGCTTAGTGACCTACAGATCCGTCATTCGACCCATTACGGTCGTCAAGTTCTTCTGCCTGGTCGGCTGGAATCTGATGATGATCCAGCTCATCACCTACGGCACCCATTCGATTCTTCGCCTCCCCTATCTCGTCACCACGTTCATCGTCATCACCATCATTCCATTTACGTCGTTTCTCTTCAGCCGATATTACGTGTTTAGTCCGGGATCGCGAGATTGCTACGATGTGTCCGAACCTGCGCGTCCCGAGCGGTAAGAGACTTTAGCGAAGCATTGACGACGGACGTCTCGGAGTAGCCAGAACTGAAATGAAGACGCGAACCAAAATAGCCATCGCCGGCTTCATGGCGAAGCCGCTGATCGCACTGCGCGGAGGCCTTGGAGTCGGCCCTATCGTCCGAACGCGGCGGAGCGACTTCAATTGGGAGCTTGATCTGCGCGAGGGAATCGATTTTTCGCTATACGTCGCGCAATACGAGCGTCGGACCACGCGCTTTCTCACCACGCATTTGAAGCGCGGCGACATCGCGCTGGACCTCGGGGCAAATATCGGAGCACAGACGCTCCCGATGGCCCAGGCGGTTGGCGACACCGGGCGTGTTATCGCCGTTGAAGCGACCGACTACGCCATGAGCAAGCTTCAGCGAAACCTGTCGCTCAATCCGGGCCTGACGAGCCGCGTGACCTGCGTTCAGGCAATCCTCAGCGATTCCGACGGCAGCGAAAACAACAGCATCTATTCGAGCTGGCCGATCACCAGCACGGCGGAGGATCTTGACCGGCATGGCGTGCACGGCGGCGTCCTGAAATCGACCAACGGAGCGTTTCGCTCCCTGGACGCACTTGTAGCCGAACTCGGATTGCCCAATGTCCATTTCATCAAGTTGGATGTCGATGGCAATGAATTGAGCGTTCTCAGATCTGGCGCTGAGACAATTCGCCGTTACCGACCCAAGATGGTGGTCGAATTTGCGCCGTATCTGCATCGCAGTGTCCCGGGAGGCTTCGAAGCTCTACTGCAATTCATCGGGGATGCAAGATATGCGCTCTACAAGACAGATGGCGAGACGCCAGTAATGGCCACGACCGATGCCTTCGATCAGATCGTGGATGACGGGGCCAGCATTGATCTCGAATTGCGTCCGCTACCGCTCTAAAAACAAGGTATGCGGCGTACCGATGACACGACGGGTTCTCTTCGCTACAGGTCAGAAGATCATCGAGCATCGAGTGATCTGCGCTAAAACGGGTTAATTCCATGAAGACGATCTGGTCCGCGGCGCTGGTTGCCGCTCTTGGCGCTCTCTCCGGGTCGGTCTATGTCGGCGGCCGGGCCATCTCCGACAAGATCAGCGCTCAGACAGCGCAAATTTCTGCGCTCTCAAGCAAGACCGAGCTCCTGCTGGAAGACCTTCGCGGAAACGCCAGGCCGGAGGCAGGACACCTGCACACCGATGTTCGCGTGAGTGCGATTCACAGTCAGATGGACCAGGTGACGGATCCCGTCGTCGTGGTCGGCGACAGCATCACTGAACTTGCGCTATTACCGGCCGCGATCTGCGGCAGGCCCGTGATTAATGCAGGCATCGGCGGGCTGGCGATCTCCAATTACTTGCCACTCGTCGACGCGATCTTCGGAAACAAACGGGTGCCGCTGATCGTCGTCGCACTGGGCACGAATGATTCCCAGAAGGCATATCGCGACGCTGCGCCAATTGCCAAACGATACACTGCGTTGACAGCGGCGCTGACGGCCAAAACCGATTCATTCGTTTATGCCGGGATCCCCCCGATCGAAAAAGCACCGCTTTCCGACATGTACTTTTCCACAGCGTTGGCGGATCAAAACGATAGCGACATACGAAAGCTGGCCGATGCGCGCTCTATCGCCTTCATTGACTTCAGAGCAAAGATGTCGGGCGAAAAGCTGACGACCGATGGCGTCCACCTGACTGCGGATTCATACAAGCCATGGCTGACGGCCATGGTCGGCACGATCCAACAAAAGCTCGGATGCAACGTCGGAAGCAAATAGACGCGGCGCTAAACGGCATCTACCGTTTTCAAGGCAAGCACTCTCAACGCCGCAGCGACACGTCTGCCGCCCGAACGACAATTTGCGCGGTGCGTCTCGTCTGCCGTCACTGTCCTGAAGAACAGCCTGCACGTCGGCGCGTTCTGTAAAAGGCGCCAACCGCCCTCAGGCCCTCCTCGGTCAAAACCAAGGGCCGAAAACCGGCGTTCTGGAGCTTTGTGGAATCAACGACGAATTCCTGTCCAATACGCCCCCAAATATCCGGGCGCCCGACGAGACGGAGCAGACGCTCGAAAAACGCCGGCGGTACCGGAACGAGGCAGGGTTGCCTGCCGAGGCCGCGACGAAGCTGCAAGAACATTGCGGAGACCGTGATCGCTTCGGGATCGGCCACGAGAAACGTCTGATTGAGAGTCGCCTCGCCGTCGAGACAGAAGATGACGGCCGCGATCAGGTTGTCGATCGCGAGAAGCGACCGACGAATCTCAAGCGCGCCAAAGGGAAGCGGCAGTGACAAACGGGCAAGTCGGACAGCGAGCGCGAAATTCGCCTTGGCAGCTGCGCCATAGACGACGACGGGACGGAGAATAGTGTAAGGCGCGCCGCTGTCTTCCACAGCACGTTCCGCTGCGATTTTGGCACGGTCATATGCGGTCGCCGGATCCGGCGCGTGACTTTCTATTACAGCAGCTTTCGAGGTGGACCCGGCATGCACACCGGCCGACGACATGAAGATCAGCCGCCTGACGTCGTGCCGCTGACAAGCCGCCGCAAGAGCCGCAACGGCACCTCGATTGACCCTATCGATCGCGTCGCCGTGTACGCCATTGCGATGGGCAATTCCGGCCAGATGAACGACAACGTCCACATTCGCCAGCAGCGAAGACCATTCAACCGCGCCCCGCAGATCCGGCAATTGAACCCATTCGACCCGTCCTGATGGAAAGTTCGCGCGCTGCCGCGAAGCGGCGCGCACCCGATGGCCGGACGCGACCAGAGCCGTAACAAGAGCCTCTCCGATGAAGCCGGAAGCGCCGGTCACTAACACGCGCAACGCCATTAAATCCCCTATTGAAAGCGCAGCCGACCATGGCGGACCGTGCAGCGGAGCAACGTCAGTTCAAAGAATCTGGGGAACATGAGAACCGCAACGACGCCAATCACGCCTGCACATGGCTGACATCCATTGCGTGCGTGCATCGATCTGCTATGCGATATATGTCTGTCACAGCCAATACAACCCATCCGAGCATACGCCGCTCGTCCCAATATCCATTGGCTGGTGACCATTATCTCCATACGCATTCGCTATCACAACGCCCATGCCCTGGTTGAGATCTTGATGTGCACAGACCAACGGGCTGCTAAAGCGGCCAAGATCAGCACCACACTCGTTTATACCGACGATCAGGGTCGGCTCGCCAATCAACTCTTCAGCCATGCTCATCTCCTGGCATTCTGCCTGGAGCACTCACCTCGCTTCTCGCTGTTCAATCAATCACTCGCGCCTTTTCGCCAGCACCTTGGTCGTGGCACCGAAGTGTTCGGAGTCCCTGCTCGACCGTTCACGCTGGTAGCACGCCTGCTATTTGCCAGATGGAGCATCAGGCGATTCATGAAATTGATTCCCCCAAGCACAAACAGTCTTGCCCGCCCGGATTGGCTCGCGCGACATCGGCACGTTGTTCTTCACGGCCTGCGAGACTGCGATGCCTCTCTCCTTCACCGGCATCGGGAAGGGGTTCTCGAACGTATTGCGCTGCGATACCATCAAGAGCTCGTCGGTGAGATCGCCGCAAGGGCCCGGTCTGACTGCGACTATTTGATCGGAGTGCACATCCGGCACGGCGATTTCCGAACATTCGCGGGCGGCGCTCTATTCGTGCCGACGTCCGATTATGCCCGCGCAATGCTGGAGGTCAAGAAGTCGACGCCGCACAGGATTTCGTTCTTGGTCTGCTCCGATGAACGGCGTAATGAAGCCGAGTTTCCCGGTCTCGATGTGACGATTGCAACCGGCACATCACCGGCCGACGACCTTACGCTGCTGTCGAGATGCAACGGCGTCATAGGCTGCCACTCCACCTTCGCCGCGTGGGCATGTTTCGCAGGAAATATCCCGCTGCTTCCGATCGAAAGCGGAATGCCAGCGGCGACCATTCGCGAGGCTGCCAAAGAATTTTGGACCAGGTAGTCGTCGCCTAGAACGCCTTTTTATCCGGGGGCCTTTGCAACCCGCCTGTAGATCGACGCATAGGCCCCTGCCATCCTCTCTGCCCGGAACAGCGCCTCGAAGCGCTCGCGCGCAGCACGTCCCATTGCTGCAGCCAGCTCCGCGTTATCCCATATCCGTGTCATCGCAGACGCCAGCGCAGGCGGATCTGCAGGAGGCACGGTGATCCCTGTCTCGCCGTCGATATTGACGTAGTCCGTTCCCGTGCCCATGGCGCAAGAGATCATCGGGCGGCCGGCACGTGCCGCCTCCAAAAGAGCAACACCGAATGCTTCGGAGCGAAGATGCGAGGGAAAAATGAACCCGCAACACAAGTCGAGCAGAACCGCTTTTTCGGCGTCGCCGACTGCGCCAACCATATGCAAATTTGGCAAACCTGCACGCTCGATCGCAGCGCGCTCTTCACCATCGCCAACGAGCACGATTGGCAGGCCACTTTGCCGCGCGGCTTCGATGAGGAAGCTTACGCCCTTGTAGTAACGCAACACACCGACGAAAAGGAAGAAGCGCGGCGGCAGACGCACGGCAAATGATGTCCGCAGCGCGGCATCGATGCTGCCCGGATCTGCGTCAATGCCGATAGGCACAACCTCAGTCACCAGCGGAAATTGCCGCAACACCGGACTGGTCTCGATGTAGTTCGGCGAGGTCGCGACAATTGCGCTCTGCAAAGCGAGGAAACGCATCATCAACGGCCGATACAGCGCGAGCAGCCCCGACTGACGCACGATGTCAGAATGATAGGTGACGATTGCAGGCCGCCCGCGCCCGTGAGCCAGATGCAACAGATCCATGAATGGCCACGGGAAGTGGTAGTGAATGACGTCGGCCTGGCTTACGCGGTCGCGAAACCGGCGAAAGGCGGACAGCGACAGGCCCGTGGATGCGACGAACGCATCCTGGCGCGCGCGAAACACACGCACGCTATCAAAATCGATTTCGGCAGGTTCGGGCGACGGACTGACGGTAAAGACCTCACCGTCGATGCCAAACGCTCGGCCGAAGCGTATGATGCCATGTATTACGCGTTCAATGCCGCCGAACGTATCTGGCGGATAAGTCTTGAAGACGTGCAGTACCTTCAACCGGCGACCGGCGTGATCGTCCCGTACAATTTCTGCTTGTGTTGTCATGACCTGCACTGTGCGCTCAACGCATCCCACGCAGTGCTTTGTACCAGACCGCATAGGGTTGCAGCAGCCACCACTTGAGCGGAACGCGGCCCGCATGCCGGCGCACCACGGCAATCGCCTCGCGATAATGCTGGCTGCGATACGTGTTGGTCTTGGTACCGGGATGATCGCGATTCACGGCGACGTAGTCGGGAACAAAGGCAAGGGGGCCGCTTGCGTGATAAAGCCGCCACCACAAGTCATAGTCCATCGCCATTCGCAGTGAGATATCGAGTCCACCGACCCGCTGCCATGCCGATCGGCGGATCAAGGTCGCAGGCTGGGAGACGATGCAGCGTTGAGCCAGACGTCGCAGTTCGAACGGCTCGACCCAAACCGGCGTGCGCCGGCCATTGGCCTCGTTATGGTTCCAGGCGCGACCATACGCAGCCGGGGCGGATGGGGCAGCCTCGAGCGCATCGATCAGCCTGTGCAGCCCCCCGGGGAGCAACAAATCATCGCTGTTGAGCCAGGTTACGAAGGGGGCACTTCCAAGCGCAATGCCTTCGTTGATAGCCGCTGATTGTCCGTCGTCTTTGTGGCTGCGCCAGCTCGCCAGATGCGGAGCGTAGCGCTGCAGAATTCCCACCGATCCGTCAGTCGATCCACCATCCATGACGAAGATCTCAAGCGGCACGTCCTGATCCGTCAAGGACTTCAAGGCCTGTTCAAGATACTGCGCCTGGTTGAAGGACGGCACCACCACAGTGACGAGCGGATTGGTCATGCCTGATCGTTTACATCGCAACCTGATGTCGAGCAAGGAAGTCGGCATAAGCCTCGCGAATACCGTCTTCCAGCGAGATGCGCGGCGACCAGCCGAGTTCGCGCAGACGGTCAATATTGAGCAGTTTGCGGGGCGTGCCGTCCGGCTTGGAAGCATCGAATACGATCCGGCCGCTGAAGCCAACGATCTCCATGATCGTCCTGGCGAGCTCGCTGATGGTCACATCGGTGCCGCGGCCCATATTGTAGAGCCCTCCCTCGATGCCTCTTTCCATCATGAACACGCAGGCGTCGGCAAGATCGTCCACATCGAGAAACTCGCGGCGTGGCGTGCCGGATCCCCACACGACGAGTTCGCTCGCGCCCGCGACCTTGGCTTCATGGGTCTTGCGGATCAGCGCCGGAAGCACGTGGCTGTTCTGCAGATCATAATTGTCGTTGCGCCCGAACAGATTGGTCGGCATCGCAGAGACGTAATGCGTGCCGTACTGGCGATTATAGCTCTCACACAGCTTGACGCCGGCGATCTTGGCAATCGCATAAGCCTCGTTGGTCTGCTCGAGCGGACCAGTCAGCAGGTAGTCTTCACGGATAGGCTGCGGACAATCGCGCGGATAGATACAGCTCGACCCCAAGAATAGCATCCGATTGATGCCAGCTTGCCAGGCGCCGTGGACCATGTTCGCCTCGATCATCAGGTTTTGATGGAGGAACTCGGCGCGATAAGTATCATTCGCATGAATGCCACCGACTTTGGCGGCAGCCATGAAGATGTAGTCAGGTCGGGTGTCTGCCAGGAACTTTGAGACGGCGACGGAATCGGTCAGATCGAGTTCAGCCCTCGCCTGGGTCACGATATCCGTATAGCCGGCAGCAAGCAGCCGGCGGACGATCGCGGAGCCGACCATGCCGCGATGACCGGCGACAAAGATCCGAGCATTCTTGTCCATCTGCAGTTTCCAACTCTCACCGACCAACACCGGCACGGACAGTCATTAGAAGCGAGCACATTACGTGCGTGCAACGTCGCAAGATCAGAGAAGTCTGCCGATACGGCATCTACTGAAGCACCCACTATCCGGCCGGAAGGCCTGATCGGATCATGGAATGCCGAAGTGCGCTGTGAGCTCACTCCCCAGATATCAGTCCTCATGCTCCGATCGTGATCGGACGCATGCCCCTTCACACGTCCAAGCCCAACACGTTTACCTTCGCGGGCCAGCCGGACGCTCATTCATGATAGTTCATCGACTTGAAGCCGTGGCGCTTGACCAGTTCATCACGCTCGGCCGACCGAAGATCTTCGCGAACCATTTCCGAGACTAGCTCTGCAAACGTCGTCTTCGGCACCCAGCCAAGCTGCTTGCGCGCCTTGCTGGCATCGCCCAACAGTGTTTCCACCTCAGCAGGTCGGAAATAGCGTGGATCAACGCGGACGATCGGTTGAGAGGGATCGGCGCCCACACGATTTTCCCAATAACCGCGTTCCTGGACGCCTTTGCCTTCCCAGCGAATCGAGATGCCCAATTCCTTCGCCGCGGCATCGACGAACTGGCGTACCGAATATTGAACGCCGGTCGCGATCACGTAATCTTCTGGGTGTTCCTGCTGAAGCATCAGCCACTGCATCTCGACATAGTCACGCGCATGCCCCCAATCGCGGAGCGCATCGAGATTGCCGAGATACAAACATTCCTGCAGACCCAGCTTGATGCGCGCGAGCGCACGCGTGATCTTGCGCGTTACGAAGGTCTCGCCGCGAACAGGGCTTTCGTGATTGAACAAGATGCCGTTGCAAGCAAAAATCCCGTAGGCGTCGCGGTAGTTCACTGTAATCCAGTAAGCATACAGCTTGGCCACCGCGTAGGGCGAGCGCGGATAAAACGGCGTGGTTTCGGTCTGCGGCGTTTCCTGAACCAGCCCGTAAAGTTCCGACGTCGACGCTTGATAAAATCGAGTCTTCTTTTCGAGGCCAAGAATACGAATGGCCTCTAGGATACGCAGCGCACCCAGCGCGTCGGAGTTGGCCGTGTATTCCGGCTCCTCAAACGACACGGCAACGTGAGACTGAGCTGCCAAATTGTAGATTTCCTCCGGCTGCACCTGTTGAATGATGCGCACAAGACTTGATGAGTCGGTGAGATCACCATAGTGCAGGATCAGTCGACGATCTTCTTCATGGGGGTCCTGATAAAGATGATCGATACGATCCGTATTGAAAAGCGAAGCGCGGCGCTTCACGCCATGCACCTCGTAGCCCTTCTGGAGGAGCAACTCGGCCAGATAGGATCCGTCCTGTCCGGTGACGCCAGTGATCAGAGCTTTCTTCATCGTCATCTTGTCAACTTATCTCGCAATTCACGAGCGAACCGCTTGTCCGCTTGCTGGTGGGCCAGGAGAAAAAAGCCATGCGACGCCAAACGCTGGAAGTAGTTCCCACTTTGTGCACGGTTTTGCAATCGTAAAAGTCGCATCTCGCCAGCCCCGTCAGCGACGAAACTTGCCTGGGTTTTTTGTGCGGCATGGGCGCGGAACAACGCAAACAGCCATGGCAAATGACGAAAGACAGCCTGGTGCTGGAGAAATCGCAGCAATAAGTCCCAGTCTAGCGCAAAGGTTGCGTTCTCGTCGAAACGGGCGCCGCAACGCTCCCAGATCCTGCGACGCCAGAACATCGTTTCCTGTGGAACATAGTCGATTTGTGGCAGTACCTGCGCATCATGCCGCGGCAGGATCCAGCGGCCGATCTCGCGCGAATGGTCGTCGATCACCAATCGATTGCCGTAGACCACATCCACAGAAGGATGGTCCCGGAAGAAGCGACCGATCCGATGCAGTGTTCCCGGTACATACATGTCGTCGGAGTTCAAATAGGCCAGAACCTCGGCGGAAGTGCGGGCGAAACCGCGATTGAGCGCATCCGACTGTCCGCGGTCGGGCTCGACCACGACGGTTACGCCACGGTCGGCAAAATCCGCGAGCACCTCCAGCGAGCCGTCCGTCGAGCCTGCGTCCTGGACGATGTATTCCAGGTGCGGGTAGCCCTGCGACAGCACGCTTTCCATTGTCGCTCCGACATACGCGGCCTGGTTGAAGGAGGGCGTCACGATTGCAATGGAGGGCAGATTTTGGTCCAACCCGGGGGCTGCAATCGAGGGCACGGATAGGGCTCTCGGCGGGTACTGAAACAACCGGCCCAGCCGAATGCCGAATGCCCGGCGCAAGGCCGTCCCGAGACCAAGGGCGGAGAGCCATGCGCGGATCACCGCGCGCGCTCCGCAAGATACCAGGCAACGTAGCGGCGCAAGCCCTCACGCCAACTGGTGGACGGCGCCCATCCCGATTGCAACGCACGCGTCATGTCGGCTTGATAATCCCGAGGATCGCCGGCGCGCGTGGCACCTACAAAACGCGGCTTTTCATCGACGCCGAGCAAAATCGCGAGCTCGTTAAGGATCGCTGCGACCGTAACGGCCTCACCTGTACCACCATTCATGGTCGGGCATTCGGGCGATGCCACCTCGCCTGCGCGGATCAGCAGAGCAGCAGCATCGTCGACATGCAGCCAGTCGCGTGTCTCGTCACCGGTGCCAAAGAACTCCCGCTCGCCGGCGAGAATCTTGCCGCAGGCGTCCCATAGGAGCTGCTTGCGAAAGCCCTCTCCATAAATCGAGAACAAGCGCACGATGGAGACCCGAAGGCCGAACATCACGCCATGGGCGCGGATCAATTCCTCGGCTATCTTCTTGTGGAAGCCGTAGGGCGAGACCGGGCATAGCGGCCCGTCTTCCTTCGTCGGCAGCCGCTCGGCATGACCATAAACCGCCGCACTCGACGGGTAGACCAGCGCCGCTGCCGGGCAATCGGCACGCATATATTCGAGCAGCACGGCCGTTGACCCGACCGTACGCTGAAAATCGGCTAACGGGTCGACGAGTGACGTGCCAACGGATCCGCTGCCGGCACAGTGCACAATCAGGTCTGGCTTTAGCGCAAGCGCGCGCAACGCTGGCAGATCCACAGTGCCGGCGTGCCAGCGGCGCAGGCCGGCGGTGGCGGCGCCTTCGGCCCACTCGCCATGGCCAAGGCCGTGCACCTGCCAGCCGAAGGACGACAGCGCCTGCGCCACATGCCGACCTATAGAGCCCCGCGCTCCGGTCACGAGCGCCACCTGGTTGCTGTTGGTCACGATTGCCTTTCACAATGAGGAGTTGGTGGGCCGAGGCTGCCCTGAATTACACGCGTGCGTGTTCACGCTTCGACGGCGCACCGACGGTCAGCTCTTCACCTTCGATGTGCCGGCGGGACCAGCACTCGAGCAGTACCAGCTTATAGAGGAAGAACTGGTCATAGCCGCCCAGCCCGCCGTCTGCCACCTCTGGCCGGATCAGCCCCTGACGAACCAGCGCCCCGTCGGCTAGAAGCGGCAGATAGCGCTGCACAATCCCACTCATCCATTTGCCGATCGGCGGCGTAAATCCTTGCTTCTTGCGCGACAGAACATCCGCAGGCAGCGCGTCCCGCAGTGCCTCGACGAGCAGATGCTTGTGCGGCTGGTGCCAGTCGGCAAGGCCGGAATTGCGCATGCCGGTCACCCGTTCCACGAGCTGGACGTCGAGCAATGGCAGTCGCCCCTCGACGGAATGCGCCATCGTCATGCGATCGATGAGAGTCAGGCAGTTCGAGCGCAACCACGTCCGGTTCAGCAATTCCGTCGTGGCGAGATGCAGCGGCAACGACTTGTCGAGACGCGTTTCGCTGAGCCACAAGTCATGCGGCAGGGCCTGGCGCGCAGCCTCGGGCATAATGCGACGCGAATTCGCGTCGCCATTGCGGAGATCGGGATGCACCCCGAAGAACTCCATCGTGGTCGTCGCCTTATGGCCAAGCAGGCGATGCCACCAGGACTGGCGCACGGGCTTACCCGCCTGCAGCGCCTCATTGCGCGTCATGGCTTCGCGTACCCACTGATAGCCCCAGAAGAATTCGTCCCCGCCGAGGCCGGACAGAAGCACCGGATAGCCGGCGGCGCGCGCGGCTTCCGCCACCGAGTAATAACCGAAGGCCGCGATATCGCCGATGGGCGTGTCCATAGCGCTGATCAGTTGCGGGAAGCGGTCGACGACGTCGGCCGTGCGCAGTTCCACCTCGGTGAAGCCAATGCCCAACTCATGGGCCAGCGTCTGGGCAAAGTTGCGCTCGTCGCTCTCGGGCCTGCCTTCATAGCCAATCGTAAATGCATGGATCTGGCCGGGAAAATGCTTCGCAGTCAGCGCAGCCACCAGACTAGAATCGATACCGCCCGACAATGCAACGGCCACTGGCACGTCCGCCGTGCCCATGAGCCGGCAAGCGTCGTCGAGAATTTCCTCGGTGGTGCGCACCGGCTCTGATGGATCCTCACGGATGTCCAAAAGATTCCAGTAGGGAACCGGGCGGGCGTCGAGTGCGGCAGGCGCCAATTCGAGATAATGACCAGCCGGAAGCTGCTCCAAACCGATCAGCGGTGTGACCGGCTCGGGCACATATTGGAATGTTAGGAAAAGATTGAAGGCCTCGGGCGACAAGCGCAGCGGCCGCGGCATGACCTGAGAGACGGCAGCGAGTTCACTGGCAAACCAGAGCCGGCTGCCATCGGGCGAGCGATGCAGGAACAGCGGCTTTTCGCCGAGACGATCGCGGGCGAGAAGCAACTTGTTGGAGCGGCCATCCCAAAGTGCGAAGGCGAACATGCCGCGCAGACGTGCAAGGCAGTCGTTGCCCCACTCCTCATACGCATGCACGATGGTTTCGACGTCGCTCATCGACGAAAATCGATGGCCAAGCGACTTCAGTTCGTCGCGCAGTGCCGCATGGTTGTAAATTTCACCATTGCAAACGATCGCGATATTGCCGTCCTCGTTGAACAGCGGCTGTCGGCCGCCAGCCAGATCGATGATCGACAGGCGCCGCATTGCCAGCATGGCATGATCGGCCTGGAAGTCACCGTCGGAATCGGGGCCGCGGTGCAACAGGCGCGCATTGATTGCACGCACCGCAGCGATATCGTTCGCCGACAATATATCCGACGAAATGAGGCCGCTAATGCCGCACATGGTTGCGCTCTCCGTTGCCTGCAACTAGCCGATCAGGCCACCGACTGCACCAGCGCAACGAAGGCGCGTGCCCGTTCCAGCCGCCGGTCAACAAGGCGCGCGGCGGCTTGCTCTTCCTGCACGAGGTCAGGTCCCGATGCAAGCTTCGGCCATACATCCGCGAGGGCCGAGGCCAGTCCAGCGGGATCGGAAACCGGGAAGATGCAGCTGATCGGATAATCCGCAAGCTGCTCAACATGCACGGGAATATCAGACGCGATTACCGGTCTCCCAAGTGCCCTCGCATCCTCGATCACCGTGCTCCAGCCCTCGAAACGAGACGGCTGTACAACCGCTGCCGCCATCCGAAACAGTTCGACCTGCTCGGCGCGTGACACCAGCCCTAGGAAACAGATTTGCTCGTCCAGTTCCCACTGTTCGACCAGCCGCCGCAGCGCCGGCACGTGGTCGGGGGCGCGCCGGTCCTCCATCAATCCCGTGCAGACCACGGGAATCACGAGACCTCGCTGACGAAGCAGGTGGAGCGCCTCAAACAACGTCGCATGGTCCTTGTGCCGCCAGAAATGGTTCGCGACATAAAGGAATTTTTCCGAAAGCTGGTGCCGCGCGCGCGCCAGTTGGCCCTGTTCTGCCGAGCCTGCCACCAGGGTACTGCAGAAGGTCCAGACAACGGGCCGGACGGTGGCGTCCGGAAAATATGTCCGGAAGTCGTCCAAAGCAGCGTGGCTGGACAGCAGGAGAGTTCCGCGCGTGCGGGCGATGGCAGCCATAGCTTCCTTGCGCACCCGGCGCTCATCTGCGTCGAACAGATCCGGCAGCCGCAACGGCTGGAAATCCGGAATCCAATAAAGGTTGCGGCGGCTCGGCAGAGACGCATCGAATACGGGAAAAAATACCTCGTCGCGATCGCCCGGCAACAGCCTGGTCAGCGCTGGCGCACGGCGCAAAACCGCGCGCTGGAGCCTCCGCGCACGAGCCAAAAGACGCGAGGAGCCTTTGATTGTCTGCGCGACGGGAAAGGCCCGCAGGCGCTGCGCCAGTGGCGTCGTCGGGTCGGACAAGAAGCGCATTGCAACTTCGGGCCTCTCGTCTTGGGGCAAGGCCGAAAGCGCGGAGAGTAGGTTCTCGATATAGATCGAGCCACCCAGCCAGCGGGCGTCCTCGAACATTTCGATCGCGATACGAATGGACACTGCAAAGACCGCGCGGAAGATTGAACGATGCTGCACAGGAGCCTGGCCCTGCAGGCCATAAGCTACGCGCGTGGAGCCGTAGCATAGCTCCTAGAGATCTTTTATTCCACCAGCACGCGGCAGCGCTGTGGCACGTCACGGGCTATCGCGGCTGTCCTTCATGTCGATCGTCTCCCTTGCGATCGACATGAAAGTGCGAGCGGCCTCCAAAACCAGTTCGTCGAGTTCTTCGGCGGCTCGGCGCTCGGCGGCATGATCAGGGCCTGGGGTAAGCCCATCCCACGCATCACCGAGCAGGCGTGCGAGTGCGGCATCATCGGCGGGGTCGAAATAGGTGCAGCGGGGCGGAGCCTGTTCGCGGTGCACCGGGATACCTGAGAGAAAGATTGGGCGCCCGATTCCGCGTACATCCTCGACGACAGTGCTCCAGCCCTCGAACAGCGACGGCTGAATGACAGCCGCGGCATGGCGGAGCACGTCCAGTTGCTCGCTACGGTCGATGAGACCTAGCAAATGGAGCTGCGGCACAATCCCGCTCTCCCGGGCGAGCGTCTCAAGCAGGCCGAAATGCGCCTCATTGCGCCGATCCGCGGTCGCACCGGTACATACCAACGGGATCTCCGGGCCGCCCTCGGCGCGCAGCCTCGCAAGCGCGCGGAATACCATCACGTGATTCTTGTGCACCCAGAACTGATTGGGCAGGTACAGAAATTTTTCCGGCAACCCATATTTGCGCAACGTCGCAGGATTGGCCGGCGCCGTCGTGTCAACTAGCGACCGGAACCGCCAGACACGCGGACGCGCATGGTGGCCCGGGAAAAATCGCGCAAAGTCCTGCGCTGCGGTCTCGCTGCTCAGCACGAACGGACCGGGCCGCGCCGCGATGGCACCGATGGCCTGGTCGCGGGCGGCAATCTCCGCCTCTCCGAACAGATGCGGGAGATGGCGGTGCTGAAAGTCCGGAACCCAGCGCAGCGTGACGGCTCCAGGAACGGTCGCGCCGAAACCGGGATAGACGAGATCAACAGGCTGTTCACCGCGCGACTGCGGCATCAAGCGTGACAGGATACGGCCCAGCATCCCCCCCGCGGCGGGGACGCTGGCGCCGATCTCAGCGGCGACGCGATCAACCGCGCTGGAAGGCCCAATCAGGCGCAATTCGGGCCGCTCACCGGCGGGAAGCCGCGACAGACAGATTGCGAGATTGCGCAGATAAAGGACACCGCCCATCCAGGCAGGATCGTCGATCAGTTCGAGCGCGATGACGGGGGAACCAATCACGATGGCCCTCCAATCGACGCGCGCGCACGTCGCCATGCAAGCGTGTTGGAGATCTTGCGGAAAGGATTCCAGGCCATCCGCCGAAGGCGCGCAAGCTTCCTCGCCTGTGGGTGATTGCCGAACATCACCTTCTGGAACGCGAACCAGTCGCCGCACTGGAGCCGGCGGAGCGTTCCATCCGACACCAGTTTTCCGGAATCGAGCCCGGCAAGCAGCACCATCTCCTCGCTGATCGGTCCAGGGGCAAGGAGCAGGTAGGAGGGCCCCCGGAGGAATGCCGGGAACTCGGCGGGAAAGCACAGCACATCCCAACCATGGCGATCAATTGCACTCTGCAGACCGCGAAGTTTGTACCATTGGCCTCGAGCTATCATCATGATCCGGCCAGGCAACCGTACGATCCAGAGCAAGGGTAGAAATATCGGCCGCAACTGGCTCCGCAACGCGAAATCGAAAAACACACGACGTGCCAGCCTTCGCTTAATCCAACCACGCAACTTATCGGGCGCGTGACGGTTCACGAAGCGCCAGTGGTCGCGGACGTTGTTCATCGATCGGCGCGAGAAAGCCTCCCGCCACAACTGCCGAAGGCTGGAACGGCCGCCCGAGGGCATGATGCCGGTCTCTTCGACATGCGCAAGAATCTTCGTCTCACAACACACCCCGAGCCTGAAGCCCGCGCGTTTCAGGCGGGTAAAGAATTCGTAGTCCGCGAGATAGTGCGGCAGCAGCTCCGCGTCCACGTTGCCGGCGGCACGGATCATATGCAGCGGCACTAGGCTGCCGCGGCCCGGCAACACATCGACGTCGCCGACGAAACGGTCGCCGGCATCGATGGAATTTTTTACGGGAAACGCATAGTTCTGCCAGTCGACATATTCGCCCGCGTCCAGAATTCGATCGGGGTCGCGGCTATCGACGATCAATCCACAGACGGCCGCATCGAACTCGCGCGAGGCCATCACAAGTTGTTCGACATAGTCGCCAACAAGCTCGGTGTCGTTGTTGAGCATCAGCACATAGCCATCAGTGCCGGTGTTGCTTTCGAGGACATACGCGATCCCCATCTGCATGGAGCCGGTCCACCAGAGCTCGGTGTCGGTCGTCAGGACCGTGACGTCCGGAAAATCCGTGCGGATCGCCGCCACAGTCCCGTCAGTCGAGCCGCCGTCGGCGACAATGATGTGGAGCGGCGCGTAGGTCTGCGACTTGAGATCGGTGATACAAGAGCGTGTGAAGTGCAGTCGGTTAAAAACCGGAATGACCACGTGGACGGGCGCATGCGGGGCCTTCGATGGTCCCTCCCCGAGATTCCAGATGCGGCGTCGACGGACCTCGAAGGATGCACCGAGCAGGCTCCGATCGTCGCCGGTCTGCTTGATCTCGACGCAGAACGTATGGCCAGGCGCGATCGAGTGCAGATCGACCGACACCTCCGCCCAGCCAACCGGAGGGACAGCCTCGCTCTGCACCGGCACGCCGTTGAGCAAGATACGGATGGTTTCGACGGCGGAGCCTTGAGGCCGCGCGACTTCGAAGGTGAGCTTGCCCGGAATGGTCGGGGCTGTGAGAAACCATCGCCCGCGATGATAGGCCGATCGTGCGTGACGGTGCGCCTGCGGTCGACGCCAGCCGTTCAGGAGCTCGAACTTGCTTGCCCGCTTGCCCGGAAACGGCAGATCGACGAGGTCGGGCGACAACAATGGCGTAAGCCGGCTAAGCGCGGTAGCGGCCGAGTCCATCCAGGATATGTAATCCCGGGCCGAGACGATGCCCGCCGTCTGCACGCGCGGAGCTCCGGACCACTCCTTCTTCAGGAAAGCTTTTATCGCGATGGAGCCACCCCTGGCACCGAGGCGAGCCACATCGCGCGGGTAATCCCATCGCGTCAATTCAGTCGACGTGCCACCATCGAGACCGCCGTAGAGCACATGCGTGTGAAGCTCGACATCGACCTCATCGAGATGCGCAGCAAACGACGAAACAAAATCCGAAAAACGCGGCACGCATTCGTTCACGCCAAGCAGGACCGCGGTGTCAGCGTCGAAAATGTCGAGCTCTGCCTCAGGTGGCGAGTCCGAGGGGCGAAACGAGTCGCAGGTGGTGATGAGGACACCGCCCCGCCGCAACACCCGCAAGGCCTCGGAGATCGCAGCGGGAATATCCCGCATGTGACGCAGCGCCGCGTTGCAAAAGACGAAGTCAAAGCTGCGCTCTTTGAAGGGCAAACAATGCGAGAACCCGCCGATCCACCTGATGTGGGGAAAATTCTTCCGGCCGGATTCCGCAAGCAGCGGCGAGAATTCGAGCGCGGTGACATGCGCCCCGCGAAGCGCGAGCCGATGACTGTCAAAACCAAGACCCGCGCCAAGGTCGAGAACAGCCTTGCCTGCAAGATCGAGTTTCTCCGCCAGCGTTTCTATCTCCAGCCACTCGCCGTAACGATTCTGGAAATATGGCGCATGGCCTTCCGGCACTTCGTCGAGAAAGCGCTCTTTGTCGACGGCCGCATGATAGCGTGATAGGCGAAGGTTCCATTCTTCGACCACGCCCGGCGTGACACCGAAACTGCCGCGATTCACCGCATTCGCAGCAATCTCGATCAGGCCCAAGACATCGTCCGCTTCAAAGTCGCCGAAGAACGGAACGCCCAAGGCATCACGATACTGCGCGTGACACATGTCGCAAGCATATGCGCCCGCTGCAGACGGCGATATCGGACCGCCTGAACACTTAACGCATCTCAGATCGCCGGTGCGCAAGCCGTCCATGTTACCGCTCTGAACTGTCGTAGATGCCGCCATCCTTATCGATGACCATGAACTCTATGCGATCGGTCCAATGATAGGACGTGAAAAAAAGGTCGCGGTTGCGCTCGAAGAAACTCTGAAACTGGTTCGAATACTCGCTGTGAAGCGCGTTGAAGAACTCGTTGCCAAGTTCGCGGCGCTCCCGCTCGTTCCATTCGGTCAACAACAGCGTCGGCCCCTGCCTGACACTATGCCAGCGATGGTGGTCCTTAATACGGGTGAAGTTGAACATGACGTCGGAGAGGCGCGTCGGTACTTCGAGGTAACCTCGTTTGGCTACGCGCATCAGTTCGCGCATCGCCTTCCCCGGATTGTCGAGATGTTCGATGACGTGCGAGCAAAATACGAAATCGTACTCCTTGTCCTTGAACGGCAGGTTCTCGATATCGACCTCGAAGAAGGTCCGACCGTCGCGCACCATCGCTTCCACACGATGCGTGGTGTGATCGGGAAACTTGTCGGCGAGGTGGTTGGCGCGGCGAAACGGCCAGCCGCCCGAACCGACATCCAGGACGAGGTCGCCTTCGCGGATGTCGAATTCCATCACCTCGTTCTGATAGGTCCAGGTACTCATGACAGGCGCGGTGCGACGCTCCAGTGCGGGTACAAGTCCCCAGCTATCGCTTGGCAGCTGATCGATCAGCAACTGCCGGGCCGCAAGCCGTAGCGCGTCGCTGCTCTCCGGAGATTGATCGGGAGTGGCGAGGCGCTGCCATGACGGCAGCAGTTGCTGCACACGTGCAGCGCCGTTGCCTTCAGACGCGATCCGGTCGATCAGTGCGCTTGCCATCCTGACCTCGACGTCGCCGCTTTCGGCGCCGCCGAGCAGAATACGCGTAAAATCCGCAACCATGGCGCGGCGACCGCGGATTTCTCCCCTGTCCACAACAGCACCGTCCTGCAGCCAGGCCGCCGCTCGAATGCGAACCCGTCGTAGCTTCTCCGCGAGCCGTCCCATGACTAGACGCCCTCCGCTGGAACCTGGATTGTCGCCATCAATTCTCCCGTCACCGGCAGCGGCGTGACCTGTGGCGCCCATTCGGCGAGAAGCGTGGCAAATGTCTCGACGTTCCAAAACCAGTTATGTCCCAGAAACTGGTCGAGTGTTCCGTCCGGTACCACAATGGCGACAAGCCCCCCAGGTTTGCAAATGCGCACGAGCTCCGCCACCACGCTCTGCGGATACTCCAGGTGCTCCAGCACATCGGTGCACGAGACGAGGTCAAACGAGGCCGTCTGAAACGGCAGTGTGCGATCGATGACGAACTGCTGGAACGCCCCGTCCGGATAGGTGCGCTGCGCGTTCTCGACGGCCTTGCCTGAAAAGTCTAGACCCGACACCCGGACGCCCGGTCGTCGCCGTCGAATCTCTCCCAAGAGATCCCCGACCCCGCAACCGATGTCGACGATATTGGCATCAGCAGCGATACGGTGTTCGATACGGTCGACAATTTCGACCTTCAGCTTCTCCCGTGCACTGTCGCCTTCGAGCCGATACACATGCAAATTGTCGGCCTCTCCCCACAACAGGTCATAGCCTTCCGAACTGTTGTCTTCGGTGATCCAGCCGACGCCAAGCTCCATCCGGCGTTCCTGGCCCGGCAGCAGCACCGCACGATATCGATTTTTGGGTACCAGAAGGAATTGGTCGGCAGGCCCGAACACGTGGGTGCCCTTCGGCACGTAGTCGTATTCTCCTTTCGGGATGTGATCCCAGCCGTTTTCCGAATAGGGAATGCGGGGACGTTCCGGCTCCGGTCCGCTCAACAATCCCGCCAATTTCTTTGCTAGTCGACGGATCAATGCCACCGTAGCTGCTCCTTGTCACACATAGAGGCAAAAGCCACGGCTATCCTCGGCGTTGTCACTGCGTATCGCCGCGTTAATCGGGGGGGCAGCGAGCATTGTCAGGCAACCGGTGCCCCAACGACATTCCCGGACGCTACAGCCTCCAGTGCAAAGTCGCTGTTGATGAACATGATCGCATTGTTGTCCGAATACAGGAATTTATCGGACGGATGCAGCACCACCATACGCGCTGCACCGAACCAATAAAAGAGATGAACACCGACCGTCTTGCGCGATATTCCCATATTGAACGTGTATGCGCCGGGCCGGAAGTTGGGATCCTTCATGACGACCTTGAGCGAATATCGTCCGGCGTCGACACGCTTCCATTCCAGCCCTTGCTCATAATTATCGACGGTCACGATAAAACGGTAATGCACCGCATCAATCGTGAATCTGATCAGCAGGTCTTCCTGCGCCTCCTTCAGCTCCACGTCCGCAGTAATGAGGATCGGCTCGCCGAAGCCGAATTCCTCCTTTGGCTGCTCTGTGCCGACATCGCGCAACACCACATTGGTGCAAATGGCGTCGCCGGTACCGCCCTTGTTGTGGCCGTAGGAATTCGGAATGACCTCCCCGGTGGTTGCGCCGGCCTCGTTATCCGCCTCGACTTTCTCGGCATGCGTGCCGGCGGCGATCTCGAATTGCGCTGCCGACGTTTTGGCATTGCGCGAATTCTGATCGTCGTAAGCACGGATCACGTCTTCGACAGGCCCCTCGACGAGCACCTTGCCCCTGTCCATGAAGAGGCCGCGATCGCAAACGGACCATATCGCACCGGGAGAATGCGAGACCAGGATGATCGCTGCACCGTCGCGCTTCAGACGCAGAATATGATCGTAGCACTTCTTCTGAAAATTCATGTCGCCGACGGCCAGCACTTCGTCCATCAGCAGCACGTCGGGACGGCTGAGCGCCGCGATCGCAAAGCCGAGGCGGACATACATGCCGCTTGAATAGTTCTTTACCGGCAGATCGATGAATTGGCCGAGCTCCGCAAAAGCAACGATCTCGTCCATCAGGCCATCGATTTCGATGGTCGACAGGCCGAGCAACGCACCATTGACGTAAACATTCTCGCGGCCGGTCAGCATCGGGGCAAAGCCAGCCCCGGCGGCGATCAGCGCGCCGACCCGCCCCTTCATCTGAACCATGCCACGATCAGGCGCATACACGCCGTTGAGAATTCTCAGCAGCGTCGTCTTGCCGCTGCCGTTCACACCCATGATCCCAAGCGCCTGCCCGCCGCGCAATTCGAAGCTGGCGTCGTTCACGGCCCAGAATTCGCCTTCACGTAGCGTTTCGCTATTGGAGCGGCCGAGCAGCCGCGCGCCGATGTCGCGCAGGCCATAATTCATCGACTGACGGAGCGTCAGGCCAAACTTCTTCGACACTCCTTCGGCGCGGATAGCCCAATCGTTGGTTGTCACAGGCGCTCCGAAACTTTGTCCTTGATGATATAGAAAGCGTGGATGCCAACCCAGAACACCACCAGGGAGAATATCGTCGCAAGCGTGAAGCCCAGCGGATTCGGCACCCGACCGAGCACAAACAGCGAGCGCGGCGTATCGACGAGATAGGTCAGCGGATTCCAGCGGACGATGAACTGCAGCACCGGGTGCTCGAACTTGGTCTCGTAGATCACCGGGGTGACATACATTGCGAGGTTGATCACGGTCGTGGCCATTCCGGTGACGTCGCGCGCCACGGCGCCCACAACGGACAAGATCAGACCCATTCCAACGCCCAACAGGATGATCGGGATTATCGCGAGGGGATAAAGAACCGCCCAAGCCGACGGCAGCATGCGAACCGTCATCATGACGATCGCCAGCACGACGAAGCCCACGAGGACCGAGTAAGACAACGGCGCCAGCCCGGTGACGGCAAGGCCGATCTTCGGGATGTTCGTGCGCATGACCAGATCGGTATTGCCGATCAGGCCATTCGCTACATTGCCCATCGCGGTCATGAAGATCGCCCACAACGACGTGCCGATGAACACAAAAACCGGATACGGATAACCGATGTCGCCCGGATTCAAGATGCCGGTCGACTGCATGAAGACGAAACTGGCAATGCCGATCAGGGGGACCAGCACGATCCAGAGATAGCCGAGCAGCTTCTGCCGGAAACCGACGACGAAGTCGCGTCTGAACAGATGCCACACCACGTGGCGCGACCAATACAGTTCGCTGAAAGCCAGACGCAGAGATGTCAGTGGGCTGAGCGACGGACCCATCGCGGTGTAAGTCCGCACCATGGTCGGCGACCGGAGATCGCCCTGAAGGTTGCTTGCCATCAGATGCCCCCGTCTTTGGGCCGGACCGCCAGGAAGGAATAAAGACGCCCCGGCGTATTGTCGCGCGCATTGATCGCCGCAACGAGACGGTTGAACAAAAATCTGCCGAACGGATTTCGACGATCGAACAGCGCGTTCGTCAGGGGCCGGCCGATCCGGTCCGCGACGGGACGCGTACAATGCACGAACTGTTGGTCGATCGTCATCGGGAAATAGTTGATCGGCGAATCAAGTGGCGCCATCACGCTGTCGACCCGCAGCCCTGCGCCCTGCATGGCATCGAGATATTCGGGGAGAAGAAAAGCATTCTCGCCGCCGTAAAACTTGTGAAGCGCATGCTGTTGCAGGAAGGCATCCAGATCGGCACGACGTGTCAGCACATGCTCACGCGTGGCGACCATCACGCCGCCCGGTTTGAGCACGCGGAATATCTCGCGACATGTCTGCTGCAGATCGCGGGCGTGGTGCAGAACCTGCCGGCAGTTGACCACGTCAAACGTCGCGTCGGCGAATGGCAGTCTCTCCGAATACTCCGCAGCGATTTCGATCGGGTAGCCGGTCGCCTGCGAGAGCATCCGAATTGCGCCTGCGCCGACCAGGTTGCTTGGATCCGGCTCGAGCGCGGTGACCTGCCAGCCATCCCGGGCCAGGGCATAGCTGCTGATGCCACGCCCCGCGCCCATATCAAGCGCGCGCCCTGACGCCGGCGGCAGCAGCGCAGCAATGGCCTTCCACTCTTCACTGTTCCAGAAGCGCTCGGCGGCTTCGCCGAGCGGATCGTCGAAATAACAGGCGCGGACCAAAACCTGCTGTTCAGGCTGACCGCGCAGCCACTCGACAGCTTCTTCCCAGGTCATCTGACTCACCATTACCGAAGTGTCCCATGTCGACATCGCCGACGATCGTCGTCACACCGTCAGCGCGACGGAGCATCCAAGCTTTGCCGCAGGCGACTTCTACCGAGCGCGCCAATTAACTCAAAGTCGCACAGGCCACAATCGCGATGCGGCCCCGAAACATATCAAGAACCCGCGTGATGAGAACGATGTCCCGAGGGGGCGCCGACTGCCTATCGGAGTTCCTTGATCGGACGGGCTGGATTTCCTGCGACGAGGGTCCAGGGCGCTACATCTTTCGTGACAACGGATCCCGCAGCGACCACGACCCCCTCACCGATGGTGACGCCCTTTAACACAGTTGCGTTCATGCCGATCCAGGACTTTGACCCGATCGAGATCGGAGCCATCTCGACGACGCTCCAATCCTTTGAGCGGCTAGCATCGGCCAGTCCACCCGACAAGAGGCCGGCACGCCAATCCGCCACATCCTGGCTGCGGCGACGCCAATCCAGCGAATGGGAATCATGATCCACGATCGTGCACCCCCAGGACACCAGGACATCGTCGCCGATGCTGACGCCTGTCGCACAGATGATCGTCGAGGAACCGAGATAGCTGCGCTCGCCAATGGACACGTTGCCGACGTCCCTCTCGAGCACAATCCGGCAACCGATCACCGATTGCTTGCCAAAAGAAACCCGCTCCTTGGCACTGCCAGAGCGGCAATCGATGACCGCACCTTCCAGCAGCGGAGCATCCGAGTCGGCCGAGATCATTGAAGCGGTCGCCACGCGAGCAATCGCATCGCGCCGGCGTAGAACGGCATCCCTGCCGCGAATGAGAAAGCGCCTGATCATTTCAATGGGACAATCTGAGGTGTGATGTTACAGCGATAAACGACACCCGGCGGCACATCGTCAACCACCGTCGCGCCCGCAGCGATGATGCTGCCAGCGCCAATTCTCACGCCGCGTAGGATTGTCACGCCGAAGCTGATCCAGACGTCATCCTCGATAATCACCGGCGCCGAGTGGATACCAGGCAACTCATCCGCAGATGTCGGATGACCACGGGTGATCATGGTATGGAAGTGCTCATGCCGCTCAACCGCATTGGCGGAATGCGCCGTCCCGTCATGGATATTCACATTGTGCGAAATCAAAACACGATTGCCGATCTCGATGGAATCCATCGACCAGATCTCCGACCTGACACCTATGTAGCACCACTCTCCGATGCGGATTTTACCGCCATGTGCATAGGTCAACAGACGCCCGCGTATATAGCTGCTGCGTCCAATTTCGATATTGGCCCGATCTTCCGTCAGGTTTTCAACACTGCCCTCGGGCAGCACTGTCGCCCCCGGATGAAGGATGAAATTCGTGACGGGCGACGAGGAAACGCGCTCGCGCTCGAAAGCGCGCGCGAGTCGAGAAACGACGCCACGCTTCACGCGATCAACGAAACGCATACGCGAGCCTTGCTTTGAATCGTCCCAGCTGGGAACGCCACCCCGATCTTGTCTGCGGGTTTGCCGGTGCAACCGCAGCCGTACCGGCGACGAAGGCTTCGAGCTGCTCCAGATGCTCTTGCTCAAACGAAACCTTTTCCGGAAACCGCGGCGGCTGCTGCATGCGCCAGGCATCCGGATCGATACCTGCCTGCCCCGTGAAATCTGCATCGCCACAATGGACACCGGATCCATCGAACCCCCCGTTCCATACCAGTGTCTGCGCGGGATAAACCACCAGTCCGCGGCGGCGAGAAACTGCATACCACCACAAAATACCCCAGGAATCGTTGCGGCCGGCAAGACGATCGTCCAGCATGCCGTTATAGAAGCCTGGACCGGCAAGATCGAACAACTGCTTCCATTCAGCGTCGCGCCGAGCCTCATCCAGCGCATGCGGCTGCCAGGCGAAAGCCTCCCAGGCGCGTTTCCAGGTCGCCCAACCCCAAGTCGTCGTCACCGGCAGTAGAAATGCATCCGTCGACAGATTCTTCGGCGGGCTCAGCGTATAACCGCCAACCTGCATGACTGCCGCATCGTCCGCGTATCGATCGAGCGCGGAAATCATGAAGTCGAGAAAGTCCGAACCGAGAACGAGATCGTCCTCGATGACAATGACGTGCCCATAGCGCTCGCAAAGCGCCGTTGCGCCGGCGTGTATCGAGCGGGCAAGACCCAGATTCACGTCGCGCTCAACCAGTTCGGCGTCGAGACGCGAAGCCCAGTCACGCAGCACAGCACGCGTGGCCTCAATCTGCGCTCGTGACGCCTCACTTGCCTCAGTCTTGGGCCCATCGGCGAATAGGAACAGATCGCATTCGTCGAAGCGTCGGCATGCCGCGAGTGACCGCAACGCACGATCTGCATGCTCCGGTCGGTTGTAGGCAAAAAATGCGATGGGAGTACGATTCATTGCTCGTTCGGTATGATTTATGAGCATGCTGCAGCGGTTCTAGCGTGCTCCCACAACACACGCGAGGAAAAACAGCCGCTGATACAGAAGTTTAGGGCACGCAACGTGCGATCGCTGCACCGCCTCCGATTTCATATCAACGCCACCAACCGCATCCTCGAAACAAACGCCCCCATCGAGACACCTTGCATTCTAAGTATTCTCATCGCCAATAATGCGAAAAGTCGCTCCGATGCGCGACGCGGTGATAAACGGTCTGGTTTGGGCGCCATCAACTCGTTTCCGGCCTTTTACAGGGTCGTTACCATACTCGCAAGCTTCGCGAGGGCGACCGACCGTAATCATAACCGGTTAGACTCATTGTTGAATTTCGCTCCGACCGATTCCGCCGCAATCCCAGAACCTGCGCGTGAGTGGTGCAACGCAATCATGGAACTATTGGCGAGATCCCAGATTTGCAGGATCGCACGAGTACAGACATTATCACCACAATGGTTCTCGTGCGCCCATGCCGTGCGAGTCGGAGCCCTCTGAATGCCCTTCCCGCGCGCCTCGCAGGCCCTCTCACGGTTTACCGTTCTCGACCTCACCCGGATCCGTTCGGGCCCGACAGCGGTGCGGCAGTTCGCGGACTGGGGCGCCAATGTCATCAAGATCGACGCGCTGAGCGATGACGCGGGTTCCGAGCAGCCCGGCGGCCCCCGGCAGGGCTCGGACTTCCAGAACCTGCACCGCAACAAGCGGGCCATGACCTTGAACCTGAAGGACCCGCGCGGTCTCGCCGTGTTCAAGCGTCTGGTCGAGAAAGCCGATGTGGTGGTCGAGAATTTCCGCCCGGATGTTAAGGCCCGGCTTGGCATCGATTATGAGAGCCTGAAGGCGATCAATCCGGGCATCGTCTACGGCAGCATTTCCGGCTTCGGCCAGGATGGCCCCTACCACAAGCGGCCGGGCTTCGATCAGATCGCCCAGGGCATGGGCGGCCTGATGTCCATTACAGGCGCCCCCGGCGAGGGCCCGATGCGGGTCGGGATTCCCGTGGCCGATCTCACCGCCGGGCTGTTCTGCGCGCTGGGCGTGCTTACAGCCCTACTGGAACGCGATGTGTCCGGTCAGGGCCAGTGGGTTCAGACCTCGCTGCTGCAAGCGCAGATCTTCATGCTGGATTTCCAGGCCGCGCGCTGGCTGATGGAACAGGACGTGCCCAAGCAGGCCGGCAACAACCACCCGACCAGCATTCCCACCGGCGTGTTCAAGACCTCCGACGGCTACATCAACATCGCCACCACCGGCGGCAAGATCTGGGAGCGCTGCGCGCAGGCGATCGGCGCCCCTGATTTGATCACCCATCCCGATTACGCCACCGGCCCTGCCCGCTCGAAGAACCGCGACGCGCTCAACGCCGCAATCAGCGCCTGCACCGCAAAGCGCACCACCGAGGAATGGGTCAACGACCTCAATGCCGCCGGCGTGCCCTGCGGTCCGATCTACTCCGTCGACCAGATGTTCGAGGACGCGCAGGTCAAGCACCTTGGCCTCGCGCAGGACGTCCCCAACGACCAGAACCGCAAGATCACGCTGGTCGGTCAGCCCTTCACGCTGTCGCGCACGCCGAGCCACATGGCCGCTCGGCCACCAGAAGTCGGCGAGCAGACGGAGGAGCTACTCGCCGAGTTTGGCTTCGGCGCCGAAGAGATCGCCGAATTGCGACGAGGCAAGGTGGTCTGAGGCCGCGAGCTGTCAAATACTGTGAAAATTAACGCCATAGGCTGCATTAATCGGGAGCACATATTCGTCCGGTGCAGTCGATCGGAGATCGTGCTGCGCCTCGAACCAGCCGGAAAGCTCCATGACCGCACCGCACCGCGTGGCTATCCTGATCCCCTGCTTCAATGAAGAGGTCGCAGTCGCGACGGTCGTGAACGATTTCCGCAGGGCGCTGCCCGCCGCCACGATTTATGTTTACGATAACAACTCGACAGATCGCACACGCGAAGTCGCGTCGCAGGCGGGCGCGGTTGTTCGCAGCGAGCCCCGTCAAGGCAAGGGTCATGTCGTCCGCCGCATGTTCGGTGACGTCGATGCTGATATCTATGTTCTTGTAGATGGTGACGCGACCTACGACGCGACATCCGCACCAGCTATGATCGAAGCGCTGTTAAACGATCGCCTCGACATGGTCGTGGGCCGCCGCATCGAGCAGCAGGTTGCCGCCTATCGCCTTGGCCACCGTACCGGTAACTCACTGCTCACCGGCTTTCTGTCAATGACGTTCGGTCAGAACTTCAAAGATGTGCTGTCAGGCTATCGCGTATTCTCGAGACGCTTCGTCAAATCCTTCCCGGTGCTGTCCGATGGTTTCGAGATCGAGACCGAACTGAGCGTTCATGCGCTGCAGCTCGCGCTACCGGTCGCTGAAATCGAGACGCCGTATTTCGCGCGGCCGCAGGGCTCCATCAGCAAGCTCAGCACTTGGAAGGACGGCTTCCGGATCCTCGGCACCATCATGAAGCTCTATCGTTCGGAAAAGCCGCTGCGCTTCTTCGGCACAATTGGCCTGTTTTTCGGCATTGTCTCCATCGGCCTCGCGATTCCCATCACCGTCACTTATCTGGAAACAGGGTTGGTGCCTCGGCTACCCACCGCTGTGCTCTCGACCGGCCTGATGATCGTCGGTGTGCTCTCATTTTCGTCAGGCCTCGTGCTCGACACGGTCACCCGCGGACGCCGCGAGATAAAGCTGCTGGCATATCTGGCGCAGCCGTCACCGCCGGATTAGGCCTCCATCCAGCCAGGCGCGAGCACGATTTACGTCGTCACCGGCGTCGGCCGCCAGATACGTGCAACGGCCGTAAAGGCACGATCGATCAGTGGCCAGAACAGCAGCGTAATCGCCAGCGTGGTGATGGTGCCGACGAGGCCATTGGACCAGAACACACCGACGCTGCCACCAGAACCGATCATGGCGAGACGGAACGCATCCTCGGCTCGGCTGCCGAGCACCAGCGCCAGCGTGAATGGCGCCAGCGGAATGCCGATCTTCTTGAAGACATAGCCGACCACGCCGAAGCCGAGCATCAGCCAGATGTCGAACATCGCATTCTGGATCGCATAGGCACCGATGGCGCAGGATACCACGATCATTGGCGCCACAGCGGCGAACGGCACGCGTAGGATCGAGGCGAAGACCGGAACGGTCGTCAGCACGATGACGAGGCCGACCACATTGCCGAGATACATCGAGGCAATCAGGCCCCAGACGAAATCCTTGTGCTCGACGAACAGCAGCGGGCCTGGGTTGAGGCCCCACACCATCAGGCCGCCGAGCAGGATCGCCGCAGTGCCGGAACCTGGTATGCCGAGCGCCAGCATCGGCAGCAGCGCCGCGGTGCCTGACGCGTGCGCAGCGGTCTCCGGTGCGAACACGCCTTCGATGCGGCCCTTGCCGAAGCTTTCGGGATCCTTGGAGAAGCGCTTGGCGAGGTTGTAGCCCATGAAGGACGCTGCGATGGCGCCGCCCGGCGTGATGCCAAGCCAACAGCCGATCACGGATGAACGCAGCAGCGTCACCCAGTATTTCGGCAGATCCATCCAGACCTTCAGCACCGTGCGCAGGCTGATCTTGGCGGCGTGTCCGCGCAGTGCGAGGCGTTCTTCCATGGTCAGCAGGATTTCGCTGATGCCGAACAGGCCGATCACCGCGACGAGGAAGTTGATGCCGCGCAGGAGATTGTCCGAGCCGAAGGTCATGCGCAGATTGCCCGACACCGTGTCCATGCCGATGCCGGCGATCAGCAGTCCCAGCGCCATCGAGATGACGGTCTTGTGCTTGGCCTCGCGGCCGAGACCGACGAAAGAGCAGAAGGTCAGAAGATAGACCGCAAAGAATTCCGGCGGGCCGAATTTCAGCGCGAAGGATGAGATCATCGGCGCCAGGAATGTGATCAGCATCACCGCCACCAGCGACCCGATGAAGGACGAGGTAAACGCCGCCGTCAGCGCTTCCGCAGCTTTGCCCTGCTGCGCCATCGGATAGCCATCGAAGGTCGTGGCCACCGACCACGCCTCGCCGGGGATATTGAACAGGATCGAGGTGATGGCGCCGCCGAACAGCGCCCCCCAATAGATGCAGGACAGCATCACGATGGCCGAGGTCGGATCCATGGTGAAGGTCAGCGGCAGCAGAATGGCGACGCCATTGGGGCCGCCGAGGCCCGGCAGCACGCCGACGAAGATGCCGAGCACGAGACCGACGACCATCAACGAGATGATCTTCCAGGTCATCAGCACGGCGAAGCCGTGCATCAACAATCCAAAGGCTTCCATAGTTAAAGTCCTAGCGACCGAGAGCCGATTCGATCGGCCCCTTCGGCATGATGACGTCGAAGGCGACATCGAAGGTGACGAACATGATCGCGGTGAACACGAAGGCGGTGAGCAGCGACTTCCACAACGCGATCTTGCCGACCATGCGCATGAAGCCGGCGATCAGCACGAAACTCGCGACATAGATGCCGAGAAACTGCGTGGCGAGACAAAACAGTGCGGTGGGAATGAACACCAGCGCCACGCGCCGCAATTGTGCGCGGGTGACGAAAGTGTCGGAACCGCCATTGCGGGCGAAGAACGTCGTGATCAGCCCGTAAAGGCTGGCGCCGCCGAGAATGACCGAGAGATAGAACGGGAAGTAGCCGGGCTGAGGCCCGGTGGAATCCCAGGCGATGCCGGTGCGCCAGTTGTCAAAGCCAAGTACGATGGCCAGTGCCAGCAGGACCAGCGAGACGATGATCTCGACGGTGCGCGTGCTGACGACGGAGGGCGAGTCGTCCTCCGGAGCGGTCGGATCTTCGACGATGATTTCGAGGTCGGTGTTGGACATTGGGTCTCGCAGATGGGAGCTAGCGGAATGATGTGGTGCTAACCTCTCCCCGCTCCCGTGCACAGCGGAGCTGTGCTAGGCGGGGAGAGGTCGAAGCCTGAGCGAAGCGACGGCTTCGGGTGAGGGACGAGGCACGAACGCAAAGCAAATCGCCGAGCCTGCGGATCGAAGAGCCCCTCACCCCACCCCTCTCCCCGCAAGGGCGGGGCGAGGGAGAAGAGACGTCGCTTCGCAGTTACTTACTTCGCCACGAATCCCGCTTCGGTCATCAGCGACTTGTTGAGCGCATCGTCCTCTTCGAGGAACTTGAGCATCTCCGGCCCCTTCAGGAAGATTGGCTTCAGCGCCTGCTTCTCCATGTAGTCCTTGTATTCGGCCGTCTTGGTCACCTTCTCGAACAGGTCGACATAGAAAGCCTGCTGCTCGGGCGTCACCTTGCCGGGCAGGAACATGGCGCGCAGCATCAGGTACTGCACGTCGAGGCCCTCTTCCTTGCAGGTCGGGATGTCGTTCCACGACTGCGTCTCGGTGACCTTGGTCTTGTAGGAGATGCGTTCCTTGTCGAACACGCAGAGCGCACGCACCTGACCGGCGCGCCAGACTTCAAGATTCTCGCTGGGGTTATTGACGTTGGCTTCGGTGTGATTGCCGACCAACTGCGTCGCCGCCTCGCCGCCCGACTTGTAGGGCAGATAGGAAAACTTGGCGCCGGTCTGCTTTTCCATGAACACCGTCAGCACGTGGTCTTCACGCTTGGATCCGGTGCCGCCCATCTTGAACGGCGACGATGCAGCCTTGGCCGCCGCGATGAATTCCTTCACCGTCTTGGCGCCACCCACATTGTCCCACAGCACGAACTGGTCCATCGCGACGACGGACACCGGTGTGAGGTCGCGCCAGTTGAACGGAATCTTGGCCGACAGCGGCAGCATGTAGATCAGCGAATAGGCGATCAACACCTTGTTGGCGTCGCCGTCGCTGGATTTCATGTAGATCAGCGCTTCGGCGCCGGATGCGCCACCCTTGAGCGACACCACCACCGGCGCCTTCATCAAATTGTTCTTCTGGATGGCAGCCTGCATCATGCGCGCCATCTGGTCGGAGGCGCCGCCGGCGCCCGCTGCAACGACGATCTCGACGGGCTTCGTGGGCTCCCAGGCCATGGCCGGCGATGTGGCCGATGAGAGGATGGGCGCGCTGGCGAGCACGGCTGCAAGCGCAGCTGTGGCCCTGATCGACTTGGACATTGGTTTCTTCCCTGTAGAGGCCGGCGGACATTGGATGCCCGCCATTTTTCATTGGTTCTATTGTGCGGGGTATTGACCGTGACTTCAAGCATGTCCCGCGCATGCGAAGGCCGACTTTGGTCAGGGACCGGCCCCCTGTTCGGCTGCCGGGCGGCGGAATGAGGTGATTGCCCGAGACCGCCGCCTGCCCGTTATGTGCCCTGCCAGTTCGGCTTGCGCTTGTTCAGGAAGGCATCCATGCCCTCGCGGAAATCCTCGCTCATATAGGCCTTGAGCACGAGATCCTTGCCCTCCTCGCGGGTCAGGGTCGGGCGCAGGCGGCGCACGGCTTCCTTGGTCACTTCGAGGGTGATCGGGGCATGGCTGGCCACCAGTTGCGCGAGTTCCAGCGCGCGGCGCTGCAGCGTATCGACATCGGGCACAATCTCGTTGATCAGGCCCAGCGCCAGCGCCTCGTCGGCCTCGATGAGGCGGGCGGTGAAGATCATGTCCTTGGTGCGGGCCGGTCCGACCAGCGCCATCACACGGCTGATATTGGACATCGACAGGCAGTTGCCGAGGGTGCGGGCAATCGGGAAGCCCATGCGCGTGGCAGCCGTACCTATGCGCAGGTCGCAGCAGGCGGCAATGCCGGCGCCGCCCCCGGTGCAGGCACCGGCGATCGCGGCGATGGTCGGCACCCGGCAGGTCTCCAGCGCAGTGAGCACACGGTCGATCCGCGCCTCGTAATCGAGCGCGTCCTGCGCCGTCTTGAATTCGCGGAATTGCGAAATATCGGTGCCCGAGGCGAAGGCCTTGTCGCCGGCGCCGGTCAGGATGATCGCCTTGATCGAGCGGTCCTCATTGGCCGCCTGGCAGATCTCCGCCATCCGCTCATACATCGAGAACAGCATGGCATTACGCGCCTGCGGACGGTTGAAGGTGATCTTGGCGATCCCGTTCTCGACGGAATACAGCAGGTCTTCAGTGGCGGGCGTTGGTGCGTTCATGTGATTCGTCCTCTGGTGCAGCATTCCGCCGCAACATGTTGAAAAGGCTGGAGCGATTATGCTCCAGCCTCCAGTAGATTGTTAGGCCTCAAAGACGGGATTTCGTGGCCTTTAAGCCACCGCGGCCTTGGTCATCGGCACCACGCTTTTGCCGGTCAGCACATCCATCGCTGCCATCACGCCGCCGGCGCGGTGCGGGACCTTGGCGAGTTCGAGACCCATCTCGACGCCGGCCAGTGTGCCCATCAGCATCAGGTCGTTGAAGTGCCCGATATGGCCGATGCGGAAGATCTTGCCCTTCCACTTGTTGAGGCCGGTGCCGAGTGACATGTCGAAATTGTCCAGCACCACCTTGCGGAACTTGTCGGCGTCATGCCCTTCCGGCATCAGCACGGCGGTCAGTGCCGGCGAGTGATCATGCGACTCGATGGAGACGGTCTCGAGGCCCCAGGCCTTGACGGCGGCGCGGGCGGCGGCGCCATGGCGCTTGTGGCGCGCGAACACGTTATCGAGCCCCTCCTCCTCCAGCATCGCCACGCCTTCCTTCAGCGCATAGAGCAGGTTGGTCGCGGGCGTATAGGGCCAGGAGCCGAGCTTGTTGGCGGTGATGATCTCTTCCCAATCCCAATAGGACCGGAAGGAGTTGTTGGTCTTGGAGGCGGCAAGCGCCTTGTCGGACACGGCGTTGAAGCCGAGGCCCGGCGGCAGCATCAGGCCCTTCTGCGAACCGGCGACGGAGACGTCGATGCCCCAGGCGTCATGTTCGTATTCGAGCGAGCCGAGACCCGAGACGGTGTCGACCATCAGCAGCGCCGGGTGCTTCACGCGGTCCATGATCTTGCGGACATCCTGCGGATGGGTGACGCAACCGGTCGAAGTCTCGTTATGGACGATCATCACGGCCTTGATCGCATGCGACTTGTCGGCGGCGAGACGCTTCTCGATCTCGGCGAGATCGGCGCCGTGGCGCCAGTCGCCCGGCACGAAGTCGATATCGAGCTTGAACTTCTCGGCGAGGCCCCGCCACAGCGTGGCGAACTGGCCGGTCTCGGCCATCAGCACCTTGTCGCCTGGCGACAGCGTATTGACGATGGCGGCTTCCCAGGCGCCGGTGCCCGAGGACGGATAGATCATGACCGGCTGCTTGGTCCGGAATACACGCTGCATCGCAGCAATGACGTGGAGGCCCAGCTCGGCGAATTCGGGACCGCGATGGTCCAGCGTGGGCATATCCATCGCCCGCAGCACCCGGTCGGGTACGTTGGTCGGGCCAGGAATCTGCAGGAAATGCCTTCCGGTGTGCACGGTCATGTCTCGTCCTTCCCAGGGAGTCCATTTTTATTGAAACGCCCGGATAGCACCTTTCAAACGGCTTGTCCCGCGTCTGGTATACCAGAGCGCCGAAGAAAAACGTGGGGCAGCCATGAGGATTTCTTATCCCTCCCGTATCTCCTTGTTGCCATTGCCGGAGCGCGGCACCTCCGGGTTGCCAAGCCGGAATCCGGATGCAAGACAGGACGATAGAGGGACAAGGCGGGAATCCATGACGAAGGCGGCAATCATTCGGAGCACGGCGGCAGACAGCGCGCTGGCCGCAAAGCTCGCGCGTGAAGTCTCCGGCGATGTGTTCTTCGACCCATTCAATCGCGGCCGTTATGCCACCGATGCCTCGTTCTACCAGATCGTACCGTTCGGTGTGGTCGTGCCGCGCACCATCAACGAGGCGCTGCGCGCGCTGGCGATCTGCCGGGACGATGGCCGCATCGTTACGCCGCGCGGCGGCGGCACCTCGCAATGTGGACAGACCGTCAATGACGGCATCGTCATTGACCTCTCCAAACATCTCAACAAGCTCATCTCGCTCGACGTCGAGAACCGCACTTGCATCGTCGAGCCCGGCATCGTGCTGGACGATCTCAACCGGCAGCTCAAGAAACACGGGCTGTGGTTTCCAGTGGATGTCTCCACCGCATCACGCGCCACCATCGGCGGCATGGCCGGCAACAATTCATGCGGCGGTCGCTCGCTGCGCTACGGCACCATGCGCGACAACACGATCGCGATGGATGCCGCACTGGCCGATGGCAACCTGCTGCATTTCGGCGAAGTAAATTCCGGGGACGATGCGCCTGCCCTGTTTCGCGACATGCTGGCGCTCGGTGAGCGCGAAGCGACCGAAATCGCGGAGCGTTTCCCGCAGGTGCAGCGCCGTGTCGGCGGCTACAATCTCGATGCGCTGACGCCGCGCAACACCGCCAACAATATGGCGCACCTCCTCGTGGGCTCCGAAGGCACCCTCGCCTTCACCACACAGGTCGAACTCAAGCTGTGGCCGCTCATCGGCAGCAAGGCGCTCGGCGTCTGTCACTTCGGCAGCTTCTATGAAGCGATGGATGCGACCCAGCATCTGGTCAAGCTCAAGCCCATCGCCGTCGAACTCGTCGACCGCACCATGATCGCGCTCGGCCGCGACATCGCGATGTTCCAGCCGATCATCAAGAGCGCCGTGCGCGGCGATCCCGATGCGCTCCTGATCGTGGAGTTCGCCGAAGCGGATCAGGCCGCCAAGCTGAAAGAGCTGGGCGCATTGATGGGCGATCTCGGCTTTGGCTGGAACAACCCGCCGCGCAAATGGGGCGGCGTCGTCGATGTCACCGAGCCTGCTCTGCAGTCGGGCATCGCCGAGTTTCGTGCCGCCGGCCTCAATGTCATGATGTCGATGAAGCAGGACGGCAAGCCGGTCTCCTTCATCGAGGACTGCGCGGTGCCGCTGCCGCATCTCGCTGATTACACCGACCGCCTGTCCGCGATCTTCAGGAAGCACGACACCACCGGCACCATGTATGCACACGCCTCGGAAGGCTGCCTGCATGTCCGCCCGGTGCTGAACCTGAAGCTCGACAAGGACGTCAAGGCAATGCGCGCCATCGCCGAAGAAGCCTTCGCGATGGTCAGGGAATACAAGGGCTCGCACTCCGGCGAGCACGGCGACGGACTCGTGCGCTCGGAATTCCACGCTGAAATGTTCGGCGAGCGCATCATCAGCGACTTTGCCGAAGTGAAGCATCGCTTCGATCCGCAGAATATTCTCAATCCCGGCAAGATCGTCGATCCGCCCAAGATGGACGATCGTTCGCTGTTTCGTTACACGCCGGACTATCGCGTCGGCGAATTGAAGACCGCGCTCGACTGGTCCGCATGGCCCGGCGCCGGCGGCGGTTTTCAGGGCGCCATCGAGATGTGCAACAACAACGGCACATGCCGGAAGTTAGAAGGCGGCGTGATGTGCCCGTCCTATCGCGCGACGCGCGATGAGAAGGATGTCACCCGCGGCCGCGCCAACACGCTGCGGCTGGCAATCTCCGGCCAACTTGGCCCGGATGCGCTGACGTCGGATGCCATGGCCGACACGATGAAACTTTGCGTGTCGTGCAAGGCCTGCCGCCATGAATGCCCGACCGGCGTCGATATGGCCAAGATGAAGATCGAGGTTCTGTCCGCACGCGTCGCGAAACATGGTCTCACCCTGCGCGATCGCCTCGTCGGCTATCTGCCGCGCTATGCCGCTTTGGCCGCGCATGCCGCGCCGCTGGCGAATTTGCGCAACAAGAGCCCGCTGCTGCGCAACCTGCTGGAACGCTATGCGGGTATCAGCGCCAAGCGCAGCCTGCCGGAATGGCGCAGCGACGTGTTTCACAGCGACGCCCAAGCCGTCGGTCCCATCGATGGCCGCGAGGTCGTGCTGTTCGCCGACACCTTCAACCGCGCCTATGAGCGCGAGAACCTCGACGATGCATTGCGCGTGCTCACCGCCGGTGGCTACCGCGTGCATCTGCCGAAGCCAGTGGATCGCAGCAGTCGTGCCTTGTGCTGCGGCCGTACGTTCCTCTCGGCGGGCCTTGTCGATCAAGCGCGCGCCGAACTAGACCGCCTCGTCGCCACCTATGCGCCCTTCGCGGCCCGCGGCGTCCCCATCGTCGGGCTGGAGCCGAGTTGCCTGCTGACGCTACGTGATGAATTGCTGTCGCTACGTTCCGACGATACGGCCAGGAGCGTCAGCGCGCACGCCATGCTGTTCGAGGAATTCCTGGTCCGCGAGGCCGAGGCCGGCCGGCTGCAACTGCCGCTGAAGCCGATCGCGCCGAAGGCGATGGTTCACGGCCACTGCCATCAAAAGTCATTCGGTGCGTTCAAACCGGTCGAACAGGCCTTGCGCCTGATCCCTGATCTGAAGGTCGAGACCATCGAATCCAGTTGCTGCGGCATGGCGGGCGCGTTCGGCTATGGTGCCGACACCTATGACGTCTCGATCCAGATGGCCGAAGCGTCCTTGCTACCCGCCGTGCGCAAGGCCGACGCCGATACGCTGATCGTCGCCGACGGCACATCCTGCCGGCATCAGATCGCTGACGGCGCCTCGCGCCATGCGCTGCATGTCGCGCGCGTGCTCGCGATGAGCCTCGACGGCGCTGCAACAAACGTCCATTCTTCCACGCTCAACTAGGAAACAACCGACATGGCCGACCTCACCCTCGACGTAGCCCGCAAGATTCTCGACGCCTCGCTCGCCAAGGTGATCGAGATGAAGTTCAAGCCGATGGTCATCACCGTGCTCGACGCCCGCGGCTGCGTAAAGACCACCATCGCGCAGGATGGCACCAGCCTGATGCGCGGCGAAGTCGCCCACGGAAAAGCCTATGGCGCATTGGCCATGGGGCTCGGCTCGAGGGCTTTGCTCAAGCGTGCCGAGGAACAGCCGTTCTTCATCGATGCCGTGAATACCATGGCGCGCGGCGCGCTGATCCCGGTGCCGGGCGGCGTTCTCATTCATGACGCATCGGGCAGCCTGCTCGGTGCCATCGGCATCTCCGGCGACACATCGGACAATGACGAGATCGCAGCCGTCGCGGGCATCGAGGCGGCCGGCCTCAAGGCCTCGACCGGCTAGATCGACGTTGACTCAGCCACCGCATCCCCCGATCGACGACAGCGCGCTGCGCCCGCTGATCGACCGTATCGGGGATGCGCATGTGAAGGCACGGTTGGAGATCGAGACCCATCGCGATCACCAGCTGTTCGGCCAGGGCCGCTTGTTCTTCAATCTGGAGAACTGGCTCACCGCACCACCGATCGTCCGCACCGTGCTGCAACTCGCCGGCCTCTATGGCCGCGCCCGCCGCGAGGCCAACCGCGTGTTGGTGCGCGAGAATATCGTCGCCTCACCGCGCCTGCCCGCTGCGTTCGACGGCTTCACGATCCTGCATATCAGCGATCTCCACGTCGATCTCAGCGAGGCTGCGCTGCGCCACCTGATCTCCTTCGTCGGCGATCTTGATTACGACATCTGTGTGCTGACGGGCGACTATCGCGGCAAAACCTATGGGCCATATCAGCGCGCCACCGAAGGTGTCGGTGAACTTCGCACGAGGCTGCGCGATCCCGTCTATGGCGTTCTCGGCAATCACGACAGCATCCGCATGACGCCGGCGCTGGAAGCCATGGGCATCCGCATGATGTTCAACGAATGCGAGACGATCGCTCGCGGCGACGAGAGGATCTATCTCGCCGGTGTCGACGATCCGCATTTCTACCTTGCCGACGACATCCCGAAGGTCGCGTCGCAAATTCCGAAGGACGCCTTCTCGATCCTGCTATCGCACACGCCGGAGACCTATGCCGAGGCGGCCGAGCACGATTTCGATCTGATGTTGAGCGGCCACACCCATGGCGGCCAGCTCTGCCTGCCCGGCGGCTACGCCATCAAGCTGGAAGCTGTGCTGCCGCGCCATATGGGCAACGGCGCGTGGCGCCATGAAGGCATGGCCGGCTATACGTCCGTCGGCGTCGGCACCAGTCTGCTCCCGGTGCGGCTGAATTGCCCTCCGGAAGTGACGCTGCACCGGCTGAAACGCACCGGCTAGTTGATAGATACGATTTACTAACCAAAGCCGCTGTCGGCCGCCACCTGTCACCACGAGCTGCCGTTTATTAAGCTGACAGGGCTAGTGTCAATGGTCGCCCGACGGCTTCCAGGCAGGACCATTCCGACATGACGGTGATGATTACAGGCGGTGCTGGGTTTATAGGTTCGCATATCTGCGTGGAGCTGATCCATGCCGGCCGCAACGTCGTCGTCTATGACAATTTCTGCAACAGCCATCCCGAAGTCATCAACCGCATCCGGCGGATCACCGGCACCGCTCCCGAAGTGGTCAAGGGCGACGTGCGCGACGTCGAAGCGCTGATATCGGCACTGTCGGCGCATGGCTGCAGCGCTGTCATTCACCTTGCCGGACTAAAGTCGGTTGCGGATTCCGTCAGCAAGTCGGCTGAGTATTACGATTGCAACGTGGTCGGCACGCTGAGGCTGGCGCAGGCCATGCAGCAGACCGGCGTGCGCAATATCGTGTTCTCGTCGTCGGCGACCGTCTATGGCGAGCCGGACGTACTGCCCTTGCGGGAGGACCACAAGCTCGCACCATTCAGCCCCTATGGCCGCACCAAATTGCAGGCCGAGGAATTGCTGATCGACATTGCGCATTCCCTAGCCCCGTTGAACGTGGCAATTCTCCGCTATTTCAATCCGGTCGGCAGCCACGAAAGCGGGCTGATCGGAGAAGACCCCAATGGCGCTCCGAATAATCTGATGCCCTATATTTCGCGCGTCGCTATTGGACGACTGCCCGTGCTCAATGTCTATGGCAACGATTACCCGACATCGGACGGCACCGGCATACGTGACTATGTCCATGTGGTCGATCTGGCCGCCGGCCATGTCGCCGCCCTCGACCATGTCCACAAGCAGAAGGTCCTCAAGGTCAATCTGGGAACCGGACGAGGCACAAGCGTGCTGGAGCTCGTCGACGCCTATACAGCTGTGAGCGGCAGGACGATTCCTTTTGCCTTCGCACCACGACGGGCCGGCGACATCGCCAGCTACTATGCGAGCGGCGACTTTGCCGAAGCAATGCTGGGATGGCGTGCCCGGCGCGATATTTCGGACATGTGCCGCGATGCCTGGAACTGGCAGCAGAAAAATCCCAATGGCTATCTCGACCAGTAATCCCGCTCCGGCCAACATGCGGTCCGCGGGAATAATCGTTTTTGTATTGCTTGCGGGCGCATCGCTTCTCCCGACTGTGCTGACTCCGATTCCGGCGATGGTCGATTATGTCAACCACCTCGCCCGCATGTATCTTCTGGCCCAAAATGGGCAGCCCGGCGCCAACCCGTATTACGAGGTGCACTGGGCGCTGTATCCGAATCTCGGCATGGATCTGCTCGTCCCGCAGATCGCACGATGGGTCGGCGTCGAGAACGCAACCCGGCTGTTTTTGCTCTGCAGTCAGTTACTGATCATTAGCGGGGCGCTCGCGCTGGAGCGGGTTGCAAAGGGCCGTGTTCAGATCGGCGGCTTTGCTGCGCTTCTGTTCGTCTATTGCCTGCCCTTCAGCTGGGGGTTTCTGAATTTCGAATTCGGCCTGGGTATCTCGCTCTGGGGCATCGCCGCCTATCTGGCGGTGATCGAGCGTGCTCCGCTGATACGGCTCGTCGTCAATGCCTGTTTCGTCCCGGCACTTTTCGCGGTCCACTTCTTTTCGCTCGGCATCTATGGCGCAGCCATCGGTCTGTATGAACTTTGGCGCGCCCATCAGCGGAAGGTGCCCTATCGCGCGATTCTGTTGCGCCTCGTCCTTCTCGCACTGCCTGTGGTGCTCTTGCTGATCATGATGCGCGCGACCTCCGGATCGGTCGGCAGTGACGGCACGGAGTGGCTGCTTCAGTACAAGCCAGTTTGGGTATTCCGTATCCTCAATGGCTATAACATGACGGTCTCCGCCATCAGCGTTCTGGTCCTGCTGGTATCGCTGTATCTGGCGTTCAAATGCGAGGTTCTGAAGATCGAACCGGTCGGCATCTGGCTTGTTGCCGGCTTTTCGTTTCTCTATCTCGTCATCCCTTCGAAGCTTCTCGGCACGTCATTTGCCGACCTCCGGATTATCCCTGCCGCGGCGATCATCGTTGCGGCCTTTTGCTCACTATCCCTGCCGGACCGGCGATGGCTCGCTGCCGCCTTGCTGGTGGTCAGCGGCGTCATCCTCGCCAATCTCGCAACCGTCTTTGCCGTCTGGCTCTCCTATCGCGCCGACTATGCGGCGCTGATCGCTTCGTTCCAGAAGCTTGATCGCGGTGCACTGGTTCTTGTCGGGACAAGCGGCAATGGCGATGACCCGCCGTTCAACGACCTGACAGAATATCCGATGGCCTATGCCCCGACCCTGGCCGTGCATTACGCCAATGCGTTCGTCCCCAACGTGTTCACCGAGACCGGCAAGCAGCCGCTTCGCCCCAGTGCCACCGTGCAACGTCTTGCCATTCCTTATGGCGGGCCCGTGCCGATGCGGTTGCTCAGTGCAATCGCCACCGGCAACGCGCCTGACGGCGCGCCGTCCTTCATCCAGACCTGGCACAGGGACTTCGACTATCTCTATGTGCTCGGTCCCGCTGCGGCGCCCCCGCTGCCCGACAGATTGCAAGAGGTGGACAGGTCTGCACGATTTGTCCTGTACAAGATTGACAGACGGCCATAGCCGAGCGAACCGCCACGCGGTCTGGTTCGCACCTGGGCCTGCCTCATGGAACCGCGCAAAGGCGGCCCAAGGCGCCTGATTTCAAGGCTCTTTGCAAGGCCGCCTTAACCATCAGGGCCTAGGATCCCGCCATTCAGCAGGGCGGAACTCCAAAATGGCGATTGATGGCGGGCGGATCATCTACAGCATCGTCGTGCCGGTCTATAACGAGGAGGCCGTGCTGCCTGTGTTGGTCCGCCGGCTGGGACTGCTGCTCGACCGCCTCGACGCGCCCGCGGAAGCCATCTTCGTGGACGACGGCAGCTGCGACACCAGCCCCATCGTGCTGCAGGCACTCGCCAAGAGTGATCCACGCTTCCGTTACATCGGCCTGTCGCGCAATTTCGGCCACCAGGTGGCCATCACGGCCGGCATGGACGCCGCGCAAGGCGACGCGATCGTCGTCATGGACGCGGATTTGCAGGACCCGCCTGAAGTCGTCGAACAACTGATCGCCAAGTGGCGCGAAGGCAATGACGTGGTCTATGCGCGCCGCCTGTCCCGCGCGGGTGAAAGCGCGTTCAAGCGCGCCACCGCCCATGTGTTCTATCGGGTGCTTGGCCGTATGACCTCGGTTCGTATCCCGGCAGACGTCGGCGATTTCCGACTGATCGACCGCAAGGTGCTGGACGCGTTGCGCCAGATGCCGGAGCGCGATCGCTTCGTGCGCGGCATGATCGCCTGGCTCGGCTTCCGGCAGGCCGAAGTGAGCTTCCATCGCCTCGAACGCGCCGCCGGCGAAACCAAGTATCCGCTGTTCAAGATGGCACGGCTTGCCATGTCCGCTGCGCTGGGCTTTTCCGACGCGCCGCTGCGGCTGGCGATCTGGTGCGGTCTCGTGGTGTCGAGCCTGGCTCTGCTGTATGGCGGCTGGGTGTTGCTGCTGTGGATGACGAACGACCCGCATCTGGTCGCCGGCTGGTCGTCGATCATCGTTATCGTGTCGCTACTCTGCGGGTTGAACATGCTGATGACCGGCATCGTCGGCCTTTATGTCGGGCGCATTCACGCAGAAGCGAAACATCGTCCACTTTATGTCGTGCAAAACCGCGTCGGTTTCGACCGCGATCAAAGCGAAGCATCTTACCGCACCTCGCGCAGCGCCTGACGGAGCGGATTGTCATGAGCCAGCTGTTCGACAGCTACCGCAGCAACTACCGCGACGTCGTTCAATCCTCGATCGACTTTTCCGGCCTGCCGCATAGCTTCTTCATGCGCGCCAAGGCTGATCTATTGCGCGAATTGATCGCAGCGCGGCTTCAATCAAAAAAGCCTGACATGCTCGATGTCGGCTGCGGCGTTGGCAGCTTCCATCCACTGCTGCGCGGCATGGTCGGTCAACTCAGCGGCATAGACGTATCCTCCGCCAGTATTGCGCAGGCACAGGTCGACAACCCCGACGTCGACTACCGGGCCTTCGACGGCAACGTCTTTCCGTTCGCCGATGCCAGCTTCGATCTGGTCACCACGATCTGCGTCATGCATCACGTCCCGCCCGCGGAATGGGCGGGTTTCATGCGTGAGATGCGGCGCGTTGTGCGGCCAGGAGGGCTGGTCTGTGTCATCGAACACAACCCGTTCAATCCGCTGACCCGTTTTGCTGTCGCGCGCTGTGAGTTCGATCGCGACGCGGTATTGCTCGGCGCGGGCAAGACGCAAAAGATCATGGCGGGCGCCGGCCTCCGCGACATCGCTTCGCATCATTTCCTGCTACTGCCGTGGGAAGCGAAAGCCGCGCGGCGTGTCGAAAACGCCTTCAGCGGCCTGCCGCTTGGCGCACAATACGCCACTTTCGCCACTGCTTAATTACTTCGCCGTTGCATTCTGCCGCTTGTGGACCACCGCGACGTCGTCGCCATAGACGCGCTTCCAGTCTGGCAGCCGATCGAGCAACGCCACCGCCGGAGTTTCCGGCTCCAGCAGCGTGGCATCTATTTTGTAATCGTCGAGCAGCTTCAGAAAATCATTCAGGTCCGCCAGCGAGAGGCCGCTGTTGTAGCGATGAAGAAAGCGACCGCCATAGAGTTCACCGCGACCATCGATGAAAGTGGGAATTCCCGCGAAGATCAGATAGCCGCCAAACGAATAATCGTTGAGCACGCGGTTCGCCGCGGTCAGACCGGCGCTGGCCACCGCTGCCTGCGGCGTATTTCGCGCGGCGGGGCGAACGTCGCGCGCCGAAGCGATTACGGTCGCCAGGATCATGACACCGACGGCACCGACCTGCAGCGTCCGACCTGAGCCGACCTCATTGGATGCGGCCCAGCTGCGAAACTGCCGCGCGATCGGCGCGGCAAGATAGAGCGGCGCCAGCATGGCAAGCAGATCGACGTTGCGCACCTGCGCCAAAGCAAAATGCAACAGGCCGATTAAGACCAGCGCCCGCACCATGGGAAGCGTCACGCCGCGCGACAGCGCAAAGATTCCCCCCAGCAGCAGGATCTCAAAGATCCCGATGCGGCCGAAATTCTGTGGCCGCCATTCGCCGATCCAGTTGAGCGCATCGCCAAGACCGAGCGTCGTCAGCGGCATCAACAGCGTGCCGGGCCCGTAAGGGGTCAGGCAGGATGCGGCAACAGCGAGAGCCGTGAAAGCGAGCCAATGGAGCACTTCGCGAGGCCGCTCGCGAAGCTTGTTTCGTATGAGGACTTCGAGGATGGCGGGTCCGATCAACCCCAGTGCCAGGATGACGCTGCCGTGGAGATTGGCCCAAAGGACCAGCAGCGGTAACGCCCAGTAAGGCGGTCGTGCACGCGTATCCATGGCACGAACGAGCGCGGTCGCCCAGGTCATCATGACCGGAAGTGCCAATACATGCGGCCGCGCCAGCAGATGGGGCGCGAGAAGAACGACCACGGCTGTAACGATGATCAATACCGGCTTCGGCGCAAGTTCGCGCAGCAGGAACCGGGTCAGAATCCCGACGGAAAGCGCGATGGCCGCGGCAGCGAGCGCCACGACGCCTTGCCAGCCGGCAAACGTATAGACCGCCCCGTAAATGACCTCGGAGAGCCATTCGAAGGCAAGCCAATGACCGCCATGCATGGAAAAGGAGAACGAGTCGGTCGACGGAATGACGCCATTCGCCAGGATCCAGCGGCCGATCGCGATATGAGAATAGCTGTCCGGATCGTTCAGCAGCCGCGGCCCGAGCGCCAGCAGCAGGCCATAGACGCACGCGCTCACCAGCAAAGGCATCGTTGCCCGCACCGGGAACTGTTTGGCTGGGCTGCTGATGGCCTGGTCGCTCACGGGCTACGAGGGTACGGCGACACTGTTAATTCCACTTTAAGGCTGACGATGCGCCCGTGCGCCGGCTCGATGGTCTGTCGTGGCGCGCCACCGAGAGCCGCCCTATTTGCCTGGCCACACTGGCTTGCGCTTCTCGCCAAACGCCTTGAGGCCTTCTTTCGCATCCTCGGTCATCGACAGGATCGCGATCTGGCTTTCGGTATAGGCGATGCTCTCGTCGAACGACATCGCGGCGATGGCGCGCATCGCATATTTTCCGCGGCGGATCGCGGTCGGCGACTTGTCGGTGATGCGCGCGATCAGCCAGTCGACCTTGCTGTCGAGCTCGGCCGCCGGCACCACGTGATTCAGCAGGCCAGCGCCAAGCGCGGTCTGCGCGTCGAACGGCTCGCCGGTGATGCACCATTCGTTGACCAGGCGACGCGGCGCAATGGACTGCAGCAGCGCCAGCACCTGCATGGGAAACACGCCGACCTTCACCTCGGGCAAACCGAAGATCGCGTTGTCCGCGGCCACCGCCATGTCGGTCATGCAGAGCAAACCCATGCCACCGGCCATGCAGACGCCGTTAACGCGGGCGATGGCGGGTTTGGTGGCGTTTTGCGACAGCCGCATGAGATCGGCGAGATCGCCATTGGGCTTGGAGAAATCCATCGAGAAGGCCGCGCCGGCATTGGCGAGATCGGCGCCGGCGCAGAACGCCTTCTCGCCCGCGCCGGTCAGAACGATCACCCGTACGCCCGCATCCTCGTGGGCGGTGCGATAGCCGTTGGCGATGCCGGCGATGACATCGCCATTCATGGCATTGCGCTTCTCCGGCCGGTTGATGGTGATCCAGAGTGCGGCGCCCTTCTTCTCCAGGATTACGCTATCATCGGCCATCGGTCTGCTCGCTCGTTTTGAATATGGTTCGGTCGGTATAGCCGCTCAGAAGCGGCGCGCCATACCCAGCGCGTCGCCGGCGCGATTCTCGGACTCAACCGCACGCAGGTAGCCCTCGCGCTGCTGCAATCGCGCCCAATAGGCTGTGACACTCGGCCCGAATTGCGATGCAAGCCCGAGACGATTGGCCAGCAGCAGTGCATAGCCGACGGAAATGTCCGCCGCGGTGAAACGGCCGGCGCAGACATAGTCGTTGCCGGTGGTGATGGTCTCGATCATACGCAACCGTCCAAGAAAGAACTTCGAATAGTCCTCGACCACCTGCGGATGACGGCGCTCCTCCGGCTCGAGCTTCGAATAACGCAGCACCAACGCCTGCGGGAAGGTCAGCGTGGCCTCGCCGAAATGCAGCCAGTTCAGGAAGGCGCCGTAGTCCGGCTCGTCGATGCCGACGGCCAGCGGCGTCGGACCGTATTTGGTCACCAGATATTGCGCGATCGCCGCCGATTCCGTCATTCGGATCTCGCCATCGAGCATCAGCGGGATAGTGCCGAGCGGATTGATGCCGAGATATTCCTTGGCAAAGACACGCGGCGGGAACGGCAGCATCTTCAGCTCATAGGTTAGCCCGAGCTCTTCAAGCGTCCATAGCGGGCGGAACGAGCGCGCGCGGGCGCAGTGATAGAGCGTGATCATCGGGCGAGACCTCCAAGCAGGCACGGACTATCGCCGTGCTGCCAGCCAATGAGAAGTAGACGCGAGGCTTCGTCAAGTCTTGCCCTTCGCTACATGGTCTCTGCAAACCGGGCGAAGCCCTTCCCGATGGACGACACCCATCACCACGCGCACATCACCGAGGCCGATCACGACGGCTTCGCGCCTCGGTTGCAACTAATGCCGCCGCCGGCGCAGCTGACATTATTTCGCCTGACTGCGACGAACTCCTGGCCAGATCATCGTCTGCTGCGAAGGCTCGTCGGCCGGTCTGGCGCGATCCTCCGGGGGAAAAACGCTGCGTGGGCAAACCCGGCGAGCAGGCCGTCTTGGGCGATGTCTGCTCCCATTGTGCTGACCGGCAGCAGCAAACGCGTGATGAAGAAGCCTGAGATCACGAAGAAGATGTCGAGCGCGATATAGCCCACGCGTGACAGCTGATTGACGTACTAGATCGCGTTGTAGGCGCTGCGATCCCGCACCTGCGGGCAATGGGTGAACACCACCACCACCACGCCAATCCCCCCGAAAGCCGTCGAAAGCCGGAAATTTCTCCAGCCGCTTGGCGACGCCTGCATTCTCCGACATTGCGATCTCCCCGTTTGAACCGGGGATAGCAACGGCGCGAATAACGAGGGTGAAGGCGATTTACAGGCCTAGCACCTCAGGCGAAATGTTCGGGCTTAACGTGAATGTCCGTTTGCGCGGGAGTATTAGGGTCGACGCCGCCGCGTTTACCACAATCAGGACAATCTTCACTGCGAATCCAGCGCCGCTTACGGTCCGTTAAGCATCAGGGGACAGGCTGGGAACGATCAAAATTGACTCAACTTGTATCAGCAAGTGTGAGGGCAACAGATGACCAGGGTTCAGTACCTCAGAGAACAAGCGATCCGTGCCGAACGGTTGGCAAAGACCATTATGGATGCCGTCACCGTCACGCGACTTGTCGAAGCATCGCACGCATACCGCCAGGAAGCCGATCGCCTTGAGCAACACGAGGCGAGCGATCAGGCGACAACGATGCGGATGCCTCACTAGGGCGTGAACCCATAAACTTGGAGCGGACGGCGGACGTCCGCTTAGGTGCCGATAACGGACTCAGGTCGGACATCGCCTCAGGTCGAAAAGTCCCACAAGCGGAAGTCAACTCATCGAGATGTGCTCGGAAAGGTATCGATGCCGGCCGGCTCTCTCCGGTCGTCCTAGTCAGGCAACCCGAGCTTTCGGAGGTTTTCTGCCATACGGTTCAGAACAGCAGGCGAAAACACCATTGCCTGTTTGAATTTTGAAATCGTCAGATCGGGGTAAGTAAGCATCAACTCCTCGAATGCTTGTTTAGCTTCGCCGACCCGGCCGGCTCCCGACAGGACCGACGCCAAATTGCGATAAATCCAACTAGCGTTTGGCCGTTCTTCGAGGGCGCGCCTATAGAACGCGGCAGCCTTGTCGTATTCTTGCGCTACTTCATGCGCAGAGGCTATTCCTACATAGTTGTTGAAATTCATTGGATCAATCGGGCTCAGGCGCAGAGCGCGCTCGAAATTGTCAATCGCCTTCTGAGGCTGATCGGCATAGTTCTCTAGCCATCCGAGCCTACTCCAGGCCCATGCAGCGTTGGGGTCGAGGCTGACGGCTCGCTCAAGCAGTATACGCGCGGTTCCATGGTTGCGTACAAATGTGTGCACTGCGCCGAGTACCGCCAGAATGATAGGGTCATCGCCACTCATCTCTGCTGCCCGCTCGGCGAGCGATCGCGCCATTGCCTGGCTTCCAACGATGTCGTCCGCCCAGTTATAGACCGAGCGCTGGGCGTGGCACCAACCAGCAAGCGACAAAGCTAGGGGATATTCGGGATCAATCGCGAGCGCCTTTTCGAGAAGTTCAATCGCTTTAGCGCTTTCTTCCTTCTCCAACGCCCAGACATGAGGCATCGCTCTCATAGTATAGTCATAGCTGCTCAGGTCTTGCGGCCGTTTGCGTCGCGACCGCTCAATCTCGGCAATGCGGATGGAAGGCTGTAGAGCGCCTGCCACCTGCTCCGTTATTCGGTCTTCGAGGTCAAAGAACTCGTCGACTGCGCCGTCAAAGCGTGAGCTCCAAACATGTGCCCCTCCCTCGGTTTCGATTAGCTGAACGATAATGCGGAGGCGATTGCCGACTTTCTGCACGCTACCCTCAAGCAAATAGGCAACGCCCAACTCCTTACCGACGTTGCGCGCATTTATCGCGCGGCCCTTATAGGTGAACGCTGAGCTACGGGCGATGACGAAAAAAGAGCGAATGCACGAAAGAGCTGCGGTAATTGCCTCGACGATACCATCAGCAAGGTAATCCTGACCCGCCTCAGCGGACATGTTGTCGAACGGCAGGACGACGATGGACGGCTTGTCAGGTAGCGCTAGATCTCGAACTTGTTTCGCAGACGAATTTGACGGGATCGCAGGGGCGCTCTCGCGGGCAAGCCGTATGAGCCATACGCGCATTGGTTCGGCAATATTCTTTAAAGTCTGCTCGCCGATGTCGTCGAAGGCGACGTCGAGCTTGCCGCGAATTTGCCTGTGTGCATCATCGGAGATGCAGATGCCGCCTGGCTCGGCAATTCCCTCAAGACGGGCTGCGATGTTGACACCATCGCCGAAAATATCGTTGTCGTCGATGATGATGTCCCCAACGTGTATGCCGATGCGAAATTCAATCCTGAGTTCTGGCGGAACGGCGGCGTTTTGTTGAGCCATCTCTTGCTGGATTTCCACCGAACAGCGCGCTGCATCGACAGCACTGGCGAATTCGACCAGCATGCCATCGCCAGTGGTCTTGACGATGCGACCGCAGTGCGTGGCGATCCTGGGATCGACAAGCGTCTTTCGAAACGCCTTTAGCTCCGCAAGCGTGCGCTCCTCGGCATGACCCATCAACCGGCTATAGCCGGCGACATCCGCCGCCAGCACAGCCGCCAGTCGCCGTTCCACGCGCTCGCCGGGCAAAAAACGCTCCCTGGCTCGGTGAAAAACTATCTGCCTCTACCAAAGCATAGGCGGTGGCTGTTCCGCTAGGTACAATGTTCAAAACAGGTCCATTTGCCGCGCTACGATCAATCAGGACGGGCGGTGAAGTCGGGTACGCCCTGAAAGCTAACTCTTGCGCGCCCAATGATTGTCCCCAATAACCGAGGGCAGCTTCGACGCAATGCATGGCAATTGGAGCCGTCGCAAACAACGCAATGTCGGGAAATGCATCATGGGACGGAAATATCAAAGTATCGTCGAAACGATCGGTAATACGCCGGTAGTGCGGATCAATCGTCTGGCGCCGGAAGGCGTGAATCTCTTCGTAAAAATTGAAGCCTTCAACCCGCTTAGTTCAGTGAAGGACCGATTGGCTCTCGGAGTAATCGAGGCGGCCGAAAAATCCGGAGAGCTCAAGCCTGGTCAGACGGTCATAGAGGCGACAAGTGGAAATACGGGCATTGGTCTTGCCATGGTCTGCGCCGCCAAGGGATACCCGCTTGTGATCACCATGGCAGAGCCATTTAGCGTCGAGCGGCGTAAGCTCATGCGGTTCCTTGGAGCGAAGGTCATCGTAACTCCCGCGGCTGAGCGCGCCGTAGGCATGATCAACAAGACCATCGAGCTCGCCAGGGCGCATGGCTGGTACATGACTAGGCAGTTTGAGAATGAAGCCAATCCCGATATTCATTCGCGTACGACAGCGCGTGAGATACTCGACGATTTCTCCGGAGAACGGTTGGATTATTGGATCACGGGCTATGGAACGGGCGGAACGTTAAAGGGCGTCGCGCGGGTGCTCGCAGAGGAGCGTCCCGAAACGAAGATAGTGGTTTGCGAGCCAGAGGATGCGCAGTTGTTGGCCAGTGGCACCCCGCAGTCGCGAAACTCAGATGGAACTCCGGCCGCCCCGCATCCGACATTCAAGCCCCATCCGATGCAAGGCTGGACGCCGGATTTCATCCCAAAACTCACCGACGATGCCGTCGCAATGAAGGTCATCGATCGCATCTTAGCGATCTCCGGTCCGGATGCCATTCGCTGCAGCAAGGACCTTGCTACCAAAGAGGGCATCTTTGTGGGTATTACCTCAGGCGCAACCTTTGCGGGCGCGCTCAAGGTTGCAGCCGAGGCAGAGAAAGGGGCAAATATTCTCTGCATGCTTCCCGATACCGGCGAGCGCTATTTGAGCACACCCCTTTTCGCTGATGTGTCGGCAGACATGAACGAGGAAGAGCTTGAGATCTCACGCTCTACGCCGAACGGACAGCTCAAGCCTGGCTCTTGATTTGCAAAGATCGAATAAAAAAACATCCGACGTTATGAGGCCCGGACCGGAACGCGATGCTCTGCGCGCAATCAGTTCGCCCGACAGACGTCTCGTTGCGCTTTGAAAGCAGCAATGAATAACTCGAGGCCGGCCGAGGTTAATCCGCTTTCGGTGATCAGACCGAGCCGCATGAGGTTGACTGTTTCTATCGGACCATCACCATAGGCTGATCCGCCGCCGAACAGCTTGTTCATAATTCGCTGTTCGCGGCGCGTTAGCTCGTTCCAGAGGATCAAATCATTCATCCCAAATGCCTCGCGAGAATCATTGCGTGACGTTGCGAGATTAGCCGATCGCTCGGAGGCGAAATCGTGGCGATTCAGTTGTCGCCATTGAAAGTAGATTCGACGCCAGCGACTTCGAAGCAGGACATGCAAAACGCGTGCAGCGGACACCTTGTTGATCACTGGTGATAGCCGTGGCCGACGATGCTCAGCCAAGGCCACCACGCAATAGCGGCAGTCGATCAACTTTCGCTTTCACAGCGAACGCGACGGTTTGCGAGAGTACTACCAGTTATTTCGCGGCGTCGCGGGTGACGTCCCTGTGCTCGCCGCGCTCCTGCGACCGCGCGCCGGTGCCCAGGAGATCGAAACAGCCCATGTCTGGTGTGGGTCATTCGGGTCGATTTTGGCATGTCCGGATATGTCCGCTTACGGGGTAATCTCGCAAGTACGGTCTTCCGTTTTTTGCCGATTGAAGGCATCGGCTTAGACGTGATTCAGGCGTCCAAACCGAAGCATCGATGCGGTATCACGGACTTCGAATGGGCAGCCATTGTTCACATCGCACGAACATGGCCGAGTGCCAGGCCGATGGCGCGCGCCGCTTCCATCACGTGAACAGCGTATTCCTTGATCTGCTTTCGCTTGACCCGGATGTCCGGGCCAGACATGCCGATGGCTCCGACGAGTTCACCGGAGCGTCCAACGATGGCGCAAGCGCAGGCGGCGATACCTTCCCGCCATTCGCCATGCAGCACTGACGAATAGCCTTGTGCCCGCGCCGCATGGATGTCTTCGCGCAACTCCTCGATGGTCGTTCGCGTCGTATCCGTATAACGCTTGAGATGCGGGCGAAAGTTCTCCAGATATTCGTCCGGCATTTGCGCGAGCATCGCCTTCCCGGTTGCCATGGTGAATGCAGGCGCACGCATGCCGACGCTGGTATGCGCGCGGATATGATGCGCGCTTTCAATCTTGTCTACATAGACAACGTCGGTGCCCTCGAGCACCGACAGATGAACGGTCTCTCCGGTAACTTCGGCCAGCGCCGTCATCGCCGGGCGTGCGATACGGATCAGATCCATGCGCTGAATGACGTGGTTGCCGAGCACCCATAGCTTGGTTGTGAGTTCGTAGGTGCTGTGCGGCGGAATCTGGCGAACGAAGCCCTGCGATTGCAGCGTCGCCAGCAGTCGATGCACATTGCTCTTGGTGAACTTCAGCTCATTGGCGAGATCGGTGACCCCGCGTGGCTGCTCGCTCATCGCGAGCGCCTCGAGGAGCCTCAGTCCCTTGATAAATGCCTTATCCATCCAAGCAGCCGATGTGAGGTAGTTCTCTGTTGCGAACAGACCGGCGGCGCTGGGCCGCCGCCGGTCTCATTGTTGTATGGCGCGATTTACTGGGCAAGCAGTGCGTTCAGCTTTTCCTGCGCATATTCTTCATTGGTCGAATTGCCAGCGGGCGATGGCGCCCCCCAGAAGTCCGGGCTCCATTCAATCGCCTTGGAGACGTTCTCAGGATTGTTCGCCCAATAGCGCGCGACGTTCTTATCCGTCGCAGCATCGAACACGACCTTCGAAGGAAGCGCGACCGGGAACGTGGAGGTCAGCTGGGCGGCGCGCTTGGGGTCGAGACGCCAGGACAGCAGCTTGAGCGCGTTGTCATAGTTCGGCGCGCCCTTCGGGATAGAGAAGAAGTCGTAATAGACGAAGCCCTGATTGAAGGTGAGATCAATCGGAGCGCCTTCCAGCGCCAGTTTGCTCATCGAGCCCGTATAGGCCTGGCACATATCGGCTTCGCCATCGAGGATCAGCTGCGGCGGCTGCGCGGCGGTGGTCCACCATTTGACGATGTGCGGCTTGATCTCCTTGATCTTCTTGAGCGCACGCTCCATGTCGATCGGATACAGCTTGCTCTTGTCGACACCGTCGGCCATCAGCGCCGCCTCGAAGGTGAAGCGCGGCCAGGCTGGCATGCAGCGGCGCCCCGGAAACTTCTTCACGTCCCAGAAGTCGGCCCAGTTCTGCGGTGCCTTATCGCCCTTGAACTTGTCCTTGTTGTAGACGAGGCCGACGCCGATTACCTGCAGCGCGACGCCCTTCTTGCGCTTCAGATTGTCCGGCATCGCCGCCAGGGTCTTCTGCGCGGATTCCGACAGCTTGGAATAGTCGATGTCAGCCAGGCAGCAGTCGCCGAGTAGCTTGGTTTCCTGATCGAAGATGAAGGTCAGATCCCACTGCGCCTTGCCAGCTTCGGCCTGCGCCTTGATGCGCGGACCGCTGCGCGCTTCCTGCACGGTGACGACCTTGATGCCGGTTTCCTTCTCGAACGGATCGTACATCACCTTGCGCAGCGCATCGCCATAGCCGCCGCCCGGATCCTGCATGATGACGACGTTGCTCTGGGCAACGGCCAGACCCGTCCCCATGGCGATGAACGCCGCCGAAGCCAAGGCCGGCAGCCTGAAGCGTTTCATTCCCATCATAGTGTGTTTCCTCCTGTTTGATCGTTTGTCATCAGGTCGCTTTTTGCGACGTTGCGAGCACTGGCCGCGCGAGGAACAGTCCTCCCACGACCAGCAGCACTTCAAGCGTGGACACGACGGCCAGTACCGGATTGAGCCGGTAGTTGATGTCACCCCACAGCATCAACGGAAGCGTCTTCAGCTGCGCGCTCGACAGGAACAGGGTCAGCACCAATTCGTCGAACGAATGCAGGAACGCAAAGAAGGTCGCGGCCGCAAGGCCCGGCGCGATCGCCGGCAGCGTCACCAGCCGCAGCACCGTGAGCGACGACGCGCCATGGACCGAGGCGGCCTGTTCGAGCCGCGAGTCCACGTTCTGCAGCGCAGCAGACAGGATCACCACCACAATCGGCAAACCGCCAATGGCATGGGCCGCCGCAAGGCCGAACACCGAGCCGACCAGATCGAACTTCAAGAACAGCGTGTAGAGCGACAAGCCGAGCACCACCGGCGGCACGATGATCGGGCTGACCAGCAGCAGCATGATCGCGGATTTGCCGCGCACATTACCTCTGACGATGCCGAGCGCCGCGCATGTGCCGAGCCCGACCGCAACGAAGGCCGAGACCGCCGCGATCAGCGCGGATGTCCAGAACGCGCGCATCCAGTTGGTGTCGGAGAAGAACTGCTCGTACCAGCGCAGCGAGAAGCCCGGCGGCGGGAAGGTCAGATAGCTGGCGCTGCTGAACGAGATGATCATGACGACGATGATGGGCAGGATCAGCAGCGCGACCACCATGCCACCCATCAGGCGGACCGTCCATGTGCCGCAACTAGCCGGCAGCATGCCGAACAGCCGAAGCAGCGGCCAACCGATGGCGTCAGCGAACACGCTGCCGAAACTGCGACGTGCGGTGCCGGACGTTGCCGCCGGCGCGGCCTTCCCTGCTGTCGTCTCGGTGAGCTTGCGCCCACCCCAGATGAATTCCAGGCCAAGGAAACGTCCGGCGATGGCGACCACCAGCAGCGTGATCAACAACAACACGACGCCCAGCGCCTGCAGGAAGCCCTCAGACGTCACCGAGTCCGCCTGCTGCGTGATATGCATGGCGAACATCTGGTCGCCCGGGCCGCCGAGCAGCGTCGGCGTGATGAAGAAGCCGATCGCGGCCACGAAAACCAGCAGGAAGCCGGCGCCAATGCCGGGCAGCGTCAGCGGCAGCAAAACCCGCCAGAACACGGCGATAGGCCCGGCACCGCTGGCCAGCGCCGCGCGCGTTAAGCCGGGATCCAGCCGCGACACACTCGAATAGATGGTTAGCACCATCAGCGGCAGCAGCACCGCCGTCATGCCGAGCAGCACGGTGCCGCGGTGAAACAGCAACTGGACCGGCTCGCTCAGGATACCGATCGACACCAGGAACTTGTTGACCGGGCCGTTGCGGCCGAGCAGCACCATCCAGGCATAGGTGCGGATCAGGATCGCGATGAAGTATGGCAGCACGATCGCGGTGGCGATCAGAGCACGGGTGATGCCGCGGGTGCGATGGATCAGCAGCGCGGTGGGATAGCCGAACAGCAGGCACAGGAATGCGACCGTGACCGAGATCTGCATGGTCCGGACCAGCGATTCCCAATAGAGCGGCACCGCAAAGACACGCTGGAAATAGGTCAGCCAGCTTGGCCCGCTGATGCTGATGCGAATGAGATCGACCAGCGGCAGCAGATAGATGAACGACAGGAAAGCGACCGCGGGCAACAGCAGCAGCGCGGGGTTCTTGAGCTTCATGGCCAGGCTGGAACTCGCCTGATGCCTTGGCTCATCGGACAGCGAGATCGTCGTCATGTCAGCACCCAGCAGTCTTCCGGACCCCAGCTCACATGCAGGCGATCGCCGACATCGGGCAGCGGCCGCCTTGCGGTGTCGGTACAGCGGATCAGCAGGGTGTCGCCGCCGTCCATCTGCGCCTCGATGCGCAGGATCTCGCCAAGGAAGATCGCCGACGTCACAGTCACCGGCGTCGAGCTTGCGGTCGGCTCGTTGGCGATCGCGATGCGCTCGGGCCGCACCAGCACGGTGACGCGACCGACATCGATGGCGTCGCGGCTCTCGGCATCGAACACATAGCCAGCGCGGTTCTTCAGCGTCACGGTGGTGCCGCGCTTCTGCATGATCTCGGCTTCAATCAGATTGCTCTCGCCGACAAACGACGCCACAAAACGATTGGACGGGTGACGATAGATGTCGAGCGGGCGGCCGATCTGCACGATCCTGCCGGCATCCAGCACGGCGATGCGATCGCTCATGGTGAGCGCTTCGCCCTGATCATGTGTCACGAACAGGATCGTGCTGCCGATCGTCTGATGCAGATCGCGTATCTCGATCTGGATTGATTCGCGCAGCCGGCGGTCGAGCGCGCTGAGCGGCTCGTCCATCAGCACGACCTTCGGCCGCATCACGATGGCGCGCGCAATGGCGACGCGCTGTTGCTGTCCGCCGGACATTTCCGACGGCGATTTGTTCGCATGATCCGACAGGCGCATGATTTCCAGCGTCTCGGCGACGCGCCGCTCGGTGGTGGCGCGATCGACGCCGGCCATGCGCAGCGGGAACGCGACATTCTGTGTCACCGTCATGTTGGGAAACAGCGCATAGCTCTGGAACACCATGCCGAATCCGCGCTTATGCGTGGGCACGTTGTGCACCGGCCTGCCGTCCACGAGAATCTCGCCGCCGTCGAGGCTCTGGAAACCGGCCAGCAGGTTCAGCAATGTGGTCTTGCCGCTGCCGGACGGGCCGAGCAGCGTGATGAATTCGCCGGGTTCGATATCGAGATTGATACGATTGACGGCATGGAACTGGCCGTATCGTTTCTCGGCATCGCGAACTGCGATGCGCGAACCGATGACCTGACGCTCGCTTGCGCCGCCCGACTGCGACGCCGGAACACCCGCGCCGGAATGTCCCACGCGCAGCGCCAATGGCTCAGCCATCATCAACCTCCCTCGTCGTTCTATATTATGAGACGTTATTCCAATTATTGTTGGCATCACGCATCGTCTTGTCAAGTGAATGCGCGATGCGACGACGCGCCGATCGTCATCGACTTACCGACGGGTTTGCATTTTCCCCTATTGGCAAAGTGCTTCGCGACACAAACGGATTGACAGCCGCGGCGCCGCGCGACTAATTTTATTTAGAACCACGTTCTACAATATAGAACATATAAATCGGGAGGCGAATTGTGGTAAGCGATCTTCGCGCGTTGGCGAAGTATGTGGAGCCGGGAGTCCGGCTGGCGCTGCCGGTGGATTATGCCGGCGTCTCGATGGCGATGACGCGCCCGATCATTGAACGCAACACACGCAATCTCGATCTCGTCTGCGTGCCGACCGGTGGCCTTCAGGTGGACCAACTCGTCGGCGCCGGTCTGGTTCGGTCGGTCGAGACCAGCGCCGTATCGCTCGGCGAAGCCGGCGGCGCGCCGCGCTTCAACGCAGCCGTCAAGGACGGCGCGATCGCATTGAAGGACGCCACCTGCCCCGCTATCCATGCCGGCTTGATGGCCGCGCAGAAGGGCAGCCCGTTCATGCCGATGCGCGGACTGATCGGCAGCGACCTGCTGCACCACCGCAGCGACTGGCGCGTCATCGACAATCCGCTGGCGGATGGCGGCGATCCCATCGTGCTCATCCCCGCGATCAAACCCGATATCACGATCTTCCACGCGCCGATGGCTGACCGTTTCGGCAATGTGTGGATCGGACGACGCCGCGAACTCGCCGCGATGGCTTATGCATCGGCCACCACACTCGTCACTGTCGAGCGCATCGTGGACGACAGCCTGCTCGCCAATGAGATGAGCGCAGCGGGCGTGCTGCCGGCGCTCTATGTCACCGAAGTCGCCGTCGCGCCGAAGGGCGCTTGGCCCTACGGCCTGTGGGGCGAGTATCCGACCGACACGGCCGAGATCCTGCGCTATGCGCGCGCCGCGCGCAGCGCCGAGGGTTTTGCCGACTACATGACGAACGCACAGATGGAACCCGCATGATGAGCGAGGTTCACCCGCGCGAAATCCTGATCTGCACCGTCGCCAAACTGCTCGACGGCGTCCGGCATGTCGCTGTCGGTGCGTCCTCGCCGATCCCCGCGGCCGGCGCCATGCTGCTGCGAGCGCTAAAGCAGCAGGCCGGCGAGAAAGGCCCGCGCATCTCGATCCTCGGATCGGTGGAGCACAATTTCTTCACCAACGGCTCGGCCGAACTGTTCGATTGCGCTGGCCAGGGCCGCATCGATGCCTTCTTCCTCGGAGGCGGCCAGATCGACGGCCGCGGCAATGTCAATCTGGTGGGCACCGGCGACTATCCGCAGACGCCAGTGCGATGGCCCGGCTCGTTCGGATCGGCCTATCTTTATTACGTGGTGCCGCGCGTGATCTTGTTTCGCGAGGAGCACACGCCGCGCGCTCTGGTCGAGAAGGTGGATTTCATCAGCACGCCCGGGGTCAGCGACGATGGCGTTTACCGCAGTGGCGGCCCGATCGCGCTGTTGACCAGCAAGGCGCTGTTCCGCTTCGACAAGACGCGTGCGGGCTTCGACCTGCAGAGCATCCATCCCGGACACGACCTCGCAGGTATCAAGAACGCCACCGGCTTCCAGTTCACCCATGAAAGCCAGCCGGAGCAGACCGCGCTGCCGGATCCGCAGATGCTGGCTTTGCTGCGCGGGCGTGTTTACGACGAGGTCGCAGAAACCTATCCGGACTTCGCCGCCCAGATGCGGCGCGAGATCGAACGGCCGCTGTCCCATGCATCCTGACAGGACCGGCGAGCAACGACACGGAGACGATGCGTGAGTGAGATCAATCGGATCCCGCATTGCAGCCACTGGGGCGCCTATACGATCCTCGTGCAGGACGAACAGATCGTGGGCATCGAGCCGTTCGCCCATGATCCTGCCCCCTCGCCCATCATCCATTCAGTGCCGGAATGGGCCAATCCCGAACGCCGCATTCTGCGTCCGATGGTGCGCTCCGGCTGGCTCGACAAGCGCGAGCACAGCGATCCGCGCAAGCGCGGCGCGGAGAAGTTCGTGCCCGTCAGCTGGGATGAGGCAACCACGCTGGTGGCCGACGAAATCCGCCGCGTCTCCAGCACCCATGGCAATGCGTCGATCTTCGCGGGCTCCTATGGCTGGACCAATTCGGGCCGCCTGCATCATGCGTCGTCATTGCTCAAGCGCATGCTCAATCTGGTCGGCGGCTTCACCCGGCATGTGGATACATATTCCATTGCTGCCGGCCCGGTGATCCTGCGCCATACGCTGGGAAGCTCTGATGCTTGCGACGGCCAGGCCAATACGCTCGACACCATAGCCGCCCACACCGAGACGCTGGTGGTGTTCGGCGCACTATCGCCACGCACCGCGCAGACCGAAGCCGGTGGCATCGGCGCCCACCGCCTCGAATCCTATCTCAGGAAAATCGCCGAGCGCGGCATCCGCATCGTTCACGTCTCGCCGCTGAAGGACGATATGCCGGATTGGGTCGATGCCGAATGGTGGCCGGTCCGCCCGAACACTGATACCGCGCTGATGCTGGGCCTCGCCGGCGAGATCGTGAAGGCAGGCCGGCACGCTCGGGATTTCCTCGATCGCTGCACCAGCGGCGCCGAGCAACTGCTCGGCTATCTCGACGGCTCGTCCGATGGCATTCGCAAGGATGCAGCCTGGGCCGCGGAGATCTGTGGGCTCGATGCCGACGGCATCCGCCAGCTGGCGCGACGCCTCGTCGATACCCGCAGCATGCTTACCGTGAGCTGGAGCCTGCAGCGCGCGCATCATGGCGAGCAGCCGTTCTGGGCAGCGCTCGGCCTCGCCTCCATCATCGGCCAGATCGGGCTGCCGGGCGGCGGTGTCGGCTACGGCTATGCCTCGCTCGGCGGCGTCGGCTCGCCCATCAATCTCGGCAAGTCACCGGCCATCTCGCAACTCACGCGCCCGATCGACAGCTTCATCCCGGTGGCGCGCATCAGCGACATGTTGCTCAATCCCGGCGCGACCTTCACCTATGAGGGCGAGACGCGAACCTATCCGGACACAAGGCTGGTCTACTGGGCCGGCGGCAATCCCTATCATCACCATCAGGATCTCAACCGGCTGTCCGAAGCCTGGACGCGGCCCGAGACCATTATCGTCCAGGATCCGATGTTCACCGCGACGGCACAGCGCGCCGACATCGTGCTACCGGCGACCACATCGATCGAACGCAACGACCTTGCCGGCAACAGGCGCTCCGACTTCATCATTGCGATGAAACAGGCCATCAAGCCGGTCGGAGACTCGCTGCCCGACTTCGAGATTTTCGACCGCATCGCCGGCAAGCTCGGCGTTGCCGACCGCTTCAACGAAGGCCGCGACGAAATCGGCTGGGTCCGTCATCTTTATGAGGCGAGCCGGCAGGACGCCTCCGAGCGGCTCGGCTTCGACATGCCCGACTTCGAAACATTCTGGCACGACGGCTATGCGCGCTGCCCGGTGCGCGCCGACCACACTTTCCTCGCCGATTTCCGCATCGATCCCGAGGCGCATGCGCTCAAGACCGAAAGCGGCAAGATTGTGCTCGGCAGCAAGACCCTTGCCCGGCTCGGTTATGCCGATTGTCCGTCGCATCCGGCCTGGGTTGAGCCGGCGGAATGGCTCGGCAGCGGCAGCGATGCGTCCGACTTGCACATGATCTCGCATCAACCGGCCGGCCGGCTGCACAGCCAGATCGAAACCGGCGTCGCCAGCGTGGCCAACAAGCGCAACGGCCGCGAACAGGCACGGCTGCATCCCGACGACGCCGCGGCGCGCGGCATCAGCGACGGACAGACCATCCGCATCTGGAATGCACGCGGCGCCTGTCTCGCCACTGCTGACGTCACCGACAGCGTGCGCTCCGGCGTGCTGGTGCTGCCGACCGGCGCCTGGTTCACCCCGCGCGCTGAGACTGGTCTCGAAGTCGCCGGCAATCCGAACGTGCTGACGCTCGACATCGGCACCTCGCAATTCGGCCAGGGCTGCTCGGCACATACATGCCTGGTCCGCGCCGAACCCCATATTGCAGATCAACGCGACGCTTTTGAAGAATACCAGGACAGACTGGTTGCACTCGCGACCGCCTGAGAGGAAACAGAAACCATGACCACGCCAGCCATCAGCCGCTTCCCCGTCCCCGAAATCTCCAGCCTGCCGGAGGACATCCGCACGCGCATCCTCGCGGTGCAGGAAAAATCCGGCTTCGTGCCCAACGTGTTCCTGACGCTGGCGCACCGGCCCGACGAATTCCGCGCCTTCTTCGCCTATCATGATGCGCTGATGGACAAGCCAGGCCCAATCACCAAGGCCGAGCGCGAGATGATCGTGGTGGCCACCAGCAATGCCAACCAGTGCCAGTATTGCGTGGTGGCGCATGGCGCCATCCTGCGCATCCGCGCCAAGAACCCGCTGATTGCCGACCAGATCGCGGTGAACTATCGCAAGGCCGACATCACGCCGCGGCAGCGCGCGATGCTCGATTTCGCCATGAAGGTCTCGATGCAGGCTTACGAGGTCGGCGATGCCGATATCGAGGCGCTGAAGCGCCACGACTTCACGGAGGACGACGTCTGGGATATCGCTGCCATCGCCGCCTTCTTCGGCATGTCGAACCGGTTGGCGAATGTCACCAGCATGCGGCCGAACGACGAGTTCTTCGCCATGGGGCGTTGACGCGCCTCGCACCCGATATAACGATCACCCGCAGCGGCCGGTAAGAGCCGCAGCGACGACTTTCGAGGAAACAAGCCATGACGCATCCAAGCGCCGCAGACGTCGCAACCCGACAGGCCATCATCGATGCCTGCCACGAAATGTCGGCTGCCGGTATCAATCAGGGCACGTCCGGCAATATCAGCGTCCGCACCGGGGACGGCATCCTGCTGACGCCGTCCGGTGTTCCCTATGACAGCATGCGGCCGGAAGACATCGTCGCGATGAAATGGGATGGCTCGTGGACGGCGCCGGCTGGCCGCGTGCCCTCGACGGAATGGCGTTTCCACCTCGACATACTCAAGGCCAAGCCCGAAACGAATGCCGTCGTGCACGCGCATCCGATCTTCTGCACGATCATCGCGATCATGAACCGCAGCATTCCCGCGATCCACTACATGATCGCGGCGGCCGGCGGCAACGACATCCCCTGCGCGCCCTATGCGCAATATGGCACCGCGGAACTGTCGCAAGCGGCACTGGAGGCGCTGCGCCATCGCCGCGCCTGCCTGCTCGCCCATCACGGACTGATCGCCATCGGCCCCAATCTGCGCAAGGCGATGTGGCTTGCAGTGGAGGTCGAGGTGCTCGCCAAGCAGTATCACGGCTGCTTGCAACTCGGCACGCCGCCGCTGCTGCCGGATGCCGAGATCGACAGCATCCTGAAGCGATGGGGACAATACGGCCTGCGCGACAGCGACGGCACGCCGAAAACCTCGACCTAACAAACCAGCACCAACAATTGCGAGACTTGCCACATGGCCCATCCCCACGACGTCAGCGTCTGCGGCACCTACATCCTGGACATCCTCGGCGTCCCCATTACTGAAATCCCGGCCGGCGGCGGCCGCGCGCTGATCGATGAGATCCGGCTCACGGTCGCTGGCACCGCGGGCGGCACCGTGGTGCCCTGCGCGCGCCTCGGGCTGAAGGCGCTCGCCGTCGGCGCGGTTGGCGCCGACGAGAAGGCCGACTGGGTGCTGAATGCGATGGAACGCGAGGGCATCGATATTTCGGTGATGGAGCGGATGGCCGGCGTGCCGACCTCCGCCACCATCCTGCCGATCCGTCCGGATGGCTCGCGCCCGGTGCTACATGCGCGCGGCGCCTCCGCGCGCTGGAAGATTTCGCCCGAAGCGCAGAAAGCCGCCTGCCGCAGCAAGGTGCTGCATCTTGGCGGCGTCGGCTCGCTGCTGGCGATGGACGGCGAGCCGACGGTGGCGCTGCTGCGCGATGCCAAGGCGGCCGGCTGCATCACCACCGTCGATCTCATCCAGGCACGCGGCGAGACGCTGGCACTGGTCGAACCGCTGATGCCCTATACGGACTTCTTCATGCCGAGCATCGACGAGACCCACGCGCTGGTCGGCACCGACGATCCCGCGGCCTGCGCGCAGTATTTCATCGGCAAGGGCGCCGGTGCCTGCGCGATCTCGCTCGGCGAACACGGCTCTTTCATCATGACGCGCGACGGGCGGCAGTTCACGGTACCGGCCTTCGAGGTGACGGTGCGCGACACCTCCGGCTGCGGCGATTCTTATACCGGCGGCTTCATCGCCGGCCTGGTCCGCGACTGGGACCTGCTGGACTGCGCAAAACTGGCGACAGCCACGGCCGCCATCGTCGCGACGGGGCTCGGTTCCGGCGCCAATCTCGTGTCCTTCGAGGAGACGGTCAAGGCGATGAACACGCTGCCCGTCCGCGGCGCCGCCCGCGTTTAAGTCGCTTCGCGTTACGCTTTTCTGAACAACAGGATCGATTTCATGACCAGACATGCCATCGTTACCGGCGCCAGCCGCGGAATCGGACGCGCCATCGCCCTTGGCCTCGCCAAGCGCGGCTACAATCTCGCTCTGACTGACATCGCAGCGCAGGAGAGCACGCTGCTGGAGACCGTCACGGATGTGAAGAAGCTCGGAACCACGTGCATTCCGGTGTTGGCAGATGTCAGCAAGCTCGAGGATTGCCAGCGCTCGGTTGCGGAAGCGGTCGCGGGTCTCGGCCATGTCGATGTTCTCGTCAACAATGCCGGCATCCTGCGTCTCGCGAGCATCGAAGACACCACGCCCGAACACTGGGACCAGACCTTCGCCGTGAACGTCCGCGGCGTGTTCCAGATGACCCAGGCGATGGTCGTCCACATGAAGGAGCGCAAATATGGGCGCATCGTCAACATCGCCTCGTTGGCTGCACGCACCGGCGGCCCCGGCCAGTCGCATTATGCCGCGTCGAAATCCGCTGTGGTGGGCTTCACGCGGGTCTCGTCGATGGAATTCGGTGGCCATGGCATCACGGTGAATGCCGTATGCCCCGGCATCATCCTCACCGAGATGGGCCGCAACAACCTGCGCGATCCGGAGCGGGTCACCTATTTCGAGAAGATCACCGACCTGCATCGGCTCGGCGAGCCGGAAGACGTCGTCGGCCCAGTCGCATTCTTCGCCTCCGACGATTCCGCCTTCGTGACGGGCCAGGCACTCAACGTGGATGGCGGTATCTTCTACAGCTAATCGACCTCAATCCGAGATCGACGCCCGGCAACGAACGCACGACCCTGCCGGACTTCGCGGACGTGCGTATCCGGGACCGCGCAATGATACGGCGGCCCCTGCTCCATACTCACAAACGATAACGCAGCGCTTCGACCAGACGCGTGAAGGCGGCGGTCGAACGTCGAAGCGATCCTGGACGCGCCTATCTGGACGTTAGGCTTGGAATTTTGGCGCGGTCAGAATGAGGTGACGCCTGGGCCGGCAGCTTTTTTTGCCCCGCGCTGCAACCAACGGGGTTCACGGATGTTGCAGCATTTGCTGGGTGGCCGTCCATAGGAGCGCATCCATGTGTGATTACAGCCTGCACGCGGTCGCCAACCGTCCCGCAGAGGTGGCGGATAGGTTGGTATCGGCAAGATTTCCTTCGACGACGACCAAAGGGTTCGCAAGCTTCGACGATCCAAACGTTGCGGTATGCCTTCGCCCTGGCACCGAGATCGCTTTTGAAGAAAACGTCCGAGTCGATGGATGGGTGTTTCGCCGCAACGTCAACGATCGACTAGCCCGGTTTCGTCAAATTGACATGGGCCAGTATCACAATCACCACGACGCGCTGGAATTCTCAAATGGCAGGATTGTTCTCGTCACAGACCTGAAACCCGGCCAGAAGGCAATCGTGCTGCAATTACCGGTCAGCCAGGCAATCCAGAAAACCAGGACCGCTGCGCCTGCAGCTACGCCGCGGGCCGCCCGGACCACTCCCTGACGAGCCGTATCGCCAGTAGGCAGACGAAACCCGCCGGCGCAGCTCGGCGGGTTTTCATTGCATTGGTAGGGTCTTGGCTACGCTCGACGTCTCGCGGCATATCGCCGAACCGCAGACCGCCATAACCCGCTCGATACCCGCGGGCGTTTTTTTCTTTGGCTCCCTTGAACCTTTCAGCCACGTCCATCGTACCAATTTGTGCTGGGGATTTCAGGGCCCAGTGTTTAGCCAACGTCGCCGGGGCGATCATACTCCGCTCGGGGCGGCGTTGCGCGTGCGGTCTCCACCCGCCCTCGCCCGCGGGCTTTTGCGGACGCACGCCATCGGCTAGAATGCCGGAATGACCAACACAAAAGCATGGCAGTCCAAGCTGCTCGACGAACCCAGGATCGGCTTTGTTGAAGAGCACGGTTCGCGCGCGGCCAATGCCGAGCGCGCCATGGTCGCCGAGCGCCGGCACAAACCGACGGCATCCCCTCGGACGCCCCCAAAACACGATCCTCTGGCGAAGATCCTGAACGAACCGCGCGTGGGCTTCGATACCATCCATCGATCCGCCTCCAGATCGCCAAAATGAAAAGCCGCCCACTGAGCGGCCTTACGGAGGAGTAAGTTATGCCGAACTGGTTAGGGCCGCTTCTCGCGCTGGTCCTCCTGGTTGGGTTTCTCGGCTTTGCGTTTCGTCAGGGTACGAAGACAAAACCAAATGATGACGACTCCGAGCCGTGGACAAGCGGAGACGGAACTCATCACGGCTCCGACGGCCATTCCTAGGCAGTCACCAGATCAGACCGCTGCCATTTCAAACCAGGCCACTGAGGTCGGAAACCGGCCAGGACGAATAGTCTAGAGCTTCGCCTGGACCGTCCAGAATGATGCATCCTTATCGGACAAGTCATTGTGGATGGTGCTGTCGCTCGGGGCGTGTGGACGCAGCCGCCAGGCCTCCGAATTGATCTCCAATTCGAGCTCGCTGTGCGAAGCTGAGATCACCTTACCTGACACCCGACTTTTGTTGGGGTATTCGAGCGCAAGCGTTTCTCCCGGCGCCACCGATTTGGCGACGACAGAAATCACGGTACCGGTTTTGATATCTTTTCCGTTGATGAAGGCGCTGAGCATCGACAAACTCCCATTTGCTGCTTGGTGATTGGACTTGAATGCAAAGCGCGCCGCACGACGGCACCAGAATGCTGTTTCTCCAAATGTAGGAACGTGCACGCATCCCGGCGGTTCCACCTAGCCACCTCCAGCAGAGGGTACGGGACCAATAGAAAAATTCTGTCTGCGTTTTCGCTCGGGTTTGCAAAGAGCTCCGAAAATACCGGATGACTCAGCAAAAGACCAAAAGCAGGTGCCACGTCAGAATGACGGATGATGTCGGGTCGGAACGACTGACCACCGAAATTCTAACAATCTGATTTGTTGAGATTTTTTGGTGGGCGCACTAGGGCTCGAACCTAGGACCCGGTGATTAAGAGATACTTGGGTCACCTATCAATGACTTACGTGTCGCACCGCAGACGATTTCCGGCGAAAAACGGCGTTTGTCGCACGGCACAATCCGCTGAAATTTACCGATCACAAAAATATTTAATACCCGTTCCAGTTGAAGTTCCCATGAGATATCGTCCCGACCGGAGAACCGGGATGCCGATAACGAGACGTAAACTGCTATTTTCGGCGGCTTTGGGCTCGATCGTTTTTCCTGCGCGAAAAATAGGGGCAAAAATGTTCGAGCCGACAAGCGTCGCTGAGAACTTGATGTACTGTACCGCACGGCTTGTCGGCACAATTCCAGCCTCAACCAATTTCAAAACTGGTACAGGGTTCTTCTTCAGTTTCCCTCTCAATCCCAACGAACAAATTCCAGTTCTGGTGACAAACAAGCACGTCATAGAGGGAACTGAGAAGCTCCAATTCTTGATACACACTTCATCGACCAGCGATGCGAAGCAGCCGGATGGCAACGCGGCGATCGATTCAGTGGCGACCGATTGGATTGCTCATCCAAATCCAAAAGTTGATTTGTGTGCCCTCGGGATAGGACAAGCCCTTAATTCGATGGGATCGCTCACACCATTCTTTAGGTCGCTTGACCCCACTATCATCAAATCGGACGATGAACTTAAGAATTTCAACGCTGTTGAGGATGTCTTGATGGTGGGCTATCCCAACGGCCTATGGGATTCAACTAACAACTATCCTTTGATTAGACGCGGAATAACTGCCTCCCATCCCTCAATCGATTTTGATGTGGATGGTGTTGCTACAACGGTCGTCGATGTAGCGTCCTTCCCAGGCTCATCCGGATCACCCGTTCTTATTTATAATAACGGCGCAATTATTGATAAGAAAGGGAATACGACCTTTGGATCGAGAGCCATACTACTAGGCGTTCTATATTCTGGACCAACCTTCCAAGCTGACGGCTCGATCGTCATCAGAAACATTCCGACAGGCAATGTAGCTGTGCCTCAACTAAATATGATGATGAACTTGGGCTATGTCATCAAAGCAAAAGAGATCTTGGAGTTGGGGAAGGCACTCTTTGCGCGACACAGCTTTGACTGGCCATCTGAACCAATCATGCCTTCGCCAGAAGCCAAGCCTTAGGCTCGTTTCATTAAATTTGATCATGGCGAATGCGCTTAGTGCGCAGTCTCCAGTATGTTGGGCTACCGGTCATAGCTATCAATCGGCGCAGACCATCATGAAGCACTACCGCGCCCGCAATGCGCAGCGAGCCGATGCAGCGATCGATAGGTTAGTGGCGTTCATGTCGGAGGAAGGGATGACGGGGTGATTGAAGTATTTTCGTCGAGGGCAAACTGATGTCCGAGATCGTCGTCTCTGAGCGAATGAAGCAGATATTGATAGTCGTCCCCCTCCTGAGTTCTGCACTCGCCGTGTTTTTTGATGTGGGTTACTTCTATGCTCTCGATGTCAACTTATTCACCGTGTTTTCGCTCGCAGAGCACATTAATTTCGCCTTAGAAGCGCTCCCTTTGGCGCTCGGAGGGATTTTCTTCGCTGCAGTTGGCGTCGTTCTTACAAGTCGCCTTTTGCATGCGGAAGACAAATCTAAGGAACGAATTCGCACAGCCGGGCGTGCTCCGTCGTGGAAGGACCGATGGCCCCTTCTCGTTCAGCCAGCTGTAATTGGGATCCTTGCCCTGAACACGTGGTTGCGTCCGGGCCTTGTAAATTACGTGATGCTCGGCTCTTTGATTTCGGGCGCTATTCTTCTTTGGATAATTCCATCGGGGGGTAGCAGGCTCACCTTTATGACGATGGGAACAGGCTCGTTGCTTTTTGCTCTTAGTTTTGCGCTGGGCTACGACATCGCGACAGGCTATGCGGCGAACGCGCCCTATCGACACACCATTAAGATCGGCTTGCTTGAGCTTAAAGCAAAAGTTGTCCGTTCCGGCGAGAAAGGGTTGCTATTCCATGATGAAGCGTCAAAGCAACTACTTTTCTTGCCGTGGAGCGATATCAAGAGGGTGAGCTACAAGTAACCTTGAACCAAATCGTATTTCAGTTGGCGCATCTTGGTAAGGAATGACGGGCTAAGATGGCAGGAACAACAATTAAGCCGGAGGAAACGCCGTTTCAGCGCAATATGAGGCCGCTGTCGTGGGCGGCACTTCGCACCCTCGGCAATTCGCTGTCTGTACGGGTCTCAGCGCTCTTTCCTCTCGTCGGCTTCTGGATTCTCTTCAACAATCAGGCGCGCGAGTTTCTAAACTTGGGACAGCTGGAGGATCATCTTTCTATTGGGTGGATCGATGCGCTTTGGGCGAAAAAGACATTTCTCACATATTTCGGACTACTTTTCCTTGGCATCGGGTCGTTTATGTACCAGAGCTGGTGTCCTTATCTTGTGAAGAAACACGGCGACTGGGCAGGCTATGTCACCGTTGACGGTCCAGCTATGGACGAAACGGCACTGGCTGCGCTGGGATCAGTCGTCCGAATACCGCGAAATCCGCTCAATCATAGAACGCTCAGTGATTATCGCGCGCTCGTTATGCAGCGCTGGTACAATGAGCAATCAACGAGCAAGCCAAATCTACGGCTACTGGTTGCCTTTTTCTTTTGTACGGGTCTGCTCATCCTCGCCGTGCCCTCGATAATTTCTGCAATTAAGATCGCGGAGCTGTTACTCCGGTAGGCTGGTTGAATTCATGTCGAAGGAAGGGATGACGGGGTGATGCTTGAATTGGTGAAGAGCTATCCCCTTGCATACTTGTTGCTTGTTATAGGCCCCGTCGTTGCAGGCATCTTCGGTGCACTGGTTGGCTACGAGAACTTGGCGACCCGACTTCGAAATGACAAGCAAAACGACCGCATCGAGTCCCGAGGTGACCAGATCGTAACAGAGGTCAAAGAGCTGAAGGTTCCGATCGAGACGCTTAAGCGCTACGAAGCGCAGCTCGACGCTGCGGGGCAGAATACGGAAGTTCTTAAGGTGCTTCTCAGGCAATATGATCAGCTAACTGCCGCCACTTCCAATCTGGAAAAATTCACAGGCCATGCGGATCAAGCAGACCGCGTCGCATCGGCCGACCACATCCTTAGAGAAATTCACGCACTTCTTGGAACGACGAAGCTTCAGCCCGGTCCTGGCGGGGCTGCGCTCATCATCAAAACCGGACAGAATACCTTCCGTGTGACTTTTGCTGTGCCAATGCGCATTCCGCCGACTCTTGAGTTCGAGGATCTGCCGAAAGGTGTAACGCCCGTTGTGATCGAGAAGACGAACATCGGATTTGTGGTGATCTTCACTCCGACCACGACAGCGGTTGAAAAGATCAGTTTTACGGCCAGTGCCGAACTCTGATCCGCCACGACGGCGTTCGGCGCAAGCTGGATCTCTAAGCGTGATGCAGCCAATCGACATATGGCTCTCCGAAATATCAGCGCATTGTAGCTAATCGTTCTCCGGTTGACGGGGCCGTTTTAGCAGCCTTAAGTTGAGCGGGGCCGCTTAGGCGTTCTCGGGGACGAGCTAGAGGGGATGGAATGAAGCGGTTTTTTATCAGCTATGATTTGAAAGAGACTGACCCGGAGCCGCATTCGGACCTGTTAGGACTCGCGGAAAAATATAAACTATCAAATTGGGCACCTGCGAAGGATAACAGGTTAAGGCACCTTCCGGACACTACCTTGACCGGCACCTTCGAGACGCATGAAGAAGCGTACACGGCTTGGAAAAAGCTAGTGAGCGCGACATCTAGGAAGATCGGTATCCCTGTGAAGGTGGAAAAGCTCCTCATCGTGCAGTCAGCCAATCCATTCATGATTTCATCGGACGTAGACAAGCCCAAAGTCGCTCCTGGGAGCAAAAGCACAGCGCTGCGAATAATCGCACTCGCTCGCGGAAAAAAAACTTAGCCAACTCGTTGGCCGCCCATGGCTCTCTCTTGTCGGAAAACGACATAGAACAAGCCGAGACATCCGCAAAATGTCGCACAGCGTGCGACAAAACGGTGTCGCACGTTCACGCTTTGAGCGGAGTGCTTGTTTAGCAAGATATTGTTATATCGGGAGTTATGAATGGTGGGCGCACTAGGGCTCGAACCTAGGACCCGGTGATTAAGAGTCACCTGCTCTACCAACTGAGCTATGCGCCCGGATCCAGATCCGGATATCCCCGTGGGGACGGCGTCGTTTAGCAAAGCGATCCGGGGATGTCCAGCGACGCTGTCACAAAAATTGCACCGTTTTTCGCAATCGCAAAAATGCGAAAAAGCCGCTGGATTTCAGCGGCTTCTTCGTCATTGGGACCGTGGAAAACTGCGTCGCGTCAGAGCCGTTCGGCGCCCGGTGCGGCGTCGTGGTCGAATCTGTCGCCGGGGCCACCGGGACCGCGATCGTCGTCATCGCCGAAATGCGGGCGATCGAAGCCGGGAGGGCCGAATCCCTCGCCTTCGAAGCTGCCGCGCTCATAGCCCGGCCGCGGGCCGCGATGACGCCAGCCGCCCTCCCCGCCCCCGAAGCCGCGGTCCATATGGGTCAGCACTGCCAGTCGCCGCTTCTGGCCGTCATCGAGGGTCTTGTAGAGCGGGTCGGCAGCATCGGCGATTTTCTTCAGCGCCGCGGCCGTGGTGGCCATGTCGCCGGCACGCTGCTGCAGGCGGGCGACCGGATTGTCCGGCGTGTCGGTCCGCTTCGCGTCGTCGTCGCGGTTCTTGCGCTCTTCCATGCGCGCATTGGCGCGGTCGATGCGCAGCTTGGCGAAATCGCGCACTGCGCTCTCCACCGCCGGCCACATCTTCTCCTGGTCCGGCGTCAGCTTGAGCCCGGCCTTGACCGCGGCGATGCGCGCATCGGCGAAGGCAGCGCGGTCTTCCGGATTTATCCGGACGTGATGATGCATCCATGGACGGTGCTGGGCATAGACCGCGGTAGAACCGGCGATCACGGCAACAGCGGCACCAGCGAGCAAGATCTTCTTCATGGCAACCTCCTTTGGAAAGTTACCCGAAGATGATCCTGCGATGCCGGACCTTCAACTTACGCTTTGGCCATATGTTTTCCGGATGTGTTCGATTTCTGAATATGTATTCACGATGGAACACACTTCAGAATTCTTTTGTCACAGCATCCCGAGCAATCGCGGCAGCCACAGCGAGAGTTCCGGAATGTAGGTGATGAGGCCGAGGAAGATCAGCAGCGTGATCAGCCACGGCAGCACGGCAATGGAGAGTTCGGTGATCCCCATCTTCGCGATACCGGAGGCGACGTAGAGATTGAGTCCCACCGGCGGATGACACATGCCGATTTCCATATTGACCACGATGATGATGCCGAAGTGCACCGGATGAATGCCGAGCTTGACTGCGATCGGATAAAGGATCGGCGCCATGATCAGAACGATCGAGGACGGCTCCATCACATTGCCGGCGAGCAGCAGCAGCAGGTTCACCACCAGCAGGAACGTGATCCAGTTGATGCCGCTGTTCGTGATCCAGTTCGACATCGCCTGCGGGATCTGCTCGCTGGTCATCAGGAACGAGAACAGCACCGCGTTGGTAACGATGTAGAGGATCATCGCGCTCATGCTGGCCGAGATCAGAAGAACCTTGGGCACGTCCTTCCACTTCATGTCCTTGTAGATGAACATCTCGATCAGGAAGGCGTAGACGGCGCTCATGGCGGCGGCTTCCGTCGGCGTGAACCAGCCGAGATAGATGCCTCCCAGCACGATAACGATCAGCGAAATGCCCCAAGCTGATTCCCGAAAGGCGTGCCAGCTCTCGGCCCAGGTTGCCTTCGGTATGCGCGGATAGTTGTTCTTCCACGCGCGATACCAGGTGGTGGCGGAGAGCATAATGGCAAGGATCACACCCGGTACCATTCCGGCCATGAACAATTGTCCGACCGAGGCGGAAGAGACCTTCTCGCCGGCAGGGCCGAAGTAAACCGCGCCGCTGGTCGATACTGCGTAGATCACCATGATGATCGAAGGCGGAATCAGGTTACCGAGCGCGCCGCCGGTGACGATGACGCCCGCGGCAAAGCGCTTCGGGTAACCGACCGACAGCATGGCCGGCAGCATGATCGAGCCGATGGCCACCACGGTTGCCGGCGACGACCCCGACACCGCTGAAAACAGCGCGGCGGCCATCGTGGCTGCAATGCCCAGTCCGCCGGCCCAATGGCCGATCATGGTGCGCGCGAATTCGATCATTCGCCGCGCGACGCCGCCATGCGTGAGGAAGTTTCCGGCGAGGATGAAGAACGGGATCGCCATGATCTCGAACTTCTCGATGCCGGTAAACAGCTTCAGCGCGACGGATTCGATCGGCACGTTGGTCATGAAAAACAGGAACGTCAGCACCGTGAGACCGAGCGCGATCGAGATCGGCATGCCCGTCAGCATCAGCACAACAAGCAGTCCGAAAATAATGGCAGCGATCATCGGATGATCCTCGCGGCGCTGGCGGCGGCGGCTTCGGGATCGATCCCCTCCACGTCGGTCTCGTCATGATGTGGGAGTTCGCCGGTGCGCCAGAATTTGCGAGCAACCTGCAGGAAGCGGAAGCACATCAGATAGGAGCCGAGCGGAACACAGAGATAGATGATCCAACTCGGCAGTTCGAGATCGGGCGTCACCTGATCGGTGTACATCAGCCCGTAGACGAATTTCGCACCCATGCTGCCGACCACAAAGGTGAAGAGCGCGCCGCAGAGCAGACCGAACATCACCACCGTCTTGCGCCAGGGCGGGTCGAGTTGGTTCACCAACACATCGACGCCGACATGGATGCCGGTCCGCACGCCGTAGGCGGCGCCAAACTTCGCCATCCACACGAACATCAAGATGCACAGCTCCTGCGCCCACGACAGGTGGATCGGGAACAAAAATGGATAGAAGAACGGGATCCCGACGAGGTAGCGATGTGCCACTGCAATGAAAATGATCACGGTCGCGGCCGCGATCAATGTCATGATCAGCAGTTCCTCAAGCCGATCGAGGATGCGAAGAAACATTTAGTCCCCCAGTGCGGGTCAATCGGCAATTGATCTGATCGCGGCGTGACCTTGCGCTAACCCCATTCCGCAGTCAGGCAACTGCGGCCCCCGGGCGTCAGTGGCTTCCGCACCCGAGGGCGCGGAAGCTCACATCGTCAATCCTAGTTGGTGGCGCCGCGCGTTTCCTTGAGAAATTCGTCGATCAGTGGCTTGCCTACCCGGCCTGCCACATCGGTATAAACCGACTCCACCGCCTTGCGCATGCCGGCATCCTGCTCCGGCGTCAGTGTAACAAATTCGGTCTTGCCGCTCTTCTTCATCTCGGCGAGTGCGTCGTCGTTTTCCTTCGCCGACTGGCCGTTGCCATAGGCGGTGGCTTCCTTCATGGCCTTTTCCAGAAGGCCGCGAGTATCCGCCGGAATGCCATCCCAGAATTTCTTGTTCACCACCACAACGTAACCGATATAACCGTGGTTGGTCAGCGTAGTGTACTTCTGCACCTCATGCATTTTCTGCGTGTAGATGTTCGACGGCGTATTCTCCTGACCATCGACCACGCCCGTCTGCAGCGCCTGGTACACTTCCGAGAACGCCATCACCTGCGGAATCGCGCCAAGCGTACGGAATTGAGCTTCCAGCACCTTTGACGACTGAATGCGGAATTTCATGCCTTTGTAGTCCGCGGGAGTGAGCAACTTCTTGTTCGCGGTCATCTGCTTGAAGCCGTTGTCCCAATAGGCAAGGCCGGTCATGCCTTTGGAATCCAGCAGCTTGAGCAGCCGCGCGCCGAGCGGGCCGTCAGTCACCTTGCGCAGGGTGGCGAGGTCCGGAAGGATGTAGGGGAGATCGAAAACCTCGAACTCCTTGACGCCGATAGGCCCGAACTTCGAGTTCGACGGCGCCAGCATTTGCACCGCGCCGAGTTGCAAGGCTTCCAGCTCTTCCTTGTCCTTGTAGAGCTGCGAGTTCGGATAGACTTCGACCTTGACCTTGCCGTCGGTGTATTTCTCGGCGAGTTCCTTGAACTTCTCCGCAGCGAGGCCCTTCGGCGTGTTCGGCGCGACGACATGGCTGAATTTGATGATGATAGGCGCCTGCGCGGCGGCCGGTCCTATCAATGCAAGCGCGGCGACCGATGCTGCTGCGAAAATCAATTTGCGCATGTGTTTCTCCCGTATGACGTGGGAGCTCATTGAGCGGCTCCCGCTTGTATGCCAGTTGCAGCAATATAGAGATCAATGCGCAAACGCCATTGCCCCTTCGCAGGGGTACAACATGAAATCGATGCTGCAACGCAAAACGCGGAGCGCCTGCTCCCTCTCCCCGTTCTGCACGGGGAGAGGGGCGGGGTGAGGGGCGAGGCAATGGCCTAACAGCGTGGGGAATCGTGCGGGTGCGACCCGTCAGTAAGTGAGGGATGAGAGGACAACGAACCGCCCCTCACCCGCGCGTAAGAGCGCGCGACCTCTCCCCGCGCAGAGCGGGGAGAGGTTATCCGAGATCAGCTCGCGGCAGCAACCGGCGCCGGCATATCGCGCTCGCGTTTCATGACGATCTTGTTCAAGGCGCCGAGATAGGCCTTTGCCGAGGCCACCAGCGTATCCGGATCGGCGGCGCGCGAGGTCATCGATCGGCCTTCATGGGCCAGCCGCACCGATACTTCCGCCTGCGCGTCGGTGCCTTCGGTCACGGCGTGGACCTGATACAGTTCCAGCTTGGCCTCATGCGGCACCAGCGCCTTGATGCAGTTGAACACCGCATCGACCGGACCATTGCCCTCGGCCTCCTCGATCTTCAGCACGCCTTCGACATTCAGCTTCATGGTGGCGCGCTGCGGGCCATGGGTGCCGGCGATCACCGTCAGCGACACCAGCTTGATGCGGTCATGGGCCTGCACGATCTCCTGATCGACAAGCGCCTCGATATCCTCGTCGTAGATATCCTTCTTGCGATCCGCCAAGGCCTTCATGCGGATGAAGGCGTCCTCGATCTGGTTCTTGCCCAGCTTATAGCCCAGCTCTTCCAGACGATGGATGAAGGCGTGACGGCCGGAATGCTTGCCGAGCACGATCGACGACTGCTTCAGGCCCACCGAGGCCGGCGTCATGATTTCGTAGGTCGAGGCATCCTTCAGCACGCCATCCTGGTGGATGCCGCTCTCATGGGCGAAGGCGTTACGGCCGACGATCGCCTTGTTGTACTGCACCGGGAAAGATGTCGCCGCCGAGACTACCTTCGACGCCCGCGTCAGCATCGTGGGGTCGATCCTGTTCCAGTACGGGAATTTGTCGTTGCGCACATTGATCGCCATCACGACTTCTTCGAGCGCCGCATTGCCCGCGCGCTCGCCGATGCCGTTAATGGTACACTCGACCTGACGCGCGCCGCCGTCGATACCGGCCAGCGTATTCGCCACCGCCATGCCGAGATCGTTGTGGCAATGGACGGAGAAGATCGCCTGATCGGAATTCGGCACGCGCTCGCGCAGGGTGCGGATGATGCGGGTGTATTCTTCCGGCGTGGTGTAACCGACTGTGTCGGGAATGTTCACCGTGGTGGCGCCGGCCTTGATGACGGCCTCGGTGATGCGGCACAGGAAGTCGATGTCGCTGCGGGTGGCGTCTTCCGCCGACCATTCGACATTGTTGACCATGTTGCGGGCGCGGGTGACGCCGGCCACGGAGGCGTCGATCACCTGCTCCGGGGTCATGTTCAGCTTGACGCGCATATGCAGCGGCGAGGTTGCGATGACCATATGCACGCGCGCACGATCGCCCGCCGGCTTCACGGCTTCGGCGCAGCGGTCGATATCCTTCGGATTGACACGGCCGAGACCGGCGATGACCGAGTTCTTCGAGCGCTTGGCAATCTCGTGCACCGCCTCGAAATCACCTTCCGACGAGATCGGGAAACCGGCCTCGATAATGTCGACGCCCATATCGTCGAGCATCTCGGCGATTTCCAGCTTCTCTTCAAAAGTCATAGTGGCGCCGGGGCACTGCTCGCCGTCGCGCAAGGTGGTGTCGAAAATGAAGACGCGGTCCTTGTCGGACTTGTCCTGAACGGACGGGGTGGTCGAAGTCATGAGATATTCCTTAGGTCGGGGCGCATCTGTCTGGGCGCCAGAGGGAGCTGATGGTTCTGGATGTCATGATCCCCTGAGTACCCAGGCCAAACGGCCCAGACGGCGCTCAGGGGCAGATAAGCAGAAGCAGCCCGCCAAGAAGGAGGTTGGACAGCAGCGCAGCCGGAATCGCGTCGGGACCAGCGGCAACAGCCACTCCCCCGGAAACTCCAACCATATCGCTGCGAATCAGCATTGCCACACCTTCAGGCCCACATCCTCGGCCAAAACCAGTCTCAAGGAAAACCCTTGAGGGTTCGTTGCCGACGAGGGCCTGAGGTCGTTCTAGACGACAATTGCGGGAGGCTGCAACGGCTAAGAGGGTCAGGAATGCTGACCTAAATCCTCCTGGGAGAAGCTGGGGCGCGTGGCCGACTGGCCTAGCCAGAACATCGCCAACTGGACGTTTTCGCAGCCATCCTTTTGCCCTAAGACCGAACGGCAATTGCGAGGACAGGACGATGACTTTCGCTAAGGGATTATCCGCTTTCCCGATCACGCCGATGAATACAAATGGCAGGGTCGATACGCCCGCGCTGCGGCGGCTGGTGGCGCCGCTGGCGACCGCCAAGGTCGATTCCATCGGGCTCCTGGGCAGCACCGGTTCTTACCCGTTCCTCAGCCGTGACGAGCGCCGGCGCGCCACTGAAGCCGCTATTGCGGAGGTGAACGGCCGAGTCCCCGTGCTGGTCGGCATCGGCGCGCTCCGCACCGACGAGACGATCGAACTCGCCCGCGATGCCAAGGCGACCGGCGCTGCCGCAGGCCTGCTGGCGCCGGTGTCCTATGCGCCGCTCACCGAGGATGAAGTCTTCGAACATTTCAAAACGGTCGCCGTCGAAAGCAAATTGCCGATCGTGATCTACGACAACTTCGCCACCACGCATTTCAAGTTCACGCCCGACCTGGTCGGCCGCATCGCACGTATTCCCGGCGTCGTCGCCGTCAAGGGCACCTCGCCCGAAGCCAGCCTCGCCGCAGATCACCTGAAGCAGATGCGTGCCGCCGTGCCATCAGGCTTTTCGGTCGGCTATGCCGGGGACTGGAATTCGATGGAGACGCTGCTGGCCGGCGGCGACGCCTGGTATTGCGTGGCAGCGGGCCTGTTTCCAAAGAGCTGTCTGGCCATCACCCGCGCAGCGCAAGCCGGAAATGCCGACGAAGCGCGCCGCCTCAACGGCGCGATGCAGCCGCTGTGGGATCTGTTCAAGCAATTTTCCAGCCTGCGCGTGATGTATGCGGCTGCGGAGCAGATGGGGCTGACGGATGCGAAGCCACCGCGCCCGGTGCTGCCGCTGAACGACGCGGCGCAGGACAAGGTCGCGACGGTGTTGAAGGAATTGAAGCTGAGTTAAACTAGCCCGCCGTAGCTTTCGTCTCCGCGAAGGCGGGACCCATAGCCACGGTCGAACTAATCAAAACGGCAAAGTCGCGACGACAACGTACGAACGGCCTCTTCGGCGTGTATGGATCCCCGCCTTCGCGGGGATGACAGCCAGAAAATATCACGTTTTCTTCGCCGCTTTCTTCTTGGCCACCTTCTTCTTCGCGACCTTCTTCACCACAGGCTTGCCTTCCCTTGGCGGCCCTTCTTTCTCCAGCGCCTCGCGGATCAGCGTAAAGTCCTTCTTCGCCTCGCCGTCCACGGTGGGGAAGTGCAGGTCCAGCTTCTCCAGCGCGTTGACGATGGCCGAGCCGATCACCACGCGTGAGAACCATTTGCGATCCGCCGGCACCACGTGCCATGGCGCTTCCTCGCAGGAGGTATGCTTGATCAGGTCCTCATAGGCCTCCTGATACTTGTCCCACAACGCGCGCTCGGCGATATCGGCCGATGAGAACTTCCAGTTCTTCGCCGGCTGCTCGAGACGATCGAGGAAGCGCTCACGCTGCTCTTCCTTGGAGACGTTGAGAAAGAATTTCAGCACCACGGTGCCGTTGCGCGCGAGATATTTCTCGAAGGCGGTGATGTCCTCGAAGCGCTCGCGCCAGATATCTTTTGTCACCAGCTCCGCCGGAATTTTCTGCTTGGCGAGAATCTCCGGATGCACACGGACGACAAGACATTCCTCGTAATAAGAGCGATTGAAGATGCCGATGCGTCCGCGCTGCGGCAGCGCGATGGTGTGACGCCACATGAAATCGTGATCGAGTTCGTTCGACGACGGCGTCTTGAACGAATGCACCTCGCAGCCCTGCGGATTGATGCCATCGAACACGCTTTCGATGGCGCTGTCCTTGCCGGCGGCATCCATGCCCTGGAAGATCAGCAGCAGCGACCAGCGATCCTGCGCATAGAGCTTTTCCTGCAGTTCCTGCAGCCGGCGTCGGTTGGCCTCGATGATCTTCTTGCCGGTTTCCTTGTGCAGCCCGCCGCTGCCATTGGTGTCATGTGCCTTGAGGTGGAAAGCTTTCGACCCATCGATTCTGTAGGGCTCGATATAGGACTTCAACGCAGACACTACGGGCTTGGCAGACATGAGATCGGCAACTCCGGGACACGGGATTGCAAGCGTAGCGTGCCGATCCCGGCAATACCAGCAGATCACATCGCTGGCGCCAGTTGCGCTGTCATAAACGCTGTCACAAACAGCGGCATCGTCGGGGTGAAGTCGGCTTCGCTGCGCACCAGATGAATTCCGCGCAGCTCAGGCGACGTCTGACCGGCAAGATTGGCTTCGATGGTGTTACGCAATACCTCGCCCGGCTGACCCGCATCGAGAAGACGCATCATCGCCACCGAGAAATCCGTCACGACGCAGGACCAGCCAGCGTCGGCGCGGTAATCGGCTTCCGTCAGACCGAGCTCTTCCTCGACTTCACGGGTCACACTGCCGGCAATATCGACCACGTCGCCGCGCAGGTCGTCCAGATCGGGCGTGCCCGCCGCAAAATAGATGCGTCCGGCATTGGATGTATGCTGCCCCATCTCGCCGAGCACGAAGGCGCCGTCGCTGGCACGCAGCGCGCCCATACCAAATCCGTTGAACACATCCGGATCGGGACAGCGCCAATCCCGCCACGCCAGAAAGCTCGCAAAATCGGTCTCGAAATAGTCCGCGCTAAACTGGTTGCCAGTGAACTGCGCATTGCGCGCCAGCAACACGCGCCCATTGAACAGTTGCGGCTTCTCGGCACGCTTGCCTGCGAAGTGAGCGTCGATCTCGTCCCGCCGCTCACGCGCGAACGGCCACTGCCAATCACTGCGTGTGAGGTCGAGTTGCGTGACGCGGTGAATGACCGGCGTCATCATGCGCAGAACCTACTTCGCATTCGTCCCCATCGTTTTGGCGAACTGCTCGACATATTTATTCGTATAGGTCTTGCTGACATCGATATTGGCTTTCGCGACCTCCGGCGAGCCCTCGCTGAACACCGCGAGCACGGCAGCCGCGCCCTTCGGATCCATCAGCCCCGTCTCCGAATACATCGGGAGCGTGTTCTTCAGCGCTGCGAGATAGAGCTCCTTGTCCTTGCCGACGATACCTTCGGGCATCTTCGCCATGATCTCTTCCGGCGTATGGCTGTGAATCCATTTCAGCGTATTCATGATCGCGTTGGTCAGCCCCTGCACTTCTTTTTTCTCATGAGCCTTGACCCAGGCCGTGGTCGAATACAGCGCGCCACCGGGATATTCGCCGGAGAACACCGCCAGCGTGTCCTTCTGCGTCCGGGTATCGCTGAGAATCGTGAGGTCTTTGTGGCTGCCCTGCAGCACGGTGACGGCAGGATCGAGCATCACCGCGGCTTCGATCTGCCCCTGCTCCATCGCCGCCACTGCCGTCGCGCCGAGGCCGACGCCAATCACAGCAGTACCAGCCGGATCGAGACCGTTTTTCTTGAGCTGATACTTCAGGAAGAAGTCCGTCGACGAGCCCGGCGCGCTGACGCCGACTTTCTTGCCGGCGAGATCCTTGATCGACGTGATCTTGCCGGTGTGCTTCGGCGACACCACCAGCACGAGACCGGGATAGCGGTCATAGACCACGAAGCTCTGCAGCTCCTGCTTCTTGGCGGCGAGATTGACGCAATGATCGAAATAGCCGGAGACCACATCGGCGCTGCCGCCGAGCACGGCTTTCAACGCATCGGAGCCGCCCTTGAGATCGACCAGCTCGACGGCGAGACCCGCTTTCTCATATTCGCCGAGCTGCTTGGCCAGCACGGTCGGCAGATAGCACAGACACGCCCCGCCGCCGATGGCGATGGTCACCTTGGTTTGCGCTGCAGCGGGATGAACGAGAAACACCGACAAAAGGCTCGCAAGGAAAAGACGTGCAAGGAATAAACGGCTCAAGCCGGTTTTTATGTTCGTTGTCATTGTTTCCTCCGCGCTATCAGGCGCGGAGGATAGAGGAGCCTCCGCCGGTTGGAAAGCCGGCACTGGTCAACCCACGTCCCGCGACATAGCATCCGCGCGGCAAATCATTGTCATCCAGGGGGAACGTTCATGAAGCGCATCACCGCAACACTCTCGATCACTGCCGCCTTCGCCGCCGGCTGCCTGATCACGCATCTTGTGCCCGAGGGCATCACGCCGGCGCAGGCTGCGGAAAACATCACCGCGCAGGTCATCCACGTCCCCGAACTCGTCGGCGATGCACTCGGACCCGCCTCGCCCACCGGCTTCCGCTCCAAGATGTTCATGCAGGCCGACGGCGCGACCATCTCGGTGCAGGACGGCAATGTGGTGAAGCACATGCATCCCAACACCAACGAGATCCAGTACATCCTCGAAGGCACCGGCACCGTGTGGCTGGGCGACAAGGAAGTTCAGGTCAAGGCCGGCGACCTCATCATCATCCCGAAGGGCACGCCCCATGGCGGCACCAAGCCCGACGGCAAGCCGTTCCGCGCCATCGCCATCAAGACCCCGCCGCAGGCGCCGGACGACACCAAGCCGCTGCCGTAAGCCACGGGCTCTGCCTAACCTCGCCCCGCTTGCGGGGAGAGGTCGGATCACAAGCGACAGCGCGTGATCCGGGTGAGGGGGAGCCAGTGTTTTACTCGCTAGCTCCCCCTCACCCGTCTCGAATGACCTTTGGTCATTCGATCCACCCTCTCCCCGCAAGCGGGACGAGGGAATCGTCTCAGCTTCGCCCGTCGCTCACCACAGGCTTCCACACCAGCAATCTCTTCTCGACCATCGTCACCAGAATATCGATGGCGATCACAAACGCCGACAGCACGAACATGCCCGCGAACACGCCGGCCACGTCGAACGTGCCCTCCGCCTGCTGGATCACGTAACCCAGCCCCGCCGCCGATCCCAGATATTCGCCGACCACGGCGCCGACGACGGCAAAGCCCACTGCGGTATGCAGCGACGAGAACATCCATGACAGCGCCGACGGCCAGAACACATGGCGCATCAACTGCCGCTCGCTCATGCCCAGCATGCGGCCATTGGCGAGCACCGTGGGCGAGACTTCCTTGACGCCCTGATAGACGTTGAAGAACACGATGAAGAACACCAGCGTGACGCCGAGCGCGACTTTCGACCAGATGCCGAGCCCGAGCCACAGTGCGAAGATCGGCGCCAGCACCACGCGCGGAAGCGCATTGGCCATCTTCACATAGGGATCGAAGATGGCGGCGAGGCGCGGCTGGCGCGCAAACCAGAAGCCGATCAGCACGCCCAGCGTCGAGCCGATGACAAAGGCTAATACCGACTCAAGCAGCGTGATTCCGAGATGCTTCCAGATAATGCCTGACGCGAACCAGCTAACAATCTGGCTGCCGACATCCCAGGGGTTAGAGAAGAAGAACGGCGGCAGCAGGATGCGGCCGAACACCGGCACGGTGGTGAGCAGGTGCCACAGCCCGATGACGACCACGGCGACGAGTACCTGACACAGCAGCAATACAGGACGCGTCATGACGCGGCTCCCATACCAGCCGACTGCGCATAGCCCTTCATCACCTCGTCCTTCAGCACGCTCCAGATCTCGCGATGAAGCGCGTGAAACTCCTTGTCGAGCCGCACCTCGAAAATATCGCGCGGCCGCGGCAGCGGCACCTTCCAATCGCCGATGATGCGCGAGCCCGGCCCTGCTGACATGATGACGACACGGTCGGCCAGCGCGATTGCCTCTTCGAGATCGTGCGTGACGAACAGCACCGCCTTGCGATCCCTGCTCCACAGATCCAGCAGCAGGTTGCCCATCACCTGCCGGGTCTGTGCGTCAAGCGGCCCGAACGGCTCGTCCATCAGCAGGATTTTCGGATTGCGGATCAGCACCTGCGCAAGACCGACGCGCTTGCGCTGGCCGCCCGACAGCATATGCGGATAGCGCCCGGCGAAGGCGCCGAGACCGACCGAGGTCAACCAGTCCTGCGCCCGCGACAACGCCTCGTCGCGCACGACGCCGGCGATCTCCAGCCCGATGGCGACATTGTCGAGCGCGGTCTTCCAGGGAAACAGCGCGTCGGCCTGAAACAGGTAACCCGCCTGTGCGTTCAGTCCGCCCAGCGGCTGACCAAATATCCGGACAGCACCGGAGGCTGGCGCCAGCAGACCGGCAGCGACATTGAGCAGGGTAGATTTGCCGCAGCCGGTCGGCCCGACAATGGCGACGAACTCGCCATCCGCGACCCGGAGTGTCGCCTTCTCCACCGCCGTATAGATGCGATTGTCGGCAATACCGAACGCCACCGTCGCGTCATCAAGCGCCACCGCCATCGATGCCGCGGCCCCACCTGCCTGCACGCGCGTCCCCCAAAGTGTTTTTGTTCCGGGACTGGCTTAGCGCTGCAGGGTTGATAATTCAACGGTGGGGCCGGGTTGGTGGGCCAGATGCTGCATGATAGCTTTGCAGCGATGATTTCAGAACTCGGTACATCGATGGCGCCCCATCTTCACCCTCCCCTGGAGGGGGAGGGTCGGGCGACGCGAACGATGCGCAGCAGCGGTCGCGTTGTCCGGGGTGGGGTGACATGTTCATCCATGGAGCTTCCCATTCACCCCACCCCGCCACGTGCTTCGCACGTGGCGCCCCTCCCCCTCCAGGGGAGGGTAAGCGACGACGCACCGCGTAAGATATCCGGCGCATGAGTCCCCTCATCCGCTTCTCCCATATCAGCAAGAGCTTCGACGGCGGCCGCATTCACGCCGTCGACGGTGTCTCGCTCGATATTGCCGAGGGAGAGTTCCTCGCGGTGGTCGGCGGCTCCGGCTCTGGCAAGACCACGCTGATGCGGCTGGCCAACCGGCTGATCGCGCCGGACGCGGGACACATCACCATCGCCGGCGAGGACGTGGCGCAGGTCGATCCGATCGAACTGCGCCGCCGCATCGGCTACGTGTTCCAAAGCGGCGGGCTGTTTCCGCATATGAGCATCAAAGACAATATCGGCATCACGCCCAGACTGCTGGGCACTCCCGCCAGAGATATCGCGGATCGTGTCGATGAACTGCTCGATCTCGTGCGCCTCGACCGCAAGCAGCACCGCGATCGCTTTCCGCACGAACTCTCCGGCGGCCAGCGCCAGCGCGTCGGCGTCGCGCGTGCCCTCGCCGCGAAGCCGCGCATCGTGCTGATGGATGAACCGTTCGGCGCGCTCGATCCGCTGACCCGCGATGCGCTTAGCGACGACTACCGCGCGCTGCATCGCAGCCTGGGCCTCACCACCATCATGATCACCCATGACATGACCGAGGCAATCCTGCTCGCGGACCGGATCGCGGTGATGCGCTCCGGCAAACTGCTCGCGGAGGGCACGCCCACTGAGTTGTCCGAAAGCACCGATCCCTATGTCGGCGAGTTGCTGGGCACACCGCGCCGGCAGGCGAAACGACTTCAGATGCTGCTGCCGAGGGATGGCACGGCGCCCCAAGGCGGCGCGACATGAGCCTGTTCACCGATCCGCGCTGGAGCGACGCGCTCGGCCATCTGCCGGACTATCTCGGTAGCCACGTGCGCGTCAGCCTTGCAGCGCTGGCGCTCGGCCTCATCATCAGCCTGCCGCTAGCCATCATGGCACGGCAACGGCCGGTGCTGCGCAGCGCGCTGCTCGGCGTCGCCAGCATCGTGCAGACCATTCCGGGTCTGGCATTGCTGGCCTTGTTCTATCCGCTGCTGCTGGCGCTCGCAGCGCTGTCGCTGCAATATCTCGGCGTCAGCTTCTCTGCCTTCGGATTCCTGCCGGCCGTGCTGGCGTTGGCGCTGTATTCGATGCTGCCGGTATTGCGCAACACCATCACCGGATTGAACGGCGTCGATCCCGCATTGACCGAGGCGGCTCAGGGCGTCGGCATGACGCCGCGGCAATCGCTGACCATGGTCGAACTGCCGCTGGCATTGCCCGTGATGATGGCAGGTATCCGCACTTCCGCCGTCTGGGTCATCGGCACCGCGACGCTATCAACGCCGATCGGCCAGACCTCGCTCGGCAACTACATCTTTGCAGGCCTGCAGACACAGAACTGGGTTCTGGTGATCTTCGGCTGCGTCGCCGCGGCAATTCTTGCACTGGCCGTCGATCAATTGCTGGCGCTGATCGAAACCGGCATCCGCCTGCGTAGCCGTATCCGCACCGCCATCGGCGTGCTCGGTATCGCGGCGCTGGTGATCGTCACACTCGCGCCGTCATTCGCCCGCTCCGGCACACGCATCGTGGTCGGCGCCAAGACCTTCACCGAACAATATGTGCTGGCCGCGCTGATGTCGCAGCGGCTGCAAGCGGCCGGCCTGCCCGCCACGACGCGGCAGGGTCTCGGCTCCAGCGTGATCTACGATGCGCTGGCCTCCGGCGATATCGATGTCTACATCGACTATTCGGGCACGCTGTGGGCCAACCAGTTTCACCGCACCGAGATCCTGCCGCGCGAACAACTACTCACCGAGCTGAAGACGGCGCTTGCCAAGCAGGGCATCACGCTATTTGGCGAGCTCGGTTTCGCCAATGCCTATGCGCTGGTGATGCCGCGTGTAAAGGCGCAAGCGCTCGGGATCAAGACCGCGGCCGATCTCGCGGCGCTGAGCGCCACCATGACCATCGCCGGCGATTACGAATTCTTCTCGCGGCCGGAATGGGCGGGACTGAAAACGGCCTACGGCCTGTCGTTCAAGACCCAGCGCACGATGCAGCCCGATTTCATGTATGCCGCTGTTGCCTCCGGCGAGGTCGATGTCATCGCCGGCTATACCAGCGACGGACTGATCGCGAAATACGATCTCGTGGTGCTGGACGATCCCAAACATGCGATCCCACCCTATGACGCGATCATGCTGCTGGCGCCGAGACGCGCGGACGATGAGAAGCTGCGCAGCGCGTTGCAGCCGTTGCTTGGCAGGATCGATCTACCGCTGATGCGCGAAGCCAATCTCCGCGCCGCAGGGAATGATGCGACGAGCTCGCCGGAGAGTGTGGCCCGGTGGATGTGGGACAGGATAAAAAAGTAGGATGGGTAGAGCGTCTTCGCGAAACCCATCAATGGCGAGCCACAAAAGCGATGGGTTTCGCTGCGCTCTACCCATCCTACGAACTCCGGCGTTACAAATTCTTGATCATCCCCGCATCGATCAACAGGCGATTGAATCGTCGCGCTTCCGCGCCGTCCTTGCAGGCGTAAAACAGTCCCTTGCAGCGAAGCATGATCTTCTTCTGCTCCTCGAAGGACGGGTCCAGCGGAATGCCCGCGGCCTCCTGAATGACCAGCGGCAGATACGGCCCGTCGATCGTGTCCATCACCGTCGCGCTCTTCACCGGTTCGAAATTGATCGCGTCGATGGCGTAGTAGGTCGCGTAGTAGCGCGGGTCGTAACTCTGCAGCTTCTTGCCGAGGCCCGCTTCATCCATGTTGGGATCGAGAATGCCCGGCGCGAATTCCGGCTGATGATCGCCATAGCGTACGATCAGGAACGGCTGCGCTGGAAACTGCTTCTTCAACTTCGCGACGAACGCGCCATAGTGATCCACGCTCATCGCCTGACGGCGCAGATATTCGTCGACCACCGGCACGTTGCCGGGCGCACGCCAGCCTGGCGTCATGTCGGGGCGAAATCTGGTTTCCCACGGAAAGTGATTGGCGGCGAGATAGACGAACATGAACAGCGGATTGGCCGGCGGCTGCTCGGCCATCAGGCGCGCCGCTGAATCATAGAAAAAGCTGTCGGGCTCGACGCCCTTGGCGCCGAGATCCTTGGCGTCATAGAAGCGCTCGACGCCGGTGGTGGTCTGGAAGCTGCGCGCGCTCATGAAGGCGCCGAAGGCCGGATAGAGCGAGATAGTGCTGTAGCCACAGCGGCGCAGCGCCAACGGCAATCCGCGCTCGACGCGGCCCGAAGCGATGCGCGTGACGAAATAGGAGAACGGCCCGAACGAGCGCGACGACAGTCCGGCCAGTACGTTGTATTCGGTGAACCAGCTCGGCCCGCCATTGCTCTCGGCGAGAAATTTGCGCGCCTTGCCATCCCATGAATTGAAGTGGCTGCCATAGCCTTTCGGCGTCTTCACGCCGGCGGCCTGACGGATGTCGAAGGACGACTCGTCATGCACCATTATGATGTGCGGACGACGTCCCGCCGGATGGCAAGAATCCTCCAGCGGCAACTTCAGCCGCTCGGTGATGACCGCGTCGGACTCCATGAAACCGTGGCTGCTGAAGTCCGACACGGCGGTGACGCCGGAGCGCGCGAATTTCGACAGATAGCCGTCATCGTAATAGCCGCGCCAGGCTTCATCGGGCCAGGCCAACGCATAGCCCGTCAATGCGGCGAGGCAGGCCGTCAGCGCGGCCAGCGCCGGCAGCCGTCGGATGCGGAACGGATCGAGCCACCACAGCGCATACATCAGCGGCAGCACCACCACGGCAGCGCCGATGGCGGACCAGCGCAGGTTCGGAAAGATCGTGAACAGGAAGGCTGCGGTATCGCGGTCGATCACCATCAGGTCGACGAAGTTCGCGGTCATCTGCACCACGTCGTGCTTCAGCCGCGACAGCAGCACCAAGATGACGACCAGGGTCAGCGACAGCGCTCCCGAAAGCGCGGGACGGCGCAGCAGCGCAATCCAGAACAAGTTGAGAATGGCCCAGGCCAGCACGAAGCCCACCCGTCCCACCAGATCGGTCTCGGTCTGGAACATCACCAGCAGCGCGCCGAAATGCGGCGCTGCCACGGCCAGCAGCCGCCACACGCTGGTCGGTGCAGCGACAGCAGTTGTCGAGACGCTGGGTACTGGATTGAGCGGAGGCGCCATGGCGGCACGCAACACCACCGGCGAGGCCTCGGGCCTGGGCTGGCGACGGCCAGAGGGCGCATGTCGCAGCCGGAAACTGCGATATGTCATTAATTTGTAATGTAATCGTCATGAACGGGCAATGACCTTGGCCTGAACGGGATGGACAGACACCCTGCCCTCACTGCTGCAACCGGCCGGGTCAGAGATCCTTGATCAGCCCCGCATCAATCAGCCACCGATTGAATCGGCTGGCTTCATCGCCGCCCTTGCAGCCGTAGAACACGCCCTTGCAGCGAAGCATGATCTTCTTCTGCTCGACAAAGGACGGATCGAGCGGGACGCGTGCGGCCTCCTGCACCATCACAGGCAGATAGGCAGCATCCAGTGTCGACAGTGCCGATGTCAGTTCGGGGCGGTAGTTCAGCGCGTCGATGGCGTAATAGGTCGTGTAGTATCTGACATCATGCGTCATGATCCGGTCGGCGCGCTTCGGCTGCGGCAGATCGGGTTCGAGCAGTTTCTGCGCGATCGCGGGCTGATGGTCGCCGAACCGCACCAGCAGGAACGGCTCGGTCGGATGGTCCTTCTGGAGCTGCGCGACGAAGGCCTTGTAGTCCGCAGCCGTCATGGCCTGGCGGCGGATATACTCATCCACCTCCGCCGTATTGCCCGGCGCCTGCCAGCCGGCGGGCGTCAGGTCGTCGCGATAGGTCGTGGTCCACGGGAAATGATTGGCAGTGAGATAGACCAACACGAAGACCGGCTGGTCGGTCTTGCTCGCGCGCGCGATGAGGTCCCTGGCCTGGTCGAAATAGAACCTGTCGGGCTGCATGTCCTCGCTGACGCCCATCGCCGCCATGTCGATGAAGCCGTCGATGCCCGCGCCCTCTTGGAAACTGCGGGCGCTGAGGAAATTGCCGTAGGTCGGATACAGCGAGAAGGTCTTGTAGCCGCAGCGCTGCAGCGCCTGCGGCAGGCCGCGCGAGATCTTCCCGGCGGCAATGCGGGTGACATAGAACTTCAGCGCACCGAAGGAGCGCGCCGACAGCCCGGTGAAGATATTGAACTCGGTGTACCAGGTCGGACCGCCGCTGGATTCGGTGATCAGCGCGCGCAGCTGGCCGTCTGCCGACTTGAAATAATCATGATAGCCCGCCGGCACCTTCACGCCGGGCGCCGCGGACACGTCGAATGACGACTCGTCGAGCACCATCACGATATTCGGCCGCTTCACGCCCGGCTCGCAGGTGGTCATCGGCGATGCCTGGGCCGAACTCACGAGGCTCTTGGAATCCGCCTCGATCCATCCGGTCGCCGTCAGATGCGACACCGAGACAACGCCGGAGCGCGCCAGATTGGAAATGTGATTGACGCCCTGGAACGGCTCCCATGGCTTTTCGGGATTGGCTGCCGACAGGCCGACGATCCCCGCTAGGCAGACGCCTGCACAGGCCAGCGCGCTGCGGCGGCGCAGTCGGTACGGATCGGCGCGCCAGATCAGCCACAGGATCGGCAGCGCGACGGCGGCGGCGATCAGTAGCCAGGTCCGCAGTTGCGGGAAGATCGAATGCAGGAACGAGATCGTGTCACGATCGATGATCAGGAAATCCAGGAAGGTCAGCGTGAGCTGCGTGATGCCGAACTTGAACTGCGATAGCACGATCAGCGCCGTGACCAGCAGCAGCGACAGCACCGCGCTGACACCGGGCCGCTTCAACAGCGCGAGGAACAGGAAGTTCAGCAAACCCCAGGTGAACAGCGCCAGCGTGTTGGCGAACGGGCCGTATTCGACCGAGGCCAGAACATAGAACGCGAGCGTATGGATCGCAGCGATCAGCGCCGTGCGCAGCGGCCACTGCCGAAGATACTGCCAGACGACCACCAACCGCTCCTTGAAGCGGCGGCCGGCTTGCGCCGGAGAGACTGAGGGCGACGGCAGCATGGCTTGCCTGCGAACCCGGCAAGACAACTGCCCTGTCTGGCAACGGCCAGCCGGCTCACACCGCGACCGGACCCTGCGGAATGTCACAAAATCGTAATACAGGCGTCATGAACGGACAATGAACCTTTCGACGCAGGCGGTGCCGGTCCGGGCGCCGCCTGCCGTCGTCATCCCTCGCCTCTACCGCACTGCGGTCGGCGTCTCGCCCTTGATGATCTCGCCGAAGCGCTGCCAGCGCTCGCCCTTGAAGCTCATCATCTGAAACTGGTCGATGGGCGAGAAGTCGGTCGGGCTGGTGTTGACGGTTACGCCTGGCAGCAGTCCGTCGAGCTGCACATTCTTGAGGTTGGCGGCCTGTTTCATCAGGTTCTCATGGGTGAGATCGTCGCCGCACTGCTTCAGCGCCTCGACCATGGTCTGGGCGATGCTGTAGCCGGACAATACCGTGCTCTCCATCGCCTTGCCTTCGGGAATGTACTTCTCGACATAGGCGTAGAACTTCTGCATGCCCGGATCGTCCTTCCACTGCGGATCGGTCGGATCCTTGGCGAAGGTCGCGGACAAAACGTCCTGCGCATTCTCGAAGCCTGCCGGACGGATCACGCTGCCCACCGACGAACTCGCATTCGGCACGATGTGCAGCGGCTTCCAGCCGAGCTCGGCGACTTTCTTGATCGACTGTGCGGCGAATTTTCCGACAGCAAAGGAGAACAGCGTATCGACGCCGGCGGCCTTCAGCTTGACGATCTGCGAGTCGATGGTCGGCTCGGAAACCTCGTAGCTCGCTTCAGCCACGATCCTTGACGCCGCCTTGTCGCCGAAACCTTCCTTCAGTCCCTTCAGATAGTCCTTGCCGAAATCGTCATTCTGATAGAGCACGCCGATCTTGGCATCCGGCTTCTCTTTCAGGAGATACTTCGCATAGGCCGCAGCTTCGGCGTGGTAGCTCGGCAGCCAGCCCATGGTCCATGGAAACTGCTTCGGATCGTTCCAGCGGGTGGCACCGGTCGCGAGAAACAGTTGCGGCGTCTTCTTGGCATTGACGTATTTCTGGATCGCGGCATTCGCGGCGGTGCCGACATTGCCGACGATCGCCATCACCTCGTCGCTCTCGACCAGCTTGCGGGTCTGCTCCACGGTCTTCGGCGGCGAATAGGCGTCGTCATAGGAGATGAAGACGATCTTGCGGCCGTTGATGCCGCCCTCATCGTTAATCTTCTTGAAATAGGCGCCGTAGGCCTTGCCGAGAATGCCGTAGGCTGAGGCCGGGCCGCTATAGGGCACCGTGTTGCCGATCTTGATTTCGGTGTCGCTGGCACCGGGGCCGTATGTCTTCTGCGCCAGTGCCGGGCTCGCGGCCAGTGCAATCGCAGCTGCGAACGCAGCCATGATGCTGGCGGCCGCTGGCGCGGCCCTGGAAGTCATCGTGATACGCATTTTCTGTCCTTCTTTTTGCGTTTCCATAAGTGACGGCCGTTGCCGTATTCGATCCGAGCCTTCCCGTTTGTCGGGATTGTTGAACGGCTCGTCAGGTGTTGGTGTTTGCGATCTCCTGCTCCTGCGGGTCGATCGGGGCGTGATCAGCCAGCGCCTCAATGTCGGCGGCAGCGATCTGCACATGGCGATGAACGAGCGCGGTGACAGCGATTTCGTCGCGCGCTTCGATGGCCGCGACGAAAGCGCGGTGATCGTCGAGCGAGCGCTGGCGCAACGCCGCGGATTCGAAGTAACGGCGACGCCCGCGCGTGCTCATCAGCATCAGGGGCGTAATCGTGCGCACGAGAATGCGGTTCTGGCTGGCGCCCGCCACGGCAAGATGAAACTCGACGTCCTCGTCGGCCATGTTGCAGCCGTTGGTGGCCAGCACCGCATAGGTATCCAGCAGTCCGTGCAGCTTTGCGAGATCGGCATCGGTCCGGCGCTGGCAGGCCAGCCGGAACGCCTGCTCCTCGCAGATGATCCGCGCTTCGACCGCATCGCGCGTCACCTGCGTATCGAAGGTCACGCCCAAATCCGCCTGCAGCACCAGCGCATCGAGCCCGCTGTCTTCCAGCGCGTTGCGCAGATAGATCCCTGATTTGGGCTTCCGCTCGGTGATGCGCATGGCATCGAGCACCGCCAGCGCCTCGCGGACCGAGCCGCGCGTCACCCCGAACCGCTCCGACAGATCCCGCTCCGACGGCAGCCGGTCGCCCTTCGCGAGCCGGTGATGCCGGACGAATTCGAGCGTTTTCCGAACGGCGTCGGAGGTTTCGGTGCTGACCGTAGCGAGCATGGCTGACCCTACCAATCTGGTAGTACCAGTTAGCCAATTTTAGCGGCCCTGTCGAGACTACAAATGGCCCCGCTATTTGGGCCGCAGCCCCAACTGCTTCGCCATGATCACGTCCAGCCAGCGTCGCGGCAGCCAACCAGCGATCCACGTCTGCACCGGCTGCGGCGACGCCACCACGCGCAGCTTCGGCCGGGATGCGGTCAGTGCCCGGTAGACCAGCTCGCCGATCCGCTCCGGTGGCAGCCCGTTCTTCGCCAGCTTCATCAGCATCTCGCGCAGCTTCGTTAACGCCGGCAAAAACGGCGACGCATCGAAGCGCGCCATATCGATCGCCTCGGCCTTGTCCCAGATCGGCGTGCGCACGGCCCCCGGCGCGATCACCAGCACGTCGATACCGAACAGCATGAATTCGCGCCGCAGGCTCTCGGCCAGCCCCTCCAGTGCGAATTTTGACGCGCTATAGGGCGACAGCAGCGGATTGCCGAACTGGCCAGACACCGAACTCATCATCACGATGCGCCCGGGCGTGCCCGTCATCGCCGGATCGGCGCCAAGCAGCGGCGCGAAGGCCTTGGTGACGATCACCGGGCCCATCACATTGATCTCGATCTGCTGGCGAAACTCGTCGACCGACAGGTCGAGCAGTGCGCCCGGCACGGCCACGCCGGCATTGTTGACGAGGCCTGCAAGCGTCTCGCCATTCAGCGCGGCGCGAACCTGCGCAGCGGCGGCCAACACAGCGGCCTCATCCGAGACGTCAAACAGGAGCGGGATGAAATTCGCGCCGAACTCGGCTTGCAACCGCTCGGCATCGGCCTGCCTGCGCACGCTACCGAACACGCGAAAGCCGCGCGCGAGCAGAAGCTTCGCCGTGGCGTGGCCGATGCCCGTGGAGACGCCGGTGATGACGATGGATCGCATGAAAAGCACCTGAGATGTGATGGCACGTGAATTTGGCCGAGAACGAGACCGCATCGCCGCGGTCACAACGAGAATTGCGGATCGCCGCCTCATTGGTTTTTGACGATCGGCGCGCTCTTGTCTATCTGCGACAGCAAGCCGCGCAGGCTTGATGCATATTCCAACGGAATCGCTGTTCAGACAGGCCTTGCGATTCCATCAACGAACAGCGTGATGATCGCCTCTGCCATCTGATCCGCCTCGGCATCCGCGACACCCCAGCGTGGAAAATGCCCGTCGATCTTCATGCGGGCAAACCCATAGACCAAGGCACGGCCGGCAATCTTTATCACGCGCAGATCGGAGGAGCGCAGTTGTCCCTGCGCCAGGGCATCCATTAGCAATTGCTCGGTCATGGCGATCAGCTCATCATTGTCCTCGCGTAACGCTTCCGACTGGTCGTGGGAAAAATACTTGCCGCTCGAGATCACTTCGAAATGCGCCGGGTTTGTCATCGCCCAGCGCATATAGGCCATGCCAAAGGCGCGAAACCGCGCCAGCGGATCGTCGGCGGACGTGCCGGCGATGGCCGCGGCGATCGAGACTCGAAAGCGGCGCTGTGCCTCTTCCGCCACCGCGCTCATAAGGTCATTGCGGCTGGGGAAGTGCCGGAACGGCGCTCCCGGCGATACGCCGGCGCGCCGCGCGGCCTCGCGCACGCTGACGGCATCCGCGCCACCTTCCTCGGCCAGTTCAAGCGCTGCCGCAATCAGCACACGGCGCAGATCGCCGTGATGATAGGTCTTCGGCGATGTTGCCGTTCGCCCCTTCGCGGCACGTGGCACGACCGATGGCCGGGCGGCTCGTTTTCGCGCAGGCAGCTTCGATGCCGATCTGGACGGCGGCTTTGCGGACTTGGACATGCGCCAGCATAGCATCACCGTATCGTGAATGTAATCACTGATTACACAATTGACTGGATCGCCTGCCCCGAATGTAACTAGTGATTACATATGGCAATACGGGGGAACGTCATGACACGGGATCGTCGCAACTGGTTCGAAGGCTGGCGGCTGCTCGCCATACTGACGCTTGTACTGATCGCGCTCAGCGTCTGGATCGCCGGCATGCGCGGCTTCGAGGTCGATGGCATCAGGATGGTGATCCGCTTCACCGCGCGCAGCTCGTTGCTGTTCTTCTGCCTCGCTTTCGCAGCATCCGCGCTCGCCCTGCTCTGGCCGACATCCGGTACGCGCTGGCTGCGGCGCAACCGCCGCTATCTTGGGCTCACTTTTGCGGCATCTCACGCCATCCACGCCGTCGCCATCGTCTGCTTCGCCGTGATGGCGCCCGCTGACTATGCAGCAGCAACGACGCCCGCCTCCTACATCTTCGGCGGCATTGGCTACGCCTTCATCATCGCGATGGCGGCAACGTCATTCGACCGCTCGGCGGCCGCCATCGGCCCGCGCGCATGGCGCATCCTGCATACGACCGGCATCTATTATCTCTGGTTCCAGTTCATGGTGAGCTTCGGCATGCGCATTCCGCAGATGCCGAACTATGTCTGGTTCCTGATGCCGTTGATTGTGGTGATGGCGCTCAGGATCGCTGCGGCGGTGCTGAAACGGCGCCAGGCGCGCATATCAGTGCCTGCAAACTAAAACGGGACCGCGTTGCCGCGGTCCCGTTGGTAGCTGCGATTTGAAAAGCGCTTAGTTCTTGGTCTTGTCGACCAGCGCCTTTTCCTTGATCCACGGCATCATGTCGCGGAGCTTGGCGCCCACTTCCTCGATCGGATGCGCATTGTTGCGCTGGCGGGTTGCCTTAAACGAGGCCTGGTTGACCTTGTTTTCCAGCATCCAGTCGCGGGCGAACTTGCCGGACTGAATGTCGGTGAGCACGCGCTTCATCTCGGCCTTGGTTTCCGAGGTGACGATGCGCGGGCCGGTGACGTATTCGCCGTATTCCGCGGTGTTGGAGATCGAGTAGTTCATGTTGGCGATGCCGCCTTCATAGATCAGGTCGACGATCAGCTTCAGTTCGTGCAGGCACTCGAAGTAAGCCATTTCCGGTGCGTAACCGGCTTCCACCAGCGTCTCGAAGCCGGCGCGGATCAGCTCGACGGTGCCGCCGCAAAGAACGGCCTGCTCGCCGAACAGATCGGTTTCGCACTCTTCCTTGAACGAGGTCTCGATGATGCCGGCGCGGCCGCCGCCCACTGCCGAAGCGTAGCTGAGGCCGAGGTCATGGGCATTGCCCGAGACGTCCTTGTGAACGGCGATCAGGCAGGGCACGCCGCCGCCGCGCTGATATTCCGAACGCACGGTGTGGCCGGGGCCCTTCGGCGCGATCATCAACACGTCCAAGTCTTCACGCGGGTCGAGCAGGTTGAAGTGCACGTTGAGGCCGTGTGCGAAGACGAGCGCTGCGCCCTTCTTCATGTTGTCGTGCATGTGGTCGCGATAGATGTCGCCCTGCAATTCGTCGGGGGTGAGCATCATCATCAGGTCAGCCCACTTGGCAGCCTCGGCGACTTCCATCACCTTGAAGCCGGCGGCTTCCGCCTTCTTCGCGGTCGCCGAGCCCTTGCGCAGCGCGATCACGACGTCCTTGACGCCGCTGTCCTTGAGGTTCAGCGCATGGGCATGGCCCTGGCTGCCATAGCCGACGATGCAGACCTTCTTGCCCTTGATCAGGTTCAGGTCGGCGTCGCGATCGTAATAAACTCGCATGGGTATTTCCTCTCTTCAGCAACTATATTTCAAAGCTGCCCGTTCGAACGGGTCACCACCGCGTGGTGGATGACCATGAATTGCCGCCGGTTTCTAGGGCGACGGGTGCCGCGAGACAAGCCCGCGACGGTGATTTTACGCTGCGCGTCAGGCTCATAGCTCGACCAGCACCGGATACAGGGACGCCAGCAGCAGCAGCCCCATGACGATATTGAACGCCCGGACCGCGCCAGGCGATTTTACCAGCGATTGCAGCGAGGTGCCGCACAGCACCCAAGTGACGCAGGAGACGAACCCGAGCAGCAGCGACAGGGCGACCTGCAGCAGGATGTTCCAGGGATAGTTCGCAATCGCCGCATAAGCGGTGATGGTGCCGATCACCATCACCCAGCCCTTGACGTTGACCCATTGAAACAGCGCTGCGCCGAAAAACGTCATCGGCCGGCGCCGTTCGGCGTCACCCGGGTTGGGCGGACCCGACATCCCGATCGCAAAGGCGAGATAAACGAGATACGCGGCGCCGGCATATTTCAGGATGGTGTGCAGCACCGGATAGGAGGTGAAGACCGCCCCCAATCCGAGGCCAGTGACGGCGACCATGAAGGCAAAGCCGACGGTGACGCCGAAGACATGCGGCAGCGTGCGACGAAAGCCGAAATTGAGCCCCGACGCGAGCAGCATGATGTTGTTCGGGCCTGGCGTGAAGAACATCACGATGGCGAACACGATGAAGGCGAACAGGAGTTGTTGCGACATGACCTCAGACCACCTCGACAAGCGTGGGTGGGCGCTTCGACAGCAGCATTACGGCAATGCCGCAGACAACGACGATCATGCCCGCGAGCCGCAGTGATCCAAACTGTTCGCCGAACGTGACGCTCGACGCCGCCGCGCCAATGAACGGCACCAGCAGCGCGAACGGCACGACCTGCGCCGCGGAATAGTCGCGCAGCAGCCGGCCCCAGATCCAGTAACCCAGCGTGGTGCCGACCACCGCGAGGAACAGCACACAGGCGAAGGCCTTCAGCGAGGCATGCGTGAGCGATTGCCAGGTAGTGCTTGCGCCATCGACACTGAACAGCACCACCAGCAACGGCAGCAGCGCGACGAGACTGATCCAGGCGAACAGGTCGAGCATCGGCACGCCCTGCGCGCGCCGCAGCAGCAGATTGGAGAACGCAAAGCTCACGGGCGCGGTCATCAGCACCATGAACGGAAACACGCTGAAGTCATAGCCGACCGTGAAGCAGATCATCAGCAGCCCGCCCATCGCAATGACAATACCGATCACCTGCTGCCGCGTCGGCAATTCGCGCAGGAACAGCGCTGCAGCCCCCACCGTGAACAGCGCCTGGCTCTGCACAATCACCGAGGTCAGCCCCGCCGGCACGCCATGCGCCATGCCATAGGTCTGCGCCAGAAACTGCGCCACCAGCAGCCAGCTTGTGGCAACGATCAGCAGCCATGACAGCTTCGGCTTCGGCAGGAACAGGCACGGCAGCGCCGTGATGCCGAAACGCAGCGTGGTGAGCAGCGTCGACGACATTTCGTCGACCGCCATCCGGGTCAGCACGAAGCCGACGCCCCAGATCACGGCCACTGCGACGGCCAACGCGATGTCGAGAGGTTTCATGACTGCGATGCGTGGAGGCTACATCCCCTCCGGTCCGCGGCTGATGGCGGCAACGCCGGTGCGCGAGATCTCGACGAGGCCAAGCGGCCGCATCAGGTCGATGAACTGGTTGATCTTGCCGGTGTTACCGGTGATCTCGAACACGAAGCTCTCGATGGTGGCGTCGATGACGCGCGCGCGGAACGCTTCGGCGAGCCGCAGCGCCTCGACGCGATGCTCGCCGGTGCCACGCAGCTTGACCATGGCAAGCTCACGCTCGATGGAGCGGCCGGTCAGCGTCATGTCGACGACGCGATGCACCGGAATCATGCGATCGAGCTGATGCTTGATCTGCGTGATTACCATCGGCGTGCCGGTGGTGACAATGGTGATGCGCGAGACATGCTTGTGGCTCTCGGTCTCCGACACCGTGAGACTTTCGATATTGTAACCGCGGCCGGAGAAAAGACCGATGACGCGCGCGAGCACGCCGGGCTCATTGGCGACGAGCACCGTCAGCGTATGCGTCTCGTTGGGATCGTGACGCTCTTCCATGAAATAGGCGGAGGCAGGCTGTTCCATTGTCGTTTCTCTTTTCAACCGTCTCGGTCAGAATTCGATTTAGCCGCGGGTGACGTAAGCTCCTTCTCCCCGCGTGCGGGGAGAAGGTCGGGATGAGGGGGAGCCTCAGCAAACTCGGAGCAGGTGGAGAGTCCCCCTCACCCGCCCGTCTTCGCTGCGCTCCGCCGGGCGACCTCTCCCCGCAGGCGGGGAGAGGTTAGAAGCATCACACCAGCGCCTTGCCGCCAGCGAAGGCCGCCGCGGTGGCTTCGTCATTCGCTTCGAGCGGCAGCAGCATTTCGTTATGTGCCTTGCCGGACGGGATCATCGGGAAGCAGTTCTCCAGCGCGGCAACGCGGCAGTCGAACAGCACCGGCTTCTTCACCTTGATCATTTCCTGCAGTGCGCCGTCGAGATCGCCGGGCTTGCTGCACTGGAATCCGACGCCGCCATAGGCCTCAGCCAACTTGACGAAATCAGGCAGCGCTTCCGAGTACGAATGCGACAGCCGGTTGCCATGCAGCAGCTGCTGCCACTGGCGCACCATGCCCATATACTGGTTGTTCAGGATGAAGATCTTGATCGGCAATTCGTGCTGAACCGCCGCCGACATTTCCTGCATCGTCATCTGCACCGAGGCATCGCCGCCGATATCGATGACCAGCGAGTCCGGATGCGCAACCTGCACGCCCAGCGCCGCCGGCAGGCCGTAGCCCATGGTGCCCAAACCGCCGGACGTCATCCAGCGATGCGGCTCCTCAAAGCCGAAGAACTGCGCCGCCCACATCTGATGCTGGCCGACTTCCGTGGTGATGTAGGTGTCGTGGCCGCGCGTCGCCTCGAATAACCGCTGGATCGCGAATTGCGGCAGGATCACATCGTTATTCGTCTTATAGGCCAGCGAATTGCGCGAGCGCCAGGTGGCGATGGTCTTCCACCAGTCCTTGGTGTCGGGCTTCTTCGCCTCGGATTTGAACACCTGCAGGATATCGCCCAGCACATTGCCGCAATCGCCGATGATCGGCACGTCGACGCGGATGTTCTTGTTGATCGACGACGGATCGATGTCGATATGGATCTTCTTCGAGTTCGGCGAGAACGCATCGGTGCGGCCGGTGATGCGGTCGTCGAAGCGCGCGCCGACGCACAGCATGACGTCGCAGTCATGCATTGCCATGTTGGCTTCATAAGTGCCGTGCATGCCCAGCATGCCCAGCCAGTTCGGGCCGGATGCCGGATAGGCGCCGAGGCCCATCAGCGTCGAGGTGATCGGGAAACCGGTGACCTCGACCAGCTCGCGCAGCAGCTTGGATGCCGCGAGGCCGGAATTGATGACGCCGCCGCCGGAATAGATGATCGGCTTCCTGGCACCCGCCAGCATCGACACCGCCTTGCGGATCGCATTGGCATCACCCTTCACGCGCGGTGCGTAGGAGATGTGAACGTCCGACTTGCGCGGCGGATGATAGGTGCCGGTGGCGAACTGCACGTCCTTCGGAACGTCGACGACGACCGGGCCAGGACGGCCGGTGGTCGCAACATAGAAGGCTTCATGCAGCACCTTGGCGAGATCGTTGACGTCGCGGACCAGCCAGTTGTGCTTGGTGCAGGGCCGCGTGATGCCGACGGTGTCGCATTCCTGGAACGCGTCGTTACCAATGAGATGCGTCGGGACCTGTCCGGTGATGCAGACCAGCGGGATCGAATCCATCAGCGCGTCGGCCAGCGGCGTCACCATATTGGTGGCGCCCGGACCCGAGGTCACCAGCACGACGCCCGGCAGGCCGGTCGAGCGCGCATAGCCTTCGGCGGCATGGCCGGCGCCCTGCTCGTGGCGGACCAGAATGTGCTCGACCTCGGACTGCTGGTAGATCTCGTCGTAGATCGGAAGCACCGCCCCGCCGGGATAGCCGAAGATGTGCTTGACGCCATGATCCGCAAGCGCGCGCACGATCATCGCTGCGCCGGTCATCTGATTGGGATCGTGAGGCTTGCTGTCGCTCATGGTTCGCTCCGGATGCGCTCTGCGGCGCGGCTTGGTCTGGATGGTCGCTGGGTTCGGAAAGCTTGAAGTTCAGACAATAAAAAAGGGCCCGTTCAGGACCCTGTGCACACCGCTCGGTTCGTGGGTAGCCGTCAGCTACCCCCGGCGGTGCGCCAGGGTACCACGATAATAAGGAGATTTGTAACTTTGTTGCGCACAGGATCGGTCCGACTTTTCATAACTTGCGCGGAACATAGCCAGCAAACGGGGGATGTCAAGGGAAGTTGCTGTGATCGCGCTGATTTTGGAGCCTAGCCGGGTCTTTGGCGTTCGGCGAGCGGAAAAATCGGGCGGGCAGATATGCGTGCCGACGTACGGGTCACCCGCCCCCTCCATCGTCATGCCCGGCGAATGCCCGGTATCCACGCCTTTGGCCGCAAGCGAAGACGTGGATGGCCGGGACATCTAGCGAAGCTTGCTTCGCGCTGCCCGGCCATGACGGAGTGTTAGTTTGCAGGCCTAAGCCGCCTTCACCAGAGGCGTCGCACGTTCGATCCGCGCCAGTTCCTGCGGCGAGTTCATCGCCTCCCAAAGATCACCGCGGCGCTGCACGTTCAGCCAGAAGTCCGGGCTGTTGCCGAAGACGCGCGCGAGAATGAGCGCGGTCGCCGCGGTCACGTTACGGCGATCGTTGCACAACTCGTTCACATGCTTGCGCTGGACACCCATCGCCTTTGCCAATGTCCCTTGTGTCAGGCCAAGCGGCTGCATGAATTCCTCGACCAGAATTTCACCGACAGTGGCCGGCTTGCGTTTGGTCATCAGCATGAGTCACCTCACCGGTAGCTGTGATCGTCGAGATAAAGATCCGACGCTTCGCCGCGGCCGCTATCCCAGCGGAAGATCAGCCGCCACTGGTTGTTGACGCGGATCGAGTGCAAGCCGCCAAGTTTGCCGCGCAGCTTTTCGAAATGATTGCTCGGCGGTACGCGCAGATCCTGATCGGTGGTCGCATCGTCGATCATCTGAAGCTTGCGAAACAGCCGGCTTTCAAGGTCCGCCGGAATGTTGCGAGAATGGACGTCGTCCACGAAGAAGGCCCGCAACCAATCATCGCGAAACCCGACGATCATTCAGAGCCTCCCAGATGAGCCATTGTACCACCCTATGGGTCAAATGACAAGAGCTCTGGCCAAGCTCGTCCCCGCCTCCTCCACCGTCATCCACGCGAACTCCGGCAGTTGATGCCGAAACCACGTGAACTGCCGCTTGGCGTAGTGGCGCGTATCCGCCTGCCCGATCTCCGCGGCCTCCTCGCGCGAGATTTCGCCGCGGATATGCCGGATCAGTGCGGGCACGCCATGGGCCTTCATCGCGGGCAACAGCGGATCGAGACCGCGCGCCGCGAGGGCAGCGACTTCGTCCAGCGCGCCCTCGTCCAGCATGCGCCCGAACCGCGCATCGATCCGCGCATAAAGCTCGTCGCGCTCGGGCGCCAGAAACAGCGCGGTCACGCCCTCCGGCGGCAGCAGCGGCGGCAGGCCCTCGCTGTGCCAGTCGGTCAGCGAACGTCCCGTCGCCTCCACGACTTCCAGCGCGCGGGCGATGCGCGTGCGGTCGCGCAGATTGAGCCGCGCGGCGGAGACCGGATCAACCAAAGCGAGCTGCGCATGCAGCGCCTCCGGCCCATCCCTTTCCAGACGCGCGCGGACATCGTCGCGCACCTCGGCGGCGACGGGCGGTACGGCCGAGAGCCCGCGCGTCAGCGCCTTGAAGTATAGTCCGGAGCCGCCGATGAAGATCGGCAGTTTGCCTTGCGTCCGCACCTCGGCAAGCACCCGCGCCGCCTCCTCGACCCAGGCGCCGGCGGAGAAATTCACCGCGGCATCGACCGTGCCATAGAGCCGGTGCGGCGCCTGCACTTCTTCCTCGACCGTCGGCCGCGCCGTCAGCACGCGCAGGTCGCGATAGACCTGCATGCTGTCGGTATTGATGACCACGCCGTCCCGCGCGCGCGCCACGGCCAGCGCCAGCGCCGACTTGCCGCTGGCGGTCGGCCCTGCGATAAGCAGCGCTCTGTTGTCCGGACTGGAACTCACGTCATGTCTCTCGTTGCGACCCTGATCTGCAACCCCGCCAATCCCGCTCTCGATAGCACGGTGGTCGACGGTCTGCGCGCACTTCTGCCGGGCGACACCGAGGCGCACTGGCTGAGCGACGGCGTCGCCGCAGATATCCTGTTTGCCAGCGACCACAACATCCTCGCGCTCGGCGACCGCCTCCGCGCAGCCCGCGGCGACATGCCGATCGACGTTGTCGTGCAGCCTGTCAGCGACCGGCGCAAGAAGCTTTTTCTCGCCGACATGGATTCCACCATGATCGGCCAGGAATGTATCGACGAGCTCGCTGACTTCGCCGGCCTCAAGGCTCATGTGGCTGCGATTACCGAACGGGCCATGCGCGGCGAGATCGAATTCGAGCCGGCACTGCGCGAACGCGTGGCGCTGCTGAAAGACCTGAAAGTCGGCGTGGTCGATGAGGTGCTGGCCTCGCGCATCACGCTGACGCCGGGCGGCCGCGAGCTGGTGCAGACCATGCGCGCCAATGGCGCCTATACCTGCCTCGTCTCCGGCGGCTTCACGCTGTTCACAGCCAAGGTCGCCGAACTCGTCGGCTTCCAGGAAAACCGCGCCAACGTGTTGCATGTCGCTGATGGCAAGCTGACAGGCACCGTCGCGGAGCCGATCCTCGGCAAGGCCGCGAAACTCGCAACACTGGTCGAGCTGCGCGAGTCCTTCGATCTCGACAATCTCGACACCATGGCCGTCGGCGACGGCGCCAACGATCTCGCGATGATCCAGGATGCCGGCCTCGGCGTTGCGTATCACGCCAAGCCTGCGGTGGCAGCTGCCGCAGCGGCGCGCATCGACCACGGCGATCTCACGGCGCTGCTCTATGCGCAGGGCTACAAGCGCAGCGAGTTTGTGAGCTGAACCACGCTGTCATTCCCCGGCAAACCAATTGGTTTGCCTGAGGGCGCGCGTCGCCGGCAAAACCGGCATAGCGTGGACCTCAGCCACTCCACTTGGAGCGGTGGAGAATCCCGATCCAAGCTCGTCATTCCGGGGCGCACGAAGCGGCGCAGCCGCGTAGTGCGAACCCGGAATCTCAGAGTGTTTGGCGCTGAACATGCTGAGATTCCGGGTTCGCGTCCAGCAAGTGCCGGCCGCGCCCCGGAATGACGAGTGTGGGTCGGGCGCACAGAGGCACCAAACATTTTTTCCTATCTCCCATTGACAGCATCCCTATAAGGTTTATATTCCCCTCCGTCCTGCCCCACCGAGAGGGGCGATCGCGATCGTCACGTTCGCGGGGTGGGATGCGGTGGACGCCGGAGATGCGGCGTTACGCGGTTCATGGGGAACGTCTGTCTTCGGGCAGGACGGATCTGCGCCAGCACTGCCACTGGCAAGGACACGGCCGACCTTGGGATGGACAGACCCCTGGACAGTGTGACGGACGACCAAATCGAAACGCGTTCGGCCAAGTGCTTTGCGGCTACCCTGTCCCTCCGCCCTGGGACATTAATTTTGGTGATGGGACCGTTCGCCATGGCAGATGTGCAAGCAACCGAAAAAACACCGCAGGCGGAACGTCGGGCACTTGCTCGGCGCCTCCGAAAGTCCTGATGCACTCTAAATTGCGGAAGACCGCATTCGCATCAGGCCCAAGGGTGCAACGGGCACCCGGCGTTCCGCACGCCCTCTCACAGGAGGGTGGGAATGCAAGCGACGACGGCGCCCCCGCGCGGCAGATAGCAGGGGCGACGACGCATGTCTGAAGCGCAGTGGCTGTTTGACAGTTGAATCAGCGATGACGCACAGGCGTTTGTGGCATCCCTCCCCCCGCGCGAAGCGAAGCTTCGCTAGGCGGGGCGGGTCGGCCGAACGAGGCGATGCGCAGCATCGACGAAGTGGAGGCCGGGGTGGGGGTGCCACGAGCGACGCCCTCACGTGGGGCGCCCCACCCGTCACGTTTGTTCGCTTCGCTCTCAAACGCGCCACCCTCCCCGCTGCGCGCGGCTTCGCCGCGCTTGAGGGAGGGAGAAGAAAGCGCCCCTACTGCACGCTCAGCGCAACGAAGCGCAGCTCGCCTTCGGCATTCGACACCAGCAGCAGCACCGACTTCTTGCCGTCCTTCTTCAAGGCATCGACGCGCTTCTTGACGTCGGCAGCATTGGTGACCGCTTCCTGCGCGACCTCGACGATGACGTCGCCGGCGGCCAGGCGCTTCTCGGCGGCGTCGGAGCCGGCATCGACGCCGGTCACAATGACGCCCTTCACGCTGTCCTTGATCTTGTACTTGGTGCGCAGATCCTTGCTGAGGCCGGTGAGGTCGAGGCCCAGCGCCTTCTGCGTCGCCGGCTTCTCGGCTTCCGGCGTGGCCTTGATCGAGGCCTGCACCGGCTTGTCATCCTCGAGACGGCCGAGGGTGACCTGCTTGGTCTCTTCCTTGCCCTTGCGAATGATCAGCACATTGACCGCCTTGCCGACGGCGGTGCCGGCAACGATGCGCGACAGGTCCTTCGGCTCCTTGACGTCACGGCCGTCGAACTTGATCACCACATCGCCGGGCTCGAGGCCGGCAGGCTTGGCCGGGCCCTTGTCGTCGACGCCGGCGATCAGTGCGCCGCGCGCCGGCTTGATGTTCAGGCTCTCGGCAATCTCGTCCGTCACCGGCTGGATGCGCACGCCGAGCCAGCCGCGGCGGACTTCCTTGTATTCGCGCAGCTGCTCGATGACGCCGACCACGGTCTTCGACGGCACGGCGAAGCCGAGGCCGATGGAGCCGCCGGTGGGCGAGATGATCAGCGTATTCACGCCGACCACTTCGCCCTCGAGGTTGAACAGCGGACCGCCCGAATTGCCGCGATTGATCGAGGCGTCGGTCTGGATGTAGCTGTCATAGGGGCTGTTGTTGCTGATCTCGCGGTTACGCGCCGAGACGATGCCCGCAGTGACGCTGCCACCGAGCGAAAACGGATTGCCGATGGCGATCACCCACTCGCCAAGCCGCAGCTTTTCACTGTCGCCGAACTTCACGGCAACCACCGGCTTCACCGGTGTGAACTTCAGCACCGCCAGATCGGTCTTCTTGTCGACGCCGACCAGCTCCGCCTTGATCTTGGTGCCGTCATTCATGATGACGGTGATCTCGTCGGCACCATCGATGACATGGTTGTTCGTGACCACGACGCCCGAGGTGTCGATGATGAAACCGGAGCCCAGCGAATTGGTCTTGCGCGGCTGCAGGCCGCCATTCTTGTCGCCGCCGGGGCGCCCGCCGCGGTTCTTGAAGAAGTCATCGAAGAACTCCTCGAACGGCGAGCCTGGCGGCAGTTGCGGCATCGCCCCGCGGCCACCGCCCTCCCCCTTGTCGCTGTTCTTCGCCTCGACGGTCGAGGTGGTCGAGATATTGACCACGGAATCGATCACCTTCTCGGCAACGTCGGCGATGCCATCCGGTCCGCGGGCCGAGGCCGGTGCGGAAAATGTGGCGACCGCGGCGCCAAAACAAAGCGCCGTCAGCAGCGGACGCAGGCCACTATACGATGCGCGGCGCGAAACGGAGCTCAGAGAGGGATGAGCGATGGACATGTCGGAAACGTCTCCAAAAGAGAGTCGGCAAATTTGGTTGAGAGTGCGCCCGAACGGCGACATCGCGCAAGCCTTCGCGCGGGCCATCCGACTGGCCCATCTGGGACGTGGATTGCGGCGGAATGCGGACGTAAACGTGCACGATCGCGTTGATCCGGAAGAGCTTTTTCGGACGCCCGGAGAGATTATGAGCCGCCGCTAGCGCCGGATCGCCCAGATCAGGATCAGGCCGCCGACGGCCGAGACCAGACCGGCAATGCGCAGGATGTTGTCAGGGCTTTGCAGCGCGCTCTTCATCGCGCGGCGCATCCATCCGGGAAATGCCAGGAACAGGATGCCTTCGAATACGAACAGGATTCCGATGCCGATGAGGAAGTCGGCAAACGCTATGGACCTCATCCGACTTCAACTCCCGAACGTTCGCACCCTGGCCGCAGTTTCTTGGCAGTTTTCTTGGCGCTTTTCTGAAAACAAATGAGGCGCGCCACGATGGCGCGCCTCATCCTTTAGATCAGAGTGGCAGCGAACGCAAAACAGGTATCCGCGTAAGCTTAACCAGTGACGCCGTTACTGCGGCTTTGCCGCGGGGGGCTTGCCCGACGGATTGGCGAAGAAGCGGAAGAACTCCGAATCCGGCCGCAGCAGGAAGCGGGTGTCGTTGCTCTTCAATCCGTTCTCGTAAGCCGTCATCGAGCGGTAGAACGCGAAGAACTCCGGATCCTGGCCGTAGGATTCAGCGAACAGACGGTTGCGCTCGCCGTCGCCGGCACCGCGGGTTTGTTCAGCCGTCGAATTCGCATCGGCGATGATGACCGTTGCTTCACGATCGGCCTTGGAGCGAATCTCCTGCGCCTTCTGGCCACCGCCGGCGCGGAATTCAGCAGCTTCCCGCTGACGCTCGGTCTGCATCCGCTGATACACCGCCTGGCTGTTCGCCTCCGGCAGATCGGCGCGGCGGATACGAACGTCGACGACGGAGATGCCGTAACCGTCGGCTTCCTTGTCGAGCTGCTCGCGGATCTTGTTCATCAGGTTCTCACGCTCGTCGCGCACGATCTGGATGAAGGTGACCTCGCCGAGCACACGGCGCATGGCCGCGTTGAGCAGCGTGGTGAGCTGGATGTTGGCCGCCTGGATCGAGCCGATGCTCTGGTAGAAGCGCAGGGCATTCTTGATCTTGTAGCGAGCGAAGGCATCGACCACCAGACGACGCTGGTCGTTGGCAATGATTTCCTGAGCCGGGTTTTCCAGATCGAGGATACGCTTGTCGATCGAGATCACGCTGTCGATGAACGGGATCTTGAAGTTCAGACCGGGCTCGGTGACCACGCGGACGGGCTCGCCGAGTCGGACCACAAGGGCCTGTTCAGTCTGGCGCACCGTATAGATCGAGCCGAAGCCCACGATGACCAGCACCAGCACTACAATCAGTGCAACGATACCTGAGATGCCGGTTTTCATCGGGTGCTCCCGCTCTGCTGAGGCTGACCAGATGGCGCCGGAGGCTGACGCCGCGGCGTCAGTTCATTCAAGGGAAGGTAAGGCACGACGCCTTGCGAAGCACCGGCGCCCTGGCCGCCGTCATAGACCAGCTTCTCGGCACCGCCGAAGATCCGCTCCATGGTTTCGAGATAGATACGCTGACGGGTTACGTCAGGCGCCTTCTTGTACTCGTCATAGACCTTCAGGAAGCGCGCGCTCTGGCCCTTGGCTTCGGCGATCGCCTGTTCGCGATAGCCTTCGGCGACCTGCAGGATCTGCGCGGCGCGACCGCGCGCATCTGGCACAACGCGGTTGGTATAGGTCTGGGCTTCGTTCTGCAGACGCTGCGCGTCGGCCTGTGCCGCCTGCACGTCACGGAATGCATCGATCACCTGGGCAGGCGGATCGACCTTCTGCAGCTGGACCTGCTGGATCAGGACGCCGGCGCTATAGCCGTCGAGCGTCTTCTGCATCAGTTCCTGCACCTGGGTTTCGGTGGTGGTGCGTGCGCCGGTGAGGATCGGCTGAATGTTGGCGCGGCCAACCACTTCACGCATCACGCTTTCGGCGACCGCTTTCACGGTGCCTTCGGGGTTCTGGATGTTGAACAGGAAGTTGCCGACACCGTCGGGCTTGATACGCCACAACACGGTGAAGTCGACATCGACGATGTTCTCGTCGCCGGTCAGCATCAGGCTCTCTTCCGGCACATCGCGGATGGTGCGGCCACGGCGACCGGTGTCTTCCAGGATCGACATGCCGACCGACAGCGTCGATACGCGCAGCGCCTTCGGCAACAGCACGGTCTCGATCGGATAAGGCAGATGATAGTTCAGGCCGGGCTGCACGGTGCGGACATGCTTGCCGAAGCGCAGCACGACACCGAGCTCTTCGGACTGCACGCGGAAGAAACCGGACAGACCCCAGATCACGAGCGCCACGGCGAGCACGAGCGCGATGCCCATGCCGCTGACGAAGCCGCCGGGCAGCATCGACTGCAGACGGTCCTGCCCCTTGCGCAGCAGATCCTCAAGATCAGGCGGCCTCGGTCCGGACGATTGCGGACCAGAACCCCAAGGTCCCTTCGGACCAGAGCCCCATGGGCCTCCGCCTTGATTCTTCCACGGCATTCAACACTCTCCTCTGCGCGGCCGGACATACCGGTCTCGCCACGTCTGCATGGCTTTATAGGGGACGACCCCAGCTCTTACAACGCGGGGTTCTTGATCGCTGGAGCTATGCCCGAGGCCGCGAAAGTCAATGTTAACGGGCGGAAAACGCGGTTAACGGGGCGCTCTCCGGCAATATGTCACATAGGAGAAATCGACGCTGTCCTCGCCCGCCGCGGCGTTCCTGACGCGCGCAGCTTCTTCCCACACAGTGAGATCGACCGGCGGCATAAAGGTATCGCCGGTCGGCTGCGCGTGAACTTCGGTCACTTCGAGACGGTCGGCGATCCCCATCCATTGGGCATAGATCTCGGCGCCGCCGATCACGGCAATCTCAGTGACCAAACGCCGCAGCGCATCGCCAGTCGCCACCGCGCGCGCATCGGCAAGCGACGTGGTGACTACAGCCCCCGCGGCCTGATAGTCGGCATTGCGCGTGATGACGATATTGGTGCGGCCCGGCAGCGGTCGCTTCGGAAACGACTCGAACGTCTTGCGCCCCATCACGATCGGCTTGCCAATGGTCAGCGCCTTGAAGCGCTGCATGTCCGACTTCAGCCGCCATGGAATGGCATTGCCCTGCCCGATCACGCCGTTCTCGGCGACGGCATAGACGAAGACGATCTGAGGGGCAGCCGTCGTCGCGGTCAAACCGCGACCTCCGCCTTGATGTGCGGATGGGGATCGTAGCCTTCGAGGGTGAAGTCCTCATAGCGGAACGCGAAGATGTCCTTCACGTCCGGATTGATCTTCATCACCGGCAGCGTACGCGTCGGCCGCGTCAACTGCAGCCGCGCTTGCTCCAGATGGTTGGAATAGAGATGCGTGTCGCCAAGGGTGTGGACGAAGTCGCCGGGCTTGAGACCCGTGACCTGCGCGATCATCATCGTCAGCAGTGCATAGGAGGCGATATTGAACGGCACGCCTAGGAAGACGTCGGCCGAGCGCTGATAGAGCTGGCACGACAGCTTGCCGTTCACGACATAGAATTGGAAAAGACAATGACATGGCGGCAGCGCCATCTTGTCGATCTCGGCGGGATTCCACGCCGTCACGATCAGCCGGCGCGAGTCCGGATTGCGCTTGATCATGTCGATGACATTGGCGATCTGATCGATCGTGCGTCCGTCCGCCGTAGGCCACGAGCGCCACTGCGATCCATAGACCGGACCGAGATCGCCATTGGCGTCCGCCCATTCATCCCAGATCGAGACGCCGTGGTCTTTGAGATATTTGATATTGGTATCGCCTGCCAAAAACCACAGCAGCTCGTGGATGATCGCCTTGAGCGACAGCTTCTTGGTGGTCAGGACGGGGAAACCATCACTGAGCTTGAAGCGCATCTGATGGCCGAACACCGACAGAGTGCCGGTGCCGGTGCGGTCGTGCTTCTCGGCACCGTCGCTCAGGATTCGCTCTAGCAGGTCGTGATACTGGTTCATGGTCGATCTTGCGGGCTTGTGAGCGGGCGAACTTATCGCCTCGTCCGGTGGTCGGACACGCCGATTCCCGGATTATACCCGAAAAAGTGTATCCCCGCCCCGCAAACGGCAATGGCTGGATCCGTTGGGATCCAGCCATTGGAATCAACCGGTTACCCGGTTCCGATCACATCGCCGGCTTCAATACCGCCGACCACTTTTCGACTTCGCTCTTCACCAGCGAACCAAGCGCAGCCTGGGTGCGGGCTTCCGGCTTCGGAATGTCCGAGCCGAGATCGAGCAGACGCTTCTTGACGTTCTCGTCGTCCAGCGCCTTGGCGGCCGCGGCGTTCAGCTTGGCAGTGATCGCGGCAGGCGTGCCCTTGGGTGCGAAGATCGCGTTCCAGGCCGAGGCCTGATACTTCGGCAGACCGGCTTCGATGGTGGTCGGGACGTCCGGCAGCGATGGGTTACGATCGGGCGTCGCGATGGCATAGGCCTTGATGGTGCCACCCTTGATCTGCGGAACCGCGTTGACGATCTGATCGCACATATAATCGACCTGACCACCGACCAGCGCGTTCATCGCCGGACCAGTGCCATTGAACGGCACACCGGTCGGCTTGATATCCAGAACCGAGCTCAGCAACTCGCAGGACGAATACGACACAGAACCGACGCCGGCATGAGCCATGTTCAACTTGTCGCTGTTGGCCTTCACATAGGTGACGAATTCCTTGAGATCCTTTGGCGCGAAATCCTTCTTCGCCAGGATCAGGATCGGCGTGCCGGCGAGCAGCGCGACAGGCTCGAAATCCTTCTCGGGGTGATAAGCGAGCTTCGGATACAGCGGCACCGCCGCAGCATGGGTGCCCATGTGGCCGGTGATGATCGTGTAGCCGTCATTGGCCGCACGCGCTGCACGCGTCGCGCCGGTCGTGCCGCCAGCGCCGACGACGTTCTCGATGATGATCTGCTGGCCCAGCGTCTTCGACATGTCCGCAGCGACGATGCGCGCGATCACATCGGTGGGGCCGCCGGCCGCGAACGGCACGATCATGGTGATGTTGCGCGTCGGGTATTCCTGCGCCTGAACAGTGGTTGCCAGTGCGCCGAAGCCGGCGACGGCCGCCAGGCCACTGATCGCAACTCTGCGATTGAACAGCTTCATTTGGTTTCCTCCGAAAATGTTTTTGCCGCGAAAATAACGACAGTCGCGGGACTGAATACAAGCAAAGGCCCGAAGTCTATTCGACTTCGGGCCGTGGCGTAACGACGCAGATGTGTGGAGAGATTCGTCAGCTCTCGGATTCGACGAAGACTTCGTCGCGTTTCTTTCGCAGTGCGGGAAGCACAGCGAGGATCAGCAGGAACGCCGAGATTGCCATCAGGGTGGCCGACAACGGACGGGTGAAAAACACCGTCGCATCGCCGCGCGAGATCAGCAGTGCACGACGCAGGTTCTCTTCCATCAGCGGACCAAGCACCATGCCGAGCAGCAGCGGCGCCGGTTCAAAGTCATGCTTGATCAACCAGTAGCCGAGCAAACCGAACACGCCTGCGAGCACCACGTCCATCGGTGCGTTGTTCACCGAATAGATGCCGATGCTGCAGAACACCACGATCGACGGGAACATCAGGCGATACGGCACACGAAGCAGCCGAACCCAGATGCCGACCATCGGCAGGTTGATGACGAGCAGCATCAGGTTTCCGATCCACATCGAGGCGATCATGCCCCAGACGAGTTCCGGCTGCTTCTGCATCACCTGCGGGCCCGGCACGATGCCATGGATGGTCATCGCGCCGACCATCAGCGCCATCACCGCGTTCGGCGGAATGCCGAGGGTGAGCAGCGGGATGAACGAGGTTTGCGCTGCAGCGTTGTTGGCGCTTTCCGGCGCCGCAACGCCTTCGATCGCTCCGCGACCGAAACGCTTCGGATCCTTCGACAGCTTCTTCTCAAGCGTATAGGCCGCGAAGGATGCGATGACCGCGCCGCCGCCCGGCAGAATGCCGAGAATGGAGCCGAGCACCGTGCCGCGCAGAATTGCCGGCGCAGAGTCCTTCAAATCCTTCTTGGTCGGCATCAGGCCCGTGACCTTCTGCTGCACGAGCTGGCGATCTTCCTCGCCGCCCGCATCCAGGTTGCGGATGATTTCCGCAAAGCCGAACAGACCCATGGCGACCGTAGCGAAGCCTAGGCCGTCAGCGAGTTCAGGGATGTTGAACGACATGCGCGACGCACCGGTCTCGATGTCCGAGCCAACCATGGACAGCAGCAGACCGAATACGATCATCGCGATCGCCTTCAGCACTGAGCCCTTGGCAAGCACCACGGCGAAGATCAGGCCGAGCACCATCAGCGAGAAGTATTCTGCCGGACCGAACGCAAGCGCGAGCTTGGTCAGCGGCGCGCCGAGCACAGCGATAAGGACCGTCGCAACGCACCCCGCAAAGAACGAGCCGATTGCTGCAATCGCGAGCGCCGGACCGGCACGGCCCTGCTTCGCCATCTGGAAGCCGTCTAGCGCAGTTACGACAGAACCCGCTTCACCCGGAATATTGACCAGAATCGACGTGGTCGAACCGCCATATTGCGCACCGTAATAGATGCCGGCGAGCATGATCAACGCGCCGACCGGCGGCAGACCGAACGTGATCGGCAGCAACATCGCCACGGTGGCAATGGTACCGATGCCCGGCAGAACGCCGACCAGCGTACCGACCAGCGCACCGATCAGACAGAGCAGAATATTGATCGGAAGCGGGATCGACATTCCGCCGAGGAACGCCGGCGTCCACTGCACGAACTGGAAGACGGTGCTGAAGCCAAGACCGAGATTCGAAAAAAGATCACCCATGACGCCCTCGTTCTTAGCGGATCAGAAATGTCGGCCACATCTGCAACGGCAGACCAAGCGCATACGGGAACAGCAAGGCGCAGAAGCCCGTGAGGCAGGCGCCAACGATGATCGTTTCTTTCCAGCGCGTCTCGGGCGTGCCGAGCGCAGCAATCAGAAAACTCGACATCGCCGCGAAGATCATGCCCATCGGACGAATGCCGACCGCGAAAACCAGAATGGCCAGCGCCACAAAAAACGGACCGCGCCAGTGGAACTTGGAGAGCCCGGGGCCCTCTGTGAAAATGCCGACAACGGTTACGGCTGCACCAAGACCCAGCAGCAGAATGCCGAACATCCGCGGCGCGGTACCTGCTCCGAACGAAAAGCCATGCATGCCCTGCAGATCGCTGGATGCCCACAGAGCAAATGCAGCAATCGCCACCAAAGCAAGGCCGCCGATAAAGTCTTGAGGGCCTTTGACCCAGCTCGGTAAGATGGATTTCTCCGGCGCATGGCTCGGCGCATCACTCATTGGTACGTTCCCCTGTCACGAGCATTTAGCCCAAACAACATCGTTCGGAGACCGCCCAACGGCTCCGTGGTCAAGCTTGCTAGCGATTTTCGTCAGAGAACGCCAGCGAAACCAAGAAGGCCCCCGGCAACTAACAACCATAGCGGGTTAAGCCGCGTGGCAAACGCCAAAACGGCGGCGCTCCCCGTTACCAGAAACGCCGTCCAGGTGGTGTCAGAAGCGAACAGCAGAACCAGCCCGCTCGCGCTCATGAGACCTATCGATAAGGGGACCAGCGCGGCCTGTACGATTCCCGGCCATTGCGCGTGGCCCGACCGCGCAAGCAATTGGCTGACAAAATAAGCAAACACGGCCGTCGGCCCGCACATGGCGAGTGTTGCAACCATCGCACCGAGGATGCCGGCGACCTGATAGCCGATCAGCGTCACAATGAGAACGTTCGGCCCCGGCGACAGCTGCGAGATCGCAAACACATCCGCGAACTGCTTGTCGGACATCCAGTGGTTGACATCGACCGCGAGCCGATGAATTTCGGGAATGGCCGAATTGGCGCCGCCCACGGCAAAAAGCGACATCAGCCCGAACGACCAGGCCAGCGTGACAAGCGATCCGGGAGTGGCATCGTTCATGCTGCCGCCCGCCGTCGCATCAACATGGTCAGGCCGATACTGACGGGAATCGACACCAGAAGAACGGTCGGCAATGGCCATCGCATCACGCCAACGGCGACGAAAACGGCGATCAGGAGCGCCAGGCTGACGGGCTCACGCTTCTTCAGAAGAGGCAGCATCATTCGGAAAATCACCGCGAACAGCAGTCCAACGGCAGCGCATGAGACGCCGGCAAGTGTGCGCCGCAGCGCTTCGATATCCCCAAAGCGTGCATACAGGATCGCCAGAATGGTCACGATGACCACGGGCGGACCCAGCAATCCCGCAAAGGCTGCAATAGCGCCAGGCACACCGCGAAACCGCGCCCCGAACACCACCGACAGATTGACGATATTCGGCCCCGGCAAGAAATGGCAAAGTGCGAAAGTCTCATTGAATTCCTCGGGCGTCATCCAGCCGTGCTGCTCGACGATCGCCCGGCGCGCCCAAACCAGAACGCCACCGAAACCGGCCAGGGACATCTTTGCAAAGGCGAGGAATAGCGTCAGCAGTCCCGGCGGCGATGCCGACGCGAGTTCCGCAATGGGGGCGTCAGCCTGTGGTGAACTTGGACGCATGGTCCAGAACTAGGGCCATCCGCCCATCGGGCCAATCGATTTTTGCCTGTTTCCACGCCAATCGGCGGTTGAAATGACCGCCCGGCTGTATCGCGTCCAATTTGCGTCATATATAGAGGGCGCCAGCTTTTCCGGCTGCTGACCTCGGGTCAAGACCGGGATAGAATAGATAGAACAGTATGTGACGCGAGTCGGCCTCCGGCCTCGCCCTCACTCCATACATGGCCATGACCAAGACAAGCGACGGGACCGACCGATGGCAACCGATCATATTCGATACGATGTGCTGGCGCGCGACGCCCTTCGTGGCGTTCTGCGGCGCGTGCTGATCGACGCTGCCGAGCACGGCCTGCCGGGCGAGCACCACTTCTTTATCACCTTCGTTTCAACGGCCGACGGCGTCAAACTGTCGCCGCGCCTGCTGGCTCAGTATCCAGAGGAAATGACGGTGATCCTGCAGCATCAGTTCTGGGATCTCGTGGTCACCGAAGATCGCTTCGAGGTCGGCCTGTCCTTTAACGGCATCCCCGAGCGCCTCGTCGTGCCGTTCAACGCCATCAAGAGTTTCTACGATCCCTCGGTGCAGTTCGGCCTGCAGTTCGAAACCGAAACCGCTGTAGAGACCCCGGCTGCCGGTGCGTCGTCCGCAGCCACTGCGGCATCTGCTCTCGCCGCCCCTCCGGCTCCGCCCGCGCCTGCTTCAGAGGAAGAACCGCCAAAATCGGGCGAAGGTGCAGAAGTCGTCCGTTTAGACCGCTTCCGGAAAAAATAATCGCAAGACGTTGTAAGGTGCCGGGGCCGCGTTCGCGCGGCCCCATTCTTATGCGCCGCACCCGCCAGAAGTCTCTGCAGGGAGCGCGGCATCGCAAGGACCGTACCCATGGCCAAATCCTCGAAGACCTCCGCCACCACCCGCACCGAAACCGACAGCTTCGGTCCGATCGAGGTCGCAGCGGATCGCTATTGGGGAGCGCAAACGGAACGGTCGCGACAGAATTTCAAGATCGGTCACGATCGCATGCCGATGCCGATCATTCGCGCGCTCGGCATCGTCAAGCTGGCAGCGGCCGAAACCAATCGCGAACTCAAACTTCTCGAGCCCAAGCTTGCAAAAGCCATTGTGAGCGCAGCGCGCGAAGTCATCGATGGGAAGCTGGATGATCACTTCCCACTGGTCGTCTGGCAAACCGGCTCCGGCACGCAGACCAACATGAATCTCAACGAGGTCATTGCCAATCGTGCGAACGAGCTTCTTGGCGGTGAACGCGGCGCGAAGAAGCCAGTGCATCCCAATGACCATGTCAACATGAGTCAATCGTCCAACGATTCGTTTCCGACTGCGATGCACATTGCGGCAACGCAGGGTATTGTTGAGTACCTCATCCCCGCACTAAGCGAACTACATGCTGCGTTGCGCAAGAAGGAAAAAGCCTTCGCAAAGATCGTGAAGATCGGACGTACGCATACACAAGACGCGACGCCGCTCACGCTCGGGCAGGAGTTTTCAGGCTATGCCGCACAGATCGAAAGCGGCATCAAACGCCTACGAAGCGTCGTGAAGGATCTCTACCCGCTCGCCCAAGGTGGAACTGCAGTCGGGACCGGCCTCAACTCCAAGCCTCGTTTTGCGAAGTTGTTCGCGAAGCACGCAGCAACAATTACCAAGCTGCCTTTCATCACTGCACCGAACAAATTCGAAGCACTCGCATCAAACGACGCCTATGTGTTTGCACACGGTGCGATCAACTCAATTGCAACTAGTCTATTTAAGATTGCAAACGACATCCGATTGCTCGGATCTGGCCCGCGTTCCGGACTTGGCGAATTGATACTTCCGGAGAACGAGCCTGGCTCATCGATCATGCCTGGAAAGGTAAATCCGACACAATGTGAAGCAATGACAATGGTATGCTGTCAGGTATTCGGTAACCACACGGCAATTACGGTGGCCGGCAGTCAGGGTCACTTCGAGCTCAATGTCTACAAGCCGGTGATGGCCCATTGCATGATGCAGTCCATCCAATTGATGGCAGACGTTGCGCGATCCTTCACAGAGCACTGCATCAACGGCATTCGCGCCGATGAAAAACGAATTCATGAGTTGATGGAACGATCACTGATGCTCGTGACTGCACTCGCACCGAAAATCGGTTACGATAACGCGGCGAAAGTAGCTAAGGTTGCTCATGCAAACGGAACGACATTGAAGGAGGAAGCGCTGCGGCTCGGTTTTGTTAGTGCAGCAGAGTTCGATCTTCTTGTTCAGCCGGCCAAAATGATACATCCTGGGTAAGCAAGAATATTTGCTCACAGCTTGTTGAGAATAACTCCAGAAGGAAATAGTTATAATTCATATCTGCTAAATGGTTAGAATGGTCGCATATCAGACGCGTTTTTCCTTGTGATACAGCAGAAGGTGATCTGGTTACGCTTCGTAGATGACTTCATTTTTCTGCGGAGCTTGTTTGGAACTACGGAGAATATTTTAGGATGGATACCGAAACCGAATTCACCCTCGTCTCGTACAACTACTGGATGGTGAAGACGACGTTTCCCACCCCATCATTTTTTAAAGACAGGAGCGATCATGGGTGACCTGATCAATCTCAATCGCTTCAAGAAGCGCACTGCACGAGAGGAATCGGCAAAACAAGCCGATATAAACCGTGCGCGCTTCGGACGAACTAAGTCAGAACGAACATTGCAGGAGCAGCGCACAGTCCGTGCGAACAACGTGCTGGATCAGCATCACATCGATGGCGAGGACGCATCATGAAATCGCCCGTAGTTAAGAGATCGATCGTTGTTGCGGGTCACAAGACCAGCGTGAGTCTCGAAGAGGCATTCTGGAACGGCATGAAGGAGATTTCGAATCTTCGCGACATGACGCTTTCCGAGCTGGTTGGTGAGATCGACACAAACCGTCAGCAGGGCAATTTGTCGTCCGCGATTCGGCTGTTCGTGCTCGATTACTTCCGTACACGTGCCGTTCCGCAACAGCGGATGCCGGAGCACAATCTCTCGGCGTAAACACAGCCGACCTTCAGCGAATCGCTTCGCCGTCGGTCGTGTTTGCTGAGTCATCGTCAGAACGTCGGCCGCGCTGAACTCGCGGTCGGCGGTGTCAGTACTAGCGGAGGCGCGGGCCTCGGCCTTGGTGCGCGCGCAGCACCGGGTGCCGGACGAACTTCAATGGGTGCTGGCAGCGGCGCAACCTGCTGACTTGCAACAGGCGGTGTCGCAGGACGAGGCGTAGCAGCCTTCGGTGCAAGACGGCGCGGATCGCGACCGGGAAGAAGCACATCGGAGGGCGCAGAGGCTGTCGGTGGATCGCTCGCAGGCGTCTGCGTGTCGACGGGCAGCGAGGCGGACGGCGGAGGAACGGCAACGGGCACAGCCGCCGGTGGCAACTCACCGCGTTCAAGCGAATCAAGCCGGCGCGTCTCGCGATCGATTGCGCGCACTGCGAGCCAGGATGATAACGCCGCCACATCTAGCGTGCGATCAAGCTTGTCAGGCGTTCCCACCGCGAAGATCTGAACTTCCGGTCGAACGCTCGACGTCCCCGCGCTCGTGCCGGTCAATGTCGCGCGCATATCCACCTGGTCGGCAACGATGTCGTAACCTCCTGACACGATCGCACGCCCTCCTTCGCCATCGAGCGTCGTCGCACCAACGCGCAGGCGGCTATCCTTGATACTGAATGGGACCTGCACCGAAGTTACGGACAATGCACCGGCGGCGATCACGGTATCGACGATCTGACGCAACTTGACGTCATTCGTGGCCTGCCCAGAATCGCTGGCGCGAATGGCAATGTCGAACGCACGTGGATCGAGGCCATTGATGCGCGCCCCGTCGATCGTCAGCAATCCACTGCCGGACAATGCGCCTTCCAGAGCCGAGGCACTGCGCCCCTGACTGGCCAGCGTCATCCGCAGCGATGTTTTGCCCACGGGCATTGCCAGGGAACGATAGCGCAAATCAGCGCCATCGATTCCGGCGAATTGCACGCGGGCGCCGAGCGCATATCCGCTGATCGATGGCTTCAGATCGACATCGGCCGTGATCTCGCCGCCACCGACAGACCCTTTGATCGTATCGATCGTCAGGGCCTGGCCATCACTCTTCACAGTGCCACTGATGGGACGCAATTCAACACCGCCAGGCAATGTCCCGCGCAGCGCCTGAAAGGCCAACTGCCCGCGCCATCCCTGCAGCACACCATGCCCGAGCGGATCCGTGGCGTCGCGACCTCTCGTGCCCACAGCGAGACCAAAGGCCGGTCCAAGTTCGATCGCATCCATGCCGATCTGACCATCGATGGCTTTCTCGGCACCGAGCGTCAGCGCAATACGGCCGCGCACGCGTGAGCCAGCCAGTGTGCTGTCGATATCCTCCAACGTAACTTTGTCGCCGTTCAATGTGAGCCGCGATGACAGGCTGACATTCTGCGCGGCCGCATCCGACGGCTTGAGAGCGACCAGCGGCGCCAGATTGGCGCGACGTATCGCAACCGCGAGCGATGCTTTCGGTGATCCCGCCCAAGGTTCTGCACTACCCTGAACATCGGCATCGACATCCGCGCCGGACAGTTTTGCCGTGACGCGCAGCGGCGCGCGCCATTGTCCTTTTGCCGATCCTTCGAAATTCACAACGGCGTCGCTTGCGGCGATCACGTTACTCAGGCCCAACAATGCGAGAAGTTGCCCGCCCTGCCCGACCAATTTAGACTCGAGTGTCACATCGCTGCGCGACAGCTCATTGAGGTCGACGCCACGCATCGCCGCTAGGGGAGCAGATGCGGTCAACGTCGTCGTCCCCTTCACCTGCGCCGCATCGATATCGAATACGGCGCGCGCATTTGTGCGATCGGCGCGTTGTTGATCCTTTGCCAGATCGAGCGACAGTTTGACTCGAACCGCGCCGGGCGTCGCGGTCATGGCGCTGAGCCTCGCCGCAACAGACGGCGCCAGCGGCGTGAGCAAGTTGCTGATCTGACTCATCGATGCGGACGTGGCGTTGAGTGTCAGTCCGCCCGTGGCTTCCATGCGATCGAACGACGCGCGGCCGTCGAGCATCAGGCCGGTGGCTTCACCGACTTTGAAGCGATCGACCGAGATCGTCTTTGGGCTGTAGGCCAGTTGCGCCACGAACGGGCGCATCTCCTGCCCGGCTGACACAGCACGGCCGATATCGAGTGACACCTGCCCTGCATCTGGCCACTCGGCCTGCGGCTCGCCAAGCGACCGGATCAAAACCACCGCTGCGTCGAGATCGAGCCGGTCGGCCTTCAGGTCGGCATCGAAGCGGGAGCCGCCAGCGGCAGACGGATACGAATATGCAGCACGACCTTCGACCGTACCGCCGTCGATCTCCGCCTTGAGTGCCTCGATGGCCAAGCGATTGGACGCCGAAGTGATATTGCCGCGAATGCGTAGCGGCTTCTGATTGCGCAAGCCGATGTCTGTTCGGCCCTTGAGCCACGCAGCAAGCGTATCCGGATCGGACGACTCGACCGCGATCGCCCCCTTGAAGCCGCTCGATGCACCTGGCTGTGCTGCGCCGCCGCTCAACGTGACGCGGGTCGCGCCTGGCGCGCGAAACTCGAGACGATCGACCGTCCATGTTGCTGCATCGCTACGCAGGTCAGCGCCGATATTCTGCACAGGCTTTCCGCCGAGCATGATCTGCTCCACGCCAATCTCGATCTGTGTCGCGAAGGGCGCCATCGGCATGCTCGACAACAGTCTGCGCAACGCCGGCAATGGCGTCACCGCATCGTTGGTCGCTTGATCCCTGGAGAGCAGGCGATCGGCATCCAGTTGCTTGGCCGACAGCACCGCATGCAGCAGTGGCGATGTGCCAAAGCGCATGTCAGCAAGACCAGCGAACCTCAAAGCGGTCTCTTCCGCACCATAGCTAGCTTCAAGCGCTTCCATATGCGCAACGGCCGGATCGGCCTTGACCTTGGCCAAGACGCGCCACGGCGTTGACAGTCGATCGCCAGCGCCATTCGCCTTCAGGCCGGCCGGGCTTGCGAGAGTTAGTGCGCCGTCGAAGCGTGGCGTGCGATTGTCGAAGTTGAGCACGCCATCGAGATCGACGGACAAGGGCTTCTCGCCGGGGTCGACAGTGAAACGAACGCGCGTGCCGTTGCCGTCGCCGGTCGGCCCGGAGGACAAACGGAACGGATAGCGCGCGCCCGACAACAGGAAATTGCCATCACCGCGCATGGCGCCGGCCGCCAATGAGCGAACATCGCCGCTGAAGGCGACGTCGTAGAGTTCGAGCGTGCTCTTGCTCGCCGCATCATGGAGCGCGACGCGACCGGTGATATTCAGCCGATCAATCGCCAGCGCGCCAAGATTGAATGGCCCGGTGGAAGCCGGAAGTTCGATACGCCCCTGCGCGTTGAGGCCGAGATCGACCGCAGCGCCGCCGATGGTGAGTTCTGTCGCGCGCCATTCGCCGCGCATCAACGAACTCAGGCTGAATTCCACATCGAGATTGTCTGCACGGATCCTGCCGAGATCGTTGGGACTGCCCACCGTGATTGACTGCAGCCGCAACGACGGCGCCGGCAGCAGCCGCGCCTCCAGCCCGCCGCTGACGCGAACGGGCGCACCGACCACGCGCGTGGCTTCAGCCTCGAATTGCGGGCGGAACTGATTCCAGTCGACAAAATAGGGCCCGACCAGAGCAGCAACCAGCGCCAGGATAAATGCAATTGCCAGGCCGAGCAGTGTCGTCTGCACCGAATCTCCCCTCAAGCGCTCCGGCAGAATGTCCGCCTGCCTGCCAGGCAAAGTGCATTGCAGCACGTCACTGGGCAATACGCCTTACAGACGTTGCAGGGCCACGCAGAAATACGCGGGAACGCATCTATTTATAGAACCAACTGTGGCGAAGTCACAGCACGCAATACATGGCCAGATCAGCCATCCCTCGCCATCCGCTTGCGGCAAATCGCCCGGCTTCGATCAAGTCGAAGCACCCTGCTCCAGCGGTTTTGCGGCGCCATGGGCGCGGTGCAAACGTCCGGCCACCGCCCTCACCTTGCCCGGCGACGCCATCCAGACCGCAAAGGTCGCGAGGAAGCTGACTGCGATTCCAAGGGCAAATGCTGGAGTATAGGTGCCAAAGTGGTCGTGCAGGACACCCGTCACCAAGGGACCGGCGGCGCCGCCGGCCAACGCGGCCAGCATGAGCGTGCCGAAAATGCTGCCGAAATGCTCGCCCTGGAAAATCTCGGAAACCACGGCGCCCATGATGGACGTCACGCCATAGCCCAGCAGGCCCTGCGAGATCACCATGACATAAACCAGCATCAAGCTCGGCACCGATTCCAGTGCAATCAGGGACGCAAAGCAGATTGCGAAACCGACACCGCTGACGGTCCAGATCCATTCGCGGCCGATGCGATCGGACAGATGACCGAGAAATATCTGGCCGGGCACACCGAACAGACTGACCATACCGAGCGCCCAGGCGGCGACACCCGGCGTAAAGCCGATGTCGAGCAGATACTTGGTCTGATGGACCTGGACAGCATACCAGGCATACAGCCCACCGAACAGGCCGAGCGCCAGCCACCAGAACCGCGCCGTTCGTATGGCGCGTGCCAGCGTCCAGTCGATACTGGCCCAAACCGGGTCAACTACGTTGGATACATGCTTCGCCGACGAGGTCGGCGCCTGATCGCCATCCGGCAAGAGCCCCATGTCCTGCGGGCGTTTGCGCAACAGCAGATTGATCGGCACGAGGACGACCAGCACCACGAGCCCGACCGCTGTGCAGGCGGTGCGCCAACCCGTCTGCTCGATCATCACCTGCACCCAGGGCAGCACCGTTACGGAACCGATGCCGACGCCGGCGAATGCGAGGCCGACCGCGAGGCCGCGCTTGCGGCTGAACCAGTTCGGCAGAAACAGCGATTGTCCGGAATAGCCGAGGCAGACGCTGCCTGCGCCGACCAGAACGCCGATGGTCAGGTAGAGATGCCACGGCTGCGTCGTCAGCGGCGCCAGCAACAACCCGGCTGCCATCAGCACGGTGCCAAGCTCCATCACCGCGCGAGGGCCGCCACGATCCATCAGCCTGCCCATCAGCGGGCTCATGATCGCAGAAATCAGGAAGCCGAATGAAAAGGCACCGGCCGTGACGCCACGGTCCCAGCCGAATTCCTGGAGAATTGGCGGGAAGAACAGCGAGAACGATGTCCGCGCATTGACCCCGATGGCCATGGAAACGAACGTGACGGCGACGATGACCCAACCATAGAAAAACGGTAGCCGCATCGGATGATGCCTTTTTTATTGGACGCATTCTGCGTCAAAGCTTTTTGATTGCACCTTCCGTAACCGAAATGCGCAATCCATGCTGGTATATAATTATATCTACAACTTTAAACTTTTTAAGAATAGTTAAGCATCGCCGCTGCTGCCGAATTTTCCCGTCCGCATTCGGCCTGACCGGACGCGGCAATCTGGCGTCACGCCGGCGGCAGGATTTTCCCGGGATTGAAGATATTGTCGGGATCGAGCGCCTTCTTGAGCGCCCGCATGGCGTCGAGCGCCTCACTGCCCAGTTCGGCCTGCATATACTTTTGCTTGCCTTGCCCGATGCCATGTTCACCTGTGCAGGTGCCCCCCATCGCCTGCGCCCGTTGAGCGAGGCGGTGCATGAAGTCCTCCGCGCGGGCGACCTCATTGGCGTCATTGCGATCGCAGACCATCGAGCAATGAAAGTTGCCATCGCCGACGTGGCCAACGATGGGCGCCAACAGGCCGAGGCGTGCGAGATCCTCTTCCGTCGCAGCGACACATTCTGCGAGTTTGGAAATCGGCACGCAAACGTCGGTGGCCGCGACATCGGAGCCCGGTCGCATGCTCTTCACCGACCAATAGGCATCGTGACGGGCCTGCCAGAGCCTGGTGCGATCCTCCGGCTTCGTCGTCCATGAGAAATCGCCACCGCCACATTCCAGTGCGATCTCGTGAAAATTTCGCGACTGCTCGGCCACTTCGGCCTCGCTGCCATGAAATTCCAGCAGCAGCAGCGGCGTTTCCGGCAACGTCAGCTTGGAATAAGAGTTACAGGCACGCACCTGCGCCTCGTTCAGCAGCTCGATCCGAGCAACGGGAATGCCGGTCTGAATCGCGAGAATCGTCGCCTGACAGGCACCTGCCACCGTGGCGAACGAACATGATGCGGCAGCCATGGTTTCAGGAATGCCACGCAGCTTGATGGTCAGCTCGCTGATGATGCCCAGCGTGCCTTCGGCGCCAACGAACAGATGCGTCAGGTCATAGCCGGCAGAAGATTTCTTCGCGCGGGTGCCCGTCTTGATGATCTCACCATCGGCGCGCACGACCTTGAGCGCGAGCACGTTGTCGCGCATCGTCCCGTAACGCACCGCGTTAGTGCCGGAGGCGCGCGTCGACGCCATGCCGCCAAGCGACGCATCGGCACCGGGATCGATCGGGAAGAACAGGCCTTGATCGCGCAGATTTTCGTTGAGCGCCTTGCGCGTGACGCCCGGCTGGATCACGCAGTCGAGGTCTTCGCTGTGCACTTCCAGAATCTGGTTCATGTCGCGCATGTCGATGCAAATGCCGCCTGCCGGCGCATTGACCTGACCTTCCAGCGACGTGCCGGTGCCGAATGCGATCACCGGAACTTTGTTCGCTGCACAAATCCGGACTACGTCCTGGATATCCGCGGTTTCCTGCGCGAACACGACGCCATCCGGCGGCTGGTTGGCAAGCCATGTCGTGGTATGGCCATGCTGCTCGCGAACCGCCTGCGACGTCACCAGTCGATTGCCAAAACGCGCCGTCAGCGCTTCAAGCGCTGTGGCCAAGGCCTTTGGCTCCGGTCGTTTCAAATTGTTCGCAATGCTAGCCACAGCAGTCCCTCCGACGCGGCGGGACCGTGGCAAAGGTTGTATAACGGGTCAAGAGACGTGAGAGCGGGACAGGAATTACCGATGACTGAGCCAACCGACGATCTGCTGCTGCAACCCGTCCCTTTCCAGGCGCATGTCATGCAGATCGAACCGCAATGGATCGACTATAATGGCCATCTCAACATGGCCTATTACAACGTGCTGTTTGACCGGGCGATCGACGACCTTTGGCTCAAGATCGGGATCGGTCCCGAATATATGAGGGCGCGCAACAACTCGACCTTCACGGCCGAATGCCATGTTCGCTATGTCAGGGAAATCCATCTAGGCGATCCCGCGCAGGTGTCGATCCTGGTTGTCGCCGCGGACGACAAGCGCATTCACACCTTCAAGGAGTTGCGCCACGCCACCGAGGGATGGCTGTCGGCGACGTCGGAAAACATGACGCTCCACATGGACATGGCCGCCCGGAAGGTTGCGCCGTTTCCGCCTGATATCAGCGCCCGCGTGCAGGCGCTGGCCAATGCGCACCGATCCGTAGATCGCCCCGAGGGCATCGGCCGATCGATCGGGATGCCCTCGAAGAAATAACCGTCAGACGCGCGTGCGGCCGCGGACGAGGCCCACAACGGCCGAAATCAGGAACAGGACGATGGCGATGAAGAAGATCGCCTTGGCGATTTCGATGGAGGCGCCGGCGACACCGCCAAAGCCGAGAATGCCGGCAACGAGAGCAATGACGAGGAAGGTAACGACCCAGCTGAACATGGCACAAACCTCAGTTTTTGGTTTTTGACGCGGCATTCGCCGTCGTGCTTGATGCTGAAACAAGCCTGAGCGAAAACGAAAGTTCCCGACCCACGTACCAGCCAACATCACTGAAACGAGAGCGCTCCTGCGTGCCAACGGGCGTCAGATGAGCCGCATGCGGGGATAAGTCTGTCGCCAGAAGCCTCTCGCTCCTATATGCCCTCCTATCCTGCTAAGAAGGCTCCCCTTTAAGGCCCCACGGTGCCAACGTGGGCGGAATACGATTCGCATGAGTGACGCACGCAAAATGCCCGCCAACGATCTCCCTGCCTACCAGCCGGCGGCGGGCGGCATTGGCGCGCGTGCGCGCGCTGCTGCGGCGCCAGCGGCACAGTATCTGAACGGCCTCAACCCCGAGCAGCGCGATGCCGTCGAAACCCTCGACGGCCCCGTCCTGGTGCTCGCTGGCGCCGGCACCGGCAAGACCAAGGTTCTAACCTCGCGGATCGCGCACATCCTCAGCATGGGCCGTGCGCGGCCCGCCGAAATCCTGTCGGTGACCTTCACCAACAAGGCCGCGCGCGAAATGAAGCACCGGCTCGGCATCATGCTCGGCCAAGCGGTCGAGGGCATGCCGTGGCTCGGCACCTTCCACTCGATCGGCGGCCGCATCCTGCGCACCCATGCCGAACTGGTGCAGTTGAAATCCAATTTCACGGTGCTCGACACCGACGACCAGATCCGACTGCTCAAGCAGCTCCTGCAGGCCGACAATATCGACGACAAGCGCTGGCCGGCGCGAATGCTGGCCAACCTGATCGACGGTTGGAAGAACCGCGGACTAACGCCATCGCAGGTGCCGTCAGGCGAAGCCGCCGTGTTCGGCAATGGCAAGGGCGGCAAGCTCTATGCCGCCTATCAGGATCGGTTGAAGACCCTCAACGCTGCTGACTTCGGCGATCTCCTGCTCGAATGCATCAGGCTGTTCCGCGAACATCCGGACGTGCTGAAGCAGTATCAGCAGCGCTTCAAATATATTCTCGTCGACGAATATCAGGACACCAACGTCGCGCAGTATCTGTGGCTGCGGCTGCTGTCGCAGGCGCCCGGTCAGCGCTTGCTGCCGGAAGCGGACGCGCCATCGGCAGACAGCAAACCGGCCGTGCCGCTCAAAAACATCTGTTGCGTCGGCGACGACGATCAGTCGATCTATGGCTGGCGCGGCGCCGAGGTCGACAACATCCTTCGCTTCGAACATGATTTTCCCGGCGCCAAGGTCGTCCGGCTGGAGCGCAACTATCGTTCGACCGGCCATATCCTCGCCGCGGCCTCGCATCTGATCGCGCATAACGAAGGCCGCCTCGGCAAGACGCTGCGCACCGAGGACGTCGACGGCGAGAAGGTCACCGTCACCGGCTCCTGGGATTCTGAAGAAGAAGCACGCGCGATCGGCGAAGAGATCGAACAGTTGCAGCGCGAGGGCAACAAGCTCAACGACATCGCGATCCTGGTGCGCGCCTCGTTCCAGATGCGCGAGTTCGAAGACCGCTTTGTCACGCTCGGCCTGCCCTATCGGGTCATTGGCGGCCCGCGCTTCTATGAGCGAGCCGAAATCCGCGACGCACTGGCCTATCTGCGCGTGATCAATTCGCCCGCCGACGACCTCGCCTTCGAGCGCATCGTCAATGTGCCCAAGCGCGGCCTCGGCGATGCCACCGTGCAGATGCTGCACGATCACGCACGTCGTCGCCGCATTCCGCTCTCTGAGGCTGCCCGTCAGGTCGTCGAGACCGACGAGATGAAGCCGAAGGCGCGTGGCAGCCTGCGCGACCTGATGATGAGCTTCGAGCGCTGGCGCAAGCAAAGCGAAGTGATGCCGCATACCGAACTCGCCGAAGTCGTGCTCGACGAGAGTGGTTACACCGACATGTGGCAGAAGGATCGCTCCGCCGATGCTGCCGGCCGCCTTGAGAACCTCAAGGAACTGGTGCGCTCGATGGAGGAGTTCGAGAACCTGCAGGGATTCCTCGAACACATCTCGCTGGTGATGGACCGCGAGGGCGGTGCAGACGAGGATGCCGTGTCGGTGATGACGCTGCATTCCGCCAAAGGCCTCGAATTCGACAACGTATTTTTACCCGGCTGGGAGGAAGGCCTGTTTCCGCATCAGCGCGCGCTCGACGATCAGGGCCGCGCCGGGCTTGAGGAAGAACGCCGCCTCGCCCATGTCGGCATCACCCGCGCACGCCGCCGCGCCAAGCTCTATTTCGCGACCAACCGGCGCATTCACGGCACCTGGAACACGACGATGCCGTCACGCTTCCTCGATGAATTGCCGGCGGCCAATGTCGAGATCACGGAATCAAAGGGCGGTTCGGGCTGGGGCGGCGCCGGAGGCTACGGCGCATCGCGCTTCGACAACGTGGAATCGTTCGGATCGAGCTATTCGACACCGGGCTGGCAGCGCGCGCAGGCCAACCGCTCGCGCGGCGGACAGGGCGGCAGCGGCTTCAGCGAAGGCCAGTCGCCTTTCGGCGGCTCTTCTTCATCGCGAAACAAGCGGCCGATGACTATCGAGGGCGAGTTGATCGCGAAGTCCACCGGCACGGAGTCCGACTTCACGCTGCAGGATCGCGTCTTCCACCAGAAGTTCGGCTACGGCAACGTGACCAAGATCGACGGCAACAAGCTCACCATCGTCTTCGAGAAGGCCGGTGAGAAGAAGGTCGTCGACAGTTTCGTGGAACGTGTCTGACAATGCCGGTCTATATTGCGCTCATTCAGAAGGATGCCAGCGGCACCTTCAACGTCTCCTTTCCCGATCTGCCCGGCATCGTAACCGCCGGCGACACCCTCGATGAAGCCATCGAGGAAGCCGAGGAAACGCTCGAATACGCGGCCGGAGACTGGCGCAATCTGGACGGCTCGAGCGGCCTTCCGACGCCGCGCACCATCGAGCAATTGCAGGACGATCCCACATTCGTCGATGCCGCGGATGGCGGCGTCATTGTCGAGATCGACTATGAGGCGACGGAATAGCTAGCCGTCCAAGCGCTTCTGCATTACGCTTTCTTTGGGGGAAGCGGTCATGCTGACGAATAGCCGCGATATCATCCGGCGTCTTGAGCGCGAAGGTTGGATTAAGACCCGCGTCACCGGCTCGCATCACGTCTTCAAACATCCCGAGACCGGGGACACACTCGTCGTTCCCCATCCCAAGAAGGACTTGGGGAAAGGTCTCGTTCGTGCCATTTATAGAGGTGCAGGCTGGAAGCCTGATTGAGGTTCGTCATGGCCCACTACGTCGCCATCATCGAGGAAACGGGACCAGCTCTCGCCGTCGGCGTCTGGTTTCCCGACTTGCCCGGCTGCACCTCTGCAGGTGACGACATCGACGAGGCCTTGCACAATGCGCCGGAAGCTTTGCAGCTGTACGCCGAGAGCGTCGCGGCTGAAGGACGAACGTTACCGCCTCCTCGCACCTTGACCGAGCTGAAAGAGGATGCGTCGGTCTCTGGCGAGATCGACGCGCATATGGTGGCCCTTGTCGAGTTTCGCGCACGCGCTCACACCGCAGAATAGCCCTAAAATCGCCTGTTCCGCGATTGCGCCGGCGCATCTTCATTCCTATGTACGCACCCCGCGCCCGACAAAGCCGTTTCGGCTGCGCCGTTCGTGCGTCCCGGTATGACCGCCCGGTCCTCTGCCTTCCCCTTTTCGAACGATCATATCGCCGATGTCTCCCATCATTTCCGTTTCCAATCTGACCAAGAGCTATGCCTCGGGCTTTACGGCCCTGAAGGGTATCGACCTCGACATCAACCGCGGCGAGATCTTCGCGCTGCTGGGGCCGAACGGCGCTGGCAAGACGACGATGATCAGCATCATCTGTGGCATCGCCAATGCCACCTCCGGCAAGGTCATGGTCGATGGTCACGACATCGCCCGGGACTATCGCGCCGCGCGGTCGCTGATCGGGCTGGTGCCGCAGGAACTGCACACCGACGCCTTCGAATCGGTTTGGGCCACGGTCAGTTTCAGCCGCGGCCTGTTCGGCAAACCGAAGAACCCGGCGCTGATCGAGAAAATCCTGAAAGACCTCTCGCTGTGGGACAAGAAGGATAACAAGATCATCACGCTGTCCGGCGGCATGAAGCGCCGCGTGATGATCGCCAAGGCGCTGTCGCACGAGCCGCAAATCCTGTTCCTCGACGAGCCCACCGCCGGCGTCGATGTCGAATTGCGCAAGGGCATGTGGGAAGTGGTGCGCACGCTGCGCGCCGCAGGCGTCACGGTGATCCTCACCACGCATTACATTGAAGAAGCCGAGGAGATGGCCGACCGCATTGGCGTCATCAACAAAGGCGAGATTATCCTGATCGAGGAAAAGACCAAGCTGATGGAGCAGCTCGGCAAGAAGCAGCTCAAGCTGTATCTGCAAGGCAAGGTCACGGAGATTCCAGCCAGCCTGGCTCACTACAACCTCGAACTGGCAGCGGACGGCCACCAGTTGATCTACAGCTATGACACCAAGAGCGAACGTACCGGGATCACCAGCCTGCTCGGCGATCTCCGCGAATCCGGCATCCGCTTCTCCGATCTCGACACCACCCAGAGCTCGCTCGAAGACATCTTCGTCAGCTTGGTGAGGAAGTAACATGAACTTCAGAGCTGTCCGCGCCATCTATCTGTTCGAAATGGCGCGCACCTGGCGCACCGTGCTGCAGAGCATCGTTTCGCCGGTGATTTCCACCTCGCTGTATTTCGTGGTGTTTGGCGCCGCGATCGGCTCGCGCATCACCTCCATCGAGGGCGTCAGCTACGGCACCTTCATCGTGCCTGGTCTCGTGATGCTGTCGGTACTCACGCAGAGCATTTCCAACGCCTCGTTCGGCATCTACTTTCCGAAATTCACCGGCACCATCTATGAATTGCTGTCGGCGCCGGTGTCCTACGTCGAAGTCGTGCTCGGCTATGTCGGTGCTGCTGCGACCAAGTCGATCCTGCTGGGCCTGATCATTCTGGCCACCGCCGGACTGTTCGTGCCGCTGCACATCCTGCATCCGTGGTGGATGCTGACCTTCCTGGTGCTGACGGCAGTGACGTTCAGCCTGTTCGGTTTCATCATCGGTATCTGGGCTGACGGTTTCGAGAAACTGCAGGCGATCCCGCTGCTAGTGGTGACGCCGCTAACCTTCCTGGGCGGTAGCTTCTACTCCGTCAGCATGCTGCCGTCGGGTTGGCGGACCGTCACGCTGCTCAATCCGGTCGTGTATCTGATCAGCGGCTTCCGCTGGAGCTTCTACGAGATCTCCGACGTCAGCGTCGGCTGGAGCATCGGCGTCACCTGCATGTTCCTGGTGATTTGCATGTTCGTCGTCTGGTGGATTTTCAAGACCGGCTACAAACTGAAAAACTGAAATCGCTGATAACAAAAATGGCCCGGTTTGAACCGGGCCATTTTCATTTCAAATCAATATCCGCTTAGCGATAGCAGCGGAATTTGCCATGGCGGTTGTAATAGCCGCGGCACTGTGTCCGTCGACCCTCGGGAATACCGAGCACGCCCTTGACGCCGCCCACGGCCGCGCCGACGCCAAGGCCAACTGCGCCACCGACCACACCGCCAACCGGTCCGGCGGCGCGATTGCCGTCACGGTAACCTTGGTTGGCCCCCTGCTCACCACCCCGGAATACGCCCTGCGCCTGCGCAAAATGCGGCATGGCGACCAGAGCCAGCACGCCCGCGGCGAATGCCAGGCGGGTCTTCATCGACGAACTGATCGGCAACACAGCGGTCTTAACGGTCATCTGGAGCTTCCCTCTGAGCGGCGAGAATTCGCCGCTTGCGATTGTGGGAGGGCAACGCGTGACCTAGGAACCGGTTCCATCCGCCTCCATGAGAAGCTTCCTATCGCGCATCCTCGGGTCGGGCCGAGCCCTCTTTCGGCCCGGTCGCCGCCTTGGTGCCGCCTAGCACAACATTAAGGATGCACGAAACTGTCACTGGCACCCGGGTCGCCCGATATGCATATTGGAGGCGGGACGGTAGGCGGTACAACAGGTTACGGCCCGGAGGCCAAGGTAAGATGCGTTCGTTTTATATGACCCTTGCGGGTCTCGCCGTTTTCGCCGCCACCAGCACTGCGCAGGCCAAGATTGCCATCACCGTCGACAAGGATGCCCAGCAGCTGACCGTCGTTCAGGACGGCGTCGAGAAATATCGCTGGCCGGTCTCGTCAGGCATTCCCTCCTACGAGACCCCGAATGGCAGCTTCCAGACATTCCGCATGGAGGAGGATCACTTCTCCAAGGAATTCGACGACGCGCCAATGCCCCATGCCATCTTCTTCACCAAGAAGGGCCATGCCATCCACGGCACCGATTCCGTGAGCCGCCTGGGCTCGCCGGCCTCCCATGGCTGCGTGCGGCTGTCGCGTGAGAATGCTGCGACCCTGTTCGCCATGGTGAAGGCCGACGGGGTGCTCAACGCCACCGTCACGCTGACGGGCTCCTCGCAGGTCGCCCTCGCCCGCAATCCGCGCCCGGCGAAGCCATCTGCCGTCGCCCGCCGCGACATCGCACCCGCCACACCGTCCTATGACGCCGCCGGCAATCCCATGGATCTCACTCCGCCGGCCGTGGCGCCGGGCCGCCGCGTCGCGCGTCAGGTGCAGCCGGCGGATGACGATCGTTACATCTATCCGGCCGATGGCAATGACGGTCAGCGTTATCCGGCCCCTCCCGGCTATCGCCGCATGACGGAAGCCGAGACCCAGCAATATTACGCCAATCGCGGCTATTACAGCCGGCAATACCCGCCGCAGGCCTACGCACCGCGGCCGTATCAGCCGCGCGGCTTCTTCGGCGATTACTGAGCGAACCTGTGTGACGCGTTTTCCTGACGCGGGCCGGCGTCCACTTCGCTTGAAAACGCTTCAGTTGTCCCCGTCCCGCAGCCGGCGCCACACGGCGCCGAGCACGTTGGAATAATCGTCGGTCCAGACCCGCTGATCGTCGTTCGCCTCGGTCAAGGCCCATTGCGATGACGTCGCGATGGAGCCGACATCGGCAGCGTCATGGGCCGAGATGACGACGTTTGTCGAGAAGATATATTCGTTGTCGCGGCCGGAATCCTCAGAATACACCCAGCTCTTCATGTCATTGGCGTCGGCGATGCCGACGACGACGCTAGCGAGTTCGAGATGCCGGTTCGACACATGCATCACGACGGCGCCCTGTGGGGCGAGCTTTTCCTTGTAGATCTCCATCGCCTCCTCGGTCGCCAGATGGATCGGGATCGCATCCGACGAATAGGCATCGACAATGATGAGGTCGTAGACGCCGTCAGGCTCTTTCGCAAAAGTCAGCCGCGCATCGCCGATCACCGGCTTGACATCCGGCTCGCACTTCTGGATGTAGCTGAAATATTTCGGATCCCTGGCGGTATCGACCATCGACTGGTCGATCTCGAAGAATTTCCAGTCCTCGCCCGGCGCTGATGCACAGGTCAGTGACCCCGAACCAAGTCCGATCACCGCCACGCGAAGCGGCGCCCCCTTGCGGGCGCGCACCGCCGTGATCGCCTGCCCGATTCCACCGTCCTTGTAATAATAGGAGATCGGCTCCGGCCGGCCGGTCACCGGCGTGCCATCGTCATTGAGATATTTCTCGGCGCCATGGATCGTCGTGCCATGCATCAGCACGTGATACTGGTTGTTCGGCGTCACCACGATCTTGTGCACGCCGAAGAAACTACGCACGGTTTCGACCCGACCATCGTCCGCCGGGTAGAAACGGATCAGCGCCAGCGCAAGAACAGTGATCGCCACGAGCTTGAGCCGATCGGCCCTTAGCAGGATCGCAATTATCATGCTGACGATGGCAACAGCGCTGACGACATAGACGCGCTGGGCTTCGATCCATGTAAACAGCTTGCCAGTCGTATAGCTCGGTGCAATCAGCGCCACCGCGGCGATGACCAGTGCGATCCAGTACCAGCGCGCCCAGCCGGAATAGCGTTCCGGCAATGACGGCCTGCACAGCACGGCAAATGCAATCAGGATCGGGTATTCCGCGATCCATGAAAATGTGAATGGCGCGATCAGGCCAGCAAACAGACCACCGACCATGCCGCCGAATGAGAGTGCGACGTAGTAGCCCGTGAGATACCGGGCAGCCGGACGCTGCCGGGCCAATTCACCATGGCACGCCATGGCAATAATGAAGAAGCACAACAGATGACCACCGAGGGTCAGCAGCAGATTCTGTTCGCCGCCAACTGCGAGCAGGACAACCACGCCGGCAATCGCGAGAGGCTGCAACATCAGGACCCACGCATGCGGCAGCAGCGGCCGCGACTGGAACACCAGCACCCAGGTCAGCAGATACAGCGACAGCGGCAACACCCAGAGCAGTGGCGCGGCTGCAACGTCGGTCGAGATATGCGCGGTGACCGCGATCAGCAAGCCGGATGGGACAGCGGCAAGGAAAATCCAGCGTGCACGCAGCGCCCAGCTCGGCGCCGGCGCGGCGATGGCATCAGCACCCGGTGCAGCGACGGCAACCGGCGGCGACTTCAGCAGCAATACGCCACAGCCGGCGATCAGCAGGATCAGCAGGCCATAGCCGGACGTCCAGATCAGGTTCTGCGTGCGCAGCGAAAACATCGGCTCCAGCAGCACCGGATAGGTCAGCAGCGCGAGAAAGCTCCCGATATTCGACGACGCATAGAGGAAATACGGATCGTGACCGTTGGGATGACCGGTGCGCACGAACCAGGCCTGCAGCAGCGGATTGTTCGCAGCGAGCGCAAAGAACGGCAGACCGATCGACACCGCGAACAGGCCGAGCAGCCAGAACGCATAGCCACTCTCCGGCGGCGTGCCCCAGCCCGACGCGATGGATAGCGGCAGCGTCAGCAGCGCAACGATCAGCAACAGGAGATGAACGACGATCGGCACCAGCCGGCTTCGCAATTGCATCAGGTAGTGGGCATAGGCGTAGCCGCCGAGCAGCAGCGACTGGAAGAACACCATCGCCACCGACCACACCGCCGGCGACCCGCCGAGCCGCGGCAGCACCATCTTGGTGAACAGGGGCTGCACCGAGAACAACAGCAGCGCGCTGGTGAAGATCGCCGCGGTGTAAACCACCAGAAGGAGCCGATTGCGGGAGGCCGAGTTTGGGGCGGCGACGGGCTGCGACGAACTCATGAAGGCTCCAGCATATTGCACGGCAGAAAAGCGAGAATCCGGCCGGTAACCGGCGGGCGGGAATGGAGCATATGGCACCGTTTCGGGCAATGTGCGCTAACTATGGAACCACAATCGTGATGGGCGGCCTTGTGCCGCGCGCGCGCCTCTTCGATAAAGAGGGCCCTATTTTCGTTTGACGCGTTTTCTTAATGCGAACCGGTCGCCACTTCGCACGAAAACGCTCTATCAGGCTTTGTTGAAGCGGACATGTCAGACACCGACGTTTTGATCATCGGCGCCGGCCATAACGGCCTCACTTGCGCGGCCTATCTCGCCATGAGCGGGTTGCGCGTGAAGGTGGTCGAACGACGTTCCGTCGTGGGCGGCGCCGCGGTGACGCAGGAGTTTCATCCCGGCTTCCGTAATTCGGTCGCCGCCTACACCGTCAGCCTGCTCAACCCGCAGATCGCATCTGATCTGAAGCTGGCCGAACACGGCCTGCGGATCGTCGAGCGCAAGGCGCAGAATTTCATTCCTGCGCCGGACGGCAGCTATCTCCTCACAGGCGAAGGTCGCACGCAACAGTCGGTTGCCAACCTCAACGCGCGCGATGCCGAGCGGATCGGCGCGTTCTCGCATGAGCTCGAAGTCATCGCCGACGTGCTCAGGGACTTCGTGCTGCGTTCACCGCCGAACGTCGTGCAAGGTTTCGGTCTCGGCGCGATCAGCGAAGCCATCAATGCGCTCGGCACCGCCAGGATTCTCAACGCCCTGAGCATCGAGCAGCAGCGCGTATTGCTCGATCTGTTCACCTGCTCTGCCGGCGAGATGCTCGACGATGCATTCGAACACGATCTGGTCAAGGCATTGTTCGGCTTCGATGCCGTGGTCGGCAACTATGCGAGCCCATATGCCGCCGGCTCCGCTTACGTCATGCTGCACCATGCCTTTGGCGAGGTGAACGGCAAGAAAGGTGTCTGGGGCCACGCCATCGGCGGCATGGGCGCGATCACGCAGGCCATGGCCGCCGCGGCACGCTCGCACGGCGTGCAGATCGAACTCGACAACGGCGTACGCGAAGTCCTCGTGGAGAACGACAGGGTCGTCGGCGTCATCCTCGACAATGGCGAGAGTATCCGCGCGAAATATGTCGCCTCCAACGTCAATCCGAAGCTGCTCTATACACGGCTGATGCCGGCGGATGCGCTGCCCAAGCCGTTCCTCGATCGCATCCGCCGCTGGCGCAATGGCTCCGGCACGTTCCGCATGAATGTCGCACTGAACGCCCTGCCCTCATTCACCGCATTGCCCGGCAACGGCGACCATCTCTCGGCGGGCATTATCATCGCGCCAAGTCTCGCCTACATGGATCGCGCCTGGCTCGATGCGAAGCAGCACGGCTGGAGCCGCCAGCCGATTGTCGAAGTACTGATCCCCTCCACTCTGGATGACAGCCTCAGCCCACCGGGCCAGCACGTCGCCAGTCTCTTTTGCCAGCATGTTGCACCGACACTCCCCAACGGCGCATCATGGGATGACCATCGTAACGAGGTCGCGGACCTGATGATCAAGACGGTGGACGACTACGCACCCGGCTTTGCCGCCAGCGTCATCGGCCGGCAGGCGCTGTCACCGCTCGATCTGGAGCGCGACTTCGGCCTGCTCGGCGGCGACATCTTCCACGGCGCGCTTAGCCTGAACCAGTTATTCTCGGCGCGGCCGATGCTCGGCCATGCGGATTACCGCGGACCGCTGAAGGGCCTTTATCACTGCGGCTCGGGTGCACATCCCGGCGGCGGCGTCACAGGTGCCCCCGGTCACAATGCGGCCAAGGCGATCCTCAGGGACCACCGGGCGCTGTTCGGCTGAGGAGATCCTGTGGATAAGCCTGTGGACAGGCGGTGGATGGGTCCTGAACAAGCCTGTCGAAAATCGCGGGATAGCGGCGGTATTATCGCCGTATAACCCTGTGCGCTGCCGGCGCACAGATCGGGTATCCTCGCAGGGATAAACCCTGTACCAAGCGCGCCTAAGCTGTGCAGATCCTGTTCACGACGCTATCCGGACCCGCGATGACCACGCCTCAAGGAACCAGCCGCGCCACCTTCGCCGTCGGCGACGAATTCAGCGCCAAGCGCATCGTCGATCTCCTCACCGAGAGTTTCGAGGAAGGCCAGGCCGCGATTGCTGCATTCGAGAGCCCCGAGGGCCGCTGGGACGTCACCGTCCATTTCGCCGATCCGCCGGACGAGACCTCGATCCGCGACCTCGTCAGCCTCGCCTCGGACGACACCGTCGCGGCGAGCATCGTGTTCGACAGCATCGAGGCCAAGGACTGGGTCAAGGAGAGCCTCAAGGGTCTGGTGCCGGTGCGCGCCGGCCGCTTCATCGTCCATGGCCAGCATGACCGGGACCAAGTACGGCCCAATCAACTCGGGATCGAGATCGAAGCCGCACTCGCTTTCGGCACCGGCCATCACGGCACCACGCGCGGCTGCCTGATCTATCTCGATTATGTGCTGCGCGCGAAAGCGCCGAAGCGCATGCTTGATCTGGGCACCGGCACGGGCGTGCTGGCCATCGCTGCTGCGAAGGCCACGAAACGCCGCGTGCTGGCGACCGATATCGACCCGATGTCTGTGAAGGTGGCGCGCGAGAATATGCGGCTCAACGGCGTCGGCAATCTCGTCGATACGGTTTGCGCAACCGGCTTTTCCTCGCCGGCTTTCGGCGATCGCGCGCCGTTCGATCTGATCCTCGCGAACATCCTCGCCAATCCACTCCGCGCGATGTCGACCGACATGAGCCGACATCTCACGCGCAATGGAATGGTGATCCTGTCCGGCCTGTTGCCGCATCAGGCGATGAGCGTGATCGCCGCGTATCGCGCCCGCGGGCTTGTGCTCCGCAAGCATCAGATCATCGAAGGCTGGAGCAGCCTGTTGATGCAACGCGCAGGCTGACACGCCCTTCGCCATTTTCCGAACTCCGGAATAACGACGGGCGATCTGGCTGAAGCTGACAGCTGATTTTGCTACTTCGGGGGCGGCACGTCGCGACGACGGAGCGTTGCATTTTCCAGCCGCTCGACGCGCGTCACGCGGGCTTCGACGAAACGGCCCAGAATCTGGATGATACCGCTACGTTGATGTGGCTGACTGGGCGGAGTTTGGGTGGACTGCACCTGGGTAGGCTGGGAATGGCCAAGCGTGGCGGGTGGCGAAATTTTCTCGAACGTAAAAGCAGGCATTGTGTATCCCCTCTTCGTTGAGTTGAGACACTCTGAATGGCCAAGCATCGCACCGACAACACAAGCCGGGGGACGTTGTTCCATCCGGTTGAACACAACCATCAGATTTCAAGCATAACTTGTGCCAAATCTGCGCAACCCTGCCCCTCGATTGCAGGCCTGACAGCGCACCCATAGGATGATCCCGCGATGTTCGAAGCCCATTTCCAGACGTTCGAAGAGCCCGAAAGCGGCGTGGCGCTGACTGCGCGGCTGGCCGCATTTCGCGAAGAATTGCTGCGCCGGAAACTGACAGGCTTCGTGATTCCCCGCGCCGATCAGCAGCAGAACGAATATGTGCCGCCCTCCGACGAGCGGCTCGCCTGGCTCACCGGCTTCACCGGATCGGCCGGCATGGCTGTGGTGCTGCTGCAGGAAGCCGCCGTCTTCGTCGACGGCCGCTATACGCTGCAGGCCGCCAAACAAGTCGATGTGAATGCGTGGAGCATCCAGTCGCTGGTCGAGCCGCCGCCGGAGAGCTGGCTCGCCGATCACCTCAAGCCCGAAGATCGCCTCGGATTTGATCCGTGGCTGCACACTTCTGCGGCAGCGGAGCGGCTGGCTACCGCCTGCGCCAAGGCCGGCGCCGAACTGGTGGCGGTCGACAGCAATCCGCTCGATTCGGTGTGGGCCGAGCGCCCGGCGCCGCCGCTCGGCGCGGTATCGATTCACCCACTCAACTATGCCGGCGTTTCCGAAGCCGACAAGCTCGCCCAGATCCGCGGCGAGATGGAGCGCCTGCGCGTCGATGCGCTGGTGCTGTCGGATTCCCATGCGGCGGCCTGGACCTTCAACATCCGCGGCACGGATGTCTCCCATACGCCGCTGCCGCTGTCCTATGCGCTGATACCGAAACACGGCCGGCCGCAGGTGTTCATCGATCACCGCAAGCTCTCCAACAGCACGCGCAACCATCTGGAAGTCTCGGCCGATGTGCAGGAGCCGGATGCGCTGACGTCGGCGCTCGCAAACCTCGCCGCCTCGGGTGCTTCGATTGCGCTCGACAATGCCACCGCCGCCGATGCGCTGAGCCGGTTGATCACGGCTGCCGGCGGCAAGCCCGTGCGCGGTACCGATCCCGTTGCGCTGCTCAAGGCGGTGAAGAATCCCGTCGAGATCAAGGGCACGCAGACCGCGCATCGCCGCGATGCTGTGGCACTGGCGCGCTTTCTCGCCTGGATCGACCGCGAAGCGCCGAAGGGCAAGCTCACTGAAATCGATACCGTCGAGGCGCTGGAGACCTTCCGCCGCCAGACCGGCGCGCTGAAGGACGTGTCGTTTCCCACCATCGCCGGCGCCGGCCCGAACGGCGCCATCGTGCATTACCGCGTCACCCGCAAGACCAATCGCCGTATCGCGCTCGGCGATCTGCTGCTGATCGATTCCGGCGCGCAATATGAGGACGGCACCACCGACGTCACCCGCACCATTGCGATTGGCGAGCCGACCGACGAAATGCGCGACCGCTTCACCCGCGTGCTGCGCGGCCATATCGCCATTGCGCGCGCGGCGTTTCCCGATGGCACCACCGGCGCTCAGCTCGATACGCTGGCGCGGCAGTTTCTCTGGCATGCCGGCCTCGATTTCGCCCACGGCACCGGCCACGGCGTCGGCAGCTATCTGTCGGTCCATGAAGGCCCGGCGCGGATCTCCAAGCTCGGCACCACGCCGCTCAAGCGTGGCATGATCCTCTCCAACGAGCCCGGCTACTACAAGACCGACGCCTTCGGCATTCGCATCGAGAATCTCGAACTGGTGGTCGAAGCCCATATCGAGGGCGCCGAACAGCCGATGAATGCATTCGAGACGCTGACACTGGCGCCGATCGACCGCCGGCTGATTAATACCCATCGCATCAGCAAGCGCGAGCTGAAATGGATCAACGACTATCACGCCCGCGTCCGCCGCGAGGTGATGCCGCTGCTCGACGATGAAGCGACGCGCACATGGCTCGAAGCGGCGACCGAGCCGCTGACGCAGCCGCAATAGCGAGAGAACAGCCACCACGTGAATTACAGCCCGCCCGTTCCCAAAGTCGACGTCGTCGACCTCTCCAAATCGCGGGTGATGCTGCTGTTGCTCGTGGTGATGACCGGCATCGCGCCGATCTCACTCTATATGCTGGTGCCGGCGCTGCCCGAACTCGCCCGCACTTTCGACGCCGACATCTCCATCGCGCAGATGACGGTGTCGCTCTACATGGTCGGCCTTGCCTTCTCGCAACTGATCATGGGACCGCTGTCGGACAAGTTCGGCCGAAGGCCTGTGCTGCTTGCCGGTCTCGGCCTGATGGTGATCGCCGGCATCGGCAGCAGCTTTGCGCTGACGCTGCCGCAACTCATCGCCGCGCGGTTCTTTCAGGCGCTCGGCGGCGCAACGGGCATGGTGATGAGCCGCGCGATCATTCGCGACCTCTATCCGCGCGAGCGCGTCGGCGCGATGATCAGCCTCGTCATCGCGGTGATGATGATCGCGCAGATGCTGAGCCCGCTGGCCGGTGGTCTCCTGGAAACCGGCTTCGGATGGCGCGCGATCTTCTATGTCGTCACCGCTTCGTCGCTGGTCGTCACGCTGGCCATCGCATTCTTCCTGCCCGAAACGAGACGGCGCGCAGCCAGTGACGTGAGCGGCGGCGGCTTCATCGCCGACTCCCGCGTCCTGCTGCGCAGCCGGACCTTCATCGGCTATCTCCTCTGTTACGTCGTGGCCTCCTGGATCATCTTCACCTTTGCCGGCGGCGGCCCTTATGTCGTTGTCACGCAGATGGGCCGGACATCGGCCGAATATGGCGCATGGTTCGCGACATCGGGTCTTGCTTATCTCGTCGGCAATCTGTGTTGCGTGCGCTTCGCGCCGCGCCGGACCATCGAACAACTGATCTGGTTCGGCCTCGCGCTGCAATTCGGCGGCGCCATGCTCAACGTGGTCTGGGGCCTCACCGGGCTGAACCAGAATCCTGCCTGGCTGTTCCTCACCCATATGATCGTGATGTTCGGCAATGCCTTCGTGATGTCGAACGGCGCAGCCGGCGCGCTCAGCATTCGGCCGCAGGCCGCGGGCACGGCATCGGGCATGATGGGCTTCCTGCAGATGGGATTGGGCTCGCTGTGTTCGCAATTCGGCGCCTGGCTCGGCGGCCATTTCGCAACGCCGGTGCCGCTCAACATTGCACTCGTCGTGCTGTCCTGCGGCTGCGCCGCCGCGATGATCTTTCTGGTCCCCCGCCGCAAGACCGTGGTGACGGAAGAACTGATCGAACAGGCCGAAGGTGAAGAGAGCGGTTTGTTGTAGGAGCGCTTTTCTCTCCACGTGATGGCCGGACTTGTTCCGGCCATCCACGCCTTCCTTTGTCACCAAGACGTGGATACGCGGGACAAGCCCGCGCATGACGGTGTTTGTGCGCGCGTCACGCGATTTCAGATTCAACTGTCAAACAGCCACTGCTTTTCAGACATGCGTCATCACCCCTGTTGTTTACGGCGCGGGGGCGCCGTCGTCTCTTGCATTCCCTGCCCCCTGTGAGAGGGCGTGCGGAACGCCGGGTGCCCGTTGCACCCTTGGGCCTGATGCGAATGCGGTCTTCCGCAATTGAGAATGCATCAGGACTTTCGGAGGCGTCAGGCAAGTGCCCGACGTTCCGCATACGGTGTTTTTTCGGTTGCTTGCACATCTGCCATGGCGAACGGTCCCATCACCAAAATTAATGTCCCAGGGCGGAGGGACAGGGTAGCCGCAAAGCACTTGGCCGAACGCGTTTCGATTTGGTCGTCCGTCACACTGTCCAGGGCTCTTTCCATCCAAGGTCGGTCGTCTCCTTGCCAGTGGCAGTGCTGGCGCAGATCCATCCTGCCCGAAGACAGACGTCACCCCCAAACCGCGTAACGCCGCATCTCCGGCGTCCACCGCATCCCACCCCGCGAACGTGACGATCGCGATCGCCCCTCTCGGTGGGGCAGGACGAAGGGGAATATAAACCTGATGGAGATATTGTCAACGGGATATAGGAATAAATGTTTGGGTGCGCCAAACTGTCATTCAGGGGCGCGAGGAGACGCCGAAGGCGGCGTATCGCGACCCCGGAATCTCGGCATGTTCAGCGCAAAACACTCCGGGATTCCGGGTTCGCATTTCAGCGGCGTTGCCGCTTTCATGCGCCCCGGAATGACGAGCCAAGACAACACCCGAAATGGCGAGTGTGGGCAAGGCGCGCCGGAAAATGCCCGAACCCGACCGCCCCTACCCCCCGATCAGCGCCAGCCACTCCTCTTCCGTGAGCACCGCGACGCCGAGATCGCGTGCCTTGGTGAGTTTCGAACCGGCGTCCTCACCCGCGACGACATAGTCCGTCTTCTTCGACACCGAGCCTGCGACCTTGGCACCGAGACGCTCGGCACCCGCCTTCGCCTCATCACGCGTGAACTTGGTCAGTGAGCCCGTGAACACCACGGTCTTGCCGGCCACCGGCGTATCGGTCTTGGCCTGTGCAACATCGAGCACCTCGATCTCGCTCAGCAACTCGTCGAGCGCCTTCACGTTACGTTTCTCGGCGAAGAACTCGACCACCGCATCGGCGACGATTTCACCGACGCCATCGATGGCGTTGAGATCGGCATAGGCTTCAGACGTATTCTCCTCAGCGCCCTGCCCCGCAGCAGCCGCAAGCATCGCCTCGCGAAACGCAGCAAACGAACCGTAGTGTCGCGCCAGCAGCTTGGCATTGCCTTCGCCGATATGGCGGATGCCGAGCGCGAAGATCAGGCGATTGAGTTCGATCTTGCGGCGGTCATCGATGGCGGCGAACAGGTTGCGCACCGAGGTCTCGCCATAGCCCTCGCGGTCGCGCAGTTTCTTGGTGTTGCGCTCGTCGCGTTTGGCCAGCGTGAAGATATCGACGGGATGCATGATGACGCCCTCGTCGTAGAATTCCTGGATCTGCTTGTCGCCGAGCCCATCGATGTCGAAGGCCAGCCGCGAGACGAAATGCTTGAGCTTCTCGACTGCCTGCGCCGGGCAGACCAGCGCGCCGGTGCAGCGCGTGACGACTTCGTCGTTCTCGCGGATCGCGTGGCTGCCGCAGACCGGGCATTTGGTGGGAAATTCATACGGCTTCGCGCTTTTCGGCCGCTTGTCGAGGACGACATTGACGACCTGCGGAATGACGTCGCCGGCGCGTTGCACGATGACGGTGTCGCCTTCGCGAATATCGACGCCGTCGCGCAGCGGCTGGCCGTCATTGCCGATGCCCGCGATGTAGTCGGCATTATGCAGTGTGGCGTTCGACACCACGACGCCGCCAACGGTGATCGGCGTCAGCCGCGCCACGGGTGTCAGTGCGCCCGTGCGGCCGACCTGGATATCGATTTTCTCCAGCACCGTCGTCGCCTGTTCGGCAGCGAATTTATGCGCGATGGCCCAGCGCGGCGCGCGGCCGGCGAATCCGAGACGCGCTTGCCAGTCGATGCGGTCGACCTTGTAGACGACGCCGTCGATATCATAGCCGAGCTTGGCCCTGATCTCGCCGATGCGGCGATAGAAGGCGAGCGCGTCATCAACGCTCTTGCACGAGGTGATCTCAGGATTGACGGTGAAGCCGACTTTGTCCAGCCACGCGATCATCGCGTGCTGGGTCGGCTCCGCCATCGGATAGTCCGACATCTCGCCCCAGGCATAGGCAAAGAATTTCAGCGGACGTGACGCAGTGATCGCCACGTCCTTCTGGCGCAGCGAGCCGGCCGCGGAATTTCTGGGATTGGCGAAGACGGTGTCGCCGGCCTCTTCCTGCTTCTTGTTGAGCGCGAGGAAGTCGCTCTTGAGCATATAGACCTCGCCGCGCAGCTCGCAGGCGGCGGGGATGTGCTTGCCTTTCAGCGTCGTGGGAATGTCCTTGATGGTGCGAACATTGGCGGTGACGTCCTCGCCGGTGAAACCGTCACCCCGCGTGGCGGCGCGGATCAACTCACCGTTCTCGTAGCGCAGCGACAGCGACAGACCGTCGATCTTCGGCTCGGCGACGATGGCCGGGATTTCATCGAGCTTGAGGAAGCGCTGGATGCGCTCCACGAATTCGGTCACTTCCTCATCGCTGAACGCATTGCCCAGCGACAGCATCGGCACCACATGCTGGATCTTTGCAAAGCCACGCGCGGGCGCTGCGCCGACCGTCTGTGTCGGTGAATCCTTTGCGACGAGGTCCGGAAACTTCGCCTCGATCGCCTCGACCCGCTGGCGCAGTGCGTCATACTCCGCGTCCGACACCGTCGGCGCGTCGTCCTGATAGTAGCGCTTGTTGTGCGCTTCCATCTCCAGCGACAGCCGCATCAGCTCGATCTTCGCTTTGGGCTTCGTGAGCGTGGAGATGTCGGGGGGAGTTTTTGCGGGTTTTGCCATACGCGGTCACCGATGTTCGTCATGGCCGGGCTTGTCCCGGCCATCCACGCCTTGAAGCGCTGTTGTAAAGACGTGGATGCCCGGCACAAGGCCGGGCATGATGGAGTACAATGGTGAAACAAGGTGCACGTCGCGGTTCCGGGTTCGCTCGCCAAGAGGCGAGCGCCCCGGAATGACAGTGTGAGGCCCAACTTCGCGCGTTTTTACGCCGCGCCCTTGAGCAGCCGCTCCGCTGCGGCCCGCGCTTCGGCGGTGATCTCCGCACCCGCGAGCATCCGCGCGATTTCCTCGCGGCGGTGATCCTCCGCCAGCGTGTTGACGCGCGTCGCCACGCGCTTGCCCTTGTCGAGGGCGTCCTTGGAGATCAGCAGATGCTGGTCGGCCCTCGCCGCCACCTGCGGGGCGTGGGTGACGGCCATCACCTGGACCTTGCCGGCGAGCCGCGCCAGGCGCGCGCCGATGGCGTCGGCCACCGCGCCGCCGACACCGGTGTCGATTTCGTCGAACACCAAAGTCGGTGCGGAGCCCTTGTCGGAGAGCACCACCTTCAGCGCCAGCAGGAAGCGCGAGAGTTCGCCGCCGGAGGCGACCTTCATCATCGGGCCGGGGCGGGTGCCGGGATTGGTCTGAACCCAGAATTCGACGCGGTCGATGCCGTGCGGACCCGGCGTCGCCGCATCGCTGTCGACTTGGGTGATGAACTTGGCACGTTCGAGCTTGAGCGGACCGAGTTCGGCGATGACGGCCTTGTTGAGCTTCTCGGCGGACTTGATGCGCGCCGCGGAAAGTTTTGCCGCTGCGGCGGCGTATTTCTTGTCGGCGTCAGAGGCCGCGGTCTCCAGCCCCTTGAGCTGGCCGGCGCCGGCATCGATGGTGGCGACATCGGCAAAATATTTTGCGGCCAGCGCGGCGAGCCCGTCGACCGGTGTCGAATATTTCCGCGCGGCGCCGCGCAGCGCGAACAGCCGTTCCTCGATACGCTCGAGTTCCGCAGGATCGAAATCGGCGGCGATGAGCGCGGCGGCAAGATGCTGGTCGGCTTCTTCCAGCGCGTTGATGGCGACGTCGATCGCCTTCACCGCGGGCTCGACCAGCGACGGCGATGAACCGGCGCGGCGCTCCAGCCGGCGCACGGCGGCGGCCAGCGACGAGATCGGCGAATGATGGCCGGACACGGCCTCCTGCGCCTCGCGCAGGTCGGCCGCGATCTTCTCGCCCTGCATCATGCCGGTGCGGCGCTCCGCAAGCTTGCTCTCCTCGCCGTCCTTCGGGTTGAGCTTCTTCAGCTCATCGGCGGCGTGGCGCAGATAATCGGCATCGCGCGCGGCACGCTCCATATTGGCGCGATGGCTTTCAAGGGCCGCATAAGCGGACTTGCGGGCCTCCCAGAGCGTCTCCAGCGCGGTGACGTCCTTCTCCAGCCCGGCGAAAGCATCAAGCAGCCGGCGATGCGTGGCGGCATCTACCAGGGCGCGCTCGTCGTGCTGGCCGTGGATCTCGACCAAAGCGGCGCCGACCGCCTTCATGGTCTGCACGGAGATCGCCTGATCGTTGATGAAGGCACGGGTGCGGCCGTCGGCGAGCTGCACCCGGCGCAGAATCATCTCGCCGGAATCGTCGTCGAAGCCGTTGTCCTTGAGAATCGCCAGCGCCGGATGGCCCTTGGCGAGATCGAACACGGCCGTGACCTGGCCCTGCTCGACGCCGTGGCGCACGAGCCCGGCATCGCCGCGGCCGCCGAGCGCCAGCGCAAACGCATCGAGAAGAATGGATTTGCCGGCGCCGGTTTCACCGGTCAGCACTGCAAGACCGCGGGAAAACTCGATATCGAGCCGTTCGATCAGGACGATGTCACGGATCGACAGACGGGCCAGCATGGGAGGTCAGTTCCTAACCGAGGCCAAATCTCTTGAAGGCCTTGCTCAGGTAAGACCCCTTGTTCTCGCTCGGCTCGAGACCGCCGGACTTTACAAGATTGTAGGCGTCTTTGTACCACTTGCTGTCAGGAAAGTTGTGGCCAAGCACGGCGGCAGCGGTCTGCGCCTCGTTGACCACGCCGATCGCCATATAGGCCTCGGTCAGGCGCATCAGCGCCTCCTCGACGTGACGCGTGGTCTGGTACTGTGTCACGACGGTCTTGAAGCGGTTGATGGCGCCGGTGTAGTTGCGCTTGTCGAGATTGTAGCGGCCGATTTCCATTTCCTTGCCGGCAATCTGGTCGCGTGCGCCTTCCAGCTTCTTCTTGGCCGAGGTCGCATATTCCGAGGTCGGATATTTGCGGACCACTTCCTCGAGCGCAGCCATTGCCTTTTCGGTGCGGCCTTGGTCGCGCGAGATGTCCGGGATCTGGTCGTAATGCGAGGCGGCGATCAGATACTGCGCATAGGCCGCATCCGGGCTGCCGGGATGCAGCGTCACATAGCGCGTGGCCGAGCCGATGCAGGTGTCGTAGTCGGCGGATTCGTAGGCCGCATAGGCCGACATCAGCAGCGACTTGCGCGCCCATTCCGAATACGGATGCTGACGATCGACTTCCTCGAATTTCTTCGCGGCGGCCTTGGGATCCTTGTTGTTGTTCATGAGGTACAAGCCCTCATTGTAGAGCTTGTCGGCGGGCTCCTCGACGAAAGTGTCGTCCTTGGTGCCGAACTTGTCCCACAGTGCGCCGGTGCCGCAGCCACTCAGCGGCACGGCCAGCACGATGAGGCCCGACGCCAACCGCACATGGCGGCCGAAGCGGGTGAGCAGGGAATCACGGGATTCGAGCGTAATGCGCTGTGCCGACATATATCTGAGACCTGACGCCTTCATGCGGTGTCTGCGCGGTACGCGCACAATCACGGACCAACCGGATACGCGCCCGCAGCTTCGCTTGACCGCGTGCTCTATCTACCCGAATGACATCCGTTAACCAACCGGATACGGAGCCATTTCGCCCGGATTAAGGCGAAGGATGTGGAGATACAGGCGGTTATGGTTACCGGGGATGTCTCGGTGCCCGCAAAGGTCTACGCGCCCGCAAAAGCGCAACGCAAAATACCGGCAGCGGGTAGAAGAAGGCCAGAAAGCCCGATCTTAGGAAACGTCCGGGCCGAAAGCCGGGGCGATCATGCCGCCAAGCATGCCCGAGGTGACATCGGCGCTGGCGCGGCCGCGGCGGACAGGGACGGCATCGGCTTCGACGATCTTCCAGGCCGAACGATCGGCCATCAGGGCGCAGAGCACGGCGTTGTTGAGCTTGTGGCCGCCGCGCACCGAGCGGTAAGCGCCGAGGATCGGCAGACCTGCCAGCGCGAGATCGCCGACAGCGTCCAGCACCTTGTGGCGGGCGCATTCATCGCTGTAGCGCAGGCCTTCGGTGTTGAGCAGCTTGTCATCGTCGAACACGACGGAATTCTCGAAGGACGCGCCGAGCGCAAAACCGGCGCTCCAGAGGCGGGCCACGTCGTTCATGCAACCGAAGGTGCGGGCACGGGCGATATCGCGGCGGAAGGATTCGGGATTGAGATCGAGCACGTAGCTCTGGCGGCCAATCACCGGATTGGCGAAGCTGATTTCGACTTCGGCGCGGAAACCCGCAGCGTGGGGGCGGATTTCGCCGAACGAGTCACCGATGGCAACCTGCACCGGTTTGAGAACCTGAATGAAGCGGCGACGGGCGCCCTGCTCCACAACGCCGGCCTGATCGATGGCGGCGACGAAGGCGGCTGCGGAGCCGTCCATGATCGGCACTTCCGGTCCATCGACTTCGATGGTGGCGTTGTCGATGCCCATGCCGCGCAGCGCAGCGAGAACATGTTCGGCGGTGGAAACGATTGGGCCTTCACGATCGCCGAGCACGGTGGCAAACTCGGTGGCGATAACGGATTTGGCGTCGGCCTGGATTTCGCGATCAGCACCTTCAAGACCGGTGCGAACAAAAATATAACCTGCATCGACGGGCGCAGGTCCAAGCGTGAGACTGACAGGCTTTCCAGAATGGACGCCGACACCGGTAACGGTGGCTTGCGATCCAAGCGTTGTCTGTCGGCTGAAAGTCATAAGGTACCCACCCAAGTAGCCTCTCGTCATGAGAGGGACTCTCTCAGTCGAACCTTGCGGCCTCCTGAGTCCCCGAGTCGCAGTCACATTAACCCCTGCCACAAAGTGCGCCAACTCACGCTTTTTTACCGATTGTTACCCCACCTTTGCCGCAATCAGGCCAGGGGTTAACCAAAATTTCTGCCGGTTCCACGGTCGTTTCGAGCCTTGGCAGAGCGCGACGGTAAAGATTAATGACTTACTATCAATAGGTTAAGAAATCCTACGCCTTTTGGTGGCTGTCACAAACGAAAGCCCCGGCTGATCCAGCCGGGGCTTCTGTCGTCGTCACGATTGTAACAAAGGTCAGCTGGTCTGGCGGCGCAGGAAGGCCGGGATATCCAGATGATCATCGCCCTGTGGCGCCGGCGCAACAGGTGCCGGACGGCCATGAGAATCAAGACCCTGCGGGGCCGGACGGCGGGCGTATTCGGACACCGGCGGCTCGTTACCCATCTGCTGGGCGACGCTGCGCTGTGGCTTACGCTCGGGCAGCGGCGGCATCGGAGCCATCGGCGGGGCCGACGGACGACCGGAGACCGGCGCTTCCGTTTCCTCGTCGCGGCGGCCGAGACCGACATTGGCCAGACGCTGCAGCAGCGACAGGCGAGCCTTCTGCGGTTCCTCTTCCGATTCGCCACGTGCCTGACGGATCTCGTTCTGGGCCGGCATCGGCAGTTCTTCGAATTTCGGCATCCGCGGAGCGCGCAGCGGAGCACGTTCGGCCGATGGCGGAATGAACTGTTCGGGGATCGGCGCTTCGACAGGGGCTTCCTGACGCGGCGCTTCCGGGAACAGCGAGGGCTTCTGCGCGATCGGACGCACCATCACGTCGCCATACTGCTGCGGCGCAGCGGCTTCCGGAGCCACAGCAGCGGCGATGGCGGCGAGCGCGGCACGCTCATGGCTGGTCGCCGGGGCGCGGGGCGCGGCAGCGGGCGCCGGAGCGCCAGCAGACTTGGCAGCCGCTGCGGCAGCGAGACGCTGGTTGTCCGCGCGGAGACGCGCGGTCAGATCGGCCAGGCGGGCATCCGGAGCGCCGTTGCCAGCAGGAGCCGCAACGGCCGAGGTCGCGGTGGTGACCGGAGCCGAGGAATTGCGGGCCAGCATGGCCTGTTCGATGCCGGTGGCGACGACCGACACGCGGATCACGCCGTCGAGGCTCTCGTCGAAGGTGGCGCCGACAATGATGTTGGCGTCGGCATCGACTTCTTCGCGAATGCGGGTCGCGGCTTCGTCGACTTCGAACAGGGTCAGGTCCTTGCCGCCGGTGATCGAGATCAGCAGGCCGCGGGCACCCTTCATCGAGCTATCGTCAATCAGCGGGTTGGCGATCGCAGCTTCCGCTGCGGTCAGCGCGCGCTTCTCACCGGTGGCTTCGCCGGTGCCCATCATCGCCTTGCCCATCTCCTTCATGACTGCGCGCACGTCGGCGAAGTCGAGGTTGATGAGGCCTTCCTTGACCATCAGGTCGGTAATGCAGGCAACGCCCGAGTAGAGCACCTGGTCGGCCATCGCGAAGGCGTCGGCGAAAGTGGTCTTCTCGTTGGCGACCCGGAACAGGTTCTGGTTCGGGATGATCAACAGCGTGTCGACCACCTTGTGGAGCTCGGCAATGCCGGCTTCGGCCGTGCGCATGCGGCGCTGGCCTTCGAAGTGGAACGGCTTGGTGATCACGCCGACGGTGAGGATGCCCATGTCGCGCGCGGTCTTGGCGATGACCGGAGCAGCGCCGGTGCCGGTGCCGCCGCCCATGCCGGCGGTGACGAACACCATATTGGCGCCGGTCAGGTGATCACGGATTTCGTCGATGACTTCCTGCGCGGCGGCAGCGCCAACGTCGGGCTGCGAACCGGCGCCGAGACCCTGGGTGACCTGCGTGCCCATCTGCACGATGCGCTGGGCCTTCGACATGGTCAGCGCCTGCGCATCGGTGTTGGCGACGACGAAATCGACGCCCTGCAGACCTGCGGTGATCATGTTGTTGACGGCGTTGCCGCCAGCGCCACCGACACCGAACACGGTAATGCGGGGCTTCAGCTCGCTGATATCAGGAACGTTGAGATTGATGGTCATGAGGTTGCCTCTCGATTACGCGCGCGTTGTGTGGTCATGCCATTGGCCGGTGGCCGATGGCGTCGGAGATGGAAAAAACACTGGTCGGAAAAATTTCATCAGAAGCCCTCTCGAAGCCATCGTCCGACCTTTCCGAAATAACCGTCACTGGTCCCTGTCTTGAGCTGCCGCGTATGCCGCGGTTCGACATGTTCAAGATGAGCGAATTGCGGATAGACCAGCAGGCCCGACGGCACCGCGAACGAAGCGCTCTTGGCTTCATTGGGCAGCCGGCCGAAGCCGAGTGGTCGTGCAATGCGAACGGACCGTCCGAGAATCTGGCTGCCGAGTTCGGCAAGGCCCGTGAGCTGCGACGCGCCGCCTGACAGCACCACGCGTGCGCGCGGTTCTGCAGCGAAGGGCGAATCCGCCAACCGGTCCCTGACCATTTCAAAAATCTCCTCGGCACGCTGACGCACGATGTTCGCGATCGTGGCGCGGGATACGACCTGCGGAAAATCGCGATCGTTATCACCAGCCGTCGGCACGTTCATGAGTTCGCGCGCATCGGAGCCACCCGTCAGCACCGTGCCATATAACGTCTTGATTCGCTCGGCATCCGCGATGCAAGCACCGAGTCCGCGCGCGAGATCCATGGTGATGTGTTGCCCGCCGACCGCAAATCCCGACGCGTGCACGAAGCGTCCGCCGGAATAGGTCGCGATCGTTGTCGTACCTGCGCCCATCTCGACGACCGCAGCGCCGAGATCGGTCTCGTCATCGGTGAGAACAGAGAGACCTGCGACATAGGGCGCCGCAGCCATGGCTTCGACATTGAGATGGCAGCGCTCGACGACCAGCATCAGGTTACGTGCGACCGTCGCGTCCGCAGTGACGACATTCATATCGACGCCGAACTGCGAGGCGACCATGCCCTTGGGATCGCGAATGCCCTTCACGCCATCGAGTGAATAGCCGACCGGCAATGCGTGGAGCACCGTGCGGCCCGGCGGCGTCGCGTGGCGCATGCCGGTCGAGGTGACGCGTGCTATATCGGAGGCCGTGACGGCGCCGCCCTTGATATCGGCTGACGCTTCAATCAGTTGGCCCTGCAGGCGACCGGCCGACACCGACAGCAAAACGGATTCGACGCGAACCTTGGCCATACGTTCGGCCAGCGCCACCGCCTGACGGACGGCCTGCTCGGCCTCGCCCATATCGACGATCGCACCGGACTTGACGCCGCGCGACTGGATCTGGCTGTAGCCGATCAGTTCAACCGCATGGCTGCGGCCGCGCAGGGCTTCGTTCGGCGCGGATGGCCGCAGACGCGCGATCATGCACGCGATCTTGCTGGTGCCGACGTCCAGCGACGCCACCAGCGCGGTGCGGTTGGCCGCCATCTGACGCGTTTTCGGCGCCTGGTTGCGATCGAGACCGGTCATGCCGCGCCAGCCTTCTTCTTGGACTTGTCTTGTGCCTTGAACAGATCTTCGCGCGCCTTCGCGGCGTCTTCCGACAGCCGCACGGTCAGCCGATCCGACAGCCGCATGTCGATGGCGACGATGTCGCGCGAGAACAGGCGATCTTCCTTGTCGAGCTTGCTGAGCATGGCCAGCGCGTTGCCGACGTCGATTTCCGGGAGGCGAATGTCGAGGCCATCCTTCAGGCGGAGATTCCAGCGGCGCTCGCCGACGAAGATCGCGGCCTTGGTGACCGAGCGGACCTGCGGATAGCGATCGAGCAGCGCGAGGAAATCCCTGGCGTTGCTGTCGGCGCCCTTGCCCACCACCAGTGGCAGCGACATGAAGCGGCGCGACACGTAGTTTTCGAGAACGGCACCGTCATCGGCGATCACCGAGAGACGACCGTCCTCCTGCCACAGCGCAAAGGCCGTGCGCTCGGTGACATCGATCTGCAGACGGTTCGGATAGAGCTTCAGCACATTGGCGTCAGCGATCCACGGATTGGCCTTGAGCTTGTCGCGGACAGCCGCGGCGTCGAGGAAGAACAGCGAAGAGCGACCATTGACGCCGCCGATGGCCAGGATCTCGTCCTGGGTCAGCTGCTTGCGGCCGTTGAGAATGACGGAGGCAATGCGGAAGCCGGCGGCATTGGCCGCAGCATTGCGCGCATCGCTGAAAGCTTCGACCATTTCGTCGACGTGATTGCCCTTGACCACACCGAGCGCGAGGCTGCCCGTCAGCATCAACACGGTGGCCGCAATTCCGACGCGGCGCGGCGCGTAACGCTCAAGCGTCGCGATGAAGCGATTGGAACTCTGTTCGCGGACGGCAGGCTTGGCGGCACGAAAACGGGCCCAGAAGCGGGCGAGCGGACTCAGCTGCTCACGCAGCAGAATGCCTGCCCCAAGGGCAGCCATTTTAAGATCAGCTTGGGGCCTCAAGGGTCGCACCGACCGAGAGAGGCGTCCTCCACCATCCATACCACGAGCTCGTCACAGGTTACGTCCGCATTGGCGCGGGACTTGAGGCGCGAGTGACGTCTCGGTCCTGCCGGGATGGATTCAAGCCTTTGAAAAAGGCCGGTTTTCCATCGATACGCGTCGTCACGGAGTCCCCGCAAAGCTCACGCCTCGGCAGCCAAGCGCATACGCGCCGCCAGCGTTAACCTTCGGCCTTCCTGGTAAACAAAGTGTAAAGGGGATGGGCGCAGAGCGCGATTTGATACGGCTGTGGAAGACTTTAGCCGAGGTGTGGCCGACGCGCCCGAGGGAACTGCGGCAGCTTCATGGCCGGCGTCGCGGGGTTGCCGGAATTAACGCGGGTGATCGGGTGTTGCGCCGGCCAGCGATTAAACTCCGTCATGCCCGGCCTTGTGCCGGGCATCCACGTCTTCGCAGCGAAGTAAGGCGTGGATGGCCGGGACAAGCCCGGCCATGACGGAGTGAGATGGCAGGCCGCCTACCCGCCTGCCCGTTTCACCGCGAGCTCGATCTGGCCGTTCAAAAAATCCACAAAACTGATCCCCTGGGCGTTGAGCGCCTTGGGATAGAGCGAAGCCTTGGTCAGGCCCGGAAGCGTATTGGTCTCCAGATAGACTGGGCCTTTGGCCGACACGATGAAGTCCGACCGCGAATAGCCGCGGCACGACATCGCGCGGTGCGCCTTGACCGCGAAATCCATGATCGCCGCGGAAACCTCGGGCGTGAAACGCCCGGGGCAGATTTCCTGCGTCGATTTGGCGAGATACTTCGCCTCATAGTCGAAACCGCCATCAGCCGGGATGATTTCGATCGGCGGCAATGCGATCAGCGAGCCATCGGCCTGCTCAAGCACGGCGCAGGTCGCCTCGACGCCGGCGACGAACGGCTCAATCACATAGTCCTCGGTCTTGGCCGCATTGCGCACAGCAACGAGATCCTGCTTCGCATTGACGAACATCAGGCCGTAGCTCGATCCGTCACGTGCGGGCTTGGCGATCAGCTTGCCGTATTCGGCGAGCGCGGCTTCCATGTCGTTCAATGCGACACCCGCCACGATGGGCACGCCTGCGATGGCCGCGAAGCGCTTGGCGCCGACCTTGTCGAAAGACAGATTGGATGATGCCGAACCGGAACCGGTGAACGGGATGCCGCGCATTTCGCACATCACCTGCAGCTCACCATTCTCCGCAGCGCCGCCATGCATGCCGAGCACCAGCACGCGGTTCTCGGCCTGGGCCTTGTCGAGCGCCTGCGTCAGCACGCCGATGCTGCTGCCACCGGGCTTGAACGGATCCTCGAACGGACGATCATGGGAGAGCAGCGCCGTGCCCGACGTCTCGTAGACGCGGTCATCGGCATCCCAGAACCACAGATCCGCATCGGGCAACGCGCTGTGCAGGGCCTGTGCGGAGGCCACCGACACCAGACGCTCCTTGTTCAGGCCACCAAACATGATGGTGATCCGCTGAGGTCTCGCCTGCTCCGTCATCGTGTCGTCTCCGAACCCATCCGCGAATCGCGCCGCCGCCGACAAGGCAATAGCATCACGCTAGCCGAGTCATATAATGCCTTGTCGGGGGCGGTTTTGCGAGCCCGCCCCGCGGTGACATGGAAGTAACCTGATGATCAGAGCCTGGCTCGAACTCTCTACCTTCGGCATCTTCGCGACGCTGGGCACCATCTATTACGGAGTCGCGCTGATCCTCGTGGGGCTGACATCCAGCCGGCTGCTGTCTATGCGGCTGAAGTCCATCCACGGCATCGTCGCGCCTTTCTTTTCCTCGGTGGCCATCCTGTTCGGCCTGCTCACGGGCTTCCTTGCCAGCGACGTCGGCGACCGCAACCGCCAGGCCGTCCGCGCCGTTCAGATCGAGGCCGGCGAGCTGCGCAACATCCATACGCTGAGCGTGGCATCGGTCACCGACATGTCCAACATACGCGCCGCGCTGAAGGCCTATGTGACATCGGAAGTGACGGAGGAATGGCCGGCAATGCTCCTCGGCCTGAAGTCGCCGCGCACCGATGTGGCCTATGACAGCCTGCTGCGCGAAATCAGCGATCCCGCCATCACGCGCGACGCCAGCAACACGGTGCATGGGGCGCTGATGGGCGCCTCGATCCGCGCCGGGACCGCGCGCAATGACCGGCTCAGCCTGTCGACCGACCACACCAACGATCTGAAATGGACGTCGGTCCTGCTGCTCGGGCTGATCACGCAACTGGCGCTGGCGCTGGTGCATCTGGAACGGCCGCGGGCCATGCTCGCGGCGCTCACGGTGTTCGCCAGCGGCGCCATCGTCGCTCTCGGCATTATCGCGCTGCAGGAACATCCGTTCGACGGCGCCTTCCGCGTCGCCCCTGCGCCGCTGGAAAATCTGCTGAGCATCAGCGAGGCCGGACCGGCGTCGGCACTACCGCCACCGCCGAAATAGCAGCCAAAACGTTTCCGAGCGAAGTGGTGCCGGTTCGCGTTAAGGAAATGCGTCAGACATATCGTGTTACGGCGCGACGCCGATGCGCTTAATTTCCCAATGCAGATCGATGCCCGACTGCGCCAGCACGCGCGCGCGCACGGTCTCGCCGAGCGTTTCGATATCGCTCGCCGTGGCATCGCCGGTGTTGATCAGGAAATTGCAGTGCATCTCCGACACCTGCGCGCCGCCGACGCGCAGGCCGCGGCAGCCAGCGGCATCGACCAGCTTCCACGCGCTGTGACCGGGCGGGTTCTTGAACGTGGAGCCACCGGTCTTCTCACGGATCGGCTGCGCGGTCTCGCGATGCGCCTGCACCTCGTCCATCCGCGCGCGAATGGCGGCGGGCTCTGTAATCGTTCCGCGGAATCTCACCGAGGTGAAGATGATCGAGGGATCGACGCCGGAATTGCGATAGACGAACGCCATGCCGGCATTGTCGAAAACATGTTTCGTGCCATCGCGGCCGATGCCGGTGGCTTCGATCAGCACATCCTTGGTCTCGTCGCCATTGGCGCCAGCATTCATCCGCAGCGCGCCGCCGATGGAGCCGGGAATGCCGAAGTAGAATTCGAGACCGCCGACATTCGCCGCTGCCGCCGTCTCTGCCACGCGCTTGTCGAGCGCAGCCGTGCCCGCGCTGACGACATCACCTTCGGCTGATGTTGCACCGAAGCCGCGCGGGCTCAGGCGAATGACGACACCTTTGATGCCGCCATCGCGCACGATGAGATTGGAGCCGACGCCGACGACGGTGACGGGAATGTCGGAGGGAAGCTTCGAGAGGAAGTAAGCGAGATCGTCCTCATCCGCCGGCGTGAACAACACCTGCGCGGGACCACCGACACGAAACCATGTCAACGGCGCGAGGGACTCGTTCGCGAGCAGACGCCCGCGCAGATCGGGCATCGCGGATTTGAGTTGGGGGGTGATGTCGGGGAAGGTCATGTTATTGCGCAGGAAGAAGACATGGATGGCCGGGACAAGCCCGGCCATGACGAGAGAGAGTGAAGACTACTACTAAAAAGGGCGGAGCGCTCGCAAATGTGATAAGGCGAAAATGTAACTCCGTCATGGCCGGGCTTGTCCCGGCCATCCACGCCTTTCGAGCTATCAACATGGCAGGTGGTTACGTGTACTTCATGACCAATCGGCCGAATGGCATCCTGTATGTCGGGGTGACCAACGATCTCGTGCGCCGCGTCCACGAACACAGATCCGGCTTCGTCGATGGCTTTACCAAGCGGTACGATCTCAAGCTGCTCGTGTATTTCGAGCGCTTCGAGGACATCCGCGACGCCATTCAGCGCGAGCATAACATCAAGCACTGGCCGCGGGCGTGGAAGGTTCGGAAGATCATGATCGACAATCCGAACTGGGACGACCTGTATCCTCTCATCACGCAGTAAAGACGTGGATGGCCGGGACAAGCCCGGCCATGACGAACTCTTCTGCAGCGTATGCCCCATCAAGTCACCCCAGCGCCTTCAATTCGCCCGGCAATGCATAAGCCCATTGCGTGATGTTGCCTGCACCCAGACACACAACCGTATCGCCCGACTTCGCAACACCCGCGACAAGACCCGCAAGCGCCGCCGATTCCTGCAGCGGGATCACCTCGCGATGGCCGTGGGCGCGCAGGCCGAGCACGAAATTGTCGCGATCGATGCCCTCGATCGGCGCTTCGCCGGCGGGATAGACGTCGGCGACGATCACGGTGTCGGCGTCGTTGAAGCAGGTACAGAATTCCTCGAACAGCGACTGCAGGCGCGTGTAGCGATGCGGCTGCACCACGGCGATGACCTTGCCTGCGGTGCTTTCACGCGCGGCGCGCAGCACGGCGGAAATCTCCACGGGATGATGGCCGTAGTCGTCGATGATGGTGACGCCGTTCCACTCGCCGGTCTTGGTGAAGCGGCGCTTGACACCGCCGAAGCCGGCGATGGCCTTGCGGATCGCCTCATCGGACATGCCGAGTTCATGCGCGACGGCAATCGCCGCCGTGGCATTCAGTGCGTTGTGACGACCCGGCATCGGCAGCAGCAGATTGTCGATCTCATGCGAGGTGCCGGCCTTGCGATCGCGGAACGCGACCTTGAAGCTTGAGCCGCCATTGGCGGGTTTCAGATCGACCAGCCGCGCATCGGCCTGCGGGTTCTGTCCGTAAGTGATGATGCGGCGATCCTCGATCTTGCCGACGATGCTCTGCACCACGGGGTGATCGATGCACATCACGGCGAAACCGTAGAACGGCACGTTCTCGACAAAGTGGCGGAACGCATCCTGCACGGCATCGAAGGTCTTGAAGTGATCGAGATGTTCGGGATCCACATTGGTGACGATGGCGACATCGGCCGGCAGCTTCAGGAAGGTGCCGTCGCTCTCGTCGGCTTCCACCACCATCCACTCGCCGGCGCCGAGGCGCGCATTGGTGCCATAGGCATTGATGATGCCGCCATTGATGACGGTCGGATCGAGTTCGCCGGCATCGAGCAGAGCCGCAACCATCGACGTCGTCGTGGTCTTGCCATGGGTGCCGGCGATGGCGACGCAGCTCTTGAGGCGCATCAATTCGGCGAGCATCTCGGCGCGGCGCACCACGGGAATGCGCTGGGCGCGCGCAGCCATCAATTCCGGATTGTCGCGCTTGATCGCGGTGGAGACGACGAGCACGTCGGCGCCCGACACGTTATCGGCCTTGTGGCCGACATGGATGGTGATGCCCTTTTCTCTGAGACGATTGACGTTCGCGCTCTCGGAGGCGTCGGAGCCCTGCACGGTATAACCGAGATTGCACAGCACCTCGGCGATGCCGCTCATGCCGATGCCGCCGATACCAACAAAGTGAATGGGTCCGATTTCGCGCGGCAGTCTCATGGGGCGTCTCTATGTTCCATCATGTCCGGGCAGCGCGAAGCGAGCTTCGCTGGACGTCCGGGCATCCAAGCTCGTTCGAGCAGATGACTCCTTCAAACAGACGTGGATGGCCGGGACAAGCCCGGCCATGACGAAAAAGACGGAAATTTGGCTTGCGGATCAGGCGAATCCGCCTTGAGCACCCTATTCCGCCGGCGCGGGAACCGGCGCCGGTGCGCGATCCGCACGATTGGCAATGAGCGCCAAAGCGACCCCAGCCAGCGGAGCGAGCGCCGCGACCCATGGCACCGCGCTCAGACCGCCATGCGCAATCACCGCGCCGCCAAGCCACGCGCCGATGGCATTGCCCAGATTGAACGCGGCAATGTTGAAGCTCGACGCGAGACTCTGGCCGGCGCCCTCGGCCTTGCGTAGCACCGCCATCTGCAAGGGCGACGCGGTGGCGAAGGCCGTGGCACCCAGCAGCGCGATAGCGATGATGACGGCGACCTGATTATGCGCGGCGAAGGTGATCAGCACGAGCGTCACCGCCAGGGCCAGCAGGCTGCCGAACACGCTGCCCGCCGGCCAGCGATCGGCAAGACGTCCGCCGGCCAGATTGCCGACGATGGCGCCCGCGCCGAACACCAGCAGGATCGGCGACACGGCCGCATCGGAGAAGCCAGAAATCTTCGTCAGGATCGGCGCGACATAAGTGAACAGCGCGAAGATGCCGATCCAGCCCAAAATTGTTGTGAGCAGGCCGAGCAGCACCTGAGGCCGCGCCAGCACTGCGAGATCGTCGGACAGCTTGCTGTGTTCTTCCGGCGCCTTGACCGGTGGCACCAGCAGCGCCACTGCGGCCATCGCAACCATTCCCACCAGCGTCACCGCGTAGAAGGTCGCGCGCCAGCCATAGCCCTGCCCGAGCCACGTCCCGAACGGCACGCCGAGAATGGTCGCCACCGTCAGGCCGGCGAACATGATGGAGATCGCCGACGCCTTCTTGTTCTCGGGCACGAGGCTCGTCGCCACCACCGAGCCGACGCCGAAGAACGTGCCATGCGCGAAAGCCGTCAGCACGCGTGCCGCCATCAGGCTCCAGTAGTCCGGCGCCAGGGCGCAAGCGAGATTGCCCAGCGTGAAGATGCCCATCAGCACCAGCAGCACGGTTTTGCGCGGCCAGCGACTGGTGGCGATGGTCATGATCGGGGCGCCGAGCACAACACCCAGCGCATAGCCCGAGATCAGCAGACCCGCGGCCGGGATCGACACGCCGAGGTCGCCGCCGACCTCGATGAGAAGACCCATGATGACGAATTCGGTGACGCCAATTCCGAAGGCGCCGGCGGTGAGCGCGTAAAGTGCGAGAGGCATGATCGTGTCCCATGACTGGCCGGGCCGAATGCCCGATGACGGGAGATGTGGACCTCCTGACATTGATGAGATAGACATGCCTCATTCACAATATTTGTGAATTGAATTCACCAAACGAGTTGAAGCCTTATGTCACGGCTCGACGTCAACCGCTCCGGCGAAATGGAAGTGTTCACCCGCGTGGTCGAGCTCGGCGGTTTTTCGACCGCGGCGCGGGCCTTCCGGATGACCCCCTCTGCCGTCAGCAAGCTGGTGGCGCGGCTGGAAGCACGGCTCGGCGTGCGGCTCATCAACCGCTCGACGCGCAAGCTGCAACTCACGCCGGAAGGCAGTGCGTTCTATGAGCGCGCACTACGCATTCTCGACGAGATCAGCGCAGCCGAACGCGAGGCCGCCATCGGCGCCACACCGAGCGGCCTGCTGCGCGTCAATACCAGCGTGCCCTTCGGCCTGCGTCTCCTGCTGCCGCTGCTCCCCGATTTTGCGAAGCGCTATCCGGACATCAAGGTCGAGGTCGTTCTGACGGATCTCGTGGTGGATCTCCTGGAAGAGCGCGCCGATGTCGCCATTCGCGTCGGCTTGATGCGCGAGTCACGACTGCTGGCGCGCAAACTCGGCGAGAGCCGAATGGTCGTGGTCGCCTCGCCCGGCTATCTCAATGAGCGCGGCACACCGAAGACGCCGGACGATCTCGCTGACCATAATCTGCTGCGCTTCGGCTTTGCCAAGTGGGAGAACGGCTGGCCGTTCAAGATCGGCGGCGAGACAATCGCCGTGATGCCGTCAGGCAATGCCCTCGTCAGCGACGGCGAAGCGATGCAGCATCTCGCCGTGGCCGGCATGGGCCTCGCGCGACTGGCGCGTTTTCACGTCGAGGCCGATATCAAAGCCGGCCGGCTGGTGCCGGTGCTCGAAGCATTCAACCCCGGTGACATCGAACCGATCCACGCGGTGTTCGTCGGCCATGGCGGCCAGTTGCCGGCGCGCGTGCGGGCGTTTCTGGATTATCTGGTGGAGACCGTGAGGCTGTAGCGCTTCAGCACCTCGTCGTCATGCCTCCGCTGTGCCCATTACTTGAAAGGCACTGATCGGCGGAGGCAGCCCCGGCGGTTTCTCGCCCGTGAAAAATGCAGCGAGATACATCTTTCCAAGCAGATGTCTGGTCTCCAACGCGTCGGGCGCCAGCCGCCCGTCGCGCAAGGCCTGCTGGAATTCCGCAAGTATAGGAGCCGAGAGGTCCGTGTCCGGCACCGAACGCGACGCGGTCGCAACCGCGCTGAACTAGACGCCCGCATAAAACAGACGGGTGAGCGCGCGCATCAGTTCGAGGCGATCGCGCAGGCTGCGATCGGGCGGGTGACCAAGCCATGCCTGCAAAAGCACCTCTTCGAGTTCAGGTGACGGTGCAAAATTATCGAGCATGGTCGCCATGTCGACGACGGGATCGTTGCAATAGGCCGACTCCCAATCGACCAGCCACAGACGCTCGCCATCGAACAGAAGATTGCGCGGCAGGATATCATTGTGGCTGGAAACCGCCTCGTCGCTATTCCACTTATAAGCGTCACGGAGGTGTGCCAGACGCTGCGTGTGGGCATCGAGCACGCCGGGCGCAAACAGATTTGTGCGGCAGACATGGGCCCATAGCCGGGCGACGATCTCGGGATATTCAACGAAGCGCCCGAACCTTGGCGTCCCCTGCAGGCGCCGCAGCATGTCTCCCAGCGCCTGTGCCAAAGCGTGAGGGCCGCCGGGATAGGTATTCAATGGTTGCTCGACGATAAAGTCCATCACCGCGACACGTGCGGTCTCATCCACATGGTGCAGCCGTGGCGCGATACCCGCCTCCGCGGCAATGCGCATCGCGGAATACTGGTGAGGATTACGCAGCGGACTTGCGTGCCCCTCCATGCGCAAGACGTAGCGGCGACCGCCGGCAGTCACCCGGTAGACCAATGCACCCGAGACGCCACCCGGAATCGGCCGGATGGAATCGATGGTTGCAGAACCGACAGACGCCCTGAGCGCAGTCTGCGCGATCCCGCGGTGCGTCATCGGAATATTGGAAAGATACTCTCCGCTCATTGCCCCCCCGGCGAACCGCGTGGGGACGACGTGTAGCAGAACCGATGACCTAAATCTTCGCGACCTTGGCAACCAGATCCGCCAGCCGCTCTGCTGCATCGAGCTTGCCGACCTTGCGCGCGCCTGAGGCCATCGCGGTCAATCGCTGGGGCTCACCGGCCAGCGCCGAGATTTCAGCAGCCAGACGATCCGGCGTGAAATCACCCTGCGCAATACGAAGCGCGCCGCCGGCGTCCGCCAGCACGCCGGCATTGGCGAACTGATCCTGATCCAGCGCACCGGGCAGCGGCACCAGAATGGAAGGCCGGCCGATGGCGCCAAGTTCGGCGACGGTGCCCGCACCGGAGCGCGAGATCACAAGTTGGCTCGATGCGAGACGCGCGGGGAGATCGCTGAAGAACGGCGCGAGTTCGGCCTTGATCTTGAGCTTGTCATAGACTGCACGCACGCGCCTCATGTCTTCGTCGCGCACCTGTTGCGTCAGCACGAGACGATTACACAGCGCCGGTTCGAGACGCTCGATCGCGGGTGGCACGATATCAGCCATGATACGCGCGCCCTGGCTGCCGCCGACGACGAGCAAGCGGAATGGCCCGCTGAGATCCGGCGCCGCATAAGGAACGGCCGCGGCGGCGAGGATCGCCGGACGCATCGGCGTGCCCGTGGTCGTGGTCTTCTTCGACAATTCGGGATCGCGGTCGAGCACGCCGGGCAACGACGTCGCGATGGCGCTGACCTTGCCGGACAGCATGCGGTTGGCGCGGCCCATGACGGCGTTGGAATCGTGAATGAGGGTGGGAATGCCGAACAGACGCGCGGCAAACAGTGGCGGCACAGTCGGATAGCCGCCGAAACCGATCACCGCCGCTGGTTTCAGGCTGCGCATCAGATTCAGCGCCATCACGGTGCCGGCGGCGAGCATGATGCCGGTGCGTGCCAGCGAGATGGGATTGCGAGAGCGCACCGTCTCGCTCGGCACCACATCGATCATCTCGCGTGAAAACAGCCCGCTATATTTCAGCGCCCGCGCATCGGTGACGAGCCGGACGCGCAGCCCGCGCTTCATCAAAGCAACGCCGAGCGCTTCCGCCGGAAACAGATGTCCGCCGGTGCCGCCCGCCGCAAGCAATATGAGAGGCGCGGTGCTCATCACGCGTAAGTGCGCGCGACGTGGGCGTCGATCGCCTCGACTTCAGTGCGCGGACGCATCCGTGTCAAAGCGAGCAGCATGCCGACGCTGTAAGCCAGCGAGATCATCGACGAACCACCATAGGAGATGAAGGGCAGCGTCATGCCCTTCGCCGGGATCAGATGCAGATTCACCGCCATGTTGATCGCCGCCTGCACGCCGAACAGGATCGCGAGACCCGAGGCAGCGAAGCGCGAGAACAGATCTTCGGTGGCGTAGGCGCGCGACATCGCGCGGATCACGATGAAGGCGAACAGGCTGAGCACCGCAAGGCACAGGAGAATGCCGAACTCTTCGGCGCCGACGGCAAACACGAAGTCGGTGTGGCTGTCCGGCAGGCTGCGCTTGGCGATGCCCTCACCCGGCCCGAGGCCGAACCAGCCACCATTCGAAAACGCCTCCATCGCGGTATCGACCTGGAACGTGTCGCCCGACGCGGGATCCATGAAGCGTTTGATACGGCCTGCGACATGCGGCACCAGAAAATAAGCCATCAATAGCCCGCCTGCCGCGGTGGCGCCGAGGCCGAACACCCAGACCATGCGCATGCCGGCGATGAAGAACAGCGAACCCCAGGCCATCAGGATCAGCATGGTCTGGCCGAAGTCGGGCTGCATCACCAGCAGCGACACCAGCATCATCAGCAGGACGATAGCCATGGATGTGGCCGGCATCTCCGGCTTGCGCGCGGATTCCGAGAACAGCCAGGCGGCGATGACGACGAAAGCCGGCTTGGCGGATTCCGACGCCTGGATGTTGATGCCAAGAATGGTGATCCAGCGCTTGGCGCCCTTCACCTCCGGCCCGATCAGCAAGGTTGCCAGGATCAGCACGATGGAGATCGCGAACACGACAAGGGCCGAGCGGCGGATCTGCCGCGGCGTCATGAAGGACACGCCGATCAGTACGATAATCGACGGCACCAGAAACAGGATATGCCGGTTGAAGAAGTGGAACGGATCGAGCCCGATGCGCGTCGCCACCGGCGGCGAGGCGGCCAGCGACAGGATCACCCCGGCCAGCATCAGCGCGATGATCGCCGCCAGCAGCAGGCGGTCCACGGTCCACCACCATTCGCTGAGCGGTGTGCGTTGTTCGCGAGAGATCATAAGCGCGTCCTGCGGGTCGATGAACTCCTATCGATGGGCCATCGTGGTTGCCAGACGGTTAATGGATTGTGAAAATTTGGCCCCATTCAGGGCGGCCAGCGGCGGGCTGTGACTGCAGGGTGCGTGAAATCGGAATAGTCGATGACGAGATTCGCGCGGTTTTGCGGGTCGTTCTCTTGCAGATACAGGCGCTGGCCTTCGATATAACGCCGGTTGGACGCGGCATCCACATCAGCCGATCCGTATCCGGGGCCGCGACCGGCGCCGCGCGGGATGGTGATGGCGAATGGCGCATCCAGAAAAATCGACAGGTTCCAGACATCCCTGAGTTCCGGTCGATGCAGGAAGATGCCGTCGAAGACGAGGACAGCATCGGGATCGGCAATCGACCAGCAAGCGGCGACCGGGGCGTTCACGGTGTGATCGAAGATGGCAGGGCAATAGACGCGTGAGCCGCCGGGTCCGAGAGGATCGAGCAGTACTTTCCGCAACTCAACATAATTGTAGGAGTCCGCGTAAAAGCCACGTGGAGAGGTTTTCCCCTGCCGGTATCGGATCTCGCGCGTGTTATGAAAGCTGTCCACGGAGGCGCGGATAACGGGCCGTCCGAGCGTGCCGATTACACGCGCGAGCGTGTCCGCGAACACCGTCTTTCCTACACCATCCACGCCATCGATCCCGACGCGGAGGATCGAGCCCGTCGCATGATGCCGAATAAATTCGGCGATCTCTGCGATCAGCGGCGACGTGTCCTTGCGATCATCCGACGGCTCAATCATCAACGCCCCCTGCACGGTGCGATCAAATGACCTCGACTGTTGGCTCCTAACAGCCGCGTGATATTCCCTCGACTGAGCCAGAACACGTCGGCTGATACTGGTTCGTGAAGATCGCGCCTTAAACCGCCCTCACCCCATCCAGCGCCAGCACCAGTTCCCGGAACCGGTCGCCACGGATCTCGAAATTGCGGAACTGGTCGAATGACGCACAAGCCGGCGACAGCAGCACGACGGGTTCCGCGAGCCCGGCTTCCGCGGCATCGCGCGCGGCATTGGCGACCGCGACGTCGAGACTGACGCTGATCTCATACGGCACCTTGCCGTCCAGCGTACGCGCGAAGTCGCTCGCCGCCTCGCCGATCAAATAGGCGCCGCGGATGCGCGGGAAGAATTCGGCGAGCGAAGTGATGCCGCCCTCCTTCTGCTTGCCACCGGCGATCCAGAAGATGTCGTTGAACGACGACAGCGCCTTCGCTGCAGCGTCCGCATTGGTGCCCTTGGAGTCGTTGACAAACAACGTCGTGCCCTGACGCCCGACCTGCTCCATGCGATGGGCAAGACCGGGAAAGCTGCGCAGGCCCTTCTGCAGCACGGCCGGGCTGACGCCGAGCGCCAGCGCTGCGGCGGAAGCACAGGCTGCGTTCTGCGCATTGTGCAAGCCACGCAGCGAGCCGATACCAGCGATATCGACGACATCGCTCTGCGCGCCGCCGGCATTGCGCACGATGGTGCTGCCACGAATGGTGAGGCCATCGGCCAGCGGATGTTCGACGGAGACGCGCACCACGCGCTTGCCGGACTGCTCGATGCGATCGGCGGCCTTACTGCACCAGTCGTCATCGACGCCGATGATCGCCGTGCCACCCGCCTGCACGCCGGCGACGAGGCGCTCCTTCACCGCAGCGTAGTGCGCCAATGTGCCGTGACGATCGATATGATCGGGTGTGACGTTGAGCAAGATGCCGACGGAAGGATCGAGTGAGGGCGTGAGATCGATCTGATAGGACGACATCTCGATCACATGGACGCGGCCAGCGCGCGGTGGCTCGAGCGACAGGATCGCGGTACCGATATTGCCGCCCATCTGCGTATCGAAACCCGCCTCGCGCATCAGATGCGCAACGAGCGCTGTCGTCGTCGATTTGCCGTTGGTGCCCGTGATAGCAACGAAAGGCGCATCGGGTGCATGCAGCTTGCGCTCGCGGCAGAACAGTTCGATGTCGCCGATCACCTCGACGCCTGCTGCTTTCGCAGCGACGACTGTCCAATGCGGCGCCGGATGCGTCAGTGGCACACCGGGCGTCAGGATCAGAGCCGCAAAACTGCCCCATGCCACCGTGCGCAGATCGGCGGTGATGAAACCTGCCTGCGTCGCCTGAACCATCCGATCGATGCTGTCGTCGCAGGCGATGACTTCGGCACCGCCTGCCTGCAGCGCGTGGCAGGACGCGAGGCCGGAGCCGCCGAGCCCGAACACGGCGACGGTCCTGCCGGCGAATGAGGTGACGGGGATCAAAGCAACGCTCCGTTTGCTTTCTTGTCCCCTCTCCCCTTGCGGGAGAGGGTGGCGCGTAGCGCCGGGAGAGGGGTGGCAACAAGCGACGTCCGGCGTGCGTGGCCCCCCTCTCCCCGGCCCTCCCCCGCAAGGGGGGAGGGAGCACTACGCGCGGCGCTCCATCTCATTTCAATCACCGCAGCTTCAGCGTGGAGAGGCCGACCAGCGCCAGCATCACCGAGATGATCCAGAAGCGAATGACGATCTGCGGCTCGGTCCAGCCCTTCTGCTCGAAGTGGTGATGGATCGGCGCCATCCGGAACACGCGCTTGCCGGTGAGCTTGAACGACGTGACCTGCACGATCACCGACACGGCCTCCAGCACGAACAGGCCGCCGATCACCGCGAGCACGATCTCGTGCTTCACGGCCACCGCGATGGAGCCGAGCATACCGCCCAGCGCCAGCGAGCCGGTGTCACCCATGAAGATCGAAGCGGGCGGCGCGTTGAACCAGAGGAAGCCAAGCCCTGCCCCGAGCACCGCGCCGCACAGCACGGCGAGTTCGCCGGTGCCCGCAACGTAGTTGATCTGCAGGTAATCAGAGAACACCGCGTTGCCGGCGAGATAGGCGATCATGCCGAACGAGGCAGACGCGATCATGACAGGCACGATGGCGAGACCGTCGAGACCGTCGGTGAGGTTCACGGCATTGCCGGCGCCAACGACGATGAAGGCGCCGAACAGCACGAAGAACCAGCCGAAATTCACGATCACGTCCTTGAGGAACGGGATCACCAGCGAGGAGGACAGCGGATCGCGGCCGAGCTTGACGAAGGCGAAACAGGCGGCGCCCGCGATGATGAATTCGATCAGCAGACGCGTGCGACCGGCGAATCCTTTATGGCTCTGCTTGGTGACCTTGAGATAATCATCATAGAAACCGACGAAGCCGAAGCCGAGCGTCACGGCCAGCACGATCCAGACATAGGGATTGCGCGGATTGGCCCAGAGCAGCGTGGAGACCACGAGGCCGGACAGGATCATCAGCCCGCCCATGGTCGGCGTGCCCACCTTGACCAGATGCGACTGCGGGCCGTCAGCGCGGATCGGCTGACCCTTGCCCTGGCGCAGGCGCAGATTGTCGATGATCCAGGGACCGAACAGGAACACGAACAGTGCGCCGGTGACCACTGCGCCGCCGGTGCGGAAGGTGATGTAGCGGAACACGTTGAACACCGGCACGGTGCCCGCGAAGTCGATCAGCCAGTAGAACATTCAGTCCGCCCTATACCGCGGCGTCGTCGAGCGCGGCGTTGCCGGGAAAGCGCTTTTCGAGCGCGGAGACAATCGGTTTCATCTTCGAGCCGAGCGAGCCCTTGACCATGATGGCGTCACCGGCGCGGATCGCGGCCAGCACCTGCGATTCGAGCGCCGCCGCATCCCCGGCATAGCCGCCCCGCTTGCCCGTGGAAAGGGCATCCCAAAGGTTGCGCATCAGGGGACCACAGCAAAATACCAGATCGATGCCGTTGGACTGCACCGCATCCAGCAACCCGGCATGAAGTTTCGCGCCATCGGCGCCGAGTTCGAGCATGTCGCCGAGCACCGCGATGCGGCGCCCCTTTGGACCGACTGCTGCAGCGCCCAGTACATTGATGGCCGCCGCCATCGAAGCCGGATTGGCATTATAGCTCTCATCAATCAGCGTCGCCTCGCCGCCTGGCACTTCGAGCACATGGCGAGCGCCGCGGCCCACAGCGGGCACGACCTGCGACAGCGTCAGCGCGGCATGAACGAGATCGGCGCCCATCAATTCGGCTGCCGCCAGCACCGCCAGCGAATTCATCGCCATGTGGCGGCCGGGCATGCCGAGCTTGTAGGTCACATCATGGCCGAGAATGTTGGCATGCACCGCTGAACAGGTCGGATGCAATGCCACGTCGATCAGCCGTGCCTCAGCCTTCTGGTCGGCGCCGAACGAGACGATGCGCGAGACACCTGCCTTCTTGGCGCTCTTCTGCAGCCGCGCGAACTGCGCGTTGTCGCGGTTGAGAATCGCGACGCCATCGGGTTCAAGCCCCGAAAAGATTTCGGCTTTCGCATCCGCGATCGCTTCGACACCGGCGAAGAATTCCAGATGCACCGGTTCGACGGTGGTGATGACGGCGTAATGCGGCCGGACCATCTTCACCAGCGTCTCGATTTCGCCGGCATGGTTCATGCCGATCTCGAAGATCGCGAAACGTACATCGGCCGGACAGCGCGCCAGCGTCAGCGGCACGCCCCAGTGATTGTTGAACGACGCGACCGAGGCATGCGTCTTGCCCTGCGCTTCCAGCACGCGGCGCAGCGCTTCCTTGGTCGAGGTCTTGCCGACCGAACCGGTGATTGCGATGATCGGCGCTTTCAGACGTGCACGCGAGGCCAGACCGAGTTGGACGAGACCTGCGAGCACGTCGTCGACCACCAGCAGGCGCGCATCGGCGGGAAACTTGTCACGCTGCGCCGCTTCGACGACAGCGAGACCAGCACCGGCTTTCAGCGCGGCTTCGACGAAGGCGTGGCCGTCATGCACGTCGCCCTTGATCGCGAAATACGCGTCGCCCGGCTTGATGGTGCGGGTATCGATGGAGATGCCCGTGATACCCGCCGGCAGCGCGCCCTGGGTCGTGGCGTGCATCGCGTCGACCATCGCGGCCGATGTCCAAAGAAACTCGCTCATGCAGTCCTCTTGGCAAGCGCCGCTGCGGCGGCCTCGTGATCGCTGAAAGGCAGCGTGCGATCACCGACGATCTGTCCGGTCTCGTGGCCCTTGCCGGCGATCAGCAGGGCATCGCCGGGCTGCAGGCCTTCGACGGCCACGCGAATGGCCTCGGCGCGGTCGCCGATTTCGATGGCGCCTTTCGCAGCGGCCAGAATGGCAGCCCGGATGCTTGCAGGATTCTCGCTGCGCGGATTGTCATCGGTGACGATCACGCTGTCGGCATTCTCGGCGGCAATCTCGCCCATCAGCGGCCGCTTGCCGGCGTCGCGGTCGCCGCCGGCGCCGAACACCACGACGAGCTTGCGCTTGGCATAGGGACGCAGCGCCTGCAGTGCTTTCGCGAGCGCATCAGGCTTGTGCGCGTAGTCCACGAAGACCGGCGCGCCGTTATGCGCACCGACCTGCTCGAGACGACCCTTGGCGCCTTGGAGATGTTCGAGCGCGGCGAAGGTCTGCTCGACGTCTCCGCCGGTGCCGATGACAAGGCCGGCCGCGACAAGCGCGTTCTCGATCTGGAATTCACCGACCAGTGGCAGCTTGATCTGATGGCTCTTGCCACGATGCTCAAGTGTGAGTTTCTGCGCAAAGCCTTCGACCGTGGCATCGACAAGACGAATACCCTCGCCCACGCCGTCGCCCTTGCGGCCCACTCTCATCAGGCGCAAGTGGCGCGACTGAGCAGCATGGATCACCTGCGGCGAATGCTCATGATCCGCCGCGATCACGGCGACGCCACCATCCACGACCAGATTGAGGAACAGCCGCAGCTTGGCACTGAGATAGTGCGCGACATCCGGATGGTAGTCCATGTGATCGCGCGACAGATTGGTAAAGCCGGCGGCGCTGACGCGCACGCCATCAAGCCTGAATTGATCGAGGCCATGGGACGACGCTTCGAGCGCGAGATGAGTGACGCCCTCGCCGGTGATCTCGTCGATCTGTTGGTGCAGCGAGATCGGATCCGGCGTGGTCAGCGAGCCATAGACGGTGCGCTTCGGCGAGACGAGACCGATGGTGCCGATGCTTGCAGAGGCATATCCGAGGCGCCCCCAGATCTCGCGCGCAAAGGACGCAACCGAGGTCTTGCCCGATGTCCCCGTGACGGCGGCGATGACCGCAGGCTGGCGCGGATAGAATTTGGCGGCGGCCAGAGCCAGCGCAAGGCGCGGATTGGGCGTGCGCACGAAGGGGACGGACAGATCGTCGGGCTTGTGAGCACCGGCGACCGCGACGGCACCTGACGCCAGTGCCTGTGCGATGAAACGCGAACCGTCGGTTTTCGCGCCTGCAAGTGCAAAGAACAGATCGCCCGGCTTCACTGCGCGGCTGTCCACAGCCAGTCCGGTGACGGTGACGTCCCTTGCGGACTGCTCCATCACGGCATCAAGGTTGAACAAATCGCGTAGTTTCATGCTGCTCCGGGCAGGCCAGATCGAGTGACAAATCGGGTTCCGCAACGCCACGCAAACCGCATTTTGCACCGGCTGTAAAGCGCAGATGCGGCGTTACTGAGTCACCTTGGATGTCGCAAGAATAAGGCGGTCGGACGGCGCCAGATCGAAGCGCGGCTCAAGCCCCAACAGCGGCGCGATACGGGCGATCACATTGCCGCCCGTCGGCACCGCATTCCAGCCCGAGGTGATGAAACCATGGGTTTCCGGCAACGCCTTCGGCTCGTCCAGCATCACCAGAACCTGGAATTGCGGATTGTCCATCGGCAGCACAGCGGTAAAGGAATTCAGCACCTGCTTCTTCGAATAGCGGCCGTTGACGACCTTCTCGGCCGTCCCGGTCTTGCCGCCGAGATAGTACCCCTTGGCCCTCGCTTCAGCCTGCCGCGCCGAACCGACCTCGGCATTCAGGCGCATCATGTAACGCACCTTGTCGCTGGTCTCTTTCTTGATGACGCGCTTGCCGATCTCCCGCGCTTCCTCTTCGGTGCGCTTCAGAAAGGTCGGCGGGATCAGCAGCCCGCCATTGATCATCGCATTGACGCCCATCACTGCCTGCAGCGGCGCCACGGCCATGCCGTGACCGAATGCGATGGTGATGGTGTTCAACTCGCCCCAGCGTTTCGGCACGATCGGCATCGCGCTCTCAGGCAATTCGGTGCGCAGGCGATCGAGCTGGCCGACTTTCTTCAGGAAGGCCTTGTGCGCTTCGACACCCTGCCCGAGCGCGATCTTCGCAGCACCGACGTTTGACGAAAAAGTGAAGACTTCGGTGAGCGAGATCGGACGCGGCACCGGATGGGTGTCGTGGATCTTGAACTTGCCGTAGCTGAGCGGATAGCGCGCGTCATACATCGTATTGAGGTTGGCCTTGCCGCTGTCCAGCGCCATCGCCAGCGTCAGCGTCTTGAAGGTCGAGCCCATTTCATAGACGCCGGTGGTCAGGCGATTGATGCGGTCCGGATCGTGCGCTTCCTTCGGATTGTTCGGATCGAAGTCAGGCAGCGAGACCATCGCGACGATCTCGCCGGTCTTCACGTTCGACACCAGACCGGACGCCGCCTTGGCGCTGTACTTCGCCTTGGCCTTGAGCAGTTCGTCACGCAGCGCATGTTCAACGCGCAGGTCGACGGCGAGCTCGACCGGCTTCTGCAGACGGTCGGATGCGAAGCCCGCGCGATGCAGATCCGCGAGGCCATTGCTGTCGAGCCATTTCTCGATCCCCGCAATGCCCTGGTTGTCGATATTAGTCAGGCCGATCAGATGCGAGACCGCCGCACCGCTCGGATAGACGCGCTTGTTCTCGCGCAGGAAGCCGATGCCCGGAATGCCGAGGCGATGAATGTCGCGCTGCTGCTGCGGCGTGATCTCGCGCTTCAGCCAGGCAAAGCCCTTCTTGCTCATGATCCGCTCGCGCACTTCGGCGCCGTCGAGATCAGGCAATGCGCCAGTGAGCAATTCGACCGCTTCGTCCTTGTCGATGATGCGGCGCGGCTCCGAGAACAGCGACGGTGACTTCACGTCGGTCGCCAGGATCGCGCCGTTGCGGTCGACGATATCGGGACGTGCGGTCGCGATGGCGTCACGCGTGGAGCGGCGCTCGGCATGGGTGTCGCCGTTGACGGCAAACATGATCAGACGCACGGCAATGATGCCGTACACACCGCCGAACGCGATCATCGCAAGACCGACGCGCGCGCGTGCCTTCGCCGCACGATCGACGTTGCGCCCGTAGAGCAGACTGCGGATCAGACGCTGGCGCCAGGGCTCCGGCGGCCGGGTGATCGGTTTGTTCGGGTCGAGTTGCGGACCTGTCACTGCGGATCCTCCGGCGCCGGCAGCGAACCGGTCACGATATCCGGATCGATGGTGTGGATCATCGCGCCGATCGGATCGGGCTCACCGGGCTTGGCAAAGTTCGGCGGCCGATCCGGCAGGTTCTTCATCGTGTCGAATTGCTGCGCCGTCACCGGCTGCAGCTTGAGATGACGTTCGGCCAGACCCTGCAGCCGCATCGGCGCATCCAGCTTGGCCCATTCGGCACGCAACGACGCGATCGCATCGCGCTGTTCGCGAATATCGGCATGCAGGCGCAGCACCTTCTCGGTGCGCACCGTGGATTCCATCTTGATGCGATAGACATAGGCGGCGGCGAAGACGAGAACGGCGATGACGAGAAGGTGGATGATCCGCATGGTCAGCCTCCCCTCATCACAGAGGCAAGCGTCGGCCAGCCCGGCAACTGGCCGGCATCCTGTGCCGGCGCGTCGGTACGCTCGGCGCCGCGCAGCTTCGCAGAGCGCGCGCGCGGATTGGCCTTGAGTTCTTCGTCGCCAGCAGTGATCGGGCGCTTGTTGACGAGCGAGAAGCGCGGACGGGATTGCGCGACCTCCGGCAGATGCCGCGATCCGCCGCCGGTCTTGCTGCGTTCGGTCATGAAATTCTTGACGATGCGGTCTTCCAGCGAATGGAACGAGACCACCGACAGCCGGCCGCCCGGCTTCAGCACGCGCTCGGCGGCGGCGAGCGCGGTGTGCAATTCATCGAGCTCTGCATTGACGAAGATGCGCAGCGCCTGGAATGTCCGCGTCGCCGGATGGATTTCGCCGGGCTTGGCCCACACGACTTTCTGCACGATATCGACGAGCTGCTTCGTCGTCTCGATCGGCGCTTCCTTGCGCGCGGCAATGATCGCGCGCGCGACGGAGCGGGAGTGCCGCTCCTCGCCGAAGATATAGATGATATTGGCAAGATCGGCCTCGGAGGCCTTCGCCACCACATCGGCCGCGGTCGGCCCGTGCTGGCTCATGCGCATGTCGAGCGGGCCGTCGAAACGGAACGAGAAACCGCGTTCGGCCTGATCGATCTGCATCGACGACACGCCGACATCCATCACGACGCCATCGACGAGCGGCTCGCCCTGCGCGGTGCACACATCGGCGAGATTGGAGAAGCGATCCTCGACCAGCGTGAGACGGCCGTCGGACGCGTCGACCAGATCGAAACCACCGGCGATGGCGGTCCGGTCGCGATCGATGGCGATGACGCGGGTTCCCTCGGTCGCGAGAATGGCGCGGGAATAGCCGCCGGCGCCGAACGTGGCGTCGACATAAATACCACCGGCGCGCGGGCTCAGCATGTCGACGGCTTCCACGCCGAGAACGGAGATATGTCTTGTATCGGGCGTGCTCATGCGCGCGCCTGCCGGAAGCACGCAGACAGCGCGTTCCGTTCCTTCGCATCGAGGCGCAAAATCAAGCTGGACACGAACAGGCCCATGTCGCCTCAACTGTCGGCGCGCCGCCTGGCTTTTCCTCCTGAAAAGCCCGGTCGCCGCGCGATTGCGGGTTCCATTCGACGCGCCACCCGCGTTTGGCGCGGGAAAGGCCGGACGTCCGCATGGATTTGTCGGGATTGCCATGGGATTTGAACGTCAAAATGGAACTTTGGCCGCCCTTTTCAGGTTGGCTCTTCACCACTCAGTAACGGCACTTAGCGTTAAGAAAGCGTTGATGGGTTGGAGAGCAGTTGATCAATTGCAAGTGCCGGTTTCATCGTAGTGCTGATGCTTTAAGCCCACAGTGGATAAAAATGGGGCAAAACTGTCATGCAGTCGTTGCATAGCAATGTGCCGGTCGAGGATAGTACGCGCCTGCGGCGCAACCGATATGTGTCGCTGTTCTCGTGACTGATTTGAGTTTCTGATGGCTTCACCTACGTCCGCACCCGCTGGATCCGACTCCAAGCGTCAACGCGCCCTCCCGATTCCCAAGGGCGCCGCGGACATGCCGACCTTTACCCCGGATTCATCCGTGGTTTCCGACGTGATCCCGTCGCCGAATTTCGGTGAGCGTAACAAGGGCCTCGAGCCCGACATGATCGTGCTGCACTATACCGGCATGCCCGATCCGGAAGGCGCGATCACGCGCCTGTGCAGCGCGGGCACCGATGTCTCCGCGCATTACATCGTGCTCGAGGATGGCCGTATCGTGCAGACGGTGCCGGAAGCCAAGCGGGCCTGGCACGCCGGCGTCGGTTTCTGGGCCGGCGAAGAGGACATCAATTCCTGCTCGATCGGCATCGAGATCATCAATCGCGGTCATGACTGGGGCTATCCGGATTTTCCGAGCCGGCAGATCGCCGCCGTCACCGCGCTATGCCGCGGCATCATGCTGCGTCATGACCTGCAGCCGCATCGCGTGCTCGGTCATTCCGACGTTTCGCCCTCGCGCAAGAAGGATCCCGGCGAAAAATTCCCGTGGCACTCGCTGGCCAATTCGGGCGTCGGACACTGGGTGATGCCGGCGCCGATCGTACGCGGCGAAGCCATGAAGCTCGGCACTGCAGGCGACGACGTACTGGCGCTGCAGCATGCATTGGCGCGCTATGGCTACGGCATCGAGACCGATGGCCAGTACAATGCTCCGACCATGGAAGTGGTCACCGCCTTCCAGCGCCATTTCCGTCCCGAGCGCGTCGATGGCCTCGTCGATCACTCGACGCTGACCACGCTGCAGGCCCTGCTCGCAAGCCTGCCCAACGAAGCGACAGCCTAGATCTCCGGATCGGTCATCTCGTCCAGCTCAGCCAATCGCCGCGCGTAAAGCCGGCGCAGTGGCTCAAGTTGTGTGGCCGCACTGGCCCGATGATACGCATCGCGGGCGGCATCGCGCCGGCCAAGACGGCGCAACAGGTCGGCGCGCACCGCCGGCAGCAGATCGTAGCCGTCGAGTCCGCCCCTCGCCTGCAATGCATCGACCAGATTCAGGGCACGCAGCGGACCATCGACCATCGCCACCGCGGCGGCATGGTTGAGCTCGATCACCGGCGATGGCCTGATCCGCAGCAGGACTTCGTAGAGCCCGGCGATCTGCGGCCAGTCGGTGGCTTGATAGCTTGGCGCCTGCGCATGCAGCGCCGCGATCGCGGCCTGCACCACATAGTCATCGGGTCGGCCCGGAGCGTGCAACGCGTCCTCGACCAGCCGCAATCCCTCTGCAATCTGTTGGTGATCCCACAGCGACCGATCCTGCGCTTCCAGCAGCACGATATCGCCATCTGCGGTAGCACGACCGGAGCGGCGCGCGTCGTGCAGCAGCATCAGCGCCAGCAGGCCTTTGATCTCGCGTCGCTGCGGCATCAGCGCATCAAGCAAACGAGCCAGCCGGATTGCTTCCCGCGCCAGGTCCGGCCGCATCAGATCGTCACCTGACGTGGCAACGTAGCCTTCGGTGAAAACCAGATAGATCACGGCCAACACGCCGCGCAGGCGCTGTTCGAGCGCGTCCAGCACAGGCACTTCATAGGGAATTCCGGCGATGCGGATCTTCTGTTTGGCACGCACCAGACGCTGCGCCATGGCGTCTTCGCCGATCAGAAACGCCCGTGCCACCTGAGCGGTGCTCAATCCACAGACGGTCCGCAGCGTCAGCATCACCTGCACCTCCACGGCGAAAGCCGGATGACAGCAGATGAAAATCAGCCGCAACATGTCGTCGTCGAGAACGGCGTCATCACAGCGATCGTCATTTGCGCACGCATTCAGCAACAGCTCGTGCGTCACCTGTTCCTGCTTGTCGCGAAACGATACCAGACGCCTGACACGGTCGATCGCCTTGTTGCGCCCGACATTGACAAGCCACGCACGCGGATTTTCCGGCGGCTCGGCGGCGGGCCATTTTTCAAGCGCAACCGCGAAGGCATCCTGCAACGCATCTTCAGCCAAATCGAAATCGCCGACGAGGCGGATCAGCGTCGCCAGCGCGCGACCCGCCTCGTTGCGAAAGATCCTGTCGATTTCGGCCAGCGTCATGGTGTCAGTTATAGACCCAGATCGGCCGCACCTCGATCGAACCGACCCGCGCACTGGGAATCCGCGCCGCAATCGCCAATGCGGCATCGAGATCCTTCGCGTCAACCAGATAGTAACCAGCGAGCTGTTCGCGCGTCTCGGCGAACGGACCATCGGTGGTGAGCATCTTGCCGTCGCGCACCTGCACCGTGGTCGCTGTGGTCGTCGGTTGCAGCCGGTCACCGGCCTTGAAATTGCCGCTCTGGACGATGGACTGGGTGAACGCGCCATATTCCTCAAGCATCTTCTTGCCTGTGGCGGCGTCCATTTTCGCGTACTCGGCTTCGTTCTGGTAGATCATCAGCAGATACTGCATTGCGTTCTCTCCTCTTGAGCGGCGCATTCGCCGTGACATGGGCATGATCGGGTCCGAAAACTGGTTGCCACTTTCCGGGATCATGCGGTCAGTCGAACGAACCGGCAGCAGAACGACATCTTCAGGATAATTTATTTTGGCAAAGACTGCGCGCGTTCCTGGCTTGACGCCACGGCCCTGAGCCTCCATGCCTGTGCCGTCAGTCGGCTGGACGGCCGCTCCCGCTATGGTCGAAAGGCTGCGGGAGAGGAAAGTCCGGGCTCCATCGACATACGGTGCCGGATAACGTCCGGCGGGGGTGACCCCAGGGAAAGTGCCACAGAGAACGAACCGCCCTCCTACGTCCCTTCGGGACTTCGGCGCGACAGGCCTTCGGGCTCGCCACGCCGTAGCAGCGCAAGCTGCGAAGGCGGGTAAGGGTGAAAAGGTGCGGTAAGAGCGCACCGCGTATCCGGCAACGGAAACGGCATGGCAAACCACACCGGGAGCAAAACCGAATAGGGACGGCAAAGCAGTCAGTTCGCTCACCTTGAGCGATAACACTGCGGGGCAATGTCTTGCTCGCTGTCCGGGTAGGTTGCTTGAGGCCATAGGCAACTATGGTCCCAGAGGAATGGCCGTCACGTATCGCCGGTGCAAATCGGCGATGCCCTACAGAACCCGGCTTACAGGCCGGCTGATAACTTTCTGAACAACGAAGGGCCCGGCGCAAAACGCCGGGCCCTTCGCCAGTTTTGGCGCCGATGACCGCGCCGAAATCTGCTTCAGTCCCGTCCTGCCTGAATGATCGCCTCTGCGAGGCGTGCAGGATTGCTGAAGAACATTTCATGGCTACCCGGACATTCGACCAGCCGAAACAGACCAAGACGTTCGGATAGTCGGGGATGCCATGGCAGGCTGTGTGGCAGCGCAATGTCCTGCTGACAATTCACGTAGGATTTCCCGACCGCAAGTTCGGCGAGAGGCTTGCTCAGCGAAATCTTGTCGGTGAATGTCTTGTAGGGATGCGGATTGAGTTGCTCATAGGCTGACTTCGCCAGTCCGAAATCGGCATCGTTGATGAAAGCGTCGCGCCAGATTTCGAACGGCAGCATCACCGCGTTGTTGTTGGCGGCAGCGATGGAATCGAACAGGCCAAGGTAATGCGGCGGCACCATGTCGTTGACCGACTGTCCGTCCAGCGGAACGAAGGCGTTGACATAGACCAGCCGCTTGATGCGTTCTGCCATACGGTCCGCGACGCCCGAAATCACCATGCCGCCATAGCTGTGTCCGACAAGGCGTATGTCCCGCAGATTTTCTTTCTCGATATAATCAGCGATCGAAGCGATAGCCTGCGCAAGCCCAACTGTGCTGCGGTCGTCATTCGCGTTGTTGCCAGCGACCGTCGGGCAATGAACGACATGCCCGCTCGCCCGCAGATGACCGGCGACCGCGTCCATCTCCTGTCCCGTGTGCCAGGCGCCGTGAACCAGGACGTATAGATCTGCCATGCAATCCTCCCGATGTTTCCCGGACATTCATAATCACCGACATGCCGGGCAGATGGCCGGATTGTGCCAGCCCAATCGACGATTTGCGTCACAGGCTATCGTCGGCGCCTGAACTCGCCGGGTGTCACCCCCAGATATTTGCGGCACTGGCGGATAAAATGTGATGGATCTGTCAGGCCGACCTTCTGCCCGATGCCACCGATACTCACACGATCGAAGCGCGGCTCGGCCAGCATCTTGCGGGCCATCGACATGCGGCAATCGGCGAGCAGCCCGCTAAAGGTCACGGACGCGCTGGCGAGACCGCGATGTAGCGTGCGCTCCGAGATTTGCAGTTGCGTGGCAATCGACGCTGCAGTGAGGCCGGGCTCGGCATAGCGTTCGCGCAGAGCACGACGAATCCGATCAATTAGCGCGGCCGTGCCGGAGGTCTCCGCCGGCGACTGCGTCACATCGCCTTCCAGTGTCAGAGCCAGCAGGGCTCCCAATTGATCGACGAGGAGAGGCGCCGGCAGCGGACTGCGAACGGCCAATTCCGGTGACCATTGCCGGACGAAGCCGCTCAGTGCCAGTCCCCAGCCAGACTGTCCATCAATCACCCGGCCAAGATACTGCTCGGGCGCGGTAAGCCAGCGCTCGACCCATCCCATCGGCAGCTCCAGCGAAATCGTGTCCGACGTCACCGGAAAATGAAATTCATAGGGGCGCCGCGAATCCACCAGGAGAAGATCATGAGGGCGCAACATCGCCGTTCTCTCGCATTGCGTGGCCGACCAGTTCCGGTCGGTCTTGCAAAGCAGATAGTAAAAATTGGACTGGCCGCGCGCGATGGCGCGTCTGGTGCGATAGACATGCTGGGGATCGCCTCGAACTTGATTGACCCCAATCACGTCGAGCTGCCCGCGTTGTAGTTCGGACGCAAAGCTCGCGGGCGCGAGGCTGGCGATATCCATCTCCAGAAAGCCTTCGCAGACAGCGGAAATCCAGTAATCCAGCCGTCGTTCCGGCTCGACGAGAGCAGTCGACCATGTCTGAATGTCCGGCGAGCAATCCATCGTCGAGCCCCAATACGGTCTATACTGGTCGCAGGATCGACAGAGTGTTGCGCAAAGCAGGAACTGTCAACGACATCCGATTTTGCGACGACGGGCGTCACCGTGCGGGTGTCGCCACGATCGGCTCGACCACGGGGGACGAACGCATTCACGACATGCGCCAAAATGCGAACGAGGGCCAACGGCGGCCCCCGTTCCTTCCTGATATCATTCCGCGGCGACGGTGCGATCGAGATCCAGCACCTGCCGTTCGAACAGGCCGCGATAGATGCCACCCGGTCGCGCTGTGAGCGTGGCATGGGTGCCCTCTTCCGCGATATGCCCGTGATCGAATACCAGAATGCGATCGAGGCTGCGCACCGTCGACAGGCGATGCGCGATCGCGATCGACGTGCGGCCTTTCATCAGCCGCTCCATCGCCTCCTGGATCAACGCCTCCGACTCTGAATCGAGACTCGATGTCGCCTCGTCCAGAATAAGTACCGGTGCATCCGCCAGGAATGCACGCGCCAGCGCCACGCGCTGACGCTCGCCACCCGACAGTTTCACGCCCCGCTCACCGACCAGCGTGCCGTAGCCTTTCGGCAGCCGGGTGATGAAGTCACGCGCATTCGCCAGCCGCGCCGCCTGTTCAATCGCCGCCATGCTGGCACCGGGCCGGCCATAGGCGATGTTGTCGGCCAGCGAACGGTGAAACAGAATCGGATCCTGCTGCACGATCGCAATCCGGCTGCGCAGCGACTCCTGCGTGACCTCGGCGATGTTCTGGCCGTCGATCATGATCTGGCCACCCGACACATCGTAGAGCCGCTGGATCAGCTTCACGAAGGTCGTCTTGCCGGAGCCTGAACGCCCAACCAGACCGACGCGTTCGCCGGCGCGGATGTCGACCGACAGCCCGTCATAGAGCGGCGTGGCATGACCGCCATAGTGGAACGTCACGTCGTCGAACAGGATGCGCCCGCCGGTGATCGCAATCGGCTGCGCATCCGGCGCATCGGCGATGCCGAGCGCGACATCATGAATCGCGACAAGCTCCTCCATGTCGTTCACCGAACGCTGCAGGTTGTTGATGTGCATGCCGACATCGCGCAGATAGCCGTGGATCACAACATAGCTCGTCAGCACATAGGTGACATCGCCTGCCGTGGCCTGCCCGTTCAACCACAGCCATAGCGCGCCGCCGATCACCGCCGTGCGCACGCAGAGCAGCACTGCGAGCTGCACCGTGCTCGTCGTGTTGTAGCGATACCATGTGCGCGCCACGCGCACGCGCCAGCGGCCGACGACCTGCCCCAGCCGACCGTCCTCACGGCTTTCCGCGCCGAAGGATTTCACCACGGCGTTACAGGTCAGGGCATCCGCCAGCGTACCGCCAACCTTGGTGTCCCATGCATTCGACACGCGCGCGGCCGGCGCGATGTAACGCGTGGAGAACCACACGGTCATGGCGATATAGGCGACCGTGCCGACAGCGATCACACCGCCCAGCGCCGGCCAGTGCCAGCCGAGCAGCAGCATCGAGCCAAGCAACACCACCAGCGACGGCAGCAGCGCCATCAACAGCGTGTCATTGAGCAGATCGACCGCCCACATGCCGCGCGTGACCTTGCGCACCGTGGAGCCCGCGAAGCTGTTGGCGTGCCAGTCCGTCGAGAAACGCTGCACGCGCGCGAAAGCCTCGCGCGACAGATCCGACATGATGCGCAGCGTGAACGGAACGATGGCGTGGATGCCGAGTAGCCGCAGCAGCATCGACGTCGCGCCAAGCGCCACGATGGCGCCAAAGGCTGTGAATGCCGCCTGCCGGGCCGCCGGATCGGCGCCACCTTTGGTGACGGCATCGACCAGCTGGCCGGAGAATAGCGGCATGAACAGATCGGCCACCGTTGCGCCGAGCAGACCGACGGCAACCGTCGCCGCCCGTCCGGGCTGCCGGAACCAGTGCCGGATCACGAAAGGGATCACCACGCGGATGGCGGCGGCGCGGTCCTTCGATTTCAGAGTCATGACTTCATCCGGCAGCGCCCCTGCGCAGACCGGCTCCATGGTTTGACGCGCAACGGCCAGACCGAGCGCGAGCGTCCTAAAAGTACAGAAACGGGAAAGATCGGGATGGTCGGGACATCAGGCCCGACCGGCAGAGGCGGAACCGGGGCTCAATGAGCCCGCATAAATCCGCATGCGTGCACCGAACCGAGAATTCCGGAGAGCAGATCAATCGACTTCATGCAGACTCTCCCTCTGGTTCGAGCAATGGATAAATGATTTTATAGATGTGCCGCCGGCTTTTGGCAACATGATGGCCAGCTTCAATCGCTGATTGGCGATAGAACCGCTCCAGCCGCTCTAGCTTTTTGTTTTGACGCGTTTTCTTGACGCGAACCGGCATCCACTTCGCTCGAAAACGCTCTAGTGCCCGCCGCCGGCATTGGCGGGATTGCTGGGCTTGTTCAGCAGCATCACCATGAGGCTGAGACCGACATAGAACACCGACAGCGCGAAGAACGCATCGCCAAAGCTCATCACGACGGCCTGACGATGCACGATCTGCGACAGCTGCTTCATCGCCATGCGCGACGCGTCCCCCATACCCTGGAACTTCTGGGTGAACATGTTGAGCATCTCGACCGCCTGCGCATTGCCCCAGGTGACCTTGTCGTGCAGCCGGGTGATGTGGAAGTCGGTGCGGTGATCGAGCACGGTGTTGATCAGCGCGAGGCCGAGTGCGCCGCCAAGATTGCGCGTCAGGTTGAACAGGCCGGAGGCGTTCTTCAGCATCTGCGGCGCCAGCGTGCCGAGCGCGATATTATTGATCGGCACCATGGCCATCATCATGCCGATGCCGCGTAGGATTTGCGGCAGCAGCAATTCGTAGAAATCGAAATCGCGCGTCACCCATGTCATCTGCCAGGTGCCGGCAGCGAACAGCACCAATCCCGTCATGATGAGATAGCGCATGTCGATCTTCTGCATCAGACGCGCCACCAGCGGCGCCGTCAGGAACATCGCCACACCCGAGACGAACATGGTCTCGCCGATCATCAGCGCGCTGTAGCCGCGGATCTCCGCGAGATAACGTGGATAGAGATAGGTCAGGCCGTAGAGGCCGATGCCGACGCAGAACGAGAACAGACAGCCCAGCGCGAAATTGCGATCGGTGAAGGCGCGGATGTCGACGATGGGTTCCTTCGCCGTCAGCACTCGCCAGAAGAAGGCGATGGCCGAGAACAAGCAGATCACCGCGAAGATCGCAATCGACGTGTCCTGGAACCAGTCGTTACGCGGCCCCTCTTCCAGCACATATTCCAGCGAACCGAGGAAACCCGCCATGAAGCCGAGGCCCCACCAGTCGAAATGATCGAGCAGTTCGAAATGCGGCTCGTCGAAATCCACCAGCGCGAGCACGCCGATGGTGATGCCGATGCCGGGGACCACGTTGATGAAGAACAGCCAGTGCCATGACAACGCATCGGTGATGTAGCCGCCCACCGTCGGGCCGATGGTCGGCGCCAGCGTCGCGACGAGGCCGATGATCGGGCCGACGATGTGGAATTTGGAGCGCGGAAACACCGTATAAGCCGAGGCGAACACCGTCGGGATCATGCCGGCGCCAAGGAAGCCCTGGATCGCACGCCACAGGATCATCTGCTCGATCGACGAGGTGAAGCCGCACATCAGGCTGGCGAAGGTGAAGCCGGCGGCCGAGATCGCAAACAACAGCCGCGTGCCGAGTGCGCGCGACAAAAAGCCGGACAGCGGAATCGCTATCACTTCCGCGATCAGATAGGCGGTCTGCACCCAGGAGACTTCGCTGGACGACGCGGACAATCCGGCCTGGATTTCAGACAGCGATGCCGAGACGATCTGGATGTCCAGGATCGACATGAACATGCCGAACACCATGATCAGAAACGCGATCAGGCGTTTCGGCGCGACATAGTCCGCAGCCGGAGCGGCCGGCGGTGCGCCTGACACGGTGGTGGTCGTGGACATCTGCTTGTCCTGACTTAGCGCGCGGGTTCTGCACCCGGCTTGGTGTTGACGCGGACATAGACCGACATGCCGGCGCGCAGCAGGTTTTCCTTGGCGACGTCAGCCGGCACCCTGAGGCGCACAGGCACGCGCTGCACGATCTTGGTGAAGTTGCCGGTGGCGTTATCCGGCGGCAGCAGCGTGAATACCGAGCCGGCTGCCGGCGCGAGGCTTTCCACCGTGCCTTCGATGGCGCGGCTGCTATCGGCATCGAGCTCGATCGAGACCGGCTGGCCCGGCTTCAGGCGGCGCAGCTGCGTCTCCTTGAAGTTGGCATCGATATAGACGTCGTTGAGCGGCACGACATTGCCAAGACGCTGACCCATCGAAACGAAATCACCGGTCGAGATGAGACGGTTGGAGAAGATGCCATCCACCGGCGACTTCACGGTGGTGAAGTCGAGATCACGCACGGCCTTGTCCAGCGCGCTCTGCAATTCGGCGAGCTGCGCACGCGCTTCGTTCTGCTGCGCCTTCGTCACTTCGACGCTGCTCTTGGCGGAGTCGACGGATGCCTTCGCGGCCTTGACGGCAGCCGAGGTCTGGTCGCGGTTCGACTGCGAGGTCTCGTAGACCGAGCGCGAGGCAAAACCCTGCTTGCTCAGCGTTTCCTGACGGTCGAATTCAAGCGAGGCGCGATTGGCAGCGGCATCGGCCGATGCAAGCTGGGCCTGCGCCTGCTCGACAGCGCTTTCCTGCGCGCCGACCTGACGGCCGATCCGTTCGATTGTGGCCTTCTGGGTGTCGATCTTGCGCTTGGCGGCATCGACAGCGATACGATAGTCGCCGTCGTCGATCCTGAAGATCACCTCGCCAGCCTTCACCGCGACGTTGTCGCCCGGCAGGATCTGCGCGATGTGGCCCGATACGCGCGCACCCAGCGTGGTGTTGCTGGCGCGGACATAAGCGTCGTCGGTCGAAACGATGAAGCGGCCGACCAGATAGTAGTTCACGCCATAATAGACGCCTGCGACGGCGAGCAGCGCGCCGACACCGAGCAGCACTTTTTTCTTCTTGCCGGATTTTGGCGCAGCGGCCTGCGCGGTCGCGGCCGGTGCTGCTGTGGCGGGTTGTTCAGGTGCGGGTGCATCCGCAGGACCGCGGGCTGCGGGTTCATCCGCTGCGGGCGACACGACGCGCACCGGCGCGCTGTCAGTCTCGCCTTCGGGGCGAATGATACGGGCAGCCTGGTCGCGTGGTCCGGCCATTCCGGCCTCCTCAAACGTGAGAATGCGGACACCATCGGACATGCCGGGTCCCCGCTTGCTGCGGCAATATGTAAATTGACCGAACGGTTCGGTCAAGATAGAGTTTGGTCAGTTCATCACGATTTCGCGTTATTCCGGTTTCATCGCGGGCGATATCCCGCTGATTCATCGAACAGGCTGAACGAATGGTTGCCTCCCACCCTGCCCCCCTCTCGCCCGTAGGCGAGGAAGACAGCGCCAAGCGCCGCCAAATTCTCGACGGCGCGCGAAAAGTCTTCCTGGATCTGGGCTTCGACGGCGCCAGCATGGGCGAGATCGCGCGTGCCGCCGGCGTCTCCAAGGGCACGCTCTACGTCTATTTCACCGACAAGAGCGCGCTGTTCGAGTCGATCGTCGAGCAGGAGAAGCTCGAGCAGGGCAAAGCTGTCTTCAATCTCGATCCGGAACGCGATGCAGTGACCACGCTCGGCGAGTTCGGCCGCGCCTATATCCAGTTGCTGTGTCGGCCCGGCGGCGGCTCGGCGATCCGTACCGTGATGGCGATCGCGGAGCGCATGCCCGATGTCGGCAAACGCTTTTATGAAGCGGTGTTGGCACACGCGATCCGGCAGGTCGCGACCTATCTCGATGCCCGCGTCGCTGCGAAGGAATTGGCGATCACTGATACCGAGCTATCCGCCGCGCAGTTCATGATGTCCTGCCAGGCGACGCTGTTTCAGCCCTTCATCTTCCAGGCCAAGCCGACGCCGACGCGCGCGGAGATCGACAAGGTCGTCGACAGTGCCGTGCGGATGTTCCTCGCGGCCTACCGCATCTGACAAGCCGGCCTATTCGTTCTCGTAGAAGTCCTCGTCATCGGGCGATTTGCGCGTCGACTTCTTGGCCGTGCGGCCGATCGAGCCGGTCACGCCGCCGTAGTCATTGTTGTTGCGCCCGGCATAGGGATTGCGACTTTGCGCGCGAGCGGCAATCTCCTCGCCCGACACGGCCGCCGGCTGGCAGATCACCGGGCGCTTGGGCCGACGCATCAGATCCACGTGAATGTGATCGTAGTGATAGACGTTGGAGCCCGGCGCCAGCACGGTGTTGAAGACCTGGCACGCGCCGCCCTGGATATCGCGCAGGAACCCCTGCTCTTCCGGCATGCCCTTCCAGCCTGCCTTCACCGAGACACTGCGACCATCGGCGAGCACAAAAGCGGAGATATCGAGCGCGTTGCCGAACGCATGTTCGGAAATATGCGCGCGCGAATTGCCGTTCATGCCACGGCACGAATAGGCAGAGATCTGCTTGATCTCGGCGACGCGGGTGCCGAACCAGCGCATCGCCGCCGGCTGCACGGACTCCGCGAGCCACTTGTCGAGTGCCGAGACGATCGGACAGGCCAGCGTCGCCGTCGGTTTCACGACGACGGGGCCGACCGAGCCCGTGACATTGCCCTGTCCCGGTCCAAGACGCTGTGGGGCATAGTCCTGCGGCGGCTGGCTCTGCTGCACACCTGAACTATAGCGGCCGTAAGGCGCGCGCGGCTGCTCTTGCTGCGGCGCGCGCATCGTCTGCGGCGAACCTTCCGGCGGCAATTCGATTTCGTCTTCATTGTCCGGCGGCACGCCTGGCGCGTTCAGCGAGATCGGTCCGTTATTGGCAGCGCCGCCATAGGATGAACCGCCATAGGACGGCTGCTGCGGCGCGGCTTGCGGATAGGAACTCGGATAGCTGTTCGCGGGACGCGCCATGGTCTGTGGCTGCTGCTGCACCGGCCAACGTGGCTGGCTTGCACCGCTGATGCCGCCAGGCGGCCGCAAGGTTTCATCGGCAAAACCATAGCTGCTGCTAGCCTCGCCAAGGGCTGCGACCTTCAAGGGAAATTCAGCGCCGCAGACACCGGGCCCGGAAATCGGGTTGATCCGAACGAGATCAGCGCCCTCTTTCACCGTGCCGGATTTGAGACATGCGACTTCTGCCTCGGCACGCCATGGTTCACGTTCCTGGGTCTGAAACAGACCGCGTCCGCAACCCGCAAGCGAAACAAGGACGACGGAGCCGACGAGATACAAACGAACTCTGCGCGTCATTCGCGCAAGGTGGTCGAAATGTTTTAAAGACTCTTCAACGCATTGAATTCACGTTTGATTTACCATGTTGCCGACGCTCGTACCGCTACGGCGGCAGTTGGTCGGCTTCCTTCCCTTTTCTGCGGGAACGGACTGCCAGCTTTCGCGTTACTCCGCGCGACAACGTCAAAGGGAGGGTTCCCATGACTATGTTCGGCCAACTGAGCGTTGTGGCCGCCTATGCGGCAATCGCCTTCGTCGGCGCTATCGTATTTGGCGTGCTGTAGAGCCCTAATCCCATAAAGCTTTCTCACCTATGGCGTCCGCTCTCCCGAGCGGGCGCTTTTTGCTGTTGTGGCCTGCCAATAGCCGATTGACAGTTTGACGCAGGCCGGGGCCTGATGCCCCCGTTGCGAGCGCTTGCGCGTGGACCGGGATGACCGCCCCCGCAGTAGACCAGCGCCAAATTCAGAAGTCAGGAAACGTCCATGCGCAAATTCTTTGCCGCAACCATTGCGGCTGTATCACTCGCCGCTGCACTTGCAGCCCCTGCTGCGGCGCAAACCCCGATCAAGATCATGGTCGGCGGTATCGACAAGCAGATCTATCTGCCGGCGAAACTCGCGGCGCAGCTCGGATTCTTCAAGGAACAGGGGCTCGACGTCGAGCTGTTCAACTCCACCTCTGGCTCGCAGGCAGCGACCGCCCTGCTCGCCCGCGAAGTGCAAGGCGTGGTCGGCTTCTACGATCACACCATCGACCTGCAATCCAAGGGCAAATTCATCACCTCAGTGGTGCAATTCGCGATCGCGCCTGGCGAAGTCGTGCTGGTGAAGGCCGCCGATGCGGACAAGTTGAAGGATCCCGCCAACTGGAAGGGCCAGGCGCTCGGCGTCACCGGCCTCGGCTCTGCCACCGACTTCCTGACCCGCGCGCTCGCCGCCAAGGCGGGCCTGAAGATGCAGGACTACACGCTGGTGCCAGTCGGCGCTGGCGATACGTTCCTGGCTTCCATGCAGCAGGGCAAGATCGTCTCCGGCATGACGACGGAGCCGACGGTGGCGCGTGCGGTGAAAAACGGCACGGCCAAAGTCGGCATCGATCTGCGGACCCCGGAAAGCACCCGCGCTGCACTTGGCGGCGATTATCCGGCCGCGTGTCTCTATATGGACCGCGCCTGGATGGAGGCGAACAAGGAGACGGCACAGAAGGTCGTCAATGCCTTTGTGAAGACGTTGAAGTGGATGAACAGCCACTCGCCCGAGGAAATCGCGGCGCAAATGCCGAAGGACTATTATGCCGGCGAACTCGATCTCTATGTGCAAGGTCTGCGCGAAGGCAAGCCGCAATATTCGGTCGACGGCATGATGCCTGCTGGTGCACCGGAGTCAGTGCTGAGTGTACTGAACAGCTTCTCGCCCAACCTCAAGGGCAAGACCATCGACCTCGCCAAGACCTACACCACGGATTTCGTGGTCAAAGCCAACGCGACGAACTGAGCATGTCAGCAATTGCATCGCCCTCCGCCGTCGCACTGAAGAACGTCGCGCGCCGCTTCGTCACGCCTTCGGGTGACGTTCTCTCCGCGCTGGAGGATTTCGACCTTAGCATTGCGCCCGGCGAATTCATGGCCGTGGTCGGCCCCACCGGCTGCGGCAAGTCGACGACGCTCGGGCTGATCGCCGGCCTCGCCCGCCCGCAAGGCGGCGAAGTCACATTGTTCGATGCGCCGGTGACCGGTGTTGACCGGCGCGTTGGCTTCGTGTTCCAGCAGGATGCAGTGTTTCCGTGGCGCGACGTGCTCGGCAATGTCATGGCCGGGCCGCTGTTTCGCGGCGTGGCGAAAGACAAGGCGGAGGCCACCGCGCGTGACTGGATCATTCGTGTCGGCCTGAAGGGCTTCGAACATCATCATCCGCATCAGCTCTCCGGCGGCATGCGCAAGCGCGTGGCGCTGGCGCAGACTTTCATCACCAATCCGCAGGTGCTGCTGATGGACGAGCCATTCTCCGCGCTCGACGTGCAGACTAGGGAATTGATGCAGGAGGAATTGCTGCAGCTCTGGGCGCAGGCGAAATCGGCGGTGCTGTTCGTCACCCACGATCTCGACGAAGCCATCCTGCTCGCCGATCGCGTCGCCGTGCTGACTACGCGACCGGCGCGGGTAAAGTCCGTCCACACCATCGACCTGCCGCGTCCACGCGATGTCGCGACATTGCGCTACGACGAACGTTTCATCGCCATCGCGCGAAAGATCTCTGACGACCTGCGCGAGGAAGTATTGCGCGCCCGGGCGGGACACTAGAATGACCGAAACGACAATCACCACACCCCTTGCCACCGACGGCCGCATCGAGACCGCCGTCCAGCGCATGCGCCGCCATCAGCGCCTCGTGCTGGTACTGCGGCTTGCCGTCCTCGTATTCCTGATCGGCGGCTGGGAATTTGGCGTGCGCTTCGAGCTGATCGATCCGTTCTTCTTCGGCCAGCCCTCCGGCATCGTCACCAAGCTGATCGACTGGACCGAAAACGGCACCTCGATCGGGCCGCTATGGAAGCAGATCTGGGTGACAATCTACGAGGCCGGCGCCGGCTTCCTGATCGGCTCGGCCATGGGCATCCTGTGCGGCATCGCGCTGGGCCGTAACCAGCTCCTGTCAGACGTGTTCTCGATCTACATCAAGGTCGCGAATTCGATCCCGCGCGTCGTGCTCGGCTCGATCTTCATCGTCGCCCTCGGCCTTGGTGCGGCATCGAAGATCGCACTCGCCGTCGTGATGGTGTTCTTCGTGGTGTTCGCCAACGCCTTCCAGGGCGTACGCGAGGCCGACAAGAACCTGATCGCGAATGCGCGCATCCTCGGCGCCAGCAACTGGCAGATGACCCGCGCTGTGGTGCTGCCTTCGGCGCTGTCCTGGATTCTCGCCAGCCTGCATGTCTCGTTCGGCTTCGCGCTGGTCGGTGCCATCGTCGGAGAGTTTTTGGGCGCCCGCGAAGGCATGGGACTGCTGATCGCGACCGCACAGGGCTCGTTCGATTCCAACGGCGTGTTCGCCGCGATGATCGTTATCGCGATCGTGGCGCTGCTGGCCGAATGGATCCTGACCATGATTGAAAACCGGCTGCTGACCTGGCGCCCGGATACCACCCTTAACGAGTGACCACTGAAGCCCGGCGCGCTTGATTCAAATCAGCGCGCCGGCGGTCATTCCCGGTGCAACAATGTTGTCCGCCTCCTCCCGCGACGACACATTTCCCCGCCGCGACGAAACCGTTTTGCAGAATTGACGCAAATCTCCTGAAACGGCCGCTGGGTACATCTCCTGCCAACGAGGCGCCGAACGGGCGCTCATTTACAGGCGCTCAAACGGAGATTCCCATGATCACCCTCGCTTCTTTCGAACGAAAAATTCGCCGTGCTGCCGTCGCAATCGGCGCGCTCCTTGCCGGCGCATTCTCCTTTGCCCATCCGGCAGCCGCAACGCCGCTGCCGCTGTTTCCGTTCTTCATGGCGCCGCCGGTCCAGAGCGAGCCTGCGCCCTATGTGCAGTCGCCGCAGATGGATGACGAGCGCTCTGCCATCGAACAGCCCGCGCGCTTCAGGCGGCAGATCGTCAACTATCCGACCCGCGAGGCCGCCGGCACGATCATCGTCGATACGCCGAACACCTATCTGTATTACGTGCTCGGCAACGGTCAGGCGCTCCGCTACGGCATCGGCGTCGGCCGCGATGGTTTCACATGGTCCGGCGTACAAACCGTGACTCGCAAGGCCGAATGGCCGGCATGGACCCCGCCGGCTGAAATGATCGCACGCCAGCCCTATCTGCCGCGCCACATGGCCGGCGGCCCCGGCAACCCGCTTGGCGCCCGTGCCATGTATCTCGGCGGCACCATCTATCGCATCCACGGGACCAATATGCCGGAGACCATCGGCACGCAGGTGTCGTCGGGCTGCATCCGCCTCACCAATCAGGACGTGTCTGATCTGTATTCCCGCGTCACAGTCGGCACCAAGGTCGTCGTGCTGCCGATGGATCGCCGTGCGGACAGCGCAAGCGGCAAGCGTGGCTAAAGTCGGGCACGGTTCATAACTGGCGCGCGTCACCACAGCATTGTAATGTCCCCGCGTTTTCGAGCGGGGACATCATGCGTCTGAAACCAATTCTGATCGGCGCGGTGCTGGTCGCCGTCTTTTTCGTGGTCGCACTCAAGGTGATGGACTATGTGGCTCCGCGCGGCACCGGATCGGCGCCGGTGCTGGTCGCATTGCCGCCACTGCCACCCTCACCCGCACGCAGTTCAAGCATCATCGCGCCGGTCGCCATTGCACTCACCGCGATCCGCGATGCCGCCGATCGCGGCGCACCGCGCAGCTTCAACGGCACGGCTGACAATCCTGTACAACAACTGCTGCAAGATGCCGATATCAGGTGGACGGCCGCACGCGGTCCGATCGGGGCGACCGGCGCGCAGGACACGCTGACCATGTCCGCCCCACTGACCGGCACGCTCAATGTCACCGGCGCCATCTCGACGAATGTGCGCGATGCGCTGGGCGGCGCGCTCGGCAACCTGCTCGGCGGCAATGTTGCCAAGCAGCTTGGCAACATCAACATCAAGAACGTCAATGCCAATGCGGAAATCCGCGGCAATGTGGTGGTCTCGGCACAGCCGCGGCTGACGCCGAATTGGCGGATCGACCCGAACCTGACCGCTCAGGTGACACTCGGCGATACCAACGTCGCGGTCGCCGGTGCCCGCATCAATGTGCCCGCGCAGGTCAAGCCAATGATCGACAATGCGGTCAACGAGCAGATCATCGCCCTGCAGCAGCGCCTGCGCAACGATCCCGCTTTCGAACAGAATGCCCGGCGCGAATGGGCCAAACTCTGCCGGTCGATCCCGCTGCAAGGTGCGAGCGCATTGCAGAACCTGTTCATCGAACTGAAGCCGACGCGTGCCGTCGCCGCCCAGCCGCGCATCGATGCCAGCAATTTGACGCTGACACTCGGCGTCGAGGCCGAAACACGCGTGACCTCAACACAGACGCAGCCAAATTGTCCGTTCCCCGCCACACTCACCATCGTGCCGCCCGGCCCCGGCAAACTCAGCATCGGTGTGCCCGTGGACATGCCTTTCACTGAACTGAATAAGATCATCGAGGCGCAACTCGTCGGCAAGACATTCCCGGAAGACAATTCCGGCGCGGTCGCAGTGACGGTGAAGAAGGCAACTGTCTCGGCATCCGGCGACCGCCTGCTCATCTCGTTGCTGGTGAATGCCAAGGAGAAGCAGAGCTGGTTCGGTCTTGGCGGCGAAGCAACCGTCCATGTCTGGGGCAAGCCTGCGCTCGATCAAGCGGCACAGACGCTGCGCTTTACCGATCTGGAACTTGCCGTTGAATCAGAAGCGGCCTTTGGCCTGCTCGGCGCGGCAGCTCGTGCAGCCATGCCATTGCTACAGAAGACGCTGGCCGAACGTGCGACCATCGATCTGAAGCCCTTTGCCTCGAACGCGCAAAAGAAGATCGCCGCCGTCATCGCCGACTTCCAGAAGAACGAAAACGGCATCCGCGTCGGCGCCGAGATCAGCAGCCTCCGCCTTGGCGGGATCGCCTTCGATTCCAAAACACTCCGGGTGATCGCGGAAGCCGATGGCGCCATCAATGTGAATGTGACGGCCTTACCGGGGCTGTAGATTCAACGCGATGACGCGGTGAAGGGCGCACCCGCAAAACGGGCGCGCCCTTATCGTCAGCTTACTGGTTCTTGAGCTTACTGGTTCTTGGCTCGCGTTATCACAACGTGACGCAAAAAGCCTTACATCGCATACTTGAACTCAGGCATCGCCTTCAATTGATCCTTGCTGGCGCCGCTGAGCACCGCATGGTCGGGGTACCAGGGATTAGCCTTGGCGGCTGCGGGAGCTGCACCCGAGGTGGCTGCACCCGTGGTCATGCCGCTTGGGGGCGAGGTCGACTTCATGCCCGACGAACCGCCAGTTGAAGACGCCATTGTTGCGACCGGCTCGTTCACGAATTTGATCTTGTCATAAGGCACGGCGATCAGGCGTTCGCCGACACCGAGGAAACCACCGACGCCAATCACCACCGCCTTGATGTTCCCCTGCTTGTCGGTCAGGAGATCGTTGATCGAGCCGAGGCTCTCATTGGCTTCGTTATATACGCTCAGACCGACCACCTTCGATGTACGCCAGTTGCCATTGAACGTCGTATCAGATGCGGTGACCGGCGCAGCTGCCGGGGCTGTGGTTGTCGTAGTTGCGCTCGGGCTCTGCGCCAAAGCTGCGGTTGCCAGCAACGCCGAACCAACGATACCAGCCGTCATGTATTTCTTGAACATATGTTCCTCCTGTCGTTGTGGGTCGTCCAAAACCAACGCGGAGGTACAATGACTGTTCCGGTTCCACCGAAATTGGTCGTTAGAATTCGCCCCAATAGGGTGCGACGCCGTAGTGGCGATGCAGCGCTTCTTCCTGCGACCTGTCGCCCCAGTCGAACTCGCGTTTCTCGGTGAATGACGGCGCGCTGCGCAATTCCTCTTCGCTGATATCAAGTTGATACGCGTCGAGCGTGCGATTGAAGGTCAGCCGCGCCCAAGGCAGCGGCAGCAGATTCGAGCCGAGACCGAGAAAGCCGCCGAAGCTCAGAATCGCGTAGGACACTTTGCCGCTGATCTTGTCGATCATCAGACGTTCGATATGACCGATGCGTTCGCCATTCGGACGTCGTACCGCCGTTCCCTCGATCCGGTCGCTCGCAATCAGGCTATGCGGCTTCGTCATGACGTCGGGAGTCATTGTCGCCTCCATAAATCAATTGAAGGGGTAACAATGCCCGGACGTGCTCCTTGTTCCGGCAATAGCGCGAAAGTGACCTGCACAAAAGAAACCACCACCTTTCCCTTGCGGGAAAGATGGTGGCGTCAGCCTGGTCGTAAGCGTCGCGGTCTTCGTATCAGGTCTGGTAGTCGATCAGCAGGGCGGTGAATGACGCCTTGCTGCTGGATGCTGTAGCGCTGGTGCCGCTCGCGCTGTAGGAGCTTGAAGACGAGGCCTCCAGCGATTGCTTCAGCGAGTCCAGGAACTGCTTCATGATATCGGAGATACTGGTCGCACTGTCCGTATCATCGGTACTGTCGGTACTATCGGCGCTATCCGACGGCGGTGGGCCGCCGGGTCCACCGCCAGGAGGTGGACCACCGGCACCGCGAGCGCCGCCTGCTCCACCCGGACCGCCATCGGCGAAGGCCGACTGGAACACGCCCTGCAATTCGGTGGCCTGGTCCGAGGTCAGCTTGCCGCTGGACACCTGGGCACTGATGAGATCGTCGATCTTCGATTTCATCTCGTCCGGCGACGGCCGGCTGCCGCTGCTCTGGCTCGAACGGTCGGCCTGCAGCGACGAGTCGATATCGGTTAAAGCAGAGGACAGCGCATCCTGATCGCCGCTGCTGATCTTTCCGGAGGAAAGCTCGGCCTGCAGCTCCTGCTGCAGTTTCTGAAGGGGGGATTGGTAGGAACTGCTGGACGCAGCCGAGATAGAGGTCATGATCTGCTCCAAGGTGCTTGCTTAGTGCTCGCAACTTGCGGTTAACCTTCTTAACGAGGTCTTGTTATTGCCTTGCTGACATGTTGCGGTTTGTTGCGCCTCAGCCACCAGCAATAGTCCGAAACAAAAAACTTCTGCAGCCCGCGCCGATCCCGGCCAAAAGAGTTCGCATGGCAAACGTACCGAACATCCTGGTCGTAGAAGACGACCGCGAAACCCGTACGCTGATCGCGAAGTATCTGCGTACCAATTCCTGCAACGTCACCACCGCTGCCGACGGGCGCGAGATGGAAAAGGTGATGGCCGACACCCGTGTCGACCTGCTGATCCTCGACGTGATGCTGCCCGGCGAAGACGGCCTCAGCCTGTGCCGCAAGGTGCGCGCCGAGTCGCAACTGCCGATCATCATGCTGACCGCGCGCGGCGAAGACGTGGACCGCATTCTCGGCCTTGAAATGGGGGCCGACGACTACCTGCCAAAGCCCTTCAATCCGCGCGAATTGCTGGCACGCATCAATGCGGTGCTGCGCCGACAGGCCACGGCGCTCAATGCCAGCGCCACGCCGAACGCCACGGCGCTGTCATTCGCCGGCTGGCAGATCGACCTGCGCCTACGCGAATTGCGTAATCCCGAAGGCGCGCGCGTCGCCATGACCTCGGCCGAATTCGATCTGCTGCGCGCCTTTGTCGAGCGCTCCGGTCGGGTACTGTCGCGCGACAGCCTGCTCGATCTCACGCAAGGCCGCAGCGCCGGATCGTTCGAACGCAGCATCGACGTGCTGGTCAGCCGTATCCGCCGCAAGATCGAGATCGACCCGCAGGACGCGCAAATGATCAAGACGGTGCGTTCGGGCGGCTACATGTTTACGCCGACGGTGGAAGCGGTCGCGACGGCGACGACCAACTAGTTTCATCGAGATGTTCAGCGTCCTCAATCTGCGTCGGATCAGCGGCCAGATCACCGCCCTGGTGGTGATGTCGATCGTGGCTATCCACATCGTTCTCTCGCTGCTGTTCACGCTGATGAGACCGGACCCGAATGATCAGGAGCGGGATCGTGGCCACGGCGAGTTGATCGCGATTGTTCGCTTGCTGAAAGCAACACCGATCGCCGATCGCCCGGAACTTCTGGTCAATCTGAAAAACGCCTTTCCTAAATTCGACATCCGGCCAGTCCCTCGGGATGCAACGGTCACAACCGACAATGGCCCCGACTATCCGCGTCACAGCTTACGCCGGCTGCTTGGTTCCGACGCGCGACTGCTGACGATCGGTGGCGCGCCGGACCGGATCGGGGTCACCCTCCCGGACGGCGACATGTTCTCCTTCAGTAGTCTGCCGGAGCGACGACCAGGCTTCTTTCTAGGCGGTCCCTGGGTTCTCACGTTTCTGTTCGTGGTGATCAGCCTGACGCTGCTGGGCCTGTGGGCGGCCCGCATGCTGTCCGCGCCGCTTTCGGCCTTTGCCAAGGCAGCGGAAGAGTTCAGCCTGAACGGCTCGGCTGAGCCCCTGCCCGAGCGCGGCCCCGAAGAAATCCGATCGGTGGCACGCGCGCTGAACCGGATGCGCGAGCGCATCGGCACGTTGATCGACGACCGCACCAAGATGTTGGCCGCGATCAGCCACGACCTGCGCACGCCGATCACCCGGCTGCGTCTACGTTCGGAATTCATCGAGGACGACGGCCATCGCCGCCACATGCTGCGCGACCTCGACCAGATGCGATCGATGCTCGAAGCGGTGCTCTCGTTCCTGCGCAACGACCGCCGGCTGGAAGAGATGACGCTGACGGATATCGCCACAACCCTGCAGCTGATCGCCGACCAATTTGCCGACATCGGGCATATGGTGACCTATCAGGGCCCCTCCCATGCCATGGCGATGGCCCGGCCCGACGATCTGCATCGCGCAGTGACCAACCTGGTCGAGAACGCCGTGAAGTTCGGCTCGGAAGCGAATATCTCTCTGACGATGTCCGAGGGCGGCGCCATCATCGACGTCGCCGATGACGGTCCTGGCATTTCGGACGCACAAAAGAGCGCGATGCTGCAGCCCTTCGTGCGCGGCGACGACGCCCGCAACATGGATCATGAAGCTGCCGGCTTCGGCCTCGGCCTGTCGATCGCCCGCGCCGTAACGCTGGCCCATGGCGGCGAACTGACACTGCTGGATCGTCAGCCGCGTGGCCTGATCGTCCGCATCACGCTGCCGGCACGCGATACGGACAGAGCCGCAGCGTAGCGCTCAGTTCGCCTTCACCGCTGGCGCAACGCTGTGGACCGCACCCGGCTTGCGCAGATGGATCGTAGCGATGTCATCGCTATAGACCTTCTCCCAGCCGTCAACGCGGTCGAGCAGCTTGGTCGCCGCGCTCTGGGTTCGCAGCAAGGTCGCCTCGATGTCGTAATCCTTCAGCAGCCGGAACAGATTGTCAGGCTCCATCAGGCCGCTGGCATTGTTGTGATCGACCATCAGCTTCGTGCCGAACAATTCGGTACGGCCATCGATGAAGGTCGGCACGCCACGCGCAATCAGATAGCCGCCGAAATCGTAGTCGTTGAACACGCGGCTGAGCTTGAGCCTCTGGAGCTCAGTCACCGCCTTTGCGGGCGCAGCCGCTTCGAGCGGCATGTAGCGCTGCACGGACGCCAGTACGAACGTTCCGGCAACCAGGCAGATCGCGATCCCCGCGAACAATAAGCTGCGCTGCGGCGATACTTGATTGGTCTCTGCCCGCTGCGGTCCGCCGATCTGCAAGCCAAGCGGCGTCGCCAGGACCATCGGCGCCAGCAGCGCCAGCACTTCGGCGTTGCGCACATGACTGAGCGCCATGAACACGAAGCCAATCACGAGCACGATGCGCATCGGCGGCAGCGTGATGCCGCGCCACAGCGCCAGCGCGAACGCTGCCAGCACGGTCAGTTCCAGAGGCCCGGCATGATTGAAATTCGCAGGCCGCCATTCGCCGATCAGCGCCAGCGCTTCACCGAGATTGAGAATGCGACGCGACGCCAGTAGCGAGTCCCAGCCATAAGGCGTCACGCAACTTGCTGCCAACGCGGCAATGCCGAACAGCGCCCAGCGCAGCAGCAGCGCGCGCTGCATCGTCTTCGGTGCATGCCAGATCGCATCGATGCCGATCGGACCGATCAGCGCCAATCCGAGAATGAAGCCGCCGTGCAGATTGGCCCATAGCACCATCAGTGGCAGCAGCCAGAAGGATGGCACGCTTTTGCGATCCATCGCATTCACGAGACCGGCGACCCATGCCACCATCACCGGCATCGCCAGCAGATGCGGCCGCGCAACAACATGCCCCGCCATCAGCGCCAGTGCCGTCGCGACGAAAATGATCGTCACCGTGGCCGGCAGGCGCTTATCGAGAAAGCGCGCCAACAGCGCCATTGTCACAGCCAGCGCAGCGACAGCAAGCACCACCACTCCGGTCCAGCCAGCGCCGGCATAGGCGACCGCGTAGAGGACCTGCGACAACCATTGGGTCGAGATCCATGGCTGGCCGTACATCGTGAACGAGTAGATATCGGTCGTCGGCACCGCATGGTGATCGAGAATCCACTGCCCGACTGCGATCTGCCAATACGCATCCGGATCTCTCAGGAGGGCGTTGCCCGCCGCGAGCCACAGCGTATAGACCGCAATCCCCGCCCAGAGCGGGAGCAGCCCGTGCATCGTTTTGCGCGTTACGACGGGATGGGTGGCGGACATCGTCATGCTCGGCATGCCCCTGGAAAGTCGCAAGAAAAGCGCTGGAATACCGCAGCAAATCACGACAGGGCATAATTTGGGGTAAATATCGGGCGGAACTCGCGAATCTGGCCTACAGAAAGACTCAATTCGAGCCCTCATCTCGGATAATTGAATCGGATGGTTTAGGCCGTCTGAAAGACTGCCTCCGCTACTGCGGAGGAACGAAGTTTTCGAGACCATTCATGAAACGCATTTCTCTGTCCCTGGCGACGATTCTGGCTGTTGCCGCTCTTCCGCAACTGGCATCCGCACAGCAACGTGTCGACTACGACGCCATGGTTGCCACCCATGCCCAGGCCAATGGCGTGCCCGAGGCGCTGGTGCATCGTGTGATCGTGCGCGAAAGCAAGTATCACCCCAATCTGATCGGCCGCGGCGGCACCATCGGCCTGATGCAGATCAAGCTCGCGACCGCGCGCGGCGTTGGCTACACCGGCACCGCCGAAGGCCTCCGCGATCCCAACACCAATCTCACTTACGCGGTGAAATATCTCGCCGGCGCCTACCGCGCCGCGAACGGAAATCACAACCGCGCGGTGTCCTACTATGCCGGCGGCTACTACTATGCCGCCAAGCGCCAGCGCCGTGACGTTTCCGCGCCGCCGCATCAGCCACTCTTCGCCAAGGACGCCGAGCGCCTGCACCTGCAGAACACGGCCAATGCTAACGCGCAGGCTCCGAAGCCGTAATTGTGCGTGATCGGGTGGAATCCCAAGGGATTACACGTCAAGGGATTCCCGGGGCGCGTTGACACGCCCATCCATAGGTTTACATTAGAGTCGTTCCGAGGGGGGCTCCGACGAGGAGCTGAGATACCGCAAGCTTGCACTTTTCCTGTTCCGGAAGAGACGCGCGAGACCGCGGTGACCCTTTGAACCTGATCCGGGTCATGCCGGCGAAGGGACAGGGATGTTTCAGACTACGCAATCTCCGCGCGGGGACTCTCTCGTGGCGGGTCAATCGATATCAATCATTGGCGCTGGCATTGCCGGCGCTTGGCAGGCGTTGATGCTGGCTAAGGCCGGTCACGCTGTGACGCTGCACGAGCGCAGCGATACCAGCATGCGCGACGCCACCAGCCATTGGGCCGGCGGCATGCTGGCGCCGTGGTGCGAAGCCGAAGTCTCCGAGCCTGTGGTCTCCCGCCTCGGCCTACGTGCACTCGATCTGTGGCGCGAGGAATTGCCTGACACACCGTTCAACGGATCGCTGGTCGTTGCACATGCGCGCGATCGCGCCGATTTCGAACGCTTCGCGAAAATGACCTCCGGCCATACGCGGCTGGATGCAGCAGGCGTCGCCGAGATCGAGCCCTCGCTCGAAGGCCGGTTTCGCGACGGGCTGTTCTATCCCGGCGAAGGCCATGTGGAGCCGCGCCGCGTGCTGCCGCAACTGCATGCGCGGATCACCGCCGCCGGCGGCATCATCAAATACAACAGCGAGCAGCAGCCGAAAGATCTCGACGGTCTGGTGATCGATTGCCGCGGGCTTGCGGCACGTGATGATGCCAGCACGCCGAAGCTGCGCGGCGTCAAAGGCGAAATCATCATCGTCGAGACAGATGAAGTACAGCTGTCGCGCCCGATCCGCCTGATGCATCCGCGATGGCCGCTTTACGTGATCCCTCGCGCGGACAATCGCTTCATGCTCGGCGCGACCTCCATCGAAGGTGAGGACACCGGTGTCAGCGTGCGCTCCGCGCTCGAATTGCTCGGCGCTGCCTATGCGGTTCATCCGGCCTTTGCCGAAGCGCGCATTCTCGAATTCGGCTCGGGACTTCGTCCGGCCTTTCCCGACAACCTGCCGCGCATTGCGATCGACAAGAACACGATTGCGGTGAACGGCCTCTATCGCCACGGCTTCCTGCTGGCGCCTGCGCTGGCGGAGCTGACGCTCGCTTATGTGCAGCGTGGCGAGATCGACAACGAGGTGATGCAATGCAAGTGATCGTCAATGGCGAGCACCGCGAGATCGAGGCGTCGCATGTCGGTGCGCTGCTGCAGGAACTGGACTACGAAGGCACGCACTGTGCCATTGCGCTGAATTTCGACGTGGTGCCACGCAGCGCATGGGCGCAGACGCCGCTCAAGGCTGGCGACGAGATCGAGATCATCACGCCACGGCAGGGAGGGTGATTCCTGATGGTGAGTTTCTACGGCAAGGAATTCAAATCACGGTTGCTGATCGGCAGCGCGCTCTATCCGTCGCCCGCGATCATGCAGGACGCGATCCGCGCCTCCGGCGCCGGCATCGTCACCGTGTCGCTGCGGCGCGAGTCCGCCGGCGGCAAGACAGGCGATGCGTTCTGGTCGCTGATTAGAGAACTCGACGTCACCGTGCTACCGAATACTGCGGGCTGCCGCAGCGTGCGCGAAGCGGTGACGACGGCGAAGCTGGCGCGCGAATTGTTCGGCACGTCCTGGATCAAGCTCGAAGTGATCGCCGACAATGACACGCTGCAGCCCGATGTGGTCGGCCTCGTCGAAGCAGCAAACATCCTGATCAAGGACGGTTTCGAAGTATTCCCCTATTGCACCGAAGATCTCAGTGTCGCGATGCGTCTCGTCGATGCCGGCTGCAAGGTGGTGATGCCATGGGCGGCGCCGATCGGCAGCGCACGCGGCATCATCAATCGCGATGCGCTCAAGCTGATGCGCGACCGCCTGCCCGATATCACGCTGGTGGTCGATGCCGGTTTGGGCGCGCCGTCACACGCCGCCGAAGCGCTTGAGCTCGGCTATGACGCCGTGCTGCTCAACACCGCCGTCGCCAAGGCCGCCGATCCCGTCGCCATGGCCAATGCGTTCCGGCTCGCCGTCGAGGCCGGCCGCATTGGCTATGAAGCGGGCCTGATGGGCGCGCGCGACTTCGCTTCTCCTTCCACTCCAGTCATCGGGACACCGTTCTGGCATGCCGTATCCTGACCGTTTCTATCCCGTCGTCGACACCGTAGCCTGGGTGAAGCGCCTCACGCAGTTGGGCGTCGGCACCGTGCAGCTTCGCGCCAAGGATCTCGACGACGCAGCGGCGACCACGCTGTTTCGCGAGGCGCTGACCTTGACCAACGGCACCAAGACCAAGCTGGTGGTCAACGACTACTGGCGCGTCGCCATCGACCTCAAGGCGCAGCATCTGCATCTCGGCCAGGAAGACCTTGCCGAGGCGGACGTTGCCGCGATCCGCAAGGCCGGCATCACGCTTGGCCTCTCGACCCATGACGAGAACGAACTGGAAACCGCGTTGCGCGCCAATCCGGATTACGTCGCGCTCGGGCCGATCTTCTTCACGACGTTGAAATCCATGCGTTTCGCACCGCAGGGCATTCCGAAAATCTCGGTCTGGAAGAAGCGCATCGGCACCCTGCCGCTGGTCGCGATTGGCGGCATCAAGTTCGAACAGGCCGAAGAGATCTTTGCCGCTGGCGCGGATTCCATCGCCGTCGTCAGCGACGTCACCCAACACGCAGACCCTGACGCACGCGTCCATCAATGGCTTGGCGTGTCCGCCAAAGCCGCCTGACATTTCAAGAACGACAACGGAGGATTAGTCCATGAACATCCGCTCCAATCCCGACACCACCCTGCCCGCCGTCACCACCGGCAACCTGCCCTCATCGCGCAAGATCTACGCGATCCCGGAGAGCGCGCCGGACCTGCGCGTCCCGCTGCGCGAAATCATGCTCTCCGAAGGCGCCGGCGAACCGAACCTGCCCGTCTATGACACGTCGGGTCCCTATACCGATCCGGACGTGCTGATCGACGTCAATAACGGCCTGTCCCGCGCGCGTCTCGATTGGGTCAAAGAACGCGGCGGCGTCGAGGAATATCAGGGACGCGAAATCAAGCCGGAAGACAACGGCAATGTCGGCGCAGCCCATGCTGCAAAATCGTTCAAGGCCTATCACAAGCCGCTGCGCGGTGTCGGCGATGCGATGATCACGCAATATGAATTCGCCCGCGCCGGGATCATCACCAAGGAAATGATCTACGTCGCCGAGCGCGAGAACCTCGGCCGCAAGGTCCAGCTCGAGCGCGCCGAGGCCGCGCGCGCCGATGGCGAGAGCTTCGGTGCCGAAGTGCCGCTGTTCGTCACGCCGGAATTCGTGCGTTCGGAAATCGCTAGGGGCCGCGCCATCATCCCCTGCAACATCAACCACGCCGAGTTGGAGCCGATGATCATCGGCCGCAACTTCCTCACCAAGATCAACGCCAATATCGGCAACTCCGCCGTGACCTCGTCGGTCGAGGAAGAAGTCGACAAGATGGTGTGGGCGATTCGCTGGGGTGCCGACACCGTGATGGACCTCTCGACGGGCCGCAACATCCACACCACCCGTGAATGGATCCTGCGCAATGCGCCGATCCCGATCGGCACCGTACCGATCTATCAGGCGCTGGAGAAGTGCGACGGCGATCCGGTCAAGCTAACCTGGGAGCTCTACAAGGACACGCTGATCGAGCAGTGCGAACAGGGCGTCGATTACTTCACCATCCATGCCGGCGTGCGTCTTGCTTACATCCATCTCACCGCCAACCGCGTTACCGGCATCGTCTCGCGCGGCGGCTCGATCATGGCCAAGTGGTGCCTCGCGCATCACAAGGAGAGCTTCCTCTACACCCACTTCGACGAGATCTGCGATCTCATGCGCAAGTATGACGTGTCGTTCTCGCTCGGCGACGGTCTGCGTCCCGGCTCCATTGCCGATGCCAACGATCGTGCACAATTCGCCGAACTGGAAACCCTTGGCGAGCTCACCAAGGTGGCATGGGCGAAGGGCTGCCAGGTGATGATCGAAGGCCCCGGCCATGTGCCGCTGCACAAGATCAAGATCAACATGGACAAGCAGCTCAAGGAATGCGGCGAAGCGCCGTTCTACACCTTGGGGCCACTGACCACCGACATCGCGCCGGGCTACGACCACATCACTTCGGGCATCGGTGCCGCGATGATCGGCTGGTTCGGCTGTTCGATGCTCTGCTACGTGACACCGAAGGAGCATCTTGGCTTGCCCAATCGTGACGACGTCAAGGTCGGCGTCATCACCTACAAGATCGCGGCGCATGCGTCTGACTTGGCCAAGGGTCACCCCGCCGCGCAGATGCGCGACGACGCGCTGTCACGCGCCCGTTTCGACTTCCGCTGGCAGGATCAGTTCAATCTCGGCTTGGACCCGGAAACCGCCGTCGCCTATCACGACGAGACGCTGCCGAAGGACGCCCACAAGGTGGCGCATTTCTGCTCCATGTGCGGGCCGAAGTTCTGCTCGATGAAGATCACGCAGGACGTGCGCGACTACGCGGCAACCCTCGGCGACAACGAGAAGGCCGCACTGAACCTCGGCGGCACGGCGACGATGGGCATGTCCATGAGTGGCGTGATCGAGGATGGCATGGCCAGCATGAGCCAGAAGTTCAAGGACATGGGCGAGCAGGTCTATGTCCAGGCGGAAGCGGTGAAGGAGAGCAACAAGGCGTTGTAGCATTCAGATGCATCCGGAAATCACAGCTTCATGAATAGTGAGACAAACAAGGAAAAGCGCGGTTGGCGTGAAAACGCCCTCCCGCTTGCCGCGCTTTTCATCTCGTTGGTATCGCTTATTGCTGGGATTTACTCCCAGTACGTCGAGAGACGCTACAAAGAGCTGTCCATTGAGCCTCGCTTGCTTGAAAATCGATACCCCACTGGCCTCTACGTGCGATTTCAGAATAAGGGTGTGGGTCCTGCAGAAGTAACGCGCATAATCTATTCGACGGGACAGCGTTGCTACGACCTCAGAATGGATAATCAGGAAACGTGGCCGACTAATTTCAACGAGATCGTCTTAGAATCTATCGCTAGCTTTGCGGAGAACGTATTTTCAACCGTACCTGAGGGATTTCCTCGAAATGGCCACTTCAGAGTACGTGGTTTAATGCCAAGCACAATTTTAGCTGTTGGCGAAGATTCCGAGTTCTTTTCACTCTACGATGCGCAACAAATATTTGCTGCGATCGGTAAAGAGAAAACGTCGATCGTCCTTGGCAGGTTTGGTGAAGAGAAGCTTCCTTTTGGCTTTGAGTATTGCTCACTTACCGGGAAAACCTGCTCGGGGATCAATATGAGTTATGTTAGAAACAAATGCTCGATTAAGAACTAGCAAGCGTAGCCCGCATGATCGTAGCGACATGCGGGGCAGCCCTTTAGCGCAGCAATCCCCGCATATCGCTGCGCTCATGCTGGCTACGACGCCTAAGACTAAATCTGTGATGACCTCAACCACGACCAACGCCATGATGGCGGCATAGCTCCATGCGAGGACCACTCTGGCTGCGCTTGCGCCTATTTCCTATCTTCGCCGCCATCACGAAGCATGCCACTTGCTCGGCGTTGGAGACCTCATCGATGATTTCTTTTCGCGCATTCGTTGTTGCTGCCGGTGCGGCGCTCACACTGACATCCATCAACAACGACCGCGCCTCCGCGCAATCCTCTACCGCCACCGAAAAGCTCAATGCCTAGGTCGGCCGCATCAATCGGCTGTCGTCGCGCGCGTTCGACTCGCAGGTGCGCCATTTCAGCTGGGCACCGAAATCCGGCGCACCCCGGCACGGAACCGATCGTCTACGGGCTCTACAAGATCTCCGCAGCAGTGTGTGTTAACGTCCATCACTGAACGACGACACGGTCGGTGGAGGCCACAACCATGCATCACCTTACGCCTCTCTCTGGAATCGTCGGCGGCGCGCTGATCGGGCTCGCTGCCTCCATGCTGATGCTGCTGACCGGACGCATCGCCGGGATCAGCGGCATTTTCGGAGGGCTACTCCAGCCCGGTGCCGGCGATCGCGGCTGGCGCATCGCCTTCGTCGCCGGACTTCTGGCAGCGCCCCTGCTCGCTTCGCTTTCGGGCACACCATTGCCAGCACCAGCGATGCCGGCGAGCCTGATCGTCATCGTTATCGCCGGGCTTCTGGTCGGTTTCGGCAGCCGCATGGGCGGCGGCTGCACATCCGGCCATGGCGTATGCGGTATCGCACGCCTGTCAGCACGTTCAATCGTCGCCACAGCGATCTTCATGGCCGCAGCGATCGCCACGGTCGCCGTCGTGCGTCACGGTATCGGAGGCTGATGCAATGCTACTTGTTTTCGTCAGCTTTGCTTGCGGTCTCGTGTTCGGCATCGGCCTCCTGATCTCGGGCATGACGGACACCGGGAAAGTACTCGGCTTCCTCGATATCTTCGGGGCTTGGGACGCGACGCTGGCTTTCGTGATGGCCGGCGCAGTCGCGGTCACCGGTCTTGGCTTCGCACTGGCGCGGCGGCGCGGCACACCTGTCCTTGCCGCAAAGAACCTGTGGCCGACACGCAGGGACGTCGACACACCGCTGTTATCGGGACCACGCTGTTTGGGATCGGCTGGGGCCTCGTGGGGCTCTGTCCTGGCCCCGCGCTGGTCAACCTCGCGGGGCTAGGCCGTCCGGTGATTGTGTTCGTCGTCGCAATGGCGGTGGGCATGCTCGGTCACGATGCATGGGGCACACGTCGCACGCTCATGCGACAGATCGAGAAAGCGTAGATTGGGTAACGGCCTGAACCAATCGTAACCTTGAAAGCGACCAATGCAGTACCCGCGGCATGGCGTCATAATCGGCGATCACTGGCTGTGCTCGCACCACTCCCCTATCCTCACTGACATCAAAGGCACGCGCGTCCTCTGCGCTTATCGAAATGCCGGGTTCCAAGGCGCCAAGGGCAGACAAAGCGACTTTCTTTGTTGCAAAACTCTGGCGGTACATCCAATGGTACCCATTGATTAACCTTTCGTTAACCAATCGCGCCCAACCTGCCGCAACGCAACGGCTGGGGGCTGTTCGTTCTCGATGTTGTTGCTTCGCGCAACGAAGCAGGCGTTGATCGGGAGATACCCATGATCCAGGAATCCCTTTACGAGTCCCTTCGCCGCCCGCGTGACGATTCGCCGGCTGAAATGGACATGTTTGCCCCCTCGTCAGATCCCAGCGAGGTCGTGACGATGCTGATCGGCGCGACTGTCCATGAGGTCGAACGCGAACTGATGCTACAGACGCTGGCGCGCTGCGACGGCAACCGCACTCATGCCGCCCGCGTGCTTGGCGTCTCCGTTCGCACCATGCGTAACAAGATCAAACAGTATTCAGCGGATGGGGCCGACGTGCCGGCGCACGGCTAGCTGATGGCGCTATTGCTGGAGCGCGTCGGTATCCAGCACCCATGTGGAGCCCAGCAGCCGGCCTTCGGTCTGCATCTCGACATCGACCAGATGCGCCTTCGGCTCAAAGCCGCGAATTCTGACAGTGAGCGGCCTGGTGAACTGCCATGCCTCGCGCGCCTGCAGCAGGCCCTCCTGATACGACGCCAGAGCTTTTGAATCGCCGGCTTTCTTCAGTGCCTGCCATCGCGCCAGATTCGGGCGATCCTCGAACCAGATCGAATCCGGTTTCACCTGCATGGACGCCCCTAGGCGTATCTCGCCGGCATGCGTTGCGCTCGTGAGGGCCAACAAGGTCAGCAGCGCCAGATAGGATTTCATATGTCGTCGCCCGTTGCCCTGATGAGAGCGTAAGTCGCCGCGGATCCCGTTCCGGTTCGACAGGGCTCGGCAATTCGCGGGCGCACTTTGCGTAGACCTGCTACGCTGGCCCGTCACACATGAGCGCGAGGCCTGATCATGCCCATCCAGCACTTCCCGCCCCCTCCCGGAATCAAGGCGCCGCCGCTGTCCTATGCGGCGCGGGTCGGCGATCTCCTGTTCGTCTCCGGCATTCCCGGTTTCGACGCTGATGGCCAATTGCCGGAACACTTCGAGGCGCAGTTCGGATTTGTGGTGCGCACGATCAAACGAGTGCTGAAGGATGCAGGCACCGACATCTCGCACCTCGTCAAGGTCAACGTGCTGCTGACGCGCGCGTCCGACGTGGCTCCCATGAATGCTCTGTATGCCGAAGCCTTCGGACCACCGCCCTATCCGGCGCGCACCACTTGCGTGGTTCAGGCGCTGCCCAATCCGGCAATGCTGATCGAGATCGAGTGTATGGCTTCGCTACCGTAACGACGCTCATCGGCCGGCCATCGCATCCTTCACCGTCTCGCTGACGAAATCGGCGGCGCGGCGGAACGCTGTGTCGGTATCGCCGCGGAAGGTGACGGCGCGACGCATCACCAGCTGCTCGCGCTCGACATCGAACAACTGCACCTCGCCCCATTGCACCAGCGTACTCATCTTGCGGATGCCGCCATAGACCAGGTAACGCGCCCCGTCGCGCCGCGCTGCGGCGACGAGATCGTCGGGCGCCATGCTGATGGCAGTGCAGGCGGGCTGCGGACATGCCGGGCGCACCACGCGGTAGTCGCGCTGCGCCAGCCCGTCGCGCAGCAGTGTAGCGAAGATGGTCATGCGGTCGCGATGCTGCGCGGACTGGTCGGCCTCCTCGCCCGAGGTGTCGCTATAGTCGAAATCGGCCACCGCGACAGCGAGCTGTCCGGCAGCCGCGGCCGGCGCAGGTGCCCCCAGCAGCGCCACAGCGCCACACAGCAACCACAGAACCTGCCCTCTCCGCATGTTCTCCTCCCTGATCTTTTGTTCGCCGCCACGCCAACCTGGCGCGGGTGCCGGCAGGTCAAGCGACAGCCGATGCTAGTCCGCATGTGGTGAAGCGCAACCGGCAATGTCTGTGGTGGCATGGCAGCAGCGGCGAATTGAAGCCGTCATCCATCCCCTGTTAAAAGCGGCCGGACAGAATCAATACGGAGTGTGAGGCGTGGCAAAAGAAACGATCAGCCAGACCGGATTACGCGGCCCCCGCGGCGAACCGGGACTTCCCGGACCGCAGGGCCATCCCGGACGGCCGGGGCCGGACGGCGCGCAGGGCAAGCCGGGCCTGGCCGGCAAGGCCGGCGCCAATGGCAAGCCGGGGCCGCAGGGCAAGCGCGGCGAAGCAGGCCCTCAGGGTAAGGCTGGCGCCGACGGCAAGCCTGGTCCGATCGGACCGCAGGGCAAGGCCGGGCCGCAGGGACCACGGGGTGAACAGGGCCTTCAGGGCAAGCCGGGCGTGCAGGGTGAAGCCGGGCCGCGCGGCGAGCAGGGTCCTCCCGGCACGCTGCCGAGCCTCGAGCAGATCATGCCGTGGCTGCACATGGTGTTCGACGCCTGGGAAGATCACCGCCAGATGCGCCTGCGCGAAGCCCAGGAGCGCGAAGAGGCCCTGCTGCGCGAGCAGCAGGAAGCCGTTGAACGTGTCGCCGCGATGATCGAGGCCGAAGCCGCCATCGCGGACGAGTCCGATGAAACCGACCACGGCAAGAAAAAGAAGAAGCGCAAGAAGAACAAGGACGACTAGCACCGCTGCGTCGTTCGATACGGACGCGCGACAACAGATCAGGCGACGCGCCGCAATGCCGGCCCGTCGCCTTTACTTTTTACATGGTCCGCTGCGGTGCGGTCTGCAGCAGCTCCTGAAGCTGTTGCTTATAGAATTTAGCACCGCCCGTAGTGAGATGACCACGGGTCTCGGTGCTTGCCGGGATCAGCAGCATCTTCGCGTTTTTGATCCGCTTCAGCGCGGCATCCATCAACCCGGTCTCCGGCGGATTGCGCTCGTCATCGGCAGCGTTGATCGCGAGCACGGCGGATGTGATCTTGTCCAGACCTGCTGATGGATTGTAGTCGCGCGACGATTCCCACTGATAGATGAAATCATTTGCATCGGCGACAAATGGCGCCTTGAGCCGGTCATCGACATTCTTGTCGGCGGCCTCGCCGGTCGGCGCCAGCATCTGATAGGCTAGCGTGCCGCCGGCTGTCGCGATGCCATACATCACGCTGGCAAATTTGATCATGCCGGGCTGCGATGTGTAGTTGCCGGCCTTGTAGTCTGGATCGGCGCGCACGGTCTCGATCATCATGCGCCGCATCATCCAGTTTCGCGCGCTCATCTCGGTCGGTTGCGATGCCATCGGCACCAAGGTATCCATCATATCAGGATATTTCGTGCCCCAGATCCACGCATGCATGCCGCCCATGGAATTGCCGATCACCATCCGCACATGCTTGATGCCGAGCCCTTCGATCAGCAGCCGATGCTGGGCATCGACCATGTCGTCGTAATTGTACTTCGGAAATGCGGTCTTCATCCCATCAGAGGGCTTCGACGATTTGCCGTGGCCGAGCGCATCGGGAATGATGATGTAGTATTTTGCGGCATCGAGCGGCTGGCCCGCGCCGAATAACTCGCCCGCAAAAGCGGGCGTCAACATGCTCTGCGCCGAACCGCCGGTGCCATGCAGCACCAGCACCGGCTGGCCGCTCGGCTCACCCACCGTCGTGTAATGCAGCTTCAACTCCGGCATCACATGGCCGGTATGAAACTTGAAATCCTTCGCGATCCAGTCGCCCTGCTTTGGCGCCGGATAATCAGCGGCGAACGCGGTCACGGCAGCAAGCGAAGCACATGTCACGACAGCAGCAGCGCACAACGCGCGCATAGAACGGCTGGGCATCGTCATCCTCCCCGGCGCAGCCATTTGATCAGGCCGCTTGACACAGATGCTAGCATGGCAGCGCGAGCCAGCAGACCAACAGATCGATACTGCAGCGCAGCGATCCCCAGCTCGTCGCGCCGGGTATAATCTTTGGGCAGGCGTCGCCGCCATAGCTCGGGCTTAATCATCGCAAGAATCCGAGTCGTCCCGTGCGGCACCCGGCGTCCGCGCGTGATGCAATACCGTGAGGTTCGCATGCGGGGATTGATTCAAGTGGTGCTGCTGGCAGCGCTTACCGTGATGGCGACGACCGCTCACGCCATTGATCGCGGCCAGTTCAGCGATGTGCCCGACGATATCCGGAACTGGTTCAAAAGCGTCATCAGCCCTAATGGCGTGCCGTGTTGCGATATCTCCGACGGCCATCGCACCGAATATGACGTCCGCAACGGCGCCTATTGGGTGCCGATCGAAGGCATATGGACGGAGGTGCCGAGGCGCGCCGTGATCCGCGATCGCGGCAACCCCGTTGGCGAAGCTGTCGTCTGGTATGTGCGCCATCGCGGCGAGATCATCATCAGCTGTTTCGTTCCGGCTGACGCCGCATGATGACGATCACGAAACGGTGCCAGGGTGCGGCCTTGCAATCCGCAGGCAATCGGGCCCAATTTGAGGCTAATTCTGCGCGCGGCGCGTTAGGTCACTCTGGCCCCGCCGTCACCTCGCCGCGGGCACTACAGGATAAAGAGAGACTGATATGACGGAAGTGACCTATGTGATCGTCGAGCATGATGGCGGTTGGGCCTATAAGGTTGGCGCCGTCTTCTCCGAGCCGTATGCGACGCACGCACTCGCCACCGCAGCCGCCAAGCGCGCCGCGGCCGAGCAGAGGGTGCCGGGACGCACCGAGGTGATTGCCTATGAGGACGAAAAAGGGCAGTGGCACGAGGAAACTGCCTCGGGCAGTGATCGTCCCAACACCCACATCATCGACAAGGCCTGATCGCGAAGACAGGTGAATGATCCAACTGACGTCAACGCGTCCAATGGCGCCGGCCATTGCCGTATCTCGCCATGCCGGAGAAGTTGTTGCTCGTCACGCCCGCCTGGGTGCCTTTCGCGCGCGAACTCATCATCGCCAGCGGCGTCATTGAAATCGCGGCATCGCTTGCACTCGTGACACGCATACGGTTGCGTTGGTGGGCCGGCGTCATCAATTGGCCCGGGCCACACAAAGACGCCACAGGCTCATAGCGAACGGGCCAAATCGGCAAGCAACATTCGTTAGGGAGTCACATGGTGACTCCGGCGTCGGTTGCGGTGCTGTCTGCGCGACTTTTCCGCAAGGCGCCACTATGCTAGTTTTGCGTTATCAAATCATATCGGGGGAGCAGACGTGACCGACGTCGCAGCAGACGAACTCCGCACCATTTATCCAACGCCGCATCCGCGCGTGATCGCCAAGGCGCGACCGACGCTCGATATGCACTCCAGCAAGTTCATCTCGCTGTCGCCGTTCTGCGTGCTTGCTTCGTCGGGTCCCGACGGCACCGTCGATGCATCGCCGCGCGGTGGCGGCGTCGGCTTCGTGCGGGTCGCCTCGCCGACCGAATTGCAGATGCCGGACCGTCCCGGCAACAACCGCATCGATACGTTCCAGAATCTGATGGCGGGCAGCGGCCATGTGCAGCTGATCTTCTTCGTTCCGGGCATCGACGACACCTTGCGTGTCAGTGGCGTCGCCAGGCTGATTAAAGATCCGGAACTGATGGCGTCGATGGAAGAGTTCGGCAAGCTCCCGCGCGCGGTGTTGAGCATCACAGTGACCGAAGCCTATTTTCATTGCGGCAAGGCGCTGATGCGTTCGAAGCTGTGGTCGCCGGAGGTGCAGGTGAAGCGCTCGGTGATGCCGAGCATCTCCGAAATGGTTCACGATCAGACGAAACTCGGTGAACCGATGACTCAGGAACAGATCGACGTCGCCTATCGCCAGCAGTTGTAGCTCGTCGACCTCGTCCGGATCCAAAAGGAGCTCCGGCAGCCGCGGCCATCTACGCACAACCTCTATTTGAAATTATCACTTAAGGTTGTATAGCCACGACGCTTGGGGAGAGCGTTGTGCGTGGCGTTGCGTTGATCCAGCTGATGACGGTCGCAGGCCTCATGCTTGGCGGCTGCATGCGTGATCCATTCGTAACGGAGCGGGACGAAACCTATGCAGGCGAATGGCTAATCCCGCACCAGATCGACCGCATTACCGGGGCCGAACTACCGAGCGCCTATGTCTTTGCCGAAGCGTCAAACAGCAATGTGGATTTTCCACGCGTCTCATCATTGCTGCTGACATGCATCGACGGCGCGCCGTTGATCCGCTTCGCCTTTGATTTCAAGATCGGCAGCAACCGCAACACGGTGCTCGGCTATCGCTTCGATGGAAAACCTGGTCACGACGACGTCGGCTCGCGGGTGGTGCGGGGAAACCAGATCATCGTCATTGAAGACAGGGCAGAGATCGCAACCTTCGTGGGCGAGCTTGCCGGTGCGAAGACGTTGTACGTCCGGATCAGGTCGATCAACGGGGGCCGAACGGCCGTAGAATATCCGCTGGATGGATCGACTGCGGCGATCCGCGCGGCATTCTCCAAATGCGATATGCCTAAACCGCCCCTGCCGGAACAGGGGCGGACGACATTGTCCGGCGTCTATTGAGACGCCGCAGATGATCCAGGCTTAGAACTCGCTCTCAAGGCCACCCATGTGCTTCTGGGTGTAGAGATCGATGCCGATCCGCTCGATCAGATCGAGCTGGGTTTCGAGGAAGTCGATGTGACCTTCCTCGTCCTTCATCAGCTTTTCGAACAGATCGCGCGAGACGTAATCCTTGACGCCGTGGCAATAGGTGGCGGCTTCTTCATAAAGCGTGCGGGCACCGATTTCGGCAGCGAGATCGCATTCGATGATTTCCTTGACCGTCTGGCCGATGCGCAACGGATCGAGAACCTGCATATTCGGGAAGCCGTCCAGAAAGAGAATGCGGTCCGTAAAACGATCCGCGTGGTTCATCTCTTCAATGGATTCCTTGCGCCACATCTTGGCCATGTCGACCAACCCCCAGTGATTCAGGAGCCGGAAGTGCAGCCAATACTGGCTGATCGCGGTGAGCTCGCTGCGCAGGCCCTTGTTGAGGAATTCGATGACCTTCGGGTCGCCCTTCATGATGTTCTCCTGTCTGCTGAACCCGTCCGAAACAGGCCCTCGTCTGAATTTAGAATGCTTCTAAATCAGATTCAACGACAGGACAACCCTTCTTTGCTCAATTCGGCAAAGGGCGTGGAAAAGCTGGAAAGCTGTTGAATTTATAAGCGCTTAGGCTGCCGCTTCGATCGAGGCAATATCTGCCAGTTCGATATGCGCATGAGTCTCGGTGTGAGACTGCCCGTGGGCCGCTGTATGCGGGCATCCGGCACAGCAGGACTTGGCGCAGGCGCCCAGCGCTTCGTCCATGATCTTCTTGATCGTCCGTACGCACCGTCCGCACTGGGCGCTGCAACCGAGGCATCCATAGACCTGCCCCGGCGTACGCGGCGGACGCGCTCCGGCAACGGCACTACGGACATCATGGTCGGAAAAGACGTTGCAGGAACAAACGATCATGAGATGAAGGCGAACTCGCAGGTCAGGACCCCTCTTGGATATGTAAGAGGCCGCCCCGATGCAAAAGGAAAACGCCGACTTTGAAGCTATTCCAAACTACTGATCGCATGGAAGAAATTGGAACGAATCTAAAATTCGTCTGAGCGCTCGCAAGCGCCATGATCGGAGACGGCTAGCCGACAGATGCCCCTATCCAGTAACCGCCTGCAGCGCGGCATGCCCTTGGGGAGGGTCGCGAACCTCCGTCCGGAATGGCTTTAATATCAAGATGTAACCTGGATCGCGCGGTCCCGTTCATTGATCATTCAAGTGAAGTATGAAACTTTTCGCGTCAGGCAGCGCTATGTGTGAGCGAAGCCCGATTGAGAAAGGGAATGCCATGAAGAAAACTCTGATGGCCATTGCCGCCGTTGCCACCCTGGCCGTTTCCGCCATGGCTCCGACATCGGCAAGCGCGCAGCACTGGCGTGGACATGGCGGCGGTGGCGCGGTGGCTGCAGGTCTGATTGGCGGCGCCCTGCTTGGCGGCGCGATCGCTGCCGGCTCGGGATACTATGGTCCCGGCTACGGCTATTACGGCCGTCCTGCCTATGTGGCCGGCCCGGGCTATTATGGCGATTGTTTCTGGCAACGTCAGCGTTTTTGGGACGGCTATGGCTGGCGCATTCGCCGCGTCCGCGTGTGCGGCTGAGATCGTACGATCTCCGGGATCATGTGATCTCTGAGATTACTGTGATCTCCTGTCACGCATCGGAAACCTACGACATTTCCAGTGCGTGATGCTTGCAATGGCCCGAAAAAACCGCTTTTTCGGATCACTGACTGGCTAACGTTTACATCGAATTGACGGTTGGGCGCTTCTAAGTGAGGCCGTCAGTTCGAATCGCAGCGTGAGTAGACCTTTAACCGTGCGTCGCTTGCGGCGCCCTTCTGGAGAGACTTGAGATGAAGAAGACGATTTCCGCCTTGCTCGCCGCCGCGACGGTTGCCGGTTCGCTGGTTGCTGTTGCGCCTGCCGCAAAGGCCGACGGTGGCCGCATCGCCGCTGGCGTTGCCGGTGGCCTGATCGGTGGCGCTCTCCTCGGTGGCGCCATTGCAGCCAGCCGTCCGGCTCCGGCCTATGGCTACGGCTACGCCCCCGCTCCGGTTTATGTCGAACCGGAATGCCGTGTCGTCCGCCAGCGCGTCTGGGACGAATATCGCGGTGTCTGGCGTTCGCGCCCGGTCGAAGTTTGCGATTGATCTGATCTGATGACCGCGCATTCGCGCGCACGATCCAAATTCAAAACCCGGCCGTTTACGCGGCCGGGTTTTTCGTTGGGCGACTGAAGGTGCGACTATCTTGCGTTCATCGCGCGCAACACCGTCTCGCTGGGCCAGCAATCGACCTTGAGGCCCGCTGACTTCTGATAGGCGCCGAGCGCGGCACGCGTCTTCATGCCGGCCTTGCCGTCCATCTTGTCGGCATAGAGACCAAGCTTCGTCAGGTGCCGCTGCATGGCCTCGACATCGGTGCTGCGCAACTGGTTCGATGCCGACCACGGCGTTGCAAAGGGCTGCGCATTAGCCATTCGATCACTGAGATGGCCGACGAACAACACATAGAGATCGGAGAAATTGTATTCCTTGATGACGAAATAGTTCTTCGTCGTCAGGAAGGCCGGGCCATAGATCCCTTCCGGCTGCAGCAGCGATGCCGGCTGCGCCTGCTCCGCCGCGCTGAGCTTCTCGCCATGGACCGGAATGAAGCCGGCACGAATCCACTCCCCAATCGGCCGGGTGACTTCTGGCACACCCATCGTACAGTCGGCATTGGCCGGCGCACGCACTTCATAGGCCCAGCGCAGACCGCGCTGCCAACCCTTGTTCGTGAGTTGCTGCGCCGCTGATGCCAGCGCATCCGGCACCGACTTCCAGATATCGACACGGCCGTCGCCGTCGAAATCGACGCCGTGCTTATCCAGTTCCGACGGCAGGAATTGCGTGAGCCCCGTCGCGCCGCCCCAGGACACGCGCAGATCCTTGCGCGATACGTCGCCGCGCTCGATCAGCTTCAATGCTGCGATGAACTCGCCGCGATACTGGTCCTTGCGGCGGCCGACATAGGCCTGCGTCGCCAGCACGCGAATGCCGTCATAGGGCAACGCATACCGACCGTAATCGGTCTCGCGCCCCCAGATCGCCAGGATGATTGTCGCCGGCACGCCGAAGCGCTGCTCGATGGCAGCCAGTGTCGCGCGGTGCTTCTGCAACAGCCGCTGCCCCTCACCCGCCAGCCGGATGACGCTGGCCTCTTTCACATAGTCCGCGGGCACCTGCACGAATTCCGCCTGCGACGGCGCGCCAGTCGCAGGACGGCCGGGCAGAATGAGATCCGGAAGCTTGTAGTCCGGCTCCAGCCCGCGCGTGACCTCATCGAAGGTCTTGCGCGAGACGCCCGCCTGTTGGGCTTCAGGCCAGAGCGAAGCAATGAAGGTGGTGAAGCTGGCGTCAGGTGCAGCAAGCAACGGAACCGGCCCGATTATCAGGCACAGGATGACGACGACTGAGAGCGGTCGCAGTGTCGTCCACATGCCCGGCTTCAATTTCAATGCGCGTGGCCTCCATGGCCCTGCTTGCCGTGACCGTTTTCTGGCGAATGCGGAACAACTCCGTTCGAGAGCTTGTCGACATAGGCGATGCCAACGGCCGAGAGAATGAACACGATGTGGATGATGGTCTGCCACATCACACCCACCTCGGTGTAGTTTGTCGTGCGCGCGCTGGTGCTTCCGAGATTGCCGGCCTCGATGAAGGTGCGCAGCAGATGGATCGACGAGATGCCGATGATCGCCATCGCCAGCTTGATCTTCAGCACGCTGGCATTGACGTGGCTGAGCCATTCCGGCTCGTCCGGGTGGCCGTTCAGATTGAGCCGCGATACGAAGGTCTCGTAGCCACCGACAATCACCATCACCAGCAGGTTGGAAATCATCACAACGTCGATCAGACCCAGCACGACCAGCATGATCTGCTGTTCGCTGAAGTCGAACGAGTGTGCGATGAGGTGCCAGAGCTCCTTGAGGAACAGCACGACATAGACGCACTGCGCCACGATCAGGCCGATATAGAGCGGCAGCTGCAGCCAGCGCGAGCCAAAGATCAGCGCCGGAATCGGTCGCATCGCCCCGCCTTTTCCTCTGGGCGGCAATGGCGTTTCGGGCGTCATGGACATGGGGGGCTCGCTATGGGTCGAATCGGAATGCAATGGAAGCGCCGATCTTATAACGGCGCGTTCTGGACGCGATGATGTCGTGAATGCGCGGCAACTGGCCGCATCAGCTATTTGACAGCGACAATGAAGATCCGTGGAAATTTCAGCAGAACCTTGCCATCCGCCTGCGGCAAATAGCTGGCGGCGATGCGCGCGGTATACTCAGCGATGTAAGCCTTGCGCTCCGGCGGCTCCAGCGGGTCGACGAACGGGCGCAGCCCGGTGCCCTTCACCCATTCCACGATCGCGGTGGCATCGGCCAACGCATGATTGTAGACGGTGTGCCAGATCTCGACGCGGGAACACAGCGGCTGCAGCGCATCGTAATACGCGCCGGGCTTCGGCAGCGAGTCACGCAGCTCCGCAGCCTTTGAGAGCTGCGCACGCCACGGCTCGAGATAGGCGACCTCGCGCATCAGGATGTGCGAGGGCTCGTCGAGATTGTCCGGCATTTGCACAGCCAGCACGCCGCCCTGCGGCAATGCAGTGACCAGACGTTTCAGCTGCTTGATGTGATCCGGCACCCACTGAAACACGGCATTGGCAAACAAGACATCGGAGCCGGCCGGCGCCACCCAATGGGCGATATTGGCTTCGATGAAAGTCTGCGCGGGCAGACGTTCCCGCGCCTGCCGCAACATATCGGCCGACGTATCGACACCGATGACCGACGCTTGCGGCCAGCGATTGACCAGAAGCTCCGTCGAGTTGCCTGGCCCGCAGCCGATGTCGACGACCTTGCGGGCATCGAGAAGCGGAATCTGCGCGAGCAGATCCCTTGCCGGCCTGGTTCGCTCGTCCTCGAACTTCAGATACTGCTGCGCGCTCCAGTCGGCCATTTGAGAGTTCTCCTCAGCGCGTCAGTTTCTTGTATTTCACGCGATGCGGGATGATTGAATCCTGCCCGAGACGACGCATCTTGTCCTTCTCGTAGTCCTGGAAGTTGCCTTCAAACCATTCGACATGGCTGTCGCCTTCGAAAGCGAGCATATGGGTCGCGATACGGTCGAGGAACCAGCGGTCATGGCTGATGATCACGGCGCAACCGGCGAAGTCTTCCAGCGCCTCTTCCAGCGCGCGTAGCGTGTCAACGTCGAGGTCGTTGGTCGGTTCGTCGAGCAGCAGGACGTTGGCGCCGGACTTCAGCATCTTGGCGAGATGCACGCGGTTGCGTTCACCGCCGGACAATGCGCCGACCTTCTTCTGCTGATCGCCGCCCTTGAAGTTGAACGACGAGCAGTAGCCGCGCGAATTAACTTCCTTCTTGCCGAGCAGGATCAGTTCGTTATTCCCCGAGATTTCCTCCCACACGGTCTTCTTGCCGTCGAGCGCATCGCGCGACTGATCGACATAACCGAGATGAACGGTCTCGCCGACGGTGATCGTGCCGCTATCGGGCTTCTCCTGGCCGGTGATCATCTTGAACAGCGTCGTCTTGCCGGCGCCGTTGGCGCCGATGACGCCGACGATACCGCCGGGCGGCAGCTTGAAGGTCAGATCGTCGATCAGCACGCGATCACCATAGGCCTTGGTGAGGCCTTCGAAGTCGACGACGTTGTCGCCGAGGCGCTCGGCCACCGGAATGGTGATCTGCGCACCCTGGGTCTGCTTCTCGCTGGCCTTCTTGAGCAGCTCGTCATAACGCTGGTAGCGCGCCTTCGACTTGGCCTGACGTGCCTTGGGCGACGAGGCGATCCATTCCTGCTCGCGTTCCAGCGTCTTCTGATGGGCTGCGTCCTCGCGGCCTTCCTGTGCCAGGCGCTTCTGCTTCTGCACCAGCCAGGACGAGTAGTTGCCCTCGTAGGGAATGCCGCGACCGCGATCGAGTTCGAGAATCCAGGACGTCACATTGTCGAGGAAATAGCGATCATGGGTCACGATCAGGATCGCGCCGGGATAGTTGCGCAGATGGCCTTCCAGCCATGAGACGGACTCGGCGTCGAGATGGTTGGTCGGTTCGTCGAGCAGCAGCAGTTCGGGTGCATCGAGCAGTAGCTTGCAGAGCGCGACGCGGCGGCGTTCACCACCGGAGAGCTTGGTGACGTCGGCATCGTCAGGCGGACAACGCAGCGCATCCATCGCCTGGTCGACCTTGCTGTCGAGATCCCAGAGGCCTTGCGCCTCGATCTCGTCCTGCAGCTTGGTCATCTCGTCAGCGGTCTCTTCCGAGTAGTTCATCGCCAGCTCGTTGTAGCGATCGAGAACAGCCTTCTGCTTGGCGACACCAAGCATGACGTTCTCGCGGACGTTCAAAGACGCATCGAGCTGCGGTTCCTGTTCGAGATAGCCGACGCGCGCGCCCTGCGCGACCCAGGCCTCGCCGGTGTATTCCTTGTCGAGGCCCGCCATGATCTTGAGCAGCGTCGACTTACCGGCGCCGTTGACACCGAGCACGCCGATCTTGGCGTCCGGGTAGAACGACAAATGGACGTTATCCAGCACCTTGCGGGTCGGATAGGCCTTGGTCAGACCCTGCATGAAGTAGACGAATTGGCGAGCCATCGTGATCCTTGAAAACCGTCGCGGGCGTGAAAAATGGGTTGTCGCTGATGTAGCGGCGTGGCCCCGAAAGGGCAACCGGGGGTCTTAAGGATTTGGTAACTCTGCACTTCTTCGAGGCAGCCATTATGACAATTAAAACCGCTTTTTAACGACTTCCGCCAAGAGTGCTCCCAGGGCGATCAATCATGCCCCTCGCGACTGAAGTCGCGGGCAGACAGGCGGAGCCTCGTCATGGCGATCACTACATCAGTCCCCTCTCCAGCCGCCGCCGAAACCCGCGCGGCGCGCCCAGGCCTACTCCACGAAATCCGGACGTTCTGGCAGCTGTTCTTCGTCGCCGCCTTCGATCCTTACCGGCCCGAGCAGCATTACATGCGCGGCCCGGGCCCCGCCTGTCGCGCCAAGGACCCGTCCGCGCCGGTCCCGCCCTCACATTAAGCTGATCGCACTGCCGCCGACGATGCAGACGCTTGCGCACGCCCGCGAGGCGCGCAATGTGTCCATCCCCTGACGGCTTCAACACCGTCATCACCACACCGGATGGACGATCCCATGACGCGGCTGCGCTGTGCAATTCTCGACGACTATCAGAACGTGGCCTTGAGACTCGGCGACTGGAGCGTGCTTGACGATCGCATCGAGGTCACGGTCTTCGACAAGCCATTCGCGTCGGCAGACGAGGCAGCCACGGCGCTGAAGGATTTCGAGATCATCTGCGCCATGCGCGAGCGGACGCCGTTTCCACGCGCGATGTTCGAAGCGCTGCCGAAACTCAAGCTGCTGATCACCTCAGGCATGCGCAATGCCGCGATCGATTTCGAGGCCGCCAAGGCTCGTGACGTCACCGTCTGCGGTACCGCGATGGTGGGCAATCCGACGGCCGGCCTGACCATCGGCCTAATGCTGGAACTGACCCGCAAGATCGGCTTTGAAAACGCACGCATGAAGGCCGGCAAGCCCTGGCAGGTGACGATCGGCGAGGACATCGAAGGCAAGACGCTCGGGATCATCGGCCTCGGCAAGCTCGGCAGTCAGGTTGCCGGCATTGCCCGCGCGCTTGGCATGAAGACGATTGCCTGGAGCACCAATCTGACGCCCGAGGCCTGCGAAAAAGCCGGCGTCACCTACGCCACCAAGGAAGAACTGTTCGCCCAGGCCGACATCATTACGATCCACCTCGTGCTGAGTGATCGCTCACGCGGATTGGTGTCACGTGCAGATCTCGCGCGGATGAAACCGACAGCCTATCTCATCAACACGGCACGCGGCCCGATCGTCGACGAAGCGGCGCTACTTGAGACGCTACAAGCCGGGAAAATTGCCGGTGCCGGCATCGACACCTATTCCCACGAACCGCTGCCGCTCGACAGTCCGCTGCGCAAACTCGACAACATCGTGATCACGCCGCATCTCGGTTATGTCACCGCCGAAAATTACAAGCGGATCTATGCGGAGATGATCGAGGGCATCGGCGGCTGGTTGAACAGCGCCCCCGTCCGCAAGCTCAACTGACGCAAGCGCTCACTGCGCAAAAGAAAACGGGCGCCGTGTGATTACACAGCGCCCGTTTTCTCGAAATCAGCTGAAAGAAATCAGCGAATGCTGACCGGAGCCGGTAGCGGCTGAACCGATGTCGGCTGGGTACCGGGCAGCGGCGCTGGAGCAGCGCTGGCGCTCGGGCCGGGCACGGGCTGCGCGGAGGCGGTCGTTGCCGGAGCCTTGCCCGGCATCACCACCACGCGGGTACCGACCTTGACGCGCTCGAACAGATCCGAGACGTCGTCGTTGAGCATGCCGAAGCAGCCCGACGACACCGACTTGCCGATGGTCGACGGCTGGTTGGTGCCGTGAATACGATAGACCGTCGATCCGAGATACATCGCGCGGGCACCGAGCGGATTGCCTTCGCCGCCGGCCATAAAGCGCGGCAGATAGGGCTGACGCTCGATCATCTCGGTCGGCGGATGCCAATCCGGCCACTCTGCCTTGCGAGTGATCTTCTGCACACCGTTCCAGGTGAAGCCGTCGCGGCCGACACGGACGCCATAGCGCATCGCGCGGTTGTTGCCGAGCACATAGTACAAATAGAAGTTCGGCGTATCGACGACGATGGTGCCCGCGGGCTCCTTCGTGACGAAATTGACTTCCTGCCGGCGGAACTGCGGCGGCAACTGCGCCGGACCGGTTTCCGGTTGATCTTCCGGAGGCAATGAAGCCACCATCACGGAGCTGCCATTGGCGCCCAGACCCTGCCCCTGAACGGAGCCTGTCACAGGAGCGCCTTGCCCGCCCATGCCTTCAGGCGGACGCACTGCGCCATCACCGTTGCCACGGTTCGAATAGACCACCGCCGGCGGCGCCATTGGGCGGCCATAGCGTGGATCGTCCGGCGACATCACCGGGCCCTGCGGCATGGCGCGATCGGAATAAACCGGGGCAGCACCAGCAGGGCGACCGTAGCGCGGATCATCCGGAGACATCACCGGGCTCTGGGGCGCAATTCCGGGCGCGGACAGCCCCGTCATCGGCCGGCCACCGCGAGAGGGCGGCGCGTCATCTTCGTCGAGCGCATCAAAATCCGGCATGGCGTCCAGCGCGCGATCGGCGCGCGAATTGGCCGGATAGCCGCCCGGGGGGTAGTTTGGGTCGGCCGGGATCAAATAGCCGCTTGGCGTGCCAACAGGATAGCCCTGCGCCACCGCGAGCGAATGACCCGCGACGCTACCGAGAGCCACGGTCGCCAATGTCGTCAAAACACGCTTGATCATCATTGCCCTTGTATAAGCTCAAGCAAAAACCGGAACATGCCGTCAGATCGCGCAGGATAGCGGCGCATTCAAGACAATTCCGGAAAAAAGCTTCCCATTTCGATCATATTCGCGAGATCACACGCCGGCGTGGCTATCTTGCCTCACCCCCGCTGAAATCACTGCTCAGGAATGCGTCCTCAGTTGTGCATCTCACTTTTTAACAAACGGTTCCTGAGGCCGTGCGTTATCCTCAAATGGTCCTGATTCGCGACGCTTTGGCGGCAGCCGATTCTGCGGAACGGGCCGCTTCCAGTGTTGTCACCGCGTCCCCGTCGTTCGAAAGCCTTCCACGGTCTGTCCGAAGGCGGAACTGCCATTCATGCTTCCGGGTTTCCGATTTCTGTTCGCAGCCGTCCTGCTCACAGTCTCGTTGGTGGTCTTCGGCCTTGGCGCCGCAGCCCTGCTGCGCTCTGCCCATCAGGAATTCGCGACCATTCCGACCAGGCGCGCGGCGCCGACCGTCTTTGCGCAGCCGCCCGTCGAAGCTCCGCCGACATTGGCCATGCTGCGCGTCGAGGCACCAGCCCCCACCCCTGAGACTGTCGCGCCGCCAGTGGTCTCTGCGACATCGGCGGCAGAACCAGTGCCCCCCATCGCGGCTCCTGCGGAGCCGGAAAAGGTCGCCTTACCCGAGACCGCGGTGCCCCCGTCGACGCCGGCCGCACCGGCTATCGAGATGACTGCCCCGGTGGCGGCGACGCCGAAGCCTGAAGTTGCAACGAAGTCGGAAGCAACGAAGATCGAAGAACGGGAACCTCTAACGACGGTTGCCGTCGCACCAGCGACCTCCGTCGAACCAGTTGCTGCCCCTCCTCCCGAGCCTGCCGCCGTTCCGGCACCAGCCGCCGCAGTAGAGGTCGTAGCGGGGCCACAACAGACGGCCACGCTGACCGACGATGACGCAAAATTGTCTTCGACGAAAATTGCGATGCTGGGCGGACCGCCCATCGATACCGAGTCAGTTCCACTGCCGAAAGCGAAGCCTGCTGCAGAGCCCGCCAAGAAGATCGTGAAGAAGCGCATCGTCGTCAAAAAGCGGCGTGTGGCCGCCAAGCCTATCGCGGCCGCTGCGCCACAGCCAACTGACCCGTTCGGATTGCCGGTCGCGCGCTGACCTCGACCCCGGTTACGCCGGTCCGGTCGCGACGGGCGGACCGTCGGGCTGCCCCCATTCCGACCACGAGCCGTCATAGAGCGCTGAACCGCGCACGCCGAGACGATAGAGCGCCAGCGTCAACACCGCCGCAGATACGCCCGAGCCACATGTGGTGACGATGGGCTTGTCGAGATCGAGCCCCGTGCCGGTGAAGGCTGCGCGCAACTCTTCAAGCGACTTCATCGTGCCGGTCGCAGCATCGAACAGCAGGTTGTAAGGCATGTTGCGGCTGGCGGGGATGTGACCGGAGCGAATGCCGGCGCGCGGTTCAGGGACACTTCCCTCAAAGCGATTGGCGGCACGCGCATCGATCAATTGCTCTTTGCGCGAATCCAGATTGGCAACGACCTGCGCCTTGCTGCGGATGTACGACTTGTCGAGCGCGGCGCTGAAAGCGCCAGGCTTCGGTGACGACTTTCCGGTTTCCGTCGCGCGACCTTCGGCCTTCCACTTCTTCAGCCCGCCATCGAGCACCTTCACATTGACGTGGCCGTAAGAGAGGAACATCCACCACGCCCGCGGCGCCGCGACCCAGCCACCCGCATCATAGGCGACGACCGTATCATCGGAGGAAATGCCGAGCGCACCGACATCGCGCGCAAACTGGTCGGCAGCCGGATACATGTGCGGCAGCGACACAGAGTGATCGGAGACCGCATCGACATCGAAGAACACCGCGCCGGGAATGTGTGCCGCCAGATAGTCATCGACCGGCAGCGGCAGCACGCCTGGCATCTTGAACGACGCATCGATGACCTTCACCTTGGGATCGCCGAGATGCGCGGCGAGCCATTCGGTCGAGACGAGAGGATCGGTGGATGTCATGCACAAGTGCCCTTTTATTTTGAAACACCGTCATGGCCGGGCTTGTCCCGGCCATCCACGTCTTCACTCGCGGCAAGACGTGGATACCCCGCATTCGCCGGGCATGACGGCCGAGAGTTACGATTACTTCGACGCCTTCGGCTCGACCTTCTCGACCGCGCCGCCCGCATTGCGCCAGGCGGTGAAGCCACCGCCCAGATGCGCCACCGGCTTCAGGCCCATATCGGCTGCAGTCTTGGCCGCCAGCGCCGAGCGCCAGCCACTGGCGCAATGGAAAATGAATTTCTTGTCTTCCTGGAAGATCGGCTTGCCATAGGGACTTTCCGGATCGATCCAGAATTCCAGCATGCCGCGGGTGCAGGAGAACGAGCCCGGGATCTTGCCTTCGCGCTCGATCTCGCGGGGATCGCGGATATCGACGATGACCACATCCGGGCTTTCCGCCGCTTTCATTACGTCCTCGACGCTCATGGTCTCGATCTGCGCGTTAGCTTCGTCGAGCAGCGCCTTGTAGCCGCGGGTAATCGTCTGCGTCATGCTTTTCGCACCAGTTCCTTCATTGCACCTTCGAGACCTTCAATCGTCAGCGGATACATCCGTTCCGAGAACAGTCGCCGAATGATGGTCGTGGACTCCGAGTAATCCCAGTGCCGCTTGGCGACAGGATTGAGCCACACCGCATTCGGATAGGTCTGCGTGATGCGCTCCAGCCAGACCGAGCCGGACTCTTCGTTCACATGTTCGACCGAACCGCCGGGCACCATGATCTCGTAAGGCGACATCGAGGCATCGCCAACGAACACGATCTTGTAGTCATGGGCATATTTGTGCAGCACGTCCCAAGTCGGCGTGCGGTCCGTGAAGCGACGTTTGTTCTGCTTCCACACGCCTTCATAGAGGCAGTTGTGGAAGTAGAAATACTCCATGTGCTTGAATTCGCTCTTCGCCGCCGAAAACAGTTCCTCGACCTGCTCGATATGCGAATCCATGGATCCGCCGATATCGAAGAACACCAGCACCTTGACCGCGTTGCGCCGTTCCGGACGCATGTGGACGTCGAGATAGCCGTGATTGGCGGTCTCCCGAATCGTGGTGTCGAGATCGAGTTCATCCGGCGCACCGGTGCGGGCAAACTTGCGCAGACGGCGCAGCGCCACCTTGATATTGCGGATTCCAAGCTCGACGTTGCCGTCGAGATCCTTGAACTCGCGCTTGTCCCAGACCTTCACCGCGCGCCGGTGGCGGCTCTTTTCCTGGCCGATACGGATGCCTTCGGGATTGTAGCCTTCGGCACCAAACGGTGATGTCCCGGCGGTGCCGATCCATTTGTTGCCGCCCTGATGACGTTCCTTCTGCTCTTCAAGGCGCTTCCGCAGGGTTTCCATGAGCTTGTCCCAGCCCATGGCCTCGATCTGCTTCTTTTCTTCCTCGGTGAGATATTTCTCGGCGAGCTTCTTCAGCCACTCGGCCGGAATCTCCGCCTTTTCCATAGCGTCGAGCAGGCTCTCAAGCCCCTTGAAGACCGTCCCGAACACCCGATCGAACTTGTCGAGATTGCGCTCGTCCTTCACCAGCGCTGCACGGGACAAATAATAGAAATTCTCCACCGACTGATCAGCGAGGTCGGCGTCGAGCGCCTCCATCAGCGTGAGATATTCGCGCAGGGTCACCGGGACCTGTGCATCGCGCAGCGATGTGAAGAATTGCAAGAACATGATTGACAGATTGCCCGACCACCCGCGTCCGTCAAGGGCCGGATGTGGTAGAAGCCTACACCGCTCCGTGGTGCGCCATCGCGGCGCATATCGGGAATAAGCGAGATTTATCAGTCAAACCGGGGCGAATTCCGCTCCGCGGCATGGTGAAGCAATCGCTTGTCAGATTGCAGGTATTTGTTTCAACAATTCCGGCGTCAGTAACCACGCAGCGCGGTGTCCCGCCATCGGCGGGCATTCTTAGCTATCGTGAAAGCAACGACGGCCATGGTGATGGCCTGTTTTGCTGTCAACGTAGAATCGAATGACCGTACCCACGACACTGACCAGCAGTTCGCCGAGCCGACTCTCCGCGCCAGGTGTGATCGTCACGCTGTTCGTGCTGGCGATGAGCGCGTGCGTGCTCGGGCTTGTCGTCTGGAAGGCGCTCGATGCCCGCCAGACCGTATTGGCGCAAAGCGAAACCGACAGTCGAAACCTCGCACATTCGCTGGTCGAACATGCTTCGCGCTCGATACAGGCCATCGATATCGCCATGAGCGGGATGGCGGATCTGCTGAAGTACCAAAACCCGCAGCCGGATCGCTTCAACACGTTTCTGGCCAACACGGCGAATGCACTGCCACAGCTGCGCGAAATCGGTGTATTCGATACGCTTGGGAACTGGCGCTATTCCTCGCTGCCGGAAACGTCAACGCACAATAATTCCGACCGCGACTATTTCACCTATCATCGCGACCACACCGACTCCAATATCAGGATCAACGCCCCCATCACGTCGCGGCTAACCGGCCGTACATCAATCATCCTGTCGAAGCGGATCGACGGCCCCGACGGCACCTTCAAAGGCGTGCTGACGGGCGCAATCGACAACCAGTACTTCAGCGATTTCTACAAAACATTCCAGATCGGCGAGAGCGGCGGCATCAGCCTGATCCGAAGCGACGGCATACTGCTGATTCACTGGCCATCGATGGAGGTTGGAAAGGACCTCTCCGGAACTCAACTCATTCAGACCCGTCTGAAACAGAGTCTGGCAGGCTTCTACAAGATCGATTCGCCGTTTGACGGTATCACCAAATATTTCAGCTACGAGCAAACCACGCAGTATCCGCTGATCGTGACAGTTGCGATTCCCGAGGATCAGGTGCTGGCCATATGGAAGAGCAACCTGCTGTCCGACGTTATCGTTGCTTCAGTCCTGCTCTGCACCGTGATCCTGCTCGCCGCCCTGCTATCGACCCAGTTTCGCTTCCGGCTCAACATGGAACACGCGCTCCGCGAGCGCGAGTCCCGCTATCGCCTGCTCGCCGACAACATCGCCGATGTTATTATCCTGCTCGATCGCTTTGGAAATATCGTCTTCGTCTCGCATTCGGTCGAATTCGTTTTGGGGCATAATCCGAAAGATCTGCTCGGGCGCTCCTGCTTCGAACTGGTGCACCCGGAGGATGTGGAAGCCGTGAAGGCGGCCAGCGCGCAATTAAAAGATCTCACAGCGAACCGCACCGTGATTTTTCGAACTTATCGTGACGACCATTCACTCGCTTGGGTGGAGGTTAACTTCAAACTGGCCACCCGCGAGATCGATCGCGACAAGGTCGAAATCGTAGGCGTGCTACGCGACGTCACCCTTCGAAAAAGCATGCAGGACGAGTTGACGTCGTTGAATACAAAGCTCGCCGAACTCGCGACCACTGACGGGCTGACGGGGCTCGCCAACCGCCGCACACTCGACGGCTTTCTGCGCCGCGTCTTTGAGCAGCACGACGAGATGTCGGTGCTGCTGATCGATGTCGACAACTTCAAGGGCTATAATGACAGCAACGGCCATCAGGCCGGCGACGAATGCCTCAAACGCGTCGCGGCCGTCATTGCCGATGCCACGATCAATACGCCGGCATTGTCCGCACGTTATGGCGGCGAGGAGTTCGCCATCGTTTTGCCGGACGTATCCGAGGCCGACGCGATCACAATCGCGGAAGCCCTGCGTCTTCGGGTCAGGGCATTGGAGATTCCAAATATGGCATCAACCCGTGGCCACCTGTCGATCAGCGTCGGCGTCGCCAGCCGGAACAGCCTGACCTCGAACGAAGCCGTCCTGGTCGGCGAGGCCGATCTGGCGCTTTACGAGGCCAAACGACGTGGTCGAGATTGCGTTGTCGCCAATTCGGCGCTGCAACGCGAATATTTCAGCGCAGGCTTTTCGCACAACGGCTGATCCTCCAATTGCCGCCAGACCGCCCGGCTTTTCCCCGCCATGATATGTTCTTCGTCATCGCAAAAGGTCCCGTGAAGTGCCCGGAATGGTGGCTGGACCTGACCAATAATTCAATTAAACTTCGCCCGGAAACGTGCCGGCTGGCCAAATTGGCCGACGGCTGATGATCACAACAGGAATGGCGCGTCACTTGATGTCGCCCGCGAAGGATTGATCCATGGGAATTCTCGCAGCATTGCTGATCGGTGCCATCGCCGGCTGGTTGGCCGGGTTGATCGTTCGTGGCGCCGGCTTCGGCCTGCTCGGCAATATCGTAATCGGCATCATCGGCGCACTGGTCGCTGGCTGGCTGCTGCCGCGATTGGGTGTGAGCCTTGGCGTCGGGGCGATCCGCGACATCATCAACGCCACCATCGGCGCGGTGATCGTGCTCGTCATCCTGTCGCTGATCCGGCGCTGACGTCGCATCCCCTCACTCTGCGATCGCCTACCGCGATTCCCATCATTTTCGGCGGCGCGCGTCCGCGCGACAAGAAGAACAAGGCAAAGTCTCCATGAAATTTACCGGCACCGAAAACTATGTCGCGACCGATGATCTCAAGGTCGCGGTCAATGCCGCTATCGTGCTCGAACGCCCGCTGCTGGTGAAGGGCGAGCCGGGCACTGGCAAGACCGTACTGGCCGAAGAAGTCGCCAAGGCGCTGGGCGCACCGCTGCTGACCTGGCACATCAAGTCGACCACAAAGGCGCAGCAGGGCCTGTACGAATACGATGCCGTCTCGCGCCTGCGCGACAGCCAGCTCGGCGATCCCCGCGTCTCGGATATCGGCAACTACATCAAGCGCGGCAAGCTGTGGGAAGCTTTCACCCATGCAGAGCGACCGGTGCTGCTGATCGACGAAATCGACAAGGCTGACATCGAATTCCCGAACGACCTTCTGCTCGAGCTCGACCGCATGGAATTCCATGTTTACGAGACCGGCGAGACCATCAAGGCGGCAAAGCGCCCGATCGTGATGATCACATCGAACAACGAGAAGGAATTGCCCGACGCGTTTCTGCGCCGTTGCTTCTTCCACTACATCAAGTTCCCCGACATCGACACCATGAACCAGATCGTCGAGGTCCACTTCCCCGGCATCAAGCATCGCCTCGTCGCCGAAGCGATGCGTATTTTCTTCGAGGTGCGCGATGTGCCCGGCCTCAAGAAGAAGCCATCGACGTCGGAACTGCTCGACTGGCTGAAGCTGCTGGTCAATGAGGATATGTCGCCGGAGATGCTGCGGGAGCGCGACCCGCGCAAGCTGATTCCGCCGCTGCACGGCGCGCTGCTGAAGAACGAGCAGGACGTGCACCTGTTCGAGCGGCTGGCGTTTTTGAACAGACGGGAAGTCTGATCCCACCATCGAGGTATACAGCCTTCACGAAAAACCGCCCTCAGGGGCGGTTTTTTAATACCTATTCCAGAGATATTTTCCAATTTCAGTATACATAAACTGGTTCTAATCCCCGTTCTATTGAGATATCGTCCCTTCAAACGCCATCCCTGTATACAAACAGGACTCAAGAACTGCGCCACGGAGGAATACGATGCCCGCTTCATTCCCGCTGAACGCCTGGTACGCCGCCGCCTGGGATGCCGACATCAAGCACCAGCTTTTCCCGCGCACGATCTGCGGCAAGCATGTGGTGATCTATCGACGCTCCGATGGCGGCGTCAGCGCGCTGGAGGATGCCTGCTGGCACCGGCTGGTGCCGCTGTCCAAGGGACGTCTCGAGGGCGACACGGTGGTCTGCGGCTATCACGGCCTGAAATACAACGCGCAAGGCCGCTGCACCTTTATGCCCTCGCAGGAGACCATCAATCCCTCCGCCTGCGTGCGCTCCTATCCCGTCATCGAACGGCATCGTTTCATCTGGCTATGGATGGGCGACCCTGCGCTGGCCGATCCCGCTTTGGTGCCGGACATGCACTGGAATGACGATCCGGAATGGGCCGGCGACGGCAAGACGATTCACGCGAAGTGCGACTACCGCCTCGTGGTCGACAATCTGATGGATCTCACCCACGAGACTTTCGTGCACGGCTCCAGCATCGGCCAGGACGACGTCGCTGAATCTCCTTTCGATGTCACCCATGGCGACAAGACCGTCACCGTGACGCGCTGGATGAAGGGCATCGAAGCGCCCCCATTCTGGGCTGCGCAGCTGCGGAAACCCGGCCCGGTCGATCGCTGGCAGATCATCCACTTCCAGGCGCCGAGCACGGTGAATATCGACGTCGGCGTCGCACCGGCCGGAACCGGCGCACCGGAAGGCGATCGCTCGCAGGGCGTCAACGGCTTCGTGCTCAACACCATGACGCCGGAAACCGAGACCACCTGCCACTATTTCTGGGCCTTTGTGCGCAACCACCGCATCACCGAGCAGAAGATCACCACGGAAATCCGCGAAGGCGTCGCGGGTATTTTCCGCGAGGACGAGATCATTCTCGAAGCGCAGCAGAAGGCGATGAACGAGAATCCCGACCGCGTCTTCTACAATCTCAACATCGATGCCGGCGCGATGTGGTGCCGACGGGTGATCGACCGCATGGTGGCGAAGGAAAGTACGCCACCCAAACTGCAGGCGGCAGAGTAAAATCATGAGCGAACGCGATACCGAACGCTCCGTCTCACAGACCGTCCGCGCGCAGCTCGCACTGCGCGACATGATCCTGTCCGGCACGCTGCGCTCGGGCGAACGCATCAGCGAATTGCAGGCTGTCGAAATCACCAGCGTCTCGCGCACGCCGGTGCGCCTCGCGCTGGTGCGGCTGGAGGACGAAGGCCTGCTGCAGGCGATCCCATCCGGCGGCTTCATGGTGAAGGCGTTTTCCGAGCGCGATATTCTCGACTCCATTGAGTTGCGCGGCACGCTGGAAGGCCTTGCGGCGCGCTTCGCCGCCGAGCGCGGCGCCAGCGCGCGCAATCTCGAACCGTTGAAGGAATGTCTGTCGGATCTGGATCAACTGGTGCGGCAGGATCCGATCTCCGTGGAGGCCTTCTCGGCCTATGTCACCATGAATGCGCGCTTCCATGCGTTGCTGACCGACCTCTCCGGCAGCGCGCCGGTGATCCGGCAGATAGATCGTGTTTCGGCGATGCCCTTTGCCTCGCCCAGCGCCTTCGTGATGGCACAGTCAGCGCTGCCGGAAGCGCACAACATCCTGCTGATCGGCCAGGAACATCACCGCATCGTCGTCGACGCCATCGAGAATCGCGAAGGAGCACGCGCAGAGGCGATCATGCGTGAGCACGCGCGGCTTGCCGTGCGCAATCTGCGGCTGGCACTGCGCAATCGCAATCATCTCGATCTGCTGCCTGCACTGGCATTACTGACCTCGACACCGGCGGATTGACGGAGACCTTTCATGCGTTTTGCAGAACACTGGATGGGATGTCGCGTCGAGGCCACGCGCAATGTGGCGCCGAACATTCGCGAGATTACGCTGAAGCCGGATACACCGCTGCCGTCCTACCCTCTCGGCAGCCACATCAATGTCAGCCTCCTGATCGACGGCCAGCCACAGACGCGATCCTATTCTCTGGTGGGAGAACGCAGCAACGAGTTGCTGCGGATCGCGGTGCGGCTGGCACCGGATAGCCGCGGCGGCTCCAAAGCCATGTGGGCACTGCAGGTCGGCGCGCGGCTTGAAATCTCCAGCCCGTCATCGCTTTACGACATCGACTGGAATCGTGGGACATACTGCCTGATCGCCGGCGGCATCGGCATCACGCCGATCACCGGCATTGCCGCAGCGCTCCACAGCAAAGCCATCGATCTGCAGCTGCACTATGCAGTGAAGGCCCGCAGCGAAGCCGCCTATCTCGATGAACTATCGACGCTGCTCGGCGACCGCCTGACGGTGCACGCGAGCCATGAAGGCGCACGACTGGATTTCGCCACGACCTTTGCTGCCTTGCCTCCCGATGCCATCGTCATCCTTTGCGGCCCGATGCGGATGCTGGAAGCAGCCCGGCGCGAATGGAACACTGCCGGGCGCGCGCCCGCTGATCTGCGCTATGAAACATTCGGCTCCAGCGGTCTCCTGCCAACTACGGAATTTCGCGTTCGGTTGAAAGGCAGCGGCGCGGAGATCGTAGTGCCGCAAAGCCGCTCGATGCTGGCAGCACTCAACGAGGCCGGCTTCGAGGTGATGTCGGACTGCGAACGCGGCGAATGCGGTGTCTGCGCCATCGACGTCCTCGCCATCGACGGCGAAATCGATCATCGCGACGTGTTCTTCAGCGATCACCAAAAGAGCGGCAATACGAAGATCTGTCCCTGCGTCTCGCGCGTCGTCGGCACAGTGACGGTGGATACGTTGTATCAGCCGGACGCTGTCTGACCGTCAGCGTTCACCGCGCAGCGACGCAATCATCGACATGATCGCGAGCAGGATGACCACGGCGCCATAGACATAGGCCACGACGGCCAGTCCGGCATATGGCACAGCCACACCTGCAGCGAGTGCTGGCAGGCTGAAGGCCAGATAGGACAACACATAGAACGCCGCCAGCAAACCGGCGCGCTGATGCGCCTCGGCGGTCGGCAGCAGCGTGCTCAGCGAGCCGGCGAAGGACGCGCCGAAGCCGAAACCTGCGATCACCGAACCGGCAAACAGCATCGCAACGCTGTGCTGCCAGATGCCGAGCAGCGAGACGAGGACGCCCAGCGACAGTGCGGCCGTGCCAATCACCAGCAACCGCTGCGCCGGAAGCTGCCTAAGGGCGGCCACGGTCAGCGCTGCAGCGAGCATCAGGGTCGCGACCACGACGCCGCCGACCCAAGGCGCGGAGACGCCCATCGTTGTTGCGACCACCGTGGGCATCAAGGACAGAGAGAAGCCGCCCAACGCCCATGTGGCGACGGTGGCCGGTGCAACGCGCAGCAGCGCGGCGCGCGATTGGCTGGGCACGCGCACATGCGGCCGCAGCGAAGCCAGCGCGCCCGATTTACGCGACACGGTCTCGGGCATCACGAATAGCAGCACAATCATCACGGCCGTCAGCGCGAATAGAACCTCATAGACCAGATGCAGCGGATCGGGCGCGAAGGTGACGAGCGCCGCCGCGCCGAGCGCGCCGACCATCAGGCCAAGAAAGGCGGTCACGCTGTTGAGGAGCGGTCCACGCTTGCGGTCAGTATCGAGGATCGCAGCACCCAATGCCGTTGTCGCCGTGCCGACGCACAGGCCCTGCACGGCACGCGCGAGGATCAATTGCCCGACATCACTGGCATAGGAGAACAGCACCATCGCGATGGCATTGAGCAGCAGACCGCCGAGAATGACCGGACGGCGTCCGATATAATCGGACAGGCCGCCGACCGTCAGCAACGCCACCAGCAGGCTGATCGCATAGACCGCGAATACCAGCGTGATCATCAGCGGCGAGAGATGCATCGACTGCTGGTAGAGCCGGTACAGCGGCGTCACCGCGCTGCTGCTGGCCGCGACCAGCGCGGCCCCGGCAAAACTGAATGCCGTCATGGCCGATGGCTTCAACACCCAACCGGCTCTGGCGGGTGATGCTTGAGCATTGGAAACACACGTCTTTTCGGCGCTGCCTTGCATGGCTCGTTCCTAAAAGCTAAGTAATTGCATTAGGCATCTAGGTCGCCCGAGAGCTTAATGCAAATATTTTGCGTTAAGAATCTCAGTTTTTCGCACAGGCGCGACCGTGGGAGAACGATGTGACGGTGAAGGAACGGGTCCGGATCGGTGGACGCAGCGCGCGGATACAAAGCGCCGTGCATGATGCTGTCCGCAAATTGGGGGCTCTTTCCACCCGAAACCAGATCACCGTGCCACAGATCGCTGCCGAGGCTGGCGTGACGCCATCGACCATCTATCGGCGCTGGGGCGATCTCTCCGCGCTGCTCGCCGACGTCGCCGTGGCGCGGCTGCGGCCGATCGCGGATCCTGACGACACTGGCGCGGTCGAAACCGATCTGCGCGCCTTCATCGAGCAATATGCCGAAGAGATGTCATCTCCGGTCGGCCAGGCCTTGATGCGGGACGTGCTGTCGGCCCTCAAGGAGGGACTGCCCAGCGCCTGCGCAGGCTTCACCTGTGATCACCTCACCACCATCAACGCGCGTGCCAAAGCGCGCGGCGAGACGCCGTTCGATATCGACGAGGTGATCGACCATGTGGTGGCGCCGATCATCTATCGCGCGCTGTTCAGCGAACAAATACCGACATCCGATTATTGCAATCGCCTGATTGACCGGATTTATCCGCCTGCCCGCAAGCGACGTGCTGCCAGTTGATCGTCAGCGCGGCTTCTCGTCCAGCTGATAGGTCAGATGCGCCTTCACCGTCGGCCATTCGCCGGGCAAGATACTATAGACAACCGTGTCGCGCAGCGTGCCGTTCGGCGCAATCTGGTGATTGCGCAGGATGCCGTCCTGCTTGGCGCCGAGCCGCTCGATGGCACGACGGGACTGGTGGTTGAAGAAATGCGTGCGGAATTCCACCGCGATGCAATCCAGCTTTTCGAAAGCATGCTGCAACAGCAGGAGCTTGCACTGGGTATTGAGCGCGGTGCGCTGCACCCACTTGCCATACCAGGTCGAGCCGATCTCGACCCGGTGGTTGGCGGCATCGACATTCATATAGGTCGTCATGCCAGCGATCTTGCCGTCGGCATCCTTCACCGTGAATGGCAGCATCGCGCCTGATGCCTGCAGAGCGAGCCGACGGTCAATCTCGGCGCTCATCTTTTCCGGCGTCGGGATCGCGGTGTACCAGATCTTCGAAAGGTCGCCTGACTTGGCGGCCTCGATCAGGCCATCGCAGTGATCTTTGGCAAGAGGTTCGAGCCGGGCGTGAGGGCCAGAGAGCGTAACGGGTTCAAGCCACGGCATCGGTCTTCCTTCGTTCTAGACGCGCGATCGGACGCAAAACCGGCTTCCACTTTTGCTGATCGCGCTCGGGCTACTTGTTCAAGAAATTGAGCGGCAAGCCACCGCGCGGCCAATCCATTGCGATCAGCTCGCCCTTGCCTGACAGCGTGATATAGGCCGTCTTCAGCTCGGGGCCGCCAAATGCGATATTCGTGGTGACGCGGTCGCCAGTTTGTATCTGTTCCACCAATTTTCCATCCGGCGCAATCACCGAGATGCAGCCGCTGACCAGCGTTGCAACGCAGACATTGCCGGAGGCTTCAACCGCGAGAGAATCGAACATCTGATAGCCGCCAAGGCCCGCGATGGGACGGCCGCGCTCGCCGCGATAGATCACCTCGCTCGGCTTCACTTCGCCCGGCGCGCCGACGTCGAAGGCCCACAACCGCGCCGTCGGCGTCTCGGCCACATAGACGGTCTTCTCGTCCGGCGACAGGCCGATGCCATTGGCCGGCAACATGCCGAAATGCCCTTCGACGACCTCGGTCGCACCCGGCTTCATGTAATAGAACGCGCCGACATCCATGTCGCGATGGCGACGCTTGCCGAGATCGGTGAACCAGAGCCCGCCCTGCTTGTCGAACACCAGATCGTTCGGTCCCTTCAGCGGATGCGCGCCGCATTTGTCGAACAGGGTTTCGACCTTGCCGTTAGAGAGGTCCACGCGCTGGATCGAGCCGCCGATATATTCATGCGGCTCCGGCGCGCCAGGCATGATGGCGCCGCGCGACGCCGCCCAGCTGAAGCCACCATTGTTGCAGAGATACATCTTGCCGTCCGGACCGAGCGCAGCGCCGTTCGGGCCACCCGGGATTTTCGCGACCACTTCCTTGCGGCCATCGGGCCACACCCGCGTCAGTTGCTGCGCACGGATCTCGACCAGAATGACGGAGCCGTCCGGCATCACCACCGGGCCTTCGGGGAATGCGAGATCGGTGGCGAGGACGCGGATGTTGGGACTGGACATGGAAACTCCCTGACATTTTCTTGGTTTGTTATCGCACCCTGGGTGGGCGACGCAGCGTGACGAAAGTAGAGCAAACATGTCCGGCGCTGCCAAGCCGCGCAAATGCATGGCCACTTGCGTGGAATTTCCATTCGGCTTTAGCTGCAATCAACGATAACGCGAAAAGTCCGAGGAAACCGATGCCGACCACCCCCGCAGTTGCGCCTGGAGCCGATGACGAAGTGCTCTACTCTGTCGCGCACGGGATCGCGACCGTCACGCTCAATCGCCCGCAACGGTTGAACACGATCTCACGCGAGATGCTGACGCAGCTCAGCGATCTGTTTCTGAAAGCGGACGCTGATCCCGAAGTCCGCGTGGTGATCCTGACGGCCACCGGCCGCGCCTTCTGCGCCGGGCTGGACATGGCCAGCGCCACCAAGGGCACCGGCATCGGCTCCGCCAACGATGCCAACAACAGCCGCACCACGCTCGATCTGAAGACAGCGCCCCCGATCGTGATGTTCAACATGGAGAAGCCGACCATCTGCGCCATGAATGGTGCCGCCGCCGGCTATGGCATGGACGTCGCACTCGGCTGCGACATGCGCATCATGGCGGAGAGTGCCAAATTCGCCGCGGCCTTCGTGAAACGTGGCGTGGTGCCTGAATCCGGCGGCACCTGGTTTCTGCCGAGGATGATTGGTTGGGCCAAGGCAGCCGAGCTGATCTTCACAGGCCGCACACTGTCGGCGCGCGAAAGCCTCGAAATGGGCCTTACCAACGAGGTGGTTGATGATGCGGAATTGATGACGCGCGCCAATGCAGTGGCGGCCGAGATTGCCGCCAATGCGCCGCTCGCAGTGCAGGCCGCCAAACGCATGATGCGCTCAGGTCTGTCCGAGAGCTTTGGCGACCACGTCCATCACGTGTTCCTGCAATTGCTGCCGCTGTTTCGCACAGCGGATTTCCGCGAAGGCATGGCGTCGTTTCTTGAAAAGCGCCCAGCCAAATTCACTGGCAAGTGAGCGCGACGCACAAACATAGACGCGGTGTTGTGCGCCGCGTCATGCTTTGCTGATTAAGTCAGCTTTCCAACTTCAAGGCTTGGTGCATACTCCCGGCATTCGAGCCGCATCACAAAAGCCTGCATAGACCGGCCGATGCGGTTGATCGAACCACAGGGAGGACACTTGACCATGCAGCATGACTGGAAAGTTCTGCGAGTGACTTTGCTCGCCGGCGTTGTCGTAGCGCTTACGTCCACCGCAAGCCACGCGCAGAAGAAATACGATACTGGCGCCACCGATACCGAGATCAAGATCGGCAACATCATGCCGTATAGCGGCCCGGCGTCCTCCTACGCGACGATCGGAAAAACCGAGGCCGCCTATTTCAAGATGATCAACGAGAAGGGCGGCATCAATGGCCGCAAGATCACCTTCATCAGCTATGACGACGGCTACAGCCCGCCGAAGACGGTGGAGCAAGCGCGCAAGCTGGTCGAGAATGATGAAGTGCTGTTCATCATGAACCCGCTGGGCACGCCGGGAAATACGGCGATCCAGAAATATATGAACACCAAGAAGGTGCCGCAGCTATTCGTCTCGACGGGCGCCGCGAAATGGGCCGATCCGAAGAACTTCCCTTGGACCATGGGCTGGCAGCCGAGCTACCAGGCCGAGGCGCGCATCTACGCGCAATACATCATGAAAAATCATCCCGGCAAGAAAGTCGGCGTGCTCTATGCCAATGACGACTTCGGCAAGGATTACATCATCGGACTGCACGAAGGCTTCGGCGATAAGGTCAAAGATTACATCGTCTCTGAGGTGCCTTACGAGACGGCGTCACCGACGGTGGATTCACAGATCGTGCAGATCAAGGCAGCCAATCCGGATGTCTTCATCAACATCGCCACGCCAAAATTCGCTGCACAGGCGATCAAGAAGGTCGGCGAGATGGGCTGGAAGCCCGTTCACATCGTCACCAATGTCTCGGCATCTGTCGGCAGCGTGATGAAGCCCGCGGGCTATGCCAACTCGCAGGACGTGCTCAGCGCGGCCTATATGAAGGATCCCAAGGATCCAACATGGAAGAACGATCCGGGCATGCTGGAATGGTCGGCCTTCATGGACAAATACTATCCCGAAGGCGACAAGGAAGACGGCGCCACCGTGTTCGGCTACGGCGTCTCGCAAGGTATCGTCCAGGTGCTCAAGCAATGCGGCGATGACCTCACCCGCGAAAACATCATGAAGCAGGCGGCGAGCCTGAATATGGAAATCGGCATTTACCTGCCGGGCACCAAGATCAAGACCAGCCCGACCGATTTCAGCCCGCTCGAACAGCTTCAGATGCAGCGGTTCAAGGGCGAAAGCTGGGAGCTGTTCGGCCCGCTGATGTCCGGCGAGAAGAACTCGTAAGCAATACGCTCCGGCGTCCCCTCTCCTGAGCCAGAGGGGACGCACGCGTGCTGAGCCACGCGCTCTCGTTGCTGGCCCCCTCTCCTCAATCGTGCATACTCGACGCAAGCCGCGGCGATCGATGGTCCACCCAGATGAACCGCACCGCGGACATACAGAACGTCAGAGGAAACGATGCACAGGACACTGGCTCGCGGGATGTCTCTCGCGCTTTCCGCGCTCATGTTCGGCGCGCTCGCTACGCCATCTCACGCGCAGAAGAAATACGATCCGGGCGCCAGCGATACCGAGATCAAGGTCGGCAACATCATGCCCTATAGCGGGCCGGCATCTTCCTATGCCTCGATCGGAAAATCCGAGGCGGCCTATTTCAGGATGCTGAACGACCAAGGTGGCATCAACGGCCGCAAGATCAATTTCATCAGCTATGACGATGCCTACTCGCCGCCAAAGACGGTGGAACAGGCGCGCAAGCTGGTCGAGAGCGACGAAGTGCTGCTGTTGTTCAATCCGCTGGGCACGGCGACCAATTCCGCGATCCAGAAATACATGAACCTCAAGAAAGTGCCGCATCTCTTCGTATCGTCCGGCGCCTCGAAATGGGCCGACCCAAAGCACTTCCCGTGGACCATGGGCTGGTCGCCCAGCTACCACAATGAGGGGCGCATCTGGGCTGCATGGATTCTGAAGAGCCATCCCGATGCGAGGATCGGCGTGCTGTTCCAGAACGACGACATGGGGAAGGACTATTTCAGCGGCGTACGCGAAGGACTCGGCGACAAGGCCGACAAGATGATCACGGTACAGGCGAGCTTCGAGACCAGCTCACCGACAGTAGATTCGCAGATCGTCCAGATCAGGACCGCCAATCCCGATGTGTTCCTGAACATCGCCTCGCCCAAGTTCGCCGCGCAGGCGATCAAGAAGGTGGCCGAGCTGAACTGGAAGCCGGTGCAGATGCTGGTCAACGTGTCGCAATCGGTCGGCTCGGTGATCAAGCCCGCAGGCTTCGACAATGCGCAGGGCGTGATCAGCGCAGCCTATATGAAGGACCCCACCGATCCGCAGTGGAAGGACGATCCGACCATCAAGGAATGGCTTGCCTTCATGGACAAGTATTATCCCGACGGCGACAAGAACGACATCTACACGCTGTACGGCTTCGGCATCGCGCGCACACTGGCGCATATTCTCGAACGTTGCGGCGACACGCTCACACGGGAGAACGTGATGAAGCAGGCCACCAGTCTCGACTATGAGGTCGGCATCTTCCTGCCCGGTACCCGCGTCAAGACCAGCCCAACCGACTACAGCCCGCTGCAGCAGTTGCAGATGATGCGTTTCAAGGGCGAACGCTGGGAACTGTTCGGACCCGTGCTGAGCAGCGAGTAGGACGAGAGCGCCCTACTTCGCTGCATCCTTGGCAGGCGCTGGCGCATCCTTGGCCGCCGGCGCGTCTTTCGCGGCAGCCGGAGCTTCCTTCGCAGCCGGCGCCGGCTTCTTCTGCGCCGCCTGCAGCTCCTCCACCGTCTTCTGCAGGGCAACGACGGTAGCCTTTAGCGCCTCGACCTGACGGTTGGCCGCATCCAGCCGCTGTTGCTGATCAAGCCGCAGCTTGCCCAACGTCTGCTGCAGGAAATTGACGTTGCTTTGCAGGCAGCTGGTGCGGCGCTCCATGTTCTTTTCGACCGTGCAGATCTCGATTCCCGGCACATCCTGCGCCTGCGCCTTGGCGGCGCCCAAAATGGTCAGCAATGTCATCGCAAGGATTGTTCGGCCGCGCATCGTTTTCCCCATCATGTCCGTCATGCCGCCAAGACCAAGCGGTGCTGGCGCCCGGCTGTCAACCAGGTGTGATGGGAACGAAGAAGATGTCCGCCCGTTCCTTGGACCGGAGCACCTCATGGCGACGCGTGAACGACGGCTGGCCGAATTCGATGGCCAGGGTGATCCTGAACCTGATCAGGCGGTGCAAGTGTTGTGCGAGGACCACAGCGGCACTTATCAGCTGCCCTTCCCTTGCCAGTTCATTGATGGCGAATGGCGCAATGCCGAGACAGGCAGCATGGTCGAGGCACGCGTGGTCGGATGGCGGCTGCCACGTACAGCGTGAGCGCCGTGTACCTGCTTCAGGGGCGGCGGTGCACTGCGCCGACGAGCGCTTACGCGTACAGATAGCCGACAGGCTTGCCCTCGGTCCGCAGGGGACGGATGTCCTTCTGTGTAATGATCTTGGCCGCCAGGCCGTCGATTTCATCGCGTTGGGTCGGCGTCCAGCTTCGAAGCTGCTCCATGCCTTTCAGCAGGCCAAGCCGGAGGACTTGCGTATTTTCGCCCATCCCGATGAGGCTGGTCGAATTCTTGCCCGCCGTCACCACGTCACCGGCCGCAAGTTCGAACGTCTTTCCGGCACTATCCCTGAATTCCGCCATGCCACGAATGACGCGATAGATGACAACCTCGCCTTTCGCGAAAGAGGCGGCATCCACGGCCGCCGAGGAACTCTTCGGCAAGAGGGACTTGCCATGCGGATCGGTTGCGATGATGTGACCGGTGACAAGATGCCCGCTCGGTGCCTCGATGCCAATATCGCGCACATAGACGGGCGCCGCCGACTTGATGGTGTCATCAGCCAGCAGCTTGAAGAGCGCGTCCAGCGCCAGCGGATCCTGAAGCCAGAAGCCCGCGTCGTCGGGGCGATCATGCAGCGCATGGGTCCAGGCCACACGTGGTGTCTCGGCTTCGTTGATCTGATCCGGACCCACGATTGTCGGGTTCGGGAAGGTCGTCGGATCGGTTACGAAGGCTTCGAGAAATTTGCCGGAGTAGCCCATGGAGAGGGGATCTGGCACCACCGTCTGCGGCGTCTTCAGGTTCTCCTCCGTGGACAGACCTGACCAGGTGTAGAACAGCTGACGATGCACGATCGCGCTCTGCAGCATCACCGCCCCGGGGCCGACATTGTAGTAGCGGCCGTCGTAGTCGAAGGTGAACATGCCCGACGTGACCAGCACGAGCTGGAAGCCGCCTGGTGGAAGATGCAAATGGAAGTCGGTAGGGCCGGTGTCTTCGCGATAGATCGGCAGATTGGTCGCGACCTCATGAAGGAGGAAGGTTTCATTGTTGGCGTGAAAGCCCTCATTGGCGCGGCTATAAAGTGCCTGCGGGCGATAGGTTGCCTCGTATGTCGTGTCCTTGTGCCGATCGATCGCTACGAAATCCCCATGATTCAGACGGAGAGGGTCGCCGTTCGGGTGCGTCAGGTTAGGCAATTTGAGGTCGATCGCAGCATGGACATTCATGGGATCCTCCAACGAGTTTAAAAACACCCGGGGACCGAACTGTGATTGGCGTGCAATCGATCGGCAGCCAACGCAATGCGGCTCGCGAGAAATTGCTGCTATGCGAAAATCGCGCCAGCTGGCGTCAAAGGCGTTTTGATACCAATCGCGCTCGTTAGCAGGTCATCTGGCGGCCAAACCGCGCAAATCCCCGGGCGAGCGCTACAAATTCTGGATACAAGTTGAGCACGCCCTGCCCGATCCGTAAGCCGGCATGGCGTTGCCGAACTATCAATCAGTACTCAACCTCGAGCTCTTCGATATCGGTAGGCTCCTGCCTGGCCGCGGCAATCCATTCCTGCATTTCGGGCAGGTTCATCACCATGCTGGCATAGGCTGATAGCTGCGGATCGAGCTTGACGTCATAGGTCGCGAAGCGCGTCACCACCGGCGCATACATGGCGTCCGCCATGCTGCGGGTGCCGAACAGGAAAGGGCCGCCGGACTTCGACAGACACTCGCGCCAGATTGTGCAGATCCGGTCGATATCGGCTTGCGCGCGCGACCAGACCTTGAAGTTCGGAAAATGCCCCTTGATGTTGACCGGCAGCGACGCTCGCAATGTCGTGAAGCCGGAATGGATTTCACCCGAAATCGAGCGGCAATGCGCCCGCAGGATGCGGTCCGCCGGCAATAGCTTTGCTTCCGGCATGATCTCGTTGAGATATTCGGCGATTGCCAGCGTATCCCAGACCACCGCCCCTTCATGGCGCAGGCAGGGCACCAGGATCGATGAGGACAGCAACAGGATCTCGGCCTTGGCGGAGGCATCGTCCGGCGCCGTAACGACTTCGTCGAACTCAAGGCCTGAGAATTTTGTCAGCAGCCACCCTCGCAATGACCACGACGAGTAGTTCTTGCTGCTGATGGTGAGTGTCGCGTTGGCCATGACTTATCCCCTTACGCCCGAACCCAGGCAGCCGGTCAGCTCTCGGGGTAACCGGTTCCCGGCTGCCCATTGCTTGTGCTGCTTTAATTTTATTCAGCAAACCACGTGCCAGTTTTCCAGACGAATTGACTCTTCTCTGGCTTCAATATTGCATAGCAACACAGCAGGGATAGCTCCGGATGATGTCAATGATGTATCAGGCCTACCAGAATCACATGGATCTGACAGCACCTTGGCGCACCGGTGCGTCTGCCGCATTGAAGTACCTCAATCTCGTCCCGGCCGGCACGTCCGAGAAACTGTTCGGCCGCCTCGCGGCAGCACTTGAGCTGATCTCACGCTCCGCGCTCACCTATCATCGGCCCGAATTCGATATCGGCAAGGTGATGGTCGGCAACGCCGAGCATGAGGTGACGGAAGAAGTCACCTTCAAGACGCCATTCGGATCGCTGCTGCACTTCAAGAAAGAGAATGCACCGGAGCAGCCACGCATGCTGCTGGTGGCGCCGATGTCCGGCCACTTCGCGACGCTGCTGCGCGGCACTGTGAAGACCCTGCTGCAGGATCATGACGTCTATATCACAGACTGGCACAACCCGCGCGACATACCGCTCGATCAGGGCAAGTTCGGCCTCGACGAATATACGGAGCACCTGATCACATTCATGAACGAGCTCGGCCCGCGTTCGCACATGGTCGCGATTTGCCAGCCATCCGTGTCGGCGCTAGCTGCAGCAGCTATCATGTCGGAAGACAACCACCCCGCCCGCCCGGCAAGCCTGACATTAATGGCAGGCCCGATCGATACGCGCATTCAGCCGACCAAGGTCAACGAGTTCGCCAAGAGCAAGCCGTTGAAGTGGTTCGAAGACAACATGATCAACTACGTGCCGTTCCAGTGCAAAGGCGCGTTCCGGCAGGTCTATCCCGGCTTCATTCAGTTGACTGCATTCGTCTCGATGAATCTCGAGCGCCACATCAAGTCACATGTCGATCTCGCCAATCATCTCGCCAAGGGCGAGACCGAGAAGGCTGACGTCATCAAGACGTTCTATGACGAATATTTCGCGGTGATGGATCTGCCGGGAGAGTTCTATATCGACACCATCCGCGACGTATTCCAGGAGCACCTGCTGCCGCAGGGCAAGCTGACCTACAAGGGCCGGACCGTGAACTGCGCATCGATCAAGCGCATGGGGCTGATGACCGTCGAGGGCGAGAAGGACGATATCTGCTCGATCGGCCAGACTTTGGCAGCCCAGGATCTCTGCACCGGCGTGCGAGCCTATCGCAAAGTCCATCACATGCAGGCCGGTGTCGGCCATTACGGTGTATTCAGCGGACGCCGTTGGAACAACGAGATCTACCCGCTGCTGCGGGATTTTGTTCACGTGAATTCATGAAACCCTGCGTTGTATACAAATAGTCGGGCGCTTCACCCAAATTGGTGACGCGGATGTCGCAGGAATAACCTACGTCGATACCGGGAATTGTTTCGCCGCTGCTTCAGCAGCATAGCAGCGGTTTCTTATTACCGCTTCGGCGGACCGTGTATTGACGACTGCACGATTTTTCACCGGACATACTTACGCATCAAGGCCGGCCATCGTGCCGGCCTTTTTCGTGGATTTTTCAGGCGTCCCGGTCCGGGATCAATTGAACTCGCGGCTGGCCCAGAAGCCGAACCAGGTCCACCTGCCGCTCGACGCCGGTTTTCAAGAAGACGGATTTCAGCTGGGTCCGCACGGTGTTCAAGCTGACGCTCTGCATTTTCGAGATGGCGGTGACTGAGTTGCCATCGATCAAAAGGCTGGTGATCCGCGCTTCAGCCGGCGTCAAATCGAACAAAGCCTGCAGAAGCTCCGGACCCGGGCTGCGCTGCTGGTGGGTGATCGGCGTCAGGAGCAGGATCGACATAGCGCCCGCAAAAATATCGAGGCCAGCCAGACGGAGGGGCAGCACATGCGCGATCAAGGGTGGGCTGTGCTCAGTCCCAGAAATTGGAATTGAACGGCCCGTTTTCGACAGAGACAAGGGCTTGCTCAGCGCCTCGATAAACATGGTCTGAGCGACCTGCGAGGCGAACTGCACCTGATCCTGCGCGCCAACGCCGACAATCGTCGTGCTGGAAATGAACCCAGGATTGGCCGCGATAACGCGCCCCTCCTGAGTGACCGCACTCGCGGGAAGGCCAATCATCTGAAGTGTCGCAACTGCCGTGCGGGCACGTTCGAAGCCCAGACGACCAGACAACACCGCCGCGCGGGCCAGATGAGGCCGGAGGCCATCCAGTTGATCTGCTACAGCGCGTTCAACCGGCCCCTTGGCGTAAGCCTTCTCTACCGAAATCACGAGCGTATCACCGGAGGGAGACCGTACCGAGGTACCAGCGCACCAGCCGAGACCCGCCGGCCGGAGAATGTCCCGATAGAAGCTCTCATTGTCGAGTTCTTCCATCGTGAACCGGTCCAGGTCCGTCAGAAACCACGGCTCGTTTTCCGCGATTAGTCTGGCGCTTCGTGGATTCTTGGTCGCATAGGGACTCTTGGTCCAACGATCGATCCGCTCGCGAATTCTCTCAGATGACGTCCACCGCGGAATGCCGGGCGCGGATGCGAAAATCATCGCACCTTCGGCATCTGCCATCGCCGCCAGGCGATCGAACACCTGCGGCCAACGCTCCGGCAAAACTCCCGCTTCATAAATCTCGTCGACGAGCGTTTCAAAATTCACGGATGTATCCAGCAACACGGTTTCCGGCGGCTCGCGTCTCGGTCATCACGGTGAGAAAGCAGCACCCATCATGCAACACCGCAGACACCAGACAATTCCCGAGACCATTCGGAAATCTGCGACCACGATGCTGATGTGCGCGAAATGCCACTTTCGCCAGCCGCCGTTCAGGAGGCGAATGGTATTCACTGCCTAACTAGACCGGTCCCGCGCTGCTCGCCAGTGTAAAGCGAGAAGTTTTACGCCAGAGGTGCTTTTGCCGGTGGCAACTCCCGCGGCAAAATCAATGCAGCGACGATCACCAGCGCCGACAAGGCGGCAAAGGCGTGCAACATCATGATGAAGCCACCCTGCTCGTACAACCACGCGACAAGCCCGACCGAGGCTCCCGCTGCGGTAAAGCCAACGAAATAACGCACGGCGTAGGCGCGCGACCGCCACTCCTCGCTTGTATACTTGCCGACGATCGCCTCGTTGACGGTGATCTGCCCGAACAGACCAATGATAATGCCGATCGCGACGACAATCAGTGAGATGTTCGATTGCGACGCTGCGAAATACAGGAACGGCGCGAGCACCAGCGACAACGGAACGCTCACCGCCTTCAGCGAGTGCTTATCGATCAGTTTGCCGATGTTGTACTGGGTTGCCGCGCCGAAGACATAAACGCAGGCGGCAATGATGCCGAGCAATGCCGGGCTGTCGGTCATGTCGGACAAACGCTCGGCAAACAGTTTTGGCAGCGCGACGGTGATGGCGTTGAAGACGGTGGAGATCGCTACCACCGTGACCAACAATGCAAGGATCACACGCCACATGTCGGACTTCGCGACGCGCGCTTGCGCCGCCGCCTGTTTGAATCCCGAGCGATCTTCATGTGCGACCTCGCGCATGAAGACAACACCAGCTGCAACAGTGACGAGGCCGGGAATGATGAAGGCCCAGCGCCAGCCGAGGAACTGACCGAGTACGCCGGTGATCAGTGCGGAAGACGCCACGCCGAAATTGCCGAACACGCCGTTAATGCCCATCGCGCTGCCGAGCTTGTCGGCATAGGAGACGATCATCGCCGTGCCGACCGGATGATAGATCGACGCGAACAGGCCAACCGAGAACAGCGCCGCACCAAGCTGCAAAGGCGTCTGCACCAGGCCGACAGCCATCATCGACAGACCGATGCCGTAGAAGAAGATCACCATCATATGGCGACGGCTCCAGCGGTCCCCGAGCCAACCGGTCACCAACGAGCCGGCCCCAAACGCCATGAAGCCCGGCGTCGCATAGGGCAGCAGCTCGGTATAGGTCATATTCATGGCCGGACCCATCACGAGCACCGCTGCCGCAAAGATCAGCATCGCGTAGTGGTCGATGAAATGGGCGACATTAACGAGGGTGATGACCCGGCTGGGGACGTTCATGAATCGATTCCTTGGCAACCTTGGAATGCCGTTATATGAGCTTGCTCTAACGGGATGTTGCCAATGAATGTCGCAGAACCGCCAATCCTGGACTTATCGGAGCGCCGGCGCTCGGCGACCGACGGTGTCCACATCCTGGCGACGCGCTACCCCAAGGGTATCCGGCTGGACACTCATGCCCATCGCGAGGCGCAACTCGTATTCGCCGCTGCGGGCACTATGCAGGTTACGACTCCGAAGGGCCGCTGGCTGGTGCCACCGGATCGCGCGGTCTGGGTGCCGGCCCACCTGCCCCACGCTATCGACGTTCTGGCCGACATCGAGATGCGCTCGCTGTATTTCAACGTCGACTGGCTGGCACGGGATCGACGCAATGGCGATCTCGCAGCGGAGTTCGTGGTTCGCGTGTCGCGCCTGTTGCACGAGTCGATCCTGGCGCTGTTCGATGGGCGCGATGACGTCGCACGGAATCGGTTGTTGATCGAGATTGCCATGCTCGAACTGCATCAGGCGGGCGATCCCACGACCTTCATGCCGCTGCCGCAAGAGCCGCGCTGCCGACGCGCCGCGGAGATGGTGCTGGCCGATCCGACGCAGGCTTACGAGATCGAAACTTTGGCGCGCGCTGTCGGCACGTCGGCACGTACACTATCGCGGCTTTTTTCGGCAGAGACGCAATTGAGCTTCAAGAGCTGGTGTCAACGCGCGCGGATCGCGGAGGCGATCGAACGCCTGTCGATGAACCGCAACGCCTCGGTGAAGCAGCTCGCTGCCGATCTCGGCTATGCCAGCTTCTCGGCGTTTTCGCACGCGTTCCGGCAAGTGACGGGCAAGAGCCCGACAGAGTTTATCGAGGCGAAGTAGCGCCGCTTAGCGCGGCACCACCGCAGTCGCCTCGATCTCGACGCGCGCAGCGAGTTCAACCAGACGCACGACCTGCACCAGCGCCATGGCCGGATAGTGTGCACCGAAGATCTCGCGATAGGCCTGACCAAGCGCTTTCAGATTGCCGAGATATTCTTCCATATCGACGACATACCAGGTCAGCCGCACGAGATGCTCGGGCTTCGCGCCACCTTCCGCGAGGATGTCGGAAATGTTCTGCAGTGCCTGACGAACCTGCGATACAAAATCCGGCTTCAGCTTCTCCTCGGCGTCCCAGCCAATTACACCACCGGTCACGACGATGCGGCCATCTGCCGTCATGCCATTGGCATAACCTTTGGGCTTCGGCCAGCCACTCGGCTGCAATGCGCGCGAAACGGATGCTGCAACATCGCCCTTTGCGTTCGGCACCACGGTCAATGTCGGGCCCTTTGGTGCATTCACCGGGCAATCCTCCCTGAAAGAAACGTCTTCAAACTTATGCAGCAACGGTCGGTGACGCGCCCGCCGCGGCCTGCTGGCGAAGCGCAAAGCGCTTCAGCTTGCCGGTCTCGGTCTTGGGCAGTTGCGTCACGAACTCGATGGCGCGCGGATATTTGTAAGGCGCGATCTCGCGCTTCACGTGATTCTGCAACTCGGTCGCCAGCGCGTCGCTCCCTGCCTGACCGGGAGCGAGAACGACATAAGCCTTCACGATCATGCCGCGATCGGCATCGGGGCAACCGACAACGCCGCAATCGACCACGGCTTCATGGGTGAGCAACGCAGCTTCAACGTCGGGGCCGGCAATATTGTAACCCGCCGACACGATCATGTCGTCAGAACGTGACTGGTACCAGAAGTAACCGTCCTCATCCATCAGGAACGTATCGCCGGTGATGTTCCAGCCGTTTTGCACGAATTTGAGCTGACGCGGATCAGCGAGATACTTGCAGCCCGTCGGGCCCTTCACGGCGAGACGGCCTAGCGTGCCGGGTGCCACTTCGTTGCCTTCGTCGTCGATAATCTTGGCCACATAGCCGGGCACCGGCTTACCCGTGGAGCCCGGACGGATTTCTTCCTCAATGGCGCAAATGAAGATGTGCAGCATTTCGGTGCCGCCGATGCCATCCATCAGCTTGATGCCGGTGGCCTTCAGCCATGCATCGTAAGTGCCCTTCGGCAGCGTCTCACCGGCGGAGACGCATTTGCGCAGCGTCGAGAGATCGTACTGGTCGATCTTGCCGAGAATGGCGCGATAGGCGGTGGGCGCGGTGAAGCACACCGTCACCTTGTGCTTGGCAACGGCCACAGGCAGCTCGTCGGGACCAGCCTTCTCAAGCACCACGAAGGACGCGCCAATATGCAGCGGGAACAGTACGCCGCCAAAGCCAAACGTGAAGGCCAGCGGCGCCGAACCGATGAAGCGATCTTCCGGGCTGGCGCGTAGCACATTGCGCGCAAAGCCGTCGCACACCGCGAGCATGTCGCGGTGGAAATGCATGGTGCCCTTCGGGTCGCCCGTTGTGCCCGACGTGAAGGCGATCAGGCAGATATCATCCGAGGCGGTATCGACGGCGGTGAATTCCGGGCTGGCCTCGGCGATCATCTTGTCGAGTTCGGCTTCACCGGCCCCCCAATAGACGACGCGCTTGAGTTCGGGCGAAACCGCCTTAGCCTTTTCCATCTCGTCGGACAGCTTGCTGTCGCACAGCGCCAGCGAGATCTTCGCCTTCTGCAGCGGATAAGACAATTCCTTGGCGCGCAGCAGCGGCATGGTCGACACGCAAACGCCGCCGGCCTTGATGATGGCGAGATAGGTTGCAACCATCATCGGATTGTTGGCCGAACGCAGCAGCACGCGACCGCCGGTAACCAGGCCAAGCTCGTTGACCAGAACGTTGCAGATTTTGTTCACGAGCTCATACAGCTCGCGATAGGTATAGCTCTCGTTTAGCCCGATCATACACGGCGCATCGCCGCGCCCCTCGGCGACCCAGCGATCAAGAAACGGCACCACGCAATTGATGCGCGGCGGATAGTGAAATTCTGGCCGGGTGAACAGAAACTCCGGTAGCTGTTCCGGCGGGGGCATATTGTCCCGCGCGAACGTATCAACATGCGCCGTATAAGGCTTTGTCAGCTGAGTATCAGCGGCCATTGCAATGCTCCCGTCACGTCAGATGCCCGGCAACGTCATCCAAATATCATTTTAGACTTAAAACAGTTTTCCGCAACTGCGGAGTCTTGCGGCACGCCGAAATTTTCGGCTGACAACGTCGATTTGCGCGGATTGTTTAGGCAAGTCAGCCTAAAGCGTGGCCAGCGCCTTTAGCCGCAGCACCATGGCGGACTGCGGATCGGCTAGCGGTGCGACGGCGGTAAAATGATTTGCGCCGGGAAGCGCCTCGAAGCGCGCGGGAATATGGATACCCCAGGCATCGACAATGCTTTGGCTCTGTCGCAAATATTCGACACCCTCGTCGCTGCCAACCACCGCATCGAGAGACCCGTGCAAAGGCGCCGGCCAGAACAACGGACTGACCTCACGGGCGCCGGCATCGTTCAAATACAATGCATTGTTGATGGACGTCGGCACCAGCGGTGCCAGATCGAACAGGCCGGAGATCGCATAAGCACCGACAATCAGGTCCTGCGGCAGCGCGGAATCGAGCGCGCGCCAGTCCGTCGCCAGCATGCAGGCCGCGAGATGACCGCCCGCCGAATGGCCCGACACGACGAGCCGCCTGCCGAGCTTCGCCAGCTCGCGGGTCGCCGCACGCATCTGCGCGATGATATCACCGACCGAGACGTTCGGACACAAATCGTAGCTGGGGATCGCCACGCTGATGCCATGGCTGTTCAGCCCGCGCGCCAGATGGCTGAAGAACGAGGCATCCAGCGCCTGCCAGTAGCCACCGTGAATGAAGACGACAATCGGACCTTTGTCGCCGGCGGGAAAGTAGTCGATCGTGTGCCGTGCGCCTGAGCCATATGGAATGGCCCGCATCTGCACGCCGCTGTCGCGATAGGCTTTGGCGTCCTGTGCCCAGCCGGCGATCAGCGCAGAGCTTTCCGGGACTTTTGCGCGATTGTTGTATTCGGCTTCGAGATCGATCACTGCACTCACCGCGTCGCGTTTACGGCACCTTGCCGTTCGCTGCCTTTTGCGCCGCTTTCTGCGCAGAAGCCTTGGTCTTGGCCAGTAAACGCATCAGTTCGCGGACATCCTTCGGCGCCAGATCCGTGAAGATTTCAGCGATCCAGGTCTCGTGTTCTTCGGCCATCTTGCGGAACTCCGCGCGGCCTAGTTTGGTGAGCCGGATCACCTGAACCCGACGATCGGTGTCGGAGGTGCGGCGATCGACGTGGCCGGATTCGACAAGACGCTCGACCAGGCCGGTCACGTTGCCGTTCGACACCATCATGCGCTTCGAGACATCCGACAGGGTCATACCGTCGGGCACTTTGTCGAGCTGAGCCATCAGATCGAAGCGTGGGAGCGTAACATCGAAGCGTTCGCGCAAGCGGCTGCGGACTTCACCCTCGATCAATGTCGTACAGGTCAGGAGCCGGAGCCACAGGCGCAGCTCATCGCCGTGATCATCGGGAAGTTCGACAGCCTTGGTCTCGGAATCGAGAATCATGATGCAATCTTACCTGCTTGGAGCTCCCGCGGCGGCCACGAGACCGGCAATCCACAATCTCGTACCGCCCCGGCGCCGATCCTTTGACCTTCAAGGAATTTCCGCCCGACCGCAAGCCAAAACGCCGCAGCCTTGACCGCCGTCGATTTTGAATATTTCTTTAAGGTTCAAATAAATTGGCCTGCGGTTTGCATAGCCAAATCGACTGATTTCTTGAGCCTGCAGATCACTTACGCTGCTTGCGGCTGCCGCCGTGGTGAGCATAAGCTAGGCAAAAGAACAAATTTTGGGTTGGCGCATTTTTCGGCTGCCTGTCGCAGCCGAGTGGAGGAGAAGTTAATGAAGCAGTCTCTCAAATTGGCCGGTTTGGCCGCCCTGATGATGAGCGTTTCGGCCATCCCGGCCATGGCTCAGGAAAAGATCAAGGTCGGCGTGATCGTGTCGCTGTCGGGCGCCGGTGCCGTGCTCGGCCAGCAGGCGCGCGACGGCTTCAACCTCGCCGTAAAGGATCTCGGCGGCAAGATGGGCGGCAAGGATGTCGAAGTCATCGTCGTCGATGACGAACTCAAACCCGACGTCGCCGTGACCAAGGTCAAAGGCCTGCTGGAGCGCGACAAGGTCGACTTCGTGGTCGGTCCGATCTTCTCCAACATCCTGGGCGCGATCCACAAGCCGGTCACCGAGAACAAGACCTTCCTGATCTCGCCGAATGCCGGCCCGTCGAGCTATGCCGGCAAGGAGTGCAATCCGTATTTCTATGTGACGTCGTATCAGAACGACCAGATCCACCAGATCCTCGGTAACGTCGCCCAGAAGCGCGGCTACAAGAAGATCTACCTGATGACCCCGAACTATCAGGCCGGCAAGGACTTCGTCGCCGGCGTGAAGATGGACTTCAAGGGCGAGATCCTTGAGGAATCCTTCATCCCGCTCGGCACGCTCGACTTCCAGGCCGAACTCTCCAAGATCGCTTCGATGAAGCCTGATGCCGTGCTCACCTTCATGCCGGGCGGCATGGGCGTGAACCTCGTCAAGCAGTACAAGCAGGCCGGCCTGCTCGACCGCATTCCGTTCCTGTCGACCTTCACCGTCGATGAATCGACGCTGCCGGCCCAGCAGGACGCGGCGATCGGCATGTTCGGTGGCTCGAACTGGGCACCGACCCTCGACACTCCGCAGAACAAGAAGTTCGTGGCAGAATACGAGAAGGCCTATAGTAGCGTGCCGGCGACCTACGCCTTCCAGTCCTATGACGCGGCCATGCTGATCAACAGCGCCGTCGTTGCCGTGAAGGGCGACCTCTCGGACAAGGCCAAGGTGGCTGCAGCCATGAAGAAGGCCGACTTCCCGTCGATCCGTGGCGGCTTCAAGTTCAGCAACAACGGCTATCCCGTTCAGGACTTCTTCCTGACCAAGGTGGCCAAGCGCGCTGACGGCAAGTTCCAGACCGAGATCGTCGAGAAGGTGTTCTCGAACTACGGCGATCGCTACGCCAAGGACTGCGCTGCGCAGTAATCGCCCTGGCGATCACTCATCACCGGGCCGTTGCCGCGAAGGCGGGACGGCCCGGTGTTTTATCGGCCCGTGTTTATCTCAGTATAGAAACCAAGTTATCTGATGACCCTCACGCTTGCCCTCGTCCAGATCCTGAACGGCCTGCAGTTCGGATTGATCCTGTTCCTGATCGCCGCCGGCCTCACGCTGGTGTTCGGCGTCATGGACTTCATCAATCTTGCGCATGGCGTGCAATACATGGTCGGCGCCTATCTGGTCGCCGCCTTCACCGCCATGACCGGAAGTTTCGTCGCCGGCCTCGCACTGGCGCTACCAGCAGCCCTGATTTTCGGGCTCCTGCTGGAGGTCCTGATCTTTCGGCACCTGTATGACCGGGACCATCTCGATCAGGTGCTCGCGACCTTTGGGGTCATCATCTTCCTCAATCAGGCCGTGAAATACATCTGGGGCGCTGCGCCGCTAAATGTTGCAATTCCTGACGCGCTGTCCGGCGCGGTCGAGATCACCGACGGCATGCTCTATCCGGTGTGGCGTCTCGTCATCATCGCCGTCGGTCTTGCTGTCGGCCTCGCGCTCTATCTCGTCGTCAATAAGACCAAGCTTGGCATGCTCGTGCGTGCCGGCGCCAGCAACGCTGCCATGGTCTCCGCGCTGGGCGTCAACATCCGCCTGCTGTTCACCATCGTGTTCGGCGTCGGCGCCATGCTTGCGGGCTTCGCCGGCGCCATGGTTGCACCGATCCTCTCGGTAGAGCCCGGCATGGGCGACAACGTGCTCATTCTTGCTTTCGTGGTGATCGTCATCGGCGGCATCGGCTCGATCCGCGGTGCCTTCATCGCGGCGCTGCTGATCGGTCTCGTCGATACGCTCGGACGTTTCTTCGCGCCCACGCTGCTCAAGCTGCTGCTCGATCCCTCGGCGGCCAGCCAGACCGGCCGCGCCATTGCGCCGATGCTGATCTATATCCTGATGGCTGCGGTGCTGTTCTTCCGGCCATCCGGCCTGTTCCCGTCCAAGCAGTAACGGGAGCAGACCATGAACAATCTCGTCGACCTCGACACCCCCGCTTCGCCTGCCCTCGCAACGCCGCTGCGTACCAGCCGCGCCTATGTGCTGCCGCTGATCGTTTTCGCGATCTTCGCCCTTGTGCCGCTCTCGGTGCTGTGGGGATCGCAGAGCTTCATTCTCGCGCTGGTTACTCGCATCATGATCCTGGCGCTGGCTGCCATGTCGCTCGATCTGCTGATCGGCTACGGCGCCATGATCTCGTTCGGCCATGCCGCCTATGTCGGCCTCGGCGCCTACAGCGTTGCGATCCTTGCCAGCCACGGCATCACCGACGGCTTCATCCAGCTTGCGGTGGCGCTCGGCGTCTCGCTCATCTTCGCTCTCTTCACAGGCGCGATCTCGCTGCGGACCAAGGGCGTCTATTTCATCATGATCACGCTGGCTTTCGGCCAGATGCTGTTCTTCCTCGGCACTTCGCTGGCTGCCTATGGCGGCGACGACGGGCTGACGCTGGCCTCGCGCAGCATGTTCTTCGGCTCCAAGTTCCTGAAGAACGACGTGGCGATGTATTATGTCGCCTTCGGCGTGCTGCTCGGCGCTTATCTGCTGCTCCGCGCTATCGTCGCGTCCCGCTTCGGTCGGGTGCTACGCGGCATTCGCGAGAATCCCGTACGCATGGAAGCGATCGGCTTTGCGCCGTATCGCTATCAGCTCACGGCCTATGTCATTGCCGGCATGATTGCTGGCGTGTCGGGCTTTTTGCTGGCCAACCAGACCGAGTTCGTCAGCCCTGCCTATACGGCCTGGCAGCGCTCTGGCGACCTGATCTTCGTACTCGTGCTCGGCGGTCTCGGCTCACTGCATGGCGCGATCATCGGCGCAGCCGTGTTCAGCCTGCTCGCAGATATCCTGTCGCATTACACGGAGAACTGGGCACTGATCTTCGGACCCATCCTCATTCTCGTCGTGCTCTATGCCCGCGGCGGCATTACCGGATTGTTCGGGAGCAAATCATGAGCAGCGCTCCGCTTCAGCTGCAGAACATCTGCAAGAACTACGGCGCCCTGCGTGTCACCGACGACGTGTCGCTGAATATCGAGGCCGGCGAATTGCACGCCATCATCGGCCCCAACGGCGCCGGCAAGACCACGCTGATCCACCAGATCTCCGGCCACGCGCAATCGGACTCCGGCCGCATTATCTTTGACGGCCAGGACGTCTCGCGTTTGCCAATGGCAGAGCGTGCGCGGATGGGCCTGGTGCGCTCGTTCCAGATCACCTCGATCCTGCCGCGCTTCTCGGCGCTGGAGAATGTCGCCATCGCCGTTCAGGCACGCAGCGGCTCGAGCTTCAGTTTCTTCGGCAATGCATCCAAGGAGCCGGCGCTGAACGACACCGCCATGGCCCTGCTGTCACGCTTCGGCCTCGCTGCTCGCGCAGGCGTGCCGGCCGGGCAGATGTCGCATGGCGAGAAACGCCAGCTCGAAATCGCCATTGCGCTAGCGGCGAAGCCGAAACTGCTGCTGCTCGACGAACCCCTCGCCGGCACCAGCCACGATGAATCGCAGCGGCTGATCAACACGCTACAGGAGCTGCGCAAGGAGCTTCCCATCATGCTGATCGAGCACGATATGGACGCCGTCTTCGCGCTGGCTGACCGGGTCTCGGTCCTGGTTTATGGCCGCATCATCGCGTCCGGTTCGCCGCAGAGCATTCGTGACAATGCGGAAGTGCGCGGCGCCTATCTCGGCGAGGAGGCCGCCTGATGCTCTCAGTCTCAAATCTCCAAGCGGCTTACGGCGCGGCCAAGGTCCTGTTCGATATCTCGCTCACCATCAATGCCGGCGAGGTCGTCACCCTGCTCGGCCGCAACGGCATGGGCAAGACGACCACCATCAACGCTATCATGGGCCTGATCCATCCAACCGGCGGCACCGTCACCTTCGACGACAAGCCGATGGCCGGGCTGCCGTCCTATCGCATCGCCCAGGCAGGCATCGGTCTCGTGCCCGAGGGCCGCCAGATCTTCCCGACGCTGACCGTCGAGGAAAACCTGGTTGCCACCGCCGCCGTCCGGCATCCGCCGGCGCGCTGGACGCTCGACAAGATCTACGAGCTGTTTCCGCGCCTCAAGGAACGTCGCAGCAATCTCGGCACGCAGTTGTCGGGCGGCGAGCAGCAGATGCTGGCCGTCGGCCGCGCGCTGATGACCAATCCGAAATTGCTCATTCTCGATGAGGCCACCGAAGGCCTCGCGCCGCTCATTCGACTTGAGATCTGGAATTGCCTGAAGAAGCTCAAGGCCGAGCGTCAGTCCATTCTGGTGATCGACAAGAATGTCGATGCGCTGGCCGGCTTCGCCGATCGCCACGTGGTCATCGAAAAGGGCCGTGTCGTGTGGACCGGCACATCCGAGCAGCTCAAGAACGACTCCACCGTGAAGGATCGTTTCCTCCACGTTTGATCAACTGTTTTCGAGTACCACCCGACGCGACGTAATGCGTGACCCAAGGAAGGACCAACCATGAAAATCGAGATCGCCGGCATCACCCGCGCCAATGAAGGCATGCAGGGCATCACCTGGAACATCCTCGGCCAGACATATGTGCCCAAGAACTGCACCGAGGATTCGTTCTCGTGGCACGCCACCTTCCCGCCCGGCACCTTCGTGCCGCCGCACATCCATCCTGACCAGGATGAGTATCTCTACATTCTCGAAGGCAAGCTCGACTTCTTCCTCGGCGGCTCTGAAACGTCAGCTACGCCGGGCGATCTCGTGCGCCTGCAGCGCGGCATTCCGCACGGCATCTTCAACAAGTCCGATCAGAACGCCAAAGTGCTGTTCTGGGTTTCGCCGAGCCGCCGGCTCTATGACCTGTTCTGGGCGATCCACAACATGAAAGAACAGAAGCCCGAGGACGTTGTGGCGCTCGCTGCCGAATACAACATCCACTTCCTGCCGCCGCCTCCCGGGGCGTGAGGCGCGGCGCTTTTAGCTTCAGACATCAACGCAAAATGGCCGGGCAAAGAGCCCGGCCATTTTCGTATCAACTTGATCGCGCGTTTAGCGGTTGGATCAGCCGTTCACCACCGCAAGCCCGGGCTGCGCCGCAAAGCCAGCCTTGTGCGCATAACCCTTCACGATAGCTTCGCGCTGGGCGTAGCTCAGGACGTTCTCGACATTGTCGAAGCCATCCGGCGCAATCTGCTCGACGGCATCGATCACGCCCTCCGGGCCACCGCGACGGTTGGAGCGCACGATCTCGGCCGTCATCGGCAGGCGCTTGCGCTCATAGGCCATCAGCGCCTGGCGCGGATGTTCGGCATGGGCCAGCGAGTCAGCCAGCGCGCGCGCATCGAGGATAGCCTGGGAGGCGCCGTTGGAGCCGACCGGATACATCGGATGCGCAGCGTCACCAAGCAGCGTGACGCGGCCGCCCGACCAGTACGGCAGCGGGTCGCGGTCGCAGCAGGGATATTCCCAGAATTCCGGGGTCGCCGTGATCAGCGCCGGCACGTCGATGTGCGGCACATTGAAACGCGCCACATGCGGCATCAATTCGTCACGCTTGCCGGGACGTGACCAGTCCTCGCGGCGCGGCGGCAGCGTGCCACCCTCGCCGGTCTTCACCAGCACGGCCCAGTTGGTCAGCCGGTTGCCCGGCGTCTCACCTTCGGCAATCGGATAGATCACGACCTTGGCGTGGAGACCGCCGGCGACGATCATCGAGTTGCCGGTGAGGAAAGCCGGCCAGTCGCGCGCACCGCGCCACAGCATCAGGCCGTTCCAGACCGGATGTCCTTCGTTCGGGAACAGCGTGCTCCGAACCTTGGAGTGGATGCCGTCGGCGCCGATCAGGATGTCGCCGCGCGCGGTTTCGACATGGTTGTTATTGCGATCGAAGAAATAGGCGGTGACGCCACCTTCGTCTTGCGTGAAGTGACCGAGCCGACGACCGGTGTGGATCGCTTCAGGTCCAAGGCGCTCTTCGACAGCGCGATGGATCACGGTCTGCAGACGTCCGCGGTGGATCGAGAATTGCGGCACGTCATGACCAGCGCCGTAGCCGCGCTTCTCGCGCCAGACTTCCTGACCGTGGCGATTGAGATAATGCAATTCATCGGTGCGGATCGCGACCGCATCGAGCCGATCGAGCAGGCCGAGACCGGTGAGTTCGCGGATCGCGTGCGGCAGCGTGTTGATGCCAACGCCGAGTTCGCGGATGGTGTCAGCCTGTTCGTAGAGCTCGCAATTGATGCCCCGCGCCCGCAGCATCAAGGCGGTGGTCAAACCGCCGACTCCGCCACCCACGATGATTGCTTTCATCAGACCAACTCCACTCGATACAATGCCGTAGGATGGGTAGAGCCCTTGCGAAACCCATCAACGATACGCGCCGCAGTCATGGGTTTCGCTTCGCTCTACCCATCCTACGATTGTGATCAATAAACTCGCATGCCCAGTCATTCAGCTGCAAGTGGCTTTGCCGCCTCCGCACGCATCTCGGCGCGGGTCTTCGGCTTAGCCTTAATTTTCAGGTCTTCGAAATCCTGCTTGTCCCTGACGCTGTTGCGGAAAATCTGATCCTTGCCGGGCATATATTGTGGCGGGCAATAGGCGTCCTTTGCACCATACCAGGCAGCCGCCTTGATGGTGAAGGACGGGTCAGTCAGGTGCGGACGGCCGAGCGCGACGAGGTCCGCACGGCCGGCGGCCAGGATCGTATTGACCTGATCGGCGGAGGTGATGTTGCCGACGCACATGGTGGCGACGCGGGCCTCATTGCGGACCTGATCCGAGAACGGCGTCTGGAACATGCGGCCGTAGATCGGACGCGACTCCTTGACGGTTTGGCCTGTCGAGATATCGGCGAGATCGACACCGGCTTCGGCGAAGGCGCGGGCGATCTGCACCGCATCGTCACCGGTGTTGCCACCCTCGGCCCAGTCGGTCGCCGAGAAGCGAACCGACATCGGCTTGTGCGCCGGCCATGCCGCGCGCATGGCCTCGAACACTTCGAGGGGGAAGCGCAGCCGGTTCTCAAGGGAGCCGCCATATTCATCGGTGCGCTTGTTGGTCAGCGGCGACAGGAAACTCGCCAGCAGATAGCCGTGCGCCGTGTGCATCTCGAGCATGTCGAAGCCACAGCGATCACCGCGGATCGTCGCTGCCACGAACTCTGACTTGACGCGATCCATGGCCGCACGGTCGATCTCCGCGGGCACCTGACTATCCGGATAATACGGCAGCGGCGACGCCGACACGATGTCCCAAGCGCCATCGGCGAGCGGGCGGTCCATGCCGTCCCACATCAGTTTGGTCGCGCCCTTGCGGCCGGCATGACCGAGCTGCAGGCAGATCTTGGCGGCGGACGTGTTGCGCACGAAATCGACAATACGCTTCCACTGCGCTTCCTGCTCGTCGGTCCACAGACCTGCGCAGCCGGGCGTGATGCGTGCGTCACGGCCAACACAGACCATTTCGGTGAAGACGAGACCGGCGCCGCCGATGGCGCGCGAGCCGTAATGCACCAGATGGAAATCGTTCGGCACGCCCTCTTCCGCTGAATACATGCACATCGGCGAGACGACCGCGCGGTTCGCCAGCACCATATCCCGCATCTTGAACGGCTGGAACATCGGCACTTCCGGCTTATCGACATCAACGTCGAAGCCCTGCGCCTGCACCTTCTGCGCAAACGACTTGTCGACTTCCTTGACGAAGTCCGGCGCGCGCAGCGTCAGGTTATCGTAGGTAATCGCCTTGGCACGGGTCATGACGCCAAAGGCGAACTGCACGGGGTCGAAATCCCAGAAGCGATCCACATGCTCGAACCAGACCAGCGACACATCCGCTGAATGCTGGATCTTCTCGACCTCCTCGCGGCGACCGTGTTCGTAGTCGTGCAACCCGGCCTCAACAGTAGGCGCCTTCGCCATTGCATCATGCAATGCGATGGCATCTTCCATGGCGAGCTTGGTGCCCGAACCGATGGAGAAATGCGCAGTCGCCTTGGCGTCGCCAAGCAGCACCATGTTGTCCTTGACCCAGCGCTTGTTGCGGATCATCGGAAAGTTGCGCCACATCGAACGGTTGATCAGCAGCTTGTGGTCGCCGAGGAAGTCCTTGAAAATATCGTGCATCCGATCGGCGGAGTCCTGCTCACCAAGGCCTTCGAGGCCGGCGCGCCTGAAGGTCTCCGGATCGGTCTCGAAGATCCAGGTCGAGCGGCCAGCCTCATACTGATAGGCGTGCGCAATGAACGGCCCCCACTCGGTTTCCTGGAACAGGAAGGTGAAAGCATCGAGCGGCTTGGTCGAGCCCATCCAGGTGAACTTGTTCGACCGAAGATCCACTTCCGGCGCGAAGTGCTCGATATATTTGTTGCGGAAGTGGCTATTGATACCATCGGCCAGCACGATCAGATCTGCATCCGCGAAACGTGCTTCGTCGGTGATATCGACCTCGAACAGCAGATGGACGCCAAGTTCACGTGCCCGGTCCTGCAGGATCATCAGCAGCGTACGGCGCGAACAGCCGCAGAAGCCGTTGCCGCCGACGCGGTGGACAGTGCCGCGGAAGTGCACGGCGATATCGTCCCAGTAAGCGAATTCCTGGGTGATGCGCTGATAGCTGGGAAGATCGTATTTCTCGAAATTATCGAGGGTGGCGTCGGAGAACACCACACCGAAACCGAAGGTATCGTCAGGGCGGTTGCGCTCATAGACCGTGATCTCCGCCTGCGGCCGCTGCTTCTTCAGCAGGATCGCAGAATAGAGGCCCGCCGGCCCGCCACCGATAATCGCGATCTTCATGACAGCCTCCGCAGTCGTGCCTGGATGGAGATATTTTAAACCTAAAACAATTCCTGGCAAGCCTGACAAACCGGCAATTCGCCAGCTTTGATGCACATCAAATTATCATCGTGACCAGCGCGCTCATGGTCGATCCCGCATATTGAGGGTCTCAATTACCCTCGAACTTCGGCTTCTGCTTGTTCGCGAAGGCATGGAACGCCCGGGCGAAATCCTCCGTGGTCATGCACAGTGCCTGCGCCACCGCCTCGGCTTCGATCGCCTCTTCCACCGACATCGCCCACTCCATCGACAGCATGCGCTTGGTCATGGTGTTGGCATAGGTCGGGCCTTCGGAAATCTGCCTGGCCAGTGTCTGCGCCTGGCTCAGCACCTCTGCAGGCGCGACGATGCGGCTGAAGAAGCCCCAGCGCTCTCCCTCCTCGGCGCTCATGAAACGGCCGGTGTAGAGCAGCTCCGAGGCGCGGGACTGGCCGATGATGCGCGGCAGGATCGCGCAGGCGCCCATATCGCAGCCGGCGAGACCTACCTTGTTGAACAGGAAACCGACCTTGGCGCCGGTCGCCGCCAAACGCATGTCGGAAGCCATCGCCATGATCGCGCCGGCACCAGCGCAGATGCCTTCCACGGCCGCCACGATCGGCTGCGGGCAGGCGCGCATCGCCTTGACCAGATCGCCGGTCATGCGCGTGAAGGCGGTGAGATCCTTGGTATTCATCTCGATCAAGGGGCCGATGATTTCAAACACGTCGCCGCCCGACGAGAAATTGCCGCCGGCACCGGTGACGACCACGACCTTGACGTTGTCATCCATCGCACAGGCGCGGAAGAAATCCGTCAGTTCGCGGTAGCTCTGGAAGGTCAGCGGATTTTTGCGTTCCGGCCTGTTCAGCGTCACCGTCGCGATGCCATCGGCCACCGCCAGCAGGAAATGCTCAGGCTTGAACTCGGCCAGCGGCAGCGTGACGGGATTGGCGACCTTGTTCTTGACCATGACTGACATATTGGCTCCCGGTAATTTGTTCGGTTCTTGTTGTTGCGGTTCGATCAGACTTCGCCGCCAGCGACGGCGATGCTCTGGCCGGTGATGGAACTGGCGCCAGTGCCGCACAGCCACAACACAGCATCGGCGACCTCGCCGGGCGTCACCAGACGGCCCTGCGGATTGTGCTTCGCCAATTCGGCAACAGCTTGTTCGCGCGTACGGCCGGTCTTGCTCATGATGTTGTCGATGCTGCCTTCCAGCAGATCGGTTTCGGTAAAGCCTGGGCACACTGCGTTGACGGTGACACCGCTTTTCGCGACTTCCAGCGCCACCGAGCGCACGAGGCCGATGACAGCATGTTTCGCAGCGCTATAGGCGCTGACATAGCCATAGCCCTTGAGGCCAGCCGTCGAAGCCACCGCAACGATGCGGCCGCTCTTGCGCTTGACCATATCCGGCAGCACAGCCTGCGTTGCATAGACGACGCCCATGAAATTAACGTCCATCATGCGCTGGAACAGTGCTGCATCCGATTTCACGAATGGCGCGGACTCCGCAGCACCCGCATTCGCCACCAGAATATCGATCGGCTGGCGTTTCGCGGCATCCGCAATCGCGGCATTCAGCGCGGCTTGATCGGACACGTCGGCGGCCATCGCATGGTGCGCGTCATCAGCGGCAACGACCTCGTTCAGCACTGCAAGATTGCGACCCAGGATGGTGACGGTCGCGCCGGCCTGCACCAACGATGCTGCAATGGCGCGGCCGATGCCGCGGCCGCCGCCGGTCACCAGAGCGTGGGGGGAGCGAGACAATCCGGACATGCGTCACCTTCCGCAGGCTCTCCATGAGCCGGCCTGGATATTATTTTATACTTCAAGCTTTTGCAAGAAACAGGCAGGCCATGCTGCTAGCGGCTGCGGCGGAGCGTATCCGACGGGCTCTCGCCGTAGCGGGCGCGGTAGAAGCTGGCCATCCGGCTCGGATGGGTAAAGCCAAGATCGAAGGCCATATCAATAACGCGCTGGCCCGGCGCGGCCCGCAGCAGTCGTGCATTCAAATGCGTCAGCCGGATATCGAGCAGCGCATCGGAAATCGACATGCCGAAATGCTTCTGAAAGCCGAGCTGCAGCGAACGTATCCCGATGCCAGCTGCGCGCGAGAGCCGATCGAGATCGAGCGGCTCGGTGGCATGAGCCTCAAGATAGTCCCGTGCCTTTCTCAGCACTGACGGGAGCGGACCAAGGCGCGCGAGGGTGCGATCGATGGTGTCGGTGAGCGTATGTCGCTGACCGGTCAGCAGCAGTCCAATCACGGAGTCACGCAGGGTCGCCGCCATCATTGGCGAGATCTGCTGCCCCGGCCCACGATGCTCCGCGAGATCGACCAGATATTCGATCTGGGACCGGATCGCGAGACCGAACGGCGTATTGAGGTCGACCTCCGGATCAAACTCGATGACCGCTCCGGATTTCTCCGCCAGCGCCGCCGCGCGCTCCTCGACGAGCCGTCGTTCGACCAGCAGGATCAATTTTGCGCAATCGTCCTGCCAGACCATCTTTGTAGGCATTGTGGGCGAGAGCAAGGAAGCGACACGCCCTGCAGATACCTCGATCGTCCGGCCACCCGTACTGATCCGGGCACCGCCATGCATCGGGATCTGCAGCAGGAAGAAGCGATCGAGACAGCCGGGATCGATGGAGACCGCACCGCCATAGGAGACATAGTTCACGGAGAAGCCATCGAACGCGGCACAGTTATGGAGCGCATGAAAATCCGGCCAGGAGCGCTGCAAGGGGTCCAGCGCATGCGGACAGAAGATGCGCCCGATCGAGTCGGCAGCTTCGTCGATATCCCTGGTGAAGACGCGGGAGAACGCCGCAAGCCTTGCGGCGCGGGCCGGCTGGGCATTCCCTGATACGGCTGCGTCCAACACCATGGTCCGATCGCCTGCGTTATTTGAAGCCTAGACTATCCATGTCCCGTCACGCCGCATAGTCGGCGCCCCGCCGCAAATATTGCCGTGCTGCACAACGAATGCGCAGGCCGGCGTCTTCCAAACATGAGTGTGCAGCGCAGCGTACGCGCGCCCCGCCTGCGCCGGTAATTATTTCGTCGTTTGGATAGCGGATTCGTTCAACGGCTAGAGACAGACCCCGAGGTCACGCAGCATCCTTGCAGACGTGAAACCCAAGGGAGCAGGACCATGGCGGCACTTGAAAAAGGCATTACCCAGAACGGCACCGGATATAACGGCACCACGTGGAATATCCTTGGACAGGTCTATTTCCCGAAGGCCGTGACCGACTCCACCTTTGCCTTCGAGACCAACAGCGATCCTGGCCAGTTCGTGCCGGTGCATATCCATCCGACCCAGGAAGAATTCATCCTAGTGCAGGAGGGTATTCTCGACCTCAAGCTCGACGGCCAGTGGGTCCGCGCCCATACCGGCGATCTGGTCCGCCTGCCCCGCGGCATTCCGCATGGCTATTTCAACAAATCGGACAAACCGGCCCGCGCGCTGTTCTGGGTCTCGCCGACACAGAAGCTCGAAGCCTTGTTCAGGCAATTGCACAATATGAGCGACATCGAAGCCATCGTGCGGGTCTCCGCTGAGCATGAAGTGAACTTCCTGCCACCGGAAGCCAACGACTAGGCGTCAACAGCCGAACCCAGTTTTTTTTGCATCGCGGACGTTCCGCGCAGACACCCGTCTGCGCGCGAACCCGCACGTCCGCGATCCAACGCCGCATTCAGACAGGAGACGAGCCATGGTCAGACAGAAGAATGTTTGCGTCATCGGCGCCGGCATTGCCGGCCTTGCCGCCGCGAAATCCTTCACAGCACGCGGGCACAAGGTCACGGTGCTGGAGCGCAGCGGCGACCTCGGCGGCGTCTGGGAGCCAGCCCGCTCTTATCCAGAGGTGCAGACCCAGAGTCCCAAGGAACTCTATCGCTTCACCGACAAGCCGATGCCGGCGAGCTATCCGGAATGGCCCAAGGGGCCGCAGGTCCATGCCTATCTCACAGATTATGCACGCGACTACAATCTGATCCCGCTGATGCGTTTCAACACGACCGTCGTGAGCATGAAACGCCGCGATGATAGACTCCCCGGCTGGACGCTTGAGACACGCGATGCGACTGGCAACACCGCGCAGGAAACATTCGATTTCGTGGCGGTCTGCACCGGGCAATTCAACGAGCGCAAGGAACTGCATCATCCCGGCGAAGACGCGTTCAAGGCCGCCGGCGGCGTGATCCTGCATTCGGCCGAGCACACGGATTCATCCATCGTCAAAGGCAAGAAGGTCATCGTGCTGGGCGGCTCGAAATCGGCCACCGATATCGCCGTGCATTCGGTCAATGCCGGCGCCAGCGCCGTTACCTTCGTCTATCGCGAGCCGGTCTGGCGCATTCCCTATTTCATCGGCGGCCTGATCAACTTCAAGCGCATCCTCTATATTCGCGCGCAGGAGGAGATGTTTCGGGGCTGGGGCCTGAGCGCGCTCTCGCGACTCAATCACGCCATTGCCAAGCCATTTATCTGGGCCAACTGGCGCGGGCTGGAGGCCATGTTGAAGACCCAGCTCAAGCTCAAGAAATGCGACATGGTGCCGGAAGGACGCATCGAGGACGGCATCAACTGCTCGGTGCCGATCGCCACGCCGAACTTCTTCCCGATGGTCGCTGATGGACGCATCAAGGCGGTCCGTGGCACCTTCGATCACTATGACGGCAAGACCATCGTGATGTCATCAGGCCAGCGCGTCGAAGCTGACGTTGCTGTGCTGGCAATCGGCTTCACACTCGGCGTGCCATTCCTGCCGCAGCAATATCGCGACAAACTCATCCAGGATGACGGTCAGTATCGGCTGTATCGCGTCATCGCCAATCCGGATTTGCCGGACATGGGATTTGTCGGTTTCAATTCCAGCTTCTGCTCGGTGCTGACGGCGGAAATGGCCGCCAACTGGCTGGTGCGCTATGCCGACGGCAAGCTGGCGAAGCAGCCGACGGCAGCCGAGATGCATCGGAACATGGACGAGATGCTGCATTTCAAGCGCGTTGAGCGTCCGGCCGCCGGTGTCTATGGCGGACTGTGTGTGGCACCCTATCACTTCAAGCATTTCGACGAACTGCTCGACGACATGGGCGCCACCAGCAAACGGCGCAGCGCGCTGGTGGAGAAGTTCACGCCGCCGGATGCGGACGCCTATGCGCGGTTTCTTGCGTCGGCTCCGAACTACAAAGCGGAGGCGACTGCCGCGTGATCGTCAGGCGAGCCGTGATCGGCTCGCCTCATCAGCTCACTGTGCCTGGGCAGCCTTGATCAGCTCGCGACCGATGATGACCTTCTGGACTTCGGTTGCGCCTTCATAGATGCGCAGCGCGCGGATCTCGCGATAGAGTTCCTCGACCTTGACGCCAGACTGCACGCCGAGACCGCCGAAAATCTGCACAGCACGGTCGATCACTGTCTGTGCCGCTTCGGTCGCGAACATCTTGGCCATGGCGGCTTCACGCGTGATGCGCGCCGCGCCCTGATCCTTGGTCCAGGCCGATCGATAGACCAGCAGCGCCGATGCATCGATCGACGTCGCCATCTCGGCAAGGCCGGCCTGAGTGAGTTGCAGATCACCGAGCGTATGGCCGAACATTTTTCGCGTCACCGAGCGATGCAGTGCTTCGTCGAGCGCGCGTCGTGCGAGGCCGAGCGCGGCTGCGCCTACCGTCGAGCGGAACACATCGAGCGTCGCCATCGCCACCTTGAAGCCCTCGCCGTCCTTGCCGATACGGTTCGCCAGAGGCACGCGGCAATCCTCGAATTTCAACGTGGCCAGCGGATGCGGCGCGATCACATCGATCCGCTCCGCAATCGTGAAGCCGGGCGTGTCCGCATCGACGACGAATGCGCTGATGCCGCGCGCGCCGGATTCACCGGTACGCAGGAACACGACATACTGGTCGGCAATGCCGCCATTGGAGATCCAGGTCTTGAGGCCATTAATGCGGACATGATCCGGACCATCAGACATCGCCGTCGTCGTCATCGCAGCGACATCCGAACCTGCATCGGGCTCTGACAATGCGAAAGCTGCAATGGCCTCACCGCTGGCGACGCGCGGCAGATAGCGCGACTTCAATGCTTCCGAACCGAACAGGCTGATCGGGCCGGTGCCGAGTCCCTGCATCGCAAACGCGAAGTCGGCGAGACCGCTCTCATAGGCCAGCGTTTCGCGGATCAGACACAGCGAGCGCACATCGAAAGTCGGATACAATCCACCGTGGCTCGCCGGCACTGCCGCGCGCAACCATCCTCCATCACCAAGCGCCTTCACCAGACGTTTGCAGGAGCCATCGACGTCATGATGATCGACCAGACCGGGCAATGTCGCCTTGGCCCAGCGCGACAGGCCGGTGGCCAGTTCGCGGTGATGGTCCTCGAAAAACGGCCAGGACAAAAATGACTGATCGGACATGGCTTCCTCCCTCGATGCATCGGCAATCGACATTGTTTTAAACCTAAAGAAATTCCGGACAAGGGCGATGGCCGGACATCACAACATCGCCAAGCGGCAGGCGCATGGTCCATCACTCGGAGACCCGACCTCTAACAACGACGTGCCTCCGGATGAGGCAATCCACAACCCTTTAAGTCTAAAACTATCGCTTTTCATATATCTCGGACATGCTAGGATCGCCCTTGTCCGACAGCACAGGAGGCCTATGCGTGCCAAATTCTGCAGCCCTGACGACGAAGGACGGCCGCTTCGGCTTTGAGGCCAAAGGCGATTCCGCGACAACGCCGCTGGTGTTTCTGCATGGGATCGGCGGCGCCGGCCGCGGCTGGCGCCACCAGCTCGAAGCATTCGGCGACCGCTACTACGCCATCGGCTGGGACATGCCGGGCTATGGCGGTTCGAAGCAACTTGAGGCTCCCAGCATCCCAGCCTTCGCCGAGGCGCTGAAGGACTTTCTCACGCAGATTGGCGCCAGGAAACCGGTGCTGGTCGGCCATTCCATTGGCGGCATGATCGTGCAGCGCTTCATGGTGGACTATCCCGATCTCGCCGGCGCCATCGTGCTGGCGCAGACCACCTCCGCCTTCGGCAGCTCCGACGGCGAATGGCAGAAGAATTTCATCGATGCCCGGCTTGGCCCGCTCGACCGTGGCGAGACCATGGTGTCGATGGCGCCGAAGCTGGTGGCAGGCCTGATCGGCGACAATCCGGATCCTGCCGGCCTTGAACTCGCACGCGACTGCATGGCGTCTGTGAAGCCCGACACCTACCGCGCCTCGATGAAGGCGATGATCGGCTTCGATCTGCGCAAGAACATTGCGGACATCAAAATACCGACTTTAGTCCTATCTGGATCGAAAGACAACAACGCGCCCGCGAAAACCATGGCCAAGATGGCCACACTCGTGCCGGGCGCGACCTATGTCGAACTTGAAGGCGTCGGGCATCTCGCCAGTTTCGAACGCCCGCGCGAATTCAACGAAGTGCTCGCCGACTTCCTCAAAACCAGCCACAACCTTTCGGGGTCATCCTCATGAACAAGCCTGCTAGCAAGCCCGATCTCGACAGCATCGTTCTCGACAAGCCGATGTTCGATCCGAAGGCCTATCGTCTCGACGACGAGCAGGCCGGACTGATCGCTAAGGCGCGCGAGCTGGCACAGGCCAATTTCGCCGGTCGCGCGGCGAAGTGGGATACCGAGGCCACCTTCCCGCTGGAGAACTACAAGGACCTGCACAAGGCGGGTCTGCTGGGCATCTCGATCCCGAAAGCCAATGGCGGGTCGGGCGCCGGCTATCAGACCTATTCGCTCGCTGCTGCCGAAATCGGCCGCTATTGCGGCGCCACCGCGCTGACCTGGAACATGCATGTCTGCTCGACGCTGTGGTCCGGCCCGCTGGCCGATGACCTCGACATGGATGACCAGATGCGCGCCGAACAGCACCGCCGCCGCGCCATCCACTACAAGCGCATCGTCGAAGACGGCGCGATCTATTCGCAGCCGTTCTCCGAAGGCGGCGCAGCAGCCGCAGGCGGCGTTGCGTTCGGAACCGAAGCCAAGCCCGTCAAAGGCGGCTGGATCGTCAATGGCAAGAAGATCTTCGCCTCGCTGTCGGGCTTCGCCGATTACTACGGCGTGCTCTGCACCGAAGTCGCTGAGGGTGAGAAGGCTTCGCGCCGCAACACGCTGTATCTGGCGATTTCCGCCAAGTCCGAAGGCGTCTCGGTCGTCGGCGACTGGGATCCACTCGGCATGCGCGGCACGGTCTCCCGCACGCTGATCTTCAAGGACGTGTTTGTGCCGGAAGATGCAGCGCTGATGCCGCGCGGCGTCTACTTCCAGGCCGCGATGCGCTGGCCGCACATGTTCCTGACGCTGTCACCGACTTACGTCGGTCTCGCGCAGGCATCGTATGATTTCACCGTGAAGTATCTCCGCGGCGAAATCCCGGGCATGCCGCCAGTCAAGCGGCGGATGTATCCGACCAAGCAGATCGCCGTGGCGCAGATGCAGATCAAGCTCGAACAGCTCAAGTCGACCTGGTTCCAGGCCGTGACCGAAGCCTGTGCCAATCCGAGCAAGGAGCAGGTGCTGCGCGCCTACGCCGCCCAGTACACCGTGATGGAAGGCGCCAACGAACTCGCCGCACTGGCGATCCGCACCTGCGGCGGTCAGGCCATGCTGAAGACGCTGCCGCTGGAGCGCATCTATCGTGACAGCCGCTGCGGTGCGCTGATGCTGCCCTGGACCGCCGAGCTTTGCCTCGACCGTATCGGCCGAGAAGCACTCTACGAGGCCGGCGAGAAAGACGAGTAATCGTGGATCTCTCCAGCCTCATCGCCCGCAACGCCGCGTTTACACCCGACAAGCCCGCGATTCATTTCGAGGGCAAGACACTCAGCTATGCCGTGTTCAACGCGCGGATCGAGGCGACGGCGAAGGCACTGAAGACGGAATGCGGCGTTAGTCGCGGTGATCGCGTCGCGATCCTGAGCATGAACCGGCCAGACTATCTGGTCCTGCTCTATGCCTGCGCCCGGCTTGGCGCGATCATGGTGCCGCTGAACTGGCGGCTCGCGGTCGCCGAGCAGCTCTTCATCCTGTCCGATGCTTCGGTAAAGGTGCTGGTGCTTGAGGAAGGCTTTGCGGCCATCCTCCCGTCGCTTGCGAAGGACTTGCCGGATACGCGCGTGATCGCGTTCGATTTCGCGCCTGATGCCCCCGGCCAGACATTCGACACACTGCTGTCCCGCGCTTCCGGAGATGGCCGCAATCCGCATACCGACCTCTCCTGCCCGTTGCTGATCGTCTACACGTCAGGCACTACAGGGCGCCCCAAAGGCGCCGTGCTGCGTCAGGAAGCCGTGCTGTGGAACGGCGTGATGAGCCAGCACATGCATGGGCTTACGTCAGACGATCATGTCCTGACCGTGCTGCCCTTCTTCCATGTCGGTGGCCTGAACATCCAGACAACGCCGGCGCTGCATCACGGCGCTACCATAACAATCCATGCGCGCTTCACACCCGACTCCACGCTGGAAGCGATCACGCGGGAGCGACCCACCCTGACCGTTTGGGTACCCGCGATCATTCAGGCAATGAGCGAGCATCCCGCCTGGGCTGCGACCGACGTGTCCTGCCTCAAGGCCGTATCCACCGGCTCCAGCATCGTGCCGCCGCATCTGATCGAACGCCTGACAGCGCGCGGCATTCCCGTGCTCCAGGTCTATGGTTCAACCGAGACCTGTCCAATCGCGGTCTATACGCGGCTGGGCGGCGACCTGTCGCGTACGGGATCGACGGGTTTGCCCGGCCTGTGCTGCGAAGCCATGATCATCGATGACAATGGCAATGAGCTGCCTGCCAAAGCCACCGGCGAGATCGCGGTGCGCGGCCCCAATGTGTTCTTCGAATACTGGGGCAATGAGGCCGCGACGCGCGAAGCACTGCATGACGGCTGGTATCGCACCGGCGATATCGGCACCCGCGATGATGACGGTTATTTCTGGGTCCATGACCGCAAGAAGAACATGATTATTTCCGGCGGCGAGAATGTCTATCCCGCCGAGGTCGAACGCGTGCTGCTCGAACATCCCGATGTCGCCGATTGCGGCGTCGTCGGTGTGCCCGATCCGAAATGGCAGGAAGTACCAGTCGCCTATGTGCTGCTGCGGCCGAATTGCAGCGTGAGCGCCGAGACACTGAAGGCCCATGTTCTCACGCAGCTCGCCCGCTACAAGCAGCCGCGCGACATCGTATTCGTCACTGACCTGCCGCGCACAGCGCTCGGCAAGGTGCAGCATTTCAAACTGAAGCAGGTTCAGGCGGCAACGCCGAGCGACGGAGAGACCAATTGAAGATCGCAGTATTGGGTGGCGGCAACGGTTCGTTCGCAGCCGCGGGTGATTTCGCACTGCAGGGCCATGACGTCCGCCTGTGGCGCCGCGACGCTGATGCTGTCACCGAACACAACAAGGCCGGCTCGCGCATCCAGGTCAAGAATGCGCAGGGCACGCACGATACGCAATTGACGCTGGTAACGACGGACATTGCGGAAGCGATCAAGGACGTCGAACTGATCCTGTGCCCCGCACCCGCCTTTGCGCAGCCTGATATCGCCAAACGGATCGCGCCGTATCTCAAGGATGGTCAGGTCGTTTATCTGCCGCCTGCAACCTTCGGCTCGATGATATTCGCCAAGGCTGCGCATGACGCCGGCAACACGGCCAAGGTCGCCTTCGCCGAGACCGGCACGCTGCCCTGGCTCGCGCGCAAGCACGGCCCGTTCGAGGTCGCCATCACCATCCGCGCCAAGCGGCTGCCGACCGGTGTGTTCCCGCTTCACATGATGGACTATGCCTGCAAGGTCATCGACAAGGCCTTCCCCGGCGTGATCGAGCCCTGCGGCGATGCGCTGTCCGGCGCACTGATGAATGCCGGCCCGATCATCCATCCGCCGCTCATCGTCATGAATGCCGGGCCGCTTGAGCATTTTCCGACCTGGGACATTCACAAGGAAGGTACGCAGCCGGCTATCCGCCGCGTCACCGACCAACTCGACGCCGAGCGCATCGCGATCCGCGAGGCCTTTGGCTACAACGGCGCGCATTTCCCGCTGGCGGATCACTACGCCAAGGAAGGCGAAGAGTGGATGTATGGCCGCGGTTCGCATGATCGCCTCACTGATAGCGGCGACTGGCGCGAGCACATCGTGCTCACCGAGCATCGCTACATGCGCGAGGACCTGCGCACGGGCCTGTCGTTCTTCCTGTCCTGCGCCACGCTCGCGGGCGTCGAGACACCGCTGGTCAAAGCCTTCCTCGCCATCGGCGGCGCGATCTGCGGCGAGCACTTCCTGCAGGGTGGCCGCACGCTCGCAAGCCTCGGCTTCGGCGATCTCGATCAGGCCGGGCTGCTGAAGCTACTGCGCGAAGGCTTTGCCGCATGAGCGCCCGTGCCGCCATCGCATGTCTTGGCGCGGGTCGCATGGGCCGCGGCATCGCTGTCGCCTTCGCCTATGCCGGCCACCATGTCGCCATCGTCGACTTCAAGACGCGCGAGGCGGATAAATTCAAGGCACTGGAGCTTGAGGCGCTCGGCGAGATCCGCAAGACCTTCGCCAGTATGGCGCGTTTCGGTCTGCTGACCGAAGCCGATATCGAGACGCTGGTGGCGCGCGTCCGCGTCGTGCCGGAAGCTGGCGCAGGCGATGCACTGAGCCGTTCCGCGATCATTTTCGAGGGCGTGCCGGAAGTGCTCGACCAGAAGCGCGAAGCGCTGGCACGCGCGTCGAAGCTCGCAGGCCCCACGCCGATCATCGCATCGACGACGTCGACCATCCTCGTCGATGACATCTCCAGCGCCGTCGAGCATCCCGAGCGCTTCCTCAACGCGCACTGGCTCAACCCGGCCTATCTCGTGCCACTGGTCGAAGTCTCGCCGGGCGCCAAGACCGATCCGGCGATCACCGCGCGGGTGAAGGAGATGCTCGAAGGCATCGGCAAGGTCCCCGTTGTTTGTGCCGCGACGCCCGGCTATATCGTGCCGCGTATCCAGGCGATGGCCATGAACGAAGCCGCGCGCATGGTCGAGGAAGGCGTTGCCAGCCCCGAGGATATCGACAAGGCGATCAAATACGGCTTCGGCTTTCGCTTCGCGGTGCTGGGCCTGCTCGAATTCGTCGATTGGGGCGGCGGCGACATTCTCTATTACGCCAGCAAGTACCTGACCGGCGCGCTGAACAACGACCGCTATGCGTCACCGGAAATCGTCGGCCGCAATATGGCCGAGGGCAAGATCGGCCTGAAGACGGGCGAAGGTTTCCTCAATTATGAGGGGCTCGATGTCGATGCCTATCGCGAGGGACGGCTGTCGGCGTTCGTGGATCTGCTGAAGCACTTTCAGTTGCAGAAGCCGCCGGTGCTTTGAGGCACCGCGCTCTACTCTCTCGTCATGCCCGGGCTTGACCCGGGCATCCATCTTTGCCGCAAACGCTGACGATAGTTGGATGGCCGGGTCAAGCCCGGCCATGACGAGTTTTAGTTATGAAGGCTGGCGAGTAATAGCGGCAGAGCTGCCTCTATACTTCATACTTCCGGGAAGCCCCGCAGCAGATAGCTGCGCAGCCAGTGCAGCAGGCTGTTCAGGATCAGGCCGAGCATCGAGATCATGATCAGCGGCACGAACATGTCCACGGTCTGGAACGTGCGCGCGGCCTGAACCAGCATGTGACCGAGGCCGTCGGTCGAGGTGATCATCTCGGCGAGGAATACCACGATGCAGGAGATCACGAGGCCGATGCGGCAGCCGGTCAGGATCGACGGCATTGCAGCCGGCAGCACGACCTTAAACAGGATCTGCCAGCGCGGCGTACCGGCCGCCATGGCCGACCAGATCAGCTTCTGCTCGACCATCGACGCGCCGTAATAGGTCGACAGCAGGATCGGGAACAGCGCGTCAGCAGTCACCAGCGTAATCTTGGAGGCGTGGTCGAAGCCGAGGATCAGCAGCAGCGCGGGATAGAGCGCGATCTTCGGGATCGGCGCCAGCACGCGCACCAGCGGCTTGACCACGGCATTGACCGCCGGGCTCACGGCTGCGGCAAGGCCCATGAACACGCCGACCACCACGGCAATGCCGAAGCCGGCAAACAGACGGATCAGCGTCGCGGCGATATCGTGCAGAAAGTCGCCGTTGAAGAAGTCCTTCGCCAGCTTGCCGAACACGGCGCCTGGCGGTGGCAACAAGCTCGTCGGTGCGAAGCCGAATGAGATCAGCGACTGCCACAGCGCGATGAACAGCACGATCGGCGTGATGCCCAGCAGAACCGAATTGATGCGTTCCTGGTTCATGTCGCGCTCACGTGAAGCTGAGAGGCATGTCGTCGCGCGGCTGCGACCAGCGCACCAGCGATAGGCGAAGCTTCTCGAAGGCCGCATCGAAGATGATGCCCATGGCGCCGATGATCAGGATCATCGCGAACACCGTGTCGTATTGCGCCATGTCGAGCGAGTTGAACAGGATGTTGCCGGCGCCGGACTGGCGCGCGATCATCTCGGAGGTGATCATGGTGATCAGCGCCAGCACGAGACCTGTGCGGCAACCCGTGAGAATTTCAGGCAGCGCTGCGGGCAGCACGATACGCAACATGCGCATTGGCGCCGACATGCCCATCGCCGCACCGGACCACAGCATCTTTTCTTCAACGGCTTTGGAGCCTTGGAAGGCGTGATAGATAATCGGCAGGCTGACGCCGAGGAAGATGACGAGGATCTTGGAGACGTCGCCAACGCCCATCCACAGCATGATGATGGGCATCAGCGCTGCTTTTGGCACGGGATAGATGATCATCATCAGCGGATTGAAGAAGGCCGCGACAGCCTTAATGCGCCCCATCAGCAAACCGAGCGGGATCGCAAACATCACCGCGAGCACGAGGCCGATGGCCATGCGACGGATGGAATCGAGAATGTTCAGCAGCGATCCCTTGTCGCCGAGGATCGACGGAATGGCCTTGATCGACTCCAGAGCCGTTGGGAAGCTTTCGGTATCCAGCCGCAGCGAGGCAATCTGCCAGACACACAGCAACCCGATGCAGGCGAACAATGGCGAAAGTGTCTTGAGCACCCCGCGCACGGTCATCACAGATGGTCCTTGCCGTCGTCGATCATCTTTTCGATGTCGACGATGTATTTCTGGAAACGTGCGTCGAGCAGCAGATCGGCGCGCTTGCGCGGCCGCGGCAGATCGATATCGACGATTTCCTTGATGCTGCCCGGCGAGCGCGACATCACGATCACCTTGTCCGAGAGATAGACGGCTTCCTCGACCGAATGGGTGACGAACAACACCGTCTTGCGCTGCGTATCCCAGATATCGAGCAGGTCGTTCTGCAGCCGCGTGCGGGTATGCGCATCGAGCGCGCCGAACGGCTCATCCATCAGCAGCACGGCGGGATCGTAGGCCAGCGTGCGTGCGATCGCGACACGCTGCTTCATGCCGCCGGAGAGTTCTTTCGGATAAAAATTCTCGTAGCCCTTGAGGCCGACCATCTCGAGCAGCTTGCGGCCGCGCGTTTCGGCTTCAGCCTTCTTCATGCCCTGCTGGCGCATGCCATACATGACATTGCCGAGCACGTTCTTCCACGGAAACAGCGCGAATTCCTGAAACACCGGACCGCGATCGGGACCCGGTCCCGTGATCGCTTTGCCCTTCACCTTGGCAACGCCATCGGTCGGCTGCACGAAGCCGCCGACGATATAGAGCAAGGTCGACTTGCCGCAGCCTGAGGGTCCGAGGATCGAGACGAAGGCCCCGTCTTCGATGGTGAGGTTGATATCCGACAGCGCCAGATGGCTTTGCTTGCCGGAGGTCTGGAAGCGCTGCGAGACGTGCTCGATTTCGATCATGGCTGAAGCGGGTTTGCGGCCGGAAACCGGTTCCGACTCGGCGTGAGCGTCCGAACGTAGCGACACCACCTGCATTCCCGGTCCTTCATTTGCCATGCACGCATTGCAATCACGACGGCCCGACTGTGTCCATCATGCTGACGGACGCAGCCTAGCCGGAAACTGCAATTACTTTAAGCTTCAAATTTATGCGAGCAACGCCTTTTTGCTAGTCAGCGCGTGCCGCGAACAGGGCAGCTTCCCGCAGCAGGACTTTCGGCGTTTTTGGTGCGTTAGTCGCGGAAATACGGCTCCACAGGGCCGGTCAGCTTGATCAGCAGCGGATTGCCGTACCGGTCCTTTGCCGCACCGGCGGGCACCTTCACCCAGCCTTCGCTGACGCAATATTCCTCGACATTGGTCTTCTCGGCGCCCTTGAAGCGAATGCCGACATCGCGCTGCAGCACTTCGGCATTGTAGAACGGGCTTCGCGGATCGGTGGACAGGCGATCAGGCAGATCGGCTGATGCATTGGTGTTGTCGGTCATAGCAGCGCCTCGATTTTCTCTCGCAGTGATTCAGGTTTGGCGGTCGGCGCAAAACGCTCGACGACCCGTCCGGAACGGTCGATCAGGAATTTGGTAAAATTCCATTTGATTCCCGAACCCAGCAATCCGGACTTTTCAGATTTCAGGTAATTATACAATGGATGCGCCCCGGCACCATTCACGTCGATCTTCTCAAACAGTGGGAAGGTGATGTGGTAATTGGCCTCGCAGAAGCTCTCGATCGCCTTGGCGTCGCCCGGCTCCTGCGCGCCGAACTGGTTGCAGGGAAAGCCCAGCACGGAAAATCCGCGCGGCGCAAAATCCTGCTGCAGTCTCTCCAGCCCCGCATATTGCGGCGTGAATCCGCAGGCGCTGGCGGTATTGACGATCAGCAGCACCTTTCCTTCGAACTGCTTGAGCGCGACAGGCTCACCTGTCAGTGCGTTCGCAGAAAAATCGGAGATGCCGGTCATCGCACTGATCCCTCTCAGGCCGTCACGGGGTCGCAAGGCATCGGCGGGGTACCGCCGGCCTCGATGGCTTCGCCGGCCAGCAGACAGAGATCCTCGCGGTAACGGCCGGCCACGACCTGCACGCCGGTCGGCGCACGGCCGACGAGGCCTGTGGCAACGCTCAGCGCCGGCAGGCCCATGAAGGGAATGCCAATCTGCGGCATCTGGGCGGCCCAGACGCGATCGAACGATTCCTGGCTCTGCATATCCAGATGATCCGGGAACGGCAATTCGCCGGACATCGGCATCAGCACCACAGTATAGGTCTGCAGGAACAGCTCCCAGTCGCGCACGAAGGTGGAGCGGCGCACCAGCGCCCGTGACAGGCCGCCATTCTCGAAGTCCTTGAGCTTGTCCTTCTGTCCGCGCAGACAGACCAGTGCTGCGGGATCACCCTCGCGCACCGCCGCGTCCAGCATGCCCTGATAGCCATCGCCGAACCAGAGCTGCGTCTGCAAGGCGGCGGCCTCGCGCAGGGCCGGCGTGTTCTCGACTTCCTCGACGACCCACCCTGCCCGCTCCAGCCGCTTTCCGGCATCGCGCACCGCGGCCTCGACATCGGCGGTGATGGCGAGACCATCAGGCCGCAGGCACATGGCGGCGCGCTTCTCGCGCGTCGGTCCTTCGAGCGGCGCCGGCACCCACCAGGGATCGCGCGCGTCGGGCTGCGACATCGCGGCGAGGCCAAGACGGACATCGTTGATGGTGCGCGCCAGCGGGCCGGACACCGCGGTGATCTGGCCGGAAATGATGCGCTCGGGCAGCGCCTGATTGTAAGCCGCGATGCGGCCGAGCGTGGGACGCAACCCGTGCACGCCGCAGGCATAAGCGGGATAGCGAATCGAGCCCGCGATATCGGTACCATGAGCGATATGACCGATGCCGGCGGCGACCGCGCTGCCTGCGCCGCCTGATGATCCGCCCGGCGTCAGCGAGGGATCGCGCGGGTTTTTGGTATCGCCATAGAGCTGATTGGTGGTGAACCAGCGATAGGAAAATGCCGGGCAATTGGTGCGGCCGATGATGACGGCGCCAGCCTTCAGCAGATTGTCGATCACCGGGCTGTTGGTCGTAGCGATGATCTCGTTCTGGATCTTTACGCCATTCGATGTCGGATAGGTCGCGTAGTCGATATTCACTTTGACGGTGATGGGCACGCCGCCGAGCGGGCCGACATCGTCGCCGCGCGCAATCGCCGCATCGACCGCATCCGCCCGTGCCAGCGCCTCATTGGGTCGATGGTCGACCACGGCATTGATGGCAGGGTTCACAGCATCGAGCCGTGCGAGGCCAGCCACCGTCGCCTCCTTGGCGGACACCTTGCGGTCGCGAATGAGTGCGGAGAGGTCAGTTGCCGACAGGCGCCAGAGATCGTTCATGCAGTGCTCCATTGCTTGTCGCTTGTTAACGCAGGCGGGCGGAGATTGCCAATCGGCCAAACGCTCGCATTCTCGCGGCGCCGAAGCGTCCGAGGTTTGCGCATTCCTTCCCGCCCTCTTGTGAGAGGGCGTGCGGAACGCCGGGTGCCCGATGCACCCTTGGGCCTGATGCGATGCGGTCTTCCGCAATCTGGAGTGCATCAGGACTTTCGGAGGCGCCGAGCAAGTGCCCGGCGTTCCGCCTGCGGTGTTTTTTCGGTTGCTTGCACTTTGCCTCGACGAACGCTCCGATCGCGAATTAAAGTCCCAAGGCGATGGGAAGGGAGCCTCAAGCGAGTAAGCCGAACGCGTTTCGATTTGGTCGTCCGTCACACTGTCCAGGGGTCTGTCCATCTGAAGGTCGGCCGTCTCCTTGCCAGTGGCAGTGCTGGCGCAGATCCGTCCTGCCCGAAGACAGACGTCACCCCCAAACCGCGTAACGCCGCATCTCCGGCGTCCACCGCATCCCACCCCGCGAACGTGACGATCGCGCTCGCCCCTCTCATCGGGGCCGGACGAAGGGGGAATATAATCCACGGCAGGATATTGTCAATAAGAAATAGGAAAAAATGTTTAATGACGTCTCCCCCCAAAAACTGTCATTCCGGGGCGTGCGCGCATCTTTGCGCGCGCCCCGGAATGACAGCGGGAGCTGAACATGTCGGGATTCCGGGCTCATTCCGGTCCGCTGTGCGGCCCGGCCTGCCCCGGAATGACGTCGCGCGGGTGAGCCCGCGCGACGTCACTTCACCCTTGCGAGAAAATAAGCCAGCTCCACGATCTGCGCTTCGGAGATCGACTGCATCACATCGGCCATGGTGGCATCGTAACCGTGGCGGGAGTTGTCCTTGTATTCGCGCATGGTCTTGGCGAGGTAGTCCTCGCGCTGGTTGGCAATGCGCGGGATATTGTCGCGGCCCGAGAAATCAGCGTTGTGGCAGCTATCGCAGCGAAATTGCGATGTCAGCGCTTTCGCAGCCTGCATTCGCGCAGGATCGCCCGCTTCCAGTGCGATAGGCTTCGGCAGCGTGGCGAGATAATCCGAGAACAGGCGCAGGTCATCATCGGTGAAATCCTTCACCATGTCGTTCATCGGCTCCGCGACGCGGAGCTTCTCGCGAAACATGTAGATCTGGATCAGCGAATAAGCCGGCTGCTGCGCACCGAGCGACGGCGTGTTCTCGATTTCGGAGGTCCCCTTCTCCCCGTGGCAGGCGAGGCACGGCGCGGCGCGCTCGGTGATGGGTTCGGCGGCGAAGAGTGGAGACGTCGAGAGAAAAAGAGCTACGATGACGGCAAACGGGCGCATCGGCTTTGAACTTTCTGAATACTGAAACTCCGGCGTGGCGAATTCCTTCTCCCCGCTTGCGGGGAGAAGGTGAGGATGAGGGGGACTCTCACCGCGCTCGGAGCAAGTGGAGAGTCCCCCCTCACCCGACTTTCACGCGCTTCGCGCGTTGCAGTCGACCTCTCCCCGCAAGCGGGGAGAGGTGAGAAAACGTCGTCACTTCGCGCCCGCCACCTTCTGCTTGCCATAGGTGATGCGATAGATCGCGCCGTTCCAGTCATCGGAGACCAGCATCGATCCGTCCTTCATCTGCAGCACGTCGACGGGGCGGCCGACATATTTGTTGTCCTCGATGAAGCCGGTGAGGAACGGCTCGACGGATTTCACCGTGCCGTCCTTGTTGAGCTTCGCAACAACGACGTCGCCGCCGAGCTTCTGCGTCTTGTTCCAGGAACCATGGCGCGCGATGAAGATCGCGTCCTTGTAGGCGGCCGGGAACATCTTGCCGGTGTAGAAGCGCATGCCGAGCGCCGCGGTGTGCGACCCGAGCACGCCGACCGGCGCGGTGTAGTCGGCGCAGGACTTGCCCCAGCCGAATTCCGGATCGAGGATATTGCCCTGCAGGCAGTATGGCGCACCGAAATCTTCACCCGCCTTGGTAACACGGTTGAGTTCATCCTCCGGCACCGCTTCCGACATCCAGTCGCGGCCATTGTCGGTGAAGTACATCTGCTTGGTGGTCGGATTCCAGTCGAAGCCGACCGTGTTGCGGACGCCCTTCACATAGATCTCGGCGCCGGTGCCATCGAGATTCATGCGGCGTATCTGGCCATGGGCCTCGTCATGCAGCACGTTGTTGCCGGGCTGGCCGACCGGCACATAGAGCTTGTTGTCCGGCCCGATGCCGATGAACTTCCAGCCATGGGCTTCGTCCTTCGGCAGGTTGTCGTAGATCATGGTCGGCTTCGGCGGGTTTTCGAGATTGTCTTCCACCTTGTCGATCTTCGAGATCTTCGACAGTTCGGCGATGTAGAGCGTCCCGTCCTTGAAGGCGAGACCGTTCGGGCGATAGAGGCCGGAGGCCAGCACCTTCACCTGGCGCTTGCCATCCTTGTTCATGACGGCATAGACCTTGTCGACGAGGCGCGAACCCACAAAGACCGTGCCCTTGTCGCCTTCGCGCATCGAGCGCGCATTGGCCATGCCGGCGGCGTAAACCTCGATATTGAAGCCCGCGGGCACTTTCAGTTTGGCAGTCGGCAGCTTGTCGGCGGCGGACGGAATCGGCGGCGGCGCGACGGGCGCGAGCTTGGCTGCAGCAGCGCCATCGGGACGGCCGATCAGCGGCGAGCCGGGCGGCAGCGCAGGCGCGGCGGCAACGGCTGGCGCAGCTGCAGGTGCCGGAGCGGCAGCCTGTGGTGCTGCTGGCGCTGGCGCCGCTGCGGGAGCGGCCGGCGCTGCACTCGGAGCTGCTGCAGGAGCCGGTGTTGCAGGTGATGTATCGGACTGCTGGGCAAAAGCGCCGCTTGTAAAGACGCCGATGAACGCACCGGCAAGCAATGCCCGGCGCGCGGACGTGTAGACACTCATGGATCTCTCCCCTTTTTTACGGAAGCCTTCTCTGCTCGCAGCACATGAGATGCGCCGCCCCCGAGGCTTTCCGGATCGCACTGTTGGATATTTTTATGTCGCTGCGCAATCAAAACATGGCGCGCGAGCAAGCCTGTGCGGATTCCCGCAATCGGCTAAAGCCTTTTCGGTTCTGATAGAGTTAGAACCGAGGCTCTAGCGTTGTGTATTGACGCGTTTTCTTGACGCGAACCGGTGCCCACTTCGCTCGACAACGCTCTAATGCCGCGTTGCGGACTCATCGGTGGCATCGAGCAGTGCTTCGGTGAACGGAAATTCAAGCACGATTTCGCCGTCCTTGTCCGTGACTTCCAGCACCGCTTTGAGCAGATCGCTCGGCGTGCCCTCGGAGCGCAGCAATTGCAGGATCATCGACCGCGCCACATCCCAGGCATGATCGGGATCCCGCAGCTCCTCGCCTTCGGGATCGACCACCAGCTCGTCGTTGATGCGTGTGTTGAAGAAATAAAGCGGCATGGCAATTCTCTTGGCACTGGGCTTGGGCGCCGACACAGAAGACCTCAGACCACGCGAATATCCCGGAAGATGCGGCGGGCTGAGGACGAAACGATGCCTTTCAACCAAAGGCCATCGCTATCTATGGAACGTTCTCGCCATTGCAATGTTGCAGCGCAACCGATTGTGCATTGCACGCATATTGTACCCCCATCGCTTCACATTGTGATGACGAAGTTGTTGGCGAACCTTTGAGCAGGGAATAGAGTTATGGTTATGCAGTACCTGACTGCAGATAAGCGGGAGAGAAATATGGCCTGGAAAGCACCTAAGATCGTCGAAGTTGCAGTCGGCATGGAAATCAACATGTACGCCTGCGCGGCGCGCAAGTAAGACTTGAGCTCAAGCTAAGTTTTGGGGGCGCCTTCGTCGACGACAGGCGCCCCGCGTCTTTTTACGAGACGCTAATTGGCCGGGATTCAGGGCGATCTCATGTTGCGTGTTGTCGTTCTTGGAGCCGCGGCCGGCGGCGGTGTTCCGCAATGGAATTGCGGATGCCGTATTTGTCGCGCGGCGCGCAATGAGCGGCCAGACTTGCGGAGCGGTCAGGCCTCGATCGCGGTCTCCACCGACAATGCCAACTGGTTCCTGATCAATGCCTCGCCCGACCTGCGACAACAGGTCACCGATACGCCCCAGCTTCATCCCCACCCCGATCATGTCAGGCATTCGCCGATCGCGGGCGTGATCCTCACCAATGGCGAGGTCGATGCGGTGGCCGGGCTCTTGTCGATGCGGGAAGGTTCGCCATTTACAATCTATGCGCACACACGTGTGCTGGCGATCCTGAAAGCCAACAGCATTTTCAACGTGCTCTCGGACAAGAACGTGCGCCGCGACGCCATCGAGATTGATACGTCTTTCGAACCGAAGCTGCAGGATGGCGCGCCGTCCGGCCTGGAGGTGCTGCCTTTCGTCGTGCCCGGCAAAAGCGCGTGGTATCTCGAAGGCCAGGCACATCCGGCCGGTGAGGATGGCGACGGCGATACGCTGGGTCTGCGGATTGCCGAGAAGGCCACCGGCAAGCATTTCTATTTTATCGCCGCCTGCGCGCGGGTGACACCCGAACTGAAACAACGCATCTCCGGCGCCCCGCTGGTGTTCTTCGACGGCACCGTCTGGCGCGACGACGAACTCATCGCGGCAGGATTGGGCCAGAAGACCGGCCAGAGCATGGGGCATCTGTCGATGTCCGGCGTGGATGGCGCCATCAGTGAACTGGCCGATGCCGGCATCGCCAGAAAGTTCTTCCTGCACATCAACAATTCGAACCCGGCGCTGCTACATGATTCCACCGAGCGCGCCGCATTGACCACCGCCGGCTGGCAAATCCCCGGCAATGGCATGGAGATCACGCTGTGAACGCACCCAGTGCAAACACGCTCGGCGCCAACGCCATTTCCGCCTATTCGATTTCGCCAGGGGTGCCGCTGGACAATGCCGCGCAACTGGAAGAGACGCTGCGCCATATTGGCGCGACGCGCTATCACAGCCTGCATCCGTTTCATAAATTGTTGCACGGCGGCAAGCTCAACAAGGGCCAGGTGCAGGCCTGGGCGCTGAACCGCTACTATTATCAGAGCACGATCCCCATCAAGGACGCCGTGGTGATCTCGCGCTTCCGCGACCGGGCGACACGCGTGGAATGGCGGCACCGCATCGAGGATCACGACGGTGATACCGGCGCCGAAGGCGGCATCGAGCGCTGGCTGAAGCTGACCGAAGGGCTCGGTCTCGACTCAGCCTATGTGGAATCCACCGAAGGCATCCTGCCGGCGACGCGTTTTGCCGTGGAGGCCTATGTGCATTTCGTGCGCGACAGGACGCCGCTGGAGGCCATCGCCTCGTCGCTGACGGAACTGTTCGCCCCCAACCTGCATGAAGAGCGCATCTCTGGCATGCTGAAGCACTATGACTTCGTCAATCCGGACATCATGAGCTATTTCAGCCGCCGCCTGACCCAGGCGCCGCGCGATGCCGGCTTTGCGCTGGATTACGTCAAGCAGCACGCCAACACCCCGGCCGAGCGCCGCGCGGTTTGCAATGCACTGATCTTCAAGACCAATGTGTTGTGGGTGCAGCTCGATGCGCTGTATCATGCCTATGTCGATGGCCATGTGCCGCCGGGCGCGTTCGTCCCGGCCAAGTAAGAAGGCAACGATGACGGAGTTGCGCAGCAATCGTCGGATCAGTGTCAGCGAGGCCAGCAAGCCGATCTTGCCGCGCCACGCCCGGCTGAAGTTCGACGAGACGCGCCAGCGCTGGGTGATCCTGGCGCCGGAGCGCGTGCTGGCGCCGGACGATATTGCCGTCGAAATCCTGCAGCTTTGCGATGGCGAACGTAACGTCGCCGATATCATCGACCTCCTGGTGGCGAAATACGCCGCGCCGCGCGACGATATCGGCACCGATGTCGTGGCCATGCTGCAGGACCTCGCCGACAAGGGCTTTCTCACGCAAGCGCGGGAGAAGACATCATGAGCCCCACCCTCACCGACGCCAGCCCCGTCTTCACCGATCCCGCCGACGGTCTCGCGATCATGGAGCGCACGCGCTCGACCGCAGAGACCTTCGGCATTCCCCTCGCCGTGCTGGCCGAACTCACCCATCGCTGCCCGCTGCAATGTCCATACTGCTCCAATCCCGTGGAGCTCGACCGCGGCAGCACCGAGCTGACCACCGACGAATGGAAGAAGGTGCTGTCCGAGCTTGCCGAGATCGGCGTGCTGCAGATCCACTTCTCCGGCGGCGAACCGACCGCGCGCAAGGACATCGTCGAGCTGGTGCAGCATGCGACGGATGTGGGTCTGTATTCCAATCTCATCACCTCGGCGGTGCTGCTGACGCGCGACAAGCTCGCAGCGCTGGCGGATGCCGGGCTGTGCCATGTGCAGATCAGCTTCCAGGGCAATGAGCCCGTCGTCGCCGACCGCGTCGGCGGTTACAAGAATGGCCACAACAAGAAACTCGAAGTCGCCAAATGGACGCGCGAACTCGACCTGCCGCTGACGGTGAATGCGGTGATGCACCGGCAGAACCTGCATCAGCTCGCCGATATCATCCAGATGGCCGTCGATCTGGATGCCGACCGGTTGGAGGTCGCGAATGTGCAATATTACGGCTGGGCGCTGAAGAACCGCGCCGCCCTGATGCCGACCATCGATCAGATCGAGGAGACCAGCCGCATCGTCGAGGATGCGCAGCTGCGTCTGAAAGGCATTCTCGATATCGACTATGTCGTTCCGGACTATTACGCGCTGCGACCGAAAAAATGCATGGGCGGCTGGGGCCGGCAGTTCTTCAACATCTCTCCATCAGGCAAGATCCTGCCGTGCCATGCCGCCGAGACCATCACCGGAATGGAATTTGAATCCGTGCGCTCCAATCATTCGATCGCCTGGATCTGGCAGAACTCCGAAGCCTTCAACCGCTATCGCGGCACCGGCTGGATGCCCGAGCCATGCCAGAGCTGCGCGTTCAAGGAAGTGGATTTTGGCGGCTGCCGCTGCCAGGCCTTCGCGCTGACGGGCGACGCCGGAAATACCGACCCCGCCTGCACGCTGTCGCCGCGGCATGCAGAAATCTTCAAACTGGCCGAGACGGAATCCACCGAGGGCCGCGACCGCTTCATCTATCGCAACTTCAACGGCGGCACGCTGGAGCCGGACGCGGACCACGTTCATGGCCGCTGATGTCCCCGCCCCGGTGAATGCGGACCTGTTTGCGCCGCTGACCTCGGAACATCTCGATGTCGGCGACGGCCACGCAATCCATGTGGAGAGCGTCGGCCGCAGCGACGGCATTCCGGCAGTCTATCTGCATGGCGGCCCCGGCTCCGGCTGCCAGCCCGATCACCGCCGGCTGTTCGATCCGCAGCGCTTTCACACCGTGTTGTTTGATCAGCGCGGCGCCGGCCGCAGCAAGCCGAAAGGCAAGCGCGAGGCGAATACGCTGCCGCATCTGATCGCGGATATGGAAACGATCCGGCAGACATTCGGCTTCGACAAATGGCTCGTGGTCGGCGGCTCATGGGGGGCGACGCTGGCGCTGGCCTATGCGCAGGCCCATCCGGATCGCGTGACCGGCATCGTGCTGCGCGCAACGTTTCTCGGCACGCGGGAAGAATTGCACGATGTCTTCAACGTCATGCTGCCGCGGCATTATCCCGGCCTGCATGGAGATTTTTTGAGCGCCCTTCCCGAAGCCGAGCGCGCCGATCCGCTGCCGAACTTCTATCGCCGCATTCTCGATGCCGATCCGGCCGTGCATGTCCCGGCGATCCGCGCCTGGGGCGGCACCGAAGCCATCCTGTCGGAGATCGCGCCGAAGCGCACGCGGCTCGACCGTGCCGAACTCGGCAACACCACGCGGATGATGCCCGCGACACCCGCGATGGAAGCACATTACTTCAAGCACGACTGCTTTATGCGGCCACATCAACTGATAGAGGATGCCGGCAGGCTCAGCGGCATTCCCGGCGTCATCATTCAGGGCCGTTACGACTTCCTCTGCCCGCCCGCCACATCGCATGCCCTGGCCAGGCGCTGGACCGATGCCGAGGTACGCATCGTTGAAGGCGCCGGTCACAGCCTGTATGACCCCGGCATGCGCGATGCGGTCATGAAGGCCATCGCCGATGTGGCGTCGAAACTGAAATAGGACTTCTGGAATGCCGATCAAAGGCACGGGAATGCTGATGACGTCGATGGATATCGACGCCAGCCATGAGCAGGAATTCAACCAATGGTACGACCGCGAGCATCTTGCCGAGCGCGTCGCCATCGAGGGCTTCAATGAGGCGCGGCGCTATGTGGCCGTGAACGCCAGGCCGAAGTATCTCGGCCTGTATTCGACCGCGACATTCGACGTGCTGGACAGTGATGCCTATCGCACGGCGCTGGCCAACCAGACCAAGTGGTCGCTGACCAATATCGGCCGCTTCCAGAACATGCTGCGTTCGGTGGCTCGGATCACTGTGAGCCGCGGTCAGGGCCGCGGCGCGGCACTTGGACTGGTGCGCATCCGGCCACCCGCCGAAGGCGCTGACAAACTGCGCAGCGCCATCGAAGCGAAGCTCGATCCCGGCGATATCAACGGCATCATTTCGATGCATCTGATGGAGAGCGATCCCCGGCTGTCGAAGCCGCTCACCGACGATCCCGCCGCACCCAATCCCGCCGCCCGCGACTGGTATGTGATGATCGACGGCACGGATGTCGAAGCCGTCGCTGCGATCATGAAGGGCCGCTTCACTGCGGCCATTGCAGCGGCAAAGGCAGAGCTGATTTCCGAGGGGACCTACCGGCTGATGTGGGACCTGGCGAAGAGCGATCTTTGAATTCACGGTCGACGCGACGCTACCTAACCTCTCCCCGCTTGCGGGGAGAGGTCGGAGTCGGCGCGCAGCGACGGCTCCGGGTGAGGGGGAGTTAGAGGTGAAGCTCAGCAAAAGCCCCTCACCCCACCCTCTCCCCGCAAGTGCGGGGCGAGGGAGTGCATCGACCGCGCCCAGCCTCGATTGAACGCATCCCGCTTCTGACGAGACCAAGGTGAACTGGCCCGCAACGGGCCGCCTCACCTTGCGAGACGTCGATGACCATCCGTGTGCTGTCCCTTCTGGTTCTCACCGCCGCTCTGATCATCGGCAGCCCGCTGGCGCGCGCCGAGGACGAGCCGGCCAAGGTCGATGCGGTGAAGGCAGCCGAATTCAACAAGCGCATGTTTGCCGGCCCGCTGGGTCCGAAGCTGACCTATGCCTGCTTCGTCCGGCGCTATGACGCCGAGCATCTGGCGCGGCACCCCAAGCAGAAGGTCAGCACCATGAAGCTGCTGGTCGTCGCCGGGCATCCGCCCGAAGAAAGCTATACGCCCTACTCGTTCCGGCTCGGATTCAAATATCGCCATCGCAAAGGCGACTGGGATTCCAGCGGCTCTTGCGGCCAGATCCAGGATACCGACAAGGGCCAGGAGGTGAAGTTCGCATGCAGCGTCGATTGCGATGGCGGCGGCATTGCGATCGGCCTGGCCAAAGACATCGACGCGACGCTGGTCCGCGTCGAGCGCGTCCGCATCTGGCAGAACAGCAAGCCCGATGAAGAACCCGGCACCGACGCGCTCACCGGCGGCGAAGATGACAAGATTTTCCGGCTCGACCGCACGAATCTGAAGGAGTGTGAGTCGTTGATCACGGACCGCAAGGAACTCGCGGCGATGCGCAGCAAGTGAGCGTGATTGACGCCAAATCGGAGCCAACCATGAATCGACGCAGCCTATTGTGGACCGCTCTGTCGACGGTCGGCGCGGGACTATTGGCATCGCGAGCGAATGCCACAACGGCCGACCAGAAACCGCCCGCCAAGCTCAAGGTCGTCTATCACCTCGCCGATGCCGACAGGGTGAATTTCGCCCTCGGCAATATCCAGAACCACTTCGATGGCGTCGGCGGCCCCGACAACGTTACCATCGCACTGGTCGTGCTCGGCCCGGCGCTGAAGTCATTTGCCCGGGCTTCCACCAATCCCGACATTACCGCGCGGGTCGGCAAATTCACCAAGGCCGGCCTGCAACTGGCCGCCTGCAGCAACACCATGAAGGCGCAGGATGTGACGCTGGACGGCCTGCTGCCGGGCTTCACCATCGCCGACCGCGGCGGCGTGGTCCGGATCGCGGAGCTGCAGTCGCAGGGCTATCTGTATATTCGGCCCTGACTCCCAGCTCTTCGCCGTCATTGCGAGGAGCCCTTGCGACGAAGCAATCCAGTCTTTCTTCGCTTGTGCCCCTCTGGATTGCCGCGTCGCTTCGCTCCTCGCAATGACGTGAGGGGCTGGAGGCGCTCCCCAACCCACAAAACCGACGCACAAAATTTGCACAATTGTCATGCCGCCGGGCCAATCTGGCGAACACGGAATTGCGATCCGGCTCCCGCGCCCTGAATGGAACCGTTCGGCTTGCCATGCGTATGGGTTTGGGGCGATCATTGGAACCGGGCCGCGGAACGTTTCGCGCGGCGATCGGCCTTTTGATAATTGTAAGCAGAACAAGGCATCATGAATCCCGTCAAAGCACTCGAATCCCACGGTCAGGCCGTCTGGCTGGACTTCCTCGCCCGCGGCTTCGTCGCCAAGGGCGACCTCAAGAAGCTGATCGACACTGACGCCGTGAAGGGCGTGACGTCGAATCCGGCGATCTTCGAGAAGGCGATTGGAAGTTCGGACGAATATGATGCCCCGATTGCCGAGGCGCTGAAGTCCGGCGACAAATCGCCTGCCGACCTGTTCGAGCACATTGCCGTCGAGGATATCCAGCACGCCGCCGATGTGCTGAAGCCGGTCTATGACAAGATGAAAGGCGACGACGGTTTCGTCAGCCTGGAAGTCTCGCCCTATCTCGCCAATGACACCAAGGGCACGGTCACTGAGGCGGAGCGCCTGTGGGCGAGCGTCAAGCGCCCGAACCTGATGGTGAAGGTGCCGGCGACGCCGGAAGGCCTGCCCGCGATCCAGCAACTGATCGGCGAAGGCATCAGCATCAACGTGACGCTGCTGTTCGCGCAGAAGACCTATGTGGAGGTCGCCGAGGCCTATCTGAATGGTCTGGAAAAATATGTTGCCGGCGGCGGCGATCCCTCGCATGTGGCCAGCGTCGCCTCGTTCTTCGTCAGCCGCATCGATGCGCAGGTCGACAAGCAGCTCGACGACAAGATCGCCAAGGCCAATGATCCATCCGAGAAGGCGCGGCTCAAGGACCTCAAGGGCAAGGTCGCCATCGCCAATGCGAAACTCGCCTATCAGGAATATCTGGAACTGTTCGCCGGCCCGCGCTGGGAGAAACTGAAGGCCAAAGGCGCAAAACCGCAGCGCCTGCTCTGGGCCTCCACCGGCGTGAAGAGCAAGGATTATCGCGACACGCTCTATGTGGAAGAGCTGATCGGGAAGAACACCGTCAATACCGTGCCGCCCGCCACGCTGGACGCGTTCCGCGACCACGGCGAAGTGCGCGACAGCCTCGAAGAGAATGTCGAGGATGCCAAGAAGGTGCTGGCCGACCTCGCCAAGACCGGCATCTCGCTCGACGCGATCACCACGCATCTGGTCGAGGACGGCGTCAAGCTGTTCGCCGATGCGGCCGACAAACTCTACGGCGCTGTGGCGCACAAGCGCGCAACATCGCTGGGTAACGGCATCGGCGTGCAGAAGCTGGCGCTGGGCGACGGCATCACGAAGAAGGTCGCAACCTCCACCGAAGAGTGGCGTGCGTCTGCGAAGATCCGCCGGCTCTGGCACAAGGACAAATCGGTCTGGACCGGCGCGGACGAAGACAAGTGGCTGGGCTGGCTGAACAGCGCTTTTGCCGAGAAGGCCAAGCTCGCCGACTACAACGACTTCGCCAATTGGGTGAAGGCGCAGGGATTCACCGATGCGGTGGTGCTCGGCATGGGCGGCTCGAGCCTCGGGCCGGAAGTGCTGGCGCAGACCTTCGCCAAGGTGTCGGGATTCCCGAAACTGCATGTGCTGGATTCCACCGATCCCGCACAGGTGCGCGCCATGGGCGCTGCAGTGACCATCGCCAAGACACTCTTCATCGTCTCCAGCAAATCCGGCGGCACGACCGAGCCGAATGTGATGAAGAACTATTTCTTCGACGAGGTGACCAAGGCGGTCGGCGCCGACAAGGCCGGTTCACATTTCGTCGCCGTCACCGATCCCGGCTCATCGCTGGAGAAGGTCGCGAAGACGCAAAAGTTTGCGCACATCTTCCATGGCGATCCGACCATTGGCGGGCGCTATTCGGTGCTGTCGCCGTTCGGCCTCGTGCCGGCGGCCGCTGCGGGCGTCGACCTCACCAAACTGCTGGACCTCACGCTGTCGATGGTCCGCTCCTGTGGGCCGGACGTGCCACCCGCTGAAAATCCCGGCGTGCAGCTCGGCCTCGCGATGGGCAATGCCGGCCTCGATGGGCGTGACAAGGTCACGATCCTGTCTTCGAAGAAGATCGCCGATTTCGGCGCATGGGCCGAACAGCTCATTGCCGAATCCACCGGCAAGGATGGCAAGGGACTGATCCCGATCGACGGCGAGACGCTGGGCGAGCCCTCCGTCTATGGCACCGATCGCTTCTTCATCGACCTGCGCACATCAGGCGAAGACGACAAGGGACATGACGACAAGCTGGCTGCGCTGGAGAAGGCGGGCCATCCCGTCGCGCGCATCGTAATGCCGTCCATCGATCATCTCGGCCAGGAATTCTTCCGCTTCGAGATCGCGACAGCCGTTGCCGGCTCCATACTCGGCATCAATCCGTTCAACCAGCCGGATGTCGAGGCCGCCAAGATCAAGACGCGCGAGCTGACGGAAGCCTTCGAGAAGACCGGTTCGCTGCCACCGGAGACGCCGGTGGTGTCGTCAAAGGAAGCCGATCTCTATACCGACGATAGCAATGCCGAACTGCTGAAGAAGGCCGGCGCCAATGGCGATCTGACGTCATGGCTGAAGGCGCATTTCCGCCGCGTCACGCCCGGCGACTATGTCGCGCTGCTCGCTTATGTCGAACGCGACGGCGCCCATATCGACACGCTGCAGCACATACGGATGGCGGTGCGCGACAAGAAGAAGGTGGCAACCTGCGCCGAATTCGGCCCTCGCTTCCTGCATTCGACGGGCCAGGCCTATAAAGGCGGGCCGGACACCGGCGTGTTCCTGCAGATCACGGCGGACGATGCCAAGGATCTCGCTATCCCCGATTACCGGGCGTCGTTCGGTGTCATCAAGGCGGCACAGGCGCGTGGTGACTTTGGCGTGCTCACGGATCGCAACCGCCGTGCGCTGCGCGTCCATCTCAAGGGCGACCTCAAGGCCGGACTTGCTGTTCTCGACAAGGCGATTACTGCCGCATTGAACTAAACGACGATCCGCATGGCCCGGACATTGCTTCGGGTCATGCGCAATCAATAAAGGACATCACACAATGCAGCTCGGCATGATCGGTCTCGGCCGAATGGGCGGAAATATTGTCCGCCGCCTGATGAAGAACGGTCACACCGCGGTTGTCTATGACAAGGACGCCAAGGCCGTCAGCGGCCTTGCCTCCGAAGGTGCCACCGGCGGATCGTCGCTGGAAGATTTCGTCAAGAAGCTCGACAAGCCGCGGGCCGTCTGGGTCATGTTGCCAGCCGGCAAGATCACCGAGACCACCATCGATGCGCTGACCAGGCTGCTGGAGCCCGGCGATACCATCATCGACGGCGGCAACACGTTCTGGCAGGACGACGTCCGCCGCGGCAAGGCGCTGAAAGAAAAGGGCCTGTATTACATCGACGTCGGCACGTCCGGCGGCGTCTGGGGCATCGATCGCGGCTATTGCATGATGATCGGCGGTGAAAAGAGCGTCGTCGATCGGCTCGATCCGATCTTCAAGACGCTGGCGCCGGGCATCGGCGACATCCCGCGTACGCCGGGCCGCGACAACAGCGATCCGCGCATCGAGAACGGCTATATCCATGCCGGCCCGGTCGGCGCCGGGCATTTCGTCAAGATGGTCCATAACGGCATCGAATACGGACTGATGCAGGCCTATGCCGAAGGCTTCGACATCATGAAGAACGCCAATATCGAGGCGCTGCCGGAAGCGCATCGCTTCGACCTTAATCTGCCCGATATCGCCGAAGTCTGGCGCCGCGGCAGCGTGATCCCGTCATGGTTGCTCGACCTCACCTCCTCGGCGCTCGCCAAGAACGAGACGCTGGATACCTATTCCGGCTTCGTCGAGGATTCCGGCGAAGGCCGCTGGACGGTGAATGCCGCCATCGACGAGGCGGTGCCCGCCGAAGTGCTCACGGCGGCGTTGTTTGCGCGGTTTCGATCGCGCAAGGAACATACATTTGCAGAGAAGATTCTATCCGCGATGCGCGCCGGTTTCGGCGGCCACAAAGAGCCCGATCAGCATCCGGATCCAAAACGGCAGGACGCGCCTGATATCATCAAACCAAAGGCGTAGCCCGCATGACCGAGATACAACCTCCAGGCCCTGCCAAATCCAAGAAGAAGCCAGACCCTTGCGCATTCGTGATCTTCGGCGTCACCGGCGATCTCGCCCACCGGCTGGTCATCGCGGCGCTGTATAACCTGCAGGCGGCCGATCTTCTGCCGGAGAAATTCTGCGTCGTCGGCATCGCCCGCAAGGACATGACCGGCGCGGAACTCCGCGACGACCTGATGAAGGGCCTGAAGCAATATGCGACGCGCCCGGTTGACGACGCCATCGCGCAGAAGCTGCTCAATTGCGTCACCTGCATCGAAGCCGATCCGGGCGAGCCGGAATCCTTCGATCGCATGCGCGAACAGCTCGACAAACTCGAGGAAGCACGCGGGACCGGGGGCAATCGCCTATTCTATCTGGCAACGCCGCCTTCGGCCTTCGCGCCGATCGCGCGTCAGCTCGGCCGCACCGGCATGCTGAAGGAAAACGGCTCGTGGCGTCGCCTCGTGGTCGAGAAGCCGTTCGGCACGGACCTCGAATCCGCGAAGAAGCTGAATAATGAACTGCTCGGCCTGATGAACGAGCAGCAGATCTACCGGATCGATCACTATCTCGGCAAGGAGACGGTGCAGAACATCCTGGTGCTGCGCTTTGCCAATGGCATGTTCGAGCCGATCTGGAATCGCAACCATATCGATCACGTGCAGATCACCGTGGACGAGAAACTCGGCGTCGGCCATCGCGGCTCGTTCTACGATGCGACCGGCGCGCTGCGCGACATGGTGCCGAACCATCTGTTTCAATTGCTATCGCTAGTCGCGATGGAGCCGCCCGCGCGTTTCGAGGCCAATGCGGTGCGCTCCGAGAAAGCTGAAGTGCTCGCCGCCGTCACCACGCAGACCGAAGCCGAAGCACTGCAGAATTCGGTTCGCGCGCAATATGTCGCCGGCCATGTGGGCGATACCGACATTGGTGATTATCTGAAGACCAAGGACGTCAAGGAAGGCAGTACCACCGAGACCTATGCAGCGATGAAGCTGTCGATCGACAACTGGCGCTGGGCCGGCGTTCCCTTTTATCTGCGCACCGGTAAGGCACTTGGTATCAAACGCACCGAAGTGGCGATCAAGTTCAAGCAAGCACCCTTCGCCATGTTCCGTGACATGTCGGTGGAAAGCCTCGCGGAGAACTTTCTCGTTATCGCGGTGGAGCCGAACGAAGGCATCTCGCTGAAGTTCAATACCAAGGTGCCCGGTCCGGCCGTGGAGATCGACGGCGTCGAGATGAAGTTCCGCTACAAGGACTACTTCCAGGCTGCACCGGCGACGGGCTATGAGACGCTGATCTATGACTGCATGATCGGCGACAATATCCTGTTCCAGCGCGCCGACAGCGTGGAAGCCGGCTGGCGCGCCGTGCAGCCGTTCCTCGATGCCTGGAAGAAGGCCGGCAAGGACGGGCTGAAGACCTACAACGCCGGCAGCGAAGGTCCCGAGGAAGCCAACGACTTGCTCAAGCGCGACGGTCGTAGCTGGCGCGTGCTGAGCTGACACGATGACAGCGCCCAATCGCCATATCGTCGTGGTCGAGGATGCGGTGGCTCTCGCCGAAACCGCAGCCGACCGGCTGATCGAGCGCATTGAAGCCAATCCCGGCCGCATCGCCATCTGCATGACCGGCGGATCGAGCCCGAAGCGGCTCTATGAACTGCTCGCCACCGAGCCCTATCGCAGCGAAATCCCCTGGGATCGCGTACACTGGTTCATCGGCGACGACCGCTTCGTTTCTTCAGGCGATCCGCTCAACAACATGAGTATGGCGCGAACTGCGTTTCTGGATGCATGCGCGCCGCTTGCGAATGTGCACCCAATCAAGACCGATGCGGCGAATCCGGACGACGCGGCGGCGCTCTATGCGCGCGAACTGCAGTCGTTCTACGGTGCAGACACTTTCGACAAGGCAAAGCCGCTGTTCGATCTGGTGTTGCTCGGCGTCGGCCCCGACGGCCACGTGGCGTCGCTATTTCCAAGCTATCCAGCCATCGAGATCAAGGACCGCTGGGTTGTCGGCGTGCCCGAAGCCCATGTGAAGCCTTTCGTGCCGCGCGTCAGCCTGACGCTGCCGGCACTCGCCTCATGCCGCGAGATGCTGTTCCTGATGAGCGGCGAGGACAAGCGCGCGATCCTGACGCGGGTGCTGAAGGGCGAGGATCTGCCAGCCAATCGCGCGCGGTCGGACGGCGAAACCGTGTGGCTGTGCGACAAGGCCGCCCTGCCGGACGACGCGCGTGGCTGACACCGTGCCCAAGGCCCTGCCACCCAAGACCCTGGCACCCAAGGCTCTGGTGGTGATGGGCGTCTCCAGCTCAGGCAAGAGCACGATCGCGAAGACGCTTGCTGAACGCCTCGGCTGGCGCTTCGCCGATGGCGACGATTTTCACCCGAAGGCGAATGTCGAAAAGCAGCGCGCGGGCCAGCCACTCACCGACGAGGATCGCTGGCCCTGGCTGCAGAGCATCGCCAACGAGATCGACCGCATCACCGCCGATGGCCAAAAGCTTGTCGTCGCCTGTTCTGCGCTCAAGCGCGCCTATCGCGATCTGCTATTGCACGGCCGCGACGACATTCGCATCATCTATCTCGACGGCTCCAAGGAGCTAATCGCCAAGCGCATGGCGGCGCGGAAGAATCATTTCATGCCGCCGACGCTGCTCGACAGCCAGTTCAAGACGCTGGAAGTCCCCGGCCCCAATGAGCGCCCGATCACAGTATCCATCGATGACGATGTCGACGGCATCGTCTCCGCCATCATCCGCCAACTGCCGACCTGAAGGATCAAACCATGACCAAGATCGCTCTCGTGGTGTCCGATGTCGACGGCACGCTCGTCACCCATGACAAGCGCCTCACCGACACGGCCAAGGCGGCCGTGAAGAAACTGGAAGACGCCGGCATCGGCTTCACCATCACGTCGAGCCGCCCGCCCGTCGGCATGCGCTTCCTGGTCAAGCCACTGGGGATCACGCTGCCGATCGGCCCGTTCAATGGCAGCTCCATGGTGGACGGCGACCTCAAGCCGATCGTGCAGCACCTGATCCCGGAAGCTGCGACCAAGCGCGCCATCGAAGTGTTGGAAGACCACGGCGTCGATATCTGGATTTTCACCAATGATGAATGGGTGATCAAGCGCGACGACGGCAAATATGTGCCGCATGAGCGCGACACCATCCAGCATGAGGCCGTGATGGTGGATGACTTCTCGCCCTATCTCGCCAAGGCCTGCAAGATCGTCGGTGCGAGCTCCGACTTCCCGCTGCTGGAACGCTGCGAAGGCGCAATGCAGAAGGCGCTGGGCGATACGGCTGTCGCGGTGCGCTCGCAGAACTATTATCTCGACATCACGCCGCCCAATCAGAACAAGGGCACCTTCGTACAAGCGATGGCGCAGCGGCTGGGTATCTCCCTCGAGGCCATCGCCACTATCGGCGACATGCGCAACGACCTACCGATGTTCAAGGTGTCAGGCATGTCGGTGGCGATGGGCAATGCGAGCGACGACGTGAAATCGCGGGCAACGGATGTGACGACGTCGAATGAGGAGGAAGGCTTTGCGGGCGCGGTGGAGATGATTTTGAAAAGGAATGCCACGTGACGTAACCCCCTCCCCCTTGCGGGGAGGGTTAAGAGAAGAGCTACTTCGCCCGCTCCACCTTCTTCTCCTGCGGACGCTTGGCGCTCGCCAGATTATGCGCCACGGCGATCAGCGCGATATGGGTCAGCGCCTGCGGGAAGTTGCCGGTCTGGCGTTTGACGCCGCTGTCATATTCCTCCGCCAGCAGGCCGACATCATTGGCGATCGCAACGACGCGATTGAAGAGTTCTTCCGCCTTGGCGATCTCGCCCATCTTGATATAGGCCTCGGCCAGCCATAGGCTGCAGGCCAGAAACGCGCCCTCTGCGGGCTGCACCTCGCCGGTGACCTCGCGCGGATCGTGGCGCAGCACGAAGCCGTCGCGTATCAGATATTTCTCGACCGCTGCGATCGTGCCCTTCACGCGAGGATCGTCGGCCGGAAGAAAACCCAAAGCCGGCAGCAGCAGAATGGCGCCGTCGAGCACGTCCGAGCCATAGGATTCCACGAAGGTGTTTTCGCGGGGATCGAACCCCTTCTCGCAGACGTCGCGGTGAATCTCCTTGCGCAGTTCCTTCCACTGGTCGACGGGGCCTTTGAGATTGAAGCTCTCGACGCTCTTGATGGCGCGGTCGAACGCAACCCAGCAGCCGACTTTCGACAGCACATAGTGCTTGCCGGGGCCGCGGCGCTCCCAGATGCCGTGATCGGGCTTGTTCCAGACAGAAGCGAGATGTTCGAGGATCTCGCATTCCACCGCCCAGGTGCCATCCTCGAGATCGAGTTTGGCAACGCGGGTCTGGTGGAAGGCATCAATCAACTCGCCATAGACGTCGAGCTGCAGCTGCGCGTGCGCAGCATTGCCGACGCGCACGGGCAGCGCGCCGCCATAGCCGGGCAGCCAGTCGGCCTCCCATTCGAGCAGGCGGCGCTGCCCCATGATGCCATACATGATCTGCATCTCGGCCGGTGCGCCGGCGACGGCGCGCAGCAGCCAGCGATACCAGGCGCGCGCTTCATCCGTGTAGCCGCTGTTCATCAGCACCAGCAGCGTGAATGTCGCATCGCGCAGCCAGCAGAAGCGATAGTCCCAATTTCTGGAGCCGCCGAGCTTTTCGGGCAGCGACGTGGTCGGCGCCGCGACAATGCCGCCGGACGGCGCATAGATCAGCGCCTTCAGCGTGATCAGCGAGCGCATCACGAGATCGCGGTGCTCGCCTTTGTAGGTGCAGCGGCTGCTCCATTCCTTCCAGAATTCCTCGGTGTCCTTCAGCGCCTCGTCAACATTGATCGGCGCCGGCACCTTCAGATGCGACGGCCCATAGGTCAGCACGAACGGGATGCTGTCGCCCTGTTTGACTTCGAATTTCGCGACGGTCGTGAGGTTCTCGCCATGGGTCTCGACGGGCGTGTGCAGCACGGTCATGTCGGGCCCGCAAATCGCCAGCACGCCGCCGTCCTTGTCGCGCTTCACCCAGGGGATGGCCGCACCGAATCCGAAGCGGATGATCAGCTCCATCCGGACCGTCACCGTGCCGCGATCGCCGCGGACGATGCGCACCACATCAGAGGCCGCGCCGCGCGGCGGCATGAAGTCGATCAGCGTGATGGCGCCGTCGTCCGTCTCCAGCGTGGTTTCCAGAATGAGGGAGTCGCCGCGATAGCGCCGTTTGCAGGCCGTGATCGGAGCGTCAGGCGTGATTTGCCAGCGGCCGTGATCCTTGGTGCCGAGCAGCGCGGTAAAGCATGCGTCAGAATCGAAGGCCGGCCAGCACAGCCAGTCGATCGATCCGTTGCGGTTGACGAGAGCGGCGGTCTCACAATCGCCGATCAGCGCGTAATCTTCGATATTGCTGTACAAAGTCTTTCCGCCACCTGACAAAATTTACGTCAATGCGGACAAACTCCTGTCCGCGGTTGCAATGTGCAGCGCGTCACGATCGATCGACGTGGCCATCGTCTCCACCGTGGCCGGCAGCCGCTGCCGCCAGTTCGGATGTTCATTGATGGTGCCGGGAATATTCGGCTGATCGATCACACCCAACAGGTCTTCCAACGCGACGGCCAGCAAACGGGTCCGCGTGCGCGCGAGAAAGTGAGCGACGGCGTAGAAGTCTTCGGTATTGATGCCCTGGGCTCGCAGCGCCTCGCTGAGCATCTGCAGCGCGTAACGGCGGGCATCGTCGCTCTCGCCGGGATCGATGCCCAGCGAGCGCTTCAGCTGCAGATCGTGCAGGCTGCGCCAGCCGGCATAGGTCGGCAGATCATGGGTATTGAAGGTCACCAGCGCATTCGGTGCGTAATAGTCGATACCGCGGAACGCGTAGCGTTCATCGCGCTCGAACATCATCACCAGATATGACCAGATGCCCCAGGATGCGAGATGATCGCGGAAGCCGTCCGGCACGGTACCGAGATCCTCACCGATCACCACGCAGCGATTGGCGACGCTTTCCTGCGCCGTCACGGCCAGCAGCGCTTCCAGCGGCATCTTCACATAGGCGCCGTTGTCGGCGTCATAGCCATGCGGCACGACGTAAAGGCGATTGAGGCCGAGCACATGATCGAGCCTGACGGCGCCGGCATAGCGCATCGAGGCACGCAGCATGTCCTTGAACGGCGCGAAGCCCTGCACTTCCAGCCCCGCGGCATTGAAGCCGGCCAGACCCCAGTTCTGTCCGGCGGGCTGCAGCGCATCGGGCGGCGCGCCGACAGAGAGATGACGCGAGATCGCGATCTGCTCGTTCCAGGCATCGAAGCCGCCGGACTGCACGCCGACCGCGACGTCGAGATAGAGGCCGACGGGCATACCGAGCTTGATGGTGAGATCAAAACAGGCCTTGAGCTGCAGATCGGCATTCCACTGCACGTATTCGATATAAGCGACTTCCTTGCCGTCCGGCCCGGCGCGGAAGGCCTCGCAGGTCGCGTCATCGGGCAGCAGCCATTCCGACGGCCAGTCCCACCACGCGGTCTGCTGCTGATGGCGCAGCACTTCGAAACAGGCAAAGCGTGTCAGCAACGGCGCACGTTCGGCGCGGAATGCGGCAAAGGCCTTCTGACGCTCGGATGTCGGATCGGCATAAAATGTCTCAAAGGCGGCACGCATCGCTGTCGACTTGACCGCGGCGATATCGACATAGTCGACGAACTTGCTGGCGCGCATCTCAGCCAGCGTGTCGCCGCTATCGTTCGCCGCATATTCGGGCAGCGCCTCGACGTCGATATAGAGCGGATTGAGAAACAGCCGGCTGTTCGGCGAATACGGGCTGCATTCGGCCGGCCGGTCGTCGAACAGCGCATGCAGCGGATTGAGCCCGACACCGCCGGCGCCGCTCGAGGCCGCCAGCTTGATCAGGTCCTGCAGGTCGGTGAAGTCGCCGATGCCCCAGTTGCGCTCCGAGCGCACGCCATAGAGCTGTACGGCGAGAATCCAGGACCGATCGAAGGTGCCGGGAAATGCCTTGGACGGCGCGACGATGAACGGCGCCTCATCGGGGAATTTCTTGGCGTCGACCAGCCTGAGCCGGTGCACGCCGACCGGCAGGTCACGCGGCCAGGTGATCTCGCGCCCCTCCGTCGTTCCCTCGGCGATAACCTTAACCCCGTCGAGAATTTTCCAGGTCAGGGGAAACGTGGCAGCCTCATTGAGGACCGTGCGGGCACCCTCGCCGGCCCGGACCACGACCGGACTCGCCACGAAGCGATGCGGCGTGCGCACCGGCATGGCGTCCAGAATGAGCTTCAGGGCAGCTTCGCCCGTGGTGTGCCACTGGCCCTGACCGTCGTGAAAACCGGTCTGGATTCCGAGTTCGGCAGCTTTGGTGAAAAGGTCCATTCGGCACGCTGTTTGCAGAGCAACAATCGAAAGTTGCTGGGAAATTTCTGAATTTGCGGAAGAGGATAGCCGATTTCAACGCGTCGATCTAAGCTGAGTTCCATGGGGAACCAAACCCCTGTCACGGGGCTTTGTATATGATCGCACCGTCTCTTTTTGAAAAATCGAACAGGGACGACACCTCATGATGGCATCACCGTGAACAGAACATCGCAAATCGTGGACACCGCCGGTATCGGCGGGGCTTTCCATATCGAAAACATCTATCCGATCATCGACGCTGGCCGCTTCCCGGTCAAACGCATCGTGGGCGAACCTGTCGCTGTCTATGCCGACCTGTATCGCGATGGTCACGAGATCATCGCCGCAGCCATCGTCTGGCGCCGCGAACAGGACCGCGAGTGGAATCGCGTCCCGATGACGCTGGAGGTCAACGATCGCTGGGGCGGCTCATTCATCCCCGATGGCATCGGACGCTATGTGTATGCGATCGAGGCCTGGACCGACGAATTCGCCACCTGGCGCCACGGCTTCGAACTGAAGCTGAAGGCCGGACAGGATGTCACACTCGATGCGCTGGAAGGCGCCGGCCTGATGACCAAGGCGCAGAATGGCGGGCCCGAGGCTTCGGCGCTCATCGTCAAGCAATGCGAGAATTTCCTGCAGACCGGCGACAATGAGCCGCTGCTGTCACCTGAGCTGCGCACCGCCATGGCCGAAGCGCAGTTGCGGCCTGACCTGACGCGCTCGCCGCTGCTGCCGCTGATGATCGACCGTGAGCGTGCCCGCAGCGGCGCATGGTACGAGATGGTGCCGCGCAGTCAGAGCACAGTGCCAGGCCAACATGGCACGTTCCGCGACTGTATTGCCCGCCTGCCCGACGTGCAGGCCATGGGCTTCGATGTGCTGTATTTCACGCCGATCCACCCCATCGGCAAGACCAACCGCAAGGGCAAGAACAATTCGCTGACCTCCGAACCAGGCGATGTTGGCAGCCCCTATGCCATCGGCGGCGCCGAAGGCGGCCATGACGCGATCCACCCCGAACTCGGCACCATGGAAGATTTCCATGCGCTGATCGCTGCGTGCAAAGACCATGGTCTGGAAGTCGCTATCGACGTCGCCGTGCAATGCTCGCCGGATCATCCATGGGTCAAGGACCATCCAGACTGGTTCAAGCGCCGGCCGGACGGCTCGATGAAATATGCGGAGAACCCGCCGAAAAAATACGAAGACATCCACAATCCCGACTTCGACTGCGAGGACGCGGGATCGCTGTGGAACGCGCTCCGCGACATGCTGCTGTTCTGGTGCGATCAGGGCGTGAAGATCTTTCGCATCGACAATCCGCACACCAAGCCGTTGCGGTTCTGGGAATGGGCGATCCATGAGGTACAGATCAGGCATCCGGACGCGCTGTTTCTGGCGGAGGCCTTCACGCGCCCGAAGCTGATGAAGGGCCTTGCCAAGCTCGGCTTCTCGCAGAGCTATACCTATTTTACCTGGCGCACCGCGAAGTGGGAGATCGAGCAGTATCTCAACGAACTGTGCGGCTATCCCGAGCGCGAATTCTATCGCCCGAACTTCTTCGTCAACACGCCGGACATCCTGCCCTATCACCTGCAATCCGGCGAAGCCTGGATGTTCAAGGCGCGGGTGGCACTGGCGGCCGCGCTGTCGTCGACTTATGGCATCTATAACGGTTTCGAATTGCTCGAACACGAAGCCATCCCCGGCAAGGAGGAATATCTGAACTCGGAGAAATACGAGATCAGGACCCGCGACTGGAATGCGCCGGGGAATATCAAGCCCTACATCACCGCCCTCAACCACGCGCGCCGTGCCAACACGGCGTTGCAGCAGACATCGAACCTGCGCTTCATGCCGGTCGACAACGACAACATCATCGGCTTCGTTAAGGAGTCGGTGGATGGTACCAATACAGTCGCCGGCGCCATCGCGCTGTCGCGCGATCCGTATGAATTCTGGCTGCCGATCGACACGCAGGTGATGGTCGATGGCGAGCGGCGCAATGTTGCCGCCGTCGAGAACATCATTACCGGCGAGCGCCATGGCGTCGAATGGGGCGGCATCCGCCTGCGTCTCGATCCCCAGCGCGATCCCGCCATCTTCTTCCGTTGCCTCGCCTGAAAGCGTTGACATGAACGTAATGACCGATATCGACGTTAAAGCGAAACAGCGCGCCGAGGAGATCGACAAGCTCTGGTACAAGGACGCCATCATCTATCAGCTGCATGTGAAGACATTCGCTGACAGCAACCATGACGGCATCGGCGACTTTATCGGCCTGACCGAGAAGCTGGATTACCTGCAGGATCTCGGCGTCACCACCATCTGGCTGATGCCGTTCTATCCGTCGCCTGGCCGCGACGACGGCTACGACATCGCCGACTATGGTTCGATCCATCCCGACTTCGGCACGATGAAGGACTTCAAGCGCTTCATCCACGAAGCCAAGCGCCGTGGCCTGCGCGTGATTACCGAACTCGTCATCAATCACACGTCGGATCAGCATGACTGGTTCAAACGCGCCCGCCGCAGCCCGGCCGGCTCTTCTGCGCGCAACTGGTATGTCTGGAGCGACACCGACCAGAAATATCAGAGCACCCGGATCATCTTCACCGATACCGAAAAGTCGAACTGGACCTGGGACCCGGAGGCCAAGGCCTATTACTGGCACCGCTTCTTCTCACATCAGCCGGATTTGAATTTCGACAATCCGCGCGTCGTCTCTGCCGTGGTGCAGGTGATGAAACGCTGGCTGGATGCCGGCGTCGATGGCTTCCGTCTGGACGCGATCCCCTATCTTGTCGAGCGCGACGGTACCAATAACGAGAACCTGCCGGAAACGCACAAAGTCATCAAGCATTTGCGCGCCGAACTCGATGCCTATGCGCCGGGCAAGCTGCTGCTCGCCGAGGCCAATCAATGGCCGGAGGACGTGCAGGAATATTTCGGCAACAGCGACGAATGCCACATGGCGTATCACTTCCCGCTGATGCCGCGCATCTATATGGCGCTGGCGCAGGAGGACCGTTTCCCGATTACCGACATCATGCGCCAGACGCCGGATATTCCCGGCGATTGCCAGTGGGCGATGTTCCTGCGCAATCACGACGAGCTGACGCTGGAAATGGTCACGGACGTCGAGCGCGACTATCTGTGGTCGACCTATGCGAACGATCCGCGCGCGCGCATCAATGTCGGCATTCGCCGTCGCCTGGCGCCTTTGATGGACAACGATCGGCGCAAGATCGAGCTGCTGGACTCGTTGTTGCTGTCGTTCCCCGGCACGCCGATCATCTATTACGGCGACGAGATCGGCATGGGCGACAATATCTATCTCGGCGACCGCAACGGCGTACGCACACCGATGCAATGGGCACCCGACCGTAATGGCGGCTTCTCGCGCGCCGATCCCGCGCGGCTCTACGCACCGCCGATCATGGATCCGATCTACGGCTACGAGTCCGTGAACGTGGAGGCGCAGTCGCGCAGCCTGTCATCGCTGCTGTCGGCGACCAAGCGCCTCATTGCTGTCAGGAAATCGACGCTGGCTTTCGGCCGCGGCACCATGACCTTCATCCGCCCCGACAACCGCTCCGTTCTCGCTTATGTGCGCCAACTCGGCGACGAAGCGATCCTCTGCGTCGCCAACCTGTCGCGCGCCGCGCAGGCCACCGAACTCGATCTGTCGCCGTGGAAGGAACGCGTGCCGCTGGAAATGCTCGGCCGCACCAAATTTCCGCCGATCGGCGATCTGCCTTACATGATCACGCTGGCGCCTTACGGCTTCTACTGGTTCCAGCTGCAGCTCCGCGATGTCTCCGAACATTCGCAGCCGCCGGTGGTGCCGGAATTCGAAACGCTGGTAGTGCCGCTCGGCTCGACCTGGATGACTCTCGCCCGTACGCGCGGTGTGTTCGAGCGCGACGTGCTGCCCTCCTTCCTGGCGCGCAGCCGCTGGTATCCGGAGCGACAGCCAAAGGCGATCCAGCCCGTGCTGACCGGCGCGATCCCGTTCTGCGAGATCGGCGACAACCGTCCATGGCTGGTGTTCTTCGAAACCACGCAGCGCAATGTGGCGACGCGCTATCTGCTGCCCATGCAGATCGAGTGGACCCGCTTCGACCGCGAACGCTACAATCCGAAAGCCTTTGCCGCTGTCCGCCAGGGCGCACGCGAAGGCACCTTGCTCGATGTCGCCACCGACCACATCTTCATTGCGCTGCTGTTGCACAATTTGCGCATTTCACTGACCGTCGAAGAAGAGGGCAACCGTCTGGAATTCCGGCCAACGACCAAGCTTGCCGAAAAGCCGGCGGCGCCGCTGGAGAACATCCGTGCGGTCGAAACCGAACAGTCCAACAGCACTGCATTGGTCGACAACGACTATGTCGTGAAGATCTATCGCAAGCTGCAGGCCGGCATCAATCCGGAGATCGAGGTCAGCCGTTTCCTGACGGATATCGCCGGCTTCACCAATACGCCGGCTTTGCTTGGCAGTGTCGAACTGGTCGAGGGCGATCAACGCACCGCCGTCGCCATCGTGCATGCCTTCGTGCAGAATCAGGGCGATGCCTGGACGGTGACATCGGCCTATCTCGACCGTTTCGCCGATGAGCAGCGTCTGCTGGCGGTGGATGACCACGCCCCGCACAGTGAAGAACAGGTGCCGTATCTGCTCTATATGTCGCAGACCGGCCGCCGTGTCGCCGAGATGCAGATGGCACTGGCCAGCCGCGACGACATCCCGGATTTCAAGCCGGAGCCGACGTCGCCTGACGATATCAGGCTCTGGATCAATGAAATCGTCACGCGTGCGGAGCCGGTATTTAGTGCGCTTGCCCAACGTCGCAATGCTGCAAAGGATTCGGATCGCGCACTGATCGATCAGGTGCTGGAACTGCGCCACGGCTTGCGGGGGTGGCTGACCGAGCTGCTGCCGGAGAATATCGATGGACTGAAGATCCGCCACCACGGAGATTTCCATCTCGGCCAGATGCTGATCGTCAAGGATGATATCTTCATCATCGACTTCGAGGGTGAGCCGCGCAGGTCGATCGATGAGCGCCGCCGCAAGGCGCCTGCTGCACGTGATATCGCCGGGCTCATTCGCTCGATCGATTATTCGGCAACGGCAGCGCTGGAACGCGCGCTCAAGGTAACTTCGGACGACACCGGCAAGCTGGCTGCGGCACTGGACGCCTGGCGGGAACGTGCCACCACGGCTTTCGTTGACGCCTATCGCGAGACCATGACCGATGCGCGGCTGTGGCCGGCAGACGCGGGAGCCACCAAGGAAATGCTGAACTTCTTCCTTCTGGAAAAGGCGCTTTATGAAATCGAATACGAACTTGCGCATCGGCCAGATTGGCTGCGCGTGCCACTGACTGGCATTCTGCGCATTCTGAACCAGTATTCTGAGGAAGCCGTATGACCAATTTGCCCGCCGAGGCTTACGCAATCGTCGAAGGCCGCCACTCCGATCCATTTCACTATCTCGGCCCCCACAAGGAAGCCGACAAGACGGTCGTGCGCGCTTTCCTGCCGGAAGCCGTGAAGGTCGATGCCATCGACGATCACGGGGCGACGACGGCATTAGAACGCGTCCATGACGCCGGCCTGTTTGTCGGCGCACTGGCCAATGGCTCGACCAAGTATCAACTGCGGGCGCGCTATGGCGACAGATCCGTCGATCTTGACGACCCTTATCGCTTTCCGCCGATCCTGACCGAATTCGATCTCTATCTGCTCGGCGAAGGCACGCATCAGCGGCTCTATGACAAACTCGGCGCCCATCCGATGGTGCTCGAAGGCGTCAACGGCGTCGGCTTCGTCGTGCTTGCACCCAATGCAAAGCGCGTCAGCGTGGTCGGTGATTTCAATTTCTGGGATGCGCGGCGTCATCCCATGCGCGTGCGCGGTGCCGGCTACTGGGAGCTGTTCATCCCGGGCGCGATGCCCGGCGATCACTACAAGTTCGACATCATCGGCCCGCATGGACAGTTGACGCAAAAATCCGACCCGATGGCCTTCGCCGCCGAACTGCGGCCCTCCACAGCATCCATCGTGCTCGACGAAACCAGGATCCCGCATCCGCGCCCTGCCCCGGATCACATCAATGCGCTGAACAAGCCGATGTCGATCTATGAGGTGCATCTGGGCTCATGGCGTCGCAAGGGCGACAATGAGTGGCTGACCTATCGCGACCTCGCAGAGACGCTGCCGCGCTATGCTCGCGATCTTGGTTTTACCCATGTGGAATTCCTGCCCGTCAACGAGCATCCGTTTGACGGTTCATGGGGCTATCAGCCGACCGGCATGTATGCGCCGACCAGCCGCTTCGGTACGCCGGCAGAATTCGCATTGCTGATCGACGCCTGTCATGCCGAGGGGCTCGGCGTGCTGCTCGACTGGGTGCCCGGGCACTTTCCGGACGATCCGCATGGCCTCGGCAATTTCGACGGCACGGCCCTTTATGAACATGCCAACCCGCTGCAGGGTCGGCACATGGACTGGGGCACGCTGATCTACAATTACGGCCGCACCGAAGTCGTCAACTTCCTCGTATCCAACGCGCTGTTCTGGCTCGAGCGTTACAATGTGGATGGGCTGCGCGTCGATGCCGTCGCCTCGATGCTGTATCTCGATTACAGCCGCGAAGCCGGCGCCTGGATTCCGAACAAATATGGCGGTCGCGAGAATATCGAGGCCGTCAGCTTCCTGCGCCGCTTCAACACGGAAGTGTTCGCCAAATTTCCGAATGCGACTACTGCAGCTGAGGAATCCACTGCATGGCCGCAGGTCTCACGCCCCGTCGAGTTCGGCGGGCTCGGATTCGGCTACAAGTGGAACATGGGCTGGATGCATGACACGCTGAATTACATCAGCAAGGATCCGATCTATCGCAAGTACCAGCACAACGACATTCTGTTCGGGCTGCAATACGCCTTTTCGGAAAATTTCGTGCTGCCGCTCTCTCATGACGAAGTGGTGCACGGCAAGCGGTCCATCCTGGGCCGCATGCCGGGCGACGACTGGCAGCGGTTCGCCAATCTGCGTGCGTATTACGCCTTCATGTTCGGACATCCCGGCAAGAAGCTGATGTTCATGGGCTGCGAATTCGCCCAGGAGCGCGAATGGAATCACGACACGTCACTGGACTGGCACTTGCTGGAGCAGGACAAGCATGCCGGCATCCATTCGCTGATCCGCGATCTCAACGAGCTGTATCGCAACCAGCCGGCACTGCATGAACTCGATTGCGATCCCGCCGGCTTCGAATGGATGATCACCGACGATGCCGGCAACAACGTGTTTGCGTGGCTGCGCAAGGGCGCCAACCCGCGCACGCAGTGCCTCGTGGTCGTGAACTTCTCGCCGAACGTCTATCATGATTACCGCGTTCGCGTGCCGTTCACCGGCGCCTGGCGCGAGGTGTTGAATTCCGACGCCGCGCACTATGGCGGCAGCAATGTCGGCAATTCGGGCGAAGTCATTGCCAAGGGGCTTGTCCCCGAACTCAGTCTGACCCTTCCACCGCTGGCCGCACTCTTTCTCGTACCGGAATTCTAGAGCATGAGACTATCCGCCGGCATGCCCTCCCGCCTCGGCGCAAGCTGGGACGGACGGGGGACCAACTTTGCCTTGTTCTCTGCGAACGCCACCAAGGTCGAACTGTGTCTGTTCGACAGCCAGGGGCGGCGCGAGCTCGAGCGCATCGAACTCCCGGAATATAACGAGCATGTCTTTCACGGCTATCTCAACGATGTCTCGCCGGGCCAGCTCTATGGCTATCGCGTGCACGGGCCCTATGAACCGGAGCATGGGCATCGCTTCAATGCGCACAAGCTGCTGCTCGACCCCTATGCCAAGAAGCTGGCCGGGCGTCTGGTCTGGAGCGACGCGCATTTCGGCTATCGCACTGGCTCGTCGCGCGAGGACCTCTCCTTCGATCGCCGCGACAATGCGCGCGGCATGCCGAAGGCCGTGGTGGTCGACGAAACCTTCAACTGGGGCCGCAAGGAAGCGCGTCCCAGCGTACCCTGGGAAGACACCATCATTTATGAGGCCCATGTCAAAGGCCTGACGCAGACGCGCAAGGACGTGCCGCCAGGGCTGCGCGGCACCTATCGCGGCCTGTCGTCGCCGTCGATGATCGAGCATCTCAAACGGCTTGGCGTTACCACCATCGAGCTGCTGCCGGTGCACAGCTTTGTCGATGACCGCCGGCTGGTGGAAATGAAGCTGGTGAATTACTGGGGTTACAACACCCTCTCCTTCTTCGCCCCGGAAGCGCGCTACGGCACCGACAATCCGCTCGATTCTTTCCGCACCACCGTGGCGCGGTTGCATGACGCAGGCATCGAAGTGATGCTCGACGTGGTCTATAACCACACCGCCGAAGGCAATCATCTCGGCCCGACGCTGAGCTATCGCGGCATCGACAACGCCTCCTATTACTGGCTGATGCCGGACAACCCACGATTCTATGACGACTTCACAGGCTGTGGCAGCTCGATGAACCTTACGCATCCGCGCGTGTTGCAGATGGTGATGGATTCATTGCGCTACTGGGTGGAGGTGTGTCACGTGGATGGCTTTCGTTTCGACCTTGCAACCACGCTGGCGCGCGGGCCGAATGGCTTCGATCGCAATAGCGGTTTCCTCACCGCCATCCGGCAAGACCCTGTCCTCGCGAACGTCAAAATGGTCGCCGAACCCTGGGATCTCGGCATGGGCGGCTACCAGGTCGGCGCGTTTCCATCGCAGTGGTCGGAATGGAATGACAAATATCGCAGCGCCATGCGCCGCTACTGGAGCGGCGAAGGCTCGCTGATCGGCGAAGTCTCCAGCCGCATGACCGGTTCGTCCGACGTGTTCAATCATGACGGCCGCAAGCAGCGCGCCGGGATCAACCATGTCACCGTGCATGACGGTTTCCCGCTGGCCGACCTGTTTGCCTATAACGAGAAGCACAACGAGGCCAATGGCGAGGACAATCGCGACGGCTCCTCGGATAACCTCAGCAACAATTTCGGCGTCGAGGGCCCGACCGACGATCCCGAGCTGCTGGCGCTGCGCCGACAGCTGCGCAAGAACCAGCTCGCCTGTCTGTTCCTCGCGCAGGGCGTGCCGCTGCTGCTGGCCGGCGACGAGGTCGGCAATACCCAGGGCGGCAACAACAATGCCTATTGCCAGGACAACGAGATCGGCTGGGTCGGATGGGACAATCTCGGCGACAAGGACGACGATCTCACCGACTTCATCGGCCATATGGCGCAACTGCGGCAGCGCTTCCCGCAGATCACCACGCAGCGCTGGCTCGACGGTCGCCGCGCCGATGGCAGCTATGGGGTGCTGTGGCTGACGCCCTCGGCCGACGAGATGACCGAGACGGACTGGGCGTTTCCAGACGGGCGCTTCCTGTCCTACGTGCTTAGCGCTTCCGGCGACAACACCAATCCGATCTTCATCGTGCTGAATGCGGCGCCCGAGGGCATTCCTTTCAAGCTGCCGAAGATGCTGGAATACAAGAACTGGCGGCAGGTGCTGAACACCGCCGACGAAAAGCTCTCTATCGCGATCCTGCCCCCCGGTAGCGACATCGATGCGCCGCCGCGTTCGGTACTGGCCTTTGCGGGGACGCCAGCATGAGCGCTCATTCGTTCGGACCACAGCTGACCGAGAAAGGCGCGGTCTTCCGCCTCTGGGCGCCGGCTGCGCAACGCGTCGACGTGGTACTTGGGAATCAATCCCATCCTTTGAAACTCGGCGAAGACGGCTGGTTTACTGCGGAGGTCGCAAGTGTCGAGGCTGGCGACACCTATCGCTTCAGGATCGACGACAAGACCGACGTGCCCGACCCCGGCTCACGCTTTCAGCCGAACGATATCGCCTGCCCTTCCGAAGTGATCAACCACAAGGCCTATCCGTGGCGCGCGACCGACTGGCGCGGGCGGCGGTGGGAAGAGACCGTGCTGATTGAAACCCATGTCGGTACCTTTACGCCGCAGGGCACCTATCGCGCGATGATCGACAAGCTCGATCACCTTGTGGCGACGGGGATCACCGCGCTCGAATTGATGCCGTTGGCCGATTTCGCCGGCAAGCGCAACTGGGGTTATGACGGTGTGCTGTGGTATGCGCCGGACGCGATGTTCGGCCGCCCGGACGATCTGAAGGCGCTGATCGACGAGGCGCATCTGCGTGGGCTGACAGTGTTTCTGGACGTCGTCTATAACCACTTCGGCCCGGAAGGGAATTACATCGGGCAATATGCGCCGTCCTTCTTCGGCGATGCGCAAACGCCGTGGGGCTCGGCGATCAACTATCACCTGCCGGAGGTGCGGGCCTACGCGATCGAGAATGCCGTGGCGTGGCTGCGTGACTATCGCTTCGATGGGCTCAGGCTCGATGCCGTGCATGCGATCCCCGAACAGGGCGAGACCCCGATGCTGCACGAGCTGAGCCGCGAGGTCGGCAAGCTAGCCGCCGACACCGGCCGGCTGATCCATCTGGTGCTCGAGAACGACGACAACCGCGCCACTCTGCTCGATCCCGCCACCAACCCGCCGCGCGGCAAATATCGCGCGCAGTGGAACGACGACTATCACCATGCCTGGCACGTGCTGCTCACCGGCGAGGACAAGGGCTATTACAGCGACTACGCACCGAAGCCGCTCGATCATATCGTGCGGGCGCTGGGCTCGGGCTTCGCCTATCAGGGCCAGTCGTCGGCGCATCGCGACGGCGCACCGCGCGGTGAACCATCAGGCGAACTCGCACCGGCGGCCTTCGTGAATTTCCTGCAGAACCACGACCAGATCGGCAATCGCGCGCTTGGCGATCGGCTGGAGACCTTAGCCAAGCCCAAGGCCATCGAAGCTGCACTAGCCATTACATTGCTGGCGCCGATGGTGCCGATGCTGTTTCAGGGCGAGGAATGGGGCTCGAAAGTGCCGTTTCCGTTTTTCTGCGATTTCGAGGGCGATCTCGCCAATGCCGTGCGCAATGGCCGCAAGAAAGAATTCGCCAGCGCCTATGAGAAATACGGCGACGAGATCCCCGACCCGCTGGACGAGAGCTCGTTCCGCTCGGCCTTCGTCGATTGGGACAATCGCGAAACGACCACGGGCAAGACGCGGCTGACGCTGGTTCGCGAGCTGCTCGCATTGCGCAATCAGCACATCGTGCCGCGCCTTGCTGGCGCACGGTTCGGCCAGGCTGAGGCGAGCGACGACGGTTTGCTCACGGCCTTCTGGACAATGGGTGACGGCAGCAGGCTGCATCTCACGGCAAATCTGTCCGACAAGGAAATAGCGGCTGCGCAGCCCGCATCCGGCACGACAATCTGGGGCAACACTACCACCGGCGTGGGGACGCCGTGGTCCGTCGTTTGGCGGATCGGAGATAGATAATGGCTCCTGCGATTCCCGTCGCGACCTACCGTATTCAACTCACCAAGGATTTCGATTTCGATGCCACCGCGGGCATCGTCCCCTATCTGAAGGCGCTTGGCATCACCCATCTCTATGCCTCACCCTTCATGAAATCGCGCGCCGGCTCGACCCATGGCTATGACATTGTCGATCACACCAAGCTCAATCCAGAACTGGGCGGCGACGAAGGTTTCGAGCGCCTGAGTGCCGCGCTGAAGGCCAGTGATATCGGCCTGATCCTCGACTTTGTGCCCAATCATGTGGGCGTGCATTTCGCAGACAATCCGTGGTGGCTCGACGTGCTGGAATGGGGACAGGCCTCGCCGCACGCCGTCTCCTTCGACATCGACTGGGACACCCTGCCCTATCGCGCACGCGGCGGCCTGCTGCTACCGATCATCGGTAGCTCTTATGGCCAGGCACTGGACAACGGCGAGATCGAGCTGAAATACGACGCCGAGGAAGGCAGCTTCTCGGCCTGGTATTTCGAGCATAGGCTGCCGATCGCGCCGGAGCGCTACAGCGAGATGCTGCGCACCATCGTCAAGGAAGCCGACGCCGGCAACACGCCAGCCGGCCGCGCAATCCTGACACTGGCGGCCAAGCACAAGGGCCTCCGCCATCCCAACCGGCGGGAAGCGCCGGCTTTCAAGCAGCAGCTGGCGTCGATCGACGGCGCTGCCGAGGTTATCACGCGCGGCCTCGACGCCTATCGCGCCGGGCTGGATCGGCCCGCCCAGATTCAGGCCATGCACATGCTGCTGGAGCGCCAGCACTACAAGCTCGGTCAGTGGCGCCTGGCATCGAGCGAGATCAATTACCGCCGCTTCTTCGACGTCAATACGCTGGCTGGCCTGCGTATCGAGGACGCCGATACGTTCGAGGCGATCCATTCGCTGGTCAAACGGCTGATTACCGAAGACAAGCTGCAGGGGTTGCGGCTGGACCACATCGACGGCCTTCACGATCCCTCGCAATATTTCCAACGGCTGCGCCGGCTGATCCGCGAGGCGCATGGCAACAGCACCAAGCCGTTCTATGTCGTGGTCGAGAAGATTCTCGGCGAGCACGAGAAGCTGGTGCCCTTCGCCGGCGTGCATGGCACCACGGGCTATGAATGGCTCAATGTGATCACGCAGGTGCTGGTCGAAGAAAAAGGCCTGGAACCACTGGGCGAAACCTGGCGACAGGTGAGCAACGTCTCGCCGAAATTCGAACCGCAACTGGTGGAAGCCAAGCGCCGCGTGCTCGATACGCTGCTGCTCAGCGAATTCACCGTGCTGACGCGTCTGCTGGCACGGATCGCCAACGGGCATTATTCGACGCGCGACTTCTCCGCCGACACGCTGCGTCAGGCTTTCGAACTTTACGTGCTGCATTTCCCGGTCTATCGCACCTATCTCTCCACCGCCGGTCCATCTGCCCTCGACCGGCAACTGATCGCCACGACCATCGAGAAAGCTCGCGCCGACTGGTTCGGCGCCGATGAAGGCTTGTTCGACTTCTTGCGAGACGCTCTGACGCTGGACCTGCTGAAGCCTGGCCGCCCCGCACATAGCAAGCCGCGAGTGCGACGCTTTGCATTGAAGGTGCAGCAGTTCACCGGGCCGACGATGGCGAAGTCGCTCGAAGACACCGCCTTCTATCGCTATCATCGCCTGCTGGCGTTCAACGAAGTTGGCGGCGAGCCGGCAGCGGAAGCGATACCTGTCGTCACGTTCCACGAGATAATGATCACACGCGCGCTCGAGCGGCCGCATGGCATGACTTCGACCGCCACCCACGATACCAAGCGCGGCGAGGATGCCCGCGCGCGTTTGCTGGCGCTGGCCGAAATGCCCGGTGAATGGGCCAGTGCTGTCAGCCGCTGGAAGTTGCTGAACGCGCCGCATCTGGTTGTTGACGGCGAGATGCGCGCGCCCTCCGCAGCGTTCGAGTATATGTTGTATCAGGCGCTTATCGGCGCCTGGCCGCTCGGCGGGCAGGACAATTCCTTCCTCGAGCGGATGCAGGCCTATGCGCTGAAGGCGGCGCGCGAGGGCAAGCAGGAAACGAGCTGGCTCAACCCCAACGACACCTATGAGAAGGGTCTGCGCACGTTTCTGGAGCGCATTCTCGACCCGGCCCAGTCGCCGGAATTTCTTGCAGCGCTTGAGACCTTTGCCAAACGCACATCGCTGATCGGCGCGTTGAATTCACTCAGCCAGATCACGCTGAAAGCGACCATTCCCGGCATGCCGGACTTCTATCAGGGCACCGAATTCTGGGATTTCTCGCTGGTCGATCCCGATAACCGCCGCCCGGTGGATTTCGCCGAACGCGCGAAAGTGCTGAAGGCACTGCAGCAACCGGATTGGGCGGCGCTGGCGCAGCACTGGGACGATGGCCACATCAAGCTCGCCTGGACGCGCGAGCTTTTGAAACGCCGCACCGAGATGGCAGCCGTCTTCACCGATGGCGATTACGAACCACTTGAAGTGACCGGACCTCATGCCGCGCACATCATCGCCTTTGCTCGGCGGCATCAGCGCGACGCGGCAATCGTCGTGATCCCACGTGTTTTTTCCGAAGCGACACAAGGCGGGCGGCATTGGCCGGAGGCGACGGCCTTCGACGCGACAGTGATCGCGCCCGGCTACCTCGTTGAAGGTTCTGCGCAGAAGAACGGCGCGATTCAGCTCTCCGTTGCCAAGCTCTTCAGGCAGATTCCGATGGCGATCGTGAAGGCACATGCCGCGCCGAAACGCATTCGTTCGACGCGTTTGCGATAGCACACACGACAAGGCCGCCCGGGATCGATGGCCGGACGGCCTGGCGGATGTCGTGCCGACTTGAGAAAGGTCGGTTCCCTTCCTCCGCGTGCTCAAAGCTTTTCATCAAATTGTTTGCGAGTGGTTTACGATCAAACTCGTGTGCGCCGCACTATCGCACAGCATTTTTTATGCTGCAGAGCGGCAGGCACGGAACATGCGTGAGATTTTCTGCACGCCGCAATCGCTGCTTCAACTCTTTTTCGTGAGCAGCAGATTTCCGCGCGATTTGATCGCTGCCTGCGCCACCTCGGCGAAGCGCTGCAGGAGCCAAGGCAGCACCACTTCGACGGTGACATGATCCTCGGCAACATCGACATGACCGGACGCCGCCTGCCCCATGGCACGGACGCGGAAGATCATCCGGTCGCCGTCCCAGCGCTCCTCGTCAACTTTCAACATTGGTACATTAGTTGCTGCGCGTGTCAGTCCTGTCTTGAGCCGGCGCGCAGCTTCCTCGCGGCCGAGACTGTGCGGAATGGAAACGACGAGCGGTTCAGACATCTCATGATCCTTTGTTAGCTCACACGGATGTAAGCGCGATTTCGCCCGACGGTAGTCGTAATCAAAGTTTCACTCATGGAACCTTGGGGATGCCTGCGCGTTTTTATCGCATGAAGGCAGCAGGCTTGTCCGTCTGCCAGGCTGAGGAGAAATCCATGTCCATTGGTACTATCATTCTGATCATTCTGATTATCGCCTTGCTTGGTGGTTTCAGCGGTATCGGCGGCGGTCCGTTCTACGGCACCGGCTATTACGGCGGCGGTGGCCTTGGCCTCATCGTGGTAATTCTGCTGATCCTCCTGCTGCTTGGTAAGCTGTAAGAGCGGATATTGATTTCAAGGCGCGCGATCCGGAAGGATCGCGCGCTTTTCCATGTGCGTACGCTCTCACCGTCATCACCCGCGAAAGCGAGTGATGAATGACGGTAAGAGTCATTTCAGTTTCCCGATCGCCGACTTGATCGACGACGCAGCATCCTCGTAACCCGCCCACGCCTTGCTCTTCGCCATTAGCGACGGGACGCTGCGCACAGTGAAATTCTTCGGATCCAGATCTTTGCGCAACTGTGGCCATGTCAGCGGCATCGACGCCGTGGCCCCCTTTCGCGCCCGCGGCGACAGCACCGAGACCGCAGTCGACATCCGGTCGTTGCGCAGATAGTCGAGGAAAATCTTTCCACCACGCAGCTTCTTCGACATGTTGAGGAGGTAGCGCTCGGGGTCGTCACTGGCCATCTGCTGGCACACGGCCTGCGCAAAACTCTTCGCCGTTTTCCAGTCGACCTTGTCCTTCGCGCCGCGCAGCAGCGGTGCCACCACATGCAGGCCCTTGCCACCGGTCGTCTTGCAGAAACTCTCCATGCCGAGGCTCGAGAGCCGTTCGCGCATCTCGCGTGCCGCATCCACGACGGCAATGAACTCCACATCAGGCGCCGGGTCGAGATCGAACACCAGACGCCCCGGTGTATCCGGAGCATCCGGCGCGCAATTCCACGGATGCAGTTCGAGCCCGCCGATCTGCGCGACAGCCGCAAGACCCTCGACGCGATCGATCTGCAGGTAAGGCTTGCGGTCACCGGAGACTTTCACGAGTTCGAGCAGGTTCGATGTCCCCGGCATTGCGTGGCGCTGGAAGAACTGCTGCCCGTCGATGCCGTCGGGCGCGCGCACGATCGAACACGGGCGACCCTTGAGATAGTCCATCATCCAGTCGCCCACGGCTTCGAAATACACCGCGAGATCGCGTTTGGTAACCGGCTCGCCATCGCCGGCATCCGGCCACAGCTCCTTGTCGGGTTTGGAGATCGATACGCCCATGACAACGGCATTGCCTGCCGCAGCTTTTGCGGGCGCGGTTTTTCTTGCCGAGCTTTTGGCAGTCTTCTTCGCGCTGCGCTTCGGCGTCGGCTCGGCAAGTTCGGTCTTCTTGGGAGTCTCGGCCTCGACCTCATCGGCTGGCTTGTCCTGCCGCAGCCCCTTGAATGACGCCTGACGCACCATGCCCGCGCCGGTGAAGCCTGCGAATTCGATCTCGGCCACCAGTTCGGGCTTGAGCCAGTGCACGTCCCGGCCACCCGGCGGCGTCTCCTTGCCGCCGAACGGGCTGGTCTTCGCCGCCGCTTTCTTCAATGCCGGCATGATGCGCGTGACCTTGTCCTGGCCGAAGCCGGTGCCGACGATGCCGACATAGGCCAGATGATCGCCTCTGTTGACGCCGACCATCAGCGACCGGAACTTGCCGGCATTACTCTTCCATCCGCCGATCACGACCTCATGACCGGCCCGGCATTTGGCCTTGGTCCAGTTTTGCGAGCGGCCGGACATATAGGGCTCCGACAGCTTCTTGGAGACGATGCCTTCCAGTGACAGTTTGCAGGCCGACTGCAGAATGGCGTCACCACCAGTCTCGAAATGATCGACATAGCGGATCAGGCTTTCCTTGCGACGGCCGCGGGCTTTGTCGAGTAGCGCCTTCAATCGCTCCTTGCGCTCGCCAAGCGGCAGCTTCCGCAGGTCTTCGCCATCCGCAAACAGCAGGTCGAACACGAAGAAGATCAGCGTATCGGTCTCGTCATCCGACAGCGCCGCCTGCAGCGCCGCGAAATCCGGCGCGCCATGAGCGTCAAGGCCGACAATCTCGCCATCGATGATCGCATCCGGCAGGCCGGTGGCTTCCTTGGCGATGGCCTGAAACTTGTCGGTCCAGTCGAGCCCCTTGCGTGTCTTCAGCGTGGCCTCTCCGTCTTCGACGCGGAGCTGCACCCGATAGCCGTCGAACTTGATCTCATGCGCCCAGCCATCCGCGGAGGGTGGCCGCTCCACGATGGTGCAAAGTTGAGGCGCGACGAAGCCCGGCATTGTCGTCGCCTTGGTCGGTTTGATGGATTTTTTGACAGCTTTCTTCGCGGTCGCGTTTTTCGCCGGCGCCTCTTTCTTCGCTGCACGACTGCCGACATCCGCCTTGGTCTTCACGCCCTTATTAGCGCGCGCATCGGCAGCACTGCCCTCGCTGGAATCCCAGATAGCATCGGGTTTGATCTTCGCCGTCTTGGCGATCATGAACGGTTTCGGCGCCTTACCCTTCCCCGCGGCAATGGCGCTCATGCTGCGGCCGGACGCCACTGACTTGTCATCGTCGAGGATGGTGTTGGCCTTGCCCTCCTTCGCGAAGTCGTCGCGATGCTTGATCAGCAGCCAGTTGGTGCGCTTGCCGCCATTGCGGTCATGCTTCATGCGCACCAGAACGAAGCCGCCATGCAGCTTCTCGCCGTCCAGCGTGAATTTCAGGTCGCCCTTCTTGAAGCCCTTGTCCGGATCGTCGCTCTCCCAATAGCCACGGTCCCACAGTTGCACGGTGCCGCCGCCGTATTGTCCCCGGGGAATCGTGCCTTCGAAATCGCCATAGTCGAGCGGATGGTCCTCAACCTCGACAGCGAGGCGCTTGTCGGCAGGGTCCATCGATGGCCCGCGCGTGACGGCCCACGACTTGAACACCCCGTCCATCTCCAGCCGCAGATCGTAATGCAGCCGCGTGGCATCGTGTTTCTGGATAACGAAGCGGCGGCGCTTCGCCGGCGCGACCACGATCTGGCCGGAGGGCTCCTTGGTGAGCGCGAAATCGCGTTTCCGGCGGTAGATCTGAAGCTGCTTGTCGGCCACACCGTCCCCCACTCACCGCGTTGGGCGCATGATCCGGCCCGGAACCAAAACCGGCAACTGCCGTTGAAGTTCCTGGAAATCCACGCCAGCGCAATACTTTGCGGCCTGCGCGCTTCATTTGTAGATCGAGTTGGAGGACGAGTATGGCCCCGCCCCGCGCTTATTGGAAAGGCTCTCTCAAGCTGTCGCTCGTCACCTGCCCGGTGGTGCTGTATCCGGCCGCGACCTCGGTCGAGAAAACCAAATTCCACATGATCAACCGTGAGACCGGCAACCGGCTGAAGCAGCAGATGGTGGATGTCGAAACCGGCGACGTCGTGGAGAAGGAACAGAAGGGCCGCGGCTACGAGATCAGCAAGGGCGAATATGTCGAGATCGAGAAGGAAGAGCTCGAGGCCGTGCAGATCGAGAGCAATCACACCATCGACATCGACAATTTCGTGCCGCGCGATGAGATCGACCGGCGCTATCTGAACAATCCCTATTACATCGCGCCCGACGGCAAGGCCGGCGCCGATGCGTTTGCCGTGATCCGCGATGCCATGAAGGACAAGGACCGCGTGGCACTGGCGCGGATCGTACTGACCAATCGCGAGCACATCATTGCCATCGAGCCGCTCGGCAAGGGCTTGCTCGGTACCACGCTGCGCTTCCCTTATGAGGTGCGCGACGAGGAGGACTATTTCGACGGCATAAAGAGTCCGAAGATCTCCAAGGACATGATCGACCTTGCGGTGCATATCCTCGACAGCAAAGCGTCGCATTTCGATCCCAGCAAGTTCAAGGATGAATATGAGACCGCACTGAAGACGCTGGTGAAGCGCAAGGCCGCAGGCAAGCCGGTGAAGGTCGTCGAGAAGGAGGAGAAGCCGGACAACGTCATCAACCTGATGGATGCGCTGAAGACGAGCCTCAAGGGTGGCAAGGGCAAGTCGACCAAACGCGCTTCGTCGTCACGACCACATGTGGCACGCAAGCGTCCGGTCAAGAAGGCTGCGCGGTCATCGGCGCGACATCGCAAGGCAAGCTGAGCGCATGAAGACTTTGGGAATGATCATAGGCATCGCGGTGATGCCGACCGTGGCAGCGCAGACGCAGCAGCTACAGACAAGGGAATGCAACGCCTCGAATATCGCCTTCGTCGCCGAAGCCATCGCCAAGATGGCCGAAGGCAAGCAAAAGAAGACCGCTTCCGACGAGATCGGCCTGGCCAGCGAAGCAATGGCGGAAGGCAAGGACGATGAATGCAAGGACCACCTGCTGAAGGCGACACTACAGACAAAGTGAGGCGATTCCGCTTCGGTCGAAACTGTCATGGCCGGGCTTGTCCCGGCCATCTACGTCTTTTCTCTCCCCAAGACGTGGATGCCCGGGACAAGCCCGGGCATGACGAAGATTGGTTCATATGCGTCGATCAACGTACATCGGCGCAGCCTCAGGCCTTCGTCGACTTCCGGGATTTTTTGGCCGCTTTCTTTTTCCCCGCCGTCTTCTTGCTGGCTTTCTTCACCGTCTTTTTCTTCGGCGCCTTCGGCACTTTCTTGCCCTCCGCACGGGCCTCGGACAGGCCGATGGCAATCGCCTGCTTCTTGCTGGTGACCTTCTTGCCCGAGCCGCCGCTTCGCAATGTACCGGCCTTGCGCTTCTTCATGGCCCGCGCGACCTTCGCGGCGGCCTTCTTGGAATATTTCGCCATTCCATGCTCCCGTTGTGATCGAAACGATCAATCGTCATCATCGGTGATGGTTCCGCGTGGGTGATGTGCGAACGGACGCACTTATGAAATCCCTATAACGCAGCACCGCATCTCATCTCGTTTTCAAACGAGCGGCCGATCATCTTGCAGCCATTCGCTCAAGCGAATGAACTGGAGACTGCAAGTGATCACCATCGAACCTCCCTCGTGTAGCTCATCCCTCGTTTTCATCGGCAAGAATGGCCGCGGCCAGTGGGTCGCGCAGGAGCAAAACGGCCTATTCGGCGGATTGTTTGTCAGCCGCGCGAATGCCGTGCGTTATGCTCTGTTCGAGAACGGCCATCGCCCCGAAGCTATCATCGAGACGGCGGGCCTCATCGAACTCGATATGAACGCCCTGCCCTTCACGGCAGCAACCTCTGTCGAACGGTTACAACAACGGCGCGTCGCCTGAGCTTCCCGCCATGTCCACAGTTGCTCTTCGGGCTCATGCCCTCCCGCAAGCTCATGCCTCCCATCACGCCAACGACTGGCTGCACGGCATCATCGCCGACGTGCCGACGCCGTTCGACGCGCATGGCGCGCTTGATCTCCTCACTTTCGCGCGGCTGTGCGAGCGACAGGTCTGTGCCGGCGCCAGTGCCATCGTGGTCGGCGCGACCACCGGCGAAGCCGACACGCTCACCTCGAACGAGCGCGCCACGCTGATCCGGACTGCCGCCGGCGTCGCCCGCGGGCGCATCCACGTCATTGCCGGCGCGGGATCGAACTGCACCAGCCGCGCCATTGAATCGACGCGGCTGGCGTGGGCCGCCGGCGCCGATGCCGTTATGTCGGTCGTCCCGTATTACAACCGCCCGACGGCAAATGGCATCGCAGCGCATTTCCATGCGATCCTGGAGGCGACATTACTGCCGGTCATTGTGCATGACGCACCGTCGCGTTGTGCCCGTGCGCTGACCGACGACACGCTCATCGATCTCGCCGCCTCGCCACGATTGATAGGCCTGCGCGACGACACTGGCGACGCCGGGCGACTGGCGCGATTGCGGCCGCTGCTGCCAGCGGGTTTCCGGATGCTGACGGGACAGGACACCGCAGCCCTGCCTTATCTGCTGCTCGGCGGCGACGGCGTTGTCTCCGCGATGGCCAATGTGGCGCCGCAGCTCTGCCGCGGCATGTATTACGCGGCCCGCCAGGGATGCCCACGCTATGCGACGACCATCTCCGACATGTTGGCGCCGCTCGCAGCAGCTCTGCCCCCGGACCAGGTTACATCGGCAGTGAAATATGCATTGACCTTGCGGGGCCTGGGGAGTGCCGCCGTGCGCCTGCCGCTGATCGAGCTTACAGATGCCGAGCAGCAGCAGGTACGCGCCGCGATGGACGCGATCTGGGCACAGCCCGACGACGCGCCGCCCCTGCGCCGCGCCCGCTAGGCTTGCGGGCGCTCGTTCTTCTCACGACATTTCGGGCCGGGTCCGCGCATATAATGCGCGGCCGGCCGATAGACAGCAGGTCCAATGACGAAACGCCATAGCCGGGCGAGAATGCCCGGCATGATGGACGCATAGGAGCCAATGCGCGCGAACAGCGCTGCAGAACGGTCTTCCCTCATGGCACGCTCCGGCGATCCGGAAGCACCGGCGTATCGGCGGCGCGCACACGGACGCGCGCCAGTTCACGCCGCGCCCGGCGCATCTTGTCGGCCACCAGGGCCATGTGGATGGCGGCGAAGAAGCCCTTGATATGGTTACGCGTCAGCCTGATGGCTACGCAAAGCCGTTTCCATTGGATGTCGCCCGAGTGATGGACGATCGGCGGCTGATTGCGGCTGATGAGATAGGAGCGATAGGCGCTGTCGGCCGAGAAATCGTGCAGCTGCGTATCGCGATTGTAGAACATCGTCATGATCGTTGTCCGTCTTCTCAAATCCCTGGCGCATGAGCGCGTCGGGATGGTGAGAAGATGCGGACATCGCCATATGAAATCGAGACGGGCAGCCGCGCCTGTTCATAGGCGCGGCATAAAGATCAGGAGGCTGGAACTACCGGAAAGACCAGCGCTCGCTCAGCTCTTGGCCATGCAGTCTTCGATGTAGAACCAGCGGTCGTCGCCGGCGAGGCCCTTGACCTTGACGTCCTTGCGGCAGGCCTTGAGCTTGCCCTTGTTGGCGCTCCACTTCGCCTTCATGTCCTTCAGACTCTGCTTGTTCAGCTTCATCTTGGCGGGCGCAGCAGGGGTTGCCGGCGTCGCAGGCGCCTGTGCCGAAGCAACGCCCATTGAAGTCACAACGAACAGTGCGGCCAAGAGGCCCGTAGTGATGCGTGTCATCGTTTATCCCCGAATGTGCTTGTTTTGAAGATTGTTCGTCAGATGCGAAACGGGACCGGAAGCTTTCGCTGCCGGTCCCGCGCAGGTTTTACTGGAAGATGCGCGCGGCGCTCTGCAGTGTCAGCCAGACACCCCAGCACAGCGGGACACCGACAAAGGCCCAGAAGGCAATGGCGGCGCCGTCGAAACCGCCCTTGCCAATGCCATAGGAGCCTCCGCCGGCCGATGCGGCTGCAGCACCCTTGGCCTGCAGCGCGGCGACTTCTTCCGGCTTCATAAACCAGTGCGGCGCCAGTGGCTTCACCAGCATGTTGCAGATCAGGCCGAGCACCAGCATGCCGGCGAGAATGTACATCGTGAAATCGTAGACCTGCGCCCGCGGCACGCCGGCAGCGATCTGGAATTCACGGATGTAGTTCACCACCACCGGACCGACGATGCCCGCAGTCGCCCAGGCCGTCAGCAACCGGCCGTGGATCGCACCCACGAACTGGGTGCCGAAGATATCGGCGAGATAGGCCGGGATGGTCGCGAAGCCGCCGCCATACATCGAGAGGATGATGCCGAAGGCCAGCACGAACAGAACCTTGCTGCCCATCGCCGCGAAGGTCGGCACCAGTGCATAGAGCACGATGCCGAGAATAAAGAACGTGTAATAGGTGTTCTTACGGCCGAGCTTGTCCGACAAAGACGCCCAGAAGAAGCGGCCGCCGATGTTGAACAGCGAGATCAGACCCGCAAAGCCGGCTGCGATGCCGGCAATCGCAGTCTTCTGCGCAGCCGAGAGCTGGCTGAAGGAGAGATCTGGCGCGCCGATCAGCTTGCCCGCGAAGATTTCCTGCAGCATCGGCGAGGCCATGCCGATGACGCCGATGCCCGCCGACACGTTCAGGCAGAGCACGCCCCAGATCAGCCAGAACTGCTTGGTCTTGTGCGCATTGTCGAGATGCACGTGGCCGGTGGTGATCATCGCATTCGCCGTAGCCGGCGGGGTCCAGCCTTCCGGCTTCCAGTTCGGTGGCGTGATGCGATAGGAGAACGCGCCAATGGTCATGAACACGAAGTAGATGACGCCCATGGCCAGGAAGGTCTGCCAGACGCCGACATCGGTCGGGGTCTTGAAATAATTCATCAAGAGGTTAGCCAGCGGCGAGCCGATCATCGCACCGCCGCCGAAGCCCATGATGGCCATGCCTGTGGCCATGCCGCGACGATCCGGAAACCACTTCACCAGCGTCGATACCGGCGAGATGTAGCCGAGACCGAGACCAACGCCGCCGATCACGCCGGAGCCGATCCACAGCAGCCAGAGCTGATGCGTGTAGACGCCGATCGAACCGAGCACGAGGCCGCCGCACCAGCACATCGCCGACACGAAGCCGGCCTTGCGCGGCCCGACACGCTCGAGCCAGCCGCCCCAGATGGCGGCGGAGACGCCGAGCAACACGAAGAACAGCGTGTACATCCAGCCGAGGCTGGCGACCTTCCAGTTACAGGTAGTGGTGAACAGCTCGGTGGCGAGGCTCATGCCCTCGCACACTTCCTTCGAGGCAGGTGTCGTGATTGCTTGCGACAGCGGCAGCCAGAACACGCTGAAGCCGTAGGCCATGCCGATACAGAGATGAATACAGAGTGCAGCAGGTGGAACCAGCCACCGGTTGAAGCCGGCGGTCGCAATGATGCGTTCGCGTTCCAGCAATCCTGGCTTGGTGCCAGACAGTGTTCCGGCGTTGCCCACACTTGTCATGAAAGTTCTCCCCTGCAGCCGACCCTTCTGAGCCGGTCTGCGATTTGAAAAAGTCGCTTCGTCAATTCCCCTGCGGCGCGCGGACAAAGATTCACGCACGCTCGCACTTTAGAACAGGGCCAGAAGCGACTGCGGGAGTCGATAGTCCAAAGGTATCAGGAGCGAAAATTTATCAATGATTTCCACTGCATCGCAGCAATTCAATCGCGATTTGCAATCGCAGCATTTCGTTTTTCGATGAAGAAAACGATCACATCGCCGCTGCGTTCGGAGGCTTCGATCTGATCGCCGCTTTGCTGAATCAACGCAGGGATGTCGATCACCGCGAGGGGGTCCGTGCAGTGGACTTCAAGCCGATCGCCCACCGACAGTGCCTTCATCGCCTTGCGCGTCATCAGCGCCGGCAATGGGCATTTCAATCCGGTCAGGTCGAGCTTGGTCACGGGCATCGCACAGTTCCATTTGGTGCAACTGCGTTATATCGGGCCAGCGCCAAATGTCATATGCAGCGGTATGGCGATGACGAACACATATCCGGCCACGCTGGGCGTGCTTCTCGCGGGCGGTCTCGCGCGCCGGATGGGCGGCGGCGACAAGCCGATGCGCGAAATCGGCGGCCGCAGCATCCTGGCCCGCGTGATCGCGCGCATCGCGCCGCAATGCGACGGGCTGGTGCTGAACGCCAATGGTGATCCCGCGCGATTTGCGTCCTTCGGTCTGCCGGTGATTGCCGACGACGTCGCGGATTTTCCCGGCCCCCTCGCCGGCATCCTTGCGGGTCTGGAATGGACAGCTGCCAACCGACCGGATGTCACATGGATGCTCAGCGTCGCCGGCGACTGCCCGTTCCTGCCGCGCGATCTCGTCTCGCGTTTGCATCACGCCCGCACCGCGGAGAATGCGCAGCTTGCTGTCGCGTCATCGGCCGGGCAATCGCACCCCGTCGTCGGACTGTGGGACGTCGCCCTCCGCCATGAGTTACGGCACGCACTCGTCAACGAGGACATCCGCAAGGTCGGCCGCTGGACATCCCGCTACGCGCTCGCGACCGTGGAATGGCCGACTGATCCTGTCGATCCGTTCTTCAATGCCAATACGATGGATGACATCGCGGAAGCCGAACGGCTTGCATTGCTCGACGACAAAGCCTGACCTAAGCTTCTCCCAACACGCGACCGAAGTGTCGCGACAAATGGGAGGACCTTCATGCGCGGCACATCTTTGTCCGTGATCTCAAGCATTGCACTTGCTCTCCTCGCCTCAACCGCCTCGGCCCAGGTCTCCGACGACGTCGTCAAGATCGGCGTGCTCACCGACATGAACGGTCCGGCCTCGACGCCCTCCGGCCAGGGTTCGGTGACGGCCGCGCAAATGGCCGTGGATGATTTCGGCGGCACCGTGCTCGGCAAGCCGATCAGCATCATCATCGGCGATCATCAGTTGAAGCCCGATGTCGGCGCCAGTCTCGCGCGGCGCTGGTACGATGTCGATCAGGTCGATCTCATCGTCGACGTGCCGGTCTCCGCTGTTGGCCTTGCCGTTCAGAACGTCGCCAACGATCGCAAGCGGCTGTTCATCACCCATTCGACGGGCGCCGCCGATTTCCACGGCAAGTTCTGCTCGCCCTATACGATGCAGTGGGTGTTCGATACCCGCGCCCTTGCCGTCGGCACCGCGCAGGAAGTGGTGAAACGCGGCGGCGACAGCTGGTTCTTCATCACCGATGACTTTGCCTTCGGCCATGCGCTGGAGCGCGATGCATCGGCCGTCGTCACCAAGACCGGCGGAAAGGTGATCGGCTCGGTGCGTCCGCCATTCGGCGCGTCGGACCTCTCGTCCTTTGTGCTGCAGGCGCAGGCCTCGAAAGCCAAGATCATCGGCATCGCCGGTGGGCCGCCGAACAACATCAACGAGATCAAGACTGCCGGCGAATTCGGCGTGTTCAAGGGCGGCCAGCAGATGGCGGCGCTGCTGGCGCTGATCACCGATATCGACTCGCTGGGCTTGCAGACCGCACAGGGCCTGCTGCTGACCACCGCCTTTTACTGGGACATGGACGACAAGACCCGCGCCTGGTCGAAGCGCTTCTTCGAAAAGACCAAGCGCATGCCCACCATGTGGCAGGCCGGCGTCTATTCCTCCACCATGGTCTATCTCAATGCCATCAAGGAAGCCGGCACCGACGAACCGCTGAAGGTCGCTGCCAAGATGCGCGAGAAGCCCATCGAGGATTTCTTCGCGCGCAACGGCAGACTGCGCGAGGACGGCTTGATGGTGCACGACCTGATGCTGGTACAGGTCAAGTCGCCCGAAGAGTCCAAGTACCCGTGGGACTACTACAAGATCCTCGCAAAGATTTCCGGAGAGGAAGCATTCGGGCCGCCGGATCCGGCCTGTGTGTTGGGAAAGAAGTAGTAGACGAAAACTATCGGCGGCGCTCCATCTTCCCCTCTCCCCTTGCGGGAGAGGGTGGCCGCGCGAAGCGCGGACGGGAGAGGGGTGCACAAAACTCGGAGTTCGTGGCGCCCCCTCTCCCGTCTGCGCGCCTTTCGGCGCGCATCCACCCTCTCCCACCTAGCGAAGCTGCGCTTCGCCTGGGGGAGAGGGGAAGCAAGAGCGATCCACTACGCTACTTCACCACCCCAATCTCTCTGAAATACTTCAGCACCCCGGGATGGATCAGCGCCACATCGGGCGCTGACGCCACCGTATTCGATGCTGTCGTCTCCTTCGCCTGTGCAAGCCGCGCACCGAGCGTGGCTTCGGCGGCGTGCAGCGTCTTCGCAAGGCGATAGGCGACATCATCCGGCAGCGTTTCGCGCGCGAGGATGTAGCTCCACGAGCCCACCGACGCGATCGGCGCCGGCTGGTTCGGATAGCTGTTGGCGCCCACCAGCAGCGGCTTGAGGAAAGTATGTTTGGCGCGGATCTGCGCGATCTCCGCCGCATCAGGCGCGATGAATCGCGCGCCGCCGGGGCTTTCGCTCATCGCCTTGAAGCCGGGCCAGCCCAGTCCCGCGCCCCACAGCGCTGCCACGCGACCGTCCTGCACCATGGCAGGACCGTCGCCGGCGCGGTCGAGATAGACCGCCTGAAAATCCTTGTCTTGATCGAGGCCGATCCCGTCCAGCACATAGCGCGACAGGAATACGAGGCCGGAGCCTTTCGCGCCGAAGGCGATCGGCTTGCCGACAAGATCGCGGATCGTCTTGTAGGGACTGTCGGCGCGGACCACGAACATGCCCGGATTGGAATACAGCGCGGTGATGATCTTGAGCTTCGTCGGCGCCCGGCCGATACCCTTGAAGGCCTCATAAGCAGGCTCGCCGGCCACCAAAGCGAGATCGAGCTGACCGGCCTCGAGCAACGGGATGTTCTCGGTCGATCCCTTGGTATTGCGCGTCACGAGCGTCAGCGACGGATCAGCCTTGTTCATCACCTCGGCAAAGGCGTCGCCATAGAGCGGGAAGCCGCCGCCGGGCGTCGCCGTGCCGAGACTCAAGCTGAGAGGCATGGTGGTCGACATCGGTTTGGCTCCCTCCTGCGCAATGGCCGTCGTGACAGTCAGGAATGCTGCGCAAACAAGCGGCATCATTTTCATGGGGCACCTCGACGTCGTTCGGCCTGCATCGTTCGACCAAGCTTGTAGGCAAAATCCGAATTCTATGAAAGCATGGAGGTAACGGGTGGCAAGCCCGATCGAACGACGTCGCGCATCAGCGCTGCGATTTCCATGTCTGGGAGGAACTATGATCGCTTTTCTGCGTGCCGCTGTGCTGTGTCTCGTCGGCTTCGCCAGCCTTACCACGACGACCCTCCCCGCCTCTGCCGCCAGCTATCCCGATCGCCCCGTGCGCTGGCTGATCGGTTTCGCTGCCGGCGGCCCCGTCGATATCGTGGCGCGCATCATGGCACAGTGGCTGTCGGATCATTTCGGCCAGCAATTCGTCGTGGAAAACCGCGCTGGATCGGGTGGCAACCTCGCCGCAGCAGCAGCCGTGACCTCGGCGCCGGATGGCTACACGTTACTGTTCGTCGCACCGAACAACGCAATCTCGGCCTCGCTCTACAAGAAGCTGCCTTACGATTTCATCCGCGACACCGTGCCGGTCGCCAGCATCATGCAGCTCACCAATATGCTGGTGGTGTCGAATGGCATGCCTGTGAAAACGGTCCAGGAGTTCATCGACTACTGCAAGGCCAATCCCGGCAAGATCTCCTATGCGTCGTCGGGCAATGGCACCTCGGTGCATATGTCAGCCGAATTGTTCAAGGCGATGACCAAATGCGACATGATCCACGTGCCCTATCGCGGCTCGGCGATCGCGTTTCCTGACATCATCTCCAACAAGGTGCAGTTGATCTTCGACAACCTGCCCACGGCGCTCGAACAGTCGCGGGGCGGCACCGTCCGCGCGCTCGGCGTCACCTCGCCGCAACGCTGGCCCATCGTGCCAGATGTCCCGGCCATTGCCGAGACGGTGCCGGGCTTTGAATCCATCGGCTTCTACGGCATCTCCGCGCCGAAGGGCACCCCGCCGGAGGTGATTGCCACCCTCAACAAGGCTGTGGGCGAAGCGCTGAAGGATCCGAAACTGATCGCACGGCTCGCCGAGACCGGCGGTGTGCCGAAGCCGATGACGCCTGAGGAATTCGGCAAACTGGTTGCCGCCGAAACCGAAAAATGGCGCAAGGTGGTGGAATTCGCCGGCGTCTCGGTCGACTGAGCCAGGGGCGATTGATCCGGGGGCGACTGAGCTAGACGCTCACCGCGACCATGGCGGGCAGCAGCCCAGAACTGCTGACCGCCCCGGCGACCAGATAGGCGAAGCCCAGCAAAGCCAGGAAGCCGAGGAAGAACAGCGCAAAGAAGATCATCGAGAGCTTCTTGGCGAAAGCCGAGATGTTGGTGAGGCCGAGGCCGCCGGCAATCAAGGAAATGATCAGACAGATGACAGCCCAGCGAAACACCCGCGCCTCCTGACGTTGAAATTGCGCAGACAAACGCCACCGGCCAGCCAAAGTTCCGCCCCCGGGAACGCGGCATTGCCCACAGGCGATGGCCGATATAAGGAATGCCTGCACCGCCGTCCCCGGTCCTCACGCCCGCTGGACGCCGGCGGGGCCTGTAGCTCAATGGTTAGAGCCGACCGCTCATAACGGTCTGGTTGCAGGTTCGAGTCCTGCCGGGCCCACCAATGATTTAGTGTTTTAGAGCCAGTCTGTGAGGGTCTGCTTTTTGCAGCCAAGCCATTCGGTACGCGTTCTGTCCTCTGAATCGCTTCCTGATCGCCGCATGAGCCAGACCTCAAGCCCGGTGAGACAATCGTCGTCGACGGCGACACTTTGGCGATGCCAATTCCGGAGATTTTCGTCAGTAGCGGAGAGGGTTGGATCGACGTGCCAAGACTTTGCGCCTGCAATCTCGCGGCCGGTCGAGATGAACCGGACCGTCACTTCCAAGTAGCCATAGCTAGTGCAGCATCATTGATTGACCGGTTCCAGAGCTGTCCCTAGTTCTGAAATCGCATCTCAGAGTCGGCCAGCGCATCCAGAACGATGATCGCGCGCTGGATCACGGCCTTCAGGGCGACGTGCAGTTGCTGCGTGTCATGCCGGCACCCATTGCGTATTGCCGGCTCTGTGGCACGATCAAGCGAATTTCAGCAGTCGGTTTGTGTGCAAATGATCTTTGAACCAATTCGATTGATGCCTGAGGCGCCCGGGCAAACCCCGGCGAAGAACCGCACGATCTTTTCTCTCCTGGCGGCGGTTAGATGGGTCCAGCGTTACGTTGACAGCGAAGCCAAGACAACGCCGCGGTGGACGAAGCTGATCGCTGTTCTTGATGAGGCGACTGTCGGGAAAATTGAGCCGCCCGAGGTTCGAACCGCGCTCCATGTCGCTTTGATGGCTGAAGGATGGGCGATGCCAGACGAGCTTGAGCAACCAGATATATTCACATCTGGCCGAGCGGATTCCCCGTAAACGAGCCGGGATCACAGATCCACCGGTAGCGGCACCACCTTCAAGTGGACGCCGGTATCTGTCATAGTGCAGGCTTCACTGCTCGGAGAACGCTTATGTTGTTCCCTGTCGGTAGTCGATGGCTCGCGGCGATTCTTGCGCTGACATTTGGTACCAGCGCGAGCGCCGGCGATGTGCTCTTCGAAAATGTTCGCATCTTCGACGGAAGAAACGCCACTCTTTCTGCTCCGTCACATGTGCTGGTCAAGGGCAACGTCATCGAGCGTATTTCCACGGCACCGATAGCGGCCGCAGACGCTCAGCGTGTCGCAGGAAACGGGCATACGCTGATGCCTGGCCTGATCGACAATCATTGGCATGCGATGTTGATACGGGTGACGCCGGCACAGGCTTTCGGTGACGTCGGCTACAACAATCTGCTGGCCGGTGGCGAAGCGACTGACACGCTGATGCGCGGCTTCACCACTGTTCGCGATGTTGGCGGGCCGGTGTTCGGCCTCAAGCGCGCCATTGACGAGGGCATCGTCAAGGGCCCGCGCATCTACCCGTCCGGCGCCATGATCACTATCACGAGCGGGCATGGGGATTTCCGGCAGCTGACTGATCTGCCACGCACGATCGGCGGCATGCTCACCCGCATGGAGCAGGTCGGTGGCGCGATCGTTGCGGACAGCCCTGACGAGGTGCGTGTGCGCGCGCGCGAACAACTGATGCAGGGCGCCTCCCAGGTCAAGTTGACGGCGGGCGGCGGCGTGTCGTCACCCTTCAGTCCGGTCGACGTGACCACTTTCACCGAGGCCGAACTACGCGCCGCCGTTGAAGCGGCCGAGAATTGGGGCACATATGTCGCCGCGCACGCCTTTACTCCGGCTGCGATCCAGAGAGCCGTCGCGGCTGGCGTGAAGTGCATCGAACACGGCATGCTGATGGATGAGGCGACCGCCAGGCTACTCGCCGAGAAGGACATCTGGTTGAGCTTGCAGCCCCTCCCCGAGGGCTTGAGGCTTGGCTTTCCGGAGGGTTCCGTCCAGCGAGCCAAGGCGGATGAGGTCTGGCCCGGCATAGCCAGGTCCTACGAGTTTGCAAGGAAGTACAAGATCAAGACGGCGTGGGGAACCGACGTGCTGTTCTCGCGCGCGCTTGCGCAGCAACAGGGGGCAATTCTGGCCTCGCTGACGCGCTGGTACACGCCCGCCGAAGCGCTGGTCATGGCGACATCGACAAACGCCGAACTGCTGGCGCTGTCCGGCAAGCGCAATCCCTATCCCGGCAAGCTCGGCGTGGTGGAACAGGGCGCGCTCGCGGACTTATTGCTTGTCGACGGCAATCCGCTGGACAACATCAACCTGATTGCCGATCCCGCGAATAACCTCAAAATCATCATGAAGGACGGCGTCATCTACAAGAACATTTTGAGCAAGTGAGCCTATGCGCAGCCTCCTCTTTTTGATCGCTATAATGATCGGCCTCGCATCGCCTGTCCGTGCTGCGGACGATGTAGCGGCGGCGCAAAAGATCATCAGCTCCCAAGCCGATGCGCTGGCGCGCGACGACGCTGTGACGGCGTATGGGTTCGCGGCCCCCGGCATCCAGAGCATTTTCACCGATCCCGACAGCTTCATGGACATGGTGCGCAACGCCTATGCGCCCATCTATCGTCATCGCAGCTTCGAATTCACCGAGAACAATACGTCCGGTGGTACCATCGAGCAGAAAGTCCATATCGTCGATGCCGATGGCGTGCCGTGGGATGCGCTCTACACGCTGGAGCCGCAGCCGGATGGCAGCCTGAAGATCAGCGGCTGCATGCTGCTGAAAGTCGGCCAGGCTGTGTGACACCTCACAGCGGCATTCACATTCGCACCTCACATCATCTATAATAGGTCCTGCACGTCTCTCGTCCTACGGTTGCTTCCCGGGTGAATTTGTTGCGGTACCTGTCCCTCAGCACACTGTCTCCCATTGTCCTGGGCAGCCTGTTGGCGTGCGGGGTGTCGACCATCGCGATGACTGACACGCGTCGCCTGTCCCTGATGCCCGATCCGCGCGGCGAGTTCATCCGGCTCTGCGCGCCCTTCATGGTGTCGCGCTATGCGCATCCCGAAGCGATCTGCGACTGCGTCCGCACCGCGCTGATCAGCGAGATCGGCGATCGCGATATTCTCGACGCGATCCTGTACGGGGTCACCGAGCGCGGCGTCCCCACGCTGAACGAGAACTGGCTGCCGCCGGACAAACGAAGCTTGATCCCGCGGACCATGACGGCGATTGCCGAGCCGACGCTGGATTGCATGTTCGGTAGCGGCCCGGCCAAACGCGCGCTCGAAAACGTACCGATCGATGGATTTCCGGCGATGCCACCGGTGCAGGATCTGACGCCTTAGGCGACCGATGCGCCCGAGGAGAAAATCAACCTGCGGCGCGCCCGCAGCATCAGCGCCGTGATGATGGTGACGTTGAGTGCATTCCAGGCGAGGCCGTTCATGAACGCTGCCGCGTAGGAGCCCGTAGCGTCGAAGATGACGCCCGACATCCAACCGCCAAGTGACATGCCTCCTACCGTGCCCAATATGACAATGCCGACACGCGTAGCCGCCTGCGATGCGGGCATCGCCTCGCGGATGATGATGGCATAGGCCGGCACCAGACCGCCCTGGAACAGGCCGAACATCGCCGAGATGATGTAGAGCGAGCCCAGGCTGTCGAAGAACAAATAGAACAGCAGTGCGAATCCCTGCAGCAACGAGCCGATCAGCAGCGTGCGAATGCCACCGATACGATCGGCCAGAAAACCCGAGCCAACACGGCTGACAATCCCGCAGGCCAGCATCAGCGACAACATCTCGGCGCCGCGCGTCACGCCGTAGCCGAGATCTCCGCAATAAGCGACGATATGCACCTGCGGCATCGCCATGGCGACACAGCAACCGATGCCGGCCACGAAGAGAAGCGTCGTCAGTGTATTGTTGCTGAGCTGCAGATCGACCTTGGGCGGCGGCGCATTGACGTGACTACGCCGTGTGACTGCACCCATCTGCGCGCGCAGAACCGCGAGCATCAGGAGCATCAGGACGGTTGTAACGATCCCGACACTGATATGCGTCGAGCGCCAGCCAAAAGTCAGAATGCCCCAGCTGACAATCGGCGGCCAGAGCGTGCCGCCGATATAGCTGCCGGTTGCAGCGACAGTCACCGCGATGCCGCGCCGGCGTTCGAACCAGTGCGACGCCTCCGCCATCAGCGGCCCGAAGGTTGCCGACGATCCTGCCCCGATCACCACGTGAATAAGATTGAACTGCCAAAGCGCCGTGGACTGCGACGCGAGAAGATAACCGGCGCCCATCAGCACCGTCGCAAGCGCAATCGTGGCCACGATGCCAAACCGGTCCGTGAGCCTGCCGGCGACCACGCCGCCGAGGCCGAAGCCGACCATGGTCAGGGTAAAGGCCAGCGACGCCGCGCCGCGGCTGGCCGCGAAGTCGGCCTGCACGGCCGGGAGCGCCACCACCACCGACCACATGCCCACTGACCCCAGTGAGCCGATGATCAAGGCAAGCGACAGCCTGATCCAGGCCTGACGGGAGTCAGGCAGGAACGGCATCGAATCTGAAGTGGGGGTCGCGATGGTCACGGCGGCAACATCCTCGGCGTGTGCCCACGGGTCAAGCGATATGCCGAAGGATTAGGCATGCAGAAACAGTGCAACAGACCGTTTCGGCCAAAACTGGCTCCGGGCTTGTGGCAAAGCCGGTCAGTAACGCCTCGTTAACCCTTTGCTAACCATACACACGGCAAAAATTGCCGAGTGGAGTCGCGTCTCGTCAGCTGACCGGGGGAATGCCCGTGGATGCCAGTGCGGTGCCTCACTTGCGGATCGGCGGCCCTTCGGCCGCCGCGCAGACGTTCGGCAGTCGCGAACGACATTCGCGCGGGGAAGCGACATCGATGACGGATTTGATCGCGGGTCAGGGTCTGGGCGCACCCAAGAGCGGCGGTTTCGACTTCGCCAGCATCAGGACGAACGTCTTGCGCGGCGATATCGGCCTCGCCTTCGGCGTTCTGATCATCCTTGTCGTCCTGATCATGCCGCTGCCAGCTATCGTGATGGATCTGTTCCTCGCGATCTCCATCACCATGTCGGTGTTGATCCTGATGACGGCACTGTTCACCCAGACGCCGCTGGAATTCTCGTCATTCCCCACCGTGCTGCTGATCTCGACCATGTTGCGGCTGTCGCTGAACCTGGCCTCGACCCGCCTGATCCTGTCGCATGGCCACGAAGGCACCGCCGCGGCCGGCCACGTCATCGAGGCGTTCGGCAATTTCGTGATGGGTGGCAATTTCGTCATCGGCATCGTCGTGTTCGCGATCCTGGTGATCGTGAACTTCATCGTCATCACCAAGGGTTCGGGCCGTATCGCCGAAGTCGCGGCACGCTTCCAGCTGGACTCGATGCCCGGCAAGCAGATGGCGATCGACGCCGATCTGTCGGCTGGCCTGATCGACGAGGCCACCGCCAAGGCGCGCCGCAAGGACCTCGAAGACGAAAGTGGCTTCTTCGGCGCCATGGACGGTGCTTCCAAGTTCGTCCGCGGTGACGCCATTGCCGGCCTGCTCATCACCGCCATCAACGTGATCGGCGGGATCATCATCGGCGTCGCGCAGCAGGGCCTGTCGTTCTCGGAAGCCGGCCGCACTTATACGCTGCTGACCGTCGGCGACGGCTTGGTCACCCAGGTTCCGGCGCTGATCGTCTCGACCGCCGCAGGCCTGCTCGTCTCGAAGGCGGGCATTACCGGCGCCGCCGACAAGACGCTGATCAAGCAATTCTCCGGCTATCCGCAGGCGCTGGGCATGTCGGCCGGCGTCATGCTGACGCTGGCGCTGCTGCCGGGCATTCCGATGCTGCCGTTCCTCGCACTCGGCGGCGGCGCAGCCTACCTCGCCGTCACCGCCAACAAGCGCAACAAGGTTGCGCGTGCCGAAGTCGCGCATCAGGCTGCAGCGCCCGCCGCCGCCGCCGCCGCACAAGCCGCCGCCGCGGACGAGCCGATCTCCGCATCGCTGAAGATCGACGATCTCAAGATCGAGCTGGGCTACGCGCTGCTGCCGCTGGTCAATGGCCCGGACGGCACCGATCGCCTGACCGAACAGATCAAGGCGCTGCGCAAGTCGCTCGCCGTCGAAATGGGTTTCGTGATGCCGTCGGTCCGAATTCTGGACAACGTGCAGCTCGAAGCCAACACCTACATCATCAAGATCAAGGAAGTGGACGCCGGCACCGGGCGCATCTGGCCGAACCAGTTCATGGTCATGGATCCCGGTGGCAATCAGGTCAACGTCCCGGGCATTCACACGACAGAGCCGACCTTCGGCCTGCCCGCGACCTGGGTCGATGCCGGCCTGAAGGAAGAAGCTTCGCTCAAGGGCTACACCGTGGTCGACGCCGCCACGGTCTTGTCGACGCATCTGACAGAGCTGCTGAAGGGCAATATGTCGGACCTCTTGTCCTACGGCGAAGTGCAGAAGCTACTGAAGGACCTGCCGAAGGAACAAGGCGAACTGGTCAAGGATATCGTCCCGTCGCTCATCACCGTGTCGGGCATCCAGCGCGTGCTGCAATTGCTGCTCACCGAACGTATTTCGGTGCGCGATCTCTCGACCATCCTCGAAGGCATTGCCGACGCCCTCGCCTTCTCGCGCAACCCGTCGACCATCGTCGAGCATGTACGTGCGCGCCTCGCGCGACAGATCTGCGCGCAGAACACGTCCTACAACGGCTACCTGCCGCTCATTGCACTGTCGGCGCAGTGGGAGCAGGCCTTCGCGGAATCGATCATCGGCACCGGCGAAGAACGCAGTCTCGCGATGCAGCCGTCGAAGCTGTCGGAGTTCATGACCACCGTGCGCGATCGTTTCGAACAGGCCGCGCGCGAAGGCGAAGCGCCGGTGCTGGTCACCTCGGCCTCGATCCGGCCGTTCGTGCGCTCGCTGGTGGAACGGTTCCGTGCGCAAACCACAGTGCTGTCCCAGGCGGAAATCCACCCCCGTGCGCGCCTGAAGACCGTCGGAAGCGTCTGATTCGGCGGCAAGAGGCTAGCAACCTTGCCCGAAACCGATGTAAATTCGTCACAGACAAGAGATTTGCCAGAATGTCGCATCCCGAGGCCATTTCGGGGCGACGGCACGAATCACTCTCAACGCTCTGATAATAAATAATAATTTATGAATTTCAGGGCCAAGCCGGGTGCTTCAATCGCGCCGGATCACGTCTTATCACTGCCTTGTGATCGACTATTTGGAACGGAACGACCCAACACCACGTTTCCTATGCGTGATGAGTTGAACCTGCCGACGCGGACACGACACAAACGGTCGTAGGCAGAGTAAGACGGCAGGGAGCGTTTCCAATGAACCACTCGATTTACAGCGCGGATCGCATGACCCACCTCAAGGTGGTGATCGTTGCTCTGGTCGCCGGTATCTTCGTGGCAGGCTTCGGAATCTCGGCCCGCATGAATGCTGACGAAGGCTACAGCCAGACCGCGAGCGCTCGTGTGATCAAAGCAGGCCAGCCGGTTGCTGTCACTACTTCGAACGCCAGCATGGTCCGCTAAGGAATTCAGGAATTCGCGTGGCGATGTCCCCCAAGGTCGTCAGGTGAATACATAGAAGCTCCACTTCCCCCCGAGTGGACTTCTGAATGGAAAACGCCCGCTCCCCACGGGCGTTTTTCTTTTGTGGGGTGCTTTCTTGCTTCTCCCTCCCTCAATCAGCGCAGCTGCGCAGTGGGATACTCTGCGCGCCAGCGCGCCATCACAGATTCAAATATCAAACAGCCAAACTCTCGCAGTCTCGCGGCGCTTGCGCGTCCGAGGTATGAGCAGTGCCCCTCGAAAATATGAGGGGTGGCAGCGCGCCGTGAGGCGCAAGGGGTGGTTTCTGTCGCGATCCGCTCCGCCGGAACGCCGGCAAGCTGCAACCGCGCAACGCCTCACGGCGCGCCACACCGCAGACAAGTTTACGCAGTCTGCGACTGCTACGGGCGATTTCTGTCCCCGGGACCGTTCTTCCGGGCAAAGGCGCAGAGCTCCGCACTCCGCTGATCCCGACGGTTTCCCGCCGTTCACCAATGCCACGTCCAGCCAGCATGAGTGGCAGACCCCCGTAGTGGGGCCGGACGGTGACCCAAGGCCTCCCGAGTGCGCGGGGTACGTCACCCCACACCCGCAGGCGCCGCATCCCTGTTCCACCTCAAGACGCCTCTAGAAGCGCCCCTCGCGAACCGGATGATCGGAGGATAATCCTCTTGGGGATATTGTCAAGATAAAATAGGAAAAAATGTTTAAGCCCTATTCTCTCGATTGTCATTCCGGGGCGCGCTCTTGCGCGAGCCCGGAATCCATAACCAACGTGGTTGACGGCTTCACGCGACGTTATGACGTCGACAAGCTCGTTTGGTTTGAGGTCTACGATGACGTCCTGTCGGCCATTGCGCGTGAGAAAGAACTCAAGAAATGGCGCCGCGCGCTGGAAGATCCGATTGATCGAAGAGCAAAATCCAAACTGGATGGATTTGTACCCGGTGCTTTCCGGCTGACGTGGAGTTTATGGATTCCGGGCCCGCGCAAGAGCGCGTCCCGGAATGACAATTGAGAGGTTTGCATTACAGCGACTGCGCCGCTTTCATGCGCCCCGGAATGACGACTGTGGGACCAATGCCGGATGACGAGAGAGCCAAACGATCACCGTGCCGGCGGCACCGTTTCGATCAGCTTGCCGGTGAACACGATCGGGCCCGTGGCTGCACCGGTCGGCGAACCGCCTTCCGGCTCCACGGTCACGGCATAGGTGGCCTGATTGACGACATCGGGATCATAGGCAGCGAGTGCAGCGCGCGATGTGAAGTCGTTGCTGCCGATCACGCCGAGCGAACGCGGGCGTTGCAGCTTGTCGGACACAATCCAGAGCTCGTAGCTTTTGCCGGCCTGCGGTTCGGCGCCAACCTTGCGCACTGTAAAGTTTTTGGTCGCCGCATCGACAGTGAGGATGAATGCGGGTGACGCAGCGTCGGTCTGCAGCAAGGCGACGTATTGCGACTGAGCTGCTGCGGGCGGCGCTACCGGCGCTGGCGCCTGCACCACCTGTTGCGCTGCCTTCGGGCGTAAACCCGCCGGCAGCAATTCGGGGCGATAGGCCTGTACGGCAATCAGCGCAACAAGCATAGCGGCAACGGCGGTCATGCCGGTGGCGACACCGCGCCAGCGTTTTGCCTGGACCGAGAAATCAATCACGTTCGAACGATCGAGCGTCGAACGGTCTATCGCAGGCTGCTCAGCGACGACCGCCGCTGCAGCGACCGGCTGCGGCGCTTCCGGATGCACGATCGCTTCTTGCGTACCGGCCAGACCGATCGCAACGCGGATTTTCTCCCAGACTTCAGGACGCGGCTCGACAAGGCCGACCATCTGATTCAAAACGCCGAGCTTGCGCTCCCACGCCTCGACCACAGCGGCAAAATCCTTGTCGACGGACATCATGGTCTCGACCTGCACGCGCTCTTCGGCACTGAGCGTGCCAAGCGCATATTCCGCGGCAAGCGCGATATGGTCTTCGCTATAGGCCATCATGTCAGTCCCAGACACTCCCGGATGTCCATCATACTGCGGCGCAGCCACGTCTTCACTGTATTGACCGGCGCTTCGAACTTCGTCGCGAGTTGTTCGCGGCTCCAACCATTGTAGTAAGCAAGCAGCACCAGTTTCTGCCGGTCCGGCTCAAGCCGGCCCACGCACTCCAACAAGCGCTTCAATTCTTCGGTCATTTCCTGTCGCGCGAGCGGGTCAGGTGTATCGGCTGCCACTTCCATTGCAGCCGGCTCTTCCTCGATAGACGTTTCGCTTCTCTTGCGAACGACATCGATAGCCCGGTTACGAGCGATCGACGCCATCCACGTGATCGGCGAGGCAACACCGGGATTGAATTGCCCGGCGCTGTTCCAGATCTTGACGTAGGCCTCCTGGATGACTTCCTCGGCGAGATCCTGTCTGCGCAAGATACGGATCACGACGCCAAAGAGTTTCGCGCGCGTCGCTGCATAGAGTCGCTCGAAGGCGGCTTCATCCCCTTTGGCAACTGCGGCAAGAAGCCAGACCAGCTCAGCCGGCGTCAGCATTACGTCTCCCCAACCTCAATATACCTTTCGCCTTACGGAGGTGCCGCCCGGCGGTATTACCTGTCGTAACATAGATTATAGCAAGCGGGCCATGTCGCTGTTTATGCTGTGGATAGACCACAAACAGCAAACCCGGACCTCGCGGCCCGGGCTTGATGACTTCAATCTTTGAGGCTCGTTGGCTCGCCGCTTCTGCGGATCAGGCCACTGCGCCGATGCGGGCACGCATCAGGCCAATGCTGTCGAGGTCGGCCTGTTCGCGTGCGTTCTCTTCGTCGCGTGCACGGGCCTGGTCGCGCTCGTCGAGCAGTTCGACCTTCTTGAGTTCTTCGAAAGCTTCACTCAGCAATGCCTTCGCGTCTTCGAGCTGCACGCGCAGCTCATCGGCCGAACGTGTCAGGTTCTCGCGACGTTGAATCGCAGCCTTCGCATAGGTGGGATAGGCAAAGTGAGTGGGATCCTGAATACCGGCGCGATCCTGTTCGGTCTGGATCTCGCGCTCGAGATCGACCGACATGCGCTGGAAATCCGCGATCATGCCTTCGATCTGATTGACCCGGCGGCGCTTCTCATCGACCTGGAACTTCTTCAGGCGGATCAGGGTGTCACGTGACTTCATCGACTCATACTCCCCAGAAGTCCCAGTCTCAACGCGGGACACAACCGGACAACCGCAAGGGGCTGACCGGCCGAAATTCTTCTCTGAGGGTCATGATGGCCTGACAAAGTTAGCGTTCCGTTTCCAAACCACCAACGATTTGTTGCAGTTGCTGATAGCCTTGAGCCAGTCCGCAGACTTCGTCCTTGCGTTGCCGCAGGAATGCCTCAAGCGGCTCATGGAGCCGGATCGCCTCGTCCACTTCCGGACTGGAACCGGCGCGATAGGCACCAAGCCGGATCAGTTCTTCCATATCCGAATAGGTCGCCATGATCTGCCGGGCTCGCGTGATCGTCGGCAAATAGGCTGGATCGCAGGACCGCGGCATGGTTCGCGACACCGACTTCAGGATATTGATAGCAGGATAGCGGCCACGTTCGGCGATACCGCGTTGCATCACGATATGGCCATCGAGAATGCCGCGCACGGCGTCCGCAACGGGTTCGTTGTGATCGTCGCCGTCGACCAGCACCGTGAAGATACCGGTGATCGAGCCTTCATCGGTGCCCGGCCCTGCCCGCTCCAGCAGCTTCGGCAATTCGGTAAACACCGTCGGCGTATAGCCTTTTGCAGTTGGCGGCTCGCCGACGGACAGGCCGATCTCACGCTGCGCCATGGCGAAACGCGTGACCGAGTCCATCATGCACATGACGTCTTTGCCCTCGTCGCGGAAGAATTCCGAGATCGACAGCGTCAGATAGGCCGCCTGGCGCCGCATCAGTGCAGGCTCGTCCGAAGTAGCCACGACTACGACGGCGCGTGCGAGACCTTCTTCGCCCAAGTCCTCCTGCAAGAACTCCTGCACTTCACGGCCACGTTCGCCGATCAGGCCGATGACCGACACGTCGGCATCGACATTGCGTGCCAGCATGGACAGCAAGACCGACTTGCCGACGCCGGAGCCCGCAAAGATGCCCATACGCTGGCCGCGGCAGCAGGTCAGGAAGGTATTGAGCGAGCGCACCCCGAGATCGAGCGGCGCGCCGACGCGTTTGCGAGAATGCGCCGGCGGCGGAGACGCGCGATACGGCATCGGTGCCGGGCCCTGCAGCAACGGCCCCTTGCCGTCGATCGGCTCGCCCATGGCGTTCACGACGCGGCCGAGCCAGGCGATCGAGGGCCGCACCTGGCTGGCGGCATTGGCGATCACCGCCCGGCAGCCGCGACGTACGCCTTCCAGTCCGGCAAAGGGCATCACCACGGCGTTGTCGCCACTGAAACCAATCACCTCGGCAGGGATGGAACGGCTGGTGCCGGTCTCGATGGTAATGCGGGCACCGACCGACATCGCGTGGATCGGCCCGGCGACCTCAACCATTAACCCGCGAACACCGACCACCCGGCCGTAAATATTGACGCCATCGAGGTCAGTAATCTGTTCCGCAAGGGCTTTCATTGCAAAACCCTTAAGTTTCGCTTCATTGCCGGCTCGGCCTTAACCCCGTGTTTACCCGCATCGTTAATCATTACGTCACTGTCTTGGATGACTGAGAGCATTCGCGCCATCAGAATGAAGGGGCGAGTCGATGGAGTCGGTTAGGTCCGGCTCTTAATGTGGAGCTTGAGCGGGTACGGGTACAAAAAGAGTCTTTGCTGCAACATCTTATGGCGATTCGACAAAAATTGCACGATTAGAGCTTGCGCTGAAGAATCAGGTTTTGTTAACCATATCCAGTCAGGATCCGAATCAGTTGTTCGTAGGCGTTTTTTGGTGCCGCAAGTATGGCGGCCGACCTGACGCCCGGAGCGGCGACTAAAGGGGACTGGCATGCGCGTTTTGCTAATTGAAGATGATAGCGCCGTTGCGCAGTCGATTGAGCTGATGCTCAAATCCGAGAGTTTCAACGTCTATACGACGGATCTCGGAGAAGAGGGCGTCGATCTCGGCAAGCTCTACGACTACGATATTATCCTGCTCGATCTCAATCTGCCGGATATGTCCGGTTACGATGTGCTCAAGCAGCTGCGGGTGTCCAAGATCAAGACCCCGATCCTCATTCTCTCGGGCCTTGCCGGCATCGAGGACAAGGTCAAGGGTCTCGGCGTCGGCGCCGACGACTACATGACCAAGCCCTTCCACAAGGACGAGCTGGTTGCCCGCATTCATGCGATCGTGCGCCGCTCCAAGGGCCACGCCCAGTCGGTCATCCAGACCGGCGACCTGGTGGTCAATCTCGATACCAAGACGGTGGAAGTCGGCGGTCAGCGCGTCCATCTGACGGGCAAGGAATACCAGATGCTGGAGCTGCTCTCGCTCCGCAAGGGCACCACCCTCACCAAGGAAATGTTCCTCAACCACCTCTATGGTGGCATGGACGAGCCCGAACTGAAGATCATCGACGTTTTCATCTGCAAGCTGCGCAAGAAGCTGGCGAATGCTTCCGAAGGCCGCAACTTCATCGAAACCGTCTGGGGCCGTGGCTATGTGCTCCGCGAACCGCACGAAGAAGAGATCCGCATCCCGGCCTGAGTTTCAAGCCGGCTTAAGCGTCACTCCCCGAAAGTTCTCACGAAACCCCGCCGAAAGGCGGGGTTTTTGTTTGCGTGGATGAACCCACCCTTTGCTTACAGCGACGAATGCCATAGGCGAATACCAAGCGATCATGTTTGGCGCACATTTCGGGGGCGGAATGGTTCTGCAATCTCTGGTCGGGCTGCCGGCCTTTCTGGTCTATTTCTGCACCGGCATTGTCGCCGTGATGCTCTACCTGTTCGTCTATCTGCGCGTAACCGCACATGACGAGTTCGCACTGATCCGCAAGGATTGCGCGCCAGCTGCGATCGCGCTCGGGCTCAGCCTGCTCGGCTTCGTGCTGCCGGTGGCCAGCGCGATCGTCCACTCCGCCAATGTGGTCGACTGCCTGATCTGGGCGATCATCGCGCTGATCGTGCAGATCGCGGTCTATTTCATTCTCCGCATTCCGGTGCCGCAATTGTCGGATCGCATAGCCAATGGCGAGATGGCCCCGGCCCTCTGGCTCGGCCTCGCCTCCCTTGCTGCCGGCGTGCTGAACGCTGCCTCCATGGTGTATTCGCCATGACAAGCGGGCCCGCAAAGAACTTCGGCAAGCGCCGACCCGTGCAGCCGATGCCTGAGGAAGTCCCGTCGCGCAAACGCTCCAACCACGTGGCGCTCTTGCTCATGGGCACCATGGCCCTGGGCGGCGGCGCCTATGCGCTGATGCCGAGCGAACATTGCGACCCGAACCGCGCGGCCATCGCCGGCCAGCAGCAGGAGTGTCAGCAGCGCAGTTCGTCGTCATCCTCCGGCGGCCATGGCTATTCAGGGGGCAGCAGCAGTTCCTCCGGACGCAGCAACTTCGCCAGCGCCGGATCGTCATCCAGCGGCGGATATGACAGCTCGTCATCCAGCAGCAGCCACGTAACCCATGGTGGCTTCGGCTCCTTCGCCTCGCATTTCTCCGGCGGCGGCTAGTTTCTCATGCAACGCGTCGCATGTTCCGAGCGTGACGATTGGCAGGCCACCGCAGCCGCGACAGGCTTCGTATTTCATACCGAGGCAGGCGACCGCTATTGGGACGAGCGCGCCTACTACGCTTTCACGCTGGATGAGATCGAGCGTCAGATCGAGGCTCCGACTGCCGAACTCAACGCGATGTGCCGCGAGCTGGTGAGCCGTGCGGTCAAGGATGAGCGCTATCTGCGGCTGCTGAAGATCCCGCAGGCCTACTGGACCTTCATCGCCGCAAGCTGGCAACGGAGCGATCCCAGTCTCTACGGCCGTTTCGATTTCCAGTTCGACGGCAAAGGCCCGGCAAAGCTGCTCGAATACAATGCGGACACGCCAACCTCACTGTTCGAGGCCGCGGTGTTTCAATGGACCTGGCTCGAACAGGCGATCGAGCGCCAGATCATCCCGAAGCGGGCCGATCAATACAACTCGCTGCATGAGCGGCTCATCGAGGCCTGGCGCAAGATCGGCGCCGACAAAGCCATTCATCTCGCAGCCGCCATGGACAATGCCGAGGACCGCGGCACAGTACAGTATCTCGCCGATGTCGCGCAGCAAGGCGGCCTCACACCGGCGCTGATCGACATCAAGGACATCGGTTATGCCGACAGCGGGCACTTCGTCGATCTCAAGGACCAGCCGATCGACCTGATGTTCAAGCTTTATCCGTGGGAGTGGATGTTCCGCGAGGCATTCGGCGGCCGTCTGAAAGGCGCATCGACGCGCTGGATCGAGCCACCATGGAAAGCCATTCTGTCCAACAAGGGCATCCTGCCGCTGCTATGGGCGATGTTTCCGAACCACCCGAACCTGCTGCCGGCCTATTTCGACGATGATGCTGCAGCCGCTGAGCTCGGCACATCCTATGTGCGCAAGCCGCTCTATTCGCGCGAAGGCGCCAATGTCACGCTTGTGAGCGGCGGCAGCGCCATCGATGCGCAGCCCGGTCCCTATGGCGAAGAAGGCTTCATCCGGCAGATGCTGATGCCACTGCCGACCTTTGCGGATCAGTATCCGGTGCTGGGCAGCTGGCTGGTCGATGACGTGCCATGCGGGCTCTCGATCCGCGAGGATGAGAATCCGATCACCGGCAACATGTCACGCTTCATTCCGCACGCGATCCTGTGACGGCGCTCAGCGTGCCGGCGAAGCAGCGGCCTTCAGACCTACAGGCGTCATGCTCGGCACGATCGACGGTGCGGCACGGACGACGTTCGGACGGTACAGGCCACGCTTGTCGGCATGCGGCTTGAACGCGTCGGTCAGACCGACAACGGTCTCTGCGGCGCCCAGCGCCAGGAAGCCATCGGGCTCCGTGCACTTGGCAAGGCGGCCAAAGATTTGCGTCTTCATGTCTTGATCGAAATAGATCAGCACGTTGCGGCAGAAGACGATGTCGAACTTGCCCATGCTGGAGAAGTCCTGCAGCAGATTGAGCGGCTTGTACTGGATCATCGACCGGATCTCCGGATTGATCTGCCACATCTCGCCGGTCTGCTTGAAGTATTTGACCAGCAGCTGGATCGGCAATCCGCGCTGCACTTCGAACTGGGTGTAGATGCCCGACTTCGACTTCTCAAGCACCTGCTGCGAGATATCGGTGCCGATGATCTCGATCCGCCATCCGGCGAGCTGGGCGCTCATTTCCTTGATGGTCATCGCGATCGAATACGGCTCCTGACCGGTGGACGCAGCCGCACACCAGATCCGCAGGCTCTTGCGGGCGGCACGTGCCTGGATCATCTCCGGCAGCACGACGTCACGCAGATGGTCGAATGGAAGCTTGTCGCGGAAGAAGAAGGTTTCGTTGGTGGTCATCGCCTCGACCACGTCGGACGCAACCGTGGACGAGCCGTTCTTGATCTTCTGGACCAGCTCTTCAATGCCCGACAGGTTGGCCTTGCGCGCGAGCGGCATCAGCCGGCTTTCGACCAGATACTGCTTGTCAGCAGACAGATCGAGACCCGAGCGCTCCTTCAGGAACTTGCGCAGGAAATCATAGTCTGCCGGTGTCATGACCGATCTCCCGAGAAAAGACGAACCACTTTCGAACCGATTTGATTGAGCGGCAGGATAGCCGAGCAGATGCCTGCATTGGCGGCAGCGCCGGGCATACCCCACACCACGCTCGATGCTTCGTCCTGCGCGATGACATTGCCGCCAGCCGCGACGATATCCTTGCCGCCGCGCATGCCGTCCGAACCCATGCCTGTCAACACGACGGCGAGAATGGCGCCGTGCCAGACGTCGATGGCAGACGTGAACAGCGGATCGACAGCAGGCTTGCAGAAATTCACCGGCGGACCGTCATCGAGCGCGATGGCGATGTTGGCACCCTGCTTGACGGCGCGCATATGCTTGCCGCCCGGTGCGAGGTAGATCTGACCGGCCTTGACGATTTCGCCATCGACACCTTCGCGAGCCGGACGCTTGCTGGCCCGGGCGAGATGTTCGGCAAGAATGGTCGTAAAGGTCGGCGGCATATGCTGCGTGATCAGAACAGGCACCTTGTCGATCACGGCGCCGATTTCGGCAACCAGCGTCATCAGGGCCTGCGGCCCGCCAGTGGACGAACCGATCAGCAGCGCGCGTGGCATCGTGGCGCTGAAAGGACGCTTCACGAGCTGCGCCTGTGCGGCGACTGATGTCACGGACTTGAAAGACGGTGCAGCCTCACGCGCCGCGGGAGCCGGCACGATCGACGGCGTCGTCGCCGACTTCAGGCGGCGAACCTTCGCGCCAAGATGACGGATCTTCTGCAACAGGTCGTGCTTGAAGATGTCGGCTGCGGAAATCTCCCGGGTGCTCTCCGGTTTCGGAATGTAGTCGGCGGCGCCGAGCGACATCGCCTTGAAGCTGATCTCCGCGTTGCGGCGGGTCAGCGTCGACGCCATGATGATAATGAGATTCCGCTTCTTCGCCAGCAGCTGCGGCAGCGCCGAAATGCCATCGAGCTCCGGCATTTCAATATCGAGAATCGCAACGTCGGGATTGATGCGCTCGATCTGGTTGACGGCATCGAGACCAGTACGAAGCGACGCCGCGACGGCCATGTCAGGCTCGGCCTCGATCCAGCGCGAGATCAGGCCGCGAATGACGACGGAGTCGTCCACCACCATGACTCGCAGTGGCTCATACCGCGAATCGACAACAGGAGGACTTATCACATCAACACTCATGAACTCACCGGACGCAACACAACGCGACAAATGCACTGACAAAACAAATGCACAAACAAAAAGGCGGGCGCCGGAAGTGGAATACGCAATTCCGGCGTAGAACTTAGATCAGGCCGACTTCCTGAAACTTCGCCGACACGATTTCCTTGTCGAACGGTTTCATGATGTATTCGTTCGCGCCGGCGTGCAGAGCGCGCGCGATGTGGGCCACGTCGTTCTCCGTCGTACAGAACACGACCTTCGGAACGTCACCGCCCGGCATGCGGCGCAGGTTACGCAGGAACTCGTAGCCATCCATCACCGGCATATTCCAATCAAGCAGAACAGCGTCCGGCAGGTTCTGCTTGCAGATTTCGAGCGCTTTCTCGCCGTCTTCAGCTTCGGTGATCTCGAAATCGAGACCTTCGAGAATCCGACGGGCGACCTTACGGATGACACTGGAGTCATCGACAACCAGACATGTCTTCATGTGAGCCTCATTTTCACCGCGGACAAAATTGTCCAAGTGCTGGTCTTAGGCGGCCAGCTTGTCAGGCGAGATTTCAAGGATGCGATCAACGTCGAGTACGACCATCAGTTGCCCATCGAGACGATGGACGCCATCGGCCATCTTGGCCATGCGCGGATCCAGATTGACCGGATTCACCTCACGGCTCTCATCGGCAAGCTTCAGGACTTCGCCGATCGAATCGATCAGCAAGCCGTAGGATTCACCGCGGAGATCGACGCCCACAGCCATCGGTGGCTTGCCGTCATCGTTCTTCGGCAGGCCAAGGCGCGAACGCATGTCGATCGCGGTCACAATTCGACCGCGCAGATTGAGCACGCCGGCGACGTCGCTGGAGGACAGCGGCACGCGGGTCAGACGCTCGGGCATGAACACGTCCTGCACGCGCGAGATCGGCATGCCGAACAGTTGTCCACCGATCATGGTGGTCACGTATTCGGTGATCGCGCCGTCAGCGCTCGGAGCCTTGGTGGTGGTGGTGGTCGTAGTGGCGGTGGTCATTGCGATTTCCCTCACGCAGCCTGGCGAACTTCGGTGGTCTGTTCTTTGAGCGCCGCAATCAGGCCGGGGCGATCGAACTTGGCGACGTAATCATGGAAACCTGCGAGGCGACCGCGCTCGATGGCAGCCGGGGAGATCATCGCCGAGAGAGCAATGATCGGCGTGTGGCTGAGTTTCTGATCCGCACGGATGGTCTCGGCGAATTCGAAGCCGTTCATATCCGGCATTTCGATGTCGGTGAGGATTACGTCGACCTCCTGACCCGAGCGCAGGAATGACAAACCTTCCTGGGCGTTGGTGGCGACGCGTACCTTGTAGCCGGCAGCCTTGAGCACGGGCGAGAGCATGTTGCGGAAGAACGCTGAGTCGTCGACCAGCAGCACCGATTGGGCGGTTGCCGAGACACGCATTTCCTTACGCGAGAACCAATCGGCGAAAGCCATCGGCAGGAAGTGACCGACGTCGATCACTTCGGTCGCGAGACCCTTGATGACAGCGGAGCCCAGGATCCCCTCGCGACCGCTGGCCACTTCGATATGCAGGCGCTCTTCGACGATATCGACGATTTCGTCGACGACGAGACCCATCGAGCGACCGTCGTCTGCGAAAACGAGGATTGGCTGGGTACCCGACGTACGGACGGTCACGCCTTCCATCTGCACCAGCGGCATCAGCTGATCGCGGTACTGGACCATGTAGCGGCCGTTCGACAGCTCGACCTTGTCAACGCCCACTTCTTCGAGGCGCGTGACGAGACCGAGCGGCACCGCCTTGGGCTGTGCGGAGCCGGCGCGGAACACCAGCAGCGACGTCAGCTGTTCTGCATTCATCGCGCGCATTGCGGCGTTCTCGTCGGCGATCTCGTGAGCGTTGGATGCCAGAGCACCAAGCTCCTGCGCGATGCCGTTCGGATCGACAATCATGATCACCGCGCCATCGCCCAGAATGGTGTTGCCGGAGAACATGCCGATGTGACGGAGCTTGGTGGACATCGGCTTGACGACGATTTCTTCGGTGTGGAAGACGCCATCGACGACGATGCCGAAGGTCTGGTTGCCCACCTGGGTCACGACGATGAAGCCGTTCTCCGGATCGGCCGACGAGCCGTCATCGATCTGCAGCAGCTTCTTCAGATGCATCAGCGGCAGCAGCTTGTTGCGCAGGCGGAGCACCGGGGTGTCCTTGATGCGCTCGATGCGATGTTCGGAATTGGCGCGTGCACGCACCAGTTCGACGACCGCGAGCTGCGGGATCGCGAAGCGATCACCACCGGCTTCGACGATCAGCGCGGACACGATGGCCAGCGTGAGCGGGATCTTGATGGTGACACTGGAGCCCTCGCCGGCGACCGACTTGATGTCGATGGTGCCGCCGATCTGATCGATATTGGTGCGCACCACGTCCATGCCGACGCCGCGGCCGGAGACGCTGGTAACTGCAGCTGCAGTCGAGAAGCCCGGTGCGAAGATGAACTTGTGGATCTGGGCTTCCGACATCTTCTCGATATCGGCTTCGGTGGCCAGACCGTTCGAGATCGCCTTCGCCTTGATCCGCTCGGTGTTGAGGCCACGGCCGTTGTCGGCGATGCAGATCAGGATGTGGCCGCCTTCATGATAGGCGGACAGACGGATCGTGCCCTGCTCCGGCTTGCCTTCGGCAGCGCGCTCAGCCGGCGTTTCGAGGCCGTGATCCGCCGAGTTGCGCACCATGTGGGTGAGCGGATCCTTGATCAGGTCGAGCACCTGGCGATCGAGTTCGGTATCGGCGCCGTGCATCTCGAGTTCGATCTGCTTGCCGAGTTCGCCGGCCAGATCGCGCACGATACGCGGCAACTTCTGCCAGGCGTTGCCGATTGGCTGCATGCGGGTCTTCATGACACCGTCCTGCAGTTCGGCGGTCACGGTGGACAGGCGCTGCAGCGGCACCTTGAATTCGGTGTCTTCATGACGACGGCTGATTTCCAGCAACTGGTTGCGGGTCAGCACCAGCTCGGAGACCATGGTCATCAGATGTTCGAGCGTGTCGACGTTCACGCGGATCGACTGGTTTGCGACCTTGTCGGCTTCTGGCTGGTCGACCTCGACTGCAGTCTTCTTGGCAGCGGGCTTCGGAGCGACAGCCTTCGGCGCGGCGGGCTTTTCAGCAACCGGAGCCGGCGGCGCGACAGGCGCTGCAGCTGCCGGCGGTGCGACTTCGATGGCGGTTTCCTGGAAGGCGCGCTCAAGCTCTTCGAGCGAGACTTCACCGGGACGCAGCTCACGCTCGAGGGTCGGAACGATCAGCGGGGCCGTCTCGGCCGCGACAGGCGCTTCCGGTGCGATCGGAGGTGCGGACTCAGTCATCGATTCCATGCCTTTTTCGACCATGTGATGCAGTTCGCCGATCAGATCCTCGTCGACGCCTTCCGGCTCCGCTTCCGTGGCTTCGAGCTGACCGAGGATTTCCTTGATGCGATCGATCGTGGTCAGGATGAGCGTAACCGCTTCTCCGGTGACCGGCATTCCATCGCGGAATTTGCCCATCAATGTCTCGGCGGCGTGGGCCAGGGCTTCGAGACGGGGCAGTCCGAGAAATCCGCACGTGCCCTTGATGGTGTGAACCAGGCGAAAAATATTATCGAGAATTTTCGCGTTATTCGGGTCCTGTTCGAAGCGGACCAGCTGATTGTCAACCGTATCCAGGCTCTCGTTGGTTTCCGTCAAAAACTCGCGGAGAAGATCATCCATGAAAATAGGCCTTCACACTCCAGGCTCGCGACTTTCGCTACGCCTTTCGAAGTCTGGCTACTTTCCCCGCAAAGCGTTTAATATTAGTTGAGCATTCCCAAAAACAATGAATGCGACATTTAGCTATATGCTCGCACACGTACGAGCCCGCCAAACGGCGGACTCGTAAAGAGTTCATTAAGAGTTGAATGAGTTTGCGATCAGATCGCGGTGACGACGATGGCGTCGCCTTCGGGCACCAAGGTCACCTTGAGGCCGCAAGCCTGCGCCAGCAGCCGCGTGTAGTAAGGCTGCACGGCATGGGCATCGATGCTGCCAACTTGTTCCGAGGCCAGCATATCGACGATGGCCTGCGGCAGGCGCGCGTTGAGGCCTGCGGCCGTGATCTTGAAACCCTGCGGCTCACCTTCGCCGATGCCATCGATCTTGAGCACGCCGCCGCGCGGAATCGTCTGCTGCGCGATTACCAGCATGTTGAGCAGCAGCTTGACCTTGTTCTTCGGCAGCAGAAGCCGCGGCAGATTCCATTCGATCTTGGTCTTGGCGTCTTCAAGATGACCGCGCGACATGGTCTGCGCGTCGCCGAGATCGATCTGCGCGCCCGCCGAGCCGGCGGCTCCGAAGGCGAGCCGGCAGAACTGCAAGCGGGCCGATGCGGTCTTGGCGCTCTTCCGGATCAGATCGAGCGCGAATTCCTTGTCTTCCGGCTTGGGATTGTCATCGAGCACTTCCAACCCGTTGACGATGGCGCCCACGGGGCTGATCAGGTCGTGGCAGACCCGCGAGCAGAGCAATGCCGCGAGTTCAAGGGCATCGGGGGCCGGACCTGGCGTGGGAGTGTCGGACATGAAATGCGCTCCTGGGGCCACACAGAATGAACGGCGAATCAAGCATTTGCTTTACGGTTAGATACACCGCAGATGGTGGCGCGACCACAACAAGGCTGGCACAGTCCACCGGTGCAACAGGCGCGTGTAGAAATGAACGGGGATGACATGCAGGGGATGAAGGCTAGTCGATGACGGATGATTCGCGACCTCGCATGGATGCCGCGCGGGCTGCCGTCCTGATGGAGCCGCTGACCGAGCTCGCCGCGCAGGCCGGCGCCGCCATCCTCAAGGTCAACCGCACTGTCATGACCGTGGATGGCAAGGCCGACGGCTCGCCCGTGACCGAAGCCGATCTCGCGGCCGACCATGTCATCGGCGAAGGACTGGCCCGGCTGTTTCCGGGAATCCCGTCGCTGTCCGAAGAGCGCCTGCACCTGGCGACACCGCCTTATGCCGGCACCCTGTTCCTGATCGACCCGCTCGACGGCACCAAGGAATTCGTCGCCGGCCGCCAGGAGTTCACTGTCAACATCGCCCTGATCGTCGATGGCGCACCATTGCTCGGCATCGTCGGCGCCCCCGCCCTCGGGCTGATCTGGCGCGGGCTGGTCGGGCGCGGCGCAGAACGTGTCGAACTCGCACCAGACCTGTCCATCCGCAAGGTCACATCGATCCGGACCCGCGCAGCGCCCGCTGCGGGCGCAGCGTGGACCGCTGCGGTCAGCCGTTCCCATGGCGACCAGCGAACCGAGGCTTTCATCGCCAGCCGCCCCGGCGCTGTCAGACAGGAGTTCGGCTCGGCGCTGAAATTCTGCCGCGTGGCCGAGGGCCAGGCCGACATCTATCCGCGGCTGGCGCCAACCTGCGAATGGGATGTGGCTGCGGGCCATGCCGTGGTGGTGGCTGCAGGCGGCAAGGTGACCGACACCTTTGGCAAGGCGGTTCGCTTCGGCGGCAACCGGGAAGACTTCATCGTGCCGGAATTCATCGCCTGGGGTGACCCCACCGCGAGCGCGCGCGGCTGAACCCGCATTATTTCGCCAGGATATCCTGCACGCCCGGCCAGCGCTTGCGCGCGCCGGGCAGATATTTGGCCGGTGCCGCAGCAAAGGCATCGCGGGTTTCCTCCCGGCCGAACAGGTAAAGGCGTTCGCCCGTAATGAGCCACAAACGCGGATTGCCGGCGAAGGCGACCCCGCGGGCGACATCGACGGGATCATAGCCACCGAATTGCGGACCGTAGATGTCCGGATGAGCGGCGAAAGAGGCGCGGTTGCCCTCATTGCGGAAGCGCCAGACGGTGCCCTCTTCCGACATTTCGAAGTCCGGCTGACCCAGCGTCGGGCGGCCTTCGGTGAAATAGGCCACCGGATCGAAACCGCTGATTGCGAGACCCGTATATCGGTCAGTGACCACGCGCTCGCTGGTCGCAGCCTGCGCGCCCGTCGGGACCAGAGCGGCCGCCAGCAGCAGAATCAAGGCAATTCCACGGCTCCAGCCTGACAATTCCCGCCGTTGTGCCGTCATAGTTGATACCGATAGTATAGGGAGTCGGGGACAATGACTGCAGAGTTAAACCGTGCTTCTCAGCATCCGGTTAAAGCCGCGGTCGCAAATTTGAAATACCAGGGGTTCTTTTCATGACCTTCGCATCACGCCTGGCAGCGGTCGCGCTAGCCACGTTCACGCTCGCCTTCTCGCCGGCTTCTGCGCAGCAACCACCGCGCGGCCAGGCCGCACCGGACACCTATCGGTCCGAAGAACTCATGACGGCCGGACACCGGTTTTTCGGCAATGTCTCGCGCGGCCTCGCTTCGGTGATCGAAAAGGCCGTCAGCCAGTGGGGCCTGCCGAACGGCTATATTCTCGGTGAGGAAGGCAGCGGCGCGATTGTGGCAGGCCTGCGTTACGGCGAAGGTACGCTCTATACGAAGAATGCCGGCGATCTGCGCGTCTACTGGCAGGGCCCTTCGGTCGGCTTCGACTGGGGCGGCGACGGCGCCCGCACCATGACGCTGGTCTATAACCTGCCCGCCACCCAGGCGATCTATCAGCGCTTCGCCGGTATCGACGGTTCCGCCTACATCATCGGCGGCTTCGGCATGACGGCACTGACGGCCAACAACGTCGTGCTGGTGCCGATCCGTTCGGGTCTCGGCCTGCGGCTCGGCGCCAATATCGGCTATCTCAAATATACCCCCAGCGCGACCTGGAACCCGTTCTAACCTCTTCGATCGGAAAGGCGCGCGATCAAGCGCTTCTGAACGGCTGAATAAAGGTTAACGAGGCGTTACGCTGTCTTTGCCGGCGGTGCCATGGCATGCTAACCGCTACATTTTGAGAGCGTGGGAGCATTCGTCATGGTTGAACCGATCATGTATTTGGCGATCGGTTTTCTGATCTCGATGCTCTGCGGCCTGATGATCATGCCGCTGGTGCATAACCGCGCCGTCCGCCTCACCACCCGCCGGCTCGAAGCCGCGACGCCGCTGTCGATGGCGGAAATCCAGGCCGACAAGGACCAGTTGCGCGCGGAATTCGCGATGGCGGCACGCCGGCTGGAAATGAGCGTCGACCAGCTCAAGAACAAGACCACCAGCCAGCTCGCCGAACTCGGCAAGAAGTCCGACGCTATCAACCGCATGAAGCTTGAGCTCGGCGAAAAGAACGCCACGATCTTCGCGCTGGAAGCCCGTGAAGCCGCCGTGAAGGAAAAGCTCGGCCTCACCGAGGCCGACTTCACCAGCAAGACGGAAGCGTTGCGCGCCGCCGAAAAGGCCCTGAGCGACAAGCAGAGCGAACTCGCCAAGCTGAACCACGACCTCTCGGACCGCTCCATGGTGGCCGACACCCGCCAGGTCGAGCTCATCGCCGTGCGTGCGCAGGTCGAGGAATTGAAGGGCCGCGTCGGCGATGCCGAAAAGGAATTCGCCAATACGCAGCACCGACTGGAGCTGCAGCGCGGCGAGTCCGACACCGCGACGCGTGAACTGACCGAGGCGCGCGCGCGCGTCGAGAATCTCAGCCAGCGCGTGACTGACCTCGATCAGCAGCTCACCATTCAGGTCCGCGAAGCCGAACAGCTCGGCGCCCGCGTCACCGATCTCGAGAGCCAGCTCTCGACCCAGACCAAGATCCTCGCCGAGCGCGATTTCGAGAACGGCCAGTTGCGTCAGGCCAATGAGGCCGCCGAACAGATCGCGCGCGACCTGCGCGTCGAGCTCGCCGCCATGAACGGCGCCAAGGGATCGCCCGTCATCGAGAAGCTGCGCGCCGAGAAGGCCGCGGTGGAGACCGAGCTCGCCGCCGCCCGCGAGGAGCGCGCCAAGCTGCAGCGCGACCTCAACGGCGTCCATCAGCAGGCCGAGAGCGCATGGGCCACCGAGCGCATGGAAAACGCCCTGCTGCGCGAGCGCATCAACGACATCGCGGCCGAAGTGGCCAAAATGGCGATGACACTGGAAGGGCCGAATTCGCCCATCGAGGCAATTCTGGCCGCTGAACCGGCCCCAACAGCTCAGCCGCGCCCCGCCAATGACGCAGGTTTCGCCCCCAACAGCACCCTCGCCGACCGGATCCGGGCGCTGCAGTCCCACGCCTCCCGCGCCCCGCAGCCGGGCTAAATCGCGGGCCAGGAACCCAAATCGCCCGCATGGCCGGATGGGGGGACTTATTGTGCTGACTTGCGGCAGGGTTTGCTTGACACCCCCGCCCCCTATTCCCTAAATCGCGCCACTGACGTCAGTCCCCGCCGGGCCATTACCGCCCGGCCTTTTGTCTGTACGGCATCCCGGGCGCATAGCTCAGCGGGAGAGCGTTCCCTTCACACGGGAGAGGTCCAAGGTTCGATCCCTTGTGCGCCCACCATTATTCCAGCACATTCAAGTACTTAGCGGCCTTATTCCCTCGAAGTGTGCCCCGGAAAAGCTGGGGCACAGCAGGGGCACACTCGTTTCGGCGCTTGATCATCGTCATGGATTGCCGGCGCAGCTCTCTAGCCGCCAAGTTAGACTTTCGTGAAATCGGGCTTTCGCTTCTCTGCAAAGGCAGAGAAGGCCTCGCGAGCTTCCGCGCTCTGAAGCCGCTCTTTGAAAAGAGCGCTCTCTTCAGCGATCCTTTCAATCATTTCCTGCTGCTCCCGCATCAAAAGCTTTGTATGGCGAAGTGCGCCTGTCGGACGCAGCGTCAAAGTCAGGGCGGCGGTCGCCGCCCTCGCACGAACATCGCCGATAGGGACGACGGCATTGGCAAGTCCGCATTGAAGTGCGGTTACCGCATCCATCGGCTCTCCCAACGCGAACATGGCATACGCCCTTACGTGCCCGATCCGCGAAGGGAGCAACCAACTCGACGCGGCTTCGGGCACCAGCGCCAGGTTGACGAAAGGCGTGATCAGGCGCGCATTCTCCGCCAGGTAGACCAGATCGCAATGCAGGAGCATCGTGGTTCCGACACCAACGGCGTTTCCCTGGACGGCCGCGACGAGCGGCTTGGTCGCCTTTGCTAAATTGCCGATAAAGCGAAACGCGGGACTGTCAGTGGTTTCGTTTGCCGTGGACTGGGCGGCAAAGTCCGCCAAGTCGTTGCCGGAGGTGAAGCTGTCGCCGTCGCCCTGAAACAGAACGACCTTGACGGCAGGATCCCTTTCGGCGCGTTCGAGGCCTTCCGACATCGCGTCGTACATCGCGCCGGTCAGCGCGTTCTTCTTCTCGGGACGCGAGATCGTGAGCGTCATCACGCCATCGACGACATCCGTCTTCAAATGATCCGTCATGCCATCGTCCTCAGCTTGCGGCGCGCAGGGGTTCGCAGGCAGAGGCGTTAAGAAAACCGGTCAAGCGCTGGCGGATGATGCTTTCGGCGTCCGCCATGATGCGATCGATCAGTTCCTTGACGGTCGGGATGTCGTTGATGAGGCCCGCAACCATGCCGCAGCTCCAGGCGCCGGCGTCCATGTCACCGTCGACCATGACTTTCGGATACACGCCCGCCACTTCATTGATGATGTCGCCGATGACCAATGAGTCGCCCTTAGCTTGTTCGGTTGCGATCAGCCGCTCGACTCCGGCGTTATTGAGAACGCGCTCGGTATTCCTCAGCGAGCGCATCACTAGACGCGTATCGAGTTCCGACGCCTTGACGATCGCATCCTTGACGTTCTGATGGACGGGCGCCTCTTTGGTTGCCACGAACCGGGTGCCCATGTTCATGCCCGCAGCGCCCATCGCGAGCGCCGCAACCAGACTACGCGCGTCGGCCATCCCTCCCGATGCAACGAACGGGATCTTCAGTTCTTCGGCAGCGCGCGGCAGCAGAATCATGTTTGGCATGTCGTCTTCGCCGGGATGACCACCGCATTCGAATCCGTCGACGCTGACGGCGTCGCAACCGATCTTCTCCGCCTTCAACGAATGGCGGACGGATGTGCATTTGTGGATGACTTTGATGCCCGCCTCCTTCAGGGCCGGCATGTACTGCTCAGGACTTCGGCCAGCGGTTTCGACGGCCTTGATGCCACCTTCCTTGATCGCGGCGATGTATTCCGGATATGGCGGGGCGTCGAACGTCGGCAGAAATGTGAGGTTCACGCCGAACGGCTTGTCGGTCATGTCGTGACAGCGCGCGATTTCCTTCGCGAGGTTCTCGGGCGTTCTTTGAGTCAATCCGGTGATGATGCCCAGGCCACCGGCATTCGAGACGGCCGCGGCGAGTTCGGCAAAGCCTACATAGTGCATGCCCCCCTGAATAATGGGATGTTCGATCTCGAAGAGGTCTGTGATGGCGGTTCTCATGATCGTCTCCGAATCTCGCTGTTTAGGTTTCTGATTATCAGTGAACGATTTCGAGCAGGCCGGCCGCACCCATGCCGCCGCCTACGCACATCGTGACCACCGCGTACTTCGCCTTGCGACGACGCCCCTCGATCAGCGCATGACCCGTCAGCCGCGCGCCGGTCATGCCATAGGGGTGACCGACAGCGATGGAGCCGCCGTTGACGTTGAGCTTCTCGGGATCAATGCCGAGCGTGTCGCGGCAGTAGATAACCTGGACCGCGAATGCCTCGTTCAATTCCCAAAGGTCGATGTCGTCGATCGTGAGACCATGGCGCTTGAGAAGGCGAGGCACTGCGAAGATCGGGCCGATTCCCATCTCGTCGGGCTCGCAGCCCGCCGACACAAAGCCGCGGAAGATGCCAAGCGGCTTTAGGCCCTTTTGGGCGGCGAGCTTGTCGCTCATGATAACGGTGGCACTGGCACCGTCCGATAGCTGGCTCGCGTTGCCGCCAGTGATGGAGTAGCCCGGCCCTTTCGCCGGCTTGACTTTGGCCAGTCCCTCGGCGGTCGTGTCAGGACGCGGGCCCTCGTCCGCCGAGAGCGTGATCTCGTTGTAGGAGATGGCGCCGGTCTCCTTGTTAGTCACGACCATCGTCGTCTTGATCGGCGCCAGTTCGTCATTGAAGCGGCCGGCCTGCTGCGCGGCTGCGGTGCGGCGCTGACTTTCGAGACTGTATTCGTCCTGCGCGTCCCGAGAGATGTTGTAGCGTTTTGCGACGTTTTCGGCCGTATCCAGCATTGCGATGTAAGCGTCGCCTTTGATCGCCAGCAGCTCTGGGTCAACCGCGTGCCACTGGTTCATATGTTCGTTCTGGACGAGGCTAATGGATTCACCGCCTCCGCCGACCGCGACCTCTACGCCGTCGAAGATCACCGACCGGGCGGCAAGCGCGATCGCCTGGAGCCCCGACGCACACTGTCTGTCGATGGTGGTGCCGGCGACCGTGACAGGAAGACCGGCGCGAAGCAGAGCCTTGCGGGCGATGTTCGATCCCGTCGTGCCCTGCTGCATGGCGCACCCCATCACCACGTCCTCCACCTCTCCGCCTATGATGTTCGCGCGGGTGAGCGCCGCCGAAATGGCGTGTCCCATCATGGTCGCACCTTCGGTATTGTTGAGCGCGCCCTTATAGGCCTTTCCTATCGGGGTGCGGGCGGTCGATACGATTACGGCTTCGGTCATTTATTATTTCCTTGGCTGGATGGGACGGGCGTGACCGCGCGTCATGCGGCGTGGGCGAATCGCATCAGATGGAAAGCGGGGTCGCCGAACTGGATGTCGATGGCGCCGATACGTTTGAAATAGTGACCGACCTTGAGCTCGTCGCTCATGCCCATGCCACCGTGCAGTTGGATCGCCTGTTCGCCGATGAAGCGCGCAGCATATCCGACCTTTGTCTTCGCACCGGAGGCGAGCTTCGTGACATGGGCATCGTTGGACGCCAGCGTCAGGGTCAGATGCTGCATCAACGAGACGGCTTCCTGCAGCGCGATAAACATGTCGACCATTCTGTGCTGCAGCACCTGAAACGATCCGAGGGTCACGCCGAATTGCTTGCGGGTCTTGCTGTAGTCTAGCGTCGCCGCATTCAGCTCGGTCATTGCGCCTATAGCCTCGGCACACAGTCCGCCGATGCCGCGGTCGCGACAGCTCTCGAGCGCGACGACTCCCTGGCCTTCGCGTCCGAGCAGGTTGACCGCCGGGATGCGAACATCCTTCAGCGTGACCTCGGCGGCGCGCCTGCCGTCGACCGTCCGGTAGCTTTGCATGCGTAGACCGGCCGCCCGGCTGTCGACGATGAACAGGGACACGCCGTCACGATCGCCATCTCGGCCGGACGTTCTCGCGGAGACGATCAGCCGGTCGGCCCACGGAGCACCGATCACGGCGGCTTTCGTTCCCGACAGGACGTAGTCATCACCACTTCGGTCCGCAGACACCGATACCTTGTTGAGGTTGTACCGAGATCCCGGTTCGGCCCAGGCCAACGCCCACGTCGCCTCGCCCGCTGCGATCTCGGCGAGCAATTCCCCGCGTTGGTCGTCGGTCCCCAATGCCTCGATTAGCCCTCCCGCCAGCACGACCGTCTCGAAATATGGCTCGACGACGAGGCTGCGGCCGAACTCCTGCATAACGATCATGGTCGTCAGCGGGCCGTTCCCGAGGCCGCCATATTCCTCCGCGAACGGTGCCGCCAGAAGACCGAGGTCGGCGAACTTTGCCCACACCGCGCGACTCCAACCATCTTCGCCCGCGACGATCTTCGCTCGGTCATCGAAGCCGTATTCATCCTTCAGGAAACGTTGCACGCTGTTGCGGAGCAATTCCTGGTCTTCGGTCAGTTCGATGTCCATGGACGCCTCTCCTGGTGCGGGTCAAAGACCGAGCACGGCTTTCGCGATGATGTTGCGTTGAATCTCGTTGGATCCGCCGTAGATGCTGAGCTTGCGCGAGTTGAGGTATTTTTCCGCCGACGTATGCCCATAGTCAGGCCCGGGCATGAAACGGTTCCCGCTGACGGGATGCTCTCGAAGAGCAACGCCGTAATTGCCCATCGCGCGGTGCGTGAGGTCGGTAATGCGCTGGAAGATCTCGGTGCCTCTGATCTTGAAGAGCGATGCGGCCGGGCCGGGATCGATACCGCGCGACATCTGCGCGACAACCCTCAATTCCGTCGCTTCGAGGGCCAGCACATCCAATTCGACACGGGCGATCTCACGGATGAACTCCGCGAAACTCGGATCGTCCTCGGGAATTTCCGCCCTGACGATGTCCTTGAGCCGCCGCAGGTACCGCGTCGAACGACCGATACCCGCCATGCTGGTGCGTTCGTTGCCGAGGAGGAATTTTGCGTAGGTCCAGCCCTTGTTCTCCTCGCCGATCAGATTCTCGATCGGCACCCGCACGTCCTCAAGGAAGACATCGTTGACCTCATGTGAGCCGTCGATCGTGATGATCGGCCGAACCGTCACACCCGGCGTTTTCATGTCGATCAGCAGGAACGAGATTCCTGCCTGGGGCTTCCCGGACGGATCGGTGCGGACGAGGCAGAAGATCCAGTCCGCGTGCTGCGCGAGAGTGGTCCATGTCTTGTGCCCGTTGACGACATAATGATCGCCATCACGAACCGCCTTGGTCCTGACCGAGGCTAGATCCGACCCCGAACCCGGCTCCGAGTAGCCTTGGCACCACCAGTCCTCGCCCGACAATATGCGTGGCAGGAACCTCGCCTTCTGCGCCTCCTTCCCGAACGTGTAGATGACCGGGCCGACCATGGTCACGCTGAAGGCGAGCGGAGGAAGCGTCCCCGCACGCGAGGTCTCCTGGTCCCAGATGAAGCGCTGGGTGAGAGACCAACCGGGTCCGCCATACTCCTTCGGCCAGAGCGGCGCGATCCAACCCTTCTTATGTAGGATCTTGTGCCAGAGAAGCGATTGCTCCTTGGTCAGGTCGGTCTCCGGGTTGGCGACGCGCATTTCCTTGGGGTAATGCTCCGCGATAAAGGAGCGAACCTCATCGCGGAAGGCTGCATCTTCGGCAGAGAGATTCAGCTCCATGGCAAGCTACCACTTCTCGCCAAATGGCCGGATCTCGTGCTCGAACGTCCATGCGTCACGCGGCTGCTGGTAAAGTGCCCAGTAAGCCTCGGCGACAGCAGCCGGCCGCATCAAACGGTTCGGATCGAGGTTTTCCATTGCCTGCGGCCCTTCGCGGCTGGTGATCAGCTGCCGCACCCATTCCGTGTCCACGCTCGAGTCGATGATCAGGTGCGCGACATGAATGTTCTTGGGCCCGAGTTCCCGGGCCATCGATTGCGCGACGGCTCGGAGACCGAACTTGGCGCTCGCGAAGGCTGCGAAACCGTTGCCGCCGCGCAGGCTTGCCGTCGCTCCGGTGAAGAAGATGTTCCCCTTGCCGCGTGCCAGCATTGCCCGCGCTGCCTCGCGTCCAGCGAGGAATCCCGAATAGCACGCCATCTCCCAGACTTTGCGAAACACGCGCTCCGTGGTCTCGACGATCGGAAAATTGACGTTGGCGCCGATATTGAAAACGCACACCTCCAAAGGGGCATGAGCGTCGGCATCGGAGATGAATTTCACCATCTCCTCTTCCTTGCGCGCATCGAGAGCACGCCCAAATACGGTGCCCCCCGCGGCCTCGATCTCCTTGATCAGCGGCTCGAGCTTCTCGCCCTGGCGGCGCCCCACGAAGACCGTGAAACCTTCCGCAGCGAATTTCTTGGCGATCTCGCCGCCGATGAAGTCACCTGCGCCAACGACGGCTACTGTTGCATTGCGTTTTTTCAACTGAGTTCTCCCGGATGCGAGTACGCGGCGGCGAACGCCACCGCAATCTGCTTAGCTGCGCAGCGATTCCGCCAGCTTGTGCTTCAGAATCTTGCCCGTGGATGTGGCCGGCAGCGCCGGCAGCACGATGATCTCCGACGGGCGCTTGTAGGATGTGAGCTGAGGGCTGACATGCGCCATCAGATCGGAGGCCGTTGTCTCGGTCCCCTGAAGAAGCTGCACAAAGGCGACGACCTCTTCGTTACCGTCCACCGGGCGCCCCACGACCGCACACTGCACGACCGAGGCATGCGTACTCAACACCGCTTCGATCTCGGCGGGGTAGACGTTGAAGCCCGAGCGGATGATCATTTCCTTGGTGCGGCCGACAATGAAGAGACAATCCCCCTCGAAGCGGGCCAGATCGCCGGTGTTGAACCAGCCATCCGGATCGATCGCCTTCGCGGTCAGATCCGGCGCCCGATAATAGCCGCGCATCACATTCCGCCCGCGGACATGGAGCTCGCCGACCTCGCCGGCAGTCTTGTGCGATCCGTCGAGACCCAGAATCTTCGCCTCGATACCTGGCAGCAGAGGGCCAACCGCCTGATCATCGCGCGGCGCATCAATACGTACGCCGGACAGCCCGGGCGAACATTCAGTGATGCCATAGCCATTCAACAGTGAGAGCCCGAGCTCCTGCTCCACGCGCGACTTCAAATCCAGATCGAGCGGCGCACCTGCGACCGCAATGAGGCGCAAAGAGCCCGGATCGAGCTTGCTCAAGCCGGCGATCGATTTGTATTCCAGCAATCGCTGATAGGTCGCCGGCACGCCGTTCAGAATCGTGATGCCTTCGTCAGAGATCGCCTTTGCCAATGCGGCCGGATCATACTTGCTTGCCAACCGGACGGGCGCACCCGTCATCAAGGTCATCACCAGCAACGAAATGCCGACGATGTGCGAGATCGGGAGAACGATGTACTGCTTGTCGTCTGGCGTCATGCGACGGATGTCGGCCGTGGTCTTGGCGCTGAACAGCAGATTCTCGTGCGTCAGCATCACGCCCTTCGGCGTGCCGGTCGTACCGGACGTATAGATGAGAACGGCGACCTGATCCTTCGGACTGTCCTCGACGGGCTCAGGTGACGTACCCTCATTGAGGGCGGTCACGGCCACCTCGGATAGCGGGCCGATCAGATGCGCTTGGGCTTCATACCGCGCGGCATGACTCGCCGCTTCCTTGGACACGCCGGTTGTCAGAAGAACGCGGCGCGCCCCGCTGTGATCCCTGATCTGATCCAATTCCCGAGCGGACAGCCGCGGATTGACGACGATCGCCCAGACATCGAGGCGACTTGCCGCGAGCAGCAGACCTGCGAGCGGAATGCTGTTTTCGCTGACGATCATCAGGCGGTCGCCGGGCCTGATGCCGAGCTTGGTGAGGTCAAAGGCAATATCCGCGACGGCCTTATGCAACTGACCATAGGTCATGCTGTCCCCGTCGTCGATCAACGCTATCCGATCGGGTGTTTCGACAGCATGGCAATCAATGACCTGGTCGATGCGGCGCGGCAACGCGGAAAGTATGCGCGCTGCCTCATCGGTTTCCACCGTCTTAAACATCTTCGTCCTCCCGGGAAAAGAGCCGCTTGGTCGCAGCTTCTGGATTGTATGGTCAGGTAACCTAGGCCGTCCTCGTTTTCAGGACAGAAGCCTGCTCAACGATCGCCTCTTCCACATCCCTGAGACTGTCCTTGCCGAAGAATATCTCGTTGCCGACGAAGAACGTCGGCGACCCGAACGACCCGCGAGCAACCGCGTCATTCGTGTCCTTGATGAGTTTCTGCTTGACGTCGTCCTGCTGCGCCCGCGCGACCAACCTGTCGATGTCGATGCCGGAGGATTTGAAGGCCGCGGCGAAGACTTCGGGGTCGTCCATCTTCTTCGGCTCTTCCCACATATGGTGGTAGGCCGCCCTAAAATACGGATCGAACACACCTTCGAACTTAGCCGCGACAGCGCCGCGCATGAGCATAAGCGTGTTGACGGGGAAGAACGGATTGCTGTTGAACTTGGTGATACCGTGGCGCCGGATGAAGCGCTCGGACTCCAGCCTCTGATATTCAGGCTTGTTCTTGATGCCGCGCAACGACTCCGCAGGCGACATATTACCGGTAGCTTTGTAAATCCCGCCCAGCAGGACCGGAATATATTGAAATTTGACCTTGGTGCGTTGCTCGATACCCGCGAGTGCGGCTTCGGCGAGATAGGCGTTCGGGCTGCCGAAATCGAAATGGAATTCCGGCTGTGATCGATCGGTCAACGGCGCCTCCCCTTGTATCTTGATGGGCACGATCAAATGTCCGCCCTCACCGAACGCTAGAGTTCTATTTTAGAACTGTCAACGGCGAAACCTGCTTTGAAACCGGAACGACGACAACGGTATTGTTTTGAGGTCCATGCCAAAATAGAATGCGCGGAATGGGAATGCCGGAGACGTGGGATGAAATGGGATTCGCTTGAGGAAGAGCCGTGTTCGCTGGCCCGCACCGTCGCGGTGATTGGCGACCGCTGGACGCTTATGATTTTGCGTGAATGCTTCCTGCGCAAGCGTCGCTTCGACGCCTTCCAGACATCGCTGGGAATTACACGGCACCTGCTCGCCGACCGCCTCAAGAAGCTGGTTCGATTCGGTGTGCTCCGGCGCATTCCCTATATGGATGCACCCAAGCGATACGAGTATATTTTGACCCAGAAGGGACTGGACCTTTACCCGATCATCATGTCGGTCGTTCATTGGGGTAACATCCACATGGTCGACTCGCGGGGGCGACCGATGCTTCACGAGCACAAGTCATGCGGCAAGCACTTCGATCCGCTCATGATCTGCTCGGAATGCGGCGAGCCGGTGCTTGCGAAGGAAGTCCACGTCCATCCGGGGCCTGGCGCTCGCGAAACGGCAATGCCGAGGACGCAGATTGCCAAGACACAGGTTAAGGTGCAGACGCCGAAAGCCACCGCTTCCAGGGCAAAACGCGCCTGAGGCCAAGTCCGGACGAAGAACAAGCCGGACTTGGCGACGACTGCGTTACTCCGAGCTCGCGTCCAGAAGACCGCCGAATTGGTCCCAGGAATTCCCGTTCCAGCGCTGCAGCTGAAGCTGGGTATAGGCCATGCTATTCTGCGGTCCGGTATTGATAGTAATTCCCGGCATCAACGTCGGCAGGGACAGGCCCCGAATATTGCGTGCCTGCTTCACGATATTCTCGCGGGAATAATCGCCAGCGCATTGTTTCAGAACCTGCTCCAGTATCTGGCCCTGCTCCGTGCCATACACATAGTTCGCATCGCCAATGTCGGCACCGGGCAGATATTTCGCGAAGTGGGCTTTGTACCACTGGACCCCGGGATCATCCGCCCATTTGCTGTCGCTCGGATCCTTTGCGATGGTCGCCGCGACGATACCGATCGCCTTGTCGGGTCCTGCAGGCACGATTGTCGACGAGACCGAGCTTGAGACGTAGTTGATCAGGAACAGCGGCTTCCAGCCTATTTCGGACGCTTTCTTGATCGCCTGCGCGGCGAATTTCGGCGTGCCGGCAACCAGGAACGCTGCCGCGCCCGAGGCTTTCAGATTCACCACATGGGAGTCGATGGTGGGCTCACTCAGTTCATATGCGGATGCCACGACCTTCTTGTCGAAAGCGTCCTTGAAATACGCCTTAAACGCCGCGAGGAAGTCCTTGCCGAGATCGTCGTTCTGATACAATAGCGCGATCTTCGCATCCGGCAGCACCTTCGAGATATATTTGGCGTAGATCTTTCCCTCGGTGTCGTAGCTGGGCAGGCCCGTCGTCGTCATCGGGAATTCTTTGAAGTTCGTGAACTTGTTGACGCCGCTCACCACGAACAGGTGCGGGACCTTCTTCGCGTTGACGTATTTGATCGTCGCTCCAATTCCAGGCGTGCCCTGCGGGCCGAACAGGAACGCAACCTCGTCGCTCTCAACCAGCTTGCGCGTTTGTTCGACCGTTTTCGGCGGGCTATAGGCGTCGTCATAGGTAATGAGATTGATCTTTTTGCCGCCGATGCCGCCGCGATCGTTGATCGAGTTGACATAGGCAATGAGCCCCTTGCCGGTATTGCTCAAGGGCGACGCAGGTCCGCTGAACGGAAAGGTCGCACCGATTTTGATTTCGGTATCCGTGACGCCGACTGTCTCGGCTCGCGCCTGCAGTCCGAACAGTGTCGCTGCCATTGCAACGCCAACAAACATTCTTCTCATCATTGTCCGCTCCCTCCAGTGCCGCAAGCTTGACTGCCTGCCATTTAAAATTCTCGAATGAAGAGCTCTCGCCAACGTCGCCGAGCGAAACAGCCCTGCACATGACCCATCGGTGACAGCGACAAGCGCCCGGATCGGCCATCCCCGAGGTGCCGTGGCTCGTCAGGGCAGAGACCGGCCAAGCCCGGCGCTGCTGCGTCGTTCAAACCCGGCAGCCCTCGAAATGAGTTTGGCTATCGATCGATGGGCCGATGACGCGCGATTCCACCGGCACCGATCACCGCGCCACGTGGTGCCGCGCGCGGCATGCACCGCCGTTGGGATCGCAAACCATCAACGCTGTCGTGATCCGGCGCATCATATCCTCCCCTGGCTCGCCGCAATGATCGCGGCGGCATGCAATCATTTGATCGCAATTATTGGTCAGCGACCTTGGTGATCAAGGTCAGTTCTTTTAAAGAACTTGTCAATCGCAAAATGACCGCCGCGCAAGTGGCGAGCTGACGCGACGTCGCCGCTAGGTTTTTCGATCTGCAATCGCTTGCCTTGCAAGCTCGATCCAGACTGGCGCTTCCCGCGCATAGAGCTCGCGCGTCGCCTGCATCGACATCGGTCCTTCATCGATTCCAAACGTCTGGAACATCGTCCTGACCTTTTCGGTCTGCGCCGCCCGCATGATGAGATCCGACAGGCGTTCGACAATGGCCGTTGGCGTACCGGTGGGCACCGCGCAGCATTGATAGGTCAGCAGACCGAACAGCGGCGAATCCGCCCCCTGCTCGGCAAACGTCCTGACTTCCGGAAAGGTCGTGAGCCGCTTGCGCGGCACAGCGACGACTGCACCCGACCCGCTCTGCAGGACCGGCTGCGCGCCGACGATCGTACCGACACCGCCGTCGACCGTCTGTGCCAGCATATCGGTGAACATCGGTGCCTCACCACGGTAGTGGATCGGCTCGATGTTCAGGCCATATTGCTTGTTGAGCGCGAGGATCGTGAGGTGCGGAGGTGAGCCGACCCCGAACGTTCCGAGCGTCATGCGCCCCATCGCGCGTGCATGACGAACGACGCCGTCGAGGTCGGTGATGCCCAGCTGCTTGCGCATGATGAGCGGCAGTCCACCCGTCGGCATCGCCGAAACCAGCTGAAAATCCTTATCCGTGTCGTAGGCAAGATCTTTGACCAGCACGCGGTTCACGGTCATCGCGCCAGACGTATTGAACAGGATGGTATAGCCGTCCGGCACTGCCCGCTTGACCTCGGCCCCGGCAATCGAACCGAGCGCGCCGGTCTTGTTCTCGACGATCACTGGCACGCCGGTCTGGCTTCCGATGAACTCGGCATACATCCGCGCATAGACGTCGGTCTGTCCGCCCGGGGCGAAGCCGACGACGATCCTGATCGGTCGCTGCGGCCAGGTGTCCGCCGCCGATCGTGCGATCGACGGGACTGCAACGGTGGACGCCGTTGCGGCCAAGAAAGATCGGCGCGTTATTTTCATTCTTCATCCTCCCTCTGATAGGCGTCGTCATTTTTCCGTCCGCGTCATTGAGGCCTGTTCGGCTGCGGATCGTCGTCTTGAGACCGGCGCAATTTCGCTTACGCGCGGCCAGCGTCGCCGGTGTTACGGCTGCAACGCCGCCCGGTCTTGTTGGAGCGATCAGCCCGGCTTGTTGGCCGCCGAGGCATCCCGATAGGCGGAGCGATTCAGCACACGGTCGAGATAGGGCGTCGCGCTGTCGCAGATCGCTACCTGATAATCGATGGCCCAGGTCAGACACGTGGTCAGCAGGATGTCTGCGGTGGTGAACTGTTCACCCAGGAGATATTCCCGCCCGTCGGACAGCGCCGCATCGACGTGCTTCAACTGCTTCCTGAAATACTCCGCAGCCTGGGCGACAACGCCCGGTGCATCACCATAGATGTGAGACAGTCCCTTGATCTGCCCATGCCGCCTCATGACGTACAGGCTCGTGGAATCCAGCTCGGTGACGATGAAGAAACACCATTCGAGCCACTTCGCGTAAGTCTCGGAGTCTTTCGGAATGAGGGAGGCGGCCTGGTCGGGATAGGTCTTGGCTAGATAGGCGATGATCGCAGCGCTCTCGCCGATGACGAGCGTGTGGTCCTGCAACAGCGGCACCTTTTGCCGGGGATTGAGGGCCGTATATTCCGGCGTTTCGGTCTCCCCCGTCCGCGGCAGGATCGGCTTTCGGGTATAGGGAAGCTTCAATTCATGAAGCGCCCAGTGAGGTCGGATGGTCCGGCTGGTGCCAACGCCCCACAACACGAGTTCCGGGTTCATCACCATTTCTCCGCAGCCGGCCGAAGATCGAGCTCATGCGTCCATCCGTCTCGCTTCTGCGCATGGGCGAACCAATAGGCTTCCGCAATCGACGCCGTCGTGGTGAGGCTGTCGGGCTGACGGGCGGCAGGATCCAGGCCACGGCTCCTCATCCGCTCATGGATCGCCTCACTGTCGACGCCGGCATCGATCAGCAGGTGCACGACGTGGATGTTCTTCGGTCCGAGCTCTCGCGCCATGGCCTGCGCAACGGCCCGCAGACCGAATTTCGCTGCCGAGAAAGCGGCAAAGCCGCTGCCGCCGCGCATGCTGGCCGTCGCGCCGGTGAACAGCATCGTGCCGGCGCCGCGCGGCACCATATGCTTCGCTGCCTCACGTCCCACCAGGAAGCCGGCATAGCAGGCTAGTTCCCAGGCCTTGAAGAACAGCTTCCCGGTCGTTTCGAGCAGTGGCTTCTGCACATTGGATCCGGCATTGAACAGGCACACCGCGATGGGGCCCATCTCATCTTCCACCGTCTGGAACAGCCGCTGCACCTCCTCCTCGTTTCGGGCGTCGATCGATCTGGCGTGGACATCGTGCCCCTGCGCGCGCAGCTCCTCGACCAGGCCCGCAGACTTTTCAGCATCGCGCCGCGCGATACAGATCGCGTATCCCCCCTGTGCAAATCGCCGTGCGACGGCCGCACCAATTGCATCCCCCGCTCCCACCAGGAGCGCCACCTGCTTCTTGTCAGTCATGTCAACGTCCCTCGCCTTCAATTCGGACGACCTTCGACAGGGTCATCTCGGTGATTGCCGCATCGTCGAAGCCAAGATCTCGCAGGATCTCCCGACTATGCTCGCCAATGCGTGGTGCCGGCCCGCCGATGGCCGCCGGGCGCTCTTCGAACCGGGCCGCCGGTTTCGGCTGACGGACGCGGCCGACGGACGGCTGCTCCAACTCTTGGATGATGCCGCGCGCCACCACCTGCTCGTTGGCGACGATCTCGCTACGGCGCAGCACCGGTGCACATGGCACGTCCGCGGCGTCCAGCCTGGCAAGCCATTCGGCCGTGGTCCGGGTGGCGATGTATTCCTGCATCTTGTTGATGCGCGCGGTGGCATTGACCGAGCGCCCCGCAGGCGTCGCGAACCTCTCGTCCTTGACGAGCTCAGGGTCGTCGGTGGCGCGGCAGAAGCCCTGCCACTCGGAATCCGAGATCGTGCCTGCGGTGATATAGCCGTCCACGGTCTTGAAGATCAGATCGGGGCGATCATTAGGATCCGGCGACGAGGCCTCCGCGCCGACGACGGTGTGTTGCATCATGCCTTCAGGCCACAGGAACGACAGCATGGCGTCCAGCATCGCGACCCGAATGTGATCGCCGCGTCCAGTCTTCTCGCGCGCATAGAGCGCCGAGGACACGGCCTGTGCCGTCAGCACTGCCGTCGTCTTGTCCGCGACGATGGTCCGTATCATCTGAGGTCGGTTGGTGCCGGCCTGCGACTGGATGTCGGCGAAACCCGATAGCCCCTGAACGATCGGATCGTAGACGCGTTTCTTGGCGTACGGCCCGGTTTCACCAACCCCGCTGATCGAAACGTAGATGAGGCGCGGATATTGCGCCCGGAGTTCGTTGGCTCCCAACCCGAGACGCTCCATCGTACCCGGGCGAAAGTTCTGCACGAGGACATCGGACTGGGCGATGAGCTTCTTGACAATCCGCGCACCGGCTTCGCTTTTGATATCGAGCGAGATCGAGCGCTTGCCTCGGTTCGACGAGATGAACAGCGCCGAGAACTGCCCGGCCTTGTCGATGGCGGCCCGGCTGCGGCGCGTGATGTCACCGCCCAGCGGCTCGATCTTGATGACCTCAGCGCCCTGGTCCGCCAAGAACATGGTTGCAAATGGACCCGACACGACGCTGGTCAGATCAAGTACGCGAACTCCCAAAAGAGGCCCTGGCATGCGTTCCATTCCCACTGCATTCGGCGCACGACGCACCGTTGAGTGGATCTGTTAGAAGAACGCGGGCGACCAGGCTTGCCAGATAGTGCCGGATCTACGTGAAAGCGACATTGCTTTCCGACTTTGCTAATGCCGCACCGCGGCGCGAAAGCCCGACGGACAAAGACCAGTGTGCTGTTTGAATTTCGTCGTGAAATGTTGCGAATGGCTGAAGCCAACTGCAAGGCCAATTTCCGTCAGCGAACACTTCTCACTAATAAGAAGGTATTTGGCGCGCTCAATGCGCCGACCGATGACATACTGATGCGGGGTATCGCCGGTACTTTCGGAAAATGCCCTAATGAAATGTCGAGTGCTCAATCCGACCAGCGAAGCCATCTCCATCAATCCGATCGACCGACCGAGGTTTTCCTCGACGAACTCGGAGATCCTTTTAAGATTGCACTGGGTGAGACCACCTCGGTTGCCAAGCGGCGTCTTGGTGCCGCTCAACCGCTTTAGAACAGCGAGTGTCTGGATTGCCCACCCCTCTGCCATCATCGCATAGACATCGTCGTCATGATGCGGCTCGCTGCACAGTTCTTCCAGTCCGAAGGCGATTGCGGGGTTATCGAACCCCAGTCTCGGCGCTGCCGCAAAGCTTGGAAGTCGTTCCGATATGAACGTCTGGTCGAAGAACACGACTGTATAATCCGACTTTGCCGATGTGACGGTGAATTCGCCGTCGATCTCCAAGCCAGCCGGATAGACGGCCAAGTTGCCGGCAAGTTGCTGGTCGAACGACTGACCATCCATCTTGCCGCGCAGCTTCCGCGCACCCCTCCTATAGAAGAAGAGCGCTAGTTCTGGCTGCTTGAAATGCCATTGAACCTGCTTCGACACGTCCCTGCGGAAGCTTTCAATCCGGATTACGGGCGTGCGGACGACGGTGTTAGACAGCACGCGACCGCCGACGATCCTGATGAATTCTCCATTCTCGGATACATTGCTCATGCGACTGTCTCCCCTGCGCGTCGATGCACAACTCGCTCGGCAACCGCAACGCCTGGATGGCTCGAGATGAGGATGCTGTTTCCACGCGACCGGGCACAACATCGCTCCGTCGGAAGTCCATCGGACTTCGCGGACAGACCGCGCATCTATTTCCTCCCGACGGTCATTCAGCTGACCGTCTTTGACAATCGGCTCAAGCGGAGACGATCCTGCCTTGCAGCCTCTTGCCCGAAGATTATAGTTCTATTTTAGAACTGTCAATTTTCGAACAGTGCACGACGGGGGGACTCTTCATGACGATCTTGACGCCGGTTTCGGTCGAAACGGGAACGGACGAATTGCTTTGTCATATCGACCGTCGGGTCGCCGTGATCACGCTCAATCGCCCGGCGGCCCGCAATGCGCTGTCGGACAAACTCACACCCGCCCTGCGCCGGATGATCGCATACTGCTCGACCGACAATGGCATACGCGCGGTGCTGATCACCGGCGCCGGCGAGGCTTTCTGCGCGGGTGGCGATGTGAAAGGCATGGGCGACCGCAGCAGCACAGACGAACTAACCTTTGGTCAGAAAGTAACGCGCCTGATCGAACGTCAACGCACTTTGACCGGCGCGCTGTTCGAGATGCGGAAGCCGACGGTCGCGGCCCTTCCCGGTGCGGCTGCAGGCGCAGGCCTCTCGCTCGCATTGGCCTGCGATATCCGCATCGCAGCTGAGCAAGCATTCGTCAGTACGGCCTATGCCAGAATCGGGCTGAGCGGCGACTACGGCATCGCCTGGCTACTCACGCGAACGGTGGGAGCCGCCCGCGCAAGAGAACTGATGTTGTTGTCCGACAGAGTCGATGCACAACGCTGCGAAACTATGGGATTATTCAATCGGATCGTGGCCGCCGACAGGCTTGCCGAGGAGGCGTTCATGATCGCGTTGAAATTGGCGAATGGACCCACAAAGGCCTACAGCGCCATGAAAGACAACCTGGACGAGGTGCAAAACGTCGGCTTTGCCGCATCGCTAGACAAGGAGGCCGAGCGGCTGGTCCGCTCCGCGCAGACCGAGGAGCATCGCGAAGCCGTCAGAGCGTTCGTCGAGAAGCGTCCAGCGGTGTTTCGGTGAGCGCAGATGGCAGACAATACGCGTTGCCTGAGATGCCGTTACCAGATGTCTTTAGATCGACACTGCAAATACGACGACGGGGTCGAGGTGAGAGTCTACCTATGCAAGATCTGCACGTATATTCACGTCGAGACCGCAAAACTCGACGACGCTCATAACTGGCACGGCGTGCACTACGTCATTTGACGCCGACCACTTTTCGTTCACCTGTTCACCGCTCTTCCACATCTAACTGTACACCACCGCGAGTTCGACACTGATACCGAGGATGTGCGACGATGTAGACCTACACCAGAGCCGCGACCGACGTCGCGAGCAATGAAGTATGGGTCCAGCTTACAATCGCCAAGAATTAATCGCACGGCAGGCTATCGCTAGTTGAAACCAACGTGTTGATGCTGTGCGGCCATCCGAGCGGCAACGATGCCACGAGGGAGATTTCGTGGGTCAACGATGTCCGCTTTGCGCCGGGAGCTGACGTTCGCTCGTGGGCGCTTACGCTACCGCGCGCTGTAGGCGATGCAGCATGTAATCGATCTCCTCGCGCGCCTTCGCTGACAGTGCGGAACCGGGCTTGCGTTGGGCGTCCGACGCCAGAAACCCGCGCTTCATCACCACATACTTCCGCACGGCAAGGCCAACGCCCTGCTGCTGTTCGTATCGCAAGAGCGGCAAGTGCGCATCGAACAGATCATGCGCCTCGTCGCGCTTGCCGGCCTTCTGCAGCTTGACCAGCTCGACGAGCATGTCAGGGAACGCGTAGCCGGTCATCGCGCCGTCTGCGCCGCGCTCCATTTCAAAATCGAGGAACAGTCCGCCATTCCCGGTCAGAATCGAGATCGGCCGCAACGACCCTTCAGCCTGGAACGCACGCAGCGTCGATATCTTTTCAAGACCCGGCCAATCTTCATGCTTGAGCATGACGCAGGACGGGTTCTCCTGGACGATCTGGCGGATGACTTTCGGCGTCATCTGCACCGACAGTGTCAAAGGATAGTCCTGGATCACGAACGGAATGTCGGCGCCGATTGCCTCAATAGCCTGACGATAATAGCCTATGATCTGATCGTCCGTGCGCAGGCTCGGCACCGGAGCAATCATCACACCCGCCGCACCGTTCTCCATCACAGTCCGCGACAGCGCACGCATCGCGGCGAATCCGGGTGCCGAAACGCCGACGATCACCGGCAGTTTTCCGAAGCCCTTCACGAAATGCTTAGCAATCGCGATCGATTCCTCGGGCTCGAGCTTCGGCGCCTCACCCATGATGCCAAGCACCGTGACGCCGGTTGAGCCAGCCTTGAGGTATCCGTCGATCAATGTGCCGAGCGAGGCCTCATCAAGACGACCATCGGGATGAAACGGGGTGGGGGCGATTGGGAAGACGCCAGAGGCGGTTGCGTCGAGAGCCATGATTTGATCCTTCAGATGCTAGTAATGAGACCACCATCGACGCGGATGACCGAGCCGTTGACGTAAGATGCGCGGGTGCTGGCGAGAAAGGCGACCACATCAGCATATTCTTGTGGCTCACCATAACGGCCGGCAGGAATACTGGCGGTGCTCTCCGCAGACACGTCCTCGACGGAGCGGCTTTCACGCTTTGCCTTCTGCTCGTCCAGGAAACGGATGCGACTGGTGGCAACCCGGCCTGGAAGCACGATATTGGCTGTGATGCCGTCACGTCCAACTTCGCGGGCCAGCGTCTTCGACCAGCCCACGAGTGACAATCGCAGTGCATTCGAAATGCCGAGATTGGGAATCGGCGACACCACGCCAGACGATGTCGATGTCACGATACGTCCCCATTTGCGGGCGCGCATGCCGGGCAATACGCGATCGGTCAGCGTGATGACCGACAGCACCATCTGCTCGAAGCTCCTGCTCCACAGTTCCGGGTCCTGCCCGGCAGCAGGCGTCGGCGGCGGCCCACCGGTATTGTGGACAAGGATGTCGATGGGGCCGAACGCTGCCTCGATGGCACTGACGCGCGCATCCATCGCGGCACGATCGGCCAGATCGAAAGCGGCGGCCATCGCGTCGCCTCCATCCTGCTTGATCTCCGCGACGACACGATCGAGCGCGGCCGCGTCGATGTCCGCAAGCGCGACACGCGCGCCTTCACTCGCCAGCGTCTTCGCGATAGCGCTTCCAAGGCCGCCACCGGCGCCAAGCACCAGCGCGACCTTGCCCTGAAGTCCGAGATCCATGTCCTGTCCTTTGTCGAAATGCTGAATCGATATGCGTGTTGGCCTGTCAGTCCGGCCCTAGATTTGGGCCGGGCACGGCCACGCGTTGCAGGTAATCGGCCTTGCTGGAGTGCATGTGCTCGACGCAGAGCTGCGACAGCGCCCAATTGTCGTTGCCACGCAGCAGTGAAATCATCATATCGTGCTGCTGGATCGACACCTGCAGCCCGTTGTGATCGGCAAGGTTCTTGGCACGCATGGGCAGTGTCAGGCCCATGTAATCCTGCAGCGATCGCACCAGATACGGGTTTCCGCACGCCGCAAACAGAGCGATGTGGAACGCGTCATTGGTGTCGTGAATGCCGCGCAAATCGCCGCGCTCGGCATACCGCACATATTCTGCTTGAATGGCTTCGAGCTCCATGATCAGCGACGCCTTGGCTGGCAACGGGATCATCAGTGCGGCCTGGCGCGTGAGCATCTCGCGCACTTCATAGATCTGCTTCACCTCGGCCGTCGAATAGGAACGCACCGTCGCGCCCACATTCTTCTCCCTCTGGACGATGCCGGTATGCTCGAGATGCACCAGCGCCTGGCGCACGAAGTGCCGCGAGGCGCCATAGCGTTCCATCAGGTTGTCTTCGATCAGCCGCGCGCCGGGCGGTAATCGGCCAAAGATGATATCCTCTTCGACACGTCGGATGATCTCGGCCTGTTCATCGGCGCGCGACGCAATTTTGGTGACGGTCATCTGGCATTGCCTCGAGATGCTTCGCGCCCTGACAACCGGTAGCAATCCTCGACAAGGCGTAGGGTTTGCAGATTGTCCGCGGGAGAGGTCTCGAAAGGCGCTCTGCTTTGCAGCGCATCGATGAAATGCGCGATGGTCGCATCGTAGGAACCCTGATAGGTCGCAGCTAGATCGTAGGCGCGGATCTCGCTTTGCGCGCCCGTCAGCTTCAGCTGCGTACCTTCGAGCCGAATTGAGCCAATCGTGCCAAGGATTTCGAGTTGATCGGCCTGCGATATCGGCGCGCCATGAGCTGCAAAGCTCGCGAACAACGACACACCGGCGCCGCCGCGGGATCGCATCTGGATCACGGCACCGTCTTCACCCGCAATATCCGGACATGTTTGGGTCAGCGCCGCCGCGATCACATCCAGCGGGCCTAGCAGCATGCGCAAAGTATCGAGATGGTGAATTAGCACTTCAGCCACCAGCATGCGGGACTCGCCGCGCATGAACGGCTGGCGCTCGATCGCAGGATATTGGCCGTTTGCATCGGGAATCGTGCCCGATGTCAGCAGCGTCAGACGGGCAGCTGTCACCGCCCCGATACGACCGTCCCTGATCCAGGATGCGGCATCGCGATAGTATGCACGAAAGCGCCAGTTCTCATGCACCATCAACCGGATGCGACCCTCGACATCACGAGCCAACGCCTCGGCTTCTGCGAGTGTCGGGGCGAGCGGCTTCTGGCAAAGCACCGGCAGACCACGATCGGCGACGAGGCGTACCAAAGGCGCATGGAAGGCACGCGGCGCAGCAATATCGACCGCATCGAGTTCACATGCCGCCAGCATGTCTTCCGCGCGCGAAAAGCATTGCGCGATACCGAACTGCCGGGCGCGCGCAGCAGCATTCTCCGACGAGGGATCGGCGATCGCGACGACCACGGCACGCCCCGCGAGCTTCTGCCATGCCAGCAGATGATATTGCGTGACCCACCCCGCACCAATCAATCCGATCCGCAACGGCTTGCTCATTGCCCGATATCCCGACGCTTCTCGCCGATGACGGCCCGGCCCGTCGTTGCGTCAAACACGAAGACCGCATTGACCGGGAAATACAGATCGACGGTCTCGTCGATGGCGACAGGCACATGACGCGGCAATCGCGCCGTCCACTCCACGCCGGGTTCGATTTCGACCAACAGCAAGGTTTCCGCGCCCAACGGCTCCACCGCGATCGTACGCCCCCGCACATGGCCCGCAGGCTCGCTGCCTAACGCCGCCTTGTTGATATGCAAATCCTCGGCGCGCACGCCGATTGTCACTTTTTGGTCTACCAGCTTTCCCAATAACTGAGGCGACCAGCGCGTCAGCGCCGTCTCAAGGCTCTGGCTTCGTGCCACAGAGCTTTCATTGGCCGAAGCGACAACCGCCGTCGCCAGATTCATCGGTGGCGATCCCAGGAATCGGGCGACGAACGTGTCCGCCGGCTCCCAATAGACGTCGAGCGGCGCGCCGATCTGAGCAACGCGACCGGCATTCATGACGCAGATCCGCGTTCCCATGGTCATGGCCTCGACCTGGTCGTGGGTCACATAGATCATCGTCGATCCCAGCCGCTTGTGCTGCTTGATGATCTCGCTGCGGGTGTTGACGCGTAGCGCGGCGTCGAGGTTGGACAGCGGTTCGTCGAATAGGAACACCATCGGCTCGCGCACCATGGCGCGCCCGAGTGCGACACGCTGGCGCTGGCCGCCGGACAGCGCGCTGGGCTTGCGCGTCAGCAGCGGCGTCAGACCAAGAATATTCGCCGCATCCTGCACCCGGCGTTCGATCTCGGCAGCGGCGAAATTGCGCCGGCGCAGGCCGAAGGCGAGATTGTCCGCAACGCTCATATGCGGATAGAGCGCATAGGACTGAAACACCATCGCGATGTCGCGATCCTTGGCCGGCACCTGATTGACTACGCGATCGCCAATCGAGAGCTTGCCGGAGCTGATCTCTTCCAGGCCCGCGATCATGCGCAGTGTCGTCGACTTGCCGCAGCCTGAGGGCCCGAGCAGAACCATGAATTCGCCGTCGCCGATATGAAGATCGACCTTGTCAACGACCACCGGACCTGTCGGCCCATATTGTTTGGAGAGTTTGTCGAGGGTGACAACGGCCATGGCTGCCTCTTATTTGATTGCGCCGGCAGTCATGCCGCGAATGAGTTTCTCTGAGAAGAAAACGTAGACGATGATCACCGGAATGACGGAGATCATGACGCCGGTGGCGATCATGCCGATGTCCTGGAAATGATCGCCCATGAAGGCGCGAATGCCGACCGGCAGCGTGCGCTTGTCAGGATCGGTGATCAGCACGACGGCAAACAGAAATTCGTTCCAGAGCTGGATAAAGTTCAGGATCAGCGTAGTGGCAATCGCCGGCATGCCGATGGGCAGCACGATGCGCCGGAAAATTTCGAGATCGCCGTAGCCATCGATCTTGGCGGCGTCGAACAGATCCTGCGGAATGCGCGCAAAGAACCCTTCCAGCAGATAGATTGTCAGCGGCAGCTGCAGCGACACATAGACCAGCGTCAGCCCGAGCAGGCTGTTGTAAAGATTGTAGTCGACCAGGATCTGATACAGCGAGATCAACGTAATCTGCGGCGGGAAAATGATCGACGAGAACAGGATGCCGTAGACCAGCCGATTGCCGCGGAAACGATAGCGCGCCAACGCATGCGCTGCTGCGGCGCCAAGCAGCGTCACGACGGCGACGGCGCCCACCACGACAATCGTGGAATTCCAGAAATAGGTCGCAAAATCGGAATCGACCCAGGCGATCCGGAACTGCTCCCAGTGGAACACTTTGGGCCACGCATAGTGGTCGGCGCTGATTTCGGCGGTGGTGCGCACCGACATCGTGGCGAGCCACAGGAACGGTCCCAGCGTGTAGATAGTGTAGAGGCCCAGCACGAGAGCGAGCGCTCCGCGGCTGAAGAAACGCGGCAAAGGTGCGCGTTCCGCAAGCATGGCAGCCACGATCAGTACTCCAGACGTTCGCGGGTCGCCAGAAGGCGATTGAGGATGATGACAGCGGCGCAGACCACCACGAACCACACCGACGCGATGGCGGAAGGATATCCGAGATCAAAGGTGTTCCAGTTGAAAGCACGCTTGTAGACGTAGGTGGATACGGTTTCGGTCGCCCATAGCGGGCCGCCCTGGGTCATGATCCAGACCAGATCGAAGATCTTCATCTTGCCGATGAAGGCAAGAATATAAAGGTTCAGCAAGGTCGACCGCAGCATCGGCACAATGACGTAGCGCAGCTTGGCGCCCCAGCCGCAATTGTCGAGTTCGGAGGCTTCTAGTACCTCGCGCGGCAACGAATGAATCGCCGCGAGACAGACCACCATGTTGAAGCCTGCCCATTTCCAGGCATGGGTCACGATGAGTGCGCCGAGCGCTAAATTTGGATCACCGAGCCAGGACGACGCCAGTGCCCCAAGCCCGACGGCGCGCAGCATGGCGTTGAGGATTCCCCAGTCGTAGTTGAATATCCACATCCAGAGGATCGCGACGACGACGTAGGATAGAAGGACCGGAGTGAACCACGCGACCCGCAGGAAGCGCGCGGCAGGAACGCCCGCATATAGCGCCAGTGCGAGCAGCAGGCCTGTCACAACATCGAGCACGGGCGCGATGAACGACCAGATGAATGTGTTCCGCACCGACACCCAGAACGTCTCGTCGGACATCAGCGCGCGATAGTTATCCAGGCCGACGAAGGTCGCATCGAGACCTTCAATGGTGAAGAAGCTGTCATAGAAGGTTCGAAACGCCGGATAGGCGGTCAGTCCGATATACACCGCCAAAGCCGGCGCCAGAAAGACGGCCAGCACCCACCAGCTCGCCCGGCGCGGATCGGCCAGCGAGGGGGCTGCGTGCTGAGCCCCCTCCTCGGCAGCGGATGGAATGCTGATCGATGTCATTGTTAGTACTCAGCTCTTGAAGCAGGCGCTGTCCATCTTCTCCGCGGCTTCCTGAACGCTCAGAAGGCCAGCCGGAAAAGCGTTGTTCATGACCTGGGTGTAGGTCTCCGCACACTTGGCGCGGTAATACAGCAGAGGCGTGCCGAAGAAGTATTTGACGTTCTTGTTGCGTGCGTTGAGCTCCGCAAAGTAGTCCTTGCGCGGGCTGTTGATCTTGGCCGGGTCGGATTTCAGACCGGTCTGCAGCGAGACCTGCTCCATCCACTTGGTGCCATTCTCGACGGTGGCCATGGATTTCATCAGCGCACCGGCGCAATCCTTGTTCTTGCTCTTTGAATACATCACGAAGCTGCCGGCGACGGCGAGCGTCTTGCAGTCCGGACAAGCGCCCTTGTCCATTGCCGGAAATTGCATGATGCCGAGCGGGAAATTGGCCGGCATGCCACCACCTTCCGGTGGCGCAAAGGCGCGACCCGTGAACCAGCTCGGATCCGGGAAGGTCAGCGCGCCCGGCGTGTTGTAGAAATAGAAGTGGGACTCACCGAGCTTCAGCGTGGAAAAACTCTTCGGATAGGCACCGGCATCGACCAGCCCCTTCATCCAGGTCATGACTTCAACGACGCGCGGATCCTTGAACGACAGCCCACCATTGAGCAGCTTGCCATAGTCCTCGATACCGAGCTTACGCAGCAGCGACTCGAACAGAAGCAAGCCACCCGGGAACGGACGATCGCCGACGCCCTGCGACACCGGGGTGATGCCGGCGGCAACGCCCTTCTTCACCAGATCGGTGAACTGCTCCTGCGTTAGCTGGAACGACGCCGGCACATCCACGCCGACCTTCTTGACCGCGTCCTTGTTGTAGTAAAGCTCGACCGTATAGGCCTCGACCGGCAGGCCGTAGACCTTGCCCTTCGATGTCCAGGCCGGTTTCGACCAGTCCTCGTACTGCGCCAGATCGACATAGCTATCCAGCGGTTCGAGGAAGCCTCCGGCGAGAAATTCCGGCTGATCCGGTTCCATGTAGAAAATGTCGGGCGCCTGCCCGGTCCGCACCGCTGATTTGGCCTGGGTGTAGAGATCCGCCTTCGGGATAAAGCTGAGCTTGACCGAGCACTGCTTGTTCGCAGCCTCGAAGTCCTTCACCCGCGTCGTCACCCAATCCTTCTTGGCGGGCTCGTCGGGCCAGTTGCTCCACATCGTGATCTGCGTGGCCTGCGCAAAAGCGGGAGCAGCGCTCGCGATGGTAGCCGCCGCGACAACCGCAGCCAGTCCAATTCTCCGTGCCGTCATGGTGATCTCCTCCGGATGTCTGTTTTTTATTGGGCCGGACCCTGGAACAGGTCCAGTCATATTGTCAATAATAAATATCCAATTGAGTGGTATTAGCGATTATATCCGCCGTACCCAATCAGATTATTGACAATTCAAACGACGCCGGCGATGTAACGAAGAAAATCGGCTTTGGTGGCCGCAGGGGAAACGACATGTCCAAAGGGCTTCGCAAAGGGCTGACAAACTATGGCGACGCGGGATTTGCGCTATTTCTGCGTAAGGCGTTCATCAAGGCGATGGGCTATTCCGACGATGCGCTGGAGCGCCCGATCGTTGGAATCACCAACACCTACAGCGACTACAATCCGTGCCACGGTAACGTCCCTGCCATCATCGAGGCGGTGAAGCGCGGCGTGATGCTGGCCGGCGCGATGCCGATGGTATTTCCGACCATCTCGATCCACGAAAGTTTTGCGCACCCCACCTCGATGTTCCTGCGCAACCTGATGGCCATGGACACCGAGGAGATGATCCGCGCGCAGCCGATGGACGCCATCGTGGTCATCGGCGGCTGTGACAAGACGCTGCCGGCCCAGATCATGGCCGCGGCATCCGTCAATCTGCCAACGGTTGTGATCCCCGTCGGACCCATGGTCGTCGGTCATCACAAGGGTGAGGTGCTCGGCGCCTGTACGGATTGTCGCCGCCTCTGGAGCGCGCACCGCGCCGGCGAGATCGACCCCGAGGAAATCGAGATAGTCAACGAGCGCCTCGCGCCCTCCGTCGGCACCTGCATGGTGATGGGCACCGCCAGCACAATGGCCTGCGTCACGGAAGTGCTGGGCCTGTCGCTGCCGATGAGCGCGACCATCCCTGCCCCGCACGCCGAACGTTTCCGTCTCGCCGAAGCAAGCGGCAAGCGCGCCGCCGAAATGGCGGTAAGCGGCGGACCACGTCCCTCGGAATTGCTGACGCCTGCGGCTTTCCGTAACGCCACCGTTGTCATGCAGGCGATCGGCGGCTCTACCAACGGCATCATCCATCTCACCGCCATCGCCAACCGGACACCGCATGGCTACGACCTCGACATGCTCGACGAGATCGGCCGCATTGCGCCCGTGCTGATCGATCTGAAACCGTCAGGTGCGCACTACATGGAGCATTTCCATCACGCTGGCGGCGTGCCCAAGTTGCTTGCAGAACTTGGCGACCTTATCGATGGTAGTGCGCCCACCATCGCAGGCAAGACGCTGGGCGAGATTGCGGCCGAAGCTGAGATCGTCCCCGGTCAGGACGTCATCCGGCCGCGCAGCAATCCGATCAAGGCCGAAGGCTCCATGGCCGTGCTGTACGGCAACCTCGCGCCCGGCGGCGCGATCATCAAGCGCTCGGCTGCGACGCCCCGACTGCTGCAGCACACCGGCCGCGCCGTGGTGTTTACCTCTGTCGAGGACATGGCACTACGGATCGACGATCCCGATCTGGACGTAACGGCCGAAGACGTTCTGGTGCTACTGAACACCGGCCCCAAAGGCGCACCGGGCATGCCGGAAGCGGGCTATTTGCCGATCCCAAAAAAGCTCGGCCGACAAGGTGTGAAGGACATGGTGCGCATTTCAGATGCCCGCATGAGCGGCACTGCATTTGGCACCATCGTGCTGCATATTACGCCCGAATCCGCGGTGGGCGGTCCGCTCGGGCTAGTTCGCAACGGTGATCAGATCAAGCTTGACGTTGATGCGCGGTCCATCAGCCTTCTGGTCGATGAATCCGAACTCGACGGGCGCCGCGCAGCACAGTCAAAGGTTCATCCAAACCTGCCTGAACGTGGCTACGCTCGCCTGTTTCAGCAGACAGTGACCCAAGCCGACGAAGGCTGCGATTTCGACTTCATGATCGCGAAAAAGACGTAAGATTTTACCTCGCGATCACGCATCGCCTGCAATCCGCCTTTACAAACGGATACTATCAAAGATTGCGTTGGCCCACTCCCGTGAGCTCTGAGAATGTCCGCTCATCTTGAGAAGAATGACTTCAACCGTCCGTTCATAATGCGCCGTAAGCAAGCTATCCATCCCAGGCTCGTATCAATGTCCGCTTTGCGCCAGGACCGGACCTTGTCTGACCCAGGCCAGTCCACTGCTCAATGCCGAATTATCCTGAGTTCAAGCAAGCAGCATTTTCGTCGATACTGAAAGCCGGTTGGAAGCAACGTCTTATTCTGATGAAACAATGGACCAATTTGTGCCCATTGTAAGCCGGCCAAACAGGGCGCGAACCTTGTTGTCGAGCTCGCGGATCAATCAGCGACTTCTGCTTCCAAGACGTCCCCTTGCCTTCGGCCGCCGTCAGAGCGTCGAGTTGCTCGGTAACGACCAGGCGATAGGCCGTGATGTCGATGGAAGAGCTTCGAAAACGCGGCAGTGGTCTCATAGCCGACAGAGGTCGCAATCCGTGCAATCGCCTCGTCGCTTGCTTCGAGTAAAAACGCGGCCTCCGACATCCGGCGCGCGATCAGGTAACTGTACATGGACTGGCCGACGAGCTTGGTGAAGCGAGCTGAAAACGCCGAGCGACCTAGCCCAACCCGCTGCCCGAGGTCATCAAGAGTCCAGGGCCGATCCGGTCGTTCGTGGATCAACCGAAGTGCCGGTCCGATGTGCGGGTCCGCCATCGCGCCCAGCCACCCGCCTTCTCCGGGACCAAGCGACTTGATCCAGTTTCGCAGAACCTCGACGAAGAGCACTTCTGTTAGTCGTGACAACGCGACGCCCTGGCCGGGACGCTCACATGCCGACTCGCTCACCATGCGTCGCAGAATCGCCTCGAGCCACGCGCCATCCTCCGTGGGCTTCAGGAGAAGCACGGGCGGGAGTAAGTCCAGCACGCTGCCGCGTGAGGGCCGCGCCACGGTGAACTTGCCGCAGATCATCGTCGCATGCGGCTGCGCGTTGCCGCCGTGACGAACGACGCCACGATCCGCGGCCGATCGATCGAAGTCGAGAACCGAAAATGGCGTCGTTCGGCGATCCGAATAAATCACATGGGGCTCGCCCCGCGAGATGACAACACAGTCGCCCGCGTTCATGCGGAGTTCTGATCCCTGTTCGAGCGCGAGGGTCGCTGAGCCACGACTGATATAATGAAACATGGCGTACGGGCGTTGTGGCAACGCCAGATTCCAGGGATGGCCGAGCTCGAAGTGGAACAGCAAAGTCCCCCCGAGGCGCACGCGGTCGAGTACTTCGGCGAGGATGTCCATGGCGGCGATGCTAATCTCGCGGACGATCCGACGCAATACTTGGACGATTGGGCTCTACCGTCCGAAACATCTTCATATTAGGTCCTGCCGAAGCGCGCGGACGCATCGTGCAGTCATCCATCTGCCGAAGGGCAGATGGATGATCCGCGACTTTGCTGAATCGCCTGCCATCCCCGACCTCGCGTCGTTCGTCATCCAACAGGAGCCATTCATGCGAAATCTTCTGCTTTCAACCGCCGCCGTCCTCCTGGCCGGAGCGGCATTTGCCGCCTCCGCCCAGTCGGCCGAACTGCCCAAGGGGGCCGCTCACAACATCGTGCTCGTCCATGGCGCTTTCGTCGACCAGACGAGTTGGCAGCCTGTTGCCGACATCCTCACCAAGAAGGGCTACAACGTCACGCTCGTCGAAAATCCGCTCACCTCCCTTGCCGCTGACGTCGATGCCACCAAACAGGCCTTGGCGAAGCAGAACGGCAAGACCGTTCTCGTTGGCCATTCCTGGGGCGGCGTGGTCATCACGGAAGCCGGCAACGACCCCAAGATCTCGGCGCTCGTCTACGTCTCCGCTTTCGCGCCTGACGTGGGACAATCTCTGGCGGACCTCGCCAAGAGCGGTCCCGCGACCGAAGGTGGTGCGGCGATTCATCCGGACGACAAGGGCAATCTCTACATCGATCCCAAGGTATTTCCGTCGGCCGTTGCGGCCGACCTTCCTCCGGAGATCGCCGCGCACCTGGCTAACTCGCAGCTTCCATTGAATCACGTTGCATTCGAGGCGCCCGTCGACATTGCAGCCTGGCGCGACAAGCCGACATTCTATGTCATCAGCACGAAGGACAAGGTGATCGCACCCGAGGCCCAGAAGTTTTTCGCCGGCAGGATGAAGGCTCAGACGACGGAAGTCGCCGGCAGCCATGCTTCGCTCGTTGTTCATGCGAAGGAAGTCGCGGCGGCGATTGAAAAGGCCGCGCTGGTGAAGTGACAAGACCGCTCCCGGCACACGCGTGCCGGGAGCGCTGCACTGGTCCCTCACTTGATTACTTCGTGCCCAGCATCCGGAGGATGACATGACTGCACTCGACATCACGAGCGAGGACGCCACGCTTGAAGCGGCACCCACCCGCTACATCGAAGGCCGCGGAATCCGCTTCGCCTATCGCCGCCTCGGCCCATCGACCGGAACGCCGCTGGTGCTTCTGCAGCATTTCTCGGGCAACATCGATGCGTGGGATCCCGCCGTCGTCAACGCTCTCGCCGCCGATCGCCCTGTGATCGCCTTCGACAACGCCGGGGTCGGTCGCTCGACCGGCCAAACGCCCGACAATGTCGCGGCGATGGCACGCGACGCGGTCGCCTTCATCAACGCGCTTGGCATCTCTGAAGTCGACCTGCTGGGCTTTTCTCTCGGCGGATGCGTCGCCCAGCAGATCGCTGCCGAGCACGGACGGCTCGTCCGCAAGCTCATCCTCGTCGGCACCGCGCCCAAAGGCGGAGAGGAACACCTGTTAGCGGTTCTCCAAGAGGCGTTTTCCCAAACCGATGCACCCGACCCCCGCCTGCCGCTGTTCTTCACGACGTCGCCCGCCAGCCAATCGTCCGGCCTGGCGTTCCTGAAGCGGACGCAGGTGCGTAAGGACGATAGGGACACCGATAACGGCAGCGCGGTCACCGATCCGCAGGCTAAGGCGCTGATCACTTGGTGCGCCACACCTGATCCCGAGCACGCCATTCTGCACGCTATCCGCCAGCCCACTCTTGTGGTCAGCGGTAGCCACGACACCATGCTTCCCGCGAACAATGCCTACGCAATGTTCAAGGAACTCAGCAACGCGCAGCTGGTCCTCTATCCCGATTCAGGCCACGGCGCCCTGTTTCAGCACCACGAGATCTTCGTCAGTCACGTCCGGACTTTCCTGAACGCGTAACCGGCAGCCGCATGATCCCCGGCGAGAGGTCGATGCGATCATACGCACTTTATCCATGAGAGTTATTTCGGAGGACAAAATGAGAATCGAGGTCGAACGTTTCAGCCTTACGAGCTCAAAGCCATTCGATTCTGTCGTGGCCGCGCTCAAGTCGGCTGTCGGCCAGCCCGACATAGTCGAATTTTTTAAGTCGTCGAGGGCGGCAAATTCCTTCCTGGAATTGGAGCGCATTGTGCATAGCGGGCTTGGCCGCACGGGTTTTATGCTTTTCGCTGAATTCGACTTAGGCGCGGTTCTGCGTCGCGAAACTGGTTCCAAGATGCCTAACAGCATACGGCTTTTGGTGGGCAATCCACTCATCATGAAAGAAATGGTCAAACACGTACCTGATGCTGGATCTTACGCGCCAGTGACGATCCTCATTGATGAACGTCCTGATGGCGTGCAACTCTCCTATGACAAAATGGAGAGCTATCTCCTGCCGTATGGCAGCACGGAAGCGCTCGCAGTCGCACGCAATCTCGATGCGAAAATCACGGCATTGCTGCGCGAATGTGCAAGCTAAAACTTCCCGATGACGTTTCGGCCTGTGGAAGTGATCGTCTCAAAGCGGCAATCGCGCAGCGCGAGAACGCAACTTGGTGACGCGAGCGAGACGAATAGCTATTAAACCTGGAAGAGAATTCCGAACATGTACAAGAAACTTCTTGCCGCCCTCACCGCGACGGCTTTTTCATTGGCTGTCACGGCTGCTCCCGCCGTCAGTGCTGAGCCGCTGGATGCCACGACCCTTAACACAATCAAATCGCAGTTCGGCAGACTCATGGAATTGGCGAACAAGCACGATTTCAAGGCTTTGCATGAGATGTTCTGGCAATCGCCCTCGACCTTGTTGGTGGCAAAGAGCGCGATCCCGTCCGAGGGAAACTGGGCCGGCTTTTGGGGCAACGAAGCTATTGATCAAAAGCTGCATGACATCGGTAGCTCCGGTCCGGTCGTGCTGGAGCCCGATTATTCGAAGCTCAAGATTGTCGGCCTAACGCGCGACGTAGCAGAGTCCTATGTGCCGATGAACATCACGGTCTCATATGCGGGACAGGATGGAACAGCCAGGCCATTTCTGATGATCATTAATTGGCTTCGCGTCGGGAAGGACTGGAAGGTCGCTTCTGAGATTATTCTGCCCGTACCGCCGGCACCCGCTGCGAGGGGCTAGTGCGCGCGGCACCTGCGCGACATCTCGTCGAAAAGCTCAGGTCGGCAACGACCCACTCTTCGGGCATCTGCGGTAAGCATTTTAGGTATCCAGTGCCCGCTTTGCGTCAGGAGTGGTCACAAGCAATCTACAAAGGGAACTGTCGACGCGTCGACACTTCCCCCGACACCTGCATCCAGAACGACGACTCGCGGCCACGATGTCGTGAGAATCGAGTTGTCAAATTCAGCCGAGATGGCTCACGAATTTTGTTCTCAAGTAAGCATTAAGTCCCTCAACACCTCCCTCGTGCCCGTAACCTGAATCTTTTACGCCGCCGAATGGCGTTTCCGGAAGAGCGATACCAAAGTGATTGATCGATACCATTCCGTGGTCGAGTCCGTCGGACACCTTGGTCGCAGTTTTCGCGTCCTTGGTGAAGGCATAGCTCGCAAGACCGAACGGCAGGCTATTGGCGCGTTCCAGCACTTCATCGGCATCCTTGAAGCGTAACATCACCGCGATCGGGCCAAATGGCTCCTCGTGCATAATTCGCGCATCGGCGGGGACATTCGTCAGTACAGTCGGCTCGAAGAAGTTGCCGGAATTGCCAACGCGCTTGCCGCCCGTTTCGACTTTAGCGCCCTTCTCCTGGGCATCGAGCAGAGTCGCTTCCATCGCATTGACTCGCCGCGGATTGGCGAGCGGTCCCATTTTGCTGTTAGGATCGAAACCGTCTCCGACCGTAGTACCGCGCGCAAGGTCCGTGAATTTGGCAACAAACTTGTCGTAGGACTTTTCCTGAACAAAGAAGCGCGTCGGCGAAACACAGACCTGGCCCGCGTTGCGATATTTCATGCCGGCCAGAAGCGTGGCAACGCCATCGGTCTCGGCATCGTCAAAAACCAGCACGGGCGCGTGGCCGCCAAGCTCCATGGTCGTGCGCTTCATATGCTGTCCGGCAAGCGAGGCCAGATGTTTGCCGACCGGGACAGACCCCGTGAACGATATCTTGCGGATCGCCGGCGAACTGATGAGATATTCCGAGATCACGGCCGGAACGCCGTAAACCAGATTGATCACGCCGGCGGACACGCCGGCCTCTTCGAAACATTTCACGAACTCGATCGGCGAACCCGGTGTTTCCTCGGGGCATTTGATGATGATCGAGCAACCGGCGGCAAGCGCACCGGAGATCTTCCGAGCAGCCTGCAGCACAGGAAAATTCCAGGGTGAGAAGCCCGCCACCGGACCGACCGGCTCCATCATCACCATGTTGCGGACGCCGTCGGCGCGCGCCGGAATGATGCGGCCATAGGCGCGGCGGCCTTCCTCGGCGAACCATTCGATGACGTCGGCCGAGCCCATGACTTCGAGCTTCGCCTCAGCCAGGAGCTTGCCTTGCTCAAAGGTGAGAATGGTGGCGATCTGCTCGACCCGCGCGCGCACCAGATCGGCCGCCTTGCGCAGGATCTTGCTGCGCTCGAAGGCGGAGACGCGTCGCCAGGTGTTGAAGCCGGATCGAGCAGCGGCGATCGCCTTGTCGAGATCGGCCTTTGACGCATGCCCGAGTTTGCCGATGGGCATATTCGTGGATGGATTAATCACGTCCTGGTAATCGCCCGAAGTCGGCTGGGCCCATGCACCGTTGATATAATGCGGGAGCGTATCGAGATATTGTGGCTGCATGGACTAAATCCTGTTCCAGATTTCGGTTTGTTGTGAATTGAGTTGCAAGTCTATTCAGGGGCCAACACACCGAGGTACTGGCGGACATCAGGCTGGCTCGTGAGGTCATCAAAATGAGCATAATTGGTGACGGCTCCACCACTGACGAACAGGAAACGCTCGCAGATCTCCTTGAGGATCGTCAGCTGAAACGTCGCCGTCGGGTGCAGGCAGATGAAAACGAGCCGCTTCTCACTGCGCAGCTTGCGGAAGAAATCCAGCATGAAGCCGATATAGCCATCCTGGGTATTGAACTGCGGTTCGTCGAACAGATGAACGAGCGGATAGGCGCTTGCAGCCTGCTCCATCGTGAAGGACGGCCTGGTCTTTCTGAACTGACGGACCTGATAGGACTGATGGTAATGAATCGCGAGACGATCGCGCTGAAGATAGCGAACGCTTTGCATGTCCTGACCGGCAACCATCACACGCCCTGCCGACGGCACGTTCGATCCCGCGATCATCTCGAATAGCGTGGTCTTGCCGGCGCCGTTTGGCCCCATGACGCCCACAATCTCGGGCTGCATGAAGGCGCGATCCACATGCAGTTGAAACGCGGGCTCCCGGTCAAGCAAGCCGCGGCGATAGATCTTGTTCACGCTCTCCAGCGCAAGTAGCGGCGTCTCGCTCATTACAGCCCTCCCAGAAGCTTGCGCTTGAGTCCGGGATCTGCAGTCAGTGCAGCCGCGTCCCCTGCCCAGGCAACATGTCCCTGCGAAAGCACAACAACCCGATCGGCGACGCCCAGCGCGACATCGGCATTCTGTTCGACCACGATACTGGCAATGCCGGCCTGCCTGAGGCGCCGGATGACAGCCATCACGTCGTCGACGATTTTCGGTGCAAGGCCCTGGCTCGGCTCGTCGAACAGCACGAGACCGGGTGAACCGAGCAACGCGCGGGCGATGGCCACCATCTGCATCTCGCCGCCGGACAAAGTCTCGGCCTCACGCGCCATCAGATATTTGAGCGGTGTGAAAATCTCGGTGACTTCTCCGAGAGACCATCCTCGAAAAGTCGTGCGCTTTTCGCCCAACGACAGATTTTTCGCCACGGTGAGTGTCGGACAGAGGCGACGGTCGTCCGGCACCCAGCCGATGCCCGCACATGCGATATGATGCGTCGCGCTGGCCGCGATCGATTTTCCCTGAAAACGGATGTCGCCCCGGCGCGCGCGCGTGAGACCTAGGATGGAGCGAAGCACCGTGGTTTTGCCCGCTCCGTTGGCGCCGAGCAGGGCAAGCACCTCGCCTGCGCGCACGGACAACGAGACCGAAAACAGCGCCTGCGTCTCGCCATAGAAAGAATCGATACTGGATACATCGAGCATCAGTTGAGCCGCCCCAGGTTGGAAGCCTCGACCCAGGGATTCGTCTTGAGCGCGGCCGGCGCGCCGCGCGCGATCACCTGCCCCCAATGAATGACGGATATCTCATCGGCCAGCGAGAACAGGAATTCCATATCATGTTCGATGATGACGATGGTCAGATCGCCTTTGAGCTGAAGGATAAGATCGGCAAGTCGGGCGCGCCCGTCGCTACCCAGACCCGCGGTCGGTTCATCGAGAAAAAGCAGCTTAGGACGACAGGCCAGCGCGACGCCGATTTCGAGCGCGCGGCGTGCGCCATAAGAGAGCGACTTGGCTTCATCGTCGGCGCGTCCTGCGAGACCCACCTTTTCGAGAATGCCGTGAGCTTCGTCGACCAGCGCGGTGTCGGCATATGCCTGAGCAATCATGTCATGTCCGCGCCGGCGCGTAGCCGGAAGCGCAATGGCTATGTTCTCGAACACCGTGAACTCGTCGAACAGGTTCATCAGCTGGAACGACCTTGCGATGCCGAGCCGTGCGATATCCTGGGGACTTTTCCCGGTGATGTCGTCTCCCTGCCACAATACCTGCCCGCGATTGGGCTTGTAGCGGCCGGTCAGCACGTTGAAACAGGTCGTCTTGCCGGCGCCGTTCGGCCCCATGATGCCGGACAACTGGCCGGCTTCAAATGCAAGCGAGACGCTCTCGAGCACGACGCGATCGCCGAATCGCAGATGCAGATCTTTGGCTTCAAACAGTGGCATGGCTCACCTCGCCTGCGATTGCGGTGCGGCGGCAGGGCGCGGAACGATCTTGTCTCGTCCGTTCATGACGCCGGCAAATATGCCGGCGATCCCCTCCGGCTTGAAAAGCACGAGGACAACAAACGACAGGCCGAACCACAGCATCCACCCTGTGGTGAATGATCCGATGACGTCGCGTGCAAGAAAGAAGGCCACGGCACCGATGACGGGCCCCCAGAACGAGACAAGTCCGCCGCCCACCAGTGTCATCATGACGACATAGCCGGAATAGTGCAGGCTCATCACGTCCGGGAAGGCGGAAGTCTGTGCCATCGCGAATAATCCGCCCGCGAGTCCGGATAAGGTCGTGGATACAACCAGGACTGCCGCCTTGTAGCGCCAGACGTCGTAGCCGACGAAACGAGCACGTGTTTCGTTCTGCTTTATGGCCTTAACCACCCGCCCAAAGGGGGAATGCACGAGCCGCCACAGCAGGAACGAGACGACAGCGAAGACCGCGAGCACGAAGTAATACAGCGCTATGTTGCTGCCGAGGTTGAACGTGGTGATGCCAAGCGAGGCGGGTAGCCTCTCAATCTTGAGCAAGCCATCTTCGCCCCCAGTTATGCGGTGCGCCTTGATCGCGATGAACCAGAAGATTTGCCCGAAAGCGATGGTCATCAACGCGTAATAGATGCCTCGCCTGTGCGAGATGAAGAGCGCCACAAAAGCGCCCGCTATTGCGGCTGCACCTGCCGCAACCGCAAGACAGACCCACAGGTTCGGCACGATGTTCGATTGCGCCAGACCGAATGCGTAGGCACCAATCCCGAAAAATGCGCCATGCCCGAACGACGGCAATCCCGCATGACCCAGGACCAGATTGTAGGCCAGAGCATAAAGCGCAAAGATCAGGATCTCGACCCCGAGATACTGATAGAGACCGACTCGCTCGATCCAGAACGGAACGGTTGCGAACAGGATCCACGTAACGAGCATCGCGGGCGTGAAGCTGGGAACCGTACGGGCTGCCGCCATATCAAGCCTCCAACACACTTTTCTTGCCGAACAGGCCTCGTGCGCGGAACGTCACGACGACAATTAACAACAGATACATGGACAGCATCGACCATTCGGAGGCATAGGCACCGGACAGCCCGACCACCATGCCGACCAGGAGCCCGCCCAACGCAGCCCCCCAGAAGCTTCCGACGCCACCGAGCACGATAATGAGGAATGCCGGCACAACGGCATCGACTCCCATATGCGGCCGGATTCCCCAAAGCGGCGCCATGATCACACCGGCGAAAGCCGCGAGCATCGTGCCAAGGACGAACACCCAAACCCGCAGCCGCGTCAGATCGATGCCGAGTGCCTGGACGATTTCGCTGTCATGGGCGCCAGCCTTGACCATCGCACCGAAGCGCGTGCGTTCGACGATGAACCAGACGGCTCCCATGGCCATGATCGCCATGCCGGCCGCCCAGAAGCGATAGGTCGACCAGATCAGATCGAGCATGATGAAGCCGCCGGACATGTCACGCGGTACCGGCATCATGTAGTCGCGCGTGCCCCACACCACGCGGATTAACTCTTCCAGCACCATAGCAACACCGAAGGTGAGCAGAAGCCCATAGAGCGGATCGCGCCCATAGGTGCGGCGCATCAGTCGCTCAAGCACAAGACCAAAGGGCGCAACCAGGATCGGAGCCACCACAACTGCTGCGGCAAACCGCAAGCCAAGCGGCACGCCCGCCCACGCGGTCAGGACATCCTGCGGCAACGGTAGCTTCGCCCGGCAAATGGCGTAGGCGAAGTACGCCCCGAGAGCGAATAACGAGCCATGAGCAAGGTTGATCTGCTCCATCAATCCAAGGATCAGCATGAAGCCAAGTGCAATCAGGGAAAATAGCAAGCCGAGCGCTATACCGTTCAGCAAATGCGGAAGGAGATTGAGAAGCGACATAAGCGTTCATCTATTCCAATGAGCGAGCACGAGCGCCCGGAACGTGCTCCGGGCGCTCACGCCTGGGCCTTATGTGTCGAAGACCGGAACGTCGGCGAGCGCCTTCATCTTGCATTTTTCCAGCGAGGCATCGTCCACCGCCGTTTCGGGCCTGGTCCAGCTGATGACCTCATACAGATCCGTCTTGTCGGCGGGTTTTGCATTGCGGCGGGCAAGATAGATCGTCTGCTGCACTTGATGCGTCGCAGGATCGATATACGCATCGAAATGCTGCATGCGGTCGGCAGCGAGCATCTTGTGCCCTTCCAACTGCTTGATCACAGCGTGATTGCTGGTCGTACCGGCGCGCTCGATGGCGCGCAGCAATTCGCGTGTCGCGATGTAGCCGTTGTAGGAGACATTCCCGGGCACCGGAATCGGCGACTGCGGATAGGTCGCTTGCCAGCGTTTGACGAATTCGGCAACGCCGGGGAGCGGCAAAAGATGATACCAGTTGGTACCGAAGACGCCGAACAGCGTATCTTCCGCGCCCCAGATATCGGGCCAGTCCTGCTGATTGTTCACCCAGGCCGTTTTCTCTTCCAGCTTCAGTGCACTGATCTGCTGACGTAGCGCCTTCATGTCGTCGCCGCCGACGGCCATCGCGACCACATCAGGCTTGGCCTGCTGCACCTTGAGGAGATAGGAGGTGAAGTCGCGGGTGTTCTGCGGGATCAGCAGATTATCGATGATCTGTCCACCGGACTTCTCGACCTCGGCTTTGGTCGCGGCCGATGTCGTATGCCCCCACACATAATCGTTGGTCAGCAATAGCCACTTCTTGCCGATCTTCTGAACCGCGTTCTGGACAGCGGCCTTGGAAAAATTGGTTCCGTTCCCATCCCAGACAAATTTGATGCGCGAGCAGTTCTCGCCTGCTTCGCTTGGCGCCGACGAGTTGGTGTTGAAATAGATGGTGCCGTATTTATTCGCGACTTGCGTGATGGCATTGGCGACGCCCGAATGCACGGCGCCGATCAGGAAGCCACACTGCTCCTGCGTAATGAAACGCTCCGCGATGCGCGTCCCTGTCGCCGCGTTGGTTTCGGTGTCGGCCGTCGTCCATTCGATCTTGCGACCGAGAACGCCGCCTTTCGCGTTGAACTCATCAATGGCGAGGCGGATGCCGCGCATATCGTCCTGCCCGCTATTGCCATATTGGCCGCTGGCATCGCAGGTGAGCCCCAACTTGATTGGCTTCTTTTCTCCCTGCGCCAGAACACGTGTGTGCTGCCATGGACCGAAAAATGTCGCTGTGGCAGACAGCAAGCCGCCCTTCACGAGGGCACGCCGGGACAGCCCGGACGTATCGCTACGTCGCTTCATTGTTTCCTCCTGGAACTCGGCGGCTCTTTTATTGTCCGCGCATCGCATGGCCTTAGAATAAACATTCCACGAACCATGTAAAGTGGAATATACAAGTCAGAGAAACCGATGACCGCAAATACGAGCCAACCGCATGTCCACTAAAGCCAAAGCCGCCCAGCACGGCACTTATGAAAACCTCCGTCACGAGATCGCGCGCCAACATCCGGATTTTTCAGATCGTCTCCGGGTGATCGCTGAGTTTGCACTCGAACATCCCACCGAGATGGCGCTCGGGACCGTGGCGGAAGTTTCACAGCGTGCGAAGGTGCAGCCGTCCGCCATTGTGAGATTTGCGCGCGCACTGGGCTATGGCGGCTTCACGGAATTGCAACAGGTGTTCCGTTCAAGGCTCGTCGCCAGCGTGCCACCGAGCTACAAGGAGCGCATCACCGGGCTGCGACGCGATGGCCGCTTTCAGGGTGCGAACAATCCACAGGCGGTTCTGACCCGCTTCGCGTCAGAAGGCATGGTCTCGTTAGAAAGCCTGCAGGACCGCGTCAGGCAGGCAGATCTTGCGCGCGCGATCGAACTGCTCGGCGCCGCAGAGACGATCTATGTCCTGGGCCTCGGCGGCTCTTTCCCGGTCGCAGCGCATCTGACCTATGTTCTGCGCAAACTTGGGCGCCGCGTCGTTATCCTCGACGGACTTGGCAGCGCGCTTGGCGACCAGGCCGCCTCGGCGACCCCTGCCGATGCGCTCGTTGCCATCAGCTTCAGGGTCTACAATCCCGACACAGCGCGACTGTTTCCGGAACTCGTAGCCCGCCGCTTGCCTGTTATCTCGATCACGGACAGCTTGCTCAGCCCGATTGTCGAGGGCGCCAGCGTCGTCTTCGAAATTCCGGACATGCCGGAAGCCGCACTCCGCACGATGGTTGCTCCCATGTGTCTCGCCCAGACACTGGCCGTCGGTCTCACGCTTACACTCGACTGAAGACAACTCTCATTAACTGACAGGATGAAGTCATGTCCGCTCGTATGCTGGAAGGCCAGGTCGCACTCGTCACGGGTGCAGGTCGCGGGCTTGGCCGCGCCTTTGCCGAACGTCTCGCAGCCCTCGGTTGCCATATCGCGATTCACGGCATGCGCGAGCACGGTCCTTCCGAATTTGGTGGCACCGAGACGCTTACGGATGTCGCTCGATCGATAGCGGACAAACATGACGTCCGCACTTTCAAGGTGCTCGGCGATCTTACTATATCGGAGGACATCGAGCGGGTCATTCAAGTCACCGAGACCAGTCTCGGCCCCATCGATATCCTCGTACACAATGCCGGCGGCGACATCGCGGCTGCAGGCGGAAAGCCAAACCCGAACGATGTCGTGAGTATCAAGGCAGAGGATGTGCGGGCCGTCATCGACCGTAATCTTCTAAGCACAATCTTAGTCTGCCAGCAGGTGGCGCGGGGCATGATGAACCGGCGCCGGGGACGCATTATCAACATCGGCTCAGTCGCGGCATTCAAAGGGCGCACGAATTCATCGATCTACGCAACGGCAAAAGCCGGCGCGATGCATTTTACGCGGTGTCTCGCCGACCAGATGCGGACCTGTGATGTCACCGTCAACACGATCGCCCCCGGCGACACACGCACGGAACGGTTTATGGCAACACGCACCGTCGATCCGGCGCGGCTGATTCAGGAAGGGTCGCTCGACCGGATTGCCACCATAGACGAGGTTGCGCGCGTCATTGAGTTATTTGCCGGACCTATGGGAGCGTTCGTATCGGGGCAGGTCCTTCGCGTCGACGGCGGCAGCCAGCTCTGGCCGGCATGAGCCTCAAACTCCCAATTCAGTGACCATTTGGAATGCAGGAACCGAATCCTCTTCGTTGTTATTTGCAAGCCGCTGCGCAATCTCGCCATGAAACCTGCGGCTCCTTTTTCACCAGAGTCCGCTTAGCGCCAGAAGCCGACATTCAGAGATTCTGCCTACTCTCCGCCAAGCCCCAGCCGGTTTGGCATGCGCTTCTCAATGTTGAACTTGAGCAGGGCCGCGGAGCGGAAAATGCCGTGGGCGAATTTGCCGTAAGGCAGCGTCAGGAACAGCGCCATTACGGTGCCGAGATGGATCGCGAGCCACAGCGCCATGAAGCGGGTATCGCGCAGCAGCAGCAGCGCGAAGCCGGTGGCGCTGACTAGCAGCAGCAGCATGATGAAGCCGCGGTCCATGGCGTTCTGTTTGACGTCGGCGCGCAGCGCGTCGCGCTTCAGGTTCAGCCACAGCAGGCCGGCCGGCCCGACGATCAGGCCGGTGCCGCCGAGTGAGCCGAGAATCACCGGCGCGCTGGTGAAGGCATAGGGTGCGTGCAGATTCCACAGATAGTGATAGAGCGTCGCCACGCAGGTCGCCGCGAAGCACAGCAGGAAGCCATAGAGCGTGAAATGGTGGAAGCGCCGCCGCCACGGCGTGAAGGCATCATCGTCCTCGTTGCAGCCCTCGCCATGGCCGCCGCCGAGATACTTCAGCCGCGCGACGTCGTGGACGGCTTCGGCCACCGCAGGAACGCGCGCCTGCGCGGCCGCCTTGATGTCGGCGGGATTGCCGTCCTTCGTCGGCGAGACCTCGCGCCAGAATTTGACCACGCCGATGGCGAGCGCCAGCATTGCGAACAGGAACACAGTGCCGAACAACAGCGCCAGGAAGTTGTGTGGGAAGATCGCATAGAACTGGCCCGCCAGCGGCTCATGGATAAGCCGGCCGTTCATCGCAACAGCAAGGATCATGAACAGCGCCAGACCACCCGACAGCGCGAACGCCACCGTCAGCCCGGCGCGCTCGTAGAGCCGGCCGAACGCGCGCGGCCACGCATAGTCCTGATAGGTGCGCACCCGCACCTTCGCCATCGCCTGCGGAACATTGACTGCAAACTCATGCGGCGGCGCATATTGGCACGCATAAAGGCACGAGCCGCAGTTGTGACAGAGATTCGCAAGGTAATGCGTATCGGCCGCGTTGAATTCGAGCCGACGCGTCATCGCCGGGAAGACGGCGCAGAATCCTTCGCAATAACGGCATGCGTTGCAGATCTGCATGACGCGGGCGATCTCCGCCTCGCCCACAGTCATCGCATCGGCAAAGTTCACGCCGCCTTCGCAGGCGCCGCCGGCGACGGGCGCTTCCAACTCAGTGACCGGCGGCATAGCGAAGCTCCTCTTGGAATGTCGGGTGGCGATGCCCGGTCGCAGCCGCCGCATTGACACCGGCGATGCGGCCGAACGCGGTGCCGATGCTCATGCCGACACCGGCGGTATAGCCCTTGCCGAGCACATTGCCGGCCACCATCTCGCCGGCGGCAAACAGGTTGCTGCTCGCAACGCCGTTGAAGCGGCAGGCCGCCGTCGCATCGGTCTTCATGCCGAGATAAGTGAAAGTGATGCCGGGTTTGAGCGGATAGGCGTAGAACGGCGGCGTGTCGATCACCCGCGCCCAGTGGGTCTTTGCGGGCGTGAGCCCGTCGGTACGGCAATCATCCAATGCGGTGTGATCGAACGTGCCGGGACGGCAGGCCGCATTATAGGCTGACAGCGTCTCGACGAAGATCGCGGGATCGACGCCGATCTTCGTGGCAAGTTCGTCCAGCGTATTGGCCTTGGTGCCATCGAACACCGGCGGCATGAAGCGACCGACCGCCTTCTGGTCGATGATCGACCACGCGGTCTGGCCCGGCTGTTGCGCGACAAGACGGCCCCAGATCGCATAGCGCTTCGGCCAGAAATCCTCGCCCTCGTCATAGAAGCGCTTGGCTTCGCGATTGACGACGACACCGAGCGAGACGCAATCGATGCGCGTGCAGATGCCGCCGTCATAGAGCGGCGCGCGCGCGTCGATGGCGACGCAATGCGCCTGGGTCGGATCTCCGATGCTGTCGGCACCGGCATCGATCATGAACTTGAGCAACACACCCTGATTGAAGCGAGTGCCGCGGATCAAGAAGTTCTCCGCGGTCCATTCGCCGCGCTCATTCTGGCCCCAGGCTTCACGCTGCCATTCCAGATTGGACTCGAAGCCGCCGCAGCCGAGCACACAGCTTTTTGCAGTGATGCGCTCGCCGGACTCGGTAATGGCAGCTATAAACTGGCCATCCTTCAGCTCGAGACTCTTCACAGGCGTGTCGTAACGGATTGCGACCCCGAGGGCCTCGGCTGATCGGTAATAGGCATTCACCAGCGCCTTGCCGCCGCCCATGAAGAACGCATTGGTACGCGCCACATGCAGCGCACCGGATAAAGGTGGCTGGAAATGCACGCCGTGCTTGCGCATCCATGGCCGGCAGCGCGACGAATGGCGGATCACCATCCGCGCCAGTGGCTCGTCAGTCAGGCCGCCTGTGACCTTCAAGAGATCCTGCCAATACTCTTCCTCGGGATAGGCCTCGACCAGCACGTCCTGCGGATCGTCATGCATGCAGCGCAGGTTGCGCACATGCATCGAATTGCCGCCGCGCCACGCCTGTGGCGCGGATTCCAGCATCAGCACCGATGCGCCTGCCTCGCGCGCCATTAGCGCCGAGCACAAAGCTGCATTGCCGCCACCGATGACGAGCACGTCCGATGGGGATGAAGATGTTGCCATGGATCAGGCCATTCCTGCGCAGCTTCGCGCCCCGTGTAAAATTGTCAGCGTCGATAGGCCGGCCATTCGCCACCCAGATTCATTGTGAGCTTTTTGGCAATGGGGCCCAGTACGCGTTTCATCTCGGCGATCTCTGCTGCGCCGAAGCGCTCGCGCGGCCCCGACAGCGAGATCACGCCGACGAGCATGCCGCGCGGGCCGAACACAGGTGCAGCCACCGCCGCGCAGCTCGGATCGCGTTCGCCGAGCGAGACATCAAAACCAGTGGCGCGAATGGCGTCATAGCGTTTTCCGGTGCTGCCGGCGTAAGCGAGAATGATGTGTCCGGCCGCGCCGCGCAGTAGTGCATAGCTGTGACCGGCCTCGACGCGGTCGAGCGTCGCGTGACGCGAATTCACCCGAAACAGGCAGACGCGGTTGTCGGCATCCTGCCGCACATGGAACGAGGCGCTCTCGGTGCCGCGATCGACCAGCTCCTGCAACGCCGGCACCACATGATGGCCGAGCGCATTCTTGCGGGTGAAAGCGACGCCAAGGCGAAATGCGGTCGGCCCGAGGTCGTAGCTACCATCCGGCAGCCGCGTGACATAACCGGTCGGGATCAGCGAGCTCAAAAGGCGCAGGATGGTGCTCTTGTAGAAGCCGGTACGAACAGCGAGTTCGGCCAGCATCATCGGTTGGTCAGCGGTTTCGAGCGCCGCCACAATGGACAAAGCCCGCTCGACGGCTGCGACGCCCTCGCCGGCTTCTCGCACCGGGACGTCCGTCGTTGCAGGTTTGGTCGCAGGCTTCTTCATGGGAGCTTCCGATCAGGCCGTACGCGACGCCTTGATGACGCGCGCCAAAACCGGCCAGTAGAGGTCGCCATCACCGGCGTCAATCGCCTCGCCCAGGATCTTGTCGGCAAGTTCCGCGCCTTGCAGCTTGATGTTCACCGACTTGGCAAGATCGAGCGCGTAGGAGATGTCCTTGCGAGCATATTCAGTCGAGAAGGCCCGCTCCGGGAAGGTGTCGGGCAGCATCGCCTTCATGCCGTGATTGCGCAGCGCAAAGCTGTCAGCCGAGCCCTTGGCGAGCGTCTCGAACACCAGCTTGGGATCGAGCCCGGCCCGTTTGGCCGTTTCCAGCGCCTCGCCGAGCGCGACGACGGTTTCCATCAGCACCATATTGTTGAGGATCTTGACCACCTGGCCGGCGCCGATATCGCCGCAATGGGTGATGTCGGTGGCGAAAGTGGCGATCAGGGGCTGCAGCTTGGCGAAGATCGCCGCGCTGGCGCCGACCATGACGCTCAGCGTGCCCTCTTCCGCGGCCTGTCGCGTCCGCGCGATCGGCGCATCGGCATAGGCCGCGCCCCTGGCGGCGAAGCGCTCGGCGAGTTCGCGGCTGGCTTCGACCGGCGAGGTGCCGAGATCGACGACGGTGTGGCGCGCACCGGCACGCGCGAGCAGCCCGTCATCGCCCTCGCACACGGCCTGCACATGCTTGCCGCTGGGCAGCGCCATGAAGATGACGTCGCACTGCTTGGCGAGTTCGGCCAGCGAGTTTGCGCGCTTGACGCCTGCTTCCGCGAGACGCTGCAGCGGCGCATCGGCGCGGTCGAAGCCGAAAACCGGCACGCCCGACTTGCGGGCCAGATTGCGGCACATCGGCTCGCCCATCACGCCAAGACCGATAAAACCAATGGCAGTCACCATGCCGGACTCCTTCGTCTTCATTCCAAGAGAGATCGAGAAGCGGGCGCAGCCAGGGCTGCACCCGCGATGTCGTGGTTCGCCTAGCCCTTGACCAGCGGGCAGTTGCCTTCGCTCATCGGCCGGAACGCCTGTTCGCCGGGTGACGTCGTGATGACCTTGTAGTAATCGAACTTGTACTTCGATTCTTCCGGCTTCTTCACCTGCACCAGATACATGTTGTGCAACACGCGGCCATCGGGACGCACAGTGACGTTCTTGTTGTACATGTCGTTGACCTTCATCTCGTGCATCATCTTGGCGACCACGGCCGGGTCCTTGGTGCCCGCGGCCTTCACGGCGGCGAGATAGTGATGCACGCCGCTATACACACCGGCCTGCACCATGCTGGGGACCCTGTTGTTGGTCATCGCGAAATAGCGCTTTGTCCAGGCGCGGGTCTCGTCATTGAGGTCCCAGTAGAACGAGGTCGTGACCTGAAGGCCCTGCGTCGCCTTGAGACCGAGCGCATTGACGTCGGTGATGAACACGAGGAGACCAGCAAGCTGCTGGCCGCTCTCGACGATGCCGAACTCGCCGGCCTGCTTGATCGCGGTCTGCACGTCGGCCCCCGAGGTGGCGAGACCGACGACCTTGGCCTTGGAGCCCTGCGCTTGCAGCAGGAACGAGGCCATGTCGGTGGTCCCCAGCGGATGTGCGGAGGAACCGATCACCTTGCCGCCGGCGCCCTCGATGAACTTCGTCGCATCACGCTGCAAGGCATGGCCGAAAGCATAGTCGGCCGAGATGAAGTACCAGGTGTTGCCACCGGCCTTGGTGATGGCCTCAGAGGTCAGCTTCGACAGCGCATAGGTGTCGTAGTTGAAATGGAAGCTCACCGGCGAGCAGGCCTTGCCGGTGAAGTCCGACGATCCCGGGCCGCTGATGGTGAAGATCTTGCCCTTCTGCTTTGCCACTTCGAGGATGGCGAAGCCGGCCGACGATGCGGCACCGTCGGCGATCATGTCGACGTTTTCGGTATCGAACCAGCGGCGCGCGGTGGCCGCAGCGACGTCCGGCTTGTTCTGGTGATCGGCGGTGACCACCTCGATCTTCTGCCCGAGAATCTCGCCGCCGAAATCCTCGGCCGCGAGCTTGGCAGCCGCCACCGAGCCGACGCCGCCATTGTCGGCGAACACGCCTGACTGGTCGTTCAGCACGCCGATCTTGATGGTCTCGGCAGCGCTGGCGACCTGCGCCGACAGCAAGAGTGCGGCGGATAGATAAAGACTTTTCGTGAATGCCCTGGTTGTCATGTGATGCCCTCTCCTCAGATTTTCTGTTATTGTTGGATTTTCTCAAGCACCGGCGCGATGTAACGCCGGAATTGCGCGGGATTCTCGCTCATCGGGAAATGGCCCAGCTGCTCCATTACGGTGACTTCCGCGCCCGCGATGCCGGAGGCCGTTCGCACGGTGTCTTCGGGCATGCAGGAGAAGTCGTACTCGCCGGTGAGCAGATAGAGCGGACAGATCTTGGTATCGATCGCCTTGGTGCGACCGCGCAGGTCGCCGTCGACGCGATAGAAATACAGATCGCCCTTGAACACGCCGGGGCCGCCCTGCTTGTAGGCCCACAGGGTCTCCATCCGCGCCTCCGCAGGAGACTGCGGCGCAACGAGACCGGATACCAGCGCGGCACAGACTTCGCCGCCATGGATATCCGGCCGATTAAGCCAGGTGGTGTCGTACCACGGCGCCTGGAAGTCCGCGGCTTCGAGGCCGATCAGGGCGCGGAATTCGCTGGCGTGATCGATGGCGAGATTGAGCACGATCCGGCCGCCGATCGAACAGCCCATCACGACGGGCTTGTCGAGATCGAGCGCCGCACTGAATGCGCGGATCGTCTGCGTATAGCGCGCGGTGGTGAGCTGATATTCGCTGCCGTCCCAATTCGCTGGCGGATTCGACTTGCCATGCCAGGGCATGTCGAAGGCAATGATGCGGAAGTGTTTGGTGAACTGTTCATCCGCAAGGAGATAGCGCCATTGCCGGTTGTCCGAGCCGGCGGTGTGCAGGCAGACCAGCGGAATGCCTTGGCCGGCTTCCTCGAAATAGATCCGGTGCGTGGTGCCGTCGATATCGACATGCACGTAACGCCCGATCATGGGTTCGATATATCCGGTCATGATGCAGCTCCCGACTTGCGCGGCAGTGCCAGCAGATCCTTGAAATACTGCAAATTGGTCATGAAGGGCTTGATGTCACCTTCGAGCTTGGCTTCGCCGCGCTTGGTCAGCGACAGAAGATCGTGCCACCCCGCCTTCGGCATCGGCTGCCAGAATGCGGTCCAGGCGTCAGGCGTCGCGCGATAGCCGAAAGTCCACGACCGCATCAGCACCGGCGCCGACACCATGTCGATGATGCGGCCGGCGCGAATGGCTACGTGGAACGCCTGCGTGGTCGAACCGAGCAGACAATCGACGTCGAGGAAGCGCCCGCGCTGGATCAGCGCAGCGTCGCGTTCGAGCAACGCCGGAATTTGCGAGAATGCCTCGCTGACCGGATCAGATCTTTTCAAGACCGGACTCCTTGATGATGCGGCCCCACAGTTCCGTCTGCTTGCTAACGTGGTCGGCAAGACCTTCCGGCGTGCTGGTATCCGGCTCGAGACCGATATCGGCGAAGAATTTTTTCGCCTCGTCGGTCGCCATGACCTGCAGGAAAGCCTTGTTGAGCTTCTGCACGATGTCGGCCGGCACATTCTTCGGCGCGAACAATCCGCTCCAGGCAGCGAAGTCGTAGCCGGGCAGACCGACCGTGGCCATCGGTGCCACCTCCGGTAGCGACGCGACCTTCTGCGGTGTCGTCACGCCGAGCGCGCGGAGGCTGCCATTGTTGATGAACTCACGCGTCACGGCCACGTCGGTAATGATGAATTCGATGCGGCCTCCGAGCAGATCGGTGATCGCCTGCGGCGTGCCGGGATAGGAGATGCGTACCGCGTCGATGCTCGCCATGGATCTCACGAGCTGCGCCGCCGCCATACTGCCGGTATTGCCGCTGCCATAGCTCAGCTTGCCTGGATTGGCCTTGGCGTAAGCGATGAATTCCTTGAGGTCCTTCGCCGGAAAATCCTTGGCAACCACCATCACCAGTGGATTGCGCGTCAACCGCGCGATTGGCGTGAAGTCGGCGACGGGATCGAATGGCATCTTGTTGTAGAGATGCACATTGGCCGAATGGGTCGAATTGGTCGCGAGATACAGCGTATAGCCGTCGCCCGGCGCGCGCGCGACTTCGGCCGCGCCGATATTGGCATTGGCGCCCGGCTTGTTGTCGACGAGGATCTTCTGGCCCAGCACTGCGCCGACTTTTTCGGCGAGGAAGCGCGCTTCCACGTCGGTGGCGCTCCCGGCCGGGAACGGCACCAGCAACCGGATCATCTTGCTCGGATAGGCGTCCTGCGCCTGCGCCGGTGTGAACACCGCTGTCGTCACCGCCAGCATGCCTGCCATCGCGACGCGCCGCGTGAGCGACCACGCCGCAGCCCACTGCTCTCTCATGTTTCAACTCCCAATCGATATTCTTGATGATTTTGTTGTTCAGCGCGCCCGACGCATGATCACCGACACGCAAGTGGCGCGCGCCGCGGCATCTGCCGCTGCGTTCACCGCCATCTCGTGGCATCCAATCGTACGCATCTTCGATCTCATCCAATTGCAGCACGTTCTGTCTGACAGAACAGTTGTTCTATTATATCAACATATGATTGGATGCCGCGCAAGTGAGGCGGAGTCAACCGCTTCCGACGACCAAGAAAGTGGACTTCGACATGGCCTATCCCAACATCGAGCTTTACGTGGACGGACAGTGGCGCCGGGCTCCCGGCGCACCGATCATCAATCCCGCCGATGAGAGCGTGCTCGGCACCGTGCCGCACGCGACCAGAGCCGATCTCGATGACGCACTGGATGCGGCGGTGCGCGGCTTCAATGTCTGGCGCAAGACGGCACCGAACGGGCGCGCGCAAATCATTCTGAAGGCTGCGGCGTTAATCCGCTCGCGCGTCGACGAGATGGCGACGGCGATGGTGCTCGAACAAGGCAAGCCGCTCGATCAGGCGAAGCTCGAAATCCTGCGCGGCTGCGAGATCATCGAATGGGATGCAACCGAAGGCATGCGCATGTATGGCCGCGTGATCCCGGCCGGTCCCGGTCTGCAACACACCGTGTATCGCCAGCCGATCGGCCCCGTTGCAGCATTCTCGCCGTGGAATTTCCCAATGAGCTCACCGGCGCGCAAGGTTGCCGGCGCGCTGGCGTCCGGCTGCTCGATCATCCTGAAAGCATCGGAAGAAACCCCGGCCGGCGCGGTGCAGCTGGTGCGCGCGTTCCATGATGCAGGCCTGCCCGCGGGCGTGCTCAATCTGGTGTTCGGCGATCCCGCCGAAATCTCCGGCTATCTGGTGCCGCATCAGGCGATCCGGCTTATCACCTTCACCGGCTCGGTGCCAGTCGGCAAACATCTGGCCGCCATGGCCGGTCAGCACATGAAGCCGGCGATCATGGAGCTCGGCGGCCACGGCCCGGTCATCATCTGCGACGACGCCGATCCGGTGACTACCGCAGCAGCATCGGTCGTCACCAAGTCGCGCAATGCGGGCCAGGTCTGCGTCGCGCCGACGCGCTTCTTCGTGCACGAGAAGAACTACGAGATCTTCGCAAAGAGTCTTGCCGAAGGCGCTGCCAAGCTGAAGATCGGCAACGGCATGGATCCGTCGACCCAACTCGGTCCGCTGGCGAATGGCCGTCGTATCGAGGCGATGGAGCGGCTGGTGTCGGATGCGACGGCGCGCGGAGCCCGCGTACTCGCCGGCGGCCAGCGCGTCGGCAATCGCGGCTATTACTTCCCGCTGACCGTGCTGGCGGACGTGCCGGACGATGCATTGGCGATGAACGAGGAGCCGTTCGGTCCGCTCGCTCTCGTCAATCCGGTGCGCGATCTCGACGAAGGCATCGCCAAGGCCAATGCATTGCCGTTCGGCCTTGCCGCCTATGCCTTCACGAAGTCAGCCGACAACGTGCAGCGGATCTCCAACGACGTGGAAACCGGTAACCTCACCATCAACCACTTCGTCGCATCCACAGCGGAGACGCCGTTCGGCGGCGTCAAGGACTCAGGCTATGGCCGCGAAGGCGGTACCGAGGGCCTCGCCTGCTACACGGTGACGAAGAACGTGTCGCATAAATTTGCGTGAGACATTCGTGGAGGCTGGGAAGCACTCTGGTTCTTCAAACGACTTTTGAAGAACCAGAGTCGCACGGGTGCAATCTACCGACACGATCTGCTCTCGTGCGATTGGTTTAAGCGACGGTACCGCTCCCAAAAATACATCGTCCGCGAAGTGGATCAGTGGCGAGAAGTTGTCATGCAAACGGAAGCTTCGGCGAGCGCCGGGCCTGCGAGTGGGGAAAGGTCACCCCAGCCTGCGCGCCTGAGCTCGCACCGAGATCGTAGACCTGTAGAACGCTACGGCCGCGCGTGCAGGTGACACGCCGGCCGCGGCCATCCTTCCGGATCTTGATGCCTACGCGCCGCCCCCGACGATCGTGGCGCTCGCGACAACCATATAAAGAAGCAGGTTTAAGAGCATCCACGCCTCCGCACCGCCCCCCAAGCGGAACTTCCGAAAAACTCATCCATGTCCGCTTTGCGCCAGGAGCTGACATTGTCGGTAGCGCGTAACATGGACGCGCGGCACGCCACCTCACTCAAACTATTTCTTACATTCAGAAAATCGCACTGGAGAACCTGCATTGCCAGTTGCGCGGCGCCATGCCCCCGGCGGCAGTCCAGTCGCGGCGGAAAAGACGCGGGTGAAGTGGCTTTGATCGGCAAAGCCACAGGCCAGTGCGACATCGGCCAACGGCGTATCGGTCTTCATCAGAAGACCTCGGGCCTGCTCGACGCGCTGGGACAGTATCCACTGGTGAGGCGCCTTGCCCGTCGCTTTCTTGAAGCCGCGAATGAAATAGCCGCGCGACAAGCCGCAGGCCTGGGCAACATCAGCAACGCGCACATTACTGGCAGCGTTGTTGCTCAGCATTTCGATGGCGAGCGCCAGTTGTGGCCGCGATAACGCCGCGCCTTGCGACGTGGGTTCGAGACTGGTCGCATTGTTGTATCGCTCGATCAGATGAATACCGATCGTCGTTCCAAGCTGGTCGAGGAACAACGGACTCGCCTCGCTACTCTTCTGCAGAAAGGGCTCGACCACGCTGACGAGTCGCAACAAGACCGGATCAGTGTCACCGGCGTGGCACGCTAGGTCGACCGCGCCGCGCCACCCATGCTCCTGCGCCAGTTCGATCAAGAACGGCCGCGACACCTCCATCAGGAGAAAATCGAACGCGCCGCGCAGATCGGCACGATAATCATCCGCTAGGTTTCGGATATAAATCGAGCCTTCCTCGAACTCCTGGCCCGTGGCGTGATGCTCGTGAAAAACACGCCGCCGATGACCACGACCTTGCGAGATGCCGATCAGGAAACCGCGATCGTCGGCTGCGGTCGCGACCTGCCCGAGATGCGGATAGTCGCTCCCTTTGCGGAAAAACTTGATCCCGGCGCCGCGCAGCTCCTGATCCTGGTGGAGTTTGCTGGCGGGACAGCCGAACACATCGATCTTCGATTTCGGCATCGGCGAAACAGGCAACGGTTCAAGCATGTGGACCGGTCCCGCATATGATGCACCATCGGGAATTCGAGTACCCGCCATCATACACCCCCATCGCTGCACGCTGCAGATCGCCCGGACGTTCTCATACGTCCCAACGAACTACCTCAGATTTCAGTTTTGCCACGCACATGGTTGCACATGGCTGCGGCTCAATAATTTCCAGAATGCGGAATTTTATGCGGACAGACAATTGGAGCATGGTGGAGGCTGACTAGACCTTGGTCTAGGCGAGCGACGGCGGCTCATATCCCAACTGGTCGGCCATCCGCACGATGTCAGCGAGCGAGTTCGCCCGCATCTTGCGCATCATCGTGCCGCGATGGAGCTTGATCGTGGCCTCGCTCAGGTCCAGCGCAGCCGCAATCTGCTTGTTCATCAAGCCGGCGGCGACATACGCGAACACCTCGCGCTCCCTGACCGTCAAGGTGTCGAAATCCGCCTTGAGGCCAGCGATTTTCTCGGCCGCCTGCTTCGTCACACGGTCGCGTTTCACGGCCGCCTCAACCGCAGCAAGAAGATCCATCGCGCGAACGGGCTTGGTCAGGAATTCGATGGCGCCGGCCTTCATTGCCCGCACCGACATCGGCACATCGGCAAAGCCACTGATGACGATCACCGGCGTTGTGACATGCAGGGCAGCCAGATCATCGAGAAAATCGAGACCGTTACGACCGGGCAGATGCACATCGAGAACGATACAGCCAAATTTGTCCCGGTCGTCTTTGGCTAGGAACTCCTGCGCCGAGGCAAAGCACTCGACCTGAAGACCGACAGAGCGCAGCATGCCATCCAGGGCCTCGCGAATACCCTTGTCATCGTCAATGACGGCGACAACTGCGGTAACTGGCTCCGAAGTTGCGATCACGGTGTCACCTGCAGCGTACGTGGCGGCAGCGTGAAGCGAAAGCGCGTGCCGGTAGGCACGCGTGGCTCCGCCCAGAGCCTTCCGCCATGGGCATCGATGATGGAACGGCAGATCGACAGCCCCATGCCAATGCCATCCCGTTTGGTCGTGAAGAACGGATTGAAGATCATATCGAGGTGATCGGGATCGATACCCACCCCCGCATCTTCGACGGTGACGCAGACCTCTCCCAACGGATCCATCGCCGACACGACAGTCACACGCCGTTGTTGATTCTCCGATGAATTGATGGCATCGGCCGCGTTGGACACCAGGTTCAACATCACCTGTTGCAACTGCACCCGATCACCACCGATCGATGGCTGGTCGGGCTGAAGATTGACTTCCAGCGCAATCCCCTGCCGCGACAGTTCCGGCTGCACGATGGAGAGGACGCTTTCGATCATATCGTTCAGGGCGAGCTCTTCGAACACCACCGGCGCGTTGCGCGCAATCGCGCGGACGCGCTGGATGATCGCTCCGGCGCGATGCCCCTCCGCGATGGCTCGCTCCGCGGCGGCGCGGGCCTCGCCGACATTGGCCTTCTCGCCCTTGAGCCATTGCACGCAGGCCTCGGCATTCATGACAACGGCCATCAGCGGCTGATTGACTTCATGCGCAATGGACGCGGTGAGCTGCCCCATCGTGGTGATCCGCGACATGCGCGCCAGCTCCGCATGCGCCACCTGAAGCGCCGCCGTGCTCTCGCGCAGCTTGCGGTCGGCGCGGTCCTTGTACAGGGCCATTTCGATCACGGTGCGCAGTTGCAGATCCTCGAACGGCTTGAGCAGATAGCCGAATGGCTCGGCTTGACTGGCGCGCCTGACCGTCTCGTCATCGGCATAGGCCGTGAGGAACACTACCGGAATTTGGCATCTGCCGCGGATCTGTCGGGCGGCATCGATGCCGTCTATATCGCCTTCCAGACGGATGTCCATCAGCACCAGATCGGGGCGATTGCTGATCGCAAGCTCAACGGCCGCCTCGCCGCGGGCCGTCACCCCGATCACGGAATGACCGATCCGGCCGAGTTGCTCGCTGATATCGCGGGCAACGATGCGATCGTCCTCAACCACCATCACGCGAGCGCGCGTTGTCATGGCGCAAGCCTCGCGCTACGGCCAGCCTGGAATGTAAGGGTGCAAGTGGTGCCGCCGGTGCGATCGACAGAGAACGTCCCATGCAACTGCTCGACGAGATCGCGCACCAGCTGCAGACCGAGTGATCTGGTTTCGATGAAGTCGAACTGCTCCGGCATCCCGATGCCGTCATCCGCGACGGTCAGAATACATGTCCCGTTTGCGCTGCGGCCGAACCTGACCTTGATATATCCGCTGCGTTTGCCGGGAAAGGCGTGTTTGAACGCATTGGATACGAGCTCGTTGATGATGAGGCCGCAGGAGACAGCGCGATCCATATCAAGCGTGACGTCATCGCTTTCGGCCGTGATCTCGACGCGAACCCGCCCATAGGCGCGGCGCAGATGCGTGCACAGACTGAGCACATGGGTCTGCATCTGGATCTCAGCGAAGTTGCCGGCGCGATACAGATTTTCATGCACCAGCGCCATCGACCGCACACGGTTGCGGCTATCCGCAAACAGCGCCGCGGTGATCGGGTCGGTGATGCGCGACGCCTGCAGGTTCAGGAGACTACTGATAAGCTGCAGGTTGTTCTTGACGCGGTGATGCACTTCCTTGAGCAGCGCTTCCTTTTCGTTCAGCGATGCTTCCAGTCTTTCCCGTGCAGCGTTTCCGGTTGTGATGTCCATCATCGCGCGGCGGAGCTCGAGCTGGTTCATGATCTGCCGCGCGAGCGCCTGCAGCGTGAAGCGCTGGCGTGTCGACAGACCATCCGGGCGCGGCGTGTGATCCAACACACAAACGGTACCGATCGGCAGTCCGTTCTGTGTTTCCAGCAGCGCGCTGGCATAAAAGCGGAGCCTGGGACCCCCGCTCACCAATGGATTATGCTGGAAGCGTGTATCCGAAGACAGATCGGGGATCACGAAAAGATCCGTCTGGCGGATCGCCTGCGCGCAGATCGAATGATCGAGCGGCAGTTCCCGATCGCCGTGCCCGATACCGGTAAGGGTCCAGTGCCGGTCGCCATCTATCAGATTGATGGCCGCGATCGGCGCATCGCAGATATCCGACGCGATCTGCACGAAGTCTGCGAAATCCACATCAGATGCAGAATCGAGAATATCGTATCGATGCAAGGCCGCGATGCGATCGCGTTCATTCCACATGTCAGGCACTTATGTCGGCATCATCCGAACCATCACGCCAAAACGGGACCGATGGCGGGCGAGCGTGTAACCTATTCCGCCGCGGCACAAAATGAAACCACGCCTCATGGCCTCCGGACGTCCGGTTACCACCCATATTTGAGCTCCAAACCCAGATAATTGCTGTCGTGCCCGCCGGCGTTCCGCACCGTGTCGCCAATGGCGTAATGCACCGCCTCGACGGCTCCGGTCAGGTTGGCGTTGAAGACGTAATCCGCTCGAAGCTGCGAATAGACCCCCGTCCAGCGGCTGCCCTGCCCAGCCGTGCCCGCGACGGCAACGTTGGGCTGAACATAAACGGCATCGGCAACCGTCTGGCGCCACTGCATGCCGAGCCCGGCGGTCACCGTCAGATTGGCAATGGGCTTCACCGTCAGTGTCGGCTTGAGATGGATCAGGTTGGCGTAGCCGGTATAGCCTGCCAGCGAGAAATAGTAGCCGTTCGGGAACAGCGGATTGAACGTAGCGATCGTGTTGTCACCCGCACGCCCGTCACCTGACGCCGCATCCGCCTGCAAGCCGATCCTTGGCGTCCATGCGGCGTTAGAGAATGTGTAACCGGTGCGGCCGCCCAGTGCCCAGGCCTCGATCTCCTTAGGCCCGACATGCCCTGTCTGCCCCATCGCCTCGAGATCCCAATCGAAGCCATTGGCATTACCGGCAAAGCGGACGTCGAAGATGTGCCGCGTCTCTTCGCCCAGGGCGTCGAGATAACGCGCAGACGACCGCTCGAACAGGGAGTAGTAGCCGGAGAGTTCGTTGTCGCCGAACACCTTGCGTTCGATACGCGCAGTGCTGAAGCGGAAATTCTGGCCGGAGAAGTCGTCGAACACATCGCCAAAGCGATATTGCACCGGCTGGCTGACAAAGCCGATGAAACGCCACAACCCGGTCTCGTAATCCGCCCACACCGCATCGAAGGACTGCCGCACATTCGGCCCGTCGCGCGAGGACACAAAGCGTTGCAGATCGAAGGCAAAATCCTGCCGGCCGACGCGCGCCTTGAAGATGCCATCACCCAGCGCACCGCTATAGGCGATAAATGCCAGTCTCAGATCGAGCTGGTTCTGGTCGACCGGCGAGACGCTCGCCTTGTCAATGGTGCGGACATCCTCCAGCTGCGTGAAGATCTGCCAGTTCTCGTTCAGCCGGATGTCGACATGCATCTGCAGCCGTTGCAGCAGATAGGAATCGCCGCGCGTATTGCCGACGCCGAAATTCGGAGCGTCGTTGAACTCAAATCGCTCGCGCAGACTAGCACCTAGCGAGATATAGCTTTTCGGATCGGTGACAAAGAGCGGGATATATTTCAGAGCGTCGAATGGCTCGGTGCGCAACGCCGAAGTGGCGAGCGCAGACCAGTCTTCCTGCCAGCGATTGGTTAGAAGCTTCGGGCGCGCTGGCGTTAGCGCTGAATCGTCCGCATGCGCAGGCGGCAGCAGGACCGCGCTAAAGGCCAGCGCGGTCGCGGCTATCCAAGCCTTACTTGCCGACGGCAGAGTGAATCTCGGCAACATAGCCTCCGGGGAATTTTACCAGCGCTGCGCGGCGCGCATCCGCGACATAGGGCTCGACCAGCACCGTGGCACCGACCGTCTTCGCCTTGGCCAGCGTCTCGTCGAGCGACGGCACTTCATAGCCGGTCAGCTCATGGCCATAAGGATAAGGAAGCACGCCGTCGGTCACCAGCACAGTCATCTTGCCGAACTTCGACGTGATGCGAACCCGACGGTAGGTATCGTTGGGTCGGCCGATCTCGATGCCCGGCGCCTTCGCCGTGTCGGAGACAACGTTGCCTTTCGAGAAAGCGACAAAGCTCTTCACGAACTGATCGGCCCGGCCGGCCGGAACGTAGACGCGGTTTTCCGGGACCGTCTGCAGTTCCGGATAGGACGGCGCCGTCGTGTGCCAATAGAGCTGCATGTTGATGCCGCCCGGCCATTGCACAACGACGTCGCGGCCGATCGGATCGGGAAACGTCTTGACCAGCACGTCGGCGCCCGCGCCTTGCGCGGCTCTGACGGCGGCATCGATATCTGTAACGAGATAGCCGGTGCGCTCATGGCCGAATGGATAGGGAATCGGAGTCTTGAAGCCAAACACCGAGACCGACCCTGCCGGGGTCAGCAGAAGCTGCGACGTCGTGCTGCTCGGCGTCGGCGTCATTGTCGCAACTACCTGTTTGGTGCTCTTGCCACCAAAAGTCGCGATGAAGCTTTCGACAAAGCGATCGACCTCGTCCGGCGCAACATAGACGTGCGTCGTGTCATATTGCGCGCCGACGGCAAAGCCGACCTTCGCCGGCGCCTCGCGCGACCATGCATCTTGCGGCGCGGCCGATAGCAACGCGATGGAAAGAATGGCGGCGGTGAATTTGAACAAACGCATCATGGCAGTCCTTGTGGCGACTAGTGCTGATTGACCAGTTCGGGCTTCGACGTCGGGTTTTTCAGATCCAGCGTCAGAAAATGCCGGACCACGGGGGCGTCGGGCCCGATGTGATATTGCGTCATCTCGCGCTGCACATCGGCATCAGCCTTCGAGACGCGGTGATGCTGCCGCAGATGCTCCGCCCATGATTCCACCAGGAACCATTCGACGATCTTCTCCGGATCGGCGGCATCCTCGGTGATGCCCCAGCCATAAGCGCCATCGCGACGACGCGCTTCGGAGAGGCGCTTGAGCCCGGTGAAGAACGGCGCGCGGTTTTGACGCGCGATTCGATATTCAATCAGGATCAGGACGGGCCCCCGGTCATGTTCGACCTCGTCCGACGTCAGCGGCTCCGGCCAGTAATTGGACGGCGTGAGATCGGCTTCGCCTGTCGGCAGCTTCACCCGGTGCATGATGAAGGCGGCGACGGCGAGACCCCATGCGCTAACCAGCAGCGTCGCCGGCAGGCTCAGCGCTTGGGCCACCGCGCCCCAGCCGAGGCTTCCAGCAGCCATGGCACCGTTGAACACCATCAGATAGACAGCGAGACCGCGACCACGCACCCAGTTCGGCAGCACCGCCTGCGCGACGCCACTGAACGTCGTCAGCGCCGTGATCCACGCAGAACCGAGCAGCAGCAGAACCGGCAGCGCAACCCATTTCGGCGGCGCGAAGGACAGTACAGCCATCACACACGCCGACAACAGCGCGGCGATCAGCAGCAGCGCGTCGGAGTCGAGCTTCGCGCGGAGCCGCGGCAGCACCAGCGCGCCACCGATCGCGCCTGCACCAACCGCACCAAGCAGCACGCCGTAAAAACTGGCATCGCCACCCAGCAGATTACGCGCCACCAGCGGCAGCAGAGCCCAGATCGAGCTGGAGAATGCAAAGAAGATCGTTGCCCGCAGCAGCACGATGTGCAGTTCACGGCTAGAGCGGGTGTAGCGCAATCCGGCCCGGAACGCGCCGAAGAACTTCTCTGACAACACGTCATTCTCGGCCTTGGCGCGTGGCCACCACAGCAGTGCTGCGATGACGAACATGTAGCTGATGACATCGGCGCCATAGGTGACGGCGGCGCCGAATGTCGCCAGCAGGATGCCGCCGGCGGCCGGGCCGATCGAGCGCGAGACATTGATGCCCAGTGAATTCAGCGCGACCGCGCTCTTGATGTCCTGCCGCGGCACGAGCTCCGGCACGATCGCCTGCCATGTCGGCCCGACCAGTGCGGCGCCGATGCCGCCGATGAAGGTCAGCCCGATCAGCAGATTGACCGTCAGCAGCCCGTAATAAGACAGCATCATCAGCGTCGCGCTCACCAAGGCGAGCAGCACCTGCACCGCGATCAGGAATTTGCGGCGATCGAGAATATCGGACAGCACCCCGGCGGGGATCGCAAACAGGAAGATCGGAAGCGTGCCCGCGGCCTGGATCATGGTGACCGCTGCGGGCGCCGCCGACAGGTCTGTGACGAGCCAGGAGCTCGCCACGTCGCGCATGAAGCTGCCGGTATTGCCCATCACCGTCGCGACCCAGATCACCGCGAAGATGGATTGGCGGAATGGCGCGAAGGCGCTGGTTGCCTTGGCCGGCTCGGCGGCTCCGCTCATGGTTTTGCCTTCCTGGCCCGGTCATTAAGGTCATGCCATGCGACGAGCAGGAAGCCGCCGCACAGGCCGATATGTTCGAAAAACGAATTGGCGCTCATAAAGCGCTCTGGCGGAGCCAGCTCCCAGAACCGATTCGCCAGAAATGTCGCCATCAGCGTAAAGCCTGCCAGCGAGAGTGCACCGAGCCAGCGCCACACGCCACCAAGAATCAATAGCGAGGCAACCAGTTCGAGCCCAATCGTCGCCAGCGCGAAGGGCGCCGCCGGCTGCAGTCCGAAATGGTTCATCTCGGCAATCGCCCCCGGAAGGTCGAACGCCTTGACGAGCCCGCCCTGCAGATAGGCCGCACACAGGCAGAGCAAACCCAGCCAATGCATAACGGGTGCCCCGATCACGCGACGTGCGAGATTCGTGATCATACCGCCCAGCACGCGCAGCCGATTGCGCCCCAGAAGCTTTTGAGATCGGCGATGGGCAGCCTGCTGGACCACGCTGTCGCGTGATCGTGGCCGTGCACGCCGCAGGAATTGGCGCAGCCGCAGGTCATCGCCATCTTCTGCGCGACGACCTGTCCATTCGCATCGGGTGCAGCCCATGCGCCGTAGCCGCCGAAGGTGCGTACAGGTGACCAGTCCGGCATCGCCGGCGGCGGCGCATTCTCGTCGAGCTTGGCGAAATCACCGACGGCATAGACAACCTTTCCGCCGACGATTGTCAGCACTGCGCTCGTGTCGGCAATCTCGTTCTCCGCGCAGGAGAAGAAGTCACGATCGGGTACGACGATATCGGCGAGCTGGCCAACCTGGATGCGGCCCTTCTTGCCTTCTTCGTTCGAGAACCACGTTACGTTTTCGGTCCACATGCGCAACGCCGTTTCGCGGTCGAGGCAGTTGCGCTGCGGATAGAGCTGCATGCCGCCGACGGTACGGCCGGTGACCAGCCAGGACAGCGACACCCACGGATTATAGGAGGCCACGCGCGTGGCATCAGTGCCGGCGGAAACCTTGACGCCCTTGGCGAGCATCTTCGACACCGGGGGCGTCGCTTCTGCGGCGCCATGGCCGTAGCGCTCGACGAAATATTCGCCCTGATAGGCCATGCGGTGCTGCACGGCGATGCCGCCACCAAGGGCGGCGATACGGTCGATCGACTGATCCGAAATCGTTTCAGCGTGGTCGAAGAACCAGTTTAGCCCTTCCAGCGGCATCTCCTGATTGACGCGCTCGAACACATCCAGCGCACGGCTGATGGTCTCGTCATAGGTCGCGTGCATACGCCACGGCCATTTGTTCTGGACCAGAACGCGCACAACATCCTCGAGCTCGCCTTCCATTTCCGGCTCCATATCCGGGCGCGGCTGGCGGAAATCCTCGAAATCGGCAGCAGAGAACACCAGCATTTCGCCAGCGCCGTTATGGCGGAAATAGTCGTCGCCCTGCTTGTATTTGGACGTCTTGGTCCAGTTCAGGAAGTCGTCCTTCTCGCCCTTCGGCTTTTGGGTGAAGAGGTTATAGGCGAGACGGATCGTCAACTGATTCTCGTCATGCAGCTTCTGGATGACGGCATAATCCTCGGGATAGTTCTGGAAACCGCCGCCGGCATCGATGGCGCCGGTGACACCGAGGCGGTTGAGCTCGCGCATGAAATGGCGGGTGGAGTTGACCTGATAGTCGAATGGCAGCTTCGGCCCCTTGGCCAGCGTCGCATAGAGAATGCCGGCATTGGGCTTGGCCAGCAGCAGCCCGTTCGGATTGCCGTTAGCGTCGCGAATGATCTCACCGCCTGGCGGGTTTGGCGTGTCCTTCGTATAGCCGACGGCGCGCAGCGCGGCGCCATTGAGCAGTGCGCGATCATAGAGATGCAGCAGGAATACCGGTGTATCCGGCGCGACGGCATTCAACTCATCGATTGTCGGCAACCGCTTCTCGACGAACTGATGCTCGGTGAAGCCACCGACAACGCGCACCCATTGCGGCGGCGGGGTGATGGCGACCTGACGTTTCAGCATGTTCATGGCGTCGGAAAGCGAGCGCACGCCATCCCAGCGTAGCTCCATGTTGAAGTTCAGGCCGCCGCGAATGATGTGCAAGTGATTGTCGATCAGGCCGGGCAGCACGCGCTTGCCCTTGAGGTCGACGACCTTCGTCTTCGGTCCCGCCAGGGGCAGAATGTCCGCGTTATGGCCGACATGGGTGAAGCGACCATCCTTGATGGCCACCGCGCTGGCGACGGGATTGGAGCGATCGAGCGTCGTGAACAGGCCACGATGGAGAATGAGATCGGAGGTCTGCGGCTCGGTCATGGGGAGTTCCTTCGGCGATAGTGAATTGAACAGGCAATGTGATCGTGAGGCGGGTGCCGGAGACTAACCGCCGGCGGGCGGCTGCGGCGCCTTCTCGGCCACGACACGCGTATCGGAGCGCTGGCCCTTCGGCAGATGGCCGAACATGTGTGGCTTCACCTGTTCGAGCCAGGACTGCACCACCGGCTCCTTCTGCCAGAGGCTGCGTACCAACGGCGGCAATTGCTCGCCGACGAGAATGCCGAGCAGGCCGACCAGCGCCACCACCGGTGGCGCCGGAGAGCGCACATTGATCAGACTGTAGATGACGCCCACCAGCAGGCCTGCGCCAAGGGAGATCATGTGCGCTTTCATGTCGTTGTCCTCGGTTGTGTGACGTGACGGCCTACTTGGCCGGGCCGCCTTCGGAAGCGTGCTCGCCGAGCGCCCACTTCGAGAAGCGGATCTGGATGCCGTAAGGCGAATGCGCGCGCTGGATGTCCATCATGCCCTCATAGGTCTCGCTGCGCGCCCAATCCTGCTGCAGCTCATACGCATATTGCGAGGACGTGATCGGCACCGCGCCAGCCTGGATGGCGCGCTGCATGGCACGCTCATGCGCTTCCGGCGAGAGATCGCCGCAGGCGTCGGCAGCAATGTAGATTTCAAAGCCTTCGCGCAGCATGTCTAGGGTCGGGAAGATCACACAGGCTTCGGTCCACAGACCGGCGATCACGAATTTCTTGCGGCCGGTGGCGGCGACGGCTTTGCGGAAGTTCGGATCGAGCCACGAATTCATTGAGGTGCGATCAATGATCTCCTGTCCTGGAAACAGCGACACCACCTCGGGGATGAACGGGCCGGAAAACGACTCTGCCGCAACGGTTGTCAGAACGGTCGGAATCTTGAAGAGCTTCGCGGCTTTTGCAAGAATCTGGACGTTGTTCAATGTGACAAGGCGATCGTGCGACTGGACGCCCTGGAACATCGCGGGCTGAAAATCGATCAGCGCGATGGCGCTATTCTGCGGGGTCAGCATTTCCTGAAATGACATTCTGGTTCTCCGTGAAAGGATTGTGACGATTTCAAACTCGCGCACGCCGCAGGCGAATTTTCTTCAGCTGATGACGGGCGCTACTTCTGGTTTTACGAGCGACCGGTCTGGACCGCGAAGTCTCCACGCTATGTGCGCGAGAATGGCGGACAGCGTCTTGTCTGGAAGTCATCGACTTTGAATGATCGGTCACGGCACTATGTCGTAGGTGACTTACTGCGGTCTATCGTGTCTCGCCAAACCGCGCGAACAATTACCGACCAAAGTTGTGCCAACTCCAGGATAGCTCGAACCTCGCGCCGAGGCCTCCGCTTCCTTTCAAATGAATTCAAGACGGATTGAGCTGCATCCCCGTCTTGATTCACAAGCGACTATTTCGTAGTGGCTGCTTCGCGCCAAAAAAAGCGCGTCACTGCATGATGCGCCTTAGATCGCTTTAGAGGTCCACCTGCTCAGACATGACAAGTGCATCATCTACCTCAATTCCAAGATACCGCACCGTACTTTCGAGTTTTGTGTGGCCTAAGAGCAATTGCACCGCTCGAAGATTTCCGGTTTTCTTATAAATCTGAGATGCTTTTGTCCGACGCATCGAATGCGTCCCATAGCGTCTTCGGTCCAACCCGATACTGGTGACCCATCGATCTACGATTCTCCCGTATTGTCGGGCGGACAAATGAAGTTTTGAGCACATCCGACTCGGAAACAGGTGGTCTGCCGATGTCAGTTCTCGTTCAACGATCCATTTCTCCAATGCGGACCTTGTGTGCTCGGAGAGCTCGAACTGGACCGGCCGTCCGGTCTTTCTTTGGATGACCGTCGCCCGATCGCGTAGGACGCCCGATATCGTCAAATTGCTCACTTTGATCGACGTCAAATCGCAAGCGCGAAGCTTACTGTCGATCGCAAGGTTGAAGAGAGCAAGCTCTCGGAGATTCGAGGCAACCTCCAATCTGGTTCGTATTCCCCAGACTTCTTTCGGTTTTAACGGAAGTTTTTGACCAACGATCTGCCCCTTATTCCAGACAGGCATAGCAAGACTCCATGCCACCCGTCCCAGCCCCACCACTCCCATCGAGCAAGAGGAATCTACGCTATAGGGCTAAATGGCGCCTTAGCGCCATAAGCGGCCGCCAAGTGTATGTAATTCTCCGATTGACGAGATATAAGCGGGCCGTGAGTTCTTTCGGTGTCTGTCCCCCGTTACGAATGCCTCCGGAAGACGGAACCGCTATTTTGGTCAGATCGTCTCGGCGTGGCAGCCGCTATCTGTGCAACGTTACTACAAAAAGACTCTTTAAAAGCAGGTGCCGCCAAACCGCTCGCGGCCCTTGATCTGGGCGGCAGCCTGCGCATCGTTCGGCAAGGGCGGCGTGATCGTCAGCCAGAAGCGGACGAACAGGGCCAGCGTTTCCGCGGGTAACCCCAAGATCGCGTTCGAGACGTTGGACTTGGCGCGACAGCCGGTCGAGACGGCGCGCGAACGCCGCCTCGCGCCGATCCTCCCCATCCGGAGACAGAAACGAGGTGACCGCCGCTTCCACGATCGCCGATCGGGAAAGCTTCTTGCGGTCGGCAAGATCGGCGATCTGCTTCAGAAGGTCCGGCGGGAAATACACGTTCATCCGGTCGCGCATGGTCTCACAACTCCATACCGTCATTCGGGTCGAGCGAGACCTGGCGGGCGATGCCACGCATCTGCTGGTGCAGGATGCGAGCCTGACGGGCTGCATCGTCCGACTCGTCGTCGAGCACAGCGGCGAACTCTTCCGCAGGCCTCGGATCAGTCGCCTCCTTGGCAATGGCGACATGGTCGGGAAGCTCGGGTTCGCGACGCAAGCCGCTATTGGCGGCATCCTGTTCCGCCTTCTGGATCTCACCAAGCAACACGGCGTCCGGTGCCTGCGGCGTTAGAGCTGACCACCCATCCGTCCGTGACGACCGGCCAGACTTCGCCGGATCGGGCGGCGTCAGCACCCGTTCGGTGAAACGGTGATCCTCGTAATAGCGAGCTTTCTTCGCCCGGATCGGGGGCGTGCCGGCAACCATGACGATCTCGTCAGTGGGCGGGAGCTGCATCACCTCGCCCGGCGTGAGCAGCGGCCTTGCCGTCTCCTGCCGCGAGACCATGAGGTGACCAAGCCACGGATTCAGCCGGTGACCGGCATAGTTCTTCATGGCGCGCATCTCGGTTGCTGTCCTCAGCGCATCGGAGACACGCTTCGCCGTGCGCTCGTCCATGGCAGTTGTCGAGGATCGCGTTGTTGGGCCCGTAGGCTTTCTCGATCTGATTCAGCGACTGCGCGATCAGGAGGCTTTTGATGCCGTAACCTGCCATGAAGGCCAGCGCGGATTCTAAGAAGTCGAGCCGGCCGAGCGCGAGCCGGGTGCCGAGATCGACTTCCATTTGCCGGGCGAGATCGCGCGTGAAGGCTTTGAGATCGGTCATCTCGCCGGCGTCCTCGGGCCAGGCGATGAAGCGGAAATGATGCCGGTCGTCCTTGCAGCGCTCCGCGAAACCTGCGTCGTCAGTGCGGTCATGACCGGCATCGAACATCACCGCCTTCTCACTGTTGCGGGTGACACCGTCGCGCTTGAGGTACGAGAGATGGACGGTCAGCGGCGCGGAACGGAAGGATCGACCTTGGTGACGGACGATGCGCGCCTTCACCACCACGCGCCGCGCCGGGCTGAACAGGCGACTGCGGCTAAAACTGATCCGGCCGCGCCCGAAGGTCGAGCGCCCATAGCTAGAGGAGCGTTTGCCCGACGCGGCATGCGAAGGGCTGTGACCAGCCTTCTTCGCCGCACGCAGCACCCGATTGATGAAGCTCTTCGGCCTTGGGGCTCGCGTGCCGCGGATGCGGCCAGGCCGGATGCGTAAATCGCTGTCGCCTGCGCTCACTGCAATGGCTCCGCGAGCAAGCAAGAACGGACAGTGCCGAAAACATTCTTGAGTTCATTGGCGAAAGCCTGAGGCGCGGCACGCGCCCCGACCGAACGGCACGCCCGAACCCAAGCCATTCCAATGGCTTGTGGTTCGGCCGGCGAGCCGCTTTTATCTCGCCGTCCCGCTGTCGTGCTTCCCTGCTGCTCTCGCCTTCCCAGCCATTCTATCCCGGAGCACGCCATGGCGCGCCAAGCTGCACATCCCGTCATTACAGGCCTCCCGCACTGGATCGAGCAACAAACAGGCTGCGCGCTTGCGGCAGGATTGCAGAGATATTGCGCATCGGATCGCCCGCCGGAACGCGGTCCGATCGATGTTCAGCCGACACACGATCGGCAGCGGTTGCGCGTTCGGGTCGCCCGATGAACAGCGGCGCCTCGGTCCATGACTTCGCGTGAACTGTTGCGACTGAGAGCGGACTGGTGAGTTCGGCGCCACCGAACGATGGAGCAAGCGTTGTCACATAAGCGCGGGTCTCGGCCGGCAACGTGCGGCCCGCGAGATATTGTTCGTAGCGACCTGGTCCCGCATTATAGGCCGCGAGGAAACCGGGCGAGCCATAGCGGTCATGCAGCTCGTGCAGGTACGCAGCACCGGCCAGAATGTTATCGCGCGGATCGTAAGGATCGCCGCCGAGGCGGTGACGGATGCGCAGGTCTGCCCAGGTCTCGGGCATGATCTGCATCAACCCCATCGCACCTTTTGGCGACCTGGCGCGCACATCACCGGCACTTTCGACGGTCATGACGGCGCGTATCCAGTGCGCGGGCACACCGAAGCGACGTGAGGCCTCTTCGATCAGATTCGCAAACGATCGGGAAGACCGTGCGCTCGCCGAATGTCCGGTTGATGCGTTATAAGCTTGCGCGGTATTCACCAGCACAATCGCAAACGACAACACCATTGCGACGGTACAAGCTGCCGTCTTTAGACGACTCAAGCATGCCACCGTACTCGCGCCCGTCCAGGGTAAAGCTGCTTCGCGCCGGCCTTGCGGCCGCCCTGGACCGCCGCTGCGCGCGGCGGCGTTGCGAATGTTGGTCGGGACATAGGGTAATCGCGGAGCGCTGTCGTTGCTAGTCTTTGCGCTCTGATTCCCGATGACAGGAGCAGCAAAATGCAGCCGATTGCCCAATATGTTGGTCTTGATGTTTCTCTTGAGGAAACCAAAGCTTGCGTAGTCGACGAATCCGGCCGTCCGATCTGGCGCGGTAAGTGCGCCTCTACACCGGACGATATTGAGAAGCTTGTCAGCAAGCATGCGCCAAGCGCGGCTCGCATTGGCCTCGAGACGGGCATGCTTTCGGTCTGGTTGTTCCATGAACTCAAGAGCTATGGACTGCCGGTGGTTTGTATTGATGCGCGTCACGCTAAAGCGGCGCTGTCGCTGCAGATCAACAAAACAGACGCGAACGACGCGCACGGCATTGCCCAAATCGTGCGCGTCGGTTGGTATCGGCAAGTGCTGGTAAAGAGTATGCAGACGCACGCCGTCCGTGCCATGATCACCGCACGAGCGCAGCTCGTTAGCACGGCTTTGAAGATCAAAAATACAGTCCGTGGGTTGCTCAAGACCTTTGGAGTAGTGCTCAAGATCGGCAGCCAGCGCCGGTACGTTCAATTGGTCCGGGTGGCCATCCAGGATAACCCAATTCTGCTTACGATCGTTGAGCCGATGCTGATCGCACTTACCTCTTTGCAAGAGCAGATAACGGTCTTCGACAGCTCTCTCTACCGTCGTGCTTACGCGGATCCGGTCGCAAAGCGACTCATGAGCACCCCGGGCGTCGGCGTCATTGTTGCGCTGTCCTACATCTGCACGATCGAAGATCCCCTGCGCTTTCGACGTTCGCGAACCGTCGCTGCTTATCTGGGCTTGACACCAAAACGCTTCCAATCCGGAGAGTCTGACCGAACTGGACGCATCTCTCGGGCAGGCGATCAGAGCATGAGGACGCTGCTCTACGAGGCGGCATGCGTTGTGCTCCGTCGCTGCTCCCGGCCATCTCCTCTTAAGGAATGGGGAAAGGCGCTGAGTGAACGGATAGGAAGCAAGCGAGCGATCGTTGCTGTCGCACGAAAGCTGGCCGTCATCCTGCATCACATCTGGCGCGATGGAACATCCTTTCAGTGGAGCGTCCGACCGATGATTACCTGAACTCTGCGATAAATAGCGAGATCCGCTGTCACTGACGGCGGTAAGAGGTCCCTGCCGGGACGAGCGCCGGCGACCGCGCCATTCCTCCTGCGGCTGCATTGATGCAGACCGCGTTCGGGACATAGCGGCGCCGACCTCCTGACGCAAACGTGCAGCCGCATTATCGATCGGACTGCGAAGAGAACGGTGGACCCGGCAGCGACTGACAACTTTGTCAGTGACAAATTGAAACGACAACGTAGTCGAATGCAGGCGGCAAGTGTGTTCGCGTGCGTCTGCGACCTCAAGCCTGGCGCTGCGCGCCACCGCCTTTGGCGGCTTCGGGCTTGACCTCGCTGCCGCACACGAAAGTGGGGCCGCCATGACTTCGACGGTAAGAACTGCCGTGTTGGCTATTGCTGAAAAAGAGGAAGAAGGGGCTTGCATGATAGACCGCGATTAGAGAACGGAGGAATGGTGCAGCATCCGGTCGAACAGAGGAATGGCAGATCGAGAAAGAGAGATGCGCACCATCACTCCTCCTTGGTCCAGACAGGGAATGCACGGCCAACAACTGCGGATGCCGCGATCGGCCCGAAGTAGCGACCGTCCAGCGAGTCCCTGGACTGCCAGTTCATGAGAAAGAGTTCGTCTTCGCCGACAACACGACAGCCGTGCCAGACTGGCAGCGGCCGGCCGCGACTGTCTCGCTCGCGCGCCTCTCCCATGTCGATCGCATCGACCGAGATAGTGTGTCCGCTTCTGCAAACCGTTTGCCTGGGCAGCGCCAGCACGCGCTTCAACATGGGAATGCCGACCGGCAGATAGCCGTTCAGGTCAAGAAAACTCGCCAGCGGCTCTGGTGGCTTGATGGCGACGAGTTCGGTGACAAACAGTCTGTCTGCGGGCCGTAAGCGATAGAGGCCAAGCGGTACACTTTCGGAAGCATTCCACAGGTAGAGTGGAACCGGCTCCGCGACGACCGGTGCAACGAGAACGGCGACCCCAACAAGCATGACTGCGAGCGTCGAGAACCGGCCATTCATGGCATAATCCTCCGCCTGTGAAGCCAAGCTTGGTGACGCGACTTGGTGTAGGTTCGCGGAGCTTCATTAACGGAGAGGCGGTTATGGACGTGATGCCAACAATCAAGTGCAGCGTCCGCGGGATCGATGCCAAGCGCTTCGATCGCATCGATCAGTTGCAGCACTCGCTCGACCTTGGGCCAGCCCGACAACCGCAACAGAATATCGCCGCCGGGCGTCACATAGGGCACCGTGGTGCAACGCTGACCGGCCGCGACTGCCCGCAAGATGTCGATCCGCGAGATGACCGTGCCAAAGTCATTTGAGGTCCAGCGGACGAACGCGAAGAGCTGCCGGGTGTGAACGACACAACGCGCCGACGGCGATCTAGGATCGGCTCCGAACAGTGCCCCCACAGATGCCAGGTCCATCAGACAATTAGGATGCCGATCGCCCCCTACGATTCACAGTTGCTCGTCAACTTCGCGGCAAAAGGGGGCGATTCGTCCTATTTGTACGCCACAACTACACAGCAGCCATACCAGCGCTTTATATTTCTTTGCTGGAGAAGCCTACGATCTTATTGTCTGAGACCGATGGTGGTTCGGGGCGGAGGCATGGGCGGCAAGAACGAAAAGACTCGGATCGAGGCATTTGCGTCGCCAGGTAGGGGGAAAATGCCGCGTGCCACGAAGCGCCCTCGCAAGAAACGTGGCATGCCGCCGCCAGCGACGTTCGATATCGATACGCTGCCGGGCAGCTCGAATTTGACGGCATTGGAAGCGGCCGCGGTCATCCGGCGCACGCCCGGAGCGCTGGAGCAGTGGCGGCGCGATCGGAACCATCCCCTGAAATGGCGCCATGTCGATGGTCGCCCGCTCTATCGGGTCGATGCGGTGCGCGACTATCTAGCCAGATGCGATAAAGCCACTAAGACGCCTCCGCCGCATAATGCTCGCGAAGACGACCGAGCAGCTCAGCCTTGATGGGGTCAAGTGGATTCGTCCGTTGCAGGCGCACGACCCCTCCGACCCGTTGCGCACCGACCAACTGCGCGATGTAGTCATGAGCAGCTTCGAACGCCATCTTGCGGATGATCCACTGTTCGTCGTGATTGTAGACCTGATCGATTCCGCGCGGCTTTTGCCCGACACATAACCGCTGGATTTCGTTGTCGTAGCCGCACCGTGACATAACGGTGCGCAAGCTGCGCCTCAAATCGTGCATGGTGAACCTGGCGACACCCGCTTCCTTAACCAAACGGTTCACCATCTTGGTGAAGCCCGACAACTGGCCGCCGGTCTTTGGTGACGGGAAGACGTAGTCGGACGTTGCGCGCTGGAAATGCTTCGCAGCTGTGAGCACCTCGTCAACGAGATGAGTGCGCGGCACGTCGTGATGCAGGCCCATCTTGGTCCACGCCGCATCGAAGGTGATGCGGTCATCCATGATGTGCTTTCGCCACTCAATGATGGTTGGCTCGCTGCGGCGCGGACCGCCGAGCAGGCACATGCGTGCTAATTGTCCAAAAGCCCCGAGCTTGCCGGATGCGTGCCAGACCTTGATGATCTCCTCATCCATCAGCGCGCGGCCCTTCGTTCGGCGCCCGACCCTCTGCGCACGGGTCTCTTTCGGCGCGCGATAGCCGGCAAGCACGTTGTGCTCGACGTAACCTTCGCCGACACACCACTCGAGGAATGTGTGGGTGTGCTTGCGCAAGTCCCTGGCTGCACCGCGCTTACCGGTCTTGGCGGTCTTGTCCACTGCCGCCATGATTTGCCGGCGCGTCAATTCGCCGATGGCGAGATCGAAATGATCCTTGAGACCGCGCCGCAGCGCCGACATCGCAGGCTTCCAGTTCACGACTTGGCGTCCGGTCAGGGATGTCTGATAAGGGCCGTCTTCACTGATCAAGGCCACCAGCGTAGTGCGCTGCATCTCGGCCAGTTGCTGGCGCTTGGCTTCTCGTTTGGCGTCGTTCGGATCGACCCCTGTGACCACCTCACCAGCGGTGATGGTGGCGGCCTTCCGAGCCGCCCGCTCATTGAACCTTGGCCAGGCCCCGAGGGTCTTGCGCTGAGTGCCTCTCACTCCCGGCTTGGTGAACAGGTAAACCCAGGTCCGGCCGCCCGTCGCGCGCATGCGCAGCGCCAGACCGGGCAGCTTGTCGTCGTGGAGGTAATGCTGCGCCTTGCCCGGTGGCATTGTCGTGTCGCGGATGACCGTGTCGGTCAGCGTCAAATAGTTGATCGGCTCTCCCACGGTCCCTGCCCTTCCGTCTTGTGCCCACGCGGGAATGATCGGACCGGCAAGAACCGGGTCTCAGACCTTCCCTCGACTGTGTGCCCCAAGGGAAAATTCGCGGGGGGCACAACAGGGGCACACAAGATGCGCTATGGCCCACCATGGTCAACTATGGTCACACACGACAAAAAAACCATAATTAACAGGCTCTTCTGCAATTTTACTATGGTTAGGGCTGGCTGGCTAGGGTCTACAGATTGTGGTTCACACGGGAGAGGTCCAAGGTTCGATCCCTTGTGCGCCCACCATGTCTTCGTCGAATTCAATGACTTAACGGTCCAATTCCCTTGCGGGGTGCCCCAGAAGAGCGGGGGCACAGTGCGGCACATCGGTACGACACGGTTGCCAAAAATGACTCGGCCACCACGCCCACCCAACTGCCGCTGTCGGGCTCAGGCAAGTCGGTGTTGTGGTCAGACTGCATTCCGACATGAATTAGCGAATGGTCAGCGTGAAGGGCGCCCGCTCTTGCCGTGCGCGTCGCGTTGCAGCCTCATGTTAAAATATCAGCGCGGATTCGCGATGCAGCCTTTCACCCTGTCCCTATGAACACTTAAGCAGACCAGCTCATGGACCCGCTCGACAGCCCCAATTTCAGGCCAGCGCATTCATCACCGCAAGGAATTGCGGCTGATCTTGTTGCGGTGCTCGTAGCCGTTACCTCGGGTGAGCCTCGTGTCCTAACGATCCAGGATCAGCGCGCCCTGCCCTCCGGGCCTTTCGAACTCGCCCATCGTTCGCTGCAATCGGGGCTGCGTGCCTGGGTCGAACGGCAGACACGGCTGCCGCTCGGTTATGTCGAACAGCTCTACACCTTTGCCGATCGCGATCGCGCTGGCACCACTGCGCAGCATGTCATCTCGATCAGCTATCTTGGCCTGACACGAGAACAACCGGCATTCGGCGCACACGAGGCCAGATGGCGCGGCTGGTATGATTACTTCCCCTGGGAGGATCATCGCGACGGCCCATCGCCGCTGATGGAAAAAGCTCTGCAGCCAGGGCTCAAAGCCTGGGCTTCTGCAGCATCCGACCGGGCGGCGCAGCGCGCTCGTCGGCAACGCGCCGCAATGCTCTTCGGTTTCGAAGAACACAGTTGGAACGAGGAACTGGTTCTGCAGCGGTACGAACTATTATATGAGGCGAAACTGATCCCCGAGGCGACACGCGGAAATTCCTCAGCATCCACGTCGACCCATGCGGCTCTATCGAACACGCCGGGTCACCCCATGATCCTGGACCATCGCCGGATTCTGGCTACCGGAATTGCAAGACTCAGGGCCAAGATCAAATACCATCCTGTCGTATTTGAATTGATGCCGGACACATTCACGCTGCTGCAATTGCAACGCTGTGTTGAGGCGCTGGCGGGACGGCAAGTGCACAAGCCGAATTTCCGCCGTCTGATCGAGCAGCAGGAACTTGTTGAAGAAACTGGCGAAACGAGCCAGGACACCGGCGGACGCCCTGCAAAACTCTTCCGCTTTCGCCGCGCCGTCCTTGCGGAACGCGCCATCGCCGGAACCAAACTTCCCGTCTCGGGGGCTTGACAAGCCTTATACTCGATTACAGTATAACATATGCTCAACGAGAGTATATATCATGCTGTCGATACCCGAACTGGGTCCTTCGGAACATCTCTATGCGAAAGTGCGCCACGCGATCCCCGCGATCGAATGGTCGATGCTGTCAGAAGATATCGACGCGATCATCGCGTTGAAGAAGAGCCGCAACGCCGTCATCCTTGCCCACAATTATCAGACACCGGACATCTTCCACTGCGTCGCGGACATAGTCGGCGACAGCCTCGCGCTGGCGCGTGAAGCGATGCATGTGGAGGCCGACGTCATCGTTCTCGCCGGCGTTCACTTCATGGCCGAGACGGCCAAATTACTCAATCCGTCGAAGACCGTGCTGATCCCCGATCGCGGCGCCGGCTGCTCGCTTGCCGACTCCATCACGCCCGAGAACGTGAGGCTGCTGCGGCAAAATTATCCCGGCGTTCCGATCGTGACCTACGTGAACACCTCGGCAGCGGTGAAGGCCGAGTCGGATATCTGCTGCACCTCGGGCAATGCCAAGGCGGTGATCGAGTCGCTTGGCGTTGAACGTGTGATCATGCTGCCGGACGAATATCTGGCCAGGAACATCGCTGCCGAGACAGCCGTGAAAGTGATTACCTGGACCGGTCATTGCGAGGTGCACGAGCGCTTCAGCGCCGAAGAGGTGCGTCAATTGCGCGAGAACCACCCGGGTGTCGTCGTACTGGCGCACCCGGAATGCCCGCCGGACGTCCTGGCAGAGGCTGATTTCTCAGGCTCGACGGCCGCCATGTCGTCCTATGTCGCAAGCAACCGACCACCGCGCGTCGTGCTTCTGACGGAATGCTCGATGAGCGACAATGTCGCCATCCAGTATCCGGACCTCGAATTCATTCGTCCGTGCAATCTTTGTCCACACATGAAGACGATCACGCTCGGCAATATCCGTCACGCGTTGGAGACGATGCAGCACAAGGTCACGATCGACGACGGTGTCGCAGCGCGCGCACGCCTCGCAGTCGAGCGAATGCTGGCCGTCACATGACAGCATTGCACGATACGGACGGCGCTCCCGTCATTATCGGCGGCGGCATCGCCGGCCTCATGACCGCCCTGGCGCTGGCGCCGCAACCGGTGCTGCTCCTGACCGGCGCGCCGCTGGGCATGGGATCGTCGAGTGCGCTTGCGCAAGGTGGTATCGCTGCCAGTATCGGGGCGGATGATAATGCTTCGCTGCATCTGGCGGACACACTCGCCGCCGGTGACGGCTTGTGCGACGAAACCATCGCGGCCTCTATCCTCGCCGCAGCGCCCGCAGCGATCGAACAGCTGGTGCGGCTCGGCGTCATTTTCGACCGGGATGCCTGCGGCAAGATCATCCTCGGCCTCGAGGCCGCGCATTCGCGCCGCCGGATCGTCCATGCCGGGGGTGACGCAACAGGCCGGGACGTTATGCGAGCCCTGGTCCGCAAGGTCCGCAAGACGCCTGCAATCACGGTGATCGAGGGAGCCACGGCACAGCGCCTGGTCGTCGAAGACAATGCAGTGGTGGGTCTTCTCGGCCATACCGGCCGGGGACCCGTGCTCTTTGCCACCGATCGTGTCGTCATCGCGACCGGTGGCATCGGAGGTCTGTTTCTGCATGGAACAAATCCGGCTGGATCCTTTGGCCGGGGCCTCGCGCTCGCAGCACGCGCCGGCGCTGTCATGGCCGATCTTGAATTTATCCAATTCCATCCGACGGCGCTCGACAGCAAGTCCTCTCCACTGAAGCTCATCAGTGAGGCCGTACGCGGAGAAGGCGCGATCCTGGTCGATGGGAATGGCGATCGCTTCATGGCCGGTACCCTCGGCGCCGAGCTTGCGTCCCGCGATATCGTTGCACGTGCCGTCTGGCGGCACATCGCGGCAGGGCATCGGGTTTTTCTCGACGCAAGGGGCGTGACGGGACTGGACTTTGCGCGGCGTTTCCCGGCCATCACGGCTCTTTGTCGCGACGCAGGAATCGATCCGGTTACGCAGCCGATCCCCGTCCGCCCCGCTGCGCACTACCACATGGGCGGCATACTGGTTGACCGGACCGGGCGGAGCTCCGTCGACGGTCTGTGGGCCTGCGGCGAAGCTGCCTGCACCGGCCTGCATGGGGCAAACCGGCTTGCCAGTAATTCACTCCTCGAGGCGGCCGTGTGTGGCGGCTGGGTTGCCCAGAATATTGCCGCAACGACCTCCATCCGGCGGCGTCAGCCAATGTTGCCCGGCGGAGTAACGGACAGCGACCCAAGTTCGGTGCGCCCTATTCTGTCGCGTGCCGCAGGCGTGTTGCGCGATGGCGAAGGCCTGCGTGCCGCCGCCCGCGCGCTCTATCCTCTCGCGATCTCGCAGCAAGCTGCAAGCGATCCCGCAATTGTCGGCCTGATGATCGTGATCGCTGCCTTGCGCCGCCAGGAAAGCCGTGGCGCGCATGCACGCACCGACTTCCCGAAGCACGCGAGTCTAACACAGCGTTCGACGCTGCGCCTTGATGATGCGCTTCAAGCCGCGCGAGACGACATCCCGGAACTCGTCGCCTAACCCACAGGAACGCCATGACACCCTCTCCCCTCCCCCATGTCATGATCGAGCCACTGGTTCGCATAGCGTTGCTTGAAGATCTCGGACGAGCTGGAGATCTCACGACCGATGCGATCGTGCCAGCCGACCGACGCGCCACGACACTTCTTGTTGCGCGCCAGCCCGGCGTGGTGGCCGGGCTCGACCTCGCTCGACTGGCCTTTCAACTGATCGATCCCGCGATCGAGATGCATATCGAGCGCAACGACGGCGCAGTCCTGGCGCCCGGCGACGTGATCGCCGCGATCACCGGCCCCGCGCGAGGTATTTTGACCGCTGAACGGGTTGCTTTGAATTTCCTGTGCCGCCTGAGCGGAATCGCGACGGCAACGGCGTCTGTGGTTGCAGCGGTCCGAGACTACCAGACGAAAATTGTCTGCACGCGCAAGACAACGCCAGGGCTGCGCGCCATCGAAAAATATGCGATCCGCGTTGGCGGTGGCAGCAATCACCGGTTCGGCCTCGACGATGCCGTGCTCATCAAAGACAATCACGTCGCCATCGCCGGCAGCATAGCCGAGGCGTTGAAGCGGGCGAGAGATGGCGTCGGCCATCTGGTCAAGATCGAACTCGAAGTCGACACGCTCGATCAGCTGCGCGAGGCACTCGATCACGGTGTAGACGCCGTGCTTCTCGACAATATGGATCCAGCGACGCTCACGGAAGCTGTCGCGATGGTCGCAGGTCGGGCGGTTACCGAAGCCTCTGGCCGCATCACACCCGCGACAGCGCCGCACATCGCTGCGACCGGCGTCGATCTGATCTCAATCGGATGGCTCACCCATAGCGTCGGTGTTCTCGACATCGGGCTCGATTTCAAACCGGACGATTTGAAGATGTGAGTCAGGCTATTGATGTTGTTGTGATCGAACTCAATATCAACAGAACGCCTCAGCAATTATCCCGATTGCAACTTTGTACCAGTAGCTTCGTCGATCCCGCGTCGCGCGATCTTCGTCCTCTAGCCCGCTTCTCTCGGGAGATCGAAAGCATCAAATGCTTTTCACTGCTCCGCGACAAAAGCACATCCGATCGGTGAAGGCATCGTCACGTTCTAACTTCGCGTGGCGATATCTCTCAACGCCTGAGCATCGAGAAGGACAAGTGTACGATTTTTGACCAGAACCCAGCCGCGTTCGGCCCAAGCGGATATGATTTTGTTTGCGCGCTCCCGCGAAATACCCACCATCTCGCTGACGCTCTGTTGCGTCATATTCACCACAAGGGATCCATCCATTTGCTCATTCGGCTCTGCAAATTTTACGACGATATGGGCAAGACGAGCCTCGAGACCGTGAAGGATCACCTCTTCCAGATGCTCGCTCGTCCATCTCAGGCGCGCGCATAACAAGTCAATGAACTTTGCAGCCAAAGCCGGCTCGGTTCTAACCAGGGGGATCAGATCGCGCCGCGCAATTCCCCAGATCTCACAATCGCTATTCGCGATTGCATCCGTTGTTCGGTCGAGGCCATCCAAAACAGCAATCTCGCCAAATGTCTGACCGGCACTGATCAGATTTAACACCGCGCTCTTACCGTCAGGGGAGGATGCACACATCCTCACCGAGCCTTCCACAACTCCGAACAGGCACGTCCCAGGGTCACCGCGTCGAAAAATGTAGTCTCCCCGTTCGAAGGTCTGGAAAGACGCGCGATGAAACAGCTGGGCAACCGCCTCGGGCGCGAGGTCGCTGAAGATCGCGTTCATACGTATGGCCGCCTGACGGCCCGCTGATCTCGCTGGCTTCGCTTTCGACACCGCGACGTTCCCTGTGCTCCGCACCGGTCCAAAATTAAGGTCTGTTTGGACGTCCGCACCGATCCAGCCGGCCAGCCCCGATCCGTACAGCCAATGGTGAGCCGGGACCTGGCGCCTTTGTGTCTCCTGTTTTCGCGATGCGCTGTACGTCCGGACGATCGCAAGCAAGCTGCGAGATCATCAATTCCGAGATCAATCGTGTCACCTGCGGAGCCGCGACACTTGTCCCATTCATCGTCACAACGGAACCGCTGCGCGTACCGGCGGCAAGCAGATTCCTGTGTACTGGCGACTCGTCTCCAACTGCCGACACATCGGGGCTTCGGATTGGGGATGCGCCATCTGCTATCTCGCGCCCCCCGGCCCCCGAATACTCACTGACGGCCTTGTCGCTGCGAAGATAAGCACCCACGACGATTGCGCGCGTCCCTGTCGCCAATGCGTTGATCGTACTTTCTCGCCGGACCGGGCTGGAGCCCTTGTCATCTTGCTCCAGTCGCCCGGCAAGATCGAAGCGCACGTAATTCTCGTCTTCAAGCCGAGATTGCCGCCCTGACAACGGATAGCCAAATGGCGTGTCGCCGCGCTGAACCCAGACATCGACTGTCGTGGCTGCCCCCTTGTTTTTGAGTTCGATCAACCACGTCCCGGACGGCGCAGTCAGCGAGGGCATTGCGAGATCAGCCGTGGGCGCCATCGCAAGGAATATCTGCGATCGCTCTCCGACTGCAGTATAGTATTTCCCGAAAAACCGGAGCTGGCCTGATATGCGCCACTGCCAGTTCTGGTTAGCCCCAATCCAAGGACTGCGCTGGTTGGTCGGGGTGGTAATCCTTATGGCGATTTCGGGCTGGGACTTCTCTGTTGCCTGTTTGGGCAGCCAGAGCTCCATAAAGCTGTTGGCCTTATCGTCGGGCTGCACGCGCCACCGCAAGCGCTTGGGCGACTGGCCAGGGACTGATGCCTGAGACAGTTCGACCAAGGCATGACATCGCGCCAGATAGTGATTTCCGGCTGGCAGAACGACCCTGAGCGGTGCGGTGCGTGACGCTATCAACTGATCGATCGCAGCTTCCAGCTGTGACGTACCATCGTGCGGGCCGGCAATGGTCCCATAACTCAAATTGATGACCACAGGGATTGGCCCCGTCCCTTCGGCGGCCGAAATCTGATCCGCACGACTGAGTACATAAGAGATGGCGGCGTAGACATTCGGAGTCAGGAATGCGCCCGACGTCTCCTCTGTCACCCACTTTGGCAATTGAACTCCGATAATATAGGGAAGGCTGAGATCTTCAGGAACCGCATGCTTCGGATCGCGCCCGCAGGCGATATCCATGACATGCGTTCCGTGCTTGGCGCGGCGAGCAGCCAGCTTCTGGCCGGCCAACCGATAGAACTCATCCTCATCCAGCAGTCCAGTATGCGTGGAGGACGTCAGCAGCCGATTGATCTCGTTCTCCTGCAGCTCGCGCCCCCAGCCGAAGCCCGTCGGCATGCCTGTATTTGTGTGATCATCCTGGTTCCAGAAGTACTTCACCCGTGATCGGCCATTCCGAAAGCGGAATCTCTCATGCGCGAATGCCAATCCGTCATCGATGATCGCAACAATTGCCCGCCGCGACGGCCTTGTGGCAAGCAACGGCTGCTCGATCGGGTCCGTCTTCTCGAACAGATGTGTCGTCGGCGTTCCAAGCTCGATTCGATTGATCGAGGGCAGCAGGGGCGCAAACCGTTTGGCCTCTACGCGCGATACGTTGCCGCCAACAATTGCGGAAAGAGCCTCACGTCTCGCAATTGCCATACAGCACGTTAGATCGGCACCTCTCAGCGAGGGTGGTGCCCCCTGATAGACCGCCGGAATTCGAATGAACTGATCCAGCCCCGAGCGCACGACGGAACGGGCAAAGGCTTCCGCGGGTTCATCAAGCTCCAACAAGACCCAGAACCACTCACCCGGGAGATAAGCGAACTCCGTCAGCACCGCCCATTCGAGATAAGGTGAAACCCGCTTCCATTGTTCTGCCATAACGCACACCTCGCGAATGCGATCGCCCTACCGCCATTTCCCAGCAGCTACTTCACCTCTGCAAGCGCCGCGTCCCACAGCCACTTCATAATCGGTGATACAGCTGGCGGCGTGGAGGCGAGAAAATCGACATAGGGCGGATCAATCACGGGGCTCAGCTTTTCCTGTCCATTTGCTGGATTATAGAAATCATGGAAATTGAAGTCCTGAGTAGCTCCGTATCGTCCGCCGTCAAAACGCCAGGCGTTGAACCTCGGCCCACCTTTCGCCCGCAGAATGAAATAGCGGGCAAGTGACAGTCCAAGCACCTGACCGGCCGCAGTGTCGACCGGGAAATGGACACCTGCCACTGTGCGGTTGACCGCGATCCGCGCCGCCTGTCGCATCAACTGCTCGCCAAGTTTAGGCTCGCGCCCGTACAGCTCCCACAGGATGCGCGCAATCATGTGATTTTCGGTGGAATGACCGCTCGGAAATGTCCCGTGGCCCGGCGTCAGAATGATCGGTTGAACCTGAGACGACAGTTCATATGGTCGCCAGCACGCCAGAGCATGCTTGATGCGCATTTCCACCGCGGTTGCAAACCGAAGAGCAGCATCAAGCAGCTCGATCGTCTTCTTGGTACGATCCGGATGGAGGTTCACGACCGAACTCCAGAACGCATATTGAGGGCCGAGCTGGGTCACGATTTCCGAAACACGATCCTCGCGAAGATCGGAATATTGATCCAGAAAATCCAGCTGGCCTTTGAAAGTCTCGGCCGGCGGGCGGATCAAAGTCGCAATCCGGCTCGATTTCGCTTTGGGAGACGGATCTGTCGCTGTGGTTTGAACGTGGAACTGCCAGACCGTGACCGACTTCTCGCTCGGTGTCCGGGAGACGTTCTTGCCCTGATGCTTGTAGCTGAATCTCTCTGAGTGGCTCGTAAAATGGAGGTGCGACAGCAGTTCGAAGTCTATGACGGCCGCCCGCACCCACGGCTCCCAAAGCGCCAGGTTCTTCTTGTCGTCCAGCCCACGTGGCGACCGATTGACGGTCTGACCGAGCCAGCTTCCGACGATACCGTCGCGGTGCTTGACGAGTGCATCGGCAACCAGCGGCGACCCGTAACTGCCGTAGGGCCCAGCTCCAGCACCGCCCGCGCCTCCGGCACCGCCCGCTCCCCCAGCACCACCGGCGCCGCCTGCGCCCCCCGCACCTCCTGCGCCGCCTTCAGGACCCATCGTGCACATGTTTTTGCTCCCGTTCTGCTAATTCGGTACGCCAGCTCCCTGCAATGCGCTCGACCAAATGCGGCCAGTTTCATATCCCCCACTGGGGTGACGCTCGCGATATTTCGCGACCGTCAGGCCCGGCTCGAGTTTCATCAGTTCGGTCACCGTCTTGCGCGCCTCTTGCTGAAGGCCGAGCTGCCATTGCGCGATCGCCAGCGCGCGAAACGTGGATGTATGCGTGCGATTGGCGCGCAACGAACGGTTGGCAAGATCGATGGCGCGCTTGTATTGCCCGGCGGAGAGAGCAGCCGTTGCGGCCAGGGAATCGTAGAAGTATCTGTGAGGGTCGAGCGGCGACAGTTTCAGCGCGTGCTCGGTGTGTTCGACTGCCGACTTTCCTGCATCCTTGAAGGCGAGAAGCGTTCCCTTTAGCAGCCACGCCATCCCATCGTTAGGATTGACGCGCAGCGCGAGGTCATACTGCTCCTGCGCGACGTCAAATTGTTTCAGCAGATTGGTATGAGCAAAGCCCATAACCACCAGCGCGAGGGAACACCGCGGGTCGGCACTCAGTGCTCGCCGCCCGCAATCGAGCGCCAGTTGCGTATCCGCACTCCAGTCATCGGTCCATCCCTGCTGGACCCGCAATATGTGCCACTTGGCCATCCATGCCCATGGTACGGCCTGTCGGGGCATGCGCTCGGTCAAGACCTGGAGCATCTGGCGCGACCTGTCAAAATCCTGCACCGAAAGACGATGCATGAGCGCGATCGCCCCCATCAACAACGTGTAGCTCTCGACGGTCGGGAGTGATTGCGACTGCGCGCGTTCAAGCTCGCGCGCCATGATCGCCAAGCTGACCGCCGTCACAATACCCGCGACAGCACCGTCCTTTCCGCTGATCAAAGCTGTCGCGCTACAAACGAACGAGTCAGACCAAACGATTGTCAGATTCGACGACGATGCCAGTTCGAGGTTCACCCGCAACTTACTTCCGGCCTTGCGGTAAGAGCCCGACAGAACGTAGTTCGCCGTCAAATAGCTACTGATCTCCTCGACCGAACTATCCCGCCCGCGAAAGACAGACGTCGACAGGCGCGAGATGACGTTCAGCTCCGATGAACGCGAAAGCGCGGATATGATTTCGTCGGCGAGCACTTCGCCAATGACCCGATGTTCCGGACCATCATCCAGCCCGGTAAAAGGTACGACCGCGACAGTGGCGCGCAACTTCGGCATTGATACAGTACCTGGCTCGATCACGGGTCGCGGCCCTGGTGGGCCGACACGATACGCTCGAACGGGTTCATGCACATGTTTAAGGTAACAAGCTCCCAAATCCTCGACGTCGGCATCCAATACAGGCACGAGTTGGTCGCGAACATCGGCCGATACAACAATTTCCCCTGGCCCCGCTAAACCTGTGAGCCGGGCTGCAAGGTTAACGTCAGCCCCGTAAACATCGTGCTCGTCCGCAAGAAGATGACCGACGTGAGCTCCTTCACGGACGAGGATATACTGATCTTGCGGAACGCCTTCATTGATAACCGCACACGCATTCTGGACTGCAAAGGCAGCTCTCACCGCGAGGGGAGATTGAGGGAATTCCATCAGGAGCCCATCCCCAAGGCTCTTTACAAGCCGCCCCTCGAACCGCGGCAGGACATCTTCATCTATCGTTTTAACGAGTTTACGCCATCGCTGTACGGTGCTGGCCTCGTTCTCTTCCATCAGTCGCACGGACTCGACCACGTCCACGAAGAGCAGTGTGCGCACCACCCATTCCGGATTCTCGAATGCGAGTGAAGCGCTTGATCTAGCCATCAGCCACGCTGGTCACTGTTCTGATCCGCACTCTTGTGCACTAATGCGCACAAACTCGGTATCGCGGACGGATCACACTCAATTTTGCCCGCCAAGAACTTGTTAGCTAGACTTGAACAACGGCGATTTCAGGACGCCGCTCCTGACGACTAGATTGCAACCACGTCGCCACGTGACTCGATTTTGATACGCCAGCCGTTGTCTTCAATACTTGCCGCCGGACCGAATGGTGCTATCCCGATCATAGACCAGGAGTTCTTCAGCCGGCAACTGCGACCTGCGCGTAGCGATGGCGCCTCCGCCCCTGGCGATGGATGCATATCGTTAAAGCCTGAAACGATTTGCTTCACGATGGCGGGGACTGCGGCGGTCTGCCCAACCACGATCGCACAGATGAGGACGACGCAAACCACTCCGGCCCTGATCATCAAGCGGTGGTATAATCGACGATAGGATTGCTCCAGTTCATCTTCCGATGCACTCATGATCGCCTCCAGATAAGGCACATAGCCTTACTGCTTCCCGCTGGAGGTGGATGTGACGAGCGTCACATCTCGAGATGATTTTGTCTGATTGCCGACGCTGTTGTCCCGGCCTCGCCGCCCCTTGAACCCAAAGATGGCATATCAGGCTACGCGTGGCTTCGAGGAAGCGCAGCGTACTCCTGGTCGTAGCTAGCGTAGGATTCCTTGAGCGTCGCCAGATTGAGCAGCATCGTCGCGGCCACCGCGTTCGAGCTGTCGAAGACTTCGGTGCGCACCCACAGACTCTCGGTGCGCTTGCTGCCGGACATCGCGACGACCTTGCGGTCTATGCGGTAGTCTTCTCCAACGAACAGCGGACCTCGTAGCAACCGGATTTCCTGATCAGCGAACAGGCCGACTGCCGGCCCCTTGACCGGCAGACGATCCTTCTTGCTGCCGTGCTGAAACAACACACTGAGCATTTCCATCGGAATGATCGCACGTCCCCATGGTGAGCTGCCTGCGCTCTCTGGCGCGTAATAGGGCGACGGCTCACTGATGACCTTGAGCTTCTGTTCAAGCGAGAATGGATAGAGCTCGCCCATGTTCTGATCGAAATCCATCCGAACCGTCTGCGATGCGGTGGTCATGCCGAGCTTGATGTCGCGCAGGATTACGGCATCACTCAGCGGCTTCAGTTCGGTCAGCCGTATGTCGAGGGCAGAGGCTGGCGCATCGCGGCCAATTGAGGCACTGCCGCGCAACACTTCGGTGCCATCACGCTTCACCATCCTGATCGTGCAATAATGCCCGCCATCGATCGGCTTTTCGACAATGGCCTGTACCTCCTCGCCCTCAAAGGCGGCAGCACGATAATGCGCCGAGATACAGCCCGTCTCGAACCAGTCCTTGCCCCACAGTCGTTCGCAGAGCGGTGCAAACTGGCTGAAATGGGTCGGGCCCTCGATGGTCCCGCCCTTGAAGCCGAGCTTCTGCGCGGTGGCATCGTCATGGATGGATGCGTGAGAGTCGTAAGTCTGCGCATGGAGCATCTGTCGGGGCTGTCGCCACGGACCGATCAGTGCATTTCCGGCGTCCTCAATCACCGTATCGAATGCTTTTGATATCATTGGAAACTCCTCCGGGAATGTGAGCCTTCGGTTCGTTGTGGCTACCAGGTATCGACACAGGGGCGCTTGCGACCCTCGCGTTGCGGCGGCTTCGGCACGGAACGCAGGCCGGCCATCACCCAGCGCCGCGTCTCGGCGGGGTCGATGACATTGTCGATCTCGAACACCGAGGCGATCGAGGTCGCCTTGCCGTTGGCATAGAGCTCGGCGACCTTGTTCTTGTAATAGGTCTCGCGCTCCACCGGATCGGCGATCGCCTCCATTTCCTTGCGGAAGCCGAGCCGCACGTAGCCTTCCAGCCCCATGCCACCGAATTCTCCGGTTGGCCACGCCGCCGTGAAGAACGAGGCGTGGAAACCGCCGCCGATCATCGACTGCGCGCCGAGTCCATAGCCCTTGCGCAGCACGATGCCGAACAACGGCACTGTGATGCTCGCGCCGGTGACGAACATACGCGCGACATGGCGCACGATCGCAGTCTTCTCCGCTTCCGGCCCGACCATGAAGCCCGGCGTGTCGCAGAGCGACACCATCGGAATGTCGAATGCGTCGCAGAGCTGCAGAAAGCGCGCGGCCTTGTCGCCGGCTGCGGCGTCAATGGCACCGCCGAGATGTTTCGGATTATTGGCAATCAGGCCGAATGGCTTGCCCTCGATACGAATGAACGCGGTGATCATGCCGACGCCGAAATCGCGCCGGATTTCGAGCACGGAGTCCTCATCAGCGATCAGATCGATTACCGCGCGGATGTCATAAACGCGCAACCGGTTCTCCGGGATCGCGCGGCGCAGCAGCCTCTGATCGGGCGCACGCCATTCGGTGACGGCGCCCTGGAAATAGGACAGATATTTCTGCGCGGCCCGTGTCGCTTCCTCTTCGTCCTCGACGAGAACATCGACGACGCCGTTCGGCGACTGGAACGACACCGGTCCGACTTCGGCCGGATGATAGACGCCGAGGCCGCCGCCTTCGATCATCGCAGGACCACCCATGCCGATCGAGGCGTTCTTCGTGGCGATGATAACGTCACAACAACCGAGCATCGCGGCGTTACCCGCGAAGCAATAGCCGGACACCACACCGACCACCGGGACGAGACCCGAAAGTTTGGCGAATTGCACGAAAGATGGCCCGTCGAGACCCGTCATGCCGAGCCGGTCGGTATCGCCGGGACGACCGCCGCCGCCTTCGGCATAGAACACTAGCGGCATTTTCCACTGCTCGACCAGCGACAGCATGCGGTCGATCTTCTTGTGGTTCATATGACCTTGGGTACCGGCCAGCACGGTATAGTCATAGGAGATCACCATACAGCGTGCTTCGTGCTCGCCGAATTTCGCAGCATTGACCGTGGCCGTACCGGCGACCAGACCATCGGCCGGCGTGTTCTTGATGAGATCATCGACCGCGCGGCGGCGCCGCTGGCCGGCGATGGCGAGGCTGCCATATTCCATGAACGAGCCGTCATCGACCAGTTGCGCAATATTCTCGCGCGCGGTGCGCTGATTGGTCTTGCGCCGGCGCTCGACCGAAGAGGGCCGGTTTTCATCGAGCGTGATCCCCTGGCGAGCGATCAGTTCGGCAAGGTCGGGACGAATGTGGTCGAGATCGATATCGGCTTCTTCCGTGGCGAGGTCGCCGGCCACGTCCTGAGGTTCGATATACAGAATGGGCTCGCCCTGCATCAACGTGACGCCATCGGATGCCGCGATCCGGATGACGCGACCGCCCTGCTCCGCAGTCACCAGATGCTCCATCTTCATGGATTCGATGATGGCGAGTTGCTGGCCGGGCCTGACAACATCGCCTTCGGCCACCGGAATGGACACGACCGTGCCCTGCAGCGGCGCCGCGACCGGGATAGATCCTTCCGGCGCGGGCTGTACGACGCCGGCGGATGTCCGTGCATCACCGGTTGATCCGCTGGCGGCGAATAGCGGCTTGCCCGCTGTCAGTGTGGCAGCGACCAGATCGGGGACGTTGCGATCGATGAAGCTGGTGTTGATCCGATTGGCCTGGAAATCGGCGTTGGCCAGGATCGCCCGCATCAACGGGATATTGGTGGCGACGCCCTCGATGCGGAATTCGCGTAACGCCCGCGTGCCCTTGGCTATGGCGTCGGACCATTTCGACGACGGCGTGTGGACGATCACCTTGGCCAGCAACGAGTCGAAGGCCGCACTGGTCTTGTAACCGGCATAACCGAACGTATCGACTCGCACGCCTGGGCCCGACGGTGGCTCGAAAATCGCGAGCGTGCCGCCGGTCGGCTTGGTGGCGCCGGTGGCATCCATGGTCTCCATATTGATGCGGAGCTGCATGGCGAAGCCGCGCGGACTCGGCACCGAGGCCTGATCGAGACCGAGCGACGCCAGCGTGGCGCCACCGGCGACGGCGAGCTGCGACCGCACCAGATCGACCGACAGCACTTCCTCGGTCACGGTGTGCTCGACTTGCAGCCGCGGATTGGCCTCAATGAAGGCGAAGGCGCCGTCGCCCTCGCCGGCTTCGCCATCGACCAGAAATTCGAACGTGCCGAGGCTGTCATACTTCGCCTCCGCCGCAAGATTTTTGGCGGCTTCAACGATGCGGCTGCGCAATTTGTGTGACAGCGACGGACTCGGCGCAACTTCGACCAGCTTCTGATTGCGGCGCTGGATCGTGCATTCACGCTCCCAGAGCTGGCTGATATCGCCGTGACGATCGCCGATGATCTGCACTTCGATATGACGGGCATTGCGAATGAGACGCTCGACATAGACGCCGTCGCTGCCGAAGGCCGCCTTGGCTTCGGACTGGCAACGCGCATAGGCGTCGTCGAGATCCTCCGCGCGCTCGACAACGCGCATGCCGCGGCCGCCGCCGCCAGCCATGGCCTTGATCATCACGGCGGCATTGCTACCCAGCGATGTGAAAAACGCTTTCACCTCATCAAGCGTCGAGGGGCCCGTGGTGCCCGCGATGATCGGCACACCACAGCGCTTTGCGAGTTGCTTGGCCGCGACCTTGTCGCCGAACAGCTGCAATGCCGCGGATGACGGGCCGACAAAGGTAATGCCCTCTTCGGCGCAGCGGCGGGCCAGATCGGCGTTCTCGCTGAGAAAGCCGTAGCCCGGATGCAGCGCGTCACAGCCGGTGGCTTTCGCGGCACCAATCACACCTTCGATATCGAGATAAGCACGCGCACCACGGCCGGGGATTTCCGTGGACTCGTCGGCGATCCGTACATGCAGCGACAGCGCGTCATCGGCCGGATACATCGCGACAGTGGCAAGGCCGGCGTCCGCCGCCGCGCGTGCGATACGAATGGCGATCTCGCCGCGATTGGCAATCAGCAACTTGCGAAAGGGCATCAAAACTCTCCGTGAACAACAGACGCGATCCGGGGTGGCATCATCCACACCCGGGGCCATGTAACGTTTCGATTTACTGCGGCGCGTTGGCGTCGAGTTCCTGCTTCTTCACCTTGCCGGTGGCCGTCATCGGCAGCGCGTCGATGATGCGGATCTCAGGCACCTTGTAGACGGCCATTCGTTCGGCACACCACGCCTGCAGTTCTGCTGGCGTGATGGTGCCCCTCTCTTCGGGCTTGAGCTGGATGAAGGCAACGGGCACCTGTCCCTTGCTGGCATCTTCGCGACCGACCACGCCCGATCCGAGAACCTTCGGATGCTGACCGAGCAGCGCCTCGATCTCCGGCGGGAATACGCTCATGCCCTTGACTTTCAGCATCTCTTTGCGACGACCGAGGAAATGCAGGAAGCCGTCGGTATCGATGGTGCCGATATCACCCGTCCGCAGCCAGCCATCGATCAACGACTCCGCTGTTGCTTCCGGCTTATTCCAGTAGCTCTTTAGCAGCGATGGTGTCCGCACGCGGATCTCGCCCTCGCCACCGAGCGGCACGAGTTCACCTGTCTCGAAATCGGTGATCTTGAACTCGGCGCCGGGCACCGGGAGCCCAACGAAGATCGGCTGCGACAGAAGGTCGAAATCATCGTCCTGGAATCCTGCCGTGAGGGTGTTGGACGTATGCGTTTCCGTCATCCCCCACGAAGCCTCCGTAAGGATCGTTCCGGTGAGATCCTTCCAGCGTTTGCGATAGGCCGGATTGAGCTTCTTCACGAAGGACACGACGCGCACCTGATTGAGCGACGACAGGTCGAATTCCTTGAAGCGCGGATGGTCCATCAGTTCGACAGCGCCATCGACCGGCATCGCAGTGACATTGACCTTGTAGCGAGCGATGGCCGACAGTGCCCCGATCGCATCCCAGCGGGCCAGCAGGACAAGCGTTGCGCCCGTAAACATCGGAAAGATCAGGCCGAAATTCTCGCCGGCAATCCAGAACTCCGGGAAGAACGACAGAAAGACGCTGTCTTCATTGGCGACGACGGAGATGCCGTGATTGGCGGCGGCCGTATAGACCATATCGCGCTGGGTGTGCACGCAGCCTTTGGGCATGCCGGTGGTGCCACCGGTGTAATTCAGCGCAGCGATATCATCGAGCCCGGCGGGCGGCAGCGGCTTTGGCGCGGGCAGCGCAGCCAGCGCCGGTAACAGATCGGTCGCACCGGATATGGCAATGCGCGGCGCACTGATCGAGTCTGGAACGGGAATGGTCGGCTTGGCCGGAAGCACATCCGCAAAACTGGTAACGATCACTTCGCGCAGCTTGGACTCGCTCCGCACCTGGTCGACCACAGGCGCCAATTGATCCAGCGCCACGATGACCTCGGCGTCGGTATCATTCAACTCGTAGGACAATTCGAACGCGCGTGACAGCGGGCTCACTGGCACATGAATGGCGCCGAGCTTGAGGATGCCGAAGAACACGATATGGAATTGCGGGCAGTTCGGCAGGAACACCGCGACACGGTCGCCCTTGCGGACGCCCTTCTCCATCAGCAACGCTGCGAAGCGATCACTCTGCGCGTCGAGTTCGGCATAGGTGGTGACGTGACCGTAAAAGATCACCGCAGGCTTTTCAGGATTACGCTTGGCCCACGCGCGCAAATATTCGGTGAGCGCCACCTCGCCATGCAGATATTGCGGCTTGTCCGGCGTGCCCTTCGGCCAGGCCTTAGCCCACAGCTCGTGCAGCATGGCGAGATATTCAGTTTCTTTGGCGCTTGCGGTCATCACCGTCTTCCTTGTTCTTGGTCTTGGTCTTGGTCTTGGTCAATTACGTTTCATGGTCGGGTCGAGCGCTACGCGCAGCGATTCACCCAGTGTGTTGAAGGCCAGTGCGGTGAACAGGATGGCGAGGCCGGGCGGATACATCTGCTCGGGCGCGATTTCCATGTTCTGATAGGCGCGCGCCAGCATCGAGCCCCAGCTCGGATCCGGCGGCTGGATGCCGAGGCCGAGGAAACTGAGGCTCGCTTCCGCCAGCAGCGCCGCGGCCAGCAACAGCGTGACCTGTACGATAACGGGCTGGATCGCGTTCGGCAGCACGTGACGCCACAGGATGCGTGGTGTTGATCCGCCAAAGCAACGCGCGGCATCGACATAAAGCTCATTGCGCACCACCAGCGTGCGCGCCCGGACGAGGCGCGCCAGTTGCGGCGAAAACACGATGCCAACCGAGATCATGCCGTTGGTGAGGCCGATGCCGAGCGCACCTGTCACGGCGATCGCCAGCACGATGGCCGGGAACGACAGGAAGCTGTCGATAACACGGCTGATCACCGTATCGACCCAGCCGCCAAGATAGCCGGCGAGAATGCCGACAGGCACGCCGATCAGAACGGCGATCGTGACCGCAAGGAAGCTCGCATAGAGCGACGCCATACCGCCATAGATCAGGCGGCTGAGCGTATCGCGACCGAGATCGTCGGCGCCCAGCCAATGTTGAGTCGACATGGTCGCCAACGCCGCGTCGAGATCCTGTGCGGCCGGCGCATATGGCGAGATCCACGGGCCGAGGACCGAGATCGTGAACAGCGCGACGAGGAAAGTCAGGCTGAAAGCGCCGCGTAGATCACTGACGAACCAGCGTACAAAACCCGAGAAACGTCCCGGCCGGCGCTCGGGCGCCATCACAGCATCCGTCATGATGAAATCCTCGGATCGAGGACGCTGTACAGAATGTCTGTGAGCAGATTGAGCGTGACGACAATCAGGACCATGGTGAACACCACGCCCTGCACCACCGGGAAATCGCGGTTCATCGCGCCGTTGACGATCAACCCGCCCATGCCGGGAATCGCGAACACGGCCTCGACCACGACGGTCGCCGCGAGCAGGCGGTTCGCGAGCAGGCTGACGACGGTGAGCAGGTTGACGCTGACATTCTTCAAACCATGACGCCACAGGATCGACGATGGCGGCAAACCCTTGGCGTGCAGCGTGCGAACCTGTTGCGACGACAGTATCTCGACGAGTGACGACCGCAATTGCCGCGCCACCTCGGCAATGCCGCCGGACGCAAGCGCCACCGCCGGCAGGATGGCATGACTGAGCGACGCCCACGGATCTTTCATGAGCGATACTGCACCTGTGGCCGGCAGCCAGTTCAGCTGCAGCGAGAAGAACGCCACCAGCAGCATGCCGAGCCAAAAATTCGGCACGGCGACACCGAGTGAGGCAATCGCCATGACGAAGCCGTCGATCCACGAGCCGGGCTTGGTTGCCGCGGCAATGCCCAGGGGGATGCCGACCAACATCGCCATGAACAGCGCGAGTGCGACGATCAGCAGGGTATGCGGCAGGCAGCGCTGGATCGAGGTCAGCACCGCTTCGTTGGAGATCAGTGAACTCGAGAGATCGCCATGCGCCGCCTTCCAGAGCCATGAGCCATATTGCAGCAGGAACGGCTGGTTCAGACCATAGAGCTCGCGGATTTCGGCGATCCGCTGCTCCGACGCATTGTCGCCAGCAAGCGTCACCGCAACATCGCCCGGCACCAGCTTGAGCAGGCCGAACACGATGAAGGTCGACAGCACCACCACCGGGATTGCCTGCAGCAGGCGACGACCGATGATGCGGAGGCGTCCGGAATTCAACATGCGCAATTTACACCAGTTAAGGGCGCCGCGATGATCGCGGCGCCGGTTTCTGTGTCGGGCGGATTAGCCGAGCGAGATGTTTTCGAATTTCGGCTTGCCGAGCAGATTGGGCCTGAAGCCCTTCACCTTGGCGGACAGCGCATCGAGTTCGAACTGGAATGCGAGCGGTGCCGACAGAGCGTTCTCCACCGTGAATTTCTGGATCTTGGCGAACACTTCGGCGCGCTTGGCGAGGTCTTCGCTGACGCGGCTCTCCTGGATCAACTTCGACAACTCCGGCTCGCCGCTGCGGCCCGCATTGTAATAAGCGCCTTTGTCGAAGCTCAGCCCGTAGGTCATGCTCGGATCTGGACGCCCGGTCCATGCCGAGACAAGAAGGTCGAACTTCTTCTCGGTGGCGAAGAACTGCGCGCTGATTTCGGCAATGGTGCCGCGGGTGAATTTCAGGCGGATGCCAGCCTTGCCGAGCTGATCCTGGATCACCTCGCCACGCCGCACGGAATCCTGATCCATATAGCCGCCTATGGTCAGTTCGAGACCATCCTTGTAGCCGGCCTCGGCGAGCAGCTGCTTCGCTTTCTCCGTATTGTTGGGATACATCCCCGCGACGTCCTTGTTGAATGCCCAGTGCGAGCTCGGCAGCGTCATGCGCGCCGGTTCGCCAAGGCCGTTGAGCGCCGCCTTGACGAAAGCATCGCGGTCGAGCGCGAAGTTGATCGCCTGACGGACCTTGACGTTGTCGAGCGGTGCGCGGCCGTAATTGAAGTAGACCTGAATGCAATACAATGTCGGCGAGCTGACGGTTTCCAGATTCTTGGCGCGCTCGATCACCGGCTTCAATCGCGCCGGCAGCTGGAACGCCATATCGTTCTGGCCGGCGACGACCGAACGCAAAGCGGTAGCGTTTTCCGGAATGATGTTGAATTCGATGCCGTCCAGATAGGGCCGCCCCTGGCGCCAGTACTGATCATGGCGGGTGACGACGATGATCTCGTTGTCGTTCCAGCGTACGAATTTCCACGGCCCGGCGCCGACCGGCTTGCGGTCGGTCTCATTGCCGAGCGCCTTGATATTGGTCGGCGACACCATCATGCCAGCACGGTCCGACAGAATGGCCGGCAGCGCGGTGTCGGGATTCTTCAGCTTCAGCGTCACCTGCAGCGGACCGGTGACCTCGACCGCATCCACACTGGATAGATCGGGCTTGACGTTGGAGCGCTGGTCGGTGCGGTTGCGCTCGAGGTTGAATTTGACGGCCTCGGCATCCATCGGTGTGCCATCGTGGAATTTGATGCCGGCGCTGATGTCGATCACCATGGTCTTCGGATCGGGGAACGCCCATTTCGCCATCCCCGGCTTCGGTTTCAGAGTCTCGTAGTCCCACTCCACCAGCGTGTCATACATGGTCCAGAGGATGCTGTGGTCGGAGCCGGCGCCGCCGGTGGCGGGATCGAGCGACGACGGATTGGCCGGCGCGGCGACCTTCAGCACGCCGCCCTTCTTGGCCTCTAGCGCCCAGGCCGGCAGGCCGAGCGCGCCGGTGGCGGCAGCGCCGCCCATCAGCGCCAGCATGTCACGGCGGCGCAATGTTTTCTCGCCCAGATCAATTGTCTTCATTTGAAAATCCTCCCGATGATTATGATGCGCGTTGCGCTTTTTGATTGTCTGGTGGTGGCCCGTCCGCCGTGGCGAAATGACAGGCCACGCGGTGTCCCGGCTTGACGTCGCGCCAGGCTGGCACTTCTTTGGCGCAACGCGGTTGCACCGACGGGCAGCGCGTGCGGAAGCGGCAACCCGACGGCGGCGCCACCGGGCTCGGAATTTCACCTTCGAGAATGATGCGGCGGTCGACCCGCAAATGCGACGGCAACGGGATCGGCTCGGCCGACAGCAGCGCACGCGTATAGGGATGCAGTGGCCGCTCGACCACGTCCTCGGTCGGACCGAGCTCCATCAGCTTGCCGAGATAGGTGACGGCGATGCGATCGGAGATGTGCGAGACCACCGAGATGTCATGGGTGATGAACACATAGGTCAGGCCGAATTCGCGCTGCAGATCGGCAAACAGATTGAGCACATCGCCGCGGATAGAGACGTCGAGCGCCGCCACCACCTCGTCGCAGACGATGACCTTGGGTCGCAGCGTCAGCACGCGCGCAATGTTAACGCGCTGTTTCTGGCCGCCGGACAGCTGATGCGGATAGCGATCGGCGGCTTCGGCGGCGAGGCCTACGCGCTCCAGCACCTCGATGCCACGGCGGTGGCGCGAGGCATGATCGCCCTCGCCCATGATCTCCAGCGGCTCTACCACGCTGTCGATGATCGTCATGCGCGGATTAAGCGCGGCATTCGGATCCTGGAAGATGATCTGGTAATCGCGGCGGTGCTTACGGAATGCGCTGGTGCTGAGGGCAGCCGGATCGGTGCCGTCATGCAGGATCTGGCCATGACTCGGCGGCAGCAGCGACACCAGCGCACGGCCGAGTGTGGTCTTGCCCGAGCCGGACTCACCGATAATGCCGAAGGTCTCGCCAGCGCGAACCTCGAAATCCATGCCGTCGATCGCCTTGACGGTGTCGCGGCCATCGCGGGTCGGAAACAGGATCCGCAAATCACGCACTGCGAGAATCCCGCTGAGAATGCCGCTGTTCCGATTGTGGTCCCGCATGCCTGACATCAATTCACCGCCCCCGGCAGCACGAGTTCGGGAGCACGCCAGCAGCGCGCGGCACGGCCATTCCCGCTCTCGACCATCGGCTGTTTCTGCTCGCAGCCCGCAACGGCGTGGCTGCAGCGCGCGCGGAAGCGGCAGCCGGCCGGCATCGCATTGGGCGACGGTACGCGGCCGGGGATCGAGGCCAGCACACCGCGGCGCGGGCTGAGGCTAGGCAGCGAGCGCAGCAGTCCGGATGTATAGGGATGACGCGGCCGCGTCAGCACGTCGTCCACCGGCGCGTCCTCGACGACCTCACCGGCATACATGGTGATCATGCGGGTGCAGGTTTCGGCGACGACGCCAAGGTCATGGGTAATGAAGATCAATGCCGTGCCGGTGCGCTCGCTCAACGAACGCAAGAGATCGGTGATCTGCGCCTGCACGGTCACATCGAGCGCTGTGGTGGGCTCGTCGGCCACAAGCAGCTTCGGCTTGCAGATCAACGCCATGGCGATCATCACGCGCTGGCGCATGCCGCCCGAGAGTTGATGCGGATATTCGTCGCAGCGCCGCTCCGGCGCGGGGATACCGACTTCACGCAACGCAGCGATGGCGCGCTCGCGCCCCTCCGCGCGACTGACCGGAAAATGGATGCGATAGGCTTCGCTGATCTGATCGCCGACCGTGAAGACAGGATCGAGCGCGCTCATCGGCTCCTGAAAAATCATCGCGATCTCACGGCCGCGCACGGCGCGCATGCGCCGCGGCGACAGCGTGGCCAGATTGGTCCCGTTGAACAGGATATCGCCTTGGATCCGCGCCGATTGCGGCGGCAGCAGGCGCAGTAGCGACAGACCAGTGACGGTCTTGCCACAGCCGCTCTCTCCGACCAGACCGACGCGCTCGCCCGGCGCGATGGTGAAATTTACGTTCCGGGTGATTGGCAATGCGCCACGCGCCGTCGCGAATGACAGCGAGAGATCGCGTACTTCCAGCAGCGGCTGCGGCGAAACGCCCGCGTCGGGCATTCCAGCAACGCGCGTTGCCGTGGGAGCGGAGATGTCGATCGCACCTGTCATTGCGCTTCGCCAGCCAGAACACGACCAATGAAGCCGCGCCTCATCCGCTGCTGCAGGGTTTGCCGGTGCTGCACTTGCACATACGGATGAAAGCCGCAGACGCATGTCTGTTGGGCTGTTGTCAGTCGGACATGCGCCGACGCAAACAGAGCCGCCATGTTCACCTCCCTTGCCATCCCTGTTCTGCAGATCTTGCATCGGGACGTTCCATCGCGGTCCGGCTTGAGCCGGTATGTATTGAAGCGACAGTAACCCAATGAAAGGTCATCGACTGTCAATTGTCAACAATTGACTTCTGCGGTAGACAGGACCGTATGACGCGGCAAGCGTGCATCGACAGGAGGCAGCCATGGCAGCGACACTTCGCAGGCCATTCAACGATAACCAGCACGACGTCGAACGGAGATTTGCACCGCGTACGATCCCCGACCAGGTTGCGGAGGAACTCGGTGCCGAAATCGTCTCCGGCCGTCGCAAAGCGGGCGAGCGTCTTGTCGAACTCGACCTGGCGCGCGATTTCGGCGTCAGCCGTGGCCCAATCCGTGAAGCGATCCGCATTCTCGAGCGCCGGCGCCTGGTCGACATCTTTCCGCGGCGCGGCGCCTATATCAGACCGCTGTCACTCAAATCGGTGGCTGACCTGTTTAATGTCCGCACCGCACTGTCGATGCTGGCGGTGCGCACCATGGCGACCACGCCGGTCGAAAGCTTCATCGACACACTGGCGCGCCGCTGCGACGAGTTGAGAGTCGCAGTCGAGGTCGATGATCCAATGGCTTTCGCACACACCACGACGCGCGCGGTAAAGACCATTGCGCGCGGCTCGGGCAACGAACTGCTCGTCGAACTGCTCACCGACCTTGCCAATCAAACCGTATGGGAAACCATATGGAAGACGCCGCTGGACTATCAGACCCGCGACATCCGCCGACTCAGCGCCGACCTAATGGCGTCGACATTGAAGGCGATCCGGCAGCGCAAGCCAAACGCTGCTGTCACACATCTCGGTCAGCTTCTGGAAAGTGATCGCGACCGCGCCTTGTCCACCCTATCGCGCATTCGCGGAGAGACATTCGACCTGAGTGCGCTAACACATAGCGATGGGCACGATATTATGCCGGCTGAGATTGCGCCTGCTCCGCGCGGGTGAAATTCGACGGGTCGGCAGGCTCAGACGGCAGCTACCGCAATTCATCAGCGAAAACGTAACAGGCGATCGGAGAAGGACTGGTGCTCGCCATCAAGCTGAAGGCGCCGCTTTCGCCGGAGATCGTCGCCGCGGCCGGGTATTTGCGATATCACGAGAGACCGAAGCCGACGCAGATCGAAGAGCTGCGCAAGGAGCTCCGTACTGTCGTCGAGGTGTTCGGCAAGATGCAGTCCGCCCTGCGTCGCAGGCAACTGGGTGACGATCAGATCGCTGCCGACTGCACAACTGGAAACGATAAGCCGACAATGATGAAGGCCGCCTGACAGCCCAATCCACTGCTCTTGCTGCTCCACTGAACCCGAGCCGCGCTAGCTGCGACTAATCGGTATGCCACATGCCCTGACACGCGCCTGGACGAGATTGATGGACTGGATCGAGAATGCGGTCCACTTTGTGGACTGGCTGACGGACGACCCATCCCCGACCAACAAATTTCTGGAAGAGCCGCCAATTAAGGAACGAGCCACACCGGACAAACGCTCGACACGCTAGCGCGCAACGTCACACGGATTTCAGTTGACCGAGACCGATCGCCGGCCACGGGAGCCGCGCCAACTTGCTGGCGCATAGGGCAGCGCCGTGTATGCCGATGAGCGCCTCACCGGTGCGGCGCCACGCGACACGCGGTTCTTCGGCGCAAACATCCATCCGATCAGGCCAAGCGTCGTTTTGCACGCCGTCGCGGGCGTTGACGCTGCAATCGATGTCGCCTTCAATCCAAATTGTCTGGGCATTCAAACCTCCATCCCGGAATTCCGATTACGCCAAAAGGGCGCTCCGAATCCCAGCCGAGATTGAATTTATACACCGCGAATCTTGTGGCGCACTTGCGCTGCATCAAGTCACCAATCAGTGCAGAACGGCGTGCACCATCTGCTCATCGAACGGCCGTGCGGCCATCTGCGCACGCAGCTCGGCCAGTTCGGTCTCAAGTTGCTGATTGACGAGAATAAGTGCTGCCACGGTACCGCGGGTGTCGCCGTGGCAGGCGGCGATGAGATCGTCGACTTCCGCGTCTAACTTGGTCATTGAAAAAATCTCCTGCCGCGCTTTCGGTTGCCTTCAATAATCGGCTGAGCGTTGCATCAATATTAAACGATACCGGAGTCGTTGGCGTCATCGCCAACGTGCATGAATACCGGTTAAGAGCGCCTTTCCGGGCTCAAAGAATCCACAAGCGACTTTCTGCAATCGGTTTAAGCGACCCGTTTCAATCACCGCGCTGCAACCGCGCGTTGATCGCAAAATCACCTGTTTCTGATTAGTCATAGTCCGCCGAACCGGCTACCGCCGTCAGGCCGATCACGATGCAAATTCAAGGACATGCCAATGATGAACGATGGTCGCCCGTTCGGGCTTTATATCAATGGCCGGTTTCAGCCAGCCTCGACCGGTCGCACCATCAAGGTGGAGAATCCGAAGGACCGCAGCCATCTGGCCGATGTCGCCGAGGGGGACGAAAAGGATATCGATCTGGCCATCGACGCCGCCGAACGCGCCGGCAAAATCTGGGCGGCGACACCGGGCGCGGTCCGCGGCGACATCATGCACCGGGCTGGCGAACTTCTGGCCAAAAAGCTCCCCGAACTGGTGACCATCGAGGTCGATCAGATCGGCCGCGCCCGCCGCGAAATGACCGCGCAGCTGGGCCGGCTGCCGGAATGGTTTCGCTATTTCGGCGCTCTGGCGCGCACCCATGAGGACACCGTCCCGCCCTTCGGCGGCAATTTCCTGAATTATACCCGCCGGGTGCCACTCGGCGTCGTCGGCCATGTGACGCCATGGAATCATCCGTTGCTGATCCTCACCAAGAAGATCGCGCCGTCGATGGCGGCGGGCAATACGATGGTGGTGAAGCCCAGCGAACTGGCGCCGATCACACCTCTTCTGCTCGGCGACATCTTCAAGGAGGCCGGGGTGCCCGACGGCGTCTATAATGTCGTGCCCGGCTATGGTACGACCGCCGGCAAGGCTCTGACCACCAGCAAGCGCATCAAGAAGATCGATCTCACCGGGGGCACCGAGACCGGCAAGATGGTGGCATCACTGGCCGGTGCCAACCTCACCAAGGTGGCCGCCGAGCTCGGCGGCAAGGCCGCGGTCATCCTGTTCGACGACACCTCTATCGAGCGCGGCGTCGCGGCGGCCCTGTTCGCCTCGTTCATCGCAACCGGCCAGACCTGCGTGCAAGGTGCTCGGCTGTTGGTGCAACGCTCCGTGCATGACACCGTGGTCGCCGAACTGGTGAAGCGCACCAATGCGATCCGGATCGGCGATCCGCAGGACATGGCGACGCAGATGGGCCCGCTGGTCTCGGCGAAGCAGCGCGAGCTGACCGAACGCTATGTCAAGATCGGACTCGAGGAAGGCGCGACGCTCGCCGCGGGCGGCAGGCGGCCGGACGGCAAGGCCTTCGAGAACGGCTATTATCATCAGCCGACGATCTTCACGAACGTGACCGGCAGCATGCGCATTGCGCAGGAAGAGATCTTCGGGCCAGTCGTCGTCGTGATCCCGTTCGACACCGAAGAGGAAGCCATCGCGTTGTCCAACGGCACGGAATTCGGCCTGGCCACCTCGATCTGGACCCGCGACGTCACTCGCGCGCACCGTGTGGCACATCAGCTCGAGAGCGGCATCGTCTGGATCAACGACCACCACCGCATCGATCCCTGCTCGCCCTGGGGCGGCTTCAAGATGAGCGGCATCGGCCGCGAGAACGGCATTGTCGCCTATGAGGAATACACCCAGATCCAGAACGTGATCGTCAATCTCTCAGACGAGCCGTTCGACTGGTATGCGGACGACGGGCAGGAGAAGCGGTATAGCTAAAGCACGCAAAAAGCGTAGGGCGGATTACGCCTTCGGCTAATCCGCCCTACGTCTACTGCTAGCCGAATCCTGCCACGGCATGCGGCACATAGGGCGCTTCGAGCGAAGCGATCTCCTCATGCGTCAGCTTCAACGACAGCGCCGCCACCGCATCGGTCAGATGCGCCGGCTTCGATGCACCGATGATCGGTGACGTGATGCCTTTTTTCTGCAGCAGCCAGGCCATCGCGACCTGTGCCTGCGGAACGCCGCGCGCCTTGGCGACGGCAGCAACCTGCTCGACGATCTTGCGATCGGACTCCTCGGACTGCACATAGAGCGTCTTGCCGAATTCATCGGTATTTTGACGCGCGCTGGTCTCGTCCCAGGCCCGCGTCAGGCGCCCGCGCGCCAGCGGGCTCCACGGCATCACCGCGATCTTCTGGTCCGCGCAGAGCGGCAGCATCTCGCGCTCTTCCTCGCGGTTCAGCAGATTGACATGGTTCTGCATGCTGACAAATTCGGTCCAGCCGTTCAGCCGCGAGGTATAGAGCGCCTTGGAGAATTGCCATGCATACATGCTGGACGCGCCGATATAGCGGACCTTGCCGGCTTTCACGACGTCGTGCAGCGCTTCCAGCGTCTCCTCGATGGGCGTGTTCTTGTCGAGACGATGGATCTGATAGAGATCGATATAGTCGGTGCCGAGCCGGCGCAGGCTGTGATCGACCTCGATCATGATCGCCTTGCGCGACAGGCCTGCCCCGTTCGGTCCCGGCCGCATCCGGTTGAAGACCTTGGTCGCCAGCACCACGTCGTCGCGCTTTGTAAAATCCTTCAGCGCGCGGCCGACGATTTCTTCCGACGTGCCATCCGAATAGACATTGGCGGTGTCGAAGAAGTTGATGCCGAGTTCGATCGCCTGCTTGATCAGCGGCCGGCTCTTGTCCTCGTCCAGCGTCCATGCATGCGCGCCGCGATCGGAGATGCCATAGGTCATGCAGCCCAGACACAGACGCGAGACATCCAGACCGGTATTTCCAAGTTTGACGTAGTCCACGGCGTTTCTCCCTTGTCGTTCTATTTGGTTTTCTATTTGCGTTTGACGAAGTCTGCGAAGGCATCGGCATAATCGGGGTGCCAGCGCGACAGAGCCGGTCTGTTCTCGACGACGTCGCCGATGGCCCACAACATGCGGCGCTCGTCGAGCGCGCGCGGCACATCGTTGTCTGGGCAAAGAATGTAGAAGTCGCTGGCTTCGAGTCGTTGCATCATGAAGTCCACGGTCTGCTCGGCTGTCCACGCTGCATCCGGCTTCTCGCTGCGCCCGCCAGCCGCGAGCGGCGTGAAGACAAAGCCGGGGATCAGCAGATGTGCGGAGACCTGACATCCCTCGGTGTTGCGCAGCTCGTGCGCCAGCGCTTCGGTATAGGCTTTCACGCCGGCCTTGGAGACATTGTAGGCGGGATTGCCGGGCGGCGTTGTGATGCCCTGCTTGGAGCCCGTATTGATGATCAGGCCCGGCCGCTTGCGCGCGATCATGTCCACAGCGAAGGCCTGACAGCCATTGACGATGCCCCACAGATTGACGCCGAGCAGCCGCTCCCAATTCTCGCGCGGACCGAGCGCCGAGGTCGGCACCTGAATGCCGGCATTGTTCATCAGCACATCGCAGCCGCCGAAGCGGGCCTGCACATCGGCCGCGAGTCTGGTCATCGCGCCGACGTCACTGACATCGACAGCGGCCGTCATCACATCGTCACGCCCGCCGCGCGCCACACCGGCGATCTTGCCAGCCGCCTCAGTCAAACGATTCTCGCCGAGATCCACGATGCAGATGCGCATTCCCAGTCGCGCAAAGGCTGTCGCTGCGGCCAAGCCGATGCCGGAGGCGCCTCCCGTAATGACGGCTACAGAACCGGCGGACAGAGCGGCGTGGGGCATGGTGCACTCCAGCAATTCGGGATTTTAGAAGGCGTCCAATCGATCGGGACGTGATCCGGACAAATGAGCGTGGCGGTCTCAATATCACGCACGACACTAATCCGCATTCACGTCACCGCGAACGAATTCACGATCATGAATTGGTCGCGAAGACCTCCCATGCAAGTCGTTTCGGGTTCCCCGCCTTTACCCGTTTCGGGAAAACGATATATTTCGCGCGCTACAACGACACTTCAATCAAACGTCCGGGAGGATCACATTATGGGCTTGATGCAGCCAATCTCTGCCACCGCGCACCCTTACGCGAACGGCTCCTACAAGCAGATGCTGATCGACGGCAAATGGCAGGACGCCCAATCCGGCAAGAAGTTCGAGACGCATAATCCGGCCACCGGCGGACTGCTCGCCACCGTCGCCGAAGGCGATGCTGGGGATATCGACCTTGCGGTCGCCGCAGCACGCCGCGCCTTCGAAGGCCCGTGGAGCAAGGCCAAGCCCTACGAGCGCCAGGCGCTGCTGCTGAAATTCGCCGAGCTCGTCGAGAAGCATTTTGACGAACTCGCTTTGCTCGATACGCTCGATATGGGCGCGCCTGTCATGCGCACTTTCGCTGGCAAGCAGCGCATCCTCGGCATGCTGCGCTTCTATGCCGGCCAGGCCACGCTGATCTACGGCGAAACCATTGAGAATTCGCTGCCAGGCGAGATCTTCTCCTATACGCTGAAGGAGCCCGTCGGCGTCGTCGGCGCGATCATTCCGTGGAACTCGCCGCTGTCAGCCAGCATCTGGAAGATCGGCCCTGCCATCGCCACCGGCTGCACCATCGTGCTGAAGCCGGCGGAAGAAGCCCCGCTGACCTCGCTACGCCTCGGTGAGCTGGCCTTGGAAGCCGGCTTCCCAGCGGGCGTCATCAACGTCGTGCCAGGCTATGGCGAAACCGCCGGCGCCGCGCTGGCCTCGCATATGGACGTCAACAAGGTCGCTTTCACCGGTTCCCACTTCACCGGCCAGTCGATCATCCGCGCCTCGGCCGGCAACCTCAAGCGCGTGTCGCTCGAGCTCGGCGGCAAGTCGCCGAACATCGTGTTCTCGGATGCCGACCTCGATGCCGCCGTCCCCGGTGCTGCCATGGCAGTGTTCGCGAATTCAGGCCAGATCTGCAGCGCCGGTACGCGTTTGTTCGTCGAAAAGAAGATCTATGACGAATTCGTTGGCCGCGTCGCCGAATTCGCCAAGAAGCTGAAGGTCGGCAACGGTGCCAACCCCGACACCCAGCTCGGGCCATTGGTCTCCAAGGAACAGCTCGACCGCGTCACCGGCTATCTCACCACCGGAAGCGGCGAAGGCGCCAAGGCGCTGTCCGGCGGTGGCCGCCTGATGGATGGCGAACTGTCGAAGGGCTTCTTCGTGCAGCCGACCGTGTTCGCCAACGTCCAGGACAGCATGAAGATCGCGCAGGAAGAGATCTTCGGGCCGGTGATTTCGGCGATCTCCTTCACCGACATGGACGAACTGGTGCAGCGCGCCAACAACACCACCTTCGGCCTCGGCAGCGGCGTCTGGACCAGGGATGTCAGCAAGGCGCATCGCCTCGCGAAGTCCCTGCAGGCCGGCTCGGTCTGGATCAATTGCTATCAGGCGATGGATCCTGCCGTGCCGTTTGGCGGCTACAAGATGAGTGGCTACGGACGCGAGTCCGGCGTGCACCACATCGACGAATATCTCAACATCAAGGCGGTCTGGATCAACACCTGACGCGCCGTGATCGCATGAAGAAAGGCGCCGAGCGACGAGCTCGGCGCCTTTCTGCTGCATCATTAGCGATCAAGTCACCGGAGCCGATCCATACTGATCCCGCAGCTTGCGCTTGAAGATCTTGCCGGTCGATTCACGCGGCAGCGCATCATGGAAATGGATTTCCTTCGGCACTTTGAAGTTGGCGAGCTTCTGCTTAAGCCAGGCCTGGATCTCCGGCACGGTGAGCGTCACGCCGCTTTCGAGTTCGACGCAGCCCACCAGCCGTTCGCCGAACTCGTCATCAGGCACACCGAACACCGCGCAGTCGCGCACGCCGTCCATGCCGATCAGCGTGTTCTCGATCTCGGCGGGATAGATGTTGACGCCGCCGGAGATGACCATGTCGCGCTTGCGATCACACATGAAGAGATAGCCGTCCTCGTCGAGATAGCCGACGTCACCGACGCTGATCAGGCCCTCACGGCCGGCTTCGGCCCGTGCGTCGGGGCGGCCCTGATAGTTGAAATCCGGCACCGAGGTCTGCCGCATAAAGATTTCACCGGGCACATTGACCGGACATTCCTTGCCGTCCACATCGAAGATCTTGACCACGCCCCCCTCGATGGTGCGGCCGACCGTGCCCGGCTTCCTCAGCGCCTCCTCCGACGAATGCCAGATCGGCACCCCGGTTTCGGTGGAGCCGAGATATTCGTTGATCACCGGTCCCCACCACGCAATCATCGCCTGCTTCACATGGATCGGGCACGGCGCTGCGCCATGGATGATGAAGCGCAGCGACGACAGGTCGTAGCGCGACTTCACCTCGTCCGGCAGACGCAGCAGCCGCACGAACATAGTCGGCACCATATGCATGTTGGTGATGCGGTGCTTCTCGGTGAGCTGCAGCAGATCCTCTGGATCGAAACGCGGTTCGAGCACGATCGTGCTGCCATGACGGAATGCCATCAGCCCGTAGGAGCTTGGCGCCGAGTGATACATCGGCCCGTTCATCAGGATGATCTGATCCTCGTTCGGCTTCAGCCCATAGGCGATGCCGCCGACGCGCTCGGATGCCGCAGCCTGTTCCGGCGTCATGGCCGCGCGGGTCACGCCCTTGGGACGGCCCGTGGTGCCCGACGTGTAGAACATGGTCAGCGCGCGCTTCGGCGCGTTCTCCACCGGCGCATGCAACTCGCGCCAGACATCGAAGTCCGTGGCGCCTGCAGGCACCTCGGTCGCAGCTTCGGCAACACCATAGGCGACTGCGATCTCCGGCGGCGTGCGGACGATCAGGATCGGAAATCCCGCCGGCAAATTATCTTTGATCTGCGGCAAAAGATCAGCGTGGCAGACCAGCAGCTTCGCGCCACTGTCAGCAAGAACATAGCTGACCTCTTCACCTTTCAGATGCCAGTTGATCGGGACCACGCGCGCGCCGAGCGCACCTGCGCCGAACGCAGTCTCGAACAGCGCGAAATCGTTGCGCAGCATCATGCCGACCGGCGCATCGGCGCCTGCGCCGAGGCTCTTGAACCCGGTCGCCACCTTGGCGATGCGCTGCATGATGTCCGGATAGCTGATCGCCCGGTCGCCGCTGATAATCATTGTCCGCCCTTATATTGTTCTTGAATCGATCGAAGCCATCGCTGGCTTCGATCCTTGTTCTGTCGATGTGATGGTACAGATGCTCACTGGTCGTCGAGCAATTCGCCGAAGCCTTCCCAGTTCTTGCCGTTGAAACGGCGCAGCCGCAGTTGCTGGAACGAAAGATAATCATCCTTGTCGGTATTGACCGTGACGCCCGACAGCAACAGCGGCAGCTTGACGTTCTTCATCGACGTCGCCTGACGCAGGATATTCTCCCGGCTGACGTCATCGCCGCACGCTTTCAGGATATGCGTGATGAGATGCGCATTCAGGAAGCCGGTCGCATAATTGGTGTTGCGCGGATCGGCTGACGGCAGGCTCTCTTTCATGAAAGCGAAATAGGCCTTCACGTCCTCGTCGTTGGCCCATGACGCGTCGTTGATGTCTTTCTGATAACTCGACGTGATCAGGCCAGTGGCGTTATCCAGACCTGCCGGCTCCAGAAAGGTGATCGACGAGGCGGACGTGGGGACGAACATCAGGTCCGGCTTCCAGCCGATTTCCGCAACGCCCTTGATCATCTGCGACGAGAATTTGCCAACCACCGCGCCAAACAGCACATTCGCGCCGGACGACTTGAGCGCCGCAAGCTGCGACGAGATCGTCGGCGCACTGGTCTCATAGGTCGCTTCGGATACGATCATACTGGCGGCCTTGTCGCCCAGCGCACGTTTAAAGCCAGCCACATAGTCTTTGCCGAGATCGTCGTTCTGCGCGAGAATGGCGATCTTGGCATCCGGCTTGGTCTTCAACACGTGCTTGGCGTAGACAACGCCTTCCGATTCATAGGCGGCCATGCCCGGCATGGTCCACGGAAAACCTTTCGGATCCGCCCATTTGGTCGCGCCTGATAGCACGAACAGCTGCGGGATTTTCTTGCTGTTCAAATAGCGATGCACCGCGTTGTTGGTCGCGGTGCCGAGCGTCCCGAACATCATCAGAACCTCATCCTGCTCCACCAGTTTGCGGGTCTGCTCCACGGTCTTCGGCGGCGAATAGGCGTCATCGAGACTGATGAACTTGATCTTGCGCCCGTTGATGCCGCCCTCGGCGTTGAGCTTGGCAAAATAGGCTTCCTGCGCGCGGCCGATCACGCCGAAGCCCGAGAGCGGACCGCTATAGGGAAGCGTCTGCCCGATCTTGATCTCTTCCTTGCTGTTGGCCGCGGCTTGCGTCGGCGCATTCACGCAGACGGCAAAAGCGAACAGCCCAAGCGTCCTCAGCATGACTGATGTCATGATTGTCTTCTCCCCGTTATATTTTTATCGGGCCGCGCTTATGCGCGTGCCCGTCTCGCAAAGTCTCCGGTCGCTTCCGCATATTCGCGCTTCAGGCGATCCACGAGTTCTGCCACCGGGGGAGCATCAACGATCTGGCCGATACCCTGGCCGCAACCCCAGATGTCCTTCCAGGCCTTGACCTTCATGTTACCGCCGGAGCCGAAGTTCATCTTGGTCTTGTCAGCCACCGGAAGATTGTCGGGATCGAGGCCGGCGGCTGCGATGGACGGGCCGAGATAGTTGCCGTGAATACCGGTGAACAGGTTGGTGTAGACCGTGTCATGCGCGGCGAATTCGGTCAGCGCCTTCTTGTAGGCCGGGTCGGCATTAGCTTCTTCGGTCGCAATGAAGCGCGTGCCCATATAAGCGAGGTCTGCGCCGAGCGCGAGCGCCGACGCAATCCCGTAACCGTCAGAGATTGCACCAGATACCAGCACAGTCCCCTTGAACCACTGCTTCACTTCGCGCACCAGCGCAAAGGGCGACAGCGTGCCGGCATGGCCACCCGCACCGGCGCAGACCAGGATCAGTCCATCGACGCCCTGCTCGGCTGCCTTGCGCGCATGCTTGACGTTGATAACGTCATGAAACACGACGCCGCCATAGGAATGCGCGGCCTCGACGATCTCCGAGGGCGGGCGCAACGAGGTGATGATGATCGGAACCTTGTGCTTCACACAGGTTTCCATGTCCTTCATCAACCGGTCGTTGGACGCGTGGCAGATCTGGTTCACCGCATAGGGCGCGACCTTCTTGCCGGGATTCTTCGCTTTGTATTCGCCGAGCTCATCCTCGATGCGCGTCAGCCACTGATCGAGCACTTCCACCGGCCGCGCATTCAGCGCTGGAAACGAACCGACGATACCGGCCTTGCATTGCGCAATGACGAGTTCAGGACCGGAGACGATGAACAGCGGGGAACCGAGCACAGGCAGCTCGAGGGTGCCATCGAGAGCTTTGGGGAGCGACATAAGCGTTTCCTTATATTTTTATAATCGAACTATAAGGGTTGACCGCCCGTGCATGTTGTTCGAATTTGAACAATAAGCCTTCCGGATTTGATCACATGGACTGGGATCTCTGTCGCACCTTCAATGCCGTGGTCGACGCCGGAAGCTATCTCGGCGCGTCCAGGCAGTTGCGCACCAGCCACCCGACCGTGAGCCGCGAGGTCGCGGCGCTGGAGAAGCAACTTGGCACCAAGCTGTTCGTGCGCTCCGACGAAGGGCTGGTGCTGACTGCCCGCGGGCGGCGCTTTCATGAGAGCACCAAAGCGATGGCCGAGGCCGCGCTGAAAGCAGAAGCTGCCGCCGGCGCGTCGGGCCAGAGCGCACGCGGCGTGGTCAAGGTGTCGATCGGACCGACGCTGGCGAATTTCTGGCTGATGCCGCATATCGGCGCTTTCATCCGCCAGCACCCGCATGTCGAGATCCAGCTGGTGACGCATCCCTTCCCGGTCAGCGTGCGCAAGCGCGAAGCCGACATCGTGCTGCGGCTGTATCAGACCGGCGACGAAAATCTCACCGGACGGAAAATCGCCAAGCTCGGCGTTGGCTTCTACGCCTCGCGCGATTACGCAGCGCGATGCCCGCTGCCCGAACAGCGGGCCGCTTGGAAGGACCACACTGTCATCGGCTTCGCCGACAAATCGTCGAACTCCGAACTCGGACGCTGGAGCGACCACATCACCAAGGACGCCACCGTCGCCATCCGCTGCTCGTCGCAAGCGGATATGCTTGCGGCCGTCCGCGCAGGAATTGGCATCTGCGTGCTGTCATGCATCGTCGGCGACGCCCATGCGGATCTGATCCGCGTGGCACCGCAGAAGCTGGCCAGCCTCTCTGATATCTGGCTGCTGGCGCATCCGGACCTCATCGATCAGCCGTCGGTGCGCGCCGTGCTGGAATTCATCACGGCCTGCGCGCGCGACGACCGCGCGCTGTTACGCGGCCGATGATGTCGCGCCCTTGCCGGGAAATGGCGCCGCACGGCTGACATAGCGTCCCTCGCCTTTTCCGCCGACGAGCTTGCCGTCGCGCGTCACGAATTTCCCGCGCAGCATCGTTGCCACCGGCCAGCCGGTGATATCCATGCCCTCATAGGGCGTGTAGTCCGCGCCGTGATGCAAGTTCGCCTGGGTAAGCGTTGCTTGGCGCTTCGGATCCCACAGCGCGATATCGGCATCGTAGCCGATGGCGATGGAGCCCTTGCCGGTGAGGCCATAGGTCTTCGCATGATTGGTCGATGTCAGCGCCACGAACTGGTTGAGCGTGATGCGGCCCTTGCTGACGCCTTCCGAGAACAGGATCGGAAGGCGCGTCTCGACACCGGGAATGCCATTCGGAATCCAGCGGAAGCTGGTACGCGCGTTGGGTGGCTGCTTGCCCTGCACGTCGTCATAGCGGAACGGGCAATGGTCGGAGGAGAACAGGGAGAACACACCCTGCTGCAAACCTTCCCAGCATGCCTGCTGGCTAGCGAGATCGCGCGGTGGTGGCGAACAGACATATTTCGCGCCCTCCATGCCCAGATCCTTCAGGTCTTCCTCTGTCAGCACCAGATATTGCGGGCAGGTCTCGCCATGGATCGTCAGCCCGCGCATTTGCGCACGGCGGATCTCTTCCATGGATTCACGATTGGAGACATGAACCACCACCATCGACACGTCGACCAGTTCGGCCAATGAGATCGCGCGATGCGTGGCCTCGCGCTCGACAACGATGGGACGTGACTTGGCGTGAAAATACGGGCCGACATTGCCGTCGCGTTCGAGCTTGTCGACCAGAAAGCGGATGGCGTCGTAATTCTCCGCATGAACCTGAACCAGTGCACCGGATTCACGCGCCACGGCCAGTACCTGCAGGATCTGCAGATCGCTCAGTGCAAGGTCTTCATAGGTCATGAAGACCTTGAGCGAGGTGTATCCATCGGCGATCAAGGCTGGCAGCTCCTGCCCGAGTACCGCTTCACTGGGATCGGCGATGATCAGGTGGAAGGAATGATCGATATGGCAATTCTGATCGGCAAGCGTGTGATAATTCTTCAACGCCTCGCGGATCGGTTGGCCCTTCGCCTGCAGACAGTAAGGCATCACGAAAGTGTTGCCGCCGAAGGCTGCGGCGCGCGTGGCGCTTTCGAAATCGTCGGCCATCACGATGCCGGGGCCGGATGGTTGCGCAATATGAACGTGGCTGTCGATACCGCCGGGCAGCACCAGCAGACCGGTAGCCTCAACCGTCTCGTTCGCGTCGGTCAGCGCTTCGCCGATGGCAACGATGCGGCCGTTCCTGATGCCGACATCGGCTTTGTAGGTTTCGCTCGCGGTTGCAATGGTGCCATAACGAATGACGGTATCGAAAGCGGTCATGAGCAAAACCTCATCAATTCAGCAACGCAGGGTGCATACAGACAAATACTAGACTTGCTGAAACAGCGATCCCCATTGGGTGACGCGTTTGGTATCGACGCCAGCCATCTTCAGGCATTTCCAGACCACCGTGGCAATGGTGTCATAGACCGGAATGCCCGTCTCCCTTTCCAGTTTCGCCACGGATGGTGCAACTCTCAAATTGGTGCAGATGATCGTGATAGCGTCTGGCTTTTCCTTGGCCACGTCCCGCGTCATATCCTCAAGTTGCACAACGGGCACTTCGGAGAACGAGAAGTTATCCTGCAGGCCGAGATGGCGTTCACCCTGGCACGCAAAGCCCAGCTTTTCGTAATTCTCCAGAATCTTGGCTTGAACGTCGTCCAGATAGGGCGTCACGTACCCCAGACGCTTCACCTTTTGATGTTCAAGAATCTCATTGAGAGCCAACATCGACGTTGTCGCAGGAATCCCGGTTGCTGCGGTGATCTGCTCACACAGGCGGACATCCGCCTCAAAGCCGAGCCAGCCAGAGGATGTTCCATTCCAGCCGATGACATCGACCTTCGCATGAGCCAGCAATTCTGCGGCCCGCAGGATTTCCGAATTGTCGAATTGGGCGAGCGCCTTGTTCGACAGCGCGATCTCCGTGACCTTGAAACGCGAGAAATGCGCCGAGACTTCGGGCAATTCGCCAAGCATGGCAGTCGTGATCGGCTCCAGCGCCGTGTTCGACGAAGGCGTCAGCATTCCGAGAAGCACACGTTTGGTCATGGATGATCCAGAGTTTCGAGGGATGGTTTCGTCCGTTCAGATCGAAGCAGATCGAGAACGTGACGTTTGATTTCGTTGAACTGTGGGCTGGTGATGTCGCGTGGCCGCGGCAGGTCCAACGAGATGATTTCGCGTATACGCCCCGGGCGGGCGCTCATCACGGCAACATGCGTGCCCAGCGTCAGTGCTTCGTCGATGCCGTGCGTCACGAAAACGATCGTGCCCTGATGCTCTTGCCAGATCCGCACCAGTTCGTTCTGCATGTCCATGCGGGTCTGCTCGTCGAGCGCGCCGAACGGCTCATCCATCAGGATGACCTGCGGATTCATCAGCAGCGCGCGTGCAATGCCGACGCGCTGGTTCATGCCGCCTGACAGTTCGGACGGATAGTGATTTTCAAATCCCGTGAGCCCGACCATGTCGATATAGCGCTGCGCCGTCGCGCGCCGCACGGCTTTCTGGCCACCGCGCAGCAGCAGGTGGAAGCCGACATTCTCCCAGACCGGCAGCCACGGCATCAGGTTGGCCTGCTGAAACACCACGCCACGCTCCGAACCGGGCGCCGTGATCAATTGACCATCGACGGTGACGGTGCCGGATGACGGCTTCTCGAAGCCTGCGATCATATTGAGAAGCGTGGACTTGCCGCATCCGCTGGGGCCGAGCAGACAGAGAAACTGGTTCTTCTCCACCTTGATATTGATGTCGTCGAGAGCCGTGACATCGGCCTTGCGCTTCGCGTCCTTGAAGACCTTGGAGACACCAGAGATTTCAATCGTCGCCATGACCTAGGTCTCTCCGTTCTGGATCGTCGTGTTGCGCTGCCAGTGCAGCACGCGCGCCATCACGAGACGGATGCCGAAATCGCTGAGAAAACCGAGCAGGCCGATGCTGGCCATCGCAGCGAGGACGAGGTCGTAGCGAAGGAAATAATAGGAATCCCACAGCACATAGCCAAGGCCGCTTTTCACAGCGACCATCTCCGCCGTCACCGTCAGCATCCAGGCCGAGCCGATGCCGATCCGCAGACCGGCAAAGATGCTGGGCAGTGCCGCCGGCAGCACGATGAAGCGCAACAGTTGGCGATTGCCGCCGCCGACCATGGCTCCGGCGCGGATCAGATTGCGATCGCAGGTCTTCACGCCGTGGATCGTATTGAGGAGGATCGGGAAGAAGGCGCCGAGAAACACCAGGAAGATCGCCGGTTTGTTGGCGATGCCGAACCAGATGATGGCGAGCGGAATCCACGACACCGGCGGGATCGGCCGGAGCGTCTGCAGCGTCGGCTCGATGATCACCTCGACAGTGCGGGACCATCCGATGGCGACTCCGATCGACACGGCCAGCGCCGTGGCGATGGCGAAACCCGCGAGAACGCGCGACAGGCTGGCGAGCATGTCGAACAGCCAGTTGCCGCTATAGGTCTGGGTATTGCCGTCGGTGCCGAACACCCAATCCGCCCAAGCCCAGGCCACGGTGGAAGGCGCCGGCAACAGCGCCGCAGGCAGTGCGCCGGACCGGGAAAACGCTTCCCAGCCGGCGAGGATCAGGACCGGCACAATATACCGATCCAGTCGCCTGAACATTGCGAGGGCCTGGGGCATGACCGGGCTCAGTAGCCGAGTTCGGATTTCGGCTTGCCGGTGGCAGCCTCCAGGAAGCGGTAGTCCATGTTCTTCTCAACCGCGGCGGTGACGTCGGAATTGATGTATTTCAGGTCGCGCATCATCGCGGCGATGGCGAGCGCCGATGCGCGGTACATCTTCGGATCCGGATCGAGGTTTTCGACAGCGCCTGTGGCGATCGCCTTGTCGAGGCCGGTGATCTTGGAAATCACGTCGATCAGGGCACCCTTGTCCGCCGCGACGAATTCATCGACTTTCACAACCGCACGCACGGTCTCTTCGAGCTGCTTCGGTTTGTCCTTGACGACATCCGACCGCGTCAGAATCAGGTTGGTGAGCTTTCCCGCAGCCTGATCGTAGGGAAGGCCAAACATCTTGGCGGCCTTGGCCTGAAGGATCTGCGTGGCGAACGGCTCCACGGTGCAGATCAGCTCGATTTCACCGCGACGCAGCGCCTGAAGGTGATCGGAGGGATTGGGAATGTTGACGAACTGCACATCCTTGTTGATGTCGATGCCCTGCTTGGCAAAGGCGCCGCGCATATGAATGTCCTGCGCGTTGCCGCGGGACGCCGCGACGCGGAATGGCTTTCCCGCTGCCTTGTAGTCGGCGATGACTTTCTTGAGCGAAGCCCAGTCATTCGGAACGATCGACAGGTCATTACCGACCAACATTGCCGAACCGCCATTGACCTGCCCGGAAATGGCGACCACGTCGAAACCCTTGTCGAGCGCGATCGCATAATGAAGATAGGTCACCTGGGCGACGTCGATATTCTTCGAGACAAGCGCAGTCAGCGCATCCGTGCCTGTGTTAAATCCAACCGCATCGATCTGAACGCCCTTGGCGTATTGCGGGGTGAGTGACATCGGTGTGCAATGCGCACATTTCGCATAGCCGAGCTTGATCACCGACTCGGACTGGGCCATCGCGGCCGGGGCAATCGATGCCAAACAAAGCGCAATCAGAATGCCGAGCAGATTTTTCTTCATCGTCGCAATCTCCGGAGCGGGTGGCGGTGAATTCACGATACGTCCACCACTCAGCAAGCCTCATGCCAATCCGGATACGATATACAATCGTAAAATTATATAGTAATATCAATTACTATGAATTATTATCATCTCGATTTCGATGCTGCATTTTTGGGCGAAGGATGTCGTTTGGAGGCAACCTCGCCACCCGAGAAACTGAACCATGAGTGAGATTGCCCCACGCGCGAAGCTTCGGACGCGCTTCAAGCCGACACGGCTGAAGCTCTCCTCGGATCATTCAAAACGGCCGCTGGACCGTATGTCGCTGCACGATCAACTCGTCGCGAAGGTGCGCGAAATGATTGTCGATGGCGAACTCCAGGCCGGAGCCCCTTTGCCAGAAAAGATGTTGTGCGAAACGTTCGGCGTATCGCGCACACCGTTGCGCGAAGCATTCAAGATACTGGCCTCCGAAGGGCTGATCGAACTGCGTCCTCACCGCACCCCTGTCGTCACCCCGGTCGACAGGGAAGAAATCGCAAACAGCTTTGCGATCATGGTCGCACTGGACGGCGTTGCCGGCGCCGAGGCCGCAATGCGCGCGACGGATGAAGATATTGCCCGGCTCAGTGCGATGCACGACCAGCTTGTTATCCTTCATCGCGAAGCATCGCGCCCGGCCTATTTCAGGCTGAACCAGGACATCCATATCGAGATTACCAGGCTCGCCAAGAATCCCGTGCTCCTCAATATCTGGACGACGTTGAACGCGAATATCTATCGGGCACGGGCCACCGCCAATTATGACGCGGCACGGTGGACGGAATCCGTAAGGGAACACGAGGCTTTCATGGCTCTGCTTCGCGCGCGCGACGCGCAAGGATTTGCAGCCTCCCTCAGCGCGCATACGCGTAAGACCGGCGATGCCGTTCTTGCGACATTGCAGATTGCGACCGACGCGAAGACCTAGCAGGCCTCTATCACGACGAATAAAGCCTGGGCCCGTATCGCTGCACACCGCATAATCGCCAAGCGCCTGCAAAACGTGCTTTGGGCATGGAGCGCGATGGTCCAAACAGGGGCGAAGGACCGCCTCGCGGTTCACAGGTTGATCGATGAAGATTCTCGTTTTTGGCGGCACCGGCTTTGTCGGGCTGAATATCGCGGAAGCCCTGTTGAAGCGCGGTCATGTGGTGACCCTGTTCGACCGTTCGGGCCTGCCACCGGCGGCGCAGCTTGCCTTCGCTGACTATGGCGATAGGCTTTCGGTGATTATCGGCGATGTGCTCGACCGGACATTGATCGACAGTGTCATCACCACGGGCTTCGATGCCATCGTTCTCGGCGCTGCGATCACGGCAAGCACAGAGCGCGATGCCGCCGATCCGGAAGGCATCCTGCAAGTCAACCTGATGGCGCAAACGCCGATCCTCGCGGCAGCACACCGCCATGGCGTCAAACGCGTGATCAATCTGTCATCTGCCGGTGCATACGGCACGTCCGCGTTCAAATATCCCCTGCTCGATGAAGAGCTGCCCTGCGATCCCATCTCGCTCTATGCCATCACCAAATTTGCATCGGAAAAAGTCGCGTCGCGTCTTGCCGCGCTGTGGCAGACCGATTTCATCAGCGTGCGGCTCAGCGCCGTGTTTGGACCATGGGAGCGTGCAACAGGCGTACGGGATACGCTCAGCCCGCTGATGCAGATTTTCACGGCGCACGCGAAGCAGAGCGCCGCCATTCTGGTCCGTTCCGGCGTGCGGGACTGGATCTATGCGCCCGATGTCGCCGATGCCATGACTTTGCTGATCGAGGCGCCGAAGACGCAGCATCGCCTCTACAACATCTCAACCGCCACCCCGTGGTCAGCGCTGGAATGGGGCCAACAATTGGCGGAATCCCATCCGGGCTTTGTTTGCCGCCTGGCCAGCACCGGCGAAACCCCAACCATCGATCTGCACAGTGACAGCGACAGGGCACCGCTATCGGTCGCGCGATTGGAGCAGGAATTCGGATGGCGCGCCAAATTTGGCTGCGCCGACTCAGCCGCGGATCTGATCGACTGGTCGGCGCGGCACAGCATAGGGTGATGACATGAGACTTCAGGGACGTACAGCAATCATCACCGGCGGAGGCTCCGGCATCGGCCAGGCCAGTGCCATGCTGTTCGCACAGGAAGGCGCGTTTGTCGCACTGGTCGATCGCGACGAGGCCGGCCTGAAAGAAACGCTGGCGACACTGCCCAATGCAACCAAGGCGTCGACGCATCTCGGTGATGTCGGCGACGGCGATTTTGCGCAGACCGTGGTCGGGGAGATCGTCGCCCGGCGCGGTCAGCTCGACGTGTTGATGACCTCGGCTGGCTTTTCCTGCGGCGGCACCGTGGTGACTACAGCGCCAGAAGATTGGGACGCCGTGTTTCGCACCAATGTCGGCGGCACCTGGCTATGGGCGCGCGCAGCCATTCCGCAGATGCAGAAGCAGGGCAAGGGATCGATCATCACGCTGGCCTCGCAATTGGCCATCGCCGGCGGCAAGGGCAACAGCGCCTATATCGCAGCCAAAGGCGCGATCATCAGCCTGACACGCACCATGGCCGTGGATTTCGCCACCGACGGCATTCGCGTCAACGCGATCGCACCGGGCGCTATCGACACGCCGCTGCTGCGCCGCAGTTTCGCGCGCCATGCGGACCCCGAACCCGTGCGCGATGCCTCCCGCAATCGTCACGCCATGAAGCGGTTCGGTTTGGCCGAGGAAGTCGCGCAGACCGCGCTGCATCTGGCGAGCGATGCATCCTCGTTCACGACCGGCACAGTCATGCCGGTCGATGGCGGATGGCTCGCGGCATGAGCGACGCTCTCGCAGCGCTGGAAGCGCAGGTCCGCGACGATCTCCACAAGATCGCCCATCCGAACATGCCGTGGCTGCAGCCGAAATCCGCGCCGGACGGCACAGCCGCGCTGGACGTGCTGATCGTCGGCGCCGGCCAGGGCGGCGTCACAGCGGCCTTTGGCCTGCTACGATCGCAGGTCACCAATATACTCGTTGTCGACAAAAGCGCAGAAGGCCGCGAAGGCCCCTGGCTCACCTACGCCCGCATGCCGACGCTGCGTAGCCCCAAACACTTCACCGGCCCTGATCTGGATATCCCCGCTCTCACCTATCAGTCATGGCACGAAGCCATGTTCGGGAAGGATCACTGGCAGGCGCTCGATCGCATCCCGCGCGGACACTGGGCGGACTATCTGCTGTGGTTCAGGCGCATCACCGGCGTGCCTGTACGCAATGGCTGCGAGGTCCTGGACATTGGGCCTGCCGCCAACGGCTTGCTTGCAGCAACCGTACAAAGCGCCGGCGGCATCGAAATCATCCATGCGCGCAAGGTGCTGCTGGCGACCGGACAGGAAGGCATGGGCGACTGGATGATCCCGGAGCAACTCCAGCACCTGCCATCATCGCTTTGCGTGAATGCATCCGCGGATATCGATTTCGAAGCTCTGCGCGGCAAGACCGTCGCCGTGATCGGCGCCGGCGCATCCGCCTTCGACAATGCGGCAACCGCGCTCGAAGCCGGCGCTGAGGTGCACCTGTTGTGCCGCCGCGCGGAAATCCAGATCGTGCAGCCCTATCACTGGCTGACGTTCCGCGGGTTGCTGCGTCACTTCAGCGAGCTCGACGATGCCTGGCGCTGGCGCTTCATGCGCCGGCTGATGGATTTGCGCGAAGGCTTTCCACAGCCGACCTGGGATCGCTGTGCGCGGCATGCCGGCTTCCATCTCCACGAGAACGCGCCCGTTCAGTCGGCACAAAAAATAGGCAACCAAGTTACATTGCAGACGCCACAGGGTACCTTCACGGCGGACTTCGTGATCTGCGGCACCGGCATCGACATGGATTTCGCAGGCCGTCGTGAGCTACAGAGCTGCGCCGGCAATATCGCGATCTGGTCTGATCGCTACCAGCCGCCGGATACCGAGTTCAGCCCGCGCCTCGGCCGTTTTCCATATCTCGGCGATGATTACGCGCTGATGGAACGCGTTCCCGGCACCACGCCGTGGATCGCCGACATCCATCTTTTCGCAATTGCGTCCACCATGAGCTTCGGCCCGTCGGGATCATCGATCAATGCGATGACCACCGCGATCCCGAAACTGGTGCATGGCCTGACGCGCGGCTTGTTCCGCGCGGATATCGAGCGATACTGGACCGCGTTCGAGGCTTACGACGTTCCACAAGTGACCATTGCAAGGGCGACGGAAGCTGCGGCAAAAAGCTAAAGAACCAAATTATTCCGACGGGGAAAGTTCTCCGCTTGGCACCTATCGACCATCGTTTGGCGCGTTCCTTGCTTCAGTGGATGGGTCGCTCGACAGATCAGGCACTGACGAGTCCGTTCAGAGTTTCCGTCGAATTCAGAGGATAGGGTTATGGGACTGATCTATTCCAAGCAGATGCTCGGCGCCGCCGCAGCGCTGGCATTTTTCACCGCTGCCGTTCCTGCCAAGGCGCAGACCCGCGCCGAGACGCTGCGTTACGTGACCGGCGCCGCCGTCAACACGCTCGATCCCAATATTCCCGGCTCGACCCGCGAAGCCTTCGCTGTCAGCCTCTCGACCTATGATCGTCTGGTGTCGTTCGGCCGCAAGCAACTGAATGGCAAATGGGTGTTCGATCTGGACACCATCCGCGGCGAACTCGCAGAGTCCTACACGGTCAGCCCGGATGGCCTGAAAATCACCTTCAAGCTGCGCAACGACGCGAAATTCCAGGACGGCTCGCCGGTCACGGCCGAGGACGTGAAGTGGTCGCTCGACCGCGCCGTCACCGCCAAGATCCTTGGCAAGGCGCAGCTACTGACCGGTTCGCTCACCGATGCCAGCCAGTTCAAGGTGATCGATCCCACGACATTCGAAGTAACACTGCCGCAGCCGGACAAACTGGCCCTGCCAAACCTCGCAACCGTCTATCCGATCATCATCAATTCGAAACTCGCCAAGGCCCACGCCACCGAGGAAGATCCGTGGGCACAGGCCTGGCTCAAGGAAAACACTGCCGGATCCGGCGCCTATATCGTCGAGACCTTCAAGCCCGGCGAGCAGGTCATCCTCAAGCGCAACGACGCCTGGAATCGTGCCGCCGGCGACAAGCAGGCTTTCTTCAAGCGCCTGATCATCCAGTCGGTGCCGGAACCGGCAACGCGCGCCAACCTGGTTGAAAAAGGTGACGCCGATATCGTCATCGATCTGCAGGCCAGCGACGCGCAGGCATTAGAGGCCAAGGGCAAGCTGCAGGTGATCTCGACGCCGCAGTATAACGCCATCACCTTCATCTCGATGAACAACCAGATGGCTCCCTTCGACAAGCCGGACGTGCGTCGCGCCGTGGCCTATGCGTTGCCTTATGACGACATGTTCAAGGCGGCACTCTTCAGCCGCGGTGATTTGCTGGCCGGCGCGACCTGGGCCGACGGCAAGCCGCCATCAGGCGCGTTCCCGATCAAGCAGCCGATCAAACTCGATATCGAAAAGGCCAAAGCCTATCTGAAGGCCGCAGGGTATCCGGACGGTTTCTCGACCACGTTCAGCTTCAATGTGGGCCAGTCGGCAACGGCTGAGCCGATGGCTGCACTGCTGAAGGAATCGCTCGCCAAGATCGGCATCAAGGTCGATATCCAGAAGCTGCCGGACGCACAGATGTCGACGCAGATCACCGAAAAGAAGCTGCCCTTCTTCACCGAAGGCATCGTCGCCTGGCTGCCGTCGACCGACTACTTCTACCGCAACTTCTACACCGGCAATCAGCGCTGGAACTACAGCTCTATCGACAATGCCGAACTGACCGCGGTCGCGCAGAAGGCTCGTTTCGAGGCTGACAAGGCCAAGTACGAAGCCGACGGCAAGGTGCTGAACGCGATGAATTTCGACCTGATGCCCCAGATTCCGCTGTGGCAGCCGAGCCAGGACGCGGTGATGGCCTCGAACCTGACGGGCTACACTTATCAGTTCCATCGCCAGGTCGATTACCGCGACCTCAGCCGGAAGTGATTTTCCGAGCACCATGCGAGCGAATCCCGAAGCGCCCCTCAGCGGCGCTTCGGATCTATGCAGCTTGCGAACTTAACTGCAGCGAGCTGTCCTTGACTTCGAGTAACCGATCATGACGACACTGGGCGCAACGGCCATCCGTGCAGCGCGACGCTTCGCATCCTCGCTTCCTGCATTGTTCGGCGTGCTGATCTTCACCTTCCTGCTGATGCGCGTCTTGCCGGGCGATCCCGCCGTGTTCTTTGCCTCGGGACCCAACTCCGGCAAGGAAGAGATCGAGACGATCCGCAAGCAGATGGGTCTCGACAAGCCGGTACCGCAGCAACTTTTCCTGTATCTCTATGACGTCGGCCGCGGCAATCTCGGCCGTTCGCTGATGACGGGCCAGAACGTGACCAAGGACCTGCGTGAGCGCCTGCCCGCCTCCCTCGAACTGACCTTCTCGGCACTCCTGATCGCACTTGTTCTCGCAATCCCGCTGGGTGTCCTTGCAGCGCTGAAACCAGGATCGCTGGTCGATCACGGCGTAAGGCTCTTCTGCGCTCTCGGGGTCTGTGTCCCGACCTTCGTGTCGGGCCTGCTGCTGATCTATATCTTCTATTATCTGTTCGGCGTGTCGCCCGATCCGACCGGGCGCGTCGATATCTTCACGACGCTGCCGCCCGCACATACCGGCTTCCTGTTGATCGACTTTGCGCTCGCCGGCGACTTCGATGGCTGGTGGGCCGCATTCAAACAATTGATCCTGCCGGCCTGCACCATGGCGCTGTTTGTTATCGCGCCATTGGCGCGTATCACCCGCGCCTCGATGCTGGCCTCGCTCGGCAGCGACTTCGTTCGCACCGCGCGTTCTGTCGGCCTGTCATGGTGGCGCATCATCGTCACCTATGCGTTGCGTAATGCGATCCTGCCGGTCATCACCATCGCCGGCATCGTGTTTTCGACCATGCTCGGTGCGAATGTGCTGGTGGAGAAGGTGTTTTCCTGGCCTGGCGTCGCCTCCTACGCGCTCGATGCGCTGCTGTCGTCGGACTATGCCCCGGTGCAGGGCTTCGTGCTGTTGATGGCGTCGGTCTTCGTTATCGTCAATCTCGTCGTCGATGTGCTCTATGGCATCGCCGATCCCAGGATTTCCATCGGATGAGCAGCGCAACACTTCAACACGCCGCGTTCATCCTCCGCGGCAACCCCATTACCGGCATCGCCGCCATCGGCGCCGCGCTGCTCATCTTTGTCGGCATCTTCGGTCCGTGGATCGTACCCTATGATCCCATCGCATCGAACGTTCAAAACGCCCTGATGCCGCCGAGTGCCGCGCATTGGGCCGGCACCGACCAGCTCGGCCGTGATGTGTTCAGCCGCATCATCGTCGCCGCACAGCTCGACCTCGCCATCGCCGTCTCTGCGGTCGGCATCTCCTTCGCGCTGGGCGCCGTCATCGGTGCCCTCTGCGGCTATTCGGGTGGCAAGCTGGATCGCGCTGTTGGCCGCTTCGTCGACGTGCTGATGGCGTTCCCGCTATTCGTGCTGGCCATGGCCATGGTCGCTGCCCTCGGCAATCGCGTCGAGAACATCGTGATCGCCACCGCAATCATCAACCTGCCGTTCTATATCCGCTTTGCACGCGCAGAAGTGAACGTGCGCCGCAACCTGGGCTGGGTCGAGGCCGCTCGCGCTTGCGGCGACAGCCATGTCTCGGTGGTGCTGCGCTTTCTGTTGCCCAATGTGCTGCCTGCGATGGTAGTGCAGATGTCGCTCAATCTCGGCTGGGCCATCATCAATGCTGCCGGCCTCTCGTTCATCGGGCTCGGCGTCAAGCCGCCGACGCCTGAATGGGGCATTATGGTCGCTGAAGGCGCGCGTTTCATCTCCACCGGCAAATGGTGGCTGGTCGCGTTTCCCGGCCTGGCGCTGATGCTCGCCGTGCTTTGCTTCAATCTGCTCGGCGACGGGCTGCGTGATATTCTTGATCCTAGACAACGTACATGAGCGCAGCGAACGTGATGACGACACCAAAACCGCTGCTCGATATCGAAAACCTTCAGGTCACTTTCTCGACACGCCGCGGCCCGGTCGAGGCTGTGCGCGGGATCTCACTCTCGCTTGCCGAGGGCGAGACGCTCGGCATCGTGGGCGAGAGCGGCTCCGGAAAATCCGTCACCGGCTTTGCGATGACGCGCCTGCTGGACACGTCGGGCAAGATCTCCGGCGGCCGTATCTCGTTCCGCGATCGGGATATCACCAAGATGACCAGTGCCAGCCTGCGCGAGATGCACGGCTCGGCGATGGCCATGATCTTCCAGAATCCGCGCGGCGCGCTGAACCCGATCCGCGCCATCGGCCAGCAGATCGCCGATGCCATTCTGGCGCATCGCAAGATCTCCGCCTCCGAGGCACGCGCGCAATCCCTCGAATTGCTGCGTGCGGTGAAGATCCGCGACCCCGAAAAGCGCATGAACGCCTATCCGCACGAACTCTCTGGCGGCATGTGCCAGCGCGTCATGATCGCCATGGCAATCTCCAGCAATCCGGCTCTGCTGATCGCGGATGAGCCGACAACCGGCCTCGACGTCACCACGCAGAAAGTGGTGATGGATCTCCTCGCCAGCATCGCCGCCGAGCGGGGTATGGCGACGATCCTCATCACCCACGACCTCGGCCTCGCCGCCCGCTATTGCCGCCGCGTCGTGGTGATGGAACAGGGCAAACTCGTCGAGGAAGCCGACGCCCTGACGCTGTTCCGATCGCCGCAGCACCCCTACACCAAGCGGCTCGTCGCAGCGTCGCCAACCGCGACCTCGCGGGTCGAGGATCTCGTGACCGACGACGAGAAGCTGCTGGTACCGACCGTCCCCCTCGCTCCGCCGCCAAAGCCGGCGCATGGCACGCCGCCGCTGCTGGAAGTTCTCGACCTCGTCAAACGCTTCGACGACGGCACTGTCGGCGTCGCGAATTTCTCGATGGCCATCGCGCCTGGGGAAAGCGTCGGTCTGGTCGGCGAGTCCGGCTCCGGCAAGAGCACGACCTCGCGCATGATCTGCCGTTTGCTCGATCAGACCGAAGGCACCATCAATTTCAACGGCCAGTCGATCAGCCATATTCCGGCGCGAGACTTCCACCGCGCGCCGCAGCGCCGCGAGATCCAGATCGTTTTCCAGGATCCGAACGACAGCCTCAATCCGCGCTTCAACGCCTTCGACTGTATCGCGCATCCGCTGATCCGCCTGCTCGGCATGCGCAATGGGGCGGCGCTGCGCCAGCGCGTCGGCGAATGTGCTCATCGCGTCGGCCTCCCCGCCAATCTGCTGGAACGGTTTCCGCACCAGCTCTCGGGTGGCCAGAAGGCCCGTATCGGCATCGCGCGCGCGATTGCCTGCCGGCCGAAGCTTCTGGTGCTGGACGAGCCGACGGCCGCGCTCGACGTTTCCGTTCAGGCCGTGGTGTTGCAGCTCCTCGATCGTTTGCGCCGCGAAGACAATCTCGCCTTCCTGTTCGTCAGCCACGATCTCAACGTCGTGCGCATGATGTGCCAGCGGACCATCGTGCTGCGCAACGGCGCCATCGTCGAAGAAGGCGAGAGTCACCAGTTGTTCGACAGCCCGAAGACCGACTACACCCGCGAGCTCGTCGATGCAGTTCCGCATATCGAGATGATCGCCGCAGAAAAAATGGCCGCCGGCGCCTAGCCGCGGGTGGCTAGCGGCTAAACGCCTCAACGGACAGCCTTGTCCGGTTCCACTGGCGTAACCATACCGACTATAGTGTGAGTTATACCGGTGCCGGATACCTTGCATCCGCGCCTTATCTCGCAGAACATAAGACTAAGCGTCCCCAATGACGCAATAAAATCGGGAGGATTCCGTGCGGATCAAAGCCGTTCACGTTGCCTTGCTTGCCGTCATGGCGAGCTGTTCTGCGATCACGACCGGCGCGCACGCCCAGTGGCCGCAGAAACAAGTCACCTTCATCGTTCCCTTCGCTGCCGGCGGCGGCACCGATGCCTTTGCGCGGCCACTGGCGGCGCAGCTCGATACCCAGCTTGGCAAGCGCGTCATCATCGAAAACCGCGCCGGTGCCGGGGGCACGGTCGGCGCTTCGGCGGCTGCCAAGGCGGCGCCTGACGGCTATACCTTCTTCATGGGTGCCGCGCATCACGCGATCGCCCCGTCGCTCTATCCCACCCTCGATTATGACATCGAGAAAGACTTCATCCCGGTGGCGCTGATCGCACGGCCGCCACAGGTTATCGTGGTCAATCCAGAAAAGGTCGCCGCCAAGACACTGGGTGAATTCATCGCCTATGCGAAGGCCAACCCGGACAAGCTCTCTTATGGATCGGCCGGCGCCGGCACGACGCATCACCTAGCCGGCGAGCTGTTCAAGATCCTGACCCAGACCAAGATCCAGCACGTGCCCTATCGCGGCGCCGGACCGGCAATGCAGGACCTGATCGCCGGTCACGTGCCCGTCGTGTTCGACGGTCTCGGCTCGTCCGCCGCGCCAATCCGCGCGGGGCAACTCCGCGCGCTAGCGATTGCCGCTCCGAAGCGCGTGGCAGCCTTCCCCGATCTGCCGACCGCGGCGGAAGCCGGTTTGCCGAATTATGAAGTCGCCACCTGGTACGGGCTGTTCGCCCCCAAGGGCACACCGCCCGACGTGGTCGAGCGCATGGCGAAGGAATTGAAAGCTGCATTGCAGGTGCCGGCGATCAAGGAAGCGTGGGAGCGCAATGGCTCCGACGTGCCTGATGTGGCCGGCGCCGACTTCGGCAAGATGGTGTCGGCCGAGGTGGCGCGCTGGCGCAAGGTCGTGACCGAGGCCAACGTCAAGCTGGATTGATCCGAGCGAACACACGAAAGCCCACCGGACGCGGTAACCTGCGTCTGGTGGGCTTTTTTATGCGGAAGCGACTTCTGCCTGCCTGGCACCTGGACCGGCAAACATCGCACGGCCGGGAATCGCATCCAGCAGCGCGCGGGTATAGGCGTCGGTGGGATTCTGGAAGATCTTCTGCGTCTCGCCCTGCTCGACGATCTCGCCGCGCCGCATCACCACGATGCGGTCGGCAATTTCAGCGGCGACACGCAAGTCATGGGTGATGAAGATCATGGCGAGGTTCATCTCCTCGCGCAGTTCTGCGAGAAGCTGCAGCACCTGCGCCTGCACCGACACGTCGAGCGCCGAGACGGCTTCGTCCGCGACCAGCACCGAAGGCTTCAGGGCCAGTGCACGGGCGATACAGATACGCTGGCGCTGACCGCCGGAGAATTCGTGCGGATAGCGATTGGCCGCACTCTCCTGCAGGCCGACGCGGGCCAGAAGGCGCTTGGCATCGGCCATGGCTTCCTTGGAGGGCGTGCCATAGGCAATCGGGCCGCCGGCAATCGCGTCGCCGACCTTCTGGCGCGGATCGAGCGCCGCGAAGGGATCCTGGAACACGATCTGAATCTTGCGGCGCATCTGGCGCAATCGTTCGCCACGCTGTGACAGCAGATCCTTGCCATCGAAATGAACTGAGCCCGTGTCAGGCTCGATCAGCCGCATGATCAACCGCCCCAGCGTGGACTTGCCTGACCCGGACTCGCCGACGATGGCCACCGTCTCGCGCGCCTTCAGGCCGAGCGAGATGTTCTGCACCGCATCGGTCCGGCGCGGCGGCAGGAACATGCCCTGCTTGGTGATGAAGGTCTTGTTCAGCCCGACCGCATCGAGCAACGGCTCACCGGTGATCTTGCGATCGGCTTTGGTCAGCGAGCGCGCGCCGGGGACGGCGGCGATCAGGCTCTTGGTGTAATCGTCCTTCGGATTACGCAGGACCTCGTCGACGGTGCCCTGCTCAACGACACGGCCGTTGCGCATGACCACGACGCGATCAGCGACATCGGCAACGACGCCAAAATCGTGGGTGATCAGCAGCACGCCCATACCGCGCTCCGACTGGAGCTTCTTCACCAGCGCCAGAATCTGCTTCTGCGTGGTCACGTCGAGCGCGGTGGTCGGCTCGTCTGCAAGAAGCAGCGCCGGATTATTCGCCATCGCCATCGCGATCATGATGCGCTGACGCTGGCCGCCCGAGAGCTGGAACGGAAAGCTGCGCGCGAGCGCCACCGGATCCGGCAGGCCAACGTCCCGGATCAACTCCTGCACGCGCGCATCCACCGCCTCTTTGGACGGCGTCGGCTTGGTGTGTGTGATGATCGATTCCGCAATCTGCTGGCCGACACGGGCCAGCGGATTGAGCGCGCTGAGTGGCTCCTGGAAAATCATCGAGATGGCGCCGCCGCGCAGCTTGCGCATTGTCGGCTCATCGGCCTTGGCGATGTCGTTACCATTGAAGCTGATGCTGCCCTGCGCAACGCCCGTTCGGTCGGGCAGCAGTCGCAGGATCGCATGCGCGGTCATCGACTTGCCGGAGCCGGACTCGCCGACAAGACAGACGATTTCGTTGCGGTTGACTGTGAGCGATACGTCTTCGATGGCAAAAGGACGATCTGCGCCCGGCGGCAGGCTGATAGAGACGTTCTCGATGGCAAGCAGTGTTTTGTCAGTCATGGATACTATCGCTTGCGTGAGATACGGGGATTCAGCGTGTCGTTGAGACCTTCACCCACGAGATTGATGGCCAGCACGGTGAGCAGGATGGCGAGGCCGGGAAACACGCTCATCCACCATGCCTGACGGATCACAGTGCGCGCAGCACCGATCATGAAGCCCCACGACATCAGATTGGGATCGCCGAGACCCATGAAGCTCAGCGCACTCTCGATCAGGATGGCGCTGGCGACCGCCAGCGATCCGGTGACGATGATCGGCGAGATCGCGTTCGGCAGAATGCGACGCAGCACTACGGTCAGCGGACGCTGGCCCTGACACACCGCAGCCTGAACGAACTCACGCCCACGCAGCCGCATGAACTCGGCGCGCGTCAGGCGTGCCAGTGGCGGCCAGCTGACGATGCCGATCGCGAAGATGATATTGGAGATTTTCGGCCCGATGGTCGCGACCAGCAGGATTGCGAGAATGAAGCCCGGAATGGTCTGGAACAGCTCGGTGATACGCATCATCACCTCATCAACCTTGCCGCCGAAATAGCCGGCGGTTGCGCCGATGGTGACGCCGATGACCAGGGAGGTTAGCGTCGAGATGACGCCGATGATCAGCGAGATGCGGGCGCCATGCGCGATGCCGGCAGCCACGTCACGGCCAAGCATGTCGGAGCCAAGCCAAAGCCCTTCGCTGAACGGCGGCTGGAACGGCGCGCCAACCATGTCCCAAGGGTCGTCGGGAAACAGCCACGGGGCCGTCACCGCGAGGAGGACCACCGCGAGGAGGACGATCAGACCAATCATCCCGGTGGGATGGCGGAGAAACGATTTGAGCGTAGACATCATATAATCCCGTTCACGATGCCGCACGCACGGAGACGCGTGGATCGATCACCCGGTAGATCGCATCGGTGAGAAGATTGAGCGCAATCACGATCACCGACATCACCAGGAACACGCCCAGCAACACCGGATAGTCGCGCTGCAACAGCGCGTCATAGATGAGACGGCCGAGACCCGGCCAGGCGAACACGGTCTCGATCACCACCGCACCGCCAACCAGCGCACCGGCCTGCATACCTGCGACAGTCACGATGGGCAGCATCGCATTGCGCAGGATATGGCGAATGATGATGCGGCCCTGCTTCAGGCCCTTGGCCTTGGCGGTCTTGATGAAATCCTGATGGGTCACATCGAGCACCGACGAACGCATCAGGCGCGTGTAGATCGCGAGATACACCGCTGCGAGCGACACTGCCGGCAGGATCAGATGCATCCCGATATCGCCCATGCGCTGCAGTGTCGTCATCGGCACGCCGATGGTGACATAGCCGAAGGCCGGCAGCCAATCGAGTTGCACCGAGAACAGCAACACCAGCATCAGGCCAAGCCAGAACACCGGCGTCGCATACAGGAGCAACGACACGATCGTCAGCAACGTATCTGACCACTTGCCAGCACGAACACCGGCCAGTGTGCCCAGAATGATCCCGGACAGCAGCGCGAGGGTGAAAGCCGTCGCTGTCAGCAGCAGCGTCGCTGGCAAGCGCTCGAGAATGAGCGATGCTACGGTGCGCTGCTGGCGATAGGAATAGCCCAGGTCGAGCGTCACGACGCGCTTCAGATAGGTGGCGAGCTGAATTGGATAGGGTTTATCGAGCCCATATTCAGCGCGCAGCTGCGCCAGAAGCTTTTCGTCGGAGGCGCCGCTCTGGCCGGCAATCACCTGCGCGGGATCGCCAGGTGCGGCATGAACGAGAATAAAGTTGAAGGTCGCAATGACCAAGACGACGGCTACGAATTTGACAAACCAACCCGCAAGCGCGAGGGCGATCGCGAACACGCGACCGCCTTTTGCATTAACCGATACCGCCGTCATCCGAAGCTCACGTCGCTGAACGATTCATGCACGCCGATCGCTGTTGTAGTCACGTTCTTGAGGCGCTTGTCGATGAAGGTGGGATAGGCCTGCTCGAACATCCAGACCACCGGCACATCCTCGACCAGGATCTTCTGCACCTGGCTGTAGAGTTCCTGACGCTTGGCCTCGGAGGTCGAGGTTGCAGCCTCTTCGAACAGACGGTCGACTTCCGGATTGGAATAGCCTGCCGTGTTCGAGAATAGGATGCCCTTCTTGATATTCGACGAGATGTAGGTGCGCGACACGCCGAGCGCGGGATCTCCGAACTGATAGACCAGATTGCCGGTCATCTCGTAGTCCCAGTTGCTGAACTTCTCCGCCCAGCCACCGACGTCGGTGTTCTCGATCTGCACATCGATGCCGACGCGGCCGAGCGACTGGCGAATGAACTCGGCCGCGCGCTGATAGATTTCACCATAAGGCGGGGTGAGATACTTGATGGTGACGCGTTTGCCGCCGGCACCCGGCTTGAGCCCCATCTCGTCGAGCAGCGCCTTCGCCTTGTCCAGCGAGTAATCGTAACGCTTGACGTCTTTCTCGTAGAACCTGGTCGCCGACGACACCGGACCGGTCGCAACCTTGGGCAGACCGAAATAGACGCGCTGCGCCATCGACTTCAGATCGAGCGCATAGGCAATAGCCTGACGGAAACGCTTGTCGTCCATCGGCTTGATGCGGTTGTTGAGTTCGAGCCACTGATGCGGAGCGAAATATTCATAACCCTTCGTGGTCATCTCGAAATTCGGCAACTTCGACAGCCGCGCCACATCGAACATTTCGATGTCGTTCCACTGCGTCAGCTGAATCTTGCCCTGCTCCAGCGCAACGGCGCGTGACGCCGAGTCGGGAATGATGCGGTAGATGATTTCGTCGAGATACGGCTGATCCTTGCGGTAGTAGCCTTCGTGCTTGACGAGATGAACATGCGAGCCCTTCACCCATTCCTTCAGCTTGAACGGGCCCGAACCGATCGCCTGCGCATTGGCCGGATTCTTGCGATATTCCGTGCCGTCATAGATATGCTTCGGCACGATCGGACCCGTCGTGCAGTCGAGCGCGGTCAGGAACGGGGCAAAGGTCGACTTCAGCTTGAACACCACGGTGAGCGGATCCGGCGCGTCTGCCTTTTCGATACGCGAGTAAATCCCGCGCGCACGCGCATGGGTCTCCGGCAGCAGCTTGGTCATCGAGAAGATGACATCGTCCGCCGTCAGCGGCTTGCCGTCGTGGAAGGTGATGCCCGGAAACAGCTTGAACGTATAGGTCAGGCCGTCCGGCGACACTTCCCACGACTGTGCGAGACCGGGAAGCGGCTTGAGGTCAGGGCTGTAACGCAGCAGGCTCTCATAGATCTTGCCGCCCAAGGTCAGCGTTGGCTGCTGCTGGTTAAGTGCAGTGACGAGAATCGGAGGCTCTGGCTGAATGATCGTGTTCAACGTGCCGCCCTTGGTCTGACCAGCGGCACGAGTGATGCCGAGGGGGATACCCGAGAGCGCAACCGCACTCACGCCCATCAGCTTTGCGAATTCACGTCTATTCATAGCCTAGTCCTTTAACAGTGCATCTAACAGTGGCTGCAGCCAGACGCTTGCACATCTGGCTGCAGCCGAGTCATCAAGTGACTTTGAGTGACCCTATCTTCAACCGAGCGTCACGGCTCCAAAAGTCTCGTGCACACCGATGCCGGTGGTGATGACGTTCTTCAACCGCTTGTCGATGAAGTTGGGGAAGTCTTGCTCGACCATCCATGCGATCGGGACTTCTTCTACGACAATTTTCTGCACGGCCGTGTAGAGTTCCTGACGTTTTGCGTCAGAGGTCGCCACGGCGGCTTCTTCGAATAGCCGGTCTACTTCCGGATTGGAATAGCCCGCGATATTTGAGAACAGAATACCCTTGCGGATATTCGCCGTAATGTAACTGCGTGACACGCCCAGCGCCGGATCGCCGAACTGGTAAAGCAGATTACAGGTCATCTCGTAATTCCAGTTGCTGGTGCGTTCGGCCCAGCCGGCGAGATCGAGATTTTCTAGTTGCAGATCGATGCCGACACGACCGAGCGACTGCTTGAAGAATTCGGCCGAGCGCTGCCAGATTTCGCCATAGGGCGGAACCAGGAATTTGATGCTGACGCGTTTGCCGTCGGCGCCGGGCTTCAGGCCCATCTCGTCGAGCAGAGCTTTCGCCTTGTCCAGCGAGTAGTCGTATTGCTTGACATCCTTTTCGTAGAACCGCGTCTTCGATGAAACCGGGCCTGTCGCCACCTTGCCAAGATTGAAGAACACGCGCTGCAGCAGCGCTTTGCGATCGACCGCGAACATCACAGCCTGACGGAAGCGCTTGTCGTCCATCGGCTTAGTGCGAAGATTGAACTCCAGCCAGAAATGCGGCGCAAAGAACTCGTAGCCCTTGGTGGTCATTTCGACATTGGGCAGCTTCGAGAGACGCGCGACGTCGAACAGTTCGACGTCGGTCCACTGCGTCAATTGGACTTTGCCCTGTTCGAGCGCGACGGCGCGCGATGCCCCGTCCGGAATCACGCGATAGATGATCTCGTCGAGATGCGGCTCGCCTTTGCGGTAATAGCCTTCATGCTTGACGAGATGGACGTGGGAGCCCTTGACCCATTCCTTGAGCTTGAACGGGCCCGAGCCGATCGCCTGGGCGTTGGCAGGGTTCTTGCGGAAATCGGTGCCGTCATAGATGTGCTTCGGCACGATCGGCGCTGTGGTGCAATCGAATGAATTGAGGAACGGCGCGAACGGCGCCTTCAGCGTGAACACGACCGTGAGCGGATCGGGCGCTTCGGCCTTGTCGATGCGCAGGAAGGTGCCGCGCGCACGCGCGTGGGTTTCGACGAGAACCTTGGTGACCGAGAACACCACGTCTTCCGAGGTCAGCGGCTTGCCGTCATGAAAGGTGATGCCCGGAAACAGCTTGAACGTATAGACCAGGCCGTCGGGCGAAACGGTCCAGGACTCAGCGAGACCAGGCAGCGGCTTGAGATCGGCGCCGTAGCGCAGCAAGCTCTCATAGATCTTGCCGCCAAGGGTCAGTGTCGGCTGTTGCTGGTTGAGCGCCGTCACCAGGATCGGGGGCTCGGGCTGGATGATCGTATTGAGCGTGCCGCCCTTGGTCTGACCGACGGCGCGGGTGACGCCGAGAGGAATTCCCGAAAGCGCAGTCGCACTCAAACCCAATAGCTTCGCGAATTCACGTCTGTTCATCTTAATTCCTTTGTAGCAAGATATTTGAAACCTTCAACGTCATCCGAAGCTCACCGCCCCGAATGTCTCGTGCACCCCGATCGCCGTCGACAACACGTTCTTCAGCCGCTTGTCGATGAAGTTCGGATAGTCCTGCTCGAACGTCCAGACCACCGGAACATCGTCAACGAGAATTCTCTGGACCTGACTATAAAGCTCTTGCCGCTTGTCATCGGATGTCGCCACGGCTGCTTCTTCGAACAGGCGATCAACTTCCGGATTGGAATAACCGGCGGTGTTCGAGAACAGGATGCCCTTCTTGATATTCGATGTGATGTAAGTGCGCGCCACACCGAGTGCGGGATCGCCGAACTGGTAGACCAGGTTGGCGGTCATATCGTAATCCCAATCGGCGAACTTTTGCGCCCAGCCGGCGATATCGGTTGTCTGCAATTGCAGATCGATGCCGACGCGCCCGAGTGACTGGCGCAGGAACTCGGCGGCGCGCGTATTGGCCTCGCTGACTGGCGAGATCAGATAGCGCAGCGTAACGCGCTTGCCATCCGGACCCGGCTTCAGCCCCATCTCGTCGAGCAGCGCCTTCGCCTTATCGACAGAGTAGTCATAGGTCTTGACGTTCTTGTCGTAGAATCGTGTCTTCGACGAAATCGGGCCGGTCGCCAGCTTGCCGAGCCCGAAATAGATTCGCTGCAGCATCGCCTTGCGGTCGATCGCATGCATCACGGCCTGACGAAAACGCTTGTCGTCCATCGGCTTGATGCGATTATTGAGTTCGATCCATTGATGCGGCGCAAAGAACTCGTAGCCCTTGGTGGACACCTCGTAATTCGGCAGTTTCGACAGCCGCGGCACCTCGAAGAATTCGATATCGCCCCACTGCGTCAGCTGCACCTTGCCCTGCTCGACCGCCACGGTACGCGACGCACCATCGGGGATCGCGCGATAGATGATTTCGTCGAGATAGGGCTCGCCCGGCCGATGATAACCTTCGTGCCGGACAAAATGAATGTGCGATCCCTTGACCCATTCCTTGAGCTTGAACGGACCGCAGCCGATTGCCTGCACATTGGCGGGATTCTTGCGATAGTCGGTCCCCTCATAGATGTGCTTCGGCAGGATCGGCGCCGTGGTGCAATCCAGCGACGTCAGGAACGGCGCGAAGGGCGACTTCAGCGTGAAGATCACCGTCAGTGGATCGGGCGCTTCCGCCTTTGCGATGCGCGCAAATGTCACGCGACCGCGCGCATGGGTTTCCATCAGCACCTTGGTCATGGTGAAAATCACGTCTTCCGACGTCAGCGGCTTGCCGTCGTGAAACGTGATGTTCGGGAACAGCTTGAATGTGTAGGTCAGCCCGTCCGGCGAAACCTCCCAGGATTTGGCGAGGCCGGGAATCGGCTTGAGATCGAAATCGTAACGCAGCAGGCTCTCATAGAGTTTGCCGCCGACGGTGAGGGTCGGCTGTTGCTGATTGATCGCCGTGACCAGGATCGGCGGTTCAGGTTGAATGATCGTATTGAGCGTACCGCCTCTGGTCTGCCCCGTGGCGCGGGTGATGCCGAGCGGGACGCCCGACAGCGCCGTAGCGCTCAGACCCAGCAATTTCGCGAACTCACGTCGATTCATTCAGCTCTCCCGATAGACACAGAGGGTTGAACGTCAGGGTTGCACTGACGCGCAAGGATGAGCTTGCAAAATTCAAGCCGCCGCTGTCGCCGGGCCGATCATTGTCGCGATCGGGCCGGCGTTGTCTGAGAACCGAGCCTGCTCCGTGAATGAGCGGGATTTCAGTATCCCAGTGCCGGATCGACGCGGTTGAGTAGAATCTCTCCAGTCTTGAGACGGCGGATATTCTCGGCAATCTGGTCGGCAATGACGCGCGGTTTGGCCAATCCGGCCATATGCGGCGTCACCAGAATACCCGGCTCCGTCCACAGCGGATTGTCGGGCTGCAGCGGCTCTTTGTCGAACACATCAAGAATTGCGCCGCGCAGATGGCCCGATCGCAATGAGGCAACGAGGTCTGGAACGTTCAGGTGCTCGCCACGGCTGCAGAGGATAAGCGCCGCCCCTTTCGGCAGGCGGGCGAAACGGTCAGCATTCAGAATTCCCACCGTGCTCTGCGTTAGCGGCAGCAGACAGACCAGGATGTCGGTCTGCACCAGGAAATCGTCGAGCGCGGCGTCGCCGGCGAAGACGTCCACACCCTCGACCTGTTTTGCGGAGCGCGACCAGCCGGAGACCTTGTAGCCGACCGATTTCAGCAGAGTGGCAGCCTGGATTCCGAGGGTGCCGAGGCCGAGAATGCCGACGCGCTTGTCAGCGGCCGCGACCTGATCGTAGCGATGCCAGTGCCCATTGCGGGCATTGGTGGAGACGCGGTCGAATTCGCGATGAAAATACAGCGTGCCCCACAGCACATATTCGGCCATCGCTTTACCCAAGAGCGGATCGACGATCCGGCACAGCGGCAGGTCCGGCAGTGCCGTGTCGGACAACACATTGTCCACACCGGCGGCGATGGAATGGATCAGCCGCAAATTCGGCATGGTCGCCATCACGCCCGCGGGTGGTTTCCAGCAGACCACAACCTCCCCGTTCAGCGCACCCTGCTCCGGCCAAGTGGTCACGACTGCGCCGGGAACCGTTCGCTTCAGGTGATCCTCCAGAAAGCCCATGGTGTTGGACAGGGTTGTCATGAGAGTAATGCGGGTCATCGAATTCCTGCGTTGTTTCTGCCCGAGCCTTTTCCGTTCCGATTGAATCGGAACGGGGCTCAGGATTGTTGTTTTACGCGTTTTCTTAACGCGAACCGGTACCCACTTCGCTGGAAAACGCGCTAGTGGCATGAAGCCTGCTTTGAGAATGGCAACGTCCGGCACGATGCGCCCAAAACCTCTATCCTAGGGTACGATGTCAGCGCATCATCTCCGTCTTCACAGGGTCAGGATTTGTCGCGTATGGGCCATATCTCTTCAATTTCGTGCAACACGCCGCGCCAGCGCGTCGCGCCGCCGGCCATGGTGAGTTTTTCCGGCTTCGAGGCCAGCGGCCGCCGCGCCGATGCACTCCAGGCCGCACAACGCCCGGTGGTTGCGATGGCCGCCGAATTCTCCTCGGGCGGCGTTGGCGTCCGGCACAGCCACCGCCGCGCGCAATTTCTCCACGGCCTGACCGGGGTCATGACGGTCATCACCGAGACTGGCAGCTGGACCGTATCACCGCAGCACGCGCTGTGGATCCCGCCCGGCGTTGTCCATCAAAGCCGCTGCTGGGGCACCGTGCAGCTGCGTACGCTCTATGTCGAACCCGACGCGACGATCGGCCTGCCGACCTCGTGTCAGTTGATGGAAGTGTCGTCGCTGGTACGCGCGCTGCTCAACGAGGCCGTCACCTTCCCGACCGAATACGATATGGATGGCCGCGAAGGGCAGATCATGAATTTGATGCTTGCCGAAATCGGCCGCATGCCCGCCGTGCCGCTGCGTGCGCCGATGCCGCAGGATCGCCGCCTCGCGCGGATCTGCGAGGCGATCCTGCGCGAGCCCGGCAACAATCAGGATCTGGAATCCTGGTCGCAGATCGGCGGCCTCGGACGACGGACGCTGACACGGCTGTTTCGCCGCGAGACCGGCATGAGCTTCGCCGAATGGCGCCAGCAGGTGCGATTGATGGAAGCATTGTCGCGCCTGACCATGCGCGAGCCGGTGACCAATGTGGCGCTCGATCTCGGCTATGATAGTCCAAGTGCCTTCAGCGCTATGTTCCGTCGCTCGATGGGAATTTCACCACGCGACTATCTGCGCTGGAGCGAACAGACGGAGGACTTGGCAACGTGACCGACGCGCACCAGCTTAGGACTCGACCGCTGGCCGCGCTTCCATCGAAGCACGCAATCGGCGAATACCGGCTTCGATCTCGCGGATGTCGTCGTCGAGCTGCCCGAGCAGCACCCCGAAATTGAAGTCCATTCTGTTGCGGACGGACGCCGCCAGCGTTTCGCGATGCACCTTGAGATCTTGCAACGCACTTAGCTGGTTCGTATCGACATAGGCGGCAACCACAAGCTCAATCGCGCTTTTCACCGCAACGCTTTCTTCTCGGCTTCATCGATTTGCGCCTTCAACCGCGCTTTGGTCGCGCGAACGCCAGGGAATGGTGCTCCGAGCCGGCGTGCCTGGATCTGAACGGAACTCTGCGGTCGTTTCATGATCACTGCGGCTCTGGCCAGCGATACTTTACGCGCTATAAGCCCTTTCAAAATTTCAATCTGTTCCTCGTCCCAACGATTTTTTGCCATCTGATCTTATGAGTGCGCTGAAATAACTTGTCTGTGCGGTAGCTGTCCCTCTGCAACGCGATGTTCACAACTATTGTTCCCGATGCGCCCAGGTTGCAGAGCACAATCCCTGCCGGAGAAAGCGCTGCGTGGATTTGTGCCGGAAAATCGGAACGTGTTTCCATTGGTATCATTTCGCCAGCAGGGAACAGTACTGAAAAGGCTCCGGAGTGATCCGGAGCCTTTCTCTGTTTGGCAGGCACCCCGCTTGGTAGCGGGGTATTTGTCAGCTGCGGCTCACATCACCACTTCGATCAGCTTCGGACCCTTCGCGGCGATCGCGTTGGCGAGCGCTTTGTTGAAGTCGTCGACGTTCGACACCGAGACGCCGGGGACGCCCATGCCCTTGGCGAGCGACACCCAGTCGAGCGCCGGACGGTCGAGATTGAGCATATCGAGCGCGCGCTGGCCGGGCTCGCCGGCATCGACGCCTGCGAACTCTCCGAGCAGGATTTGATACTTGCGGTTGGCAAACACGATGGTGGTGATGTCGAGCTCTTCGCGGGCCTGGGTCCACAGCGACTGCAGCGTGTACATCGCGCTGCCGTCACCGACCATGCAGATCACCTTGCGGTCCGGGCAGGCCACGGCGGCGCCGGTGGCGACCGGGGTCGAGAAGCCGATCGAGCCACCCATGTTCTGCAACCAGTCATGCGGCGCGGCCGCTGCGGTCGGCGGGAAGAAGCCGCGGCCGGTGGTCAACGACTCATCGACCATGATGGCGTTTTCCGGAATCGCATAGGCAATCGCCTGCGCAATCGTGGTGTGGTTCAGCGCCCCGGTCGGCTTCACCAGTTCGGCGAGCTTCTGCGGCTTCACATCCGACGGCTTGGCGCCGAGCGCGCCGGCCAGCGCTTCCAGCGCAGCGATCGAGTTCTCGCCGCCTGCGGTTATGCGATGCACTTCGCAGCCTTCCGGCTTCAGCATGCTCGGCTTGTTCGGATAGGCGAAGAAGGCCACGGGATCGTTGGCTTCCACCAGCACGATGTTCTTGAAGTCCTTCAGCAGCGGAAGTGCGGCTTCGATCACATAGGGAATGCGATCGATGGAGAAGCGGCCACGGCCGCGCGCCATGCGCGGATTATAGGTCTGGCCCATCACCTTGCAGCCGGTCTTGCCGGCGATTTGCTCGGCCAGCGCCAGGCCCTTCTCGGTCAGCCCCTGGCCGGTCATCAGCAGCAGCGTCGAGGCGCCACCGTCCTTCATGATCCTGGCGGCGGTCTCGACGGCCTGCGCCGAATAGCCGGCGCTCTGCTTCTCGGCTGGCACCGGGGCCACGCCATCGGCCGCGCCCCATGCGGTGTCAGCGGGCAGGATCAGCGTCGCGATCTGGCGATCCTTGGCGGCGGCAATTGCTGCGGCGCCGTCCTTGGCCACCGACTTGGAATCCGGCGAGGTGTGCACCCACTGCGACATCGGACGGGCGAGGCCCTCGATGTCCGAGGTCAGCGGCGCGTTGTATTCGATGTGATAGACGGCATGCTGGCCGACGATGTTGACGATGCCCGAATTGGCCTTCTTGGCATTGTGCAGGTTGGCGAGGCCATTGGCGAGGCCGGGACCGAGATGCAGCAGCGTCGAGGCCGGGGTGCCCTTCATGCGGAAGTAGCCATCCGCCGCGCCGGTGACGACGCCTTCGAACAGGCCGAGCACGCAGCGCATGCCTTCGACGCGGTCGAGCGCCGCAACGAAATGCATTTCCGACGTTCCCGGATTGGCAAAGCAGACATCCACATTGCCCGCCACCAATGTCCGCACCAGGCTTTCCGCACCGTTCATCGTCTCACTCCGTTTGATTCAGGGTCGTATCTCGGTTTCTTGATCTCGGGGGCTGATGAACCATTGTTCGGAGGGCCCGTCAAAGGGTCGGAACGCAAGGCATCGTTGTGAGGGCCGCGGGGCGGGCTGAACGCCGGTTATTATCGCTCCATCCGGGCTGTCCTCACACGGCCGTGGGTTGCGGATCGGGGCGATTTATGGCCTGTCTTGGGCCTCAATTTTTTCTGGCGAGGACCATGATGAAGCGCCTTTTTGCTCTCTTTTTTGCCGCAGCCGCGTTCACCACAATTGCGTTTCCTGCCGATGCACGCGTTCGCAACCAGCCGCCGGCACAGGACTTCGAGGTCGACGACGGCCCGTCGCTCTCCAACTTCTTCTCCAATTTCGGCAATGGCGGCGGCAACAGCTCCGGCCCGATCCAGCGCCAGACCGTCGGCTTCCACAGCAATTACGCCCCGGGGACCATCGTTGTGAACACCGCCGAGCGCCGGCTCTATCTGGTGCAGCCTGGCGGCCAGGCGCTGCGTTACGGCATCGGCGTCGGCCGCGATGGCTTCCGCTGGGGCGGCGTCCACCGCGTCACCGCCAAGAAGGAATGGCCGAGCTGGACCCCGCCGGCCCAGATGCTCGCCCGCCGGCCCGATTTGCCCCGCCACATGCCCGGCGGCATCGACAACCCGCTCGGCGCCCGCGCCATGTATCTCGGCTCGACGCTGTACCGCATCCACGGCTCGAACGAGCCGGAGACCATCGGGCAGGCCGTGTCCTCGGGATGCTTCCGCATGACCAATGACGATGTCACCGATCTCTATAACCGCGTCTCGGTCGGCGCGACGGTCATCGTCAAGAACTGAGCTTGACCTGAGAACGAAGGCTTCCTGCGGGAAGCCTTCGAATTGTCCGCGGGGGCGGCACTGAACGCTTGCGCAAATACGCGCATTGCGAGAACTTGAGTAATAATGCCCGCCCCGACACCAGATCGATTCATCGTCCGGACGATTGCCGCGCTGCTGGCGCTAGCGTCTTTGACCGCCTTCGTGCCGCAGCCGTCTTATGCCGGTGCGAGCGAGCCGCCCGCCGTTACGGCGCGCCAGCGCACCGAGAAGAAAACCTTTACCGACAGCGAGATCATCGACGGTTTTTTCAAGACCGCCTTTGGCGCCGAATATCACCTCGCCGGCCGCGTCGACCGCATCCGCAAATATGAGCTTCCGGTGCGGGTCTTCGCCGAGGGCCGTGCCGACCGCAAGGCTCAAATCGCCAAGGTTGTGACCGACATCGCGCGCCGGGTGCAGCATCTCAACATCGCCATGGCGGACAACCGCGACGACGCCAATGTGCTGGTGAAGCTGGTGCGCGACCGCGATCTCTATCGCACCATCTCGACCTTCTACGGGACCGACCGGGCCAACGAGATCCGCGACTCCCTCGACCCGCAATGCCTGTCCGGCTTCCGCAAGAACGAGGCCTTCGAGATCGAACGCTCCGACGTGATCCTCACCGTCGACAATGGCGACTTCGTCTTTCTCGATTGCGCCTATGAGGAATTGCTGCAGTCGCTGGGCCCGATCAACGATACCAGTACGGTGCCGTGGACGATGTTCAACGACAACGTCCAGATGGGCTTCTTCGACGTCTACGACCAGTACATCCTCAACATCCTCTACGATCCCCGCATCAAGGCCGGCATGACCGTGCAGGAGGTCAAGGACGTGCTGCCGCAGGTGCTCACTGACGTGCGTATCTGGGTGAGCAAGGTGAACGAGCTGCAGGATTAGTTGTCTTGTCCCTCCCCCAAGCGCGACTTAGTCGCGCGCAGTGGGGAGGGTGGCGCGGCGCGAGCTCTTGCGAGCGACGTGACGGGTGGGGTGGCGCAACAGACGCCGCTCTCGCGTGGGGAGAGACCCCACCCCGGCCTCCACTTCGTCGATGCTGCGCATCGCCTCGCTCGGCCGACCCTCCCCACTGCGCGGCTTCGCCGCTTGAGGGAGGGATGCCTCTAACGCCTGTGCGTCATTGCGGATTCAACTGTCAAACAGCCACTGCTCTTCAGACATGCGTCATCACCCCCATTGTTTGCGGCGCGGGGGCGCCGTCGTCTCTTGCATTCCCGCCCCCCCCCTGTGAGAGGGCGTGCGGAACGCCGGGTGCCCGTTGCACCCTTGGGCCTGATGCGAATGCGGTCTTCCGCAATCTAGTGTGCATCAGGACTTTCGGAGGCGCCGAGCAAGTGCCCGACGTTCCGCCTGCGGTGTTTTTTCGGTTGCCTGCACATCTGCCATGGCGAACGGTCCCATCACCAAAATTAATGTCCCAGGGCGGAGGGACAGGGTAGCCGCAAAGCACTTGGCCGAACGCGTTTCGATTTGGTCGTCCGTCGCGCTGTCCAGGGCTCTTTCCATCCGAAGGTCGGCCGTCTCCTTGCCAGTGGCAGTGCTGGCGCAGATCCGTCCTGCCCGAAGACAGACGTCCCCCATGAACCGCGTAACGCCGCATCTCCGGCGTCCACCGCATCCCACCCCGCGAACGTGACGATCGCGATCGCCCCTCTCGGTGGGGCAGGACGGAGGAGAATATAAACCTGATGGGGATGTTGTCAACGGAAGATAGGAAAAAATGTTTGGGCACTGTCTTGCCGCCCCACACTGTCATTCCGGGGCGCGGGCGCACCTTTGCGCACGCGAACCCGGAATCCCAGCATGTTCAGCGCAAAACACTTCGAGATTCCGGGTTCGCGCTCTGCCGGCTTCGCCGGCGACGCACGCCCCGGAATGACGAGTGAGGTCGCCTCGTCCCCTCACCCCCGCGGCTTCGGCGTGAACGGTCCCTTCGGCGCGTTGCCGATCAGCGACACGACGATCAGCGCTGCCATCGCGAACCAGAAGGTGAGCCAGAAGCCGTCGATATAGGCCAGCGTATTGGCCTCGCGCTGCACGAGGCTTGCGAGCGTGCCGATGCCGCGGGCTTGTGCGAGACCCTCACCATGGCTGGCGAAGCGGCCGGTGAGTTTGGCAAGAATGCCGACGACATCGGCATCGCCGCTGGCGACATGCTGGCCGAGCAGATTCGAATGGATCTGCTCGCGCACGCGCAGCCAGGTGCCCATCAGCGCGATGCCGATCTCGGCACCGCCGAGTCGGAAGACCTGGATATAGGCCGCAAAGGCGGTGGCGCGCGACGGATCGGAATTCGACAGTGCGATGATCACGATGGGCAGCAGCGTGAAGCTCTGCCCAAGCGACTGCAACATCACCATCGGGATGAAATCGCCAAGCGCCCATTCATGGGTGAGCTGCGTGCCCAGGAGGGCGGCGGCGGCGAATGCCGCAAGGCCAATGATCAGCGTCAGCTTCACGTCGTAGTAGCGAATGAGCCAGATCGACAGCGGCACCAGCACGATCATCGGCACGACGGCATAGAGCAGAAACAACATGCCGGACTGCTCCGGCCGCAACAGCGCGATGTTGGTGAGAAAATTCGGCGCCAACGATGAATTGGACAGGCTGGTCATGGTGTAGAGAATGATCGTCAGCAGCGCGAGACCGATATTGCGCGACAGCAGCACCTCGGCATGCGCCCATGGCCGTTTGACCACCGACTCATTGATGAAGAAGCCGACGGTCAGGACCGTGCCGCCGCCAAGCAGCGCCACCACCGTACCCGAACCCAGCCAGTCCAGCCGGTTGCCCTGATCGAGCCCGGCATAGATCATGGCCATGCCGGTGCCGAGCAAGAGCATGCCGCCCCAATCGGCCTCGCACAGCACGAAGCGATTGATCGGCTCGCGCGGTGTGCCGAGCCAGACGAACAGCGCCAGCAGCGGCGCGATGATGACATCCTGCCAGAACATCCATTGCCAGCCGATGTGGCTGACATAGAAGCCGACCAGCGCGGTGCCGGAATTGAGCGAGAAGCCGACGCGAATGGAATAGATCGCAATGGCCGGTAGCCACCACTTCATCGGCAGATTGCGAAAGATGATCAGCAGCGTTGCCGGCACGAAGGTGCCAAGCAGCATGCCGTGCACGATGTTCAGCACCAGCAGCAGATTGTAGTCGCGCACCAGCGGGATCACCAGCGAGATCGCCGCATAGACCAGGGCAGGAATGCCGAGCACGCGGCGCAGCCCGAACACGGTAGCCATCCAGGCCACCGCCGGCGCGATGAATATCTGCGACGCGGTGCCGGCGGTGGACAGCCACGCGCCTTCGTCGAAACTCAGCCCCAGCGCCCCGCGCAGATCGGCGAGGCCGATGGAGAAGATGCGCGTATCGAAATTCGCGAGGAACGCGCCGAGCAGCACCGCGCCGACCGCAAAGATCGGATGGTGCGAAACGCCCCCGGTCGAGACCGGGCCGCTTTCGATGACCTTACTTTCCGCCATTGCCGGCCGCCGGCGCGTCGGTGTTGATGCTGGCGGTTACCGACATGCCCGGCAGCAACCGGTCGAGCAGCGGCTGTCCCTTGTCGAGCGTGATGCGGACCGGCACGCGCTGCACGACCTTGGTGAAATTGCCGGTAGCGTTATCCGGCGGCAGCAATGCGAATTGCGATCCCGACGCCGGCGAAACCCGCTCGACGCGGCCACGCAGCGTCTCCGCCGAGAACGTGTCGACCACGATATCGACGGGTTGGCCGGGCTTCACGCGGGTAAGCTGCGTTTCCTTGAAATTGGCGATCACATAGACGTCGGGCAGCGGCACGATGCTGATCAGGCTGGAGCCGATATTGACGTAATCGCCCGGCTGCACCTGACGCTCGCTGACCACGCCATCGAAGGGCGCCACGATCTTCGTATAACCGAGGCGTAGTCTGGCGGCATCGAGGGTCGCCTTGGCGCCGAGCAGATCGGCGGCGCGCTGCTTGCGTGTGCCGGCAAGAACTTCGAGCTGATGTTTCTGGGCGGCGATGACCGCACCACTCGCCTTTACATCGGCCTGCGCCTTGGCATAGGCGGCGGTCGCCTGTTCGAAGCGCTGCCGCGTGCCGGCTTCGGTCTGCGTCAGCGAAGCCTGACGTTCCCGCTCCTGCTGCGCCTGCACTTCCATCGCCTGCGCAGACACGCGCTGCGCCTCGGCCTGCGCGATGGTGGCATATTGCAGCTCGACCTGGTTGGCGAGATTGTCCAGCGCCGCCTGCGCACCGGCCACGCCGGCCTCGGCCTGTGCCACCTGCGCCTCGTAATCGGCGGGATCGATCTGGATCAGCAGATCGCCAGCCTTGACGTGCTGGAAGTCGCTGACGGCAACGGCCTTCACCGCACCGGCCACGCGGCTCGACAGCCGCGTTGTCTGCGCGCGGATATAGGCATCGTTGGTGGTTTGCACCGCGCGGTTGCCCATCCAGATGTCCCAGCGGGTGGTGGCCAGAACGATGAAGACAACCGCGGCAGCAACGGCCAGCAGCGGAATCGCAAGACGACGCCACGCCTGCTGCGCGGGTGTCAGCGCTGCAGGCTGTGCGGGCGGTTGCGCAACCGGTTGTGCCGGTGTCGGCGCAACAGGTTGTGACGGCGCCGGTTGCGGCGTTGGGGATGCATCAAGCTGGGACATGTCTTCCTCGCAGCGACCTGAGTGACATTATGTCTCATGTCGTCGCACCCGATTCAATCGCCCGATATCGGCAATCCATACCGGTGCCGCAGCATTCGGGTTCGATTCGTACCAAAGACCGCAGATTTATATCTTTTTGCGGCGTGCCGGTTTGTCGCCGCCATCAGATGGCGCCGGAGTATCCAGACCACGCGGCTGCAGATAGCGTTGCAGCGCAATGGCCCGCTCGCTGGATTCGACGAGTCGCTCGACGCTCCCCAGCAATTGATGAAATTCGTCCGCGTTGAGACAATCGAACTGCACGTCATTGACCTGACGCTGCGTGGGATTGAGGCTTACGAGCAGCGCATCGCCGGCCTGCGTCACCATGAGACGCAGGCGCCGGCGATCGGCGGGATCGACGAGCTTGTCGAGCAATCCCATCTGCTGCAGCTTGTTGGACACCGTGGTGACGAAAGCGCCGCTGAGATGCAGATGCGCTGCGAGTTCGCGCACGCTGACATCGCCTTCAGCGGCCAGATATTTGACCGAGATCAGCACGGTGTATTCGATCCCGGCCAGGCCGATCGCGGCGGCATGCCCCTCACGCACGGTCTCGTGACGCGCGAGGAACGCCAGCAATGTGTGCACGAGTTGCCGGAATGCATGATCGGAGCCATCGACCAGCAGCGCCTTGCGCGACGTGGTCAGCGCCGGAGCCGGAAGTTTTGCCTTGAGCGCGGTTTTGGCTCCGGTCTTCACCGCGGGCTTGGCCGCGGCCTTTTCGGATTTACGCAGCGCCGGCGTCTTGGAGAGCGGCGCAACCTTGGAACGAGACATACCGCTTCCCAGTGAACGATCCGCTACAGGATTGGCTGGCGGCCCCTGCTTCGTCAAGCGATTCTGCATACCTTCTTAACGAAGCTATTGATCAAATGCATTTACTGGGTCAGGATCGGCGCCAAATCTGACGGGAGAACATCATGAAACTCGATATCAGGCGCCTGCTCTGCTTCACCGACCACAAGGAGGTCGAGGCCGGCCACCGGCACGACCAACCGCTGCGCCGCGTCGCCGCCGTGGCCATCGTCGCCAATCCCTATGCCGGACGCTATGTCGAGGACCTCTCCGAGGCAATTGCCGCCAGTGTCGAGGTCGGCGCCGTGCTGGCCAAGCTCGCCGTCGAGGCGATGGGATCGTACAAGGTGGAAAGCTACGGCAAAGGCGGCGTCGTTGGGCTCGGCGGCGAACTCGAACATGCCAATGCGATGCTGACCACGACTTTCGCCACGCCGCTGCGCGAGGCCGTGGGCGGCGCCGAAGCGTGGATCCCCTCTTTCACCAAGCTCGCCGCCCCCGGCTGCCTGATTGACGTTCCCCTGGCGCACAAGGACGCGCTCTATGTCCGCTCGCATTACGACGGCGTCTCGGTGACGCTGCCACCCGATGCGCCGGCCGCCGATGAAGTCGCGCTGATCGTCTGTCTCGCCAATCGTGGGCGGCTCAATGCGCGGGTCGGCGGGTTGAATGCGAGGGATATCGGCGGCAAGGACGGCTTGCGCTAGGCTGCGGCTTTGTGCGGCCTTGGACGGCCTTGAGATTGCGGAGACGGGTATGAAAACGGCCATCGTCAATATCGGCACCATCGTCACCGGTGATCTCAAGGCGCCGTTCGCCGACGGCGACGGCATCCTGATGCAGGATGGCCGCATCAGCGCGATCGGCACACTGTCGTCGGAGCAGGTCTCATCCGCCGACGTGGTGATCGATGCCGCCGGCACCACGGCGATTCCCGGCCTGATCGACAGCCACGTCCACATCACCTTCGGCGATTACACGCCAAGGCAGCGCGTGGTCGGTTATCTCGAAAGCTACGTGCATGGCGGCACGACGACGTCGATCACGGCATCGGAAGTGCACGTCCCCGGACGCCCCAAGGATCCCGCCGGCGTGAAGGCACTGGCGCTGGCCGCCCGCGCCTGTTTCCTCGACTATCGCCCCGGCGGCATGCGCGTGCATGCCGGCTCGATTATCCTTGAGCCGGGACTGACAGAGGCCGATCTGGAAGAACTGGTCAAAGCGGGTCTGTGGCTCGCCAAGGCCGGCTTCGGCGCATTCGACACGCCATACGACTATGCGCCGCTGATGCAGACGGCGCGTCGACTCGGCATGGTCACCACCATGCATACCGGCGGCTCATCGATCCCCGGCTCATCGGGCATCTGGGCCGAGCACGTGCTGAAATCGAATCCGAGCGTGTCGTTTCACGTCAATGGCGGACCGGTGGCGATGCCGGAAGCCGGCTTTGCACGTCTCGTCAATGAAAGCGACATCGCGCTGCAGCTCTGCACCGCCGGCAATCTGCGCACCGCCCTGCTGACGGCGAAGCTGCTCGACGAAGCCAAACAACCGGAGCGGCTGCTGATCGCGACGGATACGCCGACCGGCAGCGGGATCATGCCGCTCGGCATGTTCTACACCATCAGCCATCTCGCCAGCCTGGGCCACATGCCGCCCGAACAGGCGATCGCGGCGGCGACGGGGAACAATGCAACGGTCTACCGGCTCAACAGCGGATTTCTGAAGACGGGCAAGGATGCCGACGTGGTACTGATCGACGCCTGCGCCGGCGGCTCACAGAACGATGCGTTGTCTGCGCTCGTGAATGGCGACGTGCCGGCAGTGAGCGCCGTGATCACCGACAGCGTGCCGCGCTTTGTCGGCCGCAGCCGCAATACGCCGGCAGGAATGCGGACTGTTCGCGTGGCGGAGACGAGATTGCCGCGGGATTTCTCGGGCGCGGCGGCGCATTGATTGGATTTACGCTGGAGTCGCGACAAGCGCTGCAAGCTCCCTCTCCCCGTTCTGCACGGGGAGAGGGGTGGGGTGAGGGGCAGGGCACAAGACTCGCCGCAATTAATCCCTCGCAGATCGGCACGTTCTCCGAACTGCACACACTGCGCTTGCATTGAACACCGAGAATGGCCCCTCACCCGCCGCGAAGACGCGGCGACCTCTCCCGGTAAAGGACGGGGAGAGGTTAAGGAAGCGACTGCGCTTTAGTTGCTGTCCTTGAACTCCGGCAGATCATACTTCCCCGTCATCTTCTCCGCCATGCCCGCCGCGCGCTCCCAGTCATAGGTGCGGTAGCTGTGGCCGCGGGTGACGAACTGCGCGCCGGCATAGAACATCTCATATTGCAGATGGCGCGAGGCGAATTCGGAGCCGACGGCGTCCCAGGTCAGCTTCAGCAGCTTGACGCGGTCCTGGCCGGACATCGCCGGCGAAATCTGGGTCAGCCCGATAATGTCCGCGATCTCCGGATTGCTGAAGTCATCCACCGACGACGGCAGCATCAGCAGCGCGCCGCCGGCGAGTTCGCGGATGGTCGAGATGATCTGGCCATACATCTCCTGCGACTGCACCTGCGCCGCATAGAGCAGATGCTTGTTCGGCAGGAAATAGTCGCCGCGCATCGCGCCGCCGGCTTCCATGCCGAGCACCATGCCCTCGATCAGCGCGGCCTGCGAGGCCAGCTTGCCGAGCACATCCACCACCGGCGGGAAATTGATGGTGCCGATGGTCTTGGCTATGCCGCGCGCGAGGCCGACCAGAAAACGCAGCTTCACCGACAGGCGGATCTGCGCCTGATAGTTCTGATAGACATGGGCTGGCGTGTCATGGAGCTGGGCGCGGCACATATCGGTGTTGCGCAGCAGGAACACGCGCTCCCACGGCACTTTCACGTCGTCGAAGAACACCAGCGCGTCGTTCTCGTCATAGCGATAGGCCAGCGGGTTGTCGTATTCGTTTGGCGCATGGGCCTCGAACGATTTCCGCGACAGCATCTTGAGGCCCTTGGTGCCCATCGGCAGCGCGCAGGAGAAGGCCAGATGCTCCTCGCCCGGCCGCAGCGGCTGGCCGGAGCCGACGAAGATCTCGTTGGCCATGATGGCTGACGTGGCGAACAGTTTGGCGCCGCGGATGGTGATGCCCGACGCATCCTCGTCGACGATGCGCGCGACCATGTCCTGCGCATTCTTGCCCTGATCGCCGAACGCCTTGGAGCGGTCGCCCTGCACATTGTTGATCACATAGGTCAGGAACAGGTCGCTCTTGCGGGCGTAGTCGTACCAGTCGCGAAACGCCTGTGCGCGTTTCGGGTCGTAATTGTCGAACACCTCGATGCCCATCATCATGCCGGACATGGACGAGGCCACGTGATCGGGCGAGCGGCCAAGGAAGCCGCCGGACAGTTCGGCCCATTCCACCAGCGCCTTGCGGCGCTCGACCAGTTCCGCGTAGCTGGTCGGCAGTTGCCAGGCGCGATTGACCCGGCGGCCGCCTCCGATATCGAAGGTCATGCGTTCGATATTGGCGGGGTCGGCCTGATAGTCATACAGCGCGCCGGCCGAGGCGACCGCATGGCGATAGGCGGGATGGGTCGAGACGTCATCGACCTTCTTGCCGTCGAGATAGACCGCACGACCGTCGCGCACAGCGGCGACATGCTGGGCGCCAGTCTTGACGCGGGCAACTGCCGCCCCGGATCCAAATGCCTTGTTCATCACTCTTCTCCGTCAGCTGCTGCCGGCCGCGTGCCGGTAATCACCATTAATAGCTATCATCCGAAGCTATTTTGAATCCGTTGTCAAGCGGACCTGTGGCATTCGCACACTTGCATCATTCGTCGTGATTGCAATTACCGCGCGAAGCCGCCAAGCTCGGGCAAGTTTTGATACATGGGATCATCACGTGGCCAAATCCGCAGCGCGCTCCACTTCGATCGGCAAATCAGTTGGCAAGGAGATCAGCAAGAAGCCTGCCACAGGCCGGCCGGCGTCCCGCGCCGCATTGACGGTCTCCCGTCCGGAGCTGCTGGTGGACGGTTCGGACGCCCAGTTCCGCCGCCTGGTCCACAGCCTGTTCGGATTTCTTGTCCGCCATCAAACCTTGCGCGAAGGTCACGCCGCCGTCATCGGCCTCGCCGGCATCGAATACACGACCTTGATTTCGATCCGGCATCTGTCGGCGCAAGGCGACGTCCATGTGCGCGCCGTCGCCGATCACCTGCATCTGAGCGGCGCCTTCGTCACCACCGTGACCAACAAGCTCGAAACCAAAGGGCTGATCACCAAGACCTCACACACCGGCGACCGCCGCCGCATCAGCCTCGTGGTGACGCCGCATGGCGCCGAATTGCTGGAGCGGCTCGCGCCGACTCAGGCGCAGGTCAACGACGTGCAGTTCGGTTGCCTCGGCACCCGGGAATTCCACCAGTTGCTGGACATGGTGCAGCGGCTTGTCGATTCCAGCGACCGCGCCATTGCGTTGCAGCGTTATCTGGCCGACACCAATGTGAAGCAGCTCTCGCCCGAGGCCCAATCGATCGCCGTCGCCAAGCGCGGCAAGCCGCGCAAGGGTTAACGGCCCGCGCTGCGACAAATCGGCCCTCCGGGCCACGGCGATCGTAGGATGGGTAGAGCGTCTTCGCGAAACCCATCATACCCCTGTTTGCCGCTGATGGGTTTCGCAAGGGCTCTACCCATCCTACGGATTACTGCGACAAAACGGCACCGGGGGAGCGTAGCCCCTTCCCGCCCAAGGGCGACGCGGGAATCAGCCGCGACGCGCCCGCAACACCAAACACCCGTGAAACAGGCAATTGCGCGCATTCCCGCCAGCTTCGAATTGCTGCATTTCCAGGCCGCACTGCCGCATAAATTAGCTTCTTAAGAGAACTATTTTATAAAGATACTCAGAATGACGATTGTCAAAGCCTGAAATTTATTGGACGATCCGACCAACGCTGTCATTCCGCTGTCACAGCCGGCGATGGCACATGGCGTGCATAGAAATCTTTATCTGGATTATGCTGCGGATCACTGCAGCAAAAGCATCAGCAGAAGAGGACGATCGTCGATGTCACGGATCAAATCGAATTTGCCGCGCGTATTGGGCACAGTTGCCGCCGTCACGTTCTCCGCCATGGTTGGCGGTCAGGCATGGGCGCAGGAAATCGCCATCGGCGCGGTGGTGCCGAGCTCCGGTCCGTTCGCCGAGTGGGGCCGCAGCAACACCGTGACGCTGAAGATGCTGGAACAGCAGACCAACGATGCCGGCGGCATCAATGGCGCGAAGCTGAAGATCACCATTCTCGACGACGCCGCCAAGCCGGCGCAGGCCGCAAGCTCGCTGCGCAAACTGGCCGGCGACGAGAAGGTTCTTGCCGTGGCCGGCCCGCTGACCTCAAGCGCCGCCGAAGTGACCTTCCCCGTCGCCAATGAAATGAAGGTGGTCTCCACCTCGCAGGCCTCCTCGAAGCCGGGCGTGGCGAAGCTCAATCGTCCGTGGGCTTTCCGCAACACCATCGACGAAGGCGTGCTCGCCAAGACCACCGTGCCTTTCTACAAGAAGGCCTTCAACATCAAGACAGTCGCCGTGATCTTCGACGCCAAGGACGCCACGGCTTCCACCGTCGGCAAGGTGATCATGCCGGCCGTGCTGAAGGCCAATGACATCATCGTTGCCAACGAGAACGATCTGCTGTCGTTCAACACTGGCGACCTCGACGTGTCCGCACAGGTCACCAAGCTGAAGGCCCTCAACCCCGACGGCGTCGTTGTCAGCGCCGATTACAGCCAGGCCATTACCGTGCTGCGCGAAATGAAGCGCCAGGGTCTGATCAAGCCGGTGGTCGGCGCCACCCAGCTGATCTCGTCAGCGATTCTCAAGGCTGCGCCGGAAATCCCGGTGATCGCGCCCGCGACCTTCTACGCCACCATGACAGGCCCGGCACCGGAGAAGTTCACGGCCACCCTGACGCCGCTGCTGCGCAAGGAATCGGGCCTGCCGAAGGACATCGAGCCCTCGATGTATGACGCCAACATCTACGAGATCGTCTCGATGTATATCGACGCGATCAAGAAGACTGGCGTCACCGGCAAGCCGACCGATCTCGAAGCCGACCGCACCAAGATCCGCGATCACCTTGCCAAGCTCGAAGGCTTCGCCGGTCTCGGCGGCCCGATCGGCTTCAATGACGACGGCGACGCGATCAAGGCCTTCTATGTGCTGCAGGGCCAGAACGGCGCCTGGGACACCAAGGTCAAGGGCTGCAGCTCGGCGCCCGGTCACCCGGCCTGCTGATCTCTCACATGATCCACGCCGCTGCGGCCGGGAAGTCCTCCCGGCCGCAGTCATGATGACGACCACCTGATTTAACGATTGCGATTCCCATGCTGATACAGCAACTCGTCAACGGCCTGACGCTCGGAGCGGTCTATACGCTGCTGGCGCTGTCGTTCTCGCTCGTGATGGGCATTCTCGGCATTCTCAATCTCGCGATTGCCGAACTCTTCATGATCGGCGGCTATCTCGGCTTCACGCTGATCACCGCAGGCTTCCCGCTTCCGGTCGCCGTGCTCGGCGGCATGCTCGGCGCAGCCGTGATCGCCATCGCCATCGAGAAGATCGGCTACCAGCCGCTGCGCGACGCACCGCTGGTGACGCCGATGCTGTCGACGCTGGGTTTCTCGATCATCCTGCAGAACGTCGCCACCAACATCTGGGGCTCGGATCCTGCCCAGCTCCCCGACGAGTATTTCGGCAAGCAATATGCGCTCGGCCCGGTCAATATCGGCGAGATGCAGCTCATCGTGCTCGTCGCCACCGTCGTGCTGGTCGCGCTGGTTGCCTATATCGTGCAGAAGACCCCGATGGGCCGCGCGCTGCGCGCCGTCGCCGAGAACCGCGAAGTCGCAAGAATTCTTGGTGTCTCTGCTGACCGCCTGACCATGCTGGCCTTCATCCTGTCGGGCTCGCTCGCCGGCGTCGCAGGCGTATTGATCGCGCTGCATTACGGCACCATCACGCCCTATCTCGGCGTCGAGATCGGCCTCAAGGCGATCGCCGTGATGGTGATCGGCGGCACGCGCCAGATCTGGGGCGCGCTGGTCGCGGGTCCCTTGATCGGCATCGCCGAAGTGCTGACCGTCGCTTACGGCGGCTCGCAGGTGCGCGACTTCGTCGTCTACGGCTTCATGATTTTGATTTTGTTGCTGCGTCCGCAGGGCCTGCTCGGCGGCGCGCGATCCGATCAGGGGCAGCGCGTCTGATGTCGACCTATTATGCAAGCCTGCTCGCCGAGTCCGGCATCCTCCTACTTGGCGCACTCAGCGTCTATATCATCCTCGCCACCGGCCAGCTCTCGCTCGGCAATGGCGCCTTCATGGGAATCGGCGCGTATCTGTCGTCATACCTCACCGTCGCGCTGAACGTGCCGCTGACCCTCGCCCTGGTGATCTCGGCCATCGCCGCCGGCATCATCGGCGCCATCGTTGCCTTCCCGGCGCTACGCCTGAAAGGCATCTATCTCGCCATGGCCACCGTCGGTTTCGGCGAAATGGTGCGCAGCTTCTTCCTCAATTTCGACGCCATGGGCGGCTCCGGCGGCTATCGCGGCATGCAGCACATCTCGGTCGGCTATGTCTGGCTATGGGCCGGCGGCATCCTGATCGCCGTGATGCTGCTGGAGCGCTCACGCGTCTGGCTGGAAATGCAGGCGGTGCATGATGATGAGACGGCCGCGGGCCTGATCGGACTCAACACCACCGTGACCAAGATCGGCGCCTTCGGCGTCGGAGCCGCCGTGGCCGCCGTCTCCGGCGGATTGTTCGCTCATCACAACGTCTATATCGAGCCGGCCAATTTCGGCTTCGATCGCTCGATCGAATTCGTGCTGGCCGTGATCCTCGGCGGCTCCACTGTCGGACCGGGCTCGCTGGTCGGCTCTCTCCTTCTGGTGTTCCTGCCTGAATTCCTGCGTCCGATCGCCGACTGGCGCCTCGCTGCCTTCGGCACGCTGCTGATCGTCGTGCTGCTGGTACGGCGTCAAGGCATTCTCGATCGTTCGCTGATCCGCACACTGACCTTCCGGAGGGCCGCGGCATGAGCACGCCCCTGCTTCAACTCACCGGCGTCACCAAGACGTTCGGCGGCATCCATGCGCTGTCCGGCATGGTCTGCGAAGTGCCGGAAGGCAAGATCGTCGGCGTGATCGGCCCGAACGGCGCCGGCAAGACGACTTTGTTCAACACCATCACCGGCGCCTATCGCGCCGATGCCGGCGAAGTGAAACTCAAGGGCGTCGACGTCACGGAGTGGCCGTCCTATCGCATCGTGCGCGAGGGCATCGCCCGTACCTTCCAGAACATCCGGCTGTTCGGCAGCATGACGGTCTGGGAGCATCTGCTGGTGGCGCAGCCGCATAGCGAAAGCGCGTGGCGGCGTCTGCTGCCGATCGCCTGGGCCAATCCGGCGGCGCAGGAACGCGCCGAGGAAGTGATGGCGTTCTTCGGTCTCACCGAACTGCGCGATCGCCCGGCGAAATCGCTGCCCTACGGCATCCAGCGCAAGGTGGAGATGGCACGCGCCGTCACCGCCAAGCCGAAGCTGCTGCTGCTGGATGAACCCGTGGCCGGCATGAACCACGACGAGGCCGAGGAGATCCGCGCGCTGATGATCCGCTTGCGCGACACCGGCCTCACCATTCTCCTGATCGAACACGACATGAATTTCGTGATGCGGCTCTGCGACTATCTCTATGTCCTCGATTTCGGCGTGCTGATCGCCGAAGGCAAACCCGAGGAAGTGCGCGCCAATCCTGTCGTCCTCGACGCCTATCTCGGAAAGGACGACTGATGCTCACCATCCGAGGCTTGCAGGTCCGCTACGGCGCCATCACCGCCGTGCGCGGCGTCGATCTCGACATCAAGCAGGGCGAGATCGTCGCGCTGCTCGGCGCCAATGGCGCCGGCAAGAGCACGATTGCGCGGTCCATTGCAGGACTGCTGCCATTCCAGGGCGACATCACCTATCAGGGCGAGAAGCTCGTGCCGAATGCGGCCGAAAAGAACCTCCGCCGCGGCATCGCGCTGGTGCCGGAAGGCCGCGGCATTCTGGCGCGCATGACGGTCTATGAAAATCTGCTGATGGGTATCTACACCCGTCCGGACAAGAGCGAGGCGATGGCCGATGTCGGCCGGATGCTGGAACGCTTCCCGATCCTCGGCAAGCGCCGTGACGGTCTTGCCAGTCTTCTCTCCGGCGGCGAACAGCAGATGCTGGCCATCGGGCGGGCACTGCTGGCGAAGCCGAAGCTGCTGCTGCTCGACGAGCCCTCGCTCGGTCTCGCGCCTCTGATGACCGATACGCTGTTCAAGATGATCGCGCAATTCCGCGACGAAGGCCTGACCGTACTGCTGGTGGAGCAGAAGGCGCGCCAGACGCTGAAGATCGTCGACCGGGCCTATCTGCTGGAAACCGGCCGCGTCGTGACCTCAGGCACGGCGCAGGCGCTGATCAATGACCCGACGGTCTCGGATGCGTTTTTGGGTGGGACACATTGACACTCAGTTGTCGTCCCCGCGCAGGCGGGGACCCATAGCCTCCAGCGATCTGGTCGAAACACGACCGCTGCTTCTATGCCGCTTCTCTTACACTGACCGTGGATATGGGTCCCCGCCTTCGCGGGGACGACAGCGGAGAGGTCGTCGCGTTCAACTACGCCCCATACCGCGCCAGCACCGGCCAGGTCTCCACGCCGTTATTATGCCCGACCACGTGATAGTCCGCGTGCAAATTTACCGTGGGATCGCAATGCGTGGTCAGCAGCAATACGCGGCTACCGAGTTTCGGCGCTTCCGCGCCTGATGGCATCGTGATCATGCCATGTTCGTCGCCGCCGAAGCGATAGGTCGACCCTTCCGGCACACCTAACATCAGCGACGGCACCGGGCCGTTGAAGGCCATCGCCTTGACGCCGGCATCCACGGTGAATTCGCCGGCACGATTCACCGAGGTGACCGTGGCGAGAATGAACAGACTTGGATCGTAAGGCAGCGCGCCACCCTCGTGCTCCAACTTGCCGTAGTCAGAATCCATGAACACGTAGGAACCGACCTGCAACTCGGTGAAAGTGCCCGTTGCATCATAGGCACAAGCTCCAGTGCCACTGCCGGTGACGATCTCCGCCTTGATGCCGGCTTCCGTCAGCACATGCAGATGCTCGTCGAGCATGGCGCGCACGCGCGCAGCACCTGCCCTGCGCTCCTGCGAGTCGATCACGTGCTGCACATGCCCCGCAAAACCCTGGATGCCGCCGAATGTCATGCCCGGCGTGGCTTCGATCAGTTGCGCGAGCGCGAGTGTCGATACCGTATCGACCACACCGGTGCGGCGCTGGCCGACATCGATATCGATCAGCACCTGCAGCGGACGACTGCCCGCATCGAGCAACTCGTGCAGCACGTGAACCTGGTCGGCGTGATCGACGACGATGCTGATGTCGCTGTGATCCGCGACAGCGGCCAGACGCGCGAGCTTCGGCCGGTCGGCGACCGGCGTGGTGAGCAGCAGACCTGTGATACCAGCCTGCGCAAAGGCCTCGATCTCGGCCACCGTCGCGCAGGAAATGCCGACGGCACCGGCCTCGATCTGCAACTGTGCGATGCGTGTGGACTTGTGGGTCTTGGCATGCGGGCGAAGCGCAACGCCGTTCGCTTTGGCGAAGTCGGCCATGGCCGTGATGTTGCGCTGAAGAGCAGACGCATCCAGCACCAGCGCAGGCGTCTGGATATCCGCAAAAGCCGGCAGATTGGGATCGAGCATGTTTGGCATCACAGCAACTTCGCGCCGAAGTTCTTCGCCGGGTCCATTTCGGCAGCGAGTCTGCCTGACGGCGTCGCGGCCTTGCCGCCCTCGCGCAGCATCAGGCGTCCCTCGCCCGGCTTGCTGTTGAACGCATCGCCATCGACCAGCACGCGGCCGCGCAGCAGGACCTTCTCGGGCCAGCCGGTCACGGTGCGGCTGGAGAACGGCGAGAAGCCGGTGAGATCGTGCATCATCTCGTCCGTCAGCGTCACCTTGCGGACGGGATCCCAGACCGCGATATCGGCATCGTTGCCGATGGCGATCGAGCCCTTCTTCGGCAGATTGTAGATCTGCGCCGGCGCGGTCGATGTCAGCTCGACGAATTTCGACAGGCCGAGGCGTCCTTTCGACACCATCGCGTCGAACAGCAGTGGCAGGCGCACTTCGAGGCCCGGCAGACCGTTGGCGACCTGCTTGAAGGTCGGATTCGGGCCGGCGCGCAGCTTGCCGGTCTCGTCATAGCGATACGGCGCGTGGTCCGACGAGATCAGTTGCAGATCGCCGAGGGCTAGCGCGTGCCACAGCGCCTCCTGATCGTCTGACGTGCGCGCCGGCGGGCTGCACATCCATTTCGCGCCCTCGGCGCCGGGCTTGTCCATGTCCTCGGCGGTCAAGAACAGATATTGCGGGCAGGTCTCGGCAAAAATCTTGACGCCGCGGCCGCGCGCCTCGCGGATCACGGCGGCGCCTTCGCGTGTCGAGACGTGGAAGATCATCACCGGCTGATCGAGCAATTCGCTGAACGCAATCAGCCGCGTGAAGGCTTCGGATTCCGACACGCGCGCATGGCTGACAGCGTGATATTTCGGCGCCGTATAGCCCTTGTCGATCAGGCGCTTCACCATCCAGGCGATGACGCCGTGGTTCTCGGCGTGAACGCAGACCAGCGCTTTGGCTTCGCGCGCTGCGGCGAGGATATCCAGCAACTTCTCGTCGTCGACCTTGAGCCGGTCATAGGTCATGAAAATCTTGATCGAGGAATGGCCTTCCCTGACCAGCGCCGGAATATCCTCGGCAATGACCTTGTCGGTGACGTCGGAGACGATGATGTGGAAGGCGTAGTCGATCATCGCGCCCTTCTTCGCCAGCGCCGTATAGTCGGTGACGACCTCCTGCACATCCATGCCGACATGCTGGGCGGCGAAGGAAATCACGCTGGTGGTGCCGCCGAACGCCGCCGAGCGTGTCGCGCTCTCGAAAGTATCGGCATTCATGATGCCCGCGGCGGAGAGCTGTTCGATATGGGCATGGGCATCGACGCCGCCGGGCAGAACCAGCTTGCCTGTTGCATCGATCTCCGTCTTGCCGGCCGCAAGCCCACTGCCCAAAGCCACGATGGTCTCACCGGCAATACCGACATCGGCGGCAAATACATCGCTCGATGTGGCGACGGTGCCACCGCGGATTACGAGATCGTAGACGGGATCGGACAAGGGCAGAACTCCAGATATGCGAACAATTTACAGGCTTTGACGGTGCGCACTTTCCGGTAATACTGCTGTCCTGACAAGGAGCCGAATATGCAGCCCCGCAAGAAGATTCTGGTGGTCAATCCGAACAGCAATCCGCAGGTGACGCGCAACCTCGCGGAGGCGTTGCAACCGGTGATGTTCGAGGCCGGGCCCGAGATCGAATGCGTCACGCTGGCGGAAGGACCATTGGGCGTGCAGACGCAGGCAGATCTCGAAAGCGTCACGATACCGCTGAGCCGGCTGGTGGCCGCGGACAATTCCGCCGATGCCTTCGTCATCGCCTGCTATTCCGATCCCGGCCTGCACGTTTGCCGCGAGGCGACGCAGCGCCCGGTCTTCGGCATCGCCGAATCCGGCGTGCTGACCGCGTTATCGCGCGGCGACCGCTTCGGCGTCATCGCGGTGGCGCAGGGCTCGATCGGCCGGCACATGCGTTATCTGCGCCAGATGTGCCTGATGGATCGCTTCGCCGGCGAACGTCCGCTCAACATGACCGTGGCGGAAGCTGCCTCCGGCGACGACACGCTGGCGCGCATGATCAAGGTCGGTCGCCAGTTGAAGGACGAGGACGGCGCCAATGCCGTGGTCATGGGCTGCGCGGGCATGTCGCGTCATCGCAGCGCGCTTGAGGATGCGCTCGGCATTCCGGTGATCGATCCGACCCAGGCTGCGGTGAGCATGGCCATCGGCACGGTGATGTTTCAGTAGCGGATTTCACTCCGGCGGGAATGCGCTCCCTCGCCCCGCACTGCGCGGGGAGAGGGTCGGGGTGAGGGGCGAGGCACGAACTCAGCCTTAACTCTACAGCAAGCGAACTGCTCGACGATCGACACGAGAATCCGACATTAACGCGACTGCGGTGAACCGCCCCTCACCCGCCGCGAAGACGCGGCGACCTCTCCCCGCCTAGCGAAGCTTCGCTTCGCCCGGGAGCGGGGAGAGGTTAGGTCTGCGTCACCTCAGCCAAAGAGCGATTCACTTACTCCGGCGGCAACACCACGCCCGTCTGGCTGGTGATCCGGCCATAGTGCTCGATGCGGCGGTGACGCTTGAAGTCGAAGATGGTGTCCTTGCCGAATTTCGTGTCGTCGAGATCGACGGTGCAAACCAGCAGCTCATCGCCTTCGGTCTTGGCTTCGGCGAGAATGACGCCATTGGGATCGACGATCAGCGAACCGCCGATCAGGGGATGACCGTCTTCATCGCCGGCCTTGGCGACGGCGACCACGAAGGTCGAGTTCTGATAGGCGCCGGCCTGCACCGACAGGCGATTGTGGAACAGGCGCTGCTCCGGGCCCTCGACCGACTTCTGCGAATTCACCGACGGCGTGTTGTAGCCGAGCACGATCATCTCGACTCCCTGCAGGCCCATCACGCGATAGGATTCCGGCCAGCGGCGATCGTTGCACACCATCATGCCGAAGATGCCGCCCAGCGCGCGGAACACGGGAAAGCCAAGGTCGCCCGGTTCGAAATAACGCTTTTCCAGATGCTGGAACGCACGCTCGGTGTCGAATTCGACATGTCCGGGCAGATGCACCTTGCGATATTTGCCGACGATCTTGCCGGTCTTGTCGGTGAGGATCTGGGTGTTGAAGTGATGGCCGTCGGGCGTCAGTTCGGCGTAGCCGATTGACAGCGCGATACCGGCCTTGGCGGCGGCGTCGAACAGCGGCTGCGTCGCAGCGTTCGGCATTTCCGACTCGAACCAGGTGTCGACCTCCTTCTGGTCGGTCATGTACCAGCGCGGGAAGAAGGTGGTCAGCGCCAGTTCCGGATAGACGACGAGGTCGGCGCCCTTCCCCTTGGCTTCGTCCAGCAGCGCCAGCATGCGCTTGACCACGGCCTCGCGGCTTTCGGCTTTCTGAATTGGGCCCAATTGGGCGGCGGCGACGGTAAGCTTACGCATAAAATTATCCGGGTTCGGGTTGCGTGCGGTTTGTACCAGAACCGAAAGCAATGATCGAGCCAACACGAGGCCCTTCCGGCCCGGCTGGGACCGGGCGGCCCAGACAGGCCTGATCGGGGCCTTCGCCCCCGACTCATTTGGTCCGGAACACAACACGATTGATCCGGTTGTGCTGACATCTGATGCCCTCGTCCAAACATTGGAAAAATCATGAAACGCCGCACCCTTATTGCTGCGAGCCTGTTGCTCGTGTCCTCCGCCCTCGCCCCAGCCGTTTACGCGCAGTCCGTCGGCGAAAAGACGGGAGTCAATTCCGTTCTCGGTGTCAGCCCAAGCACCCCTGATTTCGTCAAGCAGGTCGCGATCAGCGACATGTTCGAGATCCAGTCCAACACGCTGGCGGAAAGCAAGGGAAATGCCGCCGAGAAATCCTTTGCAGCCATGATGGTGAAAGATCACACCAAGACCAGCACCGAGCTGAAGGCGATGGTCAGCAGCGGCAAGGTTAAGGCCGAACTTCCGGCAGCGCTCGACAGCGCGCATCAAAGTAAGCTCGACAAGTTGAAGGAACAAAGCGGCGCTGACTTCAGCAAGAACTTCAATTCGGTCCAGCTCGACGCCCACAAGGACGCGGTTGATCTGTTCGAGCGCTACGCCAAAAGCGGCGACAATACCGAATTGAAGGACTGGGCCGGAAAGACGCTGCCGGCGCTGAAGCATCACCTCGAAATGGCGCAGAACCTCAGCAAGTAGCGCCTGCCCAACGCCGAACTCCCTGAGGCCCGCGAACGCAATCGCGGGCCCTTCTCCCGGTAACTTCTGCGAGACATCCCATGGCCAAATCATCAATGCCCAAAAGCGGCACCACCAATGCAACGATTCACGATCAGACGCTCATTCGCGGTGAAGGCGGCGAACTCCATCAGATCGCCGGACCAGATGACGCGTTGCTGACGACGGCCCAGGGCGGCCCGGTTTTCGACGATCAAAACTCGCTCAAGGCCGGATCGCGCGGACCGACATTGCTCGAGGATTTTCACTTTCGTGAAAAGATCTTCCATTTCGATCACGAACGGATTCCCGAACGCGTGGTCCATGCACGCGGTTATGCCGCGCATGGCTTCTTCGAAAATTACGATTCACTGGCCAAGCATACCCGCGCAGATCTGTTTCAGCGCGCAGGCGAGCGAACCCCCGCCTTCGTTCGATTCTCGACGGTCGCGGGCAGCAAGGGCTCGTTCGACCTCGCACGCGACGTGCGCGGCTTTGCCGTCAAAATCTATACCCAAGAGGGCAACTGGGACCTGGTCGGCAACAACATCCCGGTGTTCTTCATCCAGGATGCAATCAAGTTTCCCGATCTGGTCCATGCCGTGAAGGAAGAGCCCGACAGCGCCTTCCCTCAGGCGCAGTCGGCGCATGACAACTTCTGGGATTTCATTTCGCTGACGCCCGAAAGCATGCACATGGTCATGTGGCAGATGTCGGACCGAACGATTCCCCGCTCTTTCCGCTTCATGGAGGGGTTCGGCGTCCATACGTTCCGCTTCGTAAATGCCAAGGACGAATCGACCTTCGTCAAATTCCACTGGAAGCCGAAGCTCGGTCTGCAATCGGTGCTGTGGAACGAGGCCGTCAAGATCAACGGCGCCGATCCGGATTTTCATCGCCGCGACTTGTGGAGCGCTATCCAGTCCGGCGACTATCCCGAATGGGAGCTGCGGGTGCAGCTATTCAACAACGAGTTTGCTGACAAATTCGATTTCGACGTGCTCGATCCCACCAAGATCATCCCCGAAGAACTCGTGCCCCCGATCGCTATCGGCCGTCTGGTGCTGGACCGCATGCCGGACAATTTCTTTGCTGAGACCGAGCAGGTCGCGTTCATGACGCAGAATGTTCCGCCCGGCATCGACTTCACCAATGACCCGCTGCTGCAAGGCCGCAACTTCTCCTATCTGGATACACAGCTGAAGCGGCTCGGCAGTCCGAACTTCACCCATATCCCGATCAATGCTCCGAAATGTCCGTTCGGACATTTCCAGCAGGACGGGCACATGGCCATGCGCAACCCGGTCGGTCGCGTCAACTACCAGCCGAATTCGTTCGGCGTAGGCCCGCGCGAATCAACCGCCAAAGGCTTCAAGACATTTGCTGACATAGAGCAAGGCGCGAAGCGTCGGCTGCGCGCGGAGAGCTTTGCGGATCACTACAGCCAGGCACGGCAGTTCTTCATCAGCCAGACCAGGGGCGAGCAACACCATATTGCCGCAGCGCTGACTTTCGAATTGAGCAAAGTGAAGACACCGGTGATCCGCGAGCGCATGGTCGCGCATCTCCTGAACATCGATGAAGGACTGGCCAACAGGGTCGGCACCATGCTGGGTCTTCCGACGATGCCGAAGCCTGCTGACGCGGCGATGCCCGCGCGGCAGGATCTGGCGGAGTCGCCAGCGCTCAGCATTGTCGCAAATGGCCCGCAGCGTTTCGAGGGCCGCAAGCTCGGCATCCTCGTCACCGACGGGGTCGATGCCAAACTGCTTGCCGCCCTGCAAGGCGCGGTGACGGAGGCCGGCGCAACATACGAGATCATTGCGCCAAAGGTGAACGGCGTTGAAGCCAGCGATGGCAGCCTGGTCGCCGCCGACCAGATGATCGATGGTGGCCCGTCCGTTCTCTATGACGCAGTGGCCTTGCTCCCGGCGGAAGCCGGAATCGACGACCTCCTGCAGGAGTCGACCGCCCGCGACTTCGTCACCGACGCCTTTACCCACTGCAAGTTTATCGGCCATTCCGAGGCCGCCGAGCGGTTGTTCGCCAAGGTGGGAATCGCGGACGACCTCGATGAAGGCGTCGTTGCGCTGGGCAACGCCGACGACGTGGCGGGCTTCATGGACAAGCTGGCCAAGCTGCGGCTCTGGAGCCGCGAACCGAGCGTCAAGATGCGCTGAAGCGTGCAGTTGCCCGCCCTGTGTGCGGGCCGGCATAACTTTTGAGCAAAGCTTTCAGATCGAAGCAATGGCGCGGCATTTTATGCTGCGCCATTGCCATGTCTTGCAAGAATTCTCTGAGCCGCCGCAGCATTAGGGAATGACTTGGCCGCCGGTTATGCCCTAGGTTGCGCGGGCTATGCGCTGGTTCCATCTGCGCAGGCACGACGCAGGAGACTTCGACACCATGACCCGCCTGGAAATGACCCGCCGCACGGCGCTGCTGACATCCGCCGCCATTGCCGCCAATGTCGCGAACCCGCTGCGCGCCTTCGCGCAGGAAACGCCCCGCAAGGGCGGCGTGTTCAATGTCCATTACGGTGCAGAACAGCGTCAGCTCAACCCCAGCATTCAGGCCTCTACTGGCGTCTACATCATCGGCGGCAAGATCCAGGAAGCACTGGTCGATCTCGACGCCAATGGCCAGCCGATCGGCGTGCTCGCGGAGAGCTGGGAATCCACACCGGACGGCAAGACCATCACCTTCAAGTTGCGTAAGGGCGTGACCTGGCACGACGGCAAGCCGTTCACCTCGGCCGACGTCCAATTCACCGCCATGAACATGTGGAAGAAGATCCTCAATTACGGATCGACCCTGCAGCTGTTCCTCACCGCGGTGGAAACGCCGGACGCGCAGACCGCGATCTTCAAATATGAGCGGCCGATGCCGCTCGGCCTGCTGCTGCGCGCGCTGCCGGATCTCGGCTACATCTCCGCCAAGCACCTCTATGAGGGCAGCAGCGACATCCGCCAGAACCCCACCAACCTCGCCCCGGTCGGCACCGGCCCCTTCAAATTCGTCAAATACGAGCGCGGCCAATACATCATCGCCGAGCGCAACGAGAACTACTGGCGCCCGAACGCCCCCTATCTCGACCGTATCGTCTGGAAGGTCGTCACCGACCGCGCCGCGGCCGCCGCCCAGATGGAAGCCGGCGACATCCAGTACAGCCCGTTCACCGGTCTCACGATTTCCGACACGGCACGGCTGAGCAAGGACAAGCGCTTCATCGTCTCCACCAAGGGCAATGAAGGCAACGCGCGCACCAACACCATCGAGTTCAATTTCCGCCGCAAGGAGCTCGCGGACATCCGCGTTCGCCGCGCCATCGCGCATGCGATCAACGTGCCGTTCTTCATCGAGAACTTCCTCGGCGATTTCGCCAAGCTCGGCACCGGCCCGATCCCCTCGGTCTCCACCGACTTCTATCCGGGCCCGGACACGCCGCAATATGCCTATGACAAGAAAAAGGCGATCGCGCTGCTCGACGAGGCCGGCTTCAAGCCCGGCGCCGGCGGCACCCGGTTCTCGCTGCGCCTGCTGCCCGCTCCCTGGGGCGAGGACATCTCGCTATGGGCGACTTTCATCCAGCAGTCGCTGGGCGAAGTCGGCATTCCCGTCGAGATCGTCCGCAACGACGGCGGCGGCTTCCTGAAGCAGGTCTATGACGACCATGCCTTCGACCTCTCAACCGGCTGGCACCAGTATCGCAACGACCCTGCGGTCTCGACCACGGTCTGGTATCGTTCCGGCCAACCGAAGGGCGCGCCCTGGACCAACCAGTGGGACTGGAAGAACGACGCCATCGACAAGGTGATCGACGACGCGGCCACCGAAATCGATCCGGTCAAGCGCAAGGCGCTTTATGCGACCTTCGTCAAGGACGCCAACACCGAACTGCCGGTGTGGATGCCGATCGAACAGATCTTCGTCACGGTGATCACGGCCAAGGCGCGTAACCATTCCAACACGCCGCGCTGGGGATCGTCGAGCTGGCACGATCTTTGGCTTTCCGCCTGAGCCAAACTTCGCCACAATAGCCAGATGCGCATCCTGAGCCTTGCGGGGCGGCGGCTCGCCGCCTCGATACCCACACTATTCCTGATCCTGATCGGCGTGTTCCTGCTGCTGCAATTCGCACCGGGAGACACCGTCGATGCCATGATGGCGCAGATGGGCGGCGGCGATGCCGCGACCGCCCGCGAGCTGCGCAAGTTCTATGGGCTCGACCTTTCGATCCCGATGCAACTCGGCAACTATCTGTGGCGGCTGATCCGGCTCGATCTCGGTTTCTCCTCGATCTACGGCAAGCCGGTCGCCACCGTCATCCTCGAGCGGCTGCCGCCGACGATCCTCTTGATGACCGCGTCGCTGTCCTTTGCGTTTTTCTTCGGCCTGCTGCTTGGTGTCATCGCTGCACGCGGCGTCAACAAGTGGCCGGACACACTGATCTCCACCCTAGGCCTCGTCTTCTACGCTACGCCGTCGTTCTGGTTCGGTCTGATGGCCATCGTGGTGTTCTCGATCTATCTGCAATGGCTGCCGGCCGGCGGCTTCGAGGATATCGGCGCCGTACAGACCGGATTTGGCCGCACCATCGATATCGCGCTGCATCTGATCCTGCCGACCTTGACGCTGGGCCTGATCTTCCTCGCGATCTATCTGCGCATCATGCGCGCCTCGATGCTGGAAGTGCTCAATCTCGATTTCGTCCGCACCGCACGTGCCAAGGGACTCGACGAGACCCGCGTGGTGGCCAAACATGTGCTGCGCAATGCGCTGCTGCCGATGGTGACGCTGATCGGTCTGCAGGCCGGCACCATGCTCGGCGGTTCGGTCGTGGTGGAGAGCGTGTTCTCTTTGCCCGGTCTGGGGCGCTTGGCCTACGAGTCCGTCGTGCAGCGCGATCTCAACACGCTGCTCGGCATCGTCTTCGTCTCGGCGCTGCTCGTGATCCTGGTGAACTTCCTCGTCGACCTTCTCTATGCCCGGCTCGATCCGCGCATCCAGGCGGAGACGTGAGATGATGGACGCGATCAAGCGCTATTTCCGCAGCCCGGCCGCCGTCGTCGGCCTGCTGCTCCTGCTGGTGGTCATCGTGATGGCCATCACCGCGAGCTGGATCTATCCGCGCGATCCGCTGGCGCTGGCTGGTCGGCCGCTGATCTGGCCGTTCTCCAATCCGCGCTTCCTATTGGGCACCGATAATTCCGGCCGCGATATCGCCGCGCAGATTTTCTACGGCGCGCGCATCTCGCTGCTGATCGGCGGCGTCGCGACTGTTATCGCCGTCGTTATCGGCGTGCTGATCGGCGCCTTTGCCGGCTATTATGGCGGCTGGGTCGATACCGTGCTGATGCGCATCACCGAAGCATTCCAGACGCTGCCGAATTTCGTGCTGCTCTTGGTGCTGGTCGCCGTGTTCGGCTCGACCATCACCACCGTCACCATCGCCGTGGGCATCGTCTCATGGCCGGCACCGGCGCGATTGACGCGCGCCGAATTCATGTCGCTGCGCAGCCGTGAATTCGTCCAGGCCGGGCGGACGCTGGGTATGAAGGACATTCAACTGATCCTCGGCGAGATCCTGCCCAATGCGCTACCGCCGGTCATCGTCTATGCCAGCGTGGTGATGGCCCTTTCGATCCTGCTGGAAAGCGCGCTGGCCTTCCTGCGGCTGTCCGATCCCAATGTGGCGTCATGGGGCAACCTCATCGGCCTCGGCCGCGACGTGCTGCGCGTGCAGTGGTATGTCTCGGCGATCCCCGGCATCGCCATCCTGCTCACCGTGCTCGCGGTGTCGCTGGTCGGCCAGGGCCTCAATGACGCGCTCAATCCGAGACTGAAAAGCCGATGAGCGCCGTGGACAATCCGATCCTCACCATCGACGGCCTCAGCGTGAAGCTGCCCAAAGGCGCCGATCGCTCACACGCGCTTGGCGGCGTCTCCATGGCGATTTCCGCCAATGAGATCGTCTGCGTGGTCGGCGAGTCCGGCTCCGGCAAGTCTGTCATGGCCAACGCCATCATGCGGCTGCTGCCCGGCGAAGTCGCGATCGATGGCGGCCGCGTGCTGTTCGAGGGCAAGGATCTCGCCAGCGCGTCGAATACCGAGATGCGCAAGGTGCGCGGCGCCGGGATCGCGATGATCTTCCAGGAGCCGATGACGGCGCTTAATCCGCTGCGCACCATCGGCGACCAGATCGGCGAGATGTTCGAGATCCATACCGATCTCTCGAAGGCCGACATCAAGGCGCGCGTGCTGGCTTTGCTGCAAGACGTGCACATTCCGGATCCTGCCCAGGCCGCACGCGCCTATCCGCACGAACTCTCCGGCGGCCAGCGCCAGCGCGCGATGATCGCCATGGCGCTGGCGCTCGATCCGCGCCTCCTGATCGCCGACGAGCCGACCACCGCGCTTGACGTCACCACACAGGCGCAAATCCTGAAACTGATCAAGGAATTGCAGAGCCGCAGGAATACCGCGGTGCTGTTCATCACCCACGATTTTGGGGTGGTCGCCGAGATCGCCGACAGGGTCGTGGTGATGCAGCACGGCAATGTGGTCGAACAAGGCGCGGTCAAGGACGTGCTGACCAATCCCCAGCATCCCTATACGCAACAGCTGATCGCCGCGGTGCCACCGCTGACGGCGCCGCCGCCGCGCGCACTGTCCGACGACGTCATCCTGACGCTCGACAACGTGTCGAAGACCTATCGCAACGGCGGCTTCCTCGGCCGCGGCGTGCGTGTGACCCATGCCGTGAAGTCCGTCTCGCTGAAACTGCCGCGTGGTGCGACGCTGGGCATTGTCGGCGAGTCAGGTTCGGGCAAATCGACGCTGGCGCGCTGCATTATCAGGCTGATCGATCCCGATGGGGGATCGATCGTGCTGGAAGGCAAGGACTGGGCGAAGCTCACGCGCGACGAGGTACGCCGCGAGACCAAGCACATCCAAATGGTGTTTCAGGACCCGTTCGCTTCGCTGAACCCGCGCCGCAAAGCCGGCGACCTCGTGGCGCAGGGTCCGATCGTACACGGTACGCCGCGTGCGCAGGCAGTGGCACAGGCGAAGGAGCTGTTCCGACTGGTCGGCCTCGATCCTTCCGCGATCGATCGCTTCCCGCACGAATTCTCCGGCGGCCAACGCCAGCGCATCGGCCTCGCACGTGCGCTCGCGCTGAAGCCCGACGTGCTGGTGGCCGACGAGGCTGTCTCGGCGCTCGACGTCTCGGTGCAGGCGCAGGTGCTGAAGATGTTGCATGAATTGCGCGAGCGGCTTGGGCTCTCCATCGTCTTCATCACGCACGATCTGCGCGTTGCCGCGCAGATCTGTGATCTCGTCGCTGTGATGAAGGACGGCGAAGTCGTCGAGCACGGACTGGCCGGCGAAGTGTTCGGCAATCCGCAGCATGCCTATACGCAGGCCCTGCTGGCTTCGATCCCCGGCGGCGACTTTGCGCGCAGCCGGAAGCCGGTGACTGTGTAGCTCCATCCCTCATGGTGAGGAGCGCGCACTTGCGCGCGTCTCGAACCATGAGATGGCTAGGTTCCGAGCTCGCGCCCATCCTTCGAGACGCCGCTGCGCGGCTCCTCAGGATGAGGGCTAAGTGTGTGGCGTACGCTAAGCCATCTCCTTCGCATCGCGCCGCCGATAGACCAGCAGCATGAACGGCGCTAGCAGGCGCATCAGCCCGTGGGCTACGATCGGCACCGGCTCGGAAAACGGCAGCGCCAGTTCGCTCTCCGGCACGCCGCGCACCACCTTCGAGAATTCATCGCCGAGCGCCACCGACAGTGCGACACCGCGGCCGTTGCAGCCGGTCCAGCCATAGGCATTGGGCCCGAGCCTGTGCATGCGCGGCAGGAAGTCTGTGGTCATGCCGACATAGCCGTTCCAGACATAGTCGAACTGGACATCGCCGATCTGCGGCCAGAGTCGTTTCAACCGCTCGGCCACCATGACTTTCAGCCGCTCCGTCTTGTCGCCGAGCCCGACCACATTGCCGCCAGTGACCAGACGATTGCGCGCGTCGTAGCGCGCGAAATACAGTTCGCCATGCGTATCCGACATCGACTGCCGGCCCGGGATGATGGTCTTGCGCGCCTCGTCCGACAGCGGCTGCGTCGCCATCTGCCATGACAGCACCGGCATCACCTCATTGGCGATGCCCGGAGAGAGCTGCTTGGAGAATTCGCCGGTATAGGCATTGGTGGCGACGATCAGGCTGCGCGCGCGAACCTCGCCGTTCTTAGTCTTGACGATCCAGCGATCGCCCTTGCGCTCATAACTCTCCACCGGCGAGCGCGCATAGATGCGGCCGCCCTGCTCCAGCACCACACGCGCAAGGCCGCGCGCCAGCGCCAGCGGATTGATATGGCCGCCGGTCTTGTTCCAGAAGCCGCCGAACCATGCATCGGAGCCGAGCAGCGTGCGCATCTGCTCGCGTGACAGCAGCTCCACCGGCGCGCCGTGCTTGGACCACTGCCGCACGCGGCGCTCCGCGATCTTGATGCGGCCCGGCGAATGCACCGGCTGGATCCAGCCATTTTGTTCAGCCTCGGCCTGGATCTGATAGCGGCGCGTGAGATCGAACAGGATCGAGGCGCTGTCGCGGATCAGTCCGACGAGACGTTCCCCAGCCGCGCCATAGCGCTTGATGATGTCTTCGGGATCGGGCCGCGACAGCGTCGGGATCACCTGGCCGTTATTGCGCCCCGACGCACCCCAGCCGGGCTCCATCGCCTCGACAACGGCGACATCGACACCGGCTTCGCGCAAATGCAGCGCCGTCGAGAGCCCCGTGAAGCCGCCGCCGATGACGACCACATCGGCTTCGACCGGGCCTCTCAGTTCCGGCAAATCAGGACCGGGAGGCGTGACGCCGGCCCAGAGCGACTTCGGCCAGGGCACAGTTGCGGTATCCATCGTCACGCCTTTCTGCAGCATCAATCATGCATTGCGCCGCGCAACCGAACATAACCGTTCTCTTGCGGCACCCCTGCATTCTGCATAGTTTACGCGCCTGATCCATTGCAAGGTAATGAGCACGTGACGCTGAAAAACATCGTTGGAATCGACCACGCCGTGGTCGTCGTGAAAGACCTCGACGCTGCTGCCGCGAACTGGAAGAGCCTGGGCTTTACGGTGTCGCCGCGCGGCACCCACAGCGCCAAGATGGGCTCCGGCAATTACACCATGATGCTCGGCCCGGACTATGTGGAGCTGCTGGGCGTTCTCAACGAGACCGAGCACAATGCGCCGACGCGGGCGTTTCTCGCCAAGCGCGGCGACGGCATCGAGCGCATCGCCTTCACCACCACCGACGCCGCCGTGGGCGCCGAGGAAATCCGCGCACGCGGCTACACGCCGATCGGCCCGACCGATTTCGAACGTCCGGTGACGATGCCGGACGGCAGCCTGAGCGCGGCGAAATTCGCCACCTATCAGTGGCCTTATGAGGAAGCGCCCGGCGGCCTCCGCATCTTCGCCTGCCAGCACAAGACCCGCGAGACCGTGTGGATTCCCGAGCTGCAGGTGCATGCCAATACGGCGAAGCGCCTGAAGAAGGTGTTCATCGTCACGCCGGAGCCGGAGACAGACGCGCAGCATATGGCGAAGCTGATCGACGGATCGACGAAGACGGAAGCCGATGGCGCCGTGACTGTGCCGTCGGGCGGCGACCGCGCGGACTTCGTGTTCGTCACCAAGGACGTGCTTGCGAAACACTTCCCCGGCACATCGCTCGCGGGCATTCCGGAGCGCGGCGGCATTTCGCTGGTGTTCGGCGTGGCTGATATTGCAGCGGCCGAAAAAGCTGTGGGTTCAGCCGGGAGCCGCAGCGATATCGGCGTCGTCGTGCCGCCGAGCAAGGGCAATGGCGTGCTGCTGGCGTTTGTGAAGGATTGAGAGGGCGCACTGCCCCTCCTCGTCATCCCCGGGCTTGACCCGGGGATCCATCTTTTTGAAGATGACGGGTGCGAAAGATGGATGGCCGGGTCAAGCCCGGCCATGACAGCGTAAAGCACGAGCACCATTGCTCATCGTTACTATGGCAACGATTACGCCCGCACCGGCGCCTCACCTAAATCCCAGAACAAACCCGCCATGATGTTCAACGCTTGTTCCGTCACCGGCAGGAGAATGTGTTCATCCGGCGCGTGCTGCGAGCAGCCGGGATAGGAATGCGGCACCCACACAGTGGGGAGCCCCAGAATATCCGTGAACACGTCATTCGGCAGCGAGCCGCCGAAATTCGGTAGCAGCGCCGGCGCGCTACCCGCGGTCTTGCGAACAGAGTCAACGGCCCAGCCCACCCAGGGATTGTCGATATCGGTGCGCGACGCCGAAAAATATTGCGACTGGCTCACCTTGATATCAGCGAAGCCGTTTTCAGCGAGATGCTTCTGTATGGCCGGCACGACATTCTCGATATCGGTGCCAACCACGAAGCGCAGCTGCAGCACCGCGCTTGCCTTGCCGGGAATGGCATTGGCCGGATTGTTGATATTGCCGGCATTGATCGCCAGCACTTCCAGCGTATTCCAGGCATAGAGCCGTTCCGCCGGCGACAAGCCGTCTTCGCCCCAATTCTCCGACAGAGCCGGTTCATCGGCAGACGGCGCGACGATCACATCGGCAAGGGCTGCCCGCACCTGGTTGGAAATGCGCGGCGGCTTCAATGCGTCCAGCAGGATGCGGCCGTTCCTGTCGACCAGCGTCGCTATCGCCGAAGCGAGGATCGTCGCGGGATTAGCGAGCAGTCCGCCCCAGTTGCCGGAGTGATGCGCGCCGTCGCGCAATTCGATATCGAGATGGATGCGGCGACCGCCGCGGCAGCCGAGAAAGATCGTCGGCCGCTCGGCCGAGAGCCGCGGGCCATCGGAGGCGAGGAACAGATCGGCCTTCAGAGCGTCGCGATGAGCTTCACACACTTTCGGCAGATCGGGTGAGCCGATCTCTTCGCCCATCTCGATGATGAACTTGGCATTGAAGCCGAGCCGGCCGCCGCGCGCTTCATGCACGGCGCGGAGTGCGGCGATGTTGATGGCGTGCTGGCCTTTATTGTCGGCGGTGCCGCGGCCATAGACGCGCTCGCCAACACTCGTGCAGCGCCACGGATCGAGCCCGTCGCGCCATTCGCCTTCCATGCCGGGGACCACATCGCCATGGCCATACATCAGCACGGTCGGCAGATCGTCGCTCTCATGATAGGTCGCGAGCAGATGGGGCCCGCGCCCCGATGGCGACGGGATGATGTCAGTCGTAAAGCCGAGCGCCGTGAAAGTCGGCGTCAGTTCCTGCTCGAGATAGGCGCGCAGATCGTCGGCGCGCTTGTCGCTCTGGCTCTCGGTCTTGTAGCCCACCATGCGATCGAGCGTGGCGAGGAAATCCCCCGACGTGAACTGCGCGTTGACCCGCGCGATGGCATCAATCCGTGTCATCTCAGAGCGATGCCATCACGGCTTCGGCCTCGGTCAGCAGCCGGTCGGCATTTGCCTCGGTGAAGACCAGCGGCGGACGAACCTTCAGCACATTGGCATGAGGGCCCGTCGCCGAGATCAGCACGCGGCGCGCGCGCAGGCCATTGACCACGGCAGATGCCGCGGCGGCATCCGACTCCTTGGTGCTGCGATCCTTTACGAGTTCGACGCCGACATAGAGGCCGGAGCCACGGACGTCACCGATCTGCTCGTATTTCTTCGCCAGTGCATGGAAGCCGTTGCGCAGGACCTTGCCGACCCGGAGCGAATTCTCGACCAGCTTCTCGTCGCGAATGACATTCAGCACCGCCTGCGCGGCCGCCATCGCCACCGTATTGCCACCGAATGTGTTGAAGTAGCGGTTGTCGCGGCCGAATTTCTCCACGATCTCCGGCAGCATCACGGCGGCAGCAACGGGGTAGCCATTGCCCATCGGCTTGCCCATGGTGATGATATCAGGCGTGATGCCGTGGCGCTGATAGCCCCAGAGCTTTTCACCGCTGCGGCCGAAGCCGGACTGCACTTCATCGGCGATGAAGACGCCGCCCGCCTTGTGCACGACATCGAGCACCGGCTTCAGCACGTCGGTCGGGTGCGAGAAGATGCCATCGGACGAGAACATGGAGTCCGCGATGAAGGCGGCGACACCGACGCCGCGGCGTTGCAGGTCAACGATCTGCTCGGACACCTTCTCGGCCATCCACGCGCCGATCTTTTCCGGCGCGATGCGATAGGAATCCGGCGCGGGGACGCGGCGCACGAAGGTGCCGAGCGGCGAATACGGCCCGAGCGATGGCGAGAAGCCCGCGGTCAGTTCCGAATTGCCGTGATAGGCCTCCTCGGTGATGATGATGCCCTGGTTGCCGGTGTGATGCTTGGCCATGCGGACGGCGAGATCGTTGGCTTCCGATCCGGTACAGGTGAACATCGCATGGCGCTTCGGCCCCTCGAACGTGCCGAGCAGGTCTTCGGCGTAATCGAGAATGCCCTTCTGGATGTAGCGCGTGTGGGTGCAGATGGTCTGTGCCTGCTGGGTGATCGCATCGACCACGCGCGGATGGCAGTGGCCGACCGACACCACGTTATTATAGGCGTCGAGATATTCATTGCCCTCTGAATCATAGAGCAGCACGCCCTTGGCGCGCGCGACCTCGACGGGGTTGCTGTAGAACAGCCGGTAGGCCGGGCCGAGTAACTCAGTGCGGCGCGTGACGAGCTTGCGGCTCTCTTCGGTGAGGCCGGTTGCCGTGGCGGGGTCGAAGCCGTTGACCATCTTGCCGCGCGGGGCGCTGGTGACTGCGGTCATGTTATTGTTTCCTCTGGAAGCAGGGTCGGATGTGGCAAAGATTATCTGGCGAAGTCCATCAACTGATCGGAGATCTCGTCCATCGAGCGGGCGATGAACCAGTCCATCTGCACCCAGGTCTGCTCGTTGTTGCGCAGGACATAGGCGGCGACGGACGGCACCCGGTTGGCCATGGCCGTGGACAGCAGCAGGCGCGTCGCCAGACGCGAGAAGATCAGATGCGGAATGAGGCTGAGTTCTTCCGCGGTCAGATCGGCTATCGAGAGATAGCCCTTGAGGAGATCGCGGCCGTCGGCAAAGACATCGCCCTTCATCGCGACGGGCAACTGATTGAGCATCGCCGTCGACGCATCGATGGCGATCGCGGTACGGACCGTGTCGCCAAAATCGATGATGCCACTCACGAAACCCGGCAGCGACGCATCGACGACAATGTTGGAGCGGGTGAAATCATTATGCAGCACCTGCATGCGGCACTGTTTGAGCCGGGTTTCGATGGCGGCGAAGCGCTCCAGTGCAGCCTCGACCTTGCGGCGCTGTGCGGCATCGGTGATTTCCGCCAGCAGATCGCGCAGCGTCAACAGGTTCTTGACGTCCCATGCGACAACCCGGGAATCCGACGGATGGCTGAAATCGGCCAGCGCGAGGCGGAGCCGCGCCAGCAATTTGCCGATCTCGGCCCGACCCGACGCCGTGGACGGCACCTCGCTGAGAGGCTGGCCTTCGAGATAGGACATCATCCGCACCTGCCGGCGCTGGCCGGCACGATCCAGATAATTGAAATGCCGCTCGCCCTTGTCGTTGGGAATGACGCGCGGCACCGGCAGATCGGGCGCACGCGCCGCGACGTGATCGAGCACCTGCACCTGCAGATCAATCTCGGGAATGTCCTCGATGGGGTTCGCAACCTTCAGGATAAAGCGCGGCCCGCTTGCCGGCGCGATTCGGAAGGTGTCGTCCTTCTCGGTGGCAAAGCGCGTGGGACGGCCTTCGATGCCAAAACGCTCGCGGGCGAGATCGACGGCCTCATCATCCGTCATATTTATATACGATGCCGCGAGTCCGCCCTGCATTGCACCCGGACGCGCGGAAGGCTCAAATGTCACCTGAACTGATCCATCTCGATTCGGAACCCGGCACGTCGCGGCCGGTACGCGCGACCATAGCAATGCTGTTCCCGCTTGTCAGGGCGTCCGCGCGGATGCGGGCATTTTCGACGAATTAAGCCCGTATTTTCTGCCTTTGCTGCCCATTTGGGCATGGATGCCACGGAAGCCACATCCATCGCATATGCGCGGCATCGATCCGCCGGGCGCCGTCAACGCCTATGGCGTGGGCCGACCGACGATACAGCAGGCGACGGCGTAAGCGCCGTTGCGGTGGCCTTGGCTATTTGCCTCTGACGGCGCCGGGGCCGCGAACGTCGCTGATCGGCACACAGCTTTTCTTGCGACGCTGGTTGTTCGGCGCACCTTGCACCTTCAGCACCTTGCCCGCCGAACACGAACCGTTGTCGACGAACACGGTCGCATACGGATCCATCATCAAAGGTTCGAAGGAGAGAAATTTTTGCGCGAAACACGGCTGGGCGACGGCCGTCAGGAACAGTCCAAGTAGAATAGTACGCACGACGATTATCTCACATAGATGACAAGACCGCCGATGATCACCAGGGCCGCGATAGCAAGAACATGGGCGCATGCAATCGAAACCGCCTCGACGGCGGAACCGACCTTCTGCCTGAGCTTCGACTCCTTGAATCGGAGCATAGGCATGCGAGACGCCACTTGCGCCTTGAAACGAGAGTCAGTCAATGAGCAGTCCCCAAATGCCGGCGCAAGATGTGTCCCACTTTGCCGACGAGCAAAGACTTGCGGTCAAATGAGGCGACAGTGAGTCAGGGTAACAGCCGACAATGATCGCCGGGATTCGTCGGTCAGTTGGATTCCATGATCCATGCCCTGCCCGCTTGCGCGACGGACGGCGCAACATCGCGGCCGCAGAACTCCGCAGCGCGTTCGAATTGTTCCTGAATTTCCGATGTTACCACCCCATTTGCGGCATCAAGTTCCCGCAGCGAGATGGTCGATGTGAAGGTTCCGGCAAAACAGCTGCAGAACTTTTTGGAATCGCTCGAAGGTTTGTTCGGCCGCTTGCGAAAGTGGTTCGAACAGCTTGTTTCCAGATTGTTCGCCATCTGATCGATTTCGTTCGCATAGATCGGGGACGCGATCACGGCGGCAAGTGCCAGTATAAATGTAGTTTGTCTCATAGTGCGATCATAACCTCGGTACTCCAGCAACGCATCGTCACTCTGTCGTCATCCTCAGGTTCCACGGGAGAAAGCTCGTGCTCACGCGCCTGTGTTCGGTATTCCGACATTCGGGGTTGAATTGTTGCAATTGTGACGGTTGAACAAATGAGCCGCATTGGCGATGTTCGCGGATGGGGCGGATGCCGAAAGTGATTGTGATTCTGCGATCTGCGGTCTGAGCGCCGCATTATTCGCTTATTCAATGGGTTCTCTGCTACGCGACGATCTCGGCATTTCCAGCAGACATGTCAGATCGATAACGCTACACTGTCCGGGATTGATTGCGCTGTTGCTTGCGCTCGAATTCCTGAGCACCAACTGGACCACGCCGTTGCAGGATAGCGGCATGCCCCATAGGGACGCCTTCATGGACAAGATCGCTCCGCATAAAGTCACGAAGGCCGATATCGTCTTCTCCGTCGGCCGCGGCCTCGTGATGGCCGCAGCCATCATCGGCGCCACATATTTCCTTGGAAGCTGGTATCTCGGCGGCAGCGACCTGGAATCGATCTACCAGACTGAAAGCTATAACGACGCCTCCACGACGCCGCGAAGCGAACATGCGACTGCGCCCGACACGACGGAGGAAGCGACGCAGTAAGACACTGCGCGCCTCCCCTTATCTGCGCAGATGCGCGAGCTAGTAAGCCACTGCTTGCGGCCGCCCGACGCCGCTATAGAGAAATCCGTTCCGCGTCACTTCATCCGGCGAATAGATGTTGCGGAGATCGATGATCACCGGACAGGCCATGATCGCCGCCATCTCCTTCAGATCGAGCGCGCGGAACTGCTCCCATTCGGTGACGATGACCATGGCATGACACCCGCGGGCGCATTCATAGGGCCCCTCGCAAAAGGTGACATTTTCGAACACCTTCTTCGCCTGCTCCATGCCCACGGGATCATAGACCCGCACCTCGGCGCCCATATCCTGCAGCGCCGTGATCAACGGGATCGACGGCGCGTCGCGCATGTCGTCGGTATTCGGCTTGAAGGTCACACCGAGAATGGCGATGGACTTGCCCCGCAGATTGCCGCCGAAGGCATGCGCGACCTTGCGCGCCATCGCGCGCTTGCGCTGGTCGTTGACGGCGACCACGGTCTCGACGATGCGCAGCGGCGCTTCGTAATCCTGCCCCGTCTTGATCAGTGCCAGCGTGTCCTTCGGAAAACACGAGCCGCCATAGCCCGGTCCGGCGTGCAGGAACTTCAGGCCGATCCGGTTGTCGAGACCGATGCCCCGCGCGACTTCCTGTACATTGGCACCAACCTTCTCGGCGAGATCGGCGATCTCGTTGATGAAGGCGACTTTCGTGGCCAGGAATGAATTGGCGGCGTATTTGGTCAGTTCGGCCGTGCGGCGATCCGTATACATGATCGGCGACGAGTTCAGATGCAGCGGCCGGTAGACTTCCGCCATGACATCCTTGGCGCGCTGATCGCTGGAACCGATGACGATACGATCGGGATGTTTGAAGTCTCTGATAGCAGCGCCTTCGCGCAGGAATTCCGGATTCGAGACCACGGCGAATTCGGCATCCGGATTCTCCTCGCGAATGATGCGCTCGACCTCGTCGCCGGAACCGACCGGCACCGTCGACTTGTTGACCACCACGGTGAACTTCTTGATGGCCTTCGCGATCTCGCGCGCCGCTGCATAGACATAGGACAGGTCCGCATGACCGTCACCGCGCCGCGACGGCGTGCCGACGGCGATGAACACCACCTCAGCCGCACCGACAGCAGATGCGACATCGGTGACGAATTTCAGCCGTCCCTGCTTGACGTTGCTCGCGACCAGCGCATCGAGACCGGGCTCATGGATCGGGATCTCACCGTTGTTCAGCGCATCGATCTTTCCCTGATCGGTATCGACGCAGGTGACGTGATGGCCGAAGTCCGAAAAGCACGCCCCCGACACGAGCCCCACATAGCCAGCGCCAATCATGGCAATTCGCATTGCATGTCCTGTCTTGTAAACAGTCCGCGGTCAGAACGACCCGGACATCCCCCGAGAATTCCGCATGCGCCTCAGCTGTTGAGGATCAACTCGCCGTCGAGATGCTGCGGAAAGAAAAAGAAGTTGTTGACGTAAGCTTGCCCGGGTTTACGGCCACCATTGGGCAGCAGCGCATCGGCGTCCTGCATTTCCCCGGCGTTGAAATGATCGATGGAGATCACCTCGTCGTCCTGAAGGAAGAAGCCGCGATAGGATTTGTCGCGAAAGAAATCGAACACCGAGCGCGTCGCCTCGGCACGGTGACGATCCTCTGCCTCGACAAGGAAGACTGGCTGGCACCGGTCGATCAGGCCGACGGCTCCATGCAAGACGCTCAACTCGTGCCCCTCGACGTCCACCTTCACGAAGGACACGTCCTCGCGCACGACACCATCGAGACGCGCCAATGGAACATGCGTGGTGATCAGTTGCTTCACCGACGGCTCATATTGTTGTTCGAGCGATGCCCGCCCGTAAACCAGGCCATCCTCGCCTTGCGGTGTGTAGAGCTCGGCATCGCCTTCATGATCCGAGAGAGCCACTTCATGGATGCGGACATTGGACGCAGAGGTGCGCCGAAGCAGATCGGCCATCTCATGCGACGGCTCGAACGCATGGACCTGACCGGACAGCCGCGCCAGTTGCTGGGTGTAGAGACCGCAATTGGCGCCGACATCGACCGTGACGGCCCCCTGCGGCACGATCTTGTCGAGATAGGCCAGTTCACGCTCCGCCGATTTGGGACGCTTCAGGAAGCGCCAGCGCAGATACATCGACGGGAAAGCGTCTTTGAGGAGCTGCTTGGTCCGTTGCGTCGCCGTCATGGCTGTCACCCTTCGTTCGAGGCTGGTTTCAAGGCAAAACAATTCCGGGCGCCGGACGGGGGTCCGCCAGCGCAATGTCTGCAATGTGTGGTGTGATCGATGCCGCCGCTCAATCGGTCGTGGGCATCAGAAGGCATTACCGGAGAGGAATTCGCGCCGGACCGTCTGCACGATGATCGTGATGTCCATACGCATCGACCATTTCTCGATATACTCGAGGTCGTAATCGATGCGCGAGATCGCCCGTGGCGCCTCCACGGTGCTGCCCCGGCAACCGCTCACCTGGGCCAGACCGGTGATGCCGGGCCGTGCGCTGTGACGCGTAAAGTAATACGGCACAAGATCTTCATAGAGCACGTTGGCGGCCAGCATGCCCGGTACATGGGGCCGCGGCCCAACCAGAGACATATCGCCCTTGAGCACGTTGATAAGCTGCGGAATTTCGTCGAGGCTGGTCTTGCGCAGCAGCTTGCCGATCCGCGTCACCCGGGCGTCGCCTTCGACCGTCTGCTGAATGCCGCGCTTGTCGCCGGCATCGGTGCGCATCGAGCGGAATTTGTATATCTTGAAGAAACGGTTGCGGTAGCCGTAGCGATACTGGGTGAAGAACACCGGCCCCGGCGAGGTCGCCTTGATGATGATTGCGATGGTGATCAGCAGCGGCGCGAGAAACAGCAAGGCCGAGCCAGCGGCCGCAATGTCGAACAATCGCTTGGCAATCGACTCCGACGGCTCGCACCGGGCAACCTGGTTCGTCCGGCGGCTGCGATAGGCGCTATTCCGATAGGACCCATGGCCGGCAAACTCGACCGGCCGCACTGAAATGAGCTGCCGCTCCTTCCAGAGCGGCGTCACCTTGTTGCGATCAAAACCAACTGAAACTGTAGAGGCCATGCTCTCGCTCCCTGCTGGAACTTTGGTGCGCGATAATCGAACAGAAACATGCCTATGTGGCAGGCATGCGAATTCAGAACTCTTCCCTTCGACGAACATTCGCAATTGCGAAACCATCTTCGTCGATCAGCAAGAACCTTCATCCCTGAAGATTTCTTAACTGTGCGAACGAATTAGGGCGGCAAAACGGTATTGGCGTGTAACATTACGCAGTCGCAATATTGATATAATTGTGCGGCGCGCAAAAATCTTTGTGCACGGAAGCGCTTAGATCGTTTTATCTGTTTGCTGCACTGCATCCAGCTCACGGCAGCCATGCAAAATAATTGCGCTACGCAGATCGATGAATTGCATCGCGTAGCTGCGAGATCGGGTGCATGATCTTCGCAATTAACAAATCGCCACCAAGCGGCAATCGATTCGAGCTTGATTTTTCACTCGATACTAAAGCGCGCCCATTATGTTGCGCACTGAGACTGCTCACTCCGCCAGATATTTCGGCATCGCCATGGTCGCTCGACGAACACCTCAGATGACTACAGGGGACATTTCATTTCCCCCGCGCGCGATCGCCGTGGATAAGGCGGCGATCTCCAGCCCTGTGGATAGTTCTGCCAGCGATGTGCGTAACGCATCTGGCCGCAAACTGCGAAATAGACTTCTTCTTATCAATGCGGCCGTCTGGGTCGCTGTGATCGTCGCCGTTCGCATCATTTTCTTCTGAGCTCTTCGCTATCCCCAAAGCTTTATGAGTCCCAAGGCGTTGCGCGGCCGATTGAATTTGACCGCGACGGTTCCCTGATCGTAGCTTGCGCGAAATGCCGCGCTCCCTCTCCAGGTCAGATTCGAACAAGGCGGCACTGCCGCCCGATACGCGTATCTATGCCATCGGTGACATTCACGGACGCGCCGACCTGCTGCAGGAAACCATCGCGCGCATCGATGAGGACATCCGACGTCGCCCGATCACCTATGCGGCAGAGGTCTATATCGGCGATTACATCGATCGTGGCGCGGATTCGAAAGGTGTGATCGATTTGCTGGCAGTCCGCATGGTGCACAACCATGCAATCTGCCTACGCGGCAATCACGAAGCCATCATGGAAGACTTCCTGGAGGATGCCAGCGTGCTCGAGCACTGGCGCCAACTGGGGGGACTTCAGACTCTCGCGTCCTATGGCGTTTCTCCATCGCGCACGGCAACGGCGCGGGACGTGCAGAACGCCTTTCACGCCGCATTCCCTCCGGCGCATGACGCTTTCCTGCGTTGCCTGCGGAACAATATCAGATGCGGCGACTTCTTGTTCGTTCACGCGGGCATTCGTCCCAATGTTCCGCTGTCGTCTCAAGATCCGCATGATCTGATGTGGATCAGGGACGAGTTCCTGGATTCCAAGCGCAATCATGGCGTCTATGTGGTGCACGGACACACACCGGTTCCCCATGCAGATATTAGAGATAACCGTGTGAATATTGACACAGGTGCGTGGCGCAGCGGCATCCTCACGTGCATTGCCATCGAAGGTACAGAGATTCTGGTTCTCTAAGAAGACATTAGTACGCAATCTGCGCACTCTCTGAGTACGCCACATTCTTTCGCCGTTTTTTGCCGGACACTCTCGCGCAATTGTCGTCTGCATCAATTGTCATCGAATTGATGCAGATGATCACATTGATGTTGTGTTGGGGGTCTACCATGTTGCGAACGAACCGATGCGCCGGCATTTTGATAGTACCGGTGCTTTCATTCTTCCTTGCTGGCGTCGCTCCGTCGATCGCGCTCGCACAGGACCAGCGGGTTTCTGCGGCTTCGCCGTCAGGCACCTATCTTCTTGGACCGACTGACCGCGTTCGTCTGAAGGTCTATGGCGAAGCTGATATCACCGGTGAATATGAAGTCGACAGCAACGGATTTGTATCGATTCCCCTTGCGGGCCACGTGAAGGCCGCAGGCCTGACCACACGGCAATTAGAGAAGGGCATCTCCTCCGCGTTGGCCAAGGGAATCGTGCGAGACCCACGCGTGAATGTGGAAATCGCACTGTATCGCCCCTTCTATATCCTCGGCGAAGTGAAGAAGAGCGGCGAATACCCTTATCGCATGGGCCTGACCGTGATGGACGCCGTCGCAACTGCCGGTGGATTCACCTATCGCGCCAATGAGAACAAAGTGTATTTGCGGCGATCGGGCTCAACGGTCGAAGAGATCTATGCGCTCGATTCGCCAGTCCTAGTATTTCCCGGCGACAATGTGCGTGTCCCAGAACGATACTTCTGAACTCATCATTTTTGATTTTGTCTGATGTGTAGTGACCGATGCGCGCCTTCATGTCGCGCGTCGCCATAGTCTCGACTTTTTGCGGTGCGTATTCTTGTGCAGTGCGACGAACTTTACTTCGTACTTCGCATTGTGGGCAGCAAAGAGAAGGGCGTTTCATCAGACGAGTGTTGAGTGCGCTAGTGGGGGCGCGACATTCATCACGGGCTTGCTGAGTTTGTAAGCGCCGGGATGAATTTCTAAGCGGCAATCAAGTCTCGACGACAATTCGATAGCGGAGGAATGCATGTCCTTCGCAAGGGATGAGTGATGAAATGTACGTTTGTATCAGCAGGATCGGAGGCGATCGGCGAAGGACCGGAGGGGCTGCGGCCGATTCCCGTCACGCGCCGCGCTCTCCGTATCGCGCCATGGCCGGTCACGGCGATTCTGCTTGGTATTGCATCACCCGCCAATGCCCAGGCGATCCCGGCAACCAGCGACGAGCTCGCGCCGCCCTGGAATGCGCAACGGATTTTCGAACCGTCCGCGCTGCCCGATCTGGTCGACCGGGATAACCGCGAAGCAGTAGCGCCAGAGGACATGCCAGTAAAAAAGCGACAGCAACCTGGTTATGAACCTGTCGGCATCCGCCAGGGATCCTGGATGTTCAACCCGTCGCTGATGACGGGCGCGCTCTATGACAGCAATGTGTTTGCCTCGAACACCCAGAAGCGCGGCGACGTTGCAGCGGTGATCGAACCCAGCCTGCGTGCGCACACGCTGTGGGAACGACACGGCATCGACATCAAGCTCAATTCGCGAACCACGGCCTATAACGAAAATTCAAGCCTCGACCAGACCGATGTGAGCCTGAAGGGCGCCGGCTGGATCGATATCGCCAACGATATGGTCGTGCTGGGCAGTTTCCAGATCGCGCATCTCAATGAGGGTGTGGGTTCGCTGAGTTCGCCTTCCAATGCCGTGACACCGACTCCATATAATCTGATGTCCGGCGACCTGACCGTCCGCAAGGAATTCAACCGGCTGGCGACATCGATCGGCGCACGCGTCGACTCGTACGATTACGGCACGGCGCGCGCGCAGGATGGCAGTCTGATCGACCAGAGCAGCCGCGACGGCCAGATCTATGCGCTTCACGGCCGCGTCGATTATGCGTTCTCGCCTGTGCTCGGCTGGTTCGGCGGCGTCGAAGGCAACCAGCGCAACATCCGCGGCGTACCCGGCCAGACGCTGGACTCCACCGGCTATCGCGCGTTGTCCGGCTTGACCGTCGGTTTCGGCAATCTGCTCCGCGGCGAGTTCGGCGGCGGCTATGTCGAGCAGCGCTTCGACAATCCTCTGATCGGCACCGTCGACGGACCGTCCTATCGCGCCAAGCTCACATGGAGCCCGACGCGATTGATGGACATCCACGTCAAGGCCGAACAACTGGTCACGCAGACATCCGATACCAGCTCGACCGGCGTGCTGGCCAATGCCGTGCAGGTCGGCGTCGACTACGAGCTGCGTCGCAACGTCATCCTGTCGCTGGCGGGCGCCTATGAGATCGATCGCTTCTTCGGCCAGGCCCGCAAGGACCGCGTGACCACGACCAATGCCAGCGTGAAGTATTTGATGAACCGCTTCAGCGCGATCTCGGCCTATCACCGCTACACATCGCGCGACAGCGATATACCCACCTTCAGTTACGACAAACACCAGGTAGGGCTCAATGTTACAGCGCAATTTTGATCAGCCTTATCCGGCGGCACCGGAACCGGTTCCGACCGCCGTTGCCGGTTGGCAGGCGCCGACCGTCGATCTCCGGGAAATGGCGCGCATCCTGCGCCGGCGCTGGCGCGCAGTCGTGCTGCCCGCCGCCGTGCTCGGCGGCATCGCCCTCGCTTATGTGGCGACGGCGACCACACTCTATACTGCGAATTCCACCGTACTGGTCGATCCCCGGCGCGCCAATGTGGTCGAAACCAATCAATCGGTGCTGACCAATTTCGGCACGGATGATGCGACCATCGAAAGCCAGACGCTGCTGATCCAGTCGCTGACCATTCTGCAGCGTGTGGTCGACAAGCTGAAGCTGACGCAGGATCTCGAGTTCATGCCAAAGCCCGGCCTGCTCGATCCGATCCGCAATCTATTCCGCAGCAGCAGCCCGGTCGATGGCGTGAGCCCCGAAGACGCCGCGCGTGCATACTCTATATATCTGCTCCAGCGCCGCATGAAGGTGACACGACAAGGCACGACATTCCTGGTCGATATCGCCGTCAGCTCGGAATCGCCGCAGAAAGCCGCGACCATCGCCAATGCGGTGGCTGACGCCTATTTCGAGGAACAGGTCCGCGCCAAATTCGATGCGACGCGCATCGCAGCCAAATGGCTCGGCGGCCAGATCGATGCGCTGAAGAACCGCGTCGTCACCTCCGAACAGGCCGTCGCGGACTATCGTTCCGCCAATAACCTCGCGGTCTCGCAGGGCGTGACGGTCAACGACCAGCAGATCACCGATCTCAACAGCAAGCTGATTGCTGCCCGGGTGCAGACCGCCGAGGCGCGTGCCAAGTTCGATCAGGTGCAGCAATTGGCGAAAACCGGCGGCGATGCCGGCGGACTCAATGCCGCCGTCTCCTCGGAGATGGTGACCAAGCTGCGCGCGCAATATGCCGATATCGCCAAGAACGAAGCCGACCTGACCAGCAAATATGGTCCGCGGCATCCGCAGGTCGCCAATGTGCGGGCACAGCTCAAGGACACGCAGCGGCTGATCAACGAGGAAATCGGGCGCATCGTGCAGGGCACGGCGCATGATTATGACGTTGCGAAATCGCGCGAGGCGTCGCTGCAGGACAGTTTCGACAAGCTGCAGGGCGTCTCCAGCACGTCCGGTCAGGCCGTGGTCCGGCTGCATGAGCTGCAGCGCGAGGCCGAGGCCAACCGCACGCTCTATGAGTCATATCTGGCGCGCTCGAAGGAGACGACGGCGCAGGAAAGCCTGGAGATGCCGGACTCCCGCATCGTCAGCTTTGCCAGCATCCCGCTCAAGCCTTCCGCGCCGAAGACGATGCTTATTCTAGGCTTTGCGATCCTGCTCGGCCTCGGCGGCGGCACGGTGCTGGCATTCCTGACCGACTATCTCGACGGGCGGATCAAGACGTTGGAACAGGCCGAAGAGATATCGGGCGTTCCCGCGCTGGCCGCTCTACCCTCGATCAGCAGTCGCGAACTCGCCGGGCGTGCCAAACGCGGCCGCACCGAACTCGGCAATTACGATCCGCGCACCATGCGGCTGCTGCCGGCTGCATTGCAGCCACCACTGATGCGCTATGCCATCGAGGAGCCCGGCACATTCTTCGCCGAAGCGATTCGCGCGGTGCGTCTGGCGATTCAGCGTGCGCGCAAGATCGACACGGTCAAGGTCGTGCTGGTGACATCGGGCCTCGAAAGTGAAGGCAAGACAACCTTCGCCGGCAATCTCGCACTGTCCTTCGCCACGCTGGGCATCAAGACACTCCTGATCGACGGCGATCTGCGCAATCCCGGTCTGACCCGCGCCGTCAGCCCCAATGCCGATGCCGGCCTCCTGCAGGTGGCGACCGGCGAAGTGTCGCTGGAGCGCGCCATCCTGCTTGATCGCAGCACCGGCCTCTCGATCCTGCCCTCGCCCGCTATCAAGGATGTCGATGCCATCACCGAGTTGATGTTCTCCGAGCAGATCGTCGAAATCCTCGACCGCCTGAAGTCACATTATGAACTGATCATCATCGACTCGCCGCCGCTGATTCCGCTGGTCGACGGCCGCGCGCTGGCCGAACTCGCCGACCGAATTTTGCTGGCCATGGCCTGGAATCAGACACCGCGCGAAGTCGTCGCCCACACGATGGAGCTGCTGGCTCCGGTGCATGATCGCATTCTCGGCACCGTGCTGACCCAGGTCGATCTCAGCAAGATCCGCTTCTACGACTATTATCGCAGCTCGGCCTATCTGAAGCCCTATGGCGTCGCCGCCGCCAGTGCGGGAGCTGCGCGTTGACATTGGCCCGGACCGCGCCGCTCAGGCTGCATCGCAACGGCGCCGTCGCCGCGGCGGGCTCGCGTGCACGCGTTCCGCAACGACGCCAGATCGTCAACACCGCCCAACTCATTAATTTAATGATCGTCAGCGTGCTGCTGGGCGCCATCGTCGCGATCTTCACGCTGTCCGGCGGCGTTCTGACCAATCTCAAGATCCATTACCTGACACCCGGCGGCAATTTTCTCGAGAAATTGCACCCCGGCACCTATGCGACATTCATCGCGATGCTTTTGCTGCTGATGCGCGACGGCGACCCGATCGGTGAGATCAACCGTGCCTTCACGGACGCCAAGCTTTTGCTGGTGCACCTGTTCTGCTGGTTCGTCCTGCTGATCCAGATGTTCGTGCTGGAACGCCCGTTCACGGTCATCATCGACACGTTCCTGCTGCCGATCCTGCTGTGCCTGCTGATCTGGCGGCTGACGCCGGCGCAGCGGCGGCCGCTGGTCTGGGCCATCCATGCGACACTGCTGCTCAACATCCTGATTGGCTATTACGAATATTTCTCCGGCCATCGCATCATTCCGCTGACGCTCGGCAGCGTGCTGGTAGTCGGTGAATGGCGCTCGGCTGCGCTCCTCGGCCATCCGCTGACGGCCTCGGGCATCGTCGGCGCCTATATCATGGCGCTGGTGCTGCGACCGGCCATCTGCCCGCCGATCATGATCCGCGTGCCACTGATCGCCTTCAGTCTGGGCTCACTGATGGCCTTCGGCGGCCGTACCGCGCTGATGACGGTATTGTTCGTGCTGGCTTGCCTCGGTCTGCTTGAGACGATCCGGCTGATCCGCGGCAAGCGCGTGCCGCTGCTGTTCGCTGTCGGCGCGATCTGCTTTCTTTTTGCGGCGGCAGGTGTCGTTTTTGCTGCGCTCTATCTCGGCATCTTCGACAAGATGCTGCTGCGCTTCTCGTCGGACAAAGGCAGCGCCCTGGCGCGCTTTGCAACCTTCGACATGCTCAATCATTTCCAGTGGAGCGAACTGATTCTCGGACCCAATCCGGTTCGCGTGAACGCGCTGCAGTCGCAGCTCGGTTTGAATTATGGCATCGAGAACTTCTGGGTGTCCTGCATCGTGCAATTTGGCCTGATCCATACCATCCTGATCACGCTCGGCCTGACCTGCTTCTTCATCGAACTGCTGCGCCGGTCGGACCGCGCAGCCTTCGCCATCTTGCTGCTGATCCTGATGATTGCGGCAAGCTCGGTGAGCTTCTCGTCGAAGAACATCCAGCTGGCGCAACTCGTTCTGCTCATCGCGCTGCTGCTGCCGCGCGAACGCGCGCCGGCCGTGGCGCCACCCCGCCATGTCCATCAGCGACCGCCGATGGCGGCTCCGCATGTCCGCGCCGTCCCCCGGGATCAGGAGTTTGCATGACTATCTATGTCGATCACACCCATCTCGGACGCCATGTGACCGGGCTCGAACGGATCACACTGGAGCTGTTTTCGCAGCAGGCGCTGGCGCCGCTCGATGTCGTGCCCATCACCTCGCGCGGCACCGGCCAGATGGTGGCGACGCAGACTTTCGGTCTGCCGATGCGCCTGGCGTCTCCCTCGTCGTTCCTGCTGTGCCCCGGCTTCCCGCCAAGCCCGCTGCTGCGGATGTTTTCATCACGTGTGCTGCCCTATATGCACGACGACTTCCTGCTGACGCGACAGGCCGATCTCAATGCCCGCGCGCGACTCTATATGGCGACGCCTTTCAAGATCGCGCTCAAGAACTATCCGCGTTTCCTGACCAATTCGCGCGACACCCAGCGCAAGCTCGCCGAACATTGTCGCCCGGACGCAGAGATCACGCTGTATCGCCCGCCGGTGCGCAACGTGTTCAAGCTGGAATCCGCCGAGCGCGCCGACCGCGAGCCCGAGACGTCGCCGCTGCGCGTCGTGGCGCTCGGCACCGTGGAGCCACGCAAGAACTTCATCGCCGCGGCCAATATCGTCCGTGAATTGCGTCAGCACGGTTTTCCCGGCGCCACCCTCGACATCGTTGGCCGCAAAGGCTGGGGCGATGACTGGAAGACACTGGAACGCATGTCGTGCGTGACCTTGCATGGCTACCAGTCTTCCGAGAACGTGACGCGCATTCTCAATGAGGCCGATATTTTCCTGTGCACCTCGCATGACGAAGGCCTCGGCCTTCCACTGCTCGAAGCCCAGTATGCCGGCCTGCCGATCGTCGCGCCGAATGCGCCCGTCTTCCATGAAGTGCTGGGCACATCCGGCATCTTCATCGATCCGTCGGACCACGGCACCGCAGCGTCGCAGATCGGCGGGGCTATCGCGGCTTCTCAGTGGCGCAGGCAGTATGTTGCGGCAGCTACCGAGAACCTCGCGCGCTGGAACGCGCTGGCAGCGAGCGACCACGACATCGTCATCGACCTGATCGCCGAACTCGCCGGCGGGCAGCTGGCCGGCCGTCGTTCGGCGGCGAAACCCAACGTCGCGCATTAGGATCGTGACGCCGGCGTCCATGCCGGATCGGGGCCACGCCTGGTCCGTTCAACAGGGGATATTGCTTCTTGCAGGATATCGACACCAACACACGACATCTGGACGGGCTGCGCATCGTTGCGGCCAGCGCCGTCGTAATCCTGCATTATTCCGATTACATCAAGGACCTGCCAATTGGTCGCTTCATGGTGGACCACACCTGGCACTTCAATCTGTTCGTCGACCTGTTCTTCGTCATCTCCGGCTTCGTCATTGCCAGCCAGTATCTGGCGAAAGTCGGCTCACCCGCCGCGGTCGGCCGCTTCCTGTGGCGGCGCCTCGCGCGGATCTATCCTCTGCATCTGGCAACGCTGGCTTTCTATATCCTGATCGCACTGGCGCTTCATGCCGGCATCGCCAAGACCGACAACCCGGCGCGCTATCCGTTCTCAGACCTGCCGGCGCAGTTCCTGCTGCTGCACGCCATCGATGGCGACCGGCTGACCTTCAATTTTCCGAGCTGGTCGCTGTCGGCAGAGTTCTTCTGCTACGTGCTGTTTCCGCTGATGGTGCTAATGATCGCGCGGAGCAGGACGGTGATTGTGGTCCTCGTCGTGCTGCCGCTGCTGGCCAACAGCATCTATGCCGTTGCCATGAGCACCGAGCCCTGGCCGGACTGGATCAACAAAGGTGGCGCCTTCCGCGCTTTGCCTGCCTTCAATCTCGGCATTGCCTGCTGGCTGTTTCGCGACCGGATTGCCCGGCTTCCAGCGATACCGGGCCTGCTGACCACGGCCCTCGTCCTGTTCCTCATCTTCGGCGCGCAGCTTCCGATCATGGCAGCGCTCGCAGTCATCTATCTCATCGCTGCACTCGCCATCCATCACGACCTCTCCAGCCAGACCACCCTGTTCTCGCGCCTTGGCTTTGAGCGCTGGTCGTCGCTGACCTATTCCTCTTACATGCTGCATATTCCGGTCGCGACCGTCGTCCTCACGCTGGCGGCACGCTTCCTTGCCCCCGTCATTCCCGGCGGCAAGCTCGCCCTGGTGCCGCTGGCCATCGCCGTTCTTGCCGCCGCCAGCATTCTGTCCCTGCGCTATTTCGAGACGCCCATGCGGCGCGCTCTCAATGAGGCTTATGATCGCCATTTCAGCACGCGAATTGCCGCGGCGACGGTGCCAAGGCAGAGGTGACCTGATGGTGGATGCAACGCAGACAATGTCCGGGACGGCGCGGCCGCTGACTCAAACGAGGACGGCCAGCCGGGATGTGGCCATCGACAGCATGCGCGGCCTCGCCATTCTGATGGTGATCGGCATCCATTCGCTGCAGCAACCGCTCGATGCATCGTGGAAGACCATGCTCGATGCGGCGTTGCGCCCCTGCGTGCCGATCTTCCTGTTCGCGTCCGGCTATCTGACCGCGCTGTCGGGCCGCGTTCCACTCGGCAAGCGCGTGATGGCCGCATTGATCCCCTACGCCATCGCTTTCGCTGCGGCCTATCTCTACATGGCGCTGCAGAATCCGGCCATGGACCACCGCCCGACGACAACGGCTGCCCGCTTCGTGCTCGCTTACGTGTTCGTGTATTATTACGTCTTCGTCTATCTCGGCTGTACGCTCATGCTCTGGCTCACCCTATGGTTTGCCCATCGTGTGCCGACCCAAGCCAATGAGCGACTGCGCCTCGTCCTGATGCTCGCCCTCGTCTTCGGACTGATTATCGGCAGCTATGTCGATCCCCTGCTGATACAGCGCGGGCTGTCCGAAGGGCTGATCGAGGAAGTGCGCATGCGTGATATCCCGTTCTGGTTCAGCTTCGTGGCGCTGGGAATGCTGGTCGCCGGATCGACGGCGCGGCTGGCCCTTCCACGGATGCGCCTGACGCTGACCGCGGCGGCACTGCTGGCCTATGTGATCTATGTGGCAGCGAGACTGCTCAAGATCGGCGACGCCGCCGATTATGATTCGATGGCGTTCTTCGGCTATGCGGCGGCGCTCTGCGTCCTGTTGCTCGCACTCGGCGTCCGCGCGCCGATCCTGGCCATGCTCGGATCCGGCAGCTACTTCATCTATCTCTGGCATATTTTCATTGTCATGGCCTTGCGCGATCATGGCGGACTGCGCCAGTTCGGCCCGGTTGCGGGGACATTTCTGATGTATGCGATCACTGTCGCCCTGAGCCTTATCGCACTGCTCGCCGTGCAACGATGGGCGCCCCCGCGCGCGGCCCGCTGGCTCGGAGCCTGACCATGCTGCTGAAGCGCACGATCCTTTATCTTCCCGCTCAGATCGTCGGACCAATGTTCCAGCTGGTCGCGATGATCGTGTGGACCCATGTGGTCAACGAGCATACGCTGGGTGTGATCACGCTGATCACGGCAACGCATGAGCTGCTGCAGATCGCGTTCCTCGCCTGGTGGTCGCAATATGCGCTGCGTTTCTTCGGTCGCTATCAGGATGGCGAACAGGCCGAACGCTTCTATCGCACCGAAAATGTCGTCATTCTTGTTTCACTGGTGCTGCAGAGCGCCGCCGTGATCGGCGTGCTCTATACGGTCATCGCGACTGACACCAACCCGGCGCTGCTCGGAGCGACCGTCGCTTACGTCATCAGCCGCTCGCTCAATCTCTATATCGCCGAACGCGCCCGGGTCCGGCACCAGATCGGCGTCTACTCGATCCAGCAGATCGTCGGACCGTCGATCGGCTTCATTCTTGGCCTGGTACTCATCAAGCTGATTGGTCCGTCGCCAGAATGGCCACTGCTGGGCTATGCCGCCGCGCAGCTCTTTGCCGCTTTGGTCGTGCTGCCCCATGTCGGCTACAGCCGCCGTTTATGGCCGATCGATCGCGAGATCATTCGCCATGCGGTGAGCTACGGCATTCCGCTGATTATCGGTGGCGCGCTGGGCTGGGTCGGCCTCAATGCGTCGCGCTTTATCGTCAACGACATGCTCGGCGTTGCCGCCGCCGGTCTCTTTGCCGTTGGTTATGGTCTGGGCCAACGCGCCGCGGCAGTGGCCGCGATGCTGGTGACGGCAGCGGCTTTCCCGCTGGCGGTCAAGAGCATGGAGCAAGGCGGCAGCAAGGCTGCGATGCGCCAGCTTGCCGATAACAGTGCACTGCTCATCGGCATTCTGGCGCCGAGCATTGCGGGCATTTTCCTGCTACGAGCCGAGATCGTGCACCTGCTGATCGCCACGCCGTTTCAGCAGGTGACGCTGGCAATTCTGCCTCTCTCGGCCCTGGCCGGTTCGATCCGCAACATCCGTGCCCATTTCGGCGATCAGGTGTTTCTCCTGCACAGCAAGACACAGCTGATGATCGTGGTCTCCAGCATCGACGCGCTGGTGACGATCGTGGCGAGCTTCATCTGTATCCACTATTGGGGACTCGTCGGTGCGGCCGGCGCGACAGTGCTCTCCGCCATTGCCGCAGCGCTGGTCAGTTTCATCATCGGTTTTTCGAAATTCGGCCTGACCCTGCCCTGGGCGCATCTCGCCCGCATCGTCCTCGCAACCGGGGCCATGGCGGCACTGCTGACGCAACTGCCCGAAGCGCCCAACCATGTCTTACTGGCAGCACATGTCGCCGCAGGCGCGGCGATCTACGTGTTGGTCCTTGCCATCCTTTACGGGCCGACGTTGCTTCGGATGCTGCGCCGGCAACCGCAACTCTCGGAGCTCTAATGTCGTGAAATCGTCACGACCGTTTGGCGGTCTCCAGCGCACGGGCCATTGCGTACCACAGCGGCTTTTTTTGCATGTTCTCATCGAACGGCAGCGGCCGTGGCAGTCGTTCTGCGAGAGGATTCTTCTTTCTCGCGGCGTCCGTATAGAATGAATAGTGATCGGACAGCTGCCACGCGATCACGGCCTTGACCGCCGGGACCTGTAGCACCGTCTCGAGGAATTTCCCGCCGGTCTCCGCGATCATCTTGTCGCGCGTGGCTACATCATCCGGGAACGTGTCGTCACGGACATCGAATTCGGTGATGTAGATGTCGACCTTGCGTTCGGCGAGCGCGTGGGCGAATTCCAGAAACCGCTGGGGATCATGCGGATAGCGCGGCTGCAAGTGGCCCTGCAGGCCGACGACATCAAGCCGGACGCCGGCATGCTGCAATTCATCGACCAAACGCAACAGTCCGGTGCGTACCGCGAGACCGACATCGTCATCGCGTTCCGCCTGTGCCTCATTGAGCACAAGTTTAGTCTTCTTATCCACAGCACCGGCCCGCGCGAAGGCGCGCCTGATATAATCAGTGCCAAAGGCATCGTACCACGGGCCAAGGCGATAGCCGCCGGGTGCCTTGTGACCGGGCCAGAACGGCTCATTCACGACGTCCCATGACTGCAATTGGCCGGCATAGCGCCCGGCGACTTCATCGATATAACTATCGAAGAAAGCTTGTCGCTCGGAATTGCTCATGGACTTGATCCATTGCGGAACCCATTCGTTCCAGATCAGACAATGACCGCGCATGGGAATGCGATTACTCGCACAAAATTGTAGCAATCGATCGGCGCTCTCGAATCGCTTCGGACCCGCCATCGGCGCAAGCGTGCCCATTTTCAGAGCGATGTCCGTCGTTATAATTTTCGTCTGTGTTGTGTAAAGCTCACGATATCCGACATCCTTGTCGATCACCGGCCCCGCAGCCGCGCCAAACATCAAGCCATTTTTTGCCGCAATTGTACCAAGGCTCTGCATTTGAGTCGCGCCGAGTGCATGTTGTTGCATAGCGACTGTCGCACCGGCGATGACTGCGAGCGACTTTCTCCTTGAACATTCGAACATATCCACTCTCCATCGATTCAAAATCGTGACTGCTATCTTTTCCATATTGCGCGACAGCATCGCCATCGTTGCGTCGCAATAGTTCGTTTTGATGTCCATGACGTCGGGGAGATGATTTTCGACTCACTTTTCTTTGCTGCATCGGCAGCAAGCAGGTGTGCACTTCGTTCAAGCGTACCTCGGCTACATCGTCATCAGGGGACCGACATGTCGAAGACGCAGGCGCCACACGCCAAAAATCTCACCGTTGACGGAGTCACCGTGAACGTTTCATCGCTCGATGAAGCCGTTTTATCGATCGTAGAAGCGGCCGAACGCGGCGATAACTTCAGTGTATGCACGCTCAATCTCGATCATGTCGTACATCTGCAACAAAAGCCCGACTTTCGCGCGGCCTACCGGCGCGCACGCTTCGTGACTGCGGATGGCTTTCCGATCGTCGTTCTCAGTCATCTGCTCGGCAAACCTATTTCACGAACAACCGGTGCTGATCTTGCCGCTCCCTTGTGCGAAGCTGCAGGCAAGAAGGGGCTTCCCATCTTTCTGTTCGGTTCCGACAGGCCAACGCTGGACAAGACTGCAGCAGAATTGCGCAAGCGATATCAGGGCTTGCAGATCGTCGGCACCTTCGCGCCTGGTCGCAACTTCGAGGCCTATTCATCGGAAGCCGATACAGCGATTGCACAGATCCGCGCATCCGGTGCAAAGCTCTGCTTCCTCGCGCTGGGCGCGCCACGACAGGAAGTGTTTGCGTCGCGCTGTATCGATGAGTTGGACGGGACGGGCTGCCTGTGTTTCGGCGCGGCGCTGGACTTCATCGCAGGTACACAGGTTCGCGCACCGATGTTCACCCAACGTGCCGGTCTCGAATGGGCCTGGCGCATGTTGCGGGATCCGCGCCGCCTTGGGCCCCGTTACGCACGCTGCGCTGCCGCCGTGCCACGTTTGATCGCCAGTACGCTTCCACAAATCCTGAACGCTCGCATGAGGAAAGCCGCATGACCTCGACACTCACTCTGGGTCTTCGCGCCCGGAACGCCGCGCCGGCCAAGCAACGCTACCAGATCTGCCTCATCCACCCCTTCGATCCGCGCGGCCAAAAGGTGGGTGGGCTAGAGACCTATATCCGCGACTTCATCACCTTCCATCCCACGGACACGGACATCCTGTTCGTTGGCGTGGATTCGATCGGCGACCTCAAGCTCGGCGAAGTGCGACGGCTGACTTTCCGCGGGCGCGACTTCGACTTTCTCCCGATCCTGCACTATTCCGACCAGCAGGCCCGAGAGGCCGCGCGCACCATCCGCTCATCACTCACCGGCCAGTTCTTCATGGCGTTGCTGCGCTATTTCGGACCGGTGTCGCGCTTGATCCGCGAGCGCGGCTGCACGGTTGATCTGCGCCGCGTCGAATTTTCCTGGCTGCCGACGCTGCTGCGCCGCCCCTTCATCCAGATGCTGCATGGCGAGGGCGCGCCGAAGCTGCAGATGGATTCGCTCCTCAAGAAGTATTCGTTCGTGCACAATATCGGCGAGCGTTTCGCGGTCACGACCAGCGCAAAATTTCTGTGCGTGAATCCGTTCATCACCGAACGGCTGCAAAAGACCTATCCCGGCCAGAGCGGCAAGATCGATACGCTGTGGACCTGGGTCAACACCGACATCTTCAAGCCACAACCATTTCCGGCGATGACCGAGCCGTTCCGAATCATCTTCGCGGGACGCCTTGACGAGTTCAAGGATCCGCCGTTGATGTTCAGCACCATCGCCCGCCTGCGCGAGCGGCTGCATGGCCATCTCGAATTCCATTATATCGGGACCAGCGATCCGCATCGCTTTGCCGAATTCGCCGCGATCGAAGACATCACGATCCGGCACGGCTTCAAGGACGCTGTCGGCATGGCCGCAACACTGGCCAATGCCCACGCAGGCATCTTGACGTCGGAATTCGAAGGCATGCCGCGCTGCGTGCTCGAGACGCTTGCGGTCGGCCGCCCGGTCGTCGCGGTGCACCTGCCGCAACTGGAGTCAGTAATTCATGATGGCGAGAGCGGCTATCTCATTTCCCGCAGCCCATCTCGCGACGAGATGATCGAGAACTTGGCCCAACGTTTCCTCGATACCCGCGATGCGATCGGCACCGGCGAGATCAACCCGGTGCAGGTTGCCAGCGCGATCGATAATTTCACACCGGCGACACAGTTGGCGCGCGTCTTTACCTATCACCAGGACATCCAGAACGCGCGCAACATGACGATGACGCCCTCCGCGGCACACTGAGGCTATCTGTGAATATCCTGTTGCTATCGAGCGAATATGCTCCCGCACGCGGCGGGATAGGTACCTACGCCCACGAGATCGCATTGGCTGCAACGCAGCTCGGCGCGCGGGTGACGCTGGTCGCTCCCGATTACGCACAGGATATGTCAGCCGACGATCGCGCCATGCCCTTCGCAATCCACCGCTTCAGCGGCGGATTGCATTCGGCGCGCGATCTGCCTGCCAAGATCATGCTGGCGCGCAGCCGCATTGGTACGGCTCCGTTCGATGTGGTGCATGCCGCCGACTGGCCATTCTTCATTCCGGTCGCACTCGCGCGCGGCCGCACGCCGGCGCGGATGCTGATGACTGTGCATGGTACAGAGATCAATGAGACGCAGACGCCACTGAAGCGGCTGGCGATCCGCTTCAGTGGCGTGTTCGGGCCACGCACCGAGGTCGCAGCCAATAGCAACTTCACACGCGAGCTGTTCCGCAAAAGATTCACGATCGACGAACGCCGCATCCATGCCATTCGCCTTGGCGTCTCCGATTTCTGGTCCGGCCGGCGTAGCGACCGCGCTGCCACACGCGCGATCTATGACATTGCGCCCGACCGGATCGTCATGGTCACCGTGGCACGGCTCACGCGGCGCAAGGGACATCATCTCACGCTCGCCGCACTCGCGCAGCTTCCTGACGAATTACGTCAGCGCATCACATGGCTGGTCATCGGTCCGCAAGGAGAAGCTGACTATGTCGATGAGCTTCGCGGCATGATCGCCGCGTCGGACTGCGACATCAGGCTACTCGGCGCGCTATCGAATGAAGAAATTCGCGATATCTACGGTGCGGCGGACTTCTTTTGTCTGACCGGCGTGCCGGATTCGTCCGGCCGCGTCGAAGGCTTCGGTCTCGTCTATCTCGAGGCCGGTGCCACGGGTCTGCCGAGCGTCGCAAGCAATATCGGAGGTGTGCCCGATGCGGTGCTCGCCGGCCAGTCTGGCCTTTTGGTCGCCCCCCGCGTCGACATGATCGCCCATGTGATCCGGCAATTGGCCGAGGACGATGAGCTGCGGGCGCGCCTCGGCGCTGGCGCCGCCGCACATGCGCGTGATCTGTCGTGGGAACGCTGCGCCGCAGAAACCTATGGTTTGAAGCGGCCATCGCCGTCCGAGGATGCCTTGCAAACGGGATCGGAGCTGAGGGCATCGGCATGAAACAGCTCGCTGCCATCATCGCACTGCTCGTACTCACCGCAAGCACCGCGCATGCCGATAATTGCAACAAGAGCCGGGAATATCTGCTCGGCGGCCTTGCAGGCGATCTCACCATGCCGCCACAGGCCTATGAAGGCCTGTTCAAGGTCTGCACCGCGACGGCGACGATGCCGAACGTCAAAGATGCCTACATCCTGAAGGATGGGGCCATCGCGGTGATTCCGAAACAGGACACGGTGGCCGCCACCGCGGCGACGCTGTCGCGATTCTGCGACGCCAACCCCAGAGCCACGCTACGCTTCATCTCCGCCAAGGAGCTCGTGCTAACGAAATCGACATCGGGCATTGTGCAGATGTCGTCAGGCTCCGCAACATCGTGTAAGAAGATCAAAGGTCTCACCTGAGCCAGAGGGAAATGCCGCCATGCTGAAGCGCATCTTTCGCTCCTCGTCCGAGACATTCCGGACCCGCTCGCCGGAGCGCGACCGCATCACCGATGAACGGCTTGTTCTTGCCATTGCGGCGACCATCGACTCCGGCCTGCGCAGCGCAGAATACGAGCATGACGGCCTGAAGCGTCGGCTGGAAGAAGTCATCTCCATCGCCGCAATTGTCGGCGGTAACGAGATCGAGGACGTCAACAGTCAGTCGGATCCGCGGGCGGAACTCCTGCAGAAATCGGACGACGAGATTCGTATCGGCGAAGCACGGCTGCGGACGCTCGAAAACAATATCGAGCATTTCAGATCGCTGAAGCGGGACCTGAGACGGCGTTTCCCGGGCATCAATCTCGATGCCGCCGAGCCGGCGCCGAAATAGCGGTTTTCCACCGATCAAGACCAGCCGATCAAGATTCGACCGACCAGCACGCCATGCGCGGGTCAGTGACGCCACGACACGCTTCACGGTGATCGATGCCTCGTAGCCGAGTTCGATGCGATCGGGCATACTGATCGTGTAAATGCGATCCCTCACCTCGTCGCCGGCCACCACCCGTACCGTGATCGGCCCCGCCTGCCTCAATCCTGCCCCAGGACTTCGCCCAAGGGGGCGACCGGAGTATCTGCTTCCATGACTGATCGCGCCGACGCCATTGCCGCCAGGATCGAGACCTTCATTCGCGCCGAAGTCATCCCCTATGAGAAAGATCCGCGGACAGGTGCTCACGGCCCGAGCGACGAACTGGTGCAAGAGCTGCGCGACAAGGCCCGCAAGTCCGGCGTGTTGACCCCGCATATTCTTGCGGATGGGTCGCATCTGACGCAGCGCGAAACGGCAAAGGCCCTGATCAAATCCGGTCTTTCGCCGCTGGGTCCGCTTGCCTGCAACACGATGGCGCCCGATGAGGGCAATATGTACCTGCTCGGCAAGGTCGGCACAGCCGAACAGAAGACGCGTTTTCTGGAACCGCTGGCGTCGGGCAAAGCACGTTCGGCATTCTTCATGACCGAGCCGGCAGACGAAGGCGGCGCTGGCTCCGATCCGTCGATGATGCAGACCACCTGCAAACTCGATGGCAATCACTGGGTCATCAACGGGCGGAAGAAGTTCATCACCGGCGCGGAAGGCGCCAAGGTCGGGATCGTCATGGCGAAGTCCGATAACGGCGCCTGCATGTTCCTCGTCGATCTGCCAGATCCTGCGATCCGCACCCTGCGCGTGCTGGATACGATCGACAATTCGATGCCCGGCGGCCATGCAGAGATCGAGATCGAAAACCTGCGTGTCCCGGCAGACCAGATGCTTGGCGCGTCAGGCGACGGTTTCAAATACGCACAGATCCGCCTCAGCCCGGCGCGCCTGTCGCATTGCATGCGTTGGCTGGGTCTTGCGATCCGCGCCAACGAGATCGCGACCGACTATGCCTGTCGTCGCCATGCGTTCGGAAAGGCCCTGATCGATCACGAAGGCGTCGGCTTCATGCTGGCGGAAAACCTGATCGATCTCAAACAGTCGGAACTGATGATCGACTGGTGCGCGGACGTGCTCGACACCGGCTCGCTCGGCACGGCCGAAAGCTCGATGGCCAAGGTCGCCGTGTCGGAAGCGCTGATGCGGATCGCCGACCGTTGCGTGCAGGTGATGGGCGGCACCGGCGTTTCCGGCGAAACCATCGTCGAACAGGCCTTCCGCGAGATCCGCGCCTTCCGCATCTATGACGGCCCGACCGAAGTCCACAAATGGTCGCTCGCCAAGAAGATCAAGCGCGACTGGAAGACGCAGCAGCAATGACGCGCGCGGCGAAAGCGTGACTGTTTGATTGAGTGCTGCGACCATTCAGGATGGCGTCAGGAGGTCGATGGCCATCCTGAGGCGGCGCACGGGCGCCGAAATTGCCAGACGCCTCGCTTGAGACAGCCCCCCATCAGCAATCCCTGCCCTGAAACTGCTGGCCGACAGGTCAATGACGTTCTCTCGTACAAGCAATTCCGAGAAAAACTCTCCTATATCCACCGTCGTGCCAGCAGGCTTCTTCTGAACATGATGGCGATGCATCTACACGCTGGACGCATTGCCTGATTTCCTGAAGTGTAGTTGCAACTTCTCCAAAGCGCACACTTATGCCGCATCAGCAGGCACCGAAGAGACATATCATGAAGACAGCAAAATTTCTGCACGTCGGCGCGCTCGCATTGGGCTTTGTCGCGGCGAACATGCAAGGCGTTCGGGCTGAGACGGCCCAACTCCGCATCGCGCAGCAATTCGGGATCGCCTATCTCCCGCTCATCGTCGCGAGCGAACGAGGCTTGATCGAGGAAGAAGCCAAGGCGCTTGGCATCACGCCGCCGAAGATCGAATGGCTGCGGCTCTCGGGCGCCGCATCGATGAACGAAGCACTGATTTCCGGCGGGCTGGATTTCGCGACCGCCGGCATCACGCCAATGATCCTGACCTGGGACAAGACGCGAACCACCGCCAAGATCATCGGCGTCGCCGCCTTGGGATCGATGGCCAATATCCTCACCACCAACAATCCGAACGTCAAGACACTGGCCGACTTCACCGAGAAGGACCGCATCGCGCTGCCGTCAGTCAAGGTCGGTTTCCAGCCGATCGTGCTGCAGATGGCGGCCGACAAGGCGTTCGGCAAATACGACAAGCTCGACGAGCTCACCGTCAGCATGCCGCATCCGGACGCAACGGCGCAGATCCTTTCAGGTCGCTCCGAGATCACAGCACACTTCACCTCACCGCCGTTCTCGCAACAGCAACTCGCCAGCGGCAAGGTGCACCAAGTGCTGAACAGCTACGACGTGCTCGGCGGCCCGCATACTTTCAACGTGGTCTATGCCACCACAAAATTCGTCAACGACAATCCGAAGACGATCCAGGCCTTCGTGCGCGGGCTCGACCGCGCCAATGACTGGATCAAGGCCAATCCGAAGGAAGCCACTGCGCTTTACATCAAGGCGGAAAACTCGAAGCTTGCGCCGGATTTCGTCGAGAGCATCATCCGCGACAAGAACATCAACTTCACCACGATTCCCGAAGGTGCGCAGAAATTCGCCGACTTCGAAGCCAAGGTCGGCCTCATCAAGCAGGCACCGGCGTCGTGGCGGGATCTGTTCTGGTCCGGCCTGGGCGAAAAGCCGGGAAGCTGACGTGAACGTCGCGCCGCGATCGGCTGACTTCATCGGTGGCGCCGCAACGGCGCCGCTGCTGGTGCTGGATCATGTCAGTATCAGCTATCCCACCCGCGACGGCATCCTCACGGCTGTCGAGGATGTCAGCTTCACACTGTCGGCCAGCGAGCGGCTGGTGCTGCTCGGCCCGTCCGGCTGCGGCAAGTCCACGCTGCTGCGTACCGTCGGCGGTTTTTTGAAGCCCAGCGCCGGCGAGATCCGGCTACACGGGCGGCGCATCGATGCGCCTGGCCCCGATCGTATGACGGTGTTTCAGGAATTCGACCAGTTGCTGCCGTGGCGCACGGTGCTGGGAAATGTCCGCTACGCGCTGGAGCGCGGCAAGTCGCTGCCGCGCCGGCAGGCGGAGGATGTCGCGCGTCATTGGCTCGGACGGGTTGGGCTGAAGAATTTCGTCGACGCCTATCCGCATACGCTGTCAGGCGGCATGAAGCAGCGCGTCGCCATCGCCCGTGCCTTCGCGCTCGAGCCTGCATTGCTCTTGATGGACGAGCCGTTTGCGGCACTGGATGCGCTGACGCGCCGGCAAATGCAGGACGAACTGCTGAAGCTGTGCGAGGAGACCGGCAGTACAACCCTGTTCGTCACCCATGGCATCGACGAGGCAATCCGCGTCGGCACCCGCATCCTCGCACTAACGCCGCATCCCGGCCGGCTGGCCGCGACATTCGACGTGCCGCCCGACACCCGCATCCGCGGCACCGCGCGCTTCGCCGAGCTGGAACGACAGATCCAGCAGAGCGTTTTCGCCGATCCGGAAACCGAACATGTCTGATATCGCTGCGCCGAAACTGGTGCGCGCGCCCGCTTTACGGCGCGTGTTCGATGGTACGCCGTGGCGCCGTGCCGTGATCCTCGCGGGCTTCGCGCTGATCTGGGAGCTCTATGCACGCTGGCTGGACAATGCGCTGCTGCTGCCGACCATGGGCGCGACTTTGTCGGCGCTGTGGGCGGCTATCGTCTCCGGTGAACTGCCGGACCGCACCCTGACGTCGCTGCGCGTCCTGATCACCGGCTATGCGCTGGGCGTCGCCGTCGCCGCGGCGCTCACGACCCTCGCCGCGCTGTCGCGCTGGGGCAACGAGGCGCTCGGGCTGCTGACATCCATGTTCAATCCACTTCCGGCCATCGCGCTGCTGCCCGTTGCATTGCTGTGGTTCGGCATCGGCACGCCGAGCCTGATCTTCGTCATCGTCCATTCGGTGCTGTGGCCGGTGGCGCTGGCCTGCTATGGCGGCTTCCTCGCCGTGCCGCCGACGCTGCGGATGGCTGGCCGCAATCTCGGCCTGTCCGGCGGCCGTTTCGTGGTGGAGATCCTGGTGCCCGCGGCCTTCCCGCAGATCCTGTCGGGCCTGCGCATCGGCTGGGCCTTCGCATGGCGGACGCTGATCGCTGCCGAACTGGTATTCGGCGTCAGCGCACGCTCCGGCGGTCTGGGCTGGTTCATCTACACCAGCCGCGCACAGTTGGAGACGGCCAGCGTGTTCGCGGGACTGCTCACGGTCATCCTGATCGGCCTCATCGTCGAAGGCGTGATCTTCCGGACGCTGACGCGGATTACCGTTCAGCGCTGGGGCCAGGAGCAGGCCTGAGCGAGCAATCTGCGGCGGCAATGCCAGGGGCACAACGTTCTCCGGATGGCGGCATTGTGCAGAGCGATCAACCCATGATCGTCCTGGTTTTTGGAATTCCCCAGATCGCCTGCTTGGGACTCTAATGCATCATCAGTGATGGTGCCTTTCACACCCCAATGCAGGACAACGACAATGCATGCCAGACGAATGATCTTGAAAGCCGCCATCGCCATGGGTCTCGGCGTGGCCGTCGTCTCCGCTCCCGCGCTGATCGGTTCCGGATCAGTACACGCGCAGGAGAAGACCGTCCGGATTGGCTTCCAGAAATACGGCAAGCTGGTTCTGCTGAAGAGCAAAGGCAGCCTTGAGCCACACCTGAAGGCACTTGGCTGGAACATCAAGTGGACGGAGTTTTCGGCAGGCCCCGCGCTGCTGGAAGCGATCAATGTCGGTGCGCTCGATTTCGGCAACACCGGCGAGGCGCCGCCGATCTTCGCGCAGGCCGCCGGCGCACCGATCCGCTATGTCGCCTACGAGCCGCCAGCGCCCAAGGGCGAAGCGATCCTGGTGCCGAAAGGTAGTCCGATCAAATCGGTCGCCGAGCTGAAGGGGAAAAAGGTCGCGCTCAACAAGGGCTCCAACGTTCACTATCTCCTCGTCAAGGCGCTGGAGAAAGCCAATGTCAAATATTCCGACATCACCCCGGTGTTCCTGGCGCCGGCTGACGCGCGCGCGGCGTTCGAGCGCGGAGCCGTGGATGCCTGGGTGATCTGGGATCCGTTCCAGGCGGCCGCTGAAGCCGCGATCGAGGCGACGGTTCTTGCCGACGGCACCGATACGGTTTCGAACTACCAGTTCTATCTGTCATCGCAGAAATTCCTGGAATCGGATCCCAAGGTGGTCGATGCGATTCTCGAAGGCCTGCGGGAAGTCGACGACTGGGCCAAGACAGACATCAAGGCTGTAGCCGAACAGCTGAGCCCCTCGGTTGGCCTGCCGGTTCCTGTCCTGGAGGTCGCGCTCAAGCGGCAGGCCTACGGGATCAAGCCGATTGATCGCAAGGTCATCACCGAGCAGCAGCAACTGGCCGATACGTTTCTCGCACTCGGACTGATCCCGAAAGCCATTGCCGTAGCCGACGCCGCCGGGACATCCGCACCATGACCGCTGCCGACGACGCTCTCAAGATTCTCTGGTTCCTGCCGACCAGCGGCGATGGCCACTATCTCGGAACCACGGCCGGTGCGCGCGAGGTCGATTTCGACTATCTGCGGCAGATTGCGCGTGCCGCGGACAAGCTCGGCTATTACGGGGCCCTGCTCCCCACCGGGCGCAATTGCGAAGACTCCTGGGTCATCGCATCGGCCATCGCGCCGTGGACGGAACGATTGCGCTATCTCGTCGCCGTGCGACCCGGACTGCAGTCGCCCACAGTGGCGGCACGCATGACTGCCACGCTGGATCGCCTGACCAACGGACGGTTGCTCATCAACATCGTGACGGGCGGCGATTCCGTCGAGAACAAGGGCGATGGCGTGTTCCTCGATCACGACGAACGCTATGAGGTCACCCGTGAGTTTCTGAATGTTTACGGGCGGGAGCTCGCAGGCGAAGCCGTCACTGTCGCGGGCAAGCACATCACGGTCGAAGACGGTCGCATCCTCTACCCGCCGATCCAGACGCCTCATCCGCCGTTCTATTTTGGCGGCTCGTCGGAAGCCGGCATCGATGTCGCCGTCGATACCGTCGACAAGTACCTGACCTGGGGTGAGCCCCCGGCGCAGGTCGCGGAGAAGATCGCACGCGTGCGCGGGATCGCCGAGCAGCGCGGCCGCAAGATCACGTTCGGCATTCGGCTGCATGTCATCGTCCGCCATACCAACGAGGCCGCATGGAAGGCCGCCGACGAACTGATCGAGCATCTTACCGACGACACGATTGCATCCGCGCAGCAGATTCTCGGGCGAATGGATTCCGTCGGCCAGCAGCGCATGTCGCAATTGCACGGCGGCCGGCGCGACCGGCTCGAGGTCAGCCCGAATCTGTGGGCCGGCGTTGGCCTTGTGCGCGGCGGCGCCGGCACCGCGCTGGTCGGCGATCCCGCCACCGTCGCCGCACGCATCCGCGAATATCAGGACCTCGGCATCGATACGTTCATCCTGTCCGGCTATCCGCATCTCGAAGAGGCCTATCGGTTTGCCGAACTGGTATTCCCGCTGCTGTCGCTGCAACAAACCAGCAATGTCCGGCAGTTCCGCGCCAATACCGGACCGTTCGGAGAACCACTCGCCGATCACCGCCGGACGACCGCAAAAGTTTGATGCGTCGCCAGCCTTGATCCCAGCGGCGCAATGACGCCGCGGCATCTGGAGGACACCACGTGACCAAGCAGATTCGCCTCAACGCATTCGCCATGAACTGCGTGGCGCACCAGTCGCCCGGCCTGTGGACGCATCCCGACGATCGCTCCAGCGATTATAATCGCCTGCCCTACTGGCTCGATCTCGCGCGAACGCTGGAACGCGGACGGTTCGACGGACTGTTCCTTGCAGATGTGCTCGGCGTCTACGACGTGTTCGGCGGCAATCCGGACGCGGCATTGCGCAATGCCGCACAGGTGCCGGTCAACGACCCGCTACTGCTGGTGTCGGCGATGGCCGCCGTTACCGAGAATCTCGGCTTCGGCGTGACCTGTACGCTGTCTTACGAGCCGCCCTATCCATTCGCGCGCCGGATGTCGACCCTCGATCACCTCACCGATGGCCGTATCGGCTGGAACATCGTTACCGGCTATCTCGACAGCGCCGCGAAGGGCATGGGCAAGGCCAGCCAGAACGCCCATGACGACCGATACAACGTCGCCGAAGAATATATGGAGGTCGTCTACAAGCTGTGGGAAGGCAGCTGGGAAGACGACGCCGTGCAGCGCGACAAGGCGCGCGGCATCTTCACCGAGCCGTCGCGTGTTCACCGCGTCCAGCATTATGGCGAGAACTACACACTCGACGCCATCCATCTCTCCGAGCCGTCACCGCAGCGAACGCCGGTGCTCTATCAGGCCGGAACGTCGCTGCGCGGAAAACTGTTCGCCGCGCAACACGCCGAATGCGTGTTCATGTCCGGTCCATCCGCAAAGGTGATCGCGCCGCGCGTCGCTGCGATCCGCGCGCTTACGGCAGAGACCGGGCGCGATCCGTCGGAAATCCTGATGTTCAGCATGATGACGGTGATCCTCGGCCGCACCGAGGAGGAAGCCGCCGCGAAACATGCGGAGTATCGTCGCTACATCAACCATGAGGGCGCCCTGACGCTGATGTCCGGCTGGACCGGCGTCGATTTCTCGACCTATGACCTCGACCAGAAGGTGGAGCACGTCCACAACGAGGCCGGCCGCACGGCGATGGACAATATCACCCGCGCCGATCCCGATCGCACCTGGACGGTGCGCGAGGTGGCCGAGCATGTCGGCATCGGCGGCATCGGGCCAATCGTGGTCGGAACGCCCGAACAGGTAGCTGACGCCATCGAGGACTGGGTCGCGCAGACCGACGTCGATGGTTTGAACCTCGCCTTCGCGATCTCGCCCGGAAGCTTCGAGGACATCGTCGATCTGCTGGTTCCGGAACTGACCCGGCGCGGTATCTACAAGAGTGCCTATGCGCCCGGCACGCTTCGCGAAAAACTGTTCGGTGCCGGTCGCGCACGGCTGCAGTCGCCGCATCCAGCCTCCTCGTTCCGCCCCGTGCTGCCATCCGCTATCGCCGCGGAGTAACGACTCGAAGTCGGCCTACCGCTCGGGCTGGCACCAAAGCAGCAGAGGGATCGACGCATGCGAGGCGCTCTGATCATCCCGGGCCTTCACGGCTCGCCGGACGGCCACTGGCAGACCCTGTTGCAGAGCCATACGCCGTTTGCGCGCCGCGTCGAGCAGGACGACTGGGACGCGCCTGTGCTCGATCGCTGGGTGGAGCGACTTCTGTCGAGCGCAGATGCCAATCCCGGCGCGATCGCAGTCGCCCACAGTCTCGGCTGTATCCTCATTGCTCATGCAGCGCTGCGAGTGCCGGACATCAAAATCGGCGGCGCACTTCTGGTCGCACCGGCCGATGTGGAAACGAACACCGACGCATTCCCGCAATTGCGCAACTTTGCACCGATGCCGACGACATCCCTGCCGTTTCCGAGCATTGTCGTTGCCAGCAGCAACGATCCCTTCATGTCGCTGCAGCGGGCGTGCATGCTGGCCGAGAGCTGGGGCTCGGACTTCGTCAATATGGGCGATGCCGGCCACATCAATATCGCGTCGGGCTATGGCGCGTGGCCGGCCGCGCATCACCTGGTCGATGCGCTGGCAGCGAAAGCCGAGACGGCACGGCACCCGCCACGGCCATTCCGAAACCGCACGACCGGCAAACGGGTGCCGGCGCCGTAGAGTATTTCAAGCCGTCTTGTCGTTCCGTTCAAACCGATCGTGCCGTCGAAGGGCCAGCTATCGCCGCATTGGCAGACGAACGCACGAAGGCACTCTCGATCGCGGGGATCGATGACAACAAGGCCCTGGTGTAATCATCGGCCGGGTTGGAAAACACCTGATCGACCGGCCCGGCTTCGACGATCTGCCCGCGGTGAAACACCAGCACGCGATCCGCGATATGCTGGACGACGCCCAGATCGTGCGAGATGAAGAGCAGCGCGGTGCCGAGGCGCGCCTGCAGCTCGCTCAGCAGATCCAGCACCTGCGCCTGGATCGAAACATCCAGCGCCGACACCGGCTCGTCGCACACGATGATGTCCGGCTCCGCTGCCAGTGCACGTGCAATGGAGACTCGCTGCCGCTGGCCGCCCGACAGCGACCGCGGAGTGCGACCGAGATGACCGGCGTTCAGCCCGACCTGCTCGAGCAGCGCGACGATGCGGTCGCGCTTTGCGCGCGCATCGCCGGTCAGGTTTTCGGCAATCACATCAGCGACCCGGTAGCGCGGATCGAAACTGCTGAGGGCATCCTGCGGGATATATTGCAGCCTTGCGCGCAGCGCGCGCCGCTCGGCCTCCGCCACCCCGGACCAGCGCTGCCCGAGCAGGCGCACCTCGCCCTCATCCGGCGCGAGCAATCCGAGCACGACCTTGGCGCAGGTCGACTTGCCAGATCCGGATTCGCCGACGATGCCGACAACCTCGCCGGCCTTCATAGCAAAACCGACCCGATCCAGCGCCGGAAGCGGCGGCTCGCGGCCAGACGTCCGCCGCGATACGTATCGCTTCGATATGCCGTCCACCTGCAGCACCACGGCGTCATCCGATGGCTTGCGGGCCGGAAGCGGCTCGCGGACGATGATAGACCCGTTGGTGCTGCCGCCTTCCGCGCCGGCGACGTCAAACCGGGCGGAGGCGAGCAGATGTCCTTTTGAATCAGCGGATGGGATCGCAGCAAGAAGCTGGCGCGTATAGGGATGGCGCGGACGGCGCAAGACATCCGCCGTAGCTCCGCTGTCCACGATGCGGCCGTCGCGCATCACGATCACCCGATCGGCAATGCCAGCCACAACTGCGAGATCGTGGCTGATCAGCAGCAGTCCGGCGCCTTCCCGCACGCGCTCGGCCAATACGGCCAGTACCTGCGCCTGGACGGTGACATCCAGCGATGTGGTCGGTTCGTCTGCGATGATGAGATCCGGGTCGGCCGCAATGGCCGAGGCGATCAGCGCGCGCTGGCGCAAACCGCCGGAGAGCTGATGCGCATATTGCATAGCCCGGTGTTCGGGATCGGGAATGCCAACCTTGCGCAGCACGTCGGTGACGCGTGCGGCAACTGTGTGTCGCCCACGTAACGTCCGATGCGCGGAGAGCACCTCGCCCACTTCCTGGCCGATGGTGCGTAGCGGATCCAGCGACACCAGCGCATCCTGCATGACAAGGCCGGTGACCGTGCCGCGCAGCTTGCGCCAGTCGGTTTCGCGAAACTGCAACGCATTGCGGCCCTTGATCTGGAATCGATCAGCGTCGACCTCGGCCCCATCGCCGGACAGGTTGAGCAGGCAGCGTGCGGTGATGCTCTTGCCCGATCCGGACTCGCCGACCAAAGCCACGCATTCGCCGCGGCGGATCGTCAGGTCGAAGTTCCTGACGATCGGTGCGCCGCCATTGGCGCCGGCAAAGCCGATCGAGAGGCCCTCGATGTCGATCAGCAAATCGTCGGGTTGTGGAATGACCAGATATGGCTTGTCGGTCATGCCAGCCGCCCTTCGAACCGTTTCTGGATGGCATTGCCGACCAGCGTGAAGGCAATCACCGTCAGCGTGATGGCGAGTCCGGGAAACACGCCGGGCCACCACGCCACGCGCAGCACATCGCGGCTCTCCGCCAGCATCACGCCCCATTCCGGCGTCGGAGGTTGCGGGCCGAGCCCCAGAAAGCTGAGGCCCGACACCGCGAGGATCGTATTGCCGATATAGACCGTCGCGATCACCGGCACCGCGACCAATACATTCGGTAGCACGTGGCGGATGAAGATCTGCCAGCGACCGAGGCCATAGACGACGGCATGCGTCACGTAATCGGCATCGCGCACCAATTGCGTTTGGGCACGGATCACGCGACCGAATTTCGGGATGCCGGCAATGCCCACGGCAATGGCGATGTTGAGCATACCCTGCCCCAGAAACGTGACCACCAGCATCGCCAGCAACACGCCGGGGAATGACGACAGCACGTCGAACACGCGCGACGTCGCCTCGTCGAGGAAACGGTTGCGCTGTCCGGCAAGAATGCCGAGCACGATGCCGAAGGCCAGGCTGATCGCCATACCGCCGAGCCCGATCAACAGCGAATAGCGCGTGCCGTGGATGGTCCGCGCGAACACGTCGCGGCCGAGCCGGTCGGTGCCGAACAGATGCTCCCAGCTCGGCGGCTTCAGCCCCAGAGCATAATCGCCGATCAGCGGATCGAACTGAGTGAAGGCGCGTGGGAATGCCGCGGCCAGAAGCAGCACGAACAGAAACGCCAGAGAGATCGCAAGGCCCGGTGACAGCAATCGCGGCGCGATCACGGCCGCCGTCGTCACCGGTTCCACCGCACCGGGCGGGTTAACCTGCGGGTCAAGCGCGATGGACAGGTCCGCGAGCGGACGGGTTTGCACGTTCATTGCGCCCTCAGTCTCGGATCGATCAGCAAATACAGGATGTCGAGCAGGGTCGACGCGGCGACATGGATGAAAGCGGCCAGCAGCACCACGGCCAGCACCACCGGCACGTCATGGGTCAGCACGGCGCCGAGCGTCACGGTGCCGAGACCAGGACGCCCGAAGACTTTCTCCGTGATCACAGCGCCGCCGAGCAGTCCGCCGATCAGCCAGCCGCCGAGCGTCACCGCCGGCAGCAAGGCATGCCGCAGCACATGGCGTGCGCGGATCACGAGCTCGCCGACGCCGCGCGAACGCACCGTGGTGACGAAGGGCTGATCGAGCGTCTTCTCCATCGCCTCACGCAGCACCTGCGCGAGGAGGCCGGCCGTCGGCAATGCCAGTGTCAGCGACGGCAGCACGATCGACTGCCAGCCACTGGCACCGGACACCGGAAACCAGCGCAGCGTGAAGGAAAACGCCATCAGCAGCAGGATGCCAAGCCAGAACACCGGCGTCGATGCGAATACCAGTTCCAGAAAGGATGCGATCTGGCGCGAGATGCGCCCACGCCCTGCCGTCAGCAGCGCGAGCCCGACTGCGATCACGATGGCCAGAAGCCCGCCGAGCAGCGCAAGCTGCACGGTCGGCATCAGTTGTGATCCCACCACCTCGGTGACGGGCTGACGCAGCACATAGGACGTGCCGAAATCGCCCTGCAGGATGCGCAGAAGAAAATCCAGGTACTGCGCGGGCAGACTGCGATCGAGCCCCCACTCCGCCGCAATCGCCTCGCGCAGCCCTGGATATTCCAGATCGCCCGCCAGGATATCCTGGATGCGGCCCGGCAAGGCGTGCAGCGCCAAGAATGCCGCCGTCACACTCGCCCAGGCCACCACGAGGCTGGTGAGCAATCTGGAAATGATACGAGACCACATGATCTCGTCTACTTCGCCAGCCAGAAGTCATAGGCGCTCGACGGCGAGTCCAAACCCGCCTCAAAGCTCAGCCCGTTGACATTGTTCTTCGCCGCCAGGAACCAGCTCGGAGCGAACATCGGCACGATGAAGGCCTGATCGACGCCGAGCTTCTGGATTTCATCGGTGAGGGCACGCTTCTTCGCCACGTCGGTCGAGCGCAGCGCTTCATCGATCAGACCCGTGATCTGAGGATCCGGATTGGCGATGTTGGAATACAGAAACCCTTTGGAGCCGAGCATGTCCCACAACTCCCGCGCGGGATCCGATGGATTGTCGGTGTTCGGATAGATCGTCCAGTTGCCATTGGCGTTGTTCTTGGCATATTCGCCGGCGGTGATGATGCGCAGGTTGAGATCGAATCCGATATTCTTGCGCAGCGCGGCCTGGATGCCCTGGATCAGCACTTCGCGGTTGTCGCGGACGTAAGGCTGCGGATAGCCGACGTCGATCTTCAGGCGTACGCCGTTCTTGGTGCGGAAGCCTTCGGCGTCGCGGCCGGTCCAGCCGGCTTCGTCGAGCAGCTTGTTGGCGCCCGCAATATTGTTGCCCCATGTACCAACCAGCGCCTTGTTATAGGCTGGGTTGGCCGGCCCGATGATGGACCATGCACGCGGCACGGTGCCGAGATAGACCTGCTTGACCAGCGGCTCGAGATCGAAGCCGTCTCGCAGCGCGCGCCGGACCCGTACGTCATCCGCAGGCGGAATGGTGTAGTTGATGTTAAACGTGAATGACGTGCTGGCGCCGGACGGGCCGGTCAGCAACTTGAACTCGGCCTGATCCGCAAACAGCGCCACGTCGGTCGGCTGCACGCCTTCGATCAGATCGACCTGTCCCGACGTCAGCGCACCGGCCCGCACTGCAGCCTCCGGCAAAAAGCGCAAGGTCACGCGATCGAGATAGGCCGGCCCGCTATGCGCCGCATACCCCGGCCCCCACTTGTAATCCTTGTTGCGCACGAACACCGCCGACTGGCCGCGGCTGTAGCGCTCGAATACGAACGGCCCGCTGCCCGCCAGCAGCGGCCCACCACCGCACAGGTCGCCCTTGGCGAGCGCCTTTGGCGAGATGATGCCCAGTTTGACGTTGGACGTGGACTCCAGGAACGTCGAATCTGGCTGCGTCAAAATGAGCTTGACGACATAGGGCGACACGACTTCGGCGCGATCGAAATATTGCAGCAGCGCGACTGCATTGGTGGCGTTTTCCGGCTTCTTGACGAAATCGTAATTCGCCTTCACCGCCGCCGCGTCGAACTTCTCGCCATCGTGGAAGACGACGTCCTCGCGCAGCTTGTACGTATATTCCTTGCCGTCCGGCGAGATCGACCACTCTGTCGCCAGCCAGGGCGCGAAGGTACCGTCGGTCTTCTTGCCGACCAGCGAGTCGATATAGTTGCGCGCCACGAAAAATGCAGCCTGCTGCGAGGCGCGATGCGGATCGAAGCAGCTCGGCTCGGTCGCAACGCCCCATGTGATGGCACCGCCGGAAACCGGCTTGCCTTCCTGCGCCTGCGCAAGCTGTCCGCCCAGCATGACCGACGCGATGACGATCGCAGTGCGTGGCGAAATACTAATCTTCCTCATTGGGGACCGTCCGTTGGTGTTTTTCACTACCAACCGCAGCAGCAACGTCTCGCATTTTCTGAAGTGATCGATGGCATGGAGTTGCCACTTCATCTGAGCGCTGCAACGCGGTAGCAATTTGTAGCGCGATCTAAATCTGCAATCCGCGCAAAGACAATGCACTTCACGCGATCTCACCGTCGCGACACCAAGTTTGAAAGATCATTCGCGATGCGATGCGATCAGTGGGCTAATGTCATACGCGCAAGCCCAAAGACAACTGGATCGCTCTCCGCCTCGCCCATCAGGAATGCTCCATGAGTGAACGCAAACTGCATCTCAACGTGAACCTGCTCCATTCCGGGGTCTATGCATCGGCATGGCGGCTACCTGACAGCGATCCCGGCGCATTCTACGATGTGCAGCATTATGTGAATGTCGCGAAGATCGCCGAGCGCGGAAAATTCGACGCGATCTTTCTCGCCGACACGCCGGCCATCACCGACCGCATCGACCTGCGGCCGTTTCAATCCATGGAGCCGACCATCGTTCTGGCAAGCGTGGCTGCGGCGACCACGCATATCGGCCTGATCGCCACTGCATCTACGACCTATAACGAGCCATATAACATCGCGCGGCGCTTCGCGACGCTCGACCATGCAAGCGGCGGCCGCGTCGGCTGGAATGCGGTGACCACGGCGGACGCGTCTGCGAGTCGCAATTTCGGCCTGTCGAACGTCCTCGAACACGGCTTGCGCTACGAGCGCGCAAAGGAATTCGCCGAGGTCGTGCACGCGCTGTGGGATAGCTGGGAAGACGACGCCTTTGTCGGCGACAAGGCGACGGCGCGTTTCGTCGATATATCGAAGGTCCACGCCATCGATCATCGTGGCACGCATTATACCGTGGCCGGTGCGCTGACCGTGCCGCGCTCACCGCAGGGCCGGCCGATCACCGTGCAGGCCGGCGGTTCAAGCGACGGCCGCGACCTCGCCGCGGCGCAGGCCGATGCGGTGTTCACGCTGTCGCAATCGATCGAGGACGGCGTCGCCTATGCGCGTGATCTGCGGGCGCGAGCCGTCGCCTATGGCCGCCCGTCGGATTCCATCGTGATCCTGCCGGGCCTCGCGACCATCATCGGCAGCACCGAGGCCGAGGCGCAGCGACGGCAGGATGAGTTGTGGGACCTGGTGCCGATCCAGTACAGCCTGTCGCGGCTCGCAGGAACACTGCATGTCCCGCCCGAGATCCTCGAACTCGACAAGCCATTGCCGGACATCCCACTGCCCGCCAATGCCAATCAGACGATGTTCAAGGGCACCGTTGCCATGGCCCGCAAGGATAATCTGACGGTGCGGCAACTGCTCAAGGCGCTGGGCGGCGGCGTCGGCCATCGCATCATCGTCGGAACGCCCGAGGCGATCGCCGACGATATCGAGGCCTGGTTCAGGGCCGGTGCCGCCGATGGCTTCAACCTGATGCCTGACGTACTCCCGACAGGCCTGGCCGTGTTCGTCGACGAAGTCGTCCCCCTGCTGCAAAAGCGCGGCATCTTCCGCCGCGACTACGAGGGCACCACGCTGCGCGACCACTTCGGACTCGAACGTCCGCCCAGCCGCTATGCAAAGCGTCCCGCAGCGGCCGTCACGGCGTGATAGCACCATAGGTGAATGCTCCCGTCACGATCGGCGGGAGCATTCACGGTCGCTCTAACCTGCCCTATGGCGCGTGGAACACCAGCGCGCGCAGCTCGATGCTCTCGCGCGGCGGCGCATCCGCAGGCGCGGTCGGATCGGCAAAGGCCGTATGCGGAGCGAAACGCGCGACGCCGTCTTTGGTCGAATCATAGCACTTCAACAGCAATATCTCGTCGGGCGTCATATCCGGCACGTAGTACCAGCGATGCTGCGGATTGAATTTCACCGCGTAGGTTTCACCGACCCGGTGCTGATAGACCAGATCCGATCCGACCAGTTCGTCAAAGCGAACGGTCCGCGCATCGGCGACCGCCAGCGGCGAATCCTTCAACGGGCCACGGATCGGACGCCACAGATTGATGATCTGCACGCGGCCCTTGAGCAATTCTTCCGCATCCTCCGGGAGCAGATCGCGGACACGTTGCGGACCCGATCTATCGGTTTGATCGACATGCACCCGGGCGACAGGCTGGCGCGGGCCATCGCCGCGGTCATTGACGCCATCGACGCGCTTGCGCACGGTATGATCGAAGATGAAGACGCGGCCCGCGCCGGTGATGTCTTTCAGCAGCTTCTCGGCTTCGGGATAGTAGACGCCCTTGACGTTCTCATCATCGTAGAAGTCGGAGACCGCGCTGTGCTGGTGCGCCACCGCAAAGCCGTGTTCATCGAGCGACCACTGATCGATGCTCGGTCGCGCATCATGGATCGCAACCGCATGCGGCTCCGGTTCCGCAGTGGAACGCGGTTCGCCGGCCGGAGGATCGAATGTATAGGTACGAGGGCGGCCATTGATCGGCGCCAGGTAGTTCAGGTCCGCGGTGACGAATGCACCGGCCGTGATCTTCTCGTTGAGCAATCCCATGATGGTTCTCCCGATTGACATGGGCTCATCACGCATTTCATGCGGCCCATTTGCTTCAATCTGATCCCGGAGACCCGCCGCGCCAATGGGGCATTTCAAATAAGAACGTCATTTCCCGTCAGCGTGAAAACGGATGATGTGATTTCAGCATCGGTATCGATTGAAGATGTTTGATGTTGTGATCACGATCATCGTGAACGACGTTCGGCGTCGGTGTTCCCGCGCAAGCGGGACATCGCTTGCATCCGCAAGCAATTACGCCTCGTGACCGACGCTCCGAAAGAAGGATTGGAAGCCGTTCGGCCCAACTTTGGAATTCCCAAGCGCGCCGTGTGGAGCGTTAATGAGTGTCTTCAGGAGTCGAATTGATGCCACATCCGCCACGTCTCGCCGTCGCCATCGCAGGTGCTCTCGCGCTTGCGACGGCCGTCGAGACCTATCACGCCGCCCATCAGCCCAATCCTGACATGTCCCGGAATGCTGCAGCCACAGTGACGCCAGCCCAGCAACTCGATCGCGCCCTGCAGGCGCTCCGCCTCGATACAGTCAGAGACAACGCGTCAGCCATGTAGACGGAAGAAGGGACCAAGGCATGTATCTCGGAAAGATGATCGCTTTGGTACTGGGACACGCGACGTTCCTCAGCCTGTTCGTGTGGTGGTTTCGCTAAACGGGGCTCTCGCCTTCCGGCGGGACCGCCTCGCGGTGTCAACTCAACCGCGCGAGGCCTTCAGCAAAGCTGCCTTCCCCTTTACCCGTAGAAAGATTTGCTCGGCAAAGCGCTGCATCTCGCTCTCCAATGGCTGGAATTGCAGCATGAACAACTCGATGCCGGCGGCATGGAATTCGCGAATGCGCGCGGCGACCGTATCGTAGCTTCCCACCAGACCCGCAGCGGTTCCGCCATTGGTGCCCACCCGCGGCGACTTCTGCATCGTCTGCATCATCACGACCTTGGGATCGGTATTGGCACGCTGAATGGCCTTCATCGGCGCGTCCTGCGTGGCGAGCGCCAGCAGACGCTGATGTGCCTGCTCGGCTTCTGCGTCAGTCTCACGCGCGATCACGAAGGCCGACAGGCCGAAACGCAGCGGTGCGCCGGCCCGCGGTCGTGCCGCGACATTGGCGATCAGTGCTGCGACATCGGCCAGCGGCTGGCCGTTGATGAACCAAACATCGCCGTGGGACGCGACCAGTTCGCGCGCCGGCTCCGACTCGCCGCCGACATAGATCGCAGGCCGCGCGCGGTACCGGTCCTTCGGCCGCAGCGCGTAGTCTCGGACATCGAAATTTTCGCCCTTATGCGTCATCCGTTCCCCGCCCATCAGTTGCGCGACGATCGAGATCCATTCCTTGCCATAGGCATAGCGATCGTCATGCTCGGCAAAGCCGATACCGGCCTTCTCCAGCTCGGGCTTATTCCAGGCATTGACCAGATTGAGCGCAAAGCGACCGCGGCTGATATTCTCGATCTGCAGTGCCATCTTGGCGAGTACGACCGGATGGAACAGATAGGGCTTGATCGCCGCAATGATCTCGATCCGGCTGGTCAGCGCAGCCAGCGCTGCTGCAGAACTCCAGGTCTCGAGTTGATCGAGATCTTCCTGATGCGGATTGATGGTGTGCTGCGCGATCAGGGTCGAATCGTAACCCAGCGCCTCGGCCTGCAGGACCAGCGCCTTGTTGCGCTCCCACGACGCATCATACGGCTCTTCAGGATCCTGATGCGCCGCCCGTGGCCCATGCACCGGTGCCCAGACGCCAAATCGAAGAGGATTCGTGCTCATTGTCTGCCTCATATTCACGTCGCTCTCGCTATAAGACGACCCGCACACAACAATGCAAGCACCGCCATGCACTCACGACATCGGCGGCAAAATAGCGCGGATCGAATGAGAAACTTCTTCTTCGCATGACGCATAGCACCACAAGAAAATTCCACTGCGCTTCGGGCCGATCAAATTTCAAGGCAACACGCAGCTTCATTTTCCAAAAACAAGCACTGCAAAAGATCGTTCAACTCTCAATCGCGTCGCTCGGATATCAAACTGATCTAATATCGCATGGAGAATGGTTTCGCCGAAGAAACTGAAGACGCTGCGCTTTTCGTTGCTCTATCATCGCCGCTGAATTTCAGAACTGCAGCAATGGATGGCAGGGTGAGCAACGTCGACTACGTCATTCAACAGGAGTATCGCGCGCCCGCAACGCCGGCACCCGCGCGCCACGCTTCCGCCATTGCGAAACCCGGCCTAAAGCCAAATCTGATCGTCCTGTCCTGGATCGCGCCAGTCGTCCTCATCGTTGTATGGGAAGCGCTGGCGCAGGCCGGTTGGCTGTCGCCGCAAGTGCTTCCTGCACCTTCGAAGGTGCTACGCACGGCGTGGAAGCTGACTCTATCCGGATCGCTGCTGAACGATCTCGGCGTCAGCCTGCTGCGTGCGGCCGCCGGCTTTGCAATCGGTGGCAGCATCGGCTTCATCCTCGGCACGCTGGTAGGCTTCTCGCGCATCGCCGAAGCATTGATCGATCGCAGCGTGCAGATGATCCGTGCGATCCCGTTCCTCGCCCTCGTACCCCTCGTCATCGTCTGGTTCGGCGTCGGCGAAGGACAGAAGATCTTTCTGGTCTCGCTCGGCGTCGCCTTCCCGATCTATATCAACACCACGCTCGGCATTCGCCAGATCGATCCGAAGCTGATCGAGCTCGGCCGCGTGCAAGGATTGTCCACGCTGCAATTGATCCGGCGCATCATCCTGCCCGGCGCGCTGCCGTCGATCCTCACCGGTGTCCGCTATTCGCTGGCAACGGCATGGCTGGCGCTTGTGGTGGCCGAGACCGTCGGCGCGCAATCAGGCCTCGGGTTCCTCGCCATGGACGCCCGCGAGTTCCTGCGCACCGACGTGATCGTGCTGACCATCGTGATCTACGCGCTGATCGGCGTTGCCGCCGACTCCATCGCCCGGCTGCTCGAACGCAAGCTGCTCGCCTGGCATCCGAACTACGGCAAGGGCGCGCGATCATGAGCCCGACATCCGTGACATCTAGCGAAACCGCCGTAACGGTGAGCGGCCTGACGCGCGCCTATGGCCCGCGGGTGGTGATCGATAGGCTGGATCTCCGCATCGGGCGCGGTGAATTCGTCGCACTTCTCGGTGAGAGCGGCTGCGGCAAGACGACGTTGCTGCGCGCCCTCGCCGGCCTCGACCCGATCCAGGGCGGACATATCGATGCGCCGGGACGACCTGCCGTGGTGTTTCAGGAACATCGTCTGCTGCCCTGGGACACGCTCTGGCAGAATGTCTCGCTCGGCCTTCCTGGCGCGGATCCGCGCAAGCGTGCCGCCGCTGCCCTGGTCGAGGTCGGACTCGGCGATCGGCTGGACGACTGGCCGCGTAATCTGTCCGGCGGACAGGCGCAGCGCGTCGCCCTCGCCCGCGCGCTGGTGCAGGAGCCCCGGTTGCTATTGCTCGACGAACCCTTCGCAGCACTGGACGCGCTGACGCGAATTCGCATGCATGTGCTGGTCAAGGAGCTGGTCGCCCGCCACCAGCCTGGCGTTCTTCTCGTTACACATGACGTCGATGAGGCAATTGCTCTGGCCGACCGAATTCTGGTGATGCGCAACGGCGTGATCGCCTCCGAGCACCGCGCCGACACTCATGGCGGGCCGGCTGCATCCCGCGATCAACTGCTTCGCGAACTCGGCGTCGCCGCCCATCTCCAGGTCGCCTGATTCCACCTCATAGGAAGTTTTCTCATGTCAAAATCGTTCTTCACATCGTCACGCCGGGATTTTCTCAGTCTCGCGATGGCGGGTGTCAGCGCCTATGCCGGCATTCATCTCGCCAGCCATGACGACGCCATCGCGCAAAGCACCGGGCGAAAGACCGACAAGGTCCGTCTCACCTGGGGCTATCACGGCCTCACGCTGATCGCCAAGGAACGCGGCGAGTTCGAGAAGGCACTCGCCCAGCATGACATCAAGGTGGAATGGCTCGGCCCATTCCCGAACCACGCGCCGACCTTGCAGGCAGTGACCGGTGACAGTGCTGATTTTGGCTTTGGCGGTAGCACCACGCCCGCGCTGGCGGCCATTATCGCCGGCTCTCCGCTCGTCTTCACCCAATTCGTGCTCTACGAGCCGCGCACGACGGCGATTATCGCCAAGGATGATTCCGGCATCAACAAGGTCGAGGATCTGGTCGGCAAGTCGGTCGCGGTCAACCGCTCCGGGCTTGGCGAATTCCTGCTCATCGCAGCACTTGAGAAGCACAAAGTTGACCGCTCCAAGGTGAAATTCGTCTATCTCAACCCGCCGGACGCAGCGCCGGCACTCGCATCCGGCAACGTGGATGCCTGGTCGATGTGGTCGCCGGGCGTCGACATCGCGCGGCTGGACTACAAGGCTCACGACGTTTTCCTTGAGGGACGCGACCTGCCGTTCCAGATCGACTTCTCCTCTTACGTGACGTCCCGCAAGTTCGCGAAGGACAATCCGGCCATCGTGCGGGCGCTCAACGCGGTCTATGAGAAGGAAGCGCAGTGGGTCAACAAGAACACCACCGACGCCGAGCATCTCATCCAGAAGGTCGCGAAATATGACGACCGGATTCGAGACCAGTTCATCGAGCGCAAGCGCAACTACACGCTCATCCCCGTGTCGGACAAGAAATTCGTCGGAGAGCTGCAAACCGCAGCGAACTGGCTGACCGAGCGAAAGGTCCTGCCCGAGTCCGTCACCGTCTCGGATCATCTGGCCAGTCTTTAAGTTTTTATCGCCGCTCGATCCCCCCACCGGAATCGCCGAGAAAGCATCCCATGAACAAGCCCACACCGCAGCACTCGTTCGACGTGTCGCAGCCGATCCGGATCGGCTCGTCCGATCTGCAACAATTGTTTGATCACATCGCGCAGGGCGAGGCAGAGCGCGAGCACGACCGTGTTCTGCCTTACGACATCATCGAGCTGATCCGCCGATCGCGGATCGGCGCGCTCCGCATTCCCAAGGCCGATGGTGGCGGCGGCAGTACCGTGCGAGAACTGCTCACTGCAGTCATCAGGCTGGCGGAAGCCGACGCCAATGTCGCCCATATCCTGCGCAACCACTATAGCGTGGTCGAGCGCCTGCTGGCCTCGCCGCCAAGCGCGCAAAATCGCAAGTGGCGCGACGACGTCGCGGCTGGCGCCATCATCGGCCTCGCCACCACGGAGCTGGGCAGCTCGCAGGTGGGAGACATCGCTCCCGCCACCACCGTCACGCCGGATGGCGACGGCTACCGCCTGAACGGCACCAAATATTACAGCACCGGCACGCTCTATGCGGACTACGTGCTGGTGCGCGTCGCGGACGGCAATGAAGCACTCGCGACCACGATCATTCCGGTCAAGCGCGAAGGCATCGAACTGGTCGACGACTGGGACGGTTCGGGCCAGCGCCTGACCGGAAGCGGCACCACGCATTTTCATAACGTCCGGGTCGAAGCGGCCGAACTCATTTTCGATCAACCCAATATCGGTTATGGGGCCGCCTACCAGAACACGTTCGCGCAACTCTATCTGACGGCCATCAATGCCGGCATCGCAGCAGCCGTCCTGCGTGACGCCAGCGACCTGGTCAGGCGGCGCGCGCGTAGTTTCTATTACGCGCCCACGCTTCGCCCGCGCGAGGACCCCATCCTGCAACAGACTGTCGGCCAGATCGCAAGCCACGCGTTCGCGGCAGAAGCGACCGTGCTGGCCGCGGCCGATGCGCTTGACGTATCGAGCAAGGCCCCTGATCGGGAAGATACCAAGCCGGCGCTGGATGCCGCCCTCGCATCGTCCAAGGCCAAGATCGTCGTCGACGAACTGGCCATCCGCAGTGGCAGCCTGTTGTTCGATGCCGGCGGCGCATCCGCGACCAAAAAGTCCGACAACCTCGACCGTCACTGGCGCAATGCGCGGACGCTGTCGTCGCACAACCCGGTGACCTACAAGGCACAGGCGATCGGCGCCTATGAGATCAACGGCACGCCGCTGCCGGCCAAGGGCTTCTTCTAGGTCGTCCGGAAGGCTGCGCCGTCGTAGCGAGCGCGATACATTCACTTCATTCCCAACCTGGATACATCATGAAAGCTGCATCTCGATTTCTCATTCTCTCCCTTTCAGCGCTTGCACTGTCATTACCCGCCTTGCAGGCCAACGCCGCCGACAAGCCGCTCAAGGTCGGCGTTTCGGCGGGGCCCTATGGTGACATTCTTCGCGAGGCCGCGCGGCTTTCCGAGAAAGAGGGATTGAAGGCGGAGATCATCGAGTTCAGCGACTGGAACCAGCCCAATGCAGCGCTGCAGGCAGGCGACATCGACCTCAACAACTTCCAGCACCGCTTCTATCTCGCCAATCAATCGAAGGCGCGCGGTTACAAGCTCTCCGCCCTCGATGAATCGATCCTGGTGCCGGCCGGCGTCTTCTCCAAGAAATACACCAAGGCCTCCGACATTCCGGACGGGGCCAAGATTGCCATCCCCAACGATCCGACCAATGCAGCGCGCGCATTGTTGCTGTTTCAGACCGCTGGACTGCTCAAATTGAAGACCGATGCCGGCCTCTCGGCGAGCATTCTCGATGTGACTGAAAATCCGAAGAAGCTGCAGATCGTTGAAATCGACGCGGCCCAGTTGCCGCGGTCGCTCGACGACGTGGCAGCCGCCTTTGTGTCATCCAACTACGCCTATCTCGCTGGCCTGGACCTCAACAAGGCGCTTGCGGCCGAGACCAGCGTCGCCGAAGCCAAGCCATATTATACCCTCGTCTTCGCCGCGCGTGACGATCGCAAAGACGATTCGCAAATCAAGAAGTTCATCTCGATCTATCGTTCGCAGCCGGTGAAGGATTTCATCCGCACCAAGTTCAACGGCTCGATCCTCGCCGCCTGGTAAATCCCAACGGGAGGGCAGCTCGCGTGTCCTCCCTGACGCGATATGGCATGGCCCGACCACGGGCCGCGCCTGTCGGGACAGCGGTAGCGTGCCAGCGCGGCGGCTATGCAACCATCATCGCGGGCTGATCTTGCTGCGCACCGATGCCTGCGTCACGAAACTGTTGGGCGGTACGTCTTCGGTCAACCAGACATTGCCGCCGATGGTGGAGCCGCTTCCGACCACGATGCGTCCCAGAATGGTCGCGCCCGCATAGATGATGACATCGTCCTCGATGATCGGATGGCGCGCATTGCCCTTGATCGCCTTGCCCTCGTGATCGGTGGGGAAATGCCGGGCTCCAAGCGTTACCGCCTGATAGATTCGGACGCGATCGCCTACGATAGCAGTTTCGCCGATCACCACGCCGGTGCCATGGTCGATGAAGATGCTGGCGCCAAGACGCGCGCCCGGGTGAATGTCGATTCCCGTTGCGCTATGCGCCAACTCGGCGATCAACCGCGCCACCATCGTTGCCCCGAGATTGTAAAGCAGGTGCGCGACGCGGTGATGGATGATCGCCACCATGCCGGGATAGCCAATCAGGATTTCGGGGAAGCTCGTTGCAGCAGGATCTCCCACGAAGGCGGCCCTGAGATCGCTGACCAGCCTGCCTCGGATCTCCGGCAGCCGGGCGGCGAAGTCGCGCGTCAACGCAACGGCGCCCTCGAAATGTCGCTCGGTCGGCGCGCCGTCGGAAACGAAAGTCTGCCCCCGATAGACTTGCTCGAGCAAGCCATCCAGCGCGGCGCCCAATTTGCCTTCGACAAACGCGTCGATGCTTTCGGTGCCGAAATCGGAGCGGCCGTAATGCCGGGGAAACAATGCCTCGGTGAGGCTCTTGAGCACCTCCGCGAGGGCCTCGCGCGACGGCGCCCGTCTGCTCGGCCCACGCTGCCAGATATTATGGGCAACGTCGCGGGACTCGCGCAGCCCGGCAACGATCGTACCCAGGTCCCAAAGTGGCGCCGGACCGTCCCGATCTGTGTCTTGTTTGACGTCCTCGGCAACCCTCGACATCGCGGCTCCCCTGTTGCGATCTCATGCAGCTGCAACTGTGACTCATGAGCCTGGGACAAGGAATTCCAAAAGTGCAGCATTTTCGATATGTCCATCCTTCCTCCTCACGCGCCGACCTCACATCACGTGCCCTTCGCTTCCGATACGATCGCGATCAGGCACTGAACCAGCGTGCGCGCGGCTCCAAAGCCTGTCCACGCTGTGTGGCGGAACGATTTCACGGCGGCGGATGGCTGCTGCCGTCGCCAAACAGCCGTTCATTCGCCGCACATGCCTGCGTACAGCATCGTCGTCGTTGCGATGCCGCTAAATTTGGATGGCCATTTCATTGACGAACGATCGCCGCCATCGGATATTCGTGACACAGATTATGCACTTCGGAATGCCTGCATGACCGCATATGAGACAACAGTAGTGAGCCAGGTGCGCAAGCGCGTAACTCGCCGCTGCGTGTCCGCGGCCACCGGCGCGTGTTGTTGATTCCAGCGTAACGACTCACACCGAACATCCCATCACTCATTGATAGGATCGCTGCCTCGGCGGCGAACAGAACGCGCATGTCGAATGCCTATGTCATCGAAGTCTTCAATCGCACTGCCGGAATCGTCGTCGCCGAAGAGCGCGGATTTCGTTTCTTTTCATCAGAACCTGCCTTCGACACGCTCGAAGGCGACCATTTCGGATCGGCCCGTGCAGCGGAACGCGCAGCGAAGGCACTCATGGACCAGCGAAGTCACAAAGCTAGCCAGTACCGTATCGTCACGGCTCGCTGAGTTCGAGACTGTCCTCGCTCGACCAGAATGACAATCAGCGTCGAACGAACAAAATTGCCCGGCGCAGACGGCATGGAGAATATTACTCCACGCCGGAACGCCCCGGCGTGCTGATCATCATTATTTCTGGCACGCGCTTGCGTAGACCGGATTTATCGCCTTGTTATCTGCAAATGTCGCGTTGGAGAAAGATGATGCGTGAACTATCCGCGGAAGCCCGGTTGCATAGCCGTGCGCGCGCGTCGTCGAACCGCACAGCGGTGCGCCTGCACACGGCTGCCGTTTACGGCGCATTTGCGCTGATCGCAGCCATCGTGTTCGGCGCGACATCGGTGCGCCCATTTTGACAACGGCACGGGACGGTGAGCCGCACGCAAACATGCGGTCCCATCGTCAGAGGACATCATGAGCGATCGTTCGGATTTTCTTTGGTACATCCCGAATGACGTGAAGGCAGGTCACCGCGGCGATGTCGTCGATCCAAACCACAACAGCGTCGAGACGCTTGTCGACCAGGCGCAAGCGCTGGAACGTCACGGGTGGAAAGGCGCGCTGATCGGAACCGGCTGGGGAAGGCCGGACACATTCACCGTCGCGTCAGTGCTGGCGGCCCGAACGACGAGTTTCGAGCCACTGATAGCCATCCGTCCCGGCTATTGGCAGCCGGCGCATTTTGCATCTGCCGCAGCCACACTGGATCAATTGAGCGGTGGCCGGGTTCGCATCAATATCGTCTCCGGCAAGGACAATCTGGCGGCTTACGGCGATGACGAAGCCGACTCGTCGCAGCGATATGCGCGGACCAAGGAATTCATGCGCATCGTCCGGCGGCTGTGGACCGAAGAAAACGTCACCTATTCCGGCGCACATTTTCGCGTTTCCGACTCAACCGCAGCGCCGCGCATCGTCCAGCGCGGCAGTCGCCGCCATCCGAAGCTGTATTTCGGCGGGGCGTCGGACGCGGCCGAGCATGTCGCCGCAACCGAAGCCGATGTCCAGCTCTTCTGGGGCGAACCGCTCGGCGACGTCAAACAGCGCATCGAACGGCTCAAGAGCTTAAGTCAGCGCCTCGATCGGGATCTCCCGCCCCTGGAGTTTGGTCTCAGGATCACAACGCTTGTCCGGGAGAGCTCGGCCGAGGCCTGGGCTGCGGCGGAAGCCAAGGTTGCCGACATGGCGCGGAAAGCAGGCGCGGGCTGGAACGACCACGGCCCTGCCATCGCAATCGGCCAACGGCGACTGCTCGACCTGCAGGCCCGCGGCGACGTCCTCGACGACAATCTCTATACGGCACCAGGAAAATTCGGCGCAGCCGGCGCCGGCACCACCTGGCTGGTCGGTTCGGCATCTGAAGTGGCCAGCTCGCTGCAGAAATACCGCGATCTCGGCATCAAGTATTTTATCCTGTCCGACACGCCCTATCTGGCGGAGATCGAGCGGCAAGGCAAAATACTCCTGCCTTTGCTTCGAGATTGATTTGCACGGCACCATCCGTCCTGATCCGGATTGGCACCATCATTCTCTGTCCTGTTCGAACCAGCCTATTGCTACCTCGATCTTGCGCTCGATACGCCTGAAGAAGACGCGCATTATATAATTGATATCATTACATAATTTATGGGAGCGCCTTTAGGCTCAATCTTGCCGAGGTCCACTTTGCGGCCCGTTCGCGCTTCCAGAAGGACGATGTAGCCCGTCCGGAATGCAGCGCCAGCTTCCGCCGGATCGCTTTCGTACCGACGAGGTAACCAGGCGGATATCTCTGCCCAGTTCGCGATACTCTGGCGCGCGAATTTAATTGTGGCGGCCTGCCGTAAGTGATTGAATTTTCAGCAACTCGACTCAACTAATGATGGAGATACTTTCGCCAGCGAGGTTACTGCCATGCTTGCCGAGAAGTTTTTTCTGATACTCGAGACAATCAGAAGTCACGCCTCCGATGATAAGCCATCCGGTGCTAGATCATCTCCAGTCGTGAACGGTCCCGTACCGCCGACCCCGGTCAAACCGCCGAGCGAAAAGCAAACTAGGGCCGCCAACTGAGGCAGCGTTTCGCTTTTCACGAATGTGGGCGTTAGCACCATTCGAACAGCCCTGAGTCGCGCTGCTCCCGATCGATCCGGAAATTGCCGTCGTAATTTACCGCGTCATTCCATCGCCATCTTGGGCATGTCTTGCTAGTGTCATAAAATATGATGCGTGCTTCCGATGGAGTTACCATTGAACGCCCAGCAGCCAATCGTGCCCGATTCTGCTGGCGCAGCAATTGCTGTACGACCGGGTGAACAGGCGGAAATCGAACTTAAGCTGCTGGCGCCGCAAGGTATCCTCGAAAAACTGCGCGAGATCCCCGTCATCGTGCAGCATGCGCGCAATCGCGGCGTGGTCCGCCGGTTGGAGACAATTTATTACGACACACCGGAGGGGGCGCTGTTTCAACGCGGCATGTCGCTGCGCGTGCGACGCAGCGGCAAGCATTTCATTCAGACGCTGAAGCTTCTGCCCGACATCGGGCGGCCGTTGGCGCGACGGCAGTGGGAAACATCGGTTGACGGCATGACGCCCGATCTGGCGCGGCTTCCTGTCGCCGAGATCGGCGATCCGGTGACGACGCTTACGCCCGATGTGCTCGTGCCGGCGTTTGCGACAAGAGTTCGCCGGCATGCACGGCAGCTCGATCTGCCTGATGCGTCAGTTGAAGTCGCCTTCGACGTGGGGACTATCGAGGCCGGTACGCGTCAAGAAGTCCTGTCCGAGATCGAGCTCGAATTGAAGAGCGGCAACGCTGGCGCGCTGTTTGATCTTGGAACGCAGTTGCTCGATGCCGCGCCGCTGCAGGTCGGCACACGGAGCAAGGCGGAACGCGGCTATGCGCTGGCGTTCGACGTCGTGCAGCCGCCAGTGAAAGCCGAACCCGTCAACATCACTGCCGAGCACGCGGTTGACGACGTCATTGCGCTGCTGGCGGGCGCCTGCTGGCATCATCTCCTGCGCAATCATGCGGTGGCAAAGGAAGGATCCGATCCCGAAGGCGTGCACCAGATGCGCATCGCTCTGCGCCGTCTGCGCACGATCTGTGCGCTGTTCCAGCGCGAGATTCCATCGCCCTCGTTCGAGGCAATCAACAGCGAAGCAAGGTGGCTGATGCGACAGCTCGGCCGAACCCGCGATTGGGACGTTTTCGCCACCATGATCGTTTCTCGCGTGGCGACGACCACGCCGGAGGTCGACTTCGGCGGCTTGCGCGAGACAATCGAGCGGCAGCGCAAGTCGAGCTATGGCAGCCTGCAAGCGGTTCTCGACGATCCGCGCTACAGCCGTTTTCTGCTTTCGCTCGGGCACTGGGTCGAGCGCCGCAGCTGGCGCAACGATATCGACAGCGATGCGCTGGCTGTCCTGTCGCAGCCGATGCCGGCGCTCGCCGACAAAATTCTGGCGCGACAGCAGCGGAAGGTGCGGAAGCGTGGCACGCACTTCCGGCAGCTCGACACCGCTGCACGGCACAGTCTCAGGATCCAGCTCAAGAGGCTGCGCTATGCGGCCGAATTCTTCTTGCCACTTTACGCCGGCCACGCGCCCGCCAAGCGCTACGTGGCTCGGCTCGCCAGGCTCCAGAAGAGTCTGGGACGCGTATGCGATATCGCAAGTATCCGCGGATTGCTCGGTTCCGTCAGGCAGGACGGTCAGGCCGCGCTTCACCTCGCCATCGGCACGGTCACTGGCTGGCAGGCCCGCGACGAGATTGCGGCCGCGAAAACGCTGCGCAAGAAATGGCGGCGCTTCAAGGCGACGCCGGCATTCTGGGGCCGGTAGAGTTCGTCGCGCTCATCTACGGGCGTGACAGCGCGCACCTCAATGATCGAGAAGCACTACGCCCGTTGGATTTCTGATGGCCTGGAAGAGTTAATCGCGCGATCTGTAGTTCCACTCCTTCCTCGAGATGAGGCATGATGCATCTTTTACGAAGGGCAGCGATTGCGGCCACAGCGTGCCACCTAAAGCAATGCCGCTCATGAAATATTGAATGAAGCAATATCGATGGTATAGGCAGTTCCGATCAACTCGGTGTAATTGCCGCATCTCGCGCCGGTGCCGCACGGCCGTTGGTTATCCGCACTCGATGCCATATCAGCAGTAAGGCTTGCAAAGCTGTGGTGATGCCAGCTGTATCCCGCATTGTTTGTTGATTTTATTAGATTTTACGATTTCTTCCGGATCAACCCCACCGTTCGCCCCAACCGCACTTTGCGCGCGCTCGATCAGGCCGCATACTTTCGCCTGTCCTGGGATTGTACCAAGCGCCCTTGTCCGCCGGACCACGCCACTCGAATTCTGGAGCATCCAGCATAGGTGGGAATGAGCTTGGCCAATCCCAAAAGTCCGATCGTCTGTTACGTCGGCGATGAAAGCGCCATGCATTCCAACAGGTGCTATGGACTGTTTCTCAGCACTAGCTTCCGGTCAATGTCGTGCTGATTAACAACGGGGTTGCACAGGATGATCGATCCAGGTCGGAGGTGTTGTGTAGGCAGCCTGTAATCCGATCGCGAGCACAACGACGATTACAACCAGCAGGATGATGCCTAGCACTTGCTCCAGATCGAAATCCTTCCGGCACAAGCGACCCAATCGGTTGTATAGGCCGCAGGCCAAGCGGGCTTGAGAGTGAACTACGCACGATCACTCAGGAACTCGGGGCCTCGTTTTAAAATGAGGGATGGGTTCTGCGGATAGTGACCAAGGCATCCGGAAGTGGCTGAGCGCCTTCATCGGCTGCAAGAGTAATACGATCGACCTTGCTGAGGAACACAAACGATATTTCAGCCGTGGGCCCCAAATCTTTCAAGGCGGCATAAAACGTTGCAGCCTCGCACGCGCTTGCGCCTCGCACACTGATAACCGATGTCTGCCTGAAAATTCGCTGACCGTCGCACGTCACCCTACCGAGATCCTCTCGAAACTCAGAAAGAAGACATATGCCTTTCGCGACCTCAACAGAACTCGCATCGAACGCTAACGTCGGATGTCCATCAATCTCTACGGCAAACAACAGTCGATCACTGAAAGGATCGGTCACGAGAATATTCCTTTCCCGATAATAGTTAGTGACAGCTTCCATAAATTGTATTCTGATACTGTTCGCAAAAACCCACTCTTAAAGGGGAATGTTTTCAAAAGCCGAGCGCACATATCCGTCGTGACGCTTAATCCAGACGATTATTTACGCCGCGAGGTACCGCGATGAAGGCTGTTAACAGCACAAGTCGATCGTGCATCTCGCGTCAATCGGCCTTTCCGTGAATCGAATCCAGCTTATCTTGTCAATCCCATCTCCTTAACAAGAACATGAAATCAATTTCTACAATCTAAACCGAGACCCGAGCCAGACGCATGGGCAAGACAGAGACGACACCAACCGAAATTATCCGCATGATCTCTGCTGAAGCTACCCGACTCATCGGCCCGTGGCCCAGCAACCTGGATATATTTGTATTTCGCGTGGATGACAGCTGGGAATGCCTGATAACACCGACCAATAATCCAACCGAAGCTAAATTCCGAGATGTGGCGTTGCAGATCGGCCTTTCACTCGAACGCAGTTTTAAGCTCAGGGTATGAAACCTATTTTTGCGGCCTCGTATTCTCCTTACCAACTCGAAATCCTCTTGCGAAATTGACACGACGTTGGGGCAACTAAGCCTCAGCACAGCGATTTCGACCTGCTGCCTTTCCCATACTTTTGCAAGCAAGCTGTTATCCCGAGAGCTATCAGTTCGGTGTCTAGATTACCGGGAATTATCGCGAGCCCCAACGGCCCGGGCGTCGGGCAAAAGTAGATCTTCTTTCCTCGTTGAGTTTGTAGTCGACGCATACTCTTCGATAACTCTCCGAGAAGCGAATGCCGTTTCTGTCTCGGTCGCTATCGTTCTCACAGCTTTCGCGACGAACGCCTTGACCGATGAAGTGTGTATTTCGAACAGGCGATAAAACGCAACAGATAGCGCACCACAGAGCAGCATGAAGGACACGAAGCGAACGAGAGAGAACAACGTAAACTCGCTTGGGCCACTACTGAAGATAACGTTCAGCACCACCAAAATTGGATAGTGTGTTGCATATAGCGAAAAACTATACTTCGCGCCGTTTGCGAGTGGGTGCAGCTGCCTTGGCATAGATGCACCCGAGAGGGTCAGCCCCACGATGCTGCCTGCGACAATCAGGCCGGTTGCCAGCTGGCTTGCCGCCCATTTCGGCGCCGCCCCCCCTACATAGAGCAGCCAGGCTCCAACGAGACCTACGCAGAATAAGAACAGCCAACTCACGGCAGGCGCCCTAATGGCGTAAACTGCGGCGCCGAGGCACCATATCAAAAAGTAGAAGATGAATTTGGCTCCGATATGCGCCCCCGCCGGGTCATGTCTTTCTGCATACCAAAACAAGGCAAGAATGCCGATGATCAAAAATGTAAAACTGGGACGAGACCAAACGACGACAAGAGCAAAGATCAGAACATAGTACCAGAATTCGTTGGAGAGGCTCCACAATGCCAGATTTCCGGCAAACTCCGAGCATGCGATCGTCTGAAGAAAGGCGACATTACATACAGCCGTCGTTGCCCCCGCGCTTGCAGAGAACAGCCTCCCTGCATCATATAGGTCGTGGCGCGTCGCAACGAATTCCTGCCAGTTCGGCAAATGTCTCGCCAAACCATATGCGCAGATGGACGTCACAAGTGCGGGCATCAACACCACATAGAGGCGAGCGCCTCTGGCCGCGAAGTACTCAATCGCATTGAGCTGCCCCGATCTTGCTCTGACGATCGCTGGTCCGCCCACGAGATAGCCACTCAAAACGAAGAAGACGATGACAGCGGCCATACCATGCGCGCTGAGGGTCTGTACAAGAGAGTAGAGATAGCTGACTGGAGAGCCATCTCCCGGGTCCGGAGACCTTTCCAGAAACATCAATTGGTAGGAGTGGAACGCAACCACCTCGATTGCAGCCATCGTACGGGCGAGATCTAGCCATGTGGGCAGATTCGCCGGCGTCACGGCGTTGGTACGAAACCCGATCCAACCCTCATCCATGAGCTCGAGATCCTGCAAAGCGTCAGTCTGCAATTGGCACGTCATCGACCTGTGTGAACCAGCTAAACGCAGGCAACGCCCTTAGACTTGACAACTCTCAATACGCTGGCGTTCGAAGGGAGCGCACCTAACCGCCCCTCCCCTGACGGCATTTGGAGGTGCTGAGCATTCATGGGGAAATCGCCCCCCGAATTTGACACCCATCAACTTTGACCCATGCGCGTCTCGCATGATCGCGGCGACAGAACCCGCGTCTTCTCCAATCAGGAGAGGCCGTCGCGTCGTCCTGAATTCGGAGAATGCACATGACACGATACGGTCAGCTCCTCGGAGTCCTCTTGCCAAGCATTTGGCGCCAAAAGGGCATTGTCGGCAGCTCCATCGTTGTCGTCTCACTCCTGACCCTCATGGCCTACGCAACGATCGGTGAAAGATATGAGTCCTACACTCTGCTGCGTGTCGGCCAGGGCATCAAAGACCGGTCCTCAGGCGCAAGCGTGAATCCGTTCGCCGAGGGCGCCGACCTGTCTATCCGAATCGATTCGCTCGCTCGACTTGTTACGACTGACCACGTTGTCCGGGAAGCAGCGTCCAGCACCGGCTTTGATCGCTTCAACAAAGGCCGAGACAACAGTCTAATGGCGTCCATGAGCAAGACGATCGGGTCTATCGATCTTTCGCGGCTGCTGCCGAAGAGTGTCGCCGATGCATTAGCGAGTTGGTCGAAGCCGGCTGACACGAACGAGGCCAGCGATCAGGCGCCAAGTAAAGAGGCGGCATTGGTCGCTTCGCTCCGTGATCTGATTACCGCGAAGCAGGAGGGGCGGTCAGACCTGCTGCGCATTTCCTTTCGCTATCCCGACGCTGCTGTTGCCACACGCTTTTTAACTGAACTGGCAAATGCCCTCGTCGCGGTTCAGGCCGATCTCGTCCAGACACCTGGCGCCGATATCTTCTTTGAAGATCAAACGAGACGGCTGCAGTTGGAAGCTGAAAAGTCGGCGACCGAACTCCAGAATTTCTCGGTCGGAGCGGCGATATACTCTGTTGCAGAGCAACGCGCACTGCTCCTCAAGCGGGCAAACGAGCTGAGTACGTTAATCTCAACGACCCGTGCGCAGATCCAGGATCGAAAGGGCCAAAAGCAGTCCATCGTTGATCAGCTCCTGATACTGAAGCCGGTTCAACAATCGAAAACGGTCACTGGTATCGTCAATAGCCTGGGTGCGCGCGATTATCCAGTTACGCCAAATGCTGCCGGGACACCTCAGAACTTTGAGGAAACCCCTCCATTGTTGCTGATCAAAGTGTATCAGGACGCCGTCGCCAATCTCTTCAAGGTCAACACCGATCTGAACGGATCCATGAAGCTTGAGAGCCTCCTTGCTGACGAGCTCGAACATGTGAATGCCGAGCTCGCGTCATTGTCGTCCAAGGAATCCCAGTATGACCAGCTCAAGCGCGCGTTGGTCCGTGCCTCCACGGCCGCCGATCACTACGGCGCACGAGTCATCGAGGAAAAGATCAATCTCGACATCGCCAAGAAAACTCAGTTGTCGAGCGTGCGTGTAATCCAAGCTGCCGATCGCCCTCTCCGGCCGATCTTTCCGCAGAGATTTCACTTTGTCCTGCTGGCACTGTTTGGAGGCGTGATTGCGGGATCCGCAATCATCATCATGAAGGAATTGAGCCGCCTGCGCCAAGATCAGTACGAGCTTGAAGAGCGCGAGCTCGCAATGAACGAAATCGGCATCCGATCGGTTCGCGAGTACAAGGCAGCGTTGAAAGCCGCACAAGCGGCTGAATGAGCTGCGCTATTGCGTGACTAATTTGTCACTGTGTTTTGAAACTGAGTATACATGGACGGATTATGGATCAACTCTGTTTTGATAATGATGATGACGTTCATTTGGACCCGTCTCGTTTAGACGCAGGATCAGCGCGCCCTCAGTCGCCAATGGTCACAATCGCCATTCCGACATTTAATCGCGCAAGGCATCTGCGCCATTGCATCAAGTCGGCGCTCGCTCAGACTTACGACAATTTCGAAGTTCTGGTCTCCAACAATGCATCAACGGACACAACGTACGAGGTGCTGAAGGAATTTTCAGACGAGAAGCTTCGTATTGTCCAGCAGAAGATCAATATTGGACTACTGCCGAATTGGAATGCTTGTCTCGCCAATGCAAAGGGCGATTATGTCGTTTTTCTCTCCGACGACGATCGTGTGTCGCCATTTATGATTCAGAAAGCTATCGACGTTGTCCGTAAACGACCCGGCCTGCCGATAGTCGTTACGCTGAGCAATTTGCATTCTGAAGCTGTTGGCAAGACGTTCGCGGCTCGCGGGAGCCGAAAGTTGTCGACGGGAATCTGGCCAGGAACGGCAGTATTGGATGAGTTCCTGCAGAACAACATTACTGTCACCATGTGCAGCGTTCTGCTGCGTGCCGATTACGTTCGGGCAAATGGAGGATTTCCTCTGGAGTGTCCTCATATGGCTGATATCGCAGCCTGGGCACCACTTCTATTTCTAGGCGAAGCTGGGCTGGTGAACGAGCCGTGCGCGACCTTCTCCTATCATGGCAACTCCGAGACGTCCCGATTGAGTCCGGAGGAGCTGCTATTGGACGGACGGCATATGGAGGAAATGATTTCTGACCTTGCCGTGAAGTATGTCGGAGACTCCGAGCAACAGCGTCTTCTGCAGCTCAATGCCCGTCGGTGTTTTGCACAACGAGGCTTGACCGTTCTCTCCGATTATCGATCAAGCGGCGGGAAGATGGACCGATTTATCACCTTACTTTGGAAATTCCGCAGTTATCTGACATCCGCCGGACCAAAAGTCGGCTTACGTTTCTTCGCACTCGTCCTCTGCCCTCCTTTCATTGCAGACTATTTGCGCCAGCGGCGTCGGGGCGCGTCAGAGCAGTTGGTGTGAAAATGCCTGCTTGTCGGCACCCGTTTCACCCATGGACGGCATTTTTTCGAGGCCAGAATAGCACTCAACATTCTTCTGGATATCAGCGAAAATCGGTGACTGCAGCTGCTGGAACGCTTCTGCTTGCATTCAATGTTAGCGCCAACGCTTTTGACGGTTCCGCCCCTCCGGCATCTGATTCAACGCAACTCCTCACGATCGCGACACCGCATTCCGCTCTGGCGCAGCCTTATCGGCAGGCAGCTTATTCAGCGGACCTGGCTTCACGGCGAATTGGAATACCGCGATTCAAACCGGAGCGAGAGGTCACAATTGATACACCACTAGTAGACGCTACGGTTCAAAACACTCCGGGTTACAGCGATCAGTATCCTGCAGGCGTCCCGAAGACGTTTGCCTGGTGTGGTGGATCTTACAGGCCGCCTAACAACCGTACGCCACCACCGGACTTCACCGCTGTGACCGGCTGGGGGCAAATCTATCCCGCGATAGGCGCAGCCGAATACTCCACACTCGATCCGGTCATTGAGGTCGCCAATTCACGCACCTATGTCCACCTCAAAGGACGGAATGGTTGGGTATTGGTCCAAAGTCAGGCGCGCATACAGCTCGCCGGTGCGCATTTCGTCTCCGACTTTTCCAAGAATGCGGCGATCCGGATGGAGATTCGTCAAAGCCCAGGCGGCGGCGCGATGATTGGCGCGCCACCGCCCGGCTACAATAGCCATTTCTGGCTCGTCACGCGCGGCACCTATCCAGCCTCTAGCGTTGACGGGGTCTACGTACAAATGGATATGCGATCGGCTGATCCCGCACTGAACGTCGTCGCTAACGTCGGGGCCGATTGGTGGCGCAACGCAACAGCCGCATTCGAAGACGGCTTCGGAAACAATCCCGGAGCCGGAATGAGCAACTGGCTCACCCTTTCGACGCAGTGGTCGACGCTACGCTTCTACTCGACCAGCAACGACGACCTGTGGGCCGATCCACCGCCTCCCTTACTATCCACGCGGCCACCCTACATGCCTACGAAAACGAAGCGGCGCGACATCGCGAGGATACCTTGTTCCCTCAGTCGCGAAACCCAACCGCAATAGCTATCTTGAAAGGCGTCTTGGAAACTGCACGCCGCGACACAGTGCCGCGATTACACTGACGTTCGCATTCAATGCAGATGCGTTCTCTAAATGTATTATGTAGTTAGCTACTACTCGATCAGTGTGTCGCTGCTGCTGCCCTTTACGCGGTGCAACACGAACACATTGAAAACAAAATGTGTTGCCACGGTTCGCTACACTATTGTTGATTCGTCAATGCACGATTTATTGGCGACTGCACAACTACTACGCATAAGCTACGAATCGTTTCAAACGACAAGAGCCTTCGTCACATCAATCCTCATCGGCTGACATCCGGGACAGATGCAAGTTCGGTGGGCACTCGGCAAAACTCCAGTTTCGCGTCGCCCGCATGTTTCGTACGGGTACAATCTCGAAACAGTCAAAATCCCATCTTCTTTGCCGAGATGGATGCTCTTCACAGGTATTTCTTTTGAAGTCGGGCGCACCAAGCAGCGACAACCGGGGACATAGGATGGCAATTTCTGTTTCGGATATCATAGCTCAGAACACGATCGGTTATAGTGAGGGTAAACCAGTTGGCGTGCCGGCGAGCTACGCATGGTACAACGGTTTGTATAGGCCAGTTGGCTATAGCGGTCCGCCATCCGACTTCACGTCGGTAACTGGATGGGGGCAAGTCTATCAGAAGGCTGGTGCCCCGGCGTATTCGAATCCAAATGCCACCATCGATGTCGCCAACGCCAAGACTTATGTGCACCTGAAGGCCACAGGTGAGTGGGTTCTGGTTCAGAATCAGGCCAATAACCAGATTGCGGGCGCGCATTTCGTTGCCGATTTCAGCGGCAACTCGGCGATCGCCATGAAGATCGGGTCCCAGACCGCGGGGAGCGCCACAATGGCGACGCCCCCGGCCGGATATAACGACCATTTCTGGCCCAGCGCGCGCGGTATCTATGCAGCAGGGGCGGTTGACGCCGTCTATGTGCAGATGGATATGAAGGTCAGCGATCCCAATCTGCAACTGATCGCCAATGTTGGCGCCGATTGGTGGCGCACCCCTTCGGTCGGCTACGCCAACGGAATGACCAATAATCCCGGGGCAGGCATGAGCAACTGGGTCGAGCTGTCGACTCAGTGGACCACGCTCGGGTTCTATTCCTCAACGACAGCTCAATTTCAGGCAGACCTGCCACCACCGCTTGAAGGAGTGGTTACGGAAGTTCCAAAGCCTACCATCACGCTCTTCAGCGCCGATAGCGGCGTCGTCGGCGACGGCATTACGAACGCGTCTGTCTTGAAGTTGACGGGAACCGCTCAGCCGGGACTCGCTGTCAACGTCTTTGACGGATCCCAGCTTCTCGGGACCACCAAGGCTGATGCGTCCGGTGCATGGACGTTTGCGACGGCGCAGCTTACCAGCACGTCGCACAGCTTCACTGCAAAGGCCATCAGTGCCTCAGGAAGCACGAGCATCGCATCGACAACCCTCACTGTTCAGGTCGATACGATTGCCCCCACTGCACCGAAGCTTCTCTCGTTCTCTCCCGACACGGGCGTCGTCGGAGACGGCAAGACCGACGCGACTGTCATTAAGCTGACCGGCACAGCGGAGGCTGGCAGCGCCGTCAAGGTGTTCGATGGGGCGACCCAGATCGGGACCGTAAGGACCGATTCGCAGGGATCATGGAGTTTGGTAACGGGGCCACTATCGACGGCCACTCACACTTTTTCAGCTACGGCCACCGATGTCGCCGGCAACTCAAGTACAGCGTCATCGCCGCTCAACGTCAGGGTCGATGGAGACGGGACTTCTACGCCCCCGGTCACGGGTGAGAATCTTTTGGTCAACGGATCGTTCGAGGCATCAGCCGTGAAATCCAGCTGGTTTGCTGGATTCAGTACGATTCCGGGATGGTCGGCCGTCAGCGGTGGCACGATCGAACTTTGGAACAATTTGAACGGCGTAAAAGCGACCAATGGCGTGAACTTTGGAGAGCTCGATTATCTTGGCGCCGATGACGGGCTCTACCAGAACGTGTTGACTATCCAGGGCCAGAGTTACGACCTCTCACTCGACGCGCGCAGTCGGCCTGGCTTTACGGGGGCAACCTGCTCCATGGAAATTCTCTGGAACGACACCGTGGTCGCGCGCGTACCACCAGGAAATAGCTGGCAGACCTATAATTTTACGGTGACCGGCACAGGTGGGTCTGACCGTCTGACCATTCGTGAGGTCGCAGGCCAAGGTGGCGACGGCTTGGGCGCACTTTATGACAATGTGAGTTTGGTGGCCAAGCAGCCGATAACATCCGCGTCACAGGCCAGTCTGGCTCAGGCATCACGTGCCGTCGACCTTATCAATCAATATTCCGCCACAAGTGCTGTCAATTCAGATTACGGGACCAGCCCCTTGGCGAACGCGGCCGACTCCCTCACCACTCTCTCACAGACGTTAGCGCAATCGCAGCAGCACACCTGACAACATCAATCTTAGGGGGCGCCGCTCCAGATGCGCGCCCCTCGAGGAGCCTTTTCTCACTCCTCACGGAGCGTGATTTTGCGACTGGAAATTTCTAACGATCGTGTTGTGTCGACCAACTAATTCAAGAACAGCCGGTCCATGGGCGAGAACAATACTCGTGGATCTCGCTCGCATCTCCTCGCAGCAGCGCTGGATTTCACGAGTCAGCGCCTTATCGGCTTCAGCATAGAATTCCGCGAAAGACGGCCACTCATCTGGCCAGCGACTTGCGATCCGTGGCGTATTGAGAAACGGAAACTCGGCCGATTTCGGTGAAGCCGTATACCACGGCCCCACATTTGGCAACGTCTCACCATGCGCCGCCTGCAAATTGGAGCGGATACCCGGCGTCAACGACCCAACATCGACCGGCTCTTCATCGGCAGATAGCAATTCGAGCCCAACGTTATAACAGACCCCAAAACGCATAACCGCTTCGTCGAACGAGGTGCACAGATACTCCAAATGGGAATGCACGAATCTCAGACGCTGATACGGACGGCTGGCCTCCTCTGCCTGCGTCAGACCGCTCGCGATTCTCTGAAATTCCCATGCATCTTCGCAGACCGTCTCAAATTGCAATAACGCTTCTACAATTTCCCTGAGCTTATCATGTGCCACGGCGATCGGATTTCTCGCGAATTCCGGCAACGAGCTGAGGTAGGGTGCATCGGCGACGCTCAGGCTAACCTTGGCATCATCTATGATCCGATCGAGCAAGCCTGCTGCGATCTGCGAGGCGGCAGCTTCTGCTTCAACAATGGTCATTGGCGCCGGCTATCTCAGGCTAAACAGATTGCCAGTCGGTGTGCGCACGAACCGGCGTCCAGGGTCTACGTACCGCTTCCCTTTAGCATGTTCGCACGCCGGCGCCACCAGTGTTCAATCCGGTGCGATTTGGATAGCCGAATAATAACGGCAAACCGACAGCCTATGACTGCGTGAAAGCGCATCGCATACCGCGTCTCTCTCAGGTCGCTCGCTGATGCCACTTCCATGCAGAGCCGACGATGGTCGAAAGGTCGGAATACCTGGGCTGGAAGCCCAGAACTGCCTTGGCGCGCCCCGGATTTGCAACCAGAACCGGCGGATCGCCATTCCGCCGAGGCTTGATGACGAACGGCGTCTCCCTATTCGTCTCACGCCGAATTTGACCGATAATCTCCTTGACGGAGTATCCCCTTCCCGTTCCCAGATTGAAGCATCCACCGGCCCCACCCGCGCGAAGATGCTTCAAGGCAAGGACATGAGCCTGCGCCAGATCCGTAACGTGAATATAGTCACGTATGGCTGTGCCATCGGGAGTCGCATAGTCGTCTCCGAAAATCGCAAAATCATCCAGCTTGCCCTGCGTCGCCAGAATAGCGCGCGGGATTAGATGCGTCTCGGGGGAATGGTCTTCGCCAATCTCTCCGCCAATATCCGCACCACTCGCGTTAAAGTATCGCAGGCAGATTGTCGCCAGGCCATAGGCTTCACCGAAATCCGCCAACATGTCCTCGACGATCCGCTTGGTTCTCCCATATGGATTGATCGGCTGCAGGACTTCACTCTCTTCAATCAAATCCTTATCGACGCATCCATAGACAGCGCCGCTGCTCGAGAACACCAATGTCTTGCACGACGCATCGCGCATGGCACGCAACAGACTCACCGTGCCTTCAACATTATTTCTGTAGTATTTTTCCGGATCACTGACGGATTCGCCGACGAGGCTCGAGGCGGCGAAGTGAAACACCGCCACGGCGCGATACTTCTCAATCGTCTCCGCCAAGCGTCGCTGATCGTGAATATCGCCTTCGATCAATGGGCCCCACTTGACCGATGATCGATGTCCCGTCGACAGATTGTCATAGCAAATTGCACGATAGCCGGCTTCTGCAAGACCCTTGCAGCAATGCGACCCTATATACCCAGCGCCGCCCACGACCACGACATTCGGCGTCTCACTCATTATCCACCCCACACGCAGCGCTCGGCCTCACATACGGACCGCCACGTTCAGCCGTTACAATCTTCACGGTTCGACATCTCGGGCCAGCTAGAGAAATTCTTTTTCGTCGGTCTCCCGACTGATGTATCGCGCCCTTTTCCTTACGCTCGCCTGCGCGTCGGAACGGCTTCCATGCATCACCGACGCCCGGCCGGCATAGGCAAAGTACAGGGCCATCGATGTAAAATTATCGAGAAGGTTCTCCGAGAAGAAATAGATACAGAGAACGACAAACAGAACTCGCGTCGCTCCAACCGGAAGTGATCGGTAAACGTGGATCAGAAATGGAACGAAGATGGCGAGATTGATCAAACCGTACTCTACCAGAATGCGCAGATAGTCGTTATGCGCAACGAGCGCGGCATAGGTGACAAGCGCCGTTTGCCCCGATCCGTAACCGAAGAGAAAAACACCGGTCCCCTGGCTCGAATACACATTCCAGATATCCGTCCAATGTATCAGACGAAAGAATGCCGAAAGATCTGTGGAACCCGTCATGGTGACAAGCTGCTTGTAGGACATTGACGCAATCGCGCTCGGATCCATGCTGAATACCAGCACCAAGTTGTCGAACGTCGCAATTCCGCGATCGAGGGCGCCAACCGACAGCGCGACAGCACCGCCTATGCCAACGGCAATAAGAGCAACGATAGAACTGCTCCGGATCGGCATGACGATCCACAAGCAGGATGCCACTGCTGTCGCGACGGCTGCCCCCAGCTTGTTCATGACGATAGCATTGATGAACTGGAACAGAATGACCCGGTTGCCGTAGAGCTGCGTTACCGCAAACAGAAGCGCAGAAAAATACAGAACACCGGTATTCGCGTTCGGAAAATACGAGAAGACTTCACTCGCAAAGCTCTCATTCTCGTAAACCTTGCTGCTCCCTTTGGTCAGCAAGAAAAGTATCGGCACAATGCCGAGCGCAACAATGCAGCGCAACTCGATCGGCTTCATCTTGCCACCGGTTGCGCGTCCCGCAGCATAGAACACATAGATTGACAGATACTTGAGAGCATCCGTCATCGACGCAACCTGCAGATTGTAGATGACACTTAACGTCGTCGTCACCAGCGCGACGAGCAGATATCCCTTCGCCGCGCCGTCTTCCCGCTTCGACTGCATAATGATCTGAATTGAATATGCGATGATCGCGAGGCTGACGGCGTTTCCCACGGCATTGAAGACTTGCGCTCCCAGAAAGTGATAAAGAAATGCGCAAAGATTGACGATCAACAAGCCGATGCAGAACATCGAGAAGTAAGACGATTTCGGTACCGCAACAGTGGGTCGGCCTTCGATCGCAAATTCGCTCATCGACGGCCACTCATATCGGTGATCGCTTCCTCAGCCTTTGCCCTCATCACCGCAACCTCCGACACCACCATCGATGGTCGTCGCTTCTGCCGGCGCCCAATTGGAGGTCTGACGATGAGGTCATCCTTGTCCTTCTGCGGACGCGTTGTCGATCTGTCCGGGTGGGACGCTCCCATCACGGCATCATAAATTTCGAGTGTCTTCGAAGCGATATCATTCCAGTCATAACGGCGCGTACTCTCGTGTCGAATCGTCTCGCGCTCGGCCGCTCCCATCCGAACCGCAGTGAGAGCAGCCATCTTCGATCTGAGTTCTTCGCAATCGCCAACCGGAAAGATATTGGCTGGATCCGTCACAACTTCGCAGTTTGACGGAATGTCACTAACCAACACCGGAAGCCCATAACTCAAGGCTTCGAGTAGGACGATTGGTAATCCTTCATGCGACGACGGCAATACGAAAAGTCCCGCATGCGCATAGAGCTGACGCAACGTCTCGCCGCTTTGGTATCCGGCCATCACAACGTTGTCCTGGCCTTGCGCCTCGATCACAAGCCGATCTGCGTATTCGTTCTTGTGATCGATCCGCCCAACGATAACGAGCTTCCATCCATCCGATTTCAGTCCCTCGAACGCCCGCAAGAGATCGATCTGCCGCTTCTCGGGGACCAGCCGCCCAACCGTCAAGACATACCGCCCCGCTTCGAGACCCAGCGCGTTGATCTTGTCTGTGTTCAGCGGAAGCTCGGAAAATACGACCCCATTTGGTATGACATCGCACGTCTTTTCATACTTCTCCTCGATGAGCTGACCGATGCTGCGACTGACAGCTATCCGCTTATGCGCGTATCGCATTCCGAATGCCTCGCCGGTCCGCAGAATCGTCCGCGCAGCCCAACCCCATTTCTCTCGATTGTAGTCCTCGCCATGATGCGTCACGACCACGCGCAAGCCAAATAATCGCAGCAACGGCGTCACAATCGCCGGGCCGATTCCGTGAATATGCACGACGCTCGGTCGCTTAATCCCGGCGACGAGCGCACAGATCAGCGAGTGCAGCAACGTTTCGAGATACACACTGCGAACAGTCCAGAGGCGAAGGATCCTCACTCCGCGCCAAGCATCGCCTTCCTGCGCGTCCACATATGGCGATCGCACGCAGGCCGTTACACCCTGTCCGAGCTTCGCAAGCCTCGGTGCGAGATTCTCGACATGGTTCTCGATCCCGCCCTGAACGTCCGGGAAGCCACGAAACCCGAACGTGTAGACCTCTCGCTTACCCATGACGCCACTCCCCGCTCTTAGTTGTTGATGAATGACTTCAGTGGGTAATGTTGGTCAGTTGTTATGCGCCCCTTGACCAGCTTGGCCTTGACGGTCTTGTCCAGGAATGACGGTCGCTCGACATGCGGCGACGGCCGCGCATCCGAATAGTCGATATAGCTGTCGAAGCAGATCTTCTTGCCCATCGACACCTTGGCTTTGTTTTTCAGAACCCACATCAATGGCTCCTGCTTTGGCAGTTGCGGCACGATCCGGGATCGCATCGCTGTCCGTGCGGTGGTCACCATCCAGCAGTTCTGTGCGCATCCAGCGACCTTGCCGAGCGTTTTCCGGGCGGTGTCGCTGTTGGCGATCTCATCCCACGACTGCTTTGCAAGATTTCCCATCGGAAGATCGGACCGGACGTTGCAAGCCCAGACATCCGACCACGGATCGATGAACGCAAAATCCTTTCCGGCGCTGCAGGGAATGAGCCTGTCGTGACCGAGAATCTTCTCGATCAAACCGAGATTCAGATAGGCGCGGAACCAGTTCTTCGGCTTGTTGCTTTTCAACAGCGCCTCGACGAGCCCCTCGACCTTGCGCGCGACACTGCGCCGATCATAGAAATAGTTGTCGTTCTTGTAGAATTGCCAGGCGTTATGCAGCGTCGAGGTTGCGAGTTCGTAGCCTTCCTTGCGGGCGAATTCGTAGACATCGACCAGCTGATCGACATTCTCGTCCTGGATCACCATCGCAAAGCCAAGATCCGTGCCGCCCGCCTCCTTCAGCATCCGGAGCCCGGCGACCTTCGTGGCATAGCCGCCCTTCTCGCCCCGGATCGTATCGCTGGTTACTTGGTCACCTTCGACGGAGAACCGAACCTTGATGTTCGGATACTTCTTGATGATTGGAACCAGGCGTTCGGGATGCAGGCCATTCGACGAAATCTCGAGGACCCGCGCTTTCGGATAAAGTAGGTCCGCGATCTCGGCGAGATCTTTGCGAAGTGTTGGCTCGCCACCCGACACATTGAGGTTGTCGAAGCCAGGCGGCAGTTTCGACAATGTCTCGAGTGATATCTCTTCCCGCGGATCGGTCGGGTTCTGCCAAATATAGCACATCTGGCACTTGGAATTGCAGCGGAACGTCGAAATGATAGTGAGATCCATTTTATACTCCGACTCTGTTCTGTTCCTTCAGGGGATTCACGACGCTTTGGTAGAGCGCGAGCAGCGCCGCCCCATGGGCTTGAAGCGAGTATTCGGCTTCGACGACCTTCCTGGCCTCAGCACCAAGCCGCCCACGGAGGTCACGGTCCGCGAGCAGCAGTCGAATTTTGCTCGATAGGTCGTGAACGTCCTTCGAGGCAAACAGCAGCCCGGTCAATCCGTCTCTGACCAACTCGGGAATTCCACCAATTCGCGATGCAAGAACGGTTTTTCCGTGCGCCATCGCCTCCAGGATCGAGAGCGGGCTGTTTTCGTGCCACTCCGAAGGCACCACAACGACGGCGGCTCCGCGAATGACACTCGTCAGATCTGCACCAGCCAGATGTCCCTTGAACTCGGCGTCTGGAAATTGCGTCTGGAGCTCAGATAACAGAGGCCCGGTCCCGGCCACCACAAGCCGCCAAATGGCACTGTCTGCAGCATGTGCTTTCAGCAGGGTGGCCACACCTTTTTCCGACGAAAGTCGCCCGAGATACAGGATATAGCCGCTATCTTCACGAGATACCTGGATCGCAGAGGCGTCGATACCATTGGGAATATGCGTGACTTTCGCGTCTCCAAACCGGCGTGCGACGGCGTCACGCATGAATCGACTGGGCGCGATGAATTGACTGACACGTTGATAACTTTGCGCCACCGCGTGATAGCGCGCTTCCGCCCAAAGTAACGCACTTCGCCCCAGCGACCCGTCCGCACATCGTTTACGCAAAATCGATTCGAAACGTCCGCTGGTGCAGTCTGTGCAAACTGCGCCATTCGACAGTTGCGTGTAGACCGGGCAAACCGGCTTGTAGTCGTGCAGCGTCAGGACGACTGGCGTATGAAGCCGCGCAGCGGCATTGATGATCGACGGCGTCAGCTGATGGTAGATGTTGTGGCAATGTAAAAGGTTGGGATTCTCGTCGCGTATGAGCGCGGAAATATTACTTACGGCTTCCTGAGACCGAACGAAGGAGATCGCGGCTTTTATTTTGCTGCTTCTCGACCCCGCCTTGTAGCTCTTCTCGGAAACGAAGTAAGATTCGTATTTCGACGGGCGATTGCGACTGTCGCGCATGGAGAACTCCATGACGTCGATGCCGCGCCCCTTCATCCAGTCCATTTCGTCGAACATAACGGCCTCTGAGCCGCCATTCCGGAAGAAGAATTTATTCGCGACAAGGATCTTTTCGACCTGATCCGCAGCGCAACTCAGTGTCGGCCGTTGAATATCGGTGCCCCCGTCCGCGCTACGTTCGGCCTGCGACGGCCTTAGCATCACGATGTTCTCGTTGCGGAACGCGCTACTGGCGGGCATGCGTAATGACCTCGTCTTTATGGGTTGAAGCCATCTCTCAGACGTCTCTCAAACGACCCATGAACGAAGCGTATGCGTAGGTACGACAGTGATATTGACGGGCGTCAACTCCGCTTAGCGCAGCGCAATAGAGTCTCTCTCAACGACATCTGCCTGAACTTCTCCTCTATTTCGGCGCCAGAATTGGACCGGATCATTACTGCGGCTCGAGCGCGACATGGTAGCAGCACAGGTGCCGCGCGGCGCGAGGGGACCAATGGAAGAGCACCTCGAGCCAACAGCAGCAAAGCCTGACGGCGGTCTTATAGCTCTCGTCATGATGCTCAGATTTCAGGGGCTGAGCATTGACCCGGAGCGCATTCGACATCAGTTCGGCCACAAGCTCATTGGCGTGGCTGAGATGCTCCGTTGCGCCAAGGATCTCGGCCTAAAGGCGCGCATTGTGCGCAGCAGTTGGGTGCGGCTGTCCAAGGTGCCAATGCCGGCCCTGGCGCTTCTCAAGGACGGTCAGTTCCTCCTGCTCGGCAAGGTCGAGCCCGAGAGGGTCATTGTCCTGCAGCCGGGTCGATCGCAGCCGACAATGATGACGCCATCCGAGCTGACAACCGTATGGGACGGCCCTCTTCTCTTGATGACGAAACGGGCAACCATTTCAGATCTGGCTCGGCGGTTCGACCTCACCTGGTTCATCGCGGCAATCTACAAGTACCGCTGGCTGTTGAGCGAAGTTCTCCTTGCTTCGTTCTTTCTCCAGCTATTTGCGCTGGTCTCTCCGCTCTTTTTCCAGGTTGTGGTCGATAAGGTTCTTGTTCATCGCAGTATGAGCACCCTCGACGTGCTCGCGATTGGCCTGATTGCCATCGCTTTGTTCGAGACCGTCCTTTCGATTCTTCGGACCTATCTCCTGTCTCACACCACCAACCGCATCGACGTAGAGCTTGGCGCCCGGTTGTTCCGACATCTACTGGCGCTTCCGATCGGCTATTTCCAGACCCGGCGCGTCGGCGACTCCGTAGCGCGCGTCCGTGAGCTGGAGAACATCCGGAATTTTCTCACCAGTTCGTCTTTGACCGTTGCCATCGACCTGTTCTTCACGATCATCTTCATTGGCGTTCTGTTTGTCTATTCGCCCCTACTCACCTGGATCGTCGTCGCCGCGTTTCCCATTTATGTCGTCATCTCTGCGGTTGCGACGCCGCTATTCCAGTACCGGCTCGATGAAAAATTCAGGCGCGGTGCCGAGAACCAGGCATTTCTGGTCGAAAGTGTCACTGCCATCGAAACGTTGAAAGCAATGGCGGTCGAGCCCCAGATGCAGCGGCGCTGGGAGGAGCAGCTGGCAGCCTATGTGTCTGCCAGCTTTCGCGTCCTCAGTCTGGGCAATTTCACCAGCCAGTTCATTCAGTTCATTAGCAAAATCGTGAGTGCGCTGATTCTATACTTTGGCGCCAAACTGGTCATCAGTGGTGACCTGACCGTTGGCGAACTGGTGGCCTTCAATCTACTCGCGGGCCGTGTCAACGCACCAATTCTCAGACTGGCCCAACTCTGGCAGGACTTTCAGCAAACACGCCTCTCGGTTGCCCGGCTTGGTGACATCCTGAATACCGCTCCGGAGCCAGCCTATATGCCCAGTCGGATGTCGCTTGCGGCCATCAGAGGTGACGTCCGCTTTGAACATGTAACGTTCCGTTATCGCATCGATGGACCGGAAATCCTCTACAACATCAACATCTATTGTCCTGCTGGACAGGTCATTGGAGTGGTTGGCCCATCCGGGTCGGGCAAGAGCACGCTCGCGAAACTGGTTCAGCGCCTCTATGTCCCCGAAACGGGCCGGGTGCTGGTCGACGGCGTCGACATCGCACAGGTCGATCCAAGTTGGCTTCGTCGGCAGATTGGCGTTGTCCTGCAGGATAGCGTTCTGCTTAACGCTTCCATTCGCGAAAACATCGCTTTGGTTGATCCAGCGACACCTGCCGGAAAAGTTGTCGAAGCTGCCGCTCTCGCGGGCGCCCATGACTTTATCATCGAGCTTCCGGAAGGCTACGATACTGTCGTCGGCGAGCGGGGCAACACATTGTCGGGCGGCCAGCGCCAACGCGTCGCCATCGCGCGCGCGCTCATAACTGATCCCCGTATTCTAATCTTCGATGAGGCTACAAGCGCGCTCGACTACGAAAGCGAACGGATTGTCCAAAAGAATATGGCGCAGATCGCCAAGGGGCGTACAGTATTCATTATTGCTCATCGCCTTTCCGCCCTCCGCATGGCCGATCGCATCATTACGATCGAGAATGGACGGCTGGTTGAGGACGGCACCCATCAGGAGCTCATAAGAGCCGGCGGGCGCTATGCCAAGCTTTATCGTTTGCAGGCGGGGTTTCATGACCCGGCTTGATCCCTGTCTCGACGCATTGCCAGATTATTCTGTACTCGGGATTCGAATTTTCCCACGAACGAGAGACACAGTTTGACCGTACTTGAGACCACATCCTTGCACAGTAGCGACGATCCAGGCTTCTTTGCCCTGGAGATGCTGTTACGCCTGGCCGGATTGGAGGTCGACGTTGCCCTGCTGCGTAGCATCAGCAGCAACGGTCCCGTCGATGTTGCAAGCATCCTAGCTTACGCACGGAAGGCCGAGCTATCCGCACGATGTATCGAGACAAGGTGGATTGACCTTCCCAAATATGCACTGCCGGGCATCATTCCTCTTCGCAATGGCAGTTTCTCGATTGTCGGCAGCGTCGCCGGCGAGAAGGTCGTCGTTCTCCATGCTGGTGCATCTCGTCCAAGCGTTCTGAGTGAGGCACAATTCACCTCACTCTGGGACGGACGCCTCCTTCTGATCCAAAGGTTATCTCCAGTATCCGCATCGACCCTGAGGATTCGCAAGCTGCTGACACGAATCCTCCAGAAGCCACGCCGGCTCGACCAGGCCACGTCGCATTGCCCCCCGGGCCCGGTCGCGGTTCTGGTCACTGCACGACGGGGCGCCGCCGCAGTGTCCAGTCAAGCTCGAAAATTCGGTAGCGCTGTGGCCAGCCTGAAGCCAAGGGATCAGGCGTCTCAAGTTCATGAATTGGCATTCCTGCCCGCTGCCCTCGAAATCGTGGAAACCCCTCCGTCTCCAATCGGGCGCGCGGTTGCGTATACTATTGCTTCCATCTTCACATTTGCGCTCATCTGGGCAACATTCGGCACCGTCGATATTGTGGCCACCGCACCGGGGAAATTCGTCCCGAGCGGACGCACGAAATCAATCCAGCCTCTCGAAGCCGGCGTCATTCGAGCGATCAGCGTCACGGACGGCCAGGCCGTGCGGAGCGGCGATCCATTGATCGCGTTCGATGCCACGATGAGCACCGCAGAACTTGGCCACCTCAAAAGTGACCTCCTTGGGTCGGAGCTTGACGTGGCACGGCTGAAGGCGGCTTTGAATAAAGCGCTGAATCCCCTGACTGCCTTTGCCCCGCCGGACCATGCGCCCTTGGCCCTCGTTGAGATGCACCGGCGCTTTCTTATCAGCCAGACCGCCGAGCAAGCTGCCAAACTCGCAACCATCAATGGCCAGATTGCGCAAAAGGAGGCCGAACGAGCAACTTCCAAGGCATTGAGCGAGAAATTACGCGCCGTCTTGAATCCCTTGCAGCAAAGGGTCGAGATCCGGGAGCAGCTGTTTCAGAAGGGCCTGGGCTCGAAGATCAATTATCTCACCGAATTGCAGGACTTGGTTACCCAACGCCAGGAGCTGACCGTACAGGACAGCCGCCATAGCGAAGCGGAGGCTGCAATTGCGGTGTTAGTCGAAATGCGAACAAAGACCGTCGCAGAATATGAAAGGTCGCTCTTCGAGGAATTGGCCAAGGCGGAACAGAAGGTCGCGGGGCTCACGCAGGACGTCATCAAGGCGGAGCGCCGCACCGCGCTACAGACCTTGACGGCTCCTATCGACGGCACCGTCCAGCAACTGGCCGTTCACACTGTTGGCGGGGTCGCCACTCCGGCCCAAACGCTCATGCTGATTGTCCCGGAGGACAGCCGCCTGGAAATCGAAGCCAATATTTCCAACAGGGACATCGGGTTTGTCGAACCAGGCCAAGACGTGGCTATCAAGGTCGATACGTTCAATTTCACGCGCTACGGCCTTCTGAGCGGCAAGATTCTGAGCATCTCGAAGGATGCCATCACCCGTAACAAGCCGCCTGCCCGGAGCGTCGATTCTTCACCTGCTACAGACACTGCCAGCAGTGAACCGGCCGGTCAGGAGCTCGTATATTCCGCACGCATATCGGTGGATCGCAAACAGATGGATGTAGAAAATAGAACCGTTGATCTTTCGGCCGGCATGGCTGTCACCGCTGAGATCAACATCGGATCACGTCGGATTATCAGCTACATCATGTCCCCGCTGCTGCGCTACAAACAAGAAAGTCTGCGCGAGCGGTAGCACCATGATTTAATTGCGACCGCCGTACTCTCCACCGCTCGGAACCAGCATGCCGCGCTAACTCGCTTGCGCGCGGCAAACGCTGCCCCCCCTTCAGCGCACCAAGCCGGCGGACTGCAATGCAGAAGCCGCCTCCTTGAGGATCCCCCAGGGCAGGCTTGAGCGTTCCGCGATATCGAGCAGAGAGGTTGCACCGTCCGACATATTCAGAATCCATAGCAACGCCAACTGGTACTCACCAGCAGAACGCCCGCCAATGGTGCTGTAAAGACCATAGTCACCGAGCTTCGGCTCACACATCGGCTTCTGATTGGTATATTTTCGATTATTCTCAATCACATCGATCGCGGCGATCGCCCTGTCCAATGAATCGCGCAGAGCCGCTGGTTTCACGAATGACAGATTGTCGGCCGATGTGTGGTACTCAGGGAATTTCCCGTGCGGCGTCCTCATGAACGAGCCGACCGGGAGATTGATGCCAGGCGAGCAGTATTGTCGCTCGTCATAGCCAAATGGTGAGAAAGGCTGAATTGTGTGGGGCTCGCCACCTTGCTTCAATACATAGGTCCACGCACGATCGATTTCGGCATTGCCTTGGCGGCTTAATTTGTACGTCGGGCTCCCAGCGTCGCCCACACACGTCAAAACGAAGCCATGCTTGATCCGGCTGAGATGCGCCTGATTCAACGCCAACCAGGTGATTGATCCGATCGTGCCGGGGATAAACACAAATCGATAAGAGTAGCGTAGATCCATGTTGCGCAAATGCTGGGCGAGTGCTGTCGCCACGGCAACTCCGGACAGATTGTCATTACAAAGAGACGGATGACACAGGTGGCAGGATATGAGGACTTCTTCTGATGAACTTCCCAGCAGCCGCAAGTCGCCATAAGTGAGATGCCCGCGTTCAAGCATCGAGTCGATGCAAACCTCGTACTCGTCTTCTTTGAGTGCCAACAACTGCGTATGTGTGACGCAAAATCCCCAGGCGGCGTGATAATACGACGTGCGATAGGGAATGACGTCCGGATGGTCTGGATCTGAAAAGAGGTGCTTCTTCAGTTCTTCGAGATTAAGGCGCACATGAACAGGCACGCTGTAACTAACCACATGAAGATTGCACGCTCGGAAATCTACGATGCGCTCTCCCGCACTGTTCTTGATGTAAGCATCGCGGATATTCCACTCAGATGGCACCGTCCAGTCGAACACTTTCAAACCGGACGGCACCTCACAAGTGGTAAGCGGAACATACTTCTGAATATGACGAAGGGTTTCGCGAACTCCCTCGCCGGTAATGCTCCTGCATATCGGATAGAGATCTGCAACGAAGTCATGCATGGCCTGGCCACTGCGATCGGCCGACAACTCCGTCGTCGCAGCGCCCCTCTCGAGTCGACCCGACACCACCTTCCGAACAATATCATGCATCGCCAGGTCTCATTCCACTCTCTATTCTGATGCTTTGATCGTCACGCGATGACAACGGGCTCCGGAATAGGAACAATAAATTTTGCTCCCCAACTGCGGGCAAATGACAGCTGGCTGATGATTTCCTGTTGCAGATTCCAAGGCAGGATCAGGATATAGTCCGGCTTTGTCACCCCTATCCTTTCCGGCTCATAGATTGGGATGTGCGTTCCGGGCAATAAATGCCCCTGCTTATGTGGGTTCTTGTCGACCGTGTACTCGATGAGGTCGGGGCTGACACCGCAGTAATTCAGCAAAGTGTTTCCCTTGGCCGGCGCTCCATATCCGACGACCCGTTTACCTTCACGTTTTGCTGTTTCCAGAAAGTCGATCAGCTTCCGCTTCGTCTCCAGGGCGCGCTCCTCGAAGGCCTGATAATGCTCCAGATTGGCGACCCCCGCTGCGATCTCTTTTTCTCGCAACGCTGACACCCGGCTCGACACCGCGTGACGTCCGCGACCCGTGTGCTGTGCATAGATCCGAAGCGAACCGCCGTGGGTCGACAGCTCTTCCACATCGAACAACGTCATACTGTGGGATGCGAAGATCTTCTCAACGGTCAGAAACGAGAAGTAGGAAAAGTGCTCATGATAAATCGTATCAATCTGGCACTCGTCAAAAAGCCGCATGAGGTGCGGGAATTCCATTGTTGCCACGCCACGATCATCGAGGAGAATGCTGATCCCGCCGACAAAATCATTCAGGTTTGGCACATGCGCCAGCACGTTGTTTCCAATCAGAAGATTGGCACGCAACCCTTCGCGGCGAAGCGTCTTGGCTGACCGCTCACCGAAAAAATCAACGCGCGTGGGTATACCGCGCGCTCTGGCGACCGCGGCAACATTCTGCGCCGGCTCGATTCCGAGGACCGGGATCTCATGCTCGACAAAGTACTGCAGGAGATATCCATCATTGCTTGCGATCTCGACGACGCTCGTATCTGGACCGAGGCTAAAGCGAGTGATTACGTTGTCGACATACTTCTTGGCATGTTGAAGCCATGATTCGCTGTATGACGAGAAATACGCGTAATCGCCGAAGATGTTCTCCGGGCTTTCCCACTCTTCCAACTGAACAAGAAAGCACTCGCTACATACATAGGCCTTCAGCGGGAAGAATTTCTCCTTTTCTCCATTGTCATCCTTCTTCAGATAGGAATTTGCGAGAGGAGACATCCCAAGATCGAGAAACACATTCTCCAGAGGAGCACTACAGAATCTGCAGCTACATGTTTCATCCGAATGCGACGACGGTGTCGCCGCCGAATTGAAGGACTGCACAGCGACTTCTTGATTCAACATGGGTACGCTCCTGATGCGCGTTCGCGTTATCTCGCACCGGAACCGTATTTGTCTGCGCACCCGTTCACTTGACCTCTGTCAAGTTACCACAACTACTTTATTTGACGGATGGGATTGCGGATTGGCGCGGCGCCTTGCGGCAATCGTTCGCTCGATGTTAGTCGGCCATCGGAATGAGACTGTGCGCCAATTCGCTGCTCGCAGGCGTAGACATACGCGCCCGCATTTCCGCTTCGCGGCCTTTGAGAGGCGCCCAGGCCTCATCCCGCTCGGAGATTACCGAAACAGCCGGCCAGCTGATGCCGAGGACCGGATCCTGATATCCGATGCCTCCCTCGCCGCCTGCCTTGTGAGACGTGCTCATGAAGTAAAGAAGTTCGGTATCATCAGCCAGGGTGATGAAACCGTGCGCGAACCGCTTCGGAATATAAAGCCCGCGACCGTTTTCAGCGGAAAGTTCGACGGAAACATGCCTAAAGTAGGTATTGGATTCAGGACGAAGATCCACGATGACATCCAAAACGGCGCCCCTTACACAGCGAACATATTTCTCTTCTGCGTACGGCGGATATTGGAAATGCAGTCCTCTTAGCGTTCCTGCCTTGCAGTTATAACTCAGGTTCGCTTGCCGGATCGAGGTTTCCAGCCCAGGAGCGGAGAGCTCTTCAACACAGAACACACGCGAGAAGTATCCACGTCTGTCCTCGTGTCGCTCGACGTCAATGACGAAAGCGCCTGCCAGATCTGTCTCGGTAAGGATCATTTAGGCCTGCGAATAAGATAGTTTCATACCCACTTGGAACGGAACACGACAGCTATGCGCGTCGAGAGCTCCGCATGGTGGTGCAAACGCGCGGATGACTAACCGTCCTATAAGATAGCAAATTGGATAGCCGTAACGCATGCCCTGCCCAGCACGTAGATCCAGGCGATGGTTGCCCCGGTTGCCAGCAGGACAACAGCCGTTGGCCAATCGAGCCTCCGGCGCTCGCCCTTCGAGATCACGGTGTCAGCCAAGATATTTTGTGAGTTCAGCTTATCCATATGCGTCATCCACATCTGATCGTCGTGAGCAGTATGGATGCTAACTCTCTCAACTCGCCTGAACATGACAATGCTCAATAGTCGAAGACCATCGTGGTCGCGCGCCCAACGCCGCAACGCGAACATCGGTCGGTCTCCGCAGCGCCCCCCTTCCAGACCGGCTTAAGCGGGTCTTATACAGCGTCGTGCTCGCTATGACCCATCAGCGATCGCTCGTTAATTTCGTCGAAAACGTGTTCAGACTTGACGACGCGCAAGTTTCCTCCCCGATCTGGCTGCGACAAATTATCATTGGATACTTTTGTATTGTCGCGTCGATAGAGGTTACCGTCATGCCCGACAGCATTTTTGAGAATGGAGTTTCATCCACTGATGCGTCCGTTCGCGAGCAATTGCGGATCCGAGCGCACACAGCAATCCCCGGCGGAGCCCACACTTATGCAAAGGGCGACGACCAGTTCCCAGTTTCCGCGCCAGCCTTCATTGCCAGAGGACTAGGCTGCCACGTATGGGACACCGAGGGTACGGAATTCATCGAATATGGCATGGGGCTTCGCTCCGTCGGATTGGGGCATGCCTTCCCCCCCGTTATTGAAGCTGCGGCGGCTGAGTTACGATATGGGTCGAATTTTACCCGGCCGTCGCCACTCGAAGTCGAATGCGCGGAAAGCCTGCTGGAGATCATTCCAGGCGCCGAGATGGTAAAATTCACCAAGGACGGATCTACGGCGACCACGGCTGCAATCCGCCTCGCGCGAGCTTACACAGGACGGGACATTGTTGCGCTCTGCTCCGACCATCCGTTCTACTCCTATGATGACTGGGCGATCGGCTCGTCGCAGATGCCCGCCGGCATTCCCGAAGAGACAAAAGACCTCACATTGACGTTCCGCTACAATGATCTGACATCGGTGGCAGTGCTGTTTGCGCTCTATCCGGGCAGGATTGCCGCCATCATTCTAGAGGCCGAAAAGGATGTTGCGCCAACCGAAGGCTTCTTGGAGGGAATTCGCCAGCTCTGCACGAGCAACGGAACGCTTCTAATCCTCGATGAGATGATCACGGGATTTCGATGGCCGACGCGTACGGCGCAGAACTTCTACAAGGTAACGCCGGATTTGAGCACTTTCGGCAAGGCCCTGGGAAACGGCTTTGCCATTTCGGCGCTGGCGGGCAAGCGCGAGATTATGATGCAGGGCGGTCGCGATCACGACAAAGAACGCGTCTTTCTGCTGTCTACGACACATGGCGCTGAAACGCATGCACTTGCTGCCGCGCTGGCGGTGATGAAAGTCTATCGTGAAGAAGCCGTGATTGAGACATTGGAACGTCAAGGCGATCGATTGAAAGCCGGCGTGGATGGCGCAGCGGCACACCATGGCTTGAGCCAGTTATTCAAGCTGGCCGGGCGCCCGTCCAATCTCGTATACAGTTGCTGCGATGGAGACGGGATACCGTCGCAGCCATACCGCACCTTGTTCTTGCAAGAACTTTGCCGCCACGGAATTATCGCGCCTTCGCTGGTGACTAGCTATTCCCATTCCGACGACGACATCGATCAAACGATCGATGCGGTCGATCAAGCGCTCCACGTGTATCGCAAAGCGCTAGAAGACGGAATTGACACATATCTGATCGGTCGCCCCGTCCGCCCCGTTTTCAATCGATATGGCGATAGAACAAGCAGCGGGACAACCGCGCCAGCCAGCGCTCAGATCACGAAGACGCTGCTTAGACCCCGACGCAAACCACGAGCCTCCAATACTGCGGCCGGAAATCGGCGCAACTCGCGTTATGCTGAATCCACGATAGGATAAAATCGAAGCTTACAGATTGCCCCGTGAAGCGTTCGAGACATTGTCACCCGACCGACTACCGATCCCACAGAAGGTCGTCCGCGACCTCTGCAACTCCCTTTGCAACACAAGTGCCGCCCACGCCAAATGCGCGATAAGCCAAAGTGCGAAGATGTGCTGTATCAAAGACATAGTTTGCAGATCCGCTTAAGGGGAGCAAAGACATCGTGGATGGACAACCACGGCCGCGATGGCGGCGTATCACATACATCGACAGTCCACATCACGTAGATACCTTAAAACATGAAAATGGCAGATTTCTGCGTGCTTCGACAGATTTAGATGGTAATTGGTGGTAGGAGATCGAGACTCTCTCCTTCATCGCGGCCCTTCAGCAGCGCGACGTCTCGATTTGGATCATCCTAGCCACGGTTGTTCGGAGGCCATGCCGATACAGGTGCCTTCGATGACCTTGTGCACAGAAGCGCATTGACGCCTTATAGCTGAACGAGACTTTGCCCTGATAGCGCAATGACAATCGCGCTTACGCTCAATGCGGCTCGCACAGCAGCGCTCATCAAATGACGGGTGTGCCCGCAATCTCGCTTCAGTGCTAAGGCGCCCGACATCCCAGCGACGCGGTGGGGAAGTAAACTTACGGCTTCTCCGAACTGGCCGTCACTAGGCGTGGTGTTCTGAGGTTTCACTGCCGCCCGTGCAACAAGCTTCAACAACACATCAATAAACGTTGTCAGTCTTCAACACCCGAAAGACCGTCAAAACCAGGATGCGAAGATCCAGCCAGATCGACCACGATTCGATATACCACAGGTCGCTTTCGACCCTCTTCTTCATCATGCCGATCTCTGGGGTTTCGCCTCGGAATCCATTGACCTGAGCCCAGCCTGTAATTCCTGGCTTGATCTTGTGCCGCATGGCATAGGTTGCAATGAGCTGATCGTATTCAGAATCGTGTGCCAATGCATGCGGCCGAGGCCCCACGAGCGACATTTCCCCGCGAAGTACGTTGATTAGCTGCGGTATCTCATCAATGCTGAGCTTTCGCAACAGCGCTCCCAGCCGCGTAATACGATGATCATTCCTCTTGGCCTGAACAATGACCGGTCCGTCGTCTCGCGTGTTCATCGTCCTGAACTTATAGATCTTGAACGGCTTTCCGTTGAAGCCTGCCCGCTGCTGGAGAAATAACGACCGGCCCGGCGACTCCAGGCGTATTGCGATGCTGATAATCGCAAACATTGGCAGCAGGACAATGAGTCCCGATGCGGCCAACAGCTGGTCCATGGATCGTTTCATTGTCCGCTGCATGGCACTCAGGGGCGCACGCTGCAGCTGCAGGGCCTTTGTCGGGCCAAAATCGAATAGCGGTCGATCCAGCAGGCGAGCTGTCCTTTGATCAGAAACGAGTTTGATTGGAATCGGGAGAACACGCAGCTCGCTTTCGACTTGCCCGACCGCATCGAGAAATGCCCAAGGCATTGCGATCACGACCTCGTCCACCCCGGTTTGGCGGACATAGCGAACGAGCTCGCGCAAGCGTTCCTTGAGGATAGCAGGATCGAGCAATTGGCTGGGCACCATTGGAAGCGATACGATTTTGCAAACAGAGTAGCCATATAACTCGAGCTTACTCAGCATTGCGTTACCGATGAGCTCCTCCTCTAGACCGACCAAAACGATCCGGTTCGGCCGAATAAGCTTCGAGCGGATGACATAGGAACAGAGTTCCGCGACGATGAATCTCAACACGGAAGAAACAACGAGGCCGCTTACAAAGAAAAGCAAAACCCAGCCACGAGAGAAGGTCGAGCCGCTTTTGAGCAAGAAAACGAGAGCCGCGAGAGACGCAAATACGGCCAACCATGTCAGTGCGGATCTGCCAACCTGCCACCGGCCTCGCAGCAGATTGGACGCTTGATACAGCTTCGAAACATGAGCGATAGCGGAATACAGAATGCCGACAGCCATTCCCGAGCCCAGGTTGTTTTCCGCGCTGCTATAGCCAGCGACAGCGGTAGCATCATAAATGATGCCCGTCGCGACCGACAGAATTACAATCCATATCAGGTCAAGCGCCGCTACGAGCGGGGAAATCACCGACAAGGAGGACGGTACGCCGAACTCGTGCTGACCGTGCGGTCGCTCCAGTCTCGCCGCCGCCTTTCGATCGCCCACCGGATCCATTGAATCTGCTCCTACCAAATCTCGAGAGCTTCACCACACTATCCGCTATCTCTGCGCCCTTGCGCTTGCGACCTTCATCAACCCATTTTGATTGATGAAGCGAATGGTCTTCCGGCTTGGCAGATCAATTAGCTCTTTCGCTTTGAAATCAGCGAGTGCCCGACAGACAGTCTCAATTGATGTTCCGACATGATCGGCGATATCGGCCCGAGATAGTTGCAGCCGAAGCGCTTTGGGACGCTTCGGGTCCTCGCGCAAATGAGGTTGAATGCGAAGCAGAAGCCACGCAATCCGGGCGACGCAGGTTCGCTGGCTCATCGTCAGTACAAGAGAGAGTGTTTCCGACAGAACTTGATGAGTCCCGCATGGCTCGCCCTGATGACAAACGCGGGCAACGGTGGTGCGAATGACTCGGCAGTCGGTAACTGCTTCAGCTGTGAATTCTTGGCACGCCTGCTGGGTGGGCATGACAACATCGCCTGGCCAATAAAAGGCAAGGATTTGCCGGTTGCCGTCGGGGAGCAGACGCACTGCCCGCACGACGCCTTCGATGATTTCGATCTTCTGGTTTTGTTGCTCTCCCTCCCAGAACAGGGCTCTGCCCCGCGGAACAATCGTCGGAGTGGGAGTACGATCCAGCATTATCTTGCTGGGCAGCACAGTAAGGCCAATCGGCGCGCGTGTGCAGGACGGCTTTAGGGAAACCATGTCTAGCGGCATTGGTCCAACCCTCAACGTTAAAGCGTGCGTTGAAGGTGGCATGCAGACAACTTTAAGAAAATTCAGGCTCGTGCGCTAAGTTTTCTATGGTTCCAATTCGGCCTGATGGTCTAGACCGAATGTCAGGAAAACTATTCTGCGCTTAGCTGGCGCACATTTTTGGTTATGATAGCGCCTATAATATTGGCGTATTGCCGCCGAGCGCAGCATTCTACGTATTTACTATCACGCACGGAATATGCGCGATTCACGTATCGATGTCATCTTCGAATTCTGTGACGACCGTCAATTATGCACTGACCTTTTTTGATTGAATGCGGACTTCACAGATGGCCCCATCGAGTGGCTCACGCTGCTTTTCAAGGTCATCCAGAGACGTGATCGGGTGAAGCGGCATATCGCTTGCGAGTGAAGCCCTTTCACCAATCGAAAGAGCGCATGCCATTGGTCAGAACGGGGCTTCTTGCCACCTCAGTCGCTATCCTCGGGATGCGGGTAACCATCTTGGCATGCAAGTTCGGGCTCGCCATCTTTGTTGGCCGCTATCTCGATCTTTCATCGTTAGGGGTCTTTGGACTCTGCGCCGGCGTTGTCGCGGTGGGACCGAGCCTAGTCGGGATGGGTATGGTCCATCTCATCGTGCGGGATGCAGTTACGCTGACGCTCGCTGAATTGGTCGACCTGCTGCGGCACTACTGGTCCTTTGTCACCATCGTTTACGCCCTGGCGCTGACGATTTCCTTTCCGGTCACGCACTTTCTGAACGGATCGAGCATATGGTCGCTGGTCATCTCGATTACGCTGCTAGAGCACTTCGGCAACGACGTTTTCCAATTACTATCAAATTTGCAAAAGCCTCTTCTGGCCAACATAAGCGCCTTCATTCGCGGGGCCCTCTGGGTCTTGGTCTATACCCCACTGGCCATCTGGTATCCGGAACTCAGATCCATGACCGCGTTGCTGTGCTTCTGGCTCGCCGGCAGCATCGTGGCTTTGGCTCTGTTCTTCTGGACAACCAGACTGTGGCCGTGGACAGCAACCTCGCTGGCGGCGATCGACCCACAGCGAATTTTCTCCACGATCAGGAAAGGTTTCGTCATTTACCTGAGCGATCTCGGTTTTGTGGCAAGCCAATATATCGATCGCTATCTGGTTTCGTTTTTCCTCGGGCTGGAGCTAACCGGCATTTACTTTCTCTATTGGTCGGCCGCAAACGCCGTGAGTACCTTCGTGAGCATTGCCGTCCTGCAGGTACAGCGTCCCATACTGATCAAGGCACACCATCATGGCGGCGATTCAGAACACCAGAAGCTGCTGATGCCGTTTCTAGGCACGACATTGCTCTCGACAATCGCATTGGGTGCAGCGACCGGATTGGCGTTCTATCTCGTCTTGCCGTACTTGAAGCAACCGGCCATCGGAAACTTCCTGTTGGCATTCTCGCTTATCATGGCGGGAATGGCGGTGCGCAACGTCGCAGATTTTGGAGCCATGGCATTGTTTACGGCTCGCCGAGATGGCGTTATGACGCTCACCAATCTCGCATCGGTTACTGGGCTGATCGTCGCCCAGTCGCTCTGTCTGCCACTCATGGGGCTTTATGGCGCCGGGACCGCTATGATCATCACGTTTGGGGCGATCACAATCTGGCGCGGCGCGTTGCTGTATGACCCTACGCCGAGCAAGTCGCCAGCGCTGGGATAGCTCCAGGTTACCCAGGATCAACGACAGCCAGCTCTATGCCGGAAATCTCATGCGTGATCGGCCGCCATTCATACCCATCCCCTCGATCATGAAACGAGTGCTGGAGGCGCGGTTAGCAGTACGTTCTTTCGGTCCAACAATCTTTGCGGCCATGAACGCCGCCTCGGTTCTATTGCGAGCGCCAAGCGCCCGAAGAAGTGCAGCTGTATGAATTTTGCTCGTGCCCTCGGCGATGCTCAGCTCACGTGCGATCTCTTTGTTCGACATTCCCTGCGCCAGCAACGGCAGCACGTCATGCTGGCGACGCGTCAAACGAAGTTTGTCGACATCGACCGTCATCGTACGCTGACTGCCAATGCTGCCATGATCGCCATCTGCGAGCCATCGTGGAACATAGATGCGTCCAGTGAGCAGATCGCTGATAGCCGTCAGCAACTCTTCGTCGGATTGCAGCTTGTAAACAAATCCGTGAAACCCAGCCGAGAGGCAGCCAAATACGTCAGCGCGGGTATTTGACGTCGACATGATTGCAACGCGCGTTGCAGGTCTTCGCTCATAAACCTGCGCGAGCACCTCAAGCGAAAGGTCGTTGAGGCTTGCTCGATCCATCAGGATCAAGTCGAAACAATCATCCGCTTCGAAAACCTCGAGGCGAGACGCCTCGATTACTCTGGAGTGTGGAAGTCTTGCCTCAATAACGTCCTTGAGGCCGGCTCGATAGACGCTGTGCTGGTCGACCACTAAGATTACTGACACGACACCAACCCCTGGTATGCGTAATCCAAATTTATGCGGCGATAATTCTGCTTCGGGCGCCCTCTACCGCCGCTCACTTTAATATTCTGCAATGCAACAAGAATACCTACGAACGCCCCCGTGTCAACTCATTGAATCAAATGGAACTTTTCGACGACCCGTATAAATCTGGGTACACGCGCATAAATTATGCACTCGCAATATCGACAATCGCGCACTCGGCTGGATTGCAATACCTTTATTCTACTCGGCACGAGGGTGCACACATGCAGACTGCGCGGAAACGTCGCGGTTAGTTTGCAGTCATTCCGCCGCGACTGCAGGGAACATGTCCTTCATTGGCGTCCAACGAAGCCGCGGATCCAATTGCTCTGTATCCCGCAGATGCCGGAGTTCAGCCAATCGCGTAAAGGGCGCCGCATTGAAAACTTTCTCGTCAAGCTGAATGCGCTCAAAGACGCTCTTTAGCTGCAGCGCTCCCAATCGCGCATCCCATTTGCAACAAAAGCTTGGCAGATGCTCTTTTATCTTTGCGAATGAAACGCGATAACTACGATCGTCTGCTCCAGCAGGCCCAAAGGTCAATACGGAGCCGGCGAATGTCTCATTGACGATATTCGCAATGTCACGGACCGCATAGTTCTGCGTCTCGTCGCCGACATTGAAGGCCTCGCCCCACACCGCTTCGCGGGGCGCCTCCAATGCGCACACAATCGCTTGGCAAATATCATCGATATGCACCAACGGTCGTAAAGGCGACCCATCACTCATCACACGCACTGTTCCAGAGGTGTATGCGAAGCCGGACAAGTTGTTCAAGACCAGGTCAAAACGTTGCCGTGGCGAAGCGCCGAATGCCGTGGCGTTGCGAAGAAACACTGGCGTGAAGCGCGAGTCGGCCATTGCCCTTACGTCGCGCTCAACTAGAACTTTGCATTTGGCATAAGCAGTGCGCGGGTCTACCGATGACGTCTCGGTCTTCAGCTCATCGCCGGACGCGCCATAGATGCTGCATGACGACGCGTAGACAAATCGTCGAACGCCGGCATCCTTACATTTCTTTGCGAAGGCGACCGAGCCTTCGTGATTGATCTCCATGGTCATGCCAGGGTCATTCTCGCCGAGAGGATCGTTCGACAGCTCGGCAAGGTGCACGACTGCATCAATTCCAGTAAGATCAGTCGTCGTTAGTTGGCGCGTGTCCTTCGAAATGACCATTGGCCGTGTGCAGCCATCATCAAACAACCAGCCCCGGCGATAAAGGCCTGTGTCGATGCCAACTGCATCATGACCGTTGCTAAGAAGCTTTGGCCCAAGTACTGCGCCAATATAGCCGTCAGCTCCTGTATATAGGACGCGCATGATCTCGCCCTCACTTAGCGGTCTGACCGGCAAATGCCGGATCAGACATACGAGCAGCATTGAACGTCGGAGCTGTGGATTTTTTATCCCAGACACACCATGGGGGATTCCCCGTATCCCATAACTCCTGCAGGACGGCCTTGTCGCGCAAGGTATCCATGTTCTGCCAGTAGCCGTGGTGTCGATAGACCGCGAGCTGATCTCGATCGATAAGTTGAGCCAACGGTTCGTTCTCCCAGCTCGTGCTGTCGCCATCGATCACGTCGAGTGCTTCAGGCTCGACGACAAAAAAACCTCCGTTGATCACCTGCCCGTCTCGCGCATCCTTTTCCCGGAAGCGGGCCGCACGTGGACGCTCTGACGACAAATTAATCGCACCGAAGCGACCGGGCTGCTGGACCGCTGTCACCGTCGCGAGCGCTCCTTGCTCGTGGTGGAACTTGATAAGCTCCTGCACATTCACATCGCTTACGCCATCGCCGTAAGTGAGACAGAACGTCGAGTTTCCGATATAATCCTTCACGCGCTTCAATCGCCCGCCTGTCATGGTCTTCTCGCCGGTATCGACGAGCGTGACCTTCCACGGCTCGCTTGCATTGCGATGGATCTCGACGTCGTTACGCTGCAGGTCGACGGTGAGATCACCCTGGTGCGGCAAATAGTTCAGAAAGTAGTCCTTGATCACCGAGCCCTTGTAGCCGCAGCAGATCACAAATTCGTTCAGACCATGATGCGAGTAGAGTTTCATGATGTGCCAGAGTATTGGACGCCCGCCGATTTCGACCAAAGGCTTGGGAACGACCGACGTATGCTCGCTGAGGCGCGTGCCATAGCCGCCTGCAAGGATCACCACCTTCATTATTCTCTCCTGTCCTTTGGTCGCCATCGTCTGATTTCACACATCGGATACCGTCCGATGTGCAGATGACCTTATTGGCAGGATAGGCAACATCACCCGTTGCGAGTTGACAGCCGTCAAATCTGAATTTTCGTTGAGCAATAACTTTTGCGCCAACGTTCTACTTATAAAGTGCCTGCGAGATTTTGATTGAGGGCCACCGATATGGTCGCCCATGCGCGACCATTGCGATTACGTTGAGACCTCTGCGAGCGTCGATTGGCCAAATACGCACTGATGAGTCAGAAACGATGAGTCCGGAGTTTCTACTTCTTCTCATGGCCTTTACCGCACTATGTCTGATGGTGCTGACAGCCTATTGCGGTGGCGAAGATGTATTGTCTGGCCGCTTCACTTCACCTTCAGCCCTGGATACTCCCCACGTCGCCACGATTCATCGCCCGCCTCATGTGACACCAGATACAGCAGATTTCTTCAGTTGAGACTGCGTTGAACTTAGCGTCGGGATTGGAACTTTGAGCAGCTCGCACTTTCTGACACCAGGTCAACTTCAGCTCCTGGCGACGGAAGTAGTCGGCCCGGCTCCAGGCTGGAATGCGAAGATCGAAATTCCCGTAGGCGGCGGCATTTTCGTCGGCGGGGAGGAAGCTTCCGATCTGTTCGCCCGCGCTCTGTTGCAGGCGACTCCCTTGCCACCACCACATGAACAGGAATTTGATGAGGACGCGGGCTCACTCGTACTCGACCATTTATGGACCGCGACATCCACCGGTCGCCAGGCACGCGATAACGCAATTGCATCTGATAGCGATGGGACGAGTCCGGTCCGCTGATCTTAGGTCTGACGATAAGCTCACCGCCTCAAGCGCATCTGCCGAGAGGCTTCGTTACAGCTTGAAATCCAGCTCTACGACGCCATCGATCGGTTTCGTGCAAGCAGCACTGAGCCAGAGCTTTGGCCAAGCGATCTTGAATAACCTCACAGCAATATCTGGAGGCAGCTGCGACTCGACCTTTACGATAGCCGACTGCCTCTTCCCACAATTCCAGAACTCAAAACTGATGCAATTTCTGCGATAATCGTATTCTGGCTCGAACAACAAGCCTCGCGGTATTGTCTCGCCACCCATAATCTGCCTCGCCCCTGCGCAACGCGTTACGTAGCCACGCGTCGTCCGATGCAGGCATTTCATATCGATAAATTGTCGATAGGTTGACGTGCGCAGGAAGATTCGGGCTGGGTCTGTAAAATTATTTAAACCACCGGCGTCCCGGATTCATAAGCGACCGTCGATGATTGCGCCTGTGATTGATGGCAGAATGCAGCGTTTACTCTTGTGCAAATTATATCGGCCTAATCGACACAATTCTCACACCCAGGCACAGCGGGATAGTAATTGTCTATGCCGGAGGGATCCAAATTGTCTTACGGCGCACATGTGTCGCGGGATACTGTAGCGTAGGGGTGCCACATGAATTGTATCGAGCGATACTCTCTGGTTCAGCTCGTGGGGATGCATTCAATAAACGACCTTATGTCGTCGATGGACACAGCGATGAGGTCTTGTCGCGGCGCGGGAGCAACGTCAACTCCATCGGACGTGATATATCCGCAAGTGGCGGCGGCAAACCCGCAAGAAACTGAGAGCTGGTTCCGGAATAAAATGGATGGTCGACCATGTCGTGGAGAGTGCGGCTTTGCGCCAGAAGCGGTCATGTGGAGCTCCAAAGACAGCGGAATTTCGCGAAGTCCGCATAAAAGGCGACACCAATTGAGAATGGGTGGCTCGTCCAGAGCTTCGGCTTGACCAGCGGCGAGAACGTACCGTACGTCTACCGATATGGCGGCATTTCTATCCAATCGTCGAAAGCAACGTCCGTGCCTTCTGTCAACAAAGCAAAGAAATCAACCAGCAAACGCCCGGCACGGACCAATGGCAGCATAACAGACGCAACCTATTTGAAGCTGCACAACCTGATCGAGTCGCGACAGCTACAGCCCGGCGAGGTGATCGAAGAGCGCCGGCTTGCACTGCGGCTGAAAGTCTCGCGGACACCGCTGCGGGCTGGCATCAGCCGGTTGCTGGGCGAAGGCAGGCTCGAGCAATTGTCCAACGGCACTGTGGTGGTTCGCACAATCGAGATGGCGGAATTGCTCGAATTGGTCCATCTCCGCATGGTGCTGGAGAGCGAAGCGACGTTCATTGCGGCGACCCGCATCGCGCTGGATATCCTTGCACCGATCAGGGCTGCGCTGGAGAAGATCATTGCTGCGTCGACAGTTTCCGGGACGGTTCACTGGACCCTCGACGATGAAATTCATGACCAGATCGCGCGGCATTGCGGCAATCGCTCGCTTGAGAAGCTGATTGGAGAAATCCGGCAGAAAATCCGGATGTGCAATGTAGAGCGCCAGCCTGGCCGACTGCTGCCCGCCACCCGCGAGCATCTGGCGATTATCGATGCCATCATCGATCGTGATGCCGCCGCAGCCCGTCAGGCGATGATCCTGCATCTCACTAATGTGCGGCAGGGATTGCTCGAACGGTTCGGGATCTTCCTGCCCGAGCCTCACGGTTAGGTCGAGATCAGGCAGAATCCCTGCGGGCGCATGTCCGAAAATTCTGCAGCTGCCCGCAATTTTGTCGGACTCCGTCCAAATTTGACGCAGCTTCCCGGGCTTCGCAGCTTGACTGAAATCAGCATGGGCGGTTCACTGGTATACCAGTGGAATATCAAGCCGCTCCGCAACGCCGACCAACCAGATGTCCCGCCTGAATGACGCCAAACCACATTGCTTCCCACACCGTCGCGGCCGAATCGCTGTCCCCTGCCGCCTTTGCCGCCTTCGGCGATGTAGCCGAGCGACCGATCGACGTGCGCCGGCGCTATCTTCCGACATCGGACGATCGCACCGAGGACGCCGCCACCTTTTCCTTCTGGATCAGCAGCGCCGCCAGGCTCGGCAGCCTGCCCCTGCCAATCACGACGCTGGAGCGTCATCCGTTCTCCGCCCAGACTTTCATCCCGCTCGGCAGCAGCCAATACCTGGCGATCGTGTGCGATGCCGGCCCGGATGGCCTGCCTGATGTGGCCACCCTGCGGTGCTTCATCGCCGGAGCACATCAAAGCATCACCTTCGCCCGCAATGTCTGGCATCATCCCATGACCGTTCTCGGCGCGGCCATGGAATTTGCCGTCGCCATGGGCATGACCGGCCGGCAGGACGACGACGTGTTCGTCGATATCGCAGGCGACGTTCGCGCCGTGATGCCGCAGAGCGCATAGGGATCGCAACGATGCCGCATGATGATCACCTCACCCGCGACTTCGTCGGCTACGGCCGCACCCCGCCGCATCCGCAATGGCCGGGCGCAGCGAGAATCGCACTCAACTTCTGCATCAACTACGAAGAAGGCTCCGAGCCGTCGTACGCCGATGGCGACGGCGTCACCGAAGCAGCCCTGACCGAAGGTGGCGGTGGCGGCTTCGAGGGCCGCGACCTCGCCGCCGAGTCGATGTTCGAATATGGCAGCCGCATAGGCTTCTGGCGCGTGCTGCGCCTTCTGTCCGAGCGCGGCATGATCGCCACGGTCATGGGCTGCGCGCTGGCGCTGGAACGCAACGACGAAGCCTGCGCCGCCATTAATGAATATGGCTACGACGTCTGCGCCCATGGCTGGCGCTGGGAGCGACATCCGTTGCTGTCTGAGGCCGACGAACGCGAGCGCATTCGCAAGACCGTCGAGAGCCTTAAGCGCACCACCGGCGAGCGTCCGCTCGGCTGGTATTGCCGCTATGGGCCGAGCGTGAACACGCGGCGCCTCGTGGTCGAGGAAGGCGGTTTCCTCTACGACTCCGACGCCTATAACGACGAATTGCCGTATTGGACACGTGTGCTCGGCAAGCCGCATCTCGTGGTGCCTTACGGTCTTGCCAACAACGACGCCAAGTTCAGTCGCGGCGCGATGGCAACGGCGGATGATTTCTTCGTCTATCTGCGCGACGCCTTCGACATGCTCTACGCGGAAGGCGCCACCGCGCCGAAGATGATGTCGGTCGGACTGCACACCCGCCTGATCGGCCATCCCGGCCGCGCCGCCGGCCTGCAGCGCTTCCTCGATCACGTCGCCAGACACAACAACACCTGGATCTGCCGGCGCGGCGACATCGCCCGTCACTGGCAGGCCACCCATCCCCCCACGCCCTGATCTCCACCACATCCGCACCCGAAAGGACGTCCCCATGAGACTGAAACCCACGGATTGGCTGTTCGCGCTGATGCTGTCGACTGCGGCATTCGCCGGCGGCGCCAGCGCGCAGGAAGCCGATCATCCCTCCGACAAGCCGATGGTGGTCGCGTCTGACTTCGGCGTCGCGCCGTGGATGGTGCGCGGCCCCAACGGCCCCGAGGGTTTCGGTGCGGATCTGATCAACGAGATCGGCAAAGATCTCGGCCGCCCGAAGGTCGAGATCGTCGACATCAATTTCTCCGGCCTATTTGCGGCGCTGTTCGCCAAGCGCGCCGAATTCCTCGTCAACCCGCTCAACCTCACTGCCGAACGCTCCGAGCGCATGCTCTATACCGAGCCGCTATTCTCCACCGGCAACGGCTTCATCGTCCGCGCCGCCGATGAGATGAAGGGCTTCGAGGATCTCAAGGGCAAGGCCGTCGCCGTCAACCGCGGCACCATCTCGGATACCTGGGCCACCGCCAATGCCGAGAAATATGGCTTCGAAGTGCAGCGCTACGATGTATTCCCCGACACGGTGCAGGCCGTACTGACTCGCCGCGCCTTCACAGCGCTAAATGAGATCCCGACAACAGTCTATGCTGCCAGCCAGAACAAGGCGATCAAGGTCGGTTTCAAGGACTTCAACGGGCGAAACTTCGCCTATGCATTCCGCCTGGAAGATACTGAGTATCGCAACAAGGTCGAGGCAGTCATCGAATGCATGAAGTTGGACGGCCGCCTGCGCAAGCTGCACGAGAAATGGTATGGCGCGACGCCCGATGCCGGCTCAGCCATCGACACCGTGTATTTCGGCTACGGCCCTCCCGGCTTCAAGGGTTTCGAGCCGACCTCGCACGTTCCGAAGTGCAAGTAAGGCACTTGCTCTGACAAGATAGCTGCCTGAACTGGATCGGCACCGCTCCGATCCAGTTGCTTGGAGCGGAGACCCGATGGATCGGATCGTCGAATACTACTTCAACGCCCAGGTCATCGCGACTGCCTTCCCGCAGGTGCTCGCGGGCTTCCGCACGACTGTCATCGTCTCGCTGCTCGTCATTGTCTGCGGCACGCTGTTCGGCCTGCTGCTCGCGCTGGTGCGATGTGCGAACCTGCGCCCGGTCAATTTTGCCATCACGGCCTATGTGGATGTGCTGCGCACGCTGCCGCAGCTCGTCGTAATCGTCTTCATCTATTTTGGCCTGCCTTATCTGGGCCCGACGCTGTCCCCCTTCGCAACCACTGTGCTGGCGCTCGGCATGGTGCTGTCGGCCTTTTCCACCGAGATCTTCTGGTCCGCGATCATGGCACTGCCGCGCGGACAATGGGACGCCGCCAGCGCACTCGGTTTCAGCCGGCTGCGGACACTGGTCACCATCATCCTGCCGCAGGCCATTCGCCTCGCGATCCCGCTTCTGACCAACCGCGCCATCTCCATCAGCAAGGGCACGGCGCTCGGCACCGCCGTGTCGCTCCCGGAAACGCTCGGACAGGCGCAAAGCGTGATGGCGCTGGTCGCCAATCCCTCGCCGCTGACGCTGGCCGCGGCGTTCTACCTCACCTTCTTCCTACCGCTGGTGATCGCCAGCCGGTGGATCGAATATCGCTACAGCACGGGGCGTTGAGCGGATCGCATGCAGGATTTCCTGGACAATTTCGCCAACTGGGAGTCGCTGTTGCGGGTCTATCCGCTGCTGCTGCAGGGGCTGATCTATACAGTCTGGCTCGCGGTGGTGGCGCTGCCGCTCGGCATTCTCGCCGGCCTCGCCATCGCCGTGCTGTACAGCTTCAAGAACCGCTGGGTGAATATCGCGCTGCTGATTTATATCGACCTGTTCAGATCGTTTCCCGTGGTGGTACTGCTGATCCTGATCTTCTACGGCATGCCGTTTCTCGGCCTGACGCTCGGCAGCTTCACCGCGGCGGTGCTGGCCATCGTTCTCAACAATTCCGGCTACTATGGCGAGATCTTCCGCGCCGGCATCCTGTCCGTGCCCCACGGCCAGACCGAGGCTGCCCGGGCGCTCGGTTTCAAGCCGCTGCATGTGGTGTTCTCCATCGTGCTGCCGCAGGCGATCCGCAACGTGCTGGCGCCGCTCGCCAGCAATTCGCTGGAACTCGTCAAGGCGACACCAATTGCCGCCTTGGTCGCGCTGCCTGAACTGCTGCGCTCAGCCCGCGTCGCCCAGGAGCAGACCTACAACCCGACGCCGCTGATGGCCGCCGCCGTGATCTTCTTCGTCATCCTGTATCCGTTCGCGCGCTGGGTGGCGCGGCTGGAGCGGCAAGCACTGAAAGCCCGCTGACATGGCCACACTGATCACCGGCGGCAGCGGTTTCATCGGGCTCGCGCTCGCCGAACGCCTGATCGCCGACGGCGAGACCGTTATCTTGTTCGACCTCTCAGCCCCCGGCCACGACATGCTGATGCGCGCCGAGCTTGCCGGCGCTACGCTGGTCACCGGCGATGTCACAAGCGCCGACGACGTCGACCGCGCGTTGAACACGGCCGGCATCGACCGCGTGATCCACACCGCCGCGATGACGCCGAATGCCCAGCGCGAGCATGACGCTGCGCGCCAGATCGTCGACGTCAATATCGGCGGCACCGTCAATCTGCTCGAACGCGTAACATTGCGGGCCGCCATCAAGCGCGTCACCGTGCTCAGTTCGGTCGCAGTGTACGGCTTCTCGCAACCGGCCGCGTCGGGCCTGTTCGAGGAGGATTTGTCGCCGCCGGCGCCAGCCGCGCTCTACGGCATCACAAAGCTTGCATCGGAACAGGCGGCGCTGCGGATCGCCGACCTCCACAAGCTCGATGTGCGCGTGATTCGGCTCGGGCCGGTCTTTGGCCCATGGGAGTTGCAGACCGGTGTCCGCGATGCGCTGAGCCCGCATTATCAGGTGCTCCGTATGGCCTTCGACGGCCGTGAAGCGATTCTCCCGCGCAGCATGGCCGGCGATTGGATCTATTCCCGTGACGCTGCCCTCGGCGTCGCGAGGGTGAGCGCCTCCGACGCGCTGAAGCACCACACCTATCACGTCAGCGGCGGCGTGCTGTCCGATCTGCCACAATGGTGCGAGATCATCGCGACGCACATGCCCGGATTCCGCTGGCGGATGGCGGAGATCGAGGCGGAGGGCAACGTGATCTACGGCCTGCCGAAGGACCGTGCGCCGCTGAACATTGCGCGACTGGCCGCGGATGCCGGCTTCAAGCCTCAATTTCATCTGGAAGATGCGGCGCGCGACTATCTCGGCTGGTTGCCGCAGGCAGGAGAACCCGCATGAGCAAACGTCTGGCTGGAAAGTCGGTTCTGATCACCGGCGCCTCCTCGGGCATCGGCCGCGCCATCGCCCGCCGATTTGCTGCCGAGGACGCGAGGCTCATGCTCGCGGATCTCACCATGGACGTGCGCGAGGGCGGCACTCCGACATTGGAGCTGCTGCGTGCAGACGGTTATGAGGTCGATTTCATCCGGATCGACGTCGCCTCGGAGGACGACACCGTCCGCGCCGTCCAACAGACCGTTGCGCGCTACGGCCGCCTCGACGTGCTCGTCAACGACGCCGCCATCGGCACCGGCAAGCGTCTGACCGACACCAGCCTCGCCGAATGGGACAGGACGCTGGCGGTCAATCTCACTGGCGTATTCCTGATGTCGCGCGCCGCCGTCAACCAGATGCTGACGCAGGATATTCGCAATGAGACCCGCGGCCGCCTCGTCAACATCTCCTCGCAACACGGCATGATCGCCTGCCCGGAAGACATCGCCTACGGCACCTCCAAATCCGGGGTCGTCTACATGACGCGGCAGATCGCGGCAGACTACGCGAAGGATCACATCATCTGCAACGCAGTCGCGCCCGGCAAGATCGTCACCGGCAAACCGGGCCGCGCTGCGGAGCCGCGCTGGATGGACTACTCCACCAGCCGCACGCCGATGCCGCGGCTGGGCCGGCCCGACGACGTCGCCAATGCAGCGCTGTTTCTGGCCTCAGACGAGGCAACTTTCATGACGGGCGAAAACATTCTCGTCGATGGCGGCTGGATGGCGTCATGAGCAACGTTTCGGAGAGCACCATGGAGCAAGCGCCTGCGGATACATCCGCGCCGATCATCCAGATGTCCGGCGTCACCAAATGGTATGGCGACATCCAAGTGCTCAAGGGCATCGACTTCACGGTGGCGCGCGGCGAGCGCGTCGTGATCTGCGGGCCTTCGGGGTCCGGCAAGTCGACCATGATCCGTTGCATTAACCGGCTGGAAGAACATCGCGACGGCCGCATCGTGGTGAATGGCGTCGAGCTCGATCACTCGACGCGCAATGTCGACGTGGTTCGCCGCGATGTCGGCATGGTGTTCCAGCAGTTCAACCTGTTTCCGCATCTGACCGTGCTGCAGAACCTCACCATCGCGCCACGCAAGATCCGCGGCGCAACGAAGCAGGAGGCCGACGAGATCGCGCGCTATTTTCTTGAGCGCGTACGGATCTCCGAACAGGCTGATAAATACCCGAGCCAGCTCTCCGGCGGCCAGCAGCAGCGCGTCGCCATCGCGCGTGCGCTGTGCATGAAGCCGCAGATCATGCTATTCGACGAGCCCACCTCGGCACTTGATCCGGAAATGATCCAGGAGGTGCTCGACGTCATGGTCGGGCTCGCCCGCGAAGGGATGACCATGGTCTGCGTTACCCACGAGATGGGATTCGCGCGCACGGTCGCCGACCGCGTGGTATTCATGGACGCTGGCCGGATCATCGAGGAAGGCGCGCCGGCCGATTTCTTCTCGGATCCGAAACAGGATCGAACCCGTGCATTCCTCAAGCAAATTATGCATCGATGACCGAAGCGCCCGCTTTGCGGCATAAGCGGACATCGATTGTTCCTGCGTGCTCCGTGACCTATGAGCTCACAATCAATGTCTGGGCGACCGCTAGAAAGACCTACGCGGCTTCGTCGCGCGATTGGTAGAGCTTGTAAAGCATGCGTTGCCCGATACGCCGGAACGGCGAGAATGGATGCGTCGGCAGCGGCGACGTGAAGATCGGTAGGTCCTGCCCCTTGAAGTTCTTGCCCGCGATCATCTCGGCCATGCGACGGCCGGCCTGCGCCGAATAAGACACGCCATTGCCACCGTAGCCCAGCGCATAGAACAGAGTTTGCGAAGGATCGGGCCGGAAGATACGCGGCATCATGTCGTGACTGACATCGACCCAGCCCCACCAGGAATAGTCGATCTGGATTCCCTTGAGCGCCGGGAACTTGCGGTGCAGCCCGTCGATCAGGAGCTGCAGATGCCGCGGATTTGCAGCGTCCGCGCCGGTGATGGCGCTGCGGCTACCGATTTGCACACGGTTGTCGGGCAGCCGGCGATAATAGAAGCGCAGCGTGCGGGTGTCGGTGATGACTTCGGTGGTCTTGAAGCCGGTCGCCTCCAGCTCTGCTTCGGTAAGCGGCCGCGTCACAATCGAGTTGGACATAATCGGCATGCAGCGGCCACGCAGCATCGACGTCAGGCCGAGCGACGTATAGGCGCCGGTGGCGATGCCAACCGCGCGGGCGCGCACGGTGCCGCTGGGCGTGCGCAGATGATGCACACCATTGCGCGTCGTGATCTCCAGCACCGGACTGCCGGGATGCACCTTGGCGCCGAGTTCGCGCGCCATGCGCAGATAGCCGAAAGCGAGTTTGGCAGGATGGACGCCAGTGCCCAGCGGCTCATGTACAGCGCCGACACATTCTGCCTCGTTCACATAGTCGCGGCGTACGTCCTCGGCGGACAGCACGCGTGTCTTGTAGCCGAACACCTCGTTCTGGACCTTCGACTCGGCTGCGATCTTCTCGAACATCCGCTGGCGATGCGCGAGATAGAGATGGCCACCGCGCTGCGGTTCACAATCGATATTTCCGATCTTGATCAGATCCTCGAAGGTCTCGAAGCCGTCCTGGATTTCCGCGTGCAGCCGCAGCGCCACATCGCGGCCCCAGCGCGCGATCCACTGCGAACGCGACAGCCGGCCCGACGCGTTCTGGCCCTGCCCGCCATTGCGTGTGCTGCAGCCCCAGGCGACGCGATTGGCTTCCAGCACCACGGCCTTGATGCCGAATTCGCGCGCCAGAAAAATCGCACTAGCGAGCCCGGTATAGCCCGAGCCGACGATCGCGACGTCGGCATCGATGTCGCCCGAGATCGGGCCATCATCGTCCGGCGGTGTTCCTGCCGTGGCGGCCCAATAAGTCGGGGCGTAGTCGCGGTGGGTGCCGGGACCGGGGGACACCAGGGGATCGTAGTGCTGATCGTAGGGCGCAATCGACATCGGCGCGGCCTCCATCACGGTGCGATCAAGACTGAGCCGGTAGCGGCGGTCGGTCCTTGCGGAATGCGCTCTTGCGCGAGAGCTTGTCGCCCTTGAACGTGAAGAGATCGCACCCCTCGGCCTCGATCCGCGTACCGTTGGCTGCTGTTCCGCGGAAAATCCATTCAGATAGGCCGCGGTCGCCGAACACGCTGTGCGATGTACAGGTCCAGCTCACATCCGGCATACTGCCCCAGACCTTCTCGAACGCCGCCTTCACGTCGGAGGTGCCGATAATGCGGTTGCCATACAGTTCCGAACCGACGGCAGTATCGAACACCACGTCATCGGTCATGCAGGCCATGACGCCGTCGGCGTCGTGACGGTTGAACGCCTCGAATAGCGTGACGAGAAGCTGGTGGCGCTGGGTCTGCTGCTCGGACATTGCAAAGCTCTTTCGATCATTTCAGCAATGGTGGCACCGCGTGCCAGCCATGGTGGTGAAACTGCCAGTGGCCAGGCCACGCGATTAGGGCCAGTTGCGGCGAAGCACCTGTCCAGAGCGGAACGGTTCGCACCGGCGATCTGGCCCAAAGATTGAGACATGCTGGCCCTCCCCGGGCTGGCGGATGTTGCCATGGTGGCGGCATGACGGAGCGACGGACCCACGTGACATGCATGACCTGACGATCGCGATCGGCGATCTCGGTGCGGCGCTGACGCCAAAACTGGTTTTGCTGTCGATTGCCTCGATTTTCGTCGCCGCGGTGCTGCGCGGCTTTACCGGCTTTGGTTTTGCCCTTGCCGCTGTGCCGCTGCTCGGCCTGTTCATGGCGCCGACCGAGGCCGTTCCGGTGGCGATCGGATTGCAGCTTGCCGGCAGCCTGCTCGATTTCCGCAAGGCATCGCAGAGCTGCGACTGGCCCTCGCTGCGCTGGCTGATGATCGGCGCGCTGATCGGATCGCCGCTGGGAACCCTGATCCTGACCGAAATCCCGGCGCCAATCTCGCGGCTGGTGATCAGTTCGATCACTCTCCTGGCGGTGTTCGCGCTGGGCCGCGGCTTCGCGTTGCCCGCCATCCCGCCACGCCCGGTGACGTCGATCACCGGTTTCTTCTCCGGTCTGTTCAACGGGCTAGCCGCGATGCCCGGACCGCCGGTGGTCGCTTACTATATGTCGGTTCCGCTGCCACGCTTGGCAACGCGTGCGTCGCTGATGGTGTTCTTCCTGATGACCTCGATCACGGCAACGATCACTTTCGTCAGCGTGGGCCTGCTGAACGTCCACACCATCGGCCTGTCGTTGCTCGGCCTGCCGGTGATGTGGCTCGGCACCATATTCGGCGAAATCGCATTCCAGCGCGGCAACGACGCAATGCATCGCCAGGTCTCGATCATCAGCCTCGGCGCGATTGCCCTCGTCAGCGCCGTCAAGGGCGTGAGCGAGCTGACCTGAGCCGCGTCAGCTCATGCGTGCGATGATGCGACCGAGACGTTCAATGCCCGGTTCGATCCGGTCATTGCGGATCGACGAGAAGCCAAGCCGGAAGCAATTGGCATGGGTACCTTTCGTCATCGAGAATACGTCGCCCGGCTCGATCACCACGCCTTCTGCCAACGCGGCCGTGGCAAGTTCGGTGGCATCGCAGCCGGCCGGACATGTCACCCAATAGCTGGTGCTGCCGATGCCGCGCACGAAATCGCAACCGGCGAGATGCTTGGGCAGCAACTGATCGAGAATGCGTGCGCGCTCCAGTAGCACGCGTGAGACGCGCTGCAGATGCGAGCGGTAATGGCCAAGGCCGATGAACAGCGCCGCAACGCGCTGGTTGTTGAGCGGTGGATGCCGCAGCATTAGGCGCCGCAGCGCGCGCAATTCACGGATCACCGGCGCTGGTGCGGCGACATAGCCGAGCCGTAGGCCGGGCGCGAGCGCCTTCGACAGGCTGCCGACATAAAGCACGCGGTCGTTGCGATCGAGGCTCATTAGCGGCGGCAGTGCCGGCCCCTCCGAGATCAGCTCGCTCTCATAATCGTCCTCGATCAGGATGATGTCGCTCTCCTCTGCCTTGCGCAGCACGTCGAGACGGCGCTGCTCGGGCATCGCCACCGTGGTCGGGCATTGATGACCTGCGGTGACGTAAGCGAGATCGCAGCTCTCGAAGTTCGCATCGGGCACCATGCCCTCGCCGTCGACTGCGAGCGGCACGATATTGTCGGTCTGCATACCGAAAATGTTGCGGGCGTCGGGATAGCCGGGATCTTCCATGCCGACCCGGGTGCCCTGCTTCACGAACAATCGGGCGATCAGATACAGCGCATGCTGGGCGCCGATGGTCATCATGATCTCGTCCGGCCGCGCGCGAACGCCGCGGCGCGGCAACACCTGCAGCCGGAGCTGCTCGATCAGCGCCGGATCGTCCTCGTCGATCAGATCGCGGGCCCAGTTGTTGATCTCGGGCACGCTAAGTGCGGCGCGCGCACTTTCGCGCCAGTCATTGGTCGGAAACAGGCTTGGATCGAACTGCCCGAAGATGAAGGGATACGGATAGTCCTGCCAGTTGAGCGGCTTGACGATGTTCCGGTTGGCCGACGGCCGCACTGCGAAGCGCCCGGCCCAGCGCGCGGCGCCGGCCTCGTCGGGCGCCGCGCGGTCGTCGCGCTGGGTGCCGAGATGCTTGGGGAGGCCGGCCACGAAGAAGCCGCTGCGTTCGCGCGAAATGAGGAAATTCTGGTCGACCAGCTGCTCATAGGCGATCACGACGGTATTACGCGACACTTCGAGCAGTGTGGCCAGTTCGCGGCTCGACGGCATGCGCACACCAAGCGCCAGACGGCCTTCTTCGATGGCGGTACAGATCAACTGGCGGATCTGGAGCTGCAGGAAGGGACCGCGCCGGTCCAGCCCCTGGAACAGCGATCCCCAGAACAGCGCATCCCCAATGCCAGACGCTGCAGGACGCCCGTCTGCACGGGCGGCTTTCACTGAACCTCCGGGATTACCCATCGCGCCCTCCACACTCATCCCGAAACCAAAGCCGCACCCGTCTTCGGGCCTAACAGGATACTAAGCAAAAGCCGCGCCAAGGTGGACCGTCGGCACCGCGGGACTGGCCCCATTCGTGCATCCGATCTGGCGCTGGCTCGGAGCGATGCGAGGCCTCACGCTTCGATGACGGAATTTTGAGGGTGGTCCATTGAGCCAGGATACGATTGTTTTTTCGGCCCGCAAGATCGTGACCATGAACCCGTCACGCCCATCCGCCACGCATGTTGCGGTGCGCGAAGGTCGGATCGTCGCCGTCGGCAGTTTCGACGAGATCGTCGGCACCAGCGGCGCCAAGGTCGACGACCGTTTCAAGGACAAGGTGCTGCTGCCCGGCTTCGTCGAAGGCCACAGCCACATCATGGAAGGCATGATGTGGTCGCTGCCTTATGTCGGTGCCTTCGACCGCCGCTCGCCCGAAGGCAAACTCGTCCAGGGCCTGCCGGATATCGACGCCATCGTCGCACGGTTGCAGGAAGCCGAGGCAGCGATGACCGATCCCGAGGCACCGCTCTTCGCCTGGGGCTTCGATCCCCTGCATATCGGCAGCGTGTCCCTGATGCGGCAGAATCTCGACCGCGTATCGACCACGCGACCGATCATGGTCGTGCATGCATCGTTCCACATCAGCAACGTCAACACTATCGTGCTGCAGCGCGCCGAGCTCGATCGCACCACCAACATTTCCGGCGTCGTGATGGGCAAGGACGGCGAGCCATCCGGCGAAGTCCAGGGCATTGCCGCTCGGTTTCGCGTGTTCCGCGTGCTCGGCACTAATCCCCTGTCTGGCAATCTCACAGCCGATGACGTCAACCGCTACGCGGCATCGTCGTGCATTCAGGGCGTGACTACCATCACCGACCTGCACAACGATCTTGCTGACCTGACAATCGAGGTCTATCGCGCCGCAAGTCGGCGCGATGATTTCTCGGTGCGCCTGGTCCCGGCCATGGCCTCGGTGTCGCACAGCCCGGAACAGGGCGTCGAGAAGATCAAGACACTGAAGGCGTCGAACAACGACAAGCTTCACTATGGCATCGTCAAGCTGGTGGTCGACGGCTCGATTCAGGGCTTTACCGCGCGGCTGCGCTGGCCGGGTTATCACAACGGCGCACCCAACGGGTTGTGGTACATCGCGCCGGAAGAACTGCCGTCCATCGTCGCAGCTTACCACAATGCGGGCATCCAGCTGCACATCCACACCAATGGCGACGAAGCCACCGAAGTGGCGCTTGATGCCGTCGAGGCCGCGCAGATCGCAAAGCCGCGGCCCGATCACCGCCATACGCTGCAGCATTGCCAGATGGCGGATGCTGCGCAGTTCAAGCGCATGAAATCGCTCGGAATGTGTGTCAACTTGTTTTCCAATCACGTCTATTACTGGGGTGACTCGCATTACGAGCTGACCATGGGTCCGGAACGCGCCAACAGACTCGACGCCACCGGTACCGCGCTGCGCGTCGGCGTTCCCTTCGCAATCCATTCCGACGCCCCGGTGACGCCGCTGAGCCCGCTGTTCACCGCCTGGTGTGCCGTCAACCGCGTGTCGTCGAGCGGACGTGTGCTCGGCAAGGAGACCGAAGCGCTGACCGTCGAACAGGCGCTGGCCGCGATCACGATCAACGCCGCCTATACGCTGAAGCTCGATCACATCGTCGGCAGCATCGAGGCCGGCAAATATGCGGACTTCGCGGTACTTGATGAAGATCCGTTTGAAGTCGCGCCGGAGAAGCTCAAGGATATTGCCATCTGGGGCACCGTGGTCGGCGGCCACGTGCGGGAGGCGCCACGGGCATGACGGCAGCGTCATCAGCGAAAATTCCCGTGACGGTGGTCGGCGGCTTTCTCGGCGCCGGCAAGACGACCTATCTCAATCACCTCCTTCGCACCGGCTCCGCCCGCTATGCCGTTCTGGTCAACGACTTCGGTGCCGTGAATATCGATGCCGGCCTGATCGCGCAGCACGACGGCACCACCATGACGCTGACCAATGGCTGCGTCTGCTGCAGCATCGGCGGCGGCTTTCTGGATACGCTGGGCCGGATCCTCGACGACGCCATCCCGTTCGATCACATCATCATCGAAGCGTCGGGCGTCGGTGATCCCTGGCGCATCGCCGAGATCGCACTGGTGGAGCCGAGCCTGCGCCTGAATGCTGTGATCGTGGTCGCGGATGCATCCCGCATTTCAAAACTGCTGATCGACAGTCACGTCGGCGACACCGTGCGCGGCCAGTTCGATCGCTGCAGTCTCGTGCTGCTCAACAAGGTAGACCTGCTAAACCGCACCGCCGCCGATGCGGCCCGCACCACGGTCGCGGCGCTGCGTCCCGACATCCACATCATCGAGACGACGGAAGATACGCTGCCGGTCCTGCCGGACGGCGAGGTCAAAGCGACATCGCGCTTTGCCGCGACCGCCGTGAACGACAGTGTCGATCATGAAAGCGCGTTCCACCGCTGGTCGTATCGGCGCAGCGGCACGTTCGATCGTGGCCAGCTTACAGCAGCACTAGCCGCATTGCCGCCGCAGCTTTTGCGCCTCAAAGGACAATGCCGGATCGCCGGTGATGCGTCGCCAGCGCTGCTGCAGATGGTCGGGCAAGACTGGGCGCTGACACCCGCTCCCGCCGATATGACGGCTCAAAACGACATCATGCTGGTCGGCGTCGGCACCGACGCTCTGCCCGATGCCGCCGCGCTTGATGCCATTCTCGATGGCGCGCTGATCCAGGTTTCACAAACACACCCGACAACGGCGGACCTCAACCGTCGGCACGCTGCATTCACCCTCTGAGAGAAGGACCGACAAGATGTCTTCGATCTGGTCACGACGACCCCGTTCGCTGAAAGCGTCTCTTCTGGCCTGCGCTCTGGGCCTTGCCCTCGTCGCAACCGCCATCGCGCCAAGCGTCAAGCCGGCACTTGCCGCCGACGGCGGCACGCTGGTGATCGCCTCGACGCAGGTGCCACGCCACTTCAACGGCGCCGTGCAGTCCGGCCTCGCCACCGCGATGCCGTCCACGCAAATCTTCGCCAGTCCGCTGCGCTATGACGACAACTGGAATCCGCAGCCTTATCTCGCAAAGTCGTGGGCGGTCGCGCCGGACGGCCTCTCGGTGACGCTGAAGCTGGTCGACAATGCCCTGTTCCACGACGGCAAGCCGGTCACGTCTGAAGACGTCGCCTTTTCAATCATGACCATCAAGGCGAACCATCCCTTTCAGAGCATGCTGGCCGCTGTCGATAAGGTCGATACGCCCGACCCGCTCACCGCTATCATCCGCCTGAAGCATCCGCACCCGGCGCTGCTTTTGGCGATGTCGCCTGCACTGATGCCGATCCTGCCGAAACACGTCTATGGCGACGGCCAGGATATCAAGGCGCATCCCGCCAATCTGAAGCCGGTCGGCTCAGGCCCCTATCGCCTCACCGAATACAAGCAGGGCGAATATTACACGCTGGAGAAGTTCGACAAGTTCTTCATCACCGGCAAGCCCAAGCTCGACAAGATCGTCGTCAAGCTGGTATCGGATTCCAATGCCGCTGTGGTCTCGCTTGAGCGCGGCGACGTCAACGTGCTGCCGTTCGTCTCAAACACCCGCGACATCGAGCGCATCGAGAAGATGCCGAACGTGATGGTCATCGACAAGGGCTTTGCCGGCGTCGGTCCGATCAACTGGCTCGCCTTCAACACCAAGAAGAAGCCGCTCGATGACGTGCGCGTGCGTCAGGCGATAGCATACGCAGCCAATCGCGAGTTCATCACCAGCAAACTGATGGGCGGCAAGGCAAAGACCGCCACCAGCCCGATCGCCCCGGGATCGCTGCTGCTCGAGCCCGGCGTCGAGATGTACAAGCTCGATCTCGCGAAGTCGGCGAAGCTACTCGACGACGCCGGCTATCCGAAGGCTGCCGACGGCACGCGCATGAGCCTCACCATCGACTATATCCCCGGTGACGAGGAACAGCAGCGCAATGTCGCCGAATATCTGCGCTCGCAGCTCAAGCGCGTCGGCATCAATCTGGAAGTCCGTGCCGCGCCGGACTTCCCGACCTGGGCGCAGCGTATTTCGAATTTCGACTACGACTTGACGATGGACAACGTGTTCAACTGGGGTGATCCGGTGATCGGCGTCAACCGCACGTACCTTTCGAGCAACATCCGCAAGGGCATCATCTGGTCGAACACCCAGCAATACAGCAACCCGAAGGTGGACGAACTGCTCGCCGCAGGCGCGCAGGAGACGTCGCCCGAGAAGCGTAAGGCATTGTATTCGGAATTCCAGAAGATCGTCGTTAACGACGTGCCGATCTATTTCATTAACGGAGCGCCCTATCGCAACGCCTTCAGCAAGGGCCTCGGCGGTCTGCCGACGTCGATCTGGGGCATGATGTCGCCGCTCGACGAGCTTTATTGGGAAGTGCCGCCGAAGACCTGATGGTCTTCGGCTCACTCTGACGGTCCAGCACCATGAACCTCGCTCTTCACATTCTGCGTCAGGTGGCCAATGCAGTTGGCCTCCTTATCGCCGTGCTGGTCCTCAATTTCTGCCTGATCCATGCTGCGCCCGGCGATCCCGCTCTAGTGATCGCGGGCGAGATGGGCGGTGCGTCGGCCGACGTCATCGCTGCACTGCGGGTCAAATACGGCCTCGACAAGAGCCTGCTCGAACAGCTCTTCACCTATCTCGGCAGCGTCGCCACCGGCGACTTCGGCTATTCCTATTATTTCAATGCCCCCGTGACCGGCCTGATCGCCCAGCGCATTCCGGCGACGCTGTATCTGGTGCTGTCGGCGCTGGCGATCTCGGTGGTGATCGGCACGCTGCTCGGCGTCGTCAGCGCCCGCAAGCCGAACGGGCTGTTCAGCCAGGGCGTCACCATCATCTCGCTTGCGGGCTATGCCGCGCCGGTGTTCTGGACCGGGCTGATGTTGCTGCTGCTGTTCGGATCGGTGTGGCCGATCCTGCCGGTGACGGGCATGACCGACGTCGCGCGGCCCAAGGTCGGCTTCGCGCATGTCGTGGATATATTGCAGCATCTCGTGCTGCCCGCGACCACGCTCGCACTCGTCTTCATCGCGCAATATAGCCGGCTCGCCCGTGTCAACATGATCGATGCGCTGACGGCTGACTACGTGCGCACCGCCCGCGCCAAGGGCCTGCCAGAATTTATCGTGATCGGCAAACATGCGCTTCGCAACACGCTGATCCCGATCGTCACTGTCGCCGGGCTGCAATTCGGCCATCTGTTCGCGGGCGCCGTGCTGGTCGAGACGGTGTTCAGCTGGCCCGGCATGGGACGGCTGGTGTTCGAATCCATTCTGCGCCGAGATTATCCGACCCTGCTCGCCGTGCTGTTCTTCTCGGCAGTCTTGGTCATGGCCGCCAATATCATCACCGATCTGGTCTATCGCCTGGTCGATCCGCGCATCCGTTCGGGGGCCCGATGACCACGATCGAATCCACTGCCATCAAGCCCGACAAGACTGCGCTGCCCGTGAGCGCCGCAGCATCGCCCATGATGGCCGCGCTGCGCCAGTTTGCCCGCGGCCCGGCGGGCGTCGTCGGCGCGGTTGTGCTGCTGTTTCTGATGCTCGCCACCCTGTTCGGGCCGTCGATCTACGGCGTCGATCCGCTCGACATTGCCGGCGCGCCCTTCACGCCGCCGGATGCGGACACCTGGCTCGGCACCGACTATCTCGGCCGCGATATCCTGGCAGGGCTGCTGCAAGGCGGCCGTGCCACTCTGACTGTCGGAGGCGTGGCCGCGATCATCACCATCGTGATCGGCGTCACCATCGGTTCGCTGGCCGGCTTCTTCGGCGGCCCCATCGACACGGCACTGACCAAGATCACCGAGTTCTTCCAGATCCTGCCACCGCTGCTGTTTGCCATGGTACTGGTCACTCTGTTCGGGCAGACGCTGACCACCGTGACCATCGCGATTGGCGTGGTGAGCTGGCCGTCTGCCGCGCGCCTGACCCGCGCGGAGTTCCTGCGCTTGCGCAATCTCGATTTCGTCAAGGCATCGCGCGCCGCCGGCGCTGGCAATGGTCACCTCATCCTGCGCGTCGTGCTGCCGAATGCACTGCCGCCGATCATCGTCTCGGCGACGCTCGCGATCGGCGTGGCCATCTTGTTCGAGGGCGGATTGAGCTTCCTCGGCCTCGGCGATCCCAACACCATGAGCTGGGGCCTTATGCTTGGGCAGAACCGCAATTATGTGCTCAATGCCTGGTGGACCGTGGCGTTTCCCGGTGCTGCAATCTTCATCGCGGTGCTCGCCATCAGCCTGATCGGCGACGGCGTCAATGACGCCATCAATCCGCGCCTGCGGAAGCGAGGCTGAGCGATGCCCCCCGTTCTCTCCGTCAAGGATCTCAGCGTCTCGATGAACGGCACCAAGGGCATGGTGCCGGTGCTTGAGCATCTGTCATTCGACGTCGCGCAAGGCAGGACCATGGCGCTGGTCGGCGAGTCCGGCTGCGGCAAAAGCATGACCGCGCTCGCGATCATGCAGCTATTGCCCGAAGACTTTCGCGTCACCTCCGGCAGCATTCTGCTGGATGGCGTCGAGGTTTTATCGGCATCACCCAAGGAGTTGCGCAGCCTGCGCGGCGACAAGATGTCGATGATCTTCCAGGAGCCGATGACGGCGCTCAACCCGCTCTACACGGTCGGTGACCAGATCGGCGAGGTGCTGCGTCAGCACCGCGGACTGAGCCGCCGCGATGCCCATGCGCAAGCGATACAGTTTCTTAAGGCGGTGCAGATCCCCGCGGCAGACAAACGCGTCGATGCCTATCCACATCAATTGTCCGGCGGCATGCGGCAACGTGTGATGATCGCCATGGCGCTGGCCTGCAAGCCGAAGCTTCTGATCGCAGACGAGCCGACCACCGCACTCGACGTCACCGTACAGGCGCAGATCTTCGACCTGCTCAGCGAATTGCAGGACAACACCGACACGGCCATCGTGCTGATCACCCATGATCTCGGCGCCGTCGCCGAACTCGCCGACGATGTCGCCGTGCTCTATGCCGGCCGCTGCATCGAACAGGGCGCCGCACACGAGGTCATCGCCCGTGCGCGGCATCCCTATACGCGCGGGCTGATGGCCTGCGTGCCACATCTGCAGCTCGGCCGCATGAGCAACCATGCCTCGGCCGAGCTCGACGAAATCCCAGGTATGGTGCCGCCGCTCGGCGCACGCGGGCCGGACTGCGCTTTCCTGCCGCGCTGTGCCTTTGCCGGCGCGATCTGTCGCGCACAGCCGCAGCCGCCGCTCGATCGCATCGATGCCGGTGCCGCCGTATCGTGCTGGCGTCATCAGGAGATCACACCGTGAGCGATGGCTTGAATATATCTGCGCCCGCAGACGTCCTGCTCGACGTCAACGATCTCGTGGTGCACTTCCCGGCCGGACGCCGCGGCATGTTCGGTCCACCCTCGAAGGTCCACGCGGTCGACGGCGTGAGTTTTCGCGTCCGCCGCGGCACCACCTTCGGCATCGTCGGCGAAAGCGGCTCCGGCAAATCAACCACCGCGCAGGCGGTGATGCGGCTGATCCCGATGACCTCCGGCCAGATCGTGTTCGGCGGCGAGAACATCGCAGACTTCCGCGGCGAGAGACTGCGGCTGGCGCGCAGCAAATTCCAGATCGTGTTCCAGGACCCGTTCTCGGCACTGGATCCGCGGCGCCGCGCGGGCGATCTGATCCGCGAACCGCTCGACCTGCTCGGCATCGGCTCGCCACGCGAGCGCGAGGTCCGGGTCAAACAGCTTCTGGAGGAAGTCGGCCTGCCGCCGCAAGCGGCTGATCTGTTTCCGCATCAGTTTTCCGGCGGCCAGCGCCAGCGTCTGTGCATTGCACGTGCGATGGCGCCAGAACCCGACCTGATCGTCTGCGACGAAGCGGTGTCAGCACTCGACGTCGCTATCCAGGCGCAGATCCTGAACCTGCTGAAGAAGCTACAGCGCGAGCGCGGCCTGACCTATATCTTCATCTCGCACGATCTCGGCGTGATCCAGCATTTCTGCGACGAGATTGCGGTGATGTATCTCGGACGCATCGTCGAACAGGCGCCGGCGCAGGTGTTCTTCTCGGCACCCTTGCATCCCTATAGCTGGTCGCTGATATCAGCCGCCGCACCGCCCGGCCCGCTGCGCGACCGGCTGAAGAAGGACTATCTGGTCAAGGGCGATCCACCGAGTCCGGTGGATCCACCGCCCGGCTGCCGCTTCGCGCAGCGCTGCCCGTTCGTGGTGGAGCGGTGCCGTGACGAATTGCCGATCCTTCAGGTCGAGGCCGAGGAACACTTCATCGCCTGCCATCGGACCGGCGAGATCGCCCCTCCGGATTTTGCATCCCTGTGAGCCGTCGCTGTGGGGCGTCCGCTTTGCGCCAATTGCTGTCACTCATATGTTCGTCGACGCTTTCAGCATGACGCGCCCATTGCGCTGTCCCCATCCGGATCGCGCGAACCGTCCGATTTGGTATTAGGCGCAACTGGCCGATGCTTTCCAGATCACACCACGCTCACCGCCTGAGACATAGCTCCCGACATTGCCATGATCGCGCAATTGGATAGATTGCTTGCTCCGCCGCAAAGGGTGAAAGGTGGCATCCAAAGAAGGGCACAACCTATTGGACGATTCCGAGAACCAATGCGCGTATTGCGGGTTCACGATGCAATTGGATGCACGCTTTTGCGGTGGCTGCGGGCGGCCAAGGGCTGCTCCAACTGCGCTTGGCGTTCATGCACTCTCATTCCTGCAATCGCAAATCCCGCCAGAACTCGCTGAGCGTATCATGCGGTCCGGCACATCCATGCTGGGCGAGCGCAAACGTGTCACCGTCCTGTTTGCCGACATCCAGCGGTCGACCGAACTCATCGACCAGTTGGACCCAGAAGAAGCGCTGGAAGTTATTGGCCCAGTGCTCAAGCGGCTGATGGACGCCGTGCATGAGCACGATGGGTTGGTCAATCAGACGCGCGGTGACGGCATTATGGCGCTCTTCGGCGCCCCCATTGCGAGCGAAGACCACGCCGTCCAGGCCTGCCGTGCAGCACTGGCTGCGAGAAATGCGATCATCGAATTCAATCGTCTGCATCAACGCTCGATCAGTATCAGAATTGGCCTGAATTCCGGACAGGTCATCATTCATTCGATCGGCAACAATCTGGCGATGAACTATGACGCCGTTGGAAAAACGGTTCACCTCGCCGCCCGAATGGAAGCGCTTGCCTCCCCTGGCTCGATCAAATTGTCGTCCGACACCTTCCAACTCGCGAAGGGCTTCATCAGCGCATTGCAGCTCGGGCCCGAACAAGCCAAAGGGGTCGCCGAGCCGGTGGAGACCTATGAACTGGTGTCGATGCGGCCGCGCACCCGCTGGCAGGCTCGCTCATCCGGCGGCCTCAGTCCGCTGATCGGACGTCGGACAGAATTAGATTTCCTCAAGAAACTGCTGGATAACGCCGCTGCGGGACACGGACGCGCGGTGACCATTGTCGGCCCTGCCGGGATCGGCAAATCGCGTCTGGTCCATGAGTTCATCGCCAGCGTTCCAGAAGAATGGCTCGTCCTGCAGACGACCTGCGCTTCTCAACGCGCGAACTCCAGCTACTATCCCGTCAGCACGTTGATACGTGAGCTCTTCGGCGTACGCGCCGAGGATAGCCCCGCCTCAGCTGCCAGCCGGACCAGCACCCGTGTTGCCCGCCTCGATCCAAATCTGCCCCCACATCTTCCGGCCATCCTCTCGCTCCTGGATCTCAACAGCGAGGACGAAGACTGGAAAAAGCTTGAGCCATCCGAAAGACGCAACAAGGTCATCGACGCCATGAAGACGCTCGTCTTCTCGCAGGAACGGTTGACGCCCTTGCTCATCCTGATCGAGGACATCCACTGGGTCGATGCCGAAACCCAGCTCATTCTGAACAGCATCATGGGGATGCTCGATAACGCCCGGGTCCTCGTGGTCGTCACGCAACGCCCTGAACGCATCTGGTCCGGCCGAGCGGTTGAACGCCTGGACATCGCGCCGCTCAGCGAACCGGACGGTGATCAACTGCTTGTATCGCTGTTGGGCGATGACGGAAGTCTGGGCTACATCAGACGACGTGTCCTCGCGAAAGCGCAAGGCAATCCACTCTTCGTGGAGGAACTGGCCCAGGCACTCAAAGATACGAAGGTGCTAGTCGGCGATCCGGGCCGCTACAAAGTCAGCGATGGATCGTCTAATATCAAAATCCCCGAGACCATTCATTCCGTTCTGGCATCGCGTATCGACCTACTCGATCAAGCGACGAAATCGCTTTTGCAAATGTCCGCCGTGATCGGCAAAGACATCTCATTGATCCTGCTGTCCGGCATGGTTGGAACTGATCCCGACGAACTGGCTCCTCGTCTTCTGGCGCTCGAGTCGGGGGATTTTCTCAGAAAGGCCACGACCTCCGGCACGGTCGAATATTCGTTCAAACATGAGCTCACGAGAGAAGTGGCCTACGGCATGATGCTACTCAGCGTCCGTCGCTATCTCCACGCCAAGGCGATCGAAATTATCGAGCTTCGATTCGCCGACCGTCTCGACGAACATATCGACCGACTTGCCGACCACGCGTTTCTCGCTGAGCTATGGCAAAAGGCGGTTCCGTATCAGTTGCGGAGCTGCCGTCGAGCAATCAAGCGTGGCGCCAATCAGGATGCGATCGCCATTTACGAGCGTGGTCGCGAAACGCTGGCGCATTGGCCGCCGTCGTCGAAGAAAACCATCTCTGAAATAGATCTGCATCTGACGGTAATTACGGCGCTCGAACCAATCGGCATGCATCAACGGATTGCCGACGTCTTGCGCGAGGCGCGCCGGCTGGCCGAAGAATCCCGGGAACCATGGCGGATTGCGGCGGTGAATTGTCAGTTGACAGTCGCACTCTGGAGACTTGGCTATCACGTCGAAGCCATGACCGCTGCCCAAACGGCACGGTCGATCGCAGAGAAGATCGGCCAACCCGTCCTAACCTTTGCCGCTCTCCACAATGTGGGCATCATCCACCATGAAACCGGCGACTTCACGCAATCGCTTGCGTATCACGAAAAATGTCTCGCGATCGAAACACCGGAGATCGACGAGAAGCGCGCTGGATGGGCCGCGCTTCCCAGCGTGATGCTTCGGACTTTCATGGCCGATTCACTGATTGATCTCGGTGACTTCTCTCGCGCAGAGGCTCTTGCAAAAGAGGCAACGCTGTTGGCGGCGGCGGCGAACCACTCGTATTCCCGCGCCAACATTAATCATGTTTTTGGTCGGCTCCGGATCGCGCAAGGGCGCCCTGTCGAAGCGCTCGCGCTGCTGAATGAGAGCTGGCAGACATGCCTCGATCTTGAGATGAAACAGATGTACCCGGTCTTCGCGTCCCGGATGGGCGAAGCCTATCTCGCATTGGGCGATGTCGAAGCCGCGCTCAACATCCTCGCAGTGCCTGAAAAGCTGGATATTCCGCTCGCTGAACACGCATTCGGCTGGCGCTTTCTGTTCATCGCTCAAGGTCGTGCTTTCCTTGCCGCCGGCCGCAGCAAGGAGGCCAAAGCCGTAGCTGAAAGAGCGCTAGCACTGGCGGAAGAGCGCGGAGAATTGCCACAGCAAGTCTACGCCAAGAAGCTTCTGGGCGACATTGCCCATATTCTCGATACGAGCAACACGACCACCGCAGAACGATACTATCGCGAAGCGCTCGGTCTCGCCGAACGGTGCTCCATGCAGCCTTACACGACGCTCTGCAACGATGCGCTTGCCACCTTGGTTGCCTGAATCAGACCCTGGCTGCGAGCTCAATCGGCCAGGGCGCGGACGGCATTGATACCCGGCAGGAAAAAGTACGCCCCACCGCGCACCGTGACAAAGGGGCGAGATTTTTCGATATGGAGATTGAACGGTCTCTGCTGAATGACGAGTTCATCTCCGTCATGGGCAACATGGCTAATCGGATCGGTCCCGACGGGCAGTCCTCCGAACTGAGGATTGTTCAGCCACGAATGCTGGATCATCTCGAACTGGCCAGCGATATCGGCGTTCAACGCGATGAACGCCGTCCCGCGCCGAGAACCCTTGCCGGTTGTCTCGTCCTGCTCGCCGCGCCTGGCTCCATACGGCCGGCCGCGCCTGATAATGCGATGCATCTTGGACAGCTTCAGTGCGACATCCGGGTCGGAGCCAATGGCATCGCGCGGATTGGCACGGCGAATATGCGCGCCAATCGGACAGGCCATCCCTGACTCGTCTTCGTAGGCGTAAAGAAAATCATTGCGTTCGGGTGCCGACGGTGAATCGGCGCCGGCACGCACCAGCGGCGCACCGTTGCGGTACCGACCGATCAGCCGTGCCGCAACCTCCTCTGTCGCCTCGACATCGGCTTTGCCATGCATTCGGGTAGCGATGCTGGCAACAAATTTCTCGAAGGCGTCCACGTCCTGCTCCAGTTGCCGGAACACCAGGTAGGTTCCGTTACGCAGCAGATCGCGCAGATTGGAGCCGGGCTTCACGGATTGGCTGCTGATGCGCTCCCGACGTTCATTGCGATAGCCGAGCACAAATTCGCCTGGCTTGACCAGGGAGATGCGGCGGTCTTTTGCGCTCAGGACCTTGTCTCTTTCGCCACTGTCCGCGGGGGTGTGACAAGACTTGGCTTTTTTCTCGTTCTTGGCGTTTTCCTCGCTTCGGATAGCCAGGGGCGACCCCTCGATGATCGGCTGCGAGATGCCGTCGACGAAGCCGAAATGCTCCTTGGCATCGTCATAGAGGCGGCCATGGACGATGACGGGCCGGCCGTTGCCTTGGTCACCAGTCACAACAACGTCAGCAACGCCGTTCATCGCGTGCAGCTCTGCCTGGACAAGGGCCTGCAAAACATGTTCTTCGGATGCATAAAGCAACAGCATGCCGTGCACCTCGGCGGACGGCCCCCATCCACCCCACTCCCATCGGCACGGTGAGCTTTCTCCCGCGTCGCCGAGAAGGCCGGAGCGTCGGGGCATCCGTCTGCCAGACGTCGGCTTCGGCGCCATGCCTTCGAGAAATTCCACGGAGAAGTCCGACAGCTGATGCTCGTCGAGATCTAGCTCCTGGAGGCCGCTGGCAGTGATGGCCAGATTGATCGCCGTCCGATCGCCAACACGCATGGCCTTAAGTGCCCGGATGTTCGTCGGCGGTAACTGCAGATCCGTCGCGCCGTCATCTTCCCCCTCAATCCTGTCCGCGCGCATCAATCGCTCGGCCAGATCGCGCAGCCAGCGCTTGGCAGCATCCCGCTGGCCTGGAAGAAAGTGCCAGGCCACATAGGCGGAGTACGGCAATTGCGGATAGCCGCTTAACAGCAGCCCCTGCACATCATGCCATTCGATTTTTTCCGTGTTCATGGTTTTTCAAAGACGTTGGAGGAATCGATCGATAGCCGGCGAACTCAACGGAGCGAACAGATCTTGTCTGGTATCGGTGTTCGCATTGATGCCGACAACACCGAGCATAGGATAGGCGCCGTACCAGACGATGGTTTCCACCTGGCTCTGCCGCACATAGGCCTTGAACGGCCTCGCATCCTGCGCACCTTGCCAGAACAGAAAACGGGTGGGCGGAAAACCGTAGCGTTTCCCTGCCGCGCTCACGAACGTATTGGTCCAGATCGCATTCAGCCCCTTCACGGCGGCCAGATCGATGAACTCGTTGAGGTAGCTCTCCCAGGCACCGCCGAAATTGTCGAGAAATAGCAGACGCCGGCCACCATCGATCAGCACCCAGCGCGCCGAGAGGATGGTTGGGATGCCGCCAAGCTCACCCTTGTTGAACCAGAATTTCGCGAGAACATTGACGGCGAACAGGACCAGTCGAAGGATCCAGTATCGAAGGACACCCGGCTTCACACAGGTGATGCTGGCCAGATGATTCTGGTACCGGTTAATTCCGGCTTCCTCGCGCGCATATTTGCGCGCGTTGTCGCGAGCCCGGATTAAAAGACCCGCGGGATGTTCAAACGTCGTCCTGTCGCGATACTCGAGTGCCCCAACCGCGCACAGAGCCAGCAGTCCGACGAGATAGCCGGCCATCACGCCGCTCCATCCCAACAGAACCATCAAAAGCCAGCCGTAAGTGAGCGATCTGGCCATTCCAGCCACGTTGCTGATGACCGTTTCCGGCAGCAGCGCTGCAACGAGCAGGACGCCGACCGAGACCAGAAGGAACATGGCGAACTGGATAACATCCAATGCCATACGCCGCAGATTCTCGCGCGTCTTGCTGAGAGGCTGAAGCTCGACCATCAACTGCAGCGATGTCGTGCAATACCAGCCGACGAGCAACAGCCCCCCGATACAGACAAGCTGGAACATGACCACCAGCACCGCACCCAGCGACATCAGGATCCCACTCGGACCATCCACCAATATCCCGGCCCATGTCGGTGATCTGTCAACGCCGGAGATGACCGCGAGCGTGACAACACCGATGAGCACACCGACCAGCGCGTATCGTGTAACGACCGCCAATTGCAGCGGAAAGCGCCAGAACAGATGCTGGTCGCGGGTATTTTTGCTCGCACTCCGGAGAAGAAGTTCTGCCGCCCGGACCACCAGCCACATCACGCTCAATAGCATCAAGCCGGTCAGCGTTGCCGGCTGTATGACTTCGGTGAGCTGTGAGACCCACGGCAATGCCGATACCTTTGTATCGAAATGCTGCGTTGCGTGACCGACCGTCTCAAGCCATAGCGGCAACACCGCGTAGAGCGCTGATAGTCGATAGCCCAAAGCCCAGCACACGAGTGCGCCCAGAGCGCATGCCAGCAGCGCAACGACGATACCAGCCGCAACAGCGATCTGGGTTCGAAACGTCATCTGCCATGGCAATTGCGCCGGCTGCTCTGCCCAGCGATTGTCGGCACTGCCGCGAATGCACTCTCGTGTCACGAGATCGAGCAACCCCGCCGGGCGACCGGGCAAGATCGCATCGACGAGAAATCGCGCCGAAAGAAACGACACTATTCCCTTCCGAACGCTGTTCTCGCCTTTGACCTGCGCCACCGTGCGGCCGGGACTGCCACTAAAGAACGTATTCGCACCGACGTCATGGCGCTCCCAATACTCCCGGACCAGATTTGGGGTCGTTGTTCCTGACAAGGGATAGCCGACACACCGGCGGTAGACCTCGTCGAAACCAATTGGTGCATACTTTACCAGCTCATCCAGAAAACCCGCTCTCGGGCCATCGAACGTTGCTTCGAATACGAGACAAGGCCCGCCCCCGTCGGCAGCGTCCAGGATGACAAAACTACAAAAATGCAGACCTGCAATCTTGTCGAATGGAAACAATGGGCGGCACTCAAGAAACGCTGCCTCACCGCCAAACTGCGGGTCGGCATTGTCGCGAAGATAGCCTCTGCACCATTCCACTTTGGACGGTTCGATCGGCGTGATGATCGTTGTGAAATTCGGATTCAATGGACGGGCTCCGATCCATTCGCATTGAACGTCACGCGCAGCGAGCAAGGTGCTGGCCCGTCGTAGCCGACCTGACCGCCCTGTCCGGGCGCGCGCGCCAGACCCGGCAGGCGCATCAGCGCGCGCACTATCTCCAGCATGACCACGTCAGCAATGTATTTGCCGAAACAGTGGCGCGGCCCGAAACCGAAATGAAAGTAACTCTCGATGGGACGATCGCGAAATGTGAGCGGGTCTGGAAATGCTTCGGAATCGAACATGGCCGCCAGCGGCGGTGCCAAGACAAGCGTCCCGGCAGGCACCCGCCGGGCCCGCGGGGTGCCGTTGGCGATGATCGTATCACGCGGGCATGTTCGCACCAGCAAAGGCAGCATCGGACGAAACCGCATGGCTTCATAGATGCAGCCACGTAACGCCTCCCGCGCCGCTGCGAGCTGGCCATTCGGCGCATCAGCGGCGACCGATCCTTGATCGGTGTGGATCGCACGCTCGAGTGCAGCGGACAGTGCCTGAGCATGCGCCAATGCCCCGGCCTGCTCCAGCAACTGATCCACGGCATGGGTGACGCCGCGGATAATGGTGGCTCCGCCCGTCGCAACCAGCCCGGTCAGATAGCAGCGAATCCACTCCTCATCAAACCAGGGCGGGTTGCCCGGCTGACCATGGCGGCGCTGCAACCGTGCCAGCAGGCTGTGAGCGGGAATGGATGGGTGCGATGCAGCGGCAGTAGTGGGGCCGCCGGATCCAAGCTGCAGCGTCAGTTGACAGGTCAGATCTGCGATATCGGCGCGAGACCGGCTCCACGGAAGCGAACCAACTGGCGGGTTGACCATAATGATGCCGGCCAGATTCCGCATGACGCCTGCCATTCGCTGCCGGTCTCCATTCAGTGGAGGGACGCCAAAGTATTCGGCCAGGACGGCAACCATCACCGGCTCCGCCAGATCGGCGACAACGTCGATCTGGCCTGAGTCCTTCCATGCCTCGATCCAGGACTGGCAATTCTCGGAAGCGATCATCCGGATGAGCCGGGCATCAGTCTTCTCGACCACGCTCTGCAGCATTTCCCTCTCGCGGGCATGCTGCTCTCGCCCATCGACCGTCATCAGAAACGGTCCCCAGGGCATTCCGGGCTCGATGGTGTCGCCCAGTTCAAAGTCGTCGAAGCGTTCGAGCACCTCGCGTACATCGCTGGCCTTTGTCGCCACAAGGACGTTGCCGACGATCGCGATGGGCCGCACGACGCGCAGCACCGCGAAGACCGCCTTGAACAACCGAAGATGGGAGAGCATGTGGCAGGACAGCCGATATTTGACGAGCTCGCCCCACATACGCATGCGCCATCCGAAGCGATCCACAGCGCTGGCGCCACCTGGATCGAGTCCATTGGGATCAGTCAGCTTCGAGCCGGATATGCCGGTTGCCGACTGATCCGGCGTATCGTCGCCGACCACCTGATCCCGAAATAGTTTCAATGAATGTTGATCCTGGCCGTCTGCCGGCAGCACCAGATCCTTGGTCTCGCGAATCCCATGCATCGGTGCGCCTATTCGGCTCGGGTTGGAGTGCTCAGCATTAGAACAAGAGCGTTTGTAGTTGTAGAACTATCTATATTCCATCGAAGATAGCTCGCCAAAACTAGGATTGTTGTCAGACTTGCAAGCTGCAACAACCAGCCGCTGGCCAGCGCCATCATGGCCGACACGTTAGCTGCCGCATTTCCCCGCGTCAGTGAACTAGATCACAGACAGCCGTCCATTCATTCGCATAGTAGCCTTATGGAGGCCAAATGCGACCAACGACAACACAACAACTTGCCATCGAAGCCATGCTCAACAGTCTGCTGGGGCCGCGTGTTTACGACCGCTTGTGCCTGGGTATGAAAGTCGGAGGAATGGACGAAGACGTCCTCTACGTCTTTGTCTCGAACGAAGCCTGCGCAGCGGAGATCGAAGCAGTTCACACAGATGACTTCGCTCTGGCCGCCGAGCACGTGCTGAATCAGCCCGTGCGCTGCGTTAACGTCATCCCATATGATTTCTCGGATCTATCGAGCCCATAGCGGGCCCCCCTCACCTTTAAGGGGAACCAGCCTTCGCGTTAGCGAGCTCACTGTCGCCACACGCAGACGAGCCGCCCTTCGGGATGGGGGCTCCCACCTGTCCGGCGTCTAGAAGCTTTTTATCGGGTTGCCGAGCAGCACCGTGACAGCCAACACTACAACGACGCCGTAGAGGATAAACACCCCGAGCGTGAGGCGTCGGTAAATGCGGCGATAGGTTTGCTCCAATTCGTCGACGGATGCCATGCCGAATACCTCCTGATACCCGGCCACTAATGGGCCAAACACCAACGAAGTCATGTGAACCACATCACACCTTGAGCGGCCGCCCCGACGCATCAAGGGTTGCAGGCTCGGCTTCGGCAACAGCCGCTAGCGCCTTCGGCTTGAGGATGGCGATGCTGCCGGGCTCAAGGCGGATCCACCCTTTCAAGGACCAGGCACGAAGTTGCTTGTTGATGCTTTCTCTGGTCACTCCGACCATCTCGCCGATCTCTTGTTGAGTGACGATAAACGGACGGCCGACGTCGGAAGGCTCGTGCTTCGAGGCCAAACCGATCAGCAGGTTCGCTAGCCGCGCAGGCAGGTCCTGCAGAATGACATGCTCGACCTGTTCACTCGTCCAGCGCAGACGGGCGCAAAGCAAGTGAATGAACTTCATGGCCAGCATCGGTTGGGATTCGATAAATGGAAAGAAGTCTCGCCGGTCGATCACGATAAGCTCGCAATTGGTGTGAGCAATCGCATCGGCCGTTCGCGCAAGCCCGTCGAGCAACGCGATCTCCCCGAATACCTCACCTTTCGTCACAAGATTGAGGATGGCGCTGCGTCCCTCAGATGAGGCGACGCTCATCTTGACGGCGCCGCTCACCACGACGAAGAGACTATTGCCGGGATCTCCTCTCACAAAGACGGTCGCGCCGCGTTTGAACTTTCGGAAGCTCACATACTGGCATAGTTGATCCAATGCCTTAGCGTCGAGATCAATGAAAAATGGATGACTGCGTAGTATCGACAATCGGGGGTTGATCTGAGAAACGCCTCGCGCCATCACAAGTGCTGCTCCATCCCAGAAATATTCAAAACAAGGCTAGACACATCGGTAGTGTGACGAAGCCCCCTCTCAAGAGTCATAGCCTGCCACGAAGACTTTAAGAAGTGACGCAGGATTTTATCGCGAATAATGGCAGAAAACGACGAGGAGTTTTGCACTGACACCAATGATTTCTTTGCGCCCAGAATCTGCCATTCGAAGTCAGCCGGCGGACTGTATAAGCAATGCGTATTTCTTATACAGTCCGCGCTTCGGATATCTTCTTGTTTCTTTCTTATACAGCCGGCTGCACGCCCAATGATCGGATAGAAAAATGCGGTTTCTTATGCAGTTGACCAACGGAAAGCAGCTCTCACGCCAGATATCTAGAGCTTAGGCCGGGCGTAGCTGGCTGTTGTAGAGCCTCAGTGTAAATGTATGCTCGACTTGCTTCTCGGAATCTCCGCCGACCACCACGTTGTCCGGCACCTTGCCGTATCCCCACTCCCACAGAAGCTTGCCCCACTTGTCGTCGCCCTGGAGGGCTTGGAGCAGGCCGACGATGATGGTCGTCTGTAAGGGCTTCTTATCGTTATCGACTGCTTTCTTGATGGTGCCCGCAATGGCGGGCGGCAGTAGTTCTTCGCCTTCGAGTATCCGGCGAATATGGCGCTGGAAAACTAAAGATGCAGCCGTTTAAGAAGCCGCCTTCCGTTGCCAAGCCGGCGCTATACACGCGCAAAATATGAATAGCTGAAGCACTCCGGTTTCTTTGAACTTGGCGCTCGCTGTCAAGGACTGTAGCGCCTAACATGATGCGACGTTGGAAGCGGGATGCCGACCCGATCACGATGTCGCTGAAACACCGCATGTTGAAAAGTGGGGCGTTGTCGAGGAGCACCGGCGGAGAGCCAGCGGTGGCGCTTTGGTGCGAGGATGCCGAGCGATGCACGACTCCTGAATGAAGTTATCCGGAAGGCCTGACCCACAACGTGTGAATTCGGCACGCAGACTCTATGCGTTCGCGGCTACCAACGCGACAGGAGCATAGATCCGATCGCCGACGTCCGCCCAAGCGTCACCACGCTTATTTGGCGAATATTCGACAGATTTTATGATAGGCACGTAAGCGATTGAAATCATTGGCGCTCCGTAAGGGAATCGAACCCTTATTTTAGCCTTGAGAGGGCCATGTCCTAACCGTTAGACGAACGGAGCGTGCGCGGGAGGGGATAGCCGGGAATGGCGGTGGCTGCAAGATGCTGTCGCCCCCTCGCCCACTTATATGGTTATGGTTCGCAGGCGAACCCTTGGGGTTCGTTTTGGCGACCCCTTGGGGTTCGCAAGCGAACCTCAGGGCTCGCTGGCGAATTTCAGCGTTCCCGCGGGTTTCAGGCTCTTGGCGTCGAAAGTGCGGATTTCGGTGCTGCCGCCGACGTCCAGCGTCAGCACGATCCGGTCGCCGGCTACCCCCGTGGAGAGGATTTTGGCGCCTTTCGGCAGAGTCGCGGTCGTCGCCGACGTCACAGTGCTTCCATCCGTGCGGAAAAGGCGGTAGCCGATCACAACGAGCAGCGCGCCGACGCCCAAGGCGGTGGTCAGGCCCGCGATCAGCATCATGCGGCGGACGCGCGCGATCATGGCGGCCTGTTCAAGGGTCGGTTCGGGCGCGCTATCGGCGGCGGGCTGGGTCATGCAAACACTCGTCTCTTAATTCACGGCTCTCGAAGCAACACGCTTCTGTCAGGTAAGGCTTTACGGAATGAACGATCAACGGCTGGATGTCACGGTGCAGGGCGACGAAGGCTCGACCCGGCTCGATCGCGTGCTCGCCGTGCGCAGCCCGGCTTTGTCGCGGTCGCGGCTGAAGGCGCTGATCCTCGCCGGCCAGGTGACGATCACCCGGTCGTCGCAAGACCCCACCCCCGTGCGCGACCCCGCTTATCATGTCGCTGCCGGCGATACGATCACAATCGACGTCCCGCCGGCCGTCGCGCCGGAGCCCGAAGGCGAGGATATCGCCCTCGATATCGTGTTCGAGGACGAGGACATCATCGTCATCAACAAGCCCAAGGGCCTTGTCGTGCATCCCGCCGCCGGCCATGAAACCGGCACGCTGGTGAATGCGCTGATCGCCCATTGCGGCGCGTCACTCTCCGGGATCGGCGGCGTCAAGCGGCCGGGCATCGTGCACCGGCTGGACAAGGACACCACCGGATTGATGGTGGTCGCCAAGAACGACGCCGCCCATGCGTCGCTGACGGCGCAATTCGCCGATCACGGCCGCACCAACGAGATGCGGCGCGGCTATATGGCCTTTGCCTGGGGCATTCCAAACCGGCCACGCGGCACGGTGGAAGCGCCGATCGACCGGCATCCGCACGCCCGCGAGAAAATGGCGGTCCGCGAAGGCGGCCGCGATGCCGTCACCCATTGGGAAGTGCTGCAGGAATTCCCGGATCGCCACGGCAAGCCGATCGCGACCCTCTTGGCCTGCCAGCTCGAGACCGGGCGGACGCACCAGATCCGCGTGCATCTGGCGCATATCCAGCATCCGCTGATGGGGGATTCGGTCTATGGCTCTCATTTCAAGACCAAGGCGTCGTCGCTGGGCGTGAAGAGCCGCGCGGCGCTGGAAGCGCTCGACCGGCAGGCGCTTCACGCCTATTTGCTGGCTCTGGAGCACCCTCGCACGGGCGAGATTCTGGAGTGGACCAGCGAGCTTCCTCACGATTTGGCGGTTCTGAGAGCCCATATGGCCGTGCCAGAATGACGCAGATGCATATAAAAAAGTAAGCCTTTCCAAACGCTTATATTGGCCCCACGGGAACGTGACAGGGAATTCACTTTCAATACGCTTGTAGTAGGGTGTATGTTGCACCTGCGTCAAATGAGACGCGGAACATCGCAGCCAGGGCGGCTTTAACAAAGCGCTCGCTGCCTGGCCCGCCGCTATCGGGGGTCTGAACCACTGGAGGGCATCATAATGGCCCGTACAGCTACCCTTCCGGTTCTCAATGGAGAATCCGGCCTCTCGCATTACCTCGCCGAGATCCGCAAGTTTCCGATGTTGGAACCTCAGCAGGAATATATGTTTGCCAAGCGTTGGCGCGAGCACGACGATCGCGACGCGGCACATCACCTTGTGACCAGCCATCTGCGACTCGTCGCCAAGATTGCCATGGGCTATCGCGGCTACGGTCTGCCGATCTCCGAAGTTGTCTCGGAAGGCAACGTCGGTCTGATGCAGGCTGTGAAACGCTTCGAGCCGGAGAAAGGCTTCCGCCTGGCCACCTACGCCATGTGGTGGATCAAGGCGTCGATTCAAGAGTACATCCTGCGTTCGTGGTCGCTCGTGAAGATGGGCACCACCGCGAACCAGAAGAAGCTATTCTTCAACCTGCGTAAGGCGAAGAGCAAGATTTCCGCCCTGGACGAAGGCGATCTTCGCCCCGACCAGGTCAAGCTGATCGCCACGCGTCTCGGCGTGACGGAACAGGACGTGATCGACATGAACCGCCGCCTCGGTGGCGACGCGTCGCTCAACGCACCGATCCGTGACGACGGCGAAGCCGGCGAATGGCAGGACTGGTTGGTCGATAACTCGCCCAATCAGGAAACCATCATGGCGGAGCACGAGGAGTTCGATCATCGCCGTCAGGCGCTGAACGGCGCCATCGGTGTCCTCAACCCGCGCGAACGGCGCATCTTCGAGGCGCGTCGCCTCGCCGATGAACCGATGACGCTGGAAGATCTCGCCTCGGAGTTCGGCGTCTCGCGCGAGCGTGTCCGTCAGATCGAAGTCCGTGCCTTTGAAAAGGTGCAGACCGCGGTCAAGGGCACCATCGCCAAGGCGGAAGCTGCCGCTCTGGAAGCTGCGCACTAACAGGCGCGGTTGATACGACAAATACGAAAGCCGGCGGAAACGCCGGCTTTTTTGTTGGGGTCAATTATCTGATCGGCTTCGCCAGCGCTTCTGTCCGGTCGCGCTCGGTCATGTCGATTACCGTTTCGACGGGTGCCGTCAGTTCATAGACATAGGACACGTCGGTGAAGTAGCGCTTCGCCGTACCACCCAGCGCTTCCGGCGCCACGCGATCGAGCAGCACCAGACCGAAATCGCTGTCCGGGCGCCGCGTTGCTTCGCTGGTGTTGAACTCTTCCCAGCGGAAATTGAACAGCCCATCCGGCTCGCTGCCCGTAATCTCCCAATGCGCAACAATATGCGGATGCTTGCCCACCAGCGACAGGCCCTCGTCGGAATGCGAGGCCAGTTCAAAGAACAGCAGCGACAGGCTCTGCGCGGCGCGCGCGCTGACAATGATGTCCGGACCTTCCAGTGCGATACGGTCGGCATGCGGGATCGCACGCGCCTCGAACAGACCCTTGAGCTGCACGCCCTGCCACTGGCTCTCGCTCAGCAGCGACACGACATTCGACATCGCGTGAATACGACCGATCAGGAGATCTCGCGCGCTGTCCACGTCGGAGCCGTGACGCAACGTGCGTGTCACGATGGACTGGATCACCGCCAGAATGTTCTTCACGCGATGATTGAGCTCGTCGATGACGGCGGTCAGGCGACGTTCGAAGCCGATGCGGATCTCCACCTCGCGCCGCAGCCGCAGATTGGCGTAGGAGACATAGCCGAACAGCCCGCAAACGATGGCCGTCAGCGCGAGGCCGACCCCGCCGACGATGATCGCGATACGCTGCGCGCGCAGCTCGGTATTGATCTTCGGATAATAGCCTAGGGACCAGTCACGCCCGCCGAACGAAACCGTGCGCAGGACTGCCAGCGCAGGACCATTCGCCACCAGCGGGCGCGCCGTTACCCTGCCATCGTCGTCGGCGACGATTTCGCCATCAGCGACACGCGGATCTTTCAGTGCCACCGAGAACAATGACATCTCGTCATTGGCCAGCATCAACGGCCCAAGTTCATAGGAGAACGACACGAAGCCGGCCGGCGCGGGATCGCCTTCGGGCACAACTGGCGTCACCAGTACCAATCCCAGCGGTCCATCGGGCTGCTGCAGCGGCGTGGGGCTGGAGGCGACCGGCTTGCCCTCGTTCACGGCGCGCACCAGCGTTGGACCTGTGACGGGAGAGAAATTCAGGGCGCGACCGGCAAAGCCTTCGGTGACGGAATTGCGCGGCTCCACATCCATCAGCACGTCGAGCGGCTGCCCCAGCGCCCTGGCATCGAGGCGATCGTCGTTGTAACTGCGGATCGTAGGATTGCGGTAGCCAGCACTGGCCAGCTCCGCGCTGGCGGCCGCGAATTCGTTCGGCTGCAGGCGAGCGATCCAGGCGGCAATCGCGAAATCGGTCTTGAAGGCGTAGATCGAAGCCCGCAGCGGCTGCAGCATATTGGCCTTCATGACCGTCGGCGCACGAAACAGCCCGGCCGCGACGCGGGCCAGCAATTCGCGCTCGGTCAAACGCTCCTGCACCAGGCTGGCATGGATATCCACGGCCCGGCCCAGCGCGATATTCTCGATCGCCAGCTCCTGGTCATGCACGCGATAGGCCGCAAGGCCGGAGAGCAGAGCTCCGACCAGTGCCAGTAATGCGATGATGAAACCAAGCCGGACCACACGGATACTCGGGAAATTAGGACGTTGCTGCCGGGTCAGCGGCTCAGGAGTATGCCAATCATGCCGGAACAATTTGGTTCCAGCCCGATGGAAATTATTTCCGGACCGGACAAATCTTGAAAAACAGGCTTAACGCAATATCACACGACACATTGGCCGACGGGCATCGACCAGCCCGTCGTTATAGCCAACTCAATATGAACGCCTCAAGTCGAAGCCCGCTCGTGAGAACTACGACAGAGGCCTTATTCACAAGTCTCAGGCGACTGCCTTGGCCTTGAGGCCGCCCTTGCTCTCAATGAATGAGATAATCCGGTCGAGACCTTCCTGCGTCTTCATATTGGTCATCACGAAGGGCCTGACCCCGCGCATCCGTTTGGCGTCGACGTCCATCTTCTCAAGCGAAGCCCCGACATAGGGCGCAAGGTCGATCTTGTTGATCACCAGCAGGTCCGAGCGCGTGATGCCCGGCCCCCCCTTGGAGGGGATCTTGTCGCCAGCCGCAACGTCGATAACGTAGATAGTGATATCGGCCAGTTCCGGCGAAAAGGTCGCCGCGAGGTTGTCGCCGCCGGATTCGATCAGCACCATGTCGAGATCGGGAAACTTGACGCGCATGTCGGCAACGGCGGCGAGGTTCATCGAGGCGTCCTCGCGGATCGCGGTATGCGGACAGCCGCCGGTTTCAACGCCAGCAATGCGATCCGCTGTCAGCGAGCCCGAGCGCACCAGATATTCGGCGTCCCACTTCGTGTAGATGTCATTGGTAATCGCCGCGATGTCGTAGCGCTCGCGCATGGTCTTGCACAGCAGGTCCATCAGCGCGGTCTTACCGGAGCCGACGGGACCGCCAATGCCGACGCGGAGCGGACCGTGAAAACTGGACATGTCAGGGGTACTTTCGGTTGAGGATAAAGCGACGACCCTCATCCTGAGGAGCGGCGGCTTCGCCGCGTCTCGAAGGATGCGCCAAGCAACTCATGGTTCGAGACGCGCGCCAAACGGCCCGCTCCTCCAGCCTGAACGCGATTGCGTTCAGGCGACCATGAGGGGTCTGGTGTGTGATTTGAGTTAGAGCCGTCATGACCTGAACAGCCGCGTATACTGCGTCTCGTGACGCATGCTGGCGATATCAGAGCGAAATGTCGCGCCGCCGAGATCGTCGAGGGATGCGGCCATAGCGCGATGGCCTGTGGTCACGACGACGGGCTCCAGCGCTGCAAGTACGCGCTGGCTGTCGGTCTGACCGAGCGGCACCAGCCGCGCGCCAGCGGAAATCCAGTTCGAGACCACCGCGTGGAAAAAACCATGCATGGTTGCCGACAGCGGAACGCCATGGGCAGCGCTCACAAGTCCGACGGCAACGGGATAGACAATCGGGCTGTCGCATATCGCGATCAGCCGCTCCATATCCTCATGCGACCAGGCATTGCGCGCGATCTCGATGAAGGCCTTGCCTTGCGTGGTGGTCTCCAGCTGACGTTCCCTTGATGGCACGAAGGCGCTGGCGAGTTCGGCAACCTCGCGCAATGCCTTGTCGTCGCCGTCAGATGCCGCGCGGTGCACATGAGCGAGAAACACGCCATCGCAAAACCCTGCGCCATCGGACAGCATCGCCGACAACCAGTCCTGCAGGCTGGCAGCATCGGTGATGTCGCCCGCTTCCACCGCCCATTCGATTCCGCTGGAATAGGAAAACGCGCCGACAGGAAAAGCCGGCGACAGCCAGGTCATCAGCCGGTACAGCGCAGCGCCTTCGTCGGCAGACAAGGCTGGAGAGTCGCTCAGCGAACTATTGTCCGCCGGTCTATTTGTGGTCATGAGCATGAGAGTGACGATGATGATCGTGATTATCGTGATCGTGACCGCAATGCTCGTCATGGACATGCTGGTCATGGCCATGACCGGCATGACCGTGCGCGTCATGGCTGTGGCCATGGTGGTCGTGTCCATGATCGTCGTGACTGTGTCCATGATCGTGATGAGCATGATCATGATGACCGTGATGCCCATGTCCGGCCGGCTCATGCGCAGCGGCATAGGCGCCGCCTTCGGGATCGAACGGTGCCTCGATCTCGATCACCTTGGCGCCGAGGCCCTTCACCATCTCCTCGATGACATGGTCGCTGCGGATACGCAGCCCCTTGGCCATGATCTGCGTCGGCAGATGGCGGTTGCCGAGATGCCAGGCGAGCCGCACCAGATGGCCGGGATCGGTACCCCGGATTTCGATCAGCGGCTCCGGCGCTGCGACCACCTCGATCAGGCAGCCGTCTTCCAGCACCAAAGCGTCGCCGCCCCGCAGGGCGACGGCGTTTTCGAGATCGAGCAGGAATTCCAGTCCGCGCGTCCCCGTCATCGCCATGCGGCGACGATGACGATCGTCGAAATCGAGAACGACGGTATCTGCCGCCGCCTCTGTCCAGTTGTATTGGCCTTTGACCTCAGTCGCGCGGATCATGAACTCTCTCGTTTGGTTTAACGCACCACGACGTCAGCCGGGGTGATGATTTCGATCTTCGGAGGCGCGCTGAAGCATTTCACCGCGACGCGGCCGAAAGTCTTCATATGTTCCTGCGTCCGGTGCGGCACCAGCGCCTCGGCATTCTCCCATTGCTCGACGAACACCATGCGGGTCGGATCGGTGACGCTCTCGTGCAGATCATAGGCAATGTTACCCGCTTCCTTGCGGGTCTCGGCGATGCAAGCCTTGGCAGCTTCGATCAGTTCGGCACGGGCTTCGGGTTTCACGGACAAAGTGGCAACGACGTAGATCAAGAGGAGTCCTCCCGGTTTGTTGTTGTGGCTAAGGATGCCGGGACGGACATTAGGGGGGAATGCGAGGGGGAGGAAGGGGGCGCTTTCTTATCCCTCCCCCCTTGCGGGGAGGGTGGCCGCGCGTAGCGCGGTCGGGTGGGGGTGCCGCAAACTCCTGAGCGTGCGGAGACACCCCACCCCGGCCTATCGGCCGACCCGCTGCGCAGGAGGGAGGGAGACCGCAACCGTCGAGCGCACCTCAATACATAAAGTACCTCTGCGCCATCGGCAGGACTTCGGCCGGCTCGCAGGTCAAAAGTTCGCCATCCGCCCTCACCTCATAGGTCTCCGAATCCACCTCGATCTTCGGCGTCGCGCCGTTATGGATCATGCTCTTCTTCGAGATGCCGTCGCGGACATTTTCCACCGCATAGAGCGACTTCTGAATGCCGAGCTTCTTGGCGAGACCGCCGGCCACCGCCGCACCGGATGTGAACACCACCGACGACTGGGTCAGCGCGCGGCCGAAGGCGCCGAACATCGGCTGGTAGTGCACCGGCTGCGGCGTGGGAATGGACGCGTTCGGATCGCCCATTGGCGCCGCGACGATCGAGCCGCCCTTGATCACCAGATCCGGCTTGACGCCAAAGAACGCCGGCGACCACAGCACCAGATCCGCCATCTTGCCCTTCTCCACCGAGCCGATCAGCTTCGAGACACCATGGGCGATAGCGGGGTTGATCGTGTATTTCGCGATGTAGCGCTTGACGCGGAAATTGTCGTTGTTGCCCTTGTCTTCCTTCAGCGAGCCGCGCTGCTTCTTCATCTTGTCGGCGGTCTGCCACGTCCGGATGATGACTTCGCCGAGCCGGCCCATGGCCTGACTGTCCGACGACATCATCGAGAGCGCGCCGAGATCGTGCAGGATGTCTTCGGCGGCGATGGTCTCCTTGCGGATGCGGCTTTCGGCAAATGCCAGATCTTCCGCAATCGACGGATCGAGATGGTGGCACACCATCAGCATGTCCAGATGCTCATCGATGGTGTTGCGCGTGAATGGCCGTGTCGGATTGGTCGATGACGGCAGCACGTTCTTGAGGCCCGCGACCTTGATGATATCGGGCGCATGGCCACCGCCGGCACCTTCGGTATGGAAGGCGTGGATGGTGCGGCCCTTGAAGGCCTTGATGGTGTCCTCGACGAATCCAGACTCGTTCAGCGTGTCGGAGTGCAGCATCACCTGCACGTCGTAGTCGTCGGCGACGCTGAGGCAGTTGTCGATCGCGGCAGGCGTGGTGCCCCAGTCCTCGTGCAGCTTCAGCGCACAGGCGCCGGCATTGATCATTTCCACCAGCGGCGCGGGCTTCGAGGCATTGCCCTTGCCGGAGATGCCGAGATTGACCGGGAACGCATCGAAGGACTGGATCATCCGCGCGATGTGCCACGGACCGGGCGTACAGGTCGTCGCGAAGGTGCCGTGCGACGGGCCGGTGCCGCCCCCAAGCATCGAGGTGACACCCGACATCAGCGCGTGTTCGATCTGCTGCGGACAGATGAAATGGATATGGCTGTCGAAGCCGCCGGCGGTGAGGATTTTTCCTTCACCCGCGATGACATCGGTGCCGGGACCGACATTGATGGTCACGCCCGGCTGGATGTCGGGATTGCCGGCCTTGCCGATGGCGTGGACCATGCCGCCCTTGAGGGCGACGTCGGCCTTCACGATGCCCCAGTGATCGACGATCAGGACATTGGTGATGACCGTGTCGACGGCGCCCTGCGCGCGTGTCGCCTGCGACTGCCCCATGCCGTCGCGGATCACCTTGCCGCCGCCAAACTTCACCTCCTCGCCATAGATGGTGAAATCCTTCTCCACCTCGATGATCAGATCGGTGTCGGCGAGCCGTACGCGATCGCCGGTGGTCGGGCCGAACATGTCGGCATAGACGGAGCGTTTGATTTTCACGGGCATGAGATCAAGCCTTCCCAACGATGGAAGATGAGGAGAGTGGATTCGAACGCAGCGATGCCGCCGGGGACGCGGACATCCCGATCAGTGCGCAGCCTGCGCCTTCGTTCATTGACGGCGTGGCCCGCGACTTCCATAGCTTCGCGCACCCCAACGAGGCGCGCGGCGTCGGGATCTGAGACGGAGACCGATATCGTGAGATGGAAGAACGTCTATCCATTTGCTGCGGCATGCCTGCTGTTCGCGCTGACGTTCTGGCTATACCTGACCCGCGTCATGTGGCTCGGATTTCCGGACGGCTTCATTCCGGAACTGGACGCCGCTGAAGCGATCCTCGTCACCTGGTTCAACTGGTTCAGCATCGCTCTGGGCATCTGGTTCGTGATCCTCGGTATCCGATCGTTCCGTGACGATGTCGGACGTTGGTCATTGTACAGCTGTCTTCTGTTCGTATCGGTCGTCCTGATATCGCTGACCATCGATCGATATTTCCGCTCGTTCATGATGGACAGCGCCGGCGGCTAGGCGCTCAGAGCTTCCCCATCACATCGCCGCGGAAGCCGTAAACCGTGCGCTTGCCAGCGAGTTCGACCAGTTGCACGTCGCGGCTCTGGCCGGGTTCGAAACGCACCGCAGTGCCGGCGGCGATGTCGAGACGCATGCCGCGGGCTTTTTTGCGGTCGAATTTCAGCGCCGGATTGGTCTCGAAGAAATGATAGTGCGAGCCGACCTGGATCGGCCGATCGCCGGAATTTGCCACCGTCAGCGTGACGGTCTTGCGCCCGGCATTGAGCTCAATCTCGCCGTCCTGGATGAAGAGTTCGCCGGGGATCATGTGACCTCTCGATTTTCTCGGTGTCATGGCCGGGCTTGACCCGGCCATCCACGCCTTAGAGCGCTGAAGATGGATGCCCGGGTCAAGCCCGGGCATGACGGAGTTTGAACTAGCGGATCGGTTCGTGCACCGTGACGAGCTTCGTCCCGTCGGGGAATGTCGCTTCCACCTGAATGTCGTGGATCATCTCGGCGATGCCGTCCATGCATTGCGCGCGGGTGATGACCTCGGCGCCGGATTTCATCAGCTCGGCAACGGTGCGGCCGTCGCGCGCGCCCTCGACGATGAAATCGGAGATGATGGCGATGGCCTCGGGATGGTTGAGCTTGACGCCGCGCTCCAACCGGCGTCGCGCCACGATGGCGGCCATCGATATCAGCAGCTTGTCTTTTTCGCGGGGAGACAGGTTCATTGCAGGTCTCTGAATAAGTTTAGTTGAGCCACATGCGCGGCAGCATCGCGCCTGATCGTCCAAGCACCGCCATCATGTCGGTGCGCAGCTTCGCCGCATCTTGTGCACAGAAGCGGGCCATTGCAAAGCCGTTCCAGCAGGAGATACCAACTTCACCGCCAGCGCCATCCGTGGCTTCGCGTAGCCGCTCAATGAGCGCCTCGTCGCCCGGCACGATCAGCGCCGTGCCGATGGCCACCGCGCCATTGCCGATTGCCGGTCTGGCCAGTTTCGCGGCGATATCGCCATCCAGCCGCACGTTTTCCGCGAACACCAGCCTGCCACCGCGACGCAGGCGCCAGCGGTCGACGAAAGACCCCGTCTGCATCACCTCACCCATGGCCGCACGACCGAACACCACGATCTCGCAAAGCAAAAGCGTCGCGCGATCGGCCAGATCGATATCGATGCGCCTGATGGTGCGGGCCTGATCGAACAGGATGGTTTCCTGCGGCAGCCAGGACAGATGCGCGCCGGCTTCCGCCTTCAGCGCGATATTGATCTCGGCAGCGGGCCCATGAGAGCGATAGACCTTCTCGGCGGCGGCCGTGGTCACTGTCAGGCTGGTGCCCTCGCCGGCCGTGATATCGATATCGAAGCGGTCGCCGCCTGCCGCGCCGCCGGCGGTGTTGACGAACATCGCCGACAGGCCGTGATCTTCGGGAGACGGGAAGCGCACGCGCAGCGAGCCGGATTCATGCAACTGGCGGCGGCGGGTCTTGCCCTCCACCAGATGCACGTCGAACGTCACCGCGCCGCGGGCACGGTTGGCGGCAAAAATCGCCGAGGACGATGAGATCGCCGAGGACGACAGCGTGGTGTTGTCAGCCTGCATGCATTCTCCGGCTTTGAGCCCGCGCTACAGCGCCATCTGGCGGCTGATCTCGGCGGGATCAAGCGTCGAGCGGTCGCAGGTGTATTTCACCGCGCCGCGATCCATCACGGCGAAGTTGTCGCCGAGTTCGCAGGCAAAGTCGAGATACTGCTCCACGAGGACGATAGCGATATTGCCGAGCGAGCGCAGATAGGAAATCGCGCGGCCGATATCCTTGATGATCGAGGGCTGGATGCCTTCGGTCGGCTCATCCAGCAGCAGGAGCTTCGGTCGCATCACCAGCGCGCGGCCGATGGCGAGCTGCTGCTGCTGGCCGCCGGAGAGATCGCCGCCGCGCCGCCCCAGCATCGAATTCAGCACCGGAAACAGCGAGAACACGTCGTCGGGAATATTGCGGTCGGCGCGCTTCAGCGGCGCGTAGCCGGTCTTGAGGTTTTCTTCCACTGTGAGCAGCGGAAAGATCTCGCGGCCCTGCGGCACGAAGGAAATGCCGCGCCGCGCCCGCTCGAACGGCTTCAGCGTCGAGATGTCCTGGCCGTCGAAGGTAATGGAGCCTGATGAGATCGCCTGCTGGCCGACCATGGCGCGCAGCAGCGAGGTCTTGCCGACACCGTTGCGACCGAGCACGCAGGTGACCTTGCCGGGCTCCGCCGAAACGGTGACGCCGCGCAGCGCCTGGGCTGCACCGTAATAGAGGCTGATATTATCGACTTTCAGCATGGTGATGCCTCAGGCATTCGCGATTTTACTCCGTCATGGCCGGGCCTGTCCCGGCCATCCACGCCTTGGGTATTAGCAGAAAAGACGTGGATGCCCGGGACAAGCCCGGGCATGACGGCGTGTGTGGTGAAGCGCTGCATCATCACCGCCCCAGATACACTTCGACCACGCGGTCATTGGTCGACACCTGATCGATGGTGCCTTCGGCCAGCACCGTGCCTTCGTGCAGACAGGTCACCTTGACGCCGAGTTCGCGCACGAAAGTCATGTCGTGCTCGACCACCATGACGGTCTTGTTGTCGCGATTGATCGCTTTCAGCAATTCGGCGGTCTGATGCGTTTCCACATCGGTCATGCCGGCCACCGGCTCGTCCACCAGCAGCAGCTTCGGGTCCTGCGCCAGCAGCATGCCAATTTCGAGCCACTGCTTCTGGCCATGCGAGAGATTGCCGGCGAGCCGATCGCGCGAGTCCGTGAGGCGAATGGTCTCCAGCACCTTGTCGATGCGCTCGGCCTCGCCCCGGCTGCCGCGCCAGAACAGCGTGCCGCGCACGGAGTGATCGACATTCAGCGCCAGCAGCAGATTGTCGTAGATGGTCTGGCTCTCGAACACCGTCGGCTTCTGGAATTTACGACCGATGCCGAGCTCGGCGATCTTGGTTTCGTCCAGCAGCGTCAGGTCGTGAATGCCGTCGAAATAGACGTCGCCCTCGTCGGGCTTGGTCTTGCCGGTGATGATGTCCATCATCGTGGTCTTGCCGGCGCCGTTGGGGCCGATGATGGCGCGCATCTCGCCGGGCGCCAGCACCATCGACAGGTTGTTGATGGCATGGAAGCCATCGAACGAGACATGGACGCCGTCGAGATAGAGCTGTGCGGAGGTAATGCGCTTCTGCCGGGCTTCCGCCTCGCGTGCCGCGACCACTGGATCAATGATAGCGGGCGCGTGAGACGGCGGCGTTGCCGGGGCTGGCGTTTCAATCACGGTCATCACGCCTTCTCCGCCAGATGGGGTTTGGTGACGCCATCTTCCGCTGCGGCGCTATCGGCATTCGCGCTATTGCTGGCTTTGCGACTTTCCGACCATGCATTGAAGGTGCCGATGATGCCCTTGGGCAGCAGCAACGTCACGAGAATGAACAGCGCGCCGAGCATGAACAGCCAGTAGGGAGCAAGGGCGCCCGATGTGAACACCGTCTTGGCGTAGTTGACCACGACCGCGCCGAGCGCCGCACCGACCAGCGTGCCACGACCGCCGACCGCGACCCAGATGACTGCTTCAATCGAGTTCGCCGGGGCGAATTCACCGGGATTGATGATACCCACCTGCGGCACATAGAGCGCACCCGCAACGCCGGCCATGCAAGCCGACAGCGTAAACACGAACAGCTTGTAGGATTCGACACGGTAGCCCAAAAATCTTGTGCGGGATTCCGCGTCGCGTATGGCGATCAGCACCTTGCCGAGCTTCGAGGTGACGATGGCACGGCAGACGAGGAAGCCGATGATCAGCGCCAGACAGCTCAGCGCGAACAGCGCCGCACGCGTGCCGTCGGCCTGCACGTTGAATCCGAGGATGTCCTTGAAATCGGTCAGGCCGTTATTGCCGCCGAAGCCGAAATCGTTGCGGAAGAAGGCCAGCAGCAACGCATAGGTCATCGCCTGCGTGATGATCGACAGATACACGCCAGACACGCGCGAGCGGAAGGTGAGCCAGCCGAACACGAAAGCCAGGATGCCCGGCGCGATCAGCACCATCGCCGCGGCGAACCAGAACATGTCGAAGCCATACCAGTACCACGGCAGCGCCTTGTAGTTCAGGAATACCATGAAGTCCGGCAGGATCGGGTTGCCATAGACGCCGCGCGAGCCGATCTGGCGCATCAGATACATGCCCATGGCATAGCCGCCGAGCGCGAAGAAGGCGCCGTGACCGAGCGAGAGAATGCCGCAGTAGCCCCAGATCAGATCGATAGAGAGCGCGAGAATGGCGTAGCAGACATATTTGCCGAACAGCGCCATCAGATAGGTCGGCACCTGCAGCGGCGAGTCCGCCGGCAGCAAAAGGTTCGACAGCGGAATGAGAATGCCGACCGCGGCGACAATCAGCAGGAAGATCGTGGCGCTGCGGTCCAGCGTTCGGGTGAGGAAATGCGGCGTCATGCTTCGATCGCCCTGCCCTTGAGCGCGAACAGACCGCGCGGCCGTTTCTGAATGAACAGGATGATCAGCACCAGGATGGCAATCTTGCCAAGCACGGCGCCGGCGACCGGCTCCAGGAACTTGTTGGCGATGCCGAGCGAGAACGCACCGACCAGCGTGCCCCACAGATTCCCGACGCCGCCGAACACCACGACCATGAAACTGTCGATAATGTAGCTCTGGCCGAGATTGGGCGAGACGTTGTCGATTTGGGAGAGCGCCACGCCGGCAATGCCCGCAATGCCGGAGCCGAGACCGAAGGTCAGCGCATCCACGCGCGAGGTTGCGATGCCCATGGACGCGGCCATGCGGCGATTCTGGGTGACGGCGCGCATCTCGAGTCCGATCGAGGTGTAGCGCAGCATCGCCAGCAGGATCGCAAACACGGCAAGCGTGAAGCACAGGATCCAGAGCCGGTTGTAGGTGATCGTGAGCTGACCCAGCTCGAATGCGCCGGACATCCATGAGGGATTGCCGACCTCGCGATTGGTCGGGCCAAACATGGTGCGCACCGCCTGCTGCAGCACCAGCGACAGACCCCAGGTCGCCAGCAGCGTTTCCAGCGGACGGCCGTAGAGGAAACGGATGATGGTGCGCTCGATGACGATGCCGAGGAGACCAGCGACGATGAAGGCCAGCGGCACCGCCATCAGCAGCGAATAATCGAACAGGCCAGGATAGCTGGTGCGGATCACGTCCTGCACCACGAAGGTGACATAGGCGCCGATCATCACCATCTCGCCATGCGCCATGTTGATGACGCCCATCACGCCGAAGGTGATGGCGAGACCGATGGCGGCGAGCAGGAGAACCGAGCCGAGCGACAATCCATACCAGGCGTTCTGACCGATCGACCACAGTGTCTGCCGGCTGTTGATTGCCGTGACGGCGCTGGCCGCGCTGCGCGCAACGCCGATGGTCTGGTCGCCAGGCAGGCTGGTGAGCAGCGCCAGCGCGTCGTGATCGCCGCGCCCCTTGATGATCGCGATGGATTCGATCTTCTCGGCCTCGGTCGCATCTTCCTTGTAGAGCAGGATCGCAGCACGGGCCTCGGTGAAGGCCTGCTTGGCGGATTTGTTGGTTTCCTTTTCCAGCGCGGTCTCGATCACCGGCAGCATCGCGGTCTCGTGACTCTTGAACACCGATTGCGCCGAGGCGATGCGCTTGGCGGGATCCGGCGACATCAGCGTGAGGCCGCCAAGCGCGGATTCGATATTGCGGCGAAGACGATTGTTGAGGCGCACCGCGGCAGCGCTGGCCGGCACTTCTGCGACGGCCTCGCCGGTAGCGGCGTCAGTCACCTTCCCGTCCGCGCCGGTGAGATAAACCTTCTTGCTGTCGGGATCGGCCGAGAGCCGGCCTTCCTGCAGCGCGGTGATCACAGCGAAAGCCTGCGGATGGCCCGAGGTGGCGATGATGCCCACGGCTTCGTCGCTGTCGGAGAAATCGTCATTGGCGAATTTGGCGACGGCATCCTCGAAAGGACCCGCGAGGGCCGGAATGGCGGTCGCGACGATCAGCAGAAATGCAACAGCGATCGCGCGGAAACGATAAAGGAGATCAGTCACTGGAAAACCCCGGCCGAAGAAAAAAGAGAAGGCGACGGATTCACCGCCTTCTCCAGTTTTGGGAGTCTCGAGAGTCGATAGACACGAAACCATCAACCGTCATTGCGAGGAGCGAAGCGACGAAGCAATCCAGAAGCCGCAAGCAAGAAAGAACTGGATTGCTTCGCTGCGCTCGCAATGACGGAGCTAACTTACGAACCCTGACCGCCGCACTTGTTGGTCTTGGTGTTGAAGTTGCCGCACTTCTTGCCGACCCAGTCGCCAATCAGGTCCTTGGAGCCGTCGAGCTCCTTCGACCATGCATCGCCAGCCACCAGCGCCGGGGTCTTCCAGACCACGTCGAACTGGCCATTGGCCTTGATCTCGCCAATGAACACCGGCTTGGTGATGTGGTGGTTCGGCAGCATCTTCGAGGTACCGCCGGTCAGGTTCTTGGCTTCGATGCCGGGCAGTGCGTCGATGACCTTGTCGGCTTCGATCGACTTGGCCTTCTCGACCGCCTTCACCCACATGTTGAAGCCGATCACGGTGGCTTCCATCGGGTCGTTGGTCACGCGCTTCGGATTCTTGGTGAAGGCCTGCCATTCCTTGATGAACTTCTCGTTCTCAGGATTCTTGATCGACTGGAAGTAGTTCCAGGCCGCGAGATGGCCGAGCAGCGGCTTGGTGTCGATGCCGGCGAGTTCTTCTTCACCCACCGAGAACGCAACCACCGGAATGTCGGTCGCCTTGATGCCCTGGTTGCCGAGTTCCTTGTAGAACGGAACGTTGGCATCGCCGTTGATGGTCGAGACCACGGCGGTCTTCTTGCCGGCCGAGCCGAACTTCTTGATGTCGGCCACGATCGTCTGCCAGTCACTATGACCAAACGGCGTGTAGTTGATCATGATGTCTTCCTGCTTGACGCCTTTCGACTTCAAGTAGGCTTCGAGGATCTTGTTCGTGGTACGCGGATAGACGTAGTCGGTGCCGGCCAGCACCCAGCGCTTCACCTTCTCGTCCTTCATCAGGTAGTCGACAGCCGGGATCGCCTGCTGGTTCGGAGCAGCACCCGTGTAGAACACGTTACGCTCGGACTCTTCGCCCTCGTACTGCACGGGATAGAACAGGATGTTGTTCAGTTCCTTGAACACCGGGAGAACCGACTTGCGCGACACCGAGGTCCAGCAGCCGAACACGACGGCAACCTTGTCCTTGGTGATCAGCTCGCGCGCCTTTTCGGCGAACAGCGGCCAGTTCGATGCCGGATCGACCACCACGGCTTCGAGCTTCTTGCCGTTCACGCCGCCCTTCTTGTTCTGCTGATCGATCATGAACAGCACGGTGTCCTTCAGCGTGGTCTCGGAAATCGCCATGGTGCCCGACAGCGAGTGCAGAACGCCGACCTTGATGGTGTCGTCTGCGGCTTTGGCCGGCGAAAATGCCGACAGGCCCAGAGCCAGACCCGTTGCCGCGGCCATCAGGCTGCGACGCGAGATCGGCTTGGCTATTGCGTGAGTCAAATTGGTAATCATGTGCGGTCTCTCCCTGACGCAGACGAAATCAATGCGGAACGGCCCCACGGCCGGCGCGTTAAGGAGATCGCAAGAAGTGTGCCAGCCCTCGAACACACGTTAAGTGATTGGGATTACTCGCATGTTTCCGATTTTCGGAAAGCGCCGAGGTTTTCTTGTTTATTTATTGTGCAGAAAAATTGATCATGCACACGGCAAACAGCTTAAATAATCGCCAAAAATTGCCTCATGTCTAAATTTCATGCAGCGGTATTTTGTCGCTGGTTTTAACCCTCGCACCGATTGACCTTGAATCCGCCGCCTTGCTGTTCCATATCAATCGAACGACCTAGAGAATCATCAGGTCCTTGCGAGCCGCGTGTTCTGATCCCGTCTTTACTCTGATCTCCTCAGGGCAGTTCGACGGTTTCTGGCTTGCCCCTTCAGCTAACCAGAACTGACGCCCCAAACACGCGGGTGTCCCAGACACACTCGCGCGCTCCCTGGCCCCATGGTCTTTGAATCATGGCCGGGCGCCTGCTTTCACTTTGGAAAGATTAATCTTTTGACCACCTTTCAGGAATTCGGCCTCGCCGATCCCATCACCCGTGCGCTTAAAGAAGAAAACTACACCACCCCGACCCCGATCCAGGCCCAGACCATCCCGATTGCCATCACCGGCAAGGATGTGATCGGTATCGCCCAGACCGGCACCGGCAAGACCGCTTCCTTCGCGCTTCCCATCCTTCACCGCCTGCTCGAGAACCGCATCAAGCCGCAGCCCAAGACCTGCCGCGTGCTGGTGCTGAGCCCGACCCGCGAACTCTCCGGCCAGATCCTCGACTCGTTCAACGCCTATGGGCGCCATATGCACCTCGCATCGGCGCTGGCCATTGGCGGCGTGCCGATGGGCCGTCAGGTCCGTTCGCTGATGCAGGGCGTCGACGTCCTCGTCGCCACCCCGGGCCGCCTGCTCGACCTCGTGCAGAGCAACGGCCTCAAGCTCAACATGGTTGAGTTCCTGGTGCTCGACGAAGCCGACCGCATGCTCGACATGGGCTTCATCAACGACATCCGCAAAGTCGTCGCCAAGCTCCCGGTCAAGCGCCAGACGTTGTTCTTCTCGGCCACCATGCCGAAGGACATCGCCGATCTTGCCGAGGCAATGCTCAAGGATCCGGCCCGCGTTGCGGTGACCCCAGTCGCCTCCACCGTGGAGCGCATCAGCCAGCGGATCATGCTGGTCGATCACTCCGCCAAGCCGACGATCCTCGCCCAGATCCTCAAGACCGAGACGGTTGACCGCGCCCTTGTGTTCACCCGCACCAAGCACGGCGCCGACAAGGTCGTGAAGGGGCTCGAGCGCGCCGGCATCGCCGCCGCCGCGATCCACGGCAACAAGTCGCAGAACCACCGCGAGCGCACGCTGGCCCAGTTCCGCACCGGCGAAATCCGCACCCTGGTGGCCACCGACATCGCCGCCCGCGGCATCGACGTCGACGGCATCACCCATGTGGTGAACTTCGACCTGCCGAATATCCCGGAAACCTATGTCCACCGAATCGGCCGCACGGCCCGTGCCGGACGCGAAGGCATCGCAATCTCGCTTTGCGCGGGCGAGGAAATGGCGTATCTGCGCGATATTGAAAAGCTGATCCGCATTTCGCTTCCGAAGGAAGACCGCCGCACCCCAGGCCGCAACGACGTGGGGCCGTCGCCTTCCCAGAACCGTGGCGGTCAGCGCAACGGTCGCTCCGCCCCGCACGCACCACGCAGCAATGACGGAGCGCCCGGCAAGAACGCGCGCAATCGTCGTCGTCCGCATGGCGGCAACGGGGGCGCATCGCAACCGAACCGCGATCATGGTCGGAACGAGAATGCGAGACACGAGAATGCACGGCATGAGCCGATCTCACGTCCGGCCAACCAGGCTGGAACTGCGACTAAAGAAGGGATGCAGGGCGTTGCCTTCCTGCACCGCGAAAGCCGACCGAATACAACCCCGAACCGCACCCAGCGGCCACGCTAACAGCCGATCGATCTGGAGCTAACAATGGCCAAAGAAGAGCTGATCCAGTTCGAAGGACTGGTGACCGAAATCCTCCCCGATGCACGCTATCGCGTGCAATTGGATGCAGGACACGAAATCGTCGCCTACACCGCCGGCAAGATGAAGAAGAACCGCATCAAGACGCTGGCCGGCGACCGCGTGACCATCGAGATGTCGCCCTACGATCTCGAAAAGGGTCGTCTGATTTTCCGCCACAAGGACGAGCGTCCCGGCGGTCCTCCGCGTGGCGCACCGCCGCGCGGTCAGTTCCGTCGCCGCTAAGCGCATCCCGCGTTTAAACTGTCGACAGTTTAAATCGCAACGACAACCCATCCGCGCATCGGATCACTCGCGATCCCGCGGATGGGTAAGCGTTCCTGACCGTTCGTGCGCAATCAAAAAATCGTGCGCGTCAGGATTGTTTTGAGGGGGCGCTTCCCCTAATATGAGTTAATCGATTTTCGGCCGGACGACATTATCTATCCCCCGGTGCAGCCGGTCTAGACTGACGACCCTTCCAAAAATTCGATGTCACCAGCCCACATCTGTTGCGTGGGCTACACTATATCTTTGAGAAGGGACTACCCCCATGAGCATGGGAACAGTGAAGTGGTTTAACGCGACCAAGGGCTTCGGCTTCATTCAGCCGGACGATGGTGGCAACGACGTGTTCGTTCACATCAGCGCCGTTGAGCGTGCCGGTCTCGGCACCCTGCGTGAAGGCCAGAAGATCAGCTACGAAATCGTTGCTGACCGTCGTTCCGGCAAGTCGTCGGCCGACAATCTCCGCGCCGCAGGCTAAACGATCATTCGCAAGCTTGATGCTTGTGAATTGATCGACTGAATACGAAAAGGCCGCGCCCTTGAGCGCGGCCTTTTTGCTGAAGCATGATCCGAGAAAGTGGACCGACGATCGTTCGCTGCAACTACAAATACGCAGCGCATGATCGCAAGTTACGGCGTGCAGCTCGTCACCATCACGACGCAGGACGTTTGCCGCGGCCGCGTGTACATCGCATCGGACAGCGTGAGCCCGCCCTTCGGCACGACCCAGCCGATTGTCGGCACGTAGGTATAGTTAGCCTCGCCAAGGATCAGATACTGGTTTGCCACATAGTTTCCGTTGGCGTCCTTGACGATTAGATTGGTGGGAACCGATACGACCGTGCCCACGTCCTTCTTTTGGTCGCCGCGACTCCACACAACTTTGGCGGTCTTGCTCGATGGATCGATATAGACTTGGCTGATGGTCGCCTTGAGCTGCGTCTTGTCATAAGGTGTCAGCATCGCATCGGCGATGATGAAGAAGTTCGAGACATCGGTTTCCGCCAGCGTCGTGTAGCGTGACGCCAGGTCGGCCATCCCCTGTGAGATCTGACTGACCTTGCGATCGACGGCAAAACCGTTGGAAACATCCAACATGCCGAAGAACATCAGGAACATCAGCGGCATGATCATCGCGAACTCGACCGCGGATACGCCTCTCGTATCGTCTCGCAACAACAAGGCCCGTCGCCAGGCTGCCAGTGCTGCCATCCGCACGTGCATTGTCCCGATCCCTGCCATCACTGCGGCCCGGTCGCCGCTGTCGCGGCCAGCAGGCGCTTGCTGCTCGTCGTTCCACGACTGATATTGGCGATGTTGTAGCCGAGGCCAGTCACATAAAGCGGCCACTGATAGAAGCCGCGCACGACCACCGTCTTGCTGGTCGGACAGGCCGGCGGCTGGTAGACAAGATTCGTCGACACATAGTTGCCGCTGGCGTCGATCGGATCCGAAATCGTGATCGCTGTGCCGGGATCGTACGAGCGCACATCGATGTCGATCTTGGTGCAATCCATCAGTGTCGATGCGCGCGCGCAGATCGACGTCTTGAAATCGACGGCTGTAGCTGCAGCGGAACACGTATAGACCGACCGCGCGGCATCCTGGACGCCGGTTTCAAGGACCTGCCCCGCCAGAAACACCATGCCGGTTTCCATGATGGCAAAAATCAGCGCGAAGAAGATCGGCGCGATCATCGCGAATTCGACCGCGGCCGAGCCGCTGCTGTTATGGCCGAAGCGGCGCAGGCGCCCGGCGAGCGTCGCCATCGAAATCAGCGGTAGCAGCATCTGCAAGTGCCTCGGTGATAGGAAATAACTACCGCCAAGATGTATCGGAAACAGATTGTTGAAGTGTTTCGCCGGATCGAGACAAGATGGCTCGCTGCGTTAACCCGCCATTAACCATGTGGCAGGACGCTTGCGATGGTGTCCGGCGGGATTGGTCTGACCGACGAAAAGTGGTGGCTTAGTTGCTCCTCGCCCCTATCGTCGCGGCCTGACTGCCGATGGCGCCGGCCTGATCCATCGTCGACTTGAAGAAGGTTTCCCCGTCACCCAGCGTCAAACGCCGCTCGCAATTCGCCGCGCAGCTATAGGTCTCCCGGCTCATACCGCGATAGACCGTCACGACCTTGTCGGTCGGCCCTTCCACCTGAATAACGCGGTCCATCAGCACGGAGCCCTGGCGATCAATGGCAATCACATTGGTGGCGCCATAGCTCTTGCCGGTGATGACAACCATGCCGCCGGCCTGCAGCGTCACATCGGCGATCAAGGGGTTGCCGACCACGATGGTCGCGATCTTCTCGGGAAATTTGACGAGCCTGGCCTGATCGACGCTGACTGCGATCAGATCATTCGCAGGAGCCGCAAAACCGCCCACCGGCAACAGCATGGTCCCTGCCGCCAGAGCACGGGCCACAAACACCGCGCGCATCCGCGCGCGCTTCGACTGAAACGACATCCTGTACTCCGGGACGATACAAGCCGACAAAAGCAGATACGCAGCGGTGCCGGCGCCCGACATGGCAAATGTGCCGTTAATTGATGAAGGAACTGGAAACGGCGGTGGCAGGGTGCATGATGGACGCTGTCCCGGCTTAGGAAGCCTGGATTGACTGGCATTCCGGGGCACTCGAAGGCGGCGAGGCCACTGCAGTGAGAACCTCAACCACTCCACCTGGAGCGGCGGGGAATCTCGACATGTTCAGCGCAAAACAGATCGGGATTCCGGGTTCGCGCACGTAAAGATGCGCGCACGCCCCGGAATGACAGTGTGGGGCGGCAAGACAGCGCCCAAACATTTTTTCCTATCTCCCGTTGACACCATCTCCGTCAGGTTTATATTCCCCATTGTCCTGCCCCACCGAGAGGGGCGATCGCGATCGTCACGTTCGCGGGGTGGGATGCGGTGGACGCCGGAGATGCGGCGTCACGCGGTTCACGGGTGACGTCTGTCTTCGGGCAGGACGGATCTGCGCCAGCACTGCCACTGGCAAGGAGACGGCTGGCCTTGGGATGGAAAGAGCCCTGGACAGTGTGACGGACGACCAAATCAAAACGCGTTCGGCTTACTCGCTTGAGGCTCCCTTCCCATCGCCTTGGGACTTTAATTCGGTGATCGGATCGTTCGCTGAGGCAAAGTGCAAGCAACCGAAAAAACACCGCAGGCGGAACGCTGGGCAATCGCTCGGCGCCTCCGAAAGTCCTGATGCACTCTAACCCTGCGGAAGACCGCATCGCATCAGGCCCAAGGGTGCAACGGGCACCCGGCGTTCCGCACGCCCTCTCACAGGGGCAGGGAATGCAAGAGACGACGGCGCCCCCGCGCCGCAAACAATGAGGGCGATGACGCATGTCTTCAGAGCAGTGGCTGTTTGACAGTTGAATCTGCGATGGCGCGTAGGCGCCAGACGAATCCCTCCCTCAGCGCGGCTACGCCGCTTGGGGGAGGAGCAGGAAGAGCGTGCTACTGCTTGAACGGATAGGCCAGTTGCCCGGTGAATTCGGTCGGCAAAGGCTCGCCGTCGACACCGTAATTATCCGGCAGTTCACCCTTCGGCATGCGGAAGGTCCCGAACATGATGTCCCAGATCGGAAACGTGCCTGCGAAATTGGTGTTGCCGCCGCGCTCCAGCGACGTGTGGTGCCAGCGGTGGAACACCGGCGTCGCCAGCACATATTTAAACGGCCCGAGGGTCCAGTTCAGATTGGCGTGCACGAAAGCCGAGTGGAAGGTCGTGAACGGTCCGACCCACAGCATGATGTTCGGCGAGATACCGGCCATCAATAGCAACACGTCGACCGCGACGGTGCCGAGAAACAGGTTGACCGGATGAAACCGTGCAGCGGAGATCCAGTCGATCTCTTCCGACGAATGATGGATGGCGTGGTACTTCCAGAAGCCGCCGCCGTGATACATCCGGTGCAGCCAGTAGAGCATGAAGTCGGACACCACGAGAAAGAAGATCCCCTGTACCCAGAGCGGCATCTGCGCCAGCGGCCCGTGGCCGTTGTCGTAGAAGGCAATCAGTTCATCGGCATCGTGAATATTGAAGACGACGGCAGCGCCGACCACGAGGAGTCCGATCCGCACGACGCGGGTGATCAGCGGCACGAAGAACCAGTAGACCACGTCGGTCACGATCTCCGTCTTGCGCCACCAGTGCTTGCCGGGATTGCAGGCCCAGAAATGCGTCAGCACCGTAAAGACCACCGCAACAACCAGCGTGATCGGCACCACCTTCATGATGGTCTCGCCGAACATGTTCAGGACTTCCATGGGGAGTATAGTCATCGCGACCTCGTAGGCTCCGGAGGCCAAGAGTTACCGCGGTATGCTTAAGGAGCGATGAAGCGAAAAGGACACGCCTGGTGTCATCACACCCAAGTCATTCCAAAATCGCTTTAAGTAGGTATTTACCGTGCAAAAGAAGAGACAAATGCGACCGACTTTCATCAATCGAATTAACCGCACTGCAATTCCCCACTCCTAGTGTTCCCTCATGGTCACGGTGCTGAGAACGCCGGGGAGACCAGGCATCACGATCGACAGCCACGTGCACATATGGAGTTTTGTATTATGAAGAACCTCGTTTCGCGTTTCATGAAGGATGAGTCCGGCGCCACCGCTATCGAATACGGCCTGATTGCTGCCGGCATCTCGCTGGCCATCATCGCGGTCGTTAACGGCCTCGGCTCGAACCTGAACGGCAAGTTCACCTCGATCAACGGCTCGCTCAAGTAAGCGACTGTTACGAGTGCATCAAAGGCTCCGGTGTCCGGAGCCTTTTTTGTTTCGGGATGCTGCTGAGCCGTCGTCGTCAAAAGTGTAATGCGTATGAGACACCCCGACATTCCCCGCTCCGTCCTGCAGGGACTTCAGATCTCGCTCCGCGACCCCGCCGGCCTGGTCTGCGCCGCATTGATTCTCGCGCTGGTCGCCGTCGCGATTCGGATCGCCAGCGTTTGGTAAATTCTTTCTTGTTGTCCGATTGTTCATTTCTGCTGGCTAGGTTTTCCGTCGTCGCCGTAACGGGCCCTTGAAGCCATGATCCTCGATTTGACGCGCCTCCTGCTGTTCCCGGGCCTGATGGCCTATGCGGCGATCAGCGACCTTTTCACGATGACCATTTCGAACCGTATCTCGCTGCTGCTGGTGGCGGGCTTCGCCGTGCTGGCGATGTTCGGTGGGATGGGTCTTCACGATGCGCTGTCGCATCTCGGCGCGGGGGCGACCGTGCTGGTAGTCGCTTTCGCCTGTTTTGCGTTCGGCTGGATCGGCGGCGGCGATGCCAAGCTCGCCGCAGCTGCGGGACTGTGGTTCGGCTTCGACCATCTCCTGAACTACCTCGTTTACGCCTCGCTGTTCGGCGGCGCGCTCACGTTGCTGCTGCTCCAGTTCCGGCAGTGGCCGCTGCCCTATGCGCTCGGCGGCCAGGCCTGGCTGATGCGTCTGCATCACAAGGAAACCGGCATCCCTTACGGTATTGCCCTCGCCCTCGGCGCACTGCTCGTTTACCCCGACACCGGATGGGTGAAGACGATCGACCTGGCGCGTCTCGCGCTTCACTAAGATCGGAACTTTCTATTAACGCGATTTAGATACCGCTCATTAACCATGCTTTGACGAATAACTGGTCAACTCCCGTTACAGCGGCGGCAGCGTCGCGGCGTAATGTGGAAAGTTGAAGCGTATGAATACCGCACGCATTGTGGTCCTCGCCATTGCACTCGGCGCTGGCAGTGTGGCGCTATATCTTGCGAGCACATCGGACGCACCGCCGCCCCCTCAGGTCGCCGAAGCCCCGACAACTGACGTTCTCGTTGCCAAGGCCGATATCGCGCTCGGTCAGGCGCTCGGTCCCGATGATGTCCAGTGGCAGTCCTGGCCCGCATCAGCGGCGAGCACCAATGTCATCAGCCGTAACAGCCGCCCGGACGCAGCGACGCAAATCGCCGGCTCCATCGCGCGTTCGGCCTTCATTGCCGGCGAACCGATCCGCGAACCGAAACTGGTGCGCGCCAATGGCGCTGGCTTCATGGCCGCGGTTCTGCCGACCGGCATGCGCGCCGTCTCCACCGAAATTTCGCCGGAAACCGGCGCCGGCGGCTTCATCCTGCCAAACGACCGCGTCGACGTGATCCTGTCGAAGCGCGAACGCGGTACGGATCGCAGCGGCATTGAGGTCATCAACTCCGAGATCATCCTGAACAATATCCGCATTCTCGCCATCGATCAGGCGCCCAAGGAAAAGGACGGTCAGAATTCAGTCGTCGGCAAGACCGCAACGCTCGAATTAAAGCCCGAACAGGCCGAGTTGCTCGCCCGCGCGCGGCAGAGCGGCACGATCTCGCTGGCGTTGCGCGCCCTTGTCGACGCTAACGCGCCCGCACCGGTTGAAGATCCCAATGGCGGCAAGCGCGACAGCATTAACATCGTGCGTTACGGCATCCCGTCGACCGCGACCATGACGAAGTGATCAAGAGGACGCAGGCGATGAAGCGCATCACAACAGGCGGATCAATGCGGGCTCTTGCAGCCCGCGCGCTGTCGCTCACCGCCATCACGGCGCTCACGATCAATCCCGTATTGACGCCCGTTTTCGCGGCCGACGCCGCGTCCATGCAAGCCGGCAGCGCCGGCGCCTTGAACGCGAAATTCCTGCCGCTCGGCATCGGCAAGTCGATCGTCATCGACCTGCCGCGCGACATCAAGGATGTGCTGGTCGCCGATCCCAAGATCGCCAACGCCGTCGTGCGTTCGGCACAGCGCGCCTACATCATCGGCGCGACCGTAGGCCAGACCAACATCGTATTCTTCGACGTCAACGGCCAGCAGATCGCCGCTTATGATATCGCCGTCACGCGCGACCTGAACGGTATTCGGGCCGCGCTCAAGCAGACCATGCCCAATACGGATATTCGCATCGAAGGTCTCGGCGATGGCGTGATGCTGTCGGGTACGGCATCGAGTCAGGTCGAAGCGCAGCAGGCCGCGGACCTCGCGGCGCGCCTCGTCGGCGGCATGGACAAGGTCGTGAACAGCATCTCGGTGCGCGGGCGTGATCAGGTCATGCTCAAGGTCACCGTTGCGGAAGTCCAGCGCAACATTGTCAAGCAGCTCGGCGTCGATCTGTCGGCATCGATGAGCTACGGCACGTCCGTCGTCAACTTCAACAATAGCAACCCGTTCACGGCGCGCGGCGGCAGCCTGGTCTCCGATAATGCCCTCAAGGCATCCTTCGGATCGACACCATCCGTCACGGCGACGCTGAAGGCGATGGAAAACGCCGGCGTCATCCGGACGCTTGCCGAGCCCACGCTGACCGCGATCTCCGGCGAGACCGCCAATTTCCTTGCGGGTGGCGAATTCCCGGTCCCCGGCGGCAATACCTGCGATCCCACGACGCGGATCTGCACGACGCAGATCACCTTCAAGAAATTCGGTATTTCGCTGGGCTTTACGCCGGTGGTTCTGAGCGAAGGTCGTATCAGCCTGCGTGTCGGCACCGAAGTTTCCGAGCTATCGCAGGAAAATTCCGTCACGATCAGCGGAACCTCGATCCCGGCGATCAAGGTCAACCGTGCGGACACCACGCTCGAGATTCCGTCCGGCGGTTCGATGGTGATGGCCGGCCTTATCAAGCAGCAGACCAAAGCGGCCATCAGCGGCCTGCCGGGCATGTCGCAATTGCCTGTGCTGGGCACGCTGTTCCGCAGCCGGGATTACGTCAACAACAACACCGAGCTGATGGTCCTGGTAACGCCCTATGTGGTCCGCGCCGTCGCGCAGAAGGATCTCTCGCGTCCGGATGACGGCTTCGTGGATGCATCCGATCCGCAGGCCGATCTGCTCGGCAACGTCAACCGCATCTATGGCGCACCGCACCGCACCGAGCCGACCCAACCGACGCGCAGCTATCGCGGCGTTTTCGGCTTCATCACGGATTGAGACGGGGCAAGTATCCGATGACCATGATCAATCACACAGCGATACACTCTTCGCGCACACGGACCGCCACTGGCGCGCTGCTGTTCCTGGCGCTTGCGCTCGGCGGCTGCAAGACCGTTGCGCAGGACACCACGTCGAGCATACCGGACGATTACCGGCTGCGGCATCCCATCGTTGTCGAAGAACGGGCCAAGACCACCGAGGTCTTCGTCGGCAGCCAGCGCGGCGGCCTGTCGGCCACACAGCGCGCGGATGTCGTATCGCTCGGTCAGGACTGGTTGCGCGAAGGCACCGGCGTCATCACTGCGGAGGTGCCGGTCAATACACCGAACGCACGCGCCGCCAGAGAGTCTTATCGTGAGGTTCATTCGCTCCTGATGGCGATCGGTGTGCCCCAGAACGGCGTCCTGATGCGCAGCTATCAGCCGAGCGATCCGCGTATGTTGCCGACCATCCGCGTCAGCTACCCGCTGATCGCGGCTTCGGCTGGTCCGTGCGGCACCTGGCCCGACGACCTTGCGTCGTCGATCAAGAACAAGGGCTATCTCGCGAACAAGCCATATTACAATCTCGGCTGCGCCCAGCAACGCAATCTCGCCGCCATGGTCGCCAATCCTTCCGACCTGGTTCAGCCGCGCGCCGAAACCCCTGTCTATGCCGGCCGACGTACCGTCGTGCTGGACAAGTATCGCAAGGGTGAGAGCACTGCGACGACCTATCCCGAAGACAAGACCAGAATCAGCAATGTGGGCCAATGATTAGCTACGCGCAGAAAACCGCAGACGAGCAGCCCTCCGCCGCAACACCCGCGGCAGAGGAGCATATTGCGCCGGCACCGCGGGTGTCGGTGCAGGCGTTCTGCGAGACCGTGGAAACCGCTGCCGCTGTGCAGGCCGCCGCCGAGGACAGGCGTCTGGGCAAGGCTCACATCAAGATTCAGATGGGCGGCATGCCTGCGGCCATCGAGGCCTATCGGTCAGCACCGACGCCGAACGTCATTGTTCTCGAGACCGAACCGCGCGGCGACATTCTCGCTGGCCTTGATCAACTGGCGACGGTTTGCGATTCCGGTACCCGCGTGGTGGTGATCGGCAAGGTCAACGATGTCACGCTCTACCGCGAGCTCGTTCGTCGCGGCGTCAGCGACTACGTGATCGCGCCTGTTGCGACTATCGACGTCGTTCGTTCGATCTGCGGACTGTTCTCGGCGCCGGAAGCCAAGGCGGTCGGCCGTATCATTGCCGTAGTCGGCGCCAAGGGCGGCGTCGGCGCGTCCACCATCGCTCACAACGTCGCCTGGGCGATCGCGCGCGATCTGGCGCTGGACTCCGTTGTCGCCGACCTCGATCTTGCCTTTGGAACCGCCGGGCTGGACTACAACCAGGACCCGCCGCAAGGCATCGCCGACGCAGTGTTTTCGCCGGATCGTGTCGACACCGCCTTCATCGACCGTCTGCTGTCGAAGTGCACCGACCATCTCAGCCTGCTGGCTGCCCCCGCCACGCTGGACCGCGTCTACGATTTTGGCGCCGAGGCCTTCGACTCGATCTTTGACACGCTGCGGTCGACAATGCCCTGCATCGTGCTCGACGTGCCGCATCAATGGTCGGGCTGGACCAAGCGGGCACTGATCGGCGCGGACGACATCCTGATCGTTGCAGCACCGGATCTCGCCAACCTGCGCAATACCAAGAACATGTACGATCTGATCAAGGCCTCGCGCCCCAATGATCGCGCACCGCTGTACTGCCTCAATCAGGTCGGCGTTCCAAAGCGGCCCGAAATCAGCGCCAGCGAATTCGCCAAGGCCATCGAGACACCGCCGATCGTCACGATCCCGTTCGATCCGCAGATGTTCGGCTCGGCCGCCAACAACGGCCAGATGATTGCCGAGATTGCCGCCGGCCATCGCACCACCGAACTCTTTTTGCAAATTGCGCAGCGGCTGACGGGCCGCGGTGAGGCCAAGAAGCCACGAGGATCCTTCCTGGGTCCGTTCCTGGAGAAATTGCGGTCGAAGTAATCCGCCGCATGGAGTGTTGTCGTGTTTGGTAAGCGTAGCGGAACAGATACCGATGTCCGGGCCGTCAAGCCCGCCAGCGCGCCGGAGCCTTCTCCCGGCGCGATGGCTGTATCTGCGCCACCGGCTGTGTCATCGCCGCCGCTGTCACCCGCGCGCGCCGCACCTGCCCCCGTCATCGCAGAGCGCCGCTCCGAAAATTACTATCAGGTCAAAGCGACGATTTTCGGCGCCCTGATCGAGGCGATCGACCTCGCGCAGCTCGCCAAGCTCGACGGCGAATCCGCGCGCGAGGAAATCCGCGACATCGTCAACGAGATCATCGCGATCAAGAACATCGTGATGTCCATTGCCGAGCAGGAAGAACTGCTCGACGACATCTGCAACGACGTGCTCGGTTACGGGCCGCTCGAGCCGCTTCTGGCGCGCGACGACATCGCCGACATCATGGTCAATGGCGCCGGCACGGTGTTCATCGAAGTCGCCGGCAAGATCCAGAAGACCGGCATCCGCTTCCGCGACAATCAGCAGTTGCTGAATATCTGCCAGCGCATCGTCAGCCAGGTCGGCCGCCGCGTCGATGAATCCTCACCGATCTGCGACGCTCGTCTTGCCGACGGCTCGCGCGTCAACGCCATCGTGCCGCCGCTGGCCATCGATGGTCCTGCGCTGACGATTCGTAAGTTCAAGAAGGACAAGCTGACGCTCGAGCAGCTGGTCAAATTCGGCGCGATCTCGCCGGACGGCGCCCAGATCCTTCAGATCATCGGCCGCTGCCGCGCCAACGTGCTGATCTCCGGCGGTACCGGTTCGGGCAAGACCACGCTGCTGAACTGTCTCACCAACTATATCGACGACGACGAGCGCATCATCACCTGCGAAGACGCCGCTGAACTTCAGCTGCAGCAGCCCCACGTGGTTCGGCTCGAAACCCGGCCGCCGAACATCGAGGGCGAAGGCCAGGTCACGATGCGCGAACTGGTGCGTAACTGTCTGCGTATGCGTCCGGAGCGGATCATCGTCGGCGAAGTCCGCGGACCCGAGGCATTCGACCTTTTGCAGGCGATGAATACCGGCCATGACGGCTCGATGGGCACCCTCCACGCCAACAATCCGCGTGAAGCGCTGTCGCGCTGCGAATCCATGATCACCATGGGTGGCTTCTCGCTGCCCTCGCGCACCATTCGCGAAATGATCTGCGCGTCGATCGACGTCATCGTACAGGCCGCCCGTCTGCGCGACGGTTCGCGCCGCATCACGCACATCACCGAGGTGATGGGCATGGAAGGCGACACCATCATTACGCAGGACCTGTTCGTCTACGACATGGTCGGTGAAGACGCCAACGGCAACATCATCGGACGGCACCGCTCGACCGGCATTGGCCGCCCGCGGTTCTGGGATCGTGCCCGCTATTACGGCGAGGAGAAGCGGCTCGCGGCGGCGCTCGATGCTGCCGAAGTCATAGCGCCGAACTGAGGAGCGAATGATGAACATGCAGGCGCTCGCATTGGCATTCATGGCCAGCATCGCTGTCGGCGGTCTGGCCTGGGTTTTTCTCTATCCGCTGTTGTCCGGCGAGAAGAAGGCCGAAACCCGCCGTGCATCGGTCGCGCGGACGGAGCCCGTGGCGCGCCAGGTCGACAGAAACCAGCGGTCCCGGCGCGAGCAGGTCGAAGGATCTCTCAAGGAAGTCGAAGCACGTCTCCAGAAGGAAAAGAAGATCCCGCTCGGAATCCGGATCGCGCAGGCCGGCCTCGACTGGAGCGACCAGAAATTCATGGTGATCTCCGGCATTCTGGGAGGCGGAAGCTTCCTAATGACCATGATGTTTGGCGGCGGTCTGCTCGCGGCCGCCGGTCTCGGATTCGCCGCCGGCTTCGGTCTTCCGCGCTGGATCCTAAGCTTTCTCAAGAAGCGGCGCGAAGCCGCCTTCCTCAAAGCGCTTCCAGATGCCGTCGACGTCATCGTTCGCGGTATCAAGGCCGGTCTGCCGCTATTCGACTCGATCAAGGTTGTCGCCGCCGACGCGTCGGAACCCCTACGCAGCGAATTTCTTGCCATCATCGAAACTCAGACCATAGGTATGCCGCTCGGCGAGGCTTGCGCGCGGCTCTATGAGCGCATGCCGCTTCCGGAAGCCAACTTCTTCGGCATCGTCATCGCGATCCAGCAAAAATCGGGCGGCAACCTCTCGGAAGCTCTCGGCAACCTCTCCAAGGTGCTGCGCGACCGCAAGAAGATGGCCGAGAAAATCCAGGCCATGTCGATGGAAGCCAAGGCGTCCGCCGGCATCATCGGCTCGCTGCCGCCGATCGTGATGTTGCTCGTCTATCTCAGCACGCCTGAATATATTTCGCTGCTGTGGACCCATCCGACAGGCCGCCTGATGCTGGCGGCCTGCGTGGTCTGGATGTCCTGCGGCATCTACGTCATGAAGCGCATGATCAACTTCGACTTCTGATGGTGCTGGCATGCTCGATCTCCTGATAGCAAAGCTTCACGACATCCGTTTCATGACGATGCTGCTTGCCGCGATCGCGGTTGCAGCAACAGCCTACAGCCTGCTTACGCCGTTGTTCGCCGGCGACGGTCTCGCCAAGCGGATGAAAGCGGTCGCCAGCGAGCGGGAGCGGCTGCGGCAGCGCGAGCGGGACCGCATGGCCAAAGGCGAGAGAGTGTCGCTGCGCCAGACGCCGAAGCAACTCGTCTCCAAGGTTGTGACCGACTTCAACCTCAGCAAATGGCTGGCGCAGGAAGCCGCACTCGACAAGCTGGTCATGGCCGGCTATCGCGGCCAAGCGCCTTATATCACCTTCCTGTTCTTCCGCGCCGTCACGCCGATCGTGTTCCTCGTCTTCGCGATCCTCTATGTGTTCGTCATCTCGCGCATGGAACAGTCGATGCCCATCAAGATCGGCATGTGCCTCGGTGCCGCCTATCTTGGCCTGCAGGCGCCGATGATCTTTCTCAAGAATGCAATCACCAAACGCCAGCTTTCGATCCGCCGCGCATTTCCGGACGCTCTCGATCTGCTGCTGATCTGTATCGAATCCGGCATGTCCATCGAAGTCGCGTTTCGCCGCGTGTCCATCGAGATCGGAACGCAGTCGGTGGCGCTGGCCGAGGAATTCACACTGACCACGGCCGAACTGTCCTATCTGCAGGATCGCAAGGTTGCATATGAGAACCTCGCAAAGCGTACCGGATTGGAGGGCGTCAAATCAGTCTGTCTGGCGCTAATGCAGTCGGAACGCTACGGCACTCCGCTCGGTCAGAGCCTTCGCGTGATGGCGCAGGAAAACCGCGACATGCGCATGAACGAAGCCGAGAAGAAGGCCGCCGCACTACCGCCGAAGCTGACGGTGCCGATGATCCTGTTCTTCCTGCCGGTTCTGTTCGTCGTCATTCTCGGCCCAACGGGCATCAAGGTCGCAGCGATGCAGTGAGGCCGGTGAGCTTGGCCTTGCTCAACGTCATTGCGAAATTTGACCTGCGAGAAATTACGACCGACGCGGTGCGTCGTCGTCCCGGGCGCCCAGGCGGGGCTGCCCTTTACTGCTCAGCATCTGCTTGAGATAGGCGACATTCGCCGCTGCTTCGTCTGGGGGCAGGTCAGCCCTCACGATGGATTCCGCTTCACCGAACCGGCCCTGCAGGCCAACCACGAGACCGAGATTCTGGCGGACGCGCGGATCGACATTGCCGCGGCCCTGCGCGCGGCGCAGCGTCGCCTCGGCCTGCGGCAGATCCTTCGAGAGCATGTAGGACAGACCGAGATTGGAGAGCACGGACGGCTCCTCCGGCCTGATCTTCAGAGCGCTGTCGTAGTAACGGCGGGCTTCGTCATGCCTCCCCATCTGGTCAAGGACGGCGCCTTGTGCCGACAGGATACGCCAGTCCGGATTGGCCGGGCTATGCGCGGTGGTCAGCACATCAAAAGCGCGCTGGAAGCTGCCGGCGTCGGCTAGCGCGCGGCCGTAGCCTGCCAGCAGCGGCCTGTTGCCGGGATTCGTCAGCGTCGCCTGTTCGAACACCGAAACGGCCTGGGCCCGCTGGCCGTTGGCCCGGAGCGCCTGGCCGTAACGCAGGGCAGCGTCAGCATCCTTGGGATTGGCGCGATAGCGTTCGCCATAGACTTCGGCAGCACGCGCGGGATCGGCATCGCTTGGTGCTTCCGCCCGAGCGCCAAGGGAACCGGTGATATCGGACATGCCCGCGGTCTTGCAGCCGGCAAGGCCTGCGGCCAGGATCGCGGTCACCGCCGCGGTCGTCAAAAGCCGGGCAAGACAAGGGGGCTGACGCATGACAGGTTGACTCAACAATGGAGCGAACGGGCGGGCCGGACGCCTTCAGCAATAGAGTGTTAACCCTAATGGCTGGTTAATCGGTGCAGACCGCGCCATATCCTCCCATACCGTCGCTTGACGCCCTTTGTGCTTCGGGTGTCATTGCCGCTCCCTTTCGCGAGATTCCGCATATGCATTCCGCCTTCGAGACCGCTGCCGCCGCATCCGCCATACCGATCACCTTCGCGACCAAGACGACCTGGCCCGAAATCAGCGCGGCACTCCCCGCGCGGGCGAGAGCTTTCGCCGCGGCCAACGGTTTTGCGGCGAAACCCGGCGCTTGGCTGGCGTTGCCGACGGAAGATGGCGCAATCGCCCAGGTCATCTTCGGGCTGGAAGACGACGGCGCGACCTTCCGCGACCTGTTCCGCCCGGGGCAATTGCCCGGCCTGCTGCCGCCGGGCACCTACCGTTTCGCCAACGCCCCCCACGACACCCGCCTCGCCGTACTGGCTTTTGCGCTCGGCAGCTATCGTTTCGGCCGTTATCGCAAGAATGATGAGCCCAAGGCGAAGCTGGTGCCGCCGGATGGCATCGATGTCGCCGATATCAGTCGCATGGCCGAGGCCGCAGCACTGGCACGCGATCTCATCAATACGCCGTCGAACGATATGGGACCGGAAGAACTCGCCGCGGCCGCAAAGAATCTCGCCACGCGTTTTGGCGCAGAGTTCAACTGCATCATCGGCGACGATCTCGTGCAACGGAATTTCCCACTGATCCACGCCGTGGGCATGGCCTCGACACGTGCGCCACGACTGATCGATTTCTCCTGGGGTGATCCGTCGCATCCCAAAGTGACGCTGGTCGGCAAGGGCGTCTGCTTCGACACCGGCGGTCTCGATCTCAAGCCATCGAGCGGCATGCTGATCATGAAGAAGGATATGGGCGGTGCGGCTAATGTTCTCGCGCTGGCGCTGATGGTAATGGACGCCAAGCTGAAAGTGCGGTTGCGCGTGCTGATCCCTGCTGTCGAGAACGCCGTAGCCGGCAATGCCTTTCGTCCGCTCGATATTTTCAAATCGCGCAAGGGTCCGACGGTCGAAATCGGAAATACAGACGCCGAAGGTCGCCTGGTGCTGGCCGATGCGCTGGCCTATGCCGATGAGGAGAAGCCGGACCTGCTGGTCGATCTGGGCACGCTGACCGGCGCTGCACGCGTAGCGCTCGGACCCGATCTGCCGCCCTACTACACCAATGACGAGACGCTCGCACTGGACATCGCGCGCTGTGCGAAGGAGCAGAACGATCCGCTCTGGCGACTGCCGCTTTGGGCTCCCTACGATGCCTGGCTCGACTCCAAGGTCGCCAATATCAACAACGCGCCCTCCGGTGGCTTTGCCGGCTCAATCACATGCGCGCTATTCCTGCAGCGTTTCGTCGAAGCTGCGAAGAGCTGGCTGCATGTTGATATCTATGGCTGGACGCCATCGGCGAAGCCAGCGCGCCCCGAAGGTGGCGAATGCCAGGCTGCACGTGCAATCTATCAGCTATTGAGCCAGCGCTATGGATAAACGAGATCCCCGGCTCACGCCTGCGCGACCTGACGTGGCCGCGCGATATCTTGAAGGTCAGGTCGAGGCCGCACGTTTCGTCGACGGCGAAGAATTCGAGGTTGCCGATGGCGTCGCCTCTATGCGGCTCCAACCATTCTCCGGCGCAGAAATGAATACGCAGGCCTTGAAGGGCGAGCGCTTCACCATCTACGATCGCAACGACGAAGGCTGGGCCTGGGGCCAACTCAATGGCGACGGCTATGTCGGCTGGCTTTCGGATCTCGCACTCTATCCACCCGGGCCGACGCCAACACACAAAGTGACCGCGCTCCGGACGTTCCTTTTCCCTGGGCCCTCCATCAAGCTGCCGCCGACAGATACGCTGCCGCTCGGCGCGCGCCTGGCCATCGTCAAGATGACCGACGCGTTTGCGATGACGAATGCCGGACATTGTGTACCGCGGCGGCATGTCGCGGAGATCGATGCGTTCGAAAACGATTTCGTTGCGGTCGCCGAGCACTTCGTCGGCACGCCCTATCTCTGGGGCGGCAAAAGCAGCCTCGGTATCGATTGCTCCGGGCTGGTGCAAATCGCCCTGACCGCCGCGGGAACCGGATGCCCCCGCGACAGCGACATGCAGGAGAGCGGCCTCGGCCGCGCCTTGACAGACGCCGAGATGCGGCATCTGAAGCGCGGCGACCTGATCTTCTGGAAGGGCCACGTCGCCATCGCCCGCGATGCCGACACGATCGTGCATGCCAATGCGCATCACATGGCAACGGCCATCGAGGACACGAAAGACGCCATTGCGCGGATCAGGGCGGCCGGCAGCAATGTCACGAGCATCAAACGGCTGGACTAGGCACCGCGCGCTCGTAGTAGTCCTGCAGTCGGTCACGATGTAGCGCCAACCACTGTAGGGCACTCACCATTAGGCCATTGTGAATTACACCGCTATCCAGCGCCGCGATCGCGTCGTGGATGGAGACCACGAAGGGCCGCGTATCCTCAGTCTCTCCGACGAGGCCGCCCCGAACAGACACTTTGCTGCTGTCGACGAAGCCGAGAAAGAACGTGATATATTCGTCGGTGCAGCCTGGCGTCGGCAGCACGCTATAGAGTTCAAACAAACGCTGCGGCGTTACGCCGATCTCTTCCGCGCATTCTCGCGCAGCGGCGGCGAGCGGCGTTTCATCGCCATCGATCCGCCCGGCGACGATCTCGACCATCTCGCCACGCCCCGTGGCCAGATGCGCCGGCAAACGGAACTGGTGGATCAGTACGATCTTGCCGCGCTCCAGATCGATGGGAATTACTGCTGCCACCTTGCTCGCACGCAGCACGTCGCGCTGCTGCCGCAACGTCTCATCGTCCGCGCGAATGATCGCGATGTCGTACCGTTCGTAGGTCATGAAGCCGCGTCCGACCACCGTCGGGGCCGAGACAGCGACATCGGCAGCACGGTCCGTAATGGTGGGACGGTGATCGTTGTCTTTCGTCATCGTGTCCTACTGCGCAGCATCCCCGCCCGGTGCCGTTTCGATCCTGAACGCTGCGGCAAACAGCGCGCGGGTGTAATCGCTCTTCGGGTTCTTGAACAGCTCGGCCGCCGGCCCTTCCTCGACCACCTTGCCATGGCGCATCACGATGAGATGGCTGGCCAGTGACGCGACCACGCGCAGGTCATGCGAGATGAACAGATAAGTGAGATCGCGCTTGCGCTGCAGCTCGCGCAGGAGATCGACCATCTGCGCCTGGAACAGCATGTCGAGCGCGCTGGTCGGCTCGTCCAGCACAACGAAGCTCGGCTCCAGCACGGCTGCGCGCGCGATGCTGATGCGTTGGCGCTGGCCGCCGGAGAACTCATGCGGATAGCGGAACCGGGTCTTCGGATCGAGACCGACATCCTGCAGCGCCTTGACGACGCGCGTCTCACGATCCTCCGGCGAAAGAGAAGGCTGATGCACGCTGAGCCCCTCGGCGACGATATCTCCGACTGACATACGCGGCGACAGCGCCCCGAACGGATCCTGAAACACGATCTGCATGTCGCGCCGGATCGGCCGCATGTCCTTGAACTGCAAACCCTGAATGTCCTTGCTGAGGAACACGATCGGCCCCTGCGAGGAAATCAGCCGCAGCAGCGCGAGCCCTAACGTCGTCTTGCCCGAGCCGGACTCACCGACGACGCCCAGCGTCTCGCCCTGCCGCACTTGCAGGCTGACGCCGTCCACCGCTTTTACGTGGCCCACCGTCTTGCGCAGCAAGCCTCGCTTAATCGGGAACCAGACCTTGAGACCGTCCGCCGACATCACCACCGGCGCTTCCGGCCGTGGCGGCGCAGGATCAGGCTTCGGCTCGGCTGCGAGCAGCGCCTTGGTGTAGGCATGCTGCGGCGACGTGAACACCTGCTCCACCGGCCCCTGCTCGACGATCTTGCCATTGTTCATGACGCAGACGGTGTCGGCGATACGGCGGACAATGCCAAGATCGTGGGTGATGAAGAGGAGGCTCATGCCGAGCCGCTGACGAATATCGGCCAGCAGAGCGAGGATCTGCGCCTGCACCGTGACGTCCAGCGCCGTGGTCGGTTCGTCGGCGATCAGCAGATCGGGCTCGTTCGCGAGCGCCATCGCGATCATGACGCGCTGGCGCTGACCGCCAGACAGCTGATGCGGATAGCTGGCGAGACGCGTTTCCGGATCGGGAATGCCGACTTGCGTCAGCAATTCCAGCGTTCGTTCGCGCGGCTTGCTGCCGCGAATGCCGTTATGGAGTTGCAGTATCTCGCCGATCTGCGCACCGATCGTGTGCAGCGGGTTCAGCGAGGTCATCGGCTCCTGGAAGATGATGGAAATATCGTTGCCGCGGATGCCGCGGATCTCGCGCTCCGACATGCTCAGGAGCTCGTGGCCCTTGAAACGGATATGGCCGGACGGATGTGATGCCGTCGGATAGGGCAGCAGCCGCAAGATCGACATGGCGCTTACGGATTTGCCCGAGCCGGACTCGCCCACAAGCGCAACGCACTCGCCCCGTTTTATCTCGAACGACACCCTGTCGACCGCGACCGATGTATTGCCGCCATGGTGGAATGCGACCGAGAGATCGCGCACATCGAGCAGCGGCTGGTTGATGGCATCCATGCTGCGGCCCTACCTGAACGTCTTGCGCGGATCGAAGGCATCGCGGACGCCTTCGCCGATGAAGATCAACAGCGACAGCATGATCGCCACCGCGAAGAAGCCGGTGAAGCCCAGCCAGGGCGCCTGCACATTGGCCTTGCCTTGCGATAGAAGTTCGCCGAGCGATGGCGAGCCCGGCGGCAGACCGAAGCCGAGGAAATCCAACGCGGTCAGCGTCATCACCGAGGACGATACGATGAACGGCAGGAAGGTCATGGTCGCAACCATCGCGTTCGGCAGCAGATGCCGAATCATGATCTTGGCGTTGGATACGCCCAGCGCCCGCGCCGCCATGATATATTCGAAGTTGCGACCGCGGAGGAATTCAGCGCGCACGAGACCGACCAGCGATACCCATGAAAACAGCAGCAGGATGCCGAGCAGCACGAAGAAGCCGGGCACCAGAACCGATGACAGGATCAGCAGCAGATAGAGCGACGGGATCGCACTCCAGATTTCGATGAAACGCTGGAACGCCAAATCGACCCAGCCGCCGAAATAGCCCTGCACACCGCCTGCGGCGATGCCGATGATTGACGAAACGATCGTGAGCGCGAGGCCGAATAGCACCGAGATGCGGAAGCCGTAGATCAGCCGCGCAACAACATCGCGGCCCTGATCGTCGGTGCCGAGCCAGTTATATTCGAGATCGCGGCAGCTCTTGAGGCCCTTCTTTTCGACCACCGGCTTGCACTGCTCCTCGGTGAGCATCCATGTCGGCTTTGACGGCGCCGGCGTCGGCAAATCGAGATTGTGGGTATCGTAGGAATAGCGGATCAGCGGCCAGAGGATGGTGCCGTTCTTCTCGGCGATCAGCTTTTGCAGGAACGGGTCGCGATAGTCCGCAGCCGTCTCGAAATCACCGCCAAAAGTCGTTTCCGAATAGGTGACGAAAGCCGGGAAATACATCTTGCCGTCAAACTTGATGAAGAACGGCCGGTCATTGGCGATCACCTCGGCAAACAGCGAGATGAAGAACAGGAACAAGAAAATCCAGAACGACCAGTAGCCACGGCGATTGGACTTGAAGTTCTGCCAGCGACGCTGGTTGAGCGGCGAGATGCCGAGCGGGTGACGCGATGGTGGCACGGCTTCGCCGAGCGGCGACTGCGTGGTGCTTTCCACAGGAAGGGGCGCGGTGATGGTCATCAGACTTCTCGCGCCTCAAAGTCGATCCGCGGATCGATCCACATATAGGCCAGATCGGACAAGAGATTCACGACGAGACCGACCAGCGAGAAGATGAACAGCGTGCCGAACACCACGGGATAATCGCGGTTGAGCACGCTCTCGAAGCCGAGGAGACCGAGCCCGTCGAGCGAGAAGATGGTTTCGATCAGCAGCGAGCCCGAGAAGAACGCGTGAATGAACGCGCCCGGGAAACCGGCGATGACGATCAGCATGGCATTGCGGAAGATGTGATTGTAGAGCACCTGCCGCTCATTGCAGCCCTTGGCCCGTGCGGTCATCACATATTGCTTGCGGATCTCGTCGAGGAACGAGTTCTTGGTCAGCAGCGTCATGGTGGCGAAGGCACCGAGCACCATCGAGATCAGCGGCAGCGTCATGTGCCAGAAGTAGTCGATGATCTTCCAGTACCACGGGAACTGGCTCCAGCCGTCCGATGTCAGGCCGCGCAGCGGGAAGATGCTCCAGAACGATCCGCCTGAAAACAGGATGATCAATAGGATCGCAAACAAGAAGCCGGGAATGGCGAAACCGACAATGATGACGGCCGAGGTCCAGGTGTCGAAGCGTGAGCCGTCCTGCACCGCCTTGCGGATGCCGAGCGGGATCGAGATCAGGTAGGTGATCAGCATCATCCAGATGCCGAGCGACATCGAGACCGGCAGCTTCTCCTTGATCAGCTGCAGCACCGTCGTGTCGCGGAAATAGCTCTTGCCGAAATCGAAGCGCGCGAAATTCCACAACATCAGCGCGAAACGTTCAGGCGCAGGCTTGTCGAAGCCGAACTGCTTTTCCAGGCTCTTGACGAAATCCGGATCGAGCCCCTGCGCGCCGCGATATTTCGAGTTCACCGCATCGCCTGCGGCACCGGGCTGTGCCCGGTTACCGAAGTCGCCACCGGACGAGCCGGAGACGCGCGACGCGCCGGTATCCGCGCCGCTGAGCTGCGCGATCACGCGCTCGACGGGACCACCGGGCGCGAATTGTACCACGACGAAGGAGACGAACAGGATTCCCAGCAGCGTGGGAAACATCAGCAGCACGCGCCGTGCGATATATGCGCCCATGCTATTTGGCCTGCTCGCTTGAAGGTTTTACGGACGCCCACCAAAGATCGGGGGCACCGACGCCGATATATTTCGGCAGATTGGCGGGATGGCCGAACACATCCCAATAGGCCACGCGATGCGACGCTGCATACCATTGCGGCACCCAATAACGTCCGGCGCGGATCACACGATCCAGCGCCCGCGCCGCAAAGACCAGCTTGGGCCGCGTATCGGCGGCGATAACTTCGTTCATCAGGGCATCGACGACAGGATCGGAAATGCCGGCCAGATTGTTCGAGCCTTTGGTGGTTGCCGACTGCATCGAGAAGAACGAACGCAGGGAATCGCCGGGAATCGTGGAAAAGCTGAAACGTTCGATGGCTGCATCGAAGTCGAAATCGTCGCGGCGTGCGCGGAATTGCACGGGATCGACAAGGCGCACACTGGCCTCGATGCCGAGCGTGCCGAGATTCTTGATATAAGGCATGTGATGCGCCTGGAAGGCAGGCTCATCGAGCAAAAACTCGACCTTGAACGGCTCACCCTGCGCCGTCATGCGCTTGCCGTCCTTCATCACGCAGCCGGCGTCGTTCAGGAGCTGGATCGCCTTGCGCAGCAGCGCACGGTCCTGACCTGACCCATCCGATGTCGGTGGCAGATAGGGCGCTCCGAAAACCTCGGCCGGCACTTTGTCGCGGAACGGCTCCAGCAATGCGAGCTCTTCCGGCGACGGCGCACCAGTCGCCATCAGGTCAGAGTTCTGGAACGGCGACACCGTGCGCACATAGGCGCCATACATGATCGTCTTGTTGGTCCATTCGAAATCGAATGCATTGCCGAGCGCCTCGCGCACGCGCGGATCCTTGAACTTGGCGCGGCGTGCGTTGAGGAACCAGCCCTGCGCGCCGGACGGTGTATCGTCGGGCAGCATCTCCTGTTTGACCCGGCCATCCTTCACCGCCGGGAAATCGTAGCGCGTGTTCCAGATGCGCGAGGTGAACTCCTCGCGATACAGATAATTGCGGCCGGTGAAGCCTTCGAAAGCCACGTCGCGGTCGCGATAGAAGTCGAACCGCACCGTATCGAAATTGTAGCTGCCCCGGTTGACCGGAAGGTCCGCGCCCCACCAGTCCTTCACACGATCGAATTCGATATAGCGTCCGACCTCGAAGCGCCCGACCTTGTAGGGACCGCTGCCGAGCGGCGTCTCCAGCGAGGTCTCATCGAATGCGCGCTTGTCGTAATAGGCCTGCGAGAAGATCGGCATGCCGGCGACAAACAGCGGCACATCGCGGCCGCGTTTCTCGGCGAAGGTCACCACCAGCGTCACGTCATCGACAGCCTCGGCCTTCACCATATCACGCATCTGCTGCGTGATGATGGGATGGCCCTTGGTCTTGAGCGCCGTCAGCGAAAACGCCGCATCGCGCGCAGTGAGCTTGCTGCCGTCATGGAATCGCGCCTCCGGCCTCAGCGTAAAACGATAGGTCAGACCATCGGCAGAGATCTGCACGGACTTCGCGACCAGCCCGTACATCGCGTCTGGCTCGTCGCCCGCGCGCACCATCAGCGGGGCGAAGGTCATGCCCATGCCCTGCGCGCCGTCGCCCTTCAGAACATAGGCGTTCAGCGAATTGAAGGTCTGGAACGACTGGTTGAATGCACGGCTCGACGGCACCGTCGAAAAGGCGCCGCCCTTCGGCGCCTTGACGTTGACGTAGTCGAAATTCGGAAAATCGGCCGGATATTTCAGATCGCCAAAGGCGGAGATGCCGTGGGCTTCGCTCGGCGCCTGCGCCAAAGCGGGGCTGAAGTGCGCGACCGCAATAGCGCCGATCCCGAGACCCAGCACGTGCCGACGATTGAGCTGCGCCATGCGCGATGTGCTCCTCAAGAGCGCTTGCCGATCTTTGCGGCCTTGTCGGCGTCGTACCACCAGATGGCTGGGAAACCCGACTGGCCGTATTTCGGCGGCTCGGGCGGTCGGCCAAAGCGATCCCAGCGCGCGGTGCGTACCTTGTTGTAGGTCCATTGCGGCACCACGAAGTTATTCCACAGCAGCACGCGATCCAGCGCCTTGGTCGCAGCGACGAGATCGTTGCGGTCCTTGGTGAAGATCACGCGATCGATCAGCTTGTCGATCGCAGGATTCTTGATGCCGACGATGTTGCGTGAGCCGGCCATATCGGCAGCCTGCGAGCCCCAGAATTCACGCTGCTCGTTGCCGGGTGACAGCGACTCCGGCCAGGACGACACGACGATGTCAAAATCCCAGGTCCGCAGCCGGTTCTCATATTGGGTGGCATCGATGGTGCGGACCGACACGCCGATGCCGAGACGTTCGAGCGACGGCTTGAAGAACAGCATCACGCGCTCGAAAGAAGGATCCTCGCCGAGCAATTCCAGCTCAAACGGCGCACCGGTCTTGGCATTGACCAGTTTGCGATCACGGACTTCGTAGCCCGCTTCCTTGAACAATTGTAGCGCTTCGCGAAGATTGCCGCGTACATTTTCAGCACTGCCACCGACCGGATTCGTATAGGGCTTGGTGAAAACCTCCGGTGGCACTTCGGCACGCACCGTCTCCAGAATCTCCAGCTCCTTGCCTTCCGGCAGGCCCGACGACGCAAGCTCGGTGCCGTCGAAATAGCTGGAGATGCGCTTGTACTGGCCGAAGAAGATCTGCTTGTTCATCTCCTCGAAGTCGAACGCATAGTTCAGCGCGCGGCGAACACGCGCATCCTTGAACTTGTCGCGGCGAATGTTGAGCGCGAAGCCCTGCATGATGCCCGACGAACGATTGAGGAATTCTTCGAGGATGACGCGCTTCTCGGCCACCGCCGGAAAGTCATAGGCCGTCGCCCAGTTCTTCGCGCTATTTTCGGTGCGCCAATCCACCTGGTCGCCCTTGAAGGCTTCGAGCGCAACGGTGCCGTCGCGGAAATATTCGTAGCGCAGCTCGTCGAAATTATTGCGACCGACATTCACGTTGAGGTCGCGCCCCCAATAGTCTTTCACACGCTCCACCGACACCGAGCGCCCCGGGACGAACTCCTTGATGCGATAGGCGGCGCTGCCGAGCGGCATCTCCAGCGTGGTGCTGCCGATGTCGCGCTTGGTGCCGGAGGCGTTGCTGCCCTCCCACCAGTGCTTGGGCAGCACCGTGAGCTGGCCGACGATCTGCGGCAATTCGCGGTTGCCGGGTGCATCGAAGGTGAACTTGATCTCGCGCTCACCGACCTTCTCGGCCTTCACCACATGGCGGTAATAGGCGGAATATTGCGGGTGATATTTCTTGAAGGACTCCAGCGAGAAGATCACATCCTCCGGGGTCACCGGCTTGCCATCATGCCACTTGGCATTCGCCCGCAACCGATAGGACACCCAGGAGTAATCCTCGGGATGGCTGACGGCTTCCGCGAGCAGGCCATATTCGGTCGAGACCTCGTCCAGCGATCCTGTCGTAAGGGACTCGTAGATCAGTCCGACGGCACCGGCGATGTTGCCCTTCACGCCGGCCACCGCGATGTTGAAATTGTCGAAGGTGCCGATGGCGATCTGGCGGACGGTGCCGCCCTTGGGAGCTTCCGGATTGACGTAGTCGAAGCGCTTGAACTCCGCCGGATACTTGATCTCCCCGAACAGGGACAGCGCGTGGCGCCACTCTACACCTTTAGTCGTAGACTGGGCACTTGCTGCGTCGATGACGGAGAGGCTGCCGGCACCACCGATGACAGGGGCAAGTGCGGCGAAGGCGCTGGTCTGGAGAAGGCGGCGTCGGGAAATCGTCAATGTGTTGAATCCTGTGAACCGAAGCAGTCTATTAGAACGGTCATATAAGGCGAGGGTTCGACCGATTATGCCGGCTTTTCCGCAGGATACCACCCGTCACGCTGGTTGCATCCTAACGCGTTGCGGCCAAACGTCCCGCTTAAGCTTTGGTAATGCAGATACGAAAACGGCCAGGCTGAGCCTGGCCGTTGAATCGATGATAAATTACCCAGGAACAGCGTTACGACACCGTCCTCATTTCGCTGCAGTGGGCAGCGGCACCGGCTTATCGGCGAGAGTTGCCAGATAGGCGATCACGTCGGCGCGCTCGCTATCCTTTTGAATGCCGGCGAAGCCCATGGCCGTGCCCGGTACGGTGCCCTTCGGATTGGCGATGAACTTGTTCAACTCCTCGAAGGTCCAGGTGCCGCCCTTGGCCTTCATGCCCGCCGAGAAGTTGAACCCGGCCTTGCCTTCGCCCACCTTCTCATTGACGACGCCGAACAGGTTCGGGCCAACGCGGTTCGGACCGCCCTTTTCGAAAGTATGGCAGGCGGCGCACTTCTTGGCTGCGGTTGAGCCCTTCTCGACCGAAGCGGTCTGCAGCAGCTTTTCGATCGGTTCGGACGGCGCGGCAGCAGCCTTGGCACCACCGGCAGCCTCTTCCTTCACGGCAATATCAAAGCCGGGCTTTTCCATATGCTTCGGTGAAAACACGGCCTGGGCGGTGAAATTCGTCACCATCAGAACCAGGCAGGTGCCGAGAATGGCGCCCATAATCTTGTTGAGTTCGAAGGAGTCCATAGTCGAAAAGCCCCACGCCGTTTTAGGTCATTGGAAGGCCGCTCCAACGGCCTCGACACACTCAGGAATCACGTTCCTGCGGCCCTCGGGCCTGCCGTTTTGAGATAACGGTTTGCCCATCCTCTGGCAACCCGTATAAACGCCGCGCCCTTTGATGTGCATCATACTTTTCGGGGGGAAGATCACTGGAATCCAAGCCGATTTTGACATGACAGACACACGCACCCTGGTGCTCATTCCCGCCCGCATGGCGGCCACCCGCCTGCCCGGCAAGCCGCTGCTCGATATCGGCGGGCTGCCGATGATCGTGCATGTGGCGCGACGCGCCAAAGAGGCCGGTCTGGGCCGTGTCGCCATCGCCACCGATACGGCCGACATCGCGGACGCCGTTAAAGCCCACGGTTTCGAGGCGGTCATGACCTCCCCGGACCATCCATCAGGGTCCGACCGGATATTTGAGGCCCTGTGCAAACTGGACCCGGCCGGACACGTCCAGACCATCGTCAACGTCCAGGGCGACCTGCCCACTATTCCGCCGGGCGACATTAGCGCCGCGGTCCGCCTGCTCGACGACCCCGCGGTCGACATCGCGACCCTGGCGACCGAGATCCACAAGGATGACGAACATACCAATCCGAGCGTGGTGAAGCTGATCGGCTCGCCAGCCGGGCCTGACCGGCTGCGTGCGCTGTATTTCACCCGCGCCACGGCGCCCTATGGCGACGGGCCCCGCTACCATCACATCGGGCTTTATGCCTATCGGCGCGCCGCGCTCGAAGGCTTCGTCAAACTCGCGCCGTCGACGCTGGAGCTGCGCGAAAAGCTCGAACAGCTCCGCGCACTGGAAGCCGGCATGCGGATCGACGCCGCCATCGTCGATAGCGTCCCGCTCGGCGTCGATACGCCCGCGGATCTCGAAACCGCCCGCCGGCTACTGGCAAAAACCTGAGTGACTGATACAAGGCCCGCCATGACCATTCCCAAAAATCAGATCATGAAGATCGCATTCCAGGGCGAGCCCGGCGCCAATTCCCATATCGCCATCGTTGAGGCGTTTCCGAATGCCGAGCCGCTGCCCTGCGCCACTTTCGAGGATGCGCTGGCCGCGATCACCTCGGGCGAGGCCGATCTCGGCATGATTCCGATCGAGAACTCGATCGCCGGCCGCGTCGCCGACATCCACCATCTACTGCCGCAGTCAGGCCTGCATATCGTCGGTGAGTGGTTTCTGCCCATTCACCACCAGATGATGGCGCTGCCCGGCGCGAAGCTCACCGACATCAAGACGGTGGAAAGCCACGTCCACGCGCTCGGCCAGTGCCGCCGCATCATCCGCAAGCTCGGCATCAAGGCCATCGTCGCCGCCGATACCGCCGGCTCGGCCCGCGCGATTGCCGAACGCGGCGACAAGAGCTGCGCCTCGCTGGCCTCACGGCTCGCGGCAGATATCTACGGGCTCGAAATTCTCGCCGAGGACGTCGAGGACGAGGATCACAACACCACGCGTTTCGTCATCCTTTCCAAAGACGCCAAGTGGGCGCCGCAGGGCTCCGAACCGCTGGTCACCAGTTTTGTTTTCCGCGTCCGCAACCTTCCTGCGGCGCTCTACAAGGCACTCGGCGGCTTCGCCACCAACGGCGTCAACATGACCAAGCTGGAAAGCTACATGGTCGACGGCGAGTTCTTCGCCACGCAGTTCTACGCCGATGTCGACGGCCATCCGGATGACCGCAACCTCGCTTTCGCACTCGAAGAACTGAAGTTCTTCTCACGCGAATTCAGGATCGTCGGCGTCTATCCGGCGCATCCTTTCCGCGCGACCTTCGGCGAACCGACCTCGTAACCGGCAAGTTCAGGACGACGCCGGCCGGACGTGATCGGTCAGCGCATGCGTCGCCGCCATGGGCGATCCAGGCAGAAATAGCTGAACCGGACGGATTTCATAGACCGCAGTCGGATTGACGCGGCGCAGATCGCGCGCGGTCGCGACGGCGTCCTCACGGGTCGCACAATCGACGACATAGAAGCCGAGCAACTGCTCCTTGGTCTCAGCAAAGGGGCCGTCGATGACCACGCCAGCGCCGGGTCCGCGCAGGGTGAATGCACCCTTAGTGCCGCCCAGCCGCGCGGCCGGCCCCATCCGGCCGTCGGCCGTCAGCTTCTCGTGAAGCTCATGAAGATTGGCCATCACGGCGGTATCTTCATCGGCCGTCCACGACACGACGACGTCTTCGACGTGATAGGCCAGGATTGCATAGAGCATAGGTTTTACCTCGTGTGGTGACGGCGCCTATCCAAGGACGTTTCGGTAGTCCCGATCCCGACATTGCCTTTCGAAACTTTACGACGCCTCGCAAATTGACGCATCGACCGCAACCAACTCGACGATATTGCCGTCCGGATCGGTGACGTAAATGGAGCGCCAGCCGATCCATCGGTGTTCGTAGGTGTTCGGCTTGAAACCCGCCTTCGTCAGGGCATCAAGAGCAGACTGATAGTCCGATAACGCAATCTCCAGCGCAAGGTGATGCAGAGTGGGTGCCCGCAAATCGGGAGCGGACCATTTCGTGTCGTCACGATTGGACGGCTGATCGGCCCTGAAAAGGCCGATAATCCGGTGATGGCCTTCAAAGCCATCTTCCACTTTGAGAAATACAATCCGATCGTCGAAGGCGCGCAGCACACTGAGGCCAAGGACATCTCGATAGAAACTGACCGCGCGCGGCATGTCGCTGACACGCAGAACAACTTCGCCAAGGCCACGCGGTGTTACCAGAGGCGCCATCACCCCCTCCCATTGTCGCGGCGCTCGCTAAGCTCGCTGCGCCTAGGCTGCTGCTCTCTGCAATTGAAATACATCCGCCAACAGATCATAGGACCGCTTCCGCGCCTCATGATCATACATCGCGGTAATGACCATCAACTCATCGGCCTGGCATTCGCTGACGAGCGGCTGCAGCTTTTCCATGACTGTCGACGGGCTGCCGACGAACAGTCGCGAACGGTTGCGTGCGACCTTCATCTTCTCGCTGTCGCTATAGGGATAGGCCAGCGCCTCCTCTACGCTTGGCAGCGGCGCATATTCGCCGCGGTCGCGGCGCAGGCGATTGAGATCGGCTGACGAGGCCAGCCGCTCGGCCTCGGCATCCGTCTCCGCACAAATCACTGCGACGGCGAGAATCGCATGCGGCACCTGTCGCCAGCCGGAGGACTTGAAGCGCGCGCGGTAATGCACCATCGCATCCGCCGCATCATGGGATGCGAAATGATGCGCGAAAGCGAAGCCCATGCCAACCTGCGCGGCCAGATCCGAACTGTAGTCGCTGGAGCCGAGCAGCCAGAGTGGCGGCAGCGGCACGTCATTCGGCATCGCCACGACGTTGTTATAGGGATGACCTTCCGGGAATTGCCGCGTCTCCCACAGTACCAGTTCGCTCAGCCGCTCGAGGAAATCATCGCCCTCGCGGCCGGCAAGACGGTTGCGCAACGCATAAGCTGTGGCACCATCGGTCCCCGGCGCACGGCCAAGGCCGAGATCGATCCGGCCGGGAAACAGCGCCTCCAGCATCTTGAAGCGCTCGGCCACCATCAGCGGCGCATGGTTCGGCAACATCACGCCGCCGGAGCCGACCCGGATATGCTGCGTTACCGCCGCGATCTGCCCGATCATGATCTCCGGCGCCGGACTCGCGACCGATGCCAAATTGTGGTGCTCGGCCAGCCAGTAGCGGACATAGCCGAGGCGATCGGCATGTTTGGCCAGATCGATGCTGTTGCGGAGCGCGCCCGCGGGCGGCGTGCCTGACGTGACGACCGAGAGGTCGAGAATGGACAATGGGATCATGGCGCCAAGCTAGTGCCTGCGCTGGAGAGGGCAAAGAGCGTTTTGGGCCACCAACGCCTCCCCCAAACGCCGACGGCAACGAGGGCCGCCTCTCGTGGGACGAATTATGATATAAGAATAATTACACGACATCTGCCCACATACACCGTCCATAGATCGAAGTGGCTACATTGGCTATTTAAAGCCATATTCTGGCAGTTTTGCGGGAAACCGGCGCTGCCCACTTATATTCCAACGAGGGAAATTACGCGAGATATCTGCCCTTAGTTGGGCCAATTCCCACCCTAAAACTGCTCTAGATGGGCTATTTCAGTCACCGACCATAGCCTATCTTTGTGCAGTGCAGCCAAAGTCCCTTGGACTTGGCGCCAGATGACACCCGGTACCGCCCTGCGCGGTGGAGTTCGACGCGATGACCGAGATCAACCCGGCCACCTCAAGCAAGCTTCCCAATATCTCCTTCGAGTTCTTCCCGCCGAAGACCGAGGAGATGGACCGCACCCTGTGGGACACCATTGAGCGCCTGGCGCCGCTGAACCCGTCCTTCGTGTCGGTGACCTATGGCGCCGGTGGGTCGACGCGCGAGCGCACCCACGCCACCATCGTCCGCCTGCTCAAGGAGACCGCCCTCACCCCGGCGGCGCATCTGACCTGCGTCGGCGCGCCGAAAAGCGAAATCGACGATGTCGTGACCCGCTATCATGAGGCCGGCGTTCGCCACATCGTGGCCCTGCGCGGCGATCCGACCACAGGCATCGGCACGGAATATATACCGCACCCCGACGGTTACAAGACCTCCGCCGATCTGGTCGCCAGCATCCGCAACCGCTATCCCGATATCGACGTCACCGTCTCCGCCTATCCGGAGAAGCATCCCGAGAGCGCCGACTTCGATGCTGACATCGATACGCTAGAGGCGAAAGTCGATGCCGGCGCGACTCGCGCCATCACCCAGGTGTTCTTCGATAACGATCTCTACTTCCGCTACCTCGACAAGGTCCGCGCCCGCGGCATCGATATCCCTGTGCTGCCCGGCATCATGCCGATGCATAATTTCAAGCAGGCGAGAGCCTTCGTCACCCGTGCTGGCACCACAGTGCCCGACTGGCTCGCCGCCAAGTTCGACGGCCTCGATAACGATGCCGAGACACGCAAACTGGTAGCCACCACCGTGGCCGCTGGCCAGGTGCAGAAGCTCGCCAAGCAGGGCGTCAGTGACTTCCATTTCTATACGATGAACCGCGCCGATCTCGTTTTCGCCATTAGTCACCTGTTGGGCTTCCGGCCGAACGGCGCGCAGAAAGCTGCCTGATCTCATGTCCGTACCCGTTTCGCCGAAGCGTACCGAACTGCTTGCCGCCGCTGCCGAGCGCATTCTCGTGCTCGACGGTGCCATGGGCACCATGATCCAGGGCCTGCAATTCGACGAGGCCGCATTCCGCGGTGAGCGCTACAAGAATTTCCACCGCGACCTCCGCGGCAACAACGACCTGTTGATCCTGACGCAGGCCGACGCCATCGAGGACATCCACGCGCAATATCTGCGCGCCGGTGCCGACATCGTCGCCACCAACACCTTCTCCTCGACCTCGATCGCGCAGGCCGATTACGACCTGCAGGACATCGCCTATGAGATGAGCCGCGAAGGCGCGCGCCTCGCCAAGAACGCCGCGATCACCGTCGCTGCCGAGGACGGCAAGCCGCGCTTCGTCGCCGGCGCCATCGGCCCGACCAACCGCACCGCCTCGATCTCGCCGGATGTCGCCAATCCCGGCTATCGCGCGGTGACCTTCGACGATCTGCGCATCGCCTATAGCGAGCAGATCAACGGTTTGCTTGACGGCGGCGCCGACCTCCTGCTGGTCGAGACCATCTTCGACACGCTGAACGCCAAGGCGGCGCTCTATGCCATTGCCGAAATCTGCGAGGCGCGCGGCATCGACGTGCCCGTGATGATCTCCGGCACCATCACCGACAAGTCCGGACGCCTGCTGTCCGGCCAGATGCCCGAAGCGTTCTGGAATTCGGTGAAGCACGCCAGGCCCGCGACCATCGGCTTCAACTGCGCGCTCGGCGCCGAAGACCTGCGCGCGCATATCGCCGATATCGGCCGCGTCGCCGATACCCTCGTCTGCGCCTATCCGAATGCCGGCCTGCCCAACGAATTCGGCCAGTATGACGAGAGCCCGGAATTCATGGCGGGGCTGATCGGCGAGTTCGCTGCCAGCGGCCTCGTCAATGTGGTCGGCGGTTGCTGCGGCACCACGCCGGATCATATCGCGGCCATCGCCAAGGCCGTCGCGCCGCACAAGCCGCGCGTTGTACCGGAGATCGCACCGCTCCTGCGCCTGTCAGGTCTGGAGCCGTTCGAACTGACCTCGGCGATTCCCTTCGTCAATGTCGGCGAGCGCACCAACGTCACCGGCTCGGCTAAATTCCGCAAGCTGATCACCACCGGCGACTACACCGCCGCGCTGCAAGTGGCGCGCGACCAGGTCGAGAACGGCGCGCAGGTCATCGACGTCAATATGGACGAAGGCCTGCTGGATTCCGAGGCGGCGATGGTCGAGTTCCTCCATCTCGTCGCCTCCGAGCCGGATATCGCCCGCGTCCCGGTGATGGTCGACTCGTCGAAATTCAACGTCATCGAAGCCGGCCTGAAATGCGTTCAGGGCAAGCCGATCGTCAATTCGATCTCGATGAAGGAAGGCGTGGAGAAATTCATCCATGAGGCCAAGATCGCGCAGCGCCATGGCGCCGCCGTGGTCGTGATGGCCTTCGACGAAGTCGGCCAGGCCGATACGTTCGCGCGCAAGACCGAGATCTGCAAACGCGCTTACGACATTCTGGTCAAAGAGCTGAACTTCCCGCCGGAAGACATCATCTTCGATCCGAACATTTTCGCCATCGCGACCGGCCTCGAAGAGCACAACAATTACGGCGTCGACTTCATCGAGGCGACGCGCTGGATCCGCCAGAACCTGCCGCATGCGCATATTTCCGGCGGCGTCTCCAACTTGTCCTTCTCGTTCCGCGGCAACGAGCCGGTGCGCGAAGCGATGCACTCAGTGTTCCTGTATCATGCCATCAAGGCGGGCATGGACATGGGCATCGTCAATGCCGGCCAGATGATCGTCTATGACGACATCGATCCCGAGCTGCGCCAGGTCTGCGAAGACGTCATCCTCAACCGCGATCCCGGCGCCTCCGAACGGCTGCTCGAACTGGCCGAGAAATTCCGCGGCCAGACCAAGCAGGCGAAGGAACAGGATCTGTCCTGGCGCGAATGGCCGGTGGAGAAGCGGCTGAGCCACGCGCTGGTGCACGGCATCACCCAATATATCGACGAGGACACCGAAGCTGCGCGCCTGACCGTGGCGCGCCCGCTGCATGTCATCGAGGGCCCGCTGATGGCCGGCATGAATATCGTCGGCGATCTCTTTGGCGACGGAAAGATGTTCCTGCCGCAGGTGGTGAAGTCGGCCCGCGTGATGAAGCAGGCGGTGGCTTACCTGATGCCGTTCATGGAGCAGGAGAAGGCCGACAATCTCGCTGCAGGTATCACCGGCGATGGCCGCAAGAATGCCGGCAAGATTGTGCTCGCCACTGTGAAGGGCGATGTCCACGACATCGGCAAGAACATTGTCGGCATCGTGCTCCAGTGCAACAATTTCGAGGTCATCGATCTCGGCGTCATGGTGCCGGCCTCCAAGATCATCGACACCGCCAAGGCCGAAGGCGCCGACATCATCGGCCTGTCCGGCCTGATCACGCCGTCGCTCGACGAGATGACATTTTTGGCCGGCGAGATGGAACGGCAGGGTTTGAAGATGCCGCTGCTGATCGGCGGCGCGACGACCAGCCGTGTGCATACCGCGGTGAAGATCGATCCGAACTACCGCGCCGGCGCTGTGGTGCATGTCAACGATGCCAGCCGCGCCGTGGGTGTTGCATCGTCGCTGCTGTCGCCGGAGAAGAGCGTCGCCTATGCGGCCGAGGTGCGCGCCGATTATGCGAAGATTTCTGCCGCGCATTTCCGCGCTCAGCAGGACAAGAAGCGGCTCTCGCTGATCGCAGCGCGCGCCAACGCGCATGTCGCGGACTTCAGCAAGACGGTGCGCAAGCCGACCTTCCTGGGCATCCGGACTTTCAGCGATTATTCGCTCGAAGAGCTTGCTGCCTATATCGACTGGACGCCGTTCTTCCAGACCTGGGAACTGTCCGGCCGTTTCCCCGGCATCCTCACCGACAGCGTGGTCGGCGAAGTCGCGACGTCGCTCTATGCCGATGCGCAGAAGATGCTCAAGCAGATCGTCGAGGAGAAGTGGTTCACGGCGAAGGCAACCATCGGCTTCTGGCCGGCCAACGCCGTGGGCGACGACATCCGCCTCTATGCCGATGACACCCGCACAACCGAGATCGCGACGCTCTACACGTTGCGCCAGCAGCTCGAAAAGCGCGAGGGTCGCTTCAACGCCGCGCTTTCCGACTTCATCGCGCCGAAGACCTCGAATGTGCCGGATTATATCGGCGGCTTCGTCGTCACCGCGGGCATCGGCGAGGATATTATCGCCGATCGCTTCAAGAACGCCAATGACGACTACTCGTCAATCTTGTGCAAGGCACTGGCCGACCGTCTCGCCGAAGCCTTTGCAGAACGCATGCATGAGCGCGTGCGCAAGGAGTTCTGGGCCTATACGCCGGACGAGAACATCTCGACCGACGACCTGATCCTGGAGAAGTATCAGGGCATCCGCCCTGCTCCCGGCTATCCCGCACAGCCCGATCACACCGAGAAGGCGACGATCTTCAAATTGCTCGATGCGGAGAACACTGCGGGCGTAACACTCACCGAAAGCTACGCCATGTGGCCGGGCTCGTCGGTGTCCGGGCTCTATTTCAGCCATCCCGAGAGCTATTATTTCGGCGTCGGCAAGATCGAGCGCGATCAGGTCGAGGAATATGCCGCGCGCAAGAACATGAGCGTGGCCGAGGTGGAACGTTGGCTGGCGCCGGTGCTGAACTACATTCCGGGTGCCGAGCCTGCGCCGGTCGCCGTACCCGCGCCTGCCAATGACGAACTCGCGACCCATCCGCCGGGATGTAACTGCGCGGTGCATTTGATGTATCGCGGCAAGAAGGTCGGAGCGAAGTAGCGCTTTGCAAGTCGCAGGATGTGCTTGTCAAACAGCCAAGCTCTCGCATTCTCGCGGCGCTTGCGCGTCCGAGGTATGAGCAGTCCCCCTCAAACGATGAGGGGTGGCGGCGCGCCGTGAGGCGCAAAGGGTGGTTTTATCGCGATCCGCTCCACCGGAACGCCGGCAAGCTGCAACCGCGCAACGCCTCACGGCGCGCCACCGCGGCGATTTCTGTCCCCGGGACCGTTCTTCCGGGCAAAGGCGCAGAGCTCCGCACTCCGCTGATCCCGACGGTTTCCCGCCGTTCACCAATGCCACGTCCAGCCAGCATGAGTGGCAGACCCCCGTAGTGGGGCCGGACGGTGACCCAAGACCTCCCGAGTGCGCGGGGTACGTCACCCCACACCCGCAGGCGCCGCATCCCTGTCCACTTCAAGACGCCTCTAGAAGCGCCCCTCGCGAACGGGATAGAAGGCATATAGACCTATATAGGATTTTCGTCAATAGGGCGCGAGGGATTATTTTCTCTCTACCACCGCCGCGACGAATTCCGCTCCCGGCAAAGTTATCGTTTCAATCCCGTGGCGACGGAACGATCAGGAAGGCCGCAGCTTGTCGTATGCGCAATATTTGCGTTTGGAGGGTTGAAATGAAACGTACCATGATCGCGACGGCAGCCGCGGCGCTCCTGGGTCTGGGCCTGATGCTTCCAGCGAACGCCATGCCGGTCGGTGGGCTTGCACCTGCGAGCACCGCCAGCGACATCATCCAGATTCGTGGCCATGGCGGCGGACATCACGGCATGCACCGCGGCGGGCGTGGACATCATTACGGCTGGGGCCGCGGACGCGGCCATCATTATGGCTGGTCGCGCGGACGGCATCGCGGCTGGCGCTAAAATCTGATTCATCTTCGATGAATCAGATTCTAGCTTCTTCTTTTATTTGAGCATGATCTTATCCGAAAACCGGTATCTACTTTTCGGGATCATGCTCTAACGACCAACAGCAGGCGCGATCAACCTGACATGAACATCATGAAGAGCCGCCCGCACAGGCGGCTCTTTCTGTTGGCGAGCAGGCTTTCAATCCTTCCCCGGATCGCTCGCCAGCACACCCTTCACCGCCTGCGCCCAGCCCTTCAGTTTTCGTGTCCGCGTGGCTTCGCTCATGGCCGGCTTGAAGCGGTGTTCGAGCCGCCAGTTGTCGGCGAATTTGGCAGGCTCCGGAAATACGCCGGCCGTGAGACCGGCGAGATAGGCAGCACCCAGCGCGGTGGTTTCCTGGATCATCGGGCGATCGACTGGTGCATTCAGCAGATCCGCGAGACGCTGCATGGTCCAGTCCGATGCGGTCATGCCGCCATCGACGCGCAGCACGACAGTCGCAGCGGAGACATCGGGCCAGTCGGCACGCATCGCCGCATAGAGATCCCTCGTCTGATAGCAGACGCTTTCCAGCGCGGCATGGGCGAGTTCGGCCGGGCCGGTGTTGCGCGTCAGTCCGAACAGCGCTCCGCGCACATCGGGATTCCAGTAAGGCGCACCGAGGCCGACAAAGGCCGGGACCAGATAGACCGATTGCGAAGAATCGTTCTGATCAGCGAGCGGCCCGCTTTCGGCCGCGCTCTTGATGATGCCGAGCCCGTCACGCAGCCACTGCACGGCGGAGCCGGCAACGAAGATCGAACCTTCCAGCGCATAGGTCCGCACGCCGTTGAGCTGATAGGCAACCGTGGTGAGCAGCTTGTTCTTCGATTGCACCGGCGTCGTGCCGGTGTTGAGCAGCGCAAAACAGCCGGTGCCGTAAGTCGACTTGATCATGCCCGGCGCGAAACAGGCCTGCCCGATGGTTGCAGCCTGCTGATCCCCGGCAATGCCGCCGATGATGATCGTGCCACCGAACAGATCGGTGCTGCCGAAATCCGACGAAGAGTCCTGCACCCTGGGCAGCATCGCCTTGGGCACACGCAGCAGCTTCAGCAGTTCGTCATCCCACTCGCCGGTGTGGATGTTGAAGAGCTGCGTGCGCGAGGCATTGGTGGCGTCGGTGGCATGCACCTTCCCCGCCGTCAGCCGCCACAGCAGATAGCAATCGACAGTGCCGAACAGCAATTCGCCGCGCTCGGCGCGGTCGCGCGCGCCGGGGACATGATCGAGAATCCACGCCACTTTCGTTCCGGAGAAATACGGATCGATGATCAGGCCGGTCTTTTGCGTGATCAACGGCTCATGGCCGTCGGCTTTCATCTGCGCGCAGATCTCCGCGGTACGGCGGTCCTGCCAGACGATGGCACGGTGCACAGCCTGGCCGGTGACGCGGTCCCACACCACCACCGTCTCGCGCTGATTGGTGATGCCGATGGCGGCAATATCCTTCGCGGTAACGCCCGCCTTCGTCATGGCCTCGTGGCAAACGGCCAACGTCGAGGTCCAGATATCCTCGGGCTCATGCTCGACCCAGCCGGAGGCCGGGAAATGCTGCGGGAATTCCTGCTGCGCACTGGCCGCGATCGAGATGTCGGCGCGAAAGATCATCGCGCGCGAGGATGTGGTGCCCTGATCGATGGCCATCACGAAAGACATGACGTTTCTTCCCGAAAGATTGTGGTCGCGTTGTGTTGGGAGGCGCAGGCAACCGGATTAGCGCGGGCGCGTCAAGCGGCAGCGCCGGCGGTCAGGTCGCCGAGTCGATCATCATGACCAGAGCGGACGCGACCATCGCCAGTTCGCGCGGCAGCGTCTCGCGGGCCCGCCGCACCATGCCCTCGCCGAGCCGGCCAAAGAAACGCGCCCAGCGCTGCGCGCGCCAATACAGCGAATTCTCGACAGTGACTGAGCGCAGCTTGAACGCCTTGCCGGTGGCCCAGGCGTCGCATTCCAGCTTCAACGGATCGGCGTAATATTGCGCGATCTTGTCGGCGCCCATGCCTGAAGTCGCGAGCCAGTTCGGGATATGCACGCTGCAGAGCTGCGCGACATCGGTGAACACCTTGTCGGTGCCGGTGCCGCTGCCCGGGCACGGCGAAGCAAAGGCATCGCCAACCAGCACGACGCCAGGCTGGACCACATTGTCGCTCTCATAGAGATCGATGGGGCGGATCCTGATATCGCCGGATATCTTGTAGTCGCCGATCAGCGCGCGCAGTTTCGGCAGGCAGGCGTCAAGCGCCGCCTCGGGCGTCCGGCGCATCTGGCGAATCCAGGGATCGTCGGTCTCGCGATAGACGAACAGATTGCCGCGCATCGTGTCGCCGATCGGGAACAGCGTGACATAGGCGGTGCGATGAACCGTGGTTTCCGCGAAATAAGTGAGCGCCGGAAAGGCAAAACGTTCACGGCCGACGGGCGCGATATCGAAACCCACCGAGATCGAATGATTGGCCGAGATGACCGGGCGGCCGATATTGAGCTGATTGCGCAGGCTGACGCTGGCGCCGTTGGCGAGCACAACGAGACGCGCGGAAATCTCCTCGCCATTGGACAGGCCGATGGTCTGACGGTCATCCGATGTGGCGATCGACGTCGCCTTGGCGTGAATGGTCTCGACAGATGACGGGATCTGGCCACGCACGGTATTGACCAGCGTGTCATAGAGAAAGTCGTGCTGCTGACTGGGGCGCTTGTCGATCACGCGGCCGAAACGCGCGATCCAGATCTCGTCGTCATGGGTGGCGGCACCGAGCACCGCATCGACGAGACCCGTCTTGCGGAGCCGCTCGAGCTGGACGCCGCCGCTGATCTTCTCGCAGCGGAGTTCGGGCGGATGGACCTGATGCGGCTCGATCAGGATTGCAGACACACCGGCGCGACCGAGCATCGCCGCAGCCGTCGACCCGGCGAGGCCGCCACCAATGATCGCGATATCCGTCTGCCGCACGGGAACTCTCCAGCTGCGGCTATCCGTGCGCCCTAAGTGTTAAAAAACGGGAAAGGATTGAGGCAGGCGGCAAGTGGCTACCGCCGGAGGTTTGTTTCGCGGGATTTCTTACCCTCCCAGGGGGAGGGTCGGCGATCATCGCGCACAGCGCGGTGAGAGGCGGGGTGGGGTGAAGCTGCGGGGGACAGCGTCTGTGGCTTCACCCCACCTCGACGAACGCTACGCGTTCATCGACCCTCCCCCTTCAGGGGAGGGTAAGGACGTCACACCGATGCGGTTGTCACGCCGCCGTCGATCACGATGGTCTGGCCGGTCATGAAAGTGGAGGAATCCGAGCCGAGATAGGCGACGGCACCGGCGATCTCGTGGGGCTCGCCGATCCGGCGCAGCGGCGTGGTCGCGGTGCGGCGCTTGAGATTGGCCTCGTCTTCCCACAGCGCTTTCGCGAAGTCGGTCTTCACCAGCCCAGGCGCGATGCAATTGACGCGCACGCCCTTCGGTCCCCATTCGCCGGCGAGGCTGCGACACAGGGAGAAGTCGGCAGCCTTGGAGATGCCGTAGGCGCCAATCACCGTGGAGCCGCGCAGGCCGCCGATGGAGGAGATGATGACGACGGAGCCCTTGCCGCGCTCGGCCATCGCCGGGATCGCCTTGGCACAGAGCCAGATGTTGCTCTTGACGTTGGAGCCCATGATCTTGTCGAAGGCTTCGTCTGCGATATCGAGCAGCGGGCCGTAATAGGGATTCACCGCGGCATTGCAGACCAGAATATCGATCAGGCCGTAGTGTTTCACGGTGCCGTCGATCAAAGCTTCGACTTCATCGCGGCGCGAGATGTTGCAGGGAATGACATGGGCATCGCCGCCATTGGCCTTGATGCCATCGACCACGGCCTGACAGGCATCGGCCTTGCGGCTGGAGACGACAACCTTGGCACCGAGTTGCGCCAGCAGTTCCGCGGAGGCCTTGCCGATGCCGCGGCTGGACCCGGTGATGACGGCGACCTTGCCGGTGAGATCGAATGGATTGTTCACGGGCGGTCTCCTTGTTGTTGATTGATTTTAGCGACGGCGCATTCGTTCTCCCCGCATGCGGGGAGAAGGTGGCTCGAATGCGCGTAGCGCGTTCGAGTCGGATGCGGGGGACTCTCCACGAGTTCATGAGCGCGTGGAGAGTCCCCCTCACCCGGATTGCTTCGCAATCCGACCTCTCCCCGCAAGCGGGGAGAGGTTAAGAGCAGAGTTACTCCGTGATCCCGCCCGCCTGCGCGACGCGGCGGAGGTGATAATCGGCATCGCCGAACTGCTGCTCGATCATGGTCAGCCGCTTGAAGTAGTGGCCGATCTTGTACTCCATGGTCACGCCGACGCCGCCATGCAGCTGCACGCCGCCCTGGCCGACGAAGCGCGCGGAGCGGCCGATCTGCACCTTGGCAGCGGCGACCGTCTTGGTGCGTTCGTCGAGATCGGTGAAGCTCGACGCCATCGAGGCCAGGAACGACATGCTGCGCGCGGTCTCCAGCGCGGTGAACATGTCGGCCGCGCGGTGCTGCAGCGCCTGGAACGAGCCGATGGCGACGCCGAACTGCTTGCGCTCCTTGATGTACTCGACGGAGATCTTCAGTGCCTCTTCCATCGCGCCGACCGCTTCGGCACACAGTGCGATGCGGGCGTCATCGACGACCTGATTGACGATCGACAAGCCATCCTCGGCATTGCCGATCGCAGCATCTGCGCCGACCTCGACATTGTTCAGCTTGATATCGGCGGCGCGGCTGCCGTCCTGCGTCTCATAGCCCTTGATGTCGACGCCCTTGGCATTGGCCGGCACCAGGAACACGCCGACGCCCTTGGCATCGCGCTGGCCACCGGCGGTGCGTGCGGTGACGATCAGCGTATCGGCGGTGTCGCCGTGACCGACGACGAACTTCTCGCCGGACAACGTGTAGCCCGAACCGCTCTTCTTGGCCGACGTCTTGATGTCCCCGAGGTCATAGCGTGAGTCACGCTCGACCTGTGCAAAAGCCATGGTCTTGGAGCCGTCGATGATCCCGGGCAGATGCGCAGCACGCTGCTCCGCAGAGGCGCGGCGCAGGAAACCGCCGCCGAGCACCACCGTGTCGAGATAGGGCTCGACCACGAGATTACGGCCCAGCGCTTCCATCACGATCATGGTCTCGATCGGACCGGCACCGAAGCCACCGTCATCTTCCGAGAACGGCAGACCGAGCAGGCCCTGTTCGGCAAACTTGCCCCAGACGTCGCGGCTCCAGCCGCCCTTCTCGGCGCGATACTTCTTGCGGGCCTCGAATTCGTAGGACGATTTCAGCAGGCCGTCGACGCTGTCCTTGAGGAGGCGTTGCTCCTCCGACAAATCAAAATCCATGGTCTTTCTCTCTCGGATCGCGCGTAACGCGCGTGTGAATGTGTTTAAGCTCCCTAACCTCTCCCCGCTTGCGGGGAGAGGTTAGGGCGAGCGAAGCGGAGCCTTCGGGTGAGGGGGACTATCCGCGGGCCCCGAGCCGGCGGAGGCTCCCCCTCATCCGGTCCGAATGCGCTACGCGCAATCGGACCACCTTCTCCCCGCAAGCGGGGAGAAGGAAGACATCACAGCCCCAGCACCGCTTTCGCGATGATGTTGCGCTGGATCTCGTTGGAGCCGCCATAGATCGACACCTTGCGGTAGTTGAAATAGGTCGGCGCGATCGGCGAGGCCCAGTCGCCCTCTTCGTTCTGCCCCTCGCCTTCCGGCATGAACGGCAGTGCGAACGGCCCGGTGACTTCGAGCAGCAGCTCGGTGAGCGTCTGCTGGATTTCCGAACCCTTGATCTTGAGGATCGACGAGGCCGGATCCGGCTTGCCCTTGCCGTGCTTGCCTTCGGCCGCGACGACGCGCATCTGCGTCAGTTCGAGCGCCTTCAGCTCGATCTCGGTCGCAGCCAGCTTCTGGCGGAACTGCGGATCCTCGATCAGCGGCTTGTCACCGGACATCACGCTGGACGCCAGCTCCTTGATGCGGCGGATGCGCTCCTTCGACATGCCGACGCGCGCGATGTTGACGCGCTCGTTGCCGAGCAGAAATTTCGCGTAGTCCCAGCCCTTGTTCTCTTCACCAACCAGATTCTCGGCCGGCACCACGACCTCATCGAAGAACACTTCGTTGACTTCGACGCCGCCATCGATGGTCTGGATCGGGCGGACGGTGATGCCCTTCGACTTCATGTCGATGAGGATGAAGGAGATACCCGACTGTTTCTTCGCATCGGGGTCGGTGCGACAAAGGCAGAAGATCCAGTCGGCATGTTGCGCGAGCGTGGTCCAGGTCTTCTGGCCGTTGACGATATAGGTATCGCCCTTCTTCTTCGCCGTGGTCTTCAGCGAGGCAAGGTCCGAACCCGAGCCCGGCTCCGAGAAGCCCTGGCACCACCAGTCGTCCATATTCGCAATGCGCGGCAGGAAGTGCTTCTTCTGCTGCTCATTGCCGAAAGTGTAGATCACCGGACCGACCATGTTGACGCCGAACGGCAGTGGCGGCGGCGCTGGGGTCTTCTGCAGCTCTTCCAGGAAGATGTACTGCTTGGCGGCGCTCCAGCCGGTGCCGCCATATTCCTGCGGCCAATGCGGGACGGCCCAGCCCTTCTTGTTGAGCGTGCGCTGCCAGTTCACCAGGTCGTCTTTGCTGGTGTGGTGACCTTCCTGCAGTTTCTTGCGCACCGCCGGGTCGAGGCTTTCGCGGAAAAAGGTGCGCACCTCGTCGCGGAATGCTGTTTCTTCTTTGCTGAAGCTCAGATCCATCGGATCCTCCTTGTGAGCAGATTTGTAATTACTGAACGATTTCGAGCAGGCCGGCGGAGCCCATGCCGCCACCGACGCACATGGTGACAACGGCATACTTCGCCTTGCGGCGACGGCCTTCGATCAGTGCGTGACCGGCGAGACGTGCGCCCGACATGCCATAGGGATGGCCGACCGAGATCGCGCCGCCATTGACGTTGAGCTTTTCCGGATCGATGCCGAGCTTGTCGCGGCAGTACAGAACCTGCACGGCGAAGGCTTCATTTAGTTCCCAGAGATCGATGTCCTCGATCTTGAGGCCATGACGCTTCAAGAGACGCGGCACGGCGAACACCGGACCGATGCCCATTTCATCCGGCTCGCAGCCGGCAGAGACGAAGCCGCGGAAGATGCCGAGCGGCTTGAGGCCCTTCTGTGCGGCGAGCTTGTCGCTCATGATCACGGTGGCGCTGGCGCCGTCCGAGAGCTGCGAGGCATTGCCGGCGGTGATGGTGAAGCCATCGCCGCGCACAGCCTTCAGGCCGGCGAGGCCTTCGGCAGTGGTTTCCGGACGCGGACCTTCATCCTTGGACAGCGTGATGTCCTTGAACGAGACTTCGCCGGTCGCCTTGTCGACGACGCCCATCCTGGTCGCGATTGGCGCCAATTCGTCGTTGAACTTGCCGCCCTGCTGCGCAGCCGCGGTGCGGCGCTGGCTCTCCAGCGAATATTCGTCCTGGCGTTCGCGCGAGATGTTGTAGCGCTTGGCCACCGTCTCGGCGGTGTCAAGCATCGGCATATAGACGTCGCCCTTGATCTTCATCAGTTCGGGATCGACGGTGTGGAACTTGTTGGCGTGCTCGTTCTGCACCAGCGAGATCGACTCGCCGCCGCCGCCAACCGCGATCTCGACGCCGTCGAAGATCACCGAACGTGCGGCCAGCGCAATCGCCTGCAGGCCCGAAGCGCACTGACGATCGATAGTGGTGCCGCCAACCGTGACCGGCAGGCCGGCGCGGAGCAGCGCCTTGCGTGCGATGTTGCCGCCGGTCGCGCCCTGCTGCAGGGCTGCGCCCATCACCACATCTTCGACTTCCTTGGGATCGATGCCGGCGCGCTTGACGGCATGCTCGATGGCATGGCCGAGCAGCGTCGCGCCTTCGGTGGCATTGAGGGCGCCGCGAAAGGCCTTGCCGATCGGCGTACGGGCGGTGGAAACGATAACGGCTTCGGTCATGGGCGGGGTCCTCCAGAGGCGGTTTGTTGTTGCGAGGTTGTTTCTTGGTTCATGATGGGCGTGGGTTGCAGGCCACGCAAGGCGTGACGCGAGAGTTTTCCGACCGCAGTGCGCGGCAAATCGTCGACGAAATCCAGGGCGGCCGGTAGTTCATGCTTGCCGAGCTTGCCGGTGAGAAACGCGCGCAGCTCGTCGATGGTGAACGGCGCCGCGCCATTGCGCAGCCTGATAAAGGCCTTAGCCGCTTCACCGCGATATTGATCGACGACGCCGATCACGATCACTTCCTGCACCGACGGATGTTCGTAAATCGCCTGCTCGATCATCTGCGGATAGACGTTGAAACCGCCGGAGATGATCATGTCCTTCTTGCGATCGACCAGATAGAAGAATCCATCTTCATCCATGTAGCCGATATCGCCGGTGAGGAAGCGATCGCCGACGAATGACTCGGCACTCTCCTGCGCGCGGTTCCAGTAGCCTTTGGTGACGTTCGGCCCCTTGATGCGAATTTCGCCGGTCTCGTTGACACCGAGCACCCTGGTCGGGTCATCGAGTGACACCACGTCAATCTCGATCCCTGGCAGCATCAGGCCGATCGAGCCCGGCTTGTCGAGACCGCCGGGCGGATGGCTGGTGCCGGGCGAGCAGGTTTCGGTCATGCCCCAGCCGCTCTTCAGCGACAGGCCAGTCTTGCGCTCGAACAGACGCGCCACTTCATCGGGCAACGGCGCGCCGCCAGAGGCCGCCGACACCAGCGACGACAGATCGCGGGTCTCCAGCGACGGATCGGCCGCGATGGCGATCCACATGGTGGGCACGCCGGGAAATACGGTGGCTTTCTTTTTCTCGATATCGTCGAGCACGCGGCTGACATCGAAGCGCTGGTGCAGCGAGATGGTGTCTCCGAGGCTGATGCGGCTCAGCAGGATCACGGTCAGTGCATAGATATGAAACAGCGGCAGCACACAGATGACGCGCTCGATCCTATTGCGCCCGGCGCGTGCCGGCGCGCCCCACATATTGTAGATCGAGACCGCCGAGGTGAGATTGCCGTGGCTCAGCATCGCGCCCTTGGGCAGGCCGGTGGTGCCGCCGGTATATTGCAGCAATGCGACATCATCGGCCGAAATCTCGGGCCACTGCGTCGGCGGCGTGGCGCCTGCGGTAAAATTGCGGAAAGTGACGATGGCGGGATTTTCCGGCAGCGGCAGCTGCGGATTGTTGACGGGGCCCCAGTCGTCATCCTCGCAGACGATCAGGCGATCGAGCAGGCCTTTGTCGAGAAACTTCAGTGCCATCGGCAGCAACGCCGCGAGGTTGCTCGTCACCAGCACGCGTGCGCCGGAATCCTTGAGCTTGTGCGACAGCGCGATCTCGCCATCGAGCGGCGACAAATGCACGAGGCGGGCGCCGGCCTTGAGGCCACCGAAGAAATGCACCGGATGATCCGGCGTATTGCCGAGAACGATGCCGATGGAGGAGCCCTTGCCATAGCCGGCGCGCATCAGCGCGGCAGCTATGATATCGACGCGCGCCTGCAGATCATTGAACGAGATCGGCTGATCCCGAAATTCGATGGCGGTGCGGTCACCATGTTTTGCAACGGAGTCGGCAAGCAGACCCGGCAGCGACCCACGCGCAATCGGCGCGTCCCATGTGACGCCCGGTGGGTAGTGCTGTTCGCCGGGATGGGTCATGGACGATGGACCTGCAATGATAGTAGCCGCTGCGCGTAATATCCCTCCCCCTTGTGGGGAGGGTCGGCCGAGCGACGTCGATGCGCAGCATCGACGGAAGCGGAGGCCGGGGTGGGGGTGCCACAAGCTCTGAATGCGGGGCCACCCCCACCCGACCGACCTTCGGTCGGCCACCCTCCCCACAAGGGGGAGGGAAAAGAGCAGTGAGCGCTCCCGGCCATCTCAGCCCTTCGCCAGTGACGCAAACGTCTTGCCTTCATCGGCGAGCTTCTTCAGCAGCGCGGCCGGCTCCAGCGACGGATCGTTGGTCTGCTTGGCGTAGAACTGCAGGCGCTCGACAATCTGCTTGAGGCCGACCTGATCGGCATAGAACATCGGGCCGCCACGATAGATCGGCCAGCCATAGCCATAGAGCCAGATCACGTCGATATCGCTCGGACGCGATGCCACCTTCTCTTCGAGGATGCGCGCACCCTCGTTGATCATCGGATACATCATGCGTTCCAGGATTTCCTGATCGCTGACGGCGCGACGGGTCAGGCCCAGGCTCCGGCAGGTGTCGTCGATGAGCTTCTCGACGTCCGGATCCGGCACCGGCGCGCGGGAGCCGGCCTCATACTTGTAATAGCCCTTGCCGGTCTTCTGACCGAAGCGGCCGGCTTCGCAGAGCGCATCGGCGATCGGCGAGGTGATGCCGCGATCCTTGCGCGAGCGCCAGCCGATATCGAGGCCGGCGAGATCGCCCATGGCGAACGGACCCATCGGCATGCCGAACTTGGTGACGACGGCATCGACCTGCTGAGGCAGTGCGCCTTCGAACAACAGCTTCTCGGACTGCTTGGAGCGGGCCGCCAGCATGCGGTTGCCGACGAAACCGTCGGAGACGCCGACCACAGCCGGGACCTTGGCGATCTTGCGGGCGACGGCAACGGCCGTCACCAGTGCATCCGGCGCGGTCTTGTCGGCGCGGACGATTTCGCACAGCTTCATGACATTGGCCGGCGAGAAGAAGTGCATACCGAGCACGTCCTGCGGGCGCTTGGTGACGGCTGCGATCTCGTCGATGTTCAGATACGAGGTGTTGCTGGCGAGGATGGCGCCCGGCTTGGCATAGGCATCCAGCGCGGTGAACACTTCCTTCTTGATCGCCATGGTCTCGAACACGGCTTCGATCACCAGATCGACATCCTTGACGTTTTCGAGGCCAACGACGCCGTTGATCAGCGCCATGCGCTTGGCCGGTGCATCGGCAGGAATGCCGCCGCGCGCTGCAGTCGCCTCGTAATTCTTCTGCATGATACCGAGACCACGCTTGAGCTGCTCCTCGCCGGTCTCGATCAGCGTGACGGGAATACCGGCATTGGCGAAGGACATCGCAATACCGCCGCCCATGGTGCCGGCGCCGATGATGGCGACGCGCTCGACCGGACGCGGCTTGACGCCTTCCGGCACGTTCTGGACCTTGGCGGCTTCGCGCTCGGAGAAGAAGGCATAGCGCTGCGCCTTCGACTGGTCGTCGGCGACCAGCTTGAGGAACATCTCGCGCTCCTTCTTGAGCGCCTCGTCGAACGGCACGTCGAGCGTCCAGCTCACGGCTTCGGCGCAGGCCAGCGGCGCATTCATGCCGCGGTTCTTCTTGTTGGCGGCTGCGGCGGCGTTGGTGAAGATGGTGCGATCGGCGCGAGCGGCGGCGAGCTTGGAATCGTCGTTGCGCAGCAGGCGCAGCGGACGCTTTTCGGCGATCACCTTGCGCGCGAAGGCTTCTGCGCCCGAGGCCGGACCTTCGACGATCTCTTCGATCAGACCGTTCTTCAAGGCTTCAGATGCGCTGATCGGATCGCCGGTGACGACCATCTTGACGCCGAGTTCCGGGCCGACTGCGCGCGGCAGGCGCTGTGTGCCGCCGGCACCCGGCAGCAGGCCGAGCTTCACCTCAGGCAGGCCGAGCTTGGCTTCTTTTGTCGCCACGCGGAAATGACAGCCGAGTGTGAGCTCGAGGCCGCCGCCGAGCGCAGTGCCATGGATCGCGGCGATCACCGGTTTGGAACAATTCTCGATTTCCGCAATGACTTCGCTCAATCCGGGCGACTGCGGCGGCTTGCCGAATTCGGTGATGTCGGCGCCGGCAACGAAGGTACGGCCTGCGCATGCGATGACGATCGCCTTCACGGCAGGATCGGCAGCGGCCGTTTTGACGTTCTCAAAAATGCCGCGGCGAACCGCCGCACTCAGCGCATTTACAGGGGGAGAGTTGATCGTGACGATGGCGACTTCATCATGACGTTCAAGCTTTACGACATCGCTCACGGCATTCTCCTTGGCTACGTTCACCGGTCTGATTTTCTTAGTTTCGCACTGCGAAATTTAATTCCACATCTTGACACGGAGGGTTATTTTGAAGAGCGTCCCTTGTCAACGAGGGCCGTGGTGCAATCGTATGAAACTGACAAAACCAAATTTCGGGAAGCATGAAACGTCCAGCGAAGAATGTGGCGACAGATCGCAATTTCGTCGTCGCATTGGCTCGCGGCCTGGATGTCTTGCGTGCATTTCGCCCCAATGACGGGCTTCTCGGCAATCAGGAGATTGCCGCCCGCACCAAATTGCCGAAGCCAACCATCTCGCGATTGACTTACACACTCACGAAGTTGGGCTACCTTACACCTGTGCCACGCTTCGAGAAGTATCAACTCGCGCCAGCAGCCATGGCCCTGGGGTATGCTGCACTTGCGAACTTAGGCGTTAAGCATCTCTCGGAATCATTTCGCGACGAATTGATGCGGCAGACCGGCGGCGCCTGCGCAGTCGGCGCGCGCGATCGATTGAGCATGATCTATTTCGGGCAGAGCCGTTCCAGTCTCACTGTCGGCGTTCAACTCGACGTCGGCTCGCGCATTCCCATTGCAACCACGGCGATGGGCCGCGCCTATTTCTGGGCATTGCCACCGGAAGAACGTGCCCAATTATTGCGCGAATTTCGCGAGCACTACGGACATCGCTGGTCGAAGATGCGCGACGGGCTTGAGCGCGCAGGCGAAATGGTCGCGCGCCACGGCTTCGTCATCTCGGCTGGCGAGTGGCAGGACGATGTGCACGCTGCCGGTGTTGCGATGACATTGAATGACGGCACCGGTCCTTATGCCTTTAATTGCGGCGCGCCCGCGTTCCGTTTCACGGAAGAGCGCTTGCTCAACGATATTGGACCTCGGCTATTGGCGATGGTAAGAAACATCGAAGCGGCGCTCGGGGGAACAGCTGCACCACAATCCAAAAAACTCGACAGCAAAAAAATCAAATCAGGAGGGAAAGTTGCACGCATTGTTGAAGGGCTCTGACAGCCTTCATCGTCGTGACCTGCGCAAGACTTCGCCGCAGCCGACGATCGAGGGGCACCGCACATGACGCAGGCACAACTCGCAGAGCGCGCGCCCGTTGCATCGACGGCGGCGCTGCTTTCAGTTCGCGACGTCAGCGTTGTGTTCGGTGGCATCATCGCGTTGAACGGCGTCTCGTTCGACATGCAACAGGGCCACATCCTCGGCCTCATCGGACCGAACGGCGCCGGCAAGACCACGCTGTTCAATTGTCTCAGCCGGCTCTACCAGCCGAGCAAGGGCGATATCCTGATGGACGGCCAGACGATCCTGAATCGTCCGGCGCACAAGATTTCCGAGATCGGCATCGGCCGCACCTTCCAGAACGTTGCGCTGTTTCCGAACCTGACCGTGCGTGACAATGTCCGCGTCGGCAAACATGCGCGCACCAACAGCGACATCATCAGCGACTCGCTGAAGCTGCCATGGGTTCGATCAGGAGAAGCTGCGATCAACAAGGACGTCAACGACATCCTTGATTATCTCGACCTGCATAGCGTGGCCGACACGATCGTCAGCGGTCTTCCCTTCGGCACGCAGAAGCGCGTCGAACTCGCGCGTGCGCTCGCCGCCGAACCGAAGATCCTGCTGCTCGACGAGCCCGCAGGCGGTCTCAACCATGAGGAAGTCTACATCCTTGGCGACCTGATCCGCCGCATCCGCGACGATCGCGGCGTGACGGTGCTCCTGGTCGAGCATCACATGGGTCTCGTGATGTCGATCGCCGACCATGTCGTCGCATTGAATTTCGGCAAGAAGCTCGCTGAAGGCACACCTGCTGCCGTCCAGAAAGACCCTGCTGTGATCAAGGCCTATCTGGGAGACAAAGACTCATGACCGCGATGCTTCACGTAAAAGACCTGCGTGCGTATTACGGCCAGGTCCAGGCACTGCACGGCCTCGAATTCGAACTGCAGGAAGGCAGCCTGACCACCCTGCTCGGCGCCAACGGTGCCGGCAAGACCACCACGCTGCGCTCGATCTGCAACATGATCCGCTCCACAGGCTCGATCGAGTTCGAGGGCAAGAAGCTCGACAACAAGTCGACCGAAAGCATCGTGCGGCTGGGCATCGCCCATGTGCCGCAGGGCCGCGGCACCTTCACCACCATGACGGTGGAAGAGAACCTGCAGCTCGGCGCGATCAGTCGCAAGGACACCAAGGCGATCGGTGACGACATCGAGCGCATGTATGCCCATTTCCCGGTGCTCAAGCAGCGCCATACCCAGCAGGCCGGCACACTCTCCGGCGGCGAACAGCAGATGCTCGCGGTCGCCCGCGCGCTGATGCTGCGTCCCCGCCTGATGCTGCTGGACGAGCCGTCCTTTGGCCTTGCGCCGCTGATCGTGCGGGATCTGTTCAAGATCCTCGGCAAGATCAACCGCGAGGACAAGGTCAGCATCCTTGTCGTCGAACAGAACGCACAGCTCGCGCTCGAACTCGCCGACAAGGCCTATGTCATCGAAACAGGACGCATCGTGATGTCCGGCACCGCCGACGAGATCGCGAATAATGAAGACGTCCGTAAATCGTATCTGGGATATTGAGGGGGCGGCCATGGAACTCTTTACCAACCAAGTCCTGGCTGGCATCGCCACCGGCGCGATCTACGCCTGTATGGCGCTCGCCGTGGTCATGATCTACCAGGCGATCGACCACCTGAACTTCGCCCAGGGCGAAATGGCGATGTTCTCGACCTTCGTCGCCTGGCAGATGATGCAGTGGGGCATACCCTATTGGGGAGCATTCGCGCTGACGCTGATTTTCTCCTTTGTCGGCGGCATCGTCATCGAGCGGGCTTTGTTCAAGCCCCTCGCCAAGGCGCCGGTGCTGACCCACGTCGCCGGTTTCATCGCGCTGTTCGCCATCATCAACAGCGTCGCGGGCCTGACCTGGGACTTCACCATCAAGCAGTTTCCCTCGCCGTTCGGCTCGTCGCCCTTCCTGGGCAGCCAGCTGATCTCGACGCATCAGGCCGGCATGATCGGCGTGACGATCATCCTGCTCGTCCTGCTGTTCATCTTCTTCCGCTACACCCGCGTGGGCCTTGCGATGCGGGCAGCGGCGTCGATGCCTGAATCGGCGCGGCTGGTCGGCATCAACACGTCATGGATGATTGCACTCGGCTGGGGCATGGCAGCTGCGATCGGTTCGATCGCCGGTATGCTGATCGCCCCCGTCGTGTTCCTCGAGCCCAACATGATGGGCGGCGTGCTGATCTACGGATTTGCCGCGGCCGTCGTCGGCGGCCTCACGAGCCCACTGGGTGCTGTCATTGGCGGGTTCCTTGTCGGCGTCTTCGAGAACCTCGTCGGCACCTATATCCCGGGTGTCGGCAATGAGCTGAAACTGCCCATCGCCCTGGCGCTGATCATCACCGTGCTGGTCGTCAAACCCAATGGCCTGTTCGGCCGTGCCATCGTGAAGCGAGTTTGATCATGAGCACCGTTCAAGACGTCTCCGCCGCTCCCGCGGTCGCTGCCGTTCCCAAAAAGGCAATGGCGCTCGGCCCGCTGGCATCGCTGATCATCCTGGCGCTGCTCATCGTCACACCACTGTTCGTGAAGAACTTCATCATCTTCCAGATGACGATGTGGCTGATCTACGCCATCGCGGTTCTCGCACTGAACATCCTGACCGGCGCCAGCGGCCAGTTCTCGCTCGGCCAGAGCGCGTTCTACGCCCTCGGCGCCTATACGTCGGCAATCCTCATGGAACATGTCGGCGTCAACTACGCACTGACGCTTCCTGTGGCTGGTCTGGTCTGCTTCATCGCCGGCTTCCTGTTCGGCCTGCCGGCGCTTCGGCTCTCCGGCATCTACCTCGCGCTGGCGACCTTCGCCCTCGCGGTGGCGATGCCGCAGCTCCTGAAGCTCGGCGTGTTCGAACACTGGACCGGCGGCGTGCAGGGCCTTGTCGTCACCAAGCCTGATGCACCGGAAATCCTGGCCTCGCTGGGTCTGAAAGTGTCGCAGGACATGTGGCTGTACTTCTTCACCCTCGCGGTCACGATCCTGATCTACATCCTCTCGGTCAACCTGCTGAAGTCGCGGTCGGGCCGGGCCATGATGGCGATCCGCGACAACGAAATCGCCGCCTCGGCGATGGGTGTGGACGTCTCGCTCTACAAGACGCTGGCCTTCGGCGTCAGCGCCGGCATCACCGGCGTTGCTGGCGGTCTCGGTGCCATCGCCGTGCAGTTCGTCGCGCCGGATGGCTACACCATCCAGCTCGCTATTGCGCTGTTCCTGGGCATGGTGGTCGGCGGCGTCGGCTGGCTGCCGGGCTCGCTGGCCGGCGCGGCTTTCATCGTCTTCGTTCCGAATATCGCGGAACACGTCTCGAAGGGTCTGTCTGGCGCCGTGTTCGGCGTCATCCTGATCATCATCATCTTCCTGCTCCCGAACGGGGCCAGGCAACTCGCCTATTTGGCACAGGGCTTGATAGGCAAACTACGTAAACACTGAGGACCTATGAACTGCAGAAACTTTCTGCGCACCGCCGCGCTCTCGAGCGCGGCGTTTGCGTTTCTCGCCTTCTCAACTTCCGCGAATGCCCAGAAGAAATACGATACCGGGGCGAGCGATACCGAGATCAAGATCGGCAACATCATTCCCTATAGCGGCCCGGCTTCGGCCTACGGCATCATCGGGAAGATGGAAGAAGCCTACTTCAAGATGATCAACGATCAGGGCGGTATCAACGGCCGCAAGATCACCTTCGTCAGCTATGACGATGCCTACAGCCCGGCCAAGGCTGTGGAACAGACCCGCAAGCTGGTCGAATCCGACGAAGTTCTGTTCGTGTTCGGTCCGCTCGGCACGCCGTCGAACACCGCTATCATGAAGTACCTGAACGCCAAGAAGATCCCGCAGCTGTTCGTCGCCACCGGCGCGACCAAGTTCGGCGAGTACAAGACCGCGCCATGGACGATGGGCTGGCAGCCAGCCTATCAGAGCGAAGGCCGCATCTTCGCGCAATACGCGATAACCGAGAAGCCGAACGGCAAGATCGCCGTGTTCTACCAGAACGACGACCTCGGCAAGGACATGCTGAAGGGCCTCAAGGACGGCCTCGGCGAGAAGACTTCGATGATCGTGGCTGAAGACAGCTATGAAGTGTCCGAGCCGACCATCGACTCGCACATCGTCAAGATGAAGGCATCGGGCGCCGACATCTTCGTCTCGATCTCGACGCCGAAATTCGCGGCGCAGGCGATCAAGAAGGTGGCCGAGATCGGCTGGAAGCCGATGTTCTTCCAGAGCAATGTCGGCTCCTCGGTCGGCGCAGTGATGCGTCCGGCGGGTATCGACAACGCGCAGGGCGTGCTGTCGCTGGCCTATGCCAAGGACGCCATCGACCCGCAGTGGAAGGACGATGAGGGCATGAAGAAGTATCTCGACTTCCTCGCCAAATACGCCCCCTTCGCCAATCCGGCTGAAAGCTCGGCTGCCTATGGCTACGGCCAGGCGCAGACCGTGGTTCAGGTGCTGAAGCAGGCCGGCGACGACCTGACGCGTGCGAACATCATGAAGCAGGCCGCCAGCCTGAAGGACTTCGCACCCGACACGTTGCTGCCGGGCGTCAAGATCAACACTTCGGCGACCGATTTCTATCCGATCGAGCAGCTGCGCATGATGCGCTTCACCGGCGAGAAGTGGGACGTGTTCGGCCCGCCGATCGACAGCAAGCTCGGCGGTTAATCGTTCACAAAAATGCGACCGTCTTACGCTCCGTCATGGCCGGGCTTGTCCCGGCCATGACGACTGGGAAGACAGCGACAAAGCGCGTTGCAACAACTCGCGCTGGAACATTAAAACTGCTTAATAAAACAGCCCCTTACGACGAAAGTCGTGAGGGGCTTTTTCTTGCTAGTTGCAGCGGAAAAGTATTCAATCCGACGCGCCGCAGCATTCAACAAAAAACAAGAATATGCGCGGTTTTATCTAGAGATCAGGGAGATCAGAAATGCCTTCATTCAGCTCGCGTGCAATGACGTTCACGGTTGCCGCAGCCCTCAGTGCGGCCCTTGGCGGTACTGCCTTCGCCCAGAAAAAATACGACACCGGCGCCAGCGATACCGAGATCAAGATCGGCAACATCATGCCCTATAGCGGGCCCGCCTCCGCCTATGGCGTGATCGGCAAGATGGAAGAAGCCTATTTCAAGATGATCAACGATCAGGGCGGCATCAACGGCCGCAAGATCAATTACATTACCTATGACGACGGCTACTCGCCGCCGAAGGCCGTTGAGCAGGCCCGCAAGCTCGTCGAATCCGACGAAGTGCTGTTCATCGCCAGCTCGCTCGGCACGCCATCGAACTCCGCGATTCAGAAATACATGAATGCGAAGAAGGTGCCGCAACTGTTCGTGGCCACCGGCGCCACCAAGTTCGGCGACTACAAGGACTTCCCCTGGACCATGGGCTGGCAGCCCGCCTATCAGAGCGAATCCAGGATCTATGCGGCCTATCTGCTGCGGGAAAAGCCCGACGCCAAGATCGCGGTCATGTATCAGAACGACGATTTCGGCAAAGACATGCTGAAGGGTCTGAAGGATGGTCTCGGCGCCAAGGCGGCATCGATGATCGTCGCCGAAGAAAGCTATGAAGTGTCGGAGCCGACCATCGAGTCCCACATCGTCAAGCTCAAGTCGACCAATGCCGACACTTTTGTCAGCTTCACCACGCCGAAATTCGCTGCGCAGGCGATCAAGAAAGTGGCGGAGCTCAGCTGGAAACCAACCTTCATCCAGAGCAATGTCGGCTCTTCGGTCGGCGGCGTGATGAAGCCGGCGGGTTACGAGATCGCCCAGGGCATCCTGTCGGCGAACTACGCCAAGGACGGCGCCGATTCCAGCTGGGACAATGACGAGGGCATGAAGAAATTCTACGCCTTCCTCGCCAAATATGCGCCCACCATGGACAGGAGCGACGGCTCGGTCGTCTATGGCTATGGCCAGGCGCAGACCATCGTTCAGGTGCTCAAGCAGGCCGGTGACAACCTGACCCGCGCGAACATCATAAAGGAAGCAGCCAACCTCAAGGAATTCGCGCCCGACACATTGCTGCCCGGCGTGACCATTTCGACCTCGGCGACCGACTTCTACCCGATCGAGCAGCTGCAGATGCAGCGCTTCAAGGGCGAGAAGTGGGAGCTGTTCGGCCCGATCATCGCGGGCAAGATCGACGGCTGATGTTCTGATCTCTCCCCGCCGGTTGAAGCCAAGCTTCGCCAGGCGGGGAGAGATCGAGATCAGTAATAATCCCGGAACGCATCCGCGAGACTGTCGGGCTGCCAGTCGATCTGGTCCGACGCGATCGGATCGTCCGATAGCAGCGCACTCGCCTGCGTCTTGTAATCCGGCGCCACGTAATCCGCCTGCGGCAGGCCACGGCGCACGATATCCTGATAGTTGAGATAGTTGTCGCGATTTCCCACGAAGGTACACATGCATTTGGCGGGATCGGCATAGAGATAGCGCGGACCGTTCGGCGTGGTGTGCACGACGAAGCGATAGGCCGGCAATTTGCTTAAGGCCGCCTTCCCTGCGGCATCGTTGGCAAAGCGCGCCTTGAAGCCGGCGGACTCCATATCGAAACCGACCTTCTGCAGCACTGGCACGCTCGGCAATTCCCGCGCCACCAGCAGCGTGATATCGAGCAGCGCCAGCACCGCGATGACAGCGAGCGCGATGCCGCGCGGGTGCAAAGCGGAAAACGTCATCATCGTTACTGCGCGCATGTCGCAAAACCCCGGCTATAAGCGCGCATCGGCGCGCACTATTGCGCGCGACACTAACGGACCCCGCATGCGGTGTCACGGCAGCGCCGCCGCAGGAAGCAAGGCCGGTTAACAAATCCATCACGCCGCCTCGCTGGCGACGAGCGCCTCCAGGACGCGCCAATACATTTCGTCCAGCATCGCTTGCTGCTGCTCTGCATTCAGAACACGCCGTCGTTGAAACAGAAGACAGATCGGCCGACTGCCTGTGCAATGGTGTGCACGACGACAGGCCTTGATGACGCAAGTGCGATGGGTGCGCAGGATGTTCGCATTGCCGCGCTCGATCTCCTCGATGCAGGCGGCGACGATCATATCCGACAGCCGCTTGGCCGCCAGGTCGCTCTTGTCCCTGGCGCGCTGCGCGAGATGCCAGGCGTCGTGTTGCGAGATGATCATGTGAACTCCCGTTGTGACGATGATGACTGGATATGAGTGACTTGGGTGACGGTCACGCGCCGTCCTTGCCCGCGCCTGAGCGCGTGAGTGGCAGTCCCGGTGCTCTCCCTCGAAAATGAGGGAGATGAAGCGCCGAAAGGCGCGACTTGGTAACAGTGCCGCAGCGTAGTGTCCGGATCGCCGGACAGCAGAGGCCGCGGAAACGCCTTTCGACGCTCCACCGTGGCGATTTCTGTCCCCGGGACCGTTCTTCCGGGCAAAGGCGCAGACCTCCGCAGTCCGCTTATCCCGACGGTTTCCCGCCGTTCACCGATGCCACGTCCAGCCAGCATGAGTGGCAGACCCCCGTAGTGGGGCCGGACGGTGACCCAAGGCCTCCCGAGTGCGTGAGGGAACGTCTCCCTCCCGCCCGCAGGCGCCACATCCCGCCCCGCGCTAACAAGCGTCCCTGGCAACGCCCCTCAAAGTGGGACGAGATGCAATGGAATATAATCTCCTCGAAAACAGCGTCAAGGATTATTTTCAGAATTCTTCGGAGGCACCCGCCAGAGAGCCCACCTCCTGAGAGAGCGACGCAGGTGTACAGATGAATATCGAGGCGTGATAGAAAACGGACCCGCTAACGCAGATCATGACGAAATACCTGGTTCAACATCGGCGCGCCGTTACGCCCGACGATATATGTCGCGGAATATACTCCGCCTGGCCAAGGTTCGGTGGACCGCTTTTTTCCGATGAAGAGAAGCGTCTGGGCCTGATTTTGCGCAACTGCAACTGGACCCTTCTCGGCGATGATCCTGCCGTCGGGATCGCGCAGCGTCAGTGACTGTTCGTCGCCCGTCTTCAAGCCAATTGTCCGAACATAAACGACAAGGGCTTCAGATTTCGTACTTGGCTTGCGCTGAGAGACAGCGTCAACCTCGATCATATCGTTCGTGACCGCTTCGGTAGCGAATCCGAAGTTCAAGACTGCGCGCGGTGAATAGGCCAGACGAACCCGAGCATCGTCCGTCCATTCACTTTCAGTATGACTGCCGCAAGCGCCAGGCATCAAGCCTGTTCCAAAGGGATCGATGACCTTCCCTTCTCGCCGCACAATAAAGTGTAGATGCGGATACTCAGTTAGCCCCGACATGCCGACGGCACCGAGAACTTGGCCAGCGCGGACTGTATCTCCAGCTCTTACCAAGATGCTGTCTTTGGCCATATGGCAGTACTGGGTTTCGCGATCTCCGGAATGTCTGACAACAACGCCATTGCCGCATTCATTTCCTTTGGCTGCATCGCGCCTGTCGCCTTTCACAGGGCTGTCCGCAAGGCCATCGCGAGTTCGCAGCACCGTGCCCTCGGCGGCTACGACGACGTGAACCGGCTTCTGCTGTCTGCCATGTGACGTTAATCGAAAATCGACGCCGTTATGGCCGTCATAGGTCAATGTCCCGCACATGTAGTCCTTGGCCGAGGGACTATCGTCGATGTCTACGTAATTCTGGATGAAACACGTGCGACCAATGTCGCACGATAACGGTATGATCAAATCTCCAGCAGTCGCCGCGTGCGATATTCCTATAACGAGGGGCAGCGCTAACAATATCGCAATCTGTTGCCGATGCGCCATCTGATCACGTCTGGATGCCCGCGGGAACTCCACGATTTTACATGGATGAAGATGTGGTGATGTAGGGTGCCCCGGGCTGTCGCAACTTGAACGGTGAGAATGTTCGACTATGCAGAACGAAAAATTCCGATTGGCGATTGATTCCAACTTTCAGCATGACGCGTTTGATGTAAGTCCGTACGGTTTCTTCCGTGAAACCAAGTTCCAATCCGATGGCGCGTGGACAGCGCCCGCGGAGAATACAGCGAACAATCCGCGCCTCCACCCAACTCAAGCCAAACGCGAGAGCAATGCGCTGGGCACCGGCCTCCTCATTGAATTGAGGAACGTAGATGAGAGCAAGATTTGGATCGGTATTTCCAGGGATTGAACCGATCACAGCAAACAAAAATCGCTGCTCCTCTTGCGAGATGAGTACGGTCGATCCGACGTTCTTTTGGTTTAGATCCGGAATGATAGCGGCTCGAACAGCGTCCCTGAGCTGGGTGGTGATGAGGGGGGTCGATCCCGAGAGCGTACCACCATCGAGAGTGATGACACCTTCGCCGACAAGTCGCCGAAACCCGCTGTTCATGCTCCGAACGATCAGATTTTCGTCAATGGTCAGGGCGGGCGACTCAATGTCATCCAGCCACATTTGATGAGACTGCAATGTGGTCTTTGTCAGATCAGCGACCGCATCCCATAGGAGCTCGATCGCGCGCCTAGCGGTAGCGAATTCTGCATCAGGAATCTGCACCTGCCACCATCCCGCAATAAAGATGGCAGTATCCCCAGAGACCGTACATACACGTCCGATGACCGAGTGGTGCCCGTAGACCGGGCGCGTTCCGATCAGCCGGCGTGCAAACCCGTTTGGCGACGTAGACGACTGATATATGAAATTGCCGTCTCCGTTGAAAGTCTCCGAGATGGATCTCGCCAACGCTTCCGATGCGGGACTGGGCGCGGGTAATCCAACTGAAGTCTGATCGAGTAGATCTCCTTCTGGAGACAAGAACACAGCGTAGCAGCGTTTGCATTCGAGCAGTCGGGCTAAGGATCGCGCAAACCACAGGTTTTGTGGCGCACTGGAGTTGCGGCTGGGGCGGGGCAATGGATTCGCCGGAGTAGCTCGAAGCCTGAAGGCCAGTGAGCCGATGGTGTCAGAGCGGTCGTTTTCCTGTTGGTATCCTTGCTGCATAAATGCCTCCCAAAGAATTTGTGTGTTCAATATTCCGCCAAGGCGTCAACTCTCCCGGAAGGCACGGTGGACGCGTAGGCGCAGCGGCTGAATTAAGTACTCCGCAAATGTTCTTATGCCTGTTTCAACAAAGACTTCGACCGGAAGGCCGGGCTTCAAAGTCGTGAGATGAGGTTCGACCTCCGGTGATCGCTGCAAATCAATTTCTGCCATGTAGGATGTGACGCCGCTCTTCGTGTCAGTGAACGCATCCGCCGCGACAGCAGTCACCTGGCCTTCCAGCATGGGTCGGCGGCGAATGTTGAGGGCAATGATGCGGATACGAGCGTTCTGCCCCGCCATGACTTCCTCGCGATCCTGCGGCCGCAGGGATGCCTCGATGACGAGGCGATCCTCGATGGGCACGATCTCCATGAGTGTCTCTCGAGGCGCTAACACAGTGTTCAATTCCCTGCTGTTGAGGCGAACAACCCGTCCCGACTCCGGTGCGCGTAAATCAGTCCGCGCCAGTTGTTCACGCAATGCGCCAATCCGATGTCTGAGATCGCCGATCGATTCTCGCGTTGCGTGACTCTGTTTTGCGATATCCTGACTTTGGTTGAGACCCAGCTGTTTTCCACGATCGACGAGTTCTGCGATTTTCCCGCGTGTTTCTGCTTGCTGGGTCAGATTGCGCGTGAGTTGGGCCTGCATGTCCGCTTCCGCCCTCTTCAACGCAAGTACGCGTGGCTTTCGTGCGAGCCCTTTTTCCAATAGCGATGCTGTATCTCGTATTTCTTCCTGAAGAAACTGAAGTTGCTCTTGCAGGCTTGTCCTGCTGTTTTCGAGGCCATGGGCCGTTTCCATGAGTTGTCGGGTCTGCTGATCGATCAATTTCCGCTCGCCGGTCAATGCACTTGATCGCGTCGCGAACTCCGTCTCCTGGGTCTGAATTGCCGTCTTTGCTTCGGGGCGAGGAGAATTCCGTAATTCGTCAGGAAATGAAATAGCGGTGGACTGCATTTGTTCAGCGAGTAACCGTGCATCCAGCGAGAGATCAGCAAACAATTTTGTCTCTAATACGCCAAGGCTTCCCTCAACTTGGGTCGTATCGAGTTTTGCAACGATCTGACCGGCCTCGACTTGCTCGTTCTCGCGGACATAAATGGTCTTCAATATCCCACCGTCGAAATGTTGCACCGCCTTCCGCTTGGATTGGACCTTTATGATACCGGGAGCGATGACGGCGCTGCGCAGCGGGACGAATGTAGCCCAAAGGCCGAATCCGCCGAATTGAATCGCTAAAAGGAAGGCTCCCCATTTTATGAGTCGTCGGGCATCGGACCTGGGTTTCTCCAGGATTTCGTGGCTGCTCGTTGCACCGAGTAAAAGTTCGTGGACGTGAGTTGTCACAATTCCTGCTCCTAGCCAGATAGCAGTTGCGGGCGCTCGGGCTGACGCGGACCCCGGCGTGAAGGGAGCCCCGCTGTGTTGCTGGGTAGAACTTCCGAAACGGGACCGAAGGCGACCTGCGTGCCGTCGCGGAGCAGCAATACGTGATCCGCAATCGTCAGGAGGCGTGGCCGGTGGGTCACGATCAGGAAGGTTGCGCCCTGCGATCGTGCGCTCAATATCGCAGTGCACAGCGCTGCCTCGCCATCCGGATCGAGATTTGCGTTGGGCTCGTCGAGCAGTATCAGTTTACGGTTGCCGAAGAAGGCTCGTGCCAAGCCGATGCGCTGTCGCTGGCCACCAGAGAGGCGATGACCGTCGCGACCGATCTGCGTTTGATACCCGGCCGGCAGTGCCAGAATCATCTGATGCGCGCCAGCCAGAGTTGCCGCCATGACGATATCTTCGTCGCGCGGGCTCTCCTCAAATCCCGAGATCGCTTCAGCAACGGTACCGGCGAGCAATTCGACATCCTGAGGAAGATAGCCGATGTAGCTTCCGAGCTGATCGGGGTGCCAGCTCTCCAGCAACGCGTTGTCGAGCCGGATTTCACCGACGCTGGGCTTCTCCAAGGCGGCCGCCATCCGCAAGAGAGTGGACTTGCCCGCGCCGGTCGGACCAACGACCACGACGATCTCGCTGGGCCTGCATCGGAAGGCAATACCTCTCAGGATCGAACGTCTCGCCTGCGGAATGGTGAAGCCGACACCATTGAGTTCCAGTAAGCCATTTGGGGCAGTGAGGCGGGTCCGATGAGGTTGCTTCAACACCCATGTCGCCGCGGCGCTGACGCGTTTCCATGCCTCCTGCGCCGCGGTCACCCCGCGCCAGGCAGAGATAAGGCTCTCCATCGGTTGCAGGGTTCGGCTGACCATGATCGAGCTCGCGATCAGGCTGCCGGCGAGTACCTCGTTTTGCAGTACAAGCCAGGCACCACATCCGATAGATAGAACTTGCAGAGTAGACCTCACCATGCGTGCCGCCGATGCGATCGCGGCGACCCGTTCGCTGGCGCGAACGACAGGAGATAACGCCTCATCATTGGCGCGCATGAAGGCGTGGATGGCGCCTCCAGTCCAGCCCATGGCCCTGATGAAGTTGCCGTGTCGTACGATGCCATCCATTAGCATCTGACAACGTGCGGCCGCACCGCTCGCTTCATTGACCTCCGCCCGGGCAATACAGCTACTCACATATCCCATGATCGACAGAACGACCGCGCCAGTCAGCGCAATAGCGCCGTAGTAGGGATGGATGAGAAAGAGGATAAGTATGAAGACGGGAAGAAACGGGGCATCGACCAACGTAATGACAGCGCCGCCTGAAAAGAAGTTCCGTAGCTCCCGAACTTTCACCAGATCATGCGTCGAGCCTTCGCGGCGTCGCGCCGGATCGGCAATGGTTGCCTCCAGGATGAGCGGTGCGATGCGCTGTTCGAAGGTGACGGCGAACCGGCTGAGCAATCGAAATCGAATGACGTCGAAGAAGGCGCTGAAGATCAACGCCGCAATTCCGAGGGAGGTCAGGCCGATGAGAGTCTCGATGCTTCCGCTGCTGATGACCCGGTCGAAGACCTCGATGGAGTAGAAGGGTAACACAAGCAGAAGGATGTTGGCCGACACGCTGAAGACGACGACCCACACGAGCGTGGTTCGCCCTGGAACGGCGCTGACAACAGATTCTGCTCGGGCCGAGTGAGCCAGACGCATAGTGACTGCCTAATTGCGCAGAATGCGTAGGGCGGCAACGTGCCGCCCTACGTCGTCAATAATCAGACAACTTCGATAGCGGTGTAACCCGCTGCGTTATTTATGTCCTCGATCGAGGCATAGGGGGTTCCTCCGCCCGTAATGCCATCGAGGGTGATGGTTCCGAAGCCGAAATCCAGCGTGGTATTGGTACCATCGTCGTCGACGACCACCGTTGTCGGGTCATAGCCAGGCGCCGCATCGATGCTGATGGTGTCACCGTCAGCGAAACTAAGATCGGTAACTTCGTCATCACCGAAGTCCGCGCCCGTACCATCGCCAGCGTTGATCGCGTCGGTTCCGGCGCCTCCTGTAAGCACGTCATCACCGATACCGCCGTTCATCGCGTCAGCGCCGTTACCGCCGCTCAGCTCATCGTCGCCCGCCGCGCCGTTGAGCGTGTCATTTCCTGCACCGCCGGCCAGCGTATCGTCACCGTCGCCGCCTTCAAGCGCATCCGCTCCATTGCCGCCGGCAAGCGTATCGTCGCCTGCATCGCCGTTTAACGTATCGACGCCGGTGCCACCGGACAGTTCGTCTGCCCCGTCGCCACCACTAGCGACGTCATCGCCAGCGCCGCCTTCGATTGTGTCGTCACCGGCGTCACCTGCCAGCAGGTCGTTACCCGCACCGCCATCCATGACGTCGTCGCCCGCTCCACCATTAAGTGTGTCGTTTCCGGCGTCGCCGTTCATGATATCGTTCCCGTCATCGCCATTGAGGGTGTCGATACCATCGCCTCCGTTCATGGTGTCGTTACCGGCACCGCCATTCAGTGTGTCATCACCGAGACCGCCATTCACCGTATCATCACCCAGGCCGCCACTGGCGGTATCATTGCCGTCGCCGCCTTCCAGCGTGTCATTGCCGAGCCCGCCGGTCAGGGTATCGTCGCCGGCATCACCATTGATGGTATCATCGCCCACCCCGCCAGACAGGACGTCAGCACCATCACCACCATTCAATGTGTCATCGCCAGCAGCGCCTGCGAGTGTATCATCGCCTGCGCCCCCCGAGAGGACGTCATTTCCAGCACCGCCGTCGACGTTGTCATTTCCGTCGCCGCCATCGATCGTATCCGCCCCGGCGTTGCCGGAGAGATCATCATTCCCTGAGCCGCCATTGATCGTATCGTCCCCCGCGTCGCCGCTAGCCGTATCATCTCCAGCGCCACCGTCGATCGTATCAATGCCAGCGCCGCCACTGATCTGGTCGTTTCCGTCTCCTCCGAGAATGGAGTCGTCTCCCGCGTTGCCGTTCAAGGTGTCGTTGTCGACGCCACCATCGATCGAGTCGTTACCGGCTCCACCGTTGATCGTGTCATCACCGCCGAGGCCTGAGAGAGTGTCATTACCCGGGAGCCCATTGATCGTATCCGCAACTGGGGTTCCGTCCAGAATGTCGTCACCTGGTGTACCATTGATCAGTGCCATGATTGCCGCTCCATGATGATGTCGCGCTTCTAACGCGACTACGCTTCGCGCTGAACATAGATGCATGATCCTAGCTATCCCCTCGACAACCGGAGATCGCTGACACCGAGCGTGTCGATCGAGCGAATTTTGCGCAATCCCCAGGTGGGGACAAAATGCAGCGCGTGATAGGGAAAGCTATTGCGTAAATGTTCGCTCAGGATTCATCTGAAGGACAGCCCTGCTGCCGTAACTCAAGTTCGACAATAATGCTCTGAGGCCATGATTAAGCGCGTCGAGCGTGCAATCTGAAGATGAAGGGCAGAGCAGAACTCTAACTATCCGGTATTCTTACGGATTACAGAGTGCTCTCGCGCGTGGCTCGTGACGACTGCTCCATCTAGCCGAGTGCCTTCGTCTACTTCAGCCATAATCTCGTTAATCGTCTCAATAGGTCTTGCAGAAAGGAAGGATGACGCGAAGCTCATGTGCGTGAAACTGGCTTAACGCCAACAATGTGCAACGCCCGTCCCAAGTATATTATCCTGGAATCGATCTATCCTACGAGTGTCACATGTAATCGGCATCGTGTCGCACATCGACGAGCTGCTCGACCGCAACATCGGTGCCGGGTATCCAATTGGTCGATTTGAAGCCGCTCACGCATGCGGCAATCCCTTGCGACATTAAGATAGCTCACGTCCGCTTCTGGTGCCAAACCGACAATCGGTAACGGACGATGTCGGCCGCTTGCCATGAGCGAGACAAGACCTTTGTGGCGGTCAACTTACTCTGAACTACACTTTCGAGAGATTTTTGCAGCGGCTCCTTTTCGAATCTGCAGCGCTCCTGTCGACAGGTGACATCAATCCAGAGCGACGCAGCCCCTAGAAGCCGCATTTCCCGCGGCATCCGGGTCGCTCCGCACCGTCGATCTGATCGATCAAGCGCGCACTTCGAAGATCATATTGAAAGGCGTCTCAGTCGCGCGGCGAAAGCGCTTGAATCCTGCCTCAGTCGCGACCTGACGCAATTTGCTTTCACCTGCCTGGGCACCGAGCCCCAAGCCCACCTCCTGAGAGAGCGACGCAGGCGTACAAATGAATGTCGAGGCGTGATAGAAAATGGACCCGATCGGGTTGAGATTATCCTTGAGATTGTCATGAGCAAATGGCTCGACGATCATCCACGATCCGTCTTTGGCCAGTGTTTCCTTGACATGCTTGCCCGCACCAACGGGGTCGCCCATGTCATGCAGGCAATCGAAGAAAGCGACGAGATCGTAGTCTTTTGCCGGAAAATCCTTGGCACTGGCCTGCGCGAATTCAATTCGGTCTCCGACCCCCGCTTCCTGGGCCAGGACCTTCGCGCGATCGATCGAAGGTTTGTGGTAATCAAACCCGAAGAACCTGGATTTGGGGTACGCCTGCGCCATCACGATGGTCGAGGCGCCGTGGCCGCATCCGACATCGGCCACCTTGGCGCCAGCTTTCAGTTTGGCTTCGACGCCTTCGAGCGTCGGAATCCAGTTCGAAACCAGATTGGCGTTGTAGCCCGGCCTGAAGAAGCGTTCGGTGCCCGAGAATAGGCACTTCGAATGCTCATGCCAGCCAACGCCCTTCCCTGTTCGAAATGCTTCGGCAACCTTGGGTTCGTCGAGATAGGTGGACTGTACGACATCGAATGCACCGGCGAAGAAAGCTGGCGACCCCTCCTCGGCGAATGCCATCGCTTGTTCGGCCGAGAGCGAGAACGCGTTTTTTTCAGGGTGATAATCGATGTAACCAGAGGCGGCTTGGCCGGAGAGCCACTCGCGGACATAACGCTCATGCAGGCCGGTCTTCTTGGCAAGCGCCGACGGCGTGAAGATATCTCCATTCGCCATTGCCTTGTAGAGGCCGAGACGATCGCCGAGCAGTATACTGGCACCGCCAAGTGAAATGCCGAGGTCGTTGACCAGCTTTCCTACGAGTGCGTTCAGCTTTTCAGGATTTGGTTCACGCATTGCAGCATCCTCCACTTTGTGAAGAACAGCCCTCGCTCTAGTTAAGCACGACTGGCGAATTACAAGTGGGCGCCGAGCGCCACGCGATGTCAGATTCAGAATTATGCGGAATTGTCCGCTGCTGGCGCAATCCCCGCGTTCCCTCTAGACTTGCTTCTGCGAAGTTTTGAAATTGCCGCTCAATTTTCACGAATTTTCGGGGGAAAGTATCCTTGGCCGAAAGTGGGATTGCGAATATTCGCGCGGTACTGTTGTCAAAGCCCCGCCCGGTCGGGTGGGATCAGCGCCGGCAGCGACTTGACGAAGTCGGGTCGATCTGGCCGGTGGCCGACGATGTCGAGCTGCGGACTGTCGATTGCGGAAATGTCGCGGGGGAATGGTCCTTCTCACCGGGGGCAGATACGACGCGCGTGCTTCTGTATTTTCATGGCGGCGGTTTTTGTTCGGGATCAATCCTCAGTCATCGACGCCTCGTGACAGAGGCGGGGCGGGCTGCTGGCATAAGCACCCTGGCGATTGACTATCGGCTCGCGCCGGAAAACCCGTTTCCTGCCGCTCACGACGACGCGATGAGCGCTTGGCGATATCTGCGCCAGCAGGGCATAGACGCCAGCAATATCGTAGTTGGCGGTGACAGCGCTGGCGGCAATCTAACAATTACCCTCATCAACGCTTTGCGCGGAGCCAATGAAGAGTCGCCGGCATGCGCTTGGCTTATTTCGCCCTGGACCGATCTTTCAATGTCCGGGACGACGCTACAAAGCAAGGATCAGATCGATCCGATCATCCACCGTGGCTACCTTGAGGAACTGGCTGACGCCTTTGCTCCGGCATCGCTCGACCGCAGGAGCCCGTTTCTGTCTCCGCTGTTCTCGAACCTCATCGGATTTCCACCAACACTCATTCAGGTCGGGTCAGCCGAAACTTTGCTCGCAGACTCGACGCGTTTCGCGGAGGCTGCCGCAATAGCCAACGTCGCGACGACATTGGAGGTATGGCCCGATATGATCCATGCGTGGCCTCTGTGGAATGGCGGTCTTACAGACGCAAGGTTGGCGCTCAGGTCAGCTGGACAATTCATCAAGTATCAATTGTCTGATCTGGTTCAAATCAGTTCCAAGTCTTCGTGATTCATGATTCTTCACTCTGACATCGGAGGGAGTTCGCCGCATCGCAGGACATCAAGGCGCCATTCCCGCCACGACACTACGGACGGCACTGCGCGCATTCGGAAGGCGGCATCGCAACCTCAGCTCTGATGCGGGCCTTGCATGATTTTCATGGCATCCTTCACGTGGCGCCACTCGTTTGCTTCTTCCACCTGACCTTTTTGCTCGCATGTCAGTGCATTCTGAGCGGCATGAGCGATGGCCACGGGGCCGTGCCGATCAAGCATCTGCCGGGCGATGGTGTGGACTTGAGTTTCGGACATCATTTGCTTTCTCCTGATTTTCACGAGCCAAGGAGAACCGGTCCTGCTGTAACCGAACCGGCCCGGTGTCTCTGAAAACGGTGGAACAGCCAAACTCGTTCCCGGAAAAACAACCGGCCGCGCGCCGGCGGCCGGCCATCTATCGCGACCGCTTTGCCATGAATTTCAAACTCAAATTGCGATCGGACAAAGCATTGTGCGCCGCAAATCAATCATCCGATGTTAAACATCGGATGATTGCATTCGCTCTGAAAACGTGAGATACGCCACTGAGGAAACAAGCGGGGAAAGAACACTCGTGGCACGAAGTCCTACGAAATCGCTGGAGCGGGGAAGCAAGCCAGGCCGTATCAACTCGGTCTTGACCACGCTCGGCTGCGAAATCGCGCAGGATATTATCCCGATTGGCGCAACCCTCCCCCCGGAGCCGGAACTGGAGGCGCGCTTCGGTGTCGGGCGCGGCGTCATCCGGGAAGCGATCAAGACCCTCGCTGCGAAAGGAATGGTCAGCGTCCGTCCGCGTTACGGTACGCACGTCTTGCCGCGCCGCGACTGGAGCCTGCTCGATCGCGATGTGCTGGGATGGCTGGTCGGCGGCGGCGAACCGGACCGCGATCTTCTGATGGCGATTCAGGAAGTCCGACTGATCATCGAGCCGGCAGCAGCCGCGCTCGCGGCAACGCGGAGCACCAAGCAGGACAGGTTGCGCATCGAGGCCGCACTCGTCGGCATGGAAACCTCGCACGATCAGGAAAGCGCCATCAAGGCGGACAAGGCATTCCACCTCGCCATTCTAGATGCGACGCATAACCCCGTGTTGCAGGGTTTTCGCGGCGCCATCGATACCATTCTGAGCGCGGTGTTTCTTGTCGCGGTCGGCAGCCCCGGCTGGTTCGAAGACAATCTGCCAAACCACGCGGCCGCCGCGCGCGCGATCGCCGCCGGCGATGCAAAGAAGGCCAAGACCGCCATGGAGCAGGTGCTCGGCTACACGCAATTCAAGCTCTCGAAGCGTCGCGCGACTGCGCCGCCTGAAGGCATAACGCGGGTCTCAACCGCGACGGCGAAAAAAAGAAAGAGGAAGCCCCATGTATCGTGACATGATTGGATCGACGCACGTCCTTGCATCACCGGAAATCGCCGTCGTCGCTATTCCCGAGGACGAGCGCGTCTGGGTGCCGCAGGCGCCGGATGTCTGGTTTCGTCCGCTGATGCTGAACACACGACAGGGGCAGTGGTGCAATCTGCTGCGCGTGCGACGCGCCGGCGTATTATCGCGGCATCTGCATCCCAATCCGGTGCATGGCTTCGTGTTGCGCGGCAAGTGGTTCTACCGCGAACACCAGTGGGTGGCGACGGAAGGCTCCTACGTGTTCGAGCCTCCGGGTGAGATCCACACGCTGATCGTCCCAGAGGACGTTCCGGAAATGATCACCTTCTTCAACATCCAGGGATCGATGCTATATCTCGATGAGAATAACAAGCACGTCGGCTATGAGGACGTCTTCACCAAGATCGATATGTGCCGCGCCCACTACGAGTCCGTCGGCCTTGGCCGTGACTACGTCGACCAGTTCGTGCGCTGATGGCAGACGGTGCCAACATGATCGAGGAGATTCCGTCGGCCGCATGGGCGTCGATCTGGTACGCGGGAAAACGCGTGCTGGTGACGGGCGGAACGTCAGGGATCGGCGCGGGCCTCGCGCGCGGCTTCGTTGAGGCCGGCGCGGAGGTCATCGCGACCGGCGTGAATGCTGCGGAGATCGAGCGGGCACGTTCGGATTCGGTGTTGCGCGAGGCTCAGGCGCATCAGCTCGACGTTCGCGACGACAGCGCGATCAAGTCCCTTGTCGGCTCGCTCGGCGAGCTCGACGTGATCGTCAATTGCGCCGGCGTCATTCGTCGCAGCGAAGAACTCGACCCCGCGGTTTTCCAGTCGGTCGTCGATATCAATCTCAACGGCACCATGCGGATGTGCGCCGCCGCGCGGCCGCTGCTGGCACGCTCCAAGGGCGCGATCGTCAATCTGGCATCCATGCTGTCGTTCTTCGGCGGCGGTCTCGTTCCCGGTTATGCCGCCAGCAAGGGCGGTATTGCACAACTGACGAAATCGCTGGCGATCGCCTATGCGAATGACGGCATTCGCGTCAACGCGATCGCGCCGGGCTGGATCGCCACGCCGTTGACGACCGATCTGCAGGCCAGCCCGGAACGCAGTCAGGTCATTCTGGGGCGCACGCCGTTGGGCCGTTGGGGCAAGCCGTCGGACCTTCTGGGCGGCGTGCTCTATCTGTGCTCGCCGACGGCTTCTTTTGTGACGGGGACGATCCTCGTCATCGACGGCGGATATGCCGTGACGTGATCAGGCGGCGGCGAAGTGCCGCCGTTCGCAGACGAGATTTGAGTACTAAACTGCGTAGCCGAGAGCCTCGCAGATAAAAACAAAGCGGCCAGAACGCTGGTCAAAGGGAGGTCGCGTGCTCGTTGCGCCCGGTCAAAAAGTGCGGTCACGCGTCGCCTGGCGCGGCATGAACTCGCTGGTGGGCGCAGCCTTGTTCGTGGCGCCCTTGCTGGTGCTCGTCGCCATCTGGGCGATCGTGGTCCCGCTGTTCAATGTCAATCCGCGGATTTTTCCCTCGGTCGGCTCGGTGGCGGAAGCAGCGGTTGCCGCGATCGGCGATGGCTCGCTCATCCGCCACATCGGCGCGAGCATGCTGCGTGTGGGACTGGGCACGTTTCTCGGCGTGCTCGTCGCCGTTCCGCTTGGCATCGCCATGGGCGTGAGCCCTGCGGTCTCGGCATTTCTGACGCCGCTGTTTCGCTTCTTCTCTGTGCTTGCCGGCATCGCCTGGATACCGATCGCGACATTGTGGTTCGGCTACGGCTTCGGCGCCATCATCTTCGTGATCTTCAACGCCGTCTTCTTTGTGGTCGCCTACAACACGCTGCTTGGTGTCTCCACCATTCCGATGACGATCCGCAATGCCGCCGCCTCGCTCGGTGCCGGACGATGGGCCTTGCTCACCGAAGTGCTGCTGCCGGGTGCGCTCCCCAATATCGTGACAGGCGTGCGCACCGGGCTCGGCTTCGCGTGGCGCGGCCTGATCGCGGCGGAGATGATCGCGACCAATGTCGGACTTGGCTACATGCTGTTCGTTGCCCGTGACTTCTATCGCACCGAAGTGATCGTGCTCGGCATGATCGTCATCGGCGTGTTGTGGCTATTCATCGACCGGTTGCTGCTCGTTCCGCTGGAACGCGCGACGATCGAGCGATGGGGACTGGTGAGGCGCACATGAACATTGCACTGAAATTCTGGAGCGGTTACGTGCGCGCGACGCATCGGTGGCCGATTATCGCGACCATCGTGCCATTTATTCCCGTGGTGGCGATCTGGAGCATTGTCGCCAATTCAGGCATGTTTCCGCGCGCCTTCTTCCCGGCGCCGGTGGATGTGATGCGGTCGTTCATCTCCCTCACCTACAAGGGAATTTTGCCGGACTATCTGCAGGACAGTCTGATCCGGCTGCTGTTCGGCGCAACCATCGGCGTCGCGCTGGGTATTCCGCTCGGCATCCTGATCGGCTCCAGCCGCCTCGCACATCGCATCTGCTGGCCGGTGCTGCTGTTCTTTCAAGCCATCGGCGATATTGCGTGGCTGCCGATCCTGCTGATCTGGTTCGGCTTCGGCCTCACCACCATGACGTTCGTCATCGTCTACACCGTGCTGTTTCCGATCGTGCTGAGCACCGTGCTCGGCGTGCAGTCGGTACATCGCGATCTCGCACGTGCCGCCCAGAGCCTCGGCGCTTCGCCGATGCGGGTGCTGTGGGAAGTGACACTGCCCGGTGCATTGCCGAACATCATCACCGGCCTGCGTAATGGCCTCGGCTATGGCTGGCGCGCGCTGATCGCGGTGGAGATCATCGTCGGCACCAGCGGCATCGGATTCATGATGTTCGATGCACGTCGTGCCGGCTCAACGGTCGAGATCCTGCTCGGCATGATCGTTCTCGGCACTCTTTGGTACATCGTCGATGCCTGGATCCTTGCGCCGATCGAGCGCGCAACGGGCCAGCGGTGGGGATTGGTTACGTCATGAAAACACTGTCGCTGAAAAATCTTCGCAAGACCTATTTCGATCCCTATGCGGGATCGCAGGTCACCGCCGTCCACGACGTCTCGCTTGATGTCGAGCAAGGCGAATTCGTCTCCGTCGTTGGTCCCTCCGGTTGCGGAAAGACGACGATCCTGAACATGATCGCGGGCTTCATCCCCTATACGGGTGGTGAAATCCTGATCGACGGCAGTCTCGTCAAGGGACCGGGTCCGGATCGCGGCGTTGTTTTCCAGTCGTTCGCCCTCTTCCCGTGGAAGACGGTGCTGGAGAATGTCGGCTTCGGCCCGAAAATGCGGGGCGTGCCGAAGGACGAGCGCGACCGGACCGCGCGGGAATATCTCGCGCTCGCCGGCCTCTCGCATGCCGCGGATCGCTACCCGAATGAACTGTCCGGCGGCATGCAGCAGCGCGTCGGCGTCGTCCGCGCGCTGGCCAACAATCCGGCCGTGCTGCTGATGGACGAGCCGTTCGCCAGCGTCGATGCACAGACCCGCATGACACTGCAGGAAGAGCTGACGCGGATCTGGCAGGAGCGCAAGCCGACCGTCATTTTCATCACACACGATGTTGCCGAAGCCGTGTTTCTTGCGAACCGCGTCGTCGTGCTGTCCAAGGGCCGCGTGCTCGATCAGATCAAGGTCGATCTTCCGCGTCCGCGCGTCTGGGATCAACTGATCGAAGATGAAACGTTCAAGCGTCTGTCGGCGCAGGTGCTGCAAATGGTGCGGGCCGCATGAGCATCGCGCGAGATGTCATTCGTTCGACACGCGGGCGTGTGGTGCTCGCTGTCGTTGCCCTGTGGGCCGCGTTTCAGGGCTGGCTGAGCATCGAGGCGCCGGGCAAGATCTCCAAGGAGCTCGCCGGCGCGTCCGACAAGGTCAATATCCAGATCGATATGCCGTTTACGCCGGAGCGTTTTCACGTTCTGGCGTTTCAGAAGTATGGGCGGATCGCCGGAGCCGACGATCATTCCATCGGATTAAGGGGTGTGAAACGAACGGACCTCAACGCGGTTGCCCGGCCTTACTGGGTCACGAGCGTGGGGCCAATCAAGGAGGAGGACTGATTTTGAAACGCATATTATGGGCCTTAACTGCCGTGATGCTGGCTTGCGTGCCCGCACAATCGCAGACATTGACGAAACTGAATGTCGGCATGGTCAGCGCCATCGACATGCTGGCGATCCCGGTGGCGCTGGAGCGCGGTTACTTCGAGAAGCAGGGTCTCGATGTCACCATTGCGCGCCCCTACGCGACCGGCGTTGATGCGCTGAACGCGCTGCAGGCTGGCGAGACCGAGATCCTGCAGGTCGGCGTTCCGATGATCGGCGCCGTGTTGCGCGGCATGGATCTCGTAGCGCTCGGCAATTACAGCGGCAGCGCCACCAAGTCCGGTTCGGATGCGACAATGGCGATCATTGCCCGTGAGGGATCGGGCATCGTCAAGGGTGACCTCAAGAGCCTCAAGGGCAAGAAGATTGCGACCTCCTTCGGCACCATCAACCATCTCTATATCCTGGCACTGCTGGAAAAGGCGGGGCTCAAGCCCGACGACGTCCAGCTGGTCAACACGCCGCCACCGGATATGACGGTCGCGCTGCTCGCCAAGGGCATCGATGCGTTTTCCGGCTGGGATCCGTGGCCGATCATCGCGCAGAAGGACGTCCCCGGCGCCTTCGAAGTGATCCGCGGCGGTGATGTCATCGCCTATCTCGGCTATGTCGTCTCGCTTCGGTCCTGGGTCGAGAAAAATCCGGAATCGACGGAGAAATTCCTGGCCGCGACCTCACAGGCCGACCAGTGGATGCGCAAAAATCCCAAGGCCGCCGCCCAGATCGGCACCCGCTGGATTCCGGGCCTGAAGCCAGAGATCGCCGAAGCCGCAATGGAGTTTAATGTCCAGCAGCTTGATCGACGTCTTTCGGCCAACAGCTACAAGGCACTCTGGAGCGCGCAGGACCGGCTGCAGCGGCTGGGCGTGCTGAAGGCGACATTCGACGTCAACAAGAACATCGACGCCAAGCCGATGCTGAACGTCATGAAGAAGCATCCCGAACTATTCGCCGATCTGCCACCCATTCCGGCTGACGTCGCGCTCGGGCCGGACTTCACGTTCAAGCCCTGAATAAAGGAGGCGGTCTGCCCAATTGCGGACCGCCTTTCTTCTGATCGATGCATCATTCGAAAACACAAGCTAGCAGCTTCGTGCTTTTGCGACTGGCTCACGTTTACCCGCAACGCTAACTGCAACTAAGCCAGTCCCAGACCGCCATCAACAGCAACAACCTGGCCCGTCATCCATTCCGAAGCGGGACTCGAAAGCCTCACGATCCATTCCGCCAGATCGTCAGGAACGCCGCGCCGCCCGAGCGGTATGCGCGCACGCTCCTGTTCCTTGATTGCCGCAGCCTGTTCCAGGGAGAGCCCCATCATGCCAGTCAACGCGCCTGATTCCGTGGGCCCTGCCGCCACGGCGTTCACGCGTATGCCGAGTGGTGCAAGCTCCAGCGCCCAGCAGCGGGTCAATTGCTCCAAGGCCGCCTTGCTGGCGGCGTAATGAGACAGTCCAGCCACCGGCTTGTGACCGAAAGTGCTCGAGACATTAACGATCGTCCCCCGTGTCGCCCTTAGGTGAGGAAGAGCAGCAGAGGCGAGGAGACTTGGGCCGAGCACATTGACGGAAAAAATGTCCATGATCCGATCGGCTGTCGCGTCTGCCAGCGGAAGGATGGCACCTGCGCCCGCGTTGTTGACCAAGGCATCAACCCTGCCCCAAAGATCGACCGTCCTGGCGATTGTGCGCTTGGCATCTTCGGCGGAGGCTGCATCCGCCACCATGCCGGCTATGTTCGCATGCTCAGCAATCGTTTCTTCAATTGGGCCTAGGCGACGACCCGTTACGAACACCTTGTTGCCTTCCCTTGCGAAGCGCAGCGCCGCCGCCCTCCCTATGCCGGAGCTGCCGCCCGTCACAATCACGACCTTTTCACTCTGCATTTTCAATCTCCTTCTTGCCAAGATGACGCGGCTTGGCCCCACAACTCTGCAGTCCTTCTGAATCGGCGCTGCTAAAACCAGGGCGCGCACTCATTAGCGAAGAGAACGCGCCCCGGTCCTAACCCGGCAAACGATCAGTAGTCCCAGGAGATCGGAACCCAGCGAAACGCATCGCCATCGATCGCCACGTGACCGGCGGACGGGAATGGCAGATGGGTCGCGACCAACAATTCGCCTGTTGCCGCCAGCTCCCGCAACAGACGGGTCCGAACGCGCGCCGCTTCTTCGGGGTCGTGCTCGAAACCGTTGTGCCAATCGGGTTGGTCAAACCCGACCGTGAACACGGCGTCGCCGGCGAAGGTCAGCGCGTCACCGCCGGATGCCAGGCGGACGACACTGTGTCCGGGCGTGTGGCCGCCGGTCCGACGCACGATGACTCCCGGCGCCAGTTCGTGCTCGTCCGTGAATGTCCGAAAATGCTTTCCATATTCGGCCATGAACCGCTTGGCGGTTGCCCGCAGCGCGTCCGGGAATCCGGGCGGCATTTGGGTGTGAGAGAAATCGGGCGCTTTCCAGAATTCGACCTCGGCGGCAGCGACGTGGATCCGCAGATCCGAACGCAATTGATCCTTCACCCCTTCGACGAGAAGTCCGCCGATATGGTCCATATGCAAGTGCGTCAGCACGATATCGGTGACGCATGCGAGATCGATCTCGGCAGCTGCCAATCGCTGGATCAGTTGTCCGGCCCGCGGCAAATGCAGGTCCGGGTCCAATCCCAGCCCGGCGTCGACAAGAATGGTCTGCTCGCCACTCTGCACGACGACCACGTTCAGCGGCCAGTCGAAAGCGTCCGGCGGCAGGAACATGTCGCGCATCCAGGCGGCCCGGACGGCGGGGTCTGCGTTATGTCCCAACATGGAGGTTGGGAGTGGCAACACGCCATCGCTGACCACCAGCACGTCGATGTCGCCGATCTTCACCGCATAGCGCGAGGGGACCAGTTCGTTACGCCCCGACTTGACGGGGGCTGATGTCGTATCAAGGTTCATGTGTTTCTCCTTCTGGGTATTTTGCTGAGTGTCTTTCCGAGTTGCTTGAATCGTCTGTGTCATCTGTGGGTCCTCCTGGTTGATCGGTTGCGAGAGCTGGCCGCGCTCCTGCATGGAGCACGGTCCTTTCTTGTGTGAGGGGCTAGACTTCGGTCACATGCTCCGGATCGGCCGAGGCGAGAGCGGCGGCACGCTCGGGCTTCGGCGGATAAATCCAGACGGTGTTGATTTCCTTCTTGGTCTTCTTGGCGACGTCGCCAACCATCTCGACCTTGCGATCCCAGCCGCGCGTGAACAGTGCGCCGGCTTCACCGAGGTCAAGACAGGTGACGTAACCCTTCTGGTGATATGGCCTGGTCGCCATGCGCAACAATTCGGCGGCGGCATTGTTGCCGGCAAAGGCGCCCATCCGCGTCGCATGCTGGCACGACATCAGCGCGTAATTGCCAACATCGTCGCTGGCTGCCCTGGCAGCGTCACCGGTGGCGAAGACGCCAGGCACCGAGGGTACGCGCAAATCCCGGTCGACCAGCAGCCGGCCGAAATTGTCGCGCTCGGCGGGGATCTGCGTGGTCAGCGGAGCGGCGCGAATGCCTGCCGCCCAGATCACGGTCTCGGTTTCGATACGTTCGCCGTCGGACAGTGTGATCCCGGATGCATCCAGCGAGGCAACGCCGGCACCGAGCCGGGTCTCCACACCGAGCTTGCGCAGCGCCTCCTCGATGATGGGACGCGGACCCTCGCCCATGTCGGGGGCGATCGCACTGTTTCGTTCGACAATAATGACGCGCGGCTTGGCATCCTTGCCGAGGATCGTGCGAAGCCGCGCCGGGATTTCGGTCGCTGCTTCAATTCCCGTGAAGCCGCCGCCGGCTACAACGATGGTGTCGCGTCCGCTCGACGCCGGCCGGTTAGCCAGGCCGTGCAGATGCTTGTCGAGCGCGATCGCATCGTCGAGATTGTCGACGCTGAAGCCATGCTCGGCAAGACCGGGAATATTCGGACGGAACAACCGGCTTCCGGTCGCGACGACCAGCCGATCGTAGGAGAGCGACTGTCGCTTATTGTTGGCGGTCGCGACCTGCACCGTGCGGGATGCGGTGTCGATCGTCTCGGCGCTGCCTTTGATATAGACGACGTCGACGGCCTTGAGGACATCCAGCAAAGGCGCCGTCAAGGTTTCGGGCTTCGGCTCATAGAGCCGCGGGCGAATGACCAGTGTCGGCTCAGGTGCGACCAGCGCGATCTCGAGCTCTTCGGGCGAAACGCCCTTGATGTCGCGCAGGCGGGCTGCGGACAATGCGGCGTACATGCCGGCGAAGCCGGCGCCTATGATGACTATTCGCATGTGATGTTCTCCTTGGGTTTAAGTTGCTCGGCAGTACGCGCGTCACCGCCGCCGCTTCGCACCTGCGGCAAATTTGTTGCGATCAACGATGACGCGAAGAAGGGAAACGACGAGGTGAGCCCCTATGGAGGGGTACAATCCAGCATCGACGCCAGTTGCATGGGACGTTCACATTCGGCGCGGCAGATTCGCGGAACCAGCGGCCGGTCACGGTGAAAGATGATCGGCTGAGCGAACGTCAGCGGCCGGTCATTCAAAGCCTGGATGTCGTCGCTCACGATAATGGACAACGAAGGGGTGCTGTCTTGCGCGGTCTGCGCTGGCTTCTCGGCTTCTTCGCCCGTCGATGTCGTCAGTCGAATGGTCAGTGAAAGTCCATATATCAGAGAGCTCGTGACGACTCTCCGTCGCGGTATCATTGCAAGTGGGTCGACGAAGGTCTTCCAGGCCATTGTCTGTCTCCGTCCGTTATTGGCGTGGGCACGGTGATGATCTAGCTGATCGGATCTGCAACTGCCCCAGAGCGATTGTCGTACCTGTCGAGAGATTGCGGCTAACGCGTCCGTCGTCGCCAATCGCTTGGACTTTCGCCGGTCAGCTTCCTGAACGCCGCTGCGAAGGCTGTCTGCGAGGCATAACCAAGCGCCGCTGCCACCGACACGACCGATGCGTCGGTGTCGCGCAGCATGTTCATGGCCTGCTCGAGCCGGTGTTGGCGCAACCAGGCATGTGGCGAAAGCCCGGTGCTTTCCTTGAAGGCACGGCAGAAGTGAAAGCGCGACAGGCCGGCATCCGAGGCCAGGGCGGAGAGAGAGACGTCCGTATCGCTGTCCGAGCGCAAACGTTCGATGGCACGTAGCAGCGTCTTCGGCGCCAGCCCGCCCATGGTCTGCTGGAACGTGGTTGGCGCGCCGGTGTGCGCAGCCAGCAGGCGCGTGGCCAGAAGATCCGTCACTTGCAGCCTGAACAGGGCATCCAGGGCCGCATTGCCCTCCAGGACGTCCGCCGCACTTATGAGCAACCGCGATGTGATGGGATCGGGATGCGCCGTTCGCTCCAGAAGGTCGCCAGGAGCGGCGATGTCGGCTTCGTGGGCAACGCGCTCGAGTATTCTGTGCGGAAGATAGAGCTGAACGACATCAACAGGTTTCGGAATATCCCATCGGGAGCTTGATCCTTCCGGAATGATGATCACAACACCGGGGCGAAACGTTCCAATCGCAACCGATCTTCCCGACCGCCGCTCCATGCGCTGCATCGAACCGTTGTAAGCCATGATGACGTGATGGGTCATGGGCTCGACGACGTCGTGCAATGGCTCATGTTTCCAGTGGGTGATTCCGGCACCGGAGGAATCCAAAGCCATATGAAATGGTGTGGTCCCGAGCACGCGGGACATCTCCGCACCGGCAGAAGGCCGCTCGGCATGGGACGGAGTTTCCTGGGGCGCCTCAGATGCGGCTGCCGGGTCATTCGAACGATCGTGAGGCTTGGTCATGGACGTGCACCCGCAGCAAGGGTTCGTGTGTGTCCGATGAGACCCGTACCGCCCATGACGATAATCCTCATGACTTTCCTCCGATTGTTCGGGCCATCCGTGGCCTTGCTCCTGAAAGCACTGCCAGAATGCGCGCGGACGGGCCGGAAAGCCTTGTAGGCACCTTGAATTGCCGTTGAGTTTTCCTTGGCTTCTTGTGCAATCGACGCGCGGACGTGCAGTTTTCATTCAAAAATGATTGCCTGGACGCCGATCAGCGCGAGCTCAAGCGAGGCGCCCGAACTCGTCGCTGCTGGACCGAAGCCGTTCGATCTGCTGCCCTTTCCGGTCCCGAACAATGACCCGAAGCGGAAACCGAGGATCCAATCATCGCTGATGAACTATTTGATCTGCGACCCCGACCAAGGGACAAATGAGCGTCCGGGGAATGGCGGTCGGGTATCCCGGCTGCTCCGGACAACGTGCGGAGACCACATGCGATGCAGATGCGCTTCTCAACATACCGGTTGTTCGCATGCATGGGCGTGGTGCTTCTCGCCGGGTTGCCGGGAGTGGCCGCCGCAGACGAGTCGGATTCCTGCATAAAGCTGTCGGATGACCTCGCGGTCGCGGGGTGCACGCGCACCATCGACTCGCACCAATACACGGGTCGAAGCCTCGCGCGGGTCTATGCGCGTCGCGGCGGGGCGTACCGGGCACAGGGCGACCTCACCCACGCCATGGCGGATTACAACGAGTCGATGCGGATCGATCCGACCTATCCGTCTGCCTACAACAATCGCGGCAACGCTTGGTACCACAGCGGAAAATTCGATCGGGCCATCGCGGACTATAACCAGGCGATCCAGCTCGATCCGAAATCAGGGCTCGCCTACGCCAACCGTGGCAGCGCCTGGGGCGCCAAGGGCGACTTCAACCGGGCCATCGTGGACTTCGACCAGGCGATCCAACTCGATCCGAAAGATGCTGAAGCCTACTACAACCGCGGCAGCGCCTGGAGGGGCAGGGGTGACCTCGATCGGGCCATCGCGGACTACGATCAGGCGATCCTGCTCGATCCGAAAGATACCAAAGCCTATTACAACCGCGGCATGGCGCGGGAGATGAAACGCAGTCTGCGAGAGGCATTGGCTGACTTCAAGATGCACGCTCAACTCGCTCCGTACGGCCAGAAGGCTCTGAAGCGCGTATCGAAAGAATTGAGCGCAATATGACGGGGCGGCGCTGACATGGCTTGATGTCTGGAAGCGGCACATTCCAAGCGTCATGCCTCCGAGGCCTCCCATTCCCGCACCACCGATGTCCCGCGTCTCGCGATGCCTGATCGACATCGGGCGCATGATCGTCGGCCTGATCGCGGCGATTATCATCGCGCCTTTGGCCATGGGAATTCTGCTGCAGCTCAGCCTTCGGCCCACCGGCGGACTCGCCGCGCATCTCGGCGCGGTCGTCACGACGGCTCTGCTGACTCTCGTTTTCGGCGTGGCGGGTTCGTTCAAGGCCACCGTTTTTATCGCCGTGCCTGGAATCCTCCTGGCGCGATGGGCCGGGATCATGTCGCCCGCGATGTGCATGATCGGCGGCGCCATCACCGGCGGCGGCTTCTTCGGCATCAGCGCCTCCGTTGGCTCGTCGCCGCCGACCGAATGGGGGCTGATCGGCGCAGCGGCGTGCGGCGGAAGCGTTGCGGCGCTCGCTTACTGGTGGCTGGCGGAGCGTCACATCCGGTGACCGTCGCGACACCGCCAATGAGAGCAATTGGCCTGTTTTGGGATCGCCCGACATAGCGAAGCCTGTCGCGCCGCCCATTGCTCACATCACCCCTGCTTCCGAGCGATGCATGCCGATCAACGCCCGTCGACATAAGGATGACGCGAGAGGATATTGTCGAGTCCGGCGCGGCAGCGATCCGCCCATGCAGGATCAAGCCGGCCCAGCAATGCGAGCTGATGCGCAAAACGCAGGCGCCTGATATCGTCGGCGTTGGAATTGCGGTGCATGAGTTCATAGGTTCCGGCCATCGCCGAGGTGATGGTCTCGAAAGCCCAGTACATCAGCTCATCTAGATCGTCGGTGGTCCGCATGTCGTATCGCTCGCCGCATTCGACGAACATGTAGTGGAAGTGCCCGTCATGCTCGATCAGCGCACGGCCGGAATCGACATGCCGATACCCCGGCAGCAGCTCCTCGGGCGCATGGATGCGTGCGGCAAGCACGCGCATGCGGTGATCGACTTGCTCAAGGGGTGTCACGGCAGCGGCCTCGTGATTGGCCAATGCGGCCGTGGGACGGTGGCGATAAGTCGGGATAACTGCGCACCAGGTTCACTCAGACAGAGGGCACCAGACGGCAGCAGCACGCCTGAACCCGATCTTCGCGCGCGCCGACATATGGGACGAGGTGCCGTAGTCGATGTCCGAGCCAAGTCCCCTTCTGGAATTCATCATGCAGGCGCTGGCATCAAAGCCGGAGGAGCGCGGCATTCTGTTTTACGTCATACTGACATTCACCGTCGGCATCGCCATTGCTGTTACATGGCCATTTGGCGGCACGCCGGGTGATGTTCTGACCGGCTACGGGATCGTGGTGGTGGCGGTCGGCAGCGGCGTGTTGCTGGTGAAGTGGTTCTTTCACAGCATCAATTGATGCGGTCTTCGCGGTTCGCGGCGTTGGCCTTACGCCACGCCCGCGCGATGCACGCACGGCGCAAACGGATCGACCGCCCACGCTTCGCCAGATTTGAGCCACGCCTGACTAATATCCAGCCAATCCGCCAGCGGCAGCAGCCGGAGACCAAAGGGCGTTGCCCAGCCCTGCGACTCCGTCACGAACGGCGCATCGTCATGAGGGCGGCGCACGATCTGAACCACATGGGTGATCCCGCGTGGACGCGGATGGTTCGCGGCCCATGCTCCACCACTCTGTCGCAAGCCGATCGTTGCAAAGCGCGGCAGGCTGTCGAGATCGATCCGATCGCCTTCGAGAATAAACCCGGTGCGGGCCTCGATGACCTCGATCATACGATCGGACCAGGTCGAAATCTCGGCAATCTCACTGACACTGAAGAGGTCGCTTCTGGATGCATCATTCATCGCCTGCATCGCACTGGACAGCAGCAGCGCCGCCCAGCCGGAGCAATCGATGACCGGCAGATCCCACGCAAGTCCTTCGGACTTGACGCCGCCTTTATAGCCGACGTGCCCCACATGGCGCTCGACGAGTTGCCACATGGCGGGAGCGATCAGGCTCCTATGGGGAAGTTCAGCCAGCTCACGCACCAGACGCGCGACATGCGCCTTCAGCTCGCCCAGCGCGACGTCGGGAGGCGCCACGTCAATGTCATGCACGTGCCAATAGGTCACGCGATCTTCCCAGCCCGGAAAGCGCTCCGCCAGCAAGGTGCGGTGCTCGGCCTCCTTCACGGCCACGACCATATCGGACGCTGCAAGCGCATCATGCGTACAGACCACCGGCATTCGCGATACGCCGAGGGGCGAGATGCCATCGACGGTCAGTGCGTCGATGGTCTGCCGCGCCATCGGGCCGACATTGTCCTTGCCCCGCTCGATGGCCAGGGCGTGCGACGTCGCCTCCCAGTCCAGACCGGCGCGGCGCGCCAGGTGATTGAAGAGTTCTTCCGCATAGCGGCTGCGATAGTAATTGCCGGTGCAGAGGAAGAGGACGGTCCTGACCATGGCCGAGTGTGTTTGGTCGGGCCCGCATTTGTCAATTGCAGCGCCCTCGCCGCTCGCGAGCCCATGGACCCCGCAACCATTTTGCTGGATTGTGCCGGCCTCGCCTTGCGCCAACGAATCATCCCTCGGAGGACACCCCCATGTCGCGCTCGCTTTTCCGCACCACCCTCGTCGTCGCCCTCGCCTTGATCGGCGCAAGCCTGTCCTCCGCAGCTTTCGCCGATAGCGGCACGATCCGCATCAATGTGCTGAAGGGCGGCTGGTTCATCGGCGCGTCGGGCGGTTCGGGCACGCTGACCTTTCGCGGCCGGACCTATCCGCTGTCGATCGGCGGCTTGAGCGCGGGCCTCGTGTTCGGCGCGTCGCAGACCTATCTGTCCGGCCGCGTCAGCCGCATCAACAGCCCGGGCGATGTGGCCGGCGTCTATGGCGCAGGCGGCGCGGGGGCTGCCGTCGGCCGCGGCGTCAGTGCCATCGTGCTCACCAACGAGAAAGGCGCGCTGCTGGAACTCAGCGGCCGCCAGACCGGATTGATGGTCAATGCCGATCTCTCGGGCCTCGCCATCTCGCTGAGGTAAGCAGCGAGCCCTTGTGGAGCACGGACGCCTTGCTCCAAGGCGCCCGTGCAACACATATCCGCGAACCGACGCCTCGACGCGCGATAGGCCGCATTCGGGAATGGCGCTTGATCAAGCCCCCCGTTCAACAAAATGGCAGGGGTCATCGATCGCGCGAATGTGCACGCGATGTCATCGCGGCTTCATACTCGCTAAAGATTTTACCGATTTCTTTTTTGCGCAATGGTGTGCAGCGCAATGCGCGCGACGCGATGTCGCGCAACACCGCGTGAAGGTTCACGCCCGCACTTCAAAACAATGTCACCAGCCGTCATCCACGTTTCATCGCACGGGCCAAGATACGCCCCAATGCGCCAGCATGGTCCGCGCAGCTCGAGACGACGGAGTGTATCATGACAACCGACCCGACACCGAAGTTCGACGCAAACTATGTGGCCACGCTGCGCCAGGTGCTGGATATCGCTGTGCAGCAGATCGCCGTGCAGCATCGTACACCGGCGACGAAGGCGATGATGGCGGAGACCATCGTGCGCCATGCGGCCGGCGGCATCACCGATGCCCATGCGCTCGTGTCGCATGCCGTGACCGCAGGCGCCAACGGCGCGCCGTAACATTGCTGCGCAATCTTTCGCAACGCGAAAAGCGGGAACTGCCACGTATTTGATGGCATGCCGCCACGTCTTCGCCAAACCGGACAGCGAAGTTCCATCGAAGCCGATGGAAAACGATACCGATGATTATGTCAGAAAATTATTTCAGAGACCGCGCGGACGATTGCAACCGCCTCGCTCGCGAGGAGAGCGATCTGGAGATGCGCGGCATGCTCTGCGATCTCGAACTGGATTATCGCGCCAAGGCGCTCCATGCTGCAGCCCATGGCTGGCGCGACGCGCCGCGGTATTTCGAATTGGCTGAGGCGTAGCCCTGTCGCGCGCGACAGCAGACCGGCCGAAATCTTTCTCGACCTTACGCTTTCACGAGCCGCACCTGGGTGCCCCAGGGATCGGCGATCGCAATGCCATCTGCGATCGACACGCCTGACAGGCCCGCCGCCGCAAGACGGCGCTTGCGGTCAGTTATGACAGCATCATCGGCAATACGGAGCGAAAACCAGGCCAGCCCGGTCTCCTGCGCATTGCGCGGACCGCTGCCGGCGCTCTGCCATGTGTTGATGCCGATGTGATGGTGATAGCGGCCTGACGACAGGAATGCGACACCCGGCCGCCCGAGCCGCGTCGGCTCCATGCCGATCAGCCCCTCATAAAAACTGCGACCGCGCGCGACATCGCCGACGCGCAGATGCATGTGGCCGATACGCAGCGCCTTCGGCGCGGTGTGATACTGATCGCGGGTTGTGTCCGTCTGCGCCACGATATTGTCGATATCGAGCTGGTCGGTCCCCATGGTGACCATGTCGCCGGTCCATGTCCACGCCGATGGCGGCCGGTCCGAATAGACCTCGATGCCGTTGCCCTCGGGATCGGTGAGATAGGAGGCTTCGCTGACATGATGGTCGGCAAAGCCATCGAACGGCGTGCGCGCCAGCGCGGCATGGACCAGCCAGCGCGCGAAATCGGCACGGCTCGGCATCAGGAACGCGGTGTGAAAAAGCCCGGCGGTGGTCTGCGCTTCCAGTGGCGCATCGGGCCGATGGATCAGATGCAACAGCGCCACGCCATCGACGCCGAGCACGACCTCGGTCTTGTCCGCGCTGATGGTGTCGAACTTCAGCAGGTCTATGTAATAGGTCCGCATCTTGCCGAGGTCGCGGACGCGCAGCGCCGCGGCGCCGATACGCATCGGCGTCTGCTGCGCGAAGGGGAGCGCAGCCGACGCGGCCGCGCCGAGATCGACACCGCCCTCGGCACGCACCGCGCCCATCAGCGCGGTCTGGCTGGCAGCAAAGGCGGCGAGCTTCATCACCTGTCGGCGCGTGGTCATGCGGGGTCCATGGCGGCAGAAGGGGTTCAAGAGCGGATCATTGTGGATAGCAGGCGACCGCACGGGGTCAAATCACATCGCTGTAGGCCCAATCCACGGGGCCCTTTTTAACATAATGTTACGTTCCGACATCGTTTTGGTAGTTGATCGCAGAGGCGAAGTGAGGAGAACTCACCCCAACTCAAAAATAAAACAGACGGGAAACGCCATGTCGACAGCCCCCCACATCATCCATGATGACAGCCGCACGCGTGCCATCGTGACGGCGATGGCCTTGTTTGCTGCGCTATGCGGCGGCACCGCGCCCGCTTCCGCACAGCAGCTCGCCTGCGACGACGGTATCAAGACTGCATTTCATCCGGATGAGGCCACCACCGTGGTGGCCGTGCGGGCGATCAAAAAGGGCGAGGACCTGGTCGCACAGGATTCGCCTCGCCCGATCACCATGGCGGCGGACATGTGCCTTGTGAAGCTTCTGGTGGGGCCAGGCTTCACGGCGGAAAAGGACAAGACTGCACGCTCCTGGTCCGAGGGCATCGGCATCGAGATCTGGCTGCCGACACCGGCGAACTGGAATACCCGCATCCGGAACTACGGCGGCGGCGGCTGGGTCGGCGGTGGCCATCGCATCGCCGACAAGATCGGCAGCAAGGTGCCCGCCCTCGTCAACGCCAATATGGGTTATGCCTCGGGCACCACCGATGCAGGACAACCCTGGTATCAGGACGGCTCCTTCACCTTTCTCTCCGACGGCAAGGTCAATGCCGAAGGATTTCGCGACTTCTCGGTCCGCGCCATGGTGGAGCAGGCCGTCAAGACCAGGGCGCTCGCCACGCTGTATTACGGCAAGGCGCCGGCTTACACTTACTACGATGGCCACTCGCAGGGTGGCCGGCAGGGCATGAAGATCGCCCAGGACTATCCCGAGCTCTATGACGGCTACATGATCGCACAGCCGGCGCTGAACATCCCGCAATTCGGCACGGCCGCGCTGTATCCGCAGATCGTGATGAAGACCGAACTCGGCTTCACCGCGCTCGACAAGCCGAAAGCCACCGCCTTCGCCGCCAAGATCGACGCCGCCAACAAACGCGCCCTCGCCTCCTGCGACAAAGCCGGGATCGGTTTCCTGCTCGATCCGTTCGCCTGCGATTACGATCCCGCACGCGATGCCGCAGCTCTCTGCAACGGCGAGGCTGGCGAGGGCGTTACCGGCAGTAATGCCAATGCGGCAACCTGCATGAGCATCAAGGAAGCGATGGCGCTCGACAGGATCTGGTTCGGCGCAACGCCCGATGGCAGCTATGACGCCGCGCAAAGCTCCGACAGCCGCAGTGGCAAGGTGCTCGGCACGAAACAGGTGTGGTGGGCCTTCACCAGGACCACGGCGATCGGCAGCCAGATCACCGGTACAGCCGCCGGCAGCGTGGCCCTGGCCCTGCAGGACGTCCGCTACGCCGCCGATGCCAGCGCCACCAACCCGTCGGACATTCCGTTCAACAACGGCTCGACCACCGAACGCAACAAGTGGCAGGAGCTCAGCTATGCCGATCTGGCCGATACGGTGAACAAGAACCTTGCCCTGCAACCCACTTTGTTCAGCAATCTCGGCACCGACAAGGCGGATCTCGGCAAGTTGCGCGATCTCGGCCGCAAGATCATCGTCTATAGCGGCCTTGTCGACGACGCGATCCCTCCAGCGGGCAACGTCAACTATCACGAGCGCGTCGCCGCACAGATGGGCGGCCACGCGGAGGTGCAGAAGTTCATGCGGATGTATCTGCTGCCCGGCTCGGCCCACAGCTCGCAGGGCCGCGCCTATACCGTGGGCGGCCAGAACGATTCCGTGCCGCTGCCGAAACTGCCGGGGAATGCCAACCAGACGCCGACGCGCGAGCAGGATCAGTTCTTCACCGCGCTGACGGACTGGGTCGAGAAAGGTGTGGCTCCCGGCGAGATCACACTGACGTCGCGCGACAGCAAGTTGAGCTATCCGGCTTGCGTCTATCCGCTGCGGACAGTGTGGAATGGTGGAGCAGTGACACAGGCGGGGAGCTTCGGCTGCAAGTAGCTGTCATTCCGGCGGCGCGAGAGCGAAAGCTCTCGCCTCTCGTTCGTTATGGCCGGACTTGATCCGGCTATCCACAAATTGCCGCTCGGTACGCTCCTGCGATTTTAACGATTCTAGTGTGTAGAGGTTCTAACTTGGCAGGTAATGCCATGCGCGATTTGATGTCCTAGAGACCACGCAGGAATCGGGCTCAGTCAGTCCGAACGACATGCGGGGCGTTATCGGTGGGGATCGTCGAAAGAAAAGTCACCAAGGCAATGTGTCTTGGTGCAGCGAGTTCTATTGTCTTGTTGATGGGCCTGTCAGCGCAAGCAAGCGCACAAATGCTTGCGCAAGCCACCGGCACGGAGACGCCTTCAGCGCGCGCCACGCAGCTGGATCCCGTCATCGTTCAAGGCAGCGCAGACCGGCGCGCCAAACCCAAGAACACTGCGCGCAGCAGCGCGTCGCGCACCGCCGCACGGGCGGCGCGCACAGCCACGCGTCAGGGAACAGTCACTCCGAGCAATGTGCCGGGCGCCCGCGCAACGGAATCCGCATGGGGCCCCGTTCAAGGCTATGTGGCCACGCGAAGTGCCACGGGCACCAAAACAGATACGCCTCTGATCGAGACGCCGCAGTCGATTTCGGTGGTGACGCCGGAGCAGATGCGCGACCAGGGCGCGCGAACCGTCGGTGAGGCGCTAGCCTATACGGCGGGCGTGCAAACCCAGCCCTATGGCTACGATGCCCGCTATGACCAGTTCCTGATCCGCGGATTTGCAGCTAACCAATACGGCAACTACCGCGACGGCCTGCGGCAGGGTAACGGCTCCTTCGCCTATTTCCGCAACGAACCCTACGGTGCCGAGCGTCTCGAAGTGATGCGCGGTCCGTCCTCGGTGCTATACGGCGCCAACGAAGCCGGCGGCATGGTGAACTATGTCAGCAAGATGCCGCTTGAGAAGCGGCTCAACGAAGCCGGGCTCGATATCGGCAATTTCAATCGCTATCAGGGCCGTTTCGATTTCAGCGGGCCGACGCTCGACAACGACAAGCTGCTCTATCGCTTCACCGGCCTGGTGCGTGACAGCGGCACGCAGATTCCCGGCACCTGGGACGATCGCGTGTTTCTGGCGCCGAGCTTCACCGCAAAGCTGGGCGAAGACACGACGCTCACGGTGCTGGCCGAATACGAGCGCAGCAAGACGTCGATGTGGCCGTATTATTTGCGCAACCCGGCGACGGGCGTGGTGACCAATATTCGTCTCGGCGATCCGTCATTCGATGCGCTCACGCAGTCGCAGGCCTCGGTCGGCTACAGGCTCGAACATCGCTTCAATGAGGCTGTGACGTTCCGGCAGAACGTCCGACTCGGGCACGTGTCGTTCGAAGGCAACATGGTCGATGCGCTCAGTCTCGCGCCCGACGGCCGCACGTTGAACCGCTACGCGGCAACCTTCAAGGAAAGCCTGAACACCTTCAATATCGACAATCAGGTCCAAGCCAGGTTGGCGACCGGCCCGATCAAGCATACGGTCCTGGCCGGAGTCGATTACTTCCGGCAGGGAACGACCTTTGGCTCCTATGCGGGCGCCGGTCCGTCGCTCGACCTGACAAATCCTGTTTATAGCACTTCGGCGCCGACATTGCCCTTGTCGCTTCTAGGCGCCAACAGCCAGACTCTCGGTCAGCTCGGACTTTACGCGCAGGACCAGATGGCACTGGGCGGCTGGCGGCTGACCATCGGCGGCCGGCAGGACTTTGCCGAGCTCTCGGACCATAACGACCTGTCAGGCGTGACCACCACGAGCGACCCAAGCAAGTTCACAGGCCGCGCAGGATTGCTGTATCTGTTCGACAACGGGCTCGCGCCTTACGTCAACTACGCGACATCGTTCCTGCCGCAGACCGGCACGACGCGCGGCGGCACGCCGTTTGCGCCGACCACAGGCGAATCCTTTGAGGCCGGCATCAAGTATCAGCCGCTTGGCTGGAACAGCTACTTCACGGCGACCTGGTTCAACCTGACCAAGGACAACGTCCTGACAACCGATCCGGTCTTCGGTTCGCCGTACTCGGTGCAGACCGGCCAGATCCGCTCACGCGGAACCGAACTGGAGGCGGTGCTGTCTCTGGCAGAGGGACTCAAGGGTGTCGCGTCCTATAGCTATACTGACGCCACAGTGACTCGCAGCAACGGGGCCGATCTCGGCAAGGTGCCGATCGGCGTGCCCACCCAGCAGGCGGCGATTTTCCTCGACTACACCTGGCAGACCGGTCCGATCGCGGGCTTCGGTGTCGGCGCCGGAGCGCGCTGGATCGGACAGACCTGGGCTGACGACATCAATACGATCAGAAACCCTGCGATCACGGCGTTCGATGCGGGTGTGCATTACGATTATCGCGGCATGCGCCTGGCCGTGAATGCGCGCAATCTGTCGGACGAGCGTGTTCCGATCTGCAACGGCGGCACTTGCACCTTCACACAGGGGCGCACCGTTCTCGGCAGCCTGACAACGCGATGGTGAGCGCGCGCCTGCGAAACCTCTGGTGAAGCAGTTCTGGCTGCAGGAATGACGTGAAACGACGGAGCGGCGCAGGCGGATAGCTTTGAGGGCAAGTAACCGTAGCCTCAACATCGATTTGTTGGTCCAGGCAATGCACTCTCATTCGTCATGGCCGGGCTTGTCCCGGCCATCCACGCCTTCCTTTGGCACGGCTCAAGACGTGGATGCCCGGCTCAAGGCCGGGCATGACGTGGAGAGATCGGTGCAGATCACGAGCGGCTGACCAGCGCGCTTGATCTGTTACTCGCCCCAGGCCGCGAAGGCGTCGTTGAAGGCACGCTCGCCGGGCGAGCCCTTCTCGATAGCGATGATGGCGCGGCGCTGGTTGGCATAGACCAGCGGGATATCGAACCATGACCGCTCCTTCAGGAGCTGCAGGTTGCGCGCGCGATCGCTTTCGACATTGCTGAGACCGACCAGGAAGAAGCCGTCGGTGACCTTGACCGCGAGGCCCGCCAGCGGCGTGCCGCGGGCCTGCTCGTTCGACTTCATCAGCACGCCCGGAACATTGGCGATGCCGCCGCCGGCGAAATCGGGCGGCAGAACGAAAGTGAGTTCGGCCGTGTGGCTGGCAGGCAGCGACGTGTCGGTGTTGCGGCGGAACGACATGGTCATCTTGAACTTGCGTTCCGGAATCTCGATGTCCGCGCGCACGGCGATGTCACCAGGCTTGCCGCCGGTGCCCTTGATCTGCTCGGTGCGCCAGACCACCGTGCCGACATATTGCCGGCCCTTCGGTTCGGCCGGGTCCTCGTCATAGAGCACGACGCGCTGTGCGACCGGCGCGATCTGATCCGACGACGACGGCTGACCGACGCGATCAGCGATTTTCGGCCGCGGCGCCAGCGGCGCATCCTTGTTGTCGGTGACAACGGGCGCCGAACCGCCAGCGAAACCGCGCACCATCTTGTTGATCGTCGGCCAGCCCAGAATCACGGCACCGATCAGGATCATCACGATGCCGATGAGAAGCGCGGTCTTGAACGGGAAACCGCCGCTGACGCGCTTCGGCTTCGGAGGCTTGGGCGGCTTCGCCTTCTTGCCCTTGGAATCCTTGATGCGCGACGGCGGCACCTGCGACTCGTCGCCGTCCTGGCCGTCGTAAGCCGTCTCGTCGTAGCCGAACGTCTCGCTCCGCGCTTCCATGCTGGGTTCGAGACGATCGAATTCCGGCGTCGGAGACGGCACGTTGGCGTAGGTCTTGCGCGCCGCGCGGTTGGCCTGCGCGGCGGCGCGACCGAGATCGTCGACATCCGCGGTGACGTCACGGAAGCCGCGCATGGCGGCATCGCCCTGGTCGCCGCGATCGTTACGGGCGGGCGGTGGTGCTGCCGGATTGTTCTCGAAGCGGCGCGGCGTGCCTGATCGTTCGCGGGTTGGCGGACCGCTCGGATCCTGCGCACCGGCATTGGGCGACTGCTGCTTTGGAATCGGCGGCGGATCGACGCGCAAGGTGCGCGGCGGGCGCGGCTCTTCCGGCCCGCGGGGAGACGCCGGCGTCGGCGTAATCGGCTGGCGGCCGCGCGGCGACGGCTCGGCCGGCGTGGCACCGGCACGCGGCCCGGCATTGCGGAAAGCATCGCCGGCGCGCGGCTTGCCGTCGCCCGTCGTTCCAGCCCCCGCAGGCCGCGACGCATCGCGAGCGCGCTGGGCCGCTTCGGATTCGACCTTGCGGACGGCCTCTTCGAGCGACAGCCGCTCCCTAGTGATCTCTGACTCGCTGAGGGGCGGCTCGACACTGCGCAACTGGGCAATCAGAGCCGTGCGGGCGCGCTCATAGAGCGCGCGCCGCTGCTCACCGGGAGCACTGGGGTCCAGTCCGGCGATGGCACGGGCGATCAACGGGTAGTAATCAGCCATCTCGACTCAATGTTGCGGGTGCATCAATTTGGAGGCTATCCGGTAACAGTCCGTTAAGCCTCGAACGGGTTTTGCACCAGAATAGTATCTTCGCGTTCCGGGCTCGTGGAAAGCAAAGCAATCGGACAGCCCACCAGTTCCTCGATCCGGCGCACGTATTTGATCGCCTGCGCCGGCAGATCGGCCCAGGAGCGCGCATTCGCGGTCGGCTCTTTCCAGCCTTCAATGGTCTCGTAGATCGGCTCGATCCGGGCCTGGGCGCCTTCACCGGCCGGCAGATAGTCGATTTCCTTGCCGTCGAGCTTGTAGCCGACGCAAACCTCGATGGTGTCGAAGCCGTCGAGGATGTCGAGCTTGGTCAGCGCCAGGCCGTTGATGCCGCAGGTGCGGACAGTCTGTCGCACCAGCACCGCATCGAACCAGCCGCAGCGGCGCTTGCGCCCGGTATTGACGCCGAATTCCTTGCCGCGGCGGCCGATCTCTTCACCGATCTCGTTGAGCAGTTCGGTCGGGAACGGACCCTGGCCGACGCGCGTGGTGTAGGCCTTGCAGATGCCGAGCACATAGCCGACCGCGCCCGGGCCCATGCCGGTGCCGGTCGCTGCCTGCGCAGCAACCGTGTTGGACGAGGTGACATAGGGATAGGTGCCGTGATCGACATCGAGCAGCGCGCCCTGCGCACCTTCGAACAGGATCCGCTTGCCTTCGCGGCGCTTGCTGTCAAGCAGCCGCCAGACGGCCTCAGCGTAGGGCAGCAGCACCGGCGCGAATGCGGAGAGCTCCTTCACGATGTCAGCCGTGTTGAATTCTGCGAGGCCGAGACCGCGGCGCAGCGCATTGTGATGCGTCAGCAGGCGATCAACCTTGTGTGGCAGCGTGGCGAGATCGGCGAGATCCATCAGACGGATGGCACGGCGGCCGACCTTGTCTTCATAGGCCGGGCCGATGCCGCGCTGGGTGGTGCCGATGGCGGTGGCCTTGTTGGCATTCTCGCGGAGCGCATCGAGCTCGCGGTGCAGCGGCAGGATCAGCGTGACGTTTTCGGCGACGCGCAGATTGTGCGGGCCGACATCGACGCCCTGGCCGCGGAGCTTGGCGACTTCATCGACAAAGGCCTGCGGGTCGAACACCACGCCATTGCCGATCACCGAGAGCTTGGACTGGCGCACGACGCCGGACGGCAGCAGCGCCAGCTTGTAGGTCTGACCATTGATGACCAGCGTATGACCGGCATTGTGGCCGCCCTGATAGCGGGCGACGACATCAGCCTGATCCGACAACCAGTCAACGATCTTGCCCTTACCCTCGTCGCCCCACTGGGCGCCGACGACGACAACATTGGCCATTTGGCGCTAGTCCTCTGAAAATACACGCGTCGAAGCGTGATCAGCGCGGAAAACGGTCTGCCGTTTGCCGGATCACGCCCAGGCATCCGCCTAAACGCGGCCAATGATCTTGGTTACCCAAGTCTTCCAGGACGCTGTCTGCGATGCAAAACGGGAATAAAGGAAGCGCGGGGGGAAAACAAGCACGAACGCCCCGAAAATGGCCTCGTTAGCCTCATGCAAACCTTTGATATCCCCTGAAAATCCGGGGCGATGTGGCGAGATTGCGGCAGCGCTCGCGGCCCGATTACTGAGAATGCTTCTCAATCTCACATGGTCGTGAGATCGGCCATCCCGGGTGGATCTGCCCTCGTTGTGCCGCGGCGTCGCCCTATATGGGTACCTCCGAGCGTTAATCACGCCGCTCGCCCGCTGACGTTGAACGGAATCGCCCGCCGGCCGCCTTACCGATGTGGCGTTCAGGAGTAACCAACATGACCCATTCAATCAGGCTGGCGGCGGCCATCGTCGCTGCGGCGTGCCTGTATGGCAGCGCTGCATCGGCGCAGCAGGCCGGCCCCGGCTGCACATCGAGCCAACGGGTCGGCGGCCCACAAACCCTGCACTGCGGCGGCGTGACGATCATTGCTGAAAACGGCGCGCGTTTCACGCTGCTCGACCGCGACCGCAACGGCCGTGTCGACGGCGTCGACCTGCAAAGCAAGGCCATTTTCATCAAGGCCCCCAAACAGAAGGCAGGCAAAACCTTCGAGGTGATGACACCGCAAGCGATCGCCGCGGTGCGTGGCACCAAATGGGCGGTGGACGCCGAGGGCAGCAAGACCTCCGTCTTCGTCGAGACCGGTCGTGTCAGCGTCAGGCGTGTGACCGGCCCCGGCAGCGTGAGCCTCGGCCCCGGTGAAGGCGTCGATGTCGATGCATCAGCGACACCACTCGACATCAAGCGCTGGCCGGCGCCGCGCGTAGCCGCATTGATGGCAAGGCTTGGTCGTTAGCAAGGCTTGGACGTTAAAGAGGCCTGGATACGCGACGATGATGAAGGCCAGCAGATTGCAGACACCGCTCGCCATGGTCCTTGCGGGCGTGTGGGCAGCGGCGCTAGCCTTTGGACATAACCGCGGCGATGTCGGCTTTCTCGACCGGTTAGAGGCGACGCTGACCGACCTGCGCATCCAGATCCGCGGCGTGAAGAAACCACCCGATCTCGTCACCATCATCGCCATCGACGATCGGGTCGCGCGCGAACAAGGCAGCTATCCGCTGCCCCGCGCCACGCTGACGACAATCATCGAGGAAATCACACGCTGCAAACCGAAAGTGCTCGCACTCGATCTGCTGCTGGTCGATGCCGGCGCAGCGGAAAGCGATGCCGCACTGGCGCTGGCGCTCGGCAAGACCAACACCGTCATCGCCGCGGCGGCGCTGTTCAGCGCGTCCAAACAGACCGTGGCCACCAAGGAGGCCGGGCCGCTTGCGGATCTGCCGGTGGCGTCGGGATTTCTGCTGCCGCTGAAAGTCTTCGCCGATCAGGCCACGGTCGGCGTGGTCAATCTCAACACCGATAGCAGCGGCGTGCCGCGCTCGATGCCGATGCTCATGCGCTCGGCCGACCGCGTCATGGTGTCGATGCCGCTGCGCGTCGCATCCGCCGCCTCGCGCGACGATACCCAGATTGGCGAGTATAACTTCTCCCTCGCCGGCAACCACATTCCGACCGATGTCGGCCATTTGTTGCCGATGTCTTTCTATGGGCCGCGCGGCACCATCAGGACGATCAGCGCATCGGAGGTTCTGGCGGGCAAACTCCGCCGCGCCGATGTCGAGGATCGCGTCGTCGCCATCGGCGTCACCGTCAGCGGCGGCGGTGACTTCTTCTCGACGCCGTTCGACCCGGTAATGCCCGGTGTCGAAGTCGTGTCGACCGCAATCACGCATCTGCTCGCCAAGGACACCTTGCTGCGCAACACCTCCATACGGCTGTTCGATGCCGGCTTTGCGATCGTCCTGGCGATGCTGTGCATCGTCCTGCTCGCCTGGCGGCGCAATGCCGTCGGCCTCATTGCGATCGTCGCCGTCGTCGCATTGTGGGCCGTGATCAACACCGTCGCCTATGCCCATGGCATCTGGATGAGCGCCGCATTGCCGCTGGCTGCGGCTGTGCCGCCGGCCATGGCATTCGGCGCGCTGCAGATCTGGAGCAGCCGGCGCAGCGTGCAGCATTTCGCCGCCCGCAGCGATCTGCTGCGCCAGTTTCAGGCGCCGGGCCTGCGCGACTGGTTGATCAAGGATCCGGACTATCTGTTGCAGCCGGTGCATCAGCATGCCGCCGTCATCTTCATCGATATCTCGCGCTTCACCGCACTCAGTGAGACACGCGACGCAGATGCGGTGCGCGAATTGCTGAAGTCCTTCCACGCCATGATCGATCAGGTGACCCTCGCCCATGGCGGTGTGGTGACAACCTTCATGGGCGACGGCGCGATGATCCTGTTCGGATTGCCTGTGGTCGCCGATGACGATGCCGCCCGTGCCGTGCGCTGCTGTATCGAACTGACGACGCGCACCGGCACATGGATCGCCGGTCTTCCGCCTGAGATCGCCAGCCAGATCGGATTCAAGATCGGCGCACATTTCGGCGATATCGTCGCATCGCGTCTCGGCGGCGCCAGCTACCAGCACATCACCGCGACCGGCGATACCGTCAATGTCGCCAGCCGGCTCATGGAGGTGGCCGCGAGCCACGGCGCCAAGGTGGCCCTAAGCGACGACCTGCTGCGCGCCGCGGGAGCGGACTGTGCGGTGCGCGCGACCGGGGCGCTGAGCGGCCCGACCGAAGTCCAGATCCGCGGCCGCAGCGGCGCGGTCAGCGCGTGGCTCTGGCACGACGGCAGCGCGGCGGAGGCTATATCGACCTCAGCGTAAATCGACGCACGCGGCATCGCCGCGATTGAGCCGGAACCCGGTCTGGTCTGGCACGTTTGCTCGAAGACCTGTTAGCGTACATCCGCAACCGTATCTGTTTGCGGCCGTATTTCATTGCAGCGTATTTTTGCGATCGGAGCCGCAGCTCCCGGGGTATTCGTGGATCAATCGTTAGGGCCTATTCAGGACGCCAATTCATTCTTGCGAAGTTTGCTCGAAGCATCGGGCGACTGCATCAAGGTTCTCGATTTCGACGGCAACCTCATCTTTATGACCGACGGCGGCCAGCGCATCATGGAGGTCGCGGACTTCGGCGCGATCAAGGGCTGCCCATGGCCTGACTTCTGGCAGGATCAGGGCAATATCGACGCCAAGGCGGCTGTTAGAGCCGCTCAGCTTGGGCGTACCGGACACTTCCAGGGTTTCGCCACCACGATGGCCGGTACGCCGAAATGGTGGGATGTCACCGTCACTGCCATTCCCGGCCCCGATGGGAAACCGCATCAGCTGCTTTCGGTGTCGCGCGATATCACTGCATCGCGTGCCGTGGATGTGGCGCTGCAGGCGAGCGAAAGCCAGCTACGACTTGCACTCGACGCCGCCGACACTGGAACCTGGGATCTCGACCCGCGTACCGGCGTGCTGCAATGGGACCGGCGCTGCTACGAATTGTTCGGCCTCACCTTCGGCAAGCCAATCTCGTTCGACGTCTTCCTGCAAGGGCTTCATCCCGACGATCGCGACGTCACTGAGAAGGCGTGCGTGAACGCCATGAAGCTGGACGGACCGCAGGCCTATGACATCGAATACCGCACCATCGGCCTCGATGACGGCATCGAGCGCTGGTGCTCGGCCAAGGGCCGTGCGGAATTCGAAAACGGCGAAGTCAGTCGCTTCATTGGAACCATTCGCGATATCGGCAAGCTGAAGCGCGCCGAAGCGCAACAGCAAATGCTGACGCGCGAACTCGAACATCGCATGAAGAACACCATGGCCATGGTCGGCGCCATCGCCAGTCAAACGTTCCGGACTGCCGCGACCAAGGAAGATGCGCGCACGATCTTCGATGCGCGCCTGGCCGCGCTCAACCAGGCGCATGACATCCTCACGCAATCGAGCTGGACCAGCGCGTCGATGCCCACGGTGATCGCTGGCGCGCTCGCGCCGCATCGAACGGGCGAAAAGCGCATTCGCGTCTCGGGCCCCGAGGTGGAACTGACGGCCAAACAGGCACTGTCGCTGGCGCTCGCGCTGCATGAACTCGCAACCAATGCCACAAAGTATGGTGCATTGTCCGTTCCGGACGGAACGATCACTATCGACTGGGCTTGTCACACCGGCAGCGACGGGCCGGCGTTAGGTTTCGCGTGGCGCGAATCCGGCGGCCCCGTCGTGGCGCCGCCGACGCGACGTGGATTTGGCTCACGACTGATCGAAGGCACACTGTCAGCCGACTTCGGCAGTTCCGTCAAAATCGAATTCTTGCCCGAAGGGCTCACATGTCGGTTCGAAACCAGATTGAGCGATCTGGCTTCGGTGCCCGACGAAAGGTGACACCAATTTTTATGGCATCACTCCAAGAACTCAATGCACGTGACATGCAGCGGCCCGCCGTCCTCATCGTCGAGGACGAGCCTCTGCTCCGCATTCACGCGGCCGACATCGTCGAGGAAGCCGGGTTCTTCGCCATCGAGGCCAACAATGCCGACGAGGCCGTGCGAATTCTGGAAACGCGCGACGACATCGTTCTGCTGTTCACCGACGTACAGATGCCTGGAAGCATGGACGGGTTGAAATTGGCCCACGCGGTACGCAACCGCTGGCCACCGATCAAGATCGTGATCGTTTCCGGCCATTTGCAGGTCGCCAAGAACGATCTGCCCGACGACAGCCGCTTCTTCGGCAAGCCGTTCGAGACGACGAAGATGATCGCGGAACTGCGGGCGTTGATCGGCTAGAGCCGGCGCTATTGGACGGGTTGCTCACCCAGGATAGCGCGATCGATGGCGTCGATCACGTTCTGAATCTCGACAAACTTCATGCGAGCCCGTTCCGCATTATCGCGGTTGAAGGGTGCCGCTAGCACTTTCGCGTGCGCATCACGTTCCTCGATCATGCGCATATGCGCCGCCTTGAGCGTATCCAGACGTTCAATCATCTTGATCGATCCTCATATCGGACGCTGAAATCAGGCGTATGATCATGCGTATAGCATGAAGCCCGCCGGTGATGATCACCGGCGGGCTTCAGTCATTCAAAATCTATCAGACGACGCAAAACTTGTCGGTCGAGAAATCCCAGTACATCCGTGGAAATTTCAGGACCTTCAAGCTCAGATCGCGCGGAGATCTTCCGCGCTGGTCTTGCCGCGCATCTTGTCAGCCTTGGCTTCGAAAGAAACCTTCTGGCCTTCATTGAGCGAACCCAATCCAGCGCGCTCGACTGCACTGATGTGAACGAACACATCCTGGCCGCCGTCATCAGGCTGAATGAAACCGAAACCCTTGGTCGCGTTGAACCACTTAACTGTACCGACTGCCATAACTATTCTCCAAGATGTGCGAATGCGCGAGCCCTACGCGACATCGCGTGAGCCCGATCCGATTTCAACGATGTCTTGGGGAATGGAGCCGATTACGGCGCGGTCAACAAGCCAGAGCATATATTCGAATAACTGCAATATAGACGATTTCAGCCGAATTACAAGAACAATGATTCCAGAGCGTGTTTAACGAGCATTTACAACGCTGAACTTCAGATCGAAGCTGGCTACGGAACTCTGATTTACCGTTGCTGCAGCGGGCACGCGAATGGACAGATCGAGGCGACGCACACGGGTTCTGGCCGAAATTCGCTTCGCCGAGCGGCGCTGCGAATTCGACGGGCTCGATCTCACCACGCGTTTCGAGCTGATCTATCGCACCAATCTGTGGGGCGCTGAAAAATCGCAATCCGGCCTCGGCTCCGAACTCGACGCAACAATGTCACTCCGCCGCGACCTCACGCAATTGCTGCGGCGATTGCGGGTGCAATCGATCCTCGATCTGCCCTGCGGCGATTTCACCTGGATGGCGCAGATGGACCTCGGCGGTATCCGCTATCTCGGCGCCGATATCGTTCCGGATATCGTGGCGGCCAATGCCGCGCACTATGGCCATGCAGGCCATATCGATTTTGCCCGACTCGATCTCGTCAGCGATACGCTGCCCGCTGCCGATCTGGTGTTGTGCCGCGACTGCCTTGTGCATCTGTCATTCGCCAACATCCACCGCGCCATCGCCAATCTGAAACGCTCTGGCACCCGCTGGCTGCTGACCACGACATTTCCCGACGCATCAGCCAATCGCGATATCGAGGACGGTGACTGGCGCGTGCTCAATCTGCAGTACGCACCGTTCCTGTTTCCTGCTCCCTTAGCAGTGATCAACGAAAGCTGTACGGAAGCTGGCGGCGACTATGCCGACAAGTCGCTGGCCCTGTGGCGCGTGGAAGATCTGCCGGGCGATGCGTGATTCAGCTTACAGGTCGATACGGCCCTGCATCACCGGCACGCAACGGCCGGAAATGCGAACGCTCTGCACCTGCCCCTCGGCTTTGTGCACTCCAACCTCAATGAGGCTGCGGCGCCCCATCTCAACGCCCTGCTCGATGGTGATGCCACAGACCGCATCGCGGCGCGGGTCGAGCGTGACGAGATAGGCCGCGAGCGCCGCGGAGGCGCTCCCGGTGGCCGGATCTTCGGGGACATTGTCGAGCGGCGCGAACATCCGCGCGCGCAGGTGATCGAAACCATCGCCGGTGCGGACATAGATGAAGGCCGAAAAACGATCGTCGTGATGCCGGTGTTTCCGTTCGGCCTGCTCGAAGGCCGTTGTGTTTGGCCGTGCGGACGCCAACGCATCGAGACTGGCGAGTTCGGTCACCGCGAAAGGCAGACCGACGGACACCATGCGCGGCCCGTGCGTTGACGTGACGATGGCATCGGGCGCGAGTGATACGCAGGCGGCCATCATGCCACGGTCAATCTCACCATGCATCGTGAGTGGCTGCGGCGCGACGAAGCCGGTGCCAACAATCGCGCCACCATCGCGCAGCAGATCGAGATGGACGAGGCGAACACCATGTGATCGCCGACAGGCCTGCCGAAGGCCCTGCCCTGGCGGCCAAGCACGAAGGCGGTGCCGACATTGGGATGACCGGCGAAAGGGATTTCAGTGGTCGGCGTGAAGATGCGAACGCGTGCGGTATGTGCGGGATCATCCGGGGGAAACACGAAGGTCGTTTCCGAATAGTTGAACTCGGTGGCGATCTTCTGCAGCAGCGCATCGTCGATGCCGCGCGCATCCGGAACGACTGCCAGCGGATTGCCGCCGAAACGCTGGTCCGTGAACACATCCACGGTGACATAGTCGATCATGCTGTAGCCCTCACCATTCCGTTACCGCCGGGTTCACCGACGTAACAGTCGGCGCCGGCCCTGCGTATTCGTAGCCATAAACCTAGGTATGCCGGCTGCACACCACCGTCCGATTCACCGCGGCCTCGCCATCCCATAGACCAGATAATGTCATGCCGATCCGCTCCCGTTCGAGCTGACCGGCGCGAGCCCGTCAAGTGCAACATCCATGCTTCCCTTGTCCCTCCGGCCGAAACAATCGCCGGGCAACCGAATGGTGATACCATGCTGATGAACTCCCTCTCCAAGATGACGCTGCGTGCGATGCTGATGGCGACCATGTGCCTGCTGACGGCGCCGATGGCGCAGGCTGCAACCGCAGCGCCCGTGAAAGCCAAGAACGTGGTTCTGGTGCACGGCGCCTGGGCCGACGGATCGAGCTGGGCCGGAGTCATTCCGCTGTTGCAGAAGGCAGGCCTCCATGTGACGGCCGTGCAAAATCCGCTGAGCTCGCTGGACGACTCCAATGCCGCGACGCGCCGCGCATTGGCGCTGCAGGACGGCCCGACCGTGCTGGTCGCCCACTCCTGGGGCGGCACGGTGATCAGCGACGTCGGCACCGACCCGAAGGTCTCGGCGCTGGTTTATGTCGCAGCCCGCGCGCCGGACGCCAATGAGGACTTCGTGGCGCTGTCCGGCAAATTCCCGACGGGCGAGGTGCGCGCCGGAATCCAGACCCATGATGGCTACACCCAGCTCTCCGAAGACTCGTTCCTGAAATATTTCGCCAATGGCGTTCCGCGCAAGCAGGCCGAAGTGCTCTATGCTGTGCAGGGCTCGACCGCCGCATCGATCTTCGCAGGCCGCACCACCGCAGCTGCGTGGCATGACAAGCCATCATTCTATGCGGTGTCGAAAGAGGACAAGACGATCAATCCCGATCTCGAGCGTTTCCTCGCCAAGCGCATGAATGCGACGACGATCGAACTCAATGCCGGCCACCTCTCGCTGGTGTCGCACCCGAAGGAAGTCGCCGACCTGATCCTCGCAGCCGCAGGCGTCAAGAAGTAGAGCTGTTTCTTTCCCCTTAACAGCGCGCGTCGGGCGTACCCGGCGCGCATCGCTTTCATCGATCCGACAATCATGACGCAGATCTGCGTCGCAACAGGAGGACGTCCCATGTTCTCACGGAGAGATCTCATGGCCGCAACAGCATCGGGCATCGTGATGACCGCCGCAGCATCGGCACAGGCCGCCACATTCGGCAATCCGGATCTGCCGCCGCAGGGCGCGATCAACGCCAAGGGGCCGAATAATCTGAGCGATCCCGGCCCACAAAATCCCATCATCGCCGGCCAGTTCCCATCCTCGCAATTGCCGCCGGCGACCGATATCGGGGGCATGGCGCTACCATGGGCGACGTTCAACAATGCACCGCGGCGCATCCAGAACGGCGGCTGGGCACGGCAGGTGACGCAAGCAGACTTTGCGATCTCGACCACGATCTCCGGCGTCAATATGCGGCTCACCGCCGGTGGCATCCGCGAGATGCATTGGCATCAGGCCGGCGAATGGGCGATCATGACTTACGGCTCGTGCCGCGTCACCGTGCTCGACAATCAGGGCCGGCCCTATGTCGCCGACGTCAGCGCGGGCGACCTCTGGTACTTCCCGTCCGGCGCGCCGCATTCGCTGCAGGGCCTTGGCCCCGATGGCTGCGAATTCGTGATCTGCTTCGATGACGGTCAGGCCAACGAGTTCAATACGCTGCTGCTGTCGGACTGGATTGCGCATACGCCGCCGGAAATCCTCGCCAAGAATTTCGGCGTGCCGGTCGAAAGCTTCGCGAAAATCCCGCTGCAAAATCTCTGGATCTTCCAGGGCACGGTTCCCGGTTCGCTCGCGGCCGATCAGGCCTCGTCCTATCGCGATGCGGATGTTGCGCTCTATCCGTTCACCTATTCGCTGGGATCGTCCAAGCCGGTCAAATCGACACGCAACGGCGAGATCCGGATTGCCGATACCAGCAACTTCACCGCTTCGGCGACGATTGCGGTGGCGCTGGTGACGGTGAAGCCCGGCGGCATGCGCGAGATGCACTGGCACCCGAATGCCGACGAGTGGCAGTACTATCTCGCGGGCCGCGCGCGGATGACGCTGTTCAATTCCGGCCCGAACGCCACCACCATCGACTTCACGCCGGGCGATGTCGGCTACGTCAAACGCAACTTCGGCCACTATATCGAGAACACCGGCGACACCGACCTGCAATTCATCGAGGTGTTCCGCGCGGCGCATTACGAGGAAGTGTCGCTGTCCGACTGGTTGACGCACACGCCGCCGGCTCTCGTCGCACAACATCTCAACGTCGCGCCTGAGGTTATCGCCAAATGGCCGCGTCAGGCACCGGGCATCATGCCGGTATGAGCCGCAATATGCACGGGAGGCCACAGAGCTTCCCGTGCCTTTCGGCGATCAACCGCCCGACTGTCCGTCGACTGCGACATCGACACCTTCATAGTTCTTGCCGCGAAGACTGACCTTGTCGCCATCGAATGACAGCGTCCACGTCCGCGGACGGCCGTCCTCGCCGAGGGTCCTGCGCTCGATTTCGAACGCATGTTCGTCGAGCCACCTCCCCTTCACTGCAATAACCCCAAATGCCATTGGCGTCCCTCTGCGATACCGTCCGTCGAGCCCGAGAGGGCCACTGATTTTCTCAGCCCCTCTTGTGGGATTGCGACTATAGATTTCGAAATCATAATGTGGATGGGAGCCCACGAATGTCAGCGACAGCGACTTCACACCGAGAGGATTGGACGGAAAGGCGTAGGTCTTGCCTGATACCGCCGAGGCGATCGGAGGCGCGTCCTTAACTTCCACCTGTGCCTCGGTTGAAATAGCGCGAACAACGCTTGCGAGTCGCGCAGTGCCGGCAGGGTCCGGCTGTATTGCCGTCTCGGACCTGACAGCCTTTGGGATGGCGTCCACGATGTCGGTCACCGGGCAATTGTCTCGGCCGGTCGTCACGGCAACGAGGTCCAGTGCTGGATAGACCATCACAAGCTGACAGTGCAGCCCGCTCGCCCAATAGACATTGCGGTCAGGTCGCGCCCAGAAGAAGTTCGAATAGCGAAACTCCGGCGCAAAGGAGAGCTTCATGTCCACCGTGGCGTGGCTCACTCTGTCGATCCAGGCGGGCGACACCAGCGGTTTGCCCTCCCACGTCCCGTTGTGCAGATACAGATAGCCGAATTTCGCCATGTCGCGCGGATGCAGCGCCAGGCCGTATCCGCCGGTCGAGATGCCCTGCGGATCGCGCCACCATTTCCACGCCGTGATGCCCAACGGACCGAACAGCTTCGCTTTCGCGTAATCCTCCGCACTCATGCCGGTCACTTTGGCAAGGATGGCCGATAGCAGATGTGCATTTCCACTATCGTAATTGAAGCCCTCTCCCGGCGAAGCAGCCATCGGACGATCGAGAATGTACTGGATCCAGTCCCGGCTCCGCTCCATGCCGGCCGTCGACTCCAATGAACGGTTGACACCGGCCCGGCCGTCCCGCGCCAGTCCGGACGTCATGTCCAACAGACTTTGAAGCGTGATCGCCTTCTTGTTGTCATCAAGGTTAGCAGCACTGCGCTCGCCGAAGAATGCCAGCATCCGCTGCTCCGTGCCCTTCAGGAGACCATCCTGCAACGCCATCGATGTCAGCGTGCCGATGACGGCCTTGGTGACGGAATTGACCACGTGCGGCAGATCGGCAGTGTAAGGCGCGTAATAGGCATCCAGAACGATCTTGCCATGACGCACGATCAGCAGGCTGTCGAAATCGTTGCGGCTTCCGAGCTCCAGCAGTGCGGCGAGCGCTGCCGGGTCCACGCCCTGCTCTTCGGGCGTGGATGTCTGCCAGCCCTGGGTCGGCCACAAGACAGCCCGTCCCTCCTCTGCGATGACGCCCGCACTGCAAAACGCAACGGCGAATATGCCCAGGCCAAGCACAAACTTCAGAACGGGAATTCGTGAAGATCGCATGACGGCCTCACTGTGAGTTTTAACGCTGCGCGAGAACCATATCTCCAGCTACAGATTGTTCAACCGAATTGCAGCTTCATTCCGTCCGCGGACTTGCAGGTGCACAATCGCCTACACGGCAACAGGAACAAGCTTCGCGACGGCGCTGAGCAAATCGGTCTGGGTGATCAGCCCCTGAATCATGCGGTCCTGATCGACGATGATGACGGCGTGCGTTCGTCCATCGGTCAGCGTCGGCAGCAAGGTCACCGCGGGCGTCTGCATCGTCGCCGTCGCTGCGGGCGACATGGATTTTCCGACATCGCCCGATTCTTTCATCAGCTCGCGGAGGCCGACCGTTCCGACGAGCTGTCCCTGCATGCCCAGGACAGGGAGCGTGCGGACATTGTGCAAGAGCAGCCGCGAGCGGGCCAGTTCGGCACTATCCCGCAATCCGACCGTGACGACATCGCGCGACATGATGTCTCCGCACAGGATCGTGCCGTGCGAGCGCAACATGGCTTGCAGCTCGACCTGCCGCAGCAGCGTTTCGAGATCGTCGGAGCTGATATCGAAAGTCTCGCTGAGCGCTTCCAGCGCCTTGTCGATATCCTCGGCGCGAAAGCCGACCCGCAGCTCCGGGCTGATGTCCGACGTCTGATGCGGATTTGCTGATGGCACCGGCGCCCTGTGAGGATAGGTCCGCCGCGAGATCTTGTGGAACAGATAGCCCAGCCCGACCAGAAGCACCGAGTTCAGGCCGACAGGCACGAATGGAAACAGATAACCAGATGACGTAACGATTGGCCCGCCGATGATGGCCGTCAGGGCCGTCGCGCCACCGGGCGGATGCAGGCAGCGCGCAAAGGACATCGCGGCGATGGCGAGTGATACGCCGAAGCCGATCGCCAGGATCTGATCGGGCACCACATGCGCGACAGCGACGCCGATCAGAGCCGAGATGGTATTGCCACCAATGATCGCCCAAGGCTGGGCCAGCGGACTGGTCGGGACTGCAAAGAGGAGCACAGCGGAAGCGCCCAGCGGCGCCACGATCAGCGGCAGGCTGGAGCTGTCGCCCAGCACAGATCGGCAGATCAATCCCGTGAGCACGATACCCAGCAGTGCACCCAGGCAAGCAATCATGCGCTCGCCAAGCCGTGCCCCCGCCAGGATGGGGACGAACAGTCGAATACCTGTCTTGCGAGGTGCAACGTCGCTCAAAACGTCCTTTGGGTCTTTTCTTTTTGTCATTGAATCGGAACCAACGCGCGGCTCTGCCAGAATGGCGGACGCCCCCTTTGATCACCATGTGCAGGCGCCTGCAATGTTGAATACGACACGCGGGCCTGACGATCGCGATCTGGCAGAGCTATCCCTGCTCGGCTACAACGGCACGGCCATTCGCCCGAACGCGCCCCATCAGGAGGCCGCGACGGCGATCTCAAGGGAGGACCCATGGCCCGCATCGACTACAGCGATCCCGCCACAGCCAGCGAACGCACCCGCGAGATCCTCGGCAAGAACCGCAATGCCAACATCTTCCGCATGATGGCGCATTCGCCCAGCTACCTCGAACAATATTGCCGGCTCGGCGGCGCCATCCGCAACAAGGGCGAGCTCGATCCCGTCATCCGCGAACTGGCGATCACCCGCACCGGCATTCTCTGCGAGGCGCCTTATGAAGTCGCCGCGCACAAGCGCATCGGCGGCTATGTCGGTGTGTCAAACGAACAGAACGCCGCGTTGGACGACTGGCAGGCGGCGACATGTTTCGATGACACGCAGCGCGCGGCGCTGGCGTTCACCGATGAGATCGTCAAACTGCATCGCCCCACCGACGCGACCTTCAAGGCGATCGCAGCCAAGCTGGCGCCCGGCGCGCTGGTGGAATTGCAGCTCGCGGTCGGCTTCTACATCATGACCTCGAAATTCCTCGAAAGTTTTGCTATCGACATGCAGCCCGTGTCCGAGGTCGTCTGAATTCACCACTGCTTGAGCACTCCATGTCGAAAACCACCCGCGCCACGCAGACGCTGAGCAAGCTCGGCGCCGCGTTCACCCTGCATACCTACGACTACGATCCCGACGCCGAGAGCATAGGCCTGCAGGCAGCGGAGGCACTCGGCATTGCGCCGCAGCGCATGTTGAAGACGCTGATGGCCGAGGTGGATGGCAAGCCGGTCTGCGTCGTCGTGCCCTCCGATAAGGAGGTCAGCATGAAGAAGCTCGCCGGAGCGTTTCACGGCAAGAGCGCGAAGATGATGCGCCCGGCCGACGCCGAACGGATAACCGGCTATCACGTCGGTGGCATCAGCCCGTTCGGACAAAAGAAGCGCGTGCCGGTCGCCATGGAGCAGGCGGCATTGTCGGAAAATACGATCTATCTCAATGGCGGCCAGCGCGGGCTGCAGATCGAGATTGCGCCGGAGGCCGCACGGGCAGCGCTCGATGCGATGGCAGCCACACTGACGGACTGATGCGCATCACCGCGGTTTGAAGCTTGGGTATGCCGGTGTGATCATGACCCGCTGTCGCAGGCGGGAACGGCGATGTAAGCTGCGCATTATCGATTTCAGACCTCAAGGGAGAATCGAAATGCGCTCAATCCTAGCAGCAGCTGCACTTCTGGTCGTGATGGGCGCCACGCCCTCCATGGCCCGCGAATATCCGTGGTGCTCGCGCACCTCGGCCACCGGCTTCAATCCGAGCTGTACGTTCACCTCCTATAACCAGTGCATGGCCACCGTGAGCGGCCAGCGCGGCGACTGCATGCAGAACCCGATGCTGGCCTATGGCGACCAGCGCCGCGGGCAGAGCCGCGCGATGCGCGGTCAGCCCAACGACTGGGACAATGGATGGAACAACGGCTGGAACAATAACTGGGATCGGCGCTGGTAACCTCATAGGCCAATAACGGATTAGCCGAAGGCGTAATCCGTCGCAGGCGTTACGATGTCGGAGACGTGGCGGATTGCGCTTCGCTGATCCGCCACTCTCCCTTGTCACTTTCGGCAATACGCCCACATCACGATCGCGATCGGCAGCCCGACGCCGAACCACGCAAAATAGCGGCCGGGATCGCCGGCGAGCAGCGCCGACAGCAAGCCTGCCAGCGATAAAACGCCAATGACGATCGGCGCGCCGAACACGCGCCACCAGCTCGCTCTGTGCTGCGGCGCCTCGCTCATGACGATCGTCCAAGTGCTGCCGTCGCGCCGGCAGACAGCCGCGCCCCGCGCCTGACCTTGCTGCGCTTGACCGCCCACAGATACAGCCCGCTGCCAAGCACGATGATCGTGAAGACCGTGAGCAGCGCCCAGATGATCTTCAGCGGCATGCCGCCATAGTCGCCGAAATGCAGCGGCTGCGAGACCAGCACGGCTTTCAGATAGGTCGGCAGCTCGCTGGTGTCGGACACCTCGCCGGTCTCGCCATCGAGCAGCACAGGTTTCACCAGCCGCGACGTCAGCGGGGTATCGCCACGCAGGAAGACCGCAAAATGATGCGTCGATGTGAACGGCGTGCCGGGGAATGCGATGAAGGCTGGATCCATGCCGGGCGTCGTCTTCATGGCATTGCCGACAACCTTGTCCAGCGACGCGAGCTGCGCCGGTGCCGGCTTGCCGGCGTAGGGCGCAGCCATGGCAGCCAGTTCATTACGCTGCCAGATGCCGAGCATGACTTCGGCATAGGCATTGATAACGCCGGTACCGCCGACCACCAGCGCCCACACGATGGTGACCGCGCCAAGCAGATTGTGCCAGTCGAGCCACAAGACCCGGTGCGATTTCTGTTTGCGGATCGCCGCGAAATTCAGACGGCGGGTGAACGGCCAGTACAGCACCACGCCGGAGATGATGGCGATCATGAAGAGGAAACCCATAACGCCCATGAACCATTTGCCGGGAAGCCCGAGATACATGTCGGTATGCAGCCGCAGCATCACCAGCATCGGGCCCGTGCCGAGCAGACCCACCGGCTTCGCCGTAAAGGCATCGAATGCCTTCACCACCGTGGTCTGCGGATCGGAGGTCACCGACGTGTTGGTAAAGGTCGAGACCATACCGGGCTCGTCCTTGTCCCAGGCCATATAGAGCAACACACTGCCGGGATGATCCGTGATCGCGGCGCGGCCGATGGCATCGAGACTGAGCTTCGCCGCGCCCGGCACATGCACATCCATCTTCGGCGCATAGCCGAGCGCCTCGTCGATCTCATGATGAAAGATCAACGGCAGGCCCGTGAGGCACAGCAGCAGCAGAAAGACGGTCGAGACAAGGCTGGTCCATTTGTGGATCAGCGACCAGATGCGGGCAGTACGCGCTTTCAGGGGATCGATCCTTCTTCAACTACTAAAAATGTCGTCTCCGGCGAGCCGGAGACGACATGAGCAGATCATTTTGACGTGGCGACCGTGCGGCGAGCGTGACGTACAGCGACCTATTGCCGTGCCGTTTCGCTCGCCCGTACCGTTACCACTTGTAGCCGATGCTGCCGGTCACGCGGCGGCGATCGCCGTAGAAGCAGGACGTAGGGCCCGCGCAGCTCGCCACATAGATTTCATCGGTCACATTGTTGGCATTAACGGCGAAGCGCCAGTTCTGCCAATCGTAGTGGACCGCGAGATCACCCAGAATTCGCGATGGCACGGCGAGCGTGTTGGCCTGGTCGGCAAAGGATCCGCCGACATAACGCACACCGCCGCCGAAGCCGAAGCCGCGCAGCCAGCCATCCTGGAAAGTATAGTCCGCCCAGCCGGATGCAAGTTGCTGCGGCGTGTTGGTCGGCGTCTTGCCGATCAGCGTCGGATCGAAGTCCTTGCTGACGAACAGATGGTAGTGGGTGAACGACCCGAGCACCTTGAAGCCGGGCGCCAGATTGGCCACAGCCTCGAGTTCAATACCGCGCGACGTCACTTCGCCGCTCTGGGTCGGAATCAGCACGTTGGTGGGATCGGTCGTGAGCGCATTCTGCCGCTTCAGGTCGAAATAGGCGAAGCCGAAGTGACCGTCAAAGCCGACCGGCTGGAACTTGACACCGACCTCGGTCTGTTGACCCGTTTCCGGCAGCAGTAGCTGTCCCGAACCATTGACCCCGATGACCGGATTGAAGCTCGTTGCATAGGAGATGTAGGGCGCGAGGCCGTTGTCGAAATTGTAGATCAGGCCGGCACGCCCGCTGAACGCGCTGGCACTGCGTCCAAGCGGTGCGGTGCCGGCAATGCGGCTGACATCATTGGTATCGACCCAGTCATTACGGCCGGAGAGCACCAGCGTGAAGCGATCGAGCTTGATCTGGTCCTGCAAGTATACGCCGAGCTGCTGCTGGGTCAGCTGCGAGTCGCGGTACGGCGCGGCAGTGAGCGTCGCACCGGTATATACTGGATTGAGGACGTTGATCGGACCGCTGGTGAAGGCGAAGGCCTGACGATCACTGATCTGATAATATTTCAGATCGAGGCCGTACAACGTGGTGTGGCTGAGGATGCCGGTGTTGAATCGATATTCGACCTGGCTATCCATCTGCGCTTGGTTGGCGATACCGCGTGTGCCGAATGGAAAACGAGCGAGATCCCCCGTGGTCTGATTGGCGTAACCGCTGCCGGTGACACCGGTGTAGTTCACATCCACATGGGCGAAGCGCGCGTTCTGCCGGAAGGTGACGCTATCCGACAGCTTGCGCTCGAACTGGTAACCGAGCATTTCCTGCTCGCGCTTGAACTTGTCGAAATTCGGTTCGCCGCCGAAGAAGCTGGTCGGGATGCGACCGAAGGGAGCTCCGGTGACGGTTCCGACGTAAGGCAGGAACTGCGCTGCACGCGTCTCGTTATACGAGGCCGAAGCGAGGATCGTCAGCGTGGTGTCGACATCCGGCTTCCAGGTCACCGACGGCGCGATGAAGTAGTTGTTGTTCGGCGTAAAGTCGGTCTGCGTTCCGCCGTTCTGCACTTGGCCAACGACGCGAGTGTAGAGTTCGCCATTGCCCGGCGCCAGCTTGATCGGTGTGTTGATGTCGAAACCAATATAGGCATTGCCAAAGTTATCGACGCCGGTCTCGATGTAGCGGATCGGATCGGCCTGCGGCGTCTTGCTGACGACATTGACAATGCCGCTCGGGCTGGAGCCGCCATACAGGATCGCCGACGGGCCGCGCAGGATTTCGACGCGCTCCATGTTGGAGGGCTGCAGCTTCCAGCTCGCATAGGACGTGTAGAACAGCTGCATGCCATCGAGAAACACGCTGTTGTCGTCGGACTTGAAGCCGCGGATCAGAAACCAGTCGTTGCGGAAGTCGGAGCCGAAGGTGCCGGCCAACACGCCGGGCGCATAGCGCAGGACGTCGTCGAAGCTACGGGGCTTCTGATCGCGGATTTGTTCCGCACCGATCACCGAGATCGCCTGCGGCGTTTCATTGATCGGCGTATTGGTCTTGGTGCCGGTCGAGCTGCGATTGGCGACATAGCCCTGGATCGGACCGCGCGGGCTTTCCACGAATACATTGGTCTGGCGCGGAGCAACCGGACGCGGCGCGACTGCCGTGCGGACACGCGGCGCGCGGCTCGGCGCAGCTGTGGCACGGCGACGCTGCTGGTTGGGCTGATTGACGACCACAGGCGGCAGCGGCTGCGCGCCGCTCTGCGTGGAACTGGACTGCGCCAGCGAAGTATCGAGCGTGACGACGCTAAGCGCACAGACCGACGACAGAAGCGCGAGACGCGACAGACGAATGGTGTTGTTCAAGGTGATCCCCAAAATCTCATCCACATCGACATATGCGATGATGGATGCCTCATATGATGGATCGGGGTTAGAGGGACGGCAGCGTCACCGCCAATAGAAGCGTTCCAAACAACAAGCATTCTGCGGCAGTGTGACATCACTGCCGCAGATTTTAATGGTTCTAAACTCAGCGGGTATTTTTCTCAGCAAGATGCAGCCAAGGCGCGACGATTATTTCTGCCCGGAAATAATTGGGACGCCTTCGCGCATGCCATTTTTTCTTTCGCGGTGGATAGTTACGCGGCACGCACCGAGCGTAGGAAGTTGCCGACCTCATGCTTCAGTCGCGTGCTCTCGCTCGACAGCGACTGCGCTGCGGACAGGACCTGCGACGAGGCGGAACCTGCTTCTTCGACACCGCGCTGCACATCGGTGATGTTCGAACTCACCTGCATGGTGCCTGCTGCGGCCTGCTGCACGTTGCGCGAAATCTCCTGCGTGGTAGCGCCCTGCTCTTCAACGGCCGATGCGATGGCCGACGCGATCTCCGACATCTGACCGATAGTCATGGAGATCTCCTTGATAGCCGACACCGAATCCTCGGTCGCCTTCTGGATGCCGCTGACCTGCTGGCTGATCTCGCCAGTGGCCTTCGCGGTCTGCTCGGCCAGCGCTTTCACTTCCGCGGCGACCACCGCAAAGCCGCGACCGGCCTCACCGGCGCGCGCCGCTTCGATGGTGGCGTTGAGCGCGAGTAGATTGGTCTGCCCGGCGATATTGTTGATCAGCTCGACGACATCGCCGATGCGTGCCGCGGCCGTCGCCAGTTCGCTGACGCGGTTGTTGGTATTGTCAGCCTGCGCAACGGCCTCGCTGGCAATGCGCGCGGCGCCCTGCACCTGGCGGCTGATCTCGTGCACGGACGACGACATTTCCTCGGTGGCGGATGCGACCGACTGCACATTGGTCGCGGCTTCTTCCGATGCCGCCGATACAGCCACCGCCAAAACCTGTGAGCGCTCCGAGGTTGCCGTCAATGTGGTGGCCGAACCTTCCAGTTCCTTCGAAGCAGACGATACGGTCTCGACGATCTGACCGACGGCGCCCTCGAAATCGGCGGCAAGCTTCATCATATCCGCCTTACGCTGTTCGGCCGTGCGGCTTTCCGTAGCGATCTGCGCGACCTTCATGCGCTCGACTTCGAGGCCGTTCTCCTTGAATACACTCAGCGCCGTCATGATCTCCCCGATCTCGTCGGCGCGCTTGCTTGCCGGAACGTCGACGGTGAGGTCTCCTTTGGCGAGGTTGTTCATCGTGGCGATGCTTGCCTTCAACGGACGCACCACGCTGCTGCGCGCCACAACATAGCTGACAATGATGGCGAGCAGCATCACGCCGAGCGTCGCATAGATAATGGTCCAGAGCGTGTCGTTGGCGGTTTCGAGAAACTCGACCTTCTTGATGCCCACATAGAGAATGCCGATCACGTTGCGGCTGGCGTCGAAGATCGGATCATAGACAGTCATATACGGCTCACCGAGGATAGCCACTTCACCACGGAACGCGGTCTTGCCATTGAAGACCGCGTCATAGGCCGGCCCTTTCGCCAGCTGCGTGCCGATGGCACGGGTGCCATCCGGCTTCATCACGTTGGTGGAGATGCGGGTATCATTCATGAAGATCGTTGCGGTGCCGCCGACCAGCGTCTTGATCTTGTCGACCGCTGCGAAATTGCCGTTCAGCGGCTTGCCGTCCGCCAGCAGCTTGCCATCCGCGATACTGTACTTGTCGCCGCTCTCACGCAGCACGTTCCAGGCGACGCGCATGTTGGTCTCGACCCGCTCCGTCGCGGATTTGGCGGCGCCCTGTTCGAGCACATATTTGGCGACCAACGTGATGCAGATGCCGAGGATGAGAATGCCGGAGACCGTCATCAACATGATGCGCGGGCCAAGACCGAGACCCCGGCGGCGGCCGGGTTTGGGTTGGGAGGCGGACAACGGCATTGCGATCTCCTGTCGCGCCGACCCCTCGGTCATGCGCTCAAAGCCGAACGGCTCCAGACACACTCACTGCACAACGCCGACGAGGTATCCGGACCCGCAATTCAAGAAACAAGTTCCATCATTATGATTCAGTTCTATCGGCTAGCCGTTCGAAAGCAGTTAATGTTCGCCTGGCGGAGAAGGTATAATCGTCTGATTTTGCGTGATTTTCGGCATCTGAATACCTGAATCGAAGCTCATTCTCGGCGTCCATTCGATGCATCCACCGATGCGCGCTCCGTTGCCGCGCATGGTGCCCGCGCGCCAGCGTGGCTTGTGCCACCCGGCGAACTGCCGCCTATGGAAAGCTGCATTGACCATCGAGCCGATGACCCCTTCCGCTCCGCCGCGACAAACGATCGTCGGCTGGTTCGCCAACCAGCCTTATCTCCTGCTCAGCCTCACCTCGCTGTTCTGGGCCGGGAATATCGTGCTCGGCCGCTATGTCGCCGGCCACGTCCCGCCGGTGACGCTGGCCTGCGTGCGCTGGATCGGAGCCTTTTTCCTGTTGCTGCCCTTCGCCTGGACGCATCTGCGCACGGACTGGCCGGTTCTCCGCGCCCAGCTTTCTCTCATGACGACGCTGGCGCTGACCGGCTTCGCTGCCAATACGGTACTGGCCTATTGGGGCCTGAAATACACGCAGGCCCTGAATGCGCTGCTGATCCAGTCGTCGGGCCCGCTCTGCGTCGCGCTGTGGACGCTGATCCTGTTCGGCGTGAGACTGACGCTGGCGCAACTGCTCGGCATCGTGGTTTCCATGGCCGGCGTGCTGATCATCATCCTGCGCGGCGATCTCACCGCGCTAGCCAGTATCCAGATCAACAAGGGAGATGCGATGCTGTTCGCAGCGCTCCTGGTGTTCGGCATCTATTCGGCGCTGATGCTGCGGCGACCGGTGACGCATCCGATGTCGCTGATTGCTTTCACCACCGCCGGCGGCGCGATCCTGACCCTGCCGGTCAGCATCTGGGAACTCAATTCCGGTTCACCGCTGATCTTCGACACCGTAACGCTGCTGACGCTCGCCTATGCCATGATCTTTCCGTCGGCGCTGGCCTATCTGTTCTTCAATCGCGGCATCGCGCTGATCGGCCCGAATCGGGCGGCACCATTTCTGCATCTCATGCCGGTGTTCGGATCGGTATTGGCCATCGCGTTTCTCGGCGAACAGCCGCAACTGTTTCACCTTATCGGTTACGTGCTGGTGCTGTCGGGCGTATTCATCGCATCACGGCGATAGACCGAACATCCGCTCCGGCCAGCCTGACATCGGGAGTAGAAACATCACATGACCGTTTTCTCGCTTGCCCACCTCACCGTGCTATCGCTGGCGCCGCCAGAGATGATCGATGTTGCCGCGCGCTGCGGCTACCGGAGTGTCGGACTGAGACTGATCGCCGTGACCGCGGAAAGCCCTGGCTACCCGCTGATGAACGACAAGGCGATGATGCGGCAAACCAAGGCGCGTCTCGCCGATACCGGACTGCACGTGCTCGATATTGAACTCGTCAAGATCACGCCCGGGATCGACGTCGCGGCGCTTGAGCCGATACTCACCGCCGGCGCGGAGCTCGGAGCCCGCCATGTCATCATCGCGCCCTATGATCCCGACTTGTCCCGCCTCGCCGACCGACTGGCGGCCATCGCCGATCTTGCGGCGCGATACGGCATCATGCCGGTGATGGAGTTCTTTCCCTGGACCAATGTGTCGAACCTGCACAAGGCGCGCGCCATCGTCGAGACCGCAGGCCGCGCCAATGCGGGTATCCTTGTCGATACGCTGCATTTCGACCGCTCCGACAGCAGCCTCGCCGAACTCGACGACATGCCATCGCGCTTGCTGCCGTTTTTCCATTTTTGCGATGCTCCGGCGGAGAAGCCTGGCACGGTGGAAGGCCTGCTGCACACCGCGCGCGCTGAACGGCTGCCACCCGGCGACGGCGGCATCGACCTCTGCGCCATCGCCGCGCACCTGCCGAAGCATATTCCGGTCGCGCTCGAAGTGCCGATGGATGCGCTGACCCGGGAGCGCGGCCCCGAAGAAGTCGCGCGCCGCGCAATCGCCGGCGCGAAGCGCCTGCTGGGAGATTGAGAATCTAGCGAGTAATCTACGCGCACATGCCACCGTCCGGCATAGCACCTGTCTCGCGCGCGTTATGCCAACGTATGAACGATAACCGGCCCGGCTATCGCTGTAGCTGGTCCAATCAGCAAGGGCGCCAGATTCTGTTCGCTCCATGCGAGCCCGCGTCGGTTCGACTCCTCGGCGCCCGCGAAATTGTTGAAGATGCTGATCGCCGTCACCGTATCGTCGGACGCATAGACCACATAATAGGCCATGAAACCTTCGACATCACTGATGATCGGAATGGCACCTTCCTTGATCCTGCGCGTCAGTTCCTCAGCCATGCCGGTCTTTGCCTTGCTCTGACGAATGGCAGCGTACATGGGACGCTCCTTCACCCGTAAGCTGCCCGCGATCGCACCTGCCGCGATCATGCATCGCACACACTCATCATCGGCGGGACGAGCAGCAGGGTTTCCCGCGCATAGAACCTACGCCATCCCGCGCAACGACGCCATCTGACGCCTCCCCACCCACTACGCGCCTCCGATCAATATTCCCACCGCCAGAACGATCACGCCGCCAAGCACCACCTGAAAGACGGCCTGCAGGAACGGCGTATCCATATAGCGCGCCCTGATATAGGCGATGGCCCAGAGTTCGAAAAAAACGACAACACCCGCGATGGCCGTCGCGATCCAGAATGCATTCGGCCAGCTGTCCGGCACGAGATAAGGCAGAGTATGGCCGAGACCGCCCAGCGTCGTCATCAGCCCGCAGATGCCGCCACGCAACCACGGCGAGCCGCGTCCGGTCATGGAGCCATCGTCCGACAATGCTTCGGCGAAACCCATGCTGATGCCGGCGCCGATCGACGCAGCAAGGCCAACAAGGAATGTCTGCCAGTTGTGATGTGTTGCAAACGCGGCCGCAAACAGCGGCGCCAGCGTCGATACGGAGCCGTCCATCAAGCCCGCAAGACCTGGCTGGACATATTGCAGGACGAACATCCGGTGGCGGGTGTTGTCCTCCACCGTACGAACGTCGGACGTCAGGATGGCATTCGATAATTTGGCCGCGAGATGCTCGTGTCCTTTTTCCAGCTCGGCCAGATCGCCCAGCAACTTGCGAACGCCGACATCCGTCGCCTGCTCGGCGGCCCTGGCGTAAAAGCGCTCGGCCTCGAACTCCATCCTCTCGGCCTCCTTGCGGATGGTGTCGAGCGACAGGTTACGCGTGAGCCAGATTGGTCGGCGGCGGATGAAGCCCTTGACGTCTTCGCGCCGGATCGGCGGAAGGTTCGGTCCGAAGCGCTCCTCATACATCTGCAACAGCAGATGCCGATGGCCCTTTTCCTCTTCGGCCATCTCGCTGAAGACTTTCGCGGAATCGGGATAGCGCTCTGCCAGATCCTCGGCGAAGCTGAGATAGATCCGGCTGTCCTCTTCCTCGCTGGAGATCGCAACCGCCAGCACCTCGCGTTCGGTGAGCTCCGAAAACGCCTTCATATCAATGCCTTACTTAATTTAGAATTATTCTAATTTATATAGGAGCTGCTTTGCATTTGTCAAAGAGCTTTGCGTCTGCGCGGCGCTGAACCTGTCCGCTGGTCGGGAAGCAATAGCGGGGACGAGAAGGACCGCGACGAAACGACCGTGCGTGCTCCGGAGCTTTGGCCCAGCATTCGCACCGACCCCGACGCGGAGATGCTGCGGATCAGCGGCCGTCGGCAAGTGCTGTCACTCACGAACGCGATAAGGTCGACCCGGTGCTGCAGACGTCGATGCATGGCCTACACCATCGACAGCGCACTCACCTGAACTGCATACCTTTCCGCTTCCGTGTGTCACCGACCTCCGCTAGTTTGCCCGCAACAAATATGGGCTACCAAAGCCGATTCAGGGAGAAAAGCGGAATGCACGGACTTTCAGTTCTTCGCGGTGTGGCGAGCGCATCGTTTATCGGAGCGCTGCTGTTGGCGACCCCAGATGCCATCGCACAAACCGCGAATTATCCAAACCGGGCGATCACGCTGGTGCTCCCTTTCGCCGCAGGCAGCGGCACCGACACCACGACGCGCCTGATCGCCAAGGAACTCGGCACCGCACTGAACGCCAACACCGTGATCGACAACAAGGCCGGCGCCAATGGCTCGATCGCCGCCAGTTTCGTCGCCCGCGCCCCCGCCGACGGTTACACGCTGTTCGTCACGACCAACACGACGCATTCGGCCAATCCTTTTCTGCTCAAGACCATGAGCTATGATCCGATCAAGGATTTCACGCCGATCGCGCGCACCGGCGACCTGCCCTTCATGCTCGTGATCAATCCCGAGATTCCCGCCAACTCCGTGGAAGAGCTGATCGCGCTCGCCAAGAAAGAGCCGGGCAAGTACTCCTACGCATCGGGCAGTTCGTCGGCGATCGTCTCGGGCGCGACCTTTGCCCGCCTCGCCAAGCTCGATCTCCTGCACGTGCCTTACAAGAGCTCACCACCGGCGCTCACCGATGTCATCGCCGGCCGTGTCAGCATGATGTTCGTGGATGTCCCGACCGGCCTGCCGCATGTCAACGCCAAGGCGTTGAAGTCGCTCGCGGTGACCACGAAATATCGCTCCAAGCTTCTGCCGGATCTGCCGACCATGGACGAGGCCGGCGTGAAGGGCTTCGACATCACCTCGTGGCAGGGCTATCTCGGGCCGGCCAACATGCCGAAGGACATCGTCGTCAAGCTCAACGCCGAAATCCGCAAGATCGTCGAACGCCCCGAGATCCAGAAAGACCTCGCCAACCGCGGCATGGAAGCCTTCTCCGGTACGCCGGAAGAGTTCGACGCCTTCCTGAAGGATCAGCTCAAGGTGTGGGAGAAGCTGATCACGGATGCGGGGATCGAGAAGCAGTAGGCGCATTTCAGATAGAACCGCACGGCAGGTATGTTCGTCATGCCCGGCGAATGCCGGGTATCTACGTCTCGGCCACAAAGAAGACGTGGATGGCCGGGACATCCAGCGAAGCCGCGCTTCGCGCTTTGCCCGGCCATGACGATGGTTTTGCGTGGGTTGAACGAAGAGGAACCGCGCCTAACCCGCAGACTCGGCGACTGCATGTCGCAGGGTTTTCCCCTCTCGTCATTTTCTTGTCACGGAACTGTCAGCGCAGCGTAACGCCCGCGCCTCAGAACACGCCGCATGGTCACCACAAGGAGACACACCATGCGCAGCACATTCCTCTGCTCCGTCGCTTCCCTCGTCATGCTCACATCCGCCGCTTTCGCCCAGACCGAAGGTGAATTCCCCGCCAAGCTCGCCGGCCATGCCGTGCTGCCGGCGACGTCGACCATCGATGCGCCTGCGGATGCGCCGAACGACCTGAAGACCTCGGGCAAATACACCACCGGCAAGCGCGTCGACGCGCTCGGCACCGTGATGGGCAAGTCCTATGAGCGCGCCACCGGCATCTCGCTGCCGATGAAGGGCCAGCCGCTGCAGGGCCATTCCGGCATCAAGGTGATGCCCGACGGTTCGTTCTGGGTGCTGACCGACAACGGCGCCGGCTCGCGCTACAATTCGGCCGACTACATGATCTATCTCAATCACCACAAGATCGACTGGAAGAACGGCAAGGTCGAGCGTCAGGCCACCGTGTTCCTGCACGATCCCGACAAGAAGGTGCCGTTCCGCATCGTCCATGAAGACACCGCCAAGCGCTACCTGACCGGCGCCGATGTCGACACCGAGGGTTTCCAGATCGTCGGCGACAATTTCTGGATCGGCGAGGAATTCGGCCCCTACATCATCAAGGCCGACAAGACCGGCAAGGTGCTGGCTGTGTTTGACACCGTCGCCGACGGCAAGCCGGTGCGTTCACCGGACCATTGGTCGGTGCAGTCGCCGGGTGCGCCGGGCGCCACCTACACCACGGTCAACCTGCGCCGCTCCAAGGGCTATGAAGGCTTCGCCTCCTCCAAGGATGGCAAGTTCCTCTACGGCCTGCTCGAAGGCCCGATCTGGGATGCCGAGAAGAAGGATTGGGAGAAGGTCGACGGCAAGGAAGCTTCGCGCATCCTGGAATTCGACGTCGCCAACGAGAAGTTCACCGGTCGCTACTGGCAGTATGTGTTCGAACAGAACGGCAATGCCATCGGCGATTTCAACATGATCACCGCCGACAACGGCCTGATCATCGAGCGTGACAACGGCGAAGGCACCAAGGACAAGGCCTGCGCCGACGGCAAGCGCGGTGAAGACTGCTTCCCGGATCTCGCCAAGTTCAAGAAGGTCTACAAGATCGAACTGAACGACGCCAATGTCGGCAAGCCCGTTCGCAAGATTGGTTTCATCGACCTGATGAAGATCCAGGACCCGAACAAGCTGGCCCGCAAGCCGCTGAACGACGGCGTGCTGACCTTCCCGTTCTTCACCATCGAGAACGTCGACCAGGTTGATGCCACCCACATCATCGTCGGCAACGACAACAACCTGCCGTTCTCGTCGAGCCGTGAGCCGAACAAGGCCGACGACAACGAGTTCGTGCTGCTCGAAGTCGCCGACTTCCTGAAGGCGAAGTAAGCAACGCGAGCAGGCATCAGCCTGAACGACGAAAGCCCTCCCGCAAGGGAGGGCTTTTTGCATCCGGGCTTGATCTACTTTCCCTCCCCCCTTGTGGGAGAGGGAAAGTAGAGCCTCTACGCAGCACGCACCTTGGTCAGGAACTCGTCCACAGCCGTTCGTAACATGCCGGACTGGGTGTCGAGCTCCCTGGCATTCGACAACACCTGCGAGGCCGCCGTCCCGGTCGCTTCTGCTGCGCTGCTGACGCCGCCGATATGTTCGCTGATTTCACTGGAGCCCGCCGCGACCGACTGAATGTTGCGCGCGATTTCCCGCGTGGCCTCGCCCTGCTCCTGGACGGCCGTGGAGATGCTGGTGGTGATCTCGCTCATCTGCGCAATGGTGCCTGTAATGGCGCTGATCGAAAGCACGGCTTCGCTGGTGGACGCCTGCATGGCGGCGACCTGGGCGGAGATCTCTTCGGTAGCCTTGGCGGTCTGGCTCGCCAATGCCTTCACTTCAGAGGCGACGACCGCAAAGCCGCGGCCGGACTCGCCGGCGCGCGCCGCTTCGATGGTCGCATTCAGCGCGAGCAGATTGGTCTGGGAGGCGATGCTGTGGATCAACTGAACCACTTCGCCGATCTTCTCCGCGCCGCTGGACAGCAGCTGAACGGTCGCATTGGTGCGCTCCGCATCGCCGACTGCCTTGCTGGCAATTTGGCTCGACTGCGAGACCTGCCGCAAGACTTCGCTGACCGAAGCCGACAATTCCTCGGCGGCAGCTGCAACCGTGCTGACATTGTCCGACGACCGCTCCGACGCGGCGCCGACCGTCGATGCACGCGAACTGGCATCGCTGGCGGTCGCCGTCATGGATTGCGCGGTGGTCTGCATCCCTGCCGCTGCCGTCGATACCGAACGAACAATCCCGTTGACGCTGCGTTCGAAATCATCGGCGATGCTCTCCATGGTCGAACGACGCTCGGCAGACGCGCGCGCCTGCGTCTCGGCTTCGATCTTGTCGAGCCCGCGGATCCGGACCGCATTGTCCTTGAAGACCTGAACGGTCGATGCCATCGCACCGATCTCATCGCCGCGCCCGGTCCCGGGAATGTCGTCTTCGAGCGCGCCATCGGCCAGCGTGCGCATCCGCGCACCGAGCTGACCGAGCGGGCGGCTGATGCTGCGACCGATCATCCAGGCGATGCCGCCCGCGACCGCACCAATAGCAAGGATCGCCAAACCGAGCGCCCAGACGATCGGCTTCAACCTGGCGTCGAGGTCTTCCAGATAGGCTCCGGCGCCCACATACATGTTCCATCCGGGGATCGCAGCGGCATAAGCAACCTTGCGCAGCGGCTCCGTCTGGCCAGGTTTGACGTAGTCATAAAACATCGTGTGCTCGCCTTTGGCAGCAACACTGTCGCGCCACTCGCGACCGATCGCCTTGCCATTGGTCACCACATCGAGACGGTTCTGACCGATCTGCTTGGCATCCGGCGACAACACCGTCACGCCGTCCATCATGGAGCCAAACAGGTAGCCCGCGCCGTTGTCGTAGGTCATCGTATTTGCACGACGACCGAATTCAGCCATCGCGGCTTCCTTGGTGAGCTGGCCGGCGTCGACTTGTTTTTGCAATCCGATTGCCACGCTGCGCGCGGCATCGACGAAGTGGCGCAGCTCCTCGATCCTTGAGGTCATCATCTCGCGCTGAACGAAATATCCCGCGAGAACGCCAGACGCGCACAGACCAAGCAACATGACACCCACCAGAATACCTAGCTTGGGCGTGATCGTCAGATTACTTATCTTCACAATGAGTTCTCCAAAAAAGGTCGCGGGTGCAAATACCAATTGAGGAGAAGAATACCGAACAGACCTTTTTTTGTTCTTTACAAACCAAACCCGCAAATCATCGAGCCTGTGATACTTGATGATGAGCAACGATTGCAGCGCTACAAGAGCTCGCTCTCCGCGAGAGAAGAGGAAAGGCTCTACGCTGCGCGAACCTTCGCGAGGAATTCATCCACCGCCTTGCGCAGGATGCTCGACTGGCCGTCCAGCTCCTTCGCATTCGACAGCACCATGCCTGCCGCCTGCCCCGTTGCTTCCGCCGCTGCGCTGACGCCGCCGATATGAGCGCTGACCTCGCTCGAGCCAGCGGCAACCGACTGGATGTTGCGCGCGATCTCCTGCGTGGCCGAACCTTGCTCTTCCACTGCCGCCGAGATCGTCGTGGTGATCTGGCTCATCTGCGCGATCGTGCCGGTGATGGCGTTGATCGAGTTGACAGCCTCCTGCGTCGACGCCTGCATCGCTGCAACCTGCGCGGAGATTTCCTCGGTCGCCTTGGCCGTCTGGCTCGCCAGTGCCTTCACTTCCGACGCGACGACCGCAAAGCCACGGCCGGATTCACCGGCGCGTGCCGCTTCGATGGTTGCGTTCAGCGCAAGCAGATTGGTCTGCGAGGCGATGTTGTGGATCAGCTGCACGACCTCGCCAATCTTCTCGGCGCCGCTGGAGAGCTGCTGCACCGTCGCATTGGTGCGCTCCGCATCGCCCACGGCCTTGCTGGCGATATCGCTGGAGGCTGCGACCTGACGCAGCACTTCGCTGACCGATGCCGATAGTTCTTCGGCCGCTGCGGCAACCGTGCTGACATTGTCAGATGAGCGCGCTGATGCCGCACCGACCGTCGATGCGCGCGAGCTCGCGTCGCTTGCTGTCGCCGTCATCGACTGCGCGGTACTCTGCATACCGGCCGCGGCGGTGGAGACGGAACGGACGATGCCGTTGACGCTGCGCTCGAAATCATCGGCGAGGCTTTCCATCGTCGCACGGCGTTCGGCAGCAGCACGGGCCTGCGATTCCACCTCGATCTTGTCGAGCCCGCGAATGCGCACCGCGTTGTCCTTGAACACCTGAACCGTTGCGGCCATGGCGCCGATCTCGTCGCCGCGGTCGACGTCGGGGATCGCTTCATCCAGCGCGCCATCGGCGAGACCGCGCATGCGCGCGCCGAGCCGGCGAAGCGGGATGGTGATGCTGCGGCCAATCATCCAGGCAAGCGCGCCGAGAATGACAATGACCGCGAGTGCCGCGATCATCACGGTGCGCGCACTCTCCCAGAGCTGTACCTGCAAGTCGTCGATATAGACGCCGGTACCGATGACCCAACCCCAGGGCTCGAAACCGACGACATAAGAGAGCTTCGGCTGCGGTGCGTCCTTGCCGGGTTTCGGCCAAAGATAATCGACGAAGCCGGCCTTCTGCTTCTTCACGACATCGGCGAATTCGACAAACAGCCGCTTGCCGTTCGGGTCCTTGTTGCCGGAGAGATCGCTGCCGTTCATCTCGGGCTTGATCGGATGCATCACCATGCGCGGCTGCAGGTCGTTGATCCAGAAGTAATCGCCATTGCCGTAACGCAGTTTGCCGATACGCGCTGCTGCGGTCTTGCGCGCGGCCTCGTCCGACACGCCGCTACGCTGAATCGTCGCGTATTCTTCCTGCGCGATGCCGAGCGCCAGCTCCGTAAGATGGGTCAATTCGCTCTGGCGCTGCTGCTTGAGGGAGTCGCCAAGGGTGTTCAGCTGCATCCAGGCCAGCCCGGCGAGGCCAAGAAAGCTCAAGCCAATGATGCTGTAGAGGCGAAGGCCGATCGAAATTTTCAAACGATTCATGGGAAGTATCCCTGTAAGGCGCGCTGAAATAAGCGAGTCACCATCGCAGGGTGTAGTTTCGAGTTCGTGAAGTGGTGTGTAGTTCCGTTTTTGCAACCGCGGTTATAGGTTACCTCGAATGCACCAAAAGTCGCGCTACAGGTAGCTGCGCACCACTATAAACTATCATTGTGCAGATTTAAATTTGGTGGTGCAGCGATACGACGCAGCGGCCGAAACTCAATAGTTCAGGCAAGTCCCAGCCCTGTAGCTCCCCGAGCGCAGCTAAGCCGCGCTCGGGGAAGGATTTGACTCAGGCTGCTCTCACCTTGGCGAGGAATTCATCCACGGCGGTGCGCAGCATGCCGGACTGGCTCTCCAGCTCCTTTGCATTCGACAGCACCTGTGACGCCGCCGAACCGGTGGCCTCGGCTGCGCTGCTGACGCCGCCGATATGATTGCTGATCTCATTCGCGCCGGCCGACACCGACTGAATGTTGCGCGCGATTTCCTGCGTCGCCGTGCCCTGCTGCTCCACCGCCACAGAGATCGTGTTGGTGATCTGGCTCATCTGGGCGATGGTCCCGGTGATGGCGCCGATCGATGCAACGGCCTCGCTGGTCGATGCCTGCATGGCGGCAACCTGCGCCGAGATTTCCTCGGTGGCCTTGGCAGTCTGACTGGCCAGCGCCTTCACTTCCGATGCCACCACCGCAAAACCGCGGCCGGACTCGCCGGCACGTGCGGCTTCGATGGTCGCGTTCAGCGCCAGCAGATTGGTCTGGGAGGCAATGCTGTGGATCAGCTGCACGACTTCGCCGATCTTCTCAGCGCCGCTCGACAGGATCTGAACAGTCGCATTGGTGCGCTCGGCATCGCCTACCGCCTTGCTGGCGATCTCGCTGGAAGCCGATACCTGACGCAGCACTTCACTGACTGACGCCGACAATTCCTCCGCAGCCGCCGCAACCGTGCTGACATTGTCGGACGAGCGCGTCGAAGCTGCGCTGACCGTCGCGGCGCGCGAGCTTGCATCGCTTGCCGTCGCCGTCATCGACTGCGCGGTGCTCTGCATACCGACTGCGGCGGTGGAGACCGAGCGGACGATACCCGTCACGCTGCGCTCGAAATCCGTGGCCATCGCCTCCATGGCGGCGCGGCGCTCCGCGGCGATACGGCCCTGCGCATCCGCCTCGACCTGTTCCAGCGAGCGGATACGCAGCGCATTGTCCTTGAACACCTGAACCGTCTTGGCCATCGCACCGACTTCATCGCTACGGCCAACGCCGGGAATTTCCTCATCCAGCGCACCATTGGCGAGCGACTCCATGCGCGATCCCAGCATGCCGAGCGGCTTGGTGATGCTACGGCCGATCAGCCACGCGATCGCACCCGCCACTGCGGCAATGGCCAGCATGACCAGGCCGAGCGCCCAGATGATCGGTTTCAGATGAGCGTCGAGGTCATCGAGATAGGCGCCGGTGGCAATGAACATGTTCCAGCCGGGAAGCGCCGCGGCATAACCCATCTTGCGCGACGGGACCTGCTCATTGGGCTTCTGGAATTCGTAGGTCAGAATCTTGGTGCCGTTGGCTGCGACGCCGTCGCGGAATTCACGCGTAATGGCTACGCCGCTAACCTTGACGTCGAGCCGGTTGGATCCCGCCTTGAAGCCCGGCAGATGAACCACTTCACCGTCCATCGTGTAGATGAACAGATAGTTGCCGTTGTCATAGGTCATCGGCTCGATGCGGCGTACCAGCTCGGCGGTCGCGGCTTCCTTGGTGAGCTTGCCTGCTGCGACATCCTTCTGGATGCTGGCCGCTACATTGGTTCCGATTTCGACGATCGACTTCAGCTGCTCGGTTCGCGCAGAGAGCATCTCGCTCTTGACCATATAGGCGGCCAGAATGCCCGCGGCGCAGAGGCCGATCATGGTGACGGCCACCAGAACGACGAGCTTGTACGTAATACGGATATTGGCGAGCTTCACGGCTGTATTCCCCCGGGCGTGCGATTTTCGATCGCTGATTCCTCGGAGTAAAATGTATCGGGGTAGTGTTCCCAAATCCTTACACGTGTGGGGCGGGGGCAAACCTGCCGCGCCGACCTGAATGTGAACATTTTCCGCAAAACGAAAAAATCCCCGCCTTTCGGACGGGGATTTCGGCAATGTCAGTTCGGGTAAGAGACACTCAGAATGTCAGCGCCTTGGCCTGTTTCACCTGCGGCAGCGCCTGCACCTTGCTCAGCACATCGGCCGGCACAACGCCGTCGATCTCCACCAGCGCAATGGCGTCACCGCCCTGCTCGTTGCGGCCGAGATGGAAGGTTGCGATGTTGACCTTGGCATCGCCGAGCAGCGAGGCGAACTTTCCGATGAAGCCCGGCTTGTCCTCGTTGGTGACATAGATCATCGACTTCCCGAATTCGGCATCGACGCGGATACCCTTGATATCAACCAGCCGCGGCTTGCCGTCATGATAGACGGTGCCGGACACCGAGCGTTCCTGCCGTTCGGTGATAACCGTAACGGTGATCAGGCTTTCGTAATCGCTCTGCGCCGCGCGCACCACTTCATCGACTATCATGCCGCGCTCCTTGGCAACGGCCGGCGCGGAGACGACGTTGACGTCGCCGAGCATCGGCCGCAGCAACCCGCTCAGTGCTGCAGAGGTCAAGGCCTTGATCTTCATTTCGGCCACCGCGCCTTCATAGGTGATCTGCACCTTGGCAATGCCGGTCTCGGTGAGCTGGCCCGCGAACGAGCCAAGCTTCTCGGCGAGTTCGATGAACGGCTTCAGCTTCGGTGCTTCTTCCGCGGTGATCGACGGGAAGTTGACCGCGTTTGAGATCGCGCCCGACAACAGATAATCCGACATCTGCTCGGCGACTTGCAAAGCGACGTTCTCCTGCGCTTCGGTGGTCGATGCGCCCAAATGCGGCGTGCAGATCACATTGGGATGGCCGAACAGCACGTTCTTGGTGGCCGGCTCCTCGACGAACACGTCGAAGGCAGCGCCGGCGACATGCTTGCTATTCAGCGCATCGACCAGCGCTTGCTCATCGACCAGACCGCCGCGGGCACAGTTGATGATGCGCACGCCGGGCTTCATCTTGGCGATGGCAGCGGCATCGATGATGTTCTTCGTCTTCTCGGTGAGCGGCGTATGTAGCGTGATGAAGTCGGCGCGCTTGAGGAGGTCGTCGAGCTCGACCTTCTCAACGCCGATGTCCTTGGCACGCTCCGGCGACAGGAACGGATCGAAGGCAATGACCTTCATGCGCAGGCCGAGCGCGCGGTCGGCGGCAATGGCGCCGATATTGCCGCAACCGATCACGCCCAGCGTCTTGCCGGTGATCTCGACACCCATGAAGCGGTTCTTCTCCCACTTGCCGGCCTGCGTCGACGCATCGGCCTGCGGGATCTCGCGGGCGAGCGAGAGCATCAGTGTGATCGCATGTTCGGCGGTGGTGATCGAATTGCCGAACGGCGTGTTCATCACGATGATGCCCTTGGCGGTCGCCGCGGGAATTTCGACATTGTCGACGCCGATGCCGGCGCGGCCGATCACCTTCAGGCGCGTCGCCTTTTCAAGGATCTTCGCGGTCGCCTTGGTGGCCGAGCGGATGGCGAGGCCGTCATAGTTGCCGATGATCTCGGCGAGCTTGTCCTTGTCCTTGCCGAGGTTCGGCTGGAAGTCGACATCGATGCCGCGATCCCGAAAGATCTGCACGGCGGCGGGAGAGAGAGCGTCGGAAATGAGAACTTTGGGGGCGGTCATGGATGTGATCCTCGAAATGGGAGCCGGTGTAGGCGCGACAAACGCAGCAGGCTCCTTCTCCCCGTTCTTACGGGGAGAAGGTCGGGATGAGGGGCCGCTTTCGACCCGAGAATGCAGGAGTGAGGAGAGTTGAGTGCCATGCCCCTCACCCGGACATCGCGCTCGCGCGATGTCCGACCTCTCCCCGCCCGCGCACAGCGAAGCTGTGATAGGCGGGGAGAGGTTAAGAGCAACTACGCCGCCTTGGCGAGCGAAGCCTTGGTCTCGGCAAAGGCCCAGTCGATCCACTGCGTGAGGATTTGGACGTCCTTGGCTTCAACTGTGGCACCGCACCAGATGCGCAGGCCAGCCGGCGCATCGCGATAATGCGCGAAGTCGAAACCGGCATTTTCCTTCTCGACAGCCGCGACCAGTTTCTTGGCGAAGTCAGCCTGCGCGTCCGGCGATAGCGCGGTGATCGCGGGATCGATCACCTTCATGCACACCGACGTGTTGGAGCGGATCGCCGGATCAGCTGCCAGGAAGTCGATCCACGGCGTCTTCGCTTTCCAGTCGGCGAGCGCCTTGGTGTTGGCATCGGCACGCGCAATCAGCGCCTTGAGGCCGCCAACCGACTTGGCCCAGCCGAGCGCATCGAGATAGTCCTCGACACACAGCATCGACGGCGTGTTGATGGTCTCACCGACGAAGATGCCTTCATTCAACTTGCCGCCCTTGGTCATGCGGAAGATCTTCGGCAGCGGCCACGGCGGCGTGTAGCTCTCCAGACGCGCCACAGCGCGCGGCGACAGCACCAGCATGCCATGTGCGGCTTCGCCGCCGAGCGCCTTCTGCCAGGAGAAGGTGACAACATCGAGCTTCGCCCAGTCGAGCGGCTGCGCGAAAGCGGCCGAGGTCGCGTCGCAAATGGTCAGGCCTTCGCGGTCAGCCTTGATCCAGTCGGCATTCGGCACGCGCACACCCGAAGTCGTGCCGTTCCAGGTGAAGACGATGTCCGAATTCGGATCGGCCTTCGACAGATCGGGAAGCTCGCCATAGCCGGCATGCAGCTTGGTGACGTCCTTGAGCTTCAGCTCCTTGACGATGTCGGAGACCCAGCCCTCGCCGAAGGATTCCCAGGCGATGGTGGTGACGGGACGCGGCCCGAGCAGCGACCACAGCGCCATCTCGACAGCGCCCGTATCCGATGCCGGCACGATACCGATGCGGTAATCTGCTGGCACTTCCAGCACTTCACGCGTTAGATCGATCGCGAGTTTGAGCTTGTTCTTGCCGATCTTCGCACGGTGCGAACGGCCAAGGGCTGCGTCGGTGAGTTTTTCGGGGGTCCAGCCGGGGCGCTTGGCGCAGGGGCCGGAGGAGAAATGCGGCACGTTGGGCCGCGAAGAAGGCTTCGCTGCAGTCATAATCTATCCTTCCAGATAGCTAGCCTCCCGTTGGGGGGAGGTGTCCCGCTGGCGTGGATATGGGAACCGACCCGGAGCGTCAAGCGACTTCCGGGCTATCACGCGTGATTGATGGCCGGATGACGTCGCCCGTCCCGGCGTACCACCACCGGTTTTGCTGATGCCTTGCAACGAACGGCGCCGCGCGGCGTCCGCCGGACGACATGATGATGACGCGTTCTAGAACCGCAACGTCATGCCCACATGACTGTCAGCGAAACCGAGTCGCTTGTAGAATCGCTGGGCATCGACCCGGGTCTGGTGCGTCAACAGCTCGACGAGCTTGCATCCCCTCGCCCGTGCCTCGCCAATGGCCCATCGCACCAGTTGTTCGCCGATGCCCTGGCTGCGGAGCGTCGTCGACACACGAACATCCTCGATGAGCGCTCGCGAGGCGCCCTGCGAACTCAAGCCCGGCAGGATGCAGAGCTGCAGGCATCCGACCACGCTGCCGTCGCCGCCTTCTGCAACCATCAACCGGATATTTGGATCATGCGCGAGTTTATCGAAGGCCGCGTAATAAGATTGCGGCAGCGGATCCTCGATACGCTCGCGGCCACGGCCGAGCGCATCATCGGCCAACATCGCCACGATTGCAGCGACGTCCTGGCGCTGCGCCGGCCGCAGTACGACCTTCGTGCTCATACGAGCCCCAATGCCTTCTCGCTGTCGGCGATCCAGCGCCTGATCGACGCGTAACCGTCGAGATGGAAGCCCCCCTCATGGGCCACGCGCGTATAGGCCAGCAACGATGCGTCAGCCAGCGAGACGCGATCTCCCACAAGGAAACGCGATGTCGTCAGGTGATGCTCCATACGCACCAGTGCGAAATAGCCGCGCTTGAGCTTCTCAGGATCGAGATCCGAAATCGCCCTGCCGAGATAGACGATCTGATAGCGGCACACCGCGATATAGGGCTCGTGGCTGTATTGTTCCCAGAACAGCCATTCATCCATCTTGGCGGCATCATAGGCGTCGGTCGGGATCAGATCGCTGCCACGGGCGAGATAGCGGATGATGGCATTGGACTGCGCGAGCGGACGGCCGTCATCGAGCACAACGGTCGGCACCTGGCCGGCGCCGTTAAGCGCCAGAAACTCCGGCGTCCGGCTCTCGCCCTTGCTCGTATCGATATCAATCCACGTATAGGAAAGTTTGAGGTGATCGCTCACCCACTTCACCTTGAGGCAATTGCCGGAATTCAGATCGCCGTAGATCTTCATTGTTGCTCCCCTGTACGGAAGCAAAAGAGCAGCAGCCGCGCTACACTTTGTCAAGCGAGCGCGGGGTGGATGTCAGAACTTATAGCCGATACCGGCTCGGACGGTATTGATCGAGGTATCTACTTGAGACGTGAAACGGATGTATTCCCATTCACCGCGCAGGAACAGGCCACCAACGATCGCCATGTCGAAGCCCAGACCAGCGGTATAGCCGTAGATCAGGTGGCTATACTTGCCATCCTCGATGGTGTTGTTGAGTTGCCGCCCTAGCAGATTGGATGGCGTCGTCGATCCCGGCCCCGCGGTGACGAAATCGCCGACAAAGGCCGTCCGGACGATGTCAGCCTGGCCAAGCGCCAGTCCACCGAAGGCGTAGGGCAGGAAGTTGCCAAAAGCATAACCGGCGCGAGCACGGAATGTGCCGATATCGCTGATGCTAATCGAACTCGACGCGCGCGACGTCACCGTATGATAATTATTATCTGACAGTAGGCTGTATCGCGACATATCGCCTGAAGATGCACCGCCGAACTTGCCATGAACGTAACTCATCTCAAGTCCGATTACGACGTCTTCCCACTGCGAGTTGTAACCTGCGAAACCGCCATACACCTCGGAATGGCCCGACTGGTTGGTGAAACTGAGCGGCCATGATGCGACACCCGTTTCCCTGCCGACCAAGGTGTTGGCCACCAGGCTCCCCGTCATGTCGGAGTTCGAGCCTTTGAATTTGGTATCGCCTGATCCGTAGCCGACCTGTCCGCCGACATAGAAGCCGTCCCAGATCGCGCGTGTTGAACTCAGTCCCTCGGGGAATGAACCGCGGAGCACCGGAAAATCCGGCATGTCAGCCGCTTGAGCAGTTTGCACGACGCCCAGCAGAGCTGCAGCGATCAGAAGTCTACGCATCACGACAATTCCTCAACTCACCGAACTGTCCCGATCATCCGCTGTTAACCTTAATCATTGGTTGCGATGATACTACCCGTGCAAAACAAAACGGCGCGGGAAGCTCCCGCGCCGTTAAGGTCTCTTAAGATAGTTGAGGCGATCAGCGCTTGCTTTAGCCCTTGCGGATCAACGGCGGCGGCGCATATGCCGGCGGGCTGTCGAGGTTCCAGCGCACGCCGAGCTTCAGATCATGCGAGGTGATGTCTTTGAACTGCATCGCCACGCCGCGGGTGAAGCCGTCATAAGTCGAGACCGGCCCGGTCTGGCCATCGCCGAGATTCATGTAGCTGTAGCCGAGTTCGACGGTCATAGCCGGATTGACCTTGTAAGCCAGGCCCGTGTGCAGGGCCCATGCGAAGTTCCACTTCGATGCTGCCGGTGCGCTGGCATAGCTCGGGAACGGGCCGCCGATGAAGGGCACGCCGCCGGCGGAACCGACATTGATCGCACCGTTATCCGTGTAGTTCCCGATATTGACACGAGCCATGCCGACGCCGGCGCCGACGAACGGGGTCACGCACCACCAGGTGCCGAGATCGACGTAACCATTGGCCATCACCACCCATTCGGACTTGGTGGCGTTGTAGTTGTTCACGCCGGTACCAACGAGGCCGCTCGACGGGAACGTTACGTGATCGGTGCCCTTGAAGTTCGAATTGCCGCGATACTGGCCGGTGACGTCACCGCGGAACCAGTTGTTGAACTGATAACCGACGCCGAGCTGGAAGATGCCAGCCGTATCGAAGGCAGTGGTCTGCTGAAGCGAGAGGAGATTGGCGTTGCGACCGTCACCCATCTCGATGTTCTTGACGCGCTGGTTGCTGAAACCGATATCGCCGCGCAGGTACCAGCCACCGAAATCTTCGACCGGCGGCGGCGCATACATCTGAGGCGGTGGAGCAATGGGCATGTCGGCGGCGAAAACAGCGGTCGACATCAGGGAAGCCGCGCCCGCGGCCAGAATGAATTTAACGCTACGCATTGGCTTCGTCCTTTTGGGCCAAAGAGGCAACTAATGGAGGCCTCACACTCGGAACTCACAAACGGACGATGACACCAACTCCTTAAGCGGCGCTTAACCCTAACTTTTAAGGTTGATATTTGGTGACGAAAATGCACGCAAATTCCATCACGCCGCTGCGTCGCCACAGTTACTAACAATGTCTTGCTATCAAACCGCGCTGCAATGCGCCGCGGCATCGCCAGAGGTTAACAAGGACTTACCTGCCTGCCTGGAGCGAACTATCAAAACGCGGAAGAGCCGCCTCACCCGATAAATATTCGGACAAGACAGCTCTTCATGTCAATTCGCAGGCATCGCGCGCTGGCGCCTTGGCCAGGGCGAACGAACAGGAAGCTTACGCCGCGGCTGCGTGGCCCAGCGCGTCAACGATGGAATCCACCACTTCCTCGACCATCACGCGGTCATCGCCCTCTCCCATTACGCGGATGACTGGCTCCGTACCCGACGGGCGGATCAGGAGACGACCATGACCATTGAGGCGCTGTTCGCCGGCAGCGATGGTGGATTTCACTTCTGCATCATCAAGCGGCTTGCCGCTGCGATAACGCACATTCTTCAGAATCTGCGGCAACGGATCGAACAGGTGGCAAACTTCCGACACCGGCCGACCGAGCTTGGTCACCACGGCCAGCACCTGCAGCGCGGCTACGAAACCGTCGCCTGTCGTCGCATGGTCCGACATGATGATATGGCCGGAGGGTTCGCCGCCGACATTGTAGCCGTGCTGCAGCATCTGTTCGAGCACATAGCGATCACCCACTGCCGTGCGGATGAGGTCGATGCCCTGCCCCTTCAGGAAGCGCTCCAGACCGAGATTTGACATCACGGTGGAGACGATACCCGGCTTGGCAAGCCGCCCGTCTTCCTTCCAGCTCTGCGCGATAACGGCGAGCAACTGATCGCCATCGACCAGATGGCCACGCTCGTCGACCATGATCAGCCGATCGGCGTCGCCATCCAGCGCAATGCCAATATCGGCGCGCATCTCGCGCACCTTGCGGCTCAGCGCTTCCGGTGCGGTCGATCCGCATTCCTTGTTGATGTTGAAACCGTCCGGCTCGACGCCGATGGAGATGACGTCCGCGCCGAGCTCCCAGAGCGCCTCCGGCGCCACCTTGTAGGCGGCGCCATGGGCGCAATCGATGACGACGCGCAAGCCATCGAGGCTGAGATTTCGCGGCAGTGTGCGTTTGGCAAATTCGATGTAACGATCATGCACCCCGTCGATGCGGCGCGCCCGACCGAGGCTGGCGCTCTGCGACAGTCTCTTGTCGAGATTCTCGTCGAGCAATTCCTCGATCTGCTTCTCGACATCGTCCGACAGCTTGTAGCCGAGCGGTCCGAACAGCTTGATGCCGTTGTCCTCGAACAGATTGTGCGATGCGGAAATCATCACGCCGAGATCGGCGCGCATCGACTTGGTCAGCATCGCCACGGCTGGCGTCGGCATCGGCCCGACCAGCAGCACATCCATGCCGACCGACGTGAAGCCTGCCACCATGGCATTTTCGATCATGTAGCCGGACAACCGGGTGTCCTTGCCGATCACGACACGATGACGATGTTCGCCGCGCTGAAACACAAGACCTGCGGCCTGCCCAACCTTCAGTGCCAGTTCCGGCGTGATCAGACCATTGGCGCGGCCGCGAATGCCGTCTGTCCCGAAATATTTACGGCTCATGGTAACCCCCAATGCCCTCGCGCCTTGCGCGAGGGCTCAAAACCCTGTCTCAGGCGACTGACCCATTGGCAGCGCCATATATGTGACGGACTTATAAGGCTACGGCCCCTAAAATCGCTTCAAAAAATATGATGAATCATTACCAAGGCCCGGAGCACGCGATCGACGACAAGCCATTGATATTACTTATATACCTTACCTTTCATGTAATGCCTTCGATGGAGCATCAGCTGACCGGAACCCGGCCCGCTCAGCCCTTTCGCTTGATATGCGCGTCCGCCTTTGAATGGGCAGGCTGGGTCACACTGACCGGATCGGAGCCCGGAAAAGTCTCCTCCAGTCCTTCGTCCAGCGCAACTTCCAGCTGTCGCTTTTCTTCGTCCTCGGCTGCCTTGCCGGGAGCCTTGCCGGCCCCGTGGCCTGCTGGATTTGTCTTGGAGCCGGACATTCTGGCCTCCTTCAATTTCGACGACATTCCAATGACAAGGATGATATGGCGGACCGCCTAACCATGCTAGATGACACCGAAACAAGCAAATACAAGCAAAGACAAGAACGGCTGGGACATCTCATGAAGCATATCACCTGCATCGAAGATCTTCGCCTCGAGCACAAGCGCAATGTGCCGAAGGCGTTCTTCGATTATGTCGACCATGGCTCCTATAGCGAAGACACGTTCCGCGCCAATTGCGAGGATCTGCAGAAGCTGAAGTTCCGCCAGCGTATTCTGGTCGACATCGCCAATCGCGACACCTCGACGACCATCCTCGGTGAGAAGGCCACCATGCCGCTGATCTGCGCGCCGGTCGGCTCCACCGGCTTGCAATATGGCGACGGCGAAATTCACGCCTGCCGGGCGGCGCAGGCGGCGGGCATTCCCTATACGCTCTCGACGATGTCGATCAATTCGATCGAAGACGTCGCCGAGAATGTCGAAAAACCTTTCTGGTTTCAGCTCTATGTCATGAAGGATCGCGGCTTCATCAAGGAATTGATCGAGCGCGCCATCAAGGCGAAGTGTAGCGCGCTGGTGCTGACCGTCGATCTGCAGGTGATCGGCCAGCGTCATGCCGACATCAAGAATGGCCTGTCGGTGCCGCCTCAGATCTTGAATGTGAAGAACCTGATCGATTTCATGAGCAAGCCCGGCTGGCTGGTGCGCACGCTGAAAGCCAAGCGGCGCAACTTCGGCAACATCGCCGGCTTCGTGAAGAACACCGACGATCTCGGCTCCGTCGCGCAGTGGACAGCATCGCAATTCGACGCGTCATTGAACTGGAAGGATCTCGACTGGATCCGCAGCATCTGGCCCGGCAAGATCGTGATCAAGGGCATTCACGATATCGAGGATGCCCGCGAAGCCGTGAAGGTTGGCGCGCAGGCGATGGTCGTGTCCAACCACGGCGGACGTCAGCTCGACGGCGCGCCGTCGTCGATCTCGGTATTACCGGGGATCGCCGATGCCGTCGGCTCGGAGATCGAAGTGATGTTCGACAGCGGCATCCGCTCGGGGCAGGACGTGATGCGTGCGCTCGCCCTCGGCGCCAAGTCCTGCATGATCGGCCGCGCCTATATCTACGGTCTCGGCGCCTATGGCGGCCCCGGCGTGACCAAGGCGCTGGACATCCTGCGCAACGAACTCAGCGTGACCATGGGCCTGTGCGGCGTGAATTCGATCGCCGAGATCGACAGGCACGTTTTGGTGCAGTGAGGCCTCGTCAGATCGCCGCGTCGATCCACGCGGCGATCGTATCGACGACTTTTTGCTCGATGCCGTAATAGCCGTGCGGCGACAGCGATCCGCAATCCGTGGACGAGCGCTGATCTCCGCCACTGACCCTGAGGACCTCGACGCGCGGCGCGCCACTCATCGCTGCTGCGATCTTGTCGGCGTCTTCCGGCGGTGCGACATTGCAGCGATCGTCTGAATTGGCAACGACGAGTGCGGGCACATTGACTCGTTCAGGATGCGCATCGAACACCGTCTCGTGGCTGCCACCAGGGCGCGACACCGACTCAGTGAGCACGATACCTGCGATCTGACCGTCACGCAGATTCGCTGCGCCGTTCATCGCCGCAATCGAGCCTTGGCTGGTCCCGAGCAGGAAGACCGGTCCCGGCGCCTGCGCGTGAGCCGCAGCGACGAGATCGCCCACAAGTGCTGCATATTGCGGCGAGCTGCGCAGCCCGCGCAAGTTCTGACTATCGACGGCGTCGGGGATCAGCACCGCGAAACCCGCAGCATTCCAGAGCACGCGCGAACGGACGACGAAGTTGTTACCGTGCGCTATTTCGCCATCCCGGGCGATGCCTACATCACCTCTTCCGCCGGGCAGCATCACGATGGTTGCGCGTGGATGCGATGGACTGACGTAGAGCGCGCGCTGCTGATCGCCGCCATGAACAGGCAGGTTCAGCACGCGCTCTGTCGGAGCAAGTGTCTGCGCAGCAGCGAAGTGCGGCGCAGACAACAACAGAAATGCGAGGATGAAGCACGGTGTGAGGAACGGCCTGCGCAAGAGCTTCTCCGCTGTTTCGAATTTCTTACATCGGCGGCGTCAGCCCATCCAGCCCGACATTGACGCGTGCCGTCTCGAAGGTGCCGTCGTCCTTCTTGGTAGCGCCCATGATGATTATCTTCGCGCCAGGCTTGAGTTCATCCTTGTTGCCCGGCACGAATGTCACGATCGGCGTGTCGGGCGTCACGGTCACTTTCTTTTCCCCGTCCTTGTACTTCACCGTCACCGTCTGGCCATCGGAGGCCTGGACCTTCTGATCGACGGTGGCATTGGTCATGCTGCTGTTGGGGCGCAGATCCCACGGGCGCGAGCCTTCGCCGGTGCCGCGCATCGCTTCTGGAAAGATATGGATCGCGATGGCCTTCTGCGACCCATCGGCCTGCGGCATGCCGGTCACGCCGATATAGGAGCCGGGCTTCACCTCGGCCATTGTCGTTCTGGCAATGCCGGTGACGGTGACATTGTCCGTCATCTTCACTTTGCGCTCGTCGCCGTCGCGCGTCTTGATCGTCAGCACCGCGCCGTCGACGGCTTCGATGGCACCACGGATGCGTAGGGGTTGCGGCTGCTGCGCCGATGCAGCGGAGATCAGCAATGAACCAGCAAGAAGTGAGCCCGCGAACAAGCGAGCCGAAGTCGATACGATCTGAACCATAGGGGAATTTCCTTTGAAGGCGGCGCCCACCGCTGCAGATGGAAACCCCAAGGCCAAATAGCTATTCCCCGCTCACGCCACTGTGAGATCGACCTCGACGAGGCGACGCAGTTCCGGCGTCACGTCGGGGCGCTGCCCGAACCACAATTCGAAGCCACGCACGGCCTGATACAGCAACATGCCGAGTCCATCCGCGGTGCGGAGGCCCCGCGCGCGGGCGGCGGCGAGCAGCGGGGTGTCGAGCGGCACGTAAACGAGATCGGCGACGACCGCCTGGTCAGGCAACAGATCGAGGTCGATGATCAATGGCGGCTGGCCGCCCATGCCGAGCGACGTGGTGTTCACCAGCAAGGATGCGCGCGGCAACATGCTGGCGACATTCTCCCACGCCAGCGGCACCACCTGCGAGCCGAATTGCGCGGCCATCGCCTCGGCGCGATCGAGACTGCGATTGGCGACATAGACATGTTTGATTCCGCGTTCGAGCAATCCGAACACCACTGCACGCGACGAACCGCCCGCGCCGAGCACCAGCGCGTCGTCGGCGTGGTCCCAGTCGTGCGCGCAATGATCGAGATTGTCGATGAAGCCCTCGATATCCGTATTGGTCGCGCGTAGCGTGCCGTGGTCATACCATAACGTGTTGGCGGCCCCGACCGCGCGCGCGCGGCGATCCGGTGAGGTCAGCTTCAGCACACGCTCCTTGTGCGGGATCGTGACATTGGCGCCGATGTAACCGTGCTTGGAGAGGTTCATCACGAATTCGGCTACGCCTTCCGGCGGGATCGACTCGATGCTGTAACCGCCCGGAATATCCATGCTGCGCAGCCAGTGATGGTGGATCAGCGGCGAGCGCGAATGCGCGGCAGGCCAGCCGATCAAACAGGCGGCGCGGGGCGTGGTCTCGTTCGGCATCATTCATCCTTCGCTTCAGGCGGAAGCGTGCGTAGCATAAAAATCATGCAGGGGCTCTTAATCATCAGACAGTTTTGCGGCGCACAGCAAGTCCGACAATCATGCAGACGATCAATACTGCAGCTGCGAGCAACTGCCGATGCCATCAGCTCGACGTCTCCTGGATCGCTGCAGCGCGTCGGATCTTGATCTCGCTGACGGCCACTGCAACATCAGCACGGTATTTGACCAGTGGCGGTCGCGCGCCGTGGGTCAGCAGCGCCCGGCGCACGCCCTGCGAGGTGCCGGTGAGAATGACGCGGACGCCTTGTCGCTTTGCCTTCTCGGCAATGCCCTTGATCGCATTCGCAGCAGTCGAATCCAGGAAGGGGACCGCGGCAAAATCGATCACAAAAGCCTTGTGGCGATCTGAGAAGCCCTCGAGCACAGATCCGATGGTGGAGGCCGCGCCGAAGAAAAATGCGCCGGTGATGCGATAGACAACGACGTCGGGATCGGCAGCGAGACCGGGATCATAGGGTTTTCGGTCGCCATTGGCGTCGTCGGCCTTGTCGGCCACGACCAGCGGCTTATCCGCCTCAATGCCGGTTGTTTGCGCCATGCGGTTGATGAACAGAATCGCGCCAAGCGCGAAGCCGACCACAATGCCCTCGGTAAGATCGCGGAAGATCGTTAGCAGGAAAGTCGCCGACAGCACGGCAGCATCGCCCCATGATGACCGCAGTAACGTCGCGAATTCATGCTTCTCCGCCATGTTCCAGGCGACCACGGCAAGCACCGCGGCGAGCGCCGCCAGCGGAATGTAACTTGCCAATGGCGCCGCGACGAGAATGAATACCAGCAGGAATACCGCATGCAGCATGCCCGAGATCGGGCCGTGCGCGCCGGCGCGGACATTGGTGGCGGTTCGCGCGATGGTGCCGGTCACGCAGATTCCACCGAACAGCGCCGAGCCGATATTGGCGATGCCCTGCGCCACCAGTTCGCAATTGGAGCGATGCCGCCGGCCAGTCATGCCGTCAGCGACGACAGCTGAGAGCAAAGATTCAATCGCGCCCAGCAGCGCAAAGGAGATGGCGTCCGGCAGAATGGCCTGCAGCTTTGCCAGGGAAATCGCGGGAAGCGACGGCAGCGGAAAGGATTGCGGAATGCCGCCGAACTTGGTGCCGATGGTTTCAACCGGCAGCGCAAAGAACCATGCCGCGACCGCGCTTGCGGCAACCGCGATCAGAATGCCCGGCCAGGAAGGCCGCAGCTTCTTGAGCAGAAGGATGATCGCAATGGTCGCGATGGTGATCGCAGCGGCCGACAGGTTGACGGTGTGGATCGCACTTCCGAGCACCTGCAGCTTCGGGATCAGTTCGCCAGGCTCCTTGCCGGTGAGTGTGAGCCCGAGGAGATCCCTGATCTGGCTGGCGAAAATAATTACGGCGATACCGGCGGTAAATCCCACCGTGACCGGATAGGGAATGAACTTGATGTAAGTGCCGAGCTTCAAATAGCCCGCCACCATCAGGAACACGCCAGAGAGCATGGTCGCGAGGACAAGACCGTCGATGCCATTGCGGCTCACCGTGGCCGCCACCAGCACGATGAAGGCGCCGGCGGGTCCGCCGATCTGAAACCGGCTGCCACCCAGCGCAGAGACCAGGAAGCCGCCAATCACGGCGGTGATCAGCCCGCGGTCAGGTGATGCGCCCGAGGCGATGGCAATCGCCATCGACAGCGGCAGCGCCACGATCGCCACCGTCAGACCGGCGAGCACATCATCGCGAAATGCCGCAAGATTGTAGCCTTCGCGCAGCACCGTGATCAGTTTCGGTGTGAACAGCTCCGCGAATGTCGGCTGATGTGGGCGCCGCATGCCCCCGCCAGAAATGCCCATACTCGGCTCGCCTCTGTCGCACGCAGCGACTCGTCTCGATCTGCCAGTTTTATCCATCCACCTTAGGCGGCGGACCGGGCTGCTTCAGACGCACACCTCGGCCACCGGAGTCGCTGCGAGTGTGTTCGCCGATCAATTCGACGCCGGCGCGATTGAACGCGTCCACCACCTTGATCAGCGAATCCACCACGCCCCTGACATTGCCTTCGCTCGCTTCCATGCGCTGGATGGTCGGTAGCGAAACGCCGGCCATTTCGGCCAGCCGCTTTTGATCGATACCCAGCAGCGCACGGGCGGCCCGCATCTGAAACGATGTAATCAAGGGCGGTTTCCAGTTTCACGAGTCTTATATCATATGTGAGATATCTTCAATGATGTATAAAACATCACTTGATCGGCGAAGCCGCCATGATCGCCACGAACTGGGCGACAGCGGCGCGCGATGTCAGGCGTCGTTTGACGCCGCCGAAGTCGTCGAACAGCGCCAGGTGGCCAGCGAACGAACTCGACGTTTTGCGCTGCCAGTAGGCCTCGGCCCAAGCCAGAAAATCTGCATGTTCCTCGGCCGTCGCGCCACCCCAGGGGCCCCGGAGAGCGAGGCTATCACGACAAACCTCCGGGCTCATGTCGAGCCAGATCAATGCTGTGACGCGCGGCAATGCCGCTTCGACCAGCCAGCCGTAAACGCCTTCGATGATCCAGTTCGACTTCACGACAAGGGCGGCCACCAGTTCTTTGGCCTGTCCCTCGTCGCGCTTCACACCGACCCTGTCCAGCCAATGGATATGATCGAGATCTGTGCGTTCGCCGCCGACGCGGCTTTCAAGCTGCCGCGCCAGCGTGCTCTTGCCCGAGCCGCTATTGCCAATGATTACAACCCGCGGTCCAAGCGTCATGGGCCACTGTACTAAGCCGCCACCCGATGCGCTGCAACGATCTGGTCCGCGGCGCGACCGCTGACTTCGGCCATGTGGTCGAAACTGCGGGTGAAGCTGCCGGCACCGGCGGTGGCCGAGCGCAACTCGACGATCAGGTCGCCGATCTCCGCTTCCGGCAACATCGCGCGCACCGTGTCCCAGCCCGGCCAGTTGTCACGGGTATCGAAGCCGAGGATCTGGCCGCGCCGTCCTGACAGGATGGCGTTGACCTTGGCCGTGGCCTCGGTGGGACAGACGATCTCCACCGTATGGATCGGCTCCAGCAGCACCGGTTGGCATTGCGGCAGCGCCTCGGTGAAACCGATCCGGGCAGCTGTCCGGAACGCCTGATCGGAAGAATCCACGCTGTGATAGGACCCGTCGGTGAGCGTCACCTGCACGTCGATGACAGGAAAACCAAGCGGGCCACGCTGCAACCCGTCGACGACGCCCTCCTGCACCGCGGGAATGTAGTTGCGCGGCACCGCGCCGCCGACCACCTTTTCCTGGAATGCAAAGCCCTCGCCGCGCGGCAACGGGCCGATCTCCAGCACAACGTCGCCAAACTGGCCGTGACCGCCGGACTGTTTCTTGTGCCTGCCGCGCAGGGTGATCGGTTTACGGATGGTCTCCTGATAGCCGATCACCGGCGCATGCGATTTGACGTTAATGCCGAAGCGTTCGTGCAGGCGCTCCATCGCCACGCGCAGATGCATCTCGCCCTGCCCCCACAACACCACGTCATGGGTCTGCGCATTATTGACCACCGCAAGCGACGGATCTTCCTCGGTCAGCCGCAACAGCGCCTGCCCGAGCTTGACGTCGTCCTTGCGATCGGCGGACGCTAGCGCCATCGCCAGCACGGGCGATGCAGCTATGACACTCACGACAGAGGCCGGCGCAGTCTTGCCGGTCGAGATCGTGTCGCCGGTCCTGACATGATCGAGCTTGCCGAGCGCGACGGTCTCGCCCGCTTCGGCCGATGCGCGCTTGCTGTCATGTCCGCCGCTCGCCGCAAGAATGCCGGAGACACGCCCGCTTTCGCCCGACGAGGACAGCAATGTTGCGCCATCATCGAGATGACCACTCAGCACGCGCGCGTAAGACAGCTTGCCGCCATGCTGTAGATGGCTGCTCTTGAACACGTAACCGATCGCATCCTTGCTGTCGGTCACGCCGAGGCGCTTGGCCGTCTCGGCCACGCCGGGTGCCTCGTGGCGTAGCGCCTTCATCAGCCGCAGCACGCCATTCTCGCGCATTGCCGAGCCCAGCAGCACCGGACAGATCAGACCTTCGCGCAATTCGCGCGCGAGATCGTCGAACACGGCGTCGGCCGGCGGCGCGATGTCGTCAAGCAACTGCTCCATCAGCGCGTCGTCATGATCCGCAAGCTTCTCCAGCATGGAGAAACGCGCCTCCTTCTCCCGATCGAGATCGCCGCCTTCGAGCTTGATGACTTCGGACGCCTTGTGCTCGCGATAGACGAAAGCGCGCTCCAGCGCGAGATCGACGAAACCGGCGACCAGATCGCCGTTCCAGATCGGGATCTGCCGCAGCACCAGCGGCACGCGCGAGGCCGGCTGCAATGTCGCCAGCGTCTCGCGCACGCGCTTGTGGGCGCGGTCGATCTTGTTGAGAAACAGAAATCTGGGAATGCCGAGGTCTTCGAGTTCGCGCAGGATCAATTGCAGCTGCGGCAATTTTCGCGCATCCGCCTCGCAAACCACGATGGCTGCATCGACGGCGGGTAATGCCGCGCGCATGTCATGCGCGAATTCCACCGAACCCGGACAGTCGATGAATGTGTAGCTGTCGCCCATGAAGGTGGTGGTCGCAGCCGTCAGGCCGACGCCCATCTTGTGGGCTCTGGCTTCCGCATTGGCATCGCCGATGCTGGTGCCGTTGTCGACGCTGCCGGCCCGCGGGATCGCCCCGGTGCGGGCCATGATCGCTTCAAGCAGTGTGGTTTTTCCGCTCTGGAAAGGGCCCACCAGCGCAATGCACTTTGCGGCATTGCCTTGTGGACCGCGGGGACTTCTCAGGTCTTGTCCCATTGCCGCCTCCTCATGTGGAGCTCGGCCCATGATTGGGTCGGCGGTCAATGCTCCGCCCGGTCCGGATATTTGGCAAGATGGAAAAGTTGCTGCGCTGCGATGAACGTGATCGGATTGCGCCATAAAAAATCCGGCTCCGCCATGGGCGAAGCCGGATGAATTTTTGCGAGCGATCGCCGCAGGATCAGCGACCGGGGCGCAACTCCAGGCTCTGCAGACCGGCGGCGACATTCAGTCCCACCGACCCCTGCAGGCTGAGCGGCTGCAGCGAGAAGGCGTTTTGTGAACCGCCAACCAGGACATTCGCCCCGACGCCGACACCAACCGACGCGCTGCCCTGTGCGCCCGCATAGTTGCCGGACAGATCGCCGGGACCGCTATAGTTCACCGGCACGAACACGGCCCAGGATAGCGCGGTCTGTTCGGTAATACCGAGATCGATGCCCACCTTGCGGATCGTGGCGACATAAGGCTGGTCCGGACGACCGGTGCCGGTGAGCACGCAGCCAAGATTGGTCACCGAGCCCACGACGAATCCGACGCTGGCTCCGCCCCGGCAGTTCAAGACGCCGACCTGCACGCCTTGCTGCGACTGCGCTTGCGATGCAGTGAAAAAGGCGGCGGCAGCGATACCGAGAACAAGCGATGAGAGGCGGACCATCAGGAATCTCCGGGTGATGAACGGAAGTAAGGATGTGGATCGACTATCCATAGCTAATGATACCGCCCAATGACAGCGGCGCACGCGCAGCGCGCGCAACAAAAAAGGCCCGCTCGCGCGGGCCTTTTCGTTAACCTTGCCGGATCGCTTACGCGATCACAGCGATCACTGGCGATCGTAGCGATCGCTTAGCGATGGCTGCGATGACGGCGCTTCTTGTTGTAGCGATGACCGCTGACCGGACCGGTCGCTTCCAGTTCGAGCTGAACGATGCCGCTGGCGACGTTCAAGCCGGTCTGGCCCTGCACCGAGATCGGCTGCAGCGAATAAGTGTTGCCCGGACCGCCAACGAGGAAGTTGCCGCCGAAACCGAGGCCAACCGATGCGTTGGTACCGACGCCGCCGTAGCTGCCGGCCAGCGCGCCGCGCGGCACGCGGGTGGTCGGAGCGAAGGCAGCCCACTGCACCGTGGTGTTTTCGGTGAAGCCGAGATCAAGGCCGAAACGGCGGATGTTGGCGACGTAACCTTCGGCGCGGCCACCGGCGCTCTGGAAGACGCAGTTGAGGTGCGCATTCGAACCGACCACGTAGCCGACGTTCTGGCCGCCACGGCACTCCAGCACGCCAACCTGAACGCTGCCAGGCTGCTGTGCATTTGCGGTCGCAACCGACGCCGCAAAGGCCACGGCCGTCAGGCCGAACATCTTGGAAAGTCGCATAGTGTTACTCCACCTTGGGGATTTTGATAGCGAGGGGACAAGAAGGAAGCGCCGTGTCGAAAACAAGGCGCTTCCCGGAATAAGCCCCGAAACCGTCAAAAGTTTCGGAGCAGGTTTTGTTACCGAAGATTTCCGCAGAAGCGCTGGATGCGCTTGCAGGCATCTTCGAGATCGGATGTTTTCGTCGCGTAGGAGATGCGGAATGCCGGGCCAAGGCCGAAGGCCGAACCCTGCACCACCGCCACGCCTTCGGTTTCCAACAGTTCTGTGACGAAGTCTTCGTCATTGGCGATAACCTTGCCCGAAGGCGCAGTCTTGCCGATCGTGCCGGCGCAGGACGGATAGACATAGAATGCGCCTTCCGGACGCGGGCAGTTGATGCCCGAGGCCTGATTCAGCATTGCCACCACGAGATCGCGGCGCTCCTTGAACACGGCATTGTTCTTCGGGATGAAATCCTGCGGACCGTTCAAGGCTTCCACCGCCGCCCACTGCGCGATCGACGACGGGTTCGAGGTCGACTGCGACTGGATCGTCGCCATTGCCTTGATGAGCTCGGCGGGACCACCGGCGTAACCGATGCGCCAGCCGGTCATGCAGTAAGCCTTGGAGACGCCGTTCACGGTCAGCGTGCGATTGAACAAAGACGGTTCGATCTGTGCCGGCGTGGTGAATTCGAAGTCGTCATAGACGAGGTGCTCATACATATCGTCGGTCATCACCCAAACGTGAGGATGCTTCACGAGGACATCGGTGAGCGCCTTGAGCTCCGACTTCTTGTAGGCGGCGCCCGTCGGGTTCGACGGCGAGCACAGGATGATCCACTTGGTCTTCGGCGTGATCGCCGCTTCCAGCGCGGAAGCCTGCAGCTTGAAGCCGAATTCTGCGGTGCAGACCACGGACACGGGCGTGCCGCCGGCCAGCGCCACCATTTCCGGATAGCTCACCCAATACGGCGCCGGGATGATGACTTCGTCACCCGGGTTCAACGTCGCCATCAGCGCGTTGTAGAGCACCTGCTTGCCGCCGGTGCCGACGATGATCTGGTTCGGCTTGTAGGTCAGGCCATTCTCGCGCTGAAACTTGCCGATAATGGCTTCCTTCAGTTCGGGAATACCGTCCACCGCGGTGTACTTGGTCTTGCCGGCCTCGATGGCGTGAATCGCTGCCAGCTTGATGTTCGCCGGGGTGTCGAAATCGGGCTCGCCCGAACCAAGACCGATGACGTTGCGGCCGGCTGCTTTCAGCGCACGTGCTTTATCCGTCACCGCGATCGTCGCGGACGGCTTCACACGGTCGAGCGCAGCGGACAAAAACGACATCATCTTCTCCTGAGAAAGGTCGCGGACCCGCGGTCGGCGACGTCAAAATGGCTGATCCTGCTGGGATCGGCGCACCCTAGTGCGTGCGACGTTGCATCGCAAGAAGCTTGGGCAAAAACACATCTGGAAGTGATGCAATTCAGCAAGCGTTAAACGGGGGACGGTAGCGTCAACCGCACGTCGCAATCGACGATTTGGGCCAAATGCACCCTTAAAATGATCTGGATCTGGCAGCACATTGAAAGCGGCGCATGGCTGACCCTCGAACGCGTGCGGGCTTACAGCCTGATCGTGCTCGCTTTGGGCACATTGACCTTCGCCGGCTGGATTGCGGTCTCGGACGGCGTGATCGACCGCAATGGCAAGCCGATCGGGACCGACTTTTCCAACATCTATGCGGCGGGCCGGCTCACCCTCGAAGACAAACCCGCCGACGCGTATGATCCCGCCCTGCAACATGCCGCAGAACAGAGGGTGTTCGGCCGCGATGTGCCGTTCTACGGCTGGCACTATCCGCCGTTCTTTCTCGGAATTGCCGCGCTGGTGGCCACGGTACCCTATGGATGGGGGCTCGGTCTGTGGCTCGTCGCCAGCTTCGCCGCCTACCTCGCCGCGATCCGCACGATCCTGCCCCGCCGGGAAACGCTGCTGGTGGCCGCCGCCTTTCCTGCCGTCTTCATCAATGTCGGTCACGGCCATAATGGATTTCTAACCACCGCACTGCTGGGCGGCGCATTGCTTCTGCTCCATCGCCGGCCGTGGCTGGCCGGCGTGTTGATCGGGCTATTGGCCTACAAGCCGCAATTCGGTGTGCTGATTCCTCTCGCCCTGCTCGCCGATAGACGCTGGATCACGATGGTATCGGCCGCGCTCACCGTCGCTGTCCTCATCGTATTGAGCACGGGGTTGTTCGGCGCCGGCATCTGGCAGGCCTTTGCCGACTCCACTGCTTTCACTCGCGATGTCGTACTCGAACAAGGCGGCACCGGGTGGCAGAAAATCCAGTCGATCTTCGCCGCGACACGGATGTGGGGCACCGGTCTTCCTGTCGCTTATGCCGCACAGTTCAGTCTCGCAGCCGGCATTGCCATCAGTCTGATGTGGCTATGGCGCAGCCATGCAGCGTTCGAACTCAAGGCAACAGCGCTCGCGGTCGGCAGTCTGCTGGCGACGCCCTATGTGCTCGACTACGATCTCATGGTGCTCGCCATCGCCATCGCCTTCTTCGCGCGGCATGGACTCGATCATGGCTTTCGCGCGGGCGAGATCAGCCTGCTCGCATTGACCTGGATCATGCCGCTGCTGACGCGCAGCATCGCTGGCGCCATCGAACTGCCGCTCGGCTTTCTGGTGATGGTCGCTTTCTATATCATCGTGCTGCGGCGCGCACTCGCTGATAACAGCACATCGCGGCACCTTCACACACAGATCGCGGCAGCGTGATCTTCCATTGCCGAATGCTGCCTGACATACATTTTTCTCAATCCAGACTGCCGCAGCCGTTTTCGACTTTTTCCATTCCGAGGGCCTTGCGACAGGCTCGCATCAGCATCATTGTCTAACCGCGATCTGCGCTGGCCAATCGCGCAGTTGCCTTGACCTGAAATGAATTGAACATCTGCGAATGTACAAACTCTATTCGATGCAGCGCTCTGGCAATAGCTACAAGGTTCGCCTTGCGCTGGCGTTCCTGGACGCGCCTTATCGCGCCATCGAAGTAGACATCCTGCGCGGCGAGAGCCGTACCCCGGAATTTCTGGCCAAGAACCCCAGCGGTCAGGTGCCGCTACTCGAGATCGCCGAAGGCCGCTATCTCGCCGAATCCAACGCCATCCTGTGGTATGTCGCCATCGGTACATCTCTGGCGCCGGAATCGCGGATGGACCGTGCCGAAGCCATGCAGTGGATGTTCTTCGAGCAGCACGCGCTGGAGCCGAATCTCGGTGCCGCCTATTTCTGGCTGTGCCTGGTGCGCGGCGGCCGCGACCTGCAGACCCACGCGCTGGAAGACTGGATGGAGCGGGGCTATGCCGCGCTGCAGGTGATGGAGAATCACCTCAAGATCCATGACTTCTTCGCCGCGGGCCAGCTGACCATCGCCGACATCGCGCTATACGGTTACACCCACGTCGCCGAGAAGTGCGATTTCGACCTCTCCAGCTTTCCGTCGATCCGCCGCTGGCTGCGTCTGGTGGAAACCCAGCCGGGTTTTATCTCCATGGACTGGCACCCGACGTCGTCGGAATATGATACTTTGGACGTGGTTGCCGACGCTTAAGTCCTGAAATAGCGGGCATAAGCGCTGTGAATGCCATTTTCCCGCCATAGTTACGGCCAATCCCGCCCAAATCTCGCCTGCCGCAGCTGCGAATTTGTAGCACGCGGGTGATTCGCCCGCGATTTGAAGGATTTACGGCCATGATACGGTCGCTTCGCGTGGGTGCAGGATTTCAGGCGCGCCCCACGTCCATCGCATCCACCCGGTTGACCCACGCCGTCGCGGCGTCGCTCGCGGTTGGCTGTCTGTCGCTCTGCGTCATCCTCGCCCTCACCGTGATGTCGATCCCGGTGGCGAGTGCGATGCCGCTCTGACGGTCCCCACAACTCATAAACACTCAGCCGCGATGCCGCGCATCGCTTATGCAACCTGCGACTCCGTGATGGAGCCATACCGATGAAAAGGCCCGTGATCTGGGTCACTGTCACGTTGACGGCGGCTATCGTCGTGACCGCGACCCTTCTGATCGCCACGACCACCCGCGGCGAAAACACCTCGTTCGGCTCGTCGGCCGGCAGGCTCGAAGTACAGACCGTCGCCTCCGGTCTCGCTTATCCATGGGCACTGGCCTTCCTGCCCGAGGGCCGCATGCTGGTCACCGAACGGCCCGGCCGCATCCGTATCGTCTCGCCGCAGGGACAGTTGTCGCCTGCGGTGAAAGGCGTGCCCGAGGTGATGGCCGTCGGCCAGGGCGGTTTGCTCGACGTCATCACCGACAAGAACTATGCGCAGAACACCACGATCTACTTCTGCTACTCGGAACGTTCGGGCAGCGGCGGTCGCACCGCCGTCGCGCGCGGCAAGCTGGTCGAAGGGCCCGCCCCGCGACTCGACGACATGAAGGTGATCTTTCGCCAGGACGGCCCGCTGTCGTCGGGCAATCACCACGGCTGCCGTATTGTTCAGGCGCCTGACAGCAACCTGTTCGTCACGCTCGGCGAGCACTATAGCGCCCGCGATCAGGCACAGAGTCTCGACAATCATCTCGGCAAGCTGATCCGCATCGCGCCGGATGGCTCGGTACCGAAGGACAATCCGTTTGTCGGCCGCGACGGCGCCAGGCCGGAGATCTGGAGCTACGGTCATCGCAACCAGCAAGGCCTCGCCATTAATCCGGCGACCGGTGAGTTGTGGGAGACCGAGCACGGGCCGCGCGGCGGCGATGAAGTGAACATCATCGGCAAGGGCAAGAATTACGGCTGGCCTGTGATCGGCTACGGCATCGACTATTCCGGCGCGAAGATCCACGAAACCACGTCGAAGGCAGGTATGGAGCAGCCGGTGAAATACTGGGTGCCGTCGATCGCCCCGTCCGGCATGACGTTCTATACCGGCGATCTCTTCCCGCGCTGGCGGGGCAGCCTGTTCACCGGCGCGCTGGCAGGCCAGATGCTGGTGCGGCTACAGCTCAACGGAAACACGGTCACGTCCGAAGAGCGCGTCCTGCAAAATCTCAACGAACGCATCCGCGACGTCCGGCAAGGACCGGACGGCGCACTGTGGCTGCTGACGGATAGTTCGGCGGGACGGATCTTGCGGATTACACCGGCCGGGAAGTAAGCGGTCGCTGCTACGACCACTTGTGGAAAATGAAGAACGCCCCGAGCGCGATGAAGGCAAAGCCCAGCGCGTGATTCCAGCCGAGCGGCTCCTTCAGATACAGCACCGAAAATGCAGCAAACACGACCAGCGTGATGACTTCCTGCATCGTCTTGAGCTGGGCGGCATTGTAGACTTCGCTGCCCCAGCGGTTGGCGGGCACCGCCAGCCAATATTCGAAGAAGGCAATGCCCCAGCTCACCATGATGACGAGGGGCAACGAGTGATCCTTGAATTTGAGATGGCCATACCAAGCGAAGGTCATGAAGATATTCGAGGCCAGCAGCATCAAAATCGGCAGCAGCAGCGGCGGAATGGTGAAGGGCATTCGATCGGGGTCCTTTTTAAATCCCGGCGCTAACATTCAGGGGCCGGCGCCGGTTCCGGTGGCATCGATAGCATTTGAAGCGAACAAGGGGAAAATGATGCCGGACTCTTCACGCACCGTTAGCTATACCGCCGGGAAATTGTGGGCCTTTTTGCAACCAGAGGCCAACCTGCGTTTCTTACCTTTGTACGGACACAGGTACAGCCGATGCAGTACGATTGGCGACTGATTCTCGATCCGGGAATTGAAACGGCGATCATCGTGATCGCAGCCGTCGGGATTACTTTGGCAATCCGCCTCATCCGGCTGCGACGCGCGGCCCGGGCACGCGAGAACGAGCAGCACGCCACTGCCCAGCGCCTTTCGGCTGCACTTGACCAGATCGATATCGGTGTCGTGCTTCTCAATGCCGACACCCGCGCCGAATTCATCAACCGCGCGTTTCGCGACTACTTCACGCTCCCCGATGAGAAGGCCGAGAGCAAGCCGCCGCTGATTGCGCTGATGTATCACGCGCGCGATATCCACGCTTACGCCCTCCCCGACGACGAGGTCGACAGCTTCATCGCCAGACGCGTCGAGATGATCCGCGCCGGCACTTCCACGCCGACGACGTTGCGCCTCGCCAATGGCCGGGTGCTGCGGATGAGTTGCGCCGTGCTGCCCGATGGCGGGCGGATGCTGAGCTACACTCCGGTGACCGACCTCATTCGTCACACCGACGAGCTCTCCGAGCGCGACTACTATCTGGCGCTGCGCGAGGGCGACGTGTTCAGCTCCCACCGGCTGGATGCGGCCGAATAGGGCACAACGCCGCCTGTGGATATCCCGGGTTGTCATGGCGATGTCACTCGCCCCGGCTAGGCTCCTCATGCAGCCGGTTGCTTCCCCCCGTCGCCAATCGGGTGCTTCCCCAGCGGTCTCCGTCAGTTGCCGCGCTGACCGGGACCGCTTCTTTTTGCCTTGGTTTCTCTTAGTTCATGCAACTGACTTTGCCTGCGGAAGACGGCCCCGGTATAACAAACTCATGATACGTTTCGCCGCCGTCCTGATCTCCTTGACCATGCTGACGCTGCTGCTGGCGCCGTTTCAGCTGATCGCACTGGCCTTCGGCCTGCGCTGGCAGCGGAGTATTCCGCATCTGTTTCACCGCATCCTTTGCGCGCTGATCGGGGTGCGCATTCACGAAGTCGGCAAGCGGACGACGGACACGCCGGTCCTGATCCTCTCCAATCACGTCTCATGGCTCGACATCATCATCATCGGCGCCAGGGCGCCCGTGGTGTTCGTCGCCAAGAGCGAAGTTGCCAAATGGCCCGTGTTCGGCTGGCTAGCCAAATTGCAACGCACGATTTTTGTCGAGCGCGAACGCCGGCAGAAAACCGGCGCGACGGCGCAGGAAATCGGCGACCGCATGCTATCCGGCGACGCGGTGGTCCTGTTCGCCGAGGGCACCTCCAGCGACGGCATGCGCGTGCTGCCGTTTCGCTCGGCACTGGTCGGCTCGGTGCATCACGCGCTCGGCGATTCCACGCATCACAAAGAGATCACGGTGCAGCCGATGTCGATCGCTTATGTCGGCTTCGGTGGATTGCCGGTCGGCCGCGCCTTTCGCGAAAACGTGGCATGGTATGGCGACATCGATCTGATCCCGCATTTCATCGGCATCCTGTCGTCGGGCGCCATCGACGTCGTCGTAAGCTGGGGCGAGGCCGTCGCCTATGACATGTCCGCTGATCGCAAGACGATCACGCGTAACGCGGAAAATGCTGTACGGCGCATGACATCCGCAGCCCTGCGCGCCGGCCCGCCGCGGAAGACCCCGACCGCCCTGCCCGCCCCCGAAGCTCAACCGCCCGAGTCCGCTTCCGCCATCGCCTGAGCGCCTGCGCAACTCCCATGATGCAGAGCGTCTTGCTGCGTGACGAGGCGCGCGCCATAACCTTGGTCCGCGCTTCCCTCACAAGGCACACTCATCATGGAAATCCGCAATCTCGGCCGCTCCGGCCTTCGCGTCTCCGCCGTCGGCCTCGGCTGCAACAATTTCGGCCAACGCACCGATCTGGAGACCGCGCGCAAGGTCATCCACAAGGCGATCGATCTCGGCATCACGCTGTTCGACACCGCCGACATCTATGCCGGCATGGGTGGCTCCGAGACGGTGCTGGGCGAAGTGCTCGGCGATCGCCGCAAGGACATCGTGCTGGCGACGAAATACTGCAAGCCAATGAGCAATGACGGCAGCAAGCAGGGCGCCTCGCGCCGCTACATCATGAGCGCCGTCGAAGCCAGCCTGAAGCGGCTGAAGACCGACTATATCGATCTGTATCAGCAGCACGATTACGATGCGCTGACGCCCATCGAGGAGACGCTGCGCACGCTCGACGACCTCGTCCGCCAGGGCAAGGTGCGCTATATCGGCAATTCCAACTTCCCGGCCTGGCGCATCGCCGAAGCCGAGATGGCCGCGCGCCAGATGGGCGTTGCGCCCTTCGTGTCGTGCCAGGACGAATACAGTCTCGTCGTCCGCGACATCGAGAAGGACCTGCTGCCGGCCGCACAGCATTTCAATCTCGGCCTGCTGCCGTTCTTCCCGCTCGCCGGCGGCATGCTGACCGGTAAATATGCCGGCCTGAAGAACGTGCCCGCCGATACGCGCTTCGGCAAGACCCCCTATATGCAGGAGCGCTATCTGAACCCACGCAACATCGCCTTGGTCGATCAACTGCAGGCCTTCGTCAGCGCGCGGCGCCATTCGATGCTTGAGCTCGCTTTCTCGTGGCTCGCCGCCCGCCCGCAAGTCTCCAGCGTCATCGCCGGCGCATCATCGCCCGAGCAGATCGAGCAAAATGTGAAGGCGGCGCAGTGGAAGCTGACGGCGGAGGAGATGAAGGAAATCGACGGGATTACGCTGGGGTAGGAAGCGCACAGACTCTTCCCCTCTCCCCCAGCGCGGCAACGCCGCGCGCCGCGGGAGAGTGTGGATCGACCGCGACAGCGGTCGAGACGGGAGAGGGCCCTGTCGTGCTTGCGGCCAGACCCTCTCCCGCCTTAGCTTCGCTCAGGCACCCTCTCCCACTGCGCGCAGCTTCGCTGCGCTGGGGGAGAGGGGAAAGTAAGAGCTCCCTCTAGCCGTCGGTTAAGCCACCAATCCCTTCGCCGGCTTCACCAGCGCACTGTCAGGAAACACCTGCTCAGCCAGCGCACGTTCGCTGATGCCGAGGTGATCATGCAGCACGCCTTTGAAGATTGCGCGCAGATCCGTGGTTGGGGCGAGATCGCGGGCTTCATAGAGCTTGCCATTCGCAAGGCCGGGCCAGTCCGCAATCACGCGGCCGCCCTTGATCGCGCCGCCAGCAAGCAACGCAATCGTGCCGGTGCCGTGATCGGTGCCCGCGGTACCGTTGATCTTGGCGGTGCGACCGAACTCAGTGGCGACAACGACGATGGTGTCCTTCCAATGCGACCCAAGCCCGCTCTCGAATTCCGCCAGCGCGCCATCGAGACCGCCGAGCAATTGCGCGAGACGTCCGACCGGCCCGCCCTCCTGTGCATGGGTATCCCAACCGTCGAAGGCGAGCGCCGCGATGCGCGGTCCGTCATCCGCGGCCATGAGTTTCGCTGCGCCGCGTGCGACCTGGCGCATCGCCGCTACGGCATTTCCGCCGCCCTTCGGTTTCATCTCATCGCCAACGGCGATCTTGTCGAGCTTCAGGCCTTGCGACAGCGCCGTCGCCAAAGCGGGATCGCGATCCTGATAGAGTTGCATCAGCCGCATCGCTGTATCATCGGCCGCGTTGGGCAGATTGACCGGCGCCCAGCCAACCGTCGGCGCGGCGCCGCGGAGCACCAGCGGCGTGGTCGGTCCGATCGCAAGACCGGACGAGACGCGTTCGCCACGCGGTAGCGCTTCGATGGCGCGGTTGAGCCAGCCCGACTGCACGCGGCCGGGGCCGGCATAGCCGCTCTCCAGCACGTCCTGGCCGTCGAAATGCGAACGTTCGCGATAGGACGTCGCCACCGCATGGACCACGGCAGCTTTCTTGTCGCCATACATCCGCGCAAATTCCGGCATCGCTGGATGCATGCCGAAGAACGAGTCCAGCGCGATGGCTGCGTTCGGGCCATCCTTCGCCAGCGCGATCGAGCCGTGCAGACCGGCATAATCGGGATCGCCGAGCGGCGCGACGGTGGCCAGACCATCGAGCGCGCCGCGCAGGATCACCACGATCAGGCGCGGATCGCGCGCGTCGGCGGCCCTAGCGAATTTCGGCAGATAGGCCCAGGCGGCAAAGGCCGCGCCTGATAACAGAAGCGAGCGGCGTGTGGGGCCGAGCATGCGGCTTTCACAGCAGTCCATCGTCATCTCCTCTGAAATTCCGGCGACATCAGCAGCAGCGTCAGTGCCTGCTGCCGCGTCTCCGCGCGCGCGATCGTCTGTCGTGTTTCGGATGAGGCCGCCTCGCCGGCGACCACGTCGAGCATCTCGCGCGGATCGATACTGTCGGGAATGCGCGACGAAACCTGTGCGGCGAGATCGAGCCGCAGCTTCATGCCTTCGGGCACGGCCCAGGCGGCATTGCCGTCCGGAAAGCCGTTCGGCCCCGGCGGTGTCCACAGCGGCTGACCAAGCGTCTGCAGCCCCGCAAAGTAACGGCCGGGATCTTCCGGGATACGCGCCAGCAATCGACCGGTAGAAATCAGATATTCATAGGGCGTGCGCAGCTTCGCCATCGGCATCTGCCAGGCTTCATTGGAGTCGAGCAGCGCCAGCGCCAGCGCCTTCAGATCGCCGTCGGTCTTTTTGAACACGCCTTCCAGCCGCGCCAGCAGTGCCGGCGGCGGCGCATCAGCCACGAAATGCTGCGCGAATTTCCTGGCGATGAATGTCGCCGTCGATGGCTGCCGCGCAAGATCGGCGAGCGCTGCTTCGCCTTGCGCGACGCCGTTGTCGTCATAGGTCTTGCCCAGCAATTGCTGCGGCCGCGGTTCATGCGCATTGGCGTTGAAGGCGAAGCTGCCGGGCGTGCCGATCTTTCCTTCGCGGCCGGCAAAGGTCCAGCCGGTGATGATGCGCGCCAGCGACGTCACATCGGCCTGCGTGTAACCACCGCCGACGCCGAGCGTATGCAGCTCCATGATTTCGCGCGCGAGATTTTCATTGAGGCCGCGCTTGCCCCTCTCACCGGCTTTCGAATTCGGGCCGATCGATTGCTGGTTGTCGAGAAAGAACAGCATCGCCGGATGCTGTTCGACGGCTTTCAGCATGTCGGCAAATTTGCCCAGCACATAGGGGCGGATCGCCTCGCGTTCGAAGGAGCCAGCCCACATCCGCGCCGGGTCGCCCTTGCTGGCCGAGATGCAGAAATGGTTCGACCAGAACACGACGAGGCGTTCGACAAAGCCACCCTCGGTAATGGTCGCGCGCTGGATCCGCGCCAGCGCTTCTGCACGATAGGTCTTCTGCACCACATTGGGCGGCAGCGCGACGGCCGGCGGCGGCTTCGGTGCGTCAGGCTGCACTGTCATGGTGGTGTTGCCGGTCATCGCGGGAGCTTCCGGCTTCCTGTCCATCGCAGCCGGCGGCGCTTCAACCGGCACCAGCCCCGGCGTCTTCAGCGCCGCCTCGCGTGCCGTTTTCACTTCGAGCTGATAGGCGAACATCGCCTGCCCCAGCTCGGTCGTGGATTGCAGGCCGGGCAATTCTAGCAGCGCCGCGTTGGGGCGCGCCAGCTCGGCCTTCACGAAGCCGCGGGGATCGGAGGCCGCATTGACGATGTCGCCGGAAGCGCCACCCCGCGCCCCAAAGCCGAAGCGGTTCAGCGCGATCAGCGCACCTTGCGGGTCGCGGGCCATCGGGTTTCCCTCACTCTGCCTTCGTCCTATGATGCATCTGGCCGTCACAGGCGCCACACCCGATATACGGGTGGAACAGATGAACCCGGCATGAAAATCGCGCTGAAATTTGGGCTGCTTTCATGAATTATCGGACAGAAACTGTACAGCCGCTCAGCCGCCGCCTGACCTGTTCGGATTGCGGGACTGAATTCGGCTGCGACCTGTCGGGCAATTGCTGGTGCGCCGAGGAGACCGCGAAACTGCCGATGCCGACCACAGGCGGCGATTGCCTGTGCCGCGACTGCCTGCGCGCCAAGGCAGCGGCGGCGCACGCCACGACCTGACGGACGTGGTGCCGGCGCCACCCGTTCGTTCAAACTTGAGCGAAACGGTCACGAGACGATTAAGCCTGAGAACATCGCAAGGCACGCGGTTACCTCACATTAAAGCCGCCTCGGTCTATGCAATTTCCGATTGAAACCCGTGCGGGATTGCCATGAACCGTATTGCCCTTTTCGTAGGCGTTGCCGTCAGCACCTTCGTCATCGGCGTCTGGGCCGCGCGCGGATTTCCGACGCGCTCCCCGTTCACGTCGCCCGCCAAACCCATGGCGGCGACGGTCGATGCCACATTCGGCAACGACAAGACCGAGCAGGTACGTGAGCGGCGGACCCAGGAAGCGATCAACGATCCGGACAACGCCAAACGCAATCCGTTGCGTATGGAAGCGCTGCAGGCCGCCACCGGCTATGCGCTGTCCCCCTGTGATGCCAGCATGAAGGCCAATCTCGTGGCAGCCACTACGGCCTATGCAGCGGGCTATGCCTGGCGGGACAAATGCAATCCCATGTTCGGCAATTGCGAGGCCGTACTGGAGCGCGCCAATGTCATGTACTCCTCGCCGCTCGATCAGCGCGTACGCGCCGCCCTCAACGAGGCCTTCGAGAAGGGTGGAATCAGCAAAGACGACTTCCCACCGAAACTGCAAATGGAGGTGATGACGCTGGCAAACAGCCAGGGCAATCCGGTCTCCGCCTGTACACGGCCGACCGAACGGCCGCGCCGATGAAACTCCTTTACGTCATAGCGGCCATTGTCCTCTGGCAGATCGCCGGCTGGGCCTTTACGCCCGCTCCGCCGCCGAAACAGTTGCCGAACAGCGACCGTGCTTACGGATCGACCGAAAAATATGCTGTTGAAGCGCGCGTCTCGCAGCGAGAGACAGCTCTTAGAGCGCTTGAGTTGCCGACCGGCAGCCGGTGCGCAGCAGATGGACGAAAAGCTTTCGTCAGCGGCCTCAGCGAATATTACTATCATCGGCAGAATCAGATGGAGCGCTATCCCGAGACGTTCGGCAAACTCGGTGCCGACTACATTGCGCAGCAATGGGCCAGCACCGATGACAAGCGCATCGATCGCCTGACCCAGGAAGCCTATAGCAAGGGCTATTTAAAGCCGGACGAGTTCCAGGCCGTTGCCCGCAAGATGATCCAGACCGTAGTGAAGGGCGAGCGCGTTGTCGCCAAAGGCTGCGCCTGAGATCACCGACCGAGGTAACGCGAACGCAGTGGCGTCTGCGTGGTGCACGACGAAATCATCGTTCCAGTCGCGATGTCACCGACATAAGCGCGCCGATTGCCGCGCTTGCCTACACCATGCCCGCGCTGCGCCGGTCACGATCGGGTTGCGCATAGTAGCTGCGTTTGGCCTGCAGCATTTCCATATCGGCGCGCTTGACCACGGCTTCGAGTCGCTCGCCGGTCCGGCTGGTGGCAATCCCGGTGGAGAGGCTCAGCGTCAGATCAGGATAGTACTGATTGTTGACCTCGATCAGTCGCGCCAGCGAGGCAAGCACAGCTTCGCCGCCGGCAGCATCGACTCCGGGCAGCAAGATGGCGAATTCGTCGCCGCCGATGCGCGACACCGTCGCCGGCTTTTCGACCAGTTCGCCAAACACCTCGCCGGCACGGCGCAGCAACCCGTCACCTGCGGCATGGCCAAGATCGTCATTGGCAGCTTTCAGCGCGTTGAGATCGGCAATGATCACGGTGACCGGTTGCGATCCCTTGCGTTCGAGCCGGTTGAGTTCGTCCACGAAGAACGAGCGGTTCGTGGTGCGCGTCAATACGTCGTGGGTGCCGAGATATTCCAGATAGGCTTCCGCCTTCTTGCGCGCGGTGATGTCGGTCAGCGCGACCTGCACCTGTGACCAGTCGCGCTCATGCCCGGGCAATACCGAGAACTGCAGCAGCAGATGCAGCTTGGTGCCGTCGAGCGCGTAGTTGACGACCTCGCGCTGCTGGAACAGCTTGCCCTCCCACAGGTCGATCAACTGTTCGCGGAAATGCGGCTCCATCTCGTCGCGAAACACATCCGACAACTGACGGAGCAACGTGTCCTTGTCGGGCGCGCCGAACAGTTCGAGCGTGCGGCTGTTGACGTCGAGCACACGGATTTCGCTCATACAGCGCAAAACGAATTCCTCGTGCACATCCGTGAACACGCGAAAATCCTCAATGCCCCGCGCGCGAACGTCGTCGACCAGGCGCTTGACGCCGCTGAAATCCTCGACCCACAGCGACACCGGCGAATGCGCGAACAGGCCGAACGCATAATTCTCGCTCTCCGCGAGGCGACGACGCGCGCCTTCACGTTCGGTCACATCCTCGATGGCGATCATCACGCGATCCCAGCGCTCTTCATGCCCGGGCAGAACAATGCCGTGCAGCTGGATGTCGAGCCGCTCACCCTTCAGCGTGTAGTTGACCGTATGGCTGGAAAAATGATTCCGGCCGCTCCAGAGCTGGGCCAGTTCCGACACATGACTCTTGAACGTATCGTCGCGCATCACCAGGCCGAGACTGAGCGTCAGGTGAGACAGGTCGCGCGCGCCGAACAGTGACAGCGTCTTGCGGTTGACCTTGAGAATGCGGATGTGCTGCGAGCACTCACGGACCCGTTCGGGATTGGCGAGCAGGAATGTCTCGATGTCGTCGACGCCCTGCGCCTGCCACTGTTCGAACAGCCCCTTCACATCGCTGTAGTCCTCGATCCAGAGCGAGACCGGGGCAAGATCGAACATCACGGCATCGTCGGCGAGATTGGTAGGCGGAACGGACATAGAGACCTTGGCGCGTGAGACAGCGTGAATCGTTGAGGTATTCCCTTATAGCGAGAGTTACGGGGAATATCCTCGGATTTTCACGAAGGCACCAAGCACCATCGAGAACAACGCTGGTATGCGGACATGAATACCAGCGATTGCTCAATTCATCGCCCGTAGAGAGTGGAACTCAGACCGGATAGCCCGCCGAGTTCCGCGCCATGCCGTTAAAAGCATCAAGCATTCTTTCGCGCCATGCATAGATCGCGTCGTCTTCCGCCAGCAGCTTGAACGGCGAGATCGCACGCGCCCACTGGAACGGGCCGAACACGATGTAGTCGGCATAGTTTGGTGCGACCCCGCCAAGGAACGGCTGCGTCTTCAGCGTGAGGCGCATCGGATCGAGCGACTTGCGGAAGGCATCGACGCCCGTGTCGCGATTGGATGCGACCTCTTCCAGCGACTTCTTGAACCGCGCTTCGCGGCTCTCGCGGAAATAGACCTGATCGACCGGACGCAGATGACCATGAATATCCGCGACGATGAATGGAAACATGCCGGCAACCACGACCGTGTCGCCCCACCAGTTCAGCATCCGCCCCAGGGCGCGGCCGCCCTCGCCGCCGAACAGTGACGGGCGATCCGGATAGGTGTCCTCGAGATAATTGGCGATCGCCCAGGAGTCACTGACCGCGCGCTCCCCATCGAGCAGCACCGGCACCTTGTCGGATTTGTGCTTGTTGATCGCGTCCTTCTCGGTGAAGCGCCACGGGATCGATGCTGCGTCGAGGCCCTTATGTGCCAGCGCCATCCGGATGCGCCAGCAGAACGGGCTGAAGGGACGATCTTCGTCAGTGCCGACCAGTTCGAACAGTTGCAGCGCCATGATTGCTTCTCGTAATTCTGAGCTAACTCTTCACCACAGCCGAGGTCTGGCCGAACAGCAGCTTGCGCTCTTCGTCGGTGCGGATCGGCGGCTGGCCGAAATTGGGGTTGACCTCTTTGGCGATCTCGTAAGCATGCTTGACCGCCGGCCGCTCGGCGATGGTTTCGAGCCAGCGCTTGAGATGCGGGAAGTCGTTGATGTCCTGGCCCTGGTTCTTGTAGGGCACGATCCAGGGATAGCTCGCCATATCGGCAATCGAATAGTCGCCGGCGATGAACTTGCGATCTGCAAGGCGCTTGTTGAGCACGCCATAGAGCCGGTTGGTCTCGTTCACATAGCGGTCGATGGCGTAAGTGATCTTTTCCTGCGCGTAATTGCGGAAGTGATGGTTCTGTCCGGCCATCGGGCCAAGGCCGCCCATCTGCCAGAACACCCACTGGATCGCATCATAGCGCACAGCGAGATCATCGGACAGGAACTTCCCGGTCTTCTCGGCGAGATACATCAACATCGCGCCGGACTCGAACACCGAGATCGGCTTGCTGCCACTCTTGGGCGCGTGATCGACCAGCGCCGGAATGCGGTTGTTCGGCGCGATGGCCAGAAACTCGTCCTTGAACTGGTCACCCTTGCTGATATTCACCGGAATGATCTTGTAGGGGAGCCCCGTCTCCTCAAGAAAGATCGTGATCTTGTGGCCGTTCGGCGTGCTCCAGTAATAGAGATCGATCATCGTTCAATCCGTTTTGCGTGATGAGGCAACCCGCAAACCCGACCGAAGGCCGATTGAATGCGACTGCATGAAATGTTGCCGGATCATCGGATCAAGTCAATGCAATTTGCTCCGCCTCCGATGATCTTCGAAAGATCATTCCCTGCCAGTGGCGCATCCGGTCTGTTATCAAACGGAAACTCCGCACAGGCGGATGATTTCCGGGAGACATGCCATGACCGCAGATATCCGCCGCCGCGACTTTCTCAAGACCTCGGCAGCCTTTGCTGGCATGGCTGCGGCCGGATTTTCCTGCGTGGAGGTTGCCAACGCGGCGCCGATCCAGGTGCCGACCGTCGATCGGCTCTCGATCCGCGTGCTCGTCGATCAGCAGCACGATCAATTCCTGCGCGGCAGCACGGTAAATGGCGTGGTGCATGAGGGGCCAGGACCGGCCCGCAGCGCCGATGCGCGCAACGTGCTGCACAATGAGTGGGGCCTGTCGCTGTTTCTGGAGTCTCAGCGTGAGCAGGACAAGCGTAATATCCTGCTCGATTTCGGCTATACCTCGCCGGCAATCATCAACAATATCGGGCTGCTCAAGGTCGATCCGGCCTCGCTCAACGCGCTGATCGTCAGCCACGGTCATATCGACCATTACGGTGGACTGATCGGCTTTCTCGAGCAATATCGCAGCGTCTTGCCACCCGACATCAAGCTATATGCCGGCGGCGAGGATAATTTCTGCCACCGCGTCAGCCGCGCATCGACCGGCCAGTTCGGCGAAGGCGGCATCCTCGACCGCAAGCAGATCGCCGCGCAGAAGGTGCAGACCGTACTCTGCGAAACCCCGACGGTGATCGAGGGCCATGCTTTCACAACAGGCAAGATCAAGCGTAACAGCGTCGAGCGCGTGCTGCCGAACACCTTCGTGGACTACAAGCCGGACAGCGCAGGCTGCGACTACGGCCACTATACGGCTGCCGAACTGCAGGGCAATTTTGCACCGGACGAACACGTCCACGAACACGCCACCTGCTTCAACATCCGCGGCAAGGGGCTGGTGGTGATCAGCTCCTGCGGCCATGTCGGCATCGTCAATTCGGTCCGGCAGGCGCAGGAGATATCGGGCGTGCAGAAGGTACACGCCGTCGTCGGCGGCTTTCACCTCGGTCCTGCCCCTGCCGACTACCTCAAGCAAATCGTCGGCGAGATCAAGAAGCTCGAGCCCGATGTGGTCATCCCGATGCATTGCAGCGGCCTGAACTTCCTGCTCGAGGCGCGTGCGCAGATGCCGGACAACGTCATCAACGTCTCGACCGGCAGCCGCCTGACCTTCAGCGCGTGACCTCGCGCGCCGCACGCGCCTTCTGGTACCGGACCGGCATAGCCGCCATGGCTGCGCTGTGGCTCGGGTGCTGGAGCGCGGCGCCCGCTTCAGCGCAGGGGTCGTCCCGTTCGGCAGCCGAATTGATGGACGCAGTGATGTGGAATCGCGAGCCGATCGGTGGCGCGTTCCAGCTTATCGACCAGTCGGGCCATGCCCGCAGCGAGCGCGACTATCACGGCCAGCTGTTGCTGGTGTATTTCGGTTTCACCTATTGTCCGGACATCTGCCCGACCGACCTGCAGGCCATCGGACTGGCGATGGACCGGCTTGGCGCTGACGCCGCTCATGTGCAGCCGCTCTTCATCACTCTGGATCCCGAGCGCGACACGCGGGAGCAACTGGCGCAATATGTGCCGATGTTTCACCCGAAGCTGATCGGCCTGACCGGCAGCACTACCGCGATTCATGCCGCCGCCGAAGCCTATCGCGTCTACTACAAGCGCGTCGATTTCCACGACAGACCGGGCGACTACACCGTCGATCACTCCGCCTTCGTCTATCTGATGGACCGCGACGGAAAATATCTCGGCTTCTTTCCGCCCGGCACCTCTGCCGAGAAGATGGTCGACATGATCCGGCCGTATCTGGAAATCGGAAAATAGAGATGCCGCGCCCTTGCGAGCGCAGCATCGTAATAGAAGTGATCGACTGAAGCTTACATGCCCATGATCGCGATATCCGTCACCTTGCCGGTGACGCCGGAGATTCTGGCGGCTTCGGTGGCCTTGCCGGTGGCGAGATCGACCGAGTAGAGCGTGCCGTCGGCCATCAGCCAGGCTTCGTTCTTGCTGCCATCCGACCAGATGTCGAAGGCGACAGCCGCCGGCTTGATGCCGAGTTTGCCGACCGCGCCGAGAATGCCGTCATTCGGTGGCGCCTGCTTGACCAGCGCACCGATGGTGCCGTCGATGTTGAACAGCGCGGTCTCCTTGGTGCCCTTTACAGAGTTTGTGTAGGCGCCGGCGATGACATTCGGCTTCTCGCCCTTGTGCATGTCGGTCTCGGCATATTTGTGATCGCCGTCCTTCGTCACCTTGCCGTCGTCGACATTGGCGCGCAGGCTCATGCCATCCGAGCCCATCACGCGCAGACGGTCGGCCACCGGGTTGAAGTCCACAGTGGCGGTGACGCCCTTGGCCAGCATGGTGTCGAGCTTCGACTTCGCCGTCGCCTTGCCGTCGGCGGCAATGGTGACGATCGTGCCGTCATCGACCAGGCCATAGAGCATGCCATCGGCCGGACGGACGTCGATGCCGACCAGCGCGCCGGAAATACCAGTGACCTTGACGGACCCGGTCGCCTTCTTCTGTGCGGTATCGACCGTCGCAATGGTGTCGCCACCGACCAGGGCTGCGACCTGGGCGGCATTGGCGGCGGCCGCGGGGATCAGCAGCAATGCTGCGGAGGCGGCGAAAAGCGAACGAAATGACATAAGTGGCTCCCTGTGTTTCCGCGGTCCCCTCGGGACCGACACAAGGACTACCGGCGGGCCCTCCCGACTGGATGCACGCCCCTGAAAATAAATTCATTTGGGTGCATCCAATTGCGCGCGGCAAAGGTAGACTGACCATGCAAGGGCATGGACATGACTGGGAATGGCACCATCACCGAGACCCGGCGCGACGAAGCGGGCCTCGACCACGCGCGCGAGGCGCAGCTGTCGGCCGCGCTGGCGCGCTGTGCAGCCGGCGATCGCACGGCTCTGCAGATGATCTACAACAGCGAAGCACCGAAGATGATCGGGGTCGCCCGCCGCATCCTGTTCCGGCAGGATCTGGCGGAGGAAGCCGTGCACGATGCCTTCGTGCGGATCTGGGGCGCGGCCGCGTCGTTCGATCCGCATCGCGGCTCGGCGCGCGGCTGGCTCTATGCCGTCGTGCGCAATCGCGCGCTCAGCATTCATCGCAACGAGCATCGCTATGACGCGTCCGACGACAGTGCGCTCGATATCGACTGCGAGGCGACCGTGACGCGGATGCCCGAGACCTCGGCGCTGCGCAAATGCCTCGAGCGTATCGACCGGCCACGCCGCGATGTCGTGGTGCTGGCCTATGCCCATGGCATGAGCCACGGCGAACTGGCCGGCCGGCTGAAGGTGCCCTTGGGCACCGTGAAGAGCTGGGTCCGCCGCAGTCTGTTCGCGCTGCAGGAGTGCATGGGATGAGCATGCACGACGACAACACGCATTCCACCGACGATCTCGCCGCCGACTATGTGATGGGCCTGCTGGAAGGCACGGAGCTCGCCGCTGCCGAAGCGCGCATGACCGACGATGCCGATTTCGCCAGGGCCGTCAGCACCTGGCGCGAGCGATTGGCCGATCTAGACGCCACAGCCGAAGCGCTCGCCCCCAGCGCTGCACTGTGGGACCGCATCGCCGACTCCACCAAGGTGAAACCGGCGATCCCGCTGCCCGGCGCCCGCGCCGCGCTGCGCGGCGCAACACTATGGGACAATATCGGCTTCTGGCGCGGCACCGGGATCGGCGGGGTGTTCGCGGCCTTGATGCTTGTGGTGATCCTGATCGGCGCACTCGCCACCTCGCGCCAGCTCCGCCGCGAACTGATCGCGCTGGCGCAGCGCAAGCCGATCTATGTCGCCGTGCTGGTCAACGACGCCACCAGGGAAACCGGCGCCATCGTCAACACCTTCTCCGACGGCCGCGTCGAGCTGATCCCGCTGCGCCCGATCGACGTTCCCGCCGGCCGCACGCTGCAGGTCTGGACCCTGTGGGATCGCGACATCGGCCCGAAGTCCATCGGTCTCACCGGACAGTCGCGGACATTGCAGCTCGATCTGGAAGCATTGCCGGATACTGTGGCAGATCAGTTGTTCGAGATCACACTGGAGCCCGAAGGCGGCTCGCCGATCGGGAGACCGACGGGGCCGATTTTGTTCAAGGGGAATGCGGCAAGGGCGTTGTAGAGGTAGCCGAATATTAGGGCGCAACAAAAAATTAGGCCGGTAAAGGTCATGTCCCTAGACCAACCGCCTCAACGCTGAGGTAGCGTCTCTGGGGCGGGCGGCCTTCCAATCGAACCAGTCGAATCAGGGCCAGCTGAAACAGGAGCGGAACCGACAGACCTTAGTGGAGCATGGCTGGTGCCGCCCCCCGAAGGATTGCCAGCTAGCGAGCGGCGTGGGCGAAGCTGCACCATTCGCGCGCCGGGTAAGGGAAGTGAGACAGTCATCCACCGACCGGGAGTGGGCGGTCCTCCCGAATTAATCAAGCTGCCAGTAGCGTTGTCTGCGTTGAACGCAGCTTTTTCCAAGGCATCAGTTAAGACTTGCTCACACCTCTTGGGCTTCTGCCCGTCGGACAGGACGCTTCGACATGACCTCACGAGCAGTTGTGATATCAAGAAGAAGTGGGGCCGATACGCCTCAACCGGCAGCGTTTTTGAGAAGTCTCCCTCGTATTCCGCACTGATCTGCTTAAGGAAGTCCCGCCATATTTTCGGATTCCCATTTCCCTTTCGAAGTGCCGCGATTGCGCTAACTAGCCCTGCACATTCTGGAGCCGCATCAAGTACAGTTGCCGATCCGGCAATGATGGCGTCGTAGGTTTGGGGCCAATACTCTTTACAAGACAACGCAAAGTAATCCGTCACGACCCACATGTTGAGCTCTAATGAGTCTCGATAGACTGGGAGCAACGCAAGTACAGGTCCAGCGCTTGTAAACGCGACGTTAAGCAAATCGTCGATGATAGACGTGATCTGGTTGGCAGCCTTATTGACGTGGATGGCAGCGGTTACGGTATCCGATATGACTGGAATTCTGCCTATGAGCTTTGCTTGGATATCTGCCAACGACTGTCGACTTTCTCCATTGAATAGAGTCACTGCCGCAAGTCGAAAAAGCGCGTAGTCGAGCCGAGACATCTTCTCATCGAAGAACTGACACCAACGCGGCTGCTGTGCTGGCTTCGTTACACTGACAAGACGCCCTTCTGACGTCCACATCGTAATTTCATCAGGGCCGCCAATTGAATTTCGAGATTTCAGTTTTGACGGATCGACCGGAAATGACGCCGCGTCGTCGGTTCGCTCATATAGGCCCGGATAAAGGCACATATACGCCTCGTTGGCTATCGCAAGGGCGCCTTCCAGAGCTCCCGCAATCGCCGTACTATCAATATCGTTGTGTCCCTGGCGGCGCGCGACGGTCAGAAGAACTGTGGCGAGAAGATAGGACCGTAGTAGTCGATGCGTTTTTGTATCAGCTCGAAACAGAACCGCATCTTCGATTTGATCAATGTAGCCACCCTTGCGATCGATCTCCGCACACCCCGTCAGCATTGACGCCACCAGAACAAGCGCCGTCATTCGCGCAGTAAAGCGCGTCGCGAATCCTGAAAACATGATCGCCCCCAAGCAAATCTTTGATTTGTAATGAGGTGAAGCTCGCCAGATTCGCGGCACATCCCGTAGTTGATATTTATCAGGGCATTTCCTTTGATTGATTTATCCACATCAATCGCTTTCGGGTTGAGTGTCCATTCGCGCAGCTGGCGCAGCACGGCGGCGGCCGTCGCTTCGTCGAGGTCCCGACTGTCGCCGGAAATCGTCGCCGACCAGCTGTTGGAGATCACCTTGAGCCCGAAGACGGCTCGCCGGCCGGCCATCCGACCGGGCCTGTATTGTTCAAGGGCAATGCCGCGCGGGCGTTGTAGTGTCGCGGCGATCGGTTTTAGCCCTTGAACGCTTCGGCCCGTGTAAGCGACAAAGGCCAGTGTTCGGCGTCGAATGGCGCGTTGCGGAGAGAGTGCATGCGATATTCGACCGATGATCTGCGCGCGGCTGTCACAGCCGGCGTGCTTCCTTCCACGCAGCTCGATGCCCTGCTGGCTTTCCTCACCGCGCGTGTGCCGGAGCAGCCTGCGGCCGGGCCCAGATTCGATGTCGTGCATTTGCTCTGGTATGCTGGCGCACTGGTGGTGATATCAGCGATGGGGCTGTTCTCGACGCTGGCGTTTTCGCAGATGGGCGGACCGGCGCTGACCGCCACCGCACTTGTCTATGCCGGCCTGTTCACCGCCGCCGGTCACTATCTCTGGACGGTCAAGAAGCTGCGCACGCCGGGTGGACTGCTGATCGCGGTCGCCGTGGCAATGACGCCGCTCGCCGTGTTCGGCATACAGGACGCCTACGGTGCCTGGACCGAATTCGGCAAGCCGGCGGCGATGCGCGATTTCTATGTCTGGATCAAAGGCAGCTTCGTCTTCATGGAGCTTGCGACCATCGCGGCAGCGATCGTGGCACTGCAATTCTATCGCTTTCCCTTCATCGTCTTCATCATGGCGGTCGCGCTGTGGTTCCTGTCGATGGATGTCGTGCCCTGGATCGCGGGCGCGAGCTACGGCAACTGGGAACTATCGCGCAAGGTGTCCATCTGGTTCGGCCTCGGTATTCTGGTTGCTGCGGTGATCGTCAACCTGCGCCAGCGCAGCGGCGATTTCGCATTCTGGCTTTACCTGTTCGGCGTGCTGACCTTCTGGGGCGGCATCACCGCCACGTCGAACGGTACCAATCTCGACAAGGCGCTATACTGCCTGCTGAACGTCGGTTTCCTGCTGATCTCGGTCGCGCTGTCGCGACGAGTCTTTGCGGTGTTCGGCACCATCGGCATTGCGATCTATCTCGGCGACCTCGCGGAGAAGATCTTCAAGGATTCGATGCTGTTTCCGTTCGCGCTGTCGCTGATCGGCATCGGAATCATTGCGCTGGGGCTGTATGTCCATCGCCACCAGCGCGACATCGGCGCCTGGGTCGATGCGCGCCTGCCCGAATCGCTCAAGCGCCTGCGAGCGTAACCGGTCGCCGGACAGGCGTGATATAGCCGGACCTATTCCGCGCGCGCTTTCTTCGGTTCCACGATCTCGAATCCCGATGAGAATTCGTCCAGCAGACCGAACAATTCACGCAGCTTGAGCGGATTGCCGCTGAGTGATGTTTCCCCGGCGGCCACACTATCCGCAAAGGTGCGCTGCTTCAGCGTGATGGCGTCGAGCGCTGCGCGGGTCAGCGTCACGCTGGCGTCGGCGCTGTCTGAAAGTTTGCCCGACATATGCGTCAGCGCTGAATTCTCCAGGTTCATCACGTAGGTTTCATTGAGATCGGTGAAGGTCCAGTTGATGACGATCTTCTTGCCTTCCGCCCTCGTCGCGTTGAGCCGCACCCCGAGAAAATCGAAGGCCAGATCGATGGATACGCCCTTGAGCAGCTCGGCGTTCGCCAGCGACGATCTCTGCGGCCCGACGCCGCTGCGCAGTTCCAGTGCACCGAGCAGATAAGCATTCCGCCACGTCGCCGCCTCGCTCTGATAGCCCAACTGTTCGAGTGCATCGGCACCGAGATCGCGCGCCTCCTTGTTCGACGGATCGGCGAACACGACCCGACTCATCACGCTGGCGACCCAGCGATATTGCCCTGCCTTGAAATCCTCGCGCGCGCGTTTGATCGTGGCGTCCGCACCGCCCATGTATTCGATCTGCTTCTTCGCTTCCTCTGCGCGCGGCAACGGATTGAGGTCCGCGGGATTGGCGTCATACCAGCCAAGATAGAATTGATAGACCGCCTTGGCATTGTGGCTCAGGGTACCGTAATAGCCGCGCGACGCCCAATCGTTCGCCAGCGACAGCGGCAGTTTCAATTGCTCCGCAATCTCGGTTGATGTGAGGCCGTGGTTGAGCAACCGCACGGCCTGGTCGTGGATGAATTTGTAGAGATCGCGCTGTTTCTTGAGAAAATTGACGATGCGCTCGTTGCCCCACATCGGCCAGTGATGCTGTGCGATCACGATATCCGTCCTGTCGCCGTAGCGCGCGATCGCCTCGCCGATGTAGCGCGACCACAACCGGCCATCGCGAATTTCCGCGCCGCGGATGGTGTAGAGATTATGCATGTTGTGGGTGGCATCTTCCGCCATGTTCAGCAATTTGAACTGCGGAAAATACAAGATCATCTCGCTTGGGGCTTCCGAGCCCGGCACCAGATGAAATTCGATCTCGACGCCATCGACGATGCGCGTCTCATAGGACTGCTTGATGAGGTCGTTTGGGGGGATCAGCGAGATCGTCCCCCGCGCCAATGCCTTGCCCAACCCCGTATCGACCTGGGCGCGCTCACCGACCGGCAGTGTGCTGCCGAACTGGTATTGCGCGCGGCGCGACATCGCATTGCCGGCAATGACGTTCTCCGCCACCGCATGCTCCATGAAGCCGTCGGGCGCGATCACCTTGACGTTGCCCTGCCTGGCATCGTTCTCGCTGATGACGCCCTTGGCTCCGCCGAAGTGATCGGCATGGCTGTGGGTGTAGATCACGGCGGCGACGGGCTTCGCAGGCCGATTCTTCAGATAAAGTTCGAGCGCGGCTTTTGCGGTCTCGTTCGACAGCAGCGGATCGATCAGGATCAGGCCGCTGTCGCCCTCGATGATGGTCATGTTGGAAATATCGAGCCCGCGCACTTGATAAACGCGCTCGGTGACCTTGAAGAGGCCGTTGATCGCGTTGAGCTGCGCCTGTCGCCACAGGCTGGGATTGACGGTCGCCGGCACGGCGTCGTTTTGCAGGAACGCATAGGGCTTGGTGTCCCATGCCGGCCTGCCGTCCGGACCTGCGACCACGCCATCCGGCAGCGTGGCGATGAAGCCGCGTTTGGCATCGTCGAAATCGGCGCGGTCGGAAAACGGCAGCGTCTTCAGCACCGATTCGTTCAGCCCCTTCGTGGCCGGCTCGGCGTCCCTGGACTGGGCGAGGCACGGCGCTGTTGCAAATCCTATTGCAGTGCACAGCAATATTGTTGGCATCACACGCATGGCAATCCCTCGCAGACCTCGGCCGCATCGCCGGATTTGAGTGTTGAACCCGGAATCCGAATGACGCATCCTGATTGAAACATAGAGTACGCCAAGGGAGATGATCATGACCACACGCCGCACGGTTTTGCTATCCCTCGCGATTCCTCTTGCCGCACTGCTGCCGGCGCAGGCCGCCTCGCCGCTGAAGAGGCTCGATCCCGACAAGGACGGCACCGTGGACCTCAACGAGGCCAAGGCCGCGGCGTCCGCATTGTTCGACAAGCTCGACCGCGATCATGACGGCACGCTGGATGCGAAAGAGCTGCGTGGCCGGCTCACTGCGAAAGAATTTGCCGCCGCCAATCCCGACAAGGATGGCACCCTCGACAAAGCGGAATATCTCGCCCTCGTCGAAGCGCGTTTCCGCGCCGCCAATCCGGACAATGACGGCACCCTCGATGCAAGGGAACTGGGCTCGCCCGCCGGCAAGGCGTTGCTGAAGCTGCTGCTGTAGGGCCCTTTCATCGCCCCAAGACTCGCCCCATATTCCGCCCATGGCGAAGAAACCCGACTCTCCGAAAAAGCCCGCAAAATCAATCAAGACCCCCGCCGCCAAGCCTGGCGCCGGCCGTCCCGACGTCAAGCCGATCGGGCCTGCGCTGGCGGAACTGCTGAATCCCGCGATCAATCGCGGCGATGCCGGCATGGGATCGGGCACCGGGTTGCAGCCGCCGCCGAGTAATTCCTTCGAGCGCCGCTCCGGCGGCGAGGCCGCGGTGCATCGCGCGCGCAAATCGACGCCGAAGAAGTTCGAGGGCGATGAAGGCATGCGCCCGACGCCATTGCAGCCGTTTCCCCAGCCGGTGGTCGCGCCCTATGCGCCGCGGCTGAGCGAGCAGAAGGGTCTCGAGGAAGCGCCGCAGGCCAATTACAACACCTCGGCCTCGATCCCGACGCTGGATCCGGAACTGGCCAAACAGCTCGGCTTCGCCACCGAGGAAGACGACGCCGCCGCCATGGCGCGGCCGCCGCGCAACAAGATGGAAGCCCTCGGCGTGCAGGCCACGGCCGATGCGCTGGAAGCGCTGGTGCGCGACGGCCGTCCGGAGTTCAAGGACCAGAAAGTGTGGACGCCGCACCGTCCGCCGCGCCCGGAGAAATCCGAAGGCGGCGTGCGCTTCGAGCTGAAATCCGAATACGAGCCGAAGGGCGACCAGCCCACCGCGATCAAGGAACTGGTCGAAGGCATCGACCGCAACGACCGCACCCAAGTTCTGCTCGGCGTCACCGGCTCTGGCAAGACCTACACCATGGCCAAGGTGATCGAGGCGACGCAGCGCCCGGCGATCATCCTGGCGCCGAACAAGACGCTGGCCGCGCAGCTCTATGGCGAATTCAAGAGCTTCTTCCCCGACAACGCCGTCGAATATTTCGTCAGCTATTACGACTACTACCAGCCGGAAGCCTACGTCCCGCGCACCGACACCTATATCGAGAAAGACTCGTCCATCAACGAGCAGATCGACCGCATGCGCCATTCGGCGACGCGCGCCCTGCTCGAGCGCGACGACGTCATCATCGTGGCGTCGGTGTCGTGCATCTACGGTATCGGTTCGGTGGAAACCTATACCGCGATGACCTTCGCGCTGAAGAAGGACGAGCGCATCGACCAGCGCCAGCTCATCGCCGACCTCGTCGCTTTGCAATACAAGCGCACCCAGCATGATTTCACGCGCGGCACCTTCCGTGTGCGCGGCGATGTCATAGACATCTTCCCGGCGCATTATGAAGACCGCGCGTGGCGCGTGAACCTGTTCGGCGACACCGTGGAGAGCATCGAGGAGTTCGATCCGCTCACCGGCCACAAGCAGGACGAGCTCGAATTCATCAAGATCTACGCCAATTCGCATTACGTGACGCCGCGGCCGACGCTGATCCAGGCGATGAAATCGATCAAGGAAGAGCTGAAGTGGCGGCTCGACCAGCTGCACAATCAGGGCCGCCTGCTCGAAGCGCAGCGGCTGGAGCAGCGCACCACCTTCGATCTCGAAATGATGGAAGCCACCGGCTCCTGCGCCGGCATCGAGAACTATTCGCGCTATCTCACCGGCCGCCGGCCGGGCGAGCCGCCGCCGACTTTGTTCGAATATGTGCCGGACAATGCGCTGGTCTTCGCCGACGAAAGCCATGTCACGGTGCCGCAGATCGGCGGCATGTTCAAAGGCGACTTCCGCCGCAAGGCGACGCTGGCGGAATATGGCTTCCGCCTGCCCTCCTGCATGGACAACCGGCCGCTGCGCTTCGAGGAGTGGGACATGATGCGCCCGCAATCCGTCGCGGTGTCGGCGACGCCGTCCGGCTGGGAGCTGCAGGAATCCGGCGGCGTCTTTGTCGAGCAGGTCATTCGCCCGACCGGCCTGATCGATCCGCCGATCAATATCCGCCCGGCCCGCACCCAGGTCGACGATCTCTTGGGCGAAGTCCGCGCCACCGCGGCCCAGGGCTATCGCTCGCTGATCACCGTGCTGACCAAGCGCATGGCCGAAGACCTCACGGAATTTCTCCATGAGCAGGGCATTCGCGTGCGCTACATGCACAGCGACATCGACACCATCGAGCGCATCGAGATCATCAGGGATCTCCGTCTCGGCGCCTTCGACGCGCTGGTCGGCATCAACCTGCTGCGCGAAGGCCTCGACATTCCCGAATGCGCGCTGGTCGCCGTGCTCGATGCCGACAAGGAAGGCTTTTTGCGCAGCGAAACCTCGCTGATCCAGACCATCGGCCGCGCCGCGCGCAACGTCGACGGCCGCGTCATTCTCTATGCCGACCAGATGACCGGCTCGATGACCCGCGCCATCGCCGAGACCGATCGCCGCCGCGAGAAGCAGGTGGAATACAATACGCTGCACGGCATCACGCCGGAGAGCGTGAAGAAGTCGATCGGCGACATCATGAACTCGGTCTATGAAGGCGACCGCGTGCTGGTGGATATCGGCGGCGGCATGGCCGAAGATGCCATCACCATCGGGCACAATTTCGAAGCCGTGCTGGCCGATCTGGAAGTGCGGATGCGCGAGGCCGCAGCCGACCTGAACTTCGAGGAAGCCGCCCGCCTGCGCGACGAGGTCAAGCGCCTGCGCGCCACCGAACTCGCCGTGGTCGACGACCCCACCGTCAAGCAGCGCGGCGTTGCCGCACGCGGCGGCGGTTACAAAGGCGAGAAGAAATACGGCGACGCTGCCAACCTCCCCGCGCGTCTCGACAAGGCCGCGCAAGGCAAGGCGCGCGGCAAATACGGCAAGAGTTCATCAGCGGGCGGCGCATCGTCGAAAGTGCACAAGCCCGGGCTCGACGAGATGGGCATCGCGAACTGGCATGAAGTGAAGCCCGCCCGCGGCAAAGAGGTGGAACGTCCACGCAAGCCGACGCTGGACGAAATGGGTCCGGGCACCGAGAGCAAGATCTTCCAGCCGAAGAACAGCCGCGAGTCCGGCCCGGAGTTTGGCCCCGCGCCAAGATCAACCGGCGGCGCGCCGGGGCACCGGGGTGGGTGGAAGAAGCGGTAGCTACACGCTCGGACAGCAGCGTCCCCTCCCCCCTTGCGGGGGAGGGTCAGGGAGGGGGTGCCACACGGTTGGAAAATCTGTAAGCCCCCGCTTGGTTGACCAAAATCCATCTGTAGCGTATACGCTACAGATGCCAACGATCAAAAAGAAGCCAGCTTTATTTGATGCCGCCGACTATCTCGACAGTCCAGAGATAGTCGCCGCCTATCTCACTGAGGCTTTTGAATCGGAAGACCCGGCCTTGATCGTCAAGGCGATCGGGACCGTCGCCCGCGCGCAGGGCATGACCGACGTGGCAGAGAAAACGGGCTTGTCGCGCGAAAACCTCTATCGGGCCCTCGGCGGCGGCGCCAAACCGGAATTCGCCACAGTGCTGAAAGTGCTGCACGCGCTGGGTATTAGCCTCGTGGCACAGGCGCAGATGGAGTAGTCGCGTCTCAAGAAGTCTTGCACGGACACCGAATGCGGTATTTTCAATCGAAAAATCCGCCAGTTCGGGCCTCCACCATGTCCAAGGGACGGCTAGAATGGAAGCTCCGCGCCCATTTGTTGTCGCTCAAAACCATTCGGAACCTGCCATATACTCGCATAGCAATTTGTAATTGAATCAAATAAACCGATTCTAGAGTTTTCTTCCTAGATCAATTTAAGCACCCCATTCTTGGATTGTGAGAGAAACGTGCTCGCAAACAACTCGCCTGCAAGAATGCGCCTGATTGCTGTAACGCACGCAGAAATGCGATCACCCTCATCCGAGGTGATTGAAGTCGCAAAAGGCTACATATTCAAATACCTACGGACAAAATTACCAGACCTCCCAAATGATGTCTTCTCCAACAGCACCTACGACAGCGACGCCGGTGATTTCTCGGCCGAACGCATCCAAAACGACACGCTCGACATTTGGTCCTCGCGCTTTACGGAACCAGATTCAAATGTCGCGGGACGGACGTGGTCGCTAGAACTCACGATCGGGAAAAGCACAACCGGTGGACTCTTTGGTAGCCGCCTCGTGTGCATGTCACGCAAACTAGACTTTGACTTCCATCCGGCGGTGCCGATCGTGTACCGCGAACTAGCATCCGAAAATATTCTTTTCGGTGATGGAGTGCGCCTATCTGCTGAGCCCCGCGATGTGACGAACGAAAGCGACAGCGAATGGCTCGTTGCACTAATAAACAATCCAAGACGCTGGCGGAACGTCGTTGTCGTTGCCGCGGATGATGAAGGCAACACTGCGATAAATGCCGAGTCCGTCGCCAGGCGATTGTGCGGCACCGCGCATGTTGTTAAAATTTTCCCAGCCGCATCATTTTATCTGTCAGATGTCATTTCGCGCCACCTTTCGGTTTTTGATCGTGGAGTCCGCATATATCGAGAGACTGCGAACATTGAGGATGACGATGTTCATCGCCATCCTCTCTACACGCACCAACAGATATCACGCCAGAATGCATTCAGGCTTGAAAGCACAATAATACACGACGCCTTCAGAACGTCGGTCGACCAGAACCTTCGTAAGCAAGCGATACCTACGTTTATCCAGATTCGCTCAGCAAGTGCTAGCTTCCGTCTTGCGCTGACGGCAGACAACGGCAACAGCTGGGAACAATCACAACTACAATTGGACGCCGCTTTAGTAGCCAAAGCTGCTGCGGAAGCACAATCCAAAGAAGCCTTAGATCTAGCCATTCAAGAAGAACAAACACGGCGAGAAGCAGAAGCCGAACGCGATCAAGAGCGAAGTCGCGCAGCAGCAATGAGCGCGAGAATACGATCTCTCGAAGATAGACTAAAAAACTCTTCCAGCAAAAAATTAGCGCTACCGGAAAAATACGAGAATTTTCCAGAATGGATCGACGCTGAATTTGCCGGCCGCATCCAGCTAGCCCCCCGGGCACTGCAAGGACTAAAATCTGGACAATTTGAAGACATCACTCTCACCTGCGAACTAATTCAGCTTCTGGCAACTCACTACGTTGACAGCAAAAGAGGTATCGAAGGCGCTTGGGACAACTTCCAATCTGAGCTGAAAAATCGAGGAGTAGATTTTTCAAGGTCTATAAGCGGCACGCGTGCAGGCGAACAAGGCGATGAGTACTTTATTAAATACCGCGACCAACGGACGTTCCTCGAGTGGCATCTTAAGAAAGGAACTTCGAGAGACGCACGGCGTGACTTACGAATCTATTTTTTCTGGGACGAAGCTGACGAGGAAGTCGTAATCGGATATTTGCCTGGCCACTTAGACAATCGGCTGACATAGAAATGTATTCGGCGATCTGATCCGCCTTTCTTCATTCGCCCATTGACATAATTCCTACAAGACTATATACTCCTCCCCGTCCTGCTCATGAGGGGCGCTTCTCGAGGGCGCTTTCGGAGTGGAGCAGGATACGGCGCCTGCGGACGTGCCTCGCAAGCACGGACTCGGGAGGTCCGGGGTCACCGTCCTGGCCCACTACGGGGCTGCGCCGGAAACGGCTGGACGGGTGCGGGTGAAGGCAGGCGAAAGCCTGTCCGGAACGGGGGACTTTCATTAGTCCTGCCCAGTACCCGGAAGCACGGTCCCTGGAACAGAAATCGCCGTGATGGAGCGCCGCAAGGCGTTGCGCTGTGGACGGAACGGTGTCGCAACCGGACTGGACGCAGCGACTGACTATCAAGGTGCGCCTTGCGGCGCTCCATTCCCCTCAGTTTTCGAGGGGAAGACCACAGCTCACCTCGGGGCTTTCGCCAGCGAGAACGATGTCACGTGGCTGTTTGACATTCGAATCGGAGAGACAAATGGGATGGTGCATGCGCGGGCCTATTGAACCGTTTCGGCGCCACGCCAACCAATCATGATGCGCGGCCATCGCGCCGCATCGCGGTGGCAAGTGGCAATGACCGAGTGGCAGTTGGCGATGATCGAGATCAGTGCCCTCAAGAAGCGGCTCGACGACCTCACGCGCAATCACGGCAGAACCCGCAACTATCTGGTCGGGCTGACGTCAGGCATAGTGGCTGCGCTGGGGGCCTCGCTGTTCGAACAATACGGCAGGACGGCCAGCAACATCTATACCCAGGTGATCGGCTTCTTCCTCGTCCGCCGCATCACGCGCTGGACGCTGACAGACTGACGCTCATTTTCCCGCCGGCGGCGCGACGTCGGCGACCTGGCCGCTGCGCTTCAGGGCTTCGGCGACGAAACCCGAGGCCTTCATCTCCTCGACGAAGGCGGCAAGATAGGTGACACCAGCCGTGCGCGGCTTGTCGGCAATGCGCGGCATGGCCATCGCCTGCTGGATCTCCTGGAAATGCCCGGACATCACGCGCATCTCCGGATGGTCCTTGGCATAGGCATCGAGCTGCTGGCGCACGCCGGCGGCGGCATCGAGCTTCTCGTCGAGAAACTTCCGGATCATCGCGCTGCCGCCGCCGGCATCGGCGCGCAGCACGGTGGCGTGCTTGATGGTGCGGGTGAGATAGAGGTCGTAGGCCGAGCCGAGGCCGACCGCCATCCTGACGCCGTCCTTGTCGACGTCGTCGACGGTCTTCAGCGGCGAATTGACGGGGACCATGTAGGTGCCCTCGATGATCACATAGGGCGCGGTGAAGATGATCTCCTGCGCGCGCACCGGCTCGATGGCGATGAAGCCGACATCCCAGGCGCCGGCCCTGGCGCCCTCAAACACTTTGCCTGCCGCTTCATAGGGCACATAGTCCACGGGGACGCCGAGGCGCTTGGCCAGTTCGGCGGCGAGATCCGCCGAGACGCCGCGCGGCGCGCCGTCCGGGCCCTTCTGGGCCAGGACGCTGTTGCCGTAATTGATCGCGGCGCGGAGTTTGCCGGTGGGCGCGAGATCGCGCAGCACCTCGGGCGATGCCTGAACGGATTGGGCCGCAGGCTGGGCGAAAGCCGGGAATGCAGCACTCATGAACAGCACCATCCATCGTAACACACGCATCATAGGCCTCCCCGATTTCGGCGCGACCATGCCCGCAAACCCGCCGCGCGACAATCGGCGACCAGGGGCTTCGACGACAGCGTGATCAGCCCGGCGCGACCAACCTCCGTTCGTCACGCGGACGGGATGGCTGATATGCCCGGCCGGGAATGCCTGTTATCGCACTGCGCGAACGTCTACACTGGTGCCCGTTGGCGCAGTGGGTGGCTTTAAGTGTTCGACGGTTTCTACAAATGTGACTACCGGGCGGGCGACGTGGTCGGCCGCAGCGTCATGTATTGCAAGGACGGCCGCATGCTGGGCGGCAACACCGCCTTCGCCCATATCGGCACCTATGAGGAAGCCGACGACGGCATCCATGCGGTGATCCATGGCCAGCGCCATCATGTCGGCTCGCAGTTTCGCACGCTCTATGGCGACGACGACGGCTCGATCCGCGTGCGTGGCATCCACGACGGCAAGAACTACAGGTTCACGGGCGGCGACGCGCAGGGCAAGGGGCCGGCCTTCGAGTCCGTGATGACACGGCTCGACGAAGAGGACTTCCCGGACACCGGCACGGTGGGCGATGGCGGCATCGCCAACGGGCTGTATTCGCTCCACATGAAAACCCTCGACGGCGTCGAGGACGGGCTGACCGGCGTGATGCTGCTGTTCGACGGCCGCATTCTCGGCGGCGACGCCCGCTTCTATTATCTCGGCGCCTATGGTTCGGCCGGCGGCCGCTGGAAGGGCGAGATCGTCAATCAGGAACACACGCCCGCAGCCGGCGGGAGTTCGCTGTTCGCCGGTTACGAAGTGGGCATCGGCTTTTCCGGCAGCTGCAGCGACGGCTGCGCGGCATTCGAAGCCACCGCCCTCGCCGGCAAGCGCAGCCTGCGCCTGAAGGCTGAGCTGTCGCTGCTGCACAAGGCGTGATGGTTACGCGCGCGCCAGCACCTTGCGTTCGACGGGATGAATGTCGATGGCGCGCAGGCGGCCCATCCGCAGCACGTCAATCTCGATCGTCCGATCGATACGGTCGCGATCAAGAATGCGGATCAGATCGTCGACGCCATTCACCGGCACGTGATCGAGACTGACGACGACATCGCCAGGCAACAGGCCAGCCTTGAACGCCGGACCGTCGGGATCGATCTGATCGAGCAGCGCGCCCATGGTGTTCTCGATGCCGGCGAGCACCGCATGGCGGCGCGGGATCGGCGCGGTCTGGCCGGACACGCCGATGAAGGCGCGGCGGACATAGCCGTGACGGATGATCTCCGACAGCACGAATTGCGCGGTGTTGCTGGCGACCGCAAAGCAGATGCCCTGCGCGCCCTGGATGATGGCGGTGTTGATGCCGATCACCTCGCCGCGCGACGACACCAGCGCGCCGCCGGAATTGCCGGGATTGAGCGCGGCATCGGTCTGGATCACGTCCTCGATATTGCGCCCGCTCACCGAGCGGATCGAGCGGCCGAGTGCCGAGACGACACCGGCGGTGACCGTGGATTCGAAGCCGAGCGGATTGCCGATGGCGACCACGAGCTGGCCGCGCTTCAGGTTCTTGGAATTGCCGAGACCCGCATAGCGCAGGTCGCGCGCATTATCGGCCCGCAGCAAAGCGAGATCGGTATCGGGATCGGCGCCGAGCACGCGAGCATCGGTGACGACGCCTTCGGTGTCGCGCAGGCGAATATGCCTGGAATCGCCGACGACATGGCTGTTGGTCAGGACAAGGCCGTCCGGCGAGATGACGATGCCGGAGCCCAGCCCGCCGCGTTCGCGGGCATTCGGCGTCCTCGCTCCGGTCTCGACCCGCACGACCGCGGGGCCGACGCGTTCGGTGACATCGATGACAGCGTTCGAATAGGCATCGAGCAGCGCAGCATCGTTCGGCACTGCGGCAACGGCGGGTGTCGCGGAATCGTCATTTAAGGGATGTGCGGTGATATCAAGCATGGCGATGCTTCCTTTGAGATTTAAATGGCCCCGGCGCGCACCACTGCAAGTGCAGCATGCGCGGGAGACATGGCCGGGCTGCGCCGCGCCTTAACCTCAGGTCTGTTCAAAGCGTGACTTTACGCCGCAGCTCAGCGCACCTATGTTTTGCGCGCGGCTGTCGATGGTGATGAGCGCTTTTCAAGGGACGAAACCACGATGGCCAAGCAACCCTGGTATCGCATTCTCTATATCCAGGTGCTGATCGCGATCGCGATCGGCGTCACAGTCGGCTACTTCTATCCGGATGCTGGCAAGGCCCTGAAGCCGCTCGGCGACGGCTTCATCGCACTGATCAAGATGATGATCGCGCCGGCGATCTTCTGCACCGTGGTGCACGGCATCGCCTCGATCGGCGACATGAGCAAGGTCGGCCGCATCGGCGGCAAGACGCTGCTGTATTTCGAGACGGTCTCCACCCTGGCGCTGCTGATCGGCCTCCTGGTCGGTCACTTCCTGCAGCCCGGCGCCGGCTTCAATATCGATCCCTCCACATTGGACGCAAAATCCGTCGCCAGCTATGTCAGCCGCGCCAAGGAGGAAAGCTTCGTCACCCATCTGATGGGAATCATTCCGACGTCCTATTTCGACTCGCTGGCCAAAGGCGATCTGCTGCAGGTGCTGCTGGTGGCGATCCTGTCCGGCTTCGCGATCTCGCATATGGGGAAACCCGGCGAAAAGATTGCCGAAGGCGTTGATCTCGCCGGCAAGATGTTCTTCCGCATCATCGGCATGATCGTGCAGCTCGCGCCCATCGGCGCCTTTGGTGCAATGGCTTTCACCATCGGCTCGTTCGGCCTCGGCGCCCTCGTCAATCTCGGCTATCTCATCTTCACCTTCTATCTGGCGTCGCTGCTGTTCGTGCTGCTGGTGCTCGGCGGTATCGCGCGTGCCTTCGGCTTCTCGATCCTGCGTTTCATCGGCTATATCAAGGACGAGCTGCTGATCGTGCTCGGCACCTCGTCGTCCGAGACTGTGCTGCCGCGCATGATCACCAAGATGGAAGCTCTGGGCGCATCGAAGCCGGTGGTCGGCCTCGTCATTCCGACCGGCTACAGCTTCAATCTCGACGGCACCAATATCTACATGACGCTCGCCACGCTGTTTCTGGCGCAGGCCACCAACACGCATCTCACCTTCGGCCAGATGGCCGCGGTGCTCGGCGTGGCGATGCTGACATCGAAGGGCGCATCGGGCGTCACCGGCGCGGGCTTCGTGACGCTGGCCGCGACGCTGTCGATCATCCCCGATATTCCGATCACCGCACTGGCCATCATCGTCGGCATCGACAAGTTCATGAGCGAATGCCGGGCGCTCACCAATCTGATCGGCAACGGCGTCGCCACCATCGTCATCAGCCGCTGGGAAGGCGAACTCGATCGCCATCAGCTCCACGAGGCGCTGCTGCATCCGATCGATTTCGGCGAAGAGATGGAGCGCCGGCCGCTGGGAGAACTGCCGGAGAAATCGGCCGCCTGATCGCTCTATTTAGGGCACCCGATCTGGCATCAGCGTCGCCACTGCCTCTGCGCTGGCGTCCGCACCTGACAGCAACAGATACTGCCCGTTCTGTAACGTCGCGGCGCTCGCCACGACGACGGCCCGCTTCGGGCAGATGCCAAGACAGCTCGTCAGCACCACGCGTGGACTTTTCACGTCCTGCTTGGCGCTGCGGCGTTTCAAATCCGACTTGAGCGATTTGCGCAGTGCCTTGCCGTCATCAATGCGACCCAAGCATTTCTTGCAGACAAGAACGGGTGACGCGCGGCGCAAGCGGGCGGTGACGACGGGTTTACTGGCCATTCCTGTTATATAGAAACCGCCTGCTGCATTGCGATCACCCCGACCGGCGGTTGCTGGTGTTCTGCGTGAGATTGCCGTGCGCCGCCTGCTCACGAATATTGTGCTTCTCGTCGTCGCGATGACCCTTGGTGTTATCGAGCGTAACCTTCGGCGCGCTGCCAGGTCCCTTGTCGCTGCAGTTATCTTCGGGAACGGGCTGGATGTGCTTGGTCATCGGGAATCTCCCTTGCAGATCGGGAGAAAACGCAGCCGCCCAAGCAGCGTTCCTTTCCCGGGCTCCGGCATATGAAATCACCGCCCGCCGTTGAACCTTCTGGCGCCATTGTTTGACGCATAAAACATTGAGTGGGGGCGCTGCATGAAAATCGCGTTGCTGATCTTGCTGGGTCTGGTTCTGGGGTTGCTCGGTGGAGCGGCCGTGGGGATCGGCGCCGGCGTTGCCTGGGTCGAATTGTTCAAGACCAGCAATTTCGAGGGCTATAGCGCCATGCTGGTGTTTTTCACCTTCATGCCCATTGGCGCACTCCTCGGCGCCGTCGGCGGGGCCCTTTTGTTTGGCATCATGGCCGCCCGCAACGGCGATGTCGCCATGGAACCGCTCCCCGTGCAGGACCACGAGCAGACATACCGGTAAGGTTATGCCGACGCCGCAATGCAGCTTAACGTTTTGGTGAGCAGCTCCTCACCACGAACATTTGTGCATTGCAAAATAAACCGTTGAATTTTAGCGAAATTATATTACTTCAGCTATCAAGCAATTTGTGCAGACCGCCCGGGCAACGTTGCCCCGGCGCGCAAGTGTTTCAACCATTTTCAGGACTATCCCAATGACAGAGCACAGCCTCTGGCGTTTCTCGCGCGCGTTGCATCGCGCCATCAACGAACGCCAGCTCGACCACCTCACCGACATCATCGACGACAATATTGAGTGGGCGGTCTACGGGCCGATCGACATGTTTCCGTTTCTCGGTGCGCGTCACGGCAAGGCGGCCGTGCTCGATGTCTGCAAGCAGATCGCCGACAATGTGCGGGTGCATCGCTTCGAGCGGGAGTCGATGATCCTTGGTGATGAGTCTGGCTCCGCAATGATGCGCTTCTCGCTGACCGCGCTGGATTCGAACCGCCCTATCAGCCTGCGGCTGGCGCAATTCGCGCAGTTCAAGGCCGGGCGTCTGACCAGCATGCGCGTGGTCGTGGATACGTTCGACTTGGTCGAACAGGCATTGGGCCGGCCCATCCATCTGCCGAAGATCGCCTGAGCAGCGCCGCGATTGCCAATCGCCACGTTCATCCCCAGCGAAATGTTGCAACGCCACAATTCCGCCGGGCCTGATGGTATTATGTGCCAATCGATCCGCGATCTTGCTGGGCAGTGGCACGATGGCTTCAGTCAAACCGACATATTGGGCGCTCATCGCGGCACTCGGCGGAACCGCGTTTGCCTTTCCGGCTCACGCGCAGAATCCTTGGCGCGGCCTCGTCGACGTTGCGCCGCCTCCCGGTGAAATAGAGCAGGTCGACACGGCAGCCACTCCTCCTGCTGACACCCCGGAACCCGACTGGAGCCTCTTGAACACCGACGATTCGCCGACAGCGAAGGCATCGCTCCGCGAGAAGCGCTCGTCGCTGATCGTCGGCAGCCCGTCGTCCAGCTGGACCAACAATGAGAGCAACGGCGCGTCCGCGCTCTCGGTCAAGCAGTCGGTTACGCCGTTCTGGGATACCCGCGTCGGCGCCGACATCAATGTCGCGCGGCAAAACGCGCCGCGCAGCGCAGCCGATGCCTACCGCAATCAGTTCGGCGACGGCACGGCGCAGGCCCAATCGGGCGGCGCAGCCTGGGCGGCCGCGACTGCTCCCGGCGTGGGCTCAATCTGGGACAAGACGGCGATCGAAGCACGTGTCGATCCGGGCGCGGATCAAACCAAACTGGGCACTTCGCTCAGCAAGTCGGTACCCATTGCCGGCGATCAGTATTCGCTGACGCTGCAAAGCGGCTACAACGTGATCCAGCAAGGCAGCATTCCAGCCATTGGTTACAACGGTCGCCCCACGCGAAGCTACGAGACCGATCAGCTCGCGCGCTTCAACATCACCGATACCGGCACCAGCTTCATCGCAGGGCAATCGCTCGCCACCACCGACGACAAATGGCTGCGCAAATTCGGCGCGGAGCAGAAGCTGTTTGGCGGCGTCAACGTCTCCGGATCGATCAGCGAGACCGTTCAGGGCGTGACCAACAAGACGTTCTCGGCAGGCTTCAAGCATAGTTGGTGAATTAAGTTTTAATACACTTTGCCAGACGATTGCCGGCAAAGATCGGCGCCCTGCCGCATATTCGCCGCTATCTCGTCAAAATCCACTGCGCAGATGTACACGTAAATTTGTCATGCGGGGGACCGCGCTCGCTCATTGTGAAGTCCGCTTCACACAAACAAGGAAGAGCTGATGAGTGCCATTCGTTCAGAACAGACAGAAGCCAAAGATGACGACAGCAACCTCGCCGCTGTGTCTGAAGTCGAAGCGGGTATCCGCGACTTCGTGCGCAACGATATCGCTTACCTCCGTCGTCCGGTGCCTGGCATGGTGAACAACAGCAGTGAAACCACCACCGGCACCGAAGCGCCGCTGGAAGCGACGACCGAAGCGACCGTGAACAGCGTCAATTCGCTGATCCAGCGCGTCGCCGGCACCTCGCTCGGCGAGATCGAGAAACTGGTTTCCGAACTGGAGAGCCTCCGCGACCTGCTCCACGCCGAAGGCCAGCGCGTTCAGCGCGAGATCTCCGGCTATGCCCAGCTCAGCCAGGCCGCGATGAAGTCGACCCGCCTGATCGCCGACAACGTCGCGCAGTGGAAGCGTACCGCTGACGGTCTGCGTCACGACTGATCGGCACTAGACCACCCGAATCAAAAGCCGCCGCCCGAAAGGGCGGCGGCTTTTTCATGAGCTCGTTCAATTGAACTTTATTCGTTTTGTTCCCGACCAACGGTTACGCAGCACCTGCGAACTGCTTTTGGGGGAATCGATCCGTGGAGACCATTCGGCCGAACAACACCGATCCCATTCCGGCGCGCAATAACGCGCCCAGGATGGGCACCATTATCTTGCGTTTTGTCGGATTGCTGTTGGTGGCCGTGGCATTGCTCGCCTGGGCCTGGAGTCGCTGAGGTCGCGATCATCGACCCCGCTCACGAAAAAACCCGCGCAGTTCGGCGCGGGTCTGGTTAGCAACTCGTAAAAATTACTCGCTGACGACCGCGCTGCTCTCGAGCGTATAGGCGCCGTCGGCATAACCCTTGACCACCATGCACGTGGCCAGCATCACCGCAAGCGTCACGCTCGCGAAGATGAAGCCCACAAATTTCAATCCGGTGCGGTCAGCCATTGTCGTCCCCAAAATCGTCCTACGAAGTGTCGTCTCGGTCGTCATACCCGTGAGTCGCAGATCACGCTCACAAGGTTCAGAACCCCTTAACAGAGCTAGGGTTCCATCGATAAAGTTTGAAATGGTTAAGCCGCGTCGCCCCGTTGCGGCAGGAAGACCGAACCGAGGAAGCTGTAGACCTCCTCGCCGCGCTGATTAACGGCAACGTTCCTCGACTGCAAGATCCCCCAACCCGGACGCGTCGCGGTCGCGCGTACGGACACGACCTCGCTGCTATAGGTCAGGGTATCGCCGGCGAGAACAGGCCGGGTCCAGCGCAAATCACGAAAACCGGGAGATGGGCCGCCGACTGGAGGCTCTTCGCCACGCGCCTCTGCCTCCGCCTTTGCGCGCTGGCCATCGGCGACCAGCAACTTCATGCACACCGACGCCACGTGCCAGCCCGACGCAGCGAGACCCCCGAATAGCGATTTGCGGCCGGCCTCTTCATCGAGATGGAACGGTTGCGGATCGAATTGCCTGGCAAACGCCTTGATCGACTCCGCGGTGAACGTGAACGAGCCGAGCTCACGGCGCATACCGATTTGGATGTCTTCCAGATAGCGCATGCTGCGACCCTAGTTCCCGGAGGCGGGTTCACGCACCCCGATCATGATCGGGGTGATCATCTCGGAAATCGTCTGCCCCTTGGCATTGCGTGTGCTGAACTTGAATTTAACGATGCCCAAGGTCGGCCGGCTTTGCGATACGCGCGCCTCGACCACTTCGACATCCAGCGTCAGGTCGTCGCCGGGGCGAAACGGCGCGAGCCATCGCATCTGATCCACACCCGGCGAGCCCATCGATGCGGTCTTGTGCAGAAACCCGTCATAGATCATCCGCATCATCAGCGAGCACATGTGCCAGCCGGAGCCGGATAGTCCTTTGAGCATCGATGCGCTTGCGGCAACTTCATCGAGATGCATCGGCTGCGGATCGTATTCTTTCGCATAGGCGATAATCTCGTCGCGCGTAATATGGCGCGGCCCGAAGGTCCCGAAGTGGCCGGGCTTAAAATCTTCAAATGTCAGGGTCATAATGGGGAATGCCGTCGAGGAAGCCTGATTGTGGCCGTTATTTGCAGCAATCTCAACCCGGTCGCTTGCATGGCTTTCCCGCGATCCTGCCCGTCAATGTGGTCGGGCCGGGGATATTTGAAGCCGTTTCTCAATGCAATTGAATTTGTCACTCATCTACACGGCGGGGGATTTCACCGATGTTCGAATTTCGCGATCTGTTTCAGTGGGACCGTTTCATTACGCCCACCATCATCAAGACGTTCTACTGGCTGGTGATCGCACTGATCATTCTGTTCGGCATTTCCGGGATCTTTTCCGGTCTCGCCGCAATGGCCATCAGCCCGTTCGGCGGTTTCGTCCTCGTGATGTCGAGCCTCGCCAGTGTGATCGTCGGAATCATCTTCGCACGCATTGCGGCTGAGTTCGTTCTGATCGTGTTCCGCATCAACGAACACCTCGGCGCGCTACGGGATCAGGGGCAAAACCTCGGGCAGGATCACGGCCACGGCCAGCAGTACTGAGCGTTAATTCTCTCCGCCGTCATTGCGAGGAGCCCTTGCGACGAAGCAATCCAGTCTTCGCTTGTGGCTGCTGGATTGCCGCGTCGCTTCGCTCCTCGAAACGACGGGGAGAGGACTGAGAATATCTTACGTGTTGAACCGGAAATGCAGCACGTCGCCGTCAGCGACGACATATTCCTTGCCTTCCAGCCGCAGCTTGCCGCCATCGCGCGCGCCGGCTTCGCCGCCGAGCCTGACATAGTCGTCATAGCCGATGGTTTCCGCGCGGATGAAGCCCTTCTCGAAATCCGTGTGAATCACGGCTGCAGCCTGCGGTGCCTTGGTGCCCTGGGTGATGGTCCAGGCACGGGCTTCCTTTGGGCCGACGGTGAAGTAGGTGATGAGGTGCAGCAGCGAATAGCCTGCACGGATCAGGCGATCGAGGCCCGCTTCTTCAAGCCCGAGCGTATCGAGGAATTCCACGCGTTCGGCACGTGACAGCGTCGCGATCTCGGATTCGATCTTGGCGGAGATGGCGACCGCAACAGCGCCCTCCTTCGCAGCATGTTCTGCAACCCGCTTCGAGTATTCGTTGCCTTCGCCAGCCGCGCCTTCTTCGACGTTGCAGACATAGAGAACAGGCTTGGAGGTCAGCAAGCCGAGCATGCCGAACGCGCGCTCTTCCTCGGGCTTGCGCTCGAGAAAACGAGTCGGCTTGCCGTCGCGCAGCAGCACCAAAGCGCGCTGGACCAGATCGAGCTGTTCCTTGGCGTCCTTGTCGTTGCCCTTGGCCTTCTTGGTCAGGTTGTCGATGCGCTTCTCGCAGGAATCCAGATCCGCGAGCATCAGCTCGGTCTCGATGATCTCGATGTCGGCGAGCGGATCGATCTTGCCTTCGACATGGGTGATGTCGTCATCGATGAAGCAACGCACCACATGCGCGACGGCATCGACTTCGCGGATCGTGGCGAGGAACTGGTTGCCAAGGCCTTCGCCCTTCGACGCGCCTTTCACCAGGCCCGCAATGTCCACGAAGGTCAGGCGCGTCGGGATGATCTGCTGCGACTTGCCGATCTCGGACAATTTGTCGAGCCGCTTGTCCGGCACCGCGACTTCACCGACATTCGGCTCGATGGTGCAGAACGGATAGTTCGCAGCCTGCGCCGCGGCAGTTTCGGTGAGCGCATTGAACAGCGTCGATTTGCCGACATTCGGCAGTCCGACGATCCCGCATTTGAATCCCATGACCCTGTCCTAATTCTTCGACGGCTTCTCAGCGGAGCCGTTGTCGTCCTTCGACGTGAAACCCTTGGCCTGCATCGTCAGATGCACCTTGTTCTGAAACGACGAGTCCTGACCACCGACCAGCAGGCCGACATGGTCCGACACCGCATCGTTGAACGCTTCGAGCTGAGGCCGTTCGGCCTTGGCGAAATCGCTCAGCACGTGATTATGTACCAGCTCCTTGGCACCGGGATGTCCGATGCCGAGGCGAATGCGCCGATAGTCGTTGCCCACATGCGCGGAGATCGAGCGCAAACCGTTATGTCCGGCAATGCCGCCGCCGACCTTCACGCGCACTTTCGCGAATGGCAGTTCGAGCTCGTCATGAAACGCGGCGATGTCGCCGAGTGAAATCTTCAAATAGGCGGACGCTTCCTGCACCGAGCGGCCGGACTCGTTCATGAAGGTCATGGGCTTCAGCAGGATGACGCGCTCACCAGACAGCGTGCCTTCCGAGGTCTCGCCCTGAAAGCGACGGCGCCACGGTCCAAAACCGTGACGCCGCGCGATATCATCGAGAACCATGAACCCGATATTGTGCCGGTTGCCCTGGTATTTGGCACCAGGGTTTCCGAGTCCAACAAAGAGAAGCATGACGCGGAGCTCCGCGCCGGATTACTTCTTCTTCGCCGGAGCGGCGGCAGCGGCCGGAGCCTTGGCACCAGCGGCGGGGGCCTTGGCGCCGGCAGCCGGAGCCTTGGCACCAGCAGCGGCGGGAGCCGCAGCAGCGGCCGCAGGGGTCGCAGCTTCTTCACCGTAGCCCGACGGCGGCACGATGGTGACCAGCGTCAGGTCGGCATCGCGCGCCAGCGTCTTCACGCCCTTCGGCAGAACAACGTCGGTGATGTGCAGCGACGTGCCGATATCGAGCTGGCCGACATCAACTTCGAGGAACTGCGGAATGCTCTCGGCTTCGGCTTCCAGTTCGATCGTGTGGGTCACGATGTTGATGGTGCCACCACGCTTCACGCCCGGAGCGCCTTCAGCGCCCTTGATGTGCAGCGGAACGCTGACGCGGATGGTCGCGCCTTCGCCGAGGCGGAGGAAGTCGACGTGGAGCGGGAAGTCCTTGACCGGATCGAGGTGGAAGTCGCGCGGAATCACGCGGTGCTTCTTGCCCTCGAGTTCGATGTCGTAAATCGTGGTGAGGAACCGGCCAGCCAGAATGCGCTGACGCAGTTCGGCATCATTCACCGAAATCGCCACGGGGGGCTTGTTGTCACCATAGATCACTCCGGGCACTCGGCCGGCGCGACGCTCTGCCCGTGCGGCCCCCTTGCCGCCGACCGGACGTGAGGTCGCCTTCAATTCCTTGACGGTCGCCATCGTTTAAGTCCTTGTTTTCTAAAAGTTAAAGGCCGCAATGCGGCCCGTTTTCACGCTGCAGCAAGCCTCCAGGGGTGCGGGGGCTGCGGACGTGGGCGGCTTCTACCGCCGAAACGCCAAAAAGACAAGGAAATGACGGGCTTTTTCTTCGTCTGCGGAGCCCTTCCAGGGGCCTATTTTAGCCATTTGTGAACAGGCAGCCGATGTCCGGCGCGCCGTGCAGGCCACCGGCAGGGCTTCCGCTCAGCCGCCGAGCTTGGCTTCCAGCGCTGCAATCCGGGCCTTCAGCGCCTCGTTCTCCTCGCGGGCGAGCCGGGCCATATCCTTGACCGCCTCGAACTCCTCACGCTTCACGATATCGAGGTCGCGCAGGATCTTCTCAGCCTGGTTGCGCACAACCGTATCGACCTCGCGCTTGACGCCCTGGGCCGCGCCGGCGGCATCATTCATCAGGCGGCCGATCTCGTCGAAGAACCGATTGTTGGTCTGGGTCATGGCAAGAACTCCGGTCGGATGAACAAACACGCGGGATTAAGTTGTAGATCGACAATGGCGATCCCGGCCGCGCAGTTCAAGTATCGCCTGCTTTTGGCGTTCACAACTGCAGAAGTCCCTTAATTCGTCACATGCCAATGCTTTACTGGCGCCATCGGGAGCCGTAAGCCCACCACATGCCATTCCTGACCATCGCCTTCCCCGTTTTCGATCCGGTCGCCATAGCGCTCGGCCCGATTGTCATTCGCTGGTACGCGCTGGCCTATATCGGCGGCATCGTGCTCGGCTGGATCTATGCCCGCGCACTGATCAAGAGCACGAAACTGTGGGGCGCGCCCTCACCGATCTCCCTGCTGGATTTCGACGACTTCATCCTCTGGGTGACGATTGGCATCATTGTCGGCGGCCGCACCGGCTATGTGCTGTTCTACAATCTGGATTTCTTCATCGCCCACCCTGCCGAGATCTTTGAGCTCTGGAAGGGCGGCATGTCGTTCCATGGCGGCTTCATGGGCTGCGTCTTTGCCGTGTTTCTGTTCTGCTGGAAGCGTGGCCTGTCGGTGCTGTCGCTCGGCGACATCACCTGCGCGGTCGGCCCGATCGGACTCTTGCTCGGGCGCCTCGCCAATTTCATCAACAGTGAATTGTGGGGCCGCCACGCCGACGCCAGCGTGCCATGGGCGATGGTGTTCCCCAATGGCGGGCCGCTACCGCGCCATCCCAGCCAGCTCTATGAAGCTGGCCTCGAAGGCATCGTACTGTTTTTGATTCTGGCCCTGATGATCCGGGCCGGTGCGTTGAAGCGCCCCGGCCTGATCCTCGGCGCCTTCATCTTTTTTTATGCGCTGGCGCGTATTACAGGAGAATTCTTCCGCGAGCCGGACCCACAACTCGGATTTCTGTGGGGTGGGCTCACCATGGGCATGCTGCTCTCCGTGCCGATGATATTTGTGGGACTCGTTTTGATGGTGCGCGCCTGGCGAAAGCCGCAGGCATCGCTCGAATTGAGCCCAGGCAAGAAGGCCTGATGTGACCGACCAATCGCCGCTGCAGGATGAAATCAAGCGCCTGATCAAGTCCACCGGACCCATGCCGGTGTGGCGCTACATGCAGCTGTGCCTGACCCATCCGCAACACGGCTACTACATTTCGCGCGATCCGCTCGGTCGCGAGGGTGACTTCACCACGTCGCCCGAAGTCAGCCAGATGTTCGGCGAGCTGCTCGGCCTGTGGTCGGCCTCGGTCTGGCGGGCCATGGCCGCGCCGCCTTTTGTGCACCTGATCGAACTTGGCCCCGGCCGCGGCACCATGATGGCCGACGCGCTCCGTGCCCTGCGCGTGCTGCCGCCGCTGTATCAGGCGCTCAACGTGCATCTCGTTGAAATCAATCCGGTGCTGCGCGAGAAGCAGAAGGCGACGCTGTCCGGCGCCCGCAACATCACCTGGCACGACAGTATCGAAACCGTCCCCGCGGGTCCGTCGATCATCCTTGCCAATGAATATTTCGACGTCCTGCCGATCCATCAGGCCGTGAAGCGCGAAGGCGGTTGGCACGAGCGCATGGTGGATATCGACAGCAACGGCCAGCTGATGTTCAGCGCATCAACTGATCCACTGCCGCGCTTCGACGTGCTGCTGCCGCCACTGGTGCGCGCAGCCCCTGTCGGCGCGGTGTTCGAATGGCGACCCGATACCGAGATGATGAAGATTGCCAGCCGCGTCCGCGACGAAGGCGGCGCGGCTCTGATCATCGACTACGGTCATGTCCGTAGCGATGCCGGCGACACCCTGCAGGCCATCGCGCAGCACAGCTATGCCGATCCGCTGAAGAATCCCGGCATGGCCGATATCACCGCGCATGTGGATTTCCAGGCGCTCGGCCGGGCAGCAGAGGATGTCGGCGCACGCGTCCACGGGCCGGTGACGCAGGGCGAATTCCTCAAGCGTCTCGGCATCGAGACGCGCGCGCTGACCCTGATGGCCAAGGCCACGCCGGAAGTTTCCGAAACCGTCTCGGGCGCACTGAAACGCCTGATCGACAGCGGCCGCGGCGGCATGGGCTCGATGTTCAAGGTGGTCGGCATCTCCGATCCCAATATCGACACGCTGGTGGCGCTGAGCGATGACACCGGCATAGAGACCCCGACATCATGACTTTCATATCACCTTTGCTGTCAGCCATTCCCGGCCTGCGCCACGCGTTCTTCACGCGCGACGGCGGCGTCTCCGAAGGCATCTATGCCGGCCTTAATGGCGGGCTCGGATCGAACGACGATCCTGCGCATGTGGCCGAGAACCGCCGGCGCATGGCGGCGGAGATGGGCGTCGCCCCCCTGCACTTCCTCACCGCCTATCAGGTCCATTCGCCCGATGTCGCCGTCGCCACGGCACCGTGGAATGGAGATTCACGGCCGCGCGTCGATGCCATGGTGACGAAGGTCGAGGGCCTGGCGCTCGGCGTCACGACGGCCGATTGCGGACCGGTGCTGTTTGCCGATCCCAAGGCCCGCGTCATCGGTGCCGCCCATGCCGGCTGGAAGGGCGCCTTCACCGGCGTGCTCGAGGCCACCATCGCGGAGATGGAAAAACTCGGCGCGGATCGTTCCGACATTGTGGTCGCGATTGGTCCGCTGATCCGCCAGCCAAGCTATGAGGTCGGGGCCGAATTCGTTGAACGCTTCACGCAGTCCGACGCTGGCTTCGCCCGGTTCTTCATTCCCTCGACCCGCGCCGGTCATGCCATGTTCGATCTCGGCGGCTTCATCCGGATGCGGCTGGAGCGCGCCGGCATTGCCATTATCGATGACACCGGCATCGACACCTATCCCGACAACAACCTGTTCAGCTATCGCCGGTCGGTGCATCGAAACGAGCCGGATTATGGCCGCCAGATCCACGCCATCGTGCTTGAGCGGTAACTCGCGCGTTGACGCGCCGTTATCCTTAACGCGGCCGAACTGCCTCAAACTGAACGCGAATTGTCGGAGAGCGGTGACCGTTTCGGTCACCCTGGAAAGACCTGTGGCCGCGCTGCCCTAGACCTTAACGCATTTTAACGATATCGCTCGACCTGTCCGGCGCCGCTTGCGGCAAACGGACGGAAGTCGGGACGCCCTATGCGATTTTCTGCCCTTACGACCGATCGAGCCAGACCGCGCCTGATCCAGGCTGCGCTGTTGCTGACCGTAGCGTTTGGGCTTGCCGGCTGCGCCAATGTCCCCAATTCGGGCGGCGCCATGAACGCGCAGGCCAGCCTTTCCACCGCCTCCGGCCCGACGATCGCGTTCGAATCCATCGACGGACCGCCGCCGCAGGTCTTCGACCGCATGGTCAACCTTCTGGATAGTGAAGCGCGCCTGCGCAACCTTGCGGTTGTATCGCGCAAGGACAGCGCGGCTTTTCGGGTCCGCAGCTACCTCTCGGCCCAGGTTCGCGGCGGCCAGACCTCGATCGCCTGGGTGTGGGATGTCTATGACCGCGACCAGAACCGTGCTCTGCGCCTGAGCGGCGAGGAACAGGCCGGCAAAGGCGGCCGCGACGCCTGGGCTACTGCCGACGACCTTGTCTTGCGGCGGATCGCGCAAGCGGGGCTCACCGGCCTCAATGGCATGATCAACGGCACCACGCCCGGCGAGCAGCCGCCTGCGCCAAGTGGCAACGGACCTGCCATCGCCAGTACCGATGAATTGCCCGTGCAGGCCACCGCATTTGCCGAGACGCGCTGACTTCAGTTCACGTTAAGCAGAGGCCCGTTTTTACGCAGGAAAACAGCGGCCCACGGGTTGCCAGCGGACGGCCGTCCTTGATATCACCTCGCTCAGCTAGACGAGTTCTTGTGGGTAATCCGATATGCTGAACGTTGTATCCACCAAGCCGCGGGGAGACGCGTCGATGTCGGCCAAGAACGGTTCGATCAAACTGGTCGCCGGTAATTCCAATCCTGTCCTCGCGCAGGAAATCGCGACCTCGCTGAATATCCCGCTGACCAAGGCCAGCGTCCGGCGCTTCGCCGATATGGAAATCTTCGTCGAGATCCAGGAAAACGTCCGCGGCTCCGACGTCTTCATTCTTCAATCCACGTCGTTCCCGACCAACGACCATCTGATGGAATTGCTGATCATCACCGATGCGCTGCGCCGCGCTTCCGCGCGCCGCATCACCGCGGTGATCCCCTATTTCGGCTACGCTCGCCAGGACCGCAAGGCCGGTGGCCGCACCCCGATCTCGGCCAAGCTGGTCGCCAACATGATCACCCATGCCGGCGCCGACCGCGTCATGACGCTCGACCTGCATGCCGGCCAGATCCAGGGCTTCTTCGATATCCCGACCGACAACCTCTATGCCGCGCCGTTGATGGTGCGCGACATCAAGGAGAAGTTCGATCTCGCCAATGTGATGGTGGTTTCGCCTGACGTCGGCGGCGTCGCCCGTGCCCGCGGCCTTGCCAAACGCATCAACGCGCCGCTCGCCATCGTCGACAAGCGCCGCGAACGCCCCGGTGAATCCGAAGTGATGAACGTGATTGGCGACGTCGCCGGCTACACCTGCATCCTGATCGACGACATCGTCGACTCCGGCGGCACGCTGGTGAACGCCGCCGATGCGCTACTCAAATACGGCGCCAAGGACGTCTCCGCCTATCTCACCCATGGCGTCTTGAGCGGCGGCGCCGCCGCGCGCATCGCCAACTCCAAGCTCAAGGAATTGGTGATCACTGACTCGATCCAGCCCACGGAAGCCGTGAGCAAGTCACCGAACATCCGCGTGCTCTCGGTTGCCTCGCTGATCGCCGAAGCGATCGGCCGCACCGCATCGGAAGAGTCGGTATCGAGCCTGTTCGACTAAGGCTCGCGCTTCTATACGATCCCCGCGGCCACCTGCCCGCGCAGACGCTCCAGACTGAGCAGCGTCTCGGCGCAGGCTGCCGCGACCTTGAGGCCGCTCTCCGCAAAGTGCTTGCGGAAGAATGCCGCCCGCTCTTCCGTCTCGTGAAAATCCTCCGGCGCCGTCACGGCCGAGAATACGGGGATCTCGGTACGTAGCTGCACATCCATCAGCGCACGGATGACCGTGTCCGCCACGAAGCCGCGGGTGCCGCTGTCGACCACGAGGCCGGCCGCGACGATGGCCGTATAACGCCGCGTCTTGGCCAGCACCTGGACATGCAGCGGGATCTCGAACGAGCCGGGCACTTCAAACAGATCGACCTGCGACGAGCTGATATGGCGCACCTCGATCTCACTCAGAAACGACTCCCAACAAGGCGCAACAATGTCGCGATGCCAGGATGACTGCACGAAGGCGACGCGCTGCGGCTTGGCAAAGCGCGGATGCTGGACTGCGGATGACTCGGAGGTGGTGTCGTTCATGGCCTGATACTTTCGTTACGGCCAAACTATGCCGAAACCGAACCAGCCCAGCAAGGCCGTCCACAGGCTGTATCGGGCCCCAACAGGACTCCTGCGAGGCCGGGAAAGCTTTCGGGCCCCGCGGCGGAATCAATAGTTACCACCCCAACCGGACTCGTGGCGCGCGAGGGCGCACCGCACAGACTCGCAATCCGGGAATCCGATTCCGGTTTGTTCTCATTGCGGCGAGATGACCTGTGGATGAGGGCCGGTTTGTCTGTGGATGGATTCGTGGTGCCGTTGCGCAGATTCAGCAAATCACATCACTTCAAACTCGCAAGGTCTGGACGAATAGAACTTGCAGCCTGCAGCGACGCTCCGACATTTTCGCGTACCGGCCAGCTGTTTGCATCATCACATTTCAAGAGCAAGGTCGCGACGGCATGTCACTTCTCGAAGGTACTATCGATTCACGGCTCAACCCGCTCGCCGTTGTCGAGGATATTGCCGCCGATCATAACTGGGCCTTCGAGCGCTCCGGCGAAGACGAAGTCACAATTGTTTCCAAAGGTGACTGGATCGATTACCAGCTCTCCTTCACCTGGATGAACGAGATCGAGGCCCTGCATCTGGCTTGCGCCTTCGACATGAAGATTCCACCCGCTCGCCGCGCGGAAGTGCAGCGCCTGATCGCCGCGATCAACGAACAGATGTGGGTCGGTCATTTCGATATCTGGACTCACTCAGGCATGGTGATGTACCGGCAGGCACTGGTGCTGCCCGACGGCCTCACCGCAACGACCGCGCAGTGCGAAGCGATGCTGGTCTCGGCGATCCATTCCTGCGAGCGCTACTATCCGGCATTGCAGTTCGTGGTGTGGGCCGGCAAGACCGCAGCCGAAGCGATGTCTGCTGCGATGTTCGACACTGCCGGCGAAGCATGACCGACGCGCCGGTCATCACCTTGCCGGATGCGCCCGGCGAGGCCGAACGGCTGGTGGTCGCAAATGCGTTGCTGGCCTACAATACCAAGACCGTTGGCCCCAACAATCACCAGCCGCTCTCGATCCTGATCCACGATCCTGTGACCGGTGAGCCGATCGGCGGCATCTGGGGCAAGACAGCGTTCAACTGGTGTTTCGTCGAGCTGTTCGTCGTGCCCGAGCAGTTTCGCGGCCAGGACATCGGCTCGAAAGTTCTCGCCAAGGCCGAAGAGATCGCGCGGGAACGCGGCTGCATCGGTCTGTGGCTCGATACCTACTGGTTTCAGGCCCGCAGCTTCTACGAGAAGCAGGGCTATGAAGTGTTCGGCGAAATCCCGGACTATCCGCGCGGCGGCCCGCGCTACTTTCTGAAAAAGAATCTCATCTAGACGGGTTCAGGCTGTGCAGCCCGCCCCGCAATGTTATGGTCCCGGCCGTTCTGACAGCCGGGATTTTGCGATGACCTCCACCACGACCTCACGCGCGCTCAACACCATCGACGGCCACATCGTGCTGGCCGGCGCCGGCAAGATGGGCGGCGCGATGTTGACGGGCTGGATCGCTGGCGGGCTCGACCCCAAACGCGCCATCGTGATCGATCCGTATGTCTCCGACGAGATCAAGGCGCTCGCGGCCAAGGGCGTCCGTCTCAATCCGGACGTGAAGGACATCGGCGCTGTCGCTGCACTGGTCCTCGCCGTGAAGCCGCAGATGTTCGCCGAGGTCGGGCCGACCCTGCGCGCGATTGCCGGATCATCCCTCGTGGTCTCGATCATGGCCGGCACCACCATCGCCGGCATCGCCAAGGCCTGCGGCGGCAACGTGGTTCGCGCGATGCCGAATACGCCGGCCGCGATCGGCCGCGGCATCACCGTCGCCGTCCCCGCCAGTGATGTCTCACCAGCACAGCGCGATCTGACCGACGCACTGCTGCGCGCCACCGGATCGGTCGAATGGGTCGATGACGAAAGCCTGATCGATGCTGTGACGGCCGTCTCCGGCTCGGGGCCTGCCTATGTGTTCCTACTGGCCGAAGAAATGGCCCGCGCCGGCATCGCTGCAGGTCTTCCGCCTGAACTCGCGATGAAACTTGCACGTGAAACCGTATCCGGCTCAGGCGAATTGCTGCGCCAGTCCGATCTCGACGCGGCAACGCTGCGCAAGAATGTCACCTCGCCCGGCGGGACCACTGCAGCGGCGCTCGCCGTGTTGATGGCCGATGACGGCTTCGAGCCGCTGCTGACTCGCGCGATTGCTGCGGCAACCGCGCGGTCGAAGGAACTGGCGAAGTAACTAGACGGGCACCCGCACCACCGCCCTCAATCCGCCCATCGGACTCTCGGCCAGCGTGATATCGCCGCCATGGGAGCGCGCGATATCACGGGCGATAGCGAGGCCGAGGCCTGTGCCCCCTTCGTCCTGATTGCGCGCATCGTCGAGCCGCAGGAACGGCTTGAATACTTCTTCACGCATATCGGCGGGAATACCGGGGCCGTCGTCGTCCACCGTGACCGTGAGATAGCGATGATCGCGGTGCCCAGTGATGGCGATATCGTTGGCGTGGCGCGCGGCGTTGGAGACGAGATTGCCGAGGCAACGCTTGAACGCGGCTGGCTTCACCGTGACGATCGGCAGGCCGTGGAACGTGACCGTCGCCTTGTGTCCGTTGCGCTCGGCATCGCTGCGCAATTCTTCCAGCGCAGCCGCCATGTCTGTCGGCTGCGCCTGCTCGCCGCTGTCGCCGCGTGCAAAAGCGAGATAGGCCTCCAGCATGCCGGACATCTCGTCGATATCCTTGCGCATGCCATCGACTTCCGGACCGTCCTCGATCAGCGCCAGTTCGAGCTTGAAGCGCGTCAGGATGGTGCGCAGATCGTGCGACACGCCGGCCAGCATGGCCGTGCGCTGCTCCATCGCGCGTTCGATACGCGCCTTCATCTCGATAAAGGCATTGGCGGCACGACGGACCTCGCGTGCGCCGCGCGGCCGAAAATTCGGCGCTTCGCGGCCTTTGCCGAAACTTTCGGCGGCGTCAGCGAGTTTGAGGATCGGGCGGATCTGGTTACGCAGGAACAGGATCGCGACGATCAGCAGGATCGAAGACGTCCCCACCATCCAGAACAGGAAGATTTCCGAATTCGATGCATAGGCCGCGCTGCGCTGGGCGAAGATACGCATCACAGCATCATCGAGCTGGATGCGGATTTCCACGAGATTGGAGCGACCAACGGTATCGATCCAGAACGGCCGCGTGATCTGCCGGCCGATCTGGACCGACAGCGCCTGATCGAGCAGCGAGAAGAACGGCTTTGGACCGGGCGGTGGCATGTCGCCGAGCGGCAGAAAATCCACCACGAGGCCAAGGCGCTGCTGGGCGATGGCCTTGATCTGCGTGCGGTCCTTGTCCTGGGGATAGACCTTGTAGACGTCGATCAGCGTCGCGATGTCCTGCACCACGGCCTGCGACAGGCGCCGCGTCACCGTGTTCCAGTGCCGCTCCATGAACACGAAGGCGACCACCGACTGCAGCAGCACCATCGGCACGATCATGATCAGCAGCGTGCGGGCATAGAGCCCCGTGGGCATCACGCTCTTGAAGCGCCGGCCCATCAGACTGTGCGCCGCAGAGACGCGGCCCGCCGCAGAGCGGAGGATGGTGATGCCGGTGTCGAGTGTGGTCATCGTGCAAACTTCATCGAACTATGGCGACGCGACGAGGCGATAGCCGATGCCACGCACGGCCTGCAGGAAGAGCGGATTGGCCGGATCGGTCTCGATCTTGCGACGCAGACGATTGATCTGCACGTCCACCGCACGCTCATTCACGGTGCCACCGCCGCCGGTGAGTTCACCGCGCGGCACGGTCTCGCCGGGCGCTGCTGCCAGCACGCGCAGCATGTCACGCTCGCGGTCGGTGAGATGGATGATCTCGTCGCCCTGGCGTAGTTCGCCGCGCGCGAGGTGATACACATAAGGCCCGAACTGCAGAGACTCCGCGCGCTCGACAGGCACCGGCGCACTACGCTTGAGAATATTTGCGATGCGCAGCACCAGTTCGCGCGGCTCGAACGGCTTGGCAACATAGTCGTCGGCGCCGATCTGCAATCCCTCGATCCGGCTTTCCGCCTCGTGCCGCGCGGTCAGCATGATGATCGGCACGGCTGAGGATGTGCGAATGAAACGCGCGAGCTCGAAGCCGGTCTCGCCTGGCATCATCACATCGAGGATCAGGAGATCGAAATGCAGACCGAGCAGCTTGGCGCGCGCTTCCTTGGCGCTCGGCGCCGTGGTGACGCGGTAGCCCTCGCCGGAGAGAAAGCGCGAGAGGAGATCGCGAATACGGCGGTCGTCATCGACCAGCAGCAGATGCGGCGCATCGTCCGCCAATGGCACCGGCATTCGTTTGGCGGCCTGAGCTAACATCATGTCTTGTTTGTCCTGCCGTCAGTTTTGGCGGATGCCTGGCCCAAGATGACCTGCAGCACCTTGTCGGGATCATTGCGGTCGATCATCGCCGAGAGAAACCTGCCGATCGCTTCAATTTCGACCGGCGTAAAATCCTTGAGCGCGCGGTTGATGCGATCGGTTTGCAAACCCGCGAGCTGCGCAACGAGAGCTTCACCCTTGGCCGTGGCGAAAAGAAGCCGTTGCCGCCGATCGGCCTCGCCGGATTTCTGAACGATATACCCTTCATCGAGCAATTGCTTGAGGACACGGCCCAGCGACTGCTTCGTAATACGCAAAACATCGAGCAGATCGGCAACCTTCAGGCCGGGATAGCGATGCACAAAGTGTACAACCCGGTGATGGGCGCGCCCGAAACCGAACTGATCGAGCACATCGTCGGGATCGCCCACAAAGTCGCGATAGGCAAAGAACAACAGCTCGATGATGTCCCAGCGGGGCGGTTTCGCAGGATCGCCGCTGGATTGCCGCTGGATCGTCTCAAGCGATCGTGACGCCGCGTCCTTGGAATTTACGTCAACCATATTGACATATCTTGGGTTCAATCTTACAAAACTGACCATCGCGACGAAACATTAGAACTCTCGCCGCATGGTCCAATAGGGCCGATCTGAGAACCATACCGGACTTCGGCATGGCGCTAAAGCCTGTCCTGGGTCATCCACTGGGGCCGGAAACGCTTTTGCCGTGGGTCCGCTTGACGTAGAACAACATCGACGCTGCCGCCCCCAGGAGCTGCGCCGTAAGCAGGAGTGAGGTCCATGGGAGTTTCGTTTGATAAAATCGATGGCGCAGCTTTGCTGAAATTCGACATTCAGCCCGCGGCGAACGCGGTGTCCGAGGGGGACCGCGCAGCAAAACTCAAGGATCCGGGCTTCGGCCGGGTTTTCACCGACCACATGGCTCTGGTCCGCTACAACCAGAAGGACGGCTGGCATGGCGCGCGCATCGAATCCCGCGCGAATTTCCCGCTCGATCCCGCAGCAGCCGTCCTGCATTACGCCCAGGAGATTTTCGAAGGGCTCAAGGCCTATGTGCGTGAAGACGGCGGCGTGAATCTGTTCCGCCCCGATGCCAATGCAAGGCGCTTCCGAAATTCTGCCGATCGTATGGCCATGGCCCCGCTGCCCGAGCCCGTGTTTATCGATGCGATCGAGCAACTCGTGCGCATCGACCGCGCCTGGATTCCATCAGGCGAAGGCAGCCTCTACCTGCGCCCCTTCATGGTTGCGAGCGAGATCTTCCTCGGCGTGAAGCCGTCCGCGGAATACATTTTCGCTGTCATCGCCTCGCCGGTTGGCTCCTATTTCAAGGGCGGACCCGCCCCGGTGTCGATCTGGGTGTCGGAGAACTACACACGCGCCGCGATCGGCGGCACCGGCGCCGTCAAATGCGGCGGCAACTACGCCGCAAGCCTCCGTGCGCAGGCCGAGGCCATCAGTCACGGCTGCGATCAGGTCGTGTTCCTCGATGCGGTCGAGCGCCGTTACATCGAAGAACTTGGCGGCATGAACATTTTCTTCGTGTTCGAGGACGGTTCGCTGCTGACACCGCCGCTCGGCACGATTCTGCCAGGCATCACCCGCGATTCGATCATCGCATTGGCGAAGGATAAGGGCACGCAGGTGCGCGAAGAACCCTATACGCTCGACCAATGGCGTGCCGACGCTGCCAGCGGCAAGCTGAAGGAGGCTTTTGCCTGCGGCACGGCGGCGGTCATCTCGCCGATCGGCCAGGTGCGCTCTGCGAGCGGTGATTTTACCATCAATGGCGGCGCCGCAGGCCCCGTTGCGATGGGACTGCGCAAACAGTTGGTCGACATTCAGTACGGCCGCGCGCCAGACCAGCACAACTGGATCCGCAAGGTTCTGTAAGCGCAGGCGCTTCAAGGCGACAAATGCCGCAGCCTTTCGAGGCTGCGGCATTTTTGTTTGTTAAGTCGCCGGTACGAGCCCGAGTTGCTCGCGCCGAGTCCAACGCCAGAGCATGACCGGTGCAACGACCGCGAGACCCGCTGCCAGCCCGATCCAGATGCCGACGCCGCCGAAGCCCAGCTTGAATGCGAACAGCAGGCTGAGACCCATGCCGAAGCCCCAATAGCCCAATGCGGCAAAGATCATCGGTACGCGCGTATCCTGCAATCCGCGCAGCATCCCTGCAGCCACCGACTGCGCGCCATCCGCAATCTGGAACACCGCCGCGCAAAACAGAAACGACATTGCCGTATCGATGACGACGGCATTGGCGGGATTGCTCAGATCGATGAAGGCGCCAATCAGGACACGCGGCGCAGCCAGCAACAGCATGCTCATCGACGCCATGAATGACACCGCAAGCCCGAATGCAGTCCATCCTGCTCGCGTGATGCCATCGCGATCCACGGCGCCTTTGGCCAATCCAACGCGGACAGTTGCCGCCTGGCTCAGTCCCATTGGCACCATGAAGGAGATCGATGCGATCTGGATTGCAATCGCATGCGCCGCGATGGCGGCCGTTCCGAACTGCCCCATCAGGAACACCGCCGCATTGAAGACGGTAATTTCGAATGCAAGCGTCGCGCCGATCGGCAGACCGATGCGCCATAGCTTCGCGAGGCGTGGCCAATCGGCGCGCCACCAGTTGCCGAACAAATGATAACGCCGAAACTTCGGATGCCATGCGACGACGAGCGCAAAGACTGCGAACAGAAAGATGTTCGACAGCGTGGTCGCAAGGCCGGAACCGCGCAGACCCATCTCCGGAAATCCGAGATGGCCGAACACCAGCACCCAGTTGGCAGCAGCATTGAACAGAATGGTGACGCCCGTCACCAGCAGTGCCCAGAGTGGGCGTTGCACGGCGGCAACGAATGAGCGCAGCACGATGAAGCCCAGCGCAGGCAGGAAGCCCCACTGCAACATGTGCACGAAGCTCTGGGCGTCGGCAGCGGCCTGCGCCTCCTGACCGAACAGCAACAAGATCGCCTCAGCATGCCAGAGAACGATCCATGCCGGCACTGAGACGATCAGCGCCGTCCACAAACCCTGCCGGAATGTTCGCCGGACATCTCGCACCGCATGCAACTTGCGACCGATCGCTTCCGCCATCATCGGCGATGTCGCAGTAACGAGGCCGATGGCGAAGATCAGAATCGCGAAATAGACATTCACACCCAGCGCCGACGCGGCCAGAGCCTCCGCACTCACACGGCCGAGTATGATCACGTCAGTTGTGGTGAGTGCGATCTGCGCAAGATTGGTCAGCACCAGCGGCCAGCCAAGCGCCAGCGTCGCCCGCAATTCAGCGAGCCACAGATTGCGCGTTGGCGCTTTCTGATCGACAGCCAGCAGCATGACATCCTTCAGTCGATTTGAACGACGCAACGGTGAGAGATGTCGCGTCAAAATCCGTCCGACAACGATGTCGGACATTCACACATCAAAATGCGCGTGAAGATGCCGTGATAAACGCTACGGGCGTATTTGGCCAGATGCCGGACTAGCCGGCGTCGCGACCTTGCAGCGCAGCAGCGGACACCCAGAACACCTCGCCTTCGGAGTCTTCAGTGTCCAGCCAGATCAGCGGCAGATCGGGAAAGGCTTCATCGACATTGGCGCGGCCGCGACCGATTTCACACAACAAACCGCCATGCGGGTTCAGGTGATCGCCAGCCTGTTCAATGATCTTCCTGACGATGTCGAGCCCGTCATCGCCGCCATCGAATGCCATCGCCGGTTCGGCCAGGCATTCATCCGGCAAATCCGCCATGCCCTGTGCATCGACATAAGGCGGATTGGTGATGATGAGATCGTAGCGGGTATCTCCGAGCGGTTCGAACAGATCGCCCTTGTAGAGCGTCAGCCGCTCATCGAGCCCGTAATCGATGACGTTGCGCATGGCGACGGCGAGTGCCGCGGGGGATAGATCGACGGCGTCAACCTGCGCATTGGGGAACGACTGGCTGGCCAGGATCGCAATGCAGCCAGAACCTGTGCAAAGATCCAGCACGCTTTCAATCTCCATGGGATCGTCAATCAGCGATCCGCCTTCGCCGTCATCACCGCTGAAATGCGAATCCAGCAATTCGCCGATGAAAGACCGCGGCACGATAGTGCGCTCGTCCACATAGAACGGCAGGCCGCGCATATAGATCTTGTTGAGCAGATAGGCCGCCGGTTTGCGCGTCGTCACACGGCGATGAATGATGTCGAGGATCTGCTTGCCTTCAGCCGCAGTTACCCGCGCCATGGCGAAATTCTCGAACTGGTCGGGATGAAAATGCAGGACTTCGCAGACGATGAAGGCGGCTTCGGCCACGGGATCGGTGGTGCCGTGCGCAAAAGAGAGCCGGGCCTCGATGAAACGGCTGGTGGCGTAGCGCACATAGTCGAGCAATGTCGCAAGCTCGCCCGCACCAACCTTCGGCAGGGTCGCAGTCGCAATCTTCTTCACGGAGGTCTTTGCCTTTGCAGAAGCCTTGCTCGCAGATTTCTTGACCACCTTCTTCGCGGTTGTCTTCACAGTCTTCTTTGCCATCAGTTTTTATCCCAGCGCGCCGCGGCGTCGTCATCGTCGGTCTTCGCAGCAATCCAGCTGCTGCCGCCGGCGGTTTCCTCGCGCTTCCAGAACGGAGCATGCGCCTTGAGGTAATCCATCAGAAACTCGGCGGCCTGAAACGCCGCCTGGCGGTGCGCCGACGCGGTCAGCACCACCATGATATTCTCGCCGGGCAGGATGCGGCCGACGCGGTGAACGATCGTCAATCCGGTCAGCGGCCAGCGGTTCATCGCCTCATCAGCATGACGCGCAATCTCTGCCTCGGCCATGCCGGGATAGTGCTCCAGCGTCAGCGCCGTTGTCGCGTCGCCGCTGCCACTTAAGTTTTCTTGGCCGCGGCAGATGCCGCTGAATGTGACCACCGCGCCGATATCGGTCCGGCTCGCCGTCAGCGCGGCGATCTCGCTGGAGACGTCGAAATCGGCATCCTGAATGCGGATGGTCACGTTGGAGGTCATGAGATCAACGCAGTCGTTGGTAAATCAGCCGCCGGTCATCGGCGGAAAGAATGCAATCTCGCGGGCGCCAGCGATCACGGTGTCGGGCCGTACATGGGTATGGTCGATGGCAGCGCGGATCACCTTCGGCGTTTCGAACGCATAGGCATATTCGTCGCCGCGCGTGCTCAGCCATCCGATCAGATCGCCGACGGTGCGCACGGCTGCTGGCGGCTCGACCGTCTCTTCGGCCTTGCCGATGCGCTCGCGCACCCAGGCGAAGTAGACGACCTTCATGCATCCTCCGCAATGAGATGGTGAATGCCAGCCCTGAAATAGTCGTAGCCCGTGTAGATGGTGACAAGCGCGGAAATCCAGAGCAGCAACAGGCCGAGCTGTGTCGTGATCGGGATCACCTGATCGCCGGCCTCACCGGCCAGCAGGAAGCCGATGGCGATCAACTGGGCCGTCGTCTTCCACTTCGCCACTCTGGAGACCGGGACGCTGACACGGAGTGCGGCGAGATATTCACGCAGGCCCGAGACCAGAATTTCGCGGCACAGGATCACGATGGCGGCCCACAGGGTCCAGCCATGGATGATGCCATCGGCCGCCAGCATCAGCAGGCAAGAGGCCACCAGCAGCTTGTCGGCGATCGGATCAAGCATCCGGCCGAAGGCCGACTGCTGATTCCAGATCCGGGCGTAATATCCATCGAGAAAATCCGTGACCGCGGCGCCGATAAAGACGGCCAGCGCGACCCAGCGCAGCCATAGCGGGCCATCCATGATCGACTGCGAATAGATGCAGCCGACCACCACCGGAATGGCGGCAATGCGGGCCATGGTCAGGATATTTGGCAGGGACATCGCGGAATTCGCGGCCCGTCTCGTGGTCACTGTCATCCGTCTTACCAATACTGCCAGAGCGCAGAGGTCAACCGCCAGCGAAGCGGCGCGGCTTAGTTTACCGCAAAACTGCCCCAAGGCATGCGACAGCCAGATTACGTCTCGTCCATCTTTGCGGTCATCTGGCCACCGGCTGGGGGTGAAAAAAGTCGAAAATCTTGCGGGCGCTCTCGGCCGAGATGCCGGGAACCTTGCCGAGGTCGCCTACGGAGGCCCGCTCGATCTCTTTCAGCGTTCCGAAATGGTGCAGGAGTGCCCGCTTGCGGGTTGGGCCGATCCCCGGGATTTCCTGCAGTCCGGCCTCGCGGATGTCCTTCTTGCGCAGTGTGCGGTGCGATCCGATGACGAACCGATGCGCCTCGTCGCGCAGCCGCTGGATAAAATACAGAACGGGATCCCGCGGCTCGAGCTTGATAGCCTCGCGGCCGGGAATGAACATGGTCTCGCGGCCGGCGTCGCGATCCGGCCCCTTGGCCACCGCCATCAGGGTCACATCGGTCAGTTTCAGCTCGTCGAAGATCTCCTTGACTGCATTAAGCTGGCCGCGGCCGCCATCGATGATGACCAGATCCGGCCAGAGCGGCACGTCATCGTCCTTCGGCTTGACCACCTCGCCCTCAACCGGCGGTGCCAGCAGCCGTTTAAAGCGGCGCTGCAGCACCTCCTTCATCATCCCGTAGTCGTCGCCGGGCGTGAGCCCTTCCGACTTGATGTTGAACTTGCGGTACTGATTCTTGATGAAACCGTCCGGCCCCGCCACGATCATGGCACCGACCGCGTTGGTGCCCTGGATATGGCTGTTGTCATAGACTTCGATGCGCTTCGGCACGGTGGCCATGCCCGCCATCTTCGACATGCCTTCCAGCAGACGCGTCTGCGTCGCCGTGTCGGCGAGCTTGCGGCCAAGCGCCTCGCGGGCATTGGTCAGTGCATGGACGACCAGCTCCTTCTTTTCGCCGCGCTGCGGTGTCAGCACCTCGACCTTGAAACCTGCCTTGACGCCGAGCGCGCTGGCCAGCAGCTCGCTCTCCTCGATGGCATGCGACAACAGCACCATCTTCGGCGGCGGCTTGTCCTCGTAGAACTGCGCCAGGAACGAGCCGAGCACTTCCTCCGGCGTGTATGATTTTTCGGCCTTGGGGAAATAAGCGCGGTTGCCCCAGTTCTGGCCGGTGCGGAAGAAGAACACCTCGACACAGGAATAGCCGCCCTCCTGATGGATGGCGAAGACGTCGGCCTCTTCCACCGTGCGCGGATTGATGCCCTGCTGCGACTGGATCGCAGACAATGCCGCAAGACGGTCGCGATACAGCGCGGCGCGCTCGAAGGCGAGTTCTTCCGACGCTTTCTCCATTTCACCAGCCAATAGCTGCTTCACTGCGCGGCTGCGGCCGGACAGGAAGTCCTTCGCCTCACGCACCAGTTCGGTATAGCCGGGAAAATCGATCTCGCCGGTGCAGGGGCCGGAGCAGCGACGGATTTGATACAGCAGACACGGGCGCGTGCGGCTTTCGAAAAAGGAATCCGTGCACGACCGCACCAGAAACGCGCGCTGCAGTGCCGTGATGGTGCGGTTGACCGCGCCCACCGACGCAAACGGTCCGAAATAGCGGCCGGGCCGCGATTGCGCGCCGCGATGTTTCAGAATCTGCGGCGCCCAGTGATCGCCCGAGATCAGAATATACGGAAAGGACTTGTCGTCGCGGAGCTGCACGTTGAACCGCGGACGCAGCTGCTTGATGAGATTGGCCTCAAGCAACAGTGCTTCGGTCTCGGTCGCCGTCGAGATGATCTCCACCACCACCGTAGCCGCGATCATGCGTGCGATGCGCATCACCTGCCCGGTCGGCCTTGCATAGGACGACAACCGCTTCTTCACGTTCTTGGCCTTGCCGACATACAGCACGTCGTTGGCCGCATTCAGCATCCGGTAGACGCCGGGCGATGTCGGAGCATGGCGTACGGCATGTTCGATGGCCGCGCGGCCGAGCGCCAGCGGGCCTTCGGCAACCACGTCGCCGGAATCGTCATCGCCAGTATCCGGGAGCGCGCCGTCTTCCTCGTCGTCGGCCGCCGCGGGTTCCGGTTCGATGTCGGGTGGTGCCTGCAAGGTGGCCTGGGTGTCCTGCCCGGAACTAGGGCTGTCGGAACCTGGCTCTGCTGCGGGCTCGGATGATGTCTCGTGCAGCGGCTCGGTGGGGTCTTGAATCATGAGATCAATTTAAGCGCTGCAGCGGGTCATCGCCAGCATTCGTGCGACCGGAAATGCCCTCGCAACGGCCGGTTTTCCGGCTGCTCGCGGCAGGCCACAGGATTTTGGCCGCCCGCCCGGGAAACTCGCGAATTGCCAAAAGTAAGACTCTTTTAACGTCAATACGGCGCCGCAGCGGCCCGTTAAGGACCGCTTAATCTAAAACTCTCGATAAATCGTCTCGATAAAAGATGAAATTCCGTAACCCTAAGGCTTCGTTCGGCAGATCCCGGGCGCGCTCCCATGGGCCGGCAGTAACGCGTATTTTGGAGAGTTGAGATGAGTAAGTTTGCGTTCGCAGCAGTCGCCCTCGTGGCTGCAGGTGCGACAACAGCACATGCGGCGGACATGCCTTACCGGTCGCGCGCACCCTATACCGTCGCGCAGCCGCTCAATGCCTATAGCTGGGCCGGCCCGTATCTCGGCGCCACTCTCGGTTACGAATGGGGCAGCGTCTCCAACACCGGTGCGAAGCCCTCGGGCATCGCCGGCGGCGTGACCGGCGGTTACAACTGGCAGAGCGGCAACATCGTGTTCGGTCTCGAAGGCGATCTGCAGGGCACTGGCGCAGATGACCGCTTCGCCACCTACAAGTTCTCGAACCCCTGGTTCGGCACCGCGCGCGGCCGCATCGGTTACGCCTTCAACAACGTGCTGCTCTACGGCACCGCCGGTCTCTCCTTCGGCAGCCTAGAAGCCGAGCTGAACGGCCTGCAGCAGTCCCAGACTTCGGTCGGCTGGACCGCCGGCGTCGGCGCCGAAGTCGGCATCTACCAGAACTGGACCGCCAAGATCGAATATCTCTATGTCGATCTGTCCAAGAACACCTACACGCTCACCGGCACCGACAGCGCGCTCAGCTTCGGCACTGTGCGTATCGGCGTGAACTATCACTTCTAAGTCCGGCTCCGGACGCCTCGCGTCCGGACTTCGTCTTTAAGTACTTCGTCTCCAGATACGTCGACTCCAAGTACAAGAAACCATCGCCATTCACTCCCGGCCGCGCTGCGGCCGGGATTTTTTTATGGCCCACTCCCAAGCTGGATCCGCCGCTATCCTGTGATGACCAGATTGACCGCTTTGGGGCCCTTGCCCTTCTTGTCGGGCTCGACCTCGAAGGTGATCCGCTGTCCTTCGATCAGGTCCTTCAGGCCAGCGCGCTCGACTGCGGTAATGTGCACAAACACGTCCCGTCCGCCATCGTCCGGCTTGATGAAGCCGTAGCCACGCTCGCCATTGAAAAACTTGACCGTACCGCTCATGCCCATCGGGTCCCTCCCCGCAATGCTCCGCCGCGGCGCTTTCGCGCTGCGACCGACCGGACATTCACTCCACGGAAGCTAGGCCTTGTTTCAATATCGATTTGGGCCACGTCACTCCGCCGCAACCATTCGCGGAAGCGGAACGTAAAGCCAGTCATAATGACAGCAGCTTAATACGGTTCCGCCGGGATTGACTACCGTTTTTGGCGGCGCCGTTTGATAGTTGGAGTTTGCGTAGTTCGGCGCAGGCCGTGCGACGTCAAGGTTTGGCCGTCTCGAGCCGGAAGCGTCCAGCGCCGCCAAGGCCAAGCGGCTTCTCGAGTTGCGGCAGAATTTCCTTGAGCTCCGCAGCAAGCTTCCACGGCGGATTGACGATCAAAAGGCCCGTCGAGGTCAGCGGACCATCCGCCGTTTGCGGTGCAACGCTGAATTCGAGGCGCAGGCATTTACCAGGTGTGGCAGATGCAGCAGCCGTCGCGGCGACGTGCTGCGCCAGCTCATCGGTGGCGCGGCGGCTCTTGGCGGGATACCACAGCATGTAAATGCCGGTCGCCCATTTGGCATAGACCAGCTCGAACACTGCAGCCATCCGCGCGAATTCGTTCTTGTCTTCATAGGGCGGATCGATCAGCACCACGCCGCGCCGTTCCTTTGGTGGCACATAGGCCGGCAGACCGATCCAGCCATCGATATCGACGACGCGCGCCTGCTCGTCCCTGCGTAGCGCGGAGATCAGCTTCTTGCGCGCCTGCGGCTCGACCTCGCAGCACACCATGCTGTCCTGCGGCCGCATCAAGGCGCGCGCGATCAGCGGCGAGCCGGGATAGGCCTTGAGTTCGCGCGGCGCATTGAATGACCGGACGATGTCGAGATAGGGCGCGACCAGCGGCGCACTGGCTTCGCTGAACCGCGCCTGCAGGGCGCGGGCGATGCCGGTGGTCCATTCGCCGGAGCGCGTGGCTTCATCGCCGGTCAGGTCATAGAGTCCGGCGCCGGCATGACTGTCGATGACGCGGAACGGCGCCGGCTTCTCCTGCAGATGGGTCAGGATGCGGACCAGCACGATATGCTTGATGACATCGGCAAAGTTGCCGGCGTGAAAGGCGTGTCGATAATTCATCCGCCAGCAGTACGCTAGGAACGCCGGTTGAGCTAGCCGCCTCGCATCGGCGGCATTACCACCTGATCGCGGCGGCAGGCGCGGCGGTCAATCTCCTCGCAAGCGCGGAACTGGAGATCCTTGCTCATGCAGACCCGGACCTCGGTCAGGCGGTTACGATCGCAGGTCACGGCGATGGCCGAATTGCTGAGGCCCGGATTGACCTTGATGAAGGCTTCCTCGATTGCGTCCGGCGCGATCGTCTTGGCCTGCTGCAGATCGAGAAATTCGTCGGGAATTTTGACGCCGGCGCGCGCCTTGCGGATGGCTTCGAAATAGCCGCGCTGGCCAAGGCCGGAGCAGGTGCCGTGTTTGTCCCATTCATTGAAGATCAGGCCGGGTGCCGGCATCAGATCAAGCATGGACGTCATGATATTGCGCGCCAGCCGGGGCGATGGCCGCTCGCAATAATTCGGGAAGCCGCGGTCGTATTGCGGCCAGAGGCCATGAACCACGAAAGAGTAAGGCCGGCCGCCGCATTGCATCTGGGCCGAGCGGTTGTTGCCGCCTCGCTCTTGGGCCGCCTCGCAGAAGCTCGGCGACCAAGACAGCGACAGCACGTAGAAATCGAATTCGCCGGGCGCATTCTGCCGGCGGTCCTGGGCGGAGGCCGGATCGACGCTCAGCGCCGCGAGCGCCAAAAACCCAAGTGAAATGACCAGTCGAAATGCCTGAAACATGACGCGCCCCACCCCTGAGAAGGGCAAACCTAATCAGGCATCAAGAACAATTCAAGAACAAAATGGGTTGGATCCGCAAACGAAGCTTAGTGCTTCGCCGCCCGGCAACGCGGGTTATAGGCCCAGTCGCGGTCGAGACCGACGACGCACCATTCCACGCCCTGGCCGTAACCGGCAAAGCCGCCATCCTCGATGATCGAGTAGTGCACCTGGCGCGTCTTGCCATCGGTCAGCATCGCGTCGGCGGTGCAGTAGCGGCGCGGAATGTTGTCGGAGGTCCAAGGACGGAAGGCCGTCTCATGAACGCGGCTGAAACCGGTGATCTGCAGCGCAGAATTCCAGAAGGTGCTTTCCTTGTCCTGGAACTGCGACGAAATCGTCGAGAGACCAGCTTCGCAATCCGCCAGACGGCCCTCGTAGTTCGGCCCGGACAGCCAGAAGTTCAGCTCGAGCAGGTTCGCAGCCTGTGCGCCCGGAGCCAGGGTCATAAGCCCGAGAACGGCGCCGGTAACGGCAGCCAGGACGGCTTTCTTCCAGGATGAAATGAGGTCGCGCATGGGGAATCCGCCGTCTGATGATTGTTCCCGGAACGTGCCGCGAAGCCCGTGCAGGGTCAAGTGCATCGCGGCCACACCCAGCGCACAACTCTGTCAGAACCTGGACGGCGTTCTTTTCAGCGTCGCCGATGCCCTCTAAGGTGCCCATAACGACGATGGAGACGGTGATGCGAATGATTCGGTTGGCGATTTTGGCTGCAGGTCTGAGCGGTGCGATCATGAGCAGCGCGGCCAAGGCCGACTGGGTGCCGCCATTCAAGGGCAATGACACCGGCGGCATCATCTCCACATCCCTCATCAGCCAGACCGATATTCGCGCCCTGGCGATTGATCATTGTGCGCGTTACGGCAAGGTCGTGAAATTCCTGAGCGCCCCGCAGGAATATGGCGCCTACGTCTCATTCGCCTGCCGCTGGGTGCCCTATGGCGCCTCGGATCGGCCGCTCCGCGTTCGCTACTGAACCTTTTCACGCGACACAGCGTCTCATCGGCTTGGGGAGAACCAGGCATGATGCGACGCTGTGTTTCGCTGTTGAATATTTCCGTTTTGAGCGCGACTGCGATGTTGTGGGCAATACCAGCCATCGCCGATCCCATCGAGTTGCCGGCGCGCAAGGCCGGGCTCTGGGAAATGAAGATGCAGGGCAGCGCCGGGATGCCCGGCATGACGATGCAGCACTGCACCGACGAGACCACCGACAAGTTCATGAACACGACCTTCTCGCCGATGGCGAAGGACATGTGTTCGAAGAACGAGATGAAGAAGACCGCGACGGGCTATGTCACGGATTCGGTCTGCAATATCGGCGGCACCACCAGCACGTCGCATGCCGAGATCACAGGCGATTTCAATTCTGCCTATACGATGAAGATCACGTCGCAGAGCTCGGGCGCCGCCAAGGCCAATGCGGGCGACAACACCACGCAGCTGGAAGCAAAATGGCTCGGCGCCTGCAAGCCGGACCAGAAGCCCGGTGACATCATGATGCCCGGCGGCATGAAGATGAATGTCAAAGACATGGAGAAGATGAAGGGCATGCACCGGCCGCAATAGAGCCGCGCGCCCGCTGACTGGATGTTTCCCACCGTTGCGTTCCCCGCTATAGATGATGCTAATCATCCCAATGGCGCGTTACGACGCCGGCGACAGGAAACATCAGGAAAACGCAATGACCGAATTCACCGCATTGATGTCGTCCATGACGCGCTCCGGCGACGGCTGGGCCGTCAGCGTCAGCGACGACTGGCTACAGGGCCGTACCGTCTATGGCGGTCTGGCCGCGGCACTGTGCATGCAGGCTGCGCTCAATGAATTCGGCGCCGTGCCGCCGCTTCGCTCGGCGCAGATCGCCTTCGTCGGCCCGGCCCCCGGTCCATTGCAGTTGCGCGCCGGCGTTCTGCGCAAGGGCAAATCGACACTGTTCGCCAGCGTCGATCTTGTCGGCGAAGCAGGCCTCGCGACCCGCGCCATGTTCTGCTTCGGCGCCGCGCGTGAATCGGCTTTTGCCCATGTGGTTACCGGGACGCCGGGACTGAAAGCACCGGAGGACTGCCCGGACTTCTTTCACCGTGCGCCGCCGACGCTGCGTTTCCTGGAGCATATCGAAGGCCGGCATATGGGGGGCTCGATGCCGTTCAGCGGCAGCGAGGATCCGCAGATGATGCTGTGGCTGCGCCACCGCGAGCCCGGCATCCAGCCATCGCTGGTGGCGTTGCTGGCCTTGGCCGACGCGCCGCCGCCGGCCGCTTCCGTCCGATCCACAACGCCCTCGCCGATCAGCACGATGACCTGGTCGATCGACATGCTCACCGACGAGATCACCACCGATGACGGCTGGTGGCTGATCCGCAATGTCGCCGAGCAGATCGCCGGCGGTTATTCCAGCCAGGCGATGACGCTGTGGAATCGAAACGGCCGGCCCGTCATGGCCAGCCGTCAGAACGTTGCAGTGTTCGGGTAGAACTTACTTCTTCGCGGCGGCGGCGCGCTCGACGAAGGTCTGGCCACCCTTCATCTTGTTGTTGAGCGGCGCTTCGTTGATCTGGATGACGACGGCATCGGCGGTGACGCCGAGGTTCTTTACCAGCGCCTGGGTGATGTCGAGCATCATGCCCTTCTTCTGCTCGTCGGTGCGGCCGGCGGCCAGGTTGATCGTGATCTCAGGCATTGATGTCTCCTTTTATGATTTCACTCTCGTCATGGCCGGGCTTGTCCCGGCCATCCACGACTTCGTATCGACCGCATCAAACAAGACGTGGATGCCCGGGACAAGCCCGGGCATGACGATCAACTGATGGTTATGAGCTCCACTTCACGCCGTGCTTGTCGAGAATCTTACGGACCGCGCTCACGAGATCGTTTTCCGCGATCTTGGTCTGCGCCTCTGCCTGCTTCTGCAGATAGGCGTCGCGGTCACCTTCCAGATCCGACAGTCCGGCACCGAGGATCAGATCCTTCAGCATCACCTCGCCGGTCGCCTTTTCGTCGGAGCCTTGAATGATCACACAGGGTGAATTGCGCCTGTCGGCATATTTCAGCTGGTTGCCCATGTTCTTGGGATTGCCGAGATAGAGTTCGGCGCGGATGCCGGCATTGCGCAGGCTCGCAACCATCTTCTGATAATCGGCGACACGGTCGCGATCAAACACGGTGACGACGACCGGGCCGAAATCCGGCGTGGTGTCGATCTTGCCGAGCAGCGTCAGCGCCGCCTGCAGGCGCGAGACGCCGATGGAGAAACCGGTAGCGGGCACCGGCTCGCCACGGAAGCGCGAGACGAGACCATCGTAACGACCACCGCCGCCGACGGAGCCGAAGCGAACGGGGCGGCCCTTTTCGTCTTTGGTTTCAAGCGTGAGTTCAACTTCATAGACCGCACCAGTGTAGTATTCGAGGCCGCGTACGACGGAAGGATCAATGTTGATGCGATCCGGGCCGTAGCCTGATGCTCTTACCAGCTTCGCTATTTCTTCAAGTTCGCTGACACCAGCCTGACCAGTCTCGCTCTTGCTTAGATAGAGATCTGCCGCCGCGATTGCATCATTCCAGTCATCACGTTTTTCTGTCACGCCCAAAACAACGTGCGCATCGGCCACGCTTAAGCCCGCGCCCTTGGTGAAGTCACCTTTGCCGTCCTCACCACCATCCCAACGTCCGGGGCCGAGCAACTTCTTGATCTCGTCGACTGGAAACTTGTCCATTTTGTCGATGGCGCGCAGCACGGTGAGCCTGCGTCCCGTATTTTCCTCACCACCGAGTCCAATTGCCTCGAGTACGCCATCGAGCACCTTGCGATTGTTGACGCGCACCAGATAGCTGCCGCGCGGAATGCCGAGCGCTTCCATCGCATCCGCTGCCATCATGCACATCTCGGCATCGGCCGCCGGGGAGGCCGAGCCCACCGTATCAGCGTCGAACTGCATGAACTGGCGGAAGCGGCCGGGGCCCGGCTTCTCGTTGCGATAGACGTAACCTGCACGGTAGCTGCGATACGGCTTCGGCAGCGCGTCCCAATGCTCGGCCACATAGCGCGCCAGCGGCGCGGTCAGGTCGTAGCGCAGCGAGATCCACTGCTCGTCGTCGTCCTGAAACGAGAACACGCCTTCATTGGGCCGGTCCTGGTCCGGCAGGAATTTGCCGAGCGCATCGGTGAATTCCATGGTCGGGGTCTCGACCGGCTCGAAGCCGTAGCGCTCATAGACCTCGCGGATGGTGTCGGTCATGCGCCGGGTCGCGGCGATATCGGCCGGTCCGCGGTCGCCAAGGCCGCGCGGCAGGCGCGCGCGCAGCTTCTGGGGTTTTTTAGGTTTGTCAGCCATGAGCGGGGTCGTACCAGCGCGGGCGACAGGCGGCAAGAAGCTGAATTAAAAGAGATGTCAAACAAGTTTCGAGCCCGATCACGGGCTAGGCAACTGGAAGATTAAACAGCACAATGCATCCTATGGTAGAATCAAAAACTATCGATTGGGGGAAATAAATGGCCAACGTTAAAATGTCCGTGCCAAAGGTTGAAGTGCTCAACGAACAAACTGGGCCGGAATTTGAGGTGAAGTCAAATAACAAGCTGCTAGGACGGCTCTATGTATCAAGAGGCGGGGTGCGCTGGTTGCCTTCGGGCCACGAGGAAGATGCTCATCATGTTTCGTGGGCCGCTTTCGACAAGCTAATGAGACAACAGCCCCGAAAATAGTAACAGCTAAGCGTCTTCGGTATAGGAAGCGGACCTCACCAAGCCACGTTGCAGCGGAACCTTCGTCTAGCCTCCCCGTTCAATCTCAAATGCCGGTTGCCGCAACATTCAGAAATTGGCCGGCGCAGAACGAGGCTTTCCATATGCCACCGCTCGCAAGCGCCCTGGTGCGAACAGGGCTGGCGCTCAAGCTCAATCAGATCAAGCGCGCGACGTCGTCCTATGTCCGTGACCGCAGCGAGCAGACCCAGGGCATCGCGGTGTCCTATGCGGTCGCTGCGGGACTTTATGCTGCCGCAGGCGTCTTTCTGATCGCCACCTTGCTGGTCGGCGCCGCCGCGCTGTTTCGCTGGGTCGAACTGCATTACGGACTGTTTCAGGCATTTGGCGCAACCGGCGGATTGCTGCTGGTGCTCGCCGTCCTCTTCGCCATCCTCGCCGCGAGCCGGCTGAAACGTCCGGCGAAACAGTTTCCCAGTCTCGGCAGCCGCTTGCGCGTCGCGATCAATGCGAGTCCCGGCAAGCATGGGCAGACGATCTCGGCAGCACCCCACCGCGTGGCTGCGCCTAATGAATTCAGGCCGAGCACGCGCCCTGCTCAGCCACTGCAGAGCAGCGGCCCGGCGAAGGCTGGACTGGTGCTCGCTGCGACGCTTGCGGGCTGGGCTTTCGCCCGGCGCCGCAGCCTCGCGCAGCCGGCCCCTGCCCGCAGACCCGCGAGCAAAGCAAACGCCTGATGGCCATCCGGCGATCCGACACGGACAGCCTGTGGCTCATCGCAGCAACAACCTTCGCAGTGCTTGCGCTGCAGAGCTTCCTGGCGACACGCACTGCCGGGAGATCGGTGGCTGCCGAGCCGCAACCGATCGGCGACACCGACGTCCCGCCACCAGCGACATTCACCCGCGAACTCGCTCAGTCCGGACGCGGCCGCCATTCTTCCAGCCCGCTGCAGATTCCATGGACGGGCTGGAAGGACGTGCTGTGGCGCACCTACGAGCAGATCAACGAGGATCGGCTGCTGGCGATAGCGGCCGGGGTCGTGTTCTTCGGCCTACTCGCCGTGTTTCCGGCAATCACCGCACTGGTCTCCTGCTATGGCCTGTTTGCCGATGCTTCCACGATTTCGGACAATCTGCAGACGCTGGCGCTGATGCTGCCGGATGGCTCGTTCCAGATCGTGCAGGACCAGATCGCGCGCGTACTCGCCAATGGCCAGGCCAAACTCGGCCTCACCTTCCTGTTCGGCCTTGCGCTGGCGCTGTGGAGCGCCAATGCCGGCGTAAAGGCCGTGATCGATGCGCTCAATGTCGTCTATGGCGAGCGCGAGAAACGCAGCTTCATCAAGCTCAATATGCTCTCGCTCACTTTCACCGCTGGTGCCATCGCCGCGCTCCTTCTCATGGTCAGCGCCGTCGTTGCGCTGCCGCTGACGCTGGACCGGATCGGTCTCGCCACCGACAGCAAGACGATCATCAGCCTCTCCCGCTGGCCGCTTCTGCTGCTTGTGGTCGTGCTGGCGCTCGGCATTCTCTACCGCTTTGGTCCGAGCCGCCCCGGCGCGCGCTGGGAATGGCTCAGCATCGGCACCCTCGCTGCGGCACTGCTCTGGCTTGCCGGCTCGGCGCTGCTGTCCTGGTACCTGTCCAATTTCGGCAATTACAGCGCCACTTACGGCTCGCTCGGCGCCGCCATCGGCCTGATGATGTGGATGTGGATGTCCGCGATCATCGTTCTGTGCGGGGCCGAGCTGAATTCCGAGATCGAGCACCAGACCGCCGTGGATACCACCGTCGGACCGGGACGACCGATGGGCGCACGTGGCGCCGCCATGGCCGATACGCTCGGCCGCGCCAGCGCCTGAGGTGCAAAAGCACCGGTGGGCAAGTTCTCCCAGCCCTGCTTTCCGAATCAACAATAATGCTAAGGTTGGCCGGGTACTTAGCGCCGGGAGCGCTCGCGGCCGGACCTTTGTCGTGCCGTGCAGGAGTTTGGATTTGAGGATGTTGCGCGCGTTATGATCCGCATCTCCACGATTTTTGTCGGCATTTGCATGGTGCTGGTGTCAGCTTCGCTTGGCCTGGTGCTGTATGCAATCGCCGGCATCAGCGGCTACGAATCGGCCATCGTCGCACTGACAGCGCTTACCGTGATGATCCTCTACAACGCGGTGTCGATGCGCATCAAAGACCGCACCGAATCCACCGGCCAGATCACCGACCTGTCGCGCGGCACTGCCGACCTCGCCCGGCAGGTCGCCGAATTCGGCCGCCGCCTCGCCGTGGTCGAGAGCAAGATCGCATCCGCCGGCACAGCCAATCAGGACCGTATCCAGACCGTCGCCGGCGAGATCGGCGAATTGGGCGCGCTGGTGAAGCAACTCGCCACATCGGTCGCCACCCACGAGGATATGCTGACAGCGATGCCGGCACCCGCGACCGCGTCTGCCGCCATCGCGCCGCCATCGCCACCGGTCAAACCCGTAACCGCTGGCGAGGTCCCGCTCGCCGTCGAGGTCGCCGAAGACACCGTGACACCGACGGCACCTGCGATCATCGTCAGGCCGGAGGCAACGCCGGCGCGCGATAATGCGCAGTTCACCGCCATGGTGAAGAGTGCCATCGCCGACAACCGCATCGACATCTATCTGCAGCCGATGGTCACGCTGCCGCAGCGCAAGGTGCGCTTCTACGAGGCGATGACGCGGCTGCGCGACGACAAGGATCAGGTGATCACGGCCGACGAGTTCATCGGCCCCGCAGAAGCCGCGGGCCTGATGGGCCAGATCGACCACATCGTGCTGCTGCGCTGCATGCAGGTGCTGCGCCGCCTGATGGTGCGCAACAAGGATGTCGGCGTGTTCTGCAACATGGCTGGCGCGACCCTGTCGAATGCCGAGACCTTTGCGCAATGCATCGACTTCCTCGAAGCCAACCGCGCGCTGGCGCCGTCCTTCGTGCTGGAATTCAAGCAGAACGTGTTTCGCAATCTCGGCCCGATCGAGAGCGAGCATCTCGCCGCCCTCGCCCAGCGCGGCTACCGCTTCTCCATCGATCACGTCACGGATTTGCGGATCGAGCCCCGCGACCTCGCCGATCGCGGCGTGCGCTTTATCAAGGTACCGGCAGCACTCCTGCTCGACCCCAAGCAGACGTCGAATTCCGACATTCACCCCGCCGATCTCTCCGACCTGCTCGGCCGTTTCGGAATCGACCTGATCGCCGAGCGAATCGAGGGCGAGCGGGCCGTGGTCGACCTGCTCGACTTCGACGTCCGGTTCGGGCAAGGCTTCCTGTTCGCGGCGCCCCGCCCGCTCAGGCCGGAAACGCCGGCCAATGGCGGTGCGCCAAATCCCTCCGCCAAGGACCCCGCAAAGGCGCCCACGGACCCCAATGGCCTAGCGAGATCCGCCCCAACCACGCCTGCGCGGCCTGAGCCGCCGCGCACCACCGGCAATGCCGCGCTGGCGCGCCGCGCCACCGGCCCGAACTGATCGGCACTCAATTCATGACCACACTGCGTTTCGTCGAGCGCTTGCGCGACCTCACCGGACATGTCGACGTCGTCCTCAGCGACATCTGGGGCGTCGTCCATAACGGCCTCGAATCTTTCCCCGAAGCCTGCGAGGCGTTGCATACGTTTCGCGCCAATGGCGGCACGGTGATCATGATCACCAATGCGCCGCGCCCCGCCGACTCCGTGCAGCGACAGTTGCGCAAGCTCGGCGTCGCTGACGACACCTATGACGCCATCGTCTCGTCCGGCGACCTGACGCGCAATTTCGTCGCCGGCCGACCGGGTCAGGCGATGTATCTGATCGGGCCGGACCGCGACAGTTCGATCCATCGCGGCCTCGATGTGAAGCTCACCCAGCTCGAACAGGCCGACTACATCGTCTGCAGCGGATTGTTCGATGACGAGACCGAATCCGCCGACGACTATCGCGACATGATGAGCCAGGCGCTGGCGCGCAAGCTGACGCTCGTATGCGCCAATCCCGACATCATCGTCGAGCGCGGCGACCGCTTGATCTACTGCGCCGGCGCGGTCGCTGAACTCTATCGCGAGATGGGCGGCGAGGTGATCTTCTACGGCAAGCCGCATCGGCCGATCTACGATCAGGCCATGGCGCTGGCCAAGGCGAAGCGCGGCCAGGACACGGCGCTGGATCGCGTGCTGGCGATCGGCGATTCCGTGCGCACCGATCTCACCGGCGCGCACGCCTATGGCATCGACCTGCTGTTCGTCACCCGCGGCATCCATGCCGGCGACTTCGAAGGCATCGAACAGATGGGCGCCTCGGAAGTGAAGGAACTGTTCGGCCATCCACCGAAAGCGCTGATGCGCGAATTGAAGTGGTGAGCTGACGTAAGGTGCGATCGTAGGATGGGTAGAGCGCAGCGAAACCCATCGCTTTCTTCGTCTGCAATTGATGGGTTTCGCTCCGGCGCAAGCGCGCCTGCGCTCTACCCATCCTACGATACTCATCACTCTCCACCGTCATGGCCGGACTTGTTCCGGCCATCCACGCCTTGCTGTGGACGTCGCCAAGGCGTGGATACCCGGCATGCGCCGGGCATGACGGCAGTGTTTGGGACGTCCACGTCGCGCCATCGCAGATTCAACTGTCAAACAGCCACTGCTCTGCAGACATGCGACATCGCCCCTGTTGTTTGCGGCGCGGGGGCGCCGTCGTTGCTTGCATTCCCGCCCCCTTGTGAGAGGGCGTGCGGAACGCCGGGTGCCCGTTGCACCCTTGGGCCTGATGCGATGCGGTCTTCCGCAATTGAGAGTGCATCAGGACTTTCGGAGGCGCCGAGCAAGTGCCCGACGTTCCGCCTGCGGTGTTTTTTCGGTTGCTTGCACATCTGCCATGGCGAACGGTCCCATCACCAAAATTAATGTCCCAGGGCGGAGGGACAGGGTAGCCGCAAAGCACTTGGCCGAACGCGTTTCGATTTGGTCGTCCGTCACACTGTCCAGGGTCTGTCCATCCCAAGGTCGGCCGTGTCCTTGCCAGTGGCAGTGCTGGCGCAGATCCGTCCTGCCCGAAGACAGACGTCCCCCATGAACCGCGTGACGCCGCATCTCCGGCGTCCACCGCATCCCACCCCGCGAACGTGACGATCGCGATCGCCCCTCTCGGTGGGGCAGGACGGAGGGGAATATAAACCTGATGGGGATGCTGTCAATGAGAGATAGGAAAAAATGTTCGGGTACCCTACACTGTCATTCCGGGGCGCGAGGAGGCGCCGAAGGCGGCGTATCGCGAACCCGGAATCCCGACATGTTCAGCGCAAAACACTCTGAGATTCCGGGTTCGCACTTCAGCGGCTCTGCCGCTTGCGTGCGCCCCGGAATGACGAGTGTGGATCGAGATTCCCCGCCACTCGAATTGGAGTGGCTGAAGTTCGCCTGCGCGTGACGTCGTCGCATTCCGACGCCCCGGAATGACCGGGCGAGCCGAAACGCAAAATGCCCGGCACGAGGCCGGGCATTGCGAAACTCAAAAGCTCTGACGAAAGAAGTTCGTCGGTTACGCCGGGACGGTGTCCGGGAACACGGCTTCGATCTTGGTCTTCAGCGTCGCCGCGTTGAACGGCTTGACGATGTAGTTGTTCACGCCGGCCTTCTTGGCGGCAATCACGTTCTCGGTCTTGGATTCTGCCGTGATCATGATGAACGGGGTCTGCGACAGGTTGGGGTCGGCGCGGACTTCCTTGAGCAGGTCGTAGCCCGTCATCGGCTCCATGTTCCAGTCGGAAATCACCAGGCCATACTTCTTGGTGCGCATCTTTTCCAGCGCCATCGAACCATCGCTGGCATCGTCGATGTGTTCGAAACCAAGCTGCTTCAGAAGATTGCGAATGATGCGGATCATGGTGTTGTAATCGTCCACCACCAGCACCGTCATCGACAAATCAACCGCCATCTTCATTCCCCCTGAGGCACGATACGCAAATGCAAAAAATGATATTTGCCGTCTGGCAAACCGTTCCAACCGGGATTGGCGAGTATTGCTGTCCGCGGCTTGGGCCAAGAATTAGCAGGGTGGGTTAAATTTCCAGTTAACCGCCCCATGGCGCGAAATTCGTCAAATTCGAGAAGAAAGCCGATTTTACCTTCGCTTGACTTCGACGTGGTGGGCGCGCCACGGTCCCTCACCCGCCAAAACCACCAACGAATCCAATCATGACGACTGCTTTCAGCGTGATCCGCGACACAACGCCTGCCAATGCCATCCCGCGCGGATGCGTCGTGGCAATGGGTAATTTCGACGGCGTCCATCTCGGCCACCGCGCCGTCATCGGTGCTGCGTTACGCATGGCGGAACTGCATAAAACAAGCGCTTTGGCGGTGACCTTCGAGCCGCATCCGCGCAGTTTCTTCAGCCCGAACACACCGCAGTTCCGGCTCTCCGACGAAGCCGCCAAGCTGCGCCTGCTGGCGGGAACCGGCCTCGCCGGCGCCGTCGTCATGACCTTCGACAAGGGACGCGCCAGCACCACGGCGCAAGACTTCATTCACCACGATCTTATTGAGCGTCTCGGCATCAGCGGCATCGCCGTCGGCTACGACTTTCATTTCGGCAAAGGCCGCGTCGGTTCGCCCAGCCTGCTGGCCAACGAAGCGCCGCGCCTCGGCATCGAGGTCGACATCCAGCCGCATGTCGATATCGATGAGCGCCCGGTGTCTTCGACGGCCATCCGCATGGCCTTGGCTGAGGGCCAGGTGACCGAGGCCACGGAGATGCTGAACGGGCCGTGGTTCATCACCGGCGAAGTGATCCACGGCAAAAAGCTCGGCCGCGACCTTGGCTATCCCACCGCCAATATCCGCCTGAATAACAATTGCGGCCTCAAGCACGGCATCTACGCCGTGCGGGTCGGCCGCGGAAACGAGCGCTTCGACGGCGTTGCATCCTTTGGCCGCCGCCCGACCTTCGATAACGGCGCGCCTTTGCTCGAAGTGTTCCTGTTCGACTTCAAGGGCGACCTATACGGCCAGGCACTGGACGTCGCCTTCATTGCCTTCATCCGCGATGAAATGAAATTCGAGGGCATCGAACCCCTGATCCGCCAGATGGACGACGACAGCGCCAAAGCGCGGGCCGCGCTGGCGGCTGCGCCGGATGCGTTTCCGAAACTGGGAGACATCGACTGACCAGGACCGAAAAGCAGAAAATGCTGGCGGGCGAACTCTATCGCCCCGGCAGCCCCGAACTGGTCGCTGACGAGAAGGCCAACAAGGCCTGGCTCGCGAAATACAACGCGCAATTGGACCGGCCCGTGGCCGAACGACGGACACTGCTCGCCGAGCATTTCGGCAGAGTCGGCGCCGACTGCGTGATCCGGCCGCCGTTCTTCTGCGACTACGGCTACAACATCCATCTCGGCGATAACGTTTTCCTGAATTTCAACTGCGTCATCCTGGATATCGTCGAGGTCTCCATCGGCGACCGGACGCAGATCGGCCCGGCCGTGCAGATCTACGCTGCCGACCATCCGCGGGACGCCGAGACCCGCCGCAGCGGACTGGAATTCGGCCGGCCGGTCAAAATCGGTGCCGATGTCTGGATCGGCGGCGGGGCCACTATCGTGCCCGGTGTCACCATCGGTGACGGCGCCGTGATCGGGGCCGGCAGTGTCGTGACCCGGGACGTTCCGGACGGCGCCACCGTGGCAGGCAATCCGGCCCGGGTGATTGGCAAACGGGGCTAATCCGACCCTTTGCGATCGTCTCCCCGGCTGCTATTGAGTGCCGGATGTCTGCACGGCGCCCCATCATAAGCATTATCGGCCCGGCTTCCGCCTGAGCTTCGCTCGGCGCAAGACCGGGACCGTCCAGTTTCATCGCGTTTTCACGCGTTTCAGCGCCATTCGAGCAAGCCAGAGCCATTATGTCCGACAAGCCCGCCAAATCTGATACCCACGACTATTCCAAGACCCTCTATTTGCCGCAGACCGAATTTCCGATGCGCGCCGGCCTGCCGACCAGCGAGCCGAAAATGCTGGCGCGGTGGAACGAGATCGACCTCTATGGCAAGCTCCGCGAGACCGCGAAGGGCAAGCCGAAATTCGTGCTGCATGACGGCCCGCCCTATGCCAACGGCAACATCCATATCGGGCATGCGCTCAACAAGATCCTCAAGGACGTGGTGACCAAGAGCCAGCAGATGCTGGGCTTCGACAGCAACTACGTGCCGGGCTGGGACTGTCACGGCCTGCCGATCGAGTGGAAGATCGAGGAAGAGAACTACCGCTCCAAGGGCAAGGTCAAGCCGAACTTCAAGGACGGCGCGGCGATGATCGCGTTCCGCCAGGAATGCCGCGCCTATGCCAACAAGTGGCTCGACATCCAGCGCGAGGAATTCAAGCGACTCGGCATCATCGGCGACTGGGCCGGCCGCTACGCCACCATGGACTATTTCGCCGAAGCGCAGATCGCCCGCGAGCTGATGAAGTTCGCGGCCAACGGCACGCTGTATCGCGGATCGAAGCCGGTGATGTGGAGCGTGGTCGAAAAGACCGCGCTGGCCGAAGCCGAAGTCGAATATGAGGACTACACGTCGGATGCGGTGTGGGTGAAATTCCCGGTGGCGGCCGAATTCGGCCGCCTCGCCAAGGCCGCAGTGGTGATCTGGACCACCACGCCATGGACGCTGCCGGCCAACCGCGCCATCTCGTTCTCCAGCAAGATCGCTTACGGCCTCTATGAGGTCACCGAAGCGCCGGAAGACAACTGGCTGAAGGCCGGCGACCTGCTGATCCTCGCCGACGCGCTGGCCGAGAGCGTGTTCAAGCAGGCGCGCGTGACGTCCTGGAAGAAGAGCAGCGAGCTGTCCTCGGACATCCTCGAGGATCTCGAATGCCGTCATCCGCTGAAAGGCCTCGCCGGCGGCTATGACTTCATCGTACCGCTGCTCGACGGCGATCACGTCACCGACGATACCGGCACCGGCTTCGTGCATACCGCGCCAAGCCACGGCCGCGACGACTTCGATATCTGGACGTCAAATGGCCGCCAGCTCACCGAGCGCGGCATCGCTACCACGATCCCCTACACCGTCGATGAGAACGGCGCGCTGACCGACCAGGCGCCGGGCTTCGCCGGCACGCGCGTAATCAACGACAAGGGCGAGAAGGGCGACGCCAACGAGGCCGTCATCAAGGCGCTGGTCGAGCGCGGCATGCTGGTGGCGCGTGCGCGCCTGAAACATCAATATCCGCATTCCTGGCGCTCCAAGAAGCCGGTGATCTATCGCAACACGCCGCAGTGGTTCATCGCGATGGATAAGGACATTTTGGAAGTGAACGCTCCCGGCAAGCCGGGAGCTATGGCGAACGACGGCAAGGCGAAGTCCGGCGACACGCTGCGTCACCGTGCCCTCGAAGCCATCAAGATCACGCAATGGGTGCCGGCCACCGGCCAGAACCGCATCAACGGAATGATCAACACGAAGCCCGACTGGGTGATCTCGCGCCAGCGCGCCTGGGGCGTGCCGATCGCGGTGTTCGTGCGCGAGAAGGGCGATGGCTCCGCTGAGATCCTGCAGGACGAGGCCGTCAACAAGCGCATCTCCGACGCGTTCGAGAAGGAAGGCGCCGACGCCTGGTATGCCGAAGGCGCGCGCGAGCATTTCCTCGGCTCGCTTGCCAATGAAGAGTGGAAGAAGGTCGACGACATCTGCGACGTCTGGTTCGACTCGGGCTCCACACATGCCTTCGTGCTCGAAGACCCCGTGCACTTCCCCGGCCTTGCCGGCATCAAGCGCAAGGTAGAGGGCGGTGCGGACACCGTCATGTATCTGGAAGGCTCCGACCAGCACCGCGGCTGGTTCCAGTCGTCACTGCTGGAGAGCAGCGGCACCCGCGGCCGCGCGCCGTTCGACGTCGTGCTGACTCACGGCTTCACGCTCGACGAGAACGGCCGCAAGATGTCGAAATCGATCGGCAACACCATCGAGCCGCAGAAGATCATCAAGGACTCCGGCGCCGACATCCTGCGCCTGTGGGTCTGCGCCACCGATTATGCCGACGACCAGCGTATCGGCGCGGAGATCATCAAGAACACCATCGAGACCTATCGCAAGCTGCGCAACAGCGTGCGCTGGATGCTCGGCAGCCTCGCGCATTTCCACGATGAGGAGCGCGTCAGGGCCGACGATATGCCGGAGCTCGAGCGGCTGATGCTGCATCGTCTCTCGGAAGTCGATGCGGTGGTGCGACAGGCCTATATCGATTTTGACTACAAGACGGTGGTGGCCACGCTTGCCGCCTTCATGAACACCGAACTGTCGGCCTTCTACTTCGACATCCGCAAGGACACGCTGTATTGCGACGCTCCGTCGTCGGTGACACGCAAGGCGTCGCTAACCGTGATCGACTACCTGTTCCGCTCGATCGTGACCTGGTTCGCACCCATTCTGAGCTTCACCGCCGAGGAGGCGTGGCTGTCGCGCTATGGCAGCAGCTCCGTGTCGGTGCATCTCGAACCATTCCAGAAGACGCTGCCGGCATGGCGTAACGAGGCGCTCGCCGCGAAGTGGGAGACCATCCGCAATGTGCGCCGCGTCGTCACCGGCGCACTGGAAGTCGAGCGCGCTGCCAAGAATATCGGCTCGTCGCTGGAAGCCTCGCCGCTGATCCATGTCACCGACAAGGCGATCTTCGCCATTCTGGCCGACGTCGATCTGGCCGAAATCTGCATCACCTCGAATGCGATGCTGACCAATGCCGAAGCGCCGACAGGCGCCTTCGCGCTGAACGACGTGCCCGGCGTGGCTGTCGTGGTGGAAAAGGCCGTCGGCACCAAATGTGCGCGGTCGTGGAAGATCCTGCCGACGGTGGGCGAGGACAAGGAGTATCCCGACGTCACCCCGCGCGATGCGCAGGCGCTGCGGGAGTGGAAGGCGCTGGGAGTGGCTGTTTGAAACCAGCCGTCCGCTCCGGGCTGATCGCAGCCATCGTCGTCCTGATCCTCGATCAGGCGTCGAAGCTGTGGCTGCTCTATGGCTTCGATCTCGGCCATCGCGGCCTGGTCAGGATCACGCCGTTCTTCGATCTGGTCCTGGCCTGGAATACCGGCATCAGCTACGGCTGGTTCTCCGATTCCGGCCCCACCGGTCAGGTCGTGCTGGTGGCCATCAAGGCCATCGCGGTGGTGGCGCTGGCGGTCTGGATGGCGAAATCGGAGACCAGACTGGCCACGATCGGGCTGGGACTGATCATCGGGGGCGCGATCGGCAATGCCATCGACCGGTTCGCCTATGGCGCTGTGGTCGATTTCGCCCTGCTGCACGTCGAAATCGCCGGCAAGACCTACAACTGGTACGTGTTTAACCTTGCCGATGTCGCCATTGTTGCCGGTGTAGCGGCCCTGCTGTATGACTCTTTCTTCACGGTACCCGCCGCAAAAGCGCCCTGATCCCAGCCGATACGCAAGGCCAAGGGCGATACCAGCGGAACCGCAGCAGGTTTTTTCGGATTCTTGCCGATCCGCCAGATATTTGAACAGGATGAACACGATGCGCGAGACCGAAACCGGTTGGGCTCTGCACACTTCATCGGGCGCCTGGATGCGCGCCCTGCGCCTCACCGCCGTTGCCCTTAGCGTTGGTCTCGTGATGTCCGCAGGCGCCGCACGCGCCCAGGATGCCGAGGAAGAAGACCAGCCGTTCGAGCAGAAGGTCATCAAGCAGATCATGACCGGTCTCGGCGGTACCAACATGGAAAACACCGGCATCGACTACCGCGAGCGGTCGCCGCTGGTGGTCCCGCCGAAGATCGACCTGCCGCCACCGGATGCCAAGGGCCCCGCGCCTGTCGCCAACTGGCCGAAGGATCCGGATGTACAGCAGCGCCGCGCAGCCGCCGCCAACGCCAAGACCGGACGTCCGGAAGAAGTGCTGGAAGCCGCGCGCCCGTTGACCCCGCGCGAGATGGCGCCGAAGCGCGCACGTGGCGCCTCGTCCGCCGTGGACAATTCCTCACCAGGCGATCCGAACAAGAACATCGTGCTGAGCCCGAAGCAGCTCGGCTATGAGGGGGGCCTGTTCAAGAACATGTTCGGCAGCAACAAGGGTGAGACCGCCGAATTCAAGGGCGAGCCGACACGCGAGTCGCTGACCCAGCCGCCGGCTGGTTACCAGACGCCTGCCTCGGGCTATGCCTATGGCACCGGGCCGAAGGAAACCATGAAGAACGATTACAACATCAACCCGATGACGGGTAAGTTCTGATCGCAGCGCTCCCTTTGCGCCGCCATTCCAAAGACGTCCTTTCACTGCGATCAGCTAGCACGCGCGGATGTGTCCCGCGCGATGGCTTGGTCATGCCTTTCTCTTTGCTTTCTTCCCCCATGCTTTGGAGCTGTTAGCCCCGCCATGACCTCTTCATTCCGACTTGCCGTACGATCTGTCGCAGTCGTCGCTTTGCTGCTGGCTCCCGCCCTCGCCATATCGGGCGCCCGCGCACAGACGGTGACGGCGAAGCCGCCAACCACGTTCAAGCTCGATAACGGCATGCAGGTCGTCGTGATCGAGGATCACCGCACGCCCGTCGTGACGCAGATGATCTGGTACAAGGTCGGCTCGGCCGACGAGACGCCGGGCAAGTCAGGCTTGGCGCATTTCCTCGAACATCTGATGTTCAAGGGCACCGCGAAACATCCGGTCGGTGAGTTCTCGCAGACCGTGCAGCGCGTCGGCGGCGAGGAGAACGCTTTCACCTCGACCGACTATACCGGCTACTACCAGCGCATCAGCAAGGACCAGCTCGGCAAGATGATGGAATTCGAGGCCGATCGCATGACCGGCCTGGTGCTGAAGGACGAGAACGTGCTGCCCGAGCGCGACGTCGTGCTGGAAGAATACAACATGCGCGTCGCCAACAGCCCGGATGCCCGGCTGTCCGAGCAGATCATGGCCGCGCTCTATCTCAACCATCCCTATGGCCGCCCGATCATCGGCTGGCATCAGGAGATCGAGAAGCTCGACCGCGAGGATGCGCTCGCCTTCTACAAGCGCTTCTACGCCCCCAACAATGCGACGCTGATCATCGCGGGCGATGTCGACCCGGCGGAGATCCGCCCGATGGTGGAGCGCACCTATGGCGTGGTCCCGGCACAGCCGGCGATCCCTGAACGGCGCATGCGCCCACAGGAGCCAACGCCCGCCGCGCCGCGCACGGTCACGCTCTCCGATCCGCGTGTCGAACAGACAAGTCTGCGCCGCTATTATCTGGTGCCCTCGGCCACCACTGCTGCGGCCGGCGAGAGCCAGGCGCTCGATGTGCTCGGCCAGTTGATCGGCGGCGGCGCGAACTCATATCTCTACCGCGCCCTCGTCATCGACAAACAGCTCGCGATCAATGCCGGTGCCAGCTACCAGGGCACTGCACTCGACAGCGCACAGTTCATGATTTCAGCCTCGCCGAAGCCGGGCACCGAATTCGCCGATATCGAAAAGACCATCGACGCCGTGATCGCCGACCTCGCGACCAACCCGGTGCCGGCTGCCGACCTCGAACGCGTCAAGACGCAGCTCGTCGCCGAAGCCACCTATGCGCAGGACAGCCAGGCCTCGCTGGCGCGCTGGTATGGCGCGGCACTCACCACGGGCCTCAGCGTCGAGGACATCCGTAGCTGGCCCGACCGCATCAAGGCGGTCACCGCCGAACAGGTGCGCGCAGCCGCCCAGACCTGGCTCGACAAGAAGCGCTCGGTCACCGGCTATCTGATCAAGGATACATCTGCGCCGAAGCGCGAGGAGAAGCGGTCGTGAGCATCATCTTCAACGCGGGCCGCCTCGGCATTGCCGTCGCCACCGCCTTCTCACTCGTCACCCTGACGGTGACGCCATCTTTCGCGGCGGCCAAGGTGCAGCGGCTCGTGACGCCAGGCGGCATCGAAGCCTGGTTCGTGCAGGATGCAACCGTTCCCCTGATCGCCATGGAATATGCGTTCGGTGGCGGTGCGGCGCAGGATCCGAAGGATAAATCCGGCACTGCGAACATGGTGGCCAGCCTGATGGACGAAGGCGCGGGCGATCTCGATTCCACGACCTTCCGCGATCGCATGGAACGCCGCGCCATCGAGCTCAACTTCAACGCCCAGCGCGATTACCTGCGTGGCTCGCTGCGCATGCTGAAAGAGCATCGTGACGAGGCGTTCGACCTCGCCCGCCTCGCTTTGACGTCGCCACGCTTCGATGCCCCCGATGTCGAGCGCATCCGCGCGCAGATCCTGTCCGGCCTGCGCCGCGAAACCTCGAACCCGAATTCGCTGGCGACGCGCAAGTTTCTGCAGGTGGCATTCGGCGACCATCCCTATAGCCGACCGTCCAACGGCAGCCTGACCGACGTGCCGACCATCAATGTCGATGACATCAAGGCCTACAAGCAACGCATCGTCGCGAAGGACACGCTGAAGATTGCCGTGGTCGGCGACGTCGATTCCGATACGCTCGCGACATTGCTGGACAAGACCTTCGGTGGCCTGCCCGCCAAGGCGACACTGACGCCGATCCCGGAAGTCACGGCAGCCAAGCCGCCGCAGAAGGAATCCGTGACGCTGGACGTGCCGCAGACGGTCATCACCTTCGGCAGCCCGGGCGTCAAACGCGACGATCCGAACTTCATGGCCGCCTATATCGTCAATCACATCCTCGGCGGCGGCACGCTGTCGTCGCGGCTGTATCACGAAGTACGCGAGAAGCGCGGCCTGGTCTATTCCGTCAGTGGCTCGCTGCTGTGGATGCAGCATTCCGGCATCTATATCGGCAGCACCGCGACTCGCGCCGACCGCGCTACCGAGACGGTCGATACCGTGACCAGCGAAGTGAAACGCATGGCCGAGCAGGGTCCGACCCAGCGCGAGCTGGATGAGGCCAAGTCCTATCTCAAGGGTTCGCAGATGCTGGCGCTCGACACCTCGTCGAAACTGGCCGGCGCACTGCTGCAATACCAGCTCGACAGACTGCCGATTGATTACATCGAGAAGCGCAATGCCGTGGTCGATGCCGTGACGCTGGACCAGGCCAAGGCGGCGGCGAAGAAGCTGTGGGCGGATGGCCTGCTGACCGTCGTCGTCGGACGCGCGCCGCAGGCGGCCGCAGCGCCGGTAGCCCCGGCGCCTAAGGCCAACTGAGGCGCCGACGTGCGGATCGCGGTGATCGGTGCCGGCGCGGTTGGCTGCTACTACGGCGCCAAGCTGCTGCGCGCCGGCCATGACGTGACATTGGTCGGACGCCAGATCCATGTCGATGCCATCAATGCACGCGGCCTTCGGTTCGAGAGCGCCGAGTTCGACGGGTTCATTCCGGCGAAGGCGGTGACGCAGAGCACCGATCTCGCGCCGCCGGACCTCGTTCTGTTCGCCGTGAAGTCTGGCGATACCGACAGTTCGGCAGCCGCGCTCAAACCTGTGCTCAAAGCCAATTCCATCGTGCTGAGCCTGCAGAACGGCGTGGACAATCCCGAGCGCTTGCGCGCCATCCTCAGCCAGCCGGTGATCGCTGCAGCCGTCTATGTGGCCTCCGAGATGCCGGGTGCCGGTCATGTGAAGCACAATGGCCGCGGCGAGTTGATCATCGGTGCCTCGCCCGCGAGCGACACGCTAGCGAAGCTGCTGTCCGACGCCGGCGTGCCAACCACCATCGCCAGCGATATCGACGCGGTACAGTGGTCGAAGCTCATCAACAACTGCGCCTATAACGCGCTCTCGGCGGTGGCCGGGATTGCCTATGGCGAGATGTTCAAGGTCCAGGGCGTGCCTGACATCGTGGCCAATGCCGTCGTGGAATGCATGGCGGTGGCCCGCGCCTGCGGCGTGTCGCTGCCGGCCGACCTTCTGGAGAAGACGCTCGGCCTCGCGGCCAGCATGCCGTTTCAGCAATCGTCGACATCGCAGGATCTCGCGCGTGGCAAGCCGTCGGAGATCGACTTCCTCAACGGCTTTATTGTCCGCAAGGGCCTGGAGCATGGGATTCCGACGCCAACCAACCATGCGCTGCAGGTCATGGTGAAGCTGGTCGAGCGCAGCGGGTCACGGCGGTCCTAGCAGCGCTTCACTGGCTTCCGTGGATCCCAGAGCCGGAAGCCGCCTTTGAACGCATTCGCGTTGTCGCCGCGCCGGGTCTTGCGCGGGAGTTTGTCGAGCATCTCCACATTGCCACCGCCGAGCACCGTATAGTCGGGCTCCAGCGCAGCCGTCAGATCAGCAACGACATCAGCCACGCGGTGCCGCCACTTCTTCTTGCCCAGCCGCTTCAGGCCGGCTGCGCCGACATAATCCTCGAATGTCTTGTGACGATAGGGTAGATGACCGAGCTCCATCGGCTCGGACAGACCATCGATGATCATGGCCGCACCCAGTCCGGTGCCGAGGCCGAGAAACAGCATCCGGCCGCCATCATAGCTGCCGACCGCTTGCATCATGGCGTCGTTCACAAGCTTCGTGGGCTTGCGGAATGCCCGTTCGAAATCGAAACCCTTCCAGCCCGTGCCGAGATTGTGTGGCTCCTTGAGCGGACGATTGCCGGCCACCGGGCCGGGATAGCCGGCTGAGACGACGTCATAGCGCCAGTCTTTGGTCAGCGCCTTGACCTTGCGCACCATTTCCTTCGCGGACAGGTCCGGACCGGATTCGAATTCGCGTTTGATCCCTTCACGGCTGGTCATCACCTTCACATGGGTACCGCCGATATCGATGGTGAGAACATTGCGGGGGGTCTTGGTCATGAGACGTCCGGATTGACTGATGGTGCAACGATAAGCCTCGGCAGGGCGCCAGTTCCAGCATTGCCGCTATGTCCCGGGCATATCTTTGCGATCTGCGATCAAGTGCACGGGGCACCAAGCAAAACGCGGTATCCTGTGCTACGGAGACAGAATGCTGCTCCGGATCACCCGCTCCATCGCCATCGACGAAGACGATATCGAGATCGTCTTCGTCCGCGCGTCCGGACCTGGCGGGCAGAACGTCAACAAGGTCTCCACCGCCGCGCAGTTGCGCTTCGACAGCCGCAAGCTGGCGCTGCCGGAGGACACCGCGATCCGCCTGCGCACCCTCGCCGGCCAGCGCATGACCAAGGACGGCGTGATCGTGATCCACGCCCAGCGCTTCCGCACCCAGGAGCGCAACAAGGCCGACGCCATCGAGCGGCTGGTCGAACTGATGCAGGAAGCCGCCTTCCGGCAGGCGCCGCGGCGGGCCACCAAACCGACGCTCGGCTCGAAGATGCGCCGCCTCGATGGCAAGAAGCGCCGCAGCGACGTCAAGGCCGGCCGCGGCGGGCGTTTCGACGACTGAGCCGCGCCCCACACAACAAGCCAGACCACTTTTTCCAGGAATTTCCCGATGGCCAAACCCGTTCATTCCATGATCCGCGTGCTCGACGAAGTACGCGCACTGGATTTCTACAAACGCGCTTTCGGGCTCGAGATTGCCGAGCGCATCGCATTTCCTGACTTTGCGCTGATCTATCTGCGCCATCCCTCCTCGCCCTTCGAGCTCGAACTGACGGTGAATTTCGATCGAATCGAGCCCTATGTGCTGGGCGACGGTTACGGCCATCTCGCCGTCGTCGTGGACGACGTGGCCGCGGAACATGCCCGCTTCGAGCGCGAGACGCTCGCGCCCGGGCCGTTGCGCGATTTCAAGCATGAGGGCCGCACGCTGGCGCAGTTCTTTTTCGCCACCGACCCCGACGGCTACAAGATCGAGGTGATCCAGAAGGGCGGCCGATTCGCTTAAAGCGTTTTCGAGCGAAGTGGATACCGGTTCGCGTCCAGAAAACGCGTCGAAACAAAAAGCCAGAACCGGGGAAAAGCGGGTTGCGGCGGGGACATCAGGCGCCCGGGGCCATAGAATGGCGCTTGAGGTTCCCTACATATCCCCGACCCGTCACCACACCCCGAGATCCATGCCCGTTCGCCAGCTCCCAGAAACCATCGTCAACCGCATCGCCGCCGGCGAAGTGGTGGAGCGGCCGGCCAGCGTGGTGAAAGAGCTTGTGGAGAATGCCATCGACGCCGGCGCCTCGAGGGTCGAGATCTTCACCGATGGCGGCGGACGGCGAAAGATTGCCATCACCGACGACGGCGGCGGCATGACCCATGGCGATCTCACCCTTGCGGTGGACCGCCACGCCACCTCGAAGCTCGATGACGAGGACCTGCTGCAGATCCGCACGCTCGGCTTTCGCGGCGAGGCGCTGCCCTCCATCGGCTCTGTCGCGCGGCTGAGCATCACCACACGCCACGCGTCGGAACCGCATGCCTGGTCGCGCACCGTCGATGGCGGCGAGAAGTCTGACATCGCGCCCGCGGCGCTGTCGCAGGGCACCCGCGTCGAGGTCAGCGATCTCTTCTACGCGACACCTGCCCGGCTGAAATTTCTCAAGACCGACCGCACCGAGGCCGAGGCGATCCGCGAAGTCGTACGCCGCCTCGCCATGGCGCGGCCGGACATCGCCTTCACCATGGCCGGCGAGGAACGCGCGCCGGTGACATGGGCGGCTGCCCTGCCCGGTCCGGCCGGACAGTTGACGCGGCTCGGCGATATTCTCGGGCCTGAGTTTCGTCTCAGCGCCATTGAAGTGCGCAGCGAGCGCGAAGGGGTGGTGGTCGAAGGTTTTGCGGCGGCGCCATCGCTGACCCGTGCCAATGCGCTTGGACAGTATCTGTTCGTCAATGGCCGCCCGGTCCGCGACAAGCTGATCATCGGCGCGGTGCGCGCGGCCTATTCCGATTATCTGCCCCGCGACCGCCATCCGATCGTCGCGCTGTTCGTCACGCTCGACCCAACGGAGGTCGACGCCAATGTGCATCCGGCCAAGACCGAGGTGCGTTTCCGCAATGCCGGGCTGGTGCGCGGGCTGATCGTGCATGCCCTGAAAGAAGGCCTCGCCCGCGAGGGACGCCGCACCGCGGCCAATAGCGACGGCGCCGTGCTGGACTCGTTCCGCCCCAACTTCGCCCCGAATTTTGCGCCGCGCCCGAATGCGAACTGGGACTGGAAGCGCTCGCCGGCCTATCCGGTCAATCCAACGCCGGGCTTCGATGGTTCGGCGGCGTTTGCCGAACGCAGCCAGGCGGCTTTCGATGTCGGCACGCCCGCGGCCGATGTGCGTTTTGAAGAGACGCCGCAGACTGACCTGGTCGACCGACCGCTCGGTGCCGCGCGTGCGCAGGTGCACGAGAACTACATCATCGCGCAGACCCGCGACGGCATGATCGTGGTCGATCAGCATGCCGCGCATGAACGTATCGTCTATGAGCGACTGAAGGCGTCGCTGGCCGCCAATGGCGTGCAGCGACAGATCCTGCTGATCCCCGAGATCGTCGAAATGGACGAGGCCATCGTCGAGAAACTGTTCGATCGCGCCGAAGAACTCGCAAGCTATGGCCTCGCCATCGACAGTTTCGGCCCCGGCGCCATTGCCGTGCGCGAGACGCCGTCACTGCTCGGCAAGACCAATGCCGCGTCGCTGCTGCGCGATCTCGCCGAACACATGGCGGAATGGGACGAAGCCCTGCCGCTGGAACGCCGGCTGCTGCATGTGGCGGCGACCATGGCCTGCCACGGCTCGGTACGCTCAGGCCGGCGACTGCGGCCCGAGGAAATGAACGCGCTACTGCGCGAGATGGAAGACACGCCGAATTCCGGCCAGTGCAATCACGGCCGGCCGACTTATGTCGAGCTGAAACTCAGCGATATCGAGAAGCTGTTCGGGCGACGATAGACCCCTCAGCCGTCATTGCGAGCGCAGCGAAGCAATCCAGAGCCGCAAGCGAAGACTGGATTGCCGCGTCGCTTCGCTCCTCGCAATGACGTGGACGGGCTGGTGCTCGACTCACGTATATTTCGGATCGCGCTCGAGCAGCTCGATCGACACGCCCTGCGGGGCGCGGATGAAGCAGATGCGCAGGCCGGGCTTGAGCGTATGCGGCTCCTTGGTGAACTCCACGCCCTTGGCCTTCAGCGACGCAGCCACCGCATCGATGTCCTTCACCTTCAGGCCGAAATGGTCGAGGCCCTGATAGGGCGTGACCGGCGGCGGGTTGACGCCCATCTCCGGCGTCACGGGGGCGAGGAAGATCATGCCGCCGCCAAGCCTGATATCGATGCGGCCAGGGGCATGCAGGATCTCGGCGCCGAGCATATCGGCAAACCACTGCGCGGTCGCTTCGGTGTCCGGCGTGCGGATATGGACGTGATCCCAAGTGTATTCGATTGCAGACATCGGCGGCTCCTTTTGAAGTCTTTTTACACAGATCGCAGAAACGTAAACTCGGTATCGTCATAGGCGCGGCGCTCGAGTTCTTCGAACCCTTCCGGCACCGCAAAGCCAGCATCCTTCGCCTCTTCCACCACCAGCAAAGCGCCCGGCGTCAGCCAGCCACCATCGCGCAGCGAGGCCAGCGCCTTTTCGGCAAGCTTCATGCGATAGGGCGGATCGAGGAACACCAGCGAGAACGGTTCGACCGGATGGGCGGGGCCGAGATCGGCGGCGTCGCGGCGATACACTTTGGTGACGCCGCCGAGACCGAGCGCCTCGACATTGTTGCGGAGCAGTGCGCGCGCCTCGGACCCGTTATCGACGAACAGCGTGAATTTGGCGCCGCGCGACACCGCCTCGATGCCAAGCGCACCAGTGCCGGCAAACAGATCGAGCACGCGCGCGTCCGCGATCGGACTCTCGTAAGCGTGGATCAGGATGTTGAACAGTGCCTCACGCAGTCGATCCGCCGTGGGACGGATCGCCTGCGTCGTGGGCGACGCGATGTTGCGGCCCTTCAGCCGGCCACCGACGACACGCATCAGATGCCTCGTTTGAAAAGTGGCAAAGCCACCGCAGGTGTAGCGTGGTCCCCTCCCCCCTTGCGGGGGGGGGTGGCGCGAAGCGCCGGGAGGGGGGTGAGCCACAAACGCCGGAGCTCCGGGTTACCCCCCTCCCCGACCCTCCCCCGCAAGGGGGGAGGGAGCACAACTGCCGTCGCGATGTACATCGTATTTCTCTTTGACTTCTCTTACGCGTCCCGCGGCTTCAGATCGCGCTTGCCGTGATAGCCGCGCTTCGGCTTCTTCGGGGGACCGCCGAAGGTGGCTGCGTCCTCGTTGCGGGCACGCGACTCTTCCGAGCCGGCGCGCTGCACCAGAATGCGACGGCCCTTGCGGTCTTCCACCGTGGAACGCTTCAGAACCGGCTTCTTGACGATCACCGGGTCGAGCGACACATCGCCCTTGCTCGGCATTTGCCGGCCGAAATCGGCGCCCGAGGCATCCGCTATCTTCTCGCCTAGCTGCTCGCGCAGCACGCGGGTCTTCACCTCGTCGACCTGGCCTTCCTCGATTTCGCCGAGCTGGAACGGACCGTAGGAGATGCGGATCAGCCGGTTCACCTCGAGGCCGAGATGCGCCAGCACGTTACGCACTTCGCGGTTCTTGCCTTCGCGGATCGCGAACACGATCCAGACATTGGCGCTCTTGTCGCGCTCCAGTGTCGCATCGATCGAGCCATATTTGACGCCGTCGACCTCGACGCCGTTCTTGAGCTCGTTGAGCTGCGCCTGCGTGACTTCGCCATGGGCACGCACGCGATAGCGGCGCAGCCAGCCGGTCTCCGGCAGTTCCAGCGTGCGCGCAAGGCCGCCGTCATTGGTCAGCAGGAGCAGGCCTTCGGTGTTGAAATCGAGCCGGCCGATCGAAATCAGACGCGGCAGGCCTTCGGGCAGATGATCGAACACCGTCGGCCGTCCCTCGGGATCGGCATGGGTCGTCATCAGGCCGCGCGGCTTGTGATACAGGAACAAGCGCGTGCGCTCCGGCGCCGGCAACGGCTTGCCGTCGACGGTGATCACATCGTTGGTGCTGACGTCCAGCGCCGGCGAATTGATCACGCGGCCATTGACGGCAACACGGCCCTGCGTGACCCATTCCTCGGCATCGCGGCGCGAGCACAGGCCCGCGCGCGACACGACCTTGGCGATACGCTCGCCGGCCTTCTTCGCCGCGGGAACGCGCGCCGGGCGGCGCGCTTCCGGATCGCGTTCGCGATATTCACCGCGACCACCGAAGGCGGGACGCTTGGCGAAAATCCTGCTGTCGTCCTCGTTCTCACGACGCGGACGCTCGTCGCCGTCGCGAGCCTCGCTGCGACCATGCTCCTGCCAGTCGGTGCGGCCACGCGGCTCGCGCGAACGATCGAAGCTCGGACGGTCCTCACGCGGACGCGAGAAACGCGGACGTTCGCTGTCGCCGCGCTCCGGACGATCTTCACGCGGGCGTTCGAATTTCGGCCTGTCGAATTTCGGACGATCGAAATTGCGCGCGCCATCGCGCGGCGGACGCGCACTGCGGCTGCCGCGATCATCCGCCCCGCCTTCACGCTTCTGCCAAGGCTTTTGCTCGCTGCGATCAGGGCCGCGCTCGAAATCACGCCCACCGCGATCATTGCGATCGGGACGATCGTTGCGATCGTTGCGATCGCCAAAGCTCTTGCGCGGGCCGCCGCGATCCGGCGCACCACGGGAGAATTTCTTGTCGCCGCCAAACTTCTTCTCGGCGCTGAAGGGCCGGTCGCCGCGCGGACGATCGCCGTCGCGTGAGGGGCGCGGACTGAACGGTCGATCGCCATCACGCGACGGGCGCGGGCTGTAGGGGCGGTCGCCCTGCGGGCGCTCGTTGCGATCACGCTGTGGCCGATCGTTGCGATCGCCTTGCGGCCGATCGAAGCGCGGACGCGGACGGTCACCATCGCCACCGCGGAAACCTTCGCCACGCGGCGTATAGGGGCGCTTCTCGCCACCACCATCACGCGATGCATATGGCTTCTTGTCACCGAACTTCTTGTCGGAGAAACGTCCGGCCGGACGCGCATCGCCGCGGTCGCCACGCGGGGCGCGGTCATCCCTGTTGAAATTCGGACGGTCGCCGCGCGGTGCCTCGCCGCGCGGGCTATAGGGACGTTTGTCGCCGCCACCGGCGCGCGGCGCATACGGGCGCTTCTCGCGGTCGCCGAAATCCTTGCGCGGACCGCGGTCCGGACGATCGCCTCCGCCGCTACGCGCAGGACGGTCGTCGCGGTTGAAGCGGGCCGGACGCGCATCGTCACGATCGCGTCGCGGCGCATCGCCGTAGTCACGGCGCGGCGCGCGGTCGTCATCGCGCTTGCCGGCGTAAGGCTTCGATCCAAAAGACTTGGCGCCAAAAGATTTGCCGCCAGACGGCTTGCCACCGAAAGATCGCTTCTCGCCGCCGCCAGCACCGGGCGGCTTCGGGGTGTATGTGCCGTCGCGCTTGGCGAATTTCTTGTCGGGTCCACGTGCGGCGCCGGAGCGGCCCTTGCCGGCTCCGCCTTTGCCACCGGGTGGCCGGCCGCGCGAGGGGCCGTTGTTTTTGTCGTTGTCGCGGGGCATGAAGGGTCTCACTGCAGCGGAAGCTGAATTGGGTTGAGCGGTGCGGACAGGGTTCGCGGGCCGAAAATGCGCGCTCATTGGGGCGCATTCTCACGCAAAACCAGTATCCACTTTTGCTGAATGCAACTCCGTAGCAGAGTTTTGCGCAGGAAACGAGCCGTTGACCGCACCTTCTTTCATGGATCTGGCGCTGAAAGCGGCCGAAAGCGCCGGAAATGCCGGTGAAGTCCCCATCGGCTGCGTCATCGTCGGGAATAACGAGGTGATCGCCACGGCCGGCAACCGCACGGTCCGCGACCGCGACCCGACCGCCCATGCCGAAGTCCTGGCGATCCGGGAGGCCGCTGCCAGGCTCGGCAGCGAGCGGCTGGTCGACTGCGACCTGTATGTGACCCTGGAGCCCTGCACCATGTGCGCGGGCGCAATCTCCTTCGCCCGGATCCGGCGGCTGTATTACGGCGCAGCTGATCCCAAGGGCGGCGGGGTCGATTCCGGCGTGCGCTTCTTCGCTTCGCCGACCTGCCACCACGCGCCGGAAGTCTATCCGTCCGTGGGCGAAACCCAGTCCGCCACGCTGTTACGAGAGTTTTTTAGAGCGCGGCGCTGAGGCTTTGCTGACAGCCAAGTCAACGGGAACGCGGGTCACTTCGTGCCCGTCTTCGTGAATGACGCATACATGGCGCTCATGGTCCTGATGCGTCACCGGCCGGGCGCTGACTTCGTCGGCGATCACATAAGCCTGTGCAATCGCTTCGGCGTCACTGCGCAGTTCCCGACCAGCGTGATCGCGCTGCGTTGTGCCGTTCTTGAGGTCGAAATAATAGTGCGTCATGGGTACCTCACAGCCCCATCAACGCGCCATACAACCTTCGGTTCCCCAAACGGAACCTCTGAATACCTTTATTTGCCCTTGCGTTCCCGCGCCACTGCCTGCCAGCCGATATCGCGGCGGCAGAAACCTTCGGGCCAGTTGATCAGGCCGATGGCTTCATAGGCACGGCGCTGGGCCTCAGCGACGGTCTTGGCGGAGGCCGTCACGTTGAGGACGCGGCCGCCATTGGCGAGAATCCAGTCGCCGGATGCCTTGGTCCCGGCATGGAAAATCTCGACACCCTCGATCTTCTCGGCCCGGTCCAAGCCGGCGATGCGCGTGCCCTTGTCGTAGTCGCCGGGATAGCCCTTCGTGGCCATCACCACCGTCAGCGCCGGATCCGGGAACCAGCGCAGATCGAAATTCTTGAGCTGCCCGTCACAGCAGGCAATCAGCGCCGGCAGCAGATCCGACATCATACGGACCATCAGCACCTGACACTCCGGATCGCCGAACCGGGCATTGTATTCGACGAGTTTCGGCCCCTGCTCGGTCACCATGACGCCGGCATAGATCACGCCCTTATAGGGCGTCCCCATGGCGCTGAGCGCGCGCAGGGTCGGCATGATCATCTCGTTCATCACCTGCGCGCAGAGCGCCTCGGTCATAACAGGCGCCGGCGAATAGGCGCCCATGCCGCCTGTGTTCGGGCCCTTGTCGCCGTCGAAGGCGCGCTTGTGGTCCTGCGCAGTTGCCAGCGCCAACGCGTGCTCGCCATCGCACAGCGCGAAGAACGAGGCTTCCTCGCCCTGCATGAACTCCTCGATCACGACTTCCGCACCGGCCTCGCCGAAGCCGCCATCGAACATCATGTCGACCGCGTCCAGCGCCTCGGCTTCAGACATCGCCACCACAACGCCCTTGCCAGCGGCGAGGCCATCGGCCTTGACCACGATCGGTGCGCCCTGGGTCCGGATATAGGCCTTGGCAGACTCTGCATCATGGAAATGGCCGTAGGCCGCAGTCGGGATGTTGTTGGCCCGGCACAGTTCCTTGGTGAAGCTCTTCGAGCTTTCCAGTTGGCCGGCGGCTTTACTGGGTCCGAATGCCTTGATGCCGACGGCAGCAAGATCGTCGACGATGCCCGCCGCTATCGGGGCATCCGGGCCGACCACGACGAAATCGACCTTGCTCACCTTGCAGAAATCAATCACGGCCGCATGGTCGGTGATATCCACCGCCACGCATTCGGCCTCCCGGGCGATGCCGGCATTACCTGGCGCGCACCAGAGTTTGGTCAGCAGCGGAGACGCGGCGAGTTTCCACGCCAGCGCGTGTTCGCGACCACCGGAACCGATGAGGAGAATGTTCATAACCAGCCAGACCAATTGCAATCAAACACGCCCATCGTTTAGCACGGCGCGTCGGGACAGCAATCAGTGGTCTGAGTAATCAACTGGCCAGGCGGCCAACCCGTCAAGCGACGGCGACACTTGTTTCCGCGCGATAACGGCGGATCAAACCCACCGTCCAGCCAAGGAAATAGCCAGCGCACGCCCCCGACACCAATTGGCCGATCAGCGGAGCGGCAGCACCCGAACCCAGCTTCATCGCGGTTGCGACCGCCACGGCATATTGCAGGAGGAAGACCGACAGGTTGCGGATCAGGGGCAGCCAGCTCCCGGGGCGCAGAATGGTGCCGTCCTGCCGATCAACCGTCATCTCGCCGGGACCGACCCACAGAGCGACGGCCGCCATCACGATGGCCGCTGCCAGCCATACCCCGATCAGATGCATTTGGCCGCCGGCAAAGATCAGCCGCGACAGCCCCATCAGAAGAAACACCATCGGAACGATCAGCAAGCGGCGCAGCTCTGTCTTTCGCGGCCGGAGCGACAGGCTTCCGAGCCAGATCAGCAATGCGAGCAACGCGAACACCCAGATCGGCGTGTTGGTCAGAATGCGCCACGCGATGTCCATGACAATCTCCAGAGCTTTACGTTACTTGCTTTGCTCTACTTGCCTTCCGCAGTTGCGATGATCTCACGCAAGGTCGCGACGTGCCGCGCGAAGGCGCCACGCCCGGTCGCGGTGGCCGTCACCGTTGTCTGCGGCTTCTTGCCGACAAAGGCCTTTTCGACACTGACATAACCGGCTTTCGCTAGTGTCTCGATATGCGCGCCGAGATTGCCATCGGTGGCGCCGGTCAGTTTCTTCAATCGCGGGAAATCCAGCCCCTGTGCCGGATGCAGTGCGTTCAGCGCTGCCATGATCTTGAGCCGCAGAGGCTGATGGATGATGTCGTCGAGTTCGGCCATGTCAGCTGCGCCGCATCCAGAGGCCGCCGAGCAACAGGCCGCCGCCATTGACGACAGCCATCCAGAGCGTGAACCACGGTCCGGCCAGGAAGTAACCGAGCAGCGTCAGCGCGATCACGCTCATGCCGATCACGACAAAGACGCGGCCGAACCAGAACCCTGTCATCACGTAAGGCAACATGAAGTAAGTCGTCCAGAACGCGCCGATCTGCCGCGGCGCCATGTTCCCGAAAACGATGCTCCACAGACAGCCAAAAGCCACGAACGCGATAAACGCTGCCGTTGCGCGGGCATCGAAGGTGCTGACGCCTTCGCGCTTCTTGTTGAGTGCCCCGACGATGATCGCGCAGATAACACCCGCGACAATGACGACCGCCCAGATGACGGGAGCCGCAGCAGGCGCGAAGAACGAGAGCAGATAACCGATAAAAGTCGCAACGCCCCATAGAATGAGCATCGTGCTGGCATGCCGATAGAACACCGACTGCCGGACCAGCCGACTGAGGCTTTCGATCTCCATCAACGCAGCACTGGCTTCCTGGCTGTTGATCACGGTGTCACCTCGTTGCGAGATCGTCGGCAACGACGGCGACGAAGCTTGCCGTGCTGACGACGTCCATATGATTTGCGTCGTCGAGGACGCGCACGTCGATATTGGCTTTCGACTGCATCGCCTCGCGATATTTGTCGGCGAACATCAGCTCGTCATTGCGCCCGGCGATGACCGATATGGGCCCATTCGCCGGATCGAGATCCAGGCGATAGTCGCGATGCGTGCCGAAATTCTGCAGCAGCCGAAATGAATATTCGGACGTCAGAATGCGTGTCGAACCCGGCTGCACGGCAAAGGCAACCACCGGGAGCTGCGCACAGCATGTCACCCCGAACGACTGCAGCACACTGAGCGCGATGATGCGCGGCACATTCGGACTGGCCCATCCACCTGCGTTCTCGCGTGTCGATGGCGACTTCAGGCCGAGATAGGGTGACAGCAGAACGGTGCGTGCGAACAGTCCCTGATTGACGGATCCTGCGACGCGCAGCGCAAACCCGCCGCCTGACGAATGCCCGGCGAGCGTCAGTGGCGACGCCAGCCCCTGCCCGCGCAAATGGCCGACGAGATCTGCGAGATCATCGTCGAGCTGCCCGAGATAGGCGATATCGCCGCGGGTCCCCGACGCGCCATGGCCGCGCATGTCGGGAGCGATGCTTTCGACGCCCCGCGCGGCAAGCGCTTTCGCGAGAGCGTGCACCGCTATGCTCGATCCCGACGAACCATGAATGAGCAGTGCGGCACGGTTCACGGACGGTCCGGATGGCGTGTAGCGCCGGTAGGCCAGATTCGAGCCGTCTCTCGCCTGGAAATACTGCAGTGGCGGCACGTCGCCGCGATATGCACTGCGCGCCGTGTCCGCAATGGAGGCCAGTGCCTTGGGCCTGGAGACCGGCACCGCAATCATGCCGGCCAGCACCAGGGCCGCCAGACCCACCGCAGCAAGGAGCCAAACGATGCCACGGATCGCGAAGGTCAATATCCACACCATAATACCCGCAATTCCTTTAATACAGATAACTCTGTACAACAGAGTTATCTGTAAATCAATATCTGATTGGCGTTTTGCGACCGACATCCCTACTTTGCGACGATCCTGAAAGCCGAGATTCGATGCCCAAAGCCGCCGCCCCCCTTACCAATTCCCCCGAATTCACCGTCTCCGAGCTGTCCTCAGCCCTGAAACGGACGGTGGAAGACACTTATGGGAACGTGCGGGTGCGCGGCGAAATCTCGGGTTTTCGTGGGCCGCATTCCTCCGGCCACTGCTATTTCTCGCTCAAGGACGAGAGCGCCAAGATCGAGGCGGTGATCTGGAAGGGCGTCCATGGCCGGATGCGGTTCAAGCCGCAGGAAGGCCTCGAAGTCATCGCCACCGGCAAGCTGACCACCTATCCCGGCTCGTCGAAATACCAGATCGTCATCGAGGCCATCGAACCCGCGGGCGTCGGCGCGCTGATGGCGCTGATGGAAGAGCGCAAGCGCAAGCTTGGCGCCGAAGGCCTGTTCGACGAAGCGCGCAAGCAGCTGCTGCCATGGCTGCCGGAGGTGATCGGCGTGGTGACATCGCCCACCGGCGCTGTCATCCGCGACATCCTGCATCGGCTGGAAGACCGCTTCCCGCGCCGCGTACTGGTCTGGCCCGTCAAGGTCCAGGGCGAAGGCTCGGCCGAACAGGTCGCCGCCGCGATCCATGGCTTCAATGCGCTGCCGGTGGGCGGCGCCATTCCGCGGCCGGATCTGCTGATTGTCGCGCGCGGCGGCGGCTCGCTGGAAGACCTGTGGTCGTTCAACGAAGAAATCGTGGTGCGCGCTGCGGCCGAGAGCATGATCCCGCTGATCTCGGCCGTGGGCCACGAGACCGACATCACGCTGATCGATTTCGCCGCCGACAAGCGCGCGCCGACGCCGACGGCGGCCGCCGAAATGGCGGTGCCCGTGCGCGCCGAACTGATGGTGGAGATATCCGGCTTCGAGCGCCGCATGATGCTGTGCTGGCAGCGTGGGCAGGAATCCCGCCGCAACGAACTACGCGCCGCAGCGCGTGCCTTGCCGGATCTCAGCGAATTGCTCGCCATTCCGCGCCAGCGTCTCGATGGCGCAACCGCATCGCTGCCGCGTGCGTTGAAAGCTAACACGCACGCGCATCATCGCCGCTTCGCGCAGGCCAGCGCCGGGCTGACGCTGCGCGTCCTGCGCGCACAGATCGCCCACGCCACGCAGCGGCTGACGGTATCGGGCGAACGCTTGAGCCTCTCCGCGCGCGCCCTGCTTCGGCAGCGCCGCGATCGCTTCACTGGCCTTGAAGCACGATTGAAGGCTTCCAAGCTCGCCAATGCGCAGGCGCAGCGCAATGCCATCACGCGCGATCGGGAGCGCGCTCTGCGCCTCACTGAGCGCGCGCGCCGTGCATTGACGACACTGGTGCAGCGCCAGCAGGCGCGCGTACAGGCATCGAGCCAGCTGCTGTCAGCCCTCTCCTATCGCAGCGTGCTGGCCCGCGGCTTTGCGCTGGTGCGCGACGAGCAGGGCGCAGCGCTGCATGCCGCCGCTGCTGTCGGAGCGGGCGCGCGCCTGAGCATCGAATTCGCCGATGGCCGCGTCGGCGTGACCGCCGATGGCGACCGCCCGGCCGCTGTGCGTGAAGCAAAGCCTGCGGCACCGGCCGCGCCGAAAAAGGCGACGAAAATCGATCAGGGCAGCCTGTTCTAGAGGCCGCGCGGACAGCCTTTATTGGGCGACGCCGCGGCCCTATTTATGCTACGAGATGACGACATTCAGGGCCGGTGAGCGATCCGGCAAGACGACTTAGTGACGATCCAGGAGACAAGCCGTGCTGAACAAATTTGGCCCCTCGGGCCACGGCGAAGCCCAGTTGCAATATCTCGACGGCGATTTCCGCGTGGTGTCGCCCGGCACCTATGTGACTTGCGCCATCACAGGCGAGCGCATTCCGCTGGACGAGTTGAAATACTGGAGCGTCGATCGTCAGGAAGCCTATGCGGTACCGAATGCCGTGCTGGCGCGGCATTATCCGGACGCGGTGAAGGGTCAGAAGTAAAGCTCGTATCGGTCATCCGTAGGGTGAGTACGCTTCGCTTTGCCCACCTTACGTTCTGAGCGTCTTCACTCTTGCCTGATTGAGCCGTTCGATCACGAAAGCCTGCAACGCCGCCATGTCTTCGAAGGCCAGCGTGACGGCGAATGGTACGATCTCCGTCGCGGCCGGCATGCTGCTGAGCTTGACGATGTCCTTCTCTGTCGTCACCAGCACTAGCCCATCACGCTTCGCTTGCAGGGCCAGCGCGTCGATCTCAGCGGGCGCATACGGGTGGTGATCGGCGAAGGCTTTCTCCACAGCCACGTCCACACCTGCATGACGCAACGTGCGGAAGAAGCGTTGGGGATCGCCGATTCCCGCAAAGGCCAGCACGCGCTTGCTGCGCAAGGCTGCCACTGACGTCTCGTCCGGCACGAGGCGCGCCGTCAACACCGGACCGCCCCGGCCCGCGACCAGCGCCGCCACGCCCGTCGCCGCAACACCATCGCCAATCACGACGAGCGCATCGGTGCGTGCGATCTGCAGATCGAGCGGCGCGCGCAAAGGTCCCGCGGGCAGCACGCGGCCGTTGCCGAGACCGCGATTGCTGTCGATCACAATGAACGACGCGTCCTTGGCGATGGCCGGATTCTGGAAGCCGTCATCCATCACGATCACGCTCGCGCCGGTCGAGCGCGCCAGTGCGGCGCCCGCGACGCGATCCCCGGAGATCACCACCGGCACCTGCCGTGCCATCATCAGCGGTTCGTCGCCAACATCTGCCGCCTGATGCCGCGACGGATCGACTTTCACCGGGCCGCGCAACTTGCCGCCATAGCCGCGGCTGAGCACCACCGGCGTCTCGCCGAGATCGCGCAGCACTTGCAACAGCGCTAACGTGGTCGGTGTCTTGCCGGCACCGCCGACGTGATAATTGCCGACGCAAAGAACGGGAATGCCGACATCGACGCCCTTGCGCGCCATGCGGCTGCCTGCGATCTCGCCATAGATAGCGCCAAGTGGCATCAGCAGACGCGACAGCCATGTCGATGGCGGCCGCCAGAACCCGGGCTCACGCATCCTGCGCTCCCGCTTCGAGCCGGAGCTGCATCAAATAGGGCTCCAGCGCATGCAGCGTACGGTCGAGTGCACCGCCAAGCCGTTCAACCACGCGATGCCCGGCCTCGATCGCGGCCTCGCGTGCCGCCTCGTTGCCGAGCATCAGGCCGAGCTGTTTCACCAATTGCTCCGAGGAGTCGGCGAGCTTCGCGCCGCCGGCGCCATCCAGCGCCTCATAGACGTCGGTGAAATTGAAGACATGCGGACCATGCACCACGGACGCACCGAGCTTCACGGCTTCAATCGGATTCTGCCCACCATGCGGCACCAGCGAGCCGCCGATGAACACCACCGGTGACAGACGATAGAACAGGCCGAGCTCGCCCATGGTGTCGGCGACATAGATATCAGTGCCTGCATGCGGCAATTCCTCGCGCGAGCGCAAGGCAACCTGCGCACCTGCCACCGTGATCATCTGCGCGATATCCGCCCCGCGATGGGCGTGGCGCGGCACGATGACCGTCAGCAATTTCGGGAAGAAGCTGGTCAGCGTCTTGTGAGTCTCGAGGATAATTTCTTCTTCGCCGGGATGCGTCGACGATGCGACGATGATGGGGCGACCGCGCGTCACCGCCATGAGCTTGTCCAGCTTCACGGCGTCGCCCGGCGGCGCCTGCACGTCGAGCTTCAGATTGCCTGTCACGACGACGCTGCGCGACCCCAGTGCGCTGAAGCGCTCGGCGTCAGTTTCGGACTGCGCCAGGCAAATCTCGAAACGGCCGAGCAAGGCGCCGATGGTCGCCGAGAATTTCTGCCAGCGTGGAAACGAGCGCTGCGACATGCGCGCATTGATCAGCACCATCGGCAGACGGCGTTTGGCGGCGGAAATGATCAGGTTCGGCCAGAGATCACTCTCGATGAACAGCGCCAGGCTCGGCTTCCAGTGATCGAGGAAGCGCGCCACGAAGCGCGGTGAATCATAGGGTATGTATTGATGGATGATATCGGTCGGGAATCGCTTGGCGATGATCTCGGCCGAGGTCACCGTGCCGGAGGTCAAGAGGATGCGCATGCCCAGCGCGCGCAGCCGCTCGATCAGCGCTGCCGCCGCCAGCACTTCGCCGACGCTGGCGCCGTGAATCCAGACCAGCGGCCCGGCGGGGCGCTCGATCTGCGAGATGCCGCGACGCTCGTCTAGGCGCGCAGGATCTTCCTTATTCTTCTTCAACCGTTGCCTGATCAGGACGGGCGCAAGCGGCGTCAGCGCCGCCGACAATCTGCGATAGGCGCGCAGCGTGATCGGCAGCGCGTTAGGCACGACGCGCACCTTCCGGCCGACCTACCGCGTCATAGGCACGCTGCGTCGCCTCGTTCAGCGTGGCTTCGAGCTGCAGGCGCAGCGCCTCCATCGTGGCAGCGTCGGCATCGGCAGGAACGCTCAGCGGTTCACCGCCGACCAGCACGCCGCGACCGAAAGGCAGATTGATCGTGGTACGGTCCCAGTTGTTGAGCTGGACGTAGCGGCTGGTGGCCATGGCAAACGGCATGATCGGCCGGCCGCTTTCACGCGCCAGCATGATGATGCCCATGCCGGCGACACGCGAACGCTTCGGCACGTCGGCGGTCAGCGCCATATTGATACCGCGCTCCAGCACCCGCACCATTTCCTTGAACGCACCGACGCCGCCCTTGCGGTGAAACGCGCCGCCATGATCGCCGGAGCCGCGAACGGTGGCGATCCCAAGGCGCTCGGCAGCCAGCGCATTGAACTCACCATCGCGATGCTTCGAGATCAGCACCGCGCCGCGATAGTCCTTCTGCCGGATGAATGGCGTCATGAAATGCTGGCCATGCCAGAACGCCAGGATGACCGGCATCTGCGGCTCGACGATGTCATAGACATCGACGGGATCGAAGGTGAAGGTGTTGGTCTTCCAGACCAGACGCAAAAATTCGGCCGCGAGAAACCCCGCGGCGCGCTGAACCCAGCTGCTGCGCAGCGTGTTTCGGAGCAGTCGTTTCAAGCGGTCGGCTTCGCGTCTTGACCCGGATCGAGCAGCCGATGGAGATGGACGATGAAGTAGCGCATGTGGGCGTTGTCGACGGTCTGCTGCGCCTTGGCCTTCCAGGCGACAAATGCCGTCGCGTAATTCGGATAGACGCCGACGACTTCAACCTGGCTGAGATCCTTGAACGTCGTCTCTTTCAGGTTGGTCAGCTCGCCCCCGATGACCAGATGAAGCAGTTGCTGTGGTGTGTCCGACATGAATCCTGTTCCTGCAGCGACCGGCTGCGATCCGATAAGTCAAAGATAGTGGTGCGGCCGGTTAAACCCGGCGGTTCTGGAATTGCTCGACGATGTAAGCATGGCGATCGGCCCCCGCTGCCACCAGCAACCCGTGCGTGACTTCCCGGCGATTATAGAGGATGGGATCGCCCGAAAGCTCGGTCATCCTACCATTCGCTTCGTGCACGATCAAATCTGCGGCGGCCAGATCCCAGTCCCGGCTCTGCCCCCCGGCAAAGGCCGCATCCAGCCGGCCATTGGCGATCCAGCACAATCGCAGCGCCAGCGAGCCGATCCGCGGATAAAGCGTGATATCCTGCCGGGGATGGACCATCCGCTCGACCAGAGGTTTCGGGCCCGCCACGCGTGAAAAGTCCATTGCGGAACCGGTCGTGGCCCGAACCGGAACGCCGTTGCAGGTGGTGCCCTGCCCGCGGATCGCCAGAAAAAATTCATCTGTGGATGGCGCAAATACCGCGGCCATGACAGGCCGGGCGTCCTCGACCAGCGCGACACAGACACACCAATCCTCGCGACCGGCGAGGTAGCTGCGGGTGCCGTCGATCGGATCGATGATCCAGGTCAGGCGCTTGTCGAGACGGGATTCGTCATCGGCGCTCTCCTCGGACAGCCAGCCGTAATCGGGCGTCGCGGCGCGAAGCCGCTTCTCGATCAGATCGTTGACGGCGATATCCGCTTCGGAAACGGGAGAGGATTCACCCTTGGTCCATTTCCTGAGTTCTGTACCGAACATTGCGAGGCCGAGCTCGCCGGCCGCCCGCACTGTGTCTGCCATCAGGGCAACATCGTGCGCGAGCCGTTTGTCGGTATCGAGATCAGCGTCCGGCAATCGTCAGCCCCTCGACGCGCACGGTCGGCGCGTTGACGCCGTATTTGAAAGTGAGATCGTTCGCAGGCGTCATCGACTTGAAGATCTCGAACAGATGACCGGCGATGGTGATCTCGCTGACGGCGTAAGTGAGCTTGCCGTTCTCGATCCAGAATCCGCCGGCGCCGCGGCTGTAGTCGCCGGTCACGCCATTGACGCCCGAACCGATCAGATCGGTGACGTAAAAGCCTTCCTTGATATCGGCGATCAGGTCTTCCGGGCTCACGTCGCCCGCTTCCATATGCAGATTGTAGGCGCCGGGCGATGGTGACGACGACACGCCGCGATGTGCATGGCCTGTGGTCGTCATGCCGAGTTCGCGCGCGGTCGCGCAATCCAGCAGCCAGGTCGTGAGCACACCGCCATCAATGATGGCCTGCTGCTTCGTCGCAACGCCTTCGGCATCGAAGGACTGCGAGCGCAGGCCGCGCACGCGCAGGGGATCATCGATGATGCGGATATTGCTGCTGAACAGCTGCTTGCCGAGACTGTCCTTGAGGAACGTGGTCTTGCGCGCGACGGACGCGCCATTGGCGGCACCGATGACGTGACCGACCAGCGAGTTCGAGACGCGCGGATCGTACACCACCGGCACCTTGCAGGTCGGCACCTTGCGCGGATTGGCGCGCGCCACCGTGCGCTCGCCCGCGAGCTTGCCGACGCTCGATGGAGAGTCGAGATCGGACGCATGCAGTGCCGAGGTGAAGGCGTAGTCGCGCTCCATCTTGGTGCCGTCGCCGACGATCGCCGTCATCGAGACGCCCTGGCTGGACCGCAGATAGGAGCCATGGAAACCGGTAGAGGTCACCAGCACCATGCCGCCGATGCCGGTCGAGGCGGATGCACCGCCCGACTTGGTCACGCCCTTCACCGCGAGTGCGGCCTCTTCAGCTTCGACAGCGCGTCGTTCAAGTTCCCTCACCGACGGCACGACGGGATCGAGCAGATCGAGCTTCGGAAAGTCGCGCGCAAGCAGCGCGGGATCGGCAAGGCCGACATATTGATCATCGGGTGCGACGCGCGCCATCGCGACAGCACGCTCGGCCAGTTGCGCGACATTGTCGCCGGACATGTCGTTGGTGGAGATCACCGCCTGACGGCGACCGACGAACACGCGCAACCCCATGTCGTCGCCTTCGGAACGCTCGGAAGCTTCGACCTTGCCGTCACGCACCTCGACGCCATGCGACACCCCGCGCACCGCGACCGCATCCGCGGCATCCGCACCCGCCTTCCTGGCAGCCTCGACAAGACGCTGCGCCAGCGTGGAGAGTACGGACTGATCGAGCAGATCGGAATTGTCGGATTTCGTGGAGACAGACGACGATGCGTTTGGTGAAGAGTTCACGAACAAAATCCCAACATTGAGAGACGATTTCAACAGGTCCGAAGCGGCGATGGCCGCTGTTAGAGATGTGCTTATTTCGCAGGGACTTCAAGCATTTGCCGCACCGAAAAGGAAAGAATTTCAGGGCTCTCGCAACGGTTCGTCAATCATGCCTGCCAAGCTTCTGTCAATCATGAAGGGCAGTCGGATTCGATTAACCAGCCTTTTTAAGCCGATTCCGAACCGGCTCTGGCAAGGTCTCCCCATCGACCGGGAACATAATTCCGGCGGGGAGATAAAAAGCCGTGAGGCATCAAACAGCGACAGGTGGGGCCCATGCCCCGGGATCGAGCAGCGCATTGCGGCTCGATCCCCATTCACTTCCGGTTCGTTTCGAGGCGCATGATACCCGCGCCGACGGAGCGATCCGCCATATCGAACTGCATCGTACCCGCGTCGTCCTGCATCGTGCCGTCGGCGGCATGCGCATGGCGATCAATGTGCGCGTCAGCGATTTTCTCGGCGTCACCTTGCGCGGTCTCGACGACGGCAAGATGCTGATGCTCGCGCATCGCGACCCCTCATTGTCGATTCCATTGCTGGTCAGTTCCGATCGCGAAGAAATCGACATGGCCTGGCAGATGTGGAGCGAGATCTTCGCGCTTCCGCAATTGCCGGAAGAGAAGACATACGAGCCATCGCAGCGCCGCCGTCGCCGCAATGCGATTCGCGAGCGCCGCCCGAAATTCCTGGTGCGTCGTCGTCCGGGCGCGTTGCTCGGCGAAGCCGGCATGTACAAGGGCGAGCGCGAGATCATCGCGCGACACTAAGAAGACAGGCAGGAGCCTCCTGCCGTCTTACTCTCCCGGCAGTCGCAACACCTTGACCGGATTCATCATCCGGTCCGGATCGAGTGCGAGTTTCACGCGCCGCATCAGATCGAGCTCGACTTCCGACGTGTAGAGCGGAAGCCGATCGATATGCATGCGGCCGATGCCGTGCTCGGCGCTGATACTGCCGCCACAGGCGACGCTTTCCTGATGCACAATGGTGTTGGCCTCGTGCGCCGCAGCCTCGCGCACCTGCGCATCGCCGATGTCGTAGGGAAACACGACGATCACATGCACATTGCCATCGCCGACATGCCCGCAATGCGCGACCTGTGCATTCGGCAGCTCGCGCAGCAGCCGACGCGTGACGCGATCGATAAATTCCGGCAGCGCCGAGATCGGCACCGACGTATCGTTCGACACCGTAAAACCCTCGCGCTTGTTGGATTCTGAAATCGTGTGGCGCAGGTTCCAGATCCGATCGGCCTTGGCCTGATCGGTTGCGATCACCGCATCGCCGATGAGCCCGTCCTCCATCGCCGCTGCCAGCGCCGTCTCCAGGCTTTCCACCGCGTTCCAGTCCGCTGCGCTGTCGGCCAGTTCGAGCAGCACATACCACGGCGCTTCGCCCGCCATCGGACTGCCGCTCGCGGAACCATGACGCAGCACGATCTGTAACTGGCTCTGCGACATCAGTTCAAAGGCCTCGACACGACCGCCCGTCGTGCGCTGCAGATACTGCAAGAGCGCAATCGCCTGGCCGACCTCGTCCATCGACACCATTGCCGTCGCCGAAACGGCGAGCTTCGGATACAGTTTCAGCACAGCGGCGGTGACGATGCCGAGCGTCCCCTCCGCGCCGACGAACAGCTGTTTCAGGTCGTAGCCGGTATTGTCCTTACGCAGCGCCTTGAGGCCATTCCAGATGCGACCGTCTGCCAGCACCACTTCCAGCCCGAGCACCTGCTCGCGCATATTGCCGTAACGCAGCACACCGGTGCCGCCGGCATTAGTAGATATCAGCCCGCCGACCTCGCAACTGCCGACGCTGCCGAGCAGCACGGGAAACTGCCGGTCATGCTGGTCAGCCAGTGCACGCACATCCGCCAGAATGCAGCCGGCTTCCAGCGTCACCGCATTGTTGAGCGGATCGATATTACGCACGCGGTTGAGCCGCGAGACATTGACGATCAGGCAGTCCAATTCATCCGGTGCGATCGCTCCGCCGGTGAGCCCGGTATTGCCGGCTTGCGGCACGACCGCCACACCGAAGCTGCGGCAGACGCCCATCAGCGCCGCAACTTCCTCCGTATTTCCCGGCAGGGCTACAGCGACAGCCGCCCCGCGATAACGGGCGCGCCAGTCTTGCTGATAGGAATCGGCATCCGCACCAGTGCGCACATATTTGCCGCCAATAACTGCGGCCACGGCAGCAAGAAATGCAGCAGGATCAGCTTTCAGAGACGTCAAAACGCTATCCTTCCGCAGAGCTACTCAGCCTTCAGACCGGCGGCCTGGATGATCGGGCCCCACTTCACGCCCTCGGCCTTGACCTGTGCTTCGAGCTCGGCGCCGGTCGAGCCCACCGGATCGCCGCTCAGCTCACGCAACTGCTTCGCCACGTCCGGATCGGCGACGGCCTTGCGGAACTCCGAACTCAACCGCTCTGCCAGCGCAGGTGCCATACCGGGCGGGCCGAACACCGCGTTCCAGGTGTAGGTCTCGTAATCAGGCAGGCCGGACTCTGCAACGGTCGGAATGTCCGGGAATGATGGCGACCGCTTCTTGGTGGTGACGGCGAGCGTGCGGATTGAGCCCGCCTTGATGAACGGTGCCGCACCACTCAGCACGTCGAACAGTACCGGGATCTGTCCGCCCATCAGGTCGTTCATGGCCGGCGCGCCGCCGCGATAGGGCACGTGCTCCATCTTCACGCCCGCCTGCACCTTGAACAGTTCTCCCGACAGATTGGGCGGCGTTCCCACGCCCGACGACCCGTAACTATATTTGGTCGGATCGGCCTTGAGCAGCGCGATGAGTTCGCCGACGGTGGTCGCCTTCACCTGCTTGGACACCATCAGCACATTGGGCACCGTCACCAGCATCGAGATCGCCGTGAAATCCTTGACCGGATCATAAGGCGGCACCTTCGCCATCAACGGATTGATCGTGTGGGTGGAGATCGTGCCCATCAACAATGTCAGCCCATCGGGCTTCGCGCGCGCGACCCGCGTGGCACCAACCACACCGCCTGCGCCGCCGACATTTTCGATGAGGATCGTTTGCCCGATCTGATCGGAGACCTTCTTGGCCACATGCCGGCTGACGATGTCGGTGGCCCCACCGGCTGCGAAAGGCACGACCAGCGTGATCGGGCTTTTCGGCAGGTCTGCCTGCGCCCAGACACTGGTACCTGGAATCATCATGCTGGACGCCGCAACGGCTGCCGAGCGGCAGAACGTGCGGCGTGTGATCTTGCTCGCCATTGTTTCCCTACCCTTGATGATTTTTGTTTCCCACACTGGTTTTCCAGCATTGGGTCTTCCAGCGATCGTCAGAAGGGCGCCGCATCCACATGGATGAGCGCCCCTTCCGTTGGTTCAGAGCGGCGCGTGTCCCAGCGCTGCACGGAATCGGTTCTTCACATAGACACCATCACGCGGCGGCAGCACGCGCGGCGGGTTTTCCGCTTTCACTTTGATGGTCGCTAGCTTGACGCCATCGCGCGACGACAGGCGAGTGCGCAGATCCTCCACGCCGGCCATATCGCGGATCTCGCGCGTCCAGCCGAAGCCGCAGGCCTGCGCCACGCGATCGAGATTGACGCCGAGCCCGGCGTGGCTGACCTGCATGCCGGTCTCGCCGAAATGTCCATTGTCGAGGATGGCGATGGTGAGATTGGCAGGTTTGCGGGTAGCGATGGTCGCGAGTCCACCCATACCCATCAGCATCTCGCCATCGCCCGTGATGACCAGCACCGAATGATCGGGCTTCGCCGTCGCCAGTCCAAGCCCGACCATGGCGGCGCTGCCCATCGCCGCCCAGAGATAGTAGTTGTTGTCGTGGTCGCCGGCAGCCATCACGTCATAGGACGGTGAGCCGAGGCCGGTGACCACGAGCAGATCCTTGCGGCCGGCCAGCAGCTTCTGCACGACCTCGCGGCGATCGAGCGCGCCGGTTGCGTTTACTTGACCCACTGCTTCTCTCCGATCAAACGCTGCCCCAGGAGCAATGCGCAGGCTGCATCGCCATTGAATGCCATCGATGCGGCACCATGCAACAGCGGCGCAACATCCTGCGGCTCATCGGCGCGCCAGGTCAGCACGCCCATCAGGTTGAGCGCCTTCTCCGTCGCCTGCCCCATCGGATTCTGCCACGCATTGAACTCGGCCCAGTCGCCGCGCATGGTCACGACCATCAGAAGCGGGAAGCGCGTGCAGGCCTGCAGCGCCAGCGTGTTGATACAATTTCCGACACCGCTGGACTGCATCAGCAGCGCGCCGCGCTCGCCACCGAGCCAGGCACCCGCGAGATAGCCGATGCCTTCTTCCTCGGTCGTCAGCACCACGGAGTTGATCGCATTATCCTCGTCGGCGAGACGGATCGCCGTGGAATGGCCGGCATCGGGCACATAGACGATGTGCTTGACGTCGGCCTCCTTCAGGATGCGGAACACATCGTGCCGCCAATCCACCTGTGAACCGGGCGTGGGCCCTGCATCTGACATTCCAGTCTCCGTTGCTTGCAGCATAGCGCTGACTCACGCTTAGCCCAAAGCAGACAGCCCGACGCATACCGATTTGCTCGAAGAGATATGCCGAGATTTGATCTCTGGCGTTGCAACACTCGACAGCGCGCGAATGGTGCGACGCAGCTACGTTTTCCTGGGATCGATCATGTGTCCAACCCAGATATTCCGGGCGACGAGATCGGCGGCGATCTCCGTGAATGTATCGCCGACGAAGCGCGCCGCCGCGCTGACCGAACGGTCTGCCGGATAGGCCAGCACCAGCTTGCGCGCCGGTGTGGGATCGATTAGCGGCGCCGCACAGAGCACGCCGCTCTCGACCAGCACGTGGATCGGCGCGAGCGGCAAAGCAGTGGAGCCAACACCGTTGCGCACCAGATCAATCATCGCGCCGAAGGAGTCTGCTTCGACACTGCCACGCAACTGAATGCCAGCCTGCCGCGCGCACTCTTCCATGATTCCGCGCAGGCCATGGCGCAGGCTGGGGAGAACCAGCTCTTCGTGGGCCAGCGCCGCGAACGGAACGGGCCGATCCATGCGCAATCCCTTGCTGCCGGCGCTGACGAATAACAGGTTCTCCATCATCACCGGCACGATGCGCAGTGAACGCAGCGGCTGCGGATCGTAGGACACGGCGAGCTCCAGTTCGCCGCGTTGCAGCCAGTCGAGCAGATGGCCCGTGAAAGCCGATGACAGCCGGATCGAGAGCTGCGGATGCACTTCCTTGATCTTCTTCACCAGGGGAACGGTGACGATCTCGGCCACGGTCGGCGTCGTGCCGATGGAGACAAGCCCCTTGAACGACGCGCTCTCCTCGGAGGTGACATTGCGAATGGCATCGAGCTCGGTCATCACGCGGGTCGCATGGTTGAGAACGTCGCGGCCGATCTCCGTGATGACCATGCCGCGCCCATGCCGTTCGAACAGCACCGCGCCGAGTTCCTTTTCAAGCAATCTGATCTGCCGGCTCAAGGCCGGCTGCGCGATGCGCAGGCGATCGGCGGCCTTGCTCAGGCTTCCCAGTTCGGCCACATGGATGAGTGTCTTGAGCTGCGCGACGTCCATCTCTGCGGTCCACCAATGCCTGGGAAGGCGCGATTACGCCGCCCGCATGATGGCATCCACCAGCAATCCTGCAAACAGCAGCAGCCCCGCGTCGCGGTTTGACTTGAACAGCCGCAGGCATAGCGCGGAGTCGCTGATATCGGTGCGGGTGATCTGCCAAGCCAAGTGCGCCGCGAACGCCGCGAGGCCGAGCCATGCCGGCCAGTGCGCGCCAGCCAGTGCTAGCGCCGCGCCGATCAGCACCACGGCAAGCCCGTAGAACAGCGTCAGCGCGGCCTGCGTGCGTTCCCCAAACAGCAGCGCGGTGGACTTCACGCCGATCAGCGCGTCGTCCTCGGTGTCCTGATGAGCGTAGAGCGTGTCATAGGCGATCACCCAGCAGATCGAACCCGCGTACAAAGCCAGCGCTGTCGCATCGATGCGGCCGAACACCACGGCAAAGCCCATCAGCGCACCCCACGAGAAGGCGAGGCCCAGCACGCTCTGCGGCCAATAGGTGATGCGCTTCATGAAGGGATAGGCGGCAACGATGCCAAGCGAGGCGATGCCGGTGGCAATGGCGAAACTGTTGAACTGCAGCAGCACCACGAGACCGATCAGCGCCTGCAGCACCAGAAATGCAAAAGCCTGTTTCGCCGTAACCTGCCCGGCCGGAATCGGCCGCGAGCGCGTGCGCTCCACCTTGGCGTCGAGGTCGCGATCGGTGATGTCGTTCCAGGTGCAGCCGGCACCGCGCATCACGAAGGCGCCGATGAAGAACAGCGCGATCATCTTGGGCAATTGATGGATATCATGCGCCATGCCGGAGGCGAGCGCCGCCGACCACCAGCACGGCATCAGCAATAGCCATGAGCCGATCGGACGGTCGAAGCGCGATAGCCGCAGATAGGGCCGCGACCACAATGGCGCCGAGCGATCGACCCAGTTGCCGGTCGCATCCGCAACGCGGGCGGCCGCGTCGCTCATTGGAACAGAATGATCTGCCACCCGATCATCGGGTGAGCACGTTGCCGTTCAGCGTATCGAAGGTGGTGCCGCCGCTCTTGCGCGCATTGTTCGCTTCCGGCAGCGATGCCGACGAGCCCAGCACGTCGCTCAGACGCGGCGCTGCCACCGGGCCGCCACCACCGCCGCCCCGTTGCTGCTGCGCGACGCTGCACACCTTCTGCCGCATGCCTTCGGTGTTCTTGTGGCCGGTCTTCATCTGTTCGCCGACATTGGGCGGAATGCCGCACTTCTGCGCATTCGCCTCGATGTATTTGATCATCTTAACTTCGGTCTGCGAGAAAGAGGTGATCAGCTTGCAGGCCTCGTCCGGAGGCGCGCGACGCTCGCTCGCAGCCTTGATGGCAGCGCCCTTCTTTTCGGCGTCCTGACGCAGGGGCAGAAAGCCCTTCATGCAATCTTCGCCGCCGGGCGGGCCCGCCTGCTGCTGCGGAGGAGCGCCGAAGCCGCCACCACCGATCGGCGCAGCGCCATTGGAGGGAAACGCGCTGGGCGCAGCCGCCGCACCATTGACCGGCGGAAATGGCGATGCGCTGGCAGGCGCACCATTCACCGGCGGGAACGGCGACGAACTCGCAGGCGCAGCCGAGCTGTTGCCCGGCAGCGGCGCGGGAAACGCGCCCTGGGCATGAACTTCGATAGCCTGCATGGCGAACACGGCCATGGACAGCGGCACAATCAAACGACGGATGATCACAGATATTCCTCCGGCAGCTCAGTGCCCCGATTGATCGGGGGCGAAGCCCATCCTGATTCAGGACTTTCTACGATTCCTGCCAAGCCTTAACAACCCACCAACAGCACGCGGATTCGGGCGGCAGCACGGCGCAAACCCGCGTTCTCGCATGATAATTCGTCGCAGTTGGGCTAAAGCTCGCCCTCTGAATGGAACATGAACGATGCCGCAAGCCGATTTCCGCAGTCCCCGCCTGTTTGTCGATGCGCCTTTTGCAGCCGATACGACCATTTCGCTCGATCGCAACCAGAGCAACTACCTCGGCAATGTGCTGCGGCTCGGCGCCGGGGCCTCGGTGCTGGTGTTCAACGGCAAAGACGGCGAATGGCAGGCCGCCATTTCCGGCGGCAAGCGGGCAGACCGCCTGACCCTGCTGACCCAGACCCGGCCGCAGGATACCCTGCCCGACGTGACCTATGTATTCGCGCCGCTGAAACACGCCCGGCTCGACTACATGGTCCAGAAGGCCATCGAAATGGGCTCCGCGGCGCTGCAGCCGGTCATGACCCGGTTCACACAGGCTAGCCGGGTCAATACCGAGCGGATGCGCGCCAATGTGGTCGAGGCGGCCGAACAATGCGGAATCCTGAGCGTGGCCAGCGTCGCCGAACCACTGAGCCTGCCCAAATATCTCGACCAGCGGGATGCCAAACGGCTGCTGATCTTCTGCGACGAGGCCGCTGAAGTGACCGATCCCATGGCCGCGCTGGCCGGCGCCCGGACGGCCGCCTCCGCCGGAATCGACGTCTTGATCGGCCCGGAAGGCGGCTTTGCCGAGGAAGAACGGGCCCTTCTGCTGAAACAGGTCTATATTCTCCGGCTGGCGTTGGGCCCGCGGATCATGCGGGCCGATACAGCGGCGGTGGCTGCGCTGGCGCTGGTGCAGACTGCTCTTGGTGACTGGAATGGTAACCAAGTAGGCAAATAGCCCGCTGCCATGACCCGACATTAAGGCCACCGGGTGATGGTGGTCGAAACGTCGCAACCGCCATGCTATGGGCTGCGCCAACGACCACTCTGTTGAGATTGCTGGACTTCGAGATGACCAAACCCGCCGCCCCTCGCGCGACCGGATCCGCCGCCTGGGCGGATGCGCTGCTGTTGTCGTTTGCCGAGGCCGGCTACGCCCATGCCGAGCCGGCGATCCTGCAGCCGGCCGATCCGTTCCTCGATATGTCCGGCGAAGACATCCGCAAGAGCCTGTATCTGACGACCGACGCATCGGGCGAAGAGCTGTGCCTGCGGCCGGATCTCACGATCCCCGTGGCGCGCGACTATCTCGCCTCATCGCAGGCGGGCCAGCCCGCGGGCTTCAGCTATCTCGGCCCGGTGTTCCGCTATCGGCAGGGCACGCCCAGCGAATTCCAGCAAGCCGGGATCGAATCCTTCGGCCGTCAGGACCGCGCCGCCGCCGATGCCGAAATGCTGGCGCTCGGCCTCGAGGCGACGGCCGCCTTTGGCCTCAGCGATATCGAAATCCGCACCGGCGACGTCGCACTGTTCGCGGCGCTGATCGAGGCGCTCGACCTCTATCCGGTATGGAAGCGCCGGCTAATGAAGGATTTCAACCGCAAGGTCAGCCTGACCCACGATCTCGACCGGCTGACCCTCGCGGAGTCGCCGGTCCGCAACGAATACGAAGGCGTACTCGCCGCGCTCGCGGGCTCCGACCGCAAGGCAGCGCTGGCACTGGTCACCGACCTGATGTCGATCGCCGGCGCCACCAATGTCGGCGGCCGTTCGGTGGCAGAAATCGCCGATCGCTTCCTCGAACAGTCGACGCTGAAAGGCGGCGCATTGCCGCGCGATGCGCTGGTGCTGATCAAGCGCTTCCTCGCGATATCAGGCGATCCCGACGATGCCCTGCAGCAACTGCGCAAGCTCGCCTCCGACGCCAAACTCAACATCACGGCCGCCATCGACGAATTTGAAAGCCGCATCGGCTTCATGGCGGCGCGCGGTATCGATACCACCAAGACGCGTTTCTCGACGTCCTTCGGCCGCGGCGTCGACTACTACACCGGCTTCGAATTCGAACTGCACCGCAAGGGCAATGGCACCGAGCCGCTGGTCGCCGGCGGCCGTTATGACGGACTGCTGACGCAGCTCGGCTCCGCTACGCCGATCCCTGCGGTCGGCTTCTCGATCTGGATCGAAGCCCTCACTCAGAACGCGTCCTCGGCGCTGGTTTCCGGGAGCGCGTCATGACCGCACCATTCGTCCTTGCCGTTCCCTCCAAGGGCCGGCTGCAGGAAAACGCCGAAGCCTTCTTCACCCGCGCCGGTCTGACGTTGGCGAAGCCGGGCGGCGTGCGCGATTACCGCGGCACCATTGCCGGATTCGACAATGTCGAAATCGCCTATCTCTCGGCCAGCGAGATCGCCTCGAACCTGGCGCGCGGCGCCGTGCATCTCGGCATCACCGGCGAAGATCTGCTGCGCGAAAGCATTCCCGACGCCGACAAAAAGGTCGCTTTGATCGATGGCCTCGGCTTTGGCAGCGCCAATGTGGTCGTTGCCGTGCCGCAGGCCTGGATCGACGTCCGCACCATGGCCGATCTCGATGACGTCACCACCGGCTTCCGCGCGCAGCACAATCGCCGCATGCGCGTCGCCACGAAGTATATCAACCTGACGCGCAACTTCTTCGCGTCTCACGGCGTGGTCGACTATCGCATCGTCGAAAGCGCCGGCGCCACCGAGGGCGCACCGGCCACCGGCACGGCTGAACTGATCGTCGACATCACCACCACCGGCGCGACCCTCGTCGCCAACGGCCTCAAGGTACTCGATGACGGCGTCATCCTGCGCAGCCAGGCCAATCTCGTCGCCTCGCGCGCCGCCGACTGGTCGGCGCAGTCTCTGGAAACTGCGCGCATCATTCTCGACCACATTGCCGCGCGCGCCCGCGCCAGCAAATACAAGGAAGTGCGCACCCGCTTCGCCGGCTGCAATCAGGCGCTCCTCACCGAGGCACACAACCGCTTCGGCGTGGTGTCGCCGTTCGGCGGCCCGACCTCGTCGGGCATGATCACGCTGCACTGCCCGCCGGCGCAGCTTTACGCGCTGAGCAGCTTCCTGCGGGCCAACGGCGCAGATACCGTCTCGGTCGCCTCGCTCGACTATGTGATGGATCGCGAGAATCCGCTGTTCGCCAAACTTGAGGCGTTCTTGCGGCAGTAACGCACAGCGCGGCGTTTCGCCTTGCTGGCGGACGCACTGGCTGATTACCATATGATTCATGAACGTATTTTGGATATCGGAATCTGATCGATGATGCTGGGCAGCGACGTATCGAGCCTGTCGACCGATGCCGCGACCGCCGCGGCACAAGGCCTGTCGATCGTTGTGCCTGTCTACAACGAGGCGCCCGGCCTTGCTTTGTTTCATGACCGGCTGGCGACGCTTGCGACGACACTGAAAGAACGCCACGGCCTCGCCTGCGAGGTCGTCTATATCGATGACGGCAGCGCCGATGGCACGCTGGCGGTTGCGCGCAGCCTGCAAGCTACGTCGCTCGACGTTCAGGTCGTGTCACTGTCGCGCAATTTCGGCAAGGAAGCCGCGCTGATGGCGGGGCTCGACCATGTCACCAAGGGCGCGGTTCTGTTCATGGATGGCGACGGCCAGCATCCGCCGTCACTGGTCGAACAGCTGGTGCGTCACTGGATCGTCGAAGGTTATGATGTCGTCTATACCGCCAAAGCCCATCGCGACAACGAATCCTTCCTGCGCCGCCAGGCCGTGCGCGGCTTCTATGCGCTGATCAACTGGGGCGCGCGGCAGAAGATCCCCGAAGATGCCGGCGACTTCCGTTTGCTGTCACCGCGTGCGGCTGCGGCGCTGCGCCAGTTGCCGGAGCGCAACCGATTCTTCAAGGGACTGGCGACCTGGATCGGCTTCCGCCAGCTCCGCGTCGACTACGAACCGGCGGCACGCGAACATGGCGTGACCTCGTTCAATCCGAAGCAGTTGATCGGCCTGTCTATCGAGGGCCTGACCTCGTTCTCGGTGGCGCCGCTGCGTTTCGCCAGCCTGCTCGGTCTGCTGCTCGCCTTCGGCGCGTTCCTGTTCGGCCTGTCGATCTTGTGGGAGACATGGGTCTCCGGCAAGTCGGTACCGGGCTATCCATCGCTGGTCGTCGGCCTGATGACGCTCGGCGGCGTGCAGCTGATCATGATCGGCGTGCTCGGCGAATATATCGGCAAGATCCTGTCCGAACTGAAGGCGCGGCCGATCTATTTCGTCGCCGAACACAGCGTGAAGCGTAACGCGACCGATAGCACGGCGCAAACCACCGACCGGACCGCCGCCGAATGACCGGTGCAGCCCTGCGCCGCATCACACTCTGCGCCGACGATTACGGCATCAGCCCCGGCGTCAATCAGGGCATCCGCGAACTCATTGCGCTTGGACGCCTCAACGCCACATCCGTGATGGTGGTCGGTCCTGCGATTTCGCGCGATGACGTCAGTGCGTTGCAGGACGCCGTCGCCAAGAACCCGAACTGCGAGATCGGGCTACACGCGACGCTGACCGCCCCGTTTCATCCGCTGACGATGCACTACCGGCCGCTGCTCGATGAACTGTTTCTGCCGCTCGGCAGAATGCTGCGCTTCAGCCTGTTGCGAAAACTCGATCGCGAGGCGATCGAAACCGAGCTGACGACGCAGATCGCGAAGTTTGTGGCCCTGTTCGGGCGCGCCCCCGACTATGTCGACGGGCACCAGCACGTGCAGACGTTCCCGCAGGTGCGCGATGCGCTCCTCGCCGCAGTGAAGAAAAATGCGCCGACGGCCTGGGTCCGCCAATCCGGCCGTGTGCTGCAGTTAGGCCAACGCCTCGATAATCCGAAGGCGCTGCTGCTCGACACGCTCAGCGCCACGTTCCGCCGACGTGCGACACGCGCCGGCGTGACGTTCAATCCGGGATTCGCCGGCGCCTATGACTTCACCAGGCAAGCCGACTTCGGTGTGCTGATGGCCGGTTTCCTCAACGACCTCCCGGATGGCGGACTGGTGATGTGCCACCCGGGTCATGTCGATGAGATCCTGATCGACCTCGACCCGTTCACCGACCAGCGCGAGCGCGAATATCAATATCTGGCAAGCGATGCCTTCGTGCAGTTGCTGGCGGCAAACAACGTGACGCTGGCGCGCTAGTCGGCAAACTGTCCGCTCGCCTTGATGATCGGCGCCCAGCGATCGACCTCGCTGTCGAGCTGCTTCTTCAATGCCTGCGGCGTCGCCTGATCCTGCGGCACCGGATCGGTATTGATGTCGTTGAAGCGCTTGATCAGCTCGGGATCGCGCAACGAATCCTGCAGCACCTTCGCCAGTTTCTGCACGATATCGTCAGGAGTTCCCTTCGGCGCGTAGATGCCATGCCAGGCGCCGGCCTCGAAACCCTTCAGGCCGGCCTCGTCGGCCGTGGGGAGATCCGGCATCGACGACAGGCGTGTCTTGGTGGTGATGGCATAGCTCTTCACCAGCTTGGCTGCGATCGGGCCGGTGGTGTTGGTGGTCTGGTCACAAGTGAGATCGATCTGGCCCGCGATCAGGTCATTCATCACCGGGCCGTTGCCCTTGTAGGGCACCGACAGGATCTGCTTGTCGATGGCATTCATGAACATCAGGCCGCAGAGCTGCGAGGCGGCGCCAAGACCCGCATTGCCGAAGGTCATCTTGTCGCCGTTGGCCTTGATATAGGTGATCAGCTCGGCGAGCGTGTTCGGCGGCAGGTTCGGCCTGGAGATGATGGTCATCGGCGCATTGGTGACGAGGCCGATCGGCGCGAAGGCGGTCTTGGTGTCGTAAGGCAGCTTGCGATACAGCGTTGCCGCCGTGGAAATGCCGATGTGATGGATCAGGATCGTGTAGCCGTCCGGCTCGGCACGGGCTGCGCGGGCCGCCGCGATGGTGCCGCCGGCGCCTGTGGCGTTTTCGATGATGATGGTCTGGCCGAGCAATTTTGACATGGTCGCCGCGGTGACGCGCGCGACGGTGTCGGTGGCACCGCCGGCCGCGAACGGCACCAGCATGGTGATTGGCCTGTTGGGATAGCCCTGTGCGAAGGCAGCGGAGCTTGCCAGCGTAATCGCAAACGCAAGTGTAGCTGTGACTTTCATGAGATCCTCCCTGAATATTGTTTTGATTATTGAAAGCGAACGCCCCGGTGAGGCCGGGGCGTTCGGAAATCGCGTCAGACGTTCGAACTATGAATCGCGTCCACCACGGCGTCGGTCACTTCTTTCGTCGTGGCCTTGCCGCCGACATCCGGCGTGATGATGCCGGCTTCGCAGACCTTCTCCACCGCACGCATCAACCGCGCCGAGGCATCGGGTTCGCCAAGGTGATCGAGCATCTGCGCTGCGGTCCAGAAGCTGGCCACGGGATTGGCGATGCCCTTGCCGGTGATGTCGAAAGCCGAGCCGTGGATCGGTTCGAACATCGAAGGGAAGCGGCGCTCCGGGTCGATATTCGCCGTCGGCGCGACACCGAGGCTACCGGCCAGTGCGCCGGCGAGGTCGGAGAGAATGTCGGCGTGAAGATTGGTGGCGACGATGGTGTCGAGGCTCTGCGGCTTCAGCGTCATACGCACGGTCATGGCGTCGACCAGCATCTTGTCCCAGGTGACGTCGGGGAAATCTTTCGACACTTCGTCGGCGATCTCGTCCCACATCACCATGCCGTGGCGCTGGGCATTCGACTTGGTGACCACGGTGAGCAGCTTGCGCGGGCGTGACTGCGCGAGCTTGAACGCGTAGCGCATGATCCTGACCACGCCGACGCGCGTGAACACCGACACTTCGGTGCCGACTTCCTCCGGCAGCCCGCGATGCACGCGGCCGCCGCAGCCGGCATATTCGCCTTCGGAATTCTCGCGCACGATCACCCAGTCGAGATCGCCGGTTTCGACACCGCGCAGTGGCGAGGTGATGCCGGGCAGGATCTTGGTCGGGCGCACATTGGCGTATTGATCGAAACCCTGGCAGATCGGAAGCCGCAGGCCCCATAGCGTGATGTGGTCGGGGACATCGGGCGCGCCCACCGCACCGAAATAGATGGCATCGAATTTCTTGAGTTTGGGCAGACCGTCGGCCGGCATCATCACGCCGTGCTTGCGGTAATAGGCCGACCCCCAGTCGAAGGTCTCGACATTGAAGGTGACGTCACCGACGCGCTTCTGCAGCGCTTCCAGCACACGGGTGCCGGCGGCTATGACTTCGGGACCGATCCCGTCGGCCGGGATGGCCGCGATGGAATATTCGCGCATGGTGAGGTCTCTGCTGGGTTGAACTGGCTCTCCCTACCCTGCAGGCGAGCTACGCCGGGCTCAATCGCGGTTGTTTATACAAATAAATGATATAATAACTCCCGAGGCGGCCGAAGGGCGCCATCGGGAGGCTTGATGGATCTGCACCAGTTGCGCTGCTTCGTAACGGCGGCGGATGAATTGCATTTCGGCCGCGCGGCGCAGCGGCTCGAGATGATGCCATCGGCACTCGGCCGCTACATCCGCCTCCTCGAGGACGATCTCGGCACACGCCTACTGACGCGCACGACGCGCAGCGTTGCCCTCACCGATGACGGCGTCGAGTTTCTGAAACAGGCACGCGACCTGCTCGCCCGCGCGGATCAGATCGCGTCGTCCTTCCGCGCACGCGTGCGGGCCCGTGCAGCCACGATCCGGGTCGGCGCAATCGACAGCGCCGCCGCCGGGCTTCTGCCGGCGCTGCTGCACGACCTTCGCGAACGCGCCCCTGACCTTGCCATCAAGCTGGATGAGGACAAGACGATCCGGCTGCTGCCGCGCCTGCTGTCGGGCCGGCTCGATCTCGCTTTTGTCCGGCCGCCCGAGAGTGCCGACAAGCGGCTGGAATTCATGTTTCTGTTTCACGAGACAGCCGTCGTGGCTGTCTCCGAGCGCCATCCGCTGGCATCGCGCACGCATCTGACGATCGCCGATATCGCCGACGAGCCGCTGATCGTGCCGGAGCGACGGTCGCGGCCGCATAGTCATGACCTGACGATGAAGCTGTTTGCGGAATCCGGGCTGCAGGCCAATGTCGTGCAGATCGCTGACGAGAAGCAGACCATCGTCAATCTCGTTGCCGCCGAAATCGGGCTGGCGATCGTGCCGCGCTGGACGTCTCGCATGCCCGCACGCGGCGTGCGCTATATGCCGCTCGGCATGGCGGCAATGAACCGGCTTCCGCTCGCCGCAGCCTGGGTCAGAGGGACCCGCGATCCGGCACGGGATCAGATTCTCGACATGCTGAAGGCCAATCTGGCGCGCTACGCGCTGGAAGCATGACAAGAGGAAGCACGACAAGGCTTGCCGGTCGTTTTGTCGCATAACTAAATTTAATCCAGGCGGCACTTATTGCGACACAAAGCGTCACTACATCTCCAGCGCGCAAAGCAAGCGCGCTTTGAAGACAGAGGACGCCATGACACCGCAAGAACGCCAACTGGTTGACGATCTCTTTGACCGGCTCAGCAAGGTCGAAGGCGCGCCACGCGATCCGGACGCACTCGACGCCATTGCGCAGGGCCAGCGCCGCGCACCCAATGCGCTATATGCGCTGGTGCAGACCGTATTGCTGCAGGACGAAGCGCTGAAGCGCGCCCATGAGCGCATCCAGCAACTGGAAGGCAACGGCGCCCCCGAACAGGCTGCTCAGGGCGGTTTCCTCGATTCGATGCGGGACGCCCTGTTCGGTCAGGGTCAAAACCCGAACCAGCCGCGCGGCTCCGTGCCGAGCGTTCGCCCGCCCGAGCCGAGCCGTCCTGCCTGGAACACCGGACAGGTCATCGGCCAGCCACAACCGCAGGGCGGCGATGGTCAGGGCGGATACGGCCAAGGTCAGGCGCCGGGACAGTTCGGCCAGCAACAACCGCAAGCCGGTGGCGGCGGCTCATTCCTGGGTACAGCGGCGGCGGCAGCAGCCGGCGTGGTCGGCGGCTCGTTATTGCTCGGCAGCATCCGTTCGATGATGGGCGGCAGCCACCAGCAAGGTTTTGGCGACGCCGCCAATGCCAGCGAGAGCAAGAGCCCATGGAGCTCCGGTTCGGATTCGTCCGGCGGCAACCTTGGCAATCAGGCCGGCGTCAATGATATCGGTTCGTCCAGCGGCTCCCGCGCCGGATCCTTCGATCAGGCGCAGGCCGATGCCGATCAGGACCAGGATCAAGACCAGGACGACGGCGATTACGACGCCATGGACATGGACTCCGACGACAGCGATTTGGCCTGATCGTTTAGACCAGCAACACAAAAACGGCCGCTCTCACGAGCGGCCGTTTTCATGTGACGGGAGACCAATCAGATCACGACGACCCGGGCTCCGACGCCGACGCGGCCATAGAGATCGATGACGTCCTCGTTGCGCATGCGGATGCAGCCTGAGGAAACATTGGTGCCGATCGTCCATGGCTCGTTGGAGCCGTGAATACGATACAGGGTCGAACCGAGATACATCGCGCGCGCACCGAGCGGATTCTCCGGACCGCCTTCCATGTAACGCGGCAGGTCAGGACGGCGCGCCAGCATTTCCTTCGGCGGCGTCCACGACGGCCATTCCTTCTTCGCCGTGATCGTCTTTACGCCGGACCAGGTGAAGCCCGGCCGGCCGACGCCGATGCCATAGCGCATCGCCTTGCCGCCACCCTGTACCAGGAACAGGAACTTGTTCGGCGTATCGACGACGATGGTGCCGGCGCTTTCGCTGCCCTGATACTCGACCATCTGCGGCTGATACTTGGGATCGAGCGCGGGGCGTGCGGCATCTGCCGTCTCTTCCTGCTGATAGACGCGCTGTTGCGGATCCATCGGCGGCAGCAGCGAACGCCGCTGCTCGTAAGAGTAGTCCGGCTGTTGCTGATAACGCTGGCCCTGCTGCGCCGGACCGTCGCTGAACAGAAACTCGATGAAGCCGCCGCCCATGCGCGAGCGTTCGGCATAGGCCGTGCGCTGCATCGGGCGCTGCGGCTGCTGCGCATACACCACCGGAGGCTCGGCGAATTGCGCCGCGGCTTCCACCGCAAGCGCCTGATGCGATCCAGCCGCGATGAAAGATGCGCTGGCAAGAAGCGTGAGAGAGAATTTTTTGAACATCGACGTACTCTGCACTGTTTCGTCGTGCGCGTTCTCACCTGAGAAGCGCTTTGCACACTCCGACTTAAGGTTAAAATCGCCTCGGTTTGGTAAACACAATCGCCGTTTGGATTCACCACGTCGTCAAACGGCGCAGTTCTATTTGGTAGCGTTTATTTTGAATGAACGTGAAAGCCCCATGGTTAACTAACAGTTTGCGCAGCGATTATCGGCTATCGGTGCGATGTTCCCGCGTGAACTTCACGTTAAACTCATGGGTATACGAATGGGGGATTGATTGAACGTTGGGGGACCTGATGTCTGTTCGTCGCAAGCGATTTCGCATTGAAGAAGTTTTCGGTACTGCACCTATGCCCAATGAAGTGGTGGGCAGCAGCGAGCCGATGCCAATGCATCGCGAAATCATGGCTGAGCTCCGCGCGATCCGCGCGCAGATGGGAGCGCCGGCCCGCAACGCCGTGACAGATCAGGTCGGTGCCGCCGCCGATCAGCAGGTTGCGGAAGCGCAGGCGCTGCTGGCAACCTACCGCGCTCAGATCGAGCAGTGCGAAAAGCTGAAGATCGAACTCGATCTGATCCACGACGCCATTACCCGTACCAAGATGGAAATCGCAGTTCTTCACGGCAAGAGCTTCGAAGGCGACGAAATGGCGAAGGTCAACGGTGAACTCGGCGCCGTCGTCGGCGGCACCGAAGAAGCCACGCAGCAGATTCTCGCCGCAGCCGAAGCCATCGATAATGCATCGACAGCGCTCGGCAAGGTGACCTCACCCGATCAGCAGAAGCAGATGCTAGAAGAGATCGGCGATAACGTCGTCGCGATCTTCGAAGCCTGTAACTTCCAGGACCTCACCGGCCAGCGCATCAGCAAGGTGATGACCACGATGAAGTTCATCGAAAACCGCATTACTGCGATGATGGACATCTGGGGTGGCGTCGATGAGATCAAGGCGCATGCGCCGGCCAAGGTCGATGACCGCAGCGAAGACGACAAGCTGCTCAACGGCCCGAAGCTGGACGGCGACGTCGGCCACGCTTCGCAGGACGATATCGACGCGCTGTTCGGCTAACGCCGGAACCTGCGCGCAAGGTTAGAAACGACTTAACGCCGGGCCGCAACGCCCGGCGTTTTTATCATCACGAAGCAGACCAGTACGATCAACGCTCCCGCCGTCCCGAGCAGCAGTACAGTGCGGTCCGACAGCGTCTCGATCGCGGATGCCACCACGAACGGTGCAAAGGCCTGCACGAACAAGGCAGGCCGCGCGATGCGGCCGATGACGCGGCCATACCCGACCGGACCGAACATCAGCAGCGGCAGCGCGCCGCGCGCGATGGTCATGACGCCATTGGCGGCGCCGAAAGCAACCGCGAACAGCGCCGCGAGCGGAAATGAAATCCCGGCCAATGCCAGCATCGCGAAGGCCGACACCACCAGCACCACCGCCCCGCGCGCGATCCACAGCGGATGGGTGCGTCCCGCCAGCATGAAGTCTGCCAGCCGCGATGCCACCTGCGCCGGTCCGAACATCGCACCGATGGTCACCGCCGTTGCGGCACTGAGCCCGCCGCGCTCCAGCAGCGCCAGCAGGTTCGACGTCACGCCCGACAGAATGAAGCTATAAAGCGAAAAAGCCGCCGCCAGCAGGATGAACGGCCAGCCTTCCGGGCGCAGGGTTGCTTGCTGGGGGACGACAACGGCGTCCACAACGGGCAGAGGCGCGACGGCGACGTGGCGCGGCAATGCAAAAGCATGAAGCGGCGCAACAACGAAGGCGAAAATCGCTGCGAAGGTCAGATACGTCCCGCGCCAGCCGACAGCCTCAAGCAGAAGATGGGTCGCCGGCCAGCCAACCGTCGAGGCGAAGCCGCCTGCAAAGGTCACGAAGGTGATCTGCCGCCGCGCCGAGGCACCGAAGATACGCGTCAGCGTGGCGAAGGCGGGATCGTAGAGCGACGCAGACATTGCAGCGCCGAGCAACAGCCAGCAGGCCAGATAGGTCGCGGGATGGTCGGCGACTGAAAATAGCGCGAGACCCAAGGCACCGGCCAACGCACCCGATGCCATGACGACATTGCCGCCGTGGCGGTCGATCAATCCACCAACCACCGGCGACAGCAGTCCCGATACGATCAGCCCCAGCGAAAAGCCCGCCATGCCGAAGGCCAGCGACCAACCATGCGCCGCCGTGACATGCGGCATGGTCAGCACCGGTGGATAGATCAGGATGCCCCAGGTCAGGATCTGGGTGAATGCCAGCACGAGGACCGCGCGGCCCGGTCCGAAAACGAGGTCGCGCAATCGGTGCATGGGCTCACGTCTTCAAGGGAGTGGCGGGATCCGCCTTACGCCTCAGGTCAGGCCTTGTCAGGTCAGGCCTTGGGTGCGCAACGGACATAGACCATGTTGCCGTAGCGAACCGCAGCGTCCTTGTCGATGAAGCGCGTGACGAGAATCCGGCCGTCGAAGGAGACGATCTCGCGATCCTTCTCGCCACCGGCGGGACCGGGCGGGCCGATATAGTTCTTGCCGCTCGGCGAGCCCTTGAGGCGCAGTTCCTGCGGCGTCGCCTCGTCGGCGAGATGCATGATGACGCCGCCGGTGGCGCCCTGGCCGATGATATAGGGCTGCTTGCACTGGCCGCGCGCGGCATTCTCGGTGCGAACGCGATCATTGGGATTCATGTAAGACGCCAGACCCCAGCGGCCGACGAGTTCTTCCGAGCGGATCGAGGCTGGCAGTTCCGGCACCGGCGGGGGCTCCTGCGGCGGTGTCGGCTGCGAGTTCCCAAAGCTGAACCCGCCCAATCCACCAGACGTGCCGCACCCGCCCAATGACAGCGCCAAAGTTGAAACGATCGCCAGATGGGCAACCGTGCGGGCGTAGCGTGACCTGATCATATTATCCCCTAGAGCAAATTCCCCGGCTGCCCGTCCCGGCAGCCAAGCGCAAAACACCTGACGGCGCAATGAGGTCGGCAGAATTACGCCGACTCTCCATTATGGTTTCCAGATCATCCTATATTGGCCTCACCAAGGCCTTAAGGCCTCGCTTGACTCAAAAAGCGTCTGGCCATATTTCCCGGACGCTCAATTAGCACTCCCGGAGCGCGATTGCTAAGGGAATGAGCCGGCCGCCCCCGAGCGTTCCGGCTGGATTCCCGCCCGCCTCCGAGATGGCAACGAAATCGCAAACCCTAAAGGGACACTCCCATGGCCAAGACCAAATTCCGCCCGCTGCACGACCGCGTCGTCGTCAAGCGCATCGTCGCCGACGAGAAGACCAAGGGCGGCATCATCATCCCGGACAGCGCCAAGGAAAAGCCGTCTGAAGGCGAAGTCGTCGGCGTGGGCCCCGGTGGCCGCGACGAAGCCGGCAAGCTGATCCCGATCGACATCAAGGTCGGCGACAAGGTTCTGTTCGGCAAGTGGTCGGGCACCGAGATCAAACTCGACGGCGAAGAACTCCTCATCATGAAGGAGTCGGACATCATGGGCGTGATCGCTTAAGCGACTCGCTTCAGCCTCCCTACACGCCGTCATCACCGGGCTTGTCCCGGTGATCCACGTCTAGGCCGCAAGCTCGGCAAGGCGTGGATGACCGGGACAAGCCCGGCCATGACGGAGCTTTAAACTTCCCAAATTGGAGCACCATCAACATGGCAGCCAAAGACGTTAAATTCTCCGGAGACGCGCGCGATCGCATGCTGCGCGGCGTCGACATTCTCGCCAACGCCGTCAAGGTCACGCTCGGTCCGAAGGGCCGCAATGTCGTGATCGAGAAGTCGTTCGGCGCTCCGCGCATCACCAAGGACGGCGTCACCGTCGCCAAGGAGATCGAGCTCGAGGACAAGTTCGAGAACATGGGCGCGCAGATGCTGCGCGAAGTCGCCTCGAAGACCAACGACACCGCAGGCGACGGCACCACCACCGCCACCGTGCTGGCCCAGGCCATCGTCCGTGAAGGCGCCAAGTCGGTTGCTGCCGGCATGAACCCGATGGACCTCAAGCGCGGCATCGATATCGCCGTCGCCGCCGTCATCAAGGACATCACCAAGCGCGCCAAGCCGGTTGCGTCTTCGGCTGAAGTCGCTCAGGTCGGCACCATCTCCGCCAACGGCGACGCCGCCATCGGCAAGATGATCGCCCAGGCAATGCAGAAGGTCGGCAACGAAGGCGTCATCACGGTTGAAGAGAACAAGTCGCTCGAGACCGAAGTCGACATCGTCGAGGGCATGAAGTTCGATCGCGGCTACCTGTCGCCCTACTTCGTCACCAATGCCGAGAAGATGACCGCCGAGCTCGAGGACGTGTACGTCCTGCTCGTCGAGAAGAAGATCTCCAGCCTGCAGGCCATGCTGCCGGTGCTCGAAGCCGTTGTGCAGTCGGGCAAGCCGTTGCTGATCATTGCTGAAGACGTCGAAGGCGAAGCCCTCGCCACCCTCGTCGTCAACCGCCTGCGCGGCGGCCTCAAGGTTGCTGCCGTCAAGGCACCGGGCTTCGGCGATCGCCGCAAGGCGATGCTGGAAGACCTCGCCATCCTGACCGGCGGTCAGCTCGTCTCGGAAGATCTCGGCATGAAGCTGGAAAGCGTCACGCTCGCCATGCTCGGCCGCGCCAAGAAGGTCGTGATCGACAAGGAAAACACCACCGTCGTCAACGGCGCTGGCAAGAAGCCGGCCATTGAGGCTCGCGTCAACCAGATCAAGGCGCAGATCGAGGAGACCACCTCGGACTACGACCGTGAGAAGCTGCAGGAGCGTCTGGCCAAGCTGGCTGGCGGCGTTGCCGTCATCCGCGTCGGCGGCGCGACCGAAGTCGAAGTGAAGGAAAAGAAGGATCGCGTGGATGACGCGCTGAACGCCACCCGCGCGGCCGTTCAGGAAGGCATCGTCCCCGGTGGCGGTACTGCGCTTCTGCGCGCCAAGAAGGCCGTCGGCCGTCTCACCAACGAGAACGCCGATGTGCAGGCCGGTATCAACATCGTGCTGAAGGCGCTGGAAGCTCCGATCCGCCAGATCGCCGAAAACGCCGGCGTTGAAGGTTCGATCGTGGTCGGCAAGATCCTGGACGAGAAGTCCGAGACCTTCGGCTTCGACGCGCAGACCGAAACCTATGTCGACATGGTCGCCAAGGGCATCATCGATCCGGCCAAGGTGGTGCGTACTGCACTGCAGGACGCCGCCTCGGTTGCCGGCCTGCTGGTCACCACCGAAGCCATGGTCGCCGAACTGCCGAAGGAAGCTGCACCGGCGATGCCGGGCGGTGGCGGCGGTATGGGTGGCATGGGCGGAATGGGAGGCATGGGCTTCTAAGCCATGCTTTCACGCTCAACTGCATTGTGATCGAAGGCCGCCTCCGGGCGGCCTTCTTTTTTGCCCTGATACAATGCGCCCGCGACTTATGGCCTTTCGCCTTGGTCGCGGTTCTGATTCAATCCCGTGATTAATCTCGCATGGGCGGAATCAGATAAATCCGCCCGGAGACACGTCGATAACGTCCAGGGACTTTTGAAATGCGCGCGCTTCATCTTTGTCTGCTCGGCCTTACGGTCACCGCCTCGGTTGGGACCGTCCACCACGCCTTCGCGCAGGTGAAAGCCGCGCCGAAGAGCCAGCCGGCAAGCCCCGAGACGCGCTATTTCACCTCGATCGACGGCGTCATGAACGGCAATGCCGACGTCATCCTGCGCGAGACGCGGCAGGGCAAGAACGTCACCGCCGCGACGCTTGATGTCTGCTATCCCGCCGAGAAAGGCAGCGACCGCAAGGATCGCTTCGTCGCCAATCTCACGGTCAGCGGGTCGACGCTGACCGGCGCAACGCAGACCCAGGTCGACAAGCTGCCGGTGACCATCAAGCTGAACCGCCGGCCGACCGGCGACACGTTCGAATTCAAGGGACAGATCTCGGTAGGTCAGACCAACAACAACGTGACGTCCTCGGACAATTCCGATCAGAGCGAGAAGGAATTCCAGGACAACCAGTCCACCGACGACAATATCGCGCCCGCGCCGAAGGATTTCACCGAAGTCTCGCCAGAAGCCATCGCGGTGAAGATCAAGCTCGAAGCCGCACTCGATTTCGTCCGCACGCTGCGCGGGCAGAATGTCGAAGTCGCGTTGAACAGCCTGGCCGTATCGTGCGATGCACTGCGCGCCGGCGAGCAGGTCATCAGCCTCGCCATCGACCCGGAACGCGCCGCGGCGTTCGTCGCCAAAACCAAGACCTATCCCGGCGTCGTCAATGTCGGCTGGACCACGGGCGCTATCGACATGGATCGTACCGTGCGCTTTGCAGCCGCCGACTGGCGCGATGGTGACAAGATCAATCGCGACAAGGTTGCGACCACGCTGGCGAATGTGCTCGCCAGAACCATGTCGGGCAAACCTGCCGCCGCGTCATGGGACGATGAGACCGGAAAGCTCAAGCTGACCTTCAAGCGCCCGAGTCAGGTTCTGCCCGCGCTCGAATTGACGGAGACGGTCGAGGTCAACGCGATCATCGCTCCCGACAAGCCCGGCACGACGGATAAGCTGATCCTGTGGGTCAGCACGCCGTCAGTAACAACCGCGGATGAGAACTCGGGCGCGAAGCTGGCTCTCGCGGATTCGCCGACCGCCGATGAAGAGAGCGATCCGCGCGATGACAACGGCGCGGTTGCAGCTGTCGCGGCGGAGTTCAAGGCACAGCGTTGGGATGCAGATAATTCGAACTGGAAGTGAGTGACAGCATTCTGCTCAGCCGTCGTTAGCAACGCCGAAGCGTAGGATAGGTAGAGCGCCTTCGCGAAACCCTTCAACCAAAATCGTCGAAAGCGATGGGTTTCGCTGCGCTCTACCCATCCTACGCGAGCTGCTCTAGTTCGTATTCAACCTGAACCTGAGCGACTTCGGCCCGACGAACGTCACTGCATCACCGCGCCGCTGCCAGTTGGTGGCCGCGCCGAGATCGGCGAGCAACTGATCGTCCATCGCGGCCTGTGCGTCCGAGCAACTGCGGTTCTCCATCGCGCCGGCGACGAAGACGACGGTGTTGCCAGCGACCGAGAACTGCCCCTTGCCGCCCTTGCACCACAACTCCACCCGCGCCTCGCCGGCCTCGCCGATTTCCAGATTGGGAATCCGCTTCGAGCCGGGCTGACGCTGTGCATCCAGAGTCATTTCCATGCCGAATGGAAACTCTTCGGCGGCATGCGCAGGGACGGCAATCAGAAACGCAGCGCCGGCAAGAGCGGCCCGCAGCAAAGTGGTCATGGCAGTCATATGAATTCTCGGCGTGATGGGATCGGCGACAATGGCCGCGGTTCTACGCGCGGCCGCGACGGTTGACCAGAACCGTCGGGAAACAATATGGCGCGACAACGAAAAATCCCCGCGGCCTTGCAGCCGCGGGGATTCGTCATTGATTCCTTGCGTGCGCCCTACGGCGCCAGGACCATCAGCGTGAACGGATAGACATAGGCCTGCAGCATCACGAACAGGCCGACCATGCAGGCCAGCACGATCGAGTGCCAGAACACGAAGCGCAGGATAGTGCCCTCATGCCCGAACCAGTTGGTTGCGGTGGACGCCACAACGATCGATTGCGCGTCGATCATCTTGCCCATCACGCCACCGGACGAGTTCGCCGCGCTCATCAGGATCGGCGACAGACCGAGCTGTTCGGACGTGATCCTCTGCAGGTTGCCAAACAGCACGTTCGATGCGGTGTCCGAACCGGTGAGCGCCACACCGAGCCAGCCAAGCAGTGTTCCGAAGAACGGGTACAGCACGCCGGTGGCAGCGAAAGCCAGACCGAGCGTCGCGTCGACACCCGACAAGCGCGTGAGCGTGCCGATGGCCAGCATCGCCGAGATGGTGATCAGCGAGTAGGCGCAGATCTTGATGGTGCGGCCATATTCCACAATCATCTTCGCAGGCGAGAAGCCCATGATGAAGCCGGAGATGATCGCAGCCAGCAACATGCCGCTGCCGGTATAGGAAACGTAAGTGAACGCGAACACCGCGCCTTCCGGCGTTGGCTTGGCGGCCACCGGCGGCACCTTGTTGATCATGTTGTGCAGTTCAGGCACTGGAAAATTCCAGGAGAAGATCGGGTTGACGATCCCCTTGAACCAGTTGGTGCCCCAGACCAGCAGGATGACGCAGAGGATGATCCATGGCGTCAGCGCGCTCCAGACCTGAGCCGAGGTCAGCTTCTCCGTGCTCATCGGTTTCACCGGCGGCACGGTGGACGCGGAATCGTCGTGCTGGCGCAGCGCGGCCGAGGTCCAGATCGTCTTGGGCTGCCAGACCTTCAGGAACAGGATCAACGCGCCCATCGAGATCAGCGAGGCGCCGATGTCGACGATCCACGGATTGATGAAGTTCGAGATCACGAATTGCGGGATCGCGAAGGAGAGTGCGGTAACGAGGATGGCAGGCCAGACTTCCTTCATGCCCTTCCAGCCGGCAAAGGCCCAGACCACCCAGAACGGCACGATCATGGAGAAGATCGGAAGCTGGCGACCGACCATCGCGCCCAGGATGAAGGGGTCGAAGCCGGTGACGGTGGCGAGGCCCTGGATCGGCGTGCCGAGCGCGCCATAGGCAACAGGCGCGGTATTCGCGATCAGCGACAGGCCGGACGCAGCCAGCGGCGAGAAGCCGAGGCCGATCAGCACGGCGCCGGTGACGGCCACCGGCGTACCGAAGCCCGACGCGCCTTCGAAGAATGCGCCGAACGAAAACGCGATCAGCAGGATCTGCAGGCGGCGGTCATTAGTGACGCCGCCGATAGCGCGCTGCAGCACCTCGAAGCGGCCGCTATCCACCGTGAGGCGATACATGAAGATGACGTTGAGGACGATCCAGCCGATCGGGAAGAAACCGGTCACGACGCCGAGCGCCGATGCGCGAAGCGACATATTGGCGGGCATCGTGAATGCGTAGATCGCCACAAGATTGGCGAGCACCAGCGCGATGATCGCAGCGATATGCGCCTTGACCTTGTTGGTGGCGATCAGCACCAGCAGGACGACCACCGGTATCGCGGCCACAAGCGTCGAGATCGTCGAGCTATTGAATGGATTGTAGACCTGATTCCACATGGCCGTTTTCCCCCTTTATATTATTGCAGCGGCGCGATCGTTATCGATCGGCAAATTGCTGATTGTTCACTTGCGAGGGCATCCACGATCGGTCAAAGCCGATAGCGCCCATAGGCTACGCGAATGCGAGGCCCCCATGCCTCGCTTTTCGTCATGCTAGGGTGAATCACAGTTTCGCGACAAGGTGCCGCAGGCCATCAAACCAGCTACTTTAGTCTAAACGCTGGAATTCATTTTTGATCTTAAGGGCTTAGAGCCCTCCTCCCGGAGACGACCTGTGAATAACATCCGCTCCACGCTCGCGACCGTCTGGCGGATCGCGGTTCCTTATTTTCGTTCCGAGGACAAATGGGCGGGACTCGGCCTCCTCACGGCGGTGATCGCCATCGAGCTGGCGGTGGTTGGTCTCAGCGTTTTGTTCAATCGCTGGAACAACACCTTCTACAACGCACTGCAGGACAGAAACCTCGACGTCTTCACCTATCAGCTCGCTTACTTCAGCGTGCTTGCCGCGATCAACATCGCACTCAAGGTCTATCAGCTCTACCTCAACCAGTGGCTCCAGATCCGCTGGCGGCGCTGGATGACCGAGCGCTATCTCGGCAACTGGCTCGCCGACGCCAACCACTATCGCATGCAGCTGCAGGGCGACGCTGCCGACAACCCGGATCAGCGCATCGCCGAAGACGTGAAGCTGTTCGTGGAGAAGACGCTCGACATCGGCATCGGCCTGCTGAGTTCGGTCGTCACACTGTTCTCCTTCGTGATCATCCTGTGGGGCCTGTCCGACGCTGCGCCGCTGCATGTGTTCGGTCGGGATATCCCGATCCCCGGCTATCTCGTTTGGGGTGCGCTAGTTTATGCCGTCATCGGCACTGCGCTGACCCACTATATCGGTGCACCGTTGATGGCACTGAATTTCCAGCAGCAGCGTTATGAAGCGGACTTCCGCTTCAATCTGGTGCGTGCGCGCGAAAATGCCGAGCAGATCGCTCTCCTGCGCGGCGAGCCGGTCGAGCGCCAGCGACTCTCGACCCGCTTCCAGCTGGTCGTCGGCAACTGGATCGACATCATGCGCCGCACCAAGAAGCTGACATCCTTCACGGTCAGCTATCAGCAGATCGCGATCATCCTGCCCTATGTTCTGGTCGCGCCAGCCTATTTTGCGGAGAAGGTCCAGCTCGGCGCCGTGATGCAGACTGCGGATGCGTTCGGCACCGTGCAGGGTGCGCTTTCATTCTTCGTCACGGCCTATCGGACACTGGCGGAATGGCAGTCCGGCGTGATGCGCCTTGATGGCTTCGAGACAGCCATTGCCAACGTACAGGCGCTGACGACCAAGGCCGATATCGTTCACGCCACTGAGACCGACACCAGTGACATCGCACTGAGCGATCTGACGCTCACCCTCCCCAACGGCGCTCCCATGGTGCAGACGCCGGGCTTCAGCTTCCGCCGCGGGGAACGCACGCTGTTTACGGGCCCATCGGGCTCCGGAAAATCCACGCTGTTTCGCGCCATCGCCGGCATCTGGCCGTTCGGCAAGGGCAAGATCTCGATCCCCGCGGATGCGGCGATCATGATGCTGCCGCAGCGGCCGTATTTTCCGGTCGGTACATTGCAGGATGCGGTGGCCTATCCTGCCGGGACCGACGCGTTCAGCCCACAGGAGGTCGCCGATGCCGTCAGGTCCGTGGGTCTGCCCGCGCTGGCGACCCGGCTTGACGAAGATGGTCACTGGAATCGCATGCTGTCGCTCGGTGAACAGCAGCGCCTCGGCGTTGCCCGCGCGCTGCTGCAAAAGCCGCAATACCTCTTCCTTGACGAGGCTACTGCGTCGCTCGACGAGCCCTCGGAAGAAGCACTTTATCGGCTGCTCGAAGACAAGCTGCCTGGCACGACCATCGTGTCGATCGGCCACCGCAACACGCTCGATGACTTGCATCAGCGCAAGGTGTCGCTAACGCGGTCCGGCGATCACTTCGCGCTGGGAGATGCAAAGGCCAGGACGGAAACCGCCTGAGGCGTGACACGCCCCCGCTAAAGCCAGTGCCGCGGCCAGTCGCGGCCTGCCGCATAGCGATGCCAGACAAACGTGAAGCTCGCGAGCAGCAGCGCGCCGACCAGCACCGGCGCGAGCAGGAACGTCCACGGTAGGGCGTGAGACACGACAAGCAACGGATTGATCCCGGCAGGCGGGTGGAATGTGCCGGTGACATACATCGCCAGCACGGCGAGTCCGACTGCCATGGCGGCGGCCCAGTCATGGGGGCCGGTCAGCTTGAGCACCGCGAGCCCTACCAGCGTCGCGACGATGTGTCCGCCGACCAGCGCGCGCGGCTGCGCGGGCTCGGCTTCGGGTGAGCCGATCACGAGGACGATCGAGGTCGCAAAGGGGATGATGACCAGCGGATAATGCGCAACGGCCGAGAAGAACTCCATCACACCGATGGCGATCCCCGCCCCAAGCCCGGCAACGGCACCAGCCAGCGCATTGCGATGATTGTTGCGACGGATCGTCTTCGCTGCGCGCCGCAACCAATCCCGATTCATGGAAGCTCTATCCCAAAAGAAAAGGGGCGGCAGATTGCTCTGCCGCCCCTTCGATCTCAGTCGAAGTCGATTACTTCAGGTTGGTCATCGCGGTCAGGTCAGCCGACAGCTTGACGATGCCGGTGGCACCGCACCAGCTCGAGCCAGCGCCCGACGGGTTGATCGCGGTGAAGTTGGTGCCGGCGGCAGGAGCCGTGAAGTCCGAAGTGAAGGCGTTGCAATCACCCTTGGACAGGTTGGTGTCCGAGTAGCGCAGGTCAAGCGTGAAGACCTTGTAGGTGAAGCCGATGCCGATGTTCCAGGTGTTGTAGTCGGCGTACTTGATGCCGTTCGGGAAGGCGACGGTACCGTAGAAGGAATCCGAAGTGCCGAGCCACTGGCGACCGAACTCGCCCGAAACGTAGGAGCCGATGCCGGTCGAACCGAACCAGGTCGACGGCGCGATCACCTTACCGGTGATCGAAGCATAGGTACCTTCGGCGCCGGTGTTCAGGAAGTTCGGCGAGTAGAACGCGTTGCCGCCCAGCGAGAAGTAGTCGTTGAAGGTGTAGTTGAGCTTGGCATAGCCTTCGTAGAAGCTTGCGTTCTTCTTGGCGACGCTGCCGTTGGGCAGCGCGACAGCGGAGAGATCGCCACCGCAGAAGGCGGGGGTGTTGAAGCACTGGCCGCCCGGATAGCCGTAATAGAAGAAGCCGAAGTCGAACGCTGCTGCGCCCCAGGTCGGGCGGATACCGAAGTAGCCATCGAGTTCCATCGACGCGCGGTTCGGGAAGGCGATGCTCTCACCGGAGACACCAGCGTAGATCTGGACGTCCTTGGTGATGTTGTAGCGCGGCTCGAAATAAGCTGCGACCGAACCCTTGTTGCCGTTCGACTGGGTGATACCGCGGAACACGTAGTTGCTCATGACGGCGGCGCCGAAAGCGATGTCCCAAGGATCGTAGGCCGCCACGATCGGCGGCGCCTTCTTGTACATCTTCGCGCCCAGATCGGCTGCGGAAGCCGAGCTCATCCCCATGGCGAGCACCGCAGCAGAGGCGACAACAATTTTCTTCATGACATTCCCCATCACTTTTGAAACCAGAGGCAGTTCCGTGTCCGAAAGACGGCGAGACCGCGAAATTCATCGACTGAACGCAACTTTGAGGCGCAAAGCCGCAGTGGTGAAGGAAAAAAAACGAGCAAGTGCCGCCTAAATAGGCGTTCTGACGTTTCCGTGAGAGGTTGTGGCGCGGTGTTGCAAAAGCACAACGTTTTTGGAGGGATTCCAGCCCGAAAATACCACCACGGGGAATTACCACTGACTGGGAATTGTGGATTGCCGTCCGTGGAGCGGTTAGCAGCTGCCCGTCAGAGCCTCCGGGCCGACGATCACTCGAATCGCCTGCAAATTCAGGACACCCGGCATCGGTTGAAATACGCAGGCGCGACAGAGCCTGACCAAGCAAAAACCGCAGCGGCGAGCGCTGCGGTTTTCCGGAGTTTATTGGCGAGTCAGGAACGCGGACTTAATCCGGTTCGACTATCTGGTTTCGTCGTGATCGGGCGACGTATCGCCAGGAGATTCGATTGCCGTCGTCTCGCCTGAAGAATGCCCTTCGACCGGTGACGGATCAGGCTCCGGCGTCGCCCAGCTCGGTGTCTCAGCGATTGCCGGTGCGACCGGCTTGGGCTTGGGAGCACGCGGCTTGCGCGGCGGCTTCGGCGGCAGCGCGACCGGCGCTGGAGCTTCTGTCACAGCGGGCGCGGGCGCCGTGCTCGACAACAGCGTAGAAGGAACCTTCACTGACTTCTTGGCAGCTTTCTTCGGTGTTGCTTTCTTGGCGGCCTTTTTCGGCGCAGCCTTCTTCACTGCCTTCTTGGCGGGAGCTTTCTTCGGCGCCTTCTTGGCAGACTTCTTCGCGGCCTTCTTGACGGTCTTCTTGGTGGCTTTCTTGGCCGCCTTCTTCACCGTCTTCTTGGCTGATTTCTTCGCAGCCTTCTTGGCCGCTTTCTTCACAGCCTTCTTCGCGGATTTCTTGACTGACTTCTTGGAGGACTTCTTCGCGGGTTTCGCCGCCGTCAAAAGCTTCTTCTGCTTTTTCTTGTCCTTCTTCGACTTCTTGCCTTTAGCCATCGTGGTCCTCCTGTTGGCGCCGATCCAAAAGGGACCGGCGTTTCAAGTCTTCCGCGCCAGCGCGGGGCCAGTTTAACGCGGGGCCGTTGTCACAATTAGATCAGTTCAATCCTGGCCTGGGACCGCCTGTCGCCCAATCGAGTAGCTCAATCGTATGTACGACCGGGACTGAGGTCCCTCCGGCGATCTGAACCATGCAGCCGATGTTGCCGGCAGCGATGATATCCGGCTTGACCATCGCGATGTTGGCGACCTTTCGATCGCGCAACCGGCTCGCAATATCAGGCTGGAGAATGTTGTACGTCCCCGCCGAACCGCAACACAAATGGCTCTCTGGGATATCTTTCACCACGAATCCATTCTTGGAAAGCAATTCTTTGGGAGCCTGTGTGATTTTCTGCCCATGCTGCAGCGAACACGCCGAGTGATAGGCGACGACAAGGTCGCTTTGTTTGTCAGGCTTCGGCAGATCCATGGCGCTGACATACTCGCTGATATCCTTCGCCAGCGCAGAGACCTTGGCGGCCGGCGCGGCGAACTCAGGGTCCTCGCGCAGCATGAAGCCATAGTCCTTGATAACGGTTCCACAGCCGGACGCCGTGACCAGGATAGCGTCGAGACCGCCCCGGTCTGCCTCCCCGAGCCAGACGCCGATATTGGCCTTGGCCCGCGCCAGCGCATCCCCGTCGCGGCCGAGATGATGGGTCAGCGCACCGCAGCACTGTTCGTCCCGGACCAGCACGACCTCGACGCCATGGCGGGTCAAAAGGCTGATGGCGGCCTGGTTGATCCGCGGCGCCAGCACCTGCTGGGCGCAGCCCTGCAGGAGTGCGACCCGGCCACGGCGAGCGCCGATAGCGGGAAAAATGCTGCCACCCGATGGACCGGCGGCGGGTAACTGCTTCGGCGCCATCGTCAGCATCGCCTTCACGCGGCTAAGCAGGTTCGGGTTGGATTGCTTGCTGGTCGAGGGCAGCAGCGCCGCCAGCGGCCGCGCCAGCCGGGCCATTGTCATGCTCAGGCGAAACAGACCGGGGCGTGGCAGTACCCAGGCCAGCACGTCACGCAGCAATCGCTCGGAGAGCGGCCGGGTGTAGTCCTTCTCGATCTTGACCCGCGCCTGATCGACCAGATGCATGTAGTTCACGCCGGACGGGCAGGTCGTCATGCAGGCCAGACACGACAGGCAGCGGTCGATATGCTTGACCACCTCCTGAGTCGGCTTCTGGTCCTTTTCCAGCATCTCCTTGATCAGGTAGATGCGGCCGCGCGGACTATCGAGTTCGTCGCCGAGCAGCACATAGGTCGGACAGGTCGCCGTGCAGAATCCGCAATGCACGCATTTGCGCAGGATCTTGTCGGCCTCGGCAATATCCGGATCGGCCAGTTGGGTCGGAGTGAATTCGGTTTTCATGTCGCAAGTCTTTCAAGTACCAAGGCCACGCGACATCCGGCCGCGATTGAGAATGTTCTTTGGATCAAAGCTGTTACGCACACGCTCGCCGAGCGCCGCGATGCCTTTGGGCTGCGGATGAAACACATCAACGGCACGGCGCACATCTTCCGGCGCGCGGATCAGCGTCGCATGGCCACCGGCTGCATTGACCAGCTTGCGGAGCTGCGCTGCCTGCGCATCGGCCGATGGCGGTAGCGCCGCCCAGATTAACCCGCCGCCCCAGTCATAGATCACCTCGCCTTGCGAGCCCTTGGCGATGGCTTGGCCAAGTGCACCGCCGGATGCCGGCGGCGTCACGATGCGCCATACCGGCCACATCGCGCGCGGACCGCTGGCTGCGAATGGCGTCACGTCACGGACAGCCGCCCACAGCACCGCGGATGCAGCGTCTTCAAGTATCTCGGCCACGCCGAATGACTTCAGCGTCGTGCTCAGTGACACCGCACGCTGCGACGCAGACGCGGTGATGCCTTCAAGGCGGATCAGCGTCGCCGACTGGTCGGGCGACGCGATCTCGCCAAGCGCCCCCTGCGTGGTGCGCAGCGCCGAGCCCGGCAGATGCGCGGCACCTGAGACATCGAAGGGCGACCCCAACGCCGCGGTCATCGCCTTGTTGGCTGCGATATCATCGAGCCCGCGCAGCACCAGGGTGCGTTCGCTCTCTGCCCGCGGCATGACCTTGAGGGTCACCTCCGTCATCACGGACAGCGTGCCCCACGCGCCGGCGAGCAGCTTGCAGACATCGTAGCCGGTGACATTCTTCACCACCCGGCCGCCGGCCTTGTAGCTGTCGCCGAAGCCTGACACTGCATGCACGCCGAGCAGATGATCGCGCGCGCCGCCGGCCTGAATGCGCCGTGGCCCGGCGAGCCCGGCCGAGATCATGCCGCCGATGGTGCCCATATCCGGCGTGCCCAGGAGCTGTGACGTGTTCATCGGCTCGAACGAAAACTGCTGATTCTTGGAATCGATCAGCGACAGCACGTCGGCCATCGGCGCACCGGCCTGTACGGTGAGGATCAATTCGTTCGGCTCATAGGACGTCACCGCATTCAGCGCCGACAGATCGAGCACCGCATTGGTCGCAATGGGCTGGCCGACCATGCGCTTGCTGCCATGACCGATGATTTCCAGCGGCTGCTCGCTTGCAATTGCCGCGCGCACCGCCTGCTCGACGTCCTGAGCGTCTCTGACTTTCAAAATATCCACGGATGCGTCCAACTAAAATCGCGGCAGATCGGGAAACGCCAGCTTGCCGCCATGCACATGTACGCGGCCGAGTTCGGCGCAGCGGTGCAATGTCGGAAACACCTTGCCGGGATTGAGCAAGCCCTGCGCGTCGAAGGCGCATTTGATACGCTGCTGCTGATTGAGATCGACCTCGCTGAACATCTCCGGCATCAGGTCACGCTTCTCGATGCCGACGCCGTGCTCGCCGGTCAGCACGCCGCCGACCTCGACGCACAGCCTCAGAATATCTGCGCCGAAGTCTTCCGCGAGCTGCAACTCGCCGGGCTTGTTCGCATCGTACAGAATCAGCGGGTGCAGATTGCCATCGCCTGCATGAAACACATTGGCGACGCCGAGGCCGTATTTGGCAGACATCTCCTTCATGCGACGCAGGACGAGTGGCAATGCCGCACGCGGAATGGTGCCGTCCATGCAGAGATAGTCCGGCGAGATGCGGCCCACCGCGGGGAAGGCGGCCTTGCGGCCAGACCAGAATAGCAGGCGTTCCTGCTCGGAGGTCGAGATCTGACACGTCGTGGAGCCGCAGCCGAGCGCGATTGTCTCGACGCGCTTGATGAGTTCGTCGACCTCGACACCGGGGCCGTCGAGTTCGATGATGAGCAGTGCTTCGACATCGAGCGGATAACCGGCATGCACGAAGGCTTCCGCCGCGTGAATGGCGGGCTTGTCCATCATCTCCATGCCGCCGGGGATGATGCCGGCGCTGATGACATCGGCAACGCATTGGCCGGCCTGCTCGACCTCGGCAAAGCCGATCATCAGCGCACGCGCCGTTTCCGGCTTCTGCAAGATGCGCACGGTAATTTCGGTGATGACACCCAGCAGACCTTCGGAGCCGGTGATGATCCCCATCAGGTCGTAGCCCGATGTCTCCGCGGTCTTGCCGCCGACGCGAATGACTTCGCCCGACATCAACACGATCTCGCAGCCGAGCAGATTATTGGTGGTCATGCCGTATTTGAGGCTGTGCACGCCGCCGGAATTCTCCGCGACATTGCCGCCGATCGAACAGGCGATCTGGGACGACGGATCCGGCGCGTAGTAGAAGCCCGCATGTGCCACCGCCTGGCTGATGGCGAGATTGGTGACGCCGGGCTCGACGACGACGGCGCGGTTGTCGAAATCGATCTCGCGCACGCGCTTGAACTTGCCGAGACCAAGCAGTACCGCGTCGGCCAACGGCAGCGCGCCACCGGACAGCGACGTGCCCGAACCGCGCGGCACCACCTTGATGCCGTTCTCGTGACAATATTTCAGAACTTTGGAGACTTGCTCAGTCGTGTCGGGCAACACGACGACCATCGGCGGCTGGCGATAGGCCATCAGCCCATCCGACTCATAGGGGAGCATTTCGGCCGCGCTGGAGATCACCCCCTCGCCCGGCACCAGTTTTCGCAATGCAGCGATAATGGCCTCGCGCCTTGCGAGGACAGCCTGATCCGCCGCCGGCATCATGATGGTCATTGAACGCGCACTCCCGAAGATCGCAGCGATCACTCGGCTGCTTTGCCATGAATCAACCACGTCCGTGTGGCTTTGGGTAGCTTACCAAAGCATGACGCGTCGCATGGTGCCGGAACGCGCGGCAGCCGCCATCGCACTTGTGGACTACTCGGAGCGTGTGCAACAAACTAAGCTGGAAAGCCAACCAACAAAAAGAGCCATCCATGAAGTCTGTCACTTTCGGCGCCCTGATCGTCCTTGCCGCCTCGACCGCCTCCTCCTTCGCACTTGCACAGGACGTCGCCGCCGGGAAATCCTCCTTCAACAAGTGCCTCGCCTGCCACGCCGTTGGCGAAAACGCCAAGAACAAGGTCGGTCCGGAACTCAACGGGTTGAACGGCCGCAAATCCGGCGTCGCCGAGGGCTATTCCTATTCGGACGCCAACAAGAATTCCGGCATTACCTGGGATGAAGCGACGTTCAAGGAATACATCAAGGACCCGAAGGCCAAGATTCCGGGCACCAAGATGGCCTTTGCCGGCATCAAGAAGGAGTCCGAGGTCAACGACCTGTGGGCCTTCCTCGCGCAGTTCGACAAGGACGGCAAAATCAAGCCGTAAGCGCTGAAGCCTTTTGGTTTGGCGCGTTTTCTTGATGCGAACCGGTGCCCACTGCGCTTGAAAACGCGCTAGGCGCCGGCCGCCATCTTGGTCGGAAGCACGGCCTGCACCACAAGCCCGCGGGCGCGGGCATCCATCACGCCGACGGCGCGCAGGGCCAGCAGCGTGACGGTCTGCACCGCGTCGCGCAGCTTGGCTTGATCTTCGAGATTGTCAGGCGCCATCGGCCCGACCAGCGCTTCATGCAACGCGCCGAGCAGTGCGGCGGCTGCGAGCGCCGTGTCCTGCGCTGGCAAATGACCGGCGCGAATAGCGGCCGCAATGCGGGATTCGATTTCGCCGGCGATCTCGCGGCGGCTGGCCAGTCGCGACTCCGTCACATCGACTTCGACCGGCTCGGCCAGGATGCCCCACGACAATTTGCGGTGAGAAACGACATGCACGGCGACCGTGGTCACCGCAGCGGCGAGCGCCGATGACGGACCCGGCGCGGCATCCGCAGCCCGGCGGATCGCGGCGAGTTCGTCGCGCGAGACGTCAGCGATGAGTTCGGAAATCAGGTCGGCCTTGGACGGGAAATACCGATAAACCGTGCCCGCCGCGACATTGGCGCGAACCGCAACCGGCGCAATCTGAACCGCCGCCATACCACCTTCGGCACAGGTTTCGCGTGCTGCCGCCAGAATGGCGCTGCGCCGCGCCGCAAGCCGCTTCACGACTTGATGGGTCCGTCGGTAAACCATGAGCGTCTCATCCCCGGCACCCCTTGGCCAACCTGACGGCTGTCACAAATAAGGTGCGTAACTTCAAGGTTTTGAGCGAACTTCGAGGTGCTCGCGATAAGAACTGAACACTAGTTCAGACTCGTTGACAAGGTGTTTTGCGCATAGCGGGATTCAACTTTTCGGGTAGACCTAGCCGCCAAAACCGAGCGCGCGGGCGGCCGCGGCTACCGCCATGCCGGTGATGACGGCAATGAAGTCGTTGCGGCGGATGATGGTCACCGCCATCGCGGCGAGGATCGCGAAAACCACGACCGGCCCGCCATTGACGGCCACGGGCAGCGCGGCGGCGACGATGATCGAGCCCGGCAATGCATCGAGCATCCGCCGCACCCGCGGCGTGACGTTGACGTAGCCCATCAGCCAGTAGCCTCCGAGGCGCGAGGCCACCGTGACCGCGGTCATGACCGCGAAGGCGATCATCACGTCGCTGCGCAAAAATTCCGTCATGCGGACACACCCGCCGGATGCTGCGGTTCGGGTTCGTCCATGAGCCCGGCACTGATCGCTCCCGATAGCGCGCCGGCGATGATGAACCACCAGCCCGGCACCAACCAATGCACCGCGAGAGCAATGACGCCCGACACGACCCAAGGAATGGCACGGCGGGGGCCCTTCCAGGCGGGCACCAGCATCGCGGCATAGAAGGCCGGCATCACCAGATCGACGCCATACTTTCTCGGGTCAGTGAGTTGTTCGGCCAGCAGGAAACCGGGGATGGCCGAAAACAGCCAGGTAAAATACAGCACGATACCGCCGCCGAGATAGAACGACGCATCGGCCCCACCATGATCGCGATAGCGCATTGCTGCGAGCCAGCCGCCATCAGTGACCAAGAGCATCGACGGATAGGCCTGCCACGCGGGCAACGTGCCGAACCACGGGCGCAATGTCGCGCTCATCAGGAAGAAGCGGATGTTCACGGTGAGCGTCAGCAGCGCCAGCGTCGCGATCGCGCCCGGCGTCAAAACATAAGGCCATGACTGCACCGCAACAAACTGTGACAAGCCGCCATAGACCGTCGCCATCATCACTTCGACTTCGGCAAGCGTGAGGTTCTTCTGCGCACACAGCGCACCGAATGCCATGCCGAAAGCGAGCGTGCCGGGCAGCATCGGGCCGATGGCAATGATGCCGGGCACGATAGCGGCCTTCGACCAATAGGCTGGCGCTTTCGGGATGTGGCTGGAATGCATCGACTGATCCGCGTGACGCCCGCAGGCCAATCATGCCTGCGGGCATCACGCGATCAGGTCAAGCGATGCGGATTCATATGCGCCATGCAGCGGCGGATATGAGACCAAAGACTACTCCCAGTTCAGCGCGCCACCATTCTGGTATTCGATCACCCGGGTCTCAAAGAAGTTCTTCTCCTTCTTCAGGTCCATGGCTTCCGACATCCACGGGAACGGATTTTCCGTCTCAACGAACACCGGCGCGAGACCGATCTGGGCGCAGCGGCGGTTGGCGATGAAGTGCATATAGGTCTCGCACAGTGCCGCGTTCAGCCCGAGAAAACCGCGCGGCATGGTGTCTCGCCCATAGGCCGCCTCGAGCTCGGCCGCGGTGCGGATCATGTCGCGGATTTCCTCCTGGAACGCTTTGGTCCAGAGGTGCGGATTCTCGATCTTGATCTGGTTGATGACGTCGATGCCGAAATTCAGGTGGATCGATTCATCGCGCAGGATGTACTGATACTGTTCGGCGATCCCGACCATCTTGTTGCGGCGGCCGAGCGACAGGATCTGCGCAAAGCCCGTATAAAACCACATGCCTTCGAAGATCACATAGAACGCCACGAGATCGCGCATGAAGGCCTGATCGGTCTCCGGCGTGCCGGTCTTGAAGTCGGGATCGTCGAGATGCTGGGTGTGCTTGAGCGCCCAGGCGGCCTTCTCGGTGATCGACGGCACCTCGCGATACATGTTGAACAGCTCGCCCTCATCGAGGCCGAGACTCTCGACGATGTACTGGAAGGTGTGCGTATGCACCGCCTCCTCGAACGACTGCCGCAGCAGATATTGCCGGCATTCCGGATTGGTGAGGTGACGATAGATCGCCAGCACGATATTGTTGGCGACGAGACTCTCTGACGCGGCGAAGAAACCGAGATTGCGCTTGATGGCGCGGCGTTCGTCTTCGGTGAGGCCGTCACGCGACTTCCACAGTGCGATATCGGCCTGCATCGAGACTTCGGTGGGCATCCAGTGATTGTTGCAGCCGGCGAGATACTTCTCCCACGCCCATTTGTATTTCAGCGGCAACAGCTGATTGACGTCCGCGCGGCAGTTGATCATGCGCTTCTCGTCCACCGAGACGCGGCCGCCGGAGCGATCGATGGTGCCGAGGCCGGTGGCGTCGGTGGGAGATTGCGGGATCGGGATGAAGGCGGGGGTTTTGGGAGCGGATGAGGTATCGGACCAGTCGAGCATGGGTGTTCCTTGCGTATTTGTTCGGCCCTCATGGTGAGGAGCCCGCTTCTTCAGCGGGCGTCTCGAACCATGAGCGTGGGGCCATCCTTCGAGACGCGGCCAAGAAGCCGCTCCTCAGGATGAGGTCAGTGTGTTTGGCGCACCCTTACTGGCACGCCTCGCATTCGGGGTTGTCGATCGAGCATGCCATCGCGACATTCAGCTCCGGCGCCGTGACGGAAGACTGAACGAGGATCGGCGCACCTGCTGTCTTCGCTGCTGCGCCTGTTGCCGACACCGCGTTGAGCTTCCCGTCGGTACCCTTCAGCGTCGACTTCTCCACATGCGTGGCGCTGCGCGAGCGCAGGTAGTAGGTGGTCTTCAATCCCAGCGTCCAGGCCAGACGGTAAAGCTGATCGAGCTTCTTGCCGGATGGATTGGCGATGTAGAGATTGAGCGACTGCGCCTGATCGATCCATTTCTGCCGGCGCGAGGCCGCCTCGATCAGCCACGCGCTGTCGATTTCGAACGAGGTCGCATACAGCGCCTTGAGATCGTCGGGTACGCGGTCGATCGATCCGACGCTGCCGTCGAAATATTTCAGGTCGGAGACCATCACCTCGTCCCACAGGCCCCTCTTTTTCAGATCGTGCACGAGGAAGGCGTTCACCACCGTGAAATCGCCTGACATGTTCGATTTGACATAGAGGTTCTGATAGGCCGGCTCGATCGACTGCGCGACGCCGCAGATATTGGAGATCGTCGCTGTCGGCGCAATCGCCATCACGTTGGAATTGCGCATGCCGGTGGACTTCACGCGGTCACGCAGGCCGTTCCAGTCGAGCGTGGTCGAGCGATCCATCTGCACGCCGCCGCGTGCCTCCGCGAGTATCTCGATGGAGTCGATCGGCAGGATGCCGCGGCTCCACAGCGATCCCTCAAAGGACGGATAGCGGCCGCGCTCGGCGGCGAGATCCACCGATGCCGAGATGGAATGGAAGGCAATCGCTTCCATGCTGGTGTCGGCAAACGCCACGGCCGCATCCGACGCCATCGCGATACCCTGCGCCTGCAGTGCATCCTGAAAGCCCATCAGACCCAGACCCACCGGACGATGCTTGAGGTTCGAGCGGCGCGCTTCCGGGATGGTGTAGAAATTGATGTCGATGACATTGTCGAGCATCCGCATCGCCGTGGTCACGGTGCGCTTGAGCTGCGCGTGGTCGAGACCATCCTTGCCTATATGATTGAGCAGGTTGACCGAGCCGAGATTGCAGACCGCCACTTCGTCGTCCGAGGTGTTCAGCGTGATCTCGGTACAAAGGTTCGATGAGTGAATCACGCCGGCATGCTGCTGCGGCGAGCGCAGATTGCACGGGTCCTTGAAGGTGATCCAGGGATGGCCGGTCTCGAACACCATGGTCAGCATGCGGCGCCACAGGTCAGTTGCGCGCACTTTCTTGAACACGCGGATCTCTCCACGCGCGGCCTTTTCTTCGTAAGCCGCGTAACGCTCCGCGAATGGCTTGCCATAGAGATCATGCAGTTCCGGCGTCTCGTCGGGCGAGAACAGCGTCCATTCGCCATCGGCCTCGACGCGCTGCATGAACAGGTCTGGCACCCAATTGGCGGTGTTCATATCGTGGGTGCGGCGGCGGTCGTCGCCGGTGTTCTTGCGGAGATCGAGAAACTCCTCGATGTCGATGTGCCAGGTCTCGAGATAGGCGCAGACTGCGCCCTTGCGCTTGCCGCCCTGATTGACGGCGATGGCCGTATCGTTGGCGACCTTCAGGAACGGCACCACGCCCTGGCTCTCGCCATTGGTGCCCTTGATGTGGGCGCCGAGGCCGCGCACACGCGTCCAGTCATTGCCGAGACCGCCGGAATATTTCGCCAGCAGCGCATTGTCCTTCACCGACTTGAAGATGCCGTCGAGATCGTCCGCGACCGTGGTGAGGAAGCAAGATGACAGTTGCGGGCGCTGGGTGCCGGAATTGAACAGCGTCGGCGTCGAGGCCATGAAGTCGAACGACGACAACAGATTGTAGAATTCGATGGCGCGGGCTTCGCGGTCGATCTCGCGCAGCGCGAGGCCCATGGCAACGCGCATGAAGAAGGCCTGCGGCAGTTCGATGCGATTGCCCTGCACATGCAGGAAGTAGCGGTCATAGAGCGTCTGCAATCCCAGGAACTGGAACTGAAGGTCCCCTTCCGGCTTCAGCGCTGCCGAGATTCGCTTGAGATCGAAGCGCGCGAGTTCGGGATCGAGCAGCTCGGCCGCAATGCCGGTCTTGATATAGGCGCCGAAATATTCGGCGTAGCGCGTGGTCATGTCAGCCTGCGACGCGTGGGTCGGGCTGCCATGAACGAAGGACAGGACTTCCGTGCGCAGTTTGTCGAGCAGCAGGCGGGCGCTGACAAAGGTGTAGTTCGGCTCCTGCTCCACCAACGTGCGCGCGGCCATGATGCCAGCCAGTGCCAGCTCATCCAGCGTGATGCCGTCATAGAGATTGCGGCGGGTTTCCTCGAGCACCGGGGCGGCATCGACGCCGTCAAGGCCGGCGCAGGCCTCGTTGACGATCAGCGCCAGACGCGCCGAATCGAGCGGGGCGCGGGTGCCGTTGGCGAGCATGACATGCAGCACCGGTGCGGTGGAAACCAGCGCCGGCTTCGCCGCCAGTTCCTCCGCGCGGGTGCGAGCGCGCTCCTCGCGGTACAGCACATAGGCGCGGGCCACCTTGTGGTGCTCGCTGCGCATCAGCGCCAGTTCGACCTGATCCTGGACGTCCTCGATATGGAAGGTGCGGCCTTCACCGACGCGGCGAGTCAGCGCCGCCACGACTTCGCCGGTCAGCTGTTCCACCGCCTCATGGACGCGGCGCGACGCCGCTGCCGTGTGGCCCTCGACGGCCAGAAAGGCCTTGGTCATCGCGACAGAAATCTTGCTGCCGTCGAAGGGCGACACCGTGCCGTTGCGCCGGATGATCTGCATCGAGGGTTCGCGCGCAGGCGCAGCGAGCGTTTCCGGCGAGAGTTGAATCAGCGGCGCATGAGCCGCATCGCGGCCGTTGGACAGAGCGGAAGAGGAAGTAGGCATCGGCAAGACCCCGTGTGATGCGTGTAGCAATGGGGGCTGGGGCCGAAAGGACGCTGCAAAATACACGGCGGAGATCCGCCGGCATTGCCTGCAAGCGACCGCTGGGACACCCCGCCCATGGACGTTCTGGTGTCGCGGCAGGTCTCCTGGCTCGCAGGTCAATGTCTGTTTTCAGCCTTCCCGATGCTTGCGCATCAGTGACTTCAATCGAAACAGACTCACTGCTTACAGTTGCGGGGGCAGCGCCGGCATATGACGCAAAACAGCGTCTTTACCGGCTTCCCTCTTAGCCACCAAGTCTTGCGACAGGGCGGACCGTGACGTCTACATTTGGTGTGACCCGCGGTGAAGTGTCAAGCGGGCATTGGCGCCGAACGCAACAAATTCGGTAGGGCTGTTGGTTCAGTGGACAACCGCTTGCGTGGCGGAAACCGCGGGGTCGTTGGCGGTTTCTGCACGATGCGATTCGTTGCCGCCGAGCACCGCGAAGCGCAGAACATCGTGATCAACCGATGGAGGATGCGATGCGCGACCTGATGACGACCACTGAAAGGATCAACTTCAGCGCTTTCGTAGAGCGAGCCGGTGCGCTCACGGCGTTCGAGACGAGGGATCAGATCGCCCGGCGCCGCCTCGACGAGATGCTGAACGAAGCGCTGATGGACAGCTTTCCTGCGAGCGATCCGATTTCTTCGCTGCAACTCGCCTGAGCAGAATCAGACCGCGCGAAAGCTGGCCCGATACTGGCTGGGCGTCAGGCCCAGCCGTCGCACGAAGACCTGACGCATATGTTCGGCGGTGGTGAAACCGGATTCATAGGCCACGACCTTGAGCGGCAGATCGCTGCCTTCGAGGCGGTTGCGTGCCGTGTCGATCCGGGCGCCCTCGACAAAATCTGCCGGCGTCATTTTGGTCTCGAGCTTGAACACCCGCGCGAAGGTGCGCGCGCTCATGCCCGCCACATCGGCCAGTTCATCCACGCTGTGTGCGTCACGCAGATGCGCCATCACATGGGCATGGACTCGCGCGATAGGCGAGTCCGGCTCGGCCGGCGGTACCAGATACGGACTGAATTGCGACTGGCCACCCTGGCGCTGCGCCACCACGACCAGACGCTTGGCCACAGCCAACGCAACGTCCGCGCCATGATCTTCCTGGACCAGCGCGAGACCCAGATCGATGCCTGCGGTGACGCCGGCTGACGTCACCAGCGCACCGTCACGACTGTAGATGCGATCGAACTCCACATGCGCTTTGGGAAAACGCAGCGCCAATAGCGGCGCGTTCTGCCAGTGCGTCGTCACCGTCTTGTCGTCAAGCAAGCCTGCATGGCCGAGCGCGAATGCCCCGGTGCAGACCGAGCCATAACGCTCCGCATGGAGCGCCGCATTGGCCAGCCACTCTGTAAGCTGCGGATCCGCCTCTGCCGTCGGCAGCCCAGGCCCGCCGGCCACCAGAACCAGATCCCAGGGCCTCTTCGCGTCACTGAACGCCAGATCCGCGGACATTCTCAGACCGTTCGATGCACGCAGCGGCGCGCAATCTGCAGCGACAAGTGTGATGTCGTAGCCGTCGCCCGGCGCGACGAAGCCATTGGCTTCCATGAACACATCGAGCGGACCGGCCACATCCAGCGACTGGACGCCGGGGAATATCGCGAGGGCAACGCTCTTCATGGTGAGGCTTCATTTCAACGGCGAGGACGGGCTCAAGTCATTCTGAATAGATAGTCGTCTTGCGGCAGGAAATCACGGGCGAATGGCAGCTTTGCGGGGTGCGGCGCGATTGCGAGGACACCGCCCGCCGGCGACAACGGACGTATCACAACAACCCTGCAAGGAGCATCCCATGAGCAAAACGATTGCCGGCATCAAAGTGCCCGACAGCGCCCTCGCCCGCCAGGTCGATCAGCTTGTGCGCGATACCGAAAGCGATCTTCTGTATCATCATTCCAATCGGGTTTTCCTGTTCGGTGCGCTCGCCGGGCAGCGCAAGGGTCTCAAGGTCGATTCCGAGTTACTTTATGTCGGCGCGATGTTTCACGATATGGGCCTGCAGGCGCCCTATGCGAGCAAGGATGAACGTTTCGAAGTCGATGGCGCAAATGCTGCCGCGGACTTTCTGCGCAGCCACAGGATCGATGAGCGCGACATCGACGATGTCTGGGACGCCATCGCACTTCACACGACACCGGGCATTCCCAAGCACAAACGGCCTGTCGTCGCGCTGGTGACCGCAGGCGTCGAGATGGACGTCCTGGGTCTGGAGTATGAGGCCTTCACCGAACACCAGCGCCACGAAGTGTGCACGTGCCATCCGCGTGGCCATGACTTCAAGAACGGGATCATCGATGCGTTCGCTGCGGGGACGATCCACAAGCCGGACACGACCTTTGGCAACGTGAAGGCTGACGTGCTCGACCTCCGCGACCCCACCTACAAGCGCGCGAATTTCTGCAGCATCATCCTGAACTCGGCGTGGAGCGAATAGACTCCCGCACGCGCATGGCGATCAACGCTGCCACCAGCAGCGTTGCGCCAAAGCCCGTGGGAGCGCCGAGAAATGGATAGGCGATCAGCAGCGCAGCAGCGAGACCGAGCACCGGCAGTTCGTGACGGCGAAAGCCTTCCGCGAGACCTATACGGGCGATGAAGCCGATGGCAATCGCAAGCACCATCACGTCGTACAGGAAAAGGTAGGGCGTCGTGAGCAAGGCGCCGACTGCCAGCGCAGCGGCTTTCAGTTCATAGCGCACGCTGCTGCGCCACAACGGCACCAGCACCGCTACGACGGCACCAATCATGATCCACTGGAACGTCCAGGCCAGCGGCTCGCTGCCGTCGAAATAGCGCACCAGTGCAAAGATGCTCTGCATCTTGCCCCATGGCGCGCGGCCTTCGGTGAGGAAGGCCTGCGAGAACATCGGCATCCAGTGAAAAAACGCCTGCCAGCTCTCCGTGCCGAAAGCGAGCCACGACACCGCGGCCAGCAGCACTGTGGTGATACCTGCGCTGACAAACGCCTTCCATTGTGACGCCGCGATCAGCATCAGCGGAAACAGAAATCCGTACTGCGGCTTGTAGCTGAGCAGGCCCAGACAGATCCCCGACAGGATCGGCCGGGTCGGCAGCAGCACCAGCATCCCGCCGATCAGCGCCGCGGTCAGAAATCCATTCTGCCCGACAAGGCCGTTGGTCATCACCACCGGAAAAGCCGCAGCCAGTAAAAGGCCGAAGGGACGACCGACGATCGCACGCATCGCCGCCAGATACGGCACGAAGCTGACCGCAGCCCAGCCGGCAAAAGCCACAGCATAAGGCAGCTTTGCGAGCAGTGCCGCGATGAACAGGAATGGCGGCGGATAGTGCCAGGCGAAATTGCCGGGATAGGTCTGACCGAGGACAGCGATCTGAACCTTTTTCTGGATGTCCCAATCATAGGCCCAGGCCGGATGACCATCGAGCACCAATCGCCCGGCAGACCACACATTGACGAAATCGGTGGGCGAGCTGAGGCCGTCTTCATAGATCCAGCCGCGACCGTAGAAGGTCGGGAAGAAGGCGAGATGCAGCATCGTCAGGATCGTGCAGACGATCAGCAGCGCCGGCGGAATTGCGCCACGCTCGGGTATCGAAGTCATCGTGAGTGGCGCTGGCATACGGTCCCCAATGCGCATCAAGGGCGCCGGGCGACAGTGCCGAGGGAAGTTTGAGGAAGGTTTAAGTGGGACGTGGTCGCCGAATCGGGCCTCGCTCCATTCGAGCTACAGATAATAAAAAAACGCGGCCTTTCGGCCGCGTTTTGCATGTTTACGTGTGTCGACTTTACGCCTGCGGCTGCGGCTCCAGGCCACCGTCCGGACGCGGGCGCGGCTTGCCAGCGGGAGGCACAGCCGAGGTACGCGGGCCCGACGGCTCCAGCACCGACTCGCGGTTCGGCTTCTTGCCGTTCAGCAAATCCGTGATCTCGTCGCCCGAGAGGGTTTCGAATTCGAGCAAGCCCTTGGCCAGCGTTTCGAGGTCATCGCGCTTCTCGGTGAGGATCTTGGTCGCTTCGTCATAGCCTTCGGCGACCAGACGCTTCACTTCGGAGTCGATCTTCTGCGCCGTGGATTCCGAGACCGCCTGGGTGCGGTTCATCTGCATGCCGAGGAAGACTTCGTCGTTGTTCTCGCCATACGACACCGTACCGAGTTCTTCCGACAGGCCCCAGCGCGTCACCATCATGCGAGCCAGCCGCGTGGCCTGCTCGATATCCGAGGACGCACCCGAGGTGACCTTGTTGCGGCCGAATATCAATTCTTCAGCAACGCGGCCACCCATCATGATGGCGAGGCGCGAGGTCATCTGCTCCAGGGACATCGACATCTTGTCGCGTTCCGGCAGCTGCATGACCATGCCGAGCGCACGGCCGCGCGGAATGATAGTCGCCTTGTGGATCGGGTCGGTGGCGACGACGTTGAGGCCGACGATGGCGTGGCCGCCCTCGTGATAGGCCGTCAGCATCTTCTCTTCCTCGGACATCACCAGCGACTTGCGCTCGGCGCCCATCATCACCTTATCCTTGGCCTCTTCGAACTCGCTCTGCGTCACCATGCGCTTGTTACGGCGCGCGGCAGTCAGTGCCGCCTCGTTGACGAGATTCATCAGGTCCGCGCCGGAGAAACCGGGCGTGCCGCGGGCAATGGTCTTGAGGTTGATATCCGGCGCCAGCGGCACCTTGCGGACATGGACCTTGAGGATCTGCTCGCGACCGACAACGTCCGGATTCGGTACCACGACCTGACGGTCGAAACGGCCGGGACGCAGCAGCGCGGGATCCAGCACGTCCGGACGGTTGGTGGCGGCGATCAGGATCACGCCTTCATTGGCCTCGAAGCCGTCCATCTCGACCAGCAACTGGTTGAGGGTCTGTTCGCGCTCGTCATTGCCGCCGCCGAGACCGGCGCCACGATGACGACCGACGGCGTCGATTTCGTCGATGAAGATGATGCAGGGCGCATTCTTCTTGGCCTGCTCGAACATGTCGCGCACACGGGATGCGCCGACGCCGACGAACATTTCGACGAAGTCCGAACCCGAAATGGTGAAGAACGGCACATTGGCTTCGCCCGCGACCGCACGCGCGATCAGCGTCTTACCGGTGCCGGGAGGGCCAACCAGCAGCACGCCGCGCGGGATACGTCCACCGAGGCGCTGATACTTGCCGGGGTCGCGCAGGAATTCGACGATCTCCTGCAGATCCTGCTTGGCCTCATCGACACCGGCGACGTCCTCGAAGGTGACGCGGCCATGCGCTTCCGTCAGCATCTTGGCGCGCGACTTGCCGAAGCCCATCGCCTTGCCGGCGCCGCCCTGCATCTGGCGCGACAGGAAGATCCACACGCCGATCAGCGCGATGAACGGCAGCCATGAGACGAGCAGCGACACGAACCACGGCACGTTGTCGCCCGGAGCCTTGGCGGTGATCGAGACCTTGGCGTCATACAGACGCTTGATCAGGGTCGGATCGCTCGGGGCATAGGTCTGGAAGCTGGAGCCGTTGGTGAAGGTGCCGTGAATCTCGGGACCCTGGATTACGACATCGCGGACGTGATTTTGATCAACTTCGGTGAGGAGCTGCGAGAACGAAATGTCCTGCGAGGCGGTGCGCTGACCAGGATTCTGGAAAAGCGTGAACAGCGCCAGCAGCAACAAAACGATAATGACCCAGAGGGCAAAATTGCGCAGGTTCGCGTTCATCGATCTTCCTTCGTCGCCGCGCGAAATCGCGGCCTTATTCCCTTGTGGGTCGCCACAAGGGTTCACCCTGGGTCGGTCGGATACAATCTAGGTGCGACCGAGGGCGCTGCCAAGGGAACTGGGATGGACTATTTAACGCATCTACGCGCATTTCCGGTTCAAATAATGGCGGTGTTTAGAGGGTTTTCCCACGGTGGTTAAGGTATTGTGGGCCAGCAGGCGCGTCTTTGCATTCAACCAACGCGGCGACGCCTGGGCGGCGCCGCAACGATTCTCAGGCGGTCCTGCGTCAGCGTGATCATGGCACCGGCGAGCGTCTGCTTCAGCAAAATACCTTTTCCGCCCAATCGCGTGGCCTGAACGATGGCGAATACAAGCGTTTCGACCTTGCCGAGCTCGGCCGGCCCTTCGTGCCCGACCTGATCGATCATCCGCAGCAACAATCGAACGCGAATTTCCTCAGCCAGCCCCGCAAATGCTCCCGCATCGATGGCTTCAGGCATCTTGCCCGGGCTGTGCAGCGCCAGAAACCGCTCTGCCCCGTCGACCATCAGTTCCAGCGCCGCATCAGCACGCCGCAGCCGCGTTGCCAGCCGGCCGAGGTTACGCGAATCGAAGCCCTCGAACGCCAGGGCCGGCATCAGAGCCCGCAGCCGCGGGCGGGTGTAGCTTGGATCGGAGTTACTGGGATCGGTCGCGAAGTCGATTTTCGCTTTGGTCAGTGTGGCAACAAGTTGCGCCTTCGCTATGTGTAAAAAGGGACGCGCGAGCTGGATACCGTCACGCTCGGTCAGCCGCGCCATACCCGCGAGGCCGGCGATGCCGCTGCCGCGCGCCATCCGCATGAGGAGGGTCTCAGCCTGGTCGTCACGGGTGTGCGCCGTGAGCACATGGGAGGCGCCGGCACTACGCGCGGCCTTGGCGAGCAACAGATAGCGCGCTTCGCGGGCCGCGGCAGGCATTCCGGTTTTCGGCTTGGCGCCAGTCCAGCGGAGAGTGCGGTGAGGAATATCGAGAGATGCCGCGAGCCGCTTCACGTCGCGGGCCTCGCGGGCCGCTTCCGGCCGCAAACCATGGTCGATGGTCACCGCAATAAGGTCGGGGCCGCGTTTGAGCGCACGCCGCCAACGCGCGGCGAGCCACATCAGGGCGACGGAATCAGGACCGCCGGACACGGCCAGGACCAATGCTGGCGCGGACGCCCAGTCAGCGAATAGCTGCTTCGCCATCTGGACCGAAATCGGCGACTGGTCGTCGTCGGACATGCGCGTCAGAACCGGTTGCGACCCAGCTGATTGTCCGGGTCGATTTGCCAGGGCGTGATCTTGTCCGAAAACCGGGCTCCACTTTTCGGGATCATGCCTTAGCACTTAACGCGTTTTTGCTCGCGGTCCACGCCCTGTTTCACGCCGGCCGAGGCACGGGGATATTTCCGTGTCACTTCACCGAAGGCGGCACAGGCCGCTTCCTTTTCCTTCAGCGCGGCCAGCGACTGGCCAAGCCGCAGCAAGGCATCGGGCGCCTTGGCGGAGGTGTCGTATTTCGTGGTCACGCCCAGGAATGTCTCGGCGGCATCGCGATATTTCTGGCGCTGGAAGAAGCTCTCGCCGAGCCAATACTGCGAATCCGCAATCATTGGATCGCCGGGATATTTCTGGGCGAAGTTGCGCATGGTCTCTTCGGCCAGCGCGTAATCACGACGCTGCATATAGCCGATGCCGAGATCGAACTCGTCCTTCGGGGTCGCGCCCGGCGGTAAGGTCGTCAGTGCTGGCGCTGCTCCGCCCGGGGCGGCATTGCCCAGCGGGAGCGGCTCGCCGGCCCCACGACCGCCCTGCGCACCGACCGGTGCGTTTGCGGGCATCGGCTGTTGGCCACCGCCGAGTGCACGCGGCACGCCCGGCGCGTTCGGGTTCGCATTGGGATCGAACGCATCGTTACGACGGCCAGCGCGAGGAGCTGGCGCGGGATCCTGAGCAATTGGTGCAGGAGCCGCGATCTGCGGCTGTTGCTGATTGTAACCGGGCTGCGGCGCCTGCTGCACCGGGGCGGCAGCGATATTGGGCCGGCCACCGGCAGCACCGGGAGGCGCACCGGCCGGGGCGCCGCCAGCCTGCAGCTGCCGAAGCTGATCTTCGAGCTGGCGGTTACGGAACTGCAGCTCCTCGTTCTGGCCGGTGAGCTGCCGCAGCTGGTTCTGCAACCGCTCGATCTGCAAGCCCTGATCGGCATCGTCGTCGCCCGACTGCTGGCCGTAGCCCTGCTGACGGGGAGCCGGTTGACCGAACAACTGCGCCCAAACCGGCGAAGCCGTGACGAGCAGCATGGAGACGAGTGCGGCGCCGGCGAGCGAATGAGATCTGGATGACATTTGAGCCTGAAAATGACCGGTTTCGCGCCCCATTGGCGCGCATCACGATGAGGATTTCACTACGCCAAAAATGTGACTTTCGACAGCGACAAAGGCGCCCGTTGAAAACAAAAACGGCGCCTGCCCCGGGGGCAGACGCCGTTTTGTTTGATATCAGACGTCGCTTACGCGCCGGCGTTCAGCACGGTGACCGCACGGCGGTTCTGCGACCAGCACGAGATGTCGTTACACACCGCGACCGGACGTTCCTTGCCGTAGGAGATGGTGCGCATCCGGCTGGCATCGATACCGCGCGAGGCCAGGAAGGTGCGAACCGACTGGGCACGGCGGGCGCCGAGCGCAATATTGTATTCGCGGGTGCCGCGCTCGTCCGCATGACCTTCGATGGTGAAGGAATAGCGGTTGTACTGCTGCAGCCACTGCGCCTGCTTGTCCAGGGTCGCGATCGCCTGCGGCGACAGTTCGGTCTGATCGCTCTCGAAGAACACGCGATCGCCGACATTGACGACGAAGTCCTGCTGGCTGCCCGGCGTGGCGGCATTGGCCATCGCGCCATCGGCACCCAAACCATTCTTGTTGGCGCAGGCGCCCATCGACAGCGCCACGGCCAGCACTGCAGCCAGTTTTAATCCCTGGAGGATACGCATCTGATGCTTCATTCCCGGAGCCTCCACGCTCACGCTTTACCCAACTGTCATTCGGTCTACAGGGCGTTGGTTAAGCGAACGTTCCGTCAACCTTGATGAGGTGTTGCCAAAACCGATCAAAAGCCACAGGCCGCGAAAAAGCAACGACGTGGTTAATGGTTGGCAAATGTGGCGCGACGGTGAAGGTTCTGGGAAAGCAGCTGGTTTTAGGCAGAATCCCGCTGCAGGGACTGCTGAGAAAGTCAGCAATGACCGACGACGGGACTGTCGCCCCCTTCCCCCTCAGGTGCGGGGCAACACTGCGGCCTGGGCGATATGGAACTCGGATGAATGGAGATCCGGCGCCAGGGGCTCGCTCTTGCGCTCGAACAGAGCCCGCTGCTCGAAGAGACTGGAGCGGAAATGTGGGTAGCGCATGAAAATGCGTTCGCGCACCGCGGCGTAGTCGGCCGCCATCAAGCATAGCGGCTTGGTCAGCGTCGGATAGGGCCGCGGCTCGCACATCGGCGTCTGTAGGAAAACCTTGCGATAGAACGCGCGATGCTCGGCGCGCACGGTCGCCGTCCCTATATCGGCTTTGAAATAGCCGCAGGCGACATAGCCCAGCCGAACCGTCATATAGGGCAGTTCAGGAAACTTGGTGCGGTTGTTCGGGTCGGCCACGAAGCGGTTCGGGTCGACGATGATCTTCCCTTTGTCCAGCTCGGGACGCAACAGATCTCCGAATGCATCGACGGCAGGCGTTTCCGGATTGTCCGGCGTCGCTACGCTGACGCGCAGCGAACTGGCGAGCTCGCCATCAACGAATATCCCAAAAGTCCATGAATTCGGCAAATCATCGAAACGGTCGGCGAGACGGCGATCCGCCCGAGGCTCGATGGCCCCCTCATGGAGATAGGCTCTATAGCGCAGGCTATAGATCGCCTCTTTCTCAGCTTCGGTTTCGGCAAGACGGTAGTCAACCCGGTCGAGAATATCGCTGCGCTTCGAAGCTTCAGTCGCTTGATCGGCCGAAGCCATCATTCCGTCTCCTACGCACCAACGCCATGACTACGCGAGTAAGGAAAGGTTAAAGCTTTCTTAAAAGTTGTCAAAGGTTCTGCCACAATGTGGTTAACCCTTTTGGCCTATTCGGCGCGCGAAACGAATGGAAATGGAAATTCGAGAGTGTGGCCCGCGGCTGGTCAGGCCGGTGCGCGCGTGGCCTCGACATTGGCGCCGGGCTCGATCACGCGACGTCCGTGGGACGCGTCCAGGAGCTGCCTGATCCGGGTCGCAGGCACCGGGCGGCTGAACAGATAGCCCTGCGCCTCGCTGATCGTGCCGTCGGCGCTGATCAGTTCGAGCTGCTCGTTGGTCTCGATGCCTTCGACGACAACAGTCATTCCCAGATCGGCACTGAGGCGCGCGACGCCGCGCAGCAGCGTCAACGGACGGTCCGTATCGATCCCTTCGAGGAATGAGCGATCGATCTTCACCTTCTGCAGCGGGAAATTGTGCAGATAGCTCAGGCTCGAATAGCCGGTACCGAAATCGTCGAGCGAAATCCGGCAACCTGCTGCGTGAAGCTGCGCGAGGGCATCGTGAGTCCACTGCGTATTACGCAGCAGCGACGATTCGGTAATCTCGATCTCGAGACGACGTGCAGGCAGCCCGGACACATCGAGGGCGTAGCGTACCTCGCTCAACACGTCGCGCTGATGAAACTGCTGCGACGAGAAGTTGACGGCGACGCTGACCGCGTCTGGCCACTTCATGCATTCGATACAGGCCTTGCGCAAAATCCAGCGGCCAAGATCGACGATCAGGCCCATGTCTTCTGCGACGGGAATGATATCGACCGGTGAAACAGTGCCGCGGATAGGATGATTCCAGCGCAGCAGCGCTTCGCAGGTCGAGATGCGTCCCGACTTCAGATTGACCAGCGGCTGGTAGTAAATCTCGAATTCTTCATTGGCGAGCGCCTGGCGCAGATCCAGTTCGAGCACGCGGCGCGCCTCGACCGTCTGGGCCATCTCGTCGCGGAAGAAGCAGAAGGTGCCACGGCCGGAGGCCTTCGCACGATACAACGCCATATCGGCGTTTTTCAAAAGGTTGTCAGCGCTGACGTCGGGTTCCGTCAACGCGATGCCGACGCTGGCGCCGATCTCGACCTGATGATTGTCGACCTCGTAGCGCTCACTGAGCCGTTCGACGATGCGACGCGCCAGATCGGCTGCATCATGATTTGTCTTGATGGCACGTTGGAACACGACAAATTCGTCACCGCCAAAACGAGCCACGAAGTCATCCGCGCGCAACATTTCGCGCAGCCGATCGGCGACCATGCACAACAGCTGATCGCCGCATGGATGACCAAGCGTATCGTTGACCTGCTTGAACTGATCGAGATCGACGAACAGCAGTGCCGACAGCGTGGATTGGTCCGAGCTCTTCAGCATGCGGCCGATTTCGTTCCGGAAACTGACCCGGTTCGGCAGCCCCGTCAATTCGTCGAAACGCGCCATGTGGCTGATACGCGCTTCGGAATTGCGGCGCTCGGTAATGTCTTCAAGCAGAACGACCGTGCCGCCGCCGACCATCGGCTGAAACTTCCACGACAATGCGCGTTCGCTCTCGTGGGCATGATCAAGGGTCGTGATTTCGGCCGCCTTCGAGCTTTCAATCTCGGTGATGATGGTCATCGCGCTGGCCGACGAAACCGTCCCCGCATTGACGCAGAGCGAAACGACTTCGCGAGCAGTCACGCCGCGCTGCACGAGATCCTCTGAAATCTCCATCATCGCAGTGAAGCGATTGTTGAGCACCGCCAACCGACCATCGGCGCCGAACATGCACAGGCCGTTGGGCATGTTGTTCAGCGCCGTATCGAACTGGCCGGCGATGGAGCCGACCCGCTCGGTGGCCAGCAGCGCCTTGACGTAGACGTCATGTAGACGAAGCGTGATCCGGCGCAGGCCGACAAAGAACAGGACGTTCAGAAACGCAAAGCCGATATAGTAGAAGTCACCGTGGATAATCAGCGCCAGCGCCATCGGACCGCACGCCAGCAGCACCTGCAACTGCGCGATCTTCGGACGGCCATAGGTTCGGCCGGCGCCGGCCGCGATATAGGCGACGGTCACTGCCGTACCCAGCATATGCGCGACCGGATCATCGCTGCCAAGCAAAACAACCCAACACCACAGGCCCAACGCGGCTGCATAGAGCGAGCCGCCAACCATGTAATTGAATTCCCAGCGGATCGCCTCGTCGGGCGTCAGCGCGGTCTCGCGCTTTTCATAGCGGCTAAGCTGAAGGGCCCGCAAAGCGCCAATGACGATGATCAGGGCGGCGCATGGCCACAGCAAAGGGTTGCCGGTCTTCACCGCAGTCATGACTGCGCCGGTCCCGGCGCAGACCGCACCGGCCAGCATCGGAATCGGGTTTTCGAACAAGGAATCGACGAGCGCCGTGTAGATCGACGGCGACATCGATTTGCTGTTCGTCCGGTTGTGGTCGGCGAGCTGCATCGGGCGTAAATGCGTCCTGTTCAGGCGCACATTGGTACCGGGTCCTGATGAAGTCTTTCTGAGGGAACATCGTTAGCGAACTGTTTACGCATTCGCATAAACAGCAAATCTGCTCGTGATTTCAGCGCGGTGGGCAAAGTTTGCCGGGAATAGCCGGTAATCCGCCCGTCGCCGCCAATCGTTTGTTTACGATAGCAACGGCGACCAGGCCGGATCGGACGCGAAGCCGGGCGTCGGGACCTTGAGTTCGTTACGACCCGAAACGTCGACCGTAAACAGGGACGGGCCCCCGCCCGTATCGCGGAAGAACATGATCACGCGGCCATTGGGCGCGAAGGTGGGACCCTCATTATGATAGCCGGACGTCAGCAGCCGTTCGCCGGACCCGTCGGGCTTCATGATGCCGATCGAGAACTGCCCGCCGCCCTGCTTGGTGAAGGCGATATAGTCGCCGCGCGGCGACCAGACCGGGGTCGAATAGCTGCCTTCGCCGAACGAGATGCGCTGGGCACCGCCGCCGGTGGCCGCCATCGTATAGATCTGCGGTTTGCCGCCGCGATCGGATTCGAAACAAATCCGTGCCCCGTCCGGCGAATAGGACGGCGAGGTATCGATCGCCGGCGTATCAGTCAGGCGCGTCGTCGACTTCGACCGCAGATCCATGACGAACAGGTTCGAATTGCCGCCCTGCTGCAGGCTCATGATGACACGCTGGCCATCCGGCGAGAAGCGCGGCGAGAACGACATGCCCGGGAAGTTGCCGACGACCTCGCGCTGACCCGTCTCGATGTTGAAGAGATAGACCTTGGGATCACCCTGGCCGAATTCCATATAGGTAATCTCTTGCGTGGACGGCGAGAACCGCGGTGTCAGCACCAGATCCGCCCCGCGCGTCAGGTAACGCACATTGGCACCATCCTGATCCATCAGGGCCAGTCGCTTGACGCGGCGCTCCTTGGAGCCCGTTTCGTCAACGAAGACCACGCGGCTATCGAAATAGCCTTTCTCGCCGGTCAGGCGCTCATAGATCTGGTCGGAAATGATGTGGGCGATACGACGCCAGTATTCCGGCGAGGTGAAATATTGCTGGCCAGCCAATTGCTGACCGGTGGCGACGTCCCACAGCCGGAATTCGGCCTTCAGGCGACCATCGCCCTGTCGGGTCATGCGGCCAGTGACCAGCGCCTGCGCATTGACGGTCTTCCAGTTCACGAAGTTCGGCGGCGCGTCAATATTGATGGCCTTCTCGACGAAGGCCGCCGGATCGATCGGCGCGAACAGGCCGCTGCGCTTCAGATTGTTGGTGATGACCTGGGAGACGCCGACGCTGACTTCGTTATCCGCACCGGTGCCGGCGGAGAAGTTCGGGATCGCGATCGGCAGCGGCGCGACATTGCCTTCCGTGATCTGCACGCGCGCCTGCCCGAAGGCGGTTCGCGCACTGGTGCCCATCAGCAGACCTGTCGCCGCCATTCCTGTGATGATCTGTCGGCGGCTCGGGCGAAACAACATCGGGGGCAATCCATTCTTGTCGGTCATTATTGCGGGCTTTGCTCGGTATTCGTGATCGTCACCAGGAGTGACGTGCTCATGACCGTCGTTCGGTGAAAACGGGTTCGAAAAACTTCCATTCGTCAAAAAACGCCGTAGGCAGTTTATACGGCGCACATTCGATAATCGCACGCAGTGCGCTCTCCTGATAGACGCGGAAATACGGCGTCGTTGGATTGCTGATGGCAACCGGCGTCGTTTCCAACGACCCGTCACGCTTCAGCTTGACGCTGAAAATCGACTCGGTCATCTGCGCTTCGATGCCGCCATAGGGCTTCTTCCAGCAGCGCTCGACCTGCGACTTGAACATTGCGCCCCAAGTGGCGACGTTGTTGCTCGCATTGCCTTTCGCCAAACCCAGAGCCTCGTTCGGATTGAGGTCGGACCCCGTCACCGAATTCCGGGTCGGATCGCGCTTGTCGATCAGTGCCGCGATCTTTGACTGATCGAACACGCGTTCGGCCTTCTTGGCCTCTGCTGCCTTGGCCTGTGCTTCGGCCTTGGCTTTCGCTTCGGCATCAGCCTTGGCTTTTGCCTCAGCCTTCGCTTTGGCTTCTGCTTTAGCCTTGGCTTGCGCTTCGGCCTTCGCCTTGGCTTCTGCCTGCGCCTTGGCGTCAGCCTCGGCCTTCGCTTCAGCCTCTGCCTTGGCGTCGGCCACCGCCGCCGCTTTGGCTTCTGCCTTTGCCTTGGCATCGGCCGCGGCTTTCGCTGCAGCCTCGGCTTTTGCCGCAGCCTCCGCCTTCGCTGCTTCGGCCGCCGCTTTCTCGTCAGTCTTCGGCTGTTCCTTCGGCGCCGTCTCGGTGATCACCGGCGGCTTCTTGTCGTCGATCTTGCCGACGGTATCCTCGACCGGCGGCTTGGCCTCGGCGACCTTCTCCACCTTCGGCTTCGGATTTTCCTTCTTGCCGGTCTTTTGACCGACCATGGACTGGCTTTCGACGCTGATGTCGACCCCGACGGAATCCTCCGGCATCACTTCCAATGCCTTGGAAGAGAACGTGAGAAGTCCCCACCCGATCACGATGACGTGCAGGGCTACCGATGCGATGAGTGTCTTGTCGACCTTCACGATCAGATTTCCAATCCTGCTCCTGCCCAGATCAACCGGCTGTTCCACGAGCTTACGTCCCCTGCTCCGGCAGGATCACGATATTGGCCTTGAATCCGGCAGAGCGAACGGTGCCGAGCAATTTCATCATGTCCGTGTAACAGACGTCCTTGTCACCACGGAGAAACACGGTGTTGTCTGTCTCCGAACGCGTCGCCCGGATCGCCTTGATCTTGGCGTCGAGCTCACTCACCGGCACCAGGGCGTCGCCGACATACATTTCGACTGCCGAATTACAGCCACCGCCGGTTCGCTTCACCGACACGGTGAGTGGCGGAGCATTCTGCGATATCGACTTGCCGCCGCTTGCGATCGGCAGGTCGATATCGATGGTCGAGGTCATCAGCGGCGCCGACACCATGAAGATGATCATCAACACGAGCATGACGTCGACCATCGGGGTGACGTTGATCTCGGCCATGACGGCAGCACGCCGGCGCCCGCGCCGACCTCCGCCACCACCGCCCGAGCCCATATTCATCCCCATGACAGGGTGCTCACTTCAAGGTTCAATTCGTCACCCATCAGACGCGCTCGTCGATCTGGCGCGACAGGATCGCTGAAAACTCGTCGGCAAACCCCTCCAGGCGCTGGGCCTGTTTGTTCACTTCTGACGTGAATTTGTTGTAGAAAATAGTCGCCGGGATGGCGGCGATAAGGCCGATGGCCGTGGCGAACAGCGCTTCGGCGATACCAGGCGCGACCACGGCGAGCGATGTGTTCTTGGACGCCGCAATCGCCTGGAAGCTCGACATGATGCCCCAGACGGTGCCGAACAGACCGACGAAGGGGCCGGCCGAACCGACCGTCGCCAGCACCAGAAGCCGGCGCTCAAGGCGCTCGACCTCGCGGGCGATGGAGACGTTCATCACCTTGTCGATGCGCATCTGCAGACCGGTGAAGGAGCGCGCCTGGCTTTCGAAAGACCGCTTCCACTCGCGCATCGCCGCGACGAAACACGCCGCCATCGACTGCGTCGGCTTGGCGGAGAGCGCGCGGTACAGATCCTCGATGGACTCGCCGGACCAGAAGGCCTGCTCGAACCGGTCCATGGCGCGGCGTGTGCGCGAATACAGGAACATCTTGTCGATCGCGATCGCCCAGACCCACACCGAACAGCCCAGCAGTCCCAGCATGACCGCTTTCACGATCCAGTGGGCCTGCAGGAACAGCGCGATCAGCGAAACGTCGGATGAAGCCAGCGGCAGGGCTGACTGCGCGACATCGGCCGGATTCATGAACGGTATCCTCTCAACGCAAAAATCCTTAATTTGCCAGCGACTTGCTCATCGCTGGTGTCGCTGCCACGCATCGCGCGCGGCGCGGAACGCCAATGCAATGTTCTTGTTGTGTCGCATGGAGGGCTTGTCCGAAGCCGGGCCCTAAATTCCCTGCCAACATGTCAAAACAAGGGCTTGCACGCGTTTCTGCGGCTTTTACCAGACGCCAGTCATGGTTAATGCGGAGTTACCAAAGCGTGTTTTGGCCGAGAAATGAAGCGGTATTCGCTTGTTCGTGAAGGGCCCGTGACAAAGCAAAACCGCCCGCCTGAATGATCAGACGGGCGGCGATGTCGGCATCGGGCGAAGGGGGCGCTACCGCCTGACGCCTATCAGTTCCGGGCTGTTAGCCCTGCGCCTGATTGTTATCCGATGGCGGGGTCGGCTTCGGGCGGTGCTGCGCCATGAACTGGTCGAACTCTTCCTTGTCCTTGGCGTGACGCAGACGATCGAGGAAGTTCTTGAATTCGTGCTGTTCTTCCTCGAGGCGGCGCAGGGTTTCGACGCGATATTCGTCGAAGGCGCGGTTGCCCGAGGTCGGCGGGCCGAAGCCGAAGCCCGACCCGAAGCCTGAGCGCTCCATGCGGTTGCGCATGCGCTCCATCTTGTACTGCATTCGCTCCATCTTGTTCTCGAAACGGCCGTTACGATCCCAGCAACCCATTTTTCTGCTCCCGAGTGTGAAGAAGAGAAGTGCGAGGCCAACCGGCCACCAGATGATAAAACCAAGCACGATCAATACGATGTGCCATGGTGAGCGCATCTGGTAGGACACCCGATCATCGGCGGGTGGACCCCATCGATTGTAATCTGCAGCGTTGGCCATTTTCCTCTCCATCAGCGGCACCATGCCGCTTGTGAATGTAAATAACATTTACATACCTAGCTCACGGCCGGATTTTGTCAAGACGACCGCAAGGGGAGCGCCGCGAATTATTTTGGGGCGGTTCCCCAAGGACCCGATTTGGGCGCTGTAGATGTGTCGGACTTGTGGACGTTTTGGTCGGTTGGAAAGCCCAGTCCGCGCAAATAAATCAGCGCGCCGGCTTCCAGCAGATCCTCCGGCGACATCGGCAGCTTGCGCCGCGCAGCATCGCCGCGGCCGAACAGCGAGGCCACGCCATGCGCCAGCGACCAGATATGCAGCGCCATCATCATCGCCGGTGGACGCGTCACACCGGGCGGCGTCAAGGCGGCCAAACGTTCTGCCGCCGCACGGATCACACCGAAGGCACGTTCTCCCGCCGCGGCCAGTTCAGGACTGGAATCTACGGGGATTCCGGATTCGAACATCGCCGAATAGAAGGCCGGTTCAGTGCGGGCGAAAGCGAGATACGCCTTGCCGATCCGCTCGAAGGCCGTGACCGTATTCGGACGGCCATCATCCCACGCCGCCGTCAGCACCTGCTCGAACTGCTCGAAGCCACGCTGCGCGATGCTGGCGAGGAGGTCGTCGCGATCGCGGAAATGGCGATAGGGCGCGGCCGCGCTGACACCGGCCGTGCGCGCGGCATCGGCGAAGGTGAAGCCCGCAGGCCCCTTCTCCGCAATCAGCCCCAGTGCCGCCTGCAGCAGGGCCTCTTTCAGATTTCCGTGGTGATAACCGCGCTCGCCGCGGCTGTCTTTGCGCCAGCTCATGTGAAGGGCTTTAACATGAGCCGGGCCAAAAGGTCACACCAAAACGGTGTGACCGGCGCAAATTCCCTCAACAAATCAACGCCCGCCGCATGCGGAAATCCTGCGGCGGGCATGCGGCCGTGTTGCGACACGACCGTTTCATGCCCGTCGCAATGATTTTGCCTCAGCCGAGCCGCTTTGCGGTGGTTTGCATCTCCTCGAATCCCGAGGCGACGGCCTGCACGTCCTCCGGATAATCGGCCATTTCCTGCACCTGGCGGATCTCGATCACCTCGTTGGGCGTCGCCGGGCAGCGGCTGGCCCAGGCGATGGCCTCATCGCGCGAGGCGACGTCGATCATCCAGTAGCCGCCGAGCACTTCTTTGGATTCCGCGAACGGCCCATCGGTCACCACCGGCTTGCCGGATGGAAAGGACACCCGCGCGCCCATCGATGGCGGGTGCAATCCGTCGCAGGTGATCAGCACACCGGCGTCCATCAGCGCCTTATTATAGGCCATCATCGCGGCGACGCGCTCGACGTCCTCCGGCACGGTGCCCGGCGCCGCAGTCTCATAGCCGCCGGGGATCATCAGCATCATGAATCGCATGGTCATTATCCTCGTTGATCTCGTCGCTTATTTCTTGGCGGCTTGCGCGCGCAGGCGCTCTTCCTTCTCGCGCAATTCGGGTGTGAGGGCGTCGCCGAAATCCTCGGCCGCAAACACCTGACGGATCTCAATCTCGTCGCCGGCCGCGAACGGCGCCCGCTTCATCCACGCGATCGCCCCGTCCTTCGAGGCGACGTCGATCAGCCAGAAGCCCGCTATCAGATCACGCGTCACATCGAACGGCCCTTGCTTCACCACTGGCTCACTGCCGGTAAAGGTGATCCGCGCGCCTTTCGATGTCGGGTGCAGCCCCTCGCCGGCCTGCATCACGCCGGCATTGCACATCTCTTCATTGAACTTGCCCATCGCGGTCAGCATTTCCGTCGTCGGCATCACGCCGGCTTCGGTGTCCTTGTTCGCATGCACAATCACCATGAAACGCATCGGTCTTTCTCCGTTGGAAGGTTCGACTGCAAGGATGACGAAGCAGCTTTTGCCAGTCCGACATGACCGGTGAAATTATTTCAGACGTCATGACCAATGGATTTTTTCCTTCAACCATGGTCAGCGGCAATCCCGCTGCGAAGTTGGGCTATGCCGCTGCGCAATCGGCCTGGCAGGCTTCTACAATTACCGGATCACAACTGGCCGCCCGTGTGGCTCTCCCGGACGCAATCATCGCTCAACAGCATTTCGAATGATCGACTAGCGCGACACCCGATCATCTTTCAGCGCATCTGCGAATTCGGTCACGATTGCCTTTATCAGGCGGCCGCTGAATCTATCCTTTTGCCAGAGCGCCGTCATCTCGACGGGAGATGGCTCCCAACCTGTCAGGACGCGAACAAGCGCACCGGATGTCAGCGCGGCTTCAACTAAAAAGAATGGCAGGTTGGCAATCCCGAGGCCCGCAATTGCTGCGTCCACCAATATCGTCTGCCGGTTGATCGCAAAGCCGATTTTGGGATGGACAGTTGCAGTCACGCCTTTGTCGTTTCGCAGGTCCCATTCGACCAGATCGCGACGGATCGCAAGCGCGGGAATTTCCCTGAGGTCCTGCGGCTCGTTCAAACTGGAGTGCGCCGATAAAAAGTCCGGGCTGGCGACCAGCACTCTCGGCAAGGTGGCAATTCTCCTGAAGACCAGTTCGGAGTCCGCGACCGGCCCCATCCGAACCACCAAGTCATATCCTTCCTCAATCAGCGACACTCTGCGATCGGCAAGCGTTATCTCAATCGTGACATCGGGATGTCTGACTCCGAACCGGATCAACGCAGGCGCAAGCACTGCAGTGGCGATATCGGGCGGCAAGGAAAGACGAATGTTGCCCGACAGGGCTGCGCGCTCGTCCTGAACCTCGGCTACGGCCTCTTCAGCGAGCGAGAAGGCCGCACGGCTTCGTTCGAAAAGTTGCTGCCCCTGCTCTGTGAGCACGACGCCCTTCTTCGTCCGCCGGACGAGTCGGACGTTCAAGGTATTTTCCAGCACCGACAGTCGCCGGGACAGCGTCGCTTTCGGAATGCCCGTCGCACGCTCGGCCGCCGCGAGCCCTCCCGCCTGGACGATGCGGGTGAATAGCGCAAGGCCGTCGAAATCTCCGAAGACTGTCATGTTCCATTTATGAAACATGACGAGGTCATTTTTCAAGTCTGCCGCGGGCTTTGTTTCATTTCTACACTTATGGGCGAGCAATGAGGCTCTTTCAGCCAAAACGAGGTCAGATCATGCCCAATTACTTCACCCCGGAAAATTCCGCGCTTCTGCTCATCGATCATCAGATCGGCACGATGCAGTTGATCAAGAACATCGACGTCGCCCGGGCCAAGCGCATGTCGCTGGCACTGGCGAAAACAGCGAGCATCCTGAACATTCCGACCGTCCTGACGTCGAGCCAGGAAGATCGCCTGCAGGGGCCGCTGTTGCCGGAGCTGCAGGAGATCCTGCCAGACGCCTTCAAAGCGCGCGTCAAGCGCGAAGGCATTGTCAATGCCTGGACCGACGTCAACTTCAAGGCAGCGGTGGAAGCGACGGGACGAAAGAACCTGATCATGGCCGGCGTCACGACCGACGTCTGCCTCGTCTTCCCGGCGATCGATGCGGTGGCGGAAGGCTACAGCGTCCAAGCGGTCATGGATGCTTCGGGGTCTCCATTCGAGCTCTCCGAGGATATGTCCCGCCGGCGCATGCAGGATGCTGGCGTTGTTTTAACAGCGACCAACACGATGATCGCCGAGCTCGCTCAGAACTGGGGAACGCCCAATGGGCAAAAACTCATCCAGTTGCTGTTCACCGAAGTGCTTCCGCCGATCAATCCGTAACGCCGTCGCGCCCGCCGAAGCTGGAGCCTCATTGGTTCTGATTGAAGCAGAACCGGGCTCCAGCTTTTTGTTTGACGCGTTTTCTTGACGCGAACCGGCATCCACTTCGCTCGAAAACGCGATAAGGAGAAAAAACATGACCTCAGTACCAACCATCGAAGGGATCGGCGTCGTCTCGCCCGAAAGCCATCAGGTGCGGTCGCAAGGGCCATTCCAGTTGCGTCGAATCCATCCCGGCATCTCTCTGGGACAGCCAAATGACGCAGGCTTCGGCGGGCTTGGCGTTATCGACCACGCCCGGCTGCAACCCGGCCTCGTCGTGAGGATGCACGAGCATCGCAATGACGAGATCATAAGCTACATGCGCGCAGGCCGCATGCAGCACACCGACTCCGCCGGAAAGAGCGAACTTATATCGCCCGACCGGTTGATGGTGATGAACGCAGGCCGCGGCTTTCATCACGAAGAGCGAGTTGTCGGAGACGACCAGATCGAAATGCTGCAGATTTTCGTTCGGCCTGAGGCCACAGACGAAGAGCCGATCGTTCAATTTGTTGAACTCGATAAAATCAAGCGCAACGATCAATGGCGGTTGCTGACCGGACCGAAAGGATCGGGCGCGCCGACCTTCGTACGTCAGGCCATCTATTTGTACGATACCCATCTATCGGCAGGTCGAAGTATCGACCTCCCGTCCAAACCCGGGTTTGATCGTTGGCTATATGTTTTTCAGGGCAGAATATCTGCGGGACAGCACGACGTCGGAACGCACACCGCGCTGATGCTTGCCGCGGATCAGGCCGAGATGAATGTTACCGCTGTCCAGGAAACAGATCTTGTTGTTTTCCTCGTTGATCGGAGCGCTAAGTTCTCGCGTGGAGGAACTATCAGTGGCTGATCCGAATGGATGGTTCGGATCTTGTCCGCACTCGTATGATTACGCCCTTACGACGCCTGCTTCTGAAACACCCCGTTCTTGTAACTCGCGCCGAAATACACATCGATCGACCGGATGAGATCGCCCTCGAAGCCGAAGACTTCGGTGTTGCGAAAACTCTTGCCGTCCTTCGCCACGCAACGATAGGTCACGAAAGCCGTATCGCCATCGACGGCGATACGCTCAAGATCATGCTGCGCGATCCAGTCGGCGACACGCCAGCAGCGGGCGAAATAGGTAGGCTTGTCGATCCCGTCATCGAACGGGCTCGTAAAGGTGAAGTCGTCCGTGAACGCATCTTCGACGGCCCCGCGGTCATTGCGCAGATAGGCTGCAAACAGGTCTCGAATGATCCCCGCCTTGTCGGCACTCATAATGCTCACTCCTCCGGAAACATGTGCGCGTACGGCTCCGCCTCCTTCACCACCCGCGCGAATGATGGACGCGCCAGCAACCGGCCAAGATAGGCCGAGACGTTGCGATGTGCGTCTCCGAACGGATGCACCTTGTTCGCGTAGTACAACGCCGGAGCCGCGGCGCAGTCGGCGAGCGTGAACGCTGCGCCCATCGCCCACGCGTTCGTCGCCATCTGCTTGTCGATCATGCCGTAGGATGTGGTGAGCAACGCACGCGCCATGGCCACACCATGCGGATCCTTCTTGTCGGCCGGCACCAGACGGTCGCCGACGATCTTCTGCGTCGGCGTGTGCACATAGAGATCATAGAAGCGGTCGCGTAACCGCATCTGCAGGCCGGCGTCGCCATCGGGGATGAAACGCGTGCGGCCGGGAAAATGCCGGTCGAGAAACTCGATGACAATGGAGGACTCCGGCACGATCGCGCCGCGCTCATCATCTTCCAGCACGGGGAATTTGCCGATCGGCCACAGTTTCAACAGCGCCGCGCGCTCAGCTTCGTCGCCGAGATTGACCATATGCGGCGTAAACGGCGTGTCGTTCTCGTACAGCGCGACCAGCGTCTTCCAGCAATAAGACGACAGCGGATGGAAATGCAGTGTGAGGGACAAGGGAACCTCCTGTCGGGATGGATGAAATACATCGCCGCTGCATGAGCCTGGCGAATGACGTCGACCAAGGACGAATGAGCTCTACGCGTTCCGACAAGTATCGGCCCATTTTCGCGACAGGGGAGCCAAAATCCTTCCATGCGGGCCTTGGACATATTCAGAGCTCGAAAAGTAGAACGATACTAAGCTGGCAACCTGTGGAAATGGCCATTTGCCGTTCACACCGCTTCACGCGCGCGTTACCGACTTAGCTGAAAATTAGCTAAGGAGCGTAAGCGTGGCCATTTCCCAAACCTCACAGCGACTCTTCGGAGCGTCTATCGCAGTTCTTATGACCTTCGCGATCGAAGCTCCGGCGCAGGCGCAGAGCCAGCTTCCGCCCGTCGTTGTAGAGCAGGCCAAACCGCGTGCCACGCCGGCACGTCCGCAGCGGTCGCAGGCGGCGCGCTCCGCCGCCAGCCGTCGGACTGCCGCCCGGGGACCGGCAGCGCCGGCCGCGACCGCCGCTCCGGCTGCTGCAGCTTTCGAATCCGGCACGGGTCCGGTCCAGGGCTACCTCGCCGGGCAGAGCACCACCGGCATGAAGACCGACACGCCGCTGCGCGAGACGCCGCAGTCGATCACGGTGGTCACGACCGATCGCATGGCCGATCAGGGCGCGACGAGTGTTCAGGATGCCCTGCGTTATATCCCGGGCGTCTTCGCCGACGCCTACGGTGTGGACTCACGCGGCGACTACCCGCGCATCCGTGGTCAGGACCCCAATATCTATCTCGACGGTACGCGCGCGGCGGACGCCTATCGGTTCAACGAATGGCGGCCCGATCCCTATACGGCCGAGCGCATCGAGGTGATGCGCGGACCGGCGTCCGTACTGTACGGCGACACGTCCACGGCGGGCCTGATCAACCTGATCTCGAAGCGCCCCCAGGCGGAAGCGGCGAGCGAGATCGGCGTTCAATTTGGCAGCTTCAACCGCAAGCAGGTGCAGATCGATACGACCGGCAAGCTGACCAAGGATGGCGAGTGGTTGTATCGCTTCGTCGGCGTCTTCCGCGACAGCAACATGCAGACCGACTTCACCAAGGACGACCGCATCGTGCTGGCACCGTCGCTGACCTGGCGGCCGACCAACAACACCAGCTGGACTGTGCTCGGCACCTATCAGAAGGACACGAGCGGCAGCTCTACGGCGTTCCTGCCGCATGAAGGCACGCTGTTCGCGGGGCCGAACGGCTTCATTCCGGTGAATCGCTTCGCGAGCTATCCCGGCTACGACAAATACCAGACCGAGACCGGTGCTTTCAGCAGCCTGTTCGAACACAGCTTCAACGATGCCGTGAAAATCACCCAGAACCTGCGCTTCACGCATGTCGAAGGCATCTATCGGACGGCCTACCCGGATTCCTACTCAAATCCCTCGAATCCGTTTCTGGATCCCGAACACCGAACGGTGGCGCGCTACATCTCCAGCCAGGAAGTGGCCAAGGACAGCCTGACCATGGACAACAATGTCCAGCTCAAGCTGCTGACCGGACCTGTTTCGCACAAGATGCTGTTCGGCCTCGACTATCGCGACCTGAACCAGCGCACACGTTCAGGCGGTGGCTTTGATCCAACACCGTTCGATCTCTATGCTCCGGTCTACACCAGTCTTACGGCGCCTGTGTTGTCCGATACCCCCGCGGTGCGGCAAAGCCAGCTCGGCCTGTACGCGCAGGACCAGATGCGGCTCGGCCCCTGGCTCGCCACGGTCGGCGTTCGACAGGACTATGTCAGCAACCGCGTCGCAGGCAGCCCCGACGAAGACACCAAGGCCACAACGGGCCGCGTGGGCCTGATGTATGAAACGCCTGTTGGCTTCAACCCCTACGTCACCTACGCGCAGTCGTTCAATCCGATCTTCGGCGCCAATGTCTGCGCCGAGATCTGCAAGGCGCAGCGCGGCGAGATCTACGAGGTCGGTTTCAAGTACAATCCATTCCCGGGCACCGCGATCAATGGCGCTATTTTCGACACAGTCGAGAAGAACCGGCTGGCCTCAGGATCCGTGCCCGATGCAAATGGTTTCATCGCTTCGATCCAGACTGGACAGGTGCGTATCCGTGGCGTGGAGCTCGAGGTCATCACCCAGGTGACGCCCGACCTCAGACTGATTGGCAGCTACTCCTATCTCGATGCCAAGGTTGAAAGCGGCGACAATGTCGGCAAGCATGTGGAAACCGTGCCGGATCACCAGGCATCGCTGTGGGGCACCTATCGCTTGACGTCGCTGGGTCTGCGCGACGTCACCCTCGGCGGCGGCGTGCGTTATATCGGCGAGTCCTGGGACGGCACGGATACGCTCCGCACGCCGGACTACACGCTGTTCGACGCCATGATCAAATACGAGACAGGCCCTTGGCGTTTCCAGGTCAACGCCAGCAACATCACCGACAAACGGCACCTCGCCACCTGCCTCGCGCGTGGCGACTGCTTCTACGGCATCGGGCGCACAGTGCTGGGGTCAGCGACCTACCGGTTCTGAGTGGTCAGACCTGCCACAAGTTCGCGGCCGGGCTTGTCCCGGCCGTTGTCGTTCTCTAAACAGCCCTGAAGTGATCAAGACACAGGGCAGGACATGACTAAGGCTGACGGCAAGGAACAGATTCGCAAGGTTGCACTCGTCACCGGCGCCGCGCGCGGCATCGGCCTTGCCGTGGCCAAGCGCTTTCTTGGCGAAGGCTATCGTGTCGCGCTGCTGGATATCGAACGCGAGCTGCTCGACGCCAGCGTCAAGGCGCTGAACGATCCCGACAACACGCTGGCGCTGCATACGGATGTCTCCGACGCTGCTGCTGTCGACAAGGCCTTTGCCGCCACGCAGGCCCGCTTCGGCCGGCTCGATGCGCTGGTCAACAATGCCGGCATTGCGAATTTCAAGCCTCTGCTCGAGACGACGCTGGAGGAATGGGAACGCATCATGGCCGTGAACCTCACCGGCCCGTTCCTGTGCACCAAGGCGGCCGCTCCGCTGATGCGCGAGCATGGCGGCGGCGCCATCGTCAACATCGCCTCGATCTCGGCGCTACGCGCGTCCACCCTGCGCGTCGCCTACGGCACCAGCAAGGCCGGCATCATTCACTTCACCAAGCAGTCCGCTGTCGAGCTCGCGCTGCTCGGCATCCGCGTCAATGCGGTGGCGCCGGGCCCGGTGGAAACCGCGATGGCCAAGGCCGTGCATACGCCGGCGATCCGCGCCGATTATCACGATGCGATTCCGCTGAATCGCTATGGCGGCGAGGACGAGCTCGCCGACGCGATCTTCTTCCTGTGCAGCGACCGGTCGAGCTATATCACTGGCCAGATGCTGGCGGTCGATGGCGGTTTCGACGCCACGGGCATCGGCCTGCCGACGCTGCGGCGCGAGGGCATCAACGGCTAGCGAAGGTCGGGCCCAGATGACGTGCAGCATCATCCGGATTGCACGGCTGCCGATTCCAGCGCACACCTCCGCCACCTTAGAGAGATACTAATTCCAGACTAATTGTATGACGCCCCGGACGTCTTACGGCTGCGTCGCTGCGTGATAAGTCGCCTGCATCACTTGGTATGGGGTGCGGGCAAATGACATTCAAATCTTCCACACATCTGGGATGGCTGGTCGGGACGGCACTGCCGATGCTGGCGTTGATCACGACGCCATCGCAGGCGCAATCGCCGCAAGGCAGCACCGCATTGCCCGCCGTGGTGGTGGATCAACCCGTTCGACCGGCCGCGCGTGCGCGCGCGACCCGCCCATCGACCGCACGCGCGCGTGCAACACGCCAGGCCGCGGCCCGCAACAATGCGCCGGTTGCGGCTGCCACCGCGGCTCCCGGCGTCCGTGCCGAGACCGCCACCGGCCCGGTGCAGGGCTATCTCGCCAATCGCGGCATGGGCGGCACCAAGACCGACACGCCACTCCGCGAGACTCCGCAGTCGATCTCGGTCGTGACCGCCGATCGCATTACCGACCAGGGCGGCCTGTCTGTGCAGGAAACCCTGCGCTATGTGCCAGGCGTGACCGCCGATCCGTTCGGCGGCGATGCGCGCGGCGACTACACGTTGATCCGCGGCCAGGAGCCGAGCCGCTATCTCGACGGCATGCAGGGCTCGCGGCTCAGCCAGGTGCTGGAATGGCGCCGCGATCCCTATGCGCTGGAGCGCATCGAAGTGCTGCGCGGACCGTCCGTGTTGTATGGCGGCTCGTCCACCGGCGGCGTACTCAACGAAGTGTCGAAACGCCCGCAGGCCGAATCCCGTAACGAGATCGGCGTGCAGTATGGTTCCTTCGACCGCAAGCAATTGCAGATGGACTCCACCGGCAAGCTGACCAAGGATGGCGAGTGGCTGTATCGCTTCGTCGGCGTGTTGCGCGACTCCAACTCGCAGGTCGACTACGTGCCGAACGACCGCATCCTGCTGGCGCCGTCGCTGACCTGGCGCCCGACCAATGACATCTCCTGGACCGTGCTCGGCAACTACCAGAAGGACAGTTCCAGCTCGTTCAGCGCCTTCCTGCCCATCGAGGGCGTGCTGAAGCCCGGCCCCAACGGCTATATTCCGGTCAACCGTTTTGCTGGCGAGCCCAATTACGATCGCTACAACATCACTACCGGCGGCATCACCAGCCTCTACGAGCAGAGCTTTGGCGATGCGCTGAAGATCAAGCAGAGCTTCCGCTACAGCCATACCGACGGCGATTACGCCATCATGTATCCGGACCTGTATTCCAACCCCACCAATCCATTCCTGGACGCCGGCCGGCGTACCGTACAGCGGATCTATTACGCCCGTCAGGCGGCGAAGGACGCCTTCACCTCCGACAGCAATGCCGAAATCAAGCTGCAGACTGGCGCGGTGTCGCACAAGGTGCTGGTGGGCATCGACTATCTCGGCCTGCACGAGAAAACTCGCAGCGGCACCGGCCTCGATCCGCGGCCGTTCGACCTGTATGCGCCGGTCTATAGCAGTTTCTCGGCCTCGCTGACCGACGATCGGCAGGCACAGCAGGGCCAGACCGGCTTCTATGCGCAGGACCAGATGCGGCTGGGACCATGGCTCGCACTGCTCGGCGTGCGGCAGGACTATGTCAGCTATAGTATCGAGGGACTGCCCACCCAGAACGACAGGGCCACCACCGGCCGCGCCGCGCTGATGTACGAATTGCCGTTCGGCGTGACGCCCTATGTGTCCTGGGCGCAATCGTTCAATCCGATCTTCGGCGCCGGCACCTGCGCCACGTTCTGCAAGCCGGTGCGCGGCGAGCAGTATGAGGTCGGCGTTAAGTACAATCCGTTCGCCGGCACAGCGATCAATGTCGGGTTTTACGACACCACCGAGAAGAACCGGCTGTCGGGCGACCCGTCCAATCCGATCTTCTCGATCCAGACCGGCCAGGTGCGGATCAAGGGCGCCGAACTGGAAGTGCTGACCAGCGTCACACCCAATCTCGACCTGATCGGCGCCTATGCCTATACCGACGCGCGGATCGAGTCCGGCGACAATGCCGGCAAGCGCGTGGCCAGCGTGCCGCAGCAGCAGGCCTCATTGTGGGGCAAATATCGCCTGGCCTCGCTCGGCCTGCCTGAGGTCACCGTCGGCGCCGGCGTGCGCTATATCGGCGAATCCTGGGACGGCATCGACGTGCTGCGCACGCCGGACTACACGCTGTTCGATGCCATGGTGCGCTGGGACAATGGCCCGTGGCGGCTGCAGTTCAATGCGACCAATATTGCCGATACCCGCAACATCGCCACCTGTCTGTCGTTCGGCGACTGCTTCTACGGCATGGGCCGCACGCTGCTGAGCACCGCGACGTATCGATTCTGAGGCGACGAGGCAGCAGGTCTGCACTAGAGAACGCGGAGCCCCAGCATAAAAAAGGCCAGCGCGCCGGTGGATGCCGCCGTGCGCACGTGGTTCCAGCCGGTCCAGACCGACAGATAGCGCGTCCACAGACTTGCAGTCTCGGCGCTGTCGGCTGGCGCGGCAGCGAGCGCGTCGTTCAGCGGCACGTTGAAGACAACGGTGACGAGGAAGGTACCGACGGTATAGAGCAGCGCACCCGTGACGAGATAGGGTGACGCCGGATGCGACCAGTTCAGTACCGCGATCACAGCGATGATGACGCAGAGCAGAACCGTGCCCATAAAAGCGGTGAGGAACAGCGGGCTGAGAATCGTGCTGTTGATCGACTGCATCGCGGCAATACCGGCCGGCGCTGGCAGCTTGCCGAGCGCGGTCATCACCGTGACCGAGAATACGAAGAACAGCCCGGCCATCAGGCCGGCGCCTATCGCTGCCGCAAATGTCAGGCCGAACGACATTCGTCCCATCCTCACCTCGACCCCGTCGGCGCGCAGCCTAGCAGTTTTACTACTCCGCGAGCTGCGGCGAAAGTTCGCGCGGGCGTAGCGTGGCGATACTGACGGCAAGCGCACCAACCGCCGTGCAGGCGATGGTCGCGACCATCGGCAGCGAGGTGCCGTCGAAGAACAGCCCGGACACGCCGATCATCACACCGCCACTGACCATCTGCAGCGTACCGCCCAGGGCGGAGGCGATGCCGGCGATGGGGCCGTGGTTCTCCAGCGACAGCACCATGGTGGATGGGATCACCAGACCGAGGAAGGCGAAGGAGACGAACAGCAGCGGAATCAGCACGGCAAGGCTGGTGAAGCCGGCCAGTGTCAGCGCCAGCAGCACGACTGCGAAAAACGCATAGGCCGACACCGCCGCCATCACCACGCGGCCCATGCCGAAGCGGCCACCGAGATAGCCAGCGAATTGAGAGGCGCCGATGAAGCCGATGGCATTGACCGAGAAGGCCAGGCTGTACTGCGTCGGCGTCAGGCCATAGTGGCCGATATAGACAAAGGATGATGTCGCAAGAAACGCGAAGAAGCTCGCCATGCCGAGACCACCGATGAAGGTGAGCCCGAGGAAGTGCCAGTCGCGCAAAAGCTCGCCGAAGCTGCCGAGCACATTGCGCACACTGCCCGAGATGCGCTCATGTGCGGGGCGCGTTTCCGGCAGCAGCGAGGCCACCAGCACAAGAGCAATGACGGCTGCGATGGTCGTTGCAACGAACACGGCGCGCCAGCCGAATGGCACGATCAGCGCACTTCCGCCGAGCGGCGCGAGGATCGGTGATACCGAGAATACCAGCATGACCAACGCCATCAGCCTGGTCGCCTCAGGGCCGGTGTGCAGATCCCTGATGATGGCACGCGGGATCACGCCCATGGCGGCGGCGCCGAGACCCTGGACAAAGCGGAACGCAATCAGCCAGGCCACACCCGGTGCCAGCGCGCAACCGATCGAGCCGGCGATGAACAGCGTCAGACCTGCATAAAGCGGCGCCTTGCGGCCATAGACGTCGGACAGCGGTCCATAAGCGATCTGGCACAGGCCGAAGGCGATGAAGAACGCAATCAGCGTCATCTGCGTCGCCGAGGTCGTGGTGCGCAAATCGGCGGTGATCGCCGGCAGCGCCGGCAGATACATGTCGATGGCGAAGGGACCGACGGCGGAGAGCAGGCCGAGCACGACGGCGTTGCGGGTAAAGGCGGACATGGGATTTTCTTTTCTTGTTCAACGTGGCCGCGACGCATCTTCGATCGCTGATCGTGACACGCCGGCTGGGATGAGGAGCAAGGCACAGCCTCTCACAACACCAATGATCTGACGGGGCGCCTTGTAGCGGAAGCGAGCCCTACACGCCAATCAAGCGGTTGGCATCGTGCCCCCCTCACCCGCCGCGAAGACGCGGCGACCTCTCCCCACGCAGGCGCGGGGAGAGGTAAGAAAGCGGCGTACGCCTCACATCACTCCATCGCGCAGTTGATCATCCAGGGCGCACCGAATTTGTCGACACACATACCAAATCCCTTTGACCAGAACGTGGCGCCGAACGGCATCTTGATGGTGCCGCCCTCGGACAATGCCGCGAAGACCTTGGCGCCATCTGCAGGATCCTGGATCTGCAGACAGACCGACATGCCCTGCATCTTCTCGAAATAATCCGGCGGCGCGTCCGAGGCCATGATGACCTCGCCATCGACCGAGATCTGGCCATGCAGCACCTTCTTGGCCATCGACGGCGGCATCTGTTCCGCCGCGGGCGAGCCTTCCACATGCATGATGACGTCGATCTTGGCCCCGATTGCCTTCACATAGAAATTGAGGGCCTCTTCGCAATTGCCGTTGTAGTGAAGATAGGGATTGACCTGCATCGCTCTTTCCTCCGGTTAAAGACTTTGGGGTCGGATCGGGATCATCGCGCGCATAGCGGGATCGCGCAGGTACAGCCCACCCCATGCCATCACGCCGATGTAAAAGCCAAACAACAGATGCGTGAACAGCGGGCTGTCGACGCGCAGATGTGTCGCCATCGCGCCACCGAGCAGCCCGGTGAGCAGAATGGCGCCGAAAACGGACGTGCGCGGGATCGCGTAAAACAATGCGCAGAGCAGCGTGAGAACGCCAAGGCCGCGCGCCTGCGCCATACTGCCGCTATAGCCGAGCTGCTGCATGGTCTCGGTAACCTCCTTGATCGGCACCAGCTTGATCCCGCCATCCATCACAAGAAAGAGAATGACGAGGCCGCTGAGAATGCGGCCGATCCAGAGCGCGGTACGGGAGACGGGCATGAAATGGGTCCTGTGGTTCGAATAGCTGCCGATGTCTCAAAGACGAGCGGCATCGACGTAATCCGACACCGCCATAGAAATTATTCGCGGTGTGTTTTCTTCCCTCCCCCCTTGCGGGGGAGGGTGGCGCGCAGCGCCGGGAGGGGGGTGCCACACACGCCATCGCTTGTGGTTACCCCCCTCCCCGGCCCTCCCCCGCAAGGGGGGAGGGAGCAGAAAGCGTCTCGCCCGTCTTTCGTTTGCGGCTACTGTTCGGCGGCTTGCTCTCCAGCATCAGCCGATCGAGATGCATCCGGATGTGATCCGCCTCCGTCGAGGTATTAGCCAAAGCGATGGCGCGGTTGAAGCTTTCTCGCGCTTCGTCGTTGCGGCCGAGCTGCATCAGATAGGCGCCCTGCACGCCGAAGAAGTGGAAATAGTTCGAGAGCTTTGCAGCCAATGGCGCGATCATCTCCAGCGCGGCTTCGGGACCGCGCACTTTCGAAACCGCCACCGAGCGATTGAGCGTGATCACCGGCGACGGTTGCAGGATTTCCAGCGAGCCATAAAGCAGGTCGATCTGTGCCCAGTCGGTGTCTTCCGGTTTCGCCGCGCGGGCATGAAGTGCGGCAATGGCAGCCTGGATCTGGTAGGCGCCGGTGCGGCGATGGCGCATCGCCTTGTCGATCAACGCCAGGCCTTCGGCGATCATCTTGCCGTTCCACAGCGTGCGGTCCTGATCGTCGAGCAACACCAGCGCGCCATTGGCATCGAAGCGCGCCGCCGAACGGGCATATTGCAGCAGCATCAACGCTGCGAGGCCCATGATCTCCGGTTCGGCCGGAAATAGCTTGAGCAGCAGCCGTCCCAGGCGGATCGCCTCCTCGCATAATGGCGCGCGCAGATCGATGCTCTCGCCTGACGCCGAATAACCCTCGTTGAAGATCAGATAGAGCATGGCGGCCACAGCAGCGAGACGCTCGCTGCGCTCCGGCGCGCCGGGCGTCTCGAACGGCACATTGGCCTTGGCGACGGCAGATTTGGCACGGGTGATGCGCTGTTCCATCGCAGCGTCCGAGACAAGAAAGGCGCGGGCGATCTGCTTCACCGTCAGGCCCGAGACGATCCGCAGTGCCAGCGCAATCTGCTGTGTCGCCGGGAGCTGCGGGTGGCAGCAGATGAACAGCAACCGCAGGATATCGTCACGATAATGCGAGCCGTCGAGACGCTCGGCCAGTTCGCTCTCGGCATCATCCAGATCGGATATCGCATGGTCATCGTCCGGCAGCGGCTGCTGTTTTGCACCGCGGCGGATATCGTCGATGGCCACGTTGCGGCCGACCATGATCAGCCAGGCCGCGGCATCGCGCGGCGGGCCATTTTGGGGCCAGGTCTTCAGCGCGCGCAGGCAGGCGTTCTGGAACGCCTCCTCCGCGGTGTCGAGGTTACGGAAATAGCGCAGCAACGCACCGAGCGCCTGGGGACGCGCCGAGGTCAGCGCCGCATCGATCCAGGCGACATCGGTCATGGCTGGAACGCTCCGTGGAAGACGCCGATCGGGCGAATTTCATAGGCGCCGCCGGGATTGGCGCGGCCGAGGTCCTGCGCAATCTCCAGCGCGCCGTCGAGGTTTTCGGCCTCGACGACATAGAAGCCGAGCAACTGTTCCTTGGTTTCAGCGAAGGGGCCGTCCAGCACCACCGGCGGCTCGTCCTTGCGCAACGTTGTCGCCGCGGTGGTCGGCAGCAGTCGCGCAACGGGACCGAGCCGGCCCTGTTGCGCGAGCTTGCCGTGCACAACGGCAAGCCTCGCCATCACGGCGTCGTCTTCGTCCTTCGACCAGCCGCCGACAACGGCTTCATCATGGTAGCAGAGGATGGCGTAAAGCATGGGGTCTCCTTGGATGAAAGACGGTCGACATCGTGCGATCCCGACAGGTTAGCGGAAATTATTGTTGGGAGCGCGGCGACGTGGAACACGTCATGCGGAGGGCCGGCATAACAGGCCGACCGCCTTCTGCAGGAACGCCTCCAGCTCTGCGCGCGGAACACCGGCACGGGACCGGATCGAGAGCATATTCAGTATCGCAGACGCCATCTGCGACAGCGTGGGAACATCGATCGTCTCCGGCAATTCGCCGCGCGCGACGGCGGTCTTGAAACACCAGCCAAAGGCGTCGTCGAGCTCGACAAAATTTTCGCGCATCATCGCGCCGATCTCCGGATCGGCGATAGCGTCGGACGCCACCGTCATGACAGCAAAACAGCCGCGCGGCGCGGTATCGCCTGTGGTGTAGATGTCGAGTGCCGCATCGAAGAACCGGCGCAGCCGCTCCCGGATGTCGATATCGGCCTTGAAGATCGCGATGACCCGGACGGTGTAGTCGTCGCGATAGCGCTGGTAGCTCTTGATATAGAGCGCGCGCTTGTCGCCGAAGGCGCCGTAGAGCGACGGCCGGTTCATGCCGGTCACTTCGCTGAGATCGTCGAGCGACGTCGCCGCATAACCGCCTTTGCGAAACAACGCCAGCGCCTGCCCGATCGCCACGTCGGGCTCATAGGCGCGTGGCCGGCCGCGGCGCTTCGGCTCGGTGGCCACCTCCGGCTTCGCCACGACGACGGGCTTTTTCTTTTTTTGTACCATTTCGCATTAAATCCCTTGACCAGATTTATATTATGCGAGACGGTACTAAAATCAACCGGCGGACAGGTCGTAACAGTCCGCCATCTCAAGGAGGCTTCCATGGATCTGTATTTCTCCCCGATGGCCTGTTCGATGGCCACCCGCATCGCGCTGTATGAGGCCGAAGCCAGCGCCGATGCCCGGTTCTTCGAGGTCGATCCACTGAACAAGGAGGTGCGCAACGACGGTTCGGATTTCCGCGACGTGAATCCGCTCGGCCTGGTGCCGACACTGCGCACCGACGATGGCGTCATCCTCACCGAGAATGCCGCGATCCTGCAGCATGTCGCCGACTGGTTTCCGCACTCCCCCATCGCCGCGGGTTCGGGCATCGACCGCAGCCGGCTGCAGCAGTGGCTGTGTTTCATCGGCACCGAGCTGCACAAGGGGCTGTTCGTCCCGTTGCTGGCCAAGAAGGCGCCCCCGGAGATGAAGGCCTATGCACTACAAAGCGGATTGTCGCGGCTGACCTATCTCGAAAACCATCTCACCGGACGCGGCTTCCTGCTCGACAGGTTCAGCGTCGCCGACGCCTATCTTGTCACGGTGCTGAACTGGACGATGGTGTTGCCGGAGATCGATCTGAACAATTGGCCGGCGATCAAGGCCTATCACAAGCGCCTGCGCGAACGCCCGAGCATCGTGCGCGCGGTCACTGAAGAGTTCGAACTGTTCAAGGCCGAACAGGAACGCCACAAGGCGGCGGCGTGATCACGCCACCGCGCGGCGACCGATGATGGCAAAGCGCAATCGGCTGGAGATCCAGTCGATTGCCGCCACGGCGACCAGGATCATCAGGATCAGAAACGAGACCTTCTGCCATTCCAGCACGCGGATTTGCTCGGCGAGCTGAAGACCGATACCGCCCGCACCGACAATGCCGATGATGGTGGCGGAGCGGGTGTTGGACTCGATGAAATACAGCACCTGTCCGGCGATGATAGGCAGAACCTGCGGCATCAAGCCGAAACGAATCTCGTGCATTGCGCTGCCGCCGGAGGCCCGAATGCCCTCGACCTGCTTCTTGTCGGCGGCTTCAATGGCTTCCGAAAACAATTTGCCGAAGGCGCCGAAATCCGAAATCGCGATCGCCAGCACGCCGGCAAACGGGCCGAGACCGACGACGTTGATCCAGACCAGCGCCCAGATCAGCGTATCGACGCCGCGGATCGAATCCAGAAACCGCCTGACCGGAAAGCGTAGCCATGCCGACGGAATGACATTGCGTGCCGCGAGCAGGCTGACCGGCAGCGCGAACACCGCGGCCAAAGTCGTGCCTAGCAAGGCGATCGACAGCGTCTCGCCCATCGCCTGCAGATAGGCAGGCAGCGACGAACCGGGATTCGGCGGGATCATCATCATGGTGATCCAGCCGAGTTCGCGCAGGCCGGTCCACATCCGCGCCGGCGAGAAATCGAGTTCATTGAGCCCAAAGATGAACAATGCCAGCGCCGCGACCAGGATGGCGGGCACGCCGGCGCGCGACGCCATCGGGCGGCTGAAGACATCAGGATAGCGCCCGCGCAATGCGGGGGTATTGATGTCAGGCTGCCTACTCATGATCTGGCTTCCTTGCCGAACAGACGGCCGCGCAGCCAGCCGGTCCCGATGTCGATGATGAAAACCGTGACGATGATCATCAGCAGGATCGCACTGACGTCGGAATAATAGAACTTTCTGACAGCAACGACGAGTTCCTGACCGATGCCGCCCGCACCGACGAAGCCCATCACGGAGGCACCACGCACATTGATCTCGAAGCGCAGCAGCGTGTAGCTCGCAAATCCGGCCGCGACCTGCGGCAGCACGGCAAAGCGCATGCAGTCGACCCAGCCTGCACCAGTGGAGCGGATGCCTTCCACCGGCTTCATGTCGATATTCTCGACGATCTCGCCATAGAGCTTGCCGAGCGCGCCGATGCAGTGGATCGCAATCGCCAGCACGCCTGCCATTGGGCCGAGACCAAAGGCGATGACGAAGATCAGCGCGAACACGATATCCGGCACGGTGCGGCAGAATTCCATGAAGCGGCGCACGGCAAAGCGCAGCGGCACTGAGGGCGCAGTATTCTCGGCCGCGAGAAAATTGAGCCCGAAGGCCAGCACGGCACCGATCAGCGTGCCGACATAGCTAATCAGCACGGTCTCGCCGAGCAGCGACAGCCACTTCTTCCAACCCCAGAACCATTCATTGACGTCGGTCCAGACCCGGGTGCCGGCTTCGAGCGTGAAGATGCGATCGAAATAGCTGCCGAAGTTGCCAATCTTCTCGATGAAGGTCCTGAGATTGACCTCGGCGCCGAGCCCCGCGACGAACAGCGCTGCAACGCAGGCCACCACGACGAACAGCGTGCGCAACCGCCGGCGTGCCACCGCCTTGCGGTAGGCATCGTTCAGCGCAGCAAGCTGCGGAGCCGGAAGAATGGAAACGGCGGCGGACATGATGTGCGGGCCTATCTGGGATCAAACACAGAAAAGGAGCCGGACCATTTCTGATCCGGCTCCCTTCAATGGTCGGGCAATCAGGACGCCTTCTTCTTGCGAAGCGCGTCGACGAACTTGATCAGGTCGATGGTAGCGTCCCAATCCTTGGTGGTCGCGGCATGGAAGCCCTTCTTCTGGCCGTCCGACAGGCGATCAAAAGCCGCCTTGTCCTTGGTCGGTGCATCGACGAAGGCCTTGGCGATGGCGACCTTCAGCTCTTCCGGCAGGTCGGAGCTATAGGCATAGGGGCCATTGATGATCGGGGCCGACTTGTGGATGATGCGGAAGTCTTCCTTCTTCATCGCCGAGCCGTCGGCATTCTTCAGCATGCCCTTGGTGAGCATCTGCTGCAGCGTCGAGTCGTTGTCGTTGGTCCACTGGTTGGCGGCGACATCGACGGTGCCCTGCGACAGCGCCAGCAGCGCATTTTCGTGGCTGCCGGTGAACACGACCTTGCTGAAATAGGTGTCGGCATCGGAGATGCCCATCTTGTCCAGCTCGAAGCGCGGCACGTTGTTGCCGGAGGTCGAATTCGGATCGACCAGACCGAGGTTCTTGCCCTTCAGATTATCGACCGACTTGTAGGGGCTCGACGCTTTAACGAAAAACACCGAGTAGTAGCCAGTGGAGCCATCGATATTGATGTCGTTGGCAAAGGCATCGGTCTTGACGCCGGTGAGGCGGGCGCGCGCGAACGAGGCCGAGCCGTAGCTGGCGATGTGGATGTTGCCGGAGCGCTGGCCTTCGATGACGGCTGCGTAGTCATTGGCGATGCGCAAATTGACCTTCACGCCGAGTTCTTTCGACAGATAGGCGACGAAGGGCGCCCAGCGCTCGGTGACGCCCGAGGCGTTTTCTGCCGGGATGATGGCGAAGGTCAGTTCCGGATACTTGGCCTTGTAATCCTGGGCCGAGGCCGAGGTGGCGGCGAAAGCCAGCGCCGCGGCGCTGAGCAGAATGGAGCGACGGTTGATCATGACAGTCCCTGTTTTGATCTGAGGTGAAACGTTTTTTCTTGGTAGAAGGCGCGTCTATCGCGGCGATGCCATCGTTACGATGACGTCACCGCGATAATTTCAACGCACTGCAATCACGCGACGGCAGCAACACCGTATTCGGGAACCCGGACGGGCGCTGGCACATGCGCCGATCCCATTACCTCGTCGGCTTCGAGATCGTAGAGTTCGCGGGCAATATGTTCGGTGAGCGCGGAGGGCGCGCCATCGAACACGACGCGGCCGGCGGACATGCCGATCAGGCGATCGCAATAGGTGCGCGCCAGATCGAGCGAATGCAGGTTGCACATCACGGTGATGCCGAAGTGCTTGTTGATCCGCAGCAGTGCATCCATGACGATGCGGGTGTTGCGCGGATCGAGCGAGGCGATCGGCTCATCCGCGAGAATAATGTCGGGCTGCTGCACCAGTGCACGCGCGATGGCGACACGCTGCTGCTGACCGCCGGAGAGCTGATCGGCGCGTTGCGAAGCATATTGCGCCATGTCGAACTGTTCCAGCGCCGACATCGCCAGCGCACGGTCGTCCTCAGGCCACATCTGGGTCAGCGAGCGCCACTGCGGCATCTCGGCCAGACGGCCCATCAGCACATTGGTCAGCACGTCGAGACGGCCGACGAGATTGAACTGCTGGAAGATCATCGCCGAGCGCGCGCGCCACTTGCGCAGATCGCGGCCCTTGAGTGCGGTAACATCGGTGCCATCAAATACGATACGGCCTTCGGTCGGCTCGCACAGGCGATTGATCATGCGCAGCATGGTCGACTTGCCGGCACCGGAACGGCCGATCACGCCGACGAATGCGCCGGGCTTGATCTCGAACGATGCGTTATCGACGGCTGCCTTGGCGCCGAAACGGCACGTCAGCTTATCCACCACCAGCATGAGGCACTCCAATGACAATAGACATCGCCACCGGTAACGCCCGCGTTTAACAGTGATGTGACATGTGCCCTGCGCATACGGGTTATCGTCGTTGCGGGAAAAGGACGCCCGAATTCATGCTGATGTCACGACACCGTCACGAAACCGACCGAAGAGGTGCCCGCGCGCCAGCGCACACTCTGATATATCACCCACCGATTCCTCTTCCGTCGCACGAGCGTCACATGGCCGGAAAACAACTCTCGCTCACGCCAGCGGTCGATCCCACCGCGAAACTCGTCGATACCGAGCTCGGCGCCTATACCGAAGTCGGCGCGCGCACGATCCTCAATGAAGTGACGATGGGCGACTATTCATATGTCGTGAATGACGGCCAGATCACCTACACGACGATCGGCAAGTTCTGCTCAATCGCGGCGATGATCCGGATCAATCCCGGCAATCACCCGATGCACCGGGCGACACAGGCGCACTTCACCTATCGCGCCAGTGCCTACTTCCCCGGCGAAAGCGACGACGCCGACTTCTTTGCCTGGCGACGCGAACATCATTGCACTATCGGCCACGATGTGTGGCTCGGCCATGGCGCCATCGTGCTGCCCGGCCGCAATATCGGCACCGGCGCGGTGATCGCCGCCGGGGCCATCGTGACCAAGGACGTCGCCCCCTATACGATCGTCGCCGGCAATCCGGCGCGGCCGGTGCGGCGACGATTTTCGGAAGCCGTGGAAGACGGGCTGATGGACCTCGCCTGGTGGAACTGGGACCACGAGATGCTACGACAGGCGCTACCGGATTTCCGCAAGCTCCCGGTCGAGGATTTCCTGAGCAAGTATAAAGGCGTCAAGGCGCCCAGGCAGATGGCAGTGACATGACTGGACTTTTCATCGACGGCGGACGCACTTTGCTCGGCCAGGACATCGCCGAGACTTCGCTGCAGATTGGGGATGGCGTGATTGCGGACATCGGATCGGATGCGCCCCATGGCGCGCTCGGCCTCGATGCCTCCGATCTGCTGGTGCTGCCGGGAATCGTCGACCTGCATGGCGACGCCTTCGAGCGGCAGTTGATGCCGCGCCCCGGCGTCGACTTCCCGGTCGATGTCGCCTTGATCGACAGCGACCGGCAGGCCATCGCCAATGGCATCACCACAGTGTTTCACGGCACCACGTGGTCCTGGGAGCCGGGCCTGCGCGGCGCGGAGAACGCCCGCAAGCTGCTGGATGCCATCGAGACGCTGCGGCCGAAGCTCGCCTCCGACACGCGCTTCCATCTGCGGCAGGAGACGTTCAATCTCGACGCCGAAGATGAGATCGTCGGCTGGCTGCAGGCCGGCCGCATCGATCTGCTCGCCTTCAACGATCATATGGACATCGCCGGCATCTCAAAGCCGGCAAAGCGCGCGCGGATGGTCGAACGTACCGGGCTCAGCAGCGATGCCTTCGACCAGCTGGTCGATCGCGTGCTGTCGCGCGCCGATGAGGTGCCTGCCTCGATTGCCCGCCTCGCCAAAGCGGCGAGCGCTGCCGGCGTGCCGACGCTCTCGCATGATGACGCAACGCCTGCGATGCGCGATGACTTCCGCAGGCTCGGCGTCAATATCGCCGAATTCCCGATCAACGTGGAAACCGCACAAGCCGCCGCCGATGCTGGCGACTTCATCGTGTTCGGCGCGCCCAATGTGGTGCGCGGCGGCAGCCATACCGGCTGGACCAAGGCGTCCGACATGATCGCCAAGGGCCTCTGCTCGGTGCTGGCGTCGGACTATTACTATCCCGCGCAATTGCTGGCCGCGTTCCGGCTGCTCCATGATGGCATTCTGTCGCTGCCGCAGGCCTGGGCATTGATCTCGTCCGCACCAGCGAAAGCTGCCGGTCTCACCGACCGTGGCGAGATCGCGGATGGACGCCGCGCTGATTTGCTGCTTGTCGATGACAGCATCGCAATGCGTCCGCGCATCATCGCCGTGATCGCGCAGGGCAACCTCGTGCATCTGACCGATGCCACAAGGCTTCAGCCGGCGCGTGCCATACACCGCAAAGTTATTGCCGCGGCGTAACACGGCTCCTCTCTTACTTGAGCATGATCGTTCCCGCAAACCGGCATCCACTTTTCGGGATCATGCTCTATGGTGCGGCCATGAATGAATTCCCGCGCTACGCGATCTATTACGCCCCCGACGCCGACAGTGCCCTCGCGCGCTTCGGCGCCGAGACCCTTGGCTACGATCCCTTCACCGGCAATGACGTGCTGGTGCCCGGCGATCTCATCATGCAGGCGCCGGACTGGCCGGCTGTCATCAAGGACCCACGCAAATACGGCTTTCATGCCACGCTGAAGGCACCGTTTTCGCTGACACCGGAAGCCACCGAAGCCGACCTGATCGCAGCCTTCGATGACTTCGCGCGAATGCCCCGCGCCATCCCGGAAATCTCGCCTGTGGTTCGTATTATCAGCGGCTTCACGGCTGTGGTGCCGGATGCCCCCTCTGCTGAACTTTCCACACTGGCTCAGGCCTGCGTTGAGGGATTCGAGGTGTTCCGCGCACCGATGACGCCGGAGGATCGCGCCCGGCGCAAACCGGAGAACCTGACGCCGCGACAGGTCGAGCAGCTCGATCGTTTCGGCTATCCCTATGTGCGCGACGACTTCCGCTTTCACATGACACTGACCGGACGGCTTGCGCCCGAGCGCAGCACAGCGGTGCTGGCGATACTGCAGCAGAGATTCGCGACACTTGATCTCACCTCACTGCGGATCGACCGCATCGGCCTGTTCCGCCAGACCTCTGCGACGTCACGCTTCCAGGTGCTGCGTCACGCGCCGCTGACGGCAGCCTGATTCATTCAGGCCAGCCGCCCGGCGTGAATATGGATGTCGCCGGAGGACGTGGTCTCGACACTGCCGTCGATGCCATAGACATCCGACAGCATGGTTGCGCCGATGGCATCAACTGGCGCGCCACTCGTGTAAAGCGCGCCGCCTTTCATCACCACGATGGAATCCGCCCAGCGCGCTGCCGCCTGCAGATCGTGCAACACCGCAATCACCGTGGTCCCCGCGCGCGCGGCTGTCTTGACGATGCTCATCACCTGAAGCTGATGCCGCAGATCGAGCGCGCTGGTCGGCTCATCAAGTAACAACAGCCGGGGCTTTCGCACCAGCGCCTGCGCCAGACTGGCAAGCTGGCGCTGGCCGCCGGAGAGCTTGTCGAACGGCTGCAGCGCCAGATCGATGATCCCGAGACCCGTAAGCGTCTCGAGGGCAGCATCGCGGAAAGCCACTGCGTCCATCTGTTCTATCTGAGGCGGTGACGCACGCAAGGCGCTGATCACAGATTCCAGCACGCTCAACGCCATCCGCTGCGGCAGAAATTGCGGCATGAAGGCCATCGCGCGGGACCGCTCGCTGGCCGATGCTGTCAGCATGTCAAGAGCGCCAAAGCTGATGTTGCCGGTAGCCGGCACGAGGCCCGCCACCGCGCGCAGCAGCGTCGTCTTGCCGGCGCCGTTCGGGCCGACCAATGCGGTGACCCGTCCGCCCTGTATGGACGGCAGCGATAGCCCCTGCAGAACCTTGCGCGCGCCGTAACCGGCAAAGAGATTCTGGATGGTGAGGTCCGACGTCGTCATATGGCGCCTCGTCTGCTGAAAATCAGCGAGAAGAACACCGGAAGCCCGATCAGCGCCGTGACGATGCCGATCGGGATCAGTACGCCCGGAATGATGCTCTTGCTGGCGACCGAGGCCAGCGACATGATGATCGCGCCGGTCAGCGCACTGGCTGGCAGGAAGAAGCGGTGATCCTCGCCGATCAGCAGCCGCGCGATATGCGGCCCGGCGAGCCCCACAAAGCCGATGGTCCCGACAAAGGCCATGGCGGTTGCTGTCAGGATGCTGATACGCAGCAGGGACATGAAGCGCAGTTGCGTGATGTTGATGCCGAGGCTGCGGGCACGATCTTCGCCGAGCCGCAGGGCCATCATCGGCCACGCCGCACGCTGCGCGAATGGCAGCGCGATCACGACGACCAGAGCCAGAAGACGTACCTTCTCCCAGCTCGCGCGGGAAAGGCTGCCCATGATCCAGAACACCAGTTGCTGCAACGCCTGCTGGCTTGCGAGAAACTGAGTCAGCGCCACCAGCGCGTTGAAGGTGAAGAACAGCGCGATGCCGCACAAGACGAGGATATCGGTGCCCGAACCGCGCAGCCGGGCCACCGATTGCAGCACGATGACGGCGATGAAGGAAAACACGAAGGCATTCGCCGAAATGATCCAGTTCTGCGGCACACCGGGAATGCCGATGCCGAGCACGATGGCCAGCGCCGCGCCAAAGGACGCTGCCGACGATACGCCGAGCGTGAAGGGACTGGCGAGTGGATTGCCGAGGATGGTCTGCATCTCCGCGCCGGCCGTCGCCAACGCAAGACCGACCAGCACTGCGAGCAACGCCTGTGGCAACCGCACCTCCCAGAGGATCGCGCTTTGCGGACCCGACAGTGCGCCGATGTTCAGCACGCCGCGGACCGCATCCATCAGGCCGAGGCTGGATGGCCCGGTGCCGAGATCGACGGCGAAGGAGACGATGCTGATCAGCGCCAGCAAGATGAGAAGCGCGATACGCCTGCGAATGACGCGCTGATAGGCCACGGCAATCGCCTGCGCTTCGGCCCTCACTTGAGATCGGCCCAATAGATGCCTTTCATCGGCACCGCGAGAAATGTCGCATTGATTTCTGCCATGGTCGCATCGGGATCGATGTCCTTCATCGCCTGCGGATGCAGCCAGCGCGCCAAAGCTTCTGTCGCCAGAAGATTCAGGGGCGTCGACATGATGTTGTGGAACAGGCCATGGACACGTTTCTCCTTGACCGCGCGGAGTTCGGAAAAGCCCGGCCGCGCGACGACCGCCGCGAGCCGCTGCTGAATCGTTTCAGCATTGAAGCCCGGGCCAATCACCAGACCGCCGGTTGCGCGCAGATGCGCGCCACCAGTGCCAACATAGATATCCGGATTTTGCGCAATCACATATTCGAGGCCGAGCTGCGCCGTCGGCCCTTTGGAGACAAGGGCGGAGATACTGTCGCCGCCAGCAAAGGCAATGAAGCGGCCGATATTGCCGCTGCCCGGCGCGTGGCAGCAATCGCTGGTGTTGGCGTGGGTCTCGAACAGGATGCTCGGGCGCCTCAAATCCTTCGGCATCCGCTCGGCAATCCGCTTCATATGCGCTTCGTAGAAGGCGATGTAGTCCTCGGCCTGCTTGTCGCGCCCGCTGACGCGGCCGAGCACGCGCATGCTGGGAATCGTGTTGTCGAACGGATTGACGAAGAAATCAGTGAACACCACGGGAATGCCTGCCGCCTCCAGCTGCCGCGCGACGTCATTGCCACGACCGCCCGGTGCGAAGCTGGTTCCGAGCACGGCGATGTCGGGCTTGATGGCGATCGCCTTCTCCACCGAGAACGAACCGTCATTGCCCATGCCGAGCACGGGAATGTCGTCGATATCAGGAAATTTCTGGCGATACAGCGCATAGCTCTCACTGTCGTTGCGTCGGAAATCGCCGAGCCAGCCGGCAATCAAACTCACGGGATCCTGATGCAACAGCGACAGGCCGAGAATCTGGCGCCCTTCGGCGAGGATCATCCGCTTGGCCGGCTGCGCGAGCGTGACGGTACGGCCAGTGATGTCGGTGATGGTGACGGGGTCTGCCGCAGCAGGCACGATGACCAGGCACAGGCCGAAGACGCACGCGATGAGCGCTGCCGTCACGGATCGAAAATCAATGGAAGCCATCACGTGCCCGATGCCAGAGAGAACCGCAGCGCCCGGCTGATTGCGGCCGGTAACACGGACGCATGATTCTCGTCCTCGAATTCCCTGAACGTCACCTGCAGCGCCGCGTTATCCATGATCGCGAGATCGGCTGCGAGACTGCGGGCATTCTCTACCATTCTGTTGCGGCGAATCCAGGAGTCATAGCCGACCGGCGATCCATCGCCGGATTGCGCCTCGGCCTGTTCCAGGCTCCCGACGGTCACGAGCACGCGCCGCGGCAACTCCAACGCGCGACCGGCCATGAAGCGGGCCTTGGCTTGCTGCAACTGTTCGCCACCAAACCAGATCGACGGACTGGCTGCCGCATAGTTGCGAAACAGACCGGGCCGCGTGAACAGCGCATGCAGCGCGAATAGTCCCCCGAAGGAATGCCCGAACAGTGCGCTCTGGTCGCGATCGATATCGAACTCCCCTTCGATCAGCGGCCGCAATTCGTGCGCGATGAAATCAAGAAATTCATCAGCGCCGCCCGTCCTGGTCCACCCGCCCTGATCGGGGCGCTGCGGCAGCGCATCGGACGGCACCGGCGGCGTGTAGTCATAGGTGCGACGTTCGGCGTCGAGCCACAACGTCGTGGGATAGCCGATGCCGATGATGATCGCGGGCCGCACACCCGTTCGCTCCGGCCGGCGCGACTGCAGCGCAGTTGCCGCTGCAGCAATGGGAAAAGTCCCGTTGCCGTCGAGCAGATAGACGACAGGCATCTTGCCCTGCAATTGGCCCGTGGCGGGCTGCCAGACAAAGATGCGGTAGTCGCGCCCCGCTTTCGAGGTGACGTCACGCACACTGGCGCCGGGCAGCATTACACTCGACATACAGGGATCGCTTTGCTGGCTCTTCGCTCGCGCGATCCGGCATCGACCACGGGCCGATGCCGGACCAAACTCATTTACCACTGATACCGGATCGTACCCAAGGTGGTCCGGCCGTTGCCGTAGAAGCACTGGTTCGATGAGGCACAGGCCGAAACGTAGGTCTTGTCGAAGATGTTGGTCATGTTGACCGCCACTTTCCACCCCTTGAGCTGCGGCGACATGCCGGCCAGATCATAATGGACCTGCGCATCGCCGAGCGTGTAGGCCGGAACGAGCATCGCAGCCGAATTGGCAGCGTCGCCATTCGACGCACCGACATAGCGCACGCCGCCGCCAAAGCCGAAGCCTGCGAGCGCACCGCTCTGGAAGGTGTAATCCATCCATAGCGACGCGGTATCGGCGGCTGCACCAACCGGCTTCTTGCCCTGCACGGAGACAATGGTGGAGGTGCCGTAGATCGTCGCCGTCTGCGAGCTCTTGGTAATGTCGATATCGGTGTGCGAATAGGCGGCGATCACGTCGAGGCCAGGCTGCAGCGTGACCTTACCCGAAAGTTCGATGCCCTTGGAACGCACCTCGCCCTGCTGGACCTGACAGAAGCCGCCCGACACAGTGCACCCGGTCGTGTGCGCCGTATCGGTCGTGAGCACATTGTTCTGCGTGATGTCGAAATAGGACAGCATGAAGAAGCCGTTCAGACCCGCCGGCTGATACTTCAAGCCGACCTCGTACTGCTCGCCCGTGGTCGGGACGAAGGCCTTGCCGGTGTAATCGGTGCCGATGCTCACGCTTGGTTCGAACGACGTCGAATAGCTTGCATAGGGCGCGAAGCCGTTATCGAACTGATAGGTCGTACCGACCCGCCACGTCGTCGCGGTGTCTGACGGTCGGATCAGGCTGGTCACGGCACCCGTCGCAAGGGTGCTGGTCTGGCTCGTGGCATTGGCCCAGTCGTTGCGGACGCCAGCAACGACAGCGAGCTTTCCGACCCGGACCTGATCCTGCAGGTAGATGCCGGACTGCTCACGATCGATGATCGTCAGGCTGGTCAGCGCCGGCGCGGATAGCGTTCCGTAATTCGGGTTAAGATAGTTGATGTTGGTCGAGGTGCCGGTGCCGAACCGGGCATTCGAGGACACGTTCTGATAATCGACGCCCATCAACACGGTGTGATCCAGCCAGCCGGTCGCGAATTTCGCTTCGGCCTGCGTGTCAATCGCCGCAGCCTTCAACTGCTCCAGATAGTTGGTTGTCGAACGCGCGAGACAGAGATTTGCCGTCGTGCCCGCGCCGCAGGTTGAACCTGCGCCAAAGCCTGTGACCGACAGCGCCTTGAAATCGCTGGTCACTTCCATGTAGCGGAAGTTCTGGCGAACGGCCCAGGTGTCGTTGAAGTGATGTTCGAACTCGTAGCCGACCGAGGTTTGCTCACGCGAATAGGTATTCACGTTGGGATGGCCGGAGAAGAAGTTCTTCGGAATCTGGCCGTTGGCGTTCGGCAGCAACGTGCCGAGCGCCGGCAGCCAGTTCGGCTGATAGCTCGACGGGTCCTTGGTGTAGCTGGCGCGCACGGTCAGCGTGGTGTCGGTCGATGGGCGCCAGGTGATGGTCGGCGCGATCATCTGGCGTTCAGTGGTGGTGTAATTGACTTCGGTATCCGCCGAGCGGCCGAGACCGACCAGCCGATAGAGCAGGTCGCCGTCCTTGGTCAGCGGACCACTGATGTCGAAGCCGCCTTCGATACGGCTGTGGTCACCGAAGCGGGTGAAGATTTCGCCCTGCGGCGTCGTGGTCGGGTTCTTGCTGATCAGATTGACCATGCCGCCGAGATTGTTCTGTCCGTACAGCACCGAAGCCGGACCGCGCAGGATCTCGACACGCTCGAGCAGGTACGGATCGACCGACGGCATAGCATAGGACACGCCGCGCGGCAGGCGCAGGCTGTCCCAGAAATGCAGATAGTTGGCGTTGGCACCGAAACCGCCGAAACCGCGGATGAAGACGTTGTCGAAACGATCGCCGACGCGGCTTTCGGAGATCACGCCGGGTTCGTAGCGCAGCGCTTCCGCAATCGACCGCGCGCCCTGCTGCGCGATCTGATCCTTGGTCACGACTGTGATCGACTGCGGCGTCTCAAGGATGGACGCGTCGGTCTTGGTACCGGTGGCTGAACGCCTAGCGACAATGCCCTGCACCGGACCGCGCGCAGTCTCGCGCGGCGCCACATCGGCGGCTGGTGGCGGCGCCACGGGCGCGCGACGCGCGGGGGCGGCGGTCCGCGACGACGAACGCTGCTTCGGTGCGGCGCGGGGCGCACGCGGTGCGCCGCCTTCGACGGTCACCGGCGGCAGAGTCGAAACGGATGATTGCTGCGCGAGGACTGACGTGGAATCGACGAACGGGAGCGCCAAAGCGAGCGGTGAGATATGGAGCAGCCGGCCCCAGTGCATATGTGTCGTCATGTGTCTGATGGTCCCCGAAAGTCATTGCTGCGCCGGGCAAATTCCCCAAGCCGGCGCGCCCTCTAGTGGCACGCAGCCCAAGGGAGACATAGGCGCGGACTTTCGTTTGCCGGACTCTCGCTTTTGTCTGAGGTTAGGAGACCTATAAACTGTCGCAGCGCTCTGCTGCGACGGCGGGATCTAGCGCAGGCTGCTCGGCGAAATGCCGAAGCGCTTCCGGAAGATGGTGGCGAAATGCGCCGCGCCGTAGCCGACGTGATAGGCCGCCTCCGACACGCTCATCTCGCCGGAGGAAATCAGCTTGTAGGCCTGTTCCAGACGGTATTCCTGCAGGAAGCCGAACACCGTTGAGCCATAGACACGGCGAAAACCATCGCTGAGCTTGCGGACATTGAGACCGACCTGCTGCGCCAGCCCTTCCAGGCTTGGCGGCTTCTGCATGGAGGCGATCAGCAATTCACGCGCCTGCCGTATGCGCTCGATTTCCTTTGAGGACAGCTGCAGCGCCTCCTCCGAGTTCGCCTGCGAAATGCAGGACGAGATCGCCAATGCGGCCAACTGCAACGCCTTGCCGCCGAGATAGAGCTCGCGCTCCGCACCCCGGATCGGGCAGTTCATGATCTGACTGGTCAAAGCCTGCAGCGCGTGACCCGCGGGGCCGGACATCAGCAGCGCGCCGTAGTCGCGCGAGATGTCTCGGCTCGTGAAGGATCTATCGAGCGCCGCCGACATGTCGGCACCCATGAGGTTCTCGTTCATCTGCACGATGACGTAACGCACGGGAACGTCGGCCGCGAAGACCTGATCGCGCTCGGCGCCGTTGATGGTACGGATGACCAGCACCGCGGGACCGCAAATCTCCCGTTCGGCGCCCTCGCCGATCCGGATCTGCACACGTCCACTCAGCAGCACGACGGTCTTCACACCGGCAGGCAGCGCCGCATTGACGCGTTTCGGCTTGTTGAAGCGCGTAATACCGGCGGACAGGATCAGCGCGCCTGACAATAGGAGCAGCTTCTCGTTTTCGCTGGGCGTGGTGACGGGCGAGAGTTGGCGATCCACCGACAGGGTCCATATGGGCAGGTGCCCGAAGGACGCACCCTATGGCCGCCAGCGCTGATCGCAACCCGCTGGGCCCATCGCCAATTTATAATAGCTCAAAGAAGCTCAGGCCATCTCGTCGGCCCGTTTCCAGGCGGGAAACGGATCGGCGAGCTTGGCCCAACCGGCGATATCCATGCCGGGCTTGCCAGGCACGAGACAGGCATCGAGCCGACGACGGATATCGCTTTCATCCATGTCGGAACCGATGAAGACGATCTCCTGTCGCCGGTCGCCATAGATCTCGTTCCAGTTCTTCTTCAGGGACTGCCGCCAATACGGATCGTCCGGCCAGCGATCGACGGGGACATTGGCCCACCAGAATCCCATGCCCTCGGTGCGTACGATGGCACCGGCCTGGCTGAGCTCCCCGACCCATTGCGGCCGCGTTGCCAGCCAGAAATGCCCCTTGCTACGGATCACGCCGGCCCAGCTCTCGCGCAGAAAGGCCTGAAACTTCACGGGATCGAACGGCCGCCGCGCGCGATAGACGAAATTCGTCACGCCGTATTCTTCGGTCTCCGGCACGTGGTCGGCAAAACCATAGAGCTCCTTGTGCCAGAGCGGATGCTGCTGCGCCTTTTCAAAATCAAAACGGCCGGTATCGAGCACGCGGTCGAACGGCACGTCGGCAAAGTTTGCCTCGATGATATCGGCATCGGGATTGAGCGCGCAGATGATCTTGCGCGCGCTGTTGCATTGCTCAAGCGTGGCGTCATTGACCTTGTTGAGCACCACGACATCGGCGAATTCGATCTGCTCCACCAGCAGATCCACCAGCGTGCGTTTGTCGCCGTCGAGTGCCTCGCCGCGGTCCTGCAGAAAGTCGGTCGAGGAATAGTCCTTCAGCAGGTTCACCGCATCGACGACGGTCACCATGGTATCGAGCTGCGCCACGTCCGACAGGCTGTCGCCGTTCTCGTCGCGGAAATCGAAAGTCGCGGCCACAGGCAGCGGCTCTGCAATTCCGGTGGATTCGATCAGCAGATAATCGAACCGCCGGCTTTCGGCGAGCGCCCGCACTTCCTTGAGCAGATCGTCGCGCAGCGTGCAGCAGATGCAGCCATTGGTCATCTCGACCAGCTTCTCATCCGTCCGCGACAGGTTGGCACCGCCATCGCGAACCAGGGCCGCATCGATGTTCACCTCGCTCATGTCGTTCACAATCACCGCCACTTTCAGGCCGTGACGGTTGTTCAGCACATGGTTTAGCAAAGTTGTCTTTCCAGCCCCGAGGAAGCCGGACAAGACTGTGACGGGGAGTTTTTGCATCGAGATCGAACAGTCTTTTGAGGGTACGGGACATCAGGCTCTTCTCGTATGTAACGTTATAACATAACATATCTAGCGCATGTCAACCCGCTAGCGCGGATCCCGTCGATGCGCTGTCAGCTTTTCCGATCTGCAGAAAATCTTATCTGGCGCGGCTCAGCCCACGCTCATTGCGTGGACGCTAGCCTGCCCGCGCGATTGTCTCGGCATCCACCGGCTTGGCAAAGGTCACGCGGTTTCGGCCGCTGGCTTTCGATGCGTAAAGTGCCCTGTCGGCAGCAGGTGTGAGATCGCAGGGATCGTCACCCTCGCGGCCGATGGCTATACCGACGCTGGCGCCAACGGTCAGTTCCAGGCCATCGATGACGAACGGCTCCGAGAGCGTCCGAATGATGCGGCGGCCCAGCAACATTGCCTCCTCGCGATTGCCGACGACGGATTGCACCACAACGAATTCGTCACCGCCCATGCGCACCGCGAAGTCGCCGTCGCGCAAAATTCCGCTGAGCCGGCTCGCGACCGCCTGCAGCAGCGCATCGCCTACGGGATGGCCATGCACGTCGTTGACCTCCTTGAACCGATCGAGGTCGACGCTGTGAACGGCAATGAGACAGCCCACCGCCCTGGCGCGCGCAGCGATGATCGCGAGGCGTTCCTGAAAGCCAAGCCGATTGGCCAGGCCCGTCAGCGCATCGTGCCGCGCGAGGGTCGAGAATTCATGCTTGAGCGAAATCTGCTCGATATTCTGCCGATAGATGAAACGCACGGTCTCGAAGCTGCCGAGCAGGAACGCGATCAGGATCACCGCATAGAAAGCCAGATTGCTATCGACGCGGGCGAGCGCCGCGAACGCCGTCGGCAAGGCGACCAGCATCAAGGCAGGCAATGCGATCCCCGGCCGGACGGAAATCCGACAGACGATGCCGGCCGCATAGCCGAACACCAACGCGGTCGCCAGGAGTTGATGAGCCGGATTCTTCGCCCAGAAGGTTGCTGCGCCGAGTATTCCGATCAGCCCTGCGAAGACGTAGCTGCTCCACGCGTAAAGCCGCTCCCATCGCTCGGCCGCGGCGATTGTGAAGCTGCGTTGACCCTTACTGCGATGATAGACGCCTTCGGTGGCCACGCGGAAGATCGTGACGATCACTCCGGCTGCACTCAACCCGTAGAACCATGGATTCGCAGAACTAATGGCGACGTGACACGAGACAATGGCCAGTGTGAAGCCGGCAATCGAGAGCGGCACACGCGTCTGGAAGAGCATGTCGATGAGTTCGATCCGGACATGGTCCGGAACGCCTACGAAAATTGATCTCCAGAATTTGACCACGTCGCTTCTCCCCGAAGCACCCGATACCGCCAAAGTCTGAAATTTTCATCGGCGAACTCGGTCAAAATCTAACTGAGTTAACCGGCAGTTACCAATCGCACGCTTGTCCGCCAGGCGCAGAGCCTCTTCCGCTGGATGCAGAGAATTCGAGCTTATCGGTAGAAGACTGGCGAACTCCGGACCAGTCACGGCGCGATGGGACCTGAAATTCGCCATCGCGCCTTGTCCTGATCGATCAGAAGCCGAGTGCGAGGCCGTCCTTGCGGTGGTCCGAGGCGCCGAGCAGCACGCCACGCTCGTAATCGATCTGGATGGCCTGGCAGCCACCGATGCCGGTATCCATCATCTGCAGCGTATGGCCGCGGGCGGCCAGATCGTTGCGCACCGCTTCCGGGATGGTCTTTTCAAGCTGCAGCAGGTTGTTGGTCGCGAACGAGCGCGGCGCCTCGGCAGCGGCCTGGATGTCCATCTTGCGGTCGATCACATCGGATATGAACTGGGCATGGCCGGTGGCCTGATAATGGCCGCCCATCACGCCAAACGGCATGACCGCGCGACCGTTCTTCATCAGCATGCCCGGGATGATCGTGTGCATCGGCCGCTTGCGCGGGCCAAGCGAATTCACATGGCCGGGCTTGGCGCGGAAACTCCAGCCGCGGTGATGCAGCAGCACGCCAGACTTCTTCGCATAGATGCCGCTACCGAACGGGCCGAACAGCGAATTGATCAGTGACACGGCGTTGAGATCGCGGTCGACCACGGTCAGATAGACGGTGTCCTTGTGGATGACCGAGTCCCAATGCTCTTCCGGCGAAGCGTGCTTCATGTCGATCTTGGCGCGAAGGTCACCGATAAATTTGTCCGACAGGAAGCGCTCGACATCGACCTGGCCATAGGCCGGATCGCAGAAATACGCATCGCGCGTGCGATAGGCCGCCTTGGTCGCCTCGGCGAGCACATGGATGCGGTCGGCCTCGCTCAGATTGGCCATGTCGTAGCCGGCCAGCACGCGCAGGATCATCAGTGCGGCGAGTCCCTGGCCGTTTGGCGGGCATTCGGCGACATCATAGCCCTGATGATTGGCCGAGATCGGCGTCACATAGTCGGAGCGCTGCTCATTGAAATCATCGGCCTCGTGCACGCCGCCAACGGCACGCAGCGTGGTGATGATGTCGTCGGCCACCTGGCCTTGGTAGAAGCCGTTACGGCCCTCGCGCGCGACCCGGCGCAGCGTGGCAGCGAGCGCCGGCTGGACGCGCTTGTCGCCGATCGCGGGGGCATGGCCGCCCGGCAGGTACTGCGCGGTCGCGTCGGGATGCAGTTCCAGCTTGCGGCGCCATTTGGCCCAGTCGGCGGACACGCGCGGCGTGATGAGGAAGCCGTTCTCGGCCGCATCGATGGCTGCGGCAAACACGTCGGCCAGCGGCTTCGAGCCGTGATCCTTGCTGAGTGTGCACCAGGCATCGATGGCGCCGGGCACGGTGACGGTCTCGACACAGGTCTCGGGAATGTCGCGGGCGCCGGACGCCGCATATTTCTCGGAATCGATCTTGGCCGGCGTACGGCCGGAGCCGTTCAGCGCGATCGGCGCGCCGCCTTTCGGCGAATAGAGGGCGAAACAATCGCCGCCGATGCCAGTCATCGCGGGATCGGCCACGCATTGCACGGCGACCGCCGCCAGCGCCGCATCGATGGCATTGCCGCCTGATTTCAGCATCTCCACCGCGGCCAGCGTCGCCAACGGATGCGAGGTTGCGGCCATCCCGTGCTCGGCAACGGCGACGGAACGGGCAACGGCCATGAAATCACGCATGAGAGTCCTCTATCGGTACGAAGCCGCCTGGCGCAGATCGCGCGATGAGGCGGGAGAGATGCGGTCGAGCGCCGGGCAGATCGGCCCCCAGGCGCGCGGGGATGGCGTGTGGTTTAGCGTGTGAATCGGCAGTGCGGTAGCCGTTATGACAACAATGAGACTGGCAGCCGCTACCGCGAATACGATATCGCGCCGCAACCCAGCCGTGCATCTGACTAGCTAGCTCCCGACTGAACGGCGCGGCGCTGAGCGCGCAGTCTCATATTCATCGCGCGTGCGGGCGACCAGCGTCGCTACGGGCTCGATTGCAGCAACACCAGAGACAGAGTGGCCTGCGCTCCAGACGTCGCGCCATCGCTTGACCCCGGACGTCGCCTGCCGGCCATAGAGCGCATCGGCGCGTTCTTTGGTCATGTCCGTCGGCAGATCTTTCGGATCAAGGCCCGCGGCGACAATCGAGGGAACCAGCGTATTGGTTTCCAGGCCGGTGAAAGCCCGTGACAGCAGGACATCGTCGAGCTCGGACGTGACGAGCATCCGCTTGTACTCGTCCACCGCCATGCTCTCCTTGGTGGCAATGAACTTGGTGCCCATATAGCTGAGATCACAGCCGAGCACCTCGGCGGCAAACACCGCCTGCCCGTCCGACACACCGCCGGCCAGCACGACCGGCCCCTCCCAGAACGAGCGAACCGCACGCACAAACGAAAAACCGTTGACCCAGCCGGTCTGCCCGCCGGCACCCGCCGTTAGCAAGACGAGCCCATCGACTCCCGCTGCAATGGCTTTCTTCGCATGCCGGATCGAAGCGACATCGGCAAACACCATACAGCCTGCCTCATGCAGCGGACCGACGACCGCATCCGGCGGTCCGACGCTGGTGATCACCATCTCGCAGCCATGCCGGATCACCGTCGCCAGATCATCCTGCAAGCTCTCGCGACGAATGATGAGATTCGGACAGAACGGCGCGTCGTCCGGCCCGAGCGCGCCGAGAATGCGCGCTATCCAGCCATCGAGTTCATCATCGGTTCGACAATTGGCCGTCGGAAACGAACCGATCGCGCCAGCCTTGCACGCGGCAATGACGAGTTCCGGGCCTGACACGCGAAACATCGGCGCTGCGACCAAAGGCACCGACAGCCGCGGCCGAATTGTTTCCGCAAACCGCGCGGCACTCGCTTTGCCGCTGAGGTCGTCGATCCCGTGGCGGTCGCCCGAAGACAGCGGCATCTTTTTCCATCCCTCTCATTTTTCGGGAGGATAGCCGGAATTCCCCGGTGACCGCTATAAGCCGGGCGGAATGTCCGGCATGACGCGGCTACTCCGCGGGCGATGCCACCGCCTGCTCATGCACCTGGCCCTTTTCGTCCTTCTTGCGGCTCGGAAACAGGCGCCGCACCAGCACGTAAAGCACCGGCACGAAGAAGACGCCGAGCACGGTCGCGGTGACCATACCGCCCGCGACGCCGATGCCGATGGCATTCTGGCTCGCCGAACCTGCGCGGGCGGCAGCACGCCGAGAACAAAGGCCGCCTGATCACGCATCCGATTTCTTAACCGATTGATCACCATAATCGGCCAAGCTGCGCCATTGCGCGGCATGCCGCCGCGCGCGCTTGGACCGGATACGGCATGTTCCAGATGTTCCTGCGGGCTCGTGCCCAGAACTATCTTCGCAGCCTTGTCGGCGAGCGTGAGTTCAGGGCGCGTTCGGCTGAACGCGATGCCGAAACTGATCGCGAGCGGCTGGATTACGTCCTTTCGGCCCTCGATAGCGCACTCAGCAATGCCGAAGCCGAGCAGGCCGGCCTCACCCGCCGCGTCGACGATGTGCTGGCGCGCGCGGCTGTAACCTTCGGCAATGGGGACGATGAGTATCTGACCCGGGAGAAGCTCGACAGCGATCACCTAGACCTGTTCGAGACCGAAATTTCAAACGGCCAGCGCCGGTTGCGCGACCTTGCTGTCAGCATCTCGCACTTCAAGTTCCTGAAGACCGCCATGCTGTCGCGGTTTCCGGATTACAGAGGCCCCGCGTCGCGGGCGTCATCGTAACGGCAGATGCCTATTCGCTTCGGGCGGAATCCTTGGCATCGCTCCAACGCCGCTTGAAGCCCGCCGCATCCGGCGAACTGCCATCGCGATTGCGCCGCCGCTCACCGCTGAATGTCCGCATGTGGTCGTTCACAAATGACATCAGTTCGTTGCGGAAACGCTCAGCCGAGAATTTCTCGGCCTGCATCCGGCAGTCAGCACGCGAAAATGAGCTTTCATTCGCTACAAAGGCACGGACGCATTCCGCAATCGCCTTCGGCTCGTTGGAATCGAAAAACATGCCGGTGCGCAATTCCGGAGAGGCAGAGACCGTCTCGCGCGCGCCGCCGCGGCCGAACGCCAGAACCGGCGCACCTTCGGATTCCGCTTCGACAACGATGATCCCGAAGTCTTCCTCGGCGGCAAAGACGAAGGCACGCGCCGTCGCCATCAATTCGCGCAGCTTCTCATCACTGACGAAGCCGACGAATGTCACGTTCGGGCCGGCGATTGCCTTCAGCCGCTCCGCATCCGGCCCGTCGCCTGCAACGATCAGCTTCTGATCCGGCAGTTCGGCAAAGGCCTGGATCACGGCTTCGATCTTCTTGTAGGGCACCAGACGGCTTGCCGCGAGGAAGTGGTCCCCGGTGGGCAGATCGGGCGGCAGCTTTGACATGGTCACCGGCGGATAGATGACCTTGGCGTCGCGGCCATAGACCTTCTTGATCCGCTTGGCGACGAAATTGGAGTTCGCCAGCATGGCGTCTGGCCCATGGGCCGTGCGTACGTCCCAGATCCGGATCCGGTGCAGCAGCGCCCGTGCCAACGCGCTCTTGATGCCAGCGGTGTAACCGCTTTCATTCAGATAAGCGTGCTGCAGATCCCACGCATAACGCATCGGCGAATGCACATAGGACACGTGAAGCTGGTTCGGGCCGGTGATCACGCCCTTGGCTACCGCATAACTGCTGGAAATAACCAGATCATAGCCCGACAGATCGAACTGCTCGATCGCGATCGGCATGAGTGGCAAATATGACCGATGACGTTTGCGGATGAACGGCATCTTCTGCAAGAAGCTGGTACGCGCCTTCTTGAAGCCAATCTTGGCGCGATCTTCCGGCGTCAGCACATCGAACAGCGTGAACACATCCGCTTCCGGATAGCATTGCAATATCTCGCGCAGCACCTGCTCGGCACCGCCCAGCGTGTAGAGCCAATCGTGGACGACAGCGACGCGCATAGGACCTCAACGGCGGAAACGACGAATGTGGGCTGACCTGAAAATAGACCAATGCGCCCCTTCTACAATCCACTCCTACAACTTGCGTTAATTCGATTGCGAACTGTCGGTAAAAATTGAATCAATTCAGATGTGTTCTGATAATCTCTGGGGAAGATGCTCCCCGGTTCGCAGGACGCGGTCGGCACCATATCCATCCAGGGCAGAAGAGCGCGCATTCTGGCGCACCATCCGCGCCGTTCAGCATAACGAGAGTTTTTGCGCATGATGACGTTACGCCAGGTTGAAGTGATCCGCGCCGTCATGGTGACGGGCACCATTGGCGGCGCGGCCAAACTCCTGAATGTGTCCGCGCCCGGCATCAGCCGCCTGGTCAAATACACCGAGAAGTCGCTCGGCATCCGCTTCTTCCAGCGCCAGAACGGACGCTACTTCCCGACGCCTGAAGCGCAGAATATTTTCGAGCAGATCAACGGTGTTTACAAGAAAGTCGACGATCTCACCGAGATCATCTCGAAGATCGGCCACGGAACACTGTCGGAATTGCGCATCGGATCGGTTCCCAGTATCTCGCAGGTGATGGTGCCACGTGCCATCGAGCAGGTGCGGCGGCGTTATCCCGGTCTGCGGATCGACATCAACATTCTCAAGCTTGAGGAGGCGATCGACTATCTGCTGCTCGGTCGCGGCGACTGCGTCGCCATGAGCTATCGGCTCGAACATCCCGGGCTCGACTTCATGCCGCTGGCGTCCGGCGAATTGTTCTGCATCGTGCCGGAGGGACACGAACTCGCAGGTCGCAAGCAGGTGTCGGCCAAGGAGATCATCCGGTATCCCCTCATCGGCATCGACCCCAACGACCCCTACGGTCGGATCATGGCCGAGATCTTCGCCCGCAATAAACTCAAATACGACATCACCATCCGGGCGAGATTTGGCACCACGGTCTGCGCCCTGGTGAAGGCAGGATTGGGCATCGCGGTCATCGACCAGTTCACGGTGGCCCATGGCGGCTATCCCGGCGTCGAGGTGATCCGCATCGTCGAGCCGACCCGGTTCGATACCTATGTCGCCGTGAAACGCGGCGCGCCGCTGTCACTGCATATCGAGCATTTTATCGACTGCCTGCGCACCGAGATGCGCGCAGTCGGCTCTCACAAAATTGCCGCAGCAAAGCCGGCCTCGCGCGTCCGTAAAAAATAACATCATGTTATGTTTGTTGTATAACAGGGTAATTGTGTTAGATCGCCGCCGCGCTATCTTCTGTCCTGTTTCTGATGATGATTGACAGTATTGGCCATCCGTTCATGACCTCTTCGACGCCCCATACCCCGGCGACGGGCCAACGTTTCCTCACCGGCCTGCTCGGCGCGCCGATCGCGCATTCAGCGTCACCGGCGATGCACGAGCGGGCCGCCGAGGCCATGGGCGCCCGCTGTCACTATCAGCTGATCGAAATCGCCGGTGCCGACCGCGGCGATTTGCGCGCCGTTCTGGACGGCGTCCGTCGCCTCGGTTTTGCCGGCATAAACGTGACCTTCCCCTATAAGGAAGCCGTGGTCGATCTGCTCGACGAGCTCTCGCCCGGGGCCGAGGCCATCGGCGCCGTCAACACGGTCGTGGTCCGCGACGGCAGGCTGACTGGCCACAACACCGACACCACGGGCTTTGCACGGGCCGCCAGGCAACTGGTCGCCAATTCCAACCACGGCCCGGTCGCGGTCATCGGCACCGGCGGCGTCGGCAAGGCCATCGCCTTTGCGCTGGCTGATCTCGGCGTTTCCGAGATCAGGATCTTCGATACGGACGCGGCCAAGGCCCGGCATCTCGTTTCGCTGCTCCATAACAAGCAAAGCATCCGCGTGGCGGACAGCGTCGATGACGCCGTTCGCGGCGCGGTCGGCATCGTCAACGGCACACCGATCGGCATGTTGCCCAACCGCGGCACGCCAGTGCCCGATGCGCTGCTGCATGCGGAAGCGTGGGTTGCGGATGCCGTGTATTCCCCGCTGTGGACGCCGCTGCTCAACGCGGCCAAGGCAAAAGGCGCGCCGGTCATGACCGGCCGCGATCTGGCGATCTACCAAGCCGCCGATGCCTTTGAGTTGTTTACAGGATTTGCGCCTTCACCGACTGAAATGGGAATTGCTTTCGACGCCGTCATGGTCAAAAGGTACCCGACACCAAACGCAGCCTGAATGAAGCGGCCGCTCATAAGGCCGCGCCCACAAACACAACAATAGCAACAGGAGGATTCCATGAAGCCAGTGTTTTTGGCGAGCGCCCTGCTCGCGACTGTATTGACCGGTGCTGCCATCGCGCAGTCCGGAGCCCCTATTAAACTCGCCAATGTTGCCGAGCTCTCGGGCGGCGGCGCCACCGTCGGCACCAACTGGAAGAACGGCATCGATCTCGCGATCGAAGAAATCAATTCCAAGGGCGGTGTACTCGGCCGCAAGCTGGAAGTGACCCATGCAGACTCGCAGTCCAACCCCGGTGTCGCCCGCGCCCAGGTTCAGAAGGCACTGGACGCCGAGCCTTATGTGCTGCTCGGGCCCGGCTATTCCGGTTCGGTGAAGGTCACCGCGCCGCTCGCCGCCGAAGCCGGCATCGCACAAATCATGGGCGGCGAAGCCGCTGAACTCACGACAACCGGCAACAAGTTTCTGTTCCGGACGTCGTTTGGCCAGCAGTCGTCCATGCCCAAGGTCGCCAAATACATCAATGACGAATTGAAGGCGAAGTCGGTCGCCATCGTTTGGGTTAACAATGACTTCGGCAAAGGCGGGCGCGATTCCATCAGCAAGGAATTCGCCAAGTACAATATCAAAGTCGCGGCCGATCTCTCCACCGAAGCCGGCCAGGCCGACTTCGCGGCCGATGTCAGCAAGATCAAGTCGGCAGCGCCGGATGCAGTCTTTGTTTACGTCAACGAAGAAGAGAGCGCGCGCATACTCAAGGAGTTGAAACGCCAGGGCATCACTGTGCCGCTGGTCGGCGAAACCACGCTGGTCGGACAGAAGGTCGTAGAACTCGCCGGCGACGCGGCCAATGGCGCGCGCGGCCATGTCGGCCTCACCACCGACGCGCCGGTCGAACTGATCAAGGCGTTCCGCGACAAGTTCGTGAAGAAGTACAACTACGTCCCAGACCATAACGGCCTCAAGGGCTGGCTCGCGATCTACATGATCAAGGCCACCACCGAGAAGATGGGCAAGGTCGATTCCAAGGGCTTCGCCGATGCCCTGCACGGCTTCACAATCACCGCCGCCAAGGAGCCGGGCATCCTGATGGACGCGACCTTCGACGCCAATGGCGACATCGATAGACAGGGTTTCCTCGTCGAGATCGTCGAGGGCAAGCAGGTCGTCAAGCAGGTGCTGCCAAAGCTCGGCAACTGAGGCCTCGCGTACTTAACCTCTCCCCGCTTGCGGGGAGAGGTCGGAGCCAAGCGGAAGCGAGGCTTCGGGTGAGGGGGAGCGAGTGTTTTACTTGCAAGAACCCCTCACCCCAGCCCTCTCCCCGCAAGCGGGGCGAGGGAGCGCGCGGCCGGTGCTTTAGCTGCCGGCCATTTGGAGAACCACATGTCCAACCTTCTCGATCTCCTCATCGCAGGTCTTGCCACCGGGGCGATCTACGCGATCGTCGCCGTCGGCTTCACGCTGCTGTGGCAGACCTCACAGACCATCAATTTCGCGCAGGGCGAATTCGTCATGCTGCCGGCCTTCCTGATGCTGGCGGTGATGCATGCCGGTGCACCGTTCTGGCTGGCGATCCTGATTGGCATCGCGCTGTCGCTGCTGCTGCTGGGCCTCGGCTTCAAAATGTTGCTGGTCGATCCAATGCTGCGCCATGGCGTGCTACCGCTGGCGATTGCGACCATGGCCCTGGCGATCGGCATCAAGGAAGCCGCCAAGCAATTCTGGAGTGCCGAAGCCTCGCCATTTCCATCGATCATCCCGGGCGGTGATGTCACGATTTTCGGCCGCGTCGTCGCCCTGCAGAGCATTGGCGTGCTGGTGCTGGCGATTCTCGCCGTGCTCGGCCTGACAACGCTGCTGAACCGCACCTCCATCGGTCACCAGATGCAGGCCGCCGCACAGAACCCGACCGTCGCGCGCATCATCGGCGTGCCCGTTGAACGCATGATCCTGCTGACCTTCCTCATCAACGCGTTTCTGGTCGCGCTGGCCTCGCTCCTCATCACGCCGATCTATCTCGCTAAATTCTCCAACGGCGAAGTGCTTGGCCAGGCCGCATTCATCGCCGCCATTGTCGGCGGTTTCAATCAGGTCCGCGGCGCCATTGCCGGCGGCCTGCTGATCGGCGTCGTTGACAATCTGTCAGCCGCCTATGTCTCCACCCAGTATCGCGCCGCCGTGCCATTGGTTCTGCTGATCGCGATCATTCTGTTTCGGCCACAGGGCATGCTTGGCCGGCCTGAGGAGCGCACCGTATGACCGCGGCGAAGACCCTCAAGATCGGCTTCGGCATCGTTGTCATTGCCGCGCTGATCATCGTTCCGATGAATTTCAATCGCTACGGCCTGTTCATCCTGAGCCAGTGGGCCGTGATGACCATCGCCGCCATGGGGCTTAACCTCACGCTCGGCTATGCCGGGCAGGTTTCGCTGGCGCAGGGCGCCTTTGTCGGCATCGGCGCTTATACGGCTGCGATCATGACATCGAATGGTCTGCCGCTCATCGGAGCGCTCGGCGTTGCCATCGTGCTGTGCTTCGCCATCGGCTGGATTCTCGGTTACCCCGCGCTCCGCGTACAGCATCACTATCTGGCTTTTGTCACCCTCGCATTTTCGACGCTCGCTTTTCTCGTGTTTCGGAACGAGGACTGGCTGACCAAGGGCATCTACGGCATCAGCAACATCCCTCGCCCGGAGATTTTCGGCTATCCGACGCGGCGGCCGTTGCCGTTCTATTATGTCTGTCTGGGATCGCTCGGCATCGTCTCACTGGCCGTCTGGTGGCTGATCCGCTCGCCCTGGGGCCGCGCTTTCATTGCGCTGCGCGAAAATCCCGTTCGTGCGCTCTCGCTCGGCATCGACACAAGGCGCTATACGCTGATGGCCTTTGCGATCGGCTCCGCACTCGGCGGTGTTGCCGGTACGCTCTATGCGCCGTTGACCCAATATGTCGATCCCGTACCGTTCCACCTGTCGCTGTCGCTCGATCTCTTGATGATGGTGATCGTCGGCGGCTCCGGCTTCTTCTTCGGGCCGTTCCTTGGCGCGATGATCGCCGTGCTGCTGCCTGAATGGCTGCGCTTCACGCAGGGCTACTATCTGATGCTCTATGCCATCGCGGTGATCCTGCTGCTAATCTACTCACCCACCGGCATTCTCGGCATTCTCGATCGTTACATCTCCGAACGCCGCACCAAGGCAGCCTCCGCATTGCGTGCGGTCGCCAAAGCGAAACTGGAAACGGCGCCATGACCGCGGTTCTCGAAGTCAGCAATATCCGCAAGAGCTTTGGCGGCATCACCGCCGTCAACGGCGTCTCGTTCGATGTGCAGGAAGGCGAAATCCTCGGCCTGATCGGCCCGAACGGTTGCGGCAAGTCCACTTTGTTCAACTGCATCCTCGGCCAGCTCACGCCAAGCGCCGGCGAAGTGAAGGTCGACGGCAAGGTGGTCACCGGCATGCGGCCGTCAGAGCTGAACGGCCTCGGTGTCAGCCGCACGTTTCAATTGCTGCAGGTATTCCCGAAGCTGTCGGTGCGCGAAAACCTGATCCTTGCCGGTCAGGAGCACCAGGGTAACATGTTCTCGCGCCTGCTCGGCCCATCCGATGCCGGACTGACCGAGGCGGCCAACCAGATGATCGGCTTCTTCAAGCTCGACCATCTCGCCGACGAGCCCGCCGGCGGCCTCTCTTATGGCCAGCAGAAACTGCTCGATGCCGCGATGGCCTTCATGGGCGGACCGCGCCTCGTGCTGCTCGACGAGCCTGCCGGCGGCGTCAACCTGACCATGCTCGCGGATCTCAAGGATCGCCTCGCGGCGATCAACCGGGAGAAGCGCGCCACTTTCGTTGTCATCGAGCACAACATGGAATTCGTGATGTCGCTCTGCACACGCGTGATGGTGATGGCCGAAGGCAAGGTTCTTGCGGTGGGGCGACCGGACGAAATCCGCGCCAATCCTGCCGTGATCGAAGCCTATCTGGGACATTGAGGATAGTGCCATGAGCGATGCAATCCTGGACGTTCAGAACCTTGTCGGCGGCTACGGCAAGATGACGATCTTGAATGGCACCACCTTCTCGGTGCCGGCTGGGTCGATCACCACCGTCATCGGGCCAAACGGCGCCGGCAAGTCCACGGTGTTCAAGGCGATCTTCGGTCTGCTGAAGCTGCGCGAAGGCAAAGTCGTATTCAAGGGCAAGGACGTCACCGGTCTCAGCCAGCGCGCACTGCTGACGGCAGGCATCTGCTATGTCCCGCAGGGCCGCAACATCTTCCCGGAACTCACGGTCCGTCACAATATCGAACTCGGTGCCGTCGCTGCCGGTCGTGACATCACCGATCTGCCGGCCCGTATCGAGGCCGCTCTCGACAAATTCCCCGTACTGCGTACCAAAGCCAAGCAACAGGCTTCCACTCTATCCGGAGGCGAGCAGAAACAGCTCGAAATCGCTCGCGGCCTGCTGCTCAATCCGCAACTGGTGCTGATCGATGAACCTTCCATTGGGCTGTCGCCGCTGATGGTGCTGCAGACCTTCAACATCCTGAAGGAGCTGCGTAACCGCGGTGTCTCGATCCTGATGATCGAGCAGAACGCACGCTCGGCACTGGAGATTTCCGATTTCGGCATCGTGCTCGAACTCGGCCAGACCCGCTTGATGGACAAAGCCGACCGTGTGCTCAACGATCCGCGCATCGGACAGTTGTTCCTCGGCGGCGCCATGACGGAGACCGCGGCATGAACAAGCTCTCGATCGCTACCGTCTCGCTATCAGGCGCACTGGATGAGAAACTCCGCGCCATCGCTGCTGCCGGCTTCGACGAGGTCGAGATCTTTGAAGCGGACCTTCTGTCCTTCAATGGAAGCCCGCGGGATGTCGGCCAGATGTGCCGCGACCTCGGCTTGACCATCTGCGCTTTCCAGCCCTTCCGCGACTTCGAGGGCATGCCGGAGCCGCAGCGCAGTCGCAATTTCGCGCGCGCGGCGCGCAAGTTCGACCTGATGAAAGAGTTGCAGACGGATTTGATGCTGATCTGCAGCAACATCTCGCCGGCCTCGCTTGGCGGTATCGACCGAGCCGCAGCGGATTTCCATGAGCTTGGGGACCTCGCCGCGCAGCATGTCATGCGTGTCGGCTTCGAGGCGCTCGCATGGGGCGCTCATGTCAACGACTATCGCGATGCCTGGGAGATCGTGCGCCGCGCCAATCACCCGTCCATCGGCGTGATCCTCGATAGTTTCCATGCACTGGCTCCGGCATTTCCCGTCAGCGCCATCGCATCGATCCCGGCGGACAAGATCTTTCTGGTGCAACTCGCCGACGCGCCGAAGCTGGGCCTCGATGTCTTGTCCTGGAGCCGGCATTTTCGCTGCTTTCCCGGTCAGGGCGACCTGCCCGTGGCTGAGTTCATGGAAGCGGTGCAAGCCACCGGCTATAGCGGCGCGTGGTCCCTCGAGATTTTCAACGACCAGTTCCGCGCGGGCTCTGCCGTTCGCACAGCCACTGACGGATTGCGCTCACTGATCCTGTTGCAGGATCAACTGGCAAAGACACCGGCCGACGCCCTGCAGCCAAAGACATCCACCCGCGGCGTCGGCTTCATCGAATTCGCCGTCAATGAGACCAAGGCGACAGACCTTGCGACGCTGCTCAGCCAACTTGGCTTTCACAAGACTGGCGCCCATCGCAGCAAGGACGTCGAACGCTGGTCGCAAGGCGCCATCGAACTCGTGATCAATTCAGAGCCGGACGGTTTCGCGCATTCGCATTACGTAACGCATGGCCCCGGCGTGTGCGCCATCGCACTGGACGTCGGCAATACCAAGCAGGCCATGGCGCGCGCGGAAGCATTGCAGGCGCGGACATTCTATCAGCCGGTCGGACCGGGCGAACTGGAAATTCCGGCGATCCACGGCGTCGGCGGAAGTCTTCTCTATTTCCTGGAAGCGGCCGGCAAGAACTGGGACGTAGATTTCGAGCCGCTGCAGAGCAATGCCGGTACAGACCATCTCTCCGTCGTCGATCACATCTCGCAATCGATGCCCTATGACGAGATGCTGTCCTGGCTGCTGTTCTACACCGGCATTCTCGACCTGCAGCGCCTGCCGCAAATGGAAATTCCCGACCCGGTCGGCCTCGTGCAAAGCCAGGCGCTGATATCAGCCAATCAGTCGCTGCGCATCATCCTGAACGGATCATCCGCAACGCGCACGCTGTCGAACCGCTTCATCTCGGAGTTCTTCGGTTCCGGCGTGCAACATATCGCGTTCTTGTGCGACGATATCTTTGCAGCCGTGGCCGATATGCGCAAACGCGGCGCCAAATTCCTGCGTATTCCCGACAATTATTACGATGACGTGGAAGCCAAATATGGGCTCGATGCCGAGCTGATGGCTGCGCTGCGCGACAACCAGATCCTGTATGATCGCGAAGGCGACGGAGAATTCTTCCAGATCTACACGCCGAGCTTCGATGAGCGCTTCTTCTTCGAGATTGTCGAGCGCCGCAACTATCAGGGATTTGGTGCGGCCAATGCAGGCATCCGGCTCGCCGCGCAAACGCGTGACGCGCGGCCTGTGTCCGTGCCGCGCGCCTGACGAACTCGTTAAGGCTTACTTCGGCCGAACGCTTTGATCGCCACCGGGACTGCCGGGCGGGGGAATCACCGGCGTATTGCTACTATCTGAATTCGGCGCGCGTGCCCGCATCGCGGGATCGACATTGCTCGGCGGGCAAAGGACACCATCTGATTTCGCGAGCTTATCGCCCAACGGCTCCGGGCTCTGGCCGGTCGTCGTACCGCTCGGAGCAATCGTCCCCTGTGGGGTCGTTTGTGTGGGTGCACAATTGGCATTTGTGCGCTCTGCCGATGGCGGCGCGGTCTGTGCGGGAGGCGTGGCAGGCGTCGGCGGCGCCTGCGCGAAGGTGGCGCTGGAACCGGCGATGACTAGACCTGCGATGACGAGCGACTGTTTGATCTGCAGCCGGAGCCAACCGCGGGAGCGAATGGAGGTTCCGGCCTCGCGCTGCAACAGTCAGGATTTAATGTAGCGGATCAGCGAAAAATGCCCCATCGGCGGCATCGGCCGGCGCTCGGCCAGCGTGATCCCGCCATGGACCGTTGCCCAGTCCACCAGCCGCTTCCACGGAAATTCCGGTCGCCAGCCGAGCCGGCGCGCCAGCGGCGCAAAGGCCAGCTCGAATATCTTGCGCGGACCGCTTTCGGCGCCGATGTGATTGACGAGAATGAGTTCGCCGCCTGGTTTCAGAACGCGGATGAAATCGTCCAGCGTCGCTTCCGGATCGGGTACGGCAGTGATGACATATTGCGCCACGACGGCATCGAAATGATTGTCGGGGAATGCGAGATTCTTCGCATCCATAACCGCCAGCGTTTCGACATTGGTGAGGTTGTGGGTGCGGACGCGCTCATGCGCCTTGCGCAGCATCGGCTCGGAAATATCGACGCCGCAAATCTTCGTGGTGCGGGCGTAATCGACCAGCGACAGACCTGTGCCGACACCGACATCAAGGATGCGACCGCCGATGCGATCGGCCTCGATGATGGTCGATTGCCGACCGCTATCGAACACCTTACCAAAAACGAGATCGTAAATCGGCGCCCAGCGCCCGTAAGCCTTCGCGACCCCCGCGCGGTCGATATCGCCAGCCATGCCCCTACCCTGAACTCTTACACACGCATTGCTGCGACGGCAGGGACACTAGCATCGCGGGGGGAGGTGCTGACAGGGCTTTTCGCCGCAGCGCTCTTGATGAAGCCGCCGCCGAGCACGCGGGCCTGCCCGTCCGGCGCGTCGTAGAACACACAGGCCTGACCGGGCGACACGCCCTCTTCGCCGCCGACCAGTTCGATCTCGTAGCCGCCATTCACGGCGCGCAGCCAGGCCGGCTGTGGTCCACGGGTCGAGCGCACCTTGACGAACAGTTCGAGACCACTGCCCACGGCGCTATCGAGCGTCCCGCCGCCGATCCAGTTGACGTCGCGCAGCACAATGCGGTGCATCCGCAAGGCCTCGCGCGGGCCGACGACCACGCGCCGGGTGACGGCATCGAGCTTGATCACATAGAGCGGCGCGCTCGCTGCAATACCGAGGCCGCGGCGCTGGCCGATGGTGAAATGGATAATGCCATCGTGGCGGCCGATGACATGGCCATCCATATCGACGATCTCGCCCGGTTCAAGCGCATTCGGCTTCAGACGCTCGATCACGTCGGTGTAGCGGCCAGACGGCACGAAGCAGATGTCCTGGCTGTCCTGCTTGTCGGCGACCGACAGATCGAACTGCCGGGCCAGTTCGCGGGTCTGCGGCTTGCTCATGTCGCCGAGCGGAAAGCGGAGATAATCGAGCTGTTCCTGCGTAGTCGCGAACAGGAAATAGCTCTGGTCGCGATCGGCATCGGCAGCGCAGACCATGGCACGCGAGCCGTCAGCAAGGCGGCGTGAGGCCACGTAGTGCCCGGTCGCCAGTGCCTGCGCGCCGAGATCGCGCGCGGTCGCCAGCAGGTCGCGGAACTTGACCGAACGATTGCATTCGATGCACGGCACCGGCGTTTCGCCGGAGGCATAGCTCGCGGCGAAATTGTCGATGACGGACTCGCGGAACCGGCTTTCGTAATCCAGCACATAATGCGGGATCCCGATCCGCTCGGCGACGTCGCGGGCATCATGGATGTCACGGCCGGCGCAGCAGGCGCCCTTGCGATGGGTGGCGGCGCCGTGATCATAGAGTTGTAGCGTAATACCGACGACGTCGTAGCCCTGCGACTTCAACAGCGCAGCCGTCGCCGAGGAGTCGACGCCGCCGGACATGGCGACCACGACCCTGGTGTCCTGCGGACGGCCTTCGAGATCGAGACTGTTGAGCATGGTTTCGGTCACTGATGCGACCGCGCTGGCTGCAAACCGTCGCGATCAGGAAAACGGAGCCAAATCCCGGAACTTAAGGTCGGTCCGACAATGGGTTGGGATATGGCACTTTAATATAGGCCGCCTTGCGCTCAATCAATCACGGCGCCTCGCCGGAAACGGCAATTCTTGCCGCCGGGCAGAAAAGATAATGCCGCGACGGTCCCCACGGAGGTTTCACCCGAATTACAACATACTGATTTATATGAATATTTTTATAAAACGAGAGGTGGCCCGGTCCTTGCTGAAAGGAGGATAGAACTCTTCTGGAAAGGCCGCCCGTGGTTAGCGTCACGTCCGATATCGTCTCAAACGTCTCGTTTCAGAACGCACGATCGAATTCGTCCCGCGACGATCAGCGGTCGGATGCCGACAGCTTCGGCTCGCTGGTCGACAGCAACACCGTTGCCAGCGCCAATAGCGACCGCGCCGCGGCAGCCCAGCCTGATCTGCCAGCACCCGCACGGCGCGACGACACCCGCTCCTCAAGCAATGACCGCACACGGCAGGCCGACGATCGCGCCGACGACGTGGCTGCCAATGCACGTGACCGCGACATCCAGGCAGCCGATGCCGCGCAGGACTCCCGCAAGGCGAAGAAGAGCGACCCGAGCGACACGAAGGCCGATTCCAAGGCCGACGCGAAGACGGGCGACAAGACCGACACCAAGGACGCCTCGTCCAAGGATACCGACAAGACCGCGACGACCGATGTCGATGCAACGGGCTCAACCGAGAAGCCCGTCGCGGTCGCCGCCGTCGCCGTTGCGATCCCCGTGCCCGTGGCCACGACCGATGTTGCAGTGGCTCCAACAGCGCCCGAAACCACCGGCGTTGCACAGCCTCTCGCCATCGCTGCAACCGTTTTGAAAGCCCAGACGGCAGTGACTGAAGCTGCAACGGTTGACGCCGAAGCGGCGCCTGCATCGACGGCCCCGGAAGCCGAAGCGAATTTCGCGGCACTTATCGCATCCGCGACACCCGCGGGCGGCAAAGCCGGCGCGAAGAAGACCAGCGCAGCCGATGCCGCAACGGCATCAACGGCTGAGGTCAAATCAGAAGACAAGACCAAGACCACCGAGACGACGTCCGCGCAGCCAGCCGACGCGGCCGCAACGTCGACCGTCGGCAAGGATGCCAAGCCGGGCGACAAACTCGTCGATGGCGTAGCAACCGACGCGACCACTGTTGCACCGGAAGCTGCAAAGCCTGCGGCTGGCGCTGCCCATGAGCGTCGCACCGAACACACCGCTCAGGCTGCAGTGCCGGATGTGACTGCGCCGACCACCAATAGCTTGCAGCAGCAGCCGTTGCAGACCGCACCGACGCCGATTGCAGCTGCGACCCCGCAACTGACCGCCACGATTGCGACCAATGCGCCAGTGCCTTTGAATGGCGTCGCTGTCGAGATCGCCCAGAACGCCAAATCGGGCAAGAGCAGCTTCGACATCCGGCTCGACCCTGCTGAGCTTGGCCGTATCGATGTCCGCCTCGAAGTCGACAAGCATGGCAATGTCACCTCGCATCTCACCGTCGAGAAGCCGGAAACCCTGACCATGTTGCGCCAGGATGCACCGCAACTGCAGCGCGCACTCGAACAGGCCGGCCTCAAGACTAACGACAGCGGACTACAATTCAGCCTGCGCGATCAGTCGCAAGGCCAGCAACAGAACAGTGGCGAGAATTCGGGCCGCAACGCCCAGCGCCTTGTGATCCACGAAGACGAGTCCGTGCCTGCGATCGCTGCGGGCCGCGGTTATGGCCGCATGCTGGGATCCAGCAGCGGCGTCGACATCAGTATTTGAGGAGCGAACCATGGCAGTTGACGCAACGACTCCACCCCCTGTCGTATCCGGTACCACGCCGGTATCGAACTCGAGCAGCAGCTCCGGCTCGACGACGACCGGCATTGCGGATAATTTTCAGACGTTCCTGACACTGCTGACGACGCAGCTGCAGAATCAGAACCCGCTCGATCCGCTCGATACCAACCAGTTCACGCAGCAGCTGGTGCAGTTCGCGGGCGTCGAACAGCAGCTCAAGTCGAACGATCAGTTGAAAGCCCTGGTCGATCTTGGCAAAGCTACAGAAGCGACGCAGGCGCTCATCTATGTCGGCAACAACGTCGCTGTCGATGGCAGCACGGCGCAATTCAAGACGTCGGCGACATGGAATCTGCTCGCCGACAAAGACTCTACAGCCACCGTCAACATTACGAATTCAGCTGGTAACGTTGTCTACACCGGCAAGTATACGTTGAAGTCCGGCAACGGCACTTTCGTATGGGATGGCAAAGGCAATGACGGCGTTCAGTATCCCGAAGGAGCCTATACGCTGACGGCAACGGGCAAGGACGACAACGGTCGCGACGTCGCCATCTCCACGGAAGTCCAGGGCGTTGTCGATTCCGTCGATCTGTCAGCGAGCCCCGCCCTGCTCTCGATCAACGGCGCCAACTATACCGTCGACAAGATCAAGCGTGTGGTGCGTCCGACGACGCCGACGACGCCGCCAACCACACAGACAACCTGACGCTGCGCCGCATCATCTCCTCGTGACGATTATTTCGAACCAAATCCAGTTCTATTCGCATTGGAGTTGTAGGCTTAGGCAAATTTTAAGTCGCTGGGCGTAGATTGTTGAAGTGAGTTCAGTGGTTGAGAGTTTGTGAGTACGCCATGACAGAACCCCATCGCCCGAGGGTCAAATACGTCATCGGGCCTGACGGCAGTCCGCTAACAATTGCGGATCTGCCCGCGCCCGGAACCAAACGGTGGGTCATCCGCCGCAAAGCCGAAGTCGTCGCCGCCGTCCGCGGTGGCCTTCTGTCTCTTGAGGAAGCCTGCAGCCGCTATACGCTGACAGTCGACGAATTCCTCTCCTGGCAGTTCTCGATCGACCAGCACGGTCTGGCAGGACTGCGGACCACCCGCATCCAGCAGTATCGTCAGTAAACGAATCGTTAATATCTCCAATTCGATGAAAACCGGCTCCCTCATGGGAAGCCGGTTTTCGTCATTTGGCCATATTTTTGCCACCCGTTAACCGCCGTTAACCATATCGAAACCATACCCCGGCAAAATTTGCCCAGTCGGTCTTTGAGGCCGAATCTCAGGGGCTGGTTCGTGCAGAGTCTTCTAAGTTTCCTTAAAGGTCTCGGCGCGGCGCGCCTGATGGCGATGGTTGCGGTGACGGCCGCGCTCATCGGCTTCTTTGCTTTCGTCATCATGCGGGTCACCACGCCGCAGATGACCACCCTGTTCACGGACCTGAGCGTCGAGGACTCCTCGGCGATCATCAAGGACCTGGAACGTCAGGCTATCCCCTATGAGCTGAAGAACGACGGTGCCGCCATCATGGTGCCGAAGGACAAGGTGACCCGCCTGCGCATGAAGCTGGCCGAAGGCGGCCTGCCCAAGGGTGGCGGCGTCGGCTACGAGATCTTCGACAAGTCCGACGCTCTCGGAACAACAAGTTTTGTCCAAAATATCAATCACTTGCGCGCTCTCGAAGGCGAATTGGCGCGAACCATCCGGGCGATCGACCGGGTACAGTTCGCCCGCGTTCACCTCGTCCTGCCGGAACGTCCCCTGTTCTCCCGCGAAGCTCCCGAGCCTTCGGCCTCGATCGTCGTCCGCGTCCGCGGCGCCCTCGACCCGCAGCAGGTCCGGGCGATCCGCCATGTCGTCGCCTCGGCCGTCAACGGCCTGAAGCCGGCCCGGGTTTCGATCGTCGACGAAGCCGGACAGCTGCTCGCCGACGGCGCCGCTGACGCGACCATGGAAGGCGCCACCGGCGACGAACGCCGCGCCGGCTTCGAAAAGCGGATGCGGAGCCAGGTCGAAGCGATCGTTTCCTCGGTGGTGGGCGCAGGCCGGGCCCGGGTCCAGCTCACAGCCGACTTCGACTACAACAAGGTCACGCAGACCTCCGACAAATTCGACCCGGAAGGCCGGGTCTTGCGCTCCAGCCAGAGCCGCGAGGAATCCTCCGCCGTCGGCGAGCGGGATGGCCAAGTCACCGTCAACAACGAACTGCCGGGCAATCAGGCGGCCGGCAACACGGGGACGGCGAAGGATCAAAGCAAGAAGTCGGAAGAAACCAACAATTACGAAATCTCCCGCGTCACCAAGACCGAAGTTACCGAAGCAGGCCGTGTCAATCGCATCTCGGTCGCGGTACTGGTCGACGGCAGCTATAGCAAGAACGAGAAGGGCGAGCAGGTCTACGCCCAACGCCCCAAGGAAGAACTCGATCGCATCGCAGCGCTGGTCCGTTCGGCCATTGGCTTTGACCAGAAGCGCGGCGATCAGGTCGAGGTCGTCAACCTGAAATTCGCCGAGGGCCCAACTGTCGTTCCGACGCCGGAGCCGACCGGTCTGCTTGGCATGATGCAATTCACCAAGGATGACGTGATGCACGTCATCGAACTCGCGGTCATGATGCTGCTCGGTCTGGTCGTGATGTTCATGGTCATCCGCCCGCTGGTCCGCCGCGTCCTCGCCTCTGAGCCCGTGCCGGCGCTCCCTGCAGCCAACGCTCTCGTTCTTCCCGACGGTGTCGCTCTCAGCGCTGACGGACAGACCGTCATTCCCGCCAGCGGCCCTAACATGATCGACGTCGCCACCATCCAGGGTCAGGTCCACGCGCAATCCGTGCATCGCGTGGGCGAACTGGCCGATCGTAACCCCAACGAAACCGCAGCCATTGTTCGCGCATGGCTGCAGGAACCGGCGTGATCTGAATGGCATCCGTTCCGCAAACCACCGGCGACAACAGCAGCGACATCGCCAGCGTCGTCGCTTCGCTCGCACAGCGCCAGGGCGGCCGTGCGCCCGCGAAGCCGCTCAGCGGCCCGAAGCGTGCAGCCATCCTGATGCTGGCGCTGGGCGAACAGTATGGCGGCAAGGTGTGGGCGCAGCTCGACGACGACGAAGTGCGTGAGCTTTCACTTCACATGTCGTCGCTCGGCACCATCGAGCCGGAGACTGTCGAAGATCTGCTGCTCGAATTCGTGTCACGGATGTCCGCCTCCGGCGCCCTGATGGGCACTTTCGATGCCACCGAGCGTCTGCTGACCCAGTATCTGCCGTCCGAGCGCGTCAGCGGTATCATGGAAGAAATCCGCGGCCCCGCCGGCCGCAACATGTGGGAAAAACTCTCCAACGTGCAGGAAGAGGTTCTCGCGAACTACCTGAAGAACGAATATCCGCAGACCGTCGCCGTGGTGCTGTCGAAGCTGAAGCCGGAGCATGCAGCGCGCGTGCTCGGCATCCTGCCCGAGGATCTCGCGCTCGACGTCATCAACCGCATGCTCAAGATGGAAGCGGTGCAGAAAGAAGTCATCGAGCGCGTGGAACAGACGCTGCGCGTCGAATTCATGTCGAACCTCTCGCAGACCCGTCGTCGCGACGCGCACGAAGTCATGGCGGAAATCTTCAATAACTTCGACCGCCAGACCGAAACGCGATTCATCACCTCGCTGGAAGAAGACAATCGCGAGGCGGCCGAGCGCATCAAGGCGCTGATGTTTACCTTCGACGACCTCATCAAGCTCGATGCCGGCTCGGCACAGACCCTGATGCGCAGCATCGACAAGGACAAGCTGGGTATCGCACTGAAGAGCGCCAACGAGGAAGTTCGCGCCTTCTTCATGGGCAATATGTCGTCCCGCGCCGCCAAGATGCTGACCGACGATATGGCCGCGCTCGGCCCGGTCCGCCTGCGCGACGTCGACGAAGCACAGGCGCTGCTCGTCAATCTCGCCAAGGATCTCGCGGCCAAGGGCGAAATCGTGCTGACCAAGAACCGCGCCGACGACGAGCTGGTGTATTGATGGCGGCTCCTGCAAAATTTCTGTTCGATATGGACTTCGCAGCGCCCGACAAGACGCGTGCGCCCGCGATTACGCCGGCCGAGATCGCAGAGAAGGTCGCCAACGCCGAAGCCCAGGCCTATCGCGCAGGCTTCGATGCGGCCCAGCGCGAAGCCAAGGCCGAAAGCGACCGTCGCGCCGCCTTGGCGCTGGAACAGATCGGCGTTGCGATCTCCTCGATCTCGTCGCGCTTCGGGGCCATCGAAGAAAAGATGGAAACCGAAGCTGTCGATGTAGCGGTGTCGGTGGCACGCAAACTCTGCAGTGAATTGATCGCCGTTGAGCCGCTCACCGAAGTCATGGCCCTGGTCCACGACTGTTTCAAGAATCTGGTGTCGACGCCGCATCTCGTGGTGCGCATCAACGACCAGCTCTATGACGAAGCACGCGAACGCATTGAGAAACAGGCCAAACAAAGCGGCTTCGCCGGTCGCCTCGTCATCCTCGCCGAGCCGGATATCGAGAACGGCGACTGCAAAATCGAATGGGCGGATGGCGGCGTCGTGCTCGAACGCGCAACCATCGACGCCAAGATCAACGAACTCGTCGGACGCTACATGGCGTCGCGCAATCAGGCCTGACAGGGCTGTGAGGACTAGAATATGAGCGATCCACAGGTGCCGCTTCCCGATCTCAATGCCACCGATCCCGGCGCAATGGGGGACGTGGGCTATGCTGACGAAGAACAGGTCACGCGTATTGCCGCCGATCTCGAAGCGGTTTTCGACGTTCCAGTCCAGGTCTCGGCCGTGCTCGGCCGCTCCAAGATGGGTGTGGGCGAATTGCTGAAGCTCGGGCCCGGCACCGTGCTCGAACTCGACCGCCGCGTTGGCGAAGCGATCGACATCTACGTGAACAACCGCCTGGTGGCGCGCGGCGAAGTCGTTCTCGTCGAAGAAAAGCTCGGCGTCACCATGACTGAAATCATCAAGGCTGAACGCAGCTAATTCGGGACAAACGGCGCCTCAAGGGCGCGACCAGGATATAACAGGAGATCACCATGCGGCTTCTCATCGTTGGTACCCTCAAGGGCCAACTCACCACCGCCACCAAGATCGCCATGGATAACGGCGCCTCCGTGGTTCATGCCGAAAGCCACGATCAGGCGATGGGCGTGTTGCGCGGCGGCAAGGGCGCAGACCTCCTGCTGGTGGATGTCGCCCTCGACATCCGCGACCTCGTGATGCGGTTGGAAGCCGAACACATCCATGTGCCGATCGTCGCCTGCGGCATCACCACCGATGCCCGCGCCGCGGTCGCCGCGATCCATGCCGGCGCCAAAGAATACATCCCACTGCCGCCGGATCCGGAACTGATCGCCGCCGTTCTCGCTGCTGTCGCCAATGACAGCCGCGACCTGATCTATCGCGACGAGATGATGGGCAAGGTGGTCAAGCTGGCGCAGCAGATCGCCGGCTCCGATGCGTCGGTGATGATCACGGGCGAATCGGGCACCGGCAAGGAAGTGCTGGCGCGCTATGTCCATACCCGCTCCAACCGCGCCAAGAAGCCGTTCATATCAATCAACTGCGCTGCAATCCCCGAGCATCTCCTGGAGTCCGAACTGTTCGGCCACGAGAAGGGTGCCTTCACTGGCGCGATCGCACGCCGCATCGGCAAATTCGAGGAAGCCACCGGCGGCACACTCTTGCTGGACGAAATCTCCGAAATGGACGTCCGCCTGCAGTCGAAGCTGCTGCGCGCCATTCAAGAGCGCGTCATCGACCGCGTCGGCGGTACCAAGCCGGTGCCGGTGGACATTCGCATCATCGCAACCTCGAACCGCAACCTGTCCGACGCCGTACGCGAAGGCACGTTCCGCGAAGATCTGCTGTTCCGCCTCAACGTCGTGAACCTGAAGATCCCGCCGCTGCGCGATCGCCCGGCCGACATTCTCGAACTGGCGCAACATTTCGCCAAGAAATATGCCGACGCCAATGGCGTTCCGGTGCGTCCGATCTCCGCCGAGGCGCGGCGCGTGCTCACCGCCAATCGCTGGCAGGGCAACGTCCGTGAACTCGAAAACACGATCCACCGTTCGGTGCTGATGGCCAACGGCGACGAGATCGGCGCGGATGCCATCCTGACCCCGGATGGCGATCGTCTCGATCTCGCCAAGACGCCGCCGGCCGTGGCGCATGCAACCATGGCGGCAGAAACCGTGACCCGCGCACTGGTCGGCCGTACCGTAGCCGATGTCGAGCGCGATCTGATCCTTGAAACGCTGAAGCACTGCCTCGGCAACCGCACCCATGCGGCCAACATTCTTGGCATCTCGATCCGCACGCTGCGCAACAAGCTCAACGAATATGCCGATGGCGGGTTGCCGATCACACCGGCGGGAGCAGGCGCCGGCGACTATCGTGCTGCCATGGGCGCGATGTAATTACGCGAAGAACGACAACGACGCGCCCTGCGAATAGCTCGGCGCGTCCTGCTTGCGAAAAATCTTGATCGGATCGCCCGGCGTCAACTCCTGCCGGGTGAACATCGCATAGGCGTAGAGCGCGAGATAACCGATCGAAATCGCGCCGATCACATAGACGATCCCAATGCCGATCCGCTTCATGCGACCGCACCCCGCCGCACGAGATGGCGAAGCCACAGCCAGATCATCGGGACGACCACCAGTTCGCCGATCAGGCTGATCAGCAATCCCACGGTCGGAAAGCCATGACTGAGCACCGCTAGCAAACGCGCAGCCGCACCAAACACGAGAATGAAGGTTACGATCGAAATCCGCTCAAAGCGTTTTTCGATCTGCGGGATCGCCGACCAGTAGATCAGCCCGACCGCCACCAGCACGCCTTTGATGAAGCGCACATAGCCTTCCATCGTCACGCCGAGTCTAACGCCTGAGAGGCTGGTGCCGAACAGCACGCCGGTCAGGCCGAACAGGATGGCCACGAGGCCGACAATCGCCAGTGCGATCTGAAGCAGTCTGCGTTCCAAAATGGGCTCCCTGGGCTCAAGCAGCCTAATAACTGCGTCATGGAACGACAATGAGCAACCGGCCACGTTGGCGCACACAACTTGGGGGTCTCCGGCTTGCGTCAGACGCCTGAATGGTTAGCTTTCCCCGCTGAGTCGCGGCAAAATGGCTGCGCACCGCTTTCCAGAGACGCAATGCCGACCTTTACCCCGCATCAGGATGCCGCGCTGAAAGCCGTCGACGACTGGCTGAAGGCGAAGCCAGGCCGCAACGGCACACCGCAGGTGTTCCGGCTGTTCGGCTTTGCCGGTACCGGCAAGACGACATTGGCGCGGCACGTCGCCGACAATGTGGACGGCGAGGTGAAATTCGCAGCCTTTACCGGTAAGGCGGCGCTGGTGATGCGCAACAAGGGCTGCGACGGCGCCTCCACGATTCACTCACTGATCTATCGCGCCCGTGAGAGCGGCGAGGAGCAGCCGAATTTCGAACTGTGGGACGACGCGCCAGCCTCCAAGGCCAAGCTGATCGTGATCGACGAATGTTCGATGGTCGACGCCGAGCTTGGCCGCGACCTGCTGTCATTCGATTGCCCTCTGCTGGTGCTCGGCGATCCCGCGCAGTTGCCGCCGATCCAGGGTGGCGGCTTCTTCACCGAGACCGAGCCCGACGTGATGCTGACCGAAGTGCATCGCCAGGCCGAGCACGATCCGATCGTGCGCATGTCGATGGATGTCCGCGAGGGGCGGTCGCTGCAGCCCGGGCAATATGGCCTGAGCGAAATCGTGTCGCGCAAGGCACTCGATCCGGACCGCGTGATGGCCGCGGATCAGGTACTGGTCGGCCGCAACAACACGCGCCGCGCCTACAATATGCGTGTGCGGCAGAAACTCGGTATCGAGGACCTGTTGCCGGTGGCCAATGACAAGCTGGTCTGCCTGCGCAACAATCGCAAGAAGGTGCTGTTCAACGGCGGTCTGTGGCGTGTGAAGGCGCGCGCTGCCTCGAAGTCGCAGATCATCACCATGCGGATTTCGCCGGATGAGGATTTTGGCGGCAAGGTCACTAAGGTCTCCGTGCGCGCAGACTGTTTCTCGGGCGGTGTTGAGACGTTGCCATGGGAGCAGCGCAAGCCTTACGATGAATTCGACTATGGCTACGTGCTGACCGTGCACAAAAGCCAGGGCTCGCAATGGGATGATGTCGTCCTGTTCGACGAGAGCTTTGCATTTCAGGAGAGCCGCGCCCGCTGGCTCTACACGGGCATCACCCGCGCCGCGAAGCGCTTGAGCATCGTGGTTTAACGCGCGTATTTTGCAATCAATCGCATGCGCTGATCTGGCGCGTCTCGGCTCACTAGGCCTCGTGGAACAAGATGCCCGCCCGAACGTTTGGGCCACTTACGCATAATAAGGAGCTCGATATGCACCCCGCAAAAATCCTGACGATGGCCACGATGATCGGTGCGAGTGCGTTGGCGTTTTCGGCGCCGGCAACATCAGCGCCATTGCTTAGTCAGCCTGGCCTCGCCAGTGCCGTACCGTCGGCCACCGAGAACGTGCAGTATTATCGCCGCTACGGTTATGGCCCACGCTACGGCTACGGTCCTGGCTACTATCGCCGCGGACCCAGCGCTGGCGCCGTCGTCGGCGGCCTCGCGGCGGGCGCCATCATCGGCGGCGCGATTGCGGCCAGCCAGGCCAACGCGGCAGCCCAGCAGAACGCAGCCTATTGCTCGCAGCGCTATCGTTCCTACGATCCGGCGTCAGGCACTTATCTGAACAACGACGGCAATCGCTATCCCTGCCCATAGGCGGACAGCGCCGTCCCCAAACAAAAGCCGCGAGACTCACGTCCCGCGGCTTTTTCGTGCCTTCGTCAGATCCTCACGAATTCGTGTGCGGCATCGCGTAACAACCGGCACCCTCTTCCGTATCTCGGATGTGCCCACCGGAAATGCCGATTGCGAACCACGGGCTCCGGTCTAGACTGCCGGTCATCCGGCCATCGATCATCCAAGAGGACCTGCTATGCGCCGCTCCCTGTTCAGCCGCCTCTCCCTCTGCGCCTTTGCCGGCGCATTGGCGATTTCGACCGCCCTCGTGGCTCCTACTTTTGCCGCCGAAGAGGCTGTCATCATTCCCGCACCCGCGGCGGATACGCCGGCCGCGACCGGCATTCAGACTGCGGTGATTGCGGGTGGGTGCTTCTGGGGCGTCCAGGGCGTATTCCAGCATACTGCGGGCGTGGTGAACGCTGTGTCCGGCTATGCCGGCGGCTCCAAGAGCTCGGCCAATTACACCGCGGTCAGCACCGGCTCGACCGGGCACGCCGAAGCGGTTGAGATCAAATACGACCCGCAAAAGATCAGCTACGGCAAGATCCTGCAGATCTATTTCTCGGTGGCACACGACCCGACCCAGCTGAATCGCCAGGGCCCGGATTCGGGAACGCAATATCGGTCGGAAATTTTCGCGACGACGCCGGAGCAGAAGAAAGTGGCGGAAGCCTATATCGCCCAGCTCAACGCTGCGAAGGTCTACAAGAAGCCGATCGTCACCAAGCTCGGCATGCTCGAAGCCTTCTATCCAGCGGAGGCTTATCATCAGGACTACCTGACGCTGCACCCGAACCAGCCCTATATTGCCTATAACGATATTCCGAAGGTCGAGAACCTGAAGAAGATCTTTGCCCAGAACTATATCGAGAAGCCGACGCTGGTGAGCGCGTCGAAGGTCACAAACTGACCTGAGCGCTCGCAGCCACGGCCAATCGGGAAGGAGAAGGAATGACCGATACCAAGACCACATCCGGCAAGGTCGAAAAGAGCGAAGCCGAATGGCGCCGCGAACTGACCCCGATGCAGTATGCGGTACTGCGCGAAAAGGCGACGGAGCGTCCGTTCACCGGCGAGTACGAACATGACCATACGCCGGGCACCTTCGTCTGTGCCGGCTGCGGCCAGACGCTATTCGAGTCCGACGCCAAGTTCGATTCCGGCTGCGGCTGGCCGAGCTTCACGCAGCCCTCACGAGAAAGTCATATCGACGAAGAACGCGATGTGACCCACGGCATGATCCGCACGGAAGTGCTGTGCTCCAAGTGCAATGGTCATCTCGGACATGTGTTCGACGACGGCCCCGGCCCCACGGGATTGCGCTATTGCATCAACTCCGCGGCCTTGAAACTTCAGCCTAAATAAATACGTATCCAGTATCGAACTGTTTCAGTGCCCCGTGCGACTCATCGAAGTCTCGCGGGGCATTTCTGTCCAATACTTGTCCGTAAGCGGCTTCGCCCATTGCCTGTTACTTGAACATGCCTCAGCGGCGTGCACGTTTGCGAAGAAGAATAAGAAAGTACCAAGATGTCTATCCGTTCAAACCGTTTGTTGCTCGGCATTGCCCTTGCGGGTCTCATTCTCGAAAGCTTGGTGTCCCACCCCGCACTGGCGACCGACAAGGTGTCGCTGTTCAAGGTGATCACGGCCAAGGACGAGATCATCATCGGCATTAACGATGACCAGCTCTCCACTTTCGAAGCCAAGAACGCCGGCGGCGTCGCCAAGCATCTGGTCCAGAAGGGTACGCTGACGGCCTGGCAATACGCCGTGCGCAAGGCTGAGGCCGGGGCGCTGGAGCAGGCGCCTTTGCGGCAGGTGGGGCTTATGTCGACTGAGGCACTGCGGGTCGAGCCCTATACCACCCCCCTGAAAATCGTGCCGCTGCCGGACGTGACCGGACAATAGGCAAATATTGCGCCGCGCGCGCCGCTGCCCATGCCTTAAGCGCGCGCTAAGCTCTTTAAATCACAAAGCTATTACGGCAATACCGTCTGCGCACTGCGATTCATCATGCTGTATCGCAGGTGTCGCAATCGGCCAAAACGTGCTTATATTGGGGTCTGTCCTGAAATGATGTTCCGCGCGCCGCCGGATCGGCTGCATTGCGAATGAAGCGTCGTTTCGTTGCGTATTCAGATGAGGTCCCCGACCATGGCAGCTTTCAGCTACAACACCGCAGCCGAACTCTTCCCCGCCGCGATCCGCAAGAAAAAGCGCGCCGGTTTCGCCTATCGTCGTTTCGATACGGCCGCCGCCGCCGTCCAATTCGCGATCGAGGAGCTGCCGGCTGACTCGCTGAACGGCGCCTATCTGCAGGTCGAGGAAGCCCGTTTCGACCAGAGCGGCATTCGCTCGCTCTATGAGAGCCAGGACTTCCCGCTCGAGCGCCGCGTGCGCGCCGAAGAGCCTGCGACCGACGACGCCGACGCTGCTTGAGCTTTACGAATTGAGACGATCGCAGCCCGGACTCTGAACTAGAGTCTGGGCTGTTTTTCGAGCCACTTGCGCAGCATTCTGACGTTGCGGACATTGGCCCGGAACATCACGTCGAACGCATCGCCGATAAACGGCACGATGCCGACAGCGCCGTCCACAGCAACATTGCCCAGCATCCGCGCCGTGAGATGCCACGGCGCACCGAGCGCCCGCGCCTCGCGCACCACCCATAGCGAGATCGCCGTGGTAATGATGTCGCCCACGATCGGAATCAAACCGATCAGGCCATCGATGCCGTAGCGGATCTTGGTGCCGGGCACGATGAAGGCGACGTCGAGCAGTTTCGCCAGCGCATCCAGCCGCGCCAGCCGTTGCTCGCGCGTGAGATTTGCAAACGGATTGGCGCCCGCTCCGAAGTCGAACCGAAAGCCCTGCACATCCGGCCGAAGTTGCTCGGGCCGAACCTCAAAACCATCCTGATCGATGATCGGACCATGCGCGGACGCCGGTTTGCGCGGGCGGCCGGCGTCGTAAGTGGTTGATTGACCTGTGCTCATCATGGCCATGACATGGGGGACAGGCGCAGACTCTGCAAGCGGCATCGCGTCACGCCTCGTCGGGCGATCCACCGCGATCCCCATATTTGCCGCGCAGAAATTCTCCAACCACCGGTTGAATTGCAGGGAGCCCGCTATATTCTGCCCGCGCCGGGAACGGGTGGGGATGAGCGATGCGACGACCCTTGGGTGACGTGTGCCTCGATATTGCAAGCTTCGCCCGGGAGCGGAAGCACGAATTTCTCTCCTACATCCTGCGGCTCGCGGCAGCAGAGGCCTACCAGACCACGGCCGAGGACGACGCGTTCGAGATGCCGATGCCGCGCCGGCTCGCCGCCCGTGAACTGATCGCCGGTTTCTGGGACTGGGACATCAGCAACGACCGCAACTATCTCGATGCCGGGGCTGCCCGCTTCTTCAATGTCGATCCCGAAACGGCCGCGCGCGGTCTGCCGAACATGGCCTATCTCGCAGCAGTCCATCCCGATGACGTTGACCGGGTGCACGCGGCGGTCGCGGCCGCGATGCGATCGGGCGGCATCTTTGAGTGCGAGTGTCGGCTGATCAAGAACGACCGGATCAGTTGGGTTCTCGCGCGCGGCAGTTGCACGCTGGACGGACATGGCCGCCCCGTCCGCCTGCCCGGCGCGATCATCGACATCACCCACGACAAGACGATGAACTGAGGCGATCAGGCCAGCTTGCGGGCGCGGTCGATCGCTTCGTCCATGTTGAGAGCCGGCACCATCGACGGCGCTTCGAGATCGCATAGGGCGAAGCGGTTCTTGCCGTCGTTCTTGGCGGCATAGAGCGCCTGGTCCGCCGCCGCGATCAGTCGCTCCGGATACTGCCCGACCTGCGGGTGCCACTGCGCCACGCCGATGGATGCCGCAATCGGAATCTCGCCGGGCGCACAGCCCGCGGCGTCGATGCGGCACACTTCCAGAATGCGGCGCGCGATGTTTGCCGCTTCGTGTAGCGTCGTCGCCGGCAGGATGATGCTGAACTCGTCGCCGCCGGAACGCGCGAGCAGGTCGCCAGGGCGGAGCTTGCTCTGGGTCATCAGCGTGAAGTGTCGCAGGCAATCGTCGCCGGCGGCATGGCCGTGGCCGTCATTGATTTCCTTGAAGCCGTCGAGATCGATCGCCAGCAGCGCGAACGGCTTTTGCGTGCGGCGCGCCAGCGCGCATTCCTCAGTGAGGCGCTGCACCAGATGACGACGATTGGCGACGCCGGTGAGATCGTCGACCAGTGCGAGTTCGGCAACTTCGCCGCGCAGGCGGTCGATGGCCATCAGGAGGAATCCGAAATTCCACGACATCGCCAGGAACACCAGCACCAGCACCATCATGGCCTGGAGATTGTTGAAATCGGCAAAGGTCATATTGCCGCCGATATTCGCCAGCGCCGCGGCCGAGCGCACCGCATGCGCAGCAACGAGCGTGATGGCGAGCCAGCCGGCGAGACGGGCGCCGGCATTGCCGCCGCCATCCTTGCGCGACAACAACAGCGGCACGGTCATGACAACGGTGACCGACTGGCCGGCGGAATAGATCAGCACGCGCATCGTCATGTTGTCGTGCCACAGCGTGAACAGCAGCAGGCCGGCCAGGCTGGTGGCGATGATGACGGCTTGCGCGCGCCAGCCCGCCGGGCGGCCGTAGAACTGGTTCATGCCGATGGCGGCGAGGCTGGTGGCCAGCAGCAGCAGGCCGTTGCCCAGCACGATGGCGATCAGCGGATCGACGCCGACGCCGCGCAGCACCGAGATGCTGTTGCCGAGCGCCGCGGCGAACGCGGCGGCTGTCCAGTAACGCGCGGCGTGCAGATTGGGATAGCTGGTGGCCACATAGGCCCAGACCACGCCGAGGGCCAAAAAGTTGACGGTGAACACCGTGAACAGCGTGCCGACGTTCAACATCGGCGGCACCCGCCACGTTGTGCGTCGCGCTTCTGCGCGCTGCTGTCGATCCCCGCCATCACTTTCACCACTCGTTCCCAGCGGGTGGTAAAATGCGTCGGCGACGCTTAACGGAATCTGACTCGCGGCGGATAATCCCCAGTGTGGTTTTGAAAGAGTGAAAGGGAATGAGTTAATCCGACTTTCACCATCGGGGTTCCCCAAGTTCGCCCGGCGGCCGCGCGGCTTAACAAAAGTTTAAAACCGCGCGCCCTCTCCCTATCGTCCCCTCGCCTATCGGCCGGCCGCGAGGCGATCGGCGAAATAGCCGATGGTCTTGCGATAGATCGTGGCCCTGTTCCACTCGCGCATCGCCTCGAAATTCGCCGTGCCCTCGCCGTAGGGTTGGCCGCCCTTGAAGCCTGCGGTCTTCAAGAGGTTCGCGGTCGAGGCCAGCACGTCCGGCACCGAATGCCTGAGATCGACATGGCCGTTGCCGTCGAAATCGACGCCGTATTTGATGTAGCTCGACGGCAGGAATTGCGTCTGGCCGAGCTCGCCGGCATAGGCGCCGATCAGGTCGCGCTGCGGCAGGTCGCCGCGCTGCAGGATCTTCAGCGCCGCGATCAGCTCGCCCTGAAACAGCTCGGTGCGGCGGCAGTCATGCGCCATGGTGGAGAGCGTGCGGATCACCGGCATCTTGCCGATATCGCCCTTGCCGAAATCCGACTCCAGGCCCCAGATCGCCACCACGATTTCAGGCGGCACGCCGAAGCGTTGCTCGATGCGCGACAGCAGCGAGGCGTGACGCTGCATCATCTGCAGGCCCATCGAGATGCGGCCCTGGCCGACGCGGGTCGAGACATATTGCTCGAAACTCTTGTTGAAGGTGCCGCGTTGGCGGCGATCGAACGACAGCACCGCGGGGTCCTGCGTCACGCCGGCAAAGGCCTGCGAGATCACGCCCTGCGACACGCCGGCGGCGGCGGCCTCCTGCGACATGGCCGCGATGAAGGTCTGGAAGTCGCCGCCGCATTTGGCGGCCTGCGAGGATGTGGCCGTCAGCGCAACCGCGACGAAGGACACAGCGGCAATGGCAATGGCGGTGATACGATTGGTCATGAAAAACCTGTTGGGTTGGCGATACCGGAGTGTGGCATGACCGGTGTGTCCGAACAACGGCGCCTCCTTCTTCTCCCTCCCCCGCGCTTGCGTGGGGAGGGTGGCCGGCCGCTTGGCCGGTCGGGTGGGGGTGGTGCCGCACGCGTTGAGTTCGCGGAGACACCCCACCCCGGCCTCCACTTCGTCGATGCTTCGCATCGCCTCGTTCGCCCGACTAAGGCGGACGAATTCGTCCGCCGGACCCCACTGCGCAGCTTCGCTGCTTGAGGGAGGGATTCCTCTGACGCCTGTGCGTCGTTGCTGATGTGAATGTCAAACAGCCACTGTTCTTCAGACATGCGTCATCACCCCTGTTGTTTGCGGCGCGGGGGCGCCGTCGTGTTTCGCATTCCCGCCCCCTTGTGAGAGGGCGTGCGGAACGCCGGGTGCCCGTTGCACCCTTGGGCCTGATGCGAATGCGGTCTTCCGCAGGTTAGTGTGCATCAGGACTTTCGGAGGCGTCAGGCAAGTGCCCGACGTTCCGCCTGCGGTGTTTTTTCGGTTGCTTGCACTTTGCCTCGACGAACGCTCCGATCGCGAATTAAAGTCCCAAGGCGATGGGAAGGGAGCCTCAAGCGACTGGGCCGAACGCGTTTTGACTTGGTCGTCCGTCACACTGTCCAGGATTCTTTCCATCCGGAGATCGGCCGTCTCCTTGCCAGTGGCAGTGCTGGCGCAGATCCGTCCTGCCCGAAGACAGACGTTACCCCATGAACCGCGTGACGCCGCATCTCCGGCGTCCACCGCATCCCACCCCGCGAACGTGACGATCGCGATCGCCCCTCTCGGTGGGGCAGGACGGAGGGGATAATAATCCTCACTCCCGAAACGTCAAGAACAAATCGTGAACTTTTGGTCGCAGGCTGGGCGGCGCGTCCCGCCGGTAACCACTGCCCGCTTTTGCCCACAGATGCATGCACGCTTTGCGCGCTAAGGCTTTGACTTCGCCTGCGCCATCCCCCACTTAACCGCCATGGCCAAGAAACCCGGTACCAATCCCAAAGGCGAATTCGCCTTCTTCAACGTCTTCTATGAAGACGGCTCGCAGCGCTCCAACCGCCGCGTCCCCTCCGAGCTGCTGGGGGGACTCGACGGCGATGAGCCGGCCAAGGCCGCCATCGCCGAGCAGGACCGCGAGATCGCCGAAAAGTCCGGCCGTCCGGCGCTGGAGATCAAGAGCGTCGAGCGCGTGGGCGCGAAGAAGAAGTAGTATTCCATTTACCTGAGCCCTTGCGTGTGAGGGCGAACGGCCGATGGCCGGACGGGTGGGTTTGCTGCGACACGTGGCACTCTCCCTTGCGGAAATATCCAGGCCTCCACTTCGAACGCAGCCTCGGTTCGTCATCGCTCGGCCGCCCCTCCCACTGCGCAGCTACGCTGCTCGGGGGGGGGATATGCGGCACCTACTCGCGGTTACGATTTCGCCGTTTGTCAGACCTAGGCTGCGTCTTTGGCGAGGTGGGTATAGGGAATTGCGAACCTGAGCCTTGTTGCCTCATGTCATCAATGAGCGCACGAACCGTGACCCGTATGTCTGCGGGCATACCCTCCAAAAACCGCATAAGAGCCTCTTCACTTGTAAGAAGAAGCCGCACGCTTTTCTCCGCGAGAACGGAGTTCTTCGCAAACTGTCCGCCTATTTCCTTGAAAGCCCCCGCACTGATGCCAGCCGCCGCCACCCCCATAGCACCAACGACAAGATTCCTAACAGACAAAATACCCCAACTTCGAGCCTTTAGGGATTGAACTCCACTAGTTTGATTTGACCTAAGCGCATCCTGAAGTAATTGCGCGTCATCCACATCAATAACGGCTCCCTCATCTGCTGCATTGATCAATTCACGAGCTGGCTCAACTGCATGACGCGGAGTATGGAAAGCGGCATGATCTTCGTCCAAACTGCGGGCAGATGGAAAACGCCTTATCCATGGGCCAGCCGTTTGAAGCAAATCGACAAGCGGACGACGAACATCCGCATCAAGCGGAGACGCAAAAGATTCTGGCGACGAGCGCAAGCTATCATCTTGCTCCACAAAACTGCCAAGCGAAACTATCTCAGCCCAAACCAAAGCAACATTTTCAGCGACGAAATCGGTATCGGCTTGAATCAACCCATCAAATCGTAAAGAAACCTCAGACAACGATTGCCACTCAGACGTGTTCGCCAGTCGAGATGAACGAGATATCAGCTCTTTAGATTTCCTTTTTATCTGTTCGTGAAGCTGCCTTGTAATGCGATCTGCGGCCGCCTCTTCGTCAGACTTTTGGCCGGAAGTTGATATTTCAAAATAATCATCCAACTCTTCAAAATGCACTCCGAGCGGACTTTGTATCAATGTCGAAGCTCTAGTCCGCCAATCTGGCGCACTAAGATTGTCAGACGTTTCGACATCAGAAATTTGTGGAAGCCCCTGCTTCTCTCTTAAGTAGTTTAATGTCTCTTTGGTGCGCCGGGGATTCGGTAAATCTGCCAAGCCCAGCAGATGCGAGTCGACCAGCGGACATCCCCGAAAAGACACCCCCTCATATTGGTGACGATTCCCGCCAGCCAACAGCGAAGTCATACCCGAAATCGATGACATATCGACAATTTGCGAGCCGTCCAATCCAAGGTCCTCAATTTTTGAGAGGCCTGCGATCGGAGAAATATCGGACACTAACGTGTGCCGCAGAATCAACGTTTGAAGATTCTTACAAAATCTCAGGGACTCAACGCTCGAAACATTCGTTCCATATAAGCTTAGCAGTTTCAAATTTTTGAATTCAGAGAATGATCTCGGAAGCACGACTGGAGAACTAGTAACTACGATTTCTTTCAACTTCTCCAAGCGAGCAAGCTGGGACAAATCAACTTCTGCCGCGCTAGTTATCTGGAGACGCTCCAATTTCTTCAGATTCCCCATAACACCTAGATCAATAGAGCTCGCACTAGTGTCTATGCTAAGCGCTTCCAATCGCTGCAGACTGGCTATCGGTGACCAATCCAAGATTTGGCAATTGTCAAACCAAAGTGATTCGAGATTCTCCAGACGAGAGATCGCTTTGATACTGAATATGTTCGGCCCGCCTAGCTGCAGATCACGCAGATCGCGCAACTCTTCAAGGGGCGACAGATCCCCAACCGGCGTCGAGACAGCCCGCAGAACTCTAAGTTTCTTGAGATTTTTTAACGGGCGCCAATCCGAAATACTTGTATTGTTGATATGCAGTTCCTGAAGCTTACGAAGCTCAGAAAGCGGACTGAAATCAGATACTGGAACGCCGTCGCATAATAGCGACGTAAGGTCGGATAGGGTCGCCATTGGTCCAATGTCTGAAATGCTCGTACCGTCTAGAATAAGCTCCCGAAGATGTGGCAAATCAAATAGCGGGGGCATACGCTCCAACGCTCGTCGACCCTTCCCCAGCCATAGCGATGAAGCTTTGCGCCGGCGAGCTGATTCAACTTGTGCAACAGTCTCTTCATAGACTTCGCTTGATGATTTATTGCGGTTGCGACGTGAGCTTGGCAATTTTTTAGCCTCCCGCGGGGAAATCATTTGTGGTGAATTAGAGCATTCGAGAACAGATAGAAATACCTTAGGAGAAGATGGAGTCGAAAACTGGAAGTATATATCTTTTGCTAGTTGCTGCGTCTGGAATGCAGTGGCAGGACGCCTTCACCCTGCCCCGCCCGCCATCTGCCTGTTCGTCATCACCTGCGCCGCGATGATGATCCACGGGATCACCAGCTCCGGCACGAGATAGGTGATCCACAGCGCATGCGGTTCGGGCAGGCCGGCGCACGCGGCCGAGCCGCCGTCACCCTGAATAAGCGAAGATGACTCTACGAAGCGCAGGCGACACGATCAGCAATCGGCCGCCGGAGCCATAGCTATAGAAGTTTCCAGATGCGTTCTTGGCTTGATCGGCCATCGCGATGAAGCGTTGATCGAAATCCAGGCCAAAACCATACCTGTTGAGAAACAAACTGATCGAGGGCGGCGTATGACCGTCGCCTTTCCATCCGAAATCAGGCGCCACAGGCGTCGCGTACCACTCGAAATTCGGAACCAATTGCTGGCGCGCTTTCAGGGCATTGTCATTGTCGGTGAGGAACGACAGCCCCTTGCCGCCAATCGCCGCAGCGACATCAGCCGGCAGTTCGTAGACGAGGAGACCTGTCTCGTTCCCGCCGGGACCGAAGCCCCAACTCTCCTCCTTGACGTAAAGGACTTTCGACACTTGCAGATATGCGGGGACACGCTTCCTGTGATCCAGCACCACGACATGCCAGATCGCGTAGGTCGCTGAAAAGAACAGCACCGCAAACACCGCTACCCCGAGGCAGCCAAAAAGACTTTCAAAGGCTTTCACGCCCCTCACGATGTTCGGTTCACGTTGCATCGTCATGGTCATGCTGCCGGCAAGATTCGCGTGTGAAGCGGAATAGCAGCATGTTGCGTCAACTTTCGATAGGCGTTTGGCGGGTTACGCGTCGCTACCCCGCCCCACCCGCCATCTGCCTGTTCGTCATCACTTGCGCCGCGATGATGATCCACGGGAGCGCCAGCTCCGGCACGAGATAGGTGATCCACAGCGCGTGCGGTTCGGGCAGGCCGACCTTCGCAATCGACAGCACGCGGCCGAGGCCGCCGACGAACACCGTCGCCGCCATCAGGACAACCAGCGTGTTGTGTTCGCGGATGGTCGATGCCGCCCACAGGCCCATGACGCCCGACATCAGATAGATGCCGCCCATGAAGCGATGCACATTGTCGAGCCGCGGCGCGGACTCGGGCTGGCCCATATACATCTGCAGCGAGCCGCCGAAGATGGCGATGGCGCCCACCAGAAACAGGCAGACCTGGGCAACGCGCTGACTGAGCAGCATCGGGGCGAGCGACGTCATGGCAATGTCCTCGGATGAAAATGTGCTTCAAGATAATTGATCGGGCAATGCCCGACGCTAGCGCGGGAACGGGTGCAATCAAAGGGTGGTGTGAGCGGTTATCAACGCGGGCGACTGCGTGGGTGGCGCCCCCCCCTACCCTCAAGTGCCGGAGAGGAAGCACCGAGGGCCGGTGCGGGCGCGACCACGCAGAAAATACTATCAGTTGCTCTAATAAAATATACAATTAAGGCGAGTTTTGATGTCTGGGAGGGGCCGATGTCGCTGTTCTTGGTGTCACTGGTGTTCGGCTTGCTGTGCCACTGGATCATCTCCGCGATCCAACCGGCGCAGAACTCGAGGGTGTTGAAATTCGGCCGCGCCATCAAGGTTATCATCAGCAACGAGGCCTACCTCGCCACCAAAGTGACCGTCGTGGTCGCCGCCATCGTCGGGCTCGTCGCGCTCGCGACGGTGATGATTACCAAAGATGCCCATCCGCCCCAGGGCTTTGCGTTCTGGATCGGCGATGTGCTGACCAGCCGGCCTATGGGCTCGGCAGTATTCGGGTTTCTGGTCGGGATGCTGCTGGGCAATTTGCTGACCCGGATCTGGAAACAACCGAACTACCAGTTCCAGCCCGGCGACCGACTGGAAATCGTGCTGATCTTCGCACTGCTGCTGCTCGGCATCGGCGGCGAGGAGTTTCTACGCTCGGCGGCGCAGCGGATCAGCAAGGTGTCGCTGGGTACGACAACCGAGATTTCGTTTTCCGGCTTGACTCCGCGCTCGACGCGGGTGTCCGCCGAACAGCCCGGTGGCGCCTTCCGCAACACCGACGGCCGGGTCGGCGGGTCGACCGGGCTGCAGAAGCTCTATGACATCGGCTCCGACGACCGCCCCAATATCAAACGCGACGTCGCCTTCATTCACATCCTGGCGCGCTACGAGAAAGAGCTCGACCCTACCATGGTGCAGGCATGGCCGCTGGCGGAGAAAATCCTCAGTCCGATCGGATCGTGCCTGTCGGGGATCTCGCAATCGAACGGCGACGACACGTTCATCGATGAGGTGCTGTCGCCCTTGAGCCAAGTGATGCAGGACCTCGCCATGCAGAGCAAGAAGCCCGCCGCAGACATCAAGACCGAGTTGGCGGGACTGATCTTCAAGCTGAAAGGCTACGCCACGGCGCGGCTGCAAGACCTGAAGACGGAAGATTCCCGCGTCTCATGCAACAGGATCGCCAATATGTTGCCGACGGATCGCGACGCCGCGCTGAGCCCAGCATCGATCGAAAGCTTCCAGAACTCGACCGACAAACTGCCCTATGCCACGATGGCCTATGCCAGCGTGATGGCGGCGCTCGAATACTATCAGGGCGCCGCCATTGCCATGGATGGGTGGATCATCCGCCATGCCGAGCCAAAGACCGTGGCCGAACGATGGTATCTGCTGCGCGCGCGACTTACCCAGAGCGGCTTCGTCGACGAATGGATCCGGCAGCGCGGTGCCGCCGCGTCGAGCTGGCTGCGGTTGTATCATATCGAAAACCTGAAATCGATCATCGACGGCATCCAGGCCTTCGAGGGAATCTCGATGCTGGCGCAGCGCAACAGCGACTACACCTGGAGCGTGGGGCTGCTCGGCGCGTCATATTCGGGCGACGAGGGCATCTGCACCTTTCCACCCCTGCCGCAGATAGACGACCAGAATCCGGGGCGCGAACCCAGTTCGCAGGAGCAGGAGCAACTGCGTACCATCTACGATACGTATCTGTCGGCGCAGAAGGACTATGTGGATCATGCCCTCAAGCATCCGGTGGCCCGGGTGCGGTCCGCCACCATCATCCGCAACCAGATCGACGGCCTGATGAAGCGCAACCTGCGTTGCATCAAGACCGCGCAATTGCTCACCCGCGCCGAACATATCGAGCGCTATGTCCGCAGCGAAATGAACATGATCGACAATACGTCAGCCGTGAATTCGGCCGACCAGATCCGCGACCGCATCCGCACCGCCGAGCTGCTATTGGGGCTGGGCTTCCAGCTGATCGATCCGGCCGTGATCGCTGCTACCGAAAAGCGGCGCAAGGGCACGATCCAAGAGCGCATCGCCACCGACCGCACGCTGGAGACCTATGAGACGCTACTCGCAACCCGCAGCCAGCTGAAAGAGTTTTCGGAGCGTGAGGTCACGCCGTAACGGCGGGTTCGGCACGCGCGGCAGCGTGACCTGGGGTGGCGACTCGCAGTAGTTACTTGGGATCGTTGACGGCGAAGACCACCGTGGACATCAGCAACGCGCCGGTGACGGTCAGGGTGAACATCACCGCATAAAGTCTCTGAAAGCGTGACACGTCGGCCTCCTCTGCAGGACTAATGGAGTAAGCATAATACGTCCCGCGGCTGAATGCGAGATGAACGTCTATTTCGTTCAACAGCGACGAGACAGTTCAGAACGACGCTACCACCGGGATGGGCTCGGTAGCCAACACCGTGCCACCATCTTTTGTGATCTCCGCAAGTGTACCCTCTCCCGCACTTGCGGGGAGGGAGGGCGCGCCGGTGTTTGTGGTGACCCCACCTCGACCCTCCTCGCAAGAGCGGGAGAGGGAGCAGCACGGCCGGTGCGGGAGAAATACACACGAAAATGCCCGGCGCGAGACCGGGCCTTGTGCGTCAGGACTGACTGATGCAATCGGTTAGTTATCCAGGAAGCTTCGCAGCTTGCGGCTGCGCAACGGGTGCTTCAGCGCCGCCGCCACGCGTCACGCCAGCCTGAACGTGAGCTGCTGCTCGCGACCGGCGTGGCGCAGGACGAAGTCGTCGAGCGACGAGGTCACGTCCTCGTAATTGCGGTCGGCGCGGCGGCGGATCTCGCGGGCGACGTCTTCCGACACGTCGTCGGCCCAGCGCTCGGCCGTGTTGAAGGCGATCACGCGCTGCGGATCGTTGTACTGGCCGGACATCAGGTCGGCGATGACGGTCTCGAGATCGGTCGCCGCGACATCGGCCTCGCGCCAGGCGCAGCCGGCGCGGTCGAAACAATCCAGCACGAGATAGACGGTCTGCTCGCCGGCATCCGGCACCAGCGACGGGGTCCAGGCGCGCGTCATCCCGCCCTCCTGCCCTTGGTCACCCCTTTGGCCACCGGCCGCGCCGCCTTCTTCGCCGGCGCGGGCTCCTTCTTGCCGGTGATCGGCAGCAGCATTTCCTTCTGGCCGGTGGCGCGCTTCGGAGGCTTCTTCGCCTTCGGCTTCGGCGCGGCGCCGCCGCCCTTGAGGCTCTGCTGCAGGGCGGTCATCAGATCGACCACATTGGTGCCGGGCCGCGCCTTGCCATGCGGCTTGAGGGCGACACCGCTGCGCTTCTGGTTGACGAGATCGACCAGCGCGGACTCGTAGCGGTCCTCGAATTTGCCGGGCTCGAATTCGGCGGCCTTCTGCTCCACGATATGCCGCGCCAGATCGAGCATGTCCTTGGTGACCTTGACGTCCTGGATGTCGTCGAAATACTCCGCCTCGTCGCGCACCTCATAGGGATAGCGCAGCAGCGTGCCCATCAGCCCGTTCTTCAGCGGCTCCAGTGCGATGATGTGCTCGCGATTGGTGAGCACGAGCCGGCCGATGGCCACTTTGCCCATGTCGCGGATGGTCTCGCGGATCACCGCATAGGCGTCGTGGCCGATCTTGCCGTCGGGCACGAGGTAGTAAGGACGGATGGCGTAGCGCGGGTCGATATCGGCCTTCGGCACAAATTCGTCGATCTCGATGGTCCGGGTGGAGTCCAGCGCAATGTTGTCGAGTTCGTCTTTCGACACCTCGACATAGGTATCGGTATCGACCTTGAAGCCCTTCATGATGTCGTCTGCCGCCACCTCCTCGCCGGTATCCGCATCGACCTTCAGATATTTGATGCGATGGCCGGTGTTGCGGTTGATCTGGTTGAAGCTGATCTTCTCGGAATCCGACGTGGCGGGATATAGCGCGACCGGACAGCTCACGAGGGACAGGCGCAAAAAGCCCTTCCAATTGGCACGCGGGGCCATGGCAATACTCCAACTCACACGACGCGACACAATCCCGACTCAAGCGGGACCTGCCCGATTTGTTCCCGGTGCCGGAACCAGTTCGGCAGACCGACCTTTGCAATCGACAGCACGCGGCCGAGGCCGCCGACGCGCACCGCAGGTGCGCGCGCCCATCTCGATCAAGAGAGCTGTCGGGCTAACCAAATCCAGGCCGCGACTACAGCGCCCGTGTAAAGAACGCGACGATGTCGCGATCGAAGCGCTCATGAAATGCAGCGCGGTCGAACCCCGGTCTGCTGGTGCAGATCGCCGGCACGCGTGTTGCCAGTTGCGCGGAGCATGGCGTCAAGAAATCGTAGTGCCCGGCATTCGCCACGACATGCGCCTCGGGCGACGTCGGCAAAGCGAGGCGGACGGCCTCCGCATAATAGGGATGTGGCAGGACCTGGTCGTCCTCGGCCCGCCAAAGCTGGACCGGCTGACGGACCGCCGCCAGGCCCTTGCGACCGAAGGCAAAGCCAAGGGCGGGCGCCGCGGAGACGACCGCCTTGATGCGCGGATCGTGGGCCCAGACGATAGTGGCATCCAGCGGAAGCGGGTGCCGGTCGACGATCTGGCAATCTTCGAAAGCGGGATGCGCCCTGCAGTGATCCCCGAGAGTCCGCAGGTCCGGCTCGCCACCGGCCACCGCGAGCACGGTGAATCCGCCGGCCGAGAAGCCGAACGCGCCGACGCGCGTCGCATCGATACGCGCATGGTCACCCCATGCGTCCAGCATATAATCCGTGACCAGCTTGAATTGGCGCGGCCGTTCCCAGATGGCGGTGGGATTGCTCGGGTCGCGCCAGCTATCGCCGTTATGCGTGAGGGCGGCGACGAAACCTGCATTGGCCAGGGCCATGGCGGTGTCGAGATGCCCGGCATAGGAGCCCCCGTGACCATGGGATATCACCACCAGCGGCAGGCGGTCGCCCGCGAGTGCCGCATCGCGGGCAACCATCTGTTGATCGGACTCAAGCGCCTGCAGCTTCGGCGCAGCGCCGGTGGGATACCAAACGCCGACCTCGATGGGTGGCCCTTGTGGATCACTGATGCTGAAATGCTGGAAGCCGACCGCGGCGTCGGCCTGGCTGGCGGCGGCGATAGCGATGAATGCGACGAAAACCTGTGCGATGATGCTGCGCATGGAACCTCCTGCGGATCGGGATGACACGCGAGTTCTGCAAGCGGCGCCGCCCTGCGCCAGCCGTTGTTCGCCAATGGGCGAACGGGTTCGCCGGTGGGCGAACCGCTGCGATGAGACGTCATGAGCAACGCTTGGCAACGTGATTTTCTGCGGGATTGGGCCGTCGACCTGGCGATCGCGACCGTCTGCGCCATCTTCCTCGGCGTGATCGGACCATTCGGCAGCTATCTGAATGGACCGGCATGGCAGCGCGTGGCGTTTCAGCTTGCCTGCTTCTGGCCGGGAGTCCTGCTGTATGGGTCCCTGATCCGCGTGGTGCTGCGATTCCAGTTGAGGCCATGGATGACGTGGACCGCGATCGTCCTCGGCGTCGCCATCCTGACCGTCCCATTTCAGATCTGGACCGCGTGGATCGGCGTATCGATATGGCCGTTCCTGAGAAGGCTGGGCCCGCTCGACTGGTATGTGCAAGGACTGATCACCGCCCTGCCTGTCGTGCTCGGCTTCACCCTGTTGCTTCAGGCGCGACGACACAAGCGGCACCAGGCCAAGGAAGCCGACGACGCGCCGCCAACGGCTTTCGGCCTGCTCGGTGCGCCGCCCTTCGCGGTGCTTTGCCTGCAGATGGAAGATCACTATGTCCGCGTCCACCATATCGCCGGCCACTCCCGGTTGGTGCTGGCAACGCTCAATCAGGCCATCACGGCTCTCGGCACCGCTGACGGTCTGCAGGTGCACCGGTCATGGTGGGTCGCGCGGAAGGCCGTTGTGTGCGCCGTGACCGAAGGCCGCAATCTGCGCCTGCAACTCGTCAACGGGATCACCGCCCCTGTCTCCCGCTCGGCCGTGGCCATGGTGCGCGAGGCCGGCTGGCTCACGACAGAGACCGCGCCGGACAACCGCGGCGTCGAACCAGCGCGCGCAGGACCGATTGGCGACACGTAATCCGCCGTCCGCTCGCGACGGGTGGAGGACACGCGCGACTCAAAGCCTCTTGACGAAAAGAACAAATCATGAACATATTTGCAGCCACGTACCCTGGCAACGAGCGCGTGAAAGCGCGGCAGGCACATACGAAAATGCCCGGCGCGAGGCCGGGCATCATCAGAAGGATCGAGTGATCGACAGCGACCGTTAGTTATCCAGGAACGAGCGCAGCTTGCGCGACCGCGACGGGTGCTTCAGCTTGCGCAGCGCCTTGGCTTCGATCTGGCGGATACGTTCGCGGGTCACCGAGAACTGCTGACCGACTTCTTCCAGCGTGTGGTCGGTGTTCATGCCGATGCCGAAGCGCATGCGCAGCACGCGCTCTTCGCGCGGGGTGAGCGAGGCCAAAACGCGCGTGGTGGTTTCGCGCAGGTTGCTCTGGATCGCCGCATCGATCGGCAGGATCGCGTTCTTGTCCTCGATGAAATCGCCGAGATGCGAGTCTTCCTCGTCACCCACGGGGGTTTCGAGCGACAGCGGCTCCTTGGCGATCTTCAGAACCTTGCGCACTTTCTCCAGCGGCATGCCGAGCTTTTCGGCGAGCTCTTCCGGGGTCGGCTCGCGGCCGATCTCGTTGAGCATCTGACGCGAGGTGCGCACGATCTTGTTGATCGTCTCGATCATGTGCACGGGAATGCGGATGGTGCGGGCCTGGTCGGCGATCGAACGCGTGATCGCCTGCCGGATCCACCAGGTCGCATAGGTCGAGAACTTGTAGCCGCGGCGATATTCGAACTTATCGACGGCCTTCATCAGGCCGATATTGCCTTCCTGGATCAGATCCAGGAACTGCAGGCCGCGGTTCGTATACTTCTTGGCGATCGAGATCACGAGACGGAGGTTGGCTTCCACCATCTCCTTCTTGGCCTGGCGGGCTTCGCGCTCGCCCTTCTGCACGCCGTGCACGATCTTGCGGAATTCGCCGATCTCAAGACCCGTGAGGGCTGCGAGCTGCTGGATTTCGCCGCGCAGTTCCTTGATGCGGTCCTTCTCGATGGCGACGAAGTTCTTCCAGCCCTTGGCCGAGAGTTTCGAGACGCGGTTGAGCCAGCGCGGATCGAGCTCCGAGCCCTGATAGTTGCGCAGGAAGTCCTCGCGCGCGACGCCGTGGCTGTCGCCGAGGCGCAGCAGGCGGCCTTCGAACGAGACGAGGCGCTTGTTGATGTCGTAGAGCTGCTCGACGAGTGAATCGATACGCGCCTGGTTGAGGCGCAGCGACTTCACCTCGACGATGATCTCGTCCTTGAGCTTCTTGTACTTGCGCTCCTGCGACGGCGACAGCGAGGGGCCCTGCGAGGCGCTCTCGAGCTGGTTCGCGATGTCCTGTTCCTGCAGCTTGCGCAGCTTCTTGTAGCTGTCGGCGATCTTGTCGAAGGTCTCGACCACCTTCGGCTTCAGCTCGGCCTCGATGGCGGCGAGCGACATCTGGTTCTCGAACTCGTCGTCGTCCATGTCGCCGTCGGCAGCGCTTTCCGACGTGCTTTCGCCGGCGGGAGCCGCGGCAGGCGCCGAACGCGGCGGCGCCGGACGGAACGGCGTGGCGGACGGCGGGGCAGCAGGCGGCGCAGCCACGGCTTCGGCGCCCTCGGCCACAGCTTCGCCATCGCCGGTGGGCGGTGCGATCAGCGCCGGGTTCATGTTGTTCTTGGCGTCGGGGCCAGCGTAAGTCGCTTCGAGATCGATGATGTCGCGAAGGAAGATCTTTCCTTCGTTGAGTTCATCGCGCCAGATGATGATGGCCTGGAAGGTCAGCGGGCTTTCGCAGAGACCTGCGATCATCGCCTCGCGGCCGGCCTCGATGCGCTTCGCAATGGCGATTTCGCCTTCGCGCGACAGCAGCTCGACGGTGCCCATCTCGCGCAGATACATGCGGACGGGATCGTCGGTGCGCTCGCCGGGCTCCGACTTCTTGACTTCGGTGACGGCCTTTTGCGTGACTTCGACGAGTTCGTTGTCGGTATCGTCGTCCTCGTCCTTGCTCTCTTCCTCGCCGTCGGAGTCTTCGTTTTCGGAAACGTTGATGCCCATGTCGGAGAGCATCGACATGATGTCTTCGATCTGTTCAGGAGAGGTGGTATCGGATGGCAAGACGTCGTTGAGCTGATCGAAGGTCACGAAGCCGCGCTTCTTGGCCTGCTTGATCATCTTCTTGACGGCAGCGTCGGACAGGTCGAGCAAAGGTGACGGCGCGTCTGCGGAGTCCTTCTCCGGCGTGTCAGCTGCCTTGTCGTCTTTTTCCTTGTCCTTGGTCTGCAGCGTCTTTGCCTTGGTGGCCATTCAATGCTCCTGAAACGCGCTCACGCCGGGGGCGTCACCGCCCCACTATCAATCCAGGGGGCGCAAGCGCCCCGATCCAATCATCGTCACCGCTTGACGCACAAAGGGCGGCGCATATCCATCGCCACCCCCGACGTCGTCTTCGCGGTTTTCACTACTTAAGCCCAGACCCTTAACGTGGAGAGCCTTAAGCCCGGATTAACCCTGTTTTTGCAGCCAAACCATGGGTTTGGCGAGTCTTTTCGCGGTTTGCCCGGGCACCATCCGCAGCAAAGTTGCCTTACGAACTGCGCTGGAACCGCCCCGAGGATTCTCCGAACCCCTCGATCAGCGCCTCGATCCCGTCGACCTCAGCCAACCGGGCCTTCACATCGCGCAACCAGCCGTAGTTCGTTTCGCTCGCTTCTGCGCCCAGAGCAAGCTCCGCGTCTTTAAGCTCCCTAAGTAATGAGTGCCACTGGCGATGCAAGGCAACGAGCTGCGTCCAGGTGGAAAGAACATCCTCGCGGGCCGCACCAGGCCGCGCCGCCCACACCGCCTGAGTGGTAACCGCCTGCTCAACGTGTTGTAATTGCTCGGAATATCCGGCTTTAACCAGATCTGAACGCATTTGTTCACTTTGCTCGGCCTCATCGCCGTGATGATGCTCATGGGCGAAGGCCGCGATGATCCCGGCACGCAGCCGGTGCATCTCGGGATGGGCGAGTTCCAGTGCCGCCACCTCCTCCAGCCGGTCATGCAGCAGCCAGGGATGGTTGATCAGCGACTGCACGATCAGCGCCTCGCGCCGGGAAATGGCGCTGCGCTGGCCGCGCATGATCGAGGACGTCGCAAGCTGTGGACTGACCACCTGATAGGGCCCGCGCTGGATGGTCTGGGGTCCCGCATTGGCCCCGCCCCGCCCGCCGCCACTGATTCGCCCGGCCGGACCGGGGGTAAACGGACGCGGAGAACGCGCAAAACCGCCGCCTCCGCCGCCCTGCTGGAAGCCGCCACGGCCACCGTTGTTACCGCCGTAGTTTTTTGGGCCGGTGCCGAAGGCGCGCTGCAGCCGCTCGGTCATGTCCTGGCGGTAGTATTTCTTCACGACATCATCGCGGATGCCGTTCGACAATTCGTTGATGCGCGCCTCCAGCGCCGCACGGCGTTCCGGCGTCGCGAATGTGCCGCCGGCGATCTCGCGTGCCCAGATCAGATCCGACAGCGTGCCCGCCGCCGCCATCACGTCCTCGATGGCGGCGCGGCCGCCGGAGCGCGCGAGGTCGTCGGGGTCCTGTCCTTCGGGCAGCAGCGCAAAGCGCAAACTCTTGCCGGGCTTGAGATGCGGCAGTGCCAGCTCCGCCGCGCGCCATGCCGCCTTCTGGCCGGCCTTGTCGCCGTCGAAACACAAGATCGGCTCGTCGGCCATCTTCCAGAGCAGCTGCAGCTGGTTCTCGGTCAGCGCCGTGCCGAGCGGCGCCACCGCACCGGGGAAGCCGACGCCGACCATGGCGATGACGTCGACATAGCCTTCGACCACCACCAAAGGCGCGCCGTCATGGGCGGCCTTGCGCGCCATCGGCAGGTTGTAGAGATTGTCGCCCTTGTGAAATAGCGGTGTTTCCGGCGAGTTCAGATATTTTGCCGGCGCATCCTTCTTCAGCGCGCGGCCGCCGAAGGCGATGATGCGTCCGCGCACATCCGAAATCGGAAACATCACGCGGTCGCGAAAGCGATCATAGGGAACGGGGATGTCTTCGCCGCCGATCAGCAGACCCGCTTCGACCATGTCGGGCACGGGTACGCCGGCGGCGCCAAGATATTCCTTCAGCGCGAAGCGATCTTCGGATGCAAAGCCCATGCGGAACTGGAGCTGCACCGCGGGCGTGATACCGCGATCGGCGAGATAGCCGCGTGCGCGCGCGCCTTCGCGCCCCACCAGCGTCTCCGCAAAGAACTTCGCGGCGAGATCCATCACGTCATACAGCGTCTTGCGGCGCTGCTCATGGCGCGCGGCATCCGGCGTCGCCGCCGGCAGCGCCACGCCGGCCATCTGCGCCAGCCGCTCGACCGCCTCGACGAAACTGGCGCCGTCGGTCTCCATCACGAAATTGATGATGTCGCCATGCTTGCCGCTGGAGAAGTCGTGGTAAAATCCCTTCTCGTCATTGACGAAAAACGACGGCGACTTCTCCTGCTGGAACGGCGACAGCCCCTTCCACTCCCGCCCGGCCTTCTTCAACTTGACGCGCTTGCTCACGACTTCCGAAACCGGAAGCCGGGCGCGCAGATCGTCGAGGAATTGGGGCGTGAAGCGCATGGGGTGTACTGCATATAGGGCGCGCGGCGGCAAAGGCCAGAAATCGCAGCCCGCTGCCGGGTTTCGCCCCATTATACACAGGACGGCCGGGACTTAGAGCCAATCACTGTCATTCCGGGATGCGCGAGGCCGGCAAAGCCGGTCGGAGCGCAGACCCGGAATCCCGACATGTTCATCATGTCTATCCACCGGGAGGTGATGAACATGACGAGATTCCGGATTCGCTCACAGCTGGCGCTGCGCGACGCCGGAATGACGAGTTTGTGTCAATTTGCTTGAACTCACCCCGGTTCCACGATCACATATCCCATGTTCACGACATTCCGCGGCGGAAATACCGGTGCATGGCAGGTGATCTCGATTTCGCCCGTCAAGGGCGAGGCGCTGAAACCCGTTGCGGCGCTGTCCATCACCCATGCCGATGCCATCTCACTGCCGCTGCTGCCGTCGCAGACATCGTGGCGCCTCGCCGGCGTCGCCAGCCATGTCCGCTATGTCGAGCGCACGGAGAAGATCGCACTGGTTGCGGCACAGGCCGGCCTCGGCCGTGCTGAGGCGATCCATGGCGCACTGATCCCGATCAGGAAGAACGCGGCGTGGTGGGACATGACCCAGAATGAGCGGCGCCGGATTTTCGAGGACAAATCCCGCCACATCGCCGACAGCCTGAAATACCTGCCCGCCATCGCGCGCCAGCTCTACCATTCGCGCGACCTCGGCGAACCCTTCGATTTCCTCACCTGGTTCGAATACGCGCCGGAGCACGCACAGGAATTCGAGGATCTCGTCGGCGGCCTGCGCGAGACGGAAGAATGGAGCTATGTGGAACGCGAGGTGGATGTACGAGTGGTGCGCATATAAGCGCGCCTTGACATGCGTATATATATGTGTATATACAATCTCAAACAAAAATATCCATGGGAAGGAAACGTACGATGGGCAGCGATGCTGGCGATAACGTATGGAATCTAACCGATGACCGAGAAATTCGACCGGGAATCTATTTCTGGGTTCGACTGGGATGAAGAAAAGAACGAGGTAAATCACCTCAAGCATGGCATCGATTTCAATGATGCGACCGAAATCTTTTTCGAGCCGATCATTCTTCGCCGCTCAGATCGACATAACGAGGAGCGCTGGACTGCGCTGGGTCAATTGGGAGATCGGTTGATCGTCGTCGTGTTTCCATGGCGAGAGGAAACCATCCGAATTATCTCAGCGCGGCGCGCAAGGAAAAATGAAGAAAGAGAATATCGTAAGCAGGAAATGGGGCGATCGTCGCAAGGGCAAGACTGACTGGGCCCGTGTCGACAAGCTCACCGATGAAGACATCGCGAAGGCTGTTGCGGATGATCCCGACGCGGCTCCCATTGATATCGACTGGTCTAAAGGGACTCTCGTCATTCCCGCAAAGAAGAAAGCCATCTCCATCCGCGTCGATGAAGACGTGCTGGATTTCTTCAAGAGCGAGGGTGAAGGCTATCAGCGTCGCATGAACGCAGTACTCCGGTCTTACATGCAGCAAAAAGCGAAGCCTAAAAAACGCGCATAACCATCGCCGAAGTTGCGAGCACGCACCTTCTTCACGTCCCCCTGCGAAACATTCAAGACCCGGCCGTACCGATGATGGATCCTTGCATGGCTCCTATCCGGCACGCCGCCCTTACGCGTGCGGCCTGAGTATTCCATATCTCTCCCACCGCCCCGCCCGCCTGAAAGCCTCCATGTCCTCATCGTCCGAACATCCCGCCCGCGACTCCGGTCCCGGCGGCTGGCTGATTTTTTCCTTTGCCGTCGCCTGCGGCGTCACCGTCGCCAATATCTATTACGCGCAGCCGCTGGTGGGACCGATCAGCGAGAGCTTCGGGCTCGACCTGTCGTCGGCCGGCATCATGCTCACCATGGTGATGTTCGGCTATGTGCTGGGCCTGCTGTTCCTGGTGCCGCTCGGCGATCTCGTCGAGAACAAGCGGCTGATCCTGATCACGCTGGGCAGCCTGATCGTGAGCCTGCTGATCGCCGCAGCCGCACCCACTGCAGCGATCTTCATCGCCTCGACCCTGCTGCTCGGCGTCGCCGCCGTGGGCACGCAGATGATCCTGCCGGTGGTGGCGCATCTGGCGCCGGAGCAACGGCGCGGGCAGATCGTCGGCACCGTGATGAGCGGGCTCTTGTTCGGCATCCTGCTGTCGCGGCCGCTGGCCACCATGGTGGCCGGCTCGTTCGGCTGGCGCGCGGTGTTCGTGATGTCCGCGGTGCTGATGTGCGGCGTATTCGTGCTGATGGTGATCGCGCTGCCACGGCGGCAACCGAAGCATGAGTTGACCTATGCGACGCTGATCCACTCGCTGTGGGACCTGATGCTGACCACGCGGGTGCTGCAGCAGCGCTCGGCCTATCAATGCCTGCTCTATGGGTCCTTCAGCCTGTTCTGGACGGCGATGCCGCTGGTGCTGGACCAGCCGCCATTTTCGTTCGGCCATATCGCCATGTCGGCCTTCCTGCTGTCCGGCGCAGGCGGCGCACTGGTGGCGCCGCTTGCGGGACGCCTCGCCGATCGCGGCCGCGGCGATCTCGTCACCGTCACGGCCATGCTGCTGGTGCTGGTGAGCTTTGTGCTGACCTGGATCGGCGGCCACACCGGCGGCGCGACGGCCGTGACGCTGTTCGTGATCGCAGGCATCCTGATCGATGCCGGCACGCAGGGTAATGTGGTGGCCGGCCAGCGCGCCATCTATGCCCTCGCCAGCAACATCCGCAGCCGGCTCAACGCGCTGTTTCTTGCCTGCGCATTTTTCGGCGGCGCTGTCGGTTCGGGTTTCAGCGGATTTGCCGTGGCATCGGGCGGCACCTCGATGATCGCACTGATCGGCATCGGTGCCTCGCTGATTGCGCTGGCATTGTTCGGGCTGGAAGTCGCCAGTAGACGCAAGGAAGGTTAGATTTTATTTGAGCATGATCTTTTCGGAAAACCGGTTTCCACTTTTCCGGATCATGCTCTAAGGCGCAAGAAAGCGCCCGGATATAATGCGCTTCGTCTCATCGACCGGCTTGTTGTAGATATAGGTCCAGGCTTCACTCACGCTGCCATCGGCGAGCGTCACAGCGATCCGTTCACGCAGATACAAATTTGGCTGCGGATGGCCGGGGCCGACGCTTTCATAATCGTCGAGCGCGCCCATCAACTCAACCGGCTTGCGCAAGCGAAACAGCTCGCCGAACACGATGTCCGCGGGATCGTTGGAGTGCAGCAAGCCGGGATAATGCGCGATCATATAGAGCCTGCCACGACACGAGGCTTCACCAAGAAAATCCGCACCGGACGAGAGCAGCTTCGACATCGGGTGATCGAAGCCGCGCATCAGCGTGCCGTAGACGAAAACGCGATCGGGCATGATCTAAGTCAGACTTTCTCGGCCAGCGCCGCGGCGACATCGTCGCCCGCGGACACCACATTGATACTCACATCCATGCCGAGAAATGCATCGGCCGAGCCCATATAGGTGCCGTGCAGCGGCACCGCCTGGCGCGGATCGCGCGCCACCGCGACGCGAATGAGATCCTTGCTGCCGATGATGCCATTGGTCGGGTCGAATTCGATCCAGCCTGCGGCCGGCAGATAGACCTGCACCCAGGCATGGGTCGAGCCGCCGCCCACATAATTGTGCTCGCGGTCGCCATGGATGAACAGATAGCCCGACACGAAACGCGCGGCGATGCCGAGCCGGCGCAGCGCCTCGATCATGAACAGCGCGAAATCGCGGCAGGTGCCGGATTTGGTCTGCAGCGTATCGAGCGGATGCTGGGTGCCGTGCTCGTAGCGCTTGCGATAGGCGAACTGCTTGCGGATGCCGAGCGTCATGCCGGTCAGAATATTGACGGTCGGCGTGCGGCCCTGCGGATCGAGAAATCCGCGCGCCCATGCGGCGAGTTCGCCATCGGGATCGCCATATTGCGGCCGGATGAATTCCTGCAGATCGGGCAGCTCCTCGGCGTCATAGAGGAACGGATAGAAATAGGCCTTGTCGTCGGCGGTCAGCGCGAACTCATCCGATGGCAGATGTTCGATGGTTGCGGTGGATACGAAGGTGAGTTTGCGCGCGTGCTCATCGAAAGTGGCGATAGCTACCGAATTGCCGAACACGTCATGGATCCAGCGCAGCGACGCCGGCTCGGGCGTGATCTCGAGCTTGCCATTGAGCATGCGCAGATCATGGCCATCGCGCGGCCGCAGCATGATCCGGTGTTCGCCGAATGCGACGGGATGCGCATAGCGATATTCGGTCTTGTGATGAATCGTGAGCAAGGGCATCAATGGTTCGTTCATGCGTGATTTGTCCCGTGTAATTTATACGGAAGCCTGCAGAATCACAGGCCGGGATGCCGCATCGTTAGGCAATATCGGGAAAAAGCCTTGGACAGAATTTTGGACAGAGCCTTGGATAACAATCAAGACACATCCCTACGTCTCGGCCCCCAGGAGGTTCCGCCCGTTCTGGAACTCAATACCGCCGGACACTCTCCTTTTCTGCTGACCTGCGATCACTACGGCCGGCTGATTCCCGACATGCTCGGCGATCTCGGCCTGTCCGAGAGCGAGCTCGTCCGCCACATCGCCTGGGATGTCGGCATCGCCGGCGTGGCCGAGCAGATGGCTCGGGCGCTCGATGCGCATCTGGTAGCCCAGCGCTATTCGCGGCTCGTGATCGACTGCAACCGCCCGCCCGACGCCGTGAGCGCGATTCCGCTGATCAGCGAGGCGACCACCGTGCCCGGCAATGACGGTCTCACGTCCGATGCGAAGGCGCGCCGGCGCGAGCTGATCTTCGATCCGTATCACCGGCGCATCGACGAGGTGATCGATGCACGGCGGGCGAGCGGCCAGCCGACAGTGCTGGTGTCGCTGCACAGTTTCACGCCTGTCTATGCCGGCATTCCCCGCCCCTGGCATATCGGCACGCTCTATCAGCACGACAGCAAACTGCCGCCATTGCTGCTGCATCATCTGCGCGCCGAAGCCGATCTGGTGGTGGGCGACAACGAACCCTATGCGGTGTCCGATGCCACCGACTACACAATTCCCGTGCATGGCGAAAAACGCGGGCTGATGAATACGGGCATCGAGATCCGGCAGGATCTGATCACCGACCCAAGCGGCCAGACCGAATGGGCGGAGCGGCTGACGCGCATTTTCACGGAGATCGAGGCGACGCTGATCACGCCGCGCGCGTCGCATCTGTAGCCTTCGATGCCGGCGTAGACGATGCATCTGCGTGGCGTGAAGCGCCTAGCCGTGCGTCCCGATGAAATAAGCCACCACCACAAATCCCACTGCGACCGCCCACAGGAAATAGGCCGCACCGCCACCAGGGCTCAGCGTCGAGTCCGACGGGTTGTCCGGATTGACGAAGACTTTCACAGCGTCACCGTTCTTGTAGTCCATCCCGAACAACCGCAACTGCCATTGCGGCGGGTTCGGGTTGCTGGTGCTCAAGCTCCCGGCGGACCCGATATAGGCGACGTGCTTGAAACGATAGTTGTATTGCACGTTCCGGGTCTGCATCACCGGCCCGCTGCGACCGGTGTCGCTGTCCCTGCTCACATAGGTCTCGGGCGCGCCCAGTTTGACGGTGCCGGGCACCACCGGCCACTTCTTGGCCAGAGACCCCTGCCGGTGTAGCGCCAACCCGAACAGGGCAACGAGAAAGCCGAACCCGCAGAGCGCCGTCACGATCGGGGACACTTTTGGGTCGACAAGATGCGCCGCGATGAATTCGTTGATGCGGACGCCGCCAAAGATGCCGCCGACCACGATCGCCAGCACGATAACTGCAGCGATGCCAAGGCAACCGCCAATGCCCTTCGGCATCTCGCGATCGAGCACGGCGTCGCGCGGGTGCCGCGGGTTGTAATAGACCATCACCGCGGTGCCGACCGGATAGCGCGCGATTGTCTCGGCGACTTCGAAATTGCCGCGGTCCTCGCCGATGCTGACGCGGTTGTTGGTGAGCTTCTGTCCGCTAACGGTGTATTCGTAGACGATATTCGCAAAATTGCGCTTTTCGGTGCGCTTGCGCTCCTCGCGCGTATCGTCGAGCACCTTGACGTCGCGCACTTCGGACGTCGAGACGATCACCTTGCCGAAGGTCGATGGCCAGTCGCTGGCAGCGCGGACCTGTAGATATTTAGTGCCGGCAGCGACCAGGATCAGGCCGAACGGCGCCAGCAACATGGCATAAACGAACCAGGGAATGTCGGGCACGGCGAAACCTCATGGCACGGCGCGGCGCGCCCCGAGGTTTGACGTGACGATGTGGCGAAAGGTTCAGCGCGACAAAAGATTCAGCGGGCTCGTGTCAGCGCCAGCCAGACCCCGCCGCCGATCATGAAGCCGCCGGAGATGCGCGACAGCAGCCGCGTCCGCCGTGCCGAGAAGAATTGTCGCGCGCGGCCCGCCGCCACCGCGTAGACGATATCGGTGAGCGCGGCCGTCACCATGAATGTCGCACCAAGAATTCCGACCTGCAGGATGTGGTTCTTCTCCATGTCGACGACGAATTGCGGAATGAAGGCGCCGAAGAACACCAGCACTTTCGGATTGCTGAGCAGCACCATCATGCCCTGCAGGAAGAAGCCGCCGCGCGGCGGCGCCGGCGGCGTATCAGCGTCGATGCCCTCGACCGGCGCGCGAACCATCTTGATGCCGAGCCACACCAGGTAAGCGGCGCCGGCAAAGCGCACCCAGTCGAACCAATAGCCCATGGTGGCCATCAGCGTCGCAAGCCCGAGCGCGACGATGCCGATGACCACGGCAAGGCCCGCTTGCGTGCCGGCGATGCTGATCATCGCCGCGCGCGTGCCGTAACGCAGGCCGTTGGCGATCACCAGCGTGACGTTCGGACCGGGGAGCAGCGCCAGCGCGACGCAGGCAGCAACAAAGGCGAGATAGACCTGAAGCGACATCGGCGCGCTCCTATTCCGATTTTATCTACGTCATGGCCGGGCTTGTCCCGGCCATCCACGCCTTCACTGCAGGCTAAGACGTGGATGCCCGGCACAAGGCCGGGCATGACGACGGTGTGTTGTCTTAACACTAGCACTCGTATTGCTCGCAGCAAAACACACTTGCCCGGCAGGGCGCCATCTGGTTGCCTGTCACTGCACGCATGGAGCAACGGCCATGATCGATATCAACAGGTTCCGGCCCGCGATCGTCTACACGATCTATATCGCGTCGACGCCCGAGAAGGTCTGGCAGGCACTGACCTCGGCGGAGTTCAGCCGGCAGTATTTCTCCGGCTTCGCGGTGCAGCTCGAGGGAAACGTCGGCGGCGCGTTCAAGGTTCTCGCGCCGGATGGATCGTTGCATGTTTCGGGCGAGGTGATCGAACACGATCCGCCGCGCAAGCTCACCATCACATGGGACGTGAACTGGCCCGGACTTGTCGAAGCGCTCGGCTCGACGCTCGTCACCTATGATCTCATGCCGTCGGCCGAGACGGTGAAGCTGACGATGACGCAGGCGCATGATCGCGAACTCAGCGACGACATCCTGTCCGGCGGACGCGCCGGCTGGCCGGCGATCCTTTCGAGCCTGAAGAGTTTGCTGGAAACGGGCAAGGTCCCCGCAATCCAGATGGAGCCGCCGCTGAAGCTGCTGGCGGCGCTGAAGGAGATGGGGATCAAGGTGCCGGGGATGTGAGCGGCAAGGCGATGGCCGTGCGCTCCCTCTCCCCGCATTTGCGGGGAGAGGGGTGGGGTGAGGGGCTGGGGTACGTCGCCCTCACGAAGCTTCACTCTCGGGTCGGTGAGATTCGAGAGTGGCGTGGTTGGTACGAACTGTGTGCCCTGCCCCTCACCCGCCGCGAAGACGCGGCGACCTCTCCCCGCGAAGGGCGGGGAGAGGTTAAGAGCTACCCCAGCGCCCGCAATTCCCGCCTGAGCACCTTGCCCGTCGCCGTCATCGGCAGCGACTCGGCGAACTGCACGTGACGCGGATATTCGTGCGCCGCGAGTTGCGATTTCACAAAGTCCTGCAGCTCGCGCGCCAGCTCGTCACTCGGTTCAAAACCCGGACGCAGCACGATCCAGGCTTTCACGGCTTCGGTACGGATCGGATCAGGAATGCCGACCACTGCCGATAGCGCCACCGCGGGATGCTTCAGCAGCGTGTGCTCGATCTCCGACGGGCCGATGCGATAGCCGGCTGATGTGATCACGTCGTCCTCGCGTGACACATACCAGAAGTAACCATCATCATCCTGGATGCCCAGATCGCCGGTCAGCAGAAATTCGCCGGCGAATTTCTTCGCGGTGCCTTCGGGGTTCTGCCAGTAGCCGAGCATGGTGCAGGGATTGGGCTGCCGGATGCCAACGATGCCGCGCTGGCCGCGCGGCAGTTCCTCGCCCGCTTCGTTGACGATACGCACATCGAAACCCGGCGTCGGCTTGCCCATGGAGCCCGGCCGGATCGGAAACAGATCGGCATTGTTGCCGACCACGAGATTGCACTCGGTCTGGCCGTAGATCTCATGCGCGTCGATGCCGAACGTATTGCGCACCCAGTCGAGCAATTCCGAACCGAGCGACTCGCCGCCGGTGAGCATGCTACGCAGCTTCACGCCATCATGTTTGACGTTTGCCTGCCGCATCAGCTTCAGCGCCGTCGGCGGCAGGAACACGTTGCGTATCTTGTGGTCGGCCATCAGCTGCATCGCGGCGTCAGGTTCGAATTTCCTGGCGCGATAGCCGACGATCGGCACGCCGTGATACCAGGCAGGAAACAGCGCATCGAACAGCCCGCCGATCCAGGCCCAGTCGGCCGGTGTCCAGTAGACGTCGCCCGGCTTCGGAAAGAAACCGTGCACCATCTCCACATTGGGCAGATGGCCAAGCAGCACGCGATGGGCATGGAGTGCGCCCTTGGGATTTCCCGTCGTGCCCGAGGTGTAGATGATGATCGCGGGATCGTCGCAGGACGTATCGACCGTGGTGAAGTCTTCGGACGCCGCCTCGATCGCCGACCAGAACGGTTTGGCGCCGGCATGCGGTGCACTGTCCGTGACGTAGATATCTTGTAAATGAGGCAGCCGCTCGCGGATTTTCGACAACTTGTCCCAGCCACTCGCGTCGGTGACGATGGCCTTGGCCCCGGAATTGGCAAGGCGGAATTCCAACGCGTCCTCGCCGAACAGCGTGAACAGCGGCACCGACACCAGCCCGGACCGGAACGCCGCGAGATGCGCCACCGGCAATTCCACCGATTGCGACAAAAACACCGCAATGCGGTCGCCGCGCTGCAGGCCATCCGTCTTCAGCACATTGGCGAAGCTGCGCGAGAAAGCCTGCATCTCGTCGAAGGAGAAACGATGCGTGCCGCGGTCCTCGTCCACATAGATCAGCGCCAGCCGCCCGCTACCGTCGGCATGACGGTCGCAGGTCACCGTCGCGATATTGAATCGCTCCGGCACGTCCCAGCGGAAATTGCGGGCGAGCGTCTCATAATCCGTGGTTTCGACCAGCATCGGCACTCCCTGCCCTCATGGAGAGGAGCGCGCTCTTGCGCGCGTCTCGAACCATGATTGTTTTGCACATCCTTCGAGACGCGGTCGAAGAGACCGCTCCTCAGGATGAGGGATCGCTTGTGGATCCATTATGAAGTTCAAGGCAAAAGAACTCTAAACGATAGCCGCCGTCCGCCAAAGTGCCTTGAAATTCCCGGCCCGGCATGGTCTCAAGCACCCTATTCGGAATCCGGCGCTATCAGCGCCTTCGCAAGCTCAATCCGGCAGAAATTCCCCATGGCACGCAGGTTTTCGGCCGCTTACCAGTCGGAGCCAGTATCTAGCCTGGCGCTGTGGGCGCGGCGCCTCGCGGTTTTCGCCGCCATTGCCGCCATCACCTCGATCATCATCGTCCGCTTCGGGTTCCTCGAAGTGAAACCGGCGCTGATGACCTTCTTCGGCGCGTTGGGATTCGCCGGCCTGTCGATCCTGGTGGCGCTCGCCGGCTTTGCCGCGATCTGGCAGAACGGCTCGCGCGGCATGAGCGTGATCATGGTGGCGCTGATGCTCGACGTCGTGATCCTGGCGTATCCCGGCTACCTTGCGTACCAGTATCGCAAGCTGCCGAAGATCCACGACATCACCACCGACCCCGTCGACCCGCCGCGCTTCGAGGCGCTGGCGCGGCTGCGGACCGGCGACGGCACCAATTCAGCGGTCTATTCCGGCCTCTACTCCGCGGAGCAGCAGCGCACGGCCTATCCGGATATCGAGCCGGTGGAGCTGGAGGTGCCCGTGCAACGCGCTTATGATGTGACGCGCGCTTTGGTCGAAAAGCGCAAGTGGATCGTCATCGACGAGCGTCCGCCGCAGCCGCCGCGCCGCATTGGCCGCATCGAGGCGGTGGCGCGCACCCCTATCATGGGTTTTCGCGAGGACGTCTCGATCCGTTTCACCCCCGACGGCGAAGGCTCGCGCGTCGATATCCGCTCGTCGTCACGCTATTTCGAAGGCGATCTCGGCAGCAACGCCGCGCGCATCACCAAGCTGATCGACGACATCAACACCGCCGTCGACAGCGCGCCGGCGCCGAAGAAGGCAGCGACGCCGGCGAAGGCTGCGGCAAAGGGCGCGAAGAAGTAGGCTCCCGCCCCTCCGCGACAAGCTCTCACCCCCGCGCGCGTTTCTCCACATTCGCGATCCGCTCTGGCACGCCGAACTCCTGCCGGCAGACATCAGCGAGGACCGCGATCCCTTCGCGGATTTCGTCATGCGTGGGGCTGGCAAAGCAGATGCGAATGTGGCTGTGCGCATAGGCCTTGTCGACAGACCATTCCGGGCCGGGATTGATCGACACGCCGGCCTTGAGCGCGGCCTGATAGAGCTTCATCGCATCGACATTGGCGGGCAGTTTCACCCACAGAAAGATGCCACCTTTGGGTTCGTCGAATTCCGCCGCCGTGCCGAACTGCTCGTTGAGCGCGTCCATCAGCGTCTCCAGCTTGGCGCGTAGTCCGCGCGTCGCCTTCGGCACATGGGTGGCGAAATGCGGCACGCAATATTCGGCGAGGACCATCTGCTCCAGTGCGCCTGAGCCGGCATCGGTCTTCAGCGCCAGCATGCGCGACATGATTTCCCAGGGCGCGACGATGTAACCGACGCGAAGCGCAGGCGCGATCGACTTGGAGAACGAGCCGATATGGATCACGCTGCCGCTTGTATCCATCGCGTGGAGCGCCGGCGGCCGCTCGCCGTTCCAGATCAGGTCGGCATAGCAATCGTCCTCGAAGATGGGGACGCCATATCTGGCAGACAGCGCCAGCAGCTCGCGGCGACGGCTTTCCGGCATGATGGTGGCGGTCGGGTTCTGCACGGTCGGGATCGTATAGATATATTTCGGCCGGATGCCCTTCGCCTTCAGATCTTCCAATGCTGAGGCTAGCGCGTCCATCCGCATGCCGTCGTCATCCAAGGGGATGCCGACGATATTGACGCCGAGACGGGTGAGCCGGTTGATGGAGCCTTGATAGCAGTCGCGCTCGATGATGACGGTGTCGCCCTTGGCCAGCAGGCTGTGATTGACGAGATCGAGCGCCTGCAGCGAGCCGGAGACGACCAGGATGTCATCGGCGCTGCAATCGATGCTCGCATCGCGCTTCAGCTTGGTAGCAATGAAATCCCGCAGCGGCAGATAGCCCTGCGGACCGCCCGCCAGACCGTAGGTTGCCAGCGTGCGTCCCTCGCGCAGCATGACGGCATTGGCGGCAGCAGTCAGGCCCTCCACCGGCACCTGGTCCATATCGTTGTTCCCGCCGACAAAGCTGTATTTGGCGAGACCGGTCCATTTTGCCGCAGCCGCGGGCAGGCCCGGAGGCAGCAATGGCGCGTAGTCGAACCGTGCAGTGGTCATGAACGTCGTCTCCCTGAAGCTTTTTATGATGAAGGCTGCCTCGTTGGACCGCCCCCCGCGTGTATCGCGCGCCGAATGCCGGATATTACCCCTTTGCCCTCACGCGGCGCACCATTAGAGTGCCGCCGAAATGTAAGGCTTTTCCGGCAGGGGCATGCACGACTTAATCCGCGATATCACGCTGTGTATCCTGTTTGCGTGGGGCATCGGGCTGATTGCGCATTTCACCCGTCAGCCGTTGATTCTTGCTTATCTGATTGCCGGCTTCATCATTGGGCCATTCGGCATCGGCTGGGTCAAGTCGGACGAATCCATCAGCACGATCTCCGAACTCGGCCTGATCTTCATGCTGTTCATGATCGGTCTCGAGATCGACCTGAAGAAAATCATCCGCGCCGGCAAGGTCATCCTGTTCGCCGCGGGCGGCCAGTTGATCGCAGGCTGCGTGCTCGGCGCGGCCTTCTTCATGGCGCTCGGGCTCAAGCTCGGCGGCGGCGGATTCGATGCGCTGTATCTCAGCGTCGCCTGCGCACTGTCCTCGACAGTGGTCATCGTCAAGGTGCTGTATGAGAAGCGCGAACTCGACACGCTACCCGGCCGTATCACGCTCGGCATCCTGGTGCTGCAGGATATCTTCGCGATTCTGTTTCTCGCGGTGCAGCCGAGCCTCGCCGATTTGCAGGTCAGCGTCATCGCCCTGTCGATTGCTCGTGTCGGCGTGCTGGTCGCCACTGCGCTGATCCTGAGCCGCTATGTGCTGCCGGCGCTGTTCCACCAGATCGCGCGACGGCCGGAGCTGGTGCTGCTGGGCGCGCTGGCCTGGTGCTTCCTGATCGGCGAGATCGCCGAACGGCTGCATCTGTCGCGCGAGATGGGCTCGCTGGTGGCCGGCGTATCGCTGTCGACCTTCCCCTATGCGCTGGACGTCACTGCCAAGGTGACGACGCTGCGCGACTTCTTCATCACGCTGTTCTTCGTCGCCGTCGGCATGACGATCCCGATCCCGAACGGCGCGACCATCGGCCTTGCACTGATCATCGCCGTGTTCACCGTGATCAGCCGCATGCTCACGACCTTCACGCCGCTGTATCTGATGAAGCAGGGCCTGCGCGCCAGCCTGCTGCCGGCGCTCAATCTGGCGCAGATCAGCGAATTCTCGCTGGTGGTGCTCCAAACCGGAATTGCCGCCGGCCATATCACCACGCAGACCTCCAGCGCGGCGTCCTTCGCCTTCGTGATCCTGGCAGTGCTCTCCACCTTCGCGATGATGCGCAGCGACCAGATCACGCGCCTCTTGATCGGCCCAATGAAGCGCATCGGGCTGCGCGACCTCGATCACGGCCAGGGCCGCGAGGGCGATCATGCCGAGGGCCATGGCGACGCCCGCCGCATCGTCATTCTCGGCTTCTTCCGCACCGCGTCCGCCCTGCTCGCCGAGATCGAGCGCCAGAACGCGTCGCTGCTCGACCAGATCAGCGTCGTCGACTTCAATCCCAACGTCTTCCGCACTTTGGTCGGGCGCGGCCAGCACGTGATCTATGGCGACATCAGCAATGTCGACACGCTGGTCCATGCCGGCGTCGGCAAGGCCGAGATCATCATCCTCAGCGTGCCGGACTCGCTCCTGAAGGGCGCGAATAACGAGAAACTGGTCCGCCATGTCCGCTCGATCAACCCGAGTGCCAAGATCATCTCCACGGCGGACGTGCTCAGCGACGTGAGCGATATTTACGCGGCCGGCGCCGACTACGTCACCGTGCCCCGGCTCAGCGACGCCCATGCGCTGTATGAGGTGATCGAAGCCGCCGATCAGGGCCTGCTGGACGCCAAACGCGCCGAAATGGACGCGCAGCTGGCGGAGCGAAGGGAAGTGCTGCCTTGACCTCTCCCCGCTTGCGGGGAGAGGTCGCCGCGTCTTCGCGGCGGGTGAGGGGGACTTTCCATCCACTCATCAGTTCGTGGAACGTCCCCCTCATCCGACCCGATCATGCTTCGCAAGCTCGGGCCACCTTCTCCCCGCAAGCGGGGAGAAGGCAAACTCCCCATTCCGCACTGCGAACCCGCATACCGCCCCCCATTTCCGCGGGTTGCACCGCCCCCCGCTCTGCGCCATATGGACTTCACACAGAGCAAGAGTGCATCCGAGGCGAATTTTATGGCCGACCCGATTTCAGACGTTCTGCAAGCCTTTGCCGCCGGCGAAATGGTCGTGGTGACCGACGATGACGACCGCGAGGGCGAAGGCGACCTCATCGTCGCCGCGTCGTTCTGTACCGCCGAGAAGATGGCCTTCATCATCCGGCACACCTCCGGCATCGTCTGCGCGCCGATCACCACCGAGGATGCGCGCCGGTTGCGGCTCGATCCGATGGTCGTCAACAACGATAGCAACCACACCACCGCCTTTACCGTCTCCATCGACTACAAGCCCGATGGCGGTACCGGTATTTCAGCCGATGAGCGCGCCTCCTGCTGCCGCGCACTGGCCAATCCGAATGCCGGCGCCAATGACTTCGCCCGTCCCGGTCATATCTTCCCGCTGATCGCGCGCGAGGGTGGCGTGCTGATGCGCTCCGGCCATACCGAAGCCGCCGTCGATCTCTGCAAGCTGGCCAATCTCGCGCCCGTCGGCGTCATCAGCGAATTGATGAACGACGATGGTTCGGTGATGAAGGGCCAGCAGGTCGTCGACTTTGCGGCCAAGCACAAGCTCAAGCATGTCACGATCGCTGACATGATCGCCTATCGTCAGGCCCGCGAGAAGCTGATCGAGCGCGTCTCGACCTTCACCACCGACAGTCCGATCGGCCCGCTGCACGGCTATTCCTATCGCTCGCCGTTCGATCCGATCCACCATGTTGCCTTCGTTTACGGCAGCGTCGGCGACGGCAAGAACGTGCTGACGCGCTTCCACAAGCCGAACATCGTGCGCGACGTGTTCTTCGGCCCGGCCAAGATGCAGCCCGTGCTGGAACGCTTCAAAAAGAACGGCAGCGGCGTGCTGGTCTATCTGCGCGATGGCGCCGCGGGCGTGCCCGTCGAGCCGCTCGATGCGCCGAAGTCGGCGGAAGCCGACCGCAACCGGCAGTGGCGTGAAATCGGCGTCGGTGCACAGATCCTGCGCGATCTCGGCGTCACCTCGATCCGCCACCTGACCTCGTCGACCCATGACTACAAGGGCCTGTCGGGTTTCGGCATCGAGATCGCCTGCAACGAACAGCTTGATGGCGATAGTTCAAAGACCTAAACTGCAAGCTTCCGCATCCGCGCAATCTGCCTGAGGCAACGCGTGGTTTTGCGACCAGAACACGCGCAGCCAATGCGCATTACTCAGCCATGATGTGAAAGGGATTTCGATGAGCGTTGCCCCCAAGGCAAAGGACAAGCCGGCCGCTGCAAGTTTCCAGTGGGACGATGCGTTCCTGCTCGATGACCAGCTCACCGAAGACGAGCGCATGATCCGCGACACCGCGCGCGCTTACGCCCAGGACAAGCTGCTGCCGCGCGTCAACGACGCTTATCTCAATGAGCATACCGATCGCGAAATCTTCAACGAGATGGGCGAGCTCGGCCTGATCGGCATCACGCTGCCGGAAGACTATGGCTGCGCCAATGCCAGCTATGTCGCCTACGGGCTCGTCGCCCGCGAAATCGAGCGCGTCGACTCGGGCTACCGCTCGATGAACTCGGTGCAGTCGTCGCTGGTGATGTATCCGATCTATGCTTACGGCGACGAGAACCAGCGCAAGAAGTACCTGCCCAAGCTCGCCACCGGCGAGTGGGTCGGCTGCTTCGGCCTCACCGAGCCCGATGCCGGCTCCGATCCCGGCGGCATGAAGACCCGCGCCGAGAAGGTGTCGGACGGCTACAAGCTCTCGGGCTCCAAGATGTGGATCTCGAACGCCCCGATCGCCGACGTGTTCGTGGTCTGGGCGAAGTCCGCCGCACATGACAACCAGATCCGCGGCTTCATCCTCGAGAAAGGCATGAAGGGCCTCACGGCACCGAAGATTGGCGGCAAGCTTTCGCTGCGCGCTTCGATCACCGGCGAAATCGTCATGGACGGCGTGATCGTGCCGGAAGAGAATCTGCTGCCCAACGTGTCGGGCCTCAAGGGTCCGTTCGGCTGCCTCAACCGCGCCCGCTACGGCATCTCCTGGGGTGTGCTCGGCGCCGCCGAGGACTGCATGGCCCGCGCCCGCCAGTACACGCTGGACCGTAAGCAGTTCAATCGCCCGCTCGCGGCCACCCAGCTGGTGCAGAAGAAGCTCGCCGACATGCTGACCGAAATCTCGCTGGGCTTGCAGGGCTCGCTCCGTGTCGGCCGCCTGATGGACGAAGGCAATTTCCATCCGGACATGATCTCGGTGGTCAAGCGCAACAATTGCGGCAAGTCGCTGGATATCGCCCGCATGGCCCGCGACATGCACGGCGGCAACGGCATCCAGGCCGAATACCATGTGATGCGCCACGCGCAGAACCTGGAGACCGTGAACACCTATGAGGGCACGCATGACGTCCACGCGCTGATCCTCGGCCGCGCCATCACGGGCATCCAGGCGTTCGGTTAAGCGTCTACGCTTCAGGTTTCAAAGCTTCGAATGCCCGGCCTTGTGCCGGGCATTTTTCGTTTGAAGGCGCAGAGCTCTCATTTGTCGTGCCCGGGCTTGACCCGGGCACCCATCTTTGGATCTAGCAAGGCAAGATGGATGGCCGGGTCAAGCCCGGCCATGACGGAGTGTTGCATATCAGCCGCGACCCGCCGCCGTTTGCTTTCCCCGCTCCCCTTGCTAGTCATCACAGGCGAAGAACACCCTGGGAAGGATCGACCATGAGCGACAAGGATAACGGCGCCAACGACGACGTTCCGTTCAATCGCGATTATCCGCTCAAGCCGGGCGTCGTCGATCAGGTCCGCCCAAACGTGCGCCGGGTTCTCTGCAACAACCCCTCGCCTTTCACCTTTACCGGAACCAACAGCTATATCGTCGGCACCGGCAAGGTCGCGATCATCGATCCCGGCCCGGCCAATGACGCCCATCTGCAGGCGCTGCTCGATGCCGTGAAGGGCGAGACCGTGACGCATATTTTCGTCACCCACACCCATAGCGACCATTCACCGAACACTGCAGCACTCAAGGCTGCCACCGGCGCCACGGTCTATGCCGAAGGTCCACACCGCGCCTCGCGGCCCCGCTTCGAGAGTGAGAAACATTCGCCGGAATCCGGCGCCGACCGCGACTTCAAGCCGGACGTGCTGGTGGCCGATGGCGACGTGATCGAAGGCGACAGCTGGGCGCTGGAAGGCGTGGCGACGCCGGGCCATACCGCCAACCACATGGCCTTTGCCTGGCGCGAGAAGAAGTATTTGTTTGTCGCCGATCACGTGATGGGCTGGTCGACCTCCATCGTCGCGCCGCCCGATGGCTCGATGATCGACTACATGGCCTCGCTCGATAAACTCGCCGCGCGCGATGAGGACCTGTATTTCTCCGGCCACGGCCCGGACATTCCCGACGCGCAGCGCTATGTCCGCTTTCTCATTCGCCACCGCCGCGCCCGCGAAGCCTCGATCCTGCATCGCCTCGGCAAGGGCGAGGCGGATATCCCGACCATCGTCCGCGCAATCTATATCGGCCTCGATCCCCGCCTGACCAACGCCGCCGGCTATTCCGTGCTGGCGCATCTGGAAGATCTCGTCGCCCGCGGCCTGGTGCTGACGGACGGCGACCCGGTCATCAGTGGGAGTTATCGGATGGCGTCTTAACCTCTCCCCGCATTGCGGGGAGAGGTCGCCGCGTCTTCGCGGCGGGTGAGGGGCAGCGCACACACTCACAACAATCAAGCGACGATTGGATCGCGCCGACACGAGAGAAAAGCTCTGCGGCATCGACGTGCCCACGCCCCTCACCCCACCCCTCTCCCCGCATTGCGGAGAGAGGGAGCGAGAGGACGGTGCGTCGGCTCGAAGTGAGACAGTCCTTACGGCAGATTCACGATCTCGACCCAGTTCGGATTCTTGCCCACGGGTGTTTCGCTCAGCTTGGTCAGGCTGCCCGTCGCCTTGTCGATGGCATAGGTCGTCATGCTGTTCGATAGCTGCCCGACCACCAGCAGATAGCGTCCTGACGGATCGATATTGAAGCCGCGCGGCTGCTTCTCCGTCGCGGTGGAGCCAAGCGATGTCAGCGCGCCGGTTTTGGGATCGACACGGAACGCAGCGATCGTGTTGCTGGTGCGCTCCGACGCATAGAGAAACTTGCCGTCGGGTGTCAGATGGATATCCGCCGCCCAGGGCTTGCCGTCGAATCCCTTCGGCAGCGCGGAGGCGACCTGCGTTTCCTTCTTCAATGTGCCGGTGGCAGCGTCCCACGGAAATACATAGATCGCCGCATCGAGCTCGTTGAGCAGATAGACGAACTTCTTGTCAGGCGAGAACACCAGATGGCGTGGGCCACCTTTCGCCTTCACGCTCACGGTCGGCGGATCGTTCGGCGTCAGCTTTCCGGCCCTGGCATCGAATTTCTGCTGATAGATCACATCGCCGCCGAGGCTCGTATGCAGCACATAGCGATTGGTGGGATCGACGATGATGCAGTGCGCGTTCGGTTCGGTGGCGACGACCTGCTGCGCCGCTGCGATCACGCCATTCGGCCCGATGGCGTTCACCGTCACCTTGTTGCCGCCATAGGAGGCGCTCAGCAGAAATCGCCCGGTGCGATCAACCGCGATATAGGCCATGGAATCGGCCAGTGGCCCGGGGCCAACAAGTTTCAATTTGCCGGTTTTGGCATCGATATCGAAGGTCACCGCCGTGTAGGGCTCGTTGCGGAGGCCAGCATAGAGCCGGTGCTTCTCGGGGCTGATGGCCAGCGGCAGCGAGCCGCCGGGCTTTGCCGGCCCCGGCACCGCCACGGTGTCGATCGCAGCGAGACTGCCATTCGCCTTCAATTCGAGAATACTAATGTTCTGGCTGTCGGCATTGCCGACATAGACGTAAGTGGCGGCGCTGGCCGATGACATGATGAACCCTGTTGCTAACGGGAGCGACACGATCGCCAGCAGCGCCTTCAAACCGGCGCTGGCACGCGTGAATGGCCAACGGCGCGAAACGGAACGAACCCGTGCGAGCATCAACACCTCCCTGCCTCTTTTCATTGGGAGGGATGATGCTACCGCCTTTTCGAATAGGCAAGCTGCGCTGCGGCAAAGTCAGAACCGCGAGATCAGAACCGGCCGGCCACCGTCACCCGCAGTGCCAGCGGCTCGACCGGATGCAGCACGCGATCCATGATGCCGGTCTGACACACCGCGGCAGGTGCCGTCGGCGCGCCGCCGCCGCCCGGGAAGCACATGGCGAACAGCGAATCCGATTTCAGCAGCGAGCCATAGGCATAGGTGATCTGGTCCGACTTGCTATCGAGAATGTTGAAGGCATCGAGCTGGATGCGCCAGCCATTATCGAAGCGGTAACCAACCTGCCCGTTGAGCAGACCCGTGGCTGGCGAGATGAAGGCCGCGTCTTCAGTCAGCGGACGCGGGCCGAAATAACGATAGCGCAAGGCGCCAAACCAGCCGGTCGCCTCGCCCAGCCTGATGCCAGCCGAGGCGATCATGTTGGGCGCGCCGGGAATGAAATTGCCGGGCGCGTTGCCGATCTGCGAGGCTGGATAGCCATCCAGCTCCGCATAGGCCGCCGCCCGATCGGCATTGCTGCCGCGGAAGCGCGCGCGGGTCATTGCGAGATCGGCTTCAAGACTCAACCATGACGTGGGCTTGTAGTCGTTGGTCCATTCGAAGCCGACGCGGCGGCTGGGACGACTCGCTTCAGTGTCACCAGCATCACCGACGAACAGGATCTCGGAGGCGGAATCCAGCATGAAGAGCGCGATCGAGCTGGTCAGCCCTGGAATGAGCCTGGTGCGCAATCCAATCTCCGCGCCCTTTGTCTTGACCAGGAACGGCGAGCTATCGACCGGCGATCCGTCGCTCGGCGATTCCTTGATGGTCACACCGCGCGCATCGTTGCTGTGAAAACCCTCGCCGGCATTCAGGAACAGTTCGGTCCTGGCGAAAGGACCGAGCACGAGACCTGCCTTGGGGCTGCCGATGGTCGCCGTGGCGCTGCCGGAGTTCACCGGATTGAAGAACGAATTGACCGTGGTGTCGTAATAGTCGCCGCGCCAGCCGATATTGGTGCGCAGCCAGTCGGTCCAGAAGGTAGTGTTCTGCACGAACACGCCGACGCTACCCTCCTTCACGCCATCGTTGCGCGTGGTGGAGAGATATAGCCGCTGAATGGTGTTGCCGAGACTGACATTGATATCGTCGTAGCGGCTCTGGATGCCGACCTCGGTTTCGTTGCGGAAGCCTGCGATACTGTACTTGAATGTATGCGAGGCATTGATGCCGCCGAGCACGCGGTCGTCATATTGGTGAAACTGGTCGCCATTGACGGGATCGCTCAGGAAGAACGTGAAGTTGTTCCACAGATTGAGCTTGCTCTTGATGACGTAGAAATCGAGTTTGGTTGCGCTGTCGAGATCGGTTTGCCGGAGACGGCCGGACAGCGAGAAACGCTCCGAATTGCCGCCATCGCTGGGATCGAGCGCGCCATAGCGGCCGATCTCGCCGGAAGTGATTGCGCGCAGCGGCACCTGATCGGTGGAATTCCACTTGTTGCCATAGGCCATACCGGTCAGCGACAAACCGTTGTCGGCGGTGCCCTGGCTGTAGCGGATCACGCCATTGAGCTTCTGGAGCTTGTCGGGATTGTCCCACGGGCCGTTATAGATATTGGCCTCAGCGGCCACCAGCAGCGTGCCTTCGCCGACTTTGCCCGACGTCACGCCAAAGGCCCGGTTGTAACCGAAACTTCCTGATGTGATCGACGCCATGGTGCGCGCGACGCTGTCGATCAGGCTGACATGGATCGCACCCACGGACGAGAAGTCGCCTTCATCGGCGAAATACGGTCCCTTGCGGACGTTGACTGAATTGATCAGCTCGGGGATCAGAAAATTTGTATCGGCATAGCCCTGGCCGTGACCATGGGTGCGCATGTTCACCGGCATGCCGTCGATGGAGATCGCCAGATCCGTGCCGTGATCAAGATTCACGCCGCGCAGGAAATACTGGTTGGCTTTGCCCTCGCCCGAATGCTGGGTGACGATCAGGCCGGGCGCGACTTCCAGCGCTTCGGCGGGACGCGACAGAGGACGTGCATTGATCTCGGTGCCGCTGATATTCTTCTCGCTGGCAGAGGCGACCAGCGCCTGCGCTGCACTGGCGCCGGGCGCCGCCGTGCCTGCGCCGACATTTCCTGCCGTGGGCGGAGCTGCGCGACGCGCGACCGGACGACTCGCCTCGGTCCCGCTGCGCGGCACACGTGGCTTGGCTGTATGCCGCGGCGGGGCCTCGACTTCGACCGGGGACAACACCGTCGCCGGCTGCGCGGCTGAGGGCGTGACGGCTGCAAGCAACGAAGCCAGGGCGATTCCGGCCGATGAAAAGAGAGAGCGATGCATCGGTCAGTCGGCCGGGCTATGCTGGGTTCAACCGGAACACACTGACATGCCAAGTATGACAAAGTCAAAGATTCGTCATACTATTTGAGAGGACCGATGCAGCGCATTACGATCACGCTCGATGACGACCTGATGGAAGAGCTGGATGCGATGATCGCCGAACACGGCTATCAGAACCGCTCCGAAGCGATCCGCGATTTCGCCAGGGCCGGCATGCAGCAGGCGACACAAGAGAAGGGCAAGACCGGCGAATGCGTCGCCGCCCTGGTCTATGTCTATGATCACGCCCAGCGCGACCTGTCACGCCGTCTGGTCGACACCTATCACCATCACCACGACCTCTCGCTGGCGACGCTGCATGTGCATCTCGACGGCGACAACTGCATGGAAGTCACGGCGCTGCGTGGCTCGGGCAGCGAGGTGCAGCATTTCGCCGATCACATCATCGCGGAGCGCGGCGTGAAATATGGCCGCGTGGTGATGATGCCGACGGGGAAGAAGGCGGAAGGGAAGAAGAAGGGGCACAGTCACGGGTGATGGGGGGCTTCCTTCCCCTCTCCCCCAGCGCGGCGAAGCAGCGCGCAGCGGGAGAGGGTGGATCGAACCGCGCAGCGGTTCGAGACGGGAGAGGGAGCGCCACAGGCTCCGTACGTTGTGGCGCCCCTCTCCCGCCTTCGCTTCGCTCAGGCACCCTCTCCCCCCGCGAAGCTGCGCTTCGCATGGGGGAGAGGGGAAGCAAGAAAGATCAATCCCAATCCGGCGCGAAGCCCGGATTGACCAGCCGCTGCGTCTTCGGTAGCGCCGCGATCGCCTTGCGGTCGTCGTCGTCCAGCGTGACCTTCAGCGCATCGAGATTGGCCTGCTGACTTTCCTTGCGCGACGCCTTGGGGATCGCCGCGACGCCATCCTGATCGAGCAGCCATTTCAATGCGACCTGCGCCGCTGACACGCCGTGCTTGGCGGCGATCTTTTTCATCACATCGTTGTCGGCCAGCCGGCCCTGACCGAGCGGGCAATAGGCCACCAGCGGGATCGACTTCGACCGCAGATAGGTCAGCAGCTTCGTCTGGTCGAGCAGCGCGTGATATTCAACCTGGTTGCAGGCAACCGGCGCGCCGATCTCCTCCACCGCCTGCTTCATCAGCTTGACCGGAAAATTCGCGACGCCGATGGCGCGGACGCGGCCCTCATCCTTCAGCTTCAGCAGCGTCTCGAAGATCGCCGGCAGGTTCATGCCCTTCGAGGGCCAGTGCACCAGATAGAGATCGATGACATCGAGACCGAGTTTCTTCATGCTGGTGTCGAAGGCGCGCCTGATGGCATCCGGCGCGAGATTCTCGTGCCAGACCTTGGTGGTGACATGCAGATCCCTCCGCGCGATACCCGAAGCCTTGATGCCGGCGCCGACTTCGGCCTCGTTGCCATACATTTCGGCGGTGTCGATGTGGCGATAACCGAGGCCGATGGCGCTTTCCACGCCGGCGACGCAGCCGTCGCCCGTGAGCTTGAATGTGCCGAGGCCGAGCTTCGGCACTGAAATGCCCTGCGTGTTCAGATTGTCCATGTCACTTCCTCAAGCATGTCAATTCTTCAATATGGCGAAACCGTCCGAGACGACGGCGCCTGAAGTGTTTGATACGGTGGCAGCCTGCAACGATAAACTCAAATCACCGGGAGAGTTTCAGCACCATGGAAAAGGCATTACGCGGATGGCTCGACTCCCACGGCCTGCTGGCCATCACTGCGGCCGTGCTCGGGGTCATCAGCCTGCTGGCCATGATCCTGGTGGTGGGCGGCTTCTGGCTGGCGCGCTAAACGACATCACCTCACGATGTCGCTGATGGGCTTCTGAATGTCGCTCATGGACTGGTGCCGATCCCCGAAATACGCGACACTCCGGGCCTGATCGCCACCCGGATTTTCCATGCGCTATTCGCTGACGTCGCTGCTCAAGCAGACCCTCACCGGCCACAAAGGCTGGACGCCGCAATGGCGCGATGCTGCGCCGAAGCCCGAATACGACTTCATCATCGTCGGCGGCGGCGGGCATGGGCTGGCGACGGCCTATTATCTCGCCAAGGAATACGGCCTCAAAAATATCGCCGTACTGGAAAAGGGCTGGATCGGGTCAGGCAATATCGGCCGCAACACCACCATCATCCGTTCCAACTATCTGCTGTCGGAAAACATCTCGCTCTATGAGCTGTCGCTGAAACTGTGGGAAGGCCTCGAGCAGGACTTCAATTACAACGCCATGGTCAGCCAGCGCGGCGTGTTGAACCTGTATCATTCCGACGGCCAGCGCGATGCCTATGCGCGGCGCGGCAACATGATGCGGCTCAACGGCGCCGATTCCGAACTGCTGGACCGCGAGGGCGTGCGCAAACTCTATCCGTTCCTGAATTTCGATGCGGCGCGCTTTCCGATCCAGGGCGGGCTCTTGCAGAAGCGCGGCGGCACTGTGCGCCATGATGCGGTAGCGTGGGGCTATGCCCGCGGCGCCAGCGATCGCGGCGTCGACGTGATCCAGAATTGCGAGGTCACGGGGATCGATATTGTCGATGGTCGCGCGGTGGGCGTGCAGACCTCGCGCGGCGCAATCAAGGCGAAGAAAATCGGCATTGCTGTCGCCGGATCGTCGTCGCGCGTCGCGGCGATGGCGGGGATGCGGCTGCCGATCGAGAGCCACGTGCTGCAGGCCTTTGTCTCCGAAGGGTTGAAGCCGATCATTCCCGGCGTCATCACTTTCGGCGCCGGGCACTTTTACATCAGCCAGTCCGACAAGGGCGGCCTGGTGTTCGGCGGCGATATCGACGGCTACAACTCCTATGCCCAGCGCGGCAATCTGCCTGTCGTCGAGGACGTCTGCGAAGGCGGCATGGCGCTGATGCCGGCGATCGGCCGCGCGCGGATGCTGCGCAACTGGGGCGGCCTCGTCGACATGTCGATGGACGGTTCGCCGATCATCGACCGCACCCACGTCAAAGGGCTCTATCTCAATGCCGGCTGGTGCTATGGCGGCTTCAAGGCGACGCCGGGCTCGGGCTTCGTCTTCGCGCATCTGCTGGCGAAGGACGAACCGCACCCTGCCGCCAATCGCCTGCTGCTGGACCGGTTTCGCTCAGGCCACATCGTCGACGAAAAGGGCCAGGGCGCCCAACCGAACCTGCACTGAGGCCCCATGCGTATCCCCTGCCCTTATTGCGGATCCCGTCACGCCTCGGAATTTTCCTATTCCGGCGACGCCACGCAGACGCGGCCGCCGGCGGAGAATGCCGATGCGATGTTCGACTATGTCTATCTGCGCGACAATCCCGTCGGCGTTCACAGGGAATACTGGTATCACGCCGCCGGCTGCCACGCATGGCTGACGGTGACGCGCAACGTCTCGACGCATGAGGTGATCGACGCCGTGCTGGCCCATGATGAGGCTGCATCATGAGCATCTCGCGTCGCCTCGCCTCCGGCGGATTGATCGACCGATCGAAGCCGATCAATTTCACCTTCGACGGCAAGACCTATGGCGGCTATGCCGGCGACACACTGGCGTCCGCGCTGCTCGCCAATGACACAATGCTGGTCGGCCGGTCGTTCAAATATCACCGGCCGCGCGGCATCTTCTCCGCCGGGCCGGAAGAGCCGAATGCGCTGGTGACGCTGCGCTCGGGCGCGCGCGCCGAACCGAACACCAAGGCCACCACAGTCGAGCTGTTTGATGGCCTGGACGCATCGAGCCAGAACTGCTGGCCGTCGCCGAATTTCGACCTGCGCGCCGTGCATCAGCTCGCCGGGCCGCTGCTCAATGCCGGCTTCTACTACAAGACCTTCATGTGGCCGGCGGCGTTCTGGGAGAAATTCTACGAGCCCGCCATCCGTGCCTCGGCGGGTCTGGGCGCACTCAGCGGTCTCGATGACCCCGATACTTACGAGAAATCGTACGCCTTCTGCGATCTGCTGGTGATCGGCGCAGGTCCCGCGGGCCTCGCCGCTGCGCTTGCGGCGGGACGCGCCGGCGCGCGCGTGATCCTCGCCGAAGAAGACTTCGTTCTGGGAGGTCGTCTGCTCGGCGACACCGCACAGATCGATGGCGTCACAGCAGCCTCATGGGCCGCGCTGGCCGAGGCTGAACTCGGCACCCTGCCGAATGTCTGCATCTTCAAGCGCACCGCAGTGTTCGGCGCCTATGACGGCGAATACGGCGCCATCGAGCGCGTCAGCGATCATCTGCCAGTGCCGCCGCCATTCATGCCGCGGCAGCGGCTGTGGAAGATCGTTGCGAAACAATGTGTGCTCGCCGCTGGCGCGCAGGAACGCCCACTGGTGTTCCCCGCCAATGACCGGCCCGGCATCATGCTGGCCTCGGCATTGCGCACTTATGCCAATCGCTTTGGCGTGGTGCCGGGCCAACGCGTTGCGATCTTCACGACATCGGATGATGGCTGGCGCAGTGCGTTCGACTTGCAAGCGGCCGGTGCCGAGATCGCTGTTGTGGTCGATGCACGGACAGACGTTGCGCCTGACGTGCGCAAACTCGCAGGCACCGTACCTCAATTCCTCGGCGCGCATGTCTCGGACACATCGGGCTATCGCCGGCTGACGAATATCGAGATCACCGACCGTGCCGGCCCAACGCGTTCTGTGGCCGTCGATACGCTCGGCGTGTCCGGCGGCTGGTCACCGAGCATCGGCATCGCCACGCATCTCGGCGGCAAGGGCAACTGGTCGGAGGAGCGATCGGCATTTCTCTGCAGCGACACGCCACCGGGCATGCAGATCGCGGGAGCCGCAGCGGCGCAATGGACGCTGACGCGGGCATTGGAGAGCGGTGCACTGGCCGGCGCGAAGGCGGCCTCGTATGTCGGCCTCGGCCTGCAGACGCAGAAGCCCATCACCGCCAGCGACGAGGCATCTGGCACCAATCCGGTCTGGCTGTTCGCGGGATCGCGCCGCAAGGCATTCGTCGATCTGCAGAACGATGTCACCGCGACCGACGTCGCCCTCGCCGCGCAGGAAGGCTTCCGTTCGGTCGAGCAGCTCAAGCGCTACACGACTTTGGGCATGGCGACCGATCAGGGCAAGACGTCCAACGTCAATGGGCTCGCGATCCTGGCCGGCGAAATCAAAAAGACCATCGCCGAGACCGGCGCGACGCGGGCGCGCCCGCCGCATGTACCCGTCGCTATCGGCGCTTTCGCGGGCCTGCACAGCGGCAAGCATTTCAAACCGGTGCGACTGACGGCGAGCCACGCGGCCTCCGCTGCGGCGGGCGCCACCTTCGTTGAAGCCGGCCAATGGATGCGCGCCCAATGGTTCAATGCGCCCGGCGAGACTGACTGGCTCACGAGCGTCACCCGCGAGGTGAAGGCTGTGCGCTCCAGCGTCGGCATCTGCGATGTCTCGACGCTCGGCAAGATCGCGTTGTGCGGATCGGATGTCGGAACGTTCCTCGATCGCGTCTATATCAACACCTTCTCGACGCTCTCCATCGGCAAGGTGCGCTACGGCGTGATGCTGCGCGAGGACGGTTTCGTCATGGATGACGGCACCACCGCGCGGCTCTCCGCCGATCACTATGTGATGACGACCACCACGGTGAATGCCGGCAAGGTGATGCAGCATCTCGAATACTGCCATCAGGTGCTGTGGCCCGAACTCGACGTGCAGATGGTCTCGGTCACCGAGCAATGGGCGCAGTATGCCGTCGCCGGGCCTAAGTCGCGCGAGCTGCTGCAGGCCCTGCTTGGCGATGCCTTTGACATCTCCAACGAAGTCTTCCCCTATCTGGCTTGCGCCGAGTTTCGTGTCGGCAACATTCCGCTGCGGCTGTTCCGCGTCTCGTTTTCCGGCGAACTCGCTTATGAGATCGCCGCGCCCGCGGGCTATGGCGAGGCGCTGTTCAACGCGCTGATGCAGGCCGGCAAGCCGCTCGGCGTTACGCCCTATGGCACCGAAGCGCTGTCAGTGATGCGGATCGAAAAGGGCCATGTCGCCGGCTCCGAACTCAACGGCCAGACCGTGGCGCGTGATCTCGGGCTTGGACGCATGATGTCGGTGAAGAAGGACTATATCGGCCGCACCATGGCGGCGCGTGAAGCGCTGATCGATCCCGACCGCCCTACGCTGGTCGGCCTGCGCCCCGTCGATCGCAGCCAGCGCCTGCGCAATGGGTCACTGCTGTTCGCGCGCGGCGTGACGCCTGCGCCGGACAACAATGCCGGATTCATCACGTCCACGGCCTTCAGCCCGGGCAATAATCACTGGATCGGCCTTGGCCTGCTGACGCGCGGACCGGAACGGCATGGCGAGATCATCCGCGCCTGGGACCCCGTACGCTCCGGCGATCTCGAACTTGAGGTCGTCGATCCCGTCTTCGTCGATGCAGAAGGAGCGCGGCTGCGTGCTTGATCTCGCTCACATCTCTGCCTTCGCTGAGTTGCGCTCCATGGGCGATGGCCGCGGCGTCATTGCGCGGGAGCGTCGCGGCATCGCCATCGCCACCGTCATGACGCGCAAAGGCCAGGATGCCGCGCTCGCTGCTGCCGTGAAGGAACAGTTCGATATCAATCTGCCACTGGGACCGCACGGTTCCGGCAGCGATGCGACCTCGTTTCTCGGCACCGGCCCCGGCCGCTGGCTGGTGACCCACGATGCGGGCACACCGCGTTTCGTCGATAGCCTTGCGCAGCAGCTCGATGGCCTTGCCTCGGTGGTCGATCAGTCTGATGGTGTGGGCCTGCTCCGGCTGTCAGGTCCGGCCCTGCTCGATGTGCTGGCCAAGGGCGTCGCCGTCGATCTCAGCGCCGCGGCGTTTCCGGCCGGCAGCGTTGCCGTCACGCAAATCGCGCATATGGGTGTGACGCTGTGGAAGGTGGATGAAGCGCCGACGATTCACATCGCCGCCGCGCGCAGCATGGCAAGGAGTTTCCTGCACTGGCTGGAAGCGTCGGCGGCGATGACGGGATTGGCGGTGGAGTAAGGGGCCTAGCGCCATTCTCTCGGTCGTCATGCCCGGCCTTGTGCCGGGCATCCACGCCTTTCTTGACTCGTCCAAAGACGTGGATGGCCGGGACAAGCCCGGCCATGACGGAGTGTTAGTAACCTCTCCCGCGATCCACCGAATCCTTCGGCTGCACACCGGCCTGTACGGCTTCCGCAGTGGCGAGGATGGTGTCGCCGATGGCGGTCATGGTGACCTCGCAGGCGTCATGCGGCGTCAGCACGATCTGCGGATGCGACCAGAACGGATGGTCCTTGGGCAGCGGTTCGGTGTGGAAGACATCGAGTGTCGCGCCGGAGAGCTGCCCGCTGGCGAACGCATCGAGGATATCCTGCTCGACGGAGTGCTCGCCGCGACCGACCTGAATGAGGTAGCTGCCGCGCGGCATCTTCGCAAACAGGCTTGCATTGAGAATGCCGCGGGTTTCCTCGGTCAGCGGCAGCAGGTTCACCAGCACCTCGGAACCCGCGAGCATCGCGTCGAGCCCGTCGCTGCTGTGGAAGCCCGTTACGCCCGGCGTCGTCGGCTTGGCCGAGCGGCTCCAGACCCGGACGGGAAAGCCGAGCATCGCCAGATCCGACGCGACACGTGCACCGATGGCCCCGTAGCCGAGAATGCCGATCGCAACCTCGGACGGGCGGCGTCCGCCGCCGAGGCGCTTCCACACGTGATCGCGCTGGTTCTGCAGATACGTCCCGAACTGGCGCTGGTGATAGATCACGTTCCAGATCACGAAGCCCGACATCATCTGCGCCTGTGCCGGCTCGACCACGCGCACCACGTCGATGCCGTCGCGCAGACTCGGACAGTTCAGGATGCTGTCGGCACCGGCGCCGATTGAACACGCCGCCTTTAGGTTCGGATAGTGATCGAACGCATCCGCATGCGGATGCCAGCTCACCGCCATGTCAATTTTAGCGGGATCGGTGCCGTCGAGGTGATCGACAAAATTGACCTTGCCGTCGAGCCGGGCGATTTCGTTGGCGAGGTATTTGCGCAGGTTGATGGTCCTGCTCAGGAAAACGCAAGTCGCGGGAGACGTCGGCATAAGGATCAGGCGGCCTGGGATGGCGAACTCTGGCCGGGGACGGCACCGAGCAATTCGCGGGTGTAGGGATGTTCCGGCGCCGCAAACAATTGCGCCGTCGGCTTCAGCTCGACGATCACGCCGCGCTGCATCACCGCGATACGGTCGCAGATCTGCGCGGCAACGCGCAGATCGTGGGTGATGAAGAGCATCGACAGACCGAGGCGGGCCTTGAGGTCTTCGAGCAGCTTCAGCACCTGCGCCTGCACTGAGACGTCGAGCGCGGAGACGGCTTCGTCGGCGACGATGATCTCCGGATCCATCGCAAGCGCGCGGGCGATGCCGAGACGCTGGCGCTGGCCGCCGGAGAACTCGTGCGGATAGCGGTCGAGCGAACCGGCATCGAGGCCGACCATGCCAAGCAGATCACGCGCACGCTGCATCGCGATCTTGGGATCGGTGCCGCGGGCGATCGGGCCATCGGTGATGATCTGGCCGACCCGGCGACGCGGATTGAGCGAGGCGAACGGGTCCTGGAAGATCATCTGGATGCGATGGCGTTGCGCGCGCAGCGCCTTGCCTTCGAGTGCCGTGAGATCGACATCGCCGATGCGCACGGTCCCGCGGTCGGCCTCGATCAGACGCATCACCAGGCGCGCCACTGACGATTTGCCCGAACCGGACTCGCCGACCAGGCCAACGGTCTCGCCCTGCATGATGGAGAACGTGACTTCGTTCGCCGCCTGCACGCGGCGATCCGGCTTGAACCAGCCGCCCGAGGTCACATAGGTCTTGTCGAGGCCGATGACCTCGACAGCCTTCGCATTTTCATCCAGCGACGCGCGCATCGGCGGGTGCATCGACGGCACAGCAGCCAGCAGCGCCTTGGTGTAGTCATGCTGCGGATTCCTGAAGACAGCGTCGATCGAGCCTTCTTCCACGATCTTGCCATGGCGCAACACCACGACGCGGTCGGCGATATCGGCGACGACGCCGAAGTCGTGGGTGATGAACATCACCGCCATGTTGCGGCTGCGCTGCAGGTTCCGGATCAGCTTGAGGATCTGTGCCTGCGTGGTCACGTCGAGTGCCGTGGTCGGCTCGTCCGCCACGAGCACCGACGGCTCCAGCGCAAGTGCCATGGCGATCATCGCACGCTGGCGCTGACCACCGGAGAGCTGGTGCGGATAGGCGCGGATGATGCGCTCGGGATCGGGCAGACCGACTTCCTTGGCGAGGCTGAGGGCCTTGGCGCGGCGCTCCTTCGGCGTCAAAAGATTATGCGCCTCGAACATTTCCATCATCTGCTCGCCAATCCGCATCAGCGGATTGAGCGCGGTCATCGGCTCCTGGAACACCATGGCGATGCCGCGGCCGCGCACTTCGCGCCAGCCGCTCTCGTCGAGCTTCAGAAGATTCCGGCCCTCGAACAGAACTTCGCCGGTCTCGGTCTTCACCGTATCCGGCAGCAGACCCATCAGCGCATGCGCGCACATGGACTTGCCGGAGCCGGATTCGCCGACAACGCAGACGATCTCGCCGGGAATGAGATCGATGGACACGCCATCGACCGCATAAGGACGTTCGGCGCTCTTCGGCAGAGCAATCTTTAGGTTCTTGATGGAAACGGCGGGCGCTTTAGACAGCACTTGGGTCATCAGCGGCTATCCTTCGCCAGGCGCGGATTGAGCGCGTCGTTGAGGCCTTCGCCGATCAGGTTCATGCCGAGCACCGAAATCAGGATGGCGACGCCGGGGAAGACTGTGATCCACCAGGCCTGCCGGATCACCGTGCGGCCCGCGCCGACCATGTAGCCCCAGGACATCAGGTTGGGATCGCCGAGGCCGAGGAACGACAGCGAGGACTCCAGCAGGATCGCATTAGCCACCATCAGCGACGCCAGCACGATCACCGGCGACAGCGCATTCGGCAAAATCTCGCGCGAGATGATCCAGGTATTACTCTGGCCGGTGACGATGGCGGCCTGGACATATTCGCGGGTACGCAGCGACAGCACCTCGCCGCGCACGAGGCGCGCCACCGGCGGCCACGAGACGATGGCGATGGACCCAACAATGGAATAGATCGACGGCTGCAGGATCGCCACCAGCACAATGGCCAGCGGGAAGCTCGGAATGGTCTGGAAAAACTCGGTGAAGCGCATCAGGGCGTCGTCGACCTTGCCGCCGAAGTAACCGGCGATGGCGCCGAGCGGCACGCCGATGGTGAGCGCCACGGTGGTCGAAACGAGACCGACCAGCAGCGACACGCGGGCGCCATAGATCAGGCCGGCAAACACATCGCGGCCCAGCGCATCGGTGCCGAGGGTCACCATGGGATTGGTGAAGGGCGGCAAGAACGGCCGCTGCACCATCCGCCAGGGCGAGGTCGGAAAGATCATCTGCCCGAACAGCGCGATGAAGATCGCAATCGTGATGATGACCAGACCGATAAGGCCGCCTGGATTGCGCAGCATCAATTTCCAGAACTTCTTCATGATGCAAACTCGATGCGTGGATCGACCAGCCGATAAACGAGGTCGGTGACGAGGTTGAAGATCAGGACCATCGCCGAGCAGACCACGAAGACGCCGAGCAGAAGGTTATAATCGCGTTGCAAGAGTGCCTCATAGAGCAGCCGGCCGATGCCGGGCCATGCAAACACCGTCTCGGTGAGCACGGCGCCGCCGACCAGCGTACCGGAATGGACGCCGGCCAGTGTCACCACCGGCAGCAGCGCGTTGCGCAGTACGTGGCGGCGCTGGATGATGTTGTCGCGCAGGCCCTTGGCGCGGGCGGTCTTGACGAAATCCAGCCGCTTGACCTCGAGCATCGAGGCGCGCGTCATGCGCGTATAGGTCGCCATGAAGAACAGGCCGATGGTCATCGCCGGCATCACCAGATGCAGAGCCACGTCTTTCACATGTGCCCATCCGGTAAAGTTTCCACCGACGGTCTCGTAGCCGAAGCTCGGCAGCCAGCCGAGATAGACCGAGAACAGCAGGATCGACATCAGCGCGACCCAGAAGATCGGCGTGGCATAGAACAGCAGCGCCGAGACAGTGATGGCGGTGTCCGCCCATGTCCCCGCAAATCTCGCGGCCAGCGTACCGAATGTGATGCCCAGTAACAGCGATATGCCGAACGCCGTCAGCGTCAGCAGCAGCGTCGCCGGCAGACGCTCGGCGATCAGCTTCGCGACCGGCATCTGCTGGCGGAACGAGAAACCGAGGTCGAGGGTGACGACACCCTTCACGTAAATGAACAGCTGCTCCGGCAGCGGTTTGTCCAGTGAGAACTTTTCGCGCAGCTGCTGGACGAATTGCTCATCGCTGGCGCCGGCCTCACCGGCCATCACCGCTGCGGGATCGCCGGGCGCAAGGCGGATCAGGAAGAAGTTCATCACGATGATCGCAAGCAGGACGAACACGCCCTTCACGATCCTCTGGGCAACGAATGACAGCATCAGAGGTCCATCGCATTCAGGTCAGAGTACACAAAGAAAACCCGTGACGATCACAGAGATCGTCACGGGCATCAGGCTGAAAGCTTACTTGTCGATCCAGGCGTCGCGGAAGCCGTCATTGACGCCGATACCGGTCGTGATCAGGTTCTTGATCTTGCAGTTGGTGATGGTCGGGAACTGCAGTTCAAGCTGCCAGGCAACAGGCACATCCTCGACGAGAATCTTCTGGACCTTCTCGTAGATTTCCTTTCGCTTCGAATCCGGCGTGGCGACGGCGCCCTCTTCGAACAGCTTGTCGACCTCAGGATTGGAATAGCCCTCGAGGTTGTTGAAGAGCTGGCCCTTGGCGATTGCGCTCGTCACGTAGTTGCGGCCAACGCCGAGCGCTGGATCGCCGTACTGATAGAGATAGGTGAAGGAGATATCGTAATCCCACTCCATGTTCTTCTGGTTCGAACCAGGCACGTCGGTGGCGATGGTCTCGATATTCATGCCGACGTCGACGAGGTTCTGCTTCACAGCTTCACCCCAACGAGACCAGGTTTCGCCGTAAGGCAGCGGCATCAGGCGGACCTTCTCGCCCTTGTAGCCGGCTTCCTTCAGCAGCGCCTTGGCCTTGGCCGGATCGTACGGGTACTTCTGCACGTTGTCGGTGTAGAACTTGATCGCCGACGAGGACGGGCCGGTAGCCACCTTGCCGAGGCCGTTCCAGATCACGTCCCTGGCGAATTCGCGGTCCACCGCATACATGATCGCCTGACGAACCTTCTTGTTGGCGAGCACTGGGGTGCGGTTGTTGAGCCACATCCAGGCCATCGGCGAGAAGAACTCCCAGCCGTCGCCGGTGACGCAGGTGTTCGGCAGCTTGCTGACGCGCGGTACGTCGAAGTTCTCGATCGAACCGCCGGGCAGCACATCAACCTTGCCGGTCTCGTAGGCCACCGAACGCGCAGCGGCGTCCGGAATGATCTGCCAGTAGATGCCGTCGATATAGGGCTTGCCCTTGACGTGGTAGTTCGGGTTCTTCACCAGCTGGATGAATGAGCCCTTCTTCCATTCCTTGAACATGAACGGGCCAGTACCGATCGGCGTATTGTTCGCCGGATTGGTCTTGACGTCGGAGCCTTCATAGATGTGCTTCGGGATGATCGGCATCGAGCCGACTTCGAAGATGCCGATGAAGGGGCCAAAGGGCTGTTTCAGCGTGAAGACGACGGTGTAATCGTCCGGCGCTTCGACCTTGTCGAGCTGTACGAGGTTGTTGCGCGCACGCGCGTGGGTCACCTTCAGCGTCTCGATGGAGAACAGCACGTCGGCAGCGGTGAACGGCTTGCCGTCATGCCAGGTCACGCCCTGCTTGAGCTTGAACGTGTAGGTTTTCGCATCCGGGCTGATGGTCCAGCTCTCGGCGAGACCAGGCTGTGGCTCCAGTGTCTTGCTGTAGCGCAGCAGGCCTTCATAGATGTTGCCCGAGACCATCTGCGTCGGGCCGTTCTGGACGAGTGCGAGCATCAGGCCCGGCGGCTCAGGCTGGATCACCGCATTGATGGTGCCGCCCATCTTCGGCTCCTGCGCGAGCGCCATTGTACTCACGGTGCTCAGGGCCAAAGCCAGTACAAATTTCTTCAACATATCTTTCCCCTTAGTGCCGGCTGGCACGTAACCCAGATCAGTTGACGATGTGTAGCGGAAGTCGGATCAATTCTTGTAATCGGCGTCCGTGCGATCGAGCATGCGCTTGAACGCTTCCCACTCGCTGTCCGGCTTGCCGCCTTCGGTGCCATGCACCTTGTCGTAACCGCGGTCATACTGGCCGGCGGTGTGTGCGGCAATGGCGTGGGACGGGCGAATGACTTCTGCGCCGGTTGAAAGAATCGCGAGCTGCGCGCGGCAGGAGCGCTCCATATTGAACATCAGCTTGAAGGCCTCACCGACCGAGCGGCCGCAGGTGAGCAGGCCGTGATTGCGCAGGATGAGAACCATCTTGTCGCCGAGATCGGCGACAAGACGCTCACGCTCGGACAGGTCCAGCGCGATGCCTTCGAAGTCATGATAGGCGATGCGATCGGTGAACTGCATCGACCACTGGTTCAGCGGCTGCAGACCGTCCTTCAGGCATGACACGGCAACACCGGCAACGGTATGCGTATGCAGCACGCACTGCGCATCGTGGCGCGCAGCGTGAACGGCGCTGTGAATGGTGAAGCCGGCCGGATTGATGCCGAGGCCGAGCGGATCGTCGACAACTTTACCGTCGACGTCGACGGTGACGAGGTTGCCGGCCGTCACTTCCTCGAAGCGCATGCCATAGGGATTAATCAGGAAGCGGTCCTGGGTGCCGGGGACGCGCACCGAAATATGCGTGTAAATGCTGTCATCGAGGCCGAGGCGATGGATCAGACGATAGGCCGCAGCAAGATCGATACGAACCTGCTTGGCGGCATCGAGGGTCGGCGTAATGTTTGCATGCATATTCACAGGCGCGGTTCCCGGCTTTTTTTAAGGTGCGGGCAGGAAACACAATCGCATGGCAGCTCGCAAGATTAAACTGTCGACAATCGACGATTAATTCTTGTACAGGGGAAGAAACGGGTCCCCCGCATGCGTTTGATGTCTCCTCCAGTTGGTCTGACCGCCCTCGCCGACACCGATCTTGTCGGGCAGGTCACACGCATCCTGACCCAGGCCATCATCAAGGGGCAGCTGCTGCCTGGCGCCAAAGTCGTCGAAGCCGGCATTGCCCGCGAGCTCGGCGTCAGCCGCGCTCCTGTCCGCGAGGCTGCACGGCTGCTCGAGCAACAGGGCCTGCTGGTCTCGCATCCGCGCCGTGGCTTCTTTGTCCGCAAGCTCGAAGCGACGGATATCGACGAGGTCTACGACCTGCGCATTTGCGTCGAATGTCATGCCGGCGTGCTGGCCTCCAAGAACATGACGCCTGCCAATCGCGACATGCTGCGCCGGCAGATCGACGTCATGCATGAGACGGCAGCGATCGACGATCACGCACGACAGATCGAGGAAGACTACAAATTTCACCGCATGATCTGCGAAATCGCCGGCAGCAAACGCCTGTTGCGCTTGTTCGACGATCTCGCTTCCGAACTGCGGATGACGATTGGCCTGATCGGCCGGCTCTATGACGATCCGCACCGTATTGCGCAGACGCATGAAGCGCTGCTCGAAGTCCTCGAACAGGGGCATCCCGATATCATCACCGCGCGGATCGACTATCACATCGGCGCTGCCTGGCGCGAAGTCGGCAAGCTGGTCCGCGAACTTCCCTCCTCAACAAATGGAGCCGCCACGTGAAGGCAGTGTATTCCGACAAGCACAAGAGCCACGATCCGCAGTTCTTCCTGGTGCGCGGTCAGGTCCGTAAAACGACCGAGCAGCCGGAGCGTGCCGAGCGCCTGCTGAAGGGCCTCGCCGACGGCAAGCACAAGCTGGTCGCGCCGACCGAATTCGGCCAGGGCCCACGCGCCCGCGTGCACTCGCCGGAATATCTGCGCTTCCTCGAAGGCGCATGGGAGGAATGGATCAAGCTGCCGGATTACGGCCCGGAGATGATCGCCAATATCCATCCGAACCGCGTGGCAGGCAGCTATCCGACCCACATCACCGGCAAGCTCGGCTGGCACACCGCGGATACCGCAGCGCCGATCGGTCCCGGCACCTGGCTTGGTGCCTGCGCTTCCACCGATGTCGCCGTCACCGCGGCGCAGATGGTGATGGACGGCGAAGATGCGGTCTACGCCCTCTGCCGCCCGCCCGGCCATCACGCCTATCGCGACATGGCCGGCGGCTTCTGCTTCATGAACAATTCGGCGATCGCCGCCGAGCATCTGCGCACCAGGCATGAGCGCGTCGCGATCCTCGATGTCGACGTGCATCACGGCAACGGCACCCAGGGCATCTTCTATGCGCGTCCGGACGTGCTGACGGTGTCGATCCATGCCGATCCCGTCGGCTACTACCCCTTCGTCTGGGGCTATGCCCATGAGAAGGGTGAAGGCAACGGCCTCGGCACCAATCTCAACATTCCGCTCGCGCTCGGCACCGGTGACGATGGCTTCATAGACGCGCTTGCTGTCGCCGAGAAGACCATCAAGTCGTTCGCACCGACGGCGCTCGTGCTCGCGCTCGGCCTCGACGCGTCCGAACACGATCCGCTGGCGGCCCTGAAGGTCACGACGCCGGGCTTCAAGCGCATCGGCGAAGCCGTGGCGCGCATGGGCCTGCCTACCGTTCTCGTTCAGGAAGGCGGATATCTCTCCGACATCCTGGGCGCCAACCTGACCTCCACGCTCGCCGGTTTCGAAGCCGCGCGGTGATTGGACTTATCGAGTGAACACCAGCACGCCGCGCTTTCTTAACCTCCCCCCGCACTGCGCGGGGAGAGGTCGCCGCGTCTTCGCGGCGGGTGAGGGGCATGGCACGGCGCTCATCGCACGCACTGCACTTGCGGATCGCAAGAGCCCCTCACCCCACCCCTCTCCCCGCAAGAGCGGGGCGAGGGAGCCTACAGCGCCCGGCGCAGCAGCCTGCTCCATCCACTGATCCACACCCAACAACATCCAAGAAAACTCGAAGGACAAACTCGCATGCCAACCAACGCAGAAATCTTCGCACGCCGCGAAGCCGCCGTTCCACGCGGCATCGGCCATTCCACTCCGATCTCGGCGCAGCGCGCGCTGAATGCGGAAGTCTGGGACGTCGAAGGCAAGCGCTATGTCGACTTCGCCGGCGGCATCGCCGTGCTCAACACCGGCCACTGCCACCCGACCATCATGGCCGCCGTGCGTGCGCAGATGGAGAACTTCACCCACACCTGCTTCCAGGTGTTGCTGTATGAATCCTACGTGACCCTCGCCGAGCGCCTGAACAAGCTGGCGCCGATCGACGGCGCCACCAAGACCGCATTCTTCACCACCGGCGCCGAAGCGACCGAGAACGCCATCAAGATGGCCCGCGCCGCTACCGGCCGCGCCGGCGTGATCGCCTTCACCGGCGGTTTCCATGGTCGCACCCACATGACCATGACCATGACCGGCAAGGTGTTCCCCTACAAGAAGGGCTTTGGCGGCGCCATGCCGGAAGTCTGGCACGTGCCGTTCCCGGCCGCGCCGCTCGATGTCACCGTTGAGGAATCGCTGAAGTATCTCAGCTTCCTGTTCAAGGCCGACATCGATCCAGCCCGCGTCGCGGCCATCATCATCGAGCCCGTGCAGGGCGAAGGCGGCTTCCATCAGGCCCCGCCGGAACTGATGCGCGCGCTGCGCAAGATCTGCGACGAGAATGGAATCGTCTTCATCGCCGACGAAGTGCAGACCGGTTACGGCCGCACCGGCAAGATGTTCGCGATGGAACATTACGACGTGAAGCCCGACCTCATCACCGTGGCGAAGAGCCTCGCCGGCGGCTTCCCGCTGTCGGGCGTGATCGGCAAGGCGAAGATCATGGACGCTGCCGATCCGGGCGGCCTCGGCGGCACCTATGCCGGCAACCCGCTGGCGATTGCCGCAGCGATGGCCGTGCTCGACGTGTTCGAGAAAGAGAAGTTGGTCGACCGCGCCAACCATATCGGCGAGCGCATCACCACGCGCCTGAAGAAGATGCAGCAGCGTAACGATCTCGTGCCGATCGCCAGCATCCGCAATGTCGGCGCCATGATCGCCTTCGACATCGTCAAGGAACGCGGCTCGGACACGCCGGACGCGGAACTGACCAAGAAGGTGACGCAGAAGGCCACCGAAGAAGGTCTGATCCTGCTGTCCTGCGGCGTTAACTTCAACACCATCCGCGTGCTCGTTCCGCTGACCGCCCAGGACGAAATCCTCGACGAAGGCATGGACAAGCTCGAACGCGCGCTGACTGCCTGAGCCCTCTCACAAGAAAAGGAAAAACAACATGGCTCTCGATCCCGCCCTCCGCGACAAGATCATCGCCGCCGTCGACAAGGGCTTTGACGCCCAGGTCAAGTTCACCCAGGATATGGTGCGTCACGTCTCGACCCGCGGCAACGAACACACGATGCAGGACTTCATGTTCCGCGCCATGAAAACGCGCGGCTACAAGATGGAGCGCTTCGAGATGGACCGCGCAGCGCTCGGGCATCATCCCGGCGCCGGCGCCTGGGACGAATTGCATTCGACCGCGCCTATCGTGGTCGGCACGCATTATCCACGCGAGGAAAAGGGCCGCTCGTTGATCATGCAGGGCCATGTGGACGTGGTGCCGGAAGGCCCGCTCGACATGTGGGCCACGCCGCCCTACGATCCCGTCATCCAGGGCGACTGGATGCAGGGCCGCGGCGCCGGCGACATGAAGGCTGGCTGCGCCTCCAACATCTTCGCGCTCGACGCACTCAAGAGCCTCGGCCTGCAGCCGGCGGCGACGGTCTATCTGCAGTCGGTCGTGGAAGAAGAATCCACCGGCGACGGCGCGTTGATGACGCATCTGCGCGGCTACAAGGCCGATGCCGTCGTGGTCTCCGAGCCGTCGCACGAGACGATCACCCGCGCCAATATCGGCGTGGTCTGGTTCCAGGTCGAGGTCCGCGGCGTGCCGGTGCATGTGCAGCGCATGGGCACCGGCGCCAACGCCATCGACGGCGCCTATCGGATCATCGGCGAATTGCGCAAGCTGGAAGCCAAGTGGAATGCGACAAAGGACCAGCACGAGCACTTCAAGAACATCGAGAAGCCGGTCAACCTGAACATCGGCAAGATCGCCGGCGGCGACTGGGCCTCATCGGTCCCGGCATGGTGCAAGGTGGACTTCCGTATCTCGCTGTTGCCCGGCAAGACGGCCGAAGCTGCGAAGAAGGAGATCACCGACTGCGTCGCCGCCTTCGCACATCAGGATCCGTTCCTGTCGAACATCCCACCGACCGTGACCTTCAACGGCTTCCAGGCCGAAGGTTACGAGCTCAAGCCGGGATCTGATGCAGAAGCCACACTGGCCGCAGCGCATGAAGCGGTGTTCGGCCAGAAGCCAAAGCCGGAAATCTCGCTCGCCTATCTCGACAGCCGCGTCTATGCGCTGTTCGACAAGGTGCCGACGTTGAACTACGGCTGCATCTCGCGCGGCGTCCACGGCTTCGACGAAGGCGTCAACCTGCCCTCCTTGAAGAAGACGACGACGGCGCTGGCACTGTTCATCGCTGAATGGTGCGGCGTGGAAGAGATCAAGGCCTGATCATTCAGGCCTCAGCCTGAAGACCGAATGGGCGGCGGAGCAATCCGCCGCCTTTTCATTTCTGCCAGCTGCAGATGCCACCTGTGCGGCACGGCCAGACCTGCACCCGCGTGTCCGCCGCATTAGCGTTCAGCGGATTGCTGCGACGGGCAACCTTCTTCTGCGCAGCGGCGCGCTGTGCCACCGGCTTCGCAGACTGCGCGCGCACAAGACGCGGTGCTGCCTTCGCCGGATCAGCTTTCACATTCGCCTTCGCATCGGCCTTGGCCTGGATCTGCACCTGCTCGAATGACGCGGGCGGGCCCAGCAGTTTCGGCGACAGCACGGCCTTCTGCAGGTCGAGCAGCAAGAATTCGCCGGGCTTGTATGTGTCCGCTTGCGCGGCACCGACGCACGCCAGCAGACTGACGCCGGCCGCAATCATACTCAAACGCTTGCAACTCATTTACGCCTCCTGAGGCCGGTTCCCGGCTTCTGGACTAACAATGTCTCTAAGTTAAGCATGGATAACGTTGAATCCAGCCTCGAGTTTCCCCGGAAAGTGCCTGCGGCGCAGGCATTTCTGGCGGTAAGACTAACCGTCCATGGCGCACCCACCGATTGATCCAGCGCAATGCGACTCCGCGCTGCTGCGCAGACCCTTCGCTCAATCACTCTCAGCAGCGGAGACCGCCATGACATCCGTCCAGCCCTATCCCGTCGTCAGCAATCTCATCGAACGCATTGGCGACTGGTTGATCCAGCGTCGCCAGCTCAACGAACTCGGTGCGCTCGACAGCGGCGAGTTCAAACGCATGGCCCATGAGCTTGGCCTTGCGCCAAGCGATCTCGATACGATCGTGCGCAGAGGCGTGAACGGTGCGGAGGAATTGCCGCAGATGCTCCGTGCGCTCGGTTTTGACGAAGCCGCCATTGCCAAGATCCGGCCGCCTGACATGATGGAGATGCGCCACGCCTGCGCCAGTTGCGCACACAAACGGGCCTGCGGCGCCGACCTCGCAGCCAAGACGGCGGCGGCGAACTACGAGAACTATTGCGCCAATGCCAACGACATCACCCTGCTGGCCCGGGCTGCGGAGTAGATTATTCTCCACCTTTACTAAAAATGCTCGAAAAGCCGGCCAGGTAAGCCTAATCGGTTAGGTTAAGATTTGGTTTAAGTTGCGACAAAACCCGGCTGGGATAGCGTCGATCGCGTCGCGCAGTGGGGTGCGGAAGTCGCTTTCCAACCCCGAATTTCAATGCACGGCACGGGACCGCCGTTATTACCTGCGTCGGCGGTCCCACCCCTTGGCCGACAATCCTGACCACCCAAACACGCAGCCGTTACCCATCACGCGACCTGCGTCGTGCTGTGACTGCGTGCGTCCGATCACGTGCAGAGCATCGGTGACGCCTAGATATCAGCGAACACCTCCAACAAATTCCCGTCGGGATCGCGAAAGAACAGCGTGCGATGTCCAAAGACCTGATCGGTCGGCGGTGACACGAGGCTGATATCTTTCCGTATCAATTCCTCGGCACACGCATCGACCTCCGCCACGGAAACCTTGAAGGCGAGCTGAAGTGCTGCACTGCCAACCGGGACCGGACGATCCGACGCGGTGCGGCTTGGTATGGCCAGAGCTAACGTGTTGCCGCCGATGCGAAATTCTATCCAGCCGGACGACAGCACGCGCTGCAGCGAAAAGCCGAGCAGCGTCTCGTAGAAGTGCCGCATCGCGTCCATGTCGCGGACGAAGATGACCGTGTAGTCGATGGCGCGAATGGCTTGAAAGGCTGACTTGGTGCCTGCACCCTGTTCATCCATTCCGGCCTCTCCATGTTCATCCCTCGAGATGATCCATCAGCGTCAAGCCTCGCACAGCCGGCTGCGCGCCTACAACTGCAAGGCACATTGCGCCTGCGCGTCATCGCAACGCAACAGAAGTACACGTTGTGAATGCTCGCAATTTAATCCGCGACACAGTGTTGCTGCGCGCAATCTTCCTTGACTTGCTCTCGCCGCACTTGGCAGTCTGTGATCACACAAAAAAGCATCGGGCAACGACCCAGATGCCTCTAGGGAGAGACACCATGGACTCATTTCTGAGGCCGCTTGCGGCTGCGAGTATGATTGTTGCTGGCGCCCTTGCTTCCACTGCTCCAGCATCTGCCCAGCAAGCGCCTATCAAGATCGGCATTCCGACGTCGGTCCAGCTGCAGGTCGGCCGCGACACCCAGAACGCCGCGAAGCTGGCCATCGAAGAGATCAATGCCAAGGGCGGGTTGCTCGGCCGCAAGCTCGAAATGGTTGTCGCTGACGAGACCGAGAATCCCGAACAGGGCATCGCTGCAATCAAGAAGCTCACCGCCGATGACAAGGTCAACGTGCTGATCGGCGGCTATACGTCAGGCGTCACACTGGCCCAGCTGCCGCATATTTCCAACGCCAAGACGATCTATCTCGGCGTCGGCGCGGCCTCCCCGGCCATCACCGCAAAGGTGAAAACAGACTATGAGAACTACAAATACATCTTCCGCGCCTTCCCCATCAACGCGGCGCATCAGGCGCGCGCGCTGGTCGACTTCATCAACGGCAAGCTGAAAGGCGAGATGGGCCTGAAAAAGATCGCCATTGTCGGCGAAAATGCAAAATGGGTGCAGGATCTCGTGCCGATCCTGAAGAAGGGCGCGACCGACGGCGGCACCGACGTGACGCTGGCCGAATTCTTCGACACTTCGACCTCGGATTTCTCGCCGCTGTTCGCCAAGGTGAAGAATTCAGGCGCGCAGTATCTGATCGTCGTGCTCTCGCATGCCTCGTCGGACATCTTCGTCAAGCAGTGGCATGACGCGCAGGTGCCGATTCCGATCGGCGGCATCGACGTCAAGAGCCAGGACGCCGACTTCTTCACCCGCGTCAGCGGCAAGGCAAATGCCGAAACCGTCGGCATGTTCGCCATCCGCGCGCCGCTGACCCCAAAGACCATTCCGTTCTGGGATGAATTCGTGAAGCGCTTCGGCACCGCGCCCGTCTATACCGGCATCGGTGCCTATGACGCCGTTTATGTCTATGCCGATGCCGTGAAGCGCGCCAACTCCATCGAGCCCGATGCCGTCATCAAGGAGCTGGAGAAGACCGACCATGTCGGCATCGCCGGCAAGCTGGTGTTCGACGAAGTACACGATGTGAAGACCGGCCCGGGACTGCAGAACCTGCTGTTCGTGCAGTGGCAGAAGGACGGCGCCCGCGTCGTGGTCTGGCCGAAGGAAGCCGCTACCGGCCCGATGATCGCACCGCCCTGGATGAGCAACTGATTTGTTGATGGCGGTCATCTGACCGCAGCGTAACCGCGCGGCCGGCGATCCCTCGCCGGCCGGAAAACGGGAGAAGCGAGCCCGAAGAAGTTCGCCCTCCGCCGTCCGGTCTTCAACAGCGGGTTCTCATGCTTCAGATTCTGATCTACGGCGCGGTCTCCAGCGCCATCTATGCGATGCTGGCCGTTGGTTTCACCCTGATCTTCGGCGTCGCCCGCATCCTCAATCTCGCCCATGGCTCGTTCTACGCACTCGGCGCCTATGCGGCCTATGTCCTCACCTCGCTGCTCGGCGTTCCGCTCTTCATCGCAGCTCCGCTGGCGGTATTGATCGTCGCAGGCTTCGGCGTGGTGATGGAGCGTTTTCTGGTGCGTCCGTTGCGCTCGTCTCAGCTCGCCGTGCTGATGATCACCCTCGCCGTCTCGCTCGCGGTCGAACAAGCGCTGTTCATCACTTTCGGCTCCGAATATCGCAACGTCCCCTCATTTGTCGCTGACAAGCTCTCGATCGGCGGGGTCGATATCTCCGGCCAGCGCCTGCTCGCCCTTGTCGCCGGTGTCCTCGTGCTGCTCGGCCTCTGGCTGTTCATCCAGCGCACGCGCCTCGGCGCCGCCATCCTCGCTGTCTCGCAGGATCCGGAAGCCGCGCAATATATGGGCATCCCGACCAACCGTATCTTCTCCATCGTGATGGCGATTTCCGCCGGCACCGCGGCGCTCGCCGGCGTGCTGGTGTCGCCCTTCCTCACGGTACAGCCGACCATGGGTCTGCTTCCGATGGTGAAGGCCTTCGCCATCGTCATCGTCGGAGGGCTCGGATCGATCCCCGGCAGTATCATCGCGTCACTGATCCTCGGCTATTCCGAGACCATCGTCGCCTATCTGATCTCGACGTCATGGACGGAGCTGGTGTCGCTGGTCGCGGTCGTCGTTACGCTGATGATACGCCCGTCAGGACTCCTCGGGCGACGGGCAGCATTCTGACATGAAACGCATCGCCCCCATCGACATCGCAGGCGGCATCCTCGTCGTCGCCTTCCTCGCTTTGCTGCCCATGTTCGCCGCCAGCAACTATCTCACGGGCGTGCTCACGGTCTGCGTGATCTACGGCATCTGGGCCTCGAGCTGGGACTTCATGTCCGGCCTCACCGGGCGCGAGAATTTCGGCCATTCGCTGTTCATCGGCGCCGGCGCCTATACCGCGGGCTTCCTGTCCTCGATCTGGTCGACAAATCCGTGGGTCAGCCTGCCGCTCGGCGTGGTGATCGCCATCGCTTTCAGCCTGCTGGTCGGCTTCCCGACATTGCGGTTGCGCGGGCCGTATTTCGCGCTGGCGATGCTCTCCGCCTCCGCGATCCTGCAGCGGCTGTGTCTGATCTTCTGGGAATATACCGGCGGCGAGGAAGGCATCTACGGCCTCGATCCCCTCATGAAGAATCCGCTGCATTACTACTGGTTCGTGCTGGCGATTCTCGTAGCCGCAGTGATCACGCTAACGTTGCTGGCGCGGTCGCATTGGGGACTCCTGCTGCGCGCGATCCGCGGCGACGAGGCGACCTGTCAGGCTGCCGGCATCAATGTCACCTTCTACAAGATCGTGTCGCTGATGATCTCGGCCGGCTTCGCCGGTCTGGGCGGCGCACTCTATGCGCATTACCAGCTGCAGGTGTCGCCGCCGCTGTTCTCGGTGGTCGTGTCGATCACGGTGATCATCATGGTCTATGTCGGCGGCATCGGCTCGATCTATGGCGCCGCCATTGCCGCGATCCTCCTGACGCTGCTCACCGAGATGCTGCGCGGCTTCGGCGAATACCGACTGTGGATCTACACGCTGACCCTGATGCTGATCCTGTTCTTCCTGCCCAATGGACTGATCGCGCCGCTCTGGCGCCGGCTGACGGAGCGCCTGCGATGACTGACCTGCTCGAAGTCAACGGCGTGACCAAGCGCTTCGGCGGCCTCACCGCCGTGAAGAATGCGAGTTTTACGCTGAAGAAAGGCGAATTCACCGGCATCCTCGGCCCCAACGGCGCCGGCAAGACCACGCTGTTCAACATCCTCACCGGCTTCATGCAGCCGACATCAGGCACGATCCATTTCAACGGCGATCTCGTCCGAGAACTCGCGCCCTACAAGGTCGTCAATCGCGGCATGGCGCGGACCTTCCAGCTCACGCGTCCCTTTGTCGGCATGAACCTGCTGGAGAACGTCCTGGTCGCCTGCATGTCGCCGCGCGCCAGTGGGGACAAGGACAAGGAGGCGCGCGCCAGCTATCTGCTGGGACAGGTCGGCCTCGGCGGCCGTGACAAGGAGCCGGTGGAGACGCTGCCTTACGGCGACCTGCGGCGGCTCGAAATCGCCCGCGCATTGGCGACGCGCCCGGACCTGCTGCTGCTGGATGAACCCTTCGCAGGGCTTGGCAGCAGCGAGATCGAACAACTGGCGCAACTGATCAGGCGTCTGCATCGCGAGGAGAACCTCACTATTTTGCTGATCGAACACAAGCTGCGCGAGTTCATGGCACTCGTATCGCGCGTGATCGCGATGAATTTCGGCGAGATCATCGCCGTCGGCCCACCGGAAGAGATCGTGAAGAACGAGAAGGTGATCGAAGCCTATATCGGCAAGACGGAGGAAGCCCATGCCTCTGCTTGAAGTCTCCGATCTCAAGGTCAGTTATGGCAAGGCGCTGGCCATAGAATCCGTCTCGATCAGGGTCGAGAAGGGTGAGCTCATTGGCGTGCTCGGCCCCAACGGTGCCGGCAAGACCACACTGCTGAAGGCCATCTCACGCAGCATCGCTTCCCAGGGCACGCTGAACTTCAAGGATGCGTCGCTGCATCCGGTCGAGCCATATAACGTCGTCGCCAAGGGCATCTGCCACTGTCCCGAGGGGCGAAAACTGTTCTCGGAATTGTCGGTGCTGAAGAACCTGCAGCTCGGCGCTTACCTGCGCAAGAACAATGCCGACGTCGAGAAGGACCTGGAGCGCGTCTTCACGCTATTCCCAGTGCTGCGCGAACGGCAATGGCAACAGTCCAGCACATTGTCCGGCGGCGAACAGCAGATGGTAGCCATCGGCCGCGCGCTGATGGGCCGGCCCGAGCTATTGCTTCTGGATGAGCCGTCCGTCGGCATCGCGCCGCGGCTGAAGGGGCTGATCTTCGACTCGATCCAGCAGATCCGGAGAGACGGCACCGCGATCTTGATCGTCGAACAGGACGCGACATCGACGTTGCGGATTGCGGATCGGGTCTATGTGCTGGAACATGGGCGGACGATCCGTGAGGGAACGTCCGCAGAGATTGCTGGCGACAAGTATATCCAGCAGATTTATCTGGGGGTGTGACGTTCACGTGCCCGCCACCTTCTTACCTCGCCCCGCTTGCGGGGAGAGGTCGGAGCCGAGCGCCAGCGAGGCTTCGGGTGAGGGGGAGGCAGCGAGTAAAACACCAGCTCTCCCTCACCCGACTTCCACGCGCTTTGCGCGTTACAGTCGACCTCTCCCCGCAAGCGGGGAGAGGTTAAGACAGCAGCGCCTTACGCCTTCCGCGTATACAGATGAAACCCGCCATAGATGCCCGAACGATCCGCAGCCAGACCTTCGGCACTGCGCGCCTCATCGCGCTGCCACGTCTCACGCAGCGATGCATGTTCCGGATCGTCCAGCGGTGACTCGGCACCGGCGGTGCGGAAGATCACTCGGATGCCGTCCTTGCCGGCGCGGTCGATCGCGTCCCACAGCGCACGGATTTCATCCGGCGCCATCCAGTCCTGCGAATCCAGCAGCACGACCGCGTCGATCTGGCGGGCTGGAAGGCTCTCCAGGAACACGCGCAGATTGGCATGCACCGGCGTGACCAGAGCGGCGCGGCTGGCGGTGTCCGCGTAGCGGCTCTGCTGCAGGTACAGCGGCAGGCATTTATCGCCGGGGCCGACATAGCTGCGGCTCAGCGCCTGCCAGGCAAAATAGTTGTTGGCGTTCGGGTGCACGTCGATCAGGGCGAGCAGACGCTGATGCAGCACTTCGTTGAGCGGCTGGTTGCCGCCCAGCAGCGTGCGCTGCTGCGGCGGGATGCCGAGGCTGAACAACAGCGCCGGCGTCTTCGTCATCATACGAGCGAGCCGCGAATGGAACAGCCAGTGCAGTCGTTCCAGCGCATGCTTGCGCGCCAGGGACTGCTTGTCCTCGTGCAACAACGCTTTGAGATCGATGCGGGCGAGCTTCGCCAGCGTATGCGCGAAGCCGATGAAACGGCCGAGCGCGCCATGACGATAGAAGCCGTCACTGAAGTAACCGTAGCGCGGGCGGCCCTGGATATCGCGCTCGTCCCAATAGCCACGCGCTTCGGCATCGAGCAGTGGCCGCAGCCGCTCGCGATAGAGGCCGACATTGGTATCGGATGCGCCTTCGCCGAAGAATTTCCAGAAGTCCTGATAGTTCGGCAGTGCGCGCAGGCCGGCAAGCTTTAGCTTCAACAGCGACAGATGCGCTTCATTCAGATCGACCGCATAGACATGTTCTGGCTTCGCCGACAGATAGGACAGCGCGTTGCAGCCACCGCTGGAGATAGTCACAATCGTCGAACCGGGCGCCAGTTTCAGCGCCGCCATATCCGCCTCCGGATCTTCCCAGATCTGCGTATAGACCAGCCGGCGGAACCAGAAGGCGAACAGCCTGTCCCAGATCGTCGTTTCCTCGCGACCACGGCTATTGCGAACGGCGTCGGCGATCAGATGCGTATTCATCGGCTTCTTGGACCCTTCGAATCGACAATCTGAAATTTTTATCAAGCGCAGACTGCGGTTTTGCGACAGTCATTCTAAATTTCAGCCGATTCCCGCGACGAAACTACTGTCACACCGCTGTCGTGTTGCGATGAAATGGATCGCTCATCCGGATGCGATGAGGTGCGCCATGACGATTGTCTCCGAATACGAAGACGGCGGTCAGCCCGCATGGTCGAACGAAGCTACGCATCGTATGAACCGGATGTACCGCTGGCAACGCTTCATCTATGACGCGACGCGCCGGTATTATCTGCTCGGCCGCGACCAGCTCATCGCCGAACTAGCGCCCGCGCCGGGCGCGACAGTGCTGGAGATCGGCTGCGGCACCGGCCGCAATCTCGTTCAGGCTGCTCGGAAATATCCACAGGCGGTATTCTACGGCATCGATATTTCCACCGAGATGCTGACCACGGCCATCGCATCAATTGCGCGCAACGAGCTCACGGATACCGTCCGTGTCGCCCATGGCGATGCGACGAATTTCGATCCGGCACGCATTTTCACCGTTCCGTCATTCGATCACATCATGATTTCCTACAGCCTCTCGATGATCCCGAGCTGGCAGGATGTGCTCGACCACGCCGTATCGCAGCTCAAGCCTGGCGGGCGACTACACATCGTCGATTTCGGCCATCAGGAGCGGTTGCCAAAGATCGCGAGCAAGCTGCTGTTGCGCTGGCTGACATTGTTCGACGTGACGCCGCGCCGCGAGCTTCTCGATGTGCTGAAGGCGCTCGCCGAGCGTCATCACGCCAATCTCGATTTCAATCGCCCGTTCCGCGGCTATGCGCAATCGGCAGTGCTGACACTGCCGAAGTAACTCAGGCGAGCTTGCGTCTGTTCACATTCCGGTAGGCTTCAACGGCGCCGAACAGCGTCAGCGACAGCACGAACGGAATCAGGTGATAGAACAGCCGGAACAGCAGCAGCACAGCTAGTAGCTGTTCGGTATGTTCGCCGCCAAGCCCGACAAGGATCGTGGCATCGAACACACCGATGCCCGCGGGTGCGTGGCTGGCGAATCCCAACAGCGTGGCGGCGATGAAGACGACGATCACCTGCGCGACGCCGACATCCATCGTCTCGGGGATCAGCACATACATCGCGAGCGCCGCCGCTCCGAGATCGACGAGCCCGATGCCAATCTGAAAGAACACGTTGCGCCCGCTCGGAACCGGCACCGACCAGTTGCGGCCACCGAGCGTCCGCATACCGTTCCATGTCCAGCCGACATAAGCGATGATACCCACGAGAATGGCCACCGCGATGAAGCGGTTGATCTCGGGCGAGAGCTGATCGATCCGGCTGATGGCGCCTGGCTCATGCAGGGTGCTGAGCGCCAGTGCGGTGAGATTGCCGAGCCAGAAGGTGAGCCCGGTCAGGAAGCAGATGCGGGCGACGCCGGCAGGACCGATGCCGTGCGGTGCATAGATCCGGTAGCGCACCGCCGATGACACCAGCAGCACGGCGCCGGTTCCGTGCGAAATCGGATAGCTGGTAAAATTGGCCAGCGCTGCAACCCTGAAGGGAATGTCCCCCCGCCCGATCATCTGCAGGGCCAACCAGTCATACAGCGTCAGGCTGCCATAGGAGATCGCCACCAGCACCAGCGAGAGCGCGATGCTGCCTGGCGGTACCATGTGCATGGCAGACAGCACGTGGGCGAAATCAACGCCCTTAAGCGCCTTGGACAGCGCCATAAACGCAATCGTAGCAATTGCTATGCTAAGGAGCGCGCCAAGCCACCTCCAGCTGAGGCGCGTACGCATCAGCTGCATGATATTTTTCAATGCGGGTGGCACATTGTTCTACTTTTCATTAGGTCTGAGCACGCCGTGATTCGCGCATGTGTTCGCGCGTTCTGTTGCACGTCCATGTGACAGCCGCGCAAAACCAGCGTTTGGCGCCGCCCAACAATCCAGTGATTTCCAGATTTCGCCCCCGCCATGTCGCATCAAGGTCATGCGGGTTCCGTAAGCCATGCGCACTGAATGCACTGATTCATCCAAGCAGGACACCATGTCGACCGAGACCGAATATCAGCTCACCGAAAACCAGTGGGACACACTGCGGATGCTTCGCCCAGCGATCCTGCCACCGGCCAAGCTGAACCGTTACGTGCTCGATCAGCTGGTTGCGATGGGACTGGTTGCGCTATCGGACACTGATCCGGCGCTGACACCCACGGGCCGCGCCGTGGTTCTGCGCGGCTGTCCGCGACTGTGGGATCTGGCAGCCTGAGCCGGGGCCTTCGCCGTTAGGGCGCTTCCGCCCGCTGAAGCAGAAATGCGAGCGCGTCCTCGCAGCGGTCTTCGACCTTGAAGCTGAGAAACTCGTCAGCGCGCGTGCGGCCAAGATTGACCGCGGCGATGGGAATCTCCGCGCGCACCGCCGCTTGCACGAAGCGAAAGCCGGAATAGACCATCAACGACGAACCGACGATCAGCATGGCGTCGGCCTTCTGCAGGTGGCCAAGCGCAGCATCTACGAATTCGCGCGGTACGTTCTCGCCGAAGAACACGACATCCGGCTTGAGGACGCCGCCGCAGATCTCGCAGGCCGGCACGACAAAGGACACGAAATCGACGCCCTCCAGATCGGCATCGCCATCGGGCGCAACAGCCGCGTCGAGATCCAGCCAACCTGTGTTCAAGCGGCCCATCTCGTGCTGGAATTCATCGCGCTGGATCCGGCGTTCACATCCCATGCAGCGCACGAGATCGAGCCGGCCGTGAAGATCGATGACCTTCTTGCTGCCTGCCGACTGATGCAGCCGGTCGACATTCTGCGTGAGCAGAACCTCGCATTTTCCGATCTGTTCGAGCCGCGCCAGCGCATGATGCGCATCGTTCGGCCGCGCCTGGCCAAACCGACGCCAGCCAATGAGACTGCGTGCCCAGTAGCGCTGCCGCGTCAGTTCCTCGCCCATGAAGGCTTGGAAAGTCACAGGCTGCGTGCGCTTCCAGTTGCCGTCGGTGTCGCGATAATCGGGAATGCCCGAATTGGTGCTGCAGCCCGCACCGGTCAGGACAAACAGACGTTGATGGCGATCGACGAAGTCGCGAAGGACATTGGGTGGGGTCATAGGGGACGTTTATCTCTCGGCAGCAAATCATGCCAAACCGCCGCGGACGCGGCATCTAGGACTGCATATGTAGGGAGGGAATTCGGCGATTCCACCACTCGAGATCACGCCACAGCGTCGAACATCGCTGGCGAGGGGATGAACCGGTTTGTTCATGAGTGGAGACAAGGTGCTTGCGACAGTAGGAATGACTTATTTTATCTCTGCAATTGATCGACGTGAATTGCTCAAAACCTTTTTACCAAGACTTCAGACCCTGGCGGAAAACATTTCCCGAAGCGCCGCGGCGCTCAGGTAAATGAACCGCAACAGAAGCGATCGATTTTCCGCATCAGCCGCTCCCAGCGCCGGATTGAATCCGTCATACTGGCAATATCTATATCAGCCAAAGCGCGCGGTCCCTTGCTAAAACGCAGTCAATGAATGCTCCGCTTGGCCCAACCGTAGGCGACCATTGCATCGTGAAGTGCATTCCTAGCGTCAACAGTGCTGACCGGATCTTCGCTCGCAGCAGCTAGCCGGCTGACGACGTCAACCCATTGAGGGGACGCGCGGGTTTCAGCTCCAACGTAGCGCTGAATCCATCTCAGCGCTGAAACAACCGACAACAGCATCCGATCACCAGTCGGAGTCTGACCAGGCGCATCAGCGGTCAAAGTGATCGGCGCGAAGATGATCTGCACCGTTACCCCGTCGGTTGATGGATGAAGTTCCAATCCGGTGTGGCGCAAAGTACAACGTATCCGCAAAGTCACGAAATTCAATTTGGAAACAGGCGCTCGTAGGACCGTGCCGATGCCCATGAACCAATATGCGAACGAGAACTCAACCGGCTGCTCGTCATCGGACTGTTCAACGTTCCATACATCTGCACGCCTCGATCGGCAGGTTCAAGATCGCGACAAAAATCGATGGCAGTTACTAGGTCCAACTCCATGCTTCGGCAGGTGGTTCCTGTCCGCCTTGCGCCATGAGCCGACCCTGGCGATGACTAGGCACGCGCAGCCTCAAACATGAATTTACTTGTCGAGCTTGAACACCATCTGTGTCGGGCGCACGAACCGCAATGCGATCAGAAGCAGCGTCATGACCATCACCATATAGATCACCGCCATGGCATCGATGGAATAGACGGGGCGAACACCACCGGCAAACATGTTGTAGAATAACGCGACGACGAGCGTCTGCGATCCACCGCCCCCGAGGAGAAATGCGAGCTCGAAATTCGATATCGTATTGACCAGCACAAGGACGCCGGCGGTCAGTATTCCAGGTACCATCAGGGGAAACAGAATCCGCCTGAAAATCTGAGCCCGGCTTGCGCCAAGCATTGACCCGCTCCATTCCAGATTGACGCTGATCTGCTCGAAAAATGGCATCAACACGAAGACGGCCAACGGGACCATCGGCACCAGGACCGCCAGAATCACGCCGACGACGGATCCCCCGACCCCATATCCGTAGAGAGTGGTCGCCAGCGGAATCCCGTAAGTCATCTGTGGGATGACCAGCGGCAGAAAATACAGCAGCAGAATGACCGATTTGAATCGGAAATTTCGTCGCGCAAGAACGTAAGCGGCCGGAAATCCAATGGCCAATGCAAGGAAGACGACAACGACTACGATGAGCAGCGTGACACCCAACACCTGCCCCAGATCGAAATTCTTCCACGCATAAGCGAACCAGTCCGTCGTATAGGCCGGCGGCAGCAGGCCGCCGAACCAACGCTTGGCAAACGAGCTCACGACAACATGCGACACGATCCCAAGCATGTTGAGGATGAAACCCACAATGAACAGATAGAGCGAGAGCTTCCACATTCTGCTTCGCATTGTGCGGCCCTATCTCTTTCCGACGCCCATGGTCGCTGCCGGCGACAACCGGCGACGGAACAGGATGATCACCAGCAGCGCTGCCAGCTGACACAGGCCCATAATCACTGCGATCGCGGAAGCAGCCGACATGTCATATTGTTCGAAGGCCTTCTGATAGGCCGCAATAGAGATCGTGCGCGTGGTACCCGCCGGCTGCCCGAGCATGATGGCCGAGGGAAAGACCGCAAAGCTCATGACGAACACCAGTGCGAATGCGATGGCAAGACCGGGCGCGATGAGCGGCAACATCACGCGTCGGAAGACAATCGAAGGTGTCGCACCAAGCATCCGCGCCGAGCGTTCAAGGCTGGGATCGATGCCGGATATGTATCCCAGCAGCATCAGGAAGCAGAACGGAAACTGCTGCATGAACAACGCCAGCATAACGCCAGCGTAGTTATGGGTCAGAATGAACGGCTCTTTGATAAGCCCTAATCCGAGAAGGACCTGATTGAACCAACCCTGCGAACCATAGAAACCCAAGATACCTTCCGACAGCAGGATCACGCCAAGCGAAATAGGCATGATCAAGATCGTCGTCACGGTCCGTTCCATGAAAATGCCCCGGCGCATGCCGTAAGCCAGCCAAAGAGCGAGCAGAAGGACAACGATCGTAGTGGGAATCGCCAGACTGAAGGTGATCCAGATCGTACCATACTGATAGGGATCGCTGAAGAAGGTGAGATAGTTCGCGAGGCTGAAGCCGCCAACCTTTTGCGGCTGAAGGCTGAGATAGACACCATACAGAAACGGATAGACGAACATGCAGAGAACGTAGAGCAAGGACGGCAGCAAACAGAAGAATGCCAGCGCGTCGAATTCGCTCTTCTCATCGTTGGCTACGGCGCGCATTATTTTCTCGCCTATTCCGCAGGAAGCAAGACGACCTTGTCGATCGGAAACTGAAGGCCAATCGTGTCGGCGGTTCGTATCGCCTCGGCGGTGCGTAACCAGACTCGCGTGTTGTCATTGATGCGTATGGCGGCTTCCTGTTCCCGACCGAGATACTCGACCACTTCGACACGGCCACTAACATCTTCGGCACCGGAAACCACCTCACCGCCCGCCCGGATATCGTCCGGACGTATCGCCATCACCATGTCGGTATCCGCTCGCACATCGACCCCTGCCCGCGCGCGAATCCGGATTCCGTCACCAACGCCCTCGGCGATCCCGTCCGACACCGACGCGATCCTGACCTTGAAGAAATTCCGAAAGCCCATGAAGTCCGCCACGAAGACGTTCTTCGGCCGGTCGTGGATTTCCTGTGGGGTGCCCGACTGCATCAGGACGCCATTGCGCAGCACCACGATCCTGTCCGATAGCGACAATGCTTCGGCCTGGTCGTGGGTCACGTAGATCGACGTCAGCCCCAGCGCGGCGTGGATCTGCTTGATCTCCGCACGCATCTCGACCCTTAGCTTCGCGTCGAGATTCGAAAGCGGCTCGTCGAACAACATCAGGCGCGGATGCAGCACGAGCGCCCGCGCAATCGCAACGCGCTGCTGCTGACCGCCGGAGAGCTGGCCCGGATAGCGCTCCTCATAGCCGGTCAATTGCACCAGCTTGAGCATCGCATCAGTGCGCTTCTTGATCTCCTCCTTGGACAATGGCTTCAAGGTGAGCCCGAACGAGACGTTGTCGAAGACCGTCATGTGAGGAAACAGCGCGTAATTCTGGAACACCATTCCGAATGCGCGCTTCTCGGGCGGCAGATGATCGACCCGCGCTCCATTGAGCCTGATCTCGCCCTCGGTGGCCGCAATCAGGCCAGCGACGATCGACAAGGCCGTCGACTTTCCGCATCCACTCGGTCCGAGGAAGGTGACGAACTCGCCCTTTCGGATATCGAGTTCAAGGTTGTCCAGCACGGTCTTGTTGCCATAGCGCTTGGTGATTCCAAGCTTCAGCGAGTCCAACGTATCTCCCGGCCCGTTCATGTCGTCCCGTTTCTGAGTAAGAAGCAACAAGGTCACCGGCGGGCCCGCACATACGGACCCGCACGCTCATTGAATGGATTACTTCTTGACCTGGTTTGCGCCCACTTCCCGGTCCCAACGATCCATCGCGTAGCTCAATTCCTTCACGCCGAGCGGCGGGGATACTTTCCATTTGGTGCCGACCTCGTCGTATTCGGGCCGCCAGAACTCCTTCACCAGTTCCTGAATCTCCTTGGGTGCCTTTTCCATGGTGGCCGCGGTGATCGTCGGCCCAATGAAGCCCGGCCAGGAAAGCACCTGCTGCTCTGGCCGGCGCATGAACTTCATGAGATCGAGAATGACGTCGACCTGTTCTTTCGGCACGCCTGTGGGGATGCACCAGTAATGTCCGTCGACCACGAAGGTCGTGTTCTGAAGGATGGTGATCTTGGAGTCCGGCGGGATGACGCTCTGGGCGCGGGGCTTCATGTCCCATTCCATGATGCCGGCAATCATCCAACGTTGCCCCTGGGCGAATTCCTTCAACGTGATCGCGGTGCCCGTCGGATAGTATTCGACGTATTGCCCAAGCTCCTTCAGATAGGCCCAGGTCTTGTCCCACCCCTTGTCGGGATCAAGCGGCTTTGAGTCATTCAGGATGTGGGCCATGCCCAGTACGATCGACCGTCCCGGTCCGCTATTCGCCGGACGCGCATACATCAGCCGGCCCGGATTTGCCTTTGCCCAGGCCAACAATTCTTCGGCGGTTTTCGGCGGGTTGGGCACCTTGCTGGGATTGTAGACGAACACCGGCCCGCCGGCGTTGCCCACCGACGGCACCATATAATCGCGGCCTTCGTCGTATAGCGCCTTGCCGGCAGGCGTCATCTCATCGCGCGGAAACAGCTTCTCAAAATCAGGAATCTTGATCAACTGGTTGTTGGCCGCGAGAAACGCACCACCGTCCTGTCCAGTCAGCACAAGGTTGATGTCCAGCCGTCCGGCATCCTGCTGAGCTTTGATCTTGGCCGGCAACTCCGGCGCCGGCGCGCGCTGAATCCTGATCTCCTTGATCTTGTCGGGATTGGCCTTTTTGTAGTTCTCGATGATGACCTGGGTAGATGCCAGATCTCCCCCGGTATCGATGATCGAGAGAACGATGGGCTCGGCGGCCTTCAGAGGTTCACCAGCGGCCGTCACGGCGAGGACAGCCACAGCGCCGGCAAACGGGCGCAATAATGCATTCGGACAGATCCGCATTTCCGATTCCTCCCTGGCATATGCACCCGCGTCGCGCGCGGTTGTCATTTATTTGTAAACATAGCATCGACGAGTTAGGCGACATCTGTCAAGCATTGGGAGATCGCAATCGGCCGATCATGAGCAGGACTTGCTGATGTCGCGATGTCGCACCTTGCCCGTCTTGCTCGCTCGCATATCAATCTGTGACTTCATAACCGCCCCTAAGAGCCGACAAGTCGGCGCCTTGAGAAGGTCGGCCATCGGGAGAGACGCATGCCAATTGGAGTCGGCCTGATTGGGCTCGGAATGGCGGTGAAGCCGCATATTCTTTCGTTGCTTGAATTGCAGGCGCAGGGACGGATTACGATCGTCGGCGGATTTGCGCCGTCAGCGGACCGGCGGTCAGCGTTTTCACAGCAGTGGGGCGTTCCGGTTTTCGATAGCCAAAAGGATTTGCTGTCGCGCTCCGATCTCGATCTCGTCCTGATACTGACGCCCCCTGGAACGCATCTGGCGACCGTTCAGGCTGCAGCCGCAGCAGGGAAGCACATTCTGGTCGAGAAGCCCGTCGAGATATCGGTTGCCAGGGGTGAGGAACTCGCGGCCGTCACGGAGGCTGCCGGCGTGCGGTGCGGCGTGTGCCTGCAACATCGCTTTCGTCCCGCAGCACGACGCCTGAAGGCGGTGCTGGATCAGGGAGATCTGGGCGATATCCTGTCGGCGAGTGCATCGATCCGCTGGTGGCGTGATGACGCCTATTTCCGTCAACCGGGCCGCGGCATGAAGGCTCGCGATGGCGGCGGCGTATTGCTCACACAGGCCATCCATACGCTCGATCTGCTTTTGCATTTCGTGGGGCCGCACAAGGACGTCGCCGGTTTTGCATCGACCTCGCCGCTCCGAACGATCGATACTGAAGACGTGACCGCGGCCGCGGTCCGTTTCCAAAGCGGTGCCATCGGCGTGCTCGATGCCACCAGTGTTGCGCGGCCCGGCTATCCGGAGCGTATCGAAATCGCGGGCACGCGCGGTTCGGCCTATCTCGAGACGTTTCAATTGGTCATCCATCGTCACGAAGGTCCGCCAGAGACCGTCGGGACTGCGCAATCCGGCGGCGGAGGTGCCGATCCGATGGCATTTGATCACGGCCCGCATCGGGGCGTGATCACCGAGATGCTGGATGCAATCGAACAACGACGCGAGCCATCCAATGGCGTGCGCTCCGCCCTTCACGTGCAGCGGCTGATCGAAGCCTGGCTGTCAGACGCCGCCGCCCGCGATTGACCGGACGCCCTCACGGCCGCTCGCGCCTCAGCAGTTTGGCCAGCGCTGCAATCCCGGATTGTCAGCGGGAGTGCACCGACTTGTCAAAAAGATGTAATGTTGCCAAAGACTGGAGCATGTTCGGAGCAAGGACGGGGTGAACATGGGCTCAACGGTCAAACGGGACGACATTCCGGAGCGCCCGGCTGTGACGGGAAAGCTTAGCGACCGCGTCTACGACCATGTCCTCAGCCAGATCACGGTCGGAATCTATCCGGTCAATTCGCGGCTCCCTCCTGAGACACGCCTGGCAGATCAGCTTGGCGTTTCGCGCCCGGTTGTCCGTGAAGCACTGATGCGGCTGCGCGATGACGGCGTCGTCGCATCGCGGCAGGGCGCCGGTTCGTTCGTGATGCGACGTCCCGCGGCAGACGTTTACAACTACGCTCCCGTGGGAAGCATTGCCGATATACAGCGCTGTTTCGTATTTCGGATCGGCATCGAAGGAGAAGCCGCCGCGCTTGCCGCGCGCGATCACGACCCGGAAGGTCTGCGCCGGATCCGCGACGCAATCGCAGCACTTGATCAAGTGATCGCAGATGCCGCGCTGGGCGTGGAGGAAGACATTGCGTTCCACCGTTCGGTCGCAGAGGCCACCGGCAACCGCTTCTTCGCCGCGACTCTCGCCGCGATCCAGTCTCAGGTGCGCGTGGGTATCACCCTCAATCGAAATCTCTCCTTGATTCAGCCTCGCGACCGACTTCTGCGTGGGCAAGAGGAGCACCGGGCCGTGCTCGATGCGATCGCCTCCAGAGACGAAGCCGGAGCTCGCGAAGCTATGCGGTCGCATATCGAGAATGCCCGCAAGCGCGTTTTTGAGGGCGGATAGCTGCGCGCAGCGGCGGCTCGCGCGCCCGAGTGGTTGTGCTCAGATGAAAATCGGGAGATTCTTGACAGACGGCGGCGCCGCAAAAGGACGCTAAGTCATTGAAATCATGGTCGGAGTGGCAGGATTCGAACCTGCGACCCCTGCGTCCCGAACGCTATGTTTCATCTTACATTCCTTGTTTTTTCAGTGGTTTTCGTCACGTTCATCGCCGTTAATCCGCGTTTGTTCACGGCGTTTCTGTCCCGGTCCTGTCCCGACATTCGCTCGGCGACATCGTGCTGATAGTCCGGGTGGTGATGGCCGTAGACCCGCTCCAATAGCTCGGGGCTCATGCCGAGCCACCCAGCAGCGTCCCAGACATTGGCACCGCGTTGCATGGCCCAGGTCGCGGCCGTGTGCCGGCAAATGTGCGGGGTGATGTGTCGGTCGATCTTCGCGGCGGTGGCGGCGGCAGCAAACGACTTGCGGACTGACACCACCGGCTTTCCGTTCCATTCGACCACGGCGTGCTTGGCGATGCCGAGACGCTCCCAGCGGCGCAGATGAGCCAGTAGACGGGATGGCAGGCGAACTGGCGGCTGGCGCTTATTGGTCTGCCGTGCGCCCTGCCGGCGCCGGTAGAACACGCCTGAGGCCGTGTCGATGTGTCCCCGCCCAACCGCGGGCGTGAAAGCCGCCGAGCAGATGGCTGCATGCCTGGTGCCAGTGTAGACGCCGACCAGGATGAAGCGAGCCACATGCCGGCCGACATCGCGATCCGTTATGCACTCTCCGAATTTCTGCTTGGCGCGCCATGCCGCCCAGATCAGCCGCGCGGCCTCTGACCGTGTCAGCCAATCCTCGCTCGGCGCGCTCTTCTCGGGCAACGCGACGCCCACAATTTCGGAGCAAAGCCCCTCATTGCGGTGATAGTTGATCGCAGAGCGCAGATCCTCCAGTTCCCGACGCGCGCCGGCGGCCGTCACCATACGGGCCGGGTTGCCTGTCTTGTCCGGCTTTGCCGTCTTGCGGGCCTGCGACGTGCGGTGAGAGACGTATTCGCGGCATGTCGAGCCGTTCACATCCGCCAAAGTCTTGTCGCCCCACCACTCCGCGATTGTCATCACCCGCGCCTTGGTGATGGACGGGTCCGAGTGCTTCGGCGCCTTGTCTGCAAGGTAAATGTTCAGCACGTCGACCACTAGGATCTCAGAGGGATGACGTCCGCGGTCGCGCGGGACTTGGTATTTGCGGGCGATGTAATCCGCGAGGGCTTGCTCAGCCCCTGCGCGGTCCGTTCGAGCGCAGCCCGTGCGCACCTTATTCTTTCCGTCTCTGACGACCCATGCTTGCCGGCGGACGAGCTTGCCTTCCGCGTCTCGCTCTTCGGGCTCGAGCCACAGTCGGGGGCCTTTCGCTGATCGCGGCATAATTCCCTCATTTGTTGGATGTAGCGCAGCGTAGTGAAGTCCTTGCCCGCCAGCTTTTCAATGACGAGCCGGCCCCGGTCGCGCTCCTTACGAAGTCCGCTTACGGACATGCCGCCTGCGGGGAACGCGAGTCTCACGGCCACGTCGAGCCGCAGCGGAGTGTCCAAATCGATGACCGGTTCAGTCGGTTGCGCATCCATGCCAGCAAAATGGCGGGCTCTTCCGACCCTGGCGAATGAAACGTTCGAAGTCGATTGTTTATAACCTTAAGCCACTGACATTACTGACTAAACGGCCGGACCGAGGCGATGCCAGATGGCCACGACTGCGGGCTCCGACATCCCCATTGTCTGCGCAACGATTGCGCAGGCCGAAAGGCGCTTCTGCGTCGTCGGGTTGCGGGTCGGTCGCAGGCCATATCGGTCCATCAGTTCGATGATCAGCGCGGTCACGCCGACATCACGGAAGAAGTTGTCTTCCTTTCGCTGGCCCGGACTTCGCTTAATGGCGCCGCGCGTCACGTCCGCGATGTAGGCGTTGAGGTAGTGACAGGTCTCGCCCTTGCTCGACATCTCGCGCCACATCTCACGCAGAGCCTCGTCAGCGGTGCCCCAGCCGTCCCGCGCGTAGTCGGCAATGATGGCCCGGTTATCGACGTGCTTGTAACCGAAACGCTTCAGCATATCGCGCACCATGCGCCGGCCGCTTTCCTTGTTGAGCGCGGCGATATCCTCGGTGCCCATGAAATCGAAGCGGCTGTTTTTTAGCCGATCGACCATCTGACGGGCGTACTGAATCGCTTCAGCGTCCTCGACATTCAGTGGCAATTGCGCCTTCGGCATTATCAGGCCCTGCGTTTCGCTCATTGTGCGGAGAGGTGATGCCCGGGACAAGCCCGGTCATTGAACATCGACTAAAGAAACCCGCCGGTTCAGGCCGGCGGGTTTCTTAGATGCTAATTTTCTAAATCGTGATCGGCGAGCTAGCCAACTTTGAGATGAGTTGATGAGCTAGCCCATCTTGAAAAGTTAGATCGTCAATATCTCGATCTCGCCAGTACCACTTAAGAAGGATGGTCGCTTTCGCCTGAATCCCAGCGACGGTGACTGGTTCGATCTCATCTATCTCATCAACAATATCGTAGATCGGATCAGCCAGTTCCTCGAGCGCGCGGTCTGCTTCCTTGCAACCAATCTCTTCGTAGAGAGCATCACATTCCGTGTGATGCTGATCGAGCGCGGCAATTAGTTTGTTCATTCTATTCTGTTTGCGTTTGCTGAACTTCTTAGAAAACATATGCTGCACGCTGAGCTTGGGCTCGCCGTACTCCAGAAGGTGCTGATCCTTTGGCAGCGCGAAGAACTCTTCCTCGTGTTCGTCTTTTAGATGCCAGTCATACTGCTTCTTGCCGCGGTTTCTGGCTATTCCGTAATTGTTGCACCAGGCCCCACGGTCTTCGCGGGTGACTCCAACTGTATCCCCCATTCGCCATCGCAAGGTTGCCGGCTTGGTTGGAATCCGATCGTCATATTCGCTAGCCAGATCGGATGCCCGAGCCAGCGCTAGTTCATAATCCGGCAAAAGGTCGAGAAACTTTCTGGTCAGCGAGATCAACTCGCCATCGAGATTCGTGTCACCCGCGTAAGAGTGCGGAATAGGAGTGGCAGCGGAAATAGTCGCAGCGCCAACGAGCATATTCATAATGGTCCTCCGGTTTATGGTTGCGGCCCCTGTGCCGCGTGAGGAATCCGCTGACCCCGCCGGTGGTTCGATCTGCTTGTGAGGGGGCTGGGCTGCAGCAGGGAGGCTATCTGGAATCACAGGCGGCCGGCACGATGTAACGGCGCCTGGGGCGCTTGCGGAGGGGGCGTGAGGCGGAGACGTGGATCTGGATAGGGTCATGAGGTCGCTCTCGGTTTAGCGGCTTTCTACGGCCGATGCCGGTGGCGGACCGGCAGCCGGGAGGTAGAAACCAGCCGAGAGACTGGCGGCGACGCTTTTAAGGGTTGCCCCTCTGGACATAGCGTGGCCCTCCCGGCCATAATGGCCAGGTTGGAGCGCACGCCAGCGCGCTACACACTTCGACCGCTGCTTCTCGCTTGCAGGCGATTAGCGGTTCCTTGCAGGGAATGCGGTCTATCTCGGTCCGGGTTTCTACGCCCACGGACATGCTCCACCTGTTCGGTTAATAAATCAACTCCCCACGGGGGCGCCGTCGCGCGCGAGTTGACGTGGACCATGCAATCAGACGATGCTGTCGAAAAATACATGGGGCGACGGGTGGATAAGCACTTCTGGGACAGCTTCTTTGGCAAAGCCAAGGAGATGGGCTTCCGTCCGCGCAACGTGATCTTGGTGATACTGGCGGGGTTTGCTTTTACCGCAATGGCGGTCGGCAAGCTTTCTCCAGGCTGGGCAATCACGGCAGTTGTGATCTTCTACTGCCTTGATGATATCCTAAAGCTGATTAAATCTGATGTACGGAAGCGGAACGTGTCGAACATCCGGGACGTTTATGAAGACCAATTCAAGCAGTTCCTTAAGGATAAGCGCCGAGAATTGAAGCAGTCCGAATTGCCATTTCCGTCCATCGACAAACCCAGGTCTGACCAAAATGACCACCACTGAAACGATCGGCTACACGCTCATTGCGGTGCTCGTCGCAGTGATCGTTGAAAGGCTTGTGTCCCATTTTGCTCGCCGCAATGCTGACGAAATCAGCAGGCTTGAGGTCGCCGCCAAGTCCATGGCCGACCAGCGCGAGGCGATTGAAGCATTGTTTCGGCGTGATACCGTTCCAGAGGTGGTCAAGCAGTTCGTATTGGATTCCGCCGAGGCGGCTCTGAAGCGCGAAGGCGCGATGATTCTGCTCGACATACTGAGTGGTAAAAAGGTCGTGGAACGATCTGACGAGGACTCGGCCGACTACAAAGAGTTCTGTGATGCGGTGGAGTATCTCCAAGAACACGACACCGAGGCCTTCGAGATTTATTGCTCGTACATTTACCGAGCACCGGTCATGGCGGTCCTGCAGCGGGCAGAAACGTGCAAGGCCCTTGCGGAGCTGAGCCTACGCATTGCTTCGGAGAGGCAGTCGGCGGCCACGCGGGATGCGGTGGCGATGCGCGGGAGCGTGTTCGCTCCGTTCATCGGGCTTCGTGCTGCCTGATGGTGAAGGTTTGGGGATCAGACAAAGGCGCCGACTTCACTTGCCCGCACTGCAAATCGGTCTACGAGACAGAGCTTCACCGATCGCCTGTGAGAGACAGTGACAGCGCTAATTGTGAGGTTTGCGGTCAGGAAATGAACCGTTGGAACAGCACGACATTCCCTGTTTACAAGCTGAAGATCCGCAGCGACGCAAAAGGCGTTTGATAGCGGCGCGATGCCTGCCCCGGACCCATTCAAGATTTTCATGAACGCGGAGCGCTTCCGGATCGCTGATAGATTATTGCGATCCGATCAGCACCGCGATTTGCTGGTAACGGTCGCCTCACCGTCGATGGTGCTGTCTGCCTTTGCTTCCGAACTGTACTTCAAGTGCATCATTGCGCTGGAAACGAAGGGCAAACCGACGCCTCAAAGCCATGATTTGGAGGCACTCTTCAAGATGCTCTCGCTGGCGTCGCGCAAGCGGCTGGAGCAACTATGGGATATTGCGGAGGCAAATCCCCAGGTGACCCGCATGCGCGCTGCGCTGCTTGCCACGACTGGCGACATGATTCCTACAGATCTGGCATGGTCTTTAAAGAACGGCCGGAGCGCATTCGTCAGGCTCCGCTATATTCACGAGGACGACGGCATGGGTTCGAGCTTCATGCTCACCGATCTTCCCGAAATGCTGCGGCAGGTCGTGGTGGAGATGCAGCCTCTTTGGCAGTTCATCACTCACGGCCCACCCAAGCCCATTCCCGGCTTCGGTCCGCTGGACGGATCCGAATAACCTGGTGCTGCGCTAAGGCAGCACATCAACCATTCACTTCCGCTTCTTGGTCGACTGCTCACGCTTGGCTAGCTTCTCGTCGATCGCATCGCGGATGAACTGTGCCATTCCCTTGTCCCCCACCAACTCGCGAATCCGATCTTTGACCTCTTCGGAGATCCGGACGTTTGTCGATCTGTTTCCCAGCGGTGGACGGCCCATACGCCCCGCACTATCCGGTGCCGTAAACTGAGTCAAATCCCCCTCCATAAACGGTGCCGCTTATTGACTTTCATAAACGGTGCCGCTTATAAATGCAACCTCGGCTCACATCGTTCGCTCAGCATCCGCTGGGAACGCAAAGGTTGCCATATGGACTGGAAGGCCGCGGATTCCGCACCGCTCATTTGCGTCGTTCTGCTCTTTGTTTTGGGGGCAACCGGACTGTCTGGAATGTACGGAGCCATCCGGTTGCTTGCCATCGCGGTTAAATGGATTGCGTCTTAGATGTCTCGCCCGCGCCGATCGGTCCAACCGAGCGTAACGCCAAACAACGTGCTGCTGGCGATGCTGCTCACTGCCCGAATCTGGCGCGAGATGTCCGTCATGACTTTGCGCGTGCTATTCGAGCCAGTATTCGACAACATCGTAAGATTGCCGGCGGGGGTATTTGCGGATTGCGTCGACACAAGCGGCGACTGAATCAAAAGGAGCGCTGCGGTCGCATTGGTAAAGAAAAACTCGCCGAGTAAATCAACTGACAAACCGGGCGGAACACTCATCGCATATAGGGTTGAGGTGGTCCCCAACGCGACTGCGTTGATATCAGTGACAGGCACGTCCCAATAAAATTCATCGCCCAGTTGGATGAACTTCGTCCACTGTGACGAGCCGTCTGTTTTCATCCCACCTATACGGCGGGACAATGTGTATGCCGCGGGGATATTTCCGCCAGTCGTCGGAGCAGACGCACTCGTCGAAATGCATACGTCAACAACGCCGGTGTCTGGACGCTGGATTTGGTAGACGTGATACCAAGTATTGATAGCAATGGTGCTGGCGTCGAGCGACCCGTTTCCAGACCCGGCCGCCCAAGCGGCCGTCGTCTTGGTGTAAGCCGAGGTCAGCGACATCATCGAGACATTGGTGCTATCCGCTGCGACACCTGCAGCAATGCCGAAGGTGGCCGTTGACCCCGCCGCGGACAAAGTCAGCCCCACTAGATTGCTCCGCAAGACAAGCTGCGATCCTGACGCCGGGTTGACGAAGAGCCGCCACACACCGTCCCCATCAGATCGCGCTGTAACACGGTCGCCAACTTTGCCGAGATAGTCGACCCTGTTGGGGCAAATGAGCTTCGCAGAGTTTTTGAAGATCGGCGCTCCCTTCGAAACAGTGATCCCGAAGCTCGTCCCTCGATGATACGTCGGCAGTGAATCAATGCTGCCGGAGCCTTGCAAGTCGTAATCATCCCCACTGAATCCTACCTGCAGCTCGCTCATGACTTCTAGCGTCCCACCATGACGATGTAGCGGCATCGGGTGATTGGTTGCCGGGAAAGAAGAAATCATGTTCGTCATTTGCTGTTCTCATGATTGGTTAGAGAAAATCCCGCGCCTGTACATCCGAGGTCGCGAAAACTGTGAAACTCATTGCACTGCTGCGTGATGTTCAGAGGCAAGCTGCCTCGCCACAGCGACCATCTCATCGGACTCGGCGTCGGTGGGATTGCGCCTGGTCAGCGTCCAATGCGTTGCAACCAGACCGGACCAGATCGCCGCCTCTTGCCATGTCACGCGATCGCCGTTGCTCATGGCCGTGTCACCAATTCTTCTAAAGCTGCGATGCGAGCCTCAAGTTTCTTCCGCTCTTTTCGGTGCACCATCGAAATTGCGTACATCTGAATCAAGAGAAGCTCGACAGCCTCACGGCCGCTATCTGCGGCCCCTTGGGTGTAGCGAACTGCCTTGTCGTTGCCCTCCCGGGTGACTCGCATGCGATCCTGAATCTTCGTCAGAACGCGCACGGCTTCTTGTTCCACAAACTTAAGATGCTCGCGCTCTTCCGCACTTAGATCTGCCAAATCTCTCACGATCGGCCCCACTTCTGGTCTTCCTTCCACCGCGTCAGCCGGTCACGAACTGCCTGTAGACATTCAGCCTCTTCCGCTTGGTTGAGATGATGCTGCCGCGCGAACTCGCGAACATTGCGCGCCGATGCGTCAAAAGCCGCGTTGAACTCGGCATCGATATCGTTACGGACGATCCCTATGCGTGCGAACTGCATCACGCCACCGCCGACCAGTCGGCACCGTCGATGTAGGCCACGGCCCCTGCCCTTCGCTTGGCAAAGGCGATGTCCGCGAGAATGCGGAGCGCGATCTGCCCGGACTGGAACATGGACACCACCGGCGCCGCGACTGTCGGCGGCGCACCCGCTACACTGAGCTGCGTGGCCGCGTCGCTCATGTGGACCGCCGTATCGTTGCTCGCGTCGATCGAAGGTGCGGGGTCCGTACCGTGCAGCAGCGACACAGGGTCGACTGCAATGATCCGGCCGTCGGGCACCGCCGTGCTGCCGAAGATCGTGACCTTGTTCGCAGTTTCTGGAAAATTGATTGGGAACGTCGTGGCGTCGACCGTTGACATGATGAACACGACCTGGCCGCTACCGCCCGCCGCCACTGCCGCCACCAAAGCGGTTAAGTCCGCCTTCATGGCAGCATCGCCACCGGCCGACGATGCGGGGATGGCAGACAGACCGTAGAGCAGCCCCGCATGCGCCGATCCAGATCCGGCCGCAGTCGAGAAATACACCGCGTCCAAGGTCGCGGCCGTGTCTTCGCGAAGCAACTGCGTGAACACTTCCTCCGCATCAGTGCGGGTGGCCATCTCGCGGGTGAAGACGGTAAGCAGCGCCAGCTTGCGGGTCGGTCCAATCGTGATCGTGCTGAGCAGCCGCTGCGCCACGGGGATGGCCCCGCCTTCGGACACCCACCCCACTGTGGCTGGCGCACCGGAGCGCGCCGGGTACTTGCCCTCCGTGAAGCCGTCGAGCAACGCCGGCACACCGAGCGCGATCAACCGGCTCGCCGCGCTGATGGGCTGCAGGTCGGTCAGGAAGGCCCGGAACGCCGTCTGCGTCAGTTCGGAAGCCCAGCCACCCTGTGTGGTCGTCGCGGGCGCCACAGTGGCGCGCTGGAGGACTGACAAGCTCTTCTCGTCGCCGGGATACAGCGAGCGCAGCACTTTCTGCGGCGCCTGGCTCTTGATGGCACCGATCACCGCCGCAAACGCAGCGCGCGCAACGTGGTTCGGACCAGACTTCGGCATAGAAATTAGCGCGCGCATGCTGCGGTCTCCAATGAGTTTCAACACTCATGGCAGGTACCGACTAGCTGTGATGTCACGCGTGACGCTGGATAGGGGGGCGGGGATCGGAAAATCGAGGGTTAGGGCGGAGCGGACCGCTGTGGGACAACAACACGCAATTCCGCAGGTTTCGAAGCGGGGGTCGTTTCTGGAAACGAGACCTACCCGCAACCTCAGACAACCGTTGCCTAAAGTCGTCTCACCTATCATCCAAGCCCGATCATCCCCCCCTCCTGGAATTGCTCTCAGCGCGAAGGAAGGTACCCTAGCGGTCCGGTCCCCTTAGCGCTCAGATTTTGGGCCGTGCCCCCCCCTCGCGATTCCATGGATGCGATGGGTCAAGCGGCCTGCCATCGATATCGACGCCTCGCTGATAACCGTTACGCTCGATGTGTTGCTTATCGTTGTTGTGGTGCGGGCGGCAGAGGCTCTGCCAGTTATTTTGATCCCAGAAGAGCGTCATGTCGCCCTTGTGAGGGATGATGTGGTCGACGGCGTAGACCGGCGTCACGAGACCACGTTTTTCACACATGACGCACAATGGGTTCGCAAGCTTGAACGCTGCTGCTGCCTTGTCCCATTTGTGGGTGTAGCCACGCTGCCGAGCGCTTAGGCGCTCACGATATGCCATTCTCTTCGTCCTCTTCGTCGGCTTTGTCGTAGTCGTTGGCCAGACCATCGAGGAAGTCTCTCAGTTTCCTGATCTCCTCTTGGTCCTGCATGCGAATGGCGCCTTGCACCACCAGCAGCCCCGCTGCGACCTCGTTCGGTATGCCGAGTGCATGGAATGCGGCCATCGTCTCGTCGATCGTCTTCTTGATCTGCTCGTTCAATCCATCGGTCTGCGTCATCATTGCCTCTCGGTTGGTGGCCTGGCGTTACGCGTGACGATCGGGTAAAACCTCAAGGAGCGCTAGATCCTCGACAAGACTGCGCGTTGCCTCGCTGATAGCTTTGCCATCATCTGCCTTGTTCGGATCAAGCCGACGGCCAGCGGTCAGCATTGCAGACAGGTTTGCTTCGTCGGTCCAGAACTCGACGCGCACGAGCCCGGCATTGCAACGCTGGCGCCGGCGCTTTTGTCGCTGAGCGGCCGACATCACGCGATCTCCCAGATCAGCACGCCACCGCGCGCGGGCTTGTCGTAGGTCATGGGATATCCAGCGGCAGACAGGACGTGCGCATGCGTGCGGTCCATGTCGCTGACGGTGGCAGCCCCAAGATTGATCAGCAGGCCAGCGCAGTCGAGGCGCGCGGCTGGTGCCACGGGATGGGCTGCGAACAGGTCATAGGCGGACCAGCCAAGTTCATCGGCGCGGGGCGCCCACTGGCCCAGGAACCACCGTGAGCTCGCAAGCATTCGGCGCCATCGGTTGTCCGCGAAGCCCTTGATTGGCTCCGCGCGCTGTTCCAGATGCGACAGGCCGTTGCGCCATTCGGTCGGACAATGGTCTAGGTTGAACGCTGCGGTCATGCTGCCACCGGGGCTGAGCCTGGTGGCGTGACGTAAGGCACGATGAACGCGTTGTAGCGAGTGCTGGTCTTCGGCAGCGGCGTTTTGATTGCCTGGTGGTATCGCCGGATTAGGTCGCCGCCGGGACTGTCGAGGTCGACGAGGTATTTACCGTTCCCAGCTGGCTTCGCCCAAGCCGGAAGCGGCGCGCGCTCACTGGAGCGCAGCGCGCCGTTTTTGGCGCCGCCAAGGTTTAAGATTTCTAGGTTTCTAGATTCAAGGTTTTGGGTGTCACCGGTGACACTAGGGTCCGGTATCGATTTGTCACTAGGGGGAGTGACATCAGGGACACTAGCTAGTGTCTCCTGTGACACTAGGGTGGTGCCTTCAGTGACACTAGCAGCCTTCGACCAGATGAAGGTGAAGCTATTCGACTGCATGCCACCACGGAGGCTCTTCGACTTAGCGCGCGATGTTCGACCGACCTTAATCCAACCATCAGCTTCGAGCTCTTTGACGGCACGCATCAGCTGTCGGCGCCCAACATTGATGCCATCGGCGAGGGTCGCGTAGCTGGGATTACACCGGCCAGTCTCGCCGTTGCGGTGCCATAGCATCCTTGCCAGTGCGAGCTTTGCGACCGGCGACAGCTTGCGATCGGTCACTGAGGCCTGGAGCAGCTTCCAGACGTCTTTGAAATCCACGGTGGTCAATGGATGGCCCTCCATACCGGAAGGCTTCCAAAGTCGCGCCCGTGCTCGGCAGCTCGGCTACACGCTTCGTTGAGACTGTCGCCATGCCATAGCGGCATTATCCCGCCGGCGCCGTCGTGCCACCGAACCTCATACCCGCCGGGAAGCGGAACCAGTTCGATGCTTTCTTCGCCCTGATGCTGCCGGCTCATCGGGCCACCGCAAATGCGAGGGCTGAGATAGCGAGGGCAGTCTCATAGGCAAAACCGAATCGCGCACGCAAACGATTGGCTTGCCGCTCCGCTCCCGTTTCGGTAATGCTGGGGGTGCTGTTATCCGAAATGCGATTGGGGGCTGCCTTTCCAGAGGCGGCCCTTCGCGTTTCTAGGGTATCGGGAGGCTTGCGGCCTTTTCTGTCCCGATAACTGTCCCGGTAAGGCTCTGAATGGCCTAAAAACGTGGTCGGAGTGGCAGGATTCGAACCTGCGACCCCTGCGTCCCGAACGCAGTGCTCTACCGGGCTGAGCCACACTCCGACTAAGAGCGCGGCTTATAGCCTTGGGTTTCGCATCCTGCAAGAACCCCGGTAAAGAAGCCTGACCAATTTTGAAGACAAGGATCTGCCCCGCATGGCCGTAGGCCTGACCACCCGGATGAGCCCCGCCGACGCCGCCCATATTGCGGAGGCGGCGCGCTGCCTGCGCGCGGGCGGGCTGCTGGCGTTCCCGACCGAGACGGTCTACGGGCTCGGCGCCGATGCCGCCAATCCGCGGGCCGTGGCGGGGATCTATGAGGCCAAGGGCCGGCCGTCGTTCAATCCGCTGATCGCCCATGTAGCCGATCTCGCCGCTGCCCGGCGCATTGCCCGATTCGATGCGCGCGCGCTGGCGCTTGCCGAGGCGTTCTGGCCGGGGCCGCTGACGCTGGTGCTGCCCAAGGCGGCGGACTGCCCGGTGGCCGATCTGGCCACCGCCGGCCTCGACACCATTGCCATTCGTGTGCCGGCCCATCCCGTGGCCCACGCGCTCCTGCAGGCCTTTGGCGGTGCCGTGGTGGCGCCGTCAGCCAATATCTCCGGGCATGTCTCGCCGACCACCGCAGCCCATGTGCTGAGCGATCTGGATGGCCGGATCGACATGATTCTCGATGGCGGACCGGTTGAAGTGGGCGTTGAATCCACCATCGTCGGTTGTTTCGACACGCCGATGCTGCTCCGCCCCGGTGGCCTGCCGCGCGAAGCGATCGAGCGGGTGTTGGGCCAGCCGCTGGCGAGCCCGCCGGACGACCCCGCAAGCGATACAAACCAGCCGCTGGCGCCGGGCATGCTGGCCTCACATTATGCGCCGCGGACACGGGTGCGGCTGCTGGCCGAGGCCGTGAATCCCGGCGAGGCGCTACTGGCTTTCGGATCGGCCCCGCTCCCGGGCATCGAGTCCGCCGCCGCTGTCCTGAATTTGTCTGAACAGGGCGATCTCGGGGAAGCCGCCACCAATCTTTTCGGCTATCTTCGCGCGCTCGACGCCGCTGCTATGGCTTTGGGCGCGAGCGGCATCGCGGTGATGCCGGTGCCAAATCACGGACTCGGCGAAGCCATCAATGACCGGCTGCGCCGCGCCGCCGTGTAACTCGAACGCAAGACCAAGAAACGCGCTTAGGGAATAGTTATGAATATCGTCCAGCCGAAGCCGCCCACGCTTTCTCCCGAAACCATCGCGCGCTTCCGGGCCATCGTCGGCGACAAATACGCCATCACCGATCAGGCCGACGTGCACCAATACGTCACCGAGGATCGCAACCTGTTTTTCGGCACCTCGCCGCTGGTGCTGCGCCCGGGCTCTACTGCCGAAGTCGCCGCGATCTGCAAGCTCGCCACCGAGACCCGCACCGCACTGGTGCCGCAAGGCGGCAATACCGGGCTCGTCGGCGGCCAGACGCCTTATGGCGGCGAGGTCGTGCTGTCGATGCGCCGGATGGACAAGGTGCGCGATCTGGACACCTCGTCCAACACCATGACGGTGGAAGCCGGCCTCGTGCTGCAGGTCGCGCAGCAGCGCGCCGCCGAAGCCGACCGGCTGTTTCCGCTGTCGCTGGGCTCCGAAGGCAGCTGCACCATCGGCGGCAATCTCTCCAGCAATGCCGGCGGCACGACCGCCCTCGCCTATGGCGTTGCGCGCGAAATGGCCCTCGGCCTCGAAGTCGTGCTCGCCGATGGCCGCATTCTCAACGGCCTGTCGAAGCTGAAGAAAGACAATACCGGTTACGACCTGCGCAATATCTTCATCGGTGCCGAAGGCTCGCTCGGCATCATCACTGCGGCAACGCTGAAGCTGTTTCCGAAGCCGCGCGCGGTCGAGACCGCCTTTGTCGGCCTGAAGTCGCCAGACGATGCGCTGAAGCTGCTCGGCATCTCCCGCTCTGAGGCCGGCGGCAACCTCACCAGTTTCGAACTGATCGCCGATATCGCGGTGGATTTCAGCGTCCGCCATGGCATCGGCATTCGCGACCCGCTCTCCAGCAAACACGCCTGGTATGTCTTGATGGAATTGTCGTCGGGACGCGACGATGCCCGCGCGACACTGGAAGCGATCCTCGAACGCGGCTTTGAAGACGGCATCGTGGATGACGCCGTGATCGCCGAGAATATCGCCCACCGTCAGGCGTTCTGGAAACTGCGCGAGGAAATCTCGCCGGCACAGAAGCCGGAAGGCGGATCGATCAAGCACGATATCTCCGTGCCGGTCGCTTCCGTGCCCGCCTTCATCGCGGAAGCCAATGCTGCCGTCGTGAAGCTGATGCCCGGCGCACGTCCGGTGCCATTCGGCCATCTCGGCGACGGCAACATCCACTACAATGTCACGCAGCCCAAGGAAACGCTCGGCGACAGCGACGGCCGCGAGAAATTCCTGGCGCGCTGGCACGACGTCAACGAAGTCGTCTTCGACGTTGTGCTGCGCATGGGCGGTTCGATCTCCGCCGAACACGGCATCGGCCAGATGAAGGCGGCTGAGCTGCCCTCGGTGAAGGACCCCGTCGCCATCGAGCTGATGCGCAGCTTGAAGGCGATGCTGGATCCGCTGAACATCCTCAATCCGGGCAAGGTGCTGCTGCCGGTGCAACATTGAAAGTTGCCCGGCTCGTCGACACCGACATTCAAGCGGTCGTTCAGCTCTGGCTGCGCTGCGGACTGGTGCGGCCCTGGAACGATCCGGAGGCCGATATCAGGCTGGCGCGCGCAGGCACCAATGCCGATGTCCTGGTCGGTCGCAAGGGAAGGACCATCGTCGCCTCCGTGCTGGTCGGCCATGATGGCCATCGCGGCTGGGTCTATTACGTCTCGGTCGATCCCGACCACCAGCGCCAGGATTTCGGCCGCGGCATCATGAGTGCAGCCGAAGACTGGCTGCGCGAGCGCGGCATCGAGAAGATGCAGCTCATGGTGCGCTCGGATAATACCAAGGTGCAGGCGTTTTATGAGTCGCTCGGCTACGGCGAACAGAAGCGCGTGATCTATGCCAAGTGGCTCGACGGACGGCCGCTGACGCCCTGAACTAGAACAATGATCCCTGCCCGTCGTCCTCGACCACCACGACCTTGCGCGGCGCCCTCATCGGCTTCACCTGCTCCACAGCGGCCTCTTCCGCCGAGATCGGCAGGATCAGTTGCGCATCGTCATTGGCCACCTTGTTGACGGCCATCGCCACCGGATGCCAGGCGAAGGTGCCGTCTGCGGGCGCAGCGAGCATCGTCATCACGTCGGACGCGCTATCCGAACTGCAATCGAGCCACTGGCCGAAATGATCGGGTGCGATCGTCACCGGCACGCGATGGTGCAGTACCGACATGCCCGTGCTGGCTTCCGCGGTGATGATCGCAACCGTGTCGACTTCTTCGCCGTTCGGTCCCATCCAGGTCTCCGCAAGACCTGCGAATCCCATAGGCCCGCCTGCACGTGGGTGGATAAAATACGGTTGTTTGCGTTCACCGCGATTTTGCCATTCGTAATAGCCATCGGCCGGAATCAGACAGCGGCGGCGACGAATCGCGTTTTTGAAGGCCGGCTTTTCTTGCACCGTCTCGGCGCGTGCATTAATCAGAAGCGTAAACTTCCGCGGGTCCTTGACCCAGGAGGGCAAAAGGCCCCATCGCATTAGACGGAAATGCCGGGATCCGTTTTCAACGATGACAACAGGAACCGGCTGCGTCGGCGCAATATTGTACCTCGCAGGAAAATTCGGTTGCTCGATATAACTGAATACCTGCCGTAACGCTTCCGGCGCTGATGTAATGACAAACCGCCCGCACATTCTCGATCCGCAATCCTGCCTCTTCAGGCGGTTTTAACCCAAAACACCAACAGTGCGACATATGACCCTGACGGCCATACAACCGGCGCAGCATGACCATCACGATCTGGCCAGTGCCGGTGCCGGCCCCGTCGCGTCCGCTGCCGAGCTGATGGCCGCCAATATCAATCCACGCACGGGTCTGGCGACCGACTATCTCAATCACTTCAATGAAGCCATCATGTTGCTCGAGCTGATCCCGGACATGCCGGACTGCTATGAGCTGTTCCTGGAATGGCAGCCGCTCAGCTATGCCGAGCACTTCATCAAATCCAACTTCAAGGCCCGCGATCTCGCCATCGCATCCTATGAGGCTGCACGCCCGGCCATCCGTGCAGAATTCGATACGCTGGTGGCGAACATGACGCAAATCCTGACGACTGTCGGCGAAGCCATGCGCACCGTGCAGCAGGACCGGACCCGCGCTATGCTGGCCGAGCAGGCTGCCGGCTGGGTCAAGCCGATGGTCGGAACGGCCGGCGGCATCATCAACGGCCGCGATCAGGAATCCGACGTCGACAGCATCATGGCGCAATGACCTCGTGACCGACACGCCTCCCGCTCATCCACAACTCGCCACCAGCGCCGCCATCTTCCGGGATGGCAAGGTACTGCTGGTCCGCCGCGCCCGTTCGCCCGGCAAGGGCTTCTATTCACTGCCCGGCGGACGCGTGGAATTCGGCGAATCCCTCGCCGTCGCTCTCGCGCGCGAGGTGATGGAGGAAACCGGACTGACCATAGACATTGTCGGCCTGTCCGGCTTTCGCGAAGTGCTGCCGAACGACAAGGTGGCCGGCCACTACCTGATCATGGCCTTTGCCGCTCGCTGGGTGGCTGGCGAGCCCGAGCTGAATGACGAACTTGACGATTTCCAGTGGGTCGCGCCGGACGATCTCGGCGCCTTCAAGACCACCGATGGCCTCGGCCCGATCCTCGCCATGGCGGAAGATCTGGTCGGACCATAGATAGCTCCTTGCGGCACCAGAAGCGTTGCCTTGCTTCAGGCGCCTTGAAAAGGCATATCAGCCGGGTTCCGGGACCATTCATGTTGAAGCATCTGCTCATTATTCTGACGGTCGTGACGTTTTGCGCGGGCTCTGCCCGGGCGCAGGACGCGGCCGCGCCGTTCGACAATGACCTGCAGCGGATGTCAGAAATTCTCGGCGCGCTGCATTACCTGCGCGGCATCTGCGGCAATAACGAAGGCAACAAGTGGCGCAACGAGATGCAGGCGCTGGTCGATGCCGAAACGCCGTCCGGCGAGCGCCGCGCCCGCATGATCGCCGGCTTCAACCGTGGCTATAACGGCTTCCAGCAGACCTACCGGACCTGTACGCCTGCTGCCAGTATCGCGATCCGCCGCTATATCGACGAAGGCTCGCGGATCTCGCGCGACCTCACCGCAAGGTATGCGAACTAGATGAAATCACCTGCGATCGACACGGTCTTCTTCGACCTCGACGGGACGCTGACCGATCCCAAGATCGGCATCACGGGCTCGATCCAATATGCGCTCGGCAAGCTCGGGCTTCCCGTCCCGACACAGGACGAACTGACCTGGTGCATCGGCCCGCCGCTGCGTACCAGCTTCGTGGCACTGCTTGGCGGCGAGAAAGATGCCGATCGCGGCGTTGAGCTCTATCGCGAACGCTTCGGCACTATCGGCCTGTTCGAGAACACGCTTTATGATGGCGTCATCGCGACGCTCGATACGTTGCACGCAACAGGCCGCCGGCTGTTTGTCGCCACCAGCAAGCCACACGTGTTCGCCGATCGCATCGTCGATCACTTCGGCCTGCGCAAGTATTTCACGCGTGTGTTCGGCTCGGAACTCGACGGTACCCGCGTCGACAAGAGCGATCTGCTGCGCTACGCGCTCGATGAAACCTCGACCGATCCCGCACGTGCGATCATGATCGGCGACCGCAAGCACGATATCATCGGCGCAGCGAATAACGGCATTCCGGCGATCGGCGTGCTCTATGGCTATGGCGGCCGCGAGGAGCTGACGAGCGCCGGGGCGAAGCATCTGGTGGCTTCGCCTGTGGAGATTCCGGGTCATATCAACTAGTTGTAGGATGGGTAGAGCGTCTTCGCGAAACCCATCAATCACACACGACCAAAAGATGGGTTTCGCTGCGCTCTACCCATTCTACAATAATCGCAATTTCAATGCTTCCCCGCGCCCATATAGCCGAACAGGAATCCCGCGACCTTGCGTTTCTGGATTTCTTCGCTGCCTTCCGTGATGCGGTAGCGGCGGTGATGGCGATAGATGTGTTCGAACGGCTTGTGCCGTGAATAGCCCATGCCGCCGTGCACTTGCATGGCGCGGTCGGCAGATTCGCAGCACAGTCGGTTGGCCCAGTAATTACACATGGACACCTTGTCCGACAGCGTATGCTCGACCTGCGCCTGGGTGAGCTGATCCATCTCCCACGCCGTCTTGCGGATCAGGAGCCGCAACATCTCCGCCTGCGTCGCCAGCTCGACCAACGGAAACTGGATGCCCTGGTTGCGCGCCAGTTCCTCGCCGAACGGCTTTCGCTCGCGCGCGTATTTCACGCTCTCATTGATGCAATAGACCGCGGCGCCGAGCGAACTCGCCGCCTGACGGATGCGGTTCTCATGCACGAAGCACTGCGCCAGCGACAGACCACGACCGATCTCGCCGAACAGCGCATCATCCGGCACAAATACATCGGTGAAGGACACGCGCGGATGGTCCGTGGGCATGTTGAAGGTCCACATATATTCTTCGATCTTTACGCCTGCGGCCTTGGCCGGCACCAGGAAACAGGTGATGCCGCGCGCATCGCCATCGTTCCCCGACGTGCGCGCGAACAGCGCGCAATGCGTGGCCACGTGCATGCCCGTGGTCCACATCTTCTCGCCATTGATGACCCAGCCCTTGACGCCGTCACGCGTCGCCTCGACTGCCGTCGTCTCCATATGCGTGGCGTCAGAACCATGCTCGGGTTCGGTGAGGCCGAAGGTGATGCGATATTTGCCGGTGATCGAGCCCTCGATCATCTCCTTCTGGTCGTCGCGGCCATAGCGATCCAGCATTGTCACCAGCGGAAGATTGCCGACGATGGAATGTTCGTTCTGCAGGTCGTTGTGCAGGCCAAGGCCCTTCGACGCGAAATGCTCGCGGATCACGGCCATCCAGAGATTGCTGCCGTCTTTGCCGCCATAGCGCTTCGGGATTGCGAAGCGCAGATGGCCGGCGCCGTCGGCGAGATTCTTCGCCTGACGCAGCAACTGCTCCCATTCATGTCGCGGCAGCCCGCCATTGTCGAAATCGGTGCGCGCCCATTCGCGGCGATGATCGAAGAAGCGGATATTGTCATCCCGCTCTTCGAGCGGCTTGATCTCGCGCAGGATGAATGAATCGAGTTCAGCGAGATAGGCGACCAGGTCGGCCGGCAGGGAAAAATCCAAGGCGCTCTCCCGATTGTTTTCCGAGCTTTGTTGCTCTTGTTAATCGAGCGATTAAGATGGCATCGTCCGATCAAGTCAAGCGCGCCCGCGCGGCGTAAATTCTGCCTAACGAAAAACAAAAGGGAGGCCGCGATGGCTCTGCAATTCTCAACCGTGACCCGCAAGGGACCGATCACCATCGTGACGCTGTCGCGTCCGGAAGTTTACAACGCACTGCACACCGATGCGCATACCGAGTTGCACGAGGTGTTCAACGACTTCGCTAGCGATCCGGAACAGTGGGTGGCGATCGTCACCGGCGCCGGCGACAAAGCGTTCTGCGCTGGTAATGACCTCAAATGGCAGGCCGCCGGCGGCAAGCGCGGCTGGAACACGTCGGGCTTCGCCGGCCTCACCGCGCGCTTCGATTGTGACAAGCCGATCATCGCTGCGGTGAACGGCGTCGCCATGGGCGGCGGCTTCGAGATTGCGCTGGCCTGCGACCTCATCATCGCTGCGGAAAATGCGACCTTTGCCCTGCCCGAGCCGCGCGTCGGCCTCGCCGCACTCGCCGGCGGCCTGCAGCGCCTGCCGCGCCAGATCGGCATGAAGCGCGCCATGGGCATGATTCTCACCGCACGCCATGTGAAGCCGCAGGAGGGCTATGAGCTCGGCTTCGTCAATGAAGTGGTGCCCCAGGGCGAGGCCCTGAATGCCGCGCTGCGCTGGGCCGAGACCATCTGCCAGAACTCACCGATGTCCATCCGCGCCTCCAAGCAGGCGATCCAGAAAGGCATGGCGGTGTCGCTGGAACAGGCGATTACCGAGCAGCGCGAATATCCCGCGGTGAAGGCCATGGCAGCGTCGGAGGATTATGTGGAAGGGCCGAAGGCGTTTTCGGAGAAGCGCAAGCCGAACTGGAAGGGGAAGTAGCGCCGCGGCGCTTACTTCGGTTCCAGCTCGCGTTTGTACGCCGCGTAATTCGGCTGATCGACGGCGAGCTTCGCCAGTGTCGTCTGCCACAGATGCTCTTTCACACCAGGCGTCGTGAGATCGATGTCGCCTTGCGCGATGCGGTCGGCAAGATCCTGGTTCAACCCGTCGAGCGTGCCATGCACGCCGAGCAGCATCGTCAATCCATGTAGCTCGGCGGCGTCGCTGTCGCCGGCGAGCGTGAGCTGCCGGGTCACCAGATCGAGCGCGTTGATCGCGACCCGCAGCTTGAACGCCGCATGGCCCGAGATCTGAGGCGCAATGTCGTTGCGGAGAAAATCCGAGACGGCCTTCACCAGTTCATCGGGTCTCGGTTCATCTTGCATGTCATCACCTTGTTTTGCGCATGATCTGATCCGAAAACCGGTCGCCACTTTTCGGGATCATGCGCGCGGCGCCAATAGCCGTAACAGATCGATCTCCGTCTCCGACGAGCGCCGTCCGATCATCGCGCGCTCCATCGAATGATCCGGGCCGAGACGAAACCGCTGCATCATGCCAACGCACATCACGCCCCAGCGCAGCGTGCCCATCACTTCCCAGAATTTCACGCGTGCCACATCGACGGCGATGCCGCTGGCCGCCTCATAACCCGAGAACAATTCCTCATAGACGCCGAAACCGCCGACCGGCTTGTCGATGACGCCGAAGCGCCAGGAATTGACGCAGATCCAGCCGAGATCCTCCATGGGATCACCGAGATGCGCCAGCTCCCAGTCCAGCACCGCGCAGACGCCATCGGGCCCGATCATCAGATTGCCGTGACGGAAATCACCGTGCACCAAAGTGACGCGCTCGGATGGGCCGGGATCGTTGTCGCGCAACCAGCGCAGCGCCAGCTGGAACACCGGGCGCGGCCAGCCAAAACCGTCGATCTCACGCTGTAATTCGGCGATTTCTGCGGCGGCAGTCATGCGGCGCAGTTGCGGCAGGCTTGCAGCGGACAGCCCGTGAATGCCGGCAAGGATCTCGCCGCATTGCCGGGCGAGTTTGGGCCGTGCGTCGGCGAATTCTTCGTCGCGCAAAATCTTGCGCGGGATGGTTTCGCCAGCGACTCGCTGCATGATGAAGCCCGTTCCCAGATCGTCATCCGGTCTGAGAACGTGCAGCACCTTCGGCGACGGTACGCCAGCATCAAAGGCCAGCTGCATTAGCACCGCTTCGGCATCGAGCCCTGCGGCTCGGCCGGGCGCAGCACCATAGCCCGACGGGGCGCGACGCAGGATTGCGCCGATGGCGCCATCAGGATGCGTGATGTCTAACGACCACGTCTCTTGGCTGGCGCCACCAGACAAACGCTTTGCATCCGTCACGCCGGTGGCGCCATTGCACCACGACGTGACGCTGCGTGCGAGCAGCTCCGCGACGGAAGCTGAGCTCAAGGCCTATTTGCCCGTGAACTTGGCCGGACGTTTTTCCAGGAACGCCGCGACGCCTTCCTTGAAGTCCGGCGACGCACCGGCCGCGCGCTGCGATTTGACCTCGAGATTGATCTGGTCCTCGAAGGAATTCTCCGGGCTTTCCCAATAGAGCTTGCGGATCAGCGACAGTGCGATGGTCGGGCCGTTGGCGAGTTCATGGGCGAGCTTCATGGCTTCATCCATCAGCGCCGCATCGTCATAGACGCGGTTGACGAGGCCCCATTCCAGCGCCTTCTCGGCCGGCAGCTTTTCACCAAGCAACGACAGTTCGACCGAACGCGCCTTGCCGATCAAGCGCGGCAAGATCCAGGTCGAGCCGCAATCCGGCACCAGGCCGATACGGCGGAACGCCTGCAGGAAATAGGACGAGCGCGCGCACAAAATGAGATCTCCCATCAGCGCGAAGCTCATGCCGGCGCCGGCGGCGGGACCATTCACCGCAGTAACGATCGGGCAATGCAGGTTCTGCAGCCGGCGCAGAAACGGATGGAAGGCGGTCTCCAGCGTGGCGCCGGCGTTGCTGCGCGCCTTTGTGAGCTGATTGTTGCGCCCCTGAAGATTGGCGCCCGTGCAGAAGGCACGGCCGGCACCGGTGAGGACCACGCAGCGCACGTCGGCCTTGCGATCATCGATCTCGTCCAGCGCCTCGCCCAGGCCGCCGAGCATGTCGACCGACACCGCGTTCATGACCTCCTGATGATCGAGCTTCAGGATGGCGACATTGCCGTCGAAATCGAGCGTGACGTGTTTGAACTGCATGGTTTCCTCACGAGATGATCCGCGTGTTTATTCCGCGGTGTGGAAGCTTTGTCTGGGCATGATCTGATCCGAAAACCGGCATCCACTTTTCGGGATCATGCGATTGTATGTCTAGCGGCATATTTGATTTTTCGGACGCGCTTGTCCATGCTTCCTGGGGAACACCAGCCCACCGACGGACGCACGGCATAACGTGCGCCAAACATGGAAACGCTGACATGGCAACGTCTACACAGATATTCGACCTCAGCGGCCGCGTGGCCGTCATAACCGGCGGCAATGGCGGTATTGGCCTCGGCATCGCGCAGGCGCTGGCCACCGCCGGTTGCAACGTCTCGATCTGGGGCCGCAACGCCGAGAAGAACAAGGCCGCGGCTGCCACCATGGCGGACTGCACCGGCAAGGTCGACACGCTGGTCTGCGACGTCACCGACACCGCCTCGGTGAAATCGGCGATGGATGCCACGCTCAGGACATTCGGACGCGTCGATGGCTGCTTCGCCAATGCCGGCATCGGCGGCGGCGGCCGGCACAATTTCATCGACCGCACCGAAGAGCAGTGGCGCACCATGTTCGCGACCAATCTGGACGGCGTCTTTCATGCCTTCCAGGTTGCCGCGCGCCACATGACCGAACGCGCCGAAGCCGGTGACAAGTTCGGCCGGCTGGTTGCGACATCGAGCCTTGCCTCGATCTTCGGCACCGCGCGCAACGAGCACTATGCGGCGACCAAAGCGGCGATCAATGCGCTGGTGCGCGCGCTGGCCGTCGAACTGGCACGGCAGGGCGTGACAGCCAATGCGATCCTGCCGGGCTGGATCAAGAGCGACATGACGGCCGGGATCATGGGCAACGAGAAATTCGTCGCCAATGTCATGCCGCGCATTCCGGTGCGCCGTTTCGGCGAACCATCGGATTTCGGCGGCATCGCGGTCTATCTGATGAGCAAGGCGTCATCGTATCACACGGCGGATACATTCGTGATAGATGGCGGGTATACGGCGTTCTAACCACAAACGCTGTCATGCCCGGACTTGATCCGGGCATCCATCTTTGCCCCTGCAGCCAATGAAGATGGATGGCCGGGTCAAGCCCGGCCATGACGACCGAGGGGACCTAGTTTCTCGGCCCACCTCTACAAGGCCACCGCCTCCTTTGGCCGCGCGCCCACCGTCATCGCAAATCCCTCATAGTCCTTCGTCGCCACATCGTTACAAATCTGCCGGTAGACCCCGACGCCGCCGATATAGGGCATGAATATCTGCGGCTTGCCGGGGATATTCGCGCCCATATACCAGGAATTGGCCTGCGGATAGAGCGTGCCGGCCGCGACCTCATTGACATGCGCGACCCACTTGTCCTCCGCGGGATGCGTTGCCTCGATCACCTCTGCGCCACGGTCACGCATGTAGCTAAGGCAGTCGGTGATCCAGTCGACATGCTGCTCGATGGACACGATCATGTTCGACAGCACAGACGGCGAGCCGGGGCCGGTCACTATAAAGAGGTTCGGGAAGCCGGCGCTCATCAAGCCGAGATAGGTTCGCGGACCTTCCGCCCATTTGTCATTCAGCGTCTGGCCGCCGCGGCCGCGAATGTCGATCTTGGCGACCGAGCCGGTCATCGCGTCGAAGCCGGTGGCAAGCACCAGCGCGTCGACCTCGTAATCCTTGCCGCCGGTGCGCACGGCATTCGGCAGAATCTGCTCGATCGGATGGGCCTTGATATCGACCAGCGTCACATTCGGGCGATTGAAGGTCGCATAGTAATCTGTATCGACGCAGATACGCTTTGAACCAACCGGATGATCGGTCGGCTGCAGCAGCCTTGCCGTTTCGGGATCGCTGACGATCTCTGAAATTCTCTCACGGATAAAATCGGCGGCGGTATCGTTGGCGCGCTGATCCAGGACTAGGTTATTGTAGACGCCCATGAAGGTAAGCCCGCCCGATGTCCATCGCGCATGATACTTCTCGCGCCTTTCATGCTCCGGATCGTCGAGCGCGCCGCGATCCGGAATCGGCTGCACGATGCCGTTCTTGAAATCCTCACGCGCCTGCCGGCGAATCTCCGGATAGTTGTCGCGAAACGATTTGCGCTCATCATCGGTGAGCGGCGCGTTGCGCGCCGGCACGCTGAAATTTGCTGTGCGCTGGAACACAGTGAGCTGGCTCGCCTGCTCGGCGATTAGCGGGATCGACTGGATTGCTGACGATCCGGTGCCGATGACGCCGACGCGCAGACCGGTGAAATAGACTGTCTCATGCGGCCAGTTGCCGGTGTGATAGACCTTGCCCTTGAAATCCTTCATGCCCCTGAATTCGGGCGTACGCGCATTCGACAGACAACCCGTCGCGAGCACGACATGCTGCGCGGTGGTGGCCTGACCATCGGAAGTCGTTACCGTCCATCGATTGGCGCGCTCATCGAATACCGCGGATTTCACCGTCGTATTGAACTGGATGTCCTTCCTCAGATCGTAGCGATCGGCGACATGGCCGGCATAGCGCAGAATTTCGGGCTGCGGCGCGTAGCGCTCGCTCCAGTCCCATTCCTGCTGCAATTTGTCATCGAACGAGAACGAATATTGCATGCTCTCGACGTCGCAACGCGCGCCGGGATAGCGGTTCCAGTACCAGGTGCCGCCGACATCGCCGCCCTGTTCGAACACCTTCACGGCGAGGCCGAGGCCACGCAATTTGTATAGCAGATAAAGCCCCGCGAACCCTGCGCCGACGACCACGACATCGATGCGCGCGTTGTGATGCGAGACAGGTTGCGGCTGAGCAGCGGCCATGCGTTCACTCCCGTATTTTTTGCTTTGCTTGTTACAGGTAGCATTTCCCGCATGACGCGAAAGCGCAAGCAGGAAATCGGGCGTCGTTGCCGCGGTATTTTGCCAGGCGGAATGCCCCTCGTCCGCTTGGCATCGCCCTTCCCCATACGCTAGCGTTCATCACGAACTCGCCACATGAAGCGGGTCACAAGAGATTCAGGGAGACACGCCGATGAAGTCGCCAATCTGCGAGATGCTGGGCATCGCGTTTCCGCTACTCGCCTTCAGCCATTGCCGCGACGTGGTTGCTGCCGTCAGCCGTGCCGGCGGCTTCGGTGTGCTCGGCGCCACCGCGCATTCGCCGGAGACGCTGGAGCAGGAACTGAGGTGGATCGACGATCATGTCGATGGCAAGCCCTACGGCATCGACGTGCTGATTCCGGAGAACATCTCCACCGCAGGCGAGAAGGATGTCACCTGGAAATCGCTGGAGCGCCGCATCACGCCGGAACATCGCGCTTTCACCAGGAGCCTGCTGAAGAAATACGGCGTCGATCTCACGATCACCGAAGTCTCCTCCGATCAGCCGCAGCCATTCGACGGCGAGACCGCGCTGCGGCTGCTCGACGTCTCCTTCAATCATCCGATCCGGCTGATCGCCAATGCACTCGGCGTGCCGCCGAAGGCGATGATCGAGATGGGCAAGGCGCATGGCGTGCCGGTGGCGGCGCTCGTCGGTGCCAAGGAACATGCGATCCGGCAGGTTGCAGCCGGCGTCGATATTCTCGTGGCGCAGGGCACCGAGGCCGGCGGCCATTGCGGCAAGGTCTCGACCATGGTGCTGGTACCGGAGGTGATCAAGGCCATCAAGCCGATGCGCGAGGTCCCGGTGCTCGCCGCCGGCGGCATCATGACCGGGCGGCAGATGGCCGGCTGCATGGCTATGGGCGCGGCAGGCGTCTGGACCGGTTCGGTGTGGCTCGCGACCACGGAATCCGAAACCTCCGAAATCTTTCGCGAGAAAATGATTGCCGCCTCGTCGCGTGACGCGATCCGCTCCAAGGGACGCACAGGCAAGCCCGCACGGCAATTGCGCTCGGTCTGGACCGATGCCTGGGATCGCGGCGAAGACAGCCCCGGCGCGCTGCCGATGCCACTGCAGAGCCTGATCAGCCGCGACGCCTTCGCCTCGATTGATCGTTCCGCAGCCGCGGGCAATGCGCAGGCACGGGATCTGGTCAGCTATTTCGTCGGGCAAGGCGTCGGCCTGATTGACAGCGTCAAGTCGGCAGGCGCAGTTGTGCAGGAATTCAAGGAGGACTTTGCCGAAGCGGCAGAGCACCTCACCATGCTGGTTTCCGAATAGAGGCAAGAGCAAGAACAATGGCAGTGTCGAACCAAGCTGAAGACCGCATCCCCGTCATCGTCGGCGTCGGCGAATTCTCGGATCATCCGAAGGAGCTCGCCGAAGGTCTCGAGCCGCTCGCGCTGATGATCGAGGCGCTGAAGCGCGCGGAGCAAGACTCTGGCGGGAAGCTGCTTGGGGATATCGACTCGCTCGACATCGTGAACTTCCTGAGCTGGCGTTACACCGCGCCGGAGAAGCAGCTCAGCAAGAAGCTCGGCATCGCGCCGAAGCACGCCTATTACGGTCCGGTCGGCGGCGAGAGTCCGATCCGTTACATTCATGAAGCAGCCAAGCGTATCGCGCGCGGCGAATCGCACGTCGCGGCGATCACGGGCGCGGAATCGCAGGGCACGGCCACCAAGGCCGAACGCGCCAAGGTGGATCTGCCCTGGACGCCGTTCGCCAAGGATGCGCCGGAGCCGCTCCGCGGTGCCAACTATCAGAAGCCGATGGCGACCAAGCTCGGCGTGGCCAAGCCGGTCACGGTCTACCCGTTCTATGAAGCCGCCTCCGCCGCGCATTGGGGCCAGACGCCGCGCGAGGCCCATCGAGAGTCTGGAGAATTGTGGTCGCGCTATGCAGGCGTCGCGGCGACCAATCCGGAAGCGTGGAACAAGAAGGCCTTCGCGCCCGACGAGATCACAACGCCGACGCCTGACAATCGGCTGATCGCCTGGCCCTATACCAAGCTGATGGTCGCCAATCCGATGGTGAACCAGTCGGCCGCCATCCTCGTCACCAGCCTTGCCAAGGCGCGCGCTGCCGGCGTGCCCGAGGATCGCATCGTGCATATCTGGGGCGGCGCTTCAGCCGAGGAGCCGCGCGACTATCTCGACCGCGACCAGTATGTGGAGAGCCACGCGCAGAATGCCGTGCTGAAAGTCGCGATGGATCTGGTCGGCGGCTCTGGCAAGAATTTCGGCGCCATCGAGCTCTATAGCTGTTTCCCCTGCGTGCCCAAGATGGCCCGCCGCACCCTCGGCCTTGGCAGCGACGTGCAACCAACCGTGACCGGCGGTCTCACCTTCTTTGGCGCGCCGCTGAACGACTACATGGCGCATGCCGCCTGCGCGATGGTCCGCAAAATCCGCGCGGGGACCAAGACGGGCCTGCTCTACGCGCAGGGCGGCTTCGTCACCAAGCACCACGCATTGGTGGTGTCGAAGGAGGCACCAAAGGAGACGCTCGCGCAGGACACCAATGTGCAGGCGGACGCCGACCGCAACCGCAAGCCGGTCCCGACATATGTCACCGAGGCCTCGGGCAACGGCACTGTCGAAAGCTTCACGGTGATCTACGGCCGCGGTGGCGAGATCGAACATGGCGTGGTGATCCTACGCACCGCGGCCAATGAACGCGCACTGGCGCGTGTGCCGGTACAGGACCAGGCGACGCTGGCGTTTCTGATGGATCAGGACAAGACGCCCGTGGGATCGTCAGGCGCGATCAGCACGGCGGGTGATGGCGTGCTGGAGTGGCGAAAGGCGCAATAAGGCGAGATGACCAAATTCATTCCAAAGGATGCAAACTTCGAGGCCCGTGTGCAGGCGAGCTTCGCCCGCCAAACGGCGATGACAACACTGGGTATCGAAGTTGCGCGTCAGGCAGCCGGCGAAGTCGAACTAAAAATGCCGTACAAGACCGCCTTTACGCAGCAGCACGGGTTCATTCATGCCGGCATCATCACGACAGCGCTGGATACAGCCTGCGGGTATGCCGCATTCTCGCTGATGCCCGACGATGCCGCGGTTCTGACCGTCGAATTCAAGACCAATTTTCTGGCCCCGGCCCGCGGCGAGCAGTTCCTGTTTCGGGCCCGCGTGCTCAAGCCCGGCCGAACCATAACGGTTTGTGAGGGCCAGGCCTTTGCGGTGGAGAGAGGCGAGGAGAAGCTGATCGCAACAATGAGCTGCACCTTGATGGCGCTATTCGATCGCGAAGGCATCACGCACTAGATAATCGTAAACGGAGGGGGCGCTATGCCCGGCATACGAGCCCGGCATAGCGCGGCGTCAACGCCCTACCCCTTCACTTCCTTCTTGTCCGTCTCGGCCGTCGGCTTGCCGTTTTTCGGAGTACCGCTGCCGCCAGTGATACGGACCTTGTCGCCGTCGTTGAGGCCGTCCGGCGGGGCAATGACGATGCGATCGTCGGCGGCGATGCCGGATGCGAGCTCGATGTCGCGGCCGAGATCCCTGGCGATTGTCACGGTCTTGAACAGGATCTTGTCGTCCGGTCCAACGGTCGCGACGCGCATGCCGCTCTTGTTGAAGATCAGCGCCGAGGCCGGAACATGGAGCGGCGCGGAGTCGCGCGCCAGGCTCATCTTCACATTCGCATAGCCACCCGGCAGCAACTCGCCGCTCGGATTATCGAGCACGAGCTGCATGCGCGTGGTGCCCGATGCCACATCGACCGATTGCGACGAGGCTTCCACCGTGGCCGGGAATGTCTTGTTCGGATGATCTGGCACGCTAATGATCGCCTTGGCGCCTAACCTGATCGCCGGCACATAGCTCTGCGGCACGTCGACATAAACGCGCAGCTTCTTGATATCAGATACCACAAACATCGCGGCGCCGGTGCCGGTGCCGCCCGAGATCAGCGCGCCGACGTCGGTATTGCGCTGGGTGACTACGCCATCGAACGGCGCAGTGATCTTCTTGTAACCGGCCAGCGCTTCCAGCCGCTCGACATTAGCCTGGCCGGAATTCACGGCGGCGCGCTTGTTGTTCAGATCGGCGGTGCGCTCGTCGATTTCCTGCGCCGAGACGAAATTCGACGCCACTAGCGTCTTGCGGCGGTTCAGCGTCGCTTCCGACAGTTTGGCGCTGGACTGCTGACTGACGAGATCGGCGCGGGCCTGCAGCAACTGCTGATCGAGATCCGGGGCTTCGATCTCGGCGATCACCTGGCCGGATTTGACCTGTGCACCGATATCGGCGCTCCAGCTCTTCAGATAGCCCGAGACGCGGGCAAAAATCGGCGCGCGGTAATAGGCTTCGAGCCGGCCGGGCAGATCGAGCGACGCGTTGAGAACGCGGGCATCCGGCGGAGCCACAGCCACCGTCGGGATCGCCTGATCGTCGGTCCAGGCCTTTAAATCGCTCTCGGTCTTGGCGCGGGCCATGATGCCGGTGACGACGATGGCGCCTGCGGCGCACAGGCCAATCACTCCGACCAGGCCGAGCTTGCGGCGCGATACCGGGGGGGTCTGCTCAGTGGGCATGCAAAGTCTCCGAGGTGGCCGCGTCCGGCGCAGGCTGCTGTTTCTTGTGAACCATGCTGAACACCACCGGCACGAACATCAACGTGGCGATGGTAGCAAAAATCAGGCCGCCGATGACAGCGCGGCCAAGTGGCGCATTCTGCTCGCCGCCTTCGCCCAGCCCGAGCGCCATCGGCGCCATGCCGATGATCATGGCCAAAGCGGTCATGAGCACAGGGCGGAAGCGGACGAAACCGGCTTCCGAGGCGGCCTTGATGGGGTCGCCGAGGATTGCGTAGCGCTCGCGGGCGAAGGAAATCACCAGCACCGAGTTGGCCGTCGCGACACCCATACACATGATGGCGCCGGTTAGTGCCGGAACCGACAGCGTCGTCTGCGTCGTGAACAGCATCCAGACGATGCCGGCCAATGCCGCCGGCAGCGCGGTGATGATCACGAACGGATCGGACCAGGACTGGAAGTTCACGACGATCAAGAGATAGATCAGCACGATAGCGCCGAGTAGGCCGAACAACAGGCCGGCAAAGGCGCTGTTCATGGTCTGCACCTGACCGAGCAGCGCCACATTGCTGCCCTTCGGCACATCCGCCTTGGTCTCTTCGAGCACCTTGTAAATATCGTTGGACACGGAACCGAGATCGCGCCCCTGCGTGGTGGCATAGATCTGCACCATCGACTGGATGTCATATTGCGACACCACGGCATTCGAGGTCGAGCGATTGATGCTGGCAATGCCGCCGAGCATCGGGGAGTTGTTGCTGGCATTCACGGCCGTGATCGGCAGCGTCTCCAGCGCACCCAGCGAATCCAGTTTGTATTGCGGCGTCTGCATCACGATGGAATAGGACACGCCGTTATCAGGACTGAGATAATAGGTCGGCGCGACTTGCGACGAACCTGCGAGGTTGACCACGAGGCTGTTGGTGACATCGCGCTCGGTCAGGCCGACATATTGCGCACGGGTGCGGTCCACATCGATGTTGAAGCCGGGATTGTTCGGCGACTGCTGGAGCCGTGCATCGGCAATGCCGGGAATGCGACGGATCTTGCCGAGCAGCTTGTTGGCATATTCGAAGTTCGCCGCGAGATTCGCACCGCGGATCTGCAGGTCGATCGGGGCCGGGGCGCCGAAGTTCAGGATCTGGCTGACGATGTCGGCGGGCAGGAAGGCAAAGCTGACGCCTGGGAACTGCCGCGGCAGTTGCTCGCGCAATTGCCGCACATATTCCTCGGTCGGCCTGTGGCCTTCCTTCAGCTTGATCTGGAAGTCACCATCCTGCGGGCCGATCACGCCGGTGTTGTTATAGGTGAGATTGATGCCGGAGACGGGCATGCCGATATTGTCGGTCATGGTCTCGATCTGATCCGGCGGGATGATCTTGCGCACCGCCTTGGTGATATCGGCGAACTGGTTCGCGGTTTCCTCGATGCGGGTGCCGACCTGGGCGCGGACATGCATCAGGATGGCGCCGCCATCGACCGATGGGAAGAAGTTGCGGCCAAGGAACGGCACCAGCAGAAACGACACGCCGACGACGCCGAGGAAGCCGACCACAAAGACCGGACGCCGCGCCAGCGCCATATCCAGCAGGCCGTGATAGCCGCCGCGGATACGCTCGAAGCCGGCCTCAAAGCCACGCTGGAAGCGCACCAGCGGATTGCGGGTCGGCGGCTTCTCGCCGTCATGATGGACATGCGGCTGCAGCAGATACTTGGCCATGGTCGGCACCAGCGTGCGCGACAGCAGGAACGACCAGACCATCGCAAACATCACCGCTTCGGCCATCGGCACGAACAGGAATCGCGCGATGCCGTTGAGGAAGAACATCGGCACAAAGACGATACAGATACACAGCAGCGACACGAAAGCCGGCGTCACGATCTGTGCCGCACCGTCCATGATCGAGGTCTCGACGTCCTTGCCCTGCTCCAGATGGTAATTGATGTTCTCGATGGTCACCGTCGCGTCATCGACGAGGATGCCGACTGCGAGCGCCAGACCGCCCAGCGTCATGATGTTCAGCGTTTCGCCGATCATCGACAGCATGATGATGGCACCGAGCACCGCCAGCGGGATCGACACCGCGATGATGACGGTGGAACGCCAACTGCCGAGGAACAACAGGATCATCACCGACGTCAGCAAGGCCGCGATGATGCCTTCCACGGCCACGCCCTCGATGGCGCCGCGCACGAAGCCGGATTGGTCGCCGATATAGCTGATTTTCAACGCGTCCGGCAGCGCCGCGCGATAGTCGATCACCTTCTGCTTGATGCCGGATATGATATCGAGCGTGGAAACCGAGCCAGCCTTCAACACCTGCATCAGCACCGAACGATTGCCATCCACATGCACGATATTGGTCTGCGGCGGATTGCCGTCGCGCACGGTGGCGACGTCATCCACATAGACCATGGCGCCGTTAACGCTCTTGATCGGCAACCGTCCGAGCTCTTCGATCTTCAGCGGCGAGTTGTTGAGATTGATCGTATATTCGAACTCGCCGATCTTCTGCGTGCCGACCGGCGTGATCAGGTTCTGCGCCGCCAATGCATTGGCGACGTCCTGACCCGAGAGACCACGCGCCTGTAGCGCGCCGGGATTGAGGTCGATCTGGATCTGGCGCTGCTTGCCGCCGAACGGATATGGAATCGCGGCACCGGGCACGGTGACCAGCGGCGTACGAAGCTGATTAATGCCGATATCGGCGAGGTTCTGCTCAGTGAGACCGTCGCCTGACAGTGCAACGTTGATGATCGGCACCGTCGAGGCCGAATAGTTCAGGATCAGCGGGGGCGTGGCGCCGGGCGGCAACTGCTTGATCAGCGTCTGTGAGATCGCGGTGACCTGCGCGTTGGCTGTGCGGATGTCGACATTGGGCTGGAAGAAGATCTTGATGATGCCGAAGCCGGCATAGGAATTCGCCGTGATGTGCTCGATGTCATTGACCGTGGTGGTCAGTGCGCGCTGGAACGGCGTGGTGATACGGCCGGACATCTGGTCCGGCGGCAGGCCGGTATACTGCCAGACCACGCCGATGACGGGGATGCGAATATCCGGGAAAATATCGGTTGGCGTGCGAAGTGCGGCCAGCGGCCCGACAATCAGCAGCAGCAGGGCCAGCACCACAAAGGTGTAAGGCCGGGTCAGGGCGATGCGCACCAACGAGATCATGAACGGGCAGTCCTCGATACATTGACGAGAGGGGCACAGCGGAAGACCCGCCTGCACGCGGTCGAATTCACCTGTTTAGAGAGATCGTCCGCATCCGATTAGTGAGCCGGGCCGGCATAAGCCTATCGGCTCGGTTCATGAATGAACGGGCAATCCTCTTGCATGAAGGGCTGCGAACGAGCGGTTTCCGCGCCTGTCCACGCCAGCAGATTTACCCGACCTGCGACAAAATAGCTAACGCGCGAAGCCTCACGGCAATTCACTTCAGCGGTATTGTTAATTGTTTCCGGGCCGCCGTGGCGTCCGCACAACAGTTTTAGGCTTAAAAAGACGCGGTTGCGGCTCGCGACATGCAAGGTGTCATGGGCCGGTCAAGATGAACTATCTGTAATGCGTGCGACGTTGGCAACGTCCTGCCGATTCGGGCAGCGTGTCGCCCCTGGATTGGGCGACAGCCATCACACCATCAGGCCAAGCGCGTCCGCGAAGAAATCCGGACCGCCGAAATTGCCGGACTTCAATGCCAGCAACATCTGGTGCTCCGCTGTACCGACCGCGCGCAACACCGGCACACCGGCGGCGATTTCCGCACCGACCAGGAAGCCCGGAATGCCCAAACGATCCACGACAGCGCCGGATGTCTCGCCACCAGCCACGACGAGCCGTTGTACGCCGGCGCGGACGAGACCTTCAGCGAGATCGGCCATCGCCTGCTCGATGGCGTGCCCCGCGGCATCGCGGCCATGGCGCTTTTGCAGGGCCGTCACCTGATCCGGCGTCGAACTGCTGGCGATCAGGACCGGGCCTTTGCCGAGCCGCTCTTTCGCCCAGCCGAGCGCGCGCTGAACTTCCGCGCCGCCGGCAATCACCTGTTCGGGATCAAGATGCAGCACTGGCATTACCTGTTCGGCGCGCGCGATCTGCTGCAGCGTCGCCTGCGAACAACTCCCAGCCAGACAGGCTGCAGCACCGCCCACAGGCGTATCCTTGATCGAAGTCGCCGCGTTCGCCTTGACGCGGCCGGACGCGACCAGTGCGCGCGCCAGGCCAAGCCCCATACCGGATGCACCGACAGAGACGCGATGACCCAGGGCGACCGCACCGATGGTTTCCAGATCGCTGGCAAACACCGCGTCGATGATCGCCGCGCCAAAACCATTCTCCGACAGCCCATCGAGATGCGTCCGCACCACGTCGGCGCCGCAGGCGACAACTCCGAGATCGACCAACCCGATATTGGTCGTGCTCTGCCGCGCCAGTACGCGGACGAGATTGGAGTCGTGCATCGGATTGAGCGGATGATCCTTTAGCGGGCTCTCGTTCAGCGGCACGGAACCAACGAACAAATTGCCCTGATAGACCGTGCGGCCGGTCTCGGGGAATGCCGGCGTCACCAGCACGATGTTGTCGCCGGAATCGATCCGCAGCGCATCCATCACCGGGCCGATATTGCCGGCATCGGTGGAATCGAATGTCGAACAGATCTTGAACAGCACATGATCCGCGCCGCGGCTGCGCATCCATTTTTCGGCGGCGCGCGATTTCTCGACCGCCCTGCTGGCCGCGATCGAGCGACTCTTCAGCGATACTACAACGGCATCGACGTCTGGCAGCTGCAGATCATCCGCAGGAATGCCGATGGTCTGCACCGTGCGCAGACCGCAGCGGGTCAGCGTGTTGGCCAGGTCGGACGCACCCGTGTAGTCGTCAGCGATGCAGCCCAGCGCCAGCGTCATGCTTTCACTCCGGCATAGGGCTTGAACCAGCCAAGTCCTGCGACCGTGTCGCCGGCCGGGCGATATTCGCAGCCGACATAATTGTCGTAGCCGAGCCGGTCGAGTTCATCGAACAGGAACGGATAGTTCAGTTCCTCACCGGACGGTTCGTTGCGCGACGGCACGCTGGCGATCTGGATATGCCCGATCCACGGCAGCATCTCGCGCAGCCGCATCGTGACGTCACCGTGCATGATCTGGCAGTGATAGATATCGAACTGCAGCCCGAGATTGGGAATCTTCATGTCAGCGATGATGTCGCGCGCGAACATGAAGTCGTTGAGAAAATAGCCGGGCACGTCGCGCGGGTTGATCGGCTCGATCACCACGTCGACGCCATGTTCGCCGAGAAAATTCGCGGCCCATTCAACGGATTTGCGGAAGGCCGCGACGGCCTTCGGATCCTTGCGATCGGCGAGACCCGCCATCATGTGCAGGCGGCGGACATTGGTGGCCAGGGCATAAGGCAGTGCCGTGTGAATGCTCTGCCGGAGCTCATCGAACTTGTCGGGACGTGCGGCAAAACCCTTTTCGCCGGCATTCCAATCGCCCGGTGGCAGATTGAACAGCACCTGCTTGAGCCCGTTGCGTTCCAGTCGTTCGGCGATCGCTTCCGGCGGATGCTCGTAGGGGAACAGGAACTCCACCGCAGTAAAGCCTGCCTTGGCCGCGGCATCGAAGCGATCGAGGAATGCGTGTTCGTTGAACATCATGCTGAGATTGGCGGCGAAGCGGGGCATCGATCGTCCTCGTGTTCTTAATTCGGCTCGCCCGGCAGCTTGGTGCCGGTGACCTTGGCATACATCCGCGCCACCGACGCGTCGTCATCGCGGCCCATGCCTGACGCCGAGGTCATCAGAAACATCTGCAAAGCCGCAGCGGAGACCGGCACGGGGAATTTCGCTGTACGCGCCATGTCCTGGATGATGCCAAGATCCTTGACGAAGATATCGACCGCGCTGCGCGGCGTGTAATCGCCATCGAGCACATGCGGCATGCGGTTCTCGAACATCCAGGAGTTGCCGGCGGAGGCGGTGATCACCTCGTAGACCTTGCGGATATCGAGACCCTGCTTGGCGGCAAACGCGATGGCTTCCGAGGCGGCGGCGATATGTACGCCTGCGAGGAGCTGGTTGATCATCTTGAAAGCGGCGCCCTGCCCGGCGGCATCACCGAGTTCGTAGAGCTTGGCGGCCATCGCATCGAGCGCCGGCCGCGCCTTGGCAAAGGCAGCCTCGCTGCCGGATGCAAGAATGGTGAGTTCGCCCTGCGCCGCGCGCTGTGCACCGCCGGAGATCGGGGCATCGAGGTAATGTCGGCCGGTGGCTTCGAGATCCCCAGCGAGACGGCGGGCGACATCGGGATCCATCGTCGCGGACGATACGAATACCGCACCTTTCGGCAGCGTTTCGGCAACGCCATCCGTCCCGAACAGGATGGTCGCCGTCTGCGCGGCATTGACGACGACGCTGATGACGATATCCGCGCCCTGCGCAGCGCCGGCCGGGGTATCAGCGCCCTGCCCTCCGTCGGCCACGAAGCGCTTCACCGCATCCGCCGAGACGTCGCAGCCGGTCACCGCGAAGCCGGCCTTCTTGAGCGACAAGGCCATGCCATAGCCCATCGATCCCAGACCAATAACGGCGACGCGTGGTCTCTCAGAACTTGGTTTTTCAGATGCAGGTGACATGCGGCAATTCCCTAGGGGTCCTCGATGGCCAGCTTGAGGCGGCCTTGCCTCTCGGTAACACGGCTTGGCCATCATGCGAAAGCGTGGGAAAAAGCATCACGAGGAAATGCCAAGAAAAGACCGAGGACATCCGGTGACTGACACAAAGCTGCGTGAAGAGATCTGCCGGCTCGGCCGCTCGCTGTTCGACCGTGGGCTGACGCCGGGCTCATCAGGCAATATCAGTGTGCGCTGCGATGATGGCGGCTGGCTGGTGAGCCCGACCAATGCGTCACTGGGCTCACTCGATCCGGCCCGGCTCTCGCGCCTCGACAGCAACGGCCGCCTCATATCTGGCGACGCGCCAACCAAAGAGGTTCCGCTGCATACGGCACTGTATGAGACACGCAGCGCCGCCCGCGCCGTGGTGCATCTGCATTCGACCCATTCGGTCGCCATCTCGATGCTGCCGGAAATCGATCCGCGCGCCGCGCTGCCACCGATGACGCCCTATTACCTGATGAAATGCGGCGCGACGGCCCTGGTGCCGTATTATCGGCCCGGTGACCCCGCCGTCGCCGACGCTATCAGGGGGCTCGCCGGCAAATATTCATCGGTTCTGCTGGCCAATCACGGCCCGGTGGTCTCCGGCGACACGCTGGAAGCAGCGGTCTATGCCATCGAGGAACTCGAAGAAACCGCGAAACTCTATCTGCTGCTCCGCGGGCTCAACCCGCGGCACCTGACGCCGGCACAAGTGAAGGACCTGGTGGCGACGTTCGGGCTGGTTCTGCCCGATCATGACGCGCATGGGCACTGACCGAAATTGACGGCATTGCCCCTCCCCCGTCATTGCGAGGAGCCCTTGCGACGAAGCAATCCAGTCTTCGCTTGTTGCTTCTGGATTGCCGCGTCGCTTCGCTCCTCGCAATGACGGGGAGAGGACGGTGAACCATCGATGTGGAGGGAGCTGTGAAAGAACCTTGCGTCTACATCATGGCCAGTCGTCGAAATGGGACGCTCTATACGGGGGTCACCAGCAATCTGCCAAAGCGCATCTACGAGCATCGCGAAGGCCTGGTGTCCGGCTTTTCCAAGTCCTACGGATGCAAGCTGCTCGTCTGGTTCGAGGTCCATGAGACAATGGAATCGGCGATTGCGCGCGAAAAACAGATTAAAGCCGGCAGCCGAACCAAGAAATTGGCGCTGATCGAAGCAGTCAATCCGAACTGGAAAGACCTTTACGGCAGTCTCTTCGAATAGCCCCGGCCCATCCTCGTCATTGCGAGCGCAGCGAAGCAATCCAGAAGCGGCAAGCGCAGATGGAACTGGATTGCTTCGTGGCTGCGCTCCTCGCAATGACAGCCGAAGCGACCGAGCGCTACAGCCCCAGATACGCCTTGCGCACATCCGGATTGGTCGCAATCTCCGAGGCCTTGCCCTGCATCTGGACGCGGCCGGTCTGCAGGATATAGGCGCGGTCGGCGATCTCCAGCACTTCGGCCATGCGCTGCTCGACGATCAGCACAGTCATGCCCGCGTCGCGGATCTTGATGACCGCCTGAAAGATCTCGTCCACCAGCTTCGGCATGATGCCCTGCGACGGCTCGTCGAGCATCAACAGGCGCGGACGGGTCATCAGTGCGCGGCTGATGGCCAGCATCTGCTGCTCGCCGCCGGACAGGGTTTCGGCGCGCTGCTCGAGACGTTCGGAAAGGCGCGGGAACAGGTCGAACACCAGCTTCAACGGCTCGTCGCGATCGGGCTTGCCGCGATACATGTAGCTGCCGAGGCGGAGGTTGTCTTCCACCGACAACCGCGGAAACAGCCGGCGGTTTTCCGGCACATAGGCGATGCCGCGCGCGGTGATGAGATGCTGCGGCACGCCGTTGATCTGCTCGCCATCGAAGGTGACGGTGCCCGAACGCGGGCGCTCGGCGCCGGCAATGGTCTTGATCAGCGTCGACTTGCCGGCGCCGTTGGAGCCGCAGACGGCGACGATCTCGCCCTTGGCGACGTCGATGGTGACGTCCGAAATGGCGACCAGCCCCTGATAGGCGGTGGTGGCCTCACGCACCGACAGCATGGCGATCCCCGAGATATGCACTGATGACTTCAGGATGCCGCACGACATCCGCGGGTTTGCCCTCGACAAGCTTCTTGCCGAGATTGAGCACGATGGCGCGGTCGACCAGCGGCATGACGATTTCCATGACGTGTTCAACCATCAGCACGGTGACGCCGGTCTCGCGGACCTTGCGGACCAGGGCCACGCCCGACTGCGCCTCGAGCGGCGTCAGGCCGGTGAGACATTCGTCGAGCATCAGGAGCTTCGGTTCGGTGGCCAGCGCACGGGCCACTTCGAGGCGACGCTTCTCCGACGGAATGAGATCCCTAGCAAGCTTGTCGGCGCGCGGGGCAAGACCGCAGAACTCAAGCACCTCATGTGCCTTGCGCCGCGCATCGCGCATCTTTTCGTTGCGGATCAGCGCGCCGACGATGACGTTGTCGATCACGGTCATGGTCTCGAAGCTCTTCACCACCTGGAAGGTGCGCGCGATACCGCGCTGGCAGCGTTCCGCCGCCGGCATCTGCGTGACGTTCTCGCCGTTGAACCAGATCGTGCCCTGCGTCGGCGGCAGCACGCCGGCGATCAGGTTGAACAGCGTCGACTTGCCGGCGCCGTTCGGCCCGATCAGGCCGACGATTTCGCCAGCGCCGACGGAGATCGAGACGTCGCTATTGGCGATCAGGCCGCCGAAGCGCTGCCAGACGCCACGGGTTTCGAGAAGAGGTGTCGTCATTGCGGCACTCCTTTCGAAGCCGGACGTCGCGAGAACAGGCCGATCAAACCATCGGGCCGCGCCAGCGAGATCACGACGATCACTGCGCCATAGAGGATGAGATCGACGCCGCGGCCGGAGCCGCCGATGAAGGAGCGCGTCAGTTCGGTCATCGGGATCAGGATGACCGCGCCGAGCACCGGGCCCCACAGCGTGCCGATACCGCCCAGCACCGCAGGCAATGCCATCAGCAGCGAGAACTGGAAGGTCATGACGCTTTCAGGATCGATATAGGAGACGAACTGCGCATAGAAAGCGCCGCCGATCGCGGTGAGGAAGGCCGAGACGGCCGCTGCGCCCATCTTGGAATTGAACACCACGACGCCGAGGCTTTCGGCCGCATCGGGATTATCCTTCACCGCGCGCCACCAGAAGCCCCATTTGGAGTCTTCCAGCCACCAGGTGATGAACCAGGCGACGCAGCAGAACACCAGCGCGAAGTAATAGAACGGCAGCTTGCTGCGCGTGAACTGGAACTTGGCCCAGCTATCGCCGCGCACCGGGATGTCGATGCCGAGCGCCGCACCGGCATAGTCCCAATTGTGGAACAGCAGGAAGCCAATTTCGGCGATGACGATTGTGGCGATGACGAAGTAATGGCCGCGCAGGCGGAAGGTCGGATAACCCAAGGCGAGCGCGATCAGCGCGGAAATGATGCCACCGCCGAGCATGCCGAACCACGGCAGCACGCCGAATTTGGTAAACAGCAGCGCCGTCGTATAGGCGCCGAGGCCAAAATAGAGCGCGTGGCCGAGCGAGATCTGGCCGCAATAACCGCCAAGGATGTTCCAGGCCTGCGACAGCGCCGCATACATCAGGGTCAGCACCATGATGTTCTGGACATAGACGTCCTTGACGAAGAACGGCACGCAGGCGGCGATGGCCGCAAGCGCGGCGGCGAGAATGAGGTCGCGGCGGCGACGTTGGGTGAAGCTGTCCATCAGATCGATCCGAACAGGCCGCGCGGCCGGACAAAGACGACGAGAAGATAGACGGCATAGATGCCGACCGATTTGAGCGACGGCGGCAGGATCATCGCCGTGGTCGCCTCGACCAGACCGACGATGATGCCGCCCGCGAACGCGCCGAACACGCTGCCAAAGCCGCCGAGCGCCACGGTGACATAAGCGATCAGCGCAAAGGACGCGCCCACATCAGGGTAGATATAGAAGAAGATCGCCATCACGCCGCCGGCCAGACCGATCAGCGCCGAGCCGAGGCCCCAGCCGAGGGCAAACACCTTGTTCTTGTCGATGCCGACCAGCGCCACGGCACCGGCATCCTCACGGGTCGCTTCCAGCGCGCGACCGAAATCGGTCTTCTTCATGAAGAAGTAGAGTGCGCCGAAGGCGGCGATCGAGATCAGCGCACCGACCAGCTGCGGCACCGGCAGGAACACCCCGAAGATCGAGATCGTCTTGCCGCCGAGGAACGAGGCCGGGATGCTTCGATAATCCGGGGTGAAGAAGAACTGCGCGAGGCCGCGCATCAGGATGGCGAGGCCGAAGGTTGCGAAGATCTGCACCATGCCGATATTGGCCTTGGCTCGCATCGCGAAGCGTATGATCACGAGATAGATCACCGCGCCGAACACGAACATGCCGGCGGCCACCAGCGGGATCGACAGCAGTGGATCGACCGCCCAGAACATGAACAGGAAGAAGGTGAGGTACATCGCCAACATCAGGAATTCGCCATGGGCGAAGTTGGTGACGTCCATCAACCCGAAGATCAGCGCGAGGCCGACCGCGAGCAGGCCGTAGAGCAGCCCCATCAGCAATCCGCTGGCAAGGCTCTGGATGATGGTCGCGGCGGTCACGAAGTAATCCTCTCTGTCTGTCGTCCCCGCGAAAGCGGGGACCCATAACCACCGACATCACAACTGGGCAATGCCGGTCAGACCAGGTGCAAACCAATCCTTCGGAGGATATGGATCCCCGCCCCCCGCACGCCTTCGGCGTGCTAGGCGGGGATGACACCGGAGTATGTGGTGGCATCGTCGAGTCCGACGACGCCACCACATGCGTTTAGAGAACGCGCCTTACGGCATCGGCCAGATCGCATCCGCCACGGCGGCCTGCGGCGGGAAGATGGTGACGAACTTGCCACCATTATACTGCAGCAGTACCGGATCGGCGTTGTTGTTCTGGCCCAACTCGTCGAACTTGACCTTGGCCCACGGCATGATCGTGCTTTCGCCCGGCATGTCGGTGGCGACCAGCGCTTCGCGGATTTTCTCACCATCGGTGGACTTGGCACGATTGATGGCATCGGCCATCACGATCAGGCCCATGAACTGGCGCGAGGAGTAGTCGTTGAAGTCCTTGCCGGACTTCTCCTTGAACATGTCGTTGATCTTGCCGACCATCGGACGCTTGGCGGCGAGATCGAGCGAGAACGAACCGCGCGAGATCACGCCCGGAATCTTGTCACCGACCGCATCATACAGCGCCTTCTCGGAGAAGCCGGCGTCCTGTGCGACGATGTTCTTGGCCTTGTAGCCGAGTTCGCCCATGGTCTTGATGAGCAGGATGCCATCGGTGGTGTAGCTCGACGGCATCAGCACGTCGGCATTGGCAGCCTTGAGCTGCTGCACTTCGGCAGTGAGTGACGGCGAATTGGCGCGATACTTGATGTCGGCGACGATCTTGTAACCGCGATCGGCAGCGAGCTTGAGCTGCGCATTCGCGGAGTCCGTGCCGAAGATGGTGTCTTCGTGGAACAGCGCCAGCGTCTCGATCTTCTGGCCTTTTTTCTTCAGCGCATCGAAGAAATCGAACATCGCCGTCGAGAACATTTCGTCATGCGGGGCGGCGCGGAAGTAATATTTCAAACCGCGGCGATGCAGGCTTGGCGACGAGTTGTCGGCCGACAGGAACGGGATCTGGTAGCGTTCGCAGATCTGGCTGACGGTGACGGCGACGGCGCTCTGATAGGTGCCGACGATGGCCGAGACCTTCTCCTGGGTGATGAGGCGTTCGGCTTCAGCGCGGCCCTTCTGCGGATCGGCTTGGTGGTCGGCAAATACGAGACGCACCTTGGCGCCGCCGAGACCGGTGAAGCCTTCGCCCTTCGCCATCGGCAATGCGAAATCGTAATCCTTGTTGATGATGTCGGCAGCCGTTTCGAAAGCCTTCTGCGCATCGACACCGATTTGCGCGCTGGCGCCAGACAGCGGATAAATCACGCCAATCACGACTTCCTTGACCTGCGCGCGCGCGGGCTTGGCGAGAGGCAGCAGCGCGGCGGAAGCGGCGCCTCCAAGCAATACGTTTCGGCGAGAAATCGTCATGTCTTTGTCCTTTGTGACCGGCGGCTATCGATGAAACTAATCAAGGTTACGGTAAAGCCCGAAAGATCGGCAAGCTGCTTCTTATAAAACAGCCAAATGCTTATTCTTCAGGTCCGTGACGAGCATGACACCCGGCGCATGCGTAATCGCGAACGGCACGCGCGCTGCAGCAATGACCGCTTGCGGCGTGACGCCACAGGCCCAGAACACCGGGATTTCATCGTCGTTGATGTGCACCGCATCGCCGTAATCAGGCTTGTTGATATCCTTGATGCCGATCGACTGCGGCAGACCCAGATGTACCGGCGCGCCATGCACTGCGGGAAACCGCGAGGTGATCTGGACGGCACGGATCGCATCAGCCGGCTTCAGCGGTCGCATCGACACCACCATCGGCCCGGCGAACGGGCCAGCGGATTTGCAGGCGATGTTTGTGCGATACATCGGCACCAGCACATCCTGTTCGATGTGACGGATCGGCAGGTCATCGGCCATCATGGCTTCTTCGAACGAATACGAACATCCGATGACGAAAGACACGAGATCGTCGCGCCAGTACTTCGTCACCTCGTAAGGGCGATCAATCGCCTCGCCGTCCTTCCAGACGACATATTGCGGAATGTCAGTCCGGATATCGAGATCAAGACCGAGCGCGGGAATGCTTGGATTGCCGACATCCGACATGCCGATGATCGGGCACGGCTTCGGATTGAGCTGGCAGAAGCGATGGAAAGCCGCGGCCTGGGCTTCCGGCAGAATGACGAGATTGCCCTGGACATAACCCGGGGCCACTCCGGCGGTGCTGCCATATTTGCCCGCGCGATATTCGCGGCGAGCAACCGCGCTGGGCAAATCCGAGGATCGATCGTCGCTTTGCTGCGCTGCCGAAGAAATAGCCATCTTAGTGTCCTGCCTAATTCTGCCTCGACACGCACTGAAACTCAGGGCTAGTATAATGTCTAATCGTTGTTTTTAATCGATATCCATAAATCCTACTTATCTATAGCCGGATCGCATCCATGGCGGACTTCAAGGCGCTGGAGACTTTTCTCTGGGTGGTCAATCTCGGCAGCTTCCGCGGCGCGGCCCAGAAGCTCAACACGACCCAGCCGGCAATCTCCCAGCGTATCGCGCAACTGGAACACGAGATGGGCGTGCGGCTTCTGCAGCGGGACCGCCGTATGGCCTCGCCGACGACGGCCGGACGGCAGATGCTGGTCTATGCCGAAAAGCTGATCGGCCTGCGCTCCGAGATGATGGCGGCGGTTGGCGATCGCTCGGCAATGCGCGGCGTTCTGCGGCTCGGCGTCGCCGAGACCATCGTCCACACTTTGCTGACGCGGCTGATCAAGCACGTCAACATCTCGTATCCGAACCTGTCCCTCGAAATCGAGGTTGATATCACGCCGAACCTGAACGCGCGGTTGCAGGCACAGGAGATCGATCTCGCTTTCGTGCTCGGGCCGCTTTCGACATCCAACATTCGCAACCGTGTGCTGTGCGACTACCCCGTCGGCTTTCTCGCCAGCCCTTCGCTCGGGCTCGGCAATGATCTGCTCTCGATCCATGACCTCGCGAAATTTCCCATCATCACCTTCTCGCGCAAGACCCGGCCCTACGAGATCGCGCGCTCGCTGTTCAACCGGCCCGACCTGCCACCGATCCGGCTGCACGCCAGCGCGTCGCTGTCTACCGTAATGCACATGGCGATTGAGGGCTTAGGCATAGCACTGATCCCGACAGCCATCATCGAGAACGAACTCGCGGACGGACGGCTGCAATTGCTCAATACCAACCTGCAACTCCAGCCGCTGACATTTTCGGCAAGCTGGCTCGCGTCACCCGACACGGCCGCGATCGAACTCGTCGCAGGCATTGCTGCGCAACTGGCGCAGAACAGCCCATTGGTTGACGAGCCGGCATCGCCGGGTCATTGAAAAGCAGGCCTCTTCAACACAAACTTCTCGGGACAGACCGCATGACCAAGCTTGGCGACAACCTCAAAATCGATTCCGCGCGGCTCTGGGACACCATCAACGAGACGGCGAAATTCGGCGGCACGCCAAAAGGCGGTGTGCGGCGTTTGACGCTCGGCCCTGAAGATAAACTGGTGCGCAACTGGTTCCGCAAGGCGTGCGAAGATGCCGGCCTGGAGGTGCATGTCGATGCCCTCGGCTCGATGTTCGCGCTGCGTAAGGGCCGCGACATGTCGACGGCCCCGATCGGCATCGGCTCGCATCTCGACACTCAGCCGACTGGAGGCAAGTTCGACGGCATTCTCGGCGTACTCGGCGCGCTCGAAGTCGTCCGCACGCTGAATGATGCCGGCATCGAAACCGAGATGCCGATCTGCATCGCCAACTGGACCAACGAGGAAGGCTCGCGCTTTGCGCCGGCGATGATGGCCTCCGCCGCCTATGTCGGCGACTTCACCACCGACGACATTCTGTCGCGCAAGGACATTGCAGGTGTCACCGTCGGCGAAGCGCTCGACGAGATTGGCTATCGCGGCGACGTTGCGGTCGGCACGCAGAAATTCTCGGGCTTCGTCGAACTGCATATCGAGCAGGGCCCGATCCTGGAGGCCGAAAGCAAGACCATCGGCGTGGTCGATTCCGGCCAGGGCGTGCTGTGGTTCGACGGCAAGATCACCGGCTTCGAGAGCCATGCCGGCTCGACCCCGATGCCGCTGCGCAAGGATGCGCTGGCGACACTGTCCGAGATCGTGCTGGCCACCGAGCGTGTCGTCAGCAATATCGGCGCGCTCGGCACTATCGGCGAAGCCGTGATCGCAAATCCGTCGCGCAACGTGATCCCCGGCGAGATCGCCTTCACCATGGATCTGCGCAGCGCCGACGCCGGCAAGCTGGACGCCATCGAGAAAGGCGTGCGCGATGCCATCAAGGAGATCGCCGCGCATCGCAAGGTCGACGTCGCCTTCGACAAAGTCTGGCACAAGCCGCCGACGCACTTCAACAAGGACTTCGTCAATGCGGTCGAGACCGCTGCGACCTCGCTCGGCTACTCGCATCGCCGTATCACCTCTGGCGCCGGCCACGACGCCTGCAACCTCAACAACATCATGCCGACAGCGATGGTGTTCATTCCGAGCAAGGATGGTATCAGCCACAACGAGCTCGAAAGCTCGACGCAGGAAGATTGCGCCGCCGGCGCCAATGTATTGATGCATACGGTGCTGGCGCTTGCCGGCGTCGCATCGAAATAACGAAGACAGACAGGGGATAGTGATGCGGGGTGTATTCGTCGATGCCAGCGAAGAACTGGCGAAGATTCTGGAACGGCTGACGCAGCCAGGCGACATCGCAATCAAGATCAATCGCGATGAGGACATCAAGTCAGCCGATTTGCCTGGGGTGCTGGACGGCGCCGAGATCGCCATAGTCGATCACACCTATCTGCCGACCGATGTGGCCAAGCAGTGCGCCGGCCTGAAGCATGTCGTGTTTCTCGGCACCGGTGCGCGTAGCTACATGCACATCGAGGAGCTCGCCGAACTCGGGATCGAGGTGCATCTGATCCGCGGCTACGGCGACACCGCCGTCGCCGAATGCGCCGTCGCGCATATGTGGGCTGCCGCGCGCGGCCTTGCCCAGCAAGACCGTGAAATGCGGGCCGGCAACTGGTTGCGCGACGAGGGCATGGAGCTGACTGGCAAAACGGTTGGTCTGATCGGCTTCGGCGGCATCGCTGCGGAAGTCGCGCGTATTGCGCTCGGTTCGGGCATGAAGGTGATTGCCTGGAACCGGTCGCCGAAGACCCATCCCGGTGTCGAGTTCACTGACATGGAAACCGTGCTGTCGCAGAGCGACGTCGTTTCAATTCATCTTCTGCTGAATGACGAGACGCGCGGCATGATAACACGCGACCGCATCGCGCAGATGAAGAAGGGCGCGATCCTCGTCAATACTGCCCGCGGCGCCGTGATCGATGAAGCGGCGATGATCGATGCGCTGCGCTCCGGCCATCTGCGCCATGCCGGTCTCGACGTGTTCGACATCGAACCGCTACCCGCGAACCATGTGCTGACGACACTGCCTAATGTGACGCTATCGGCGCATTCCGCGTTCCGCACGCCAGAGGCCAGCATCAATCTGATCGCAGCGGCGTGGAAGCATTGCCGGCGGATTGCGGCTTAAGCGCTGCGAACTCCCAAAATGAAAATGCCCGGCTCAAAAGCCGGGCATTTTTCTAGATGCGCAAGAAGCAGAATTACTCCACCATCTCCGCGACGGCCTTGCCGCAAGCGCCTGTATCGGCCTGACCGCCGAGATCGCGCGTCCGCAGCGTGCGTTCACCGAGCGTGCGTTCAATCGCCTTGACGATGGAATCCGCTGCAGCCTTCTCGCCGAGATGCTCCAGCATCATCGCGCCGGACCAGATCATACCGATCGGATTCGCGATGCCCTGCCCGGCAATATCCGGCGCCGAGCCATGCACCGGCTCGAACACCGACGGGAAATCGCCAGTCGGATTGATATTGCCGGATGGCGCGATGCCGATGGTGCCGGTGCAGGCCGGGCCCAAATCGGACAGGATGTCGCCAAACAAGTTGGATGCAACCACGACGTCGAACCAGTCCGGATGCATTACGAAATTCGCGGTGAGAATGTCGATGTGATACTGGTCCCACTTCACATCGGGATAGTTCGCGCCCATCGCCTTCACGCGTTCGTCCCAATAGGGCATCGTAATCGCGATGCCGTTGGACTTGGTCGCCGAGGTCAGGTGCTTCTTCGGCCGCGACTGCGCGAGATCGAACGCGAACTTCAGGATGCGGTCGACACCGGTGCGGGTCATCACCGTCTGCTGGGTAACGAATTCACGGTCGGTGTCCGGGAACATGCGACCGCCGACGGATGAATATTCACCTTCGGTATTCTCGCGCACCACCCAGAAGTCGATGTCGCCGGGTTTGCGACCGACCAGCGGACAGGGCACGCCGGGCATCAGGCGCACCGGGCGTAGATTGACGTATTGGTCGAATTCGCGCCGGAACTTGATCAGCGAGCCCCACAACGAAATGTGATCCGGAATCTTTGCCGGCAGGCCGACGGCGCCGAAATAGATCGCATCGTGCTTGCCTATCTGCGCTTTCCAGTCGTCCGGCATCATCTGGCCATGCTTCTCGTAATAGTCATAGGACGAGAAGTCGTAATGATCGAAATGCACCTTCACACGATGCTTTTTCGCTGCCGCTTCAAGGACACGCAGGCCTTCCGGCATCACTTCCTTGCCGATGCCGTCGCCGGGGATGACCGCGATCCGATATTCTTTTTGTGCGCTCACGTGGGGTTTCCTTCGCCAGTAATTCTGCCTGCAGATGTGGACCAAAGCCGGCCTGCGATCAACGCTGCACTGCAATGTTGACCGGTTTTGCCGCAGGGGCCTAACTCTGTCGCAGACAATCCCTTCTGCAATCCAGAGGCATTCCATGGATCTTCATTTGCGCGGCAAGCGCGTCCTGATCACGGGCGCATCCAAGGGTATCGGCGCGGCGGCCGCGGAAGCGTTTGCCGAAGAAGGCTGCGATCTCCGCCTCGCGGCCCGCAATGTGGAGCAGATGCAAGCGCTGGCGGACCGGCTGCGATCCAACCACCAGATCGACGTCGCCGTGCATGGCGTCGATCTGCGCAAGCCGGACGATCTGGCCGCGCTGGCGGTCGCAACTGGCGATATCGACATCCTCGTCAACAATGCCGGCGATATTCCCGGCGGATCGCTCGACAGGATCGACGAGCCGACCTGGCGCCATGCCTGGGACCTCAAAGTGTTCGGCTTCATCAATCTGACGCGCCTCGTCTATGCGCAGATGAAGGCGCGCGGTCATGGCGTGATCGTCAACGACATCGGCGCTGCCGGCGAGAAGTTCGACGCCAATTACATCTGCGGCAGCGCCGGCAATGCCGCGTTGATGGCGTTCACGCGGGCGCTGGGCGGCAAGAGCCTGAAGGACAATATCCGCGTCGTCGGCATCAACCCGGGCCCGGTGGAGACCGAGCGCCACATCACGCTGATGAAGACCCGCGCCAAGGCGCAATTCGGGGACGAGAACCGCTTCCGGGAATTGCAGCAGGGCTTGCCACTCGGCCGCGCTGCGAAACCGCGCGAGATCGCCGACATGATGACGTTTCTGGCGTCAGATCGCGCGGGCTATACGACCGGCGTGATCTACACGGTGGATGGTGGCTACAGCGCAGGCTGGGGTAGTTAGTTGCTTTTCTTAACCTCGCCCCGCTTGCGGGGAGAGGTCGGAGCACGAGCGGCAGCGAGTGATCCGGGTGAGGGGGAGCCAGTGTTTCACTCGCTGGCTCCCCCTCACCCGTCGCGGACTTCGTCCGCGCCACCCTCTCCCCGCAGGCGGGGCGAGGGAAAAAGCGCGCTAGCTCAGCGCGCCGGCATGCACCCACCACAGCGGGTGGGCGAGTTGAATGGCACCGGCCGCGCGCTGCGCATCGGTGTCGTTGCCGAACAGCGCAAAACAGGTCGCGCCCGAACCCGACATGCGAGCCAGGCGAACGCCTTCGGCACCGCGTAAGGCCGACAGCACGGTGTCAATCGCGGGCTCGACCTTCAGCGCAGGCGCTTCGAGATCGTTGGTTCCGGCATTGAGCGCATCGATCCAGGCATCGAGTGAGCCGCCTTCATTCGGCCAGGTGGCCCGTTTCAACACGTCCTTGACCCCGACACGCAGCTCGCCATTCTTCAGACCGAGCTCCTTGAACACATCCTTGGTCGCTACCGGCACGCGCGGATTGACCATCACGCAGGGTAAACGCGGAATGCTGAGCGGCAGCAGGTTTTCGCCCACACCCGTCATCACGCAGGCGTGCGACGGCACGCAAACCGGCACATCGGCGCCGGTCAGGCGCGCCACTTCGAGCACGCGGGGATCGTCCATTTCGAGATTGTTGGCGCGCACCAGGAGGCGGAGCGCTGCGGCAGCATCCGCCGACCCGCCGCCAATGCCGGCGGCAACCGGCAAGTGCTTGTCGAGTGCAAAGCGCCCGAATGTAAGATCCTCAACCCGCTCGCCGAGCAAGCGCGCGGCCTTGATAACGAGATTATCGGCGGTGTCGCCACATTCCTGCGCGCGCGGACCGGTGGCCGTGAGCGACAGATCGCCGCCAGCTTCCAGCGTCAATCTGTCGGCGCAATCGGCAAAGGCCACGACGCTTTCGAGATCATGATAGCCGTCAACTCGACGGCCGATGACGCGCAGGGTCAGATTGACCTTGGCGCGCGCATCTTCTTCGAGAACCGGGCTCGTTGAACCGGTCGTGCCCCCAACCATGGAATTAGCCGCCTTTGCCGTCTTCTTTTTTCTTGTCGTTGGATGCGGCCGAAGACGAAGGTTCGTCCGACAGACCGTTTTCCATCTTGGCTTCGATCTTCGGAATCTCTTCGGCTTCAGGCTTCAGGTCCTTGGCGTGCTGCCACTGGAACTTGGCTTCCAGCTTGCGACCGACGCGCCAATAGGCATCGCCGAGATGGTCGTTGATGGTCGGATCTTCCGGCTTCAGGTCGATGGCGCGCTCGAGCTGTTTCACAGCGTCGTCGAAATTACCGATGCGGTAATAGGCCCAGCCGAGCGAGTCGACGATGTAGCCATCGTCCGGACGCTGGTCGACGGCGCGCTTGATCATCTTCATGGCGTCGTCGAGGTTGATGCCCTGATCGATCCAGGAATAGCCGAGATAGTTCAGCACGTGCGGCTGCTCGGGCTGCAATTCGAGAGCCTTGCGCATATCGACTTCAGCCTTGGCCCACTGCTTCGAACGCTCAAGGCAGATGCCGCGGAAGTAGAAATACACCCAGTTCGGCTTGTCCTGGTTGGCGGCGATGACATCGATGCCCTTGGTGTAGGTTTCGGAGCAGTCCGCAAACTTCTTGCGCCCGCGTTCGATATTGCCGAGCGCCATGATGGCTTCGAGATCCCGGGGATCGTCGGCGACAACACCCTTGAGAATCTTGATGCCTTCATCGCTGCGATCAGCCGCATCGAGATCGGTGGCCTGCTGGATCTGCGCATTGCGCTTCAGCGCCGAATTGGCGGGCACGCGCTCATAGACCTTGATGGCCATCTGCGGCTTCTTCACCGACTCATAGAGGTCGGCGAGCGACAGCAGCGCCAGCGAATGATCCGGCTTGAGATAAAGCGAGAGCTGCAGATAGACCAGCGCGAGGTCTTCACCGCCGCGGCGGGTTAGCGATGCGCCGATGCCATAAAGTGCTTCAGCAGCGCCAGCCTGCGGGCTGTCGACCAGCGGTGCCAGTTTCTTGCCGGCCTTGGTTTCGCGGATACCTTCCAGCACCAGCGGATGACGAGCGAGCTTTTTGTTGAAGGTCTCGTAGATGCCGAGCGCCGCAGCATCGTCCTTGTTGCGCGAGGTCCAGCGGCCATAGGCGTCGACCACGCGCAGCGCGGAATCGTCGAGCTTGTAGGCGCGCTCGAAACGGGCGCCCGCATCCTTCTGCTTGTTGGCAAGATCGAGGATCAGGCCAGCATGCAGATCCTTGAAGATCGGATACCATTCCGGACCGGCCAGCTTGTCGATATTGGCAATCGCCGTCTTGCTCTCGCCGGCGCCGTAGCCGGCCCAGGCCGACAGCAGCGTCGCAACGAGGTCGGTGATCGGGCCGCGCACCGACTGGTTGATATTGGTCTGCGCGGCAGCGTATTTCTTCAGCTTGAGATCGCGCACACCCACAACGAGACGGGCGACGCGGTTCGACTTGTCGATGGTGAGGATGCGATCGGCGAGCTTGACGGCCTCTTCGATATCGCCATCAGCGAGCGAGGAGATGAAGGCGCGATCGAGCAGTTCGTTGTTCTTCGGATCGGTACGCAGCGCGGAGCGGTAAAACGCCGCAGCCGAGGTGGCGTCGCGCTCGACGCTGGCGTGGCGGGCGGCCAGATAGCTGCCGGCGGTGGTGAGCGACTTCAGATCGCGGGAGGTGGGAAACTGGGCGGCGGAGCTATCGCCGGTATGATCCGGGGTTTGCGCTAGCAGCTGACCGGGCATCGCGAGGACGGCGACCGTGGCGGCAGCGAGCGTCAAACGATTGAAACGGATGGACAACATAGGGTTCGCCTAGCTCCAGGATTTACGGGCAGGATATCGAGCAAAATGCGAGCAAGACTGCAAGACAGGCTCGGATGCGCAGCCGACCCGGCAATAGTGCGCATGCCAACAATGCCGCGTTTGGCGGTCAATCGCAAGGATCGGAGGCGCGATCGCACCAGTGGCACCTTGAAGCCTGTCAGCAATTGGGCCGCCGGATTGCGCCACTGCCCCTGAGAACGCTCGCACTGTGGCGTTATCGTGACATCCGGCCGGTGTAGCGGCCCGCCTACGGGCGCCGCCGCTCACACAATCGTAATCAGCGAACCGGTTACATCGCCTCGTAGTTCGGGCCGCCGCCACCTTCCGGCGGAACCCAGGTGATGTTCCCGTTGGGATCCTTCACGTCGCAGGTTTTGCAGTGGACGCAATTCTGCGCATTGATCTGGAATCGCGCACCGCTCGACTCTTCAACCCACTCATAGACGCCTGCCGGGCAATAGCGATTTGACGGGCCGGCAAAGACGTCGTGCTCCGACGACTTCTGCAGTGCCATGTCGGCAACCTTGAGATGGATCGGCTGGTCCTCCTCGTGATTGGTGTTCGACAGAAACACCGAGGACAGGCGATCGAAGGTGATCTTGCCGTCCGGCTTCGGATAGACGATCGGCTGATACTGCTTGGCGGGCTTGAGCGCCTTGCGATCAGGCTTCTCATGCTTCTGCGTGCCGAACAGCGAGAAGCCGAACGTGTTGCACCACATGTCGAAGCCGCCGAGCGCGTTGCCGAGGAGGGTCCCGAACTTGGACCACAGCGGCTTGGCGTTGCGGACCGGATAGAGATCCTTGCCGATCGAGGACAACCGCCAGCCGGCCTCGTATTCCATCAACTCGTCATTGGCGCGACCTGCAGCCAGCGCAGCGGAGACGTGCTCGGCAGCCTGCATGCCTGACGCCATGGCGTTGTGAACACCCTTGATGCGCGGCACGTTGACGAAGCCTGCGGCGCAGCCGATCAGCGCCCCGCCCGGGAAGACCAGCTTCGGCACCGACTGGTAGCCGCCCTCGGTGATCGCACGCGAACCGTAGGCGAGGCGCTTGCCGCCTTCGAATGTGTCGCGGATCAGCGGATGGGTCTTGAAGCGCTGGAATTCCTCGAACGGATAGAGATAGGGGTTTTCGTAGTTCAGGTGCAGCACGAAGCCGACAGCCACGAGGTTATCGTCGTAGTGGTACAGGAACGTGCCGCCGCCCACGTCATTGTCGAGCGGCCAGCCGAACGAGTGCTTCACCGTGCCCTTCTGGTGCTTGGCCGGATCGATCTGCCAGACTTCCTTGATGCCGATGCCGAACTTGCCGGGCTCGCAATCCTTGTCGAGGGCGAATTTGGCGATGATCTGCTTGGTCAGCGAACCACGCGCGCCTTCGGCGAACAGCGTGTATTTGCCGAGCAGTTCCATGCCTCGGGTGAACGAATCCTTCGGCTTGCCGTCGCGGCCGATACCCATGTCGCCAGTGGCGATGCCGCGCACGGCGCCATTGTCGTCATACAGCGTCTCGGCAGCCGCGAAGCCGGGATAGATTTCGACGCCAAGCGCTTCCGCCTTCGCACCCAGCCAACGGCACACCATGCCAAGCGAGGTGATGTAGCAGTGATGATTGTTCATCAGCGGCGGCATCAAGAAGTTCGGTAGCTTGAAGCCGCCGGTCTTGGTCATGAAATAGAACTGGTCGTCCTTGACCTGGGTCTTGAGCGGGCAGTCTGCATCTTCGCGCCAATCCGGGATCAGCTTGTCGAGATTGACGGGATCGATCACCGCGCCGGACAGGATGTGCGCACCGACTTCGGAACCCTTTTCCACCACGACAATGGACAGGTCCGCATTGAGCTGTTTCAGCCGGATCGCGGCCGACAGACCGGAGGGCCCGGCACCGACGATGACGACGTCGAATTCCATGGACTCGCGCGGCGGAAGTTCTTCAGTGCTCATAATCTCGTCTCAGACCCGTTTCCAACCCGTTCAGAACGCTTCTAAGGGCTGTTGTTTCCGATTTTTGACGGAAGAACAACCACCTAAATGCACAGGGGGCGTTTCGCTGGGCGGCGATCCGGCCTAGATTGCTGGCATGCCTGTGACCCCCCTCTCATGACGCCTGAACCCCACCCCAGCGTTGCGCAACTGCTCGCCTTTTATCTGGAGGCCGGGGTCGATTGCGCATTGATGGATGAGCCGGTGAACCGGCTGTCGGACGACCTCCCGCCGCCTGCCCGGGAGCTGTCCGACAGCGCGCCGAAGCGACCACCGCTCAATGGCATGCCGCCGCCCCCAGCACGCCCACCCGCCCGTGTCGAGGTCGCCCCAGACATTGCCATCGCTGCCGCCCGGGACGCCGCACGCACCGCGCCCTCGCTTGAGGTGCTGCGTGGCATGCTGGATAGATTCGACGGCTGCGCCCTGAAATCGACTGCGACCCAACTGGTGTTTGCCGATGGCAATCCGCAGGCGCGGATCATGTTCGTCGGCGAGGCGCCGGGCCGCGACGAGGACATCGAAGGCCTGCCCTTTGTCGGCCGCTCCGGCAAACTGCTCGACCTGATGATGCGCGCCATCGGCCTGAAGCGCACCGACGTCTATATCGCCAATGTCATTCCATGGCGGCCGCCGGGCAACCGCACGCCGACGCCGCAGGAGACGCAGATCTGCCTGCCGTTCATCCAGCGCCAGATCGAGCTGGTGAATCCGGACATCCTCGTGACGCTGGGCAATCCCTCGACACAGACGCTGCTGCAGACCCGCGACGGCATCATGAAGTCGCGCGGCCGCTGGGTCGATTACGACACCGGCACCCGCAAGATCAAAGCGCTGGCGACGTTCCACCCCGCCTATCTGCTGCGCTCGCCGTCTTATAAGCGGATGACCTGGATGGATCTGCGTGCGATCGCAAAGGCGCTGGAAGCACCGTCGGGCAGGACCAGCTAGGGCGCCTTTGGCCGCACGATCGCCCAGCCGATCCGCAGCAAGGGTTGCCGGCCATTCACCAGACGTTCGAAGGCGCGCGGGACTTCCGGTACGAGGTTAGGGAAGCGCTGCGCGATCTCCGCGGGCGGCGTGCCGATCGTATCTGCCGCGCGCCACACCACGACGCCGCCGGTCTCGGCGAACTTCGCGGGCGTGATCCATGGCGTGCGCGAAGGCACTGCATCGTTCAGCAAATGCGGCCGTGACGCGCTCATCCCGATCAATGCTGCGAGTTGCGCATCGCCGGCCACCGCCGGCAATGACTTATTGGTCCGGCGCTCGAAGCTCTCGCCGAAGAAGCGCCCGATCTCGCGTGCAGGCAGCGCCGTCACATCTTCGGGGCCGTCGACCCAAGGCAGAATCACAAGACTGGCGAAGGCTGCGAGGGCCGGCGCGATGATGGCGAAGGCCCAGACCTTGCGCAGCACGCGCTGGCGCCGCAGCGCGATCAGATCGCCCGACGCCACGACGACGGCCAGACCCGACATGACCAGAGCAATGCCGGCGCCGCCGACAACGCGATCGAGGCCGTAAAGCGCGCCGAACAGGCTGCCGAGCAATCCCGGCGCGAGTGCGAAGAAAAACACATAGCCCCGCGCCGGCGGATCGACCGGTGGGCGGAAGATGATGGGAGCTTCCTCGGTCTTCGGAACGATGCGGCCCCAGTTCATCACCGTGAGAACGATCACGCCGGTAATTGACGCAAGCAGCCAGGCCATCAGCACGCCCCACTGCCGCGCCTGGCCGGCGATATCGGTCAGTTGCGGCGGTACAGGCACAATCGGTGCCCCGGCCCGGATCACCCACATGGCCCATGGCAATGTCAGCACCGCGATGACCAGTAAGGCATAAAGCGGGTCGAACGACGTCAGGTTACGGCGGCCACGCGAGGTCGCGAGACCGAAGACGAGCGGCAGCGGCAACAACCACATGGCATGAGGCGTGGTCAGCAGCAGCAGGCCGGCCTCGATGGACAGCGCGAACCAGGCATTGCGACGGCCCTGCCCGATCGCGAGCCAGGCATGCAGCAGGAACATCGCCCAGAGCGGACGCGCCAGGATCAGCGGGCCGAATTCGATGCTGGGCGTGCTAAAGGCCGTAACCGTCATAGTGAGCAGCACGGCGATGACAGCCTGCGGGCCGCCGACGATGGCACTGCCCAGCTGATAGACCGCGCGGAAGGTGAGGACGGCGCAGATCTGCGCCAGCAGATAGACACCGAAAACATGATTGCCGGCGGCCCGAAAGGCGATGTCGGCCAGCCAGAACGCCAGCGGCGGTCCCATATGGGTACCGACTTGATATTCCCGGCCATAGGCCAACACGGTGGCGAGATCGCCCGGCGGTCCGCGATACAGCAGCAGGGGGACGACGAGCCAGATCGCGGCCTGACACAGCACGACGATCCAGAACACCAGCCGTGGCCGGGCGCGGATCAGTTCGACGATCAGGGAGGTGAAACGCATTGAACGTCTGAACCGGCCAGCAGGGAATGAAGCGTGCTCAGGTGATACGGCGCAGAGCCAAGAGAGGCAACCGCCTGAGCGCTCAGGCGGATATCTCGATATCGATGGTGGTGTGGACTTCGATCAGACCCGCCGCACGGACGCCAGTCTGATGACGCGCACGCGCCGCAACAACCGGCGCGAACAGGCTGCGATGATGAATGCTGGGCCCCAATTCGTTCAGCGCGGCCATATGCTGCGGCACGCCATAACCTTTGTGCACCTCGAAACCATAGCCCGGACAATCCTCGGCCAGCCGGCACATCAGCCGGTCGCGCGACACCTTGGCGATGATCGAAGCTGCTGCGATGGAGAGCACCAACGCGTCGCCGCCAATGACCGCCTCGCAATCGGCCGTCGTGTCGATCTTGTCGCGGCCATCGACGAACACATGTTTCGGCGCGTCCGGGAGCGACGCGACGGCACGCGCCAGCGCCCAGAGCGACGCCCGCAGGATGTTGTCGCGGTCGATCCGGGCGGGTGATGCGTAGGCGACGGCAAATGACGACGTAGCGCAGATTTCCTCAAACAGCGCCTCGCGCTTGCTCTCTGTCAGCTTCTTGGAATCGTCGAGGCCTTTTGGAATGTTGTTCGGGTCCAACACAACCGCGGCGGCAACGACCGGTCCTGCCAGCGGACCACGCCCGGCCTCGTCGCAACCAGCCACCGGCCAGATGCCTCTCTCCAGCAGCGCGAATTCGCGCGTAAAGCATGGCGCGACAACGATCTTGCTCTTGCGCGGCTTGGCGGGGGGCTTCTTTTTCGCATCTCGAATCATCCGGCGATCCTGCTGAAGCAGGCCAACACGCGCAACCGGGAACTCGGGATCGTGCCCGCTATTCAGATTGCCGCTTTAATCGTCCAGATGCACCCGCCGGTCGTCGCCGACCTCGATCCCCGGTGCCGTCACCACGTCCCAGGCGTGCCCGTCCGGGTCCGCAAAGTAGCCGGAATAGCCACCGTAATCGGTCTTTCGCGCTGGCTTCAAAAGCGATCCACCACAATCGACAGCGAAAGCGAGGACCGCATCGACCTCGCCTTCGGAGCGGCAATTCCACGCCAGCGTGCTGCCGCGAAACGCCTGCGGCCTTGGATGGTCAGGCAATGTCGCGTCCTGCGCCAGTTGATCCCATGGAAACAGCGCGAGGACGCTGGCGCCGGTGTCAAAAAAGGCGATGGCCTCGCCAGAGGCACGGGCCTTTCGCGTAAAGCCCAGCGCTTCGTAGAACGCAATGCTCCTGCGCATATCCGCCACGCCCAACGTGATTACCGTCATGCGCGCGATCGGCGCCGGTGGTTTCGTCATCGTCATGCGTGTCACTCCTGTACTCACTCTATAGATCGAAAAGAGGGACGTTGGCAGGCTCTGGTTTCCTGCCAACGTCCCCTCTCCACCACTCCGTACGCTGCGAGACCTGCGGAGTTAGAACAGATTCAGTTGCTGACCGGCACCGGCCGGCTTCTCGAAATGATCGAGGGTGAGTTTCGAACGACGCTTGTTGAGGCCAAGCTTCGTGCAGGCGATCTCGAAGCGGCGACCGATCATCCAGGCCATCGGTCCGGTGCCCTTCATGCGCGTGCCCCATTGCGAGTCGTAATCGCGGCCACCGCGCATTTCGCGGATCAGCGTGAAGACATGGCGGTAGCGATCCGGATAATTCGCGATCAGCCATTCGCGAAACAGATCGCGCACTTCCATCGGTAGCCGCAACAAAACGTAACTGGCTTCCTTGACGCCGGCATGCGCGGCGGCATCGAGAATGCGCTCGATCTCGCTGTCATTCAGCGCGGGGATCACCGGCGCCACCATCACCGTGGTCGGAATGCCAGCCTCGGATAGCTGCCGCAAAGCTTCCAGCCGCTTCGACGGCGTCGACGCGCGCGGCTCCATGGTGCGCGCGAGCTTCGGATCGAGCGACGTCACCGACAGCGCCACTTTGACCAGATTGCGCTTCGCCATCCGCGCCAGGATATCGATATCGCGCGTCACCAAGGCAGACTTCGTGACGATGCCGACGGGATGGCCGGTCTTCTCCAGCACTTCGAGAATGCCGCGCATCACCTGCCGCTCGCGCTCGATCGGCTGATACGGATCGGTATTGGTACCGATCGCGATCATCTTCGGCTCGTATTCGGCGGCGGCCAGCTCCTTCTCGAGCAGCGCCGGCGCATCGGGCTTCACGAACAGTTTGGATTCGAAATCGATCCCGGGCGAGAGACCGAGATAGGCGTGGGTCGGCCGCGCGAAACAATAGACGCAGCCATGCTCGCAGCCGCGATAGGGATTGATCGAACGGTCGAAGCCGATATCCGGCGACTCATTGCGCGTGATGACCTTGCGCGCGGTGTCCGTCGCAACGGTCGTCTTGAACGGCGGCAATTCATCGAGGCTCTGCCAGCCATCATCAAAGGCTACCCGGGCCTCGGCCTCGTAGCGCCCGCTGTCGTTGGACTGGGCACCGCGGCCGCGCCGCCGCTGCTTGTCGATCGCCACTGCGATCTCGGGAAAAGGGGAAAGCGCACCCGCCGGCTTATCGGAGGGCGCCGGGACCGGCGGGTGCTTGAGGGCAGCGATCTGGCGACTCATGAAGCCACGATAGCGTACACATGGAACAAAGCAAGAACATAAATAGGGTGGCACACGGCCGGGGCACTGTGCATTCTCCCGCCGCCTTGCAGGGGCGGCCGAAAGTCGAACCGCCCCGAAATTGCAGCAGCCGCCGGTGCCGCATAGACTATGACGAAATGATAACGCGGCCACCCCGTTGTTGAGAGGTATTATCCGACACCCATGCTGAGCGTGATCATCCCCACCGAAGGCGTCGAACAGCCCGCTGTTGCCACACTGGCAGCGCTGGTGCCGGGCGCTGCTGCCGGTGTGATCCGCGAAGTGCTGCTGGTCGATCGCGCTGGCACCGATGTCATCGAACGTGTCGCCGATGTCGCCGGCTGCGGCTTCCTGACCTCGCAGGGATCGCGCGCCGCGGCGATGGCCGCCGGCGCCAAGCAGGCGCGCTCGCCCTGGCTAATGTTTCTCCATGCCGGCGCCGTGCTCGATGCCGGCTGGATCGAGGAGACCCAGCAATTCATCCAGCGCGTATCGACCAGCAACCGCCCCCGCGCGGGCATTTTCCGCTATGCGCGCTCGCCCTATGACGAGACCAATTTTCGCGATGGCCTGAAGCACCTGGTCCGGATGATCACAGGCCCCAAGGCCGATCAAGGTCTGCTGATTGCACGCGAACACTACGACCGTCTCGGGGGCTACGCACCCGATGCCCGGCGCTCCGAAGCGCGGCTGCTGCGCCAGCTCGGCCGCTCCTCACGCACATTGCTGCGCAGCCGGATCATCGTCGCCTGACCATGGCCGCCCAAGCCCCCGATGCCGTTCAGCTTGCAGTGCTACGCGATCTCCAGCCTGGCGATATCGACTGGGTCATCCGCAGTCACGGCGAACTCTATGCGAGTGAATACGGGTTCGATGCGTCCTTCAAGGCGCTGGTAGCTGACATCGCCGCAGAATTCGTCGCATCATGCGATGCCACGCGCGAACGCTGCTGGATCGCCGAGATGGACGGCGCGCCGGTCGGCTCGCTGTTTCTCGTGAAGGCATCCGACGACGTCGCCAAGTTTCGGCTCTTGCTGATCGATCCCAAGGCGCGCGGACAAAAGCTCGGCCAGCGCATGGTGACGGAATCCATCGCCTTTGCGCGGCAATGCGGTTATCGCAGGATCACGCTGTGGACCCAGAGCAATCTCGGCGCTGCGCGAAAAGTCTATCAGGATGCAGGTTTCGCGCTGGTCGCCACCGAGCCGCATCGCAGTTTCGGGCAGGATTTGATCGGCGAGACCTGGGAACTCGTGCTCTAGACCGACGCGCCCTTCGCCTTCGGGCGTCGCAAATGCTCATCCAGCCGCGGCATGATCTCCACGAAATTGCAGGGCCGCGTGCGGTAATCCAGTTGCGCGGCAAGGATGCCGTCCCAGCCATCGCGGCAGGCGCCGGGCGAACCCGGCAGGCAGAAGATAAATGTCGCGCCGGCGGTGCCAGCAGTCGCGCGGCTCTGGATCGTCGAGGTACCGATCTTGGCGTGGCTCAGCATGTGAAACGCAATCGAGAAACCATCCATCCGCTTCTCGAACAGCGGCTCGATGGCTTCCGGCGTGACATCGCGGCCGGTGAACCCCGTGCCGCCGGTCGTAATGATCGCGTCCACGCCGGGATCGGCAATCCATGCGCGCACGATCTTGCGGATCGCTTCGACATCGTCCGTGACGATCTCGCGCTTCGCCAACACGTGACCGGCCGATGTCAGCCGATCGGCCAGCGTCGCGCCGGACTTGTCGTCATCGAGCGACCGCGTGTCGGAAATCGTCAGTACCGCAATGTTGAGCGGTACGAAGGCTTTGGTCGTGTCGGGCTCCATCGTCGTTACAGTCGATCCGTCGCGAATGTATTGCAGGCCTGCACGGTGCCCTGCTGATAGCCGGTCATGAACCAGCGCTTGCGCTGTTCGGCAGAACCGTGCGTGAAGGAATCCGGCACGACGCGACCCTGTGCCTGACGTTGCAACGTATCGTCGCCGATGGCGGACGCGGTCTGCAGCGCAGCATCGATGTCGCCGGCTTCGAGGAAACCGGGGCGCTTCTTCGATTCGCGATTGACCCAGACGCCCGACAGACAATCGGCCTGCAACTCGACGCGGACCTGCAGCAGATTGGCCTCAGCCTTGCTGCCGGCCTGCTGCTGCAGGCGTGTCACGCGCGGAATGATCCCGAGCAGGTTCTGAATGTGATGGCCGGCTTCATGCGCAATGATATATGCCGCGGTAAATTTGCAGGCATTGCCCGAGCAACCGCGGAATTTGGTTTCAACCTGACGGAAGAAGCCGGTGTCGAGATAGATCTTCTTGTCGGGCGGACAGTAGAACGGCCCCATCGCCGACTGCGCATTGCCGCAGCGCCCGCCATTGGTGGCATTGCGAAACAGCACGATCTGCGGCCCGGTATATTTCTGCCCGCTCTCCTTGAAGATTTCGTCCCAGCGATCGTCGATCTCGCCGAGCACGCCGGAGATCATGCTGCCCATCTCGTCGGTGGGTGCGCCTGATTTCGTCGGCGTCGAGCGCCGATCGGTCTGATAGGTCGGCGCCTGCTGGCCGCCGGTGAGAATTTCTGCACCGCCGATAAGAATGCGCGGATCGATGCCGAACGCCCAGCCAACGAGGCCAAGCACAATCACCGTGCCGATGCCGAGACCACCGCCACCGCCCGGAATTCCGAAACCACCGCCACCTCCGCCGCCATATCCGCCGCCGCTATCGTCACGACGGTCGTCGATATTGTCGCTGCGACGGAAGTCATCGTAACGCATGAGGTAATTCCTTCATTTCAAGTCGCAGCATTTTAGACCGGTTTGACGCGATCCGAACACCATAACGCAATTGCAGCGTAAAATTTCCATTCCATTAAGCATTAACCTGCCCGGCAAAACTTGCCTAGTTCGAACTCGTTACCAATTAAGTCGATTTTTACTTTGCCCGGTCAATGTCTGCCTGTCGGTTGTTTAGTCCCGCGTCGCCGACAGCGTCGCCTGAGTCAGAGTAATTGAGTCATGGTTGTTTCGCGTCGCGGGGCGTCTGCAAGGGCGCCCCGCTCTCACTTCGAAACCTCTCCGAGCAGCAGCATCGTCATTGGTGATTGCGTCGCAGAGATGTCAAAACTCCCGGCAGGGTCGGTCGATCTGGTGTTCGCAGATCCGCCGTACAATCTGCAGCTGAAGGGCGATCTCAAGCGCCCCGATGAATCCCATGTCGATGCGGTGAATAATGACTGGGACAAGTTCTCGTCATTCGCCGCATATGACGACTTCACGCGCGCGTGGCTCCTGGCCGCACGCCGTATCATGAAGCCGTCGGCGACCTTGTGGGTCATTGGCTCCTACCACAACATTTTCCGCGTTGGCGCCATCATGCAGGACCTTGGCTTCTGGGTCCTGAACGATATCGTGTGGCGCAAATCCAACCCGATGCCGAATTTCCGTGGCCGTCGCTTCACCAATGCGCATGAGACCATGATCTGGGCTGCGCGCGATGAAAACGCGAAGGGCTACACGTTCAATTACGAAGCCCTCAAGGCCGCCAATGAAGACGTGCAGGCGCGTTCCGACTGGCTGATCCCGCTGTGCACCGGTGACGAACGCCTGAAGGGCTCGGACGGCAAGAAGGTTCACCCGACACAGAAGCCGGAAGGTCTGCTCGCCCGCGTGCTGCTGTCGTCGTCGAAACCCGGCGACCTCGTCATCGATCCGTTCAACGGCACCGGCACCACTGGCGCTGTCGCCAAGCGCCTCGGCCGCAATTACATCGGCTTCGAGCGTGACCGCGACTACGCCGCCGCTGCCGAAGCGCGCATCGCCGCGATCGAGCCACTGCCCGAGGCAACACTGGCGCCGTTCATGACCGCCCGCAGCGCGCCCCGCGTGGCGTTCTCGGAACTGGTCGAGCGCGGCATGATCTCGCCCGGTACCAAGCTGGTCGATCTCAAGAAGCGTCATGGTGCATTGGTGCGCGCCGACGGCGCCATCATGTTCGGCGACAAGGTCGGCTCGATCCATCGCATGGGCGCGATGGCCCAGGGCTCCGCCTCCTGCAACGGCTGGACGTTCTGGCACGTCGAGACCAAGAAGGGCCTGCGCTTGATCGACGAACTCCGCGCTGAAATCCGCAGCGAGATGGGCGCGGTCTAAAGTCCCCGCCCATGCCACCGGCCGGACGCATGCGCCCGGCCTTCGTCAAAACACCGCTTGCACTCCCCCTGAATTCCAAGCACGAGACGATGGTTCGCGCCCGCGGTCCTCGCCTCGCGCTTTGACGTACAAAATCCAGGGAGATTTGAGATGCTGAAGTTTTACTTCAACGGGTCGCCAAACCCGACCAAGGTCGCGCTGTTTCTGGAAGAAGCCGGCCTGGCCTATGAGCCGATCGCCATCGACACCCGCACCGGTGCGCAATTCAACCGGGACTTCCTCAAGGTCAATCCGAACGGCAAGGTGCCTGCAATCGACGACGACGGCGTCAAGGTGTTCGACAGCAACGCCATCCTGCTCTACCTCGCCGAGAAGACCGGCAAATTCCTGCCCGCCAACACCCCGGCCAATCGCGGCGAAATGCTGTCCTGGCTGATGTTCGTCGCCACCGGCGTCGGTCCGTTTTTCGGCCAAGCCGTGCACTTCAAGCATTTCGCGCCGGAGAAGGTCGACTACGCGCATAACCGCTATCAGTTCGAGGCGAAACGCCATCTCGGCGTGCTCAACGACCGCCTCGCCGGCCGTCAATATATGGTCGGTGACAGCTACACGATCGTCGACATGGATGTCTGGGGCTGGGTGCGGATGACCAACTTCATTCTCGGCGACGAGGGCTTTGCCCAATTCCCCAACGTAAAGCGCCTGCATGATGAGATCTCGGCGCGCCCGGCCGCTGCGAAGGCTGTCGCCCTGAAGGACACATTCAAGTTCAAGGCCGAGATGGACGACGAAGCCCGCGCCGCCATGTTCAAACATCTCGCCACCAGCGCAGCCTGATCACGAACCATTCGACGAAGGCCGGGCGCAACACTGCGCCCGGCATTTTTGTGTCAGGCAGGCACGCGCGCCATCTCCTCCGGGAAAGGACCCAACACCCGCTCCACAAGCGCAGTGTCGCAATATTCCTTGATCATGGTGATCTTGCCGTTCTCGACACGCCACACCATGCAATAATCGTTGTCGTAACGATCGCCGGTCTTGGTGACATTGTCGCCCTTGGCCTCGACCACCACCAGATTGCCTTCCGCAATGAAATTGGACGCGACCGTGCGCGGCCGGATGTCGAATAACGACCTGAAATGTCCCATCAGGCCGTTGAGGATCGCATCCTTCCCCTTGAACGTGCGTCCCCAGGAATACTGCCCGACGACGATCCAGCACGCATCATCGGCGAGATGATCGGCGAAGGTCGTGCCGCTGCGGTTGGCTGAATCGCTATAGACCTGCTGAATAAGCTTCTTGTTGTCTGCCGTGCTCATTGTTTTGCTCCATCGTTTGAACGATGACGCAGTATGGGTTGGACAATCCCCATTCTTCCAATCGATAGTCTGTATGATATATATTCGGCTCATGAATTTAGCCGCGCTCGATCTCAATCTGCTTGTCGCGCTCGATGCATTGCTGCTGGAAGGCAATGTCGGCCGAGCCGCGATGCGGATCGGCCTGTCGCAACCGGCGGCGAGCCACGCGCTGCGCCGGCTGCGCGACGTTCTCGGCGATCCTCTGCTGGTCCGCGTCGGCGCCCGCATGGAGCTGACGCCGCGCGCACAGGCCCTGCGCGGTCCACTTGCCCAGACACTGGAGCAAGTCCGCGGACTGTTCATCCCGGATGTCTTCGACGCCCGCCAAAGCGACCGGCACTTTCGGCTGATGATGCCGGATCTGGCCGTCGAACTGCTGATGCCGCCATTGATGAAGAAGCTCGACAGCGTCGCGCCGGGCGTCCAGATCAACGTCGTGCCATGGCGCGGCCCGGCGATCATGACGGCGGAATTCGCCCGCAGCCTCGACATGGTGATCAGCATCGGCAACGCCTTCAACGGCTTCCATCGTCAGTTGCTCTATGTCGATTCCGATGCCCTCGCCGTCCGCAGGGGCCATCCGGCGGCATCGCGCCTGAAAACGACCGAGGGGTTTCTCAAAGCCCGTCATATCGCCGTGGTGCTCCGCGGCCAGAGCGAAGATCTGATCGACGACTGGCTGCGCAGCAAGAAACTGGAGCGGCAGATCGCCCTCGTCGTGCCGAGCTATATCGAGGCGCTGCACGTTGTGGCGCGCACCGATCTCGTGGCCTTTGTGCCGCGACGCCTGATCGCCGCATTGGCTCAGCCGCTATCGCTCACAATCATTGCCCCACCGCTCGATCCCGGCATCGACGAACAATTCATGTTCACGCCGACACGCGCGCAATTCGATTCCGGATCGATCTGGCTCCGCAAGATCATGCTGGAGACCGGCCGCGAACTCGACCCGCCAAAGCGCCGCACGGCCTGACGCAGCGCGCCTCGGTCAATTTTGCCGGCAAAGCTTGCCGGCAGGCAACGCCTGACAGCTACTACAAATACCTAACCGCTTATGATTTCTGAATATTTCTGATGGCCTGATTTTTGCGTAGCGGGTCGCAAACATCTCACAGCAAGAGAAATTCAGATGTCGAACTCCATTATCTCCAGCATGCAGTCCTTCAAGCTTCCGACCAGACTGCAGCCATCCGACAAGGCCGAGAGCGGCCTCGGCAATGCAACAGTGATAGCAAAATCGCCGGAAGAGAAATTCCTCGACTACGCGAAAAAGACGCCAGCAGAAAAAATGCGCGACGCGCTGCTGTCGAGCATCGGCGTAACGGAAGAAGAATTGAACAACATGTCGCCGGAGCAACGCCGGGAGGTCGAGCAGAAGATTGCCGACAAGATCAAGGAAGCCGTGAACAAGAAGACCGAGAATGGCGGCAGCGCCAGCGGCTTCTTCACGGATATCAGCGCCTAACAGGCGCGCCTTTCACCACAAACGAAATTGGCGCCGCAACGGCGCCAATCCCAGATCATTCGAAATGAGCGGACGCGATCAGCGCGCGGCAGCCTGGCGTACCAGATTTTGCCGGGCCTCGCCGAGATAGCCGCGGATTTCCTTGGTCAGCAATCCCGACTGCGACGACAGATCGCCCGATGCCACCATGGTCGATGTGGCGAGTTGTTCGGTGTCCTTGGCCGTCGTTGCCAGCGACTGGATGTTGGTCGAGATCTCACGCACGACAGCGAAGGCCTCGTCGATGTTGCGCGCGATATCGGCCGTTGCCGCCGACTGCGCTTCGGAGGCGCTCGCGACCTTGCCGGTGATCTCGTTCACTTCCGCGATCACGGTGCCGATCTCGGTGATCGACGAGGAGACCTTGTCGGTCGCCGACTGAACCTGGCCGATTTCCTTCTCGATCTCGGCGGTAAAGTTGGCGGTCTGTGTCGCCAGTGCCTTCACTTCATGCGCCACCACTGCGAAACCACGACCGGCATCGCCTGCGCGGGCCGCCTCGATTGTTGCGTTCAGCGCCAGCAGATTGGTCTGGCTGGCAATCACATTGATCGAAGTCACGACTTCACTGATGCGCACCGCAACGGCGCGAAGCACATCGACATTGCTGGCAGCATCGGCGACCCGTTCGACGGCGCGCCCGGCAATCGCGGCCGAGCGATTGACGTCGGCGCCGACTTCGCTGGCGCTGGACGACAGCCGCGCTGTGGCCGAAGCCACCGATTGCATGTTGGCGGACGCCTGCTCGGATGCCGCCGCCACCGACGTGACGCGGGTCAATGTCGAGGATGCGCCGGTCCGCAGATTGCCTGCGGTGCTGCTCATCTCGACCGCGCCGCTGTCGAGTGCGGATACGATGCCACCCACTGTAGATTCGAGCTGGCTGGTCTGGCGCTCGAAATTCCTGATGCGGTCGGCAATATTGTCGGTCGCCGCATTCATCGCTTTCGCACCGTGCAGCAGGCCGCCATGCAATCCGCCCGGCAGGATGCGCCGGTAATATTTGTTGTCGTTGAGCGCTGCCATCGCCGCGGTGGATTCGCGCACGAAAGCATCGCAGCCGTCGATCATATCATTGACGCTGTGCAGCAACTCGCCGGTCACGCCGCGTACCGGGATTCCAAGGATACGGGCCTCGAAATCACCCTGCGCGATGCGCTGGCAGGCGACGCGTGCCTTCTCGATCAGGCGCGCCGTCTTGCCCATCAGAACAAGCGCGACAATTGCCGCCGCGATCGCAACAGCCTGGCAGACCATGGCTGCGACCGGAAGACCGAAGAACTGAAGCACCAGAGCAAGCGCAGAGCCGGCAATGACGACGAGCGTGCTAAGCTGCGCTCTTGAGAGAAAACATAAGTTCGTCATAGCTGACTTTCTGGGATGCAACGAAATCGGTTAGGGCCTTGTAGCCGGCGGCGAGGGATTCCTTGCCGTTCACGTGCCGCTTCTCGATTGCCAGCACGTCGGCATATACAGGCGCGATCGTCTTCTTGATGAGATCCGGCGGCGGGACACGGCGATTGGAATGATAGCCAGCGATCTTGCCGTCGAGACCATAGGACGGCGTGACATGGGCGAAGACCCAGTAGTGATCGCCATTGCTCGCCATGTTCTTCACAAAGGCGAAAATCTCGCGGCGCTCCTCGACCGTGTCCCAGAGCAGCTTGAAGACGCTGCGCGGCATATCGGGATGACGGATCAGGCTGTGCGGCTGGCCGAGCAGGTCGGCCTCTTCGTAACCGGCCATCTTGCAGAACAGACGGTTCACATAGGTCATGCGCCCCTTGAGATCCGTCTTGGATACGATGAGCTCCGACGCCGGAAAGAAAGTCTCGCGGCCACTCGGCTTAATCTGGTTGGACATCATTGACCTGTCGGTGACCGATTCACCCCAAAAGTAGTGCTACCGGTATTAGGGAACGCGGCTGAATTTTGCGTTAAGGTTCTGTCCACCATGAATTCGCTGCCGGCGGACGATCCGGACGCGTTTTTCCGTCGCGATCGTCCCAGTTGCCGCCATCGCCTCTCCCGTGCCATGACCTCGATCAAATCGAGGGGGAGGCAACAAAATGACCGTTCTCATTGCAGGCGGCGGAATTGGCGGACTGACGCTCGCGCTCAGCCTGCATCAGATCGGCGTGCCATGCCGCGTGTTTGAAAGCGTGCCGGCACTCAGGCCGCTCGGCGTCGGCATCAATGTGCTGCCGCATGCGGTGCGCGAGCTGATCGAGCTCGGCCTGCACGACCAGCTCGACGCGTCCGGCGTGCGCACCCGCGAACTCGCCTTCTTCTCCAAGCACGGCAAGCCGATCTGGAGCGAACCGCGCGGCATCGAGGCCGGCTACAAATGGCCGCAGTTCTCGATCCACCGCGGCAGGCTGCAGCAGATCCTGCTCGACACCGCCATCGAACGCCTCGGCGCCGAGAACATCCTCACCAGCCATCATTTGACCGGCTGGACGGAAACGCCCGATGGCGTCCGCGCCGACTTCATCGACAAGGTCACCGGCAAATCCGCTGGCAGCTATAACGGCACGCTGTTGATCGCCGCCGATGGCATCCATTCGGCGATCCGCCAGAAGCTCTATCCGGAGGAAGGCGCGCCGCTGTGGAACGGCCGCATTCTCTGGCGCGGCATCACCAAGAGCGATGCATTCCTGACCGGCCGCACCATGATCATGGCTGGCCACGAGATCCTGAAATTCGTCTGCTACCCGATCTCGCAGGAGCCGGATGCCAACGGAAAGTATGACATCAACTGGGTCGCCGAACGGCACATGCCGCCGACTTATGAGTGGCGCCGCGAGGATTACAACCGCGCGGCGCGGCTCGACGAGTTTCTGCCCTGGTTCAAGGACTGGCGCTTCGACTGGCTCGACGTGCCCGGCCTGATCAGCAACTGCCCGCACGCCTATGAATATCCGCTGGTCGATCGCGATCCGGTCGATCGCTGGACCTTCGGCCGCGTGACGCTGATGGGCGACGCCGCGCATCCGATGTATCCGATTGGCTCCAACGGCGCGTCGCAGGCCATCCTCGATGCGCGCGTACTGACGCGGGAGCTTCTTGCGCTTGGTGAAGTGCCGGCCGCGCTCGAAGCCTATGAGGCCGAACGACGCCCCGCGACCACCGACCTCGTGATGCTGAACCGCCGCAACGGACCGGAACAGGTCATGCAGATCGTCGAGGAGCGCGCGCCTGAGGGCTTCAACGTCGTCACCGACGTGCTGTCGCAGCAGGAACTCGAAGACATCGCCGCCAACTACAAGCGCGTCGCCGGTTTTCAGGTTGAAGGGCTCAACGCGAAGCCGCCGATCGTGACGCTGCCGCAATCGTCACAACTTTCCAGCGCGAGTTGATGCAGCTCGCGCGCTGGCGCGCATTCAAGCGTCCGGATTCAAACTTCAATCCAGTCCATGCGCGATGACCTTGCGCATGACGTTCGGCAGAGCTTCGTCGTCCAATGTTGCGATCGGGACCCAGCGCATCCCCTCCGGGGGGCGGGTGCGGGGGGGCACATGCGCCGTATAGACGGTGAGCTCCAGCGGGAAGTGAGTGAAGATATGGGTGACCGCGCCGACTTTGCGATGCCACGCCGTGAGATTTTTCAAAGTGGGCGCCTGCGTCAAGGCATCCTTGTCGTCGTGACCGGCGAGCCATTCCGATGACGGCACTTCGGTCATGTTTCCCAGCAGGCCCTTTTCCGGGCGGGTGCGCACCAAGAGTTCGTTGCCGCGCGTCACCACGAACGCCGCACCACGCCGCAGTGTGCCGGCCTTCTTCGGCGCCTTTCGCGGAAACGTCTCCTGATCGCCGCGCGTTCTGGCGGCGCAATCGTCATTGATCGGGCACAGCGCGCAGGCAGGTTTCTTGGGCGTGCAGATGGTGGAGCCGAGATCCATCAGCGCCTGGGCGCTGTCGCCGGCCCGCGAGGGACCAAGCAGCGTCGCAGCCAGGCCCACGATGACGGGCTTGGATTTCGGCAGCGGTTCTTCCACCGCATAGAGCCGCGACGTCACGCGCTCGATATTGCCATCTACCGGCATGCATTGGCGGCCGAAGGCAATCGCGGCGATGGCTGACGCCGTATAGGGCCCGATGCCGGGCAACGCGCGCAGGCCGTCTTCGGTATCCGGGAAGGCTCCGCCATGATCGCGCAGCACGGTGACGGCGCAGGCGTGGAGATTGCGCGCACGGGAGTAATAGCCAAGCCCGGCCCACATCCGCAGCACATCGTCCTGCGAGGCGCTGCCGAGATCGCTCACCGTGGGCCAGCGCGCCAGGAACTTGGCGAAATACGGCCCGACCGCCTGCACGGTGGTCTGCTGCAGCATGATTTCCGACAGCCAGACCCGGTAGGGATCGATGCCCTCGCCGGGCAATGGCCGCCACGGCAAGCGGCGGCGATGCTTGTCATACCAGGCGAGCAGTTGCGCCGGACGCTTGGCGGCGGCGCTTTCCCCGCTATCCCGTGCGGAAGGTTTCTTTCGTCGGGTGGCGGCGGCTGATAGACTCATGGCGACCATGTATCCAAAACGCCCGACCATGAACAAGCCCGGCTATATCTCGGCGAAACCGCTCTCCGTCCTGCTCGGCGGGGTGTTTGCCGATGCCTATGCCAAACAGGGCTTTGCTTCGCGCGAGCTGGTGACACGCTGGGCGGAAATCGCCGGCCAGCAGGTGGCGAATTTTTCGGAGCCGTTGAAGATCCAGTGGCCGCGCCCCGTCGAAGGCCAGCCGCAGGAGCCGGCGACGCTCATCCTGCGCGTCGAGGGGCCGATGGCGCTGGAGATCCAGCATTCGTCGGATGCGATCCTGCAGCGGGTGAATCGCTTTTTCGGCTGGAACGCGGTCGGCAAGATCGCGCTGCGCCAGGCGCCGCTGTCACGGCCGCAGCCTCGCCGCACCGTGAAGCCGCCGGATGCAAAGGCCATCGCCCAGGTGGCGGAAACGCTGCCCGAGGTCGAGGACGACGCCTTGCGCGAGGCACTGGCGCGGCTCGGCGCCTCGATCAAGCGAAGTTGAGGCTTTCCAGCTCGCCCGGAACCGGCGCGTGCTTGCCACATTTGTGGTTTCAAGTTAGCGAAGCGAACCTTTTCCCGGCGTCCGCCGCCGCTTTGGAGCATTCCTTTGATCATCACGCGCCGTGACTTCACCGCCGCCCTTGCCCTGACCGGCGCCGCAGCAGCCATCGGCCTGTCGCCGCTGCAGCTGATCTCCGAGGCATTCGCGCAGAACGCCGTCGACGTCGCCAAGCCGGTGTCGCTGCCCGACATGGCGCTCGGCCCGAAGGATGCCGCCGTCACCGTCACCGAATATGCCTCGATGACCTGCCCGCATTGCGCGGCCTTCACCGAGCAGGTGTTTCCGAAGATCAAGGAAGCCTTCATCGACACCAACAAGATCCGCTTCGTGTTCCGCGAATTCCCGCTCGACATCAAGGCCGCCGCCGGCTCGATGCTGGCGCGCTGCATCGCCAAGGAAGATTCGGGCAAGTATTTCGCCGTCATCGACATGCTGTTCAAGCAGCAGAACGATTGGGTGATGAAGGACACTGCCGCGACTCTGACCCGCATCGGCAAGCAGGCCGGCCTCAGCCAGCAGGCCGTGGAAGAATGCCTGAAGGACCAGGCGCTGCTCGACAAGATCGCCGCTGACCAGAAATACGCCAATGAAGTGCTGAAGGTGAACTCGACACCGACCTTCTTCATCAATGGCGAAATGCTGAAGGGCGAGCAGTCGTTCGAGGAATTCTCCAAGAAGATCACCCCGCTGCTGAAGAGCTGAGGTCTTCTTGTCCCTCCCTCGTTTTTGCGCGGGGAGGGATTCCTGAACGCCCGAGCCCTTTCATGACCCCGACCTTCTTCAACTACGCCGCCCTCGGCTGCGCCATCGTGCTGGAGACCATCGGCACGGCGCTGCTGGCGCAGTCGCAGCAGTTCACGAAGCTCTGGCCGACGTTCGGCATGGCCGTCTGCTACATCCTGTCGCTCTATTTCCTGTCGCACGCGCTGAAAGTGATGCCGGTCGGCATCGCCTATGCGATCTGGAGCGGGCTCGGCATCGTGCTGATTTCGGCGGTGAGCTATTTCGCGTTCCGGCAGGCGCTCGATCTCGCCGCCATTATCGGCATCGGCTTCATCCTGACCGGCGTTGTCATCGTCAACGCGTTCTCGGCCAGCGCGTCGCATTAGCGCGCTGCCGCGCCATCGTGTTCTCTGATTCTTCGCTTCAAACAGCCAAGCTCTCGCAGTCTCGCGGCGCTTGCGCGTCCGAGGTGTGAGCAGTCCCCCTCCTGAAACATGAGGGGCGGCGGCGCGCCATCAGGCGCAAAGGGTGGTGTCTGTCGCGATCCGCTCCACCGGAACGCCGGCAAGCTGCAACCGCGCAACGCCTTGAGGGCGCGCCACCGCGACGTCTTTTTAGCTGAGGGACCGTTCTTCCGGGTAAAGGGCAGAGCTCCGCACTCCGCTTATCCCGACGATTTCGCGCCGTTCACCAATACCACGTCCAGCCAGCATGAGTGGCAGAGCCCCGTAGTGGGCCCGGACGGTGACCCCAAGCCTCCCGAGTGTGCGGGGTACGTCATCCCACACCCGCAGGCGCCGCATCCTGTCCCACCTCAAGACGCCTCATGAAGCGCCCCTCGCGAACCGGATAAGATTTGATTATAATCTCATAGGAAAACTGTCAAGTGCCCGCCGCGCATCTTTTTGATGCCGGATGCAACTGAAGCCGCGCTCATGCGTTCATGTAGTTCACCCAAAAGAATAGTTCAGTTCCCCTCGTCCAACCCGATGAGACTTGCCCCATGCCGACACGCGCCAGCCACCTGCCGCATTATGTCGAGCGCACCGCGCTTCAGAAACTCCGCGACACGCCGGGCCTGCTCGCGCTGCATTTGATGCCTGCCGGGCCGAAGACCCTGTCCAAGATGGTCGAAAAGACCTGGATCGCGCTCCAGGCCGGCTCGCTGGTGCGTTATTGCATCACGCCCGAAGGCGAAGCCGCGCTGAAGGCCAAAATCCCGATGCCGCGCAACGCACAGACTCCGCCCGCTGACACCCTGCGATAGCAGACCGGCGACAGCCGCCAGTCGATAGCCGCGCGCCGCCGCGTCAGCCTATCTTAACGGATGACGCGCCTGCGGATTAACCCTGATTCCAGGTGTAAACGCGCGTTAAGGAACGCTTAAGCGCCATCTCCGCATTCTCGTCCCATTAGCGTGAGGGGCGTATCATGTTTGAAAATTTCATCTGCGAGATCATCGGCCTGGCATTTCTCGGCCTCTGCATCGCCGTGCTCGGCGCACCGCAGCAGCGTCGTCCGAATGGATATGCGCGGGACGTGTGAGGCACGCGTACCGATCATCATTCACGACCACAAATTTGTCTTATCCCAATCTGCCGGAAAGCCTGCCGATTTCAGGTTAACGACCGTAGAACTGGGGAAGTCAGACACGGTCGACTTGAACCGCGGCAACCACGTCGAATTCGGATTTATCGACTTCAGCAGATGCGCGCACAGACACGCCAATCCATAGATGCGTGTTTGAGCATTTGTATCACCGACAATATGCCCGAGATCAGGGACATCAACAGCAGAAGGCCATTTCGGCTGCACGACGCTGGGCTTGTTCCAAAATCGACTATGATGAGCGCAGATATTGCGAGCGACATTGATTGAACGAAGCCACGTCTCCATGACGTCGAAAGATGGCACGTTAAAAGTCTTAGCTACGGCAATCTGATCGGACTTACGCATTCCCGCATACAGAAATGACATCGTACCGAAGTCCCACAATTCTGCGGCTATCCAAATGGGAGGGATTTCACCAAAGTATTTTGTTCTAAAATGCTTCGCAAATTCCTCTTTTGACCTGTCAAACGCATCGTCGTTGCGAGCTAACCACTCGGCGTGTTGTGACTTGCCGGTTTTCTGATTTATCTGTCGCAGAAAATTGGGGTGAAGAGCCTTCGGATTTCTATGCGCATCCGCCCCTTGCTTGCCGAGTTGGAGAGTTATCTGAACACGTAGCGCTATTTCGATACGCTCAATGACGTCCAGGAAAACCAGGCGAAGCTTTTTGTCGAAGACGTACAGGTCTACGATTTCGGAGAATTTGGTACCACTTTTGAAGTCGTCGAGGACTTTCGTAATCCCGGCAACCTGCTTGGCTTCGCGATACGGATACCAGTATCCGCTGAGACGATAGTATCCGATTTTGTTGAGGTAGGACTCGGCAAGCGCCTCATCCGAAATGATCATCCCTCGCGATTTAATAAGGGCGAGCTGATCTTTTACGGTGAGGTAGGGCTTACTGTAGGCCATCAAGCGGACCTACAAAAAAGAAGACCGACCCGTACGCTTTCGCGCAGAGGGGCCGGCCATGTTGAAGAGACATATGATTCATGGGCACGAATCCGTCAAGGGGATATTTTTCTCACAACCGAGATCGATTGTTAACAACTATAAATAATCACTCAAGCGCCAGTACCATTTGCTTGGATTGTTTGGAGCCATGCCGAGAAGCTAAAGCGAAGTCTGAGGCTACTAAGTGCGGAACACGCTAACGCTCCGTAGAAATCGCGCGCTTTCCTCCCGCATCCCCCTTAAAACAAGCCCTTTTTCACGCCCTCCCCCACCTATCCCCCGCAAAACCCTTGGGAAAAGCGGGGTTCCGCGGTTGCGCCGCTGCCCTCGTCTCGCCATTGTCCGGGCCAATGAGAGCCGCGACCAGCGAGTCTCCGTCCGCGCGGCAGCTGCATTTATGCTATTGTTCGTGCTGGGGGATTCGCAATTCTCGGGGCTGTTCGGCTAACCTAGAGTACCGTATCCATGAAACTCACGCGCCTGCGCCTGCACGGATTCAAGTCGTTCGTCGAACCGACCGACTTCATGATCGAGCCCGGTCTGACCGGCGTCGTCGGCCCTAATGGCTGCGGCAAGTCCAATCTGGTGGAAGCGCTGCGCTGGGCGATGGGCGAAACCTCGCACAAGTCGCTGCGCGCCGCCGATATGGACGCGGTGATCTTCGCCGGCTCCGGCAACCGCGCCTCGCGCAACCACGCCGAAGTGGTGATGACGATCGACAATACCGATCGCACGGCGCCGGCCATGGTCAATGACGCCGAAATTCTCGAAATCTCCCGCCGCATCGAGCGCGAAGCCGGGTCACAATACCGCATCAACGGCCGCGACGTGCGCGCCCGCGACGTGCAGATCCTGTTTGCCGACGCTGCCACCGGTGCGCGTTCGCCCGCCCTCGTCCACCAGGGCAAGATCGGCGAAATCATTCAGGCGAAGCCCGAGCAGCGCCGCCGCGTGCTGGAAGACGCCGCCGGCGTCGCCGGCCTGCATGCGCGCCGCCACGAGGCCGAGCTGCGCCTGAAGGCCGCCGAAACCAACCTGACCCGCGTCGAGGACGTGATCGGCCAGCTCTCCGGCCAGATGGAAGGCCTGAAGAAGCAGGCCCGCCAGGCGATCCGCTACCGCGAAGTCGCCGGCAAGGTGCGCAAGGCCGAGGCCATGCTGTTCCACCTGCGCTGGCTGCAGGCGCATCAGGACAATGCCGAAGCCGCAACCCTGCACGACCAGTATGTCCGCGATCTCGCTGAACGTACGCGTGAGCAGGGCGAAGCCGCGCGTATCCAGGCGATCCGCGCATCTGAACTCCCTGCGCTGCGCGAGGCCGAAGCCGCCGCTGCCGCCGGCCTGCAGCGCCTGACCAATGCCCGCGACATGCTCGACCGCGAGGAAGAGCGCGCCAAGGAGCGCGCCGCCGAGCTCGACCGTCGCCTGACGCAGTTCGAGAGCGACGTCGCGCGCGAGATGAAGCAGTCGGAAGACGCTGAGTTTGCGCTGCTCCGTCTCGACGAAGAAGACGCGATGCTCAAGGAAGAGATCATGCAGCGCGTCGAGCTGCGTGGCGGCGTCGATGACCGAGTCTCCGAGGCCGAGGCTGTGCTGGCCGCCGCCGAGCGCACCTTCACCGAACTCACCACCGCGCATGCGGACATGACCGCCAAGCGCAACCAGCTGCAGTCCAACGTGCGCAGCCAGGCCGATCGGCTTGCGCGTCTGGGCCAGGAAATCGCCAGCGTCGAGGCCGAGATCGAGGCGTTGACGGCGCAGACCTCGGGCTTCGGCGATCTCGATGAGCTTGCAGCCCTAATGGAAACCTCGCAGGAAATCCTGCTGCAGGCCGAAGGCAGCGTGGCCGACAACGAGGCCGCGCATATCGCGGCCCGGCAGACGCTGGAAGCCTCGCGCGCGCCGCTGAACGACGCCGACCGCAAGGTGCAGCGGCTCGAGACCGAAGCCCGCACGATTTCGAAGATCCTCAACGGCGAGACCAAGAACCTGTGGCCGCCGATCATCGACGGCGTCAGCGTCACCAAGGGCTATGAAAAGGCGCTCGGCGCCGTGCTCGGCGACGATCTCGACGCGCCGGTCGATCCCTCGGCGCCGATGCGCTGGACCAATGCCGGCGATCACGCCAACGATCCGGCGCTGCCTGCGGGCGTGGAATCGCTCGCCTCGCATGTGAATGCGCCGGCCGAACTCGCGCGTCGCCTCAAGCAGATCGGCGTCGTCTCCAAGGATCAGGGCGCGGCCCTGGTGTCGCAGTTGCAGACCGGCCAGCGGCTGGTGTCGCTGGAAGGCGACGTCTGGCGCTGGGACGGTTTCGTCGCCGGCGCGCATGCACCGACCGGCGCCGCCCGTCGTCTCGCCGAACGTGCACGCCTGACCGATATCGAAGCCGATCTGGAAAACGCCAAGATCGACGCCATTGCCAAGCGTGAAGCGCTGGAAAGCGCCGAACAGGCGCTGAAGGCTGCGGCTTCGGCCGAAGGCGCATCGCGCGACGCGCTGCGCAATGCCCGCCGCGACGTCGACCAGGCCCGCGAGCGCCATGCCAATGCCGAGCGCGAGATCAACCGCCATGCGGCCCGCCGCGCGACGCTGACCGAAGCGCAGTCGCGACTCTCCAACGATCGCATGGAAGCGGAAGCGGCGCATGAGAGCGCGCATGCCGCGCTGGAATATCTGCCGGAAAGCTCCGACGCCGAGGCGCAGCTCGCCAGCGTGCGCGGCGAGATCGAAGGCCATCGCCGCGGCGCAGCGCAGGTGCGCGCAGAATCGCAGGCTTTGGCCCGCGAAGCTGAACTGGCCGACCGCCGCCTGCAGGCGATCATCGCCGAGCGCACCGACTGGGCGAACCGCAAGACCTCCGCCGCGTCGCAGATCGAAACGGTTGCTGCGCGCGTCGCCGAAGTGACTCGCGAACGCGCCGAACTCGAAGACGCCCCGGCGCTCTATCTGCAGAAGCGCCGCGCGCTGATCTCGGAAGTCGAGAGCGCCGAACAGGCCCGTCAGCTCGCCGCCAATGCCCTCGCCTCGGCCGAAAACGCCATGCGCGAGACCGACCGCGATGCCCGCGGCTCGCTGGAGGCTCTGTCGGCCGCGCGCGAAGCCTGCGCCCGCACCGAGGAGCGGATGGAAAGCGGCAAGCGCCGCCTGGAGGACATCGAGCGCGAAATCCGCGACATGCTGGAAGTCGAGCCGGAAGGCGTCGCGGCCCTCGCCGAAGTCCGTCAGGACGACACGCTGCCGCCGCTGGCCGATATCGAAGCCGATCTGGAAAAGCTGCGTCGCGATCGCGAGCGTCTCGGCGCCGTCAACCTGCGCGCCGAAGAAGAGCTCAACGAAGTCGAAGGCACGCATAACAGCCTCGCCACCGAGCGCGACGACCTCGTCGAAGCCATCAAGAAGCTGCGCACCGGCATCCAGAGCCTCAACAAGGAAGCCCGCGAACGGCTGATGACCTCGTTCGACATCGTCAACGGCCACTTCAAGCGCATGTTTGTCGAACTGTTCGGCGGCGGCGAAGCCGAGCTGAAGCTGATCGAGAGCGACGATCCCTTGGAAGCCGGTCTCGAAATCGTCGCCAAGCCGCCCGGCAAGAAGCCGCAGACCCTGTCGCTGCTGTCAGGTGGTGAGCAGGCCCTGACCGCGCTGGCGCTGATCTTCGCGGTGTTCCTGACCAACCCGTCGCCGATCTGCGTGCTGGACGAAGTCGACGCGCCGCTCGACGACCACAACGTGGAGCGCTTCTGCAGCCTGCTGCATGAAATGTGCGCCTCGACCGAAACGCGCTTCATCACCATCACGCATAACCCGATCACCATGGCGCGCATGCACCGCCTGTACGGCGTGACGATGGCTGAGCGCGGTGTGTCGCAGCTGGTCTCGGTGGATCTCGAAAACGCAGTGAAGATCCTCGATCAGGAAGTGGCGTAAGCTTCTTCGTTTTTAAAACGCTGACGGCCGCGTAATCCCTCCCCCCGTGCGAAGCGAAGCTTCGCTAGGCGGGGAGGGTCGGCCGAACGAAGTGGAGGCCGGGGTGGGGGTGCCCCACGCGCCGCTGAGTATGTGGCACCCCCACCCGACCGCGCTACGCGCGGCCACCCTCCCCGCAAGGGGGAGGGATAAGAAAGGGCGCGCTTAAGTTATGACCGCACCCGATCTCCCCGCCGAACTCACCGCGGCCCTCAACGCCCGCCTGCACGGCTTCTCGCGCAACGACGCGGCTGCGCGCTCCGATGCAATCTCGCAGACCTATCGCTCTGGCGGCGGCTCGACGACCATCCGTAGCGAGACCGACGCGCTGGCCTATGCGCTCGCCCGCATGCCCGCGACCTATGCGGCGGTCGTCGCCAGCCTCAATGCGCTGCAGGAGACACGACCGGACTTCGCACCGATCACGCTGCTCGATTGCGGCGCCGGACCGGGAACGGCGACATGGGCCTGCGCCGAAGCCTTCGCGTCGCTCAATGCGTTCACGCTGCTCGATGCCAATCCCGCTCTGCGCACGCTTGCGCTCGGTTTGGCGCAGGACAGCCACCGCATCCCCGCGATGAACTACACGCTCGGCGACGCTGCCGCGACAATCGCCAATGCCCCATCCGCCGATCTCGTCATCGCGAGCTATGTCATCAATGAGCTCAACGATGCCGCACGGACAAAACTCGTCGCGGCGATGTGGACGAAGACCAGTGATACGCTTGTTATCGTCGAGCCGGGCACACCGTCGGGCACTCAACGCATTCTCGATGCGCGTGCACAGCTCATCAAGAACGGCGCGCATGTGATCGCGCCCTGCCCTCATGACGATGCATGTCCGCTGGTGAAACCGGACTGGTGCCACTTCAGCCAGCGGCTGCAGCGCTCCCGTGTGCATAAACAACTCAAATCTGCAGAACTTCCCTATGAGGACGAGAAATTTATTTACGTCGCGCTGTCGCGTGCGCCTGTCGCGCAGCGGCCTTCGCGCGTGCTTGCGCAACCGGTAACAACAAAGATCGAAATCACGGCAAAACTCTGCACAAATGCAGGCGTCATCGCCGCAAACGCACCACGCCGCGACAAGGCGAAGTATGCAAAGTTCCGCAAGCTCGACTGGGGCGATGCGGTTTTCGATTCACCGACATCATCCGCGGAATAATTCTCTACGGCGGGCGTTTGTTCTCCTGACGCGACTGCGTCGCAATTCATCAGGAGTAACGCTGCAATGACCAAATCATTCGCCGCCCTCGCGGCTCTGACTCTCATGCTCGCCTCAAACGCCGCCTCGGCGCAGATGCTGAAGACCGCCGACACCGCCAAGGGAAAGACCTTCGTCGATGCCAAGGGCATGACGCTCTACACTTTCGACAAGGACGCCGGTGGCAAATCGATGTGCAACGGTCCCTGCGCCGAAAACTGGCCACCGCTGTTCGCGGTAGACGATGCCAAGCCGAGCGCCGACATGACCATCGTCGTGCGCGACGACGGCAAGAAGATGTGGGCCTATAAAGGCAAGCCGCTCTACACCTTCAAGAAGGACACCGCCGCCGGCGACACCAATGGCGACGGATTTTTGAACGGTGCGTGGCATATGGCGAAGCCGTAAGCGGCTTCTGCGCTGGAACGACCCGCTGGTCGCGAGATTGCGGCTAGCTCACTGCAAGGCCCCTCACCCGACCGGCTTCGCTGCGCTTCGCCAGTCGACCTCTCCCCGCAAAGAGCGGGGCGAGGTTAAGGAAGGTGGCGCCGTGCTTACCTCTCCCCGCTCTGCGCGGGGAGAGGTCGACATGCGCGCGTAGCGCGGATGTCGGGTGAGGGGCATGGCACCGCCCTCACCTACATTCGGTATTTGCGAATCTCGTTTTTCCTGCGGATAGCCCGCTCTCAGAACGAATGCCGGATGCGGCCCATCACCTGATGCGCGACGGCGTCGTTGCTGCCGACGATCGCATCATAGTTCACCGACAGCACCGTGAGCGGCGCAAGCTTGCCGGACAGACCGGCACCGATCACGCCGCGATCGCGCAATGCGCTGCCGGTCGCGGTGATGAACGAGCCCGGCAGTGTCGTATCGGCGAAGCTCGCATTGATGCCGCGCACGCCATCGCTGAATTCATGCAGCCAGGCCAGCCGCAATTCCGGCGTCAGCACGCCGCCATTCAGCGCGTAGTCATAGGCGAAGCGTGCGCCGACGCTGGAGCGCAGCGATTCCGAACTGTCCGAGCCGACCACCAGCGCCGCAGCGCCGCCGCGTTCAGCGAAGCCGTCGGTCATCACCCGCGTATATTGCAGGCCGATCTCCGGCGTGACGACCCAGCCGCTGACGCGCAGGTCTGTGCCGACCGTGCCGCGGATCGCATAGTGATCGCCGCTGAACGCCGCGGTGTTCGTCGTGCCGACCGCCACGCGCGTGGTGTCGTAATCGCTGAAGCCATAGAGGCCCATGGCGGTCGCGAACCAGCCGGGCGCCTGATAGGTGCCATAGCCGCCGATGGTACCGGTCGAGATCTTGGTGTGGCTGCCAACGTTGTCGATATCGCCGCGGGTCAGCGCGTAGCCACCGAACACGCCGGCGACGATGCTGTCCGTGATGCGCCGGTCGTAGCCGGCAAGCACGTTGACGGTGTTCGACTTGAAGCCCGGCGCGTCAGTTCGTGCGCCTTCGCGGGCGAAGCTGGCGCCCGACGTGATGAACAGGCCCTCTTCCGCGGCGAGAGCCACCGGACGCAGACCGGGCAGAGCCTTGGTCACCGGCGCATAGGCCATCGCATCGGCCGCATTGCCGCCCCAGCCCGCATCGGCCAGCGCAGAACTTGCGCTGCCAGGGAATCCCGTCACCGCGGCCAGCGCACGATCCGCACTGAAATTCTTGTCGAACATGCCGCCGTCGAACATCGCCAGCGCATTGCCGACACCGGACATGTCGGTGCCGAGGCCGCCGAGGCGGTTCTGCGTCAGGTGTTGGCCGACCAGCGAGGTCGTCTGGAACGCGTCATTCATGGTCATGCGGCCGAGGCCCTGATAGGCCGCGGGCGTGAGCTGCGCCAGCGCCGCGCCGACATCCGCCGAACTGGCAACGCTGTCGAGCAGATTGACCACCGAACTGCTGGTGGCGTTGGCCGGCAGATTGTCGAACAGCGAGGCGACGCCCAACGAGCCCGCGCTGGCAAAGGACGCGAACGAAGACGACGTTCCGGTGATCACCTCGAACGAGGTATAGAGTGTACCGCCGATATTCACGGTCTGACCGGCCTGCAACGCGGCGCGCTTGGCGTCGGTGAGGCCCGCTTTGTTGTAGTTCAGCGTGTCGGTGCCGACGCCGCCATCGACCAGACCGACGATGCGCGAGCCCTTCATGATGTTGACGGTGTCGTTGCCGCCTTCCATGTTCACGGCGCGACCGTTATTGCCGATGATGGTGCCGTAATTGGTCAGCACGTCGTTGCCTTCGCCCATCTGGATCGCCGAGCCGTCGCCGCGAATGAAGCGGGCGGAGCCGGTGCCGGTATAGGTGACGCCGTTGAGGGTGCCGACGGAATTGGGATCTGCCACGCCCGTATTCATCAACACGATCGCGTTCGGATCGGGGATCGAACCGTTGCCGATGATGGTGCCGTAGTTGACGATCGTGTCGTTATTGATGGCGGGAGTCGCCGTGCTCTTGTTTTCCAGACGGATCGCGTAGCCATTCTGGCCAATAATGGTGCCGCTCGCATAGTTGATAATCGTGGTCGCTGCGACGCCGCTGCGATCCACATTCGTGTCCTTATTGACGACGATCGCGGTATTTGCACCGCTTATGGTGCCGAAATTGGTGATCGTACCGCCGCCGATGGAGATGCCTTCGCTGGCATTGGCACGCCCGCCACTATCGAAACCGCCGGCGCCGGTGCCTTCGATGATGCCGTAGTTGATGATGGTTCCGACATTGTCGATATCGACGCCGTCGCCGTCGCCATTGATCTGCGCGATGCCGTCCGAGTTAAAGATGTTGCCGACACCAGCATAGGTGCCGGTGATGCGACCGTAGTTGGTGACGGTGCCGGCGCCGTCGGACCCGACGCCCGAGCCGTTGCGGCCGAGGATCGTGCCGCCGGCCGCGTTGTTGACCGTGACGTCGGTGTCTGCGGTGATGCCGTGGCGCGCGCCGGAAATCAGGCCGCCGGCCTGATTGTTGACGACGACGCCAAGATTGCCGCCGGTGTCGATGCCGTCGGACGTGCCGTTGGCACCACCGGACGTATTGGCACCGAAGCTGCGGATGATGCCGAAATTATTGATCACCGCGTTGGCGCCGGGCCGGACCGCATCGTCGGTCATCGCCTCGATCACGCCGGTCGCACGGTTGATGATGGTCATCGACGCGGCGCCGGTCATGCCGCGGAAATCGAGCGCCTGCCCGAGCGCAGCATAGCCGGTACCGCCGGCCTGGATCAGCCCGGCATTGTCGATCACGATCGTGCCAGATGTCATCGCCAGATTGAACCGGAACACGTCGTTCTGGGTCGATCGCACGATGGCGCCGACATTGTTAAGGAAGGTGAAGGTGCGGCCTGCCGTAGCACCGGTGGCATCGATGACGCGTCCCGTGCTGGTGTTTTCGATCACGCCGGAATTGGTGACGACGACGCCGGTCGATGCGCCGTTCCACCCGATGGTCGCCGTGCCGCTGGTGGATCGCAGCGTGCCGGAGGCGTCGACCGTCCCGGTTTGCGTGCCGCTGAGCGTTTTCGTCGTGGTATCCGTCGTGCCTGCAGGCACAGTGAAAGTCTGGGCCTCCGCCGTCATCGGCGCGACCAGCGCCCCCACAACCACGCCCATCGCAAGCCGGCTCGCGCCGTTACGCCATTCCAACATCACAGTTCATTCCCCAGCCCAAAGGTTAGGTTTTCATTAGGTTTTGCGCATGACGGCTGGATGACGGATAGCGCACCGGCGCTAACCCGCAGGCGCCACGTACAAGACTCTCGCAGACTGATGCATGACTGCAACGAAGTATGCCGGGGACAGTATCCCTAGGATTGCAGCACTGACTTTCTTCTCGTCATTAGCAGAATGGCGTGGGGACAACGCCGGCCATTGGCCGGGCCTCGCCACCTTGAACGTATTCCACGCTCAATGCGACCAATCCGTGCCGCGACGTGCCTGCGGCCCCTGCTCTGCGGCCGCATGATCGGCTAGGCTTTGGGTTTGATGGTTTCTTTTGGGGGTTCTCACATGTCGACCGGCTGGATCGTTCTTGGCGTCATCGTTGTCCTCGTCTTCCTGGCATTTGCTGCCTACAACCGACTGGTGGCGCTGAGCCAGCGGGTCAACCAGTCCTTTGCCGATATCGACGTGCAGCTCAAGCAGCGCCACGACCTGATCCCGAACCTGATCGAGACCGTGAAGGGCTATGCGGCGCATGAGCGCGGCACCCTCGACGACGTCATCAAGGCGCGCAATTCGGCGATGAATGCACAGGGGCCGGCGCAGGTCGGCGCCGCGGAAAACCAGCTCTCCGGCGCGCTCGGCCGGCTGATCGCGCTGTCCGAGGCCTATCCGGACCTCAAGGCCAATGCGAATTTCCAGCAGTTGCAAACCGAGCTCTCGGATATCGAAAACAAGATCGCGGCTTCGCGCCGCTTCTTCAACAATGCCGTGTCCGAATACAACACCGGCATTCAGCAGATGCCCGCGGCCCTGTTCGCCGGCACCTTCGGCTTCCATTCGAAGGAGTTCTTCGATCTCGGCGAGACCCGCAAGGAGGTCGAAGCCGTGCCGCAGGTCAAGTTCTGATCCTCAGACCCAGAACACATGCCCCTCCCCGTCATTGCGAGCGCAGCGAAGCAATCCAGAAAGCTACAAGCGAAGACTGGATTGCTTCGTCGCAAGAGCTCCTCGCAATGACGGCTGATAGTGAATCCTAGGACTGCATCATGGCCGCCTATGGTCTCTATACGCATATCGCCTCGAACAAGACGCGTTCGATGCTGCTGCTCGCAGGATTGTTCCTGCTGATTTACGTCATGGTGTTCGCCGGCGCCCTGATAGGCGAGGTGGCCGTTAACAGCAATGGCTCGGTTGCGTATTATATCAACGCCGCAACGCGCGACCTGATCAAGGCGCTTCCTTTCGCCACCATCGGCGCGGTGCTGTGGATCGTCATCGCCTATTTCGGGCATCAAAAGATGATCGACAGCATCACCGGCAGCGAAAGCGTGACGCGGCAGGAGCAGCCGCGGCTCTATAACCTACTTGAAAACCTCTGCATCTCGCGCGGCATTCCGATGCCGAAGCTCAAGGTGATGGACTCTGATGCGCTGAACGCCTTCGCCACCGGCCTCAACCCCCGGCAATATTCCGTCACGGTCACGACGGGCCTCCTGCGCGCGCTCAACGATGACGAGATGGAAGCAGTGCTCGGCCACGAGCTGACGCATATCCGCAATGGCGACGTGCAGCTGATGGTAGTCGCCGTCATCATCGCCGGCGTGGTCGGCTTTGCGGCTGAACTGTTCTTCCGGATATTCATCAATTCCGGCTTCCGCTTCGGCGGCAGCCGATCGTCGCGATCGTCTTCCTCGTCTGACAGCAACAGCAAGGGCTCCGGCGGCGGCGCTATCATCGTCATCATCATCGCCGTGGCACTGATCGCGCTGGCCTGGGCGCTGTCGCTGGTGGTGCGCTTCGCGCTCTCGCGCTCGCGCGAATTGTTGGCGGATGCAGGTTCGGTGGAACTGACCAAGAATCCCGACGCCATGATCTCGGCGCTGCGCAAGATCGAGAATCGCGGCGAACTGCCCGGCGCGACATCGGCCGTCATGGAGATGTGCATCGACAATCCCCGCGAGGGTTTTGCCGACCTGTTCGCGACGCATCCGTCGGTGGATTCGCGGGTCGCGGCACTGGTGAAATTCGCCGGCGGACACGATCCCGGCCGGATGGCACTGCCATCCGATACGGACGCGCCTGGAGAAGCCGACGACACGTCGCCGCTGCCACCGCGTTCCGGACCCTGGAGCGACGGCAAATCGACTACAGGCAGCGCACAGGACCCGCTACGGGGCCCGCTCAAAGGACCTTGGGGTCGCCACGCCTAGCTTGCTTAGTTGGTGGATTTGCGCAGCTCGAGCGCTTCGGTCTTTTCCGGCTCCGGCGTCTTGGCAATTTCCTTGGCCGGCTCGGACTTGATCGATCCGACGGCGTCGATCTTGCTGCTCTCGACGCGCGGGGTCGAGACGCGGGTCACGGTGTTGTCGGCGCCAGCGGAAGCATCGGCCGAACGGGTTGTCGACGGTGCGCGCAGCGAGCGCGGGGCCGACAGCGAGCGGGCCATCAGCATCTGGCCGCGGCCGCCCTGGTGGCGGAAATCGCAATAGGCGAAGCCCATGCCGGAGACCGAGCCACGGAAGCTGCGCTCGTCATTCTTGTTGAGATTGAAGCACGGCTCGAACGGGATGCCCTTGATCGAGGCGCAAATCGCTTCGCCGCGGACCTGCAGCGTATTGCCCGGCAGGCGCATGTTGCGCGCAGGACCGGAGCCCGAAAACTGCACAGCGCCCGCCGCACCGCCGTCGTCGAACACGCGGCCTGCGCCGCGGGTACCGTCGAAACAGGTAAAGGCAAAGACCTTGCCGGCGACGAACTTGCGGGCCTCTTCGGCCGTCATCGACCCAGCCAGCGCGGGGGTCGCCACCGTGGCGGCAAGCACCGCTCCCAACACATAACGCGCAACCATAGGATACTCCGAACAACCGAGCGCGGATGACCGCCTGATGTCTTTACCCGCTGCTTACCATACCAACCGTGGCAACAATGGAGCAGGTTGGTTGGTAAAGTCTGAACGTCGTTAGCCGATCTTTACCACGATTCGCCCGCGGACCTGCCCGGCCAGAACCTTGGCGCCGGCGTCGATCACTTGGTCCAGCGGAATTTCCTGAGTAATTTCAGCGAGTTTTGTGTGATCCAGATCCGTTGCCAGCCGTTCCCAAGCCTGCTGCCGCAGCTCGATCGGGCACATGACAGAATCGATGCCGAGAAGACACACGCCGCGTAAAATGAAGGGTGCAACCGAAGATGGCAGGTCCATGCCGGCTGCGAGACCGCAGGCGGCGATAGCGCCGCGATACTTGGTCATCGACAGGAGATTCGCCAGGGTGGTCGAACCGACGCTGTCGATGCCGCCCGCCCAGCGCTCCTTGGCCAGCGGTTTGGCCGGGCCTGAGAGCTCGTTGCGGTCGATGATCTCGCTGGCGCCGAGGCCCTTGAGATAACCCTCCTCCGAGGTCCGGCCGGTCGAGGCAATGACCTGGTAGCCGAGCTTCGACAGCACGGCGATCGCCACCGAGCCGACGCCGCCAGCGGCCCCCGTCACGACGATCGGCCCATCGGCCGGCTTCAGCCCGTGCTTCTCCAGCGCCAGTACGCTCAGCATTGCCGTGTAACCGGCAGTGCCGACCGCCATGGCGTCGCGGGTGGTCATGCCATTCGGCAGCCGCACCAGCCAGTCGCCCTTGACGCGGGTCTTTTCGGCATAGGCGCCAAGATGGGTTTCGCCCATGCCCCAGCCATTGCCGATCACCTTGTCGCCGGGCTTCCAGTTCGGATTGGACGAGGCTTCTACCGTGCCGGCAAAGTCGATGCCGGCGATCATCGGGAATCGGCGCACCACCGGCGCCTTGCCGGTGACGGCGAGGCCGTCCTTGTAATTCACGGTGGACCATTCGACCCGCACGGTGACGTCGCCGTCCATCAATTCGGCTTCGTCGAACTGCGTCAGCGCAACCGTGGTGCCTTTGTCAGCCTTGTCGATGCGGACAGCCTTGAACGTTCCCAACACGCGTCTCCCGAATTTTGCTTGTGATTTCTGCTGCCGAATTATGCCGTGCCATGGCGCGAAACGCCACCCGCACCAGCCGGGCAGGAGCTCTGCAGCCCTGCCCGGACATGGCGGCATAACGCGGCAATTGCGGCGATCAGGCCGCCAGTTGCCGCGTTGCCGCGATATTGGCGATGGTCGCCGCACAGGCTGTTGCCGCCTCGGTGCCCTTCACAACGAAATGCTCGCGGAAGAAGCGCAGGTGCTCCGCATGTTCGTGAAAGTGTTGCGGCGTCAGCACCGCCGAGATCACCGGCACCTCGCTGTCGAGCTGCACCCGCATCAACCCGTTGATGACGGCGTCAGAGACGAATTCATGGCGATAGATGCCACCGTCCACGATGAGCCCGGTGGCGACGATTGCCACATAGCGCCCGGTGCGCGCCAGCAATTTGGCCTGCAACGGAATTTCGAAGGCGCCGGGCACCTCGAAGACATCGATTTGACTGTCAGGCACACCATGCAGTGCAAGTTCGGCGACAAAACCGACACGGCATTGATCGACAATATCCTTGTGCCAGCACGACTGGATGAAGGCGATCCGCCCGGTCGATGGTGCAAGATTTACGGAAGTGGAAGTTTTGAAGTTCATCACAGGCTGATTCATGGATGCTCTCGCGGTTTGAGACCAGAATCAGGACGTACGGTCACACGCCGAGCATCCGCCGAAGCGGAGTCCGTGCGCATACCCGTTCTCTTTCATCCGGACTATGACCGTCGGCTCCGGCATCGCACCGGATCTGCTGACCCTGACGGTGTAACCCGTCAGGCGCTCGCGGGCTCCCGAGCTTGCGCCCGATTACCGCCGGTGGGGATTTTCACCCCGCCCTGAGAACGAAGGCCGCCCCGATTGGGACGGCCAAGATCAATTTTTATCGCTGGAGATCAGCGAGTCAACAACAGGCTCATGCCGGCTGTGCAATCGGACGCTTCACGGGCTCTTCCACGATCGGCAGATTGATCAGTGCCGACAGCACGCCGAACAGCACCGACAACCACCACACCGGCGTGTAGGAACCGAACTTGTCGAACACGACACCGCCCAGCCAGGCACCGAGGAAGCCACCGACCTGATGGCTGAAGAAGGCAAAGCCATACAGCGTTGCCAGCCAGCGCGTGCCGAACATCAGCGACACCAGGCTCGATGTCGGTGGCACGGTGGAGAGCCAGGCAAGCCCGCTGATGGCGCCGAACACGAGCGCCGAGGTGGTGGTCAGCGGCAGCATGATGAAGGCCACCGTCGCCAGCGCGCGGGTGAAATAGATGAAGGACAGGATATAGCGCTTCGGCAGCTTGCCCTGCACATAGCCGACCGTCAGCGAGCCGATGATGTTGAACAGGCCGATGATGGCAATCACCCAGCCGCCCACAGCCGCCGGCAAGCCGCGATCGACCAGATAGGCCGGCAGATGCATGGTGATGAAAGCGAGCTGGAAGCCGCAGGTGAAGAAGCCGAGCACCAGCAGCACATAGGAGCGATGGCCGAAGGCTTCCGTGAGTGCGCTCTTGAACGACTGCTTCTGCGCCACCGGCGCGTCGGCGGACGCGGCACTCGCGGTCGGAGTCGCCAAGGCAAGCGACAACGGGATCACCAGCAACATCAGCACCGCGAACACGGTGAGCGTCGCCTGCCAGCCGGTGTTGTCGATCATCGCCACTGTGAAAGGCGCAAAGATGAACTGGCCGAACGAGCCTGCGGCGGTGCCGGCGCCGAGCGCGATGCCGCGCCATTCCGGCGGCACCAGTTTGCCGAAGGCAGACAGCACCAGATTGAACGAGCAACCCGACAGGCCAAAACCGATCAGCAGTCCAGCGCTGATATTCAGCTCGAGCGGTGTCGAGGAATAGCGCATCATCAGCAAGCCAGCTGCATAGAGGAAGGCGCCGCCGCAGATCACGCGCACGCTGCCGAACTTGTCGGCGACGGCACCGGCGAAAGGCTGGCCGATGCCCCAGAGCAGGTTTTGCACGGCGAAGGCGAGCGCGAAAACGTCACGGCCCCAGCCGAACTCCTGGCTGAAGGGCTGCATGAAGAAGCCGACGCTGGAACGCGGCCCGAAGGTGAGCATGCCGATCAGCGATCCGCAGATGATGATCACCAGCGGGGTACGCCAGCCAAAACCAGATGCCGGGCGCGTCGCGCCGTCGATTGCCGCCATGTCGTTTCCCCGGATCAAATTCGGATTGAAAATTCAGCCGGCCCAAGAGCACAAGCCCGGTCCGGACTGGACGGAAGATTAATGCATTCGCATGGAAATCCCAATGGCGATGATGGGGATTTCGGGGGATGCATTGCTGGGATGCAGGGCCACGCAGACGTCATCCCGGCCCAGGGTCGGGATAACATTCTGCGAAATCCGGAATGGAAAGAGCGATGCCGGGCATGGCATCGCTCTTGGCAGGCTCGGAGGTAAAGTCGTGGCTGTTACGGCTTGATTTCGGAGAGCTTGGCGGAGATTTCCGCGGTCTGCGCCGCCGTGCCCCAGCTCGGCGCCTCGCTGCCGTCGCCCCAGTTACGTGGACGGTAGAAGGAGTGCACGCCGGTCTTGTACATCTTCTTCATCTCGCGGACCCAGGACGGATGCACCCAATAGGCATGGTAATGCGTGGACTTCGCGACTTCCGGCAGCCAGATCCGGCCGTCCAGCGTCGCCTTCGCGATCTTGCGGGCGCGCTCCCACATATCCGGCTCTTTCACGACATCCGGAATGCCGTCGCAGGCGAAGGTGAATTGGCAGGCCAGGCGGCGATGTTTGTTCTGATAGACGACGCCGCAGACCGTTGTCGGATAGAAGCCGGAGAACACGCGGTTCATCACCACCTGCGCCACCGCCATCTGGCCGCGCACCGCCTCGCCGCGGGCCTCGAAGTAGATGGCTTCCGTCAGACACTTTTCCTGCTTGCCGCGGGTCTGCTCGGTGAGACCCATACGTTCGGCCGGCGTCTTCGCACGCTGATTGGCGCTGTTGACCTCGCCCTTGCCGGCAACGCTTTCGCCGCCGTCGGTCGGGTTGATCGCCGCATTCGGCACCACCGCCGTAGCCTTCATGTCCGGGTCGAGGCTTGAGCCCGGCATGGCAATGCCTGGCACGGCTGTGCCCGGCACAGCTGTGCCTGGCATTACAATGGTCGGCTCTTCGCCGGGTTGCCAGCGCTCCATGGTCTCGACCGATGCGCCGAGCGACGAGCTACCGAAAAACAGGCTTGCGGTCTTCACCGAGAAGCCGTCCTTGGCCGGCGCCGGCTCAACGGGGATCACCGCTGCATCGGTCTTGGCGTCCTCGGTGGGCTGCACGGACTGCGATGCGTCGTATTGCGCAAGCGGCGGGGCACGCAGCGCTTCATCGAGTTCGGGATCGAGCGGGGCATGCTGCACGGATGGCAGCGCATCGACGGTCTTCGCGCCCATCACCGATCTGTTGTCGTCGAATGAATCCTGCTTTGCCGGCTCATCAGGCGCCACGGTCTCCGGCGCGCGGATGGCGAGGCGATCGCCCTTCAGCGAGCGATCCACTTTCGGAAAATCGGCGGCTTCATAGCGGCGGGGCGGCTGCGCCAGCGGATTGCGGGTCAGTGCACCGGTGATGTCCGTCAGCGCTCCGCTGGCGGCGATGCCGGAATTGTCGAGGCTGGCGAGTTGCAAGGTGGGATTGCGCGAGGCCGTACCCATTGGGCGGCCGAACGAGAATGTCGCAACCTGGATGGAGGAGACGGCGGGCGCGAACACGCGCTTCTGCCAGCGTTCGGTCACGCCCGGCTGGCGAGCCAGCAGCGAGGCGATGTCCTGATAGCCAGATTCTGTCGGGGCCAATGCGAAAACGCAGAGACCGAAGCCGAAGAACGCGCCACGCGCGCCCTTCGGCCGGTTACGCAGTACTAACATCGATACGCTCACGCAACGCTTACACCAGCATCGCCCTGCACGGCACTAATCTGCACATCCGTACATTTCGATCTATTTCGTTAGTACGGAATCAAAGTTGCCGCGGAGTTAATCGGCGATGCAACGACGCCACACGCAAGCTGCACGAGCGCAGTGCGAAATCATTCGAAAGCCTTGGTAAACCGCGGCTCCACAAAAGTAGTAAACATCGTGTTGACAAAGATGATGAAGAGAAATTTGCACGCGCGTGAAAATGTTTGCGAGTTCCATTCCGACGCACGAACAAACACGGCATGAGGCACGCAATAAAAATGGCCGGGGAACTCCCCGGCCATTTTTCAGATCATGAAATCAGCGAAGCACTTACGCCTGGCTAGAAATTTCCTTGCCGAGCGCAGCCTGTGCGGCAGCGAGACGCGCGATCGGCACGCGATAGGGCGAGCACGACACGTAGTCGAGGCCGATCTCATGGCAGAAGGCTACCGATGCCGGATCACCGCCGTGCTCACCGCAGATACCAACCTTGATATCAGGGCGAGTCTTGCGGCCACGCGCGACGCCAATCTTCACGAGTTCGCCGACGCCGCTGCGGTCGACCGTGATGAACGGATCGACGGGCAGAATGCCCTTGGCGATATAAGTACCGAGGAAGCTCGCGGCGTCGTCACGGCTTATGCCGAAGGTCGTCTGCGTGAGATCGTTGGTACCGAACGAGAAGAACTCGGCGGTCTCGGCAATCTCGCCGGCCAGCAAACAGGCACGCGGCAGTTCGATCATGGTACCGACCGAATAGTTCAGCTTGCCGCCGGTCTCCTTCATCACCGACACCGCAGTGGCATCGATGCGCGCCTTGATGAGATCGAACTCCATCTTGGTGACGATCAGCGGCACCATGACTTCGAGGCCGACCTGTTCGCCAGTGCGCTTGCCCGCTTCGATCGCGGCTTCGAACAGCGCGCGCGCCTGCATCTCGGCGATTTCCGGATAGGCTATCGCAATGCGTACGCCGCGGAAGCCGAGCATCGGATTGAACTCGGCGAGATCACGCGCACGGTCCGCAAGCTTGCGCGGATCGGTGCCCATGACACGCGCCACTTCCTCGACTTCACCCTGGGTGTGCGGCAGGAATTCGTGCAGCGGCGGATCGAGCAGACGGATCGTGACGGGCAGGCCCTTCATGATCTCGAACAGCTCGACGAAGTCGGCACGCTGCATCGGCAGCAGCTTGGCGAGCGCGGCGCGGCGGGCCTGCTCGTCTTCGGCGAGGATCATCTCACGCACGGTGCGGATGCGGGTCTCTTCGAAGAACATGTGCTCGGTGCGGCACAGGCCGATGCCTTCAGCGCCGTACTTGATGGCGGTGCGGGCATCTTCCGGCGTGTCGCCATTGACGCGGACCTTGAGCTTGCGGACCTTGTCGGCCCAGCCCATCAGCGTTGCGAATTCGCCCGACAATTCCGGCTCGATCATCGGCATGCGGCCGGACAGCACATGACCAACCGAACCGTCGATGGTGATGACGTCGCCTGCCTTGAACACACGACCGCCGATCGACATGGTGCCGCGGCCGTAGTCGACGCGGACGGTGCCGCAGCCAGAGACGCAAGGCTTGCCCATGCCGCGCGCGACCACCGCCGCATGCGAGGTCATGCCGCCGCGGGTGGTAAGAATGCCTTCGGCAGCGTGCATGCCGTGAATGTCTTCCGGCGAGGTTTCGACGCGAACAAGAATAACCTTCTTGCCGTCGGCCTGCAGCTTGGCGGCTTCGTCCGACGAGAACACGATCTCGCCCGATGCGGCGCCCGGCGATGCCGGAAGGCCGGTGGCGATGACGTCGCGATTGGCTGATGGATCGATGGTCGGATGCAGGAGCTGATCCAGCGACGCCGGATCGATGCGCGATACCGCATCCTTCTGCGAGATCACGCCTTCATTGGCGAGTTCGACCGCGATGCGGATCGACGCCTTGGCAGTACGCTTGCCGTTGCGGGTCTGCAGCATCCAGAGCCGGCCCTGCTCGACCGTGAACTCCATGTCCTGCATGTCGCGGTAGTGCTTCTCGAGTTGGGTGTAGATGCGCGTCAATTCCTTGAACGCCTCCGGCATCGCCGCTTCCATCGACGCCTTGTCCGAACCGCTCTCGATCCGTGCGTCTTCGGTGATGTCCTGCGGCGTGCGGATGCCCGCCACCACGTCTTCACCCTGCGCGTTGATCAGGAATTCGCCATACAGCTTGCTCTCGCCGGTCGACGGGTTACGCGTGAACGCAACGCCGGTGGCCGAGGTCTCGCCCATATTGCCGAACACCATGGCCTGCACGCTGACGGCGGTGCCCCACGACTCCGGGATATCGTGCAGGCGGCGATAGGTCACCGCGCGAGTATTCATCCAGGATGAGAACACGGCGCCGACGGCGCCCCAGAGCTGCTCGTGCGGATCCTGCGGGAAGTCCTTCCCCGTTTCGCGCGCGACGGCTTCCTTGTACTGGCCGACAAGCTTGACCCAGTCGTCACCATCGAGATCGGTGTCGAGCGTGTAGCCCTTGTTGTCCTTGTAGGTATCGAGAATGTCTTCGAAGTGATGATGTTCGAAGCCGAGCACCACGTCGGAATACATGGTGATGAAGCGGCGATAGCTGTCATAGGCGAAACGCTTGTCGCCCGACAGTTCGGCCAGCGCTTCCACGGTGGTGTCGTTGAGGCCGAGATTGAGGACCGTATCCATCATGCCCGGCATCGAGGCGCGGGCGCCGGAGCGGACCGAAACCAGCAGCGGGTTTTTCTCGTCGCCGAAGCCCTTGCCGGTGATCTTGCCGACGGCCTCGAGCGCCTTCTCCACCTGCGACTGCAATTCCTTCGGATAGGATTTGCCGTTCGCGTAGAAATAGGTGCAGACCGAGGTCGGAATCGTGAAGCCGGGAGGTACCGGCAGGCCCAGATTGGCCATTTCGGCGAGGTTCGCGCCCTTGCCGCCGAGCAGGTCGCGCAGGCCAGCCTTGCCCTCGGCCTTGCCGCCACCGAAATTGTAAACCCACTTGCCGGCCTTGATGACGTCCGTCACCGGCTTGCCGGCGGCCTTCTTGACGGCCTTGGTCGCCGAAGTCTTGGCTGTAGAAGATTTGGCCACAACCGCCTTCTTCGATGCGGGAGCCTTTGCAACAGGCTTCGGAGCAACCTTTGCTTTCACAGCCGTTTTGGCCTTCGCCGCGGATTTAGCTGCAGGTTTTGCAGCTGACTTCTTAAGCGCCTTGCGGGCCACCGACGCTACTTTGGGCGCAGCCTTGGACAACTTTGACTTCGCAGGGGCTTTCTTGGACTTCGAGGCGGTTTTGGCCATGGTTCTCAATCAATCCGCGAGAGGAAACGACAGGGAAATGTGCCGCGTTACACCACGTTTCAGGGACGTGGCGCAAGCAGCCCGGAGGTACCGCTGTAGGTAACGGCCGTGTCGAAATTTAGCCGATCTTCAACATCCTGAAGACGCCGAGTCCGGCCAGTCCGACGAAGATCAGATAGATCGCCACCACCAGATTGAGAAACCGCGGCATGATCAAAATCAGAACGCCAGCGATGAGCGCGACAATCGGCTGGATGTGAGCTGCCGTGATGACCATGAAGTGTCTCCGTGAGGGAATCGATTCGGGTGCGATGCGCCGCGGGGATTTAGCAGCATAAAGACGCCCTGCCCATCAATGGGTTCCCGCATACCTGCATGCAGTGCATCAAAAACCAGCAATTGCGCCTGGAAAATTCCGGAACGATCGCTGGCGGCATGCATTGGCGGACGGTGAATAAACCAAACCAGGCTGGATGGCACAGACCGGCGCGGCAAGCCGGACATCGTTCACGAAGGAGACGATCATGCGAAACAAACTTATTGCAGCAGCGGCCCTTGTCGGCGCGCTCGGCGCACCGCTGGCCGTGCAGGCTCAGGGCGTCACCGTCGGTGTATCCGGGGGCGATCGCGTCATCGTCGACAACAACGATCCCGATGGCATCACCGTGCAGGAGCGTCCGGCATTCCGTGAATATGTAGTGCGCGAACGCGTGCCGACCTTCACCGTGCCCGATCGCATCGTCGTCGGCACCACGCTGCCTGAAGCCGGCGTGACCTATTACGACGTGCCGCAGACGGTCGCGACGACGCCGTATCGCTACACGGTGGTGAATGGTCAGACGGTGCTGGTAGAGCCGCGCTCGCGCCGCATCGTGCAGGTCGTCGACTAGCACGTCACGTTGAAAGAAGATTCGTTCGGGCGCCGCGAATGGCGACCGGGCGAAGAAGCCCCGCCCCGGTCATCCCCCACCGGGCGGGGCTTTTTTTGTTTGCGCATGACGCCACAAGCTCCGCCTCATGGTGAGGAGCGCGACTTCGCGCGTCTCGAACCATGAATGGGTGAGCGCCGGCGTTTGCAGCCATCCTTCGAGACGCGGCGAAGATGCCGCTCCTCAGGATGAGGACGGAGTATTGCAGCACCTTCCTGTATCGACGCTTATCCGCTCTTCAGCAGCGACAGAATGTGATTGGTCGACTTGTAGCTCGCCACGGCATTGTCGCGGAAACTCGGCGTCCAGTTGGAGGCGGTCCGCTCCTCATCGCTCATCGCCGAATAGGTGTTGAGAATGCCGAGACTGAACTGGGTGGGATCGCCGCTCTTCTGGCTCGCCTGTAACGCTTCGAGAATGCTGGTGCGATTGCGCGAATCGAGAACCTGCTTGGCGGCGAAGCTCTCTTCCTTCGAGAACAGGCCATCCTGATTGAGCGAGATCGCCGAGAGCGAACGGTTGTCGACGGCGGAGAAATCCGCGAGCTGGCCGGTCTTGCGGCGGCTGTCATAAACGAGTTCGCCCTTGCCCGCCTCTTTCGCTGCCTTGGCCTGCGCATCCAGCGCCGCGCGCACACTCTTCGCCACGCTCGCGATGTCCTGCACCGGAGTCGTTGTATCCGGCTGCGCGAGATAGGCTGCGACCGGATCGTTGGCGATGCCGGATGGCGCCTTGGTCGGTGTCTGCTCGGTCGCCTGAATGCCCTTCAGCACGGCCTCGCGCTGCGCGGACCAGGCCGCCGAGACTTTCTCTTCGCTGCCGGCAGCATCGAGATAATCCAGCGCGGCCTTGTAGATGCCGCTGAAATCGCCGGTGAGCTTGGCCGTCCCCGCGGCAGGCGCCAGCGCCGCATTGAAGCGATTGCCCAGTTCGGCCTGGGCGACCTTCTGCTCGTCGGCGGTGAAGGTGCCGCCATTGTTGGTGGCCATGGCGTAGAGCGAACGGCGATCCAGCGTCGAGAGATCGATGGTCAGCTTGCCGTTGGCATCCAGCGGCCCCGTTGCCTTCGCAGCGACATAGAGGCCGGCGAGCTTGGCCCTGAGATCGGTGATGACGGTCGCGATATCCTTGTCGGAGCCGGAGCTCGCAAGCTTCGCCCGCGCCGCCTCCGACAGCGTCAGATTGGTCGCGGCGTCGGACGAAGACGACGATGCGCTCTCATTGCTGTTGAGCGCATTGGCCAACGACGGCTGGGCGGTGGCGGCGGCGCGCGCATAGGCGGAGCCGTAATTGGCATAGGGATTGAGGCCGGTATTGACCGAAGTCATGGGCGATCCTTGGGCAGTCCTGCCCGCGCTGGGAAGCGACGGTTAAGAAACCGTTACGGAACCGGACCATTTCAAGGGATGGTTAATGTAAGGTAAATGTTTCCAGAGATTGCTGGAAATATCGCGTCAGCCGACGACTGCCGCGCCCTCGGTTCAATCTCCGTCATGCCCGGCCTCGTGCCCCATGCCTCGGCGACAGAGAAAGACGTGGATGGCCGGGTCAAGCCCGGCCATGACGTGGGGAGAGGCCCGTGTGTAAGCCTTAGTCTTGGATCTTCGAGAAATCCGCCACCGCACGCGTCGCCGCACGGATCTCGTTCAGCAGCTTCAGACGATTTTCGCGGACCGCCGCGTCGTCGTCATTGACCTTCACTCTGTCGAAGAACGCATCCACCGCCGGCCGCAGCTTGGCCATGGCGGTCATCGCACCGGCGAAATCTTCCTTGGCGACAGCCGCGCTCGCTTCCGGACCGACCTCGGCAATCGCCCTGGCCAGTGCCTTTTCTTCATCGAACTTGAACAGCGCAGCATCGGGCGCGCCGTCGAACTTGCGCTTGTCCTTCTTCTCCTCGATGGCCAGAATGTTGTTGGCGCGCTTGGTCCCGGCCAGCAGGTTCTTGCCATCATCGCTGTCGAGAAATTTGCCGAGCGCCTCGACGCGGCGGACGACCATCAAGAAATCGTCACCAAAAGTTCCCCCAAGCGCATATACCGCGTCCACGAGATCATGGCGAGCACCTCGCTCTCGCAAGTAATTCTTCAGGCGGTCCGCCATGAAGAAGATAAAGTCATGATACTCTTTCAGAGCTCTCGCCGCGTTGAACTGCTGAGCAGGATTATCAAAAATCTGAACGATGTTTTTTATTTCTTCAGCGCGCACCTTCGAAGGCATGGAAGAAAGAAGCTGATCAAGACTATCCTCCCCTTCACGGAAGGGGGCTACCTTTTCCATCAACTCTCCGAGAAAGCGAGTAGAGAAATTAACAAAAGGCAAGTGAATATTATTCGAGAGAACGATCCGAAGTACGCCAAGCGCAGCACGACGCAGAGCATACGGATCTTTACTACCCGTTGGCTTTTCATTGATTGCCCAGAAGCCGAACAGCGTATCGAGCTTATCAGCGAGTGCTACTGCAATAGAAATTGGATGGGCCGGCACACCATCTGTAGGCCCTTGCGGCTTGTAGTGATCTTCACTCGCGGCAGCGACCGAAACGTCCGCACCCTGCGCGAGCGCGTAGTATTTTCCCATCAGACCTTGGAGCTCGGGGAATTCACCCACAACTTCGGTAAGAAGGTCCGCTTTAGCGAGTTGCGCTGCGCGCTGAACATTATTGAAGTAAGTCGCTACGCTTCCATTAGAAAGATTTCGACCGACCTCCAATTGCGGCTCTATAATTTCTGCCATGACGTTGGCGAGCACCATGATCCGCTTGATGCGCTCCGCCTGCGTACCGAGCTTCTCGTGAAACACGATCTGCTCGAATTTCGGCAACCGGTCTTCGAGCTTTGTCTTCAGATCCGTCTCGTAGAAGAACTTCGCATCGCTCAACCGCGCGCGGATGACGCGTTCGTTGCCGGCGATGATTGCCGTGCCGCCGTCGCTTGCTTCGATATTGGCGGTGATGATGAACTTGTTGGTCAGCTTCTGCGTCTTGGGATCGCGGACCACGAAGCACTTCTGATTGGCGCGAATGGTGGCGCGGATCACCTCGTCGGGGATCGACAGGAATTCCTTGTCGAACGAGCCCATCAGTACCACAGGCCATTCGACCAGGCCCGCGACTTCGTCGAGCAGTGCGGGGTCTTCGACCAGCTCAAAGCCCTGCGCGAATGTGAGCTGCCGCGCATCGGCCAGGATGATCTCCTTGCGGCGCTCGGGATCGAGCACGACCTTGGCGGCCTGCAGCTTCGCCACATAATCGTCGAAGCGACGCACCTGGATCGCATCAGGCGCGAGGAAGCGATGGCCGTAGGTGGTCTGGCCGACACTGACACCGCTCAGATCGAACTGCACCACTTCCGGTTCTTCGGTCTCGATGCCGAAGGTCGCGACGATGGAATGCAGCGGACGCACCCAGGTCAGCGCGCTGGATTTCGCGGAAGCCGCGCCCCAGCGCATCTGCTTCGGCCACGGGAAGGTGCGGATGATGATCGGCAGAATCTCGGCCAGCACATCGACCGTCGGCTTGCCCGGCTTTTCGGTGAGCGCGATGTAGAAATCGCCCTTCGGGTCGCGCTGGATCTTGGCCTCATCCAGCGAAGCGAGACCGGTCGCTTTCAAAAAACCCTGGATCGCGGCTTCGGCGCCGCCGACGCGCGGTCCCTTGCGTTCCTGCTTGAGGTCGGATTGGCGCGCGGGAATGCCATGCACCGTGAGCGTCAGACGACGCGGCGTCGCGAAGGCTTTTGCGCCTTCATAGACGAGACCTTCGGCAACCAGTCGGTCGGTCACCATGCGGCGCAGGTCTTCCGCCGCCTTGGCTTGCATGCGGGCGGGGATTTCTTCGGAGAACAGTTCGAGGAGAAGATCAGGCATCAGGCAGCACTTCCGGCTTCGGTATGCACCCACGCTTCGCCGCAGGCCTTGGCGAGTTCGCGGACGCGCATGATGTAGCTCTGGCGCTCGGTGACCGAGATCACGCCGCGCGCATCGAGCAGATTGAAAACATGGCTGGCCTTGATGCACTGGTCATAGGCCGGCAGCGCCATCAGATGTTCTTCGCGCTTGTCGCTCTTCCAGCCGGCGTCGAGATATTTGCGGCAGGCGGCCTCGGCCATCTTGAACTGCTCGAACAGCATCGCGGTATCGGCATGTTCGAAATTGTGCCGGGAATATTCCTGCTCCGCCTGCAGGAAGACGTCGCCATAGGTCACCTTGTCGGCGCCGTCGCGGCCGTTGAAGTTGAGATCGTAAACGCGGTCGACGCCCTGCACATACATTGCGAGGCGTTCGAGACCGTAAGTGAGTTCGCCCGCCACCGGCGCACATTCGACCCCCGCGACCTGCTGGAAGTAGGTGAACTGGCTGACTTCCATGCCGTCGCACCAGCATTCCCAGCCAAGGCCCCAGGCGCCCAGCGTCGGGCTTTCCCAGTCGTCCTCGACGAAGCGCACATCATGCAGCGCGGTGTCGATGCCGATGGCTTTCAGCGACTGCAGATAGAGGTCCTGCAGGTTCGCCGGCGACGGCTTCATGATCACCTGGAACTGGTAATAATGCTGCAGCCGGTTCGGGTTCTCGCCGTAACGGCCATCCTTCGGCCGGCGCGACGGCTGCACATAGGCGGCCTTCCACGGCTTCGGCCCCAGCGCGCGCAAGGTGGTCGCGGGATGGAAGGTGCCGGCGCCCATTTCCATGTCGTAAGGCTGCAGGATCACGCAGCCCTGCTCGGCCCAAAACCGCTGCAGAGCGAGAATGAAGCCCTGGAACGAACGTTCCGGGCGCATGTGCGGAGGCAGGGAGTCCATGGTGGTTTCTGGGCCGTTTTTCCGGGGATTCGCCAAGGGGATCAAGGCGGATCAAAGCGCGCGGACCGTATCGGCGCGGCCTTGCGGAATCAAGGCAATGCGGCCCGATTTGGCGGTAACCGGCGGGTAACCGCACCGGCACATCACCTGATCACGAGGGCTAGTCGTTAAGTCCCGCGCACTATCCTGATGGCATCGGTGGGAACGAACCCGGTCATCGGGACTTGACCCAGCGAAAGGCTCGAACGATCCAAGTCGCGCGGGCCGAAGACCTCCAAGTCTTAAGTTGTCCAAACGTCCAGGGCCAAGGGACCTCCAAGCCTGAAAGCCCAACTTTGTCGCCGGTCTCGAGGACGTGCCCCGTCCTCAGGCCGGCGCAAATGTTTTGGGGGCCCGGTTTGTGGCGGCTAACCCGGCCGATACGCGCCAGTGACGGGATCACGGCGCAGGGTCGGGACGTCCGTGGTCCCACTGCGTTCGGCGACCCGCGCCTGGCGGGCCTCTTCCAGTTCATGATTGATCCGCTTGGCGGTTCTGTAGGCCCAGCGGACAACGGCTGCGCTCCCAAGCGCGCCTGCAAGTGCGACCAGCGGCGGCATCTGTCGATTCCTGTCGTTCATCTCAAGCCCCCTGCCGATAGTCTCGCGCAACCGCCGGATTCCTGCAATTAGCTTTTAAGCCACCAAATGCCGCGCAATACCGTCCTGCTAAAAGCCGTATTTGGACCACAGCGCGCGCGTCTCCAGCGCCGAGATCAGCTGCTCGGGTAATCCCGAAAATCCGTCGAGCGAGAGCTGCGAGCCCGCGCCCGATTTGCGGCCGAGCAGACCCGACAACATGCCGGATGGCTGCGCGATCACCGGCATCTGCACCTTGTCGCCATAGCGCGCGCGCAGCACCGAGCGCAGATCGCCGATGGCATCGCTGAGGCCCAGCGCGATGGATTTTTCGCCGGCCCAGTATTCTCCGGAGAACAGCACATCCTCGGCGCCCTTCAGCCGGGCACCGCGGCTCTCCTTCACGAGATTGATGAAGATGGCGTGGATTTCGCGCTGAAGCGATTTCAGCCGCGCCACATCATTGGGATCTTCCGGCAGGAATGGATCGAGCATCGCCTTGTGCTCACCCGCCGTATAGAGACGCCGCTCGACGCCTATCTTCTTGATCAGGTCCTGAAACCCGAAGGTGCCGCCAACCACGCCGATCGAGCCGACGATCGAGGATGGATCGACGAAAATTTCATCGCCCGCGCAGGCGAGCATGTAACCACCGGACGCCGCGACATCCTCGACAAACACAAACACCGGCAGCTTCTTCTCCGCAGCGAGCTGGCGAATGCGCAGATAGATCTGCCGCGACTGCACCGGCGAGCCGCCCGGCGAATTGATCACCAGCGCAACGGCCTTGGCATTCCTGGTCGCAAATGCCTTGTCCAGCAGTCTTGCCACGCCCGCGAGCGACAATCCCGGCCGCAGCGGTGTCACCGCGCCGATCGTGCCCGACAGACGCACCACCGGAACCACTGCGGAGGCGCGACGGAAACGCGCAGGCAGCAGCCTCGTGATCACCGCCTTTAGATTGGATTCGCTCATTCGAACTTCCTCGACATTAACCAACTTTTATCACGCTGCTGTCATTGAACCGGGAGACGCTTTCAGCGTTTGAAAACCTTAACAGGCCTTTACACTGCAGCGGGAGAAGACATGAAAATCTATCTGCTGATGCTGATCATGGGCACGCTTCTGACGGCGATTCATTTCACGTCTGCGCCGCAGAAACGCTCCGAAACAGCTCCCCGATAAACCAACACACTGACTGGTCATCGCCTACAGCGACGACCAAGGCAAAGCTGCCTGCCCGGCCAGCACGCGCTGGATATGGAGATCAGGCGCGCCATCCGCATCCCGCAGCGAGATGCCGGGCTCAATTGCCGCAGGCGCGCGGCCACCCTTCACAGCACGCACCAACACCCTGATCGCAGGCGCTGTCGTGTCACCATGCACCGGCATGATCGCGACGCTGCCGAAGCCGCGACCCAGCGCCGCCAGTACATCGGCCAATCCGTCCGCTCGCCAGATCAATGTCAGCACGCCGCCGGATTTCAGCACGCGGCGCGCCGCGTGAATCCATGTCTGCAACGTGTCCTCCGTCGCGACATGGGCGATCTCGCGCAATTTGTTCGGCGAGGCGCGATGGCGCGCGGGATCGTTGAAGGGCGGATTCATCAGCACCGCGTCGGCGCTGTCTTGCGGCAGGCCTGCGGCAGCGAACAGCTCCGCGCTTGCGGCGATGTCGAGCGTGACGACATCAGCCGCGATACAGTTCGCCGCAGCGTTTTCTCTCGCTAGTTCAACAAGTTGTGGATCGATCTCGACCAGTGTCAGGGACACGCTGGAGACGCGTCTGGCCAGCGCCAGACCTGCCGTCCCTACGCCCGATCCGAAATCGACGACCTTGTGACCGGCCTGCGCTGACGTTGCGGCCGCCAGCAGGATCGCGTCATGGCCGGCGCGATGACCGGATTTCGGCTGCCGCAGCCGCAATTGGCCACCCAGGAAGCCGTCCTCCGTGGTCACGATCGCGTCAGCCATCACATCAATCCTGCGGCCGCAACTCGTGGGCCAGTCCGGCATCCGTCAGCACGCGGCGCGCCTGCAGGTCATCGTCTTCATGCACCAGGATCCGGCGCGGAATGATGCCCAGCGATCCCTCGATCACGCTCATATTCTGGTCCAGCACCAGATGGTGGATATTCGCGCCGTCGAGCAGCGCGCCCACCGCCGAGACCAGCACCACATCGTTCGTCCGCATGATTTCGCGCAATTGGAGGTCGCTCCCTGCCAGTAACCGGGTGTGTATCTATGGGGAAGTCAAGGTTCCGATGCCCTTGCCGCGCCGCTGCGCAGTTTCTATTGTGCGGCTCGATATCGGTCGACGGCAATTCAGCAGATGGGGACACCTGTTTTCAACGTGAATTCGCCCTATTTGAATATAAGCGCTGCCAGTGCCTGCCTTTTTCATGGCCCGACGAAGCGCCCTTGTAATTCGGAGAGCCCAGCGTGGCGGTGATTGTTCCCTTCGAGAGTCACGCGACAGCGTCGATCGACCAGTTGGTCAGCCTTGTCGCCTCTGACATGGAGCGCGTCAATGCGACGATCCTGTCGCGGACCGGCTCGGAAGTCACCATGATCCCGGAAGTCGCCAACCACCTGATCTCCTCGGGCGGCAAGCGGCTGCGCCCGATGCTGACGCTCGCGATGGCCAACCTCACCGGCTACACCGGCGACGGCCATATCAAGCTCGCGGCGTCCGTCGAATTCATGCACACCGCAACGCTGTTGCATGACGACGTGGTCGACCAGAGCGAACTGCGACGTGGCAAGCTGTCCGCGCGCATGCTGTGGGGCAACGAGGCCAGCGTACTTGTTGGCGACTTCCTGCTCGGCCAGGCCTTCCGCATGATGGTCGAAGTCGGCTCGCTGCGCGCGCTCGATATTCTATCCTCGGCTGCCGCCACCATTGCGGAGGGCGAAGTGATGCAGCTCGCCGCCGCCAAGAACACCGCGACCACCGAAGACGAATATCTCGCCGTCATCCGCGGCAAGACGGCTGAACTGTTCGCCGCCGCCTGCGAAGTCGGCCCGGTGATCGCCAACCGCCCGAAGGCCGAACAAACGGCGTGCCGCTCGGTCGGCATGAATCTCGGCATCGCCTTCCAGCTCATCGACGACGTGCTCGATTACGGCGGCAAGGCCGCCAAGCTCGGCAAGAATGTCGGCGACGATTTCCGCGAGGGCAAGATCACCCTGCCCGTGGTGCTCGCCTTCCGCCGTGGCAACGACGCCGAGCGCGAATTCTGGATCAAGGCGCTGGAGCGCGGCGAGATCGGCGAAGGCGACCTCGATCACGCCATCGGCCTGATGACCAAGCACCGCGCACTGGAAGACACGATCAACCGCGCCCAGCATTACGGCGCCATGGCCGTCGACGCGCTGGCGCTGTTTCCGTCGTCACCGATGAAGACTGCACTGGAGCAGGTCGTGGCGTTCTGTCTGGCACGGACGCACTAAGGCCAGACCTCACTGCACCGCGATGACCACCTTGCCCTTCGCGCGGCCGGTCTCGACATAGGCCAGCGCATCCCCGGTGTTCTCGAACGGGAACACCTTATCGACGAGCGGGCGGATCACGCCGGCTTCGATCAGGGACGCAATCTCACTTAACTGCTGCCCCTGTGCGCGCATGAACAGGAATGAATAGCGTAGGCCGAGGCGCTCGGCTTTTTTCCTCACGCCACGGCTCAGCAGACGCATGATCAGTTTCAGGAACAGGTTCAGACCGGCTTCCTTGGCGAAAGCCGGATCGGGCGGACCGGAAATGGAAATGAGCTGGCCGCCCGGCTTGAGCACACCCAGAGATTTATCGAGCGTCTTTGGATCCTGACTATTCAGCACAAGATCGTAGCCCGACAGGACCTTCTCGAAGTCCTGCGTCTTGTAGTCGATGACCACATCCGCCCCGAGACTTTTGACCAGTTCGGCATTCTCTGCACTGGTTGTCGTCGCAACTATAGCGCCGAGATGCTTGGCGAGCTGGATTGCAAAAGTCCCGACACCACCGGAGCCGGCCTGAATGAAGACCTTCTGGCCGGGCTTTACCTTGCCCACTTCGACCAGCGCTTGCCACGCCGTCAGCCCCACCAGCGGGATGGATGCCGCTTCCGTCATGCTGAGATTTTTCGGCTTCAGCGCCACGTCAGCTTCATTGATGGCGATGAATTCGGCGAACGTACCGACCCGATGATCGCGCGGCCGCGCATAGACTTCGTCGCCCACCTTGAACCGGCTGGCCCTGGATCCTGTCCTGACAACCGTTCCGGCGACGTCGTGACCCAGGATGAAAGGCGGACGATAGGGAAGAATAAGCTTGAACTCTCCATCCCGGAGCTTGGAATCTAGCAGGTTCACAGCTGTGGCGTGAACCCGGACCAGAACATCAGTGTCCTGCACTTCCGCTTCGGGCACGTTGGCCAGGCGCAGAGCGCCCTTCTTTTTGTACTTATCAACGACGAATGCCTTCATGGGCTTTCTCCAATCTCAAGTTAGCAGCGGCGCCAATCGCTCAGGAAGGAAAGAGCCTTCGGCACGAAATCAGCGTGGTACTGGAATATCCCGCCATGCCCGGCGTCTTCGTAGATCACCAGTTGCGCTCCGGGGATGCGTTCGGCCAAGTCGGTGCTGTTCACAGTCGGGACCATGATATCGTTGTCGCCATTCGCGATCAGGACGGGGATCTTGATACGGCCGAGATCCTGAGGCGCCTGTCGGCCCCAGGCTTTGATTGCCTTGAGTTGCCGCAGGAAGGCGCCAGGAGTCGGGCCCTTGTCCCTGTCCGCCTTGCGTTCCTTCAACCGCTTCAGAAAGGCCTTCGCGGCCTGGCGACCATTGGCCGTAGATGTGAAAAACAGATACAATTTCGGGTCGCGTAGCGTCAGCAGACCCTTGATCATGAGCGGCCAGGACACCGCTCCGACCTTATCGATACCTTTGCCGCCCGCAGGACCGGTGCCAGTCAGGATGAGCTTTCGCACAAGACCGGGAGCCTTGAGCGCAACATCCTGCGCCACAAATCCGCCGAGGGAAAAGCCGAGCAGATCGACCTTCTCGAAACCCAGCGCCCGGATCAGGGCAATCGCGTCGCGCGCCATTTCGTCGATAGTCACAGGTGCTGTTCCGCCCGACGCACCGATGCCGCGATAGTTGGTCGCGATCACGCGGTGTTTGCTGGCGAGGCCGTCAACGATCCGCGGGTCGAAATTGTCCAGCACCGCTCCCCAATGATTGAGGAGAACGAGCGGCACGCCGCCCCGGGGGCCTAGATCTCGATAGGCAAAGGCAGTTCCTCCGACGTTGATGGAGAGATTGGGCGCCTCAACGTAGCGCACACCAGATCCGACGTTGCCAGAAGCACTCGTCATTGTTTGCTCCATTGCCGCAGCACCTGTGCTGTCACCAACCCGACACGGCTGCGCTCTCCTGTACTCATCGCTTCTGCCTTCATTTTATCGTGGAACATCCTTGGAGACGGTGTTACTATCGAATTAATAGTAAGTCACTACTAAAAAGATACCGACATGAAGAATCTTTCGGATGAGCCATGCCTGATTGCCCGAAGCCTTGCGGTAGTGGGGGACGCATGGAGCATGCTGATCATGCGCGACGCCCATGCGGGGCTGACCCGCTTCGATGATTTCCGCAAAGGCCTCGGTATCGCGCCAACGATGCTGACGGGGCGTCTTTCAGCCCTGACCGACGAAGGGCTGCTGGAGAAACGTCGCTATTCCGAGCGTCCGCCACGGGACGAATATGTGCTGACGGAAGCTGGCCGCGACTTTCTCCCGGTGCTGTTTGCGATCGGCGCGTGGGGACGCAAGCATCGCGGCGGGGGCGACGTCACCCGGTTCTTCGACGCAGAGGCCGGAACGGAGATCGATCCCGTTACCATCGACCGCGAGACCGGCGCTCCGGTCGGAACACGTCCCATTCGCATCGCCGCAATCGAATGAGCGGCGCGGCATTCCGGCGCCATGGCCGTCAATGCGCCCGCGCTGTTTCCGTCACCGATGAAAACCCCGCTGGAGCAGGTCGTCGCTTTCTGTTTGGCGCGTACGTACTAGAAAATCGTGACGCTCCCGATCATGCGACAGCGCGTGCCTTGTCACGCGCTGCCTCGATGTCGCGCACCGGCGGCGCGCCGAACATGCGGCCATATTCCCGGGTGAATTGCGGCACACTCTCATAACCGACGGCGAAGGCCGCGCTGCTGGCGGTCGCGCCTTCCCACAGCATCAGCCGCCGCGCCTCGATCAGACGCAACTGCTTCTGAAACTGCAGCGGCGTGAGTGACGTCACCGTGCGAAAATGCTGGTGGAATGACGACGGGCTCATGCCCGCAACATCTGCGAGACGCTCGACCAGCACCGGCCGCGCGAACTCGGTGCGCAACACCGCAACCGCGCGCGCGACACGCTGCGCGTGGCTGTCCGGCCAGCCAAGCCGTCGGACCGCCGGCCCGTGGCGACCGGCCAGCAGCCAGTAATGCATCTCCCGCACCAGCTGCGCGCGCAGCACCGGCAATGACGCCGGACGATCGAGCAAGCGCATCAGCCGCAACGCCGCGTCCGCAACTTCGGCATCGGTGGGCTCGACCCGGACACGCGCGAGATCGGCGCTTGGCTCCGCTTTCATCTCGACAACCAGTTCGGCGATCACGGCCAGATCAAGTTCGAACACCAGCGAGAGATAGGGCGCGGCAATGCTCGCCCGTGTGATCTGACTGACGATCGGAACATCGGCCGTGATGATCAGCGAATCCCCGGCGGCGAAGACAAAACTCTCCGTGCCCATGGTGACATGCTTGGTGCCCTGCACGACGAGACAGATCAGCGGCTGGAAGATCGCGTGGATAATGTCGCTGGGTGTGGTTGCGCGCACGGCAGCAAGGCCGAGGATCGGCGTGGTCGCGATGCCGGCACTATCAGCATGGGTCTCTGTGTAACGGCGAACGGCATTGAGAAGCGTGGTCATGACGCCCAGCCTACATCATCGCAAATGCGCCAGCACATGATTTTGGAGGATTAGGCAAGGAACGTCGAGTTTCGGGCAACCAAGCCCGACTTCCCGGAGCGATATCGGAATGGTCACACCACAGGAGCTGACCATGACCAAGATTACCCTCGTTACCGGCGCCAGCCGCGGTCTCGGCCGCAATACCGCTCTCAACATCGCCCGTCACGGCGGCGATGTCGTCCTCACCTATCAAAGCCGCAGCGAAGACGCACAGGCTGTCGTCTCCGAAATCCAGCGCATGGGCCGCAAGGCGGTGGCGCTGCAACTCGACACCGGCAAGATTGCCGGCTTCGCCGACTTTGCTGGTCGTCTGCGAACAGCACTGCGCGAAACCTGGTCGCGCGAAACGTTCGACCATCTCGTGAACAATGCCGGACACGGGGATTATGCACTGATCGCCGATACCACCGAGGCGCAGTTCGATGGGCTGGTGAATGTCCATTTCAAAGGCGTGTTCTTCCTGACGCAGACACTGCTGCCACTAATCGCGGACGGCGGCCGCATCGTGAACCTGTCGTCCGGGCTGACCCGCATGTGCCTCCCCGGCTATGCTGCTTATGCCGCGATGAAGGGCGCCGTCGAGGTGATGACCATGTATATGGCGAAGGAACTGGGCAGCCGCCGGATCACCGTGAACACGGTCGCGCCCGGCGCAATCGAAACCGATTTCGGCGGCGGTGCCGTGCGTGACAATCCAGACATCAACAAGACGATCGCCGGCATGACCGCCCTTGGCCGCGTCGGCCTGCCCGACGATATCGGACCGATGATCGCGAGCCTGCTGTCGGAGGACAATCGCTGGGTGAACGCGCAGCGGATCGAGGTGTCGGGCGGACAGGGGCTGTAGACAAACCAATCCCGGCGCTGACGAGCGGCGCCGGGATACGTCTCACATACTCAAATTGCTGGTCTGATTCTAAATCCGCGCGACCAATTCCTTGATCAGCGTCGTGATCCGCCCCGTCGGCGATTCCAGCTCTTTCATGATCGAGAAGTGATCAGCGCCCGGGATCTCCTCATAGCTCACCGGCAAACCGTACTTTGCCCGGTGCACGGCAAGGTCCGCCGTCTGCTGGCGCAGGATCGGCAATTCGCCGCCGCCAACCACCAGCGCGAGCGGCTTGTTCGGGCCGCCATCCTGCAGCAGCGGCGACTGCCGCTTCGACATCGCCTCGTCCAGCTTCAGCTTTTCATTCAAATAGGACGCGCGGATCGGCTCGAGATCGTAGATGCCCGAAATGGCGACGCCGCCCTTCACCTTCGGATGCGACAGCGTCGTCGAGGTGAGATGACCACCGGCGGACCAGCCGGACACCACGATGCGGTTCGGATCGCCGCCGAGCGAGGGAAGCTTCTCAACCAGCGCATCGACGCCGGCATGCATCTCGGCCACGATCTCCTCCAGCGTCGCATCCGGCGCGAGTGTGTAACCAATTGCAGCGACGTTGATACCGTGGGCGATGGGACCTGCAGCGAAGCAGGTGAAAAAATCCTTCGAGCGCATCTGCCAGTAGCCACCATGGATCAGCAGCAGTGTCGGCCCGCCGTCGGCGGCCTTGATGAAATCGAACCTGTTGCGCTCGCGCGGGCCATAGGCGACGTCGAGATGCGCGGGATACTTCGCCTTCATCGCGTCAGAGCGCTGGCCCCATCCGGCGGCGATGTCGGCGCTGCCCGCAACGGCAGTCGAGTTGTTCAGACCGGCATCGAGCTGCTCGCGCGTCATCGCGCGCCAGTTGGAATCGCCGAAAGGCTTACTCATGGTTGCATCCCTGCATTGTGTGAGGCGACACTGCCTGCGAGTCCCATTTATCCAGAAAATGGTCTACACGGCTACGTCGGGATCGACATCCCAAGCATACGAATTGCTCTGCATCCGAAATTGGAGACGTGCGTGGCCTCTCAGCAAGATCTCATCAAAGCAACGGCCTGCGCCGTGGTCGATCAACTCAATGCCGGGACGGTAACGCCGCTCGACCTGCTGGACGCGCTGGAAGCGCGCATCAAGGAAGTCGATGGCCAGGTCAACGCGCTGCCGATCCTGTGTTTCGATCGCGCCCGCGATCACGCGAAGGAATTGATGAAGAAGCCGCTCGGCGAACGCGGCATCCTTGCCGGCCTGCCGGTGCCGATCAAGGATCTCACCGCCGTCGCCGGCGTGCGCACCACACAGGGCTCGCCGATCTACAAGGACGTGGTGCCGACCAAGTCCAACGTGCTGGTCGAACGCCTCGAAGAAAACGGCGGCGTGATCTATGCGAAATCCAACACGCCTGAATTCGGCGCGGGCGCCAATACGTTCAACGAAGTGTTCGGTGCGACGCTGAATCCGTGGGACCTGTCGAAGTCGGCCGCCGGCTCGTCCGGCGGCGCCGCGGCAGCACTTGCCAGCGGCACGGCGTGGATTGCCCATGGCTCCGACATGGGCGGTTCGCTGCGCAACCCCGCCAGCTTCTGCGGCATCGTCGGCCTGCGTCCGAGCGTCGGCCGCGTTGCGTCCACGCCCGCCGTGGCGCTCGCCCGGATGGTGAGCGTGCAGGGCCCGATGGCCCGCACCGTGGAAGACCTCGCGCTGATGCTGGATGCCATGAGCGGCGAACATCCCGCCGATCTGATCTCGCTGCCGAAACTGCCGACCTCGTTCCGCTCGGCCGTGCGCGCCGGTACCAAACCGAAGCGCATCGCCTATTCGCCGGATCTCGGCATCACCCCCGTGGACCCCGAAGTGGTCGCCATCACCCGCAAGGCAGCGATGGCATTCGCCGACGCCGGCGTCATCGTCGAGGAAGCGCATCCCGACCTGCGCGAAGCCCACGAATGCTTCCATGTGCTGCGCGCCTACGACTTCGCGATCTCGAAGCTCCAGCTGCTCCGCGACAAGCGCGATCAGCTGAAGCCGGAAGTAATCTGGAACATCGAGCAGGGCCTGAAGCTCACGGTCGATGACCTGGCGAAGGCGGAAGCGCAGCGTGTCACGCTGGCGGCACGTGCCTACGAGTTCTTCCAGACCTACGACCTGCTGCTGTGCCCGGCGACCATCACGCCGCCGTTCCCGATCGAGCAGCGCTATCTCGCCGAATGCAACGGCACCAAGTTCGATAACTACGTGCAGTGGCTCGGCATCGTCTATGCGATCACGCTGACCTGCTGCCCGGCGCTGTCGATGCCTTGCGGCTTCACATCGACGGGTCTGCCGGTCGGATTGCAGGTCGTCGGCCCGCCGTGCGGCGAAGCCTCACTGCTCGCCGGCGCACGCGTGCTGGAAGACATTCTGGGCCTGCGCGACTCTACGCCGATCGATCCGCGCCCGGCGAAGTAACGGAACTCCGCCCTCATACTCGCTCGTCCTGGCTGGCCTTGTGCCGGCCAGGACGATGCCTTTGGGCAGGGCCGCCCGGAGTACCGCTACCCTTCATAGACTTTTGTCTAAGCCACATTGTCACATGTCGCGGCTAGTCATGTGCGGCCGCGGCCGGGATGCGGGCATCGCCTGACAGAACGATCCTGCCAGCAGCAATGCATTCCGCGGCATTGGCTTTTCGTGCCGCGCGTGGCAACGGGACATTTCACTTCACGGAATACGAGGGTTCTACGTGGCAGATTCATTCGCACCGCCGGCGGACGGCAAACTCCATTTCGACGACGCCAAGAAACGCATCAAGGCGATCTTCATCGGCTCGATGGGCAATCTCGTCGAATGGTATGACTTCTACGCCTACACCGCCTTCGCATTGTATTTCGCGCCGGCCTTCTTCCCGAACTCCGACCCCGTCGTTCAGCAGCTCAATGCGGCCGTGCTGTTTGCCGCCACCTTCCTGATGCGGCCACTCGGCGGCTGGCTGTTCGGCTATCTCGCCGACACCTATGGCCGTCGTATATCGCTGACGATCTCGGTCCTGTGCATGTGCTTCGGCTCGCTGATCATCGCCTGCACGCCGACCTATGCCACCATCGGCATCGCGGCACCGATCCTGCTCGCGCTCGCCCGCATCATCGAAGGCCTCAGCCTCGGCGGCGAATACGGCGCCAGCGCCACCTATCTCTCGGAAGTTGCCGATCCTAAGCATCGCGGTTTCTATTCGAGCTTCCAGTATGTCACGCTGATCGGCGGCCAGCTGACCGCGATCATCGTGCTCCTGCTGCTGCAGAAGGTGTTCCTCACCGAGCAGGAGCTGAAGGACTGGGGCTGGCGCATTCCGTTCGTGATCGGCGCTGGTCTTGCGGTCTTCACCGCCGTGATGCGTCGCGACATGCACGAGACTGACCAGTTCGTTGAAGCGAAGAAGCAGGCCAAGCCAATGGGTTCGCTGCGCGCGCTGATGGCCTATCCGCGCGAATTGCTGCTGGTTGTCGGCCTCACCGCCGGCGGCACCGCAGCGTTCTATACCTTCACCACCTACATGCAGACCTTCGTGAAGCTCTCGGTCGGCCTCACCGCGGACCAGACCACCACGGTGATCTTCGGCACGCTGATATTCGCCTGCCTGCTGCAGCCGATCTATGGCGCGATCTCCGACCGCATCGGCCGCAAGCCGCTGCTGATCTTCTTCGGCGTTGCCGGCACGCTGGCGACTGTTCCGATCCTCACCACGCTGCAGACCACCAAGTCGCCATTCACGGCGTTCCTGCTGATCTGCGGCGCCTGGATCTTCGTGGCCGGCTATACCTCGATCAATGCGGTGGTGAAGGCCGAACTGTTCCCGACCAATATCCGCGCCCTCGGCGTCGGCGTACCCTATGCGCTGACGGTGTCAATCTTCGGCGGTACGGCGCCGGCGATCGCGCTGTACTTCAAGCAGATCGGTCATGAACAGTGGTTCTACTATTATCTGTCGGGCATGATCTTCCTGTCGCTGCTGATTTACGCCACCATGCGCGACACCAAGCACAAGTCGGCGATGCACCGTCACGAGTGACGGTCAACGTCTAGCCAAGGAGCGTCAGCCATGACCGAGGATCACACCCCGCCGGAATCCAAGCTGACGCAGACCAAACAGCGCTGGGCGCGCGAAGGCCGGTTTCTCACCGGCAAGATTGCGCGCCCGGACGACCAGCGGCTCCCGCCCGGCCAGCATCTGACCCAGGATTGGCCGGTACTGGATCTGGGCATCACGCCAAACATCCCTCGCGAGCGCTGGCGGCTCGATGTCTACGGCGCCGTCGAGACGCCGCTGTTCTGGGATTTCGGCCAGTTCAGCGCGCAGCCGCAATCGACCTTCATCTCAGACATCCATTGCGTCACCACCTGGTCGCGTTACGACAACCAGTGGGAAGGTCTTTCGACCCGTGCGCTGCTGGATGCGTGCCAGCCGAAGCCCGAGGCGCGCTTTGTGGTGCTGGAATCCCATGACGGCTACACCACCAACCTGTCGCTGGAAGATTTCGCTGCCGAAGACGCACTGCTGGCGCATTCGTGGCAGGGCTCCCCGATCGAGCGCGACCATGGCGGCCCCGTGCGCGTGATCGTGCCGCATCTGTATTTCTGGAAGAGCGCCAAGTGGCTGCAGCGCATCCAGTTCGTCAGCGACGACAAGCCCGGCTATTGGGAAGTCCGCGGTTATCACAACCGCGGCGATCCGTGGCAGGAGCAACGGTATTCGGACGATTGACGGCTGCGCGTTGATGAAACTCTATTTCAGCACTTCGCAAACGCTGCGATGGTCCTGACGCATGAGCCCCTCGCTGCGGCAGGAGACTTTTGCCCACCAGCCATCGAGCGACTCGCGATCGCAATGCAGCTTCACGCTCATGCCATCGGCAAATGCGATCCATTCGGCAAAGCGATGCGACGGCACTGCGATCACCACGGGGATATCGCTAGAGAGCGCGCGCTCGATCAGATAAGCGAGCCCCTTGCCCTCGCGCTCCTGCTTGCCGAACCGGTTGATGATCACGAGATCGGCGCCCTCGTCGATGGCGTCGGCGACCTGCGTGCCCGCATCGAGCAATTGCCCGACATCGAGCTTGCAGCCCTTGGCGCCGGGGCCGAGATCCTGAAACAAGCGCACGTGCGCACCGGTGTGCAGCATGACCGCAGTCAGCTTCGGCACGTCGAATTCGCGATGCCCGAGTTGCACCAATCCGACGGCGCGAATACCCTGCTTGCTCAAATCCGCCGCGAAGGTGTGCAACACTGCGTCGGGATCCTGATCCTTGTCATAGACAAGCGCAGCCAGATCGCATTGGGCGTCGAACATTGCGAAGTTCCAGTTTAGACCACGGCGCGCCACGAGCGACCAAGGATGGATCAATCCTATTCCAGAATAGAGCTATTCGAAAGCGCGATCGGGGTGACCGTCACGATATATTTATCCGGATACAACGGTGATACCGCCGGCTTGACCGGTTAGAACCTGCGCTTCTTGCCGATATCGCCCTTCAGCGCCAGCAGCTCCTTGCGCGCGGCGGTGGCCGCAGCGCTTTCGATGCCACGATAGCGCTTGATGAGCGTCAGGCCGAATGGCGTGAGGAGAGCTCCGCCCCCATTCTTGCCGCCAGTCTGGCGCTCGACGGCAGGCTGCCCGCAGATCCGGTTGAGTTCATCCACCAGATCCCAGGCGCGCTTGTAGGACATCGCCATGGCGCGGCCGGCGGCCGAAATCGAACCGGTAGCGTGAATATGTTCGAGAAGCTGAATCTTGCCCGGTCCGATCCGTCCCTCGGGATCGAGGTCGATGCGGATACTGAGGACTGGCGCGGGCGAGCTGGCTGGCTTGGACATAGCCGAAGTCTACGTCCCCAGACGCAACCTTGCCAGTCCAACAATCAAGGAACGTTTCAGTGTTGGCCGCATTCGGGGCAGACGACTTCACCCCTGGTCACATGCGCGATGCCGCGACAAAGCCATTTCCTAGCTATCGCGTGCAGCGGCCGCCGGGCCAGCTGATAGATGAAATACACGTCGAGCATGATGAAATCGAATCCGTTTGTTCCAGCATAGATAAGGCGGCGCTCTGCAATCAGAACGCCGCCTTTCTCTTGTCAGCCATCTCTTTTTAGTTAGCCACGCAGCTTAGCCGTGAAGTTTCTTGGCCGTCTCGGCGATGACCTTGCCCTGATAACGGGCACCGGCCAGTTCGTTGGCCGAAGGCTGGCGGCTGCCGTCGCCACCGGTCAGGGTGGTGGCACCATAGGGCGAGCCGCCGGTGACTTCATCGAGCTTCATCTGGCCCTGGAAGCCGTAATTGAGGCCGACGATGGTCATGCCGAAATGCAGGAGGTTGGTGATGATGGAGAACAGCGTGGTTTCCTGGCCACCGTGCTGGGTCGCGGTCGCAGTGAATGCACCGCCGACCTTGCCATGCAGCGCGCCCTTCATCCACAGGCCACCGGCCTGATCGAGGAAGTTTGCCATCTGCGAGGACATGCGGCCGAAGCGGGTGCCGGTGCCGACGATGATCGCGTCGTAATTGGCGAGATCGTCGATGGTCGCGATCGGGGCAGCCTGGTCCATCTTGTAGTAGGACGCCTTGGCGACTTCGGCAGGCACCAGTTCAGGCACGCGCTTGATATCGACGGTGGCGCCGGCTTCGCGGGCGCCTTCGGCAACGGCATTGGCCATCGCTTCGATATGGCCGTAGGCGGAATAATACAGAACGAGTACTTTGGTCATGGTCAGTCTCCGTTGGATTGGGATGAATAGGTCGGGTTGATGATTGGTGGGCGCCGTCAGGCGGCGTCCACCAGAACGAGTTCGGAATCTTCCAGCGCCTTGATCGTGACGTTTGCTTCGTCACGGATGGCGACACCGTCGCGGGCGTTGACGCGAATGCCGTTGATCTCAATCGCGCCGGCCGCCGGCACGAGGTAGCCGTTGCGCGAGCTACCCAGTGGATATTGCGCGGTCTCACCAGCCTTCAGCGTGGTTGCCAGCACCCGGGCGTCAGCCCGGATAGGCAGTGCCCCGGCGTCGTCCTTGAAGCCGCTGGCAATGGTGACGAACTGGCCGGAGCGATCGGCCTTCGGAAACGGCTTGGCGCCCCAGCAAGGCTGGCCGCCCGTTTGGGTGGGCTCGATCCAGATCTGGAAGATCCGCGTGGTCGATGCCTCCAGATTGTATTCGGAGTGCCGGATGCCCGAGCCCGCACTCATCACCTGGACGTCGCCGGCCTCGGTGCGGCCCGTGTTGCCCAGACTGTCCTGATGCGTGATCGCGCCCTCGCGGACATAAGTGATGATTTCCATGTTGGAATGCGGATGAGCGGGGAAACCGGTGTTCGGCGCGATCTCGTCGTCGTTCCAGACGCGCAAGCTGCCGTGGCCCATATTCTCGGGGTCGTAGTGGCTGCCGAACGAGAAATGGTGTTTGGCCTTGAGCCAGCCGTGGTCGGCGCCGCCGAGTTTGTCGAAAGGTCTGAGGTCGATCATGACGAAATCTCCGTCGTTTGATGCATTTGCATCCTGGGCATCTGGATATGCCCGCGCAGATGGCGCATAAATAGAAATGATGGAAACTCATCGTTTCGGATTTTGAGATGCCCAAACTTCCCGACTTCGAGGCGCTGGCGATTTTCGCCAAGGTGGTCGAACTGCGGTCCTTTGCGGCGGCGGCGACCGAGCTAACCCTGTCCAAGGCCACCGTCTCCAAGGCAGTCGGTCGGCTCGAGGATCGCCTGGGCGCGCGGCTGTTCAACCGGACCTCACGGCGGCTGGCGCTGACCGACTCCGGCAAGACGCTGGCGGTGAAGGCCGCGCAATTGCTGGCGGACGGCGAAGCGCTCGAGAACGAGGCGCTGGCGCAGTCGGCGACACCGCGCGGGCTGGTACGGCTGGCCGTGCCGATGACCTACGGCACCAATACGGTGGCGCATCTGCTGCCGGAGTTCCTCGCCAAATATCCGGAAGTCTCCATTGACCTCAGCCTCAGCGACGCCACCGTCGACCTGATCGGCGAAGGTTTCGACGCCGCGATCCGCATCGCCACGCTGCCGGACTCATCGCTGATCGCGCGGCGGCTCTGCCCGGTGAAGCGCCACATCGTGGCGGCGCCGTCCTATTTCGCGAAATACGGCCGGCCGACGCACCCCATGCACCTCGCCGACCACAAATGCTTTGGCTACACCTATCTCTCGACCCCCGGCGTCTGGCACTTCACCAATGCGGCCGGCGAACAGGCCAGCGTTCGGCCGGCCGGGCCGCTCCGCGTCAACAATGGCGAGGCGCTGCTGCCTGCGCTGATCGCGGGATTGGGGATCAGCGACCTGCCGGATTTCATCGTCGGCGATGCATTGGCGAGCGGCGCGCTGGAGGCCGTGTTGCAGGACTGGTCGCAATCGTCGAGCGGTGTCTACCTCGTCACGCCGCCGGGCGGTCCCCGCCCAGCCCGTGTCGAAGTGCTGCTGGAATTTCTTGCTGACAAACTCGCCGCTACCGGCAAACGCCCACGCAAGACATCCGGCTAGCTCGCCTTCATCATCTGCCCGTAGATGCCGAAATACTGGTCGCGCATATTTGCAATATCGAATTCGGTGACGAAATCCTTCGCCGTCCTTGCGATCTTCGCGGCAAGCTCAGGCTGCGCCGCAAGCGCCGCGATCTTGTCGGCGAGATCCTCGGCGGATCCGACCTTAAATTTGATACCGTTCGAGCCATCTACCAGCAGTTCGGCCGGGCCATCGACATCCGCGGCGATGACAGGCAGGCCGACCGCCATGGCTTCGAGCAGCACCAGTCCGAAACCTTCGAAACGCGATGGCAGGACGAAAATATCGGCCTCGTCCAGCGGACGGCACACATCGGTGCGCCCACACAGAAAGCGAATACGATCGGCGACATTTTCGGCGATCGCCTGTGCCTTCAAACTCAGGAGGGTCGACTCGTCGCCCGATGGCGGGCTGCCGACAAAATCGCAGCGAATGTCGAGCCCGCGTGCCGCGCAGAGACTGACCGCCTTGATCAGGATGTCCTGCCCCTTCTGCTTGGGATAGATGCGGGCCACGTTGATCAGCCGCAGCGGCGAGCCGAAGCGACGTTGCCGCGCCACTCTATCGAATGTCGCGAGCGGGATGCCGTTATGCACCTTGAACAGGCGCTTCAGTTTGACAGCTTCACATTCACGCTCGACCGCAGCAGAGATCGCGATGTTCCAATCGACGAAGCGCTGATGCAGCCGAAGCTTCACGCGGTCCCACCCGTTGACGAGGCCGGTATTGTGAATCGTGTAGCCGACACTCATCGGACGATACAATTTACTTAACATGGCGAAGTGCTTGGCGCCGCTGTCATGCGCATGGATGATGCGAATATCGTGACGGCGGATGATGTTGAGTAAACTTAGAATGACACGTGGATTGCGGTTCCCAGGTGGACGCTTGAGGAAGTAGACCGGATGACCTGTCGCGGAGAGCTCGGCAGCAAGATCGGGATGGAAAAAGTCGTTAATGACGACGAAAACCTGCGGAATGTCCTCTCCCGGCGTGCAACTGGCAGCGAAATTGATCAGCAGCCGCTCAGACCCGCCCACGGTCAGCGACGAAATCAATTGAAGCACACAACCCACTTTGAAATGCTCCCGGCCCGAATGCCGGGCGACTTCCAAATCCGTCGCGCTCCAAACGGCCCGATTGCGAAATAGCGCCAGGGTTTTTGTCTGTTCGGAGTAATCCATTCCCTATTTCGGCTGACGCTCGTGGCTATTCTGCGGCGCACCAAATGCGCCGCGGAAGGGAATTCTGGCGGAAAGGCGGCAGAGTTGGGCGGGAATACGCACGCAGGTTGACGGTGGGCCAAAACACATCAGATTTTCTGAAAGTGCAAAACTTCCACGCCATTTCCAGCAGCGCTACATTCGTTGCTTTCGCTCGATGATATTCAGTCAGCCATTTCATTGACTGAATCCGTGTCGGACGTAGCTTTGATGCTCGCCATTGCATCAGAGAAAGTGACCATGACCACCGCCTCCCCTACACGCCGTTTGCTATCAACGCTCATCGCCACAGCCTTCAGCGCAACGCTCGCCACCTCCGCTTTCGCGGCGGACCAGATCACGCTGCGCGTCGGCGACCAGAAGGGTGGCAACCGCTCGCTGCTGGAGATCTCCGGCTTGGCGAAGGACTTGCCTTACAAGATCCAGTGGTCGGAATTCCCTGCGGCAGCGCCGATTCTCGAAGCCATCAATGCCGGCGCACTCGATGTCGGTTACACCGGCGACCTCTCGTTCCTTACAGTCTATGCCAACGGCGCACCGATCAAGGCGATAGGCGGCACACGCTCCAATGCGGACACACAGGCGATCCTGGTGCGCAACGATTCACCGATCAAGACCGCTGCCGACCTCAAGGGCAAGCGCCTCGCAGGCACACGCGGCGGCTGGGGCCAGTTCCTGATTGAGGCGACGCTGGAGAAAGCCGGTTACAAGACCAGCGACGCAACTTTCGCGCCGCTCGGTCCCGTCGATGCCAAGATTGCACTTCTCGCCGGTTCGATCGACGGCTGGGCCGTATGGGAACCCTACATCTCCTACGCCGTGCTGAAAGACAATGCGCGGGTGGTTGCCGATGGCACGGGCCTGACCCCGACCCTGACCTTTATCGTCGCTTCCGAACAGGCAATTGCCACCAAGCGCGAGGCCGTCGCCGACCTGTTGCAGCGGCTTAACAAGGCCCGCAACTGGTCGCGCGAGCATGTCAATGAATATGCTAAAAACACCGCCGAGCTGACCAAGCTGCCGGAAGACGTGCTGGCGCGCGCCTACAAGGCGCAGGACACACGGCCGATCGCCATCGACGATGGCGTGGTGAAGGAGTTCCAGGAAGCCTCGGATCGCGCCACGCGCTACGGAATCCTGTCGAAGCAGGTCGATGTCAGCAAGGCCGTCGATCGCAGCTTCACGCAGGCTGCGCCGGCATCGAACTAGCCGACGGCTGCGCGGCGAGAATGCGCATCGTTGCAATCGCCGCGATCAGCGACAACACTGTGGCGACGCTGAACAGCGTCCCATAGCCGAGCAGGTCGGCAATGCGGCCCGATAGCATCGAGCCGATGAAGTAGATGATCAGCTGGGCGCAGGCGAGAATCGTGAAGTCGGTGCCCGGCTGATCCTTCGATGCCGCCGCCATGAACAGGCTGTAGAGCGCGACGATCTCCATATAGCGGATCAAGGTCTGGAATCCGGCCGCGCCGAAAATCGGCCAGATGCCGGTCACCACGCCCAGCGCATGCGCCGTGAACAGCGCAAAACAGATCGTGCGGAGAATGCCCAGCAGACCCAGCGTCCAGCAGGTGCCGCAGCGTTGCAACAGCCATGCTGCGCCAGCGGCACCCGCGAGGCCCGCCGTCGTCGCGGCGCCGCCGGAAAGATAACCGATCTGTTTGAGCGGCACGCCGGCATCGACGAGATAGCTGCCCTCCATCGCCTTCACGAGGCCCTCGCTCATCCGGTAGATCAGTGCGATCCAGAGAATGTTGCGCACCTCGCGGCGGCGCAGGAAGGCCATCACGGAAGGCCGCGGCTTCGACGGATCGATCTGCCCGGCTTCGTCCTCGCGCATGGCGAAAGCGGCAAAGAGCGGAATCAACGAGAAGCCGGCGATGGTCAGCAGCATACCGGTCCAACCGATCTGCGCATACAGCACCAGCCCGAGCGTGCCGCCGATCACGACACCGAACGCGACCGAGCCGCCCTGGATGGCGTTGCCGATGGCGCGATCCTCGGGCGCGAGATATTTCGCAGCATAGCCGTCGGTGGCGATGTCCTGGGTCGAGATCAGCAGTGAGCCGAACAGGCCCACCGTGATGATGCCCCAGATATTGGTTGCGCCGAGCGGGATCAAACACAGCAGGCTGATGATGACCCCGGTTTGGGTCACGATCACCCAGCCGGCGCGATGTGCGCGCGCGAACGGGCGGATGCGATCCACCACCGGCGCCCAGAAGAACTTCAGCAGCAACGGCAGAAACCAGAGGCTGAGATATCCGATCTCGCTGCGCGAGACGCCGGCTTCGCGCATGATCGGCGGCAGGGCGGCGGCGAACAGATAAGACGGGATCGCCTGTGCCAGATACAGCCCGCCAAGCACGACGAACAGACGCTTGCGTCCCATGACGGCGACCGGCGCAGATGCGTTAAGCTCTGCGGTGCTCATGCGAGGCCGCGATGTTCGGCGAGAAAGGCGCGCGCGGCGATCTCGTCCTCGAGCGCCACCAGCGGCATCGGCCAGAGCTTCCGAAACGTCTCTTCCATCTTCTTGTTGGCGCCGGGGCGTACAATCGCCACAGCACGGCAGCGCGCGGAGATATGGCCGCGCGTCGCCTTGAACCACAGCGCCTGCTCCCGCTCGCCGGCGACGGACAGTTTCCCGCCGCCCCCGAACACGGTCAGAAGTTCGAATGGCGCATCATGCTCGCCGACTCGGGCCAGCGCGGCCAGATAATCGCGCTCGTCCGACTCCGCGTAAGGCGGCAGGAACCGTAGCGTCAGCAGGCTCCCATCAATCTCCAGATCCACCATGATGGCAATTAGAACTCCCTGGGAAGTGGCCTTGGAAGGTTTGGTCTTAGAACGTCTTGCGATAGCCGACCGTCACGGTGCGGCCCCAGGAATAAACGGGCAGGTTGCGCACTGACGTCGCGGTCGGATTCTGCAGCTCCGTATCGAACAGGTTGTTAACCGCTGCATAGGCCTCACCGCCATAGACCGGCCCGCTCAGCGCAGCATTCATCGTGAAACCACCCTCGATGGGATAGACCGTATTGGTCAGGTTGATGCCGCGATTGCGAGCGGCATAGCCCTCGCCCTCGACGCGCAGCTTGATGCCGTTGTCGAAGCGATAGTCGCCGAAGATCAGACCACGCACCGGACTGCCGATCCGGTTGTTGGGCAGCCACGAGTCGAGCACACCGTCCTTGTTGGTGTCGTAGCGGCCTTCCTTGTAGCCGATCGTGGTACCCAGCGTGAAATTCCGGTTGATCGCCATCTCGCCGATATATTCGACGCCGTAGATCATTTCCTTCTGCTGCGAGATCAGGTTGGTGACTGGATCGAAGGTCACGCCCTTCTCGGACGTGCTGACGAAACCGGTGATGCTGCCCTTGTAGGGGCCGTCGCCGCCGCGGATGCCGATTTCGTAGTTATTGACGATCTGGGCTTCCGGCGCGATCGAGCTGAAAGAGATGGTCTGGCGTGCCAGCGGCAGGCAGTTCGGCGTCGCTACCGGACAGGCAAAGGCGGTGGATGACAGGCCGGCGCGGCGCGTATAGGCGCCAACATCGGGCAGCGCATAGCCCTGCGAGAAACCGCCGAACAGATCGATCTTGTTGTTGAGCTTGAAGGTCGCGCCGAGATTGTAGGTCGGCGAGGCATATTCGTACTGGCCGCCGATAACATTGAGCGCCGGCAGAACGAAGCGCGTCACGGGCGAGATCGCGGCATAGGCGGCCGGACGCAGGAAATCGTCGACGCTGAGATCGAAATGCTCGTAGCGAACGCCGCCCCGCGCGGTCAGCCGATCGGTGATCGAGACTTGTACCAATGCAAATCCGGCGGTCGTCACCTGGGTCAACGGCGTGAACACATCGCGGCCATCGGTCAGTGTCTGCCATGTCTTGTCATGGACGACGTCCGTACCCCAGGTCACCTTGGCGCCGTTCCAGATGCGGTCGAGCGGCGTATCGATCGTCAGATTGACCCCGCCGCGCTCGGAATACAGCGTGGTCTGGTTGGCCGGGCTGGTCGGGCTCAGCGGATTGCCGGAATAATAGACCAGCGAGTTATAGGGATAGGAGAACTCCGAATAGTTGAAGCGCTTCTTGATGTCATTGTAGAAGCCGACCACGCTGAGATTACCGAGCACGAAGTCGGTATCGCTGTAGCGCAATTGGAACGAGCGCGAATCTTCCAGCACGCTCTGCCCGGTATAGGGCTTGGTGAAATCCGGCTTCGCATAAGCGCCGGAATAGTCGGTGAGGTATTTCGGCGTCTGGTCGAGATAGAACTGGCTGATCGAGGCTTCGATGCGCTTGCCGCCATCGAAATCGTAACCGATCTTGCCCAGGAAATTGCCGCTGGCGAGACGATCACCACCTCCCTGCCCGAGCATGGCGTCCGATGGCAGCTCGCGGCCCGCGCCGTCATAGGTCTTCTGCGCGCCGCGGCCGCTGCCGACGAATACATAGTCGATGCCATTCGTACCCTTGCCACTGACCGTCGCCGACATTTCTGGCGCCAGCGAACCGCCGGGATCGGCGGTGAAGGTGCGCAGCGCCGTGTTGACGCTGACGCGCGGACCGCCCGGCTGCGCTTTCTTGGTGACGAAATTCACCGTACCGCCCGTCGCGCCGGCGCCATAAAGACTCGATGCACCAGCGACCAGTTCGATACGCTCGACGGAATTCAGATCGATCAGCGACAGCACACGCGAGACGTCGCGGAGCGGCGTCGTCAGCGGCACGCCGTCCATCAGCACCAGAAGGTCGCGGCCGCGATAGCTTTCGGAAGCACCGGAGATGGTCTGGTTCGAGACCGAGAAGCCCGGCAGCAATTTGGCCAGCAGCGCCGATGCGCTGCCGCTCTGCTTGAGCTGCTCTTCTATCTCCTTCTGATCGACCACCTGCACGGTCTGCGGAATATCCGAAATCGAGCGCTGGGCACGCGCGGCCGTTACCGTGATCTCGTCGAGCGTGACGCCCGCGCTCTGCTGCGCAACGGCCTGCGACGACATGAGCCCGACGGCGGGGATGAGAAGGAACTGGCTGTAACGCATGAGCTCGGAATCTTCCGTATGTTCGTGGCGACGAAGCACTGGAGAGGTCGAGCCGGTCAATTCGACCGTGGCCGCAGCAGTTTGGAATCAATGTAAATTCCAGCCGCGGCTTTACTCTTCTTACGCCTGTGCATTCCGTCTATCGTCACAGCGATACGGCACAGCCCATTGCATGACTTGGACTCGGTGAATTGATAGTCGGACTGGAGCGAACGAAGCGGTTTGGATTCGATGCTGTGGCAAACGCGCATCAGTCGCGGTCTCCATCCTGCGTCGATGCCGCTCCCGATTGCCCTCTCGTCCCGCTCTGGCTGGTTGCCGACGATATCGATGACACCCTGCGCAAGCCGCTTGAGAGCCGCCTGCCGTGGAAGACCGTGCAGCGCAATTCGCTGGGATCGTTTCGCGCGGCGCCGTTCCAGTCAAAGGCGATCCTGCGGATGCAGCCGCATCTCGGACTGATGTCGTGTTTCGATCCCGCACCACTTTGGACCATGCCCGACGACGAGACGACCGATAACTCGCCGCAGGATATCCTGGTGCTGCGGCCGTCCGACGGCGTGGTGATCGTCCAGCAGGATGGCCAGCGCCAGACATGCATGCCGCGCGAGGCGATCATTCTCGATCCCGGCCGCGCTACCACCTTCATCATGAATGATGTGAGCCGCGTCGATTGCCTGCTGCTCCCCAGCAATGGCCATGCCGGCATGCGCCACATAGCCCACGACAATGGCGGGCTGATCGCGCTTGGCCATTACGCCGCTGCCGTAATGCGCGGCTTGCTGCCGATGAATTCGGCGGCGCTGACAGGCCTTGCCATCGACTATATGAACGGCCTCGTCGCCACCATGATCGATGAGGCCGATGCGCCGGAGCGACGCGCAGCATTGCGGCCGGACCGGCCAACCATCAGTCTCTTGTCCCTCAAGGCCGATATCGAGGCCAGCCTCAGCCAGCCGACGCTGTCGCTGGAACGGCTTGCGACGACGCATGGCGTCACCGCACGTTATTTCCAGAAATTGTTCGAGGCCGAAGGGCGGACGTTTTCGGATTATCTGCTGGAGCGTCGGCTCGAGCGCGCCTTCCATATGCTGCGCGATGGCAACCGCGGGGATCGCGCCGTCAGCACCATCGCTTTCGAGGTCGGCTTCGGCGACCTGTCTTATTTCAACCGCACCTTCAAAAAGCGCTTCGGCGCCACGCCCCGCGAGATCCGTGCGCGATTTGAGACGATGCTGCTGGATACGATGCCGGATACGGACGCCTGAAGCGTCAGTTCACCTTCGCAACCGTCGTCCCGTTGCCCGGCAAAATCTCCACCGTCGCCGTGCGGCCCGCGACCAGCGTCGCACCTGCCGGAACAGCGTCGAGCGCGATGCGCACCGGCACGCGCTGGGCGAGACGGACCCAACTGAAGGTCGGGGTCACATTGGCGAGCAGGTTGCTACCCTCTGCGCGGTCGCGGTCCTCGATGCCGGCGGCAACGCTCTCCACATGGCCGGTGAGCTTGGCGGCATCACCCATCAAGTGAATGTGGACGGGATCGCCGACGTGGATCCGCGACAGCTTGGTCTCCTCGAAATAGCCGTCGACATGCAGGCTCGACGTATCGACCAATGCCATCACGCCCTTGCCGGCAGTGACATAGGTGCCGGGGCGCAGGTCCATGTTGGAGATCACGCCCGAGACGGGCGCGTGAACCTCGCTGCGATCGAGATTGAGCTGCGCCACGGCCCGATCAGCAATGGCCTGATCCAGCGACGCCTTGGCCAGCAGCTGCGTTGCAAGCACCTGCTCCTGCTTCTGCTGCGAGACGGCGGCCGTCGTCAGATCCTTATAGCGCTTCAGATCGAGATCGGCCTGCTCAAGGCTGGCCGTACGGCCGGCGACGACGGCTTCGGCCTGCTGCAGCGCCAGCGCGAAACGCGCGCGGTCAATCCGCATGATGACATCGCCGCGCGTCACCTTCTGATTGTCACGCACCAAGATCTCGGTGACGAAACCGGACACATCCGGCGCCACGGTCACCACGTCAGCGCGGACGCGGCCGTCGCGGGTCCATGGGGCATCCATGTAATAGACCCAGAGATAGTGCCCGACGGCGAGCGCGGCGACGACGGCCAGCGCGGTGACGGCGAAACGGCGAACGAAACTCACAGCATTTTTCATGACAGCAATCCGGAGGCTAAATAGACCACGCCACCCAGCAGGCAGACATACAGAGCAAGATCGAACAGCGCGCGGTGCCAGACATAGCGATAGAGGCCGGAGCGCTCTATCAACGGGCGCAGCAGTGCGCCGATGGCGTAAGTGATGACCAGCCACAGCATCAGCGATGGCAACAGCACACCGAACAGATCGATTTCATATCTCATGCAGCCACACTCCCGGCACAAAGCCCCGATTCGGGCAGATAGGCGGGTGCCGTCGGGAACAGACCACGGCGAATGCCAACGAGCCCGATCAGCGCATCCTCGCGCCCTGCCCCGCGTTCGCCCATGGCTTCCGACAGCGCGTGATCGACTTTCGCCAGCAGTGGTTCCGGCATCGCACCGCCTTTGTAGTTGCGGAAGCTCGCGGCCAGTTCGTCTAGCATCGTGTCCATCGCATTGAGCGTCGGTGACGACAGATGATGACGCGCCCGGCGCAGATCGACGATATTCAGCCCGACGCGCAATTCGCGCAGGTTGTCGACAGCACGCAGCGGCGAATCCTTCAGCGCCGTCAGCCGTGGCGCCAGAAGGCCGATGCGGTTCAGCATCAGCCCGGCAAAGGCCGCGCGGTCACGATTGCCGCGCTGTTCGGCAGCCTGCGCGATGGCGATCCAGCCGCGCCGCATCAGCCGCTTCACACTCCATTCGGAGCCGACTGAGCGGATCAACTGGATCGAGATGACCGACAGTTCAGTACCGACGAAGAAAGCCACGCTGGAATTGGCGAAACTTGCGAAGTCGGCATTGTAAGTCGTCTGCAACGCCATCAGCGTCGCGGTATTCGCCGCCAGCAGCATGCCGATGAAGAAGGTGGCGGGGCGCGCGATGAGATAGCCAAACAGCAGGAACGGCGGCGCCAGCACGGCGACCAGCACTTCGACATCGGTGATGGCCGGCAGGATCGCGAACAGATAGAGCGCGATGATCACCATCGCGGCCAGCGTCCATTTGGCAAAGCCGCGCAACCCCACCGCGGGATCATCCATGCTGGCGAAGAACGAGCAGCCGACAGCCGCCATGGTCGGTGCTGTCGCGCCATCGGTCCAGCCGGTGGCGATCCAGAACGCGCAGCAGACGAGGATGGTCACGAATACGCCTGCTGCGGACCATAGCGCCATGCCGTGATCGACATGCCGCACCGGGGCCACACCGGCTTCAGCCTGAAAGGCGAGTTTCGCGCCCGGCGGACGGCCGCCCTCGGCAATCGCCTGATTGAGGACCCGGCAATCCGCTGAGATATCGACGAGCTCGCGCATCCGCATCAGCAGGCTCGCGATCATGATCTCGGTCCATGACGACGACGCGCTCAGCTTCGGCTGCTGCGCGGCGATCATGCTGCACAGCCGCTCGGCGGGTTCACGGTCGGTGCTGTTGTCAGCAATCCAAGCGGAGACGTCGTCGATCAGCGCCATCAATTGCGGTGAGGTCGTCCGCGCGTCTTCGCCCAGCGCGTCGATGCGATCGCCCATGGATGACAGCAGCGGCAGGAATGTCAGCATGCGGGTGCGCAAGGCACGCATCCAGCGCGAGGTCTCGCGGCCGCCGAGCCGGTCATAGGCCAGATGATCGGCGAGCGTATCGATATCGACGGCATCGGCGGCGAGCTTGAGGCGCAGATCGCGGGTCGCCGGATCGGTGCTGCGACCAGCCAGCACGTCCTGCGTCAGTCTGCGCGCGCCGGCGAGCCAGCTATCGACCCGCATTGCAACCGCCGGACCGACGCTGCGCGGCAACAGGATCGTGGATACCAGCGTCGCGCAGAGAATGCCGACGATGATTTCCTCGCTGCGCGCCACGGCCGTATCGAAGATCGCGGCGGGGTCGTTGACCGAGGGAAAGCTGATCAGCGCACAGGTGTAGCCTGCCAGCATGAACATATAACCGCGCGGCGTCCTGTCGAGCAGCGACACATAAAGACAGAGACCGACCCACAGCGCGATGGCGAGGCTGAGCAGTTCTGGCGAGTTGACGAGGTTCGGGACCAGTACCACGCTGGCCGAAGCCCCAACCAGTGTGCCGATGACGCGAAACAGCGCTTTCGAACGCGTAGCGCCGGCCAGCGGCTGCGAGGCGATATAGACCGTGGCCAGCGCCCAGTAGGGCCGCGGCAGATCCATCGCAAAGCCGATCAGCAAAGCCATCATGCCGGCGATGAAGGTTTTCACGGAGAACATGATGTCGGCGTGGCGGACGAGAAACGGCGGTTGGGCAGCAGCGGAGGTCATGGCAGCGCCTCCGCCTCCTCGGCGGCCTCATACAGGCGATTGGCCGATAGCTCGATCCGTCCGAGCACATCGAAGGCGATAGCGAGTTCATCGGGCGCGATGCCCTTCATCAGGTCACCGCGCAGCCGGCGCATGACACGCCTGATCTCTTCGGCCTTGGCTTCGCCAAGCGGGGTCAGGTGCAAAACCTTGGCGCGGCGGTCGGTCGGGTCCTCGCGGCGCTCGACCAGCCCTTCGGCGGCCAGCAGGTCGATCAGCCGGACCACCGACGGGCCCTCAAGCCCCATTTCGTCAGCGAGCACGCCCTGACGCACATTCTCCCGTCCGGGCCGCGACAGGATCAGCAGCGGATGGGCCGTGGCTTCGGACAGGCCATGCGCCGACAGGGTCTGGTCAGCCTTGCGGCGCCAGACCCGTGCCAGTCGCGCAACCAGCAGACCCAGTTCGGCCTGGATATGCGCTTGGGAGTGGGGCATGGAAATTAGATAGGACCCTATCGATTAGGCTGCAATCTATTTTGTGCGTCGCATCAATCACGGTGTGGTGAGCGCCGCCGGGGACCCCGGCACCTGCAAGCCAGGTAGGGTAGCCGTAATGCGGGAAACAACGCCGGCAGCCAAATATTGAGAATTTCCCAATGATTTCCGTGGGCCATATCTTTCAGCGATTGAAATCCCCCTTGTTTCTGCCATGTTCGCGCCCAAAGCAGGCATCGGGTAGTGTTCTCCGGCGCGCGAATCTCCATCGCGCGGATGCTCCAGTTGAAAGCGGCAAAGGAATTCCATGGCGAAGCCAGCAGTGATTGTCGTCGGCGCGGACAAGGGTGGGGTCGGCAAGACCACGGTTTCGCGGACGGTTCTGGACTATTTCAGCGCCAACAACGTTCCGACGCGCGCTTTTGACACCGAAGCGCCGCGCGGCACGCTGAAGCGGTTCCATTCGGACATCACCGAAATCGTCGACATGACGACCACGTCCGACCAGATGAAGATCTTCGATACGCTCAACAGCGCGTCGCCTTCGGTGACCGTGATCGACGTCCGCGCAGGCCTGCTGTCCCGGGCGCTGGCCGATCTGCGTGACATCGGCTTCCTCGATGCCGCCAAGTCCGGCCAGATTACCTTTGCCGTTTTCCATATACTCGGCCCGTCGATCGCCTCCCTGGACGAGATCGCCGAGACCGCCGGCTTCATGGACGGCGCGAAGTATTTCCTGGTGAAGAACTTCATCAACAACACCAGCTTCTTCGAATGGGACCAGGCGACCTACAACTCCTATTTCCACCGCATCAAGGGCGCCACCGAGATCACCATCCCGAAGCTGAACGAAATGGCCTATGAGCAGGTCGAGGTCTCCAGCGTGCCGTTCCTGAAATTCGTCGCCAACAAGGGACCGCATGACGAGACCGCGAATTATTCGTTTGTGCTGCGCGGCTATGTCCGGCACTGGCTGGCCAATGTCTGGAGCGAATTCGACCGCATCAAGCTGACCGACATCGTCCACGACAAGCCCGGCGCCCGCAGCCCCGGCGAGAAGTAAGTCCATTTAACGATTGGAGCGGCGTCGGATTCGCCTGATATTGCGCCGATGCGACGCACGCCCGTTTATATCATCTGCTCGACGCGACCGATGGTCGGCAAGACCCTCGTCGCGCGCCTGTTGTGCGAATTCCTGAAGCTGCAGCGCGGCGACGTCACCGCCTTCGATGTCAGCCTGAAAGAACCGTCGCTGCTGGATTTCCTGCCGAAACTGACCGAGACCGCCGACGTCAATGACACGTTCGGCAAGATGTCGCTGATGGACCGGCTCATCATCAATGACGACGTCGCCAAGGTGATCGACCTCGGCTATTTCGCCTTCGACGAATTCTTCAAAATGACCGGCGAGATCGGTTTCGCCAAGGAAGCCGCACGCCGCGGCGTGGCGCCCATCGTGTTCTTCATGGGCGACAGCGACCGCGCCTCATTGCGCGGCTACGAGATGCTGCAGCAGCAGTTCACCCGCAATTCGCTTTATGTGATCGACAACGAACACGTGCTGCGCGGCGAAATCCCGGTGGCGCTGGCGCAGGGCCGCCTGCTGCGCATCGCGGCGCTGCCAGTGTTCCTCAAGACCTATATCGACCGGCTGAATTTCTCCTTCACCGGCTATTTGCGTTCGGAGCAGGATTCATCCACCGAGCTGCATCAGTGGATCAGGAAGAATTATTTCAGCTTTCGGGAGATCGAGCTGGGGCTGCTGCTGCAGGGGTCGTGACGGGCAATCAATGCCCGTCGAACGTCATCAACGTCCGCACCGGCACATTCATCGCCCGCAGCTTGGCCGCGCCGCCGAGATCCGGCAGGTCGATGATGAAACAGGCGGCCATCACCTCAGCACCGATCTGGCGCATCAGCTTCACCGCGCCTTCGGCGGTGCCGCCGGTGGCGATCAGATCATCCACCAGGATCACGCGTTCGCCGGGCTTGATGGCGTCGGCATGCACTTCCATCTCGTCGATGCCGTATTCGAGAGAGTAAGCGATCCGCACGGTCGTGTGCGGGAGCTTGCCCTTCTTGCGGATCGGCACGAAACCGGCCGACAACTGATGCGCCACGGCGCCGCCGATGATGAAGCCGCGCGCTTCCATGCCGGCGACCTTGTCGATCTTCAGCCCCGCCCAGGGCTGCACCAGCTCATCCACCGCGCGGCGGAACGAGCGTGCATCACCCAGCAATGTGGTGATGTCGCGAAACAGGATACCCGGCTTCGGATAATCCACAATGGTGCGGACGGAGGCTTTGAGATCGTGCGCGAGTTCGGGTGTCATCGGGGTCTTTCGGTTCTTCAGATGGACATCAGTTGGGGCGTTGCCCCAACCGAAATGCGTTTTCGACGATACGTAAGCCGACCTCGCCGCCAAGCGACATCAGCGATTCCGGATGAAATTGCACGCCGCCGACCGGCAGCGTCTTGTGTTCGATGGCCATGGCGACACCGTCCTCGGTCGAGGCCGTCACGGTGAGTACATCGGGCATGCTGTCCTGCTCGACGAACAGCGAATGATAGCGGCCGATGACGATTTCATTGGGCAGACCGTTCATCAACTTTCCACCCCGCACCTGCACGCGCGACGGCCGGCCATGCGCCGGCTGCGCGAGCTGGCCCAGCACGCCGCCGAAATATTCGCCGATTGCCTGCACGCCAAGACAGACACCGAACACCGGCAGCTTCTTTTCGAGCGCGGTATCCAGCGTTTTGCCAATGCTGAAATCCGCTGGACGGCCGGGGCCGGGCGACAGCACCAGCAGATCGAAACTCTCGCGGTTCAGGACGGTCTGTGCATGGACATGACGAACCACGCTGACGGTGGCGCCGACCTGACGGAAGTAATCCGCCAGCATATGCACGAAACTGTCATCATGATCGATCAGCAAGACCTTCTTGCCCGAACCGGTTGCATCCGGCGCGAAGGCCGACAGCCGCTTCGGCGGATCGCCGCGCAGCGCCTGGAACAGGGCTGCGGCCTTGGTCTGGCATTCCTTCTCTTCGGCCACAGGATCCGAATCGAACAGCAGCGTCGCGCCGACGCGCACTTCGGCGAGGCCGTCCTTCATGCGAATCGTACGGATGGTAATGCCGGTATTGATGCCGCCATCGAATGACACGGCGCCGATGGCGCCGGCATACCAACGTCGCGACGAGCGCTCATTGTCCTCGACGAACTGCATCGCCCAGAGCTTCGGCGCGCCAGTCACCGTCACCGCCCAGGCGTGGGTCAGGAACGCATCGAGCGCGTCAAATCCGGGACGCAGCATGCCTTCCACATGATCGACGGTGTGGAACAGTTTTGAGTAGGTCTCGATCTGCCGACGCGCCAGCACCTTGATCGTGCCGGGCACGCAGACGCGCGCCTTGTCGTTACGATCGACGTCGGTGCACATGTTGAGTTCGAACTCGTCTTTCTCCGAATTCAGCAACTGCCGGATCTGTTCGGCATCGCCGATGGCATCGACGCCACGCGCGATGGTGCCGGAGATCGGACAGGTCTCGACGCGGCGACCGTCGGAGCGCACGAACATCTCGGGCGAGGCAGCGACGAGAAATTCGCCGTCGCCGAGATTCATCAGTGCGCCGTAAGGCGACGGATTGATCACGCAGAGGCGCTGGAAAACCTCGGCCGGCGAGCGTTCGCAAGGTTCGGCAAATAATTGCCCGGGCACCGCCTCGAACAGGTCACCGCGCGCAAAGGCGGCGCGGGCGTTCTCGACCGTCTTCTGATATTCGCCGGGGGCGTGATCGGCAAAGCCCTGGCGCGGCGCCTTGTTGTAGCCGCTGTCCGGCGTATCACGCGGCAGGCCTTCGGTCGTGCGATCCTTCCAGGTGAAATCATAGGACATCAGCACGCCGCGGCCGGTGGCGCGGTCATAGGCCAGCAGCGTGTCGGGCAGATACAGCACGATGTCGCGCTGGTCGGCCTCGCGCGTGCGCTTCTGCTTCAGGTCTTCCATCTGGAACACGAGGTCATAGGCGAAGGCGCCATAGAGCCCGAGCATGGAATCGTCTGAGGAGAACAATTGCGCGACCATGTCGCGCACCAGCGACATCACGCTGGCGCGGCGGGTGCGCTGGTCTTCCTCGACCGGCGCCTCGCCGCGGATGATGTGGCCCTTGAGCTTCGACATCGTCCGCCCGTCGAGCGCGATACAGGGATCCTGCAGCGTGTCGGCGAGGAAGGCGATCAACACCTGGCCACGCTTGTTCAGCGCCGTCAGCGTGAAATCCGTCCCGGTGGTTTCCAGCAGCAGCGGCGGATCAGCGAAACCGAGATCGAAGCTCTCATAGCGACCGGGCACCGTGGTACCCGACGACAGCACCACGCCGCGGCGCTGGTCGAGCCGGACGATCAGATCGTCCAGCGCGGTGCCGCCGGTGAAATAATCAACATGGCGCGCCACGGTGAGACCCGCGCGGGTCTTGTAGGCGCTGTCAGCGGGGAGCGAAAACACAGTCCTGTTCATGGTGTCCTCTTAGGAAACATGCCGGAGGGGGCGCCACACAGAACAAACAAGCAAAGGCCGTCGCACTGCGATGGCGGCCTTCGACGATTGAAAATAAGCAAATCGCACCGACCACCTCTTCAGGAGGTGCGCCACCAACGACGGCTGTTGCGGACAGGGGTGCTCATGGCCGGCAAATCACCATGGCCGGGCCCCAAGGTCAAGGGACTAGACGGCCCCCAGCCGCTCCCGGACGAATACCGTCAGTTTGAGCGCCCCGACGCCGTCCTCGATCGGGGTCCAGCCAATGCTCTCGTACCAGGCCCGACGGGGCGGGGCAGCGCAGAGATAGACCCGGGCATGCCCCCGGGAGAAGGCCTCCAGGCAGGCCCGCTCGATCAGCGCCGGGGCGATGCCCTGTTTGCGGGCATCGGGCTCGGTCCAGACCGCCGCGACCCAGGGCGTATATTGCGGGCGCTCGTCGAGATCGGACACCAGCAGCGACGCCGTTCCGAGAAAGTCTGGCCCACGATGGGCCACCAGCGCGATCGGCAGATCGGTCCCCTGCATATTCTCGCGCAGCCGCTCGACGATATAGGCCTCAGGCACGCCATGGCGCTTCCACCACGCCTGCCAGATCCGATCGGCGACGATGTCGAAGAAGTCGGCCTGCTGGCGCAAATCGGAAATGGTGTAGTCGGATGTCATTGGCCTCGACCTACAGGGTCGGGCCTGTCGCATCAAGCTGCCACGCGGCTATGCGTCACGATGTGTGAGATTCACCGGTGAGCCGCTTCAGCATGGGAAAGGATGACGTCGTGCCGAATTTTCCCTGTGGCACTCCGCAGTCTTCATAGCCGGCAGACAGATACAGGCGATGGGCTGTCTCGGTACTGATCAGATGGCAGACATCGTTCCCATGGTCCCGTGCGGTCACCTCAAGCTGTGCCAGCATCGCCTTGCTGACGCCGCGGAACCGGGCATCCGGCGAGACGTAGTTGCACGTAATCTCGCCATCGTGTCTGACGATGCCGACGGCGAGCACTGTTTCTTCCTCGACCGCAACGAGAACGAAATTGTCCGGATGGGCGATCCAGCCCTCCACTATTTTAGGAGTCTTAATTGGCGAGCCAACGTCTCAGGATCGCCGGATCGTCATGATGATCGGCGCCGCAGAGCTCGGCGATGGAGCGGCGCAAGACATCGCATATCTCGGCCGCTTCATCGGGGCGCGCTCTGCGGATCAGCATCCGATCGTAGGACCTCAGCCCAAGTGCTTCTTGAAGAACGCGGTCGCGCGGCCCCAGGCGAGTTCGGCGGCTTCACGGTCATGTACGCTGACGCGTTGTTCGTTGACGAAAGCGTGGTCGGCATCATAGCGGAAGAATTCGGCGGACTTGCCGGCAGCCTTCAGGCCGCTCTCGAACGCATCGACCACCGCAGGCGTGCACCAGTCGTCGCGATTGGCGAAATGGCCCTGCAGCGGTACCTGCACATCGGCGGGCTTGGCGGCCTGCTCCGGCGGAATGCCATAGAACGCCACGGCGGCCTTCAATTCGGGGATCTTGCACGAACCGATGATGGTCACCGCGCCGCCGAGGCAGAAGCCGGTAAGGCCGACCTTGGCGCCGTTGCGCGACAGGTACTGTGCAGCGCCGCGCACGGTCTGGGTGGTAGCATCCATGAAATCGAGCGAGTTCATCTCTTTGCCGGCAGCGTCCGTGTCGTGATAGGGCACGACCACGCCGTTATAGAGATCAGGCGCCAGCGCATCGAAGCCGGCCAGCGCAAGACGGTCGGCCAGGCCCTTGATCTGCTCTTGAAGACCCCACCATTCCTGGATGACGACGACGCCCGGGGCGTTGCCGGCCTGGGCATTGGCGAGATAGCCCTTGGCTTCCTTGCCGTCGGGGCGCTTGAAGCTGATCGATGTTCCCATGATGTCCTCCGCTGGAATGGTTCGGGGCAACTTATAGACCCCTCACGTGTCAACTCAACCGGGCCAGCGCGCGCTGCAGGTCTCGCTTGTAGGTGAGAAAATCGACAAACAGTCCGTGTTCGCCGCCGTCCCGCCGTGACGGTTGCGCGAACCATTGCGTGATCTCCTGCCGCAGCGCTGCTGCCGCATCCGGCCGCGCGGCCTTGGCCGCGAGATAGGCCGCAATCACGCGGGCCTGCAATGCACGCCCTTCCCAGCCCACGCCCGCGCCTTCCAGCAGCCCGGCCACATACAGGCCGTTATCCTCCGACGGAAACATGTTCATGAACAGCCTGGGCGCACCGATCGCGTCCTGCCAATCGAGTGCACGGAGATCGCCGAGAAACGGAAACGTGATCCGATAGCCGGTCGCGAGCAGCACCAGATCGACCTCGTCGCAGCGGCCATCGGCAAACACGACCGACTTGCCGTTGAATTCGCGGACCGGCTTGCGCAAGCTGACATCGCCCTGGCCGAGATGCTGCAGCACCAGCGAATTGACGATCGGTGTGCGGTCATAAAGCCGATGCTGCGGCTTGGGCAGACCGAAACGCTCCGGCGCGCCGACGATGAAGCGCAGGATCGGCTCGTGCAGCTTTGAGCGCAGGTTCTTCGGAATGATGAAGCGCTTCGGCTTGTGATTGCCTTCGTCGGCCGGTTTTCCGGCGAGAAACTTCGGCACGAAATGATTGCCGCCGCGCACGCTCCACAACACTTTATCCGCGCGATGGACCGCATCGACGACAATGTCGCAGCCGGTATTGCCCATGCCCACCACGAGCACGCGCTGGCCGGCGAAGATGTCCGCGGTTTTGTAATCCTTGGCGTGCATCAGTGGGCCATCAAAGGTGCCTGACGTTTTGGGGATCAGGGGATCGCTGAGATGGCCATTGGCGATGATGACGCCGGCATAGTCTGCCGACGTGCCGTCGCTGAGAGCAGCGTGCCATCCACTTTCCTGCCGCGTCAGGCTGCGCAGGCCGGTGTTGAAGCGGATCAGCGGGTAGAGATCGAAATGCCGGGCATAGCTCTGCAGATAATCCAGCACCCGGCGATGGCCCGGATAGGCGGGCCAGTCCTCCGGCATCGGGAAATCCGCAAAGGCCGTGGTGCGCTTCGACGAGATCAGATGCGTCGAGGCATAGACCGCACTCGGCGCCGCGCCATACAGCCACTGCCCGCCGACATCGGCGTTCTGCTCGACGGCTTCCACAGCATGGCCAGCGGCCTTCAGGCTCTGGATTGCGGCAAGACCTGCGGGACCGGCGCCGATGACAAGGAAGGTCATGACATCGGCTCCGGGCGCTCGTCGCGATAGCGTTCGAACACGGCCCGCGCATCAAGCTTGGGCGAATATCCGAATTCGGATTTGAGCCGGGTGTTGTCGAGCACCGGACGATACTGGATGAATTTGACATTCTGCGGCGTCAGTTTGGTCAGCCCGAGCGCATGGACCAACCATAGCGCGCCCTTCATCATCGCGGGCGGAATCGGAACGAACGGCTTGCCGTTCAACCGAGCAATCTCGCGCAGGCTTAGTGTACCATCGCCAGCGAGATTATAAATGCCGCCCTTGCCGGTGCGAACAGCCTGCGCCAGCGCCGCGACCACATCGGAATCGGCGATCAGCGAGAACGGCGTTGCGGTGCCGCTCAGACCAGTCACGACAGAACGTTCGAACAATGCGGTGATCTGGTTGTTCGTGGTCGGCCCCAGCACCGTGCAGGGACGAAACACGGTCTGCCGCAATTGCGGATGATCGCTACGCCAGCGCGCCAGCATCTCCTCGACCTCGCGCTTGTTGCGCGCATACGGGAAATCCTCGTTGCCGCGCAGGGGATCGGTCTCGCGCAGCGGCACGGGATTGTCGGCGTGATAGCCATAGGCCGCGCCGCTCGAGCTGACGATGAGGTGGCCAACACCAGCTGCGAGACAGGCTTCCAGCACATTGCGGGTGCCCAGCACGTCGATCTCGTAGTCGCGCCGGTCGTCGCCTCCGACGGCAACGACCGAGGCGAGATGCACAACGGTGCGTGGCTTCACGCGGGCGATGACATCCTTCAAGGCGGGATCTCGGATGTCGCCATGCTCGTAGGCAATGCCGTCGAGACGCTGTTGCGGCGGCACCTCGCGCAGATCGAGCGCTGTCACCGGCCCGTCACCGCGCGCCAGCTCGCGCAACAGCGCGCTGCCGATGAAGCCAGCAGCGCCGGTGATCAGCACCCCACTATTCGCCATCGCGTCGCTCATGCAGCACCTTCAATGCGTGCCGGATGTGGATCGCGCCGTTTCCACCAGGCCGCCAGCGCCCAGCCGGAGACGAGGTGCCAGACTCCCCAGCCAGCGGCGACCAGCGCAGCCCCGCCAAGCCCGTCGAATTGCGTGAGGATCAGCGCCAGCCCCAGACCGGAATTATGCATGCTGACTTCGATGGTCAGCGCGCGGGTGTCGTAGTCGCTGAGCCCGAGGATTTTCGCGACGCCCCAGCCGAGCGCCACCGCGATGGCGTTATGCAGCACCACGAACGGCAATACGGATGTCGAGAACACCGAGATGTAGCGCCAGTTGGTGATCGTTGCCGCAAGAATAAAGCCGATCAGAAAAACAAAAGACAGGATCTGCAGCGGCCGGCGCAGACGGTCTGCCAACACCGGCAGATGACGCACCGTGAGCAAACCGGCAACCATCGGCACGCCGAGCAGCAGCACGGTCGATCCGATGAACGAGACGGGATCGACGCTCACCTGGCGCAGCAGTGCGGCGGTTTGCGGATTGAGCCCGGCCCAGAACAGGATGTTCAGCGGCGTCGTAACGGACGCAAGCAGGCTGGAGATGCCGGTCATCGACACCGACAGCGCGGTGTTGCCGCGCGCCATATGAGTGATGAGGTTGGAGATGTTGCCACCAGGACAGGCCGCCACCACCATCATGCCAAGCGCGATAGAAGGCTGCGGCTTCAACACCATGGTGATCGCCCATGTGACCGCCGGCAGGAGGATCAGTTGCGCGGCGAGCCCCGCGAGCGGCGCCGCCGGACGTCGGAACACATCGACGAAATCGGCGACGCGAAGATCGAGCGCGACGCCATACATGATCAGCGCCAGCACGATGCCGAGCGCCATCTGGCCACCCGGACTGATGTTCAGCAGAATATCGTCGATCGCCGCGCCCGCCATCCATCCCCCCGATGAGCGTGGATATCCGTGACGCTCACCGAGCCCGCGTCTCCCGCCTTTGCGCGAAGCTTAGTCAACGGCTCCCCGAGAATCCATGGTCGGGGTGCGCACAGGCTGAAAACGAAAAAGGGCCCCATCGGGGGCCCTTTTGAAAGAATGTTTGCGACGCTCAGTGAGCGTTCGCCCAGACCTTCTTCTTCGTGAAATACATCAGGAACGCGAAGATGATCAGAAACACCATCACCTGCAAGCCAATACGCTTGCGGGCCTCGAGATGCGGCTCTGCAGTCCACATCAGGAAGGTCGAAACGTCCTTGGCATAGTTCTCGACCTTCTGCGGGGTGCCGTCATCGTAGGTCACCTGATCGTCGGAGATCGGCTTCGGCATCTTGATGGCGTGGCCGGGGAAGTACTTGTTGTAATACGCGCCCGGCGGCAGCGCGAAATCCTTCGGCGCCGGATCGACATAGCCCTGCAGCAGCGCGTCGATATAGTTCGGGCCCTTCTCCTGGAACTGGGTGAAGAAGTCGAACACGAATTGCGGGAAGCCGCGGTCGTAGTTGCGGGCCTTGGCCATCAGCGACAAGTCCGGCGGATAGGCGCCGCCATTGGCCGCGCGCGCCGCGTTCTCGTTCGGGAACGGCTTGGGGAATGGATCCGCGAGACGACCGGGACGCTCAAACATGTCGCCGGCATCGTTCGGACCGTCCTGCACCTTGATCTCGGATGCCACTGCCAGCGCCTGAGCCGCAGAGAAGCCCGGGCCGCCCGCGTCCGCGAGGTTGCGGAAGTGGATCAGGCTCATCGAGTGACAGGTCGAGCAGACTTCCTTGTAGACCTTGTAACCGCGCTGCAGGGCACCGCGGTCAAACTTGCCGAACGGGCCGGCAAACGACCAGCTCAGAGACGGCGGCGTCGGGCCGCCATGCTCGTCGGCAGCCTTGGCGCTCTGCGTACCGCCGGCCATCAGGCCACCGGCGAGGACCAGTGCGACGATCGCGGAGGCTGCCTTCTTGCCGTATTTGGCCAGCACATCGTCAGCGATCGAGTTCGGCACTGCGCGCGGCGTTTCGATACGGCTGAGGATCGGCAGCACGATCAGGAAGTAGGCGAAGTAGCAGAAGGTCAGGACACGGCCGGCGATGATGTAGATGCCTTCCGCGGGCTTGCCGCCGAGCCAACCGAGCAGGACCGCCACCACGACGAACATCCAGAAGAACTGCTTGGCCAGCGGACGATACTTCGACGACTTGGTCTTGGCGGTATCGAGCCAGGGCAGGAAGGCCAGCACGATGATCGCCGAGAACATCGCGATGACGCCGCCGAGCTTGCTCGGGATCGAACGCAGGATGGCGTAGAACGGCAGGTAGTACCATTCCGGCACGATGTGCGCGGGCGTCACACCCGGATTGGCCGGGATGTAGTTATCGGGATCGCCGAGATAGTTCGGGATGTAGAACACGAACCAGGCGTAGAAGATCATGAAGCAGACCATGCCGAAACCATCCTTGATGGTCGCGTAGGGCGTGAACGGCACGGTATCCTTCTCGGTCTTCGGCTCGACGCCGGCCGGATTGTTCTGACCGGCGACATGCAGCGCCCAGACGTGCAGCACGACGACGCCGGCGATCACGAAGGGCAGCAGGTAATGTAGCGAGAAGAAGCGGTTCAGCGTCGGATTGCCGACCGAATAGCCGCCCCACAGCAGGGTCACGATGCTCTCGCCCACATAGGGAATCGCCGAGAACAGGTTGGTGATGACGGTGGCGCCCCAGAAGCTCATCTGGCCCCACGGCAGCACGTAGCCCATGAAACCAGTCGCCATCATCAGAAGGTAGATGATCACGCCGAGGATCCAGAGGATTTCGCGAGGTGCCTTGTACGACCCGTAATACAGGCCACGCAGCATGTGGATGTAGACGGCGATGAAGAACATCGATGCGCCGTTGGAGTGCAAATAACGCAACAGCCAGCCGTAATTCACATCGCGGACAATGCTCTCGACCGAATTGAACGCCATATCCACATGCGGCGTGTAGTGCATCGCCAAGATCACGCCGGTGACGATCTGCACGCCGAGCATGAAGGACAGGATGCCGCCGAACGTCCACCAGTAATTCAGGTTACGCGGTGTCGGATAGGCAACGAAGGAGGAATGGACGAGGCCGATAATTGGCAGACGCTTTTCAATCCACTGCAAAGCGGGATTGGTCGGCTGGTAGGTCGATGGTCCGCTCATGATGCGATCCTGAGAAGAGAAAAACACTATCGGCGCGAGATCGGATGGGATCCGACAGCTCAGCCGATCTTGATCTTGGTGTCAGAGACGAAGGCGTAAGGCGGGATCGGCAGGTTGAGCGGCGCCGGACCCTGACGGATGCGACCCGAAGTGTCGTAGACCGAGCCGTGGCAGGGGCAGAAAAAGCCGTCGTAAGCGCCTTCGTGAGCAATCGGGATGCAGCCCAGATGGGTGCAGATGCCGATGACGACCAACCACTGGTCGTGGCCTTCCTTGACGCGGGCCTGATCGGTCTGCGGATCGGGCAGGCTCGACACCGGAACGGCGCGCGCCTCTTCGACCTGCTTCTTGGTCCGGTTCATGATGTAGATCGGCTTGCCGCGCCAGAACACCTTGATGTCCTGCCCCTCGGCGATGGGGGCCAGATCGACCTCGATCGGCGCACCCGCCGCGATGGTCGAAGCATCTGGATTCATTTGAGAAATCAGCGGCCAGACGGCGGCTGCGGCGCCCACTGCAGCCACTGCCCCAGTGGCCACGAACAAGAAATCACGGCGCGTGTGTTCCGCCGAAGACGTTGTCGTCACGATCCCAACCCTTTCTTATCTGCAGCCGGCTTAGACACTCCCGGTCACGCCTTTACGTTGACCTGAAGCAAAAAACCGACGCCCGCGATTCTCCCCACGGCGGCAGAGGCCTACTAGTCCTTGCCTAACAGGCAGAACACGCAGTCCAGAATCGTTCTATTGGCACCCTTGGTGCGGCAGTGCAAGCCTACGATCGGCGAAGCAAGATGCGATGCACCACAGAATCAACGCCTTTCCGCGCGGCGGATAATTCGGCACGTCGTGGCTATCGGAAACGGCCATCAGGCTTTTGGCGGGACAAGGGATCACGATTCGCAGTCGATCGCGCTCCGCCGATTTTCCGGACACCTCGCGCGCGCCACGATTCGCGCGACGGTCAGGCAAAAACAGCAACAATTCATGATCGTGAATAATTCTGCGTCGTTTCAGCAACAAATCGCGCTCAAGTAGCGCGTTTGAAGACGTTCTAAATCCCTAATTCTGTTCTCATTCTTCGCCTGCGCTAAAGCGAAAGCATCCAAATTTTACGGTAGAGCCGGCCTAACTGGGGCATCGCAGCGTCATGACAACATCCCACTTCATCGAATCGGCAACTCGGCTGCACACGCTTCGGACTCTATGTCTTTGCGCCGTCAGCGGTCTCGCTTTGTCGATTCCGACAGGTACTGCCGACGCTCAGTCTGCCCTGCCGCCAGTGACGGTGGATGCGCCGCAGCAGCGTACGCGTCCGGCGACGGCCAGGCCGACCCAGCGCGCATCGACCAGCCGCGCCGCCCGCGCCAATCGCACGGCCCGTGCGCCGCAGGCGGCGCCGGTGGCACCAGCCAATCCCAACGCCGGTGAGCGCGCCGGCGGCCCCGTGATCGGCTTCGTCGCCAATCGCAGCGGCTCCGCCACCAAGACCGACACCCCGATCATGGAAACTCCGCAATCGATCTCGGTGATCACCTCTGACCAGATCAAGACCCAGGACGCACAGACCCTCACTCAGGCGCTGCGCTACACCGCGGGCGCTAATGGCGACGTCAATGGCGGTTCCGACACCCGCAATGGCGGCATCCAGATCCGCGGCTTCGACATGACTCAGCAGGGACTCTATCTCGATGGCCTGCGACTGCCCAGCACGCCCTATATCCATTTCGACAGCCTCGATCCCTTCGGCGCGTCTCGTCTCGAAGTGCTGAAAGGGCCGTCCTCGGTGATGTATGGTGGCAGCGGGCCGGGCGGCATCCTCAACTATGTCAGCAAGCTGCCGACCGCCCGCCAGTTCGGCGAAATCTCGGTGTCAGGCGGCAGTTTCGACCGCTATCAGGGCGAGTTCGATTTTGGCGGCCCCGCCAACAAGGAAGGCACAGTGCTCTATCGCCTGACCGGTCTGGTCCGCGACGGCGGCACCCAGGTCGATGACGCCAGGGACAGCCGCGTCTTCATCGCGCCGGCCGTCACCTTCAAGCCGAACGAAGACACCACACTCACAGTGCTCGCGAATTATCAGAAGGAGAAGAACGGCTGGGGTCTGCAGTTCCTGCCGGCATCCGGCACGATCTATCCGAATGCGGGCCGTATCATCCCTATCAACCGCAACACCGGCGAACCTGGCTTCAACAGATACGACAACGAGATGGCTTCGGTTGGCTACCTGTTCGCGCATAACATCAACGACAACCTGACCTTCCGGCAGAACCTGCGCTACTCGTGGATGCACAACGAATCCGACAGCATCAATGCCGGCGGTTACCTCGACGAAGCCGCCGGGCTGCTCTACCGCTACGGCGGATCCTCGGCCTCGACGATCAACTCCATCGCCGTCGACAACCAGCTGGAGGGCCACTTCACCACCGGCATCCTGAGCCACACCACGCTGTTCGGCATCGACTATCGAAACACGACATCGACCGACGTCAACACGAGCTACAGCGCCGATCCCCTCAACGTCTTCAACCCCGTCTACACCAACACCTGGACCAAGGGCGCCCTCTACGAAGACTATCGCGTGAAGCAATCGCAGGTCGGCATCTATGCCCAGGACCAGATCAAGCTCGGCCGGCTCTCGGTCCAGCTCGGCGGCCGGCAGGATTTCGCCAAGACGACCTACGACAACTACATGGACGGTTCATCGACCTCCACCGACGCCTCGGCCTTCACCGGTCGTGCGGGCGTGATCTACAATTTCGACAGCGGCGTGGCGCCCTATTACAGCTACTCGGAGTCGTTCCTGCCGGTGCTGAACATCGCCAATGGCAGTCTGCTGGCGCCGGAAACAGCGCATCAGCATGAGGTCGGCATCAAGTATCAGCCGGTCGGCATCAATGCGATGATCACGCTTGCCGCCTTCGACCTGACCCGGCAAAATGTCGTTCGCTTCCTGCCTGTTGCGCCATTCACGGCGATTCAAACCGGCGAGGTCAATTCTCGCGGCATCGAACTGGAAGCCACCGCCACCCTCGCCGCCGGCTTCAATGTCCGCGCCGCCTATTCCTACATCGACATCGAAGTCACCAAGGATCCGGTGAATGTTGGCAAGGCTCTGACCACCGTGCCGATGAATCGCTTGGGCATCTGGAGCGACTACACGATGCAAGGCGGCCTGTTCGAGGGCGTCCAGGTCGGCGGCGGCATTCGCTATATCGGCGATAGCTGGGCCGACGAAGCCAACACAAGCAAGGTGCCGGGAGCCACCGTGGTCGACGCGCTACTGGCCTATAATCAGAAGAACTACCGGCTCGCGCTCAACGTCACCAACATTGCGGACACCCGCTATGTTTCATCCTGCTACAGCCCCGTTTATGGTTGCTTCTACGGTGACTCGCGCCAAGTCGTCGCCAAGCTGACCTATCGCTGGTGAACATTAGAATCACCCTAAAACGCGACAATACGCCACCGCCGGTCTCTCGACCGGCAGTGGCGACACTTGGTAGTAAACGCGACCACAACAACACGGGCGGAACGCCATGAGATCGATCTTCGGGCGCCTGCATCGCTGGGCTGGACTCCTCACCGCAGCATTTCTGTTCTTCTCGGGCGTTACCGGCGCGGTTATCTCATGGGATCACGAGCTTGACGATCTTCTCAACAGCAAGCTGAAGGATGTCACCACCGCGGGGCCCGCCAAGCCGTCGATCGAACTTGCGGGCCTGATCGAGCAGCGCGATCCGCGTGCGCGTGTGATCCATATGTACATGACGCCGGAAAAGAATGAGTCGCTTTCGTTCTTTGTTCTGCCGCGGATCGATCCCACGACAAGCAAGCGTTACACGCTCGATTACAATCAGATCTTCCTCGATCCCAACACCGGTGAGGAACTCGGCCGCCGCTATTGGGGCGCCGTCTGGCCCGTGACCCGCGAGAACTTCGTCTCGTTTCTCTACAAGCTGCACTACACGATGCACATCCCGGAATTCTGGGGCAGCGACCGCTGGGGCATGCGCATCCTCGGCGTCATCGCCATCATCTGGACCATCGATTGCTTCATCGGATTCTATCTGACACTGCCGTCGCGCAAACGCGTCAAGGCGGGAGCCGCTCCCGCCGTCGCGCGCGAACTCGGCAAGGGGTTCTGGGCGCGCTGGAAGCCGGCCTGGATGATCAAGACCTCGGGCAGCGCCTACCGGATCAATTTCGACATCCACCGCGCCTTCAGCCTGTGGACCTGGGCCCTGCTGTTCATCATCGCGTTCACGGCGTTCTCGTTGAACCTGTATTTCGAAGTCTTTTCGCCGCTGATGAAGAAGTTCTCGGACTACACGCCGACGCCTTACGAGCAGCGTGAGTATCGTCACCTCGATAATCCGATCGAACCCAAGATGACCTGGGCCCAGATCCTCGAGCGCGCCACCGCCGACGGCAAGACGCGCGGCTGGACCACACCGATCGGCTCGCTGTTCTACGGCCCGGCACACGGCGTGTATCAGGTGTTCTTCTTCGAACCTGGCGACGATCACGGCGCCGCAGGCGTCGGCCCGCCGTCGCTTTTTTACGACAGCGAGGACGGCCGTCCGCTCGGCGCCAAACTGCCTTGGGTCGGCACCGCCGCGGATATCTTCGTGCAGATGCAGTTCCCGATGCATTCGGGACGAATCCTGGGTCTGCCCGGCCGCATCCTGATTTCGGCGATGGGTCTGGTCGTGGCGGCGCTCTCAGTGACCGGCGTGGTGATCTGGTGGCGCAAGCGCCGCGCACGCGTGAAGGTACGCGAAACGACGGAAGCGCGTTCGAATACGCGACTCGCGCCGGCTGAGTAGAGCCGCCGGCCTTGTCCGACTGCATGTCAGGCGCTATCGCCTGACATGGGCCAGGTCGATTGCAACGCGGCCGGAGACCAAACCATCGTGCGCATCGCCCTCTACCAGCCAGACATTCCGCAGAACACCGGCACGATCCTGCGGCTCTGTGCCTGTCTCGATGTCGAAGCGCATATTATCGAACCGGCGGGCTTTCCAATATCCGACCGGCATTTTCGCCGCGCCGGCATGGACTATCTCGATCAGGTGTCGATCGTCCGGCACGATTCATGGCGGCATTTCGAGGACTGGCGGCGCGAGGCCGGCCATCGTCTCGCGCTGTTCACCACCAAGGGCGCCACGCCCTATCTCGAGCATCGCTATGACACCAATGACATCCTGATGTTCGGGCGGGAATCCGCCGGGGTGCCGGACGACGTCGCAGCGGCCGCCGATACACGGCTGGTGATTCCGATGCGCCAGGATCTGCGCTCGATCAATCTGGCGATGACGGTGGCCATGGCGCTCGGTGAAGCGCTCAGGCAGACGCGCGGCTAGAGCGCGATCCCGAGAAGCGGACGCCGATTTTCGGACAGCATCACGTTCATACAAAACGAGGACTCTGAGGCACGTTCTTCGACAAACGTCATGATTTGTTAACGACGCGCGCAGCGACGTCTTTAAGACGGACGGGATACTGATACCGGTCATTATCGGGAGACCCTTGATGACTCGCACCCGTCCGTCAGTTCTCAACATGCTCGTATGGGCCTACTGGGATTTGTATCATGCCCTACGAACGGCTTGGCTTCCTGCACTGATCGCGACTGCGATCGTATCCATCGGCACTGTGGCGGCGCTGATTGGACCGTTGTTCCTGACACGAGATCCAATCGCACAAGCGCTTGCCCGACAAACGATAACGACCGGATTATGTTTCCTGCTGACGCCGTTCTTGCTGGCAATCCACCGACTTGTCGTGCTCGGCGAATTGACCCATCAATACGATTTCACACCATCCGAACCGCGTTTCCAGTCATATTTCGGCTGGCTCGCTTTGGCTGTTTTCATCATGGGCGTGCCATCACTTCTGGAAGCCCTCACGACGCCAAGAGGTCCTGTTTATTATAGCGCTGGTCAATCATTCCCCGGCTCCAGTCGCTCGGTGGTCGTGACCATTATCCATCTCGCCGGCTTGGTCGCCATCCAGTATTGCCTCGCACTTCTACCGGCGGTGGCTGTCGATGCCCCGGGAGCCACCTGGCAAAATGCAGTAAGCGACACACGCCGTCACATCTGGTTCGTGCTCATGGCAACGATCCTGCCGCTTATTCCAATCGGCTTGCTTGCTCTTGCGGTCGCACCGCTGGTGGGCTCGAGAAACCATGTGGGTATGGTTGTGAGTACGCTGTGGTTCGGCGCAATACTGGTTGTTGCCTTGACGCTCGTAGCCGTAGTCGCCTCGCGTCTCTACCAGCTCATAGGCGACCGACTGAACGTGCCGTTACGCTGAGGGTTGATGCCCGAGATCGGCTGACTACCGCCCGCTCGGCACACGCGTAGCGATGTAGTCCTTGCCCTTGGCCGTAAACGTCTCGCGAATGATGAAGCCATCCGCCGGCGACATCGGACCGATCGGCACCGGGCCGGTGGGCATGATCAGCGTGGCATTGCCACCAACGAAGATCAGCAGGTGGCGACGTTCTGCCAGCAGCTTCTCCGACCAGGCGATCAGGCCGGAATGGATCGGCTCCTTCTGCCAGGCGAAAGGCGTGCCGGGATCGACCTGGCCATAGATGAAGCCGGTGGTCGGATAGACCGAAAACACGATCTTCGAATTTTCCGGCTTCCAGGATTCCGGCATCTCGTTGTCCTGGATCCAGATGCAATCGAAGGCGCGGCATTGCTGTGGCCGGCTGTCATAGATCTTGCAGCCCTGCGCGATCGCGCAGTGCTTGCACCACTTGCCCGCCGGCTTGGCGAGGTCGTCGATGCGATAGACCTTGCAGCACATGGTGCAGGTCCCGCACGTACGTGTGGCGGCGGCAGAACTGCCGGATGTGACGAGCGACGGCTGCATGGTATCCAGGTGCGACAATTTGACGTGATGTCATCGACCTTTGGCGGCCCGCGCCGGACATCGCAATTGACATGTCGGTGATCGGCCGGGACATCCACGGCCCAGCCGTGCTAAGAGCCGCGGCTTACCCCATATGGAACCGAGACGTGGCCCGAGCCGGATCGGACATGCCGGTTTTAGAGAGCTGAAACAGTGAGTTATGCGGTCAAAGAAATCTTCCTGACGCTGCAGGGCGAAGGTGCCCATGCCGGCCGCGCGTCCGTCTTCTGCCGGTTCTCGGGCTGCAACCTCTGGACCGGCCGGGAGCAGGACCGCGCCGACGCCACCTGCCAGTTCTGCGACACCGACTTCGTCGGCATGGACGGCACTTTGGGCGGTCGTTACCCCACCGCCGACAAACTCGCCGACACCATCGCCGCGCAATGGGTGGGCCCTTCCGATAACCGCTATGTGGTGCTGACCGGCGGCGAGCCGCTGCTGCAGGTGGACGCCGAACTGATCGACGCATTGCATGCGCGCGACTTCGAGATCGGCGTCGAGACCAACGGCACGGTCGCGCCGCCTACGGGCATCGACTGGATCTGCGTGAGCCCGAAGGCCGGTGCGGAACTGGTGGTGCACAGCGGACACGAATTGAAGCTGGTCTATCCGCAACCACAGGCGATGCCGGAGAAATTCGAAGGCCTCACCTTCGAGCGTTTCTCGTTGCAGCCGATGGACGGCCCGGACGCCATCAGCAATACCGCTGACGCAGTGGACTACTGCCTGCGCCACCCGCAATGGCGACTGAGCGTGCAGACACACAAGACACTTGGGATCCGCTAAGGACCTGGACTTCTAAGGACGACGACTTCCGATGTGGGAATTGACCAAATCGTTTCGCTTCGAGGCAGCGCATGCGCTGTCCCACACCACGCTCGGCGAAGTGAGCCAGGAAATCCATGGCCACTCCTTCCGCGCCGAAGTCACCATCCGCGGCGTGCCGGATCCCGTGACCGGCATGGTGATGGATCTCGGCTTGCTCGACCGCAGCCTCGATGAGCTGCGCAAGACGCTCGACCACAAGTTTCTCAACAAGATCGAAGCGATCGGCATTCCGACGCTGGAAAATCTCTCGCGCTTCATCTGGGACCGCGTCGCCGACAAGGCTCCGGTCGTCCGCGTCGGCGTGTTTCGCGACAGCTGCAACGAGAGCTGCGTATATTTCGGGCCGAAGGGTTAGAGTCTTTATTGGAGTATGATCTCTCGACAAACGAATTCGTTTGTCGGCGAAAACCGGTATGCACTTTTCGGGATCATGCTCTAGTCTTTTCCCGTGATCATGCAGGTGGCGGTGGCATGGGCGCAAAGCCTGCCATCCTTGTCGGTCAGCGTACCCTCCGTCGCGGCCATCCTGCGTCCCATGTGAATGATACGGCCTTCGGCGCGGATCGGCCCTGATGCAGCCGTCATAGCGCGAATGTAGGTGACCTTGAGATCGAGCGTCGCGTAACCGGTCCCTGCTGGCAGCGAGGTCTGCACCGCCAGCGCGATGGCGCCATCCAGCATCGTGGCCGCGTAACCGCCATGCACCGTTCCGAGCGGATTGTAGTGATCCTCGTTCGGCGAGCCGACCAGCACAACCTTGCCCTGCTCTGCGGACTCGCCCTTGATGCCGAGTGTGCGGCCGATGCCGCGCGCAAATCCGCCTGCGGCGAAGGCCTGCTGCACAAGCTTCAGGCCGCTGCTCGCGTCACCAATCTCAGTTGTCATGTTAGCCTCCGCCGTCCCGTGAACATCCTTGTTATGGGACCGGGATGGCAGAGCTTGCCTTTCAAGTCAATATTGTTGACCTCAAGACTTGAACTTGGCTAGTCGCGCGCCGCCTCCGCCATCACCGCCGACCATGCGGCCTGGCTGCCTGCCCCCGCCTTCTTGAAGGCGCGCGCCATGATCTTACGTTCATGGCCCGATGCGATGCGCTCGACGGCACGGCCGGCCGGCGTCAATTCCAGAAGCTTGAAACGATGCCGCGCCGGATCGCGCTTGACAGCCACATAGCCCTCATCGAGCAATTGCTTCATCGGGCGATGCAGCGCCTGTTTCGAAATCTGCAGAATCGCCAGCAAATCCGACATCGTGATGCCCTCGCCGCGCAGCACGGCATAGAGAATGCGATGGTGGACCCGCGACAGGCCGACCGTCGCCAGATACTCGTCAGCCGCACGCGTCATCCCGCGCCATCCGAAATACATCAGCGCCAGTGCATCATCGAGTGGATCGAGCTTCTTCAGGTCAATAACATTGACTTGATTGCGGGCGGTGTTAGGCTTCACAGAAGATGGGCTCATCGAAGGCTCACGACAGGAGACAGGATGCATGTTGACGCGGCAGGACGCGATGGCATTCGCGCAGCAATGGGCTGCCGACTGGAATCGGCTTGCGATCGATACGATCGTTGATCATTTTGCTCCCGAAGGCGAGATGCGCAGCCCGCTGGCAACCAAACTGGCGGGATCATCCACCATAAAGGGACGCGACGCCATTCGCACCTATTGGCACGCGGCCTATGGCGGGCTGATCGAACCACGCCTCACCCTGGAAAGCACCGCCTGGGACGGCGAGTTGCAGCGCCTGACGGTCTGGTGGAGCGCGCCGCTGCCCAGTGGACCGACCCGGGCGTGCGAGATGATGGATTTCGATGCCGACCACCAGATCGTCCGCAGCGAAGCCTATTATGGCGCCGGCAGCTAGGACGGCGCGGGCGGAACGTCTCATGCGCCCACGTGCGTTTCGATGATCGCCGTGCATTTCTCGCACTGGCGCCTATAGTGGACGGACTCATCGAGAGCCCATCCCGTGCGCATCCTGCTGATCAATCCCAACACCACCGAGAGCGTCACCACGCTCGTAAAACGGCATGTCGAGGCCATAGCCGGCGATACCGCAACCTTTGTGCCGGTGACCGGCCGGTTCGGAGCGCGTTACATCTCGACGCGCGCCTCGGCGGCCATCGCCGGCCATGCGGCGCTCGACGCCTATGCTTCTCATGGCGCCGGCTGCGATGCGGTCTACCTCGCCTGTTTCGGCGACCCCGGCCTGCTGGCGCTGCGCGAAATTGCAGACGTTCCCGTGGTCGGCATGGCCGAAGCGTCCTGCATCGAGGCGTCCAGACGCGGGCGTTTCGCCATCGTCACCGGCGGCGCGCTGTGGGGGCCTATGCTCCGGGAGTTCGTCGGAAGTATCGGCTTGGCCGACCAGCTCGCCAAGGTGCGCACCATCGCACCGACCGGCGGCGATATCGCGCGGAATCCCGATGCAGCACAGGCCGCGCTCGCCAGCGCCTGCACGGCCTGTGCCACGGACGACGGGGCCGAGGTCGTGATCCTGGGCGGCGCTGCGCTCGCCGGCCTTGCGTCTCGCATCCAAGCTGACGTGCCGGTACCCGTCTTGTGTTCCGTCGAAACCGGCACGCGTGCCGTGATCGCCGCAGCAGCGAAAGGTCTCGACAGCAGCCCGCCGCCTGCGCTGGAGAGCGTCGGCCTCGGCGCGGAACTCGCAAAACTGCTTCAGCAAAAATAGCTGACAGAAACATCCCCGTGTTCGGCCTGTCATGACGCGGAGCTAGACTCAGTGCGCGTCAAACACATTTCGGGAGCCGACCATGGAATTGAAATCAGGCGATGTCGTCATGCTGAAGTCGGGTGGTTGCCCGCTGACCGTGGCCGACGTTGACGGCGACAACATCGAATGCATCTGGCTGGGCGAGGAAGGCGATCTGTTCCGCGAGACCCTTCCGCGTGCCGTGCTCGAACTCGCCCTCGTCATCCCGCATGACGACGAAGACGAGAGCGAAGAGGACGAAGCTGAAGAACACGACGACGAAGAAGAAGAGCACAAGAGCAAGGTGGCCTGATCAGGCCGTCCGCCGCCGGGCGCAAATGTCCGGCGGCGGCTTGTTGCTCATCTTTGCAGACCGAGTTTGAACGCGTCCGCCTCGATATTGCCTGCAGCACCGTCGGTCGCGAAGACCGCAACGGTTGCTTGCGCATATTCGGGACAATGATAGACGGCGATGCCACTGCCCGGACCTCCGCCGGTATGCCCGACGACGCGTAAATTACTGGTTGTCGTTCCAGCCATAACGCCAAGGCCGTAAGCCGCGTGTTGCCACGGACGTCCTGTACCGGGATCACCCACTGCGATTCCGTGGCACATCTCGTCGCGCAGCCCCACAGGCAGCAAGTCCGTCGTCATCAAGCGGTGCAATAGCATTGCGGCATCGCGCAATGTCCCGACCGCCAGCCCGTGATAGACCCAGCGCGGATCGTAGGACTGCGCATTGCCCATCCGGACATCGGCGAGATCGCTGCGTTGATTGGCGATGCGCGGCCCGACCACACCGAAGGGTTCGAGCAACCGGTGTCGTATCAAGGCATCGAGCCCCAGCCCGCTCACGCGTTCGAGATGTTCCCGGACCAGCAAATAGCCGACATTCGAATAGGCGAAATGGCCCGGCTCAATTCCGGCATGCAGAGCAGAAACTGAGTGCAGCAGCCGGTCCACCGGCCAGGCGTCTTCACCGGCAGCGACAGCCGTATGGTAGGCCGTAACAGAACCGTAGTCGGCCAGACCGGCGCGATGCTGCAACAACTGGCGGAGTGTAAAGGACTTGCCCGGCAAAGCATCATCCAGAGCCAACTGTCCATCGCGCACCATGGTCAGTGCCGTGGCGGCAATCAGCGTCTTGGTGAAACTCCACCACGGCACAACGATGTCGGCATCATCGCTGATATCGGCAGAACCGGGGCGAATGACATGCTTCATGGTGCGGTCAAAAACTTAGAGCTGATGGTCGTGCTTGAATCGCGCAATCGTTTGGTCGGCGATAACAGTCAACACATCGACCTCCATCGGAAAGTCCAGCGCCAGCCAGGCATCTTCCGCCAGCGCCAGCACATGGCCGAGCGCCGGGCCCTTGGCGATGCCGCGCGCCATGAAGTCGGCGGCCCTGAGCGGAAACACCGGCGGAGTCCACCGCTCCGGCAAGGCCACGAGCGTTTTCCACGCCTCCACATCAGCATCGCGGCCGGCGCGGGCCCAGGCCAGCATCATGCGATTGCGATAGCGCGTTTCGCCGAGGCGATAGAGCCGACGCCGGGCATGGGATTCATCCATGCCCTTCAGCCGCCACCAGCGATGGCCCATGGAATCCAAGGCCTTTGTTTCGTCATTGGACAGCCGCAGCTTTTGCGCAAGCCGCCGCGCATCCTCGGTGACGGCCACGCCGAGCGCGCCAAGCCGCAGAACCGCGTCGGGTTTTTGCCCAAGCACCTGCTCGATGGCGATCATTGCGGCGAATGGTCCCTTGTAGGTGACGCCGCCGGCGATCCGCAGCATCAGGCCGGCATCGACCATCGCATCCACCGCCGCGAAGGCCCCATCCGCCACCAGCAGCTTGAGCAACTCCATCCTGATACGTTCGGCCGATATTCCCGCCAGTCCATCGCGGCCGCGAATGCTGGCGAGATAACCTTCGCGATCCGGCGTCCCGGCGCCATAGGCGGCATGAATGCGGAAAAACCTGAGAATGCGCAGATAGTCTTCAGCGATGCGCCGGTCGGGATCGCCGATGAAGCGCACCCGCCGGGCATCGAGATCGGAGAGGCCGCCGACATGATCATGCACCACGCCGTCGATGGATGCGGAAAGACCGTTCATCGTGAAATCACGTCGTTCGGCATCGCGCTTCCAGTCGCGCCCGAATGCCACTTTGGCCTTGCGGCCAAAGGTCTCGACGTCTTCGCGCAATGTCGTGACCTCGAACGGCGCGCCGTCGATAACCAGCGTCACCGTGCCGTGCTCAATGCCCGTCGGCACGCTCTTGATATGGGCCGCCTTGGCGCGGCGGATCACTTCATCGGGCATGGCCGTCGTGGCTATATCGATTTCGCCCACTGGCAATTTCATCAGAGCGTTGCGCACAGCGCCGCCGACCGCGCGGGCTTCCTCGCCATTGCCATTGAGCAGCGCCAGCACCTGCCCGGACGGTCCTGACGTGAGCCACGGCGCGTCGTGCAGTTTGCGCACGCTCATTTTTCGACCCCGGGAACGAGCCTGCCGTTTTCGATATGCGCCGGGACATAGGTCGATCCCGGCGGCGCGCCGGAAAACTGCGCCAGCAGCACGAGGCTGACAATCACCAGCACGGCGGCAGCGATGGCGAGCCTGATCATCACCGGCATCGGCCATGACGATTTCAGTGTCACGCCATTCTTGGTCGCGATGAGGAAAATGGCATAAAGCGCGAACGGGATGAGGAAAATGCCGACTTCGGTCAGAACCGGACGGATCATGTGAGCACGATCCGTTCATACAGCACGCGCAGGATGCCTGCGGTAGCGCCCCAAATATAACGTTCGGCGAACGGCATCGCGTAATAGGACCGCTCCATGCCGCGGAATTCCTTGCTGTGCAACTGATGATTGGCGGGGTCCATCAGAAACGCCAGCGGCACCTCGAATGCGCTTTCGACTTCGTTCTCGTTGATCGTGAGACTGAAGCCCGGCTTCACCCGCGCCAGCGTCGGCAGGATGCGAAAGCCGAAGCCGGTCGCATACAGGTCGAGATAGCCGATCGGCTCGACGAAGGAGCGATCGAGACCGATTTCCTCCTCGGCCTCGCGCAACGCGGCGTCCAGCGGCGAGACATCGGTCGGATCGATCTTGCCACCGGGAAACGAGATCTGTCCGGCATGATCGTTGAGATGCGCGGAGCGCTGGGTAAGCAGCACGGTTGGTTGTTCGTGTTCGACGATGCCGATCAGGACCGCGGCCGGACGGATCGGCCGCTCCTGCGCCACAATCTGGATCATGCGGTCGTTGCCGGCATCGCCGGTGACGGGAATGATGCTGGCATCGGTGAGCCCCTCTGGCACATCGAAATTCAGGCGTGCCTTCGCCCGCTTGAAAAACTCAACTGAACCGATATCCGCGGCATCCGCGTCGGTCTTCAGCATCGGCTCATTCGCCCGGCTCACTTATGTAGCTTCCCTCACCTGCTCCGCATCGGCCATGGCGAAAAACGCGCCCGCGGAGGCGATGCCGAACATCGCAGTACCATCGACCATCCGCTCCTCGCCCATGTCAACCAGATCGTAATAGACCGCCCGCGTCACCTTGGCCCATAGGTCACTGCGGACATGCAGATAGGGCGTCAACCCGCCGTCCTCAGCCATCTCGAATCGCAGCCGGTGTATGCTGTCACACTCCACCCAATCGTCCACATTGGTGCGAAACTTCAACACCGTGCCGCGCGTGTCCTGCTCCTTGAGCATCTCGACGGCGAGAAATGGGGCATCGTCCACGGTGATGCCGACCTTTTCCACGGGGGTCACGAGAAAGTGCTTGCCGCCCTCACGCTTCAGGATCGTTGAGAACAACCGCACCAATGCGGGCCGGCCGATCGGCGTCCCCAAATAGAACCACGTACCATCGCCAGCGATTCGCATGTCGAGATCGCCGCAGAATGGCGGATTCCACAGATGCACCGGCGGCAGGCCCTTGCCGGCTTTACCGTTGGCCGCCGCATCCTTCGCCGCAGTTGTCAGGCCATCCAGCCCCTGATTTGCGATCTGCCCTTGCTTCGCCATTGTTTGCCCTGACTTTACCACTGCCATTTGGCACGTTTGGTGCAAGTCTTGAACCTCAAGTCTTGAAACGTGCGGTGTCACATTCAAACTCGCCACAACGTGATGCAGTTCATAGCCGCATCCCGATATTGTGGGGATAGTTTAATTCAACAAATACATGGCCTTCGCTTAAGTTTAGCATCAGGTCCATGGAATACTAAGATGGCGTGACGACAAATGCGGCGGCGTGTTTCAGGCGCCGTTCACCCGAAGGAGCAATGGATGGCTGGCGCTGACAGTGTCGAGAAACTCGAAGACGTGATTGTCCGCTCCGCGGAACAGGTGGCTGGCCAGATGCGCGCCGCCAAGGAAGCTATCTCCACTGTCATCTTCGGCCAGGAACGCGTCGTCGAAAACACGCTGGTGACCATTCTGTCCGGCGGCCATGCGCTGCTGATCGGTGTTCCGGGCCTCGCCAAAACCAAGCTGGTGGAAACGCTGGGCGTCACGCTCGGCCTCGATGCCAAGCGCATCCAGTTCACCCCCGACCTGATGCCTTCAGACATTCTCGGCGCCGAAGTGCTGGACGAGAGCGTCGCCGGCAAGCGCTCGTTCCGCTTCATCTCGGGACCTGTCTTCGCACAGCTTCTGATGGCCGACGAAATCAACCGCGCCTCGCCGCGCACGCAATCCGCATTGCTGCAGGCGATGCAGGAACAGCACATCACCGTCGCCGGCGCCCGGCACGATCTGCCGAAGCCGTTCCATGTGCTGGCCACGCAGAATCCGCTGGAGCAGGAAGGCACCTATCCGCTGCCGGAAGCGCAGCTCGATCGCTTCCTGATGGAGATCGACGTCGATTATCCGGATCGCGATGCTGAACGCCGCATCCTGTTCGAAACCACCGGCGCCGAAGAAACCATCGCCAAGGCTGCCGTGACCGCTGAAACGCTGATTACCGCGCAGCGCCTAATCCGCCGTCTGCCGGTCGGCGACAGCGTGGTCGAAGCGATTCTTACATTGGTGCGCTCGGCACGTCCGGGACCGGACGCAGGCGATGCCAGCAAGCTGATCGCCTGGGGCCCAGGTCCTCGCGCGTCACAGTCGCTGATGCTGGCAGTGCGTGCCCGTGCATTGCTCGATGGCCGTCTCGCGCCGTCGATCGACGACGTGCTCTATCTCGCCGAACCGATCCTGAAGCATCGTATGGCGCTGACCTTCTCGGCGCGTGCCGAAGGTCGCACAGTCCCCGACGTCATCCGTCAGCTCAAGACGCGGATCGGTTAATGGCCGCAGCGCCGGATCACGCCACGCAGGAGATCATCGCAGTCCGCCGCGCCGATGGTGAAAGCCGTTCGCTTGCTGCGTCATTGCCACGTCTGGTGCTGGAGGCCCGGCGCATTGCTGCGACCGTCATCCATGGCCTGCATGGCCGGCGCCGCGCCGGCCATGGCGAAAGTTTCTGGCAATATCGTCGCTTCGTCTCCGGCGAACCGTCGCAGAATGTCGACTGGCGCCGTTCGGCGCGCGACGATCATTTGTATGTCCGCGAGCAGGAATGGGAAGCCGCGCACACAGTCTGGCTGTGGCCGGACCGGTCGCTGTCGATGGCCTTTGCCTCCAAGGGCGCGCGCGACAGCAAGCTCGAACGCGCGCTGATCGTCACCTTCGCACTGGCTGAATTGCTGGTGGCCGGCGGTGAACGCGTCGGCGTGCCCGGCCTGATGAATCCGACGTCCAGCCGCAGCGTCATCGACAAGATGGCGCAGGCGATGCTGCACGACACGACGAACCGCGCCAGCCTGCCACCTTCGTTTGTGCCCTCAGCACTGGCCGAGATCGTGGTGCTCGGCGACTTCTGGTCGCCGATGCCGGAGATCAAGGAGATGCTGGCCGGTCTGTCGTCATCCGGCGCGCATGGCGCACTGGTGCAGGTCGTCGATCCCGCCGAGGAGAGTTTCCCTTATTCCGGCCGCGTCGAATTCGTCGAGCCGGAAAGCGGCAATGTCATCACCGCCGGCCGTGCACAGACCTGGGCCGAAGACTACGTCGCCCGCGTCGCCGCGCATCGCGAGGAAATCCGCGCTGAAACCGCCAAACTCGGCTGGCTGTTCTCGACACACACCACCAGCCGCTCGGCGGCTGAGCTGCTGCTGTTCCTGCATGGCGGCATGATGGTCAACAAATCTGCCGGCGGCGGCAGCATGGTCAAGGCAGGACGTTCAGCATGATCGGTGGCTTTCCGCTCGCCTTCGCCCAACCGCTGCTGCTGCTCGGCCTGATCAGCCTTCCGGTGCTATGGTGGTTGCTGCGCGTGATGCCACCGCGCCCGCAGCGCATCGCGTTTCCGCCGACACGTCTGCTGTTCGATATCACGCCGAAGGAAGAGACCCCGTCGCGCTCGCCGTGGTGGCTGACACTGCTGCGCCTGCTGGCTGCGGCACTGATCATCTTTGCTGCCGCCGGCCCGGTCTGGAATCCGCAGACCGGAGCTGCCGGCAGCAACGCCCCGCTGACGATTTTGCTGGACGATGGCTGGAGCGCCGCGGCGAGCTGGGACGCTCGCGTCAAGGCGGCGGATGAGCTGATTGCCAATGCCGACAGCAATCGCCGCGGCGTGGCCCTTGTTCCGCTGTCGGAACCGAACCGCGACATCACAATGCTACCCGGCGGCACCGCACGCGTCGCGCTGCGCCAGCTCTCGCCGAAGCCCTATGCCATCGACCGCGTCGATACGCTGCCGGCGCTGGAGCGCTTCCTGAAGGCCACCGGCGACAGCGAAATCGTCTGGCTCTCCGACGGCGTCGACACCGGCCGTGGCGCGGATTTCACGCAAGGCCTTGCGAAGACCATCGGCGACCGCACACTGACCATCTATGACGGCGGCGCCACGCCGGCCCATGCGCTGGTCGCAGCGGAAAATGCCGCGGCGAAGATGACCGTGAAGGTGCTGCGCGCCAATAGCGGCGGCCCGGACGGCGGCGTGGTGCGCGGCCTCGACCAGAAGGGATCGCCGGTTGGCGAAGCCAAGTTCCTGTTCACACCGAACGACCGCGAGACCGAAGCCTCGTTCGATCTGCCCGTGGAACTGCGCAACGACATCGCGCGGCTTGAAATCACCGGCGAACGCTCCGCCGGCGCCGTGCAACTGCTCGACAAGCGCTGGCGCCGTCGCGCCATCGGCATCGTTTCGGGCGCCACCAACGATACCGCGCAGCCGCTGCTAGCCTCGACCTTCTATCTAACGCGCGCGCTGGCGCCATTCGCTGACGTCCGCCTCGGCGATCGCGGGGCGCCGCAACAGGCGATCACGCAATTTTTGGACCAGAAACTTCCGATGATCGTGCTGGCCGATGTCGGCACGCTGTCGCCGGAAATCCGCGAGCGTCTGAATGCCTGGATCGATGCAGGCGGTGTGCTGGTGCGCTTTGCCGGCCCACGCCTCGCGCAAGGCGATGACGATCTCGTCCCGGTTAAACTGCGCCGCGGCGACCGCAGCCTCGGCGGCAGCCTGACCTGGGAGAAGCCGCAACATCTGGCGTCCTTCGCCGCCGATGGTCCCTTCGCCGGTCTGCCTGTCCCGAAAGACATCACCGTGAACCGCCAGGTGCTCGCCGAGCCGAACGCTGCGCTGGCCTCAAAGAGCTGGGCGTCGCTGGTCGATGGCACGCCGCTGGTCACCGGCGAACGCCGCGGCAAAGGTCTCGTCACCCTGTTCCATGTCAGCGCCGATATGCGCTGGTCCGATCTGCCATTGTCTGGCACCTTCGTCGAAATGCTGCGCAGGGTCGTCGATATCTCCGGCTATACGTCCACGCCCGGCGCAGGTGTCGCCGGCGAGACCGGCGCGGAAACGCTTGCGCCGCTGCGCACCCTTGATGGTTTCGGTGCCTTCACCCCGCCGCCATCGACGGCCAAGCCGCTCGCCGCTGACTATCGCGACCGCGCCACGCTCGATCACCCGCCGGGCTTCTATGGCCCTGCCGATGGCCCGCTCGCGGTGAATGCGCTGGCATCGGCCGATCGCATTGAGCCTATCGATTTCTCAGGCCTGAAGGCCAACCGCGCCAGCTACACCAATGCCGAACCTCGCGACCTTCGCGGCATCCTGCTCTCCACGGCGCTGGCGCTGTTTTTGGTGGACGCGATCATCGTCGCGCTGCTCGGCGGTGCCATTGCCGCGATGTTCCGTCGCCGCGCTGTATCTACCGCACTCGCAGTTGCTCTCGCGCTGACGAGTGTGATCGGCGCGCCGACGCCGTCACGCGCCGATCCGGCCAGCGACGATTTCGCAGTCAAGGCGGTGTCTCAGACGCGTCTGGCCTATGTCGTCACGGGGAATGCCGATGTCGACTCGATCGTGAAGTCGGGTATGACCGGACTGACGCTGTTTCTCGCGCAGCGCACAGCATTGGAAGCCGGCGAACCGGTCGGTGTCGATCCTTCTCGCGACGAACTGTCATTCTTCCCGCTGATCTACTGGCCGATCATTCCCGGCGCGGCCAAGCCGCCGCAGGAAGCCATCAACCGCATTGACGCTTACATGAAGCAAGGCGGCACGGTGCTGTTCGACACCCGCGACGCCGTCGAGGCGCCGCCCGGACCTAATGGCGAGTCGCAGACGCCGGGCATGCTGACGCTGCGCAATATCCTGTCCTCGCTCGATGTGCCCGAGCTCGAGCCGGTGCCGCGCGAACATGTGCTGACCAAGACCTTCTATCTTCTGCGCGACTTCCCCGGCCGCTTCAATTCCGGACCGACCTGGGTCGAGACCCTGCCGCGCGACGATGGCGATGACGCTGCCTCGCGTCCGGCTCGCGGCGGCGACGGCGTATCGCCGATCATCATCACCTCGAACGATCTTGCCGGCGCCTGGGCAATGCGGCCGGACGGCCAGCCGATGCTGCCGCTGACGCCCGGCGAACCGCGGCAACGCGAATTCGCGTTCCGCGCCGGCGTCAACATCGTGATGTACACGCTGACCGGCAACTACAAGGCCGATCAGGTGCACGCGCCGGCGCTCATCGAACGTCTCGGACAATAGGAGCGCGACATGCAATACGGCATCGCGTTTACGCCCCTCGTCCCGACCATCGTGCTGTGGATCGGCCTCGCCGCCATCGTCGCGATATCAGCATTGCTACTGCTCGGCCGTGCACGCGGTGCCGCCGTGCGTGTGGCCGCATTGGCGCTGATCCTGTTGGCACTCGCCAATCCCTCCTTCACACGCGAGGAGCGCGAGCCGCTCACATCGGTCGCCGCCGTCGTCATCGACAAGAGCCCGAGCCAGAATTTCGGCGCGCGCACCAAGGAAACCGAGGAAGCGCAGAAGCAGCTGGTCGACCGGCTGAAGCAGGTCAAGGGCCTCGAGGTCCGTGTCGTCGAAGCCGGACAGGCTGATGGCGAAACCGACGGCACCAAATTGTTCGGCGCACTGTCCTCCGCTCTCTCCGACGTGCCGACAGACCGTGTCGCGGGCGCCTTCCTGATCACCGACGGCCGTGTCCATGACATCCCGGCCAATGTCGCGGGTCTCGGCTTCAATGCGCCGGTGCATGCGCTGATCACCGGCCGCAAGGACGAACGTGATCGCCGCATCGCCATCACGGCTGCTCCCAGATTTGGCATCGTCGGCCAGTCGCAACGCGTTACGTTTCGCCTGGACGATCAGGGTGTCACCGGCGAGCGCGCCCGTGTCGCCATCCGCCGCGACGGCGATACGCTGAGCGAGCGCACGGTGCTGTCGGGCCAGACCGTGTCGGTCGATATTGACATCAAACATGCCGGTCCGAACATCGTCGAGATCGAAGCCTCGCCACTCGACAACGAACTCACGCTGGTCAACAACCGCGCCGTGGTCGCCATCGATGGCGTGCGCGACAAACTCCGCGTGCTGCTGGTCTCCGGCGAGCCGCATTCCGGCGAGCGCACATGGCGCAACCTGCTGAAGTCCGATGCCTCGATCGATCTCGTGCATTTCACGATTCTGCGCCCGCCGGAGAAGCAGGACGGCACGCCGATCAATGAGCTGTCGTTGATTGCGTTTCCGACCCGCGAACTGTTCCAGCAAAAGATTCACGAATTCCAGCTGATCATCTTCGATCGCTATGCCCGCCAGGGCGTGCTGCCGATCGCCTATTTCGACAATATCGCGCGCTATGTCCGCGCCGGCGGCGCCGTGCTGGTGTCGGCTGGTCCCGACTATGCGTCGAACACCTCGATCTGGCGCACACCGCTGGATTCGGTGCTCCCTGCCGAACCCGTCGGTGTCAGCGAGAAGCCGTTCTATGCGCATCTCAGCGATATCGGTAAGCGTCACCCGGTGACGCGCGGGCTCGAAGGCTCCAATTCCGAGCCACCGAAATGGAGCCGCTTCTTCCGCACCGTCGAGACCCGCAACACCACCACGCCGCCTGTGATGACTGGCGCCGACGGCCAGCCGCTGCTGCTGCTGTCGCGGTCCGGCGAAGGCCGCGTCGCGCTGCTGCTGTCGGATCACATCTGGCTGTGGGCGCGCGGCTATGAAGGCGGCGGCCCGCATCTCGATCTGCTCCGTCGCACGTCGCACTGGCTGATGAAGCAGCCGGATCTCGACGAGGAAGCACTCAAGCTGCAGAGTCAGGGCAAGGATCTCGTTGTGCTGCGCCAGACCATGGGCGACGCCGTGCAGCCCGTGACTGTGACCTCACCATCAGGCAAGACCCGCGAACTGACGCTGTCAGCCGGCGAGCCCGGCCTGTGGCGCGCGACCACGCCGGCCGATGAACTCGGCCTGTGGCAGGCCACCGACGGCACGCTGAAGGCGCTGATCAATGTCGGCCCGATCAACCCGAAGGAATTCTCCGAGGTCACCTCGACCACCGAGATGCTGAAGCCGCTGGCGCAGGCCAGTGGTGGCGACGCCCGACGGATCAATGAAGGCTCGGGCGTCGAGCTGCCGCGCATCGTGCCGGTGCGCTCCTCGACCGTCTTCCGTGGCGACGGCTGGATGGGCGTGCATATGCGCGATGCCAGCGTGGTCCGCGGCGTCGGCGTGCTGCCGATGTTTGCCGGCCTGATCGGGCTGCTGCTGCTGCTCGGCGCATTCGCTGCGACGTGGCTCCGGGAGAGCCGATAGCACGAACCAATGGCGGCGCGGTTCATTGCGCCGCGAGGTTCATCTCCCGCGTGAGACGCCCCCATTTGGCGCTTTCCGAGCGGATATAGGCCGCGAAGGCTTCCGGCGTCATTGGTGCCGGCTGTGCACCGATCGTCCGCAGCTTCTCGATCACGTCCGGGTCTCCCAGAGCCTTGACGAAGGCGGCATTCAAGCGGGTCACGATGTCACCAGGTGTCGCGGCGGGAGCCACGAGGCCGAACCAGCCCGTCGATTCAAACCCGGCAACACCTTGCTCATCGAGTGTGGGCACTTCGGGAAGGAACGGCACGCGCTTGGCGCTGGTGACGCCAAGTGGTTTCAGTCGGCCGGCACGGATCAATTCCAGCGAACTGGGGATGTCCAACACCGCAAGCGGGATATGCCCGGCAAGGACATCGGTCACCGCAGGCCCTGTGCCCCGATAGGGAACGAGCGTCAGTTTGACATTCGTTGTTTGGAGAAACAGCGCAGCCGTCATGTGCATCACGGTGCCGTTGCCGCCATAGCCCACCGATAGTTGTCCGGGCTTTGCAGCAGCAGCCGCAAGCGCTTCTTTGAGCGTAGCAAATGGGGCGTCAGGCGACGCAACCAGCACAAACGGGATATCGGCAAGCAGCGTAATCGGTGCCAGATCCTTGATCGGATCGAAAGACGTCGCCGGGCTGATATGAGGGTTGATGGTCAGTGCGCCTGCCGGCGCCACGCCTAAGGTGTAGCCGTCAGGCTTCGCCTGCGCCACCGCCTGCATACCGATATTGCCGCCCGCGCCCCCGCGATTTTCGATGATGAAGCCCTGCTTCAGGTCTGCAGCGATCACCGGCTCAAGCGCACGAATGAAGATGTCGGCGCTGCCGCCTGGCGGAAAGGTGACGACAATCTTGATGAGTTGGTCAGGATAGGCGGCCCACACGGGCGTCGTCGTACCGACCACGATCGAACTGGCGGCGCCTGCAAGCAACATCCTGCGGGTCGGAGCGAATACAGTCATGCGATTGCTCCCGAAACAGTATGCGAGGCTGAGTTTTGGTGCGGGGCTGCGCTCCGATGCGTAGACGCGGTTCTGCCCGTGATGAGATCAATCAACGCGTCGGGGTCCGGCGGAGGGAGGCGACCACGCCAGGCAATATGCTGATCTGGCCGCACCAGCAGCAATGCTTCAGCGGGTTGCCCTGCATCGACATCCGCGATCGACAGATCAATCAGCGTCAGAGGAACTCCGTTGCGGCGCGCGGACTCTCTCAGCGCAGTCACGTCGCAAGTCGGATCGTAGCGCAACAGCGTATAGCCGGGCCCCATCGCGTCAAAGATCGAACGGCCATCGCTCAGCCAGACATGCGGCATCCTGGCGCCCGGCACCGTCGAGGGTTCAAAATCGCCCATCGTATAGGCCGGAGGTGCCTCGCCATCATAGGCGATGACCGGTGACTGATCGTAGAAGTAGCCGAAATTGAGCCCCGCGCAGCAGTATTGCTTCACGTTGAGATCATAGGCGGCGCGGCCGATCGCGGCACGTGCCGCCGCACCCGCTTCGCTGTCTTCCTCGATCACCGTAGGCACGGCACCGCGCTGGCTGATGCTGGCCAGCGCATGCTCCATCGCAAACCGCGACACCTGATCGGTGATCGGCTGACGTTCGGCCGCATAGGCATCGAGCAGACCGGCATCCGCCCAGCCGTTGAGATGCGCTGCAAGCATCCAGCAGAGCGAAACCGCATCCGCGATGCCGGCGTTCATTCCATAGCCGGCGTAAGGCATCCACAGATGCGCAGCATCCCCGCAGATGAAGGCGCGGCGGTCGCGGAAGCGATCGGCGACAAGACGGCGCCCGACCCAGTCTTCCTTGCTGACGACCTCGTAATTGAAATCAGGCCCGACGCCCAGAATTGTACGGATGGACCAGTCGCGATCGACCGAGTCGAATTCCGGCTCGTCCGGCTTGAGGTGATTGTGGATCAGCCACCGGTCATGCCCGTCGATGGCAACGACAGTGCCGGTCCGGCGCGGGTTGAGCGCCAGCACCATCCAGGCTGGTGTGTGGGGCTGCATCAGGGTCTTCAGATCCGGCGCATCGATGAGGGTCGATTGAACCCGCTGGATCACAGGCGTTCCTACAAATGACGCGCCGATCAGCTTGCGTGTCAATGAGCGGCCGCCGTCACATCCAATGAGAAAACGGGCACGGATGGTGAAGGATCGGTCCTCATCGAGCCCACGGGCCTTGACCGAGACGCCCGATATGTCCTGATCGAAATGCACCATCTCGGTGCGGGACAAAATCGTGATCCTGGGATTGGCGGCCGCGTTCGCAAACAGAACAGGCTCCAGATAGATCTGGTTGATGCGGTGCGGCGGTTCAGGCGTCGGCCACCACGTGTCAGGTCCATCCGTTGCGGTGTAGCGCGTGGCGCGCGACGGAATGACGATCCGGCTGAGTTCGATGCCCGTTGCGGTGGTGCGATACGAGCAATCGTTGGGAAAGTCGGGCGGCAGACCGGCGTCGCGGATTTGGGTCACGATGCCAAGCCGGCGAAAAACCTCCATCGATCGCGCCGAAACATGGTTGCATTTGACATTGGGCGGCTCGCCGGCGTGCCGCGTCTCGAGCACGATCACGTCTATCCCTCTGGATGCGAGGTCCAGAGCAGCGGTGAGGCCCACAGGCCCTGCGCCAACGATAACGACGGATGTCTCATAGTCTTGCATGGCTGGCTCCCTCGACCGCGTCTGCGCGCGTTACGTTGAAGCTACCCGCAACTCTTGATAAGAGAAGTCGCTTTTCCAGTATTGATTGATAAGATTACCTCATGAATATCACCCTTCGCCAACTGGAAGCACTGGTCGCGGTCAGCCGCACAGGCTCGATGACGCGCGCAGCTCAAGAACTTCACATCACCCAAGCGGCGGTCAGCCTGCTGCTCCGCCAGCTTGAATTGCAGTTGGGCCTGCCAATGTTCGACCGCACGACACGGTCGTGTATACCGACCGCAGCCGGACGCGACGCAGTTCGAGCCGCAGAGCGTATGTTGGGCGACGCGCTCAGCCTCACGCGTCAGATGCGCAGCCTGTCGGAAGCACGGAGCGGCACAGTCGTCTTCGTCGCATCGGCCGGTGCAGCCTCCGCGCTCATGCCGGCAGTGCTCGCGACATTCCGCACCGCTTATCCCGACGTTGATGTCATCATGCGCGATGTCGCATCCGATCAGCTTGTAAGCGCGCTGCTCGCGTCGGACGCCGAATTCGCCATCGGCAGCGTGGATGGCCCGGTGCCCGAGGTGACGCTGACGCCTCTGGTGAGAGGGCGTCTCAGCGCCATCGGCTGGCCGGGTTGCCCGATCGCAGCGATGCAAACGCTATCGTGGGATGAACTCGCGACACTACCGACCATCGCGATGCGCCGCGACACGCTGATCCGAGCACAGATCGACCGACGGCTGGGGCGCGATGGCAAGGTGCTCATCCCGACCCACGAAGTGTCGCTCATCAACACGGCGCTTTCGATGACGGCGAAGGGCATCGGCTATGCGATCTTGCCCTCCTATATGATGCCGACCGAGCAGTACCCAGGTCTGATCGCTTTCCAGCTCGTGCGCCCGGCGATCACGCGGCAACTGTCCTGGATTCAGCAGACCGGCCGCAGCCTGTCGCCGGCAGCGCTGCAATTTCAGAAGATGACGGCGCGTGTGCTGGCCAGCGCGCATGCGACAGCCATTGCAAGGCGCGCGACGGTGTAACGCGCAATTTCGGTCCCTCTCATCATCAGCGTGGATTGGCCAACATCCATCGACGCGAAGCGTTGCCGTAATCCCACAGCAGGCCGGGTTTCTGTGTCCGGAGATGACTGGCCGTTGACACCCGGCCGCCTGTCGCGCGATGTTACATTATAACATCGGTGCTGGCAGACCTCTCCGCCGACCGATGCCGGGGCAGCCTGTCGGCATGAAGTGGTTTCGCGCGAATATCAGGAATGGGGCAAAGCTGGCGCTGTTCGCGCTGGCGGTGCAGCTCGTTCTGTCGTTCGGCCATGTCCATGGTGGGACGGTGCACGCGGCCCCTCTCGACACCGCCATCGCCCTCTCTGCCGGCGAAGCTGCGCAGACACCGGCCGCTCCAGATACTGACCACCATCACCGCGGCGCCGATCCCTGCGCCATCTGCGCCGTCATGGCGATGGCCGGTACAGCGCTGTTCGCCGCGCCGCCGGTCCTGCTGTTGCCGCAGGCTGCCGTCCTGCTGCAGCGGATCGCCGAGGCTGAATTCGACCATCTCGACGCCATCAGCGGCGCGTCGCAGCCGCGCGGCCCTCCTGTTTCCTGACACGACCTTTGACGATCGCTGCCGCGAATTCCTCGCAGGCAGCGTAACCGAAGTCAGATTCGCATCACCGCGAGTCCCGGCTCAAGCGCACAAACCGCGCCGCCGGTGAAGTCAGGACAAACCTATGTCGATTCAATTCAAGCGCGCCCTCCTGCTCGGCACATCTGCCGTGGTGGGACTGAGCTGCCTCCCGCAATCCGCGCTGGCGCAGACGCAGCTTCCCGCCGTGGAAGTCACCGCGCCAAGCCCGATCGTGCGCCGCAAGCCGGTGCCGTCACGCACCGCGCATACTCATGTCACGCGCCCCGCGCCGAACCGCAATGCCGCGCCGGTGCCGGTCGAGGCAGAGCCGGCCGTGCAGGCGCAGCAGGGCGAACTCCCGATCGTTACCGATCAGTTCGCCACCGTCACCGTGGTGCCGAATGACGAGATCCGCCGTTCCGGTGCCTCGACGCTCGGCGACCTCCTCGCCAACAAGCCCGGCATCACCGGCTCCGGCTACGCGCCCGGCGCCTCGAGCCGGCCGATCATCAGGGGTCTCGACGTCAATCGCGTCGGCATTGTCGAGAATGGCATTGGCAGCAACGGCGCATCCGATCTCGGCGAAGATCATTTCGTGCCTGTCGATCCGTTTGCCGCCAATCAGGTCGAGGTGATCCGCGGCCCGGCGACGCTGCGTTACGGCTCGCAGTCGATCGGCGGCGTGGTCAGCGCGTCCAACAATCGCATTCCCGACGCGCTGCCGAACTGCGCCGTGGCGGCGCCGTTCCAGAGCTATGGCATGCCGGTGAAGGCGCCGGCCGCCGGTCTCGCGGCGCCGGGCTGCATGAATGCCGAAGTCCGCACCTCGTTCAGTTCAGTGGATCGCGGTGTTGATGGCGGCATCCTGCTCGATGCCGGCGGCGGCAATGTCGCGGTTCATGCCGATGTCTATGGACGCAAGGCCGGCGACTACAATGTGCCGAGCTATCCCTATGCCGATCCCGGCCTTGCCTTCAATGGACGTCAGCCGAACTCGGCTAACCAGTCGGCCGGCGCATCGGTCGGCGGCTCCTACTTCTTCACCGGCGGCTATATCGGCGCGGCGATCACCCAGAACAACACGACCTATCGCATTCCGGGCGTTGAAGGCGCGCAGGTCGGCACCCGTATCGCCGGCCAGCAGACCAAGTTCACGGCCAAGGGCGAATATCGCCCGGACGCCGCGGCGGTCGAAGCGATCCGCTTCTGGGTCGGCGCGACCAACTACAAGCACAACGAGATCGGCCTTGCCGACGCCAGCGACCTCTTGTCCGATGGCGTGCGCCAGACCTTCACCAACAAGGAGCAGGAAGGCCGGCTCGAAGTGCAGATGATGCCCTTCAACGCACGTTTCGCCACGATCACGTCGGCCTTCGGCCTGCAGGTCAATCATCAGGAGCTGACGGCACCGAGCCCCGATGACATCGGCAGCCCGCTCAATGGTCTGTGGGATCCGAATAAGAACACAAGGATTGCCGGCTACAGCTTCAACGAGTTCAAATTCACCGAAACCACGAAGGCGCAGATCGCCGGCCGCATCGAGCATGTCGAACTGTCAGGCACGACGCCATCGTCGATCCCGAACGAGTTCGATCTCAATGCCGATCCTGGCGCGATCGGTCCGGCGGTCGGGCGTAACCTCACCTTCACGCCGAAGAGCGGCAGCATCGGCCTGATCCAGGACCTGCCCTGGTATGGGCTCTCCGCCAGCATCACCGCGCAATATACCGAGCGCGCACCGAAGCCCGCCGAACTGTTCTCGCGCGGCGGACATGATGCGACCGAGACCTTCGACATCGGCAATCCCAATCTCGGCATCGAGACGGCGAAGTCGGTCGAACTCGGCCTGCGCCGCGCCGCCGGTCCGTTCCGCTTCGAGCTCACCGGTTACTACACGCAATATAGCGGCTTCATCTATCGCCGCCTGACCGGCAACACCTGCGGAGACGGAGTCTGCCAGGCGGGGCTTGGCCTCGAACTGAACCAGGCGATCTATTCGCAGCGTGACGCCACCTTCCGCGGCGGCGAATTCCAGAGCCAGCTCGATGTTGCGCAGATCTATGGCGGCACATGGGGTATCGAGACCCAGGCCGACATCGTGCGCGCGACCTTCAGCGACGGCACCAATGTGCCGCGCATTCCGCCGGTGCGTGCCGGCGGCGGCCTGTTCTGGCGCGATGCCAACTGGTTCGCGCGCGTGAACTTGCTGCACGCTTTCGCGCAGAACGACATCGCTGAGATCGCGGAGACGCCGACATCGGGCTACAACCTGCTGAAAGCGGAAGTGAGCTACAAGACGCTGCTCGATCCGCGCATCTACGGCGCCAAGGAAATGACCCTCGGCGTGGTCGGCAACAATCTGTTGAACGAGACCATCCGCAACGCGGTGTCCTATAACAAGGACAATGTGCTGCAGCCCGGGCTGAACGTGCGGGCATTTGCTAGTGTGAAGTTCTGATTGGTACTCGTCGTTCCGGGGCGTGCATTCAGCGCGGCTGAATGCGCGAACCCGGAACCTCATGCGGTTCTATCACTTCGAGATTCCGGGTTCGCTCGCAGCTAACGCTGCGCGCGCCCCGGAATGACGGCTTGGATCAAAAAATTACTTCGCCGCGTCCCAATCCGGCCGAACGGCGCCGGCGAGACCCGTAGCGGCGCCCTCCACCAGCTCGAGCACAAGCAACCGGTTTTGATCGACCGGACCCGGCATGGTCACATTGCCCTTAGGGATCGCCTTGAAGCCGACCCGGCGGTAATAGGGCTCGTCGCCGACCAGCACGATGAGCTTGTGCCCCTTCTTGCGCGCATCGGCGATGGCGCGGTCCAGCAGCTTGCGGCCGACGCCGCGGCTGCGGAATGGCGGCTCGACGGTCAGCGGCCCGAGCAGCAGTGCCGGCGTATCACCCACACAGATCGGCAATTGCCGGACCGAGCCGACCAGCAGCGTGCCGATCCGTGCCGTGAAAGACAGGTCGAGCAGATGACCGACATGTTCACGCAGCCGGTAGGCTGATAGCACGTAACGGCCCGGGCCGAAGGTGCGGGCGTGCAGCCGTTCGACGATCTGGGCGTCGTTGGCGGTTTCCGCCAGGATGGTCAGAGAAAGGTCATTCATGTCGGGAGGCGGGATAGCATTTGGCGGGCGCGCGGTCCATTGCCCGGGCGGACGGGATCAGACCCGCCAGGTAGCACTGATCGGCTTGCCGTCGAATATCTCGGCCAGCCGCAGCCGGGTGCCCTCGGTGGTGTCGTGAGGCAGGGCATCGAGGGCGAAGAAACCGGTTTCGGCGATTTCGCGATTGGGCTCGGGCAACCAGTCCTGCCGGAACTGCCTGACCACATAGACCGCCACATGATCGCGGATCGAGACGTGACTGTTGAGAAAGACACCATGCAGAACCGGCTCTCCCGTGAGTTCGATGCGCCCCTCTTCCCGCAGCTCCATGTCTAGCGCCTCGCGAAAGGTCTGGCCGACTTCGACGCCGCCGCCGGGTAGATACCAGCCGGTGACATAAGTGTGCCGGACTAGAAACACGCGATTGTCAGCGTCCAGCACCACGGCGCGGACGCCCAAGGTCATGCCGCGGGCGAAGCGGAAATACAGATGCACGAATTTGCGCAGGGTCGGCTCCAGCCGCTGCCGCAACGTCGGTGAGGTCATCGCGGCAAATTCCTGGCTGGCGACACGGTGGGTGCTTGCGTCATATGCCCCACCTTGCCAAAACATGCAGGGATTTCACAGGCATGAGGGCGCATTGAGCCGGCTTGTTCACATACGCGCAGGGGCAGATCGCTTCTCATGACCGCTTTCACCCTCGCCCATCTGTCCGATCCGCATGTTCCGCCGATGCCAGAGCCGCACTGGCGCGAGCTCCTGGGGCAGCGCGTGCTCGGCTATCTGAACTGGCGGCGTAACCGGCATCTGATCCACCGCCGCGATATGCTGGATGTCATCGTCAGCGACATGCAGGCGCAGCAGCCGGACCATATTGCCGTCACTGGCGATCTCGTGAATCTCGCCCTGGATGCCGAATTCCCGCGCGCGCGCCGCTGGATCGAAAGCGTCGGCACACCGGACAAGGTCTCGCTGGTACCCGGCAATCACGACGGCTATGTGCGCGGAGCACCCGAACGTTTCGCCGAGACTTTCGGCGACTATATGCGCAGTGACGGCACCCCCGATACGCGCTTTCCATTTCTGCGTATCCGCAGCCCGCTGGCTCTGATCGGCGTGTCGTCGAGTGTGCCAACCGCGCCGTTCATGGCGACGGGCTCGCTCGGCGACGCACAGCTTAGGGCGCTCAACATTATGCTTGGCGGCCTCGCCGACGCTCATCTGTTTCGCGTATTGCTGATTCATCATCCGCTACGCTCAAAGCAGAAAATGAAGCGACTGACGGATTCCGAAGCGCTGCAAGCGGTGCTCAAGCGCCACGGCGTCGAACTGATCCTGCACGGTCACGACCACATTCACTCGACCATGTGGTTCGACGGCCCGCAGCGGCGCATTCCTGCCATCGGTGTGCCGTCGGCGTCATCGGTTGCACACGGCCACAAGCCGGCAGCGGCCTACAATCTGTTCGCTATCGAACGCGACGGCGAACGCTGGCGCTGCGAGCAGACGGTGCGGGGATTCGGCGACAGCAACATGGTGCATGAGCTGACGCGGACGATGCTGGTGTAGCGTGACTAATGTCCGCGCACCGACACGAACAGCGCGAGCGCAAATAGCCCCACGACGCCGACAATCACACCGAACACGAACGGCCAGAATCTGCTGCGCGGCTTCTTCACCGCCGTCGCTACCTCCGGCGCCGGCATTGTCACCAGCGCGTGCTCGCGCTCGATCATGCGGCGCGCGATATAGTCGGTGACCGCCTTTATGATGGCCGGAACGTCATGCGCCTCGGCCAGCACCACGCGACCGTGGCGGGTGTCCTGCACGAAGCGATACATGCGCTTGTCGCGACCCATCGCGACATGGGCGACCATGTCGATCCACAGCCGCGGCGTGTCGCCCTGGCTGATGCCCCGGTCGAACATCTCGATGCCAACAGGGATCTCGGCGAACAGCGGGTCGAGCGCTTCATTGAGGATCTCCAGCCGCGCCACTTCGGCATCGCGCAGCTCGACGACGACACCGGTGCGATCGGCCGCCTCGATGCGGGCCTGACGCAACGCGTCGCGCAGCCGCTGCGGCCTGACTTCCTCGACAGGCTTCGTCCCGTTACTCGCCACGCTGGACCCCTTTCTGGCTGCCTGCGCGCGCCATCCACCGGGCTGTAACCTATCAGTAACCACGAGTGCCGGAAAGGCCGTTTGTTTCCAGAGGCTTGGCCGCTAAACGCATCAACGGCCCCACCCGGTTTCCCGGATGAGGCCGCTGATATCCTTGGACGTCTTCTTATGGGCAAATCAGCGACAGGCTTGAAGCGATCCAGCGGCACTGACGCCGCTCGGGATCTCAGCTTCAGGCGACCCGTCGGTCCTAAGCGACCTGACGGCTCGGCTCTTCGACGATGGAGAAGCGGACGCCGGCGCGGTGGCGATTCTCTTCCGACACGGTCTTCCAGGCTTCTTCGGCCTGCTTGCGCGTCTTGAACGGGCCCTGCACCTGGGCCGAGCCTTCAACCAGCTTGTGGAAGTTCATCGAACCGAACTCGCCGCCGATGACCCAGAAATTGCTACCGTGTGACATGTCGTGCTCCTGTTCATTCCTTAAAATCGACATTCGTGACATGCGATGCATTCACCGTGTGAACAGATAACGCCATGTCAGACAAAACCACCAGATGCCTTGTGTTTGAATGGTGATGTGATGTAACATTACGACTTGTAATAAATGTCATTTTGTCAATTTTGTCACAATCAACGACCGAGTGGCGACTCGGGGGAACCAGGAATTGGCGCGGATGGCGGGCGAGTCTGGCAAGAAGCTGTTCGTGGGGCCGCGCTTCCGGCGGATCCGGCAGCAACAGGGCCTGTCCCAGACCCAGATGGCAGAGGGCCTCGGCATTTCGCCGAGCTACATCAATCTGATTGAGCGCAACCAGCGGCCGGTCACCGCGCAGTTGCTGCTGCGCCTCGCCGAGACCTACGACCTCGATCTCCGCGATCTCGCGACGGCGGATGAAGATCGCTTCTTCGCGGAGCTGAACGAAATCTTTTCCGATCCGCTGTTTCGCCAGATCGATTTGCCGAAACAGGAATTGCGCGACCTTGCCGAACTCTGTCCCGGCGTCACGCATGCGCTGCAGCGGCTCTATGCGGCTTATACCGAAGCGCGGCGCGGCGAGACCATGGTGGCGGCGCAGATGGCCGATCGGCATGAAGGCGCGCCGTTCGAAGCCAATCCGATCGAGCGCGTGCGTGATTTGATCGAAGCCAACCGCAACTACTTCCCCGAACTCGAAGCGGCGGCCGAAAGCCTGCGCGACGAGATCAACGTGCCGTCGCAGGATCTGTTTGCGGCGCTGAGCACGCGACTGCGCGACAAATATTCGATCGTCACTCGCATTATGCCGGTGGATGTGATGCGCGAGACGCTCAGACGTTTCGACCGACATCGCCGGCAGCTGCTGATCTCGGAAATGGTCGATGCGCCCGGCCGCGCCTTTCAGGTCGCATTCCAGATCGGCCTCGTCGAGTGCTCATCGCATTTCGAGACCATCATCGGCCGCGCAGGTCCGCTCGACGACACCACGCGGCGGCTCTATCGCATCACGTTGGCCAACTATTTTGCAGCGGCAGCGCTGATGCCCTATGCAGCGTTTCATGCCGCCGCAGAAGCGCTGAGCTACGACGTGCAGGTGCTCGGCCAGCGCTTCAATGTCGGCTTCGAGCAGATCTGTCATCGCTTGACAACGCTGCAGCGGCCGAATGCGCGCGGGGTGCCGTTCTTCATGCTGCGCGTCGACAATGCCGGCAACGTCTCGAAGCGGTTTTCATCCGGCACCTTCCCGTTCTCGAAATTCGGCGGCACCTGCCCGCTGTGGAACGTGCATTCGACATTCGACACACCGGACCGCCTGCTGAGCCAAGTGATCGAACTGCCCGACGGCAGCCGCTATTTCTCCATCGCACAGACGCTACGCCGGCCCGCAGCGCCGCATCCGCAGCCGCAACCGCGCTTCGCCATCGGCCTCGGCTGCGAGATCCGCCACGCCGGGAAGCTGGCCTATTCCGCGGGCCTCGATCTGGAGAAGATCGAAGGCACGCCGATCGGCGTCAATTGCCGGCTGTGCGAGCGCGAGAATTGCAGCCAGCGCGCGGAGCCGCCGATCACGCGCAGCCTGATCCTGGACGAGAATACGCGGCGGGTATCGTCATTTGCTTTCAGCAATGCGCGGGAACTATAATTGCAAGGTCTTCCCGATCGCCCCTAACATTGAGGCCATTGATGACGTTGCTGGTCCGGGAAATGCTGCCGTCCGAAGCTCACGTCGTCAGCACCTATTTCCACAATGCCACGCCGGAACTCCTGGAAGCGATGGGCGTCGATCCAACGAGGATGCCGCCGGCGCTGATCTGGCAGGAGCGTATCGGCCAACAATATGCCCTCCCGCCGGAACGCCGCGCCGCCGTTGTTGCGCTGTGGCTAATGGATGATCAGCCCATCGGATTTTCCAGTTGTGACAAGATCGTCTATGGCGAAAGCGCCACCATGCATCTTCACGTGCTGCACCCGGATAAACGGCAGAGCGGTATCGGCACTCAATGCGTCCGCCAGAGCGCCGCACTTTATTTCGATATGCTGAAGCTGAAATCGCTGTTCTGCGAGCCGAATGCCTTCAACATCGGGCCGAATCGAACCTTGCAAAAAGCCGGCTTCAAGTATGTGAAGACCCATATGACCGTACCCGGACCGTTGAATTTTCATCAGGCCGTGACACGGTGGGTCCTCGAGCGCTGATGCTTGTATGACATGTCATGGCCGGGCTTGACCCGGCCATCCATCTTGAATGTTAGTGTGGGAGAAAGATGGATGCCTGGATCAAGTCCGGGTACGACAACGGAGAGGTCTGGTTCATGCTGCGAATGTCTGTGCGATCCACAATTCTCGTTGCAGCATCTGCCCTTATCTCCTTCACCTCCCCCGCCTCCGCCCAGCGCGCCGCATCCTGCCATGGCGGCCAGAGCTTCGATCAATTCCTTGCCGGGCTGAAACAGCAGGCTGTCGCTAGCGGGGTATCGCAGCGCGCGATGGCGGAAGCGGCGCCCTATCTCGTCTACGATCAGGGCATCGTCAATCGTGACCGCGGGCAGCGGGTGTTCGGGCAGTTGTTCACGCAATTTGCCGGACGCATGGCGGCGGATTACCGGATGCAGAACGGGCAGCTCAAGATCAAGGCGAACGCCGCAGCCTTTGCACGTGCAGAGAAAGAGTATGGCGTGCCGCCAGCGGTCATCGCCGCATTCTGGGCGCTGGAGAGCGACTTCGGCGTGCAGATGGGCAATCTGCAGACGCTGCGCTCGCTGGTGTCGCTGGCCTATGACTGCCGGCGCTCGAAGATGTTTCAGGACGAGACCATCGCCGCGCTGAAGATCATCGATCGCGGCGACCTGTCGCCGGCCGAGATGATCGGCTCATGGGCCGGCGAACTCGGCCAGACGCAGTTCCTGCCGACGCACTACTTCAACTATGCCGTCGACTACGACGGCGATGGCCATCGTAATTTGCTGCGCAGCCCCGCCGACGTGATCGGCTCGACGGCGCATTACATTTCCACGGGCCTTAAATGGCGGCGCGGCGAACCGTGGCTGCAGGAGGTGCGGGTCACCGAGAACGTACCTTGGGATCAGGCCGATCTCACCATTCAACTGCCGCGCGCCAAATGGGCGTCGTTCGGCGTGAGTTATCCCGATGGACGGCCGCTGCCGAATGACAGCATGCCGGCCTCGCTGCTGCTGCCGATGGGCCGCCACGGTCCCGCTTTCCTCGCTTACGCGAATTTCGCCGCCTATACCGAATGGAATAATTCGCTGATCTATTCGACCACCGCCGCCTATCTCGCCACCCGCATCAATGGCGCGTCCAAGATGCGGCAGCCGTCCGCCCCTGTCGCGCAACTGTCACATCCTGAACTCCGCGAGCTGCAGCAACTGCTGGCGAAGCGCGGCTTCAATGTCGGCAAGATCGACGGCATCCTGGGCCAGCAGAGCCGCACGGCCGTCAAAGCCATGCAGGTCAAATTCGGCCTGCCCGCGGACTCCTGGCCGACGGCTGAATTGTTGGCGGCGCTGAAATCCGGGCGGTAAATTTCTTCTCTTTTGTGAGGCCGGGCGGTTGAAATCAGCCAAGCGCGCCCCAACTCCATGCAACAGCATCTTTCTCGACCTGGCGCGCTGTGCCTCGAAACGCATCACAAAAGAGCATCCTCATGCCGTTCTATGATTCCGTCGTGCCCGCCTATCTGCAGATGCTGGGCAGTCTGTCCGCTGGACTGAAAAAGGCCGAAACCTATGCTGCCGCAAAGAAGATCGAGCCCGCCGTCCTGCTCGGCACGCGACTTTTCCCGGACATGCTGCCGCTGAGCCGGCAGGTCCAGCTCTCCTGCGATTTCGCCACCAAGGGCAGCGCGCGCCTGTCCGGCAGCGAAGTGCCGGCGGTGCCGGATACCGAAACGACCTTCGATGAATTGCAGCAGCGAATCGGCAGGACCGTCGATTACCTGAAGAACTACAAGCCCGCCCAATTCGACGGCGGCGAGACCCGGGAGATCACCTTCCCCACCGGCCCCGGCACGACCACCACCATGTCCGGCCAGCAATTCCTCACCAGCTTCTCGCTACCGAGCTTCTATTTCCACATCACCACTGCCCACGGCATCCTGCGGATGTGCGGCATCGATGTCGGCAAGCGCGACTTCCTCGGCGCGCAGTAAGCCGCGCCATCACCGCAGGATATTCGGCTGCTGGCCGACCGATAGAGAGATCATGATCATTCAATCCGTCATCGCCACGATCGTTTTATCCTGAACCAACGACATGCAGCGCAGCGGTATTGCCAATGCGCTGCATGATGCCCAATTCGATTTCACCTTTCATCGACTGGATCATTCATCATGAGCACGTCCAAACTCTTCGAACCCTACAAGCTTGGTGCAAACACGCTAACCAATCGCACGGTGATGGCGCCGCTGACGCGCAATCGCGCATTGCCGGGCAACGTGCCGAACCCGCTGGCGATCGAATATTATAGCCAGCGTGCCAGCGCCGGCCTTCTGGTAACCGAAGGCACACCCGTCTCGCAGCAGGGCCAAGGCTATCAGGACGTCCCGGGCATCTACACCAAGGAGCAGATCGCCGGCTGGAAGAAGGTGACCGAGGCCGTGCATGCCAAGGGCGGTCATATCTATATGCAGATCTGGCACGTTGGCCGTATCTCGCATGTCAGCCTGCAGCCGAATGGCGGAGCGCCGGTGGCCCCTTCGGCGATCCGCGCCAACACCAAGACCTTCGTCAACAACACCTTCACCGATGTCTCGGAACCCCGCGCGCTGGAGCTGGGTGAAATTCAAGGCGTCATCGACAGTTTCGCACGCGGCGCTGCCAATGCGGTCGAAGCCGGTTTCGACGGCGTGGAGATCCATGGCGCCAACGGTTATCTGCTTGAGCAATTCGCGCGTGACAGCACCAACAAGCGCACCGACGCCTATGGCGGTTCGCTCGAGAACCGCGCCAAACTGATGCTGGAAGTGGCCGCGGCAGTTGCCAAGGAAATCGGCGGCGACAGAACCGGCATTCGCATCTCGCCGGTGACGCCGGCCAACGATGCCGCCGCCGACACGCAGGCGCAAAAGCTGTTCGACTACATCACCGACGGGCTTAGCGCCGAGAAGCTGGTCTATCTACATGTCGTCGAAGGCGCGACCGGCGGTCCGCGCGACGTGGCACCGTTCGACTATGCCAGCCTGCGCAAGCGCTTCAAGGGCACATATATCGCCAATAACGGCTTCGATCTCGCGCTGGCCAACAAGGTGCTCGCGGCCGATGCCGCCGACCTGATCGCCTTCGGCAAGCCGTTCATCTCGAATCCAGATCTGGTCGAGCGCCTGAAGATCGGCGCGCCGCTCAACGATGCCGACAAGGCGACGTTCTATGGCGGCGGCGCCAAGGGCTACACGGATTACCCGGTGCTGGGCGCGAAGCAGGCAGCGGAGTAAGTACGCCGTCATTCCGGGGCGCACACGCATCTTTGCGGGTGCGAACCCGGAATGACAGCAAGAGAAAAGGCCGGGATCGCTCCCGGCCTTTTTTGTTGTTCAGAAAGTTCGCCTTAGTTCGACGCGCGCTTCTGCGGCGGGGTCGCGGGCCACGACTTGATCAGCGTATCGTAGTCTACCGTCTCGCCCTTCGGCTTCTCGTTGGCCAGCTTGCGCTGGGGCGCGATGTTGCCGTCCTTCGCGGACTTGTTGTACCAGAACTCGGCGGTTTCCTTCTTGTTCAGCTTCGGTCCGCATTCGCCCTGAACCTTGGATCGTTCAAGACGTTCGAGCACCGAATCCTGAGCTGCAGCCAGTGAGTCCATCGCCTGCTGCGGGGTCTTCGCACCGGACGACGCATCGCCGATGTTCTGCCACCACAGCTGTGCCAGCTTCGGATAATCCGGGATGTTGTTACCGGTCGGCGACCATTGCACGCGGGCTGGCGAGCGATAGAACTCGACCAGACCGCCGAGCTTCGGCGCACGTTCGGTGAACGACTTGTCCCAGATATCGCTCTCACGAATGAAGGTGAGACCGACATGGCTCTTCTTCAGCGACACCGTCTTCGAGGTGATGAACTGCAGATAGAGCCAGGCTGCCTTGCGGCGATCCGGCGGAGTCGATTTGAGGAGCGTGCCCGAACCGACGTCCTGATAGCCGAGCTTCATGCCTTCCTTCCAGTACGAGCCATGCGGCGACGGGGCCATGCGCCACTTCGGCGTTCCGTCGGCATTCATGACCGCGAGACCCGGCTTCACCATGTCGGCGGTGAAAGCGGTGTACCAGAACATCTGCTGGGCGATATTGCCCTGTGCCGGCACCGGGCCAGACTCCGAGAAGGTCATGCCTTGCGCCTGCGGCGGGGCATACTTCTTCATCCAGTCGAGGTATTTCGCGATCGAGTAGACCGCTGCCGGACCGTTGGTATCGCCACCGCGCTCGATGGAGGAACCAACGGGACGGCAGCCTTCCATGCGGATGCCCCATTCATCGACGGGCAGACCGTTCGGAAGACCCTTGTCGCCATTGCCGGCCATCGACAGCCACGCGTCGGTGAAACGCCAGCCGAGCGACGGATCCTTCTTGCCGTAGTCCATATGGCCATAGACCTTAACGCCATCGATCGTCTTGATGTCGTTGGTGAAGAACTCGGCGATATCTTCATAGGCCGACCAGTTCACGGGCACGCCGAGATCGTAGCCATACTTGGCCTTGAACTTCGACTTGTACTCGGCATTGGTGAACCAGTCGTACCGGAACCAGTAAAGGTTGGCGAACTGCTGGTCGGGCAGTTGATACAGCTTCTTGTCGGGCGCGGTGGTGAACGGCGTGCCGATGAAGTCCTTGAGGTCGAGGGTCGGGCTTGTGACGTCCTTGCCTTCGCCGGTCATGTAATCCGTTAGCGCGATGGTCTGGCCGTAGCGGAAATGCGTGCCGATCAAATCGCTATCGTTGATCCAGCCGTCATAGACATTCTTGCCGGACTGCATCTGGGTCTGCAGCTTTTCGACCACATCACCTTCCTGGATGATATCGTGCTTCAGCTTGATGCCGGTGATCTCGCTAAACGCCTTGGCCAGCGTCTTCGCCTCGTATTCGTGGGTAGTGATGGTTTCGGAGACGACATTGATCTCCATGCCCTTGAACGGCTGCGCAGCCTTCTCGTACCACTGCAGTTCCTTCAGTTGGTCTGCCTTCGACAGCGTCGACGGCTGGAATTCGCTGTCGATCCACTTCTGAATGGTGGCGTCGTCGGCCTTGGCGGGCGCGGCGAGCAGCGCAGTCGCCGTGATCAACGCAGCAGCGCTGGTCATCATGATATGGCGCGTCGGGCGACGTGCCTGTGTCGTCAGGTGCCTCATAGCTTCCTCCCTCACTTCTGTTTCAGGCCCGGGTTCATCCCGGGACTGCAGTACATGCCGGTCAGACGGTGCGAAAAATTGCCACCGCCGAGACCAGCGAAATCAATGTCGCGAACCACAGATTCGAGATTTCAACTCCCTCCTCGCCGATCGGCAGCGTCGCGATCGGATCGGAACCGATGAAGCCGATCCACAACAGGTGGATGACGGCCGCCGCGATCAGCGACAGGAACAGCCGGTCGCCGCGCGTGGTGGGAATGCGCAGGATGCCGATGCGTTCGGCTTCGGGATAAGCGACTGCGAGCCAAGTCATCGTGCCCAGCGTGAGTGCCAGCAGGCCGAAGAAGATCGCCGTCGGCGACGTCCAGGCCATCCATGCGATGTTTTCCATGACGACCTCCTAGACCCGGCCAAGCGCGAAACCGCGCGCGATGTAATTGCGGACGAACCAGATGACGAGCGCGCCGGGGATGATGGTCAGCACACCGGCGGCGGCGAGCAGGCCCCAATCCATGCCGGAGGCGGATACAGTGCGCGTCATGACCGCCGAGATCGGCTTGGCATTCACCGAGGTCAGCGTGCGCGCAAGCAGCAACTCGACCCAGGAGAACATGAAGCAGAAGAAGGCAGCGACGCCGATGCCCGACGCGATCAGCGGCACGAGAATCTTTACGAAGAACTTCGGAAACGAGTAGCCATCAAGAAACGCCGTCTCGTCGATCTCGCGCGGCACGCCGGACACGAATCCTTCGAGAATCCACACCGCGAGCGGAACGTTGAACAGGCAATGCGCGAGCGCCACGGCCCACGGCGTATCGAACAGGCCGATCGCCGAATAGAGATTGAAGAATGGCAGTGCAAACACCGCAGGCGGGGCCATCCGGTTCGACAGCAGCCAGAAGAACAGGTGCTTGTCGCCGAGGAAACGATAGCGCGAGAACGCGTAAGCTGCCGGCAGCGCGAAAGAGATCGACAGGATGGTGTTAATGATGACGTATTTCAGCGAATTGATGTAACCGGAATACCAGCTCTCATCGGTGAAGATCCGCGTGTAATTCTCCAGCGTCGGCTGGTGCGGCCACAGCGTCATGGTCGAAACGATCTCGCCATTGGTCTTGAAGCTCATATTCACGAGCCAGTAGATCGGCAGCAGCAAGAACACCAAAAACAGTAGCAGGATAATGCGACGCCCAGGGATCGTATGCATCAGACCGCTCCCTCGCGCTTGGTGTGATCGACGCCGGCATTGGTCATCACGGTGTAGAATATCCAGCACACGATCAGCACGATGATGTTGTAGACCAGCGACAGCGCCGCGGCCTTGCCGAGATCGAATTGACCGAGCGCAATCTTGACGAGCTCGATGGAGACGAAGGTGGTCGAATTTCCGGGGCCGCCGCCGGTCACGACGAAGGGCTCGGTATAGATCATGAAACTATCCATGAAACGCAACAGCACGCCGATCAGCAACACGCGATTGAGCTTGGGTAGCTGGATCGCGCGAAACACGGCCCAGCGCGACGCGCCGTCGATTTGCGCAGCCTGATAATAGGCATCGGGGATCGACTTCAGGCCTGCGTAGCACAGCAGCGCAACGAGGCTGGTCCAGTGCCAGACATCCATCACGATGACGGTGGCCCAGGCATCGAACTCGTTCGACACATAGTTATAGTCGATGCCCATGTGATTGAGCGTGTAGCCGAGCAGACCAATGTCGGGACGCCCGAAGATCTGCCAGATTGTGCCGACCACGTTCCATGGAATCAAAAGCGGCAGCGCGAGGATCACAAGGCAGGCTGCGACGCGCCAGCCGTCACGCGGCATCGACAACGCGACCAGAATGCCGAGTGGCACTTCGATGGCGAGGATGATCGCGGAGAAAGCCAGATTGCGCAGCAGGGACGCGTAGAAGCGCCCGCCGAGATCGCTGGACGGATCAAGCAGCTCCTTGAACCAGCCGACGCCATTCCAGAAGAACTGGTTGTTGCCGAAGGTGTCCTGCACCGAATAGTTCACGACCGTCATCAGCGGCAGCACCGCGGAGAACGCCACGATGAGAAACACCGGCAGGACGAGGAACCAGGCTTTTTGATTGACGGTCTTGTCCATCATGCAACCCCTTCGACAAGGCGGCTGTCGGCGTAAACGTGCACCCGGCTGGGATCGAACACCAGCCCGACATCGCTCCCCGCAATAGAAAATCCCTGAGGTACGCGCGCGGCGAACTTGACGCCGCCGATGCGGACGCGCGCGAAACTGATACGGCCGAGATCGTCGACGCGCTCGACCTGCGCCAACAGCAAGCCTGGCGCGGGCGTCGCAACATGGACGAATTCGGGGCGAATGCCGACTTCGATTGTCGGGCCTGCTGGCAACTTGTCGTAACTGCGCTGCAGCGCGATCACGTGCCCGCCGATACGCGCCTCGCGGCCGCTGACTTCAGCCGGCACGATATTCATGCCGGGCGAGCCGATGAAATAGCCGACGAATGTATGTGCGGGCTTGTCGAACAATTCCTGCGGCGTGCCGGACTGTACGACACGCCCGTCATGCATCACCACCACCGTATCGGCAAAGGTCAACGCCTCGGTCTGGTCGTGGGTCACGTAGATCATCGTGAGGTCCAGCGCGCGGTGCAGTGCCTTGAGCTTCGAGCGTAGTTCCCATTTCAGTGCGGGATCGATCACCGTCAGTGGTTCGTCGAACAGCACCGCAGCAACGTCGGAACGCACCAGGCCACGGCCGAGCGAGATCTTCTGCTTGGCATCGGGCGTTAGCCGCGTTGCCTTGCGGCCCAGATAGGGCGTGAGATCGAGGAGTTCGCCGATCTCGGCGACACGTGCATCGATCTGCGCCTTCGGCATGCCGCGATTCTTCAGCGGGAAAGCAAGATTCTCGCCTACGGTCATGGTGTCGTAGATGACCGGAAACTGGAACACCTGCGCGATGTTGCGTTTTTGCGTCGACAGCGGCGTGATATCCTTGCCGTCGAACAGGATCTGCCCGCGCGTCGGCGTCACGATGCCGGAGATCAAATTGAGCAGCGTGGTCTTGCCGCAACCGGATGGGCCGAGCAGCGCATAGGCGCCGCCCTGCCGCCAGGTCATGGAGATCGGCTTCAGCGCGAATGATTCCGGATCGGCATCATTGCCACTGTAGGATTGCGCGAGATCGACGAGATCGATGCGAGCCATGTTACGCTCCCTGCGTGCTGTTGGGAGCGGCAACCAGGCGGTCGCGGCCATCGAAGACGAAGAGATTGGCGGGATCGAGCACGGCGTCGAGCATGTGGCCGGGCAGGAATTCATGCACGCCCTGCAGCACCGCAACCCAGTTCGATGCGTCGCGTTTCAGATGGACGAAGCTTTCCGACCCGGTGATTTCGGTCACGGTCACTTCCGCCGGAAACGCATGCCGTCCGGCGAGACCACTGGCGACTTCGAGCTGATGCGCGCGGAAGCCAACGCGATAGCTGCCGTCGGCGAGGTTTGCGTAGAGCCCGCTGGCGGGCGCTGTCGCGCCACCGGCATAGTGCACATTTCCGTTCTTCTTCTCGATCACCACCAGGTTGAGTGGCGGATCGGAGAACACTTCGGCGGCCTTGAGAGTCTCGGGATGGCGATAGACTTTGGAAGTCTGGCCGACCTGCAAAACCTGGCCTTCCCACAAACACACGGTGCTGCCGCCCAACAAAAGCGCTTCGGAGGGCTCCGTCGTCGCATAGACGAAAATCGCACCGGAGGCCTCGAAAATCTTCGGCAGTTCGGTGCGCAATTCCTCGCGCAGCTTGTAGTCGAGATTGGCGAGCGGCTCGTCGAGCAGCACGAGATCGGCACCCTTGACCAGCGCGCGGGCAATCGCCGTGCGCTGCTGCTGGCCCCCGGAGAGCTGCAGCGGCGTGCGCTTCAGATAGGGCTCAAGCTTGAGCAAGGCCGCAGCTTCGTGCACGCGGGTTTCGATCTCGGCTTTCGGCTTGCCCTGCACGCGCAGCGGCGAGGCGATATTCTCATAGACCGACAGCGAGGGGTAATTGATGAACTGCTGATAGACCATTGCCACCGAACGCTTGCGGATATCGACGCCGGTGACGTCCTTGCTATCGACCAACACGCGGCCTTGCGTTGGCTTGTCGAGCCCGGCCAGCAGCCGCATGATCGAGGTCTTGCCGGCCAGCGTTGGCCCGAGCAGCACGTTCAGCGTGCCCCTTTCCAGCGTCAGCGAGACGTCACGGATCGTCGTGACTCCATCAACCATCTGCGAGACGTGATCCAGTGCGACGCTCATGATCGCGCTCCCGCTTCACGCATCGGATTGGCGGGCTGCGCGCGATTAGCCTGCAGCCATTGATCGAGAGCCGCGATCTCTTCCTTCGACAGGCGCAGACCGAGCTTGGAACGGCGCCACACGATATCCTCGGCACTGACGGCCCATTCATTGGCCATGAGATAGCGCACTTCGCGCTCGGTCAGCGTTGCCCCAAAGGCCTGACCGAGATCGGCCGGCGACTTCGCGGTGCCCAGCATCTTCGCGGCGCGCGTGCCATAGGCATGCGCCAGCCGGTTGGCATGGGCCGGCGTCAGGAACGGATAGTCGCGCAACAATTCGGCGATCAGCGCATCGACCGCAGAGACATCGAAATCACCGCCAGGCAGCGTGGCATGGGCCGTCCAGCCTTCCCTGGCCTTGGTGCCCTTCAGATACGGCGCAAGCTTCTGCAAGGCTTCTTCGGCGAGACGACGATAGGTCGTGATCTTGCCACCATAAATCGACAGCAGCGGCAGGCCGCCGGGCAGATCGAGCTCGAACACATAGTCGCGCGTCGCCGCCTTGGCCTCGTTGGCGCCGTCGTCATAGAGCGGGCGCACGCCGGAATAGGTCCACACCACGTCTTCGGCCAGCACGGGCCTGGCGAGATATTCGCTGACCGACTTGCAGAGATAATTGATCTCGTCGGCAGAGATTTTCACATCGGCGGGATCGCCGTCATAATCGATATCGGTGGTACCGATCAGGGTGAAATCGTCCTGATAGGGAATCGCAAATACGATACGACCATCGGCATTCTGGAAGATGTAGGCGCGGTCGTGGCTGTAAAGTTTCGGCACCACGATATGCGAGCCCTGCACGAGGCGGACTTTCGCCTTCGCATTGACGCCGGCACCGACCGCCAGAACATTCTCGACCCACGGACCACCGGCATTGACCAGCGTGCGCGCACTGATGGTCGAGCGGTCGCCCGTCGCCGTATCCTGCACCGTGACCTGCCACATCCCGTCGGCCTGCCTGATCTCGGTTGCGCGCGTGCGCGTGCGGATCTCAGCGCCCCGATCGGCGGCATCACGCGCGGTGAGCACGACAAGGCGCGCATCATCTACCGAGCAGTCGGAATATTCAAAGCCACGCTTGAACCGGCCGGGCGCCAGCGGCTTGCCGGTCTCGTCGCGGGTGAGATCGAGTGTGCGCGTCGGGGGCAGAAGTTTACGGCCGCCGATATGGTCGTAGAGGAACAAGCCCAAGCGCAGCAGCCAGGCGGGCCGCAGACCGGCGTGATGCGGCAGCACGAAACGCAAGGGGCGGATGATATGCGGCGCGATCTGCCAGAGAACTTCGCGTTCCAGCAACGCGTGGCGCACCAGTTTGAAATCGTAATATTCGAGGTAGCGCAACCCGCCATGGATCAGCTTGGTCGACCAGGACGAGGTGCCGCTGGCCAGATCGTTCATCTCGCAAAGGAACACGGAATTGCCGCGGCCGACGGCGTCGCGGGCGATGCCGCAGCCGTTCACACCACCACCAATGATTGCGAGGTCGTAGATCTGACCCACCCCGTCTCCCCTCCTGCGCCACTTGTCTGGCGCCTTCCTTCGGACGCGCCATCTTCGCTTTCAGCGATTTGGCTTTCGTTTTCGATTAAACCACAACCTAAAACGAAAGCAACTGGCGTTTTCGGGGTCTGAACAGGCTCTAAAGCGGGGTCGGCTCGGGTTCCAGGTCGTCCGCATCGTCGGCGGAGCCCGGCAGGGCGGCGATCACTTGAACGCCCCGGCTCCGGCAGATCTCCTGCAAGGAGGGCGGCAGCGGGACGTCGGTCACGAAGGTCTGTATCTGGCTGATATGGGCGATGCGCACGGCCGCCGAGCGCCGCAGCTTGGTCGAATCGCAGACCAGCATGACACTGCGGGCATTGGCGATGATCGCCTGCGCCGCCTGCACCTCGCGATAGTCGAAGTCGAGCAGCGCGCCCTCCTCGTCGATCGCGGAGGCACCGATGATGGCGTAATCGACCTTGAATTGGCCGATCAGCTTGATCGCCGTGGAGCCGATCACCGCACCATCGGAGCGACGCACGGTGCCGCCGGCGACGATCACCTCGATATGCGGGTGACGATAGAGCATCATCGCAACATTGAGGTTGTTGGTAATGACCAGCAGGTTTTCGTGATTGGTCAGCGCGCTGGCGACTTCTTCCGTAGTGGTCCCGATATTGATGAACAGCGACGAGCCATTGGGAATCTGCGCCGCGGCAGCGACGCCGATGGCTTTCTTCTCTTCGGCGGCTACGAATCGCCGCGCTTCATAAGCAAGGTTTTCCACGCCGGAGGCGACGATGGCGCCGCCGTGAATGCGCGTCAGCAGGCGCTGGTCGCAAAGATCGTTGAGATCCTTGCGGATGGTCTGCGCGGACACCTCGAAGCGACGCACCAGATCGTCGACCATCACGCGGCCAAAGGCGCGCGCGTGATTCAGGATTTCGGATTGGCGATGGGTCAGGCCAGCAGTCACAACGGCACCTCGGAACGAACGGTTCCATGGTGCGGGTGTTGGCGGCAATGGTCAACGCATCAACAGCGCAGGCGCCATACGCGTCGCCGCCGATGTCGTCAGAGAATCGCCCTCTAGGGCGTCACAGCCGCTTGGATACCCTGCGCGAATTGAAAGGCAGCGCGTTCAGCTTCGCGCGCATTGCGAAACAGTTGGCCTTCCATCGGGTTGAAACGGTGAGACGCGGCGAAGAACCTGTACCCACCGGGATCGCGAACCACGATGCCGGCAGCCTGCGATGAGACTTCGATGATGTAAGTGTCTGACATGGCGGCCCCCTACGCGATAGGCGATGCATATTCCGGGCCACTAACCCGAATGGGGGTATTTCGTTCCCGCCGGTGTTTAGAATCGCTCAGGTCGAGATCGTCGCATCCGGTCGTTTGATCACCTGCGGGCGACCATTCTCGTCAATGGACACAAAGGTGAAATTGCCGTCGGTCACCAGGATCGGGGCGTTTTCGTTGCGGCGAAGCACCCAGGCCTCGATATGCACGGTAAGTGACGTGCGGCCCATCCGCACCAGTTCCGCATGCACGGACACGACGTCACCGACATGAACGGCCTTGCGGAAGGTCATCGCCTCGATAGCGACGGTGACGGTGCGCGTCTTCGCCACCTTGGCGGCAAAGATGCCGCCGCCGAGATCCATCTGGCTGAGCAGCCAGCCGCCAAAGATATCGCCATTGGCATTGGTATCCGCCGGCATTGCGACCGTGCGGATGGTGAGATCGCCGGTCGGTTCCGCATCCAGCCCCGTCACTGGCTGCGTCGTTGATTCAGTCATGAGCAAAGCCTGCCGCAAATTGAGTCATCATTTAAAGGTTTCCCAGCCGGCATCCGGCGCAAAGCGATCGCCGAACCGGGCCGCCAGCGTGCGCAGCGTGGCGGTGATATTCTCGGTTCCACGCGTCCGCGCATAGTTCAGCGGGCCGCCGCGGAATGGCGCGTAACCTGTTCCGAAAATCATTGCGCCATCGACAACATCCGGATTGTCGACGATGCCTTCGCGCAGACAGGCGACGCAGACATTCGACATCGGCAGCACCAAGCGATCGATCATCTCCTGCGTCGGCCGCGCGGTGGCGACCGCGCTTGAACTCTTCTCGGCCTTGCCGTCACGCCATGTATAGAAGCCACGGCCGGTCTTCTTGCCGAGCTCGCCCTTGTTGACCTTCTCGCGCAGCCAGGCTGGCGTCGGCGGCAGCAGATCGCCGAATTTGGAGCGCAGCATGTCGCCGACGGCCAAACAAATATCGAGGCCGACCTGATCGGCCAGTTCGATGGGCCCCATCGGCATGCCGAACTGCTCAGCGGCGGCGTCGATGGTCTCCTTGTCGACCTTCTCCTCCATCAGCATCATCGCCTCGAGCATGTAGGGCGTGAGCGCGCGATTGACGAGGAAGCCCGGCGAGCTCTTCACCGGCAGCGGCAGACGATCGATCGCGCCGACGAAGGCCGTGGCCTTCTTCAGCATGTCCTGGTCCACGCCATCATGACTGACGACCTCGACCAGCTGCAGGCGCGAGACCGGGTTGAAGAAATGCAATCCCAGCAGTCGCTCCGGCCTGGCGAGCGTGCTGCGCAGATCCTGCAACGGGATGCTGGATGTGTTGGTGGCGAGGATCGCATCCCGCTTCATGCGCGGCTCGATGCCGGCATAGACCTTCTGCTTCAGTTCGAGCTTTTCCGGCACGGCCTCGATGATGAGGTCGGCATTGCGTACGCCCTCGCCGTCCATATCGGGGATCAGGCGATCCAGCGTGTCGCGCTGCTCGGTGCGCTTGCGGATGATCTTGCTGTAGAGATCGGCGGCGCGCTTCATGGCGCCCGCGATCGGCTCGGGCTTCATGTCGGCTAGCGTGACGCGGATGTCCTGATGCGCGCACCACGCCGCGATGTCGCCGCCCATGGCGCCAGCACCGATCACATGAACATGTTTGATGGTGTTGCCGTCACCGGCGAGCTTCTTCATCTGCTCGCGCAGGAAGAAGACGCGAATCAGGTTCTGCGCCGTCGGCGTCACCATCAGCCGGGCGAAGGACACCTTCTCGGCATTGAGCATCGCCGCGCGGTCGCCGCCGTGCTTCTCCCACAGCTCGATCAGTGCATAAGGTGCGGGATAGTGCTCGCGCGGCGCAGCCTTGCTGGCCTCCGCGACCATGCGCGAGGCGAGAATCCCGCGCATCGGCGAGAAGTTCATGATCGGGATCAGCGCACTCGGCTTGGCGCGCTTGAGCTTGCCGAACACCGCATCGCGCACGGCGTTACGGACATGGCGCTCCTCGGTCACCGCATCGACAAGACCGATCGCCTTCGCCTTGCGCGCGTCTATGGTCTTGCCGGTCAGCATCAGCGGCATCGCCTGTATCGGATTGACCAGATGCGTGAAGCGCGCCGTGCCGCCCAAACCTGGATGCAGGCCGAGCATGACTTCCGGGAAACCGAAACGCGCACCATCGATGGCGATGCGCATCTGGCAGGCCAGCGCCACTTCGAGGCCGCCGCCCAGGCAGAAACCGTGAATGACGGCCACCGTCGGGATCTTCAGCGCCTCGAAGCGATCGATCACCGCGTGAGCGCGGCTGATCTGCGTTTCGACTTCCAATGGGTCGCTGGCGCCGCGAAATTCATTAACGTCGGCGCCGGCGATGAAGCCGGACGTCTTGGCCGAACGAACCACGATGCCAGTCGGGCGCTGGGCTTCCAGCGCATTCAGCACCTGATCGAATTCTTCCAGCACCACAGCCGAAAGCGTATTGGCGCTCGCATCGGCGCGGTCAAACAACAGCCACGCGATGCCATCGGCGTCGCGCGTCAGCTTGAAGTGGCGATAAGCGCCTGATGTGTCGGGACCCGGCCCGAGTTCGAGCACGCGATCCCCAAGAACGTCCATGATCTTGCTGTCCATGACGCCCTCACACCGTCTCGATCAACATCGCGCCACCGAGGCCGCCGCCGATACATTCGGTTGCGATGCCGCGTTTGGTGCCGAGCCGCTTCATCGCATTGACGAGATGCAGCACAATACGGTTGCCAGACGTGCCGACGGGATGGCCGAGGCTGATCGCACCACCATCGACATTGAGCCTGGCACGATCGATCTCGCCGGCGGCGCCATCGAGGCCGAGCACCTCACGGCAGAATTTCTCGTCCTTCCAGGCGGCGAGACAGCCGAGCACCTGCGTGGCGAAGGCTTCGTTCAACTCCCAGGTCTCGATGTCCTGAATCGTCATGTTGTTGCGCTTCAACAGATCGTTCGACGACAACACCGGACCGAGCCCCATGATCGACGGATCGAGTGCAGACCACTGGCTGTCGACGATCACAGCCTTCGGCTTGAGACCGTGTTTCACCACCGCGTCTTCGGACGCAAGGATCGTCCATGATGCGCCATCGGTGATCTGCGAGGAATTGCCGGCGGTGACCTGCCCCCACGGACGTTCGAATACCGGCTTCAGTGTCGCGAGCTTGTCGACCGACGAATCCGCGCGGACGCCGTCATCGTGGTCGTAGAAATTGCCCTTGCGATCGAAGGCGGTCTCGACCTCACCCTTCAGCCAGCCCTGTTCCTGCGCATGCGCAAGGCGCTTGTGGCTTTCGACGGCATAGGCATCTGCCTGCGCGCGGGTGATGCCGAATAGGTGCCCGACCTTCTCGGCGGTCTGGCCCATATTGAGGTCGGTGATCGGATCGGTGAGACCGCGCTCAAGGCCGATGATCGGCTTGAAATAAGCCGGCCGCGCCTTGGCGAAGGCGGTGACTTTCGCGAGCGCACCCTTGGCCATCGCGAGGCCGGCGAACCAGCGCACGCCGTTCTGCGGCCAGACCAGCGGCGCATGGCTGAGCGCTTCGGCGCCGCCAGCGAGGATCAGATCGGCATTCCCCTCGCGGATGTAGCGATAGCCGGTATCGATCGACTGCATGCCGGAGCCGCAATTGATCTGCACGGTGAAGGCGACCATCGCCTCACCCATACCGAGCCGAAGTGCCGCGACGCGCGCCGGGTTCATCTCATCCGCGATGACATTGACGCACCCAAGGATCACCTGGTCGAAGGCATCCGGTGCAAAGGGCTGCCGCGCCAGCAGCGGGCGGCCACATTGAACGGCAAGATCGACAGGGGTGAACGGACCGGGACCGCTGCGCGCCTTCAGGAACGGCGTCCGGCTGCCGTCAACGATATAGACTGGTCTTGCCATCAGCTTGCTGCCCGCTGCTCACCAAGTTCCTGGAAGAACTGGTGCACGTTATCGGACTTCTTATAGCCGGGCGACAGCTCTTCCGGCGCGAAGTGATCGACCTCGATCACCAGCTTGACAGCTTCCTGCGCGGCAGCAAGCTTCTCGCCCTCGGCCTGGGTAATGACGCCCTGTGTCACTGCATCTTTCCAGTTCTTCAGCTTCGCCGTGCGGATGCGCTTGGCAATATCGTCACTCGATGTCACCAGTTTGAACGCCTTCTCCAGCCGCGCCAGCCCGCGATCGTCATCGATATGCGACAGATCAGGCGTCAGACGGTCGCGCGTCGCCGACGACTCCAGGATCATCTGCGCGCAGCGATGCACCACGCGATCCGAGGGACCGAGCACGGATGCACCATATGGCTGCACAATGAATTTGAGGATGCCGGCGACAAAGCGGTTCGGCAGGTTAGCCAGAATCTCCGCAAAGCGGTTTTCGATGGTCTTGAAGCCGGACGCCATACACCATTCAAGCGCCGGCAGGTCGTCCTGCTGGCGGCCTTCGTCCTCCCAGCGTTTCAGCACTGCCGAGAGCAGATACAGCTCGGAGAGAATATCGCCGAAGCGCGCCGATAGCATTTCCTTGCGCTTCAACGCTCCACCCAGCGTCAGCAATGCCATGTCGGCGCACAATGCGAAGGCCGAGGAATAACGCGAGAGCTGGCGATAGAACTGTGTGGCTTCGCCGGCGTCTGGTGCCGGCGCAAATATCCCGCCGGTCCAGCAGCGGCCCCAGGCGCGGAACAGCGTGGTGACGCTGTGGCCGATATGTTTCCAGAACGCGGTGTCGAAGGCCTCTAAGCCCTTCACCTTGTCGGAATCACCGAGCGCATTCATTTCCTGCAACAAATAGGGATGCGCGCGGATGGCGCCCTGCCCGAACACAATGAGATTACGCGTCAGGATGTTGGCGCCCTCAACCGTGATGCCCACCGGCACCGCGCGATAGAGATTGCCCATATAATTCTGCGGCCCGTCGATCACGGCCTTGCCGCCATGGATGTCCATGGCATCATCGATGGCGACGCGCATGCGCTCGGTGGCATGCAGCTTCATGATGCCGGAGATGACTGCGGGATGATGGCCCTGATTGAGCGCCGCCGAGGTCAGGCGCCGCGCGGCATCGAGCAGATAGGCGGTGCCGGCGATACGGGCCAGCGGCTCCTCGATGCCCTCGAACTTGCTGATCGAAATGTTGAACTGCTCGCGGATGCGAGCATAGGCACCAGTGGTGCGCGCGGCATAGGCGGCACCGGCCGCAGACAGGGACGGCAATGAGATGCCACGGCCGGCGGCGAGCGCCGACATCAGCATCTTCCAACCCTGACCAAGCCGCTCCTGACCGCCGATGATGTAGTCGAGCGGGATGAAAACGTCGCGGCCCCAGTTCGGGCCGTTCTGGAACACCTGCATCGACGGTAGATGGCGCTGGCCGATCTCGACGCCCGGAAGATCATGCGGGATCAGCGCAACCGTGATGCCAAGCTCATCCTGTGAGCCCACGTGGTGATCGGGGTCATAGGCCTTGAAGGCGAGACCGATCAGCGTCGCGACCGGGCCGAGCGTGATGTAGCGCTTGTGCCAGTTGAGGCGCAGGCCCAGAACCTCCTGGCCTTCGAACGTGCCCTTGCAGATGATGCCGCTGTCGATCATCGAGGCCGCGTCCGAGCCCGCTTCCGGGCTGGTGAGGCCGAAACAGGGAATGTCGCGTCCATCGGCAAGGCGCGGCAGCCAGCGCTGGCGCTGCGCGTCGGTGCCGAACTTCATCAGCAGTTCGCCGGGGCCGAGCGAGTTGGGCACCATCACCGTGACGGCGGCGACCACCGACCGCGACGAAATCTTGCGCACCACTTCCGAATGCGCATAAGGCGAGAAGCCGAGACCTCCGAATTCCTTCGGAATGATCATGCCGAAGAACTTTTCGCGCTTGATGAACTCCCAGACGTCCGGCGGCAGATCGCGCAATTCCCAATTGATCTTCCAGTCGTCGATCATCTCGCAGAGACGATCGACAGGTCCGGTCATGAAGGCCTGTTCTTCGTCGGTCAGTGTGGCCGGCTTGACGGCAAGCAGCTTGGCCCAGTCCGGATTGCCGGTGAACAGATCCGCATCCCACCAGACGTCGCCGGCTTCCAGCGCCTCGCGCTCGGTGTCCGACATTTTCGGTAGCACGCCCTTGGCCCAGCCAAAGATCGGCTTGGTGAGATAATCACGGCGCAAGCTGGACGAGCTCATGGAGGCTTCCTCTCAATCGAGACGACCGGCAGTCCGGGCGGACCACGGGCGCCAAAAGGCAGACGCTCTTGCAGGACGGCGTCGGTGTCACCTTAGCTTTCGCATTGAAATTCAAGCGAAATTTGACAGCATCGAGCCATCATTAACGACAGGATACCGCAACGGTTCCCGAAAGGCGATTTCCCGCCGCGTGACCAGTGGTCGCGCGACCGAAATGCCGGAAGAATAGCCGGCCTCAGTCCGGCCGGTTCATCTCGAACATGGCGTCCTGCTTGATGTGGAAATAGTCGCCGCGGCGACCGGCGCGCAGGATCGGGCCAGCCAATGCGGTCTGGTACACGCCATCCACGATCAGGGTCTTGTCGATATGCACGGCGACGACTTCACCCATGGTGAGGAAGGCGTTGGCCGAAGCGCCGTTCGCGCCCTTGAGTTCGATGATCTGGGTCACCTTGCACTCGAAAGCGACCCGGCTCTCGCCGACACGAGGTACGTTCACCAGCTTGCTCGGCACCGGCGTCAGGCCGGCGATCTCGAATTCATCGACTTCCGGGCCGACATGCGCCGCCGTGGCGTTCATCTGCTTGGCCAGATCCATGGTAGCCAAATTCCAGACGAATTCCTTCGTCGCCTGCATGTTGCGGGCGGAGTCCTTGATCCCGATGCTGGAAAAGCCGATCAGCGGCGGCGTGTAGTTGAAGGCGTTGAAGAAGCTGTATGGCGCCAGATTAACGTGGCCATTGGCATCCCGGGAGGAGACCCACCCGATCGGACGCGGACCGATGATGGCATTGAAGGGATCGTGCTTGAGGCCGTGGCCGTTGACGGGCTCGTAAGAATGCAGATCGAATGCGGTCACGCGGAAGATCCCCTGAATTGACGTCAGAGAGATCGTCTAGCCCCGCGGGGCCAACCCGGCAAGAACGAAGTCGATCATCTGGTCCAGGGTCGGGCCAGGTTTCGTCGCACATTGCGCGATCATCTGCGGGTGAAAGAACCGCATCATGGCGGTGCAGGCGCACATGGCTGCCAATTCGACGTCCGGAGCCTGAAACTCACCCTTGGCAGCACCGTCCGCGATGACACCGCCGATGGTAACGGTGATGCGCTCCATATGAGCAGTGCAGACATCCCAACTCTCTTCCATGGCGATGGCGACCATCTCATGCAGCTTGGCATCGCCGACATAGCGTTCGGCATTCATCTCATGGATCGACGTCAGCAGTTCGCGGAGCCGCGCGGCGGCCGACTGCGGATTTTCAGCAATCGCTCCAGCGGCCTCTTCAACTTCCCCCATCAATCGCTGCGCCACTGCCGCGATGATCGACTTCTTCGAATCGAAGAAGCGATAGACGTTCGCCGGGCTCATTCGCAGCACCTTCGCGATGTCGGCGACCGTGGTCTTCTGGTAGCCGATTTCACGAAACAGCTTTTCCGCGACCACAACGATGCGGCCTCGCATATCGGCTTCGACGTGTTCAGAAATCAGAGTCATCTCGGATAACAGTCTTTAGCTATTCGGCAGCAAGCGGAAAGGCCTGCTTCTTGTCGTGATGGTGCGGTGCGTGATGATCCACATCCTCACCCGATCCGCGTTCATCCAGGCTCTTGCGAAACCATAGGGCATAGAGGCCCGGGAGATACAACAACGTCAAGAACGTCGCCACAAACAATCCCCCCATAATGGTGACCGCCATCGGGCCCCAGAAGGCCGAGCGCGACAGCGGGATCATCGCCAAAATGGCCGCCAGCGCCGTCAGGATGACCGGACGCGCACGGCGCACGGTCGCCTCGACGATGGCTTCGCGGCGGGTCAGGCCGTGTCGCACGTCGGTTTCGATCTGATCCACCAGAATAACGGCGTTGCGCATGATCATACCCGCCAGCGCGATCAGGCCGAGCAGTGCCACGAAGCCGAACGGCTTGTTGGCAACGTTCAGCGCCAAAGAGGCGCCGACGATGCCGAGCGGCGCCGTCAGGAACACCAGGATCAGGCGCGAGAAGCTCTGCAACTGCACCATCAGCAGCGTCAGCATGATGATCATCATCAGCGGAAACAGCACGGCGATCGAGGCATTGCCCTTGCTGGATTCTTCCACCGCGCCGCCGATCTCAATGCGATAGGCCGGCTGCAGGCTGTCGCGGATCTGCTGCAACTGCGGCCAGATCTGGTTGGTGACATCCGGGGGCTGCACGCCATCGACGACGTCGCCGCGCACGGTGATCGCCATGTCGCGGTTACGGCGCCAGAGGATCGGCTCCTCATGGGCATATTCGATCTTTGCCACCTGTGACAAAGGCACCGGAACGCCGTTGCGCGAGACGATGGTGAGATCGCCCACACGGCCGAGATCGAGGCGTTCCGACGGAACGGCACGGGCAACGACACCCACTTTCTCGATACCGTCACGCACGTTCGTGACCGACGCGCCGGAGATCAGCATCGCCAGGGATTGTGACAACTCCTGCGGCGTCAGGCCGAGGGCGCGGGCGCGGTCCTGGTCGACCACCAGCCTGAGAGAAGGCGTCTGCTCGTTCCAGTCGAGCTGCGGATCGACCATATTCTTGTTGGCGCGCATAACCTCACGCACCCTGTAGGCGATATCGCGCACGGTCGCGGTATCCGGCCCGATGACGCGGAACTGGACAGGGAAACCGACCGGCGGGCCGAAGTTGAAGCGATCGACGCGCACGCGTGCTTCCGGCAGCTGGCCATCGGCGACGGCCTTCTCGATCTTGGACTTGATGCGCTCACGTGCCTCGACATCCTTGGACACAATCACGATCTCGGCGAAGGCCTCGTTCGGGAGCTGCGGATTGAGGCCGAGCCAGAAGCGCGGCGAGCCGCGGCCGACATAGGCCGTATAGGTGGCGATGTCCTTGTCGTCCTTGAGCAGCTTCTCGGCGTCCTTGACCGCCTTTTCGGTAACGCCAAAGGCCGTGCCTTCCGGCAGGCGCAGCTGCAGGAACAGTTCGGGGCGCTCAGACAGCGGGAAGAACTGCTGCTGGACATGGCCGAAACCGACGATGGCCGCGATGAAGATGCCGACGGTGGCAGCCACCACCTTGATGCGGTGCGTGACGCACCACTGCACGACGCTGCGCAACCCGCGATAGATGCGCGTCTCATAGACCGCATGCGGATCGTGATTGGCCTTTCCGTGGGCAGCAAAGTTCGGCAGCAGCTTGACGCCGATATAGGGCGTGAAGATCACCGCGACGAACCACGAGGCGATCAGCGATATCGCCACAACCCAGAAAATGCCGCCGGCATATTCGCCCACTGCGGAATTCGCAAAGCCGATCGGCAGGAAGCCGACGGCCGTAATGAGCGTGCCCGTGAGCATCGGAAATGCCGTGGACTCCCAGGCGAAGGACGCTGCGCGCACGCGGTCCCAGCCCTGCTCCATTTTCACCACCATCATCTCGACCGCAATGATCGCGTCGTCGACTAGGAGGCCGAGCGCGATAATCAACGCACCTAGCGTGATGCGATGCAGGTCCATGCCCATCGCATTCATGACCATGAAGACGATACCAAGCACCAACGGCACCGACAGTGCGACCACGATGCCGGTGCGCCAGCCGAGCGCAAGGAAGCTGACGAACAGCACGATCCCCAGGGCCTCGATGAACGAGTGCGTGAATTCGCCAACGGCGTGTTCGACCACCAGCGGCTGATCGGCGATCTGCTCGACATTGACGCCCTGCGGGACGGCGACCATGAACTCGTTCTTGGCCTTTTCGACGTCCTTGCCGAGTTCAAGAATGTTGGCGCCGTTCGCCGTCACCACGCCGATGCCGAGTGCGTATTGGCCCTTCTGCCGGACCTTGAAATCCGGCGGATCGACGAAGCCATGGCTAACCGTCGCGATATCGCCGAGGCGGAACGTGCGCCCGTTACTCTCGACCGGCGTCTCCGCGACGGTTTTGGCGCCATCAAGTGCACCGGTGACACGCAGCGGCACGCGCTGCGACGAGGTTTCCACCGTGCCCGCCGGCTGGATCGCGTTCTGCTTGGCGAGCGAGTCGAACAGCGTCTGCGGCGTGATGCCGAGCGTCGCCAGCTTGGCGTGGGAGAATTCGACGAAAATGCGCTCGTCCTGGGCGCCGTAGAGATTGACCTTGGTGACACCCTTCACCTTCAGCAGGCGCTGGCGCAGGCCTTCAGCGACCACCTTCAACTGTTTGAAGTCGGCGCCGTCACCAGTCATCATGTAGAGGATGGAGTCGACGTCGCTGAACTCATCATTGACCGTTGGCCCGACCAGATTGGCCGGCAAGCTGCCCTGCACGTCGGCAAGCTTCTTGCGCAGCAGATAGAACAGGAACGGCACGTCCTTCGCCGGCGCATTGTCCTTGAACGTGACCTGCAGCGCCGTGAAGTTCGGCTTCGAATAGGTCTGCACCTTGTCGAAGTAAGGCAGCTCCTGCATCTTTTTCTCGATGGGATCTGCAACCTGCTCCTGCATTTCCTTGGCGGTCGCGCCCGGCCAGATCGCCGTGACGTTAACGACCTTCACCGTGAAGGACGGATCTTCGGCGCGGCCCAGCTTCTCGTACGAGAAGAAGCCGCCGACGCCGAGCGCTATGATCAGAAACAGGATCAGCGCGGGATGGCTGACCGCCCAGGCGGAGAGGTTGAAGCGATGCATCGGCTTCGTCCTTTGAATGCGAGTGTCTTAAAACGACAATGCGGAGACGACGTGGACCTTCAGCGCAGGGTCCAGTTTCTGCACCCCGAGCGTCACGATCTTGGCACCTTCATCGACGCCACCTGATATGATGACGTCGTTACTCTCATAGGACTTCACCTTGACGGGCTGCAGCGCGACGTCGCCCGATGCGCTCACGACATAGAGCGAAGGGTTGTTGCCCTGGCTGAACAGCGCCGAGAGCGGCACGCGCGCAACGCGTTCGGTGGCGGGATCGGACAGCGTCAGCGTCGCCGTCATGCCGAGCGACACCTTGTCGTCGGCCTCGGGCAGCGAGAATTTGGCGAGATAGGTGCGGGTCGCGGTGTCGGCATTAGGCGCAAGTTCACGCAGCTTGGCGGAATATTGCTTGCCGGGCTCGGACCACAGCGTCACGCTGGCTTTGCCTTCCTTGGCACGGCCAACCAGCGTTTCCGGAATGGAAACCACCGCCTCCTTCTCGCCGAAACGCGCGACACGGATGGCGGCCTGCCCGGCGGCGACGACCTGACCGGCATCGACCAGCGTCGCGGTGACAACACCGCGGGTGTCGGCGATCAGCGTCGCATAAGAGAGGCTGTTCTTGGTGAGTTCGACAGAGCGTTCGGCACGATTGAGACGTGCGCGGGCTTCGTCGCCCGTGGCTTTGGCCTGATCGAGCTGTGCCTGGGTGGACCAGCCCTTGGCGCGCAGCTCGGTGGCGCGGCCTTCGGCTGCGGTGGCATTGGCCAGCACGCCCGTGGATGCGTTGAGTTCGGCGACCGCCTGCTCAGCCTGCAGCTTCAGATCGACCTCGTCGAGCGTAGCCAGCGGCTGGCCGATCTCGACGTTCTGGCCGACCTCAACAAGGCGCTTGGCGACCTTGCCGGTGACCCGGAAGCCCATATCGGTCTCGATCCGCGGGCGGATGGTGCCGACGAAACTGCGCTGCGGCGATTCCGGCTCGTAATGCACAGTCGCGACCAGCACGGGGCGGGTTGGCTTGGCTTCCGCCTCAGTTTTCTTGCCGCATCCGGCCAGAGCAAGGGCCGGGATCAGCAAGAGCGCGGCAGCGAATGGCTTGCGGGAAGCGCTGACTTTGGTGTGGCCGAGCATCACGAGCGTCCTTCGAATGAATGTTCGAAGGGAATTTAGGCGTGACCACTGACGAATGTCAATATTCGTCAGTGGTCACAATTTCGGCAGATTGCCGCACCCCGTCCCGGCCTTATTTCACCCGCGCCGGTTTGCCGGTAGCCGCGAACTCCGTTGCTGTCCCGTGATTGCCGACCAGCACGAGAATACCGGCGACCAGCGGCATGGCCGCCAGAACCAGAAGCCCGGTCGAGGTGCTGCCCGTCAGCTCCTTGACCCAGCCGATCAGATAGGGACCGCCGAAGCCGGCGAGATTGCCGATCGAATTGATCAGCGCGATGGCGCCCGCGGCCGCCGTGCCGCTGAGCCACGCAGTCGGCAGCGTCCAGAACAAGGCGAAGGTGCAGAACACGCCGATCGCAGCGATCGTCAGCGCGACCATGGTCAGGGTCGGATTGGTGGAGATGCCGGACAGCGCGAGCGCCACGGCGGTCAGCAGCAGCGGCAGACCGACATGCCAGACGCGTTCGCGGGTCTTGTCGGAATGCTGCGCCCACAACACCATGGCAATGGAGCCGAACAGATAAGGGATCGCGGTGACGAAACCGGTCTGCAGGTTGGTGAAGCCGAACGCCTTCACGATCTGCGGCAGCCAGAACTGCATGCCATAGAGGGCGCCGACAAAGCCGAAATAGACCACGCTCAGCATCAGCACCTTCGGCGACGACAGCGCCTGCCCCAGCGTCATGCCATGGGCGCTCTCCTTGGCAAGGCGCTCGCCTTCAAGCTTGTCGGACAGCCACATCTTCTGGTCGGGCGTCAGCCATTCGGCCTTTTCAGGCTTGTCGGTGAGATAGAACCAGGTGACGACGCCGAGAATGACCGAAGGAATGCCTTCGATGATGAACAACCACTGCCAGCCCTTCAGGCCCATGACACCGTCGAGCCCCAGCAGCATGCCGGAGATCGGCGCGCCAATCACCGTGGATACGGGCACCGCGATCGCGAAGGCGGCGAGGAAACGCGCGCGATATTCTGCCGGAAACCAGTAAGTGAGATAGAGGATAATGCCGGGGAAGAAGCCGGCCTCAGCGACACCGAGCAGAAAGCGCAGCGTGTAGAAGCTCCACGGGCCACTGACGATCGCCATCAGCGCGGAGATGATGCCCCAGCTCACCATAATGCGCGCGATCCAGCGGCTGGCGCCGAATTTCTCCAGCGCGATATTGCTGGGAACTTCAAAAATGAAATAGCCGATGAAGAAGATGCCGGCGCCCCATGCAAAAACGGTGGGCGAGAAATTCAGCTCGGCATTCATGGTGAGCGCGGCGAAGCCAAGATTGACGCGGTCGAGATAGGCCAGGAAATAAGCCAGCACCAGAAACGGGATCAGCCGCCAGGAAATGGCGCGGATGGTTGAGGCTTCGATGTCGGATTTCGCGCTGCGCGTGGCGCGCGCCCCGACGGCGGTCTGGCTCATGGTTCACTCCCGGTCGCTTGTTGTCGGCAACGGCCTCTGCGGGCCGCGCTGTCATGTCGCACGGTTTAGCGAAAGACCCGGGGAGCGGCAATGTCTGTGCAGAGCAGCAATCAGCTCAGCGCAGCACCTGCGTGAACAGCACCTGCGCGAAGCGCTCAATCGGTGCCGGGCTGCGTTCGGCTTTCGACAGCAGGTTGGCGCCCTGCAGCGAGGAGACGATGAAACCCGCAACCTCCGCGCATTTGAAGTCGGCCGGCAGCTCGCCGGCTTTCACCGCGGAGGTCAGGCATTCGGCAATACTCTGCTGAACATCGGCGAAGATCGTCAGCAGCCGGTCGCGAATGAGGTCGCTGTGGTCGCTGGCTTCTGCCGTGAAGTTGCCGAACAGGCAGCCATTGCACATCTGGTCTTCGGTGAGCCGGGCCACATTGGCATCGATATAGGCGCGCAACCGCGCCAGTGGCGACAGGCCCTCATTGCGCAGCGTCTGCGCCATCAGTTCGCGACCCTTCGCGAAATAGAGATCGATGATCTCGAGGCCGAATTCTTCCTTGGAGGTAAAGTGGTTGGTGAAGGTGCCCTGCGGCACACCCGCGGCATGCACGATGTCGCGAACACTGGCCCCCGCATAGCCGCGCGCATGCACGACCGCGAGGCCTGCGGTGAGAATCCTGTCGCGATTCGAGAGCTTCGCCATGGACTTAATATGGCTGTGCCGGGCGCCGGATCAAGCGACCGCCGCGCATAACCACAAGGCGTTCAGCCCCCTTTTACTGCCCTGGCCTTTGGGTCTAGCCGTGCCCGTAGCGGCGGGCCGCCTCGACAGTCAAACCCTTGCCGACGGCCCCGAACGTGTCGCCATCGATAGCGCGGGCGGCCGGCAGCGCCGCCGTGATCGCCTTGCGGACATGGGCGAGCTGCACCGAACCGCCGGTCAGGAACACCGCATCGATCGCTTCGGGCTTCAATCCGGCCTGGTTCAGGCAGATCTTGATCCGCGCGGTGATCCGATCGGCGAGCAACTGGGTGTGGCTGACGAGCTCCTTGCGGGCGACGCCAGCGGCCAAACCCGGCTCGATCCAGTCCAGCGCGATGCTCGATTTCGGCTTGTCGGACAGGCCAATCTTGGCGCCCTCGACTTCCATGGCCAGTGTGTGGCCGCGCTGCTCGTCCAGTACGCGCACCAAGCGATCCAGCAGCTCCGGCTGCTGTGCCTCATAGCGCACCTGTTTCACCTCATTCATGACCTTGGAATCGTACATCCGGTTGATGCTCGACCAGGTCGCCAGATCGTGGAAATAGCCTGACGGCACATCGAGCCCCGCGCGCTTCATCGCCGAGCGATAGCCGAGCAGCGGCATGATCACGCCGAGGCTGAGATGTCTGTCGAAATCGGTACCGCCGATGCGCACGCCGTCATTGGCGAGAATGTCGTCCTTGCGGTCGGCATGACGGTGCCGCTCGGGCGAAAGGCGCACGATGGAGAAATCCGACGTGCCGCCGCCGATATCGGCGATCAGCGCGATCTCCTCCGAATTGATCTGGCGCTCGTAATCCAGCGCCGCGGCAATCGGCTCGAACTGGAACGTGACGTCCTCGAAGCCGACGTCTTTCGCGATGGCGCGCAGCGTAGCTTCGGCCTTGGCATCGCCCGCCGGATTGTCATCGACGAAATGGACGGGACGGCCATGGACGACTTGGCGGAGTTCAAGCCCTGTGGCCTGTTCCGCACGCCGCTTCACCGCACCGAGATAATAGGCGATGACATTGCGGAAGCTGACGCGTTCGCGGCCGACGCGCGTCGTCTCGTCGATCAGCGACGTGCCAAGCACGGATTTAAGGCTGCGCATCAGGCGGCCAGGCGCCCCCTCGACATAGGCCTCAATCGCCTTGCGGCCGATGAAGGCGCCGGTATCGGCCTTGTAAAAGATCGCACTCGGAATTGTGACATGATAGTCTTCGAGCGCCGCCAGCACCGGAACATCATTGATGACCGTGCCGAGCGTCGTGTTCGACGTCCCAAAATCCAGACCACAAACCGACATTGCCGCTCCCGAAAGGAACGTCCGTCTACACAGTTCGCAGGCCGCGATCTAGCATTATATTTTTGCACAGCCGGACTGTCATGAAGCGCATCGAACACTGCAATTTTCGAAGCAAAACAACGCGATCCACAGAACAATCGACTGCATCCGCCGGGGTTGATGAATCGTGCGGCATCGGTCCATAAGCGGTTTGCGACGGCGGTATGACCCGCCACGGAATTTCGAAGGAATCTCTACGCGTGGCAAACATCAATCAGAAGATCGCAGACGAACTTGGCGTGCGCGAACAGCAAGTCGCCGCGACGGTAGAACTGCTCAACGGCGGCGCGACGGTGCCGTTCGTGGCGCGTTACCGCAAGGAAATCACCGGCGGTCTCGATGACGCGCAACTGCGCACGCTGGAAGAGCGCCTGACCTATCTGCGCGAACTCGAAGAACGCCGTCTCGTGATTCTGGAATCGGTGCGCGAACAGGGTAAGCTCGACGCTGCGCTCGAAACGGCGATCATGACCGCCGAAACCAAAGGCCGTCTCGAGGACATCTATCTGCCGTTCAAACCGAAGCGCCGCACGAAGGCCGAGATCGCCAAGGAAGCCGGCCTTGAACCGCTATCGGAACTGCTGCTCACCGAGCCGCAGAACGATCCGAAGAAAGTTGCCGAAGCTTTCGTCAATGCCGAGAAGAACGTCGCCGATGTCGCCGCTGCACTCGACGGCGCGCGCGCCATTCTTGTCGAGCGCTTCGCCGAAGATGCCGATCTGATCGGCGCGCTGCGCGAGCAGATGTGGTCGAACGGCCTGATGGCCTCGACCGTGCGCACCGGCAAGAAGACCGAAGGCGAGAAGTTCAAGGACTATTTCGACTTCAGCGAGCCGCTGCACAAGCTGCCGTCGCATCGCATTCTCGCGCTGTTCCGCGGCGAGAAAGAAGAGATCCTCGATCTCGCGATGCAGCCCGAGCCGGTGCCGGCCGCGCCTGCTCCGACAACGACACCCAGCTCCTATGAGCTGAAGATCATGAACCGCTTCGGCGTCTCCGATCAGGGCCGCCCCGGTGACAAGTGGCTGACCGAAACCACCCGCTGGGCCTGGCGCACCAAGATCCAGGTGCATCTCAACATCGACCTGCGCATGCGGCTGTGGACTGCGGCCGAAGAAGAAGGCGTCCGCGTGTTCGCCTCCAATTTGCGCGATCTCCTGCTCGCAGCGCCTGCCGGCGCGCGCGTCACCATGGGTCTCGATCCCGGTTTCCGTTCGGGTGTGAAGACCGCGATTATCGACGCCACCGGTAAAGTCGTCGCAACGACCACGATCTATCCGCATGAGCCGCAGCGCCAGTGGGATGCGTCGCTCGCCATGCTCGGCAAGCTCGCCGTCCAGCACAAGGTCGATCTGATCGCCATCGGCAACGGGACGGCCTCGCGCGAGACCGACAAGCTGGCGATGGAGCTGGTGAAGCTACTGCCGGATTTGAAGATGTCGAAGATCGTGGTGTCGGAAGCCGGCGCCTCGGTCTATTCGGCCTCCGCTTTCGCCTCCGAAGAATTGCCCGAACTCGACGTCACGCTGCGCGGCGCGGTGTCGATTGCGCGCCGCCTGCAGGATCCGCTGGCCGAACTGGTGAAGATCGATCCGAAGGCGATCGGCGTCGGCCAGTACCAGCACGATCTCGGCGAGAGCAAGCTGGCGCGGTCGCTCGATGCCGTGGTGGAAGACTGCGTGAACGGCGTCGGTGTCGACGTGAACACGGCATCGGCGCCGCTGCTGGCACGCGTGTCCGGCATCGGCACCGGTCTGGCGCAGAGCATCGTGCAGCACCGCGACGCCAACGGCCCGTTCAAGTCACGCAAGGCGCTGAAGGAAGTGCCGCGGCTTGGCCCGAAGGCGTTCGAACAATGCGCCGGCTTCCTGCGCATCAATGATGGCGAGGATCCGCTCGACAAGTCCGGCGTGCATCCGGAAGCCTATCCGCTGGTGCGCAAGATTCTCGAAGCTACCAAGAGCGACATCAAGGCGCTGATCGGCAATGCCGAGATCCTGCGCAAGGTGCAGCCGAAGACCTTCGTCGACGACACCTTCGGTCTGCCGACCGTCACCGACATCCTGAAAGAACTCGAAAAGCCCGGTCGCGACCCCCGCCCCGCCTTCAAGGCTGCGGTGTTCATGGAAGGCGTCGAGAAGCTGAGCGACCTCAAACCCGGCATGGTGCTCGAAGGCACTGTGACCAACGTCGCTGCCTTCGGCGCCTTCGTCGATATCGGCGTGCATCAAGATGGTCTGGTGCACATCTCGGCGATGTCCAAGACCTTCATCAAGGATCCGCGCGAGGTCGTGAAGTCAGGCGACATCGTCAAGGTGAAGGTGCTGGAAGTCGAAGTCGCCCGCAAGCGCATCGCCCTGACGCTGCGCATGGATGACCCCGTCGGTGCCAAGGCCGACCGCCCGCAAGCCGATCGCGGCCCGCGCTTCAACGAGCGCCAGATGACATCGCGTGCTCCGGCGAAGCAGGAGAGCAGTGGCGGTGGTGCATTTGCAGAGGCACTCCGCCGTGCAGCCGAGAAGGGCGCCGGAAAGGCGAAGTAACTCTCCCCGTCATTGCGAGCGAAGCGAAGCAATCCAGAAGCCAAAAGCGCAGTCTGGATTGCTTCGTCGCAAATGCTCCTCGCAATGACGGCTGTTAGGCCTGCGCCTCCCCCAACTCCATAGCCAACTGCAAAATATCCTCGTCGCAATCGCGCCCGCCCATAATCGACAGGCCGATCGGGCAATCGTCGAGCTTTGCCACAGGCAGTGAGACCTGCGGCGTGCCGGCATGGCCGGACACACACAGCAGTTCGATCGCGCGGGCGCGGAACACGTCGAGCGTCGCATCCGGTGTGTTGCGCAGCGGCGCAATGCCCGGCGCGGTCGGCAGCAGTAACACCGTATCGGTGGTCAGCAGCGACAGCACGCGTTCAACGATGACTTTTCGCATGGCCCGCGCAGCCGCGATCTCGGCGGGATCCAAAACCGCCGCAGCCGCGAAACGCTCCTTCACGCCGGGGCCGAGCTTCGGCTGGGTCGCCTTGATCCATTCGCCCTGCGCGGCCCAGGCTTCTTCCGACTGAACTACACGGAAGGTGTTGCGCCAAGCGTTGAGTTCACCGCTCGCGACATCCACCTCCTCGCTCGCGCCAACCAGCGCCTTGATGCGATCGACCGACGGCTGCAGCAGGTTGCGAACCTTCTCATCGACAGCGCCAAACAGGTCGCTTGCGATCAGAACCTTCTTCACCCGGCGCGGGGCACGCGCCTTGTCGAGCAACACCTTGCCGACCTCGACCATCAATTCGGGCGTGCGCGCGAACCAGCCGACGGTGTCGTAGCTCGGCGCCAGCGGCACCGCACCATCAAGCGGAATGCGACCATGCGTGGTGCGAATGCCGTAGACACCGCAATAGCTGGCGGGCAAACGCACCGAACCACCGGTGTCGGAGCCGATGGCGAAATCGACCAGCGCACCAGCGGTCGCTGCAGCGGAACCACTGGACGAGCCACCGGGAATGCGGCCGAGCGCAGCCGGATTAATCGGCGTGCCGTAATGCGCGTTCTCGCCATTCAGGCTCCAGGCCAGTTCATCGGTGTGCGTCTTGCCGACCAACTTCGCTCCGGCATTGAGCAGGCGATCGACGACCGGCGACGATTTTGTCGGCACCGGATGTGTCGCCAGCCATTCCGGGCTGCCGGCGCCGGTCGGCACATTGGCGAGATCGAAGAAATCCTTCAGCGCAAAGGTGAGACCCGCGAGAGGCCCCTCTGTCGTGGTCTGCACTTCGATGTGGCCATGATCCACAAAGGCGTTGAGCGTGTCATTGATCGGCATCGAAGTCTCCGTACGACAAAAGGACGCCCGCTTCAGTGGGGCTTGAGCAGACTCGCAGCCGGCCTGATGAAGGTCCTGATGCCGTTCTTGAAGCCGAACAGCGGCTGCGCGATCTCGCATACCGCCTCTGCCTTGGTCTCGCAATCGAGCACCACGAGATCGGCGGGATTGCCGACGGCAATGCCGTAGTGCTTCAGGTTGAGCAGCGTCGCCGGTGCGGACGTCACGAGGTCGAGACATCCGGCAAGGTCGTCCATGGCGCCGACCTGCATCACATTGGCATAGAGATTGATCATGCGGATCAGCGAGACATCGCCGAACGGCGTGAACGGATTCAGCACGTTGTTGGTGGAGATATTGGCGTTCACGCCAAGCGCACGGAGCTTGTGCGCCGAGGTGACGCCGCGCGGCACATTGTGATCGTGGTCGCGGCCAGTGAGGAACAGGTCGGTCGCCGGCAACACCGTGACCGCGACGCCGGCATCGGCGAGCCGTTTCGCCGCCGCCTCGAAATCCGCTGGCGGCATCGCCGACAGCTTTGTGGCATGACCGATGGCGACACGGCCGCCCCAGCCTGTGGCCTCCGTCATGCGGCAGACCTCTTCGTAGTCCGACCGCGTTGGATCGAGATCAAAATCGAGGTGGAAATCGATATCGACGCCGAACTCCTGCGCGATACCAAAAATCCTGGCGATCTGGCCGTTCGAATCCTTGTCGATATAGGGCACGCCGCCGATCAGATCGGCGCCTTCCTTCATCGCTTGCAACAGGATCTCCTCGCAGCCGGGATCATCCAGCAGACCCTCCTGCGGAAACACGCAGAGCTGCAGATCGATCGCCCAGGCGTAATCCTGCTTCAACTTCTTCAGCGCGCGAAAGCTGGTCAACCCGATACGCGGATCGACCTCCACATGCGTGCGCATGCGATTGGTGCCGTGCTTGATCGCTTTCTCCAGCGTCTGCGATGCGCGTGCATAGACGTTCTCTTCGGTGAAGTCGCGTTTGGCCCGGGAGACTTCGCTGATCACCTCCGCGAGCGTACCCTTCGCGCAATTGCAGCGGCCGAGGAGACAGGATTTGTCGAGATGGATATGCGTCTCCACAAAGCCCGGCACGAGCAGCCGGCCGCCGACATCCTGATCCGGCGCCACGCCGCGCGGCAGGCCGATCTCGATGGCCTCGAACCGCCCGCCGCGAATGCCGATATCCACCGGGCCATCAGGCCGGTCGGCAATGCGCGCGTTGCGCAGGATGAGATCGAAGGTCATGGGAGGACTCCTGAAGAGGCCACGCCACCGATCGGGACGTAGCGAAAGCATATGCGCGGGCAAGCAAGGCATGTGCCAAGGCGCATGCGATTCAACCTCTGATTAACTATCTGAAAATAAGACAATATCTTCAAATCTTGCTTCAAGGAACGCCCAATAATGAGGCGCGCCACACAAGAATTGTATACGATCTGATGCATCTACCGAATACAATTCTGGCACCGGTTTTGCTATGATGGCGCCAGCATCTGCCCGCAGGAGAAACCCGATGTCGCAATCCCCCACCGCGCTTGCGCCCGTCACCGATGAAACCGCCCAGGCTGCCGACCTCGTCGAGCGGTTTCTCGTCGCCTCCATGGTGCCGGACCCGGAAACCGCCGGCACCTTCATGTCGGCCGACGTCGCGATCACCTTCACCGGCGGTCGCAAGTTCAAGCATCCGCGCGATGCCACCGCGTTCAACGCGATGCGCTACAAATGGGTGAAGAAGAAGATGGAGCGCACCGACGTATCGCCGGGGAATGGCGAGACCATCGTCTACAATACCGGAACGCTCTATGGCGAATGGCATGACGGCACGCCGTTCGAAGGCAATCGCTATGTCGATCGCTTCGTCGTGCGGGACGGCAAGATCGTGAGGATGGATGTCTGGAACGACAGCGCCGAGCGCATTCTCATACGCATGGATATCGAAGCGTAGCGTAAACACGGCGGCTTGATCGCCGCCGGCATTCAGCACCTTGAAATGTCGACGATCTGGCACTCAGCTTGCATACAGAATGCAAGCTGAGTGTAACCAGGGAACGTCGATGTTGCAGGGATTCTCCAAGACCATGATGACAGGCGCGGCGCTGCTGTGCCTGATCGGTGTCACCAACACTGCCAAGGCCGATGCAGCGGCCTGCCCAGCGACGATCCCGTTCGGATTGACCACGCCGCTGACGGGCAACCTCGCACTGCTCGGCACGCAGGCGCGCAACGGCGCAGAATTCGCCGTCGATGAGATCAATGCGGCCGGCGGCATTGCCGGCAAGAAGATCGCGCTCACCACCGAGGACACCGGCGCCTCGTCGACCGACGCTCTGAATGCGATGAATCGCATCATCGAGAGCAAGCCGCTGGTCATCATGTCGTCGATGATCTCGCCGCATGTGTTTGCACAGACCGAGAGCGTCAACAAATCCGAGACCCCGTTCATCGTCGGCGCCACCAACGCGAAAGTCACCGCGCAGGGCTCGAAGTGGCTGTTCCGCACCCACGCCCATGACGGCCAGCTCGCCGAGCTGATCCCCGAATATCTCGTGAAGTCACTGAAGAAGACCAAGCCCGGCATTCTCGTCGTTGCCGACGATTACGGCCTCGGCGCGTCGAAGGGCATTCAGGCGGCACTCGCCAAACTCAATGTCACGCCGGTCGCGACAGCCTCTTATGCCCCGTCCGACAAGGACATGAGCGCGCAGCTTCTGGAGATCAAGGACAAGGGCGCCGACAGCCTGATCCTGTTCGGTCGTCCCTCCGACATCACCCTGGTGCTGAAGCAGATGGGCGATCTCGGCATCAAGCTGACCACCATCGGCAATACCAGCATCGTCGCGCAGACCACCCTGAACAATCTGTCCGCAGCCGAAGCCGACGGCAACTACGCGATCGGGGGGATGATCCCCCAAACCTCGACCGATCCGAAAATTCTGGATTGGGCAAAGCGCGTGCAGGACAAATACAAAGTGCCGGCCGACAACTTCACCGTCTCCTATTACGACTCGGTCTTCATGCTGAAGTCGATCATTGAGAAAGTCGGCTGCGACAAGCCGGCGATCCGTGATGCCCTTGCCGCCACCAAGGACTTCAAGGGCATGCTGATCTCCTACCAGGCCGATGCCAATGGCGACCTCACCCATACGCTCGGCATCTATCGCAACAAGGGCAAGACCCCGGAATTCACCGGACCGATCAAAGAGAGCGGGTTCTAAAACTTCATGGGCCAGCTCGTCGTCAACGGCCTGGCGCTCGGGAGCATCTATGCTCTCGTGGCGCTGGGTCTGCTGCTGATTTTCAACACCGTTCAGATCGTCAATTTCGCGCAGGGACAGTTGTTGATGCTCGGTGCCTTTATCGGCATTTCGGGCGCGGTGACGCATGAACTGCCGATGGCGCTGGCCTGGGCCTCCACCATGCTGGCGATGGCGCTGATCGGCATCGTCTTCATGGTGCTGGTCTATTTCCCCTTGCGCGGGCGGCCACCATTCCTCGTGATCCTCATCACCATCGCGATGGGCATCGTGTTGGAGAACATCGCGCTGATCGTCTGGGGGCCGCTGCCGGTGTCGCTGCCCTCGCCGGTGCGCGGTCCGCCGCTGCGTTTTGCCGGCGTTGTCATCTCGATGCACCAGCTCTTCATCTTCTGTACGCTGGCCGTGATCCTGCTGCTGCAATATCTGATGCTCACCAGAACGCGCTTCGGCATCCTGATGCAGGCGACTGCGCAGGATCTGCACACCGCGCGGCTGGTCGGGATTCCCGTCAACCGCACCATCGCCGTCGCCTTTGCCTTTGGCGCGATCCTGTCGGGCATCGCCGGCCTGCTGGTGGCACCGATTTTCCTCGCCGAGCCGACCATGGGCGGAAGCCTGGGCCTCAGGGGTTTTGTCGTCAGCGTGATCGGCGGCTTTGGTAATCTGCCCGGCGCCGTGATCGGCGGCCTGTTTCTCGGCCTGATCGAGACCTTCGGCGCGCGCTACATCTCCTCGAACTTCCGCGATGCCTATGCCTTCATCGTGATGATCGCGGTGCTCGTGGCCTGGCCGCGCGGATTGTTCGGCGAGAAGAGCAGCGAGAAGGTATGACAGTGAAACGCTGGCTTCCGCTCGCGCTTTGCGTCGCCGTTGCGCTGCTGATCCCGGCCGTGAGCCATGAAAACTATGTCATCCAGCTCCTCAACATTGCCATTCTCAACGCCATCGTCGTGCTCGGCTTGAACTTCGCCACCGGCTGGGTTGGCCAGATCAATTTCGGCCAGGCCGCATTTTACGGCCTCGGCGCCTATACGACGGGCATCGCCACCAAGGCCGGTTTGCCCTGGATTACGACGCCGTTCCTGTCGATGGTCATCGTGATGGCGGCAAGCCTTGTGCTCGGGCTGCCCACTTTACGGCTGCGCACCTATTATCTCGCAATGACCACGATCGGCTTCGGCGAGATCGTCCGGTTGATCATCGTACATTGGGAGCCGGTGACCGGCGGCACCTCCGGCCTCCGCGCGATCCCGGGTATCAGCGTGTTCGGCATCGGCCCGCAAGGACAGGTTCAACATTATTATTTGCTCATCGCAGTGCTGACGATTGCGGCCCTCGTCGCCGCGCGGATTCGGCAATCGTCGCTCGGCCGCGCCATGATCGCCACCAAGGATTCCGAGATCGCCGCCGAGCAGAGCGGCGTCGACACTACGCGTACCAAGCTGATCGCTTTTATGATCGGCGCGGTCTATGCCGGCCTCGCCGGTTGCCTCTACGCCTCCTCGATCCGCTTCATCAGCCCGGACAGCTTCTCCGGCACCCAGGCCATCCTGCTGATGACCATGCTTATCGTTGGCGGCATGGGCTCGATCCCCGGCTGCATCATCGGCGCGGTCGGCCTGACCATTTTGCCAGAGGCGCTGCGGTTTCTCGGGCAATGGTACCTCGTGCTCTACGGCCTCGGCGTCATTGCCGTCATCGTGCTGGCGCCCGGCGGCCTAGCCTCGCTCGCCTCACGGCTGCCACGCTGGGCAGGTGCGCGATGACGGATCAAGCGATCATCACCGCGCGCGGCGTGACGCGCCGTTTCGGCGGCCTTGTCGCGCTCGACGACGTCGATCTCGACGTCCCCAAGGGAATCGTGCAGGCGATCATCGGCCCCAACGGCTCGGGCAAGACCACGCTGCTGAATGCGCTGTCCGGCGCCTCACATGCCGATGCCGGTTCGATCCGCATCGACGGCAAGGAGATCTTCCGCCTCAGGCCCAACCGCATCGCGCGGCTCGGGCTGGCACGCACGTTCCAGAACATCCGGGTGTTCTCCAATCTCACCGTGCTGGAAAATGTGAAAGTCGCTGCAGCCTGCAACACGCCCATGTCGATGCTCAACATCATGCTGTCGAACGGCACGCAGCGACAACGCGAGGCTGAGATCGAGAGCACCTCGCGCGAAGCGCTGGAGATCGTCAGCCTCGCCGCACGCGCGGACGATCGCCCGACCCAGTTGCCCTATGCGCAGCAACGCCTGCTGGAAATCGCCCGCGCACTGGCATCGAAACCGAAGGTGTTGCTGCTGGATGAGCCCGCCGCCGGCATGAACATGACCGAGAGCATGACCCTGCTCGACACCATCGCGAAACTGAAGGGCAAGGGCATCACCATATTGCTGGTCGAACACAATGTACGACTGGTGATGGGGATCAGCGACCGCGTGGCCGTATTAGATTTTGGGAAGAAGATCGCTGAAGGCGCGCCAAGCGCGGTTCAGCAAAACCCATTGGTGATCGAGGCCTATCTCGGCAGGCGGCATCGCCATGCTTAAGATCGAGAACCTCCATGTCTCCTACGGCCACATCGAAGTACTGAAGGGCATCTCGTTCAGCGTCGAAATGGGCGAGATCGTCGCGCTGATTGGCGGCAACGGCGCCGGCAAAACGACAACCCTGAGCACCATCTCCGGCCTGCTGCGACCAACGTTCGGCTCGATTTCGTGGAAGGGCGAGGCCATCCACGGCACCGCTGTGGAAACCATCGTCGGCGCCGGCATCGCGCATTGCCCCGAAGGCCGCCGGATATTTCCGGGCCTCACCGTGCGCGAGAACCTGATCACGGGAACGGCGTCCCGCGCCTACAAGAAGGCCGAGGTCGAAGACGATCTGGCGCTGGTGTTCGAACTGTTTCCACGACTGAAGGAGCGCATCAAGCAAGGCGGCTGGTCGCTCTCCGGCGGCGAACAGCAGATGCTGGCGATCGGCCGCGCGCTGATGTCACGGCCGAGCCTTCTGATGCTGGATGAACCATCGCTGGGGCTCGCGCCCATCGTGATCGAGCAGGTGTTCGACAAGATCGTCGAGCTGAATAAACGCACTGGACTGGGCGTGTTGCTCGTCGAGCAGAATTCGGCGATGGCACTGGAAGTGGCTGCACGCGCTTTCGTACTGGAGACCGGATCGATCACGCTGTCGGGCCCGGCCTCGGTGCTGGCCGACGATCCGCGCATTCGCGAAGCGTATTTGGGCGGCTAGCACTTTTTCCTGCCTCTCCCCGCGCACAGCCGGGAGAGACAGCGCGCAGCGCTTACTGCTTCACATCTTTGAGCAGTGCGATATTGGCGGCGACTTCCTTTGCCACCAGCTCATCCATCGCTTTCGGCTCCATCGTGATCGTCTCGACGCCGATCTTCTTCAGCGCCGCCTGCATCTCAGGTTTGGCGAGTACCTTGACGCCGGCGTCGTGCATCTTGGCGACGATCTCGGGCGACGTCTTGGAGGGCACGAATACGCCGATCCAGCTCTCGCTGACGCCGTCCTTGAGGCCGACTTCGGTCATCGACGGCACGTCGGGCAGTTCATTGCTGCGCTTGTCGGTGGAGACAACCAGTGCACGCACCTGCCCTTCGCGGATCAGCGGCAAAGCGGTCGCCGCCGGGCAGAAGTAGAAATCGATACGGCCACCGAGAATATCGGCGATCACTTCCGGACCGCCGCGATACGGCACGTGGGTCGCTTCGAATTTGGCAGCAAGGCGGAATTTCTCGGCGCTGATATGCACGGCGCTGCCGACGCCCACCGAACCGAAATTGATCTGCGATCCCTTGGCTTTCGCATCCTTCAGGAAGTCGTCCACGGTCTTCCACGGACGTTCTTTCGGAATGATCATGATTTGCGGGATGGAGCCGATCATGATGACTGACGACAGGTCTTTCGACGTGTCATAGGGCAGGTTCGGAAAGATTGCCGGCGTGATCGCCAGCGCCGAGGAATGCGCCAGGATGCTGTAGCCATCCGGCTCCGCCTTTGTCACCGCGTTGGTGCCGATCGAGCCACCACCACCGACCCGGTTCTCGACCACGATCGTCTGACCGAGCTCGGGCCCGAGGCGCTCAAAGAATATCCGCGGCACCACGTCGGTGGCGCTGCCGGGGCCGAACGGGATGGTGGCCTTGATCAAACGGCTCGGCCAGTTGTTTTCGGCCTGCGCCGCGACAGACGACAGCAGCACACCGGCGAAAACACACGACCACCGCATAAGCTTATTCATTACTTGCTCCAATAATACCATCCACAGGGAATGGCGGCCCAGTGATGGGGCCAATCGGCGACAACGAAGCAAGTTTCGGACCGTTTGAAGCCTAAAACAACGCCCGAACGCGCGGTGATCCAGCCCAGACAAAGGACAATGCCGGCCTCACCCGTGCTGGCAAGGCCGGCAGTCTGCCTACTTGCCCGCGACCTCGCTTTTGAGCAGCACCTTGTTGTCGGCGATTTCCTTGACCAGCAGCGCATCCATCTCGGATGACTTCATCGGCATCGGCTCGACACCAATCTTCTTCAGCGAAGCCTGCATGTCAGCCGTGTTCAGCACCTTGGTGCCAGTCACATAGAGTTTCTCGACGATCTCCGGCGGCGTTTTCGATGGCACGAACACGCCGAACCAGATTGAGCTGTCCGCATCCTTGAGACCGGCATCGATCGGTGTCGGCACATCCGGCAGATCCCGCACCCGCGTCGGCGTCGACACCACCAGCGCGCGGACCTGGCCTTCGCGAATCAACGGCAGCGCCGTGGCCAGCGGGCAGAAGTAGAAATCGATGCGACCGCCGATGATATCGGTGATCACCTCGGAGCCGCCGCGATAGGGGATATGCGTGGCCTCGAACCCGGCAGCGGCGCGGAATTTTTCCGAACTGATATGCACGGCGCTGCCAACGCCCACCGAGCCGTAATTGATCACAGTGCCCTTGGTCTTCGCGGAAGCCAGGAAATCCTGAATCGTTTTCCATGGCCGTTCGTTGGGCACGATCATCACATTGGCCGCATAGCCAATCATCAGCACCGAGGACAGCTCCCTGGTGGTGTCGTAGTTGAGGTTGGGGAAGATCGCGGGCGCAATGGAGATGGCGTTGGTCTGCGACAGCAAGGTGTAGCCATCCGGATCGCTCTTCGCGACCGCGCCCGTGCCCACCGAGCCGCCCGCACCCACGCGATTTTCAATCACGATCGGTTGCCCGAGCTCCGTGCTCAGTTTTTCGAAGAAAAGGCGCGGGACCACGTCACCCGCACTGCCGGCACCGAACGGATTGACCGCCTTGATCGGCTTCGTCGGCCAGTTGGTGTCGGCCAGCGCAGCGCCGGACATCAATACAGCGGCCAATACGCACGACAATCGCCAGGACTTGTTCATCGCTCGCTCCAGTTGCGCCATTCAATGGAATGGCAGCTCATGGAAGAAGGCAAAAGCAAGAACTGGACCGGCGATGGCCTAGAACGAGGTCCCGGCCCGCGGCTTTTTCTCCGGCACTTCCGGCTCGGTCGGCACCGGCCCGATGCGCAGCGCGGTGATGCGGTTGCGCTCACGGCGCAGCACGCGGAAGCGGAAGTTGTAGAACGTGAAGCTTTGCCCGCGTTCGGGGATGGAACGCGCCTCGTGAATGACAAGGCCGGCCACCGTGGTGGCTTCATCATCCGGCAGATGCCAGTCCATGGCGCGGTTGAGGTCGCGGATCGGCACCGAACCATCGACCACCACCGAACCATCGGCCTGCGCGCGCACACCCGCGACGACCACGTCGTGTTCATCCGCGATGTCGCCGACGATTTCTTCCAACACGTCTTCCAGCGTCACCATGCCTTCGACTTCGCCATATTCGTCGACCACGAGCGCAAAGTGAGTCTTGCGGCGACGGAAGGCTTTCAACTGATCCGACAGTGGACGCATCTCCGGGACGAACCACGGCGGCAGCGCGATCGAAGCTACGTCGATCTTTGCGGTATCGCCATCGACGGCGCGGATCGCGCGCAGCAGGTCCTTGGCGTGGAGCACGCCGATGATGTTTTCCGGCTTCTCACGCCAGAGGGGAATGCGGGTGTATTCGGTGGCCAGCACTTCGCGCACCAGCTCTTCGGACGGCAGGTCCGCATTCAGCGTCACCATCGCCGTGCGATGGACCATGACATCGGACACCGCGAGATCGCCGAAGCGAAACACGTTCTGGATATACTCGGCCTCACCCGATGCAATGCCGCCATGTTCGGCAGACTCGCCGACAAGGCCCTCAATCTCAATGCCGGTGAGAATTTCATGCGGCGAGGCCTCCTGCACACCGAGCAGTGCCAGCGTGCCGCGTGACGCCGCGTTGAGCAGCCAGTTCAGCGGATAAAACAGGATGTAGGACGCATAAAGCGGATAGGCGATCCATTGCGACACCGGCTCCGGCTGCCGGATCGCCAGCGTCTTCGGCACCTGTTCGCCGATCACGATATGCAGCGAGGAGAAGACGAGGAAGCCGGTAATGAAGGACGTAAAGTGAAGCGCGGATTCCGACAGGCCGAGCGGATCGAGCACCGGTTTCAGCAGTGCGGCCACCGTGGGCTCACCAACCCAGCCGAGTCCCAGCGATGCCATGGTGATGCCGAGCTGGCAGCAGGCCAGATAGGCTTCGATATTGCCCATCATGTTCTGCAGCAGACGCGCGCCGAAGCGGTTCTGCTCGACCATGCTCTTGACGCGGAAGCCTCGGCTTTTGACCAGCGCGAACTCCGCCGCCACGTAAAACGCGTTGGCGGCGAGCAGGAAGATCGCGATCAGCAGATTGACGGTAATCGAATTCATAAAAGTCCTGCGACGGCGCCGGCTCTGGTAAATCCCAAACCGGACACGGTCAGTTCTATCCCGTCAGCTTCTGATGCAGAAAGGCGCGAACCGTCGCGGGATCGACATCGTCAGCGATGACGGCCCGGCCGACGGCTTCCAGCAAGATAAAGGTGAGCTTGCCGCGTTTCACCTTCTTGTCCTGCGCCATCAGCGCCATCAGCGTATCCGCGTCCGCGAGGCCTTCCTGCGCGAAGCCGGCAATGTCCTGCAGCTTCGTAGGTAGACCCACATCGGCGAGATGATGCTGCACGCGGGTCGCATCGCTCTCCGCGATCATGCCAAGCTGCGCCGACAGTTGCGCAGCCAGCACCATGCCGACCGACACGCCCTCGCCATGGAACAACCGGTCCGAGAAGCCGGTCACCGCTTCCAGCGCATGCCCGAAGGTATGACCGAGATTGAGCAGTGCGCGTTCGCCATTCTCACGCTCGTCGCGCGACACGACACCCGCCTTGGCACGGCACGAGGTCGCGATCGCATGTTCACGAGCGCTACCGCCGCGCATGATGTCGGCATGGTTGGCTTCGAGCCACGTGAAAAACGCAACATCGCCGAGCACGCCATATTTGGCGACTTCCGCATAGCCCGAACGAAATTGCCGCGGCGACAGCGTATCGAGGACCGCCGTATCGGCCACAACCATCACCGGCTGATGGAACGCGCCAAGCAGGTTCTTGCCCTGCGGCGAGTTGATGCCGGTCTTGCCGCCGACGGAGGAGTCGACCTGCGCCAGCAGCGACGTCGGCACCTGCACGAAATCGACGCCACGGCGGATGATCGCTGCGGCAAAGCCGGCGAGATCGCCGACCACTCCGCCACCGAGCGCGATGACGAGATCGTTGCGCTCGATTTTCGCCGCGATCAGTGCTTCGGAAACTTTCTCCAGGCCCGCATAGCTCTTCGACCCCTCGCCTTCCTCAACAATGATATGCGAGGTCGGAATGCCGGCTTCCGCCAGCGAGGCTTCCGTTGCAGTCAGCCAATGCTTGGCAACGGTCCTGTCGGTGACGATCGCCGTGCGCACACCCGGCCGCAGTCTGGCGATACGCGCACCAAGCGAAGGCAGTACATTGCGGCCGATGACGATGTCATAGGCGCGCTCAGCCAGCGCGACCTCCACGATGATCGGATCGGAATGTTTCAGCGGGGCGGTCATAGTTGAGAACTCAAGGGATCGCCTGTCGGTTCGGAAATGGCGGAAGCTGCGTGCGGGCGGAACAGATGCTCGTGCAGCGCGATGATGCCTTCCTCAACGATCTTCTCATGCGGCACGTCGCGCGAGTCGATCGTGATGTCGGTCTGCTCGTAGAACGGATGGCGCGCCTCGATCAGCCGCGCAATAGTCGCGGCGGGATCGGCGGTCTTCAACAGCGGGCGGTTTTCCCGGCGCCGCACCCGGCGCAGGATCACATCCGCATCAGCTTTCAGCCACAGCGAGATCGCCTTGTCGCGGATGCGCTGGCGGGTCTCCTCGCGCAGAAAGGCACCGCCGCCGGTCGCCAGCAGGATCGGTCCACTGTCCAACAGCCGGGCGATCACCCGTGCCTCACCGTCGCGGAAATGCGGTTCGCCGTGGACTTCAAAAATGTCCGGAATCGACATCCCGGCCGCCGCCTCGATCTCATTGTCGGCATCGACAAAGGGCAGCCGCAGCCGCGTCGCCATGCGCCGGCCGATGGTCGATTTGCCCGCCCCCATCATGCCCACCAGCACGACCGAGCGCTTTCCCAGCGCCGCGACGATGGCGGCCTCCTGGGGGGCGCTGGCAATCGCCGGCAAGATGGTCTCGGACATCAAAAACACCTGCAAAATCAGTGAGCGACAAGGGATCGCAGAGGTTTGCCGCATTCCGGTCACCTATACTACCCCCAGCGCCAGCGTTGCCAGCACCTCTTGCAGTCTGTATCCGGACAGGGTGACCGCCCCCGGCGGAACGAATCGTCCCATTTCGCCGCCGAGTTCCCTGATCATGCCCAGCCTGTTCCGCTTTTTGACGGTCGTCGCGGTGATCGTCGGCGTGGTCTATGGCGTGATCTTCGCGCTGGCCAATTTCGTCAACCCGAAGCCGCGGGACATGACGGTCACCATCCAGCCGGACAAGTTTCTCAAGAAATAGCTGCGCGCAGCAAGCGCATGAAGAGCTGCATGTCCTCCGCGAATTTCGGACCGGCTCCCTCCGCGTGCTTGATCCCGTCCATCGCAGCGACGATGACTCCGGCGACGTCGGCGGGTCTGGCTTGCAATGAGCCGAGATTAATCATGCCCGCGGTCTCGGCATCGCTCAGCGCCTGCGCCAGCAGAGCGACCAGTCGGGCTCGCGCGGCGAGCGTGATGTCTTTGGCCAGAGCCATGTTGACGTCGAACAGTTCAATGGCGTCGGCGCTGCCGGCGAAAGGGGCGATCAATTCGCGCTGAAACACAGCCATCGCCGTCTCCATGCGACCGAACACGTCGCCAGCGCCTGAGAGTGCCGCCTCGACATCGCGCATGGTCCGCGCATGGGCACGCGTCGAGCCCGCCCGAAACAGATCTTCCTTGCTGTTGAAGCTCAGATAGAGCGACGCCCGCGAAATTCCCGCGGCGCGCGCGATATCGGCCATGGACGCCTTGCGGAAACCGTGGCGGACGAACACCGGGAGTGCGGCATCCAGAATGTGATCGGTTTTGGCATCTCGTTCGCTCATTCAGACAGATTGACAGTTCGTGTCCAAAGCGTCAAAAGACAATTAGACAATAATAGTCCAATTGTCCAATTCACGTATTCCACATGGGACAGGAGCGAACATGCATTCGGAATCGGTCGGCAATCGAGAGACCATTGTTCTTGTCACGGGCATCGGCGGCTTTCTGGGCGGACACATCGCCCGGCAGTTGCTGGCCAAGGGCTACGCCGTCCGCGGTAGCGTTCGTCGCATGAGCGGCTGCGACCGGATCGCGAAGCAGATCTGTGCGGCGCCAACCGACTCCCACTCGCTCAGTTTCGTCGAAGCCGACCTCTGCTCCGCCATCGGATGGGATGCCGCCGTCACAGGCTGCAGCTATGTGATCCACACGGCATCGCCGTTTCCGGCAGGCCTTCCGAAGGATGAAAATGAACTGATCCAACCCGCGCGGGACGGCGCGTTACGGGTACTACGTGCCGCGCATCGCGCAGGCGTGACGCGGGTTGTGCTGACGTCCTCGATCGCGGCCACCAACCACGGTGGCGGCAAGGCGCCGTATACGGAAGACAACTGGACCGATCCGACGGCCAAGCGAGCAACGCCCTACTATAAATCAAAGACGCTGGCCGAACGGGCGGCATGGGCCTTTGCTGCGGAAACCGGACTGGATCTCGCCGTCATCAATCCCGGCATCATTTTCGGGCCTCTGTTGGGTCCGGATTACGGCACGTCGATCGGGCTTGTTCAGCAGATGATGAGCGGCAAGCTCAAACGTGTGCCGCGTTTCGGCATCGCGGTGGTCGATGTCCGCGATGTGGCTGACGCGCATATCAGGGCAATGACCCATCCGGATGCGTCAGGCCAGCGCTTCATCGCGGCCGGGCAGTTTCTATGGATGCGCGACATGGCGGCCGTACTGGCGCAGTCATTTCCGAATTATGCGTCGGCTCTGCCCTCGGGCGAGGTGCCAAACTGGATGATCAAGGCAATGGCGCCGTTCAGCGCACGCTCGCGCATGATCGTCCACGAACTCGACGTCGATCTGAGTGTCAGTGCCGCGAAGGCGCAGCGAATGCTGGATTGGCAACCAAGGTCCGCCGACGAGGCCATTCGCGCCAGCGCACAAAGCCTGATCGACCACGGCCTGCTCGCGACCTCCTGAATTCCCACACCTCACAACAACGGAACAAGCCTATGACCTCATCCATCATCGATCCGAAAGAGCATCCGGAAGCAGAAGCCATCCAAGGTATCGAACGTGCGCGGCTTCGTGCGCTTGTCAGCGCCGACATGGCAGCGGCCGAGCCGCTGCACGCCGCAGACTTCCAGCTGATCACGCCGATCGGAGCGGCTCTGTCAAAAGCCGAATATCTTGGCGCCGTTGCAGGCGGCCGCATCAAATATCTGACCTGGACGCCCGGTGACATCGCCGTGCGGCTTTATGGCCCGAGTGCCGTGATCCGCTATCGCGCCCGCATTGAGGTCGTGTTCGGAGGCCATACAGTCCCGCCAGGCGACTATTGGCACACCGATGCTTATGAAATGCGTGACCGGCAGTGGATGGTGGTCTGGTCGCAGGCCACGTCGATCACCCCGCTCGCCTGATCTTTTTGAATCCACACCCGTCCCGCGGCTGCAGCGGATGAAAACCACTGCTGCAGCCCGGATCATGGGTTATGATGCTGCATGACCACGACCTCCTCCGACGCCAAACTTTCCGGCCTGTTCCTCGACATGCTTGCCGCCGAACAAGGTGCTGGCGTCAATACGCTGGACGCCTATCGCCGCGACCTCGAAGATTTCTCCGAATTTGCTGCCGGGGCGAAATCCAGCTTTGCCAGTGCCGACACCCAGTTGCTGCGCGACTACCTCGAAGACCTCGACGAGCGCGGCTTCAAATCGACCACCGTGGCGCGGCGGCTGTCCGCCATACGGCATCTGTTTCGCTTTCTGCTCAGCGAAAAAATCCGCACCGACGACCCGGCCGCCATCCTGTCGGGCCCGAAGCGTGGCCGTAGCCTGCCCAAAGTTCTTTCGATTGCCGATGTCGACCGCATGCTGGTGCAGGCGCGCACGCAGGCGCAGAACGCGGAGGCTTCGGCGCAGCAGCGGCTGCGCGATGCCCGGCTCTATTGTCTGCTCGAAGTGCTTTACGCCACCGGGCTTCGCGTCTCCGAGTTGGTCTCGCTACCGCTCACCGCGGCGCGCCGCGATGCCCGCATGATCGTGGTGCGCGGCAAGGGCAACAAGGAGCGGCTGGTACCCCTCAATGAAACCGCCAAACAGGCGATGGCGGAATATCTCGCCGCGATGGCCGAGTTGCAGAAGTCTCAACCAAAAAAGAGTGCAGCCTCGAAATGGCTGTTTCCGTCTTTTGGCGAGAGCGGCCACCTCACCCGGCAGCATTTCGCGCGCGATCTGAAAGAACTCGCGGCGGCATCCGGCATTGCGCCGCGGCTGGTGTCGCCGCACGTGCTGCGCCACGCCTTTGCCAGCCATCTGCTGCATAACGGCGCCGATCTTCGCATCGTGCAGACTCTGCTCGGTCATACCGATATTTCGACGACGCAGATCTACACCCATGTGGTGGAAGAACGGCTCAAGAGCCTGGTCCGAGACCTGCATCCGCTCGCGGAAAAATAGCACTCAGCGCGAGTGCGGCTCGGCCTCGCCAAGATGATCCGTCTCATCGTCACGCCGCATCCCGGAGGTCGGCACCAGTACCGGCTGCAGCGCCGGAATCAACCGCGTGCGTTCGCGCTTGGCGGGGATCGCCCGATAGACCTGTTTGGTGGCTTCGACGATATGCACGCCGGCGAACGGCATCGACAACGCCGCGCCAATCCGCTCCCACGCCATCGCCGAGCGCAGAAACCAGCCCATCCCGACCGGCGGCATGAACAGCGCCTCGCTCCACGCCGTCGGCGTAAACCAGGTCTGTCGTAGCAACTGCGTGATTTGCGAGCGCGAATAGGGCCGGCCGTGACCGAACGGCGTCGAGTCGGTACGGGTCCAGACGCCCCGGCGATTCGGAATCACCGCCATCAACCGACCGGACGGCGCGAGCACGCGCCAAACCTCGCGGAGCAAACCTTCGGGATCGTCGGACATTTCCAGGGCATGCACCAGGATGATACGATCGACGGCGGCATCCGGCAGCGGCAGCGAGAATTCGTCGACCAGTGTGGCCAGCGCGGGCTTTGCCGTCGGCCATTTCAGCACCCCCTGCGCCGCCGGCATGAAGGCGATGCACCGTTCGGAATTCTCCCGGAAAAGACCGAGATACGGTGTGGGGTACCCCAGACCGAGCACACGCTGGCCTTCGGCATCCGGCCAATGCGCCTGAATACCGCGATTGATCAACCGCCGCGCCACAATACCGAGGCGGCGCGAATAGAAATCCCGGAGATCGATCACATCGATGGTCATGATGACTTTCTAACACGTTGCGGCCGCCCACGATCCCCCGAATCGCGCATTGCCGAGGCAGCGTTAACGCCAGATATCCAGGCCATCGCGGGCGGTGAGTTGCACCAATTGACAAGGCCGGCCCGGCTGCGGCCTATTCGAAGAAACAGGCGCCGCGACGTCGTTGTAGGAGAGACAAAAATGCTGTCACGCCGAGGTCAAACGATCACAAGGACGGCCGCGACGGCCGCGGGTCTGGCCGTGGCAGCACTCGCGCCATTATCCGCCGAAGCCAATCCGGCGACAGTCGATTACATCTGCACCCTGCGCTGCCGGGCGGCAACAAGATCTCCGTCGATTACAATTCCGGCGGCAAATCGATCACCCTGTTCTATCCCAATGGCGAAACGCTCCACATGCCGATCCAGCGATCCGGCTCGGGCTTCCGCTACGGCGAAGGCAATGTCGGGATTGCCGGCAAGGACCAGACCACCATCACGCTGCAGATTGCCGGCCAGCCCGCGCGCCAATGTGTGACACCGCGCTGACCGTCATGCATCGCCCATATTCATCCCCATCAATTTGCCGCACGTATGTGCGAGCGCATCACGACGTGATCCAACGGAGTTACCATGGCTGCTGAAATTCGCGTATTCCCCTGCCTGTCCGACAATTTCGGCTACCTGATCCATGATCCACAGAGCCTGAAGACCGCCGCCATCGACGCGCCGGAGGCCGGCCCGATCATGAAGGTGCTGCAGCGCGAGGGCTGGAAGCTCACTGATATTCTGGTGACTCATCACCATGCGGACCATGTCGGCGGCATCGCCGAGCTGAAGAAAACTTATGGCTGCAAGGTCACAGCGCCGCACGATCAGGGCACGGCAATTCCTGAAGTCGACGTCCGCGTCACCGAAGGCGATACCGTGCAGGTCGGCGCGCTCACCGCACGGGTGTTCGAGACCCCCGGCCATACGCTCGACCATATCTGCTACGTGTTCGACAGCGAGCTGGCGCTGTTCTCGGCCGACACGCTGTTTTCGGGCGGCTGCGGGCGGGTGTTCGAAGGCACCTATCCGATGATGTGGCAGTCGCTGAAGAAGCTGCGCACATTGCCGGACGACTACCGTGTCTATTGCGGTCACGAATATACCGCGGCCAACGTCAAGTTCTGCCTCGGCATCGATGCGAACAACGAGGCGCTGAAGAAGCGCTCCGAAGAGGTGGCGCAGCTGCGCGCCGTCGGCAAGCCGACCATCCCCGTCCTGCTCGGGCTTGAGAAGAAGACCAACGTGTTTCTGCGCGCCGACGATCCGGCCATCGCCGCCGCCGTCCGCCTCAAGGGATTCAGCGAGGACGACGTGTTCGGCGAACTCCGCGAACGCAAGAACAAGTCCTGATGGCAGGCAAGACGCCAACTGCAGCCGAGATCATTGCGACGCTCGGCCTGCAGCCGCATCCCGAAGGCGGCCACTACCGCGAGACGTTTCGCGACAGTCGCATAGATGCCGGCGGGCGGGCGGCATCAACGGCGATCTACTTCCTGCTGGCATCAGGCGAACGCTCGCACTGGCATCGCATCGATGCCGTCGAGATCTGGCACTATCATGCGGGCGCTCCGCTTGCGCTGGAAATCGCCAGCGACGCCGGCCAGCGCACGATCACGCTCGGGCCGGACGTCGCCGCTGGACAAGAGCCGCAAGGCATTGTCCCACCGCATGCCTGGCAGGCCGCCTCCACCACAGGCGACTGGACACTGGTCGGCTGCACGGTGGCACCGGGTTTCGATTTCGCGACGTTTGAGTTGGCCCCGAAGGGCTGGAAGCCTGACTAGCCAGGCTTCCAGATCATATCCTTGGCTGCGATGCGGCGTCCTCCGTAAAGCCGATGTACGACGAAGGCCAGAAACGCGGCGGCGGCGCATGTCGCACATCCTTCGAGACGCCCGCAAGGGCAGGCTCCTCAGGATGAGATCAGCGGAAACCGCGTCCGCTCAGGCGTGATATTGCCCGCCATTGATGGTCATGGTCGAGCCCGTGAAGAAGCCGGATTCGTCTGCAGCTAGGAACACCACGGCGCGCGCAATTTCCTCGGGCTCGCCGAGGCGATTGACCGGGATCTGCGGCAAAATGCTCTTCTCGAGCACGGCGAGCGGCACGGCCTGCACCATCTCAGTGTTGATGTAGCCGGGGCAGATCACGTTGACGGTGATACCGAGCTTGGCATTCTCAAGAGCCAATGCCTTGGTGAAGCCGATGTCGCCGGCCTTGGCGGCGGAATAATTGACCTGGCCGAACTGGCCCTTCTGGCCGTTGATCGATGAAATGTTGATGACACGGCCGAACTTACGTTCGCGCATACCCTCGATCACCTGACGGGTCATGTTGAACAGCGAACCGAGGTTGGTGTTAACCACCTTGTTCCACTGTTCCGGCGTCATCTTGTGGAAGGCACCGTCCATTGTGATGCCGGCATTGTTGACCAGCACTTCCACCGGTCCCAGATCGGCCTCGACCTTTTTCACGCCCGCGGCGCATTCATCGAACGAACCGACATCCCACTTGTAGGTGCCGATACCCGTCTCGCTTTTGAATTTCTCGGCGGCGGCATCGTTGCCGGCATAGCTTGCCGCGACGCTGTATCCCGCAATTTTCAAAGCCTTGCTGATCGCAGCGCCAATCCCTCGTGTTCCACCGGTCACCAATGCTACGCGCGCCATGATCGATCCCTCCACAAATCTCTTTTGTAGTTATAGCTTCGAATTAATCTCGCGATACGCTGAACATCAAGCAGAATTGGACCATCAAGCGAAAATGCCCGACGCAAAGCGCCGGGCATTTTGTTGTAGCAGTGTGTGCAGTGCACGCGCGAGCCGATGTTTTCGGCACGCGACGCGTAAGGATTAGTCGCGTGCGATGCACATCGCGATGCCCATGCCGCCGCCGATGCACAGCGTGGCAAGGCCTTTCTTCGCGTCGCGCTTTTCCATCTCGTGCAACAGCGTGACGAGAACACGCGCACCGGATGCACCCACCGGATGACCGATCGCGATCGCGCCACCGTTGACGTTAACCTTCGACGTATCCCAGCCGAGATCCTTGTTCACGGCGCAAGCCTGCGCAGCAAAAGCTTCATTGGCTTCGATCAGGTCGAGATCGTTGATGGTCCAGCCGGCCTTCTTCAGCGCAGCGCGCGATGCCGGGATCGGGCCAGTGCCCATGATCTTCGGATCAACGCCGGCCTGGCCCCACGACACGATGCGGGCGAGCGGCTTGAGGCCTTCCTTGGCGGCCTGCTTGGCGGTCATCAGCACCACGGCGGCAGCGCCGTCATTGATGCCCGATGCACTGCCGGCGGTGACGGTACCGTCCTTCTCGAAGGCCGGGCGCAGCTTGGCCATGGCCTCGATGGTGGCGCCGTGGCGCGGATATTCGTCATCGCTGACGATGACGTCGCCCTTGCGGCCCTTGATGGTGACCGGAACGATCTCGTCCTTGAACTTGCCGGCCTTCTGCGCAGCTTCCGCTTTCTGCTGCGATGCAACAGCGAACTCGTCCTGCTGCTGGCGCGTGATCTGGTACTGCTTTGCCACGTTCTCGGCGGTGTTACCCATGTGATAGCCGTTGAAGGCATCCCACAGACCGTCCTTGATCATGGTGTCGACGAATTCCACCGGACCCATCTTCACACCACCGCGCAGATATTGCGCATGCGGGGCCATGCTCATGGATTCCTGACCGCCGGCAACGACGATTTCCGAATCACCATTGAGCAACGCCTGATAGCCGAGCGCGACCGTGCGCAGGCCGGAGCCGCACAGCATGTTGACGCCCCAGGCCGAAGTTTCCACCGGCAGGCCGGCGGCAATCGAGGCCTGACGCGCGGGGTTCTGGCCCTGCGCAGCAGTGAGGATCTGTCCCATGATGACTTCGGAGACGCGGGCCGGATCGATCTTGCCGCGCTCAAGCGCCGCCTTGATGGCAATGGCGCCGAGATCATGCGCCGGCATGGTCGCGAAAGCGCCGTTGAAGCTGCCGACGGGTGTGCGGGCAGCGCTGACGATGACGACATCGTCTGACATGGACATCTCCTGTTGTTGAGGTTTTTTCGACGGTCAGAGCCAGGATGGCGGGGGCCGCGTTGCAAACTATCCTGTTAACTGAGGGTTGGACTGTCAATTGGTCAGAAGCCAAATTACGGCCGCAACGCACGCAAAATGGCACGGATGTCGCTTTGCATAGCACAAGGCTGCTGCCATTTTAACCGTGACGCACAAAACGGTAGCCGAGCCCCTTTGAAAGTGCTTACTTTATTGCATTGCGTTGTTCGACAACCTTATGGCGCGCTGCCGTAAGGTTCCCTGTCCTCGGTCCGTATGTGTGAGCCCCCATGGCGAAATCAGATCAACCCACGACAATCAAAAAATATGCGAACCGCCGGCTTTATAATACCGGAACAAGCACTTACGTGACGCTTGAAGATCTCGCTGCGATGGTAAAGGACGGCGAGGATTTTCTCGTCTATGACGCCAAGACCGGCGACGATATTACCCGCTCGGTGCTGGCCCAGATCATCTTCGAACAGGAAAACAAGGCTGGCCAGAATCTCCTGCCGACCACTTTCCTGCGCCAGTTGATCCGCTTCTATGGCGACAGCATGCAGATGGTGGTGCCGAAGTATCTCGAGCAGTCCATCGACAGCCTGACGCGCGAGCAGGAGAAATTCCGCAAGCAGATGACGAACACGTTCAGCATGACGCCGTTCGCGCCACTTGAGGAAACCGTTCGTCGCAACATGGAATTGTTTCAGCAGACCTTCGCGATGTTCAAGCCGTTCGTGCCGCCGCGCGGCGGCGCTGCGTCGCCGGAGCCGGAAAAGGCGCCGGAGCCGACCGCTGAGCCTGCCGACACTATGGATGACCTGCGTCGCCAGATGAAGGAAATGCAGGAACGCCTCGAGCGCATGTCGCACGAGCCGAAGCCGGAATAATTCGCGGCTCACTTATCGGAAATCGGAATGACGCCGGCCGTAGCTACACCTACGGTCGGCGTTTCCATTTGATGAGCGCAACATCGCCATGGCGAAGCAACCCACTCCACTCACTCTCGACCGGCTCGACACCCCGATCGGCATCGCGCTGCTGGTGACGAACCACGGTGGCGCACTCTGCGCACTCGACTGGATCGATTACGAAGAGCGCTTGCTGACTTTGCTGCGTCGTTATTATGGGACGGTCGAACTGATTGAGAACTCGGCACCATCCGAAATCCGCAGCGCACTCTCACGCTATTTCGACGGCGAACTCAACCAGCTCGATGGCATCACCTGCCACATCCCCGGCACGCCGTTTCAGAACCGTATCTGGACGGCACTGCGAAAAATCCCTGCAGGCAGCACACTCAGCTACGGCACGCTGGCCGCGCAACTCGGCGTGCCCAATGCGATGCGCGCGGTCGGCCACGCCAATGGCGCCAATCCCCTGAGTGTCGTCGTGCCCTGCCACCGCCTGATCGGCGCCAACGGTTCGCTCACCGGCTATGGCGGCGGCATCGCCCGCAAGCGCTGGCTGCTGGAGCACGAAGGCGTTGCGGTGAAGTAACTACGCCGCCGGCTTCTCCGCGATATCGCCGTTTGCCAACAGATGGATCAATGCGCGCTTGATCGCAGCCTGACGCGTCGGGGCATTGATCTGCGCGCCGAGCAAATCGGTGACGTAGAATACGTCGCGCGCGCGCTCGCCGAAGGTCGCCACATGCGCCGAAGCGATATTGAGGTTGAGCTTCGAGATCGCCGTGGTCAGTTGATACAGCAGGCCCGGCCGGTCGAGCCCCGAGACCTCGATCACCGTGTAACGATCCGACCACTGGTTGTTGACGATAACTTCCGGCTCGACGGTGAAAGCCCTGATCTTGCCCTTCGTCGAGGCGCGCTTCGCCACGGTTTCCGGCAGCCGCACCTTGCCCTCGAGCACGTCCTCGATCATGTCGCCGATTCGTGTTGCACGGCGGCCTTCGTCATCATCGCGATCGTATTCCCGGGAGATCGCGATGGTGTCGAGCGCGCGGCCATCGGTCGTGGTGTAAATCTGCGCGTCGACGATGTTGGCGCCGGCTGCGGCGCATGCGCCGGCGATGATCGACAGCAACCAGGGATGGTCGACGGCCAGAATCGTGAGCTCGGTGACGCCGCGGGCTTCATCGAACCCGACATTGATCGCGAGCTTATGCCCGGCCTCTTCCGATGCCCGCAGGAAGCGCGCGTGGCGAATTTTGCGGTCGAGCTCGACCTTGAGCCAGTAGGCCGGATAGTGCCGCAGAATGTAGGCGTTGAGATCCTGCTCGGGCCACTCGGTGAAGGCACGGCGGAATTCGGCTTGCGCCGACGCGATGCGCTGTGCGCGATTGACCTCGGAGAAACCACCGGTCAGCACCGGCTCGGTCTCGTAGTACAACGTCCGGATCAGCTGCGCCTTCCAGCCGTTCCAGACGCCGGGACCGACACCGCGAATATCGGCGGTGGTGAGAATCGTCAGCAGCTTCATCTGCTCGACCGACTGCACCACGGCAGCGAAATTCTCAATGGTCTTGCTATCCGACAGGTCGCGCGACTGCGCCACCGTGGACATGGTCAGATGTTCCTCGATCAACCACGCAACGAGATCGGTGTCGGCGGCGTTGAATCCGAGCCGCGGGCACAGTCGCCGCGCCACCTTGGCGCCGGCGATGGAGTGATCCTCCGGGCGCCCCTTCGCGATGTCGTGCAGCAACACCGTGATATAGATCACCGCCCGATGTTCCGGGCGGATCTTACGCATCAGATCGCTGGCGACAACGAACTCGTCGTTCCCGCCGCGCTCGATCTCCTGAAGGATGCCGACACACCGCAGCAGATGCTCATCCACCGTATAGTGATGATACATGTTGAACTGCATCATCGACACGATGCGGCCGAAGGCACGAATGAAATGACCGAGTACGCCGGTCTCGTTCATCCGCCGCAGCACGATCTCGGCGTTATCCGAGGTCAGTATCTCCATAAACAGCGCGTTGGCTTCGGCGTTCTCGCGGATCTCCGGCGTGATCAGCCGGAGCGAGCGCGTCGCGGTCCGCATCGCATCGGGATGGAAGGCCAGATTGTGCTTCTGCGCCAGTCGGAAGAATCGGATCAGATTGATCGGGTCTTCCTTGAACACGTCAGGCGCAGCAAGATTGATGCGGTTGTTGTCGATGATAAACGCATCGCTGTCCGGCAGCCGGCGGCGATGCATCTCGGGCCGCAGCTTGGCCATCATGCGCGTCAGCGCCGGCGCCGGCTTGGCCTGCTGGTCTTCGAGCTTGGCGCACAGGATCGCGGTGAGATCGCCGACTTCCTTGGCAATCAGGAAGTAGTGCTTCATGAAGCGCTCGACGTCCTGCATGCCGGGATGCGAGGTATAGCCGAGGCGGACCGCAATCTCGCGCTGCAGGTCGAACGACAGCCGCTCTTCCGGCCGTTTGGTCAGGAAGTGGATATTGCAGCGGACCGACCACAGGAAGTCTTCGCAACGCTTGAAGGTGCGGTATTCCTGCGGATCGAACACGCCACGCGCGACCAGCTCCTTGCTATCGCGCACCCGATAGACGTATTTCGCGATCCAGAACACGGTGTGCAAATCGCGCAGACCGCCCTTGCCGTCCTTGACGTTGGGCTCGACCAGATAGCGCGACTGGCCACCACGGCGATGGCGCTCCTCGCGTTCGGCGAGCTTGGCAGTGACGAATTCAGCGGCCGTGCCCTGCACCACCTCGGCATCGAAGCGCGTGACCAGTTCGTCGTACAGAGCCTGATCGCCGGTGAGGAAGCGCGTTTCCAGGATCGCCGTGCGGATCGTCATGTCGCCGCGCGCCTGGCGGATCGATTCATCCACCGAACGCGTAGCGTGGCCGACCTTCAGGCCCATGTCCCACAGGCAATAGAGAATGACTTCCGCGACCTGTTCGCCCCAGGCGGTCTGCTTGTAGGGCAGGATGAACAACAGATCGATGTCGGATTCCGGCGCCATCAGCCCACGGCCATAGCCACCGGTGGAGACCACCGCCATCCGTTCGGCACCAGACGGGATTGGCGAATGATAGAGATGCTTCGTCGCCGCGGCGAACAGCATGCGGATGATTTCATCCTGCACCTGGCAGAGCTGCTCGGCACAGCGTCGGCCGTGGCGGTCCTTCAACAAGACGGCCTCGGCGGCTTCACTGGCCTTGAGCAGTTCTGCCTTCAGCAGCTTGGCGACGGCGGCGCGAAACAAATCGTTCTTGCCGCGATGCTGCGCTGCAAGCGCATCGATCTCGGCGGTAATCCGCGTCGTGTCGAAGTCGGTTTCGGTCGTCGGTCTGTCTTGTGTAGCAACGCTGTCCATGAACAACCCGGATATCGGACGGCGCAAGCGCTGTCACGGTGATTGTAGCCCCACAGCTAGTCCATGCTGCCTTTTGCGCAATCCGGGCAACAACGTTCTCGCGGCGGTGTCCTTGGCGCATCATATCTTCTCATTGACGGAACGCCATAACTAATTGAAATTAAAGCACGTTTTCGCACAGAGAGCGACCCCGGCGTGGTGCCATGACGCCCGCAGGATGCAAGTCGCCTTCGAACCTCACGTTTCGACAGTCCACCAGGGAGAGACCAGAATGTTCACGATGTCACGGCGCGCTGTCGCCGGTCTGATTGCTGCGGCTGCACTGCTGCCCGGAGCTACCTTCGCCGCCGAACCGCTCAAGGAAATCCGGCTCGACTGGGCGACCTACAATCCGGTCTCGATCATCCTCAAGCAGAACGGCCTGCTGGAGAAGGAGTTCGCCAAGGACGGCGTGAAGATCACTTGGGTACAGTCGGCCGGCTCCAACAAGGCACTCGAATTCCTCAATGCGGGGTCCATCGATTTCGGCTCGACCGCGGGCTCCGCTGCGCTGGTGGCGAAGATCAACGGCAACCCGATCAAGTCGGTCTACGTCTATTCGCGTCCGGAATGGACGGCGCTGGTAACCGGCAAAGATTCCAAGATCGCCTCCGTCGCCGATCTCAAGGGCAAGCGCGTCGCGGTGACCCGCGGCACCGATCCCCACATCTTCCTGGTCCGCGCTTTGCTCGGCGCCGGCCTCACCGACAAGGACATCACGCCAGTTCTGCTGCAGCATGCCGACGGCAAGGCTGCGCTGATCCGCGGCGACGTCGATGCATGGGCCGGACTCGACCCGATGATGGCGCAGGCCGAGGTCGAGGACGGCGCCAAGCTGTTCTTCCGCAAGCCGGACGCCAACACCTGGGGCATCCTCAATGTGCGCGAGCAATTTCTGAAGGACTATCCGGATGCCGCGCGCCGCGTGCTCGCCGTCTATGAAGACGCCCGGAAATATTCGCTGGAGAACTATCCCGAGCTGAAGAAGGCGTTCATCGGCGTGACCAAACTGCCCGACGCCGTCGTCGACAAGCAGCTCAAGGAACGCACCGAGCTGACCCACAGCCGCATCGGCGCCCCCCAGCGCGAGTCGATCCTCGCCGCAGGCCTCGCATTGCAGCAGGCCGGCGTGATCGACGCCAAGGTCGATGTGAAGGCAACGGTGGATGCACTGATCGACGATCAGGTGCCGCTGCCAAAGAGCTGACGCTCTAACTTCCCCTCTCCCCCAGCGCAGCAAAGCTGCGCGCCGTGGGAGAGGGTGCCTGAGCGCAGCGAAGGCGGGAGAGGGTTCTTTCTTTCGCGAAGCGCCCCCTCTCCCGTCTCGAACCCGCTTCGCGTGTTCGATCCACCCTCTCCCACCTGACGCAGCTTCGCTGCGCCCGGGGGCGAGGGGAAGAAAGCAAGGCGCTGCTTGCAATCACCGACGAGACGCAATCTCCTATGACCATGACGCTGGAAACACCCGCGCTTGAACATTCCGATGCGATCGACAGTGCCGCACCGAATCGCCGCTGGCAGCGTTTCGCGCGGCCGGCGCTGGGCGTCGTATTGCCCCTGACACTCGCGCTGGCATGGGAGCTCGCGGTGTGGTCCGGCTGGTCGAACGGCCGCCTGGTGCCGCCGCCATCGCGCGTCTTTGCCACCATCATGGAGCTCGCCCGAAGCGGCGAACTCTGGCGCCATATCACCACGACGCTGTCGCGCGTTGCTGCCGGCTTCGGCCTCGGTGTCGTCGCCGGCACGCTGCTCGGCGCTATCTCCGGCTATTGGGGAATCGCGCGGCGACTGCTCGATCCCACCGTGCAGGCGCTGCGCGCCATCCCGTCGATCGCCTGGGTGCCGCTGTTCATCCTGTGGCTCGGCATTTTCGAGACCTCGAAGGTCGCGCTGATTGCCGTCGGCGTGTTCTTTCCGGTCTATCTCGGCGTGATGGGCGCGATCCTCTCGGTCGATCGCAAGATCGTCGAGGTCGGCCGCACCTTCCGTCTCTCTGGCCCCGCCATGATCCGCCGCATCCTGCTGCCTGCGGTGCTGCCGGCCTATGTTGTTGCACTTCGCGTCGGCCTCGGGCTCGGCTGGATGTTTGTGGTTGCCGCCGAATTCATGGGCGCCTCCGAAGGGCTCGGCTATCTCCTCATCGACGGCCAGCAGCTCGGCAAGCCCGCGCAGATCCTCGCCGCCATCACCATTTTCGCATTGCTCGGCAAGACCACCGACTGGCTGATCGAACTCGTCACCGCACCACTGCTGCGCTGGCAGGATGCGTTCCGACCGGGTGGAGAGACCTGATGCTCGCACTCGACAAGGTCGGCAAGACCTACCCCAACGGCGTTCATGCGCTGGAGCGCTTCACCGCGCAAATCCCGCAGGGCGAGATCGTCGCCATCATTGGTGGCTCCGGCTGCGGAAAATCGACACTGTTGCGCGCCGTTGCCGGGCTCGATCGCGCCTCGACCGGCAGCATCCGCATCGACAACATCGATATCAGTGCGCCGCACGAGAAGATCGGCATCATCTTCCAGGAACCGCGACTGCTGCCGTGGCTGACCGTCGCCGACAATATCGGCTTCGGACTGTCCGAGCTTCCTGTCGCCGCACGCCGCGAGAAAGTCGCACAGGCCCTGGCGCGCGTCGGCCTGTCGGATAAAGCACAGGCATGGCCGCGCGAACTATCCGGCGGGCAGGCGCAACGCGTGGCCATTGCCCGCGCATTGGTACCGCAGCCGGAGGTGCTGTTGCTGGATGAGCCGTTCTCCGCGCTCGACGCCTTCACGCGCCGCGACCTGCAGGATCATCTGCTTGATCTGTGGGCCGACACGCGGCCGACGCTGGTCCTTGTCACCCATGATGTCGACGAAGCCGTTGTGCTGGCGGACCGCGTGCTGGTGATGCGTCCGCGGCCGGGTCGGCTGTTCGCCGAGATCGATGTCGGCCTCGCCCGTCCCCGCGACCGTGCCTCGCCGCTGTTCGACGCAGTGAAGCGCCGCGTGCTCACCGCACTGGATCGATCGCTGGATCGTGACGTGCCCGATAGCGCACCTGCCGAGGCGGTCGGCGCGTGGTGGTGACAACAGCACCGCGAGCTAATAAAAGCTGCAACTAACAAAATCTCAGGGAGAGATATCATGGACGCCGCCGCGCTTCGCGCCACCCAGGCCCCCATCAAAGAGCTCTACAAGACCGATCCCAAGGCTGCCTTCATCACGCTCAAAGCCAAGGGCTCGATCGACAATGACGGCATTGCCTGCAAGGTTGAGACCGGCCGGCAGATCGCAGCCGCCGGCCTGCACCCCGCAACTGGCGGCTCTGGGCTTGAACTCTGTTCGGGCGACATGCTGCTGGAAGCGCTGGTGGCCTGCGCCGGCGTGACGCTGAAGTCGGTGGCCACCGCGGTCGAAATTCCCTTGAAGTCCGGCAATGTGACAGCCGAGGGCGATCTCGATTTCCGCGGCACGCTCGGCGTCGACAAGGACGCGCCGGTCGGCTTTGCCGAAATCCGCCTGCGCTTCGATGTCGACACCGACGCGCCGCAGGACAAGCTCGATCTGCTGCTCAAGCTGACCGAGCGTTATTGCGTGGTCTACCAGACCATCAAGCATGGCCCGAAGGTTTCAGTGTCTCTCAACAGGGTGTAAGCAGGCCAGACGACTCCCACCAAGGAAAGAGGAGGCCAAGCACCTCCTCTCGTCAGGCTGCCATGTCTCCCGAACTTGCCTTCCTCCTGACGCTCATTTTGCGCATGGCGATCACCGCCGCCTTCGTGATCACGGCCTCCATCATCACCGAACGATCCGGCCCGGTGATCGGCGCGTTGGTAGCGACGCTGCCGATCTCGGCGGGACCGTCCTACGTCTTTCTCGCGCTCGATCATGACGCCGCCTTCATCGCGCAAGGTGCATTGGCCAGCCTGCCGATCAATGGCGCGACGATGTTTCTCGGATTGACTTACGTGCTGCTGGCGCAACGCCACAACGTGATCGTCAGCCTCGGCGCCGCTGTGCTGGTGTGGTTCGCCCTCGCCCTGCTGGTGCGGCAGTTCGAATGGACTTTGCTTGGCGGCATCGCGGCCAATGTCGTGGCCTTCGGCATCTGCCTGCCGCTGATGGCGCGGTTTCGCCATGCGAAGATGCCGCTCATCACCCGGCGCTGGTACGACATCCCGCTGCGTGCCGCTCTCGTCGCGACGTTGGTTGCCACCGTGGTGACGCTGTCCTCGACCATCGGCCCGACCGGCAGCGGCATTCTCGCACTTTATCCCGTGGTCTTCACCAGCCTGATGCTGATCCTGCATCCGCGGATCGGTGGCCCGCCCACCGCCGCCGTGATCGCCAATGGTGGCTGGGGCCTGATGGGTTTCGGTATCGCGGTGGCCGTGATGCATGTCACCGCCACGCGCTTCGGCTCGGTGGTCGCCCTGAGCCTCGCGCTGGCGACTTGCGTGGTGTGGAATCTCGGCCTGTGGTCGTGGGGACGCAGGCGCGCGCGCTTCATTTGAAACGCCGTCATGACCGGGCTTGTCCCGGCCATCCACGTCTGTCTTCGCCGATCGAAGGCGTGGATGCCCGGCACAAGGCCGGGCATGACGATAGAGAATGTTACTTCGGCAGTTTCGCCTTCAGCGCATAGAGCGCATCCAGCGCCTCCCTTGGCGACATCTCGTCGGGATGCAGCGCCTTCACGGCGTCCATCAGCAATTCCGCCTCCGACGGAGGAGCCGCCTCGACCGGTGCACGCGCTGTGATCGCGAACAGCGGCAGGTCATCCATCAGCGCCTTGGCGCTCTGGCCGCGATCCTGCGCTTCAAGCTTGGCCAGCACCGACTTCGCGCGCGCGATCACCGCCGGCGGCAGGCCCGCGAGCTTGGCCACCTGGATGCCATAGGAGCGATCCGCCGAGCCCGGCAGCACCTCGTGCAGGAACACCACGTCGCCATGCCATTCCTTGACCCGCACCGTGGCATTGAACAGCCGTGGCAGTTTAGCGGAGAGCGCCGTGAGCTCGTGATAATGGGTCGCGAACAATGCGCGGCAGCGGTTGCTTTCGTGCAGATGCTCTATCGCGGCCCAGGCGATCGACAGACCGTCGAAGGTCGCCGTGCCGCGGCCGATTTCGTCGAGAATTACCAGCGCGCGTTCGGTGGCCTGATTGAGGATGACGGCGGTCTCGACCATCTCGACCATGAAGGTCGAACGACCGCGCGCGAGATCATCCGCAGCGCCGACGCGCGAAAAGAGCCTGTCGACAATGCCGATGCGGGCGCGCGAGGCCGGCACGAAACTGCCTATTTGCGCGAGCAGCGCGATCAATGCGTTCTGGCGCAGGAAGGTCGACTTACCGGCCATGTTCGGACCAGTGATCAGCCAGATCTGGCCGGACTTCTGCCCCGGCCCGGGCGACAGATCGCTGGCATTGGCGATGAACGGCTGGCCGTCGCGGCGCAGCGCCTGTTCGACCACCGGATGCCGGCCGCCCTCGATGGCGAAGAGCAGCGAATTGTCGACTTCGGGGCGGACATAATTGTCGTCGACCGCCAGTTTCGCCAACGCGGTCGCCACATCCAGCAGTGCGAAGGCATGGGCGGCAGCGCGCAGATCTTCCGACGCCTCGGCGACCATCGCCGACAGCCGTTCGAAGATTTCGAGCTCTAACCCAAGCGCACGGTCGCCGGCATTGGCGATCTTGGCCTCGATCTCGCCGAGTTCGGACGTGGTAAAGCGCACCTGCCCTGCCAGCGTCTGGCGATGGATGAAGGTCGCGTTCAGCGGGGCCTGCATCAACTTGTCGCCATGCTGCGCGGTGACTTCGACGAAATAGCCGAGCACATTGTTGTGACGGATCTTGAGGCCCTTCACGCCGGTGTCATCGGCATAGCGCGCCTGCATCGCGGCGACCACGAGACGCGAGGCATCGCGCAAATTGCGGGTCTCGTCGAGCGCAGCTTCGAAGCCTTCGCGGACAAAACCACCATCGCGCTTCAGCAGCGGCAGGTCGTCGGCCAGTGCGCGGGCGAAGGTCGCCGCGAGCTCACGCGACGGACGGCGCAGGCCGGCCATGGCAGCCGTGATATCCGCTGGCAGATTGTCGATGACGCCGAGACGATCAAGCACCTGATCGGCGGCAAGCACACCATCACGCAGACAGGCGAGATCGCGCGGACCGCCGCGACCGACCGAAAGCCGCGCCAGTGCGCGCGACATATCAGGCGCGGTCTTCAGGGCCGAGCGCAGATCGTCGCGCAGCCCGCTGTCCGATACGAAACTCGCGACGGCATCGAGCCGGCGGCCGATGGCCACTTCATCCGTGAGCGGCGCGGCCAGCCGTTGCGCCAGCAGCCGCGACCCAGCCGCGGTCACGGTGCAGTCGATCGCATCCAGCAGCGAGCCCTTGCGCTCGCCTGATAGCGTGCGCGTCAGTTCGAGATTGGCGCGGGTCGCCGGATCGATGGCCATGGTGGTGCCGACCGCTTCGTGGGTCGGCGGCGACAGCGGCACGCGTTTGCCGACTTGCGTGCGCTCGACATAGGTGACGCACGCCGCTGCAGCGGTCGCTTCCAGCCGCGACATGGCGCTGAGGCCGTCCATGGTGGCGACGGCAAAGTAATCGCACAGCCGGCGTTCGGCGGTGGCACCATCGAACACGTCACGGGTCAGCGGCGTCACCGCCGGCAATTCGCGCAGCAGCTGGCTGAGATCCGGATCGCTGTAGAGCGCATCCGTAACCAGCACCTCGTTCGGATTGATCCGCGCCAGCGTCGCGCCGAGTTCGCCTGTCGCACATTCGGTGACAATGAATTCGGCAGTCGAAATATCGATCCAGGCCAGACCGATGCGATCCGCACCGCTTGAGCCCTTGCTGCGCGCAATCGCCAGCAGATAATTATTGGCCCGCGCGTCGAGCAGGTTTTCTTCGGTCAGCGTGCCCGGCGTAACCACGCGCACGACGTCGCGGCGAACCACGCTCTTGCCGCCGCGCTTCTTCGCCTCGGCCGGATCCTCCATCTGTTCGCAGACGGCGACACGGATGCCGAGCGAGATCAGGCGGTGCAGATAATCATCGGCGCGAACCACCGGCACGCCGCACATCGGGATATCCATGCCCTGATGCTTGCCGCGCTTGGTCAGCACGATGCCGAGCGAGCGCGAGGCAAGCTCAGCGTCCTCGAAGAAGATCTCGTAGAAATCGCCCATCCGGTAGAACAGCAAGAGGCCGGGATTGGCGGCCTTGATCTCAAGGTACTGTTCCATCATGGGAGACACTTTTGCGGTGTCATCCACACGGGGAGCGGGTTCTGGGGCGGTAATGGGCTGCTGGATCGTCATGGCGGCGGACGCTAGCAAATTTTGCTCCGCCGATCCCACCCGCGGCTGTCGCAAACCGTAGTTTTCCCCACCGCGGCGAGACAGTTGACAAGTCAACTGCGATTTCATATCCGCAGTTCTCAAGGGAATTCTTTGAATTCCCAGGGACAACGCTGCCATCCAGCAGCGGCATTTGACCGGGTCAGCGGGGGTTCTTAAAACCACCGCGAAAATCCGGCAATCGAGCGCGGATGCAGTCTCCAGGGAGAGAATTGATGAGCGATGTCTTCATTTGCGACGCCGTCCGCACCCCCATCGGCCGTTTCGGCGGCTCCCTTGCCAAAGTTCGCGCCGACGACCTCGCCGCCGCCCCCATTAAAGCCCTGATGGACCGCAATCCCGGCGTGGATTGGGCTGCCGTCGAGGAAGTCTATTTCGGCTGCGCCAACCAGGCCGGTGAAGACAACCGCAACGTCGCCCGCATGGCCGCGCTGCTGGCCGGCCTGCCGGATTCCGTTCCCGGCGCCACACTGAACCGTCTTTGCGCCTCCGGCCTCGATGCCGTTGGCGCCGGCGCCCGTGCCATCCGCGCCGGTGAAATCGATTTCGCCATTGCCGGCGGCGTCGAATCCATGACCCGTGCGCCATTCGTGCAGGGCAAGGCCACCGAAGCCTTCTCCCGTTCGGCGGAAATCTTCGACACCACCATCGGCTGGCGCTTCATCAACCCGCTGATGAAGGAAAAATACGGCGTCGACGCCATGCCTGAGACCGGCGAAAACGTCGCGCAGGATTTCCAGATCTCGCGCGCCGACCAGGATGCCTTTGCGATCCGCTCGCAGCAGAACGCCGGCAAGGCGATCGCTTCGGGCTATTTCGCCGAAGAAATCATCCCGGTGATGGTGCCCGGCGGCAAGGCCGGCCCGATCGCCGTCGACAAGGACGAGCATCCGCGCCCCGAAACCACGCTGGAAGGCCTCGCCAAGCTGCGCCCGATTGTCCGCAAGGACGGCACGGTCACCGCCGGCAACGCCTCGGGCGTCAATGACGGCGCCTGCGCCATGATCCTCGCCTCGGGCGCCGCTGTGGAGAAGCACGGCCTCAAGGCCCGCGCCCGCATCCTCGGCCTCGCCTCGGGCGGCGTCGCGCCGCGCATCATGGGCGTTGGCCCCGTGCCGGCGACCAAGAAGCTGATGGAGCGTCTCGGCCTCAAGATCAGCGACTTCGACCTGATCGAGCTCAACGAGGCCTTCGCGTCGCAGGGCATCGCGGTGCTGCGCCAGCTCGGCGTCAAGGAAGATGCTGATTTCGTGAACCCACACGGCGGCGCGATCGCGCTCGGCCATCCGCTCGGCATGAGCGGCGCGCGCCTGGCGATGACGGCTGTGCACGGCATGGAGAAGCGCGGCGGCAAGCTCGCGCTGGCCACCATGTGCGTCGGCGTCGGCCAGGGCGTCGCCATGGCGATCGAGAAACTGAACTAACAACGACGTTTTCAAGACTGCCGCCGCGGAATCCGCGGCGGCCAAAAAGGGGAAACCAGCATGACGCTAATCTATCCCGTCGAGAGCAATGCGGCGCACGCGCCGCGCCTCTCACCCGGCTACAAGAGCACCATCAAGCGTGCCCCGCAGAAGCAGCCCATCCTGATGCCGCACACACTGTCGGAAACAACAGGACCGGTCTACGGCCACGAGACGGTCCGACCCGGCGATCATGACCTCACCACCATGCATGCGGGCGAGCCGCTCGGCGAACGCATCATCGTGCACGGCACGGTGATGGACGAGGACGGCCGCGGCGTACCGAACACGCTGGTCGAACTCTGGCAGGCCAATGCCTGCGGCCGCTACGTGCATGTCTGGGACCAACACCCCGCGCCGCTCGATCCGAACTTCACCGGCGCCGGCCGCACCGTCACCGACGCCGCGGGCAACTACAAGTTCGTCACTATCAAGCCCGGCGCCTATCCGTGGGGCAATCACCATAATGCCTGGCGCCCTGCGCACATCCACTTCTCGGTGTTCGGCCATTCCTTCGTCTCGCGCCTCGTGACGCAGATGTATTTCCCGAACGATCCGCTGTTCCCGTTCGACCCGATCTTCAACTCGGTCACAGACGAAAAGGCGCGCCTGCGCATGGTGTCGGATTTCGACCTCGACGTCACCGAGCCCGGCTGGGCGCTGGCCTATCGTTTCAACATCGTGCTGCGCGGCCGCAACGCCACCCCGACGGAGAATCACTGATGCCCGGAATTACCCCGTCGCAGACCGTCGGTCCGTTCTATGCCTATGGCCTGACACCGAACGGCAAATATGCCTGGAACGACGCCTTCACCAGCAACCTGCTGACACCCGACGTCACCGGCGACAAGATCCGCATCGAAGGCGTGATCTATGACGGCGACGGCAACGTGGTGCCCGACGCCGTACTGGAAATCTGGCAGGCCGATGCGCAGGGCCGTTTCGCCGATCCGCAGGATACCCGCGGGCTGCCGAATTCGAGCTTCAGGGGTTTCGGTCGCTCCGGCACCACCGATGCCGGCGAATATTCGTTCGACACCGTCAAACCCGGCAGCGTGCCCGGCAGCGATGGCAAGCCGCAGGCGCCGCATATCGTGATGGCCGTGTTTGGCCGCGGCATGACCATGCAGTCGATGACGCGTATCTATTTCGAGGACGAAGCCGCGACGGCTGATGATGCGGTGATGAACCTCGTCCCGGCCGACCGCCGCGCGACGATCATCGCGAAGAAGACGGCGCCTGGCGTGTATCGGTTTGATATCCACCTGCAAGGCGCCAACGAGACGGTGTTCTTCGACGTGTGATGTCTCTCTTATCCCTCCCCCAAAGCGGCGGAGCCGCGCAGGTGGGGAGGGTGGATCGACCGCGAAGCGGTCGAGACGGGTGGGGAGCCACACACGGCGTCCTCGCTTGGGGAGAGACCCCACCCCGGCCTATCGGCCGACCCTCCCCACTGCGTCCAGCTTCGCTGGACTTGAGGGAGGGAAACCATCAGCGTCTCCGCTTCAATTACTCCATCACCGCCGGATGCTCGTCCGCACCCGGCTTCGCCGCTTGCGCGCGCAAGGTCGCCTTGGACGAGCCGATGATCAGCGCCATCGGAATCGCACAGAGCGTCACCAGCATCACCATCTGATAATCCAGCCCGAAGGCGATGATCGTGGCCTGCAGCGTGACGATGGCGTCCATCATGGCGCGGCCGCTGTCGGTGGCGAGGTTGATCGCGCTGGTCACATTGGGCATCTGCAGCGCATTGCTGAACGGCGTGATGTGCTCGACCAGCACCGCATGGGCCATACGGGTGTTTGAGGTGAGCTGCGCGATTACGATGGAGATGCCGATCGAACTCGCGACATTGCGCAGCAGCGTGAGCATCGAGGTGCCGTCGGTGCGCAGATGATTTGGCAGCGTCAGGAACGCCACCGTGGACAGCGGCACGAAGACGAGACCAAGGCCAAATCCCTGCGCGATCGAGACGATCACGATCTCCGGCACGCCGGTCTGGTCGGTCCACATCGACGTAAAGAACAGCGACACCGACATCAGCGCCATTCCCACCATGATCAGTGTACGCGCCTCGACATATTTCATGATGCGCCCGACCAGCATCATCGCCACGAAGGTGCCGGAGCCACGCGTCGCCAGTAACAGACCTGCCGTGAGGATCGGATAGCCGATGACGTTCTGCAGATAGGGCGACGACAGTGCCATGGTCGAATACAGCACCAGCCCCATGACGGCCATGAAAACGCAGCCACCGACAAAATTCTTGTCCTTGAAGATCGCGAACTGGATGAACGGCTTCGAGGTCGTGAAGGAATGCGCGAAGAAATAATAGAAGCCGATGATCGAGACGATCGCCTCGATGACGATTTCGTTGGATTCGAGCCACCCGAGCTGCTCGCCGCGGTCAAGCGCGAGCTGCATCGCACCGATGCCGATGGCCAGCGCGCCGAAACCGAACCAGTCGAATTTCAGTTCTGCATTGGTCTTGGTCTCGTCCATGAAGGCCAGCAGGCCAAACACCGTGACGATGCCGAAGGGCAGATTTACGAAGAATACCCAGTGCCAGGAATAAGTTTCAGTCAGCCACGCGCCCAATGAAGGGCCCATGATCGGGCCGAGCATCACGCCCATGCCCCAGATCGACATCGCCTTGGCGCGCTCATGCAGCGCGTAGCTGTCGAGCATCACCGCCTGCGACAGTGGCACCAGTGCCGCGCCGAACACGCCCTGCAACAGGCGAAAGCCGACCATCTGGTTGATGTCTTGCGCAAGGCCACACAGCACCGAGGCGACCGTGAAACCCGCCGAACAGACGATGAAGATCTTCTTGCGGCCGAACCGGTTGGCGATCCAGCCGACCGGCGCGGTCATGATCGCCGCGGCGACGATATAGGAGGTCAGCACCCAGTTAACCTGATCCTGCGACGCCGACAGCGTGCCCTGCATATAGGGCAACGCAACGTTCGCAATCGTGGTGTCGAGCGCCTGCATGATGGTCGCGGTCATGGCGCAGATCGTCACCATGTTCCTGCGAAAGCCCGGGACCGCACTGGGAGATGGCGCCGACGTGCTCATGGGATCAGTCCTGAGCAGCCTTGGCCGATGACAGGCCGAGCAGGCCCGCCAGCGAGCGATGATGCTTGGTATCGATTGTCGTGTAAGTGCTCATGCCGGCCTTCAGTCGCTTCACAAAGGGATCTGCATAATCGAGATAGATCCGCACCGGCACGCGCTGCACCACCTTGACGAAGTTGCCGGTGGCGTTTTGCGGCGGCAGGATCGCGAATTGCGCGCCGGTGCCAGGGCTCAGCGAACCGACAGTGCCCTTGAAGGCATGGTTCGGGAACGCATCGACATCGATCTCCACGGTCTGGCCGACGGCGATGTAAGTGAAATCGGATTCCTTCAGATTGGCATCGACCCACGGCCTGTTGTCGTCGATCACCGTGAGGATCGGCGTGCCGGCCATCGCGAAGCGGCCGAGCTGGATGTTATCGACCTGCGTCGCGACACCGGAGATCGGCGCCTTCAGCACGGTGTGGTCGAGATTGCGCTGCGCCTGATCGAGCGCCGACTGCGCCTGCGCGTAAGGCGGGAACTGAGCCAACGGCAGGTCGGGATTGCCGAGCAACTGGTTCATCGAGGTCGCGAGCTGCTGCCTCAGGAGTTCGAGCTGCGCCTTCGCGGTCACCGCCGCAGTCGCCGCATTGTCGAGATCGAGTTGCGAGCCGAAGTTGCTCTTGACCAGAGTCGACTTGCGTTCGACGTCGCGTTGTTTGAAGTCGACGCCCTGCTGCGCCAGATCCTGCATCTGGCCGTAGATCTTCACGTTGCTGACGAGGTTGTCATAGGTGGTCTTTGCCTGCGCCAGCTTGGCCCTGGCATCGTCAAGCGCCAGCCGGAACGGCACCGGATCGATCTCGAACAACACGTCGCCTTCCCTCACGTGCTGGCCTTCGCGCACCACGACCTTGTCGACCTTGCCGGAGATATCCGGCGTGATCAGCACCTTCTGCGCACCGACATAGGCATCGTCAGTGCCGACATAGCGACCGCCCGACAGATAGAAGGCGACGCCGCCAACAAGAACGATGGCCGGCAGTACGACCAGCAGCAACGTTCGCCGATAGCGCTTCAAAAATCCTGTCAGACCCTGACGCTGCGTCGTCGCGGCGCCATCGGATCCGCCCTCGGGCGCATCCTTGTCGGGAAATTTCAGCACGGGCTCAGCCATAGACTTGTTCCTTGGTCTTTGTGGCTGCGGGGTTCAGCGCAGCGCGGATATTGTCTTTGATGGTTTCCAGATGCGCGACCAGCTGGTGCATGTCGGCCTCGCTCACGCCGTCGAACGCGACCTGCATCAGGTTGCCGCGCAGCACCGCCAGCTTTGCCGTCAGCGGGCGCGCGGCCTCGGTGAGATAGAGGCGCTTGATGCGGCGGTCGGTGTCGTCATTGCGGCGTTCGATCAGGCCGCTGTCGCAGAGCTTGTCGATCAGCCGCGTCAGGCTGATCGGCGCCATTTCCATGGCGTCGGCGAGGTCGGTCTGTTTTTGCCCCTCATTGCGCTCGACCTTGGCGAGCACCGCCCATTGAGCGCGGGTCATGCCGAACTGGCGCGCTTCCTTGTCGGCCAGCTGTCGCAACATCCGCTGGGTCTCGAACAAAGCGGACAGGAAATCGGTGCCGGCGTCAGGCTGGCAGGACATGGAGGCGCTCCGTAAACTTAGCTTATTATAAGCAAGCTTATGAATAACGCATCGGTGGACGATACGACGCAGCCCCGCGATTAGCGCATGGCCAGGTCTCCCGGGCCTCCCCAAAATGGGCGGCACAACAAAAAGCCCGGCACGAGGCGGGGCTTGAGGTCGTCAGGAGGATCGAAAGGGTCAGTATTTGGCGACGACCGCGGGGCTGAAGGCGTAATTGATGCCGGCGCGGAAGACATGGTCATGGAAGCCGACCGAGGTCTGGTTGGCCGTCCCTCCGAAATAGGTCGCCGAGCCCAAATCGAGATACAGATATTCGAGCTTGGCCGACCAGTTGGTGCCGAACTTCTTTTCCAGACCGGCGCCCAGGGTCCAGCCGACACGGGTCTGCGATTCCGACAGCAGCGTGCCGGGAATCGTCACGGCGGCGCTGGCCGGTGTCGTGCCAGCAGAGCCCGGTCCGAAGATCTGGCCCGTTACTGTCGTCTATGTCGAATACTTGACCTCACCGACAACCAGACCGCCGGTGCCGTAGAGCAGCAGATCCGGCGTTGCCAGCAGGCCGACGCGGCCGCGGAAGGTCGCAAACCACGGGAAGCTCCATGAGCTGTTTGCCGAGGTCAGTGCGAGCAGATTGAAGTCACCGCCAGGCAAGGTGGTCCGCAGCGAACTCACCGGAGAGTTCGCACTGCCACGTTCACCGGTCCCCTGGATATCGGCTTCGAGACCGACGACCCATGTGCGATCGAGCTGCCAATTGTAGCCGATCTGGCCGCCGCCGAGGCCGCCATTGACATCCTGCTTGACCGGCGACGCAAAGGCGGTGCCCGGCAGGAAAGTGGCGTCGCCCTTGCCCCAGCTGTAGCCGCCGTTGAGGCCGACATAAAATCCGGTCCAGTTGATGCCGGGGTCCACCAGAACCGGCGCCTTGGCGTACATGCGGGGCGACAGATCCGCAGCGCCGGCGGTCGACGAAAACGCCACGATGGCGAGGCCCGCAGCGGCCAATACGGTGCGTTTCACCATCAGTCTCCTCAACAACAGATCAACAAAGGCAGGCCGAAGGCCCTGCTTCGATGATGTGTAGTTGAATGAGACATCAGCGACTTGGAACGGACGCGACGCGGCAGGACTGGGCGAGACTGGCACCGCAATTCGTTCTGCTTGTTGCGTTCAGGCCACATGGCGCATCACGAACTATCAAAGACAGAAATACCCAAAAGCGCGCTAGCTGCGATCATTATGAACGTGATCCGGCGCTGGCGCGACCAAGATGTAGTTCAATGCTTGCAGGACTGATCCTCGTGACTTCAGGGCCCGGTCCCGAAACGCCCGATTCATCAATCGCGGCTGCTTCCGAAAATCTGCCGACACCGCAGCTCCAATTCGGGCGCCTGACATTCAACGTCGAATCCCCTCTTCCGACGGACACCCCGCTTTCGACCGATACTGCATTGCACAGGTTGCCCGGCGCGATTGTTTTTATCGGCACAGGATTTCCGGCGAACGATCGCATGCCGGATGCTGCGACTGCGTCATCGCTCGACGATGTCGTCTTTGCAGTCGTTCTGAAAGGTCGCGCTCGCGCATCGCAGCATGGCCGCGAAGAAATCATCGAGCAGGACCATGCGGTCTTGATGACAACCAGGGACGCCGGTTGGCATACGTCATCTTGTGAGACGCAGCATCTGATCGTTCAGATCGACCGTGCTGCACTGTCGATCAAGGTGCCGAATCTCGGCGCCTGGCTCATGCGACCTGTCCTCCTGGAGGCTCGGACGTTGCGGCTAATGATGGCGCATTGTCAGGAAGCAATCGACCTCGACGGGTCCGCCCCCACCCATCTTCAACACCATGTCGTGGCCGATCTGTGTAGCCTGATCGCACTTCTGACAATCGGTTGCGAGAACCGCTCCGAGACATTTCCACCTTCCAGCACCCGCATGCTGCGCTTGCAGGCGATCAAGGCAGCCATCGAAGCAGGCCTCGGAAATCACGACCTCTCGGCCGAAACGCTGGCGGCGGCTCAGAAAATCTCGCCTGATTATGTCCGCAAGCTGTTTCGCGAACACGGCCTCAGCCTGTCGGAATATTTGCTCGAACGGCGTCTGGCCCTTGCTCATGCATTGCTACTCGACCCATTGCGGGCCGATGAGCGGATCGGGAAGATCGCGGACGAGGCCGGCTTCAACGATTTGTCGTATTTCAACCGGACATTCCGGCGCCGATATGCCACCTCGCCATCGGATCTGCGCAGAAGCGCGACTTGATCCGGTACGGTATACTCCTTCAACCTTTGCAATCGACCGGTCGGCGCCCCATCTGCAGGGAACGTTCGTCGTTTACCGCTGGATTTGGTGTAAGACTGGGGCCCAACGCCAAAAAGACGGGCACAATCACACCCAACGGGTTAAGCTACCTCCATATGGCAGTTCCGAAACCAACTTTCCCGGCTCCTGGCCACGATCACGACCGCTGTACGGCGGACGCCATGCATCATGCCGAGCATGTCTGTGCGGCCCGATCGCAAAAGCTGACCCCGATCCGCCGGCAGGTGCTTGAAGCGCTGCTCGCGAGCCATCGGCCGCTTGGGGCCTACGAGATCATCGATGAGTTGGCCAAGACCACTTCGCGTCCGGCACCCATCACCGTGTATCGCGCACTTGATTTCCTGATGGAGAACGGCCTCGTTCACCGCATCGAGAGCCGCAACGCCTTCCTGGCCTGCGCGCACGACCACGGCACGGCCTCGATGGTCGCGTTTCTGATCTGTGACCAGTGCGGGTCGGTCGGCGAAGTGCCGGCCACGAAAGTCGCGCAGAGCCTGAATGATGCCGCACGGACGACTGGCTTCGTCCCAAAACTGTCTGTTGTCGAAATCACCGGAACCTGCGCGCACTGTCAGGCGTGACGATCCCATAACAACACGGCGACAAGCCGGGCCCGAGGCTTCATGTCTGCAGAAACCATCATCAGCCCACCCGGCGGACGCGCACTCACCGCCGGCGCCATCGCCCTCGTGCTGATGCTGTGCCTGACCTGGGGCTTCAACCAGATCGCCATCAAGCTGGTGCTGCACGATATCCCGCCTTACACGCAGGCGATGCTGCGCTCGGCCGGCGCACTGCTGGTCATCCTGGCCATTGCGCGCATGCGCGGCGTCAAGCTGTTCGAACGCGACGGCACGCTGAAAGCGGGCCTGTTTGCCGGCGTGCTGTTCGGCATCGAATTCGTGCTGATCTTTCACGGCCTGCAGTTCACGACGGCCTCACGGGCCGCGGTTTTCCTCTACACGATGCCGTTCTTCGTGGCCTTCGGCTCCTATCAATTCCTGGGCGAACGCCTGCGCCCGGTGCAATGGGCCGGACTCGCGGTGAGTTTTGCCGGTGTCGCCGTCGCGATCGGCATCCCGCAGCCGGACGTCACCGCCGATGTGCTGATCGGGGATCTGATGATCGTCGCCGGTGCGGGGCTATGGGCCGCGACCACGCTGGTGGTTAAAACGACCCCGTTGCTCTACGTCGCGCCTGAAAAGGCATTGGGATACCAGGTCGGGCTGTCTGTCCCGATTCTGGGCCTGGCGGCGCTGCTGGCGGGCGAGACCGTGACCCGGGTTCCCGGTCCGCTGGCGCTGTCCCTGCTCTCGTTTCAGGCCTTCTGGGTGGTCGGCTTCACGTTTTTGCTCTGGTTCGGGCTGATCAAGACCTATTCCGCCAGCAAATTGTCGGCTTTTACCTTCATCACCCCTTTGTTTGGCGTCGCGGCAGGCTATCTCATCATGGGCGACCACCTGACCCCCGCCTTCGGCCTCGCTGCGTTATTGGTCGTCGCCGGGCTGGTCCTCGTTAACCGACCGGTCAGGGCCTAGGCCACTAACGCATTGCTGGATGTCATCTAAATCTGATATTCGAGACCCCATGAACAAGATTGAAATTCCGTCTGATATCGCCGGTCCGGCGCCCCGGCACCTCACCACACAGGTCATGGTTGGCAACGTCGCTGTCGGCGGCGGCGCCCCGATCGTCGTGCAGTCGATGACCAACACCGACACGGCCGACATCCAGGGCACCATCGACCAGGTCGCAGCGCTGTCGCGCGCGGGCTCGGAAATGGTCCGCATCACCGTCGACCGCGACGAGGCTGCCGCCGCCGTTCCGCATATCCGCGAGGCGCTCGACAAGCAGGGCATCACCACGCCGCTGGTGGGCGACTTCCACTACATCGGCCACAAGCTGCTCGCCGAATACCCGGCCTGCGCAGCAGCACTCGACAAATACCGCATCAATCCCGGCAATGTCGGCTTCAAGAGCAAGCGTGACAGCCAGTTCGCCGACATCATCGAGATCGCCAACAAGAACAACAAGGCCGTCCGCATCGGCGCGAACTGGGGTTCGCTCGATCAGGAACTGCTCACCAAGCTGATGGACGAGAACGCGCTGTCCGCGAATCCAAAGGACGTCCGCGCGGTGACGCGTGAAGCGATGGTGCAGTCGGCATTACTGTCGGCGGCCCGCGCCGAAGAACTCGGTATGCCGAAGAACAAGATGATCCTCTCCGCCAAGGTCTCGGCGGTGCAGGACCTCATCGCCGTGTATCAGACGCTAGCCTCGCGCTCCGACTATGCGATCCATCTTGGCCTGACCGAAGCTGGCATGGGCTCGAAGGGCATCGTCGCCTCCTCGGCCGCGCTGGGCATTCTGCTGCAGCAGGGCATCGGCGACACCATCCGCATTTCGCTCACCCCCGAGCCCGGCGGCGATCGCACGGTGGAAGTTCAGGTCGCGCAGGAGCTGCTGCAGACCATGGGCTTCCGCACCTTCGTGCCGCTGGTTGCAGCCTGCCCCGGTTGCGGACGCACCACCTCGACCACGTTCCAGGAACTGGCGCGCTCGATCCAGGATTTCATCCGCGACTCGATGCCAGGCTGGAAGACGCAGTATCCGGGCGTCGAAAACCTCAACGTTGCGGTCATGGGCTGCATCGTCAACGGCCCCGGCGAATCCAAGCACGCCAATATCGGCATCTCACTGCCCGGCACCGGCGAAAGCCCCGCCGCGCCAGTGTTCGTCGACGGCGAGAAATTCCGCACCCTGCGCGGCCCAAGCATTGCGGCCGACTTCAAGGCGCTGGTGATCGACTATATCGATCAGCGCTACGGCGCCAACGCCAAGGCACCGGAAGTCGTGACCGCGGCCGAGTAATTCAAGCAGCTGCTCCAAAATCAGCCGGCGACCGGATCATCCGTCGCCGGCTTTCTTCGTGCCGTATGACGGACATGAAGGATCACGACTTCATCCAAGCCTTCGTCAACTGCATAGAAGATCGAAAACGGATAGCGCACGATCGGCAGCATACGGGCCTCGTCTTCGCTCGTAGCCACACCTGTGAACGGGAATTGTTCGAGTTGTGTGCAAACCCGCTCGATACGAGCCACAACGGCACGTGCAGCCGCCTCATTGCGCTCGGATATATAAAGGAAAATCTCTTCGAATTCGATCAGGGCGGTCTTAGACCACCTGACTTTCATCAGCGAAAGCGATTGAAGAGAGCCGCAACTTCTTCTTCGCTAGCCAACTGGCCAGCTCGCATTTCAGCAAGACCGCGGAGCACGGCGGCCCGCTCTTCGTCATTCAATTGGTAGACACCGACGTGCTTTGCCTCGATCTCATTGAACGACGTCAAAAACTCTTCCTGCGCCTCTTCCGGCCAGGTGGCGACTTGTTCAAGGATGAGTTCGATATCCTGACGGGTCATCGATTATGTTTAGCACATTTTTGCTGCCATGGCGATAATTTCAATCTATAGTTTTATTTTAGGATACAGCACGCGAAGAGGCAGTCTTGCGTCTCGGCAATCGCTTATTCGGATTGGCACCCGGGCCGAACGCTACGGTCGCCGGCGCCTTTTTCTTTCTTGTCTCCTCAGCCTCTTCCAACGCTCAGATGTTTGGCCTGCCCGGCCGCTTCACGCGGCCTGACATCGCGCCATCACAGCAGACGCCGCCGGCCGCGCCCCCTCAGGTGCCGAAGCGGACCGGCAACGCTGCAGCTCACTGGGGACCACTCTTCAAAGCCCAAGTGGAGCGATGCTGGAAAAAGCCCGGTGGTGGCGGCAAGGAGCCGATCGAGGCAATCTTTGTGATCAAGCTGAATCGCGATGGCATGATCGATGAGGCGCGCCCGATATCGATCACCTCGACCACGCCCTATAGCAAGGCGTATCAGATGAGTTGCATGCGTGCGCTCGAGAACTGCCAGCCCTACAGGCTTCCTGATGCCTATTACGACGAGTGGCGCTTCTTCGAGCCGGTCTTCACCGAGCGCATCCGCTGAGCAACGCTACAGCGGAATCCGCCGGAACTCGCGGTTGCTCAGCCCCGCTTCTTCCAGATCCAGATCGCGCTCGATGCGGCGGCGGCTCTCGTCGGTGATCTTGCCGTCGCGCAGTTGCGCGTGGATGAATTTGCGCTCGGCCTTGATGAGTTCGCGCACCAGATCGATGCCAACCGCCGAGACGTCGACGTCGGGATCGAATTCGCCCGGCAACTGGTTCGAGCGGCTTTCATGGCGCGCGCGCAGCAGCTTCACGACCTCGTCGGATAGTTCGCGATCGTCGGTCATGGCATCGAGCCGCGCCAGGGCTGTGGCCAGCGCCTCCCGGCGCGTGGCGAGTTCGGCCTCATGCTCGGCGATATACTCCTCGCGGCCGATTTTGGTCACGCCGAGCCACTTCACCACGATGGGCAGGCACAGGCCGAAGCCAACCAGCGTGATGAGAATGATGTTGAAGGAGACGAACAGGATCAGGTCGCGCGACGGAAAGCCTTCGTTCGAGACCAGCGTGAATGGCAGCGCCAGCGCTGCGGCGAGCGATACGGCACCGCGCACGCCGGTGAAGGCGACGACGAAGGTCCATTGCCAGTTCGGCGCCGGATCGCGCTTGCGCAGGTCAGCGCTCAGCCAACGCGGTACATAAATCGCCGCATAGACCCAGACGAAACGCGCCACGATGATCACGACGGTGACGAGCACCGTGGCCCACATGATCTCGGCAAACGGAAACGCCTTCGATTTCTCGATCAGCGCCCGCATCTGGAAGCCGGTCAAAAGGAACAGTAGACCCTCGACCAGATAGATCACCAAATCCCAGAAGAAGATGCCCTGCAGGCGCGTCGCCGCCGAGATTAGCAGCGGGCCGTTCCAGGAAATGTAGAGACCGCAGGCCACAGTGGCGATGATGCCGGAGCCACCGAAATGTTCGGGAATGAGATAGGCGACATAGGGCGTCAGCAACGACAGTGTGATTTCGACCTGTGGATCGCGCGCGCGGTGACGCATGCGCAGGCTGATCCAGCCGATGGCGAGGCCGAAGACGAGTTCGCAGGCGAGAATGGCGACGAAGGTGCCGGCCGCCTTCGGCAGCGAGAACGCCCCCGTGGTGATCGCCACCACCGCAAAGCGATACAGGATCAGCGTCGTCGCATCATTGGCGAGACCCTCGCCTTCCAGCACCACCAGAATGCGGCGCGGCAGGCCGATTTTTCGCGCAATCGCCAGCGGCGCCACCACGTCGGGCGGCGCGACGATGGCGCCGAGCAGGAAGCCGACCGACCACGGCAGCCCGATCAGAAAATGCGTCGCGGTGGCGACGAGGCACGCCGTGAAGATCACGCAGCCGACGGCCAGGAGCGTGATGATCCGCAGATTGGCGCGGAATTCGCGCCAGCTCATGGCGACGGAGGCCGAATAGATCAGCGGCGGCAGCACGCCGAGCAGCACCACATCCGGCGGCAATTCGATCGATGGCATGCCCGGCACGAAGGCCAGCGCAATGCCGGCCAGCAGCAGCAGGATCGCGGGGGCGATGCTGATGCGCTTGGCCAGCCACGCGGTGCATGCGAGGGCGGCGATCAGGACCAGGAAAATCTGAAACTTGGCTTCCACGCGGCGGCATCCTCTACACGCCTAATTTGCCCGGATGGGAAGTGAGGTCAATGCGATCGTCATTGCGAGGAGCCCTTGCGACGAAGCAATCCAGTCTTACTTCGCTTGTGGCCTTCTGGATTGCCGCGTCGCTTCGCTCCTCGCAATGACGGCGGAGAGGTCGAAGCTCAGATCGCGCTTGCCGCGATATTGACCATCAGCGCCACCAGCGCCGTGTTGAAGATGAAGGAGACGATGCCGTGGGCCGTGGCGGTGCGGCGGATGGATTTCACGGTGATGCCGACGTCGGAGACCTGCGCGGTCATGCCGATGACGAAAGAGAAATACACGAAGTCCCAATAATCGGGCTGTTCCTTCGTGTCGTCATCGCCAGACGGAAATGCCAACCCGCCGGGTTTGGCTCCGCGATAGAATTGATGGGCATAGTGCAGCGAGAAAGTCGTGTGCACGGCGGCCCAGGACGAGGCGATGGTGACGATCGCCAGCGTCAACTCCCAGCCCGTGCGATGACCCTCACCAAGTTCGAACACGATGGCCGCGATGCTGGCGAAGGCGCCCAAGGCTGCCACCAGCAGGATGATGAAACTGCCATCGTCCTGCAGGGCGGCGTTGCGGCGGATGTGTTTCTGACCGCCGCTTGACAGCATCATGCCGTAGACCAGCATGAGATAGAACGCGATGAACACGTCCCAGCCGATCAGCAGACGCGTCACCAGCCGCAGCGAGGATGGCAGCACGAAGAACGCGACGATGCCGATCAGAAGCGCCAGAAACGTGCGCGGTCGCCCATAGACGACACGGAGCGGCGCCGGCATCTTGCGAAAACGGACAAGGAGCTCATCGAGATCCTTGCCCGTCTCCGACATGATCAGGTCTTCCTTAGTTCTTGCGCTCGGCCACGAAGCGGGCGGCGGCGCGCAGCACGTCGCCCTTGGCGCCGAAGATCGACAGCGATGCGTCGGCAGTGGCGATCAGATCGGCGACACGCTTCTTGGCGCCTTCTACGCCGAGCTGCGTGACGAACGTCGTCTTGTTCAGTACGGCATCGGCACCGGCGGGCTTGCCGAGCGCCGCGGCGTCGCCTTCGACGTCGAGCAAATCATCGGCGATCTGGAAGGCTTCGCCGAGCGCGCGGCCGTAATCGTCGAGCGCCTTGTATTCCTTCTGCGTGGCCTGGCCGAGCAGCGCACCGGCGATGACGCCGTAACGCAGCAGCGCACCGGTCTTCATCTGCTGAACACGCGCGACGTCGACCGGCCCCTTGTCGCCGAAGCGGCCTTCGCCGGCGAGATCGAGCATCTGGCCACCGACCATGCCGCCCAAACCAGCGCAGCGCGCGAGGGCTCGGGTCAGCAGCAGGCGCACCGTCGCATCGGAATGGATCTCATCGCGGGTGACGATGTCGAAGGCCAGCGTCAGCAGCGCGTCGCCGGCGAGGATTGCGGTGGCATCGTCGGTCGCCTTGTGCAGGGTCGGGCGGCCGCGGCGCAGGTCGCTGTTGTCCATCGCCGGTAGATCGTCGTGGATCAGCGAATAGCAGTGGATGCATTCGAGGGCGGCGCCAACCAGCAGCGCCTGCTCGCGATGCACGCCGAATACCGCCGCGCTCTCGACCACCAGGAACGGACGCAGCCGCTTGCCGCCGCCGAGCGAGGAGTAACGCATCGCATCCATCAGCCGCTTCGGCCGGGCGATTTCATCGGGTAGCACGCCATCGGCGAGCACTTTGGTCAGTACGGCTTCGGTATCGTCCGCGGTCTGGTCCAGGCGCGAGGCAAAATCTTTGGTGGAAGCACCGGTCGACATTAAGAATAGCTCCAGAACAATTTGGCCGGACAATCCTCTATGGCAAAGGCCACGTCAATTGCGCCTGCGGCGTCCCGCCGCGATTGGTCGCGGCAAGCTTAACCGGCTTGAAAAGAGCGGGGAAAGCCCGCTTTATCAGCGGCATAGCTCCGACCGGGAACGCCCCTCTTGCGCCTTATCCGCCGCCTCATCCTGATCGGAATCCTGCTCCTCGCATTGCCCTATCTGCTGACGCCGCTTTATGCCGTCGGCCGGCCGATTTCGGCGCTGATGGCCTGGCGCTGGATCACCGGTTCCCCCGTGGAGCGGACCTGGGTTGACCTCAAGGCCATGTCGCCGGCGCTGCCGCGCAGCGTGGTCGCGTCCGAAGACGCCAAATTCTGCAGCCATCGCGGCATCGACTGGGATTCCCTGCAAAACGCCATCGACGACGCCCAGGACGGCGAAGTCTCCGGCGGCGGTTCCACCATCACCCAGCAGGTGGCGAAAAACCTGTTCCTGTGGTCGGGCCGCAGCGTGATCCGCAAGGGCCTCGAAATCCCGCTGGCCATGTGGGTCGATCTGATGCTGTCCAAGCAGCGGATCCTGGAAATCTACCTGAATATCGCCGAAATGGGCCCATCCGGGCAGTTTGGCGCCCAGGCCGGCGCCGAATATGCCTTCAATCGGCCGGCCTCAAACCTGTCGGCCCGGGAAGCCGCGCTTCTGGCGGCGATCCTACCCAATCCGGTCACCCGCAGCGCCCGGACGCCGGGGCCGGGGGTGCGGCGTCTGGCGGGAACCTATATGGCGCGGGCGCAGGCGGCGGAGCTGCAGAGGTGCTGGAACTAGGCTGTCATTCCGGGACAGGCGCAGCGCCAGCTGCGAACGAGCCCGGAATCCCGATATGTTCAAAACACTTCGAGGTTCCGGGCCCATGCCCGTCGGCTTTGCCGCCGGTCCTGTCCCGGAACGACGAGTTCGGGGCCCCATTTGCCCTAAAATTCCCGCGGCCCCGCCCTAGCCATCGCGTCGTCATTCCGTTATAAGCCCGGCCTTATCAGCGATTTTGCCCGCGCGTTCTGTGCTGGCCGCCTGTCACCGGGCGCCGATCGAAACCATCTGCCAAGAACCTGCAAGGACTTTTCCTATGGCCGTTCCGAGAAGAAAAACATCGCCGTCGCGGCGTGGCATGCGTCGTTCGGCTGACGCACTCAAGACCCCGACCTATGTCGAGGACAAGGACTCCGGCGAACTGCGCCGTCCGCACCACCTCGACCTGAAGACCGGCATGTATAAGGGTCGTCAGGTTCTGAAGGTGAAGAAAGAATCCTGACCACTGGATGGAGGGCAGCGCCACGTCAGGTGGCGCCGCCTTCGCTCGTCCACGTAAGGTCCGGGTCAGGCGGGTCGAAGCGCCAGCGGGCAAGCCGAGAAAGCTGTTCAGACTATAATTCTGAACTGGTCTTCCGCCCGAATTCGCTCCAACTCTGGAGCTAATGCGTTGTCCCGGTGATGTCCTGCATCGCCCACATGCGTTCTGGTTCTCTCGCTCGCAAAGAAGGCCTTCGATGGCGTCGATCGGTTTCCCGCTGCTGCTGATTCCAGTGGCGATCTGCAACATCATCGCCTTCCTGATGCCCGACCTCGCGCTGTCGGGTCCGATCCCCCTCTTCCCGATCACGCTGATGTCGAAAGACATCTGGATGGTGACGCTCAACGACCTGCTCGTTGCGCTCAGCATTCTCTTGCTGTGGCTCGAAGTGATGCGCGCCGCGCGCCCGGCGCCGAAATATTTCACCGATCATTTCCTGTCGCTGCTGGTGTTCGGCGCGGCAGCTACTGAATTCGTGATGCTGCCGAAATTCGGCAACGCGACCTTCTTCCTGATCACCCTGACGGCGATGGTGGATTTCCTCGCCGGCATCTCGCTCCGCGCCCGCCGTCCGCGCCGCGTCGCCGCGCCGGTTTATGCACCGGAGCCAGCACCGCGTTATGAGCCAGCGCCAGTCGCTCCGACGCCTCCGCCCACTCACGTTCCGGCCGCGACGTCAGTTGCCGAAGCCGTGCTGACCGATCGTCCGGAGCCAAAGGTCGAGAAGCTCGAACGGATCGAGCCGAAACTTGAATCGACCCCGGTCCCGCCGGAAGTCGCGGCGCATACGTCGCCGCAAATCACGTCACCGGATTTGCAGCCGGGTGGCGTCGCGTCGCCTGACGACAAGCCGAAGACGTAAGCGACGGACCTCTCAGCCCGTCGTCCTCGCGAATGCGGGGACCCATAGCCTCCGATTTCAAAACTGAAACAGGGGCAGAGCCACATCCACAGCGTCTTTTATTAATTCTTCGGTGTTTATGGGTCCCCGCCCCGCGCACGCCTTCGGCGTGCTAGGCGAGGACGACAGCGGAGAGTGCCGAGTCAGGCCGTACGCTGCGTGCGGCTGATCGCCGATCCCGCAACATACATATTTGCCACCGCCCGATAGGCCGCCTCGACATCGGCGACATCCGCGCGGCGCAGCACCCGCGTTTGCGGCGCCTGCTCGGCGGTCGCGATCAGATGTGCGATGAAGGATGCGTCGGGCCGTGCCACGCGTGACGACACCGGGGCGGTATGCTGCACCGGCTCAAGCCGCGTCAGCGCGACGGCTTCCACGATGACCGACTCTTTTTCGACCACGAAATCGCCGGCGCGCCGCATCGGCTGCGGCGTCGTGGCGTAAGCGCGGGTCGCGGAAATCGACATCGTTAACAGTGCTCGCGTCTCAATACGGGACGAGGGTTGCCCCTCCACCCTCTGCGTCGCAAGGGTCGTGCCGCGGCTCTCCACAACTCAGATCGGGGCCTCATCAGCTTTGCGAAGGCCTGCCCGGCTACACTTTCTTAAGTCTTTAGGAACTTTGACTAACGATTGTAGCGATCTGAGCCGTATTGTCGGGGGGCGAATCACCCGATGACGTCCCAAAACGAGGCGACTTTGACATCCGCTGTTTCCCAGAGCGCCGATTCTTCCTTGCAGGCAGGTCGCGCTTCCGAGCCGCAGGCAGCAGAGATTCTGGCCGCACTCGGCCAGGCCGCCTTCATCTGGGACATTGCCAGCGACCGGATCACCTGGACCGACCAGGCCGCCGCCATCTTCACCGACATTTCCCCGGCCGCCATCGCCAGCGGCGCCGAGCTTGCGACTCTTATTGAGCCGCAGCGTGGCATTCGCACCGAGGCACTGGCCAAGGCACTCGCTTCCGGCGGCGGCACCTACCGGATCGAATACGGACTACGCGCCTCGACCACGGCCGCCGTGCTGTGGATCGAGGAAAGCGGCAACTGCCGTGCCGATGCCGCGGGCAAGGCGGTGCGTGTCGAAGGCGTCGTCCGCATCGACAACGAACGCCATGCCCGCGACGAACAACTGCTGAAACTGGCGCAGCACGATCCCGTCACCGGCGAACTCAATCGTGCGCATCTTCTGGCGTCGCTTGCCGAAGCGATCGAGGAAGCCACCCGCTTCCGCTCGTCCTTTGCCTTCATGCTGATCGGCATCGATCATCTGGCGCGCATCAACGACGCCTTCGGCTTCGATATCGCTGACGAGGTGATCGTCGAGATCGCCAGGCGGATTCGCGCGCGGCTGCGCGGCGGCGACGTGATGGGCCGCTTCTCCGGCAACAAGTTCGGCCTGATCCTGAAGAACTGCACTGTTGACGATGCCACCATCGCCGCCGAGCGCTTTCTGGTCGGCATCCGCGACGACGTCATCCCGACGCAATCCGGCCCGGTCTCGGTGACCGCCACCATCGGCGCCGTCAGCGTTCCCCGCTATGCGCAGAACGTCAACGAAGCCGTCAACCGCGCGCAGGAAACCCTGAACGGCGCCAAGCGCCGCCGCCACGGCAGCTTTGCCCTGTGGCGGCCGAACGTGGAGCGCGATGCGCAGCGCCGCGTCAATATCCGCGTCACCGACGAGATCGTGACTGCGCTGAACGAGCGCCGCATCGTCACGGCCTTCGAACCCGTGATGCATGCCGACAGCCGCACCCCCGCTTTCTATGAAGCGCTGGTGCGCATGAAGCAGGATGACGGGCAATTGCTGCTGGCGCCGGATATCGTGCCGGTGGCCGAGAAGCTGGGGCTGATCCGGCTGGTGGATCACCGCGTGCTCGAACTGGTCGTCGCCGAACTCGCCGCCGCGCCGGATGTGCAGCTCTCGCTGAACATCTCGCCGGATACGACAATGGATCCGGACTGGTGGACCTCCATCGAGTCGATGATGGCGGCCCATCCCGGTGTCGCGCAGCGGCTGATCGTCGAGATCACCGAGACCGTGGCCATCCAGGACCTCGACGACGTCCGCGGCTTCGTCACGCGGCTGAAGAATTTCGGCAGCCGCATCGCCATCGACGATTTCGGCGCCGGCTACACCTCGTTCCGCAATTTGCGCAAGCTCGGCGTCGATATCGTCAAGATCGACGGCGCCTTCGTGCAGAACATCGCGCATTCCGCCGACGACCGCGCTTTCGTGCAGACCCTGATCGATCTGTGCCATCGGCTCGGCATCAAGACCGTCGCCGAATGGGTGCAGGACGAGGAGTCCGGCCTGCTGCTGCGCGACTGGGGCTGCGACTACATTCAGGGTCGCCTTACCGGCCTCGCGTCATCCGCGCGTCCGTGGCTGGACCCGGCATCGCTGCCGAAGCCGGCGGTGGGATAGTTTCGGTCCCACACTGTCATTCCGGGCTATCTACCTTCGTCATTCCGGGGCGCTTTCTCAGCGAAGCTGAGAATGCGAACCTCAGCCACTCCAATGGGAGTGGCGGGGAATCTTGTTATGGTATGAACACATCCAGATTCCGGGTTCGCGACCGCCAAGAGGCGTTCGCGCCCTCAGGCAAACCAATTGGTTTGCCGGGAATGACGCTGGGGATACTAACGGGGGGCTCTCATGAACTTCATCGGTAATCTTCTGACCGCGCTGGTCGCGGCGCTGCACATCTATTTTCTCGTGCTGGAAATGTTTCTCTGGCAGAAGCCGCAGGGCCTGAAGACCTTCCGGAACACGCCGGAGAAGGCCGAGATCACCGCAGTGCTCGCCGCCAATCAGGGCCTCTATAACGGCTTCCTCGCCGCCGGGCTGATCTGGGGCCTGCTGCATTCCGCACCCGCCTTCGCGTTCCAGATCAAGGCGTTCTTTTTGCTGTGCGTGATCGTCGCCGGTGCTTACGGCGCAGCGACGGTGAGCAAGCGCATTCTCTATGTGCAGGCTGCACCGGCGGCGCTGGCGCTGATCGTGTTGTGGCTGGCAAGTTAGCCCGGAGCGCCGCGCGGCTCCTTCTCCCCGCCTGCGGGGAGAAGGGTGGGATGAGGGGCATGGCACGCAGCCGCGACAAACGTTCGCCCTCGGATCGCACAAACTGTGCAGCGGCTCACTGACCCGCACCGACGGAGTTAGGGTCAACCCGTGTGCATGGCCCCTCACCCGCCGCGAAGGCGCGGCGACCTCTCCCCACCTAGCGAAGCTTCGCTTCGCCAGGAGCGGGGAGAGGTGAAGGAAAGTGCCCATCTCCTCGCCTTGCCAACGCGAAATCCTTGCCTCACACTCCCCGATAACGACGGCGCCCACACGGGAACGACTGTCGAGTGACATCATCAGGGAGGCAACGACATGAGAACTACGCTTCTTCATCGCTTCGCCACATCGGCCAAATTCGTCGGGATGGCGGCGATTGCGCTCACGGCCACATCCGCCGCGATCAATCCGGCATCCGCGCAGAAGAAATACGATCCCGGCGCCACCGATACCGAGATCAAGATCGGCCAGACCGTGCCGTTCTCGGGCCCCGCCTCGGCCTATTCGTCGATCGCCAAGACGCAGCTCGCTTATTTCAAGATGGTCAACGACCAGGGCGGCGTCAACGGCCGCAAGATCAACCTGATCCAGTATGACGACGCCTATTCGCCGCCCAAGGCCGTGGAGCAGGTGCGCAAGCTGGTCGAATCCGACGAAGTCCTGCTGACCTTCCAGATCATCGGCACGCCGTCCAATGCGGGCGTGCAGAAATATCTGAACCAGAAGCAGGTGCCGCAACTGTTCGCCGCCACCGGCGCCACGCGCTTCACCGATCCGAAGAACTTCCCCTGGACCATGGGCTACAATCCCAACTACCAAACCGAAGGCCGGATCTACGCCAAATACATCCTGAAGAACCATCCGACCGCCAAGATCGCCATCCTCTGGCAGAATGACGATCTCGGCCGTGACTATCTCACCGGCATGAAGGCCGGGCTCGGCGACAAGGCCGCGTCGATGATCGTTTCGGAAGCGTCCTATGAACTCGCCGACCCGACCATCGACTCGCAGATCGTCAAGCTGAAGTCCTCCGGCGCCGACCTCTTGTTCAACGCCTCGACGCCGAAATTCGCCGCGCAGGCGATCAAGAAGGTGGCGGATCTCGGCTGGAAGCCGATCCACATCGTCGACATCAATGCGACCTCGGTGGGCGCCGTGCTGGTGCCTGCGGGGCTCGACAATTCCAAGGGTCTCATCTCGACCAATTACGGCAAGGACCCGCTGGACCCGCAGTGGAAGGACGACGAGGGCATGAAGCGCTACATGGCCTTCATGGACAAATATTATCCCGACGGCGACAAGAACTCGAACTTCAACACCTATGGCTACGGCAATGCCCAGCTCATGGTGGAAGTGCTGAAGCGCTGCGGCGACGACCTCACCCGCGCCAATGTGATGAAGCAGGCCAGCAGCATTTCGGGCTTCAAGACCGATCTCGGCCTGCCCGGCATGAGCCTGTCCACCTCACCCACCGACTACCGCGTCAACAAGCAGTTGCAGATGCAGCGCTTCAACGGCGAGCGCTGGGAACTGTTCGGCCCGATCATCGAGGATGATTCGGCGGGTTAGGCTGCACACGACAAAGCCACGCGCGGGATCATCGGCGCGTGGCTTTGCATTTGTGCGCGGCTTCAACTTTCGCTGACGCGCTCAACACTCTCACCACGTCATGCCCGGGCTTGACCCGGGCATCCATCTTACTTGTTAGCGTACAGCAAAGCTGGATGGCTGGGTCATCTAGCGAAGCTCGCCTCGCACTGCTCGGCCATGACGAGAGTGTGGTGCGTGTGGCAGAGGCCTCCGGCGCAAGCGCGCCATCGCGCACCTATGCCGTCTTAGCAAACATCGTCAGCACACCATCGGCGATATTGATCGCCACCACCTGCGCCGAACTCATGCCCTTTTCCTTGAGCGCATTGGCGGCCGCCGGCGACGCATCGATCGAGGCGCGCAGCGCCTTCAGATCCTCCTCGCTGGATTTCGACACGACCTCCTCGACCTGCTTCTTCACCGCCTCCGGCAATTGCTTGACGTCCACCACCTGGATGCTGGAAATCTTGGCGCTGGTCCGCTCGCCGGATTTGGCCGGAGCCTTCTCAGCCTGGTTCGCAGCTCCCTGTGCGAGCACGAAACCCGGCGTGCCGAGCGAGAGAATGGCCGCGAGGGCCGTCGCTGTCATAATGCGCATGGTCGTTCCTTTCCGGTTGGGAAGGAGCGAAGCAATAGCGATGAAGTGTGCGGAAGGTCTGGAATGGGTGTGGTAGTTTAGTGAGGTTAATGCGGCGATGATGTGGGAGACATCGCGAGCGCAGATTTTCGCCGCCTCTATTGAGTAGGTTTGGAAGACTGAGTAACTAAATCTAACCACTTTCTTGAGATTCTATAGGAACTTGAGAGGCTCCTATGGCTGACACATCAATCGAGTGGACTGACGCAACGTGGAATCCGGTCGCCGGATGTACCGTGCTGACAGCTGGATGTACAAACTGCTACGCAATGCGGATGGCCGCCAGACTCGATGCGATGGGCGCTGAAAAATACAAAGGGCTTACTCGCAAGAGCGGAGGCAGAGCCGTTTGGACCGGGAAAATTCGTCTCGATGAAAAATCACTCGATGCGCCGCGATCATGGTCGAAGCCGCGCAAGGTCTTTGTGAATTCTATGTCCGACCTGTTTCACGACGATGTGCCAGTCGAGTTTATCCGTCGTGTCTGGAAGGTGATGCAAGACACGCCGCGCCACACCTATCAGATTTTGACAAAGCGCCCGGAGCGGATGGCGCAGATTCTCAACCATCCGGGCTTTTCCGTACTTCCGAATGTGTGGCTTGGCACAAGCGTCGAAGATGGCCGCGTTCTCAATCGCCTAGATGCGATTAGAGCCGTGCCGGCAGCAGTGCGGTTTGTATCGCTAGAACCACTCATTGGATCTGTTGCCGCGGGCGACCTACGAGGAATTCATTGGGTGATCGTTGGCGGGGAGAGCGGCCCGCGCTCACGCGAGATGAAACTCGAATGGGTAGATGAGATCGAAGCTATGTGCCGGCGGTCAGGGGCAGCATTCTTCTTTAAGCAGTGGGGCGGGAAGAACAAGAAAGCAGCTGGCCGCCTACTTCGTGGTCGAACTTTTGATGAGATGCCGCTTCGAGTCTAAAAGATGACTCCCGATATTCGTTGCCAAGCCGATTGCTTTTGGCGTCTTGTTTGAGATGCAGAGGAAAAGCGAGAACATCTGTGGCCCTTTGCGAACGGGCAATGCCAACGGTTTGAGAACTTTACTAAATATGGTGCTGAGCCTCTTCTGAACATAAGCTTCAAGTCCGCGTGGGTCCAAGTCCCTTCGCCGTTCTGGAATGGCACCCAGCAGGTCGGCGGCCTCAACAGGATATAACTCCGACTCCCACGCTGCAGAGCCGAACATACGCGTAAGCGCAGCACGCTTAGATTCATCGATATCCGGTAGGCGACGCGTTGCCTGTCTAAATAGACCTGCTAGTGGGAACAAGAACCAAACGTCAATTGCTTCTGTTGAAGCAAGTGCTTCTAGTGTGGACCATTCGACCTCCATTCCGTATGGGTCAAGGAAGACCACAGCTCTCTTGTCATCCCATCTGTTGTTGTCCACCAGTTGTCGCAGTGCTGTATTGGCATCTTCTTCCGCGACCACAATCTTCCGCTGAAGATTGTGTGCAGCTAGATCGTTTAATGCAGCTACGTAATTTTTATTCTTTTCGATAAATACGAGAAAATCGAAGAGTGGGCGCGTATCGATAGCAATTTGAGCCGAGCCGCGCCGGCGCTCAACCACCTCGTCGGCTGGTGCCTCAACTAGAGAGGCTCCCTTTCGCTCTGTTCGCACTGTGCGACTGCCTGTCCCAGCGAAGGCGTCGATGTACCAAAGGTTCTTAAAGTGAGGCCTTAGAGCGGTCGTGAATGCACGTAGATATCCTTCAATGATGGATAGCTTGAGTTCGGTGTGCTGACCTCCAAACTCGTGATCGATCATCTACAAGCCCCACTCGAAGGCCTCCCCAGACCCTCAAATTAGAATGCCTCAACCAGTACGCGAGAACAAGATTGAACTAACTTTTTAGCTGTTCACCAGTTGACACCTTTACGGATCAGACTATATTCCTTTTCGTCCTACTCACGAGGGGCGCTTCTCGAGGGCGCTTTCGAAGTGGAGTTTGGATGCGGCGCCCGCGGACGTGCCTCGCAAGCACGCACTCGGGAGGTCGGGGGTCACCGTCCGGGCCCACTACGGGGCTCTGCCGGAAACGGCTGGACGGGTGCGGGTGAAGGCAGGCGAAAGCCTGTCCGGAACGAAGGACTTTCATTAGTCCTGCCCAGTACCCGGAAGCACGGTCCCTCGAACAGAAAAGCCGCGATGGCGCGCCGAAAGGCGATGCGCGGATCGCAAGGGCCTTCGCAAGGCCGGAGCGACACGCGAGAATGTTGAAGTTGCGCCTTTCGGCGCGTCATCCCCCTCATTGTCGAGGGGGAAAACCGGTCCACCCGCTTTGCGCCACGGGCGCGATACGGACGGCGCGTGGGCGGTGGTAAGATTTCCCTTTTTGCTGGACGTGGCTGTTTGACAGTTGAAGCGGAAGCCGCGGCAGCGTGTGACGCAGGGCGCGCTCCACATACTCTCGTGTCATCCCCGCCTAGTGCGCCGAAGGCGCACGCGGGGCGGGGATCCATAGACACGTGCAGAGATAATCGAGACGAGGATCTCGCAACGCTTATCCTTCGGGCCAAACATGAACTCGGAGGTTATGGATCCCCGCCTTCGCGGGGATGACAGCCATGTTGGCAGAGGCTTCGCGCATACGAGCACGTACAAATAGCGGCCTGACCATGGAACCGCGTTTCCCTTACGTTAACTTCTGCGTAACCGCCCCTTAAACCGCGGCGGCTAGGCTCCGCGGTATCGGGTGGCGTGGTGTTTGCGTATGGCGTGGGGCAAGAAAAAGAGCGGGCGCAAGGAGCCGACCTTCGGGATCGGCGCGGCGCTGTCCGATCTGCGCCTCACGGCGGATGATCGCGTGCCCGGCGGCGGCGATGATCGGCCCAAGAAGACTCCCAAACAGGCGCCGAAACGCGAGTCCAATAGTGGCGGCGACAAGCCGCGCAAATCCAGAACTTCGAGCAAGGCGCGCAGCGGCGGTTTCGGCAAGGGCGTCAAGCGGCTGTTCTACTGGGGCGCGGTGCTCGGCCTGTGGGCGGCGATCGCCATTGTCGGCGTCGTGATCTATGTCGGCGCGCATCTGCCGCCGATCCAGTCGCTGGAAATTCCGAAGCGCCCGCCGACGATTCAGATCGTCGGCATGGACGGCACGGTGCTGGCGACGCGCGGCGAACAGGCCGGCGCCAATGTGTCGCTGAAGGATCTGCCGCCCTATCTGCCGAAGGCGTTCATCGCGATTGAAGACCGGCGGTTCTATTCGCATTACGGCGTCGACCCGATCGGCATCGCGCGCGCGGCGGCCACCAACCTGATGCATCGCGGCGTGTCGCAGGGCGGCTCGACGCTGACGCAGCAGCTCGCCAAGAACCTGTTCCTGACGCAGGAGCGCACCATGGCGCGCAAGCTGCAGGAAGTGGAGCTGGCGTTCTGGCTGGAGCGCAAACATTCCAAGGCGGAGATCCTGGAACTGTATCTCAACCGCGTCTATTTCGGCTCCGGCGCCTACGGCGTGGAAGCGGCGGCGCAGAAATATTTCGGAAAACCCGCCAAGAACGTCACGGTGGCGGAAGCGGCGATGCTGGCGGGGCTCGTGAAGTCGCCGTCGCGCCTCGCGCCGAACCGCAATCCGGAAGGCGCCGAGGCGCGCGCCAAGGTGGTGCTGGCGGCGATGCAGGACGCCGAATTCATTACGGCCGCGCAGGCCAAGGGCGCGACCGGCGTGCCGCAATACAACGTCAAGCCGGTCGGCGCCGGCACGGTGAATTATGTCGCCGACTGGATCGGCGAAGTGCTGGACGATCTCGTCGGCCAGGTCGACGAGAGCATCATCGTCGAGACCACCATCGATCCCAAGCTGCAGAGCGTGGCCGAAGCCGCGATCATCGACGAACTCGCTGCGAAGAGCGTCAAGTTCAACGTCACGCAGGGCGCGCTGGTGGCGATGACGCCGGACGGCTCGGTGCGCGCCATGGTCGGCGGCCGGAACTACAGCGAGAGCCAGTTCAACCGCGCGGTGACCGCGAAGCGCCAGCCGGGATCAAGCTTCAAGCCGTTCGTCTATCTCACCGCCATCGAGGCGGGGCTGACGCCGGAGACGATCCGCACCGACGCGCCGATCGATATCAAGGGCTGGAAGCCGGAGAACTACACCCACGAATATTTCGGCTCGGTGACCCTGACCCAGGCGCTGTCGATGTCGCTGAATACGGTGGCCGTGCGGCTCGGCATCGAGGTCGGCCCGGCCAGTGTGGTGCGCACGGCGCATCGGCTGGGCATCGCCTCGAAGCTGGAAGCCAATGCCTCGATCGCGCTCGGCACCTCGGAAGTGTCGATGACCGAACTGGTCGGCGCCTATGCGCCCTTCGCCAATGGTGGCCTCGCCGTGTCGCCCCATGTGGTGAACCGCATCCGCACCGTCGAAGGCAAGAAGACGCTGTATACGCGCCCAGCGGAGACCGCGAGCCAGGTGATCGACGGCCGCGCCGTGGCGATGATGAACACGATGATGCAGCAGACGATTTTGTCCGGCAGCGCCAAGAAGGCCGAGCTGCCGGGCTGGCAGGCCGCGGGCAAGACCGGCACCAGCCAGGATTTCCGCGACGCCTGGTTCATCGGCTACACCTCGCAGCTCGTCACCGGCGTCTGGCTCGGCAATGACGACAATTCGCCGACCAAGAAGGCGACCGGCGGCGGACTGCCGGTGGAGATCTGGTCGCGCTTCATGAAGACAGCGCATCAGGGCCTGCAGCCGCAGCCGGTGCCTGGATTGGCGCCGTCGAATTCGTTCAGCACCAATCCGATCGGCCAGGCGCTGTCGAGCCTGCTGCCCGGATCGCCCGCACCGTCGCCATCAGCGCCACCGGAACGCGGCTATGTGCCAAGCGCCCCCGTCTATAACGGCTATCGCCCGCAGCCGCCGGCACCGACCCAGACCAGCTACCCCGCCGCGCGCCAGCAGCCACAGCAGAACGTGCGGCCGGAAGCCGCGAGCGGGCTCGATGGCTGGCTGACGGAGCGACTGTTCGGGAGATAGTGAGCGAGCGTCCCGGACACGATGCACAGCACCGCGGCCGGGACAGGAAGCTCAGTCCTGCACGCCGAAGCGATGCAGGTCGTTGCCATGGGTATCGAGCCAGGCCTTGGCGCGTTCGGTTGCGGGGCAGATACGCCCGACCACGCGCCAGAACTTCACCGAGTGGTTCATCTCGACGAGATGCCCGACTTCATGGGCCGCGAGATAATCCAGCACGAAGGGCGGCGCGAGGATCAGACGCCAGGAGAACGACAGCGAGCCCTCGGTGGTGCACGACCCCCAGCGGCTCGACTGATCGCGGATCGAGATCCGCTTCACCTTGACGTTCAGCTGCGCCGCATAGCGGTTCGATGCCTTGACGAGATCGGCCTTGGCTTCGCGCTTGAGGAAATCGTGGATACGTCGGTCGATATGCTCGACATCGCCGGCGACGCAGATGATCTTTTCGCCGTTGTCGCGGGTCTCGGTCCACACCGTCCCCCGCCCCGCGCGGTGCACGATTCTATGCGGAGTTCCCCGCAACGGAACCGTTGTGCCGTGTTCGAAGGGTGCTGCCTTCGGCAAACGGCCGAGACGCGCGGCGATCCAGGCGCCATGACGTTGTGCAAAGTCCTTTGCATCGGCCAATGACCCACGCGGCGGCATGGTCAGGATGGCTTCGCGCTCGCTCGGATGAATGCGCAGCGTATAACGCGTCGCACGGCGGTGCCTGCGCAGGCGTATGGCGAAGATCTGGGAGCCGTGTTTGACGGCAAGCGTGTCTGGTTCGGTGGGGCGGCGGTAGAGAAGTGCGCGGAAGGCCATGTCAGTAGTCCCGGTCGTCAGTAGATCGACCGGATTCTGCCATAACCGCCGCCACGGGAATTGCTCGGCGCAAAAACAAATCATTTGCCCAATATACGGGGTCAAAAGGCGATTTGTCCCCTACCGGATGGGGTCCGGAACAGGAATCTGGATTCAAAAGAACGTTGAATTTCGGAATCTAAGAGTGAATCGCGCACCGCTGCTAGAAATAGGCGGAAAATCCGGTTTCCATGCCTATTTTCAAGGGCTTAGAAAGCGCGCCATCGCAACTCACCCGCGATGATCGCGCATTTCAACGATGTTGTTTTCGATTCATCGATGGTGATCGCGCACATGCGATGACGATGCATCGTCACCGCATGTGCGCGTGTTGAATCACTCAGCAGCAGCGGCGCGATGGCGCGCGCTTGCTGCGCTCAGCATGAAGTCAGACACGCGCGGCACGATTTCAGATTTGAATCGCGATCCATTGAACACGCCGTAGTGTCCAACGCCCTTCTGAACGTAATGCACACGACGCTCATCGGGGATCGAACTGCACAACATATGCGTCGCTTCGGTCTGACCGAGGCCGGAAATATCGTCGTTCTCGCCTTCGACGGTCATCAGCGCAACGTTGACGACCTTCGACGGATCAACAGGCTTGCCGCGATGGGTCATCTCGCCCTTCGGCAGCGCATGTTTGACGAACACGGTATCGACGGTCTGCAGGTAATACTCTGCAGTCAGATCCATCACCGCCAGATATTCGTCGTAGAATTCGCGATGCTTGTCCACGAGATCGCCATCGCCCTTCACCAGGTTCTCGAACAGCTTCTTGTGTGCTTCCACGTGGCGGTCGCGATTCATGCTGATGAAGCCGCTGAGCTGCAAAAAGCCTGGATAGACGTCGCGCATGATACCTGGATGCGGAAACGGCACCTTGGTGATCACGTTGTTGCGGAACCAATCCATGCCCTTTTCGGCCGCGAGATTGTTCACAGCGGTCGGATTGCGGCGTGTATCGATCGGGCCGCCCATCAGCGTCATCGACAGGGGCACATAGGGATCGTTCTCGGCTTCCATCACCGACACCGCAGCAAGCACCGGCACGGCGGGCTGACAGACGGCGAGAACATGGACGTTGCCGCCGAGCACGTGGAACATCTCGATCACATAGTCGATGTAGTCTTCGAGATCGAAGCGGCCCGCGGCCAGAGGTACCTGACGCGCATCCGACCAGTCGGTGATGTAGACCTCATGGGTCGGCAGGAAGGCTTCGACGGTACCGCGCAGCAATGTCGCGTAGTGACCGGACATCGGCGCCACGATCAACACACGCGGCTGCGGTGCGCGCAGCGGACGCGGGTGCTTGCGATCGAAATACAACAGACGGCAGAACGGCTTTTCCCACACCGAGCGAATCTCGATCGGCGTGCGCACGCCGTTCACGTCGGTATCGTGAAGGCCCCATTCCGGCTTGCCGTAGCGACGCGTGGTGCGCTCGAACAATTCGCAGCCCGCTGTCACCGACTTGCCGAACTCGGTCTGCGAGAACGGATTCAGCGGATTCTGAAACAGCATCCTGGTAGCGTCTGTCATCGCGCGCGCCGGATTGAGCGACGCGTAGGCCATCTCATACATCCAGTACATCGGGGTGGTCAGAGCCGGGCTCGTCTCGGACGGCAGGGCTGGCGGCCTGCCAAATTCACCTATCGGCATCTGTCCTCACTCGTTGAGCGTCTGCTTTTGCGCTGCAGTATATACTGGTGTCTGCGTAAGAAAGCGTCAATGCGCCGCACACATGGCTTTCAGGCCATTGGCGGTAAAAACGGCGGTTATCCCTTGATAAATGGTCTTATTCGCCGCCGGAGATCAACGTTCCGGCGCGCCTGGCGCTGTTCAAAAGCCCAAGAAATATCGCGAATGAAACAATAAACAGCACGACGTTGATGGCCAGCGCAGTCAACATCAGGTCGGCGCGGAAGGTGTGATCGAACAGCAGCGCCCGCATGCCCTCGAACACATAGGTCGGTGGCAAGGCCCAGGCGACATATTGCAGCCACGTCGGCAGCACCGAGACTGGATAGTAGACGCAGGCCAGCGGCATCAGCCCGAACATCAGCGTCCAGACAATGCTCTCGGCGCCGAGGCCGTTGCGCAGTACCAGACCCGACACGAAGATACCGAGCGACCAGCTGGTGAAGATCAGGTTGCAGAAGAACGCGATCAGCGGCAGGCCGAGCGCGAACAGGTTGAATTTGAAGAACATTGCGAGAATCACCATCGGGATGATGCCGATGGCGAGGCGGATCAGGCTCATGATCATCAGCGAGATCAGAAACTCGATCGGCTTCAGCGGGCTCATCATCAGGTTACCGAGATTGCGCGCCCACATTTCCTCGAGGAAGGAGATGGAGAAACCAAGCTGGCCGCGAAACAGGATGTCCCACAGGATCACTGCGCCGATCAGCGTGCCGCCGGCCTGGGCGAAGAACCCGGCGTTCTGCGAGATGTAATTCTGCAGGAAGCCCCAGGTGATGATCTGCAGCGCCGGCCAATAGACCAGTTCCAGCATGCGCGGCCACGACGACACCAACAGATACCAGTAGCGCAGCACCATCGCATTGATGCGATGCATGGCGATGCCGTGTGACCGCTCTACGAGGCTCATGGCGCCTGCTCCCGGTCGCGACCGCGCGCGACGTCGAGGAACACGTCTTCCAGCGTCGTGCGGTTATAGCGCAGCAAAATCTGCTCCGGGCTATCGTCGTCCTCGATGCGGCCCTTCTTCATGATGATGACGCGGTCGCATAGCCGCTCGACTTCCAGCATGTTGTGCGAGGCCAAGAGGATCGTGGCGTTGTTGCTCCTGCGATAGGTCTCGATATGTCGCCTGATCCAGTCCGCGGTATCCGGGTCGAGCGAGGCCGTCGGCTCATCGAGCAGCAACAGCTCGGGCGCATTGATCAACGCCTTGGCCAGCGCGACGCGCGTTTTCTGGCCTGCAGAGAGCTTGCCGCTGGCGCGGTCGAGAAAATCCTTGAGATCGAGGTCTTCGGCCAGTTGCGCGATGCGGCCCTTGAGGTCAGGCACGGCATAGAGCTTTCCGAACACGGTGAGGTTCTGCCGGACCGTGAGTCGCATCGGCATGTCGACGTAGGGGCTTTCAAAATTCATCCGGCCGAGCACTTCGGCTGATTGCGCCGGCATCGCACAGCCGAGCACCGAGACCTTGCCCGAGGTCGGCAGCGTCAGCCCCATGATCATGGCAATGGTGGTGGTCTTGCCGGCGCCGTTGCCGCCCAGGAGACCGGTGATGCTGCCGCGCGCGATCTTGAACGAGATGTCGTCCACGGCGCAGTTGGTCTTGTAGAATTTGACGAGATGAGCGACGTCGATCGCCGCCGCAGCATTGCGATCAACCGTCGCCGCATGACCTGACTTGGTGTCTTCAATCGTCATTGCTGCCGTTCCATGCGGCATTGTGGCGGCGAAGGCAAGCTTGGGCGCTTCAAGTGGCCGCAGCCCGCATGGGTTTGTGGTCATCGCCCGGGGCGTCTAATGTCCTGATATGACCGATATTTCCGCCTCCGACTTTCGCCAGCCGCGCCGTTATGTTCGCCTCGACACGATCCTGCGTTTGCGCTGGCTCGCGGCGCTCGGCCAGTTGGCTGCGATCTTCGTCGTGGTGCAGGGGCTCGAATACGACGTCGCCATCATTCCCTGCGTGACGATCATCGGCCTGTCGGCGACCCTCAATCTCGTGCTGCAGACGCTGTTCAATCCGGTCCACCGCCTGGAACCGCTCTTCGCTGCGGCCCTGCTCGCCCTCAATATCATCGAGCTCGCAGGATTGCTCTACTGCACCGGCGGATTGCAAAATCCGTTCTCGTTCCTGTTTCTGGCACCGGTGCTGATCTCGGCGACGGCATTGCCGACGCGGTTCACCATCGCGCTCGGCGTTCTCGCGGCAGCCTCTGCCACCGTGCTGGCCTTCTTTCATCTGCCGCTACCATGGGACTCCGCAGAACCGCTGGTGCTGCCGCAAATCTATCTGCTCGGCGTCTGGTTCTCGATCCTGACCGCCATCGGCGTGACCAGCCTCTATGCGTTTCAGGTCACCGAGGAAGCCCGCAAGCTTTCGGACGCACTCGCCGCCACCGAACTGGTGCTGACGCGCGAGCAGCATTTGACCCAGATCGACGGTCTCGCCGCCGCTGCCGCGCACGAATTGGGAACGCCGCTCTCGACCATCTTCTTGATCTCCCGGGAGCTCGAGAAGAACATCCACAACAACCCGGAACTTGCCGATGACCTGAAGACCGTCCGCGAACAGGCGCAGCGCTGCCGCGAGATTCTGTCCAAGATCACGCAGCTGAATTCGAGCGGCGCGCCATTCGACCGCATGCCGCTCTCGCAGCTGATCGAGGAAGCGGTGGCGCCGCATCGCGACTTTGGCATTGCCATCAAGATACGTATCGCCGTCGCCAACGCCCCCGAACCAGCCGGCATGCGCAATCCGGCGATCCTCTACGGCGTCGGCAATATTCTGGAGAATGCGGTCGATTTCGCGCGAGAGCAGGTTGAAGTGAACGCCTGGTGGAATGCGGAAAGTATCGTGATCTCGATCTCGGACGATGGCCCGGGCATTCCGCCAGACCTGCTGAAGCGGATCGGCGAGCCCTATCTGTCGCGTCGGCGCCCCGCCGAGGAGGGCGAACACCGCGGCCTCGGCCTTGGCGTGTTCATCGCGCGCACGCTGCTGGAGCGTACCGGCGCCAGAGTCACTTTCAGCAATCGTGTATTTCCCGATCACGGCGCGGTGGTGCAAATCTCATGGCCACGCGACGCGTTCGAGACTGCGGACCAGTTGGCCGATGTCGACTGACGCAAGTCTCACTGTCGTTTGAACGCAGCCGACAGTTGCACCTCATTGACAGCTAGGCGCGTTTGAGCCAATTTTATCTCGGTTGATACGACCTGCCGGTTGCGCCCTGAACGGGACGGTGAACGTATCACTTCCTTTGCCGACGCCCTTTGTCCGAGCGACCGGGTCAGCAACGCAACCACCTGATGCCTCCTGGTTCGCTCACGCAAAGGACGAAACAGATGCGCGATTTTCGCGATGCAAAGGCTATGGCGCAGACCCTGCGCGAAAACCTCACCACCAAAGCCGTCACGATCAGTCACAGCGAAAGCCTGGAGCTGATATCGAGAATATTGGGTGTCGCTGACTGGAATACCTTGTCGGCGATGCTGCAGGTCGGTCGAACATCGCCGGAAACGGCAACCGTCAAGCTTCAAACCGGAATATCAAGCTACCCCGCCATTCCTCTGAGAGATCTCGTTCCATTCCCGACAACGACCTACCCGCTTTTTGTCGGACGGGAGAAAACAATACTCGCTCTGAAAGATGCCTTCGAGCGGCAGCGGGAGGTCGTGCTTGCTATTCAAAAGAACGAAACTGTTGACGAACCTGGCTTCGAGGACATCTACGACATTGGCGTTCTCGCCCAGTTGCTTGAAATTCAAAGGCTCGATGACGGCACGCTCAGAGTTCTGGCACAGGGGCGTCAACGCGTCGTGATTCAGCGTTTCGTAGGCGAGACTGGCTCGTATAGAGCCGATGTTACAGGCGTGAGTGAGGGTCCTATTCCTGATGAGCCCGAACTGATCCAGCAGGCAGTCAAGCGGTTCGAGAGCTACGTTTCGGCTCACGACATGCGCGTGCCACTAATTTGGCCGCCACTGGAGAGAACCCTCGACCCCGGACGGGTTGCCGACGTCATCGCCTCGCATATCGTCCTGCCGATCAGCGAAAAGCAGAGGCTGCTGGCGACCCTCGACCCCGTAAAGAGGCTGAAAAGCGCCGATGCCCTCATCGACCTGTCGACGCTGCCGCTTTCGTCCGCGCTTCACGCGACTCGGCGACGCGCTATCGAATATGCCGACCAGAGAGGTCATCAATATGCAACCTTGGAGCACCTGTTACTCGCACTGGTCGATGACGCCGATGCCGCGGCGGTGCTGCGGGATTGCAATGCCGATTTCGGCACGTTGAAAGCCGACCTGATCCGCTACCTCGATAAGGAACTGAAAAATCTGATGATCGAGACCGGCAAGAATGGCCAGCCGACGGCAGCATTTGTGCGCGTGTCTCAGCGTGCTGCGGTTCACGCGCAGGAGCTTGGCTGGTCTGAAGTGAGAGGGTCGAACACCCTGCTGGCCATCTTTCCCGAAACAAGAAGTCCGGCTGTCCGCCTGCTGAGCGGACAAGGTATCACCCAGAAGCTGGTGGCTGCCTCGATCACTGGAAACACAGGAACGGCCTGACGACGGCCGGACGTCTCAGAGTGTCGTTCACAAATGCCGGCTTGGGCGATGTTGATCGCCCGGCCGGCAAGTGTGTGATGCGCCTTGGTTAGACCGCCGGATCGGGAAACGCCGCAGCCTGCTGCACCGCGCGGCGCTTGATGAAACCGGCCATGACCAGCGCCACGAGCCCGAGAACGACCGGCGGGAAAACCACAGCATTGACCGTGGACCAGCCATAATTCGCCAGCAACTGGCCGGAGGAGAACGAGCCAACCGCCATCAGGCCGAACACCAGAAAGTCGTTGAAGGCCTGCACCTTGTTGCGCTCCTGCGGCCGATGGGTTTCGAGCACCAGCGCGGATGCGCCGATGAAACCGAAATTCCAGCCGATGCCGAGCACGACGAGACAAACCCAGAAATGCATCGCGCTCATGCCGGCGATGCCGATCACCGCGGCGATCGCCTCCAGCGCCAGACCTGCAGCCACGACCTTCGATGCACCGAAGCGCGTGATCAGCGATCCCGTGAAGAAGCTCGGACCGTACATCGCCACGATGTGCCACTGCAGGCCAAAATTGGAATCGCTCAGCGTGAGCCCGCAGAGCTTCATCGCCAGCGGCGCCGAGGTCATCACGAGATTCATCATCGAATACGACACCACACCGCAAATCGCGGCCGCGACGAAGCGCGGTTGCCGCACGATCTCCAGCAGCGGCCTGCCGCCATGCATGTCGGCGGGCGCAGGTTTCGGTGCATCCACGGTCGAGAGCAGCGCCATCGCGATCAGGGCAACCACCGCCTGCGCCGCGAAGCTCGCAGCAAACAGATAGGGCGACCAGATATCCATGGTCCATTGCACGAGCTGCGGGCCCAGCACGCCGGCGAATACGCCACCAGCCATCACCCAGGAGACGGCTTTCGGACGATAGGACGGGCTGGCGCCATCGGCGGCGGCGAAGCGATAGGATTGCGCGACAGCACCGTAGAAGCCGCCGAAGAATGTCGCGCAGCAGAACAGTGCGAATGATGCTTTCAGGATCGCGATGGCGCCGAGCAGGCCGCAGATCGCACCGGCGCCACTGCCGATGATGAAGGCGACGCGGCGACCATAGGCGCGGGAGATCATCCCAACCGGCAGTGTTCCGCAGGCAAGGCCGACGACATAGACCGAGATCGGCACCGTCGCGAGCGACACGCTCGGCGCCAGCGTTGCACCAACGATGGCGCCGGTGGCAAAGATGACCGCCGAATTGGCGCCGCCAAGCGCCTGCGCCGCAGCCAGCCGCATCACGTTGGAACGTGCGCGCGCGTCATCGTGAATCTCTGGGGTAGCCGCGTCGATCATGGGGAAATCCGCCCGGATGTGGCCCGGTTCGTCCCGGGGTCTTTATTCGCCACGACTATGACGACCGCCCTGCGGCAGATCAACACACGCCAGCGCGCAAGCACCATGCGCTGATCATCCGGGCAACCGGGCAAATACAAGGATCAGATTGTTGGCGGGCATCTCGATGATCTCAGCCAGCCGAAGGCCGACGCCCTGCGCGACGTGCTCCAGATCCTCGACATCGCGCACGCCCCAGTCAGGATTACCGTCGCGCAGGCTGGTGTCGAACACGGCATTGCTCACGGCCGTATGTTTGCCGCCGCGCTTGAACGGGCCATAGATAAAGAGACGCCCGTCCGGCCGCAGATATTTTGCGGCGCCCGCGATCAAACCTTCGGCGACGGGCCATGGCGCAATGTGGACGACATTGGCGCAGAACACCGCGAGCAGAGCATCCGGGCCGTTGCCGTTCTCCATCTCCGGGCACCATGCCGGATCGGTCAGATCGATCCGCAGCGGCGGTCTGACATTCGTCAATTGCGCATGGGTGCGCCAGGCGGCGATGCTTTTGAGATGAGCGTCGTTGAGGTCGCTCGGCCACCAGGTAATGTCGGGCGTTTGTCCAGCGAAGTGAATGACATGCTGGCCGGTGCCGCTGCCGACTTCCACAACGTCGCCGCAAGCCTGCTGCAGGAAAGTCGCAAGAACCCGCCAGATCGCCTCGTGGTTGCGATGGAAAGCTGCGGCATCGAGCCGGCCATCATCTTCCACGCGTCGGCCATCCCGACCGAATTCGACCACATATTCCGCCATCAGGCCCTCACTGCTGCGGGCAGTATCCCGAAGTTGCCTTCACGAACAAGAGAAGAAAGAGATCGTCCAAACGCAGCCAAATGGGTTAATATTCTGACGAATACCCGATCTGAAGAAGGATCGACCACGCAGAATTGGTGCGCCTATGATCTTCCGTCAGCTGTTCGACAGTGTGTCCGGCACATATAGCTACCTGCTTGCCAGCCGCCACGGCGGCGAGGCGCTGATCCTCGATCCGGTCCTGGAAAAGGTCGATCGCTATTGCCAGTTGTTGCGCGAACTCGACCTGAAGCTCGTGAAGGCGGTCGATACGCATCTCCATGCGGACCACGTCACCGGCCTCGCCGAACTGCGCGATCGCACCCATTGCGTCACCATCATGGGCGACCAGAGCAAGGCCGACGTCGTCGCCATGCGTGTCAGCGACGGCGACAAGGTGACGATCGAGGGCGTCGAGCTCGACGTGATGTATACGCCCGGCCACACCGATGACTCCTACAGCTATCTGATGGGCGACCGCGTCTTCACCGGCGACACGCTGCTGATCCGCGGCACCGGCCGCACCGATTTCCAGAACGGCAGCGCGCGGGCGCAATATGATTCACTGTTCAACCGCCTGCTCAAGCTGCCCGACGAGACGATGGTGTTCCCGGCACACGACTACAAGGGCGACACCGTGAGCACCATCGGCGAAGAGAAGCGCTACAATCCGCGCCTGCAGGTGAAGTCCGTGGAGGACTACATCGAGCTAATGGGCAAGCTCAACCTGCCGAACCCGAAACTGATGGATGTGGTGATCCCGGCCAATATGAAAGTCGGGCTGAAGCCGGACGCGCTGAAGAAGCAAGGCCTGGCGCTGTCTCCGCGGGAGGCCATTGCTCATCTCGGCGATCCCGCCATCCTGCTGGTTGATCTGCGCGAGAGCAGCGAACGCGCCAAGCACGGCGTGCTCGCTGGCGCGCTGCATGCGCCCTACCCGTCGATATCGGACAGCCTCAAGCCCGGCGGCATGTTGCGGGAGGTCGCCACTGCCACCAAGCGCCGCATCGTGTTCTTCTGTGCCTTTGGGGAGCGCTCGGCCATGGCGGTCACTGCCGCAAAGGATGCTGGGATCGACAATGCCGCACATCTGGACGGCGGCATCGATGCGTGGAAGAAAGCTGGCGGCCCGGTGCTGGCCGCATGATATAGCGAGCAAGGCGGACCAACCCGCCACTCGACAGGGGGAGGATGATAATGGCGTCGACACGATCGGCTGCGCCAATGCTGCTGGCAATGGTGTTCGCACTCTCCCTACAACCGGCCTCCGCACAAACCGCAGCACAGACCCCCGCGCCAACATCTGCCGGCACCGTCGACCCAGCGTTGATGCAGGACCTCGTGGTGGCGAACCGCGTCCTCACCGACCTCAATGTCATCGACGGATTCGGCCATGTCAGCATGCGCCACCCGACCGACCCCAATCGCTACCTGATGGGGCGCTCCGTGGCTCCGGCGCTGGTAACGGCCGACGACATCATGGAATACGACCTAGACTCCAATCCGGTCGATGCGAAGGGACGCGCCAGTTTCCTCGAACGCTTCATCCACGGCGAAATCTACAAGGCCCGGCCCGACGTCAAAGCCATCGTCCATACACATTCGCCGGGGATCATCCCCTTCAGCGTCAGCAGCACGCCGTTACGGCCGGTGTTCCACCTCGGCGCCTTCCTGTTTCCCGACGTGCCGGTGTTCGAGATCCGCGATAGCGCCGGCATGAGCAACATGCTGGTCAGCAACACGCAACTGGGCAAGGCGCTGGCCAGTACGCTCGGCGACCGCAGCGTGGCACTGATGCGGGGCCATGGCAGTGTTGTCGTGGCGAGCACAATTCCGATGGCGGTGTTCCGCGCCCATTACAGCAACGTCAATGCGCAGCTACAGTCCCAGGCGCTCGCGCTTGGCGGATCCGTGAGCTATCTGCTGGGCGAGGAAAGCCAGAAAACGCTGGCTGTGATCGACCAGATTCATGGCCGGGCCTGGGATCTGTGGAAGCGCGCAGCGCTGGAAAAGATGGCGCCCAAATAGCGGCGCCGCATCAGGCTTCGTGAACCCGAACCTCGATGTCGTCATAGCCTTTGACGCGATACACGATCACCGAGATTATCCAGCTCAGGATGAAAATCGCGATGATGAGATAGCCGAGCGCGCCGAAATTCTCGTTCAGCGCTTCGATGCCGTCCCAGAAGCTGCCTGACAGGTCGAGCTTGCGGCCGATCAGGCCGAGTGCCTCGACGCCGCCGATCACCAGCGCCACGATCACCGACACCAGCGTGATGATCATGTTGTAATACAGCTTGCGGATCGGCTTCACGAAAGCCCAGCCATAGGCGCGCACCATCAAGACCGAGTCCGTCGCATCGACCAGCGACATTCCCGCCGTGAACAGTGCAGGAAACACGAGAATCGACCACATCGACATGCCATCGGCGCTTTGCGAGGCGGAGATACCCAGCAGCGCGATTTCGGTCGCGGTGTCGAAGCCGAGACCGAACAGGATGCCGAGCGGATACATGTGCCAGCTCTTCGAGATCACGGCGAAGACCGAACGCAGCATGCGGCCGATGACGCCGCGCTGCGAAAGCAAAACATTGAGATCTTCATCGATGAATCGCTCACCGCGCTTCACTGCCTTGAACAGGCGATACACCGATACGAGAATGAAGATATTGGCCACTGCCACGATCAGCAGGAAGAAAGCCGAGACGCTCGTGCCGATCAGGCCGCCGATTTCCTTGAAGTCCGCGAATTTCTCCTGCAGTGCCGACACTGCCAGCGCCACGAAGATGGATGCTACGACGACCACAGTGGAGTGACCGAGCGAGAAAAACAGGCCCACGGACAGCGGCCGCTTGCCGGACTGCATGAGCTTGCGCGTCACATTATCGATGGCTGCAATGTGGTCGGCGTCAACGGCGTGGCGCAGGCCGAAGGTGTAGGCGAGCAGCGCGGTGCCCAGCAGAACCGGCTGGTCGCGGAAGGCGATCAGGGCCCATATCCAGGCCAGCACATTGGCCGGGATCAGAATGGCGTAGATGGCGATGATGCGGCCGCGCAGGTTGTCGGCGCCATCGTTGAACAGTGTGCGGATCATGGAGATTCTTGCAGTCCGGATTACCACCGGATTGTCTCAGGAAGGCCTGACGGACGCAACCTGGCCTCATTCGCGTCGAATTCGCCGCATTTCCGGCACAAAGCGATTAACTGCAGCGGCCAGTTAGGTGGCAGCAGGGGTGCCGCTTCCTATATCTACGTGATAAGAATGACACAGAGTTCGCTGCGCGCCGATCGCGTGGCCTAACCCGAGGCGTTGATGGACACCGAACAGGAACAGAAGACACCCGCAGAACTGAAGGAAATCCGGCTTGCCCGCAAGGCGGCGCAGGAAGCCGAAGGCGTGAAGGCGATGGCCGACATTGCGGCCGCCGATGTCGCCATCCGCAAGCGGACCGAGGAACTGCGCGCGCTTCGCCTTGCCAGGGAAGCCGAAGAACTGGCCAACCCGCCCGAACCCAAACCGAAAGCTACCAGAAAAAAGAAAACGAGCTGATGCCAACTGACGACAAAGCGACGAAATCCGAACGCGACGCCGCGGCCAAAGCGGTACTCGACAACATGGCCCGACTAAAGGCCATGCGCCTTGCCCGCGAAGCGGTATCGCCCCCCGCGCCGGCCAAGAAGAAGACCGCAACGAAATCGGGCAAGACGTCTTCGAGCAAGACATCGTCAAGCAAGTCGGCGGAAAAAGCACAAGCCCTGGCAGCGTGGCTCGCCGATCAGCGCAGCGGCGGCCGCAGGACCTGACTATCGCAGGACCTGCTTTCGCAGGGTCTGATCTATCTCAGGCCGCGCTCGGCGCAGGCCATTCGATCATGGTACGGGTCTTGGTCGCAGAATCGTAGACCTGGATCTGAAGCATCTGAAACTGGTTCTTCAGCTTCATGCCAGCTTCTTCCGCGGCTTCGACCGTATCGTGATGGGATTTGAAATGGCCATCCACCACCAGTGAATAACCTTCGGTCGGCGCCCTGTCGGCGCGAATGAATTTGCGGGCCTGCGGTTCGTCGAGCTCTAACTTCGGTTTTTTCATCGTCACTCCAGAACAAGATTCGCCCGATTTCAAAGCGGGCAGGATTCGCCCCCGTTTACACGGTCATGCGGAAAAACACAGGGCAATTGCGGGATTACGGCAATATCTGCTTCAATCACGGTCAGAATGAGGTCAACACAAGCAATCCGGCGGGGAAAATGATGAGCGGACGAGTGGGCGGAGCCCGCGACGACAAACCGGCCAAGGACGATAAGCAAAAGCCCGTCCCCACGCCGCCGCGGCCTGACGACGACGAGGAAGACGGCGATATCGCCACACCGAAACGCGATCGCGACGACGAAGATATCTAGCTGTGCGAAGGCATCGCTACATAAGACATCGGCGCGCCACGACTGACGCGCCGATAAATTTCAGATAGCGACGAGTCGTTAAGCTGCCTTGAGGCCGACATCCGGCAGCATCGGACGGTGACGCAGCGCCTTGGTCATGATCCCCTCCACTTCCGCCTTTTCATGCGGCAACAGCGCCAGACGTGGCGGCCGGGTCAGTGCGGTACCGCGGCCCATGATGTTTTCGCACAGCTTAATGCACTGGACGAGATCCGGGCGCGCATCGAGATGCAGCAGCGGCATGAACCACTCATAGATCGCCATCGCCTCTTGGAGCCGTCCGGCCTTGGCCAGACGGAACAGCGTCTCGCCCTCGCGCGGGAAGGCATTGGACATGCCGGACACCCAGCCGACCGCGCCCATAGCTACGCTCTCGACGATCACGTCGTCGAGGCCGGCGAACAACACGAAGCGGTCGCCGACCATGTTGCGCGTGTCGATGAAGCGGCGTGTATCGCCCGACGAATCCTTGAAGCAGACGACCGTATCGACATCGGCCAGTGTGGCGAGAATGTCGGGGGTGACATCGTTCTTGTAGATCGGCGGGTTGTTGTAGAGCATGACCGGCAGATCGGTGGCCGTGGCGACCGAACGAAAGTGCGCGGCAGTCTCGTGCGGCTTTGACGAATAAACCAAAGCGGGCATCACCATGATGCCATCGATGCCGACACGCGCAGCCTCCTTTGCGGTATCCACCGCGAAGGCCGTGGTGAACTCCGCGATACCGCACAGCACAGGCACGCGGCCCTTCGCGACCGACTTGGCCGCTTCCATGATCGCGATCTTTTCCTTGCGCTCGAGCGAGGTGTTCTCGCCGACCGATCCGCAGATGATCAGGCCGGACACGCCGTCGCGGATCAGGCCGTCCATGACCTTCGCGGTGGCGTCGATATCGAGCGACAGGTCGTCATGGAATTGAGTGGTGACTGCCGGGAAGACGCCTTCCCAGGAAATACGGGGACTCATGGCAAAACTCCGTGTGATGCCGGCGCGCATAGCGCGCCGGCTGATGAGGATGATGGGCAAGAATTAGAGGATCAGATCGTCGCGCCGACCTTGCGCAGCTCGGCGAGCACTGGCGCTTTCGGCAGCCAGATCTTGTCGAATTCGGCGATGACGGCTTCGGTATCCTTGACGGCCACCTGACGCACGGGCACCGACGTGCCCTTGAAATTCTCGATCAGCGCCGGCTCACCAGCAGCCAATTCGTCGATCTGCGCATCGAGCGTCGACTTCACCGCCTTGGTGATCAGCTCCTTTTCGGCGGCGGGCAGCGACTGCCAGACGCGGCCGGACACGACCGCGGCCATCGGCATGAAGACGGCATTCATCTGCAGGATCGACTTCGACACCTTGTCGAAGCGCTGGTTCCAGGAGAATTCCAGATCGGCTTCAAGACCATCAACCTGGCCGTTCGACATGGCGTCGAACACCTGCGGCGTCGGAATCGGCGTCGGTGCGGCGCCGAGCGATGAGTAGAAGTCGCGATAGACCGGCGTCGGATTAATACGCAGCTTCATGCCCTTGATATCGGCGAGCGTATTGAGATCCCTGACCGCGAAGACCGCGCGCATGCCGGTGATGCCCCAGCCAAGACCGATGGTCCCGGTTTCCGCAGGCAGCACGTCAAACAGTTTGACCGCCGCCGGATGACGCACGAATTTCGCCACGGCCGGCGTCGAGCGCACGATATAGGGCGCGTTGATCGCCGCGATATGCGGCACGCGTGAGCCGAGCTCAGCAGCCTGGATGAAGCCCATATCGAGCGCGCCGGTCTGCAACTGCTGCATCATCGCTGCTTCGTTGCCGAGCTGGCCGGAGTGAAACACCGTCATGGTGAGACGGCCCTTGGTCTCTTCCTTGAGCTGATCGGCGAGCTTCAGCGCAGCCTTGTTCCAGGAATGGCCGTTCGGCGTGATCAGGCCGAGACGCAGCTCCTTGGCCTGCGCCAATGCGAGCGACGGCGCAAACACCGAAGCAGCTGCCGATGCGGCGAGGAAGCGACGACGTGAGATGGTCATGACGGAGGCTCCTTGATGGGTATGGGGCTTACTTGATGAGGGCGAGAGACAGATACGGATAGAGCGAGAGCAGCACCAACAGGATGCAGGAGATGAAGAAGAACGGCAGCGTCACCATGAACATCTTGCCGGGCTTGGCGCCTGTGACGGCGGCGGCGACGAAGAAGCAGAGCCCGACCGGCGGCGACAGCAATCCGAGCACGAGATTGATCACAACCACCACGCCGAAGTGACGCGGGTCGATGTGGTAGATCTCGGTCGCCACCGGGAGCAGAATCGGCACGGTCATGATCAGGCCGGGCACGCCGTCGATCACCGTGCCGATGACCAGCAGGATGACATTGCAGATCAGCATGAAGCTGATCGGATCCTTGGCAACTGTCTGGATCCAGGCGGCGGTCTCCTGCGGCACCTTGCCGAAGATCAGAACCCAGGAAAACACGGCGGCAGCGGCAACGAGAAACAGCACGATCGCCGAATAGATGCCCGAGCGCAGCATCATTTGCGGCAGTTGCGACCATTCGAATTCCTTGGTCCAGTATTTGCCTACGACCGCAGCGGCGACAGCGCCGACGGCAGCCGATTCCGTTGCGTTCGCCAGACCGCCGAGGATGGAGCCGACGATGACGATGGGAATCAAAAGGGTCGGCGAGGTGCGCAGGATGGTCATCACACGCTGTTTCGGCGTCTGATAGTCCGCACGCGGATAGTTGTAGACGTAGCCCATCAGCGCGATGACGACACAAAACATCACCGTGAGGATGACACCGGGAATGATGCCCGCGATCAACATGTCGCTGACCGACACCTGCGCCAGCACGCTGTAGACCACGAACATTACCGACGGCGGAATGATCGGGCCGAGCATGCCGCCGTAGGCGGTGAGACCGGCAGCGAAGGTCTTGTCGTAGCCTTTCTTTTCCATTTCCGGGACCATGATCTGCGCCATGATCGCGACCTGTGCGGTCGCCGAGCCGAGAATGGAGGAGATGAACATATTGGCGAGAATGTTGACGTAAGCCAGTCCGCCCTTCAGTGAGCCGACAAAGGCCATCGCCATGTCGACGATGCGCTTGGTGATGCCGCCGCCATTCATAATCTCGCCGATCAGGATAAACAGCGGGATCGCGATCAGACCGTAGCTGTCGACGCCGCCGAACAGTTGCAGCGGATAGGACTGGAACAGCACCGGATTGCCGGACGCCATGATGTAGACGAAGCCGGCGAGGCAAAGGCAAAGACCGATCGGCACGCCGACCAGCATGATCACCGTGAATGCGGCGAAGGTGATCATATTAGTTCACCCCGTCGAGTTCGGAGAGCTGGAAGCCTTTCGGCGGCACCTTGGCGACGAGGCCGAGGTCCTCGAGCAGATTCGCAATGCCATGGATGGTGATCGACACCGCGAAAATGGGCAGTGTCAGATAGAGGACCCATGTCGGCCAGTTCAGCGTCTGGGTGCGCTCGGTGTAGAGAAAATTGAAGGTCTGGCCCGCGAACTTCTTCGCGTCGAAGCCTGCTTGCGCAAGGCCGATCGGGTCCATCCAGAGCATGCAGGTGACGATCAGGCCGACACCGAACACGATCACCGTGCTCGTGGCGATAATCTTGAAGATCTGCTGGCTTCTGGCCGACAGACGTTCGGTCATCATGGTGACCGCAAAGTCGAGCCGCAGGCGGGTCATCGCGGAGGCGCCGATGAAGGTCAGCCAGACCACCGAATACACCGCCGACTCATCGATCCAGTAGATCGGGAAGTGCGAATAGCGGGTGACGACATTCACCAGGATCAGCGCCGTCAGCAGATACATCAGGCCCATCAGAGCCAGCCGCTCGAAGGCCAGCAGCCCGGCGGACGCCACCAGGATGACCCGGCGGGCCCCGATGGCCGGGGCCGTCGACATCGTCTGGTCACTCATAAACTGCCCCCGCTGTCACGATTGTGATATGATTTTTGGATCGTATAATTTATACAATTTCTCTGTCAAACGCTGATTTGCACAAATTCGCGCCTTGAGGAGTTTTTGTGCGGCAGCGAAGACGGGACGAGATCTGAGATCAATCCGGCTGGAATCCGGAGAAAAGGCTCGATAAATCAATGACCGCGCCGCTGAAGCACCGCACCCTCTCGGCCATGATCACCGATCAGCTCCGCCAGGCGATCCTCGACGGCACGCATCCGGCCGGCGCGCAGTTACGCCAGGACGCCTTGGGCGAAGCCTATGGCGTCAGCCGGATTCCGGTGCGGGAAGCCCTGTTTCAGCTTGAGGCCGAAGGGCTGGTGAAGATCGTCCCGCAAAAGGGCGCCATCGTTTCGGAACTGTCGCTCGACGAAATCAACGACGTGTTCGATCTCCGGGTCATCCTCGAGCCACGGATGCTGGCGCAGTCCGCGCCGCATTTTGTCGACAACGACTTCGCTGCACTCGACGACATCCAGCACCGCTTCGAGAAGGCGATTGCCGCCGGCAATATCAGCGAATGGGGACAGCTCAACGCCGATTTCCACATGGCGATGTATGTCCGGGCGCGGCAGCCGCGCACACAGACGATCGTGATGGCGCTGCTGCAAACCAGCGACCGCTACACGCGCATGCAACTCTCGACCACCACCGCGATGGGCATCGCCGAGAAAGAACACGCCGAACTCATCGCGCTGTGCCGCAGCCAGAAGATCGATGACGCCTGCCGTTTCCTTGAACGTCACATCGAGTCGGTGCGCGCAGACCTTCTGCGCGTCATCGGCCGCACCATTCCGAAGAGCGGCGCGGCGTAGACACGCCGCTCAGATCGCGTTGATCGCGGTCTATGCGAGCTCTTGCTCCACCAGTCCGGCGAGATAGCTCGCACCGATCGGCAGCAGATCGTCGTTGAAATCGTAGCCGGGATTGTGAACGGGCACGCCGCCCTTGTCGGCGGTGCGCTGCCCGAACATCAGATAGGCACCACGGTTGCGTTCGAGCATGAACGCGAAATCTTCACCGGCAAGAATTGGATTGCCTTCGCGCAGCACCTCGGTAACGCCCGGCACCGCCGCCGCCGCTTCTGCCGCGCGCACCGTCTCGTCGGCCGTGTTGATCGTGGCCGGATAGGCGTGGCGATACTCGATCTCCGCCGTGCCGCCGCAGGCCTGCGCGGTCAGCGTCACCGCGCGCATGAACAACTCCTCGACGCGTTCGCACACCTCGGGCTTCAGCGTACGTACCGAGCCGCGCAACTCCACCGTCTCGGGCAGAACGATGTCCGAGGTACCGCCGTGGATCTGGCCGATGCTGATGATGGCGGATTCCAGCGCATCGACCTGACGGGACGGAATCGCGTTCAGCGCATTCACCACCTGTGCTGCCATGGCCACCGTATCGATGCCCTGATGGGGATGCGCGCCATGCGACGAGCGCCCACGCAGCGTTACCTTGAAATAATCGATCGCCGCTAGCGCCGTGCCGGTCAGCGCCTTGACGGTGCCGAGCGGCATGTCCGGGCTGTTGTGGATCGCATAGATGGAATCGCAGGGGAAACGCTCGAACAACCCGTCGTCCATCATCGCCTTGGCGCCAGCGAGCCCTTCTTCAGCCGGCTGAAAGATCAGATGCACAGTGCCGGCGAAATTGCGCGTCTCGGCAAGATATTTCGCAGCACCAAGCAACATGGTGGTGTGCCCGTCATGGCCGCACGCATGCATGCGGCCAGGATTCTGCGAGCGATATTCAACACCGTCGCCCTCCTCCATCGGCAGCGCGTCCATATCGGCCCGCAATCCGATGGCGCGGTTGCTACCGGCCGCCTGGTGACGGCCGCGGATCACGCCGACGACGCCGGTACCGCCGAAGCCGCGATGCACCTCGATGCCCCACTCCGACAACCGCTCCGCTACCAGCGCGCTGGTGCGCTCCTCCTCGAAGCCAATCTCCGGATGCGCATGGAAATCTCTGCGCCATGCGGTCATTTCCGGGTGCAATTGGTCGAGACGTTCGCGCGGGGTCATATGCTCTCACCTTTGGGCTTGTCCTGCCCATAGGCTAGCCCGGTGATCTTGCCCTCGCAACCAACCGGCCGCACACGCTGCGCGCGCCACACACTTCAGCGCTCCGTGGTGACAACAAGCAGTTGGGATTAGCGGCTGCGAGATGCGCGCCACCACATGATCGACATCGTGATCGAGCGGCCTGCCTGTGAATGCTGAGCGTTCTGGAAAATGGCACGCCATTCAGAATACGACGGCGCCCCCTTATGCTGTTGAAACAGATACATAATTCGATTGAACACCTCATGCGCCCCCGCATGCGCTCAAATGGACAGCAGCCACTCTCGTTTGGGGAAGAAGTGTCGCGGCGCTCGCAGTCACCACCGACAGCGCGGGCATTCTGATTATCTTGCAAGAGAGAGTCACCGATAACGAATTGCAGCTGTCGGATGGGAGGCCTATGCTGAGCCTATAACCACGCAGCCGCCCATCGCACGGCGAGAGTCTGCAGACAAAGACCTTACGATGGATGGCTTGCATTTTGCCCCGGAGGTCACGCCATGACCATTGCTCCCACACTCCAGAAATACCTGGCCGCTGAAAACATCCAATACGAGGTGATCCCGCACGAACTCCGCATGACGTCGTCCGGCACGGCTGAGGCATGCCACATCTCGGGCGATCGCCTCGCCAAGGGCATCGTGTTGCGGCGCGACGGCGAATATATACTGGCCGTCTTGCCCGCATCGCATCACCTCCGCCTGTCGGACCTGAGGACATCACTCGGCGACAATGTCCACATGGCCGATGAAACCGAGATCCATCAGCTGTTCCGCGACTGCGCACACGGTGCAGTTCCTGCCGTCGGTAAATGCTACGGGCTGGATATCATCGTCGACGACAGCATCCAGGCGCAGCCGGAGGTCTATCTGGAAGCTGGCGATCACGAGACGCTGCTTCATATGGGTCACGCGCAGTTTGCGCGCCTGATGGCCAACGCGCAGCACGGGCGCTTTAGCGCGCATGACTGAGGATTAGTCCGGCGATCCGCGGCGACCGTCGCGGACCCAAATGGAAAGATCGTGCCGCTGCTTAATTGTCGATGCAGCGGTGCGACGCCTCTTTACGTCTCATGCCCTGCATCGAAATCGTCTTCGAAACGCAAATGCTTGACGCTGCGGCCGCGGCGCCGCACAAGCTTCAGGGCCTCCACCCCGATCCTGATATGCCTTTCGACATAGTTCGCGGTCACCTCCTGATCCGACGCTTCGGTCTTCACACCCTCGGGAATCATTGGCTGATCGGACACGAGAAGCAGTGCGCCAGTCGAAATGTGATTGGCAAATCCCGCAGCAAAGATTGTTGCGGTCTCCATGTCGATCGCCATGCTCCGTGTACGACGCAATATATCCCTGAAGCGATCATCATGTTCCCAGACACGACGATTGGTCGTGTACACGGTGCCGGTCCAATAGTCGTGACCGAGATCGCGGATCATGGTCGACACCGCGCGTTGCAACTGGAACGCGGGCAGCGCAGGAACCTCCGGGGGCAAGTAATCATTTGAGGTGCCTTCGCCCCGAATGGCCGCAATCGGTAGAACCAAATCGCCAATTTTATTTTTGCGTTTCAACCCACCGCATTTGCCGAGAAACAATACGGCTTTCGGCGCGATGGCACTTAATAGATCCATCACGGTCGCCGCATTCGGACTTCCCATGCCGAAGTTAATCAGAGTGATACCATCGGCAGTCGCATTGGGCATCGGTCGATCAGCGCCCTTTACCAAACTGCCATACGCCGTGGCGAACCATTCGACGTAGTTGTCGAAGTTGGTCAAGAGAACATACTCTCCGAACTCAGCAAGCGGCGTGCCGGTGTAACGCGGCAACCAGTTTTCTACGATATCCTTTTTCTCTTTCATTCCCAATGATCTCGTCCGGAGGTGTGCAACACCGCCGCCTGCCAAACTAGTGGATAGGACCGCTCCCTGTCCAATGAGACACGTTTGGATTATTTGGGTTCCATTAATCCACTTGCAACCGTGGATGGTCCGGGCCTTGCGTCGAATGCGCGCTGTTCAGGAGGGTGGATTGCAACAGCGGCCGCGTTTGTCCGGTCTGATCGCGCAGGAATGATGTTTTCTTCTGCGACCTCGCACGTAATTGATTGTATAGTTGGAGGACATGGAGGGAGGCGAGACATACTGCATTGCATCAATTCACCTGAACTCTAGGAACGGAGGTTCGCCATGAAAGTCAAAGAGGTGATGCACAAAGGTGTCGACTGGGTCAGCCCTGACACCCCTGTCACCGAGCTCGCGAAATTGATGCGGGGGCATGACATTGGCTGCGTTCCGGTTGGCGAGGACGACCGCCTGATCGGGATGGTGACCGACCGCGACATCGTCTGCAAAGGGCTCGCGAGGAACAGCTTCGATGCCGGCCGCGCGACGGCGCGCGATGTGATGACCGAAGGTATCCATTGTTGCCGGGAGGACGACGATCTCGCAAAGGCAATACATCATATGGAGAAACTGCGGGTCCGCAGGCTGCCGGTGATCAACAAGAGTAAACGGATGGTCGGTATCGTCAGTCTGGGCGACGTCAGCCATTCTGCATCAGGTGATTTGTTGTCCGAATGCGTCAAGAGCGTTTCGGCCCATCACTGAAACACGGCCAGCGCTCCTCTTGCGATCCGGCAGAGGGGCGCGGCCAGTCGGCATGATCGTCGAACAGTTCGATGACAGAACTTTGCTCATCGAGCCGCGATGAAGAAGGCCGTGCCTACGCGGTCACGCCATTGTTCGGAGGCGAAGCGAGGGCGCGGATCGAAACTGCGAACTTCTTATGCCATTGAGACTGCCTGATAATATCGACGATTCTTCTCGTCTTGCGCAGCCCTCACATTCGTTTCGACAACGAGCGATGGCTCGCCAATCCCGGTCGTATTGAGATTCTGCCAGGACCTCCCACATCATCTTGATAAGGGAGTCCAGGCTATGCAGACAGTACAGGCCACTCTTGCCGCGACAATTGCGATTGTCGCTCTGGCTGTCTCCCCCACCACGCCTGTCTCGGCGGAGGGGAGCGGGAAACTTGTGCTGACGATCGCAATCGACGGAGCGATCGGACCGGCAACCGCCAGCTACGTGAAAGACGCACTCGCCAAGGCAAGCGAACGGCGCGCCGAAGCTGTCATTCTGCGCCTGAATACGCCGGGCGGTCTCGTCACCAGCATGCGCGAGACCATCGCCGACGTGCTGGCCTCGCCCGTTCCTGTCATAGGTTATGTCGCCCCGTCGGGAGCCCATGCTGCCAGCGCCGGCACCTATATCCTCTATGCAACGCATATCGCCGCAATGGCGCCGGGCACCAATCTTGGCGCAGCGACGCCAGTGCAAATCGGCAGTCCGGTGCCAGGCCTGCCGGGCATCACCCCTGACAAAGACGGCAAGGACAAGAAAGACAGCTCCCAGCAAACGGAGCCGAAGGACGCGATGATGGCGAAGGCGACGAACGACGCCGTCGCCTTTATCCGCAGCCTGGCCGAATTGCGAGGACGTAACGCCGATTGGGCAGAGAAGGCTGTCCGCGAGGCAGCCAGTCTTTCCGCCAGTGCTGCGTTGCAAGCGAATGTCATCGATCTCATTGCGCGCGACCCGGTCGAACTGCTCAGGCAAGTCGATGGTCGCGTCGTGGAGCTTCCCGGTGGCGACAGACGGCATCTGGCGACGAAGGATGCGATGATCGAGACGATCGATTCCGGATGGATCGCGCAATTTCTGTCTGTGATCACCAACCCCAACGTCGCCTTCATTCTTCTGCTGGTTGGCATCTACGGCCTGATTTTTGAATTCATGTCTCCTGGCGCCGTCGCGCCCGGCGTGGTCGGTACGATCTGTCTGCTGCTGGGCCTCTATGCCTTCAACCTGCTGCCGATCAGCTATGCCGGCCTTGGGCTGATGATGTTGGGGATCGCGCTTCTGATTATCGAGGCCTTCAACCCGACCGTGGTTCTTGGCCTCAGCGGAGCCATCGCCCTCGTCCTTGGTGGGTTGATGTTGTTCAGGATCGAAGCGCCCGGATATCGGCTGTCATGGACGCTCGTCAGCATCGTGACGGCGATGTTCATCGGACTGCTGCTCATTGTGCTCGGCTCGCTTCAGCGCGCGCGCAAAGCTCCGGCACGAGTCGGCGCGCAGGCCATGCGCGGCCTGGCTGCCGAAGTTCTCGACTGGAATGACATCGAAGGTCACGTCTTCACGCAGGGTGAGCGCTGGCGAGCCCGCGGCATGGAAACATTCAAGCCCGGAGAGACGGTCGAGATCGCCAGCATCACGGATCTGACGCTGATGGTGCGTCGCCGGCCGGCACTCAGCGCCGGCGAAGGAGGTGTGCGATGATGCTCGATTACATAGCCTACTCGCTGCTCGCGATCATCGTGATCGCCTTTCTCTCCTCCGCCATTCGCATCCTCCGGGAATACGAGCGCGGCATGGTCTTCACGCTCGGACGCTTCACCGGCGTGAAAGGTCCGGGCCTTATTATCCTGATTCCGTTCGTTCAGCAGATGGTGAAAGCCGATCTCAGGGTGATGGTGCAGGATGTGCCGCCGCAGGACGTCATTTCCCGCGATAACGTTTCCGTCAAGGTGAACGCCGTTCTCTATTTCCGCATCGTCGACCCGGAACGTGCGATCATCAAGGTCGGGAATTTCATGGCCGCGACCAGCCAGTTGGCACAGACCACGCTGCGCTCGGTGCTCGGCAAGCATGAGCTGGATGAAATGCTCGCAGAGCGCGACAAACTCAACGCCGACATTCAGGAGATCCTCGATCAGCAAACTGACGCGTGGGGCATCAAGGTCACCAACATTGAGATCAAGGACATCGACCTCAATGAGAACATGGTGCGTGCCATCGCCAAGCAGGCCGAAGCGGAGCGGCTGCGGCGGGCGAAAGTGATCAATGCGATAGGCGAGCAGCAAGCCGCTGAGAAGCTCGTCGAGGCCGGCCGGATCCTTGCTCAGGAGCCGCAGGCGATGCAGCTGCGCTATTTTGCGGCGTTGCACGACATTGCAGGCGAGCGGTCATCGACTGTGGTCTTTCCGCTGCCGATGGATCTGCTCAGCCATATGACGCCGCGGCCGGGCGGAGTACCGTGAGTTTATTTCTTGTGCTTCTGCGCCAGCTTCAGCTTGAGTCTGCCATGGGCCGAACGAACCATGGCTTGCGCTGGCTTGCTCATCACCCCAATTTACCATCAATGAGTATCCTCGGCGCGCTCGTCGACAGGCACATGTGACGGGTGTCGTGCGTCGCCGCGCCGGTTTTGCGGGCGCACATACATCGTCATCGCTTCCGGGAGCTCCGCCTTGACTTTCAGAGCGGCGACAAGCGCGTCCTCGGCGTCTACGACGACATGACCCGCCTTGCCCTTCAGCTTGAATCCAACGGTAAATTGCATCTGCGCACCACCTCGTCTTCACTAATTGTCTCGCCCGCGTACTTTCCGCCAGCGGGCGCCATCTCGGCCTTCTTTCCTGTCGACATGACATTTGGCCGGCGCGTGGCACCTCGCGGACGCGCTTCCGGTCCGCAATCAGCCCAGCGACTTGATGATCTCCCGGTAAGCTGTTTCGGGAAACGCTTTCAATGTGTGCGTTCGAATGTTTCCCAGCATGCCCAACTGCAAATTGAATCGCGCGGCGACGGCATCGTCCGGCGCTTCGTAAACCGCGACGATGTCATAGTCGCCCATGGTCAGAAAGAACGATTTGAACTCTCCGTCCATATCCTTGAGAGCTTTCTTCGCCAAATCGAGACGACGCGGCGAGTCCTTGACGTGTTGGATACCTTGATCAGTCCAGTTTGCAAGCATGATATATGTAGTCATGGAAGTCCTCCTTGCGCACGAGACCCCCGTTCATCTTCACGCCCCAGTCTTGAAGAAAATGATCCGACTCAACAACGTGTAGTCCGATTCAAACACCATGATCCCGACAAAAACCAACAACACCAACGGCGGGAGCAGGATGGCATAGGCCAAAGCCAGACGCTCCCACGCCATGTGCATGAAGACCGCAACAATCAAGCCTGCCTTCAACATCATGAACACCACGATGAGAGACCACCTCAGATATCCCTGCAGGTTGAAGTAGTCGACGAGGTAAGAGCATGTACTCAAGACAAACAGCCATCCCCAGACCACGAGATAAAGCTTGATCGGGTGCTGGTGTCCCTCGGCATGTGCTGCGGGAGTTGCATGAGGTGTTGCATGTAGCGTGACTTCAGCCATGTTTTTCCCTCACCAAAGATAGAAAAAGGCAAAGATAAACACCCATACCAAATCGACGAAATGCCAATACAGGCCGGTGATTTCGACGATCTCGTAGTTCCCCTTCCTGCTTGTGAAAAAACCCCGACGTTCAGTCTCGAAATCTCCGCGCCAAACCTTTCGCGCAATGATGATCAGGAAAATCACGCCAATCGTTACGTGCGTTCCGTGGAATCCTGTAATCATGAAAAAGCATGAGCCGAATTGCTCTGCCCCCCACGGATTTTCCCAGGGCCTCACCCCCTCCATGATCAGCTTCGTCCATTCGAAAGCCTGCATTCCGACAAATGTCGCACCGAACGCAGCGGTCACCAGCATCAGAATCGCCGTTTTGCGGCGATCGTGGCGGTAGCCGAAATTGACGGCCATAGCCATGGTCCCGCTGCTGCTGATCAGCACGAAGGTCATGATGGCAATCAGAATGAGCGGGATGTGTTGTCCTGCAATCGTCAGAGCGAAGACTTCACTCGGGTTTGGCCAGGGCACCGTCGTGGACATGCGCGCCGTCATGTACGACAGCAGGAAGCAACCGAAGATAAAGGTATCGCTGAGGAGAAAGATCCACATCATGGCCTTTCCCCAGGATACATTCTTGAATGCCCGTTGATCCGAGGACCAGTCGGCGACAATACCTTGCCAGCCTGCGGTCGTCGTTCGGCGCTTTTCGATGTTTGTCAGCACAGTCTCTGTCATCGCATCGATGCCTTCCCTATGTCAGCAACTGGCGACAGATGGTAACGAAGTCATCCGCCCAGCCTGTCAGCAGAGCGAGCAGGATCAACCAGACCAAAAGCAGGAAATGCCAATACATCGTGCACAGTTCCACACTCAAACGCAGGCGCGGGATTTCAACACCACGCCATGCCTTGACGATGGTTCTGCCCAGAGCGACGAGACCGCCGAGCAAGTGCAGTCCATGGACTGCGGTGATCAGATAGAAGAAAGCGTTGGCAGGATTGGCCGCCAGAAAGTAGCCCCCGGTGTTGAGCTGCTGCCACACCAGCAACTGACCTATCAGGAAAACGACGGCGGAAAGGCCGCTTGCAAGCAGGCCGATCAGCACATTTTCGCTGTCGTCGCGATGTGCGGAAACCTGCGCCCATTGCAGTGCGCCGCTGCTCACGATCAGAACACCGGTGTTGAACCACAGCAACCCGGGCACGGGCAGCGACCGCCAGTCGATCAGTTGCATGCGCATGGAGTAAGCGCTGACGAAGAGCGCAAACAACGACCCGACGACCGCGAGAAACACACCCAAACCTATTTTCGCCGCCGGCAACGACATCGAACTTCCGCCGGGAAAATCGCCGACCGCCCCCTCCTCCAGCCAGGGCTTGGCCGCAAGCCGTTGCTGCGAGAGCCACCATCCCGCAATGGCCGCTATTCCAGCCATGAACAGGACGATGGCCGTCATGGATGCGCTCCCTTCGGCGTCGAGCTGGCCGGCGGTTCATTCTGGGGGATGAAATCCCGTACTGCGCCGGGCACGCTATAATCATAAGCCCAGCGATAGACGACCGGGAGTTCCTTGCCCCAGTTGCCATGTGCCGGCGGCGTCTGCGGCGTCTGCCACTCGAGCGTGGTCGCGTTCCACGGGTTGCCGCCGGCGTCCTCGCCCTTGGACAGGCTCCGGATCATGTTGAACACAAATACGAGCTGGGCAAAGCCGACGATGAGCGCAGCGATACTCATGAATGCATTCAGGTCGTGAGCAGACGCCGGGACGAATGCCGTCCCGCCGATGTCGTGATAGCGGCGCGGCACACCCAGCAGCCCGAGATAGTGCATGGGAAAGAAGATCGCATATGCTCCAAGGAATGTGACCCAGAAATGGAAACGTCCCAGCGTCTCGTTCAGCATCCGTCCCGTCACTTTCGGATACCAGTGATAGATCGCGCCAAACACGACCATGACCGGCGCAACACCCATGACCATGTGAAAATGGGCGACCACGAACATGGTATCGGACAACGGAACGTCCACGACGACGTTGCCGAGGAACAGGCCAGTCAGGCCGCCATTGACGAATGTGATAATGAATGCGAGCGCAAACAGCATCGGAACGGTGAGGTGAATGTCGCCACGCCAGAGGGTCAGGATCCAGTTGTAAACCTTGATCGCCGTGGGGATCGCGATGATGAGGGTCGTTGTTGCGAAGAAAAATCCGAACTTCGGATTCATGCCACTGACATACATGTGGTGCGCCCACACCACGAAGCTCATCGCTCCGATTCCGACAATCGCCCACACCATCATGCGATAACCGAAAATATTCTTTCGCGCATGAGTGCTGATGAGATCAGAGACAATCCCGAAAGCGGGTAAAGCAACGATATAGACTTCGGGATGGCCGAAAAACCAGAACAGGTGCTGGAACAGCAGCGGACTGCCGCCGCCGTACTTCCCCAGCTGACCCATCTCCACGAGCGTTGGCATGAAGAAGCTGGTGCCAAGAAGCCGATCGAACAGCATCATCACCGAGGCGACGAACAAGGCTGGAAATGCGAGCAAGGCCATCACGGTCGCTGTAAAAATGCCCCACACCGTCAGAGGCAGCCGCATCAGCGTCATTCCGCGCGTGCGACCCTGCAGCACCGTCACGACGTAATTCAAGCCGCCCATGGTGAAGCCGATAATGAACAGGATCAGCGACACCAGCATCATGATGATGCCTGCTTCCTGTCCGGGGCTTCCGGAAAGAATGGCCTGTGGCGGATACAGCGTCCATCCTGCCCCCGTTGGACCGCCCGGCACGAAGAAGGTCGCAACCAGCACCAGCACGGCAAGCAGATAAATCCAGTAGCTCAGCATGTTCGCGTAGGGGAACACCATGTCGCGAGCACCAACCATCAGCGGGATGAGGTAATTCCCGAAGCCTCCGAGAAACAGCGCTGTGAGAAGGTAGATCACCATGATCATGCCATGCATGGTGATGAACTGGAGATACTGGCTCGGATCGATGAACGAAAACGTTCCGGGGAAGCCGAGCTGCAGCCGCATCAGCCACGACAGCACCAGCGCGACCATACCGATAGCCATTGCCGTAATCGCATACTGGACCGCAATGATCTTGGCGTCTTGCGAGAAGACATATCGCGTCCACCAGCTTCGCGGGTGATAGAGATCGACCTCACCCACTTCGGCCGGCGGGATTCCTGCGAGTACGTCAGACGGGACATCAACCATTAAAATGGTCCTCCTGGATCTATCCTCTGATCGTCGCTCATCGTGAGCGCTACGACGTACAATGCCGCCGCACCGGTCCTGCTATTTGCCGCGGATCTTGTAAGTCGCCTTCATGATGATGCGATGGCCATATAACGCTGCGAATGTCTGCTGCTTCTCCAGCCATGCATGATATTCGCTCTCTTCCTGGACGATGACGTTGCTCCGCATTTGCGCATGCGCGATGCCGCACAACTCCGCGCAAAGAACCTCGAATGTTCCTGTGCGCGTGGGAGTGAACCAAAAGTATGTGACTGAGCCCGGCACCATATCCATCTTCGCCCGGAACTCAGGCACGTAGAAATCGTGCAGAACGTCGATTGAACGGAGCAATACCTTGACCGGCTTCCCGATCGGGAGATGCAAATCGTCGTTCTCAACCACGACGTCGTCCTGACCATTGGGATCGTTCGGATTCAAGCCCAGTGGATTCTCGGCACTGACGTTGCGGGCATCGACCGTCCCGAGCCGGCCGTCTTTTCCGGGCAGCCGGTAGCTCCAGCGCCATTGCTGGCCCATGACCTCTATCTCTGTCGCATCGGACGGCACAGTCACGAACTGATGCCAGACAACCAAACCGGGCGCTAACATCGCTCCGACACCGATCGCGGTCCCTATGGTGAGCCACCATTCCAGCCTTTTGTTTTCGGGCTCATAGGCCGCTTGTCTTCCTTCCTTGTGATGAAAACGGAAGATGCAATAGGCGACGAATGCGACGATCGCGAAGAAGACCGCCCCGGTGATCCAGAACGTCATGGTGATCGTGTCGTCGATGTAACTCCAGTTCGATGCGATCGGTGTCCACCACCATGGGCTTAGGAGGTGAAACAGCACCGAAGCGACTGCGACCAACAGCAGTATGAATGCTACAGCCATCCCTTGTTCATCCTTGCCTCTAGAGGCTGCGGACAAGACTTAGAAAAGGGCGCAGTTCACGTCTGCATCGATGGCTGATTTCGAGCTCGCCATCACAATGCTGGCCGCCTTGCCCTCTAACCGGTCGCAACATCAAATTCAAAAAGTTGCGATCGCTGGTGTCGTCGAACTACGGGCACTTGCCACTACAGGATGTTCCCCGGCAGGCTTGATTGTCAATAGACCGGCTTATTCCTCGCGACAGACGATAGCACCATGATCGAACCGCTGAGCAATGGCACGCACAACGGATTCCTATATCGCACTGCAATGTACGACGCCGTGCGTCCGCATGGCAGACAAAGTGACGCGTCAATTGCCATCAGCCACGCGGTGAAACGTAAACCTTACAAAGGAAGAATTCACCGAACAGTGCGTGCTATTCTTTCCGGATTGCGCTAAACTTGCTGCACAGGTTGCGACAGGTTTTGCTCGGCAAAGCTCTCTTCGTTGAACTTGGCCGTCTTCCAGAACCAGTCGCGATTTCTGCGCACGAAGGCGAATACTCGTCATTTGAAAATGACCAGATCTCGCCGGTGCGAACGCATGGAGATCGTGACCATGGCTACTCCGTATTCTGACAAGATCTCGCAGACAGCACCTGGCGCTTCCGATAGCGTTGCCGCGCCCGTCATTCGCAAGATCGGGTTGTCCGATCTGCATAATGCGTTGCGGCTGGGCTGGGAGGACTTCAAGGCGGTTCCGAGTCACGCCATTATTCTGTGCGTCATCTATCCTGTTCTCGGGCTTGTGCTGGCCAGAATGACCCTGGGCTATTCGGTGTTACCACTGCTTTTCCCGCTAGCCGCCGGTTTTGCGTTGATTGGTCCTTTTGCAGCCCTCGGTCTCTATGAACTCAGCCGCCGCCGCGAACGCGGCGAAGAGGCGTCGGCGTGGCATGCACTCGGCGTGCTGCGCTCGCCGTCCTTTGGAGCCATGCTTGGCCTCGGCACGCTCCTGCTCATTCTGTTCGTGGTCTGGGTGACTACTGCAAATGCGATTTACGTCTCCAAGTTCGGCAATGCCCCTGCGGCCAGCATTCCTGATTTCGCATCGCGCATCTTCACAACCACAGAGGGGCACCAACTGATCGTCCAGGGCTGCGGCGTCGGACTATTGTTCGCTATCATGGCGCTGTGCGTTAGCGTCGTGGCGTTTCCGCTGATGCTCGACCGACATGCGAGCGTGACAGACGCAGTTCAGACCTCGCTGCGGGTCGTGATGAAAAATCCTGTGACCATGGCGGCATGGGGTCTGATTGTGGCCGCGCTGCTGGTGGCCGGTTCGCTGCCGTTATTCGTCGGTCTCGCCGTTGTTCTGCCGCTACTCGGTCATGCCACCTGGCATCTTTATCGCAAGGTGCTGGAGCCGGACCCGAATCCTCGGCAGGACCCTCCGCGTCCACCGAAAGGGCGGCGCTATGCGGCCGATTTTCCGGTCTCTCTCTTCCCGTGGGGCCGCGATAAGCCGTAGGTCGAAACAAACGACCGGGACGCGCGTTCAGGCTTCGCAATCAGTCGAACCACCCGCGCCCGCGCGGATGAAACCCAGCTCGGATGAGGGGCGATCTCGGATATCCGCCGGAAGCGGACTCCGCTCCCGGCAGGGTGTCCGCCCACTATCTATTAAGAGAACCCAAACAGCTTTGCCGGATTTGTGACCAGTATCTTTTCCAGCAAGGCATCGTCCGGCGCGTAGCGATAGAGCAATTCAAGCAGGTCGGCGTCGTTCGGCGGCTGGACGACCGATACGGGGTGCGGCCAGTCGCTTGCCCAGACGCAGCGATCGGGCGCGGCTTCGAGATAGGCTTGCGCGATAGGAACGACGTCGTCCCACGGCGGGCCTTTTTTGGACGTCTTTTCGCCGAGCGAAAGCATCACCCAGAAATTTCCCTTAGACAGCAGATCGAGAACCGCACGCAAATTCGGATCGTTCTTGCCGAGGGTTGGATCCGGGCGGCCCATGTGATCGATGAGGACCGGCACCTTGAGAGACGCGATCTTGTCGAGATTGGCGACGATGCCGTCCTTCTCCGGCTGGAATTTAGCGTACCAGCCGAGTTCGGAAATACGTGCGATGGCGCGCTCGTAGTCGCTGTCCGAAAGCACGGCGCCGAGCTCCTTGCGGAAGCTGAACCGCGCCCCGCCGACGCCGGCGTCATTCAGCTTGGCGAGATATGCATCGTCGCGTTCGGCGAAAACCAGCGCATTCGCGCAGGCCTTGTAGTTCGGCCCCATCGCCGCCAGCCCGTCCAGAACCACCGAATGATCGGCACCATATGTCGTCGTCTGCACGATGATGCCACGCTCGATACCAAGCGCCTTGTGTACCCGAAGTGCGGCCTCCCAGGTCGCCGTCGGCATCTGATAGGCCGCGCCCGGCCGGATGGGATAGCGTTCCACCGGACCGAGCACATGGAACTGACTGTCGATGCTCTTCGGCGGCGGCTTGCGGGATGGCGTGCGCGGGTTTGGATCAAATGGAAGATAGTCGGGCATCTGTCTGCTCCTTTAATCGATCACCGCAGTGAAATCGCATTGCACCAGGGCGCCGCCCTCCATCTCCATGGAGAGCGCATGACGGGCTGGGCGCGAATGCTCGTCGGGAAACATCTTGAGCCACTCGACATTGACCGGCCCGCGATTGCTGCGATCCTTGAGCCAGACCGTCATCTTGATGATGTCGTCAGTGCTGCCCCCGCCGGCTTCCACGATCGCCTTCATATGCGCGAACATGTTGGCGCACTGGCTTTCGAGATCGGGCGGCATCTCGCTTGTTTTGGGATCGCGGCCGAGGATGACGCCGGACATCAGCAGATTGTTGATGCGGCAGGCATTGGGGATCGGATTTGCGTGCTTGAACTCGCCGATATGAACGCTGCGGCGGCGCTTGGAAGATGTCATGGCTGCAGTCTCCGGATAACGGTCAAACGAATTGGCACGACACCGAGCCATACGGCCCGTAATCGGCATGTATCGTATCGCCGCGGCTGACCTCGATCGGACGCGTGAAGGATCCGGCGAGCACCACCTCGCCTGCAGCGAGATATTCGTCGTGCGGCGCGAGGCGATTGGCGAGCCACGCGATGCCGTTTGCCGGATGGTTCAGCACGCCGGCGGCGACGCCGGTCTCCTCGATCTGGCCATTCCGGAACAGCAGCGCGCTGACCCAGCGCAGATCGACATCCAGCGGACGGAATGGACGACCGCCGACCACAAGCGCGGCATTCGCTGCGTTGTCGGAGATCGTGTCCACCACCGTGCGGGGCTTCTTGGTTTGCGGATGCACGCGGTGCATGCGCGTTTCCAGGATTTCGAGCGCCGGAGTGACGTAGGCTGTCGCGTTCAGCACGTCGAAGATCGTACAATCCGGCCCGCGCAGATCGGTCTTGAGCACGAAGGCCAGTTCGACCTCGATGCGCGGCGCGAAAAACCGTTCATAAGGGATGCTGCCGGCATCCTGATAGAACATGTCGGCGAACAGCACGCCGTAATCCGGCTCGGAGATGCTGACCGCGTTCTGCATCGCCTTCGAGGTCAGGCCGATCTTGTGGCCTTTGATCACTCGCCCGCGTTCGAGCTGCAGCGCCGTCCAGGTCCGCTGGATCGCATAGGCATCCTCGATGGTGAGATCGGGATAGTCAGCGGTGAACATGGTGATGAGCGTCTTGGTCCGCTCCGCCTCGTCGAGGCGACGCGCCAGCGCATCGATGACCGTCTGATCAAGCACCGTTATTTCTCCTCTGCGACGACGTTGCGAAGAATGCCGATCTGCCTGGACTCGACCTCGACGACGTCGCCTGGCTTGAGCCAACGCGGCGGCGTGAAGCGGGCGCCGGCGCCGGTCGGCGTTCCGGTCGCGATCATGTCGCCGGGCTTCAAGGTGGCAAAAGTCGACAGATAAGAAATCAGATAGTCGAAGGTGAACATCAGCCGCTCGGTCGAGTCGTTCTGACGCTCCTCCCCGTTCACTCGCGTGACGATATCGTGCGTCCCCTGCGGATCGCATTCGTCGGCCGTGACGATCCACGGCCCGACGCTACCGGACCGATCGAAATTCTTGCCCTGGGTGACGTTGAACTTGCCGTGGTGCAGCCAGTCCCGCACCGAGCCTTCGTTGCAGAGAGTCATGCCGAAGATGTGCGACCACGCATTCTCTCGCGTAATGTGACGACCTTCCTTGCCGATGACAATCACGAGCTCGCCTTCGTAGTCGAGCTGCTCGGAGATCTTCGGCTTTTCGATCGGCTGATCGGAGCCGACCACCGACGACGGGTTGCGGACGAACAGGCTCGGATATTTCGGCAAATCCGAGCTGTCTTTGTATTCAGCATTGCGGTCCTTGTAGTTGACCCCGATGCACCAGAGCTTCTCCGGCGCCGGGATCGGCGGCAGCAAGACCAGATCCGACAGTCGATGATCGGGCTTGCGGCCGGCGCTCACCTGTTTCGCCTTCGCCAGTCCGTTGCCGGCGATCACGCTGCGCAGATCGGGAAACTCCGATCCAAGCAATGCACTGAGATCGATAACGCCGTCATCGGCCACCACGCCGTAGCGGCTGTTTCCGCCGGTCGAATAGCTGCATAGTTTCATGAAGGCTCCTGAATAATTCACTAGATCGATTGCCGCCGGATCGCGGTGCCGGACCGGCTGCCCGAATAGCGCCCGCGGCGTTGTTCCGATTACTTCGATGTCTGGAATACGGACTTCAACGTGAAGATCTCGCCTAGCCGCGCGTAACGCGGACCGGCAATGCGGGCGATCGGATCGAGGCTCTCGGTTTCAATCTTGCCGTTGGCGAGCAGATCATCCTTGATGTGAAATGCGATCACTTCGCCGACGATCAACCGGCTGCGGGTATCGCCGAATTCGAGGCATTGCCGAAATCGGCATTCCATCGCAATAGGCGCCGCCGTCAGCCGCGGCACCCCGATATGGTCGCTGGGGGTCGTCTCGAGACCGAGGACTTCGACCTCGCTCACCTCCGGCGGATGTTCGGCGGAGCTTTCGTGAACCGCAGACATCAACGGCGAATCCGCGATGTGAATGACGTATTCTTCGCGATCCAAGATGTTGCGCGCCGTGTCTTTGTAGACGCCTGATTTGCGGCCGACGCTGATTGCCAGCATCGGCGGCTTGGGCGAGACGAAGGTGAAAGCACTGAACGGCGCAAGGTTGACGGTACCTGCCTGCGACAGGCTGGTCACCCATGCGATCGGTCGCGGGACGACGATGCCGGTGAGCAGACGATAGGCCTTCTCGGCACCAAGTTCAGCGGGATCGATCTTCATTCGTCAATCCGCCTTTACGTTGGCCTTGCGCACGACCGGAATCCACTTGGCGTCCTCACGATCGAGATAGGCTCTGAACTCACCTGGCGTCATCGGGAGCGCTTCGGCGCCAAGCTTTTCGAACTTGTCGACCACGCCTGGCTCCTTGAGAATCTCAGCCAGCGCTTTGTTCAATTTATCGGCGACCGGAGCGGGGGTGTTCGCCGGAGCAAACAGCCCTGTGAAGGTCTGGCCGTCAAAATCCGGATAGCCGAGCTCGGCGAAAGTGGGCACGTCCGGAAGCGTCTTCAGTCGATGTGGGCTCGTGACCGCCAAGGCGCGCAACATTCCACTCTTGATATATTGAAGGCTGACCGACAGTTGATCGAATGCGAACTGAACCTGTCCGCCGAGAAGGTCATTGGTCGCGGGCGCGTTGCCGCGATAATGCGCCGTCACCCAACGAATCTCGAGCTTGGACTGCATGAGTTCGCTGAGCAGGTGATTGGTGGTGCCCGGCCCCGGAGAGGCCATCGTCAGCTTGCCCGGATCGCGCTTCGCCAGTTCGAGCAATTCGGCGAACGACGTAGCCTTCACGGACGGATGAACCTCGAGCACCAGCGGCGTCATCGAGATGCTCGAGATCGGCAGGAAGTCGCGCTTCCAGTTGTAGGCGTCGCGCTTGTTGATTTCGGGAGCGAAGAGAATCGGACCATTGGCGCCGACCATGAGCGTGTAGCCATCATTCGGCGCTTTCGCCAGCGCTTCCCCGGCGATCATGCCGCCAGCGCCCGACTTGTTTTCGATCACGAAGGGCTGGCCCAATTTCTCTTGCAACCGATCCGCGACGATGCGCGCCGCGCTATCGACATTGCCGCCGGCCGGATAGGGCACGATCAGTTTGACAATGCGCGCGGGCCATTCCTGGGCCGTCGCCGCGCCATTAACCAGCGTCGCGGCAATGGCTGCAGCGATCCATAGCGACTTCATCATTTCCTCCCGCCAGATGCGGCTTTCACGCCGCAGACCGTATGTTCGACGCCGATTGGGACCAGCGCTCTTGCGGCGAACAATTGGTTCAACCGCTTTACTTGTCGATGCCAATGTGCGGTTATTGTCCACATTATGGACAGTGGATTGCCGACAACACTCGACCCGGAGCCGCGACAAGGCGCGCAGGCGATCCGGCGCGCGCTCTTCCTCCTGCGCGTGCTTGCAGCGGGCGGTGAGAGCGGATTGCCGCTGAAAGACGTTGTCCAAGCGACGCGTCTATCGCGCCCGACCGTACACCGGATCGTCCATGTCCTGATGGAGGAGGGGCTCGTCGAGCGCCACGAGCGCTCGGGTCGCTATGCAATCGGCACGCAGGTCCCTGAATTGGCACTCGCTCGCCCGTCGCGCTCGCCATTGCTCGCCGCAGCGGACGACATTTTGCGCGAAACATCGCAACGGGTCGGCGACACACTGTTTCTAACGGTGCGCACCGGCAACGACACTTTATGCGTGGATAGGAGAATTGGCTCATATCCGATCCAGGTACTCTCGATCGCCGTCGGTGCGCGGCGGCCGCTCGGCGTCAGCAGCGCAGGCGTTGCCATCCTGGCCGCGTTACCGGCTCAAGAATCACGCCGGATCGCTATGACGAATGAGCCTCGATTTGCGGGATATCGGACCGATCGGCAGACCGTGTTGTCAGAGATCGCCGACGCCCGGCGCAGGGGTTATGGCGTGCGCGAAGTCGGATTGGTCCAGGGCACGAAATCGATTTCGACCTGGATCAAGACAGCCGATGGGGATCCGGCGGCGGCCCTCACCATATCGGCCGTCCGAACACGGCTCGGCCCGCGACGCGAGCAGGAAGTTGTCGAAACGCTTTTGAAGGCAGCTTACGAGGTCGAGCAGAAAATCCGATAAGCAAGCACGCGTCGCCCAATCCAAGGCAAAGGTCCGCTTGCGACATATGCAGCGATTGAGCAGCCAATCGACGACTAGCTATTCTAATCTGAACGGAGAAGTCTGGCGGTCCATTCGGGATAAAACTGCGCCCCCCTCCCGTTGCCCGCGCAAAATGGCGCGCCATTCGGAGTATAACCATAAACTCATATATTGTTGAAATTGCTTGTGATTTTATAAGATGCCTTATGGCGCGAGGCTCGTCGCATCGATTCCGGCCTCAAGACACACCTCACAACTCCGCGCGCCACGGCGGCTCCGGGGTGCTAATATAGTCGAGACCGCACGACCGAAGATTTCATCTGTGCGATTGAATCGCGGTCGGGAAACGATGGCGCACGAAGAGATGCACTCCAAAAACAACGGCCGACCGTAATTGCGGTGAGTTGGCTGGGACGTGGAGGACGCTATGGCGTGGCGTGACGACAAGGCCCGGGCAACTCTGATCCGCGACGCGGCGGGAAGCGTGCAGCCGGGCAAGGCTCCCCGAACCTTTGCCGAGCTTATGTTCGGCTACACCAATGCCGAGGACCTCGCCAGTTACGATGCCTCCTCGCTTGCCTTCCTGGCGGAGCAAGCCTGGGAGCATGTACAGCGACGCACGGCGGGTCGTGCCGATATCCGCGTCGTCAATCCGATGATGCCGGACGGGCGCGAGATGTCCGTGCTCGAAATTCTCAACGACGATATGCCTTTCCTGTTCGATTCCATTATGGCGGAGCTCGCCGAGCAGGGCATCGAAGTTACCCTCGTCGCTCACCCCATCATCGCGGTGGAGCGCGATGACCAAGGCAAGCTCCTGCACTTCCACGGTGAAGCACTGCCGGAAGGGACAAAGGGCGCGCGCGAGAGCCTGATTCACCTCCACATCACCCGCCTCGACGCCGACGCTGACCGCGAGAGGCTGATTGACGGCCTCACCAGGACGTTAAGCGACGTGCGCGCCAGCGTCGCGGACTGGCGCGTCATGCGCGACCGCGTCGAGAACGCGATCAAGACTTTCTCTTCCAATCCACCGCCGCTGCCGATCGACGAGGTCGCCGAGGCCAACCAGTTCCTGCAATGGCTGTGCGCGGACAATTTCACCTTTCTCGGCGTGCGCGAATATCGCTTCTCGCCCGACAGCGATGCGTCGGACGACATCACGACCGCTGAGGGCCTCGGCATCCTCCGCGACCCCGATGTAAAGGTCCTGCGCCGCGGCAACGAAATGGTGGTGATGACGTCGGAAATTCGCGAGTTCATGCGCGAGCCCACCCTACTCATCGTCATCAAGGCCAATGTGAGTAGCCGCGTTCATCGCCGCATCCGGATGGATTATATCGGCATCAAGCTCTATGCGCCCGACGGCCGGCTCGAGGGTGAATTGCGAGTCGTCGGCCTGTTCACCTCAGGCGCCTATACGCGCTCGGCACGACAGATCCCCTATGTTCGCCACAAGGTATCGCGGGTGCTTCAGCGCGCCGGCTTTGATCCGAACAGCCATTCGGGCAAGGCGCTAATGCACATCCTCGAGGAATATCCGCGAGACGAACTATTCCAGGTCGACGTCGACACCCTGTTCAATTTCGTCATGGAGATCCTGATCCTCTATGAGCGCCCCCGCGTCCGGGCGCTCGCTCGGGTCGACAAGTTCGATCGCTTCGTCTCCATCCTCGTCTTCATTCCGCGCGACAAATACGACACTGATGTGCGCATGCGCGTCGGCGCCTTCCTGTCGCAGATCTACAAAGGGATGCAGGCGGCCTCCTACGTGTCTTTCCCCGAAGGAGCATTGACGCGCGTTCACTACATCATCGGACGCTATGAAGGTAAGACTCCTGCCGTCGAGCGCGCCACGCTGGAAGCCGGGATCAGCGCCATTGCCGCGACCTGGGCCGACAAGCTGAAGGCCGCGCTGACTGCGTCTACCGATGGCATGCGGGCGCGCATGCTCGCCAATCGCTATGCCCAGGCCTTTACCGGCGGCTATACCGAGGTTTCCACGGCGGAACAGGCGATAGCCGATATCGCCACCATCGAAAGGCTCACGCCAACCCGCCCGGTGACGATTTCGGTTCATCGCTTCGAGGGCGAGGACGATCCCAAACGCTTCGGCCTGAAGGTGTTCTCGGATGCCGCGCCGCTGTCGCTGTCCTATCGCGTGCCAGTGATCGAAAATCACGGCCTGCGCGTGGTCGATGAACGTACCTATCAGATCGTGCCCGGTGCCAGGCCGGAGCCGGTGTGGCTGCACGACATGACGATAGAGACCAGCGACGGCCAGCCGATCGAGATCAACCGGGAATTCAGCCATCGGCTCGAAGCCTCGATCATGGCGGTGGTCGGTGATCGAGCCGAATCCGACGGATATAACGGGCTGATCCTGCGCACGGCCCTGGGCTGGCGCGAAGTCTCGACCATCCGGGCGCTGTCCCGCTATTTGCACCAGATCCGCGCGCCGTTCAGCCAGGATTATATGTGGGAGACTCTGCGCAAGAACGCAGCGATCACCGCCAACCTCGTCGCGCTATTCCAGGCCCGCCTCGATCCACGCCTCACCCTTACTGATGCCGAGCGCTCGGCCCGGGAGACCGCCCTCCTTGCCGATATCGAGGAGCAGCTCAAATCCGTCGCATCGCTCGACGAAGACCGCATCCTCCGCCGTTTCACCAATCTGGTGCAGTCCACCATCCGCACCAATTTGTGGCAGGTCGGCGAGGACGGACATCCGCGTCCGGTGATCTCATTCAAGTTCGACGCGCGCGGAATCGAGGACCTGCCGGCTCCACGACCGCTCTACGAGATTTTCGTCTATTCTCCCCGCGTCGAAGGCATTCACCTGCGCTTCGGCAAGGTTGCGCGCGGCGGACTGCGGTGGTCCGATCGGCCGCAGGATTTCCGCACCGAGATTCTCGGCCTGGTCAAAGCCCAGCAGGTCAAGAACGCCGTGATCGTGCCGGTCGGCGCCAAAGGCGGCTTCGTGCCCAAGCGCCTGCCGCCGCTCTCCAGCCGCGATGCGTGGCTCGCGGAAGGCACCGAAGCCTATCGCATCTTCGTTCGCTCGCTGCTCGAACTCACCGACAATCTCGACGGCGACGACCTCCTCCCGCCCGACTCGACCTTGCGGCATGATGGCGACGATCCTTATCTGGTCGTCGCCGCCGACAAGGGCACCGCCACCTTCTCCGACATCGCCAACGCGATTTCGGCCGAGAAGAACCATTGGCTCGGCGATGCCTTCGCCTCCGGCGGCAGCCAGGGCTACGACCACAAGAAGATGGGGATTACGGCGCGAGGCGCCTGGGAGGCGGTCAAACGCCACTTCCGCGAGCTCGGCACCGACATTCAGACCATGCCTTTCACTGTAGTTGGCGTCGGCGACATGTCCGGCGACGTCTTCGGCAATGGCATGCTGCTCTCGCCCGCGACGAAATTGGTTGCGGCGTTCGATCACCGCGACATCTTCATCGATCCCTCTCCCGATCCGGCGATCAGCTACGCCGAACGCAAGCGCATGTTCGACATGCCGCGATCGAGCTGGCAGGACTACAACAAATCACTGATCTCGCAAGGCGGCGGCGTGTTCTCGCGCTCCCTCAAGGCGATTCCGCTCGCACCGGAAGTGCGCACCTTGCTCGATCTCGACAAGCCGCAGGCGACGCCCTTCGAGGTGATGACGGCGATCCTGAAGACGCGCGCAGACCTACTGTGGTTTGGCGGCATCGGCACCTATATCCGGGCGTCGGTGGAGAGCGACGATCAGGCCGGCGACCGCGCCAATGATCCGATCCGCATCACCGGGACCGACGTTCGCGCCAGGGTGATCGGCGAAGGCGCCAATCTCGGCGTCACTCAGCGCGGCCGTATCGAAGCGGCGCAGACGGGCGTCAAGCTCAACACCGACGCGATCGACAATTCGGCCGGTGTGAATACGTCCGACGTCGAGGTCAATATCAAGATCGCATTGGCCCGCCCCGAGCGCGAGGGACGCCTCAGCCCGGCTGACCGTAACACCCTGCTTGCCGCGATGACCGACGATGTCGGTGCGCTGGTCCTGCGCAACAACTATCTGCAGACGCTCGCGCTCTCGCTCGCTGAACGCAAGGGCGTGGCCGCGACAGGCTTCCTCACTCGCCTGATGCAGTCGCTCGAGCAGCGCCGCCTGCTCAGCCGGGCAGTCGAATTCCTGCCCGACGACGCCGCCATCACCGAGCGCGCACGACGCGGGCAGTCCCTGACGCGGCCTGAACTTGCCGTGTTGCTCGCCTACGCCAAACTGACGCTCTACGACGACCTGCTCGGCACCAGCGTGCCGGACGATCCTTATCTCGCCCGCGAGCTCTCCGGGTATTTTCCAGGCCAGGTTCAGGACAGGTTCCCGACAGCGGTAGAGTGCCATCGCCTCCGACGCGAAATCATCGCGACCAGCCTCGTCAATACGGTCATCAACCGCGGCGGCCCGGCGTGTATCGTGCGCCTGATCGACGAAACCGATGCCGATATCCCCACCATCGTCATGGCCTATGTGGCGGTGGATGAATCCTACGGGCTCAAGTGGCTAAATGATGCGATCGATACGCTCGACGCCTGCATCGAAGGGCAGTTGCAATTGTCCCTCTATGAGGCGGTCCAGGACCTTCTGCTTTCCCGCATGGTCTGGTACGTGCGCAATATTGATTTCAAGGATGGCCTCGAGGCGGTGATCGCACGTTTCGGCCCGGGTATCCGCGAGATCAGCGCCTCTCTCGACAACACCCTGCCACCGGACTTGCAGGCCGCGCGCGGCAAGCGCCGGCAGGAGCTGACCGATGCCGGCGTCCCGTCCGGCCTCGCCGGCGAACTGGCCGATCTCGACACCCTGGTCTCGGCGCCGGACATCGTGACGGTCGCCGAGCGCACCGGCCGCAGCATCGGCGACGCCACCGCGACGTTCTTTGCCGCCGAGGCCAATTTCCGTCTCGACCGCATCATCGCTGCCGCGCGCAGCGTGCCCGCCAGCGATCGTTTCGAACGCCTCGCCATCGACCGCGCCGTCGACCTGATCGCGGCTGCCGAAAGAGGCCTCGCTGCGGATATGTTGGCAACCGGCCAATCCGGCCAGCAGGCTGCGGAGACCTGGCTTGCAGCTCATCCCGAGACGACGCGCATCCGCCGCGCAGTCGAGGAGATTGCTGCTGGCGGCCTGACGCTCGCCAAGCTGATGGTGGCGGCAAACCTGCTGGGGGACTTGGTCAAAGGCTGAGGCGTGCGGGGCAGCGATGTGAAACTCTAAAGAGCAATGCTAGCGCAGGTTGTTAGCCAGCGAACGGAGGACCCCAATGATCCACGCTACTTGCCATACCGCTGATAATGTCCGCTGCATCGAGTTCGATGCCACACCCTGGTTCAGCGAGGCTAACGCTCCGAGCATTATCGATTTGGCCGAACGCGGATGGGTCAGCACAGCGATTGCAGATTCCCTCGAGAGCCGACGAGGATACGAACGCTTGCACGACCTCGTTGAGTATGCAGCGAAGCGACTGCAACCGGAATCCCTGGAGGACCCCACCTGGGAAACCTTCGAGTGCGTCGTCGATGGACCCGAGGCCGTAGCCTGGCTCGAGAAAAACCGGCCCGACGTTGTGGCAAGGATCCCGTAAGCTACGAGAAGCGCAGCAATGGCAACGATGATTGGCGCATCACAATGAAGCGGAAATGGCGCGCCCGAAAGGATTCGAACCTCTGACCCCGTGATTCGTAGTCACGTGCTCTATCCAGCTGAGCTACGGGCGCGTGCCGCGATGTGGGGCCAAAGCCGCCAGCACCGGATGCGTTTCGGAAACGATGTTTGCGAAAGCGGGCCATAGCTACCGGGTCGAGCCCGGCTTGGCAAGCGCCCTGAGCCGCTTATTTCACTACCGTGACATAGCCGGAAAAAACGGCTCAGGCCCGCGCGCGTTCGTTACGGATGCTGTGCAGTTCCACCGGCCGGTCCGGAAGGCTGATCCGGAAGGTGGCGCCCAAAGTGCCTTCCACAAGGTGAATATCGCCGTCATGGGCGCGGACCAGTTCGGCCGCAATCGCGAGGCCCAGCCCGCTACCGCCGGGGCGAGACGAGCCCTGAAATGCTTCAAACAGGTGGTCGCGTGCCCGCTGCGGGACGCCGGGGCCGGTGTCGGACACTTCGAGAATCGTGACAGCGCCTTCGCGGCGGCCGGTGATGCGGATCTGCTGCGGGGCGACGTCGCTCTGTGGCTGCCCTTCCAGCGCCTGGGCCGCATTGCGGACCAGATTGAGCAAAATGCGAAATAACTGGTCGGGATCGGCATCAATCATCAGCCCGCGCTCGATGGCGTTGACCCAGCCGATCGACACGTCGGTCGCAAGCCCAGCCGATTCGCGGACTTCGTTGACCACCGGCTCAACGAGAATCATCTTGCGATCGGGGGCAGCTTCCTGCGCGCGACCATAAGAGAGTGTCGACTGGCAGAAGGCGATGGCGCGCTCCAGCGAGCGCATCAGCTTCGGCGCGAAGCGCTGCACGCGGGGATCGGGCACGCTGGCGAGCTGATCCGACAGCAATTGTGACGACGCAAGCAGATTGCGCAGGTCATGATTGATCTTCGAGACCGCGAGGCCGAGCGCAGCGAGACGACTCTTCTGATGCAGCATCGAAACGAGATCGCGCTGCATGTCGGACAATTCGCGCTCCGCCACGCCGATTTCGTCGGCGCGCTGGCTCGGCACGATAATCCGCGCCGAGCTCTCGGGGTTTTCATGGAAAGCGACGAGATTGGCTGTCAAATTCCGCATCGGCCGCACGAACAGATAATGCAGCGCCAGATAGACCAGCCCGGCAGAGAGAATCGCCAGTCCGAGCGACACCCACAATAGATTGCTGGAGAAACGATACATCGCCTGCCGCAGCGGCAATTCATCGACCACTACTTCAATGAATTGCGCCCCGCCGGGCGCCGGCCCGATGATGCGCATTGTCTGATCGCCAGTTTCCAGCATGACTTCGAACGCATCGACAATCGCCGACCACACCGTCATCGACCGCATATCGATGTCATGGTCGATCTGCGACGGAAGATCCGCGCTGGCGAGCAGACGGCGCTGCTGGCCCATCTTGATGGCCACCGCGCGGGCGCCGATGCTGCTCAGGATTTGTCGCGACAGCGATTCCGGGACCATGCCGAGCGGCGCGGCATCCAGCACCAGTGCTGCCGTATTGGCCGCGGCCAGCCTGTCGTTCAGCCTGTTGATCCGGAAATTGGCGATCGAGGGCACATAAATGAGAATTTCGGCAATCAGCACCAGCGGAATGGTGAGCAGCAACAGCTTGCCCGACAGCCCCAGCCGTCGCATGGGGCCGAGCCTGAACGCGGGCTCGATGGGCTTTTCGCCGGCCGAAGACACAATATTGGCCTCTGATCTCACGGTCTGACGCTGAACTATCGAGAGATACGGGTCCAACGACGATTTGTTACGATGATGTTTGCGACCAGTTCTTAAATTTGTCCGCTCAGCGAACACGCTTAAGCCATAGAGCAATTTCACAACCGCCAACAACCTGAAAACACCGGGAAATTGGGATTAATCCCATAGTTCCAGGAATTTGGCGGATCAGAACACCGCTACAGGGCAACATTGACGAAAACAGGACGCTCCCGTATAAGCCCGCCAACTGTCCGCGATGACCCGGTTTTGGATCGGGTGCGGCTCGTCTTTGGGCCGGAAATGGCTCGTTGAGCCAACATCTTAGGACTTACCTCAAATTACTCGGCGAATTGCCCGGTCAGCGGAGAACGACCCGTGAAGCGGACTTATCAACCCAGCAAATTGGTGCGCAAGCGCCGTCACGGCTTCCGCGCTCGCTTGGCGACCGTTGGCGGCCGCAAGGTTCTGGCTGCGCGCCGCGCACGTGGCCGCAAGCGCCTCAGCGCCTGATCGGATCTCTTCCGAGAGTTCATCATGGACCGGTTACGGCAGCGGGCGGACTTTCTCGCCGCTGCCAATGGGCCGCGGGTGAACAGCCCTGCCTTTGTGATGCAAACCCGGCGACGTGACGACGACGGCCCGATCAGGGTCGGCTTTACCGTGACCAAAAAAAACGGAACCGCCACCGAGCGGAACCGTATCCGGCGCAGGCTTCGCGAACTGGTGAAGCGCGTCGATGTCTTATCCATGCGACCCCACAGCGATTATGTGCTAGTCGGCCGTCGTGTCGCGCTCCAACGCGATTTCACGATGATGCTCGACGACCTCCGCTCGGCGCTGCACCGCCTCGATCGGCAATCTTCTAAGACGCAATCTTCTAAAACCAGCGTGACCTGACGCTTTCAGCCTGCGACAAGCGCGCAGCCGGAAGCGAGAGCCGCACCCGCATTTGAATGACGAGACCTGAACGATGACCGACAATCGCAACACCATCATTGCCGTCATTCTGTCCGGCCTGGTGCTGATCGGCTGGCAATATTTCTACAACATCCCGCAGATGGAGAAGCAGCGCGCACAGACCGCGACGCAGACCCAGCTCGCCAACCCGACCGCACAGCCCAACGCCACGCCCGGCAGCACGACGCCGACCGCGAATTCCACCGCCGCAGGCGGCGCACCCACGAATGTGGCGCCGGCCAACGCTCCGATCGTCAGCCGCGATAGTGCCATTGCAGCGTCGCAGCGCGTCAAGATCGACACGCCGCGTATCTCCGGCAGCATCGCGCTGAAGGGCGCGCGCCTCGACGATATCTCGCTGACCAAGTTCCGCGACACCGTGGATCCGAAGTCGCCGGCGATCGTGCTGTTCTCCCCCTCCGGCACTGCCGCGCCTTATTATGCCGAGTTCGGCTGGGTCGCCGCCGCCGGTGCGAACACCAAGATTCCCGACCAGAACACCCAGTGGCAGCAGGAAGGCTCCAACGCCCTGACGCCGACCACGCCTGTCGTGCTCAAGTACAACAACGGCGACGGCCTGACGTTCACTCGCACCATTTCGATCGACGACCGCTACCTGTTCTCGGTCAAGGATGACGTCAGCAATATCGGCAACGCGCCGGTGACGCTGTATCCCTTCGCGCTGATCTCGCGCCACGGCACGCCGCATGTCGAAGGCTATTACATCCTGCATGAAGGCCTCGTCGGCTATCTCGGCGACCAGGGCCTGCAGGAATACGGTTACAAGAAGATCGACGAAGCCAAGGCGGTGAATTTCAAGGTCACCAATGCCTGGCTCGGCATCACCGACAAATACTGGGCTTCGGCGCTGCTGCCCGACACCAATGCGCAGCTGCAGGCCCGTTTCTCGTCGAACCTGACCGGCACCCAGCGGACCTACCAGACCGACTATCTGCAGGACGCGCAGACCATCGCCATCGGCGGCACCGGCACGGCCAATGCCCGCCTGTTCGCCGGCGCCAAGGAAGCTGCCACTGTCGGCATCAACTTCCCGCTGGCGGTTGGCCTCGGCGGCTACAATCAGGCGCTCGGCCTCAACCACTTCGACCTTCTGATCGACTGGGGCTGGTTCTACTTCATCACCAAGCCGATGTTCCTGGCGCTCGACTGGTTCTTCCACCTGTTCGGCAATTTCGGCATCGCTATTTTGCTGGTGACGGTGCTGGTGAAGATCATCTTCTTCCCGCTGGCCTCGAAGTCCTACGCCTCAATGGCGAAGATGAAGGCCGTGCAGCCGCAGCTGGCGGCGCTCAAGGAGCGCTTCCCTGACGACAAGATGAAGCAGCAGCAGGAGATGATGGAGATCTACAAGAAGGAGAAGATCAACCCGATCGCCGGTTGTCTTCCCGTCATGTTGCAGATTCCGGTGTTCTTCTCGCTCTACAAGGTTCTGTTCGTCACCATCGAAATGCGCCACGCGCCGTTCTTTGGCTGGATCAAGGATCTGTCGGCGCATGATCCGACCAATCTCTTCAACCTGTTCGGCCTGATCCCCTTCGATCCGACGACGATTCCGGTGTTTGGTCACTACCTCGCGCTCGGCATCTGGCCGATCATCATGGGCATCACGATGTGGTTCCAGATGAAGCTGAATCCGACACCGCCGGATCCGACGCAGAAGATGATCTTCGACTGGATGCCGCTGATCTTCACCTTCATGCTGGCCGGCTTCCCGGCAGGCCTCGTGATCTACTGGGCATGGAACAACACCCTCTCGGTGCTGCAGCAGGCCTACATCATGAATCGCAACGGCGTGAAGGTCGAACTGTTCGACAACGTGAAGTCGACCTTCGCGAAGAAGCCGGCTGAAAAGAAGACGTAACCCTTGGAGCCCTCATCCTGAGGAGCGGCCACTTGGCCGCGTCTCGAAGGACGAGGGCGGGGCGCTCATGGTTCGAGACGGCGCTTGCGCGCCTCCTCACCATGAGGGCCGGAGCAGCACAGAAAGCCACTTCGCATGACCACTGACACCGATGCGAAGCTGATCGAACAGGGCCGCCTGCTTTTTGCAGGCGAATGGACGTTCATCTGGGCCTCGCCCTCGATCGAGACGCTGCCGCCGATGGCAGGAATGGAAGTTGCCTTTGCCGGGCGCTCCAATGTCGGCAAATCCAGCCTGATCAATTCGCTGACCGGCCGCAATGCGCTGGCGCGGACCTCGCATACGCCGGGGCGCACACAGGAGCTGATCTTCTTCGAAGGTCCTGATGGCTCCGACTTTCGGCTCGTCGATATGCCCGGCTACGGCTATGCCTCGGCGCCAAAGGTCAAGATCGCGTCCTGGACCAAGCTGATCTACAATTTCCTCCAGGGCCGGGCGAGCCTCGCGCGCGTCTACGTCCTGATCGACTCCCGGCATGGCCTGAAGGATGTCGACCTCGACGTGCTCAAGTCCCTCGATCGCTCGGCGGTCAGCTACCAGATCGTGCTGACCAAGGCTGATCAGGTGAAGAAGAGCGAACTCGACAAGACCCTCGAAGAGGTCCGCACCGAGTTGCGGACTCATCCGGCAGCCTTTCCGGACGTGCTGGTTACATCGTCGCGCACCGGTGACGGCATGGCCGAATTGCGGGCTGCAATGGTCCGCCTGTTGAACGAGCGCAACTGATGACCCGCTTTAGCCTGTTTCGCATTCTTGTCATCCTGGCCGGCGTGATGGGCGCGGACGGCGTCATTCTGGCTGCCGCTTCGGCGCATCAGCCGGACGCGACGCGGCTGGCCTCGGCCTCCTCGATGCTGCTGTTTCATGCCGCCGCCATTCTGGGTACCGTTGCCCTGATCGAGCGCGGCGTCGCCCATCTGCAGATCGGCCTGACAGCTGCGTTCGGCTTCGTCATTGCTGCCGCGATCTTCGCCGGCGACCTGACCCTGCGCCAATATGTCGGTCACGGCTTGTTCACAATGGCCGCACCGACCGGCGGCACCCTGCTGATCCTGAGCTGGCTGGCGCTGGCGGTATCCGCAGCTTGGCCGCGCCCCACCTGACGCCGGGCCACTGGACAGAGCAGCGATGCTTTGCGCGGCGGCAATCAATCGGCTAGAACGCGCCGCAGATTGCTCACCGTGAGATCCGCTTCATGACCGACGCGCCCATCATCAGTGCTCTCGACCAGGCCCGCATCCTGTCGGAGGCGCTGCCCCACATGCAGCAATATGACGAAGAGACGATCGTCATCAAATATGGCGGGCATGCCATGGGCGCCGAGGATACGGCCCGCGCCTTTGCCCGCGACATCGTCCTCTTGGAACAGACCGCCATCAATCCGGTGGTCGTGCATGGCGGCGGCCCGCAGATCGCGCAGATGCTGACGCGCCTCGGCATCAAGTCGGAATTCGCCGCCGGATTGCGCATCACCGACGCGGCGACCATCGAGATCGTCGAGATGGTGCTGGCCGGCTCGATCAACAAACAGATCGTCAGCTACATCAACGAAGCCGGCGGCAAGGCCGTTGGTCTCTGCGGCAAGGACGGCAACATGGTCACCGCGTCGAAGGCGACGCGCACCATGGTCGATCCGGATTCGAACATCGAGAAGGTGGTCGATCTCGGCTTTGTCGGCGAGCCGGAAAAGGTCGATCTCACGCTCCTCAACCAGCTGATCGGCTATGAGCTGATCCCGGTGCTGGCGCCGCTCGCAGCAAGCAAGGACGGCAAGACCTTCAACGTCAATGCCGATACCTTTGCCGGCGCCGTGGCAGGCGCGCTGAAGGCCAAACGCCTGCTTCTGCTCACCGATGTGCCGGGCGTGCTCGACAAGTCGAAGAAGCTGATCCCGGAACTGTCGATCAAGGATGCCCGCAAGCTGATCGCCGACGGCACGATTTCCGGCGGCATGATCCCAAAGGTCGAGACCTGCATCTATTCGCTCGAACAGGGTGTCGAAGGCGTCGTCATTATCGATGGCAAGACTCCCCATGCCGTGCTGCTCGAACTCTTCACCAATCAGGGCACGGGCACGCTGATCCACAAGTGACGGACAACACGCACCACAAGCCGTCATGGCCGGGCTTGTCCCGGCCATCCACGTCTTGGCGGTGGAAAGCGAAAGGCGTGGATGCCCGGGTCAAGCCCGGCCATGGCGTGGGGAGAGGCCTTGGGTGCTCTCTGCTTCTTGGCTTTGCGCTTCTACTCGGCGCCCTCACCTCCCCCGCTCGCGCCGATCTCAAACTCTGCAACCGCATGAGCTATGTCGTCGAAGCCGCCATCGGCATCGACGACAAGAGCGCCACCGCGACGCGCGGCTGGTTTCGCATCGATCCCGCGCAGTGCCGCGTCGTCGTACAGGGAACGCTGACGGCCGACCGTATCCTGCTGCATGCCCGCGCGCTCAGCATCTACGGCGCCTCACCCGTGGCGCAGAACGGCACCGACAACCTGTGCATCGCGCCGGATAACTTCGTCATCGCTGCTGCCCGGCAATGCCGTGCCGGACAGTCACAAGTGCCGTTCACGATGATCAAGCCGACGCAGACCGACGACGGCAACATGGTCGCCTATCTCGCGGAAGACAGCGAATATGACGACGAACAGGCCAAGCTTGCCGCCATCCAGCGCCTGCTGGTGATCGCGGGCTATGACGCCGCACCGATCGATGGCGTGGACGGGCCGAAGACCCAGAGCGCGCTCTCGTCCTTCCTCAAGAGCCGTAGTCTTGCTGCCGATGTGGTTTCAACGCCGAATTTCTTCGAGACAATGATCGCCGCCGTGCAGGCGCCCTCCGCAACAGGCCTCACCTGGTGCAACGACACGTCCTACAAGGTGATGGCGTCAGTCGCGACCGATGATGGCAAGGGCGTTGTCAGCCGCGGCTGGTATCGCATCGAACCAGGCAAATGCCTGCGACCGGATGTTGTCGGCCAACCCCGCCAGATCCTCAGTTTCGCCGAGGCCGTCGACGACAATGGCCGCGGCATCAAGCTCAACGACAAGCCGCTAAACTGGGGTGGCGTTCGCATGCTGTGCACGCGCGAGAGCAAATTCGAGATTCGCGACCACAACGACTGCAATACTCGCGGCCTCACCAGCGCCGGCTTCGCTATCGTCGACATGTCGGGCGGCGGCAGGACGCTGCGCTTTGCGACGCCGTGACGACCGGACAACAGAGACAATCAATGACCCTGCCGACCAAATCGCCCCGTGCCTTCAACCATGTCGAGACATGGGTGTTCGATCTCGACAACACGCTGTATCCGCACCACGTGAACCTGTGGCAGCAGGTCGATGGTAAGATCCGCGACTTCGTCGCGAACTTCCTCAGGATTTCGCCCGACGCGGCCTTCAAGGTTCAGAAGGACTATTACAAGCGTTACGGCACCACCATGCGCGGCATGATGACCGAACACGGTGTGCGCGCCGACGACTTTCTGGCTTTCGTCCACGAGATCGATCATTCGCCGCTCGAGCCCAATCCGGTGATGGGCGCCGCGATCGCACAATTGCCCGGCCGCAAACTGATCCTGACCAACGGCTCGGTCGCCCATGCCGGCGCCGTGCTGGAGCGCCTCGGTTTCGCCGACCAGTTCGAAGCGATCTTCGACATCATCGCCGCCGATCTGGAGCCCAAGCCGGCTCAGCAAACCTATGATAAGTTCTTGCGCCTACACGGCGTCGATCCCTCGAAGGCGGCCATGTTCGAGGACCTGTCACGCAACCTCGTGGTACCGCACAAATTGGGCATGACGACCGTGCTGATCGTGCCTGACGGCGCCAAAGAGGTCGTGCGCGAGGACTGGGAACTGGAAGGCCGCGACGACGACCATGTCGACCACGTCACCGACGATCTGACGGGGTTTCTGGCGGCGCTGAACAAAGCCCGGTAGGGCGGGATGGCCGCCCGCGCGTCTTGACTCTCCCCAGCCGAATCCCGACAAAAGCTCCAAGAAATCACCTTTTACCCACGATCTGCCCAAGGAAATCGCGATGTCGCTGACCGCCCTCGAATCCACCATCAATGCCGCCTTCGACGCGCGCGATAACGTCAACGCTGCGACCAAGGGTGAAGTCCGCGACGCTGTCGATCAGGCGCTGAACCTGCTCGACAAGGGCGAGGCCCGCGTCGCCGTGCGTGCAGACGACGGCAAGTGGACCGTGAACCAGTGGCTGAAGAAGGCCGTGCTGCTGTCGTTCCGCCTCAATGACATGGCGCAAATCTCTGGTGGTCCCGGCGGCGCGGCCTGGTGGGACAAGGTGCCCTCGAAGTTCGAGGGATGGGGCGACAACAGCTTCCGCGACGCCGGCTTCCGCTCTGTACCGGGCGCTATCGTGCGCAAGTCGGCCTTCATCGCCAAGAACGTCGTGCTGATGCCGTCTTTCGTCAATCTCGGCGCCTATGTCGACGAGAGCTCCATGGTCGACACCTGGTCGACGGTCGGCTCCTGCGCCCAGATCGGCAAGCGCGTGCACATTTCCGGCGGCGTCGGCATCGGCGGCGTGCTGGAGCCGCTACAGGCCGGCCCGGTCATCATCGAGGACGACTGTTTCATCGGCGCCCGCTCGGAAGTCGCTGAAGGCGTGATCGTGCGCAAGGGTGCGGTGCTGGCCATGGGCGTGTTCCTGGGCGCATCGACCAAGATCGTCGATCGCGAGACGGGCGAAGTATTCGTCGGCGAAGTGCCGGAATATGCGGTGCTGGTCCCCGGCAACCTGCCCGGCAAGCCGATGAAGAACGGTCAGATCGGCCCCTCCACCGCCTGCGCCGTGATCGTGAAGCGTGTCGACGAGCGCACCCGCTCCAAGACCAGCATCAACGAACTGCTGCGCGACTGATTTGTCGTTTCGTCCGGTTTGCGCGTAGCATCGTGTAAACCGGACCGATCCGTTGAATTGAGGGCTGCCATGGACTGGACCACGCTGCTTTTCAGCTTCAAGGGACGGATCAACCGCGGCAAATACTGGCTCGCGATCCTGATCTACATAGTGGCCTGGATCGCCTTCGTGGCTGCTGCCGTGATGTGGCTCGGCGGCTTTGACACCGATCGCCTGTTCAGCATGGTCGGCGGCGCGTTGCTGCTGTGGCTGGCCGCCATTGTCCTCATCACCGCCGGTACATGGTCCGGCATCGCCACCGGCATCAAGCGGCTGCATGACCGCGAGAAGAGCGGATGGTGGATCCTGGTGTTCTGGCTCGGCCCCAGCGTCCTGAGCGGCATCGGCAGCACCAGCAGCGCGAGCACCAGCTTCGTCTTTCATATCGCCAGCTTCGCCGTGACCATCTGGGCCATCGTCGAACTGGGCTTCCTGCGCGGCACCGCCGGGCCGAACGAATACGGTCCCGATCCGCTTGCCGCGCTTGCCACTGCACCAAGGGTCTGATGTCCACCGACGCTCTCTCCATCGCTCAAGATCTTCTCCGCTGCCCCTCAGTCACTCCTGCTGACGCCGGCGCCCTCGGCGTGCTCGAGACCCTGCTGACGTCGGCCGGCTTCGAAGTCCATCGCGTCACCTTCAGCGAGGAAGGCAGCGCCGACATCGAAAACCTCTATGCCCGTATCGGGACTTCCGCGCCGCATATCTGTTTTGCTGGCCATACCGACGTGGTGCCGCCCGGTGATGAAGCGGCGTGGACCCATGGCGCTTTCTCCGGCGACGTGACGAACGGCCTGCTCTACGGCCGTGGCGCGGTGGACATGAAGGGTGGCATCGCCGCGTCAGTCGCCGCCGTGCTGGACTATCTGGCCGCGAATGACGGCAAGCCGCAAAAGGACGGCGGCGGTTCGATCTCCTTCCTGATCACCGGCGACGAAGAAGGCATTGCCGTCAATGGCACCGTGAAGCTGCTGCAATGGGCGGCCGAGCGTGGCGAAAAATTCGATCATTGCATCGTCGGCGAGCCTTCGAATGTCGAGGAGATGGGCGACACCATCAAGATCGGCCGCCGCGGCTCGCAATCCGGCACGTTGGTCGTCGATGGCGTGCAGGGCCATGTCGCCTATCCGCATCGCGCATCGAATCCGGTACCGGATATCGCCGCGTTGATCACAGCGCTGAGCAGCGATCCGCTCGATCAGGGCAATGCGCAGTTTCAGCCGTCCAATCTCGAATTCACCTCGGTGGATGTCGGCAACAAGGCGACCAACGTCATCCCCGCGCAAGCGCGGGCGAAGTTCAATATCCGCTTCAACGACCATCACACGCAGGCGTCATTGCGCGACCTGATCGATGCACGCGTCGCAACTGCCGCCGGCAATCGCATTCGCGCGCATGTGATCTGGGAGCCGAGCAATTCGGACAGCTTCGTCACAAAGCCCGGCGCCTTTACCGATACGGTCGTCGCCGCGATCAAGGATGTCACTGGCCGCACACCGGATCTCAACACGGGCGGCGGAACCTCGGATGCGCGCTTCATCAAGAACTACTGCCCGGTGATTGAATTCGGCCTGGTCGGGCAGACCATGCATCAGATCGACGAACACACGAAGGTTACCGATCTGGAGAAGCTCACCCAAATCTATCGCGGCGTGCTGGATCGGTATTTCGCATGAACGGCAAGATTCTCGTCCTCACCGCGCTCGAAAGCGAGCTCGACAAATCACGCGCGCCTGCCGAGATCGAGGTGATTTTCACCGGCGTCGGTAAGATCAACACCACGATCGCAACACTTCAGGCGGTGCAGGCCATGCAGCCCAAGCTCGTCGTGAACTACGGCACCGCCGGCAAGCTAAACACCAAACTCAACGGCCTCGTCGAGGTCAGCGACGTGATCCAGCGCGACATGAATGCCGAGCCGTTGGCGCCGCGCGGCCGCACGCCCTTTGCGCCCGATCTCGACCGCCTGGTCTCGGGCCAGCGCGGCGTGATCTGCGGCAGTGGTGACAGTTTCGTCACCTCCACCGATCCTTGGCTGGTGTCGAACAATGTCGATATCGTCGATATGGAACTGTTTGCCATCGCGCAGGTCTGCCTGCGCCACGGCATTCTCTGGCGCGCCTTCAAGTTCATCACCGACGACGCCAATGATTTTGCGCATGAGCATTGGACGGCGAATGTCGCGAATGGACAGGATCTATTCTGGGACGCGATGAAGGCCGTGAAGGTCTAGTAGTCGACCTTTACCAGATACAGCCCATCCGGCGGCGCCACGATGCCGCAGGCGCTGCGGTCCTTCGCGGCAAGCGCCGCAGCCAGATCGTCCGGCGTCCAGCGGCCGTTGCCGACCCAGACCAGTGAGCCAACCATCGAGCGCACCTGGCTGTGCAGGAACGAGCGTGCGGAGGTCGTGATGGTGATCGCCTCACCGTTCTGCACCACATCGAGCTGATCGAGCGTGCGGATCGGCGACTTGGCCTGGCATTCGGTATCGCGAAAGGTCGTGAAGTCGTGTCGACCGAGCAAACGCTTCGCAGCCTCGCTCATGGCAGCGACATCGAGCGGTCGCGGCACGCGCCATACCCGGCCGGCATCGACGGCGAGGTTCGCGCGACGATTGGTGATGCGATAGACATAGTGGCGCTTGATGGCCGAGAACCGCGCCTCGAAATCATCCGGCACGATATCCGCCGACAGCACGCCGACCGGATGCGGCCGCAGATGGGCATTCATGCCATCGCGAAAGCGACCCGGCACCAGCACTTTCGGCACGTCGCAATGGGCGACCTGGCCGAGCGCATGGACGCCGGCATCGGTGCGACCGGCGCCATGGACGCGGATCGGCTCGCCGCAGATGGCCTCGGCGGCACGCTCCAGCGTGCCCTGTACGGTCAGCGTCGCGTTGGCCTGCACCTGCCATCCGGAAAATGGCGCGCCGTCATATTCGATGATCATCTTGTAGCGCGGCATCAGCCCACCCGCAGAGGCGGCTTCAGCGGCGTGCCACGCAGAAATTCACTGGCCTTCATCGGCTGCTTGCCGGCGCGCTGCAGGTCGATGATCCGGATCGCGCCCTCGCCGCAGGCGATGGTGAGCTGATCGTCGATGATCTCGCCGGGCGCACCCGCGCCCTTTGCAAGCTCGCAGCGCAGAACCTTCACGCGCACCGCCTCGCCCTCGATCGGCACTTCGCACCACGCGCCCGGAAACGGCGACAGGCCATGACAATGCCGAAGCACGTCGCGCGCCGGCTTCGACCAGTCGATCTTGGCTTCGGCCTTGTCGATCTTGGCGGCATAGGTGACGCCGACATCGCTCTGCGGCGTCAGGCTCAGCCGGCCCCTTTCCAGCGCGCCCATGGCACGCACCATCAGGTCGGCGCCGAGCGGCGCCAGTGCATCATGCAGGTCCAGCGCCGTCATCGCATCGGTGATCGCCAGCCGCTCGGCCATGGCGACATCGCCGGTGTCGAGGCCGACATCCATCTTCATCACCATGACGCCGCTCTCGGCGTCGCCCTCCATGATGGCACGATTGATCGGTGCAGCGCCGCGCCAACGCGGCAACAGCGAGCCGTGCAGGTTGAAGCAGCCGAGCGGCGGCACATCGAGAATGTTCTGCGGCAGGATCATGCCGTAGGCGACGACGACCGCAGCCTCGGCCTCATGCGACCGGAACTCGACTTCCGCCTCCGGCGTCCGCAGCGCTTTCGGCGTGAAGACGGGAATGCCGAGCCGTTCCGCCTCGCGCGCCACGGGCGTTGGCTGCAGCTTCATGCCACGGCCGGCGGGCTTTGCTTCGCGGGTATAGACCGCCACGATCTCATGGCCATGGGCCACGAGTTCGAGCAGCGTCGGCACCGCGAAATCCGGCGTGCCCATGAAGATCAAACGAAGCGACATAGGTTCGGAGCCGATCTGTTGCAGCGTTGCGCGGAGAAACCTACTCCGCGCGCTTGGCGAGCTTGGTGAACTTCTTCAGCACGCGGTCGCGCTTCAGCTTGGAAAGGTAATCGACGAACAGCACGCCATTGAGATGGTCGATCTCGTGCTGAATGCAGGTCGCGAACAGGCCAGAAGCCTCTTCCTCGATGGTCTTGCCGTCGAGGTCCATATAGCGGATCCGTACCGTCGCCGGACGTTCCACTTCCTCGTAATATTCGGGGATCGACAGACAGCCCTCTTCATAGACCGAGAGCTCTTCCGAGGCCGAGATGATCTCCGGATTGATGAAGACGCGTGGCTTCTTGCCGTCCTCCTCATCGTCCTTCTTGGCGATGTCCATGGTGATCAGCCGCAGCGGAACCGCGATCTGGATCGCCGCCAGCCCGATCCCGGGTGCGTCATACATCGTCTCGAACATGTCGTCGGCGAGCTTGCGCACCTCTGACGTCACCTTCTCGACTGGTTTGGAGATCAGCCGCAACTGTTTGTCGGGCAGGATAATGATTTCACGAATGGCCATGGCGGCGATTTAATCTGCGCGCCGGTCCGGGTCAATCCGCTGGAAAAGCTGGACTTTGAAGGACGTTAACTCCCCGCTAACCATGAAAATTGAGGCGCGGTTAACCATGCCGGTTAAGGCCTGCTTAACCACATTTCTTAGGCTTGGGTTAACCAGGAAAATTCATTTTGCATTAACCATAAATGTTCCCTCTTCGTTCGCGCAACCGACCGAATCGGCTACAAGGATGGGATGAACGAGATTCTTTTCATGATCGGCGACATGCCGGTCACCGCCGGCGTGGCATTGATGGGCTTCAGTGCTCTAGCGCTGGGTTTGCTGCTCACCATCGCCATCATCATCGCTCGCTCCGGTAGCCGCGGCGCCGCCATGGCCATGGCCCAGGCGATCCGCGCCGACGAACTGGAAGAACGCCTCAGCGAAGTGCTGAAGGCGCAGAACGAGGCCACCGGCCGCGTCGACGCCATGGGCCAGGCCTTGGCGGGCCGTCAGGCCGACATGGCACGCGCGGTCTCCGAGCGGCTGGACTCGGTGACCCATCGCGTCGGCCAGTCGATGGAACAGACCACACGCAACACTATGGAAAGCCTGAGCGCGCTGCATGAGCGGCTGGGCATCATCGACAACGCCCACAAGAACCTCACTGACCTCACCTCGCAGGTGACGACGCTCCGCGACGTGCTCGCCAACAAGCAGTCGCGCGGCGCCTTCGGTCAGGCGCGGATGGAAAGCATCGTCAAGGACGGCATGCCGAGCGGCGCCTATGCGTTCCAGCACACGCTGTCGTCGGGTAAGCGGCCGGATTGCGTGATCTTCCTGCCGGACCAGCGCCCGCTGTGCATCGACGCAAAATTCCCGCTGGAAGCCGTCACGGCGCTGCATGACGCACGCAGCGACGACGAGAAGAAATACGCGGCGCAGCGCTTGCGCGCCGACGTGATGAAGCATGTTACCGACATCGCCGAGAAGTATCTGGTTGCCGGCGAGACGCAGGATACGGCGCTGATGTTCGTGCCGTCGGAATCCGTCTATGCGGAAATCCATGACGGCTTCGACGACATCATCCAGAAGGCCTATCGCGCCCGCGTCGTGCTGGTTTCCCCCTCGCTGCTGATGCTGGCTATCCAGGTGATGCAGCAAATCCTGAAGGACGCGCGGATGCGCGACGCCGCCGACCAGATCCGCACCGAGGTACTGAATCTGGGCGACGACCTCACCCGGTTGCGCGATCGCGTGATGAAGCTGCAGACGCATTTCGGGCAGGCCAATGAGGACGTCCGCCAGATCCTGATCTCCGCCGACAAGATCGAGAAGCGCGCCGGCCGCATCGAGGAACTGGATTTCAGCAAGAGCGAGCCGGCGGCCGAGGTAGCCCCGGTCATCGCGAAGACCGCCGCCCCCGACATGTTCGCGCCACTGCCGCGCAAGATTCAGGCAGGGGAATAGCTCCAGAACTCCAACTGTCATCGCCCGGCCGAGCGCGCAATTGCGCGCTTGGACCGGGCGATCCAGTATCCGGCGGCGGTTGTAGTTTGCTATGAAGTATCAACGTTAAGGGCAGTGTATACTGGATCGCCCGTCAAGCCGGGCGATAACAACTGAGAAAGTGGTGCCGAGAGGCAACTGAGTTATTGCGCCCTCACCGGCAGATGATCGGATACAGATCGTCCCAGTTCGGATTATCCTTCTCGATCAGCGCAATCTTCCATTCCCGCTTCCACTTCTTGAGCCGCTTCTCACGAAGCATCGCGTATTCGATATTGTCGAAGTGTTCGAAGTAAACGAGGCGATCCACACCATATTGCTTCGTGAATCCCTCTGCGGCTTTCGTTTTGTGTTCGTATACGCGGCGAATGAGATCGTTCGTCACGCCGATATAAAGCGTTCCGCCGATGTCGCTTGCCAGAATGTAGACGTAAAAGTTGTAGGCACGCATCGTCAGGACTCGCCACTGCCGTTGCACCAAACTCACTTGTCGTCACCCGGCTTGACCGGTTGACCCAGTATACACCGACCTTACGTTCGTACGACGCTGCCAAACACAACCAACGCCGGATACTGGATCGCCCGGTCCTAGCGCGCAATTGCGCGCCAGGCCGGGCGATGACAACCGAGGGGAAGGATACGAAGCCACAGGCCGCTTTCCCCCGAATCTGCTAACCTTTCCCCATGACCAGCGCGCCTGACTCGTCCGAAGCCGCCCTCGCCTTGAAGCCCCGTGCCACCTGGCGCGAGAGCATGGCGGTGTATCTGCAGCCGCGGGTGCTGATCGTGCTGCTGCTTGGCCTGTCGTCGGGTCTGCCGCTTGCATTGTCCGGCTCGACGCTGCTGGTGTGGATGCGCGAATCCGGCGTCGATCTCGGTACCATCGGGTTGTTCGCCCTCGTCGGCACGCCCTACACGCTGAAGTTCCTTTGGGCGCCGCTGGTCGACGCGCTGCATGTGCCCTTCTTCACGCGACAGTTCGGCCGCCGCCGCGGCTGGCTGGTATTTTCACAACTGCTGCTGATCGGCGCGATCCTGCTGCTGGCGCTCACCGACCCCGCCCGCTCGCCACTGTTCGTCGCCCTTGGTGCGCTGCTGGTCGCTGCGATGTCATCGACGCAGGACATTGTCGTCGATGCGTTTCGTGTGGAGAGCCTGCCGGAGAGCGAACAGGCGGCCGGCATGGCGTCCTATGTGGCGGCCTATCGCATCGGCATGCTGATCTCCACCGCCGGCGTGCTGTTTCTGGTCAGCGCCTTCGAGAGCATCGGCATCGCGCGCTCCACCGCATGGATGTGGGGCTATGTGGCGATGGCGGCGATGGTGCTGATCGGCACGGTCACAGCGCTTGCGGCCACCGAGCCCGAGCAATCCGCGCAGGCCGAAGCCGCCACGCGCGGCGACAGCGCCTTCACGCGCGTGCTGCAGGCTGCAATCGGCGCGTTCTCCGAGTTTCTGGCCCGCAAGGACGCCTGGGCCGCGCTGGCCTTTGTCGTGCTGTTCAAATTCACCGACGCCTTTTCCGGCACCATGACAGCGCCGTTCGTGATCGATCTCGGCTTCACCCGCAACGACTACGCCGCCATCGTCAAAGGCGTCGGCCTTGCCGCCACGCTGATCGGCGGCTTCGCTGGCGGCTTCGTGGCGCGGCGCTATTCGCTGGCGGCGAGCCTGTGGATCGGCGCTGTGTTGCAGGCGCTGTCCAACCTGGCATTCTCGTGGCTCGCCATCGTCGGCGTCAATCAATGGGCGCTGGCACTGGCCATCTCGGTCGAGAATTTCACCAGCGCCATCGGCACGGTGATCTTCGTCGCCTATCTCTCCGCGCTCTGCAAGAATCCGCTGCACACGGCCACGCAATATGCGCTACTCACAGCGCTCGCTGCGGTGGGGCGGACCTATCTGTCGGCAGGCGCAGGTTACGTTGCGCAAGCGACGGGATGGCCGATGTTCTTCGTCATCAGCGTGGTCGTCGCGGTGCCGAGCCTGATCCTCCTGATCTGGCTGCAGCGCCGCGCGCATTTCGAGATGCTGGGGCCGGTACGGGTTTAACCGAAGCGAACTCAGTTCGGCTTCGTCACCACGCTCCATTTCGTCACCAGCGCTTCACTCATCTGCCCGGCCTGCTCGGCGCAGGTGACTTCAGCAACCTTGAGCGCAACTTCCTTGCCGACAAGCTTCTTCAGCTGCGTGGCCTGCACGTCATTGGCAACGACGATCTCGAACGTCTCGGGACCGGTCTCAAGATTGCACAGCCCTGCAGGCGCCGGCAGCCGACGCGGCTCGCTGACCACTTGATACACATTGGTGCGCTTGCCCTTGGCATCGCGGCTGCGCATGGCGTTGAGCTGCCCGGTCAGCACATCGCCGATCTTCATGGTCTTCGGTGCCACCGGTGCGGCTGGCGGAGCCGGCGTTTCGGTCGCGCCTCTGGCAGCCGTAGCAAACAGGCCGGCCGCACAAATCGCAGCGGCCCAGGTCGGCAAAGCCTTCAAGTCATATCGTGTCATCAATGCTCTTCCAGTCTTAAAACAGCGTCCGCTGTCGCATTGCTGCCGACAGCGTGCCTTCGTCGAGATAATCGAGTTCACCACCAACCGGCACGCCATGTGCCAGCCGCGTCACCTTCACATTGGCCTCCTGCAGGAGGTCGGTGATGTAATGTGCCGTGGTCTGCCCATCAACCGTCGCATTCAGCGCCAGGATGATTTCGCTCACCTCTGAATCATGCGCACGTGACACCAGCGCGTCGATGGTCAGATCCTGCGGGCCGACGCCGTCGAGCGGCGACAGCGTTGCACCCAATACATGATATTTGCCCGTCGTCGCATGGGCGCGTTCGAGCGCCCACAAGTCCGCGACATCGGCGACCACCACGATGGTCGAGGGATCGCGGCGCGGGTCCGTGCAGATCGTGCAGGGATTCTGCGTATCGATATTGCTGCAGACCTTGCAGACCTGAATCCGGTCGATCGCCACCTGCAAGGCACCGGCCAGCGGCGTCATCAGTGCCTCGCGCTTCTTGATCAGATGCAGCGCAGCACGCCGGGCCGAGCGCGGGCCAAGACCAGGCAACCGCGCCAGCAGTTGAATCAGGCGCTCGATTTCCGGACCGGCCGTGGATGCCATCTCAGGTAAGGCCCATCCCCGGCGGCAGACCGAGGCCGCCGGTCAGCGCCTGCATCTTCTCTTGCATCGCAGCTTCCGCCTTGCGGCGCGCATCACCGAGCGCTGTGACCAGCAGATCCTCAAGGATCTCGACTTCGTCGGCTTTAACCAGCGAGGGATCGATCTTCACGGCCTTCACTTCGGTCTTCGCGGTCATCCGCACGGACACGAGGCCACCGCCGGAGATACCTTCGACCTCGACATGGTCGAGCTCGTCCTGCATCGCCTTCATCTTCGATTGCAGCTGCGCTGCCTGTTTCATCATGCCGAGAAAATCAGCCATGAGTTTTCCTTCGCAGTTCGATTAATCGTCGTCGTTGAGACCGTCGGTCGCGTCATCGCTGATCAGGTCGCTATCGCTGCCGTTGAAGTCCGGCGGCTCAGGGGCGATGACACGAACCTCGACCTTCGCACGCGGAAACCGTGCCAGCACTTCCTTGACCCGCGGATCGGCTTCCGCCGCACGCTGGCGCTCATTCTTCTGCTCGAGCTGCTGATCGCGCAGCGTCGGCTGTCCCTGCTCGTTGGACACGATCACGGCCCAACGCCGGCCGGTCCACTGTTCGAGCTTCCGTGACAGGTCGTTGATCAGCGTGCGCGACGCCGTGCGCTCCATCGCCAGCTCAAGCCGCCCGTCTTCGATCTTGATCAGGCGCACATCGGCTTCGAGCGCCCCGCGCACCATCAGGTCGCGTTTCTCGCCGGCCAGTGCGACGAGTTCAGGGAAGGTGGAAATCTTCAGCACCGCTGCGGGCGGTGCATCTGCCATGCCGACTTGCGGCCGCGGCGATGGTTCCGCGCCGCCGCGCTGCATGGTCGGACCACGCGACGCACTCGCTGACATCGTCGGCATGGCGGACGGCATCTGCGCTGACGGCAAAGATGCCGACGGAGGGGACGATGGCGCGGCACGGCCTCCACCATTCGTTGGGATCATCGGCGACGTCCCGCCATTCTGGTCGAGCATCCGGATCGCTTCATCCGGCGTCGGCAGATCGGCAACGTAAGCGATGCGCACCAGCACCATCTCTGCGGCGGCGGCGGGACGCGTCGCGCCCTGCACCTCGGTGATGCCCTTGAGCAGCATCTGCCACATCCGCGACAGCACCCGCATCGACAGCTTCGAGGCAAAATCGCGTGCGCGCAGACGTTCGGTCTCTCCAAACGCGACATTGTCGGCGGTTGCCGGCACGATCTTCACGCGGGTGACGAAATTGACGAATTCGGCAAGATCGCTCAGCACCACAATCGGATCAGCGCCGACGTCGTATTGTTCGCGAAATTCCTTAAATGCACTGGCGATGTCACCGCGCGCCAGCGAATCGAACAAGTCGATCACGCGGGTGCGGTCAGCAAGGCCGAGCATCTGCCGCACAGCATCGGCGCGGACCGTGCCCGCGGCATGCGCAATCGCCTGATCGAACAGCGACAGCGAATCGCGCACCGAGCCTTCGGCGGCGCGGGCGATGATGCCCAGCGCTTCCGGCTCGACCTCGACATTCTCTTTGCCCGCGATGTTCGACAGATGCGACATCAGCACGTCGGCATCGACGCGGCGCAGGTCGAAGCGCTGACAGCGCGACAGCACCGTCACCGGCACCTTGCGGATTTCGGTGGTGGCGAACACGAACTTGGCGTGTTCCGGCGGCTCTTCCAGCGTCTTCAGGAACGCGTTGAAGGCGGCGGTCGACAGCATGTGGACTTCGTCGATGATGTAGACCTTGTAGCGCGCGCTGGACGGCGCATAGCGCACGCTGTCATTGATCTGGCGGACATCGTCGACGCCGGTGTGGCTCGCGGCGTCCATTTCGAGAATGTCGATATGCCGGCTTTCCATGATCGCCTGGCAATGGATGCCGGGCGTCGGCATGTGGATGGTCGGGCCTTTGACCGAGCCATCGGCCATTTCGTAATTCAGCGCACGCGCGAGAATGCGCGCCGTCGTTGTCTTGCCGACACCGCGGACACCGGTAAGGATCCAGGCCTGCGGAATGCGGCCGGTCTCGAACGCGTTGGAAACGGTGCGGACCAGCGCTTCCTGGCCGATCAGATCGTCGAAACTGCCGGGGCGGTATTTACGCGCGAGCACGCGATAGGGCGTGGCGGCAGCAGGCGCCGGGGCAACGCCCGAAGGACTGCCCATATCGAAACCGCTCTGGTGATCATCAGGAGGGGACGTGCCAGCGTCGGTCATCGAGGAATCCGCAATGTGTTGTCTCGTAAAGCCGGCTTGCGGAACATCTGGCGCATCATAGGCGGAACGGGACACAGGTTCCGGCCTTCGATGCTGCCTCACTCATCGAACAAGGCGCCCACCGAGCAAACGACCCATGTGCAGGACGCTGAATTTGCTCGATAAAACAAGTAGGAGACTGACGAGCGACCCGATCCGGATCTCGTTAGGGCTGCTTCCTTCCGGACCTGACCCGATTGGCGAGTGGCTCGTCCACCGCCAATCTCCCGGTGCTTATTTGGGGCCAAAATGGTCGGAAAGCAAGCGCGGCGCGTGTCGCAAGTCCGCCGCAAGTTTTGCGCAGGAAAGTCGCAAGAAAACGTGGTCCAGACGCGCAAAACCGGCCATGACGGGAGTTGTCTGCGCAGCCGCTTCCTGCGACGCTGTGCGCCTTAATCGAGAGTCAGAATGGCCGCTCCCTCCTCCTGGTCGCTGCACGAGCAGCTGCAACAAGACACCATCGACATCGGCGACCTCCCCCTCAGCCGCGTGCTGGTGGTGAAGGACGCGCACTACCCCTGGCTGATGCTGGTGCCGCGCCGCGCCGACACGACCGAGATCATCGATCTCGACGAGGTCGCGCAGGGCCAGTTGATGACCGAGATCAACCGTGTCGGCCGCGCGCTCAAAGAAATCACCAAATGCGACAAGCTCAATGTCGCGGCGCTCGGCAACATGGTGCCGCAGTTGCACGTCCACATCATCGCGCGACGCAAGACCGATGCCGCCTGGCCGCGGCCGATCTGGGGCGTGATGCCACCACTCGCCCATGACGCGGCAGAAGTGCAGCGCTTCATCTCAGAACTCCGCCGCAAGATCTGGCTCGGTTGACCATCATGACAAGCACCATGTTTCCGCTCGGCCATCCGGCCTTCGTCTCCAACACGCTCGATCGCGCCGCCCACCTGCGCTTCAGCGACGAGAAACTGTTCGCGCTGGAGGGCAAAAGCTCCTCGCGCGCTTATGTGATCTACCGCGACTCGCTGGTCATGAAGAAGGATGGCGATGCCCAGCGCGCGCTGCTGACCATCGACGAGGCGCTGAAATTCGGCGCCAATCCTGGCACTGTCTTTCTGGGCCTGCGTGACGGCGATGCGGTGTTCGGCATGGGCATCGGCGCACCCGCAGTGGAAAAGCTGCTGACCCGCGACGATGTCGTCGTCAGCGAACTCCGCGGCATGGCCATGCAGGGTATGGTGCCGCCGGAGCAGCTTTCGGCGGTTGCACAGGCCAAGTCGCTCGTCTCCTGGCATCAGCGCCATGGGTTTTGCGCCAATTGCGGCACCAAGTCGTCGATGGCCGAAGGCGGCTGGAAGCGCGTTTGCCCGAGCTGCAAGACCGAGCATTTCCCGCGTACCGATCCCGTCGTCATCATGCTGGTGGAGAAGGGCGACAAGTGCCTGCTCGGCCGCCAGAAGCAGTTCGCTCCGGGCATGTATTCGTGCCTTGCCGGTTTCGTCGAAGCGGCCGAGACCATCGAGGACGCGGTGAAGCGCGAGATCTTCGAGGAAGCCGGCATTCGCTGCACCGACGTCACCTATTACATGACGCAGCCCTGGCCCTACCCGTCATCCCTGATGATCGGCTGTTCGGCGCGCGCCATCAGCGACGAGATTACCGTCGACAAGATGGAACTTGAGGACGCCCGGTGGTTTGACCGTGACGAGGCGATGCTGATGTGGAAACGCGAACACCCGGACGGGCTCGCGGGGCCGCACCCGTTCGCCATCGCGCATCATCTGCTCGGTCGCTGGCTGCATCCCGACCAAGCCTGACCACGGGGAATCCTTCATGAGTGCCACGCCTGTCCACGTATTGTGTATCGGCCTGCCGGTTCGCGACCTGACCTTTGCCGTCGAAGCCGTCCCGGGGCGTGGCCAGAAATTCCCCTCCCAACGTTTCGCCCAGATCATCGGCGGCAATGCGCTCAACGCCGCCATCGGCGTCAGCCGGCTGGGTGGCCGGGCGTCGATGACCGGGCCGATGGGCGACAAGAACGAGACCGCCGACCAGTTTCTGTTCGACGACCTCGCCAAGGAAGGCATCGACTCCGCGCATCTGGTGCATATGCCGGGCCTGGTGACACCGATCTCGGCCGTCATGATCGACCCGTCGGGCGAGCGCACCATCGTCACCTTCCGCGATCCCGAACTCTGGAAGGTAAAACTGCCCGACCACGACCTGCTGCTGCAGGACTGCAGTGCCATTCTGGTCGAGAGCCGCTGCGCCGGCTTTGCCACCGAGCTATGCATCGAGGCACGCCATCGCGGCATTCCCGTCGTCGTCGACATCGACAGCACGCTGTCGCAGCGCGAGGGCCTGCTGACCGCCTCCTCGCACCTGATCTTTTCGGACGATGCGCTGCAATCGACCGCCGGCATCACCGACAATCTCAAGGCACTGCAGAAGATGGCGACGCTGACCTCGTCTTTCCTCGCCGTCACCCGCGGCCCGCGCGGTACCCTGTGGCTCGACGAGCACGGACATCCCAAGGAAACCCCGGCCTTCCCCGTTCACACCGTGGACACCCTCGGCGCCGGCGACATTTTCCATGGCGCCTTCGCGCTGGAATTCGCGGGCGGCAAGTCGGTACCGGAGGCGCTGCGCTTCGCCTCCGCCGCCGCGGCCCTGAAATGCACCCGCTATGGCGGTGCTTTCGCCTGCCCGCAACGTGCTGAAGTCGAACAGCTTTTGAGGGAATCCAGGGTCGGCGCCCTTAGCTGAGGCGGGACAGGGCTTGCTTTGGAAGAATGTTCTATATATGAGGTTACTCGACCCCATAATTAGAACAAAGTTCTTCCCATGACCGATGTCGCCGACCAGCCCCTTGAATCCACCCGCCGCCTCGATGCGATCGATCGCAAGATCCTGACCGTCCTGCAGGAAGACGCCTCGCTGTCGGTGGCCGAGATCGGCGACCGCGTCGGGCTTTCGTCGACACCGTGCTGGAAGCGCATCCAGCGCCTCGAGGCGGATGGCGTGATCCTCCGCCGGGTGGCACTGGTCGATCAAAACAAGATCGGCCTGGGTATCTCGGTGTTTGTCTCGGTGGAGAGCGGCGACCATTCCGACGCCTGGCTGAAGAAATTCGCCGATGCCGTCAGCGCCATGCCCGAAGTCATGGAATTCTACCGGATGGCCGGCGACGTCGACTACATGCTGCGCGTGGTCGTGGCCGACATGCAGAGCTACGACATCTTCTACAAGAAGCTGATCAGTGCCGTGGCCCTGAAGAACGTCACCTCCCGCTTCGCCATGGAGAAGATCAAGTCGGTCACGGCACTGCCGGTGCCACCGATGCCGGCTGCTTGAGAAATACCGCGCTGTCGTCGCCCTGTCGGACCGGGCGACGACGCCGAAACAGATCAATCATATACTTCGATTGAATCAACAATAATGATCAATTAGATTTATTGATCAAACGGCATGAGGATGTGGCCAAACCGGAGTTTGGCCCATGACCGTTCTTGCCCAAGATGCGAACCGCACCAGCCCGCTTGCTGCTCGCAACCTCCCGCTTCTTCCCGGATTGGCGCTCACCGGCGCCATCGCCGGCACTGCACTCGCCTTGCGTGAAATCCCCTATGTCGGCCTCGCCAGTCCGATGATCCTGGCCATCGGCATCGGTATCGCGATCCAGAACACATCCGGCACGCCGGCTGCGGCCAAAGCCGGCATCACCTTCTCCATGCGCAGCATCCTGCGCTTCGCCATCATCCTGCTCGGCCTGCAACTCACCGCGGCGGAATTGCTGGAGGTTGGCGGCATCGGCTTTGCGGTGATCGCGGCGACGCTCCTTGCAACCTTCATCTTCACCACATGGCTTGGCCGCGCGATGGGTATCGACCGCAGACTGGTCGAACTGATCGCCGCCGGCACATCGATTTGCGGCGCGTCCGCCGTGATCGCAACCAACACCGTGACCCGCGCGCCCGATGAGGATGTCGCCTACGCGGTCGCCTGCGTCACCATCTTTGGCTCGATCGCCATGTTCGTCTATCCGCTACTCGGTAGCGTGCTGCAGCTCGACCCACATCATTTCGGGCTTTGGGCTGGCGCATCGATCCACGAGATCGCGCAGGTGGTCGCGGCCACCTTCCAGCAGAGCCGTGAGGCCGGCGAATTCGGCACCGTCGCGAAACTCGCGCGCGTGATGATGCTGGCACCGGTGGTGATCGCACTTGGCCTGCTGGCGACACGGCGCGCACGTGCCATGGGCGCGGAATCCGGCAGCGCCAAGGTGCCGATGCCCTGGTTCGCCTTCGGCTTCGTGGCGATGGTGATCCTGAATAGCCTCGTTGACGTGCCGCATGCAGCTATGAGCGTGATCATTCCGATCACGACCTTCCTGCTGACCATGGCGCTCGCCGCCATGGGGCTGGAAACCAATATCCAGAAGCTGCGCGCCAAGGGCCTGCGCCCGCTGCTGCTCGGCGCCGCAGCCTTCCTCTTCATTGCCAGCTTCAGCCTCATGCTGGTGAAGCTGACTACCTGACGGAGATGCCATGACGCTCGAACAGCTCCGGATCTTCGTCGCCGTCGCCGAACACGAGCACATGACGCGGGCTGCCGAGAGTCTGCATCTCACGCAATCCGCCACCAGCGCCGCCATTGCGGCGCTGGAAACGCGCTATGCGACGCAGCTGTTTCACCGTGTCGGCCGCCGCATCGAACTCACCGAGATTGGCCGCGCCTTTCTGATCGAAGCCCGGGCCGTGCTGGCACGCGCTGCCGCCGCGACGACCGTCCTCACCGATATGGCTGGCATGACGCGCGGCTCCCTTGCGCTGGCCGCGAGCCAGACCGTCGGCAACTACTTTCTGCCGCCTGTCATGGCGCACTATCGCCAGCGCTTCCCCGGCATCGACCTCAGCCTCCGCATCGGAAATACCGAACAGGTGGCCGATTGGGTGCGCGACGGCGAAGTCGATCTCGGCATCGTCGAAGGCGCGGTTGACGATCCGGCGCTCGCGACCCAGCCCGTGGGCGACGACGAACTTGTGCTGGTGGTCGGTCAATCGCATCCATGGGCGCGACAACGCACCATCGCGCCAGCTCAGTTCGCCGAGACGCAATGGGTGCTGCGTGAAGTCGGCTCCGGCACGCGCGCCATTGCGCAATCGGTACTGGACCAATCAGGAATCGCGCCCGATGACATCCGTATCGCCATGGAGCTGCCGTCGAACGAAGCCGTCTGCGCGGCCGTCGTGGCCGGCGCTGGTGCGAGCATCATCTCACGCCTGGTTGCCGCCGCCTTGATCGGCAGCGGCGATCTCATCGCCCTCGAAGCCTCGCTGCCAACACGGCGCTTCATCCAGCTGCGCCACAAGGAGCGCTATGTGACGCAAGCGGCAAGGGAGATGTCGGAGATGATTGCGGCGGATCAGGCAGCCAGAACGTAACTCGCACGATTTTCCACCAACTGTCGTCGCCCGGCTTGGCCGGGCGACGACAGCAGAAATCAAATCGTCTGGTTATACGCGCCGACTTCCGGATGCGTGCGCAGCACCACATTCATGGCTTCGAACATGTCGTGCATCCGCGCTTCGGAGACCGGGCTTTCGACAACGACCACCAGCTCCGGTTTGTTCGATGACGCCCGCACCAGACCCCAGCTGCCGTCCTCGCAGGTGACGCGCACGCCGTTGACCGTGACGAGATCGCGGATCGATTGTCCGGCGACCTTATCGCCCTTCTTCTGCGCATCCTCGAAATGCTTCACCACCGCAGCGACGACGCCGTATTTGGTCTCGTCGGCACAATGCGGCGACATGGTCGGCGACGACCAGGTCTTCGGCAGCGCGTCCTTGAGATCGGCCATGGTCTTGCCCGGCGCGCGGTCCATCATTTCGCAGATCGCAATCGCCGAGACGAGGCCGTCGTCATAGCCGCGCCCCACCGGCGCATTGAAGAAGAAGTGACCGGACTTCTCGAAGCCAGCGAGCGCCTTCAGCTCATTGGTGCGGCGCTTCATGTAGGAGTGGCCGGTCTTCCAATAGGTCGTCTTGGCATTCTGCTTCTGCAGCACCGGATCCGTCACGAACAGACCAGTCGATTTCACGTCGACCACGAAAGTCGCATCCTTGTGAACCGCGGACATATCGCGGGCGAGCATCACCCCGACCTTGTCGGCAAAGATTTCCTCGCCGGTGTTGTCGACGACGCCGCAGCGATCGCCGTCACCGTCGAAACCGAGACCGACATCGGCCTTGTGTTCGAGCACCGCATCACGGATCGCATGCAGCATCTCCATGTCTTCCGGATTCGGATTGTATTTCGGGAACGTGTGATCGAGCTCGGTATCGAGCGGGATCACCTCGCAGCCGATCGCTTCCATCACTTGTGGTGCGAAAGCGCCGGCAGTGCCGTTCCCGCAAGCCACGACGACCTTCAGCTTGCGCTTCAGCTTCGGGCGATTGGTGAGATCGGCGATATAACGCGCCGGATAATTCTCATGGAATTGGTAGGAGCCGCCAGCCTTGTTCTTGAATTCGGCATAGAGCACGATTTCCTTCAGCCGGGTCATCTCGTCCGGACCGAAGGTCAGTGGCTTGCTGGCGCCCATCTTCACACCGGTCCAGCCATTGTCGTTATGCGAGGCCGTCACCATGGCGACACAGGGCACATCGAGATCGAACTGCGCGAAATAGGCCATCGGCGTTACCGCGAGGCCGATATCATGGACCTTGCAGCCGGCGGCCATCAGGCCCGTCATCAGCGCGTATTTGATCGAGGCGGAGTAGCCACGGAAATCGTGTCCGGTGACGATTTCCTGCTTCTGGCCGAGTTCTGCAATCAGCGCGCCGAGCCCCATGCCCAGCGCCTGAATGCCCATCAGGTTGATTTCCTTGCCGAACAGCCAGCGCGCGTCATATTCGCGAAAACCCGTGGCCTTGACCATCGGCTCGGATTCGTAGGCGTAGGTATTCGGCACGAGCAAGGGCTTCGGCTTCGGAAACATCGCAGGACCTCGCATCAATTGGGATCAATCTCGAATGCGCAGGCTTAGCCTTTGCGCACGCCTGTGGGAAGACGCATGGGCATTCAAGGATGCGAGTTTGTTTAGAATTGGGCTGCGGCGTGAATGCGTGGGGGATATGAGGTACTACTGTTCGAGTACCATCCGGCCATTTGCATATTCGAAGCGTTTCAACTTCGAGAGAAACGACAGGCCGAGCAGATTCTCGGACAGTGCCTCATCGGGCAGCACCATCGCATCGACATCACGCACAGTGAGTTCACCGACCTGCACGACAGCGATTCGCGTGCGCGCAGCCTTCAGCGTTCCGTTCGCCGTTGTCACCGTGGCGTTATAATCGGCACGCGACGGACGCAGACCAAATCGCGCCGCCGACTTTTCATTCAATGCGATGACGGACGCGCCAGTATCGACCATGAAGCCGATGCGCTGGCCCTCGATGCTCCCCTCAGTCTGGAAGTGACCGCGCGCATCGCGCGCAATCGACAGGCTACGGACACCGGCCTTTGCATTGCCCTGTGTCGCGGGTGCAGGGGATGACGCCTTCGCCATGGCCGGCGTCGTCGCCGTCATCTTGTCGGCCATCTGCGCCATCACGGTGCCCAGACCGATCAGGATCGCCGCGAAGAACATGATACTACGCATACGCAACCTCACTGAACGCAATCAGGGGAACCGCGAGTTCATCACACGGACTCACCACCGTCCGTTCAGGACGGTCTTACAGACTGCTATTTTCGCGAAAAGGATGAGCGAAGCGTTAATGAGCAGCACTTTGCCTGATGATCACGTCCCGCGCGGCTTCACGCGGCGCGTCGGCAGCGCATTGGCGGGATCTTCCGGCCAGGGATGGCGCGGATAGCGGCCGCGCAGGTCAGAGCGCACATCGAGGTAGCTGCCGCGCCAGAAGCCCGGTAGATCGCGCGTCACCTGCACCGGGCGCTGCGCCGGCGACAGCAATTCCAGCACCAGTGGCACCTTGCCCTTGGCGACCGAGGGATGGGTGTTCAGCCCGAACAATTCCTGCAGACGGACGGCAATGGTCGGCCCCTGCTCGGCTTCATAATCGATCGCCAGCACGGTCCCCGTCGGCGCCTCGAAATGCGTTGGCGCTTCCTTGTCGAGCCGCGCACGCAGATCCCAGGGCAGCAGGCCCATCACGGCATCTGACAGATCGCCGGCCGAAAAATCCTTCGAGGAGATCTTGTCGAACAGCGCCGGCATCAGCCAGGTCTCGCGAGCCGCGGCGAGCGCAGTGTCGGACAGATCGGGCCAGGCATCGCCTTCCGACACGCGCAGGAACATCACGCGCCCCCGCCACTGCTGCAGCGCCTTCGACCATGGCAAGCGGTCGATGCCCGCGGCAACCAGACCGTCGGCGAAGACACGCGCGGTGTCTTCAGACGGTTTCAGCGTGAACGGTGCTTCCGACAACGTGATCGCATGCAGCACACGCTTGCGGCGCCCGCGCAGCGACATCGACGCCCGATCGAAACTGACATCGTCGGTATTCTCGATCTGATCGGCGAAGCGCGTTTCGATATCGGCCTGCGCGATCGGCGCTGCCAGCAGGATACGGCCATTGGCCGCCGTGCCGGTGAGCTCCGCCACGGCGATATATGGCGCGCGCGCAAGCGCCGCGCTTTGTTCGATCGACGCGCCGCGGCCATTGGCCAGCACGAAACTGCCATTGCCGCGGTTCTTGGCCACGCGATCCGGGAATGCAAAGCCGAGCATAGTGCCGGTGGTCAGCGTATCCGAGGTTGGGCTGCGGCGGTCGAGCCCCCTTCCCCCTTGCGGGGAAGGGTCGGGGATGGGGGTGCCCCACGCTCCGACCTCACTTGTGGACCCCCCTCCCCGACCCTCCCCCGCAAGGGGGGAGGGAGCAGAAGCGCCGCGCTCGTTGCCTTCGACCTGCGACGCCCAGCGCTCTGCGAGCTGCCGGGCGCTGCCGGCGCGCTGTGAGCGGTCGCGGCGGAATTGATCGAGTCTGACATCGAGATCGACGCTGTCGCCACCAAGACCACGTTCAGTGAGGATCGCAGCGATCTCGGCAGCCTCCTCGCCATAACCGAACCGCGCCGAATCCACGATCATGCGCGCCAACCGCGGCGGGAGCGCCAGCGCGCGCAGCGCATGGCCTTCCTCGGTGATGCGGCCGTCACCATCCAGCGCGCCGAGTTCGCCGAGCAGGCCGCGTGCTTCCTTCAGCGCCGGCGCGGGCGGCGGATCGAGGAAGGTCAGTTGTGCGGGATCGTTGACGCCCCATTGCGCGAGATCGAGCACCAGCGTGGACAGATCCGCGCTAAGAATTTCGGGCTGTGTGTAGGCCGGCAATGAGGCGGTCTGCGGCTCGTCCCATAGCCGATAGCAGATGCCAGGCTCGGTCCGGCCGGCGCGGCCGCGGCGCTGATCGACCGCAGCGCGCGAGGCCCGCACGGTCTCCAGCCGCGTCAGTCCGATGTCCGGCTCATAGCGCGGCACGCGCGCGACGCCGGAATCCACCACGATCCGCACGCCTTCGATGGTCAGCGAGGTCTCGGCAATCGACGTCGCGAGCACTACCTTGCGCTGTCCCTTGGGCGCAGGCTGGATGGCACGGTCCTGGACGCCGGCATCGAGTGCACCGAATAAAGGGACGATCTCGATGGATGCATCCTGTACGCGCTCGGCGAGAAAATTCTGCGTGCGACGAATTTCTGCAGCGCCCGGCAGGAACGCCAACACCGAGCCGGGATCGGCACGCAAGGCGGTCGCGATGGCGTCGGCCATCTGCCGCTCGAGCTGGATATCTGGCTTGCGGCCAAGATAGCGTGTCTCCACCGGATAAGCGCGCCCCTCGCTGGCGATGACCGGTGCATCGCCAAGCAGCTTCGCGATGCGCGCACCGTCGATGGTCGCCGACATCACCAGTATGCGTAGGTCCTCACGCAATCCGGTCTGCGCATCGCGCGCCAGAGCGAGTCCCATATCGGCATCCAGCGAGCGTTCGTGAAATTCGTCGAACAGCACCGCGCCGATATTCCTCAACTCGGGATCGTCGAGGATCTGCCGCGAGAAGATGCCTTCGGTGACTACTTCGATCCTGGTGTTGCGCGAGATCTTCGAGCCGAAGCGGACGCGATAGCCGACGGTCTCGCCGACGCGCTCGCCCAGCGTTTTCGCCATCCGCTCGGCGCTGGCGCGGGCTGCGATGCGGCGCGGCTCCAGCATGATGATCTTCCTGCCCTTCAGCCACGGCGCATCGAGCAACGCCAGCGGCACGCGCGTGGTCTTGCCGGCGCCCGGCGGCGCCACCAGCACCGCGGCGTTGCCGGCGTCCAGCGCGCCTGACAGGTCGTCGAGCACAGCATCGATGGGCAGGGATGTATCGAAGGTTCGGGTCAAATCGTCATCTTCGCGATGTTCTCGGGGGGCATACCAATCTCAGGTGTCATACGCGGGCTTGACCCGCGTATCCATCTTGCTTCGCGAGAAGATGGATCGCCGGGTCAGGCCCGGCGATGACGGTGGAGAGGACGTTGCGTCCCATTCCCCCACTCCTTAACGCCCGTTAACCACCCCGCCAAACTCGCACTGCCGCGACCATTTGCGGGGCATATTTGGGGGGCAGAGAAAGGCAATTGAAACCGATCTCGTCTCATGATCCCGCCAAAAGAAGCGCCGAACAGGGGATACCGATGACCACCAGTGGCACCTTCGCCGTCGCCGATCGCGCGGCGCTGTCAGGCACAGAGCGAATCGACTGGGTCGATTATGCCAAGGGCATCTGCATCATCATGGTGGTGATGATGCACTCGGTGCTGGGCGTCGAACTGGCCGCCGGCCAGACCGGCTACATGCATCTGCTGGTGGCCTTCGCCAAACCGTTCCGGATGCCGGATTTCTTCCTGATCTCCGGGCTCTTTCTGGCCCGTGTCATCGACCGCGACTGGCGGACCTATCTCGACCGCAAGGTCGTCCACTTCCTGTATTTCTACGTGCTCTGGGTGACCATCCAGTTCGGCTTCAAGGCGCCCGGCTTTGCTGCCGAACACGGCTGGGCCTATGTCGCCAATCTCTATCTGATCTCCTATATCGAGCCGTTCGGCACGCTGTGGTTCATCTATATGCTGCCGGTGTTCTTCATCGTCACCAAGCTGGCGCGGCGCGTGCCGCCGCTGCTGATCTGGGGCATCGCCGCCGCGCTGGAGATGGCGCATATCGGCACTGGCTGGACGATGATCGACGAGTTCTGCTCGCGCTTCGTCTATTTCTATTCGGGCTACCTGTTTGCGACACAGGTCTTCGCGCTGTCCGATCGCGCACGGGCCAAACCAGTGATGGCGCTGGTCGGCCTTGCGGCCTGGGCGCTGGTCAATGCCGCTCTCGTCTATGACGGCTGCAGCGAATGGCCAGTGATCTCGCTGATGCTCGGCTTCGCCGGCGCGGTCGCGATCATCGTGATGGGCACACTGCTGGCGAAGATGCAATGGCTCGGCTTCATCCGCTTCTTCGGCGAGCATTCCATCGTGATCTATCTCGCCTTCTTCCTGCCGATGGCGACATCCCGCGCGCTGTTGCTGAAATTCAGCCCGTTCGACATCGGCACGATCTCGCTGCTGGTGACACTCTGCGGCGTCATCGGCGCGCTGGTGATCTGGAGGCTCGCGCTGATGGTCCGTGCGAACTTCCTGTTCGAGCGCCCGGCAGCGTTCTGGATTGCGCCGAAGAAGAAAAGCGCGACGTTGCAGGCGGCGGAGTAGAACTTACACCGCCGTCGGCGACCTTCCGTCATCGAGCTTCACGCCGTCCTTCATGCCCTCAATTTTGGCGCGGAAACCTTCCGCATCGCCGAAATCCGCAAATCCGACATAATGCCGATGCGGGCCGAGCACGCGGCGCGCATGCTTGATCGGGCACCAATAGACTTCGGTGCGGGCGGCAACTTCGCGCACAAAGGCAGCGACCCCGTTGCAATACGAGCAATAGGCGCAGTTCACCTTTTCGATGATGTTGAGGTAGGCGAGGTGATGCCGGTCGAACACCAGATAGTCGCGCCGCCGCACCTTGGGGATGCCATAAATCGGAAAGCAGACCGCCTGATAGGCCATCACCCAGAGATCGATCAGTACGAAGGGGATGATCAGTGAATAGATCACCGGAGCGGACAACACGATCAGCGGATTGGCGCTGAAGAGGTATTTCGACGCGCCCACCTTGATGGCGCGCTGCAGCTTCTCGATGTCCTGCTCGAACACGATCTTGCGCCGCTCGAAGCGAAAGCGCAGCTCCTCCCGCCGGCGGGTCAGCTCGGCCTCGATCTCGGCCTCCACGCTCTTCATTTTGTCCATCAGTTCGGCGAGCTCGGGCATGAACGGTCCTTGATTGGCAATGACCGGCGCAGGGGCACATGGAACAGGACGCGGCGCAAGCCGGGCGGCATCACAAAAACCGGCGGGATGGCGGGCTGACAGACTGTCATTTCCGGCGAAAATCCTTAAGTTGCGGCCATGCCGAAAACCTCAGAAACAGCTGCCGCCAAGCCCGCCACCGTCAAGGCCCTCGCGAAGGGCGACCATGTCTTTCTGGTCGACGGCTCGTCCTATATTTTCCGCGCCTATCACGCGCTGCCGCCGCTGAACCGCAAATCCGACGGGCTGCAGGTCAATGCGGTGCTGGGCTTCTGCAACATGCTGTGGAAGCTGATCCGCGACATGCCGCCGGACAACCGGCCGACGCATCTGGCGATCATCTTCGACAAGTCGGAAGTGACCTTCCGCAACAAGCTCTACCCCGAATATAAGGCGCACCGGCCACCTGCGCCCGACGACCTGATCCCGCAATTCGCGCTGATCCGCGACGCCGTGCGCGCCTTCGACCTGCCGAGCATCGAACAAGGTGGTTTCGAGGCCGATGACCTGATCGCGACCTATGTCCGCGAAGCCGGTGAGCGCGGCGCGACCGCCACCATCGTGTCGTCGGACAAGGATCTGATGCAGCTCGTGACCGAACAGGTCACCATGTACGACACCATGAAGGATCGTCGCCTCGGCATTGCGGAGGTGATCGAGAAATTCGGCGTGCCGCCGAACAAGGTCGTCGAAGTACAAGCGCTGGCCGGCGACAGCGTCGACAACGTGCCCGGCGTCCCCGGCATCGGCATCAAGACCGCTGCGCAACTCATCATCGAATATGGCGATCTTGAAACGCTGCTGAACCGCGCCGGCGAGATCAAGCAGCCGAAGCGCCGTGAGTCGCTGATCGAGCACGCGGAGAAGGCGCGCATCTCGCGGCAGCTCGTGCTGCTCGACGACAAGGTGGCGCTCGACGTGCCACTCGATGACCTCGCGGTGCATGAGCCCGACGCACGCAAGCTGATCGCGTTCCTGAAGGCGATGGAATTCTCGACACTGACCCGGCGCGTTGCCGAATATGCCGAGATCGATCCGGCGGATGTGGATGCCGACAGCGCAACGAAGAGCAGCTCCGCGCCCTCCGCTCATAGAGCAGGCGGCGATCTGTTCGGGAACACCGAATCTACATCCACTGCGAAAAGCAAAACAGGCGCAACCGGCCCAGTGAGCGGTAGCGCCCATGCGACCGGTCCCGGCAGCAAGGACGTGCTCACCCCGATCTCGCTGGCCAAGGCCCGCGCCGAAGCCGCGCGCAAGATGCCGGTGAAGCGCGAGGCCTATCAGCCTGTACGCTCCCTGAAAGAGCTCGAGCTATGGATCTCCCGCATCCTCGATACCGGTCACGTCGCATTCGAATGCAAGGCGTCGTCGATCGATCCGATGCAGGCCGACATGGTCGGCATCGCGCTGTCGCTCGGTCCGAATGATGCCTGCTATGTGCCGCTGGCCCATCGCCAGTCCGGCGACGGCGCAGGCCTGTTCGCCGCCGATCTCGAGCCCGACCAGATCAAGGCCGCCGATGCGCTTGCTGCGCTGAAACCGGTACTGGAATCCGCGGGCCTGCTGAAGATCGGCTTCAACATCAAGTTTACCGCGGTGCTGCTCGCACAACACGGCATCACGCTGCGCAATCATGACGACGTGCAACTGATGTCCTATGCGCTCGACGCCGGGCGCAACGCCCATGGCCTCGATGCGCTCGCCGAGATCTGGCTCGGCCATGCCATGTTGACTTTTGGCGAACTGATCGGCTCCGGTAAGGGCAAGCTGACGTTCGAGCAGGTCAAGATCGACCGCGCCACAGCCTATGCCGCCGAAGACGCCGACGTGCTGCTGCGACTGTGGAATGTGCTGAAGCCGCGGCTGGCGGCCGAGCACATGACCACCGTCTATGAGACACTGGAACGACCGCTGATCTCGGTGCTGGCCCGCATGGAACGTCGCGGCATTTCCATCGACCGTCAGGTGCTGTCAAAACTCTCGGCCGACTTCGCGCAGACCGCTGCGCGCATCGAAGCCGAAATCCGCGAGATTGCCGGCGAAGAGGTCAATATCGGCAGTCCCAAGCAGCTCGGCGATATCCTGTTCGGCAAGATGGGCCTGCCGGGCGGTAGCAAGACCAAGACCGGCGCATGGTCGACGTCGGCGCAGGTGCTCGATGACCTAGCCGAACAAGGCCACGAATTCCCGCGCAAGATTCTCGACTGGCGACAGGTGTCGAAACTGCGTTCGACCTATACCGACGCGCTGCCGAATTACGTGCATCCGCAGACCCACCGCGTTCACACCACCTACGCGCTGGCAGCGACGACCACGGGACGCCTGTCGTCCAACGAACCGAACCTGCAGAACATTCCGGTGCGTACCGAGGATGGCCGCAAGATTCGCCGCGCCTTCATCGCCGCACCCGGCCACAAGCTGGTGTCGGCCGACTACTCACAGATCGAATTGCGACTGCTCGCAGAGATCGCCGATATCCCGGTGCTGAAACAGGCCTTCCAGGACGGGCTCGACATTCACGCCATGACGGCTTCGGAAATGTTTGGCGTGCCGGTCAAGGACATGCCGGCGGAAATCCGCCGGCGCGCCAAGGCGATCAATTTCGGCATCATCTACGGCATTTCGGCCTTCGGCCTCGCCAACCAGCTCAGCATCCCCCGCGAGGAAGCCGGCGCCTATATCAAGAAATACTTCGAGCGTTTCCCCGGCATCCGCGCCTATATGGACCAGACGCGCGATTTCTGCCGGGAGCACGGCTATGTGCAGACCCTGTTCGGGCGTAAATGTCATTACCCGGACATCAAGGCCTCGAACGCCTCGATCCGCGCCTTCAACGAACGCGCCGCGATCAATGCCCGCCTGCAGGGCACCGCCGCCGACATCATCCGCCGCGCCATGACGCGGATGGAAGACGCGCTGGCGGAGAAGAAACTCTCAGCCAAGATGCTGCTGCAGGTGCATGACGAACTGATCTTCGAGGTCCCCGACGACGAAGTCGCGGCGACGCTGCCGGTCGTGCAGCACACGATGCAGGACGCGCCGTTCCCGGCGGTGCTGCTGTCGGTGCCGCTGCAAGTGGATGCGCGCGCGGCGGATAACTGGGAAGAGGCGCACTAGTTTTACCGCCCAAATCGGCGTCGCAGATGGATTTCGACTATCTGCGATGCCGAATCTGAAATGGTTCGACGCCATCCCATGGGCTAAACAACGACCACTCCCAGCCAGCGAATGGTCCCATGCCCCATCTCACATCCCTGCTCGGTTTTGCCCTCGTCTCGCTCGGCATGGTGCTGACGCCGGGACCGAACATGATCTACCTGATCTCGCGCTCGATCACGCAGGGGCCTGCGGCCGGCATGGTGTCGCTCGGCGGCGTGGCGCTGGGCTTCATTTTCTACATGCTCTGCGCGGCCTTCGGCATCACTGCGCTGCTGTTCGCGGTGCCCTATGCCTATGACACGCTGCGCCTTGCCGGTGCGGCCTATCTGCTGTGGCTGGCATGGCAGGCGCTGAAGCCGAACGGACGCTCGCCGTTCCAGGTCAAGAAGCTGGCCATCGACAGCCCGCGCAAGCTGTTCGTCATGGGCTTCGTTACCAATCTGCTCAATCCAAAGATCGCGATGCTGTATCTGGCGCTGCTGCCACAGTTCATCGATCCCACGGCCGGCAGCGTGCTGACACAGTCGCTGGTGCTCGGATCGACGCAGACCATCATCAGCGTCGGCGTCAACGGGCTAATCGCGCTCGGCGCCGGATCGATCGCGCTGTTTCTCGGCGAGCGACCGACCTGGCTCAAGCTGCAGCGCTGGCTGATGGGCACGGTGCTGGCCGGCCTCGCCGTGCGGATGGCGCTGGAGACAAAGCGGGCTTAATCCAGCTTCGCGTCCATGCCGCGCTTCACACCCGGACGCGCCATCAACGCATCGTACCAGCGGCCGACATTCGGGAAATCGGCGAACGACACCTTGTGGCGCTCATGCCGCCAGGCCCAGCCGAGGACGGCGAAATCGGCCACCGACAGCGCGCCGGCGACGAATTCGTGGTCGGCCAGGCGACGATCCAGCACGCCATAGAGCCGGCGCGTCTCATCGGAATAGCGCTTCAACCCGTAGGCCCGCTGGGTCTCATCTTCCAGCGCGATGAAATGATGCACCTGGCCGGGCATCGGACCGAAGCCCCCCATCTGCCACATCAGCCATTCCAGCACCGGAATCCGCTCGCCGAGAGATTTCGGCAGGAATTTGCCGGTCTTTTCGCCGAGATAGAGCAGGATGGCGCCGGATTCGAACACGCTGACCGCCTTGCCATCCGGCCCGTCGGGATCGACAATGGCCGGGATCTTGTTGTTAGGGCTGATTTTCAGGAATTCGGGCTTCATCTGCTCGCCCTTGCCGATATGCACCGGGAAAACCTTGTAAGGCAGCCCCATTTCCTCCAGCGCGACGGAGATCTTGCGGCCGTTCGGCGTATTCCAGGTGTGCAGCTCGATAGTCATGCGATTCCTCTTCCGGTCTTGCCTGATCTTGTTGCCCGGTCTGTAGCATCGTCCCAACGGGCGGTAAAACGGCCTGGAGAGTGTTGACGAGGCCCGCGCCAGTCTGGAATGTGCCGGAAAGCGCCGGTAGATTGCGCCCGGTTCAGCACAGAGACCGTTTCAGCAGAGACATGCCATTGACCAAATCAGCCGCCCGCGCCCGCCTGTTCGAGATCATCCGCGACCGTTCGTTCGGTTATGGTGAGATCACTTTGGCTTCAGGCCGCAAGAGCGATTTCTATTTCAACCTGAAGCCCACGATGTGCCACCCGGAAGGCGCGGCCCTGCTGGCCGAGCTAACCTATGACGCGCTGCGCGACGACAATCTCGATTATGTTGGCGGGCTTGAGATGGGCGCCGTGCCGCTGGCCGGCGCGCTCGCACAGCTCTCCTGGCTGAAAAACCATCCGATCGCGGCCTTCTTCGTCCGCAAGAAGCCGAAGGAGCACGGTGCACGTCTCGCTGTCGAAGGTCTCGCCAAGGGCGAGACGCTGGAAGGCAAACGCATTGTCATCGTCGAGGACGTCACCACCACTGGTGGCTCTGCCGTGAAGGCACTCGATGCGGTGCGCGAGGCCGGCGGCGAAGTCGTGCTGGTGTTCACCATGGTGGACCGCGACGAAGGCGCAGCCGAGACCTTTGCCAAGGCCGGCGTGGCGTTTCGCTCGCTTTACAAGGCCGGCGAATTTCTGAAGGGTTGATCCTTCATCGGCTCCGTTCGCGCACAATGCGCGCAGGACGCAGTGAAAGGTCACCTTTTGCTTCGCTTCATCGCCCTCGCTGCTCTGCTCCTCATTGTCACGCTTGCGCCCGACATGGCGCATGCAGCCGAGGGCGGCCTCGATGGCACCAGGCTGTCGCTGCTGTGGGCATTACCGTTTGCCGGCATCCTGCTGTGCATCGCCACCGGACCGGTGCTCTATCATCACCTGTGGGAGCACCATTACGGCAAGTTCGCCGCGTTCTGGGCCGCGTTGGTGATCGTGCCGCTGTTCTTCGTGACTGATGCAACGACCGTGGTGCACACGCTCTCCCACACCGTGCTGCTCGAATATCTGCCGTTCATTCTGCTGCTGCTGGCGCTGTTCACCGTGGCCGGCGGAATCTATGTCGAGGGCAACCTGCATGACAGCGTGTTCACCAATACGGCGCTGCTAGGCTTCGGCACGCTGATCGCCAGCGTTGTCGGTACCACCGGTGCGTCGATGATCCTGATCCGGCCGCTGATCCGCGCCAATGACGATCGTCGCACTAACGTCCACGTGGTGGTGTTCTTCATCTTCCTCGTCTCGAATATAGGCGGCTCGCTCTCACCACTCGGCGACCCCCCACTCTTCCTCGGCTTCCTCCGCGGCGTCGATTTCTTCTGGACCACGGTGCACATTTTTCCGGAAACGCTGTTCGCGGCCGGCATCGTGCTGGCGATCTTCATGGTGCTCGATGTCTGGCTGCATCACCGCGAAGGCAATCTGCCTGCGAAGAAAGATCCGACGCCGGATTCGCCGTTGCATTTGCACGGCAAGATCAACCTGCTGCTGCTGGTCGTGATCATCGGCGCAATCCTGATGAGCGCAAGCTGGAAGCCCGGCATCACTTTCACCGTACTCGGCACGCCGCTCGCATTGCAGGATTTGCTGCGCGACGTGATCTTCGTGCTGGTGACATTTGCGTCGCTGTGGCTGACCAAGACCGAGCATCGCAAGGCGAACGATTTCAAATGGGGGCCGATCGAGGAAGTCGCACTGCTGTTCGCCGGCATTTTCATCTGCATCGTGCCGGTCATGGCCATGCTGCAGGCTGGTGCCAATGGCCCGTTTGCGCCGCTGGTGGCGCTCGTCAGCCATGCCGACGGTACGCCGAACAATGCCGCTTATTTCTGGCTGACCGGCATCCTGTCGTCGTTCCTCGACAATGCGCCAACCTATCTGGTGTTCTTCGAACTCACCGGCGGTGACGCCAAGACATTGATGGCATCGGGCGCGGCGACGCTGGCGGCGATTTCAGCAGGTGCAGTGTTCATGGGCGCCAACACCTATATCGGCAACGCGCCGAATTTCATGGTCTATGCCATCGCCCGCGACGCGGGCATAAAAATGCCAAGCTTCTTCGGTTACATCCTGTGGTCGGGTGCGGTGCTGATCCCGGTCTTCCTGGTGATGACATGGGTGTTTTTCATCTAGCGCGCCGCGCTGGTTACCATTCATTTACCATGACGCCCTAACATGACACCGCACCGGAGCGTTTTCGCTCGGGCACTGACATGCGGTCGCGGAGCTGGCGTTGCGTCACAATCGAACATCCTCGCGTGTCGTGCGTCCCCTGGTGCTGCTGACGGCGATGAGCCTCGTCGGACTGACCCCGCAGACGGCATCTGCGCAGAATTTCTTCGACTTCCTGTTCGGCGGCGGCCAGCCGCAGAAACAGCAGCAGCGCCGCGGCGCGCCCGCGCCGGAGAGCAATTTCTTCTCCGATCCGTTCGGCCTCAACACGCCGGCCGAAGCGCCGCCACAGCAGCGCAGCGCATCTATCGGGGGCTCCGGTCCCGCCTTCTGCGTGCGCACCTGCGACGGCAAATATTTTCCACTCGGCCGCGGCATGAGCGCCGCTCAGATGTGCCAGGCATTCTGCCCGGCGGCGACCACCAAGGTCCTGTTCGGCAGCAGCATCGAAAGCGCCTCGTCGAGCACCGGTGAGCGCTACAACGATCTGGAAAACGCCTTCGCCTATCGCAAGGCGCTGAAGGCCGACTGCACCTGCAACGGCCGCGATCCCTCCGGCCTCGCGCCGGTCGATCTGACGCTCGATACATCGCTGCGTCCCGGCGATGTGATCGCGACGACCAACGGTCTCGTCGCTTTCTCGGGCGTCCGCACCGGCAACACCCAGACCGCGGAATTCACGCCGGTGGCGAATTATCCCGGCCTGACCTCGGATGTCCGTGCCCGGCTCGGCGAGATGAAGGTGGCACCGGTCTCTGCAGAAATGATCACCGACGAAGCGCCGATGTCGGAAGCCGCGCGTGATGCAGCGCCGGCTGCTGCCACGACCGTCGTGCCGAAGAGCGCGCCGGCTGCCCGCGCCAAGCGCGCCGAGCTTCAATAGATCATCGACCGACGATGACGCCGATCACGTTCGGCGCCGAGAGATACTTCTCCTCGATCTCGGCACGCGCCGCCGCGCGATTCTCCGGCGTCAGCAATCCGCGCTTCTCGGCGAGGATCATCCAGCAATAGCCCCACCAGTCCGTCAGCATGCCGTGGTCGTCGACAAGGTCGTACCCCTGTTCCGCGGCGAAAATCCGCGCATGCGCCTCGTCGAGCTGATCGAGCCAGGCGTGATCTTCCAGCGAGAACAGGTCATCGCTGATGTCGTCCGTCGTATAGCCCCAGACCGAGAGGCAAACGGTGTTGAACTCGCGATCGATCTGATCGTCATCGATCGGATGCCGGCGCGCCATCAAATGCAGCCGCGACAGCGACCGCGCAAAGTCGGCTATGCGGGTGAGAGCAAACTGATCGAAGGCAATGGTGGACATCTAGTCCTCGCGAGCTTGAACAGACCATAGATATTGTAGGCGAAGGCAACGAATCACCTCGGAATATCAATAGCTTACTAATTTGTTCTTAATTTGTTCCAATTTTATAAATTCGGTTCTCGCGTGCCTGCCCAAATCCCGGGCAGCTCCATGGCAAAAGCTCGCCACCCCCACGGGTTCCGGGAGCAGCTAAATGCGCGTATGATTTTGGTCAGTGACACAGCTCAGGATGGCCGGTTTGTCAGATCTATCAGTCCCAGCAAAATTCCAACCCGAGAATACGGCTGTCGATGAACTGGCGCTTGCCGACATCAAGAGCGCTATCCTCGTCAAGTTGAGGCTGGCAATCGGCAAGGAAGCCGCATTCGCCACCAAGCACGACTGGTACAAGGCTGCCGCCCTGACGCTGCGCGACCGCATGGTGCATCGTTGGCTGAGCTCGGACAAAGAGAGCTACGACGCCGGCCGCAAGCGGGTCTATTACCTCTCGCTGGAATTCCTGATCGGCCGCCTGTTCACCGATGCGCTGAACAATATGGGCCTGCTGCCGCTGTTCGAAGCCGCGCTCGGCGATCTTGGTGTCGGCCTCGACGAACTCCGCAAATGCGAGCCGGATGCAGCGCTCGGCAATGGCGGCCTCGGCCGCCTCGCCGCTTGCTTCATGGAGAGCATGGCAACACTCGGCATTCCAGCTTTTGGCTACGGCATCCGCTACAACTTCGGCCTGTTCCGTCAGGTCATCTCGCACGGCGTGCAGCAGGAATATCCCGACGAGTGGCTCGGCTTTGGCAATCCGTGGGAACTACCGCGGCGGGAAGTCACGTATAATGTCTATTTCGGTGGCAGCATCGAGACCGTCGAGGACGGCAAGGGCCGCAAGCAGGTCATCTGGCATCCCGGCGAGACCGTCGAGGCCGTTGCCTATGACACGCCCATCGTCGGCTGGCGTGGCCAGCATGTGAACGCGCTGCGGCTGTGGTCGGCGCGCGCGCCGGATCCGCTGCGGCTCGACGTCTTCAACACCGGCGACTATGTCAGCGCCAGCGCCGAACAGGCGCGCGCCGAGGCGATCTGCAAGTTCCTCTATCCGAACGACGAGAGCGCCGCCGGCCGCGAATTGCGTTTGCGCCAGGAATACTTCTTCGTCTCCGCCTCGCTGCAGGATCTGGTGAAGCGTCACCTCCATTCCGACGGCAATCTGCGTGGCCTCGCCAACAAGGCGGCGGTGCAGATGAACGACACGCATCCGAGCCTGGCCATCGCCGAGCTGATGCGCATCCTGGTCGATCAGCACAACATGCGCTGGGATGCCGCGTGGCAGATCACCAACGCGACCTTGTCCTACACCAATCACACGCTGCTGCCCGAAGCGCTGGAGACCTGGCCGGTCGAACTGTTCCAGCGGCTGCTACCGCGGCATCTCGAAATCATCTATCGCATCAACGAAGCGCATCTCGACCGCGCCGATGCGACGCGCCCCGGCGACACCGCCTATCGCGCTTCGGTCTCGATCATCGACGAGACCTCCGGCCGCCGCGTGCGCATGGGCAATCTAGCTTTCATCGGCTCGCACCGCATCAACGGCGTCTCGGCGATGCATTCGGAGCTGATGAAGGAGACCGTGTTCCACGATCTCAACCAGCTCTATCCCGGTCGCATCACCAACAAGACCAACGGCATTACTTTCCGCCGCTGGCTGATGCTGGCCAATCCGAAGCTCACCGACCTGTTGCGCGCCACTTGCGGCGAAGCCGTGCTCGACGATCCTACGCGGCTCATCAAGCTCGAGGCCTTTGCCGGCGACGCCGCGTTCCAGCAGGAATTCCGCAAGGTCAAACATCACAATAAGCTCGCGCTCGCGCGTGTGATCGGCGAGAAGCTCGGCGTACAGGCCGATCCCTCGGCGCTGTTCGACGTGCAGATCAAGCGCATCCACGAATACAAGCGACAATTGCTCAACCTCATTGAAACAGTCGCGCTGTATCAGGCGATCAAGGACGAGCCGGGCAAGGACTGGGTGCCGCGCGTCAAGATTTTCGCCGGCAAGGCGGCGGCGAGCTATCGTTACGCCAAGCTGATCATCCGCCTCATCAATGACGTCGCCGAGGTCGTGAACAACGACACCACGATCGGCGGCAAGCTGAAGGTCGCGTTCCTGCCGGACTACAATGTCAGCCTCGCGGAAGTCATCATTCCTGCGGCCGACCTGTCCGAACAGATCTCCACCGCCGGCATGGAAGCCTCCGGCACCGGCAACATGAAGCTCTCTCTGAACGGCGCGCTGACCATCGGCACGCTGGACGGCGCCAATATCGAAATCCGTGACAATGTGGGCCCGGAGAATATCGCGATCTTCGGCATGACCGCCGCCGAAGTCGTCGAGCGCCGTGCCAAGGGCCTCGACGCCTCCGACGTGATCAACAAATCGCCCAATCTCGGCCGCGCGATCCAGGCCATCGAGACCGGCGCATTCTCGCCGGATGATCCCGGCCGTTACGCGTCGGTCGGCCACGCGCTGCGCCACCTCGATCACTATGTGGTCTCGGCTGACTTCGACTCTTATTACGAAGCCCAGCGCGGCATCGACACGCGGTGGAGGGCCGGCTCAGCCTGGAGTCGCGCCGCGATCCTCAACACCGCCAGGATGGGCTGGTTCTCGTCAGACCGCACCATCCGCGAATATGCCGATGATATCTGGGGCGTGCCGGTTGCTGGCGATCTGCCGGGCACACCGAGTCTGCAGGCGCGAAAGGCAACGTAAGCGCGACGGTGCTCACGCGCGATAAGCAACGAGCACCGCGCCGCAGGCGATCAGGATGACGCCGAGCCAGTTCGGCAGCGACAATTTCTCGCCGAGAAACAGCACGGCGAACACCGCCACAAACACGACGCTGAGCTTGTCGATCGGCGCGACCTGTGCGGCATTGCCAAGCTTCAGCGCGCGGAAGTAGCAGATCCACGATGCTCCGGTCGCGAAACCAGACAGCACCAGAAACACCCACGTCTTCGCTGATACATTGGACGGCGACTGCCAGTTGCCGGTGACATAGACCATCATGCCCGCGGCCAGCAGGATAACGATGGTGCGGATGAAAGTAGCAAAATCGGAATTGACGTTCTCGATGCCGACCTTGGCGAAGATCGCCGTGAGCGCCGCAAAGCCCGCGGACAGCAGCGCCCAGAACGGCCAGGAGAGCATGACGTTTTTCATTTGAAGCGTCCTTACCTGTCAGCCGTCATTGCGAGGAGCCCTTGCGAGGAAGCAATCCAATCTTCGCGTTCTAGCTGGTCGTGCATTGCATTCCGACTAACGGTTTCGTCATGGCTGGGCTTGTCCCGGGCAAGACGGCTGACAGATTCCGCGTGACATGAAAAAGGCGGCCTTGCGGCCGCCCTTTCGCACTCAATCTTGAAGCAGCAACTTACTCCGCGGCCAGCTTCACATCCGGCGCAGCGGCGCGGACATCCGCATCGACCTGGGCTTCGAACTTGGCGAAGTTCTTCTGGAACATGCCGACCAGTTTTCGCGCAGTCGCGTCGAATTCGGCCTTGTCCTTCCAGGTGTTTACCGGATTGAGGATTTCCGACGGCACGCCATCCAACGCGGTCGGGACCGCGAAGCCGAAATACTTGTCGGTACGGAATTCCACGTTGCGCAGTGAGCCGTTCAGCGCGGCGGTCAGCAGTGCGCGGGTCACCTTGATCGGCATGCGCGAGCCGACGCCGTACTTGCCACCGGTCCAGCCGGTATTGACCAGCCAGCAGTCGACATTGTGCTTGGCGATCAGGTCGCGCAGCATATTGCCATAGACTGACGGATCGAGCGGCAGGAAGGGCGAGCCGAAGCAGGTCGAGAATTCCGGCTCCGGATCGTTGCCGAGGCCGCGCTCGGTGCCGGCGACCTTGGCGGTGTAGCCGGACAGGAAGTGATACATCGCCTGCGCCGGCGTGAGCTTGGCGATCGGCGGCAGCACGCCGAATGCGTCGGCGGCGAGCATCACGACGTTCTTCGGCTGCGGCGCGCGGCCGGTGCGCGAGGCATTCGGGATGAAGTCGAGCGGATAGGCGGAACGGGTGTTCTCGGTCTTCGAGCCATCGTCGAAATCCGGCAGGCGAGTATTGGCGTCGAGCACGACGTTTTCCAGCACCGCACCGAAGCGCTTGCTCGCCGCATAGATCGCGGGCTCGGCTTCTTCGGAAAGCTTGATGGTCTTGGCGTAGCAGCCGCCTTCGAAATTGAAGATGCCGTCCTTGCCCCAGCCATGCTCGTCGTCGCCGATCAGCGTGCGCTTCGGATCGGCCGAGAGCGTGGTCTTGCCGGTGCCCGAGAGTCCGAAGAAGATCGCGCTGTCGCCGTCGGGGCCGACATTGGCCGAGCAATGCATCGGCAACACGCCCTTGGCAGGCAGATAGTAGTTCAGCGTCGTGAAAACCGACTTCTTCATTTCGCCGGCATAATAAGACCCGCCGATCAGGACGATCTTGCGGGCGAAATCGATGGCCACGACGTTTTCCGAGCGGCAGCCGTGACGTTTGGGATCGGCCTTGAAGCTCGGCAGGTCGATGATGGTGAGTTCAGGCACGAAGTCCTTCAACGCAGCTGCTTCCGGACGGATCAGCAGCGTGCGGATGAACAGGGAGTGCCATGCGAGTTCGGTGAACACGCGGGTCTTGATCTGGAAACTCGGATCGGCGCCGCCATAAAGGTCCTGCGCGAACAGGGTCATGCCTTCGGCGTGCTTCTTGAAATCGATATAGAGCGCTTCGAACTGCTCCGGCGTGATCGCCTGGTTGCCAGCCCACCACATCTGTTCGGTGGAAGCGTCCTTGACGGTGAACTTGTCCTTCGGGCTGCGGCCGGTGAATTCACCCGTGTCAGCACAGAGCGCGCCATCGGACGACAATTCGGCTTCGCCGTTACGCAGCGAATATTCGTAAAGCTGCGGCGCGCCGAGATTCCAGTTCACCGCTTTGAGATTTTTCAGTCCGAATTTGTCGGCGCCATAGGCACCGTTGCGTACGCCCGTCTCTTGCACGGAATATTCCTCCTTGAGTCCGCATATCCGACCTGTGCAACTGTCTTCAATCGCACGTCAGCAGCGGTAGCCGTCATTATAACCACCGAGGCCGTAACCCGGCGATCTAATAGTGACGAAGATGTGAAATGCCAAGCTGCTGTCCGCATATTTGGTTTATTCCAGCACGGCACTTGATACCGCTCAATTCTTCAAAGCGCGGGCCTGCTCTGCGAGTTCCTTCAGGACTTGCCGCAATGCACCCGGAGTGACAATCCGCCGCGGAAAGTCCAGCCGGATCACCGTCGCGCCGTTCTGCAGGTCCATGCCATCCGGATCGCATCCGGTGCACCGCCAGTCGCCTGCGTCCGCGTGGAGAAGCTTCGTTGCATAGAGATTAAGCGCATCGAGATGATCGGCGTTCATATGAGCAACAGCGCCCTCCTCGGCCTCCAGCATCCCTTCGGCATCGGTGAGATCGGTCAGAAATTGCTCCGGCTTCAGGTCGTTGATACGGCCAAAGCCGGCCACCAGATGGGCACTCTTCGGCTTGATCCGGAAGAACGAAAAATCCTTAAAATCCACAAAGACTTGCGCGGATGGATGGACGCTGAGATAGCGCCGGCGCAGCAGCGATTTTTCGCTGTCGCCGGCCTCCTGCGCGATACCTCCGAGCATGATGCGTGAGCCCTCCAGAGGGTCCCCCGGCGCTCGCTCATCAAGCATCAGCGAGACGCGGGCATCGGCCAGAATATTGCGGGTATGAAGCGCCAGCCGGGAAATCAGGACAATCGGCGACCCGTCCGGGTGGCTGGCGACATTGGCCAGCGCACAATAAGGATCGCCGGAACCGACGGCCAGGGTAGCCAGCGCCCCCTGCCGACTGCGCCGCAACAGCGACCGGGTGACGCGCGAGGGGTCGAAATCAGGGGTCGGCTGCATGGTTAAATCCCGTATTTCATTGCAAAAAGTGGCTATTTCTTCTCCCCCGGGAGGTCTATACATCTACGGAACCCACGCGTCATTCAAGCGTTCAGGGAACTCGGCCACACTTCAGCCCAGCTTGCATTGCTCGTTGACTGTGTTCTTAAGGCCACCTCATACGGCGGATTGTTGAATTCTGCCGGATAGCCCATCCCGCTTCGGAAAGCAGGCTCATGCCAACTATCGCACTGGTCGACGACGACCGTAACATTCTCACATCCGTATCGATCGCGCTGGAAGCCGAGGGCTACCGCATCATGACCTATACGGATGGTGCTTCCGCACTCGATGGCTTCCGCACGAGCCAGCCGGACCTCGCAATCCTCGATATCAAGATGCCCCGCATGGACGGCATGGAGACCTTGCGCCGCCTGCGCCAGAAGTCCGATCTGCCGGTGATCTTCCTGACGTCGAAGGACGAGGAGATCGACGAGCTGTTCGGCCTGAAAATGGGCGCCGACGATTTCATCCGCAAACCGTTCTCGCAGCGTCTGCTGGTCGAGCGCGTCAAGGCCGTGCTGCGCCGCGCCGCGCCGAAGGACCCGACTGCCGCTCCGAAGGAGACCGACGCCAAGGCGCTCGATCGCGGTTTGCTGCGGATGGATCCGGAACGTCACACCTGCACCTGGAAGAACGAGCCGGTCACGTTGACCGTCACCGAATTCCTGATCCTGCAGGCGCTGGCGACGCGCCCCGGTGTGGTGAAGAGCCGCAACGCACTGATGGATGCCGCCTATGACGATCAGGTCTATGTGGACGATCGCACTATCGACAGCCACATCAAGCGGCTGCGCAAGAAGTTCAAGGTCGTCGACGACGACTTCGAGATGATCGAGACGCTGTATGGCGTCGGTTATCGCTTCAAGGAAACCTGATCTGTAGATGGTTCCCGCAGCACGGTTGGGGCCTGACGGCTCAGCCGTGCTGCGCTAGAATGCGCATCCGCACACGCAACAATGAGCGCGGCGTGGCGCATCGCAGATATCGACAACAACCGGGCAGTTTTGGCATTGCTGGATCGTACGCAGCCTGATGAAAGCCTGGACGCCGACGGCACGTCGCCGCATGCGGCAGGCGGCGATGCCGATCGCACCCGTCGCGGCTGGCAGCGCCCGCTCGACTGGCTGCGCCGTGCCCGGCAGTTCTTCGTTGCGCTGACCTTTTCGAGCCTGACGCGTCGCATCGTTTCGCTCAATCTCGCCGGCCTCTGCGCCCTGGTCGCCAGCATTCTCTATCTCTCACAATTTCGGGCCGGCCTGATCGACGCGCGTGCGCAGAGCCTGCTGGTGCAGGCCGAAATCATCGCCAGCGCCATTGCCGCTTCGGCCACCGTCGAAACCAATACGATCACGATCGACCCCGACCGCTTGCTCGATCTCAAGCCCGGCGAAACCTATGGCGTGCCGGACGAACTCTCCGGCCTCGATTTCCCGATCAATCCCGAACGCGTTGCGCCGGTGCTGCGGCGGCTGATTTCGCCGACCAAGACTCGTGCGCGCATTTACGACCGCGATGGCGTGCTGATCCTCGACAGCCGCAGCCTTTATGGTCGCGGTGATGTGCTGCGTTTCGAACTGCCGCCGCCGACGACCGAAAAGCCCGGCTTTGCCGAACGCACAATGATCGCGGTCCGAACCTGGCTCAATCGCGGCGACCTTCCGCTGTATCGCGAACTTGGTCCGGAAAACGGCAACGGCTATCAGGAAGTGCAACAGTCGCTCGACGGTCTGAAGAGCAGCATGGTGCGCATCAACGAACGGGGCGAAGTGATCGTCTCGGTCGCCGTCCCAGTGCAGCGCTTCCGCGCCGTCCATGGTTCGCTGATGCTGTCGACCCAGGGCGACGACATCGATCAGATGGTGACCGCCGAACGTCTGGCAATTCTGAAAGTCTTTGCGGTCGCCGCCGTGGTGATGATCGTGCTGTCGCTGCTGCTGGCATCGACCATCGCAGGTCCGGTGCGACGGCTGGCCGACAGCGCCGAGCGCGTTCGCCGCCGCATCCGCACCCGTGTCGAGATCCCGGATTTCACACGCCGCCGCGACGAGATCGGCCATCTCTCCGGAGCGCTGCGCGACATGACCGATGCGCTTTATAACCGCATCGAGGCGATCGAGATGTTCGCGGCCGACGTCTCCCACGAGCTCAAGAATCCTTTGACCTCGCTGCGCTCCGCCGTGGAAACACTCCCGCTGGCGAAGAACGACAACAGCCGCGGCCGCCTGCTCGCAGTGATCGAACACGACGTGCGCCGGCTTGACCGGTTGATCTCGGATATTTCCGACGCCAGCCGTCTCGATGCCGAACTCCAGCGCAACGACACGGCGCCCGTCGATGTCCGACGGTTGTTGACCACACTGACCTCGGTCGCCAACGAAACCAAGCTCGGTCATGACGTCGGCGTTGAAGTCCGCTTCGAAGGCGCTGCCACCGACGCCTTTTCAGTGCCGGGCCACGATTCCCGCCTCGGTCAGGTCATCACCAATCTCGTCACCAATGCGCAGTCATTCTCGACACCGGGCGGCAAGGTGCGGATCGTCTGCCGTCGCCTGAAAGGCAAGATCGAGATCGTGGTCGATGACGACGGCCCCGGCATCGGACTAGATGCACTCGAACGGATCTTCGAACGCTTTTACACCGACCGCCCACATCAGGGCTTTGGCCAGAATTCCGGTCTGGGCCTGTCGATCTCCAAACAGATCGTCGAAGCCCATAGCGGTACGATCTGGGCGGAGAACCGCATCGGCCCGGCCAATGCCGACGGCGAGATCCCGGTGCTGGGTGCGCGCTTCGTGGTACGGTTGCCGGCCACATGAGCGCGGATGGCAAAAGCATCCATGCCTCCGCCGTACTGGTCGATGAGCGCGCGGTCCTGATCCGGGGGCCGTCCGGCTCCGGGAAATCGCGGCTGGTCTTCGACCTGATCCTCGCCGCTCAGAGCGGACAGCTTCCCGAGGCCATGCTGGTCGGCGACGACCGGGTGCATCTGGATGTCAGGGATGGAAAACTGTGGGTACGGCCGGCGCCCGAACTGGTTGGGCTGCTTGAGGTCAGGGGGCTCGGAATCCGGCGTCTGGACTGCGCTACCGGTGCCATCGTCGGGCTGGTGGTCGATCTCGCCGCCACCGACGCTGCGCGCCTGCCAGAGCCGGAAGCGCTCAAAACCACACTGGAGGGCGTTGAATTGCCCCGAATCCCGGTCGGGACAGGCTTTTCACCACTACCATTGGTCGTAGCCGCGCTTATTACAAACGATGGTTTAGCCGCAGTGCGACCTTTGGACGATTGCTCGAAGGGAATTGGTAACCATATTAGTCCCACTATCGCCACCGAATAGACCCGCGCTACTTCCCGCCGCATCCGTGCAATTTAAGGGAGATTCGCGAAGAGCCCTCTTGCATAGGGGCTCTGGATGGTCAAAGTGGCCCTTTCGTGCGGTGCACCAAAAGCACCCACGAGGAGTTTCCGATGATTGGTCTAGTACTTGTGACCCATGGGCGCCTTGCCGACGAGTTTAAGGCGGCGCTTGAGCACGTAATGGGTCCGCAAAAACAAATTGAAGCCGTGACGATCGGCGCCGAAGACGATTCCGATTTGTGTCGCAGCGACATTATCGAAGCGGTCAATCGCGTCGACAGTGGCGATGGCGTTGCCATCCTCACTGATATGTTCGGCGGCACGCCATCGAATCTGGCGATCTCCTGCATGAGCCGGCCGAAGGTCGAGGTTCTCGCCGGTATCAACCTGCCCATGCTGGTGAAGCTCGCAAAGGTGCGCGAAGAGCGCACGCTGCCCGATGCGATCGCCATGGCGCAGGAAGCCGGCCGCAAATACGTCACCATCGCCAGCCGCGTTCTCGCCGGCAAATGAGCGACAGCCCAGACGATACGACGGTGTCCGGCAGCGTCTCCCGCGAGATTCCGATTACCAACAAGCGTGGCCTTCATGCGCGCGCCTCTGCCAAATTCGTGCAGATGGTCGAACGCTTCAATGCCGACATCACGGTGACACGCAACGGCGAGACCGTTGGCGGTACATCCATCATGGGCCTGATGATGCTGTCCGCCGGACCCGGGACCAGCATCACGGTCACTGCCAAAGGCGCCGAAGCTCAAGCGGCGCTGGATGCGATCACCGAGCTTGTGACCAACAAGTTCGGCGAAGAGTAGCGGTTCGCCGAAAGCTGCTTTGTCAGCGAACGGCTATTTCATCGCGCCAGGCGCCACCACATAGACATTCCACCGCGTGGTCGTGCCGACATTGCCCTTGAAGAAGCGTCGCGTCGACATCACGATACGTTCGGCATTCGGCAGATTGTCCTTCATCCACGCTTCGCAGCGATCGAATTTCCAGTCACCGACCATGCAGATTCCGATGAAGCCGTTACGCTTCGCTTCGGCCATCGACGTCACGCCTGACGGCCATGGCTCGTAAGGCGTCAGCGGCAGCGGATGATCGGGACTGTAGAACGTCATCTGCTCGGCAACATCGACGAAGCCCACGACCTCGCTCCAGCGCGTGTGGAAGCGCTTGTGCCAGACTTCGGTGAGTTCGCGCGCGAGTTGCGAGTAGGAGATGTGAGCGAAATTGCCGTTGGCATCGCGCGGCAGTGACGCGATGGCGATCTGCGGTGCGGCGGCGAGCGTGACCAGCGACAGCACCAGCCAGATCGCAGCGAGCCGTACCAGCGCGACCCGCGGCATCTTCAGCGCCGGGATCGCAATGACCGCCAGCGGCACCAGGAAGAACAGCGAGATACCCCAATCAGTCTTGATATAAACGTCGAACAACAACGCACCGATCGGCGGCCCGACGGCGACAATGGCCTGGATCAGCCAGATATTCAGGGCCTGATCCTTGCGGACACCGGGATTGGTCGTCAGTGACCACGGTCGCTTGACGAATGCGCGGGGATCGCGCGCCACCGACGCCCACCAGCGTGGCCCCCAGGCCAGCACCGCAGCGGCCAGACCCAGCGGCAACAGCAGCAGCGCGATATTGTGGCCAACATAACCCCACGCCAGCTGCAAACTCTCCCAGCGTGACGAGATCGCATAGGTATTGCCGGCGTAACGAAACGGCGCGTATTCCACCTGCCGCACCCAGTCGAGATGCGGAATCATCGCCGCCGCCATCGTCGCGATGGCGATCCATGGTGCCGGCGAGCGCAGGAACAGCATCCGCTGCGGATGGATCAGCGCGGCCAGACCGATGGCGCCGATCATCGTCACCACCCAGTATTTGGTCATCAGCGCCAGCGCAGCGGCGAGGCCAAGCAGGAAGCCCGAGCGGATCGAGCGCTTCTCGAACGCGTGCAAATAGGCGAGCACCACCAGCGGCAAAGTTACCAGCTGCAGCAGGTCCGGATTGTATTTGAAGCCCTTGAAATTGAAGATCGGATAGATCGCGACCATCAGCAGCACGAAAAAGGCACGGCGGCGATCGACCACGCGCAGCGCGATCGCCCAGCAAAGGATCATGCCGATGCCGACCGTGACCATGGCGAGCAGATAGGTCGCCCAGTCCACCGGCGGGAAAAATCTGAACCAGACGCCCGAGATCCAGCCCGACAGCGGCGGATGCTTGCCGTAGCCCATCAGGAACTTCTGCCCCCAGGCATAGCCCTCGGAGACGTCGAAATGGATGTCCTGCGCCGCCTTTACCTGGGTCAGGATCGCGGTCCACAGCACCACATGGGCGATCGTGAAGCCGAGCACCAGCAGGACGCTCAATTGCGGATCACACGCCCAGGCAACGAGCCGCGCAGCGCCGCGGCGGCCGATCGACAGCAAGCCCCGGCGTTTGGCGGGGGTAGAGGAAGCGATTGTACTCATGGGCCCCTGCCTAGCGTGTTTCGGGCCGGAGTAAAATCAGGATGCCGTGACGGAAACAGGGCCGGGAATCAGGCCGAAACCCGCATTAAGGTTGCCGCATCGGGGCCTGAATGCTATCCCGCGCGCATGACAACCTCCCCGATTTCGAACGTTCGCAACTTCTCCATCGTCGCCCATATCGACCATGGCAAATCGACGCTGGCCGACCGACTGATCCAGATCACCGGCGGCTTGCAGGCGCGCGAGATGAAGGAGCAGGTGCTCGATTCGATGGATATCGAGCGCGAGCGCGGCATCACCATCAAGGCGCAGACCGTCCGCCTGCATTACAAGGCCAAGGACGGCAAGGATTACATCTTCAACCTGATGGACACGCCCGGCCACGTCGACTTCGCCTACGAGGTCTCGCGGTCGCTGGCGGCCTGCGAAGGCGCGCTGCTGGTGGTCGACGCCTCGCAGGGCGTGGAAGCGCAGACGCTTGCCAACGTCTATCACGCACTCGACGCCAATCTCGAAATTGTGCCGATCCTCAACAAGGTCGATCTGCCCGCGGCAGAACCCGAGCAGGTGAAGAAGCAGATCGAGGACGTCATCGGCATCGACGCCTCGGACGCGTTGATGATCTCGGCAAAAACGGGTCTGGGCGTGCCTGACGTGCTGGAAGCCATCGTGCACCGGCTGCCTCCACCGAAGGGCGATCGCGACGCCACGCTGAAGGCGTTGCTGGTCGATAGCTGGTACGACGTTTATCTCGGCGTCGTCGTCCTCATCCGCGTCGTCGACGGCGTCATGAAGAAGGGCCAGCGCGTCCGCATGATGGGCACCAACGCCGCCTATGATGTCGAGCGCGTCGGCTACTTCACGCCGAAGATGGTCAATGTGGACGAGCTCGGCCCCGGCGAGATCGGCTTCATCACGGCCGCGATCAAGGAAGTCGCGGATACCCGCGTCGGCGACACCATCACCGACGATCGCAAGCCGGTCACCGAGATGCTGCCGGGCTTCAAGCCCGCGATCCCCGTGGTGTTCTGCGGGTTGTTCCCGGTCGATGCCGACGACTTCGAAACGTTGCGCGCCGCCATGGGCAAGCTGCGGCTGAACGACGCGTCGTTCTCGTTCGAAATGGAAACCTCGGCTGCACTGGGCTTCGGCTTCCGCTGCGGCTTCCTCGGCCTGCTGCATCTGGAAATCATCCAGGAGCGCCTGAGCCGCGAATTCGATCTCAACCTGATCGCGACCGCACCGTCAGTGATCTACAAGATGCATCTCACCGACGGTGAGGAGATCGAGATCCACAATCCGATCGACATGCCGGACGTGGTGAAGATCGCCGAGATCCAGGAGCCGTGGATCGAAGCCACGATCCTGACGCCCGACGAATATCTCGGCAGCGTGCTGAAGCTCTGCCAGGAACGCCGCGGCAATCAGAAAGAACTTACTTACGTCGGCGCCCGCGCGATGGTGAAATACGAGCTGCCGCTCAACGAAGTGGTGTTCGATTTCTACGATCGCCTGAAGTCGATCTCGAAGGGCTACGCCTCGTTCGACTATCATCTGACCGACTACAAGGCCGCCGATCTCGTCAAGATGCAGATCCTGGTCAATGCCGAGCCGGTCGACGCGCTGTCGATGCTCGTGCATCGCACCCGCGCCGAAGGCCGCGGCCGCGCCATGGTCGAGAAGATGAAAGAACTGATTCCGCCGCACATGTTCGTCATCCCGATCCAGGCGGCGATCGGCGGCAAGGTGATTGCCCGCGAAACCGTCCGCGCGCTGCGCAAGGACGTGACCGCGAAGTGCTATGGCGGTGATATCAGCCGCAAGCGCAAACTTCTGGAGAAGCAGAAGGAAGGCAAGAAGAAGATGCGGCAGTTCGGCAAGGTCGACATCCCGCAGGAAGCGTTTATTGCCGCGCTGAAGGTGGATAGCTGAGGGCATATCGCTTGCAGCTCTGACAGGAGGGGCACTACGTGGCAGCGATGCGGAAGTTGAGCAAAGCGGCCCAGCAACACCCCTCCGGTTTTTCCGATCCGGCCGTCAAAGCGGCATTCGACCGTTACCCGCCGCCCTTCAAGGCGCGGCTCATGGCCCTCCGGCGACTGATCTTCGGGACCGCCGCGGGAATCGATGGCGTCGGTCCGCTGCAGGAGACCCTCAAGTGGAATCAGCCCAGCTATCTGACAAGCGAGAAGAAAAGCGGGAGTACCATCCGACTTGATCGCATGGGGGCCACAGAGCAGTACGCGCTGTACTTTCACTGCCAGACCGATCTGGTTGCAACCTTCCGTGAATTGTATCCAACGGAGCTAAGCTTCGAAGGCAACCGCAGCATCGTGCTGCACGTCGATGATCCCGTGCCGGAACAAGCCCTGAGTCACTGCGTCGGACTGGCGCTGACCTATCATCTCCGCAAGCGCAGGCCTTCAACGAGGTCATCTCAGGCTGAATGAGCGCGGCGACAACTGGCTGTCGTCCGGGAACAAATAGCGCCGTGAATGAACGGATTCCGCCGGCACAATTTTCCGCCCGCCGCAATGCGGCAGGTTTCTGCGACCAAACATCCCCCACGACCGCTATTGCCTCCCCGCTCGCCTCCCCTCATGCTGCCCCCCACGACGCTGAAAACGGCGCGTATAAAAATTTGGGGAGGATTGAATGATCGCGCACCGCACGGTTGCGGCTACGACGGTTGCTGTTTCGCTGCTTTTCGGCGCTTCCGCACTGGCCCAGCAAGCCAACACGCTTCCGCTCAAGATCGGCGTGCTCGCCGACTTCGCCTCGGTCTATGCCGACATCGGCGGCCAGGGCAATGTCGAAGCAGCGAAGATCGCCATCGAGGAATTCGGCGGCAAGATGTTCGACAAGCCGATCGAGCTGGTCACCGCAGATGCGCTTAACAAGGCCGACGTCGCCGCCACCATCTCGCGCAAATGGTATGAGGCCGAGAATGTCGACATGATCATCGACATGCCGACATCGGCCACTGCGTTGGCCGGCATGGAGATGTCGAAGCAGTTCGAGAAGATCATGATCGTCACCGACGCCGCGTCGTCGGACATCACTGGCAAGTCGTGCTCGCCCTATACCGCGCACTGGACCTACGACACCTATGGCAACGCCCACACCGTCGGCAGCGCCATCGTCAAGCAGGGCGGCGATTCGTGGTACTTCATTACAGCGGACTATCTGTTCGGCCATTCCATCGAACGTGACACCGGCGACGTGGTGCGCGCCGCGGGCGGCAAGGTGGTCGGCAGCGCCAAGCATCCGCTGAACACGGCGGACTTCTCGTCCTTCCTGCTGCAGGCGCAATCGTCCAAGGCCAAGATCATCGGCATGGCCAATGGCGGTGGCGACACCATCAACACCATCAAGCAGGCGTCGGAATTCGGCATCGTCGCCGGCGGCCAGAAGCTCGCGGGCATCGTGATGTTCATCTCCGACATCCACTCGCTCGGCCTGAAGATGGCGCAGGGCCTGATCATCACCGAGGCCTATTACTGGGATCTCAACGATCGCACCCGCGCCTTCGGCAAGAAGTTCTTCGACAAGATGAAGCGCATGCCGACCATGAACCAGGCCGCGACCTACAGCGCCACGCTGCACTATCTCAAATCGGTGCAGGCGGCAGGTACCCGTGCCACCAAGCCGGTGCTGGCGAAGATGCGCGAGATGCCGGTGCGCGACGCCTTCACCGATAACGGCGTCCTGCGCGAGGACGGCCGCATGGTGCACAGCATGTTCCTGCTCGAGGTCAAGAAGCCGGAAGAATCCAAGGCGCCGTGGGATTACTACAAGGTGCTCGCGGAGGTCCCCGGCGATCAGGTGTTCCGTCCGATGAAGGACGGCGGCTGCCAGTATGTGAAGAAGGACTGAGGGTCTTTCGCATCAGCAACAACGGCCGTCGCCCGGCCTGGCGCGCAATTGCACGCCTGGCCGGGCGGCACGTTAGTTTCATCGCATTTAAACGATGGCACTCGTTTCCGGCTTCGCCACCGGAGCCCTCAACCAGAAGAGCGCCAGGAATGCGAGCGACGTCAGCGCACCTGTGAGCGCCAGCGCGACGCGCGGGCCACCTTGATCCAGCACAAGGCCGAACAGCAGCGGCGCTGCCCCCTGCAGGATGCGCGCCGGCGCGGCCAGCCAGCCGGTTCGCATGCCGTATCCCACGGCGCCAAACATGGCCAGCGGAAGCGTCCCGCGCGCGATCGTGAACAGGCCATTGCCGGCACCGTGCAGAAGGGCGAATGGCAGCGCGACGGGCGCTCCGAACAGGATCAGCAATCCGGCGCCGACGGGATGCAGGCCCGCCGCCAGGCGTGCGGATATCATCGCCGACGCATGTCGTAGCAGGCCGAATTCCCCGATCCGGGCTGCGACTTGCGCAGGCCCCATCAAAGCCCCGGCGAGCACGGCCTGCGCCGGGGTGGCCCCGAGCGCTTCCAGCAGGCGCGGCATGTGCGCGGCAAAGGCGGTGGTGACAAACCAGGTCGCACCAAAGACGCCCGCCAGAACGATCATCGCCCATGGAATGCCTGATGTGGGGACGGCAGGCTCATCCAGATGCGCATGCGGCGGCGCCTTCGGAACGAGAAAGCGGTTGAGCGGCAGACCGATGACGATGTGCAACGCGGCCCATGCGAAGCAGGCGCCGCGCCAGCCGAAGGCATCGATCATCGCGGCACTGAGCGGCCAGCCGATGGTGCTCGCAAAACCGGCGAACAGGGTGATGCCGGTGATCGCACTTCGGGCCTGTCGTCCCCACAATCCCGCAACCGTCGCGAACGCGGCCTCATACAGGCCGAAACCCATGCCGGCGCCGATGACCAGCCAGGCCAGGGCCAGCGTGATCGGCCCCGTTGCAACCGCAAGCAAGGCCAGCCCCGCCGCAAACATCAGATTGGTGGCGACAAGGACGTCCCGGCCACCGCTGCGGTCGATCATGCGGCCGGCGAGTGGACCGAGCAAACCCGACACCAGCAACGCCACGGAGAACATGGCGAAGAACCACGTCCTGGACAGATGCAGGTCGTCGCAAATGGGATCCGCGAACACGGCCGGAACATAGTAGCTGGAAGCCCATGCCAGTGTCTGCGTCGTACCGAGCGCGGATACGACTTGCCAACGAACGACTGCCACCTCAGGTCACAGCTCCCCGCTCGTACCAGTCCCGTGTCGCCTTCACGATGTGAACCACAGAGAGCATCACCGGCACCTCGATCAGAACGCCGACGACCGTTGCCAGTGCCGCGCCCGATTGAAAGCCGAACAGTGCGATCGCCGCGGCGACGGCGAGCTCGAAGAAGTTCGATGCGCCGATCAGGGCGGAAGGACCGGCCACGCACCAGGCGACGCCGAGGCGGCGGTTGAGCCAGTAGGCGAGACCGGCATTGAAATAGACCTGGATCAGGATCGGGACGGCAAGCAGCGCAATGACCATCGGTTGCCGGGTGATCTGCTCGCCCTGCAGGCCGAACAACAGCACTAGGGTCAACAGGAGCGCGATCAGCGATACCGGGCCAAGCAGCGACAGCGCCTGCGATAGCGCCGCCTCGCCTCCCCTCGCCAGCAATGCGCGCCGCCAGAACTGCGCGATCGCCACAGGCACGATGATGTAGAGCAGGACGGACAACAGCAACGTGCCCCAAGGCACGATGATGGACGATAGGCCGAGCAGAAGTCCGACGATCGGCGCGAAGGCAACCACCATGATGGTATCGTTGAGCGCGACCTGTCCCAGCGTGAAATTCGGCTCGCCATCGACCAGATTCGACCAGACAAACACCATCGCCGTACAAGGCGCAGCGGCAAGCAGAATCAGACCAGCCGTATAGCTGTCGATCTGGTCCGCGGGCAGATACGGCCTGAACAGATGGCCGATGAACAGCCAGGCGAGCAGCGCCATCGAGAACGGCTTCACCAGCCAGTTGATTCCGACGGTCGCGGCAATGCCGCGCCAGTGTGCGCCAACGTGACCGAGCGCTCCGAGGTCCACCTTGAGCAGCATGGGAATGATCATCAGCCAGACGAGAACAGCCACCGGCAGATTGACCTGTGCAATCTCCGCCGAGCCCAGCGCATGGAAAACAGCCGGCATCCATCGGCCCAGCAGAATGCCGACGACGATGCAGAGACCGACCCAGATCGTGAGATAGCGTTCGAACAAACCCATGGCTGGAGCGGAAACCGGCCTGCCGATGGCCTCACTGGTCATGACGTTGTCCTGCGATCCGCTGGCCGCTCGCATCCACGACCCGGTCGCCATCCTCTTTCGAGAACGCTCCAAGCTGTGGAGTGGGCATGATGTCCAGAACCGCTTCGGATGGCCGGCAGAGCCTCACGCCCAGCGCGGAGACCACGATCGGGCGGTTCATCAGAACCGGATGGGCTTCGATGGCGTCGAGCAACTGCGCGTCGGTCAGACTGGTGTCGGAGAGGCCCAGTTCGGCATAGGGCGTTCCCTTCTCACGCAGGACGTCGCGCACCGACATGCCGGCGCGCGCGAGCAATTGAACGAGCAGGACTCGCGACGGCGGTGTCTTCAGATACTCGATGATGTGTGGCTCAATGCCGGCGTTGCGGATCATGGCCAGCGTGTTGCGCGAGGTACCGCAATCCGGGTTGTGATAGATGATGACGTCGACGCTATCAGGCACGTGACAGCTCCTTGCTGTCCGAGGTGCATGCGGACGCCGTGGCCGGCATACAGATGTCGGGATGACCCGCGCAGCAATCCCGCATCAGGAACTGGATGAGGCCCGACAGCGCGTCGTAATCGGCGGTGTAGACAATCGAGCGGGCCTCCCGCTTCGCGCTGGCAAGGCCAGCCTGGGTCAGCTCCTTCAGATGGAAGGACACATTCGAGGCCGACACGCCTGCAGCCTCCGCGACGGCGCCGGCCGGCATCCCGGCGGGACCGGCCTGCACGAGCAGGCGCACGATGCGAAGCCGCGTCTCCTGGGACAGCGCTGCAAAAGCCGACAGGGCTTGACGTTCTTCCATATTTCAATAATCCTAAAAATATAGAATCATGGAGTAACATCGATGCTGGACCTTGCCAAGCCGGAAATTCCGCCTTCGCCGCAGATCACCGCCGACGACATCAGCATCGGGGCGCTCCTCGCAGTCTGCGACGCGGCACCGGCATTGCCTTTGGTGTTCACCTATGGCGGTCACAGCATTCGGCCGGGCTACCACATCACCGAAGTCAAGGCGGGCGCCTTTTCCGCGCTTGATTGCGGCGGCAATCCCGAAGCGTGGTCGGAGATCTTCGTGCAGCTGTGGGACATCGTCGAAGGCGACCGGACCCATATGACCGCCGGAAAGTTCGCGGCCATCATCCGGAAAGTCTCCGACCATGTCGCTCTCGATATCAATGCGCGACTGACTTTCGAAGTGAGCGATGGCATCGCGCCGATGCAACTACACTGCGCGGATACCCCGCGCATACAGGGCGACGTTCTCACGGTGGCGCTTGCCCCGCGTCCGGCGAGTTGCAAGCCACGCGACCGCTGGCTGGAGGCGCAGAAGGAAGCCAGTGCATGCTGCGCGCCGGTATCGTCCAAAAGCGCGTGCTGCCGGTAGACGCCGCGGTTCAGACCGGAGACCTGTTACTGGACTCTCAACGAGAGCGCGCGGTAGAGCCCACAATCATTATCCTTTGCCACCTGCGGTCGTTGCGCTGCGTCGATCCGCGAGGCGACCAGTCTCTTTTGGCAAAGCTCCTGGCGAGGAGCCGGGATGCGCAGACGCCTGGGCTTGCGACAGCAACCACGCCCGGAATGCCTGCAGCAAAGGATTCCCGGCTTTCTCCTCCGGGCAGGCGAAATAGTACGAGCCGACGCTTTTCAGGGTCAGGCTCGACAACACCTTCAATTTGCCCGACCTGAGTTGGTCGGAGATCAGGAATTCCGGAAGCAGGGCGACGCCAAGACCGGAGCTCGCCGCGCTGATCAAAGTGGACTGGATATCGAAACGCGGCCCGCGGATCACATTCGTGCCGCCGAGCTCAGCGGCATCGAACCAGCGACGCCATGCATCCGCGCGTGTGACCAAATGCAGAAGCCGCAGCTCGGCGACCTCGCTCGGCGGCAATTCGCCGCGCCTGCCGATCAGCGTCGGCGATCCAACCGGCAGAAGAATTTCGTCGAACAGATGGTCTGCCTGCGTGCCGGGCCAGTCCGGCTGGCCGAAGTAGAGGGCACCATCGAGCGCGGTCTCGCTGAAGAAGAAGCGCGTGTTGCGCGCACTCACATTGATGGCGACGCCGGGATGGCGCGCATAGAAGTCCGGCAGGCGCGGAATGAGCCACTGGGCGCCGACAGTGGGCAGCGCCGCGACGTCCAGAACCATGCCGTCGGCCTCATAGCCCATGATCTCGAGCGCATCGCGCTCGATCCGCTCGATCGTCTGCGCCACGCGGGTGCTGTAGGCCGCCCCTGCCCGCGTCAACGTGATGCGTTTCTTGATCCGATGAAACAGCTTCACGCCGAGCTGCGTCTCCAGCTGCGCAATCTGGCGCGACACCGCACTTTCGGTCAGCGCGAGTTCGCTGGCGGCGCGGGTGACGCTGAGGTGTTTGGCAGCCGCGCTGAACGCCATCAGCGCGCCGAGGCTCGGTATTCTGCGGCGCATAGTTCATTCCAAAAACGCAAGATGTCCGCAGATTAAATTGTTTGCACGCCTAAGCACAAGGCAACAATCTCCCCGCGGATGACAAAAGTCATGGCGGGCGGCGACCTCTGGCGAGGTCAGGCCCCGGCAACGGTCTCAAGACATGCAGACTGCAGCGCGGTGCCCCGCACAGGTGCTTCGGTCATCAACTTCAAGGAGCACATCAGTGGCAGTCAACAAATTGCATGACGAATTCCACACGCTCGACATGGAGAGCGGCTGGCAATTGCCCGAGGGCTACGATCCCGCGTCGGGCGCGCTGGAGAAGATCCTGTCCGGATCGCTCGATACCGCGAACAAACGCGGCAGCCGGACGCGATTGCTGAAGTTCCCTCCGGGTCTCTTCACCACACAGCAGATCGTTCACGACCACTGGGAAGAAGTCTTTCTCGTCTCCGGCGACCTGATCGTTGGCAACGACGAGAACGGGCAAGGCGGCACGCCGTTCGCCGGCTACACCTACGCCGTCAGACCGCCAGGCGCGTGGCATGGTCCGTTCAAATCCGAGGGCGGCTGCCTGCTTCTCGAAATGCACTACTACGATCCCGCCTGAGAGCCACAGAGACGATGACGGCAGCCTCTTGGAGGGGCCGCCGATCAGAGCCGATGCTCCCTGAAATCCCCGCAAGAGGTCTTGATAGAATGAGTAATGCGAAGCTTCCCGTCATCATCGCCGGTGCAGGGCCGGTCGGCATGGTGGCTGCCGCAGATCTGGTGCGACAGAACATTCCGGTTCTGGTGCTTGAGAAGAACGACGCGCTGAGCAGCGAGTCGCGCGCATCGACATTCCATCCGCCCACACTGGACATGCTCGACGATCTCGGTTTCGCCAGCACGTTGATTGCACAGGGACTGAAGGCGCCGACAGTGCAGTACAGCTCGTCCGAGGACGGTGTGCTCGGCACATTCGATTTCGCGGCGATCTCCGATCTGGTGCGGCATCCGTTCCGCCTGCAAGCCGAACAGTTCAAGCTCACACGCATCATTCTGGACGCCCTGTCCGGCAATCCGCTGTTCTCGATCGCGTTCGGCAGCGGGGTTAAATCGGTCGAGCAGACCAGCAACACCGTCAAGGTGGTGGTCACGGCCAACGGCCACGACACCACGCATGAATGCGCCTGGCTGATCGGCGCCGATGGTGCGAACAGCATCGTCCGCCGCAGCCAGGATATGGAATTCGAGGGCTTCACCTGGCCCGAGCGTTTCCTGGTGATGACGACACCGGTCGATTTCACCGCGCTTCGGCCGGGCGTCTCGTCGGTCAGCTATGTCGCCGATCCCGAACGCTGGTACTTCCTTCTGCGTATCCTCGGCGCATGGCGCGTGATGATGCCGGTGGCCGCGGAAACATCCGATGAGGAAGCACTGTCCGAAGCCTATGTGACGGCGTCGATCCGGCGGATCGTTCCCGCAGAGCTGGAGGCCCCCATCCTCCACACCACGCTCTATCGTGTGCACCAGCGCGTGGCCGCGAACTTCCAGAAAGGCCGCACATTCCTGGCCGGTGACGCCGCCCATATCAACAACCCGCTCGGCGGCATGGGCATGAATGGCGGCATTCATGATGCATTGAACCTGACCGCGAAGCTGGGTCCGGTCATCAACGGCACGGCTGATGAGAGCATTCTTGCCGATTACGATCTGCAGCGCCGGACGGTCACCATGCAGGCCATTCAGGGCGACACCATCCGCAACAAGAAGAACCTCGAAGCGAAAGACGAAGCCGATCGCGCGCGTTTCCGCGACGACATTCGCGCAGCAGCCGCCGATCCGGAAAAGGCACGAGCGCTATTGCGCCGGATCGCGATGCTCGACTCGCTTGAGCGGGCCGGTGCGTTGCATGTGGCTGAGCACCGCCCGGGGTGATCAGCAACTCTCTCTGAGACGATGTCGACGGCAACCGGTCACTCGGCTGGATAAGAACCGCGGCAGTGGAAGCGCCAGTAAGCCTGGAGGAGCCAATACCATGGTTCCCAAGATGTCATGCAGGAGTTTCAGAATGCCAAGCAAGGATTTACGGATGAAGTGGACGACGTTTCTTTTGGCGGCGCTGGTAGCGCCTGTCGCCTTGGGCGTGCCCGGCGCGGCAGCGGCCGGCTTTCCGGAAAAAATGATCACAATCGTGGTCCCTTATCCGGCTGGAAGCACGGCGGACGCGATTCCACGACTGGTGGCTCCGCTGATGTCGAAGTCGCTCGGCGTCACCGTGATCATCGAGAACCGCGGCGGCGCCAACGGCTCGATCGGGGCGGCTCGCGTCGCCGCTTCGCCGGCGGATGGCTATACGATTCTGCTCGCGACAACCGGCATGATGGCGATCAATCCGTGGATCTATGAAAAGCCCGCCTATAATTCCGAAAAGGATTTCGCGCCCATCACCAATGGCGCTTCGACGCCGAACATCCTGGTCGTCAATCCGTCGGTCAAGGCGAACTCGCTGAAGGAACTGGTGGCGCTGGCCAAGGCCGAGCCGGGCAAGCTGACATTTGCGTCAGCCGGTATCGGCAGCACGAGCCATCTGTGCGGCGAGACGCTGAAGGTGCTCGAAGGCATCGATGCCGTCCACATCCCGTATCAGGGCGCAGCTCCGGCACTTCAGGATGTCATCGGTGGTCAGGTGTCCATGATGTGCGATAATCTGTCGAACACGGTCCAGCAGGTACAAAGCGGAGCGCTGAGGCCCATCGTCGTGACCGCGCCTGAACCAAGCAAACAGCTGCCCAATGTGCCGACGTCGCCGCAGGCAGGCTATCCCGATCTCCTCGCGGGCAACTGGTACGGCTTTGTCGCTCCATCGGCGACCCCCAAGGACGTGATTGAGAAGCTCAACACATCGATCGTGGAGGCGTTGCGAGATTCAACTGTTTCGGCTCGCCTGGAAGGCCTTGGTTTGACCGTGATCGCGGACAAGCCCGATCAGTTCGGAGCTGTTATCGCCAAGGATTCTGCGCGGATGGAAAATATCGTGAAGCGCTCGAAAGCGAAGATTTCCAACTAGGGATTTTTCGGCATCCCTCCGAGCTTAAACTGGTATTGACTTTAGTCCTAGATTGAGTTGCCTCGCTTCCAGCCTGCTCGATTGCTGCGTGCTCATGACACACAGCGTCGATCAGACTGCAGCGGCGACCCGGTGATCCGGGCAGCTGCTGGTGGAGCGCCGGGAGGCGCAGCGTTCGCTCGGCGGGCTTCGCACCCCCACCGATGTCGCAACGCGCGCGTCTTCCCTGCGGGACTCGCAATCCCGCCGGTGCTGACGTGCGGGCCGGCCCTCGCAAGGCCAGCCTCAAGGGGTCTCGCAAACCCCTGGCGCCTCCCGGCGCTCCATTCTCGCAATGGGAAACGGGATGAAGGGTCGTCCGCGCCCTCGCCGAAGCGGAGATCGGCGCGTGCCTTATGCGACCTGCGCGCGGACGGACAGTTCCGCATCCGGCGCAGCAATGGCCTGAGCGCGCAGCAGCTCGACAATCTCCTCATTCGGCCGGGCCCGGCTGAACAGGAAGCCCTGCCCTTCATGGCAGCCTTCGCTGCGCAGGCAGGCGAGTTCGGATTCTGTCTCGACGCCTTCCGCCGTGATGGTGACACCGAGGCCCATGCCAAGGCTGATGATCGAGCGCACGATGGCCTGCGCATCGCGATTGGAGCCGAGATCACGCACGAAGGACTGGTCGATCTTGATCTTGTCGAACGGAAAGCTTCTGAGATAGCTCAGCGACGAATAGCCGGTTCCGAAATCGTCCATCGAGATGCGCACGCCGAGCGCGCGCAGCGCGTGCAGGGTCGCCAGCACCTGATTGCTCTTTTCCAGCAGCAGCGTCTCGGTGATCTCCAGTTCAAGCCGCCGCGGCGGCAAGCCCGAATGCTTCAGCGCATCCATCACCACCGAGAGCAGATTGCCGACACGGAACTGCAGCGGCGACAGATTGACCGCGACGCGCACTTCATCGGGCCAGCGCGCAGCCTCATTGCAGGCGCGGCGCAGGATCTGCGTGCCGAGCGCATTGATCAGGCCGGTGTCTTCCGCAACGGGGATGAAATCCGCCGGCGAAATCATGCCGCGCTCCGCATGTGGCCAGCGCACCAGCGCCTCGCAGCCGGTGATGCGGCCGGTCTTGAGATCGATCAGCGGCTGGTAGAATGGCCGGAGCTGATCGTCCTGAATGGCGGAGCGCAGATCGATTTCGATCTTGCGACGCGCCTGCGCACGGGCGTCCATGCCGGATTCGAAGAAGCTGAAGGTGCCGCGCGAGTCGTTCTTGGCACGCGACAGTGCCATGTCGGCGTTCTTGAGCAACCGCTCGGATTCGTCGCCGTCGCTCGGCGCCATCGCGATGCCGATGCTGGCGCCGATGACCACCGAATGACCGTCGAGCAGATAGGTCTCACCGACGGCGTCGAGCAGCCGGCGCGCCAGCAGCACGACATCCTCGGGACGGTTGATGCCGGTCTGGATGATGGCGAATTCGTCGGAGTTCAGCCGCGCCAGCGCGTCTTCCTCGCGCAACGACGACCGCAACCGCCGCGCCACGCCGCGCAGCAGCTTGTCGCCGATACCATGGCCGAGCGTGTCGTTGACACCCTTGAAGTTGTCGAGGCCGAGAAACAGCACCGCGACCTTCTCGCCGGTGCGCCGGGTATGTGCGAGGACCTCGTCGAGACGCTGGCGCAGCAGGTTGCGATTTGGCAGGCCGGTGAGGCCATCATGATGCGACATGAAAGCCAGCCGCATCTCGGCACGCTTGCGCTCCGTGATATCCATCAGCGCCAGCATCACAGCTGGCTCCTCGTTGTAGACGAGGTGCCGCGAATAGATCGCCAGATCGATCAGCGAGCCGTCGGCCTTGACGTGTTTCCAGGTTCGCGCGGCCTGCTCGTCATTGGCGTGATCGCCGACCCAGGGCGGGGCGGCCTCGAAGGCCTGCAACTGGCGGATGGTGAGCTTCTCGAATTCCGGACGCGTGTAACCGTAATGTTCGATCGCAGCGTCGTTGACGCTGAGGATGCGTTCGTCATCGAGTGCGCAGACGATCATCGGCACCGGATTGCTCTCGAACAGCAGGCGGAACGACGCCTCGCGCTGTTTCAGCTCGGTGATGTCGACGCGCAGACCGATGACACCGCCGTCTTCGGTGAGCCGCTCTTCGATCAGGACGACGCGGCCGTCGGCCAGAACCTGTTCGTGACGTTCACCTGGATGGAACAGCTTGGCGACGCGTTCTGCGATCCATTCGTCCTCGCGGCCGATGGCTTCGGGATAGTCGCCGCGCTCGACACCAACGCGGATCGTGTCCTGCAGACGCGCACCCGGCACGAACTGATCCGAGCTGCGGTTGTAGATTTCCGCGTACTTCTTGTTCCAGAGGATGTAGCGCCCGTCGGAATCGAGAAACACGATGCCTTGCGGCAGGATGTCGATCGCCTCGCGCAGACGCTCGTGGGATTTGCGGGCTTCCGCGATCGCCGCCTCGGCCTGGGCACGCTGTCGCACGATCTCGCGAATGGGACCGCTGACGAGACCCTTTTTCGGCGCCAGTTTCGGCGCAGCCGCGATCGCCCGGCTCGGCCGGGTGATCCGAGACGCCAGTCCGGCTTTCGCTTTCTTTTTCGCTTCAGGCCGGAACTTCGGCATCAATGATCCACTCGCAACGCGCGTGTGACAATATGTGCAAGAAGTGTCTGAAAAAACGGTATCAATGCCCGTTTACAGCAACCGATTACCGTCTGAACTGCGCGCCTGTACACATCCCGTGCCTTCACAACAGGCAAAAACCGTGGGCCTATGGTTACCCATGTCTGGACGTTACCGGGTCACGCGCGATCATCCCCGCCAAGTGAGAGACGCAAGCGGCTCGAAACGCTGATAAAACGACTGAGCCGGTCGCAACGGGAGGACCAGCAAACCCAAACGCAAAAAAAAGCGCCAGCGTCAGACATGGTTACCCGCGCATTAAAATCATGCGTGCCGCAGGTCACTCACCTCATCGACAGCTTCAGCTATAGTCGCGGCATGAGCCTTCGCCTGATTCTCAGCCTCATATTCCTGCCCGCCGTCATTGCTTCAACGCCGCTGGCGTTGGCGCAAACCAAAGGCAGCGTCGATCTGAAACCGCTGCCGCCGCTGGCCAATCCGAACGACCCGGCCATCGGCGCCAAAGAACTATTCGGCCGCAAGGTGCTGCCGACGAAATCGCCGGTGCGCGTGGTCGGCTTCTACGCCAAGGGCTGCATCGCAGGTGCCGAAGCGCTGCCGATCAACGGGCCGACCTGGCAGGTGATGCGGCTATCGCGCAACCGCAACTGGGCGCATCCGCAACTCGTCGAGCTGCTGGAGCGGCTATCGGTCAAGGCTAACAAGAACGCCGGCTGGCCAGGCATCCTGGTCGGTGACATGTCGCAGCCGCGCGGCGGCCCGATGATCACAGGCCATGCCAGCCATCAGGTCGGGCTTGATGCCGATATCTGGCTGACGCCGATGCCGAACCGCCAGCTCTCGCGCAACGAGCGCGAGGAGATGTCGGCGGTGATGATGGTGCGGCACGACCGGCTCGACATCGATCCGACTACCTGGACGCCGTCCCATCTGCCGGTGATCCGCGCCGCGGCGGTGGAGCCCAGTGTGGAGCGCATCTTCGTCAACGCCGCCATCAAGAAGGCGCTGTGCCGCGAGGCCAAAGGCGACCGCAGCTGGCTGTCGAAGGTGCGGCCGATGTACGGCCATGATTATCACTTCCATGTCCGCATCAAATGCCCGGTCGGCAGTGCCGAATGCGAATCCCAGCCACCGCCGACTGATTCCGAGGGCTGCAGCGCCGGCGATCTGGCTTACTGGTTCAGCGATGCCGTGCTGCATCCAAAACCGCCGCCGGTTCCGGCCAAGCCGAAGCCGCCGATGACGCTCGCAGAAATGCCGGCTGCGTGCCGACAGGTTCTGACGGCACCGTGATCGGCCGATTGGCTATCGCATTGTCGTGAAACCGGGTTAGAACACGCCATCGTTGTGCCGTAAGCCGACGATCAACAACGGGCGCCCCTCCCGAACTCCTTCCATATCAGCCGCGGCTGTCAGCTGCCCGGCCCAATCGGCGAGATCCAACATGCGCATCAGTGCACGCAACCAGATCAAAGGTACCGTCCTCGAAGTGACCAAGGGCGCGACCACGTCGCATGTCCGCGTCGACATCGGCGGCGGCCAGGTCGTGACCTCGTCAATCACCAACGAAGCCGTTGACGATCTGGCGCTCAAGGCCGGCGGCAAATGCATCGTCGTGGTGAAAGCCTCCGACGTCATGATCGCGGTGGATTGATTATGTATGCGCGTCTGATTGTCGCGCTCACACTGCTCGGTTCGGCGCCTGCATGGGCTGCCGAGCCAAGCGGCTGTGACAAATTCAAATGGCCGATCGACAAGGAGCGCGCCGCACTCACGGCGCAAGATCGCCCCAAGATTGTCTCAGGTGCCGACCTCGCAATTCCCTCTGCAGCGACGCTCGATCTGAAGACGCCCGGCGATGCCAAGCTGCCGACGTCCCCGGAGCGAAAGCCGAAAGAAGGCACATTTGCAGGCTTTGCGCGCTTCCAGAAGGCGCCGAAGGCTGGCACATACACCGTCAGCCTGTCGTCGGCGGCGTGGGTCGACGTGGTGCAGGATGGCGAGATCCTGAAGCCGATGGAGTTCAGCGGCGCGACCGACTGCGCCGGCATCCGCAAGACCATGAAGTACGATCTCGCGGCAGGTCCGTTCGTGATCCAGGTCAGCGGCGTGACTGAAAACACCATCAGCCTGGCCGTGCTGCCGTCCGAGTGACGGCAGCCTTAGAGGCCTCCCCGCCCAAGGGCCTTTACCCCCTTGGCCAGCCTGATATTATTCCCCAGCGATATCCCCTGCGGACCGTAAGTCCTCGGGATTGCCGGAACGGCGCTTCCGCCTGTCGCATGTCCCACCCAACCAACGCCTGAGTTGCGCGCACTTTGCGCTGCGCTCACGCATGGAGCGCCACATGAACCGTTTTGCCGGACTTTTCGCTGCGTTCTCGATCCTGCTCGGATCGACCTTCACGCCTGCCCATGCGCAGGACAAAACCCTCACCGTGTTCGCCGCAGCGTCGATGAAGAACGCGCTCGACGAGCTCGATGCCGCCTACACTGCCAAGACCGGCGTGAAGATCACCGCCAGCTATGCTGCAAGCTCGGCGCTCGCCAAGCAGATCGAACAAGGCGCGCCGGCCGACGTCTTTGTGTCCGCCGACACCGACTGGATGGACTACGCCATCGGCAAAAAGAACATCAACGTCGCCACGCGCACCGACCTCCTCGGCAACAGCATCGTGCTGATCGCCGCCAAGGACGCCAAGCTCGACAACGTCACCATCGGTCAAGGCTTCGATCTCGCCAAGCTCGCCGGCGACGGCAAGATCGCCACCGGCGATGTGAAGTCGGTCCCGGTCGGCAAATACGCAAAGGCCGCGCTTGAGAAGCTCGGCAGCTGGACCGCCGCCGAGTCGAAATTCGCCATGGCCGAGAGCGTGCGCGCTGCGCTGACGCTGGTCTCACGCGGTGAAGCTCCGCTTGGCATCGTCTATGCGACCGATGCCAAGATCGATCCGGGCGTGAAGATCATCGGCACCTTCCCGTCGGACTCGCACCCGGCGATCATCTATCCGGTCGCGGCGACCACCACCGCGAAGACCGAAGCTGCCGACTATCTGGCCTTCCTGAGGTCATCGGCCGCAAAGACGGTTCTTGAGAAGTACGGCTTCACGTTCCTGGTCAAGCCGACGTCCTGACACGTGTCCGACATCTCCCCTGAAGAATGGACGGCGATCCTGCTTTCAGTCAGGGTCGCCGTGATCGCGACATTGATCTCGACGCCGATTGGAATCGGCGTCGCTTGGCTGCTCGCGCGACGTGACTTCTGGGGCAAGCCGATCATCGACGCCATAATCTATCTGCCGCTGGTGCTGCCGCCCGTCGTCACCGGCTATCTGCTGCTGTTGCTGCTCGGCAAGCGCGGCATTCTCGGCGCGTGGCTCTCCGAACATCTCGGCATCGTCTTCGCCTTTCGCTGGACGGGTGCCGCGCTTGCATGCGGCGTGATGTCGTTCCCTCTGCTGGTGCGGCCGATCCGGCTCTCGATTGAAGCGGTTGACCGGCGGCTCGAACAGGCGTCGAGCACGCTCGGCGCATCGCCCTGGAAAGTGTTTGCGACCGTGACCCTGCCGCTGGCGCTGCCCGGCGTCTTGGCCGGCATGGTGCTCGGCTTTGCCAAGGCCATCGGCGAATTCGGCGCCACTATTACTTTTGTCTCAAACATTCCCGGCGAGACCCAGACGATTTCCTCCGCGATCTACTCGTTGATCCAGACGCCCGACGGTGACGCGGCAGCCTCACGTCTGGTGATGATCTCCATCGGCATCGCCGTACTGGCGCTTATCGCTTCGGAATGGTTCGCGCGCCGCGCGACGCAACGGCTACACGGAAACTGATCGTGCTGCGCGTTGATGTGTTCAAACAACTCGGCGAATTTTCAGTCGACGTCGCCTTCACCAGCGAAGGCCGCGTGACGGGCCTGTTCGGCTCCTCAGGCGCGGGCAAGACCTCGCTGGTCAGCATGATTGCCGGCCTCGTGCAGCCGGATCGCGGCATAATCGCCGTGGATAGTGACGTGCTCTATGACGGCAGCGCGCGCATCCACGTCCCGCCGCATCGGCGCCGCATCGGCTACGTGTTTCAGGACGCGCGACTGTTCCCGCATCTGAGCGTCGCGCAGAATCTCGATTACGGTCGCCGAATGAACCGCCTGACACGCGATTCTGCTGAGGAAACGCGCATTACAGAGATGCTTGATATCGGACATCTGCTCGATCGTCGTCCCGGTGGCCTCTCGGGCGGTGAACGCCAGCGCGTGGCGCTGGGACGTGCGCTGCTCTCGCAACCGAGGCTGCTACTGCTCGACGAACCGATGGGGGCGCTCGACGAGGAGCGGAAGGCGGAGATCCTGCCCTACCTCAAGCGGCTGCGCGATGCAGGCGATGTGCCGATGGTCTTCGTCAGTCACGATGCCGACGAGATGCGGCAACTGGCGACGCAGGTCGTGATGCTGAAGCGTGGCCGTGTCGCGGCCTTCGGTGGCACCGAGATCCTGCCGCGTATCATCCCGGCAGCCTGAGCCAATCAGGCGCCGGACAGCGTGGTCCAGCCTCGCTTCAGTTTCGCCTTGAGGGCTTGCCTGCGTGTCAGCTTTGGCGGCGCGGGATCTTCATCTTCGGGCAGACGCAGGCCAACCACATTAACGCGTCCGCCACCAAGACTGCGCGCGACAAGATCAATACTGTCGATCGGCAAGGCGGCGCCAACAGTCGGCGCATGATCGAGATGGATATCGAAATAATCGGCCAGCGTCAGCGATGCCTGGGCTGGATCGACGGCGATGCCGTAGATCGCCGCAAGATCGCCGAGAGTGATTTCGCCAGACACCATGAAATCACCAAGCAGATGCGGGTCTGGCGCCGTGCTCGGCGGCATGTCGACAAAGAAGCGATCCAGCGCCTCGGCCTTTTCCGGCGGCGCCAGCAGATAGATGTAATCGCCGGCCGTAACAGGCTCGGCCTCCGCCGGCGTCAGTATGCGCTCATCGCGAATGACCAGCGTCGGCTTCGACCACGACGGAATGAGGTTGCGTTTCAGGTAGAGGCTCTTCGGGCGCACGGCATAGCCGACCAGTTGCTGTTCGAGCTGACCTGGCAAATCGAGTTCGATACGGCGCGGCCCCCTGTCGGTGCGCGGCAGAGCGACATGCAGCTTCCGGGCGGCAAAAGCCAGCGTCCATCCCTGAAACAACAGCGAGATGATCACGACCACGAAAGCGACGTCGAAATACAGCGACGCCTTGGGCAGACCAACCAGCATCGGGATCGAGGCAAGGAAGATTGCGACGGCACCGCGCAGACCGACCCACGAAACGAACATCTTTTCGCGCCAGTTGAAGCGGAAGGGCTGCAAACACAGGAAGACCGCGACCGGGCGTGCCACGAACATCAGAACAAGGGCAACGCCGACCGCCGGAATGATGCTGCCCACCAGCCGCTCCGGCGACACCAGAAGACCGAGCATGACGAACATCACGATCTGCGCCAGCCACGTCGCAGCGTCGAGGAACGTCACCACGGAATTATGCGCCCGCGTCGGGCGATTGCCGATGATGATGCCGGCAAGATAGACCGCCAGAAAGCCTGAGGCGTGAGCGATCTGAGCCAGCCCGAAGATCACCAGAGCCGCGGTGCAGACGAAGGGCGCATGCAACCCCTGCGGCAGCGCCACGCGATTCATGGCCAAGACAACCAACCGGCCACCGACGACGCCGATCAGGGTGCCCAGCACGGCTTCCTGAACAAATTCCATTGCCACGTGACCGGCAGAGGCGTCCCCCAGCGACAGAAGCTTGACCAGCGTCAGGGTCAGAAAGACGGCGAACGGATCGTTCGTTCCAGACTCAACTTCGAGTGTCGCGCCAACCCTTGGTCTGAGGCGCAGGCCTTGCGCGTGGACCAGCAGAAAGACAGCCGCCGCGTCGGTGGAAGCCACCACCGCGCCGGTCAGCAGCGCCTGGGTCCAGTTCAGGTCGAGGGCATATTTGGCGACCGGTGCCGTGATCAACGCCGTCAACAACACGCCAATCGTGGCCAGCACCATCGACGGGGCCAGCACCGCGCGAATGGCCTGAAATCGTGTCTTCAACCCACCGTCGAACAGGATCAGCGCGAGTGCAACCGAGCCCACCACATAGGTTGTATGGACGTCGTCAAACCGCAGTCCGCCAGGGCCCGCTTCGCCGGCCACCATGCCGATAAACAGGAAGAACAGCAGCAATGGCGCGCCGAAGCGAAGCGCAAGCAGGCTGGACAGGATGCCGGCCATAACCAGAACTGCGCCGAGAAGGATGGCAATGCTGACGGAATCAAGTGACGCCATGAGGCTCCGAGGCCGGAAATACTTGTAAATCCATGCTTATCGTCGTCATCCCGAGACGCCAAACGTTTTCTGCGTGATACCTATTTGCAGGTATATTTCTCGGAAATTGCCCAAGGCAGAAGCTCCACTCAATGGCGTCGACGTGGTGCTTGTGTGAATCTCTACCCATCCGAATCAAATACGCCGTCCAGCGATGATTCCACACCACACGATACATTCACGACAACGAGAGCTGCGCGATGCTTGACCTGACCGACACCCACGAATTCGTGCTGGCAACCGCACGATCGTTCGGCGCCGAGGTAACCTCGCCGTGGTTCTATTTGCAGCTCGGACTTATGATGGCCGGCGGCGGCATTGCCTTCGCCATCGGGGCCGCAATCCGCTCGCGGGTCGATATGACCTCTCTGGCGATGGGCTGGCCGGCGCCACTGCGCATGTTCATGCGCATTCTCGTCGGCAGCGCAGCCACCGCGGCCTTTGCGATCCTGATGACCCTCGACCGCGTGATCATGCTGAGCGTGACATGGCCGAGCCGCAGCTATTTGCTGTCGGTGACCGCGAAGCTTGCACTCGCCTGGCTGGTGATCCGGCTTGTCACCAGCGTGATCCGTAACGAATTCCTGGTCCGGCTGGTGTCGATCTCGGCCTGGTTCGTCGCGGCCCTCAGCATTGTCGGCCAGTTGCAGCCGACCATCACCATGCTGGATGCGAACGGGATTGATCTCGGCGGCCTCCGGCTGACCCCGCTACTCTTGATCAAGCTCGGCGTCTTGCTCGCGGTAGCGCTATGGCTGTCGAATATTGCCAGCAATTTTCTGGAAGGCCGGATCAGGCAGTCCCATGACCTCACGCCCTCGATCCAGGTCCTGCTGATCAAGCTGGTGCGCCTGCTCTTGATGGTGTTCGCCGTCGCTCTCGTCATGGGTGCGGTCGGCATCAACCTCTCGGCGCTCGCCGTGTTCTCCGGTGCAGTCGGTGTCGGTATCGGTTTCGGCCTGCAGAAAATCGTCGCCAATTTCATCAGCGGCGTGATCCTGCTGGCGGACAAATCGGTGAAGCCCGGCGACCTCGTCACCATCGGCGACAGCTCCGGCCGCATCAGTGCGATGAATACGCGCTACATCTCGGTCGCCGCGGGCGACGGCCGCGAGTTCCTGATCCCCAACGAGGACCTCATTACCCAGAAGGTGGTGAACTGGACCTATACGGACAAGGACACGCTGGTGAAGGTCAATTTCAGCGCCAATTACGATGCGGATCCGCGCGTCGTCTGCAAGCTGGCTATCGACGTCGCAACGGCATCGCCACGGGCCAATACGGCCAAGACGCCGAACTGCATCCTCACCGAATTTGCCGAAGCCGGCATGAAATTCTCGCTGACCTTCTGGATCGACTCGCCCGACGGCATGGATGCTGTGAAGAGCGAGGTGATGCTGGGACTGTGGGATGCTTTCAAGCGTGAGGGCATCCGCGTGCCCTATCCGGTCCGCGAGCTGAAGATCCGTGGCGGTGCACTACCGGTCGAAACCATTGTCGAAGTCGTATCCGGTCCGGAATAAGTCCCGATGAAGCTTTCCGCCGACCTCGTTCCGGCGACGCTGCTGCGGCGCTACAAGCGCTTCCTTGCCGATGTCGAACTCGCCGATGGCAGCGTGATCACTGCCCATGTCGCCAATCCCGGCGCGATGATCGGCCTGCAGGCGGCCGGCGCGCGCGTCTGGCTGTCGAAGTCGCCGAGCAAGACCCGCAAGCTGCCTTTTTCATGGGAGCTGATCGAAGCCGATTTCGGCAATGGCCCGGAACTGGTCGGCGTCAATACAATGCACCCCAATGCCATTGTCGCCGAGGCGCTGGCCGCCAATGCGATCCCCGAACTCGCCGGCTACGACACCATCCGCCGTGAGGTGAAATACGGCGCTGCGTCGCGGGTGGACTTCCTGCTGGAACACCCGTCACGGCCGCCCTGCTATGTCGAGGTCAAAAACGTCCACATGATGCGCCAGCCAAGTTTGGCCGAATTCCCGGATTCCGTCACCGCGCGCGGCGCCCGCCATCTCGACGAACTGGCCGCCATGGTTGCCACAGGCGCCCGGGCCGTGATGCTGTTCGTGGTCCAGATCGGCTCGTCCACGGCTTTTGCGCTGGCGCGGGATATCGACCCGGCCTATGGCCGCGCCTTCGACAAGGCCCGCGCCGCAGGCGTCGAAGCCATCGCCTATACCTGCCGGATCGACCATGACGGCATCGTTCTGGCCGGCCGAGTGCCGATTCAGGCATGAATATGGCTGGGGTGGGGACCGAGCGATGAGGTCCTGGAGGGGCTGCTTTGGCTTGCGCTGACCGCCCCAGCCATTAAATTGGGGCTTCAAATCGCACATTCCCGTCGCATCCTGCCTGGCAAGATCACCTGATGAGCTACGTCGAAGCCTCCGAAACCTCCCAGCGCAAAACCGGTCAGATCAAGCTGCATGGTCCCGCCGCTTTTGCTGGCATGCGCAAGGCCGGCGCGCTGGTGTCGCAGTGTCTCGACGAGCTGACCGATCTGGTGAAGCCGGGTGTGCTGACCTCGGCGATCGACGACTTCGTGCGGGAATTCGCCTTCAGCCATGGCGCCTTTCCGGCCACGCTGATGTATCGCGGCTATCGCTATTCGACCTGCACATCGATCAATCACGTGGTCTGTCACGGCATGCCCGGCGACCGCGCGCTGAAGGAAGGCGACATCGTCAATGTCGACGTCACCTTCATCGTCGAGGGCTGGTATGGCGATTCCAGCCGTATGTATGGCGTCGGCGAACTCGCCCGCAAAGCGGAGCGTCTGGTCGAGGTCACTTATGAATCGCTGATGCGCGGCATCGCCGTGGTCAAGCCGGGCAATACCACCGGCGACATCGGCCATGCGATCCAGAGCTTCGTCGAACCGCAGCAGATGAGCGTGGTGCGTGACTTCTGCGGCCATGGCCTCGGCCGCATGTTCCATGACGAGCCGAACATCATCCATGTCGGCCGCCCCGGCGAAGGCGTGACCTTGCGCCCCGGCATGTTCTTCACCATCGAGCCGATGATCAATCTCGGCAAACCGCATGTGAAGGTTCTGTCCGACGGCTGGACCGCCGTGACCCGCGACCGGTCGCTGTCGGCGCAGTTCGAGCACACCGTCGGCGTGACGGCGACCGGCGTCGAGATTTTCACGCTGTCCAAGCGGCATAACGAACAGCCGCCGACGCCCGCCGCCTAAACTTCAAATCGCCGCAGCGCTACAGACACTTTCTGGTTGCAAATGTAGCCGGGCACGGCATGCTCGCGAATAGTGTCCATGCGAGCGTTGGCGCCACATGCCCGTCAGTCCCAGCGATCCAGCCACCCCGACGGGTCTTGCGGAAGCGCCGCATTATCATGGCCATCGGGAGCGACTGCGGGGACGCTTTCGGAGCGTCGGCGCCGATGCGCTGAGCGACTACGAGCTGCTGGAAATGGTGCTGTTCCGTGCGCTGCCGCGCCGGGATGTGAAGCCACTGGCGAAATCGCTGATCACGAAATTCGGCTCCTTCGCCGAGACCGTGCATGCCCCGGACATGCGGTTGCGCGAGATCGACGGCCTCGGCGAAGCCGCCATCACCGAGATCAAGCTGATCGCCGCCGCCACCAGCCGCGTCGCCAAGGGACAATTGAAGCAGCGCACCGTGCTGTCGTCATGGGCCACGGTGATCGACTATTGCCGAACGGCCATGGCCTTTGCTGATAAGGAGCAGTTCCGCATTCTGTTCCTCGACAAGCGCAACCAGTTGATCTCGGACGAGGTCCAGCAGGTCGGCACCGTCGATCACACACCGGTCTATCCGCGTGAGGTCGTGAAGCGCGCGCTCGAATTATCCGCGACGGCCATCATCATGGTGCACAATCATCCTTCCGGCGACCCGACACCGTCGCAGGCCGATGTGCAGATGACCAAGGCGGTGATCGATGTTGCCGCGCCGCTCGGCATCGCGGTGCATGATCACATCATCGTCGGCAAACATGGGCATGCGAGTTTGAAGGGGCTGAAGCTGATCTAAGGCCAATCAGAACACTTAGTTTTTGATGGTTTTGACGTATTCTTCTGCTGCTCGAATACCACTCTTTGCCTTGAGTGTTAAAGCAGTTGTCCGCGGCTTCCATTCGGACACCAGTTTTTCTGCGTTCTTGAGTTCTTGTTCGGACAACAGTGCAGCCATCTCATTCACATTTTTCGCGGGTGCCAGCTTCGAGAGTTTGAAATACGCATACGACAAAGACAGATCCTTTGGCGCTCCTTTTCCGGCGGAATACAAACGGGACAAACCAAAGAGGGCACCGGGATATCCCTGATCACCCGCCCTCTTCCACCACTTGAGCGCTTCTTCCGAATTTCCTCGCCTGTCATACAGATTGGCGACATCGTGCTGCGCAAGCGCGTAGCCGGCTTCGGCAGAAACAAGCTTGTATTTTAAAGCTTGATCCGTGTCAGACTCCACGATGCCTGCGCCTTGCCCGTCATAGTAACAACCAAGCTTGTAGGCTCCCAACGGGTCGTTCAACGCAGCCGATTTTTGAAACCACTCAAAGGCCTGCCTGCGATCCTGTTGAGTGCCGATGCCATTATTGTACATCATGCCCACGTGATATTGCGCCTCTGCATCTCCCTTGTTCGCCAATGCGACCATTGCATTAAAGGTATCTGCGTCATTTGCGTTGGCGGGCATTGAGAAGAATAAAAGGCACGAAAAAGCCAAGGCGAAAAATTTCATCTCACCCTCCAATCGGGTTTGAACCAATTCATCTTGGTAACGCGCAGCGGAAATAGGTTCGAAGAAGCTGATTTGAACCAGACGGATTGATGCGTAGCGCGCAATCCAGGCAACGACCTCTCCTCGTCGTCCCCGCAAAAGCGGGCGCGGAGCGACCGTCTACTGTCGCAGCAGGATGAGCGGGTCGGCGCTATCCGGCACGCGGCGCCACTGAGCGTTGTCGTCGGCTTCGAAATGCCAGATCTCACCGGATGATGACATCATCAGCAATTCGCCGCGTTCGAGGCGCCACTGTTTGGGATTGAAATTCGCCACCAGGGGTTCACAACGCGGCTTCAGGAAGACGGCGAAATTATCCTGGGTCGTTTCGGTATTGGTCAGCGTCAGACCGCAGACCACGCGGCCGCTGCCGCGTACCATCGACCAGTCGCCAATCATCTGGTCCATCGATTTGGTCAGCGAGCGGGCTGCAGCGAGATTCTGCAGGATATAGACGCCCTCGCCGGTACGAATGCCTTCAAAGATGCCGCTCTCGACCTCGGTGAAATCGATCACGGCTTCGCCCGTCGGATTCTGCAGCCGGACGATATCGAGCCCCTTGATGTTCCAGGCCGTGATATCCTTGGTGAAGGGCAACGCCTTCGCGCAATCCGGTTCGAGTTCGAGCTTCAGCCCCTGCGGCGACGTGTCGTTCTTCAGCGTCACCACGCAGGTCTTGCTGCGTTCGGTGGTGGAGAGCTCCCACTGCCCGATCATGTTTTTTCGAAGGGTGGCAGCGTCCTGCGCTCGCGCCAGTGCGCCGACGAGCATCGCGCCGGCAACTGCCAGCGCAAAATATCGACAGCGCCCCGACGCGAGTCTCACGATCAGCGTCCCTTTATCGGCGTTTCCGCAATCGGCGTCGTCGGCGCCTTGCCGGCGAACCAGAGTTTGAGGTTGTCGACCACAAGCTGATCCATCGCGTTGCGCGTCACCACCGACGCCGAGCCGACATGCGGCAACAGCACGACGTTCTGCATCGACTTCAGCTCGTCCGGCACTTTGGGCTCCTGCGCAAACACGTCGAGGCCCGCGGCCAGAATGGTGCCCGATTTGAGCGCCGCAATCAGTGCGGGCTCGTCGATCACCGAACCGCGTGCGATATTGATGATGATACCGCGCGGACCGAGCGCCTGCATGACTTCCGCATTGACCAGGTTGGCCGTCGACGGTCCGCCCGGTGTGATGACGATCAGCGTATCCACCGCCTTCGCCATCTCGATCAGGTTCGGATAGTGCTTGTGCGAGACGCCAGCGGCGGGGTTGCGCGAGTGATAGACCACCGGCACCAGCGAGGCGTCGAGACGACGCGCAATCGCCTGACCGATGCGGCCCATGCCGACCATGCCGACCTTGCGGTCGCGCAGCGAGCCGACCGTGAGCGGATAAGGCTGTGTCAGCCACAGGCCCGAACGGACATATTTATCCGCTTTGATGAATTCGCGGGCAGTGGCGATGAACAGGCCGAGCGCCGTATCGGCGACTTCCTCGGTCAGCACATCCGGCGTGTTGGTAACGAGGATATTGTTCTCGGCGGCATATTTCGCGTCAATGTGATCGTAGCCGACGCCGAACGAGGAGATGATCTCGACCTTGGGATATTTCGCCAGCACCGCGCTGTTGGTCGGCACCAGGCCCGTCACGGCGATGCCGCGGATTTTCTCGGCGACGCCCGCCGGCAGCCGTTCGAGATCGTGCTGGGTTTCATATTTATGCAATACGAACTGATCCGAGAAACCGTTATTGATCAGCGGCTTCGTCGGTCCGTAGATCAGCAGGTCGATTTTGTCCGAAGAGATTCCCGTCCCCATTATTTTTCCTTTCGCAGTGCACTCTCATGCCAGCGCCGCAACACAATGTGGGATACCAGCGCGAGCAGCATATAAATCACAATCCCCGCAACGGACAGCAACAATAACGCGGCGAACATTCGGGGAATATTGAGGCGATAGCTGGATTCCGAAATGCGATAGGCGAGGCCTGAACCAGCGCCCGCCGCACCTGCGGCGATTTCCGCTGCCACCGCGCCGATCAGCGACAATCCGCCCGCAATGCGCAATCCACCAAGTATGAATGGCAATGCCGCCGGAAGCTTCAGATAGCGCAGCACCTGCCAACGCGATGCGCGATAGAGCTGGAACAGACCGGCCAGATTGCGATCCACCGAATTGAGGCCCAGCGTCGTATTGGCCAGCACCGGGAAGAACGCGACGATCCAGGCGCAGACAACAACGGCCGTCTGCTGCGGCAGATAGATCAGCATCAGCGGCGCGATGGCGATGACGGGCGTCACCTGCAGCACGATGGCATAGGGCAGCAGCGAATATTCCAGCCATTTGGACTGGTTGAACAACAGCGCCAGCGCGATGCCACCGATGGCCGCGGCGATGAAGCCCTCCAGCGCTGTCAGCAATGTCACGCCGAGCGATTCAGACAGGACCGACCAGTCGGCGATCAGTGTCTGAAAGACGAGCACGGGACCTGGCAACAGGTAGGGCGGGATTTCGCCGATCCGGACGACGAGATCCCACAAAACGATTCCAGCGACAAACACGACCACCGGCCAGACGACGCGCTGCCATTGCATATCGCTGCCCGGCACGACCGAACCGCGATCGACTGTGGGCAGTGGCTCCAGCCCTTTCATGCTCGCGCCTTTGTCTCGTTGAATGCCGCATCACTGGCCGTCATCAGTGCTTGTGAAACATCGCGGCAGTAGCCGGCATAGGCCATCGAGGTGCGGAACGCGTCGTCGCGCGGTTCAGAGGATTCGATATGGCATTCGGCGCTGACGCGACCTGGCCGCGACGTCATCACCACAACGCGCTGCGACAGATAAACCGACTCGAACACCGAATGAGTGACGAAGATGACCGTCTTGCCGAGTTCGCGCCATAGCGCCAGCAGGTCGTTGTTGAGCCGGAAGCGCGTGATCTCGTCGAGCGCCGCAAAAGGCTCGTCCATCAGCAGGATATCCGGCTCGGTCACCAGCGCGCGGGCCAGCGACGCCCGCATCTTCATGCCACCCGATAATTCGCGCGGATAGGCTCCGGCGAAGTCCGCGAGACCGACCTGTGCGAGCACCTCATCCACTCGCGCCGTCGACTGCGCATCCGGCATATGTGCCAGCTTCAGAGGCAGCCGTACATTCTCCCGAATCGTGCTCCATGGCATCAGCGTCGGCTCCTGGAACACGAAGCCAATAGCGTGACCGCTGCTGCGTGCGGCCACATCCAAAGTGCCCGCTGACGGCGCGATCAGGCCTGCTATCAGACGTAATGCAGTAGATTTTCCGCAGCCGGACGAGCCCAACAGCGAGACGAACTCGCCCTTGCGAATATCGAGATCAAGAGGCCCCAGCGCCACGGTGCCGTTGTCATAGACCTTCGTGACACCGCGCAGGCGCACAGCGGTGGGTGCATCGCTCGACGACAACGCAGGTTCGACCATCTGCCGGGCTACTTCTTCGGCCGGAGATCGAGACCGACACCCTTGTTGATGAACTGCAGTGTATAGGCCTTGCGATAGTCGATATCGCGCTTGACCACGCCTGCGCGTGACATCTTGTCGAAGAAGCTGGCAACACGCGCTTCGCTCATGGCACCGATGCCGTCTTTCAGCGTGTCACCTGAGTCGACGATACCGTATTCCTTCATCTTGGCGATGGAATAGGCCAGCAGGTCATCGGTCATTTCCGGGTTGAGCTTCTTGATGACCTCATTGGCGGCTTTGTTGTCACCATAGAGATAGTTGTACCAGCCAATCATCGAGGCATCGACGAAACGCTGGACAAGGTCCGGCTTCTTGTCGACCCATTCGCGGCGCGTTTCGATCAATGTCGAATAGCCATCGAACCCGTAATCCGCGAGCAGCATCACGGTTGGCTTGAAATTGGCCTGCTTCTCGACCACGAACGGCTCGGATGTGACATAGCCCTGCATCGCGCTATTCTTGTCGACGATGAAAGGCTGCGCATTATAGGTGTAAGGCTTGACCTTGGACGCGCTGAAGCCAAGCTCGGATCGCATCCATTGGAAATAGCCGGCGACGCCCTCCTTCGAGATCAGCAGCGTCATCGGCTTGAGATCTTCGAGCTTGGTCACCTTGGGATTGGGATGCGCCAGAAAAACCTGCGGGTCCTTCTGGAAGATCGCGGCGACAGCGACCACCGGCACATTATTGGCGACGGCATCGAAGGACTGCAGCGTGTTGGCGCTCATGAAGAAGTCGAGCTTGCCCGAGATCAACAGGATGCGATTGTTCACGTTCGGCCCGCCCGGCACGATGGTGACGTCGAGCCCGTAATTCTTGTAGGTACCATCCGCGACCGCTTGGAAGAAGCCGCCATGTTCAGCCTCGGCCACCCAGTTGGTGCCGAAACTGACCTTGTCGAGCCTGGTTTCCGCTGTGGCGGGCGACTGCGCGGCCATCACGGCCAGTGCGCCAATGGTTAACGCGCGCAGCAGGGATATCGGGCTCATATTGGACTCCGTCGACCGTTATGGCCCATGATAGGAAGCAATCTGCTGCCAGACTACCCTGCAAAATTGACCAAAGAAACGCACCTCGATGACTGCCAACATGCCGCCCCGCGACTGGACTGCCATTCACTGGCCCGACATCGCCCAGAGCGATCCGGCCTCCTGGATTGCAGTGCTGCCGCTCGCCGCGACCGAGCAGCACGGACCGCATCTGCCTCTCGGCACGGACATCATGATTGCGGAGGCTTATCTTGCAGAGGTCCAGCGCCTGCTGCCCGCCGATATTCCGGCGACGTTCCTGCCGCTTCAACCTGTGGGCATTTCAACCGAGCACCTCGCCTTTCCCGGTACGCTGACTCTGCCGACCGAGATCGCATTGCAGACCTGGACTGCGATCGGCGAAAGCGTCGCGCGCGCTGGTGTTCAGAAACTCGTGATCGTGACCAGTCACGGCGGCAACAGCGCAGCGATGACGCTCGCGGCGCAGGACTTGCGCGCCGAATACGGCATGCTGGTCGCCACCACCGGATGGAATCGGTTCGGTGCGCCGGATGGCCTGTTCACCGACGAAGAATTGCGTCACGGGATTCATGGCGGCGCCGTGGAAACATCGATCATGCTGGCGCGCTATCCGCAGCATGTGCGCAACGACAAGATCGCAAACTTCGCATCGTCGGCGATTGCAATGGAGAAGAATTATCGCTGGCTGTCCGCAAGCCGGCCCGCGCCATTCGCGTGGCAGGCCGAAGATCTGCATCCCAGCGGCGCTATTGGCGACGCCACGCAGGCATCAGCCGACAAGGGCGAGAAACTGCTGGCACATGGCTCAAAAGCGTTCTGCGAACTACTCGCGGACATGCATCGCTTCGACGTGACAGCGTTTGATCGCGAACCGGATGCCGACGCGTGAGATGTGGTTAACCGTGGATTGCGCGATTCACACGACGACATATTCCGCGCGGATGACGACACGATTCTGAAACCAAAAGAATTTGCCTGAAACCAAATAGTTCGACCTGGTCTCGAACCCGATCCGTTTGGGCTCCGACTGATTGGCATGCAGGCCACGATGGCTGCACTTCAACAGGATGGAGTTATCCCATGTCGATCAAGTCCAAGATTGCTGCTTTCGCACTCGTTGCTCTCACCGCTGCCGGCACCGTGGCATCGTCCCAGCAGGCTCAGGCCAAGGGCCCGGGCATCGGCTTCGGCATCGCTGCCGGTGTAGTCGGCGCCGCAGTCGTCGGCAGCGCCATTGCCGCCAATAACGGCTACTACGGTTACGGATATCGCTGCGGTTGGGTCCGCCAGTATGACGGCTACGGCAACTATGTCGGCCGCGTCCGGACCTGCAACTACTAATCTCTTGATCGACTGACGTGGATTTGCGTCCGACACGGGCGCCTCATCCACCCCGTGTCGCACCAGACCCGCTCGGTTGCCCCCCCGAGCGGGTCATTTTTTTGCGCTCGCCAAATGCCTTTCGAGCCGTGCCGGCCAGCTGCTGTTATCCAACCGTCATGATCGGCTGCCACTGAAACATGCTTCTCCAGTTGCTTCTTGCTATTGCGAATTAGTTGCAATTATAGTCAGGGAGTCGACAGGTTGCTCGTTCTGTTTCGTTTTGTCTCATGACGACCCTCGATACCCCCAACGTTATGGGCGAATCGACTATTTTTGTGGAATATCAAACGGTTCGTCGCATGATCAGCGGCGACCTAGAGTGAGAAATGACGGCCGCATGAAGTACCCCGACCGATCGCGAGTATTGTCGTGAAGCGCGTTTTGGCCGGTTTTGCGCTGGGCGCATTGGCGTTCGATGGCTCTGCGATCGCGGCCGATATTTCGCCCGGCATGGCGCTGAAAGCGCCCCGCCTGGTTTACGACTGGACCGGGTTTTATCTCGGCGGTCACATCGGCTATGGCGGCGGCAGCTTTGGTCCCGGCAGCAATCCGCTGCCCGCGCAGGGCGTTTTCCTGCCGCCTTCGCCGACCGGCCTGATCGGCGGCTACCAGATCGGCTACAACAGGCAGCTCAGCAACAACGTCGTGCTGGGCTTCGAGGCCGACGCCACGTTCAGCAGTCCGCAGGACGCAGCGCGGTTGATGCCAGCGCCTTTCCATACGACCTTCGACTATTTTGCGACCGCACGTGGCCGCATCGGCTACGCCTTCGGCGCGTTGATGCCTTACTTCACCGGTGGCGTGGCGTGGGGACGCACCAAGCTCAATCTCAATGATGCCGACGGCGACCTCATATCATCAGCGACCCGCACCCGTTTCGGCTGGACCGCCGGCGCGGGCGTCGAATTTGCCGTTGGCGGCAACTGGACCGCGAAGGCCGAATACGCCTATCTCGATTTGATGCGGCAGACCTTTGACCTCGGCAATGCCGGGCTGCCGAATGTGAGCGTTGATCCGAATATTCACACCGTCAAAGTCGGCTTGAATTATCGGCTGTGGGACACGCCGCCGTGGTTGCCGTCAGCTCCCATCACCGGCAAGATTGTGCTGCCGGAATCGACAGACTGGAACGTTCACGCCCAAACCACCTTCATCGCGTCCGCCTATCCGCGGATTCGCTCGCCCTATGAAGGCACCAACAGCCTTCCTGGCGGCGGCCAAGGGCGCGAGACCTTTACGACGACGGCGTTCCTCGGCTGGCGACTGTGGCAGGGCGGTGAGCTCTATCTCAATCCCGAGCTGGCGCAGGGCTTCGGCCTCAACTCCACGCTCGGCCTCGCAGGCTTCCCCAATGGCGAGGCGCAAAAGGGCGGCGCGCCGTTTCCGCGCTTCCGCATGCAGCGCTATTACTTCCGCCAGACGCTAGGCCTCGGCGGCGAGCAGGAAGACGTCCCCGACGCCGCCAATCAATTGGCAGGCAAGCGCGATATCGACCGCATCACGCTCACGGTCGGACGCTTCGCGGTGGGTGATTTCTTCGATGGCAATTCCTACGCCAAGGATCCGCGCGCCGACTTCATGAACTGGGCAATGTGGTCATCGGCCGCTTACGACTTTCCAGCCGACCTGCCGGGCTTCACCCGCGGCGCCATCGTTGAACTGAACCGCAAGGACTGGGCGATCCGAGCCGGCCTGTTTCAGGTGCCGGCGCAGCCTAACAACGACGTCCTGACGTTCAAGACTGGCGGCGCGGTCGTCGAATTCGAGGAGCGTCACCAGATCTTCGACCAGCCCGGCAAGTTGCGCGTCGGTGCCTTCATCAATCGCGGCAATACCGGCAGCTATCGCGGCGCGCTGGCGATCGAGGCCAATGATCCCACGCTGGATATCAACGACGTGATGTCCTCGATCCGCCGCGCCAGCGATAAATACGGCTTCTACGTCAACGGTGAGCAGCAGGTTGCCACTGACGTCGGCATCTTCGGCCGCGTCAGCTGGAACGACGGCCAGAACGAGATCCTGTCCTTCACCGATATCGACCGCAGCGTCTCTGCCGGCGTCTCGATCAAGGGCAGCCATTGGGGCCGCGCCAATGACACGATCGGCCTTGGTGGCGCGATCAACGGCCTGTCCGCGGCGCATCGCGACTTCCTCGCCGCTGGCGGCAACGGATTGCTGATCGGCGACGGACGGCTAAATTACGGCACCGAGCGCATTCTCGAAACCTATTACGCCTATGCCATCGACAAGAACTTCACCCTCACGGCCGACTACCAGCTGATTGCGAACCCCGCCTACAACAAGGATCGCGGACCGGTCTCGATCTTCTCAGGCCGACTGCACGGCGAGTTCTGACGACACATCCTGCGCCGTTTGTAGCCGGATGAGCGCAGCGATATCCGGGATCGCCACACGCACGGTCCCGGATATCGCTGCGCTCATCCGGGCTACGATATCTAGGCCGAACGTTCCAGAGCTGCTGGCAGGAACGAGCCCGCTTGCGCCATCTCCCATGCATCGCGAAAGCGCTTGTCGCCGGTGCCATCGACCAGCTCGTTGTGGCGCAGTGCCGGATACATCCGCGCGAAAGACAGGACGTCGGTACTGGAGGCGCGATGCGAGAAATGGATCGGACGAATATCCTGCGGATGAGCGAGCCCGGCTGCCGCGATCAGCTCAGCCAGCGCATGCAACGTCGCCTCGTGATAGTTGTAAACGCGATCGGTCTTCTGCGGCACAGCGAGGGCGCGATTGCGCGTGGGGTCCTGCGTCGTGACGCCGGTCGGGCAACGATCGGTGTGGCAGCTCAGTGACTGGATGCAACCCAGTGCGAACATGAAGCCGCGCGCCGAATTACACCAGTCGGCGCCCAGCGCCATCGCGCGGGCGATATCGAAGGCCGTCGCGATCTTGCCGGAGGCGCCAATCTTGATGCGGTCACGCGCGCCGATGCCGATCAGCGCATTGTGCACGAAGTTGACGCCCTCGCGCATCGGCATGCCCAGATGATCCATGAACTCCAGCGGCGCCGCGCCCGTGCCGCCTTCATTGCCATCGATCACGATGAAATCCGGATAGATGCCGGTTTGCAGCATCGCCTTGCAGATCGCGAGGAATTCCCAGGGATGACCGATGCACAGCTTGAAGCCGGCAGGCTTACCGCCGGACAGACGGCGCATCTTGTCGATGAACTCCATCATCTCGATCGGTGTTGAAAACGCCTTGTGATAGGCTGGCGAGATACAATCCTCACCCATGGCGACGCCGCGGATACGCGAGATCTCTTCCGACACTTTTGCCGCCGGCAACACGCCGCCGTGGCCCGGCTTTGCGCCCTGGCTGATCTTGAGCTCGACCATCTTGATCTGATCGTTGACGGCAAGCTTCGCGAAGGCGTCGGGATCGAAGTTGCCATCACGCGTGCGGCAACCAAAATAGCCGGAGCCGACCTCCCAGATCAGGTCGCCGCCGTTCTCCTGATGATACGGACTGACGCCGCCTTCTCCAGTGTCATGCGCGAATTCACCACGCTTGGCGCCAGCATTCAGCGCGCGGATCGCATTGGGGCTGAGTGCACCAAAGCTCATAGCCGAGATGTTCAGTACAGAGGCCGAATAGGGCTTGAGGCAATCCGGGCCGCCGATGGTGATGCGGAACTGCTCAGTCGCATGCGGCCGCGGCGCGACCGAATGGTGCATCCACTCATAGCCCTCTTCGTAGACGTTCTTCTGGGTGCCGAAGGGACGTTTGTCGAGCACCATCTTGGCACGCTGATAGACCACCGCGCGCGTGTCGCGGCTGAACGGCATGCCGTCCTTTTCGCTCTCGAAGAAATACTGCCGCATCTCCGGACGGATTTCTTCGAGCAGGAAGCGGATATGCGCCGAGATCGGATAGTTGCGCAGAACCGCATGGTCCTTCTGCAGCACGTCGTGAATGCCGAGCACGGTCAGGCCGCCGAAGACGATGACCGGGATGACAACGAGAGGGATGACTTTCGGGTCGTGAATGCCGATGCCGACCAGCAGCAAGGTTGCGACGCCGCAAATCGTCAAAACGATGAAGCGCGGCGAGAGGGGAAGCATCAACGTTTCCATAAAAATCCTGCCTGACATGAATGGCGCTAGCGTTACACAGACCCGATGACGCAAACATCACAAGCGCGTTGCCGCAGAGCATCGCGCCAGAGTGCCCAATCTATCGCGCCACGCTCAATGAATCGTTGCAAAAAGCGAGGGCCCCCAGACGACAAAACCCGCGCCGGAGCGCGGGTTTTGCAGTGCAGTGAATTTTGATGGTCTCGGGCTGCCTTAGCGCTCGACGAACGCCTTCTCGATCACGAAGTGGCCCGGCTTCGAGCCGCTGCCTTCGATGAAATCGCGCTCTTCGAACATGATCTTGAGATCTTCGAGCATGCTCGGGCTGCCGCACAGCATGATGCGGTCGGTCTCGATCGAAAGCGGGCCCTGGCCGATGTCGTTGAACAGCTGCGACGACGCGATCAGGTCCGTGATCCGGCCGCGGTTGCGGAACGGCTCGCGGGTGACCGTCGGGTAATAGGTGAACTTGTCCTTCATCAGTTCGCCGAACAGCTCGTCCTCGGCCAGCTTGGCGACCAGGCGCTCGCCATAAGCGAGTTCGGAAACCTGACGGCAGCCATGCACGAGCACCACATGCTCGTAGCGCTCATAGACGTCGGGGTCCTTGATCAGGCTGGCGAACGGCGCGAGGCCGGTGCCGGTGGAGAGCATCAGCAGGCGCTTGCCGGGCAAAAGATTGTCGGTGATCAGCGTGCCGACGGCCTTGCGGCCGACCAGGATGGTGTCGCCTTCCTTGATCTTCTGCAGGCGCGAGGTCAGCGGACCATCCGGCACCTTGATGCTGAAGAATTCCAGCTCTTCCTCGTGGTTCGCGCTGGCCATCGAATAGGCGCGCAGCAGCGGCTTGCCATCGATTTCCAGGCCGATCATGGCGAACTGGCCGTTCTGGAAGCGGAACGAGGTGTCGCGGGTGGCTTTGAAGCTGAAAAGTGTATCGGTCCAATGCTGGACGGAAAGAACTTTCTCTCTGTGAAAGGCGCTCATGAGATCTGATTTTCCAGTGCGGGCTTTTTTAGAACAAGTCCATTGTTTGCCGCGTCACGATGCCGAGAAACCATTGCGGCTATTGGCTAATTTTGGTTCTCGCAGCTGCGAATGACAATTAGTCAAAGTAGCCATGAAGTGCAATTGCGGACTGAGGGAGGAGGTCGATTAATTTCCAAAGCAGGTTACCCATGCAGCAACGCCCATCAGGCCGCGACATTAAATTACCCGATATGGGAGGTTTCGTTCAGTTTCTTGCCGGACGCCGTTAATGGTATCCGGCTGGATCACCCGATCCCGATCCGGTAGTTTCCGGCCACCTCGTTAAAGTCGTCGCAGGCGGCTTTTCGTTCAATCGTCGGCCTGGTCCTTGATGACATCCCTTCGCGACATCCGGGGCGGAAAGCCCCCATCCTATCCCGACCAGTCGATCTATGCCGAATACGCTTGCCGCCAGTTCGGGCTGGATTTCGCCGACGTCGATGGCGGAACGGGCCTGATCTTCACCGTCGGCCACAACGGCAGGAGCGCATCCTTCGGCGCCGGACGCGGCTCGTTCTTTCCGCAGAACAACGCCACGGCTGCGACGCTGGCGAATGACAAGTATTTCGCCAATGTGCTGATGGAGCGCACCGGCGTCCCGACTTTGGGCGGGAAATACTTCTTCCTGCATGAGCGTTATCGCGCCCATCGCCCGCCCGGCCACGAACATGCCGACGCCGTCTGGCATTTCGCCGAACTCGGCGACCGGGCCTTCATCAAACCGCTGATGGGATCGCGCGGCGACTTTGCGGAGATCGTCACCGGCGGCGACGCGCTCATGGCCTATCTCAGGCAGGTCGCGCAGTATTATGACGCGATCCTGATGCAGCGCATCTATTCCGGCCAGGAATATCGCGTGTTCATCCTCGACGACGAGATCGTGTATTGCGCGCAGAAGACGTCGCCCTTTGTGACCGGCGACGGCAAGGCGACGCTCAGGCAATTGATCGCCGCGGAGACGTCCGCGCTGGACCGCCACGGGATTTCGTCGGCCGCCACAGGTCCCGACGATACCTCCCTCGATCGCGTGCTGCCATATGGCGAGCGGCGCGCGATTCCCGGCCGGATGAATCGCAGCGCAGGCGGCAGCATGAGCTTTGCGGCGCCGGGCAACGAGACTGTCGCCTTTGCGATGGCGCTACAGGCCGCCAAGGCGCTCGGCCTGCGCGCTGGCGCGGTCGACCTGTTTACGGATATCGACGGAGATGCTGCGGCCTTGCGCGTAATCGAGGTCAATGCCAATCCCTCGATCCGCTTTCTCGAAGACAGCGGCCGCGAGGATCTGATCCTGCGCATCTGGCGGCATACATTTACGGCGATCGGCCTGCTCGATGTTTAACCTGCCCAAATATGGCGACGGCCTATGCCTCGCCCGGCTGGCGATGCTGCTCAACGCGCTGTCGATCGACCGTGTCAGGCTGCGCAAACATTCCGTCGTCGTCACCGGCTCCAACGGCAAGGGCTCGACCGCGGCATTCTGCGCCAGTATCGGACGCGCTTTCGGCCTGCGGACGGGCTTGTTCACGTCACCACATCTCTATCGCTTCAATGAGCGCTTCCAGATTGACGGCGTCCCCGTCGATGACGAATTGCTCGAAGCCCTCGTCCTGCGTGTCGCCACTGCCATCGCAGATCTCAAGCAGCACACGCTGCATGAGACCTTCGGTGCCTTCGAGGCGCAGTTCGCGCTGGCCTGCCTGTATTTCCAGGAGACCGAATGCGAATTCGCCGTGTTCGAGGCCGGCATCGGCGGACGTTACGATCCGGTTCGGCTGGTCGGCGCCGACATCACCTGCGTCACCTCGGTCGATCTCGAACACGTCAACCTGCTCGGCAACTCGCTGGAGCTGATCGCCTGCGACAAGAGCGATGCCTGCATTTCGGGCGGCACCGTCGTCTATGGTGAGAACTGCCTGCCCATGCGCGGCAATCTCGCCGAGTACAATCGCAACCGCAACGTCACCGGCCTGCATATCGGCGACGAGATCACGATCAGTAACGTCTTTGCATCAGCCAAGGCCCAGGCCTTCAACTGCAGGCTCGGCGCATTCGACCTGCGCGCGCTCGAACTCATGCTGGCCGGCGAGTTCCAGCTCAACAACGCTGCCATTGCGGCTGCGCTGTTCATTCTCTGGATGCAGCGCATGCATCCCGATGCGACCACCAGCGCCATTGATCTCGCGGTCCGGACCGGGCTGCGCGATACCAGATGGCCAGGACGGCTTGAGATCGTTCAGCGCGATCCCCTGACCGTCATCGATGTCGGCCATACGCCTGATGGCGTAGCACAGGCCCTGAAGAGCCTTCGCGCCATCCATGGCGATGACAACTGGTTGCTGGTGCTCGGCGTCTCCGGCGACAAGAATGTCGATGATATCGCCAAGCATCTCGCGCCCGTCTTCGATACGATCGTGTGCACCCGCGCCTATCACAAGGGTGCAGACGCGCGCGTGGTCGGCGCTGCAGCGCGCAAGGCTCATCCGGCGGCGCGCATTCATGTGGCCAATGCCATGGAAGACGCGGTGCGCCTCAGCCAGCAACTGGGTCGCGCCGTGCCGCGCAAGATCTATGTGGCGGGCGGACTGTTCGCGGCGATCGAATACGCAACGGTGCTGCGCGGCGGCAAGGCGCAGGATCTGGTGTTTTTCTGAGATCTCACGTTCGTCATTCCGGGGCGTGGCCGGCACTCGCCGGACGCGAACCCGGAATCTCGACATGGGAGTCTCCCGACAGCGCCAAACATGTCGAGATTCCGGGTTCGCGTGCAGCTAGCGCTGCCCGCGCCCCGGAATGACAGTTTGCGGTCAATTCGTCCCACCCGCTGAATCGTCCAGCACCTTGAAGCTCTCTTCCAACTGCGGCGAGATCGAAACGCCCATGCGCTCGCCGGTCGGCAGGCGTGCGACGAACCATTTGTTATAGAGCGGGATCAGATCACGATTGGAGCCGAGCCGCCGAAACGCACGTTCGACGACAGCCGCAAGCTGCGGCTCGCCCTTACGAAACATGATGCCGTAGGGATCATAGGACAGGTAATCGCCGACCACGCGGAACTTGTCCTGCGACTTGTGCCGCGCGATCAAGCCCGACAGCAGGATATCGTCGGTCGCGAAGGCATCGGCCTTGCCGTCGACCAGCATCTGGTAGCTCTGCTCATGATCGGGCGAGACCACGATGTCGAGGCCGAGATTGAACTTTTTGTCGACCGCATGCATCGCCTGTTCGTTGGTGGTGCCTTTGGTGACGACAATGGTCTTACCCTTGAAGTCAGTCGGTGCAGTACCCGCCGTGGTTTTCGGCACCATCAGCTTGGTGCCGGCGACGAACATCAGCGGCGAGAACGCAACCTGCTTGCGCCGTTCGGCATTGGCCGTGGTCGAACCGCATTCGAGATTGATCTTGCCGTCGACCACGGCGGGAATGCGATCGTCCGACGTTACTTTTACATATTCGATCTTGAGCTGGGGATCGTCGACCTCGATGCCGATATCCTCGACGATGGCCTCGCAGAGTTCGAGACTGTAGCCGATCGGCCGGCCCGCCTGATCGAGGAACGAGAATGGCGGCGAGCTCTCGCGGTAGCCGAGTTTGACCACATGTGCCTTCTTGATCGCCGCCAGCGTGGGGCTAAGCCCTTCCGCGGGCGCTTGCGCCTGCGCAGTCGTCGCCAGCAGCAAAGCTGCCAGAAGCCCGGTGATCGAACCGGTCAGATAGTAGCGCATCACGCACCTCAACCATGTCCGAGGGCGGGGATTTCTCCGGGGATCATGTCGCCAGGCACCACATCGTCGGGACCGAGCTCATGTTCGGGCGCGAGTTCGCCCTCCCATTTCGCGACCACGGCCGTGGCCAGCGAATTGCCGATCACATTGGTGGCGCTGCGGCCCATATCGAGGAAGGTGTCGATACCCATGATCATCAACAGGCCCGCTTCGGGAATGTTGAACTGGCTGAGCGTCGACGCGATCACCACCAGCGAGGCACGCGGCACGCCGGCCACGCCCTTCGAGGTGATCATCAGCGTTGCCAGCATCGCGAGCTGCGTGCCGAGCGACATCTCGATGTGATAGGTCTGCGCGATGAAGATACTGGCGAAGGTGCAGTACATCATCGTGCCGTCGAGATTGAACGAATAGCCAAGCGGCAGCACGAAGCTGGAGATGCGCGACGAGGCCCCGAAGCGGTTAAGACCTTCCAGCGTCTTCGGATAGGCAGCTTCCGAACTTGCCGTGGAAAACGCAATCATCAAGGGTTCGCGGATCAACCGCAGCAGATGGCTGTAGCGCGGCCCGATGACGATGAAGCCGACCACCACGAGGATACCCCACAGAATCGCCAGCGACAGATAGAAGCCGCCCATGAAGACGATCAGCTTCCACAACACGCCCAAGCCATTCTTGGACACCGTCGCCATGATCGCCGCCCACACCGCGAGCGGCGCGAACAGCATCACATAGCCGGTAACCTTCAGCATGATGTGACCGAGGTCATCGATCAGTTGCAGCATCGGCTTGGAGCGTTCCGGCATGGCGCCCATCGCAACTGCGAAGAACACTGCAAAGATGACAATCTGCAGGATCTCGTTCTGCGCCATCGCGTCCGCGATGGAGGTCGGGATCAGATGGGTGAGGAATTTTTCAATGGAGAAAGCCGACACCGGCAGGCCCGTCGATTGCCCCGCAGCTGGCAGCGTTCCCGGGAAATTCGCGCCGGGCTGCAACAGGTTGACCATCACGAGGCCGAGCAGCAGCGAGATGAAGGAGGCGCTGACGAACCAGCCCATGGTCTTGGCAAAGATGCGGCCGAGCTTGGAGCCCGAGCCCATATGGGCGATGCCGCCGACCAGCGTGGCGAAGACCAGGGGCGCGATGATCATCTTGATCAGGCGCAGGAACAACATGGCGATCAGATTGACGTCGGCCGCGATCTCGACGCGGCTATCGGGTAAATAGTTGAAAACCAGCGAGCCCATCACGATGCCCAGCGCCATCGCGATCAGAATGTATTGCGTAAACCTGTTCGACATACCGTCCCCCGTTACACATTCCCAACTGCGACAGTCTGTCATATTGATCAGAGCGCGCAACAAGCTTCGTCAGCCGCATACCGTTTCGGTATCATCAGGCGGCAGATAGCCGTTGTGGAATGCCGCGCTGCCGCATAGCGTCATCGCCAACTACAAAAACTGTGCAGTCTGATTGTTTTGTACGCGGCGACTGCAACAAGTTTCGACACAGGAAGAAACAGGGAGACAACGGCCATGACCGACACCGTCAATCATCAGGTGCTGCTCGTCGAAAAGCCCACAGGAAAATTGGGGCCCGAGCATTTCAAACTATCAAAGGGCCAGATTCCCGAGCCGAAAGATGGCGAAGCGCTGCTGCGCGTGCGTTACATCTCGCTCGACGCTGCCAATCGCGCATGGATGCATGGCGCGACCTATCGCGCTGCGGTCGAGGCCAATACGGTGATGGCGGGCGGCGGCATTGCCGAAGTCGTGTCGTCGAAGTCGCCTGCGCTGAAGCCGGGTGACATCGTGTTCGGCGACACCGGCTGGCAGAATTACGCGGCGGTGCCAGCCAAGCATCTCAACAAGATGCCATCAATGGAGCCGATGACGCATCTGCTCAGCGTCTATGGCATCGCCGGACTGACAGCCTATTTCGGCCTGCTGGACGTCGGCAAGCCCAAGGCAGGCGAGACCGTCGTCGTCTCGGCGGCGGCCGGCTCGGTCGGCTCCATCGTCGGCCAGATCGCCAAGATCAAGGGCTGCCGGGTGATCGGCATCGCCGGCGGCAAGGACAAATGCGACTGGCTAACCAAAGAACTCGGCTTCGATGCCGCGGTGGACTACAAGGACGGCGCGGTGTTCAAGGCGCTGAAGGCGGCAGCGCCGGGTGGCATCGACGTCTATTTCGACAATGTCGGCGGCGACATTCTCGAGGCTTGTCTCGCACAAATGAATCTCAACGGCCGCATCGCCTGCTGCGGCGCCATCTCGCAATATGACGGCGCGCCCTCGGCGACCGGCCCACGCGGCGTCCCCGGTCTGATCGTGGTGAAACGCCTGATCATGCAGGGCTTCATCGTGATGGACTATATGAACCAGCGCGAAAAGGCTTTGACCGATCTGCAGTCCTGGGTCGCCGCGGGCAAGCTCAAGGTCCAGGAAGACGTTATCGACGGGCTGGAGAACACGCCGCAGGCCCTGATCGGTCTGCTGGCCGGTGAGAACCGGGGCAAGCGGATGGTGAAGGTGTAGGGAGATCGTGTAGCGGGGCTTCTCTCTTATCCCTCCCCCTTGCGGGGAGGGTGGCCGGCCGCTTGGCCGGTCGGGTGGGGGCGCCACAAGTGGCGCTCTCACGTGGGGCACCCCACCCCGGCCTCCAATTCGTCGATGCTCCGCATCGCCTCGTTCGGCCGACCCTCCCCGCCTAGCGAAGCTTCGCTTCGCGCGGGGGGAGGGATTCCTCTGACGCCTGCCCGTCATCGCGGATGTGAATGTCAAACAGCCACTGCCCTTCAGACATGCGTCATCGCCCCCATTTTTTGCGGCGCGGGGGCGCCGTCGTCTTTTGCATTCCCGCCCCCCTTGTGAGAGGGCGTGCGGAACGCCGGGTGCCCGTTGCACCCTTGGGCCTGATGCGAATGCGGTCTTCCGCAGGTTAGTGTGCATCAGGACTTTCGGAGGCGCCGAGCGATTGCCCGGCGTTCCGCATGCGGTGTTTTTTCGGTTGCTTGCACTTTGCCTCGACGAACGCTCCGATCGCGAATTAAAGTCCCAAGGCGATGGGAAGGGAGCCTCAAGCGAGTAAGCCGAACGCGTTTTGACTTGGTCGTCCGTCACACTGTCCAGGGGTCTGTCCATCCCAGGGTCGGTCGTCTCCTTGCCAGTGGCAGTGCTGGCGCAGATCCGTCCTGCCCGAAGACAGACGTCCCCCGTGAACCGCGTAACGCCGCATCTCCGGCGTCCACCGCATCCTGCCCCGCGAACGTGACGATCGCGATCGCCCCTCTCGGTGGGGCAGGGCGAATGGGAATATAAACCAGACGGGGATACTGTCAACGGGAGATAGGAAAAAATGTTTGGGTGCGCCAAACTGTCATTCCCCGGCAAACTAATTGGTTTGCCTGAGGGCGCGAGGAGACACCGAAGGCGGCGTATCGCGAACCTCAGCCACTCCAATTGGAGTGGCGGGGTTCGCGCTCTGTCAGCTTCGCCGGCGACGAGCCATGCAGATTGCGACGCGCGCCCACGCCGCGACGTCCTATCCACCCGCCCCCCGCTTTTGTATGACCTAGCACTCACTCCCTCCAGCCCATCGATATCTCGCAAGAAGGAAAATCCATGACTGATGCGGCGACTGACGCGGCCTATGCTGAACTCGAAGCCGCCGGCTGGAGCATCATGGACGATGACGGGTTCATCCATTTCGTCGGCCCGATGTGGCACCGGGTCGTCGATGGCATCAATGAATTCGCCATTCTCGGCCAGGACAAGCACCGCAACCGCCGCGGCGTGGTTCAGGGCGGGGCGGTGATGACGCTGGCCGACCGGAGCTGCGGCATGGCAGCGCGCGAGGCCGCGGGGGTCGAGGCGCTCGCCACCGTCCAGATGGATACTTATTTCGTCGATGCCGCGCGGATCGGCGACCTGATGATCTCCCGGCCCAAGGTCGTGCGTGCCACCAAGAGCCTGATCTTCATGAGCACCGAGGTCAGTGTGAACGATCACGTGGTCGCCACGGCACATGGTGTGTTCAAGACGGTCCGCGACCGCACCGATGCCGGGCGCAAGAACGACTGACCTGACGGCCGCCGCGGATTTTCGTCATCTTCACGGATTTTTTTTCGCACGCGGCGGAACGAAAGCGCGATCAGCTCGCTTAGCAAAGACATGCGAACCAAAACAGTTTTTACGCGACCTATATTCGTATTCGATTGATCACGTTTAGACTGACCGATGCTTTCGACCCGAACCATCCCGGCCCTGTGGCCCATGGAACCGGCGATCAAGGTTCAAATCCCATGGCCCAAGACGCTGCCGTAAACGACGCCGCCCTCCCCGCCACCGTCCTGGTCGTCGAGGACGATGTACTGCTGCGCATGTTTGCGGTCGAAATGATCGAGGACGCCGGTTTCCGGGTGATCGAGGCGCCGGATGCAGACGCTGCGATCCGCGTGCTCGAAGCGAGCAACGATATCCGCATCATCTTTACCGATATCGACATGCCCGGCTCGATGAACGGGCTCAAGCTCGCCCATGCGGTCGCCAATCGCTGGCCGCCCATTCGCATCATCGCAACATCAGGCCACTTCAGGATAGGCGAACGCGACCTGCCCGATGGCGGCCGCTTCATTGCCAAACCCTATCGCCAGCACCAGATCATCGGCGCCCTCACCGAATTCGCCAATCCCCGCAGCGCATTCCGCGGCTGATAAGCCCCGTTCGCACTTGCGCTCACGCTTGACGCCTCCACACCGCCCGGTCACCCTCGGTTGCTAGATACCAGCTATCGGCGGGGGCACGTGATGTGGGCATCACTCAAGAACTTTCTCGATAGTTCCATGTTTGCACCGCACGGCATTTGTCTGCTGTGGGACCCCGGCCTGATCTGGCTTCATGTCGGCTCGGATGCGCTGATCGCCGCGGCCTATTTCTCGATCCCCGTCGTACTCACGATCTTCGTCTGGAAGCGCCGCGATGTGGAGTTCGGCTGGATCTTCTGGGCCTTCGCACTCTTCATCATGGCCTGCGGCCTGACCCATGTGATGTCGATCTACACGCTGTGGGTTCCGGCCTATGGCGCCGAAGGAATCCTCAAGGCGATCACCGCCATCGCTTCGGTCGTCACCGCAGCGATTCTCTGGCCACTGCTACCGCGGCTACTGGCGATCCCCTCGCCTGCGCAATTGCGCGAAACCGAACTGGCGCTGATCGAGGAGGGCCGGCACCGGCGCGAAGCCGAGGACATGCTGCGCCATACGCAGAAGATGGAAGCGATCGGCCATCTCACCGGCGGTGTCGCCCATGACTTCAACAATCTGCTGACCATCATCATCGGCAATCTCGAAATCGCCGAGCACAGCATCTCGACCTGGACGGAATCGTCGCGCGATCGCCTCAGGCGCGTCATTGCCAGCGCGGCCGGCGGCGCGCAGCGCGCCGTGGTGCTGACCCAGCGCCTGCTCGCCTTCGCACGCAAGCAGCCGCTCGACCCGAAGACCATCAATGTCAACGGATTGCTCCACGGCATGTCGGACTTCTTCCAGCGCACGTTGAGCGAGAATATCGATCTCGAAATCGTCGGCGGCGCCGGGCTGTGGCAGGTCGAGGTCGATCCGAGCCAGATGGAAGCCGCCATCCTCAATCTTGTGGTCAATGCACGCGACGCCATGGCCGGCCAAGACCATCTGAAGATCGGCAAGCTGACGATCGAAACCAGCAACGCTTTCATCGACGAGATCTACGCCCTGCAGCATTCCGATGTCGTCATCGGGCAGTATGTCCTGATCTCGGTAACGGATACCGGACCGGGCATGCCCAAGGACGTGCAGGAGCGCGCCTTCGACCCGTTCTTCACCACCAAGGAGCCCGGACAGGGCACCGGCCTCGGCCTGAGCCAGGTCTACGGCTTCGTCAAGCAATCCGGCGGCCATGTGAAGATCTATAGCGAGGTCGGCGAAGGCACGACCATCAAGGTCTATCTGCCGCGCAGTAGGCAGCATACGGAGCAAGCAAGCGAGATCGAGAGGCGCATCGTCGGCAGCAAGGGCAACGAGACTGTGATGATCGTGGAGGACGATCCGGATGTGCGGTCCTACCTGGTCGAGACGCTGGAAGGTCTCAACTATCAGGTCCGCGAGGCCGGCAATGCCGACGCAGCGCTGGCCGATTTTGCCGCTGACCCCGAACCGTTCGACCTGCTGCTGACCGATATCGTGATGCCCGGCATGAACGGGCGACTGCTGGCCGACGAGATGCAAAAGCGGCAGCCCAAGCTGAAAGTGCTTTTCATGACAGGCTATTCGCGCAACGCCATCGTGCATCAGGGCCGGCTCGACCCCGGCGTCTCCTTGCTGCAGAAGCCCATTACACAAGCAGCCCTCGGCAACAAGGTGCGCGAGATGCTCGACAAGAGATAGCGACTACGGGATCCGTCTGACGGACGGGACGACGCCCAGCGTCCGCTCCGGATGCGCCTGACGCCGCACCTCGCTCAGGGCAATGGCGGCACGCGACGTTTCGTGATCCGCGAACCAGAGCTCGAAATCCGGCACCGGCAGCGCAGGCGAATAGACGAAGCCCTGGATAACGTCGCAGCCGAGTTCGGTGAGAATCCGGCGCTGCCCATCGGTCTCGACGCCTTCGGCGACCACGATCATGTCGAGGCTCTGGCCAACGCGTATGATGGCGCGCGTAATCGCCAGCGCACTCGCCTCGCTTTCAAGGCCGCGCATGAAGCTGCGATCGATCTTCAACTCACGGATCGGCAGATGCGCGAGACGGCTGAGGCTGGAATAGCCGGTGCCGAAATCATCCATCGACAGCTGCACGCCGGACTTGCGAATTTTCTCCATGGTCTCGACGGCGGTCGAATGCTCGCTCATCACCACGCCTTCGGTGACCTCCAGCATCAGCATGTCCGGCGACAGACCGTTTTCGGCGATCACTTCGCCGACCAGCGTGGCGAGATCGCCATTCTGGAAATTGATCGGCGACAGATTGACCGAGACGCTGGGCACGTCGACGCCATTTCTGCGCCAGGCCGCGACCTGCCGGCAGGCTTCGCGCAGCGACCATGTGCCGATCAGCTCGATCAGTCCGTATTCTTCCGCGAGCGGAATGAATTTCGATGGCGGCACTTCGCCGAGCACCGGATCTGACCAGCGAGCCAGCGCCTCGACACCGTAAAGGCGACCGTCAGCGCGAACCTGCGGCTGATAGTGAAGCCGCAGCGCATCCTGCACGATGGCATTGCGCAGCGCCGTACTGAAGGCGAGTCGCTCCTCGCTGACGCGGTTCATCTCCGCACTGAAGAAGCGATAGGTCGAGCGGCCGGCCTGCTTGGCCTGATACATCGCCGCATCGGCATGTTTGAGCAGACCATCGATATCGCCGGCATTGTCGGGATAGATGCTGACGCCGATGCTGGCCGATACCGGCACCAGCTTGGCGCCAAGCTGCATGGGCGGCAGCAGTGTCTCGAGCAGGCGGCTGGCGATCAAGGCGGCGCCTTCAACATCGCAATTCGGCAGCACAATGACGAATTCGTCGCCGCCCTGCCGGCTCAGCGTATCGGCCGGCCGGATTTGCCTGCACAGTCGTTGCGTGACCTTGACCAGCAACTCGTCGCCAATGGAATGACCGAGCGTGTCGTTGACGTCCTTGAAGTGATCGATATCGAGGAACATCACCGCAATGCGGTCCCTCGGCTTGCTCTTGTCGATCAGCCCCGTCAGGATCTGGCGCAGTTGCGCGCGGTTCGGCAGGCCGGTCAGCGCATCGAAATAGGCCAGACGCGCGATTTCGCTGCGGGCCTCGTGCCGTTCAATGGCCAGTGCGCACAGATGCACACAGGCATCGACGATGGTCTGGTGCCAGCGCGTCGGGCCCCGTGTCTCGCGGAAATAGAAGGCAAAGGCGCCGATGACGCGGCCGTCCCGCGCCTTGATCGGCGTCGACCAGCAGGCGCGCAGGCCGGCCTCCAACGGCAGGCTGCTATAAAGCTGCCACCGCGGATCGGTGGCGATATCGGTGGCCAGCACCGCGTGGCCGAGAAAGGCTGCCGCGCCGCAGGACCCGACATCGGGACCGATGGCAATACCGTCAATAATGGGCGCGAAGGCCGGCGGGAGACTGGGGCCGCCGAGTGGATGGAGCCGGCCGTCCGCGTCCACATGCAGCACCGACGGGACGATATCGGGCGCGATGGCTTCGACGCGGTGGCAGAGATCGCCGATCACATCCATGACCGGCATGTCATTGGCGAGATTTTCCAGCACATGATGCTGCAGCGAATGGATCTGCTTGCTCTCGGTGATGTCGTCGAGCACCGCGACCAGATGCTCGACCTCGCCGGCTTTGTTGCGGCCTGCGTTGACCGTGCTTGAGATCCAGATCTCGTGACCGTCCTTGTCATAGACAAGGATATCCTCTTGCCCGTGTCCTTCGGCATCGATCTGCGCGTGAAACCGCTCCAGCGTTTCGTTGTCGGTATATTCTCCGGTCAGCAAATCCCGCGGGTGTTTGCCCATCGCTTCCGCAAGCGTGTATCCGAACAGCTCCGTGAAAGCGTCGTTGACATAGACGATGGTCATGTCGCGTTTGGAGACCATCACGACGCGGTCGGTCTTTTCGGCAACCAGTGCCATCAGCGCATTTTGTTCGCGGTCACGGACATCGTCCGTCACGTCGCGGATGAAGTTGATGTAGAGCGTCTTGCCGGCGTAATCGACGCGTGAGATCGAGAACGCGCCCCAGGCCTCGCTCCCGTCCTTGCGGCTGATCCTGAACTCGCGGCGGCCCTTGACCGCTACTTGCGGATCCATGGCAGACTTTGCCGCAATCACTCCATCGAGATGTTCGCGCACGTCGAGGGGAACGAGGAAGCTGACCTGCCGGCCGACAACTTCGTCGCGGTGATATCCCCACATCCGCTCGGCAGCAGCATTGAAATGCCTGATCTCGTTGTCGATCCCGGTGATCACGACAGCATCGACCGCCTGTTCGAATGCAGAGAACAGCGCCTTCGCCTCTTCGCTGGGCTGGCCGACAGGACTTGCAGACATGAAACGACCTTCGATCACAGGAGCCGCGGGAGCACGACGACAACTGTCTTCGTTACAGCGGCAATGTCATTCGCTGGTACGAGTGTATTCGAACTCCAGTAGCTAAGAAGTTCGTTCGATCTCATCTTGAAGGGCCGGAATACCGGATGTCGTTAACAACGCGTTAACGACGGTCGTCAATTTCTCGAGATTACATGGCCGCGAGCGCACCCGGCCACATTTCCTCTTGCGCAGCTTCGGCCCGGCGCTCGTCAACCAGCGCCGCCCAGCGTTCGGCATGGCGGGCCACCAGCCAGGCTTCGAGATCGAATGCGGACAGTGCAGGCGAATACAGGAACCCCTGAATGACGTCACAGCCCAGCCCGGCCAGAATCCTGCGCTGCTCTTCGGTCTCGACGCCTTCGGCCACGACCGTCATGTTGAGGCTCTGTCCGACGCACACGATGGCGGTGGCGATCGCCAGAGCACAGACCTCGGTCTCAATACCGCGCATGAAGCTGCGATCGATCTTCAGCTCGCGCACCGGCAAATGCGCCAGGCGACTCAAGCTCGAATAACCGGTGCCGAAATCATCCATCGATAGTCCGATGCCCGCCGCGCGGATCTGCATCATGATCTCGATCGCGGTCGTGTGTTCGCTCATCACCGCGCCCTCGGTGACTTCGAGCATCAGCCTGTTAGGCGCCAGCCCGTTTCCCGCGATGATATCGGAGATCAATGCCGGCAATCCCGGATTCAGAAAATTGATCGGCGACAGGTTGACGGAGACGCAAGGCACATCGAGCCCTGCCTTTTGCCACGCCGCAATCTGCCTGCACGCCTCGCGCAGCGACCAGACACCGATCTGCTCGATGAGGCCGCATTCCTCCGCAAGTGGAATGAACTTCGCTGGTGACACATCGCCCAATACGGGATCATGCCAGCGCGCCAATGCCTCGACACCGTACAGATCGCCGCTGCCTGCGCGGATCTGCGGCTGGTAGTGCAACCGCAGGCCGCCTTGCGCAAGCGCGTGGCGCAAAGCGGTGCTGAGACGAAGGCGCTCCTCATTCACGCGATCCATGTCGTTGCTGAAAAACCGATGCGTGGAGCGGCCGGCCTGCTTGGCCTTGTACATTGCCGCATCGGCATATTTCAGCAGACTATCGAGATCGCGGGCATTGTCCGGAAACATGCTGATGCCGGCGCTGGCAGAAATCGGCACCTGATGGCCGCCGAGCTGCAGCGGAACCGACAGTGCCTCGGTGAGACGGCCCGCGATGCGGGAGGCATCTGCCGCGACACAGTTCGGCATCAGGATGATGAATTCATCGCCGCCCTGACGACTGAGGATATCGCCCGGTCGGATGTGCTGATGAAGCCGCTGTGTGACGGCGACCAGCAAGTCATCGCCGACAGCATGTCCCAGCGTATCGTTGACGTCCTTGAAGTGATCCAGGTCAAGAAATATCAGCGCCATCTGCGCATCTGCGGGGCATTCCGCGACGGCACGCTCCATCAACTGGCGCATATGGGTCCGGTTCGGCAGACCGGTGAGCGCATCGAAATAGGCAAGCCGCGAGATTTCGTTGCGCGCTTCTTCACGCTCGATGGCGACCGCGGCGAGATGAACACAGGCATCGACGATGCCGTGATGCAAGCGGCTGGGTCTGCGACATTCCCTGAAGTAGAATGCGAACGTGCCGATGACGCGCCCATCCTTGGTCTTGATCGGCATCGACCAACAGGCCTTCAGACCGGAAGCCAGCGGCGCGCTGTTGTATGGCAGCCAGAGAGGATCGTTTTCGATATCGGTGACCAGAACAGGCTCGCCGCGAAAGGCCGCGGTCCCGCAGGAGCCGACATCCGGTCCGATGGCAACGCCGTCCAGCGCCTGCGCATAACCTGCCGGAAGGCTTGGTCCTCCCAAAGGATGCAGCAGTCCCACGGAATCGACATGTAGCACCGAACAGACGACATCGGGCGCGATCTGCTCCACCTTCCGGCAAAGATTCTCCATCACGTCGAGCAGCGGCTGCTCATCGGCCAGCGCTTCAAGGATGTGATGCTGCAGCGACTGAAGCTGCTTGCTCTCGGTGATATCGGTCATCAATGCGACGAGGTGCTGGATTTTTCCATCCGCGCCATGAATCGCATTCAAGGCAACCGAGACCCAGACCTCGTTGCCGGCTTTGTCGTAAAGGAGAATTTCGTCTTCAGCAGAACCTTCCGTTCTGATCTGCCGGTCCAGATATGCGAGCGTCGCCTGGCTGGTATATGCGCCGACGAGGAATTCTTCGGGGATCAGTCCCGTCGCCTCATCCAGTGAGTAGCCGAACATGCCGGTGAAAGCGCCATTCACATAGCAGATCCGTGCGTCGCGACCCGCAATGTAGATAGCGCGTTTCGTCTTGTCGACCACGAGAGCCAGCGGGATAATTTCGTCCCTGCGCTTCGCCTCCTCCGTCACATCGCGGACGAAGCCCATATAGGTGATCTCGCCATTCACCTCGACCCGCGACATCGACAACGATCCCCAGATCTCGCTGCCGTCCTTGCGTTCGATTCTCACCTCGCGGCTATGACCGACGATGCGATTGACGCCGGTCGCGCGGTTCGCGGCGATGTATCCGTCATGCTGCGACCTGATGGCCATCGGCACCAGAAAGCTGATATTTCGCCCGAGCACTTCATCGCGCTCATAGCCCCACAACCGTTCGGCGGCGGCGTTGAAATGGGTCACGGTATTCTTGCTGTCGATCATCACGACAGCATCGATGGCCTGCTCCAGCCCGGCGAGGAGCGTCCTGGCAGCATCACTCTGGTCGACATGCACCAACGTCATAAACGCAACTCGCAATTACTTTGCTCAAACCATCGGACCGTCTTTGAAATGACCCGATCACCGGCTTTCAGCCGCGGTGGTGCAATCGTATGTGCGAGACGTCGCCAAATTGTTTTGCGCGGCGCCCGAGTTCCCGGCGGCCGCGAACGTACTTAAGGTTCGGATAAAACCACGCAGCCAGAGCAGGGCACGCAAGCAACGACGCAACCTTCGATAGATCGCGCGCTACTTAAGCGGTATCCTGACGCCGCTGATGCGCCCTGAGAATCTCAGTGGGCCTCAGCCGCGAGCACTGCCTCGACACGGATTTCTTCCGTGAGCCGCGCTTTGAGATCGGAAAAAGCCGGGCTGGTCTTGATTGTGTAGTGCCGCGGATGCGGTAGATCGACCGCGATATCGGCCTTGATGCGACCGGGACGCGCCGACATCACCACGGTGCGCGACGCGAGGAACACCGCTTCCTCGATATCGTGGGTGACGAAGATCACCGTCTTGCGCTCGCGCTCCCAGATGCCGAGCAGCAATTCCTGCATCAAGGCGCGGGTCTGGTTGTCGAGCGCGCCGAATGGCTCGTCGAGCAGCAGGATTTTCGGATCGTTGGCGAGCGCGCGCGCAATGGCCGTGCGCTGCTGCATGCCGCCGGAGAGTTGCTTCGGAAAATGATTGGCGAAGCTGGTGAGGCCGACTTTCTCCAGCCACTCGCCGGCAATGCGCGTGCGTTCACGTTGGGACACACCGCGCTCGCGCAGGCCGAAGGAAATGTTCTCGGAGACCGTGAGCCAGGGAAACAGCGTGTAGGATTGGAACACCATGCCGCGATCGGCGCCGGGACCGGTGATCGCCTTGCCGTCGAGCAGGATGCGGCCGGTGGTCGGCGTATCCAGTCCAGCGACCATGCGCAGCAGCGTGGACTTGCCGCAACCGCTTGGTCCGAGGATCGTGACGAAGTCGTTGTCCGCGACGGAAAGATTGGTCGGCTCCAGCGCACGCGTCGGCGTGCCGCCGCGGACGGCCGGAAAGATCCGCGAGACATTGTCGATGACGAGCTTGCTCAAATGATGCTCCACGGAAACAAGCGCCGGTTCGCAGCCTTGAACGCATAGTCCGAAATCAAACCGATGATGCCGATGACGATAATGCCGAAGATGATCTGGCCAGTGGCCAGCAGCGCCTGGCTGTCGATGATCATGTGGCCGATGCCCGAGGACGAGCCGATCAGTTCGGCGACGATGACATAGGTCCAGGCCCAGCCGAGCACGAGACGGAGAATTTCCGCAATCTCCGGCGCGGCGGATGGAATCAGCACGCGCTTGAGCACCCCGGCGTCGCGCGCGCCGAGTGTCAGCGACGCCTCGACAAGATCGCGGCGCACGCTGCCGACACTGACAGCGACCATCAGGATGAGCTGGAACACCGAGCCGATGAAAATCACCAGGAGCTTCTGCAATTCGCCGATGCCGGCCCACAGGATCAGGAGCGGAATGAAGGCCGAGGCCGGCAGATAGCGCGCAAAGGAGACGAAGGGTTCGAGAAAGGCTTCAACCGGCTTGTAGGCGCCCATCAGGATGCCGATGGGCACCGCGAATAGCGCAGCCAGCACGAAGCCGCCGATCACGCGCCAGATGGTCATGCCGATATCATGCAGGAAGCCGTGCTTGGTCAGCAGCAGCCAGCCATCCTGCAGCATGGTCCATGGATTGGCGAGGAAGGTCTTGGAGACGAAGCCGCCAAAGGTCGCATAGGACCACGCGGCAACGAACAGAACGAAGAACGATATGCCGAGCACGACGCGCGCGGTGGATGAAATGGGGGCGAGTGGCTTCATGCTGCGTATTCGATGCTCATGATCGTCATTGCGAGGAGCTCTTGCGACGAAGCAATCCAGTCTTCCTTAAGTAAGAGCTGGATTGCCGCGTCGCTTCGCTCCTCGCAATGACGGAAGCGATGGCGGAGATTTACTGAATGAAACGCGGATCGGCGAGCTTCGTCAGATCCGGGATTTCCTTGATCACGCCGATTTCGAGCAGCAGCTCGGCCGCTTCCTTCGAGAACGCCTGGTGCTCGCCGGCGAAGAACTTCTTGTTCGCCTCCTGATCCTGCCAGCGCAGATACTGCGCGGAGGCGCCGAACTTCTCGCCGGTCTGCTTCACGTCGGCGCCCATGATCTCGTAGGACTTGGCCTGGTCGGCCTTGATCATCGCGACGGCTTCGAAATAGCTCTTGGCCAGCGCCTTCACGGCACCTTCGTTATCGGCGATGAATTTCGGCGTGCAGCCGAAGGTGTCCATGATCATCGGATAGTCGAGCGTGGTGGCGATGATCTTGCCGGCTTCCGGCTTCTCGCGCACGGCCGACAGATACGGCTCATAGGTCATGGCCGCATCGTTCTGGCCGGCGATGAAGGCCTGCGCTGCCGGACCCGGCTCCATGTTGACCACGGAGACATCCTTCACACTGAGGCCGTTCTTCTTCAGGAACCAGGCGAGCGTGAAATAGGGCGCAGTGCCCGGGGCGGAAGCGGCAACGGTCTTGCCCTTCAGGTCCTTGATCGATGCGGTGCCGGCGCGCACGGCCATACCGTCAGCGCCATAGGACTTGTCGAGCTGGAACAGCTGCGTGGTGGCGACGCCGTTGGCATTCCACACCACCCAGGTCTCGACCGTGGTGGCGGCGCATTGCACATCGCCCGATGCGATGGCGAGATGGCGGCTGGCCTGCGGCACCTTCTTGATGGTGACGTCGAGTCCGTTCTTGGCGAAGATGCCGGCTTCCTTCGCCAGCGTCAGCGGCGCAAAACCCGTCCAGCCGGAAATGGCGATGGTGACCTTGGTCTGCGCCGCAGCCGGGGTCGCAACGAGAGCCGCGAGCATGGCGGCGACGGAAACTCCAATCAACTTCATAACGCACTCTCCTCAGCCAGATTTAGAATGATACTGCATGGCAACATGGCGGATTGCCAGAGTCAATTTGCGCGGCTATGCCGCGCCAGACGATTCATATCGTCCTCATGATCGCAGCCCCGTCGGCGTGAAGCGTGCGGTGAGCTGATACAGATCGTTCGGATAGGTGACGCGCACCGATGTGATAATCTTGTTCTTGCGCCAGGTGCGGCGCTCGACCACGAGACAGGCGGCCGGCTTCTTCAGCGTCAATGCCTTCAAGGCGACATCATCGGCGAGAGACGCGGTGATCCGATGTTCAGCCTCATTCCACGGTACGTGACCGAGCAGCCAGGTACCGGGTGGCACGCGCGTGAAATCGATTTCAGACGCGGGCGGCACCACGTCGAGATTGATCAGGCGCTCTTCCAGCGCGAAAGGCCTGCCCTTGGCAATGTGCCGACAGCTCAACACCAGCACGTCGCAGCTCTTGTCGATGCCGAGACGTTCGAGATCGTCCTTGGTTGCCTTGCGTCGTTTGCGCGTGAGCAACTCATAAGCATAGGCCTCGCCGCGCTTGGCGATCTCGGCCTGGATATCCGGAATATGCAGCACTGCGGACTGCACCAGCGGCTTGGCGACGAAGCTCCCGACGCGGCGCTTGCGTTCGATGACACCAGCGGCTGCGAGACCCGACAGCACCTTGTTCACGGTCATCCGCGAGCAATTATAGCTCTCGACCAGCTCATGCTCGAATGGAATGCGATAGCCGGGCGGCCAGCGGCCGGAGAGAATCTTCTCTTCGAGATCGGCACGGATGCGCTGATAGAGCGCCTGCGGCGCGGCCTGCGCTTTTCCATTTGCCGGTTTTGATACGCGCGCTGTCGCCATCAGAGTGTCGCCAGCCGCTGCACGACGCGCCGATAGCGCTCGGTGATGGATGCGCGCTTGATGTGGCGACCGCCGTTGACGACCTGCTTGCCGCCGACGAAGACGTCGGAGATCGCCGACTTGCCGGCAACAAAGGTCATGGCATCGAGCCAGCGGTCACCGGTGACGGCACAGAGATCGGGATGCGCGGTATCCAACACGACGATATCCGCACGCTTGCCGACCGCAAGTGCACCGATATTGCGGCCCGAGGCGTGCGTGCCGCCGATCAGCGCATGTTCATAGAGCGCACGGCCAGTGGACTCGCCCTCATGGCGCGCCACGGCATTGCGGACGCGATAGGCGAGACGCTGGCTGTATTCGAGCTGCTTGAGTTCGCCAGGCGCCGTAATCTCGATATTGGAATCGCTGCCGACACCGAACACACCGCCGGCATCGATGAAGCGCGGGCCGTCGAAAATGCCGTCACCGAGGCTGGCTTCGGTGAGCGGACAGAGACCGACGACGGCACCTGCTTTCGCGACACCGGCGGCTTCTTCATCGGTCATATGGGTCGCGTGGATCAGCACCCAGTGCCTGTCGACGGGCATGTGATCCAGCAGCCATGCCACCGGCCGCTTGCCGGACCAGGCGATACAGTCCTCGACCTCTTTGGTCTGCTCGGCCACGTGGATATGGATCGGACCATCGGGCACCGCCTTGAGGACGTCATTCAACGTCTCCGGCGTGATCGCGCGCAACGAATGCGGCGCGATGCCGATGGCGGCGTCATCGAGAGGCGCGATGGCCGCGCCGGATTTCTCCAGCAGCGCCAGAAAGCGCGCGGGATCATTGACGAAACGGCGCTGACCGTGAATTGACGGCGCGCCGCCGAAGCCGCTGAAATTGTAGAAGGACGGCAGCAGCGTCAGACCGATACCGGTCTCGCTGGATGCCGCCGCGATGCGCGTACCCATCTCCGCGAGATCGCTATAAGGCGTGCCGGTCTCGTCGTGATGCAGATAGTGAAATTCGGCCACCGAGGTGAAGCCGCCTTCCAGCATCTCGGCATAGGCGAAAGCCGCGATGGCTTCGACGTCATCCGGCGTCAGCGTATCGATGAAACGATACATCAACTGCCGCCAGGTCCAGAAACTGTCTTGGGTCGCGCCGCGGATTTCGGTGAGGCCGGCCATGCCGCGCTGGAACGCATGGCTGTGCAGATTGGGCAATCCGGGCAGCGCCACGCCGCTGATGATTTCAGCGTCAGCGCTGCTCGAATTCGCGGCAACGGCCGTGATGGTGCCATTCTCGATTGCGACAATGACGTCGCGCGCCCAGCCTGACGGCAGCAGCGCGTGCGCGAAGAACAGCCTTTTTGCAGCACGTTGCGTGCCCATAGCGATTGCCTGTTGCATTCAAAAGACGCTCGACAATAAGCGAGGCCGCTGATTATGTATAGACATACGACGTCCCGAATTTACGGCAGTCCGTCATGACCTTCGATACCATCTGGACCAATGCACGCCTCGCGACCATGGCGCCCGGCCAGCCCGGCCTCGGCATCGTGAAGAATGGCTGCATCGCAGCAAAGGACGGCCGGATCGCTTTTGTCGGTCCAGCGTCAGAACTGCCGGCCGGCACCGACGCCAAGACTCGCATCGATTGCGAGGGCCGCTGGATCACGCCGGGGTTGGTCGATTGCCACACCCATCTGATCTATGGCGGCAACCGCGCCACGGAATTCGCGATGCGGCTCGAGGGCGCGAGCTATGAGGACATCTCGCGCGCCGGCGGCGGCATCGCTTCGAGCATGAAGGCGACGCGTGCGGCCAGCGAGGCGCAGCTCGTCGCCAGCGGATTGAAGCGGCTCGATCATCTGCTCGCGGAAGGCGTCACCACCATCGAGATCAAGTCGGGCTATGGGCTCGACAAGGAGACCGAGATCCGCTGCCTCAAGGCCGCCCTGCAGCTCGGCCGCGAGCGCAACGTATCAGTGGTGACATCGTTTCTCGGCGCGCATGCGATGCCGCCGGAAGCAAATGGCGACAAGGACGCCTATATCGACACGGTCATCGCCGAAATGCTGCCGGCGATTGCCGAACTGAAACTCGCCGACGCCGTCGACGCGTTCTGCGAGGGCATCGCATTTTCGCCGGAGCAAACGGCGCGGGTGTTCGACGCCGCCAAGAAACTCGGCCTGCCGGTCAAGCTGCATGCGGACCAGCTGTCGAACCTGCACGGTGCTAAACTTGCCGCCGACCACAGCGCGCTGTCTGCGGATCATCTCGAACATACGGACGAAGACGGCGTCATCGCACTGACCAAGGCCGGCACCGTCGCCGTAGTATTGCCGGGTGCTTACTACACCCTGCGCGAGACCCAGGCTCCGCCGATCGCGCTGTTCCGCAAGCATGGCACCCATCTGGCACTGGCCACCGACAGCAATCCCGGCACCTCGCCGCTGACCTCGCTGCTGCTGACCATGAATATGGGCGCGACACTGTTCCGCATGACCGTGGATGAATGCCTGCTCGGCGTCACGCGCGAAGGCGCGCGGGCGCTCGGCAAACTGAACGAGATCGGCACGCTGGAAATTGGCAAGGTCTGCGATCTCGCGATCTGGGACATCGAACACCCCGCCGAGCTGGTTTACCGCGTCGGCTTCAATCCGCTTCACGCCCGCGTCTGGCACGGCCGGACCTCCGCGACATCCAACTAAGGACACCATCATGGATCGCAGCAAGAACAGCCGCATCGTCCGCAGCCCGCGCGGCACTGAACTCTCCGCCAAGGACTGGCTCACCGAAGCGCCGCTGCGCATGCTGATGAACAATCTCGATCCGGAAGTGGCCGAGAACCCGAACGAACTGGTGGTCTATGGCGGCATCGGCCGCGCGGCGCGCAATTGGGAAGCCTTCGACCAGATCGCCAAGTCGCTGCGCGAGCTCAATACTGACGAGACGCTGCTGGTGCAGTCCGGCAAGCCGGTCGGCGTATTCAAGACGCACGCCGACGCGCCGCGCGTGCTGATCGCCAATTCCAATCTCGTACCGCGCTGGGCCACCTGGGAGCACTTCAACGAGCTCGATCGCAAGGGGCTGATGATGTACGGCCAGATGACGGCCGGCTCGTGGATCTATATCGGCTCGCAGGGCATCGTGCAGGGCACCTATGAGACCTTCGTCGAGGCCGGACGTCAGCACTATAACGGTGACCTCTCCGGCAAATGGATTCTCACGGCAGGCTTGGGCGGCATGGGCGGCGCGCAGACGCTGGCTGCCACCATGGCCGGCGCGTCGTGCCTCGCGGTCGAGTGCCAGCCGAGCCGCATCGAGATGCGCTTGAAGAGCCGTTATCTCGACGTGCAGGCAAAGGATCTCGACGACGCATTGGCGATCATCGAGAAGGCCAACAAGGAGAAGAAGCCGATCTCCGTCGGCGTGCTCGGCAATGCCGCCGACATCTTCCCTGAACTGGTCCGCCGCGGCGTCAGGCCGGATATCGTCACCGACCAGACCTCGGCGCATGATCCGGTCAATGGCTATCTGCCGAAGGGCTGGACGCTTTCCGAATGGGAAGCCAAGCGCGCCAGCGATCCGCAGGCCGTCGAGAAGGCCTCGCGCAAATCCATGAGCGAGCATGTCCGCGCTATGCTCGACTTCCACAAGATGGGCGTGCCGACGGTCGACTATGGCAACAACATCCGCCAGATGGCGAAGGAAGAAGGCGTCGACAACGCGTTCGACTTCCCCGGCTTCGTGCCAGCCTATATTCGCCCGCTGTTCTGCCGCGGCATCGGCCCGTTCCGCTGGGCTGCTCTCTCAGGCGATCCCGAGGACATCTACAAGACCGACGCCAAGGTGAAGGAGATCCTCGGACACAACAAAGCGCTGGTGAACTGGCTCGACATGGCGCGCGAGCGCATCCAGTTTCAGGGCCTGCCGGCGCGGATCTGCTGGGTTGGGCTCGGCGATCGCCATCGCCTCGGCCTCGCCTTCAACGAGATGGTGGCCTCGGGCGAATTGAAGGCGCCGATCGTGATCGGCAGGGATCATCTCGACTCCGGTTCGGTGGCAAGCCCGAACCGCGAGACCGAGGCGATGAAGGACGGTTCCGACGCCGTCTCCGACTGGCCGCTGCTCAATGCGCTGCTCAACTGCGCATCTGGCGCAACATGGGTGTCGCTACATCACGGCGGCGGCGTCGGCATGGGCTTCTCGCAGCATTCCGGCATGGTTATCGTCGCCGACGGCACGCCGGAAGCAGCCAAGCGCCTCGAACGCGTGTTGTGGAACGATCCGGCCACCGGCGTGATGCGTCACGCCGATGCGGGCTATGAGGAAGCCATCGACTGCGCCGAGGAACATCACCTCAATCTGCCATCGCTGCAAGCCAAGGGCTGAGTGCGGCGCATGCAAATCCTGCGCGCCGCGAACTACAAGGTGATGCCCTGGAAGAACGGGCTGGGATCGACCACGGAGATCGCGATCTTCCCGGCGAATGCAAAGCTGGACGATTTCGACTGGCGCGTCAGTATGGCGCAGGTGACGAGCGACGGACCGTTCTCGTCATTTCCCGGGATTGATCGTACACTTCTGGTCATCGATGGCGCCGGCATCGACCTCAATGTCCACGGCAGCGCATCTGTGCGCATTGATCGCAGTACGATCCATTCCTTCCCGGGCGATCAGCAAACGTCAGCGACACTGATCGACGGCCCCATTACAGATTTGAATGTGATGAGCAGGCGCGGGATCGTCTCACAGCATGTGAGGCGCATCAACGTCATGAAACGTCAGGATTTTATAGTTTCTGCACAAGCGTTTCTGTTCGTTGAGCATGGCACTGCGACCGTACGGTCGGCATCGACCGTCGACAGCCTGTCGGCGCATGATGGGCTGCTTGTGGAACAAGGATCAGCACCTGTCGCGATTGAGTCCGATGCCACGGCGCGTGTCGTCATCATCGAATTCGGTAGATAGCCGCCACACACTGATTTTGATGACGCCATAAGTTCCCGAAATGCCATCCAAATCAAATATATAACCAAGAGTGATTACGCCTATATGATTGGTAGAGAATCGCGACACCACTTGGTCCGACTCATGGCGCAATTGCGAGGCTGGATATTCAAATGCACAAGCGGCATCTCAATATTCCGATTGAAATTGTTCGTACCGTCGTTGCCATTTCAGAAACAGGTAGCTTGACCAAGGCTGCGGAGCAATTGGGGTTGAGTCAGCCCGCGGTGAGTTCGCAGATCAAGCGCCTCGAACAACTTGTTGGCGGTTCGCTGTTCAGCAAGACGCCGAACGGAAGTTGTCCGACCGATCTCGGCAAGCTGGTGCTTGCGCAGGCGCGCAAGATCATCGAGGCCAACGATCAGGTGCTTGCGCTCGGCGGAGCCGATAATCATGTCGACCGGCTTCGTTTGGGCCTGAGCGTTGTCCTCGCGCAGCGCTTCGTCGCCGAGCAGAGCCTGAGCAACCTCAATGACATCCATATCCATGCCGGAATGTCCACCGAGATTGCGACAGCGTTGATCGACGGCCATATCGACGTCGGGTGTTTTTTCCAGCGGGGAGAAATCAGTGCCGATCTGGCTCCGCTCATTGTCGATGAAGCCGAGGATCGGCTGGCATGGGTTCGCTCGAAATCATTCGTGCTCGGCCCCGGCGCACCGATCCCAATCGTCACCTGGACCAATGACGACTGGATGATTCATACGCTCACGCGGCATGGCCTTTCCTATCGGATTGCCTTCAGCAGTCAGGACTACAGCGCGAAGAAAGCCGCCGTCGAAGCCGGCATCGGACTGACGGCTGTTCCCAGCCGGATCATTCCGCCGGGACTGGTCTGGGCCAGGGACTATTACTTACCGGAGCTTCCGACCATCAAAGCGCTGCTCTGCATTCGCCCGGGTATGACATCGCCGCGTGTCCTGGAAATCAAGGATCAGCTCTCGGCGATGTTCCTGCGCCCCGCACTGCCCATGGAAAACGACAAAGTTGCCTAGCGAAGCCGCATATTTCAGAGAGCAGGCCGAGCGCTGCGAAAAGCTGGCGCGGGAGATTGATGACCCCGTGGTTCGCGAACGACTGCTGAACCTGGCCACGGAATATGCTCGCCGCGCCGAAAGGAAACCTGTGCAGCCCCGAGCCCGGCAATCGCCGCGGCCGGATCGGCGCTGAGCGACAACGCGCTACTGCCGGATGCCGTGTTTTTCCAGGTCCGCCTGCACCGCCTCGTCGGAGAGGTCGAGCTTGCGCGAATGTTTCCAGTCGTGATGTGAGGTCTCGACCAGACGCTTCACAACATGGTGCGCATCGGTCTCAATGGCCAGTTCGCGGCGATCGTCAAAACTGCCCGGCGTGAGATTGATCGAACCGACGATAGCGCGTTCCTCGTCGGCCAACAGCATCTTGCCGTGCAGCTTCATGTCATTGAGCCGGTGCACCTTGGCACCGACGTCATGCATGATGCGCAATCCCCCGATACCCTCGATCAGCTTGTTCTTCTTCAGCTTGTGCGGCTGCCGCGCCATGATGTGGACCTGAACGCCGCGCAGCACCGCGCGAACCAGCCGCTCGATGATGTCCGTGTCCTGATAACGCTCGTTCTGAATCCAGAGCGTGTCCCGCGCGCAATCGATGAAAGCGCCGATCCGCTCGCGGCCGTTGTTCGGGCACCAGATCAGTTGCGAGTCCGGATTCGGCACGAAATCCTGCTTCGCCCAGTCGGCCTCGAAGCAATCCACCATATCGGAAATCTCGAGCTTCTTGGTCGTGGTCACCGCGTAGTCACGCGTCTCGGTGAGATCGCGAGTCTCCCAGTTCAGCGACTCCACAAAACCCCACTCATGATCGATCACCATCGACTTCTGATGGGTCAGCGCGAAGGCCGGATTGCTGTCACGGACCTCGACCCCGGCACCAGTCAGCGCCGCGGCGGTTTCGTTATTCTCGCTCTCGCCGTTGCGCCGGGCCGGATTGAGCATGACGCGCACGTTGACGCCGCGCCGCTTCGCCGCGATCACCTCATGCAGCAGCGTCGGATCGGTGAACAGGAACATCCGGATGTTCAGGCTGCGCTTTGCGGCCCTGATCGGATCGATGATGCACTGCGCGGTGTCATCCGGAAACACGAGCAGGTTGTGCGTCATGATTGACCTCTCGCGAGAAATAAAGGTGCCCGCAAACGGCTGGTGGTTCTGCAAAACAGCGTCATGGCCTGGAACTACGTCTCCGACTCTATACTTGAATGCGGCGCGGCAGAAAACGGGGCCCGCGCCAGCGCCGAACGGCGGTGATGAATGAGGTTGTCGAGGCGCTGTGCCGAAGAGACCAGCGTCGCCATTTCAAGTGCATCGTCATCATTGCGCATGGTCTTCGCCAATTGCGCGCTGAGAAGATCGTCGACCTCCTGCTCGATCGCGCACAGCTCCGCATCGTCCGCCGCCGCCCGGATCCGTCGCGGCAATGCATAAAGTGCGTTGAGCGTCGCCTCACGGTGGTCGGGCGGGCGGATGCCGAGGAATTTCCAGGCGGCAGCCAGCACAGAGGCAAGGGCGCCAAGGATCATGGGGGCGAGATAGATGTCGTCGCCGTATTTGTCCATGAAGCTCTGCTCGGTACCGTTGTAGTAGGCAGCAGCGCCCGGATGAATGGGGATAAAGGCATCGGGATCGGTGTCGGCAGCGGCGATACCGGCCAGTTGCGGTTGCTCGGCGATCAGATCGCGGCGCGCCGCGATCACCATTTCGGTCAGACGCGCGATCAGGCTGGAATGGAGCTTCTTGTTCGCGACCAGATAGTAACTGACCCGAAGCGTTGTCACGTCATCATCCGGGACGGGCGGCGCACCGCGGAGCGACCCTTTCGGAATGTCGAAGCTTTCATAGGCGCCATTGGCATCGGCAATGGCGCCGGCGGCATCGATCGGGATCAGCACGGGGGCGCCGGTTTTGAACAGACCGCGCACCAGGGACAAATACTTCTCGGTCAGCGGAATCACGACCAGCAGGGCGCCGACTTCCTTGGCTTCCACCGCGCGCCGGGTATCGCTGACCTCAAGATTCTTGAATGTGACCCTCGCGCTCGTCAGGTCGTATTGCTTCGTGAGCGCATCGACCAGCCTGCGATTGACCTCGCCGCCCACCACACCGACGGTGCGGCCGCGCAGACCTTCGACGCTGGTGATTTTCGAGCCGGGAGGCGCGATCAGCATGACGACCGCCTTGGCCATGACGGCAACGGCGCGCGCCTCGGAGAGATCGCCGACATCGGCCCGGACCACAGCGAGATCGACCTTGCCGGAGGAGAACGCCTTGCCGGCATCGACGGCGTTGCCGAAGGTCTCGAAATCCAGCCGGATCGGCGACTTCCTGGTGGCGAAATGGCTGGCGATGATCGATGCCGTCTTGCCGGCTTCGCCATCGATCGACCCGACCGCCAGCTTGAGCACGGTCGGACGCTCGATGTAGCGCCAGGTCAGAAGGCCGCCGCCCAGGACCAGACCGAGGATGCCGGCCAGCAGAAGCACTCTGCCCCAGAACGGGAAAGCAACGGATCGCACGTTCATGTTCGGTCCTGCGCAGCCCTGCCAAATTAACTGACGCTCCTGCCCGCATGCCACAATGCGCGGGCTGTCAGCAAAAATCCATCTGTACCCGACTACAGTTAAGACCCGCTAACCGACGGCGGCTATATACTGCGGCCGCCCGGACTGCCCATGATTCCCGGTCTGGCCTTGTCGCTGGAGACAATGTTCGATGACTCGTCTGGTACTCGAGATGCTCCGGCCCTATCGCGGCTGGCTGATCATCGTCTTCCTCGCCATGCTGGTCGAGATTGCCATGAGCCTGGCCGCGCCCTGGCCGCTGAAACTGGTGCTCGATGACGCGCTGGGCAGCCATCACCTGCCCGCCTGGTTGGACTGGGCCCATGACTACGGCATCGGCCGCCACACGCTCGGCGTCGCACTGTTCGCCGGCATCGCCACGCTGGTCATCGCCGTGATCGGCGCGATCGCCACCTACATCGACAACTACTATTCGACATCGGTCGGCCAGTGGGTGGCCAACGACCTGCGCATCCGCATCTATGCGCATCTGCATCGGTTGTCGCTGCGCTACTACGACAAGGCCAAGACCGGCGCGCTGATGTCCACGATCACCACCGACGTCACAACGCTGCAGAACTTCGCTTCATCGTCGACGCTGGATATCCTGCTCGATCTCATCACCATCGTCTTCATGATCGGGCTGATGTTCTGGCTCGACTGGGATTTTACGCTGATCGCGCTGGGCATCACGCCATTCCTGATCGTCTTCGTGTTCCATTTCAAGCGCGCCGTGAAGGAAGTGACGCGCACGGTGCGGCAAAGACAGAGCGAGATCGTCGCCGTGGTCCAGCAGGGCCTCGGCCAGGTGCGCGCAGTGACGGCCTTCGGCAGGCAGGACCTCGAACTGGCACGGCTGGAGGCCGCCAGCCATGCGACGGTCGAGGCCGCCATGAAGGCGCGTCAGGTGAAATCGTTGCTCTCGCCTGTGGTCAGCATCGTGGTGGCGTTCTGCACCGCCATCGTGCTGTGGAAGGGGACCTCGCTGATTGTCGCCGGCACTATGACGGCTGGCGCGCTCACCGTGTACCTCGCTTATCTCGCGCAGTTCTTCAAACCGGTGAAGGACCTCGCCAGCATGACCAGCGCGATCGCGCAGACCACCGTGGCGCTGGAGCGGATCCAGAATATTCTCGCGGCCGATGACGTGATCGTGGAAAAGCCGGGCGCCGTCGATCCCGGCCGTGCCAAAGGCGCCATCACCTTCGAGAACGTCGCCTTCGCCTATAGTGAGGAAGCCAGCGTGCTCCGCGACGTCTCGCTGCATATCGAACCCGGCCAGATCGTCGGCGTTGTCGGGCCGACCGGCTCCGGCAAATCCACGGTGCTGAGTCTGATCCCGCGCTTCTACGATGCGACATCGGGGCGCGTGCTGATCGATGGCACCGACGTCACTGACTACAAATTATCGGCGCTGCGCGCCCAGGTCGGCTTCGTGCTGCAGGAGACGGTGCTGTTCCGCGGCACGATCCGCGAGAACATCGCCTATGGCCGCCCTGGTGCAACTGACGAGGAGATCGTTGCCGCCGCCAAGATCGCCAATGCCGACGAGTTCATCAGCCGCATGCCACATGGCTATGACTCCATGGTGGGCGAACGCGGCGACACGCTGTCCGGCGGCCAGCGCCAGCGCATCGGCATCGCGCGTGCGGTGGTGCGCAACAGCCCGATCATGATCCTGGACGAGCCGACGGCCGCGCTTGATCCGGAATCCGAGGCGCTGGTGATCGAGGCGCTGCGCCGGCTGATGCAGGGGCGCACCGTCATCATGATCGCGCATCGGCTCTCGACCATTCGCGACGCCGACAAGATCATCGTGCTGAAAGAAGGCGTCGTCGCCGAGCAGGGCTCCAATGACGAACTGATCGCCCAAGGCGGCATCTATGCAGAACTGGTGAAGATCCAGCAGCGGGTAGTGAACGAGCAGTCCGCGGGCGCATCGTAAGCGGTGCCGGAACGCCTCTTTATAATCATTCTAATAACATACGAGCGTTTGTCTTGACCTTGTCAGGACGCTGCTCGACAAGGTCGGACATGACCGTCCACCAGACTGCATCCGAAACATCCATACACGAATTGCGCCTCGGCAATGCGCCGCGCGGATTCATCGGAACCATCGTGGCGTTGCAGCCCGATATTGCAGGCGCCGCCGAGAGCGGCCACGAGCTCGAACGGCATCTGCTGGAAATGGGCTTCACCGAAGGCGCGCGCGTCGAGATCCTGCATCAGGGCGCCATCCAGCGCGATCCGATCGCGGTGCGCGTCGACAATATTACGATCGCCGTTCGCCGGCGCGAAGCCATGGCAGTTGTTGTGAAATGACCGATGCAGACGTGACCAACGAGCGCTTTCATCTCGCGCTGGTGGGAGCCCCCAATAGCGGCAAGACATCGCTCTTCAACGCACTCACCGGCAGCCGCCAGAAGGTGGCCAACTATGCAGGCGTCACCGTCGAACGCAAGGCAGGCGCCTTCGTGACGCCGGCCGGCCGTCAGGTGACGCTGCTCGACCTGCCCGGCACCTATTCGCTGCGCGGCCGCAGCCCGGATGAAGAGATCACCCGCGACGTCGTGCTCGGCAAGCGTCCCGGCGAAGCCGCGCCCGATCTGGTCCTGTGCATTGCCGACGCCACCAATCTGCGCCTCACGCTGCGGCTGATCCTGGAACTCAAGCGTACCGGCCGTCCGCTGCTGGTGGTGCTCAACATGTTCGACATCGCGCAGCGCCGCGGCGTCAGCATCGATGTCGATGCGATGTCCGCAGCACTCGGCGTGCCTGTCATCACCTCGATCGCGGTGAAGAAGGCCGGCGTCGAGGAATTGCGCAAGCGCACCGACGAATTCGCCGCCAACATGCCGGCAGTTACCACAGGCGATGGCTGGACGCCGCTTGGCCTGTCCGACATGAAGGCGCTGCAGCGCGAGGCTGACCGCATCATCCGCGAAACCGTCACGATGCCAACCAAGCCCGACACGCTGACCACGCGCGTCGATGCCGTGGTGCTGCATCCGGTCGCCGGTCTCGCGATTCTCGCGCTCATTCTGTTCGTGATGTTCCAGGCGGTGTTCTCCTGGGCGCAGCCGCTGATGGAGCTGCTGTCGGATTCCTTCGGCGCGCTGGGCACGCTGGTGGCACAAGTGCTGCCTGAAGGAATCTTGCAGAGCTTCCTGCAGAACGGGTTGATCGCCGGCGTCGGCAGCGTGCTCGTGTTCCTCCCGCAGATCATCATCATCTTCCTGTTCATCCTGCTGCTGGAAGATTTCGGCTACATGGCACGCGCCGCGTTCCTGATGGACCGCATCATGGGCGGCGCCGGCCTGCATGGCCGCGCCTTCATCCCGCTGCTGTCGAGCTTCGCCTGCGCCATCCCCGGCATCATGGCGACGCGTGTGATCGACAACCGCCGCGACCGCCTGACCACCATCCTGATCGCGCCGCTGATGACCTGCTCGGCGCGCATCCCGGTCTATACGCTGATCATCTCCGCCTTCATACCGGCCGAGACCGTCTGGGGCTGGGTCAATCTGCAGGGCCTCGTGATGTTCGGGCTCTATATCGCCGGCATCGGCAGCGCGCTGGCGGCATCCTTCGTCATCAAGTTCTTCATGTGGCGCGACTACCAGCCGGCACCGTTCATGCTGGAATTGCCGGACTACAAGCTGCCGCGTATCAAGAGCATCGCCATCGGCGTCTATACCCGCGCCAAGATGTTCCTGCAGCGCGCCGGCACAACGATCCTGTCGATGATGATCCTGATCTGGTTCCTCGCCTCGTTCCCGCAGGCACCGGCCGGCGCTGAAGGGCCGGCGATCAATTACAGTCTCGCCGCGATGATCGGAAAATTCCTGGAGCCGTTCTTCGCACCGCTCGGCTTCAATTGGCAGATCGCTGTGGCGCTGATCCCCGGCATGGCGGCGCGCGAAGTCGCGGTCGGCGCGCTCGGCACCGTCTATGCGATCGAAGGCGGCAAGGAAGCGGCGGATGCGATCGGCCAGGCGCTAGCCAGCAAATGGAGCCTCGCGACGGCTCTGTCGTTCCTGGCCTGGTTCATCTTCGCCCCGCAATGCGCCTCGACACTGGCCGTGATCCGCCGCGAGACCGGCAGCACCAAGTGGATGGTGGTGACGTTCCTCTACATGTTCGCGCTGGCCTATGTGGCGAGCCTGATCACCTACACCGTCGCGAAGGCGGCGGGACTGGGGTAGCCCGGCCAGCGTGGCATCCTTCGCACCGACACCGTGATTTGAAGTTCATCCTGTGCCGCTGCATCACCATCGGTAACGCAGCGTCGCGATCACATCGCGCCGCATGCCGTAATAGCAGCCGGAATCCTGACACAGCCGCACATAGGTCTTGTCGAACAGGTTGCTGGCATTGAGCTGGAACTTGAAGCCCTTGAACTGCGGTCCAAGTCCGGCAAGGTCATAGTGAAGCGCCGCATCGAACAGCGTGACGCCCGGAACGTTATAGGTGTTCATGCTGTCGCCCGCTGTTTCCCCGAAATAGCGGACGCCGGCCGCCAGACCGAAACCATCGAGGACGCCGCTGCGGAAGGTGTAATCGGCCCATAGCGATGCCGCATTGCGCGGGACACCGATTGGCCGTTTACCGAGCGTATCAGGCTCCGAATTCGTATTGACCAGGTCGAGATAAGTGTAGGCGCCGAGCAATGTCAGGCTGCGATCGACCTGTACCTTGCCTTCGATCTCGATCCCGCGCGACCGGATCTCACCGGCCTGGACCCGGTTTCTGATATCGTTCGGATCCTGCATCACCACGTTCTGCTGCTTCAGGTCGAAAGCTGCGAAAGTCAGGAGCATCTTTTCGTCTGGTTGATACTTAACGCCGAACTCCTTCTGCTGACCGGTCGTCGGCTTGAACGGATTCAGGGTCCTGTTCGACGCCCCAACGATCGGCTGGAACGACTCCGTATATTGAATGTATGGCGCCACGCCGTTGTCGAACTTGTACAGCAAGGCGCCGCGCTTGGTGGTCGCTTCATCCGATGTCGCGGTGGTGCCGAAGGTCGTGCCGTCGAAGGTCGAGACCGTACGCGACTCGGCCCGATCATGCCGGACCCCCAATAGCGCAACCCAGCGGTCGAGCTTGATCTGATCCTGCAGATAAACGCCGACCTGATCGAAGGTCTGCCTGCTCGCACCATCGAAATCCAGCGCTGGAACAGTTATGCCATAGACAGGATTCAGCGCGTTGATCGCTCCAACATCGGCGAGATAACCGTTGGAGGCCCGATCGGTGCCGGTCTGGTAGTCCACCCCGAACAACGTCATGTGCTGGAACGGTCCGGTCGCGAACTTCGCTTCGGCCTGATTGTCGATTGCAAAGGTACGCAGTGTTTCCGCCGCAGAAAACGCATCGCGGCCTATGCTGTTAATGTTCGTCTGATTGGACTGGGGATAGACCGCCTGTGTATAGGTGCTGTTGTCGGTATAGCGGAGATTTTGCCGCACCGTCCAAACGTTATCGAAGCGATGTTCGAACAGATAACCAATCGAACCATATTCGCGCCTGAATATATTATAGTTCGGATCGCCCAGGTAGAAGCTGGTTGGAATCCGGCCGTTGACGGTCGAGAACAACGTTCCCACGCCATTCGGCAGTAGCTGATTGTAGAAGCCCGCTTTCGGGTCCCTTTGATAGGTCCCCTGGAAGGTGATCGTGGTATCGTTTGTCGGCCGCCACGTCAGCGACGGCGCGATCGAGACGCGCTGATAGTCGCCGTGGTCGACCTGGCTGCCGACGTCGTAGCCGGAAGCGGTGAGGCGATAGAGAAATTCCTTGTTTTTATCGAGTGGCCCGCTGACATCGATGCCGCTCTGGACGCGGCCGTAACTGCCGGTCGAAACGAACATCTCCTGATACGGCTCTGTGGTCGGCCGCTTGCTGACCATATTGACCACACCGCCCGGCGAGGCCTGACCGTAGAGCACCGACGCAGGCCCGTGCAGCACCTCCAACCGCTCAAGATTGAAAGGATCGACTAGCGTATAGGCGAAGGTGCCCGACGCCACCCGCAACGAGTCCAGATACTGATCGGCGAGAAAGCCCCTGACATAAACCTGATCGAAGCGGCCGTCGGCACCGTTCCGCTCGCCGACCACCCCGGATGTATAGCGCGTGGCCTGCGACACGCTCTGTGCGGCCTGCGCCTGAATCTGATCCTGCGTGACGACGGAAATTGCCTGCGGCGTTTCGATCAACGGCGTGTCGGTTTTTGTGCCCGTCCCGCTACGGGTCGCGACGTAGCCGTCCACGTGCCCCCAAGCGGTTTCGGGCCTCGGATTGACCGGACCTGGCGCAACGGCTTGCTGCGATCGGCGGGCAGCAACGCGACGGTCGCCCCGCGCGCCTGATGTGCTGCGTTTGACTTGAGAGCGCCGTGTCGCTTGCTGTTGTGGCGCGTCGACCGTCACTGCGGGAAGTGTCGACTGCGCACGAACAGCAGTCGTAAAATCGAGCGACATGACAAACGCACTCGCCGCACCGAGCCATGCGGCACGCTTCCAGTTCTTTGATTTTATGATCACGAATTGCCCCAGCTATTCAGCAAGCCTAAGCAGCCCGCTTTACAGCTTCTTCGTGATCCAAAGAGAGAATGGCAACAGGTCAACTGCTAGAATAGGTCAAAGTCGGCGCCGGATGCGATCGGCCTGGCGTTGGCAAATGGAGCCTGGCCACCGCACTGTCGTTCCTATGTGGCGAGCCTGATCACCTACACCGTCGTGAAAGCGGCGGGACTGAGCTGAGGCATGTAGGGCGGATTAGCGGTAGGATGGGTAGAGCGTCTTCGCGAAACCCATCAATGTCGTGTGCAAAAGAGATGGTTTCGCTGCGCTCTACCCATCCTACGATAGTGCTCCGGGTTTCAGAATCCCGCGGCCAGACCATCCTTGCGCGGATCGGAGCCCGCGACATAGCCGCCATCGATCCTGCGCACGAGCTGCGCACCGCCGAAGCCGAAGGCGGAGTCCGGCGGTTCGCGCTCGATGACATGGCCACGGCTGGCAAGGTCTGCCGCGACATTGTCCGGCACCGCCGTCTCGATCGCCACTTTCAATCCCGCGACATAGCGCCAGCGCGGCGCATCCGCCGCCGTCTGCGGATCCTGTCCCCAGAGCTGCATGCGCAGCATGATCTGCAGATGGCCCTGTGCCTGCATCGGGCCGCCCATCAGGCCGAAGGCCATCAGCGGCGCTTTGCCCTGCATGACAAAACCGGGAATGATGGTCTGGAACGGCCGCTTGCGCGGGCCGACCTGATTGGGATGGCCCTCGGTCAGAATGAAACCGAAGCCGCGATTCTGCAGGCTGATGCCGGTGCCGGGCACGACCACGCCGGAGCCGAAGCCGGAATAATTCGACTGGATATAGGACACCATCATGCCGCTGGCATCGCCGGTCGATAGACATACCGTGCCGCCGGTCTTGGGCGCGCCCGCGCCAAAATCCTGCGCACGGCTGCGATCGATCAGCTTGGCGCGCGATGCGAGATAGGTGGGATTGAGCAGATGCGCGACAGTGACGTCGCGCATGTAATCGAGATCGGCGGCGTAGGCGTAAACGTCGGCGAAAGCGAGTTTTGTGGCTTCGATCTGCAGATGGAACGCGTCGCCGCTGTCGAGCGCGAGACCGTCGGTGCCGTAAGCCCGCATGATGCCCAACGCCATCAGCGCCGCGATGCCCTGCCCATTCGGCGGGATTTCATGCAGCGATGCATCGCCGAAATCCTGATGGATGGTGCCGCACCAGTCATTGCGATGCTCGGCCATATCCGCGGCCGTGAGCACGGCGCCATGTTCGCGCGCGAAGGCTGCAATGCGCTGCGCGAGTTCGCCGCGATAGAAGGCTTCGCCTTTGGTCTCGGCGATCAATTTCAACGAATATGCATGGCCCGGTGCCTTGAAGAGTTCACCCGCCGCAGGCGCACGATCATTCGGCATGAAGGCCTCGGCAAAGCCCGGCTGGTTCTTCAACTCCTCCGCACCGCGGCGCCAGAGTTCGGCGATCACGGGCGAGACGTGGAAGCCATTCTCCGCATAGGAGATCGCAGGCTCGAACAAGTCAGCGAATGGCAGCTTGCCGAAGCGTTCGGACAGGTCGACCCAGGCCGAGACGGCGCCGGGCACGGTGACGCTCTCCCACCCGCGATGCGGGAATGTCTTGTGATTTGCAAATCGCTCCGGCGTCCATCCCGCCGGCGACCGGCCCGAGGCGTTGAGGCCGTGCAGCTCCTTGCCATCCCAGAGGATGCAATAGGCGTCCGATCCGATGCCGTTGCCGGTCGGCTCGACCACGGTCAGCGTGATCGCTGCCGCGAGCGCCGCATCCAGCGCATTGCCGCCGCGCTCCAGCATGCGCAAACCCGCCTGTGTCGCCAGCGGCTGCGACGCCGCCACCACATTGCGCGCCATGACCGGCGAACGGCGGGAAGCGTAAAGGCCATCATGTCTGTATTGCATCAGTTCAGGCTCTCTTCAGGACTTTGCAGATCAACGCGTCTTCTTATCGTCATTTGCACGAGCCGAACAGACGGGTTGCACCTGCCAAATAGACAGGCGGGTCTGCTCACCTCTCGATCTTGCACCGGCTAGTCGCTTGCGCTTACGGTTCCTCGCCTTCCATCAAGAGGATCAGTATGGCCATCACCGTCATCCGCAACGCGGACTATGTCGTCGCCTGGGACGCCGCAAAGAACAGCCACACCTATGTCACCGGCGGCGACGTCGCTTTCGACGGCGGCCAGATCGTGTTTGCCGGCCGCGACTATCAGGGCGAAGCGGTCGAGACCATCGACGGACGCGGCTTCATGGTGATGCCGGGCCTCGTCGATATCCACTCGCATCCGTCCAGCGAACCGCTCAACAAGGGCTTTCTCGACGAGATCGGCTCGCCCGGCCTGTATAATTCGTCGCTTTACGAATACATGCCGATCCTGCGGTCCGATCCGGAAGGCGTGCCGGACTGCGTGCGCGTTGCGTATTCCGAACTGCTGCTGTCCGGCGTCACCACGGTGGTCGATCTATCGATGCCGCATCCGCAATGGCTCGATCTCGCCGGACAAAGCGGCCTGCGCGTCTATATCGCTCCGGGGTTCCGCTCGGCGCGCTGGTTCACGCCGAATGGCACGCTCGTCGATTACGAATGGAACGAGAAGGCCGGCGAAGACGGCATGCTGCAGGCTTTCGCGCTCATCGATGCCGCCGAGAGCCATCCGTCCGGCCGTCTGTCCGGCATGATGTATCCGGCGCAGATCGACACCTGCACGCCGCAACTGATGAAAGACAGTTATGCCGAAGCGAAACGCCGCGGCATTCCGTGGCAGACCCATGCCGCACAGTCGGTGTCGGAATTCCACGAGATCGTCCGCCGCCATGGCGTGACGCCGATCCAGTGGCTCGGCGAACTCGGCGTGCTCGGCCCGACCTCGCTGGTCGGTCACTCCATCTTCGTCGACGACCATCCGCTGACGCCGTGGCACACGAGGCGCGATCTCGCGCTGCTCGCCGAGACAGGAACCACCGTCGCACATTGCCCGACCGTGTTCATGCGCCGCGGCATCGCGCTGCGCGATGTCGGCCGCTATCGCGCGGCCGGCATTTCGGTGGCGATCGGCACCGACACCTATCCGCACAACATGATCGAGGAGATGCGCAACGTGACGATGACCTCGCGGCTGATGGCCGGGCATCCGCGCGGCCTGAACTCGACCATGCTGTTCGAGGCGGCCACCATCGTCGGCGCCAAGGCGCTCGGCCGCAACGATATCGGCAGGCTCGAAGCCGGCTGCAAGGCGGATTTCGTGATGGTCGACGTCACCCATCCGATGATGCAGCCGCATCGCGATCCGATCCGCAGCATGATCTATGCGGCGGCGGAACGCGCGGTGCGTCACGTCTATGTCGATGGCCGGCAGGTGGTGAAGGACGGCGTGGTGCAGACGTTCGATTATCCGGCCGCGGCGCTACGTGTCCATGAGGCGCAGATCCGCGCGGAAGAGCGCACGCCGGGTCTCGACTGGGCCGGCCGCAAGCTGACGGAGATCTCGCCGCTGTCGTTCCCGATGGCGTGGCCGTCGAACGAATGAGCCGGTACTTGCGGCATTCGGACTTTACCACGTGCGCCGGCGCGCTCCCTCTCCCCGCCCTTTTGCGGGGAGAGGGTTGGGGTGAGGGGCGAGGCACGGCGATTCATCACGCACGGATTCTCGGATCGAAGAATCCTCGACCCGAGAGCGCGAGTATGCGGCAGTTCCAGTGAGGGCCCCTCACCCGCCGCGAAGACGCGGCGACCTCTCCCCGCGCAGAGCGGGGAGAGGATAAGGCGGGAGAGTTTAGAGCCTATACGCGCTCGATGATGATCGCCGGTGCCATGCCGCCGGCGGCGCACATGGTGACGAGGCCGCGCTTCAGGTTGCGGCGCTCGAGTTCGTCGAGAACAGTGCCTATCAGGATCGCGCCGGTGGCGCCGATCGGATGACCCAGCGCGATCGAGCCGCCATTGACGTTGACCTTGCTGCGATCGAGATCGAGATCGCGGATGAACTTCTCGGCGACCACGGCGAAGGCTTCATTGATCTCCCACAGATCGATGTCTTCTTTCTTGAGACCGGCCTTTGCCAGCACCTTCTTCGCAGCCGGTACCGGCGCATTCAGCATCAGGGTCGGGTCGTCGCCGATATTGGCCATGGCCACGATGCGCGCGCGGGGCTTCAGGCCATGCTTGTCGGCATAGGATTTCGAGGTCAGCAGCAAGGCTGCGGCACCATCGACCACGCCCGATGAATTGCCGGCGTGATGGAAATGCTCGATCTTGAGGTCTGGATATTTCTGGTTGATCTGCTTGCGGAAGGTCATACCGCTTTCATCCAGCGGATGATCGGCCATCGCAGCGAAAGCCGGCTTCAGACCGGCGAGACCTTCGGCAGTGGTTTCCGGACGTGGATATTCGTCCTTGGCGAGCACGATGTTGCCCTCGTCATCCTTGACCGGGACAATGCTCTTGTCGAAACGGCCTTCCTTGATCGCGACGGCTGCGCGGCGCTGGCTTTCCAGCCCGAGCGCATCGAGCGCCTCGCGGCTGATGCCCTCCATCGAAGCAATCGCGTCGCCGCAGATGCCCTGATGCGACTGCGGATGCACCTTGGCGAGGCGCTTGTTGCCCGAGCCCATGCCGAGCGGCGCCTTGCCGGCGGCCATGTCCTCGGCAGCCATCGCACCGGTGAGCGACATCATCTCGGTGCCGCCGGCGATGACGACGTCCTCCATGCCCGACATGATCTGGGCCGCCGCGAAATTCACCGCAGTGATGCCACCGCCGCAGAAACGGTCCAGCGTGGTGCCGGACGCCTTGATGTCATAGCCGGCATCGAGCGCGGCCATGCGGCCGAGATCGCCGCCCTGCTTGCCGCGCTGGGTCGAGGTCGACCAGATCACGTCGTCGACGTCCGCGGTGTTGAGTTTGTTGCGCTCGGCAATCGCCTTCAGCACGGTTGCTGCCAGATGCTGCGGATGATGTTCGGCGAGCTTGCCCTTGCCCACTTTGCCGATGCCACGGGGCGTGCGGACTGCGTCGATAATATAGGCGTCGGCCATGATCTTCTCCCAAGAGTTTTGAAGTGTTTTTCTGACCGCGAGATTGGCCAAGCTACCCGTGAAGTCAAGGTGCGCAGGCGGCATGCACGTCTGCCAAAATTGGCGGGCGGCCGGTGCAATTTCATCCACTACTAGAAAATTGGCACAACCCAGGCACGATATTATAACCATACCGGCGCTATGAGACGGAGGCGGCCGCGCCGCTGCACGCTCATTGCGCTTAACAGCCAGAAATCCAGGAACATATCTTCATGGATCAGCCTGATGTCACCCGCCGACGCTCGCGCGTATTTGCGCCCGGCCTCGCCGTCGCCGCGCTGCTGCTTCTGCTGCCTGTAGCCGTGTGGCTCGATCTGACCAATCTGGTTGACGCCGCCTTGCGCCGGCAGGCCAACGACCTGAACTCCGTGATCACCAGCGTGCGTGGTTATTACGCAACCAATGTGGTTGGGCGCGTGCTGGCCCATCAGGGCACGACGCAGGTGGTGCACAATTATGAAAGCGTGCCCGGCGCGATTCCCATCCCGGCGACGCTCTCCCTCGAACTCGGCCGGGTGATCGGCGCGCAGCAGGAGAATATCAACTATCGCTTCGTGTCGGATTACCCATTCCAGAACCGCGCGCCGCATCAGCTCGACGATTTCGAAAAGACATCGCTGCGCAGCCTGCGCGACAATTCCGAGCAGAAGATCATCGACACCAAGGCGTCGCTGTTCAGCGACACCGTCCGCATCGTTGCCCCTGTCCTGATGGGCCCGGCCTGCGTCAGTTGCCACAACAGCCATCCGGAAAGTCCGAAGAAGGACTGGAAGGTCGGCGATGTCCGGGGCATCCAGGAAGTCATCATTACCCAGCCGATCGCGGCGAACCTGTTCTCGTTCAAATTCCTGCTGGCTTATTTCGCACTCGCCGCGATCAGCGGCGTCTCGTTCCTGACGCTGCAACGCCGTCAGTCGCGGCGCATCGCAGGCATGAATCAGGAGCTGGAAGCCAATAACGATTTCCTTGCCACGCTGTCGATGAAGATCTCACGCTACATCTCACCGCAGGTCTATAAGAGCATCTTCAGCGGTCAGAAGGACGTCACCATCCATACCGAGCGCAAGAAGCTGACGATCTTCTTCTCCGACATCCAGAATTTCACGGCCACGACTGAGCGGCTGCAGCCGGAGCTGATCACGCATCTGCTCAACGAGTATTTCACGGAGATGTCGGCGATCGCCCACGAATATGGCGGCACCATCGATAAATTCATCGGCGATGCGATGCTGATCTTCTTCGGCGATCCGGAGACCAAGGGCGACCGTCAGGATGCGCAGGACTGCCTACGCATGGCGTGGCGGATGCAGCGCAGGCTGATCGAGTTGAATGCGAAGTGGCGCACCGAAGGCATTGAGGAGCCGTTCAAGGCCCGCATCGGCATCAATTCCGGTTACTGCAATGTCGGCAATTTCGGCAGCAGCGACCGCATGGACTATACGATCATCGGCGCAGAGGCGAACCTCGCGGCGCGCCTGCAGTCGATCGCAGAACCCGGCGGCATCGCCATCAGCTATGAAACCTTCGCGCTGGTGAGCGACATCATCACCTCGCATCCGCTGCCCCCGATCACCATGAAGGGCATCAGCCGCGAGGTGGTGCCCTATGCGGTGGACAGCATCATCGACGACAAGCCGGTGCAAACCAATATCGTCGTTGAACGCATGCCGGGGCTGGATTTCTATCTCGACCCTTCCGCCGTGCGGCCCGACGACACCGAACGCCTGCGTTCCGTGCTGAACGAGGCGCTGGCCTCGCTGGATCGCAAGGTATAATCGGCGCCGAATCAACGCCCCAGCGCCACACAGCTGTGTCTATCGCCGGCAGGCAGGTTGCCCCGATTCAGCGAACACCATAGTCATTGTTGAACGACGCTGCGCCTGAAGAACTGCCCGGAATCAGATGCTCCAAGACGATCTTAGCCTGCAGGACGATCCCAGCCTTGCCGCCATGGCCGACACGCTCGCCAGATCGACCGACTACCGCGTCCTCCGCCGGCTGATCCCGCGCACCGAATTCGCGCCGGCCAATGGCCAGCCGACCCGATCCGGAATCCTCCTCGACGTCGAGACCACGGGTCTCGATCAGGTGCGCGACGAAGTCATCGAACTTGCCATGATCAAGTTCGACTATCTGCCGGACGGCAGCATTACGCGCGTCGCTGACATTTTCACCGCATTCAACGAGCCGTCGCGGCCGATCCCGCCGGAGATCACCGAGCTGACGGGCATTACGGACGAGATCGTCGCGGGACATCGCGTCGATCCCGATGCCGTCGCCGCTTTCGCCGATGACGCCGTCATCGTCATCGCGCACAATGCGGGCTTCGATCGCAAGTTTTCCGAGCGCTATTGGCCGGTGTTCCAGCACAAGGCCTGGGGCTGTTCGGCCACCGAAGTCGACTGGCGCAAGCACGGCTTCGATGGATCGCGCCTCGGCTATCTACTCGCCGGCGCAGGCTTCTTTCACCAAGCCCACCGGGCGATCGACGATTGTCACGCGCTGCTGGAGATTCTCGCGTTCGAATTGCCCGATCTCGGTGCGCCGGCACTGGCGGTTCTTCTGGAACGCGCCCGCAAGAAAACGATGCGGGTCTGGGCAGAGCAGTCGCCTTTCGACCTCAAGGACGAGCTGAAGCGACGCGGCTATCGCTGGAGCGACGGCTCCGACGGCCGGCCGAAGTCCTGGTACATCGATGTCGAAGAAAGCAAAGAAGCGAGCGAAATCGAATTCCTGCGCAAGACGATCTATATGCGCGATGTCGAACCGCGCGTGCAGGCGCTCAGTGCGATGAGCCGGTTTTCGGTACGAGCGCAGAACATCTAAAGAAAAGGCTAGATATTCGCGCCGTCATTGCGAGGAGCTCTTGCGACGAAGCAATCCAGTCTTTTTCTTCTTGAAGACAAGAACTGGATTGCCGCGTCGCTTCGCTCCTCGCAATGACGAACGTTAATTCAATCCAGCCGGCGGTCAGACCGGCTGCAGACCGAGCGCCTGCGCCGCCTCGATCCAGACCGGTAGCTCCTTCTGATACAGCGCATTGGTCTCCTTGAAGCCGAGCGCCGGTTCGAGCACGAAGGTCTTCAGCACTTCCTTCACTTTCGGATCGCTGTTGGCCGCGACGCAAAGCTGCGACAACCGATCGACAATCGGCTGCGGCGTTGCCTTGGGCACAGCCCAGCCCGTGAAGCCACTCACCGTGAAGAACTTCGACGTCGCCCCCTGTTCAGGCAGCGTCTTCACATTGGGGATGGCGTCGACCTTCTTCGAATGCACTGCGAATGGCACGCCGCGGTCGCTCTGCAGCACACTTTGTGATGCCGTGTAGCTGCCCATCGCAAAATCGATCGAGCCTTCCGCCAGTCCCGTCCACATCGGCGCTTCGCCGCGATAATGGATCGGCTCGATCTTGAGGCCATACTGCTTGTTGAGTTCGTTGATCGTCATATGCGGCGCCGAACCGACGCTATAGGTGCCGAAATTCACCTTGTCGTTCTTGCGCGCGAAGGCGACGAAGTCCTCCAGCGTCTTGACGCCGGATTTCGGACTGGCGACCAGTGGCAATCCGGCGCCGGGAATGACGCTGACCAGCGTCAGATCCTTGTCCATGTCGTAGCCGGGCGTCTTGAGCATCACCCGGTTCATTACATAGGTGGTCGAGATCGAGCAGAGAATCGTGTGACCGTCTGGCTCGGCGCGCGCGACTTCCGCTGTGCCAATGGCGCCGGATGCGCCGGCCTTGTTTTCGATGACGACAGTCTGTCCGACCTGTTTGGAAATGTATTCGCCGAAGGCGCGCGCGAGCAGATCGGTCTGCCCGCCGGCTGGATAGCTACAAATCATGCGGATCTGCCGCGACGGCCACGCGGCTTGCGCCGAAACATCGCGCGCGACGAACGGCATGGCGGCAGCCGCCGACCCGGCAGCAATGAAGTGACGACGATTGATGATCGCAGACATGTTTCCCTCCGTTGTTTTTTTTGACGGTACCCGATCGCTCCCTTATTCGCCACGACGATAGGCGGGACAGATTGGCGCATTGGAAAAGCAAATCGCTTCCAGCTCTGCACGTATCGGCTCACGCCATCTGGATCGCAGCGCGGCAGTGCAGTAGTGTCCGCGCCAACTAAAAATGCCGGACCGTTCGGATCTGGCGCACACATCACGTGAGGGACGAAACACCATGGCGCGGAATATTCTGATTCTCGGAGCTTCCTACGGCTCGTTGCTGGCGACGAAGCTCTTGATGGCGGGTCATAACGTGACCCTCGTGTGCCGGAAGAAGACCGCCGAACTCATCAATCGCGATGGTACTGAAGTGCGCATCAAACTGCGCGACGAACCGAACCACCGCGCCATCTTCTCACGCGACCTGCCGGGCAAACTGGATGCGACCTCGCCGGATCAGGTCGACATATCGCGCTACGATCTGGTCGGCCTTGCGATGCAGGAGCCGCAATATACCAACCACACGATCCGCGTGCTGATGATCAAGATCGCCGCGGCGAAGCTACCTTGCCTGTCGATCATGAACATGCCGCCGCTGCCCTATCTCAAGCGCATTCCGGGGCTGGCCGACATGAAACTCGAAGAGGCCTATACCAATGCCCAGGTGTGGGAACGCTTCGACCCGGGACTGGTGACGCTGTGCTCGCCCGATCCGCAGGCCTTCCGGCCGCCGGAGGAAGCGGCGAATGTGCTTCACGTCGGCCTGCCGACGAATTTCAAGGCATCGGCCTTTGCCGATCCGGCTCACAACAAGCTGCTGCGCGAACTCGAAGCCGACATCGACGCTGTGAAGCTCGACGGCCAAGACGTGCCGGTGAAGCTGAAAGTATTCGACTCGCTGTTCGTGCCGCTGGCGAAATGGTCGATGCTCCTGACCGGCAACTATCGCTGCATCACGCCCGAAGAGCCGCAGTCGATCCGCGAGGCCGTTCACGGCGATCTCAAGGTGTCGCAGTCGATCTACGAGCATGTCGATGCCGTTGCGCGGCGCCTCGGCGCTGATCCCGAAGATCAGGTCCCGTTCGCCAAATACGCCAAGGCAGCCGAGAGCCTGCTCAAGCCGTCATCGGCCGCCCGTGCTGTCGCTGCCGGAGCGCCGTTTATCGAGCGGGTCGATCTTCTGGTGAAGCTGATTTCGCATCAGCTCGGCATGACCAATGCAAATATCGACCGCACGGTCGAAGTCGTCGATCAGAAGCTCAACGAACGGCTGGAGTCCAGCGCGGGAATCTGACGCGCTGGCGTGACGGTGCTGCGATTGAATACCGGCTTCGCGACTGACGTCAGACGCGAAGCCACCGCCGCGACGGCATTCTCTATTCGATCGATATGATCTCGAGCTCCTGGGCGCCCGCGCCGACGATGTCACCGACGGCCTTGCCCATCAGCGATTTCGCCACCGGGGACACGAAGGAAATCGAACCGGCCTTGGGATCCGCTTCGTCCTCGCCTACGATCCGATAGGTCTGCACACGCCCGTCATTGCGGCTGAAAGTCACCGTGCTCCCAAAGGCTACGGTGTCGGTCGATGTCGGAGCTGGAACGAGCTGGGCCGTGCGGACACGGGCCGCGAAATAGCGCATGTCCCGCAACGGGATTGCCGCCTGACGTCGCCGCTCGTTCACGTCGTCGATGGCGCTCGCCGCGTCATGGGCCTCGCGGGCCTGCTGGAGCTGCGTCTCCAGCGCCTGCAAACCTGCCTCCGTCACAAGATTCGGATGAGGCGAGATCGGGCGGTCGGGCAGCAGGGTTTCCGCAGCCGTTTCGGCACTCTCTTCCTTGGTGAAGGCAACGCTCAATCTCGAACTCCGTATCGACGCTATCCGCTGTGACGGCGCAGGAAGCGATTATCCCATTGGTTTGTCAAAACCATGCAGAAATAGCCTGATCGCGTAAATGCACCCGGAATTTTGTTGCTTTGCGGCACCGGACGGCGACAAGGCAGCCTTGTTCCAGCGGAGGGGCAATCCGATTGTGTTTGCGATCTTCGGGGGTTATGCACTGGCTAGACCGATCCTAAATTGGATCGTGGACGGACCCTGCCCTGACCGCAGGGTCTGACATGCGCCAATGCCGAGCGCCGGCGGCGGTGCATTCAAGCCTCGCAGATCAAGAACGCCGTCAGGAAGGAATTCGTCGTGTCCAAGTCGCCCGTCGTCACCATCGACAACCATCCCGGCCGCTCCGCACAGACCATCGGCATTGCGCGCATACTCGGCACGGACGAGACGCTCATTCATGAGCCGTCGGTGGGCGTGGTCGGCACCAAGGGCGACAGCCAGTGCTATATGGGCGTGATGTCCAAGGTGGACGCGATCCATGAGAGCCTGAAGAAGCGCATTGGTCGTGGCGAAGGCCAGCTGCCCTATCGCCTCGTGCAGCCGGAATACACCATCGCCACTTCGGACGGCATCCGCAACGGCACGCGCGAAATGCGCTATTCGCTGATCGGCCGCGAAGTGACCAACGACGCGCTGTCGGAACATCTGAGTGCCACCGGCCTGCTCGGCACCATCGCCGTGGTCGCCTGCGACAAGCCGCCCGTCGGCGCGCTGGCCGCGCTGCTCGAACATAACGAGCCGTCGATCATCATGTCGGACGGCGCGATCCATCCCGGCACCGATCCGGAGACGGGCGAGAAGCTCGACATCGTCAGCGCCTATCAGGTCGCCGGCAATCCGGATGCCGAATATCGCCACCGCATCGCCTGCCATGCCTGCCCGGGCTATGGCTCTTGCGGCGGCATCTTCACCTACAACACCATGCAGACTTTCATCGGCGTGGTCGGCATGCAGCCGCTGCACATGGTGGCGCCACCATCGGACGATCCGCGTCGCGTCAAGGAATTCCCGGAGCAGCTGGTCAGCTATCTCGCCAACATGATCGCCAAGGGCATCAAGCCGCGCGACATCGTCAGCCGCGACTCGATCCGCAACGCGATGATCGTGTCGCTGGCGATCGGTGGCTCGACCAATGTGACGCTGCATGCGCCGGAAATCGCGCGCGCCGCGGGCTTCGCCGACTTCTGGAAGGAAGTCATGACGCCGGCGGAGTTCAACTACCTTTCGCAATATATCGTGCCGGTCCTCACCGACGCCCGGCCCTATGGCAAATATTCGATGGTCGATATCGATGCGGTCGGCGGCGTGCAGGTGATCGTGCGCGAGCTGATGGATGCCGGCCTGATCAATGGCGACGTGCTGACCTGCACCGGCGAAACGCTGGCCGAGCAGATTAAACGCCTCGAGACCAAGCCGGCCGACGGCCGTGTCGTCTATACTGTCGCGAAGCCCTACAAGCCGACCGGCGGGTTGCGCGTGCTCGGCGGCAACCTGTCGCCGGAATTCTCCGCCATTCTCAAGCTCGCCGGCGTCGAAGGCGGACTCGAGGACAATCGGTTCCGCGGCACCGCGCGCGTGTTCGAAGGCGAGCGCGGCCTGCTGCAGGCGCTCGACCAGCATCCGGAAAAATTCCAGAACCACGACATGGTGATCGTGCGCTACGACGGCCCTGTCGGCGCGCCCGGCATGCCGGAAATGCTCGACCCGACCTCGCGTATCACCACGCTCTGCCGCGAGCGCAACATCGTCGTGGGTCTCATGACCGATGCGCGCTTCTCCGGCGGCTCGGTGGGCCTCGTTATCGGCCATGTCGGCCCGGAAGCCGCACTGGGTGGTGCCATCGGACTGATCGAGGACGGCGACGAGATCATCGCCGACCTCAATCTCAACGAACTCAACTGCACGCAGCTGCAGGACCCCGCCATCTATGCCAAGCGCAAGGCGGCATGGGAAAAGGTGGTTGCGGACAATGGCGGCATCCATCCGAGCTGCGGCGAGGCTGATACGCGCTTGCTCCATCGCGCCCGCACCAGCGCCGTGCCCGCCACCCGCGGCGCCGGCCTGCATCCGAACCGCGAGGTTTGGGTGCGCAACCAGCGCGAAGCCACGCGCTCGGGTTTCGTGCCGAAAAATACGCATCGTCCGGAAGCCAACAAGGCTTTCTAGACCTGCGGACGGGCGCTCAGGGCCGGGTTTGCTGCAAAGCTCCCGGCCCCAGCCATTTTCCTTGATCTTCCCAAAGCGGCTGGAGCATTTTTCTTTATTGGAAGCATGATCTCTCGACAAACGAACTCGTTTGTCGGCGAAAACCGGCATCCACTTTTCGGGATCATGCTCTAACCGTCTCCCGCTTCAAGCATTTTGAGCGCCTCGCGGTTATCGGCGGCGCGCGCATCGTCGATGTAAGCGACGAGCAACCGGTTGATGGCGACCGAATCAAGCAGCCTGAATTCGCGGGGCCTGATCCAGCCATCGAAATAGCGGTCGATATAACCGATGGGGCTATCGCGCTCCTCCACCCAGTTCGGCCCGATCAAACCTTGAGGTTGCAGTTCCCAGTAGCAGGAAATGAGGTGGGCGCCCTGGGCACCACCCTGGGCAGAGTGGCCAAGGATTCGCTGACCGTCGCGTGGCGCCTCACTCATCGGCCGAAGGAAGTGGCCGTATTCACGTAAAATCCGCTCAACCTGCATGCAACGCGATTCCGTTCCCGGAGGCGCCGACCGGCACCACGCAAACATCTAACGGGTCGCGCGTTTTTTGTTTCCCATGACAGACCGGTCGGTGTCATCACGCAGCCGGCATTCGCACAGCGCTGTGAGACGTTCCAAAACGTGATGTCGGAGGTTGCAGGCGATGCAGATAAAGCGCTGTGGCTTTGCCGATCACAATAAATCGATCTAGAGCAAAACCAAACTGCTGCGGGTTAGCGCGAGCAGGTACGCTGGTCCGCCAAACCTCTGTAAATTAAGGCATCTTTCAGCTTTTATTAAGGCGTCGATAAGCATGCCGTTGCGCCAATCCAGATCGTGTCGGGTTGTCGATTGCTGTGGCGAATGGGTGACAGCATTTTACGCAAAAGCTGTCTAAGTCCACGCCATAGACGGAGCGAACGCGCTCTCGCTCTAAAATGGTTTTCTGGAGAAGAAGAAAATGAAGAACTTCCTGATGGGCACCGTTGCCCTGATCGCCCTGGGCGCCTCGGTTCCGGCAATGGCCGCTGACCTCGCTGCTCGTCCCTACACCAAGGCTCCGGCTTACGTTGCCGCTCCGATCTACAACTGGACCGGTTTCTACATCGGCGGTCACGTCGGCGGCGCGTTCAACGGTTCGAACGGCTTCGGCGGCACCTCCGACAATTCGGATGGCCGTTTCCTCGGCGGTCTGCAGATCGGCGCTGACTACCAGTTCGCTCCGAACTGGGTCGTTGGCATCGAAGGTCAGTACAGCTGGGTTGGTTCGAACAACACCAATGTCGCTTTCGTTCCCGCTGGCGTCACCTACAACCTGAACCAGAAGGGCCTCGGCTCGGTTACCGGTCGTATCGGTTACACCTGGGGTCCGGCACTGCTCTACGTGAAGGGCGGCTACGCTTACTCCGACTACAGCGAATCGCTGGTCACCACCGCTGGTGGCGTTCCGGTTGCCTTCGCTGGCGGCACCAAGCATGACGGTTACACCGTCGGCGCTGGCCTCGAATACCTGTTCACCCAGAACTGGTCGGGCAAGGTTGAGTACCAGTACTACGACTTCGGCAAGACCACTTTCGCCGCTCCGTCGCCTGCTGGCATCGTCGGCCTGTCGTCCAAGAACGACGAGCACACCGTCAAGGCTGGCCTGAACTACCGCTTCAACTGGGGTGGCCCGGTTGTTGCGAAGTACTGAGCTTCGCGCCTGATTTCAGGCTCATGACTACGGAAAGGCCGGCGGAAACGCCGGCCTTTTTGTTTTACCCTTTGGTAACCTCGCAAGCCCCGCGACAGCCAGGGGTTGCCGATTTACCCGAATATTAACCCGGTACCGACATACTCTCTGCGCGATCCGCCACCAGGACGGTGGACGCGGGGGGAATCAATGGCACTGACGTCGTTCATCGGAAAATTCGGACGGTTTCGTTTCTCGCGGCCCCGTTGGGGCATTCGCGGCAGCCTGTTCGCCGCCTTTGCCGTTATCGCGGGCATGGCGATCCTGATCAGTGCCGGTGCCGGCATGATTCTCGGTCAGCTCGGCGGCATGATGACAGACCTGAACGGCCGGGACATTCCGAAACTGACCGCCAGCCTTCAACTGGCCACCGCCAGCGAGAGCCTTGCCAGCCAGGGCCCGATGCTGCTGGCATCGAGCAGCCCCGACGTTCTGAAGGAACGCTCGCAGCGCATGCGGGATACGCACAAGATTGCAGTCGAGAAGCTCGACACCATCGCCAAGCTCGGCGCCGACAAGGCCGTGGTCACCGCCCTGGCCGACACCGTCAAGAATATCGAAGACACGATTCGCAGCCTTGGCGCTGCCACCCAGGAACGCCTCGACGCTGTCGCCCAGCATCAGAAGCAATACGACGCCTTGCGCACCGCTGCGGCAAACTTCGTCAAGATGTCGGAGCCAGCCGCCACCGACGCCCAGAACGTGATGAACGACACGCTGAGGGCAACAGTCTTCTCGGCCGAAGATTCCGGCGAAGCCGCGCGAGTCATCGTGCAGGTCGGCGAAGTCGTCGCCAGCACCAACCTGATCTCGTCCGATCTGATGGCCGCACTGTCGGCCGGCTCGTCCGAAGCGCTCTCTCCGATCGAAGACAACTTCAAGGCTGCCCAGACCCGCGTCAAATCCAATCTCGATGCTCTGGTCGGCATCAAGGGGACCAAAGAACTCAAGGAAGCCGCCCTGCAGCTGCTGGCGATCGGCGACGGCAAGAACAGCGTCTTCAAGGTGCGCCAGAAAGAGATGGACACCGTCGAATATGGCGAACTCATCCTCGACGAGACGCGCAAGCTGAATGTCGGCCTCGGTATGAGCGTCAAGCAACTGGTCGACAAGGTGCGCAGCGAAACCGACGCCGCCACGACACAAGCACAGACGACAATCACGCTCGCGACACAGGTGATGCTCGGCCTCGGCGCGCTGACGCTGATCGGATCGGCATTGTTCGTCTGGCTCTATGTCGGCCGCAGCATTCTGCGCCGCCTCGCGCAATTGCAGCGCGCGATGCAGCGGCTGTCCAGCGGAGATCTCGACACCGAGATCGCCCGCAGCCGCCAGCAGGATGAAATCGCAGCGATGGCGGGCACGCTCGAAGTGTTCCGCGACAGCATGATCAACGCCCGCACGCTGAGCGCGGAGCAGGATCAGGACCGCATTGCCAAGGGCGAACGCACGTCGCGCATCGAAGCCCGCATCGTCGACTTCGAGAGCAAGGTGCGCAACGCTTTGGAGAAGCTGCAGAGCTCGGCCGATTCCATGCAATCGACCGCGCAGAGCATGACGGCTACTGCCGATCGCTCCAGCGCGCTGGTCAGCGCCGTCGCATCGGCCGCAGAGGAAACCTCGGTGAACGTCCAAACGGTGTCGGCCGGGACCGAGCAGCTGTCGTCATCGATCAACGAGATCAGCCGACAGGTCGTCACGTCCACCGAAATCGCCGCAAAGGCCGTCAACGAGGCCGGCGAAACCGATGCGACGATGCAGGGTCTGGCCGACAACGCCAATCGCATCAGCGTGGTGATCGATCTGATCCAGACCATCGCGTCGCAGACCAACCTCCTCGCGCTCAACGCGACCATCGAGGCGGCACGCGCGGGCGATGCCGGCCGCGGCTTCGCCGTCGTGGCATCGGAAGTGAAGAGCCTTGCCGATCAGACCGCAAAGGCCACCGACGAGATTCGCACGCAGATCGTCTCGATGCAGCAGGTCACGTCCACCGCCGTCGGAGCGATCCGCAACATCGGGCAGACCATCGCCGAGATCAATCATGTGAGTGCCGCCATCGCCACCGCCGTCGAACAGCAAGGTGCGGCAACACGCGAGATCGCGCGCAACATCCAGCATGCCGCCGGCGGCACCAGCGAAGTGTCGAGCAACATCGTCGGTGTCAGCGATGCATCGACGCAGGCCGGCACGGCTGCCAACGACGTGCTCGGCGCCTCGGGTGAACTGCGCCGCGAGGCCGACGTTCTTCGTGGTGAAATCGACGAATTCCTGTCGAGTATCCGCGCGGCCTAAGGCGACAATCCAGCGCATGGCTGCACCCGGCCAGCGTCATTGCTCCAACCCTCAAAATCATGGACTGCTTTCACGGCAGCCCATGATCGGTGGCTGCGCAGAATGTAAGGATTGCGTGAATGCCCCCAACACCCTCTGCATGGACATCGACCGAACTGCGCCACGACTGGCAGCGCCATGAAGCCCAGGCACTCTATGACTTGCCGTTTGCGGACCTGATCTTTCAGGCGCAGAGCACCCACCGCAGCAATTTCGATCCGAATCACGTCGAGACTGCGAGCCTGCTCAGCATCAAGACCGGCGGCTGCGCGGAAGACTGCGGTTATTGCTCGCAAAGCGCCCACTACAACACTGACGTCAAGGCGACCAAGCTGATGGATCCTGACGCCGTAGTTGCCACGGCGCAGCGCGCAAAGGATGCCGGTGCGAGCCGCTTCTGCATGGCCGCGGCCTGGCGCAATCCCAAGGACAAGGATCTCGACCGCGTCTGCGACATGGTCAGCGCGGTGAAGGATCTCGGCCTCGAGACCTGCGCGACGCTGGGCATGCTCACGGAAGATCAGGCCAAACGCCTGCAGGACGCCGGCCTCGACTTCTACAATCACAATGTCGATACCTCGCCGGAATTCTACGGCAAGATCATCACCACGCGTACGATGGAAGATCGCATCGAGACATTGGCGCGGGCGCGCCATGCCGGCCTCAAGGTCTGCTGCGGCGGTATCATCGGCATGGGCGAGCAGGTCGAGGATCGTCTGGGCATGTTGATGCTGCTGGCCAACCTGCCGCATCATCCGGACAGCGTGCCGATCAATATGTGGAACGAAGTGAAGGGCGTGCCGGTCAACGACACCGCCGAACGCCCAGATCCGATCGCGCTGGTCCGCATGATTGCCGTGGCGCGTATCATGATGCCGAAGAGCGTGGTGCGGCTTTCCGCCGGACGGCAATATATGACCGATGAATTGCAGGCACTGTGCTTCGTCGCCGGCGCCAATTCGATCTTCATCGGCGACGTGCTGCTGACCACGAAAAACCCCCAGACCGACCGCGACGCTAACCTGCTGGACCGGCTCGGCATGACCTCGCGGCTCGACGACGTGAGCGGAAAGAGCACGCCGGCTCTGCCGGTTACCGCTTCAGCACAGGCCGATATGCGCGCCAGCGCATAAACCCATGCCCTGCGCCAGCCGAATTTGTGCTGGCGCAGGGGTCCTTGGCCCGCTAAGCCGGATGAAAAGGACATTGTGACAGAACCGATGCATTCGAAAACAGACGCCAGCACAAAGCCAGCCGATGACCTCCGCTATCCCTGGGAGAACCATCCCGGGACCGATCAGGTGGTCGAAATTGCTCCGGGCGTTCTCTGGATCCGGCTCGACCTGCCGTTTCGCCTCAACCATGTGAACATCTATCTGCTCGCCGACGGCGACGGCTGGGCCATGGTGGATACCGGCATCGGCAATGACGCTACCATCGCTGCATGGACGAAACTGTTCGAAGGTCCGCTGAAGGGCAAGCCGATCAGCAAGGTGATTGTCACCCACGCGCATCCCGATCATGTCGGCCAGGCCGGCTGGATGGTGCAGCGGTTCAACTGCCCCTTCTATATGTCGCAAGTCGAATATCTGCAGGGCGTCTATCACCAGCACCGCCGCACCGAAGAGCGCATCGTCAATATGCGGCAGTTCTTCCATCGCCACGGCATGGATGCAGATATCACCGAGCAATTGCTCGGCCGCGGCCAGGAGTATCTGAAGAAGACGGTGCCGCTGCCAGCCGCCTATCGCCGGTTGTCCGACGGCGACGATCTCGTGATCGGCACGCGCACCTTCCGCGTGCTCACCGGCGCCGGCCATTCGCCGGATCAGGTGATGCTGTATTGCGAGGCCGATAAACTGTTCCTGTCGGCCGATCAGGTGCTGAGCAAGATCTCGCCGAATGTCAGCGTCTGGGCCCATGAGCCCGACGAGAATTCGCTCGGCTCCTATCTGCATTCACTGAAACGTCTCGCTGATACACTGCCCGACGACGTGCTCGTGCTCCCCGGTCACGGCGTGCCCTTTCACGGCCTCAAGATCCGCATCAAGCAGCTCGCCGATCATCATGAAGAGCGCTGCCAGATGATCGCCGCAGCGTGCAAGGATGCCGGCAAGACGTCCGCCCAGCTGGTGCCGGTGGTGTTTCACAAGCACAAGCTGGATGCCCACCAGACCGGATTTGCCGCCGGCGAATTGATCGCCCACGTCAATCACATGCTGGCGCAGAAGCGGCTGACCTCGACAATGGGCGCCGACGGCATGCTGCGGTTCAAATCGACGTAACCTGCAGCGCAGCAAAAATTCGTGAACGACCTCAGGCTCTTGATGCACATCAAAAGCCGCGGCACGTGGTCAAATTGACCAATTGCGCCTCGACAGCCAAGCTGGAAAAGCTCTAAAACGCACCTGACGCTGGGTTCGGGTTTCGTTTTTGGGTCTTTTGCGATGGATTACAGCAAGTTCTTCAGTGACGCGCTCAATCGTTTGCATGACGAGCGCCGCTATCGTGTCTTCGCCGATCTCGAGCGCATTGCCGGTCGGTTCCCGCATGCGGTCTGGCACACGCCGAATGGTCCGCGCAATGTCGTGATCTGGTGCTCCAACGATTACCTCGGCATGGGCCAGCACCCGAAAGTGGTCGGCGCCATGGTCGAAACCGCGACCCGCGTCGGCACCGGCGCCGGCGGCACCCGCAATATCGCAGGCACGCATCATCCGCTGGTGCAGCTCGAGGAAGAACTCGCGGACCTTCACGGCAAACAGGCCGCCCTGCTGTTCACCTCTGGCTATGTCTCGAACCAGACCGGCATTTCGACGCTCGCCAAGCTGATGCCGAATTGCCTGATCCTGTCTGACGCGCTGAACCATAACTCGATGATCGAAGGCATCCGGCAGGCCGGCTGCGACCGCGTGGTGTTCCGCCATAACGACGTCGCGCATCTCGAGGAACAGCTAAAGGCTGCCGATCCCGCGCGTCCGAAGCTGATCGCCTGCGAGAGTCTGTATTCGATGGATGGCGACGTCGCGCCACTGGCGGCGATCTGCGATCTCGCCGAACGTTATGGCGCGATGACCTATGTGGATGAAGTCCATGCGGTCGGCATGTATGGCCCACGCGGCGGCGGCATCGCCGAGCGCGACGGCGTGATGCATCGCATCGACGTGCTCGAAGGCACGCTGGCCAAGGCCTATGGCTGCCTCGGCGGCTATATCGCAGCAAACAAGGACATTGTAGACGCCGTGCGCTCCTATGCGCCGGGCTTTATCTTCACCACCGCATTGCCGCCGGCGATCTGCTCGGCCGCGACCGCGGCGATCAAACACCTGAAGAGCTCGAGCTGGGAACGCGAACGCCATCAGGACCGCGCTGCGCGGGTCAAGGCGATCCTCACCGCGGCCGGCATTCCGGTGATGTCCACCGACACCCATATCGTGCCGGTCTTCGTCGGCGATGCCGAGCTCTGCAAGAAGGCCTGCGATCTGCTGCTCGAAGATCACGGCATTTACATCCAGCCGATCAACTACCCGACCGTCGCCAAGGGTGCCGAGCGCCTCCGCATCACGCCGTCGCCCTATCACGACGACGTGCTGATCGATCACCTCGCGGAATCGCTGCTGCAGGTGTGGGATGAACTCGGCCTGCCACTGCGCAGCAAGGCGCTGGCGGCAGAGTAACTCACACCAGCGACAACTAAAACATCGTCATGGCCGGGCTTGTCCCGGCCATCCACGTCTTTAGGGTGTCGAAGACGTGGATGCCCGGCACAAGGCCGGGCATGACGAGTTTTGATTGAGCGCACCTTCCTGGTTGCCAGCCCAAGGACTTCTTAAGTGGACATCATCTGGAAAGGTATTCTCGGCGGACTGCTCACCGCCCTGATCGCCTGGTTGTCCAAACGGGGCAACACGCTGCCCGGCATTCTGCCGTTGTTTCCGACCTTTGCGATCATTGCGCTCCTCATCGTCGGCGCAAAAGGCGACAGCGCGGGCTTCCGGGAAGCCTGCATGGCCGGCGCGAAGACCATTCCGGCCTATCTCGCTTTTCTCGGCATCTGCTATCTCACGGTCGGCACGTTCGATTACCGCCTCGCTCTGCTGGCCGGCGTGACCGCCTGGCTATTCATTATCCTGATCGCCTTTTTCGGCCCGCGCTGGATTTAACGACGATCCGGCATTCCCCGGCGTCCGGCCAAATCCCTGTCGCCTGCACCGGCGCAACCGGCTAGATTTTCGCCTGACGGACGGGCTTCAGCCCGCCAAAGGGAGCACGCACGATGCTGCACGACTGGGGCGTGATTGTTGCCGCCCTCTGCTACATCGGATTTCTGTTTTGCGTCGCCAGCTATGGCGACCGGATCGCGCTGTTCCAGAGCGGCCGCGCCAAGGCCGTCATCTATCCGCTGTCGCTGGCGATCTATTGCACGTCATGGACGTTCTTCGGCTCGGTCGGCGTGGCGAGCCGGACCAGCGTGGATTTCCTCGCGATCTATGTCGGCCCGATCCTGTTCTTTGCCTTCTTCTCGCCCGTGCTGCGGCGTGTGATCCATCTCGCCAAGACCCAGAACATCACCTCGATCGCCGACTTCATCGCCGCACGTTACGGCAAGAGCCAGGCCGTCGCCGCCACCGTCGCCGTGATCGCCATCATCGGCTCGGTTCCGTACATTGCGCTGCAGCTGAAGGCCGTCGCGTCGTCGCTGGAAACGATCCTCGGCGAGGATAAGGCCATTGCCGGCGTTCCCATCGTCGGCGACATGGCACTGGTCGTGACTCTCGCAATGGCGATGTTCGCCGTGCTGTTCGGCACAAGGCAGACTAATGCGACCGAACATCAGCACGGCCTGATGCTCGCCGTGGCTACCGAATCCATCGTCAAGCTGGTGGTGTTCATCATCGCCGGCGCCTTCGTGACATTCTGGATGTTCGGCCCCTCGGAGCTGGTCGAGCGCGCGATGAAGACACCGGAGGCGATGCGCGCCATCAACTATGTGCCGTCGTTCGGCAATTTCCTCACGATGGTGCTGCTGTCGTTCTGCGCCATCATGTTGCTGCCCCGGCAGTTCCACGTCAGCGTCGTCGAGAATTCCAGCGACTCCGAAGTGAGCCGCGCACGCTGGCTGTTTCCCACCTATCTGATCGCCATCAACCTGTTTGTCATTCCGATCGCCCTCGCCGGCCTCGTGACCTTTCCGTTCGGCGCCGTCGACAGCGACATGTATGTACTGGCGCTGCCGATCGAGGCCGGCTCCAGCGCGCTCAGCATGGCTGTGTTCATCGGCGGCTTGTCGGCAGCCACCGCCATGGTGATCGTCGAATGCGTTGCGCTGGCGATTATGGTGTCCAACGATATCGTGTTGCCCCTGGTCTTGCGGCGCGGGCCGCAGACGCAGAATGAGCAGACCGACTTCGGCAACTTCCTGCTCAAGGCGCGGCGTTTCTCGATCTTCGCCATCATGGTGATGGCTTATTTTTATTTCCGCGCGCTCGGCAATACGCAACTCGCTGCCATCGGCCTGCTGTCATTTGCCGCCATCGCGCAACTCGCTCCAGCTTTCTTTGGCGGGCTGATCTGGCGGCGCGCGACCGCCCGCGGCGCCATGGGCGGCATGGTGGTCGGCTTCATCGTCTGGGCCTATACGCTGTTCATCCCGAGCTTCCTTGAAGGCAGCACCGCAGGCGTCCTGTTCCTGCAGCACGGCCCCTTCGGCATCGAGGCGCTGCGGCCGCAGGATCTGCTTGGCACTGAATTGCCACCGCTGCTGCACGGCACGCTCTGGAGCCTGTCGCTCAATATCCTGACCTATATCGTGCTGTCGCTGATGCGGGCGCCGTCGTCGATCGAACGACTGCAGGCCGATGTCTTCGTACCCAACACGCTGGCGCCGATCACACCGGCATTCCGGCGCTGGCGGACCACGGTGACGGTGCAGGACATTCTCAGCACCGTGACCCAATATCTCGGCCCGGACCGCGCGCGCGAATCCTTCGATGCTTTCGCCACGCGTCGCCGTGTCGATCTCGATCCGGCCGCACCTGCGGATTTCGAACTGCTGCAGCACGCAGAATATCTGATCGCGTCATCGATCGGCGCAGCCTCATCCCGCGTGGTGATGTCGCTGCTGCTGCGCAAGCGTACGGTGTCGGCCAAGGCGGCCTTGAAGCTGCTCGACGATTCCCACGCGGCGCTGCATTTCAATCGCGAAATTCTGCAGACTGCGCTCAATCACGTCCGCCAGGGCATCGCCGTCTTTAACCCCGACCTGCAGCTCATCGTCTCCAACCGGCAGTTCGGCGAACTGCTCGGCCTCCCACCGCAGATCGTGCAGATCGGCATTCCGCTCCGGGAGATTCTGGAATTCATCGGCATCCAGAGCGCGTCGCCTTATGGCGACAACGAAACCCTGACGCAGGCGCGGTTGGCTGCCTACACGACTGAAGGCGAGCCGTATCTTGAACGTCTTCAGGACCGCCAGATCGTCATCGAGGTACGCACCAACAAGATGCCCGATGGCGGGCTCGTGCTCACCTTCTCCGACGTCACGCCCAGCTTCGAGGCCGCAGAAGCGCTGGAGCGCGCCAATGCCACGCTGGAAAAACGCGTCCGCGACCGCACTGAGGAGCTGACGCGACTGAATTCCGAACTGGTGCTCGCCAAGAGCACTGCGGAAGACGCCAATATCTCAAAGACCCGCTTTCTGGCCGCCGCCAGCCACGACATTCTGCAGCCGCTCAATGCCGCACGGCTCTATGTCACCAGCCTGGTCGAACGAAAGAGCGGCGGCGAGGATGCGCGGCTGGTCGAGAATATTGACGACTCGCTGGAGGCCATCGAGGAAATCCTCGGAGCGCTGCTCGACATCTCGCGCCTCGATGCCGGCGCCATGAGCCCCGCGATTTCGAGTTTCCGCATCGGCGACCTGATGCGCTCACTTGAGATCGAATATGCACCGATCGCGCACGCCCGCGGCGTCAAGCTCACATTCGTGCCGTGCTCACTGCCCGTGGAATCCGATCGCCTGATGCTGCGCCGTCTTCTGCAGAACCTGATCTCGAACGCGATCAAATACACGCCGCATGGCCGCGTGCTGGTCGGCTGCCGGCGCCGCGGCAAGGCCTTGCAGATTGGCATCTACGATACCGGCGTCGGCATTCCGATCCTCAAACGTGGTGAGATTTTCAAGGAATTTCACCGGCTCGAACAGGGTGCGCGGATCGCGCGTGGCCTCGGGCTCGGCCTGTCCATCGTCAAGCGCCTCGCGCATGTGCTCAATCACGGCATCGCGCTGGATTCCAATCGTAGCGGCGGCTCGTTCTTCTCGGTGACGGTGCCCGTGGCCAAGGCGATCAATCACACCACCGCGGTCACCAGCGCGACGCCGCTGTCGAAGTCACCTATGTCGGGCACGCTCGTTGTCTGTATCGAGAACGACATGGCGATTCTCGATGGCATGAAGACGCTGCTGCAGGCCTGGGGAGCCGAGGTCGTCGCCGTCCCTGATCCGGAAGCCGCGATGAACGCCATCGCCGAAATCCAGGGCTCGGGCCGACGCCTCACGGGCTTGCTGGTCGATTACCATCTCGACCGCGGCAACGGCGTCGCCGCGATCCGGGAAATCCGCAACCGTTTCGGCAAGGAAATCCCGGCCATCCTGATCACCGCCGACCGCAGCCCGCATGTGCAGTCAGCCGCGCGCCAGGACAAGATCGCGGTGCTGAACAAGCCGGTGAAGCCGGCGTCGCTGCGCGCGCTGCTCGGGCAATGGCGCACGCAGCAGATGATCGCGGCGGAGTAGCCAAGCTATTGCGGGGTCTGCTCGCCCTGTCGCCACTGGCCGCCAGCGATCTTCGCGGCAGCGATGACCGCCTGCGTGCGGCTCTCGACACCGAGCTTCTGCAGGATCGCCGAGACATGCGCCTTGATGGTCGCCTCGGACACGCCAAGCTCATAGGCGATCTGCTTGTTGAGCAGTCCTTGCGACAGCATCATCAGCACGCGGACCTGCTGCGGCGTCAGCGTCACCAGCCGATCGCGCAGTTTGCTCATCTCTGGATCGGCCGCTGCGGACATATCGACGTCCGGTGGAACCCAGACGTCGCCATCCATCACGCGCACGATGGCATCGCGCAGCGTATCGACGCCGAAGCGCTTTGGAATGAAGCCTGACGCGCCAAAGTCCAGCGATTGGCGGATCGTACCGACGTCATCGCTGGCGGAGACGATAACCACCGGAATCGCGGGATACTGTGCTCGGAGGTAAATCAGTCCCGAGAATCCTGATATCCCCGGCATCGACAGATCGAGCAGGATCAGATCGACGTCGGAATCCTGTTCCAGCAGTTTGGTCAGATCCTCGAATGTACCAGCTTCATCGACCGTGGTCGTCGGCAGCACACTGCTGACCGCCTGCCGCAATGCACCGCGGAACAACGGATGATCGTCGGCAATAATGAGGCGCGAGGGAGCGATAACGGTCATCAAAATCCATGCAAAAATCTTGCGGCGAACCAGCGACCGCGTTGAGACGACGCGCAAAAGCGCATTTCGCCACAAGTGTCCCCCGCGCGACAACGTCTTGCAAGCGTCCAATGCTGCCACGCGGTAAATTGGTGAACGCGAGTCATTGTGCGATGCAATATTTCATATGCACGCGCACGTCCGGAAAAACGTTTTCCGCCACTGCGACGTCTGCGCACAGCCCCTTGCGCACGGCCTAAAGTCGTATTGGGTCGCATTTCCCCGCAATGCTACCTTTTGCATCGAAGTTCTCTGCAATGAGCCGACAGGAGTTCGGCGCAGCGAGCGAGAAGCCACAATAAATTTTGCAACGGATTTGGGGAGCGATTCAAACATGTCCACCATCGCAGCAACATCGGCGAAAGCCCAAGGGATGACGAAGGACGAACGCTTCGTCATCTTCGCGTCATCGCTCGGCACTGTTTTCGAATGGTATGACTTCTACCTGTTCGGCTCGCTGGCCGGCATCATCGGCGCGCAGTTCTTCGGCGTGATCGATCCCGCCACCAAGCTGCCGATGTTCAATCAGGCCACGCGCGACATCTTCGCGCTGCTGGCCTTCGCCGCGGGCTTCATCGTTCGTCCGTTTGGCGCCATCGTGTTCGGACGCGTCGGCGACATCGTCGGCCGCAAGTATACGTTCCTCGTCACCATCCTCATCATGGGCCTGTCGACCTTCATCGTCGGCATCCTGCCTAACGCAGCGACCATCGGCATCGCGGCTCCGATCATCCTGATCGGCCTGCGTCTGCTGCAGGGCCTTGCGCTCGGCGGCGAATATGGCGGCGCGGCAACTTATGTGGCGGAACACTCTCCGGCCGGCAAGCGTGGCTACTACACGTCGTTCATTCAGACCACGGCCACGCTCGGCCTGTTCCTGTCGCTGCTCGTGATCCTGTTCACGCGGTCGGCGCTGGGTGAGCCTGAATTCGCCGCCTGGGGCTGGAGAATTCCGTTCCTGGTCTCAGTGGTTCTGCTCGGCATCTCGGTCTGGATCCGTCTGCGCCTGAATGAATCGCCCGTGTTCCAGAAGATGAAGGACGAGGGCAAGGGCTCCAAGGCTCCGCTCACCGAAGCCTTCGGCAACTGGAGCAACGCCAAGATCGTGCTGATCGCACTGTTCGGCGGCGTGATGGGCCAGGGCGTGGTCTGGTACACCGGCCAGTTCTACGCGCTGTTCTTCATGCAATCGATCCTCAAGGTCGACGGTTACACCGCGAATCTCCTGATCGCGTGGTCGCTGCTGCTCGGCACCGGCTTCTTCGTGTTCTGGGGCGCCCTGTCCGACAAGATCGGCCGCAAGCCGATCATTCTGGCAGGCTGCCTGATCGCAGCGCTGACCTTCTTCCCGATCTTCCGGATGATCACCACCAACGCCAACCCGACTCTGGAAAAGGCGATCGAGACCGTGAAGGTGGAAGTCGTTTCAGATCCCGCGCTGTGTGGCGATCTGTTCAACCCGGTCGGCACCCGCGTGTTCTCCACGCCTTGCGATACGGCCCGCGCCTATCTGGCCCAGTCGTCGGTCAAGTACTCGACCGCCTACGGTGCAGCGGGCTCGGGCGTGAAGGTCGTCGTCAACGGCAAGGACGTGCCCTACACCGCAGCGGCGGCGTCGAACCCGCAGGTTCTCGCTGCGGTTCAGGCAGCGGGCTATCCAAAGGCGGGCGACGCGCAGATCGTGAAGATGGCGCATCCGTTCGATATCTTCCGTCCGCAGGTCGCGGCGGTGATCGGACTGCTGTTCGTCCTGGTGCTGTTCGTGACCATGGTCTACGGGCCGATCGCGGCAATGCTGGTCGAACTGTTCCCGACCAAGATCCGCTACACCTCGATGTCGTTGCCCTACCACATCGGCAACGGCTGGTTCGGCGGACTTCTCCCGGCGACCGCCTTCGCCATCGTGGCCTCGACCGGCGATATCTATGCCGGCTTGTGGTACCCGATCATCTTCGCGGCAATCACCGTGGTCGTCGGCTTCTTCTTCCTGCCGGAGACCAAGGACGTCGATATCAGCGCGAACTAATCTCGCCAAGCCGGCAGCCCAGGCTGCCGGCAGACACGACGACAACAAACCGGCCGCGGAGCAATCCGCGGCCTTTTTTCTGTTTCAGCAGATCTGCGAGCGTCAGGTCGCGCCGACGAACTGCAGCACCACCTCGCGGCGATGCGGGCGGGCGCGGTGTTCGATCAGATAGATTCCCTGCCAGGTTCCAAGCGCGAGCTTGTCTGACAGAACGGGGATGTGCAGCGAGGTCGCGGTCAGCATGGTACGAACATGCGCCGGCATGTCGTCGGGACCCTCCGTATCGTGCGTCCAGTTAAAATCCTGAGGCGCAAGACGATCGAGCGTTGTCATGAGATCGACCAGCACGGAAGGATCGGCATTTTCCTGGATGGTGAGCGACGCTGAGGTATGGCGGATGAACAGCGTCAACGCACCTTCTCGGGCGCCGGTCTCGCTCAGGAATTTGCCGACCTCGCGGGTCAGATCGACGAAACCCGCACCGGATGTCTGCACAGTCAGCAGCGACGACACGACAGTTTCGACGCGAACTGCAGACGGCGCGCTGTGCGTGATGGATCTGGCAGATGTCACGACGCTAACCTTTCGACTGGTGGATATTCTGATGAACCAAAACGCGCATATGGCGTTCCCCCTTCAATCAGGATGGACGAGGGAAAACGCCATGAAGCCTAAGACATCAAGGGACATTCCGGGGCCGGGGCCACGCAAGGACGAACAGCGCGCGCAGGAGAAAGCTGTCATCAAGGACGCAGACAACACCGATCAAGCCGACCGCGACACCATCCATGGCGACGGCGACGATATCGGGCTCGACCGCAAATAAGAGCTGCGCACTGCGTTAATCGTCGGAGCTAACCACGTCTGCACGGTGAATTTCCTCGCCCTCCTCGTTGCGGACGGAAATGGCGAAGTGCTTGCCGCGGAGCTCGGGCCTGATCTTATAAATATCGCCCGCGAGCTTGTCGGCGACCTCAGCGGCCAGCAATTCATTGCGCAAAATCTGCCCGGAAGCGTCGGGCACGGTCGTCCCATCGACGAGATCAAAATAAAATCTCGGCATCAAAGTGCTCCCTTAAGTCGAAAACGTACGATTTGGCTCCTCTCTGCTAGTACCGAATTATTCTCTCAATACCGCCGCAAAGGCGCTGCGCATCATACCGGTCAACTATGTGAGCACTGCCATCCGGCGCGAAACTCGCAGCGCTCAGATTTTCCCGCTGGAATCGCGCTGGATGCGGCTAGCCATGTCGACAAGGCGTCGCCACGCATTTTCGACAAAGGCCATCACCCGATCGACGTCGCGTTCGCTCGGTAGCGGAATCTCGATCTTCCTCTCGCCATCCGCACTCCCTGACTTCCCGGGCTTCAGCGAATCCTGTTTCGGGAGCGCTTCATCGGTCTTGCCGGCGACGGCTGGACCGCGCTCCGCAAGCTCCGCCTTCAGCTTGTCGTTGTCCCTCTGCAACCGCCCGATCTCGGTATCGAGCGCGGCATGTTCATCCGGCAAAACATAGCAGGCCCAGCCGGATCCCTTATCCGTGCAGGTCGAAACCGTGCCGGTGCGGGTATCCAGGCGGATGACGCCTTCAGCGATCGGCGACAGCGAATAACGGCCATTCTCGATGTCCGGGAGGGCCTGCGCAGACGCACTGACGATCCCAGCCATCAGAACCGCGCCAACCGGCGCGGCGTACCGCATGGGCTGTCCGGGGGAGGCAAAACGCACCACAGCATTCTTCATGGAGATGCTCCGCGTTGCGAGTTCGGGGCGATAGCCGCCTTTACTCTCAGATGTGCTCAGATTTGAGATTTGAAAGGCGCCCGCTTCGCCTTCAACGCATCAGCCAGCAATTCGAGCCGGTCCTGCCCCCAAAATACTTCACCGTTGAGCACATAGGCCGGCGAGCCGAACACGTCAGCCGCAATCGCCTCCTGACGGTTCTGTTCGTATATCGCAGCCACATCGCTGGACGCTGCGCGCTCTAGCAGTTTCGCGCCCGGCAGCCCCGAATCATCCGCCAGCCTGGTCAGCACGGCCGTGTCGCCGAGATTGAGCTGACCTTCCCAGACCGCGGGAAATGCACGGCGCAGGAACGGGTCCGGATCGTGTCCAGCCTCGAGCGCCGCGATCACCAGACCATCAGCGAGTCGGCCATCGAATGGCCAGTTCTTCGGCTGCAGATGAAAATCGAGACCGCGTTTGTCGCGCCAGCGCTGCAATTCAAGCATCCGGTAGCGCTGCCGCACCGGATGACGCTTGCCGAGCGGAAGGCCGCCGGTTTCCGAAAACAGATCACCGAGAAATACCGGTTTATGATTCACCTTGAGATCATAAGTACTTACGAGATCGCGAAAGAGCGTGTGGCCGATATAGGCCCAGGGCGATGGCAGCGAAAAATAGTAGTCGATCTCTTGAGACATTCCGGGCTCCGGCGGGGCGTTTTCAAACTCTGCGGTACTCCAACAGAGCGCCCTGCGCCGTGCAAGATAGATCACCTCGAAAGTCATTCTTGCGCTGCGGCGATCCCGCGCAGCGGGATTCGAATTTCGTCAATAAAATCAAATGAATCAAAGCACTAACAGGCGATCAGCGAATCTTGACTTGGCAAGATGCGCTAAGTATGGTCCGCCCGGCTTTGAAGGGTGACGGGGCGTTATTTCCAGCATTTGCAGCGTTATTTCGAGTGTCGCAAGCATGACGAACGGCACACGGGACGATGACAGTGAACGCGGAAACGATGGCAAATCGTCTCCCGATGAGGCTGCGCTTTCCGCAAGGCTCGGAAGTCTGAATCAGCGTCTGTCCAAACTTCAGGATGAGCGCAAACTCCAGACTGACCAATCCGAAACTGGAAGCGGAAACGCGCAGTCCAGGGCATCGGCCATGGCGGTGGGTCTCCGTCTTTCTTCGGAACTGGTCGCGGGCGTCGTCGTCGGAACGATTCTGGGCTGGGGCTTCGATCGTTTGCTGTCGACATCGCCGTGGGGGCTGATCGTTCTCATGCTGCTCGGCTTCGTCGCCGGCGTGATGAACGTGATGCGCTCGGCTGGGGTCGGAAAAAAAGCGGAATAAGAAATTCGCGCCCAAGACCTCCGCGTCGTTGGCGCAGCATTTGAGTGCCGGCTGTCCGGCAAGGAAACGCCGGACGTTCCGGCCGAATTGAAAGACCGACGTGGATGGCCGATCCGATCCATCAATTTGAGATCCACAAGATCTTCACCCTGGGCCATATCGGCAATCAGGAAATCGCCTTCACCAACTCATCGGCCTATATGTTCGGCGCTGTCGCCGTCGTGTCGCTGCTGATGATCGGCGGCAGCGCCGGACGTGCGCTGATCCCGAGCCGTTTCCAGTCGGTCGCTGAGCTGTCCTTCGAATTCGTCTCGAATACGGTGCGCAGTAGCATCGGCGAAGAAGGGATGAAGTTCTTCCCGTTCGTGTTCTCGCTGTTCATGTTCATCCTGACGGCGAATCTGATCGGCATCATCCCCTATACCTTCACCGTCACCAGCCATCTGATCGTCGCCGTCGCGCTGGCATTGATGGTGTTCCTGACCGTGCTGCTCTACGGCCTCTACAAAAACGGTCTCGGCTTCTTCAAGCTGTTCGTGCCGCACGGTATTCCGATTTACATCCTGCCGCTGGTTACGGTGATCGAGGTGATCTCGTTCCTGTCCCGCCCGGTGTCGCATTCGGTCCGTCTGTTCGCCAACATGCTGGCCGGCCACATCACACTGAAGGTTTTTGCCGGCTTCGTGACCTCGCTCAGCGCACTCGGCGCACTCGGCATTTTCGGTTCGGTGCTGCCGCTGGCCATGACCACGGCGCTGACCGCGCTGGAACTGCTGGTCGCCTTCCTGCAGGCCTATGTGTTCACGATCCTGACCTGCATCTATCTCAACGACGCACTTCATCCGGGCCACTAACCGCGTTTTAGTGTTCTGGCGGAATTCCACCCCTCAACTGTCTCAATCCCTATCCCAAGAAGGAGTTTTACTATGGATCCCATCGCAGCGAAGTACATCGGCGCCGGCATTGCTTGTCTCGGCATGGGTGGCGCTGGCATCGGCGTCGGCATGATCTTCAGCCAGTTCCTCAACGGTGCGCTCCGCAACCCGTCGGCTTCCCAGGGCCAGTTCGCTAACCTGATCTTCGGCTTCGCCGTGACTGAAGCGCTCGGCATCTTCTCGCTGCTGATCGCGCTGCTGCTGCTGTTCGCCGTCTAAGCTGAAAACGGATCCGGTTGCCGCTCCGTCCTGGAGCGCTTCCGATCGATAAGGAGACTGCTGTGGCTGAAGGTCAGGGCAAATCCAAGGGCGCCGATCACGGGACTGCCGCACACACTGCGGCAGACGGTGGTCACAAGGCGTCGTTTCCGCCGTTCGAGAGCAACACCTTCGCTTCACAGCTGGTGTCGTTCGCGATCGCGTTCGGCTTGCTCTATCTGATCGTGTCGCGTCTGGCGCTGCCCCGCGTCGGCGGCGTGCTTGCGGCCCGTCAGCAGGTTCTCGATACGGACCTGAACGAAGCCGCCAAGCTCAAGGGCGATTCCGACGCTGCATTGAAGGCTTACGAAACCGAACTCGCCAATGCCCGCGCCAAGGCGCAGGCGATGGCGACCGAGGTTCGTGAGAAGCTCAATGCAGAACAGGAGCAGGCCAAGGCGAAGCTCGAAGAGAGCCTTGCCAGCAAGCTTGCTGCAGCGGAGCAGACCATCGCCACCACCCGCGCAACGGCGATGGGCAATGTACGCAGCATCGCTGCGGACACGGCCTCGGCGATCGTCGAACGCCTGACGGGCATCAGCCCGGATGCAGGCGCCGTCAACGCCGCGCTCGACGCGTCGCTGAAAGGATAAACGGATGTTCGGACTTCAAGCTGAATTCTGGGTCGCCGTCGCTTTTGTCCTTCTGATGGCGGTTTTCGGATGGTTCGGTATTCACCGCACCATCCTGACAGCGCTCGACCACCGCAGCGTCCGCATCAAGCAGGAACTCGACGACGCCCGTCGCCTGCGTGATGAAGCCGCCGCGCTGCTCGCAGACTACAAGAAGCGTCATGCCGCGGCCGAGCGCGAAGCGCAGGACATCATCACGTCCGCCAAGGAAGAGGCCGAGCGCATTGCCGCCGAAGCCAAGACCAAGATGGAAGATTTTGTCGCTCGCCGCACCAAGAGCGCCGAAGGCAAGATCGCAATGGCGGAAGCCCAGGCTATCGCAGACGTTCGCGCAGCCGCAGCCGAAGCCGCAGTGAATGCAGCAGCCTCGGTACTGTCGCAGTCGGTAAAGGGCTCGGTGGCCGACGACCTGATCGCCAAGGGTATCGGCGAAGTTCGCTCCAAGCTGAACTAAGCGAAAGACTTCAAACTAAAAAAGCCGGCGCGAAATGATCGCGCCGGCTTTTTTGTTGGCTCGGATAACCCCTTAGCGCCGCTTGCGTGCGGGTGCCTGCGATTTCAGGGCCTGCGGATCGAAGCCGATATAGAAGATGTAGGAATCGCCTGCAGTGCCTGTGGGCACGGGATAAACAAGATCCTCACCGACCAGACTGAACGGCACGCTGGTCTCGCTGCCAATCTGCACATTGGTCTGGAACACCTTGGTAGCGATGGTCTTCGGCGTCACACCTTCCTGCACCACGGCGACACGCAGCGGCACATCGACCACTGCTGGCGCGCCGGCCGGCCCGACGATGACGCGGCCCTGGATGCCGATCTTGACCGAGATCTGACCGCCATTGAGATCGCAGGAGCGCGCTGTCCGGGTGATGGTGGCCTGAAAAGCCAGATCGTTGCCGACCGCAGGCTTGCCTGCGGCGCCGACCGCATAGGTCGAGGCGCCCGGCCGGATGCTGACGCTCGGGCAGGTCAGATCGTTCTCGTCGGTCTGCGGCGACTGCGGCGCGCCGACCTCGGTAGACTTGCCCGAGAACAACTGGGTGAAGCGATCGGTCATCGACGGGCTTCCGCCACCGCTGCTGCTCGGCGAACCGCCGCCGAACATGCTGCCGCCGCCGCAACCGGCCAGCGTCAGGCTTGCTGCAGTGATCACCAGCAGGCCGCGGAGCGCGCCGGTGCAGCCGCTGATCGGCATCGAACGAATGTTGCGCATTGTGAAGATATCCCCGGAAATTCAGTCGTTTGCGCAGCCCCGCCCAAGGCGTGCGCAGGGCCTTATAACAGCGCAATGGCGGCGAACCCAAGGCACTTAAACAAGGCGCTTGAGAGAGGACAGATGCGCGCCATTGCGCCACATCTGGACATCGCGCTGCAGCAGAACTACCCGCGGAAGTCCTCATGCAGCATGCCGTAAAGCAGGTGATCCTGCCAGATGCCATTGATGCAGAGATAACGCCGCGCCAGTCCCTCGCGCGAGAAGCCACACTTCTCCAGCACCCGCACCGACGGCAGGTTGGTGGGAATGCAGGCGGCCTCGATGCGGTGCAGGTTCAACTCGCCAAACAACGTTGGCAACAACACCCGCAGCGCCGCGGTCATCACGCCCTGCCCGGTATAGGGCTGGCCGACCCAGTAGCCGATGGTGCCGGCCTGGACGATGCCCCGGCGCACATTGGCGAGCGTCACGCCGCCCAGCAGCGTGCCATCGGACTCGCGAAACACCAGAAACGGATAGGCGCGATCAGCGGACGCATCGTCGGCATAGCGGCGCAGACGGCGGCGAAAGCCGGAGCGCGTCAGGTCGTCTGACGGCCAGATCGGCTCCCACGGCGTGAGATAACCCCGGCTCAGCTCACGCAGATCGGCCCATTGCGGAAAATCGCTCATCACGGGCGCGCGCAATGCAACGCCGTAGCCGCGCGGCGCCAGCGCCGCCGGCATGCTTGATGGCAAACGAAACAGGGCCATAGGCTCGCTCCCTGATGCCTCGGACCTCACCTGCCTAGTGGAGCAGGCTCTTGTCCTTGGCGCGGGTCAATCCTTCCGCAAAAGCCACTGCCGTGTCCAGCCCCCGGCCGCTGCCGAGCGCCGCCACGGCCGGGCGGCTGCGCGTCAGCAAGCCACGGGCGACATTGCGGGTCGATTCCACGCTGACATCATCGATGCGCTGGACGAGCTCTTCCACGGTGAGCGGCCGGCCATAGGCCAGCATGTGCCGCGCCAATTGCTCGGCGCGCGAGCTGCAGCTCTCCAGCGCCATGAGCAGCCCGGCCTTCATCTGCGCCTTGGCGCGGGCAATCTCGGCTTCGGTCAATGTCTCGACAGACTCGTTGATGACATCGACGATGACTTCCATCATCTCAGGTGCATCGGTCGGATCGGTGCCGGTATAGAGACCGAAGAAGCCGGTGTCGGTATAGGGCGCGTGGAAGGTGTAGATCGAATAGCAGAGACCGCGCTTTTCGCGCACTTCCTGGAACAGCCGCGAGGACATGCCGCCGCCGAGAATGTTGGTGAAGACCTGCAGACTGAACAGCGACAGGTCCGACTGCGGCAAACCTTCCAGCGCCAGCGTCAGATGCGCCTGTTCGAGATCGCGATTGACCACACGCGAACCGCCCTTGCCGAACATCGCCGGTTGCGGCTTCGGCGCAGCCGTGCCTTCGAAGCTGGAAAAGCGATCGGCGGCTTCATGCACAACCTGGCGGTGATTCACGGCGCCTGCGGCAGCCACCACCATGTCCGGCCCGCGATAATGCGTGGACAGGTAGCTCTGCAGCATGTCGCGATCAAAACCCTTCAGCGTCTTGGCGGTGCCCAGAAGCGAACGGCCCATCGGCTGGTCGGGATAGCAGAGCTCGTTGAGATGTTCGAACACGACATCGTCCGGCGTGTCCTGTGCCGCACCGATCTCCTGCACGATCACGCTCTTCTCGCGCTCCAGCTCGTCCGGCACGAACGTCGGATTGGCGAGAATGTCGGAGAGCACATCCAGCGCCAGCGGCACATCGGCCTTCATCACGCGGGCGTAATAGGCCGTGGTTTCGGTCGAGGTCGCGGCATTGAGATCGCCGCCGACCGCCTCGATCTCCTCGACGATCTCGCGCGACGAACGCTTCTTGGTGCCCTTGAACGCCATGTGTTCGAGCAGATGCGAGATGCCGTGCTCGTTGGGCTTCTCATCGCGGCCACCGACGCCGGTCCAGACGCCGAGCGCTGCGGTTTCCAGATGCGGCATGGTATCGGTGATGACCGTCAGGCCCGAAGGCAGCTTGGTAACTTCGACAGTCATCAGGACACTCCTTGCTTCGCAGCGCGGCTGACCGACAGCACGAACTGCTCAATATCGCTTTGGTCATTCTTCATGACCTTAATATGCTCGGGCTTCGTCATCAGCCCTTCCAGATAGACGGGCAATGCCGGCCGCACGCCGCAAGCCGCCTCCACCGCATCGGGGAATTTCGCTGCATGCGCCGTCGACAGCACGACATTGGGCACATGCATCTCGGTGGTGTCGCGATCGGCGACGGCCAATGCCACGGCAGTATGCGGATCGATCAGGTCGCCGGTTTCGCGCCACGCCGCGCGAATGGCAGCCGATGTCTCATCCTCATCGGCGCGGCCGGATTCGAAATCGGCACGGATCGCGGTCAGCACTTTCTCGGGCAGCACGAAACGACCGGACTGCTTGAGCGAATCCATCAACCCGCGCACCAGCGCAGCATCGCGGCCGGAGGCTTCAAACAGCAGGCGCTCGAAATTCGACGACACCTGAATGTCCATCGACGGCGACGACGAGGCGTGAACCTCACGCACCTCGTAGATGCCGGTCTTGAGCGTACGATCGAGGATGTCGTTGACGTTGGCGGCGACGCGCAGCTTGCGTACCGGCAGACCCATGCGCTTGGCCACATAGCCCGCAAAGATGTCACCGAAATTGCCGGTAGGTACCGTGAAATCAACGCTGCGTGCAGGCGCACCGACGGCGACTGCCGAGGTGAAGTAGTAAACCACCTGCGCAACGATACGCGCCCAGTTGATCGAGTTCACACCTGACAACGACACGGCGTCACGAAACTTGTGATGGTTGAACAGGCCCTTCACGATCGCCTGGCAATCGTCGAAATGGCCCTCGACGGCGAGCGCATGGACGTTCGACGCGCCGGTCGTGGTCATCATGCGACGCTGCACGTCGGAAATACGGCCGTTCGGAAACAGTACGACGAGATCGACATTGTCGCGACCGGCGAAGGCATCGACGGCAGCGCCACCGGTGTCGCCGGAGGTCGCGACCACGATCGTGGTGCGCTGATTGCGCTTGGCGAGAACATGATCCATCAACCGCGCGATGAGCTGCATGGCGACGTCCTTGAACGCCAGCGTCGGGCCGTGAAACAGCTCGAGCATGAACTGGTTCGGCGCGGTCTGGTCGAGCGGCACCACGGCGGGATGGCGGAAGGTGGCATAGGCCTCATTGGCCATGCGCCCGAGATCCTCGTCGGAAATCTCGCCGGCCACGAATGGCCGGAGCACCTCGACGGCGACTTCCCAATAGGGCCGACCGAACAGCGACGCGATGGTCTCGGCTGACAACTGGGGCCAGACCTCGGGAATGTAGAGGCCGCCGTCGCGGGCAAGCCCGGTCAGCATGACATCGCAAAAACCGAGTTTCGGGGCCTCTCCCCGCGTCGAGATATAGGTCGTCAAGGCGTCCTCCAAAGGCGCGGAAACCGCCAAGCCTTTGATAATAATGGGGTTAAAACTTCACGCCGCGTGAAATCGAAGGGCACCATAATGGGTTTCGCCGGGCGAGGAAACCGACTTTGGCCAGGGTTCAGGCTCGCCGCTGGCCCCTGATCCAGACCCCGAAAGCAATCACCACGGCGGCCGCGAGGCCAAACCATGTGATGGCATATTGCATGTGGTCATCCTTGAGATGGATTTCGAGCGGACCGGGCTTCGGAATGGCGTTGGCCGGCACCGGACTTTCCAGATCGACATAGAACGGCGCGACAGGGCCCCAGCCGAGCGCCTGCGCCATGGCGCGCTGGTCGCGGTTGAACCACAGACGCTTGTTGACGTCGTCATGGGGCGTCAACGTGCCCGCGGTTTCGGGAAAGCGCAGATAGCCGGTCAGGGTCACGGGGGTGCCGGTGATGAGCTTCTGCACGGCGCGGTCCTGCTGCGCGCGATCCTGCATCGTGTTCTGCACGAAGCCTGCATTGATCACGACGGTCTCGCCGGATGCCAGCTGCGCCGGCAGGAAGGCCCAGGTCACCGGGCCCGGCACATCGGGCCGCACCCCGGAGCCGGAGCTGTAGACCATGCCGTCCGGCACGGGTTTGTAGGTGGCCGAGAAGCTGACGCGGCGGAATTCGTCCTTCGCCGGGGTCAGCGTGCTCCATGTGGCTGGCGCGGGCAATGTGCCGGGCGCACCTGCAAGGCGCTCCGTGAGTGCGGCGATCAACGCGTGTTTCTCGGTACGGCGCTGCAACTGCCAGAAGCCGAGGCTGAGGAGCACACCGACGATGATGAGCGTGACGATGCCGAGACCGGTGATACTGCGCCGGCGCGCTGCAACAGTGTTCATTTCGGCGCGCGATCGATGAGTTGGCCTTCGGAAGCCTTGTGGTGGAATTGCAGGGCGATCAGCAGCGACTTCATTGAGCGCAACGGCAGCAGCGTGGTCGCGAGAATCAGCGGCAGCCATAGCGCGGCATGCAGCCAGAATGGCGGCTGGTACTTAACCTCTACCACCAGCGCGCAACCGACCACGATGGCACCGGCGAGCATGATGATGAAGATTGCCGGGCCATCACCGGTGTCGATGAAAGCATAGTCCAGTTCGCAACGCTCACAGCGCGGCGCCAGATTGATGAAGCCCGCATAGAGCTTGCCCGCACCGCAGCGCGGGCATTTGCAGGTAAGGCCGCGGATGACGGTCTGGCCAAGACTGACGGGAACAGCTGCTTGATCGGGCATCGAGTCGAATTCTTTCACGGCGCAAGCGCCAAACAAAAAGGGCGGCCCTGCGGCCGCCCTCTTGTAGCACCCGAATACGGTCAGTGCGCGGCTGCGCCGACGATAGGGCCGCCATAGCCCCAGACATAGATCGTGACGAACAGGAACAGCCAGACCACGTCCACGAAGTGCCAGTACCAGGCGGCGAATTCGAAGCCGAGATGCTGTTTCGGCGTGAAGTGACCGGCATAGACGCGGAACAGGCAGACCAGCAGGAAGATGGTGCCGACCAGCACGTGGAAACCGTGGAAGCCGGTCGCCATGAAGAAAGTCGCGCCGTAGATGTTGCCCTTGAAGCCGAAAGCAGCGTGGGCGTATTCGAACGCTTGCACGCAGGAGAAGGCCGCGCCGAGCAGCACCGTGAGGATCAGCGCATACTTCACCGCCTTGCGGTCACCTTCCAGCAGCGCGTGATGCGCCCAGGTCACCGTGGTGCCCGAGGTCAGCAGGATCAGCGTGTTGAGCAGCGGCAGGTGCCAGGGATCGAAGGTCTGGATGCCCTTCGGCGGCCAGACGCCACCGAACAGCGCTTCGCGGGTCGCATGCACGGGATCGCCGGGGAACAGCGACGAATTGAAGTAGGCCCAGAACCAAGCGACGAAGAACATCACTTCCGAAGCGATGAACAGGATCATGCCGTAGCGATGGCTGATCTGCACCACGCGGGTGTGGTCGCCCTTGTACTGGGCTTCGCGAACCACGTCGGTCCACCAGCTTGCGAACACGTAGAGCACACCGATGGTGCCGACGCCGAACACGATGGGCGCCGCGGCATACATGTGGTGCATCCAGCTGACCGCGCCGACCGCCATAATGAAGGCGAACAGCGAGCCTACCGCCGGCCACGGCGAGGGATCGACGAGGTGATAGTCGTGGTGCTTTGCTTGCGCCGTAGCCATTGCGGTTCTCTCCGTCAGCTGCGCCGGTTGAAGCCGGTGCGAGTTCTCTCAATTTTATAACTTGGAACGCTCCAGGATTTCTCCTGAAGGTTACCCGTATCTCAGAGGTTTCCCTTGCGCTTGTCAGTCTCCGTCGCCGCCAGCGGCTTCGGCGCCGGATCGCGCAGGGGGTAGAACGTGTAGGACAGTGTGATCGACTTCAGTCCGTCATTCTCGCTATCCGCGGCCAGCGCAGGATCGACATAGAATACGACGGGCATTTCGCGCTTCTCACCGGGCGCCAGGGTCTGGTCGGTGAAGCAGAAGCAATTGATCTTCTGGAAATACGCACCCACCGTCAGCGGCGCTACATTATAGGCAGCCTGTGCGGAGGTGGTACGGGCGGACTGGTTGGTCACCGTATAGAACACGGTCACGACCTCGCCGATCTTGACCTCGATCTCGCTCTGCTCCGGGACGAATTTCCATGGCAGGCCGCCCGACACATTGGCATCGAAGCGCACGGCGATCTTGCGCGCGATCGGTCCCGTCGCGGGTGCTGAACTCGCCACCATCGTGGTGCCGTTGAAGCCGGTGGCGCGGCAGAACCAGTTATATAGCGGCACGGCGGCGTAGGACGCGCCGACCATGAAGGCGACCAGCAGACCGCACGCCGCAGCCACAGCCACATCGCGACCGAGGCGCGGCTTCGAGGCTTTGATGTTCTGCGGCTGATCGGTCATGTCACTCGGCTTCTGTCATTACATCGGCCGGATGAGAACGGCCGGCCCCTTGACCATGGTGACGGCAAAAAACAGCACGACGAGAATGCCGAGCGCCCAGGCGATGGCCAGCGAGCGTTCGCGCCGGCTCTTCTTCTGCGCCTCGGTGAGGACGATGCCCTCTGGCTCGGTAGGCTTGCGCTCATTGTCCATCGGATCATGCGCCCCTCTACCAGACCATCGGGAGGATGGCCTTCACGACCACCTCGAGCAACAGAATGGCAAACAGCGCGAACAGATAGACGATCGAGAAAGCAAACAGCTTGCGAGTCGCGCGATTGGCAGGCGTGCCTTCGCGCAGACGATAGACCTCGACGGCGAGATACATCATGCCGGCGCCAAGGATCAGCGAAGCCGTGCCGTAGATGGCAGAGAAATAGCCGAGTGGCCAAGGTGCGACGGCAGTTGCGACCAGCACAACGGTGTAGAGCAGGATCTGCAGCCGGGTCGCGTCGGGACCGACAACCACCGGCAGCATCGGCACGCCGGCGCGGGTGTAATCGTCGTTGCGGAACAGGGCCAGCGCCCAGAAATGCGGCGGGGTCCAGAAGAAGATGATCAGGAATAGCAGGACCGGCTCCATCGAGAGCGTTCCTGACGCCGCAGCCCAGGCAACGACTGGCGGCAGCGCGCCGGCTGCACCGCCGATGACGATGTTCTGCGCGGTCCAGCGCTTCAGAGCGATGGTGTAGATCACGACATAGAAGAAGATGGTGAAAGCGAGCAGCGCGCCGGCGAGCCAGTTGACGAGGATGCCGAGCGTCATCACCGAGAAGAAGGCCAGCACCAGACCGAAGGTCAGTGCTTCCGGCCGGGTGATGCGACCGCGCGGAATCGGGCGGTTGGCGGTGCGCGACATCAGGGCGTCGATATCGGCTTCGTACCACATGTTCAGCGCGCCGGAGGCGCCGCCGCCGACAGCGATACAGAGGATCGAGGTGATCGCCAGCACCGGGTGATGATCGCCCGGCGCTAGGAAATAACCGACCATCGCCGTGAACACGACCAGCGACATCACCCGCGGCTTGAGCAGCGCGATGTAGTCGGCAACACCCGCTTCGGAGATGCGGGGGGCAGACAGGTCGATGGTATGGTGGTCGAGGACGGACAAGATCATTCTCACTTTTGTTACGAGCACTCCGCCGAAACCCTTGCGAGTTCGGCGGAGGCATTAACTCGGTGCGGCACCCAAGAGCGCCGCACGAAAACCACTTACTGAACGCGCGGCAGCACTTCGAACTGATGGAACGGCGGTGGCGAGCTCAGGGTCCATTCCAGCGTGGTCGCGCCCGAACCCCACGGATTGTTCGCAGCCTGTTCCTTGCGGACGAAAGCTTCGATCACGCCGTAGATGAAGATCAGCACGGCAAAGCCGGAGATGTAGGAGCCGATCGACGAGACCAGGTTCCAGCCGGCGAAGGCATCCGGATAGTCGACATAACGGCGCGGCATGCCCGACAGACCCAGGAAGTGCTGCGGGAAGAACACCAGATTCACGCCAATGAAGGTGACCCAGAAATGCGCCTTGGCGATGGTTTCCGAATACATGTAGCCGAACATCTTCGGGAACCAGTAATACCAGCCGGCGAAGATGGCGAACACAGCGCCCAGCGACAGCACGTAGTGGAAGTGCGCCACCACATAGTAGGTGTCCTGCAACACGCGATCGACGCCGGCATTGGCCAGCACGACGCCGGTGACGCCGCCGAGGGTGAACAGGAAGATGAAGCCCACGGCCCACAACATCGGCGCCTTGAACTCGATGGAACCGCCCCACATCGTGGCGATCCAGGAGAAGATCTTCACGCCGGTGGGCACCGCGATGACCATCGTGGCGGCAACGAAGTAGGCCTGCGTCGCCGACGACATGCCGACGGTGTACATGTGGTGCGCCCAGACGACGAAGCCGATGCCGCCGATGGCCACCATCGCATAGGCCATGCCGAGATAACCGAACACCGGCTTCTTCGAGAAGGTCGAGATGATCTGCGAGATCATGCCAAAGCCAGGCAGGATCAGGATGTACACTTCGGGGTGACCGAAGAACCAGAACAGATGCTGGAACAGGATCGGATCGCCGCCGCCGTCCGCGGCAAAGAACGTGGTGCCGAAGTTACGGTCCGTCAGCAGCATGGTGATGGCGCCCGCCAGAACCGGCAGCGACAGCAGCAGCAGGAACACGGTGACCAGGATCGACCACACGAACAGCGGCATCTTGTGCAGGGTCATGCCCGGCGCGCGCATGTTGAAGATGGTGGTGATGAAGTTGATGGCACCGAGGATCGACGATGCACCGGCGATATGCAGCGCCAGAATCGCGAAGTCGACGGCGGGACCGGGATGGCCCGATGTCGAGAGCGGCGCATACATGGTCCAGCCGGCACCGACACCGTTCGCGCCGGGCTCGCCCTCCACAAAGGTCGAGATGATGAGCAGCGCGAAGGCAGCCGGCAGCAGCCAGAACGACACGTTGTTCATGCGTGGGAACGCCATGTCCGGCGCGCCGATCATCAGCGGCACCATCCAGTTGCCGAAACCGCCGATCATCGCGGGCATCACCATGAAGAAGATCATGATCAGGCCGTGCGAGGTGACGAAGACGTTGTAGGTGTGGCTTTCGTGGAAGATCTGGACGCCCGGATACATCAACTCGATGCGGATCAGGATCGACATGATGCCGCCGATGACGCCCGCCACGATCGCGAAGATAAGGTACATCGTGCCGATGTCCTTATGGTTCGTCGAATAGACGTAACGCCGCCACCCCGTCGGATGCGCATGCGCATGATCGTCGTGGGCGTGATCGTCGTGAGCCGGTGTTGCCGCGGTCGTTGCCATTTTCAAATCCTGCTTTGTCTTCTTCTGGCAGTCTTTCGGACCTTGCGGTCCCCTCGCCCTAATTTCTTACAGTGCGTGCGGAGCCTCGCGGCTCCGCCAACCGCTTACTGCGCCACAGCAGTTCCGGCCGAAGCGTAGGAATTCGCCGGATTGGACGCGAACTTCTTCTTCGCTGTCTCGATCCATGCGGTGAATTCCTGATCGCTGACGACCCGGATCGCGATCGGCATGAACGCGTGATCCTTGCCGCACAGTTCCGAGCACTGGCCGTAGAACATGCCGGTCTTGGTGGCCTTGAACCAGGTCTCGTTCAGACGGCCCGGAACGGCGTCGATCTTGATGCCGAAAGACGGGATCGCGAAGGAATGGATGACGTCCGCGGCGGTCGTCTGCACGCGCACGACCTTGTTCACGGGAACGACGACTTCGTTATCGACGGCAAGCAGGCGCGGCTGCTTGTCGGTGGCCATCAGCGAGTCGAATTCGAACGGGCCGTTGTCGGGATAGCTGTAGGTCCAGAACCACTGCTTGCCGGTTGCCTTGATGGTCAGGTCGGCTTTCGGAATATCGAGTTCCAGGAACAGCAGACGGAACGACGGCACCGCCACTGCGACCAGGATCAGAACCGGGATGATGGTCCACGCCACTTCGATCAGCGTGTTGTGCGTGGTCTTGGATGCGACCGGGTTGGCCTTGGAGTTGAACTTCATCACCACGATGACGAGAAGTACAAGCACGAACAGTGTGATGGCGGTGATCAGCCAGAGCAGGAAATTATGAAACCAGGTGATGTTCTCCATCACCGGCGTGGCAGCTTCCTGCAGCTTGAATTCCCACGGCGCGGGCTGGCCCATCACCTCTGCGAATGCAGCACCGCCAAAAGCAAGCCCGGCCCCAACAACTGCTAACCCCAGCAACCGGCGGCCAATCTGGCCCCTCGACATCCTCATGCCGCTCGCGCTCCCATATTTACTGTCGCATTTCGGCCTGTCGCCGAATTATGCCGCCCGATCCGCACCCTGCCAATTTGCCAAAACGCCCAAGTGATTGGCCTGGAGGCAGTTGTTAGAATGCGTCGAAATCTAGCCTCTCAAACCATAATTCGCGGTCTGTCGCAATGCAGGAGTGGCGCATCCCGTAATGCATTCGGCGGTATTGAACGAAGGTCGCAATTGCTGCATGAAATCAGGCATAAAGAGGCGTGCGGCAGCCGAACGGCGCTTGACAGCGGAATTGTCCGATGTAGGCACAGATCAGGCGATCGGCAGGATGCTGATTCGCGCCTGCGGGCGCTTTCGTGGCTCCGTGGATGCCTTCAAGGCGCCGTCATTGCCGTATCATTCCGTGGTCTGGAAAAATCCTCCGGACAGACAGCGTCAAGCGTGCTGCCCTGGACTACGACCACCACGTCACCGCCTAAGGAATCGACCCGGATGGGGCACTCGAAGTTGCAGCATAAACCGACCCTGAACCGCCCGGCCCACGGGATCGCAGGCTGGCGCAGGCTGGCGGTCGGTTGTCTCGCCCTGGCGGCGATCGCCGCCGTCCCGGCTACCGCCAGCGCCCAGGGTGCGGTGCGCTCCGTTCATGGCGACTGGCAAATCCGCTGCGACACCCCGCCCGGCGCCCAGGCCGAGCAATGTGCCCTGATCCAGAGCGTGGTGGCGGAAGACCGTTCCAATGCCGGCCTGACGGTGATCGTGCTGAAGACCGCCGACCAGAAGAGCAAGCTGATGCGTGTGGTGGCGCCGCTCGGTGTGCTGCTGCCGTCCGGCCTCGGCCTCAAGCTCGACAATCAGGACGTCGGCCGCGCCGGCTTCGTGCGCTGCCTGCCCAATGGCTGTGTTGCCGAAGTCGTAATGGACGACAAGCTGCTCGCCCAGCTCCGCACCGCCAAGACTGCCACCTTCATCATCTTCGAAACCCCCGAAGAAGGCATCGGCTTCCCGCTCAGCCTCAACGGCATCGGCGAGGGTTACGACAAGCTGCCATAGGCCTTGAACCCGGCAGCATTAGCCGGAACCGCGCCCTCTGTAATAGTCCAGCAATCGCCGGGCATCTTCAGACGTCCAGTCGGCCTCTCCAGCAAGATATCCCTCGACCTGCCCCGTCGTTCCGATCAGATATGAGATAGGCATCGCATAGAGGCTGAACGGAGTGTCGGGAGCGGCAACCTCGCCGGCACGCGCGACCAGTCCACCAGGGTCGATACCGACATCGAGATGTCTCAGCTTCAGGTTGCGCACGAACGAAGCGACGTCTGCGCGATCGGTGGCGATCGCGATGACCTGCAGATTTGCGCGTGTCTCGATGTCCTGAAGCCGATCAAGGATCGGCAACTCGGTCTTGCAGGCCGGGCACCATGTCGCCCAGAAATTGACCAGAACGACCTTTCCTGGAAACGCGGTCAGATCAACCGGCTTGCCAACAAGGCGAGGCACCGCAACGGACGGGATCGGCCGCGCTCCTCGGATGACAGTGAACTCATGCCGGGTGGTGCCAAAGGGCGGCGGCCCATCAGGCCGCGCATCCGCGTTGGTGCGTCCCGCGGCCAATGCGACCGTCGTGGCCAGTGCCCGTTTGAGCAGCGTACGTCGCGAGATTGGCGAGCGAGCGACAGCCCGTGCGCGGTGCGGTGTTGTCACGGTCCAGCCTCCGATGGGCATCAGATAGGGTAGCGAAGCGTGCCGCTCAGGATCGGATATAGGACCAACCCGCTTCCTGCAGCTCGATGATCCGTCCAGGCCCGCTCGGAACCATCTGGACATTGTCGATAAACGAAATCGGATGGCCCTCGCTGCGCTCCATACCGAGCTTGGTCGCTTCGCAGACCACGAAGCGAATGTCAGGGGTGAGAGCCTGGACGACCTTCAGCAGTTCCTTGACCGGCGACGTGTCCACTCGAAACATATGAATACCGGCGTTGTAAGCGACGATTTCGATCGAGAAGTCCTGCTTCGTCTCCCGGTAGTATTTCGGCAGGTTCAGCGACGTCGAAATCAGCGCTCTCATGACGGTCGGGTCGTCAGTGTTGATCTGCAGTACGAGACGATGTGCCTTGGCCGCCGCAGGCTTCGTCTCCGGCGCCCACGGCTTTGAAATGGCGGACCCCGCATCCGTCAAAGCCAGAGTGACGAATAACGGTGCCGCAAACGCCAGACCGAACGCCACCATGGCCAAGGCCTTGCCGCTATAACTCCGCATTGAAATCATCACTTGCACTCGAGCACACTGAAAGGTTCGGCTTTTTTCAACGGCAATCCGTGGATGGCTGGATGAGAGCGTGAGCGCTCGCTACCTGAGGATCATGCTGCGCTTGGCGTAAGCCACGATAGCGCTCAATGCGAGCAGCACGATCGCAGGAAGCGGTGAGCCGCCGATGACAAACACATGCGTGAAAATCGCACCGATCATGATGCAGCACAGGAGGACCGCGCCAAACGCGACCGTTGACGGAACGATGATCAGGGCCGCTCCGAAGATTTCGAGCGTGCCGGTCAGATAGCGGAACCATTGCCCAAGGCCGATATGTTCGAACTCCTCGACGAGCATCGGCACGCCGTAAAGCTTGGCAGTCCCCGCAGCGGCGAACGCAAGAGCGAGCAAGCCCCTGACGGCCCAGAGACTGATGGAGGTCCAGCGCCGCGGTGCTGAGGAGGTGACGGAAGACGATGACATGGGCAGCTCCGAAGATGGTCAAAACGGTTTCGGCGACGCGGCTGACGGCAAAGTCTGCTTCAGATCCACGGGGCGCTTTCGAAGCACAAATTTCGGCAGTAAGATGAAAAAGACAAGTAGAATGCTTTTTCTGAGATAGTATGAAAAACATGACCAATGGAAAAACAGGCGATATCGCGCTCCCCGAATGTCAGCAGGGACGGGACGTAGAAGATTTTCATCGGGCGCTGGGGATGATTACCGGCAAATGGAAATGTGAGATCCTCTGGCAACTGGTCCAGAGCAAACACCGGTTCGGAGAACTGCAGCGCGCGATTCCGAATGTGACGCAACACATGCTGACGACACAACTGCGCGATCTCGAGTCCAACGGACTCGTCAAGCGCACGGTCTTCGCCGAGATCCCTCCGAGGGTGGAATATGAAATCACGGAATCGGCGAGAGCGCTCAGGCCGGTCTTCGAGGAACTGTTCCGATGGTCGCAGGCGCATTTCTCTGCGATGCAGGCCCGATCCACGACCTCACCCGGCTCCGACGAGAGCGCAGCGCCCCTGACTCATCCTTAATCCAGAAATGGAGCGACTTACTCGCCGGGCACCAGCCCGACCGCATGACGGCGCCCGGGCTTCGATGCCGCACGCAGGCGGCGGCGCGAGAAATACAGGATGAAGCCGGTCACGGTGAACAGCGGCATCAAGGCCGCGGCCAGCAAGAACACAATGCGACCGGGCAGTCCCAGGAACGCACCGGTGTGGATGTGCAGCACCGCGGCCAAAATGCGCTCACCGAATGTCTTGTCGTTGTAGAGCTCTGCCGACACCATGCGGCCGGTCACGCCATCGATGCGGAAATCGTCGCGCGCTTCATCGAATGACGCATCCTTTGCCACCGAGCGGATACGCACGACACTGCCCGGTCCGTTCGGCACCTGCATGATCGCCATCGCATAGCGGCTGCCTTGATCAGCCAGAAACGTCGACCAGACCTTGTCGAGTGACGGAGGCGCATCGGCGGCAGGTGCTTTGGCGCCCCCCTTTGCTCCGCGCATTGCCGGCGCACTCGCAGCGGGCTTGCTCGACAGAAGCCAGGTCGCGCTGGCCTTGTACCAGTCGAACGACCACCAAAGGCCGGTGAGAATGGTCACCAGATAGACCGGCAGCAACCACGTGCCGACGACGCTGTGCAGCGACCTGTGAAACGGACGGCCGGGCATCGCCAGATTCGGCCTCAGCCAGGCCTTGATGCTGCGGACACGGCGCGGCCAGCGCAGCACCATCCCGGAGATCAGCAATACGAACAGGCCGAGCACGGCGACGCCGGTGATCAGACGGCCATAGCCATTGCCGTTGCCCGGCAGCAGCAGAAAGCGATGCAGGTTGCGCAGGGTCGCAAAGAAGCCCTCCCCCTGCATCGCCGAGACGACGCGGCCGTCATAGGGATCGACATAAACCGACGACCGCTCCCCAGTCTCGCTGCGGGCAAAGCGCATCCGCACCGCCGTGCCGGGCTCGCTCGAAAAGACAATGAGACCAACCTTGCCCGCCCCTGGCACCGCCTGAACCCGCGCCACCAGCTCATCAGGTCCGAGCACAGGTGCGGGGCGCGGATCCACCTTCGTCACATCGCGATTCAGCGCAGCGACGATTTCGTCCTCGAAGCTCAGCATGGCGCCGGTCAGACCGATCAGGCCCAGGATCAGCGAGATCGCCAGGCCGATGATGGAATGGACTTGCAGGAATGCGGATTTGGTTCGTGAGGCCATGAAAAGCGATAACTGCCAGAAGAGATTAGTCCTGCAAGGAATACCGTTCACACAGGATAGTGCTCGGAGGTCTACCGCACCGCAGCCTGAGGCGCATCGGAGCGCAGTTTGTAATAGCTCCAAGGTAGCCCCATCATGGCTGGCACGGTTGCCCCCAGAGGATCTCGCCCCGGCGATGTGCAGGCCTCCCTTTTTGTCAAAACAGCACCTATCTTGGTTTGAATCGCCTGTTTCGCCGCAGGTTACGCCATTGTAAGGCGACCCACCCCCGGGTTGTCGCTACAAATTGAAATCGTGGCCCCGCGCCTGGCGCCGGGGCCGCGCCGCTGACATTGGAGCCCGCATGACCAGCCCAGCCACTACCTCCCTGATCGACCGCGCCAATCTGGACCGCGACGAGGTTCGCCGCGAGCTGATGCGGGGGCTTCAGGGAGCTGACGATGGCGAGCTGTTTCTCGAATATAGCCAGTCCGAGGCACTCGGTTTCGACAACGGCCGGCTGAAGCAGGCGACCTATGACACCGCGCAGGGTTTCGGCCTTCGCGCCGTCAAGGACGATGCGGTCGGCTATGCGCATTCCTCCGATGTATCGATCCCGGCGCTGATCCGTGCGGCTGATGCGGTCAATGCGGTCCGTGGCGGCTATGCGGGCACCTTTGCCGCAGCGCCCTCGCACACCAATGTGCGGCTCTATAGTGACGACAATCCGCTGGACGCGCCGGGCTTCGAAGCCAAGGTCAAGCTGCTGGCCGAGATCGACGCCTATGTCCGCGACAAGGACCCGCGCGTCCGCCAGGTCTCGGTCTCTCTCGGCGCCACTTGGCAGGTGGTCGAGATCCTGCGCCCGGACGGCGAGAGCTATCGCGACATCCGTCCGCTGGTCCGCGTGAACATCTCCGTCGTCGCCGGTCAGGGTGATCGGCAGGAGAGCGGTTCCAAGGGCTATGGCGGCCGCGAGGGCTATGCGCGCTTCATCGAGAGCGGTTCGTGGCGCACGGCAGCCGACGGCGCGCTGCGCGAGGCGCTGGTGAACCTGGAATCGATCCCGGCCCCTGCCGGCGAAATGGATGTGGTGCTCGGCCCCGGCTGGCCCGGCGTGATGCTGCATGAAGCCGTCGGCCACGGGCTCGAAGGCGATTTCAACCGCAAACAGACCTCGGCCTTTGCCGGCCTGATGGGCCAGCAGGTCGCCGCCAAAGGCGTGACTGTCGTCGATGACGGCACGATCTCGTCGCGCCGCGGCTCGCTGTCGATCGACGACGAAGGCACGCCCACTAATCGCACAACGCTGATCGAGGACGGCATCCTCGTCGGTTACATGCAGGATCGCCAGAACGCGCGCCTGATGGGCATGAAGCCGACCGGCAATGGTCGTCGTCAGGGCTATGCCCATGTGCCGATGCCGCGCATGACCAACACCTACATGCTGGCCGGCCAGCGCGATCCCGCGGAGATTCTGGCTTCGGTGAAGAACGGCATCTATGCGGTGAACTTCGGCGGCGGCCAGGTCGACATAACCTCCGGCAAATACGTGTTTCAGTGCACCGAGGCCTACAAGATCGAGAATGGCAAGATCGGCGCGCCGCTGAAGGGCGCGATGATGATCGGCAACGGTCCGACCGACCTGCACCGCATCAGCATGATCGGCAACGATCTCGCGCTCGATGACGGCATCGGGACTTGCGGCAAGCACGGCCAGGGCGTGCCGGTCGGCGTCGGCCAGCCGACGCTGCGCATGGACAAGGTGACCATCGGAGGAACGGGCTCGTGACCACGGATACCGAAACCACAACCGTCGCATCGACCGCAAAGCGCTGGTCCGGCCAGCTGGCACAGATCGTCGCGATCGTCGGCATTGTCTTCGTGGCAAAGGGCGCGCTCGCCGAACCGTTCTATGTGCCCTCGGCCTCCATGGAGCCGACGCTGCTGATCGGCGATGCATTGCTGGCGACAAAGTTTCCCTACGGCTACTCAACAGCTTCGCTGCCGATTCATGTCTCCCTTCCCGAGACCGGCCGCGTCTTCGCGACCACGCCGAAGCGCGGCGATGTCGTGGTATTTCGCTGGCCCGGTGACCGCTCCCAGGTCTGGGTCAAGCGTGTGATCGGCCTGCCCGGCGATCGCGTCGAACTGCGCGGTGGTCAGGTCTGGCTCAATGGCGTCGCGACGTCGGTGAAGGCCGACGGCATCGGTGCCGCGGAAGACGACAGCGGCGGCTCCGAACCGGCGCATCGTTATGTCGAAACCCTGCCCGGCGGCGTGTCGCATCCGATCTTCAAGCTGCGCGACAACGGCCGCCTCGACAACACGCCGGAAGTCGTCATTCCCCCCGACCATCTGTTTGTGATGGGCGACAACCGCGACAACTCCGCCGACAGCCGCGTGCCGGTCAGCCAGGGCGGCGTCGGCCTGCTGCCGATGGATAACCTCGTCGGCCGGGTCGACGCCATCGTCGGCTCATGGGATCTCGGCGTGCGCAACCAGCCAGTCGCCAACTGGCTATCGGGCTTCCGCATGGCACGGTTCTTTACCGGGGTGCATTGAGCGCCGCGGCAACAGCTCAGAAGTAAGCAATCGCGCGGCCGCATATGGCGACTGCGAACCAGATGGCGATTGATGCCAGCGCGCCTTGCCGCGCGCCCGCAGGCATCGGTGACAGCGGCGGCAACGCGGCGATCCTCGGCATGATGATCGCCTCAACCCAGACGACATTGAGCAAGCCCAGCGCGATCAGAGCCGCCTTGATCTGAAACACGCGGTTCAGCACCACATGACTCGCTTCGGCGGTGAACAGAATGCCGCCGGTGAGCACGAGGCCGAGAAATCCGGCAATGGCAAAACGGCGCGCCCTGCGCAGCAGCGGACCAGGCGCCGTTGCAGCTAACCCGCCCGCGAGCCGGACATCCATCACCGCAATGGCACCGGCGAAGAATATCAGCGCGACGATGTGACCGATATTGGCGGACATATAGAGCCAGCGCGATTGCCGGATCGCAGCGCCAATTGCGGACGCTTCCATCGCCATGAAGATCGCGGGTGCGCCCTCAGTCATGAGCCGGCGCTATCGCAATTCGTAGGTCTTGCCGTCCACGGTGATGCGTTCGGCGCGCATCTCGTCCTTCTCGACGGTGGATGGATAGCCGAAGGCCGAGACGGTCTTGCCGACAGCCACGATATCGGCAGACGCCCCGCGCGCCGTCATGCGGGAGGTCGGCGCAAGAGTGACAGTCCAGGCCTTGTCGGCCCCCTTGATCACGATCGTCGCGTGCGGGTTCTCGAATTTGCTGTTTTCGACAGGACCGTTCACGGTGACCGGATTGGCAGCGTCGTAGCTGCCCCAACCGTGATGGGCGACGGCGGCGACCGTCGTAACAGCAATCAGTAATCCAGCGCATGTCAGTGCGGGCAGGAGACGCGTCATGGCTCAACTCCCTTTATTGCTGGAATGCTACCTCACAACGCCCGAGATGAAACCCGGTTTTCGCCGCGGCGGCTTGATATCGTTCTTCAGGAAGCAGCGCGCATTCTTGCCGGCATAACCGGGCCGCGCAAAGGTCCAGGCGCGGCATTTATTGTCGCCCTGGCAGGCATCGCGGCAGGCATCGCCGTGTTCGGCCTTGTCGTCGTTCTTGATCTCGAACGAACGATAGTCGCCGCCAAAGCGATCTGTCGAGGTTTCCACCGGACCTGTGCGCGGCTCGATGACGCCGGCGCCACGCACGCCGGAGACGCAGCAATAGCTCTCGACCCGCGGCGGCACCTTGTCTTTCAGCCAGCACACCGCGTTTTCGGAATTGTCGCTCGGATAGTTGAAGCTCCAGGCACGGCACTTCTTGTCGCGCTCGCAGATCAGCGCGCATTCGGCCGGATCGCCGGACAGTGAGACCGAACGCGAATAGTCACCGCCGGGACGATCGAAATTGGTTTGCGCCTGAGCAGGCGTAACGGCTGCGACCAACAGCATGGCGAGGGCTGTCAGACACGCTCTGAACAGGTTCCTCGGCATGCAGGATGACTTTCAGCGGTTTGCAAACGGCGTAAGAAGGACGCCATTGGAACGCCGGTCACCTGTACCGCTGATGAACGGATTTTCAGCTTCGCCAAGCCGCTGATCTAGAAGCAGTATTCCTTATAGGCGGGCGCCACCGAGCCACCCCAGGCGCCATGGAACCTGTCGAGCATCTGCTCGGCCGGAGTCTTTCCGGAATCCAGGATCCGATCGAGTGCCTCCAGATGGTGGGACTCATCGCGGCCGTGCGCGTCGAGCTTGCCGCGCCGGCGCAGGCCGCCATGGGCGAGCAACAGACACTCTTTGGCGATTTCGAACAGATACCGATCCTTGATCTTCGCCTTGAAGCCCAACTTCGGCACATCGTCGCGCAGCGCCTGTCGCTCCGCCGCAGTCCAGTTCTTGACGATATCCCAGGCCGCATTGAGGGCGCTGTCGTCATAAAGCAATCCGACCCAGAACGCCGACAGTGCCGGCAAACGATCCGACGGCACGCCATCGGCGCCGCGCATTTCGAGATAACGCTTCAGGCGGACTTCCGGGAAAATCGTCGAAAGATGATTGGCCCAGTCCGAGAGAGTGGGACGCTCGCCGGGTATCTTCTCGTTCTTGCCCGCAAAGAAATCGCGGAACGACGAGCCCGACACGTCGATGTAAGTGTCGCCGCGCTTGACGAAATACATCGGAACATCCAGCGCGTAATCGACCCAGCGCTCGAAGCCCATGCCGTCTTCGAACGCCCACGGGATCATGCCGGAGCGGGCATTGTCGGTGTCGCGCCAGACTTCGGACCGGAACGACAGGAAGCCGTTCGGCTTGCCCTCAGTGAACGGCGAATTGGCGAACAAGGCGGTCGCGATCGGCTGCAGCGCAACGGAAACGCGCAGCTTCTTGACCATGTCCGCTTCGGAGGAGAAGTCGAGATTGGTCTGCACCGTGCAGGTCCGGTACATCATGTCCAGACCGTACTGGCCCACTTTGGGCATGTAGTTGGTCATGATCTTGTAGCGCCCCTTGGGCATCACCGGAATCTGCGCGCGTGACCAGGAGGGCGTAAGACCGAGACCCAGAAAGCCGATGCCGAGCGGCGTCGCCACTTCGCGCACCTGCGCCAGATGCGCCATCAGTTCGGACTGCGTCTGGTGGACTGTCTCCACCGGCGCGCCCGACAATTCAAACTGGCCGCCGGGCTCGAGCGAGATTGCACCGCCGCCGGTGACGTCATAGAGGCCGATGATATTGCCGGCTTCCATGATCGGCTCCCAGCCGAGCAGATGCTTCATGCCGTCGAGCACCGCGCCGATGCCGCGCGGGCCTTCGTAAGGCACGGGATTGTGACCGGCGAGCGTAAACGGCGTCTTCTCGTGTTCGGTGCCGATGCGGAATTCCGATGGCGGCTTCACGCCCGCCGCCAGCCACGCCACGAGTTCGTCGCGCGACTGCAGCGGCGTCATATCGATTTGGTCACGCGCCATGGAAATTCCGAATGAAAGGCGCTGCAATCTGTTGCGCGCGGTGTCGGGAACGCCCGCGGCCCGTGCGGGTCGCGAACGCAGGCAAAAATTTAAGGTTCATCGCGCCGGCGCGGCGTCTCTGGCGGCCGGCGATGTCACTGTCGATGCCGCTTCTTGGCACGCGCAGCCGAGCCGGTCGAGCAGGCCGCACAGTTTTGCTGCATCTGCGTCGGACAGTTTCGAGCCGACATGTTTCTCGATCGCCGTTGAATAGGCGCAGCCCATCTTCTTGTGCAACTCGCGCCCGGCAGCCGTGATCTCGACGAACAGGCCGCGCTTGTCCATCTTGCATTCGCGGCGTGCAGCTAGGCCTTCGTCGACCAGACGATCGATCAGCCGCGATGTCGAATATTGCGGTATCAGCATCTGCTTTTCGAGCTCGACCGGGCGCATCTCGCCGGTCGGCGAGCGCGACAGCTCGGCCAACGCGTCGTACCATGCGAGCGGCGGAAAACCGGCGCGCTTGAGGTCCTGCTCGACGCCGTCCAGCACCCGGCTCTGGATTCGCATCAGGCGGATCCAGGCGGCTGTCGCCTCGGTGGAAGGTTTACGTTTCATGGCTCAGTCCAAATGGTGGCGGCACCCTAGCCCACTTGATGCAGCTGCATCAATCTTGACTCGTTCATGCAAATGCATTTAGTCACCCGCGTGGTTAAACCAATGTCTTCAGGGAGGAATTTTCGATGAAGCTGTATTATTCGCCAGGCGCCTGTTCGCTCTCGCCTCATATCGCACTTCTCGAAGCTGGCCTGCCTTACGATCTCGTGAAGGTCGACCTCAAAGCCAAGAAGCTGGAAAATGGCGACGACTATCTCGCCATCAACCCCAAGGGCCAGGTGCCAGCCCTCGGCCTCGACAGCGGAGCGCTCGTGACCGAAGGTCCGGTTATCGTGCAGTACATCGCCGACCAAGCTGCTGCCAAAAATTTGGCGCCGGCCAATGGCAGCGATGCACGCCGCCAGCTGCAGGAATATCTTGGCTTCATCAACGGCGAGCTGCACAAGAACTTCAGCCCGTTGTTCCAGCCGGTGTTCGATGACGAAGTGAAGGGCTTCTTCAAGACCCGCCTGATGGGCAAGTTCAAATATCTCGATGGCCAGCTCGCAGGTAAGGACTACCTGCTGGGCAAGGATTTCAGCGTCGCTGACGGCTATCTGTTCGTCATGCTGAAATGGGCCGACCGGATGAGCATCGATCTCTCCGAATTCAAGAACCTGATGACCTACAAGGACCGCGTCGCTGCCCGCCCGCAAGTGCAGGCCGCGCTGGAGAAGGAAGGCCTGATGAAGGCGGCGTAAGCTGCTGGCATCGCGCTGAAATACGAAAGGGCCGGATCAATGATCCGGCCCTTTTTGTTTGTGTTGGATGCCGCGTTGATCACCACATGATAGACTTGGCGCTGTCGTCCCCTCTCCCCTTGCGGGAGAGGGTTAGGGAGAGGGGTGGCCGCAAATCGCGACGCCCGAGTTCTGGGCACCCCTCTCCCCGGCCCTCCCCCGCAAGGGGGGAGGGAGCATTACGGTCCGTGCTATCGACTACGCCGCCGCGAGCTTCTTCGGCGGGAAGCGGCCGTAGAAGGTCTCGCCCTTGGCGGCCATCTCTTCGAGCAGCTTCGGCGGCGTGAAGCGGGAGCCGTATTTGGCTTCAAGCTTGTGGCAGAGCTCGACGAACTTCTTTGTGCCCATGAAGTCGATATAGCTCAGTGTACCGCCGGTGAACGGCGCGAAGCCGAAGCCGAGGATCGAGCCGACATCGGCTTCGCGCGGATCGACGATCACGTGATCCTCGACGGTACGGGCAGCTTCCACCGCCTGCACCACCAGGAAGCGCTGTTTCAGCTCCTCGACATCGAGCGTATCGGGATCGACCGGTTTCGGCAGCAACGGCGCGATGCCCTTCCAGAGCGCTTTCGAACCCTTGCCCTTCGGCGGATACTCGTAGAAGCCCTTGCCGTTCTTGCGACCAAAGCGCTCCTGCTTCTCCACCATCTCGACAATCAGCTTCTTCTGCGCCTGATCGACCGCCTGCGAACCCAAATCGGCTTCGGTGGCCTTCATGATCTTCAGCACCAGATCGAGCGCGATCTCGTCCGACAGCGACAGCGGGCCGACCGGCATGCCGGCCATCTTGGCGGTGTTCTCGATCATCGCCGGCGGCACGCCCTCGAGCAGCATTTCAAGGCCTTCGGCCGTGAAGCGCAACACGCAGCGATTGGCGAAGAAGCCGCGGGAGTCATTCACGACAATCGGCGTCTTGCCGATGACGCGGACGTAGTCCAATGCGGTGGCGAGCGCGACATCGCCGGTGTTCTTGCCGACGATGATCTCCACCAGCATCATCTTCTCGACCGGCGAGAAGAAGTGAATGCCGATGAACTTGGACTGGTCGGAGAACTCTTCGGCCAGCGAGTTGATCGGCAGCGTCGAGGTGTTGGAGGCGATGATCGCGCCTTCCTTCAGCAACGGCTGCACCTTCTTGTAGATCTCGGCCTTCACGGCGCGATCCTCAAACACGGCCTCGATGACGAGATCGCAGTCCTTGATGACGTCGAAGTCAGCGGTTGCAGTGATCTTCGCCATCAAAGCGGTCTTGTCGGCCTCCTTGGCGCGGCCCTTGGCGATCAAGCCATCGATGGCCGCGATGCAATGACCGAGGCCCTTGTCGGCGCTGGCCTGATCGCGATCGATCAGCACGACGTCCATGCCGCCGCGTGCGGAGACGAAGCCCACGCTCGCACCCATGAAGCCGGCGCCGATGACGGCGAGCTTCTTGACCTTGGTCGGCGGCACGTTCTGCGGACGACGCGCACCCTTGTTGAGCTCCTGCATCGACAGGAACAGGCTGCGGATCATCGCCGCCGCTTCCTTGGTCTGCAGGATATGCGCGAACTGACGGGACTCGACGCGGAGCGCCGCATCCATCGGCAGCTGCAGGCCTTCATAGACGCACTGCATGATCGCGCGGGCCGCCGGATAATTGTCGAAGGTCTCGCGGCGATAGATCGCGTTACCCGCGGGGAACATCATCATGCCCTGCTTGGAATAGACGGGGCCGCCGGGCAGCTTGAAGCCCTTCTCGTCCCAAGGCGCGACGGGTTTGCCGCCAGCCTTGATCCACTCCTTCGCGGCCGAGATGAGATCGGCTGATGGCACCACCGCGCCGACGATGCCCATCGCCTTCGCCTTGACGAGATTGATCGCTTCGCCCTTGAGCAGCATCTGCATCGTGTCTTGCGGCTGCAGCATACGCGCGAGGCGCTGGGTGCCACCGCCACCTGGGAACAAGCCGACCTTGATTTCAGGCAGACCCAGACGCGTCTTCGGATTTTCCGCAGCAACGCGATAGTGGCAGGCCAGCGTCAGTTCGAATGCGCCGCCGAGCGCGAGGCCGTTGATGGCCGCGACCCATGGCTTGCCGGAGGTCTCGATCTTGCGCAGCGTCAGCGATAGCTTGCGGCTCTCGTCGAACAGCATCTGCTGCGCGGCTTCCTCGCCCTTGGCAGCCCTGGTCTCGGCAAACACCTTGCCCATGCCTTCGAGCATCGACAGATCGGCACCGGCCGAGAAAGCTTCCTTGCCGGAGGTGATGACGACGCCCTTCACGGCGGCATCCGCAGTGGTCTGATCGACGATCGCGCCGAGTTCCTCGATGGTCGCGACGTCGAGCACGTTCATCGAACGGCCGGAGATGTCCCAGGTGACGAGCGCGATGCCATCGGCGTCGGTCTCAACCTTGAAATTTTTGAAGGTCATGTTGGCCGCTCCTTACACGCGTTCGATGATGGTGGCGGTGCCCATGCCGCCGCCGATGCAGAGGGTGACGAGGGCCGTCGATTTGTTGGTGCGCTCGAGTTCGTCCAGCACGGTGCCGAGGATCATCGCGCCGGTGGCGCCGAGCGGATGGCCCATGGCGATGGCGCCGCCGCAGACATTGATTTTCTCATTGTCGATATCGAAGGCCTGGATAAAGCGCAGCACCACCGAGGCGAAGGCTTCGTTGAGCTCGAACAGATCGATGTCCGACAGCTTCATGCCGGAACGCTCCAGCACCTTCTTGGTGACGTCCACCGGACCGGTGAGCATCATCGCCGGCTCGGAGCCGATATTAGCGAAGGCGCGAATCTTCGCGCGCGGCTTCAAGCCCGCCTTCTTGCCGGCCGCCTCGCTGCCGAGGAGCACGGCGCCAGCGCCATCGACGATACCCGACGAGTTGCCGGCGTGATGGAAGTAGTTGACGCCTTCGATTTCCGGATGCGACTGGATCGCCACCGCATCGAAGCCGCCCATCTGCGCCATGGTCACGAAGGACGGCTGCAGCGCGGCCAGTGACTGCATCGTGGTGGACGGACGCATATGCTCGTCCTTGGCCAGAATGGTGAGGCCGTTGATGTCCTTCACCGGAATGACCGAGTTCTTGAAGCGACCTTCGTCCCAGGCCTTGGCAGCGCGCTGCTGGCTCTGCACCGAATAGGCATCGACGTCGTCGCGGGAGAACCCGTATTTGGTCGCGATCAGATCCGCCGAGACGCCCTGCGGCATGAAATAGGCGGGCACAGCGATCGAGGGATCGACCGGCCAGGCACCACCAGCCGCGCCGATACCGACGCGGCTCATGCTCTCAGCGCCGCCGCCGATGGTCATGTCGTGCTGGCCAGACATGATCTGCGCCGCGGCGAAGTTCACAGCGTCGAGGCCGGAAGCACAGAACCGGTTGATCTGGATGCCCGGAACGTCGTTGCCATAGCCGGCCGACAGCGCAGCCATGCGCGCGATATCGCCGCCGGCCTCGCCGACCGGATCGACCACGCCGAGGATGACGTCATCGATGGTGCCCGGCTGCAGGTTGTTGCGCTCCTTGAGCGCCTTCAGCGGTGCAGTAGCGAGCGCCAGCGCGGTCACCTCATGCAGCGAGCCATCGGCCTTGCCGCGGCCGCGCGGCGTGCGAACGTGATCGTAGATATATGCCTCGGGCATTCATTCTCTCCCGGTTGTCGGATAGTTGATCTATCGGCTCGTCATTGCGAGGAGCACTTGCGACGAAGCAATCCAGTCTTCGCTTTTGGCTTTCTGGATTGCTTCGCTGCGCTCGCAATGACGGCGTGTGTTGGTGATGACGGAGTACTTATTAATCTCAGAACGCTTCCGCAGGAAGCTCCATCGTCGTCGCGCTTCCGGTCTGGATGCGGGCGAGATGGAGTGCGGTTTCGGGCAACATCCGCTCCATGAAGAAGCGGCCGGTGACCAGCTTGGTCGTCAGATAGGGTGTCGCGCCATCGGCGGCAATCTTGTCCTGCGCGACCTTGGCCATCTTCGCCCACATATAGGCGAAGGCGGTGAGGCCGAACAGCTGCATGTAATCGGTCGCGCCGGCACCGGCGTTATCGGGCTTCATCATGGCATTGTTCATCAGCCACATGGTCGCCTGCTGCAGATGACCCAGCGCATTCGAGAGCGGATCGATGTAAGGCTTCATGGCTTCGTCAGCGCCATGCTCCTTCGCAAATGCGCCGACCTCACCGAAGAACGCCATCGCGGCACGGCCGCCATCGCGCGGCAGCTTGCGGCCGACCAGATCGAGTGCCTGGATGCCGTTGGCGCCTTCATAGATCATGGCAATACGCGCGTCGCGCACGAACTGCTCCATGCCCCATTCGGCGATATAGCCGTGGCCACCGAACATCTGCTGCGCTGAGACCGCGTTGGCAAAACCGCCATCGGTGAGCACGCCCTTCAGCACGGGCGTCATCAGGCCCATATGATCGTCGGCAGCCTGACGCTCCTTCGGATCGTCGGAGCGATGCGCGACGTCGCTCTTCAGCGCGGTCCACACCACCATGGCACGGGCGGCTTCGTTGAAAGCGCGGATGGTGAGCAGCGTGCGGCGCACGTCCGGATGCACCATGATCGAATCGGCCGGCTTGTCCGGCGACTTCGGCCCCGTGAGCGAACGGCCCTGCAAACGGTCCTTCGCATAGGCGACCGCGTTCTGATAGGCGACTTCGGACTGCGCAAGGCCCTGCACGGCAACGCCGAGACGGGCTTCGTTCATCATCACGAACATGCCCTGCATGCCCTTGTTCTCTTCACCGATCAGCCAGCCGGTGGCGCCGTCGTAATTCATCACGCAGGTGGAATTGCCGTGGATGCCCATCTTGTGCTCGATCGAGCCGCACATCACGCCGTTGCGTGCGCCGATCGATCCATCGGCATTGACCATGAACTTCGGCACAACGAACAGCGACACGCCCTTGATGCCGGCTGGTGCGCCCTCGATGCGGGCCAGCACCAGATGGATGATATTGTCGGCAAGGTCGTGCTCACCGGCCGAGATGAAGATCTTGGTGCCGGAAATCTTGTAGCTGCCGTCCGCCTGTGGCGCGGCCTTGGTGCGCAGCAGGCCCAGATCCGTGCCGCAATGCGGCTCGGTCAGGTTCATGGTGCCGGTCCATTCGCCGGCGACCATCTTGGGCAGGAACATCGACTTCTGCTCGGGCTTGCCGTGCACGATGAGTGCTGCGGTCGCGCCCATGGTAAGGCCGCCATACATCGAGAACGCCATATTGGCGGAGATCTGGAATTCGGCGACGGTCTGCGACAGCGTCACCGGCAGACCCTGACCGCCGAATTCAGCGGGAGCCGAGAGACCGAGCCAGCCGCCCTCCGCGACCTGCTTGTAGGCTTCCTTGAAGCCTTTCGGCGTCGTCACGCTGCCGTCGTCGTTGCGCTTGCAGCCTTCGAGATCGCCGACACGATTCAGCGGCTGCAGCACTTCTTCGCTGAGCTTGGCGGCTTCGCCCAGAATCGCTTCGCGCACATCGGCGGACGCGTCAGCAAAGCCGGGCAGATTGTTGTAGCGATCGAACTGAAACACGTCGTTGAGCAGGAAGCCGACGTCTTCGAGCGGGGCTTTGTAGCTGGGCATGGAATTCTCTCGGTTTGAATTCGATTGATCGGATGATACGGCGCCGCCGTGTCAGATTTACGCAATTGTTATCGGAGATGAAGCAAGCGGCTGGCGGCTCATTGCCGCGCCAATTCCTCGCCCATCAACCGGTGCAACAGGTTGATGGCCTTGAGCGGCCTGACCATCACCTTGAAGTGGGTAATGCGCCCATCATCGGCGAAGGTGATCATGTCGACGCCATTGATTTTGATGCCTTCGATCTCGTTCTCGAATTCGAGCACCGCGCCGTTGTCGCTGCGCCATTCGCCTTTGTAGGCGAAGCCGGGGCCACCCAGCACTTTCTCTGCAGTCGTCAGATACTTGAACACGATCTCACGGCCCCGCTGCGGCGCATGCACGACCGGGCTTTCGAACACGGCGTCCGGATGCAGCAGGTCCCACAGCATCGCCCGATCATGAGACCGCATGAAGCTGTACCATCTATCGAGGCCGCTCACGCTCATCGGCTCTCCCTCCCGCATCGGGCACTGTTCGGCCAGTGCCGCTCCATACACTTCTGCATGGACGTTAACGCCAGAGCGTGGATTTCGTCAATACACATGTGTATGGTCGGGGAATGGATGACCAACTGACCAAAGACCGCCTGACGCGCTCGGCCTGGCTCGACCACGGGCTGAGGATCCTCGCGCGGCAAGGCGCCGACGCGCTGAAGGTCGGCGCACTGGCCACCGGCCTAAACGTGTCACGCGGAAGTTTCTATTGGCATTTCAAAGACATATCTGAATTTCGACTACAGCTTCTGCAGCGCTGGCAGGAGCGGACGACCGATCAGGTGATCGAGGGGATCGACGCCTCGGTCGCTGGCGCCGCACGTCTGACCCACCTGATGAAGCTCGCTTTCAACGAAGATCGCAGCCTGGACCGTGCCATCCGCGCCATGGCCTCGACCGACACAGACGTCGCCAAAATGGTCGCCTCGGTGGATGCGAGGCGGGTCGGCTATATGGCGAAATGGTTGATTGAGGCCGGGGTGGAAAGCCAGCGGGCACTGCCCCGCGCCGAGTTTCTCTATTGGGCCTATATCGGCCAGTCCGCGGTGATGGATCCGCGCCACAGCGCCATCACCGAACTGGATGTCGACGATTTGAGTGCGCTGTTTACGCGCTGACGCCAAAGTCAGAGACATCCGATCCTACCTGCAAATCGGCGCAAGTATATCAGCGAGTTAACTTTTAAGGCTGGCCGAGCCCGATCCTTAACCCGTTATTTACCCTAACCCTGAAAAGTCCGGATCAGAGGCAGACGACCCGCGCACGTTACGATTGTCTTCACAATGGGACGCGCGGGGGAGGCTGCAGGCGCTGGTGGGCGTCAAGCTCGGAACCGGACCAAAGCATGAATTCGCGCGTATCGTGGAGTGTTGACGGGATTGAGCCATCGGTTCGCGAGCGGGCCGAAGCTGCGGCGCGCCGTGCCGGCATGTCGCTGGGCGACTGGCTGAACTCGACCATCGGCGAAGCTCCCCCGCGCTACAACTCGCCCAACGCACGCCCGCGCGACCAGGAACGCCCCCTCACCCCGCGTGCGGCCCTGCCGCAGCGCGACGCGGCCGATGTCGTCGAAATCCACGAGCGGCTCGACGCCATTGCCCGGCAGATCGAACTATTCTCGAAGCCTGCACAACGCAGCAGCGAGCCCGGCGTTGCGCGCCAGCTCAATGATGCGATTTCACGGCTCGATGCGCGCCTGTCGCAGATCAGCGAGCCCACATATCGCCCCGCGCCGCCGCCGCAACAGCCGCGCATCGATATGGTCGAGCGCGCCGCCAATCAGGTCTATAGCGCCTCGCCGCCGATCGATCCGTTCTCGCTGGACTTCGCCATCGCCGAGATCGCCGCCCGCCAGGGTGAGCTCGACGGCACGCCGCGCATGGCCCCGCGCAACGCGCCGCCGATTGCACCGTCCTTTATACAGCCGCCTTATGCACAACCTGCCGCGCCACCGCAGAGCTTCATGCCGGATATGTCCGGCCTGGAGCGGCAGCTGTTCCAGATCACGACCAAGATCGACGCGCTGCAGCGCCCGGACAATAATATCGAGCAGTCGATCGCGGCCTTCCGCAGCGAACTCGCCGAGATCCGCAACGTCATCACCGAAGCGATGCCGCGTCGCGCGATTGAATCAATCGAAAACGAGATCCGTGAACTCGGCCGCCGCATCGACGACAACCGCCACAGCGGCATCGACGGCGACGTGCTGGCCAATCTCGAACGCGCGCTCGCCGACATCCACAAGACGCTGACCACGCTGACGCCGGCCGAACAGCTCGCCGGCTTCGACGAGGCGATCCGCAATCTCGGTGGCAAGATCGACTTGATCGTGCGCTCGAGCAACGATCCCGGCACCATGGAACAGCTGCAGGGCGCGATCGCCGCGCTGCGTGCCATCGTTTCCAACGTCGCCTCCAACGAAGCGCTCGGCCGTCTCAGCGACGACCTGCAGACGCTGTCGTCGAAGATCGATCAGCTCGCACGCGCCGACAACAGCGATTCCTTTGCCGCGCTTGAGGCGCGCATCATGACGCTGACGGCAGCGCTGGAAAATCGCGAGCGCCCGGCTGTCATGGCCAGCTCGGATCATCTGGAGACCGCATTGCGGACGCTGTCCGAGCGTCTCGACCATATGCCGGTGGGCAATGACTCGTCGTCGGCCTTCGCGCATCTCGAACAGCGCGTCTCCTATCTGCTCGAGCGGATGGAGAACATCACCGATACGCGCGGCAACAATCTCGGCCGCGTCGAGGACGGGCTGCAGGACATCCTGCGCCATCTCGAACGCCAGCAATCGATGTTCGCCGCGCTGGACAATCCCCGCAGCAAGACGCCATCGGTCGATCCCGGGCTGGTCGACACGATCAAGCGCGAATTGTCCGACATGCGCTTCAGCCAGTCGGAAACCGATCGTCACACGCAGGATTCGCTCGAGGTCGTGCACTCCACGCTCGGCCATGTGGTCGATCGCCTCGCAAGGATCGAAGGCGATCTGCGCGCGGTCAGCGCCGCGCCCGCCAAGCAATCCGCGCCTGTTGCAACACCCGCTCCGACCTCGCGCCCGGCGACTGCACCGGATGTTTCGGTGCCGGCTCCGACGCGCCCGCAGATGCCCAATCCGGTGAAGCCACAGGCTGCGCCGTCGCAGGTCGAGGTGCGTCCGCCGCAAGTTCACTTCGATGCCGCGCCGCGCGACTTCGCGGCAACTGCGATCTCGCACGAACCGGCATCGGCCTTCCCGATGCCGAAGGCGATCAGCGACATTCTCGATCCTCCGCCCGCGCCAAAGCCAGTCGCGCAGTCTGCATCCGCTACCGAGCGTCCGTCGCCGCGCCCGATGGTTGACCCGGCGCTGCCACCAGATCATCCGCTCGAACCCGGCACGCGTCCGCAGGGCCGCGGCGCATCGCCATCCGAACGCATCGCCGCGTCGGAAGACGCGATCAGCGAAATCGCCGTCGATGCCCCCGAACAGGCCACCGCGTCGAGTTTCATTGCTGCCGCGCGTCGCGCCGCACAGGCTGCCGCCGCAACCGGCAACGACAAGTCCAGGTCTGACAAATCCAGGACCGACAAATCGAAGGCCACCAGACCCGGGCCGCAGCTTGCCGATAGCGAAAAGTCATCCTCCACGATCGGCTCGAAGATCCGCTCACTGCTGGTCGGCGCCAGCGTGGTCGTGATCGTGCTCGGCTCGTTCAAGATGGCGATGACGCTGCTGGACAGCGGCTCGCCGGCGCCGGTGGCCGAGAATATTCACTCGGCACCGCCGCTGCAGCTGAACGCGCCCGAGCCGGCCGAGGTCCTGACCAAGCCCGCTGCTCCGGTGCCGGCCGCGCCGTCGATGACATCGCCCACCCCGATCGGCAAGCAATCGCTGATCGCACCGCCACCCGCCGCCGTCGAGCCTGCGCCGCAGCCAGTGCCACAGGCCGCGCCCGTGCCGTATGTGTCGCCCGACGTGACCGGCAGCATTGCCGCACCGCAGGCCAGTGCCGCCGGGCCGGTGCTGCCGTCGAGCGGCCAGAAGATCACCACAGCCTCGATCCCCGCCGGCGAGCGCCTGCCCGAGACTATCGGCAGCACCGCGTTGCGCAGCGCGGCGCTCAAGGGCGACGCCTCCGCCGCCTTCGAAATTGGCGTCCGCTATGCCGAGGGCAAGGGCGTGGCGCAGAACTACGACGAAGCCGCCAAGTGGTATGACCGCGCGGCACAGGCCAATGTCGTGCCGGCCATGTTCCGCCTGGGTGCGCTGTTCGAGAAGGGCCTCGGCGCGAAGAAAGATCTCGACGTCGCCCGCCGCTATTACGTGCTCGCGGCCGACCGTGGTAACGCCAAGGCGATGCACAATCTCGCCGTGCTCGATGCCGATGGCGGCACCAAGGGCGCCAACTACAAGAGCGCGTCGTACTGGTTCCGCAAGGCCGCCGATCGCGGCGTCGCCGACAGCCAATTCAATCTCGGCATCCTCTATGCCCGCGGCATCGGCGTCGAACAGAACCTCGCCGAGAGCTTCAAGTGGTTCAGCCTCGCCGGAGCCCAGGGCGACGTCGATGCCGGCCGCAAGCGCGACGACATCGCCAAGCGCCTCGATCCGCAGTCGCTGGCCGCGGCCAGGCTGGCGGTCCAGACTTTCGCGCCGGAAGGCCAGCCCGAAGACGCCATTAACGTGGCCACTCCCGCGGGCGGTTGGGATGCCACGCCGGCACAGGCCGGGGCGAAAGCATCGATGGGCAAGCGGGCTGCGCGCTAAGGCAGATTTTCTGGCCGCCGGATCGAACCGGCGGTCTTATTTCCTCAACAAACCTTCAGCAGACTTGGCGCCGTGAAGTGCGCGCCGGGCCGGACTGAACGACGAGGAAAACTGGTTTGTCTTTTCGAAATGACGACACATCGGGGGACGCGGAACGTCCATCAGGGATTCCTACGGTCAACCCCTGGGCCGCACGTCCCGCCGAGCCGTCTGCCCCACCGCAGCCCCCGCTGCCCGAGGCACCGCGCAGCAAATGGTTCAACTGGCCCTCGGTCGCATTCGCGGTCGTGATATTCGGCGGCATCGGCGCGCAGGCCTATCAGGAGCTCTCCAAACCTGAGGCCTGGGCCTATTGGAAAGACCTCTATGTCTCGCCGAGCATGGCATCTTCAGAGGTCGCCAATCTCGATCCGGACAATTCGGGCCGCGGCCGTCCAGGGCTGGCGATCACGGGCGAGATCGGGCCAGCCACTGCGAGCTGGTTTCGCGAAAAGCTCGATGAAGCCAAACTCGCGCCCGGCGATACCGTGCTGCTGTCGTCTCCAGGCGGAAATGTCGGCCAGGCCATTATCATGGGCGAGATCATCCGTGCGCGCGGGCTGACCACCGCCGTGGGCACGGTGGATTCGGCCGGCCGGATCAAACCGTCCTATTGCGCCAGCGCCTGCGTGATGACCTATGCCGGCGGCAAGGCCCGCATCGGCGTCGAGGGCTCGCGGCTGGGCGTCCACCGCTTTGTATCTCCCAAGCCGGGCGCTGACCCCACCGCATCGGCACAGCGCACCATGGGCTATGTGCTGAGCTACATGACCAAGATGGGCGTCGCCTCGTCGGTCGTCGAGGCGATGTCAGCCACCGAGAAAATCCGCTGGCTCGGCACCAGCGAGGCTGCCGCCATGAACCTCGTCACCGATCCGGCCAGGAAGTCGTGACGCCGCTGGCCTGCGCCTGGCCCAACAAAATTTACCACCTTGAAAGGTGTATCATCGGTAGAGGCGGAAAACCGCGCCTTTACCGAATTCTTTAATCCCATCAACGGACGATATCGTCTAAGACGAGGACGCGGCTCGCAATCCGCGCCGCCTCCAGAACCACGCCATGAGCGGTTTCGGCCCAACTCAGGGCCAGAATTCCGAAGCGAACGCGCGTGCAACTGTATCTCCCGATCGCCGACATTCCGATCAATGTGTTGCTCATCCTGGCGATGGGCGCTGCGGTCGGCTTCGTCTCCGGCATGTTCGGGATCGGCGGCGGCTTCCTGATGACACCGCTGCTGATTTTCGTCGGCATCGCCCCCGCGGTGTCGGTCGCGTCAGTGGCAAGCCACATTGCAGCCTCGTCTTTCTCCGGCGCGCTGTCCTACTGGCGACGCCGCGCCATCGATCCCGCGCTTGCGAGTGTGCTTCTGACCGGCGGCGTGGTCGGCACGGCGCTCGGCGTGTGGGCCTTCACGCAGCTGCGCAATCTCGGCCAGCTCGACCTCACCATCTCGCTGTCCTATGTGATCCTGCTCACCGCCGTCGGCAGCTTGATGTTCTGGGAGGGCCTGCGCGCGCTGCTGCGCATCCGGCGCGGTGATCCCGTGAACTTGCGCCGGTCCGGCAGCCATAGCTGGGTTCACGGCCTGCCGCTCAAGATGCGGTTCAAGCGCTCCAAGATCTATCTCTCGGTGATCCCGGTGATCGCCGTCGGTCTCCTGATCGGCTTCATCGGCGCCGTGATGGGCATCGGCGGCAGCTTTATCCTGATCCCGATCCTGATCTACTGGCTGCGCATTCCGACTTCGACGGTCATCGGCACATCGATGGTGCTGACGCTGGTCACCATGGTGATCGCGACATTGCTGCACGCCGTCACCAATCATCTGGTCGATGCGGTGCTGGCCCTCATCCTGATGGTCGGCGGCGTCACCGGCGCACAATTCGGCGCCCGCGCCGGGCAGAAGATTCGCGGCGAGCATTTGCGCCTGCTGCTGGGCCTGCTGATCCTGGCGGTCGGCGTCCGCTTCGCGGTGGAACTGGTCGTTCGCCCCGCAGATCTGTTCACGATCCGCGAGACCGGAGGCGTTGCTCCATGATACGCGCGCTCCCGATCATCGCCGCACTCGGCATCGGAATGCTCGCCCCGGCCCGCGCCGAACAACTGATCGTCTCGGTGTCGAACCATCGCGTGACCGTGACACCGAATTATGCCGGCGAGGAACTGGTGCTGTTCGGCGCTGTCGAGAAAGACGACAAGACACCGCCCGGCCGCAACAACTACAATCTGGTCGTCACCGTCAACGGGCCGCGCACCGACCTCATGACCCGGCGCAAGGAGCGCCGCTTCGGCATCTGGATCAACACGGATTCGCGCCAGTTCCTGCAGGTGCCGTCCTATCTCGCCGTGTTTTCCAACCGTCCTATGGACGCTATCGCACCTGCCGACGTACAGCGCCGCCAGCAGCTCGGAATCAATAACGTCCTGCTGACCCAGCGCGTCGGCACCGACTATGCGGACGTCGTGGCCACAGACCCGTTCCGCAGCGCCTTTGTGCGATTGCGCAAGGAACACGGACTGTATCGCGAGGAGACCTCAGCGGTGACATTCCTGACACCGACGCTGTTCCGAACCAGCATTCCGCTGCCTGCCGAAGTCCCCATCGGAACCTATGATGTCGAGATCAAACTGTTCGCCGACGGTGCGCTGATTTCGAAAGCGGAGACGGCGTTCGATATCGTCAAGGTCGGCTTCGAGCAGTTCGTCGCCAATGCCGCGCGCAATCACGGTTTCATCTACGGGCTGCTCACCGCCGCGATGGCACTGATGTCCGGCTGGGCGGCATCGATCGTATTCAGGCGGGATTAACTCTACTCTCACCACCGTCATTGCGAGGAGCCCTTGCGACGAAGCAATCCAGTCTTCCTTCGCTTGTGGCCTTCTGGATTGCCGCGTCGCTTCGCTCCCCGCAATGACGGTTGAAGATTCTGCGCGCTACAAAAATATCCCCACCACCATCGCCACCACACTGACGGCCATTGCTGCAGTCGACAGCCAACCAAGCCAGTGCAACGGCCCCTTGATCACAAAATCGCCCATCACATCCTTGCGGCGCGACATCACCATCAGCAACACCATCACCGGCACTGCCAGAACGCCGTTGATAACGGCGCTCCAGTACAGCGCCGAGATCGGGTTGATCGAGGTGAAATTCAGCGCGATCCCGATCACGGCAGACAGAGCCAGCACCGAGTAGAACGCCACGGCCTCGCGCGGCTTGCGATCGAGTCCGACCAGCCAGCGCTGACCTTCGCCCACAGCATAAGCAGTTGAGCCTGCGAGCACCGGGATCGCCAGCAGACCCGTGCCGACGATGCCCAGCGCAAAGATCCACTCTGCGAATACTCCGGCGATCGGACGCAAGGCTTCAGCCGCCTGCGCCGAGGTCTCGATATCCGTCTTGCCTGAGGCATTGAGCGTGGCCGCAGCCGTGATGATGATCGACAGCGCGATCAGGTTCGAAAATGCCATGCCGACGATCGTGTCGGCCCGAATGCGCGAAAACTCCATCGCGGCACCAATCGGCCTCTCGATCAATGGAGCTTTGGCGGGATCGATACGTTCGTCCTCCGCCTCCTGCGAGGCCTGCCAGAAGAACAGATATGGCGAAATCGTCGTCCCGAGAATGGCGACGATGGTGGTGAGATACGAGTCACTCCAGGTGATTTGCGGCAGCAGGATGCCTGTGAGAGCCGCGCTCCAGTCGACCTTCACCACCGCAAGCGCGGCGACATAGGAAAACAGGCAGAGCGTCAGCCATTTCAGCACCGAAACATAGCGCTTGTAGTCAAAGAAGATTTGCGCGCCTACCGAGAGCGCGCCGAACAGAACGACATAGACGATGCCATGACCTCCAACGAGCAGCTTGGTGGCATCGGCCATGGCGCCGAGATCGGCCGCGATGTTGATCGTGTTGGCGATGAACAGCAGTGACACGATGAGGTGCAGCAGCGATGCCGGATAGTGCCGGCAGACATTGCCGGAAATGCCACGACCGGTCACGCTGCCGACGCGTCCGGAAATTTCCTGGATTGCAACCATCAGAGGGAAGGTCAGCAGCATGGTCCAGCCGATGCCGTAGCCGAGCTGTGCCCCGGCCTGACTATAGGTGCCGATGCCGGAAGGATCGTCGTCGGAAGCGCCGGTGATCAGACCAGGACCAAGCCGTTTCAGAAAGCCTTTCGGACCAGTAGCTTCCTCCTCCTGTTCATCAGGCTTCTCGCTGGACTGGTCCGACATCTGATCCCTGCCATCTCACCGCTCGGCAACGTGCCGTCGCAGCTAACGTTCCGAAGCAGGGACTGGCAATGGGCTAGATCAAGGTCCGTACACCCGGTTCGAGGATACGCAGACGGGCACCGAAGCCGAGGGTGTCGAAAGATGCGCGCAGATCGCCGGCGCTCTGTTTGAAATGCGCCCATCCGTCGGTGTGCACCGGCACAATCGTCGCATCGGGAAATGCGCGCGCCGTCTCGATCGTGTCGTTGGTGTCCATGGTGAGGTGGAATGGCCCGCGGGTTTGCGCCGCGCCGGCGAAGGGCAGTACCACGCCGGCCGGAAAACGCCGTGCGACCTCGGCGACGCCATCGAACCAGACGGTGTCGCCTGTAATGTAGATCGGCCTGCTCCCTGGCGCGTTCGAGCTCAGCACGAATCCGATGACATCGCCCGACAGCGGCTCGATGCCGGCCGGGCCATGACGCGCGGGCGTCGCGGTGATCGTCAGCGATCGACCATCCTTGCCTGTAAGTTCGGTGCTGTCCCATGGCGCGAGACCCTCGACATCCCCACCGAGGCGCTTGGCGCCCGCAATGGTTGTCAGTGCGCGCGGCGCGTGGCGCAGGAAATCGCGCCCGGAGTTATCAAGGTTGTCGGAGTGCTGATCGTGACTGAGCAACACCGCATCAACCGCGCCGACTTGCGCGGCGGAGATCGCGGGACCGACGAGTTTTTCCAGCGTGACATGCGGCAGCTTGTAGGCGCCCGGATGATCGAAGGTCGGATCGGTGAGCAACCGGAAGCCGTCGATTTCGATCAGCGCGGTGGGGCCGCCGATCAGGGTGATAGTGAGGGACATGAACTACTCCTGTCGCAGGGGGGCTGGTGAAGCGGCCGGTCTGGTGACGAGATAGATACCGAGGGCGACCGGGACGATCCCCAGGAGATCACGACTTTCAACATGCTCGCCGAGCACCATCCAGGCGAACAGCATGCCGAGTGGCGGCATCAGGAAGTGATAGGCGCTGGCAGCGGTGGCGCCGCAGGTCTTCAGCAGGTGAAACCACAGCAGATAGCCGAGGATAGAACCGCCCAATGTCAGGAATGCAAACGAAGCGATCAATCGCGCACTCGGCACGATCGCGCCGATATCGGAAAACGTGAGCGCCACCGGGATCAGCACCACGCCGGCCACAAGATTCTGCACGCCGTTGCCGAGCCACAGGCTGCCCTTCGGTGCCAGCAGCTTGAACAGGATCGTCCCGGTCACGATGGATGCGAGCGATGCCAGCGTGAATACGATGCCCTGCGCGCTGTCGGTGCCCACCGATATGCGGTGCCAGACGATCGACGTGACGCCAGCGATGCCAAGCAAGAGCCCGGCGACCTTGCGTCCGGTGAGCGGCTCCTTCAGCAGCAGCGCTGCGAACACAGCCGTAAACACCGGGTTTGCGCTGACGACCAGGCCACCGAGACCGGCGGAGATGGTTTGCAGGCCGGTATAGCCGAGGCCGAGATACAGCGCGTTATTGGCCAGACCGATGACAGCGTAGGCCGCGACATCGCGCCAAGACAGCGACCAGGTACCGCGGCGCAAGGCGGAAATGCCAAGGATCAGAACACCAGCGAGCGAGAACCGCGCGGCGAGCAGAATGAGCGGCGGGCAATCGGTGACGGCGATCTTCCCTGCGACAAAGGAGAAACTCCAGATCAGACAGAAGATGCCGATATAGATCGGCAGCGGATTGAAGGCGGCACGAGGAACCGCGACTGACGGCGCGAGGGACATCGGAAATCTCCTTTGTCGCTGGTCTATGCGCTCGCCTTCCCATTTGGAAATTAAATGATATACTTGTTGTCAGTTGAAAATCGAATGGACAGCCGATGCTGGATCTCGAACTCCTGCGCAGCTTCGTCTCGGTGGTCGATGCTCGCGGCTTTACCCGCGCCGGCGAGCGCGTTCACCGCACCCAATCCACCGTCAGCCAGCAAATCAAGCGACTGGAAGAGGATATCGGCCAGCCGCTGCTGAACCGCACCGGCAAGGACGTGACCCCGACCGAAGCCGGCGAGCGGCTGTTGTCCTATGCGCGACGGCTGCTGGCGCTGGCAGAGGAAGCCCGCGACGTGCTGGCCCGGCCGACCAATGAAGGCGCTGTCAGGCTCGGCATCCCCGAGGATTTCGCGGCCTATCGCCTGACCGAATTACTGGCGAATTTTTCGCGGTCGCGGCCCGGCTTGCGGCTCGACGTGCGCGCCGACCAGAGCACGTATTTGCGCCGCGATCTCGAACGCGGCGAACTCGACCTGGCCCTGTTCAAGCGCGCCGCCGGTGAGAAAGGTGGCATCGCGGTGTGGCCCGAGCGGATCCATTGGGTCACGAGCAAGGCGCATCCGATCGACCCCGCTATCCGGTCGGTCCCGTTGATCGGCTTTCCCGCCGGCTGCCTTTACCGGACCCGCGCGATCCATGCCATCGAGGCGGCAGGCCGCAGTTGGCACATGGCCTATACGAGCTCCGGCCTCGCCGGGATCCAGGCCGCGGTCGCCGCCGGACTTGGCCTCAGTATCCTGTCCGACATGGCTATCCAGACCGACCATCGCATCTTGACGGCGAAAGAAGGCTTCGCGCCGATCGACCAGACTGAAGTGACGCTGATGGCCGCCCCCGACGCGAGCCCGGCAACGCTGCGGCTTGCCGACCACCTCGCCGAGTTCTGCGATACAGTGCAGGCGAAGGCGGCGTAAGGCCGCTCTTTCTTTTAAATGCTCGTCGGTTTGCAAGGCCACGGAAGCCATGCTTCAGACACGAGCCTCAGGAGCCTCCATGCCGACATCTGACGCTGTTACTGTCGAGGCTCTGAGTCCCACATCGTTCGAGCCCTTCGGGTGGGTGCTCGGCAAAACCGATCCACTCAAAAAAGACGCGATCGGTTTTCGAAGCCCGGCGAGCGATTTCTGGCACGAACACGTCTTTGATCCCGGCACGGAAGGCAACACCGAGGTCTTGTGGGTCGAGTATCGCGACAACAATCCGCTTGTCTCAAAGCTCGAAGTCCATCACCTGACCCAACAGGCGGTCGTGCCTCTCACGAAAGAGATCGTTCAGATCCTTTGCTTGAGTGACGCAAACCTGCGGCCGGATTTGTCGACCCTCCGAGCGTATCGCTTGTCTCCTGGCGTCGGAATCTGCATGCATCCCGGCGTTTGGCACGCAACGCGTGCCGACAATGCGACCTGCCTGATGCTGACCCGAGGCTCGACGACGGAGGATCTTATCGACCATCTCGTCAACGAGCGCCCTGCGAAGGAGTCTGCCATCCTGGAAATCCCGCAGGTTCGCCTGATCCTGGACGGGTAGAACGACGATGTATGAAATGTTGCTCTAGCAACAGCGCGAGGCGGCAATGGCGTGCATGCGCCGGTCGCCGAGCACATGGGCAACGAAGCCGAGGGTCTGGAAGATCCTGGCAAATGCCGCATCGCGGATGTTGAGCCCGCCGGTATAGGCGCCGAAGGCCGGCATCACCGCGCGGGTGCCGTCGCTCGCAAAGCAACGACGTTCGACCGCGCGACCGCGCGTGCTGACGCGCGCCTTTGGATGCAGGTGACCGGCAATCTCGCCTGCAGCCCCCGTCGGCTCATGACGGAAGGTGATCGGACCGATGGCGACTTCTTCCGCGACGGTGCCGCCGAGATCCGGCGGCAATGCGGGATCGTGATTGCCTGATATCCAGATCCAGTCACGGCGCATCTGCAATGCAGACAGCACCTCGCGATTGGCCGGGGACAACCGCTCGTGGGCGTCACGGTCGTGGAAACTGTCGCCGAGCGCAATCACAATGCGCGGATCGTGACGCGCGATCACCGCACCGAGGCGACCGAGTGTTGCGATCGTATCGTAGGGCGGGAGCAGCACGCCGCGATTGGCATAGCTCGATCCCTTTTCGAGATGCAGGTCGGACACCACGAGAAGTTTCTGCTCTTCCCAATACAAAGCACCCGACAGGTCCGCAGCCAACGTGACGCCGGCGATGCTGACGGTGCTCATATCGACGGTGATGGTCTCAGCGTGCATGGTGCTCTTTTAAGACGAATGCGAGATTCGCAAAACCCTTACGATCCCGTCTCTTCGAATCCCGTCGCCTCTTTCACGAGTTCCTCGGCGGCTTCCGCCAGGAGCTCGTCCGACGCTTCGCCGTATACCGCTTCACGGCCAATTTCCAGCATCACCGGCACCGCCAGCGGCGACACGCGATCGAGTTCCCGGTGAACGATACGCCCCTGAATCCGCGTCAGCATGTCGCTCAATCGCCGAATGTCCAGCAATCCCGTCGCGGCGTCGGCGCGCGCGGCGCGCAGCAACACATGATCGGGCTGATGCTTGCGCAGCACGTCGTAGATCAGGTCCGTGGAGAACAGCACTTGCCGGCGTGACTTCTCCTCGCCGGTGAACCGCGTGTGGATCAGCCCCGAAATCACCGCGCAGGTGCGGAACGTGCGTTTCATCAGCGCCGATTCCGCGAGCCATGCTTCGAGGTCGTCGCCGAGCATGTCGGGATCGAACAGCGCGGCAAGATCGAGCCTGCCCTGCCTGATCATGTGCGACGTGTCGCCAAGGCCCCATATCGCCAGCGCATATTCATTGGCAACGAAGCCCAGCGGTCGCGCGCGGGCGCGTTCAAGACGGCGCGTCAACAGCATGCCCAATGTTTGATGCGCGAGGCGGCCCTCGAACGGATAGCAGACGAGGTAATGCTTGTCGGCACGCGGAAAGGTCTCGACCATCAATTCGCGCGCGCCGGGCACATGCGAGACATGGGCCTGCAGCAACAGCCATTCGCGCACCTGATCGGGCAACCCTTTCCAGGCGCGCTCATCGTCCAGCAGTTTGCGCACGCGTTCGGCAAGGTAAGTCGAGAGCGGAAACTTGCCGCCCATATAGGACGGCACTTTCGCGTCCTTGTCATGGGCGCGCGAGACATAGACCTGATCCTCGACCAGGGATTCATAGCGCACGACTTCCCCGCCAAAGACAAAGGTGTCGCCGACCACGAGGCCTTCGATGAAATATTCCTCGATCTGGCCGAGCATACGCCCCCCGCGCGCCAGCGCACCAGTGACACCCTTTTTGCCTTTTCCGCTGCCTCCGCGCACCAGCCGCACCTTCAGCATCGTATCCTCGACGATGGTGCCGACATTCATGCGATACATCTGGCGCACCTTGGGATTGGTGACGCGCCATTTGCCCGAGGCGTCCTGCTTGATACGGGCGAAACGCTCATAGATTTTCAGCGCATAGCCGCCGGACGCCACGAACTCCACGGTATCGTCGAAATCGACCCGCGACAGTTCGGCATAGGGCGCCGCCGAGCGCACTTCGTCATAGAGATCGTCCGCGCGAAACGGTGCGCCGCAGGCGCAGCCGAGCACGTGCTGCGCCAGCACATCGAGCGAGCCAGTCCGCAGCGGCGGCGTGTCCTGCGCATTCTCGGCAACGGCATCGATGGCGACGCGACATTCCAGCACCTCAAAACGATTGGCCGGAACCAGTACAGCGCGCGAAGCTTCATCGATGCGGTGATTGGCGCGGCCGATCCGCTGCATCAGCCGCGAGGCGCCCTTCGGCGCGCCGACATTGATGACGAGATCCACATCGCCCCAGTCGACGCCGAGATCGAGCGACGAGGTACAGACCACACCTCGTAGTTTCCCGGCCGACATCGCGTCCTCGACCTTACGGCGCTGCGCGACGTCAAGAGAGCCATGATGCAGCGCGATGGCGAGGCCATCGTCGTTCATGCGCCAGAGATCCTGGAACAGCATCTCGGCCTGACTGCGGGTGTTGACGAAGACCAGCGTCGTCTTGTTGGCCCTGATGAGATCGTAGATCTCGCCGAGTGCATGGCGCGCGGAATGGCCGGCCCAGGGTAACCGTTCCTTGGTGTCGAGCATCTCGACCACCGGCTCGGCTGCACCGCCGGCGATGACGATATCGGCCGAGACGCTTTCGCCTGATGGCTGCGGCACCAGAAAGCGTGCCAGCGATTCGGGCTCGGCGACCGTCGCCGACAGGCCGATGGCGCGCATGTCGGGCGCGAGTTTCCACAGCCGCGCAAGGCCAAGCGAGAGCAGATCCCCGCGCTTCGACGTCACCAGCGCATGCAACTCGTCGAGCACGACGCGCTTGAGTGACGAGAACAGAAACGGCGCGTCGTCGGACGACAACAGCAGCGCCAGCTGTTCCGGCGTGGTCAGCAGGATATCCGGCGGATAGCGGCGCTGCCGCGCGCGGCGCGACACCGGCGTATCGCCGGTGCGGGTCTCGACCTTGATCGGCAGCTGCATCTCCGCGATCGGCGTTTCCAGGTTGCGCGCGATGTCGACGGCGAGAGCTTTCAGCGGGGAAATGTAGAGCGTGTGCAGGCCCCCGGTGCGCAGAACGGTGCGGCCGGTGGAAACGACGGCGTTTTTCCCCTCGCCCCGCTTGCGGGGAGAGGGTGGCGCGGACGCAGTCCGCGACGGGTGAGGGGGAGCTTCGGCGAACTCGGGAGTTTCAATTATACGCTCCCCCTCACCCGGCTCGTTCGCTGCGCTCTCAAGCCGACCTCTCCCCGCAAGCGGGGAGAGGTTAGACAGTTCCACCAGCGTCGGCAGGAATCCGGCCAGCGTCTTGCCGGCGCCGGTCGGCGCGATCAGCAGCGCCGAGCGATCGTCCCTCGCCTTCTGCAGCAGCGCCAATTGATGTTCGCGCGGCGACCAGCCGCGCATGGCGAACCAGCGCAGGAAATGATCGGGCAGCAGGTCGGGTTCGGTGACGGATTTACGGGGCGGCACGCGTTAGAACTAGGCACTCTCAGCCGTCATTGCGAGGTCAAGGAAAGTTGCCGTGCAACTTTCCCCTAAGCCCTTGCGACGAAGCAATCCAGAAAACAGCAAGAGAGGACTGGATTGCTTCGCCCAAACGAAATTGGCCGCGCAAATTTTCGCCGGGGCTCGCAATGACGTGGAAAGACCTGTGGTCTTATTGCGTCACCGACTTGTCGGAGATGATCCAGTCCTTGCCGTCGAACCGCTGAGTGTACAACGTCGCCATCGGAACATAGGCGTCATTGGTATAGCTGTAACTCACCCCCGGCAGCATTTGCGGAGCGCGGAAGCCGTTCAGGCCAATGGCCTGTTTCAGCACGTTCTCATGGGTGAGCTCGTCGCCGCAACGGCGCAGTATCTCGGCCATGGACACGGCCTGACCATAGCCGAAAAAGGCGATCGAATTATCGGCCGAGACCGTGGGCAGATATTTCGCGCGCAAGGCTTCGAACGCCACGATGTCGGGATCCTTGGCATAAAGCGGCGAGCCGATATCCTTGCCATAGGCAATCGAGACAATGCCCTTGGCGTTCTCCAACCCTGCCGCCTCCAGAATCGATCGGCCGGTGGAGCCCGCCGACAACAACTGCAGCGGCTTCCAGCCGAGTTCGACCACCTTGCGAATCGACTGCGACGTCGCCTTGCCGGTGGTGATGTTATAGAAAACATCGGCACCGGATTTGGCGAGATTGATCAGCTGCGAGTCGATCGTGGGATCGGTGAGGTCATAGGTCACCTCGGCGATCACCTTGGCGGTGCCGCCGGCTTTCGCGAGTTCATCCTTGAACGGCCCGAGGAAATCCCGACCGAAATCATCGTTCTGATAGAGGATGCCGACTTTCGCATTCGGATTCACGCTGACGGCATATTTGGCGAGAATACGCGCCTCGGTCGGATAGAGTGGCAGGCCGGCCATGGTCCATTTGTTGTTCTTCGGATCGTTCCACTTCGATGCGCCGGTGTTGAGCAGCAGCTGCGGTACGCCCTTGGAATTGAGATATTTGTGTACGGCCGTCTGCGGCGCGGTGCCGAGCGAGCCATAGAGTGCGAGTATCTCCTCCTGCTCCACCAGACGGCGCGTCGCCTCGACCGCCTTCGGCGCGCTGTAGGAATCGTCCATCGTGAGGAACTTGATCTTGCGGCCGTTGATGCCGCCCTTCTCGTTCAAGCTCTGGAAATAGGCTTCACCGACACGGCCGAGCACGCCATAGAGCGAACCGGGGCCGCTATGCGGAATGGTTTGTCCAATCTTGATTTCAGTATCGCTGGCACCTGGATCGTATTTCTTGTCGGCGGCGATAGCGGCCGTCACAGTCAGTGGCAACACGACGACGGCGACCCGCGCCGCAGACGCAAATAGTCCCTTGTTCATAGCGTTTTCTCCCTGATGATTTTTGATCCGGCTCTTTGTGAGTCCGATTGGTCGTCTCCATCCCCCGCACGACGCGGGGGATGGTTGTTACTTCTAGAATACACGCTTACTGGCTCACCGGCTTGTCCGACAGATCCCAGTCGGTGCCGTTGAATGTGCCCACATAGAGCGCCTTGATGGTGGTGTAGTCGGTCGGCGTGAAGCCATAGGTGATACCCGGCAGGAACACCGGTGCGCGGTAGCCTTCAAGATTGGTCGCGTGCTTCAGCACGTTCTCACGGGTGAGATCGTCGCCGCAGCGGCGCAGGATCTCCGCCATGGTCACGCCCTGCGAGTAGCCCTGAAACGCGATGGTGTTGTCGGGATCGACATTAGGCAGATACTTCTTGCGCAGCTCCTGGAAGGCGATCACGTCCGGATCGTCCTTCCACTTCTCGCTGCCGACTTCCTTGGTGTAGGTCATCGCCACGATGCCCTTGGCATTCTCGGCGCCGGCGGCGTTGATGATCGAGCGGCCGCTTGATGTCGATACCAGCAGATGCAGCGGCTTCCAACCGAGCTCCGCGACCTTGCGGATCGACTGCGACGTCGCCTTGCCGGTGGAGATGTTGAAGAAGGTATCGGCACCCGATTTCGCCAGATTGATCAGTTGGGAATCGATGGTCGGATCGGTGAGATCATAAGACGCCTCGGCGATCACCTTCGCGGAGCCGCCCGCTTCGGCCAGAATCTCCTTGAACGAATTCATGAAGTCCTTTCCGAACTCGTCGTTCTGGTAAAGGATCGCGACCTTGGCGTTCGGCTTGGCCTGCATCAGGTAGCGCGCGATGATCCGACCCTCGGTCGAATAGATCGGCAGGCCCGGCGTGGTCCACTTGAACTCTTTCGGGTTGTTCCAGCGCGACGCGCCGGTGTTCAGCAGGAGCTGCGGGATCTTCTTGCTATTGAGAAACTTCTGCACCGCCGACTGCGGCGCAGTGCCCAGCGAGCCGAACAGCGCCAGCACCTCGTCCTGCTCGGCGAGCCGGCGAGTGGCCTCGACGGCCTTCGGCGCGCTGTAGGCATCGTCCAGCGACATGAAATTGATCTTGCGCCCGTTGATGCCGCCCTTTTCGTTCAGCATCTGGAAATAGGCGGCCTGTGTCCGACCGATCACGCCGTACAGGGAACCGGCGCCGCTATAGGGGATGGTCTGGCCGAGCTTGATCTCGGTATCGCTGGCACCCGGATCGTATTTCTTGTCTGCTGCGAAGGCCGAATGGGCCAGTACGGAGACAACTGCAGCGAGTGTTGCGGTCCTGAAGACGGACCTGTGGCGCGAAGGCATCTGGTGTTTTCTCCCTGAGACCCGCTTGTGCGGGTGTGTTTTTACCCGTCGCGGCGTTGATCGCGGCTGTACGAGCTTGCCCTTATCCTCTGCGGGCGCGACAGGCTTGGCAATCCCTCACAGGTTGCCTCATGTTTTCCGTGGGTTGGCTATCGACAGGGTTTCTGCGCACCCAAACGTGACGAAATACGCATCGCGCCACGGACGTCTAAACGCTTATTTAACCGGCTTTTTTTGGCCGGCGCCCCTGCGGTTGCAATGTCGGACAGTGTGGCCGTCCGGATACAGCCAATATGGCCCGACTCCCCTATTCTAACGGTTCAAATCTGAATTGGGGTCGACCATGAAACGTATTCTTCTTGCGAGCGCCGCGCTGCTCGGAACCGCTGTGAGCGCGCAGGCTGCCGATCTGGCCGTCAAGGCCCCTTATTACAAGGCGCCCCTCGTCTCGGTCTATAACTGGACCGGCTTCTACATCGGCGTGAACGCCGGCGTCGGCATCGGCCGCGACCGCGTCACCCATAGCTACACCGGCGACTCGCTGTATCTCACGCCGCAGGGCGGCTTCGGCGGCGGCCAGATCGGCTATAACTGGCAGGGCGACTCGCTGCTCGGCCCGATCGTTTACGGCCTCGAAGCCGACATCCAGGGTTCGGGCCTCACCGGCGGTGGCGCCAATGTGGTTGGCCCGCTGCAGACCGTCTACGGTCAGAAGTCTGATTGGTTCGGCACCGTTCGTGGCCGCGTCGGTCTCGCAACCGGTCCGGTCCTGAGCTACTTCACCGGCGGTTTCGCTTACGGCAACGTCAAGACCACGATCACCGAAGGCGGCGTGACGGCGTTCTCGGACAGCCGCATGGCGACCGGCTGGACCATCGGCAGCGGCGTGGAAGCAGCGCTGGGCGGCAACTGGACCGGCAAGATCGAATATCTCTACCTGAACCTCGGCAACCGCTCTGATGCGTTCGCTACCCCGACCCAGCTCACCAACACCGAACTGCGTGAAAACCTGTTCCGCGTCGGTCTGAACTACCGCATCGGCGGCAACAGCGTTTACACCCCGGTCGCTGCAGCGAACTGGACCGGCTGGTACCTCGGCGGCAACATCGGCTCCGGCACCGGACGCGATCGCACCACGCTTACCGGCGTCACCCCGGTTCCAGAGCAGTTCAACCTTGCTCCGGACGGCATCAATGGCGGTGCCCAGATCGGTTACAACTGGCAGGCATCGAACTGGGTTTACGGTCTCGAAGCCGACATCCAGGCTTCCAGCCAGCGCGACAACAAGACTGCGGTTGCTCTCGGCCTCGTCAGCTACGATCAGAAGCTGCCCTGGTTCGGCACCGTTCGTGGCCGCCTCGGCTACTCGGTCGGTTCGACCCTGTTCTACGCCACCGGCGGTTACGCCTACGGCGGCGTGAAGACCAAGATCAACGCACTGGGCGTCGAAGTTGCCAACGCTTCGACCACCAAGAGCGGCTGGACCGCTGGTGCGGGCATCGAGACCCCGTTCAAGCTGCTCGGCCTGTTCGGACCGAACTGGACCTCGAAGACCGAATATCTCTATGTCGACCTCGGTTCGGCTTCGACCACGATCCTTCCCGGCGTCGTCAGCGAGAGCAAGGTTACCGAGCACATCTTCCGTACCGGCCTGAACTACCACTTCAACAGCCCGGTCGTTGCGAAGTACTGATCTCAGCGACATCCGCTATATCGAAAACCCCGGCCTTGCGGCCGGGGTTTTTGTTTGCGCCCTGAACAACGCTGTTCCGAGAAAATTAACCACAAGGAACCCAATATCCAAATACCGCAATTTCTGGTCGCGCGGCTGCAGACAGCATCTCGTTACCGCTTCATAATTCGACCAGAAATCTGAACTGGATCCCTTCATGAAAAGCCTCTGCCTCACGACCGCCGCGCTGTTGTCCCTGACCGCCGGTGCACAAGCCGCCGACATGGCCGCGAAGGCGCCGTACTACAAAGCGCCGGTAGTCGCCGTTTATGACTGGACCGGCTTCTATCTGGGCGTCAACGCCGGCATCGGGCTCGGCCGGGATCGCGCCATCCACAACGACGGATTTCTGGGCACCGAATCGACCTACCTGTCACCGCAAGGCGCGCTCGGCGGCGGTCAGGTCGGCTACAACTGGCAGACCGGCTCCATGCTCGGCCCGGTGGTCTACGGCCTCGAAGCCGACATCCAGGGCGCCGGCCTGAGCGATGACCGCACCAATCTGGGCAGCCCGTTCGTGTCGACCACCTACAACCAGAAGATCGACTGGTTCGGCACGGTTCGCGGCCGCATCGGCCTCGCCACCGGCCCCCTGCTCGGCTACGTCACCGGCGGTTACGCCTACGGCAACGTCAAGACCAGCATCGCTTTCGACAATGCCGGGACCGTCTTCTCGACCAACAAAATCCAGAACGGCTGGACCGTCGGCAGCGGCGTCGAAGCGGCCCTCGGCGGCAACTGGACCGGCAAGATCGAGTATCTCTACCTGAACATGGGGAACAACAGCTACGCGTTCGGCCCCCAGACGCTCAACACCGAAGTTCGCGAGAACATCTTTCGCGTCGGGCTGAACTACCGCGTCGGCGGCAGCCCCGTTTACACGCCGGTCGTCGCAGCGGACTGGACCGGCTGGTATCTCGGCGGCAACGTCGGTTCCGGCACCGGCCGCGATCGCAGCAGCATCTCCAAACCAGGTGATCTGCCTGGCGACCCGGCCACGAGCCTGATCTTCAACCTCGCCCCCGACGGCATCAACGGCGGCTTGCAGCTTGGTTATAACTGGCAAGCCGCGAACTGGGTCTACGGTCTGGAAGCCGACATCCAGGCCTCCAGCCAACGCGACAACAAGACCGTGATCGACTTCGGCAGCCTCGCCTATGACGCCAAGCTACCCTGGTTCGGCACCGTTCGCGGCCGCCTCGGCTACTCCGTGGGATCGACCCTGTTCTATGCCACCGGCGGTTACGCTTACGGCGGCGTAAAGACCAAGATCAGCGAAGACGGCATCCAGGTGTTCAATGTTTCGACCACCAAGAGCGGCTGGACCGCAGGCGCGGGTATCGAAACCCCGTTCCGGCTGCTCGGCCTGTTCGGACCGAACTGGACCTCCAAGACCGAATATCTTTATGTCGATCTCGGCACGGCCTCGAACACCGTCAACACCACGACCGTCACGACCAACGTCACCGAGCACATCTTCCGCACCGGCCTGAACTATCACTTCAACAGCCCGGTCGTCGCGAAGTACTGATCACGGCGACATCGCTGAAACGCAAAACCCCGGCCTCGCGGCCGGGGTTTTTATTGGTATGACGCTTGGCGCTCACAGACGTTATTGCCCGGCGTCATTGCAAGGAGCCCTTGCAACGAAGCGACCGTCTTTTCGCTTCGTTTCTGGATTGCGCCAGCAAACTTGCCCTGGCTGACGCCGACGGCGTTAAAGCCGACGCTTGATCGCGACGGCCACCAGTCCTGGTGCGGCAGCGCCGCGTTCCGTGCGAGACGAAACGTGTTCAAGATGAATGAGCGCCAGGCCGGCAGCTGCGATCAGGCCACGCAGATGATCTTCGCTCTGCGCATAACGCAAGCCCGCGCCGAGAGCGACACCGTCGCCGTCATGGGTCTCGGCCGTGAAGGCGAGCAGCCCGTCTGGAACCAGCACGCGCGTAGCTTCTCGCAAAACCGGCGCAAGGTCGTGCAGATAGATCAGCACGTCGGCTGCGATGACCAGCTCGACACTGCTATCTGACCGGCGGCACAAACCCTCAACGATCTCGGCCACTTCAAGCTCGGCGTAAAGCCCGGTGGCATGAGCGCGCTCGATCATGCGCGGCGACAGGTCGATGCCGATGATGGCCCCGGTGCAGGCGGCAAAAGCGCCGGCTGCCAGCCCGGTGCCGCAACCGAGATCGATGGCGCGGGGGAAGAGCATCGCCCTATCCGTCGCAGCGCATGCGGCACGCACGGCGCCCAACAGGACCGCTGGTCCGCGATAACCGAGCGTATCGACCAGCGCAGCGTCGAACTTGGGCGCGTATTGATCGAACAGCGCCGTCACATAGGTCGCCGGCATGGCCGAGAGATCGTCAGCGCCGAGCCGCATCAACCGCAGACCAGCACCGTTGCGATCACCGGGATCGCTGGCCTGCGCGCGGCGAAACGCGGCGATGGCGGCGGCGGTGTCACCCAGCTGCTCCCGGACCTCCCCGAGCACGAACCATGCGGTGGCAAAGCCCGGCGCCAGATCAGTGGCCTGCTCAAACAGATCGGCGGCCGCCACCAGATCGCCCTGCACCTGCAGGTCGCGCGCATAGTCAAAACGCCGGTCGGCGTTCATATCGCCGGATGACATGAACAAGCGCGCGGGCATGGTGGGAACCGATCGGAGGGCGGGGCGTTCGCAGGATGACTCGAACCAACCCAAGGCGGACCTATATAACCGAGATGCGTCCGCAAGACATCCTTATCCCGGTTCCCGCCGGCCTTTGCTGCAAGCCGGGCGGCTTCCATATCGATCCGGTCAGACCGGTGGATCGCGCGGTCATTACCCACGGCCATTCGGATCACGCGCGACCGGGTCACGGCCATGTGCTGGCGACGCAGGAAACGCTCGACATGATGCGGCTGCGCTACGGCGACAATTTCGCCGGCAGCACGCAGGCCATTGCCTATGGCGAGACGATCAAACTCGGCAACGTCACGGTGTCCTGCCACCCCGCCGGGCATGTGCTCGGCTCGGCGCAGATGGCCGTGACCTGCAAGGATATCTGCATTGTCGCATCTGGCGATTACAAGGACGCCCATGATCCGACCTGCACGCCGTTCGAGGTTGTACCCTGCGACGTGTTCATCACCGAGGCAACGTTCGGACTTCCGGTGTTTCGTCATGGCAATGCCGCCGATGAAGTGAAGAAGCTGCTGGCCTCGGTCGCGCTGTTTCCGGAGCGCGCGCATCTGGTCGGCGCCTATTCGCTGGGAAAGGCGCAGCGGGTCATCAAGCTGATCCGTGAGGCCGGCTACGATGCACCGATCTATCTGCATGGCGCGATGGAGAAGATCACACACTATTATCAGAGCCGCGGCATCGATCTCGGCGAATTACGCCCGGTGAAAGGCGTCAGGAAAGCCGATCTCGCCGGCACCATCACGCTGGCGCCGCCGTCGGCCACATCGGATGTGTGGACGCGGCGCTTTCCCGATCCAGTCACCGCCTTTGCGTCCGGCTGGATGCGCGTGCGCGCCCGTGCGCGGCAACGCGGCGTCGAACTGCCGCTGGTGATTTCAGATCACGCGGACTGGGATGGATTATGCGCCACCATCGGCGCCACTGGAGCCGGCGAAATCTGGGTCACGCATGGCCAGGAAGACGCGCTGGTGCATTGGTGCCAGAGCAAAGGCCTGACTGCGCGGCCTCTTGCACTGGTCGGCTATGGCGACGAAGAGGAAGAAGAGACGCTTCCGCCCGGCGAAAGCGCCGAGGCATGAACCGCTTCGCCGAACTGCTCGATCGCCTGGCCTATGAACCCGGCCGCAACAACAAGCTGCGGCTGATCACGGGCTATTTTCGCGAAGTGCCCGATCCCGACCGCGGCTACGCGCTGGCGGCGCTGACAGGTGCGCTGTCGTTCAAGCATGCGAAAGCTGGATTGATCCGCGACCTCATCGCATCGCGAACTGATCCGGTGTTGTTTGAACTCTCTTATGACTATGTCGGCGATCTCTCGGAGACGGTTGCGCTGATGTGGCCGAAGGCCCAGGACATCACGCACAACAACCCGCCACCGCCGACACTCACCGAAGTCGTCACCACACTCCGCACGCTCGGCAAAGCGGAACTCCCCGCACAACTCACCCGCTGGCTCGATGAGCTCGACGAGACCGGGCGCTGGGCTCTGCTGAAGCTCGTCACCGGCGCGATGCGGATTGGCGTTTCGGCGCGGCTGGCCAAGACCGCCGCCGCGGCGCTCGGCGACAAGGACCCGCATGACGTCGAGCTGATCTGGCCCGGCCTTGCGTCGCCCTATGGCGAATTGTTCGCCTGGCTCGAAGGTCGCGCGGAGAAGCCGGTCAATCGCGATCCGGCGCCGTTCCGCCCGGTGATGCTGGCACATGCCATCGAAGATTCCGACTTCGCCAATCTCGACGCGTCCGATTTCGTCGCGGAGTGGAAATGGGATGGCATCCGGATTCAGGCGGTCAGCGGCAAAGGCGATGACGACAGGATCGTCACGCGGCTCTATTCGCGAACCGGCGAGGACATCACCGGAAGCTTCCCGGACCTGACGCCATCGCTGCGGCTGCCCGGCGCGATCGATGGCGAGTTGCTGGTCCTGCGCGAGGGGCGCGTGCAGTCGTTCAACGTGCTGCAACAACGGCTGAACCGGAAAAGCGTGACGCCGAAGCTGATGAAGGAATATCCCATTCATCTGCGCGCCTATGACCTGCTTGGCGATGGCGAGACGGATTTGCGCGAACTGCCATTCGAACAGCGACGAACCAAACTGGAAAGATTCATCGCGGAGCTCGACGACGACAGGATCGATCTGTCCGACCAGATCCCGTTCGCAACATGGGATGCCCTCACCGCCGCGCGTGCCGATCCTGTCAGTGCCGGAGCCGGCGAAGATGCCGATGCCGTCGAAGGCGTGATGCTGAAGCGGCGCGATTCCGCCTATCTCCCGGGCCGGCCGAAAGGCCAGTGGTGGAAATGGAAGCGCGACCCACACATCATCGACGCGGTGCTGATGTATGCGCAACGCGGCCACGGCAAGCGCTCGTCCTATTATTCGGATTACACCTTCGGCGTCTGGACCGCAGGCGAGAGCGGCGACCAGCTGGTACCGGTCGGCAAAGCCTATTTCGGCTTCACCGACGAGGAGCTGTTGCAAATCGACCGCTTCGTCCGCCGCAACACCACCGAAAAGTTCGGCCCGGTCCGCCACGTCACCCACGAACCTGACAAGGGGCTGGTGCTGGAAGTTGCCTTTGAAGGGCTGGCGCGCTCGCCCCGGCACAAGTCGGGGGTCGCAATGCGGTTTCCCCGCATCAGCCGGCTGCGCTGGGACAAGCCGCCACGTGAGGCCGACCGGCTGGAGACGCTGGAGCGCATGCTGAAGGCGGAGACCACAATTGCGCCGCCCGAGCCTGCGACGCCTTGACGGTCCATACTTGACGAACGAGCCGGGTTCCCCATTTGCGTGGGACCACCTATGATCAGCGCGCGATTTGCGCGCAGGAGACCATGATGCAGCCAAATGAGACGCGGGACTTGCCGGCCAACAATGACGGCCTGGCGCGCTTCCTCGGCGGTTCGCCGCTGGCGGTACTCGGCCGGCTGATCCTGCTGTCGATCCTGGTCGGCGTCGTTCTCGCCGCCATCGGCTTCGATCCGTGGAACATTGTCACCAGCATTCGCCGCCTGTTCCAGTGGGTCTATGACCTCGGCTTCGATGCCATCAATGGCCTCTGGCGCTACTTCCTGCTCGGCGCCGTGATCGTCGTGCCGATCTGGCTGATCATGCGGCTGTTCAGCGCCCCCCGCGGCCGCTGAGACGCGCATCATCCGCTTCAGGCTGCATTGATGTCGTCGGGATTGTCCGTCACCAACAGGCGCGTCTTTGCCATTGCCGGCCCGGCCATGCTGGCCAATCTGACGACGCCTCTGATCGGCATCGTCTCGACCGCGGCAATCGGCAGGCTTGGCGACCCGCACCTGCTCGGCGGTGTGGCTTTGGCCTCCGTGGCATTCGACTGCATTTTCTGGCTGTTCGGATTTCTGCGCATGGCGACGGTTGCCTTCACCGCACAGGCGCTTGGCGCCGGTGACCGGATCGAGGTGCGCGCTATCTTGCTGCGCGCATTGATGCTCGGAGCCGCGATCGGGCTGACGCTGATCATCTTGCGTACACCGCTGGCGGCGCTGGTGTTCAGCATCATGGGCGGCAGCGACGCCGTCACATCCGCCGCACGCCAGTATTTCTTCATCCGACTCTGGTCCGCGCCGCTGATGCTCGGCAACTATGTCATTCTCGGCTGGCTGGTCGGCCAGGCGCGCACCGGGATCGCTCTGGCACTGCAGGTCGGCATCAATCTCGCCAATATGGCACTCACCTCCCTGCTGGTCCTGCAATTCGACTTTGGCGTCAGCGGCGCAGCACTGGCCACAGTGATCGCGGAAACCACGGGCTTCCTCGCCGGCCTCATCGCCATGTGGAAAATCCTTGGCGGTCGCATTGATGTGCCGCGCGCGATCCTGTTCGACCGCATCCGGCTACTACGGTTGTTCGCAGTCAATCGCGACATCATGATCCGTACGGCAGCACTGATTGCTGCATTTCTCTTCTTCACGGCGCAGGGCGCCCGTGCAGGCGACCTGACCCTGGCTGCCAATGCAGTGCTCAACAACTTCGTCATGATCGGCTCGTTCTTCCTCGACGGCATCGCCACCGCCGCCGAGCAACTCTGCGGTCAGGGCACCGGCGCTCGCGACCGCAAGCAGTTTTCCCGGGCCGTAAAGCTCGTCCTGATCTGGAGCACGGCATTCGGCATCGCTGTCACGTTGCTATTCGTGCTGTTCGGCGGCGCGCTGATCGATTTCATCACCACCAGCCCCGAAGTTCGGCTCGCTGCGCGGAATTACATGCTGCTGGCAGCGCTGGCGCCCGCCTGTGGCGTCCTCGCTTACGCCTATGACGGCATCTATATCGGCGCATCGTGGGCGCGCGACATGCGCAACCTGATGCTGCTGGCGCTAGCGATTTACATCGCCGCATGGTTCGCACTGGCCAGCCTTGGCAATACCGGACTATGGCTCGCGTTTCTGGTGTTCATGCTGTCGCGCGGCGCTTTGCAAGCGCTGCGTCATCCAGCCCTGCTGCGACAGTCGTTTCCGCAGCAGGCCTGGCTTACGCCGGCCAGTCTTCCGCTGTGATCGTCGCCGCATCGGCGCCGACGATTTCCGACAGTGAATCACGGCCGGTGCGCAGCAGCGTCGAGGACAGGTCGGCCTTGATGCTCTCGACAAGGCCGACGCCTTTATAGACCAGCGCCGAATAGAGCTGGATCAGGCTCGCACCCGCGCGAATCTTGGTGAGCGCCGCACCTCCGCTGTCGATGCCGCCAGCGCCGATCAGCGGAAATGCACCTTCGACACGCACGAAGGTCTCTGCCACCATGCGGGTAGACAGCCTGAACAAGGGCCGCCCGGACAATCCGCCCTGCTCTTTCGAGCGCGCCTGTTCGCGCAAGGTCGAGGGACGGCCGATAGTGGTGTTCGCGACGATCATGCCATCAACGCCGCGCGAGCGCGCGACATGGACGACATCGTCGAGGTCGGCGAGGCTGAGATCGGGCGCGATCTTCAGCAACACCGGAGAATCTCCCGCATTCTTGCGAACGCGCTCACGGGCATCGATCACCCGGGCCAGCAGATCGTCGAGCTCGGCGGCCTGCTGCAGATTGCGCAAGCCCGGCGTGTTCGGCGATGACACGTTGACGGTGAAATAGCTCGCCACCGGCGCAAAGGTCTCTATCAGCCGCACATAATCCTGCGTGCGATCGGGCGAATCCTTGTTGGCACCGACATTGACGCCGACGATACCGCCATTCTGCGCACGTGCAGCCAGCCGACGCAGCACGACCTCCGCACCGTCATTGTTGAATCCGAGCCGGTTGATGACCGCCTCGTCACGCTCCAGCCGAAAGATGCGCGGGCGTGGGTTGCCGGATTGCGGCTTCGGCGTCACCGAGCCGATCTCGGCGAAGCCGAAGCCGAGACGGAGCAGCGCATCCGGCACCTCGGCATTCTTGTCGAAGCCGGCGGCGATCCCCACCGGATTGGGGAAGTTCAGGCCGAATGCACGGACCGCGAGCTTCGGATCGTCCGGCCGCGGGCGGGCGTAAGGCAGCATGCGCAACCCGCGGATCGCGAGGCGGTGCGCGTCTTCGGCGTCGAGCATACGCAGCATCGGCAGGGAAAAGGCATCGAAAGCGCGGATCACGATTTGAGCTCCGGAATGTCGTGGTTGCCGTCGGAGCGCGCACGCAGATCCATGACGGCCGTGACGGCGCCGAGATCGAGTTCGCCGTAGAGATGCGGGAACAGATCGCCGCCGCGGGATGGCTCCCAGCGCAGGTCGTCACCGAGTGCGCCTGCGTCCACAGCGACCAGAAACAGGCCGGTCTGGCCGAAATAGTACTTCCGGAGCGTCTCGGGGAGCTGTGCCGCGGTCGAGAAGTGGATGAAGCCGTCCCGGGCATCGTCGGCGCTGCCGCGATAGGTGCCCTGGCGCTCGGCCTCGCGCCAGCTCGAGGCCGGACAGATTTTATAGATGGTGCGCAACCGCCCAGACTTCCAATTTGGTTGAATCAGCTGTTTTCGATGTGGTGTGGACGCCCAGTCGCGGGATTCGATGGCTGGAGCCGACAGTCGACCGTATCGGCGCCCCCCCTCCACTTCAAGGCTGCACATTTTTTTCAAATGCCTGTTGCGAAATCCGTGCATTCACGGCAATAATTCCTAGATTTCGCCACGATTCACCGCCCCGCAGAAATCCGGGCCAAGGGACCGAAACCGATGATGCTCTCGCACGCCCAGATCTGGAACGCCCTCGACCGCCTCGCAGAGCGCAACGGCATGTCACCCTCCGGCCTTGCGAAGAAGGCGGGGCTCGACGCCACGACCTTCAACAAATCCAAGCGCATCACCAACGACGGCCGCGAACGCTGGCCGTCGACGGAGTCGGTCTCGAAGGCGCTGACCGCAACCGGCGTGACCATCGACAGCTTCGTCACGCTGATCGAAGGTACCAAGCGCATCGTGCAGTCGGTGCCGCTGCTCGGCTTCGCACAGGCCGGCCATGGCGGCTACTTCGACGACGCGGGTTTTCCCGCCGGCAGCAAGGGCTGGGACGAAGTGGGCCTGCCGTCGGTGAACGACGAGCACGCTTATGCGCTGAAGATCTCTGGCGACTCGATGAAGCCCGCTTATCGCGACGGCGACATCATCGTCGTCTCGCCGGAAGCGCAGATCCGCAAGGGCGACCGCGTCGTGGTCAAGACCAAGGACGGCGAGGTGATGGCGAAGGAATTGAAGCGCCGAACCACGAAGATCATCGAGCTGCAGTCGCTCAATCCGAACCATGTCGACCGCAGCTTTCCAGCCGCCGACATCGCCTGGATCGCGCGCATCGTCTGGGCGAGCCAGTAACCGAACACACTCTGGACTGGCGTCCGGCCACCGAATGATCTATGCGAGTTCCCTATCCGAAACTCGCAACCTTCGGTGGCGCCATGAAAACCAGAACAATCGTTGCCGGCGCGATCGCGCTGGCCCTCGTTAGCGCAGGTTCTCTCGCACATGCGAAGCCCATGACCTGCGCGGTCGTCACGACAAAGCAGATCGAAGCGCTATTCGACCGCTGGAATGCCTCGCTCGCAACGCTCGACCCCGCCAAGGTCACCGCCAATTACGCCTCGGACGCGGTGCTGCTGCCGACGGTGTCGAACACGCCGCGCACCGACAGCGCGTCGATCCAGAGCTACTTCGTGGATTTTCTGAAGAAGCACCCGCAAGGCAAGATCGACACGCGCACCGTCAAGATCGGCTGCAACATGGCATCCGACGTCGGCACCTACACCTTCACACTGTCCGGAAAATCCCCCAGCGATACGCAAATCGTCAAGGCCCGCTACAGCTATGTCTATGTCTACCGCGACAAGAAATGGCTGATCGCGCATCACCACTCGTCGGCAATGCCGGAGCCTGTCACGCCGGCAGCAGCGCCAAAATAGGCATCAAGAAAAAGGCGCGCTCCGTCAGGAAGCGCGCCTTTGACGTTTCGTTGGCTGTAAGCCTCAGGCCGAGCGCGCCAGCGCGCCGTCGATCATGTTGATCGCATTCTGCACGCCATAGACCGCGACGAAGGACCCGAAGCGCGGGCCCTTCTCCTGGCCGAGCAGCACCTGGTACAGCATGTTGAACCAGTCGAGCGAGACCCCGGGCCGGCCATCCTTGGCGAGCTTCTTGTGATCAAGGAACGGCTCGCGGCGGCCGATCTCATAGACCGCGTTCTGGATATCTTCCGGCGTGGCTTCTGCCGACAGTTGCGACAGCGCATCGCGCAGATCCTGCAACGCCACGCGCTCGACATCAGTGGGCTCGCGGAACGTCTTGGTCGGCGCCACGAAATCCCGATAGTAGTTGATGGCATAGCCGACCATCGCGTCGAGCCGCGGATGCGTTGCCGCGGAGACGCCCGGCCGATAACGCCGGATGAAGCCCCATAGGGTTTCCGCATTCTCGGCGTTCGACGACGACACCAGCGTCAGCAGCAGCTGGAACGTGACCGGCATATCCGCCACCGGCGGGGCGCCGGCATGGATGTGCCAGGCCGGATTGGACAGGCGCTGCTTGGGATCCTGCTTCGCATAGCCTTCGACGAACTGCTGGTATTCGTCGACATTGCGTGGGATCACGTCGAAGAACAGCCGCTTGGCCGCCTTCGGCTCGCGATACATGAACAGTGACAGCGATTCCGGCGAGGCATAGCGCAGCCATTCGTCGATGGTCAGGCCATTGCCCTTCGACTTCGAAATCTTGCCGCCCTTGTCGTCGAGGAAGAGCTCATAGTTGAAGCCTTCCGGCGGCGTGCCGCCAAGCGCAGCGCAGATCTTGCCGGACAGCTTTACGGAATCGATGAGATCCTTGCCGGCCATTTCATAGTCGATGCCGAGCGCCGCCCAGCGCATCGCCCAGTCGGCCTTCCACTGGCACTTCACATTGCCGCCGGTGACCGGCGTCGTGACTTCTTCGTCAGTGTCAGGATCGACATAGGTGACGGTGCCGGCAGCCACGTCGCGCCGGATCATCGGCACCTGCAGCACCACACCCGTTGTCTTGCTAATGGGGAGGAACGGCGAATAGGTCGCGCGGCGATCCGGGCCGAGGGTCGGCAGGATGATGTCCATGACCCTGTCATAGACTGCGAGCATCTTCAGCAGCGTCGCGTCGAACCGGCCGGATGTGTAGTAGTCGGTCGACGAAGCGAATTCGTAGCCGAAGCCGAACTGATCCAGGAAAACGCGCAGCCGTGCATTGTTGGCCGCGCCGAAGGAGGGATATTCGTTCGAGAACGGATCCGGCACCCGCGTCAGCGGCTTGCCGAGATGCCCGGCGAGCATGTCCTTGTTCGGCACATTGTCCGGCACCTTGCGCAGACCGTCCATATCGTCCGAGAAGGCGATCAGCCGGGTCTTGATCTTGTCCTCGGTGAGTACGCGGAAGGCATGGCGCACCATGGTCGTGCGCGCGACCTCGCCGAAGGTGCCGATATGCGGCAGGCCCGACGGACCGTAGCCGGTCTCGAACAGCACTTCATCTTTCGGCGTTTTCTTCAGACGTGCCACCAGCGCCTTCGCCTGCTCGAACGGCCAGGCGTTGGAAGTCTCGGCGAGCGCGCGCAGCTCGCTCGGGCTCATGGTGGGGTCTAGCGTGGACATCGTGTTTTGGGCCTCCGGGCCGCGGAACCTAGCGGCTCCGCACCGAAATGCCAAACCGCGGGATGAGAAAATTCAGAACGGGCTGACCGAGAAATAACGCAGCCACAAATCAGTGTAGCGGCCTTTCTCCCAGACCCGGAACAGGGCCCAGTTCAGCGCCTGGCGCAGCGTGTCGTTGCCCTTGCGGACGGCGATGCCGATGCCCTCACCGAAAAAACGGCTTTCGATGAAGGGCCCGCCGCTGAAGGCGCAACAATCGGCGGAATCGCTGCCGTTGATCCAGAAGGCAAACGAGATCGCATCGCCGAAGATGAAATCGACCTCGCTGCGTTTCAGCGCCTGGCGTAGCGCATCGTCGCTCGGGAAAGGCACCAGCACGGCGTCGGTGAACATCGCCTTGAGATAGGCCTCGTGGGTCGAGCCCGCGATCACGCCGACCTTCTTGCCTTCGAGATATTCCGGGCGGATCTCCGGCATCACCGCATTCTTGCGGGCCACGAAGCGCGCCGGCGCACGGTAATAGGGATCGGTGAAATCGACGCGGGCTCGGATCTGCGGCGTCACCGCCATGGAGGCAATGATGGCATCGCCGCGATTGCTGGAGATGGCATCGAGCAGCGTCTCGAAACGGCGCATCTGCACCGTGCAAGTGACCCTGATCTCCTCGCAGAGAAGACGCGCGAGATCGACGTTGAAGCCCGCCGGATTGCCGTCGGGACCTGTGAAGTTGAACGGCGGATAGTCGGTCTCGGTCAGGAAGCGGATCACGGTGATGCGCGACAGGTCCGGCCGGTCCGGACGGCGACGCGGATCCCAGAAGCCCGGCACGGCCTGTGGACCGGGCTGGCTCACAGCCGGAGCCGACGTCTGCGCCGAAGCCGGTGCGACCGAAAACAGCGACATCCATGCGGCCAGCAAAGCGCCAAGGGTCAGCGCAGTTGCGCGACACTTCATCAGCGGTATTTGGTTGCGGGAATTAACCATCTGTGGTTGCATAGGGTGCTTCCGGATCGCGGTCTTATAGACCATCCGGCGCGAGACGCGAGTAGCGTTTGTGGTGTGAGGGCGTTGCATGGGGGTGCAGCAATCTTCCCGGGGTCATCGGCCGCGCGTTTCGCGCCAGCCGGCCGCCGCGCTACGCTCTCCTCCTCTGCCGATCGGCAGGATGACCTCCTTCCCCATGCCGGAGCGAGACGGGTCGGACCGGCGCGCGGAACCAGCCAGCGAACTCGACTGCCTGCGCGGCATACTCCCGGTCCCGCTTCTGCACGCCGCGGAGCGACGGAGTCGCGAGCTCAATCTCGGCGCCGATCAGATCCTGATCCAATGGGGCGTGATCACCGAGGAGACGTATGTCGCGCATCTGGCCCGCCACCTTGGCATCGGCTTCGACGATCTCTCGACAGTCGGGCGCGCTCACTGCCCCCTGGCTGATGCCGATCTTCCGGAGATCGCAGAGTTCGGCATCCTGCCCCTCCAGGAGAATGACACACTCAACTGGGTCGTCGCGCCGCGTGCTTTTACAGCACGACGCCTGACACGTTTCTCCACCACATATCCATCGCTGATCGCGCGCATTCGGCTGACCACGCGGCATCACCTGCATCAATATCTGACCGAGCAGACCGGCGACGCGCTTTCGGATATCGCCGCCGAAGGCCTGCTGCAGACGCGACCTGCCATGTCGGCCAAGTCGATCATCGGTTGGCGCAGAGGATTGCAGCCAGCGATTCTGCTGCTGGTATGCGCGGTTCTCGCGCTTCTGTATCCGACGCTGGCGATGGATCTGATCGGCGGCCTGGCGGCGATCTGGTTTCTCGCCTTTTCGCTTCTCAGGCTGACTTGCGTGCTGGTGCCGCCGCAACCGGAGCAACGGTTTCCGCCTTTGCGCGACGACCAACTACCGATCTACTCAGTGGTCGTCGCGCTCTATCGCGAGGAAACGTCCGTTCCGGGTCTGTTGCGATCCCTGCAAAGGCTCGACTATCCCTCCGAAAAACTCGACATCATTCTGGTGCTTGAGCCCGACGATCTGCGGACCCGCGCCGCCGTTGCCAGAGCCCGGCCGGGGCCGCAGGTTCAAGTCCTGATCGCACAGGCGACGGGTCCGAAAACCAAGCCGAAGGCGCTGAATGTTGCACTTCCCTTCGTCCGCGGCAGCTTTCTGACGGTGTTCGATGCCGAAGACGATCCCGACCCCGGCCAATTGCGCGCCGCGCTCGGCATGTTTCGCCAGCACAACGACGACGTCGCCTGCGTTCAGGCTGGGCTGCATTTCGACAATCTGACGCACAGCCTGCTGTCGCGCATGGCGGCAGTCGAATATGCCGGGCTGTTCGCGGTCTTCCTGCCCGGGCTGGTCGCATTGGGCATGCCACTGCCCCTTGGCGGCACCTCCAATCATTTCCGCACGGACACCTTGCGCCGCATCGGCGGCTGGGACGCCTATAACGTCACGGAAGATGCCGACCTCGGGATCCGCCTGGCGCGGCTGGGCTATCGCTCGGTGACCATTCCATCGGTCACGCTTGAGGAAGCACCGATCGCGTTCGGCGCGTGGCTGCGACAACGCTCACGCTGGATGAAGGGCTGGATGCAGACCTGGGCCGTGCATATGCGCGATCCCCGAAAACTGTGGGACCAAGCCGGCGCGCGGGGATTCCTCGCACTCAACATCGTCTTCGGCGGCAATATCCTGACGTCGCTGGCTTTTACGGTGCTGGTCGTCAAACTTATCGCCTGCCTGCTGCTTGCCGATAGTACCCTGCTGCTTGGCGACCGGTTGTCGTCACTGCACGTGCTGGCCATCGCCTGCGGCTTCATCGCGACCTGCGTCCTGGGCCTTACCGGCCTGATGCGCCGTGGCCGCCTGCGCGATGGCTGGATCCTGGCCCTGACGCCGATTTATTGGGGATGTCTCTCGATCGCGACCTGGCGCGCCCTGTGGCAATTCTGGACCCGGCGCCATCACTGGGAAAAGACCGAGCACGGCCTCGTGCATCGGACCGGAACGATGGCAGCGAGCCGCGGTCGACCTCAGAGATAGCGCTTGAGATCCGTGGCCGCTTCTTCCGGCTTGCGCTTGAGGTTGAACGGCGCGACGAAATTGCCGTCCTTGTCCATCAGATAGATCAGCGCGGTGTGATCCATCGTATAGTCACCGTCCTTGGTCGGCACCTTCTTGGCATAGACGCGGTAGCCGGAAATCACCTTCGCCACCGCATCAGGCGTACCGGTCAAACCCTTCAGATGCGGATCGAAGCTCGACAGATATTCCTTCATGATCGGTGCCGTATCGCGCTCGGGATCGACCGAGACGAAATAGGTATTGATACGATCGGCGTCCTTGCCCATCGCGCGCAGCACTTCCGACATTTCGAACAGCGAGGTCGGGCAGATGTCCGGGCAATGGGTGAAGCCGAAGAAGACCAGCGTCGGCTTGCCCTTCAGGCTCTGCTCGGTGACGGTCTGGCCGGACTGATCGGTGAGCTGGAACGGACCGCCGATCGAGGCCGGTGCGGCGACATTGCGGAAACCGCCCGTCAGCCACAGCACGACCAGCAATCCCGCCGCGAGGCTGCCGGCGAAGGCAGCAATAATGACCAGCGGCCGGGTGGTTCGATCAGTCATGGAATGTTCCCTGAATTGCCCTTTGGCAGCCGATCACATGCAGGCGGCGATGCCGGTCTTGATCATCTCGAAAAATACGGCCGTGCCGTAATGTGCCCACAGCCCGATTGCACCCACCAGAAGGAGCGCTGCGAACGCAGCGGCCGATGCGACAATGACCGACGCAAGCCGTGACGGCGGCTCGGACGCGGGCATCGGGCTCTTAGGCGTCAATAAAGGCTGCACCATCAGACGATCTCAGAACGGCGAAGGCCCGAGATCATTCAAGAGCCCGCCATCCAGGTTCCAGATAGGCTGAGATGACGGCGCGGGCAAGCGCTCCCGGCGCCGCAGGGCATCACGTCATGCTGATGGAATAAAAACCAGATCGGCCTTTAGCTTTTTGTTCTGACGCGTTTTCTTGACGCGAACCGGCATCCACTTCGCTCGAAAACGCTCTAGCGCGCGCTGGAGGCGTGGGCATCCATGTAACAGGGCTTGTACATGCCCATCAGCTGGCGACCGCGCAGGAAGATCATCTGCGTCTTCAGTCCGCCGCGTTTGGAGATCCAGCGCCGGATCTGCGTCGGATACATCGAATACAACATCTGGGTGGCTTCCGGGTTGGTCACCGCGCGACCATTGGCGCCCATGTCCCAGGCCGCATGAAAGCCGAGATTGGCATTGGAAGTGACGCAGATCCGGTCACGCGGAACCGCGCCGAGCACGATCGTGCAGGCCGAGGCGCACAAGCCATCGATGATCACGGTTTCGCCGGAAGTGCGCAATCCCTGATATCTGTCGACATAGGTTCCGATCCGTCCGCCACGATCATCCGCGATGCGAACCACCGCGTGACTTGCCCCGACGCCCGCGAACAGCAAGACCGCCGCCAGCAAACCCGTAACGAACTTCATGTCCAGCCCCAAAACCTGTCGATCCCGAATCTGAGCGCCCTGGTGATGCAGGGCATGATCAGCGTGTTGCCAGATCGTGGCTTTGTCCAGACGAGCATGACGCTTCCAATGCGATTCAAATCGAGTGTTGCGCGCGGGATGCACCTCGTTCCGTCGCGGTATCAATCTGAAACAGCGCCGCCCTTCGCGCGCAATTTCCGTTGACCAAAGTTCCCGCGCCGACTTCAATCTCCATTAACAAAATGGGGGAAACAGTATGGCCGTTGATGCGGATGTCATCGTCGTCGGCGGCGGACTCGCGGGCCTTGTCGCGGCTACGGAAATTGCCGACGCCGGCAAGCGCGTTGTCGTGGTCGATCAGGAAGGCGAGCAGAATCTCGGCGGCCAGGCGTTCTGGTCGTTCGGCGGTTTGTTCTTCGTCGACTCGCCGGAACAGCGGCGCCTTGGCATCAAAGACTCCCATGACCTGGCGATGCAGGACTGGCAGGGCACGGCCGGCTTCGATCGCGATGAGGACCTGTGGCCACGGCGCTGGGCCGAAGCCTATGTCGCTTTCGCCGCCGGCGAGAAACGCGACTGGCTGCGCGCCATGGGCCACCGCGTGTTTCCCGTGGTCGGCTGGGCCGAGCGCGGCGGCTATGACGCGATGGGCCATGGCAATTCGGTTCCGCGCTTTCATGTCACCTGGGGCACCGGACCGGGCATCGTCGAGCCGTTCGAGCGGCGTGCGCGCGAGGCACAGAAGAAGGGCCTGCTGAGCTTCAGGTTCCGCCACCGCGTCGATGCGCTCAGCGTCACCAACGGAACTGTCGATGGCGTGAGCGGCGCGATTCTCGAACCATCCAACACCGAGCGCGGCGAAAGCAGTTCGCGCAACGTGATCGGCGACTTCTCGCTGCGTGCGCAAGCCGTGATCGTCGCCTCCGGCGGCATCGGCGGCAATCATGATCTGGTGCGGCAAAACTGGCCGAAGCGCCTCGGCGAACCGCCGACGCGCATGATCTCCGGCGTGCCCGCCCATGTCGACGGCCGCATGATGGGCATCACGGAAGCCGCCGGTGCGCGGCTGATCAATCGCGACCGCATGTGGCACTATGTCGAGGGTATCGAAAACTGGAATCCGATCTGGCCGAAACACGGCATACGCATTCTGCCGGGCCCCTCGTCGATGTGGTTCGACGCCACCGGCAAGCGGCTGCCGGCGCCGCTGTTTCCCGGCTCCGATACGCTCGGCCAACTGCAATATATTCAGTCCACCGGATACGATTACTCATGGTTCGTGCTGACACAGGCGATCATCAAGAAAGAATTTGCGCTCTCGGGCTCCGAGCAGAACCCGGACCTCACCGGCAAGAGCTGGCTGATGACCGCGCGCCGCGCCACCAACAAGGGCGCGCCGGCGCCGGTTGAAGCCTTCAAGGATCACGGCATCGACTTCGTGGTGCGCGACAATCTCGACGACCTCGTCAGCGCCATGAATGCGCTGACCGGCGACAATCTGCTGAAGCTCGACGAGATCCGGACGCAGATCGAGGCGCGTGACCGCACCATGGCCAATCCCTACGTCAAGGATACGCAGGTGATGAACATCCACAATGCGCGCAAATATATCGGCGACCGCCTGATCCGCACCGCGAAGCCGCATCGCATTCTCGATCCCGCGCAGGGCCCGCTGATCGCCGTGCGGCTGAACATCCTGACGCGCAAGACGCTGGGCGGTTTCGAGACCGATCTGGACTCGCGCGTGTTCGGCAGCAACGGCCAGATCATGCCCGGCCTCTACGCGGTCGGCGAAGCCGCCGGCTTCGGCGGCGGCGGCATGCACGGCTATCGCTCGCTGGAAGGTACGTTCTTGGGCGGCTGCCTGTTCACGGGCCGGACAGCAGGACGATCGGCGGCGAAGGCGGTGGGGTGATCGCTTCGTCGATCACAGCCATCCGTTGCGCTTGAAGCGGGTGTACAGGTAACCGCAGATCGCGGCGATGCCGCCCAGCACGACATAATAGCCGTAAGCCCATTTCAGCTCCGGCATATGTTCGAAATTCATGCCGTAGATTCCGGCAATCGCCGTCGGCACCGCCAGGATCGCCGCCCAGGCCGCAAGTCTGCGGGTAATTTCGGTTTGCTGCGACTGCCCTGACATCAAGCTGGCTTCAAAGGCAAAGGCCAGCACTTCGCGCAGCGAATCGATATCTTCTTCCGCGCGTTTGACGTGATCCAGCACGTCGCGGAACAGCGGCTTCATGTCATCGTCGATGAACAGGATATCGATATGTTCGAGTCGGTGACAGACATCGACCAGCGGCCCGACCGCGCGACGAAGGCGCAACAGCTCGCGGCGCAGCTTGTAGAGCCGCTCGAATTCGGTCCGCGTCAGCATGCGGTGCAGGACACCATCCTCGAGCTCGTCGATCTCTGACAGGATGGATTCGATGACTGGACGATAGTTGTCGACGATGAAATCGAGAATTGCGTAGAGGATGTAGTCTTCGCCGTGCGTCAGGTTGGTCGGGCAAGCCTCGCACCGCTCGCGGACAGACGCATAGGACGTCGAGGCGCCATGGCGCACGGACACGACGTAACCTTTGCCCAAGAAGATATGCGTCTCGCCGAAAGCAACCGTCTGATCGACCAGTTGCGCCGTTCGCGCGACGATGAAGAGCGCTTCGCCATACTGCTCCACCTTGGGATGCTGATGCGACTTCAGCGCGTCCTCGATGGCGAGCGGATGCAGATCGAATTGCGCGCGCAGTTTCTCGAGCAGTTCAAGAGACGGTTCAAACAGTCCGATCCAGACGACATGGCCCTGCTTCTGCGCCCAGACCCCCGCCTCTTCGACGGGGATATCCGCAACACGGCGGCCATTGGCATAGACGCTGGAGGCGACAACACCGGGCACATTGCCGGCGGTTGCAGCTGAGAGGGGAAACGTCATGCAAGAACCTTGTGTTGTGCGAACAGCAACGGGCGCCTTTGAAGAACGGCGGGAATGCCAAACCGTTCAATCGCCATGCGGCACCGACCATCTGGAATGAATGAGGGGGCTGGAGCGGACGGAGGGAATCGAACCCTCGTATGCAGCTTGGGAAGCTGCCGTTCTACCATTGAACTACGCCCGCATCGTCGCGCCATCTGATCTAGCCGAGACCGGCCGATCCGCCAAGCGGATTGATGGCAGCCGGTTACAGTTCCTTGCGCCGCACACCCGGCCGCGCCCTTCCACAGGTAACCGCTCAAAGATTCCAGATGACGGTTTCAATTCGCCTGTTAACATCACCTTCGGGATGGCTGGGCACGGATACACAACCTTCGACACGTCGGTGGGCCGATGCGGTATCGCATGGGGCCACGCCGGCATTGTTGGCGTGCAGTTGCCGGAAGCGCGCGAGATCGAGACCCGGCGCCGCCTGCTGCAGCAATTTCCCGATGCGCGCGAATTCCGGCCGCCGACCGATGTCGACTACGCCATCGAGGGCATCGTTGCGCTGCTGCGCGGCCAAGCCGTCGACCTCGTCGATATCCCCGTCGACATGCATGGCCTGCCGCTGTTCAATTGCCGCGTCTACGAGGCGATCCGGATGATCCCGCGTGGCGAAACCCGCACCCATGCGGAGATCGCAGCAAAGCTCGGCGCCAGCGGTGCGGTCTATTCGGTCGGGCAAGCCATCGCGCGCAATCCGTTTGCGATCCTCGTGCCATGCCACCGCGCATTGGCCGTTGCGGGCCAGACCAGCGGCTTTGCCGGCAATGGCGGCATCATCACCAAGTCGCGGCTGCTCTCGATCGAGGGCGCGCTGGCCGGCCGGACGACCACCCTGTTCGATGCCCTGCTGTCGGTTGCCCCACCGCGCCCGCAGGGCTAAATTCAGGCCATGCAGGCAACAACACTGTTCCAGAGCAACGCGATCACCGTCACGGACTATCGCTGTACGGCGGGTCCGGACGACCAGCCGTTTTCCGAACAGCACGCCGGCCATTCGCTCTCCTATGTTCGCAAGGGCAGTTTCGGCTGTCGCTGCCGCGGGCAATCGCACGAACTGATCGCCGGCGCGCTGCTGATCGGACACCCCGGCGACGAATATACCTGCCATCACGAGCATCATGGCTGCGGCGACGAATGCCTGTCCTTCGCCTTCGCACCCGAACTGGTCGAGACGATCGGCGATGCCAGGACCATCTGGCAGCAAGGCGCTGTCGCGCCACGCGCCGAATTGATGGTACTCGGCGAACTCGCGCAGGCAAGTGCTGGTGCCCACAGCGATCTCGGACTCGATGAGATCGGTCATGCGTTTGCCGCGCGTTTTGTCGACATCGTCTCGGGCGAGCCGCGCAGGCGTGTGAGCGGCAATGCACGGGATCGCCGGCGCGCGGTCGAGGCCGCGCTGTGGATCGACGCCCATGCCAGCGACGAGATCGATCTCGATGCGGCCGCCCGTCAGGCCGGATTGAGTCCGTTTCATTTCCTGCGTCTGTTCAGGAATGTGCTGGGCGTGACACCGCACCAGTATCTGGTGCGCGCGCGGCTGCGGCGGGCTGCAAACCTGCTGGTCGAGAAAGACCGCGCCATCACCGACATCGCCTTCGATGTCGGCTTCGGCGATCTCTCGAATTTCGTGCGCAACTTCCATCGCGCTGCCGGCGTCTCGCCCCGCGCATTTCGACAGGCTTCCCGAGGCGACCGCAAGATTTTCCAAGAACGGCTGGCCGTGCGCTGAGTAGCTTGCCGTCCTGATCAACCGGGAGGCACAGCATGGCATCGATTCACAAAGAGATTTTCCTCGGCGCACCGGCAGACGATGTCTGGTCCGCACTGGCCGACTTCGGCGCGCTGCACACAAGGCTGGTGCCGGGGTTCGTCACCGACACAAAGCTGGACGGCGACGCGCGTATCGTGACGTTCGCCAATGGGTCCGTCGCACGCGAAATACTGGTCACCTGCGATCACGACCGGCAGCGCCTCGTCTATGCCATCGTCAGCGAACGTATCAGCCAGCACAGCGCGTCAGCGCAGGTGTTTGCCGATGGCGATGCGCGCTGCCGGTTTGTCTGGACGGCCGACGTGCTGCCGAATGAGATCGCGCCTTACATGAGCGAGCAGATGGATCTGGGCCTGGCGGCGATGCAGACCCAGTTCGGGAAAGCCGCGCGATGACGGCATCGTTTCTCGATGCGCTCGCAGCGGACGGCCCTGCCCCGGATCGCATCGGCCAGATGGATCTCTATGGCTGGCTGATCGGCGCCTGGGAGCTCGATGTCACCAGATATATACCGGACGGCAAAGAGCGACGGCGCAAGGGCGAATGGCATTTCGGCTGGGTGCTGGAAGGCCGCGCCATCCAGGATGTCTGGATCGTGCCGCCGCGCGGCCAGTTGCGCAACGGCGACGCCGCAGCGAATGCCTACTCGTATGGAAGCACGCTGCGGATCTACGACCCACGCATCGATGCGTGGCAGATTCAGTGGACCGATCCGGTGATGCAGAATTTTCTCACCATGACCGGCCGCAAACAGGGCAACGACATCGTCCAGCTCGGCCGCGACAATGACGGACGCCCGATCCGCTGGAGCTTCTCGCAGATCACGCCGCGCTCGTTTCTATGGCGCGGCGAGACCTCGCATGACGACGGCGCGACGTGGCGGCGCGATGTGGAATTTACTGCGACGCGCGTCGGCTAGAAACAGCTCAGACGAGCTCCGGCCGAATCTCGGGCACGGGGCCAGCCTTCGGTCCCCACGACGTCAGCAGTACGCTGAGCGCCGACAGCACGCCGAGCAGCACCATGGACGCCGCCGCGAGCCAGAAAAAGCTTGTGGCCGAGGCATCGATCGACAGCAGCCACCAGCCTCCAACGCTGACGAAGGCCAGCCGCGCGGTTTGCGCTAGCACCGGGCCGAGTACCTTGGCGGCGCCCTGCGAGGCAAAATAGGCCACCGTGGACAGCCCCAGAAAGGCATACATTGGCGCACAGGTGGCCAGATAGGTCCGGCTTGCCGCACGCACACCGGCATCATTGGTGAACATATTGACCCAGGCATCGGGGAAGATCGCGATCAGCGTGCCGAGCAGACCGACAACACCGAAGGCGATCACGCTGCCAGTCCAGGTCACGCGGCGCGCACGCGCGATGCGGCCAGCGCCGATTGCCATGCCGACAATCGGCACCGAGGCGATACCCACCGCGAAAGCCAGCGTGCTCAGCATGAATTCGAGCCGCGCACCGATGCCGTAGCCGGCCAGCACCGCGGTGCCGTATTGCGCCAGCATATGGGTGAAAATCAGGAGAGTCAGAACGCCCTGTAGCGGATTGAAACAGGCGATGGCACCCACTTTCAGAATATCGAAGAACATCCCGCGCTGAATGCGAAAGCCCTTGATCTGAGGCCGGACTCGCGCACGACCGGAAAAGACATACCAGCCCATGACGCCTGTGCCGATCGTGAATGCAATCAGCGTGCCCGCCGCGACGCCGGGCATGCCGAATTGCGGGATCGGACCGAAGCCGAGACCCAGCACGCCACCGAGAACCACTTGCAAGGCGGCCCCCGCCATCTGCATGGCGGAGGGCATCTTCATGTTGCCGGTGCCGCGCAGGATCGCCGCGAAGGTATTCAGCAGCCACGGGATCACGCCACCCGCGAAGAAGACGGTGATGTAGCCCTGCGCCTGGCTCAGCACATTGCCGCGGCCACCAAGCAGTTGCAGCAGCATGGAGCCGAAGGCCAGCATGCCGACCGTGAAGGTGAGGCCGAAGCAGATGGCGATCAGCAGCGCATGGCCCGCCAGCGTATCGGCGCGCGCGCGGTCGCCGGCGCCAAGCGCGCGCGCGATGGCCGAGGACACGCCACCGCCCATGGCGCCACCGGACATGGTCATGGTCAGCATCACGAAGGGAAACACCAGCGCCATCGCCGCCAATGCTTCGGTGCCGAGCCGACCGACATAGGTGGTCTCAAAAATAACGACGACGGCGCCTGCCGTCAGCGCGATGACATTGGGCCAAGCCAACCGCAGGATGGTCGGCAGAATGGGATGATCCAGCAGGGGGTTTTTGGCCGGCGCCTTCAGGCTCGGAAGCGGCTGCTTGTCGGCATCGACCAATCGGGGTTCGGCGACGACAGCGTCGGACATGCATTCTCCCTGAGCTTCCGGTCTTGCCTGCCGGACACCTCGTTCCTAGCACCGATCGCGGACAATGCCATGCGCGACACACGCATGGGGGATGTTCGATTTGCACTGCAGTATCAAGGGGTCGAGGCGCTAGCCGACCGACCAGATGAACGGCAGCGCACCACCTCGTGCCGGCGTCATCGCGATGGGTATATTGCGACCGCATCCGGCGGCGAGGCCCTCAACCAGTCCCTGCAGGGCCTTCGCGCAAGCGGCATTGTTGTCGGCAACGCCGTCCATCAGCTTCCAGCTCTGCTGCCGGATTTCGAACTGGCCCTCGGATGTACTGATCTCCACGACGTCGTCCTGCGCTGCGAACAGAACGCCGAGGAATTCCGCAAAGGCCCTGGCGTCGCCGCGCTGCAAGCCGAAGCCTGCGGAGACCTCGTCGAAATACTGCATGCCGATCAGCTTGCCGGTGAGATGCAGCAAATAGCCAGCATCGACCGGACCGAACAGTTGAACCGCCACAGGCGCTGCGGTCCGCACATATTCCATGGCGTAGTTGCGATAGGCCTTCTCCAGCCGGGCTTTCGGCCAGCTATCGACGGGCAGCGCCGGCGCCTTGGCGGGATCGAACAACGGCGCTTCCAGATGGCGCGCGAACACCAGACGCTGATCGATATCCAAATCATGGTCGTATTCGCAGTAATAGCCTTCGAGCCCATCCTGGCCATCGACGCTCTGCTTGGTGCAGACGAAACCCATGCGGGGATTGCCGAGCGAGACGCCGTTGTTGGCGTGCCAGCCGCGCAGCATCGCGCGGGACACTTCGCCGGGCACGCCGCAGATCGCGGTGCCGCGCCAGATCCAGCGCGGCGGCGGATAGCGGATCCAGGCCTTGCGGTCGCTCTCAACCATGTACTCGACCGACACGCCGCCGATCCAGTTCGAGAGATAGTGATACTGGGCCGCAGCGACCGCGGGTGGCAGGCCGGACAGACCGAGCTTCACGAGTCCCGGCAGAAAGCGCTCCTGCTGCTGCCGGCGGAATATCCGAAACATGAACTCGGCGGCGTCTGCCGTGCCGCGGCGCGTGACCGTGGTCAGGATCAGGCCGGTGAAATAGGCGTGATAGAGATCGGCGACGCTACGCCAGCGCGTCCAGGTGGCTTCGTCGCTCGTATTTGTCGGTCCGGTCATCGTTTCTTCCCTGATTGTTGGGAAGGACCATAGCCGCGCATCACTCTAGCTTCACATGAAATTCATGCAGGGAGGTCGAACGTTCCTGCATTGGCCGCATTAGATCGTTTCAGTCACAAGGACATTCCATGCGCCAGAAATTCCTGCTTTTGGCCTGCCTCATCGCTCTGGCGCTGCCGCTGGCCGGATGCAACGAACAATCCACCATCGCATCAGGCGAGGATTTCGGACCGTCGCCGAAGCTTGTCGAGCCCAACAAGTCGCTGATCCCGACCGTCAATGTCTCGAAGGCGGTCGGCTGGCCAGAGGGTGCCAAGCCGAAGGCTGCGGACGGCATGACGGTCAACGCTTTTGCGCGCGGCCTCGATCATCCACGTACGGTCTATGTGTTGCCCAATGGCGACGTGCTGGTGGCAGAAAGCAATGCGCCGCCTAAGCCGGAAGACGGCAAGGGCATCAAGGGCTGGGTCATGAAACTGGTCATGGGCCACGCTGGCGCGGGCACGCCGACGGCAAATCGCATTTCGCTGCTGCGCGACGCGGACGGCGACGGCGTCGCCGAAACCAGGACAGCGTTTCTCGAAGGGCTCAACTCACCCTTCGGCATGGTGCTGGTGGGCGATGAATTCTTCGTCGCCAATGCCGATGCCGTGGTGAAGTTTCCCTACAGGACCAATGATACCAGGATCACGACGCCAGCCGTGAAGGTGGTTGACCTGCCCGGCGGCCCGATCAATCACCACTGGACCAAGGATCTCACGGCGAGCCCCGACGGCACGAAACTCTATGCAACCGTCGGCTCCAACAGCAATGTCGGTGAGAACGGCATGGACGCCGAGAAAGACCGCGCCGCGGTGATCGAGATCGACCGCGCGACCGGCGCCTCACGCGTCTTCGCATCCGGTCTGCGCAACCCCAACGGCCCGTCGTGGCAGCCGCAGAGCGGCGCGCTCTGGGTCACCGTCAACGAGCGCGACGAGATCGGCAGCGACCTCGTGCCGGACTATATGACCTCGGTGAAGGATGGCGGTTTCTATGGCTGGCCCTACAGCTATTACGGCCAGCACGTGGACGTCCGCGTGCAACCGCCACGTCCCGACATGGTTGCCAAAGCCATCGCGCCCGATTACGCGCTCGGTGCGCATACCGCATCACTCGGGCTGACCTTCAACACCGGAGACCTGTTTCCAGCCAGCATGAAGGACGGTGCCTTCATCGGCCAGCACGGCTCGTGGAATCGGCGCCCGCAAAGCGGCTACAAGGTGATCTTCGTGCCCTTCACCGACGGCAAGCCATCGGGCAAGCCGCAGGACGTGCTCACCGGTTTCCTCAATGACAGTGGCGAAGCGCAGGGACGCCCGGTCGGCGTGCGCATCGATAGCAAGGGCGCATTGCTGGTGGCTGACGATGTCGGCAATACGATCTGGCGTGTGACGCCATCGGGCACGAAGGCGGCAGCGTTAAAGTGATACCAGAGACCTGACGAAGCTCCGTCATGGCCGGGCAGCGCGAAGCGAGGGCTTCACTTGATGTCCCGGCCATCCACGTCTTCGTGAGTATATGGCCAAGACGTGGATGCCCGGCACGAGGCCGGGCATGACGAGTTTTTATTACTTCGCCTATCCCACTTGAAATTCTTCACGTCACCGGCGCGGGGTTGAACAGTACCAGATCGTTGTGCAGCCCCCATTTGTCCGCCCAAACCTGCTTGCGGCCGCTGGCAACGTCGAGGATCAGTTGAAACAGCTCCCAGCCGGCCTCCTCGATGGTCATCTCGCCTGACGCAATGCGGCCGGCGTCGAAATCGATCAGGTCCGACCAGCGTTTCGCCAGTTCAGTCCGCGTCGAGACCTTGATGACCGGCGCCTGCGCCAGCCCATAGGGCGTGCCGCGCCCCGTGGTGAAGATCTGCATCTGCATGCCGGCGGCAAGCTGCAGCGTACCGCAGACGAAATCGCTTGCCGGTGTTGCCGCGAACAGCAATCCCTTCGTCGTCGCGCGTTCGCCCGGGCCGATCACACCGCTGATCGCGCTCGAGCCGGACTTGACGATCGAGCCCAATGACTTCTCGACGATATTGGCAAGACCGCCCTTCTTGTTGCCGGGCGTCGTATTGGCGCTGCGATCGGCGCCGCCACGCGCCAGATAGGAATCGTACCAATCCATCTCGCGTATCAGCGCGCGGCCGACATCGGCATTGATCGCGCGCCGGGTCAGCAGCTCGATAGCATCGCGCACTTCGGTGACTTCGGAGAACATCACCGTTGCGCCGGCGCGCACCAGCAGATCACTGGCGAAGCCGAGCGCCGGATTGGCGGTGACGCCGGAAAACGCGTCGCTGCCGCCGCATTGCAGGCCGATCACGAGGTCGGAAGCCGGGCAGGTCTCACGCTTGCGCTGGTTCAGGATTTTCAAGCGCGCTTCTGCCATGGTGATGATGGTATCCACCATGTCGCCAAAGCTCTGATTGCTCTCATCCTGAAGGCGCATCATGCTGCCGGGATCGTCCTTCGGCAGCAAACGCTCCGGTGCGAGCTTCTCGCAGCCGAGGCCGACCACCATCACCTCGCCGCCAAAATTGGGATTGCGCGCGATGTTCTGCAGTGTGCGGATCGGAATATAGGCATCCGGCGCATTGATGGCGACGCCACATCCATAGCCGTGGGTGACGGCGACCACGTCATCGACATTCGGATAGCGCGGCAGCAGCTCGGCCTTGATCTTCTTGAGCGCAAATTCCAGCGTGCCGGCGACGCATTGCACCGACGTGCTGATGGCGAGAATGTTCTTCACGCCGACGGAGCCGTCGCGATTGCGAAAACCTTCGAATGTGTAATCGTTCAGCGGCGGCTGCGGTTGCGGAACCGCATTGGCAATCTCAAGGCTGTCGAGATCCGGCGCATCGGGCATATGGATGCGCGCCTCTTCGACCCACTCGCCGGCAGAAATCATATCCAGCGCATAGCCGATGATCTCGCCGTAACGGATGATGGGCGCATCCTTTGCGATATCTTGCAGCGCCACCTTGTGCCCCTGCGGCACGAAATTGCGCAGCTCCAGACCGTCGGTCATCCTGGTGCCTGCAGGCAGGCCAAAGTCATTGACGATGATGGCGACATTGTCGCGCGCATTCAGTTTGATGTAGCGCGGCGCATATGCATCTGCTGCCAGCGTGGTGGCCATCGCCTTGTCCTTCCCAAATCTGCCGGCATTCGCGCCGGTCTCGTAGCAGAGCAGTAGCACAAAAGATGACGGTGTCGCGCACTTGACCGGCACGCTCTGCAGCCCGAATGATGACCTTGAAATGGGCCGGCGCGCCCGAATTCATGCAGAAATAGGATCACCGTGCGTCTTTTCGTCTTCGGGCTCGGCTACAGCGCAAACTGGTTCCTCGCGCAGTATGGCGGTCAGTTCACCGGGATTGCCGGCACCGTCCGCACAGCCGGCAAATCGGCGGCCTTGGCACCAGCTCGCGATATCGAGACGCTCGTCGTCAACCCGGACGTCGCCGATCCCGGCATTGCCGATCGTCTCGCAGATGCCGATCTGCTGCTGGTCTCGATCCCGCCCGGCGCGGATGGCGATCCCGTGTTGCAAGCCTTCGGTGCGCGGATCGCCGCCAGCGGCTTCCGGCGTATCGTTTATCTCTCCAGCGTCGGGGTTTACGGCGATCATCAGGGCGCCTGGATCGACGAAACTGCCCCGGTTCACGGCGAGGGCCGGCGCAAGGCACGCATCGATGCCGAAACGGGCTGGCGCGCTCTGGCCGGCGATCGCACGACGATCCTGCGCATCGCCGGCATCTACGGTCCCGGCCGCAATGCGCTGGAGAATCTCAAAACCGGCAAGGCCCATCGCATCGTCAAGCCGGGCCAGGTGTTCAACCGCATCCATGTGGACGACATCGCAACATCTGTCGCCGCAGCATTCGATCACGCGCAGACCGGCATCTTCAATCTCTGCGACGACGAGCCGGCGCCGCCGCAGGACGTCGTCACCTATGCCGCAGCACTGATGGGAATTGCGCCGCCCCCCGAGCAGGACTTCGCAACCGCCGAGATGAGCGCGATGGCGCGCAGCTTCTATGCCAGCAACAATCGCATCTCGAATGCACGGTTGAAACGCGAGCTTGGCGTGAAGCTCGCGTTTCCGACCTATCGCGAAGGCCTCACGGCGCTGTGGCAGCGGCGCGAGACCTAAGCAGCCGTGACTTTCGGGCTATCGCCCCGTCATCGCTTCCAACCTGTCCGGATATCGGTTGCCCTGAACGGTGATCTTCGCAGCAGCGCTCTCGATATCCCGCAGATCGTCGGCTGTCAGCTCAACGTCTGCTGCACCGAGATTTTCCTCAAGCCGATGCAGTTTCGTGGTGCCCGGGATCGGCACGATCCACGGCTTCTTGGCCAGCAGCCATGCCAGCGCGATCTGCGCGGGCGTCGCCTGCTTCCGTCCGGCGATCTCGCCAAGCAGATCGACAAGGGCCTGATTTGCCTTGCGCGCTTCGGGCGTGAAGCGCGGGAGGATATTGCGGAAGTCTCCGCTGTCGAGCGTCGTGTTCTCGTTCATGGCACCCGTGAGGAAGCCCTTGCCGAGCGGGCTGTAGGGGACAAAGCCAATCCCGAGTTCTTCGAGCGTCGGCAGCACTTCCTTTTCGGGACTGCGCGTCCATAACGAATACTCGCTCTGGATCGCAGTAATCGGCTGCACGGCATGGGCGCGGCGAATTGTCGTCACGCCCGGCTCGGACAGGCCGAAATGCCTGACCTTGCCCTCATTGATCAGATCCTTCACCGCACCGGCGACATCCTCGATCGGCACGTAGGGATCGACGCGGTGCTGGTAGAACAGATCGATGGCATCGATCTTCAAGCGCGTGAGCGATGCTTCGGCGACCTCACGAATATGCGCGGGGCGGCTGTCGAGACCGACCTGCTGACCGGTGGCGGGATCGAGCCTGAAGCCGAATTTGGTGGCGATGACGACCTGATCGCGGAGCGGCGCGAGCGCCGCGCCGACGAGTTCTTCATTGGTGAACGGGCCATAGACTTCGGCGGTATCGAAGAACGTGACGCCGCGTTCGACCGCCGCGCGGATCAGTGCGGTCATTTCCGTTGTGTCGGCCGGAGGCCCGTAGCCGAAGCTCATCCCCATACAGCCGAGCCCGATGGCCGAGACGTCCAGTCCATTGCGTCCGAGTATGCGTGTCTTCATGTCAGATCTCCTGTGCCATCCGGCCAATGAGCGGCTCCCGCGCTGGTGGGATTTTGCCGCCGACATGCGACATCTGGAGATCGTGCGCCCATGAGACTAGATGATATAATCTGCACGCACTTATCAGCCGGATTCATGAATGGCCCGCCAGACAATCGACGACCTCCTCGCCTTCTTTGCCGTCGCGAAGGAGGCGAGCTTCACGCGTGCAGCCGCCAAACTCGGCGTCTCGCAATCCGCGCTCAGCCACACCATTCGCGGTCTTGAGGAGCGGCTTGGACTGCGGCTCCTCACCCGAACGACCCGCAGCGTGGCACCAACCGAGGCTGGCGAACGCCTGATCCGGACCATCGGTCCGAAGCTGGAAGAGATCGACGCCGAACTCGCGGCGGTCACGGAGCTGCGCGAGAAGCCGGCCGGCACCATCCGCATCACCACCGGTGAGCATTCCGCCGAAACGATCATCTGGCCTGCGCTTGCCAAGCTGCTGCCGCGCTATCCCGACATCAAGGCCGAACTCGTCGTCGATTACGGCCTCATCGATATCGTTGCGGAACGCTACGACGCGGGCGTTCGCCTGGGCGAACAGGTCGCAAAAGACATGATCGCCGTCCGTATCGGACCGGACTTTCGCATGGTCGTGGTCGGCGCACCGTCCTATTTCGCCAAACGACCGCCGCCGAAACGACCGCAAGATCTCACCGCGCATGACTGCATCAATATCCGTCTGCCGACCATGGGCGGCCTCTATGCGTGGGAGTTCGAGAAGCGCGGGCGCGCCTTGAAAGTGCGCGTCGATGGCCAGATCGTGTTCAACAACATGTCACTGCGCCACAAGGCGGTGCTGAACGGACTGGGGCTGGCCTATTTGCCGGAGGATCGCGTGCGCGATCACATTGCCTCAGGCCGGCTTGTTCAAGTGCTTGACGATTGGTGCCAACCGTTCTCGGGTTATCACCTTTATTATCCGAGCCGCCGACAACCGACATCCGCATTCGCGGCGCTGGTTGAAGCGTTGCGTTACCGTGGCTGATCAACGGTTGTCGTGTTCCAGCGAACGTGATTGAAACGAAATCGCACATTGTGAAAAGTTCCTGAATCAATTTGGGCAATGCTGTGTCCTAAGCGCGACGTGGTCGCCAAAGCTGCCTTTTTCGTTTGAGGCGCTGTTGCACGCGTGTGACAGCAATCACTGCGCAATAGTCTAGGTTGCCTTTCGTCATCCCCCGTCGGGATTGAGAAGGAACACCTGATGAAGAAGCTTCTACTGTCTACCGCTGCTCTGGCCCTCGTCGCTTTGGCCGCTCCGGCGTCCGCTGCTGACCTGGCTGCGCGCCCTTACACCAAGGCTCCGGCCTATGCTCCGGCTACTCCGATCTACAACTGGACCGGTTTCTACATCGGCGGTCACATCGGCGGCGCGTTCCCGGGCAACGACAACAACCTGCTCGGCGGCAGCAATGACGGCACGTTCATGGGCGGTGTGCAGGGTGGTTACGACTACCAGTTCGCCCCGAACTGGGTGTTCGGTCTCGAAGCCAATTACAGCTTCCTCTCCACCAGCAGCAACTTCGACAATCGCGGCCTCGGTTCGGTCACCGGTCGTGTTGGTTACACCTGGGGTCCAGCACTGCTCTACGTGAAGGGCGGTTACGCCTGGGCTGATTCGCGCTTCACCAACGGCTTTGCCGGCGATGGTGGCCGCGATGGCTACACGGTTGGTGGCGGCCTCGAATATCTGTTCACCCAGAACTGGTCGGGCAAGGTCGAATACCAGTATTACGACTTCGGCAACGTCAACTTCATCACGCCGACCCTCGCCGTTGGTGGTTTCAAGAACGACGAGCACACGATCAAGGCCGGCCTGAACTACCGCTTCAACCTGGGCAACTTCGGCGCAGGCTTCGTTCAGTAAACCTGACGATCTATCGTCTACTTCGTCTCCAGAAAAAACTTAGGCCCGCAGCAATGCGGGCCTTTTTTCTTTCCCGGCTACGATGACCGGCGGTGAGCGATCAGACTTTGAAGTGCTTCGACAGCTTCAGGCTCTGGCCCTGATAATTCGAGCCGATACGCTGGCCGTAGAGGGCATCCGGACGATCCAGCATGCGCTCATAGACGAGACGGCCAACGATCTGGCCGTGTTCGAGAATGAACGGAACTTCGCGCGAGCGCACTTCCAGCACGGCGCGCGAGCCCTTGCCGCCGGCGCCATCATGACCGAAGCCGGGATCGAAGAAGCCGGCATAGTGGACGCGGAATTCGCCGACCAGCGGATCGAACGGCACCATTTCGGCGGCGTAGTCCGGCGGCACCTGCACGGCTTCCTTGGAGGCGAGAATGTAGAACTCGCCGGGATCGAGGATCAACGTGCCGTCCTTGCGCGCCGAGATCGGCTCCCAGAATTCATTGACGCTGTAGCCACCGCGACGATCGATATCGACCACGCCGGTATGACGCTTGGCGCGGTAGCCGACGAAGCCCGAGGCATTCTCGCCGGAGAGATCGACAGACAGCGCGAGGCCGTTGTTGAGGTCGGCAGTGTCGCTGTCGACCAGCGGCTCCTGTGCATGCAGCTCTTCCAGCGCTTCGGTATCGAGCACCGCATCGCCGACGCGAAAACGGACCTGCGACAGGCGCGAGCCTTCGCGCAGCAATACCGGGAATGTCTTCGGGCTGATTTCGGCATAAAGCGGCCCGTGATAGCCCGCACCGATCACATCGAACCGTCTGGTGCCATCAGCAATCACCCGCGTGAACACATCGAGGCGTCCCGTGGAGCTCTTCGGATTGGCAGCCGCGAAGATGTTCGGCGGCAGCGCCAGGCTTTCTATCAGCGGCACGATGTAGACGCAGTTGGTTTCCAGCACCGCGCCATCGGACAGGTCGATCTCGTGCAGCTTCAACTCGTCGATGCGTTCGGCGACCGTCGAATTCGGCCCCGGCAGGAAGCTGGCGCGCACGCGATAGGCGATGGAGCCGAGCCGCAGATCGAGGCTGGCAGGCTGGATCTGGCTCTCGACGAAGGGATATTCCGGCAGGATCAGGCCGGCATCGGCCATCGCCGCAATCATGCGGTCGGGCAGAATTCCATCGGCATCGGGGGCAAGCGTAAACGGCACAGGTCTCGTCCTTCGGTCGTCCTTCAGCGAGAATACACTGAAAAATAGCGACTTTATCGGTTATCTCAGCCCCGCCTTGACGAAAAGGGCAAGCGGGAATATGCACATCGTTATCCCGTGGTGATTTGAGCCGGCCGGCTTGCAGCCACGTAAAATAAGTCGCTAAACAGGCCGGGGACACATGTCCTTCCAGCATGCGATCCCGGCCTGAGGACGTCCGTCCAGGCCGGTTTTTTTGTGCCCGTGTTACGCGGGTACGTTGGAGGTCACATGTCTACGAAGTCCTATCGCCCCGAAACCCGGCTCGTTCATTCCGGCGCGCTGCGCTCGCAATTCAACGAGACGTCCGAAGCCCTCTTCCTCACGCAGGGCTTCATCTACGAGACCGCAGAAGCCTGCGAGGCGCGGTTCAAGGGCGAAGATCCCGGTTTCATCTATTCGCGCTTTTCGAATCCGAATACGTCGATGTTCGAGAGCCGCATGATCGACCTCGAAGGTGCGGAGGCTGCACGCTCGACGGCCACCGGCATGGCCGCCGTGACCACCGCCATTCTCGCGCCGCTGCGCATGGGCGATCACGTCGTCGCCGCCAAGGCGCTGTTCGGCTCCTGTCGCTACGTCATCGAAGAGCTGCTGCCGCGCTACGGCATCGAATTCACGCTTGTCGATGGACTCGACCTCGACCAGTGGCAGAAGGCGATGCGCCCGAACACCAAGTCGCTGTTCCTGGAAAGTCCGACCAATCCGACGCTCGACGTGCTCGACATATCAGCCATCGCTGACATCGCCCATGCCGGCGGTGCGCGGCTGATCGTCGATAACGTGTTCGCGACGCCGCTCTGGCAGAGCCCGCTGGCGCTCGGTGCGGATGTTGTCGTGTATTCGGCAACCAAGCACATCGACGGTCAGGGACGCTGTCTCGGCGGCATCATCCTGTCGTCGAAGGACTTCATCGACGAGCATATTCACAACTATCTGCGCCAGACCGGGCCCTCGATCTCGCCGTTCAATGCGTGGACGCTGGTGAAGGGACTGGAGACGCTGGCGATCCGTGTCGAACGGCAGACGCAGACCGCGGCTGCCATCGCAGACGTGCTGGCGCAGCATCCGAAGATTTCGCGGCTGATCTATCCGGGCCGCGAGGATCATCCGCAGGCGGCAACGGTGAAGAAGCAGATGCGTGCGGGATCGACGCTGATCGGCTTCGAGGTGAAGGGCGGCAAGGCAGCTGCATTCCGCGTCCTCAACGAGCTGAAAGTCGCCCGCATCTCCAACAATCTCGGCGACGCCAAGAGCCTGGTCACGCATCCGGCGACAACGACGCATCAGCGTCTGCCGCTGGAGGCGCGGCTCGAACTCGGGATCACCGAAGGCTTCATCCGCTTCTCGGCGGGCCTCGAGCATCGTGACGATCTGATCGAGGATCTCGAAGCGGCACTGGCGAAGGCGTAGCCAATCTCTCCATCGTCATTGCGAGGAGCACTTGCGACGAAGCAATCCAGACTTTCTTTCAAGCAAGACTGGATTGCTTCGCTCAGCGAAAATCGCCGAAGGCGAATTTCGCGGGCTCGCAATGACGGCTGAGAGGCATTCGCCCCTCTTCGAACTTACAGCGGCTTCTGCGCCTGCTGAATCTGCGGCTCGTTGATGCCGAGCTTCACCTGGCCGACCGACTTGATGATGTTGTCGCCGAGCAACTGCGCGAAGCAGGCATAGCCCCAGTCATTCATATGCAGGCCGTCGGCAATGACGAAGCTGTCGAACGACATCTGCTGGCCTTCGTGCCATTCCTTCATCACTTCGAAGCGCGGGAAGATGCCGACCTTGCGCAGTTCGGCCACCTTGTGCAGCAGCGAGACCATCTTGCTGGTACCTTCCGGCCGCGTATTCACCAGCGGCGAATATTGCGGATCCACCAGCACCAGATCGGCGCCTGCAGCCTGAATGCGGGCCACGCCGTCTTCCACCATCTTGCTGGTTTCGCCGGGATCGAGATTGCGCAGCACCGCATTGGTGCCGACTTGCCAGATCACGAGATCAGGCTTCGAATTGATCACTTCGCTCTGCAGCCGCGCCATCATTTCCGGCGCATCTTCGCCGCCCTTGCCGCGGTTGAGCACGGTGATATTGGCCGACGGGTAAGCACGATGCAGCTGCGCGGCAAGGCGGTTCGGATAGGTGAATTCCGGCGCTGTCGAACCGTAGCCTTCGGTGGAGGACGAGCCGAACGCAACGATGACCACGGGCTTGCCGGCAACGAGTTTGCTGGCCACATGCGGCAGCGCGCCCATCGCCTTCATGCCGCCTTTCGGTGTGCGGCAGGGGACGCGGCTCAAGATATCGGTCGCGGTCTTGGCGACTTCCTTGACCCTGTCGATGGCTTTCGCAGCGACGCCCCTCTTCGCGGCGTCCGCGGGATCATTCGCCGCAACGCCCTGGTCGGCGCCCTTGCCGTCGGCCGGGGCGGCCTGCGCCGCTTCGGCGTGCGCGATGGACGATGAGATCGGGAGTGCGAGCGTCGTAGAGGCAGCAAAGGCAGCGACGACAGCAAAGCGAGACAGATGGCCGACGAAACTCATTAACGCTGAATCCTCAAATCCGCTGCTTTGATCTTGGCCGCATCGACGACAAAGGTCGAAAGCGCCCGGCCGAGACAATCATGCACCCGCTTCGCCAGCTCCATGCCGGGCGACGCGCTGAACAGGTCGAAATCGCCGCTCTCATTCCAGTGCCGCATGATGGCGAAACGGTCGAACAGCGGGACGTCGTGCTGCTGCGCCACCACACGCATATTATCTAGGTAGGCGGAGCCGGAAATCATCGTCTCCGTGCGCGGACTGTACTGCAGATTCATTAAAATGACGTCAGTTCCGGCCTTTTGCATGGCGGCAACACCCTCATCCAGGGCGTTCCGGAAGTCGTCGGCGTCGGCCTGTTTCATGGCATCCACGGTTCCGGTCTGCCAGATCACCAGGTTCGGCTTCTTGTCCGTCACCAGCTGTTCCAGGGTCGGGGCCATTTCCTCGGCTGTCTTCTTGACCTGCAGCTCCAGTGCCACGTTCACCTCGACGCCCGGTAGCTTCTCCTTCAGATAGGCCTGTAGGCGGTTCGGATAGGCTGCGGAGTGGTCTGAGACCCCGATCACCGAGGATCGGCTGCCAATGACCAGAATATCGAGCTTTCCGCCCGGTTTCGCCGCAGCCTCGACCTTGGGCAGGGTGCTTTCGGAGGTCAGGAGGTAGGCGGGAACCTCACAGGTATGCGCGGGCGGTTCGGCCCGGACAGGAGCCGCCACCAGCAGGCCAGCCAGCATCGTGAGCCGCAGAACGGCCTTCATGCTTCCCCTCCTGCGAGATCCGCGTCGGATCGTTTGGCGCGGGATCCGCCTTTGACAGTGACGCCCTTGTACCACGAAAACACCCAGGCGGCGGTTGACATAACAACTATGCCGAGGAAGCTGATCAAGGCATGCATGCCGGCTCCGCCGGCGACCTCAGCCAGCACGAAATGGCCGGCAAAGGCCAGGAACACCCCGATACAGAAGATTTCGAGCGAGTGCTGGCCGCACAGCACCATCGGCCGCAGCCAGACCGATTTCAGCCCCGGCCACTCCTTGGGCAGGAAACGGACCGTGAGCGCCGCCAGCGCCAGGAAGTGGGCGAAGCGCAGCACGTCGAGATCGGTCTTGTTGATGGGATACATCCACTGCTCGATGACCTTCGGCAGCAGATGGTGGATCTGCGGAATGTACCAGGTCAGCGTCACCCAGAACGCCGCCAGAAGATAGGCCACGCAGAGCCAGAGCGTGATGTTGGATGACAGTATCCGCGACATCCTGACGGCGCCGCCCAGCGCGCACCAGGCACCGAACACGAACAGCAATTGCCAGGCGAACGGATTGAAGGCCCAGACGCCATTCGGATAGGCCGTCAGATGCAGGTCGAATTCCCAGGTCAGCGCATAAAGACCGACCGACAGCGCCAGCGTGAGATCGGCGCGGCGGCGCATCAGCCAGAGGATCGGCGGCAGGAACAGCATGAGGACGATATAGAGCGGCAACACGTCCATGTTTACCGGGCGAAATTTCAGCAACAGCGCCTGAACGATGGTCACGTCAGGCTGTTTGAGAAAATCGAGAATCCCCATTTCCTCGGAATAAAGCGGGTTCTCGAACCGCGTCGCAACATAGGAGATTTCCGCGAGGAAGATCGTGAACAGGAAGACGTGGGCGACATAGATCTGCCAGACCCGCTTGAAGATGCGCGCGCTGGCAACCAGCGTGCCCTGCTCCTGCATCGCGCGGCCATAGACGAAAGCGGCGGTATAGCCGGAGATGAAGATGAAGATCTCGGTGGCGTCGCTGAAACCGTAATTACGGATCGTCAGCCAGGTCAGGATATTCGGCGGCAGGTGATCGATGAAGATCAGCCACAGCGCCAGCCCGCGAAACAGATCGAGGCGCAATTCGCGTTCGGTGCCTGCGACGGGAAACGACACGGCATCGGCACGCGTCGAGGCGCGCGACGCGGACACGTGGGAGGACGCATCTGCGTGGGGATGGCCGGCAATCGGGTCGGCAACAGAGGTCATTCAGCACCGCTCAACGGAAATCGTCGCATGATGAAAATCGACCGCCCCACACCACGCAGGCCATCTGCATGGGGCGATCCGTCACGTCATAGCCAAATCAGGGATCGATTATGCGGTAACTATGTTGAAACCGCGATGGGTTGCCGCCGTTCCGCGCAGCACTCCACGCCGATTTTCCCTGGATTTGGCCGGTAACGTGTTTTTCGCTATGCTTGCGACGCATTTTGAACGATGACACCGCCATGTACCGCGCCATAACACGACAGATCGAAGTCACCGTCGAACCGAATTTCATGCCTGAAAGCTCGTCGCAGGAGAAGCGACAGTTCTTCTGGTCCTATACGGTCGTCATCACCAATGCCGGCAAAGAGACCGTGCAGTTGAAGACCCGGCACTGGATCATCACCGATGCGTCCGGCCGCATGCAGGAAGTGCGCGGCGAAGGCGTCGTCGGCGAGCAGCCCGTGCTCGGCCCCGGCGAACGCTTCGAATACACATCGCGCGTGCCGCTGCCGACAACGTCCGGCTTCATGGAAGGCACCTATCAGATGGTGACCGATACCGGCGAGCCGTTCGAGATCGACGTGCCGCTGTTTTCGCTGGACGGACCGGACGGGAAACGCGTGCTGAATTAGGCGACCGCCGTAGAAATGTAGGATGGGTAGAGCGTCTTCGCGAAACCCATCATCACCACCGTATGTTGATGTGGGTGATGGGTTTCGCTCCGGCGCAAGATGCGCCTGCGCTCTACCCATCCTACGGCCTCATCGCAGATTCAACTGTCAAACAGCCACAGCCCTTCAGACATGCGTCATCGCCCCCATTGTTTGCGGCGCGGGGGCGCCGTCGTCTGCTGCATTCCCTGCCCCCTGTGAGAGGGCGTGCGGAACGCCAGGTGCCCGTTGCACCCTTGGGCCTGATACGATGCGGTCTTCCGCAATTGTGAGTGCATCAGGACTTTCGGAGGCGCCGAGCAAGTGCCCGACGTTCCGCATGCGGTGTTTTTTCGGTTGCCTGCACATCTGCCATGGCGAACGGTCCCATCACCAAAATTAATGTCCCAGGGCGGAGGGACAGGGTAGCCGCAAAGCACTTGGCCGAACGCGTTTCGATTTGGTCGTCCGTCACACTGTCCAGGGCTCTGTCCATCCCAAGGTCGGCCGTCTCCTTGCCAGTGGCAGTGCTGGCGCAGATCCGTCCTGCCCGAAGACAGACGTCACCCCCAAACCGCGTAACGCCGCATCTCCGGCGTCCACCGCATCCAGCCCCGCGAACGTGACGATCGCGATCGCCCCTCTCGGTGGGGCAGGACGGAGGAGAATATAAACCTGATAGGGATGTTGTCAACGGGAGATAGGAAAAAATATTTGAGGATGCCTCCTCGCCTCCAACTGTCATTCCGGGGCGCGCCCGGCACTTGCCGGACGCGAACCCGGAATCTCAGCATGGGAGTCTCTAGTCAGTGCAAAACACTCTGGGATTCCGAGTTCGCACTTCAGCGGCTTCGCCGCTTTCGTGCGCCCCGGAATGACGAGTGTGGATCGAGACTCCCTCCATACCAATTGGTGTGCCGGGGAATGACAGCGGGGCGTGACGCGGGCGAATGCCTATTCCACGCCCGCTTCCTGCGGTGTGAACTCATACACCGACGAACAGAACTCGCAGGTCACGACGACCTTGTCGTCCTTGACCATGTCGGCGCGGTCCTGCGGCTCGAAGCTCTTGAGCATGCCGGACACGGCATCGCGCGAGCAGGAACACTCCGCGCGCAGCGGCGATGAGGCGAAGACGCGGACGCCGCGCTCGTGGAACAGGCGATACAGCAGCCGCTCGCCGGACAGATCGGGATCGATCAGCTCCACATCCTCGACGGTGCCAATCAGCGACTGGCCCTCGACCCAGGCGTCATCTTCCGGCACAGCATCCACCTTCGCGCCCTCCGGCGCATCGCCGGCATGGAGGTCGCGCTGCACGCGCTCCGGCGCCTTTGGCAGGAACTGCAGCAGCATGCCACCGGCGCGCCAGCGATGTGTCGGGCCACCTTCCTCGCCGCTGCGCCATTCCTCGCCGACGGCGAGGCGCACCTTGGTCGGAATCTGTTCGGAGCGCAGGAAGTATTCATGTGCGGCATCTTCCAGCGTACCGCCGTCAAGCGCGACGAGCCCCTGATAGCGGCTCATATCCGCCCCCTGATCGACGGTCATCGCCAGATGGCCCTTGCCGAGCAGCGCCGCGGTGCCGAGACCGGGCAAAAGGCGCTCGGCATCGAACCGCGCATAGGCGCGCATTTTATCCGGCGCGCGGAAGTCGACGATCATCAGCGACACCGGACCATCGGTCTGGGTCTGCAGGATGAAGCGGCCGTCGAATTTCAGCGAGGAGCCGAGCAGCGTGGTCAGCACGATGGCCTCGCCGAGCAGCTTGGCCACCGGCGCGGGATAATCATGCTTGGCGAGCAGCTCGTCGAGCGCCGGGCCAAGCCGCGTCAGCCGCCCGCGCAGATCGAGCGGGGCAACCTCGAAGGGCAGCACCGCGTCATCGACCGGAACGGAGGACGGCGCGCGAATGGGGGCGTCGGGCTGGAGATTTGGATTTGATGGGGTCATGGCGCTCTATGTAAGGGCGAGGAGCTGAAATCGAAACCCCGCAAAGGGGCAAATGTCCGAACGAATACAAGGCATCCGGCGACGATTTGCCCCCGCTCGGATGAAATATCTACCAAGTATAAGCGAACGATGTTTGAAACCTACCTTAGGCGATGGCACCTCGTCCCGAACGGCACGGCCATTACCTCCCACGCCGGATATTTGCTGCCAGTCCTGCATCGGGGCCAGCCGGCGATGCTGAAACTGGCCAAGGGCGAGGACGAACGCGCCGGCAGCGCGGTACTGGAATGGTGGGACGGCGACGGTGCCGCACGGGTTCTCGCCCGCCATGACGACGCGTTGCTGATGGAACGCGCGCAAGGCCCGGCCTGGCTCTCCGACATGGCGCGTGGTGGACAGGACGACGAAGCCTCGCGCATCCTGTGCGCCGTGGCGGCGCGGTTGCACCGGCCAAGGCAAAAATCGCCGCCTCCGCTGGTACCGCTGCAGCATTGGTTTCGCGAACTCGCACCGGCCGCAGCGACCCATGGCGGCCTGTTACGTCGCTGTTCCGAAACGGCCAACGCTTTGCTGGACGACCCCCGCGAGGTGACCGTGCTGCACGGCGACCTCCACCATGACAATGTGCTGGACTTCGGGGAGCGTGGTTGGCTTGCCATCGATCCGAAGCACATCATCGGCGAGCGCGGCTTCGACTTCGCCAACATTTTCACCAACCCGGATCTCTCGGATCCCACGCGCCCGGTCTCGACCTTGCCAGGCCGTTTCCAGCGGCGTGTCGAGGTCGTCAGCGACGCGGCCAAACTCGATCGCTATCGCTTACTGCAATGGGTCCTGGCATGGACCGGCCTCTCGGCCGCATGGTTCCTCGGCGACGACGATCCGGCGAGCATCGACTTTCAGGTGGCCGAGCTGGCCGCGACAGAACTCGATCGCTGATCGCGCCTCACGCCACCGCGTTGAGGCACCAGGCCAGAATGCCCTTCTGCGCATGCAGACGGTTTTCGGCCTCGTCGAACACCACCGACTGCGGACCGTCGATCACCTCGTCGGTGACCTCCTCGCCGCGATGCGCCGGCAGGCAATGCATGAACAGCGCATCGGGCTTGGCCAGTGACATCAGGCGCGGATTGACCTGATAGGGCTTGAGCAGGTTGTGGCGGGTCTCGCCGTCCTTGTCGCCCATCGACACCCAGGTGTCGGTGACGACGCAATCGACGCCCTTCACCATCGCATCGGGATCGTCGCTGAAGGTGATCGGCGCGTTTGCCGCCTTGACCCAGTCCTTGAACGGCTTCTTCGGCGATAGCTGCGGCGGTGTCGCGATATTGAGTTTGAACTGGAAGCGCTCGGCCGCATGCGCCCAGGACATCAGCACATTGTTGTCGTCGCCGGTCCAGGCCACGGTGCGTCCCTTGATCGGGCCGCGATGTTCCTCATAGGTCATGACATCCGCCATCACCTGGCAGGGATGCGAGAACCGCGTCAGGCCATTGATGACCGGCACCGTCGCATTCTCCGCGAGTTCCATCAGCGAGTCATGATTGAGGATGCGGATCATGATGATGTCGACGAAGCGCGACAGCACGCGCGCGGTGTCGGCAATGGTCTCGCCGCGACCGAGCTGCATTTCGGCGCCGGTGAGCATGACGACTTCGCCGCCGAGCTGGCGCATGCCGACCTCGAACGACACGCGGGTGCGCGTCGAGGGCTTTTCGAAGATCATCGCCAGCGTCTTGTTCTTGAGCGGACGATCGGGCTCGGCATTCGAGCCATCCCGCCCTTTCAGCTTCGCCTTCATGGCGGCAGCCGCGTTCATGATATTGCGCAACTCACTGGCCGGCACGGCCGTGAGATCAAGAAAGTGCCGCGGTGACTTGCTCATCACGCGGCTCCCTGCGTCTTTGCAGATGCCTTGGCGGATGAGCTGAGGGCCACGCAAGCCTGTTCCAGCCGCTGCACGGCCTGCTCGATCTCGGACTCGCTGACGATCAGCGGCGGCAGGAAGCGCACGACATTGTCGCCGGCGCCGACGGTCAGCAGCTTCGCGTCACGCAATGCGGCCACGAGATCACCAGCCGGCACGACAGCCTTGAGGCCGATGAGAAGACCTTCGCCGCGCACTTCGCTGAGCACGTCAGGGTGGCCGTCGACCACGCCTGCGAGTTTCTGTTTCAGCAGCAGCGACATCTTCTTCACGTGGTCGAAGAAGCCGGGCTTCAGCATGATATCGAGCACGGAATTCGCCGCGGCCACCGCCAGCGGATTGCCGCCGAAGGTCGAGCCGTGGGAGCCGGGCGCCATGCCTTCAGCCGCTTCCGCCGTGACGAGGCACGCGCCGATCGGGAAGCCGCCGCCGAGCGCCTTGGCGAGCGACATCACATCAGGCGTCACGCCGATGCGCTGATAGGCGAACAACTCGCCGGTGCGGCCCATGCCGGTCTGCACTTCGTCGAAGATCAGCAGAATGCCGTTCTTGTCGCAGAGTTCGCGCAGCGCGCCGAAGAACGCGTTGCTCGGCGCACGCACGCCGCCCTCACCCTGCAGCGGCTCGATGAGAATGCCGGCGGTGTTCGGGCCGATCGCCTTCTTCACGGCTTCGATATCGCCGAGCGGCAACTGGTCGAAGCCGTCGAGCGGCGTGCCGTAGCCTTCGAGATATTTGGCGGCGCCGGTCGCGGCGAGCGTGCCGAGGGTCCGGCCATGGAACGCGCCTTCAAAGGTGATGATGCGGGTGCGCTCGGGATGGCCCTTGGAGAAATGATAGTGGCGGGTCACCTTGATCGCGCATTCCATCGCTTCCGCACCCGAATTGGCGAAGAACACGAAGTCGGCAAAGCTTTGTTCGCACAGCCGCGCGGCGAGGCGCTCGCCGTCCGGGCTCTTGAACAGGTTCGACATGTGCCAGAGCTTGGTGGCCTGCTCCTGCAACGCGGCGACCATATGTGGGTGCGCATGGCCAAGTGCGTTCACGGCAACGCCGCTGGTGAAATCGAGATAGCGCTCGCCATCGGTTCCAATCAGCCACGCGCCTTCACCGCGCTCGAAAGCGACATCCGCACGCGCGAAAACAGGCAGCAAGTGAGCCTGAGAGAGGGGCGAAGACGTTGCGTTGCTGGTCATAACCGATCCGATCGAAAAGACTGCGGCCGCGTCGATGACAACTGTGCGAAATCGAACAACGGACCCTAGAAACGAAACGTGCCGCCCTTCTCGGGCGGCACGTGGGCATTATTCTATGTGTGCTGTGAAGACTGTCAACCGCGCACTGCGGCTTTCGAGTCACACGGAGTCGCAGAAAAAGCCGATTTTGCAGCTTTATTTGCAGAAGCATGTGGACGCGGCATGCCCGACTCTTGCGCGCGAGTCACGGCATATTGTAGCTTTTGCCTCGTCGGATACGACATCTCGTGCGGCGGTAGATCCTTTTGACACATCCAGTGCGGCGTAACAGCCGGACGCGAAATTCGCGCCCGGTGAGCGCTAAAGGATTCTGACCGCAGGGATTTTTGAAGTCTCAACTCGCAGCGCTGCCCGGTCAGGCCGGCGCTCACGAAGGGAAAACGGCGATGACGGTAATGACATGGACCGACGATCGCGTCGAACAGTTGAAGAAACTCTGGGAAGGCGGCCTTTCCGCCAGCCAGATCGCTGCGGAACTCGGTAACGTGACCCGCAACGCCGTGATCGGCAAGGTTCACCGCCTTGGCCTGTCCGGCCGTGCCAAGAGCCCCTCCTCGGCAGCTCCGCGGCAGCGCAAGGCGCGCCCGGCGCAGCAGATGGTACGCGTCGCCCGCCCGATGGCACGCGGCAATACCGCGCTGGCCCATAATTACGAGATCGAGGCCGAGCCCGACCCGATCGCCTATGACAACATCGTGCCGATCAGCCAGCGCCTGTCGCTGGTCGAACTCAACGAAGCCACCTGCCATTGGCCGATCGGCGATCCGTCGAGCGCAGACTTCTACTTCTGCGGCGGCAAGGCCCTGGCCGGTGCCCCCTATTGCGCGCATCACTCGCGCATCGCCTATCAGCCGGCCAGTGACCGCCGCCGCGCGGTGCCGAAGCCGACGCGCTGAGCTGGAAGATATCTAAACCAAATGAAAATGCCCGGTGATGAGCCGGGCATTTTTTGTTTGGGGCTTCTAACCTCGCCCCGCTTGCGGGGAGAAGGAAGATACCTACTCCGCCGCCTTGTCGAAGCGGTCATCCAGCGCGTAGCCGGCGCCGCGCACGGTGCGGATCGGATCGGGCTCACCGGCGGGGTTGAGCAGCTTGCGCAGGCGGCCGATATGCACGTCGACGGTGCGCTCGTCGATATAGATGTCGCGGCCCCAGACGCTGTCGAGCAACTGTTCGCGGCTGAACACGCGGCCCGGATGTTCCAGGAAGAACTCCAGCAGGCGATATTCGGTCGGACCGAGATCGATCGGACGGCTTGAGCGCACGACGCGGCGCTTGTCGCGGTCGAGTTCGATGTCGCCAAACGCCAGGACGGTGGCGAGACGCTCGGGAGCTGCACGACGGAGCAGGCCCTTCACGCGGGCCAGGAGCTCCGGCACGGAGAACGGCTTGACGATGTAATCGTCGGCACCGGTGGCGAGACCGCGAACGCGCTCGCTCTCTTCGCCGCGCGCCGTCAGCATGATGATCGGCAATGCCTTGGTTTCGGGCCGTGCGCGCAGGCGGCGGCACAGTTCGATGCCGGACAGGCCCGGCAGCATCCAGTCGAGCACCACGAGATCCGGCACCCGCTCCTTCAAGCGGGTATCGGCATCGTCGCCGCGAGCGACGGTTTCAACATCATAGCCTTCGGCGTCGAGGTTGTAGCGAAGCAGCGTCGTTAGTGCCTCTTCATCTTCCACAACCAGAATGCGTGCATTCACAGCCATCTTGATCAATACCCTCAGTGACGTCCGACAAGTCTTTAAATCATGATCCTTGCGGAAGACTGGCTTCCACTTTTCCGGATCATGCTTCAGACCGTCGGCGTATTCGCGAATGTGGTCATGTCGCCCTTCGGGCGCTTGTCGAGGATCTGCTGGCCCTCGATCATGTAGAACACGGTTTCCGCAATATTGGTGGCATGGTCACCGATCCGCTCGATGTTCTTGGCGCAGAACATCAGGTGGATACAGAACGAAATGTTACGCGGGTCTTCCATCATATAGGTCAGGAGTTCGCGGAATAGCGAGGTGCAGATCGCGTCGATTTCCTCGTCGCCCTTCCACACCGTCATCGCGGCGGGCAGATCATGTGCGGCATAGGCGTCGAGCACGGCCTTGACCTGGGTGGTCACGAGGTCGGTCATGTGTTCGAGGCCGCGGATCAGCTTCAGCGGATGGAAGTCGCTGTCGAGTGCATTGACGCGCTTGCCGATATTCTTGGAGAGATCGCCGATGCGTTCCAGATCGGTGGCGACGCGCAGCGCGCCGACGATCTCGCGCAAATCGACAGCCATCGGCTGGCGCTTGGCGATGGTCAGCACGGCGCGCTCCTCGATCGTGCGCTGCAACTGGTCGATCTCGGAGTCGGTGGCGACAACGCGCGCACCGAGCGCGACGTCCCGGCGGATCAGCGCATCGACGGATTCGACGATCTGCCGTTCCGCGAGGCCACCCATCTCGGCGACGAGACGGGTCAGCTCCTGCAGATCGTCGTCGAAAGCCTTGGTGGTGTGTTCAAAAGCCATCTCAAATTCCTCCCGCGAATATGTCGCGTCAGCCGAAGCGGCCGGTGATGTAATCCTGGGTGCGGCGATCGGTCGGCGACGTGAAGATCTTGTTGGTCTGATCGAACTCGATCAACTCGCCGAGATACATGAAGGCTGTGCTGTCGGAGACGCGGGCAGCCTGCTGCATGTTATGGGTCACGATCGCGATCGTATATTGATCCTTCAACTCGTCGATCAGCTCCTCGATCTTCGCGGTCGAGATCGGATCCAGCGCCGAGCACGGCTCGTCGAACAGGATCACTTCCGGCCGCACCGCGATGGTGCGCGCGATGCACAGGCGCTGCTGCTGACCGCCCGACAGGCTGAGGCCCGACGCGTTGAGCTTGTCCTTGACCTCGTTCCAGAGTGCACCGCCGCGCAGCGCCCTCTCGACGCGGATGTCCATCTCCGACTTGGAGATCTTTTCATAGAGGCGGATACCGAAGGCGATGTTTTCGTAGATCGTCATCGGGAACGGAGTCGGCTTCTGGAACACCATGCCGACGCGGGCGCGCAGCAGGTTGAGGTCCAGCTTCGGATCCAGAATGTTCTGGTTGTCGAGCATGAGCTGACCTTCGGCGCGCTGGCCGGGATACAGATCATACATGCGGTTGAAGATGCGCAGCAGCGTGGACTTGCCGCAGCCCGACGGGCCGATGAACGCAGTCACGCGGTTCGCCATCAGCGTCAGGTTGATCTTCTTCAGAGCGTGGTGTTCGCCATAGTAGAAGTTCAGGTCGCGCACGGTGACCTTGGGACGGGTCTCGCCCTGCAGGGCCGACGGCGGCGGCATCGAGACGGAAGGAACGCCAGACGACACAGAAAGCTCACTCATTTTGCTGTCCTCTCGGCGCCGAGAATGCGCGCGCCAATGTTAAGGGCAAGTACGGTCAAGGTGATGATCAGGGCACCGCTCCAGGCGAGCTGCTTCCAGTACTCGTAGGGGCTCTGCACGAAGTTGTTGATGGTCACCGGCAGGTTGGCCATCGTCTTGGTGAGATCGAGGCTGAAGAACTGATTGCTCAGCGCGGTGAACAGCAGCGGCGCCGTTTCGCCAGCGACACGTGCGGTCGCCAGCAGCACGCCGGTGATGAGACCGGAACGGGCTGCACGATAGGCAATCCGCTTGATGACCAGGGAGCGCGGCAGGCCAAGCGCCGAGGCCGCTTCACGCAACGGATTGGGCACCAGGCCGAGCATGTCCTCGGTGGTGCGGACGACGACGGGGATCACGATCACGGCGAGCGCGAGCGAGCCGGCGAGAGCCGAGAAGCCGCCCATCGGAATCACCACCGCGCCATAAACGAACAGGCCGATGATGATGGACGGGGCCGACAACAACACGTCGTTGATGAAGCGGATCACCGAGGTGAGTTTGTCGTGCTTGCCGTATTCCGCGAGATAGGTGCCGGCAAACAGGCCGAGCGGCGCGCCGATGCCGACGCCGATGACGGTCATCATGACCGAACCGACGATGGCATTGAGCAGGCCGCCTTCCATGGAGCCGGGCGGCGGCGTGTTCTGGGTGAATATCTGCAGGCTGATGCCCGCGAGACCGTTGTAGAACAGCGTGAACAGGATCAGCGCGAGCCAGGTAACGCCAAAGAGAGCGGCACCGACGCAAAGCAGACGGATGATCGTATCGTGGCGACGGCGGGATGCGTAAATCGGGTTCATGTTAGTTGCCCGCCTTCTTTTCCAGACGCAGCAGCATCAAACGCGCTGCCGAGAGCACGAAGAATGTCAGTACGAACAGCAGGAGACCGAGCAGGATCAGGCCCGATTGATGCAGACCGTCACTCTCCGCGAACTCGCTGGCGATCGCCGCCGAGATCGTTGTGCCCGGGCCAAAGATCGAGCCTGTGATGCGGAACGAGTTGCCGATGATGAAGGTCACCGCCATCGTTTCACCGAGCGCTCGGCCAAGTGCCAGCATGACGCCGCCGATGACACCGACGCGGGTGTAGGGGATGACGACGTTGCGGACGACTTCCCAGGTGGTGCAACCGACGCCGTAAGCGGCTTCCTTGAGCACCGGCGGCACCGTCTTGAACACGTCGACCGAGATCGAGGTAATGAAGGGCAGCACCATGATGGCGAGGATCAGCGACGCGTTGAACAGCGAGAGATAGGACGGCGGGCCGGCGAAAATCACGCCGAGCACCGGCACGCCTTCGAAGGCATTGATCATGAACGGCTGCACGTGATTGGCCAGGAACGGGCCGAGCACGAAGAAGCCCCACATGCCGTAGATGATTGAGGGAATACCAGCGAGAAGCTCAACCGCCATGCCGATCGGGCGGCGTAGCCAGTTCGGGCACAGTTCGGTGAGGAAGATCGCGATGCCGAGACCGACCGGGATGGCGATAGCCATCGCGATCACCGAGGTGATCAGCGTGCCATAGATCGGACCGACGGCACCGAGCACCGGCGGATCAGCGGATGGCGCCCAGCGCTGCGTCCACAGGAACGCAAAACCGAATTCCTTCATCGCCGGCCAGGCGCCGGCAATCAGGGAGAGAATGATGCCACCGAGGATAAGCAGGACGGACATCGCGCAAATGCGCGTGATCCAGTAGAACGCCTGATCCCCGAACTTGAAGGCGCTCAAAGCCTTTGCGCGGTCATAAGGCCCGGCTGCTTCCATCGATGAGCTCTGTACGGCCATGTCTGCCACGCCAGTCCCCTGTGATTGTTACTATACCTGAAACGCTGCGCCCCGCGCGGGTCGATCAGGGCGTGATGTCTTTAGAGAGCTCAAATCGGACTTGAGAGAATGAAGCGGAGGAGAGATGCCCCTCTCCTCCGCTCCCACACACGATCAGCTCTTGATGTCAGCCGACCAGGTCTTTTCGATCAGCTTGACGACGGGTTCCGGCATCGGAATGTAGTCGAGCTCTTCAGCCATCTTGCCGCCCTTTTCGAACGACCACTTGAAGAACTTCACGGCTTCAGCCGATGCAGCCTTATCGACCGGAGTCTTATGCATCAGGATGAAGGTCGCGGCAGTGATCGGCCAGGACGCGTCGCCCGGCTGGTCGGTGAGGATCACGTAATAGCCGGGAGCCTTGGCCCAATCGGCATTCGACGCAGCGGCCTGGAAGGCAGCGATGGTCGGCTGCACGGTCTTGCCAGCCTTGTTAATCAGACCGGCATAGGTCAGCTTGTTCTGCTTGGCGTAAGCATATTCAACGTAACCGATGGCGTTCTTGGTCTGACCGACGTTGCCGGCAACGCCTTCGTTGCCCTTGGCGCCGACGCCAACCGGCCACTCGACGGCGGTACCGGTGCCGACCTTGGTCTTCCAGTCAGCCGAGGCCTTCGACAGATAGTCGGTGAAGTTGAAGGTGGTGCCCGAACCGTCCGAACGACGAACGACGGTGATGGCAGCCGACGGCAGCTTCAGCTTCGGGTTCAGCTTGGCGATGGCAGCGTCGTCCCACTTGGTGACCTTGCCGAGATAGATGTCGCCGAGCACTTCGCCGGAGAGAACCAGCTCGCCCGAGGCAATGCCTTCGAGATTCACGACGGGAACGATCGCGCCCATCACCATCGGCCACTGAACCAGGCCGTCCTTCTCGAGCTGCTCAGCCTTGAGCGGCGCGTCGGTGGCGCCGAAGGTCACGGTCTTGGCCTGGATCTGCTTGATGCCGGCGCCCGAACCGATCGACTGGTAGTTCAAACCATTGCCAGTCTCTTTCTTGTAGGCGTCGGCCCACTTCGAATAGACCGGGAACGGGAAGGTTGCGCCGGCACCCGTGATGTCGGCGGCAAATGCCGAGGTCGAGGCGGCGACGAGGCCGGCAGCGACGATCGCTTTGAGGAATTTCATGGGATGTCTCCAATCTCGTGAGCGACCGCGCCGGATGCGCCAGTTGTGCTCACGCCGCCCGTTTAGGGGTGGTCGATTGTGCTTTTATGATAGTTCCGTGACACTTGGATGACGACGTCAAACATCTGTAAATGCTTTGTTTTTCTGCCTCCGCGGATAATTTTACCGTGCAAATGACAGCGAAAATGCCCTGCCATAAGGGTCATGCCAGGCCGTCAAAATCCGCCGTCACAGGGGTTAACAATATGTTTCAGCACGCGGAATCCGGCCTCGCGTGCATGCGCGCGAATGACAGCGGCGGGCACGATATTGAGGGGGATCGGACGCAATGCCGCACCATCCGCCAGGGCTTTTTTGACTGTCTGAGCGAAGCGCAGCGATGCCCGACCGCCCGAGGGCGGCCCTGACGGGCGCAGGAGAACGAAGGGAGTTTAAGGCGTCAGGACGCCGCGGAGGTAGGAGGCGCCGGCGGCGTCTTCACCTGCGGAAAGGCGGCGGTAAAAGTCGCGCCGTTCTTCGGCACGCTTTCGATCAGCAGCCGGCCGCGGTGCCGGTTCAGGATGTGCTTCACCAGCGAGAGGCCGAGGCCCGTACCGCCCTGTGCGCGGCTGTCGCCGACATCGACCCGGTAGAAACGCTCAGTCAGGCGCGGCAGATGCTCGGGGGCGATGCCCGGGCCATAGTCCCGCACGGCGACGCGGATTTCCGGCACACCCTCCGAAGTCGACTCCGTGGTCAACGATACGTCCACCTTGCCACCGGACGCGCCGTATTTCAGCGCGTTCTCGATCAGGTTCTCGAACAGCCGAAGCAATTCCTCGCGATCGCCAGCGATGGACACCGGCGTCTCCGGCAGCGCCATTTCGATCCTGACGTTGCGCTCATTGGCCAGCGGCTCCAGCCCGTCGCCGACTTGGCGGATGATGGGGAGAATATCGACCAGCGTATCTGGCCGCACATGCGCCGACAGTTCGACGCGCGACAGCGACAGCAGATCATCGATCAGCCGTGCCATGCGGGTCGCCTGCGCGTGCATGATGCCGAGAAAGCGCTCGCGCGCCTTGGCGTCGTCCTTGGCCGGTCCCTGCAACGTGTCAATGAAGCCGGACAGCGCCGCCAGCGGCGTGCGCAGCTCGTGGCTGGCATTGGCGACGAAGTCGGCACGCATTTCCTCGACACGGCGCAGCGGCGTCTGGTCGTGGAACGTCATCAGCATGCAGGTGTCGGTGCCGCCAAAGGCGGTCGGAACCGGCACCGGCGTGATCATCAATTCCATCCAGCGATCGACGGGAACGTGGTCGAGATAAGTCGCGCGGCGCGGCTCGGTGGTGGCGATGGACTCGCGCAAGGCGGTGATGATCTCCGGCGAGCGCAGCGCGAATTGCGCCAGTTCGTTCTTGCGGAGTGCCGGCGCGAGCTGCGCCGCTGCGGCATTGAGATGGATGACGCGGCCGGCACGGTCGAGCAGCACGGCGGGATCGGGAATGCCGGCAATGATGGCGCGCACCGCAGGCGCCTCGACAGGATTGGCGGCCAGCGCCTCGTCGCGCGCCGTCACCACGTCATGCAGCCGCCACGGCACCAGCGCCGCGCCGGCGATGCAGACGAACACGATGCCCGCGCGCACAGGCGACAGCTCGCCGAAAAACACCAATGCGGCCAGCGCCAGGCCGGCGGCCAGCAGGATGATCGCCGAATGCCGCAGCCGGTCCGGCCACGGCGAAAACATGGTCGATGGAGAAGCTTCAATGGCCATCTGAACCGGATCTCTTCCTGCTGCGAATGCGAACGTATATCAGGCGCCGGAGCGACCATGTTCCTTGAGCGGGTGGCCGACGCCGGGCTTGGCGTCCGCCGCGACCGCCTGCAGCTTTTTCGATCGCGAACCGATAATAAGCTCGCGAAGCGTCAGTAACATGACTGATATAAAGAACGGCGCGAGGTAATAAAGCACCCTGAACAGCAACATGCCGGCCAGCAGCTTTTCCTGATCCATCATTTCGAGGCCAACCAGCATGGCGGCGTCGAACACGCCAAGACCGCCGGGCGAATGGCTGGCGAAACCCAGCAAGGTGGCCGAGACGAACACCACCGCCACCACGACGAAACCGACGTCAGGCTCGGCGGGCACCAGCATGTACATCGCCAGCGCACAGAAGCCGAGATCGATGATGCCGATGGTAATCTGCAGCAAGGTGAGCGGGCCGCCCGGCAGTACCACCGACCATGGGCCGCGGCCGACGCTGCGCGGCTTCATCCAGACCCAGACCACATAGCCGACGAGGCCGGCGAGGATGATATAGGCCAGGATGCGGTTCATCCATGGCGGCACCTGGTTGATCGCGCTGGCCGCCTCCGGGTGATAGGCGATGCCCATGCCGAGTACCGCGAGATTGCCGAGCCAGAAGGTGAGGCCGGCAAGAAAGACGATCTTGGCGACATCGACGGCGCTGAGATCCCAGGCCGAATAGATGCGATAGCGCACCGCGCCGCCGGTGAAGACGCTGGCGCCGACATTGTGGCCGATCGAATAGCTGGTGAAGGCCGCCAGCGCGTTGATCCGGTACGGCACGTCGCGGCGACCGATCGTGCGCACCGCAAACCAGTCGTAGAATGTCAGGGTGAAATAGCCGGCGGCGACCGACAGCGCCGACAACATGATCAGCCGCGGCTCGGTCTCCGTCATCGCCCGGAAAACGGCAGCAGCGTCGATGTTGCGCAGCTTGTGATACAGCATGTAGCAGGCGATGCCGATCACCGCGACGCTGATCAAGACACCGAGCTTGTGCAGGATTTGCTTCTCGCGCAGAAACGAGATCGCCCTGCGTATTGCTTCCAGCATCTCAACCTCGAATGCGATCCCCTGACCAGAGAGATCTGGACCAGGAAGTCAGACTAGCCTCGGCGGAACCGCCACATCAGTTGTCTCCGGCACAACCGTCGTAGCGCGTTTTGCGGCAAAGTGGAATTCGCCGGCTGTGAATAAAAACAAGCCACATCAGTATATTAGGTCAGTCCTAACAAACCACCAGCCTCTCGGGCGCATTCGCTGCGGCAAAATGCCAACGTCCTGACGCGTCTCACGTGACAATGAGGCTTTCGTGACCTCATGCCGCCGATTTGGCGGCGAGACGTTGATAAAAAAGACGGCAGCGGCATGCGCCACAGACCTCAGGTCGCGCGGGCCTGCTGCCTGGTCACCACGATGTCGCGCAGCCACGACCCGATGGCGCAGCCGACGAGATAGAAGCCGAACAATGCAAGGCCGAGATCGAGCCAGTAGCCGAAGCGGCCGGGCACGACTTTGGCAATCGCGACGCCCACGATGACAACGGCGATCACCGACAGGCGCTGGATCCAGACCCGCGACACCGAACGCCCGCGATAGACCACGGCGATCCAGCCCATGCAGAAGCCGATCAGGAACGCCCCGAGCAGCCAGCCCCAGTGAAACATCGCAAGATAGGTCATGGCGCTTGCCTCACGACGAATTCGATCCGGCGATTCTGCAGCTTGCCTTCGTCGGTATCGTTGGTGGCGATGGGTTGGGTGCTGCCGTAGCCGATCGTCGAAAAACGGTCCGCAGGCAGGCCGGCCTTCACGAGATATTCTTCGACGGCGAGCGCGCGCTTTTCCGACAGCGACTGATTGAACGCTGCGTCGCCATCGCCGTCAGTGTGACCGGCGATCTCGACCCGGACATTGGGACAGCGCATGGCGATTTCCACGAGGCGATCGAGCAAGCCGGCGGAATCCACATTGATGCTGGCGCTGGACGGCTCGAACCGGATGCGGCCCTTGGTCAGGTTCTGCGCGAAGAGCTGCTGGCACACGCTGGCATCGACCGGTGCCGCGGCGGGCTTCACCGATACTTCGGCTTTGGCCTGCCAACCCTGCGGGAGCTCGCGCGCCAGGCTTGCGCGTATCTGGTCGGCGGCCACTTCGTAGAGTGCGTCACCTGACAGCTTCACCTCGCGGTCGGACACCACCAGGGTCCCCGTCGACAGCCGCGACAGCGCACCCAGCGCCGTGGTCACCGCTGCGGCAAAACCGCCGGGCGCGCCGATGCTGGCCTTCAGGTTATCGACGATCTTCTCATTGCCGAACTTGCGTCCGGCAGCCGACGCCAGCGCGGCGTGAATGGTGTTGTCCGGGACATAGCCGCTCAGCGTCAGCGTATTCGTCACCGGGTCCTTGTTGGCCTGGAACACATAGGGCGGCGCCTTGACGTCATTGGCCGCGACCGTGAAACCTTCCGGCAGATTCTTCAACGCGGCCGCAATGGCTTCGCGGCCACCGAGATCGCGCGCCATGCCGGAGAGGCTGACATTGGTATCCGAAATCACCGCCTTGCCTTCCTTCAGCTTGGCGACCTGATCGAGCAACAGCACAGCCGCGGCATCGAACCGCGGCGGCGCGCCGCGCTTCAGACCCATGCGGTCGGAGACCTCGGTTCCGCTGAGTGCGGCGCGGGCCGCTTCCACGATGCGCGCCTTGCTGGCAGGCAATGGAGCGGTTCCCCACAGCGTGACGCGGACATTGTCGCGCTCCGCGACCCAGACGAACGGCTTGGCTTCCGCGACGAGGCGGGTTTCGTCATTGACCAGGCGAACGCCGGGTGTGGCCTCGACCGACGAGACCGCACTGCGGCGACCATCTTCGGAAAACGCTTCGGCAGAAAACGATACGTCACGGCCGGCAACCGTGATCTGGCTCTTGTCGAGGATCGTGTTTTTCAGCGCCGCAGTGCTGTGCGCCGTTAAATCCGTTTCAAGCGGAATCGTGCTAACCCAGGCAGCAACCGCCCAAAGGATGGCAAGCGGGATGAGCCCGGGCCACCATTTGGCACTCCACCTGTAAAATCCGTGCATTCGACGTCCTGCGGGTCTGGAAACAGAGAGAAAACAAACCCTTGCGGGACTGTCAAATTGAAATCAAGGCAAACCTCTGGCGTCGCCGCGGGTATTCGAATAACGCTTTGTTCAATCGTTTCTGATCATTTCCGTGGGTAGCATCAATTGCTCGGTCATACGATGAAGCAGATTCGCAACACGATTATTCGTGCCGGCCTGGACGCGCTGTATTTCAGCGGCGCCCACCGGGTGTTGCGACCTATCTTCGGCGGCGTGGGCACCATTTTCATGCTGCACCATGTGCGCCCTGCGCATGCCGGTCCGTTCCAGCCCAACCGTCACCTCGAGATCACGCCCGATTTCCTGCGCGCCACCCTCGCTTATCTGCGCGCAACCGACGTCGATATCGTGACGCCCGATGAAGTGCAGCGGCGGTTGACGGAACGGGATTTCTCGCGCCGCTTCGCCTGTTTCACCTGCGACGACGGCTATCGCGACAACCGCGACCATGCATTGCCCGCGATGCGGGATTTCGACGCTCCCTTCACGGTCTATGTCACCAGCGACTTCGCCTCCGGCACAGGTCGGCTGTGGTGGGTGGCGCTGGAGCGTGTCGTTACCAGAGCCGATGCGATCGAGGCCCCGATCGACGGACAGATGGTGCGCCTGGACACATCGACTCTCGCCGGCAAGGACATGGCGTTCGACCGCCTGCATGGCTGGCTGCGCGGATTGCCGGAAGAAGCGGATATCCGCCGCGAGGTCAGCGCACTCTGCGCTGCGCATGGCATCGACGAAGACGCGGTCAGCCGTGAGCTGTGCATGTCGTGGGACGAACTCAAACCTTTTGCCGCCGATCCGCTGGTGACAATCGGCGCGCATACCGTCAGCCACTGCAATCTCGCCAAACAGACCGAAGCGATGGTCGTGCATGAGCTGTCAGCCAGCCGCACCGATATCGAAAACGTTCTGCAGCGCCCGGCCGTGCATCTTGCCTATCCCTATGGCGACCGCTGCGCCGCGGGCACACGGGAATTCGCACTGGCGAAAAACGCCGGCTTCGAGACAGCCGTGACGACGCGCCCCGGCGTGATCGCCTCGGACAACTTCTCGCAGCTCACAGCGCTGCCGCGGGTCTCGCTGAACGGCAACTATCAGGACACCCGCTATCTGCCGGTGCTGACCTCCGGCGCGGCCACCGCGATGTGGAACGGCTTCCAGCGCGGCGGCGTCGGATAGTCTGGCCCGCTGCAGGCGAACTGCAGCCTTACCGGAGTCGCGGGTCCCGCGCCGGATCAGACCGGCTTTTGCGGCAGATCGGCATCCGGCGGAAAATACACGCCCGACATCGGATCGACCCAGCACAGATGCTCGTTGACGCTGGTTACGCCAGCCACATTTTCAGCAGCCACGACGATCGCCCGACGGACATTCTCGTCCGTGATGAAGCCGTCGATATCCACGACGCCATCCTTCACCCGGACGTCGAGGCCGAATGGTGTCCATTCGTTATGCCTGAGCACAGCGACGATGCGGCGGCGGATCAACGCATCACTCGACCCGACATCGGAGACATCGTGCATGATATCGGCGATGGCTTCGACGAAATTCTGCCGGCTGACGATACCCACGAGCTTGTCGCCCTGCAGCACCGGCACGCGCTTGATGTGATACTTCTCCATTACTTCAACGATATCGGCCAGACCGGTCTCCTCGGTCACCGTGCGGACCTCGCGAGTCATGATCTCATGCACCTTGCGGCCGGCTTCGCGGACATAATCGATAGCCTGCAGGCTGGGGCCACGCACGAACTCGAGCCAGCGCGGACGCCTGCGCTGCGTGCCGACCTCGTGCCGACGCAGGAAGTCCCGCTCGGTCACAATGCCGACCAGCTTGCCGGCCGCATCCACCACAGGCAATCCGCTGACGTGATAATCGATCATCAGCCGCGCAGCTTCGCTAATCGACGCGTCCGGCGACACGGTGACGAGCTTGCGGGTCATAATTTGATGGGCTCTCATGACACTCTCCCATTGGGTTGAGGTCCGCTTGCTGGACGAACCAACGCGAGAAGCCTACGCCGGCTGCCGGTTCCGGCCTTGATCTGGGTCAACTGCAGCAGCGCTTGTTGACTCGCCTTGTTGACTCCCCCTGCCCGCCGCCGCACACAATCGGCCCAACGACAAAACAAACGGGAGGCGTCATGTTCACCAATCTGTTTTCGCTCGATGGCCGCATTGCACTCGTCACCGGCGGCTCGCGCGGCATCGGCAAGATGATCGCGGCAGGATTTCTCAGCCAGGGCGCGGCGAAGGTCTACATCACCGCGCGCAAGGCCGGGCCGTGCGAAGCCACCGCGAAAGAACTCTCAGCGCAGTATGCCGGTGAATGCATCGCACTGCCGATCGACATCTCGACCATGGCCGGCATCGAGATGCTGGCTGCCGAAATCAAGAAGCGCGAACCCAAGCTCGACATTCTCGTCAACAATGCGGGCGCCGCCTGGGGCGCGGACTTCGATGAATTTCCGGAGAGCGGCTGGGACAAGGTGATGACGCTGAACGTCAAGACGCCGTTCTTTCTGACCAAGGCACTGGCCGGGCCGCTGCGTGCAGCAGCCAGCGCGGACAAGCCCGCCAAGGTCATCAATATCGCTTCCATCGACGGCATCTTCGTCAATCCGATGGAGACCTATTCCTATGCGGCGAGCAAATCCGGCCTGATCCACCTGACGCGGCGGATGGCCGTCAAACTGATCCAGGATCACGTCGTCGTCACGGCCATCGCGCCGGGCCCGTTCCAGTCCGACATGAACAAGGCTGCACGCGACAATGCCGATGAAGTGGCGACCCGCGTGCCCGCCGGCCGGATCGGCACCGACGAGGACATGGCGGGCGCCGCGATCTATCTCGCTTCGCGCGCCGGCGATTACGTGGTCGGCGCCACCATCGCGGTGGACGGTGGCATCGTCTATGCGAATCCAGGCATCAAAGGCGACGGCTGGGATTGAGGTCACGCACGCCACGTCATTGCGGCCCTCGGGCTGCAATGACGTGCGATCGCTGCCGATCTATCAGCCTCGGCTATAAACTAAGCAATTAACCAGCGCCCGGCCTGCAAGCGACATTTAGGCAGCAAAGCTATTCTTAAATAACCATCTGATTTATATAAATATAATATCCTGAACTATTCCATCGTCGCAGTTGTACACAATGGCACGCTGCTTGCTTTGTTAACCTCTGAGACATCCATGCCTCGGGGAGTACACGGCAATGGCGGACTCACTGCATACAACGACGGTCCTTGCAGAACCTGGCCCGATCGCGATCGACTGGGGCACGACAGCGCTCGTCATCATCGACATGCAGCGCGATTTCATGGAGCCCGGCGGCTTCGGCGAGACGCTCGGCAACGACGTGTCGCAACTCGCCAGCGCCGTCGCCCCGATCGCCGCGGTCCTGAAAGCCGCGCGCGAAACCGGGATGATGGTGGTGCACACCCGTGAGGGGCACCTGCCCGATCTCTCCGACGCACCGCTCGCCAAGATCGAACGCGGCGCGCCGTCCCTGCGGATCGGCGATCCCGGTCCGATGGGACGCATCCTCATTCGCGGCGAGGCCGGTCACGACATCATTCCCGCGCTCTATCCGGTCGAAGGCGAGATCGTCATCGACAAGCCCGGCAAGGGCGCATTCTACGCCACGACGCTCGGCGCCGATCTCAAGGCGCGCGACATCGACACGCTGCTGGTCTGCGGTGTCACCACGGAGGTCTGCGTCAACACCACCGTGCGCGAGGCCAATGACCGCGGCTATCGCTGCATCGTCATTTCTGACGGCTGCGCGTCCTACTTTCCTGAATTCCACGAGATGGGCCTGAAGATGATCAAGGCCCAGGGCGGCATCTTCGGCTGGGTCGCCTCATCCGCCGCAATCCTTGAAGCAATGACACTTTCTGAAAATGCACCGGAGACTTCCAACAAACTTGCAGCAGGAGCATCACGATGAGCACGACCGCGGGGACGTTTTCTAAAGATTCTGCCGGCAAATCCGACTTCAAGCCCGCTCTATGGACACCGGGCGACTGGAATGCGTTTTTCGGCTTCGGCACCAATATCCTCGTCAACATGCTGGTGCTGACCGGCCTGCTGCGCTTCGTGCTGAAGATGCCTGACAACATCGTGTTCGGACGCATCCTGCCGGCGATGGGCCTGATGATGTGCCTGTCGACGATGTACTACGCCTGGCTTGCCTACAAACTGGCGCAGAAGACCGGCCGCAGCGATGTCTGCGCGCTGCCCTCGGGCATCAGCGTGCCGCATATGTTCATCGTCACCTTCGTGATCATGCTGCCGATCTCGATCACGACGGGCGATCCCATCAAGGGCTGGGAAGCCGGCCTCGTCTGGGTGTTCTTCCAGAGCTTCATCCTGATGATCGGCGGGTTCATCGCGCCCTGGATCCGCAAGGTGACGCCGCGCGCCGCACTGCTCGGCACACTGGCCGGCGTCTCCATCGCTTTCATCGCCATGCGTCCGGCACTGGAAATGTTCATGACGCCGGTGATTGGTCTCACATGCTTTGCCATCATCATGCTGAGCTGGTTCGGCGGCTATAAATATCCCAAGGGAATTCCGGCCGGCCTCGTCGCGATCGGCGTCGGCATGGTGATCGCCTGGGGCTCGAACCTGTTCGGTGTCGGCATCGGCGGCGTCAGCGTCGCCGGCGTCAAGGCAGCCTTCACCAATTTCGGCTTCTCGGTGCCGATCCCGGCCTTCGATCACGTGTTCTCGGGATTCCAGTTCCTCGGCATCATCCTGGTCACCGCCATTCCCTATGGCATCTACGATCTGGTCGAGGCGATGGACAACGTCGAAAGCGCGGAAGCTGCCGGCGACGAATATCCGACCACCCGCGTGCTGACCGCCGACGGCGTCGTCTCACTGATCGGCTGCCTGATGGGCAACCCCTTCATCAACGCCGTCTATATCGGCCATCCCGGCTGGAAGGCGATGGGCGGCCGGATCGGCTATTCGGCAGCAACGGGCCTGATGGTGATCGTACTTTCCTGGTTCGGCGTCATCTCACTGATGCTGGCCGTCATCCCTGTGGTCGCGATCTCACCGATCCTGCTCTATATCGGCATGTTGATCTGCGCGCAGGCGTTCGAGACCACGCCACGCGAGCACGCGCCCGCCATCGCGCTTGCACTCACGCCGCATCTTGCGGCCTGGGCCACGGTGCTGCTGTCGGGCGCACTCGGGGCCGCCGGCATGAATTTCGGCGCGATCCACTCGCCCGAATTCATCGCCAAGATGGGGCAGAACGGCGTGCTGTTCCACGGCCTTGAAGTCATGGGCGGCGGCTCGATCCTGGTCGGCCTGGTGCTCGGCGCCATCGCGGTGTTCGTCATCGAGCGCAAATTCATCAATGCATCGGCCTTCGCTCTGGCCGGCGCCGTCCTGACCTATTTCGGCTTCATGCATGGCGAGGCGATCGGGATCGGCGGCGGATTGGGGGTGACGCCCGGCGTCGCTCTCGCTTATGCTCTCGTTGCAGCCGGGCTCTTTGCCGCGGACAAGTTCGGCGCAACCAGCCTGTCTTCTGTCCCGCAATCGGAGCCGCCACTTGCCGTGCCTGCTGAATAACATCGTCTCAACCTGCGGGTGGCACACCCGTGCCATCCGCAGCAGGTTCGCATCGTGAGTGAATCCGTTCCCGAGACCATCGCCGCCATCGTCGCCGCGCACCGCGCCGGCACCGTGACGCCCGCACAGACGGTCGCGCGCAGCTATCAGCGCATCCGCGACCGCGGTGACACGGCGATCTTCATCACGCTCCGCGTTGAGGCCGAGGCGATTGCCGAAGCCGAGGCGCTCGCTGCGAAGGATCCCGCGACGCTCCCACTCTATGGCGTGCCGGTCGGCGTGAAGGACAATATCGACGTCGCCGGCCTGCCGACCACCGCCGCCTGTCCCGCTTTCGCCTATAACGCGACGCGTGACGCCAGCGCCGTGGCGCGGCTGCGCGCGGCGGGTGCGATCATCATCGGCAAAACCAATCTCGACCAGTTCGCGACAGGTCTGGTCGGCGTGCGCTCGCCCTATGGCATTCCCAAAAACGCGATCCGCGACGATCTCGTGCCCGGCGGATCGAGCTCCGGCTCTGCCGTTGCGGTATCCGCAGGCCTCGTGCCGCTGACGCTTGGTACAGACACTGCGGGCTCCGGCCGCGTGCCGGCCATGCTCAACAATATCGTCGGCCTCAAGCCCAGCCTTGGCCTGATACCGACCGCCGGTGTGGTGCCGGCCTGCCGCACGCTGGATTGCGTGTCGATCTTCACGCTGACGGTGGACGACGCTGTTGCCGCGCTCGATGTGATGGGCGGCTATGACGCGCATGATCCCTATTCGCGCAAGCGGGTGCCGGGTTCGCTCACCGACTTTCCGAAGGGCCTCAAGCTCGGCGTGCCGCGCAACGGGCAGTTGATCTTCTTCGGCGACAAGGCCTCGGAGAAAGCCTATGCGGACGCGCTGAAGCGCTGGACCTCGCTCGGCGCGACGCTGGTCGAGTTCGACCTCGAGCCGTTCTACGAGACCGCGCGGCTGCTTTACGACGGACCATGGGTCGCCGAACGCCTGCTGGTGATCCGCGACCTGCTGGCCTCTGCGCCGGATGCAATTCATCCGGTGACGCGCGAGATCACCATCGCCGGTGCACGCCAGAGCGCGACCGATACGTTTGCGGCCCTGTACAAGTTGCAGGAGCTGAAGCGTGTCGCAGAACAGGCTTTCACTGCTATCGACGCGCTGGTGCTGCCGACGGCGCCGACCGCCTATACGACGGCGCAGGTGCTCGCCAACCCCATCGAGCTCAATTCCCGGCTCGGCACCTATACCAATTTCGTCAACCTGCTCGACCTCTGTGGCCTCGCCATCCCCGCGGCCATGCGTGCCGACGGCATCCCGTTCGGCATCACGCTGCTGGCACCGGGTGGCGATGACGCCTTGCTGGCGAGCATCGGCCGCGTGTTTCACGCCGACACCAAATTGCCGGTTGGCGCCGGGGCCCTGCCGCAGCCGGCGCTGGCGCCGCTGTCCACTGAGTTGGCCGAAGGCGAGATCGCGATCGCCGTGGTCGGCGCGCATCTCTCAGGCATGGCGCTGAACGGCGAGTTGCAGGCCCTCAATGGTCGCCTGCTGAAAGCCACGACGACGGCGCCGGACTACAAATTCTATGCACTCAACGGCACGACGCCGGCGAAGCCCGGCCTGCTGCGCGTCGCCGCTGGCTCGGGCGCGGAAATCGCTGTCGAAGTCTGGGCGCTGTCGGCAGAGGCTTTCGGCAAATTCGTTGCATTGCTTCCGCAGCCGATGTCGATCGGCACACTGACATTGTCCGACGGATCGAGCGTCAAGGGCTTTCTAGTGGAAGCCAAGGCGACGGAAGGCGCGCGGGACATCTCGTCGTTTGGCGGATGGCGGGCGTATATGGTAGAAAAAAAGTAGCCGCACGCAGCGTCGCTACTATTGAAACGCTGTCATGGCCGGGCTTGTCCCGGCCATCCACGTCTTCTCACGCACCGCAAAGACGTGGATGCCCGGGACAAGCCCGGGCATGACGGAGTTATAGGTGCGGGCATCGCGTTTACGCCGCCCGGATATTCCCCATGAACCGGTCGAGCTCGGCACGCAGACGCGCACTCTCGCTCGACAGGGTCTGCGCCGAGTTCAGCACCTGAGCCGACGCCGCGCCGGTTTCGGTCGCGCCGCGATTCACATCGACGATATCGCCGGCGACCTGTTGGGTGCCGTGGGCAACGCGCTGAACGTTCTGCGCGATTTCGCGCGTGGCAGCGCCCTGCTGCTCGACGGCGCTGGCGATCTCGGACGCAATGCCGGAAATCTCCCCAATGGTGTTGCCGATCTGCTTGATCGCCGACACCGATTCCTGCGTCGCACTCTGCATGCCGGCGATCTGGGTCGAGATTTCCTCGGTCGCCTTTGCGGTCTGGCTGGCCAGCGACTTCACTTCGGACGCCACAACCGCGAAGCCGCGGCCGGCATCGCCGGCCCGCGCAGCCTCGATGGTCGCATTGAGCGCCAGAAGGTTGGTCTGTTCCGCGATCGCCGTGATGAGATCGACGACGTCGCCGATGCGCTGTGCGGCACGCGACAATTCGCCGATGCGGGCATCGGTCTGCTGCGCCTGCACGACGGCGCTGTCCGCGATCTTGCTGGAGGTCTGGACCTGCCGGCCGATTTCATTGACCGACAGCGACAGCTCCTCGGTTGCAGTCGCCACCGACTGCATGTTCGAGGAGGCCTGATCCGATGCGCCGGCGACGCGGCTCGACAATCCCTCGGTGGTCTCGGCGGTGCGCGTCAGCGTGCCCGCTGCGGTTTCCAGCTGCCCTGCCGATGCCGACACGTTCGAGACGATAGCGCCCACGGCGGCCTCGAAATCGTCGGCAAAGCGAATGAGTTCGGCACGGCGCGCCGCACCGGCTTCGCGGCTTTGCTCTTCCTGCGTAGCGGCATCCCGCTCGGCCTTCGCGATGGCCTGTACCTTGAACTCTTCCACGGCAGAGGCCATGTCGCCGAGTTCGTCGCGGCGGCCAAGACCTGGCAGCACGACTTCGAAGTCGCCGGCTGCGAGCTTGCGCATCGCTGCGCACATCGCAATCATCGGGCCGGCAATGCTGCGGCCCAGCAGCAGCGCAAGGATAGCACCGACGATGAAGCCGCCAACGCCCAGCACCATCACCTGGCGCTCGGTGTCGTGGATCGTGGTGTCGGATTCGGTTTCAAGACGCTGCTGATCGGACAGCAGATCCCCCTTCATCGCCGTCGACAGCTTGGTGATCGCTCCCGCTGTCTCCGACATTTCCTGAACGAGACCGTCGACCTTCTTGGTGTTCTCAACGAACTTGACGAAAGCATCAGCGTAGAGCTTCGTCTCCGCGGTGATCTCCTTCACCTTGTTGTTGATCTTGTCGTCATTGGCATAGATCGTCGCAAACGAGTTCTGCAGGAACTTGATGCGGGCCGTTGCGGCATTCGAGGTCTTGTCCTCGGCCTTGCCTATATAGGTGTTCACGAGCGACGTCGCGGTGATGAACTGGGTGGTGATTTCCTTGACCTGATCCTGTACGGAGGCAAGGCCGGCCATGGTCGCGGTATCGCCGAGATCATCGATCTTGTTACGCAGCATCAGGCTGGTGCGCGACAACTGGGTCGACGCGATGGTGTCGTTCTGTCCCTTGACGGTGAGGATGTCGGCGAACACCTTGGTGAACGTAATGAATTCGCGGGACAGTTTGGTGATCTTGTCGAGCCGCGCGGAGTCCTTGGTCACCTTCATCGACTGGTCGATGGCGTCTTTCAGACTGGTTTCCGCAGCCTTCGCTGCCTTGGCGTCCGCTTCATTGCTGGTGAGGACGTAATAGCGCGTCAGCGCCTGATAGGAGGTCAGTTCGCGGTCGATATTGCGGGCTAGACCAGACTCCGCAACGCTGGTGCGATACGACACCACGCCGGCCGAGATGCGCTCGAAGCCGACATAAGCGAGCACCATGCTGAGCGCGGAGATGGCGAGCACGGCCGCAAAGCCCAGCGTCACCTTGGCGCGGAACCTGAGGGCAGGAAACTTAAAAGAAGCCGGCTTCTTCCGGACAAGCGTCGTCGTTGCCACGTGGGGCCCCCGTTCATCACTCCCAACATCCCGGTCATCGCGCGCAAGCGCGCGCAAAGCCGATGCCCAAACCTACGGCACATTGGCTAAGGACGAGTAAACGGATACCGGAACTTCTGGAGGTTGCGCGGCAGGCGAACAGGACTGTCATTCCGGGGCGGGCCGACGCCGTAGGCGGCGGGACCGAACCCGGAATCTCGACATGTTGTGCAAAGCAGCTCAAGATTCCGAGCCCATGCCGGCCCGCTACGCGGTCCGTCCTGTCCCGGAATGACGAGCCAACTACGCCGCCATCGCCGGCGGGGTCAGCGACTGCCAGTTGTTGGCGAGCTGCAGCTTGGGCTCGGTGAGTGCCTGCAACTGCTCCAGCGTCATGCCCTCGACCATCTCGCGCACGAACAGGCCCTGCACCGTGACGTCAATGACCGCCAGATTGGTGTAGATGCGCTTGACGCAGCCCGGTGCCGTGAGCGGCAGCCGACACTTCTTGAGAATACGCGGCTTACCGGCTTTGTCGGTATGATCCATGATCACGCGGATTTCCTTGGCGCCGACCGCGAGATCCATCGCGCCGCCGACACCGGGCGGGAAGGACGGGTCTTCCGTAGTCCAGTTGGCGAGATCGCCGGCTTCGGAGACTTCAAAGGCGCCGAGCAGGCTGACATCGAGATGCTTGCCGCGGATCATCAGGAACGCGTCGGCGTGGTGCATGAACACCCCGCCCTTGATCAGAGTCGTGTAGTTCTTGCCGGCATCGATCAGGTTCTCGTCTTCCGTGCCCGGCTCCGGCTTCGGACCGAGACCGAGAATGCCGTTCTCGCTATGGAAGATCACCTCGCGCCCATCGGGCACATAGCTCGCCGCTCGCGTCGGCATGCCGATGCCGAGATTGACATAGGCGCCTTCCTGCAGGTCCTGCGCGGCGCGCCAGGCCATCTGGTCGCGATTGAGCGGCTTGTATGTTGCGGTCTTATCAGACGACGTCATGCCTTTGCTCCCACTACCACCACACGATCGATGAAAATGCTCGGCGTCACCACCGCTTCCGGATCGAGACTGCCGAGTTCAACCATTTCATTGACCTGCACGACGCTGAGATCGGCAGCCATAGCCATGATCGGATTGAAGTTACGCGCCGACTGGTCATAGACGAGGTTGCCCCAGCGATCCGCCTTCTTGGCGCGCAGCAGTGCAATGTCGCCCTTCAGCGGCTTCTCGAACACATACAGCACGCCGTCGATCTCGCGGGTCTCCTTGCCCTCGGCGAGTTTCGTATGCGCCGTGACCGGCGAGAAGAAGCCGCCGAGCCCCGCGGCATGGGCATGCATGCGCTCGCTGATGATGCCCTGCGGCACCAGTTCGAGTTCCAGCGTCTTGGCACGATAGGCATTCAGGAAAGCGCTGTAGTCGCCGGAGCGCGGATAAGAACAGATCACCTTGGCGACGCGGCCGGAATTGATCAGCCGGGCCAAACCAGTGTCGCCATTGCCGGCATTGTTGTGGACGATGGTGAGATTGGTCGCACCCTGCTCGTGCAACGCCTCCAGCAGATCATCGGCAATGCCGACAGTACCGAACCCGGCCACCAGGACGACTGCCCCGTCCTTCACCCCAGCCACGGCCTCGGCCGGGCTGGCTACGCTCTTATCGATCACTCCCGAAAACTCCTCGTCGCGGAATTGTTATTGTCCGCAATCGCTTGCGGCATTTATTGCGCCGCGACTAGAGCATTGCGGCCTGCGGATATGTAGGCACAAATTTGCAGGAGGGATACGCGCGTACCCTCCCCTGGAGGGGGAGGGTCGGTGAGCACCCGCGAAGCGGATGCGAGACGGGGTGGGGTCAGACCACACACTGCGTCGCTTGTGATTTCACCCCACCCCGCTGCGAGCTACGCTCGCATCGACCCTCCCCCTCCAGGGGAGGGTGAAGCACCCACCAAATTCCCAGTTGCAAACTTTCCGCACCGCGCTTCTAATTGGAATAATTAAAAAATACCGGGAGGTCTGCGTGTCCACAGTGAAACTGACGGTCAATGGCAAATCTGTCTCTGCCACGGTCGAAGACAGAACCCTTCTCGTCCACCTGCTCCGCGAAAATCTCAACCTGACCGGGACCCATGTGGGCTGCGATACCAGCCAGTGCGGCGCCTGCATCGTGCATATCGACGGCAAGGCGGTGAAATCCTGCACCACGCTGGTCGGTCAGATCGACGGCGCCAATGTCACCACCATCGAAGGCATCGCCAAGGGTGACCAGCTGCATCCGATGCAGGCGGCGTTCCGCGACAATCACGGCCTGCAATGCGGCTACTGCACGCCGGGCATGATCATGTCGGCGATCGACATCGTGAATCGCCACGCGGGCGATCTCGATGAAGAGACGGTGCGCCACGAGCTCGAAGGCAATATCTGCCGCTGCACCGGCTACCACAACATCGTCAAATCGGTGCTCGACGCCGCCGGACGCATGAAGGTTGCGCAAGCGGCTGAATGAGCCGCGGCGCATTGATCTGAGCTGAGCCAACCGCGCCTTTCGATGGAAAGCGCGGACAATCAAAAACTCCGGCAGGGAGACCCATGAGATGGGCGTTGAAGGCATCGGCGCACGCGTTGCGCGCAAGGAAGACAAGCGATTCATCACCGGCCGTGGCCGCTATGTCGACGACGTCAAGATCGTCGGCCTCACCCACGCGCATTTCATCCGCAGCCCACATGCCCATGCGAAAGTAAAGGGCATCGACGCCTCCGCCGCCAAGGACATGCCGGGTGTGGTCGACGTGCTCACCGCGCAGCAACTGGTGGACGACAAGATCGGCAACCTGATCTGCGGCTGGGCGGTGTCCTCCAAGGACGGCACACCCATGAAGATGGGCGCATGGCCGGCGATGGCGCCGGACACCGTGCGCTTTGTCGGACAGGCCGTGGCGGTTGTGATCGCCGAGACCAAGAACCAGGCGAAGGATGCGGCCGAGGCCGTGGTCGTGACTTATGAAGAACTTCCTGCCGTCAGCAGCATGACCGCAGCGCTCGCCTCGGGCGCGCCGCAGCTGCATCCGGAAGCGCCGGGCAATGTGGTCTATGACTGGGCGATCGGCGACGAGAAGCTGACCAATGACGCCTTCAGCAAGGCCGCCAATATCGTCTCGCTGGACCTGACCAACAACCGGCTGGTACCGAACGCGATGGAGCCGCGCGCAGCCGTCGCGGAATATGACGACGCAGAAGAGCACTTCACGCTCCATACGACATCACAGAATCCGCATGTGGCGCGGCTCGTCCTGTCGGCGTTCTACAATGTCGCGCAGGAACACAAGCTGCGCGTCATCGCCCCCGATGTCGGCGGCGGATTCGGGTCGAAGATCTTCATCTATCCCGAAGAAATGGTTGCACTCTGGGCCTCGAAGAAAGTGCGACGCCCGGTGAAATGGACCGGTGACCGCACCGAGGCCTTCCTCACCGATGCCCATGGCCGCGATCACATCTCACATGCCGAGATGGCGTTCGATGCCAACAACAAGATCCTGGGCCTGCGGGTGAAGACTCACGCCAATTTCGGCGCCTATATGTCGCTGTTCTCGTCCTCGGTGCCGACCTATCTCTACGCGACGCTGCTGTCGGGCCAGTACAATATCCCGACCATCTATGCCGAAGTGATGGGCGTCTATACGAACACCACGCCGGTCGATGCCTATCGCGGCGCCGGACGGCCGGAAGCGAGCTATCTGGTGGAGCGGCTGATGGAGACATCGGCGCGGCAGTTGAAAGTCGATCCGGCCGATCTGCGCCGCATCAACTTCGTCACCCAGTTTCCGCATCAGACGCCTGTCATCATGGCCTATGACATCGGCGACTTCGGCGCCTCGCTCGACGCAGCGCTGAAGGCCATCGACTATGCCGGCTTCCCGGCGCGGAAGGCCAAGGCGAAAGCCGCCGGCAAACTGCGCGGCCTCGGCTTCTCCTGCTACATCGAGGCCTGCGGCATCGCACCGTCCAAGGCCGTCGGCTCGCTCGGCGCCGGCGTCGGCCTGTGGGAATCCGCAGAGGTGCGCGTCAATCCGGTCGGCACCATCGAAGTGCTGACGGGCTCACACAGCCACGGCCAGGGCCATGAGACGACCTTCGCGCAACTCGTTGCTGACAGGCTTGGCATCTCCGTCGATCAGGTCCAGATCGTCCATGGCGACACTGATAAAGTGCAGTTCGGCATGGGCACCTATGGCTCACGCTCGGCGGCGGTCGGCATGTCCGCGATCTTCAAGGCGATGGAGAAGGTAGAAGCCAAGGCGAAGAAGATCGCCGCGCATCTGCTCGAAGCCTCCGAAGGCGACATCGTCATCGAGAATGGCGAGTTCAAGGTGGCCGGCACTGACAAGACGATCGCGCTGCCGATGGTCGCGCTCGCTGCCTATACCGCGCACAACCTGCCTGATGGCATGGAGCCCGGGCTGAAGGAAGGCGCGTTCTACGATCCCACCAACTTCACCTTCCCGGCCGGCGCTTACATCTGCGAAGTCGAGATCGACCCTGGCACCGGCAAGACCGACATTGTCGACTTCGTTGCGGTCGATGACTTCGGCCGGCTGATCAATCCGATGATCGTCGAAGGCCAGGTCCATGGTGGCCTCGCCCAGGGCATCGGTCAGGCGATGCTCGAAAGCGCTATCTATGACGACAACGGCCAGCCGGTGACGGCGTCGTTCATGGATTACGCCATGCCCCGCGCCGACGACGTGCCGTCGTTCCGGGTCTCGCACACCACGACGCTCTGCCCGGGCAATCCGCTCGGCGTGAAAGGCTGCGGTGAGGCCGGCGCGATCGGTTCGTCGCCCGCGGTGATCAACGCCATTACGGACGCGCTCGGCCACAACAAGATCGAGATGCCGGCGACGCCGGGCCGTGTCTGGGAAGCGCTGCAATTGCAGCAGGCAGCGGAATAAGCGGAGTGTTTTCAAGCGAAGTGGAAGCCGGTTCGCGTCAAGAAAACACGACCAAAAGATAAGGGAGCAATACGATGTACGAGACCACTTATCACCGCCCCGCCAGCATCGACGAAGCAGCGGCCCTGTTCGCCAAACATCCCGAGGCTAAATATCTCGCCGGCGGCCACACGCTGATCCCCGTGATGAAGCAGCGGCTGGCATCGCCAACGGATGTCATCGACCTCGCAAAGATCAAGGAGATGATCGGCATCGAGGCAACATCCGACGCGTTGATCATCAAGGCGGCGACGACCTATTACGACATCACGCAGAGCCCCGCGGCGAAGAAGGCGATCCCGGCGATCGTGCATCTGACGTCGGTGCTCGGCGACCCTGCCGTGCGCTATCGCGGCACCATCGGCGGCTCCATCGCCAATAACGATCCCGCCGCCGATTATCCCGCCGCCGTGCTGGCGCTGAATGCCACCATCAAGACCAACAAACGCGAGATCAAAGGCGACGATTTCTTCCAGGGCCTGTTCTCGACGGCGCTGAAAGAGGACGAGATCATCACTTCCGTGTCGTTCCCCATTCCGGCCAAGGCCGGCTACGCCAAGATGCGCCACCCGGCGTCGCGTTTCGCACTCACCGCGGTGTTCGTCGCCCAGACAAAGTCCGGCGAGGTCCGTGTCGCTGCCACCGGCGCGTCGCAGAGCGGCGTGATGCGCGTGCCGGCGATCGAGGCGGCACTGAAAGCGAACTGGTCGGCAGGAGCGCTGGATGGCGTGAAGATCTCAGCCGATGGGTTGATGGGTGACATCCACGGCTCGGCGGAATATCGCGCCAATCTCATCAAGGTGATGGCACAGCGCGCGGTGGAAGCGGCGGGGTAAAACTCGAACCTCTCAATTGTCATCCCCGCGAAGGCGGGGATCCATAGCCTCCATCCCGTCGTGGCGGAATGGCGGCAGAGGCCTTTGCAAAACACGAACTCGGTGGTTATGGGTCCCCGCCTTCGCGGGGACGACATCGAGTTTTGGCTTCAGCATTTTTGTGCAGTGCCGCAGCATGGCCGCATGCAGGATTGCGGCCAAAAGCTTCTTGCCCTTGTCACCTCCAGCATAGACAGTTTCCGGCAAATCGGCCCGTCGCCATCGACGGCCTATATCAAGCATGGGAAACACAAGTGCAGGACACCACCATCGCGTCGTCGCGATCACAGACCAAAGCCACCGGCCCGCTCAAAGGCACACGCATCGTCGAATTCGCCGGCATCGGTCCGGGTCCGTTCGCCTGCATGCTGCTGGCCGATATGGGCGCCGAAGTGATTACGCTGGTGCGGCCGAAGCAGATGCCGAAGGGCGCTGCGTCACGCGGCCGCAAGGTGATCGAGGTCGATCTCAAGGACAAGACTGCCATCGCACAGGTGCTGTCGCTGCTGGATAGCGCCGATGCGCTGGTGGAAGGCTATCGCCCCGGCGTGATGGAACGCCTCGGCCTCGGGCCGGATGTCGTCCTCGCCCGCAACAAGAGACTGGTCTATGGCCGCATGACCGGTTGGGGCCAGCATGGCCCGCTGGCGCAGGCCGCCGGCCATGACATCAACTACATCTCCATCACCGGCGCGCTGGCCGCGATCGGCGGCGCCGACAAACCCGTGCCGCCATTGAATCTGGTGGGCGATTTCGGCGGCGGCTCGATGTATCTCGTGATGGGCATGCTCGCCGCCATGCTGGAAGCCAGCCGCTCCGGCCAGGGGCAGGTGGTGGACGCGGCCATGTGCGACGGCGCGGCATCCTTGATCACCATGTTCTTCGACATGACCGCGGCCGGTCGCTGGAAGGAAAGTCGCGAGAGCAACATGCTCGATGGCGGTGCGCATTTCTACGGCGTCTACGAATGCAGCTGCGGCAACTTCATCTCGATCGGATCGATCGAGCCGCAATTCTATGCCGAGCTGCGCGAACTCGCCGGGCTGTCGGAGACCTGCTACGACAATCACATGGATTCCAAGAACTGGGCTGCGGTGAAGGACAAGCTCACCGCAGTGTTCAAGACCAAAAGCCGCGACGAATGGTCCAAAATCATGGAAGGCACCGACGTATGCTTTGCGCCGGTGCTGACCATGTCCGAAGCGACGAAGCATCCGCATATGGTGGCGCGCGAAGTGTTCATCCAGCACGAAGGCGCGACACAGCCGGCACCCGCACCGCGGTTCTCGCGCACGCCATCGGCGGCACGGCCGGCGGTGAAGATGGAACTGGTTGATGCGGTGAAGGAGTGGGCGAGTTGAGAAAGCTCATACTCGCCTAAGGAGCTCCGCTTCTCTTATCCCTCCCCCTTGTGGGGAGGGTGGCCGGCCGAAGGCCGGTCGGGTGGGGGTGCCCCACGTGACGTCGGTGTGTGGGGAAACACCCCACCCGTCTCGACCGCTTCGCGGTCGATCCACCCTCCCACTGCGCGGCTTCGCCGCTTGAGGGAGGGAGAAGAAAGAACTACGCCGCGGTCTTATCGCCGACGTGCAACACGCCGCGCCTGATCTGGTCTTCCTCGATCGACTCGAACAGTGCCTTGAAATTGCCCTCGCCGAATCCGTCATCGCCCTTGCGCTGGATGAATTCGAAGAAGATCGGTCCGATCGCATTGGCCGAGAAGATCTGCAGCAGCACCTTGGTCTCGCCGCCTTCGACCACGCCCTCGCCGTCGATCAGGATGCCGTTCTTCTGCAGGCGCGGCACGTCCTCGCCATGCTTCGGCAGCCGCGCATCGATCTTCTCGAAATAGGTCACAGGCGGCGCCGGCATGAAGGGCAGGCCATCGGCGCGCAGCTTCTCGATGGTCGTGTAGATATCCGTCACACCGCAGGCGATGTGCTGGATGCCCTCGCCGTGATAGGTGTTGAGATATTCCTCGATCTGGCCGGCATCGCCGGCATCCTCGTTGATCGGAATCCGGATCTTGCCGTCCGGACTGGTCAGCGCACGCGAGAACAGGCCGGAGGCGCGACCCTCGATGTCGAAGAAGCGGATCTGGCGAAAATTGAACAGCTTCTCGTAGAACCCGGTCCAGACATCCATGCGGCCGCGATGGACGTTGTGGGTGAGGTGGTCGAGATAGAACAGGCCGGCGCCTTCGGGCCGCGGGTTCTTCGCGCCCAGCCATGTGAATTCTTGGTCATAGGCCGAGCCCTTGGCGCCATAGCGATCGACGAAATACAGCAGGCTGCCGCCGATGCCCTTGATGGCTGGCACGTCGAGCGTCTTCTGCGCTGCGATTGCATCCGCCGGCTCGGCACCGAGCAAAATTGCGCGGTCATAGGCCGCCTGCGCATCGACGACGCGGAACGCCATCGACGGCGCGCAGGGGCCGTGCGCGGCGACGAAATTGAAGCCGTGAGTTCCGGGCTCTTCGTTGACGAGATAGTTGATGTCGCCCTGACGATAGACCGTGATCTTCCTGGTCTTGTGCTTCGCGACCGGCACATAGCCCATCAGCCTGAACAGGGCGTGGAGTTCTTCAGGCCTCGGATGCGCGTATTCGACGAATTCAAAGCCGTCGGTGCCCATCGGATTATGTGCCGAGATGGTGGCGGCCGGCGCGTCGTGCGGAAACGGACCCATGGTGATCTCCCGAAGCTGATTTGCATTATCGCTTGCCTGGAGTGTCGGTCGTTTGCGACGCAAGGTGCATGCAAATTCGGATGGAATATGCGACATTCATGCACGGTTCACGCATGAAAGAGGCTTTTGACGCATGATCCCGGTAGACGCCTTCGATCTCAAGATGCTGGCTGCCCTGCAGAACGACGGCCGGCTGACCAACCAGCAGCTCGCCGATGCCGTCGGCCTATCGGCCTCGCAATGCTCACGGCGGCGGATGCGGCTCGAAGAGGAGAAGGTGATCTCCGGCTATCACGCCGACCTGTCATCGGACGCACTCGGCTTCAACGTGATCGCCTTCATCCAGGTGCAACTGGCCACCCACTCGCCGGACAATGCCAAAAAGTTCCGCACGCTGGTGCAGCGGGTCGACGAGGTGCAGGAAGCTTACTCACTGACCGGCGACGCCGACTATGTCCTCAAGGCCGTGCTGCGCGACCTCAAGGGATTGTCCGATCTCGTCAACAATGTGCTGATGCCGCATCAGAGCGTGGCGCATGTGCGTTCGTCGATCGTGCTGGATCGGTTGAAGGAAACATCGAAACTGCCGCTGAAATCAGCCCTCGCCTGAGCGCAAAGGGTATCGCATGGGCGCGGCGGCTCAACATCCCGCGCACGGACGCAGCGTCGTAGCACCCGCCTTCCGGCGTCAGGCCGCCTGACAGTTCACGAACCATCGCGGTTCTGCCAAGATCGGCGCAACGAACCGATTGGGAGAGAACGATGGCACTGGCGCTGCGGCCAAACTGCGAATATTGCGACAAGGATCTGCCGCCCGCAGCACCCGATGCGCGCATCTGCACCTTTGAATGCACATTCTGTGCGGATTGCGTGGACACCAAGCTCTTCAATGTCTGCCCGAACTGCGGCGGCGGTTTCGCCCCGCGTCCGATCAGGCCGGCCACTGAATGGCGGCCGGGACTTTCCGTTACCAAGCGTCCGCCGTCGGACAAGCGCGTGCATCTCTCCCGCAGCCTCGAAGACATCGCCGCGCAGTCGGCGCGTATCAAGGACGTTCCGCCGGAGGAGCGGTGAGGCACGTCAACTTGATCGCGTCGTAGGATGGGTAGAGCGTCTTCGCGAAACCCATCCTACGGCCGGTGTATCACCGCTTGTTCGGATCGAAGCGCTTCTCCAGGCCCTTCCAGCAATCCGCATAATCGCTCTGCAGCGTCGCCGTCGTTGCCGCGTGTTGCGTAACGCGCTGCGGGTAGCGGGTCTCGAACATGAAGGCCATGGTGCCGGTGAGCTTCACCGGCTTCAACTCGCCATTGCTGGCGTGATCAAAAGCCTCGCGATCCGGACCGTGCGGCAGCATCATGTTGTGCAGGCTGATCCCACCCGGCGTGAAGCCCTGCGGCTTGGCATCATAGACGCCGTAAATGAGACCCATGAACTCCGACATGATGTTCATGTGATACCACGGCGGACGGAACGTGTTTTCCGCCACCGCCCAGCGCTCCGGGAAGATCACGAAATCGATATTCGCGGTGCCGGCAGTTTCCGATGGCGAGGTCAGCACCGTGAAGATCGACGGATCGGGATGATCGAAGCCGATGGCGCCCACCGGCGAGAAGGTCCGCAGGTCGTATTTATACGGCGCGTAGTTGCCGTGCCAGGCGACGACATCGATGGGCGAATGCGGTAGCGTGGTGACAAACAGCGAGCCGCCCCATTTCACATAGAGCTCGGTCGGCGTGTCCTTGTCCTCATAGGCAGCCACCGGCGTGAGGAAGTCGCGCGCATTGGCAAGACAATTGGCGCCGATGGGCCCGCGCTCAGGCAGCGTGAAGGCGCCGCCATAATTCTCGCAGAGATAGCCGCGCGCCGCGCCGCCCGTGAGTTCGACGCGAAACTTGACGCCGCGTGGGATCACGACGATTTCGCCTGGCTCGGCATCGATGCGGCCGAATTCGGTGACGAACAACAAGTTGCCCTGCTGCAGCACGAACATCATCTCGCCGTCGGCATTGTAGAAATGCTGATCGACCATGGATTTGGTGATCAGATAGACATGCGCCGCCATACCGGCCTGTGTCCCGGCATCGCCCGCCGTGGTCATGGTCTGCACGCCCTGCAGGAAGGTCATGTCCTCCTTGGGGATCGGCGCCGGATCCCAGCGCAGTTGCGCAATGGGCATATCGTTCTCATGGCACGGCGCGGTGCGCCACAGCTTCGCGTCCGCCTTTTCGAAGCGGCCGGAGTGCTTCACCGAGGGGCGGATGCGATACAGCCAGGATCGCTCGTTGGTGCCGCGCGGCGCCGTGAAGGGCGAACCTGACAGTTGCTCGGCATAGAGCCCATAGGCGCAGCGCTGCGGCGAATTGCGGCCGATGGGCAGCGCGCCGGGGAGCGCTTCGGTCTCGAATGAATTGCCAAAACCGGACATGTAGCCCGGCGTGACATTGGACGTCGCACGGCTGATCAGATCGGGATTGGTGGTGATGTTCATCTCATCCTCCTTTTCCTACCGTCATTGCGAGGAGCGCTTGCGACGAAGCAATCCAGTCTTCCTTTGTGACCTTCTGGATTGCTTCGCTTCGCTCGCAATGACGAATCTACTATGTTACCCTTGGAGCGCGGCCCACATTTCGCGGTCGCGCTTGTCGGTCCAGATCACGGGATCGTCGATCCCCGACGCTTCATCGAAGGCGCGGGATACGTTGAACGGCAGGCAGTGTTCGTAAATCGCAAAGCTCGAAAACTTCTTGTCCATGACGTCGCGGGTTGCCGCCATGGTTTCCTTCAGGCTGCGCCCCTTGGCGACTGACAGCTCCGCCGCGCCGTAGAGTGACATCACGAAATCACGCGTCATCGCGATCGCCTCGCGGGTCGTTTCCAGCCCTTTCAGTGCATCGCCGCGGCCCGGCGCAATCGCTTTCGGGTTGAACGCGCGAATCTCGTTGAGCGTCGATGGCCATTCGCGCAGCAGCGCATCGCCGCAGTAGCAGGCCGAATGATACTCGATGAGATCCCCGGAGAACATGACTTCGGCATCGGGCACCCAGGCAACGATATCGCCCGACGTATGACCGGCGCCGAGCTGCATCAGGCGCACCTCGCGCTTGCCGAGGAAGATCGACATCTCGCCTTCAAAAGTGAGCGTTGGCCAGGTCAGGCCGGGAATGCTCTCAGCATCCTGGAACAGGCGCGGGAAGCGGCCGAATTCGGAATCCCAGTCCTGCTGGCCGCGCTCCTCCACCAGCCGATAGGTTTCCTGCGACGCGACGACGCCCTGCGCCTTGTAGGCGGACGCGCCGAGCACACGCACCGCATGATAATGCGACAGCACGACATATTTGATCGGCTTGTCGGTGACGGTTCGCACCCGCTCGATCACCTTGTTGGCCATCGCCGGCGTCGCCTGCGCGTCGAACACGATGCAACCGTCATCGCCGACGATGACAGCCGAGTTCGGATCGCCCTCGGCCGTAAAGGCATAGAGATCGGTGCCGATCTCCGAGAAGGTGACCTTCTTCTCGGTCATGTCGGTGGTGGATGCGAAACCCTTGGTCATTCGATATTCCCTTTTGTATTTGTCTTTAGCCTCTGGGCCGTCATTGCGAGGAGCTTTTGCGACGAAGCAATCCAGTCTTTCTTTGTGGTTTTCTGGATTGCCGCGTCGCTTCGCTCCTCGCAATGACGGCTTCTGCTATTTTCGCTTCGTCTCGTCCCTCACATTCGGCAGCCGCCGCTTCGCCAGCGCAATCGCGTCACCGAGCACAGCGGCATCGCCGATATGATTGGCGAGGATCAGCACCAGCGCCGTATCGAGCGCTGCGCTTTGTTCATCACTCAATCCGCGATGCGCCTCGACGATCGCACGATAGGCGTCGTCGGGGCTGGCGAAATTGGACGTCGTGGATAGCGCCGTCATGACGGCCTCCCGCTGGCACGCGCGACCGCAGCCTTGATCGCCTGCGGCGTCGGATGCCGGAAACGCGCAGCGACATAACCATCGGGACGCAGCAGATAGGCGGCACCCGGATCGGCACCGTAACGCGCCTTGAACAGTCCGGTCTCGTCACGCAGCGCCGCATCGTCACCGACGACCAGACGGGCCACGCCCTCGGGCAGTTCGATCGCCTGACCATCCGACTGTAGCACGGTAAAGCCACACCCCGCCCCCGCGAAACATTCCGAGAGAAACACATGTGCGCCGTCATCGCTGACGAGCGGCGCATCCGGCATATGCGCGCCCGGTCGCGGGCCGCCGGACCACTCATCGCTATCGGTCGTCGAGAGCGGCGACTGATAGACCGACGGCACGGACAGTCGCCCGCCATTGATCATCCGCTTGGCGAAATCGGCTTCCCTGGCGAGCGACAGTATTGCCTGCCGCATGCGCTGCTCCTGCTTCGAATGCGGCGCGATGAAATCCGTCGCATGGGTCGAGGCGCGGATGTTCTCGTCTGCGGCCGGGCCCCGCTCGGCGTCATAGCTCGCCAGCAGCGACGCCGGCGCATTGCCGGCCAGCACCAGTGCGAGCTTCCAGGCGATATTCTCGGCGTCTTCAAGGCCGGAATTGGCGCCCCGCGCGCCGAAGGGCGACACCTGATGCGCGGCGTCGCCGGCGAAGATCACGCGCTCATGCAGGAAGCGCTGCATGCGGCGGCACTGGAACTTGTAGACCGAGATCCACTCGAAATCGAAATCATCGTGGCCGAGCATGCGTGCGATGCGCGGACGCACTTTCTCCGGCCGCCGCTCCTCGGTGGGATCAGCATCTGGCCCGAGCTGCAGATCGATACGCCAGACATCGTCGGGCTGACGATGCAGCAGCGCGGACTGGCCGGAATGGAATGGTGGATCGAACCAGAACCAGCGTTCGGTCGGGAATTCCGCGGTCATCTTGACGTCGGCGATCAGGAACTGATCCTCGAACACCTCGCCGGAAAAATCCGCCCCGACCATGCCACGCAGGCCGGAGCGTGCGCCATCGCAGGCAACGACATAGTCGGCGCGCAGCGTGTATGGCCCATCGGGTGTCTCGATGGTGAGTTCGGCGTGATCGTTGTGCTGCGCCAGCGCGATGACCTTGTTGCGCCAGCGCAGATCGATCTCCGGCAATTGATGCACGCGATCGACCAGAAAGGATTCAGCGTAATATTGCTGCAGGTTGATGAAGGCCGGCATCTTGTGGCCGGTCTCGGGCAGCAGATCGAACTGGTAGAGCATGTCCGGTCCGAGAAAGATCTTGCCGACCTTCCACACCACGCCCTTGTCGATCATGCGATGGGCGACGCCCAGGCGATCCCAGTATTCGAGCGAGCGCTTGGAGAAACAGATGGCGCGCGAGCCGTCGCCGATGCGATCGGCGTCGTCGAGCAGCACCACGCGCTGTCCGCGCTGCGCCAGATCGATGGCCAGCGACAGGCCGACAGGGCCAGCACCAACGATCACCACGGGATGATGCGCCGCAGCGGCAGCTGACCGCGCCTGATCGGCATGGCGACAATAGGCAAACTGGCGGACATGCTGCGCCATGGCTCAACCCCTGCCCTGCAACCGGATGTATTTTTGGATCAACGCTGGTCTGGCCAACGGACCGCACTCCCTCTAAGATAGTCTCATTTGCAACCATCTAAACGCCGGACCCGTGGCGGCGTCAACAGCAGAATTGGTGGCTCCGTGGCGAAATTCGACCTGTTTCAGTTCGTTCCGTTCCGGCTCAACCGGCTGGCCGCGGAGGTCAGCGCCGCACTGTCCGACGAGTATCAGGTACGCTATGGGCTCGATATTCCGGAATGGCGCGTCATCGCCACGCTGGGCTTTCGCGACGATGCCTGCAGCGCGCAGTTCATTTCGCAATGCACACGCACCCACAAATCCACCATCAGCCGGGCGGTGACGGCCCTGCTGGACCGCGAACTCATCGAACGGGTCGAAAACGAAGACGACCGCCGCGCCTTCGAACTGCGTCTCTCCGCGAAAGGCACAGCGCTCTATGAAGAACTGATCCCGCGCCTGCTCAGCAAAGAGCGCGACATCCTGTCATGCCTGACGGCGCAGGAGCGCAAGGACTTCGCCGCTGCACTCGGCAAGATCGAGCGTAGCCTCGACCTCGTGCAGACCCGGCATGGGCAAAAGGCCGGCGCCTATTGAGAGATTAGTCTTTCACAAAGGAGCGCGATGGCATCTCGTGCAGCGCATAGGCATCGGCCTTGCTGCCCTCGACGCGCGGATAGAGCTCGCGCACCAGCGGATCATGGCCGGGAATGATGCGATCGGGGTGGCCGGCAAGGCGCTCGCAGGTGGTCCAGCCGTCGCACATGTCACCGATATTGTAGACAATCGGAAACGGGCTGCGGCGCTGCATATTGCCGTAATAATGCGAGGCATCCGATGCCAGCACAACGGGGCCCCGCGCGGTCTGCACGCGCACGATCTGCAAACCATCGGAATGGCCACCAACGCGGTGCAGCGTGACGCCCGGAGCAACCTCGCCATCGCCATTGTGGAACGTGACGCGCTCATTGAACACGTGTCGCACCATCAGCGTGACGTCTTCCGCCGAGAACGGATGCCGCAGCAGCCCGTTGCACATGCAGCGGCCCGTCGCGTAGCTCATCTCGCGGTCCTGCAGATGGAACCTGGCATTGGGGAGGCGATCGAGATTGCCGGCATGATCGTAATGCAGATGCGTGACAATGACGTCGCGGATGTCCGCCGCGCGAGCGCCGAAATCGGCCAGCGCGTCGATGGGATTGATCGTGAGCTTGCGGCTGCGCTCCTTCGAGGCGGCTTCGTTGAAGCCGGTATCGACAAGAATGTCGCGGCCACCGCCGCGGATCAGCCAGACGAAATAATCTAGATCGGCCGCTGCGGTCTCATGGGGATCGGGTGCGAGATAATTCATCTGCGGCGTCCGCGGCGTCATCGTGGCATAGCGGATCGCATAGATTTCGTAAGTCACGCTCATTCGTCCCGTCCCATTCCCGATCGTTGTTATGCGCAACAAGCCATTGCTGCCGGGAAAGGTCAAACCGTTCCAGCCACCGGAATGACCGGGAACCAGGACTGTACGACAACGCCAGACGCGTGGTGAATTGATGCGATAGCTGGCGCCCACACAGCACGTTGACAGCCGCGATCACGCCGGTTTGATAATGCGAATGGCGTGGATTAGTGTCGCTTGCGGCGCAAGCCGCAGCTTGGACAGCGCCCTCAAGTGTGGACCGGTTTCATTATGAAAATGCGCATTGCTCTGATCGCTCTCCTGACGTTTGCCGCCACGCCCATCTGGCAGACCTCCGCCGCGGAAGATCGGACCCACCGGATCGCACTGGTGATCGGCAATGCGAAATATCCGGACGCCGAAGCTCCGCTCAAGGAGCCTATCAACGACGCCCGCGACGTCGCTGCCGAATTGAAGCGCGACGGATTTGAGGTCGATACCGGGGAAAATCTCGGCGGCGACGGCATGCGCCGGGCGCTCGACAAATTCTACGGCAAGGTGAAGCCCGGCTCGGTCGCCCTGGTGTTCTTCAGCGGCTTCGGCATCCAGTCCGCGCGGCAGAGTTACATGATCCCGGTCGATGCCCAGATCTGGACCGAGCCCGACGTGCGCCGCGACGGCTTCAGCCTTGAGACCGTGCTGGGCGAGATCAACGGCCGCGGCGCCGGCGTCAAGATCGCGCTTTTGGACGCATCTCGTCGCAATCCGTTCGAACGCCGGTTCCGCAGCTTCTCCGCCGGACTCGCTCCGGTGATCGCACCGAGCGGCACGCTGGTGATGTATTCGGCGGCTCTGAGCTCGGTCGTCAGCGATGGCGGCGGCGATCATGGGTTGTTTGTCAGCGAATTGCTGAAGGAAATCCGGATTCCGGATCTCACCGCCGAGCAGACGCTGAACCGAACCCGCGTTAACGTCACCCGCGCGTCGCGCAGCGAGCAGGTGCCGTGGATTTCGTCGTCGCTGGCAGAAGACTTCTCTTTCATGGCGGGAACGCGCCCGGCATCGGCCGCTGTGGCAGAAGCCAAACCGGCTGATCCGGCGCCGGCTGCGACACCGCGCCCCTCTGCTGTGGCCAAGCCGGAAGTCGCCGCCGCACCTGTCGCCCCCGCGCCTGTTGCGCCCACGCCGGCCGCTCCGGCAGCAGCGCCTGCGCCGGCCGCGGCACCGACTCCTGCTCCTGCTCCCACCGTCGCCGCTGAAGCGCCCCGTGACGAAAACAAGATCCTGCTGGCGCTGGCGGAGGATCCGACCGTCAAATCGCTGAACGTCAAGCTGACCGACAATCCGGAAGACGCCGGCGCGCTGTATCGCCGTGGCCAAGTCTATGCCAGCAAGGGCGCCTATTCCGCGGCCATCAAGGATTTCGACGCCACGATCAAACTGAATCCCAAGGATGTCGAGGCCTACAACAATCGTTGCTGGGCGCGCACCGTGACCGGTGACCTCGCCGCCGCGCTCAAGGACTGCAACGAAGCCCTGCGCCTGCGCCCGAATTTCGTCGATGCGCTGGACAGCCGCGGCCTGGTCAACCTCAAGAACGGCCAGAGCAAGAACGCGATTGCGGATTTCGACGCTGCGCTGAAGATCAATCCGCAGCTGACCTCATCGCTCTATGGCCGCGGCCTCGCCAAACATCGCCTTGGCCAGACGGCTGAAGGCGATCTCGACATCACCAATGCCAAAGCCATGGACCCGGACATCGTCAAGGAATTTGCCAGCTACGGCGTTCGATAGAACGGCGTCCGATAGGACAGCGCGCGATAGCACGCCATCCGATGATCCCCAGAGGTCGCCAGGATTTCGCAGGAAGGTCGCAAGAAAATCGTAGGAAAGTCGCAAGCCCGGTTTGAACCTGCGGCGCGCGAGCGGACACTATTGATGGCAAGCCGGAAGCCATCCTGAAGCGATCCGGCACCAGAATTTGCTGGATTTGATTCAAGCGCGTTTCGCGCGACTAGATGAAGGATGCACCCATGTCGAACACATCCGCACGCCCTGGCTTCAAGGCACTTCGCACGATCGCCATGATCAGCGTCGCCCTGTCGCTGACCGCAGGCATCGCCGCAGCGGCTGAGGAAGTGACCTCCGACCAGATCCTGCGCGCGCTGGCGCCGAAGAAGCCGCTGACCCGCGGCCTGTCGATGACGCCGCCGGCCGAGCCGGCCGTCAATGCCGCCGAAGGCAAGTTCGTCGACTCCCTTCGCAATCGCAGCACGCGGTCGCTGTCGATCGGCGAGCGCGAGCAGATCGCCGCCGTCGCCCAGACCAAGCCGGCGATCGATCTGGAAATTACCTTCGACTACAATTCGGCGAATATCAGCAAGAAGTCGCTGTCCTCGGTGCAGGCCCTCGGCAAGGCGCTGAGCAGCGAAGACCTCAAGGGCGCGACCTTCGTGGTCGCCGGCCATACCGACGCGGTCGGCGGCGAAGAATATAACCAGGACCTGTCCGAGCGCCGCGCCGACGCCATCAAGCGCTATCTGACGGACAAATACGGCATCGCCGGCGCCGACCTCGTCACCGTCGGCTATGGCAAGGGCAAGCCGAAGGCCGGCGTTGCGCCGACCGATCCGTCGAACCGCCGCGTTCAGGTGGTGAATATGGCGAACAAGACCACCGCATCCCAATAGAGCTCGGTGGTACCTCTGAGCTTGCTGCGGATTGCCGCACCATAGCGTTCCGCGCCACGCGGGACGCTGTTTGCTGTGGTGATCGCGGATATCCTGTATAGATTGCCCCGACCTGCCGCCGCACCGATCGAATGCCCCTGGTGCTCCGTAATACCAAGTGGATCGATCTCGCAATGAAGGCTTTTGCCTGCTTCTCCCCCTCTCTCGCATGTCTGTCACTGGCGGCCACCATGGTCGCAACCACCTCTATCGGCTTCGCCGCTGAACCCGCACCCGCCGGCTCCGCCTCGCCGAATGGCGCCATGGTGATCGTCGCCAAAGCCACCAATGCCTGCTTCTCCGATCTCGTGCGGGTCACTGGATTCGTGGTTCCGCGCCGCGAGGCCGTTGTCGGCGTCGAGACCGAAGGTTCAAAGGTCTCCGAAGTGCTGGTCCGCGAAGGCGACAGCGTCACCGAGAACCAGGAACTGGCCCGGCTGATACCGCCGCCGACAGCAGGCAATGCACGCCCGAATCCTGTGACGCTGCGCGCCCCCGCGGCAGGTCTGATTACCTCCGTGAACACCATCGTCGGTGCACCGGCCTCGCCGCAGGCCGGGCCGATGTTCAGGATCGCCATCAACAACGAGCTCGAGCTCGATGCGGAAGTGCCGAGCATCCACATCCTCAAGCTCAACCCCGGCGTCACGGCGCGGATCAGCCGCGACGATCAGCCCGATATTTTCGGCAAGGTGCGGCTGGTGTCGCCACAGATCGACCGCGTGACACAGCTCGGCCATGTCCGGCTGTCACTGGCCAGCAATCCGTCGCTCAAGGTCGGTGTCTTCGCCCGCGCCAGCATCGACGCCAAGCGCAGCTGCGGCGTCGCGATCCCGCGCTCGGCGATCGAACACTTCATGGTGCAGCTCGTGAAAGGCAACACCATCGAGACCCGACGGGTAAAAGTCGGGCTGGTGTCCGATACGTCGACGGAAATTCTTGAAGGCGTCGAGGTGGGCGACATCGTCGTCGCCGATGCCGGCACATCACTCCATGACGGCGACAAGGTCCAGACCATGTTCGCCGATGACCTCGATCGATCGCGGGTGCGTTAATGGCAATGAATATCTCGGCATGGTCGATCCGCCATCCGCTTCCGTCCATCGTCTTCTCGATCATTCTTCTGGTACTCGGCTGGATCAGCTTCACCAAGCTGGCGATCACGCGGCTACCGAGCGCAGACATTCCGGTGATCTCGGTCGCCGTCTCGCAATTCGGCGCGGCGCCCGCGGAACTTGAAGCGCAGGTCACCAAGACCATCGAAGACGGCGTCTCCGGCGTCGAAGGCGTGCGCCACATCTCGTCGTCGATCACCGATGGCCTGTCGGTCACGACGGTGCAATTCGCGCTGGAAACCAACACCGACCGCGCGCTGAACGACGTCAAGGACGCCGTGACGCGCGTGCGCGCCAATCTCCCGCAGAATGTCAATGAACCGCTGATCCAGCGCGTCGACGTCATCGGCCTGCCAATCGTGACCTACGCCGCGATATCGCCGGGCAAGACGCCGGAGCAGCTGTCGTGGTTCGTCGACGACGTCGTCAAGCGCGCGTTGCAGGGCGTGCGCAACGTCGCGCAGGTCGAGCGCATCGGCGGCGTCGAGCGCGAAATCCTCGTCTCGCTCGATCCCGATCGCTTGCAGGCTGCAGGCCTTACCGCCGTTGACGTCTCCAGACGTCTGCGCGGCACCAATGTGGACCTCGCCGGCGGCCGCGCCGAAATCGGCAAGAACGATCAGGCCATTCGCACACTGGCCGGCGCCAAGACGCTGAATGAACTCGCCGGCACCATGATCAGCCTGCCCTCCGGCGGCGAAGTGCGGCTCGAAGATCTCGGGACGGTCACCGACACCATCGCCGACCGCCGCACCTTTGCGCGCTTCAACGGCGAACCGGTGGTGGCGCTGGGCATCAAGCGCTCCAAGGGCGCCAGCGATGTGGTGGTCGCCGCCGCCGTGCAGAAGCGCATCGATGCGCTGAAGGCATCCTATCCCGACGTCGATCTGAAACTGATCGATACGTCGGTCGACTTCACCAAGGGCAATTACGAAGCCGCGATCTCGACGCTGTTCGAGGGCGCGGCGCTTGCCGTCATCGTGGTGTTCTTCTTCCTGCGCGACCTGCGCGCCACGGTCATCGCCGCGATTTCGCTGCCGCTGTCGATCTTCCCGGCCTTCTGGGCGATGGACCTGCTCGGCTTCTCGCTCAACCTCGTGAGCTTCCTCGCCATCACGCTCTCGACGGGCATTCTCGTCGATGACGCCATCGTCGAGATCGAGAACATCGTGCGGCATATGCGGATGGGCAAGTCGCCCTATCGCGCCGCGCTGGAAGCAGCCGACGAAATCGGCCTCGCCGTGATCGCTATTAGCCTCACCATCATCGCGATCTTTGCCCCGGCCAGCTTCATGTCGGGCATCGCCGGACAATTCTTCAAGCAGTTCGGCATCACCGTTTCGGTGCAGGTGTTCTTTTCACTATTGGCAGCGCGCTTTGTCACGCCCGTGCTGGCCGCCTACTTCCTCAAGGATCACAAGCACGACGATCCACCGCCGGGGCGCCTGCTGCAAGCCTACAACAAGCTCGTGACCCTGTCGGTGAAGCGCTACTACGTGACGGTTCTGTTCGGTCTCGCCGTCTTCGCACTGTCGATCTGGAGCATCCAGCTGCTACCGCAGGGCTTCCTGCCGGCCCAGGACACGGCGCGTTCGCTGATGGCGATGGAATTGCCACCGGGATCGCAGCTCGCTTACACCGAGAAAGTTACAGAAGACATCGTCGCACGGCTTCGCAAGCGACCTGAAGTGAAGAGCGTATTCGTCGATGGCGGTCACGTTCCGCCCGGCACCTATGAAGTGCGGCGCGCAGCTCTGATCATCAACTACACCCCGAAGAGCGAACGCGACAGCGCACATACACAGCGCCTGCTCGAACTCGAGATCAGCAAGGAACTCGAAAGCGTTCCGGATATCCGTTACTGGTTCCTCGACGAAAACGGACTACGCGCGATCTCGCTGGTGGTGACCGGCACCGACAGCAACATCGTCGCCAATGTCGCCAGCGAACTGGCGACACAGATGAAGCGCATTCCGCTGATCTCCAACGTGATCTCGGAAACCTCGCTGGATCGTCCTGAGCTGCGGGTGCAGCCGCGCGCCGATCTCGCGGCACGGCTCGGCGTCTCCACCGAAAGCCTGTCGGAAACCATCCGCGTCGCCACCATCGGCGACGTCGGCCCGGCGCTGGCGAAATTCGATGCCGGCGACCGTCTGGTGCCGATCCGCGTGCAGCTCGAAGACACGGCACGCGCCGATTTCCAGATCCTCGAACAGTTGCGGGTGCCGCTTGGCGGCGGGCGCGGCGGCGTGCCGCTATCCGTGGTCGCCGACATCAAGCTCGACCAGGGACCGACCAGCATCAACCGCTACGACAGGGAACGTCAGGCCACCGTGGCCGCGGATCTCGTGGGCACCGCCGCACTCGGCGATGCCCTGAAGAAGATTTACGAACTGCCGGTCATGAAGAGCCTGCCGAAGAATGTGAGCGTCAAGCAGTCCGGCGACGCCGAAAGCCTGAACGAACTCGCTGATGGTTTCGCCACTGCGATCTCGGCGGGCCTGATGATGGTCTATGCCGTGCTGGTGCTACTGTTCGGCACTTTCCTGCAGCCGATCACCATCCTGTTCTCGCTGCCGCTCTCGATCGGCGGCGCAATCCTGGCGCTGCTCCTCACGGGCAAGCAACTGACGACGCCTGTCTGGATCGGCATCCTGATGCTGATGGGCATCGTCACCAAGAACGCCATCATGCTGGTGGAATTTGCGGTGGAAGCCATTCGCGAAGGCAAGCCGCGAGAGGTCGCGATCATCGATGCCGGCATGAAGCGTGCGCGGCCGATCGTGATGACCACCGTTGCCATGGTCGCTGGCATGATGCCGTCCGCGCTGGCCTTCGGCGCCGGAGGCGAGTTCCGCTCGCCGATGGCGCTTGCTATCATTGGTGGGCTGATCTTCTCGACGGCGCTGTCGCTGCTGTTCGTGCCGGCGATGTTCATGATGATGGACGATGTCGGACAATTGGCATGGCGCTTCGGGCGCAAGCTGCTGGTGTCGAGCGGCGAGGAAGACCCGCAAAACGGTCAACCACCCGCCGTCCCGCACAAATAGGCAAAAGCAATGACCCTGTCCGTCGCCTCTTCCAAGCGAACCACCACATGGGCCAGATTGCTGGTCGCGCTGTCGCTATGCGTGTTCGCGCAGCCGGCTCTGGCCGCCGACGATCCTGCTGATGCCCCGAAGGGTGCAGCAGTGACCGTACTGACCGCCGCGAAGTCCTGCTTCTCCGCCACGGTCGAAGTCTCCGGCATCCTAATCCCGCGCGAGGAAGTCTCGATCCGTCCCGACCGTCCGGGCCTCAAGGTCGCAGAGGTCATGGTCGATGCCGGCGAGAACGTCACCGCGGGCCAGATCCTCGCACGCCTGACGCCACCGGAAGGCGGATCGCTCCAGGTTCAAGCGACGGTCGCAGGATTGGTCAGCGCCTCGTCCGCCGTGGTCGGATCGCTTGCATCGGCCAAGGGCGAGGCTCTTTTCAGCATCATCGCGCGGAGCGAGTTCGAATTCATCGGTCAGGTACCGACGCGCGACCTGCCGAAGCTGAAAGTCGATCAGCCGGTCAAGGTCAAGGTGATCGGCGCTGGAGAGCTGGACGGTAAAGTGAAACGCGTCGCCTCTACCGTGGAGCCCAACAGCCAGCTCGGCCAGGTCGTGGTCTCGATCACCTCGGCCCGGCGGCTGATGAGCAATTCCTACGCGCGTGCCATCATCAAGACTGGCGAAAGCTGCGGCGTCGCAGTGCCATTGACCGCTGTTCTCTACAGTGCCGGCGGGACCGTCGTGCAAGTGGTCCGGCGGCAGCGTATCGAGACGCGGCGCGTCGAGATCGGGCTGATGTCAGGTGGACGCGTGGAGGTACGCGAAGGTTTGAGCGATGGCGATGTGATTGTCGCACGCGCGGGCGCCTTGCTGCGCGAAGGCGACCCGGTTCGGCCGGTGATGGCTAACGCAGACGCTGCAAAGTAATCGTAACAGGAAAGATCAGCTGCCGGCTTTAGCCGTTGCGCTGCCGCCGAGCAGGATGTCCTCAACCAGCGACGACGACACGGCAGGAACCTGCTCGCCGGCGGTCGCGCGGGTAACCGCAACGCGGGTGTTGGTGAAGACGGACTCGGCACTCGCCGGCTTGGCCTTCATGTTCTTCAGCAATTCGGTTGCGAGCAGACTGTTCTGACCATCCACATCGTCGGCAACCTTGCCCGGCGTCGCCGAGGTCAGGATCAGCGCATTCTCAGGAACATCGATCGGCGCGAGACCACGGGAGTAACCGCGGAAGCGACGCTCATAGGGATTGCGGCGGGACGCATCCAGCACGACCAGTTTGGCCTGGGCACCCTGCTCCTTCATGATATCGAGAACGGCCTCGACACTCATGCCATCGCGGCGGATGTCACGCTCTTTCCAGATCGCGGCATCGACCGGGATCATGTAGCTCTGGCGGCCAACCTGGACGCCATAGCCACCAAAATACAGCATCACGACGGTTTCAGGCTTGATCTTGGCCTTCAGGCGCTCGACAGCGCGTGTCATGTCATCGCGGGTCGCGTCTTCCACCACATCGACGTCGAAACCGTCGCGGCGGAGTGCGCTCGTCATGGCACGTGCATCGTTGATCGGCTGGCTCAGCGGCGCGCCGGCGTCGGGGTAATGACCGTTGCCGATCACCAGCGCGATGCGCGACGCCTTCGTCACGGGATTGATCGTCCCGGTCACCGTCTCCGCCTGTGCGGCTTCCAGCGAGCGCTTGTTCAGCGCGGCATTGGCGCCAAGCACCAGCGACACCAGGCCGACAAAAGCTGCGGCCACGGTGATCGAGCGACGGGATACGCGAAACTGCCGTACGTTCATAACGTCATTCCTGCTCATCGTTCAGGCGCAACCGTGGGTCGCGCGAACGTCGAAATAGGTTTGAAGGGATGCCAAACCAATGAGTATTAAATGCGCTCAATTTGCGGCATCGCAGCAAACTGGTTGTTAACCCGTCGAGCCCACCCGGGCAACCGGTAAAGGCGGGGATTTAAGACAGGGTTACTGACTGACCAGGCTAAGGTCTTGAACGGGCTTGCGCTTCACGCAATTGTAATTCAGACCGATTCGTGCAATTTTTCAAAGGCTTGCAGGTGTCGGGAAGCGATTGCGCCGCAGCAGCGGCGGGCGGTTTTCGAGGCGTGCGCAGGGGGCGGCACTGAAAGAAACCTCATGGGTGTGACTTATTTTGCCGGCGCCGCATACCGCGCGCTGACAGCGAGCAAGGTCGGCCCGTCGCTTTACGACCTCTGCGACCCCCTATTTCACAAGCACACCGGCGGCGACGCCCATATCGTCAAGTTCTACAAAACTGCGCTCGGCAATCCTGCGCTCCGTCCATTGCTCTGTCGCGCCGGCCTGCCCGAGTTGCGCGATCCCTCCCGGTTCAAAGCCATACAGCAGGCCCTGAGAGCGGCGCGCGACGACGCGAGCCCCGATTGGGAAGCCATCGGCCAGCCCATCGCCGAGCTGCTCGACACGGTCGCATTGAGCCATCCAGAGCCGAAGCCGGTGACGGCATCAGCGCAGGCACCGTCGCTGGGCGAGATCGACAATGTCATCAAGGCCTGCGGCGCGCATCTGCTGCGCTCGTTCGACCGCAACGGCTTCATTCCCACCTACGCGGCATTCAACCTGATCGGCGATCCCGACATGCATGGCCGCGATTTCCTGATGGCCCTGACGGGCCTCAATTCGCGCGGCTACAAGAACTCGACGCTGCTGTTTACCCTCGCACGTATCTTCATCGCCCGCTCGCCGGCCGGAAAACTCATCAATCCGCCCTGGACCGGAATTGCCGAACCCATGTGGGAGCCGGTGCAGATCCGGCATCGCTCTGCCTATTACGACGCGTTCTTCACCGAGGCGCTGCTCAGCTTCGGCGAAACCGGACTGCCGTCGCCGGACCAGACGACATCCTCGCGCCGCGCCATCGATGCGATGGTTGAATTCTGCCTGGTCACCAGCCGCGAGGAAGTCCGCTCGCATGACGGAACGAGTGTGAACGTCATCACGGCGCTGGCACCGCCGCCGCATCCGCGCTTCAGCCGGCTGTTCGCACAGATCAAGCAGGACCTCGGCTTCGGCATCTATGTGCCGGACTGTGACACCACCGCCTGCTCGTTCTCCGCCGCCACACAGGCCGGCTCGACCGATCCGATCCTCGATCAACCCCTGCTCGACTTCTATGCCGGTTATCAGGTCGGCAACGGCAGCAACGAACCGATGGTCACCGTGCCGCTCAACGACCATATCGACTATGACGGCGCCATCGTCACCTGGATCGACAATCTCGCGGGCGAGCGGCCCTACGGCAACGATCTCGATCCGACACTCAATCTCGACGTGCTCGAAGTCTCGTTCCGGAATCTCGTCCGCTGGAAGGTGATGGAAACACCGACACGTCTGGAAACGATGCAGCGGATCATCGGCTTCCAGCGCCGCCTTGTGGCATCCGGCGCCTTCGCCGATCCGAAATCGCACATCTACTATCTGCCGGAGCTCTACAGCGCCTATTTCGGCCGCTGCTATGCGGCCTTCCGTGAGCTGCCAGCCGCAACACAACAGGCCATAGACACCGACGGCACGTTCGACTTCATTCGCCTGCGTGTTCTCGCTTATGTGCAGGATGAGTTGATTGCGCGCGAGATGAATACTTTCGATGCGGCACTCGCACTGATCGCGCTCGGACATCTCGGCGGTGAGCTCGCGCATTTCGCACCTGCGCTGCGCTGCATCATCACGGCAACAGGCGAAGGTGGCCGCAAGGGTCCGTTCAAGGCCTATGAATGGAACAAGATGAAAACGCCGACACGGATTCTCGTCGGCGGTCCCGAAGTGACCTCAGCCTTCGTGCTGATGGGTCTCGCGCTGGCGCGGCGGAGAATGATGAATGGCCACGCGGCATAGGTCATCGCGCGAAGTTGAAGGTATGAAGGAGCGACCGCGCTGGCATGGGCGGCGAAATGCCCGCACTGTCTCCGGATTGTCGTCATGATTTTGCAATCAAACGGTTCGAAGCGCATGTTCCGCACCTTCTCACTTTTTATCGCGATGCTTTGCATTCCCGCACTGGCGCAGGCCGCCGACGTGACCGGGGTGCCGAAGATTCGCGATGGCGACCAGATGACCATTGGCGCGACCCGCATCCGGCTCGCCGGCATGGACTCGCCCGGCCTCGATCAGTTGTGCCTGAATGCCGCCGGCGAGCGCTGGACCTGCGGTGTCGCAGCGCATGAAGCGCTTGTTGAACATGTCGGCGACAAGAGCTGGACCTGCCACGTGCTACGGACCGATCGCTTCGGTCGCTCGGTCGCCAAATGCGAGGTGGACGGCGAGGACATCAGCCAATGGATGGTGAAGAGCGGCTGGGCGCTCTCCTATGTGCGCTTCTCGCATGCCTATGATGCCGACGAGAAAGCCGCACGTGACGCCAAGGCGGGACTGTGGGCGGGCGCGTTCTTTGCGCCCTGGGACTGGCGCGTACGCAACAAGAAAACCACCATTCTCGGCTCGATCAAGCCTCCGGAGGATGCCTTGCCTATCCTGCTGGCCTCGGCATCCGGCCACGTGGCGCCGTCTCCAACCTGCCGGATCAAGGGCAACGTCAACCGGGCCGGCGTCTGCATCTACCACACGCCTGAAAGCCGCTGGTATGCCAAGATCAGCATGCGGATTAGCAAGGGAACACGCTGGTTTTGCTCTAAAGAAGAGGCCGAAGCCGCCGGCTGCCGCGAGACCCGACGATGACATCGTGGCGCTGACGTGGCAGGTTCCCCGCTCAGATTCGATCGAGCGGAACCGTGGCTGACCTGCAGACGGATGTCATTGCGCAAAAACAACGCCGCAGCCGGACATTCCGGGCGGCGCGGCTGACGCTGCTCGCTTTGGTCATCTATGGCGGCATCGCCTATCTGTTGCTCCCCGAACTCTGGACCCATTACGAGCACCAGAAGAGCCTTGCTGGATTGCCGATGACGACGATGACCGCGCAGGGCATCCCGGGCGATCCCATCAATGTCGGCCTGATCGGCGACAAGAAGGACGTGCTGTGCGCGATGCATGCTGCCGGCTGGTATCCCGCGGATCCCGTAACCTTGCGCTCATCCCTCGAGATTGTCGGCAGCGTCTTGCTCGACCGACCCTATCGCGAAGCACCGGTGAGCCCGCTGGTTTATCTCGGCCGCCGCGAGGATCTCGCTTTCGAGAAGCCGGTCGGCAACAGCGCTGATCATCGCCACCACATCCGGCTCTGGAAGGTACTCGACAAGGGACAGGAAGATCGCCCGGTCTGGCTCGGCGACGCGACTTTCGATCGCAGCGTCGGGATCAGCAAATACACCGGCGCGATCACGCATCATATCGCTGCCGATATCGACGCGGAGCGCGCGGTGCTCGCGGGCGACCTCGAAAAGGCCGGCATGGTCGAGGCCAAATATCAGGTCACAGGAATCGGGCCAACCGTCGCCGGCCACAATGGCGGCGGTGACCTGTACTACACCGATGGCGAAGTCTGGATCCTGCGGCTGGTGGTGGCCTGCGCCAAACACGACGGCCCTCCCGAGACGATCCCGAGCCCGGCGGCGACCGAGATCAAGGACCAGATCTTCCAGGCCATCGCGAATGTGATCGGGCGTGATGCGCTGACTCACTAAGCGGTGAAATTCAAACCACCTCACACGCGCTTTGATTTCGCGCTGCGCCATGGCACCATGGCCAAAAATACCAACAAGGATTGAAAATGGTCGTTCGTGCAGGTCGTGAATTTCTCGCCATCCCCGGCCCCACCACGATGCCAGACGAAGTATTGCGGGCGATGCATCGTCCGCCGCTGGATATCTACTCCAAGGAAATGGTGCAGCTCACATTCGGGCTGCTGCGCGATATCGGCACGTTGTTCGCCACTAAAGGCAACACCTATATGTATATCGCCAACGGGCATGGTGCCTGGGAAGCGACGCTCACCAATGTGCTGTCGCGCGGCGACAAGATCCTGGTACTGGAAAGCGGGCGTTTCGCGGTCGGCTGGGGCCATGCGGCACGCGCCATGGGCGTCGACGTGCAGAGCCTGAAGGGCGACTGGAATCGCGCCATCCGCCCTGCCGAAGTTGAAGCGACGTTGCGACAAGACACCAAGCACGAGATCAAGGCTGTGCTTGCAGTGCAGATCGACACGGCATCGGGCGCGTTCAACGACATTGAAGCGATCGGCAAGGCGATCAAGGCCGCCGGTCATCCCGCGCTGTTCATGGTCGACACCGTCGCATCGCTCGGCTGCATGCCGTTCGAGATGGATGCATGGGGCATCGATGTCGCCATGTCAGGCTCACAGAAAGGCCTGATGACACCGCCCGGCCTCGGCTATGTCGCCGCGAATGACCGCGCGCGCGAAATCCACAAGACTGCCAATCTGCGCACACCCTATTGGGACTGGACCGAGCGCGACGGCGACGAGCACTACCGGAAACATTCGGGCACCGCGCCGGTGCACCTGATGTTCGCGCAGCGTCAGGCCATCGACATGCTGTTCGACGAAAAGCTCGTCAACGTGTTCCAGCGCCATCGATTGCTGGCGGAAGCCGTGCGCCGCGCCGTTGCCGTATGGGCCGATGGCGGCGTACTCAGCTTCAACATCGTCGAGCCGAAAGAACGCGGCAACACGGTCACGACGGTGCGGATGGACAACCCGACGCCGCTGCTCGATTACTGCCGCGATAAATGTGGCGTCATTCTCGGCGTCGGCATCGGCGACCTGCACGGAAAAGCATTCCGCATCGCCCATATGGGCCATGTCAACGCGCCCATGATTCTCGGAACGCTCGGCGTGATCGAGATGGGACTGCAGGCGCTCGGCATTCCGCACGGCAAGGGCGGTGTCACGGCGGCGGTCAACTTCCTGGGCGAGAGCGTCGCACCCTAAGGTCCGCTCTCAACCTCGCCGTGGTCGCGGCGGGTTTCCGGCATCACCAGCCAGATCAGCAACAGACCAAGCCCGGCCACGCAGGCCAGGCCGACAAAGGCAACCGGCGCACCGAGCTTGTCGGCGACGAAGCCGGCCGTCACCGTGCTGAGCGACGCGCCGATGCCGGTGGCTGTGCCGACAATGCCTTGCGCAAGGCTGAAGCGCCCGCTGCCAAAGGCGATGTCGGCGACGATCAGCGGGATCATCACGCTGAACACGGCAGCAGTGACGCCGTCGAAGACCTGCACGGCGACCAGTGCAAACGGATCGGTGACCACGGCGAATAGCAATCCGCGGATCACGAGCGCGGCGAAAGCGATCAGCAGCAGCGGCCGACGGCCCCATTGCTGCGCCTTTCGGCCGACCGTCGGTGAGGTCGCCGCGACGATGGCCTGCGGTACCACGATGCAGAAGGCGATCAGCGCCGGTGCCCAATCGGCCGAGCGCGTCGTGACCACGCCCGCCATCAAAGGCAGCATCGCGGCATTGGCGAGCTGCAGCAGCAGCACAGCGCAGGCGAAAATCAACAGTGGTTTCTGCCGCACCAGATCGCGAAAACGGATCGGCTTCTTGCTCTCGGCCTCTTTGGTGCTGGCACCATGGGCCTGAGCAGAGTTGATCTCCTGGGGGCGAATCCGCGACAGCGCATAAAGCACCGGCAGCGCCAGCAGGAAGGTGACGATGAACACCGACCGGCTGGACAGCAGATAGCCGCAAGTGCCCATGACGGCGGCGGCGACGCCGTTGCCGAGCGAGGCGAAGCGCGCATTGCGCCCCAGCCGTTCGCCGATCCGCATCGGCCCGACCAGCCCGAGGCTGATAGCGGCGATCGCAGGGCCGAGCACGCAGCTCGCCATCGCATGCAACGTCGCTGCCGCGACGATGACAGGAAACACTGGCAGCGCGGCATAGGCTAGCGCGCAGCCGCCGATCGTCGCGACCGCGGCACCGGCGACCAGCCGCGTCGAGCGCGCCGCATCGATGATCGCGCCACCCGGAATTTGGCCGAGCAGCGCGACGATGCCCCCGATCGACAGCACGAAGCCGATCTCGACCTGCGTCCATTTCTGCGTGGTGAGATAGACCGCAACGAACGGGCCGAATCCGGTTTGCACATCGGCGAGAAAGAAGATGAACCAGTCGAGCCCGCGCAGGCTCTGCTTCGACGGCTCAGGACTCCGCTGCGGCTCCTGCGGGCCTAGCTCGGACTCCGGCGCAATCCCCGGCGCGCAGGCGACCTCAGGCACCGCCGCGACATCATCGCGGCGGGAGAGATCAGCTGCACGTGTGGTCGCGTGAACCGCCAATTAGCGCTCCTGCATGGTGAGAGGCGGAAACCTCAGCGGCGTCAGCGTGCCGGACGCGCCAAGCACGACGATGGGCTGATCGTCCTTGTATTCCGGCGCGGCACGCACCTGTTCGCGCGTGAGATCCAGCGTGATGCTGGCGGTCTTGTCGGCCACGTTCCAGAAATGCAGCGCACCCCAATCGACCACGATCTTGCGCGAGCCGACCCCGAGGAATCCGCCGAAGTCGATGACCGCGCCGCGCACCTGCCCCGCGCGATCGACGATCACGTCGGCGATACGCCCCATGTTCTCGCTGGCCGGGCTTCGCACATCGCGGCCGAGAATGCCCTTGGCATCGAAAGCGTCGATCACCGTAACCGATGGCGGCTTGGCAACAGGCGCAGACGCGACCGGGGGTGGCGTTGCCGGCTGCACAGCAGCCGCATCAGGTGTGGGCGACAGCACGGATGGCTGCGCTTCAGGGGTGGATTTCGCTGACGACGCGGGCGGAGGCACAGGCACGTCCGCCGCCTGGCACACGGCCACGGCGTTCAACGCCAACGCTACAGCCAATCCGGCAACAATGCGAATTGCAGGCATGGAAACTCCCTCACTCACGCGTTTCGCTGATGGGCGCGACCCCAGTGCCAGGCGACGCGTCAATGCGTCAACACGATCGATACCTGGATCTGACCGCGGGTTCGCAGCACTTCCAGCGACACATCGTTCTCGTGTTTGCGCAGGCAGAGATCGACGCTGGATTCGCCGAGCCGGAGATCACGCAAAATGACGTATTGCAGGAAGGCGGGCAGCCGCGGATTGCGGAAACGAATCTCGCCGCGCGCGACATCGAATTCGATTCCTAGGGCTGCCTCGAGCAGACTATACGGCGTTGCGCTGGCCCAGGCCTGCGGCGCGCAGGCCACCGGATACAAGGTCGGGCCGCGGCGTTTTTCGCGCTGGAAGCCGCAGAACAATTCCGGCAATCGTCGCAGGTCCATATAGGCCGCGGTGTCGAACAGGCCCTTGAAGACGGCCTCGACCGAATTTTTCAGGCCATAGCGCGCCAGACCGAGTGTGATCAGCGCATTGTCGTGCGGCCAGATCGAGCCGTCATGATAGGACATGGGATTATAGCGCGCCTCGCCGCGCGCAATGGTGCGAATGCCCCAGCCGGTGAAGAAATGCGGACGCATCAGGTCGGCGGCGACCATGCGCGCACGGTCTTCACGGACGATGCCTGTGAACAGCAACTGGCCTGCATTGGAGGCACGAACCGCGCAAGGCATCTTCTTGCCGTCGAGCGCAAGCGCATAGGTGCCGAGTTCCTCGCACCAGAAAGCTTCCTCGAACCGCGCAGCAAGTTGCTCGGCTTCGGCCTCGAGCTGCCGGGCCTTGTCGGGCAGGCTCATGCGCAATGCGAGACGCGACGCCAGATGCTTGGCGGCGAAGACATAGCCTTGCACCTCCGCCAGCGCGATATTGCCCTCAGCGAGCTTTCCATCGGCATGGAAGATAGCGTCATACGAATCTTTCCAGCCCTGGTTCTGAAGCCCCTGTTCGGTAGCGCGCTGATATTCGACGAAGCCGTCCTTGTCGGGATCGCCCGGACCGTCGATCCATGCGAGGGCCGCCTCAACGGCCGGCCACAGCTCGCGCAAGGTTTCATCATCGCCGGTGCGCTCGACATACATCCCCGCGAGCATCACAAAGAGCGGCGTGGAGTCGACGCTGCCGTAATATTGCGCGAACGGGACTTCGCGGAGCGCAGCCATCTCGCCGCCGCGCATTTCGTGCAGGATTTTTCCGGGCTCGGCATCCGCCAGCGGATCGACCGATTTCGCCTGAAATGCCGCAAGCCGTTTGAGCACGCCCCGCGCCACGCGCGGATCGATCCACAACAGTTGCAGCGCCGTGATCAGCCCATCGCGACCGAATGTCGTGGAGTACCAGGGAATACCGGCATAGGGATATCGCCCCTGCGGCGTATTCGTCATCAGGATACTGAGATCGGCCATCGCCTGGCAGAGCACCTCGTTGAAAATATCATTCGAGGTCTCGACCGTCGCCGCACCCTTGCTGAAATTGCGCATCTCGCGGCGATGCGCGAGCAACCCACGAAAGAACGGCACAGGCTTGTGGCCGACCTCGGCGTTACAACTGGCGGCAACGAACAGCGACGTCGTTTGCTGCGGCTTCAGCTCGAAGTGATAAGTTGCGGTGTTGGCTGCCAGCCGCGTCGGGCGCGGATCGAAATGCACCATCGTGCTGAGCGGCCTGCCGTCGAGGCCGGTATATTCCAGCGCAACGTCACTGGGCCCGACCAGGCGACTGGTGGCGATGCCGCGATGCTTGCGTTTTTCGCCGCGCACCTCGAACAGATCGGCAAAGTCATTGTCGAATGTGAGCGTCAGATCGAAACTGGCGCGGTGTTCGCCGTGATTCTGCAGACCGATCCGCTGATAGGCCGCACCACGCCACAGGAAGAACGTGCGCACGATGTGCAGCATATCTTTCTGCAGCACGAGGCGGCCGTTGCGATAGATATCCGGATTGGTCAGATCGACGGTCAGCGACGAGTTGTCATCGCGCAGATTCGAGCCGAGCAGAAGCGGCTGAACATCGTTCAGCGCCAGCTCCAGTCGCGCGAGATAACGCGTATCGGCATTGAACAGGCCATCCGGGCCGCCCGCGGACGCGCCAATGTCACCATGACTGTCGAGCACCACAAACGTATCGTCGTGCTTGAGCGCACGTCGCGGGCGCGAAGCAGGCCCCGTCATCGGAATGTAGAACGGCGACTCGACCGCCTTTTGATCGGCGATAGCGTTCAACTTGGTCGCGGCGGCTTCGATGGGCATGGATGACCTCGGCCGGTTGTAAGGTGAAGACAGGCACGAAGATAAACGCAGCGCCTGGAGAGGATAACTGAGTCGTCAGGCTGCGTGCTGCGCGAGACGGCTCATTTCCTGTGTGACGAGTTCCCGATACGGCCCCTCGCCCTGCATCAGATGATCGGGTTTGCCGTCCTCAATGATCTTGCCGCTCTGCAGCATGACCACGCGATCGAAATTGCGCAGCGTCGCGAGGCGATGCGCGATCGCGATTACCGTGCGACCACGCATCAGACGCGCCAGCGCCTCACGGATCGCCTCCTCCGATTCACTATCGAGGGCCGCCGTTGCCTCATCCAGCAGCAGAATGGGCGCGTCCTTTAGGAAGGCGCGTGCAATAGCGATGCGTTGACGCTGCCCGCCAGACAGTTTGACGCCGCGGTCACCGACCATGGTGTGAAGACCTTCCGGCAGCGTCTCGACAAAGTCGCAACGCGCCGAAATGGCTGCACGCAATACCTCGTCATCCGTCGCCTCGGGACGTCCATACCGGATGTTCTCCATGATGGAGCGATGGAACAATGAGATGTCCTGCGGTACCACGGAGATTGCGTGACGCAGGCTGTGCTGGGTCACGCGTGAAATATCCTGGCCATCGATGGTGATGCTACCATCCTGCACGTCGTAGAAGCGCTGCAGCAATACAAACAGGCTCGACTTGCCGCCGCCGGACTGACCGACAAGGCCAACGCGCTGGCCGGCATTGAGCCGCAACGTGAACTTGTCGAACACCTGCAGACCGCCGGGATAACGGAACGAGATATTGTTGAAGGCGATCGCTGCACCTGACTTCACCAGCGGCTCGGCTTCGGGATGGTCGCTGAGCTCATGGGGCACCAGCAATGTGGACAGCGCCTCGGACAAGCGCGCAACATGTTGCGTGACATCCACGAGCGCCACCGCAAGATCTCGCGTCGCATGTAGAATCGAGAGACCGAGCGTACAGATCAGAACGACGTCGCCGGTGCTGGCGCCGCCTCGCTGCCAGAGCATGATCGCCCAGGCGAGCAGCCCGATCGTCAGCGCGACCGTGATGGCCGCATGCGTCAGGCGCAGACGCTCAAGATAGCGCAGGCTACGACCACGGGCGTTCAGCTCACGATCGACCGTTTCATCGAAGCGATCATGCTCGAAGCTCAATCCGCAGAATGCGCGGACCAGCGGCATATTGTTGATGACATCGACCATTTCGCCATCGACGGCTGCCGCCTTGCTGGCGAAGTCGTCATGCAGCTTCTTGCCGGCCGCGGCCATCTTGAACATCATCACGACGACCGCGCCCGCGACGACTGTCAGTCCCGCCGCCATCGGCAGGCTCACGGTTCCAATCAGCAGGATCGCCGCGAATGTCGCGACGCAGGGCGGCAACACGTTCCAGACAAACATGTTTTCGACCGTGAAGACCGCGTTGGATGTTGCCGTGATACGGCTGGTCAGCATGCCGGGCAGCCGATCCGAGAAGTAGCTCGGTGCGTGTCCGGTCAGATGGCGAAAGATATCGCGCCTGAGATCGCCGGTGACACCAACGAATGTATAGCTCGCGGTCCAGCTGGCCACGCGCCACAGGAACATGTCTGCCGTGATCAGCGAGATCAGAACGCCAAATGCGATCCAGACGGTATTACCGGCTCCCGAAGGTCCAGATGAGAGGCCATCGACTAAAAATTTAATTCCGTACTGCGTGCCCACCGAACAGGCGACGGCTGCAAGCACGGATATCAGGATGATCATATGCGATGCAGAACGCATCCTGATGTAGCGCATCACGAAAGCGAAAGGGCGATACGCATATCCGGAAAGACTGTCCATGTGATTGTCAAAACCCGTTGAATAAGAACAAGAATCTCGACGGACAGCGTCCCCGCCCGCTGATGGAGATGATGCCATCCCGAATTACCCACGCTCTCGCCATCTCGGCGCAACATTCGGGCAGCATTAACACTCCGGAAACCGTGGTTGAACGTGATGGCATCAGCAAGACCACAGTGTGGACGAACTACGCAGATCACATAGGAACCTCGCAGATGCGAGAACGTTCCAGCTTCAGGCATACCGGTACCGACACGTCGTCGCTGAAGTTGTTCATCACTTCCAACATGGGAGATATGTAAAATGCGCATCGCGCAAGTTGCTCCGCTGACAGAAGCCGTTCCGCCGAAGCTCTATGGAGGCACGGAACGCGTCGTCCACTGGTTAACCGAAGAGCTGGTGGCGCAGGGGCATGATGTTACGCTGTTCGCCAGCGGCGACTCTCAAACGTCAGGCAAGCTCGACGCCGGATGGCCGAAGGCGCTGCGGCTCGATGGCTCTGTCCGCGATCCCAACGCCCTCCATATGGAAATGCTCGAGCGCGTAAGACAGAAATGTGACGACGACGAATTCGACGTTCTGCATTTCCATCTCGATTACTATCCGTTCTCGCTATTCTCCCGCCAACCCACACCATTTCTCACGACGCTGCACGGCCGTCTGGATCTGCCGGAACATCAGCCGACCTTCACGACTTTCTCCAAGATTCCCGTTGTTTCGATTTCGAACGCGCAGCGGCGCCCGGTACCGCAGGCGAATTTCGTGCGCACGATCTATCACGGCCTTCCCGAGAAATTGCTGACGCCGCAACCGATCACGCCGAGCTACCTCGCCGTGCTCGGGCGTATTGCGCCCGAGAAGGGCGTCGACCGCGCGATCAAGATCGCCATCCGCGCCGGCATCCCGCTGAAAATCGCGGCCAAGATCGACCGCGCGGATGAGGACTATTACGAGCAGGTCGTTCGCCCACTGATGGATCATCCGCTGGTCGAATATATCGGCGAGATCAGCGACCGGGAGAAGCCGGAATTCCTCAGCGGCGCCTATGGTCTGTTGCTGCCGATCGACTGGCCCGAGCCGTTTGGCCTGGTGATGATCGAATCCATGGCCTGCGGCACGCCGGTCATTGCCTATAACCGCGGCTCGGTGCCGGAGATCATCGACGAGGCCCTTACCGGCTTCATCGTCGAGGACGAGACCAGTGCAGTTGCCGCGGTGGGTCGTCTCGCCGGCATGGACCGTACAGCGATCCGCAAGCAGTTCGAAAACCGCTTCACCGCCCGGCGCATGGCTCTCGATTATGTGGCCACCTATCGCAGCATGATGGAGCATAGGGTGTCGCTGCGACTGGTCAGCAGCGCAGAGTAGTCTGAAGCGCATAATTAAGGCATCGAAGGGCGGCCCGTCGGGTCGCCCTTTTTCGTGCTGGCCTGCTGCCAAATCACTGGCCCGCTGTACAGCCCGTGCGACATTTGCAAGATAGATGACAGACATCAGATCACGGCATTGGCCCGAATCGACGTCCGACCGTTTTTCTCGCATCTCGACAGGCCCTCATGACCGCCGTTTCCCGCTTCGAAATTTTCCTGCTGCTGATGGCTGTCATCGTTTTGCTCGACATGATCGCGCGGCGTTTTCAGCTCCCGCGCGCAGCTGCCCTGATCCTCGGCGGCATCGGCTTCGCACTGATCCCGGGCACCCCGGATGTCGAGATCGACCCCGAGCTGGTGCTCGTGTTGTTTCTGCCGCCGCTGCTGATGTCGAGCGCCTGGTTCACCTCCTGGCGGGATTTCCGCGCCGATCTTCGCATCATATTGCAGCTCGCCGTTGGCGCTGTCTTCTTCACCACCCTCGTGGTCGGCGTAGTCGCGCATCTGGTGATGCCGTCGCTGCCCTGGGCCGCCTGTTTTGCGCTCGGCGCCATTGTCTCGCCGCCGGATTCGGTGGCGGCAAAGGCCGTGCTCCAGAGCGTGCCGCTCCCGCCGCGCATTATCGTGCTGCTGGAGGGCGAGAGCCTCGTCAACGACGCATCGGGCCTGGTGCTGCTGCGCTTCGCCATCGCGGCAGCGCTGACCGGCTCGTTCAGCGCCACTGCGGCCACCGTGAGTTTCTTCTCGGTTGCGATCGGCGGCCTGCTTGTTGGCATCGCATTCGCCTTCGCCGCCATCCTGGTAATCAAGCGCATCAAGGACATCGACCTCGCCATTGCATGGACCTTCCTGGTCGCCTGGATCTCCTATATCGCAGCGGAAAAGCTGCACGTCTCCGGCGTGCTGTCCACAGTCGCCTGCGGCATGATCCTCGGCTGGAAGCAACACGAGTTCTTCGGCGCTGCGACGCGCACCCGCGCCACCGCAGCGTGGAGTGTCGTCGTGTTCGTGCTGGAATCCCTGGTGTTTATCCTGATCGGGCTGTCGCTGCGCGGCGTGCTGTATCGCCTCGGCGGCTATGACGCGCTGGTGGCGCTGTTGCCGGCAACAGGCGCAATCATCGCCGCGGTGATCCTGGCCCGCTTCGTCTGGATGTTTCCCGGCACCTATCTGCCGCGCATGCTGATGCCGAAGCTGCGCGCCCGCGACCCCGCTCCGCCATGGACGGTGCCGTTCATCATGAGCTGGGCCGGTTTGCGCGGCGTGGTGAGCCTCGCTGCCGCATTATCATTGCCGGAGGAATTTCCCGGCCGTGACGTCATCCTGGCAATCACCTTCGCAGTAATCCTGGTGACGGTCCTTGTCCAGGGTTCGACGCTGGCACCGATCGTGCGCCGTCTGATCAAAACCGACAATGTCCGCACACCGCATCACTCCAAACTCAGCGAGGCGCAGGCGCGCGCGCGGGTTGCAGCCGCGCAATTTTCTGCCATCGAAAAGGCGTCGCGCAATGATGACGGCACACATCGCCATCCGCGCCTGTTCGAGCAATACACCTATCGCAAAGGTGCAGCAGCGCGCTATGCCGAAGAGGCTGAGGCACTATCGCCCCACCGCATCGACCATTACACGACGGTGCTGGCCGCCATCGAAGCCGGCCGTGCAGAGCTTCTGAAGATGCACCGTGAGGGCGAAATCCACGACAGTGTGCTGCATGCGATCGAAGAAGGGCTCGATCTCGAAGAAGTCAACGCAAGACGCTTCCTGTAAAAGCCACGCTTCTCTAGCAGCCATTCGCCGTGGCGCCTTCACAGCCGCCACCATCGGCTCTAACCTTGATCGTCAAGCGCCGGTCAAGGCGCAAAATCCGGGAGAAAACAACATGAGACTTCAAGGCCTATCCACCATCGTCACCGGCGGCGCATCGGGTTTCGGCGCCGAGATCGCACGGTCTTACGCGCGCGAAGGCGCCAAGGTCGTCATCCTCGATCTGAATGCCGATGGCGCGAAGAAGGTTGCGGCCGAGATCGGCGACAGCGCAATCGCCCTCGGCGGCAGCGTCACCAGCAAGGCCGATGTTGATGCCTCGGTGAAGCTCGCGGTCGAAAAATTCGGCAAGCTCGACGTTGTCGTCAACAATGCCGGCTGGACCTTTCGCAACAAGCCCTTGCTCGAAGTGACCGAAGAAGAATTCGACAAGGCATTCGACATCAATGTGAAATCGATCTTTCTGATGACCAATGCCTGCGTGCCCGTGATGAAGAAGCAGAAGAGCGGACGCATCATCAATATCGGTTCGACAGCCGGCGTCCGGCCGCGCCCGGGCCTGACCTGGTACAACGCCACCAAAGGCGCGGTGAACCTGATGTCGAAATCGATGGCCGTGGAACTGGCGCCCGATGGCATCCGCGTCAATTGCATCGCGCCGGTGATCGGGGAAACCGCGCTACTGGAATCCTTCATGGGCGTGCCGGATACGCCAGAGAACCGCGCTAAATTCATCGGGACGATCCCGCTCGGCCGCATGTCGCGTCCCTCGGATATCGCCAATGCCTGCGTGTATCTGGCGGGTGAGGAATCCGAGTTCCTCACCGGCGTGATCTTGCCGGTCGATGGCGGGCGAACAATCTAGAACGAGGAAATTCATAAACCATCGAATCCGGTCAGATTCGATTCACCACGCGCGTTAAGCAGTTCACCGGCCATTCATGCGATGGTCGCGTCATGATCGAGGGACACACCTCGGCAGGGAAGGCGTCAGGGTCAGGCCGGTCAACGGTCTGACCCCTCTCTTTGGGGATCATCATGGCAGCAAAGAAGAAACCGGCTCCGCGCAAGAAAGCCAGTGCATCGGACGCTGTTCATCCGATTTCTGCAGTCGCGGCTGTTGCAGTCCGCAGCCTTATCAATATGGCGATTGTGTCCGCATCCTGCGCAACCACCTTGTTGACGCTGATGGCCGTGCTCAAGTTCCAGACCGCCTGAGCGGCGATCACTTCATCTCGTTGAGCAGCGTCGGGATCAGTTCCGACACCGTCGGATGGATCGGCACCGCCCATTGCAACTGGGTGTAATCGGCGCCGGCATTCATGATGTCGAGGATGCCATGGATCGCCTCGTCACCTCCGGTGCCGAGGATGGCGGCTCCCAAAATCTTCTTCGTTTCAGCATCGACCACAACCTGCATCATGCCCGCGGTCTCGCCCTTCTCGACGGCACGGCCCACATGGGTCATCGGCCGATTGCCGATCAGCAATTTCTTTCCTGTGGCCTTTGCCTGAGCCAGCGTCATGCCGACGCGGCCGAGCGGCGGGTCGATGAACAGCGCGTAGCCGGGAAGCCGATCGCTGACGCGGCGGCTGGCGCCATCGAGCAGGTTCGCGGCAATGATCTCGAAGTCGTTGTAAGCCGTGTGCGTGAAGGCCCCGCGGCCGTTGCAATCGCCCATCGCGAAAATGCCGGGTACATTGGTGGCGAGACCGTCATCGACCTTGATGTAGCCGCGGTCATCCACAGCGACGCCAGCCTTGTCGAGACCGAGATCGTCGGTATTCGGACGGCGTCCCACCGCGAGCAGAACATCACTGCCGATGATCTCCGGCGCGCCTTCGGTGCAGTCGACACCGACAGCCACGCCATCGGGATGTGGCTTGAAGGTGATGCATTCGGCATTGGTTCGGATATGGATGCCTTCGGCGAGCAGGATATCGCGGATCGCTTCAGAGATCTCAACATCCTCACGCGAGACCAGATGCGCGCCCTTCTCGACCACCGTCACTTCGGCGCCGAAGCGGCGATACATCTGCGCAAATTCGAGTCCGATATAGCTGCCACCGATCACCACCAGATGTTTCGGCACGCGATCCAGTTGCAGGATGCCCGTGTTGGTCAGATAGGTGACGTCGTTGATCCCAGGCATATCCGGCACGACAGCCCGCCCACCGACATTCAGGAAGATCGTTGGCGCCGTCAGCAACTCGTCGCCGACGCGGATCGTATCCGCGGATTCGAAGCGCGCATGGCCGTTGATGACCGTGCATTTGTCCATGCCGCGCAACCAGCTTTCAACGCCGTTGCGCGAGTCATGGATTACCTTGTCCGCCCGCGCCTTCACGCGCGCCATATCGATTCGCACGGGCGCGTCAATCATCACGCCATAGTCGCTGCCGCGGCGCGCAAGATGCGCGGCATAGGCGGAGGCGACCAGCGTCTTGGTCGGCTTGCAGCCGGTATTGACGCAGGTGCCACCAAACAGATGGCGCTCGATGATCGCAACCGACATGCCGGCGGACGTAAGCCGACCCGCGAGCGAAGGCCCCGCCTGGCCGGCACCGATGATGATCGCGTCAAACGACCGGGTCATTTCAGCGCCAGCACGAGCAGGGCCGCACCGATGATGGCGACGGCATCCTCAATCAGGGCAGCCGGCCGATCCCGGCCAAAACTGGCGGCAAGCTTGCCCCGCATGCTCGCGCCGCCGAGCGTGCCGATGACCGCACCGACGATGCCGACCAGCGCACCGAATATCCAGTTGGCTGGACCGGCGATAACGACGCCCGCGATGGCGCCGATCACGACGCGGGTACTGAACTGCACGGGAATCTTGCGGCTCGGCGTGGTCGGCAACTGATCGGTGATAAGCTCGCCAAGAGCGAGAACCGTGAAAATCGCGACGGCCCAGATCGAACCGAGAAACGACAGCCAGGTGCCGGATACTTTCAAAATGCCGAGATAGGCTGCCCAGCTCAGCGCTGCTGCTGGCGTCATCGCCCGCAAACCGGCCACGACACCCATCAACAATCCCAGTACGAAGATCATCGCGCTCGTCCCCCGTCAGGCGCGCCCGCGCCTTGCTGGTTCAAAGACTAGCTGCGGGAACCCGATCCGCCAACTGGATGATATCGAAATATCAGGGACCCGGCTGCGGCCGAGCACGCGCCCAGAGCCGCTCAAACAGCGGCAACAGCCCACGCGGCGTGACCAGGATCACCGAGATCACGACAATGCCGTAGATGAAATAATGCAGGCCGGGCAGCGTGCTGCCGAGCTTGCCGCGCAGGATTTCGCCGAGCGGCACCAGCAGCAATGCGCCGAGCGCGGGGCCATAGGCGCGACCCAGACCGCCGACCGTTGCGAACAGCACGATCTCGATGGTGATGACGGGCGAGATCAGCAGATAGGGATCGGCAAAAGTGAGATAGCGCACATAGGCGGTACCGACGACGGAGGCGAGCATCGCCGAGATCACCATGGCGGTGATCTTGTAGCGCAGGATGTTGACGCCAATCGCCTGCGCCGCCTTCTCATTGTCGCGGATGGTGCGCAGATAATAGCCAAGCGGCGAATTGAGGATCGCGACATTGACCAGCACGCAAATCGCGGCCAGCCCCAGCATCATCCAGAACGCGCCGTGGCCACCGCCAAACTGGAACGCCAGGAAATTACCTGTGTCCTTCGGCAGCAGCAGCCCGGATGCACCGCCGAGGAAATCCCAGCCCTCGACGACAATGCTGCCCATCTCCGCGAAAGCCAGCGTGATCAGCACGAAAGAAAGATGGCCGAGCTGAAAGCGGAAGTCGATCCAGGCGATGACGGCGCCGAGGATTCCGGAGATTACCGCCGAGATCACGAGACCCAGCCACATATTGATGCCGAGCTTGAGCAGGAGCGCGGCCGAGAACATCGATCCGATGCCGATAAACAGGCTGTGCGCCAGCGAGATCTGCCCGGCCATGCCGCCGACGATGTTCCACGACGAAGCCAGTGCCACATAGACCAGCGCCAGCGTGAGAATGTGGACGTAATAGCTCGACAGCACGAACGGCATGATGGCGGCGATGACCAGCGCGCCCCACCAGATCGGCGATGCGAGCGTCTTGTAGAATTCGTCTCTCATCGTGCCGAGCTCCAGGTCAGGCCCTTCGGGAGAAACAGCATGATCGCCACGAAGATGATGTATGGCAGCAGCAAGCCGATCGGGCCGTCGAGATAGATCGTGCCGAAGGCTTCGGCGATGCCAATAATCAGGCCGCCGAGCATGATGCCGACGAAATTGGTCATGCCGCCGAGCACCACGACCAGCAGCGTGATCACGGTGTAGCGCAGGCCCTGGGTCGGCTGGATCGGAGTGCCCGGCAGCAGCAGCGCGGCGGCCAGCGCGAGAATACCGATGCCGAGCGCGAAGGTCAGCACCTGGACGCGGCCGACATTGATGCCCATCAGCGCGGCGGCATGCGCATTCTGGTGCACGGCGCGGATCGAGCGGCCGAAGTCGGTCGAGCGCAGCATGATGTAGAGGCCGATGGCGAGCGCAAAGGAAACAACGAAGGCGACGATGTGCGGCACTCGCAGCACCACGTCACCGAGAATGATCAGCTTGGATTCGACGAAGGAGGGCGTCCGCGCCGGCTCGCCGCCGAACACCATCAGGATGCCGTTCTGCAGCACCAGGCTGAGACCCAGCGTAAGCTGCACCACCATCAGGAACTGATGCCCGACCATCGGCCGTATCAGGAAGATGTAGACCAGTGCGCCGATGGCGGTCATCAGCGGCACCGTGATGATGATCGACACATAGGGGTCCATAGCGAAGGCGGAGTACAGGGCGAGGCACATGAACATGCCGAGCGAGATGAAATCGCCATGCGAGAAGTTGACGACGCCCGAAACGCCGTAAACGAGCCCCATGCCCAACGCCAGCAAGCCATAAGTGGCGCCGATCAGAAGGCCTTGGGCGAGAGCTTGATAAAGTTCGGTCACATCACTCTCCGATCACAGACCAAGATAGGCGCTGCGGGTGCGCGGATCGTTTTTCACGGTCTCCGCATCGCCCTCGACCGCCACCTGCCCGCGCTCCAGCACGTAACAGCGCTTGGCGTGGCGCAACGTCAAATTCAGATTCTGCTCCACCAGCAGGATGGTCAGCCCATCGGCATGCAACTTGTCGATGATCTCAAAAATATACTGCACGAATAGCGGCGACAGACCGAGCGAGGGTTCATCGAGCATCAGCAGCTTGGCTTCCGCCATCAGCCCGCGACCGATGGCCAGCATCTGCTGCTCGCCGCCTGATAGTGAACCGGCACTCTGGGTCAGCCGCTCGCCAAGCCGCGGAAACAAACCGATGACTTTTTCCATCTGTTGCGGACGATGCTTGCGCGCATGCGCATTGATGCCGCCAAGCAGAAGATTTTCGCGGATGCTCATTTCCGGAAACACCAGACGGCCTTCCGGCACCTGCACGATGCCGAGCTCGACACGCGCCTGCGGCGTTAATTTGCTGATGTCTTCGCCGAGAAACAGAATGCGGCCGGATATCGGCTTGACCATTCCGGACAGCGCATTGATCAGCGTGGTCTTGCCGGCATTGTTGGCGCCGAGCAGGCCGACGATCTCGCCCGCAGCGATCTTGGCGTTGATGTCGCGCAGCACCGGCACGCCGCCATAGCCTGCGACCAGGTTGTCGATCTCAAGCATCGAGATGATCTCCGAAATAGGCATCGACGACGCGCTGATCCCGAAGGATCTCGTCGGGCGTGCCCTGCGCGATCTTCTCGCCGAAATTAATCACCACCATACGCTGCGCGAGCCGCATGATGACGGGCATCACATGCTCCACCATCACGATGGTAACGCCCTGCTTGTTGAGCTCCTCGATGATCGCGATCGGCGCGGCGGTCTCGGCCATGGTCAGGCCGGCCATCACTTCGTCGAGCAGGATGCAGCGCGGATCGGTAGCGATGCACTTCGCCAGCTCCAACAGCTTCTTGTCCTGCAACGACAGCGTCGCCGGCGTCTTGTGCTCCTTGCCGCCAAGGCCGACGCGCAGCAGTGCTTGCGCTGCGTAGTCGATCGCTTCGCGCATCGGCCGGCGCGTCAATGCTGCGGTCGTGACGACGTCGAGCGCCGTCATGTCGGCAAAGGACTGGACGATCTGGAAGGAGCGCATCAATCCGCGGCGCACCAGCCGATCCGGCGACACCCCGATAATGCTTTCACCGTCATAAACAACGTCGCCCGCACTCGGCGGAATGAAACCGGAGATCACACCAAACAGCGTAGTCTTGCCGGCGCCGTTCGGGCCGATGATGCCGAGAATCTCACCCTTCTCGACGTCGAAACTCACCGCGTTGAGCGCGATCAGACCGCCAAACCGCCTGGTGATGTTGGAGACTTCCAGAAATGCCACAGCCGTCCACTCTCTAGGTTGCGCTCAGTCTTACTACAGCGCCGATCAGGACTTCGGCCGTGGCGGCACCTGGGCAAATTCCTTCGGGAATACGACCTGCTGATCCTGCTCGGGAGTCCACTGGATGAACATTGCAGAACCGTCCTTGAGCAGACGGTCTTCCGCGAATTGCAGGCCCTTCGGCTTGGCAATGTAGAGGTTCGGATCGCCTGCCGGAATGTTGACGTTCTTCAACGCCTCGAGCAGTGCATCGCTCTGCAGCGACTTCGCGTTCTCGAGCACCTGTTGCAGCACGCGCGCCGCCTGGGCATATTGCACAGCGCCCTGGCCGATTTTGTCGAGCTTGGCGACATCGCGCAATTCCGTGACGATCTTCTGCATCGACTCGATCTTGGCGCCGGCGCTGAAACCGGTCATGCCGAACAGGTTCTTCGTCAGCACGGCCTTGCCGATCTCGGGGCCGAGATCCTTCCAGAGCGACAGATCCGAATAGCCGCCGGTACCGCCGCAGAAGATGCTGCCATGATAGTTCAGATTGTAACGCGCCTGATGCAGCAGGATGCCGTCGCGCGGCGTCACGAGGCCCACAACGACGTCCGGCTTGAGCGAGCGAATACGGACCATCGCCGCGGTCTGGTCCTGCGCACGAATATCGAGCGCGGCTTCGCCGATGATCTGGATGCCGCTCGCCTTCAGCTTCTCGACCAGGAATTTGTTCGACTGCTGGCCGGCCTCGTAATTCGAATAGGCCATGACGGCGGTCTTGATCGGAAACTTGAAATCGTCGCGCAATGAGATGACGAAATCATGCATGGTCTGCGCATAGCCGCGATCATACGGGTATCCCAGCGTGAACATATAGTTCGACTGCGACCCACCGGCCCAGACCGACAGCGTCGGAATCTTGGCTTCGTCGACCACCGGCGTCAGCGCCAGCATCTGTGCGCTGAGAATGGTGCCAGTCAGAAGCTGCACCTTTTCCTCGGTGATCAGGCGCCGCGCTTCGGCGGCGGTGCGCGCCGGCTGGCTGGTATCGTCCGCCAGCACCAGCTCGATCCTGGCGCCGCCCTTGCTCTTGATGCCGCCTTCGGCATTGATCTTCTTGATGATGTATTCGAACGCCGGCTGGCCTTCCTGGGCATAGGCCGCAAGACCGCCGCTCATCGAATTGACCATGCCGATGCGGATCGCCGGCTCGGCGGCGCCTGCGCTACGAATGAAAGGCGCGGCGATCGGCCCCGCCAGAACGGCAGAGGCACCAAGTCCAAACGTGCGGCGGGTCATGGTCATGTCATATCCTCCGATGCGCAACGTCGCTGAAGCGGCGCGCTTTCTTGTTCTGTTACTGGGCGCTGGAGTGTCGAACACCGCGTTGCAGATTGGGAGTCTGCATATCGCAGTCGGGCAGCGTTTTTCGGACTTAGCCGCGTTTGCGCAGCTGCGTCAAATTGCGGCGCATGGAAATCGCGAATGAGGGCCATGCATCCGTGACGGGGCTTTCACAGTCGAGCAATCGCAAAGCCTGCACGTGGGAAGTGTACAACCGTCGCGCCGACATCGGGATCCTCACGCCGCAAAGCGATGCTGTTATGACCCGCAGAAACAAACGCACCGATGACGGGATCGAAACCCCAATCGGTCGGCATGACCGATACCATCGTGCCTTCCTTAAACGGCAGACCTTGATCATCTGCAATATCGTTATGAGGAGAAGCAGATGTCGCCATAGGCTGACAGAGCCGCGCTATATCCAGCGCGTGTTCGGGCGACAGCTCCTCAACCATTCCGTGCCCCAGCGCAGCAACCCGGTCCATCCACGTGAGAACGCGCGGATGCTCGGCAAGACCTTCGCTCTCACCGAGATTGCGGCGCGCGTACCAGAGCGGATGGTAGACGGCGATGTCGGCAAGTGATGGCACGTTGCCGAGCAGGAATGCGTCGCCATGCGCAAGCCAATCGCTCAGCCAGGCAAGATGAATGCGAAACTGGTTGCGCAGCGCAGGAATCTGCTCACGCATCTTCACGCTGTCCCAGCCATCGAACTTGCCTGACGTGAAACTCGCGCGATCGGCATGCAGTTCTGGCGGAAAACGATCTCCGTTCAGGCCGAAGACCAGTCCAAGAGCATTGGCAAAGAGCGCGCGATCGGCCCAGGCCGCGATGATATCGGCCTGACCGCGCGTGCCCGTCGGATAAAGCGTCGTCTCGGGAAAACGCCGCTCAAGCTCCGCGAGAATGCGGCGCGTATCGCAATAAACGTCTGCGCCGATCTGCAGCACCGGAACGCGGCGATAGCCTCCGGTGAGCGCCACGAGCTCTGGCTTCGGCGCGATCCGCGGCTGGATCACCGACTGCCAATGCAGGCCCTTCAATCCGAAGGCGACGCGCACTTTCTCGGCAAACGGCGAACGCGGATAGTGATGCAGAACAAGATCGGTCGCCGTCACTGCATCCCTTGCCTGTCAGCTATGTCGCATGCACCGCCGTCGTCGCACCGGCGGAATACATCGCCTCGAATTCGGCAATCGGATGCGGAAGTCCATCCGGGCCGGTGATTTCAACATCCCAGCTGCCGTCATCGAGCAGCTCCCTGGCCTTCTTGACAGCTCCGGCCGCGTTGTCCCGGCGGAGTGAAACAGTCCCTGACGTATCGGTTCCCCTGACGAAAAACGGCAAGTCACGTCCTCCCTGTGTGAGGCGCCCCGCAATGCGAGACCGCGCGCGACGTCTTGATCGCGTCACTCTGCGCATCAGACCACAGGACTCACGGCAATTCCAGCAACTTGCCGTCGCAATCGTCATGGACCTGTTATGCAGCCCCGCGCTGCGCTGCGGGACGCGTCAACACGAAGAAGACGAGGGTGCATACGGTCAGGAATACCGCCATTGAGATTAAAACTGCGGGCAATCCCCAGGCGGCGGCAATCGGACTGGTAGCCGATTGCATCACGGCGGTGCCGAGGAAGAATGACAGGTTTGCCGCAGAGAGCGCTTTGCCAATATTCTCGGCAGCAACGACCTGGCGGATCATCGCATAGACGAGCGGCTGCATCGCGACGAGAAGGCCGATGACCACAAGCAGGCCGGTATCGACTGCCACGGGCATCACAGACAGGCCGAAAAGCGTGGCCAACGGATAGCCCGGTGCACCGAGCGCCATCACGAGCAGCAGCGCGGCGGCGCACAAATGGACCGCAAACAGCAGCATGCGGCGATGACCGAGCTTGCGATCGAGCAGGCCCGACAGCGCCGGCCCAATCACCAGCGCCACCGTAAACAACGCCAGCACATTGCCGGCCTCTATCCGCGACAGTCCCTTGATATTCATCAGCCAGGGACCTGCCCAAAGCCCACGCAACACAAGCTGAACCGCAAGTGACACGAAAGCGAGGATCACGATACCGCGCACTGCGCGGGAGACACCGAGTTGCAGAACCGAAACCATCTCACCCAGAAGCGCGCGCGGCTGGCCTTCGGGACGCGACGACGGAACGATAACCGCGATCAGCATGGCCACGACAATAGCCGCGGCCGCCGCAATCCAGAAACCGGCGCGCCAGCCCCAGTGCTCGACGACGTAAGCAAGCGGACTGGCCGACAATAGCAGCCCCGCATTGCCGAATGACAGAATGATGCCGGACCACAGACCGAACTGCGCTGGTGTCAGCCGCTTGGCCGCGAGCGTCATCGGGCACATCAGCATGCCCGACGTCGCCATGCCGATCGTTGCCTGCGACGCGAAGAACGAGAGCGGCCCGGTCGACAGCGCCGCAATCGCCGCGCCGCAGACCGTACCGGCGAACAGCACGAGCGACACCGTACGGATGCTGTAGCGATCCAGCGCAACGCCGACCGGAATCTGCAGGAGCGCGAAGAAAAAATGATAGGCGGAAGTCAGCGCGGCCAGCGTCTGCGGCGTGACGCCGAGATCGGTCGACATCACATCGATCGCGACCGCAGGCGTGGTGCGCAGCATGTTGGACAGTACATGCCCGCAGGTCAGAATGAGCATCGCGGCCACGAGGGCCACGCTCACGGGCGGATCGATGGCAACGGGCTTGAAGGCAGAAGAGTCGGCAGCACTGGTCATGGCGCTCGCCTACGCGGAAACACGGCGCGCATCAACCGCCACGAAAGCCGTGGCGGTCATGCTCTCTCAATGCTGCGGTGCAGCTTAGGCGACCGATGCCTCGATCCGGATCGGGATCGATTTGTAAGCCGGCGTTCCCGACTTCGCATCATGCTGGTCGAGTGACACGAGCACATTGGCCTCAGGATAATAGGCCGCCACCGATCCTTGTGGGATGTTGTAAGCCACCGCCGTCACCCGACGCAGCGCGCGCGGCGCGCTGTCCGGACGATCCAGCACGATGTCGATCAGATCACCGTGGCTCAGCCCGCGGCGGGCGAGGTCCTGCTCGTTCACGAACACCACATCGCGCCGCCCTGTGATGCCGCGATAGCGATCGTTCATGCCGTAAATCGTGGTGTTGTACTGATCGTGGCTGCGCAGCGTGGTCAGCGTCAACGCGGTCTCGGCGGGGCCGTCCTCATAGAGGCCGGAGAAAACCAGAAATTGCGCCTTCTTGCTCGGCGTCAGCCATTCCCGTTCCGAGGCGGCGTTGCGCAGCCGGAAGCCACCCGGCTTCTTGATCCGTGCATTGTAATCCTCGAAGGCCGGAAAGACCGACTCGATGGCGTCGCGGATCTTGCTGTAGTCGGCGACGTAGTCGAGCCACTTCACCTTTGTATTCGGCAAAGTCGCAATGGCCATATCGACAACGATCGCAGTCTCGGACTTCAGATGCTCAGACGCCGGCTTCAAGCCGCCGCGCGAGGCGTGCACCATCGACATCGAATCTTCCACCGTCACCAGTTGCGGACCCGTCGCCTGCACGTCGATCTCGGTGCGGCCAAGGCATGGCAGGATGATCGACTCTTTCGCGATCAGAAGATGCGAGCGATTGAGCTTGGTGGCGATATGCACCACGAGATCGAGGCTACGCATCGCCGGATAGGTCGCCTCAGGATCTGACATCGCGACAGCGAGATTGCCGCCAAGACAGATCAACGCCTTCGAACGGCCATCGCGGATCGCCTTCACCGACGCGACGGCATCGTGACCATGCGCGCTCGGCGGCTTGAAGTTGAACGTGCGTTCGATACCGGCGAGCAGTGCGGCGTTGGGTACTTCGGTGATCCCCACGGTGCGGTCGCCCTGCACGTTGGAGTGCCCGCGTAACGGCGAGATGCCGGCGCCGGGACGGCCGATGTTTCCGCGCAGCATCAGGAGATTGGCGATCTGCTGCACGTTACCGGTGCCGTGGCGATGCTGGGTAATACCCATGCCGTAATTGATGATCACGCTCTTGGCCCCGGCGTAGATGTTGCCGAGGTTTTCGATATCGGCGCGCGGCAGGCCCGACGATTTCTCGATCGCCTCCCATGAGGTCGCGTCGAGATCGGCGAGCAGTGCATCAATGCCGTTGGTTTGTTCGGCGATGAAGGCGCGGTCGAGCACGCCGGGACCGCCCTGGGCCAGGCTCGCGGCATCGAGCGCCACGACGGTCTTCATCATGCCCTTCAGCACGGCAATGTCGCCACCGACCTTGACCTGGTAATAGGTCGACGAAATCTGCGTAGAGCTCAACGTCAGCATTTCCGCTGGATGCTGCGGGGATGTGAATCGTTCCAGCCCGCGCTCGCGCAGCGGATTGATTGAAACGATGGCAGCACCGCGCTTGGAGCATTCGCGCAGGGTCGTCAGCATGCGCGGATGATTGGTGCCGGGATTGTGCCCGATGCAGAACACGGCATCCGCATGATCGAAATCCTCCAGCGTCACCGTGCCCTTGCCGACGCCGATGGATTCCGGAAGGCCGACGCTCGTGGCCTCGTGGCACATGTTGGAGCAATCGGGGAAATTGTTGGTGCCGAATTCGCGCACGAACAACTGGTACATGAAGGCTGCTTCGTTAGAGCAGCGGCCCGACGTGTAGAACTCGGCCATGTTCGGATCGGGCAAAGCGCGCAAGCCGGCACCGATCCGCGCCATCGCATCTTCCCACGAGATCGGAAGATACTTGTCGCTGGCCTGATCATAAGCCATCGGATGGGTGAGACGTCCCTCGTTTTCTAGGTCGTGATCATGCCAGTCCCAGAGTTCACTCACCGTATGGGCCGCAAAGAATTCCGGCGTCGTGCGCTTGGCCGTTGCTTCCCACGACACCGCCTTGGCGCCGTTCTCGCAGAACTCGAATGATGACGTATGCTTTGGATCGGGCCAGGCGCAGCCCGGGCAATCAAAGCCATGCGGCTGGTTCATCGTCAGAAGGCCATGGGTCTCATTGACGACCGCCATCTGTCCGCGCACCGCGTCGGCCACTGCTTTCAACGCGCCCCAACCTGCGGCGGCACCTTTATAGTCTTCGACGCCCTGAACCTGCTTCTTCGCCATCGCGATCCGTCCTTCGTCGTCAGGGCCCATATGGCCCAACCTAATTCCGCCTCGTAGCATTAAAGGCTGTAATGCAGCGAATAGATGCCATCAACTTTGATTGACCAGGACCTGCGCTGTATTGAACGATACGAATGCCGCGACACCTGTTCACCAAGGCTATCGCCCGATTGATATTTTGAATGGAGCGCCAATGACGTCCTCTTCCCTGTTCCAGCCGCTGCAAGTCGGCCCGTATCGATTGAGCCACCGCGTCGCGATGGCGCCGCTGACGCGCATGCGCGCCGAGAAGACATCTCTCGCTGCATGGACGCTCAATGCCGAATATTACGCGCAGCGCGCGACCGAAGGCGGACTGATCATCGCCGAGGCCTCGCAGGTGATGCAGGAAGGCCAGGGCAACCCGAACACACCGGGCATCTATACGAAGGAGCAGATCGCCGGCTGGCGTCAGGTCACTGACGCCGTGCATGCCAAAGGCGGCATCATCTTCCTGCAGCTCTGGCATGTGGGCCGTGCCTCACATTCCTCATTCCAGCCCGGCGGCGGGCTTCCGGTGGCACCGTCAGCCATTGCGATCAACGCTACCACGCGGACGGCTTCAGGCGAGACGGTATCTTACGAGACACCCCGCGCCCTGGAGACCAGCGAGCTTCCCGGCATCATCGACGCCTACCGGCAGGCCACGCGCAACGCCAGGGAAGCCGGCTTCGACGGCGTCGAGGTGCACGGCGCCAACGGCTATCTGCTCGAACAATTTCTGCAGACCCGCAGCAATCGGCGCACCGACCAATATGGTGGCTCAATCGAGAACCGCGCCCGCCTGCTGCTCGAAGTGACCAATGCCGTCATCGACGCCTGGAGCGCGGATCGTGTCGCCGTCCGCCTGTCGCCTTATGGTGTCTCGAATGACTCCGGCGAAGCCGATCCGATGCCGCTCTACAGCTATGTGGTCCGTGAGCTCGACAAGCTCGGCCTCGCCTACCTCCATTTCGTCGAGCCGCGCACCAGCGGCGTCGGCCGCGCGGAAGTGTTTCATAACAATGTGCCTAAAGCCTATGAGCTGTTCCGGCCGATGTGGAGCGGCGTGCTGGTCACGGCCGGCGGCTTCGACGGCACCTCCGCCGAGGAGGCCGTCGCTTCCGGCAATGTCGACATCATCGCGTTCGGCCGCCCATTCATCGCCAATCCGGACCTGCCGGAGCGTATCAAGCGCAAGGCGCCCTTTACGCCTTACAACCGGGCGACGTTTTACGGCGGCGATGTGGCTGGCTACACCGACTACCCCGTGTTTGGCGCAGGCTAATCTGCGGATTATTCAATAGAAAGCACTTCTGGCGCGCTATAGTCTGCGTACGGCCCGTAGCGGGTCAGGAGTATCGCCCCATGGATTCCACCCTCTCAGCCGCCGAGCTCGACGATCGCATCGCCATCCTTCGCGACAATATCCGGCAGTTGATCGAGCAGGCCACCGCGGCTTCCGGCGAGAGCAACGAGGAGCGCACCGCGGATCGGCTGGCTCAGCAGAATGAGGAGCTGGACCGGCTGATCGCCCAACGCGACGCCCTGGGCAAATAGCCGAGAGGACTACGGACTGGAGGCCTGCCCGGTTGTCGGGCGGGATGCGTAAAACCACGGCTTTTCCTCCAGTAAACTTTTGGCTAGCTTGGCTGCATGAACGTTCAAGCCAAGATCGACATCAAGCACTCCACCTGCCCACATGATTGCCCCTCTGCCTGCGCCCTCGATATCGAGGTGATTGGCGGGAACACCATCGGCCGGGTCCGCGGCTCCAAGGAGCAAAGCTATACCGCCGGCGTGGTCTGCGCGAAGGTCGCGCGCTATGCCGAGCGCATCCATCATCCCGAACGGCTGATGTATCCGATGCGCCGCACCGGCCCGAAGGGCTCCGGCCATTTCACCCGCATCACCTGGGACGAGGCGCTCGACGAGATCGCGGCGAAGTTCGACGAGGCCGAGCGCGATTTTGGCGCGGAGTCGGTGTTTCCCTATTACTATGCCGGCACCATGGGTCTGGTGATGCGCGATGGCATCAACCGCCTCGCCAATGTGAAGAAATATTCGCGCTTCTACTCGACGATCTGCGCAACCATTGCCTGGGCCGGCTTTGCCGCCGGCACCGGCAAGGTCGCCGGCGTCGATCCGCGCGAGATGGCGAAGTCGGACCTGATCGTGATCTGGGGTACCAACCCCGTCTCGACGCAGGTCAATGTGATGACCCACGTCTCGCGCGCGCGGAAAGAACGCGGCACCAAGCTGGCGGTTGTCGACATCTACGACAACGACACCATGAAGCAGGCCGATATCAAGATCCTGCTGCGGCCAGGTACAGACGGCGCCTTCGCCGCCGGCGTCATGCATGTGCTGTTCCGCGACGGCCTAGCTGATCGCGACTATCTCGCCAAATACACCGATGCCTCGCCGGAGTTCGAGGCGCATCTTGCTTCGCGAACGCCGGAATGGGCGTCGGACATTTGCGGCGTGCCCGCTGCGGAAATCGAAGCCTTTGCGCGCCTGGTCGGCGAGACCAAGCGCAGCTATTTCCGCCTCGGCTATGGCTTCACCCGCAGCCGCAACGGAGCCGCACAGATGCATGCAGCGCTGTGCGTGCCCACCGTTACCGGCGCCTGGCAATATGAAGGTGGCGGCGCTTTCTTCAACAATGCCGCAATCTGGAAATTCGACAAGACACTGATCGAGGGCCTCGACGTGCTCGACGAGAGCGTTCGGCGTCTTGATCAATCGAAGATCGGCCGCATCCTGACCGGCGATGCGGAGGCCTTGCACAACGGCCCGCCAGTGAAGGCGATGCTGATCCAGAACACCAATCCGATGACGGTGGCGCCCGAGCAGGCCTTGGTGCGGCAGGGCTTTGCCCGCGAAGACTTGTTCGTCGCGGTGCATGAGCAGTTCATGACCGAAACGGCCATGATGGCCGATATCGTGCTGCCGGCGACCATGTTCATGGAGCACGACGATCTCTATTACGCCGGCGGCAACCAGCACATCTCGGTCGGTGCCAAGCTGATCGACGCGCCGGAAGAGTGCCGCTCGAACCACGACGTTCTGCAAGGCATCGCCACCCGCCTCGGCGCGAAACACCGCGCGTTCGATATGCATCCGCGCGACATCATCGACGAGACGCTGCAAGTCAGCGGCCGCGGTGGCATCGAAGGGCTGGAGGCCGACAAATGGCGCGATATCCAGCCGGATTTCCGCACCTCGCATTATCTCGACGGTTTCGCCCATGCCGACGGCAAATTCCACTTCAAGGCCGACTGGTCGAAAGTGCCGATGCCCAATGCCGGCCTGATGGGGGCGTGGGACGAGATGCCGTCATTCCCCGACCACTGGGCGGCGATCGAACAGGTCGATGAGGCGCATCCGTTTCGTCTGGCCACCAGCCCGTCGCGCTCATTCCTCAACACCTCGTTCAACGAGACGCCATCATCGCAGGCCCGCGAGGGTGCACCCAGTGTGATGATGCACCCCGTCGACGCGGCGAGGCTCGGCATTGCCGATGGCGATGCCGTGACACTCGGCAACATGCGCGGCGAGACGACACTGACCGCGCGTATCTTCGAGGGCCTGCGGCGCGGTGTGTTGATTGCGGAATCGGTGCACCCCAACAAGGCGCATATCGGCGGCCATGGCATCAATATGCTGACCGGCGGCGAAGCCGTGGCGCCTTACGGTGGGGCTGCGTTTCACGATAACAAAGTGTGGGTGAAGAAGGCGGGGTAGCCCGCCTTCTTACGCCGTCGATACCTGCACCAGGATGTCGGAGAAGGTCGGCGCACGTCCGAGATCGGCCATCGCCGGCGAAGTCAGCGCATGCACCGTTGCACTCTTGCGGGTCGAGCGTTGCCAATAGCCGCTCGGTGCCACCACCACGCCGGGCTTCACATCCGCCGAGATGGTGACGAGCGCCTCGAACGAGCCGCGATCGTTATAGACACGGATCGGCGCGCCCGCTTCGATGCCACGTACTGCAGCATCGTCGGGATGCAGCAGTACGGCCTGCTCGCCGGCATGATGGAGCTGCTTCGGCATATTGCCGAAATTGGAATTCAAGAATGCGTGGCTCTTCGGCGAGATCAGGCTGAGCGGATATCTCTTCGCCAGCTCGGGATTGGTCTGCGGCGATTCTCGTGGTGGAATATAGGACGGCAACGGATCGACCGGCTCGCCGGACTGTTGGCCACCATAGCCCTGCCTGAACAGCGGCACGACGAAATTTCCGCCGGCGGCAATCGAGGACTTGAATTCGCATTTGCCTGACGGCGTGAAAAAATTGCCTTCGCGATGTGGCGCGTATGTATCGGATCCCTCGACTTTCAAGCGCGCATAGCCGGTTTGCTTCAGTTGCTCGATGGTGATGTTTTCCAGCACGGGACTGGTCCAGTCCATCGAATCCGCAATCATCTCGTCATCGCTGCGGAAGAACGACGGATCGTCGATGCCCATGGCGGCGGCGAGCCTGCGAAACAGCTCGGTGTTCGATACGGCTTCACCGAGGGGTTCGATCGCCTGGTTGTTGTAGGACAGATAAAGATGCCCCCAGGAGAACATCAGATCCTTCTGTTCGAGCTGCGTCGTCGCCGGCAACACGATATCGGCAAAGCGCGCGGTGTCGGTCATGAAGTGTTCGCTGACGACGGTAAACAGATCCTCACGCGCCAGGCCAGCCTCGATCTTGCCCTGCTCTGTGACCATGGCCATCGGATTGGCATTGTAGACGCACAGCGACTTGATCGGTGGATCGAAACCAAGCTCGCCGGTGAGCACCGGGCCGAGTTGCCACAGATTCACGATGCGCAGATCCTCTCCTTGTAGGTCCGGGCGCATCAGCACGTCCCATTTCACCGGAAACGCCCAGATCGGCAGCTGCAGCAGACCGCCGCCGACGTGACGCCAGGCACCGATCAGCGCGGGCAGACATGAGATCGCGCGCACGGTCTGGCCTCCGCCGGCATGTCGCTCGACGGCGACGCCGATGCGGATTACCGCGGGCGGCGTGGTGGCATATTCACGCGCCAGCGTGCGGATGTCGTCCGCCGCGATCCCGGTGATTCCAGACACGTAGTCGGGCGTGTAAATCGCGGCACGTTCGGCCAGCTCGTCATAGCCGATCGAATAGTTGTCGACGTAATCGCGATCGATCAGCCCCTCGGTGGTGATGACGTGGATGAGGCCCAGCGCCAGCGCCGCGTCTGTCCCCGGCCTTATAGCGATGTGCCAGTCCGCCTGCTGCGCGGTCCGCGTCCGCACGGGATCGATGACCACAAGCTTGGCGCCGTTCTTCATCGCCTGCTTGATATAAGGCCAGTGATGCGAGTTGGTGCTGAGCGTGTTGCAGGCCCAGAGGATGATGTATTTGGAATGGACGAAGCTCTCCGGATCGGTACCCGGCGTATGGCCTATCGTCATCAGATAGGCAGTACAGGCGCCGGAATCGCAGAACGTACGTTCGGCCACCGTGGCGCCGAGCTTGTTGAACAGGGGATCGCCGACATTGAGGCCGTTGATGATGCCCTGGGTGCCAAGATAGCTGCACGGCAGGATCGCCTTGGCGCCGTCCTCAGCGATGATCGTCTTCCATTTGCCGGCGATCTCGGACAGCGCGGCACCCCATGAGATGCGCGTAAACTGGCCACTGCCCTTCGGCCCCGAGCGCCGCATCGGATAGAGAATGCGCTGGTCGCTATAGACGCGCTCCTGATAATCGTTGACCTTCACGCAGAGCCGACCTTGCGTGAACGGGTGATCCGGATTGCCCCGCACGGACACGGCACGGCCATCTTCGACCGTCGTGATCATGGAGCAGGTGTCGGGGCAATCATGGGGGCATGCACCAATTACGGTTATCTGGGTCAAGCTGGCCTCCGCTGGCTACCGATCTGGGTCGATGCCGAGCATGCTGAGCTGACGGGCTGTTGGCTTTTCCGAGCCTGCTGTTCTGTTTGCAAATCCTGCTGACCACGCGGCGGGTTCCGCCCCGCGCCCATGGCACAGGAATTGAATGTTAAGCGACGATCATTTCAGCGAGTGGGGGTTGGCTATGACGATTGCAGGCCACGGCGCGGAAAAGTATGTCACCGGACATCTCATCGATGGGTCTCAGGACCGGAATTGGCCCCATCTGCTCGCGGAGCGCTGGAGCCATCGGGCCGGCGATCTACCCTCGGTGCTGCCACGAGATACCGAGATTGCCATGTTCCTGCGCGGCAACTCGGTCGTGGAGCGTCAGGGCGGCGGTATGCGGCAACGGACGTCGGGCCATCGCGGCACCATCTGGCTCTGCCCCGCCGGCATTCGCGAAGAATATATCAACGTCTCCGAACCGGTCGCGGACTGCCTGCATATCTATCTTCCCGGCCAGCCCTTTGAGGACACGCTTCTGCAGGATCTGGAAATCGATCCATCACGTATGACCTTGCGCTATGAGAGCGTCGATCATGATCCATTCATCGAACAGGTCGCCGAGCTGATCCTGCAGGAGCTGAATACGGAGACCTCCGCCGGCCGACTGCTGATTGAAACACTCAGCAGTGCATTGTCCGCACATCTCGTTCACAAATATGCGGCGAACGCGATTCCGCTGAAGCCGCCACCATCATCCGACAAGCCATTGGATCAACGGCGGCTGGCGCGGGTAATCGAATTCGTTGACGCCAACATCTCGCGCGAATTCGCGGTCGCCGATATGGCCCGCACGGCCTGTCTCAGCCCGGCGCATTTCGCGCGGGTGTTCAAGGTCCGAACCGGTCTCACACCGCATCAGTTCGTCAGCGAACGGCGGCTGACACTGGCGAAACAAATGCTGGCGGATCTGTATCGACCAATCGTCGATGTCGCCTATACCGCGGGCTTTTCATCTCAAGCCAATTTTACCCGCGCCTTCCGCCGGGCGACCAACATGACGCCCGGCCAGTTCCGCGGCCAGACAGCCGCCTATCGGATGTCCGACGAACTGTAGCGCTGGAGCTCGCAACTGGAGCTACCGCGCATCCTCTAGGATCATATCCGACGCCTTCTCGGCGATCATGATCACCGGCGCGTTGGTGTTACCCGACATCAGGTCCGGCATGATCGATGCATCGATCACGCGCAGACCTTCCAGCCCACGCACGCGCAGGCGCTGATCGACCACCGCTTTCGCATCATTGCCCATCCGGCACGTCGAAGTCGGATGATAGACCGTGCTGCCGCGCTGGCGGCAATAGGCGAGCCATTGCTCGTCGGTCACCGTGCCCGGACCAGGCTCGACCTCCTTGGTCACGAATGGCTTCATCGCCGGCGCGTTCAGCATCTTACGCAGGATTTTCAGGCCTTCGACATTCGCCGTACGATCCGTTTCGGTCGCCAGATAGTTGATGCGGATCGCCGGCGGCACCGAGGGATCAGCGCTCTTGATGCGCAGCGAGCCGCGGCTTTCCGGGCGCAGCTGACAGACCGACGCCGAGAAGCCGGAAAACGGATGCAGTTTCTCGCCCATCTTGTCGGTGGAGAACGGCAGGAAGTGGATCTGGATATCCGGAGACGCCATGCGCGGATCGGTCTTGAAGAAGGCCCCGGTGGTGCCGGCAGCATAGGTCAGCGGACCGGTGCGGAACGCGGCATACTGCAGACCCATCATCGCCCGGCGAACGGGATGATTGACGAAGTCATTGAGCGTGATCTTCTGCGGGCATTCCATCACCATGCGGACCTGCATGTGATCCTGCAGATCACTGCCGACGCCGGGGGCATCAAGAAGGACCTCGATGCCGTGTTCCTTGAGCAGATCGGCGGGACCGACGCCGGAGAGCTGCAGCAGTTGCGGTGAATTATAGGCGCCACTCGACACCAGCACTTCCTTGCGGGCGCGCGCCTTGCGCACCACGCCATGCTGCTTGAATTCGATGCCCACCGCGCGCTTGCCTTCGAACAGGATACGCTGGGCCAGCGCTTCGGTTTCGACGCGGACCTTGCCCTGCTTCTGTGCCGGGCGCAGATAGGCCCGCGCTGTCGAGGCGCGGCGGCCGCCCTTCGTCGTGGTCTGGAACCAGCCGGCGCCTTCCTGCCTCGCGCCGTTGAAGTCATTATTCACCGGAATGCCCGTCTCGGCAGCTGCAGCGATGAAAGCTTCCGACAGCGGATCGGGGCAGCGCGAGTCCGACACCGGCAGCGGGCCACCCACGCCGTGATAGTCGCTCGGCCCACGCGTCTGATTTTCCGCCTTCTTGAAATAGGGCAGCACGTCGTCATAGCCCCAGCCGGTATTGCCGAGCTGGCGCCAGCGATCGTAATCTTCATGCTGACCGCGCACATAGAGCAAGCCGTTGATGGAGCTGGAGCCGCCGAGCACTTTGCCGCGCGGTTGAAACACGGAACGCCCATCAAGGCCCGGTTCGGGCTCGGTCTGATACATCCAGTTGACGGACTTCTCCTTGAAGAGCTTGCCGTAACCGAGCGGCACATGAATCCAGATATTGCGGTCCTTCGGGCCGGCTTCCAGCAGCAGCACCGAATATTTGCCCGAGGCCGAGAGGCGATTGGCCAGCACGCAACCGGCCGAGCCGGCGCCGACGATGATGTAATCAGCCTCAATGGCGTCAGCCGACGCGCGATGCACCGACGCAGTTTGACCGCTCATGTTTCCCCCAATTGTTTTCAGCAACTGAAAACGGAAATGGCGGGGATGTAAATGGGCGTGGACGGAAGCATGGCACGCATGCGGCTAGAATCGTCGCAATGCGAAAGTGGGAGACTGCGCTAGGTAAGCTCCCTCTCCCCGCTCTGCGCGGGGAGAGGGTTGGGGTGAGGGGCGAGGCACATACGATGCAAAAGGAGTGGTCTCTCGGGTCGAAGACATGTGAACCGAGAGACCCGTGATGGAGGCTTCGTCCGAGACGGCCCCTCACCCGCCGCGAAGACGCGGCGACCTCTCCCCGCAATGCGGGGAGAGGTTAAGAAAGAGCGTTGCTTCAGCTATAGCGGCTGATCGCCAGATCCTTGACGTCCAGCTCCGGCGCCTTGCCGGAGATCTGGTCGGACAGCACGCGGGCGGTGCCGCAGGCCATGGTCCAGCCGAGCGTGCCGTGGCCGGTGTTGAGATGGAGATTGCCGAGATGCGTCGGGCCGACGATCGGCGGACCATCTGGTGTCATCGGGCGCAAGCCGCTCCAGAAGGTCGAGCGTGAGAGATCGCCGGCGGTCGGAAACAAATCGGTCACCGACTTGTCGAGCGGCATACGGCGCGGGGCGGTCGGCACCGGATGATAATTGCCGACTTCAGCGGTGCCGCCGACGCGGATGCGGTCACCAAGGCGCGTGATTGCCACTTTGTAGCTTTCGTCCATGATTGTCGACTGCGGCGCAACGCTCTCGTCGGTGATCGGCACCGTGAGCGAATAGCCCTTCACCGGATAGACCGGCGCATCGACGCCGAGCGGACGCAGCAGCAGCGGCGAGAAGCTGCCAAGCGCCATCACATAACTATCTGCGGTGAAGACACCCTTGTCGGTCGTCACCTGCGCGACGCGGCCATCCGTCACATCCACCGATCTGATGGTCGTCTCGTAGACGAATTTCACCCCAAGTCCGGCCGCGAGCTTTTCCAGCCGCTGGGTGAACAGATGACAGTCACCGGTCTCATCCTCGGGCAGACGCAAACCGCCGACGAACAGATCCTGCACGCCGGCGAGGCCGGGCTCATATTTCACGCAGCCGGCACGATCGAGCACCTGATACGGCACGCCATATTGCTTGAGCACGTCGATATCGCCGCCGGTGGCATCGAGCTGCGACTGCTTGCGAAACAGTTGCAGCGTGCCCTGGCTGCGATCGTCATAGGTGATGCCGGTCTCGGCGCGCAGTGCGCGCAACTGGTCGCGGCTGTATTCGGCAATGCCCACCATCCGCGACTTGTTCAGCGCGTAGCGTGCGCTCGTGCAGTTGCGCAGCATCTGCAGCATCCAGCGCCACTGATGCGGATCGGCCTGTGGCCGCACCACCAGGGGACCGTATTTGTCCATGATCCAGCCGAGCGCCTTCTTCGGCACGCCGGGGCCAGCCCAGGGCGAGGCGTAGCCGGGCGAGACTTCGCCGGCATTACCGAACGAGGTCTCCAGTGCGGCGCCGGGCTGACGGTCGATCACCGTCACCTCGTGGCCTGCCTTGGCCAGATAATAGGACGTGGTGACGCCGATCACGCCCGCGCCAAGAACCAGAACCTTCATAGCACCGTGCCTCCAGACCGGGCGGTCCACCGCACATCGATCTCATCCGAATAAATTCGTTCATAGCGCTGACCCAGCGAGGTCAGCATTTCGTAGCCAATGGTGCCCGCGGTTGCGGCCAACGCGTCGAGTGACTGATGCCCGCCGATGATCTCCACTTGCGAGCCCCGTGCCAACATACCGGGCGGCAGATCGCCAAGATCGACTGTCAGCGAGTCCATCGATACGCGGCCGGCAACGGCCAGCCGCCGCCCACGGAAATACACGGCACCGCCATTGCCGAAGGCGCGCTGCAAACCGTCGGCGTAACCGATCGCCAATGTCGCCAGCCGGGTCGGCCTGGTCGCGCGGAAATTCCAGCCATAGCCGACATGGGCATCGGCTTCGACCTCGCGCATCTGGAGCACCTGCGCGGTGAGCCGAACCACTGGCAGCATCGGATTGCTTTGCGCGGGATGGGGATTGAGCCCGTAGAGCGCGGCGCCGGGGCGGACGAGGTCATGATGATAGTTGCGCCCAAGGAAAATGCCGGACGAATTGGCCAGAGATTGTCGCGCAGCAGGGAAGCGTTTCGCGAGCGCCTGAAACGCGGCGAGCTGGTGCGCATTGGCCGGATGCTCCGGCGTGTCGGCACAAGCGAGATGGCTCATCACCATCTGGATATCGAGAACTGAGGTGTCCTTGCCCGAGAGTTCGGCGACCTCACGCGGCGACATGCCTAGCCGCGACATGCCGCTGTCGACCTGAATGACCGCCGGGAGAATCCGGCCGCGTTGCCGCGCCTGATCGGACCAGGCCTCAAGCTGTTCGCGCGAATTGAGCACCGGAATGATGCCGGCTTCCGCGCAGTCACGCTCGCTGCCCGAGGGCAGACCGTTGAGCACGTAGATCGTAACGTCGCGGGCCAGATGGGTCTGGAGATCCAGCCCTTCGTCGAGATGCGCCACGAAGAAGGTGCGGCAGCCGGCCCGATAGAGTGCCGGCGCGACACGATCAGCGCCGAGGCCATAGGCGTCGGCCTTCACTACGCCGGCGCAGGTGACGCCGGGGCCGACCCGCTCGGCCAATAGCCGGTAATTGCGTGAGATGGCTTCGAGATCGATGGTCAGCACCGCGCTCGCATGCCGCGTGCCCGTTCCGCCTGTCCAAGGTGCCAGCATCACATCCCCCGCTACGAATGATCGCAACGGCAGTATCTCACCTTCCGCATGGCGCTTTACGGCGATTCCGGCCGCTGCTACGGTCATAAATGGTGATTATCGGCGTAAATTTACGTCCCTGTAGAGAAATCCTGCAAAACTTTGGCGAGAACCATGGCAAGCGACCTCGATTCGACCGACCGGAAGATCCTTCGCGAGGTTGTCCGGGATGCCCGGATCAGCCAGATGGCACTGGCAGAGAAAGTCGGCCTGTCACCCACCGCCTGTACCCGGCGTCTCACGGCCCTGGAAAAGAAGGGCGTGATCAAAGGCTATGCCGCCGAGATCGACGCATCCGAGCTCGGCTACATGATGACGGTCCACGTCCACATCACGCTCGACAAGCAGAGCGAGGATGCGCTGTCCGCCTTCGAGCGCGAGATCGCCAAATGCCCGGATGTCGTGTCGTGCTACCTGATGTCGGGCAATGACGACTATCTCGTCCATGTGCAGGCGCGCGACATGGAAGACTATGAGCGCATCCACAAGCAGCACCTCTCGCGGATGCCCGGCGTGGCGCGGCTGCATTCAAGCTTCGCGATGCGCAGCGTGGTGAAGCGCGGCGTCTCAGTGTCCGCGCTGACGGGCTGAACTTGCTTAACCTCTCCCGCCTAGCAAAGCTTCGCTTCGCCGGGCGGGGCGAAGGAAACAGGCGCGCTTAATTCGGATGCAAACCCGGCGCTTCCTGGCCGGTACGTTCGACATATTCAGTATAGCCGCCGCCATATTGCTGGATGCCGTCCGGGGTCAGTTCGAGCACGCGGTTCGACAGCGCCGCGAGGAAGTGGCGGTCATGCGACACGAACAGCATGGTGCCTTCGTAATCGCCGAGCGCCTTGATCAGCATTTCCTTGGTGGCCATGTCCAGATGGTTGGTCGGCTCGTCGAGCACCAGGAAATTCGGCGGATCGAACAGCATCTTGGCCATCACCAGACGCGCCTTCTCGCCGCCCGACAACACGCGGCAGCGCTTCTCGACATCGTCACCGGAGAAGCCGAAGCAGCCGGCGAGCGCACGCAGCGTACCCTGCCCGGCCTGCGGGAATGAGTCCTCGAGATTCTGGAAGATCGTGCGCTCGCCATCCAGCAGATCCATCGCGTGCTGCGCGAAGTAACCGAGCTTGACGCTGCCGCCGATGGTGACGTCGCCGTTGTCCGGCTCGGCCGCGCCGGTCACGAGCTTCAACAGTGTCGACTTGCCGGCGCCGTTGATACCCATCACCGCCCAGCGTTCTTTACGACGCACCGAGAAGTCCAGCCCTTCATAGATGGTACGGCTGCCATAGGCCTTGTGGATGTTCTTCAGGCTGACGACGTCTTCGCCCGAACGCGGCGCCGGCAGGAAGTCGAATGACACGACCTCGCGGCGCTTCGGCGGCTCGACGCGCTCGATCTTGTCGAGCTTCTTGACGCGGCTCTGCACCTGCGCGGCATGCGAGGCGCGGGCCTTGAAGCGTTCGATGAACTTGATTTCCTTGGCCAGCATCGCCTGCTGGCGCTCGAATTGCGCCTGCTGCTGCTTCTCGTTCATGGCGCGCTGCGCTTCGTAGAATTCGTAATCGCCGGAATAGGACGTCAGCGAGCCCGCATCGATCTCCATGATCTTGGTGACGATGCGGTTCATGAATTCGCGGTCATGCGAGGTCATGAGTAGCGCGCCCTCGTAGCCCTTCAGGAACCCTTCGAGCCAGATCAGGCTTTCGAGATCCAGATGGTTCGAGGGTTCGTCGAGCAGCATCACATCGGGACGCATCAACAGAATGCGTGCCAGCGCGACGCGCATCTTCCAGCCGCCGGACAGCTTGCCGACATCGCCGTCCATCATTTCCTGCGTGAAGGACAGACCCGCCAGCACTTCGCGAGCTCGGCCTTCCAGCGCGTAACCGTCGAGTTCCTCGAAGCGGGCCTGCACCTCACCGTAGCGCTCGATGATCGTGTCCATATTGTCGGCCTGGTCCGGATCAGCCATGGCCGTTTCCAATTCCTTCAGCTCGGTCGCGACCACGCTGACGGGGCCGGCGCCCTCCATCACCTCGGCGACGGCGCTATGGCCCGACATTTCGCCGACATCCTGACTGAAATAGCCGATGGTGACGCCGCGCTCGACCACCACTTGCCCCTCGTCGGGCAGTTCGCGGCCGGTGACCATGCGGAACAGGGTCGTCTTGCCGGAACCGTTGGGCCCGACCAGACCGATCTTCTCACCCTTCAGCAGCGCGCCGGCGGCTTCGATGAAGACGATCTGATGACCGTTCTGCTTGCTGATATTGTCGAGGCGGATCATGGGAACTACGGGCTCACGAGACAGGGATGAGGCCTGCCAATAAGGCATCCGGCCCGCTCAAGGAAGGATATTTTGCACCGCAAAAGAGCTAAGTGCCTGCCTGCATCTCGCTCAGGCTCTTCATCAGGATTTCCGCGAAAGTCGCCGCGGCTACCGGTAGGGTGCGACCGCGCAGCTGGCACAGCACCAGATCGGCGGTGGGCACATCGCGGGTATCGATCGGGCGGCCGACCAGCCCCATTCCGAGGTTCCCGGTGGGGGCTCCGATCTCGATCTGGAAAGAGATCATGTTGCAGCGGAACACCAGCCCGCGCAGCATCTCGAAGGAGTTTGACTCCGCGAGCATGTTGAGGCGCAGATCGCGCCGGGTCGTGACCTCATCGAGAATCTGGCGGCCACTCAAAGTCCGATCCGGCAGGGCTGCGGGATAATCGACACAATCGGAGAGGCGCAGCATCTTCTTGGCTGCCAGCGGATGATCCGAGCGGGTGATCACCACAAGACGCTGGGGAAGGCTGGCGATGACGCGCAGTGACGGCCACATCGCCGGACGATGCACCAGAGCGAGATCGACGTCGTAAGCCGCCAGCGCGGCCAGCGCGCGCTCGTGATCCATCACCTTGAGGTCGAACACCACTTTCGGATGCTTCTTCTGGAACGCAGCGACGCGCAGCGCCAGAAAATCCAGCGCCAGCGCCTGGCTGCAGGCGATCTGGATCGGACCGCGCCGCAGACCTCTGAGATCCTCGACCTGCGATCTCATCCGGTCGGCATCGGCAATCTGGCTGCGCGCGTAGCGCACGAACATTTCGCCGGCAGTAGTCAGCTTCACGCCCCGTGGCCGGCGCTCGAACAAAGGCGTGCCGATTTCGGCTTCGAGGTCCTGAATGCGCCGGTTCATCGCGGAAGGCGTCAAGTTGAGCAGTTCCGCGGCGCGGCGGATCGAGCCGGTGCGGGCCACTTCGACCACATGGGTCAGCAACCGCAGATGCCTCATTGCCCCTCGCCTCTCAAGTGATGCCTTTTTCACACCGGTCACTGGAAAAGATAGCAGCAGATGTGACCACTCGAATAGGTCTATCCTGATTCACACAGGAAGATAGTCGCGAGAGCGACGTCGCCCACCGACCAATCATGTCACGTTTCGCAACAGGAAAGCATCGATGACCGAACGCCGGGCACTTCGTGGATTACTGACGCTCGTATTAGCCTTGGGCGTAGCCGCAGGAACACTCACTCTTGCCCAGGCTGCCGGGCCAACCAAGATCAAGTTTACCCTCGACTGGAAAATCCAAGGTCTGCATGCGTGGTACTACTGGGCGAAGGCCAAAGGGTACTTCAAAGATGAAAATCTCGACGTGACGATCGATCAGGGCGAAGGCTCGGCGGCGACCGTCACGCGGATCATGTCGGGCGCTTATGATGCCGGCTTCGGCGATATCAACGCCATCATTCAGAATGCTGCCACCAAGCCGGACGATGCACCGGTGATGGTCTACATGATCTATAACAAGACGCCGTTCGCGCTGCTCAGCAAGGCGGATGGACCGATCAAAACTCTCAAGAATCTCGAGGGATCCAAGCTTGCCTCGCCTTCCGGCAGTGCGTCGCTGAAACTACTGCCGCTGCTCGCCAAGCAGAACGGCATCGATTACAGCAAGATCAGCATTCTGCAGGTTTCGCCGGCCTTGCAGGAACAAATGCTGCTGCAGGGCCAAGTGGATTCAATCGCGGTGTTCGCGGCCACCAGCTATCTCAACCTGGTGTCGCTCAAGGTCGATCCCGACAAGGACTTCCGCTGGAATTTTTATTCTGACGCCGGCCTCGACCTCTATTCCAACGGCGTAATGGTGTCGCAGAAGCTGCTGAAGGAACATCCGGAGGCGGTGAAAGGTCTGCTGCGCGCCATTAACCGCTCGATCAAGGAAACCGTCCAGGCACCGGACGCCGCCATCGACCTGCTCGCCACCGAGGAACCGCTGATCAAGAAGGATATCGAGAAGCGGCGCCTGACCTACGTTTACAACAACTTCATCAACACGCCAGAGGTCGGGGATCTGGGCCTCGGCGAGCTCGATCAGAAGCGCCTGACTTCAGCGATCTCCACCATCGTCACCTCGTTCGAACTGCCGCGAACACCGAAGCCCGACGACGTGTTCAACGATACGTTCCTGCCGGCCAAGCCCGACCGGATGCCCCCGACCATCGCGCCGTAATGACAACGGCTCGCTCCACCGGCGCGCCGCGTCGCATCACCTGCGCTCATGTGCTTGGCCCGGACGGGCCGATGCCCGGCGCACAGGTGATCGCGCTGCACGACGGCAAGATCCAGTCGATCGCGCGGACAACTGAAGCAGCAGAGTCGATCATGGCGCTGCCCGCTTTGGTCAATGCCCACGACCACGGCCGCGCGGTCCGCACCAGCTCCATCGGCGCCGACGCCAAGCCGCTGGAGTCCTGGATCCACTATCTCGCATTGTTTCCTGCGGTCGATCCCTATGTAGCGGCCTGCGTCGCGTTCGCCAGCAGCGCGCTGGGCGGTGCCGGTATCGTCATGAACCATTACACCCGCGTGCAGGGCTTCACTGATCTGCCGACCGAACTGGCCGAGGTATCGCGCGCGGCACGCGATGTCGGCGTGCGCGCCGGCCTCGCCGTGGCAATGAGAGATCGCAATCCTTTGGTCTACGGTCCCTCGGAACCTGTGCTGGCAGCGCTGCCGCCGGACGTTCGGGCGGAGATCGCGCAGCGCTTCACGCGTCCGCCGCTGTCACCGCGCGATTACATGACGCTAGTGGACGAGATTGTCTCCGCCGCCGATGGCCCGACATTCGATGTGCAATATGGTCCCAATGGCGTGCAGTGGTGCAGCGACGCGCTGTTGCAGGCGACCGCCGACGCCTCGGCACGCACCGGCCGCCGTGTCCACATGCATCTGCTCGAGACCAAGTATCAACGCCAGTGGTGCGACGCCAATTATCCTGGCGGCGTAGTCCGCATGCTGGACGAGATCGGTCTGCTGTCCCCGCGGCTGACGCTGGCACATTGCGTCTGGGCCCGGCCCGATGAACTCGAACTCCTGGCCGAACGGGGCGTCGTCATTTCGGTCAATACCAGCTCCAACCTGCATCTGCATTCGGGGCTGGCCCCCATGACCCGGATGTGGACCGCCGGATGCCGGGTCGCCCTCGGCATCGACGGCAAAGCATTCGACGACGACAACGATGCACTGCGCGAGCTCCGACTGTCACATCTGCTTCATGCCGGCAGCGGTTTCGATCAAGTCGTGACCCGCCACCGGGCGCTGCATGAAAGCGTAAGCAACGGCCGCTTCGCCGTCACCAATATCGCCAACGACGGCGGCCTGCGCCACCGCGCCGATGCGGACATGCTGCTGCTGGACTGGAACGCGCTCAACGACGACGCGCTGCGTAGCGATCTCGACCCGATCAATCTCCTGTTCTCGCGGGCAACCGCGCGCCATATCCGGGAGGTGATCGTCGCCGGCCACACGATCGTGCGCGATGGGCATGTCGCCGGGATCGACTTCACGGCAGCGCGGCAGGAGATTCTGGCGCAAATGCGCGCCGGCATGCCCTCTGGCCAGAACCTGGCTGGGGCCCTCGCCGCGCTCGACGGCGTGATTGCGGCAAGCCTTTGCGGATGCTGCTGACGCGCCTGCGCCTCGCGGCTCTGCAAGCGCCGGCCCGAACAACGCGTTATCTGGACGATTCCGGTGAGGCCTTTTTTGCACCGCTTAAGCAAAAAGATAGCAGCAGATAAGCGCACTCGGATAGGCTTAACTTGTTCCTGAGGGCGGCCGCAGGCAGAGACACCCCACCGGCCGATCGTGTCACTCTTCTCAACAGGAACACACCGATGACCGGACGCCATGCATTTCGTGGATTGCAGACGCTTGCCCTGACACTGATCGTGACGGCCGGATCGTTTGTCGCCGCGCAGGCCGACACCAAGATCAAGATGGTCCTGAACTGGAAGTATGAAGGTCCGCAGGGCATGTTCTTCCTGGCGCAGGATCGCGGCTACTTCAAAGCTGAAGGCCTCGACGTCAGTTTCGACCAGGGTAACGGCTCTGGTGCGGCGGTGCCGCAGGTCGCCAACGGGGCCTATGACATGGGCTTCGGCGACATCAATGCGCTGATCGAACTTGCCGCCAGGAAGCCGGACGAAGCGCCGATCGGCGTCTACCAGATGTACAACCGCCCGCCTTTCACCGTGGCCGTGAAAGCCGATAGTCCAATCAAGACCCCCGCCGATTTCGTCGGACGCAAGCTCGGCGGTGCGGCCAACGACGGCGCGCTGAAGCTATTCCCGGCGCTCTGCGCGGCGACCAAGATCGACTGCAGCAAGGTCGAGGTGACCAACATGCAGCCGAATCTGCGCGAACAGATGCTGATGAAGGATCAGGTCGATGGCGTGTTCGGCTACATCACCACCATCCGCTTCAGCGCCAGGCTGATCGGCATCGATCCTGAAAAAGAGATTCGCTTCATCAAGTTCGGGGACTACGGCATGGATCTGTATTCCAACGCCATCATTGTCTCGCGCAAGTTTGCCAAGGAGAACCCCGACGCCGTGAAGGGCTTCCTCAAGGCGCTCAACCGTGGCGTCAAGGATGCCATGGCCGATCCCAAAGTCGCCATCGAGGCGGTGCAGAAGCGCGAACCGCTGATCAAGCCGGACATCGAACGCGCGCGCCTGGAAGCCACGCTGTCCGACGAAATGACTTCGCCGGAAATTTCAAAGATCGGCCATGGCGACATCAGCGACGAACGCATGAGCAAGGCGATCGACATCCTCGTCAGCGCCAAGGAGCTGCCACGCACGCCGAAGGTCGGCGACGTATTCGACCGCAGCTTCATGCCGCCGCTGGCCGATCGCCCAACGGCCATCAAGGCCGCGATGTAACGACGAACCGGCCCCTCAGCATCATCGCCTCTCAACCGTCATTGCGAGCCCTGGCGAATGGGCGAAGCCAATTCGTTGGGCGAAACAATCCAATCTTCCTGCGCTCATGGCTTCTGGATTGCCGCGTCGCCTTTGCTCCTTGCAATGACGTGGAGGGGCCAGAGCAAACGACCCAAGAAAGACAGCACCATGAAACTCTCCCTCGAAAATCGCGTCGTCATGATCACAGGCCCCGCCAAGGGTATGGGCGCCTCCATCACCCACGCCTTTGCCGAACAAGGCTGCAAGCTGGCGCTGCTGGGCCGCGATACCTCGGCGATCGAGCCGGTTGCCGCCGAGGTGAAAGCCAAGGGCGGCGAGGTGATCGTCATTCCCTGCGATCTCACGAAGTCCGAGCAATGCGAGGCCGCGGCGGAGAAGACCAAGGCGACGTTCGGCGGGCGCATCGACATTCTTGTCAATGTCGCCGGCGGCTCCGGCCCGATCGGCAAAACGGGGGTGCAAACCACGCCGGAGGAGTTCGACGAGATCGTCACACTCAATATGAACGGTTGCTTCCACTCCATGCGCGCGGCGTTGCCGACCATGATCGATCAGCGCTACGGCAAGATCGTCAATGTTGGCGGCACCTTCGGCATGCGCGGCCGCGCCGGCCGCATGGCCTACTCGGCCTCGAAATGGGGTCTGCGCGGCATCACCAAGAGCTTCGCGCTCGAGGTCGGCCCGCACAACATCAACGTCAATTGCGTGGCGCCTGGCATGGTCGATGGCCCGCGCTTTCGCGACAAGGTCTGCCGCGACATGGCGCTGAAGCTCGGCATCACCGAACAGGAAGCCGCCGAGCGTCACGCCATGGACTACGCGCTGCGCCGCGTCACCGTCGATGCCGACGTCGCCAATGCCTGTCTGTTTCTGGCCAGCGACGTCTCGCGCCAGATTACCGGCGTCGACCTGCCGGTCGATGGCGGTTGGGCCATGCTGTGAGCGAGGGGGCTAACATGAGCGACAAGGTCGATCTGGTCATCAATGGCGGCACCATCGTATCGCCCGATGCAAGTTACGGGGCTAGCATCGCCATCAAGGACGGCGTGATCCACGCCATCGGCGCGCCGGAGGCGATGCCGCCGGCGACGCAGATACTCGACGCCACGGGCCTTCATGTTCTGCCCGGCGCCATTGACGTGCACGTGCATTTCCGCGACCCCGGCTATCCGCAGAAGGAAGACTTTGCCAGCGGCACCGCCGCCGCGGCCTTTGGCGGCGTCACCACCGTGTTCGACATGCCCAACACGCTGCCGACCATCAACAATGCGGAAGCGCTGGCCGACAAGCACAAGATCGCTTCTGCCAAGGCCTATGTCGACTACGGGCTCTATGCGGTGCTGGGCGAAGACAGCATCGAACATGTCGACGCGCTGATCGATGGCGGCGTGATCGGCTTCAAGCTCTATATGGGCAACACTTTCGGCCGCATCCCCTCGCCGACCACCGGCGCGATGCTGGAAGCCTTCGAAGTGGTGGCCCCGACCGGCAAGCGCATCTCGCTGCATGCCGAGACCAATTCCATCATGGAGCGCCGCGAAGCACGGCTGCGTGCCAGCGGACGCATCGAATCGATCGCGCATCTGGCAGCACGGCCCGCCGTCGTCGCCGTCGAGGCCGTCGCTCGCGCGGCGATCCTCGCCGAATGGACCGGTGCGCGCATCCACGTGCTGCACATTTCCTCCGCTGCCGAATTGCAGCCGCTGGCCGAAGCCAAGGCGCGGGGCGTCGACATTACCGGCGAGACCTGCCCGCAATATCTGCTGCTGTCGGAGACCGATTACGACAAATTCGGCGGCGTCGTGCGCGTCAATCCGCCGGTGCGCGAAAAGCCCAACCAGCAGCCGCTGTGGAACGCGCTGATGGATGGCACGATCGATATGATCGCCACCGACCATGCGCCACATGCACCGGACGAGAAGACCCGGCCGGACATCTGGACCGTCGACTGCGGCTTTCCCGGCGTCGAGACCCAGATGCCGCTGATGCTGACCGAGATCAACAAGGGCCGCGCCACCATCAACGACTACGTGCGCTGGAGCGCCGAGAGCCCCGCCAAGATCTGGGGCCTGTATCCACGCAAGGGTACGCTGACGGTGGGATCCGATGCCGATATCGCCATCGTCGACCTCAAGCGCGAATGGACCGTCGACGACGCGATGATCCAGTCGCGCGCGAAGATTTCGCCGTGGCATGGCCGCAAGGCCTCGGCACTGCCGATCCATACCATCGTGCGCGGCCGCTTCGCGATGAAGGACCGGATCTTGCAAGAGGAAGCCCGCGGCACCGGGCAATCGGTGCATGCGATCCAGCAGATGCCGCCGGCGATGCCGGCCAACACCGACTCGACCATGGCCGCGATCACCTCCGTGCAGAAAGCCTGACCCGATGAACGCACCGCTCGCCCACCCAAAGCCCCGCGCTGCGGACAATGTGATCGAGCTCGAAAAGGTGCGCGTCACCTTCGGCACGGCGAAGAACGCCGTGACCGCGCTGGTCGAGACGTCGCTACGCATAGACAAGGGCGAATTCGTTGCCCTGGTCGGTCCGTCCGGCTGCGGCAAGTCGACGATTCTGAAACTGGTGGCCGGCACGCTGAATGCAACCCAGGGCAACGTGTTCGTTGCCGGCCGCGAAATCGGCGCGGGCGCGGCACGAATCGGCATGGCGTTCCAGAACCCCACGCTGCTGCCGTGGCTGAACATACGCGACAATGTGATGTTGCCGCTCAAGATCGTGCCGCCGTTCAAGGAAGCGTTCCGCGCCAAGCGCAAGACCGAATATCGCGACCGCGTCGAGGCCTCTCTGACGCAGGTCGGCCTCGGCGGCTTCGGCGACAAATTTCCCTGGCAGCTCTCCGGCGGCATGCAGCAGCGCGCCTCGTTGTGCCGGGCGCTGATTCATGATCCGACCTTGCTGCTGCTCGACGAGCCGTTCGGCGCGCTCGACCAGTTCACCCGCGAGGAGTTATGGGAGATCATGCAGAACCTGTGGATCGAGAAGCGCCCGACGGTGCTGCTGGTCACCCACGACCTCAAGGAAGCCGCCTATCTGGCGTCGCGCATCTGCGTGATGCAGGCGCGGCCCGGCCGCATCGTCGATGACAGCGCGGTGCCGTTCGCGCGGCCGCGCACCATCGACGTGTCGTTCGAGCCGGATTTCGTCACGCTGACCCAGCGCCTGCGCCAGCGCATCGTCGCGGCTCGCGCCGTTCAGGAGATCGTGTCATGAGCGAACGCGTCCGCCGCCAGGTCATGTCCACCGCCTGCATCATCGGCTTCTTCGTACTGTGGGAATTGTTGTGCCTGATGTTCCATGTCTCGGACATCGTGCTGCCGCGGCCGAGCCAGGTGCTTGCGACGCTCTGGACGCGCTTCCCCGCGATCTGGCCGCATGCGCTGCAGACGCTGTACACAACCATGGTTGGGTTCGGCTTCGGCATCGCGATCGGCATTCTCCTGGGCATGCTGATCGGCTCGTCGAAGCTGGCCTATGACGTCGCCTATCCGATGCTGGTGGGATTCTCGTCGATCCCGAAAGTCGCGGTGGTGCCGATCTTCGTACTGTGGTTCGGCGCGGGCACCGTGCCGGCGATCCTCACCGCGATGATCATGTGCATCTTTCCGATCGTCGTGAACGTCGCCACCGGCCTTGCGGCCACAGAGCCCGAATTGCAGGATGTCATGAAGACGCTGCGCGCGACCAAGCTGGAAATTCTGTGGAATGTGGGGCTGCCGCGCACCATGCCGTACTTCTTCGCCTCACTGAAGGTGGCTGCGACGCTGGCTTTCGTCGGCACGGTGATTTCAGAGACCGTGGCCTCCAATCGCGGCATCGGCAATCTGATGATGATCGCGTCGTCCAGCTTCGATGTGCCGCTGGTGTTCGCCGGCCTGTTCATTCTGGCTGCATTGGGCGTCGGTTTGTATATTGTGTTCTCGCTGATCGAGGCGCGCGTCACCGGCTGGGCCGTGCGCAGCGACAGTTTCGCCGCCGGCGGCTGAACACAGGACATTCCATGACGCAGACACTGCTTCCGAGCCCGACGACCGTTCATTGGGGTTATTTCGACGCCACGCTGAAGCCGATCGCCACCATCGATCCCGGCGAGACGGTCACGATCACAAGCGTCAGCGGCACGCGCGAGAACCTCCCGACAGAAGCGGGCATGACCATCCGCCCCGAACTTGTCGCCATCCTGGATGCCGTCACGCCAGAACTCGGGCCGCATATCCTCACCGGACCCGTCGCCGTGCGCGGCGCCCAACCGGGTGACGCATTGCGTGTCGAGATCCTTGATGTCCAGCTCGCGGATGACTGGGGCTATACGCTCTTCAAGCCCGGCATGGGCACGCTGCCCGACGACTTCGACTATTTCCGCCGCGTCCATATCGGACTTGATCGAGCTAATGGCGTGGTGAAGACGCCATGGGGCATCACGCTAAAGGCGCTGCCGTTCTTCGGTGTGATGGGTACCGCGCCGAAACCTGCGGTTGGCCGGGTCAGCACGACCATGCCCTCGCATTTTGGCGGCAATATCGACAACAAGGAGCTCGGTGCAGGCTGCGTTCTCTATCTTCCTGTCTGGACCGAGGGTGGCCTGTTCTCCTGCGGTGACGGTCACGCCGTGCAGGGCGACGGCGAAGTCTGTGTGACCGCCGTCGAGACCGGCCTCACCGGCACGTTCAAGATCGATCTCGTCAAGAATGCGCAGTTGGAGGCACCCTATGCCGAGACGAAGGATCACCTCATCTCGATGGCCTTCGATCCCGATCTCGACGAAGCCGCACGTATCGCGCTCCGCCGGATGGTCAGCATGATCGTCGCACGCACAACACTGACGCCCGACGATGCCTATATGCTCTGCAGTCTCGCCGCCGATGTCCGCGTCACCCAGCTGGTCAATCTCGACAAGGGCATCCATGTGATGATGCCGCATGCGGTGCTGAACCAGTCGAAGGGCTAAACCGCGCGCTCGGCCGGCTCAAACGCGACCTCTTCGTCGTCGATCTTGTCGACGAAGGTCGCCGGCACGAGACGCTTGCGATTGATGGTGAGATCGAACACGTCGAAACGATTGTAATAGCCGACCACGTCGTGGAACTGCTTCGGCTCGATGCAGCGGCGCAGGTCGAATTCGGCATAGGCGATGCCCTCCTCGTCCTGCAGCATGTCGCCGAGCACTTCGCCGGTCGGGTCGACGAAGAAGCTGGCCGCGCGCTGCGTGCGATCGATCACATCGACCACATCGGGATCCCGCGCGATCAGGAAGTCGCGCATTGCCTTGTCCATATAACCGGCGGTGACGATGCCGAAAGCCTTGGCCTCGAAGGAATGCGCGCTGGCACGAATGCGATTGGCGGCGACATTGTTGAAATTACCGCCGCTGCTCGGCTTACGCGTAGGCCACATCGGCGGCCAACTCGAAATGTGGATCTGCTCGGCCTGCGCCATCAGCGTATAGCGTGCCAGCGGATTGGTGTTCTCCCCGCAGATAAGATTGCCGACACGGCCCACGGGCGTATCGGCGACACGGAGGCCCGCGCCATCGCCGGCAGCCCAGATCAGCTTCTCGTAGAATGTCGGCACCAGCTTGCGATGATGGTTGAGAATGTTGCCGTCGGGCCCGATCAGGACATTGCTGTTCCAGATCAGGCCGACGCTGACCGGCGAGCTTTCGCTGATGCCCATCGAGACGGTCACGCCAAGCGCCCGCGCCTCGTTGCGCAAGGCGGCCATTTCCGGACCTGCAATCGAGACCGACTGTTCGGCCATCGTCACGAACAGATCGTGATTCTCGATCGGCGCCCATAGGGCTGCCCAGACCGGGAAGGCCGGGATATAGGTTTCAGGAAATGCGATCAGCTGCGCGCCTGCGGCAGCAGCCTCGCGAATGATCGAAATCGCCTTCGCCGTGGTGGCCGCGCGATCGAGAAATATCGGCGCAGCATGGACCGCAGCGACTTTAACCTGTGACGACATCGTCATTCTTCCTCTTGCATCGATGCAGCGATGTCTCAGGCTCGTCGAAGGCCCGGAAACGTCGCTGAACCATGTTCGAGGAGGAACCTACCCATTCGGAGCCGCGGGACCACGGGGCATTTCTGCAACCCGGGGTGCACGGACCACTATGCTTCGAGGGTCGGGCCTGGCTGGGCGCCTCGCTTCACCACGTCTGGTTTCGGGAGTTATCGCCGATGCCGTAGCCATAGCTTGTCGGCGCACTCGCATAGGAATCCATCAACCGCACCGGCGGAGCAACGGAAGGAACAGTCACGCGAGCGGGAGCATTGACACGTCGCTGCTGTACACGGCGGGCTGCGCTGATATCGGTCGATAGCCGGGGATCTCCGATCCAGCGATAGGCCTTGTCCGATGCCGCCGAGCTCTCCGCCATGGAGGTCAGCATCACGAAAGCTACGGATGCGGGCACCAAGAGCCACCGCCGGGCCGATTTCATCATCGTCTTGCGCGCAGACATTTGAGCGATCCTTTCATCATGGTTGAGGTAGCGAGATATCTTCGGGTGGAGCGTCGATGCGAACTATTCGTCAAAGGCGGGAACGATCATGCAAGCGTCCGTGGCCCGTTTCTGGATACTCCCCGAGCAGCATCACTGCTGTGTTGCGAGTGCGGACATCATCATGTTGTCGCGGCGCCAGACGTTGGGGCTGGCCCCGGTCGCGCGGCGAAACTGGCGGCACATGTGGGCCTGATCGGAGAAGCCACAATCGATGGCGATCTCGCAGAGTGACTTGCTGCTGGATGTCATCAGCTCCATCGCACGCGTCAGACGGCGGGAGACGATATAGGCATGGGGAGATTGGCCAAAGGTGGTCTTGAACGCATTTGAGAAGTAGCCGCAACTCAGGCGAGCGAGACTCGCGAGATCCGATACTTGGATCGCCTCATCCAGATTTGAATCAATGTGGCGCTTGATCCGCTCCGCCTGCCAGCGTGCGAGGCCGCCCCTCGCGGGGCTGACGGACGACGGTTGGGAGGGCGCCTCGAGCAGCGATGCAGCCCGCTTGATGCAGCGAAGAGCCGCACCGACATCCGATCCAATCGCTTGCCGTGCATCTAGCAGGAGCTGGGCGACCGTCGTAGAACTTGCGTCAGACAATACACCGGCAAACGAGTCAGAATTCTGGGACTGTGAATCGAGCAGCATATCGGTCTCCTTTGGGTGGTGAATGACATCGACATCGCGATGACTTCGACGATCCAAGGATGAGAGATTCCGGCCGCGCTAACCATTCTACGAGGATAGAGATTCAAGAAACGAAGGTAATCCCGCCCTATACCAAGGTTTATCCTGGGCGAGACGCCACCGACTTCAGACGACTTCACCATTCCCTGCAGGACGCACGCCCTGCTTCCTATTTTGCGGCTCAAATGACCAATTCTGATCGGGTGCACCGCCCCTCACAGCTGCCCATGGCCATTGCGACAGCTATCCTTGCTGCAGGTATTTTCGCGTTCGACGCCTTCAGCACATTCGAGATCGCTGTCGCGGCGCTTTATATCGTCGTGCTGCTGATGGCGCTCCGTTTCACCAATGTCATGGGCATCATCCTGATCGCCCTCGGTTGCATCGGCCTGACAATCCTCGGTTATCTGATCGGTCACGCGAACGACCCCAATGAGGGAGCAATGTTGCGCGGCGCCGTCAGCGCGCTCGCCATTGCCATCGCCGCCGTGCTCTGCGTCCAGATCAGGATGTCGGACGCAAGGCTTCGGCAGAGCGAAGAGCGCTATCGCAACATCTTTCAAGGCACGAGTGTTGCCATCTGGGAGCAGGACTTCACGGAAGCGGCCAATGCCTGCGCGCCGATTCTGCAACAAGGCATTCCCCGATTGCGCGACTATCTCATCGCCAATGAGGGCTTCCTCAAACATTGCCTGTTTCTGGTGCGAACCCTCGACGCGAATGACGCCGCGAAGCAATTGATCGGCGATCTCGACCAGAAGAACGTTCAGCAGTCCTGGGATGCAGCACTTGAGCCGGAGACCTTGGTCGCCTTTCGCGAAATCCTGCTCGCATTTCTTGCGGGAGAAAGCTCATTCACGATTGAAGCGGCCATCCGTGCCGTCAACGGCGAGTTGCGCACTACCATCGTCACGGCAGCCTTCCCCACCGATCGGTCTCGCTCCGTCCTGATCAATTCGCTCGATGTCACCGCCAAGATCGCAGCCGAGCAAGCACTCCAGCAGAGCATCGCAGAACTCACCCGCGTGTCGCGCATCGCGACCTTGGGTGCCTTGACGGCATCGATCGGCCACGAGGTCAATCAGCCACTTGCCGCCGTGGTGACCAATGCAGAGGCGGCCTTGCGCTGGCTATCGCGGGAACGGCCCGATCTCGGCGAAACCACGGCCTGTCTCAAGGAAGTCGTGCAAGAGGGGCGCAGGGCCGGCGACATTATTCACCGGCTGAGGTCGCTCGCCGTGAAGGGCGAGTTGGCGCGCGGTCCGGTCGACGTCAACGCCATCGTCACGCAGGTACTGGCGATGGTTCAGCGCGATCTGGCACAGCACCAGATTTCAGTAGCCCTCGACCTGACACCCGATCTACCCACCATCGCCGGCGACGAGGTGCAGCTTCAGCAGGTGCTGATGAATCTCGTCAACAACGCCGCCCACGCCATGAAGGCGAGTGCGACGAAGGAGCTGAGGGTGTGGTCGGCATTCGATGCGACGCGGGGAATTCTCGTCTCGGTACGCGATTCAGGATCGGGTATCCCGGACGACCATATGCAACGCCTGTTCGCGCCGTTCTTCACGACAAAGGCCGAGGGGATGGGCATCGGCCTCTCGATCTCCCGATCCATCATCGAGTCGCATCACGGACGCATCTGGGCGGAACGAAACGAGAGTGGTGGAACCACCTTTCATTTCGTGATACCGACGGCCACCGCAGAAGGATCCGGCAACCTTGCCTAACGACGCAGAAGCACCTTTGGTCGTCGTCGTGGACGACGAAGCCGCCATCCGCACCGCGGTTGGCAGTCTGCTGCGCTCGGTTGGATATGAAGTCAGTTTCGCCTCCTCTGCGGTCGAGCTTCTCGAGAGCGACATTCTCGCCAGGGCCAGCTGTCTTGTCCTCGATATCCGGCTGCCGATCGTCAGCGGCCTCGATTTTCAGAAGCGCCTTGCGGATCTCGGCGGCAATACGCCTATCGTCTTCATGACCGGGCATGCCGATGTGCCGATGACGGTCCGCGCCATGAAGGCCGGCGCCGTCGATTTTCTCGCCAAGCCGTTTCGCGATCAGGAAATGCTCGATGCCGTCGCGGGCGCTGTGGAGCGCGACCGCAAGGCGCGGCAGGAGCGCGACGGACTGGCCGATATCAAGGAGCGTTTCGGCACTTTGAGTGCGCGGGAACGCGAGGTGATGGAATTTGCCACCGCGGGGTTGCTGAACAAGCAGATCGCCGCAAAGCTGAACCTCAGCGAAATTACGGTTAAGATCCATCGCGGCAAGATGATGAAGAAGATGGACGCAAAATCCTTCGCCTCCCTGGTGCGCATGGCCGAGGCAATCGGCATGAAACCAGCTCCCGGTACCTCCCGATAAACCTCAGTATGATTTCGCTGCACGGCGTTATTTGACAATATTCTGGGCGAAACGGCTCAACACTGGGGTCGCTGTCAAAGCCGCCGTGTGGAGATTGCGTTGAACTCTGAACATGCCATTGCCATCATCGACGATTCCTCGTCGGTTCGCCGCGCGCTTGAAAGCCTGCTGCGATCGCTGGGCTTTATCGTCCTCAGCTTCGAATCCGCCGAAGCGTTTCTGACATCGCCGTCGGTGCTCGCTACGTCATGCGTAGTGACCGACGTCGAAATGCCGGGCCTCACCGGCATCGACCTCTATGAGCGCATGCGCTCGGACAAGAACCAGACGCCGGTCATTTTCATCACGGCCAATTCCGAAGAGAAAGTGCGCGCGCGACTGGGCAGCACGCCCTGCGTCCTCAACAAGCCGTTCGAAGTCGACGAACTAGCCGCCTGCATCAACCAGGCCATCGCGGCGCCATAGCCGCCCGCACCGCCCCGGTCGTCATGGCGCCGATCCCCCATGAATGACGGGCTCGCATGCCCTGCACGCCGTCACGCGGCGGTTTTAACCCGCGTAGGTGTCGGATAGTGTGCGCGCACTTACATGGGGGAATGACATGAGTTTGTCTGGAGTTTTTGCGCGCGTCGTTGCGGTCATCGGCGGCGCGGCGCTGCAGTGGCGCCGCCTGCAGGGCAATACACACGCGCCCGCCTGGGGCAGCGCGCCCGTTGTGCCAGAGGCCAAGCCGCAAGGCGCCATCCCCACATTGAAGATGCCCACCGCTCAGGGCTGGGCCGCGGGGCAGAAGCCAGTTGTCGCGCCCGGGCTCAAGGTCAACGCCTTTGCGACCGGCCTGAAACATCCGCGCTGGATCAACGTGCTGCCCAATGGCGACGTCCTCATCGCCGAGGCGACGCAGGTTGCCGGTCCCGTCCGCAACATGTTCGGCTATGCGATGCAGGCGACGATGCGGCGGGCCGCCGCGCTTGGCATCAGCGCCAACCGCATCACGCTGCTGCGCGACCGGGATGGCGATGGCGTCGCCGAGACCAGCCAAACCTTCATGGAGGGACTGAACCAACCCTTCGGTATGGCGCTGCTGAACGACACGTTCTATGTCGGCAATGTCGATGGCGTGGTGGCTTTCCCCTATGTGGCGGGCGCGGACAGCATCACCGCCCCGGGCAAGAAACTCACCAATTTCAAATCCGGCGGCCACTGGACGCGGAGCATCCTGCCGAGCCCGGATGGCAGCAAGCTCTATATCGGCGTCGGTTCGCTGAGCAACATCGCCGAAGGCGGCATGGAGGTCGAAGAAGGCCGCGCCGCCGTCTATGAGCTCGATATTGCGACGGGCAAGAGCCGCATCTTCGGCGCCGGCTTGCGCAACCCCGTCGGCCTCGCTTGGGAGCCGACGACCGGCGCGCTATGGACCGTGGTCAATGAGCGCGACGGCCTCGGCGACGAGACGCCGCCGGATTACCTGACCTCGGTGCGCGACGGCGGCTTTTATGGCTGGCCCTATTGCTACTGGGGCAAGACGGTGGATGACCGCGTGCCGCAGGATCCGGCACTGGTGGCCACTGCGATCACCCCCGACTATGCGCTGGGCGGCCACACCGCCTCGCTCGGACTGTGCTGGCTGCCGGCCGGCACGCTACCGGGATTTCCGGACGGCATGGTCATCGGCCAGCACGGCTCATGGAATCGCAGCACGCTCAGCGGCTACAAGGTCGTCTTCATCCCGTTCGTGAACGGCAAGCCGTCCGGGCCGCCGCGGGATATTCTGTCGGGCTTCCTCGCACCCGACGAGAAGGTGTCTTATGGACGCCCTGTCGGCGTCACCCTCACCCCGGACGGCGCGTTGCTGGTGGCCGACGATGTGGGCGACGTGATCTGGCGTGTGACGGCCGCGGCCTAAGGGCGCGGAATAGACCGGCAGGCTCGTGGAGCACGCGTTAGTCGCGCGCTCCACGCTCCGACCTTACTTCATTGTCGGCATCACGAATTCCGGACCTTGCGCAATGCTCGTTGGCCAGCGGCTGGTGACGGTCTTCAGGCGGGTATAGAAGCGAACGCCTTCCGGTCCGTGCATCGAGTGATCGCCGAACAGCGAGGCCTTCCATCCACCGAAGGAATGGAACGCCACGGGCACCGGGATCGGCACGTTGATGCCGACCATGCCGACGCGGATGCGATGAGCAAATTCACGCGCGACGTCACCGTTCTGCGTGAAGATGGCCGTGCCGTTGCCGTATTCGTTGTCGTTGATCATGCGCGCTGCTGTCGCATAATCCGGCGTACGCACCACGGCGAGCACCGGCCCGAAGATCTCTTCCTTGTAGATCTTCATGTCCGGCGTCACGTGATCGAACAGCGAACCGCCGATGAAGTAGCCGCCTTCATTGGACCGGAAGTCCCGGCCATCGACGACCAGCTTGGCGCCCTGTTCGACGCCGGAATCCACATAGCCGCGCACCTTGTCGAGATGCTGCTGGGTGACCAGCGGGCCCATTTCGGACTCGGCGTTGAAGCCTGAACCGACTTTCAACGCACGGATCTTTGGCTCAAGCTTGGAGATCAAGGCATCCGCCGTCTTCTCGCCGACGGGCACAGCCACCGAAATCGCCATGCAGCGCTCGCCAGCCGAGCCATAGGCGGCGCCCATCAGCGCATCCACGGCCTGGTCGATGTCGGCGTCGGGCATCACCACCATGTGGTTCTTGGCGCCGCCTAGAGCCTGGCAACGCTTGCCGGTGCTGGTCGCGGTCGAATAGATGTAGCGGGCAATCGGCGTCGATCCGACGAAGCTGATCGCTGCAACATCGGGATGATGCAGCAATGCATCGACGGCTTCCTTGTCGCCATGCACAACGTTGAACACGCCGGCTGGCAGACCGGCTTCGGCCAGCCATTCAGCAATCAGAAGCGATGCCGACGGATCACGCTCCGAGGGCTTCAGCACGAAGGTGTTGCCGCAGGCCAGCGCCACCGGGAACATCCACATCGGCACCATGACCGGGAAGTTGAACGGCGTGATGCCCGCGACCACACCAAGCGCCTGACGTACGCCGTAGCTGTCGACACGCGTGCCAACATTCTCGCTGACTTCGCCCTTCAGCAACTGCGGCGCACCGACGGCGAATTCGACGACTTCGAGGCCACGCTGGATTTCGCCCTTGGCGTCCGACAGGGTCTTGCCGTGCTCCGAGGTGATCACCGCCGCGAGATCGTCGATGCGGTCTTCACAGATGCGCAGGAATTTATTGAGAATACGGGCACGACGCAGCGATGGCGTATCGGCCCAGCTTTCGGCGGCCGCGCTTGCGGCAGCAACCGCGGCGCCCACTTCGGACGTGCTGGCCAGACCCACCTGAGCCGTCTGCTCGCCGGTGGCCGGGTTGAAAACCGGCGACGTCCGGCCGCTGCGACCTGCCACCTGCTGTCCGCCGATATAGTGCTTGATTTCCGAAGCCATCGAACTCTCCTTTGATGCTCCGGCGGTCTTGCGCCGCTTCCCCGGCCCGGACAACGCGAAGTATTGCGGCTTCGATGTGCAGCAAATAGAGTCCTACGATGGATTGGGACAAAGTTCGGATTTTCCTGGAAGTCGCCCGTACCGGCCAGATTCTCGGTGCCGCCAAGCGGCTGAAGCTCAACCACGCAACAGTCGCGCGCCAGCTCACTGCGCTGGAAAAAGACCTCAAGACAAAGCTCCTGAACCGGCAGACGACGGGCTCGTCACTGACGCCATCGGGGGTTGCGCTGCTCGCAGCGGCCGAGCGCGCCGAATCCGAACTGCTCAAGGTGGGATCGCAGCTGACATCGGCCGCCGATAAGGTGGCAGGCACGGTGCGGATCGGCGCGCCGGACGGACTCGGCAATTATTTTCTGGCCGACAAGCTCGGCAGCTTTGCCGCAGCCAATCCGGATCTTATCGTTCAGCTCGTAGCGCTGCCGCGCACCTTCTCGCTCGCCAAGCGTGAGGCCGATATCGTGGTGACACTGGAGCGCCCGGATGAGGGCAAGCTGATCTGCACCAAGCTCACCGACTATACGCTGAGCGTCTACGCGTCTGAGGACTATCTGGCTCGGTCGACGCCGATCCGCGAGCCCGGCGATCTCGCCTACCACCTGCTGATCACTTACATCTACGATATCATCTACAGCCGCGCGCTGGACTATGCATCGACCTTCAGCGAACTGATCACCCGCCGCTTCGAATGCGGCAGCGTGGTCGGCCAGCTTGAAGCGGTTCGTGCCGGCCACGGCGTCGGCATCCTGCACGACTACGCGGCGCAGCTTTATCCCGAGTTGAAGCGCATTCTGCCGGCCAGTCGCTTTACGCGAAGCTATTGGCTGGTCTCGCATCCAGACACGCATGACACGAGCCGGGTCCGCGAGGTACGGCGCTATATCGTCGCCAAGGTGCGCGAGGCGCGCAGCCAGTTCGTCGTGCAATAGCGGGCGTTACGCTCAGCTCGCGGAAACGACTGCGCCGAATTTGGTGAAGAACTCGCCGGCCAGTTTCTTGGCGGTGGAGTCGATCAGTCGCCCACCGAGCTGCGCCAGCTTGCCGCCGATCTGGGAATCGACCTCATAGTGCAGGATCGTTTCGTCGTCGCCCGCGGCCTCAAGCCTGATCGCCGCACCGCCTTTGGCGAAGCCCGCAACGCCGCCGGAGCCCTCACCGGTGATCCTGTAGCCGTTCGGCGGATCGAGATCGCTCAGCGTCACCTTGCCGCCGAATGTCGCCTTCACCGGCCCGACCTTGATCACGACTGTCGCCGTCATCTCGGTCGGTGACGTCATGTCCAGCACCTGGCAGCCGGGAATGCATTGCTTCAACACGTCCGGATCGTTGAGCGCGGCCCAGACCTTGTCGCGCGAGGCCGGAACGGTCTGGCTGTCTTTCATCTGCATGAGATCACCTGTCTGCGGGCATACGCGTCAAACCGCGCAATAACGTTCCTGAATTTCCTTATCGGCCAGCAATGCCGCGGAGCTGCTCTCATAGACGACCTCGCCCTGATCCATGATGATCGCGCGATCGGCGAGACGCAGCGCCCATTCCACATTTTGCTCGACCAGCAGCAGCGTGACGCCCTGATCGCGCAGCTTGCGGAACAACACACCCATCTCCTCGACCAACACCGGCATGATGCCTTCGGAAGGCTCGTCGAGCAGGATCATCTTGGGTTTGGCGATGGTGGCGCGGGCGATGGCCAGCATCTGCTGCTCGCCGCCGGACATGGTAACGCCTTCCTGATCGAGGCGCTCCTTGAGGCGTGGAAAGCTCTCCGCGATTTCCTCGATCGCGTCTTTCTCGTTGATCTGACCGCGGCTGGCGACGAGACCGAGTTGTAGGTTCTCGCGCACCGTCAGGCCCGGAATGATCCGGCGCTCCTCAGGCACATAAGCAAGCCCCAGCCTGAAACGATCATGGGCGGGCATCGACGTCAGGTCGTTGCCGTCGAAGGTCATGCCGCCCGTGGTTTTCGACATCAACCCCATGACCGAACGGATCGTCGTGGTCTTGCCGGCGCCATTGCGCCCGACCAGTGCGACGACTTCGCCCTGCGCCACCGAGATCGAGACCCCGTGCAGCGTATGGCTGGCGCCGTACCAGGCGTTCAGGTCTTTGGTTTCAAGCATAGCCATCGTTCTGTCCCAGATAGACGCGACGAACCTCGGGGTCCGTCTGAATGTCGTTCGGCGTGCCATCAGCGATCAGCCGGCCATGGTGCAGCACCAGAATCCGGTCGCTGAGGCCGAGGATCATCTTCATCTTGTGTTCAACCAAGAGGATGGTCCGCTCCGCCGCCAGCTTCTCGAGCAGCGCCACCATTTCCTTGGTCTCTTCCGGACCCATGCCGGCGGTCGGCTCGTCCAGCAACAGCACTTCCGGATTGGAGATCAGCGCGATGGCAATCTCCAACGCACGCTGCTGGCCGTGAGCCAGAAACTTCGCGGTCTCGTCGCGCTTGGCGACCAGTCCAACGGCTTCAAGCGCGGTATCAGCTCTTGAATCTAGCTCTGTGAACCTGTTGCGGTTGGTCCAGATATTGTAGCGCGAGCGACTGGCCTGCGCAGCGACACGAACGTTCTCGTGGACGCTCAGATCGGGAAAGATGTTGGTGATCTGATAGGAGCGCGCAATGCCGCGATGCACGAATTCATGCTGTTTCGTGCCCTTGAGATCGTCCCCCTTGAAGCGGATCGAGCCGCTGGAGGGCGTCAGCACGCCGGACAGCACATTGAAGAACGTGCTCTTGCCGGCGCCATTGGGGCCAATGATGGAGGTGACGCGGCCCGGCCGGAACTCCGTCGTCACGCCTTGCAGCGCGACGAAGCCGCCGAACCTCACTCCTATATCGTTGACGGCGAGAAGCGGCGCGTTCATCGCATGACCTTTGTGAGAAATGTGCCCCAGATGCCCTTAGGCAGAAACAGCACGAACAGCACGAAGATGGATCCGACGATGATCTGCCAGTGCGACGTCCACAGCGAGAACACGTCTTCCATCACCAGGAACACCAATGCACCGATGAACGGGCCGAAGAAGCTGCTGGCGCCGCCCAGCAGAGTCATCATCACGATCATGCCGGAGGACAGGTAGTGCAGCGAATCCAGCGGCACGAAGGCCAGATGCAGCGCCGACATAGTGCCGCCAAGCGCGCAGATCGTGCCTGACAGGGTAAATGACAACAGCTTGGTGCGCTCGACATTGTAACCGCAGGTCCGTGCGCGACGCTCGTTCTCGCGGATCGCCTCGATGGCGGCGCCGAAAGGTGAATTGAGAATGCGCGAGACCAGCCACAGTGCTGCGGCGGCGAACGCCATCAGCACATAGTATTTGTTGACCGGATCGAGGAAGTTAATGTCGAATCCGAACAGGTTGATCTTGTTGACAGTGAAGCCGCGCAATCCGTTCTCGCCACCTGTCCAGGACGGCGTCTGGAGCGCCACGTAATAGACCAGCTGCGCGAGCGCGAGCGTGACCATCGAAAAGTAGATGCCGCGCGTTCGCGTCGATAGCGCGCCCATGACGAAGGCCAGCAGCGCACCGCCAATAACGCCCATCAGCACCGCGAGATACCAGGGCACACCGAACTGGCCGATGGCGATGCCGGTGATGTAGGCCCCGGTGCCGACAAAGGCCGCATGGCCGAATGACAGCAGGCCGGTATAGCCGAATAGCAGATTATAGCCGACGGCGACCGTGCCGTAGATCAGGACGTTCACCGCCAACGCCTTGGACGGCAGCAGCCACGGCAGCAGGCATAGCGCGAGGATCGACAACGGAACGCGATACTTGGTCACGAGCGATTTGAAGCGCGCAGGCTTTCGCGCACTGGCAGAAGGAGAAACGGCGAGCGCCGGGGATGTCATGGTCCGCTCCGTTACGCGAGTTTGCCGAACAGGCCCTGCGGCCGGATCAGAAGAACGATGGCCATCAATGCGAACATCACGATGGTCGCCATTTCCGGTGCGAATAGCGCGGTCATGCTGATCACGACGCCGACCAGAAGACCCGCGATGATCGAGCCGACCAGCGAGCCGAGGCCGCCGATGACAGTCACGACGAAGGCTTCGGCCAGCACCAAGGCGCCCATCTCGGGATTAACTGACCGCATCGGGCCGGAGAGCACGCCGCCGAGCGAGGCGAGACCAACACCGAGCCCGAACACCAGCAGCCAGACCTTGCTGATATCGACGCCGAGCACCTTCATCATGGTTGGATCGCGCGCGCCGGCGCGCACGATCAGGCCGAATTTGGTCTTCTCCAGCCCCATCCACAGCAGCACCACGACCAGGAAGACGACGCCGACGACGAAGATGCGGTAGATCGGAAAGAAACCGACGCCGAGATCGACCACCCCGGTCAGTGATGACGGCGTCGGGAATGGAATGCCGTCACTGCCGAATACGATCCGCACGCCTTCCACCAGCACGTAGCTGAGACCGAAGGTGAGCAGAAGCGGATCGTCGATAGAACGGCCGTAAAGCGGACGTATCAGGACATATTCGATTGCCATCCCGAACACGCCGATCATGATGGGGGCAACGAGCAGCCCCCACCAGAAACTACCGGTCAATGAGGCGACCCACAGCCCGGCATAGGCGCCGACCATGAACAGCGCGCCATGCGCGAAGTTCACCACACCGAGCATGCCGAAAATGATCGACAGGCCGAGCGCGGTGATCACGAGGATCGCACCGAGGGCAACTCCGGAGAAGAGTTGCATCAGAATGAGTTCCGTATCCATGGACGACGAATGCTTTCGTTAGGCCGGGAAGCCGAGTTCAGTGCAGCTGCGCAGCACGTTTTCCGAAGCCGGCTCATTGGCCACGATGCTGAATAGATCGCTGTCGCCCTTCATATCGGCCTTCTTCTTGGACTCGAGCACGAGGACCGACTGGACCGACTGGTGATCGCATTTGCGATAATATTGCGGACCCTTGGCGACATCGTATTTCAGGCCTTCCAGCGCCGCGATCACCTTGTCGGTGTCGGTACCGCCAGCCACCTGCATCGCCTGCAGCAGCGACGAGACGCCGGTATAGCCATAGGCGCCGTAGTCGGTCGGGATCGCGCCGCCATTGGCCGCGCGATAGGCGTCGTTGAACGCCTTTGCGCTCGGCAACTGGCTCTCAAGGCCCCAATAGTAGTTAGAGCCGCCAACGACCCCTTCGAACACTTCCGGGCTCACCGCCAGCCGCTGGTTATGTAGCAGCACGGGCACGACGATCTTGGCCTGCTGCTTGAGGCCGAAATCCACCGCCTGCTTGATCGAATTGGCCTGGTCGCGGCCGAAATTGCTGATGCACAGGATATCCGGACGCATCGAGCGCAGACGCGGCATGAAAGTCGAGTAATCCGCAGCACCGAACGGGTGCATGATCTCACCAACGGTCTCGGCGCCGATCACGGCCTGCGCACGCTTGAATCCGCGCAGCATTTCATGGCCATAGGCATAGTCGGCCACGAGATGCGCAACCTTGGTGCCCTTCTTGAAGGCGTGCCGCGCCACCGCGCCTGCGGTCATTGTCGGATTGAGCGCTTCGTGGAACGTATATTTGCTGAAGTCCTTGACCTCGTTGATGGTGTCGGACTGACTGATTGAGACATAGAGCACGCCGCGAGCGCGAGTGACTTCATTGACCGCGAGCTGCACAGCGCTGGACAGCGATCCAACGATCGCATGCACCTTGTCTTTTTCGATGAGCTCGAGCGTGCGGGTCGCCGCCTCACCGCCATTGAGCTTGTCATCGCGCACCAGCAGCTCGATCTTGCGACCGTTGACGCCGCCCTTGTCGTTGAACTGCTTGACGGCGAGCTCTGCGCTCTTAACCTGATCCTTGGCTTCCGCCGCGAACGGGCCGGTCAGCGGTGTCGGAAAGCCGATGCGGATCGTGTCATCGGCCGCGCGTGCGATCCACGGCATGGCGACGACGCTCGCGCCCGTGCCGAGCGCGGCCAGCACATGGCGGCGCGAGATATGATTGCATTTGGTGTCTCGAATGTCCTTCGTCATGATGTCCTCCGTTTGATTTCTTTTATGGGTCAGATGTGTCCAAGCGCCTTGAGTATTCGCGCCGGTGTCATTGGCACCTGCGCGACCGTGCCTCCGAATGGCTTCATCGCATCATTCATCGCATTAAGCGCTGCTGCTGATGCCGCAGCCGTACCGGCTTCGCCGACACCCTTGGCGCCGAGCTGGGTATCCATCGTCGGCGTCTCGACATGTCCGATTTCGATGTCCGGCATCTCCACCGCCATCGGCACGAGATAGTCGGCGAGCGAGCCATTGGTGAGCTGGCCGTTGTCTCCGTAGACGCATTCCTCGAAGAACGCCGCGCCAAGGCCCTGCACGACGCCGCCGCGGATCTGCTCGTCGACCAGCAGCGGATTGATGACACGGCCGCAATCCTCGACCACCCATAGCTTGAGTATCTTGACCAGACCTGTCTCGACATCGAGCTCGAGATGGCAGGCCTGAACACCATTGGTGAATGCGAAGGGATAGCCCTGCGGCGCATAGTGATGCGCGACGGACAGCTGTGCCTGGGTGTCGGGCGGCAGTGTATCGGAACGAAAGTAAGCGATGCGCGCGATCTCGGAGAGCTCGATACGCTGCTGGGCGGTCGCGGCATCCACGATCCAGCCGTTATGGATGTCGAGCTTCTCCGGTTCGTCCTGCAGGATGGCCGCGGCCACCGCCAGCACGTTGGCTTTTAGCTTTTTCGTCGCTTGCAGCGCTGTCTCGCCACCGATGCCTGCGCCGCGGCAGGCATAGGTCGCGCCGCCATGCGGTGTGGTGTCCGTGTCGCCTGTCATCACCTTGATGCGATCGCGATCGACACCGAGATGTTCGGCCACGATCTGTCCGATGATGGTCTCGGTGCCCTGCCCGAGTTCGGTCACCGAGATCGAGCAATGAACATCCCCCGACGGTGTGATCTTGATGATGGCGCCATCCTGCGATGAGATCCGCGCACCGCCGACGCCATAGAAGGCCGGGCCGGGATTGGTAATTTCCACGAAGGTGGCGATACCGATGCCGCGATGAACGCCCTTGGTGCGCAGTTCGGCCTGTTCGGCGCGAAGCCCGTCATAATCCATCATCTCCTTCAGCTTGGCGAGACAGGCATGATGCGACAGCGCTTCGAACTGGTAGCCGGTCGGCGACGTGCAGGGATAGGCGTCGTCGGGGATCAAGTTGCGGCTGCGGATGTCGAACACGTCGTGCGCGGCCTTCTCGGCGATCATGTCCACCAGCCGCTCGGTGACCGTGCAGGCAACCGGATGCCCGACGGCCCGGTACTGGCTCATCTGCACCTTGTTCTGGAACACCACCTGCAGATCGGCGCGATAGTTCCGGAACGTGTAAGGTGCGCCCATCAGGCGATAGACCTGATTGCCTTCGACGACGCTGGTGCGCGGATAGGCCGAGAATGCGCCGATGCCAGTGACATCTTCCACATCCATCGCCAGGATATTGCCCTCTGCATCGGACGCCATGCGCGCACGGACGCGGTGATCCCTGGCGTGGATATCGGACACGAAAGATTCGATGCGATCGGCGACATATTTCACCGGGCGCCCCAGCATGATGCTGAGCCCGACCACCGCCATGTCCTCGTGATACATGTGCAGCTTCATGCCGAACGAACCGCCGATATCCGGTGCGATCACGCGGACGCGGGATTCAGGGAGGCCGTAGTGGAGGGCATAGATGTCCTGGAACTGATACGGCGTCTGCGTCGCATGATGCACCGTCAGTTGCCCTTCGCTGGCATCGTAGTCAGCGATGATCGCGCGCGGCTCCATGGTGACCGCCGTGTGGCGGCCGAAGTGAAACTCCTCCTCCACCACATGCGCGGCGCCGGCGAAGACATCCTCGACACCACCGGTATCGATCTTACCGTGGAAACAGAGATTGCTGCCGAGTTCCGGTGAAATCACCGGCGCATCCGGTGCGCGCGCAACGTCGATATCGACGACGGCGGGCAGTTCATCGAACTCGATATACACCGCCTCGGCTGCGTCTTCAGCCAGCGCGCGCGTATCGGCAACGACGGCGACCACCGCCTGCCCGGACCATACGACCTTGTCGATCGGCAGCGGCAGCTGTGGCGGCGACTTCATACCCTTGAAGTGATCCATGGTACCAACCCATGGCGTGCAGAGCCTGGCGAGGTCCTCGCCGGTGGCCACCAGCCGCACGCCAGGCATCTCGCGCGCCGTCGTCGCATCAATCGAGACGATGCGGGCATGCGCATAAGGACCGCGCACATAGGCGACATGGAGCATGCGCGGCAGCGTGATATCTGTGACGTATCGGCCGCGACCGGCCAGCAACCGCTTGGCATTCGGGCGCGGCACCGAGCGGCCGATATAGGAATTCGGACGGTCAAGTGGGGTCAGCATGCTCATACGCCGACCTCCTCGGACGCCTGAGCAATCACACCAGCATCGCGGTCGCGCGCGACCTTCTCGATGGCATCGACGATGGCTTCATAACCGGTGCAGCGGCAGTAATTTCCAGATAGCGCGTCCCGAATTTCCTCACGCGTGGGCACGCCCGGCTGTGACAGCAGGCTATGCGCGGTCATCAGCATGCCCGGCGTACAGAAGCCGCATTGCAGGGCGTTGCGCTGATGAAATGCCTCCTGAAGATCGGCAATCGCAGTGCGCTCGCTGAGACCTTCGACGGTCTCGATGGCCGCCCCGCTCGCCTGCACCGCGAAGGTCAGACAAGAATGTACGACGCGGCCATCCAGAATAACCAGACAGGCGCCGCAAACGCCCATCTCGCAGCCGGTGTGGGTGCCGGTCAGTTCCAGCGTCTGGCGCAGGAAATCCGCTAGCGTGATGCGCGGCGCGATGCTGTGCGACACTTCTGTGCCGTTCACCGTCATGGTGACATTGACGAGATCGCTCATGCGCCCTGCCTCGCGATCTCGCCCAGCAGTCGGCCGAGAAGAACGCGCGCAAGATGGCGCTTCATGGCAGGCGGCGTGTGCTCGTCTTCAGGCGGATCGAGATCGTCGCCGACGACGGCCTGGGCCGCAGCGATCGCGGCCTGATCCAGCCGCTTGCCGATCAGGCTGTCTTCGGCCTGCCGCGCACGAATCGGCGTGCTGCCAACGGAGAAGAACGCGATACGCACCTGTTTGACGACGTCATCGACGAATTCGGCGAGAATGCCGCAGCCGACCAGCGCAAAGTCGCCACGCCGACGCGCAAGCTCATGAAAGGCCCAGCGATGACTGGGCTGAACCACCGGCACATGAATCGCGACAAGAAGCTCGCCCGGTTCGATCGCTGTCTGAAACAGATCGAGGAAGAAATCGTCGGCCGGCACGCGGCGTACGCCGCCGCGGCTAGCAATTTCGAGCTCCGCGCCCAGCGCCAACGTCATCGCCGGGAATTCCGACGCAGGATCGGCATGAGAGATACTGCCGCCGAGGGTGCCTTTGTTTCGTATAGCCGGATGCGCCACATGCGGCGCGGCTTCGCTGTAGAGCGGCGCGTGCCGGCGGATCAACGGATCGGTCAGCACTTCGTGATGGCGGGTGAGCGCGCCGATGCGCAACCAGTCACCCTGCAGGTCGACACCACGAAGCGTCGAGATATGCGCGATGTCGATCAGCAATTGCGGCGCCTGCAAACGCAAGGCAAGCGCCGGCACGAGGCTCTGGCCACCTGCGATGTAACTCGCATCGTCGCCGGCTTCCTCGAACGCTTTCAAAGCCTCCACCACGGTGGAGGCCCTCACATAGTTGAACGCCCTCGCCTTCAACGTCTTCTCCCTAAACGTCTCGCGGACGTCCAGTTGTGACCATTTGGTCGGAAATCTAGAACACGTCGATTTCCCCGGGTCAACTTAAAATGACCATTTGGTCTCTTTTTCGAATTGAGCTATTCAGAACTCCCGCAACGCGAAGCAAAAATGGCAAAAAAGCCCATCAAATCAGTCGAAAAGCCACCGCGTCGCAACATGCGCGCGGCGGAGCGCGAGCGTTTCATCGTCGATGAAGCCGTGAAATTTTTTGCCGAACACGGCTTCGGCGGGCAGACGCGCGAACTGGCGAAACGCATGGGCATCACCCATTCAGCGATCTACCGCCACTTCCCGAGCAAAGAGGCGCTGATCGAACGCGTCTATGAAGAGATCTATCTCAGCCGCTGGTCACCGTCCTGGGCCGGCCTGATCCAGGATCGCACGCTATCGCTGCAGGCACGGCTGTCGCGCTTCTATCTGGAATATGTCGAGCAGGTCTTCGAATACAACTGGGTGAGAATCTTCGTCTTCTCCGGAATGAAATCGTTCGACATCACCAAGCGCTATCTTCAGATCGTCCGCGAACAAATCATCGAACCCGCCTGCCGCGAGCTTCGTCACGAGTTGAAGCTGCCTTCAAGCGATCAGGTACCGCTGTCGGAGCGCGAAGTCGAAATGTTCTGGGGCTTGCACGGCCGCATCTTCTATATGGCCATCCGGCGTTTCGTCTACGACACGCCCACACCGGAGCGACTGGACGACATCGTCAACGACGCAGTGAGGGTGTTTCTCGATGGCTCAAAACAGCTGATGCCTGAGCTTGTACAATCGGCATCATGACGTTTGTTGCGTGGTGCGGCCGCCCTCTTTGCGATTAGCGGGCGCTTGCCTCTCGATCTCATCCGAAAGCTCGCGATCCTGACAGGCATGCTTCGGAAGCAGGGATTCGCCGAAGCTATTGTCGATCGGCCTGCACGACATCGGCCAGCACAGCCGCGCCGGCAGCTTGATCTAGTTGCTCGAGCACATGAAGTGCATTGACGGAGTCTGATTCTGCCGCGGCATTGATGTGGCCCGGCACTGGCGCACGCATTTTCCGCTGAAGGAGCGAGATCGCGGCACGCCGGTATTGCGGGCTTTCCGAAACGCGACGCTCGAAGCGGGCACTGCCGATGCAGGAGAGAAGCTTGCTGTCGTTGTCGCGGGTGCAACTGCAGCAGGGGAAGCCGAAACGCGCGTCACCGAGTATCATTTCTCTCAGCGATACTTATGCGCGCTTGTGTAGTTCCTTCACCGCATCGGGACTATCGAAAAGTACCGCTGCGAACAGATTGAAACGTTACGCACCGTGCTAACACTTCTCTGATACCCGCCTCCAAGTTTTAGCACAATAAACTCACTGTTTTGTCCGGTGCTGCGACAAACTCCCGCCTCAAACGTAAACAAACGTTAATCCATGGGCGCTTCGATCAAAGCTAACGCAGAACTGTAGTTACATACCTGCATTTACTTTTACGAAGATTCTTGGGGGCCTCGTCAACGTACTACAATACAGGGGAACGGTATTGGCAACATTACACTACGCATCAGGCGACAACATCGACGCACAAGGTAACTTCACCCCAGCTCAAGCAGGCTTCAATCTTGCCGACGTTTCGTCGGTGGAGCAAGTGAACGCTTTGCCGGCAGGCGTGAAGGGCCTCGTCTGGCTCGATCAGGGTGACGGCGTCACCCAGAGCTTCATCGACGCTGTGAAACCTTACATCGGTAATCCCAACGTCTACGGTTTCTTCCTTAAGGACGAGCCAGATCCCACGGGGCAGTGGAATACCCTCGTGACCGCTGCAAACCTGAAGGCTGAGTCCGATTGGATTCACGCCAACGTTCCGGGTGCGAAGACGTTCATCACCATGATGAACATGGGATCTTCGGATAATCCCAGCTTCGCGAATACGTACACCCCGGAGAACACCCATATCGACCTCTTCGGAATCGATCCGTATCCGGTGCGGTCGGATAGCTCGACAGTCGACTACAGCATGATTGACAAGGCTGTCGCTGCCGCCAAAGCCGCTGGAATTCCGGAGGCCAGCATCGTCCCGGTATTTCAGACATTCGGCGGCGGTAACTGGGTCACCGATCAGGGTGGTCACTATGTGATGCCGACCGCCGCGCAGGAACAGCAAATGCTCGACCATTGGGCATCTGTCGTTCCCAATCCGGCTTTCGACTACGCCTACGCCTGGGGATCGCAGAACGGAGACGTGGCGCTGGAAAACTCGCAAGCGCTCCAGAACGTATTCCTGCAGCACAATACGAGCACGACGACGGATTCGACGTCGACTGGAAGCACGACTCCGGTTGACACGTCGAGCAGCAACCCGACGACGCCGGTCGATACGTCGCATAGCGGCACCTCGACGGATACGACGTCTTCGAGCGATTCTTCGACGACGCCCACGGCCTCTCAGCCAACGACGACGGCGCCGACCACCGATACCAGCGGCTCCGGGCACAACCACCATCACAAGGCTGACTCCTCCCAGTCGACAGATGGAAGCACATCGTCCGGTTCCGGAGGTGGACACCATCACCACGGATCCGCGGCAAACGCGTCCGTGAGCACTGCAACGGATACCGCTTCCAGCAGCGTTACCGACACAGCGTCGGTCGACACCTCGACTGCGCCCACGACCACCGAGCCAACGACGACGGCGCCGACCACCAACGCCGGCCACTCCGGGCATAACCACCATCACAAGCTGGACTTCTCCCAGCTGACCGATGGAAGCACATCATCCGGAGGTGGACACCATCACCACGGATCCGCGGCAACCGCGTCCGTGAGCGTTGCAGCGGATACCGCTTCCAGCAGCGTTGTCGACACCTCGACTGCGCCTACGACCACCGAGCCGACGACGACGGCTCCGGCCACCGACGTCGGCAACTCCGGGCACAACCACCATCACAGGCTGGACTTCTCTCATCTCACGGATGGGAACAAATCTTCCTGGGGTGGTCATCATCAGTACGCATCCGCTTCGCCCGCTGCAACCGCAGCAGCGACGGCTGCAACGGATACGGCTTCGAGCGACGTCACCGACGCAACTCTGGCGCCGCATCTGGATCTCGCCAGCCTCCACAACAACCATCACGTGGATCACCATTCGTGGCACTGGTAAACCCGCAGAACTGAGTCTGCGACAAAGAACGACATATGCGCGGTGATCCGCGCATATGAAAGCGACTTGGGGGGCCTTCATGGCCCCCCATTTGGGGATCATCGCGGCCAGTATGGTCGCGAGAGGAATGCCGTCTCGCGCAGTGCGGGATGTGTTGCGTACGAGCCAATTCGCGCTCGCTTCTTCGCATATGGCTTCTCTAACGTTAGCGCCGTCCGATCCGGGCGGCCTGGATGCACACATGTATACTTCAGCAAGACCGCCCGCGCTTGCGGACGCTTTCCGCCAGATACGTCCAGGCCTGCTTGCCGCTGGCGGGCTGTCTATCTTCATAAATCTCCTGGTGTTCGTTTCGCCGCTTTATACGATGCAGATCTACGATCGCGTGCTGACGAGCCGAAACGCGATGACGCTGTTGCTGCTTTCGCTGATCGCGCTCGCGCTTTTCATCAGTTACGCAGCACTCGAGCACTTTCGCAGCCGTGTTCTCGTGCAAACCGGAATTCGCTTCGACCATTTGCTGTCAGGAGAAGCTTTCGAAACGGCTCTCGCGCAGGCAGTGCGCACAGGAAGCTCGCATCATGTTCAGCTGTTGCGCGACGTCGACACATTGCGCGACGTTCTATCCGGCGGCGTGATCACGTCTCTGATGGACGCACCCTGGACTCCGATTTTTCTCGGCATGTGTTTTCTGCTTCATCCATCGATCGGCATGGTTGCTCTGACAGGCGCGCTGGTCATCCTTGCGCTCGCCTTTCTCAATGAGCGCGCCACCAAAGCGCCGCTGATGGCGGCTTCGTTCAAGAATCTCCACGCTCTGGACCGATTGACGTCCTCGCTTCGTAACGCGGAAGCGATCCGTGGTCTCGGAATGGGGCCTGCCATACGCGCCGCCTGGGGCGCCACGCATGGACAGGCGCTCGTTGAAAGCGCCAAGGCCGGAGAACGCGGCGGAACGCTGCTCGCAATCTCGAAATTTCTGCGGATGGCGATTCAGGTGGCGATTATGGGCGTCGGGGCTTACCTGGCAATTCATCAGGAGATCTCGGGAGGCGTTCTCTTCGCTGCCTCCTTGATCATGGGGCGCGCGCTCGCACCGGTAGAGGCGGCTGTCGCGCAATGGAGAGCGTTCGTGTCGGCGCGGACGTCTTTTTCCCGCCTCGACGAGGCTCTGCGGACGCGGGCGACGGAAAGACAACCGACGCGATTGCCGCCCCCGGTCGGCAACATCTCCGTCGAGGCTTTGACCGTTATGGTACCGGGATCGCAGTTGGCGGCGATTTCCGATGTCAGTTTCCGGCTGTCACCTGGCGAAGTTGTTGCGATCGTCGGTGCGTCCGGTTCCGGCAAATCTTCCCTAGCGCGCGCGCTGGTTGGAGCCTGGCCAGCCGCACAGGGTTGCGTACGCGTCGATGGAAATGACATCCGGCATTTCGAGGCCAGTTTCCTTGGACAAAGTTTCGGTTACTTGCCGCAGGATGTTGAATTATTCGCCGGGACCGTCCGCGACAACATCGCTCGCTTTCGTGACGGCGCGTTGGATGAACAGGTTGTCGAGGCGGCGCAGCTCGCTTCGGCGCACGCCATGATCCAGCGGCTGCCGCAGGGCTACGACACTGTCATCGGGGAAAACGGGGCGGGTCTTTCCGGCGGCCAGCGACAACGCATCGGGTTGGCCCGCGCACTTTTTGGCAGGCCCGTCTTTGTCGTGCTCGATGAACCGAACGCCAATCTGGATGGTGACGGCGATCGTGCTCTGGCTGACGCCATCCAAATGCTCCGTCAACAGCGTGTGACGATCGTGATCATCAATCACAGACCAAATCTCCTTTCATTGGTCGACAAGATTGTTTTCATGCATGACGGGCACATTGGGCGCGCGGGTACGCGCGAAGAGCTCCTTCCCCTGCTTCTTGGTGAGACCGTTGCGCCCATGCGCCGCGAGCCGCGGATCACAACAGAAAGCCACCGAGTTGACGGGGCCTCACGCCACGCGCCGTTTCCAAGTTCAGTGCGGCCTGTCCATGTCACGAGGCAATGATGAAGATTCCCAAGCTGCGAGCAGAGATTGCTGCTCAGGACGAACTGGCGCGACTCCTCAGACGTTTGAGCGATGGTGGCCACGCGTTTCGCAGGCCTGATGTCTTGCAACGATTTGTGGAGATCAAGGCGCGGTTGCTGATCTGGCTATCAAAGGTATGGCTGTCGATATTCCCGAATCGCGACGCCGGGAACGCAAATGGCGACCCATCGGGCGATTGGCGCACTCCGGCGAGACGCGGCTTTGGCATCGTGTTCCTGACCTTCGTAGTGTTTGGTGGTTGGGCTGGCCTGGCCTCCATCGATGGTGCCGTCGTGGCTGCAGGCTCGATCGTCGTCGAGAGCGACCGTAAGTCCGTTCAGCACCTGGAAGGTGGCATCGTCCAAAGCCTGATGGTGAGGGGCGACGCGCATGTCGAACAGGGACAGGTGCTGTTGCGACTCGATCCAACACAGGACCGGGCGCGGGAGGAAATGGCGCGTTCGGCCGTGTATTCGGCAATCGCGGAAGAGGCGCGCCTGCTTGCGGAAGCCGATGGGGCCGATACGATCACGTTTCCATCCGAACTGACGCAGAAGGCCTCCGATCCCTCTGCGCAGCGTGCCATGGGCGACCAGAAGCGGCGGTTCGAGGAACGCCGCGTCGCGCGAAAGATCGAGGTTTCGATCCTTGAAGAAAAGATCGGACAGGCGCAGCGCCAGATCCAGGGAAACGCTGCGCAAAGCAAGGCTGCACGCGCACAGTTCGACAGCATGGCGCAGGAATATACCAAGCTCAAGCCGCTCGCCGACCAGGGGATCGTTCCGTTCGCGCGGATTGCGACTCTGGAGCGTTCCAAATCCGACCTTGAGGGCCGAATTGGTTCATACGACGCCGACATCGCGCGCTTCGGACGGATCATCGACGAAGCACGGTTACAGATCAATCAGGTCGGGCAGAAAGTTCTGGAGGAAGCCACCGGTAAGCTTGCCGACACCCGCGCTCAGCTCGCTGACGCGCGCGAGAAGCTGCGCATGGCCGCAGACGTTCTCGGTCGGATGGACGTTCGCGCATCTCGCTCCGGACGTATCGTCAATCTGAAAGTCCACACGGTCGGCGCGGTGATCAAGCCGGGCGACGTCTTGATGGAGATCGTGCCGGACAACGACGTCCTCGTGGTTGCCGCGAAAATATCCTCTCTCGACGTCAATCACGTACAAATCGGCATGCCCACAGAAGTGCGGCTTCCCTCGTTCAAGGCTCGCTCGACGCCGATCGCCATCGGCGAAGTTCTTTCGGTGGCAGCCGATGCGCTTCGCGACGAAGCCACGCACCAGCCTTACTACGAAGTCAAAGTTTCAGTGCAAGTGACGAAATTTCCCGACAAAATTCGCGAGAAGCTCAAACCCGGCATGATGGCCGACGTCCTGATCGCGACTGGTGAACGCACCGTTCTTGCCTATCTCATGCAACCGATGACCGATGCGATACGGCGTGGCATGCGGGAGGACTAAGGCGGCCAACCGGCGTCGCGACTTGCCGAGGCATCGCCGGCGGCTTGGTTCAGCACAACCATCGTTGCCGCAACGCCTAGACATTGCAGATGTTGGAGCGTTGGATGAACGAGCGGGTGAAGGCAGCTGCGCATGCGGCGAGGCGACAGATATGTCGGGCTGGTATTTTCGCAACGGAGGTGAGGGAACTGGTCGCGTTGTCCTGCACTCGTACGCGCGTCGGTCAGGGCGCGGGCCAGTTGCATGCCGTCGCCATCTTGCGTCGGACGGCATTCAAGCCGACCAATTGAAACGTACTTTCATATGGTGGGCCTTTCCCAACGTGGACTTTAACGAGAAGCTGGCCACCATCCGGCATTGAGCGGAGCAAGCGAACAACGTCGCCTGGAAAGGCAAGACCTTTCCCCGTTTCTAACGCCCGCCAGCGCTGTTCAACAACTGGCTCTTCGTTGATCCGGTGCGCGACCTTCACCTCGCCATCCGGGACCGGCTTCCAGGATCCCGTTGTGGAAATTATCAACTCCGTGCGATGGGCGCGACAATGGATGGCGAACGCGGAGGCAGCATTTTGCGATGCTGTGCGCGCTGTCATCAGCGCCTCAATCTGCGGCTGATAATCCACCGGAGAGGTGGTCTCGCTGATGATCCAGTTCGGACTTGGAGACGGCGTGGTAGCGTGAGTTTCGGTCATCTCCCCCAACAGCTCATCGACGCACTTCAAGCGCTCCATGCCTTCAAACTGTGAGCAGGTCTTCAGGCGATCTATGGCGCCACCGGTTTGAGCACACACAGTCTGGCTCATAATCAAGAGCACAGCCAGACCGAGAGTACCCGTGTCCTTCATGGGGACCGTCCTGCTGTTACGGCTTGCGGAAGATCAAGCCATTCCTGCGCCGGCTTAAACCGGCCGAGGCTCGGCACGCTGGCCCGCAGATTGACCTCTTTCCATTTCGGATCGAAACCAGGGGACTGCAACCGGTCGAAGCGACCAAACAGGTGATCGACAAGGCGCGCCACGCGCCGGTATCGGTCAGACTGTTGTGGCCAGTTATAGGCCGCAAGAATGGTGGGGACTGCAATCGTCGCTATCCGCTCACCTTTCGGCACCAGACTCGGATAGTCCGCCGCATCGATAGACGATGGAAGATAGTAGTCCTCAAATTTGGCGCCGTATTCGACGGGGAGGAACTTAAATCCGGGATCCCAGCGTCCCTTCAGAAAAGCGTCGACGGGCTTTGACGTCACAAACACAACGGCCGCGATTTCTCCGCGCTTCATTTGCTCCAATGCGACCTGGTGCGGAATGAACATCTTTTCCACGTTTAGTCCCAGCCGACTGAAGATCAGCGGACCGGAATAGGCGGCTGCCGTACCTTGCGTATTGAAATTGACCTTTTTTCCCTTAAGCTCTTCGAGCGACCGGATCTCCGGGCGGACGAATATGTGCAGTTCGGACGGAAAGAGGTTCAGAACGTAAACGATGCGCCGTTCGATAGACGGAACTTGAGCTTTATATTCCTCAAGAGCATCCGTGTTGATGATCGCCGCATCAACGCCTCTAAGATACAGCAGCGAATTGACGTTTTCCGTTGCTCCGCGCGTCACGATCGGGAGGACGTGAAGCTTATCCTCCTCGTTTACGACGCGAGCGATCTCTGCCGCGAGACGAAGCGGAGCCCCTTCAATGAGCCCGCCGGCGAGGCCGACGGTCCATGCATTGATGCGCTCTTTCGCGGCCGTTTCGGTCCTTTTCACCGCCGCCATAGCCTGCGTCTCGCGCGTCGGGAGAGATTGGGCATTGGCAGCCAGTTGCAGCCCGAACGCCGCTAATGCCATAGCAAATGAGAACTTGATGAGCGACATGCGAGTCTCCATTCTCGGATTGACCATCTAGGGCTGACGCGTCAGGAGCAGGCTGCTATTTCAGCGACTCAATCCTCGCCTTCGCATCCTCAATGCCGCCCGCCTGTGCCTTTTCATACAGTTCGAGTGCCTTTCTGGAATCACCGAGGACCCCACGTGCGCTCCACGATTTCAGCACGCGGGCGTCGTAGGTCTCCGCGAGCATAAAGGCGGCTCGCGCGCTGCCATGTCCAAGAGCATGTTCAAGCAATGGGCGCGCCCCGCTGATGTCAGCTTGCCGGAGCAATGCGTTCGCCCGAACAAGCAGTCTCTGTTCGTCCGCCACAGAATAGGGAGCGACACTCGCCAGCACGGTTACCTCTGATGCCACGAGGACTTTCGACTCCACACTTGGCACGGCTTCGCGAGCGGTCGACCGTGCTTGCGGTGGCGTTTCCAACACGGACGATCTTTCCGCATATGAAGCGACGGCCTGAGTGGAAGCCCACTGCGGCAAGGCGCTCTTTCCCTCGGTCGTCTTCGCACGGGGCTCCGCCGCGCCTTCGTTCCGGCCAGTAGGGGCGGGTTGGCGCGAAGCGAGAGTCTGAGAAGCACTCACGGCAGCAAGCTGCTGGTTTCGAGCCTCCAGTTGGTTCTTAACAAGAGCAAGCTCCTGTACAAGTGCGTCAGCACGCTCGCGCTCGCTGGCAAGAGCTCGCTTCTGCTCTGCTGCCGTGGTGTTGCTGGCCTCCGTCACCCGAAGCACCTCAGCGTGTGCCGCCGCGAGACGGCTGGCATGCTCCTCGATCTGCTGACGCGCCGAGGAGAGCTCGCGGGCGACTGCCTCGGTCCGGCTGCGCTCCTTTGCAGATGCGCGCTCTTGTTCGACCTTCGCAGCCTCGACGATCCGCGCAGCCTGCGGCGTCGCGGCACGCGCCGCGTCTAGTTCGGTCCGGAGAGAGATCAATTCACGCTTGAGGGCTTCCGTCCCGTCTTGCTGCTGTTTGAGCTGCTGTTCGAGCGCCTGCTTTTGCTCGATCTCTGCCGCGGTGGCTTTTGCGGCGTCCGAAGCTGCGATCCGCACCGTATCGAGTTCCGCCCGAAGGGAAGCAAGGTCATGCGCGGGCGCGTCTGCCTTCCACCGCTCCTGCTGTTCGAGCGCCTGCTCTTGCTCGATCTCTGCCTCGGTGGCTTGCACAGCTTTCGAAATCACGATCCGCGCCGCGTCGAGTTCGGTCCGAAGGAAGGCAAGCTCACGCATAAGGTCGATTGTTTTGTCTCGCTCCTGTTCGAGCGCTTGCGTTTGCCTGATCCCTACCTCGATGGCCTGGGCAGATTCCTTGCCTGCCACCCGCGCCGTCTCGAGTTCCGCCCGGAGGGTCGCAAGTTCACCCGCAAGGGCGTCTGCCCTAGCTCGCTCTTGATCAAGCGCCTGTCTTAGCGTGGTGCTGGTCGCTTCAGCCGTCGACTGGGCCGCATTGAGTTCTGCTCGGGGGGGCGCGACAAGCACAGGTGCAAGGGCTTCAGCCCTGTTCCGCTCCCGTGTTTGAGAAGATTCGGAGGCCTGCGCGCGGAATTGGCTTTCACCGCATAGCCCATCCTCCGCAGCCCCAATGAGGACCCACAGAATGCAAGCTCCTACTGCAGACGAGGCACGCGCAGCGGTTCTGCTTGTTGCGCGGGAGCCCTCAACAGCTTTGGATCGCGGTAGCCAATGCGATGCTACCTCAACTGCCTGTGACCACATCGTGACAACTCAGGTGAGCTTTTATGTGTGTCCATTTTGATGACACAGCCTTCATCGGCCGTTTGTCGATGTAGCAATGGAAGTAGTCACAACGAGGTAGGCGCACCAATCGCGGCAATTAAGTAGATCACGCCTGCATTGTCTGAACCATTCTTGACCCGCCTGTTCGCGCGCGATTACGCTATCGCGCACACTTGAGCCCGCACTCCCAGCACACTCAAGGAAACAACATGAACAGATCACTCGTCGTCTTCGCCAGCATGGCCGCCGTTGGGATTATCTTGATGCTGAGCACCCAAACCAGCGGCGCTGTAGAAATCAATACGTCTGCCAAGACTTCTGCCAAAATGAACGCCAACGCCAAGGTGACCACCGCCGCCATCCGAACGCAGCCACATCGGCTCGTTGTACAGGTTAACGTCAATGACCCCGCAACAATGAATCTCGCTCTCAATAATGTCAGCAATGCAGCTCAGCACTACAGCGAGATCGGTCAAAAGGTTGGGATCGAAGTGGTCGTTTTTGGACCCGGACTGCATATGCTGCGAGATGACACCTCTCCCGTCAAAGCGCGCATCAAATCCATGAGCGAAACCATGCCACAGCTGACCTTTTCAGCATGCGGGAACACCCGCGAGAATATGGCAAAAGCTGAGGCGAAGGATATTCCTCTTATCCCGCAGGCCAAGGTCACCAAATCCGGAGTGGTACGGCTCATGGAGCTGCAAGAGCGAGGCTGGAGCTACTTGCGACCTTGATCCAGAGGGGCCTCTGCGATCTGCATCGCCTAGTTCCAATCTGTTGGATCTGTTGGTCGAAGATCAGGAATAGGACGACGTGATCGCTCGTTCGATGACCGGTCGGTTGACGGTCAAATGCGGGTCGATCACGAGATCGAGATGGCCGCCAGCAATCGGAATAACCTCCAGTTTTGCAAACAGAGAGTCCCATCCGAGGTGTGCTGGTGACCCTCGCCGGTTGCAAAGGAATACCGTTCCGGTAATTGGCAAGCGAGGTTTGGCACTCGCCACCCAGCGGCCGAATTCCTGCATCCGGAGAATCTCCTCAAGCTCCAACTTGAGCATGAAGCGGGTGCCGGCCAAGCGCGTCCAGATCCTCGCATCGAGAATTCGACAGAACTTTACCTCCCAGTGGAGTCGAGCAACGCATTTTGCGATAGCGCGACACAGCATTCGGTACATCGTGACCCGGTGTGATCTAACTCTCTGCAGAGTACGCGACAGGGTCTCCCGATAGTCACTCCTGCGGGGGCCGATATTCGTGTCCAATATGCCCAGAAATTTCACCGATCGGCCTTCCGCAATCAGCCGGGCAGCCACTTCAAATGCGACGCCGCCACCCAGCGAATAGCCGATTAGACGTATGTCGCCGCGAGGATGAACGGCGTTGATCTGTTCCAGCGCCAATGTCGCCATGTGGTCGACCGAGCCGCATCCGGTCAGGGCAGACGTCAGATCCGGGTAGCGGATCGGGATCACATGAGCCGTCTTGCTCAACTGTGCCCCGAACGCCGCCAGACTCGGACCGTAACCTATCGAGCCTGGCAACATCACCAGATGAGGCAGGAGTTCCCCGGCGGCTTGTTGCCGCTGCGATCGGCCACCTGCAGCGACGATATGAATCATATCGGCTGCGCTCATGTCCACCGTGAAAGCTTCCATGTTGAGCTCTTGGCCGACCAGCTCTTCCAGCTCCATCACGCATCGCAGAAGCTTGAGGGAATCGCCACCTGCCTCGTCCCAGCGGCCGGCAACGTCGGTCGTACCTAGGATCCGCGCCCATACCTGCGCCACTATTTTTTCGGCTTGCTTCACTTCACCCGCCCCTGGAGGCTGAGGCTGAGGCGGGGGCGGACCTCTTCGGCTCTCGCTATCCAGCGCCTTGAGTTTTGCGACGTCTATCTTTCCGCCGGCGAGGCGCGGAAGTTCCGCGATTTCATGCAGTCTGGTGGGATGCAATGCGGTCGGAAGCGTCTGCCTGATAACGTCCCGAACGTCAGCCGTGAATGTTGCCTTGGCCTCGACACCTGGCGACGCAAAAATCACCAGCTCGCTTGAATCGGTGACGATGGCGACGGCGTCGCTCACATAGTGGATCCTGCGTACGACAACCTCGAGCTCAGCCGGTTCGACACGCCGTCCATTGATTTTGAGCTGACGCCCCTTTCGTCCCAACATCTGCATCAATCCGCGCGCATCGACAGTAACAAGGTCGCCTGTCGGGAAGATGCGGCAACGGTCGTCATCCGGGTCGGGTAATGCAGGGAGCACCTGACCGTTCTCCCAGTAACCAAGCAGCACGTGCATGCTCTTGATGATCAGCTCCCCAACCTCGCCGGTGGGCACAGGCACGCCATTGTCGTCGACGACGGCAAACGACATTCCTGGAAGCAAATAGCCAACCGGGGGCATGCCGAAGTCGCTTTCCTTGCAGTCGTCGGGAAGAAACCACTGCGTGCCGGTGGTTTCGGTCGACGAATAGCTGATCTGAATGAAGCAGGAGGGCTTCACGACCTTTCGGACGAGTGCAACATCCGTCCACAGCACCTTCTCGCCGCCGATGCGGACAACCCGGAGCGATTCGAAATCGCCGGTATCGCTTGCGGCAATCACTGCCCGCAGGAGAGCGGGAACGATATAGGTGATCGTTATCTGCTGCGATCGGATCTGACGCAACACGCCGCGAAGGCCAAAGGCCTCGACATCCGCCATATGCAATCTTGCGCCGGTCAACAAGGCCGTGAGCATCTCTCTGGTGCCCGCAATGGTCGTAGGGCCGCTCAGAGGCATGAAGACGTCAGTAGCGTCGATGTGACATGCATCCGCATATTGGTGGACGCGCTGGAGCAAGCTGCGTTGGCTATTCACAACGCCCTTTGGCTGTCCGGTACTGCCCGACGTGTAGAGCACAAGCGCAGGTGCATCCACCGAGACTGGCTCAAGCGATGGGGCGCCACCGAAAAATTCGTTCGCGTGCGTAATATCGATCCAACGCAGGCCGTCTTCGTCGATCCATTTGGTTGAGCTACTGTCGCCCTGGCCGATCAGTACAGAAATCTGTGCATTTGCAACGATGTGGGCAAGTCGCTGGTCCGGATCGCGCGGATTGAGCGGCACCAGGGGGCGCCCTGCGGCCATACATGCAAGCATGGCGATCGGATGCCAGATCGAGTGGCGCAACAACAGGCCGACGGCCCGCCCCTCGGGAGCCACCGCTGCAATCGCCTGGGCCAGCGTCAAAACTCTGATCAGAAAATCCGAATATGTGATTTGGCGGGTGTCATCGCTGATGGCTACGTTGTTCGGAAATCTCTTTGCCACCGCATCCAGATGCGTGATCGCGGGCACGCCAGCAAATTCGGCCCCCATACGATCGAACGGGCGATCGACAGGCCCGCCCAGGTCGAGAGGCAATTCGGGAGGTTCCATCCAGAGTGCTTGTGCAGGCTCGCTTGAATCTCCGGAAAGTGCGCGCCCGCCAGCGAACGTTTTCGCGCGTTTCGCCAAGGATCCATCGGGAAATCTCTGAAGTTGCATGACGGTACTCACCGTTGCGGGATGGAGATCGTAGGCCACACGTCGGCTATTGACGTCCTTCGAGTGAATGATAGGGCTGCACCAATTTTCCGGCCTCTATCCAATTACCGCGCTATTCAGCGGCGGCGGGCCGACGAAACTCTACAAAGGCAAAGAGCAGGCCGGCCGTCATGTTCACGCGTTTGTAGATGTAGATCGCCATTGCCATGTTCCAGGCTACATTCGTCACGGCCGTCGCAACGGCGGCACCCATCACGCCAAAGAAAGCAATGCCGATCGCACAAGCGACGACGTTCATGACGGCTCCGATCGCCGTGATTGCGGCTGCTGCCCGCTCGTGCCCTGTCATGGTCAGAAGATTTTGCTGGGGACCAGTGGCAGCGGCAAAGATCTGTCCAACGACGAGAATTTGGGCGACCGGAGCTGTCGCAACGAATTCCTCGCCAAAGAAGCGGAGTAACGGTACCGTCAGCAACAAAAGTGGAAGTGCCAGCACGACTGTCCCCGCCAGCGACAGAACAGTCGCTCGGGCAAACAGACTCTGAAGCGCTGCCTCATTCCGATGCGCGTGAAGCTTCGAGACGTTTGGTGAAAAGAAAGTCCCTACTGCCATCCGGGGGAGAACAAGAAAAAGAGCTAAATTCAACCCCAGTGCAAAGATGCCGGCCTCGTGGGCATCGCCGGTCCAGCCGAGGATAATCACGCCGGCGCGGCTCATGAGAACCTCAACTCCAATCAGGATCATGACAGGACAGGCAAGATGCCACCAGTCGCGAGACGCATAAGCCGGCACCGCCGAGCGTAGTTGTGGCGGCCAAAGCTTCCGCATGCTCAGTCCGACGATGGCCGCTGTAACGGCAGAGCTTGCCATCAAAGCGATCAGGACCGTTGTCGCATCGATTGGCGTGACGTTGAGTGCCACGGCAAGCAGAAGCAGCACGACCATAAGGCCGTCCCGAACGAAGCGTTCGGGCGCAATTGCCGAAATGACGCCACCCAGCGCGCGTACCGTGGCAGAACCGAGAACGTAAAGCGCGACCAATGGGACGGTCGCCATGCCAACCGCCAGACTGACAGTCAGCTCCCGATGAAGCGTCTCCGACAGGAATAGTGCGGTGGCGACTCCGCAGATCGCAATCAACATCCCAACCAACAATGATCGTCCGAATGCAAATTGAATGACTCCGCGCGCCAATGGCCACTTTCCGGTCGCGCTATAGGCCGGCACATATCGCAGCAGAACCGTGTTGAACCCGAGTCCCGCGATGTAAGAGAGAAGGGTCGTCCAGGCCAAGACGTATGAATAGATACCGTAACTCGTCGCTCCTATCGTACGGGCAATGACAAGTTGAGCCACGCACGTCAGCCCGGCGCCGCCAACATAGATAACGAACGCCCACAGACTTGCGCTGGCCATGCGCCGAGCGAGCTCGGGTTGAGCCGGAGCTGTGAAAGCTCCGATTGTCTCGGGCGTCGGCAGGGGTGGCGTGAACTTCTCGGCATAAGGTTCAAAACTTTCCTCCCCTGGGCCGGGTGACGAGCTGACCGCTCCGTTGGGCCTGAACTTACTCGAGACCTCTTCTTCGATACGGTCGAGAGCCCTGGACATCAGGCCGGGATCAAGCGAGTTGATGCAGATCACCCGTTGATGCTCGGCCGCGAGTAATGAGCCAACGTAGTCAGTAATCGGCTTTGCCTTGAGAAAGGTCGCTACGTCAGGCTCGAACCATTTCTCCATGTAGGTTTTTTGGTGTACTCGCTCATGGAGGCGCTTTTCCAACAGCTCCTTCGGAGCATCAAACCGGATCAGCAGATCGGATTGTGTCCTCATGCCGATTGCACGAGCGATCGTCTTCTCGTCTGCTCGGCTAAACAGGGCCAAGGTGCAAACGATCTGCACAAAGCCCTGGTCGAACAAGACGATGCGATCTGACTTGTGCGAATCTCTCCACACGCAGGAGAATCGGACGACGTATTGGCTAAGCCTGATCCTCCAAACGGGATTATTGGGTGGCATTAGTCGGAGCAGGTCTTTCGCTAGACGCAACCCTCGGGCATTTGCGATAGGACGGCACAAGATTGCGATGGTGGCGAAGATCGCGAGAGTGACGCGCTGCAGCGCTGGAAGAAATCCACCAAAGTTCAGAAGATGATTGGATAGATGCGGCAACGTAAGTACGAGGTCGACCTCATACCCGCGGTCACGCAGGCGTTGAGCGAGTGCCCGACTAAAGGTTGTTTTGCCAGCGCCTGGTGGACCGAAGGTCTCGATAATCATGCTGCCCTCAATCGCTTCTCAACCAATTGCGGGGGTTCAGTTTGGGTGATCCGGAGCGTTTCAGCTCGATTGCGTCTCCGCGCCACGTTCGCCACGTGATTGCTCTCTTCGACCGCCGGCAGAGTGCGCCCCAAGTCCTCTTGACCAGCTGCTGTGCGCGCTCACCGAACTGGTCCTGCTGTAGCGGCTCGACGCGAGTTAAGACCGACGAGAATCTCGTGTTCTGGGCAGGGTTGAGATGTTCTGTCCGAACAAGTTGATGCAGCGCGGTCTGCGCCGCCTCACGATCGGTGCTTCCAGAGTGAATGGCGAGCAAAACGTGGTCAGCCCAACTCGCCAGAAGTCTTGCTTCCGGGGCTTCCAGCAGCGAAGGTCCGTCGATGATCACGAAATCATAGGTGTCGCTCAGCTGTCGGAGCAACGAAGGAATCTTGGGGTCGGCGAGAATCCGAAGCCGATGTCCCCCAAACGATGTGGCGGGCAGGTAGTCAATTCCGGACTCATGGATATGTTCGATCGCGTCTGCAAGTGGACGGCCATACGCCAGTACACTGAGTAAGTTGGCGCTCTCGCCACTCGGTCGACGAGTGAATTGGCCAAAGTCAAGGAGTAGAGTGCGCCACCCGAGCCGGGCAGCGTAAAGACCAAGGCTCCATGCAAGTGTGGTCTTGCCTTCCCCACCGATGCTGGAGCTGACGAGGACAACACGCTGCGATCGTGGGGTTGCCGGGTCGGAGGCCAGTATGGATACCAGAATGGAGCGGATTGCTCTGGCATAGTGGCTCGCAGGCTCCTCCAAAACATAATGCGGCTGCTTGCCTGGCTCCAGTGGAATCGAAGGTATCAGTCCGGCGCATGGAATACGCAGAGCTTCAGCGGCGTCGGCTTCCGTGTGCAGGGTCCGATCGAAGTGATTCAATACGACTGCGAGAACACAAGCCAGCAGAGCGAAGATAATTGCCGCAGGAGGAATCATAAGTAGCGGGTGTAATGAGGTCGGTCGTTCTGGCGGTGTGGCCGTGGCGAGAATACTGACGTCTGATTGCGCGGTCAGACCTTTTGCGGTGAGCTCCTGCCGCCGCCGCAGAAGCGTTTCAAACTGTTGCGCCAGCGTGGTGACCTGCCACTCCAGCGCGGCGTCCCGTGAGGGAGAGGGCTGGCCAAGACGGGAGGCTTTTAGTTCCTCCTCCGCCTTTGCAAGGTCACGCTGAACTTTGGATGATTGTGTCGCAAGGGAGCTCAAAGCATACTCCACATCGCTTTGCTTCTGACGCGCGACCTCGTCGACATACGATTGTGCCACCGTATTGGCGATTTCCGCCGCTCGTTGCGGATTGGCGGCCATAGAAGTAACGGCGATGATTCTGGAGCGCCGCTCCTGACCAACCTTCAAGCTGCGCTTTAGAGCAGCGAGAGCCGACCCGTCATCGGGCTCGTGGCTCTTGCCAAGTAGCAGCTCCTTGGTTGCTGACCATGTACGACCAAAGAGCGTGCGCAAGCTTTGCATCCACGTTCGTGACCCCGTTTCAGCACCGTGCCTCGCATCTTCGAGAGCGCGGAGCGTTGGAAGGAGTCTCCGCAGATAGGCGTCGGAAAGCAGCACCGTGACATGTGTGTCGATGGTGGATTCCTCGGCGGCCGGTGTAGGTGCTGCGGATGCGCCACCGGCATTCAAGGCATCGACTGCGCCGGACTGTCGGACGTCAACAGCAAGTTGTGCCGTCGCCAGATAAGAAGGAGACATAAGAAGGCCGGCTACTCCAGCTAGCAAGGCGCCGACGACAATCATCCTGACGACAAGCCGCCTGTACTTCCGCACGCTATCCAGCACGCGATTCAAAGACTGGAGACCGTCATTTGAAGCCAGGGATTGTTCCGTCAGGCGCCGCCCAAGTTCGTCCTCTGCCATATCCGGCGAAAGAGCCTGCAGGGATCGAATACGTCTTCCTACTAACGCTTCCATAGCTCGCTCCTCTACTGTGCGGGCTCGAGGGTATCTGTCGATCGGGACGTACTCTGTTCAACCATCATTCCCAGCCATGATTGCAACATCAGGACGGCCCATAGCATTCGCGAGTGATCGCGATTGCCACTCAGATGATCCCGCCAGCAGCTCTGGACTCGTTGTACGTCCAGCAAATTCTGGCGGTTAAGGCGTGATTCGGAGAGCAGGTCTGCAGCCCATGAGCGCAGGGGGCCTTTCAACCAGGCGCCGACAGGCACGTCGAAGCCCTGCTTGGGTCGATCTATCAAGTGGCGCGGCAAGTAACGGCTGAGAACCTGCCGCAAGATCCACTTGCCCTGTCCGTCGCGTACCTTGGCCGTGTTCGGCAGCCGCCAGGAGAATTCCACGATGCGATGGTCGAGAATTGGACAGCGCGCTTCCAGGCCTGTCGCCATGCTGGCGCGATCGAGCTTCACCAGAATGTCGCCGGGAAGATAACCGATCATGTCCCGCACAATGAAGTCGGATAGAAGATCGTTCAGCGGCGGCACCTTAGCCGAATCGGTGACTTGCTCCGGGGTCAATTGCAGCTCGGAAAGCCGCATAACTTTCCGGTACATGTCGTCGGCATCATTGCCTGCAAACAGTTGCGCAAGGCGGTTAACCCGGTCGCTTCCGATCATCCGTCGTAGGCGGCCAGGAAGAGGCAACGCGTCAGCGATGTCTTCTCGCAAACCGCGGGCGAGCAATGACACACCCATTGCCGCCGTACGCCGAAGTGCTCGATTGGAGTTAAGGAGGGGAGCCAGACGGGCGGTCAAAAGATGCCTGGAATATCCAGCAAAACATTCGTCTCCGCCGTCACCGGAGAGGACAACGGTTACATCCCGGCGGGCGAGGCGAGATAGCAGCAGCGTCGGAATCTGCGATTCGTCGGCGAACGGCTCGTCCCAAATACGGGGCAGTTCGGGAATGACATCCATGGCCTCCGAGGGAGTGAGACGTAGCTCCGTGTGGTCCGTGCCGAGGTGACGAGCCACAGCCGCGGCACTGGCCGCTTCGTCGAAGGCGGGCTCGCCGAAACCGATAGTGAACGTGCGGACGGGCCGGGCGGATTGGGATTGCATCAGGGCGACGACAGTTGAACTGTCGATGCCACCGGACAGGAACAGCCCGATTGGCACGTCGGCAACCATGCGCTCACCGACAGCCTCGCGAAGCAGGCCATCAAGATGCGACACGAGCTCGCCATCGTCCGCGGAAACGGGGTTTCTTCGGCCGTGCTTTGCGATGTCGGTCAGCGACCACCAAGTGCGCGCCTTTGCCCGAAGCGCTGCAGCATCCCGAGATGCCAGAAGTTCATCGGCGCCGAAAGATAGAATGTTGCCGGGCGGAAGTTTGAAGACGTCTTTCCATATACAATGTTCATCCGGTAGCCAGCCGCGAGCGAGAAATTCAGCGACCCCGCGCGGATTGACCTCCGCAACGAAATCGGGGAACGCGTCGATCGCCTTCAACTCTGAAGCAAAGACAACGGCATTTCTCGTTCTGGCGACGTATAGGGGCTTCTTTCCCATTCGATCGCGGGCCAGATGGAGCGTACGGGTCTGCCGATCCCAAAGGCCGATTGCGAACATGCCGTTGCAGCGCGCCAGGGCAGCCTCGAATCCCCATCTCTCGATCATCGCGAGCAAGACCTCGGTATCGCTGCTGCCGATGAAGTTCTGGCCGAGGCGTTGAAGCTCCTGTCGCAACGACGGATGATTGTAGATCTCACCATTGAATGTGATGACGAATCGGCCGCTCTCGGAAGACATCGGTTGTCGCCCCGCATCGGTGAGGTCAACGATGGAGAGCCGGCGATGCCCGAATGCAATCCCGGCGTCACGATCGCACCACGAGCCGTGGGCATCGGGTCCGCGATGGTGCAAACGATTCGTCATTCGGCCGATCGCATCCAGATCGGCGGATCGGGAAGCTTGTGGCATCTGAAGAATTCCGGCGATTCCACACATGATCTAGCTTCCGATACGCGTGTGCGGCGACGGCGGGCGCGCCGATCCGAGGATCAGGCTGAGAGCAAACGCGAACCACACGATGGGATGACGCAAGATGAAATGGCTGATGCTGAAAATGGCCAGCGCAGCGAACAATGCTGCCAGGGCATCGAGCTTCGCGCGGAACATAAGCATGAACGTGCCTGCGAAGAGGCCGCAAACGGCAATCACAGCGAGCAGGCCACCTTGCGTAAATATATCCAGCAGTGTGCTATGGGCTTCGAAAGGAGTTGGAAGCGCCTTGTTATTGGCGACGTTCGGCTTCTCGAGATGCGGGCCTGGCCCCAGCCCGAGCGATCCGGTTTCCAGCCCTCGATGGAGTGCATCTTCCCAGAGTTGCAGTCGCAGGGACGCGGTGCGCTTCGTTGCCTCGCCGCCACGGTCCTTGGCCAGACTGATTGCCAGACCTTCAAACTCATCGGCGGTCGCAACGGCATACGGTGCTAATGCGAGCGCCAGCGGGACGGCGGCGGCGATGACCAGAACCGCGACCACCGACCGGAAATTTAGTCTGTGCTGTGGCGAGGTCAGCCAACTGCGCAAACGCAGCAAAGAAAAGATCGCGGTGGCAATCACCATCGCAACAAGAAATGTATCGCTTTTGGTCAGGCGCCCGACGGCGAAGGTTAGCAGGCAACTGAATGATCCCGCTATGCGGCCAAACCCTTTGGCCGACAGGGCAAGGCTGAGAGACAGCGGCGTCAAAACGGCGCAATAGAGAGCGATCTGATTGGGATTCTCCGCCCAGCCTCGAAATCGATCCCAATACCATGGATCGACCGACGGCAGGCTGATGATGGACCAGCCCGCAGCGATCTGAAGGACCAGTGCGATGTTCCAGAAAGCGAGCAGGAACCATTGGGTTTGACGTAGGGCAGCGTTGGCTTCCATCGTTGCGACGATGAGGCAGGTCAAAGCTGCCACCAACAGATACGCGAAGGTGTCGTGCAACATCGTAGGAAGGTCCAGCTCCTCGCTCAGATAGGCCACGCATGTCCCTATGCTCAGGGCGAGTGCAAGACAGGCCCAAAACGCACCGATTCGGAGCAAAGCTGTCGCGTTGTAAATCTGGCCGGTAACGATGACTCGCAATGAGACGAAGGCTAGCCACAGGACAAGACAGACCTCGCCAACACCCAGCGGAATTCCGGGAAGGCGCAGCTGTGAAGCTGTCGTAAGCACGATGCCAAAAGAAAGAAGCGCATTGGCGATCATGATGATTTCCCGCTGTGCTGGCTAACCCTTCGATCTTCATGGGCGTCGCGAGACAAAGCAGCCGGATCTTCGCTTCGCCTCCCGGTGAAAATCAGCTTCCTGTAAAGATCGGCGTAGCGGTCAGCCACGACGTTCAGGTCGAACTCACGGCGCACGAGCGCGATCGAGCGCTGTCCCATGCTCTTTGCGCGGGCAGGATCCTGGAGAAGATCGAGAATGGCTGCGGCGAGCGCACGCGGGTCCCGGGGCGGCACCAAATGGCCATTGCAGTTCTCCACCACAACATCGCCGCAGCCTGGCATACGCGTGGCGACAATAGGCACACCCGCCAATCCTGCTTCCAGCAGAACACGGGGGATTCCTTCCCGATACTCCGTCGGGAAGGCAAAGACATTCGCGATTCCGAGAAGCGCAGGAACGTCGGATCGCGCACCGAGAGCGATTACGTGTGGTGCGTATCGATCAATCAAAGCCTGATCCACGGCAAAAGGACCTTCGCTCTCCCTTGGACCGACAAGCAAGAAACGAACGCGGGGCCGCGCTTCGCGGACAATCGCCGCCGCATCCAGAAGCGTGGGTATGCCCTTTTGTACGGTCAGTCGGCTCACAGTCATGACGACTTCGTCGTCACCGAGTCCGAGTTCTGTACGAAGTTGTGCGGTGGACGGCGCCTGAGCCCGCGCTGTGTCGAAAGCATCGACATCGATTCCCGAACTTCCGATCAGTACAGCGGGGCTGCTGCCAAGCAGACAATAGCGGCGGAAAAAGTCGCCATCCTCCTTGTTTTGAAATACCGTTGCCGAGGTCCAGCAGGCGGCCAACCGCTGCAGCGCTAGGTAAGCTGGCCTGAATGCAAGAGCTTTCAGCTGTGCCGAGGAGAATACCCAACCCATTCCGTTGATGGTGCGCACAATGGGGATTGTGCCTCTCACCGCAAGAGGAGCAAGCAGATTTGGTTTGGTATCGAACGTTTGAACAACGTCCGGTCGAATGCCACGCACAAGCTGTGAGAGCTGGCCGACAGCTAGGCGGTCAGCAACCCGTGCACCGAATCTATTGAAGTCATAGCGATGATACTCGATGCCGCTATTTGAGAACGGGAGTGCGGCGCCAGTACCGGCAGCGCTCACCCGAAAGCCACGACTGCGCAAAGCTGCCAGAAATGGGATCCGTAGGGCATGATCCTCGCCTCCCACACAAAGCACATGCAACGTCATGCTAATCCTTTCGGTCGCAATCGGAATGCAGCCCAGTCGATCCGGAGAATCGGCTACAGATGAATTTCGATGTCCTCGCGTATGAGCGGACTATGTGAGCTTACGAGGCGATCACAAAGTGTCTTCATTCGTTCGAATGACGGCCGCGTCGGAAGTATTCGGCGATCCTGAAGAATTGAGACATCGACACCAAGAGGATTACTCCGAAGCGCGTTTGGCATCATGCACGCAAGCTGAAGCGTCGTGTCGTCAGATCCAGAATCAGTTCAAACGTCGGAGCAAAGCAGGCCTGTCGGCGACCCGTTTCACTTGCCGCTGTGTTTGTGCCCGGATGAACAAGGAGGCTCGCCTGGGTGCCTATCGTCAGACTCAATTACCGGGAGAAGGCAGGACGGCGACACGCCCGAGTAATGCAACCAGCTCCGCCTGCCGCCGTGTCTGTGTCTTGACGAACAGGGAGGCCAGATGTGAGCGGATCGTCGTCCGGCTCAGCCGTCGGGCGCGAGCAATATCAAGCAAATTATGGCCGCGCGCCAATTCGACTGCAAGCTGGGTTTCCGCGGCTGTGAAGCCGAACAAACACCGGAGCGCTTGGGGCGTCGGCTCCGGATGAGCGTCGAGATCGAGCAGAATGATGGTGCTGGTTTCATCCGTCCAAACATTGACCATCTGGCTTACAAGGCTGGTGACGCCCTCCTTGAAGGAAGTCGCGAGCCATGATGTCGAGCCAACGGGAATTTGGGCTCCCGCGCGGTTCACCAGCTGCTTGACGGCGCTGTAGAGCGTTTCAGGGCTGGTGGTGAGGTTGCATTCGCGTTCCAATATCGCACGTCCGATTGCACTCACGTCAAGCACACAGCCACGCTTGAGCAGAACTTGCCCGCAGCCAATACGCGCCAAAACCGCGTGTAGGACGTCACGTTGCTCGCCAAGGTCGGGCTTCTTGCCTGGGTCAGCGTCTGGCCGGATAGCGGGAGCACGATTCGAAATGTTGAAGATGGATTCCCTGCAGGGATGAAGCGATGCAATTGCGCCGGGCAATGTGGCACTCTGGTTCAAATTCAACATGTCGTCATTCCCTTCGCCTACTACTTCAATCGAATGACAAGGATTGATCGGAGGGAAAGCATTCCAATTTCGATGAGCCATGTAAATGTTCAAGTTGGGGTAATCCGACTGCACATTTGGCTGAGGCAGTCTACTATTCGTGGGGCCTCTAGCGGTCTAAATGACATGGAGGAAATGTCGGCTGGAAAAGCGATGCGCGCCTCAGCGCGCAGTTTTGTGCAGGCGTCCGGCCAGAGGTCGTAAGCGCGGTATCCTTTGTGGGTACCCCCGCTTGTGCCAATGGCTCAGTTAGATGCGCTGGCTACTCCCGAAGGGCGCAGCGCAACTTCGACCACATCTCCCGGCTCTACATCGAAATCAACTGATGCGACGATCCTGTTCCACTGCTGGCCGACCTTTCGTGCGATCGTTACCTCTGCTCGGAGATCGCTGGTTCCGACAGGTAGTGCTCCCGCACCGCCGACAGGCTGCAATTTTTGACTCAACGCCTGCAATTTAACCCGCAAGTCCGCCATGCGAACGGTTGAATCCTTCAACTCGCGCAACAGATTGATGGTTCGCAGATTGGCGACCCGCTCGATCTGGCGCACGAAGTCGTCGCGCTGACGTTGCAGCCGCATGACTTCGACCATCGTCTGAAGACGCCTTGTCGACGACAACAGAAGAGCGCGTCGGCTTTCCGTAACACGGGGGCTTGGCAATGATCCTGCGCCAAACAACTTGGCTACCCGATCCAGCTCATCCTCATCGGCCTGAACACCCTTTTCCTCACCGTCCTGCTGCTTCCTGAGGGTTACGAGCTGAGCCTCCGATTGTTTGACTGCATCCTCCAGAAAGCTTCGTTCCTTACGATAGTCGATTTGCGCGGTCTTTAGCGACGCCGACTCGGATTGCATGAGCGACTCGATGACGGAGACCGGCAAAGATACTTCGCTGGGTATCTTCTGATCGAAGCTGTCATTGCCCTGGAGTTCCGCATTGGTGCGGATCACGTGGATATACTCTTTGATGTACTCGGTCGACAAAGATTGGTAATCGCGCAACAGATCCGCCGGATCGATAGCACCGACCTGACCGCGAGAACGCAACAGGCTAAAGCCACCGGCGACTGCAACGGCTTGGCGTACAGTCATGGACGCGCGATACACCAGCTGGCCGGGCGTGAGAACGTCGCCTGTGACGTAGATCGGTCGATATTCCACGACGCTCGTGATCACGTCCCCAGGCTTGATGACGAGCGCCTGCTCACGCCCATCCGGTGAGCGCTGACGCAGAATCCTGGACTGCAGCAGCGTCTCCATGCGAGTCTGAAGTTCCGACGGGGTCAGACCTGCAACCGGCACCGTACCGACCCCGGGAAGAGCAATGGTGCCGTCAATCTGGATCTGAGCTCTATTGCGCTGTTCAGGCGCTCCACCGACCGATACCTCGACAGTATCGCCAGGCGCGAGGCTGTATTGAGCTCCAAGGCAACCGTCGCTGCCTGCCAAGACAACGATCCCTGCCCAGACGCTGATGGGGACATAGCTAAAAGTCTTACTGCGCCTGCTGCCCTTCATGACGATCTCCTTGCGCTAAGTCGTTTCCGCTGTCTCGATCAGCCCAGTCGATGCGGGAAACAAAATCAAATACCGGCCCGCCTCGTTGCCCCCAGTTGCTCGACCAGATGACTTGCGATCCATCAGGAGAAGGTGAGCCATGCGTTTCGCTCCAATAGTCATACGGAGCATTGCGCGTATGCGCGATACGTCGAAACTCGCCACTGCCATCGATTTTAAGTGCGATAACTTCCTGAGCGAACGGTGCCACTTTCTTACCGCCGGCGGGAGCGAGCGCGGCCCCGGCATAACTCATGAAGACCCAGCCCGGACGGCGTATCGCTCGCATCGATGCATGCTGAGCTTCTCCATAGGGAGCGATCGCCGTGACCTGTCCGTCTTGGAGTCTCCGTTTGATGACCTGATACTTGTCGGGCGCCGACTTGCTGATGCCGACATAAACTTCATCACCGCCGGCATCGACGGTCATGTCGCCGTGGCCGGGCCGGTGATGCTCTGTCCAGCTCTGCAGGAGATCACCCTCAATGCTGAAGACAAATGCTTGATCTGTGAAGTCAATGAGAGACTGCTGGCAGAATATGTACTTGCCCAGCGGCGAGATTCCGCAATAGCTGTTTTTGCCGGGAATTCGCGCCAGCTCAATATCAGGAAATTTCCGGCGATCCGAAAGATCCATCGCAAATGCGACAAGCGTGCCCTGCTGGCCAATGGCGCGCACCACGATACGGTTGCCGTCCCATGAGGGATTGCCCTTGTAGGGACCGAATTGAAGCTCGCGATATGCTTCACTCTCAAGAATTACATCTTCGGCGTTGCTTCGCGGCGCCCATCGCGAAATGCGACGCCCGGCGACACAAATCATGAGCTCTGGATCTTGCGGATGCCATTCGCATTCACCCCCGCGCTGTCGCCGGAACAGTGGAGCATAGGTGTGCCCATCAAGAAAGCACAGGCCATTGCACCCGTTGACAATCAAAAGCAGGCTCTGGTCGGCGTTCCACGCCTGCGCACTCGAATAGCGATGGGTGCAATAGGAACGCTTGCAAACCATGCCGTTTCCCATCGGACTTTCAGGCGTGGTCACACGAACCAAGGTCGTACCGAGGGACGCATCGACGACTGGCGCGAGATAGCCAGGCAAATCCATGGCGGGCGCCGGGAGGAATTGGGCGTTTGCGAGCGATTCGGTTGAGGCGGGTCTTGAGGAAGCGAGCAAGACAAGGGCGCCACAGCACAGGAGAGCTCGGGCATAACTTAGCCGGGCCATCATGTGATGAAATCCTTTTGCCGCCGGACTTGCTTTCCCGAAAGGCGATGACGCCACCAGTCAACTGTCCGCTCCAACCCTTCCCGCAGCGTGACCTGCGGTGACCATCCCGTTGCATGGACGAAGCGGGTGCAATCAGCGAGCAACGCTCGCACTTCCGAATTTGTCGGTCGCAGACGCTTCTCATCCTGAAGCACAGGCTTTTCGCTGGAAGTAAGATCGACGATGACATCAATCAGGTCGCGGATCATGATCGCCCGCTGACTACCTGCGTTATATGGCTGGCCGTATTCGATGCCCTCGGCCAGTCCGGCAGCCATGAACGCGGCCGCGGTATCTGCAACGAATGTAAGGTCACGTACGGTTGTTGCATCTCCGATCATGATCGCGGGGCAGGAAGGATCTAGCGCTTGCCGTATGATGGCAGCGATGATCGCCCTTTCGCTCTGTCGTGGCCCAAACGTATTGAATGGCCTGAGGATGACGACTGGTACGCCGAACGATTTCGCAAAAGCCCCTGCCATCATGTCCGCGGCTATTTTGGAAGCGGAATACGGCGATTGTCCCTGCAGCGGATGAGTTTCATCGATCGGCATTGTTATGGCTGTGCCGTAGACCTCGCTGGTCGACGTGTGAATGACCCGCTCGGTGCCGCACTGCCGCGCGGCCTCGAGCACATTCAAGGTGCCGAGCACGTTTGTTTCGACATAGGATTGCGCAGCGACGTAGGAATAGGGGATCGCGATCAGTGCCGCGAGATGAAAGACGATTTCGTGGCCGGGTACGAGACGACCGACGAAAGCCGCATCGCGGATGTCGCCGCGAACCAGGTTGACTTTCTTTCGGGTCGAATCCGGAAGGTCGTCCAGCCAACCATGGCTATCGAAGGAATTGTACTGGGCAAGAGCGGTAACGTTGGCCCCTGCCGAAGCAAGCGCTTCGGTCAGGTGCGAGCCAATGAAACCGTCGGCTCCCGTGACGAGAATTCTGGCACCAAGGTAATTCATGGCCGTCAATGTCCGGTTTGTTGTTTAGATTCTTTCGATTGATTCTTCCGCGTGTATTCGGTCCACGATCCCACCGCGATTGCCCAGGCCGCACGAACAATCCAGCCGAGATCAGAAGCCAGTGTTCGGCGCGGGAAATAAGCGAGATCGATTTTCGCCTTGGTCGGGAACAGAACTTGTCGATAGAAATCCACAGCCGCGACTTCAGCGGGATAGAGCTTGCTTTCATGTCGAAACATGACCTGGCACGGACCAACAAGACCGGGCTTGTGGTCGAGAAGCTTCTCGAAGCCACCGTGAAAGCAGTCGAGGAATGCGAGCGATTCAGGCCGCGGTCCCACGAGCGCCATGTCGCCGCGCAAAACGTTCCAGAGTTGCGGTAACTCGTCCAGCTTGCTCGCGGCAAGGATGCGGCCAATTCTAGTCAGGCGGCCGTCTCCCTCCATTGTGAGCGGACATCCATGCCGGTCGCAATCCGGCCTGAACTTGCGAAATTTGTACATGCGGAATGGTCGTCCATTTTGCCCGAGACGAAGTTGCGAGAACAGAATCGGCCTTCCGCCTTCGATCCAGATAGCAAGTGCTACGATTAGGAAGAGAGGAGCGAGAGTGACCGTCGCAGCACCGGCAAACAGAATATCAAGGGCGCGCCGCAAGCCCACCTGCGTAACGGGAGTTGACGCCAGGAGCTGGTTCGCCGCCCCGCGCATGGCTACGCGATTGCCCCTAATGGAAACTCCGTGCCAAGTGCGGCCGCAAGGGAATTCACTACCTGTTCCACATCGGCCGGGTTCATCCGGGGGTGCAGCGGCAGCGTGAGCTCCCGTTGGGCAAACTCCTCGGTGCGCGGCAAGAATGTATCGGGATAGAGTTCTCTGTAGAATGTCAGGTGGTGGACGGCGGGATAGTGAATCGTAGTCTGTATGCCGCGCTTGCGGAGCCGATCGATCACAGACTGCCGATCGATTGCCGTCGGCAGGACGACCGGCATCAGATGGTGCGCCGATGGCCAAGGATTCGCGAAGGGTATCATCACCGCTGGGCAATGCTCCGCCATCAACTGACGATAGCACAGTGACAGGCGTCGCCTGGTGTCATTCCATTCCGGAAGTTTCTTGAGTTGGGCAAGGCCAACGGCAGCGCGCAAATCGTCCATACGATAGTTGAATCCGAGGATCGTGACATCGTAATCGGGGCGACGACTGGTGAGGCGCTGTCGCGTGCTGCTTGTCATGCCATGAGACCGTGCTCGCTTGATGGTTTCCCTCAAAGCGCGGCTGCGGGCGATAATGGCGCCGCCCTCGGCGGTCGTCATGTTCTTGTTGCCGTAAAAGCTGAATGCTGCCGCCTCGCCATAGGTCCCCACTGCGGGCAGCCCGGGCGCATGAGCTGCATCCTCGATCAGGAGCAGGCCCTTGCGACGAGCGAAAGACTGCCAAGTGTCGCGATGCGCGAGGTAACCGGCGAAATGGACGAGAATAATCGCTTTTGTTCTCGATGTGCATTTGGCTTCAGCATCATCCAGCGACATCAACGGAATCTCGGCCGAATCGATATCGACGAAGACGGGGCGCGCTCCCACATAGAGAACGCTATTGGCCGTGGCGACGAAGGTCAGCGATGGAACGAGAACTTCGTCGCCAGGCCCAATGCCGAGCGCGTGCAGGATGAGGTGGAGGGCTGCCGTGCACGAGCCGACGGCAATCGAATCCTCGGCCTCATGAAGATGAGCAAACGCTTGTTCGAATTCCCGGACCCGGTCTCCCATCGTAACCCAGCCGCTCTCGATGACAGAGGCTAGGGCTGTTTGCTCGTCCGGACCCAGGACTGGCTCTGATACCAATAGCATGTGTTCATCTCCAATCCCGGATTCGGCGATACGTTTGAGATTGCACGAGCAGCAGCCGTGACATGCAGCGTCTTCGTCAGGCCGCGACGGTTGCCACGAATGCCGGGGGCGACTGCTCGTCCCATGCAATATCCTGAGCCTTGAGGAAGTCGTCCACCCGCCCGATGTCGAGCCACATGCCGTTGTGCTTGAATACGTTTACGGGTATTTCCTCTTCCAGCATCTGGGCCATCAGGTCGTCGAAGCCGAATGGAACACCTGACGGAATGCGGTCCAGCACCGAGGGATCCATGCAGTAGATGCCCATACTCACGAGATGCGACAGTTCGGGCTTCTCGCGGAATCCGGTGACGCAACCGCCCGTCTCGTCGATCACGCCAAAGTCCATCTTGGTAGGACGTGTGGCGGTGGCGATGGTGAGGGGACCTTGGTGTCGGCGGTGACAGCTCACGAACTGACTGAGGTTCAGGTCCGTGAGCACATCGCCGTTGAGGACCAGAAACGGCGTGTCGAGTTGTTCTCGCAAAAGTGACAGCGGGCCCATCGTTCCCAGCGGTTCCACTTCCTGCGTGTAAACGATCTGCATGTTCCACTGATTGCCGTCGCCGCAAACACTGCGAATAAGGTGGCCCAGATATCCGGTCGTGATGAAGACTTCTCTGATGCCATTTCGCCTGAGCCATTTGAGCAGGAGCTCGAGTACGGGCCGCGATCCGATCGGCATAAGCGGTTTCGGCAAGATGGATGTATGCGGACGCAAGCGCATTCCCTTTCCGCCGCATTGAATGACAGCCTTCATATTATCCTCCTGTGTTACTGAAGCGCGCAATCGTTCATCATATCAACGCGACAGCCCGACCTGGTGCTGATGGCCAAACCGGAATGCCATTGACGAGAAAACTAGACGCTGACTATCCACGCGTCTTCGTGCGTTTGCATGAGATGTCGGAATGATAGTTGGATTGCACGCGAACACTGTATTGCAGCGGCAAAGCTGCAGCTCGCAGTGGTGCATGATGGGACGAGACAGACCGAACCGGCCTTCGGCTGCATCGCTGGCGTGCGATATCGCGAGGCCCGATTGACATCACTGCGCTTGGAATGACGACGACAGCGCAACGAGCCGGCTTTTCAGAAAGCCTGTTAGAAACCGACGCCCGGCATCCCTCACGCGCGCGAGCGACATCGCACTAACCGTTGCCCAAGATCGGTGGAGTGATTTATTGAAGCGCGTCGCAAGAACACGCGCGATCGTCAGCGCCTCACGTATCCATGTTCGATCGTTCACCGGCGCGAGCGCCACGCTCCGACGACCACCGGTCGGCGCGACTTGCTCGCCTACGCCAACAATCGCTGACTATTTGCCGACTCGTGCCGCGCCACAGATCTTTCCGTTGATGCCCTTACGGATCAGACCGTCGATGCGCGAGACCTCAATATGATTTGGCTCGTGGTTGATCACACCCAGTGGCACTGGCGTCTCGTTTTTCTTGATCTCGGAGATCATCGCAACGGGATTTGAAAGCCGACTATTCGAATCGCCAGCTAAAGGCGGAGAGTTGCTGTTTGCCGGTTCTGCCAGTGATCCGTTGTTCATCCCCCAAATCGCTGCCTGTGTCCGATTCTGGACACGGAGCTTGCGAAGGATCGCCTTGACGTGGACTTTTACAGTTGCTTCGGCGATATGGATCGTCCGCGCGATGCTTTTGTTGGAGGCGCCTTCAATCAGGCAGTGCAAAATTGATTTTTCCCGCGGAGAAAGCTGCGGCGTGGTCATATCTTCTGTAGCGATAAGAATCGCCTGCGTCTTGTTTTGGTCGCGCGACCCCGTCTCGCCTGGGTGACTGCCTTCGGGAGCAAGAACAGATGATAGAAATGCTGGAGGAAAGATCGTTTCACCCATCATTATCAGTTCGATGGACTTTATGAATACATCGCAGGTCATAACGTTGACAAAGTAGCCGTTGGCACCTGCCCGAAACGCAGAAGCCAGTTCGTCCATTCGATAATGATCGGCCACGATCGCAATGCGCCCGCCCGGATGGTAGTCCCTGAAAAGTTCGATTTGTTCAATCGCGGCGTCAAAATCATCGCCGGTGTGAGCAATAAGAAGCAGAGGCTGGTGTGCTTGCGGTTGACCCGGGAGCAAATCATCCACGCTTGATACTGAGGCTAGGATACGAAAATTTGCTGAGCGTAAAATCCTGGCAAGACCTTCTCTGAGTAAAGTATTTTTCCCAACGAGAATTGTAAAAAAAGATTGTTGCCTCCGCATCGCGACCCTCCCAACCATACGCAACTGATTTAAAAAAAAACTGAGCGATTGAAATTCAGCTCATTCTTGGTGATCTGTCGGCGGTTAAGCCCCGCTTCTTCGGCAGAAATTTTGGCATTGGAATATTTTCAGTCGGCAAGAAACTCTGTCTTTTTAGAAGCATTTCGTCGTCGAATTGAAGACGCCTCCCTTCTCGTTTGCGACGATTTTATGAATGTTAGATGCGAATTCTCGATCTCCCTATATACCTTTAGTTATAGGCGATGGGCCGGTACTGAGGGATGTCGTTCATAATAGTAAACGGGGGATTCACCGCAAACTTCGCAGAGGGAGTGCGTGCTTCGTCATACGGGACGTCTATCCTTGAGTGACAATTTCAGATACGTCCACCCAAAGTTGTTACGTGTTTTCTTTGTTGCGTTGCGATGTAGCGTAACGAATTTGAGCCTCCAGAAAATTAGGCTAAGAAGGGAATATCCGGGGTCGCGTGGAGTTTAAGTTTTGGGGGGCTAGGCTGAGGACCGCCCATGCGTTGCACCAGTGTCGTGATCGCAGACCGCCATCCTGTGGTTCTGCAAGGTTTGACGAGCGTGCTTGAAGCGCAAAACGGCTTCAAGATTGTCGCGTGCTGCAGCACTGGCCCGAGCTGTATCGAAGCGATTCGAAATTTAACGCCGGACATCGCCATTATAGACATCGAAATGCCGGGCCTGACCGGGCTGGAAATCGTTGCCATCGCCAACTCCGAGGGGCTTTCAACGCGGGTCGTCTTTTTCACCGCTGTCGTTGAAGATCGCCAACTGGCTTTATCGGCCGCTGCTGGCGCCTACGGTGTCATCCTGAAGGACATGCCGCTCGAACCCTTGGTGCAGTCCTTGCGGGAGATCGCGGCTGGCCAAAGGCTATTGCCGCTTCCCGCGGTCAATCACGTTATACCTTCCGAGCAAAAGAGTATCGCGATCACGGAGAGTGTTCTGGCGGTGCTGACAGAGCGCGAGCGTCAGATTATGCGCCTGGTCTCTGAAGGGTTGTCAAACAAGGAAATTGGGCGGCGGCTGAATATTGCTGACGGCACCATCAAGCAACATCTCCATCACATCTATCAGAAGCTTGAAATCAACAACCGGACAGTGCTTGCGGCGCTTGCCATATCGCACAACGAACGTGGGGGCTTTCTTGAGGATCGGGCTCTGTCGATTCATTGTGACTGAGCGTCTGCAGTCGCACGCTGGCCCATATGCCATTTCGACGCTGATACGGGCGCTGATTGGCGCACAAGCCTAGTCGGCGATATCCACCTTACCGCCAGCGCGGAGGCTGAAAGGACCCTGATGCGCGGCTTCACCACCCTGCGCGACATCGGTGGGCGTTCTTCAGAAAATCGCTGGGGAACCTGCATTGCCAGTCGCGCGGCGCCATGCCCCCGGCGGCAGTCCGGTCGCGGCGGAAAAGACGCGGGTGAAGTGGCTTTGATCGGCAAAGCCGCAAGCCAGTGCGACATCGGCCAACGGCGTATCGGTCTTCATCAGAAGATTCGAGCCAACTCGACGCGCTGGGATAGGATAACTTAGAAAAACGCATTTAGGATCGCGCTCGCGTCCAAATCAGCGCAGATAGCTCGCCAGGTTCAGGCTCTGAACCTTGGCAATCGCGGCGTAGGATGCCGTAAGCTGTGCCTGATAGGTCGATAGTTTCGCGGTGACCGCTGCAACGTCGACACTGGTGAGATCGCTACCGAGCGTCTGGGCATAGGATTGATACTCGGTCTGATAGGCACTGGCCCGCTCGATCGAGGCCGATGCATTGGATATTCGCGTCTGCACCACGCCAAGCTTGTCGATCGAATCGACCGCCAGGTCGAGCGCCTCATTGAGCGTGTCGGTCGAAAGCGGCGAATTGCTCGCTACCAGATTCATGGCCCGCATGATCTGCTCGAAAGCGGTATTGTCCGCCGTGACGCCGTAAGAGACCGTCTGATTGTCCGAGACGCGTACAGCGCCGAGCTGGCTGTCGCCCTGATAGTAGTTGGTGTCTGCGGTGGACGGCGACGATGCTGCGGCATAGGTCGCGCTCGATATATCCACCGGCGCGGTTTTGGTGGCAGAACCGCCGAACAGATAGCCGCCGTTGTATTGCGTGTTGAGCAGCGACGCCATCTGCTCCAGCATGTTCTTCGCGGTCTCTGTCACGCTGGCTGCGTCCGTGCTCGAAGCGCTCGATGCGCTGGTCAGCAAGGTCCGGAACTGTGTCACCAGATCGGACACCGAATTGACGACCGAATACATCACCTGGATCTTGCTGTTGGTGAGCGTGGCGGCATCGATATAGGACTGCGCCCGCGTGACCGAAACCTGCAGATTAAGCACCTGCTGCGCCGATGACCCCAACCCGCCAAAATCCGACGAGATCAGCCCCGAAGCCTCCTGGATCTGCTGATTGGCCATGGTGCTTTGCGTGCGCAAAGCGGATGCGATCATCTGGTCGTTAATCGCAAAGGTGGCAACGCGCATCTGCATCAAGTCGGTTCCCGTCAGCTCGCGCTCTGCACGGCGGTCAGCAGCGATGAGAACATCTCGTTGATGACCTGCATGAGCTGGGACGCGGCCGTATACTGATTCTGCAATGTGCTGATCTTCGCGGTTTCTTCGTCGAGATTGACGCCCGACTGCGACGCCAGCGCATTGGTAAATGACGATTGTGCCGTCGACTTGGATGTATAGGTCGTGGCCGCGAGCGTCGCCTTCGACGCGACATTGGCGATGACCGTGGCCGCGTAATCCGCAAACGAACCAGTCGATGACCCGAGCCCACCAGACGCGCCAAAGGTACGGGAATCCGTGAGTGCCGCGTAGATCGCATCGACCACGTCGGTCGCGCCGGCGGTGAGCACCTTGGTGCCCGTCATCAGCGTTGCCGATGCATCGAGGGTCGAGGCGGCGAACAAACCTGAATTGGCCAGGACGTCGCTGCGCACGGCGATGTTGGATGCCCCGGTTCCGGTCACGAGGTCATTGAGGCCGAGATAGTCGGACAGGCCGATTCCACTGCTGCCGACGGCGCTCGTCATCTCATTGATGGCGACCCCGTTGCTGCTGCTGGAGCTGGCAATCACTACCTTCCCGCTCGCATTGATCGATGCGCTGAGGCCGGAAATGCCATTGATGGCCGAGACCAGGTCGCCCACCGTCGCATAGCTCGACAGATCGAGATCGGCATAGGACACCAGACTTCCCGACTGGTCGGCAACGGCAATGCGGACCGTGCCGGTCGCATCCAGCGCAGTCGCCGCCGTGACCGTCGTGGTGCCGGTCAGCGTCGTTGGCGGCGGCAACGACGTGCCCTGATTGCTTGCGGCATTCAGGGTGTCTGCCAGCGTATTGGCAAGCTGGTCGAGCTGCGACTGCGCTGCGGGCAAGACGCTATCGCGCAGGCTGAGCAAAGAGCCGATTTCGCCAGATGTGATCTGCGTAGTGACATCGACGCCGTTGACGGAAATGCCGCTGAGCCCGCTGGACGAACCGGCCGAGTAGCTGGCATTGGCCGTAACGGATGATGCCGCCGTGAAGCTAAGCAGATGCGCGCTGTTGTCCACGAGCGTCTGGCCTGACGCCGTATAAACCTGCATATCCCCCGTCGATGAAATGAAATAGCTGACATTCATCTTCGACGCGACGGTCTGCAGCGCGACATTGCGCTGATCCTCGAGATCGCCCGTCGATTGGCCAGCGGCCGCCGCCTGTTTGATCTGGGCGTTCAAACTGGCGATGGCCTGCAGGCTGGCATTGACCTGATCGACATCGGAGGAAATCGCAGCGTCTGCGGTCCCGCGCAGCTGTTGAATTCCAGACGACGTCTCGCGCAGTTGCGATGCGAGGTTATCAAGCGCACTCACCACATTGGCTTGCAGCGAGGCACTGCTGGTTGTGCCGGCGAGCGACGATATGGCGGATTCCAGCGATGCCAGCGTGTTCGCGATCGAAGTGCCAGTGTCCTCCGCCCCGGTCGTGCTGCCATAGAGCGCCTGGAGCCGGTTGAGATAGTCGTTGTTGGTGTTGGCCGCGCCGAGTTCCGAGGTTGCAGAGATCAGGGACTTGAACAGCAATTTGTCGACGCTACTGGTGATCCCGGTGATCGACACGCCGGTCCCGGCGCCGCCACTGGTGGTCGCGACCTGATTGGCGGTCTTGACCGTGTAGCCGGTGGTGTCAGCATTCGAAATATTCGACGAGGCGACGCTGATCTGGACCTGACTGGCCATCAGGCTACTGACGGCGATGCTGCGGGCTATCTCCAGCGACACGGTGGCGACCTCATATTACAGCTTGGTTCAGATTCGCACGTTGCGTGCGTAGGATGCCGACTGCGAACTGATGCGACCATTGGCGCCGTAGGGCGCGCTGTCGGATATCTGCTCCCGAATCGCGGCCATCACGGCGTCGATGCGGCGCTGGCTGGCCTCGATCGCGGCGCGCAGGCGGGTAACATTCTCGTCCATCGCGACGCTGAGCTGTTCGAGCCGAGTGAGTACCCGCCCCTGCAACTGGCGATCGGAAGTGCCAAGCAACATGTTCTTGCGCCCGACTTCCTTGACCCAGGCCTCGAACAGCTCCGAAAGCTCCAGCTTGATCGCCGTGTGCTGCGACTGCGAGGCCGGCAGCCCCATCGCCAGAGCGATATTCTCCTCGGCGACGACGTCGATCAGGCGTTCGATCAGTTCGACCAGATCCTCGAGGCGGGATCCGTCATCGGCGCTCGCGGGCTGCAGCGGCGGGCTTCGGGTCATCATGTGGCTACTCCGTGATCGATGGATGGGGCGCGGCTGCCGTGGCGTGCCGCCCGAGCGAGGCTATCCGTGAATATGCCGTCGCCGCCTTGCTGCGTGCGCCGGCGATGTTGAGTTTCTGCGCGAGCGCGTCGCGGCGCTGCTGCAAAGTGGTACGCAACGTACTGAGATCGCCCTGCAGCGCCAGGATCATGCGCCGATCGCCACGATCGATCCGCTGCGCGGCGGCCAGCAACCGGTCAAGTCGCCGCATTAGCGCGTCATCGTCTGCCTCGGCCACCATCGCGGTCATCTCATGCTCGAGATCAGGGTATCGAACATCTTGTTGACGGCGGTGATCACCTGCGACGCGGCCGAATAGGCCTGCTGCGCGGAGATCATGCTGCTGAACTGCTCGTTGGTATCGGTGGTGCTGGATTCCAGCTCACTGCCAAAAATGGTGCCGGCGCCGTTGGTGCCGGATTCCTGCAACGCAGCCGTTCCCGATTCTGCCGTCGCCGAATAGAGCCCGTTGCTCTGGGCCTCCAACTGATCGGCAGCGGCAAAGGTCGCCACCGGGATCTTGTAGATCGCGATGGTCTGGCCGTTCGAATATGTGGCGTTGACGATGCCGCTGTCGCCAACCGAGATGTTGCTCAGCTTTCCGAACGCCAGACCATCGGACTCGATGCGGGTAATATTGACCGCAGGCGTGGATAGGCCGGAGGCATATTGCGTCAGCCCATCGGTGCCGCCTACGGTGCCGAGGTTGAGCGTAATGTTGCTGTCCGCCGCCCCTGTGGTCCAACCAGTGATCGCCAGCGTTGCCGGACTGGGATTGGTGCTCGCCAGCGAACCGTCGGTATTGAACGAGACGGACACGGTGCTGGTCGGGGTTGCCGCGGTTGTCGTCGTCGAATCCGACGACAACGTCGGCTGGCCGAAGCTGGCGCTCCAAGTATTATCCGCAGTCTTAGCCCAGGTCACCTGGATCGAGCTCGATGTTCCCAGCGAATCGTAGACCGACATCGACGTAGTGAACGTATCGCCGACCGCGGCATCCGCCGGCAGATTGGCCGAGAAGGTGGTGGTCGCTGTCGCGCTACCGCTGGTCTGCGCCACACTCGTGTCGATTGCCGTGAGATTTCCGCTGCTGGCGCTGCCAATAACATTGCCGGCCGCATCGGTGCGCCAACCCAGAAGATAGGCGCCGTTATTGACGAGATAGCCGTCAGAATCCGTAGTGAACCCGCCGTTGCGCGTGTAGAGCGTCGAGTCGCCGGTCAGCGACGTCGTCACCGGAAAGAAGCCGTTACCCTGGATCGCGATGTTGGTGGAGGTCGACGTTGTCGTCAGCAGGCCCTGCGTCGTGATATTGGACTTCGAGAGCGTCGTCACGCCGCCGGACGAATAGGCCGATGCGCTGGACGAACCCGTCACCAGCGACTCGAACGATGCCGAGTTTGTCTTGTAGCCGACCGTCGATGAGTTTGCGATATTGTCGGAAATCATCGCCAGAGCCGAGCTCTGGGCGTTAAGAGCGGAGATGGCTGAAGACAGCGCGCCGGATAGACTCATAATCAGTACTCCAAAGTAAACTCAGGAAGTGACGCCGATGACGTTGCTGGTGCTCACAGACGTGCTCCCGATATTGAGCATCGGGGTGCCGGACGAGTTGTCGATCGAGGTCACCTTTCCGGTGACGGTCGTGTAGCCGTAGACAGACTGACCAGTGCTATCGGTGGCCGAGACGTTGAGCGTGTACTGGCCGCCGTCGGTCAGCTGGGTGCCGTCCGTCGCCGTGCCGTCCCAGGTGAAGCTGTTGGTGCCCGAGGTCGTGGTTCCACTGCCGGTCCACACCGTGTTGCCGGATGAATCCTTGACGCTCAGCGTGACATCGGAGGCGGCGGACTCGAGCGAATAGCCAAACGAGATCTGGCCATCCTTCAGCGTGCCGGTGTCGGTTTTGGCGGTAACAGTCTGGCCGATATAGTTCGACGAGTTCAGCGTGAGCAGGCTGTTGAGCGACGACACCAGCGTGCCCATATTGCTGTTCAACGTCTGCTGCTGATCGAAGTTGGCGTAGGATGTGAGCTGATTGATGAAGTCGGTCGAATTGGTCGGGTCGAGCGGATTCTGGTTCTGCAACTCGGTCACCAGCAGGTTCAGAAATTGCTGCGACGTAATGGCCGAGGTCACCGACGAGGACGACGCCGTCGAGGCAGTCGTGGTCGTGGTTGACGTCGTTGCAGCTACAGTCATGGCGTGCTCCGGCGGTATCCGCGCGCGTAGCGCTGCGGAATTGCGTCAGTGAGAAGAGTGCTCGTGAAGTCCGTTCCTTATTGAAACGGGTCGTCCCGGCCATTCAGGCAAAGATTCTTTGCAGGCCGCTCCCACCGGTGAGCCATCGCGCCCCATTGCAAGAAAGCGCTGTGCCGCAGGTGTTTTTCAAAACTCTAGACGTGATTCACCGACGCCAATGCACGGCAAAAGTTGCCCGCTAGAGCAACCGCCAGAATTTTACGGAGGCTGAAACGGGGGGGCAGTCGCACACGGGATTGCCCGCGGGCACTGGCGGGATTAGAGCGACCGCAGCGGAAGCGTCAGCTACTTGCTGTCAGACTTGGTTGCCGGCTTCGCGGGAACCACATCGGATTGCCGAGCTTTCTGCATAATCCGGTCTACCAAGCCATCCGGCGCGTGCACGACGCCCGATGGCAGGGCACGGCGCAGCAATTGCGCCTCGGCCATCGCCGCACGCGCCTGCTCCGACGTCCGCAGCAATGCGAGCGCGGCGTCCCGTCGGTTATCTGGCCAGGTTGACACGTCTTCACCGTGCCGACCCAACAGGTCTTCAAACTCGGGAATGTCCATTCTGGAAACTCGCCCGGCACGCACCTGATCGTACGTTGCATGTCAGCCCTCGCTCGGACTGGCACGCCAGCGTCCTAAGGCAGACCGGGCCGCGAGGCAATGCTGCCCCGACTTTTCAACCACAAAAAGACATCGAACGATCCTAAACTCTGCAGGTGCAATGAATTCACCGTGCCCGCCGGTGTCGATCTGATCAGGCGGGCTTCGCGGCACTCCGGGCGACGACAATCCAGGCGTCACGAAGCTCGGTCAGGCTCGCAATGATCCGGCCATAGCACTGCGCCGCGTTCGGCTGCCCGAACGACCGCAGGCAGGCCATGATCAGCGTATGATAAGTGGTGTGCAGGCCCTCCGCGACCTCGCCTCCGCGATCGAAATTCAGGTTATGGCTCAGCCCGCGCAGGATGGCAGTCGCCCGGATCATCAGATCGTGGCTCTCCTCGAATTTCTTCTCCTCGGACGCCGTCACCGATTTCTGCAATGCCGTAATCGCCCCATCGATCATCATGACCACCGCCCGCAACGGCGGCACCGCGACCGCCGCCTGTCGATAGGCCTGGGCGGCCTGAAAATTCGCTTGATGCTGCATGACTAATCACTCGACGCGTTGAGAAGGGCGGACAGATAATCCAGGGTGGAATTGGCCGACGAGATCGCCGACTGATATTTGGCGTATTGGGTGGTCAGCATTGTACGATAGATCGCGGCGCGCTCGTTGATGTCATCGATCTGCTGCTGCATCCGGTCATCCTGGGATTGTAAATTGGTGATCAGATCCTGCAGTGAACCGCTGGTCTTGTTCGATGCGGCACTCGAGATCGCGTTGATCTGCGCCGCAATCCCGATGGTCGACGTGATGGTCACCGATGCCGATGACGTACTGCTGTAGCTGAAGGCCATGCCGGAATAGATCGTGCCGGCCTTTCCGATGATCGTTCGGCCGGACACGGTAAACAGCGAACTGTCTCCCCCCACCGAGACCGACAATGCACCGGAGCTATCGACCGCAATATCCATCACGAAGGACGATGGCGGCGATGAACTTGTATTGACAACCGCGAGCGCCGCCGACGAACTCGTGGTCTTGGTGGCGAGGAGCGCGATGACACCGTCAATATTGTCGGCCAGGGTTGTGGCGAGCGTGCTCGTATCGAGCACAAGATCGTTCGTGTCCGAGAACGACAGGCCGAGATCGCTCATCGACAGATCGCCCACGATGGAGTTCAGGACCTGCTCCATCTGCGTCGTGACGCTACGCATGGTGCCGTCGCCGAACAGCACCGCACTCGTGTCTGCGGTTCCACTCGACGACAGCGTCTGCTGCGTGGTTACGTAGTCGCGCACAGCGTTGTAGGACGTGACGAATTGCTGCAATGCAGTCTGGATCGAACTTGTATCGACATCGATGCTGATCTTGACTGTCGATCCCGATGGCGTGCTTTGCAGCAGACTAAAGGAGACGCCGCTCAGTACGTCTGTGATGTTATTGGTGTCGCGCGTCAGCGTAATGCCGTCGACGCTGAAAATTGCGGGCTGCGATTCCTGCAGCACGTCGGTGAACGCGCCGGAACTATCTGTCACGCCCAAGGTCGTGAGCACATCGTCGCCCGACACGACACTGGTGGTGATATCCGCATTATCCTTGGTTGCAGACAGGATCATCTCGTACTGATTGCTCGAGATCTGGATGATCGAGGCCTGGACGTTCGTCGTGGACGTCTGTGCATTGATCGTATCGACGAGATCCTCCAGCGTCATCCCGCTGGTGACCGAGATATCGGCACTGGTGCCGCCTTCCAGGCCGATCGAGAAAGTGCCGGTCAGACCGAGATCCGCGCTCTTGTCGGCGACGGCGGTGCCGATCACCTTGTGGGCTGTGGCGATCTGGGTCACCGTGAGCGTGTGATCGCCGGTCGCCGCGCCGTTGCTGATGGCCATCGAGACGGCAGAACTGGCGCTGACGTCGCCAGTGGATGTAATGGTCGCCGATCGCGCTCCATAAGCACTCGACGACAGTGAATTGACGATCGACTTGGAGAGCGAGGTCGTGTCGGTCGTCAGCGTCGTAAGCAGCGTCTGCAACTGCTGATAGGCCGAGATCTTGGCCTCATTCGCGGTGATACTGGTCTGGATCGTGGTCGCGGCTGCCGTCTTGGTGGCAACCTGCGCCTCGATCAAGGCGTCCCAATCGACGCTGGTCGTCGTCTTCGTGCCGGAGGTGGTCGTCGCCAAGGCCGCGGTTGCTGCCGCGGAAGTCGAACTCGTCACCGTCGCCATGCCACCTTACTTTCCTGCACGAGAGTGCGAGCCGGCGTTGCCGCCGGCTCGCGATTGCTGCGGCTTAGCCGAGCAGCTTCAGCAGATATTGCGGCATCTGGTTCGCCGACGATTCTGCGGCGACCGCAGCCTGCACCTTGACCTGCGAAGACGACAGCTTGGCCTGCTCGGCTGCGATGTCGACGTCGGTGATCGCGGAATTAGCGGCCTGCAGGTTCTGGGACTGCGTCGAGATCGAGCTGGCGCTGAAATTGAAGCGCGATTCCTGCGCACCGATCGTCGCGCGGGCGGCGGAGACCGTATCGATGGCAGTGTCGAGCGCGTCGATGGCTGCAGTGGCGCCGGCCTGCGTGCTGACATCGAGCGTATCGACACCCAACGTGGCAGAGGTGAGATCGTCGAGTTTCACGGTGATCGTATCGGCCGACGTCGAGCCAACCAGAACGGAAGCGCCCGCGGCGAATGCGCTGGTACCATCCAGCAGGCTCTGCCCGCTATAGCGCGTGCCGGTCGCGATACTGTCAATCTGATCGCTCAATGCGGTAAATTCCGAATTGAGATAGGCGCGACTACTGTCGGTCACCGTCGCCGAGGAGGACTGCGATGCCAGCGACTTCATACGCGAGAGAATGTCGCTGATGTTCGAGGCGCCGCCATCCGCTGTCTGCAGGATCGAGGTCGCCTGTGAGGCGTTGGTTGCGGCCTGCTGCAGCGTGGTGACGTCGGATGAAATGCGCGTCGAAATCGCGAGACCGGCGGCGTCGTCGGATGCCTGGGTGATCTTCGAGCCGCTCGACAGCTTTGAGAGTGAGCTCGACATCTGCGACGAGTTGATATTCAGGTAACGGACTGCAGAATTGGCCGCGGTGTTGGTTGAAATAACGGGCATTAAATTGCTCCTTGAATGTGGCCGCGGATGCGGACCGATCGGGGACCTCTGGACGCAGGCCAGCCCCCGTCCATTCGCTAAACGGAATGGCCCTCACAATTCAGGCGCGGTTTATTTCGGGGCTGGTAATTTATAGTTAGCAATCGCTTAACGAGTGCAGGATGTCTGGCTCATGGCGGCGCAGAATTTCGCGCAGCTGCTGCCGCCCGCGCTTGAGCAGCGACTCGACCGCGGACACAGTCGTGTTCATGACTTCGGCGATGTCGCCGTTGCTCATGTTTTCATGGTAGGACAGGATCACCGCGACACGTTGCTGCTCAGGCAGACGTTGCATCGCCGTCTCCAGCAATTTCGCCACTTCATCACGCTGCATCGTGCTGAACGCATCGGGCTTGACGTCGGCTGGCTCCGGCACGGCATCGACATTGTCGGTGCGCGGCCGACGATGCAGGTCGATGCAGCGATTGGTGACAACCCGGTAGAGCCACGTCGAGAATTTTGCGCGGCCCTGCTCCCATTGCCCGCGATGCGTCCAGACCTTCAGCATCGTGTCCTGCACCACATCCTCGGCATCGGCGCGACTGCCCAGAAGCCGAAGCGCAACGCCAAACGCACGATCGATATGACGCTCGACAAGACATCTGAATGCCATCTCGTCATTTGCGGCTAATCTGTCCAGCAGCTCTTCGTCACTATCGCCCGCTGGCTCGCACGCGTCGAGCATCAGAGAATCCTCCGCAGCTTCAAGCTGCACCGGCATTGTTTCGACAGCGTCTGCAATCTGGAGCGCGTACGTCATGCCCTTCTCCCATTTCTCCGCCGACAAACGGCCGTTCTGGTCGACCTCTCACTCTTGAACGGGTGACGCGCGACGATCAGGCGATGAATTTTGCTTATTTTACAAACACTTGATGGGAAAAAGCTGCCTAGAACTAGGCAGAAATTTCTACACTGGCTGTTGCGGCCACGTCGGGCCTGATGGGAACGACTCATCAAAGCATCTCGAGAAATCGCATCGACTGCGGCGAGTGATGCAAAGAATTCTTACGCACACAACGACAACACCTGCAGCGATACGACATCACTCAGCAATCGAAGACCGATGCCGGCAACTTTGCAGCGATGGATCCGGCAGTGGGCAACGTCACACCTTCACTGGGAAATTCTTGCCGAATCGCAATTTGAAAATAGCGGACTGCGTCGTCGGAAAAAGAAAAAACGCTTGCATGCGGCGCTCATCTGCGGCGCATCGCGATCTTTTTTGTTTCAGAACATTGACCGCGTGCATTCAATGCGCACGCGCAATGAAGATACACACAGTAGAAACAAATCGCACCGACCTGAAACATATAGAAGCATATTGCGCTGACGCATCGCAGAGATATCCGCCTGACGACGTCGACTCGTTCGTATCAGTCAAAGCATTCAAACGAACGAGACAGGCGGCGATGAACGACAGCTTGGACGATATCCTCCGGCAGCATGCGCGCCCGCCGCGACTGGGCGCGCTTCAACTTGCACGCTTGCGTCAGGTAACGAGCCGGTGCCATGGCATTGTCGACTGGGATGGCGTTAGTGCCGTATCTCAGCCTGGCGCTGCGGTCATTGTGTTCGAAGCGACGCACGCTGTGCGCGTTCAGGCGCTGATCGAATCCCTGCACGAGAATGCAATCGTCATTTTGCTCGTTGGCGAGAGCCCAGCCTTCGACGGCCTGAAGTCGAAATTACACGCACACGGGTCACTCGGCGCCGAGGGCGCGGACGCGCCGCATCAGGTGTGGTGGGGCGGCGTCAAGCCGCTCACGGTGCCGACCGGATTATATCGAAAGCAGGATACGCTTTTCATCTCGTCATTCGAGAGTTCAGACATTCAGGGCGAGGATGCCGGCCTTACTGCAGATCTGAAGCGGTTGGGCCTCGATCACATCGTAACGCAGATATCACCGAACTGCAGCAAGGCCTGGCAAGGCACGTCGAAAGTCGATTTCATCATCGAGCAGTGGAGCCAGGCATGCCGCCCGGTGTTCTGGATCGACGCTCAGGCGCGGCTCGCCAATCTTCCACTGCTCCCGCAGGCGCTGGGCTGTGACTTCGCAGTCAACCGTCGCCCGAATGGGGTAATGAATACTGGCGCGCTGTTCTTCCATCAGACCGAGCGCGCCGAAGCGCTGCTCGACATCTGGCGGCGCCTCACCTGCAGCCACCCCAATCTGCCGGAGTCCTTCCTGCTGGATCAGGCATGGGCGCTCACAAATGCGCAGCGGGAAATCGAAACCGCCTGGCTGCCGGACACCTACTGGCGAAAAGATGATGTGAAGCCGCGCATCGACAGCACGATCCTCGCTCATGCCTGTAACAATGATGATCATCCATTGGAAAAATTCGCTGAACAAATGCAGTTGGGGCGCAGGTTCGGACGCCATCAGGCTCCGGAAGCTCACCTCGTCATGAAAGGCGCCGCCGGCGGCCGCGGGCTAATCACAATCGTGATCAGGGACATCCTTGCAGGCAGCACGACGGATATCGCCGAGTCAGTGGAAGCAGCAGCAGCAGCGTTTGCCGCCGACAACGGCGGATTTTCGCAGATGGAAATTGTGCTCTGCGGCTGGGACGACGAAGTCAGGTCCGTTCTCCAGATCGAGGACTATGCGTGGACACTGATGACCGACGTATCGGAACGTCTGCGGCCGAACTGCTTCAGCTCGCTCAAGCGCCGACGCGCCAGGCACGATTTGCATGCGCTGGAACACACGTCAGAGGATGAGACAGAAGGCAAGATTGCTTCCGCCATTCAGTTGGTCGATCCGTCACTCGGCGCCAAGCTGAAGCGAAGTGGCACGGCTGACCACATCTTTATTCGGAAACCTGCCTAGGCGCGTCCTAATATCGTTACAGAGGTCCCCAGCGTAAATTAAGCCGGCTCGACCTTGAACAGACAATGATCGTGAGCGCCTTCAGCCTCGCAATAGACCTCCTGCGCCCGCAGCCTGACCTCACGACCGGCACTTGCGGCAACATATTCGAGCGAGCCCTCAAGCCAAGACGCAAACATGTAACACACCTTGCGACCACTGTTGCGGCGTTCGCCATCAACCATTGCTGAATTTCGCAAACGCACTGTCGCCGTCCCTATTTCCGGCGACACGTCGAGCACGTCGAACTGGCCCCATCCGCGCTGCGTGATGCGGCGCATATAGTGACGGAACACATCGACGCCGGACATGCCGTGGAATTCGGCTTCCTTCTCGCACCAGTAATAGGCCGAGCGATGGCCGGCCGGCCGCAGAATGCGCTCCAGCTCCGCAGCTCCCACCGCCGCCTCGATGGCAAAGTGGTTGTTCATGTAAAAATGCTGCGGCACCAGAATCATATTGGTCGCGTCGACCGACCAACGCCCGGTCTGGTCATCGACATTGATGTCAACCTGCGGCTTCCCCATCTCAGGCCCCCCAGACAGTCTTCAGGAGATTGACCCAATTCTTGCCAATGACGGCCTCGATGCGTGAGGCTTTCCAGCCGCGCTTCTCCATGGCGGCGGTAAGGTTCGGCCATTCGCCGATGGTCTTGATGCCTTCGGGATTGATGACGTCGCCGAAATTGGTGAGGCGGCGGCCATATCCCTTGTCATGGGTGATCCAGTCGAAGAATTCCTGGCCATAGCCCTGCGTGAAGTCGGTGCCGATGCCGACGCTGTTCTCGCCGCAGATATCGATGACGTATTCTATTGCCTCGACATAATCGTCCACAGTCGATGCCGGACCGCGCTTCAGGAAAGGCGGGAACATGGTGACGCCCACAAAGCCGCCGTGATCGACGATGAAGCGCAGTTGCTCGTCGGACTTGTTGCGCGGATGCTCCTTCAAGCCGGCTGGCAGGCAGTGCGAGTAGGCAACCGGCTGTTTGGAGGCGAGGATGACGTCTTCACTGGTCTTCGATCCGACATGTGACAGGTCGCAGAGGATGCCGAGGCGGTTCATCTCGGCAACGACTTCGCGGCCGAAGTCGGACAGGCCACCATCCTTCGACTCGTAGCAGCCGGTGCCGACCAGGTTCTGCGTGTTATAGGCCATCTGGATAATGCCGACGCCGAGCTCCTTGAACAGACCGAGATAGCCGATCTGGTCTTCAATGCCAGTGACATTTTGCCAGCCCAGGATAATGCCGGTCTTGCCTTCTTCCTTGGCCTTTAGGATGTCAGCGGCGGTGTAGACCTGCTTGAGGATATCGCTGTTTTCGGCAAACCAGCGCTTCCACTTGACTACGTTGCGCATGGTGGCTTCGAAGCCTTCCCAGACGCAGCAGGTGCAGTTGGCGGCTGTCAATCCGCCCTTGCGCATGTCCTCGAAGACCGGGCGCCCGAAATCCGAGATGATCAATCCATCGACGACGATGGCGCTTTCATGGATGGTTGAGGACATGACGTTTCCTTTCAGATGATAGTCTGACTTTTCGTTATGATGCGGCAGCCATATCAGCTAGCGCGACGTTCTTTCTGATCAGTGCGCCCCACCGAAGTAGGCGCTTTGAACTTCCTCGTTCTTTGCCAGCATCTCGGAGTCGCCCTGGACGATGATCTTGCCTTGCGACAGCACATAGCCGTAATGGGCGATGGCGAGGGTCTGGTTGACGTTCTGCTCGACCAGGAGGACGGTCACACCGGTTTCGTTGAGCCGGCGGACGATGTTGAAGTTCTCCTGCACGAACAGTGGAGACAGGCCCAGCGATGGCTCGTCAATGATCAGAAGCTTGGGATCCGTCATCATTCCGCGGCCGATCGACACCATCGCCTGTTCGCCGCCGGACATGGTGCCGGCAAGCTGCTTGGCGCGCTCTTTCAGGCGCGGGAACACCTCATACACCTTGCCAAGGCGCGCTTTGACCGTCTTCTCCGCATTGACGAGATAGGCGCCAACCCGAAGATTCTCTTCGACCGTCATCTTCGCGAAGATCCGGCGCCCTTCGGGAATGCAGGCAATCCCGAGACCGACGATCTCGTGGGTCGCCATCTGATCGAGCGTCTTGCCTTCGAAAGCGATCGAGCCGGCGCGCGGCGGCGTCAGTCGCAGGATTGAGCGGATCAGCGTCGACTTGCCGGCACCATTGGAACCGAGGATACAGGTGATCTTGCCCGGCTGCACGTCGATGGAAATGCCGGACAGCACGTCGGCCCGATCATAGGCGGTGAAGATGTTCTCGACTGTGAGATGACCGCTCATGCTTGCCCCAGATAGGCTTCGCGGACCACAGGATCAGCCGCGACATCACGGAATTTGCCTTCGCAGATCTTCTTGCCGTAGTTCAGCACGACACAGCGATCGGTGACGCGTTCGATCAAGCCCATCTCGTGCTCAACAATGATGATCGTGAGCCCGCCAAGCGATTTGCGGATGCCGAGAATTTCATCCACCACCTGATCCGTCTCGTCATGGGTCATGCCGGCAGACGGTTCATCGAGCAGCACAAGCTTTGGCTTGCCGATCAATGCGCGGCAGATCTCAACCCTGCGCCGATCGATCATGCCGAGCGAGATCGCCGGATCGAACAGCTTGTCCGGCAGCGCGGGATTGAAGACATGCAGCAGCTCGCGGGCTTCATCCGCGATTTTCTGCGCTTCCGCGGCGAATGATTTCCGCTGCACGATATTGTGCCAAAGGCCATTGTTCAGCGTTCGCTGCGCACCCAGCGCAATATTGTCGAACACCGACAGCGACAGGCATAGGCGCGATCGCTGGAACGTGCGCGACAGGCCACAAGACGAGATGTTGTGAGCCTTCTCGCGGGTGATGTCGATGTCACCCAGCAAGATCTTGCCTGCACTTGCGGAATAGACGCCGCTGATCACATTGAGGAACGTGGTCTTACCTGAGCCGTTCGGCCCGATCAGCCCGAGCACTTCGCCATTGCGGACGTCGATGTTCAGCTCATTAAGTGCGAACAGGCCGCCGAAACGGACCGTCAAGCCGCGGCTCTCGAGCAGCACGTCGCTGGACAAGCTCGTCATGCGCTTGTCTCCGTGTGCAGTTTCCGGACCCGGCGCGCCACGAGACCGTCCGGGCGCATGGTCAGGATCGCGATGACCAGAACGGCATAGAAGATAAGCCGGTATTCCTGGATAAACTGAAGCTTTTCGGGCAGCAGGACGACGATCAGTGCCGCCGGCAGCACGCCCCAGCGATTGCCTATGCCGCCCAGGATCACGATGGACACCATCACCAGCGAGTCGCCGAATGTGAAATTCGCGGGCGCGATGAACCCAGTCATTTTCGCATAGACCGCCCCCATCAGGCCGGCCAGGAAGTTGCCGATCGTGAATGCCAGCACTTTCCAGTAAGCTATCTTTAGTCCGAAAACGGATGCTGCGGTCTCATCGAGGCGCACCACATCGAACCAGACACCGACCCACGAGCGGTCCAGCAGTCCGACAAAGATCATCGCCAGCGCCGTCAGAATACCGGTCAGGATCACGTAGTTCACATAGGACGACAGCACGAGGCCGAAGATATGGATGTCATTGGTGAAGTCCCAGCCAAACAAATTGATGCCGGGAAGCTTCAGGCCTTGCGGACCGCCAAAGAAGTCATTCGCATCGAGAAAGACATTAAACATCACGCCGAACGCCATGGTCGTCAGCGCGCCGTAGTGTCCGCGGGTGCGCAGCACCGGGAGGATGAGCAGCGAGCCGATGAAGACCGCGACCAAGCCGCCGCAGACCAAAACCAGCGCATCGGGCAGACCGCCCTGCCGTCCTAGCATCGCTGCGGTATATCCGCCGGTGCCGGCGAAAGCTGCGGCTGCAAAGTTGGTCAGGCCAGCATAGCCCATCTGCACAGTGAGGCCGAGGCAGATCGTCGCGTAGATCAGCACCGTTGCCAGCATCAGCAGGCCGAAATTGTCGTCGCGCAGCACGAAGATGACAGCGAGCGAGGCCACCGTTATCAGGCCACGCAGCAGCCAGGGATTTTCCGAAGCGGCGACTTCCGTCGCGGCGACGCCTCCGAACCGAGCGGCGCAGAAGCAGACCGCAGCCGTGATCGCCAATGCGGCGCCCAGCAATTTCTGGTTTTCGATCAGGACCAGCGCCGTGAGCGCCACTGCAGCGAAGGCCACAGCAACAAACAGCGGCCACACCGGCACCCGTACAAGCGTCCGAGAGGTCGGCGTCATACCCGCTCGCTCCCGCGTTCGGCGAGAAGCCCGGTCGGTCGCCAGGTGATGAGGACGATGATCAGCACGAAAGCGAACACGTTCTTGTAGTCGCTCATCGACGGCATCGCGGCAACGACGAAAGTCTGCAGCCCTGCGAACAGATAGCCTCCGATGATCGCGCCCCAGATATTGCCGAGACCGCCCACGATCGCAGCCGTGAAGCCGATTACGGCCAACAGCAGGCCCATGCTGTAATTGATCTCGCTGTAATACAGCGCATAGATCATGCCGGCGAAGCCTGCGGTGATGGAGCCCAATGCAAAGGTCAGCGGGATGATGCGACCGAAATTGATCCCCATCACACGTGCCGTTTCGGTATCTTCGGCCACCGCCCGCATCGCGAGGCCGAATTTGGAGTGGTTGATAATCCAGTAAACGGCGCCGATCGAGGCGGCGCCGGCAACGATCAGAATAATCGCGTCGGTGCGAAAGAACGACGGACCGATATTGAAACCACCGGCCGGCAGCAATTCCGGAAAGCGCTGCGGATTGGTGCCGTTCGGAAAGAACAGCCGGATGGCTTCACGGATGGCCGTACCGACCATCATCGTCATCAGCAGCATATTAAGCGGCGGCGCATTGCGCAGCGGCATGATGAGAAAATGCGAGATGCCGGCGCCGACCACCGCGGTCAGTGCCATTGCCACGCAAAGCGCGACAATGAACTGCAGCGGCACCGACAGTCCCAGCGCATTCGCCGCCCAGACGGCGACGAGGCCTCCGAAGGCGCCGAGCGTGAGCACGTCCCCGTGCGAGAACTTGATCACATTCATGACGCCGAAGAAGATGGTGAACCCCATGGCGACGAGGCCATAGATCGTTCCTTGCATCAAGCCGTTCAGCAGGTGTTGACCGATCATACCCATGGGATGTCCCGACGATCCGCGCTTACGGCAGGTTCTTGAGCTTGCGCTTGCCGGACACGTATTCGCTTTCTTCCCAGACCACCCACTTGCCGTCCTGGACGACATAACTCGTGGTTAGCGGCGTGATGTTCTGGCCATGGTCGTCGAAGGTGACCGGACCGACGATGGACGGACGGTCCTTCACATCGCCAAGGTCGGTGGTGACCTTGGCGCGATCCGGCCCGACCTTCTCGATGGTCTCCATGACCAGACGGGTGGCGACATAGGCGAACGGTCCATAAGCTTCCGGCGGTTCGGAATAGCCGGCAGCCTTGTAGGCATCCGAGAACATCTTGCCGCCCGGCATCTTGGACAGCGGCGGGCTATCGAAGAAGGTCAGCGTGCCTTCGGCGAGCTCCGGACCAGCGGCGTTGACGAAGGCATCGCCCATGATGCCGGAATTGCCCTCCAACTGCGCGTTGATGCCGAACTTGGCCATCTGCGTGCGGAGGCGCGCACCGAGCGGCGTCAGGCCACCAAAATAGATGACCTCCGGATTGAGCTCCTTGATCTTGGTCAGCTCGGCCGACAGATCCTGCTGATCCGGCGGGACCGAGAAGCTGCCCAGGATTTCATTACCGTTCTCGAGCGTGAACTGGGTGAAATACTTGTTCATCGACTTGCCGTAGTCGGTGGAGTCGGCGAAGGACACGAATTTCTTGTAGCCGCGTGCCTTCATGAACTGCGCGCCGATGCGGTTCTGGCCGATCAGGATGCCGCTGACGCGGTGCACTTCCGGATACTTCTTGGCATAGGTAATTTCGGGCAGCACCGCCGCCCACACGACCATCGGCATCTTGAAGCGATTGAAGATATCGACGGTGGCAATCGCAGTCGCGGAACAGTAATGCGGGATCGCGGCAATGATCGAACGATCGGACGCGATCTTGGTGACGACCTGCACGCCCACGTTGGGCTTGCATTCGTCGTCAAGCACGACGAGCTCATACTCATATTTGGTGTTGGGCTCGGCATTCATCAGCTTCACGGCCAGTTCGGCCGAGTTGCGTCCGCCAATACCGTGAGGCGAAATAGCGCCGGTCAGCGGGCCCACGAAAGCAATCTTCACCTTGTCCTTGGCGAAGGCCGCGCTGAAGCTGCCAAAGGCCAGTGGCAACACGCTCGCAACGGCCAATGCGGCCAAACCACGCTTGCTAATCGTCCCCATCGCTGATCCTTCCAGGTTGATCCAGCCTGCAACGCTAGTGGTCCGCGAATGCGGCAGATAGGATGCACGCGCGCTGTTGCTTGTAGAATTGCGTCATAACTACCGAATATCGACTGCCTGTTCTTGGTTCGCGCGCCGACTGCTCGTCGGACTATTTTGCGTAGCAAACACAATGATTTCCGCTGCGCTGCAAAATTCATCGCGAAGATCAAATCTTGGCCTGCCGATGCTTTTCAAACGAGCATTCGTCGTCGCATTCCGGGCGCTAGAACACCACCGTTCTGCGTCCATTCAAAAGGACACGACGCTCGAGATGAAGCCGCACAGCGCGCGCCAGCACTCGCGACTCGATGTCGCGCCCAACGGCGACGAGATCGTCCGAGGACGACGCGTGCGTCACCCGTTCGGTCTCCTGTTCGATGATCGGGCCCTCATCGAGATCCGGCGTCGCGTAATGCGCGGTAGCGCCGATGATCTTGACGCCCCTGTCGTGGGCCTGGTGATAGGGCCGCGCGCCCTTGAAGCTCGGCAGGAAGGAGTGGTGGATGTTGATGACATGACCATAGAGCTTGCTCGACAGGTCGTCCGACAGGATCTGCATGTAACGTGCAAGGATGATCAGATCGGCGCCTTCCTTCAAATACAGCTCGTAGAGTTGCCGCTCTTGCTCCGGCTTGGTCTCGTTGCTGACGGGCCAGTGATAGTACGGGATCCCCGCCTTCTCGGCGATCGCTTCGCAGTCGCGGTGGTTTGACACGATCGCGACGACCTCGGCTTTCAGCCAGCCGACTTTAACCTGATACAAAAGATGCTCGAGACAATGGTCCGACTTGGAGACCATGATGATCACCCGGGGACGCCACGCGGCATCGACCAGAACCGCGTTCATCTCAAACCGCGACAACACTGGATTGAGCACCGATTCCAGAGTCTTCCGGCTGATCGAATCCGGCGTCTCGAAAGCAATGCGCATGAACAGGCGGTTGGTCGTCCGGTCCCAGAACTGCGCGCTTTCCAGGATGTTGCTGTCGACATCAGAAATCGCCGTCGCGACGGCCGACACGATGCGCGGGCGATCCTGGCAATAGAAGGTCAGGATCCAGTTCTTCTTTGTCATCTTGCTTGTCTCAGTGGTGGGATCAATCACGTGGCTGCGATCGCTATGGGGTGAAACATGTTGGTGTGGCTGCCGCACGCGGACGCCCGCATCACACGGTCCGACGATGCCTGTCGGCGCGGCATCGCGTCAGCCTATGCCGACGTCTTCGAAGATTGCCGTGATTGGCGCCTGCGGCTTGTGGACGGCGACGCGCACGGCGCTGGCGATGGCTGCCGCGGCCCGCTCCAACAGCACGTGGCGCCCAGAAATGCCTCCGTCGCGGTGGCGACGACCGACGCATAGTCGATCGTCTGTCCGATGTCGTCCGAACTGGCCGCGTCACAGAGGTCGATCTGCAGATCGATATCGATCACGAAGCGCTGCCCCAGTTGCGCCTCGTGATCCAGCAAGCCGTGGCGCGCGTGAACATTCAGCCCGTGGATGAATATCCCGTCCGCCGGCCCCTCTCCCACACGCTCCATCAAGCCGCCTGATCAGGACCGATAGATCGGGAACGACGCAACCAGCTTGGCGACGCGGCCACGTGCTTTTGCCTCGACCTCCGGCGCTCCCTGGTCTGGCGCGCCGGAATTCGCATCCAGGACGGTGGCAATGAGCTTGCCGACTTCTTCGAATTCACCGACGCCAAAACCGCGCGCCGTCGCGGCCGGCGAGCCGAGCCGGATGCCCGACGTGATGGTCGGCTTCTCCGGATCGAACGGGATACCGTTCTTGTTGCAGGTGATGTTCGCCCGCCCGAGCGCCGCCTCGGCGAGCTTGCCGTTCAGGTTCTTTGGCCGGACATCGACCAGCATCAGGTGATTGTCGGTGCCACCGGTGACGATCGGATAGCCGGCCTTTGAGAGCGTGTCCGCCAACGCGCGCGCATTGGCGACGACGTCAGCCGCATATTGACGGAACGAGGGTTGCAGCGCTTCGCCGAACGACACGGCCTTGGCGGCGATGACATGCATCAGCGGCCCGCCCTGCAGTCCCGGAAAAATCGCCGAATTGATCTTCTTGGCGATGTCCTCGTCATTGGTCAGGATCAATCCGCCGCGCGGTCCGCGTAGCGTCTTGTGGGTGGTCGAGGTCACCACATGCGCATGCGGGAACGGCGACGGATGAGCGCCGCCGGCGACGAGACCAGCGAAATGCGCCATATCGACGAACAGATAGGCTCCGACCGCATCCGCGATGCGGCGGAACGCAGCAAAATCCCAGAACCGCGAATAGGCCGAGCCGCCGGCGACGATCACCTTCGGCTTGTGCTCCACTGCCAGTTTCTCGAGCTGCTCCATGTCGATGGTGCAGTCGTCGCGACGAACGCCATAGCTGACGACGTTGAACCACTTGCCCGACATGTTCGGCTTGGCGCCATGCGTGAGGTGACCGCCTGCGGCGAGATCCAGACCCATGAAGGTGTCGCCAGGTTTCATCAGCGCCATGAAGACGGCCTGATTGGCCTGGCTGCCGGAATTCGGCTGCACATTGGCATAGCTGCAGCCGAACAGCGTCTTGGCGCGCTCGATCGCAACCTCCTCGACTTCGTCGGCGAAGCGACAGCCGCCATAGTAGCGCCGGCCGGGATAGCCTTCGGCATATTTGTTGGTCAGCACCGAGCCCTGCGCCTGCAGCACTGCACGCGATACGATGTTCTCGGACGCGATCAGTTCGATCTCGTCACGCTGCCTGCCGAGTTCTCCGGCAAGCGACGACGAGATGGTTGGGTCTGCTTGGGCGAGATCGGTCGTGAAGAATGCCTCGCGTTCGGCTTGGGTCATGGTCTTCCCTCAACATTCTGCCAGATTGACAGCGAGACCTCCCAGTGAGGTCTCCTTGTATTTCGATTGCATGTCGCGCCCGGTCTCGCGCATCGTCGCGATCACCTTGTCGAGTGGCACCACATGGGTGCCGTCGCCCTGCAACGCGAGCGACGCCGCATTGATCGCCTTCACCGCGCCGAACGCGTTACGCTCGATGCATGGCACCTGCACCAGCCCGCCGATCGGATCGCAGGTCATGCCGAGGTGATGCTCCATGCCGATCTCGGCGGCATTCTCGATCTGCTCATTGGTACCGCCGAGCACGGCCGCGAGCCCCGCCGCCGCCATCGAACAGGCCGAGCCGACCTCGCCCTGGCAGCCGACCTCCGCGCCGGAAATCGACGCATTCATTTTGAACAGCGCGCCGATGGCGGCAGCAGTCAGCAGGAACACGCGCATGTTTTCAGGTGACGCCTCGCGGCAATGGTCGCGGAAATAGCGAAGCGTGGCCGGGATGATGCCCGCCGCGCCGTTGGTCGGTGCCGTCACCACCTTGCTGCCGGCCGCATTCTCCTCATTGACCGCAATCGCATACAGACTGACCCAATCCATCACCTCATGCTGGGCGCGGCTGTTCGAGCTTGCAGCGGCGACAAGGCGCCGATGCAGTGAGGGCGCGCGGCGCTTGACGTTCAGTCCGCCCGGCAGCTGCCCCTCTTTGGTCATGCCGCGATCGATGCAGTCCATCATCACCTGGATGATGCGATCGAGCCGCTGCTCGATCTCGTCCGCCGGGAGCGACGACATCTCGTTGGCCATGACAATCTGCGCAATCGACAGACCGGTTTTCGCACCGATCTCGAGCAGCTGCTTGCCCGACCTGAAAGGATGCGGGACGGGAACGTCCTCGACAATCCCGACGACGCCGACCTGCGCTTCCGGAACGACAAAGCCGCCGCCGACGGAGCACCAGCGTTCGCCGTGAAGGACATGACCGGCCGCATCGAAGGCGGAGAGCGCCAGCGTATTCGGATGGTTTGGCGGCTCGGTCACACCGTCGAAGATGATGTCATTGGCGAAGTCGAACGGAATGTTGCGCCGCTCGGCAACCCGCAGCGTGCCCGCCGCGCGGGCGCCATCGACCAGCGTCTCCGCTTCTTCCGGATCGATCGTTTCCGGAAACTTGCCGGCAAGACCGAGAACGACCGCCTTGTCGGTGCCATGACCGCGGCCGGTCCAGGCCAGCGAGCCGAACAGCTCGACCTTCACGCGCGCGAGATCCTTCAGCAGACCACGCTCCGCAAGCTGGCTGGCAAACAGCGCCGCGGCCTTCATCGGTCCCATCGTATGCGACGACGACGGCCCGATGCCTATCTTGAAGAGATCGAACGTTCCAATCATCGCGCGGTCTCCAGGGCGCAGCCGGGCTGCTAGGACAGGCTTCGCGCTTCGTCGAGGAATTGCCAGACATAGGGCGCAAACGAACGCCATACATCCACATGGAACACGTGCTCTTCAGAACGTGACAGCAGAAGTGATGCCTTGCCCAGCACCGTGCGCGTGCACATCCCGACCGGGAACGCCTTGAGGGACAGATCCAGCGGGCAGCCATGGTTGAGCACCAGCGCCGCCGTTGGACCTGCAACCGCGATGCCATCCGAACGATGGCTGACATCCACCAGCGAGCAGGCCTGCCCCTGCAGCGCTGCCGACATCCCGCCAAATACCTCGATCGGATTCTCGTTCACCGCCTGTAACAGCCATTCGTCCGGCCCCAGCCAATAGACCGACCGGCCGCCGACAGCCGCGAAGCGGCAGGCCTCAAGGCTCGGCTTGACGCCAAAATGCGCCCCGGCAGCCTCGATCGCCTCGGTCTTGCCGCGAAACACCAGCTTCGCCGCATCGGGAAGAATCGAGAGCGTCGTGGCGAACGCAGCAGTGGTGCCGGATGACTGCATTGGGGACAACGCGTTCGAACGCATGATCGCAGGACTAAGCATTCAAACGTTCCCCCTTCGGATCGAACAATATCGAGTCGACGACTTTCGCCTTGATCACGCCATCCGGCATCGGGATCGAGAGCTCCTCACCCATCCGCGAGCGACCGCCGCGAACGAGTGCCAGCGCGATCGAACGGTTCAGCGTCGCGCTCCAGTAGGAGGAGGTGACATGTCCAATCATCGGCACCGGGATCGGATGGGTCGGATCGAGCACGATCTGGGCGCCCTCTTCGAGAACCACCTTGGGGTCCGTCGTCAGCAACCCGACCAGTTGCTTGCGATCTTCCCTGACCAGCGCCGGCCGCGACAGCGAGCGCTTGCCGACGAAATCCCGCTTCGCCTTGCCGACAGCCCAGCCGAGGCCGGCGTCATCGGGCGTCACCGTGCCGTCGGTTTCCTGACCCACAATGATGTAGCCCTTCTCTGCGCGCAGCACATGCATGGTCTCGGTACCGTAGGGCGTGATCCTGTAGGGCTTGCCCGCCGCGAAAATCGCTTCCCAGACCGCCCGGCCATAGCCGGCGGGAACGTTGACCTCGAAGCCCAGTTCGCCGGTGAACGACACGCGGAACAGCCGGGTCGGCACGCCGCAGATACGTCCTTCGCGGACGCTCATATGCGGCATGGCATCGGCCGACAGATCGACGCCCTCGACCAACGGCTCGAGCACCTTGCGCGCATTCGGTCCCTGCAAGGCAATGACCGACCACTGCTCGGTGGTCGAGGTGAGCCACACTTCGAGGTCCGGCCATTCGGTTTGGAGGTAGTCCTCCATCATGGACAGCACGCGGGCCGCGCCGCCGGTCGTCGTGGTGACGTGGAAACGATCCGTCGCCATGCGGCCGACGACGCCGTCATCCATGATGAAGCCGTCTTCGCGCAGCATCACGCCATAGCGCAGCCGACCGGGCTCCAGCTTGGTCCAGGCATTGGTGTACATGCGATTCATGAATTCGGCAGCGTCCTTGCCGACGATCTCGATCTTGCCGAGCGTTGAGGCATCGAAGATGCCGACCGACTCGCGCGTCGCCTTGCATTCGCGCGCGACGGCGGCATGCATGTCCTCGCCCACCTGCGGGAAATACCAGGCGCGCTTCCAGACGCCGACATCCTCGAACCGTGCGCCCTGGGCTTCGGCCCATGCATGGATGCTGGTCTTGCGCACGGGATCGAACAGATCACCACGCGATTGGCCGGCAAAGGATCCGAAGGTCGTCGGCGTATAGGGCGGCCGGAACGTGGTCAGGCCGACCTTCGGCACCGCGACATCGATCTGCTTCGACACGACACCAAGGGCGTTCATGTTGGACAGCTTGCCCTGGTCGGTGGCCATGCCGGTGGTCGTATAGCGCTTGACGTGCTCGATCGACCGGAACCCTTCGCGGGTCGCGAGCCGGACATCCTTGGCCGTCACGTCGTTCTGGAAATCGACCCAGGCCCGCTTTTCCGCCTGATGATCGGTCATCACGGAGCCGATGAACGCACCGGCACCCACCGACTGCGCGGAGACCGTATAGCTGCGCTCGCCGCGCGGGGAGAAGCCGGCCTTGGCCGCAGCGTCCCGACCACCCTTGGCGCCGCTTTCGATGACGCTTTCGAGCGCGAACAGTCCCTTGCACGCCCCGACCGACCGCTCGCGCTCGACAGACTCGCCAGGCACATAGGCCCGCAGCTCTTCGCTGTAGCTAAGCTTGCCGCGGCTCTGCGAGAACAGATGCACCGACGGCGTGAACCCGCCGGACATCAGGATAAGATCGCAAGCCACCGTCTCGGCATCGCCGCCCTGCGCGTTGGAGATCTGCGCCGACTTTACCCGCAGCCAGCCCGACGTGCCGCGAACGATGCTGTCGGAGCGAACCTTGATGCCTTCGGCGCGTGCCTTGTCGACCCAATGGCCCGACGCGCTCTTGCGCAGATCCACGATCACCTGGATCCTGGCGCCGGCTGCCTTGAGGTCCAGCGCCGCGCGATAGGCGCTGTCGCAGGCGGTGAACACGACCACCTGCTTGCCCGGCACCACGCCGTACCGATTCACATAGGTCCGGGCAGCATCGGCCAGCATGATGCCCGGCCGGTCATTGTCGGTGAAGACGAGCGGCCGCTCGATTGCGCCAGCCGCCAGCACGACTTCCTTTGCCCTGACCTGCCAGAGCCGCTCACGCGGCTGGTTCGTCGCGGGATTGCTGAGATGGTCGGTGACGCGCTCGTTGAGACCGACAAAATTGTGCGGGTACCAGCCAAACGCCGTCGTACGCGACATCAGCTTCACATTGGGGCGCTTGCGCAATTCATCGAGCGCCGCGCGCGCCCAGTCGGCGGCCTGCATGCCGTCGATCGATGCCGAACGATCGGACAGCAGCGAGCCGCCCATCTCTGCCTGCTCGTCGCACAGGATCACCGTGGCATCGCTGTTGCTGGCTTCGAGCGCTGCGGCAAGACCCGCAGGTCCGGCGCCGACGATCAGCACGTCGCAATGCGCAAACACCTGCGTATAGCGATCGGCATCCGGCTCGGCTGGCGCTTTGCCGAGACCCGCCATCCGCCGGATTACCGGCTCATAGAGCTTCTTCCAGGCCGTGCGGGGCCACATGAAGGTCTTGTAGTAGAAGCCCGCCGGCAGGAAGGCCGAGAAATATTCGTTGAGGAAGCCGGCATCAGTCTCGAGCGACGGCCAGCGATTCTGGCTTTCGGCCACCAGCCCATCATAGATCTCGACCTGGGTCGCGAGCAGGTTCGGCGTATAGCGCGACTGGGTCGCGCCGACACCGACCAGCGCATTCGGCTCTTCCGAGCCGGCGGAGACGAAGCCGCGCGGCCGATGATACTTGAACGAACGCCCGACCAGATGCACGCCATTGGCGATCAACGCGGAGGCGAGCGTGTCGCCGGCCAGACCCTGATACGACTTTCCGTCGAACGTGAAATGAACTGCGTTGCGGCTTTCAGCGACGTCGCCGCGCCGCACGCGATACGTACCCGTCATGGCTTGGCACCCTGATGTTCGGCTTCGGGGCGCTCGCCCATGCGATAGGTGCGCTTGATGACGTCCGTGGTCGTGTCGCGGCTGGCATTGAAGAAACGGCCGCAGCCATTGGCGTGCCGCCAACGCTCGTGATGCAGCCCCTTGGTATTGTCGCGCATATAGAGATAGGCGGCCCACTCGTCGTCAGTGAGGCTCATCGGGTCGGCCGGGCGGGCGATATGCGCCTGCCCACCATTGGCGAATTCGGCCTCCGGGCGCGGCCCGCAATAGGGGCAATTGATCAAGAGCATCTCGTTTTCCCCGCTATCAATGCGCCACGGCGGCCGCAGCCGCTTCGTCGATCACGGCGCCATCGCGGAATCGCTCGATGGTGAACGGCGCATTGATCTTGTTCGGCTCATCCTTGGCGATCGTGCTGGCGAACACCTCGCCAGATCCCGGCGTCGCCTTGAAGCCGCCGGTGCCCCAGCCGCAATTGACGTACAGCCCGGATACCGGCGTCTTCGCCACGATCGGCGAGCGATCCGGCGTGACGTCGACGATGCCGCCCCAGTTGCGCAGCATGCGCAGGCGCCGGAACGCCGGCACCAGTTCGCAGATCGCATCCAGCGTATGATTGACGATGTGCAGGCCACCGCGCTGCGTATAGGACGTGTAGACGTCCGTTCCCGCACCGATCACCATCTCGCCTTTGTCCGACTGCGAGATATAGGCGTGGATCGTGTTCGACATCACCACGCAGGGGAAGATCGGCTTGACCGGCTCGCTGACCAGCGCCTGCAGCGGGAAGCTTTCCAGCGGCAGACGTACGCCGGCCATGTTCATCACCGTGCTGGTATTACCGGCCGCGACGACGCCGATGCGCTTTGCATTGATGCTGCCGCGCGTCGTATCGACGCCGACCACCTCGCCGGTCGGCGCGCGGCGGATGCCGGTGACTTCGCAATTCTCGATAATATCCACTCCGAGCGCGTCAGCAGCGCGGGCATAGCCCCAGGCCACAGCGTCGTGGCGCGCCGTGCCACCGCGGCGCTGTAGCGCGCCGCCGAGGATCGGATAGCGCATAGACCCACCGACATTCAGTGGCGGACAGAATTCTTTGCATTCCTCCGGCGACAGCCATTCATTGTCGATGCCATTGAGACGGTTGGCATGCACGTGTCGCTTGAAGCTCTGCACATCGTGAATGTTGTGCGCCAACATCAAGACGCCGCGTGGTGAGTACATGACATTGTAGTTCAGTTCCTGCGACAGCCCTTCCCACAGTTTGAGGGCGTGCTCGTAGATCCCGGCGCTTTCGTCGAACAGATAGTTCGAACGAATGATCGTGGTGTTCCGGCCAGTATTGCCACCGCCGATCCAGCCCTTTTCGAGAACGGCAACGTTTTTGACGCCGTAGCGGCTAGCCAGGTAGTAAGCCGTTGCAAGCCCGTGGCCACCACCACCGACGATGATGACGTCATAGCCCGACTTCGGTTCAGGCGAACGCCACTGTCGCTGCCAGCCGGCATGACCGGTCAGCCCTGCCCGTAGTAATGAAAGCGCTGAAAATTTCTGCATGGCTGTCCACGTTGTGATTGGACGGAGCCTACAACTCGCTGCCGCTTCGCGGCCAGCATCAGCCCGCCAATCATGTTGGATCAGAGCGACATCGGAACGCCGCAGGTTTGCAAAGCCCCGACACGAAACACGTAGATTTGCGACAAGCCGCCCGGCTTCGCTCGCCAGGGTCTCGAATTCGCGACGTATCCATGCGACACGGATCGCTGCCATGTAGACAGGACGGCATGCCCCGGGCGCACGCAGTCCCGCCCTCGACGATCAAGGACACGCAGGATGAGCATCGAACGCAGCGACGAGATTCTTCAGTATCTCAAAGACAAGTCGATCGTGGTGGAGACGTTCGAACACCCGCCCGTGCATACGGTGGAAGAGTCGCGTGCGCTACGCGGCGACATTCCCGGCATTCACACCAAGAACCTGTTCCTCCGCGACGGCAAGAAACGGTTCTTCCTGTTCGTCACCGACGAAGCCGCGACCGTTCACCTGAAGTCGCTGGCAAAGACGATCGGCGCCAAGGGCGGGCTGTCATTTGGAAGCGCGGAAGCCCTGAAGGAATTGCTTGGGATCGAACCGGGATCGGTCTCGATTCTGGCGCTCTACAACGATGCCAATCAGGCGGTCACTCCCGTCATCGATGCGCGCTTACGATCGGCGGAGCGCATCAATTGCCACCCCATCATCAACAGCCGCACGACATCGCTGTCGGTCGGCGCACTCGACGCATTTCTTGCTGCGATCGGCCGCGAAGCGCAGTTCGCGACGCCAGAAGAGCCGCCGTCCGCCGGCTGACCCTCCTGCGCCGAACCGGCCGACCTGGGCTTCCGGTTCCCAGCCGACGCCCCAACGTCGCGCGCCAAGCGAGACGCTTCGCCGCCCTTGCGCGCGCGGCAATGTATTTTTAGGATCAGTCCGTCGCAAATGCCTGCCCCGGCACGCTGGAGGTATGTAATGATGCGACATGGGTCCGTTTTGGAGCATCGTCTCGCGGCGATCACCCGGATTGCCATTCGACCATATGGTGAATGCGAAGGCAGGGGTGATGCAACCAAAGGTCCGTCCGCTGCGCGTTGGCTTCATTCTGACCAAGAATTTCACGCTGACTGCATTGGCCAGCTTCGTGGACGTGCTGCGTCTCGCCGCCGACGAAGGCGACAACAGTCGGCCGATCCGCTGCCAGTGGCACATCATGGCCGACACCGACGAGCCGATCCGTTCGAGTTGCGGTCTGCTGATGTATCCGAATTCCCGGTTCCTCGATCCGCGCGAGCTCGATTATGTCGTCGTCGTGGGTGGCCTGCTGCATCAGGGCCCGCAGATCGATGACAAGATCAAGCGCTATCTGCTGGAGGCTGCGAACACCAAGGTCGATCTGATCGGCGTTTGCACCGGCAGTTTCGTGCTGTGGCGTCTAGGCCTTCTCAACCAGAAAAAGTGCTGCATCAGCTGGTATCACTATCGCGATTTCCTGGAGGAATTCGGCGAGACACTCCCGGTGGCCGACCAGCTCTTCGTCATCGACGGCAACCGCATCACATGTTCGGGCGGCATGGGCGTTGCCTACCTCGCCGCCCATATCGTGGAACAACGCATGGGCCTGTCGAGCGCGCAGAAAGCGCTCCACATCATGCTGATCGATCGCATGAAACCCGGATCCTCGGCTCAATCGGCGCCGCCGACCGAATTTGCCGAGACCGACGGACGGATCTCGCGCGCGCTGCTAATGATGGAGCAGAACCTATCAGCGCCGCTGTCTGTCGCGCGACTGGCCGGCAAGGTCAGTCTGAGCACGCGGCAACTGGAGCGTCTTTTCAAAGAGGAAACCGGCCAGTCTCCGCAGGCGACATATCTGCGGCTACGCCTGAAACATGCACGGTGGATGTTGAAGACCAATCTATCGCTGGCCGCAATCGCCGCCGAAACCGGCTTCGTCGACGGTTCGCATCTCAGCAAGGCGTTCAAGGCCGCCTTCAATACCAACCCGTCCGAGGAACGCCGCAGAATAATCGGTCAATCCCACGGGCAAGATGCCGGCGAAGGTCGGCGTATATTTGGTCTGGTTTAGGCGGCACTTTTTATGGTCATGCACTCCGACGACCTGATCATTCGCCCGGCTGAGCCGGCAGACCGGACAGACATCTGGTCGGTCATCGAGCCAACCATCCGTGCAGGCACGACCTATGCCCTGGACCCCCTGATGACGAGGGACGATGCTTTGTCCTACTGGCACGGTCCGGATAAACGAACCTTCGTTGCCGTGCGCCAAGGTCAGATCGTGGGATCCTATTATGTGCGCGCCAACCATGACGGCGGCGGCAGCCATGTGGCCAATTGCGGCTACATGACGCTGGCGAGCGCGCAAGGCGGCGGTGTGGCCCGCAATATGTGCCTACACTCGCTCGACTATGCCAGAAGCTCCGGATTTCGCGCGATGCAATTCAACTGTGTCGTGAGCAGCAATATACGTGCGGTGAAACTCTGGACCACGCTCGGCTTCGCGATTGTCGGGCGGCTGCCTGAGGCTTTTCGGCTTCCGACTGGCGAATATGTTGATGCGCTCGTGATGTTTCGTAAGCTTGACGCTCAATGACGGTATCGCGAGGCGCGGTGTGCGCCGCTCCATAATTTTTGCTGATCTGATCCGGTATCGTCACGGCTGAGCACTCGGTATCACCATGGCCGAACACCATGACTGCATCATCGGCGGCGGCGGGCCCGCGGGCCTGATGGAGGCGAGCGGGCGCTGGCTTTGCCGGAGGTTCGACCAACGCTCTTCAATCTCGACAAGCTTCAAGGCGTGGAGACGCTTTACCTCGACTGTATCTCGGGTACCGAGGCTAAGCCGCTCTTCGCGTTGACCGACAAATTCGCGGAGATCGTCCGGCACGCCTCGCCGGAAACAATAGTCGCCGCTGTCGGGTGCTTCCAAGAACAAGACATGGGTAGAGCCATGTGTACCACCCGCGTGTACAAAACGGGCGGAAAAAGGCTATTATTTTCAAAGGCCTATTGATTTCATTGCGATTTTCATCTGGCTGGCGGAGAGGGGGGGATTCGAACCCCCGATGGGCTTGCACCCATGCCGCATTTCGAGTGCGGTACAATCAACCACTCTGCCACCTCTCCAAGGCGCCAAGACCCACGGTCGCCCGTGGGTGGTTGCGCGGAGTTCTAGGCGAGGATGGCGGGCCAGACAAGACGGGCAGAGCGGAAAATCCGCACCCAATTGCCCGCAGAGCCGCAAAAGCTGGCTCTGGCTGGCGCGTAGACTGGGAAGCCAGCCTTTTCGTTGCAGATTCGCAGCGGCAACGCACGCTATGGTTGGACGCGCGGCATGACGAGCCATGGCGGCGCCAGGATGATTCGCCGACGGATGCATGCACTCGGCCATTGGCCGAGGCGGCACCGGGACGCTCAACGGTCCTGCTCAATCCTTGTCTTTCTTCGCTTTCTTGTCGTCCTTCTCTTTCTTGCGGTTGGTGAAGCGAGCATTGCCCAGCCCCGTTCCGATCGTCAGCACGCCCCAGCGTTCGAAGTCCTGCATGAAAGGAACTTCACTGAGGCCTTGGACAACGCCGTCATTGTGCATGAGCACCGCAGTATCGTGATCCCCGATTGTGGGAATGCCTTCGGCGAGCAAGGCCGGCAGGTTGAACTTACTGCTTTCCCAATTACCCGGAAGATTCTGCGCTCCCTTCGCGATGGTGCCGTCTTCGTTGATCACCCCCGGGCACGAGATGCCGATGAACGGCGCCAGCTTGAGGCCTTCATTGTCGGCGGCGGAGATCAGATCCTTCAGCATCTTCACCAGCCGCTTGACGGCGCCTTCACGCGTCGGCTCATCATCGGCATGTTTCCAGAGATCGGACTTCCACACCGCGGCCTTGGAGAGATCCTTCGATTTCTTCCATGCGGTTTCGACCACGCCACAACGGATGTTGGAGCCGCCGATGTCGACCGCAAGAATGCTGTCGTAACCTTCGAAAATCCATGACGGCGCCAGATGCAGGCAACCGATCAGGCCGGCTTCATCTGGATGAAACCGGATCGGCACCAACGTAACTTTGAGATCCTCGGCCTTGAGAATGATGTCCGTACGCGCAATGACGAGTTCCCCGACACGGCTCTGGCGGAAACCGCCGCCGACCACGATGCATTCCGTATCTGCCCAGGCCTTCGTCTTGAAGAAGCGCTGCGTGACATAAGCCAGCTCCCGCGCGAATTCTTCGATCGCACCATGGACGAGCGCAGCCGCGGCCACATCGTCGCCAAGCAGGATTTCGTCGAGGCTGGATTTACTGATCTCGTTGGCAGCCTTTTTGCCGAGCGGATCGTCGCCGTTTTTCTTCAATGGCTTTCTGAGATCATCCAGTATGCGCTGAAAAGCGCCCTTGCTGGCGCGGTCACCGAGAAAGCCGTTGTCGTCCTTCAGCTCGATGTTGAACGTATCCACATCGACGGACGGCAGCCGCTTGGCACCGTGATTGCCGATGCCGACGGTCGTCATTGTGTCTTCAGCCATATTGCCCCTGCCAGACTAGAACCGCATGACAATGCTCCGGGAGCCGGTTTGTTTCATCGCCCCGCCGGGATGATCGTACCGCTCACCTTTTGCGTCGGTCGCGCGAGCCGGTTTCAATGATACCGGTAGAACATCCTTAACTAACCAACAGGGCAGCAACCCAAGCCACTACCTTTCTGCGATCGACCTAACAGTAAATTTATCAGCTCAGGTAATTATCTCTGCATTCATACGGGTGCGTATTCATGCTGAAGTCATTCCTTGGGCTAACCGATCGTTTTCGCCGCGACCGGCGCGGCAATGTCGCGATCATATTCGCGATCACATGCATCCCCCTTATTTCCATGGTTGGCGCCGCGGTCGACTATACGCGTGCACTACAGATCAGATCTCAACTGCAAGCCGCCCTTGATACTGCGAGCGTCGGCTCCATCGTGCAGAAGTCTGCTGCATTCATTACCGCAGGTTCGATGGCGGCGGACGGCGCCGTCCCCGGGGGCGACGTCGACGCAATCAATATTTTCAAGGGCAACACGTCCGGCAGGACCGGCTTCACGCTGACCAGCACGACAGCGACCGTCAATCGCGCCAACGGCGTCGTGACGGCCACTATGCAATTCTCGGCGGATGTGCCGACCAGTCTCACATCCGTCATGGGCTTTTCCAAAATGACCGTTACCGGCAGTTCTGTCGCGACGGCGACGATGCCGAATTACATCGATTTCTATCTGCTGCTCGACAATTCGCCATCCATGGGCGTCGGCGCAACACCGGCCGACGTGGCTCTGATGGTCAAGAATACGTCGGACAGCTGCGCCTTTGCCTGCCACGACCTCAACAACAGCAACAACTACTACAAACTCGCCAAGACACTTGGCGTGATCACGCGCATCGACGTGCTGCGTACAGCCACCCAGAAGTTGATGGATACCGCGGCCAGTACGCAGACCTATTCCAACCAGTTCCGCATGGCGATCTACGACTTCGGCGCGGCCGCCTCGACGTCCGGTTTGAGAGCCCTGTTCACATTGTCGTCCAGCCTCTCAAGTGCGAAGACGGCGGCCGGAAACATCGACTTGATGACGGTGAACGGCCAGAACGACAACAACGATCAGGACACCGGCTACAGCGCTATATTCCCGGCGATCAACACCGCCATCAGCGCCCCCGGAGCCGGTACAGCCGGTGCACCGCTCAAATATCTCTTCTTCGTATCCGATGGCGTGGCTGACGAATACAATCCCGGCAACTGCCTGAAACCGACGACTGGTGGACGATGCCAGTCGCCGATCAATCCAGCGCTTTGCACCACGTTGAAGAATCGCGGCATCAAGATTGCCGTGCTTTACACGACCTACCTCGCACTTCCGACCAATGCCTGGTACAATAGCTGGATCGCACCATTCAACGCTGGTCCTTACGGACCTTCACCCAACAGCCAGATCGCCAGCAATATGCAGAGCTGCGCTTCGCCAGGCTTCTATTTTGAGGTCAGCCCGACCCAGGGCATCTCGGACGCGATGACAGCGTTGTTTCAGCGTGCCGTTGCCGATGCCCGCGTGAGCCGCTAGCCGGCGCAACGACCGAGCAAGTCGGCTAGCTCCGCGAGATCGACTGCGTGATTCATCTTCAAGATCACGCACGACACTGCACTGTGGCGAATGCTCATTCGCTCGCGCTTTCCTTCAGGCTTTCCAGCAGCAATTGCGCCGGCCGACTCAGGCCCTTGTCGCGCACGGCGACGACGAATTGCCGCTTCGCCCAGTCATTGCTGAGCGGGATGACCTTCAGCCCCAGCGTCTGCTGGATCGTGGACGCTTCTTCCTGCGGAATGATCGCGACGGCCAGTTGCGCCGCGACAATGCGATAGGCGGCATCCACGGTGGAAACTTGAATGCGGTAGCGCATCTGCTTGCCGGCCGCAGCCGCGACGCTTCGCTGCATGGTTTGCATGATGCTCCGCGCGACGATATCGACATGCTCGAAGTCGATCGTATCCTCGAACGACACTGACGTGCGTTTCGCAAGCGGATGATCGGGGTGCACCACCACCGCGAGATGATCGCGGTGATAGGGAAACGTCTTGAGGCCGCGCAGGTCAACCGCATCCCAGCAGACGCCGATATCGGCGCGCCCTTCCTCGACTCCGCGGACGACCTCCCAGATCTCGCGCTCTTCCAGACTGACGCGCACGTCGCGATAGCGCTTGGCGAACAGGCTGATGTCTTCCGGCAGCACCTGCGCCACCGCCGACTTACTGGCAAACACGCGCACATGGCCCTGCACGCCATCGGCGAAGGCGCCGAGTTCGGCCTGCATCCGGTCGAGCAATTGCAACGACTCCCGTGCATAGCGACACAGCGCTTCACCGGCCGCCGTCACTGTGACGCCGCGGCGGCCCCGTTCGAGCAATTGCACGCCGGCCTCCTGCTCCATCTGACTGATACGCTTGCTCACCGCTGAGGGCACGATGGCCTCGCGCTTTGCGGCATTGGCGATATTGCGCTCCTCGCAGACAGCGATGAACAGGCGGAGTGAAATTGGATCGAAGCTTTGCATGGGACGTCCGCAATGGTACCAGCCATCTTATCTTGGAACTTCTTACATGAAAAATGACCATTTCAGAGATGGCTAAGAGAGGCGTATGCCTCTCCGCAAGCCCATCTCACCCCAGCCGCAGGAGCGCCTCATGCGCATCGTCGACATCCGGGAGCGTACCGCCCCGATTGCCTCCCCTATCGCTAACGCCTTCATCGACTTCAGCAAAATGACGCTGAGCCTGGTTGCCGTGGTCACCGACGTGATCCGCGACGGCAAGCCGGTGATCGGTTACGGCTTCAATTCCAACGGCCGCTACGGCCAGGGCGGCCTGATCCGCGAACGCTTCGCGCCGCGCATCCTGGAAGCCAAACCCGACAGCCTGATCGACGCGTCAGGCGACAATATCGACCCGCACAAGGTGTGGGCCACCATGTTCACCAACGAGAAGCCGGGCGGCCACGGCGAGCGCTCGGTCGCGATCGGCACCATCGACATGGCGGTGTGGGATGCGGTCGCCAAGATCGCGGGCAAGCCACTGTTCCGTTTGCTCGCCGAACGCTATGGCACCACCGCTGACCCGAAGGTCTTCGTCTATGCCGCGGGCGGCTACTACTATCCCGGCAAGGGTCTTGAAGGCCTCGCCTCGGAAATGAAGGGCTATCTCGATCGCGGCTACAATGTCGTGAAGATGAAGATCGGCGGCGCGCTGCTGGCCGACGACTGCAAGCGCATCGAGCATGTGCTGAAACTGCTTCCGGCAGGGGCTAAACTCGCTGTCGACGCCAATGGCCGCTTCGATCTCGACACGGCCGTCGCCTATGCCAAGGCACTGCGCGAATACGACCTGTTCTGGTACGAGGAAGCCGGCGACCCGCTCGATTACGAGCTGCAGGCAAAGCTCGCCGAGCATTATCCCGGTCCGATGGCGACCGGCGAAAACCTGTTCTCGATGCAGGATGCACGCAACCTGATCCGCTATGGTGGCATGCGCTCGGACCGCGACTGGCTGCAATTCGACTGCGCACTCAGCTACGGCCTCGTCGAGTATCTCCGCACGCTCGACATGCTGAAGTCTTACGGCTGGTCCTGGCGCCGCTGCATCCCCCATGGCGGCCATCAGATGTCGCTGAACATCGCGGCCGGTCTCGGCCTCGGCGGCAATGAGTCCTATCCGGACCTGTTCCAGCCCTATGGCGGGTTCCCGGACGGCGTGAAGGTGGTGGATGGTCACATCACCATGCCGGAACTCCCGGGCATCGGATTCGAGGGCAAGTCCGACCTGATCAAGGAAATGCGCAACCTGGCGTCGTGAGGCTTGGCCCCGCTAAGGTACTGGCGGGAAATATAAAACGCTGTCATGGCCGGGCCTGACCCGGCCATCCATCTTCCGCAAAACGCACTGCAAAGATGGATCCCCGGGTCAAGCCCGGGGATGACAACTGAGAGGACGAAGCTCCCGCCAAGACTCTGTTTTTGGCTCGCTTTTCGCCCGTCTTTCCTTGACTCTCCGCCTTCACCCTCTATAAAGCACGCTTCGGCGCAAGCTTTGCTTGGCGCCGATTGTTTTTGCGTGGGGTCGCAACGTCGACCAAAAACGCAAAGATGCGCGACTTCCTGGAAGTCGCGGTGAACCCTTATCGACTGAACAAGAAGCCGTCCCGGATCTGATCCGAGGATGGGATCGAACACGAAGGAATATAACGATGTTCGCAGTCATCAAAACCGGCGGCCGGCAATACCGCGTCGTTCCGGATGATGTGCTCGAGATTGGCAAGATCGCCGGCGATGTCGGAACGATCGTGCAGCTTGGTGAAGTTCTCGTGCTGGGCGGTGATACGCCTGTGCTCGGCCTGCCTTTGGTGGCCGGCGCGTCGGTTGCGGCCGAAGTGCTCGACCACAAGCGCGGCCCCAAGGTCATCTCTTTCAAGAAGCGCCGCCGCAAGAATTCGAAGCGCAAGCGTGGCTACCGTGACGAGCTCACGATGATCCGCATCACCGAGATCCTGGCCGACGGCAAGGCGCCGACCATCGGACCTCGCCCGAAGCGTGAGAAGCCGGTCGTGGCCGCTCCGATTGATGGCGACGAAGCTCCTGCCAAGAAGGCGCCGGCGAAGAAGGCCGCTGCTCCGAAGGCAGCCGCCGCCAAGCCTGCTGCAGCCAAGAAGCCGGCTGCGAAGAAAAAGCCCGCCGCGGAATAAGCCGCTGCGAAAAGTTGAGAATCTGTGAGACAATTCCTTCAAGGAATTGATCTAGAACTTATCGAGATCGGAGACGGGCTATGGCTCATAAAAAAGCAGGCGGTTCATCGCGCAACGGCCGCGATTCGGCTGGCAAGCGCCTCGGCGTGAAGGCGTTCGGCGGCGAACGCGTGATTCCCGGCAACATCATTGCGCGTCAGCGCGGCACCACCTGGCACCCCGGCCTTAATGTCGGCATGGGCACAGACCATACCCTGTTCGCCAAAGTCGAAGGCCACGTGGAGTTTCGCGCCAAATCGAACGGCCGCACTTTCGTATCGGTACTCCCGATTACTGAAGCCGCGGCCGAATAAACGGTGGACACATTGGAGTCCGCCGGGTCCTGTTGAACCGGCGGAGCGCCAAAATTGGGCTCCAGGGGAGGCGGGAAACCGGCCTCCCCTTTTCGTTTGGTGCGTCGCTTCGGGGCGCACACAGGAGCCCGAGATGTTGCAGGATATTCCGACCCCGACGTTGAGAGAAACCAGAGGCTGCGTCCTCGAGACCGAACGGCTGGCCTTGCGCAAGCCGACACTCGCGGACGTAAAAGCCATCGCGCTTCTCGCCAATGATCGCCGCATCGCCGAGATGACGCGTCGCCTGCCCTTCCCGTATCAGCAGGATCACGCAGTCGATTTCGTCAATTCGCTGAGCGGCACGGCAAGCGACAGCGTGTTCCTGATCGAACTCGATCGTCGCCCCATCGGCATGGTCGGAATCGACTGGCGCGAAGCCGAATCGCCGGAGCTCGGCTACTGGCTCGGCGTCGATCACTGGGGCCAGGGTTTTGCGACCGAGGCCGCACGTGCCGCGATCGATTACGCATTCGACGAATTCGATATCGATCACCTGATCTCGGGCGCGCGCGTCGCCAATCCGTCGTCGCGCAACATCCTGGAGAAGTGCGGCTTCCAGTGGAGTGGTGTTCAACTGCACCGCTTCGAAGCGATCGGCTCGTCAACACCGGTCGACTGCTTCAAGCTGACAAGGGGCGTGTGGAGTTCGCTGAAGAACTGGGGAACGTCGACGCGACGGTGAACGACTCTTACTTCCCCTCTCCCCCGCGCGAAGCGAAGCTTCGCGAGGCGGGAGAGGGGACAGGCTCTCGTTCCATGGCTCTCCCTCTCCCGTCTCGAACCCGCTTCGCGTGTTCGATCCACCCTCTCCCACGGCGCGCAGCTTCGCTGCGCTGGGGGAGAGGGAAAAGAAGTTCACACCGCTGGCGGTACTTCGTCGGCGATCTTTCCGAGCTGCTGCTCGCGCAGGAAGATATAGAGCCCTGCTGCGATGATGACTGCCGCACCGATCAGCGTGGCCCACGACGGCAATTCGCCGAACACGAGATAGCCGAAGATCACCGCCCAGATGATCATCGAATACTGATACGGCACCACAGTGCTCGCCGGCGCCAGCTTCAGCGAGCGATTGACGCAGAGCAGCGCGCAGACCGAGACAACGCCCGCCAGAAAGAACAGGCCGAGATCGCGCAGATCGGGCGTCACCCATCCGAACGCCGTGAATACGGCGCCGAAAGTAAACGTGCCGATAAACTGGGTCGTCGCGAGCACGACGTCCGGCGCGGAACGCAACGAGCGGGTGATGAGCATCAGCGCGGCGAAGGACAGGCTGCCGCCGAGCGCGATCAGCGCCGGCCATGTCACCGTCTGCGCCGACGGCTGCAGCGCGATCAGTACACCGCAGAAGCCGACGAAGATCGCGCTCCAACGCCGCCAGCCGACAGATTCGCGGAGAAAGATCGCGGAGCCCGCGGTGACGAAGATCGGACAGGCCAAATAATAGGTGATGACATCCGCCAGCGGCAGATAGGCCGCCGCCCAGAAGAACGCCGCGACTTCCAGTGTCGACAGCACCACGCGAATGAGCTGCAGACCCGGCCGATCGAGCTGCAGGAAGTCCGCACGATGCCGCCAGATCGACGGCGCCAGCAGCGCCAGCGCCGCGCAGGCCCGCAGCAGCATCAATTGCCCGACCGAATAGGTGCCGACGAGGAATTTGCCGATCGCATCGCCGCAGGAGAACATGCTGATGCCCAGGAGCATCAGGCCGATACCGGCCAGCCGGGCGGCACGATTGTCGGCTGCGGTCGAAATGGTCGCAAACATGCCTATATGAGCCTGTAGGAAAGTCGCGGAATGCGCACGCTTGGTTAACGGCAAGATGAGTCGTTTAGGACGTCACCTGATGCGCAGCAAGGCCCCCAAATAAGGGCTTTTCACGATGCTCCGGCGACGAAGTGGTTGCCGCGACCACCCCCCTGCGATACGGATACGCTATGAAATTCCTCGATGAAGCCAAGGTTTACATTCGCTCCGGCGACGGCGGAAACGGCTGCGTGGCCTTTCGCCGCGAGAAGTATATCGAGTTCGGCGGTCCCTCCGGCGGCAATGGCGGCCGCGGTGGCGATGTCATCATTGAAGTGGTCGACGGCCTCAACACGCTGATCGACTATCGCTACCAGCAGCACTTCAAGGCGCCGCGCGGCACCAATGGCATGGGCAAGGATCGCCATGGCGCCAATGGCAAGCCGATCACGCTCAAAGTTCCGGTCGGCACGCAGATCATCGATGAGGATCGCGAGACGCTGATCCACGACTTCACCAAGCTCGGCGAGACCTATGTGCTGGCCGAAGGCGGCAATGGCGGCTTCGGCAACGCTCACTTCAAGTCATCGACCAACCGCGCACCGCGCAATGCCAATCCCGGCCAGCCCGGCGAAGAGCGCTGGATCTGGCTGCGGCTGAAACTGATTGCGGACGCAGGCCTCGTCGGACTGCCCAATGCCGGCAAGTCCACGTTCCTCTCCAAGGTCAGCGCTGCGCGGCCGAAGATCGCGGACTATCCGTTCACGACGCTGCATCCGCAGCTCGGCGTCGTCGATGTCGATGCGCGCGAATTCGTGCTGGCCGACATTCCCGGCCTGATTGAGGGCGCGCATGAAGGCGCCGGCCTCGGCGATCGCTTCCTCGGCCATGTCGAGCGTTGCCGCGTGCTGCTGCATCTGATCGATGCGACCTGCGAACATGCGGGCAAGGCCTACAAGACCGTCCGCGCCGAACTCGATGCCTATGAGGGCGACCTTGCCAACAAGGTCGAGATCGTCGCGCTCAACAAGATCGATGCGGTCGAGCCGGACGAGTTGAAGAAGCAGAAGGACCGGTTGAAGCGCGCTGCGAAGCAGACGCCGCTGCTGATCTCGGGCGCAACGGGCGAAGGCGTGCCGGACGCATTGCGTGCGCTCGTTGCAGTGATCGGCGAGGCGCCGGTGTCGGACAAGGCCAAGAGCGCAGCGCAGTCTGCGCCATGGGCGCCGGCGACGAGCTAACCTGCCTCTCACGTCCGTCCAAGCATTACACGTCCTGCCAAAGCCCACATCATGTCGCGCCCCGAGCTGAAGAACTTTCGCCGTATCGTCGTCAAGGTTGGCTCGTCGCTGCTGATCGATTCCGCGGCCGGCGAAGTCAGGGCCAAATGGCTTGCGGCGTTGGCCGCCGATATCGCCAAGCTGCATGCGGACGGTCGCGACGTCCTCGTGGTCTCGTCAGGCTCGATCGCGCTCGGCCGCAGCCGCCTCAAGCTTCCGCGCGGTCCGCTGAAGCTCGAAGAGAGCCAGGCCGCCGCTGCCGTCGGGCAGATCGCGCTGGCGCGCATCTGGTCGGAAGTACTGGGCCATCACGGCATCGGCGCCGGACAGATTCTCGTGACGCTGCAGGACACCGAGGAACGTCGTCGTTACCTCAATGCGCGCTCGACCATCGGCAAACTGCTGGAATGGCGCGCGGTGCCGGTCATCAACGAGAACGACACTGTGGCGACCAACGAGATCCGCTATGGCGACAATGATCGCCTCGCGGCGCGCGTCGCGACCATGGCATCCGCCGATCTGCTGGTGCTACTGTCGGATATCGACGGGCTCTACACTGCACCACCCGGCGCCAATCCCGATGCGAAGCTGATTCCCATCGTCGACAGCGTCACTGCCGAGATCGAAGGCATGGCGGGCGCTGCCGAGAGCGAATTGTCGCGCGGCGGCATGTACACCAAGATCGAAGCTGCCAAGATCGCGACCACCGCGGGCACGCATATGATCATCGCGTCCGGCAAGGTCGAGCATCCACTGCAGAAGATCGCCGATGGCGGCCTGTGTACCTGGTTCCTGACTCCTGCAAATCCCGTCACTGCGCGCAAACGCTGGATTGCGGGATCGCTGGAACCGAAAGGCACGCTGACTATTGATGCAGGTGCTGTCGCCGCACTCCGTGCCGGCAAGAGTCTGCTGCCTGCCGGCGTCATCAAGGTGGAAGGTGACTTCGCACGCGGCGACGCCGTTATCGTGCGTGGACCGGACACGCACGAAATTGGCCGCGGCCTCGTGGCTTATGACGCAGACAATGCTGAGAAGATCAAAGGCCGCTCATCTCCGGACGTGATGATTATTCTTGGGATCAGCGGCCGCGCCGAAATGATCCATCGCGACGATCTCGTGATTTCGGGATCACGAAGTTAAGCAGCGATGCTTCGCCTGAATGACGTAACGCGCAATCCGTAAACTTGGCGCCGAACGCTCGCCATCATTGCGCCATTCCCGCGTACTTCGTTGCGCGCCATAGAGTCAGATAGCCAATTTTTAGGGAGGCCCATTTCATGACCCGACTTTTGATCATCCCGTTCCTGCTGATCGCAACGTCCGCTTTCGCGCAGGGCAGCAACACATCGGCCAATCAGTCGGCCTGTTCACGCGACGTCTCGCGCTTCTGCCGCGCCAAGATGAACGATGGTGACATGGTCGTGCTCAGCTGCCTCAAGGAAAACCGTTCGAAGCTCAGCAAGGCCTGCGCGAAAGTTCTCGCCGAGAATAATCAATAGCGCGACTAGCGTTTTCGAGCGAAGTGAGCACCGGTTCGCGTCAGGAAAACGCGTCAAGATAAGAAGCTCTAACCGCTGCTGCCGGCCGGCGTCGCGACAGGAAGCACCTCGGTCGCTGCGCGATCGGGCGTATCGTCCTTCCAGCGCACCGAACCGAACGGCCGCTCCAGCATGCGGCGCACGCGAACCGGATCCGGCCCCAGATGATAGTCCGCCGCGCGCTGATACAAAGCGCGCTCGGACTGCGTCGAACGATTACGCTGGCGCAGGAAATCGAGCCAGGTCGGGCAGTGGTAGCGTTCGGTCCACAATTCGGGATCAGCGATATCGCGCGCGATAGACCACCCATAGGCGCCGTTGCGCTGGCGCGAGAGCTGCACGTCCTGCATCACGCCGTGGAATGCGCGCGCATTCTCTTGATCCACGCGATATTCGATCTCCACCACCAGCGGACCACTGCGCGCGGTCAATTGCAGCTGCACTTCCGGATCTTCAAGACGCTCCGCATCCTCGTCGCGCGCGCCGGTCGGCGGCATCCTTAGGAACAGGCCAAACAGCGGCGAGAGAAACATCGCTCCGCCCGACACCAGCAATGCCGCTTCGACGCCGACCATGTCTGTGAGATGCCCCCAGCCCCAACTGCCAATCGCGATGCCGCCGGCAATCGCAGCCTGAAAGGCGGCGAGCGAACGTCCGGCAACCCAGCGCGGCGCCGAGAGCTGTACGCCGATATTGAACAGCGCGACCGCCAGCATCCAGACCGAGCCGGCCACCACCAGCGCCGCCGCAGTGATGACCGGCTCGCTGCTGACCGCGACGACGGCAATCGCGACGCCCATGATCAGCGCGCAGGCCCGGATCGAACTTTCGCCGCTCAGATGCTTGCGGACATGCCCAATATTCATTGCGCCGATCACCGCACCCATGCCGAAAGCTCCGAGCATGATTCCGTAGGTCTGCGCGCCGCCATGCAGCAGGTCGCGCGCAACCAGCGGCATCAGCGCCGAGACCGAACCACCGCAGATGCCGGTGATCAGCGTGCGCGTCAGCACGATCTTGATCGACGGCGAATTAGCAATGTAACGCACGCCGGACACGATGGCCCGGCTCAGCCGCTCACGCGGCAGCCGCGACACATCGACCTTGCGACGCCACAGGAACAGCACCACCAGCAACGGGATGTAGAGCACCGCATTGGCCGCGAAGGCTGCGACGGCACCGGCGGTGGCGACCACGATGCCGCCGATCGCCGGGCCGAAACTGCGCGCGATATTGTAACTGATGCCGTTCAGTGCCACGGCGGATGGCAGTACCTCCGGCGGCACCTGCTCGCCGACCGAGGATTGCCAGGCCGGTCCGAACAGCGCCATGCCGCTGCCGATGATGAAGCAGAAGGCGAGCAGGATGTTCGGCGTGATGTGACCGGTCCAGTCCAGCATGGTCAGTACGCAGGCGCCGACCAGCGACAGCACCAGCGAAGCCAGCGACACGACACGGCGGTCATACATGTCGGCCACGGCGCCCGCCGGCATCGAGATCAGCATGATCGGCAGCATCAAGGCGGTCTGCACCAGCGCCACCTTGTCGGCCGACGCGGTCATCTGCGTCATGGCCCAGGCAGCGCCCACGCTCTGGATCATCAGGCCCAGATTGGACAGCAGGCTGGCGAGCCAGATCCGCCGGAACACCGCAAACCGCAGCGGGGCGGCAATGCCGTCGGAGGGAAGAACCACTGGTTTCGCTGCTTCGGCCATCATCGTCCCGTCGTCTGCTGCAGATAGCGACTGCAGGGCCATGCGGGTCTGATTCCCCGCGGGCACATCAAGTTGATGCCTGCGAAACGCGTTGTCTGTCCAGTGCCTGCTCCGCTATCACAGTGGCAGGCGTCGGATGTGCGCAGATAGAGGGAGACCAGCCATGGCGCTGTCGCGACGGACAATACTCACGGGCGCAGCGATGCTGCCGCTAGCCGCCCATGCGCTCCGTTTCGAGGCCGCAGCACAGACCGGCCCCGGCACGACTGCGGGTTCCGACATTCCCCCGATCCTGTTCGTCCACGGCAATGGCGACCACGCGGCGCTCTGGATGACGCAGATCTGGCGCATGGAAACCAATGGCGTCCCGCGCAACCGGCTGATGGCACTCAATTTCACCGATCCGCTGGCGCGTTCCGACGATGCTGTGGCGCAGCAGGGCCGCTCCTCCACCGAAGACCAGCGCCGCGAACTCGGCGAAGCCATCGCGGAACTGAAAAAGCGCACTGGTGCTGCGAAAGTGGCGCTGGTCGCCAATTCGCGCGGCGGCAATGCGGTGCGCAATTACATCAAGAATGGCGGCAGCGCCGATGTCAGCCACGCCGTCCTGTGCGGCACCCCCAATCACGGCGTGTTCGACGGGACCGATAGTCCCGGCAGCGAATTCAATGGCCGCAGCCCGTTCCTCAAGAGCCTCAATCCCGGCGAAGGCCCTGAGGTGACCGAAGACACCGCTTTCCTCACCCTCCGCAGCGATGGCATCGACAAATATGCGCAGGCCGACGGTCGCCTGCTCGGCAAGCCGGGCGTGGCCACCGGCGTCACCTCCGATGGTCCGGCGCTGCGCGGCGCCACCAATCTGGTCCTCGGTGCCATCGATCATCGCGAAACCGGCTTTCACCCCCGTGCCTTCCGCGAGATCTACAAATTTATCGTCGGCCGCGAGCCCGTGCGGATCGATATCGCGCCGGAAGCTGAGGTGAAAATCAGCGGTCTCGTCACCGGCACGCCTGGCGGCGTGCCCACCAACCGGCCGGTCGCGGATGCCCTGGTCGAGGTGTACCGCGTGGCGCCGGACACGGGCGAGCGGATCGGGGCAGCGCTCAATTCGGCCCGCACATCCGCCGATGGCCGCTGGGGTCCCGTTCAGGTCGATCCGACCTGGCCTGTCGAGATCGTCCTGACATCGGCCGGAGCGCCGATCACGCATTCCTATCGCTCGCCATTCCCCCGCTCGTCCGACGTCGTGCATCTGCGCGCCGGCCAGCCGCTGGGACCCACCGATGCCAATGCCGGTGCAGTGGTGTCGATGTCGCGCGTCCGTGGATATTTTGGATTACCGCGCGATGTCGTGCTGCTCGACGGCAAGGAGCCGACCGACGTGAAAGCCGGCGTGCCCACGGATTCGCTCTCGACTATCCGCCTTCCGGCCACGGACATCGGACGTCCGGTGGCAGCGCTGTTCAATCAGGAGCGGATCGTGGCGCGCGCCTGGCCGGCGTCGGAAAACCGGATCACGGTGGCGGAATTCACCGAGTAGATCACGCCAACTCGCGCGCCTCAGCGGTCTGGCTTTCTATATAACCGCTTTGCTGACTTCCCTGCGCGTCTCCGGTCAGATCGCATGAGGCATTGTTCGAAATCGCAAAGAGCCCCGCCATGTGCGGGGCTCCTTCGTTATTCTGTTATCGCAGCAACAGTACCAGGATGATGAGGGGAAGCGGGATTCCGAGTAGCCACAGAAGAATGGGCATGGTTGTCTCCTTTGATTGGGGTTAACGACGCTTCTTCCAGGTCCCGTCACGAAGCCCGCCACCTTCCGTCGCGGCAAGGCTGGCGGAGAAGGCGCCGATCAGCAGCGACGCCGTGAGCCAGAATGCGAGCTGCATCGCGGCCTTGCGTGCGGCATCCACCGCGGTCTTCGCATCGTTGCTGACTTCAGTGACGCGCTTGTCGGCATCTGCCTCGCTCAGACCGGTGCGGCTGGCGACAACCTTGTTGACGTAGCTGCGGTCGGCAGGCTTGAGCTCTCCACCACGGAAACTGGCAGCCATCACACGTGACAGTTCACCACGCGCTTCCGCGCTGGTGCCATCGGCCGACGGCGTTGTCGGACGCAGCAGCGAATCCAGGTAGCCATCGCTCGGACCTGACTGGGCTGCAGCAGCGGTTGCACCGGCAGCAACACCCGACGCGGCTCCGCTCAGCAAAGTGGTTGCTGGAGATGCCAACAGGATCGCTCCCAAAACCGTCGCGAACGACCAGGCTAGGAATCCATGCGCGGTGTCACGAAAGTAGACTTCGTCCGAATGCACGCCGATCCAGCGCGACCGCAGACGGCCGGCAATATAACCACCGAGCGATGACGAGATCATCGCGATGACGATAAGGTAGATACCGGTCGTGATCTTGAACGTGGTCGCGGAGGCGCCGGAACTTGCCCACGGAGACACGACAGACAGACCGAGACCTGTGCCAAAGGCAATCAGGACGAGCGTCAGTGCGAGCGAAACCACGGCACCGGCTGCAACCGCAGCCCACGATACGCCGGAGGTTTGCGGTTCGTCGACGCTTGCTGCGGGTTGGACGACAACGGTATCGATCATTTTAAATCCTCAGGCCGGTCCGATATGGAGCCACTGCCTCCCTAATGTGCATGCGTGAGTATCGTTCCGAGGGATGCGCCCGCTGGACCGCAATATTGGTCGATGCGTACGTTGCGGCCACGCTTTCCATCGACGCCTCCATGGCGCGCGGATGGACGCCTGCTATAATGACGAGACGCTCCGGTCCCTGGATCAATTGCGAGGCCCATCGTGAGCATTGCCGAGGTCTACGATTTCTCCGCTGCGCGAGCGCCCCTGGTGCCGCCGAGCCCGCCACGTGCGCCCGAGAACATGGGTGCGCTGGGGCGAATGTCCGCGATGCGCCGCAGCGCCATCGAAACCTGGGGCCAGCGCGCCTATGAAGATGACATCATCAAGGGCCGTTTCTTCGGCCATGCCAGCTTCATCCTCAACGACCCCGATGCGATCCGCCATGTTCTGGTGGACAATTATGAGAACTATACCCGCACGCCCGCTGCATTCCGCGTGCTGCGGCCGATGCTCGGCGAGGGCCTGCTGCTCGCCGAAGGCCGCACCTGGAAACACCAGCGCCGCACCCTGGCGCCGGCTTTCACGCCGCGCGCGGTGACGACTTTGGTGCCGCACATGATCTCGGCCGTCGACGATACGCTCACCGATTTACAGTGCGCCGAGGGCAAGCCGGTGGATCTTCGCGCGATCATGCAGCGGATGACGCTGGAGATCGCAGGCCGCACCATGTTCTCCTTCGGCATGGCCGAGCATGGCGCGAAGCTGCGCGACTTCGTGATGGAATACGGCATGAACCTGGCACGGCCGCATTTCCTCGATCTGCTGCTGCCGCTGGGCTGGCCGACGCCGCAGGATATCTCGCGCGCCTTCTTCCGCAGACGCTGGACGAGATTCGTCGGCGAGCTGATGACCGCACGTCGCGCCGCCGGCAAGAACGACGACGCGCCGCGCGATCTGTTCGACCTGATGGTGGCCGCGCGCGATCCGGAAACCGGCGCATCCTTCACCGATGGGCAGCTCGGCGATCAGGTGGCGACGATGATCCTCGCCGGCCATGAGACGACGGCAACGGCGCTATTCTGGGCGCTGTATATGCTGACGCTCGATCCGGCGACCCAGGAGCAGGTCGCGGCCGAAGCCCGTGCCGCCAGCGCGAGCGGCACATTCGACATGGAGCATCTGAAGTTCACCCGCGCGGTGATCGATGAGACCATGCGGCTCTATCCGCCCGCCTTCCTGATCGCACGCGCCGCCGCGGGCCCTGATCGTCTGGCTGGCCAGTCCGTCGCCAGCAAGGACGTGATCCTGATCGCGCCCTGGCTACTGCATCGGCACGAGAAATTGTGGCACGAGCCCAACGCCTTCATGCCGTCCCGTTTCATGCCCGGCGCGACACCGCCGGACCGCTTCGCCTATCTGCCTTTCGGCGTCGGTGCCCGGGTCTGCATCGGCGCGCATTTCGCGCTTGTCGAGGCCACATTAGCGCTAGCGAAAATCATCGGCGCGATCCGCGTCGAGCTACCGGATAAAGCACCCGTCATGCCTATCGGCGTGGTGACGACACAACCGGATCGCTCGCCAATGTTCCGCATTGAGCGGCGCTGACGTTATTTCAGCACGCCCTCTCCTCACGCCTTCCCCGTTACCCCGCGCGCTCATGGCACGCGGGCGGAACGACAAGTTGAAGCGCTGCGGCAAAGCCCTGTCTTGGACGTAGCGACTATTTGGCCTAAACTGATGCCATGAGTGATGTTCAGGCACTATTCGCGACATTGAACCAGGCGACCGATTCGGCCGTAGCCGATGCCATTGCACAGCTGATCCGCGACGGCGCGGACCACGAACTCAATCGTATCAACGTGCTGGATTTTGCGGCACGCCGTGGCCTGAACGAAGAGCGCGTCATTTCCGGCTTCCTGCATGCCTCCCGCCTCGGCCTATTCGACCTGACCTGGAATGTGTTGTGCCCGGGCTGCAGCGGCGTCCTCGACGCCCACAGCACGCTGAAATCGCTGCGCCATGACGACTACCATTGCGGGCTCTGCGCCTGCGGCTATGAAGCGTCGGTTGACGAGCAGGTCGAGGTGGCGTTCACGGTCGCACCGCGCGTCAGGCACATCGCTGCACACGACCCCAATACGCTGCCGCTCTGGGAATACTTCAAGCAGGTGTTCTGGAGCTCAGGCGTCGATCTCAATCAGGAATCGTTTGCGTCACTCACCGATGAAGTGACACTGGACGCAATGGAATTGCCGGCACATGAAAAAGCGGTGATGTCGCTGCACTTGCCGTCGGAATTCGTCATCGTATTTGAGCCGGTAACCCATGCCGCGCAGTTCATTGACGTGCAGGGCGAGCCGACCAAGGAACGACAGCATTTGTCGCTGATCTACAACCGGCAGCATACACCGACCGGCACCATCACGCTGCAACCCGGACCGTTGCGATTGTCCCTCGAGAACCAGACCGAGGTGCGCGTGCTGCCATCGGTATTTGTCGCGGCCGAGGGCCTCCATCACCTGATCGGCAAGCGCAAGCCGTTCCTCACGGCCAAGCGGATACTCACCAACCAGACCTTTCGCGATGTCTACAAGGCCGACAATCTTAATATCGATCAGCGACTGAAGATTACCTCGCTGACTTTCCTGTTCACCGACCTCAAGGGCTCGACGGCCTTGTACGAGCGCGTCGGCGATCTCGCAGCCTTCGATCTGGTGCGCGCGCATTTCCACGCACTGCTGGAGATCATTGCGTCGGAAGCCGGTGCCGTCGTGAAGACCATCGGGGATGCCGTCATGGCGACCTTTACGCGGCCCGAACAGGCGCTGGCCGCGGGTCTGCGCATGCGCGCCGCGATGGAGCGACTGAACGAGGAGCGCGGCACCAAAGACCTCGTGGTCAAAATCGGTATCCATGAGGGACCCTGCCTCGCTGTGATGCTGAACGAGCGGCAGGATTACTTTGGCCAGACCGTCAATATCGCTGCCAGGGTGCAGGGCCTGTCAACCTCGCAGGCGATCCACGTCACCAGCCCGGTGATATCGGCGCTGGCCGTGGAAGCTATTCTGCGGAAGGCCGAAATCACGCCGATCCAGAAGCACGCCGCCTTGCGCGGCATCGCCGACAAGATCGTGGTCTATGAGATTCCGTGACACGAGATCCCATAAACTACCGATCGTCTCAATTGTTACTTAACTGTCATCAGTGCTTCGGGAACCCGGCCGCATTGCATGCGTTCCATTTTCGCGCCACAAAGCACGAGCGCTTTCGCCGCATGGCGGGCCTCGCGATCATCTGGTTCAAAGAATAATGCTGGAAAAACTGCGCCAATTCATTGCCGACGTGGTGTCTCCCGATGCGCACGAAAATCAGGCATTCGACGATACCGGCTTCCGTCTTGCCGCCACGGCGCTGATGCTTCACGTCATCTCGCTGGACGGTGAGCCCTCAGCTATCGAGAGAGCCAAGTTGCACAGCCTGATCGAGTCGCGTTTCGAGCTCGATCCCGGCACGGCTGACAGGCTCATCTCGGCTGCCACCCTCGTCGAAGGCGAGGCCGTCGATCTCTATCACTTTACGAGCGTCATTATGCGCGTGGTCGACGAGCCCGGTCGTGTCCGTCTCGTCGAGATGATGTGGCAGCTGGTCTATGCTGACGGCCGCGTCAGTGAGTTCGAGGAAAATGTGGTCTGGCGCGCAGCCGACTTGCTTGCAGTTTCATCACGTGACCGGATGGAGCTCAAACGACGCGTGGCGGGCGGTACGGCCACAACGGATACGACTGTCTGAGCAGGCGCAGCCCCGACCGGCAAATGACGGCACCACGACGCATAACCAAAGTTTAATGCGCGGTCCCCGATAATTCATGCCACTGCTACACGCTCGGGAACTGGAGGTCCTACGGTACTCCGGTGGTCATTCCGACTTGCACATCACGAATATCCCTATTACGCCTGTAGATGCATGCAAATCGTCCTCACGTATTTTAAGAGTACCTTATTGTGACTGAGCGCGTGACGTTAATAACCGGAGCCTCGGCCGGAATTGGCGCCGAGTTCGCGCGCATCTTCGCCGCGAACAAGCATCGCGTCGCTCTGGTTGCACGCCGTGCCGAGCGTCTGAATGCACTGGCAGCTGAAATCACTGCTGCCGGTGGTGCTGCGCCCATCATCATTCCCTGCGATCTCGAACAGCGCGACGCCTGCGCCCAGATCGCGGCTGCCCTCGCTGCTGCCGATGTCGAGGTGGAGTACGTCGTGAACAATGCCGGCTTCGGCATGTTCGGTCGCGCGATCGACATGGACCGCGATCGGCAACTCGGCATGCTTGAGGTCAATGTGCGCGCACTGACGGATCTGTCGCTGCGCTTTTCCGAGAGCCTGATCCGCAACAAGGGCGGCATTCTCAATCTCAGCTCGATCGCGGGTTTTTTGCCGGGTCCCGGAATGGCCGTGTACTACGCCAGCAAGGCCTATGTGCTGTCCTTCACCGAAGCACTGCGCCAGGAGCTCGGCTCCAAGGGTGTGCGCGTGACTGCATTGTGCCCCGGGCCGGTGCCGTCGGAATTCCAGGCGCGCGCCGGATTCACGCCGGGCCTCGACTCGGCGATCCTCAATGTCTCGGCGGCTGACGTCGCCCTGCTGGGCTATCAGGGCCTGATGGCCAATAAGCGCACAGTTTTCCCCGGCCTCGGCATCAAGATCGTGCCACTGCTGCTACGGCTTTTTCCGCGCGGCTTCATCGCGGGGGCGGTGGCAAGGTTGCAGTTGAGACGGGTGTGAATCCGGTCCGCCTACGCCCTGCGGGCTTCGGCGAGACATCCTTCGTTTGCTTCGCTTTTTATGGTCGGGAGGGTGGCTTGCCGAGCCGGAGCTTGCGAAGCAAGCGAAGGATGGTGGAGCCAGGCGGGATCGAACCGCCGACCTCGTCATTGCGAACGACGCGCTCTCCCAGCTGAGCTATGGCCCCGATACGAACCGGGTCGCCCATGCGATCCGGTCAGCAATCGGGGTCATTTACAATCCCCGTTAACGGCAAGTCAAGAACGTCGCAAAAGCGCGGTTTTCCGGCACTTTTCGCCCGGAACTTCCCTTGTTTGAGGGGGGCTGAACCGATATTTAGCGGACAGTCGAATCCGCGACCTAACCCGCGAGCCATCCCCGCCATGCGCGCCGTTCTCGATATCGTGCTGATCATTCTCGATCTCTATGTCTGGCTGCTGATCGCCTCGGCGATCCTGTCCTGGCTGATCGCCTTCAACGTCGTCAACACCCGCAACCAGTTCGTCTCCGCGATCGCCGAATTCCTGTTCCGGATCACCGAGCCCGTGCTGGCGCCGATCCGCAGGATGCTGCCGAGCCTCGGCGGTCTCGATATCTCGCCGATCATCCTGATCCTGATCATCATGTTCCTGCAGCGGGTGATCACCTACTACATCTATCCCAGCGTCTTCTGATCGGCCGCTGGGTTCGTGGCAGATCCCTGGCGCTACGCGACTGACGGTGTCAGCATCGCCGTGCGTGTGACGCCACGCGGCGGACGCGACGACATTGACGGAATCGAGACCATGGCCAATGGCCGTTCGGTAGTGAAGGTGCGCGTTCGTGCCGTCGCCGAGGGCGGCGAAGCGAACCGCGCCGTGACCGAACTGCTCTCCAAGCGGCTCGGCGTGCCCAAGCGCGATGTGCGCGTGCTGTCCGGCACCACGTCGCGCGTGAAACAGATCGCGGTCGACGGCGACCCGACGCAACTGGGTGCGATGCTACGCAGTATCACTGCAGCAATGCCCGACGACACTGACGACAGGACCGACACATGACCGCCAGCATCATCGATGGAAAGATCATTGCCGCCGAATTGCGCGGCCGCGTCGCCGCCGAAGTCGCGCGCGTCAAAGCCGAACATGGCGTGACGCCCGGCCTCGCCGTCGTGCTGGTCGGCAGCGATCCTGCCAGCGAGGTCTATGTGCGCAGCAAGCACAAGCAGACCCAGGAAGCCGGCATGGCCTCCTTCGAGCACAAGCTGCCGGCCGATGTGGCCCAGGCTGATCTGATCGCGTTGGTACAGAAGCTGAATGCCGATCCCACCGTGCACGGCATTCTCGTGCAGCTGCCGCTGCCGAAGGGGTTCGATACCGACGCTGTGGTCAACGCCATCGATCCCGCCAAGGATGTCGATGGCCTCCACCCGACCAATGCCGGACGCCTTGCCAGCGGCATGCCCGCACTGTCGCCTTGCACGCCGCTCGGCTGCATCATCCTGACCAAGAGCGTCCACAAATCTCTGGAAGGCATGAATGCCATCGTGATCGGCCGCTCCAATCTGGTCGGCCGTCCCTTGGTGCAGCTGCTGCTCAATGAAAACGCCACGGTGACGATCGCGCATTCGAAGTCGCGCGATCTCGCCAAGCTCTGCGCGCAGGCCGATCTGGTCTATGCTGCAGTGGGCCGCCCTGAAATGGTGCACGGTGACTGGATCAAGCCCGGCGCGACCGTGATCGATGTCGGCATCAATCGGCTGCCCGGTGCCGAAGGCAAGACGCGCCTCGTCGGCGACGTGGCCTATCAGGAAGCGCTGAAGACCGCCGGCGCGATCACGCCGGTGCCCGGCGGTGTCGGCCAGATGACCGTGGCATGTCTGCTGGTGAATACGTTGCGTGCGGCATGCGCGATCCACAAGCTGCCGGCGCCGGCGGTTTAAAGCGCTCGCTCCGGCCCATCCACGTCATTGCGAGGAGCCTTGCGACGAAGCAATCCAGTTCTTGGCTTTCTGGATTGCTTCGCTGCGCTCGCAATGACGGCTGAGGGGTCGACGCAGAACTCTTACTTCGCCGTATTCTCGATCAACCGTCGGTAGAATCGGATCATGTCGGCGTAATTCGCCACGCTCAGCCGTTCATTGGTGCCGTGGAAGCGCTTGAGGTCTTCCGACGTCGCGCGCACCGGCGAGAAGCGGAAGATGTTGTCGGTGACGTCCGTGTAGTGCCGGGAGTCCGTCGCCGCCACCATCAGACCAGGCGCCACCAGCGCATCGGGGAAGATCTCGCGAATGGTCTGATTGAGCGCGCGATAGGACGCGCTGGCCGTGCCGGTCACCGGAGGCGGATCGGTATTGCCGGGGAATGGCGCAATCGAAATCTTGTCGTTGCTGACTGCGCTGCGCACATGTTCGGTAACGCTGGCCTGTGTATCGCCAGGCAACAGCCGGAAATTCACCGTCGCCTCGGCATTGCCCGGCAGCACATTGTCCTGCTCGCCGGCCTTGAAGATCGTCAGCGCCGTGGTCGTGCGCACCGTTGCCTCGGTCGGACCGCTTTTCTCGAATTCGCGCAACAGCAGCGGTTTGAACAGCCATAGATTTGACAGCACCACGCGGTTGAAGCCGCTCATTTCCGGCGCGATCGTATCGAACATCTCGCCGACGGTGCCGCGTATTTGCATCGGCAGACGCTTGTTTTCGAGCTGCGTCAGCGCCGCGCTCATCATGCCGATGGCGGTTTCGCGCGGCGGCATCGACGAATGACCGGGCGTGCCATGCGCTGTCAGCACTAGCGTCGCATAGCCCTTCTCGGCGACGCCGATCAGCGCCATCGGTTTGTCGAGACCCTTCAGGATGCCTTCAGTAATAAGCAGGCCTTCATCGAGCACGAAGTCGAGCTTGACGCCACGCGACGTCAGCAGCGCCGCGATCGCCCTTGCGCCGCGGGTGCCGGAGACTTCCTCGTCATGGCCGAAGGCGAAATAGATGGTGCGCTTGGGGCGGAAACCCTGCTTCGCCATCACCTCGGCGGCCTCGAGGATTGAATACAGATTACCCTTGTCGTCCCAGGAGCCACGGCCCCAGATGAAGCCATCGGCGACGACGCCCTTGAAGGGCGGTTGCTGCCAGTCTTTCTCGGTGCCCGGTGCGACGGGCACGACATCCTGATGCGCCAGCAGCGCAATCGGCTTCAAGGCGGGATCGTTGCCTTCCCATGTGTAGAGCAAACTGTAGTTGCCGACGACTTCGCGCTTCGCCACGGCGTGGAAGGCCGGGAAGCTCGCCACCAGATGCGCCTGCATCGCGCGCAGCGGTTCGGCAGCCTGATCGGGATTGAGAAAATTGGAAATGGTCGGAAAGCGGATCGCCTCTGCAAGGCGCTCTGCGGCCGCCTGCTCATCGACGGGCGCTTTCGCGGCCGCACTCACCTGCAGCTGCCGCGATCCCCCACTGAACGTCTTGACGAGAACGATGCCCGCAAGCAGCAGAACGGCCGCGATGACAATCAGCGCGGCCGTTCGAAGTCGTTTGATCCATCGGCGCATCGGAAGTCCCCTTCTGCTACGCCGGTCTCTGTTACTTGGTCTTGGCGGCCGATTCTTTTGCAGATTTGGCGCGCTCGATCCCTTCGAGGATCAGGCGCTGCGCATCGGCGGCGTCGCCCCAGCGCACCACCTTCACCCACTTGCCGGGCTCGAGATCCTTGTAGTGCTCGAAGAAGTGCTGGATCTGCTGCAACGTGATCTCAGGCAGATCGCTGTAGTTCTTCACCTTGTCGTAGCGCTGGGTCAGCTTCGAGGTCGGCACCGCGATGATCTTCTCATCGAGGCCGCCTTCGTCTTCCATCAACAGCACGCCGACGGGACGCACGCTCATCACGGCGCCCGGCACGATGGCGCGGGTGTTGGCGATCAGCACGTCACAGGGGTCGCCATCGCCGGACAAAGTGTGCGGGATGAAACCGTAATTCCCCGGGTAGCGCATCGGGGTGTAGAGGAAGCGATCGACGAACAGTGCGCCGGATTCCTTGTCCATCTCATATTTGATGGGCTCGCCGCCCACCTGGACCTCGATGACGACGTTCACTTCATGCGGCGCCTTGGCGCCGAGCGGGATTGCGTCAAGACGCATCAAACACTCCAGATTTCATAGGACAGGTTGCGACAGGCGTAGCCGAGCGAGAGCCCGGATTCAACGCCTGCGAGACCAGAAAATCATGAACCGGCTTAATGGCTTAATTCGTCCAGGCGAATGCCACTTTATCGAGCGATTTTGCGCCGAAACGCTCCGAGGAACGGGCCACCATGCGGCCACCCAGAGCGCGGTAGAACTCCGTGGCGCCCTCATTGTCCGACAGCGCCCAGATCACCATGCTCTTCAGCCCGCTCTGCACGAGATCGCGCTTGGCGGAGGCGAACAGCCGGCGGCCGAAGCCGAGGCCCTGAAATTCCGGACGCAGGTAAAGTTCGTAGATCTCGCCTTCGAACTGCAGGCTGCGGGCGCGGTTGCGACCGTAATTGGCGTAGCCGGCGACCTTGTCACCGAAGCACAAAACGCTGACGCGGCTGCCCTTGCGGATCGCGGAATCCCACCAGCCGGGACCGCGGCGGTTGATCAGCTTTTCCAATTCGGGGCCCGGGATGAGACCTTGATAGGCCGCGCGCCAGGCTTCGTCATGGGTGGACGCCACCGCGGCTGCATCCGCAGCTTTGGCCGGCCGAACCTCGATCAGGGTTGTGCTCATGAGGGGATCAAAGCAAGTCGGCGGGCGCTCTTCAAGGTCCATCGTTAATTATCGGTTAACGTGTGGATTTTCAGCATCAGTTTACCGAAAGAGTTGTATCGAAAAAGGACAGAGCTGCATCCAATGCGCGCCGAACGCCATGTTTTCCACTGCTGGCACGTATCGCGCGAGTCGTGTCGCAGTTGCACACGCGTATCGATGTGCACAACTGCATCGATGTGATTCGCGGCGTGTAGAGTTCGACAGGCATTGCGTCCGCACGAAAGTCCCTGAGCGCTCATGAAACACGTCCAAGCGCTTTGCCTGCTGGCTGCATTGCTCGGAAGCGCCGCTACTGCCGCAGCCCAGACATCAGGCGGGCAGGCCCCGGAAGAAGCGCCGCATCGCCGGCAGGTCTGGTCGGTAGCGTCGCCCGATCCAAATACCAGTTCCCGCGCGGTGCTTTTCCGCCCACCCGGCAATGGCCCGTTCCCGCTCGCTGTCATTGCGCATGCCACCACGCAGAATGCGCTGCGCCGCGCGCAGATGCCGCAACCGGAATATCGCGCACTGGCCTCCTGGTTCGTTGGGCGTGGCTACGCCGTGCTGGTGCCCGAGCGCCCCGGCCATGGCTTAACCGGCGGGCGTTATCTCGAAGACCAGGGCGGCTGCGACAATGCCGACTATCTCGGCGCCGGCCGCGCCACGGCGGATAGTATCGCCGCAGCGATGACTGACATTCGCAAACAACCCTTCATTCGCAGCGACGGCACGATCGTCGTCGGCCATTCCGCGGGCGGCTGGGGCGCGCTCGCCATGGCCGGCGCCAATCCGCAAGGCGTCAGAGCGATCATTGCCTTTGCCCCCGGACGCGGCGGCCATGCCAATGACCGGCCGAATGACGTCTGCGCGCCGCAGCGCCTGATCGCCGCTGCCGCAACCTTCGGACAGACGGCGCACACACCAGTGATCTGGCTCGTTGCGCGCAATGACAGCTATTTTTCGCCGGCCCTGTCACGTCAGCTCGCCGATGCGTTTCGCAAAGGCGGCGACAGAGTCGATTTTCATGAACTGCCGGCCTTCCACAACGAAGGCCACTGGCTTGCGGAAAGCGACGGCGGTGACGACATCTATGGTGCTGCGCTGGACAAGGCTTTGAAGGCCATCACGGCGAGGAAGCGATGACGCGCAAACCTGCGCAACCGGAGTAGACAGTGCAGTGACCGAGCCCTGGCCCGACGACGACGTCATCCTCTATGACGGCGTCTGTATCTTCTGCTCGCGCTGGATCCAGTTCGTCGCCAAACGCGACACTGATCATCGCTTCCGCTTCACCCCGATCCAGTCCGACTATGGCAGCCGCCTCGCCCGCCATTTCGGCATCGATCCCGCCGATCCCGACACCAATGCGGTGATCCATGGCGGCGTGGCTTATGTCAGATCCGATGCGGCGCTGACGGTGCTGTCGACGCTGCCCGGCTGGCAATGGGTGCGCGTGCTGTTCGCGGTGCCAAAGGCGCTGCGCAATCCGGTCTACAGCCTGATCGCAACGAACCGCTATCGCATCTTCGGAAAGACCGAGGCGTGTATCGTGCCGGATGCGGGGATGAGGGCAAGGGTGATGGAGTAAGCGAGCGTCTACGCTTTGCTCTGGTTGCCTGTGGCCAGCACTTCCTTCGCCGCCCGCTCTCCACTCTCCCGCGCCCCATGCGCCGTCGAGAAGAAATTCGGCGATGTCGCTTCGCCGGCAAAGAACAGCCTGCCATCCACTGGCGCCGCGAGAACCGCGCGGGCATCGGCATGGCCGGGCTTCGCCGCCGAATAGGCACCTTGCGCGAAGCGGTCGTGACCCCAGCGGGATTCCGCGAGCGGCGTGAGCTTGCTGCGGATGTCTGAGCCGAGCAGTGCCACGATCTCGTCGATGCTTTGCGCGGCGAGTGCACCCTCGCCCGCGTCTTCCAGGTCGCGTGCGAAACTGCCCCCGAAAAAGCCGGCGATGCAGGGGCGGCCGGACGGGCGCAGATGAAAGCTGCCGACACCGGTGCGCAGGGCGGCGCCGCGCAACCCGATATCGGAGGGCCACTTCTCCGCATCGGAGAGCGCCAGCATTACCTTGTTGTCGGCGCCGAGCGGCAGGCCCGCGGCGGCCTCGACCTTGCTGGGCAACGGCGGCGTGAAGCGGATATTTTCATTGGCGATGAGATTGGTCGGCACGCAGACGATCACTTTCGCCGCGCTGAGCGTGCCGCGCGACGTCTCGATGCGGATGCGCGCGCCGGAATGATCGATGACTCTCACTTCGGTCTTCAGCGCCACCGGACACGGCGCGCCATAGGCTGCAATCAGCGCGCCATAGCCATCGGGCAGGCGCCAGTTGATGTCCGTGTCCTCATAGGCATCCATGTCGTGCAGCGACACATCCTTGAGCTCGAAACCGTTGATATAGGTCGAGACCGCATCGATCATCGGATTCCATGGATTGCCGGGCTCAAGGCATGTCGCCGCCGGCGCATCGATCTCGTTTTCTGCGGCCTCCTCGGCGCGCTCATAGAACGCGTCGATCGCGGCGAAGAACTCATCGCGCTTCGCCTTCGAGAAGGCGGCGTCATAGGCCTGATCGCGCCACGGCGGGCGCGACTTGTCGACGGCGAAGCCGAGCTCTTTCGCGATGCCGACGAAGTCATTCTTGTCGGCGGAGTGCAGCCATTCACAGCCCAGATCGAACGGAATGCCGGGTGCCGCCATGATCGTATGGGCACGGCCGCCGATCCGGTCGCGCGCTTCCAGCACGATCACGGAGAGCCCGGAACCTTCCAGCATACGCGCGGCGCCGAGGCCGGCAGCGCCGGCTCCGATGATGGCGACATCTACTTCGGAAGGCAGTTTAGTCATCGCGTCGGTATTCACAGCGGATGGGAAACGGGTGACAACGGGATAAAGGCTTGCTTGAATTATTCAAGCCACCGCTGCCCTCGGAGAAGATGCATGACAGCCCCACGCGATTTCGAACTCTACGGCTTCTGGCGGACGTCCGCGACCTATCGCGTCCGCGTGGCGCTCAACCTGAAGGGATTGGAAGCGCACGAGCGCGTGATCGACCTCGACAAGGGCGAGCAGCGCGGCGACGCGTTCCTCAAGATCAATCCGCTCGGCGCGATTCCGGCCCTGATCGAGCCCGGCCACCTGCCGCTGACGCAGTCGCTGGCGATCCTGGAATTCCTCGACGAGATCCATCCGACCCCGCCGCTGCTGCCGAGCGATCCACACGGCCGCGCCCGGGTGCGTTCGATCGCCGCGATGCTGGCTGCCGACACCCACCCGCTCATTACGCCGCGTGTGCGCAAATATCTCGCCATCACCGCCGGCTTTGACGATGCCGCAGTTCGCGCATGGCTGGTACACTGGTTCACCACGGGCCTCGCCGCCGTGGAAGAGCGCCTCGCCAGCGAACCCGCCACCGGCCGCTTCTGTCATGGCGACGAAGTGACCATCGCCGACATCTGTCTGCTCAGCATCACCGCAACCATGAAGGTGCTGAAGATCGAAATTGCAGGCATCCCGACCATCGACCGCATCGTCGCCACCTGCGAGGCGATGGAGGCGTTTGCGAAGGCCGATCCGTTGAAGCAACAGGGGGCGCCGGCGACGCCGCCCTCATCCTGAGGAGCCGCGCAGCGGCGTCTCGAAGGATGGCCACAAGCGTCGGCGCGACACCAACTCATGGTTCGAGACGGCGCTGCGCGCCTCCTCACCATGAGGGACGGAGTGAAGGCATCGCACCAAACAAAAATGCCCGGCTCTCGCCGGGCATTTTCATAACAGTCAGTCAAAAGCCGATCGCTTACGCGATCACTTCCTTGGTCTTTTCGGCGCGCTTGCGGTCGTTGGCATCGAGATGCTTCTTGCGCAGGCGGATTGACTTCGGGGTGATCTCGACCAGCTCGTCGCTCTCGATATAGGCCAGCGCCTTTTCGAGGGTCATGCGGATCGGCGGCGTCAAACGCACCGCTTCGTCCTTCGACGTGGTGCGGATGTTGGAGAGCTGCTTGCCCTTGAGAACGTTGAGTTCGAGATCGTTCTCGCGGGTGTGCTCGCCGATGATCATGCCCTTGTAGACCTTCCAGCCCGGCTCGATCATCATCGGGCCGCGATCTTCCAGCTTGAACATGGCATAGGCCACCGCTTCACCCTGGTCGTTGGAGATCAGCACGCCATTACGGCGGCCGGCGATCTCGCCCTTATAGGGCAGGTAGTCGTGGAACAGGCGGTTCATGATCGCGGTACCCTTGGTATCGGTCATGAGTTCGCCCTGATAGCCGATCAGGCCGCGGGTCGGCGCGTAGAACACCAGACGCAGGCGGTTGCCGCCCGACGGACGCATCTCGATCATCTCGGCCTTGCGTTCGCTCATCTTCTGAACGACCACGCCGGAGAATTCCTCATCGACGTCGATGACGACTTCCTCGACCGGCTCCAGCGTGTTGCCGTTTTCGTCCTTGGTAAGAACCACGCGCGGACGCGACACCGACAGTTCGAAGCCTTCGCGGCGCATGTTCTCGATCAGGATCGCGAGCTGCAATTCGCCGCGGCCCGACACTTCCATCGCGTCACGATCGGCGGATTCGACGACCTTGAGCGCGACATTGCCTTCGGCTTCGCGCAACAGGCGATCGCGGATCAGGCGGCTGGTGACCTTGTCGCCTTCGGTGCCGGCGAGCGGCGAGTTGTTGACGATGAAGGACATCGACACGGTCGGCGGATCGATCGGCTGCGCCTGGATCGGAATTTCAACCGACGGATCGCAGAAGGTATCGGCGACCGTGCCCTTCGGCAGGCCGGCGATGGCAACGATGTCGCCGGCTTCGGCGAGTTCCACCGGCTGGCGCTCGAGGCCGCGGAAGGCCAGGATCTTGGTGATACGGCCGGTTTCGACGACCTTACCGTCACGCGACAGCACTTTGACGGCCTGGTTCGGCTTCACCGAGCCCGCCGAGATACGGCCGGTGATGATACGGCCGAGATAGGGGTTGGCTTCGAGGATGGTGCCGAGCATGCGGAACGCACCTTCTTCGACCACCGGCGGCGCGACATGCTTGATGACGAGATCGAACAGCGGCTTCATGCCGACATCATGCGACGCGTCCGGGCTGTCGGCCATCCAGCCGTTGCGGCCCGATCCGTACAGAATCGGGAAATCGAGCTGGTCGTCGGTGGCGTCGAGCGCTGCGAACAGGTCGAACACTTCGTTGACGACTTCGGTGATGCGGGCGTCCTGACGGTCGACCTTGTTGATCGCGACGATCGGCTTGAGGCCGAGCTTCAGCGCCTTGCCGACCACGAACTTGGTCTGCGGCATCGGGCCTTCAGCGGCGTCGACGAGCACGATCACGCCATCGACCATCGACAGGATGCGTTCGACTTCGCCGCCGAAGTCAGCGTGGCCCGGGGTGTCGACGATGTTGATCTGGACTTCATCCCACAGCACCGAGGTGCACTTGGCGAGAATGGTGATGCCGCGCTCTTTTTCGATGTCGTTCGAATCCATCGCGCGTTCCTGGACGCGCTGATTGTCGCGATACGTGCCCGACTGCTGCAGCAGCTTGTCCACGAGAGTGGTTTTGCCGTGGTCAACGTGGGCGATGATAGCAATGTTGCGAAGGTTCATAGGTCTTCTTCTGGTTACGGTCTGGGTGCCCTTGAGCGGGTTCAACAAGACATGCTCGACAACAAAAGGCTTATGCCTTGCGCTCGAGCGCGTTCGATAACTGCCTCGTCTGAAAACGCGCTGGGGCAATCCCTCCAAAAGCAAACCCGGCCAGAAGGGGCCGGGTACTCGGACGCGTTGCGGCGCAATATAGGGGGAAATCGCCGAAAAACAATGCGAATCTGCCAAATGGTTAGCCCAATTTCGGGTCCAGAACCGTGGCCCAAAGGGCCATATCGGCCCGATCCCGCAAGGTAACGGTCATTTGGCCGCTTTGGCCGTCGATTTTGACGTGACCGAAGAACTGCATGCCGGCCGACGGGGGCAAATTCTGCTTATCGGGCCCCGGCGCCTTCACGAAACGGACCTCGGGACCGAAGGTATTGTCGAGCGCCGCCGGGCCGAAGGTTCCGGCGTGAAACGGGCCCGAAACGAACTCCCAGAACGGCTCGAAATCCTGAAACTGCGCCTTTTCCGGATTGTAGTAATGCGCCGCCGTGTAATGCACGTCGGCGGTCAGCCAGACCGTGTTGCGGATACCGGCCGATTTGATGAAGCGCAGGATATCGGCGATTTCCAGCTCGCGGCCCCGCACTGGTCCGTCGCCCTGCGCGATGGCCTCAGACCCGGTTTTGTCGGCGGCGTTGTCATAGACGACGAGGCCGATCGGCATATCCGAGGCGATGACCTTCCAGGTCGCCTTCGAGGCCATCAATGCGCGCTTCAGCCAGGCCATCTGCTCCGGACCGATGAAATACGCATCGGGACCATAGCTCTCCTGCAGGTTCGGGCCGTTGGGCCCGCGATAGCTGCGCTCGTCCAGCATGAAGACATCGAGATGCGGGCCGTAATTGAGCGTGCGATAGACGCGGCCGGGTTCGGCCGGATTGACCGAGATCGGATACATCTCGTGAAAGGCACGGGCGCCGCGCGCAGCCAGCAGCGTGATGTCGCGCTCCTTGTAAGACGACGGCAACTGCTTCGAGAGCGACCAGTTGTTGGTGACTTCATGATCGTCCCACTGGCCGAAGATCGGCACCTGCGCATTGAAGGCGCGAACATTGTCGTCGAGCAGATTGTATTTGTGCGCGGCGCGGAATTCATCGAGCGTTTCGGCGACCTTCGCCTTCTCCGGCACCGTGATGGTGTTCTTCCAGATCGTGCCGTCAGGCAGTTTCGTTTCAGGCAGGATCGGACCATCGGCGTAGATCGTATCGCCGGAATGGATCAGGAAATCCGGGTTGTGGTTGCGCATGGTGGCATAGGTGACCATGCCGCCATCCTCGGCATTGATTCCCCAGCCCTGTCCGGCGACATCGCCGCCCCAAACAAAGGACACATCGCGGCGATCCGCTGGCGCGGTGCGGAAGCGACCGATCACCGGCTCGCCGACGATCTCGGTATGCGAGAGATCGCGGAATTTGACGCGGTAGAAGATATCCTGCCCGGCCGGCAGATTATCGAGCAGCAGCTTCGCCGTGAAATCGCTCTCGGGCAGCGCCGTGATAGCCGGCAACATGCGCGCATTGCTGAAGGATTCGGTAGTGGCGACTTCCACCATCATCTGCGCCGGCCGATCCGCGCGCGACCAGATCATGCCGCTGCTCGTCCCGACATCGCCGGACTGCACGCCATGCGACACGACCGGGCGATCCGCCGCGCGGCTGAGGTAAGGCATAGCCAGGAAGCTTGCGCCTACTGCGGCTGAGTGCGCGAGAAAACGACGGCGGGAGATACGTAGCGCCATGGCGAACTCCTGATCCTGGCTCTGGCACCCGTGGTGCTAGGCAGAACACTTGACGCTGCGATGACAGGTGATGCGCAATATCAACACCCGCCAAAGCAAGTTGCGAATGGCTGGCAGCTTGATTGACACATTTGGAAATTTCACCTTAACGTGAACGCGACGGTTCCCTTCGGGGATCAAAAGGGAATGCGGTGAGGGGGATCCCCCGATTCCGCGGCTGCCCCCGCAACTGTAAGCGGCGAGCCTGCGCCAAGAGCCACTGGGTGTTCACCTGGGAAGGCGGCGACAGGCATTGACCCGCGAGCCAGGAGACCTGCCGCCAGTCGTGGTCACACGCGAGCACATTGGGCGGGGTGTCCTGGTGGAAGTCACACTGCCTGTTTGGGCGGGGCGACTTGGTTTGCGGTGACGTGCCACGTAACCGCGAGTCCTGTTCATGACCTCCGTTTCTCCCGTCGCATTGAAGCGACATACTCCCTTTCTTTATTCTGTTGCTCTCTCCTACTTGTTGTGTCCGAGCGAAAGCTGGTCGCAAACCACACAGTCGAGCCAGACGCTCGATCCTGTTGTCGTTCAGCCGTCAGCGACACCTCAACGCGCGCGCCGCACCACGAACGGCAATGCATCGCGCGCTGCACGCTCACGCCAGCAGCGCAATGTCGCCGCCAATACCGGCGCGCCGGTTGCCACGCCGACAGGCCCCGTCTTCGCAGCGCCGACGCTCAACCTCACCGGCACGACATCGACGGGGAGCCGCCTTGGCCTGACGCGCCTGCAGACGCCGGCCAGCGTAGAGGTGATATCGGCAGAAACCATGGCCGAACGCGGCCAGCAGAACGTGGTCGACGCCGTCACGCAGAACGCCACCGGCTTCACGGCCATCGGCGAACCCGGCAATGGCGGCATCGCTTTCAGCACCCGCGGCTTCGCCGGCAGTGGGTCCGTTACTTCGCTTTATGACGGCACGCGCCTCTATGTCGGCTCCGGAACGGTGAACTTCCCCTTCGACACCTGGACCGCCGAGAAGATCGAAGTCCTGCGCGGCCCGGCCTCCGTCATGTACGGCGAAGGCGCCATCGGCGGCGCTATCAACGTGATTTCAAAACTGCCGCTCTGGGTGCCGCGCAACCAGGCTGAAATCTCGCTCGACAGCAACATGACGCGCCGTATCGCCCTCGATAGCGGCGGCCCGGTCAGCAAGGACGTCGCCTATCGCATCGCCGTCACCGGCAACGCGTCCGATGGCTGGGTCGATCGCGACAACACCTCGAACATCGCGCTGCACGCTGCCGTGCAGATCAAGCAGACCGAGGACATCACCTGGACGCTCTCCACCGACTATGGCGACCGCCATCCGTCAAAATATTTCGGCACGCCGCTGATCAATGGCCAGCTCAATGAGGCGATCCGCTTCAAGAACTACAATGTCAGCGACAGCAACATTCGCTATCAGGACAGCTGGAGCCAGGTAAAGACCGAGTGGCAGATCAGTGACGGCATCACCCTGCGCAACACGCTCTATTATATGTATGCGAAGCGCCACTGGAAGGAGGTCGAGATCTACGGCTTCAACTCCGGCACCGGCCTGATCGATCGCGGCGATTATCTCGAGATCTTCCACCAGCAGCAGCAGATAGGCGACCGCATGGACGCCACCTTCGAGGGCCATCTGTTCGGAATGGTCAATACGTTCGTGGCAGGCTTCGACGTCAACCGCATCGACTTCAAGCATACCAACAATTCACCGTTTAGCGGGTCCTCGTCGGTCAATCCGTATAATTTCGATCCCGGCCTGTTCAGCAGCCCGGACCCGACCACTCCCGGCTTCAAGAGCGTCGCCAATCAATACGCGTTCTTCGCCGAGAACCGATTGGCTATCACTGAACAGTTGTCGCTGATCGCAGGCGTCCGCCAGGATCAGCCGACGGTCGAACGAACCGACTATCGCACCCCCGCCAACAGCTACACCCGGGACTATTCGGCGACCTCGTGGCGCGTCGGCGCGGTCTATACGCCCATCCAGAATCTCGCTTTCTATGGCCAGTATTCGACGGCTGTGGATACGGTCGGCGGACTGATCTCGGCGAGCAACGCCAATGCGAAGTTCGACCTCGCGACCGGCAAGCAGGCCGAGATCGGCGTCAAGCAATCGTTCTGGGGCGGCCGCGGCGAGTGGACGCTCGCTGCCTATGAGATCGTGAAGAACAATCTGCTGGCGCGCGACCCGAACGTTAGCGGACAGGTGTTGCAGGTCGGCCAGCAGTCGTCGCGCGGAATCGAGGCCTCGATCGGCTTCGTGCTCGACCATGGTTGGCGCATCGATGCCAACACCGCGTTCCTGCGCGCGAAGTATGATAACTTCTTGCAAAATATCGGCACCACCGCAGATCCGATCTACGTCAACTATGCCGGCAACGTGCCAGTAAGCGTGCCGCAGAACGTCTCCAACATCTGGGCGACGTGGGCCTTCGCGCCGAAGTGGTCGGCCAATGCCGGCGTGCAGATTGTCGGCAAAACATTCGCCGACAGTGCCAACACGCTGGAGATGCCGAGCTACACACTGGTCAATGCGGGCCTGCAGTGGAAGCCGGACGTCAACACCACAGTGTCACTGCGCATCTACAACCTGTTCGACAAGATCTATGCGACGTCGAGCTATAGCGACAATCAGTGGATGCTCGGTATGCCGCGCACGGCTCAGCTCGCCGTCAATGTGAAGTTCTGAGCTTGTCGCGCAAGCTGACACGCACACTCCGGCGGTGGCTGTATATCGGCCACCGCTGGGTCGGCATCGTCACCTGTCTCTTCTTCGCGATGTGGTTCATCTCGGGCGTGGTGATGATGTATGTCGCGTTTCCCGGCCTCTCCGATAAAGAGCGGCTGGCGGCATTGCCCGATATCGTCTGGGAGAAAGTGGCGCTCTCTCCCGACGAGGCGATGAAGGCTGCCGGTGCCACGCGCTATCCGCGCGAACTGCGATTGAACATGGTTGCCGACGAGCCGGTGTATCGGTTGACTGGCTGGGACGGCAAACGACAAACCATCTCCGCCGTCGATGGCCGTACCATCACCGAGATCAACGAACTGCAGGCACTTGCAGTCGCACGGCATCATCCCGCCAGCAAGTTGCCTCAGCTCGAAGAGACCGTCGATCGCGATCAATGGAGTGTCACCGCACGTTACGATCCACTGCGACCGTTGTATCTGATCACACTCGGCGACGATGCCGGCACCAAGCTTTACGTCTCCTCGCGCTCCGGCGAGATCGCACTCGATACCAACCGCACGGAGCGCGTCTGGAACTGGTCCGGCTCGATCCCGCACTGGATCTATCCGACCGTGTTGCGCAAGGACGGCCCGCTGTGGCGGCTCGTGGTGCTTTGGGTCTCCGGCATCTGTTTGATCGTCGGCGTTACCGGAATCTGGATCGGCATTTTGCGTGTGCGCCTTAAGCGGCGTTATGCGAGCGGCAGCATCTCGCCCTATCGTGGCTGGATGGCGTGGCATCACGTCACCGGACTGATCGCCGGCCTCTTCGTGCTGACCTGGATGTTCTCGGGCTGGCTGTCGCTCGATCCCGGCCGTGTTTTTGCCGACCGCAATACGCCACGCGAGGTATTGCAACGCTATGCCGGCCACGATGCGCCAACCATCGCTGTGGCCCTTCGCGCACCGGCGGACAAGGCCGCGGTCGAAGCACGGTTCGTATGGATCGACGGCATGCCGCTGATGATCGTCGCGAAGCGCGACGGCACGAAGATGGCGATCAATCCGACAAGCGGCGAAATCGCAAGACTGCCGCAAGACCGCCTCTGGAACGCCGCAACAAAACTGCTTCCGGATTCGCGCCTCGAAAACCAGATAACCCTCTGGAAATACGACGCTTATTGGTACGCACACCACAATGACCGCGAATTGCCAGTGTTACGCGCAACATTCGATGATGACGCGCAAACCTGGTTTCACATCAGCCCGGTCACCGGCGACATCCTCGGCCGTATAGACTCAAGCCGGCGCACCTATCGCTGGCTGTTCAACGCGCTGCATAGTTTCGATTTTCAGTTGCTGCTGATGTATCGCCCGGCCTGGGACATCGTAGTGTGGCTGCTGTCGATTCTCGGCACCATCGTCTCGGTGAGCGGCGTCGTGATCGGCTGGCGCTATCTCAAGCGCTAAAGCGTTTTCGAGCGAAGTGGTCCCGGTTCGCGTGAAGAAAACGCGTCAAAACGAAAGACTCTAGACCGCGAGCGGCCGCGGCGGCTGGCGCAATTGCTCCGGCGGATTCATCGGCTCCGGCGGGATCATGCCGATCAGCGCCTTGCGGTCGGCGACGGCGTTGTGGAATTGCTCAAGCGCAATGTTGAAGGCTGTCAGCGTGCCTTCCTCGATGGCGCCGTGCTCGTAGCAATTCAGCGTATGACGCAGAATATCGTCGGCCTCCGCCTGCATCGTATCGAGCTCTTCGAGGGACTCGCTCTTGCGCGCGGCGGCAATCATGTCGAGCAGGCGATCGCGCTCCGACACATTCACGTTGCGCTCATCTTTCTTCAGATAGCTTGCGAACCAGGCGCCGATCGAGCCCATCGCCGAGAGCCCCATCAGGCTCCACCAGATGTAGTCGCTGTAGCGATCGAGGAAGGTCTTTTCTTCGCCATCCACATAGGCGGCCGCGCCGGGATGCACGGGGATCACCGCATCCTTGTCGGTATCGGGCGTCTCGATCTTCGCCGCCAGCGGGAAATCGTTGATGATCTGCTGACGGATCGCAAACAGCTGCCGCGTAAAGGCGGCGATGGTCACATCAGACAAGCTCTGCCGCGCCACGATGTGATGCGAGAAGCTGATGGTCTTGACGTCATCGTCCGGCCGCGCCGGCGCGCCGCCGAATGCGCCTGCAGGAATTTCCGATGATTCATACATCGGGAAATTCTGCGCGATGGCTTCAGCCGAATCGATCGCGAGGAAAGTCGGCGTGCCATCGCGGCTCGAGGCCTGGATCGCATCATTGGTGATCTTGCTGTTCACCGGACCGGCCGCAATGAACGCATCGACCTTCTGGTCCTTCACCGCCTCGGCCACCTCGGTGGTCGAGAATTGCACGATGGTGACCTTGGCAGGATCGACGCCGTATTGCCGCAGGATAATGTTGAGCAAGTTGACGTTGGCCTGCGTCTTGCCGATCACACCGACGCGGCGGCCGGCGAGCTGCGAGAATTTGGTGATCTTCGGGCCGGACTTCTTGCCCTTGGCGGCCGGCGGCACCCAGATCACGGCGACGTTCTTGCGCAGCGTGGCGACCGCGCGCGCATTCTTTGGTACTTCCAGATCGCCGCGGATGATCGCGAGATCGGCTTTACCGTCAGCAAGCGCCTTGGCGCTGGCAGTGGCACCTTCGGTGAGGATCGGTCGCAGCCGGACTGTATAGTGATCGCGCGAGAACGACTGCACCAGCGCCTGCACAACCTTCACGTCGTCGCTGTTCGGCGGACCGACGGCGATCCGCAGCGGCACCGGCTTCATGGCGAAGTAGTAAGCGCCGGCCACAGCCGCGACGATCGCCAGCGTCCCCGCCAGCGTGATCAGCGTCATCTTGCGCCGGATCGACCGCGGCGACGGCGGCCCTATCGGCCCGATAACATCGGGACCGTCTGCCATGGATCTGGAAAACAATCGCTTCAAATTCATCTGCGCCAAATGGGTTCGAGCGACAATGTAGCAAAGTTTCGGGTCGACGCGCCGTTCCACCGGCAGCATGGTTACCGACGGGCTTGGTTACTTTCCTGCATGCGCGGCATTTGCTGCCTTATTGTGGCATGGATCCCAACTGTGTCACCGGGCGTTAGAGTAAAGTTCAAGTGAAGCAGGAGGTTGGCATGGTGGAACGACTCTCGGCCGAGGCCCGCAAGGCGGCGCTCAAGGAGCTCTCGGGCTGGAGCGAGGTTTCCGGGCGCGATGCCATTGCCCGGACCTTTACGTTCAAGGATTTCAACGAGGCCTTCGGCTTCATGGCGCGGGTCGCCCTGGTCGCCGAGAAGAGCGACCACCACCCAGAATGGCGCAATGTTTACAAGACAGTGGAGGTAGTACTGTCCACCCACGACGCCGATGGCGTCACCAAGCGCGATGTCGATCTGGCCAGGGCCATGAATACCATCGCCGGGCAACTCGGCCACTCCTGAGCGTTGCTGAATGTTGCGACGCCGGAGCCGGATCACCATTTACCGGAAAGGCTGCAAACTGCAGCCGTGAGGACATTGCCGATGGCAACCGACCACAGCGTGGGCTTCGAGCCAGCCGATGAACTGGCCAAAGACCGCGAAAGCGTGCGCAAGCAGTTCTGGCACAAGCTCAAGCGACTGGCGGTCAAACTGCCTTTCGCCGAAGACTTGCTGGCGGCTTACTACTGCGCCTTCGACCGGCAGACACCGCGCCATGTCCAGGCGGCGCTGCTCGGCGCCATCGCGTATTTCGTGCTGCCATTCGATTTCGTGCCGGACATGCTGCCCGTTCTGGGATTCACTGATGATGCCGCGGTGCTGGCCACCGCCTTGCGCATGGTGGCGAGCCACATCAACGAGGACCATCGCGCGGCTGCCAGAGCGGCCATTGCGCGTGGATTGGCGAAGGGTGAAACGGACGCGTAATCCGCGTCCGCCTCATTCAGTTTTATGGATGAAGGATCACTTTGCCCATGGCCTGACGGCCCGCCAGTACCTTCAACGCATCGGCTGTCTTGGCTAACGGGAAAGTCCTGTCGACATGGGATGAGATCTTCCCTTCGGCGGCCCACTTCACCAGCTTTTCCAGATTGGCGCGGTTCTTCTCGGGATTCTGCCGTACCCAGGCGCCCCAGAATACGCCGCGAATGTCGCAGCCCTTCAGCAGCGCTAGATTAAGCGGCATCTTCGGAATGTCGCCGGCGGCGAAGCCGATCACCAGGAAGCGGCCTTCCCAAGCGATAGCGCGCAGCGAGGCTTCGGCATATTTGCCGCCCACCGGATCGAAGATGATGTCGACACCCTTGCCGTCCGTCAGCTTCTTCAGACCTTCCTTCAGATCTTCGGTCGCGTAGTTCAGCCCAATATCCGCGCCGTGCTTCTTGGCGAATTCCAGCTTCTCGTCCGACGATGCGCAGGCGATGACCTTGAGACCCAAGAGCTTGCCGAGTTCGCAGGCCGCGAGCCCAGTGCCGCCCGCGGCGCCGAGCACGGCCAGCGTCTCTCCGGGCTTCGGGCTGGCGCGGTCTTCCAGCGCATGCAGCGCCGTGCCGTAAGTGATGATCACGCCGGCGGCGCGATCGAAATCGAGATTGTCGGGAATCTTCACGGCGGATGCCGCAGGCACCGCGATCTTTTCACGGGCGCCATTGTGGCCCACAGATGCGACCACACGGTCACCAACCTTGAAGCCGGTCACGCCGCTGCCGATGCTCTCGATCACACCAGCGACTTCCGCAGCCGGCGAGAACGGGAACGGCGGCTTGATCTGGTATTTGCCCTGGATCATCAGGATGTCGAAGAAATTCAGCGCCGCCGCCTTGATGGCGATAACGACCTGACCGTCACCGGCAACGGGATCATCGATATCGGCGAGAACGAGATCATCGGGTTCGCAGAATTGCGAGCAGAGAATGGCTTTCATCTGATCATCTGACCTTCGGCTTGAGACAGTTGAAGGGAGTCATGCCGGATTTGACGGCGCGCTACAATCTGATTCGAGAAAAGGTAATTCCGCCACGCGGCCAACCGAGGAACCGTCCCATGTTCGAGACAACGCTGCTCGCCAACAAGCGCATTCTGGTCACCGGCGGCGGTTCCGGCCTCGGTGCGTCCATGAGTCGCCGCTTTGCGGAGCTGGGTGCCGAGCTCATCATCTGCGGTCGCCGACTTGAACAGCTCGAACAAACTGCAGCACAACTGCGTACCGATCTCAGCGCCAAGGTCAGCACCTTCACCTGCGACATTCGTGACGCAGCGGCGGTCGAGGCGATGATGGAGACAATCTGGCGCGACGGGCCACTCAACGTCCTCGTCAACAATGCCGCGGCCACCTTCATCGCACAGAGCGAGCACCTCTCTGCCCGCGCCGCCGATGCGATCCTCGCACCGACGCTGCACGGCGCCATGTATTGCACCCTTGAAGCCGGACGGCGCTGGATCGCAGGACACCACAAGGGTGTCGTGCTGAGCATCCTCTCGACATCCACGATCACCGGGCGCGCCTTCACGGTGCCATCGGCGATGGCCAAATCTGGAATCCTTGCAATGACGAAGTCGCTCGCGGTGGAGTGGGGACCCAGAGGCATCCGCACCGTCGCGATCGCGCCCGGCCCGTTCCCCACCACCGGCGCGACCGGGCAGCTGCGGCCCGAGGGACGCGACAGCGGCCCTGCGGCGCAGAACCCGCTCGGCCGCGTCGGCGAACACAGCGAGCTCGCAAATCTCGCAAGCTTCCTGATTTCCGAGCAGGCCGGCTATATCAATGGCGAGATGGTGGTGCAGGATGGGGGCGCACACCTGCGCGCATCTGGCGCAGAGGATCTGCTGCAGTGGAGCGATGCGCAGTGGGCAGCGCAGCGTGCGGCGCGTGCAAAAAACTGAGCAGAAAACTGAGGATGACTCCTGCGCCGTCAGCGCGCAGCAAGGCAAGGACTGCTATCCTTGCGGGAGTCGCGTCTGCCTTTTCAAGAAAGCGATTTGCGGATATGGCAGACATCGTGACGTCAGCGATTCCAGATCGTCTTGGTAAAGCCGTCTTGTTGCGAGCCATCTTCCAGTCACAATGATAGAGGATCGAGACTTGATGTCCGTGCGGCGATTCCTGACAGTTGTGTCGATGAGTGTAGCGATGGTCGGTATCTCCGATCTTGCGCAGGCGCAGAGCGCTGCATCGAAGGGCAAGGCCGCCGCACCGAAGGCAGCGCCCACACCGGCAAAGCCCGCAGCGGCGGCGCCGCCTGCTGCAGCGGGTGGCGCAGAGCCCACGCTGGTCGGACAGTTCGGCTCGTGGGGCGCCTACACCGCGACACCGAACGGCAAGAAAGTCTGCTTCGCGCTGGCCAAGCCGGCGTCGTCAAAGACCAATCCGGCGAACCGCCCGCGCGATCCCGCTTACGCCTTCGTCTCGACCCGCCCGGCCGAGAAGGTGACCAACGAAGTCTCGATCATGATCGGCTATCAGTTGAAGCCGGGCTCCGAGTCCACGCTGGAAGTCGGCGGCGCGCGCTATGCGATGTATACGCAGGGCGACGGGCTCTGGATCAAGAATGCCGCCGAAGAAGAGCGCATGGTGGAAGCCCTGCGCAAGGCGGCCGACGTGACTGTGAAGGGCGTCTCCGCCAAGGGCACCGAGACCACCGACACGTTTTCGCTGAAGGGCCTAGCCCAGGCGCTGGACCGGCTGGCGCAGGATTGCCGGCGGTAATTGCCGCCAAACACCGGCTAAATCCTTGTCGCCGTTAATATTGCCGCATTTCGCGCCTTTTCATTCGGGCGCGAAAAGCTTATTTGAGGTCGGCCTGTTTAAGGCCTGATTTCCCGCGACATCATAGATCGAACGTCATGACCCCCGTTTCAGCCGAGGCAAGTGCTTCCGTATCAAGCTCCGCCATCGACGCTTCCCGCGCATTGCCCGCGGGCGAGATGCCGCTGGAGAAGATCGCCACCGAGACCTATGTGCCGCTGGCCAAGCCGTCCCTGATCGGCCTGTCGCGCACGGAAATCGCGGAAAAGCTCGGTTCCATCGGCGTGGCGCCGGCCCAGCGCAAGATGCGTACGCAGCAAATCTGGCACTGGATGTATGTCCGCGGGGTCCAGACCTTTTCTGAAATGTCCAGCATTTCCAAAGGTATGCGCGAAGACCTCGAAAAGCATTTCACGGTCGCGCGGCCGGAGGTGATCGTCGAGCAGATCTCCAATGACGGCACCCGGAAATGGCTGCTGCGGCTGCCTTCGGGGACCGCCGGCGAGAAGGCCCATGAGGTCGAGTGCGTCTATATCCCCGAAACCGACCGCGGCACGCTCTGCGTCTCTTCCCAGGTCGGCTGCACCCTGAACTGCTCGTTCTGCCACACCGGTACCCAGCGGCTGGTCCGCAACCTCACGGCCGGCGAGATCGTCGGCCAGATCATGGTTGCCCGCGACCGCCTGGGTGACTGGGCCGACCGCGAGACCCCGGACGGCAACCGCCGCGTCACCAATATCGTGATGATGGGCATGGGCGAGCCGCTCTATAATTTCGATGCGGTGCGCGACGCGCTGCTGATCGTGTCGGACAATGAAGGCATCGGCATTTCGCGACGGCGTATCACTTTGTCGACCTCCGGCGTGGTGCCGAACATCAAACGCACCGGCGACGAGATCGGCGTGATGCTGGCGATCTCGCTGCATGCGGTGCGCGATGAACTCCGCAACGAGCTGGTGCCGCTGAACAAGAAATATCCGCTCGAAGAACTGATGCAGGCCTGCCGCGACTATCCGGGCGCGTCCAATGCACGGCGCATCACTTTCGAATATGTGATGCTGAAAGGCGTCAACGACTCGCTCGAGGACGCCAAGCTGCTTGTGAAAATGCTCAAGGGTATCCACGCCAAGATCAATCTGATCCCGTTCAATCCGTGGCCCGGCACGCGCTACGAATGTTCGGACTGGGACCAGATCGAGAAGTTCTCCGAATATATCTTCAATGCCGGCTATTCTTCACCGGTGCGCACGCCGCGCGGTCGCGACATTCTCGCCGCTTGCGGCCAGTTGAAGTCGGAGACCGAGAAACTTTCGGCGCGTGAGCGTCAGGCTTTGCGCGCGATGGCGATGACGGACTGACAATGGCGCTGATCGGCCGCCTGTTCGTCATCTTTCTCGGCTTCTGCGCCGCCTGTCTCGTCGGCGGCGCGATCGTGGTGTTCTCGATCCTGTTTCCGGAACTCAGCGCGCTCGATACCGGCGTCATCGATCCCAACACGATCAATATCCTGCTTGGCTTCGGCTTCATCTTCATCAGCGGCTTCGCACTGATCCCGGCGATGCTCGTCGTCCTCATGACCGAGGCTTTCTACATTCGCAGCGTCATCGTCTATGCGCTCGGCGGCGCGGCGGTCGGGCTCGCGTGCTATCTCGGCCTGATCCCCTATGACCCTGCTACGATGAGTTTCGACGGCATTGTACGTCGGCATCTCGAAGTCATGACCGGCGCGGGTATTGTTGCCGGACTGATCTACTGGGTAATCGCCGGCCGCAATGCCGGCGCTTGGCGGCAGCCGCGGCGCGCGCCTCCGCAGCCCGATGTCGCGGCCGGCCCGTAGTGCACTGCCTTTCCTTCAACTCCTGCCTCGGCTAAACCGCCCGCCATGAACCGGACCGGACTCCTCATCGCGCTTGGGCTGTTTGCCGTCATTGCCATTGTCTTCGGAGTCTGGCCCGACCTCGACCTCAAGCTCGCGGCACTGTTCTACGATCCCGAGACCAGACGCTTCCCCACGACGTCGCTGCCCTATGCGCAATTCGCCCGCGATGCGGCGATGTGGATCGCATGGGCCTTTGTCGCGCCCTCGATCCTCGCGCTGATCGTGAAGCTGATCTGGCCAAACCGGCCGCTGCTGGTGAAGGGCCGCACCATGGCCTTCCTGATCCTCACCATGCTGATGTCGGCCGGGGTCCTGACCAATCTGACCTTCAAGACCTTCTGGGGCCGCCCGCGGCCGGTGATGGTCTCCGAATTCAACGGCCCCTGGCAATACAAGGCCTGGTGGAATCCGACTGGCCAATGCGGCCGCAACTGCTCGTTCTTCTCCGGCGAAGGCGCCACGGCGTTCTGGACCTACGCCCCCGCTGCGCTCGCGCCGCCGGCGGTGCGCCCTTACGCCTATGCGGCAGCTACGGTGTTCGGAATCGCCACCTCGGGCTGGCGGATGGCTTTCGGCGGCCATTTCTTTACCGACGTGACCATCGCCGGCCTCGTGTCGTTCCTGGTTATCTGGTTGATTCACGGATGGATTTACCGCTGGCCCTCGACCCGGAAGACGGATGAGGAGATTGACGCTGCGTTGACGCGCTTTGCCTGGCCGGGCTATCGCTGGCGGCAGAAATTGCGCGGTCGCGAGGTCGGTCCCGCACCCAATTCAACCGAAATTGCCCGATTGGACGTTCGATGACTACGATCCTGAAGAGCCTGCCCAAGGGCAAAAATGTTGGCATCGCCTTCTCCGGCGGCCTCGACACGTCAGCGGCACTGCTGTGGATGAAGCAGAAGGGCGCCAAGGTCTTCGCCTATACCGCCAATCTCGGCCAGCCTGACGAAGCCGACTACGACGAGATTCCGCGCAAGGCGATGGAGTTCGGCGCCGAGAAGGCGCGCCTCGTCGATTGCCGCGCCCAGCTGGTCCATGAAGGCATCGCCGCGATTCAAGCGGGTGCCTTCCATGTCTCGACCGGCGGCATCGCCTATTTCAACACCACGCCGCTCGGGCGCGCCGTCACCGGCACGATGCTGGTCTCGGCCATGAAGGAAGACGGCGTCAATATCTGGGGCGATGGCTCGACCTATAAGGGCAACGATATCGAGCGGTTCTACCGCTACGGATTGCTGACCAATCCGGAGCTGAAGATCTACAAGCCCTGGCTCGACGATCAATTCATCGACGAACTGGGCGGCCGCGCCGAAATGTCCACCTTCATGACCGCCCACGGCTTCGCCTACAAGATGAGCGCCGAGAAGGCGTATTCGACGGACAGCAATCTGCTCGGCGCCACGCATGAGGCCAAGGATCTCGAACAGCTCGACAGCGGTATCAAGATCGTCAACCCGATCATGGGCGTGCCGTTCTGGCGCGACGACTGCGCCGTCAAGGCCGAGAAGGTCGTGGTGCGGTTTGTCGATGGCCAGCCGGTTGCGCTGAACGGCCAGACCTTCACCGATCCTGTCGCTCTGTTCCTTGAGGCCAATGTGATCGGTGGCCGCCATGGCCTCGGCATGAGTGACCAGATCGAGAATCGGATCATCGAGGCCAAGAGCCGCGGCATCTATGAGGCGCCGGGCATGGCGCTGCTGCACATCGCCTATGAGCGTCTCGTGACCGGCATCCACAACGAAGACACCATCGAGCAGTATCGCATGAGCGGCATGAAGCTCGGCCGGCTGCTCTATCAGGGCCGCTGGTTCGACTCGCAGGCCTTGATGCTGCGCGAGACGGCGCAGCGCTGGGTCGCGCGTGCGATCACCGGAGAAGTCACGCTCGAACTGCGCCGTGGCAATGACTACTCGATCCTCAACACCGAGAGCCCGAACCTGACTTACGCGCCGGAGCGGCTCAGTATGGAGAAGGTCGAGGATGCGCCGTTTACGCCGGCAGACCGGATCGGCCAGCTCACCATGCGCAACCTCGACATCACCGATACCCGCGCCAAGCTGGATCTGTATTCGAAGACGGGTCTGTTGAGCGCCGGCGAAGGCTCGAACATTCCGAAGCTGGACAACGACAAGAACTGACGACCGTGGCGTTGTGACGCGTAGGATGGGTTGAGCGTAAGCAAAACCCATCCTACTCTCGCGTCTAGGTCTGGCACCTTCATCGCTACATCCGCATCGACAGCTCGACGTCATCACCGAACGGGACCGACAGGTAACCATTCGCGGGATTGCGGACATAAGCGAGATAGTCGGGGCTGTAATCCGCATTGTCAGCGATGACGAAAGCTCCGCGCTTGAGACGGCTTTCGACGATCGCAAGCACTTCCGGATAGAGCGCCTTGGCGCCATCGAGCAGCAGCAGATCAATCTTATCGGGCAGATCGGCACGCAATGTCTGCAACGCATCGCCTTCACGGAATTCAACGAGATCGATCAGGCCGCCTTCGGCGAGATTCTGCCGCGCGATGACGATCTTCGAGGGTTCGAATTCGCTCGTGATCAGGCGACCTCCGCCGTTGTCGTTAAGTGCCGCCGCCATATGCAGCGTCGAGATCCCGAATGACGTGCCAAATTCGACGATTGATCGAGCACTGGTCGATCGCGCCAGCATGTAAAGCAGCGCACCGGTCGCGGGCGACACGGCAAGCGGGACGTCCCTGAACCGGCTGTACAGATCGACATAGTCGGTCTTGCTCCGCATCATCCGCTGCCGATCGTCCTCAGACAGGTCGGCGACGGCCTGGCTGGTGCGGGACCGTGCGGCATCCGCTTCTTCAAACAGACGCTTGAGAAGGGGGCCGACGGGATCCGTCGTGAGTGTGGTCATGATATTTCCTGCAAAAGAGACGCTTGATTGCGTCCTCCTGCAAATACGAATATTTATTCGCATTCGCTAATCGCATTGCGGAGGCCGTAGATGGCTCGGCGTACAAGTCCTTCGATTCATTCGAGAAAGCAGCCGCAACAGGCTCGCTCCGAAGAGCTGGTCAGCGCCATTCTCGAAGCTGCTATTCAGGTTTTGGCGAAAGAAGGATTTCACCGCTTCACCACCGCACGCGTGGCGGAGAAGGCCGGTGTCAGCGTCGGATCGCTGTATCAATACTTCCCGAACAAGGCGTCGATCCTGTTTCGTTTGCAGAGCGACGAATGGCGAGACACCAACGACATGCTCCGCCAGATTCTGGAGGATGAAAGTGCATCGCCATCTGCGCGTCTTCGCAAACTGGTCCATGCCTTCATCAAATCGGAATGCGACGAAGCCGACATTCGCCATGCGCTCGATGGCGCGGCGCCGCTCTATCGGGATGCTCCGGAATCCCGCAAGGCCAAAGCGGCAGGACGACGCACATTCGCGTCCTTCATCGCGCATGCACTGCCAGCGGCGACCGAGGAGAGGAGATCGCTCGTCGTCGATGTCATCACCTCGACCTTGAGCGGGGTAGGAAAGGACTTTTCCATCCGCCCGCGATCAGCGGCCGAGATCGAATTTTTTGCGGAAGGCCTGGCAGATATGCTTTGCAGCTATCTGGAGAGCTCCGGGAGCTGTGAGACCTAGCATTTTGACCTCCGTTCCGTTGGCACGACCGCGCGTCACTTGCCAGTCATCCAACTGTCGTAATGCAGGCCCGCGCCCTAAGCCGGGCGCCTCAGGGGGAATATCCATCATGACGAGAACCTTTATTGCGGCCGCTGCGACGCTGCTACTGACGAGCACATCGCTGCCAGCGCAGACGATCTATCCGCTCGACCGCGCTGATATCCTTGCGGGCGCGAAATTCGACTTCAAGGTCGAGTTTCCCGAACTCGTTCAGGCCGCCGACATCAAGGTGACGATCAACGGCGCCGATCAGACCGCAGCGTTCGGCAAATCCCCGGACTACATCGCGAAGGAAGACGGCAAGGATCAGTCCGCGCTGCTGCTGCGCGACATAACGCTCGACAAAGCCGGGACTTACAAGATCGAAGTCAGCGACGGCGTGCGCAGCCGCGCGGTGACGTGGAACGTCTACGATACCGGCCCGCGCAAGGCGAAGAATGTGATCCTGTTTATCGGCGACGGTATGTCGCTGGCGCACCGCGTCGGCGCCAGAATTCTTTCGAAGGGCATCACCGAAGGCAAGAGCCGCGGCAAGCTCGCGATGGACGACATGCCACATATGGCGATGGTGGCAACGGCGGGCTCCGATTCCATCATCACCGATTCCGCTAATTCGGCCAGCGCCTATGCCACCGGCCACAAGACCGCAACCAATGCGATGGGCGTCTATGCGGATCGCACCGCGAATGTGTTCGACGATCCGCAGGTCGAAACCATCACCAGCCTCGCGAAGCGCAAGCTCGATCTGGCGATCGGCATTGTCACCAATACCGAGGTCGAGGACGCGACACCCGCTGCGATGATCGCGCATACCCGCCGCCGCGCGGCCTATGACGAGATCGTCGCGCAGTTCCTTGCGGCCAGGCCGGACGTGCTGATGGGCGGCGGCGCTGCGAATTTCCTGCCGCAGGCGGCCGCGGCTTCGAAGCGTAAGGATGACGTCGACTATGTCGCGCGCTTCCGCGATGCCGGTTATTCGGTGGCGACCACGGCGCCCGAACTGAACGGCCTCGCCAAGAAGCCGGAGACGCGCAAGCTGCTTGGACTTTTTACGCCTGGCAATATGGACGGCGTGCTGGACCGCAAGTTTCTCGGCGGCGGCGGCGTGAAGAAATTTCCGCAGCAGCCTGATTTGACCGAGCAGGTGCATGGCGCGCTCAAGGTGCTGTCGCGCAACGACAACGGCTTCTTCCTGATGGTCGAGTCCGGCCTGATCGACAAATACGCCCATCTGCTCGACATGGACCGCGCCGTCTATGACGTCATCATGCTCGACAATGCCGTGAAGCTCGCCCGCGACTGGGCAGCCAAGCGCGGCGACGACACGCTCATCCTCGTCGTCTCCGACCACAGCCATCCCAACAGCCTGGTCGGCACCGTCAATGACGACATGAGCAAGGAGTCGAACCCGCCGCTGCGCGAACGGCTTGGCGTCTATGAGAAGGCCGGCTTCCCGAACTATCCCGCGCCGGACGCCGAAGGCTATCCATCGCGCGTCGATGTCAGCCGGCGGCTTGCGATCATGTCGGCGAGCCTTCCCGATCACTACGAGACGCTGCGGCCGAAGCTCGACAACCCGAACGATCCGACCGAGAAGGGCGAAGAGCCTGGCACTTTCAAGGCCAACGAGAAATACAAGAATGCGCCGGGCAGCATGCTGCGGCTCGGCAATCTGCCGGCCATGATGGGCGCCAGCGTGCATTCCGGCGAGGACGTGATCCTCACCGCCACCGGCCCCGGCAGCGACCGTGTGAAGGGTTCGATGGACAATACGGAAGTGTTTCGCGTGATGGTGGATGCGTTGGGGCTGGCGGCGAAGTAGCAGCGTCTTTTCCCTCCCTCAAGCGGCGCAGCCGCGCAGTGCGGAGGGTGGCGCGATGCGAGCGTCCAGCGAGTATCGTGACGGGTGGGTGGTGCAGCACACGGCGCTCTCAATTGCGGAGACACCCCACCCCGGCCTATCGGCCGACCCTCCCCACTGCGCGGCTATGCCGCTTGAGGGAGGGAAGCCATTGGCAGCAGCGTACTATCAAAACAAAAATGGCCGGGATCGCTCCCGGCCATTTTCTTTCATATCAAACCGCTCAGCGACGCGGCGGCACGGTACCTGGAGGCGGTGGCGGCAGCGAAGCCTGACCGCCGTTCAACAGCGGCGTGATGTTGCGAATCGTGACGCGGCGGTTCTGGCGCTCCGGACCGTCGGTCTGGATCTTCAGATACTGCTCGCCATAACCCTGCGACGTCAGGTTTTCCGCCGGCACCTGGAATTGCTGGGTGAGCAATTCAGCTGCCGACTGCGCACGGCGATCCGACAGCGACAGATTGTCGACGTCGGAGCCAACCGCATCGGTGTGACCCTCGATCAGGAACACCGCACGCGGGTTGCGTGAGATCGCCCGGTTGAGACCATCTGCGATCACCTGCAGCTTCGAGGCTTGGTCCGGCGGAATATCCCACGAGCCTAGCTCGAAGTTGATCGAGTCCAGATCGATCGACGGCATGCGCTGGCGCACCATCGGGCTGTAGCGGATTTCATCGAGCGTATAGCGGCGCTCGATGCGATCCACCGGAGGCGCGATCAGTGTATCGTAGACGAGATCGGGCGAGGCCTGATCGTAGTCGACGATGTAACGGTTCTGCGGAATCCGGATCATCGGCGGCGGCAGATCGACATAGAAGCCGAGACCACCCGGACCGCCGGGGCCACGTGGACCACGGAACGAGTTATCGATGATGATGATCTCGCGTCCCTCGCGGTCCCTGCGGATACGTCGCAGCAGCTGACCGTCGCGGCCAACCACCGTGATGATCTGCGAGCCGTCGGGACGGATCACGATGGTCCGATCCTCACCGCCGACCCGGTCCGTACGGATGTCACGCGCGCCGTAGCGGAAGCGATCGACCTCGTTGTGGCGGATGAACGACTGACCGCTCGGATCCTGCACGATGATGCGTCCAGGCTCGGTGATGATCGTGCGACCACCTTCCTGGCGCTCGCTGCGCTGGCCGCGGAAATCGCCCATGTTGCGCGGCCCCTGGGGGGCAGCGCCCGGTGCGATCGGCGTCAGCGCTACTGCCGGCGGCGGCGCCTGAGGGATCGGTGCCGTCACGGTCGGTGCGGGCGGCTGCACGACCTTGATATTGCCGCCACCGGGGGCGACCACGAGAGGTGCAGCAGTACTCGTGGGCGGCGCAGCGGCGGGCGCCGTAGCGTTCGGCGCGACACCGGGCGCAGCAGCGTTGGGCGGCGTGCCGGGTGCACCGGGCGCGCCTGCGCCGGGACCACCAGGAGGACCACGGCGACCATCCGAACCTCGTCCGTCAGGACCACGCCCATCAGGGCCGCCGGGGCGACCTGACGGAGGCGCACCCGCAGCAGGCGGTGTGCCCGGCGCAGCCGGAGCTGCCGACGGCGCTGCTGCAGGAGGCGTTGCCGCAGGGGGAGTCGCAGCCGCTGGCGGCGTCGCCGGTGTTGGAGCCGGTGTCGGCGCAGCAGCAGGTGCCTGCCGCGCGGCAGGCGGAGTTGCTGCAGGCGGTGTCGCCGGCGCAGCGGCTGGTGGCGTTGCAGGCGCGGGACGCGCGCCGGCCGGCGGCGTTGCACCGGGTTCACGGCGCTCAGGACGTCCTTCGCCGGGCTCGCGACGTTCGGGACGCGCAGCCGGCGGCGTTGGCGCGGACGGAGCTACAGGCGCAACGGTGGGCGCTGGAGGTGCCGCGCGCGGGGCCGGAGGCGCGACGGGAGCTGGCGGCGGGGCTGGGCGCGGCGGCGGAGCGGCCGCAGGTGGTGGGGGTGGCGGCGGTGCCGCGCGCGGAGGTGCAGCCGCAGGCGGCGGCGCAGCAGGGGGTGCCGGAGGCGCGGGACGCGCAGCAGGGGGAGCCGGTGGCGGCGGCGGTGGCGCCGCAGGGCGTGCGGCCGGCGGCGCAGCGGCGGGAGGCGCAGCAGCTGGCGGAGCCTTGGGTGGTGCCTTCGGGGGAGCCTTGGGCTCACCTTCAGGCGCAGCAGGTGCGGCCTGCGCGAGCACGATCGGCGCATCGACACTCGACGCATAAGCAGCGGTCGCTGCGATATGCGCAACGCCGAGCGTCGTCGTGGCCAGCAATACGAGACGAAGTTTTGTCATGATAGACCTTGGGCCCCCGGATAAGGATCTTCAACAAACTGATTTTTGTCGGCCGAACAAATCGGCACATTGATCAACTGATATGCATTGGGCCGGAATGTGGCGACAGGCAAATGCAAATTCGTTTTTATTTTCGACACGACAATGGCCCAAACGCGCTTTGTTCATTGCGCGTTCAGGCCATCGATCTGTAGTTCGCTACATCACTGCAGGCGGTTGCTGACCCGGATTGATATCAGGATTTGGCACCGGCATCTCATCTGGCACATCTCCAGGTAGCTCTTCGGGTCGTGACGGCTCACCGGGATCGCGCACCGGCGGCGGTACCTCGGGCCGCGGATTGCCCGGCGGGCTCTCCTGCGGCGGTTCGGAGGGTTGACCGGGCTTGATCGGCGGATCCTCGACGGGATCGATGCCGGGTGAATCGTCTTTAGGCATCTAGATTGCGACCTTACGGTTGGTGCCGATGTCCGGACGCGTACCAGTCACAGCCGCAGCGGCCATCTTCACATAGCTGATCACAGTGCCCGGCGAGTCCCAGAACTCGGCACCGTCAGGCGTGAACTTCAGCACACGAATATTCGGATCTTCCGCGCTGTCCCACCACGCCTTTGCGGAGGTGGTGAACAGCTCCTTGATCTTGGCGCGATCGTTCGAGACGGCAGCAGTGCCGCTCACCGAGACATATTTCTGATCGCTCGCATCTGCGAAAGAGAGATTCACGTTCGGATTGCGCTTGATCTCATCATCCTTGTGTCTGCGCGCATCGCTGAGGAAGTAGACCGCATCGGCTTCGCGATCCACATAGGCAGCCATCGGGCGCGCTCGCAGCTTGTCGCCATCATGCGTCACCAGCATGGCGAAGCCGATCTTCTTCATCAATTCCCAGGCGCGTTCGATATCACGGGTATTGTCATTAGCCATCATCTGTCTCCCTTGGGGCTGAACTAACAACGGCGCGATCGATGCGATGTTCCGCGACAACGGGCCGGATGAAGGCGGGTTTGACAGCGGAACAGGAACCGCCCATCAAGACGCAGTTTGGCCATACTATTTGACCTGGGGGATTTCGATGCCGTTCGCCTATTGGAGCATTCTGATTGCTGCACTGCTGCCGCTGATCATTATTGGTTATGCCAAAGCGGGATCGCGCGATAACAGCGCACCACGCGACAGCGCCGAGAACCTTTCAGGCGCCAAGCGCCGCGCTTATGCCGCGCATCAGAATGCCTTCGAGAGCTTCCCGTTCTACGCAGTCTCGGTCGTCGCAGCGTTGAACTTTGGCGCATCGGCGACGACCGTGAGCGTGCTGGCCGCTCTCTATCTCGCGTTTCGGATTGCGCACGCGCTGCTGTACATCGCGGATAAATCGTCGCTGCGCTCAGCCGCCTATGCCGGCGGCCTCTTCGCCAATATCGCGATCTTCCTGTCGCCGGCGCTGAAGATCAACTTCTTCTAAGTTGAAACACGCAGCAAGCGCCTCATAGCGCCTGGTGTCAGGCCGCGCTCCTGGCCGGCTTGCGCTGGCGCAGGAAGCGGCCGAGCAGACGGCGCTTACCCTTGCGCGGGATGAGATCGATGTCGCTGACCAGCTTGGCGCCGCCCTTGCGGCGCTCCAGCACGATCTTGCGGCTATGGAAGGCCTCAAGCTCAACGCGATGGGCGACAGATACCACCGTGGCGTTGGGCAGCTCCTTGGTGAGCAGCTCCATCATCTTGTCCTGGCTCTTCGCGTCCAGCGCCGAGGTCGCTTCGTCCAGCACAATGATATCAGGGCGGTGCAAAAACAGCCGCGCGAAAGCGAGACGCTGCTTCTCGCCGCCGGACAGCGTCTGGTCCCACGGCGCATCCTCCTCGATCTTTTCCTTGAGATGACCGAGCCCGACCTTGTCGAGAGCCTCGCCGATCTGCTCGAGGGTCCAGTCCTCCGACGCCGCGGGATAGGCGGCTGCGCGGCGCAAGGTGCCTGACGGCACATAGGGCTTCTGCGGCAGCATGAAGAGCCGCCGGTCCGGATGGAAATTGACGCTGCCGCCGCCCCATGGCCACAGGCCCGCAATGGCGCGCACCAGCGTGCTTTTGCCGGTACCGGACTCGCCCGCGACGAGCAGACGTTCGCCAGGCTCGATCTTCACTTCGGCATCGCCGACGACGGCAGTGCCGTCGTCGAGCGTCACGGAGAGATCATGCAGGCTCAGCATGGTCTCATCTGTCGTTTCGCCACGCTTGATACGGCCAATACCGTCACCGAGCTCGGCGCGTTCGAGGCCGTCCAGCGACATCATCAGCGAGGCGATGCGGCGCGCGCAGGCGTTCCAGTCGGCAAGGCGCGGATAGTTGTCGACCAGCCAGCCGAATGCGCTTTGCACGATGGTGAAGGCAGACGCCGCCTGCATCACCTGACCGAGTGACATGCTGCCGTCGAGAAATTTCGGTGCGCACAGCAGTAGCGGCACGACAGGCGCGATCAGGCTCGAGCCCTGCGACACCAGCGTGGTGCGCATATGCTGTCCGGCAAGACGCGCCCATTGTTTGAGGACATTGCCGAAGGTCTTGTCGATCCCGTCGCGCTCTTCTTCCTCGCCGCCGAGCAGCGCGATGCTCTCGCCGTTCTCGCGCACGCGAGTGAGCGCATAACGATACTCGGCCTCGGCCTGGTTTTTGTCCTCGGAAATCTGCACGAAACGGCGGCCGATTACCATGATCGAGCCGGATGCAATGGCGGCATAGATGATCGCGGCAATGACGAGGAAGCCGGGAATAGTGATGAGACTGCCGCCTACAGTCAGCGTCAGCGCACCACCGATCGTCCACAGCACGACGATGAAAGTGGTGGCGGAGAGAAATGCCGCGATGACGCCGGAGACGAAGTCGACAGGCGAGTCGGTCGCGATGCGCAGATCCTCGGCGATCCGATATTCGGGATTCTGGTGATCGCCGCCGACGAGATTGAGCTGATAATAGCGGCCGCTGGTGAGCCAGCGCGACACCACAGAATTGGTCAGCCATGCGCGCCAGCGACGCTGGATGCCCATGCGGCCATAGACCTGCGCGACGCCAAGGAGCACGCTGCCGATGGCGAGCGGAAAGAACACGCCGGTGAGATGAAACACGCTGGCCGCATCGCGTTTCTCGATGGCGTCGAAGATCGCGCGGTTCCAGACATTGATGCCGTATTGAAACGCCACATTGGCGACGATCATCAACAAGAGTCCGATCGAGAACACCCAGGCCAGTCTATCACCCGACTTGCCCCAGAAGCCGCGCGCGCTGATCCAGAATCGCGTCAGCAGATAGTCCTTGCGCGCCTGCTCGGCCTCTTCCGGCGTCAGGTCCGGATCGGGTTCGACCACTTCAGGCGGCGGCGGCTCGATATGCTTACCGGCCTCATCGACGACCCCGACAATCGGCCCCTTCGCGTCGGATGCGGGTGCGGGTTTGACTTCGTTAACGGAATGTTTGCTCATGGCGCGATAACGCCAAGGAAATCAAAAGGTTCCCGAGGGTTCCCGGCGACTCAGACGGCTTCGCGCTGAGCCTTGCGCCAGGTGCCGGCCTTTGTGAGCACCCGCGACAATTGCTCGATCGAATAGGGCTTATGCAGCAGCTCGAACCCGAAGGTGCCGTTCTGCGCAAGCACGTGACTGTAGCCGGAGGTCAGCACCACCGGCAGATCCGGATAGAGTTTTCGAATCTCCTGCGCCAGTTCGATGCCGGTCATTCCAGGCATCACGACATCGGAGAACACGACGTCATAGTGCGTGGCATGACGGGCGAGTTCGACGAGCGCTTCCTGAGCGTTCGGCCGCAACACCGTGGTGTAGCCAAGCTCGCTCAGCGCATCGGTCGCAAAAGTCCCGACGTCGCGATTGTCCTCCACCACCAGCACCGACATGCCGTGGCCATCGACGACGGGCGCTTCGCTCGCCGACAGCGCCGGCGCGATGCTGTCGCCGGAGACGCGCGGCAGATAAAGCGTGAAAGTGCTGCCCTTGCCGACTTCGCTGGCGACCACGACCTCACCGCCGGATTGTTTGGCAAAGCCGAACACCTGCGAAAGTCCGAGGCCTGTGCCCTGCCCGACTTCCTTGGTCGTATAGAATGGCTCGAAGATGTGCTCGAACTGATCGGCAGGAATACCGCTGCCAGTGTCGGATACTGAGATCGCCACATAGCCGTCAGACCTCAGGGCAAGCGCAACAGGGACTTGCTCTGCCGCGCTGACGGCGATCGTCAGCCGCCCCTCGCCCGCCATGGCATCGCGCGCGTTAACCGCGATGTTGATCAACGCGGTTTCGAACTGGCCGATATCGGCATCCACAAACAACGCCTCATCGGGCACATGGGTCATAATTTCGATGGGCGCCCCCGTCAGCGTGCCGATAATCTCGCTCACCGAATGCACGCATTGGCCGACGTCGAATACTTCAGGCTTCAGCGTCTGGCGCCGCGCAAAGGCCAGCAATTGCGCTGTCAGCTTGGCGGCGCGATTCACTGTTTCGGAGATCGCTGCAATGTAGCGGGCACGACGATCCGGCGAGAGATCGGGCCGTTGCAGCAAGTCGACTGACGAGCGGATCACGGTCAGCAAATTGTTGAAGTCATGCGCGACGCCGCCAGTCAACTGGCCGAGTGCTTCGAGCCGCTGGCCATGTTTCAGCGCTTCTTCGGCCTCACGCCGTTTCATCGCTTCGAAATTGAGCCGGCGGGTGCGACGGATCGCGAATGCCAGCAACAGGAACAGCAATGCCGTCGCAGGAACGCCGAAGATCAGATGATAGCTGATGGTGCGCAGCCAGCGCGCACGGATCGCTGACGTTTCAAGACCTGCCGCGACATAGACCGGATAGCCAGCGAGCTGCTGATAGCCGATACGGCGCTCGACATTGTCGCCGGGCGAGACAAGCGTGACCAGTCCTCCAGCAGGATGGGCCGACAGGGTGCGGCCCACGGGCCCCTTGGGATCGAGACGCACCTCACGATCGAGCTGCGGATAACGTGCCAGGATCGAACCATCGGTGAGACCAAGCGCAAAGAAGCTCCCGGCATCGTGGCCGATGCGCGCATAGAAACGATCGAAATATTCCGGAAAGACAGAGGCCTGCACCACGCCGGCGAAGCTGCCGTCGGCCGAGACCCGCCTGCGGCTCACACCAAAGAACGGCGCCCCCTGATAGGGCGGGCGCGGCAACAATGATTGACCGATGAACGTGCCGGCATCACCTGCGATATGGACCCTGTAATAATCGCGATCAGAGAAATCGAGATCCGGCAGCGTCAGATCCAGACTGTTGACCAGCGCCCGGCCTTTATTGTCGAACACCCAGACCGACTTCAGTTGCGGCAGCGCATCGGTGAGCTGCTTCAACCGGCCCGCCATCTGGTCCGATTGCGCACGCAGCTCGTCGTCGGATTTACCGCGTACGATCTCGTTCATTTCGGACAGGCTGCGGTCGATCGTCTCGAACACCTTTAAAGCGTGTTCGTGCGCCACATCGAGCGCGCGCTCGATCTCGCGGTCGGTGATCTCGCGCGTCGACACCCACGACGTCGCCGCCGCGAACAGAAACAGTGCAAGCGGAAGGGCCAGCGATGCAGCCATCATCCATTGCAGCGTTCTCAACGAATTTTGGTGTTCGGTCTTCACAGCACCTGCCCGACTCCCTGCAGTCTAGCGCAAGGGCGGTGTCTCACCAACCGCTCCGCGGGCGGGAACCCGCCGTGGGCGGAGGAGGTCCTGTGGCGTTAGCCGGCCGCGCTCATTTGCGACCGGAAGGCCCATTTGGTGAAATGCTGCTCGATCCCCGCGAAGACCGCGTACATGAGCACGCCTTCAAAGGCGAGCAGCAGCAAGGCGGCGTAGACATTCGCCATACGGAAGCTCGCACCCTCCAGCGCGATCAGATAGCCGAGCCCGGCATTGGCGCCGAGCGTCTCCGACACGACGGTACCGACGAAAGCCAGCGTGATAGCGATCTTCAGCGAGCCGAAGAAATATGGCAGCGCACGCGGAATGCCGACCTTGAGCATGATGTCGAGCTTGCCGGCGCCGAGCGCCCGCAACACGTCCTCGAGTTCCGGTTCGGTTGTCGCCAGACCCGTGGCGATATTGACCACGATAGGGAAGAACGAAATCAGGAAGGCGGTGACGATTGCCGGCACTTCGCCGATGCCGAACCACAGGATCAACAGCGGGACGATGGCGACCTTCGGGATCGTATTGAAGCCGATCATCACCGGATAGAGCCCGCGATAGATCGCCCGCGACCAGCCGACGACGAGCCCGAGAATGATGCCGAAGCCGACGGCCAGGGCAAATCCCACCATGGTCACCCAGAGCGTGACCCAGGAATGATAGAGAAACACACGCCAAAGTTTGAACATCGCCGCAAAGGCGGCCGATGGCGGCTGCAGCACCGACGTGTTGACCTTGAAGACGATGCAGGCCAGCTCCCAGACCAGGAAGATGGCAATGGTGAAGAGCCAGGGCGAGAGCTTTTCGAGAGTCCGCGGGTTCATGACTGGCGCACCTGTGCGATCTTCATGCGCAGCTCCATCACAATATCGCCGAACTCCTTCTCATACGTGACCTGCAGATCGCGCGGACGGGCGAACGGGACCGGCTTGATCTGGACGATGTGACCGGGGCGCGCGCTCATGACGTAGATATTATCGGCGAGGAACGCCGCCTCGCGCAGATCGTGCGTCACCAGAATCACCGTGAAGCCCAGTCGCTGCCAGAGATCGCGCAGTACGCACCACAGCTCCTCGCGCGTGAACGCGTCGAGCGCGGCGAAGGGTTCGTCGAGCATCAGCAGCGCCGGCTCGTGGATCAGCGAGCGGCACAGCGACACGCGCTGCTGCATGCCGCCGGACAATTCCCAGGGATAGCGGTCGCTGAAGCCGGCGAGACCGACGGTAGCCAGAAGCTGCTCGGCCTTGGCGCGGAACTCCACTTTCTTGGAACGAAACTGCGAGCGATGTGGTTCTACGATTTCCAGCGGCAGCAGGACGTTGTCGATCACCTTGCGCCACGGCAGCATGTTGGCGTTCTGGAACGCCATGCCGGCCATTTTGACCGGGCCTGTCACCTGTTTGCCGTCGATGGCGATAGTGCCGGCCGTCGGCTTGTGCAGGCCCGTGACAAGCCGCATCAAGGTGGACTTGCCGCAGCCGGAGGGGCCGACCACCGCGGCGAATTCGCCGCGCTGGACTTTGAGCGTCGCATCCTGAAGCGCGACAATGTCACCCGAGGCGCCACGGTATTTCAGCGTGACGCCGTCGATATCTACGAACGCTTCCATGCGCGACGACCTGGCCTTCTGTCGTGACGCTTAGAACTTGCGTGCGTCGGCCGGGGGCAGATACTCCGACGTGAACAGATCCCCCGCCTTCGGCTTCGGATTCTTGAACTCGTAGGTCACAGCGATCTGCTCGATGGCATCCGTCATGCGCTTCTCATCGATGCCACCGACGCCATTGGCCTTCACCCACGGGGTCACGAAGTTGTCCTTCAGCGACATCTTGAGACGAGCGAGTTCGATCTTCTCGTCGGCGGTCTCGTTACGCTTCATCACCGACTTGATGGCGGTGTCGGGGTCCTTGATGGTGTCGATGATGCCTTTGACAGTTGCGCGCACGAAGCCAGCGACGAGTTTCGGATTGGCCTTTGCGAATTCGGGGTTCACCATGATGGCGTTGCCATAAAGCACGATGCCGTAGTCCGACATCAGCATCACCTTGATGTCCTTTTCGGCGATGCCCTTGGACATCAGGTTGAAGTAGGACGAGAACGAGAAGCCGGTGATCGCATCGACCTTGCCGTCGGCGAGCATAGGCTCACGCACCGGGAAGCCAACATTCTCGATCTTCACCTTGCTGTCGTCGATCTTGTTCTCTTTGACGAAGGCCTTCCACTGCGCGAAGGCGCCGTCCGGCGCCGGTGCGCCGAGGATCTTGCCTTCGAGGTCCTTCGGCGAATTGATGCCGGACTTCGCGATGCTGACAATCGAGAAGGGCGGCTTGTCATAGACCATGAGGACGCCCTTGACGTCCTTGTCAGGATTCTGGTCGCGAAAGCGCGCCAGCGAATTGATGTCGAAGAAGCCGATCGGATAGGTGCCCGCCGCGACCCGCGCGATGCCGGCGACCGAGCCTGGACCGGAGTCGATGGTCACATTGAGGCCTTCGGCCTTGTAGTAGCCTTTGTCGAGCGCAACGAAATAGGGCGCGGACGGACCTTCGAATTTCCAGTCGAGCGCGAATTTGACATCGGTATCGGCGCTCGCGGATAGCGCAGACGCCAGCAGCGCTGCACCCGCCATGACGCTCAAACCCAGCTGACGAAACATGAAAAACTCCCCCTGATCAATTATCAGGCACAGGCTAGCACAGCCCGTGCCAACCTTGGCGAGTCCCCTTTTCAACGAGAAATAGCGCCGCGGCTCCGAGGGATCGGGTTCGAGGAGGCAATATGCTTAAATCGTGAGCAAAAAAGAACACCGGCCTGCTTGCGCAGACCGATGTCCTGATCGGTGTCTGAGGACAGCCCACTCAAAGTCCGTGAGTTCATATCTCATGATTCGAGGCCCCGGTTCGGGAGCTTGAATCATGCAACGCCGACTTGAAGGTCCGAAATGAGTCGGATAGCGGACATTCCGCAGACATGCCAAAAGCGACGCAAATAACCAACAGCGGTCGATGCCGGGTCTGCCGCGAGCTATTGTCAGCCTAGCTGATCGACCAGTGCCGACCATAGGGCCCATGGCTCGGCTCGATGTACCGGGTCCTCAATTGCAGTGTGCACCATGACAATCTTAGAGGGCGGATCAACGCAAATATACTGGCCCTTGTATCCTAACAACGCGAACTGTCGCCTCTCGCCGGGAAACAGCCACAAGAGATAACCGTAGCCAAATCCTTTCGTCGCCGCGCCCGGCAGCAAATAGCGATCCGAGGCTCGGACTGTTGTTGCATCAATCATCCATTGCGCCGGAGCGATTTGCTTGCCATCCCATGCGCCAGCAAGCGCCCAAGCCGGGCGTAATCGCGCAGAACGGCATTGAAGCTAAAGTGCCCTAGTTCAAATCCTTCTGCGTCTATCAACCAATTAGCATCGGCTTCCGCGCCGATAGGCTCCCACACTTTCTCGCGCAGATAATCGGAGGCTGACTTGTTGACAGCACCTTGAAGCACCATGCCGAGCACGTCGGCTTCGATGCTGGCGTAGTAAAATCTCGTTCCCGATGGGGCGATACGATGATTGAATGCACGATGCTCTTAACAGTGCCCAACTTCCATTCCGGGAACGCGATCCCCATGCCGTTCCACAGGCGATGTCAGGTTTGAGTCTGCAATCCGCCGGATAGCGAAATGGGTTGAGCTTGCTCACGATCCTCGATTTATGAGTACACGCCCTAGTAGGCGGCCGTCTTCGTCCGTCCCGATCATTGGGTCCTGTGCCATCGGCATGACGTTGCGCCTCACGCTTTCCGGAGAGGATGGTGACCTGGGAAGTCCAGCGCGACGGCTCGCATTGGGCGATGCCCCCCCGGATCCCTTGAACAGCCTGGAGTCAACAGCATCGAAGTTGACAGCCGTCTAATTGATCATTTGATTGTCGATTGACTGCCTGAGCTTGTGCACGTCGCGGACGGGCGGAGCCCCGAACTGCCGAAGATACTCGCGGCTGAACTGAGAGGCGCTTTCATAGCCGACCGCATAGGCGACGTCGGAGGCACTATGGTCGCCGGCGAGCAGCAACTGGCGTGCTTCCTGAAGGCGTATCTGCTTCTGATACTGGATCGGGCTCAATCCAGTCAGCGCGACGAAGTGGCGATGCAGGCTCGCGCGGCTCATGCCCGCGGCTTCGCACAGCGCCTCGATACGCAGCCGCGTGTTGCCGTGGTCCCGAATCCATTCGACCGCGCGCCGGATGCCGCCGATCGCGCCTTCTGGGCGGGCGATGTGGCGCAACAGTCGCCCCTGCGAGCCCTGCAAAAGACGATAGAGCAATTCGCGTTCAGCCAACGGTGCGAGCGCCGGGATGTCCGCCGGCGTGTCGAGCAACGCCAGCAGTCGCAGCAGCGTCTCGCGCAACTGCGGTGTCATCGGGTTGATCGCGATGCCGCTGCCTGGCGCGTCCGTGTCGCGCATCGCTGGCATCGTTGATGCGACCTCGGAGAGAAGCGCCGGATCGAGGACCAGCGAAACCGCCACAAAAGGACTGCCGTCGTCAGCGTCATGGATCTGTCCGCTCAAGGGAAGATCGAGTGCGCTCACCAGGTATTGAGACGCGTCGTAGCGCAGCAGGTTGTCGTGGATGGCCACCTCTTTCGATCCCTGCAGAATGAAGCAGATCATCGAGCGGTAGAGACATGGTGACGTCCCCGAGGTCGCCTGTCCAACGCCGATTTCCAGGCGCGGGATTGGCGTCAAATTCATTCCGATCCGCCCGTGGCGGAGGGCGAGATCGCGATGCGGCTGTAGGTTGTCGGTCATGCCAACAAGCATGACACCAATCCTCACGCCTGAAAAGAGCCTGAGACAATTAGGCAAGCAATTGAGAGCATTAGGCGGGGCGTCGGACACAGCAATCGCCTACCTGACTGGCAGCGAGATGCGACGCCTCAGCGGCGTGCCGTCTGGAAAAATCAATTCACAAGGAACCTAGCCATGTCTCAGAAGATCGCTCTCATTACCGGCGCCAGCCGCGGCCTTGGTCGCAACATGGCGCTGCATCTCGCCAGGCGCGGCGTGGGCGTCATCGGCACCTATCGCCAGGGCGCGGCGGAAGCCGATGCGCTGGTAAGCGAGATCGAGGCGCTGGGCGGCACGGCGGCGATGCTCGCGCTCGACGTCACCAAGGTGGCGAGCTTTCCGGCCTTCGCCGCATCCTTCGCCGAGACGCTCCGGAGCCGCTTCGGCAGCGACCGGTTCGACTATCTGGTCAACAACGCCGGTGCCGTCGTCCACGTGCAGGTCGCTGACGCGAGCGAGGAACAGTTCGATGCGATGATCGACATGCACCTGCGCGGACCGCTGTTCCTGACGCAGGCATTGCTACCGGTTCTCGCCGATGGCGGACGCATCCTCAACGTCTCGTCGGGCTTCACGCGCACGTCGATGGCCAGCTTCGGCCTTTATGCGGCGGCCAAGGCGGGGCTCGAGACGCTGACCCGGTTCATGGCGCTGGAACTCGGCGCGCGGCAGATCCGCGTCAACGCCATCGCGCCCGGTGCCATCGCCACCGATTTCGGCGGTGGTAGGGTCCGCGATAACGAACAGGCTCATGCCTTCGTCGCGAGCAAGATCGCGCTAGGCCGCGTCGGTCAGCCCGACGACATCGGCGGCGCGGTCGCAGCCATCCTGTCCGACGATTTCGGCTGGGCCAACGGCACGACGTTCGACGTGTCGGGCGGCCAGTCGCTCTGATCTCTGTTCCAGCACATCGAGACACCATCATGACCGAGCAAAACCTCACTCTCGTCAGCCACCCGCTGTGCCCATTCGTCCAGCGTGCCGCGATCGTCCTGCTCGAAAAAGGGGTGGCGTTCGACCGGGTCAACGTCGATCTATCGGCCAAGCCCGACTGGTTTCTGGCCCTGTCGCCGACCGGCAAAGTGCCGGTGCTGAAGGTGCGCCAGCCGAACGGTGAGGATGCGATCCTCTTCGAAAGCGTGGTCATCTGCGAATATCTGAACGAGACGCAGGGTGGCGCGGCGATGTATCCCGACGATGCATTGCTGCGTGCCCGGCATCGCGCCTGGATAGAATTCGCCACCCAGACCTTTACGGAGGGCTGGCAGTTCCTCCACGCCAAGGACATGGCGACCGCCGACGCGAAGCGGGCCGCCTTCCGTGATCGGCTGAGCAAGATCGAGGCCGAGCTGGGCGACGGCCCGTATTTCGCCGGGCCGGACTTTGGTCTGGTCGATGCGGTCTACGCACCGCTGTTCCGCTATTTCGGGATCATCGATCCGGAAGTGGCTGACCCGATCTTCGCGGGCCTGCCACGCGTTACGGCGTGGCGCGCGGCGCTCGCTGAGCGACCTAGCGTCAAGAACGCCGTCATCGACACCTATCCCGACCTGTTTCGCGACCACCTGCGCCAGCAAGGCGCGATGATCGCCGCCTGATCCTAACCAACATCCCAGGAGTTATACCATGACCGACGCATCCAAGAGCGCGCTGATCCTAATCGAATATGTCAACGACTGGCTCTCGCCGACCGGTGGCATCTATCCGGCGTTCCAGGACCGGGAGCAGGTCGACACCGCTATCGCCAATTCGAAGATCATCCTCGAAGAGGCCCGCCGTCGCGGCCTGCACGTGATCCACGCAGCGCTGAAGTTCGAGCCGACCTTCAAGGTGCTGGGCGAGGCCAAGTACGGCCTGCGTAAGATGACGCGCGACCATGGCGCGTTCCTGGGCGAGCAGGCCGATTTCTTCCCCGGCTTCGAGCCGGCGGAAGGCGAGCATGTCGTTCGCGAGCGCGCCGGCGGCAGCAGCGTCTTCGTCGGAACCACGCTCGACGGCTACTTGCGCAACAACCGCATCTTCGACATCTACCTCGCCGGCTTCTCGCTGCGACAGTGCGTCGAGTCTTCGATGCGCAACGCGCACGACCTCGGCTACCACACCAACGTCATCTACGACGCGTCAGCCGGCTATACTCGCAAACAGCAGGACGACTTCGTCGCCGAGATCGCCCCATTTTACGCCAACGCCGTCACCACGCAGGAGTTCGTGGCTAAGGCATAATCCGCCGCTGGACCCGGCCCGGTTATAGGGCCGGGTTTCCGTCGGCCGTAGATGCGAGGCGATACGATGATTGGGATCAGGGTCGAACTCACCATCGCGCCGGGTAACACCTACGCATTCGAACACGCCTTAGCGATCCAAGCCGCCGCAGTGCGTGCCAACGAGCCGGGTACCGGCCGTCAAACCTGACGGATCATGAGAAGGTCAAACAATTTTATACGGTTTCGGAAAAGCTACCCGACCCGCAGGCAGCCCTTACGGTTCCTAATACCGGCCCTTGATGGGCGGCTGACGAAGAGCAGAAACGACTATTTGTGCGCCGACAATTGGCTCTATCCCTGAACGAGCTACGGCGCCGCGACTTTCGTCATGGCGCCGTAAGGACTATTTTGTTTAGTAAGAACTTTATTGTCCAAAGACAATCGGCAAACCCGGATCCTTAAAACGTCAGACCTGACGCTCGACCATCTTCATCTTCAGCTCGGCGATAGCTTCAGAGGGGTTGAGGCCCTTCGGGCACGCCTTGGCGCAGTTCATGATGGTGTGGCAGCGATAGAGCCGGAACGGATCCTCGAGATTGTCGAGACGTTCGCCGGTGGCTTCGTCGCGGGAATCCTTGACCCAGCGGGTGGCCTGAAGGAGGGCAGCCGGACCGAGGAAGCGGTCGCTGTTCCACCAATAGCTCGGGCACGAGGTCGAGCAGCAGGCGCACAGGATGCACTCGTAGAGGCCGTCGAGCTTCTCGCGGTCCGAATGGCTCTGCTTCCATTCCTTCTGCGGGGTCGGCGTAGTGGTCTTCAGCCACGGCTCGATCGACGCATACTGCGCGTAGAAGTTGGTGAGATCCGGCACCAGGTCCTTCACGACGGGCTGATGCGGCAGCGGATTGACCTTGATGGCGCCGTCGTCGACTTCGTCCATCGCACGGGTGCAGGCCAAGGTGTTCTGGCCATCGATGTTCATGGCGCAGGAGCCGCAGACGCCTTCGCGGCAAGAGCGGCGGAAGGTCAGCGTCGGATCGATGTTATTCTTGATCCAGATCAGACCATCGAGAACCATCGGACCGCAGTCGTTGGTGTCGATGTGATAGGTGTCGACCGACGGGTTCTTGCCGTCATCCGGATTCCAGCGATAGACGCGGAATTCGCGCGTCTGCGTGGCGCCGGCCGGCTTCGGCCATTCCTTGCCGCCGGTGATCTTGGAATTCTTCGGAAGTGCGAACTCAGCCATTCTCTCAAGCCTTCGCTGTCATCATTAGTACACGCGCGCTTTGGGCACGATGTACTGAACGTCGTTGGTCATCGTGTAGTCGTGCACCGGGCGATAATCGATGGTGGTCTTGCCGCCCCCATCGATCCACGCCAGCGTGTGCTTCATCCAGTTCTTGTCGTCGCGATCCGAGAAGTCCTCGCGCGCATGCGCGCCGCGGCTCTCGGTGCGGTTCGCAGCCGAGTCCATGGTGACGATGGCCTGAGTGATCAGGTTGTCGAATTCGAGGGTCTCGATGAGATCCGAATTCCACACCAGCGACCGGTCAGACACGGCGATATCGCCGATACCGCCATACACCTTGTGGATCAACTCCTTGCCTTCGTTCAGCACTTCACCAGTGCGGAACACGGCGCAGTTGGTCTGCATCACATGCTGCATGTTCTCGCGGATCTTCGCGGTCGAAGTGCCACCCTTCGCATAGCGGTAGTGATCGAGACGACCAAGCGCGCGGTCGGCCGAGTCCTTCGGCAGGTCGGGCTGCTTGGCATTCGGCGTCAGCTTCTCAGCGCAGCGCAGCGCGGCCGCACGGCCGAACACCACGAGATCGATCAGCGAGTTGGAGCCGAGACGGTTGGCGCCGTGCACCGACACGCAGGCAGCTTCGCCCACGGCCATCAGGCCCTGCACCACCGCATTGTCGTCGCCGTCTTTCTTGGTGACGACTTCGCCGTGATAGTTGGTCGGGATGCCGCCCATATTGTAGTGCACCGTCGGGACGATCGGGATCGGCTCCTTGGTTACATCGACGCCGGCGAAAATGCGCGCCGAGTCGGAGATGCCCGGCAGACGTTCGGCCAGCACCTTCGGATCGAGATGGTCGAGATGAAGGAAGATGTGATCCTTCTTCTTGCCGACGCCGCGGCCTTCGCGGATTTCGATGGTCATGGCGCGCGAAACCACGTCGCGCGAGGCGAGATCCTTGGCCGACGGTGCGTAACGCTCCATGAAGCGCTCGCCTTCGGCATTGACGAGATAACCGCCTTCGCCGCGCGCGCCTTCGGTGACGAGACAGCCCGAACCGTAAATGCCGGTCGGATGGAACTGAACGAATTCCATGTCCTGCAGCGGCAAACCAGCCCGCAGCGCCATACCGCCGCCGTCACCGGTGCAGGTATGCGCCGAAGTGCAGGAGGCGTAAGCGCGGCCATAGCCGCCGGTGGCGAGAATGACGGTCTGCGCTTTGAAGCGATGCAGCGTGCCATCGTCGAGCTTGAGCGCAATGACGCCGCGGCAGACGTTCTGATCGTCCATGATCAGATCGATGGCGAAGTATTCGATGAAGAACTCGGCCGAGTGGCGCAGCGCCTGGCCGTACATCGTGTGCAGCATGGCGTGACCGGTCCGGTCGGCGGCCGCGCAGGTGCGCTGGGCCTGGCCCTTGCCGTAATCCATGGTCATGCCGCCGAACGGGCGCTGATAGATCTTGCCGTCTTCGGTGCGCGAGAACGGCACGCCCCAGTGTTCGAGCTCGTAAACGGCGTCGGGCGCGTTGCGCACCATATATTCGATCGAGTCCTGATCGCCGAGCCAGTCCGACCCCTTCACGGTGTCGTACATGTGCCAGCGCCAGTTGTCCTCGTGCATGTTGCCGAGCGAGGCGGAGATGCCGCCCTGGGCGGCAACCGTATGCGAGCGAGTCGGAAATACCTTGGTGATGCAGGCGGTGCGCAGGCCAGCTTCGCCGCAGCCGACGGTCGCGCGCAGGCCGGCGCCGCCGGCGCCAACGACAACGACGTCATAGGTGTGATCTTCGATGGGATAGGCGTGGCCGTTGGTGGCGGGGCCGCCAACGCCGTTCGCGCCAGTGCCGTTGACGGCCATGCGCTACACTCCGGATGAAAGTTTAAGGATGGCGTAGATCGATGCCAGCGCCACGGCGGCAGAGAAGAAATTGTTGCCGATGATCGAGATCAGCTTGATCTTCTCGTCATGGACATAGTCTTCGATCACGACCTGCATGCCGATCTTCATGTGCCAGATGCTGGCAACGATGAAGAGCAACATGACGATGGCGACAATAGGCGAACCAAGGACCTGCGCGACGCCGGCCTGGTTGCTTCTGAAAACCGACATCACGATGAAGATCACAGGGATCATCAGCAGCAGCATGGCCACTGCAGTCAGGCGCTGACGCCAGAAGTCTGATGTGCCCGAATGCGAGGAGCCGAGACCGCGAACGCGACCGAGCGGCGTGCGCACCGACTTCGGAGAGTTGGAACCGCTCATCGTCCGCCTCCGATTGCGTAGGCAATGATCCAGAGCAGGATGGTGATGCCGATGCCGCCGATCAATGCGGCCCAGGTGAGCCATTCACGCTCGGAAGGCTTGAATCCGTAGCCGAGATCCCAGACCAGATGGCGGATGCCGCTCATGGCATGATGGATCAGCGCCCACGTGTAGCCGAATGCGATCAGGCGACCGATGATGCTGCCGGTGAAGGCCTGCACATGGGCATAGGCGGCTGGGCCGGACGCAGCGGCGATCAGCCACCAGACAAGAAGCAAAGTGCCGAAATACAAGGCGACGCCGGTAGCGCGATGCACGATGGACAGCGCCATCGTCAGGGTCCAGCGGTACACTTGCAGATGCGGCGAAAGGGGTCGTTCGATCCGAGCGGTCATTTAACAACTTTGACAGGTTAATGGGCAGACGGTGCCCGATTGGGGATCGCGTAGAGCAATTCTATTTACGAACTCAAAACAACCAGTGCAATCGCGAAATGACATACTCCGAACAATCGTTCAGAGCTTCAAATGAGCCTTGCATTTGCGGGTATTGACAGTTGCCGGGCTTGTTGCTGACAGCCTTGGTGAAGCGCGATTCATGAGAACTTCATGATGCGATAGCAAATGGCAATCGGGGCGGGAATGGCTGGGCTCAATGTAACCGAGATTGTCGAACTGGCGGCGCTTCTTATTGCCGTCGGCGCACTGGCCGGTTTCCTGGCAGGTGTCTTCGGGATAGGCGGGGGCGCCATCCTGGTCCCCGTATTTTACGAGTGTTTCCGCATCGCCGGAGTGCCTCTGGAAGTACGGATGCCGCTCTGTATCGGCACCTCGCTGGCCATTATCATCCCGACCTCGATCCGGTCCTTCCGTGCCCATATGGCCCGCGGCGCCGTAGATATGGAGATCCTGCGGAAGTGGTGGTGGCCGATCCTGATCGGCGTCGTCATCGGCAGCGTCACCGCCCGCTATGCGCCGGAGCGGCTGTTCAAGATCGTTTTCGTTGCCATTGCCTGGTCCGCGGCGGCACGGCTGCTGCTCGCGCGCGACGGCTGGAAGCTCGGCGACGACTTGCCCGACGGCCCACTGATGAAGATTTACGGCTTCTTCGTCGGTCTTCTCTCCACGCTGATGGGCATTGGCGGCGGATTGTTCTCGAACCTGCTGATGACCTTTTATGGCCGGCCTATCCATCAGGCGGTGGCGACATCCTCAGCACTCGCCGTGCTGATCTCGATCCCCGGCGCCATCGGCTACATCTATGCCGGCTGGCCGGCCGCCGCGCGCTTTCCCGATGTCGCAGCGCTGCAGCTGCCGTTCGCCATCGGTTATGTCTCGCTGATCGGCGCGCTGCTGGTGATGCCGACCAGCCTGCTGGTGGCGCCGCTCGGCGTGAAGGCGGCGCATGCGATGTCGAAGCGCGCGCTGGAAATGGCGTTTGGAATTTATCTATTCATCGTCGGCAGCCGGTTTGTCATCGCTCTAATATGACCCCGTAAATCGGGGCGGCCGACGCGCAGCAACAACCGTAATAGTATCCGGATCACAACTTGCTATGGATGCCGTCAGACCACACGACGGAACACCGATGGCGCACTCACATCACGATCATGACGACCACGGTCACACACACGACCATGCCGGCCACGACCACGCGCAAGGCGATCACGCCGGTCATTCCCACGGTCCCGGCGGACATGTGCATGCGCCCGCTAATTTCGGCATGGCTTTTGCCATCGGCATCAGCCTCAATACCGTCTTCGTCGTCATCGAGGCGATTTACGGCTATGCCAGCGGCTCGATGGCGCTCGTGGCCGATGCCGGGCACAATCTCTCGGATGTGCTCGGGCTGATCGCGGCATGGACCGCAGCTGTGCTGTCAAAGCGCGCGCCGACGCCGCGCTTCACCTATGGCTTGCGCGGTTCTTCAATTCTGGCGGCGCTCTTCAACGCGGTGTTCCTGCTGGTTGCCGTCGGTGCCATCGCCTGGGAAGCCGTGCTAAGACTGTTCAATCCCGAACCGGTAGCCGAGGTCACCGTGATGATCGTCGCCACCATCGGCATCGTCATCAACGGCGTGACTGCGTGGCTGTTTGCCTCGGGCCGCAACAGCGACCTCAACATTCGTGGCGCCTATCTGCATATGGTCGCCGACGCTGCCGTCTCGGTTGGCGTGGTCATTGCCGCGATCGCCATCATGTTTACCGGCTGGCTGTGGATCGACGCCCTGACCAGCCTCGTCATCTGTGTGCTGATCGTCTGGGGCACCTGGAGCCTCTTGCGCGACTCTACTGCGATGTCGCTCGCCGCCGTTCCGCGCGGCATCGACCCCGCTGCCGTGCGCGACTACCTCGAACAATGCCCCGGCGTCGCACAGGTGCACGACCTGCATATCTGGCCCATGAGCACAACCGAAGTGGCGCTGACCTGTCACATGGTGATCCCGTCAGGCGCGCCCGGCGACGCCTATCTGATGGAAGTCGCCGCGCGCCTGAAGCGTGACTTCGGCATTGAGCACGCGACGATCCAGATCGAGATGGATCCGAATTCGGCCTGCGCACTCGCGCCGGAGCATGTGATCTAGGGTACGGCCGCACGCCCCGTCCTCATCCTGAGGGGCGCGCTGTTACGCGCGTCTCGAGGGATGGCCACACACAGCATCTCATGGTTCGAGACGGCGCTGCGCGCCTCCTCACCATGAGGGACCGTGGGGGGCTTACTTCGCGTAGATATCCTTGTAGCTATCGCGCAGTACGTTCTTCTGCACCTTGCCCATGGTGTTGCGCGGCAGATCGTCGACGAAGATCACGCGCTTCGGCATCTTGAACTTGGCGATCTGGCCATCCAGCGCCTTGAGCACGGAGGCCTCGTCGATCGCGGTCTTCTTGTCGCTCACGACCACGGCGGTGACGCCCTCGCCGAAGTCTGCATGCGGCACACCGATCACAGCGCTTTCGATCACGCCGGGCATGGCGTCAATCTCGCTCTCGATTTCTTTCGGATAGACGTTGAAACCGCCGGAGATCACCAGATCCTTGCCACGGCCGAGAATGTGCACATAGCCCTTGGCGTCGATCTTGCCGAGGTCGCCGGTGATGAAGAACCCGTCGTCGCGGAACTCCGCCTTGGTCTTCTCCGGCATCCGCCAATAGCCCTGGAACACATTCGGCCCTTTCACCTCGATCATGCCGATGGTGTCGCGCGCGAGTTCTTTGGCCGTCTCCGGATCGGTGACGCGTACGGAGACGCCGGGCAGCGGGAAGCCGACAGCGCCGGGCACGCGCTCGCCGTCATAGGGGTTCGACGTGTTCATATTGGTTTCGGTCATACCGTAACGCTCAAGCACGGCGTGGCCGGTGCGTGCAAACCATTCGCGATGCGTATCGGCCAGCAGCGGTGCGGAGCCCGAGATGAACAGCCGCATGTGGCTGCAGGACTCCTTCGTCAGGTTCGGCGACTGCAGGATACGCGTGTAGAAGGTCGGCACGCCCATCAGCACGGTGGCGCGGGCCATCAGCTTGATGATGAGTTCCGGATCGAGCTTGGGCAGGAAGATCATCGACGCGCGCGCAAACAGCGTCACATTGCTCGCCACGAACAGACCATGCGTGTGATAGATCGGCAGGGCGTGGATCAGCACATCGTCCTTGGTGAAACGCCAATATTCAACAAGGCTCAGCGAGTTCGACGCCAGATTGTCGTGGCTCAGCATCGCGCCCTTGGAGCGGCCGGTGGTGCCCGACGTATAGAGGATCGCGGCGAGATCTTCGTTCTTGCGCTCGACCGTGCTGAAGTCCGGCTTCTCTTTCGCTGCGGCATCGGTCAGCGAACCCTTGCCATCTGCCCCCAGTGTTTCGACCTTGGCGCCGACCTTGGCCGCAATAGCGGAAAAGCCCTCGGCCTTGGAGGGATCGCACACCACCAGCGACGGCTCTGCGTCGGTAATGAAGTAATCGAGTTCGTTGAGCGTATAGGCGGTGTTGAGCGGCAGGTAGACCGCGCCGGCGCGCACGGTCGCCAGATACAGCACCAGACCGGGTACCGACTTCTCGGTCTGCGCCGCGACACGGTCACCCGGCTTGACGCCGCGAGCCACCAGCACGTTGGTCATCTGGCCCGCCAGCGCGATCAGATCGCCATAGCTGATGCGCTTGCCCTCGGGCGTCTCGATGGCGAGACGCGAGGCATCGTCGAGTTTGTCGAACAGGCGAGAAAACAGGTTGGCGTTCATGGCAAGGTCACGCGGTGCAGGAGTGCGGGAGCGACCGGTGCAGCTAGCCTGACGATCGCGTCATTTGTCCCGTTCCTTAGCAAGAATGGCCATATCTAGGCAACGCATCCTGCAGGCGGCTGGACCGCCATATCTGGTGGATCAGCCCGTCGGGTCGCATCATCTCGTCGCGACTTCCGCTCATGATTGTATCAAACGCGATGCATCGAACGCGTTAATGCCTCGCGCGAACGAAATGCACCCGCAAAAGTTTCAGCGGTGACAAAAAATATAGCCTGAAACTGGTCCCGAGACCTCGCGTAACTCGGGCATCGACGGCGCAATCTGGCCTCCAGGGGATTGCCGCGGTTGATGCCATTCATCGCACCAGCAAGATCGCTGGTCACTTACATCACTCGGGAGACGATCCATGTCCAAGCGCATTGCACTTCTGTCGGCCGTCGCATTCAGCACTCTCGCCATCACTGGCGCCGTGCTTGCCCCCGCACAGGCCGAAGACAAGAAGATGATGAAGAGCGAAATGTCGGGCGAAAAGACCGTGATGGTCGGCGGCGCGCCGATGTATCCGTCGAAGAACATCGTCGAGAACGCCGTCAACTCGAAGGATCACACCACGCTGGTCGCCGCCGTGAAGGCCGCCGGCCTGGTCGATACCCTCTCCAGTAAGGGCCCGTTCACGGTGTTCGCACCGACGAACGCCGCCTTCGGCAAACTGCCGGCCGGTACCGTCGATACGCTGGTGAAGCCTGAGAGCAAGGCGACCCTCACCAAGATCCTGACCTACCACGTGGTGCCCGGCAAACTGAACGCCGCCGACCTCAAGGACGGCCAGAAGCTGAAGACCGTGGAAGGCGAAGAGCTGACCGTGAAGGCTTCGGGCGGCAAGGTGATGATCGTCGATGCCAAGGGCGGTTCCTCGACTGTAACCATCGCCGACGTCAACCAGTCGAACGGCGTGATTCACGTCATCGATACTGTCCTGATGCCGAAAGCCTGATCTCCGGCTTCTGCGCAACAAGTTCGCGCATCCTGACTAGTCCCCACTGGATGCGCGCGCGTCCCCGAAGGATACCGAGGGGCGCAAAAGGAGCGAGCCGGGGCAGCCCGGCTCGCTTTTTTGTGATCGATATGAGCCGGCCGGACCGGGGTTGTTACAGGAGCCGCCGTAACGAACGACCGGTTATGCCGTATAGCTGGTAATAACTCGCGTCACCGAGCACCAATCGAACCACTGCTCAGCCCAGGATATGCCTATGTCGAGCATCACAGCCGCCAGCGACCGCGCCGCAACCAAGGTTACGAACACCAAAGTCATCCAGCCCGCCTGGGTGCGCGTCGTGCACTGGATCAACGCTGTCGCGATCGTGCTGATGATCATGTCGGGCTGGCAGATCTACAACGCCTCGCCGCTGTTCAATTTCACATTCTCATCATCCATTACGCTGGGTGGTTGGCTCGGCGGCGGCATCATGTGGCACCTCGCCGCCATGTGGCTGCTGGTGATCAACGGCCTCGTCTATCTCACTCTTGGCATGGTCACCGGACGCTTCCGCAAGAAGCTGCTGCCGATCTCGGCGAAAGGTGTGCTCGACGACACCAAGGCTGCGCTGACTGGCAAGCTCTCGCACGCTGATCTCTCGACCTACAATCAGGTGCAGAGGCTGCTCTATACCGGGATTATCGTGGTCGGCATTCTGATCGTCCTGTCGGGCCTCGCGATCTGGAAGCCCGTCCAGCTGCAATATCTTACGGCGCTGTTCGGCGGCTACGACACCGCCCGCTATGTGCATTTCTTCATGATGGCCGCTATTGTCGGCTTCCTCGTGATCCACGTGGCTTTGGCCTTGATCGTGCCCAAGAGCCTGCGCGCGATGATCATCGGACGCTGAGGACACGACTATGATCAGAAAAATTCGCTCCCTCATCATTCCCGGCGTCGACAAGGACCTCCTCGTCAAGGATGCCACCAAACTGATGCCCGATCTGTCGCGCCGCCGTTTCATCGCGTCGGGTGCAAGCTTCGGCGCATTGACTTTGCTCACCGGCTGCGACGTGAGTGACAGTCTCTCGGCTGAAAACCTGCTGACGCATATGTCCAAGTTCAACGACATGGTTCAGGCCCGAATCTTCAATCCGAACACGCTGGCGCCGACTTATTCCGAGAAAGACATCAAGCGTCCGTTCCCGTTCAACGCCTTCTACGCCGAGGACGACGCACCGAATGTGGACGGCAAGGAGTGGAAGCTCGAAGTCTCCGGTCTGGTGCAGGACAAGAAGTCCTGGACGCTGGACGAACTGCATAAACTGCCCGAGGTGTCACAGATCACCCGCCATATCTGCGTGGAGGGCTGGAGCGCCATCGGCTCCTGGCAGGGTACGCCGCTGCGTGACTTCCTGAAACTGGTCGGCGCGGACACCAATGCAAAGTGGGTCCATTTCCGCTGCGCCGAGGACTATACGAGCTCACTCGATATGCCCACGGCCATGCATGCGCAGACGCAGATGACCTTCAAATTCGACAACCAGCTTCTGCCGCGGGCCTATGGTTTCCCGATGAAGATCCGTGTACCGACCAAACTCGGATTCAAAAATCCGAAATACGTCGTCGCGATGGAAGTCACCAACGACTACAAAGGCGGCTATTGGGAAGACCAGGGCTATAACGATTTCAGCGGGAGCTGATACGCATCCTCATGGTGAGGAGGCGCGTTTGCGCCGTCTCGAACCATGAGGTGCCCGAAACTCATCCTTCGAGACGCGCGAAGATGCGCTCCTCAGGATGAGGCCGGAGTTTGGATTGGACCTTCAGCTGATCGGCTTTTGGAACATCGACATCCCGGCGCCAATCGCGAGCGTTGCCGCCGAGACCACCAGCGCCGAGGTGAGGCTACCCGTTGCATCCGTGATAGCACCCACCGCGATCGGGCCCAGGGTCTGGCCGATGCCGAATACGATCGTCACCGCTGCAATGGCCTTCGACCATGCCGCGCGAGGATAGTTGAAGCGCACGAAGGCCGTGGTCGCCGCAACCACCGCGAAGAATGCAACGCCGAACACCGCGGCGGAGATGCCGAGCACCACAGGCGAATGCCCGAGCAGGGGCATCGCTGCACCTACCGCATTGGTGCCAAGAATGATTGCCATGGCGCGGCCGCTCTGGCCACGCGCCAGCACATTACGCCACAGCCAGGGCGACGCGAACGAGCTGACGCCGATCAGGCACCAGAACGCGCTTTGTGCCAAAGCGCTGCCACCGCCATCGCGCACATAGGCAATCATGAAGGTCATGTAGGCAATATAGCCGGCGCCAAACATGAAATAGGCAATGAGGTAAATCCACATCGGGCGGATCGCGAGCGGCGCCTTGTCGTCCGTTGACGTGTCATCAGCCGCATCGACGCGCGGGCGCAACAGCGGCAGGCCGATCACGACCGATACGAGACCGAGGACCAACCACACGATCCACCAGGAGCCCGGACCAAAGCCCTGCAGCACGAACGGCGCGATCAGACCGGACAGGAGGATACCCATACCTGGCCCGGCATAAAACAGACTGAGCAGATAGGACGACCGTTCGGGATAAGCGAGGCCGATGGTGGCGGCGAGCGCGCCGCCGGCCACGAACGAAACCGCCGCGCCAAAACCGGTGACCAGCCGCGCGATGCTGAGCAGCGTAAAATCCACGGTGACGCCGCAAACGATGAGCGACAGGATGCAAGCAAGCGTACCGCCCTGAATCACCGCGATCAGACCGAAGCGCCTGCCGAGCCCGGCCGCAACCAGTGCGCCGGCGAGATAGCCCGCGGCGTTGACGGTATTCATGAAGCCGGCCGCCGAATAAGACCATTGCAGGCTGTCGCGCATATCGGGCAACACCAGCGAATAGGCAAAGCGGCCGATGCCGAGCCCGATGGCCGGCGCGAGCGACAGGACGAGTATCAGCCACGCCGGGTTAGGGCGCGCCGGGGAAGGCACAGATGATGACGTCACGGGGATCTCCGCTGCGTCAGCAATGTCGCAGGTTTCACGGCACCCGCAATCATCCCTTCGGCAACACTGTCTTGCCATTCCCGCAATGACGTCTTAGCACTCGCGGCAATCAGTAACGGATTGCAAGGGCACTTGAATATGGCAACGCACAAATTGCTGCTTCTCCCCGGCGACGGCATCGGCCCTGAAGTGATGGCCGAGGTGAAGCGCCTGATCGACTGGATCGATGCCCAGGGCATCGCCAAATTCACGATCGAGAACGGCCTGGTTGGCGGCGCCGCCTATGATGCCGACAAGCTCCCTATCACCGATGCCACAATGGCCAAGGCGGATGCAGCCGACGCCATCATCTTCGGCGCCGTCGGCGGTCCGAAGTGGGACAACGTGCCTTATGAGCATCGACCCGAGGCCGGCCTGCTGCGCCTGCGCAAGGATCTCGGCCTGTTCGCCAATCTGCGCCCGGCCGTGTGCTATCCCGCGCTGGCTGAATCATCGAGCCTGAAGCGCGAGGTGGTCGAGGGCCTCGACATCATGATCGTGCGCGAGCTCACTGGTGGCGTCTATTTCGGCGAACCGAAGACCATCACCGATCTCGGCAACGGCCAGAAGCGTGCCGTCGATACGCAGGTTTACGACACCTATGAAATCGAGCGCATCGCCCGCGTCGCTTTTGATCTCGCCCGCAAGCGCCAGAACAAAGTGACGTCGATGGAGAAGCGTAACGTCATGAAGTCGGGCGTGCTCTGGAACGAGGTCGTCACGCAGGTTCACGGCCGCGAATACAAGGACGTCACGCTCGAGCATCAGCTCGCCGATTCCGGCGGCATGAATCTCGTGAAGTGGCCAAAGCAGTTCGACGTCATCGTCACCGACAACCTGTTCGGTGACATGCTCTCGGATATCGCGGCGATGCTGACCGGTTCGCTCGGCATGCTGCCCTCGGCCTCGCTCGGCGAAGTCGATGCCAAGACCAAAAAGCGCAAGGCAATGTATGAGCCGGTGCATGGTTCGGCGCCGGACATTGCCGGCAAGGGCATGGCCAATCCGCTGGCGATGATCGCCTCGTTCGGCATGGCGCTGCGTTATTCGCTGGAGATGGGCGAGTTGGCCGACAAGGTCGACCAGGCCATCGCCGCGGTTCTGGCAAAGGGTCTGCGCACGGCGGACATCAAGTCGGAAGGCGCAACAGTGGTGAGCACATCCGGGATGGGCGAAGCACTGCTGAAGGAATTGCAGACGCTGCACGCTTAAGCGCGCTCGAACCTCTCCCACAAACAAAAAATGCCCGGCTGAGCCGGGCATTTTCGTATTTGGATGTCGCCGCGCTCAGTAGAGCGGGAAGCGCTCGGGATAACCGCCGAGATCCCACTGCGAGTTGAGCGGCTGGCGGTCCAGCGGACGGTTGTTGTTGTCGCGGGCGAAGGAGTAACCGGGCGGATAGGCATAATCAGTGAACTTGCGGTCACCCGGGAGCACTTCGACGCCAGCATCGAGCCAAGAGCGACGCGTCACGTAAACGCGGGTGCGGCCCTGCTGATAGGACACGTTCGGGCCGCGCGCGCCATAAACAGCGTCACGGTCAGAAACACGAACCTTCTTCTTGGTGGCGGCATCAGCCGGCGAGACGGCAACGGCGGTCGCGATGACGGCAACCGTCGCGAACAACATGGCGAGAGTTTTCGCGGCGGGGAATTTCAAGGTCATCAGGTCCTCATTGCAGTCAGAAGATCGGCATTCAAAAGCCGAGTCGGCAAATCCGATTTGCGGTCAATTTAGCTGGCCGAGGTATCCGGCCACAAGGTCTATCCGGCCACAGTCGCCGATATAATGCGCGGCGTGGCCGAATGTTGCATGTAATCCAAGGCCTTGGTCCTGCCCATCACGAAGAGGTCACAGACTGCCCCGCAGCAGCGGATTCTGGGCGCCGGTGACCCAATCGGCTGAAATGGCCGACAGTGCCGCACCGCTGATGCAGCCGGCCCGCTTCAAATCTGCCTGGGCAAAGGCCTCCTGCAGCCGGGGTTCATTGCCGGCGGTGAGCAGCACCAGCCGGTTTAGCGTGCAGGCAATGGCCGCCCGCCGCGCCGGCAGGCCGTCGCCCTGGCACGACCAGCCGGAAATCCTGAGATTGGCCACCTCCAGCGTCTTCATGAAGCCGAGGCAGCGCTTGCTGTCCTTCAGCCGGTCGGAAAAGCCCATCAGGGCGACCGGCCCGAATTTGCTGTCGATAATGCCCTCGCCCACCACGTCGCGGACGCCGCCGGGGTCCATGCGGCCCGCGATGTCCGCTGCCGGCGGGCTTGCCCGCTCAGCCTCGGCGCCAGGGCGATACAATTCCAGCTCGGCCACCGGGGGCTCCCCGAGCGACGCCCAGCGCAGGACATCCTTGCGGCCGCCTTCGGGGTGTCTAAAAATCTCGTAAGAGGCTGTTTTACCTAATGAATCAAACTGGCTGACGGCAAAAGCGGGATAGGAGCGGCTGGCGACACTCCAGCCAGCCTTGGCGGCTGGTTCGCTGCTGAGGTCGAATTCCAGTCCGTCGAAAACCGTAACCGCGGCCATGACAACCAGTGCCAGCGCCCCCATATAGGCGAGCAGACGCAGGGCGATGGCACCGCACTCGTCGGCAAAGCTCTGCAGGGCCGGATGGACACCTGCCGACTTTGGGTGGTGCGAAACCAAAATTGAACGCATCAAACCACGCAAACACGCTTAGGACGTTGTCTTTGCGACGTTTCTCGCATAGAAGCGCGGCTCTTCCCTTTCCACGGTATGTGGGGGTGAAGCATTTTTCTTCGGAGAGTGAACGATGGGTTACAAAGTCGCGCTGGTCGGAGCGACCGGCAATGTCGGGCGTGAAATGCTCAGCATTCTGGATGAACGTAAATTCCCCGCTGACGAGGTCGTGGCGCTCGCGTCGCGCCGCAGCATGGGCGTTGAGGTTTCCTTCGGCGACAGAACCCTGAAATGCAAAGACCTTGCGACCTATGACTTCAGCGATGTCGACATCTGCCTGATGTCGGCCGGCGGAGCCGTGTCCAAGGAATGGTCGCCGAAGATCGGCGCAGCCGGCGCGGTCGTGATCGACAACTCGTCGACCTGGCGCATGGACCCGGACGTGCCTTTGATCGTGCCGGAAGTAAACGCTGCTGCCGTTGATGGCTTCACCAAGAAGAACATCATCGCAAACCCGAACTGCTCGACTGCGCAGCTCGTGGTGGCGCTGAAGCCGCTGCATGACAAGGCGACGATCAAGCGCGTCGTCGTCTCGACCTATCAGTCGGTGTCGGGTGCAGGCAAGGATGCGATGGACGAGTTGTTCTCGCAGACCAAGGCCGTCTACACCAACTCTGAGCTGGTCAATAACAAATTCCCGAAGCGTATCGCCTTCAACGTCATCCCGCAGATCGACGTGTTCATGGAGGACGGCTACACCAAGGAAGAGTGGAAGATGATGATGGAGACCAAGAAGATTCTTGATCCCAAAATCAAAATGTCCGCGACCTGCGTGCGCGTGCCGGTGTTCGTCGGCCACTCGGAAGCGGTCAACATCGAATTCGAGAATCCGATCTCGGAAGATGAAGCACGCGATATCCTGCGCAATGCGCCGGGCTGCCTTGTGATCGACAAACGCGAGCCCGGTGGCTACGTGACGCCCTATGAAGCCGCAGGCGAAGACGCCACCTATATCAGCCGTATCCGCACGGACGCGACGGTCGATAACGGTCTGGTTCTTTGGTGCGTGTCGGATAACCTGCGCAAGGGCGCGGCGCTCAACGCCGTGCAGATCGCGGAATGCCTGATCAACCGCAAGCTGATCACGGCGAAGAAGAAGGCCGCGTAACTTCACGCAGCCTCGCAGAAACAACGAAGCCCGGTCGCACAAGCGTCCGGGCTTTTTCTTTTCACAGCACGTGGAAGCCGCCTCATGGTGAGGTCAGAGTGTCAGGAGGCCTTTGCCTGGCTGACCGGCCGGAATTCTTTCGCGACCTGATCCAGCACTGAGAGCGAGCCCACAGCAACGCCGAAATAAGCGCCGTGCAATTCGAGTTCGCCCTTCGCGACCTTGCTGCTCACGAAGGGGAACGTCATCAGGTTTTCAAGGCTGCGGAAAACGGCGGCCTTTTCGATACGGGTGACGAAATCCTGGAACGCCTCGTGCTCGCGGATCTCGACCTTCTCGTCGGGCTTGATGAACATCGACATCCAACGGCCGATGAAGTCACCCGGCGACAGCGGCGCCGCATTGTCGACGAAAGCGCGGATGCCGCCGCATTGCGCGTGACCGAGGATGACGATGTGCTTCACCTTCAACACCTGCACCGCATATTCCAGCGCTGCCGAAACGCCATGGGCGCCGCCATCGGGCTGATAGACCGGCACCAGGTTGGCGATGTTGCGCACCACGAACAGTTCGCCGGGCGAAGCATCGAAGATGACCTCCGGCGACACGCGCGAGTCGCAGCAGCCGATCACCATGACTTCCGGCGATTGGCCCTTTTCCGATAATTCGCGGAAGCGCGACTGCTCGGTCGGCAATCGCTCCGACGTAAAGGTCTGGTAGCCGGCGATCAGTTGCTTCGGAAATGATGTCATAGTCTGCCTCGTTCGGAGCATGATCCCGAAAAGTGGATACCGGTTTTCGCCGACAAACGGGGGCGTTTGTCGAGAGATCATGCTCAAACACACGGTCCCCACGGATAACCATAGGACGCCAGCGCGAACAAGCCTTCCGGGCGGCGTGCTGAAATGTTATCGCGAATGCCTGAATAACGAACAGGCCATAATTACAGGGAAATGACGCCATGATCCGTCCGCGCCGCAGCCATTTGTTCATGCCCGGCTCGAATCCGCGTGCGCTGGAGAAGGCCCGTACCGTGGCCGCTGACGGCATCATCCTCGACCTCGAAGACGCCGTGGCGCCGGACGCCAAGGGAACCGCGCGCGATGCCATCGCGCAGACGCTCAATGCCGGCGGCTTCGGCAAGCGCGAGGTCATCATCCGCATCAATGCACTGGATTCGCCGTGGTGGATCGACGACGTCACCATGGCCGGCAAGGCCAAGCCCGACGGCATCCTGGTGCCGAAGATTTCCAGCGTCGAGGACCTCGCGGCAGTGGCCGATCGCCTCAGCGACATCGGTGCCGACATGTCGATCAAGGTCTGGGCCATGATCGAGACCTCGCGCGCGATCCTCCATGCAGAGGAACTCGCGGCCGCCTCCAGGGACTCGGAAAATCGCCTCGCCGGTTTCGTGTTCGGCCCCAACGACATCGCGCGCGAGACCCGCATCCGCATGATGCCCGGCCGCGCCGCGATGCTGCCGATGATCACCCATTGCGTACTAGCGACCCGGCTGTACGGCCTCGAGATCCTCGATGGCCCCTACAGCAATTTTAGTGACACAGAGGGCTTCATTGCCGAAGCCGAACAGGGCCGCGACATCGGCTTCGACGGCAAGACGCTGATCCATCCAAGCCAGATCGAAGCCTGCAACAAGGTGTTCACGCCACCGGACGACGAAGTCGCCCAAGCCCGCCGCATCATCGCCGCCTTCGAGCAGCCCGAGAATGCCAAGCGCGGCGCGATCCAGCTCGACGGCAAGATGGTCGAGCGCCTGCATGCGGACATGGCGAAGCGCACGATCGCGATTTCGGACGCGATTGCAGCGATGGGGAACTAGTACCAGTCAGCAACGACGCGCTTTCTTCACCCTCCCCCTTGCGGGGAGGATGGCGCGTTGCGAGCGCAGCGAGCAGCGCGACGGGTGGGGGTGCCACAGGCGATGCTCTCACGTGTGGCACCCCCACCCCGGCCTCCACCTGAACGATGCTTCGCATCGTCAGGTTCGGCCGACCCTCCCCGCAAGGGGGAGGGATACCGCGGGCCGTTGCGCGAAATTTGTAGATTCAAAGGCTGATACTAACGAGCGCCAACCCACTCCGTCGCCCATGCATAAAAACTCCCCGGCATCGGCGCGTCTTTGCCGCGCCCCTTGGGCGAGATGTGGAAGCCTAGAATCCCGGGATCATCGAGTAGCACTTTGAAATTCGACGGCTCGAAGAACAGCTTCGGCTCGGCATGAACCGCATAATACGACTTCCGCGGCAGCGCGTGATGCTGCGCGCCATGGCGCTTCGCCAGCGCCGTCAGCGATGCCGGGCCGAAGATCGCGACGCGGACGTCGCTCGCGCGCTTCGACCTGTCGCGCCATTTGCGCCATGCGAAAGCGAGGCGATGGCGCAATGACATCCAGTCTGGCGTCAACTCGTCCTGCCTGATCAGCGCCTCGAACGCCGCGACGATCGGATCGTCAGGCGGCAGATACAGCACCGAATTGCCGAGCTGACGTCGCTTCTCCCAGGCGAAATAGGGTTTTGCGGAATCGATCTCGATGGGCTTCAGCAACAGCACATCCGCGTCGAGCCAGAGGCCAAGACCTTCGGCCATCAGCCGGATGCGAAAGAAATCGCTGAACTGCAGTGGGGTCCAGCCAACCCACGCGCCATTGGGAGCTGACGGGCGCAGCCGTTCGGCGAAAGCCCGCGGCAACACGGCTTCCGCATCGGCATTGCTCACACCATCCGGCAGATCGGTGATCGGTGCAAAACTGTAGAGCGTGACGCGGTGGCCGGCCTCGACCTGCGATCTCAGGCACAGCCTGCGCAGCGCATCGAGCGGGCCCTCCCAAAAGGTGACGACGTCAGGAATCACGCGTCACCTTCCGAAGTGAGATCAGGCCCAGGCGCGTGCGGTCTTGAGCTTCTCTTCGTAGCTGTCGATGGAGGCCTTCTTCTCCATCGTCAGGCCGATATCGTCGAGACCGTTGAGCAGGCAGTGCTTGCGGAACGGATCGATCTCGAATTTCACCGTGCCGCCATCAGGGCCACGGATTTCCTGGTTCGGCAGGTCGATGGTGATCGTCGCATTGGCGCCGCGCTCGGCATCGTCGAACAACGCGTCGAGATCCTTCTGCGAGACGCGGATCGGCAGCACGCCGTTCTTGAAGCAATTGTTGTAGAAGATGTCGCCGAACGAGGTCGAAATCACGCAGCGGATGCCGAAATCCAGCAGCGCCCAGGGCGCGTGTTCGCGCGACGAGCCGCAGCCGAAATTATCGCCGGCCACCATGATCTTGGCGTTGCGATAGGCCGGCTTGTTGAGCACGAAATCCGGGTTCTCGCTGCCGTCATCGAGGTAGCGCGCTTCCGAGAACAGGCCCTTGCCGAGACCGGTACGTTTGATGGTCTTCAGATACTGCTTCGGGATGATCATGTCGGTATCGACATTGATGATCTTCAGCGGTGCCGCGACGCCTTCCAGCGTGGTGAACTTGTCCATGAACGTATCCTCGGATTGAGCGGCCGTTCTAGCCCGATCGGGCGGCCCGTCCAAGGGTGATTTATGCAGGACTAATCGGCGACGCCAGCCTCGATGGCCTCCATATCGGCGTCCGAGAGCCCGAAATGGTGGCCGATCTCGTGGATCAGCACGTGGCGGACGATATGGCCGAGGGTTTCGTCATGTTCGGCCCAGTAATCCAGGATCGGCCGGCGATATAGCCAGATCATGTTGGGCAACTGCCCGGTATTGTCCTGGCTCTGGAACGGCAGGCCGACACCCTGGAACAGGCCGAGCAGATCGAATTCGGTCTCGGCCTGCATCTCCTCCAGCACCTCATCCGTCGGGAAATCGTCGACCCGGATGATCACGCCCGCGCAGAGCTTGCGGAAATCCTCCGGCAGGAGGGCGAGCATGGCATGGGCCATGTCTTCCATTTCCGCGAGATCGGGAGCTTTTGCCTGGTGCCACATGTTTCCCTGTCTAGCCAATTCCCATGACATGGCAATGCGCCGGCACAGGGCCGTCCCGGCGGTTGACGGGCGGGCGTCAATCGGAGACTTTGCGGCATTCTTTTGAAGCATGATCTCTCGACAAACGAACCCGTTTGTCGGTGAAAACCGGCATCCACTTTTCGGGATCATGCTTATGGCAGTTTGGGGCGTGACAATGCGGATCATGATGGCGGCACTGGGATTGGCGGTTGCGCTCGGCGGCTTGCCGATGGCGAACACCGCACAGGCGCAGACGGCCACACAGGTCGCCCAATCCGACGACAGCGTTCAGCCCCGCCGTGCGCGCCCGCGCGTTCGTATCTATCGCACCCCGGACGAACGCGGTGTCTATCCCAGCTACAATCCCGGCCCGAATGCCGTCCGCGATTGCACCGCCAATCTGGTGCAGGAATATCGCCCGAGCGGCACCGTGATCGTACCGCGGATGAACTGCTACTGGCGCCGCGGCTGAGCCGACACTTCATACTTTAATTTTTAATGACGTCGGGCCGAAACTTTGCAACTGCGGAGATGGCGGTCGCATGCGCTGACTTTCGTTCCAGCGATGCGTCACAAAACCCTGCGACATATCGCACCGAGCATATTCACATCGCGTTCACCTCCTGCGCCCTAGCGTCATGCACATGGGCGATGATCCATTCGTGAAGCTGCATCTCGACATGAACGCAGCAGACTCAGGAGAGAACACGTGAACGTGAAGAAATTTTTCGGCCTCGCCGCCATCGCAGGATTGCTGTTCGTCGCAGCGCCGACGCAGCAGGCAAATGCAGTCTCGCTGAACAGCCCGGGCATCGCATCGTCCGTGCAAGGCGGTGAGAAGCTGACGACTGAGGTGCAGTATCGTCATCACCACAATCGCGGCTATCGCGGGCATCACGGCATGCGGCGTCACCACGGTTGGCATCGTCCGCATCACATCCGCCGCCATCACGGCTGGCACCGGCCGCATCACGTGCGTCGTCACGGCTGGCGCTACTGAGACTCTCTCTAAAGTCCAAACAGGCGTGCGCAAGCGCGCCTGTTTTTTTTGACGAGATGTTGACCGCGTCGGTCTGTCGCGGGAAATCATTGCAGCTATATGCGTTATGGGGTGAAGGCGACGAAAGACGATCGATGGAAAGCGATCGAGGCAAGGAAAAATCATGAAGAACTGGGTAGGCGCAGCCATGCTGGCTGCAACACTTTCACTTGGTGGCGCATTGACCAGCGCCCCCGCAATGGCTGACGCACAGACGCCTCAAAATGCTGCGGCAGACAACAAGGCAAAGGCCACGGACTTCAGCGCGCAGCGGCGCCATCGTCACTTTCACCACCGCCATCATCACTTCGGCCACCGGCACTACGGGTATCGCAGCTATTACGGCCCGCGTTATGGCTACGGATACGGCTATCGCCCGTACCGCTCATATTACGGCCCGGCCTATTACGGACGCCCCTACGCTTATCGGCCCGCTTACTACGGCGGATACGGCTACCGGCCCTACGGCTATTACGGCGACTATCGTCCCTACGGCGCCTATGGTTACGGCCCGGGCGTCGGCTTCGGCGGAGGCCCTCTCAGCGTCGGCTTCAGCTTCGGCCGCTGGTAATTTCCGACATTATTAAACGACGTCGACAGGCGCCCTTTGCGGCGCCTGTCTTTTTGTGCGCGCCGCGCGGCTTCCGCCTGCGTCATTCATGACGCGTTCAGATCGACATCCTTAATTTTCGGTCAAGGCGCGACAATTCACATGACACGACCATGCGCAAACGCACCGTTGGCGCAAGCGAAGATGTGCGTCATCAGGTTTGCGCGATCGAGTATCCCATGCGCTGATCGAGGGAGGATGTTTCCAATGAGACATGTTCAAGATCGACAACCTGTCCTGAATGCCGATCGAGGTTTTGCGATCAGACAATTCATGACGCGCTCGCTCGGCGTGGCTGCCGCCGCAGCGATGATGATGTCACTGACGCCATCGGCACGGGCGGTCTCGCTGATCAATCCCGGCGCGGCACCCGCAGCCAAGCAGGCGAGCGACGCGCTGCTCCAGGTCCAGCATCGCGGTGGACGCGGCGGCGGTGGCGGAGGAGGTTTCCGCGGCGGTGGCGGCGGCGGCGGCGGTCACGCCTTTCATGGCGGAGGCGGCGGCGGATTTCGTGGCGGCGGCATGCCGGCGTTTCGTGGTGGCGGTGGCGGCGGAGGCTTCCGAGCCGCAGCGCCTGCGTTCCGTGGCGGTGGCGGCTTCCGCCCGGGCCCGGCCTTTGTCGGCGGCGGCTTCCGGCGCGGCCCTGCATTCCATGGCGGCGGCTATCGCTACGCGGCGCCATTGATCGCCCGTCGCCCCTATTATGCGCCGGCGCGTTACTACGGCGCGCGCCATTACGGCTATCGCCGCCATTTCCGCCCGCGCTATTACGCCTATGCGCCGAGCTATTATTACGGCCCGCGCTACTACCAGCCGCGACGCTTCTGCCGGATCGTCTGGACCTATTACGGCCCACGCAAGATCTGCCGCTATCGCCCCTGGCATCACCGCCACTGGCACTACCGGCGGCATCACCATCGCTTCAACATTTATTGGTGAGATGGGTCGGGTTGACTGAAGCGACTCTCCACACACTCCGTCATGGCCGGGCTTTCCCCGGTCATGACAACTGAGTGTTAGTCGCTCACTCCCCCAACTGAAACGCCTCGAACCGCCCGAGCTCTTGCTCGATGCGGCGCTTCCATTCCTTGCGCGGTGTTTTCGGCTTGGTGCCCTCACCGACCCAGCTCCATTGCTGCATCAGCAATTTGCGCTTCTGCCGATCGGTCTTGAGATCGACCGCTGCAACGATCTGATCATCCACCAGCACTGGCAGTGCGAAGTAGCCGAGCTGGCGTTTTTCTTTCGGCACATAGGCCTCGAAGCGATGGTCATGCCCGAAGAACAAATTGGTCCGCTTGCGCTGGATCACCAGGGGATCGAATGGCGACAGCACATGCACGAGCCCCGCCTCGCCCGGGCTGGTGTCCTCGATCGCCGCGGGCGTCGTCCAGTGCTCCTGCTTGCCGGCGCCATCAAGCGTAACGGCCGCTAATTCGCCTTTGCGCATACGTGCCTCGATCAGCTTGCGTATGCCGGCCTTGCTCGGTGCATCCAGATGGCAGATCGAGTCCAGACTGACGATGCCCTGCGACCGCAGCGCGCGGTTCAGCAGATAGGCGAATTTCTCCGTAGCGCTCGCCGCTTTTGGCAGCGTCTCCCAACCGAAATGCCGCAGCAGAAGATCATAGGTCTTCAGCATGCCCCGCCGTTCGGAGATCGTGAGATGCCCCTCATAAAACGCGAGCTGCAGCGCCCGCTTTGACGGCTTGCGGCTGGCCCATTCGTGATCCTTCTCGCGCAGCACATCGTCATCGATATCGCGAATCGACAACGGGCCGGCCTTGGCCAACCGCATGACCTTGCGCTTGTCCGCCGGTGTCACCGAAGCGAACCAGCTATGGCCCTCACGGCGATAATATTTCATGTCCGGCACGAAGAAGCCGATGTCGTCGGTCGGCACATAGGCCAGCGCATGGGTCCAGTATTCGAACACGCTCTTGTCGTGCGTCTGCGCCTGCCTGAGGTCGGCTCGCTTGTAGTTGGGGATCCGCGAGAACAGGATGTGATGATGGCTGCGCTCGATCACATTGATGGTGTCGATCTGCACATAGCCGAGATGCTGGACCGCGGCCTTCACGGCCTCTGCGCCATCACCGAACGGCGCCCGCGTATCGAGCCGCTGCGCGCGCAACCAGATGCGGCGGGCCGTCGTATTGGTCAGTGCGATCGGTTTGACGGGTGCGCGAGGCATGCGTGACAAATTGCGAAGCTCATAGAAAGACGACCTGCATCAGCAGGCCGTCGATCTTACCGAGGATGCGTCGCCCCGTGCAGCTAAATTAGTGCCACTCGCGGATATCGACGAAGTGCCCCGCGATCGCAGCCGCAGCCGCCATCGCCGGCGACACCAGATGGGTGCGGCCCTTGTGGCCCTGACGGCCCTCGAAGTTGCGGTTCGAGGTGGCAGCGCAGCGTTCTTCCGGCGCCAGCTTGTCGGGATTCATCGCCAGGCACATGGAGCAACCCGGCTCACGCCATTCGAAACCGGCCTTCAGGAAGATCTTGTCGAGGCCTTCAGCTTCCGCCTGCTCCTTCACCAGACCCGAGCCCGGCACGATCATCGCCGAGACATGGCCGTTGACGGTCTTGCCGTCGACAACCTTGGCCGCGGCGCGCAGATCCTCGATACGACCATTGGTGCAGGAACCGATGAAGACGCGGTCGAGCTTGATATCAGTGATCTTGGTACCCGCGGTCAAACCCATATAGGCCAGCGCACGCTCCTTGGAGAGGCGCTTGGCCTCATCGGCGATGTCAGCGGGATTCGGCACCTTGCCGGAGATCGAGATAACGTCTTCGGGCGACGTGCCCCAGGTGACGATCGGCGGCAGCTTCGCCGCATCGAGACGGATCTCGTGATCGAAATGCGCGCCTTCGTCGGAGCGCAGCGTTTCCCAGTAGCGCACGGCCTGTTCCCACATCTCGCCTTTCGGCGACATCGGGCGACCTTTCAGGAATTCATAGGCCTTCTCGTCAGGTGCGATCAGGCCGGCACGGGCGCCGCCTTCGATCGACATGTTGCAGACCGTCATGCGGCCTTCCATCGACAGCGCACGGATCGCCTCGCCGGCATATTCCAGCACATAGCCGGTGCCGCCGGCGGTGCCGATCTCGCCGATGATGGCCAGGATGATGTCCTTGCCGGTGACGCCGTCGGGCAGTTTGCCGTCGACGGTAGCGCGCATGTTCTTCGCCTTCTTCTGGATCAGCGTCTGCGTCGCCAGCACGTGCTCGACTTCCGACGTGCCAATGCCATGCGCCAGCGCGCCGAATGCGCCGTGCGTCGAGGTGTGGCTGTCGCCGCAAACGATCGTCGTGCCCGGCAGCGTAAAACCCTGCTCGGGACCGATGACGTGGACGATGCCCTGGCGCTTGTCGAACTCGTTGTAATATTCGATGCCGAATTCGCGCACGTTCTCGGCCAAAGTCGCGATCTGCTCGGTGCTTTCCGGATCGGGATTGGGCTTGGTGCGATCGGTGGTCGGCACGTTGTGATCGACGACCGCGAGCGTCTTCTCCGGCGCATGCACACGGCGGCCGGCAGCACGCAGGCCTTCGAAGGCCTGCGGGCTCGTCACTTCGTGCACCAGATGGCGATCGATATAGAGCAGGCAGGTGCCGTCGGCGGCTTCCTCGACCAGATGGTCGTTCCAGATCTTGTCGTACAGGGTGGTCGGCTTTGCAGAGTCAGTCATGAGATCAGGCCTCGAAAGAAAACGTGGGCCAGTTGCGTGCTGCTAAATGATTCGCCGCATCGGCGGCGCAAAGCGCACAACTGAGAAACGGGAAAAGAAACGCGTGAGATTGCTCACGCGCTTCTAAGCGCGCCCACGATCGACGTGGTGAAGCGACCGAAGAAGCGACCGGGCAGCCGACTATGATCGTCGATGACGATGCGCAAAGCGTGCTGGTGCAGGTCTAGAAACATTCCACTCATATAGCACTCGGCGATCACGACGCCAATGCGACGGAGGTATGCAGTCTTCACGTAACAAAAAAGCGCGGCTTGCGCCGCGCTTTTCGTCTCGCACATTCGATGATGCGGAAAATTACTTGGCTGCAGCCACAGCCGCGACCTTGGCCGGACGCTCGGTCTTCTTCTCGACGATGCGGGCCGACTTGCCGCGCAGATCGCGCAGGTAATACAGCTTGGCGCGACGCACCTTGCCGCGACGCACAACCTTGATCGAGTCGATCATCGGGGAGAGCAGCGGGAACACGCGCTCGACACCTTCGCCGTACGAAATCTTGCGAACAGTGAAGCTCTCATTGATGCCGCCGCCATTGCGGCCGATGCAGACGCCTTCATAGGCCTGCACGCGGGAGCGCTCGCCTTCGACAACCTTCACGTTGACGATGAGGGTGTCGCCGGGACCGAATTCCGGGATCGACTTGGTGGCGGAAAGGCGGTCGAACTGCTCTTTTTCAAGCGTCTGAATCAGGTTCATCGAAAATCTCCATCGGCGGCGCGCCCAGACGTTGCGCGGGCTGCGCACGAAACTCTTACCCTGCCAGTGCACGGATTTGGCGCTGCTATACGGGAAAGCGAAGCCGTTGTCACCCGTCTCTGTCACTCGCCCGTCGTGATTTTTGGCGGTTTTCGCTTTCTGCCCGATTCCGGGGCTTTCGGGCGAGCCGCCCATAAATCGGGCCGCCGCGCCGCGGTAAGCGCCTCCGCCTCGGCCAGTCGCCATTTGGCAACTTTGGCGTGGTCGCCCGAAATCAGGACATCCGGGATGGGGCTGCCCTCGAAAACCTGCGGGCGGGTATATTGCGGGTATTCCAGTAGCCCGTCGGAGAAACTCTCGTCGGTCCCCGAAGCCAGTTTGCCCATGACCCCCGGCAAAAGCCGTACACAGGCATCAATCAGCGTCATGGCGGCAATTTCGCCGCCGGACAGCACATAGTCGCCGATAGAGACTTCCTCGAGCCCTCGGGCGTCGATGACGCGCTGATCGATGCCTTCAAAGCGGCCACAGACGATCAGCGGCCCCGGCCCGGCCGCCAGCTCCGCCACCCGCGCCTGGGTCAATGGCCGACCGCGCGGGCTCATCACCAGCCTGGGGCGATCCTGCGCATCCGCCGCATCAATCGCCGCCCCCAGCACGTCAGCCCGCAGCACCATGCCCGGTCCGCCGCCGGCAGGCGTGTCATCGACGCTGCGATGCTTGTCGGTGGCCGAGGCGCGGATGTCCCGTGCCTCCAGCGCCCACAGGCCGGAAGCCAGCGCCTTGCCGGCAAGGCTGATGCCGAGCGGGCCCGGAAACATCTCGGGAAACAGCGTCAGCACCGTCGCGCGCCATGGCGCGGATGAAGGATCGGAAGTCATGGCCTTCCATCGCGCGTCCGGCGCGAGGCGTCAAACCCCGCGATCGCCGCGTCAGGCCGCCGACATCTGCTCGCTGGTGTCACCGGCATCGAAGGCGGCGCGAGCGGCCTTGATCTCCGCGAAGCTGCGCTCAGCCCAGTCGATCAGGCCGGCCAGCGGCCCGAGGGCCGATTGTCCCAGCGGCGACAGCCGATATTCGACCGAAAGCAGAGCGACAAAACAGTCCCATACGTTCGTCTGCCGGAAGCCGAATTCAAGGCCATCATGCTCAATGCGGGCCTTCCGGAAGAACTCGCGGATCTGATCGCGACGTCAAACACGGCGGCAGCCGACGGCGCGCTGTTCGATGACAGCCATACGCTGAGCAGGCTGATCGGGCGGAGGACGACGCCGTTCGCAACAACGATAGCGGAGGCGTTGAAAGCGTAAACCCTACGCCGCGGCGGGATCGTCGCCGATGATCTCACCGGGCAATTCGATCACGACCTTGCCGGCCTTGATATCGACCGTTGGCACCACCGCATTGGTGAACGGCAACAGCAGGGTCGCGCCTTCCAGCGGCGCGATCTCGATGATATCGCCGGCGCCGAAATTATGGATACCGACGACACGGCCGATCGCATCGCCCGCGGCATTGACCGCAGCGAGGCCGATCAGGTCGGCGTGGTAATATTCATCGTCTTCGGTGTCGGGCAGCGCGTCGCGCGCCACATAGAGCTCGACGCCATTGAGACGCTCGGCGTCTTCGCGGGTGGCGACGCCTTTCAGCGTCGCGACCAGATGACCCTTGGCCTCGCGCACATCATCGACCTCGAAACTCCGCTTGCCGTCCTTGGTGGCAAGCGGACCGTAGTCGCACACGGCGAATGGATCTTCGGTGAAGGTCCACAGCCGGACCTGACCGCGCACACCATGCGGCGCGCCGATGCGCGCGACGCAGATGTGCGCGGTTGGCATTCCGCCTTACTTCTTAGCGGCGGCTTCAGCGTTGGCCTTGCGCTCCTTGCGCGGCACGGCCTTCTCGGGATTGTTGCGCGCTTCGCGCTTCTGAACGCCAGCGGCGTCGAGGAAGCGAGCCACGCGATCCGACGGCTGTGCGCCCTTGGCGATCCAGGCCTTGGTCTTGTCGAGGTCGAGCTTCAGGCGCAGCTCATTGTCCTTGGCGAGCAGCGGATTGAAGTAGCCAAGACGCTCGATGAAGCGGCCATCGCGCGGAAAACGCGAGTCGGCGACGACGACGTGATAGACGGGGCGCTTCTTGGTGCCTGCACGAGCGAGGCGGATGACGACGGACATGGGATTCTCCTAAGTATGTTCGATTTGAATGTGAGTTGAATGGGTCGCGTTATTTCTTTTTCCCGAGACCGGGAAAGCCGCCGAGTCCCGGCAGCGTCGGTTTGCCCAGGCCCGACAGGCCCGGGAAATCTTTCGGCAATGACGGCATGCCCTGCGGCAGACCGCCCGGCATCTTCTCGGCCATCGCCTTCATCTGTTCGGGTGACGGCATGCCGCCGCCACCGAAGCCCATGGCTTGCGCGATGCCGGCCATCGGGCCGCGCTTGCCGGAGCCCATGGCCTTCATCATGTCGGCCATGTTCCGGTGCATCTTCAGCACCTTGTTGACTTCCTCAACCTTGAGACCGGCGCCGGCAGCGATGCGCTTTTTACGGCTGGCCTTGAGGAGGTCGGGATTCTTGCGCTCCTGACGCGTCATTGAATCAATAACCGCGATCTGGCGCTTCACCACGCGGTCATCGAGACCGGCGGAGGCGATCTGGTTCTTCATCTTGGCGATGCCAGGCATCATGCCCATCAGGCCGGAGAGACCGCCCATATTGGTCATCTGGATCAGCTGCTCACGCATGTCGGTGAGATCGAACTGACCCTTGCGCATGCGCTCGGCGGTGCGCGCAGCTTTCTCGGCGTCGATATTCGCAGCGGCGCGCTCGACCAGCGAGACGACGTCGCCCATGCCGAGAATGCGGCCGGCGATGCGGCTCGGATGGAAGTCTTCCAGTGCATCGGTCTTTTCACCGGTGCCGATCAGTTTGATCGGCTTGCCGGTGACGGCACGCATCGAGAGTGCAGCACCGCCGCGGCCATCGCCGTCCACACGGGTCAGCGCGATACCGGTGAGGCCGACGCGTTCGTTGAAGGAGCGTGCAAGATTGACGGCGTCCTGACCGGTCAGCGCGTCCGCGACCAGCAGCACTTCGTGCGGGTTAGCAATCGCTTTGATCTCGATCGCTTCCGACATCATTTCTTCGTCGAGCGTCGTGCGGCCGGCGGTGTCGAGCAGAACCACGTCGTAGCCGCCGAGCTTCGCAGCGGACAGCGCGCGCTTGGCGATCTCAGCGGGCTTCTGGCCTTCGACGATCGGCAGCGTCTGGATGTCGAGATCGTGGCCGAGCACCGCGAGCTGTTCCATGGCGGCCGGACGATAGACGTCGAGCGAGGCCATCAGCACCTTGCGCTTGTCGCGCTGGGTGAGACGGCGGGCGAGCTTTGCAGTGGTGGTGGTTTTACCGGAACCCTGCAGACCGACCATCATGATGGCGACGGGTGGCACGGCTTGCAGATCGATGCCGCCTTCACCGTCGGCGCCGAGCGTGGCGACCAGCTCGTCATGGACGATCTTGACGACCATCTGGCCGGGGGTGACCGACTTGACGACGGTGGCGCCGATGGCCTGTTCACGGACACGATCAATGAAGCTGCGGACCACGTCGAGCGAGACGTCGGCCTCGAGCAGCGCCCGGCGGACTTCGCGCATGGCGGCATCGACATCAGCCTCCGACAGCGCACCGCGCCCGGTGAGCCGATCGAGAATTCCGCCAAGCCGTTCCGACAGACTGTCGAACATCGATTGTCGCTTCCGCTCGTGCCATCCCCATGATGGCAAATAACCAAACACTTTTGCGCCCGAGGGCGCATCGCGCTGTCGGGCGTTGACCTCCGGTCTCCAGGACCGGTCGGCGGGTCGAAAAGAGAACTTTTCGAGAAGTGGCGGGATTTACAGTGCTGGAGCCCGATAAGTCAAGGTTGCAGGGCGATCGCCTGGTCAGGCGGCCGCGCTCCGGGTTCCGCCGGCATCATAGTGCTGCTGTGCCTCAAGCACCTGGCCCATATGGTTTTCAGCCCAGACCCGCAGCGCATCGACGGTATCCGACAGGGTTCGTCCGAGCGGAGTGATCGCATATTCGACCGTGACCGGCACGGTGGGGATCGCCTTGCGGCTCACCAGGCCATCGCGCTCCAGACTTTTCAGGGTCTGCGACAGCATTTTCTGCGAGATTCCCTCGATCTGCCGCCGCAGCTGGTTGAAGCGAACGGGGCCGTCCGTGAGCAGGCCCAGCACCAGAACCGCCCATTTATCGGCGATCCGGTCCAGAACCAGCCGAGTTGGGCAGCTGCTCGCATAGACGTTGCCGGCTTTCCAGCGCTGGGCGGCGCTTTCGATATCGGTCTGCATGGCGGCGGTCTCCTCGGAGTAACCAGCTAACGTAAAAGTGCCTTCTTCACAGCTACTGCTGAAATGAATAGCAAGTTTCTATTGGTTACCACATGGAGATATCAAATGAAAATCGCCCTGATCGGCGCCACCGGCCGCGCCGGCTCGCAAATTGTCGCTGAACTGTCCCGCCGCGGTCATACCGTCACCGCCATCGCCCGCAACCCGGAGAAAGCCCCTGTTCTGGCCGGGGTGACGCCACTGAAGGCCGACGCCAACGATGTTGCCGGTCTCACTGCCGCCCTGAAGGGCCACGACGTCGCCGTCAGCGCGATCCACTTCCTCGTCAGCGACCCGCACAAGCTGATCGCGGCCGTGAAGGCGGCGGGCGTTCCGCGCTATTTGGTGGTCGGCGGCGCCGGCAGCCTCGAAGTCGCTCCCGGCCTGAAGCTGATCGAGACCCCGGGATTTCCGGCGGAATACCGGGCCGAGGCCGCGGTGGGCGGCCTGTTCCTCGACATCCTGCGCCACGACAAGGAGCTCAACTGGACCTTCCTGTCGCCCTCGGCCCTGTTCATCCCGGGCGAGCGCACCGGGACATTCCGGCTTGGCGGCGATCAACTGCTCGCCAACGACAAGGGCAGCAGCATTTCCTTTGAGGATTATGCCATCGCCATGGCCGACGAGATCGAGACGCCTGCGCATACGCGCAAGCGGTTCACCGTCGGCTACTGAGCGAACAAAGGATCGGCGCGGGTTGCGGAATCCACTGACAAATTCCATCTGATGCGGGCTGCGCCTCGTTGGGCGCAGCCCGTCGTCCCACCGGATTTGATCCAGCTCCATGATTCTCACCCGCCGCCGCCTTCTGACGTCGCTGGGCGGTCTCGCCGCAGCCGCTGGGCTGTCGGCCTTCTGGGCTTCCCGCATGACCAATTATGACGGCCCCGTCTCCGATCACTTCGACGGCAAGATCTTCTTTGATCCCGACGGCGTGCCGCCCAAGTCACTCGGCGAAGTACTGCGGTGGCAGTTCGGTGGCGGCCGTACCCGCGAGGTCTGGCCGGACTGGGTCGAGAATGAATTTGCCGATACGCCGCCGGCCAAGATCGAGGGCACGGGCGTTCGTTTTAGTTACGTGGGTCACGCGAGCTGGCTGATCCAGACCGCGGGAATCAACATCCTGTTCGATCCGGTGTGGTCCGACCGTGTCTCGCCATTCTCGTTCGCCGGCCCGAAGCGCCACAGCGCACCCGGCATCGCGTTCGACAAGCTCCCCAAGATCGATGTCGTGCTGGTGTCGCACGGTCACTACGACCATCTCGATCTTCCGACCCTGTCGAAGCTATCAGCGAAATTTGCGCCGCGCGTGATTACGCCGCTTGGCAATGACGTCACGATGAAGAGCGCCGATAGCACTATCAAGGCCGAGGCCTATGACTGGACAGATCGCGTCGAGCTTGGCAACGGCCTCGCCGTGACGCTGGTGCCGACGCGGCACTGGACCGCGCGCGGTCTGTTCGATCGCAACAAGTCGCTGTGGGCGAGCTTCGTGCTGGAGACGCCGGCGGGCAAGATCTACATCGTCGGTGATTCCGGTTATGGCGACGGCCTGCACTTCCGCCGCGTGCGCGAAGCCCATGGTGCTATCAGGCTCGCGATCCTGCCGATCGGCGCCTATGAGCCACGCTGGTTCATGAAGGACCAGCACATGAACCCGGAAGACGCCGTGAAAGCCTTTGGCGACTGCGGCGCGCAGCAGGCGCTGGCCAGCCATCACAGCACATTCCAGCTCACCGATGAGGCGATTGACGGACCGGTGAAAGGATTGGCTGCCGCATGCAGCGCGGCGGAATTGCCCAGTGAGAAGTTTATGGCGCTTAAGCCGGGACAGGTGGTGGAGATTTAAGGAGAGCACGAACTCTCAGTCGTCATGCCCGACCAGCGCGAAGCGAGCTTCGCTAGATGTGCCGGGCATCCAGGTCTTTAGCGAAGACTGAAGACTAAGGCATGGATGGCCGGGACATCTGGCGAAGCCGCGCTTCGCGCTTTGCCCGGCCATGACCGAGTTTGTAGTTACTGCGCCGGCTTGATTTCCCAGCTCACGCTGACATTCACGCGCAGCACTTCCTCGCCTTGCGCCACCGGAGCCGATGCCACATCGGCGCCCATCTTGCGCAACATCATTGGCGCTGGCGCGCTGCCGGAGTCCTCGGAAATGCTGATCGGCGCGCCGAGCTTGACGCCGGCAGCCTTGGCGTAAATTTCCGCCTTGCGCCGCGCATCCGCGATCGCGTCGCTGCGCGCATCGTCGAGCAATTGCGACGCCTTGGTCACCATGAAATTGATGCCGCCGACCTCATTGGCACCCGACGACACCAGCGCGTCGATCGTGCCGGCCACCTTGGTCACGTCGCGCACCCGGATGGTGACGCGGTTGCTGGCGCGATAGCCCGAGATGACATTGGGGCCAGGATTGGGATTGGGACGGGTCTGCTGCGCATACTGCGGAAACAGCGACAGCCGCGATGTCTGCATGTCCTTCTCGGCAATGCCGGCGCTCTTCAGGGCCGCAAGCACCTTGGCCATCGCGGCATTGTTGGCCTCTGCCGCCTCGCGTGCGGTCTTGGCATCAGTCGTGACACCGCCATCGACGACAGCGAGATCTGGCGGCACCGACACGGTGCCTTCGCCGGAGACGGAAATCGTCGGCGGGGGATTGACCTGCGCGAGCGCAGGAGTGGCGATGAGCGCAATGCCGACAACGGCCAGAGTCAGATGATTTTTCATGCCCAATCTCTCGCGACCGTCCAAGGCTTTCTTGTGACCAGAGATTCGTTATCGCCGGCCGTCGCTTCTACTACTTCAGCGGCACATAGACATTAATGACCAGCTTGTCTTCCGCCGTCTTCAAGGGATCGGTCATGTATTCCTCGATGAAGGTGTCTTTCGCCTCTAGCTTCTTGTCATCGAGGTGATTGGTGATCGCCTCATAGGTGTTGTCCATATTGTCGTAGGAGCCGCGATGGACGAACTTCAGCGCCTTGCCATCCGGCGACAGGCCCATCTTCATCGCCTTCGGCAGATTTTTCACCTCCTGATCGACCGGGATTTCCGCGAGGAAGGTGAAGCCGGTGTCGTCGGTGGTTGTATAGACGATCATCGGATTGCCGGATGATTTGACGCCCTGTTTGTCGAGCACGGTCGTGATCTGCTTGAACGCATCCATCAGCGTATCGAAGGCTGAGTCCCAATTCGCCTTGCCGACGAACGTCACCATCTGCTTCGGCGACAGCGTGATTTCCTCACCGAACGGATCGGCAACCTGGACCTGAGGCGCGGGGGGCGTTGCGGGGGCCTGCGCTGCAGCAGGCGGCGTTGCCGGCGCGGCAGGGGCCGGCGTCTCCGGTGTGGCGGGAGTGGGAGTGGGAGGAGCCGTTGCCGCCGGAGCTGGTGTCGCCGGCGCGGGCGGGGTGGCCGGAGTGCTTACCGCTGGCGGCGTGGCAGGCGGAGATTGCGCCCAGGCCGCGGCGTTCAGCGTCAGCGCGGCTGCCGGGATCAGCGCCGCAGTGGCGAGGCGGGACAGGCGAGAACGGGTCATTCGAAGGGTCTCCAGTGACATCCTGCGCGCAGCGTCCGGCAACATGCGCGATACGGCATCATGGTAACACGCAGCCGCGGCTTTCGTCCCCTCCCCAAATTGCGCAGGGCCATTCAAAACAGCCGACACAGAATCGCCGCACTGGCCAATCTGCCCGGCCTCGCCATATAAGGCTGACATCAACGGGACCGAGCATGAGCGCACTGGCCAACCATTCCTTCGCCAAGATGAACGGCATCGGCAACGAGATCGTCGTGATCGACCTGCGCGATACGGCATCCGGTATCACGCCTGCCGACGCCCGGGCCGTGGCCACCCCCGAAGGGGTGCCCTATGACCAGTTGATGGTGCTGCAGAAGCCCCGGCTGGCCGGCACTGACGCGTTCGTCTCGATCTACAACAATGACGGCTCCGAGGCGGGTGCTTGCGGCAACGGCATGCGTTGCGTGGCGCGGCAGGCCTTTGCCGGCGGTGATAAGACGGCACTCACATTCGAGACCAAGGCCGGCCTGATCAATTGCTGGCAAGGCCCGACGCCGGATCTCTACACGGTGGACATGGGCACGCCGAAGTTCGGCTGGCAGGACATTCCGCTGGCCGAGGAATTCCGTGACACCCGCGGCATCGAGTTGCAGATCGGCCCGATCGACGCGCCCATCCTGCACACCCCGTCAGTGGTCTCGATGGGCAACCCGCATGCGATCTTCTGGGTCGACGACATCCAGGCCTATGATCTCGAAAAGTTCGGACCGCTGCTGGAAAACCACCCGATCTTCCCGGACCGCGCCAATATCACGCTGGCCCATATCGTCGATCGCGATCACATCGTGATGCGCACCTGGGAGCGCGGCGCCGGCCTCACCAAGGCTTGTGGCTCCGCGGCTTGCGCAACCGCTGTTGCCGCCGCTCGCCTGCGTCGGACCAATCGCACTGTGCATATGACGCTGCCCGGCGGCGAACTCACCATCGAATGGCGCGAGAGCGACGACCACGTGCTGATGACGGGGCCGGCCGCGTTTGAATATGAGGGCACGTTCGATCCGAAGCTGTTCGCTTCGGTCGCCTGAAACAAGCTTCGCGTCCCAGGGCAATCGATCTGTTCGTGAGCTACGCATCCATCGCCCACATTGTTTTAGACAGACGCCCCTTTCATTCAACCCATGGTTGCGATATATTGATCCTACGCGCCATCGCAACGGTGCGCGATGGAGGTGGGGCATGCCGTCAGTCGTCCGCATCAATTTCGCAGACCACAGAAATGGCGAGCCCGGTGCGACGGCTGCATCGGCCATTGCGGGTGGCCTGCCGGTTTACGAACTGAAATTTTTCAATAACAGCGCTTCAACACAGACATTCGTCTGCTTTCAATCCAGCCAGAACCCACCTTCCGGGCTTGTCCCTGCCTGGTTCGTCATGCGGGTCGGCCCGAGGACGGAGCTGATCTTTTCCTGGCAGCCGAGCTATGATTTCGTCTGGATGGAGAGCGGCAAGCTCGCGCCGGGTATTACATTCGCCGCGGTAGAGGTCCTGCCGGCGACACTGCCAGCCAGCAGCCTCGTCACATTGACCTATGGCAGCGAGGCCTTTGGCTTCATCGACCAGCGGCAGGGGCAAAACGACTCCCTGATGATCACATGCGACGGAACGATCCCGATGGACACGGCAAACGTCGGCATTGGCATGGCCGGATCAGCGACCGAGGTGATGCAGGCCGCGCCGAACATGACATTTACGTTCACGTCGACGGCGAGATACTGGATGACGCTCGCTGATGTCGTGCAGGGCGAAATCTTCGATCCGTCCAAACTGGCGGTCGTCGTGCCATTGGTTTTCGAACCGAACATGTGTGCACTCACCGTCACGTTAAACCCCGATGGCACGGTGACAGTTCAGAACGGCGCTGCCGCGTGAGCGTGGCCTGTTATAGCGCGGGTGCTGCGCGCTATCCCGACGCGTTACTCCCCGTTCCAGCCGCACGCCCTGAGCCGCTCATGGAGATGCGGCGGGGCCGGTGCGACGACACGAATCGGGTCCTTGTTGCGCGAAATCGGGATCACGATCTCCCGCGCATGCAGATGCAGCGTTGGCTCGCCAAACCTTGGCCCATTGCCGTAGATATTGTCGCCGACGATCGGGAAGCCTGATGACGCCGAGTGCACGCGGAGCTGATGCGTGCGACCCGTCACCGGCTCGAGCGCCAGCCAGCTCATGCCGCCGCCGCGGCCGAGCACGGTGAAATTCGAGACGGCCTTGAGCCCCTCGGGATCCGGCTTCATCCACCAGCCCCGATCGGCATTGAGCCGCCCGAGCGGCATGTCGATCACGCCCGACTCCTCGGCGGGCCCGCCCTCGACCACCGCCCAATAGGTCTTGCGGATGCGGCTGTGCTTGAACAGCAGGCCCAGCGACGCTGTCGCCTTGCGGTGCCGGCCGAGCACCAGGCAGCCCGACGTATCCCTGTCCAGCCGATGCGCCAGAACCGGCGCACGCGGCAGGCCATAGCGCAGGAATTCGAACGAAGTTTCCAGATTGGCGCCGCCCTTGGGGCCGCGATGCACCGGCAGGCCGGCGGGTTTGTCGATTACCAGCATCAGGCCGTCACGGTGCAGCACCCGCGCCAGAATCTCGGTCTCGGTCAGCTCCACCGCATCGGTGCGGGGTTCCAGCCGGGGCTCGGCCTCCAAGCTTACGTCTTCGTCACTTTCACTGGTCATACTTTGAATCATGGCGCGAAACGGCTAACACACCCCCGACATGAGCGACACTCCCGAAACGCCAAAACTGAGCTGGTGGCGACGGCTCTCCGGCGGGTTGAAGCGCACCTCGAGCGCCCTTGGCACCGCGGTCGCCGACCTCGTGACCAAGCGCAAGCTCGACCGCGCCATGCTCGAGGACATCGAGGACGTGCTGCTGCGCGCCGATCTGGGTACCGAAGTGGCGGCGCGGATTTCCGCCGCCGTCGGCCATGGCCGCTATGACAAGGCGATCTCCGCCGACGAGGTCAAAACCGTTGTGGCCACCGAAGTCGAAAAAGTGCTCTCGGCGGTCGCCAAGCCATTGGTGATCGATACTTCGCACAAGCCGTTCGTGATCCTCGTGGTCGGCGTCAACGGTTCCGGCAAGACCACCACCATCGGCAAACTGGCGTCCGCCTTCTCCGCCGAAGGCCGCAAGGTGATGCTCGCCGCCGGCGATACGTTTCGCGCGGCAGCCATCGAGCAGCTCAAGGTCTGGGGCGAGCGCAACAAGGTGCCGGTCATCGCCGGTGCGCAGGGTTCGGATTCCGCGAGCCTCGCCTTCACCGCCGTCACCGCGGCCCGCGACGACAATCGCGACGTGCTGCTAATCGACACCGCCGGTCGGCTGCAGAACAAGACCGAACTGATGGTCGAGCTTGAGAAGGTCGTACGCGTGATCAAGAAGGTCGATGCCACAGCGCCGCATGCGGTACTGCTGGTCCTCGACGCCACAGTGGGACAAAACGCGCTGTCGCAAGTCGAGGCGTTTCATCGTACGGCTGGCGTCACCGGCCTTGTGATGACCAAGCTCGACGGCACCGCGCGCGGCGGCATCCTCGTGGCACTGTCGGAAAAGTACAAACTGCCGGTGCATTTCATCGGCGTTGGCGAAGGCATCGACGATCTCGCGCCATTCACCGCCAGGGATTTCGCGCAGGCGATTGCAGGAATTGAAAGCTGATATGACTGACGTGATCGACAAGAAGCAGCCGCACCCGCTATTCAAGCTCGCCACCGAGCTCGGTCCGCTGATCGTGTTCTTCGTCGCCAATGCCAAGTTCAACCTGTTCGTCGCCACCGGCGCCTTCATGGTGGCCATCGTTGCGGCGATGATCGCGTCCTATGTCGTGGTCAGGCATGTGCCGATCATGGCGCTTGTCACCGCCGTCATCGTGCTGGTGTTCGGCACGCTGACGCTGGTGCTGCATGACGAGACCTTCATCAAGGTCAAGCCGACCATCATCTATGGCCTGTTCGCAGCGATCCTCGGCGGCGGCCTGTTGTTCGGCCGATCCTTCATCGCCATCATGTTCGACCAGATGTTCAATCTCACACACGAAGGCTGGCGCGCGCTGACGAAGCGCTGGGCGCTGTTCTTCTTCGCCATGGCGCTTCTGAACGAAGCGATCTGGCGCACCCAGAGCACGGATTTCTGGGTGGCCTTCAAGGCGTTCGGCGTCATCCCGCTGACCATGGTCTTCGCGGTGGCGCAGATGCCGCTGATCAAGCGCTACGGCATCGAGCCGGCTACGCTCGCGGAGAGCGCGGCGGACGAAGGCGATCTGAGGAAGTGACAGCGTAGCTGTCATCCCGGGGCGAACGCGCCTTCGCGCGAGCGAACCTCAGCCACTCCACTTGGAGTGGCGGGGGATCTCGATGTGTTTCAGCTATGTCTAGATTCCGGGCTCGCGTGTGCGAAGTGCGCCCGCGCCCTCAGGCAAACCAATTGGTTTGCCGGGGAATGACGGAATCTCTTACACCGCCAGCGTGCCGGCCTTTGCCGCCGCATAGCGCTCGCCGACCTTGGTCCAGTTGACCGTATTCCACCACGCCTTGAGATAATCAGCGCGACGGTTCTGGTAGGTCAGATAATAAGCGTGCTCCCAGACGTCGTTGCCCATCAGCGCGCGCTTGCCGTCCATGATCGGATTGTCCTGATTCGGACGCGTCTCGATCGACAGCTTGCCGTCCTTGTCGACGATCACGAACACCCAGCCAGAACCGAACTGACGGCCGCCGGCGGCGTTGAAATCGGTCTGGAATTTCTCGAGGCCGCCGAGGTCGCGATCGATCGCCGCGAGCACATCGCCTTCCGGCTTGCCGCCATTCGGGCCCATGATCTGCCAGAACATGGTGTGGTTGGCATGGCCGCCGAGATTGTTGCGCACGCCGGTGCGGATCGCGTCAGGCACGCTGTTGAGATTGCCGAGCACCTCGACCAGCGGCTTCTCGCCGATCACCGGGGTGTCCTTGGCGAAATTGTTCATGTTGGCGACATAGGTGGCGTGATGCCTGTCGTGATGGATCTCCATCGTCTTGGCATCGATATGCGGTTCAAAGGCCGTGACCGGATAGGTCAGCGGCGGCAGGATGAATGGCGCATTGCCGGCAGCAGGGGTGGCCGGCGCAGCCGCCTGGGCGAAAGCCAGACGGGGCGCGACGGCCGCGGCAGCGATGCCGGTCGCAGCGAGCATGAGATGGCGTCGGGACATCGATGCAGAGGTCGTCATGGGGCTTCTCCCTGAGAAATTTGCGGGGTCGTCGGACAGATACGCAACGCATCACTGCCAGTTTCATATGCGGGCATTGTGACGCAGCGGGACATAGCACATCACGTGTCGGAGAGACGTGTTCCTCTTTTCCCTCCCCCAAGCGTAACAAAGCCATGCGCCGTGGGGAGCATATTTCGGGGTCCTCGCGAAACATCGCCACAAACAAAAAGGGCGGCCCTTCGGCCGCCCTTTCGCAACTCATCTCGCGTGAGCGAAAATTACTCCGCTGCAGTCGCGCCTTCGGCGGCCTTCTGCTTGGCTTCGAGATCTTCGCCGGTCTCCTGATCGACAGCCTTCATCGACAAACGCGTCTTGCCGCGATCGTCGAAGCCGAGCAGCTTGACCTTGACCTTGTCGCCTTCCTTGACGACGTCGGAGGTCTTCTGCACGCGACCGCCGGCGAGCTGGCTGATGTGAACCAGACCATCCTTGGCGCCGAAGAAGTTCACGAACGCACCGAACTCCATGACCTTGACCACGGTGCCTTCATAGATCGCGTTGAGCTCCGGATCGGACGCGATCGACTTGATCCACTTGATCGCAGCCTTGATCGACTCACCATCGGATGAGGCCACCTTCACGGTGCCGTCGTCTTCGATGTTGACCTTGGCGCCGGTCTTTTCGACGATCTCGCGGATCACCTTGCCGCCGGTGCCGATCACTTCACGGATCTTGTCGGTAGCGATCTTGAAGGTCTCGATGCGCGGTGCGTATTCGCCGAGCTCGGCACGGGCGTTGTTGAGCGCCTTCGACATCTCACCGAGAATGTGAATGCGGCCTTCCTTGGCCTGGCCCAGAGCGACCTTCATGATCTCTTCGGTAATACCGGCGATCTTGATGTCCATCTGCAGCGAGGTGATGCCGGTATCGGTACCAGCCACCTTGAAGTCCATGTCGCCGAGGTGATCTTCATCACCCAGGATGTCCGACAGAACCGCGTAGCGCGCGCCTTCGAGGATCAGGCCCATGGCGATACCCGCCGTCGGGCGCTTCATCGGAACGCCCGCATCCATCAGCGCCAGCGAAGCACCGCAGACCGATGCCATCGACGACGAACCGTTGGACTCGGTGATTTCCGACACCACGCGCACGGTGTACGGGAATTCGTGGTGACCCGGCAGAACCGGATGGATCGCGCGCCAGGCGAGCTTGCCGTGACCGATTTCGCGACGCTTGGTGCCGCCCATACGACCGGTCTCGCCAACCGAGTAGGGAGGGAAGTTGTAGTGCAGCAGGAACGTCTCTTTGTACGTTCCTGACAGCGAGTCGATGTACTGCTCGTCTTCACCGGTGCCGAGCGTGGTCACGACCAGCGCCTGGGTTTCACCGCGGGTGAACAGCGCCGAACCGTGGGCGCGCGGCAGCACGCCGACTTCGGCGACGATCGGACGAACCGTGGTCAGGTCGCGGCCATCGATACGCTTCTTGGTGTCGAGGATGTTCCAGCGAACGATCTTCGATTCCAGTTCCTTGAACACGCCGGCGATGCGGAGCTTGTCGTATTTCGGCTCCTGACCTTCCGGGAAGTAGTGCGCCATCGCCTTCGCCTTGACGGCGCCGACGGCAGCGTAGCGGTCCTGCTTCACAGGGATCGCGTAAGCAGCGCGCAGCTCGGTTTCGACGAGACCGAGCATTTCCTTCTCGATTTCGCTGTCATCGATGGTCTTGACCTCGCGCGGCTCCTTTGCGGCCTTCTCGGCGAGCTCGATGATCGCCTTGATGACCGGCTGGAAGTGGCGGTGACCGAACATCACGGCGCCGAGCATCACGTCTTCGTTGAGCTCCTTGGCTTCCGATTCCACCATCAGCACGGCATCGCCGGTGCCGGCGACGACGAGGTCGAGATTGGTGTCGGCCATTTCGTCGAGGGTCGGGTTGAGCACGTATTCATCATTGATGAAGCCGACGCGGGCCGCACCGATCGGGCCCTGGAACGGGGCGCCGGAAATCGTCAGCGCAGCCGAGGTGGCGACCAGCGCGAGAATGTCCGGATCGTTCTCCATGTCGTGCGACAGCACGGTGACGACGATCTGGGTTTCATTGCGCCAGCCATCGACGAACAGCGGGCGGATCGGGCGATCGATCAGGCGGGAGACCAGCGTCTCCTTCTCGGTCGGACGACCTTCGCGCTTGAAGTAGCCGCCGGGAATGCGGCCGGCTGCATAGGTCTTCTCGATGTAGTCGACGGTCAGCGGCAGGAAGTCGATGCCATCCTTGGCAGTCTTCGCGGCGACGACGGTGGCGATAACGACGGTCTCGCCATAGGTGGCGATGACGGCGCCGTCAGCCTGACGGGCAACCTTGCCGGTTTCCAGCTTGAGCGGACGACCGCCCCAATCGATCTCGACGGAGTGAACATTAAACATCTTAGGTTTCTTTCATGGGTTCACGGAGGACGTGACGGCCAAAAACACTGAAGTCCAAAACACAAAAGCCATGCGCAAGACGGCAAGAAGCTGTTCGCGATGTCGCGAAATCAGCGTCCGGCGATCCTGCCATGGCTCTGGTATTCTGAATGGCGTCCATCCTTCCGATGGTCGCGGGGATCTTTGGAGGATCGCGCCGCGCGACGGGCACCTTGCCCGTCATCGTCCAGTTGCCGGATTGCTTCTGAACGTTATCGCGAAAGCCGCACATGGCTTCCGCTACAAAAAACGCGCGCAAAGGGTTTTTGCGCGCGTGATTTCGCTTAGCGGCGAATGTTGTGCTTCTCGAGCAGCGCCTTGTAGCGCGCCTCGTCCTTGCGCTTGATGTAGTCAAGCAGCGAACGACGCGTGGAGACGAGCTTCAAAAGACCACGGCGGGAATGGTTGTCCTTGGTGTGGGTCTTGAAGTGTCCGGTCAGGTTGGCAATGCGCTCGGAGAGGATCGCAACCTGGACTTCCGGCGAACCAGTGTCGCCGGTCTTGTTGGCATTGGTCTTGATGACTTCCGCTTTGCGTTCTGCGGTAATCGACATCGTCAGTTACTTTCTTTGCGGGCCGAACTGGCGGTCAGTCCGGTCAGGTTAAACACGCGCTTGGGGATGAGTTCGCCGTTGCCAACTTCAGCGAGGGCCAATAATCGCCCTGCCACCGTGACATAAACTGTGCCGCTACAATCGGGCGCATCCCGTCCGCGCAACAAAACGGCCTGGCCCCGATGGAGCCTTGCCGCATCCGCCCGTGTGACGGCCAGTGCCGGGATGTCGTCCAGCGCGGTCTCAACGGGCAGTAGCGCGTCGGCGAGGCTACCCTCGCCAGACGCGGCTCTATCGCACAAAGCCTCCAACTGTTCCAGCGGAATCATGTCGGCTTCGGCGAAAGGTCCGACCAGGGTACGCCGGAGCGCACTGATATGGCCGTAGCAGCCGAGTAAACGGCCGATATCGCGGGCCAGCGCACGCACGTAAGTGCCCTTGCCGCACTCGGCTTCGAACACGGCATGATCGCTATCTGGCTGTTCTGTCAGGACTAATTCGTGAATCACAACCGGTCGGGGAACCAGCGGCACCACCTCGCCGTCGCGGGCGAGATCATAGGCGCGCTCGCCCTGAATCTTGATCGCCGAGTATTGCGGCGGGGTCTGTTCGATATTGCCGGTAAATTGCGGCAGCAGCGCCCTGATCTGGTCGGCCGTTGGCCTATTCGGGCTGGTGAAGGTCGCACGGCCCTCGGTGTCGTCGGTATCGCGTTCCTCACCCCAGGCGACCGTGAAGCGATAGCGCTTGCGGCCGTCCATCACGAACGGAACCGTCTTGGTGGCTTCGCCGAGCGCGATCGGCAGACCGCCGGACGCCAACGGATCGAGGGTACCGGCATGGCCGGCGCGCTTGGCCTGGAACAGGCGCTTGGCGATCGCGACCGCCTGGGTCGAGGTCATGCCGATCGGCTTGTCGAGGATCACCCAGCCATGGACGTCGCGCTTGTCGCGCCGGACCTGGCCCTGCTGACGCTGCTTGCCGCCCTGATGGCGGGGATCGTTATTGCCGCGATGGCCCTGATGCTGACGCTGGTCATTGCCGCCGCGGTCACCTTGCTGACCGTGGTCGCCGTGCTGCACGGCCGGAGAGAGGGTGGGCTCGCCATTGCCCGCTTCATCGAGGCGTGAATCGAGGGCGGCGGCTGGGGTCGTCACAGTCATTCGTTTTCGTCCGAGTCTGGTTTGAGGTCGCGCGCAACGGCAGGCGTGCGCAAAAGTTTGTCGATGCGTTCGGCTTCGTCGAAGCGCTCATCGATGCGGAAGCGGAGATCGGGGGCGTATTTGAGGTTCACGCGATACGCGACCTCGGTTCGCAGGAAGCTCTTGTTCGCCGCAAGCGCCTTCAGCACCGGTTCGGTGTTCTGGCCGCCGAGCGGCATCACATAGACGGTGGCGAGCTTGAGATCGGGCGACATCTTCACCTCGGGCACGGTGATGATGGTGGTCTGCAGAACGGGATCGTGGACCCCACCTTGGGACAGGATATCGGCAATCGCGTGGCGCATCAGCTCGCCAACGCGCAATTGACGCTGCGAGCCGCCCGGCGCGGCAGATTTTTGGTGATGCTTGGGCATCGGTTTCCCTACGAAAACAAAATTCGTCATGGCCCGGTTTGTCCCGGCCATCCACGACTGCTCTTTTGAAATTCAAAAACGTGGATGCCCGGCCATCTAGCGAAGCTAGCTTCGCGCAGGCCGGGCATGACGTCTCGTTTAAATCCGGTCTCTCTGTAAGATTTGGACTTACAGGGAGCGCTGGATGGTCTCTACGCGGTAACACTCGATCACGTCGCCGGCGCGCATGTCGCCGTAGTTCTCGAACGCCATGCCGCATTCCTGGCCTGACGCCACTTCCTTCACTTCGTCCTTGAAGCGCTTCAGTGTCGACAGCTTGCCTTCGTGCACCACGACGTTGTCGCGGATCAGGCGCACATTCGCGCCGCGCTCCACGGTTCCGTCGGTGACGCGGCAACCCGCAACCTTGCCGACCTTCGAGATGTTGAACACTTCGAGGATCTGCGCATTGCCCAGCATGGTTTCGCGCAGTGTGGGCGCGAGCAGACCGGACATGGCTTTCTTCACGTCATCCACGAGGTCGTAGATGATGTTGTAGTAGCGGATTTCGATGCCGTTGCGCTTGGCAGCAGCGGCGGCTTCCTTGTTGGCACGAACCGAGAAGCCGATGATGGCGGCGTTGAAGCCTTCCGCCAGCGTGACGTCCGATTCTGAAATGCCGCCGACGCCCGCATGCAGGATGCGCGCAGCGACTTCATCGGTACCGAGCTTCTCAAGCGAGCCGAGAATCGCTTCAAGCGAACCCTGCACGTCGGCCTTGATGATCAGCGGGAAGTCCTTGCGACCCGAGGTCTTCAGCTGGCTCATCATCTGCTCGAGCGAGCCGCGCATGCCATTGGTGGAGGCCGCGGACTTCTCACGCTTCTGATGCGCACGGTAGCCGGTGATTTCACGGGCTCGGGCTTCGTTCTCGACCACGGCCATACGATCGCCAGCTTCCGGCGGACCGTTGAAACCGAGCACTTCGACCGGCACCGACGGACCTGCCGCGGTCAGTGTCTCGCCCTGATCGGAGATCAGCGCGCGGACACGGCCCATTTCGGCACCGGCCACGATGATGTCGCCGACCTTCAGGGTGCCGCGCTGAACCAGCACGGTCGCCACCGGACCACGACCACGATCGAGCTTGGCTTCGATCACGGTACCTTCCGCCGGACGCTCCGAATTGGTCTTCAGGTCGAGAATATCGGCCTGCAGTGCGATCATTTCCAGGAGCTTGTCGAGGTTGGTCTTGTTCTTCGCCGACACTTCGACGTCGACCACATCGCCGCCGAAGGATTCGACCTGCACGTCATGCTGCAGCAGTTCGGTGCGCACGCGCTCCGCCTTGGCGTCGGGCTTGTCGATCTTGTTGATCGCCACGATCATCGGCACGCCGGCTGCCTTGGCGTGGTTGATGGCTTCGATGGTCTGCGGCATGACGCCGTCATCGGCCGCCACCACAAGGATGACGATATCCGTGACCTTGGCGCCGCGGGCACGCATCGCGGTGAACGCAGCGTGGCCTGGCGTATCGATGAAGGTGATCTTCTTGCCGCTCTCGGGCGACGTGACCTGATAAGCGCCGATATGCTGCGTGATGCCGCCGGCTTCGCCGGACACCACATTGGCATGACGCAACGCATCGAGCAGCGAGGTCTTGCCGTGGTCGACGTGGCCCATGACGGTCACGACCGGCGAACGCGGCTCGGTATCGGTGGAATCGTCGACCTTGTCGAACAGACCTTCTTCAACGTCCGATTCGGCAACGCGCTTGACGGTGTGGCCCATTTCCTCGGCCACCAGCTGCGCGGTGTCGGCGTCGATGACGTCGTTGATCTTGTGGATCGCGCCCTGCTTCATGAGCAGACGGATAACGTCCACGGCGCGCTCGGCCATACGGTTGGCGAGTTCCTGAATCGTGATCGCTTCCGGGATCGTGACTTCACGAACCAGCTTTTCCTTCGGCTCGTTCGACTGATGACCCTTCAGACGCTGGGTGCGGCGACGGAACGAGGCGATCGAACGCTCGCGCACGTCGCCGGCCGACAGCGCGGTGACGACGGTGAGACGGCCGCGCTCCTTCTGCGGACCGGGCTTGGCAGTGGGCTTCGGCGCGATCACGGGGCGCGCGGCGCCGCCGGGACCACGGCGAATGACGCGTGGACCTTCATCCTCGTCGGTGCCGTCGGCAGCAACGCCGGGCGCACGCGCAGGCGTAGTTGAGGGGGCGCCAGGACGGGCCGTCGTCGTGGCCGGCTTGGCAGCCTTCGCATCGGCTTCAGCCTGACGGCGCTTGGCCTCGACTTCGGCGCGGCGCTTGGTTTCTTCTTCCTGGCGGTGACGCTCTTCCTCGGCCTTGCGACGGGCTTCGGCAGCTTCACGCTCTTCCTGTTCCTTGAATTCCTTGGTGTTGCGGCGAGCTGCCTCGATCTCGGCGAGGCGACGCTCTTCCTGCTCGCGCACGCGGGCATCGGCCAGCGCGCTGGCGCGGGCATTGCGCTCTTCTTCGGTCAGGGTGCGGAGCACAACGCCCGAACCCGAACGGGCCGGAGGCTGCGGGCGCTGCGGCGCGCGCGACGGCGGCGCTGCGGGAGGCGGAGCAGAGCTGCGTCCTGCCGGAGAAGGGGCAGCGGTGCGGGAAGCCGGTGCGGCCGGTGCAGGCGCAGCGGCGCGCGCAACCGGCGCCGCGGGCGCAGCAGTTGCAGCGGGAGCAGCCGGCGCAGCAGCAACGGGAGCTGGTGCAGCAGTCTCGACAGGTGCGGGAGCAGCAGTTGCTGGCGCGGCGACAGGCGCAGCCGCGGGCGCATCGCCGGGCATGCGGCGCTTGCCGCGCTTCTCGACCACCACCTGCTTGGTGCGGCCATGGCTGAAGCTCTGGCGCACAGTGCCCTGCTCGACGCGCGGCTTGAGCGTCAAGGTCTTGCTGGGAACGCTCAGAGTCTTGTCACCAGGCGTTTTCGTATCAACCATTCAGCAGTCCTAATCTTGTTGCGTTGTGCGCGGTCGCACAGTCGTCGAAGTTTCGATCAGCGAGATCGTTGGCGTCAGCGGCTCCGTCTCCGGCGCAGCAGTTGTCAGCGAAGCTTTGGCGCTTGCGTTGATGTCGTCGTCAGCCAGCCGGTATTGGACCAGAGTCTGGCTGCGCGACAGGAACGTTTTGCCCGCCGGGCCCGTAAGCACGGCAGCATGTATCACATTTGACCGCCCCAATGCCAAATCCAATTCATCGGAGCTTAAAACCGTAATGATCGGCAGTTTCGGCGCGTCGTCGCCGGATTCCGCGTCAAATTCCACGCGTTGCCGGGCAACGCTGTCCAGTTTACGGATTCCGTCGGGGGCGCCGTTGGAGGCGTGGAGAAGAACACCGACCGTTCCGCGGCGCAGGGCGTCTTCGACCTTGGTGAAGCCGGAAACCACCTGACCGGCCTTGGCAGTTATGGCCAGCGCCTCGATGACGCCACGCACCATGAGCTTGTCGGTGTCGTCGGCCAGGGTCGGCGACGCCTTGACCGCTTTCTTGAAGCCCTTGGCAAAAAGATTGCGCTTCGCCGCCTCGGTCACCGCCTTGCGGGAGGCCGTGACCCAGAGGCCGCGGCCGGGAAGCTTGCGCTTCAGATCCGGGATCGCCTCGCCCGTGGGCGCGACGACGAACCGGATCAGTTCATCGATCGGGCGCACGCTCCGCGTAACCACGCACATCCGCATCGTCCCGGGCTTGGTGCTCCGGGGGCCGTTGTCCAGATCTGCTTGGTCAGCAATGGCGAGCATGCGCGTGGCATTGTCCTTACGCTTCTTCGGTGGCGTCGAGCGGCGCACCCTTGTCGAGATCGGCCTGGGTGATCCAGCCGGCCACGACGCGGGCCTGCATGATCAGATGCTCGGCGTCTTCGCGCGAAATTTCGCTGGCATCGAGAATGCCCGGGTGCTTGGTCGGCTCGGAGCCTTCCTTGCGTTCGGTCCAGCCCACCAGATCGTCAGTGGCGCAGCCGGCAAGATCCTCGACGGTCTTGATGTCGTTTTCGCCGAACTTGACCATCATCTTGAGGGTCACGCCCGGAACGTCCTTCAAAGCGTCTTCCACACCCAGTTCCTTACGTTTGCCTTCGAGTTCAGCTTCGAGCTGCTCAAGGTATTCACGTGCACGGCTCTGCAATTCGGCCGCTGTTTCGTCGTCGAAGCCCTCGATGCCCGACAGTTCCTTGGCATCGACCATCGAAAGTTCTTCCACCGAGGTGAAACCTTCCGACGCGAGCAGCTGACCGACGACTTCGTCGACGTTCAGCGCTTCCATGAAGACGCGCGTGGAATTTTCGAAATCGGCCTGGCGACGTTCGGATTCTTCCTGCTCGGTCAGGATGTCGATATCCCAGCCGGTCAGCTGCGAAGCCAGGCGCACATTCTGGCCGCGACGACCGATCGCAAGGGATAGCTGGTTATTCGTGTCGGGAACGACAACCTCGATGCGCTCACGATCTTCATCGATCACGACTTTCGAGACTTCCGCCGGCGCCAGCGCGTTCACCACGAAAGTGGCGATATCCGGCGACCATGGAATGATGTCGATCTTCTCGCCCTGCAGCTCGTTGACCACGGCCTGCACGCGGGAACCACGCATACCGACGCAAGCGCCGACCGGATCCACCGACGAGTCGCGCGAGATCACGCCGATCTTTGCACGCGAACCGGGATCGCGGGCCACGGCCTTGATCTCGACGATACCGTCATAGATTTCAGGCACTTCCTGCGCGAACAGCTTGGCCATGAACTGCGGATGGGTGCGCGACAGGAAGATCTGCGGACCGCGTGTTTCGCGGCGCACATCAAACACATAGGCGCGAACGCGGTCGCCGTTGCGGAACACTTCGCGCGGCAGCATCTCGTCGCGGCGCACGATGGCTTCGCTGCGGCCGAGATCGACGATCACCGAACCGTATTCGACGCGCTTGACGATGCCGTTGACGATCTCGCCGATGCGATCCTTGAATTCCTGGTACTGCCGGTCACGCTCGGCTTCGCGCACCTTCTGCACGATGACCTGCTTGGCGGACTGCGCGGCGATACGGCCGTATTCCAGCGGCGGCAGCGTGTCGGCGATGGTGTCGCCGATCTGCGCACCCGGATTGGCGCGCTGCGCGTCAAACAGCGAGGTCTGGAAAGACGAATTCTCGACGTCCTCGACCACCAGCATGTGGCGGGTCAGAGAGAGCTGGCCGGTCTTGGGATGAATCTCGGCATGCACATCGGTCTCGGAACCGTAACGCGCGCGGGCCGCTTTCGCGATCGCCTCTTCCATCGCCTGGATGACGATGTTGCGGTCGATCGATTTTTCGCGCGCGACGGCGTCGGCGATCTGCAGCAGTTCGAGTTTATTGGCGCTGACAGCGGCCATAGCTCATTCTCCTTCGATGGGATCGATTTCGCCTCGGCGCGCACGGTCGGCGGCCAGACGATGTTCTTTGGTATTCTTCGGCAAAGGCTTCTTGGCAGCTTTCGCGACCTTGAGTTTCGGCTTCGGCGCAAAGCTCTTTTTCGGATCGCTGCGCTTGGCATGCGGTGCCGGCGGCGGCGCGAGACCGAGCTCCCGCTTGAGATCAAGCTCGGCGTGCTTACCGCGGCGCATGGACTCGGCGATCAGCTCGTCGGTCAGCACCAGACTGGCATTGGAGATATCTTCCAGCGGCAACCGCGTGATGGGGTCCTCGCCGTCGCGGGCGCCTTCCCGATCGATCAGGACCACGTCGCCTTCGATAGCGCCGAGCAGGCCACGGAAGCGTTTGCGGCCGCCGACGGCGACAGCCATCTCGATCTTAACCAGATAGCCATGATAGCGCTCGAAATCGGAGCGTCGGACCAGCGGACGATCGATGCCGGGCGAGGAAATTTCGAGGCGATAGGCGCGCTGGATCGGATCGGCGACGTCCATCACCGGCGACAGCGCGTGTGAGATCGCCTCGCAGTCCTCGACCAGCATGGTGCCATCCGGCCGCTCCGCCATGATCTGCACGGTGCAGCCGAGCTCGCCGGAAATTTTGATCCGCACCAGGCGGTAACCGAGGTTTTCGAGCACGGGCGTGGCGACTGCCGATACCCGCGCCGCAGCACCCGGCTCGATCACCAAGCGCGGCTCGGAAAGCAGCTCGGTATCAACGGTTTCTGGGTTTTGGTCGGTCATGTCCAGGATCGAAGTATTCCGGTTGGAGGACGTCTGAATGCGCGTGCAGCCTGCAGAAGTGTATCGCGTCGGGCTTTCGGCCCTTTTGGACCCGGGCGAGCCCCGCCGGATTATCGGCCAAGGTCCGTTCAGGTAATAAAAAAGAGCGGGTCCCGAGGGGCCCACTCTCAAACGCGATCGTATGAGAACCTAATAAGTTGTGGGCGATATAGCCCTTTTCCGGAGCCCCGGCAAGGCCGCAGTGGCTGCCCCGCAATATTTCTGCAACCCGCGGTAGCCCAATCCTGCGGACTAACCGTTCCTTCATCAACCCCATCTAGGGTGCCCCAGCCTTTCCGTATGGTGGTGTTGAGTATTTTTTGATGGCTGAGGCGAAATCGCTCATTCCCGGGCTGGAGAACATCGTCAGAGATGGCGATCCTAAGCGGCGCGGCGAAGCGGTGCGTAAGATTTCCGAGCTTTTCCTAAGGGGCGCATCCCGTTTTCAACCGGCACATGTCGATCTGTTCGACGGCGTTCTGACGAGTCTGGTTCCACAAACCGAGGTCGAAGCACGCACAGAGCTGGCCGAACGGCTGTCCGATCTCGTCAACGCACCGCCGCAACTGGTGGCCTTGCTCGTCCGCGATGACGAGATCCTGATCGCCGGGCCGCTGTTGCGCCGCTCACCCTTGATCGACGAACCGACACTGGTCGACATCGCCAAGGCCCAGGGCCAGTCGCATCTGCTGGCGATCTCCGATCGCTCGACGCTGACCCCGCGCATTACCGACGTGATCGTCCGCCGCGGCGACCGCGACGTGATCCGCCGCGTGGCCGGCAACGCCGGTGCGGCTTTCTCGCAGCTCGGCTATACCGGCCTCATTCGCCGCGCCAGCGATGATGGCGCCCTCGCCGTCACGGTCGGGCAGCGCGACGATCTCGCGCCGGAACAACTCAAACACCTGTTGGCACAGTCGGTCGAGGTGGTTCGCCGTCGGCTGTTCGACGCCGCCGCCCCCCAACTGCGCAACGCGATCAACCGCGCGATGCAGGACATCACCGGTACGCCGACGCATCTGGCCGTCACCCGCGACTTCGCCACCGCGCAGCGTGCCATTCGCAAGCTCCACCAGGCCGACGAGCTGGACGAAGGCGCTTTGTTGCGCTTTGCCCGCGCCCATCAATATGAGGAAACCGCCGCCGCCCTCGCCGCTCTGTCGGGCGTGCGGATCGGGACCATCGACCAGCTCCTCAAAGGCGACCGCGACGATCCGATGCTGATACTCGGCAAATCGATCGGGATTTCCTGGGCCACTGTCCGCGCCCTGATGACGCTGCGTCTCGGCCCCGGCCGTTCGCCTGCCGCCGCCGATGTCGAGGAAGCCCGACAGAATTTCGAGCGCCTGGTGCCCGCCACGGCACAGCGTGTGCTGACCTTCTGGCAGACCCGCGAGACCGCCTCAGCGATTCCCCTGCCGCTCTGATCCACTGGGGTTCTCCGGGGCCGCAGCCCGCCGCTCCCGTTTGCGCCACTCCGCCACAAAACTCACGAACGCCGCCAAAGCCGGCGGCGGCTGCCGACGGCTTGGATAATACAGGAACGGCCCCGGGAATGGCGGCAGCCAGTCCTCCAGCACGCTGACCAGCCTCCCGGTCGCGAGGTCGTCCCGCACATAGCCCTCAAACACCGCGTAAAAGCCAAGTCCGTCCCGGGCCGCTTCCAGCCCGAGCCGGGAATAACTCGCCAGCAGCGGCCCCCGCGGCGGGATCCTGACCACCTGGCCGTCCTTTTCGAACTCCCATTCCGGGATAGAACCGTTGTCGAAACGCGTTCTGATGCAGCAATGCTGCAGCAATTGCTGCGGTGCAATAGGTCGTCCATGCTGCGCAATATATTGCGAAGAAGCCACCATCACGAAGCGTTGCGGTGGCCCCAGCGAGACCGCGATCATGTCCTGCGCCAGATCCTCGCCATAGCGAATGCCGGCGTCGAAACCCTTGGCGACGATGTCGATCAATGACGTCTCGGCAACGATCTCAAGCTCAATCTGCGGATATTGCTGCAGAAATGGCGTGACCATCGGCGCCACCACGATATCGATGGCTGGTGCTGGACCGTTGATCCTGAGGCGGCCAGAGGGCACATCACCGAAATCGCGAACTTGCTGCAGCGCAGCATGGACATCGCCCATAGCCGGAGCGATTTTGCGTTGCAGCAATTCTCCAGCCTCGGTAAGCGCAACACTGCGCGTTGTGCGATGCAGCAAACGAACGCCAAGCCGCTCTTCCATGTCGCGCAACCGCTGGCTCAGGCTGGACACCGACACATGGGTCTCCACCGCCGCCCGCCGGAAATTCCGGGTCCGTGCAACTGCCAGAAAGGCCGCCAGATCGCGCAGATCGAGATCGCTCATTGTTCGACAGAGTGAACAAGCCTTTCGGGATTGTCCAGCTTATCGGATCAATGGAGCGGGCTCATATCGGGGCGGCAGCGGCAAAGGATCGGTCCGGCCGCATTCTGGGAGAACCACAGTGAAACACCTTCAACTCGGAAAGACTGGCCCCACAGTGGGCGCGCTCGGCCTCGGCTGCATGGGCATGTCGGATGTCTACGGCCCGGCCGACCGAGGTGAAAGCATCGCCACCATCCACGCCGCGCTGGAGGCCGGCGTTACCCTGATCGACACCGGCGACTTCTACGCTATGGGCCATAACGAGCTGCTGATTGCCGAGGCCCTGCGTGGCCGCAACCACGATAACCTGCAGCTTTCGGTCAAATTCGGCGGTATGCGCGATCCCGCCGGTGCCTTCATGGGCTTCGACAACCGCCCGATAGCGATCAAGAATTTCGTGGCCTATTCGCTGGTGCGGCTCGGCGTCGAGGTCATCGACATCTACCGCCCCGCGCGGCTCGACCCCAATGTGCCCATCGAGGACACCGTTGGCGCCATCGCCGACCTGATCAAGGCCGGCTATGTCAAACATATCGGCCTCTCCGAAGTCGGCTCCGAGACCATCCGCCGTGCCCACAAGGTGCATCCCATCACCGACCTGCAGATCGAATATTCGCTGATCTCGCGGGGCATAGAGGACGACATCCTGCCGACGTGCCGGGAGCTCGGCATCGGCATCACGGCCTACGGCGTGCTGTCGCGCGGCCTGATCGGTGGCCACTTCACCAAGAACGGGATGAACGCGAGGGACTATCGCAGCCACAGCCCACGCTTCAGCGCTGCGAATATCGATCGGAATCTGGCGCTGGTCGACAAAATCCGCGCTGTCGCCGACGACATCGGCGCTTCGGTCGCACAGGTCGCCATCGCCTGGGTCGCCGCACAGGGCCAGGACATCCTGCCCGTGGTCGGCGCCCGGCGACGGGATCGGCTCACTGAAGCGCTGGGATCGCTGGAGGTGAAACTCACGCCCGCGCATCTCAGGGCTTTGGCAGAGGCGATCCCGGCCGATGCGGCAGCCGGCGGCCGTTATCCAGACGAGCATCTCGCGCATATGGACAGTGAAAAGAAGCGGGCGTGAGACGACACAGGCCAATGGCATCCCTCCCCCCTTTGCGGGGAGGGATTAAGAAAGCGCCTCACAAATATGCGCTCAAATCCCTGATGCTCGGCGCATCCCCGTTGAGCGGATTCGCCGGATCGCGCCCGTAACGCAGCGTCTCGAAGCGCATGTTGCGGGCGTCGATCATCAGCAGACGCCCGACCAGCCCTTCACCAAAGCCCACGATCTCGCGGATCGCTTCCAGCGCCATCATCGAGCCAACCATACCGGCCAGCGCACCCATGACGCCGGCTTCCTGGCAGCTCGGCACCGTGCCCGGCGGCGGCGCTTCGGGAAACAGACAGCGATAGGTCGGGTTCAATACACCCGAGGCGTTGGCCTCATGGGCACGGATCGTGGTCAGCGACGCATCGAAAGTGCCGAGCGCAGCGGAGATCAGAGGTTTCTTCGCGAGATAGCAGGCATCCGACAGCAGATAGCGCGTGGTGAAATTGTCGGAACCATCGAGCACGATGTCGTAGCCCGACAACAGCGCCATCGCATTCGCTGCATTGAGCCTGACGGCATGGCCGATAAATCTGACATGCGGATTGAGCGCATGGATCTTTGCAGCGGCGCTGTCGGTCTTCAACGCGCCGATATCCGGCGTTGCGTGAATGACCTGCCGCTGCAGGTTTGACAGCGACACAGTGTCGTCATCGACCACACCGAGCGTGCCGATGCCCGCGGCCGCCAGATACATCAGCGCCGGTGCGCCAAGCCCGCCGGCGCCGATCACAAGCACTTTCGCGCCCTGCAGCGCGGTCTGGCCGGGACCGCCGACCTCGCGCAACACGATGTGACGCGCATAGCGCTCGAGTTCATCGGCATTCAGCATCGCAATAGTCGCTCCAAACTCCGACCCTCATGGTGAGGAGCGCGCTTCTTGCGCGCGTCTCGAACCATGAGATGAACAGCTCATCCTTCGAGACGGCGCTGAAGAAGCGCCTCCTCAGGATGAGGCCACAGATCAGGTCCCGCATTGTCGTGAACCCTTCCCGCGCTGTCACCGACCCACGAGATGTGCTTAATTCCACCGAAATCAATCACCAGCTTCAAGACCGGACATGTCATGAGATCGATGCTTTCAGCAACATTGATGATCGTGGCAGCCTCTGCGGCTCACGCACAGGTGCAGGCGACGCCTCCCGCGGTGCAGGGCATCAAGCCGAAGCCGGTCACCACCACACCGATCCGTCCGGCGCTGCAGACCCCTGCCGACACCGCCAATGCCATGGCGCAGGCCGAGCGGCTCGGCATTCAATCGGATCTGGCATGGACCGGGCAGTATAACGGCGCCATCACCGGCGAGGTCTCGGATCGCATGGTCAATGCGATCAAGACGTTCCAGAAGGACAACGGCGCCAAACAAACCGGCGTGCTGAACCCGCAGGAGCGCGATCTGCTGCGCGCGGCAGCGAGGAAACTTCAGGACAATGTCGGCTGGAAAATGGTCACCGACATGGTGACCGGCGCACGGCTTGGCATTCCCGGCAAGCTGGTGCCGCAGCAGGCCTCCGACGCGAACGGCAGCAAATGGTCGTCCTCCACCGGCACGGTCCAGATCACGCTGGCGCGCCGCAAGGAGGACACGCCCTCCACCGCGAAACTCGCCGAGGCCGAGCGCAAGGAGCCCGGTCGCAAGATCGACTATCAGGTCGTCAAGCCGGATTTCTTCGTGCTGTCCGGGTTGCAGAACCAAAAGAAGTTCTACATCCGCGGCCAGTTCAAGGACTCCGAGGTCCGCATCCTCTCGATCTTCTACGATCAGGCCACCGAAGGCACCATGGAGCCGGTGGTGATCGCGATGTCGTCTGCCTTCAACGCATTCCCCGCAGGGGCGCAGGCGATGGGTCCGCCGCCGCGCAAGAAGGTCGAATATGCCAGCGGAATCGTCGTGAGCGATGACGGCGCCATCGTCACCGATCGCCAGGCAGTCGATGGCTGCATGTCCATCGTCGTGGCCGGTTACGGCAATGCCGACAAAGTCGCCGAAGATAAAGTGCGCGATCTCGCATTGCTGCGCATCTATGGCGCGCGCGAGCTGAAGCCGCTGTCGCTTGGCGCTGGCGCAGCGAAGCCCAATCTCGATCTCGTAGGGATCGCCGATCCGCAAAACCAGGGCGGCGGCGCAGCCGTCACCAGCGTGAAGGCAACCACCACACCGATCGGCACCGGAAGCGAACTGGCGCTGTCACCCGCACCGGGGCTCGGCTTTTCCGGCGCGGCCGCCATCGACAGCGACGGCAAATTCGCGGGCCTCGCGCAATTGAAGCCGCTGCTCGTAGCCGGCCCGCCGAATGCAGCGCCACAGGCGGCTCTGGTGCCCGCGGAACTCGTGCTGAATTTCGTGAAAGCGAATGGCGTGAGCGCGAACAGCAGCTCGACCGATGCCAAGGCCGCGATGGTGCGCGTGATCTGCGTGCGGAAGTAGTTTTCGCTGGAAATTAGCTCTCTTTTGGCCTATGCTTAAGCATATGCCACGGAGGTGCCGATGACCGACTCCCGTCACGTCAGGCTGTTTCGTAACGGTCGCAATCAGGCGGTCCGCATTCCCGTTGAATTCGAGTTACCGGGCGACGAAGCTGTCATGCACCGCGACGGCGACAGGCTCGTAATCGAGCCCGTACGCAAGCGCGGCCTGCTGGCATTGCTTGATACGATGGTGCCATTCACAGAAGAATTTCCGGACGTCGATGCAGGCCTGCGCCCGCTACGGGACATCAAGCTGTGAGCACACCACGCTACATGCTTGATACAAACGTCGTCTCGGATCTGATCCGAAATCCGGCGGGTCGTGTAGCCAAGAGAATTCGTAAACTCGGCGCCGAGGGATTTTGCGTCAGCATCATTACGTCCGCCGAATTGCGGTTCGGATGCGCCAAACGTAATTCACCGCGGCTCACGCAACTCGTAGAGCAGGTGCTGAATGAGCTCGATATCCTGCCGCTGGAAAGTCCGGCCGACACCGAATACGCCCGCATTCGCCACGACCTCGAAAAGAAGGGCGTCCCCATCGGCCCGAATGACCTGCTGATCGCGGCTCACGCTTGCGCCGTCGATGCCACGCTGGTGACTGCGAATGCGAAAGAATTCAAACGGGTGAGCGGTCTGAAAGTCGAGAACTGGCTGTCATAGGCAACCGCCTGTCCGATGCTCTAATCCACTTCCTCGTACATCGCATCCATCTGCGCCGCGAACGGCGTTGCGCGCGGCGGCGGCGCGGCAGGGGCGCGGATGATCCGGCGTTCGAGCTGTTCGCGGTTCTGCTGCTCGACGAATTTCACTGCGAAACCGCCCTGGAGATGGCGCACCACGCGGCCGACGCAGGCGCCGACGGCGAGCGGCGTTCCGACCTCTGGCTGCACGTCGGCCGAGATCGCGGCGCCGGACACGGACATGTCGATGACGAAGCAGTTCTTCATACTGCCGTCGGCGAAGGTCAGCATGGAATGCGGGCTCGCAGGAATGAGGCGCGCCTGCTTGCGCTCTTCCCGCACCGTGGGGTCTTTCTGGAATTTCTCCAGCCAGGTCAACTTGTCTGACAGCTTCTGCCGCATCGGCGGCGTCATGTTGAGTTCGAGCAGGAAGCTGCCGGAGATGGTGTCGCTGATGCGGCCTTCGAGCTGACCGAAGTCGCCGAAATAAGGCGTGATGCGATCGCCGATACGACCCACCACCGGCACATCGACAATCATCCGGAACGGCGAGACGCGGCTGGTCCGGCAGGCAAAGCTGCGCGGATTGCCTGCGGAATCCAGCCAGTTCGACAGCGTATATTGCCCGCTGACAACGACGTTGACGGCGCGCTGCTTGAGGAATTTTTCGACGGACACAGGTTCATCCTCTACGGTACATTTCCACCACCATAGAAAACCCAACCACGCCAGCATTTGCGCCCGCCTTGGTTATTGCGTTACTTATATACCCCTTCAAGTTGAGGAAATATTACCGGCAGATCCCGGCGATTGGCGCTATCGAGCGGCGGAGGATGCTCTGCCTCAGCCGGGCACCCGCCCCTTGATGGCATTGGCGCGGGCACTGCAGGTGATACGACCGGTTGCATCCTCCGAAAGTCCCGTCCGGACGCGCGATTTGAGCTGCACAATCTCCTCCGGCGTCATCGCCGTCAGAGCTGCCTTCACCGATGGCCCTGCAGACGAGGCCGACCAGAAGTCGTCGAAATCGGTGAAGGCACGGGTGACATCGATCACGCGGGTTTCGACGTCCACTAGGCCGGCGGAGGTCCACAGCGACTGCATCACGTCGAGGCGCGATGCGTCCACGCTCGGCGGAAGCGACGGCATCTGGCCCATCTTCAGCAATTCACCCAGGATCGGCTGCAGCGGAAAGCCGCCGCCATCCATATCCCAGGCATAGGCGGCCACCGTGCCGCCGGGTGACACGACACGCACCATCTCCGCAACGCCCTTCGACGGCTCCGGCACGAAGAAGATCACCAGCGCCATCACGGCGACATCGAAGGACTTGTCGGAAAACGGCAGTGCCATTGCGTCGCCCAGATGAAACGCCGCCATCGCAGCACCCGGCCGCGTCCGCGCATAGGCAAGCTGCGGCTCCGAGGGATCGATACCGTCGATCACCGACGGCGCATGGCGCTCGGCGATCAGCTGCGTGAAGGCGCCGTTGCCGCAGCCGACATCGACCCAGGCAAGACCCGGCTTTGGCGCCACCCAGTCCAGAAAGACCTCGCCGGCGCTGCGGCTCCAGACGCCCATCATCCGCTCATAGGACGCGCCGTCATTGAAGCGGATGGAGGGAGACGATGCGTCGGTCATAGGGAGTCCTCAATACGTGTTGGCAGCAGATCATGGCCGGAAATGCCGGGCGCGCAACCACGTTGCCTTCACGGTGGGATCGGCGCGATGCGCACGCATCGGCACAGTTGTTGCTTGGTTTATCGCAAGCAGAACAGTTCGCGACGTCCCGAGGCGTCACCCTGTTACAGAGGAGAGCGAGATGAAGGTCGGCGTATTCATTCCAATCGGGAACAATGGCTGGTTGCTCTCTGAAAATGCCCCGCAATACATGCCGACTTTCGACCTCAACAAGGAGGTGACGCTAAAAGCCGAACATTACGGACTCGATTTTGTGCTCTCGATGATCAAATTGCGTGGCTTCGGCGGGAAAACCGAATTCTGGGATCACAATCTGGAATCCTTCACCTTGATGGCCGGGTTGGCCGCAGTGACCAAGCGAATAAAACTGTTCGCCACGGCAGCGACGCTCGTGATGCCTCCCGCGATTGCCGCGCGCATGGCTGTGACCATCGATTCGATTTCACATGGCCGCTTCGGCCTCAATCTCATCACCGGCTGGCAACGTCCCGAATATTCGCAGATGGGGCTTTGGCCGGGCGATCAATATTTCGCACGCCGTTACGAATATCTTTCGGAATATGTCGAGATCCTCCGCGAGCTTTGGCAGACCGGTGCCTCGGATCGCAAAGGCGAATTCTTCCAGATGGAAGACTGCCGCGTTAGCCCGCGGCCGCAAGCCGATATGAAGATCATTTGCGCCGGCCAGAGCGGCGCCGGAATGGCCTTCTCCGCAAAATACGCCGACTACAATTTCTGCTTCGGCAAAGGCATCAACACCCCGACCGATTTCGCACCCGCCGCCGAACGGCTGGCCGAGGCTACGCATGACACCGGCCGACACGTGACGACCTATGTGCTGTTCATGGTGATCGCGGCCGAGACCGATGAAGCCGCGTTCGCAAAGTGGGAGCACTACAAAGCCGGCGTGGATCACGAAGCGGTCGCCTGGCTGGGCGTACAGGGTGCCGTCGACACCAAGTCAGGCAAGGACACCAACATCCGCCAGATGGCGGACCCTACATCAGCGGTCAACATCAACATGGGGACCTTCGTCGGCTCTTTCGCCAATGTCGCCCGCATGCTCGACGACGTCGCCACCGTGCCGGGGACCGAGGGCGTATTGCTCACCTTCGACGATTTCGTCCAGGGCGTTGAAGACTTCGGACAACACATTCAGCCGCTGATGACATCGCGTAAGGGAGTTGCGGAGGCGGCGGCAGAGGCATTGAAAGACATGTGACTGTCGATATCAATGTGACTGTCGATATCAAGAAGAGTCGCCGACAAGGTCAGCCCCGACTCGGTGTCACCTCTGACACTTCGGGCACCAGAAGGTCGACCGTCCGTTCTGCACGAAGCGCTTCACGATGCCTGAACAGCCATCGGTTTGGCACGGCTCGCCTTCGCGGTCATAGACCTGAAACGAGTGCTGGAAGTAACCGAGCTCGCCATCGGTCTGGCGGTGGTCGCGCAGCGACGAGCCGCCGGCCTTGATGGCCTGATTCAGCACCTCGTGGATTGCCGTGACCAGTCGTCTGGAATGATCGGTCGGCTCGCCCTTCTTGGTCGCCAGTGTCGCGGCCAGCCGCCGCGGCGACAGATGCGAGCGAAACAGCGCTTCGCAGACATAGATGTTGCCGAGGCCCGCGACGACGCGCTGATCGAGCAGCGCGGCCTTGAGGCTGGTCTTCTTGCCGGCGGTGGCGCCGGCCAGCATGGCTGCATCGAATTCGTTGCCCAGCGGCTCGGGGCCGATGTCCTTCAGGAACGGCTCGTTCTCGATCTCGCTGCGCGCAAAGATCTTCATGAAGCCGAAACGGCGGGGATCGTTGTAGATCACCGACGGGCCCGACGACATGTGAAAGACGACGTGATCGTGTGCCCGCTCGTCGCTGCGCGGATGATGGAAGGCACCCGGCATCACGTTATTTTCATCAGACACAACCCGGAACGAGCCGGACATGCCGAGATGCATCAGCAGTACGTCGCCGGAATCCAGATCCGCCAGCAGATATTTGGCGCGGCGGCCAAGGCTGGCGACGGTCCGGCCCTGCAACCTGTCGGCAAAATCCGGCTGAAACGGAAACCGCAGGTCTTTTCGCCTGAGATCCAGACGGGTGATCTTCGACCCTTCCATGGCCGGCTGCAGGCCCCGGCGGACGGTCTCGACTTCGGGTAATTCAGGCATGATTCACGTCATTCACCTTGAGAGGCTGACGTGATAGCCCCATTGCCGCAGGCGCGCTATGGTCCGCCGCGATGAGGCTTTTGAGATGAAAACGATGGATCAGCCGGGCGAAACCACCCATTTCGGCTTCAGGGACGTCCCCGTAGGCGACAAGCAGACGCTGGTGAACGATGTGTTCCACAGCGTGGCCCGGCGCTACGACCTGATGAACGATCTGATGTCCGGCGGCATGCATCGCGTCTGGAAGGACGTGATGATCAACGCGCTCAACCCGCCGCGCTCGGACGCGCCGTTTGCCCTGCTCGATGTCGCCGGCGGCACCGGCGACATTTCCTTCCGCGCCGCCAAGGCGTCGGGCCTCGGCTTCTCGGCGACGGTCTGCGACATCAACACCGGCATGCTCGATGTCGGCCGCGAGCGCGCCATTACCCACCATCTCGAACATCAGGTCTCCTTCGTCGAGGGCAATGCAGAAGAGTTGCCATTCGCCGACAAGAGCTATGACGCCTATACGATCGCCTTCGGCATCCGCAACGTGCCGCGCATCGACCGCGCGCTCGCTGAGGCCTATCGCGTGCTGAAGCCGGGCAGCCGTTTTCTCTGTCTCGAATTCTCGACCGTCGACGTCCCCGGTCTCGACAAGATCTATGACCTGTTCTCGTTCAAGGTCATCCCGCCGCTCGGCAAGGCGGTCACCGGCGACTCTGAGTCGTATCAGTATCTCGTCGAATCGATCCGCAAGTTTCCGAAGCCGCCAATTTTCGCCGACATGATCCGCGAGGCCGGCTTCTCCCGCGTGAAGTACGAACTCCTCTCGGGCGGCATCGTCGCGCTGCATTCGGGCTGGCGTTTGTGATCTCGGCACTCAATCATATGGCGCGGCTGGCCCGCGCCGGTTTCGTGTTTGCGCGCGAAGGCGTGTTCGGCGTCGTCGATCCCTCGCTGGTGCCGCCGCCGGGACAGCTCGCGCTACGCATGGCGCGGCTCATTGAGCGGCCCGGCGCGAAATCGGGCGCGCGGCTGTCGCGCGCGCTGACCCGGCTGGGACCTGCCTATCTGAAGCTCGGCCAGTTTCTCGCGACGCGGCCCGACGTGGTCGGCGTCGCCATGGCGCGCGATCTCGAAAGCCTGCAGGACCGGCTGCCGCCGTTCTCCCTGACCGAAGCCGAAGGTGTCGTCGCCGCTTCGCTGGAACGCCCTGTGGCGCAGCTCTATGCGAGCTTCAGTCCGCCGGTCGCCGCGGCCTCGATCGCACAGGTGCATCGCGCCGAGATAGACAAGGATGGTGTCCGCAAGACCTACGCCGTGAAAGTGCTGCGCCCGAATGTCGCCGCGCAATTCCGCCGCGACCTCGGCGATTTCGCTTACGTCGCCCACAAGGCCGAAGAGCATTTTTCCGAAGCGCGGCGCCTTCGCCTGATCGAGATCATCACCACCATGTCGCGCTCGGTGGCGATGGAGATGGATCTTCGGCTCGAAGCCGCAGCACTCTCCGAGATGGCGGAGAACACCCGCAACGATTCGGATTTCCGCGTGCCGGAAGTGGACTGGGATCGTACCTCGCACAATGTGCTGACGATGGAGTGGATCGACGGTATCGCACTGAACGATCACAAGGGCCTGGAAGAATCCGACGTCGATCTGCCGGACCTTGGCCGCAAGGTGATCCAGAGCTTCCTGCGCCACGCGCTGCGTGACGGCTTCTTTCATGCCGACATGCACCCCGGCAATCTGTTCCTCGATCCTGACGGCCGCCTCGTCGCCGTCGACTTCGGCATCATGGGCCGGCTCGGTCTGAAGGAGCGCCGCTTCCTCGCGGAGATTCTGCTGGGCTTCATCACCCGCAACTATCGCCGCGTCGCCGAAGTCCACTTCGAGGCCGGCTATGTGCCCGGTCACCATTCAGTAGAAAATTTCGCGCAGGCGATCCGTGCCATCGGCGAGCCGATTCACAATCGCACGGCCGAAGAAATCTCGATGGCCAAGCTGCTGACGCTGCTGCTCGAGGTCACCGGCCTCTTTGATATGCGCACGCGGCCGGAATTGATCCTGCTGCAGAAGACCATGGTCGTGGTCGAAGGCGTCGCGCGAAGCTTCGATCCCAAGCTCGACATCTGGAAGGTCGCCGATCCCGTTGTCCGCGAATGGATCGAGCGCAATCTCGGCCCATTGGGCAAGATTCAGGGTGCGCTCGCCGGCGCCGGCGAACTCGGCAAGGTCGCCGGCAGTCTGCCGGCCCTGGCAACACGGGCGCTGACGGTGCTGGAACAGTTGGAGACCATGACCCGCGACGGCGTCAGGCTCGATGACGCGACCATTGCCGCCATCGCGCGGGCACGGGCCAAGCAGCTCCGCTGGCGCACGGTTGGCGTCTGGGTGATCGCCCTGTCGTTTCTGGGACTGCTGCTCTCGATTCGCTAAGACTGATTGCAGTGCTGGCATTTTATGCTAGCATTGCCATCAAAATAGCGCGAGACGCCTCATGGCCAGCCTGACGATCCGCAAGCTCGACGACGCCATTCGCGACGAATTGCGACTGCGTGCTGCCCGCAACGGACGGTCGGTCGAGGACGAGGTGCGGGTCATTTTGCGTGAGGCCTCGCAAGACGGCCTCACGACTGACGCAAGATTTCCGCAAGACGCGCCAAACCCGGAAAACCCACCCAAGCCCTTGAAAAACATCGGCGATCAGCTCCGCGTCACGCTGATCATCGGCGGCGGAATCGCAGCCTATAAAGCGCTCGATCTGATCCGCCGCTTGAAGGAACGCGGCATCCATGTCCGCGTGGTGCTGACCCGGGCCGCGCAGCAATTCGTCACCCCGCTGGCCGCCAGCGCGCTGTCCAACGAGCGCGCCTACACGGACCTGTTCGATCCGCAGAGCGAATTCGATGCCGGGCATATTCGCCTTGCGCGTGAATGCGATCTCATTGTTGTGGCGCCTGCGACGGCGGACCTGATGGCGAAGATGGCCAACGGCCACGCTGATGATCTGGCGTCCGCTGTTCTGCTCGCATCCGACAAACCGATCCTGATTGCGCCGGCGATGAATCCACTGATGTGGAATAACGCCGCGACGCGCCGCAACGTCGCGCAATTGCAGCGTGACGGCATCAGGATGATCGGGCCGAATGCCGGCGAGATGGCCGAACGCAACGAAGCCGGCGTCGGTCGCATGGCCGAGCCGACCGAGATTGCGATTGCGGCTCACACCTTCCTGCGGCCGCCGCGCGCGCAACCGCTGGCGGGCAAGCGCGTGCTGATCACTGCAGGCCCGACGCATGAGCCGATCGATCCGGTGCGTTACATCGCCAATCGCTCGTCCGGCAAGCAGGGCTATGCGATCGCCGCGGCGGCACGGGACGCGGGCGCCGAGGTCATTCTCGTCTCGGGCCCGGTCGATCTCGACGAGGTGCCGGGCGTGTCGATGACGCATGTCGAATCCGCGCGTGAGATGCTCGCCGCGGTTCAGGCAGCACTGCCCGTGGACATCGCGATCTTCGCGGCGGCCGTGGCCGACTGGCGCGTCATCAATGAAGGCGCCCAGAAGCTGAAGAAGACCGCCGGTGCTGCGATGGCGCCGCTGCAGCTCACGGAAAATCCCGACATCCTCGCGACGATCTCGAAACTCCCCGAACATCGTCCACCCCTCGTGATCGGTTTCGCCGCCGAGACCGAACACCTGATCGACAACGCCAAAGCCAAGATCGCGCGCAAAGGCTGCGACTGGATCGTCGCCAATGACGTCTCGCCCGCGACCGGCATCATGGGCGGCGACGATAATACCGTGCATCTGCTGACGCGCAGCACGGACAGCGCGGATATCGCCGTTGATTCGTGGGCGCCGATGAGCAAGGAACAGGTCGCGACGACCTTGGTCGCACGAATCGCCGACACCGTGACGCAATCCACGAAAGACCAATCATGAGCGCTGCCATCCCCGTTCAGGTCGACGTCCAGCAGCTCCCGCATGGCGCTGGCCTGGCGCTACCGGCCTATCAGACCGCGCATGCTGCCGGCCTCGATCTGCTCGCCGCGGTCCCCGAAGACCAACCGATGATTCTCGCCCGCGGCAAATATGCGCTGGTGCCGACCGCGCTGACCATCGCGCTGCCGCCGGGCTATGAGGCGCAGGTGCGCCCGCGCTCCGGCCTTGCCGCCAAGCACGGCATCACCGTGCTGAATTCACCAGGCACCATCGACGCCGATTACCGCGGCGAGATTGGCGTGCTGCTGATCAATCACGGCCCCGCGGATTTCACGATCAAACGCGGCGAGCGAATCGCCCAGATGGTGATCGCGCCGGTCACGCATGCGGAACTCGTGGTGGTCGCGGCGCTCAGCGAAACCGAACGCGGCAGCGGCGGCTTCGGATCCACCGGCCGCTAGCGCGTATTTCGTCACATCGTGCAGCATTTGAATCAAATCCGCCTGCATTTTTTAACCGGGGACTCTGCGTTCACGGTCTGGACTCTTACCCGGCGACTCCCGAAGCGGATATTGTCGAACGATTCGCGATCGGGAGGGGCTGGTCGGGAAGACGTGCGGTTTGGGGCGAATGATGTCAGGCGTGATCGCGGCGATGCGTCGGACCTTGCTGTCGTGCACTTCTATGGTGCGCGACGGGCTTGTCGGCATCAGTGCGTCTGCACTTCTGGCCACCTCCTCGGCGTCGGCCGCTGACGAACCCTTCATTACCCAGACGCTCGCCAATCTGCTCGATCTCGATCGCCAGGAAATCGCCGCGCTGACGACCGCCACAGCGGTGCTCGGCTTCTCCGTCGTTTCCGCCATCCTGTTGATGCACAATCGTATTCGCTCGGCCAAGACCGAGGCGAAGCTGCGCGCGGAGCTGCATACGCTGCAGGTCGAATCCGACCGCTTTCGCGCCTTGCTGTTCACTGAGCCGCAGGTTCTGATCGCCTGGGCCGCAGGCGAAACCCGTCCCGATATCTCCGGCGACACCGCATTGATGATGTCGCAGGACCCGCAGCAGCATCAGCCGCAGCGCATTCTCGCGTTCGGAACATGGCTGCCGCCGGAACCCGCGCTGCGGATGGATCATGCCGTCGACGCACTGCTCGATGCCGGCGAAGGTTTCCTGCTCAATCTGACGACCTCCAGTGGCCGCGCCATCGAGGCGATGGGCCGCGCCATCGGCGGTCAGGCCATTGTCCGGATTCGCGAATTGAGCGGTTTACGCCGCGAGCTCGCCGAAGTCTCGCTGCGTCACAAGGAACTGGCCGAGGAAGCCGAGATTCTCCGCGGCTTCGCCAATGCCGCGCCATGGCCGATCTGGGCCAAGCATGCCGATGGCCGATTGAGCTTCGTCAATGCCGCCTATGCGCGTGCGACTGAAGCGGCTGATACGGGCGATGCGGTCGGTCGCAATCTGGAACTGCTGGACAGCGACGACCGCAGCAGTCTGGCGCGTGCGCTGAACGACAACCAGCCATTTGCCGCGCGCGTGCCGATCGTGATTTCCGGCGAACGCCGCATCTTCGACGTCCACGCCGCCAAGGTCGCCAGCGGCAGTGCCGGCATGGCGATCGACGCCAGCGAAGCTGCCGCGCTATCAGCCGCTTTGGTGCGGATGGCCGAGGCGCATCGCCGCACGCTCGACCAGCTGTCGTCGGGCGTCGCCGTATTCGACGGCCAGCGCCGCCTCGCCTTCTACAACGACTCCTATCGCCGGCTGTGGGATCTCGACCGCACCTTCCTCGATGGCAATCCCGACGATTCCAGTGTGCTCGACCGTCTCCGTGCTGCGCGAAAACTGCCGGAGCAGCCCGACTTCCGCGCCTGGAAGGCCAAGCTGCACGAGGCCTATCGTGCCGTCGAAGCCCATAAAGACGTCTGGTATCTGCCGGATGGTCGCGCGCTCTCGATCGTCACCACGCCGAATCCCGAGGGCGGCGTCACCTATCTGTTCGACGATGTCACCGAGAGCCTCGAACTGGCACGGCGCTTCGATGGCCTGATCCGTGTTCAGCGCGAAACGCTCGACAATCTTGCCGAGGCCGTCGCGGTGTTTGGCAGCAACGGCCGCGCGCAACTGTTCAATCCAGCTTTCGCCAAGATGTGGAAGCTGTCGGACGAAGCGCTGGAGCAGCGTCCGCATATCGAAATGGTCGAAACCTGGTGCCGGCCATTGTTCGACGACACTCCGACATGGCAGGCGATCCGCAGCGCGATTACCGGGATCGACAATCGCAAGTCTGTTCCGCTCAAGCTCGAGCGCAAGGACGGCAGTGTGCTGGCCTGCATGACCATGCCGCTGCCTGATGGCGCGACCATGCTCACCTTCCAGGACATTTCGGACGCCGAGAATGTCGAGCGCGCGCTGCGCGAGCGCAACGAGGCGCTCGAGACCGCCGACCAGATGAAGGTCGATTTCGTCCACCACGTCTCCTACGAGCTGCGCTCGCCGCTGACCACCATCATCGGCTTCGCGCATCTGCTCAGCGATCCCGTGACCGGCCCGCTGATGCCGAAGCAGGCCGAATATCTCGATTACATCACCACCTCGACCGGCGCGCTGCTGGCGATCATCAATAATATTCTGGATCTCGCCACCATCGATGCCGGCGCGATGACGCTGAATCTCGGCCCGATCGATATCCGCAAGACCATCTCGGCGGCGGCCGAAGGCATTCAGGATCGCCTGGTGCGCGACCGCATCGCGCTGCAGATCGACGTCGACCCCGCCATCGGCAGCTTTACCGGCGACGAAAGCCGCGTTGTGCAGGTGCTGTACAATTTGCTCGCCAATGCCGTCGGCTTCTCGCCGCATGATGCTGCAATCACGCTGACCGCGCGACGATCCGAACACACCATCACCTTCACCGTCACCGATCGCGGCCCCGGCATTCCGCCCGAGGTGAAGGACAAGGTGTTCGACTGGTTCGAAAGCCACGCCAATGGCTCGCGTCATCGCGGCGCAGGACTCGGCCTGTCGCTGGTGCGCTCCTTCGTCGAATTGCATGGCGGCAAGGTCCGCGTCGATTCCGCAGTCGGCAAGGGCACCACCGTCAGCTGCGACTTCCCCATCGACCAGACCGCGCATCGCAACGCCGCCGAATGACCGACCCCATCATAAACGAGCCCTGCACATTTTCGCTGGCGCTCGCAAATGAGACCGCCACTGCGCAATTGATGGCCGACCTCGCTCTGCTGATCGGCCCCGGCGATGTCATCACCCTCTCGGGCGATCTCGGCGCCGGCAAGACGGCCGCGGCACGCGCGATGATCCGCTATCTCGCCAGCGATTCTGAACTCGAAGTGCCGAGCCCGACCTTCACGCTGGCGCAGAACTATGACCTGCCGTCGTTTCCTCTCATCCATGCCGATCTCTATCGTATCAACGACGCGAGCGAACTCGAGGAGATCGGCCTATCGCCGTTGCCGGACGACGTGGTCGCGCTGATCGAATGGCCGGAGCGCGCCGATGGTACCCTGCCGCCGGATCGTATCGATATTGCGCTCAGCCACCGTCCGGCACTGGGCTCCGTGGCGCGTGCCGCGGAGATCACCGGTCACGGCAAGGCCGCATCGGTCGTTCTGCGCCTGAAAGCACTGCGTGAATTTCTCGAAGAAGCGCGCTATCTTGACGCCACGCGCCAGCGCATGGCCGGCGATGCGTCGACGCGCTCCTATGCGCGACTGATCCGCGGTGATGACGTCTTCATCCTGATGAATGCGCCGAAGCGGCCGGATGGTGCGCCGGTCTATGACGGCAAGTCCTACAGCGCAGCGGTGCATCTGGCGGAGGACGTCAGACCGTTCGTCGCCATTGCGAACGGTTTGCGCGCGCAGGGGATCTCCGCGCCGGCGATTCATCACGCCGATCTCGATGCGGGTTTCCTGATCACCGAAGATTTCGGCACGGTGCCGGTGACCGAAGGCGAGCCACCTGCGCCGATCGTCGAGCGCTATCAGGCCGCAACCGATATGCTCGCAATGCTGCACGGCAAGACGCTGCCGGAGACGCTGCCGCTGTTGCCGCATGTCGATTACGCCATTCCCGTCTTCGACACGAATGCATTGCTGGTCGAGATCGGCCTGATGCCGGAATGGTATCTGCCGGACCGCGACGCGCCGCTCGCAGATGACGCACGCACTGAATTTGTCACGATGTGGCGCGAGCTGCTGGCGAAACCCGCTGCGGCGCCAAAGACCTGGGTACTGCGCGACTTCCATTCGCCGAATATCATCTGGCTCGGTGATCGCGAGGGCATCAATAAGGTCGGCGTAATCGATTTCCAGGACACGGTGCTCGGCCCCGCCGCCTATGATCTCGTCTCGCTGCTGCAGGACGCGCGTATCGACGTGCCTGAGCAGTTGGAGCTGACCATGCTGACGCGCTACATCAAGGCGCGGCGCGCAGCCGATCCTGCTTTCGATGCCGCGGCCTTTGCCGAGCTCTATGCAATCATGTCGGCACAGCGAAACACGCGACTGCTTGGTACATTTGCACGGCTCAACCGCCGCGACGGCAAGCCGCATTATCTCAAGCACCAGCCACGGATCTGGACCTATCTCAACCGCTCGCTGGCGCATCCGACGCTGACGCCGTTCCAGCAGTGGTATGCGGCGCATGTACCACCGCCGCGGGCCTAACACTTCCTTAACTACTTATTAGTCGCACACACTCTATCCTGCGCTTGAGCCCTGCACGTGCGGGGCTTGGCGTACTGGACAAGGGACGTGCCATGACGGAGCGGCGTGCCGGAGATCGGGTCGTTTTCGAGCGCGGCTTTCCTGCGCACATGATGGGCATCGACGGCACCTGGCGTCGCTCCTGCATCATGGAGGATATTTCCGAGACCGGCGCCAAGCTAACCGTCGATGGTTCTGTCGAAGGATTGAACCTGAAAGAATTCTTCCTCCTGCTCTCGTCAACCGGACTTGCCTATCGCCGCTGCGAACTCGGCTGGGTCAATGGCGACCAGATTGGTGTGAACTTTCTCAAACCCAACGACAAAAAGAAAAAGACGAAACGTTCCGAGACGCAGGAGGCAGAAACGTGACTGTGCAGGCGGGTGTAATTGTCGCATCCGCGTCATCTCGGCCCATTATGGCTCGATAGGTTCATGCATGCGACACGCCGCCGTGCTACCATCATTTCAGCTCAAAACTTCAAGAACGCTTTCATCAAGGCCCATCATTCTACCAAGGCCAATGTCGCTATGTCCGTAAAACCCACCAAAGCAATGGTTCTCGCCGCCGGTCTCGGCCTGCGCATGCGACCGCTCACCGACAACTTGCCGAAGCCGCTGGTCCCTGTCGCAGGACAGCCGCTGCTGGATCACGTGCTCGACAAGCTCGCCGCTGCTGGCGTGACCGAAGCCGTCGTCAATGTGCATTACCTGCCCGACCAGATCATCGATCATGTCGCGACGCGCACCGAACCGAAGATCACCATTTCCGATGAGCGCGATCAGGTGCTCGGCACTGGCGGCGCCGTGGTGAAGGCGCTGCCGCTGCTCGGCTCCGAGCCGTTCTATCATCTCAATGCCGACACGATGTGGATTGACGGCGTGCAGCCGAATCTCGCGCGTCTTGCGGAGGCCTTCGATCCCGCACGTATGGACATCCTGCTGCTGATGGCGCCGACCGCCAACAGCATCGGCTATGCCGGCTGCGGCGACTACGCGATGCTCACCGATGGTGCGCTGCGTCGCCGCAAGGAGAATCAGGTGGTGCCGTTCGTCTATGCCGGTGTCGCGATCCTGTCACCGGCGCTGTTCAAGGATGCGCCATCCGGTGAATTTTCGCTGACCAAACTGTTCGATAAGGCCAACGAGCAGGAGCGCCTGTTCGGACTGCGCATGGAAGGCGTCTGGATGCATGTCGGCACGCCCGACGCCGTGCGCGCCGCGGAAGACGCGTTCCTCGCCAGCGTCGCCTGAGTTTCCTGCGACTCCCGTCGCCTTTCCAGCCATGCCATGATGCACCCTGATCACGAATCAGGGTGTTCATGCGCGTCTTCAACATTCCATCCTCTGCGCCGTTCCTGCGCACGCTGATCACCGCGCTTGTCGACGGTGATCTCGTCGAGGGATTTTCCGCGCGCGGCGCGCCGGAGAAACTGGCTGAAGTCACCCTGTATCTGCCGACACGCCGCGCCGGACGCATGGCGCAGGAGATATTCCTCGACGTCCTCGGCACTCATGCCGTGCTGCTGCCGCGTATCGTTCCGCTCGGAGATGTCGACGAGGAAGAACTGGCCTTCGCGCAGGCAGCATCGCCTGAGGCGCTCGAAAGGCTCGATGCACCTCCCGCGCTCGACGGATTGCAGCGCCGGCTTCTGCTGGCGCAACTGATTGCCGCATGGGCGAAGCAACTTGCACCGGGCGATCCCACGCAGACACCGCTCGTGGTCGGTGGCCCTGCCTCCACGCTCGCTCTGGCCGACGATCTGGCGCGGCTGATGGACGACATGGCGACGCGCAAGGTCGACTGGAGCGCGCTGGACGGGCTGGTGCCTGATGCGCTCGATCAGTATTGGCAACTCACGCTGCAGTTTCTGAGCATCGCCAGGAACGTATGGCCAGACATCCTCGCCGCACACAATGCGATTGAGCCTGCGGTGCGCCGCGATCTGCTGATCGATGCTGAAGCTTCGCGCCTGAAGGCCCACAAAGGCGGCCCCATCATCGCCGCCGGTTCAACCGGCTCGATGCCGACCACGGCAAAATTTCTGCGCGAAGTCGCACAACTGCCTGATGGCGCCGTCGTCCTCCCCGGCCTCGATACCGACCTCGACGACATCGCATGGAATCTCATCGGCGGCACCAGGGATGCATTCGGCCGAACCGAATCCTCGGCATCGAACCATCCGCAATTCGCGCTGCATGCGCTGCTGGAACGGTTCGGCATCACACGCCGTGATGTTCTGACGCTCGGCACGCCGTCGCCGCAGGGCCGCGAATTGCTGGCCTCTGAGGCGATGCGGCCATCCAATGCCACGGCGCAGTGGCATACGCGTCTCGCTCAGCCGGCCGTCGAACAGAAAATTGCGGCCGGCATGCAGAACCTTGCTGTGATCGCCGCCGCGAATCCGGAAATGGAAGCACTGGCCATCGCGATCGCCATGCGCGAAGCCCATGAACTCAAGAAATCCGCCGCACTGGTGACGCCCGACCGCGCACTGGCGCGCCGGGTGATGGCCGCGCTGGGCCGCTGGAATCTCGTCTTCGACGATTCCGGCGGCGATGCGCTGACTGAGACCTCGGCCGGCATCTTCGCGCGCCTCATCGCCGAGGCGGCAGCGGAGCAGCTCGAACCGGCGACATTGCTGGCGCTGCTGAAACATCCGCTGTTTCGTTTGGGCACGGCGCCGAACGCCTGGAAAGACGCGATCGAGACGCTTGAACTCGCGCTGCTGCGCGGCACGCGGCCGACACCCGGCACCGCCGGACTGGCGCAGGACTTCACGCGCTTCCGCGACGAGCTCGGCAAGCTGCGCCGCCGCGAAGCGTCGATGCTGCATGGCGCGGAGCCGCGCGCGAAACTGAACGACGACCGCCTCGACCGCGCCGAGGAACTGATCGCCGGATTGCGCACCGCGCTGGCGCCGCTGGAAGGCATCCACCCCATCAGGCCGATCGATTTCGCTGAAGTTGCCTTGCGGCATCGTGAGGCGATCAAGCTGCTGTCGCGCGACGACAGGGGCAACGATGTCTCGCTTGTGGGGCGCGAAGGAACAGCGCTCACCAAGGCGTTCGGCGATCTCGTCGTCATGGAGACTGTCGCGACCGAGAGCGGCGACGAGGAGCGGCTGCGCCCCAGCGGGCTGATGATGCAGCTCCGCGATTATCCCGATGTGTTTCAGACCGCCTTCGCTGACCGCATCGTGCGCCGGCCCGAAGTCGCCAATGCCAGCTTGCGCATCTACGGCCAGCTCGAAGCGCGGCTGACGCAATCGGACCGCGTGATCCTCGGCGGCCTCGTCGAAGGCATCTGGCCGCCCTCGCCGCGCATCGATCCCTGGCTGAGCCGCCCGATGCGGCATCAGCTCGGGCTCGATCTTCCGGAACGCCGTATCGGCCTCACCGCGCATGACTTCGTGCAGTTGCTCGGCACCGAAGACGTCATCCTGAGTCACGCCGCGAAAGTCGGCGGTGCGCCGGCCGTCGCGTCGCGCTTCCTGCACCGGCTCGAAGCCGTCGCCGGCGAAACCCGCTGGGAGGCCGCGCTGGCTGCGGGCGAGCACTATGTTCGCTATGCCGAAGAGCTCGATAAACCCGACACCGTCACGCCGATCGCCCAGCCGGAGCCGCGGCCGCCGCGCGCGGCGCGCCCGCTCAGGCTCTCGGTTACCGCCATCGAGGACTGGCTGCGCGACCCCTATACGATCTACGCCAAATATATTCTGGGCCTGGCGCCGCTCGATCCCATCGACATGCCGCTCTCGGCAGCCGACCGGGGATCGGCGATTCACGCGTCGCTCGGCGATTTCACGATGGAGTACAGCAAGACACTGCCGGACGATCCCGCGCGCGAGCTGCGCAGAATCGGCGATCGACATTTTGCGCCCCTGATGGCGCGACCTGAGGCGCGCGCATTGTGGTGGCCGCGTTTCCTGCGCATCGCTTCGTGGTTTGGCGCCTGGGAAATCGACCGCCGCATCAATGTCGCCAGCATCGACGCGGAAGTGCGCGGCGAGATCAAGATCCCGCTCGATCACGGCCGCGTCTTCCATCTCTCGGCGCGTGCCGACCGTATCGAACATCGCAGCGACCGCACTTTCGCCCTGCTCGACTACAAGACTGGCCAGCCGCCCACGGGCAAGCAGGTGCGCATGGGCCTGTCACCGCAGCTCACGCTGGAAGCCGCGATCCTGCGCGAGGGCGGATTTGCCGGCATTGCCGCGGGATCGTCCGTCAGCGAACTGGTCTATGTCCGGCTCAGCGGCAACAATCCGCCCGGCGAAGAGCGGCTGCTTGAACTGAAGATCGAGCGCAAGGACGAGCCGCAACTGCCCGACGATGCCGCGATCGAAGCGCGCGCCAAGCTGGAAGCGCTGATCCGCAGCTTCGAGGACGAAGCCACCGCCTATACGTCGCTCAGCCTGTCCATGTGGTCGAACCGCTATGGCAGTTATGACGATCTGGCGCGGATCAAGGAATGGTCGGCCAATGGCGGCGCTGGCGGGGGCGAGTCATGAGCGGCCCGCGCAATATCCCGCCCGCAGCGAGTGCAAAGCAGCAGCTCGCATCGGATCCCGCTTCGTCGGTGTTCGTTTCAGCGAATGCCGGTTCCGGGAAGACCTATGTGCTGGTCAACCGCGTGATCCGACTGCTGCTCGATGGCGTGCCGCCCGAGAAGATTCTCTGCGTCACCTTCACCAAAGCCGCGGCGGCCAATATGGCAGAGCGCGTGTTCGCGCGGCTCGGTCACTGGGTCACACTGGATGACACCGCACTTGATGCCGAAATCAGAAATGCCGGCGTTCCCGCGTCGAACAGCAGACTGCGCTCGCGCGCGCGCGAATTGTTCGCCAGCGCGCTGGAGACGCCTGGCGGCCTGAAAGTCCAGACGATCCACGCGCTGTGCACGCGGCTGCTGCAGCAATTTCCGTTCGAGGCCAATGTGCCGGCGCGGTTCAGCGTGCTCGACGACCGCGACCAGAACGAGATGATGGAGCGCGCCAGCCTGCAGGTGCTGCTGCACGCCGCTGCGGCGCCCAACAGTGCCGAGGGCCGCGCGCTGACGACCGCCATGACCTCGGCGGCAGACGTCACGTTCCGCGATGTCGTGCGCGAGGCGAGTCTGTCACGGGACCAGTTCCTGGCCTGGATCGAGCGTGCCGGCTCGACCGACGCCGCGATGGCGCAACTCTCAGCCACGCTGGGCGTGACGCCCGGCGATACCAAAGAGAGCGTCGAACTGGAGATTATCGACGGACCGCATCTGCCGCGCGAGCGCTGGATACCGGCCGCCGAAATCTTCGAGACCGGTAGCAAGACCGACAACGATCAAGCAGCGCGGCTGCGCGAGGCATTGACGCTGTCGGGCGCCGAACAGGTCGAGAAATATCTCGAACTGTTCCTGACCAAAGACCAGTCGCTCCGCAAATCGCTTGCGACCAAGAAGATCGCCGACAGCCGGCCGGATCTGCTGGCGGCCCTGCAGCGCGAAGGCGACCGTGTCATCCCGCTGCTGGAACGCCGCCGCGCTGTCGCCATGCGCGAGCGCACCCAGTCGCTGCTGGTGATCGCCAGCCAGGTCGCGGAGAATTATCGCCGCGAGAAAAACGAACGCGGCCTTTTGGATTACGACGACCTGATCGCGCGCACGCTGGAGATGCTCGATCGGGTGTCGTCGAGCTGGGTGCATTTCAAGCTCGATCGCGGCGTCGATCACGTGCTGATCGACGAGGCGCAGGATACCTCGCCGCGGCAATGGGACATCATCACCCATCTGATCTCGGAATTCACCTCCGGCGAAGGTGCGCGCGACGGGCTCAAGCGCACGATCTTCGCCGTCGGCGACGAGAAGCAATCGATCTTCTCGTTCCAGGGCGCAGCACCGCGCGAATTCGATCTGCGGCGCAAGGCGCTCCAAAGCCGCTTCAAGGACGCCGGGATGAAATTCGATCCCATCGCGTTCAGCCATTCTTTCCGGTCGGGCTCAGCCATTCTGCGATCGGTCGACCACGTGTTTCGCGAGGAAGCGATCTTCCGCAGTATCCACGCCGTCGAGAACGGCTATCCGATTCATGAAACGCTGGACGATGCCGGTCCCAGCCTGATCGATCTGTGGGAGCTGGAGCAGCCTGACGACCGGCCAAGCATCGAAGGCTGGCAGGCGCCGTTCGACAAGCGCTCCGAGACCAGCCCTGAAGTGAAACTCGCCCGCCGCGTGCAGACCGAGATCAAAGACTTGATCGCGGCGAAGACGGAGACCGGGCCCATCGGCAAGCGTCGCGCGCTGCGCTATGGCGACATGCTGGTGCTGGTGCGCCGCCGCGGCAAGGCCTTCGACGCCATCATCCAGGCGCTGAAACATGCCGGCATTCCCGTCGCCGGCGCCGACCGGCTGAAGCTCACCGAACATATCGCCATCATCGACCTGATGAACCTGGCCGACGCGCTACTGCTGCCGCAGGACGACCTGGCATTGGCGACCGTATTGAAGAGCCCGCTATTCGGCCTCGATGACGATGACCTGTTCAAGCTGGCCTATGAGCGCACGGGATCGCTGCGCGACGCACTCGGCGAAAAGGCGGTGAGCGATCCCAAGCTCGGCGGCGCTTTCAAGCGGCTCATCGCTTGCGAGAAGCGCTTTGCCAGCGAGACGCCTTTTGCGTTCTATGCGTGGCTGCTCGGCGGTGATCACGGCCGCGCGCGCATCCTGCGTCGGCTCGGCCATGAGGCCAATGACGCGCTCGACGAATTTCTCGAACTCGCGCTGGGCTATGAGCGCAAGGCGCCGGCCTCGCTGCAGGGCTTCGTCGCCTGGCTGCGCGCCGCCGACACGGAAGTGAAGCGCGACATGGAGATCACCCGCGACGAAGTTCGCGTGATGACCGTGCATGGCGCCAAAGGCCTGGAAGCACCGGTCGTATTCCTGGTCGATACCACATCGTCGCCGGCGGATTCGCAGCGACTCAATTTGATCCATCTCCCGCAGGGCAACGCCGCACCGAACAGCCCGGGCGTCGTGGTCTGGGCCGGCAAGAAGTCGGACGATCCGCCAGCAGTCGCGGCGGCGCGCGCCGACATGATCCGCGATACCGAGGACGAATATCGCCGGCTGCTTTATGTGGCGATGACGCGCGCGGCCGATCGCCTGATCGTTGGCGGCTGCATGCCCGGCAACCGCAACGAGGTGCGGCCGCTGTCCTGGTACGACCTGATCCAGAAGGGCCTGGAGAATTCCGGGCTGCAGATGCAGAGCGTGCCGCCGCCGGACGGCGTGGTGAAACGCTATACGCGCGTGGAAGACGTGACACCGGCGCCTGGCGCGATAGCGTCTGTCGCAGCAGGTGCGCCCATCGTGCTGCCATCCTGGATGCGCGACAAGGTCGGCGACCAGCCGCGCCGCGAAAGCCTGCTGCGGCCATCGGATGCCGACGACGATGACGACGGGCGCGGCCAGCGTACCGGTGAATCTGAGCGGCTGCGCCAACTGGCCTTACAGCGCGGCAACCTTGTGCACCGGCTGCTGCAATCGCTGCCCGACATCGCCGCCGAAAAGCGTCGCGAGACCGCGCTGAATTTCCTCGCTCGCAACGCCAATGACTGGACCGATCTCGACCGCGTGGCGCTGGCCACGCAGGTGCTGTCGCTGATTGGCGATCCGCGCCTCGCGGAACTGTTTGCCCCCGGCAGTCGCGCCGAGGTGGCGGTGGCCGGACGACTGACGCGGAAGGACGGGTCGCCCGTGCTGGTGTCGGGCCAGATCGACCGGCTGGTCCTGACCAAAACGGAGATCCGGATCGTCGATTACAAGACCAACCACAACCCGCCGCGCAAGCTGATCGAGGCGCCCAAGGCCTATATCCGGCAGCTGGCGCTGTATCGCGGCGTGCTCGCCAAGTTATACCCAGACCGGCCGATCCGGGCTGCCCTGCTCTGGACGGAAACGCTTGAAATGATGGAGATTTCCGGTGCTGCGCTGGACGCGGAGCTGGCCGCCATCATCTCGGCGTGACCAACCTTGACCCGGCAAGGGGGCGTTCATAGGTTGGATGCATCATTCCAGCGCGCGAATCTTCTGGCGCGCCTTTCATTGAACAGGACGAGGATACGAACATGGCCGTTGGCAAGGTGACAGACGCCGATTTCGAAGCGGAAGTGCTCAAGGCGACCGGCCCGGTCGTGATCGATTTCTGGGCCGAGTGGTGCGGTCCCTGCCGCATGATCGCGCCGGCGCTCGACGAAATCTCCGCTGCCATGGGCGAAAAGGTCACCATCCTGAAGCTCAATGTCGACGAGAACCCGAAGACCGCATCGAAGTATGGCGTAATGTCGATCCCGACGCTGATGATCTTCAAGGGCGGCGAAATGGCCTCGCGCCAAGTCGGCGCCGCGCCGAAGGCGAAGCTGCAGCAGTGGATCAGCGCCGCGGTGTGATCGCGCGCTTCATCTCTGAGAATTCGACGGTCGGTGATCACCTCACCGGCCGTTTTTGTTTGGGTGATGGAACTGGGCCCTCTCAGCTGTCGTCCCCGCGAAGGCGGGGACCCATAGCCACGATCAGTGTGTTTGAAACGGCCGAGCCGTGACTACAGCATTTCAACTATGCTCTCGGCGTGTATGGATCCCCGCCTTCGCGGGGATGACAGTCGAGAGGGTGTACCGTCTCGTCTACCTGATCCACCCGGTCGCCAGCGCGCTCGCCCATTCCGCTCGCTGGTTCTGCAACGCCAGTTCGGCCATCGCGGCGTGATCATACGGCACCTGACGGAACGTCACCTGCCATCGCTCGCCCGCCTTCTCGATAATCGCGTAGCAGGCATCCGGCGTGCCGACTTCCAGCGTGTGCGGATAGGGCGTGACGTCGCGATAGCCGGGGCCGCCGACGCTGCCGGGATTGACGATCATGCGGCCGTCGCGAAGCCGCACCGATCGCGCGATGTGGGTGTGGGCGCAGAGAATCAGCGATTGCGTGATGCCCTTGGCCTTCTCCTCGATGGCTTCGATCGCGGCTATATGCACGATGCCTTCGGGAGTCACCGCTTCCATCCAGTAGGTGTTGTCGTCATCGGGCGTCGCGTGAACGAGATAGACCTCGCCCTGATAAATCGTGCTGAAGGGCAGCGCGCGCAGCCAGTCCATCTGCTCTGGTTCTAGCTGGCTGTGTGCCAGCCGATCGGACGGCCACATGTCGTCAAGCTTGTAGTCGGTGATGTAACGATCATGATTGCCGCGGACATTGGTGGCATTGAGGCCCATCATAATGTCCACCGCACGGCGCGCATCGAGCGCGCCGCTGGCCATATCACCAAGATTGACGATGTCGGTGATACCCTGGGTACGGATATCGGCGACAACCGCCTCAAGGGCAAAGTGATTGCCGTGAACATCGGCAATGGCAGCGAAGCGCATCGAACCTCCAGAGGTCATTATTTCGATGCACATTTTATGCAGGTAGCGTGCCGTTCTCCGCAAGCACATGGCCGGCCAGATAGAGCGAGCCCGCAATCAGAATCCGCGGCGGGACTTCGTAGGCCAGCTTCGTCAACGATTGCAGCGCATCGGCGACGCTCGGCGCCGTCTGGACGCGCATGCCGAGACTCCGCGCGGCATCGGCCAGCGCCTCCGGCGCCATGGCGCCGTCGCGGCCGGGGATTTTCACGGCGATGATATGGCGGGTCTGGCCGGCGAAATTCGCCAGAAAGCCCGTCGCATCCTTGTTGGCCATCATACCGGCGATCACCACCAGCGGCCGCGGCACGCGCTCTTCGAGATCGCCGAGCGCCGCCGCAATGACACGCCCGCCATCGGCATTGTGACCGCCGTCGAGCCAGACTTCGGAATCGGCGGGCGCCGCCGCCACGAGCCTGCCCGATGTCAGCCGCTGCATCCGCGCCGGCCATTCGGCACGCGCCACACCGGTTTCATAGGCGGCAGGATCGATCTTGAAGATATCCAGCGCGCGCAATGTCGCAATCGCCAGACCCGCATTGCCGAACTGATGGCGCCCGAACAGCCGCGGCGCAGCGATATCCATCAGCCCGCGATCGTCCTGATACACCAGACGGCCACGCTCAATATTGACGTGCCATTCCTGCCCGGCGCTCACAAGTGGCGCGTGCATCCTGCGCGCCTGCTGTTCGATCACTTCGGTTGCATCAGGCGCTTGCTCGGCCGTGATGACCGCCACACGGCGCTTGATGATGCCGGCTTTCTCGGCGGCGATCTTCGCGAGCGTATCGCCCAGAAAATCCGTGTGGTCGATGGTGATCGGTGTCAGCACGCAGGCGATGGGCGCTTCGATCACATTGGTCGCGTCGAGCCGCCCGCCGAGACCGACTTCGAGCAGCACGACGTCGGCGGGATGCTTCGCGAACAGATCGAACGCGACCGCGGTCTCGGCCTCGAACAACGTGATCGGTGCGCCGGCATTGACCGTCTCGACATGGGCGAAAGCCGCGCGCAATGCGTCGTCGCTCACCAATGTGCCGGCAAGCCGGATGCTCTCATTCATGCGGACGAGATGCGGCGAGGTATAGACGTGGACGCGCAGGCCTGCGGCCTCACAGATCGCGCGTAGATAGGCGATGGTCGAGCCCTTGCCGTTGGTGCCGGCAACATGGATCACCGGGGGCAGCTTGCGCTCGGGATTGCCGAGCTGCGCCATCAGCCACTGCATGCGGTCCAGCGACAGATCGATGGCGTTCGGATGCAGCTTCGAGAGCCGCGCCAGAATCTCGCCGAGGTCGGGCGACGATGGCGGCGCGGAGGTGCTCACGCGTGCGCGGCCGGCACCGCGTCCGGAGCCACGACGATCTCGGCCGGAATGCTCTCCGCGCGCGGCGGGCTCGCAATGGCCGGAGACTTCGTCAGCAGACGACAGAGGCGCGCCAGCGTCGGCTTCAGATCGTGGCGATGCACGACCATGTCGATCATGCCGTGGTCACGCAGATATTCGGCACGCTGGAAACCTTCCGGCAGTTTCTCGCGAATGGTCTGTTCGATCACGCGCGCACCGGCAAAGCCGATCAGCGCGCCGGGCTCGGCGATCTGCACGTCGCCGAGCATCGCATAGGACGCGGTGACGCCGCCGGTGGTCGGGTTGGTGAGCACGACGATGTAAGGCAGCTTGGCCTCGCGCAGCATCTGCACGCCGACGGTGGTGCGCGGCAGCTGCATCAGCGACAGAATGCCCTCCTGCATGCGCGCGCCGCCAGAAGCGGCGAAGACGATGAAGGGCGACTTCTTCTCGACGGCGAGCTCGAGCCCCCGCACCAGCGCTTCACCGGCAGCCATGCCGAGCGAGCCGCCCATGAAATCGAAATCCTGTACGGCGACGACGACGCCGGAGCCTTCCATCTTGCCGTAACCGACCTTGACCGAATCGTTCATGCCGGTCTTGGTGCGCGCATCCTTGATGCGGTCGACATATTTGCGCTCGTCGCGAAACTTCAGCGGATCGGCGATCACCTCGGGCAGCGCGACGTCGTACCATGTCTCGTTGTCGAAGATCGACTTCATGCGGGCGGTGGCACCCATACGCATGTGATAGTTCGAGCCGGGAATGACGAACTGATTGCTCTCGACGTCCTTGTAGAACACGAGCTGCCCTGTATCCGGGCACTTGATCCAGAGGTTCTCGGGCGTATCGCGCTTGAGGATGCTGCGGATCTTCGGCCGGACGACGTTGGTGAGCCAGTTCATATGTGTCTCCGCGTCGCTGAGATGATGCGTCGCTCTGATATCTATATGGCGGCCGGAACGGAGCCCGGCAACCGTTGTTCCCGGTTGATGGAGGCCAATTGTGGCTTATTCTGCAGCCTGTTTGGCCCCATGAACGCCCTGGGCGAGGGCTGCAGCCAGATCAGCGACCGCGCTGACAGTCCTGGCCGTGGCCTTGCCATCGGCGTCCAGCGAGCCCTTCAGCGCATCGATCAGCGCCGTTCCGACCACCGCGCCGTTGGCATGCCGGGCGATGTCATGCGCGGCTTCCGGCGTCCGGATGCCAAAACCGACGCAGACCGGCAGTTTCGTATGACGCTTGATCCGCGCCACGGCCGTGCTCACGACGGATGAATCCGCGCTAGCTGATCCCGTGATGCCGGTGACCGAGACGTAATAGACGAAGCCCGACGTGTTCGCGAGCACCGCCGGGAGGCGCTTGTCATCGGTGGTCGGCGTGGCCAGACGGATGAAGTTCAATCCGGCTTTGATTGCCGGCAGGCAGAGCTCTGCGTCTTCTTCCGGCGGTAGGTCGACGATGATCAGACCATCCACGCCGGCCGCCTTGGCATCGGGCAGGAACTTGTCGACGCCGTAAATATAGATCGGATTGTAGTAGCCCATCAGTACGATGGGCGTCTTGTCGTCAGCGGCGCGGAAATCGCGCACGAGCTGCAGCGTCTTGCGCAGCGTCATGCCGGCCTGCAGTGCGCGGAGGCCCGCGGCCTGGATCGACGGGCCGTCGGCCATCGGATCGGTGAAGGGCATGCCGATCTCGATGATGTCGGCACCGGCCTTGGGCAGCGCCTTGACGATTTCGAGCGCGGTGGCGGGATCGGGATCGCCGGCCATCACGAAAGTAACGAAAGCCGCGCGGCCTTCGGCCTTGAGTTCGGCGAAACGGGTATCGATGCGGGTGGTCACGACTGCCTGCCCTTCAGGATATCGCCGACCTGCGGGACGTCCTTGTCGCCGCGGCCGGAGAGGTTGACGACCATCAGGTGATCCTTCGGCAGCGTTGGCGCGAGTTCGCTCACCTTGGCGAGGGCATGGGCCGGCTCCAGCGCCGGGATGATGCCTTCGAGTTTCGACAGCAGCTGGAATGCGGCCAGCGCTTCCTCGTCGGTCGCCGACAGATATTTCACGCGGCCGATCGTATGCAGCCACGAATGTTCGGGGCCGATACCAGGATAATCGAGGCCGGCAGAGATCGAATGGCCTTCCTGGATCTGGCCATCTTCATCCATCAAGAGATAGGTGCGGTTGCCATGCAGCACGCCGGGACGGCCACCAGCGATCGATGCGGCGTGCAGGTTGGTGAGCCCGTGGCCCGCCGCCTCGACGCCGTAGATATCGACCGAAGGATCGTCGAGGAACGGATGGAAGAGCCCCATCGCATTGGAGCCGCCGCCGATGCAGGCGATCAGCGAATCCGGCAAACGACCTTCGATCTCCTGCATCTGCACACGAGTTTCCTCGCCGATGATTGACTGGAAGTCGCGCACCATCATCGGATACGGATGCGGGCCGGCGACGGTGCCGATGCAATAGAACGTGTTATGCACATTGGTGACCCAGTCGCGCAGCGCCTCGTTCATCGCATCCTTCAGCGTGCGCGCACCAACCTGCACCGGCACCACCTTGGCGCCGAGCATTTCCATGCGGATCACATTGGGCTGCTGACGCGCGACGTCCACTGCGCCCATATAGACGATGCATTCGAGGCCGAAGCGCGCACAGAGCGTCGCCGTCGCCACGCCATGCTGGCCGGCGCCGGTCTCGGCGATGATGCGCTTCTTGCCCATGCGGCGCGCAACCATGATCTGGCCGAGCACATTGTTCACCTTGTGCGAGCCGGTGTGGTTCAGCTCCTCGCGCTTCAGATAGATTTTTGCGCCGCCGAGATGCTCGGTGAGACGTTCCGCGAAATAGAGCGGCGACGGGCGGCCGACATAGGCCTTGAGATAACCATCCATCTCCTTGCGGAAGGCGGGATCGGCCTTGGCGTCCTCATAGGCCTTCTGCAGGTCGAGGATCAGCGGCATCAGCGTCTCGGCGACAAAGCGGCCGCCGAAAATGCCGAAGTGACCGGTGTCGTCGGGACCGGACCGATAGGAATTGGGAATGGCTTGAGTCATCAGGTCGTCAACTCTTCCGTTGCGCGCGCGGCGCGGATGAAAGCGCGGATCATGTCGGGATCCTTGATGCCCGGCGCGCTTTCCACGCCGGACGAAATATCGACACCGCCGGCCCGCGTGATGCGCAGGGCCTCGGCGACGTTGGCGGCATTGAGGCCGCCCGATACCATGAAGGGCAGCTTCAGATCGAGGTCTTCGAGCAGATGCCAGTCGAAGACCTCACCGAGACCACCGGGACGCGTTGCATCCTTCGGCGGTTTGGCATCGAACAGGATGCGATCGCAGACCGCGGCATAGCCGGGCAATGCGGCGAGATCGGCCCTGGTCTCGACGGCGAGCGCCTTCATCACCGGAAGGCCGAACCTCTGTTTGATATCACGCACCCGCGCCACGCTTTCGTTGCCGTGGAGCTGCAGGATATCGGGCCTCAAGGCATCGATACTGTTTTCGAGATCCGCGTCGTCGGCATCCACCGACAGCGCGACCTTCACGGCGCGCCCCTTCGACTGCTTGCCCAAAGCCCGCGCAACATCGAGCGTGACGTGACGCGGCGACGGCGGGAAGAACACGAAGCCGACCATATCCGCGCCGCCGACCAGAGCCGCGTCGAGCGTCTCCGGAGTGGATAGGCCGCAGATTTTGACGATCAGAGACATGCTTCAAATGGCCGCTGGCAATACCGGGAATGGCGGGAAAAGCCTATGCGCGGGGTTCTACAACGTCGCGCCGGACTTGTCTCGCTCACCGGCCATATAGGAGGAACCCGGCGCCGGAAGCCGCTGCACACCGTTCCGTGACGTGGTCGCGGTATGGGCGCGCAGATCGGCCAGTTCTGCACGGGCCCGCCTGATATCGGCCTCATGCTGACGTGCTGCGCGGCGCCAGTGCCCTTGCCTGAACCAGGTCGCCATGCCCCCTGCAATGACACCCAGGATGGCCGACAGGATGATCACAACAAATAGCGGCATCGTGGCACCGACTGCGGGATCGCTGCTGTTGAACGGATCGAAGGAGACCGTGACCATATGACGGTTGGCGACTGCGAACACGACGAAGACGATCGCGAGGGGGATGATGACCAGGGCTGAGAAGAATTTGCGCATCAACGTCTCTCGCGAAGGCGATGCGGGCGCGCATTCCGCTAATTGGCTCAGACCTGTCGGCCCGAATGCGCGCTACCTCAAAGTTCTTTATGACGCCGCGCTGGCTTCCGGCGCGCCATTCTCACGGTTGAGCCGCTCGCGCATTTCCTTGCCGGTCTTGAAGAACGGAACGCTCTTCTGGTCTACCGGAACATGCTCGCCAGTCCGCGGATTGCGGCCTGCGCGGGCGGGGCGATGCTTCACCGAGAATGCACCGAAGCCGCGAAGTTCGACACGGTCACCGCGTGCCAGCGCAGCCACGATCTCATCGAGAATCGCATTCACGATGTTCTCAACATCCCGCTGGTAGAGGTGCGGGTTATGCTCAGCGATGCGTTGAACGAGTTCGGATTTGATCATCGAGACGTTGGACTCTGAACGGGAGAATGCATTTCCGTGAAAATGCCTTGAACTGTCAAGACGCTAAATGAATTCGGGCACCTTCGAAAATGCGTGACAAATGCCCGAAACCGTTGTTGCAGCCTTCCTTGCAGTGCGGAAAGAACAGGACGAGCAGTTCCCTAGTTGGTGGTGGCCGGCCGCCACAGCGCCAGCATGCCATCGAGACCGAAGCCGTCCATGGCCTGCGCGAGGCCCGCCTGCTCGACCTGCCGCGCGATCGCGTTGAGACCCACTGCATCGAGTGTGATCGTCGCAGCAGCGCGCAGGAAGGTGAAATCGCTGAATTTAGGCGTCAGCTTGAAGTCGCGAACCGGCAGATCGCTCTTGATCTTCTTCTCGGCTACCAGCCACGCCACGGCGGCTTTCTCGTCGCCAAGCTGATCAATCAGCTTGAGGTCCACGGCCTGGCGCCCCGTAAAAACACGGCCATCGGCGACTTTCTGTAGTTGCGCGTCATCCATGGCGCGGCGGCTCTGCACAAGCCCACGGAACCAACCATAGGAGTCCTTCACGAGCGATTCCAGCGCTGCCCGCGCCTCCGGGCTGGTCGGCTCGAAACCATTGGGCGCCGCCTTCAGGGGCGAGGATTTGACCTGCTCGACCTCGACACCGACGGTCTTCATCAACCCCGTGAAATTGGGAAACTGGAACAGAACACCGATGGAGCCGACCAGCGAGCTCTGCTGCGCAACGATATGGTCGGATGCTAGTGCCGCGATGTAGCCGCCCGATGCGGCCAGGCCCTCGACGACAACGACCATCGGTTTCTTGGCCTTGAGGCGCATCAGCGCGTCATAGAGCTGCTCGGAGCCAGCCGTGGTGCCGCCCGGCGAATTGATATGTACCACCACCGCCGCCGCGGATGACTTCTCCAGCCGCTCCAGCGCCTCGACGCGATCATTGTTGCTCTGGATCAGGCCTTCGATCTTGATGCGCGCAATCGCCCCCGACGACGACAGCGCCTCGGAGCCCGACCGTGTCACGACGACGCCGACGACGACCACAGCAGCGACCGCGGCCAGCACCGCTGCCACGCGCCAGAACGTCAGCTTGCGACGTATCCTGCGGCGATCGACGATCACATCGGAATCAAGCGACATCGGAAATCTCCTAAGCCCTCGGCGAGAGCTGCGTCTGGCGGATGCTGCATCTGTCGTCCGGGCAGCGTTTACTTGAGGTATCTCAAATACATCAATTGCGAGGCAATATGAAGAAAACATGGTCGAAACAACAAAAAGGGCCCCGGTGAAACCGGGGCCCCAATTGGTAGCAACAAGTGAGTCGAAACTTACTTGCGCGCTTACTTGTCGGTGCTCTGCTTGAGCGCCTTGCCGAGAATGTCGCCAAGGGTCGCGCCCGAATCCGACGATCCGTACTGCGCGATGGCTTCCTTCTCTTCCGCCACTTCGAGAGCCTTGATCGACACCTGGACCTTGCGGGCCTTCTTGTCGAACTGGATCACGCGGGCATCGACCTTCTCGCCGACGGCGAAACGCTCAGCGCGCTGATCCGAGCGCTCACGCGCCAGTTCCGAACGCTTGATGAAGGTCGTGAAGTCGGTGCCGGCGATCTGAACGTCGATGCCGGATTCCTTCACTTCGATCACTTCGCAAGTCACGACAGCGCCCTTCTTGACGTCGCCCGGCTCTGCGAAGGGGTCGCCTTCGAGCTGCTTGACGCCGAGCGAGATGCGCTCCTTCTCGACATCCACGTCGAGGACGATGGCCTTGACCATGTCGCCCTTCTTGAAGTTGTCGATGACCTGCTCGCCCGGCTGCTTCCAGTCGAGGTCGGAGAGATGGACCATGCCGTCCACGTCGCCTTCGAGACCCAGGAACAGACCGAACTCGGTCTTGTTCTTGACTTCGCCTTCGACGGTCGAGCCGACCGGGAACTTCTCGACGAACACTTCCCACGGATTGCGCATGGTCTGCTTGAGACCGAGCGAAATGCGGCGCTTGACGCTGTCGACTTCGAGAACCTGCACTTCGACTTCCTGCGAGGTCGAAACGATCTTGCCGGGGTGCATGTTCTTCTTGGTCCACGACATCTCCGACACGTGGATCAGGCCTTCGATGCCCGGCTCCAGTTCGACGAATGCGCCGTAGTCGGTGATGTTGGTGACGCGACCCGAGAAGCGTGCGTTCAGCGGGTACTTCGCCTCGATGCCCTGCCACGGATCGTCGAGCAGCTGCTTCATGCCGAGCGAGATACGGTGGGTCTCGTGGTTGATCTTGATGATCTTGACCTTGACCGTCTGACCGATGGTGAGCACTTCGGTAGGATGGTTGACGCGGCGCCACGCGATATCGGTGACGTGCAGCAGGCCGTCGATACCGCCGAGGTCAACGAACGCACCGTAATCGGTGATGTTCTTGACGACGCCATCGATGACCTGACCCTCTTCGAGGTTCTGGACCAGTTCCTGACGCTGTTCGGCGCGGGTCTCTTCGAGAACCGTACGACGCGACACGACGATGTTGCCGCGGCGGCGATCCATCTTGAGGATCTGGAACGGCTGCGAGTTGTTCATCAGCGGAGCGACGTCGCGGATCGGACGAATGTCCACCTGTGAACGCGGCAGGAAGGCCACTGCGCCGTCGAGATCGACGGTGAAGCCACCCTTGACCTGGTTGAAGATGACGCCGTGAACCTTCTCGTTGTTGTTGAAGGCCTTCTCGAGCTTGCCCCAGCTCTCTTCGCGGCGGGCCTTGTCGCGCGACAGAACGGCTTCGCCCAGTGCGTTTTCGATCCGGTCGAGGAACACTTCGACTTCGTCGCCGACCTTGAGTTCGCTGTCACGGCCGGGACCGGCGAATTCGCGCAGTGCCACACGGCCTTCAGTCTTCAGGCCGACGTCGATGACGGCCATGTCCTTTTCAATCGCAACCACGATGCCCTTGATAACAGAGCTTTCCTGAAGGTTGCCGCCCGCGAAGGACTCGTCGAGCATTGCCGCGAAATCATCGCGGGAAGGATTATACGAAGAAGCAGTCGAAGCCATTTGTTCTCCAGATGCGGGTATCGCCGGCCGTTCGGGTTAATGGGCGTCTCAAATGTGAAGTGTCAGGGGTCCGCAACCTCTAACGACCGCCTTGCAGAAGGATGCAAGAACGGGCCGGCAGCATGCCTTCACGATCGAAACGTGGGTAGGGTCTTGATGGTGTCCGGAGCCTGAAGCGCGTATCGCAGCTCGAGATCGGGAGCGGGCTTTCCTCCAATGACGGCAACGGTTTTGTCTGAGGTCTTTCGGAAAGAAAGAAAAATCAGACCCGTTGCCGGCCCGCTCGGACGGCCTCGACAATGTCGATGGCGGCCCGGACGCCGCCTTCTATATCCAAATTGGAGTTATCCAGCAAGTATGCATCCGTGGCCGGCTTCAGAGGCGCAATCGGGCGGTTCTGGTCGCGTTCGTCGCGCCTGATGATATCCGCCAGCACGGCGGCCTCATCGGCCACCTCGCCCCGTCCAAGAGCCTCCAGGGTGCGGCGGCGGGCGCGGACCCTGGCATCGGCCACCACGAAGATCTTCACGTCCGCATGGGGGCAGATCACGGTTCCAATGTCGCGGCCGTCGAGCACCGCACCCGGCGGATCCTCGGCAAAACGACGCTGGAAGTTCAAAAGGACCTCCCGCACCCGGGGGATGGCCGAGACCACAGAGGCCGCATCACCGACTTCCTGGGTCTTTAGCGCCGGATTGCCGAATTTCTCGGGATCGAGCTCACTGGCGACAGCCACGGCCTGCGCCTCATCGGTCAGGTCCGCGCCAAGATCGAGCATCGCCTTGGCGACCGCGCGATAGATCACTCCGGTATCGAGGTGCCGGTAACCGTAATGGTGCGCAAGCCGTTTGCCCAGCGTGCCTTTTCCGGATGCGGCGGGACCGTCGATAGCAATAATCATGCGTTGCGCGTGCTCGTCTTGTCACGATGAATGGCGGTGGATCGGGAGTCAGGCTCGCGCGACCTGCGCGGGCTTAGCACCCGTCTCCTGAAATATCCACGCCAGCCCGGCTCACGAAAAATCAGCACCCAGCCGACGCATCATCGGGATGAAGTCGGGGAAGCTGGTGGCGATGAATGTCGTGTCGTCGATGGTCACCGGTCTGTCGGAAGCGAGGCCCATGGCCAGCGCCGACATGGCGATGCGGTGATCCATATGGGTGGCGACGAGGCCACCGCCAGCAACATGGCCGTTGCCGTGCACGATGAGGTCATCGCCGACGATTTCGACATTGACGCCGTTGACCCGCAGCATCGCCGCAGTGGCTTCCAGACGGTCGGATTCCTTCACGCGCAGCTCCTGCAGCCCGCGCATGATGGTCGTGCCCTCGGCAAAAGCCGCAGCCACCGCCAGCACCAGATATTCATCAATCATCGACGGCGCGCGCGCCGGCGGCACTTCGACGCCGTGCAGCTTCGACGCAGTGATCCGGAACTGTGCCATCGGTTCGCCGGCATCGCCGCGGATATCGCTTTCCTCGATGGATGCGCCCATCTCGCGCAACGTCGTGAACAGCCCGGTGCGCAGCGGATTGGTCATCACATCGGTGAGCACGATCTCGGAGCCCGGCACGATCAATGCCGCGACCATGGGGAATGCTGCGGAGGACGGATCTGCCGGCACCACAACATTGGCGCCCTTCAGTTCGGGCTGGCCCGTCAGCGTGATCTTGCGACCGTGTGCGCCTTCTTTCTCGGAGACGATCTCGGCGCCGAAATGCTTGAGCATCAGCTCGGTGTGGTCCCGGCTGGCCTCGGTCTCGATGAGCGTGGTGGTGCCAGGGGCCGACAGGCCGGCCAGCAGCACGGCCGACTTGATCTGGGCGGAGGCTACCGGGGTACGATAGACGATCGGCAGCGGATCACGCGCGCCTTTGAGCGTCAGCGGCAGACGCCCGCCGTCCTGGCTCGCGGTGACTTTAGCGCCCATCAATTCCAGCGGATCAACGATCCGGCGCATCGGCCGGCTGCGCAGCGACGCATCGCCATCGAATGTCGCCTCGATCGGGCAGCCTGCGACAGCCCCCATCACCAGCCGGCACCCGGTACCCGAATTGCCAAAATCCAGTGGCGCCTTGGGCGCGGCGAAGCCGGCAACGCCGACGCCGTTGACCTTCCACGCAAAATCGCCGGTTCGTTCGACGCTGGCGCCCAGCGCCTGCATCGATTTGGCGGTATTCAGGACGTCCTCACCCTCCAGCAGCCCCGTGATCCGGGTCTCGCCGACCGCCAGGGCACCCAGAATGAGGGCCCGGTGCGAGATCGACTTGTCACCGGGCACGCGGGCGCTACCGCGCAGGGCGCCGGATTTTCGCGCTGTCAGCGGGGTCGGCTGGGCGGCGGCTGTGTCTGATTGGGTCAAGATTGTGTTCCTTCGCGCAGGCGGCTCGTAGCATATGAGCCACGCTGCGTCACGCAGCGGTCATTCTCACGCAAACCGCTATTGACAGGGGCGCGTCAACTAGCCAAGTGAAGCACCGTTTTTCAAAAAATCCCCAGGACCCTTCACGTGGCCAAATCCGATCTCGGAACCAAACGCATTTGCCCCACGACGGGCAAGAAGTTCTACGACCTCAACAAGAGCCCGGTGATTTCGCCTTATACGGGCGAGGTTGTGCCGATTGCGCCGATTGCGCCGCCGCGGACCCGCGCGGATGCAGCCGCACGCGCAGCTGCAGCATCTGCCGCCGCGGAAACTCCGGAAGCCGCCGAGAGCGAAGAATTGGTCTCGCTGGAGGAAGCCGACGCCGAGGAGAATACCGGCAAGAAAGCTGCCGTGCTGGAATCCGAGGACGATATTGAAGTCGATGACACCATCGATGACGATGAAGACGATGATTCGACCTTTATTGCCGACGAAGAAGAAGGCGATGAGGACGTGACCGACATCATCGGCGACGTCTCGGGCGACGAAGAAAGTTAAGCTCAGAAGAGACTTGAGATCACCCCTGATATGTGATCTTGGTTTGCCGCGCGACGCCCCACCCAGTGCGTCGCAGGTATTGGGGCCATAGCTCAGCTGGGAGAGCGCTTGCATGGCATGCAAGAGGTCGGCGGTTCGATCCCGCCTGGCTCCACCATCCTTCGCTCGCTTCGCGAGCTTCGGCTCGGCGAGCCCTACTCCAAACCATCGGACGCGAAGCGAGCGAAGGATGTCCCGCCGTAGCCCGCAGGGCGTAGGCGGACCTCGGCAGCTTTTCTCCAAAAAATTCTCAATGCTTAAACTTCGCAATTAAACTGCCTTCATCTTTCGATGCTCTTCTCGCGCCTGTGGGACACGCCGATGAAGTATGTCTACATCCTCGAAAGCCTCGACTCGGAGCACTTCTACATCGGCATCGCAGACGATTTGCGAGCCCGGCTCACGAAGCATAATGCGGGCGAAGTAACGCACACCTCCAAATACCGGCCCTGGCGAATCAAAACCTACGTCGCCTTCAGTGATGAAAAGCAGGCATTCGCGTTCGAGAAGTACCTCAAGTCCGGATCAGGCCGCGCCTTCGCGAAAAAACGCCTCTAACTCCGCGGGCAGACGCCACACCGCTAATCCCCCAGCGCCGCATTCAGCCTGTCCCGCAGCGCCACGAGTTCGTTCTTCATCGCGGTCATTTCGCCCACCGTGCAGGCTGACGCCGCGAGGATTCCCTGTGGTACGGCCTTGGCTTTTTCACGCAGCGCCTGACCTTGCGCCGTCAATGCGATCAGCATCTGCCGCTCGTCTTCGATGCTGCGGGTGCGTTTGATCAGGCCGGCCGCTTCCAGCCGCTTCAACAGCGGCGTCAGCGTGCCGGAATCCAGAAACAGCCGCTCGCCGATGTCCTTCACAGGCACATTGTCCTGCTCCCACAGCACCAGCATCGCCAGATATTGCGGATAGGTCAGCTTCAATCGGTCCAGCAACGGCTTGTAGACGCGGTTGAACGCGTGGCCGGTCGAATAGACGGCAAAGCAGAGCTGGTTATCGAGCTGCAGCAGCGGAACAGGTGCGGGTTTCTTGGCCATGATGATCTCCGGAGCTTATTTGGCCACAGCTGACGCCAGACCCCAACCCCTTCACGATCAGTTGAGCACAATTCGATTGCGTCGCACATTTTATGCATTGTGCGCAATCTAATTGTGCGCAATTATAATAGGGCAAGACACAAACAACGAGGAGATCCACCATGTCTGTCAACGTGCTCTACAAGACCAGCGCCAAGGCAACCGGCGGCCGCGATGGCCATGCCGCAACCCTCGATGGCGCGCTCGACGTCAAGCTCACCACGCCGAAGGAACTCGGCGGCGCCGGCGGCGCCGGCAACAATCCCGAGCAGCTGTTCGCGACCGGCTATGCTGCCTGTTTCATCGGCGCGATGAAGTTCGTGGGCTCGCAGGGCGGCCCCAAGGTGCCCGCCGATGTGTCGGTCACCTCCACCGTCGGCATCGGCCCGCGCTCGGCTGGCGGTTTCGGCCTCGATGTCGAACTCGCGGTCTCACTCCCGGGCTTGCCGCGCGCAGAAGCTGAAGCGCTGGTCGAGAAAGCGCATCAGGTCTGCCCGTATTCCAACGCCACACGCGGCAATATCGACGTCCGCACCGTGATCGTCTGAGTCACAACGACGCAAACGAACTAACTCTCGATACGAACGGGCTCGGCCATCGGCCGAGCCCGTTCGCGTTCGTCTGGCGGTTGCACCATACCCTCGCTCTGGCCATAGCCGCTGCCCGGACAAGGCCATTGCTGACCGGCTGGAAGCCCGCTAGCTCTGACAGCTCTGACATGCTCTCTGGCATAAAAATATTCCAACGACACTTGAGAGAAGGCTGATTGAATGAGCTTGCCCATAGCTCCCGGCGCGATTGCCGGCCTGCGCGTGATCGATCTGTCGCGCGTTCTTGGCGGACCCTATTGCACCCAGATCCTGGCCGACCACGGCGCTGACGTCGTCAAGGTCGAGCCGCCCGCCGGCGACGAGACGCGCGACTGGGGCCCCCCCTTCCACGACGACGATGCGGCCTATTTCATCGGCACCAACCGCAACAAGCGCTCGATCGGTCTCGACCTCGCCTCCGAGGGCGGTCGTACTGTGCTGATGCGGATGCTCGAAAACGCCGACGTGATGATCGAAAACTTCAAGCCCGGCACGCTCGACAAATGGGGCATCGGCAACGATTTCCTGCGCGCGAAATTCCCGCAGCTGATCCATTGCCGCATCTCCGGCTTCGGCGGCGATGGCCCGCATGGCGGCCACCCCGGCTACGACGCGATCATCCAGTCGATGGTCGGCCTGATGGCATCGACCGGCTCACAGGAAAGCGGCCCGACCCGCATCGGCGTCGCGCTTGTCGACATGGCGACCGGTCTCTATGCCTGCGTCGGCATCCTGATGGCGCTCGCCGAGCGCGCCAAATCAGGTCTCGGTCAATTCGTCGAGGCAACGTTGTACGAAACCGGTCTCGCGATCATGCATCCGCATACCGCGAATTATTTCCACAACGGCGGCAAGCCGCCGGCGCTAACCGGCAACGAGCACCCGAACCTGGTGCCCTATGCCGTGTTCGCTGCCCGCGACGGCAACATCTTCATGGGCGTCGGCAATGACGGCACCTTCCGCAAGCTGTGCCGCGAACTTGGCAAGCCGGAACTCGGCACGGACGTGCGCTTCGCACGCAACCGTGACCGCGTGCAGAATCGCGATGCGCTGCGTGCCGAGTTGGAAGCGATCCTGAAGGATCACGACAGTGCACCGCTGTGCGAGCGCCTGCTCGGCGCTGGCCTACCGGCAGGCCCGGTGCAGTCGATCGACAAGGCGCTCGCCAATGCGCACACGAAGCATCGCGGCGATATCATCGAGAAGGACTGGTACAAGGGCGTCGCCTCGCCGGTCCGCTTCGACCGCACCAAAGCGAGCCTGCGCCACGTGCCGCCGAAGTTCAACGAGCACTTCAACGAGATCCTCACCGAGTTCGGCTACTCCGGTGATGAAATCAAGGAGCTGGTCGCCAAAGGAACCGTAAGCGGCTCCGAGCGCAAGCGATAAAACAACACGGGGCTGCGCGATCCGCAGCCCCGTTCGTCTTCGACTTTTTGCGGCTTCCCAACGCCGCTATTTCCCGCCTAGCATCCGCGCTGTCAAAATGTCGCATGCACGTCATCCGGCGCAGCTTTGTTGCAACGAGACGATGACGGCTAACGGGAGAAACTGGATGATCCGCCCCCAATTCGCACTCGCCACTTTGTTCGCATGCACGCTGGCGCTCGCTTCGCCCGCGCATGCAGTGACCGAGATCCAGTGGTGGCACGCGATGACCGGCGGCAACAACGACATCGTCAACAAGCTCGCGGCTGACTTCAATGCCAGCCAACCGGACTACAAGGTGGTCCCGACCTTCAAGGGCAGCTATCCCGACACCATGAATGCCGGCATCGCAGCATTCCGCGCCGGCACCGCACCGCACATCCTGCAGGTCTTCGAGGTCGGCACCGCGACCATGATGAGCGCCAAGGGCGCCGTCAAACCTGTCTACCAGCTGATGAAGGATGCGGGCGAGCCGTTCGATCCAAACAACTATCTGCCCGCGATCACCGGATACTATTCGACATCGAAGGGCGAAATGCTGTCGTTTCCCTTCAACTCGTCGTCGATGGTGATGTGGGTCAATCTGGATGCGCTGAAGAAGGCCAATATTGCCGAAATTCCCAAGACCTGGCCCGAAGTGTTCGAGGGCGCCAAGAAGCTCAAGGCGGCCGGCTATGCGACCTGCGGCTTCTCCAATGCCTGGGCGACCTGGGCCAATATCGAGCAGTTCTCGGCATGGCATAACGTGCCGATTGGCACGAAAGCGAACGGGCTCGACGGCTTCGACACCGAGCTGAAATTCAATTCGCCACTGCATGTCAAACATCTGCAGACGCTGATCGAATTGCAGAAGGACAAGACCTACGATTATTCCGGTCGCGCCAACGCCAGCGAGAGTCGCTTCGGCTCCGGCGAATGCCCGCTCTTCATGACCTCGTCCGGCTATTACGCGACGGCGAAGGGTACCGCCAAATTCGCCTTTACCTCGGTGCCGATGCCCTACTATCCCGACGTCACCGGCGCGCCACAGAATTCGATCATCGGCGGCGCCTCGCTGTGGGTGATGGGCGGCAAGAAGCCTGAGGAATACAAGGGCATCGCAAAATTCTTCAGCTTCCTGTCCGACACAGATCGGCAGGCCAAGCTGCATCAGGAGTCCGGTTATCTGCCGATCACCAAGGCCGCCTATGAAAAGACCAAGGCCGACGGCTTCTATGACAAGAACCCGATCCTGCAGACCCCGCTGAAGGAGCTGACCAACAAGGAGCCGACCGAAAATTCGCGCGGCCTGCGGTTCGGCAACATGGTGCAGTTGCGAGACATCTGGTCCGAGGAGATCGAGGCTGCGCTGGGTGGCCAGAAGACGGCACAACAGGCACTCGACACCGCCGTGAGCCGCGGCAACGCCATGTTGCGGACCTTCGAAAAGACTGCGAAGTAGTATTCAAGCGGACGCTGTCGTTGCCCGGCCTCGCGCGCAATTGCGCGCTTGGACGGGCGATGACATGAGCAGAATGAGGCTGCTTTCTGGGGCACGACGAACTGCATGGAAAAGTCCGCGGTCTTCAAGGGTAAGCTGCTGCCATATTTGTTGCTCGTGCCGCAGCTGGTCATCACCCTGGTGTTTTTCTACTGGCCGGCCAGCCAGGCTGTCTGGCAATCGTTTTTGCGCGAGGACGCGTTCGGCCTGAACTCGGAATTCATCGGGCTGGAGAACTATCAGGCGCTGCTTGCCCAGCCGGAATACTACAAGGCAATGGCGACGACCGTGGTATTCTCGTCGCTGGTCGCGGCGCTCTCGCTGTCGATCGCATTGTTGTTCGCCACCCAGGCCGACAAGAATCTGAAAGCAGCACCGACCTTCAAGGTCATGATGATCTGGCCCTATGCGGTGGCGCCGGCCGTCGCCGGCGTGCTGTGGCTGTTCATCTTCCATCCCTCCCTCGGCACCATGGCACGGCCGCTGCGCATGATGGGCTTCAACTGGAATCCGATGTTGAACGGCAACCACGCCATGGCGCTCGTCGTCATGGCCGCGGTGTGGAAGCAGATCGCCTATAATTTCCTGTTCTTCCTGGCCGGCCTGCAGGCGATCCCGCGCAGCGTACTAGAGGCCGGGGCGATTGATGGCGCCGGGCCGTATCGGCGATTCTGGACGATCACGTTCCCGTTGCTGTCGCCGACCACGTTCTTCCTGCTGGTCGTCAACGTCGTCTACGTCTTCTTCGACACTTTCGGCATCATCGACGCCGTTACCGGCGGCGGGCCGGCCGGGGCGACGACCACCATGGTCTACAAGGTCTATGCCGACGGCAGGCTCGGCGGCGACCTCGGCGGATCAGCTGCGCAGTCGGTGATCCTGATGGTGATCGTGATCGCGCTCACGGCCATCCAGTTTCGCTACGTCGAGCGCAAGGTGCAGTACTGATGGTCGAGCATCGCCGCTGGAACGACATCCTCGCTTACGCGATCCTGACTTTCGGCGTGTTCATCGTCGTGTTCCCGGTCTATGTCGCGCTGATCGCCTCGACCCATGACGCAGCAACGGTGGTCAACGGCAACATGCCAATGCTGCCGGGCAGCCATACGCTGGAGAACTACTACCGGGCCATCTTCGTCGGCGGATCGCGCGCCAGCCGCGAGCCGGTCGGCCATATGCTGATGAACTCGTTCGTCATGGCAATGGGCATCGCGCTCGGCAAGATCGTGATCTCGATCCTCTCCGCCTATGCGGTGGTGTATTTCCGTTTTCCGTTCCGCCAGACGGCGTTCTGGATCATCTTCGTGACGCTGATGCTGCCGGTCGAGGTCCGTATCTATCCGACCTACAAGGTAATCGCCGATCTGAAGATGCTCGACACCTATGCCGGGCTGATCCTGCCGTTGATCGCATCGGCCACCGGCACGCTGCTGTTTCGCCAGTTCTTCATGACCATCCCCGATGAACTGCTCGAAGCCTCGCGCATCGACGGCGCCGGCCCCTTTCGCTTTTTCAAGGATACGTTGCTGCCGCTGTCGGTCACCACAATGGCAGCGCTGTTCGTGATCCAGTTCATCTATGGCTGGAACCAGTATCTGTGGCCGCTGCTGATCACGACGCAGGAATCCATGCAGACCATCGTCACCGGCATCAAGAAGATGCTGACGACGACGGATGAACTCGCCGAATGGCAGCTCGCGATGGCGACAGCGATTCTTGCGATGGTGCCTCCTGTCGCCGTGGTGGTGTTCATGCAGCGGCTGTTCGTGCGCGGCCTGGTCGAGACGGAGAAGTAAATTCAGATGGCCAATGTTTCGCTGCGCAACATCCGCAAGACCTATCCAGGCGGCTTCGAGGCCATCAAGGGCATTGATTTCGAAATCGGCGACGGCCAGCTCTGCGTGCTCGTCGGACCAAGCGGCTGCGGCAAGTCGACCTTGCTGCGCATGGTTGCCGGCCTTGAGACCGTCACCTCCGGCGAGGTCGATATTGGCGGCCGTGTCGTCAACGAGATCGAGCCGGCGGATCGTGACATCGCCATGGTGTTCCAGAATTACGCGCTCTATCCGCATATGAGCGTCTACAACAACATGGCTTACGGCCTGCGCAACAGGGGCATGCCGAAGCCGGAGATCGATACGCGCGTGCGCGAAGCCGCGCAGACGCTCGAACTCGCCGGCATGCTCGATCGCAAGCCCAGACAATTATCCGGCGGCCAGCGCCAGCGCGTCGCCATGGGCCGCGCCATCGTCCGGCAGCCGAAAGTGTTCCTGTTCGACGAGCCACTGTCCAATCTCGATGCCAAGCTGCGCGTTGCCATGCGGGTCGAAATCCGCAAGCTGCAACGTCGCCTCAAGACGACGTCGATCTACGTCACCCACGATCAGTTGGAGGCGATGACGCTGGCGGATATTCTGGTGGTGATGAACGGCGGCCAGGTCGAGCAGATCGGCAGTCCGCTCGATATCTACCGCAAGCCGGCGACCACTTTCGTCGCCTCCTTTATCGGCGCGCCGCCGATGAACCTGATCAAGCTGGGCGGCGATGAGATCCGTGCGCAGTTCGCCGGCGACAGCCGCAGCGCCGCCGACGCCGGTATCCTGGGCGTCCGGCCGGAAGACCTTGCGATTTCCGGCGCGGCCGCAACTGACGGCGGCATCACGCTGAACCTGACGGTCGAGGCCATCGAACGGGTCGGCGCGGAAACGTTCGTCTATGGCACCCGTGCGCGGGCCGAGAAGGCCGTCAGCGCCACTCCGGGCGAGCTGCCCGAGGGCGAGGTCATCGTGCGTATCCCCGGCCAGGATGCCCCGGCCATCGGTGCTTCGATCCGCGCCACGGCTTCCCGCGACAAACTGCACCTATTCAGCGCTAACGGCCGCAACCGGATCGATATCTGATCGGTTTCAAGGCCTTAGTAACGGTTTCCCTGCAGTTTAGAGGTGCTTGAACCGGGCTTTGGCATGCCCATATTGTTGATTGACCGGTTGGCAGAGTGCCGATTGGCCAGGGGTGCCGTAAGGGCCCCTCAAAGTCGCTTCGAGAGGGCTTTGTAGGTATGTCTCGTGTTCCTTCGTTATCTAGTCCGTTCCTTTTGGGATTCGACGAGATTGAGCGTGCGCTCGATCGCGTCGTCAAAGGCGCCGACGGTTATCCTCCTTACAACATCGAGCGGTGCGACCGTAACAACGGTCAACCCGAACGCCTGCGGATCACGCTGGCGGTCGCAGGCTTCACCCGCGATCAGCTCGATGTGACCACCGAGGAAAACCAGCTCGTGATCCGGGGCCGCCAGCAGGACGACAAGACCCGGCAATACATCCATCGCGGCATCGCCGCGCGCCACTTCCAGCGCACCTTCGTGCTGGCAGAGGGGATGCTGGTGCTAGGTGCGGATCTGAAGAACGGGCTGTTGTCGATTGATCTGGCCAGGCCTGAGCCTGAAAGGGTCATTAAGACAATCGCTATCAATGAACACGAATAATGCATGACGCGACAAACTGGTTTCCGGTTTTCGATCAGGTCATGCATCCTGAGTATGGAACGAGTAGCGGACTCGACCGCTTGATCTCATAGAAGGAGTCGAGACGATGACTGAAGTTGTTACGATCAATGAAAATGCCGCCGTCACCACCGAAGCATTGGCGCATCTGGGCGAAGGTATGATCGCCTATGTGAAGCCGGTTCGCTCGGAAGATGTGCCGGGACTGTTCCCGCAGGCGCCGGAGATTGCGCCGGGATTGCAGCTGTTCGCGCTGCACGCCGCCGACGGCACGCCGATCATGCTCACCGACAGCCGTGAAGCGGCGATCGCGAATGCATGGAGCCAGGAATTGCAGACCGTCAGCGTTCACTAACGCGAACTGGCCAGCATGCAGACGTCAGGATACGCGGTGACAGCCGCGTATCCCAATGTCGAGTATCCCAGCGTCCAAACGACGATCATCACGCGCAGGCGCTCGGCTTGCATGACGCGGTATCTATTTAACCCGTCGTCAATATCGTGAGCACATCATCGGACGCAATCGATTCGTACGCGACCTCTCATCCGCTGCGCCATCTGAAAAACTGATCCCCCCATCAATAGCAATCTGGATATCCGACGCGATGGCATCATTGCGCCTGATCTTTGCTGCCGTTTCACAGAAGAAAATGGTGACCACGCATTCACCATGACTTGAGAAAATCTGGTCATGTTGAGATTCGAGGTCGCCATGAATGGATCGACACAAGCCCAGATAGTTCAAGTCGAAGACTTGCTACGGAGCTTCGGTGCAACGATCACCGCTCCGAAATCAGAGACAGTTCCCCGGACCGGCTCCTGGGGTTTTGATAGTCGGCCAGTGATCGCAGCCTGTTTCGCGATCCTCGTCTTTGCACCGGGCTGCGCAGCTGCCACCGTATTCTTGATGCGCGCCGACGGCACCGTCCCTCCCATCATCGCACCCGATAGCAACCCGCCTTTCGTGACCAAGTCAGACCGCTTGCCGCTCGGGCAATGGAGTATCGAGGCCGTTCAGAGCCTCGGCACTCTAAATAACGCGCGCCTTGCGGCGGCTGCCGCACTCGCAGATCCCATATTTCTCTCACCGATCCTGATCCGCGGCAGCCTTGAGGACGGCACGCTCACGGCCTTCGCTGAGCCCGCGGCCATGCCTGGGCCGACCATGCTGCTGTCAAAGCTGCGGGTGAAGCGTGACCTCCGGCGCCCCAAGCCACCCAAACTCGTCGCCGAAATCACTCACCCTGAGCCGCCACAACCAACCTTCTTCGAAAAGCTGTTCGGACGACGCTTCAACTAACTCAGTCACTCACAAGCGAGGAACACAATGCAAAACACTGCCGCGATGAACTCGGACGTCAAAGCTCTCCTCACTTTGCTGTTGCTGAAGACCGGCACCAGTTCGCCGGAGATTCACAATGCTCTGCAGCTTGCTGCCGCATCGCGGGTAATGATGGCGGAAGAATATGCCAATCCGATGCGCATGCAGGGCATAGAAGCTTCAGGCAGCAACGTCGCCAAGCTTCGTCCCGCAACCGCCGTCAACGTTCCTGAAACGTCAGCGGCCGTGCGACGCATGAAGCAGAGCGCAGACGCGATGAATTCCGACGTCAAGGCGCTGCTGACGTTGCTGCTGCTCAAGAGCGGCGCAGATTCCAACGAGATCCAGACCGCACTGCGGATGGCAGCATCGTCGCGCGCAGTCGCTGCAGCGGAAGAAGCAGAATCGATCCGTGCCGAAACGCAAGCCGAAGCTGCCTCTACGGCCATGAACGAGCTCGCATCGATCACCGCGCGGCAGGCGGTGCGCAACGAGTCGCTCGCTCCAATCTCGGCCAAGGAATTCGCAGCGTAAGCTGGCGAGGCCAACCAGCCTTCTATCTCCGCGCAAGCAGGGATCTGGTTCGGAATAGGAGAATCGCCCGGCCCAACCGGGCGATTCCAGCGTAAGCTGCAGGGTAAGATAGTTAGGCGGCTGTCGCTGGCGGCAAAGCGAGCACCGAATAGATCGCCTGAGCGTCACGGGAGGCACGCAGCTTTTTGGCGACGTCCTGATCGCGCAGCAGACGTGCGATCCGCGCCAGCGCCTTCAGATGATCGGCGCCCGCACCTTCCGGCGCCAGCAACAGAAACACCAGATCGACCGGCTGGCCGTCCATGGCCTCGAAATCGATCGGACGATCGAGGCGCGCAAACAGGCCGAACAGCTTGTCGAGCTTCGGCAACTTGCCATGCGGGATGGCAACGCCATAGCCCACGGCCGTCGTACCGAGCTTCTCACGCTGCAACAGCACCTCGAAAATGGCGCGGTCGTTCTGACCGGTGAGCGCGGAAGCGCGCGCAGCGAGCTCCTGCAGCGCCTGCTTCTTGCTGTTGACCTTCAACGCCGGGATTATCGCCTCGGGCGCGACCAGATCGGTAATCGTCATTGACCGTTCCGAGGATGTTTGACCGTCAGCGGGTAGTTAGAACCAAAACCGGCAGCGTCAAGAAAGACTGGAAAGGGACATCGTTCCTGTGATGGAAAACGCGCCGGGCGCGAACGCCCGGACGTACTCTAGCACCGGAACCCCCCATGCGAAATCCATTGACCGGTATAACCCTGTCAAAGGCGGCGGACCATAGGGAGGGGCCGTTTGGGCGTCAATGCCGTCAGGACGGTTTAACCACCGGTGGATCGACCCAACCCACGTTACCGTCGCCTCGGCGGTACACGATATTCACCCGACCGGTACTGCCATGCAGGAATAGCACGACGGCCGCGCCGGTGAAATCAAGTTCCATGACAGCTTCGCTCACCGAGAACCGCTTCAGCGACCTGGTCGATTCGGCAATGATGACCGGATCGTAGCCACTGTCGGCATCGCCCTCATGATCGGGCGCCTCAAGAATGTAGCTCGGCGCGTCCAAAGTCGGGGCCGTGAGTTCGGCCATCGCCTGATTTTCAGCATGCGTCTTGCGCGCGGAACGATCCTTCAGTCGGCTCTTGTAGCGACGCAAACGTTTCTCGATTTGAAGCAACGCCTGATCGGCACTGGCATAAGCATCCGCTGCATTGGAGTCCGCTTCGAGCGTAATTCCGGAATCGAGATGCAACGCACAATCGGTGCGGAAGCCGAAGCCGTCTTTGCTGAGCGTGATGTGACCGGAATAGTTGCCATCGAAATATTTGCGAAGGACCTCATCGGTCCGCTCGCTCACGCGGCCTCGCAAAGCGTCTCCGACATTGATGCTTTTTCCCGAGATACGAAGGGTCATGCTGATGCCTCGATTCTTCTGCCTTGAACCGACAGTATCCCGTTTCCACGGGAGTGCAATCAAGCTGGTGCAGTGTCGCGGGATCGGTCGGGTGCCCTGTCGGACGGAGTGGCGGGTGCCGTGAGTGCATTGCCGAGCATACTCTGCTTGTCGCGCCGGCGCTGAACTGAAGACGGGATACGCATGGCTTCACGGTATTTGGCAACGGTACGGCGCGCGATATCAATTCCGGCTTCGCGCAAGCGTTCCACGATCGTGTCGTCCGAAAGAATAAGAGAAAGACTTTCTCCATCAATCAATTGCTTGATGTGATGTCGCACCGCTTCAGCCGAATGCGCTTCGCCACCATCAGCCGACGCGATCGATGCCGTAAAGAAGTATTTCAATTCAAAGCTGCCGCGATTTGTCGCCATGTATTTATTGGCGGTAACGCGCGACACCGTCGATTCATGCATTTGAATGGCATCAGCAACCGCCTTGAGATTCAGCGGCCGAAGATGCGCAACACCCTGCGTAAAGAAGCCATCCTGCTGCCGGACGATCTCGGTCGCAACCTTCAGGATAGTACGCGCGCGCTGATCGAGCGCACGCACCAGCCAGGTCGCATTCTGTAGACAATCTGTGAAGTACGACTTGTCGCCATCCTTACGGATCGTTTTCGACAATTCGGAATAATAAACTTGGTTCACGAGAACGCGCGGCAGTGTGTCGCTGTTCAACTCAACATGCCAGCCGCCATCAGGACCCGGCCGCACATAGACATCAGGCACTACGGTTTGTGTTCGCGCCGAGCCAAACTTCAGACCGGGCTTCGGATCGAGTCTGCGAATCTCCCCGATCATGTCGGTCAGATCTTCGTCGTCGACGCCGCAGATTTTTCTGAGATTGCCGATGTCGCGCTTGGCCAGAAGATCGAGATGCTCGACCAATGCCTGCATCGCGGGGTCGTAACGGTTCTGTTCACGCAACTGGATTGCGAGACATTCGCTGAGACTGCGCGCGCAGACACCAGGCGGATCGAATTTCTGCAACGCACCGAGAACGCTTTGGACATCGTCAACAGAGGCGCCCAGCCGCTCATGCACGTCGCCGAGATCTTGCGGCAGGTAGCCGGCCTCATCGACGAGATCGATCAGATACTGACCGATCATGCGCTGCGCGGGCGACGAGAACGCCACCGAGAGCTGTTCGGCGAGATGGCTGCCGAGCGTCACTTCCGCGGCAACGAAGGCCTCAAGATTGTAACTATCGTCGTTGGAAGCGCCGCCGCCCCATTCGGTATAGGCGGTCGGAGCAGCATCTTGTGCGTTGCGTGCGGCGGCTTCGGCCGGCTCTTCGGAGAAGACGTTGTCCAACCCGGTGTCCAGGGTCTGCTCGATCTCGGCGCGGGTGCCGAGTTCGCGGTTCATCCACTCGTCGGGCGCCGGCGCATCGAAGCTGTCGCCGCCTGAACGATCGGAAAAATCGGAATGGTCGCCGCCATCGTCATGGCCGGAGGCATAGTCCGCCTCGTCCTGACCGGAGAACTCGCTGCGCTCGGGGCTGGCCTCGCCGGCCACCGGCGGCTCAGGACCGTCGCTGGCGCGTTCCAGCAGCGGATTGCGCTCCAGTTCATCTTCGACAAAGGTTGCGAGATCGAGATTCGACAGCTGCAGCAGCTTGATGGCCTGCATCAGCTGCGGCGTCATCACCAGCGACTGGGATTGCCGGAACTCTAGTCTCTGCGTCAGCGCCATGGAGGCAAAAACCGATCCAAAAGTTGGTCCGTTTCTTGCTTATCTCTTTCCCGGCCTGATGTACACGGCTTGACGAATTGTAAATTTGGTCTAGAGGCGGAATTCCTCGCCAAGGTAAAGCCGACGCACGTCCGGGTCAGCCACGATCTCCTCTGGAGATCCCTCCGTCAGGATTTCACCAGCATAGACGATGTAGGCGCGGTCTGTCAGCCCCAGCGTTTCGCGCACGTTATGGTCGGTGATCAGCACGCCGATGCCGCGATTGGTGAGGTGGCGGACCAGGTCTTGAATGTCACCCACCGCGATCGGGTCGATGCCGGCAAAGGGTTCGTCGAGCAGCATGTAATTCGGCCGCGTTGCCAGCGCGCGCGCGATTTCGACACGGCGACGCTCACCGCCGGACAGCGCGATCGACGGCGACTTGCGCAGTCTCTGGATGTTGAACTCTTCGAGCAGCCCGTCGAGCTCGCGCTCGCGCTTCTTGCGACTGGGCTCGACGACTTCCAGCACCGCACGGATGTTCTGCTCGACGGTAAGACCGCGGAAAATCGAGGCTTCCTGCGGTAGATAGCCGATGCCGAGGCGCGCACGCTGATACATCGGCAGCTGGGTGACGTCGTGGCCGTCAAGCTCAATGGCGCCGCTGTCGGGCTTGATTAGGCCGGTGATCATGTAGAACACCGTGGTCTTGCCGGCACCGTTCGGTCCGAGCAGGCCGACGGCCTCACCACGACGAACATAAATGCTGACGCCGCGGGTGACCTGGCGTGAGCCGAAGCTCTTTTTCACATTATGGACGGCCAGATAGCCCGCACGCGGGGCAGCTTTTGGTGCGGCGGCGCCGTTGGTCCGGGGCCGCGGCGGCGCCTTGTCCGGACGGCGGGCCGGTGCAGGCTGTGGGGCACGCGGCGCCTCACCCCGGGCCTGCGGAACCTGGGGCGTATCGGCCGGGGCGGTGCGCGCCAGTGGCGGCGCCTCACGGCTAGGATTGCCCAGCATGTCGCCCATGCTGTCGCCGAGCGCCGTGATGTCGACCGGCGACCGCGCAAAACCCTGCGGACCGCGTTTTGGAGCGCGCCGACGGAACATGCCGAGGAAATCAACCATTCGCGCTTCGATCAGCCTCTAAACGTCATCCGCGCCAGGTCGCGGCATGTTCGATCACTGGGAACAGCATGGCGGACTAGATGTCCCTTGCCCAGCCGAACGCCAAGCCTTCCATGTCGATTAAAACAATGGCGATAACGGGTTAGGCGGTCAGATTCAACCGGATCCGGCTCATTCATATCGGTAAACCCTTCGAATTACTTGGGTTTTCCGCCTCCGGACCCTGGTATGATGGAGGTCGGGCCACCGCCACCCTTCTGCCCGGACGACTCGAACATGCCCTGGACCCTGCCACTGTTGGATTCGACGCGTGAAGTACCCGTGGTCATATCCACGGTCAGACGATCGCCGCGCAGCACATTCTTGCCCTGGGTGAGCACAACATTGCCCTGCATCGTGACGAGATTGGTCCGGGTGTCGAACACCGCCGTCTCGCCGGTGACGACCTGGTCCTTCTGGGTGACGATGACTCCGCCGCGCGCTTCAAGCCGCTTGATCGCCGACGAACCGCCCGGGCCCGGCTGCGCCGCCTTGATCGGCGCCTTGGGCGCAGCCTTGGCCGCCGGCTCGTTGGCGGAGCCGCCGCCGTCATAGAAGACCACGAGAGTCTTCGACTTCATCGTGGTGTCGCCCTGCACGACCTTCACATCGCCTGCGAAGGTCGCTTCCTTTTTCTTGTCGCGCATTTCCAGCGATGCGGCCTCGATCTGGATAGGCTGATCGCGATTCTGCGAGAAGCCCTGCATCGCATTCGGCACACCCTGCATCGCGCTCTGCGCATGTGCATCGGCTGTGAAAGCCAGCACGAGCACGGCGATCGCAGCGCCGGTCACCCCGCGGAATCGGACATTACAGACGGGAAAAATCATCACATTCATTTCGCGTTGGCGCGCTTGCCGTTGGCGGCCCGCGGTTTCACGGGCTCCGGCGCGGCTTCGGGCTCCGCCACGGTCTCAGGCTGAGCCGAAGCGTCCGGCGAAGGCGGGTCCATCTTCAGGTTCATCGACACACCGCCCTCGAACCGAACCAGCTCACCGTGTTCCGTGATGCGCATCCGTTGCCCGAGCAAAGTGCCGTTGAGAAGTTTGACATCGACCGGTTCGTCCGACGTGACCGTGCCATTGGCAATATCAATGTTCGCCTGTGTCAGCTTGGCTTCGTAGCCGGTCGTCGTTTGCAGGAAAATGTCCTGATACAGATAGAGCATCTGCGATTTCGAATTGAACTTCCCGGTGCGGGCATCCATCGTCATCGTCGACTTGTCTTCCATCATCACCTTGGCGCGCAAGGTCGTTAGTTCGACATTGTCGGGATCTGTCAGATCCTGCGTCGCGGCCTTGGCCCATAACTCATAGGGCCGTCCGTCCGGCGAGAAACCGGCCAGATGCGGCGTCTCCATGGTGATCTTGGTCCCCGAAACGACCAGATTGCCCATGTCGAGCGGCAATTTGGCGAGGATCCGGAACGGATTGAAGATCGACACGCCGACAATTGCCGCCATCGACAGGATCACGACGGCAGGGACAGCAATCCGCAGCAGACGCACCAGACGGCTATGGCGTGCCGCGGCCCTGAACCGCGCATCCATGCCCGCCTGATAGCTGGGAATCTGAACTGAACTCACCGTCGCTCCAACGGGCCATGCCAAACAGGGCCACACCGAAAGGCCTGCCAAACCGGTGCCAGTCTACGCTGAAATGCACCGGTTTGCAGCCCCGCCCCACCAGAACGAGGAGTATGACCGAAACGCGGCGGGAGGGACCCTGAACTGTTTCAGAAGTCACTTCGCCGCAGGCCGGTCACGAATGAGCGAAAATGTCCTCGTTTTCCCAGCCTGAGAGGTCCAGTTTGGCCCGGGTCGGGAGGAAGTCGAAACAGGCCTGCGCCAACTCGGTGCGGCCCTCGCGCGCCAGCATGACGTTCAGTCGCTCGCGCAGCCCATGCAGATGCAGCACGTCCGACGCCGCATAGGATAGCTGGGCCTCGCTGAGGGTCTGACTGCCCCAGTCGCTCGACTGCTGCTGCTTAGACAGATCGACGCCGAGGACTTCGCGGACCAGATCCTTGAGACCATGCCTGTCGGTATAGGTGCGACACAGGCGGGAGGCGATCTTGGTACAATAGACCGGCTCCGGCATCACGCCGAGCGCGTTGTAGAGCGCAGCCAGATCGAAGCGGGCGAAGTGGAAGATCTTCGTCACCTTGGGATCGCCGAGCAGCTTCTTGAGGTTCGGCGCATCGGTGTGCCCCATCGGAATCTGCACCACGTCGGCGCTGCCATCGCCCGGCGACAACTGCACGACACAAAGCCGATCACGATGCGGGTTGAGCCCCATGGTCTCGGTGTCGATCGCAACCGAATCGGTGTAGCGGCTCAAATCCGGCAAATCGCCGCGATGCAGGCGGATGGTCATGGTCTCAATTGCCTCTTTCAGCGCCCGCGATTCGCGGGATTTGGGTGACTTTACCGCGCAATGGCCGGGCTGACGAGAGATACGCTCCCCCAGGCATGTTTCGCCTGCAGCAAAAAGCTGACAGACTGAGCGGGCCATTCATCCAGCGGGCAGAGGTTGCAGATGAACGTCGCACAGCAGCGTTTGCCCCGTTTCGCGGTCCTGATCGATGCCGACAACACGTCTCCGCAGATTGCCGGCAGCTTGTTCGAGGAAATCTCCAAATTCGGCGAAGCCAGCGTTCGCCGGATCTACGGCGATTTTTCGAGCCAACAGCTCAAGTCCTGGGCCGATATCCTGCAGAAATACGCCGTCGATCCGTATCAGCAATTCGCATATACAAAAGGCAAGAACGCATCCGACATCGCGCTCGTCATCGACGCGATGGACCTGCTGCATAGTGGGCGCTTCGACGGTTTTTGCCTTGTTTCTTCCGACAGCGATTTTACCCGCCTCGCCTCACGACTGCGGGAGCAGGGAGCGGACGTCTACGGCTTCGGCAATCAGAGAACGCCGGAAAGCTTTCGGCAGGCCTGTCGCCGGTTCATTTATACGGAAAATCTGATCCCCGACCGCGCCGCGGCTACTACAGAACAGCCCCCAAAAGCCGTTGCCCTCAAAAACCCTGCTGCGGCCGTTCCCATTCTGGAAAAGGTCGTTGCGCAACTCAGCAACGAGGAAGGCTGGGTCAGCCTGGACCGCATGGGCGAGCAACTGCCGAACTTCGTTTCCGATTTCGATGTCCGGACCTATGGTTTCAGAAAATTGAGCGATCTCGTGCGCAAGACTGAAATATTCGAGATCGAGAAGACCGAAACTGGTCGCCTGAGAGTACGAGCCAAGGCCAAAGCGAAGCCTCCTAAGGCGGATGCTCCGAAGAGAACGTCAATACGGGCAAGAAAAGCCAGGGATGCGCGCGAGAAAGCCGCCAGCCAGAGCTGACGGCTATCCTGATCAGGACTTGGCAGTGCTCTATCAGGCCGGGTCGAAATAGTGGATTTCCATCAACACGCAGCCGCCGACCGACTTGAACGGGCCGTGATAGGCACCGGGCGGACGGCAGGCATAGGTGTTCGGTTTGAAGGACTCGCCGCCGTTGCCCTGCTTGTCATTGCCGACGATCAGGTCGCCGGTGAACAGGAATACTTCTTCCCAATATTCGTGCACGAACGGCTCGGTGGTGTAGACGCCTGGCTCAAAGCGCAGCAGGCGGGTGCGGCTGCCACGCTTGTTCACTTCGTCGAGCGCCCCCGACAGGATCTTCTGCTGGATGCCTGCCGGATAGCCCGCGGGCGTCTCCCATCCCGAAGACATATCGACGGTACGGAATTCATCGTGAAGTTTATTGATGGCCATGGTCAGTTTTCCTGAAGGGACAGATCAAGCGACAGCGCGCGGCGAGGCGGCCGGCGTCGTTAAGGTGGAGACTTCGTCGGCAAGGTCATAGCTGGACAGCATCTTGTCGAGCAACGCCGCCGACCTCATCCAGTCATAGGTGCGGAAGGCATGGCCCTTGGTGACGAAGGTCGCGCCGGCGAAAAACATCTCGTATTGCGAGTGACGCGAGGCGAATTCGGAGCCGACCGCGTCCCAGGCCAGCTTGTAAAACTTAACCTTCTCGGTCGCGCTGGCCGCGGGGGACTGCTGGGTCTTGCCGATCAGACGCGCCAATTCCGGATTGGCGAAGTCCTTCACCGAGGACGGCAGCATGATCATGCCGCCGCCGGCGAGCTCGCGCAGCGTGTTGATGACCTTGGAATAGAGCTGCTGGGTGAGGACCTGTGCCGAATACAGCATCGCCCGGTCCGGCACGTAATAAGCGCCGCGCTGCGTGCCCTTGGTCTCCATCGCAACGACGAAGGCTTCGACCATCGACACTTCGGCTGCGAGCTGGCCTAGCATTTCCCTGACCTGCGGAAAGCCGGCGATACCATTGGTCTCGGCGGTCCGGTGCGCGATCCCGATCAGGAAGCGCAGCTTCACCGAGAGCCGGATCATGGCCTGATAGTTCTGATATACATGCGCCGGGGTCGCGTGGAACTGCTTCTGGCACATCGCGATGTCATCGACGATGAACACCCGATCCCAAGGCACCTTCACGTCGTCGAAATACAGCACGGCATCATTTTCATCGAAGCGGCTCGACAGCGGATTGTCGAACACGGATGGCGACGCGGCTTCATAGGACTTGCGCGACAGGACCTTCAGACCCTTGGTATTCATCGGAATCGCGAAAGACACCGCGTACTTCTCGTCGCCGGGCTGCAGCGGCTGGATACAGGTGACGAACACCTCGTTGGCCATGATGCCACCGGTGGCCAGCATCTTGGCGCCACGGATCGTCAGACCCTCGGAATCGCGCGACACCACGCCTGCTGACAGGAACGGATCGGCTTGCTCGGCGGCGCTCTTGGAGCGGTCGGCCTGCGGGTTGATGATCACATAAGTGAGGTAGAGGTCGTTGTCGCGGGCATAGCGATAGTAATCCGCCAGCGCCTTGGCGCGGTCCTTGTTGTAGGTCTCGAATACCTCGACGCCCATATACATACCGGCGATGCAGGAGGCGACGTGATCCGGCGCGCGGCCCATGAAGCCGGCATGCAGCTCGGTCCAGGCTTCCAGCCCGCGGCGGCGATTGACCAGCGCATCATAGCTGCCGGGCAATTCCCAGATCCGGTTGGCTCGGGTGCCAGTCTCGGTCTCGAAAGTCATCAGCTCGCGATTTTCCGGCGCGCTCTGGAAATCGAACATCCGTCCGATCGAAGCCACCGCCCCCCGGAAGGCCGGATGGGTGGTCACGTCATCCACCAGCTCGCCATCGAGATAGATTTCACGGCCGTCGCGCAGGCTCGCGATATGCTGTTCGCCGGTCTTGATCATGGGTTGCCTCGATCACTTTCAGTCATGGATAGCATTTTCAGGTGCGTTATTTCAGTAGTGCATCGGCAGCGGCCATTCCGGGCTGCGCTCGGTGCTTGCAAGGCTGCGATAGGCCCCACGGAAGAAGACCAACGGCTCGTTGGCCGGATAGGCGCTGAACTTCACCACCCGGCCGACGAAGATCACATGGTCCCCGCCGTCATATTGCGCGTATGGCGCACATTCGAAGTGTGCGAGCGCGCCGGCGATCAGGGGCGCCGCCTCATGGCCCAGCGTATGTTCGACCGCCGCCCACTTGTCGCCGAGCGCCCTGGCGAACTTGTTCGACAGATGCTCCTGATCGCGGCCGAGGATGTTCACGGCATAACCTTTGGCCTCGGTCATCGCCTTGAGGCTGAAGGCCTTGCGGTCGATCGAGAACAGGATCAGCGGCGGGTCCACCGAGACCGAGTTGAACGAACTCATGGTCAAGCCGATCGCCTGGCCATCGGCCGCTTCGGCCGTGATCACGGCGACGCCGGTGGCAAACTGTCCGAGCGCCTGTCGGAAGGCGCGAGGATCCACGTCCGCAGTGGCGCCCATGGTCATCTCCTGATCGCGAAACCTGAACGACGCGCATTAGCTTTATAACAAAGCTATATTATCGAACGAAAGTGCGCGCTGTCAAGCATGGCTGGCCTGCTATCAAAACGCACTGGTTCCAACTTGTTTGTGCGTAACGCCGCCGCTATACGACTCATAGGTGTGCGGGGACCTGATGGCGATTAAGAGCAAATCACGTAAAATGAAGGTAGAACCGACGATTTCGCGGCCACAATTGATGGTCGACGGATCGGATCGGGCTTTCCGTCAATTTGTCCATGACACATTGGCGTTTTCGGCGCGGCTTCAGGCTGTGCGCGGGCAACTCGGCGCAGTGATCGGCCTGTCCGGCACGCAATACACCGTGCTGATTGCCATTGCTCATTTGAGCGGCACGGATGAGAAGATCGGCGTCAATCAGGTCGCCGAGCACCTGCACTTCAGCGGCGCGTTCATTACGATCGAGATCAACAAGCTGGTATCAAACGGCCTTGTTGAAAAAGAGACCGATGAGGAAGATCGCCGCCGTGTCATTCTGACCATCACGCCGAAAGCGCGCGCGCTGCTCAATGAATTGGCACCCGTTCAGCGTCCGGTGAACGATATGCTGTTTCGCAGCATGTCGGCTGCGGATTTCGAGCGAACGCGCAAGCTGATGTCGGAGATGGTGGACGCCGCCGACGAGGCGATCCGGCTGCTGGACTACAACGCACCGGCATCGGTCGCCCGGCAGACCAAATAACCTGCTGTTTGACGGGTTTGTCGTTAGCTATTCTCCGGCGCGCAGCCGGTAGCCGATACCCGTTTCGGTCAGGACGAATTGCGGGCGCTCCGGATCGAGCTCGATCTTTTGACGCAGCTGGCGGACATAAACGCGCAGATATTGTGCGTCGGTGAGCTCGTCCCACAATTCCTTCAGCAGAAACCGATGGGTCAGCACCTTGCCGGCATGCTGCACCAGGACCCGCAGCAACTCATATTCCTTTGGTGACAGTTTCACCTCACGGTCACCCACCTTGACGATGCGGCGCACCAGATCGACCGACAATTCCCCGGAGCGGAATACCGGCCGCTCGCCATGAACCTGTAGCTGATGCCTGAGCGCAGCCCGCATGCGCGCCAGCAGCTCATCCATGCCGAACGGCTTGGTGAGATAGTCGTCGGCACCGAGATCGAGCGCCTGCACCTTGCCAGCCTCGTCCCCGCGGCTCGACAGCACCACGATCGGCACGCTGTCATCGCGGGCACGAATCATCTGCAGCAGATCGTGGCCCTGGATGTCCGGCAGGCCGAGATCAAGGATGATCACGGCCGGTTTCTCCGCCAGTTTCTCCAGCGCGATCTTGCCGTTGCTGGCCTCAAGGATGTCATAGCCCTGGGTGCTGAGGCCCATACGCAGCAATTTGCGGATCGGCGGCTCATCATCGATAATCAGGACCTTGATGGCGGCGGTGTTCATGCGGCGGTGTCCAGAGCTTCAGAGGCCGGCGGGATGGGAAGGCGGATGGTCAGCACGGCGCCTGATCGGTCGGCGCGATTGGTGGCCGAAATGGTGCCATGCATTGCCTCAACAAAGCCCCGGGAGATCGCAAGGCCGAGGCCGGTGCCCGCCCGAACGTGATCGCCCTTGTTGGCGCGATAGAATTTATCGAACACCTGCTCGAGATCGGCGGGTGGAATGCCTGCCCCCTCGTCCGTCACCTGCAGCGAGACTGAGTCCGCATCGCGTATGGCCCTGATCGTGATGGTGGTGTCATCCGGGGCATATTTCGCGGCATTATCAAGCAAATTGAACAGCACCTGCTCGAACAGGACCGCATCGAGCTCCAGCATGGGCAGGTTTGGCGCCAGATCGAGCGCGACGCGATGCCTGCTGAGGATCTTGCCGGCCCGGCGCAGCGCGCTGCCGACGATCTCCGCGAGATCCTGCAGCGTTGCATTCGGCACCACGGCACCGGACTCCAGTTTGGTCATATCCAGCAGATTAGCGATGAAACGGTTCAGCCGCTCGGATTCGTCGATCACCGTGCCGAGCAGATCGGCCTTCTCGGCCTCGCTGAGCTTCGACGATAGATCGCGCAGCGTGGAAGCCGCACCGAGCACGGAGGCCAGCGGCGTCTTCAGATCATGCGAGATCGAGGTCAGCAGAGCCTGACGCAGCCGGTCAGATTCGACGTTGCGCTCGGCGCGGTCCATGTCTTCGACGAGCTGTACGCGCTCGATGGCGAGTGCGCTCTGATCCACAAGCGCATCCAGCAACCGGCGCTGGTCGGGTGTCAGCAATGGCCCCGTGCGATCATCGTCGATGCCGATCACACCGATCGGTCCACGACCGGTCCGCATCGGCAGAAACAGCCGCTTCGCACCGGGCAATGTTTCAGAGCCACGACCGGCGGGGCGATCATTGCTCCAGGCCCAGTTGGCAGCGGCCAGATCCGCCTTGTCCAATTCGTCCTCAGGCGGATATCCGGCCTTGACGGTGATCACACCCTGCTCCGGCAACAGCAACACAACCCGCACCTTCAGCATCAATGCGATCTGATACGCGCTCGCCCACAGCACGTCGTCAAGCGCCGCCGTACCCGCGAGTTTGCGGCTGAACGCATAGAGCGACTCGGTTGTGCGCACACGGCCAAAGGCCGAGACGGCCTGGGTGCGCACCCGCGCCGCGACATTGGACACGAGAATGGCGATCAGCATGAAGAAGAAGAAGGCCGCCACATTGGTCGGATCGGTGATGGTAAGCGTATAGACCGGTGGCAGGAAGAAAAAATTATAGCTCAGCGATGCCACGACGCTCGCCAGCAGCGATGGCCAGAGACCAAAGCGCACGGCGACGCCGACCACGGCGGTGAGAAACATCAGATCGACATTCTCGATCCCGAAGATCGGACGCAGCAGCGTTGCGGCCCCAAGAGCCAGCGCCACGACTGCCAGCGCCGCAATATAGGGCTTTGCATCGAACGGCTCGACGCGATCGGTCATCTGCGCACGTTTCGCAGCCGGCTCCGTTGGCAACGCATCGCCGGCGATCACATGCACACTGATATTGCCGGCGCGCCGCACGAGATCATGCACCACCGAACCGCGCACCAGCTCGAACCACCACGACCGTGATGCCTTGCCAATCACAATCTGGGTAACGTTGTTGGCATGGGCATAGCCGAGCAGATCGTCGGCGATGCGCCGGCCTGCGCCCGGAATCGTCAGCGCTTCGGCGCCAAGCGCCTCGGCGAGCCGCAACGTATCAGCAAGCCGGTCGCGCTGTTCTTCAGTGAGTTGAAGGCTGCGCCGCGTCTCGATGCTGACCGTCGTCCACGGCGCGTGAAGCCGATCCGCGAGACGCTTGGTGTAGCGCACCAGCCCGGCTGAACGCGGGTCCTCACTGATACAGACCAGAATGCGTTCGCCGGCAGCCCACGGGCCGGCAATGGCATTGGCCTGCATATGCGTGAGCAATTGCTCATCGACCCGGTCGGCCGTCCGTCGCAACGCCAGCTCGCGCAGCGCCGTGAGATTGCCGGGCGAGAAATAATGCTCCAGCGCACGCTCGGCCTGTTTGGGGACGTAGACCTTGCCTTCCTTCAGGCGCTGGATCAGATCGTCCGGGGTGAGGTCGATCAGCTCGATGGCGTCTGCACGATCGAACACCGAATCCGGCACGGTCTCGCGCACCCGCACATGAGTGATTTGGGCGACCACATCATTCAGGCTTTCGATGTGCTGGATATTAACTGCCGTGTAGACGTCGATCCCTGCGGCCAATAATTCCGCGACGTCGAGATAACGTTTCGGATGCCGGCTGCCGGACGCGTTGGTATGGGCGAGTTCGTCCACCAATGCGATCTGCGGGCGCCGCGCGATCAGCGCATCGAGATCCATTTCCTCGAGGACCTGACCCTTGTGATCGATACGGCGCCGGGGAATGACTTCAAGGCCCGTGAGCAGCGCCTCGGTCTCCGCGCGGCCGTGGGTCTCGACGACACCGACCACCACATCGACACCCGCCTTGCGCCTGGCATGGGCGCTCTGCAGCATCTCATAAGTCTTGCCGACGCCGGGGGCGGCGCCGACGAAGATCTTCAGCCGCCCGGCGGCATCTTCCTCGCGCCTTGCTGTCTCCAGCAAGGCCTCAGGCGAAGGTCGTTGGTCGGGATCGCGGCGCTGATTTGCCATAAGGCAATATAGTCTCCGCTACGGCTGCGGCCTAGACGGCCTACTTCGGTGCGGCGGCGTCCAGCGCGAGATTCAAGGCAAGAACGTTAACGCGCGGTTCGCCTAGCAGACCGCCGAGGCGGCCTTCGACCTTATCTGTCACCAGCTGGCGGACGCGGTCCTCCGGCAGCTTGCGCGCCTTGGCGACGCGGGGCACCTGAAACAGCGCACCCTCCGGCGAAATGTTCGGGTCGAGACCGCTGCCCGAGGTGGTCACGAGATCGATCGGCACCGGCATCGACGGGTTCTCGGCCTTCAGTTTCTCGACGTCCTCCTTCACGCGGTCGATCAGCGCCTTGCTGGTCGGGCCGAGATTGGAGCCCATCGAGTTGATGGCATTGTAAGGCTGCGGCACCGTCTTTGTGGAATCCTGCGGGTCGGGACCCAGGGTCGCCGACGGGCGGCCGTGGAAGTATTCCTCACCCTTGAATTCCTGACCGATCAGGGACGAGCCGACAACCTTGCCGTCCCGTTCGATGAGGCTGCCTTGCGCCTGGTTCGGCATGATCGCTTCAGCGACGCCCGTCATCGCGAGCGGGTAGCCGAGACCGGTGATGGCCGTGAGGCCGAGCAGCAGAACGATGGCTGGGCGAATTTCTCTCAACATAATGTAGCTCCTCAAACCAGGTGCAGGGCGGTGACGACGAGGTCAATCGCCTTGATGCCGATGAACGGAACGATGATGCCGCCGAGGCCGTAGATCAGTAGGTTGCGGCCGAGCAGTGCGCCGGCGCCGATCGGGCGATAGGCGACGCCTTTCAGGGCGAGCGGGATCAGCGCAATGATGATGATCGCGTTGAAGATGATGGCCGACAGGATGGCGCTCTGCGGGCTCGCCAGCTTCATGACATTGAGCGCTTCAAGCTGCGGATAGAAGGCGAGGAAGATCGCCGGGATAATGGCGAAGTATTTCGCCACGTCATTGGCGATCGAGAACGTGGTCAGCGCCCCCCGCGTCATCAGGAGCTGCTTGCCAATTTCGACGACTTCGATGAGCTTGGTCGGATTGGAGTCCAGATCGACCATATTGCCCGCTTCGCGCGCCGCCTGCGTGCCGGTGTTCATCGCAACGCCCACATCGGCTTGCGCCAGTGCCGGCGCGTCGTTGGTGCCGTCGCCGCACATCGCCACCAACTTGCCCTTGGCCTGCTCGTCGCGGATAAGCTGCAGCTTGTCCTCAGGTGTGGCCTGCGCCAGGAAATCATCGACGCCGGCTTCGGCTGCGATGGCTGCAGCGGTCATCGGATTGTCGCCGGTGATCATGATGGTGCGGATGCCCATGCGGCGCAGTTCGGCGAAACGCTCACGGATGCCGCCCTTGACGATGTCCTTCAGATGGATGACGCCGAGCAGCTTGCCATCGCGCGCAACCGCCAACGGGGTGCCGCCGCCCTTTGCAATCTCGTCGGAGATCGCCTGGATTTCACGTGCCGTGTCCGACATCGCGGCCGGCTGCATCGCACGCACGGTATTGCCGGACGCGACGGCGAACGACGCGCCACCGTTGACGTAAGCGAGTATCGAATCCACCGCTCCCTTGCGGACCGACGAACCACCGGCATCGACACCGCTCATTCGGGTCTGTGCGGTGAACGGCACGAAAGTCGCTGACAGTTCGGCCATGTCGCGGCCGCGGATGCCGTATTTCTCCTTGGCCAGCACGACGATGGAGCGGCCTTCCGGGGTTTCGTCCGCGAGCGATGCAAGCTGCGCCGCATCAGCCAGTTCCTGTTCGGTCACGCCGCGCACCGGACGGAAGGCTGTCGCCTGACGATTGCCGAGCGTGATGGTGCCGGTCTTGTCGAGCAGCAGCGTATCGACGTCGCCGGCAGCTTCCACCGCACGACCGGACATCGCCAGCACGTTGAAGCGCACCAGACGATCCATGCCGGCAATGCCGATCGCCGACAACAGCGCGCCGATGGTGGTCGGGATCAGGGTCACGAACAAAGCCACCAGCACCACCACCGAGATCGAACCACCGGCATAAGCCGCATAGCTCGGGATCGTCACCGTCGCGAACACGAAGATGATGGTGAGGCCGACCAGCAGGATGTTCAGTGCGATCTCGTTCGGTGTCTTCTGCCGCTCGGCGCCTTCGACCAGCTTGATCATGCGATCGATAAAGGTCGAGCCCTGCGCCGCAGTGATGCGGACGCGAATCCAGTCGGACAGCACCTGCGTGCCGCCGGTCACCGCCGAGCGATCGCCGCCGGATTCACGAATGACAGGTGCGGACTCGCCGGTGATCGCCGCCTCATTAACTGAAGCGACACCTTCGATCACTTCACCATCGGACGGGATGTTGTCGCCGGCTTCCACCAGAACGACATCGCCAACCTTCAGGCTGGTGCCCGAGACCATGCGGTAGCTCTTGTCGCCGCTGTCGCTGCCGGTGAGCAGCTTGGCCTGGCTTTCGGTGCGGGTCTTCTTCAGCGATTCCGCCTGCGCCTTGCCGCGGCCTTCGGCGACGGCTTCGGCAAAGTTGGCGAACAGCACCGTGAACCAGAGCCAGAGGATGATCTGGAACGCAAATCCCAGATCGCTTCCGCCGGTGATGACGTTCTTGATGAAGATCACCGTGGTGAGTGCGGCGACGACCTCGACCACGAACATCACGGGATTCTTGATCATCAGCCGCGGATCAAGCTTTTTGAAAGCCGAGCCGATGGCTGGGATGACAATTTTCGAATCGAGCATGGCCGAGACCGGCACCCGCTTCTGCAGTTTCAACGTTTCCATGGACATAACTCCAAATCCGATCAGAACAGGGTGCTGGCGGTCATCGCGAGGTGCTCGACGATCGGCCCGAGCGCGAGTGCCGGGAAGAAGGTGAGACCGCCGATGATCAGGATCACGCCGATGACGAGGCCGACGAACAATCCGCCGGTGGTAGGCAAGGTACCGGCCGAAGCCGGAATCGACTTCTTCGCGGCCAATGATCCGGCCAGCGCCATGGCGGGCACGATCATGAAGAAGCGACCGACGAACATCGAACTCGCCAGTGTGAGGTTGTAAAAGAAGGTGTTGCCGGTGAGCCCGCCGAAGGCCGAGCCGTTATTGCCGGTGGCCGAGGTGAAGGCGTAGAGCACTTCGGTGAAGCCATGCGGCCCAGCATTGGCCATGGAGGCCACGGCCGAGGGCAGCACCACCGCCACCGCGGTCCAACCGAGATACATCAGCGGCAGGACGAGAATGGCAAGCATCGCCATTTTCACTTCGCGCGCTTCGATCTTCTTGCCGACATATTCCGGCGTGCGACCGACCATCAGACCGGCGACGAAGATCGCCAGCACGACGAACAGCAGCATGCCGTAGAGACCGGCACCGACGCCGCCGACGATGATCTCGCCGAGCTGCATGTTGATCAGCGGGATCATGCCGCCAATCGCGGTGAAGGAATCGTGCATCGCATTGACGGCGCCGCAGGATGCCGCCGTGGTGATGACCGCGAACAGGCTGGAGGCGACGATGCCGAAGCGCAGCTCCTTGCCTTCCATATTACCGCCGGTAAGACCGAGTGCATTCAGGCCTGTGGTGCCCGAGGCTTCGGCGCCATAGGTGATGGCAACGCCGACAATGAACAGCACACCCATCACTGCCAGAATCGCCCAGCCTTGCCTGGGGTTGCCGACCATGCGGCCGAACACATTGGTCATCGCCGCACCCAGCGCGAAGATCGAAATCATCTGGATGAAGTTCGACAGCGCCGTCGGGTTCTCGAACGGATGCGCCGCATTGGCGTTGAAGAAGCCGCCGCCATTAGTGCCGAGCATCTTGATGGCAACCTGCGACGCAACGGGGCCAACCGCGATGGTCTGCTTCGCACCTTCGAGCGTCGTCGCATCGACATAGGCGCCGAGCGTCTGCGGAATGCCCTGCCAAACCAGGAACAGCGTGTAGATGATGCAGATCGGCAGCAGCACATAGAGCGTGCAACGGGTGATATCGACCCAGAAATTACCGATGGTGCGCATCGACGACCGTGCAAAGCCGCGGATCAGTGCCACAGCCAATGCGATGCCGGCCGCCGCCGACAGAAAGTTATGTACCGTCAGACCCAGCATCTGGGTCAGATACGACATGGTGCTTTCGCCGCCGTAGTTCTGCCAGTTGGTGTTGGTGATGAAGGAGATCGCGGTGTTGAAGGAGAGATCTTCGGCGACCGCGGATTGCCCCGCAGGATTGAACGGCAGCACGGCCTGCAGCCGCATGATCGCGTAGAGGCCGAGGAAGCCGACCACGTGGAACAGCAGCATGGCAACCGTATAGGTCAGCCAGTGCTGCTCTCGTTTCTCGTCGACGCCACCGATCCAGTACAGCCCGGCTTCGACCGGTCGCAGAATCGGAGAGAGGAAAGTACGCTCGCCGTTGAAAACGGATGTCATGTAGCCGCCGAGCGGCTTCACCAGCGCGAGAACCACAGCGCAGTACAGAGCAATTTGAATCCAGCCAATCATTGTCATGTCAGTTGACCTTTTGAGGTGCGCGCGCTCAGAACCGCTCGGGCCGCAGCAGCGCGTAAGTGAGATAGATCAGCAATGCCGCGGACACGAAGCCGGCGAGCGTGTAATCGAAAATCATGATGCGCTCCTCACAGCCGCTCGCAGGCATAGGCGTAGCCCAGGGTGAGAATGAAAAAGCCGAGCCCGAGGGCCAGCATGACGATGTCCAGCATGGAATGCTCCTGATGCAATGACTGCGGCGGCACGGAGCAAACGGCTCGCGCGCCCGATGCACGATCAGGTGCCATTCAGGACGTAGGTTTTCGAGATGAGGCCAGCAGCGAACTTATAGGAATCTCATAAAGACGTGGCGGAGCGCGTGCGCGTGCGCCGCTAATCCTCGGGCGCTTATGCCGCCTTTATATCTTCGTGCCCGAAGCTGCCTCGTATTCAAATGACGGACTACGGATATTGCATGATGCGGTCTTCCGAAGATCGCGCTGTTCATGGAGACCCGTCATGTTCATCTCGATTCAGCGAACGCCCCTTTCCGATGCGCCCTCCGAAACGGCTCCGCTTGACGCTACGAGTTTCACCGCGATCTGCCTCGCCGCCTGCAAGCGCCTGCCGGCAATGCGCCGCACAGCGGAGGCCCAGCGCCTCGATCGCCTGGTCACTGCCGGCGCCTGGACCGATGCCGCGCTTGCCTTGATCGCGATCGAACTGCCGCGGTGGCAACTGCGTCGGCTCGCTTATGACGAAGGTGAATGGCATTGCGCTCTCTCGAACCAGCGTGACCTTCCAGATTGGCTGGACAGCGCCGTCGAGACGCATCACCCAGACTTGGCGACGGCGATCCTGGATGCATTTCGCGCTGTTGTTAGTCGCGGAGGCACGCCGCATCTGACGCAGGCGCCCGTGCGCGCGATCCAACCCACCGATTCCGAGGCGATGCTGTGTGAGAATTACTGTTGAGCGAAGAGGGGCGGTGCGAAATGCTGTAGCTAGACTGCCGCGAACAGCCTTCCAAGAGTGAGGCTTTCGGCTATGCTCGGCACGAATTCGTGCCATGACTAGCCAGAGCAAAACGTGACATCAGACAAACCGGCTTTCGTCGCGGTCGATTGGGGCACCAGCAGCTTTCGAGGCTGGTTGATGGCCGCCGATGGCAGCGTGCTTGCGGAGACGCGCGGGCCTGAAGGCATGCTGCATTGCGCGGCTGCAGGCTTCGCTCCGGTGCTCGCTGATCATCTTGCCAGACTTGGCGGAATGCAGAACGTGCCTGTGTTGATCTGTGGTATGGCCGGCGCACGACAGGGCTGGATCGAGGCGCCCTATCTGCACACACCGACACGCCTCGACGCCTTGCACGACGGTGCGCAGCGTGTCGACACGCAAGGCGACGTGCGTATCCTACCCGGCATCGCGCAAGCCGACGCCGCGGCACCCGACGTCATGCGCGGCGAAGAGACGCAACTGCTCGGCGTGACCGAGCCCGGCTTCACCGGTCTGGTCTGCATTCCCGGCACCCACAGCAAATGGGTCTGGATCGACGCTGGCAGCGTGGCGTCATTCACGACCTATATGACCGGCGAGCTCTTTTCGGTCATCACTCAACACAGCATCCTGAAACACGCGGTGGATCACGACGCACCGTCGCCCGCCGCGAATGACGCGTTCCGCGATGGCCTGCAACGCGCGCTCGATGCGCCGGTCGGCTTGACCGCCTCGCTATTCAGCTTGCGCGCGGCGCAACTGCTCGGCTTCCAGCAACAGGCCGACGGCGCGGCGCGCCTGTCGGGCCTCCTGATCGGCACGGAAATCGCCGATGCCGGATCGCGCTATGGCACGCGGCATCCGGTACGCCTGATCGGCGCCGGCGCGCTCAAGAATCTCTATGCGTCGGCGCTTGCAGCTGCCGGCTTCGAGGTCGCGATCGTTGATGCCGAACGCGCGTCGCAACACGGCCTGACCAAGGCCGCAATCCATCTGTGGGGAGCTCAGTTCACATGAACCAGCCAATCCGTTGGCCCTCCGTGAAGCGTCCGCTCGTCGCCATCCTGCGCGGCGTGCAGCCCGACGAGGTGGAGAGCATCGTCGAGACGTTGATCGACACCGGCTTCGAGATGATTGAAGTACCGCTGAACTCGCCCGATCCGTTCGAATCCATCGCACGGATCTGCAAACGATTTGGCAGCGACACCCTGATCGGCGCCGGCACCGTCCTCACCGCGAATGACTGCGCCCGCGTCGCCGATGTCGGCGGGCGTCTGATGGTGAGCCCGAATGTCGATGTCGATGTGCTGGCGATGGCGGCGAGCCGCGGCATGGTCACGATGCCCGGCGCGTTCTCGCCGACCGAAGCTTTCCTCGCGTTGCGCGCCGGCGCGTCCGCCCTGAAATTCTTTCCGGCATCGATCCTCGGCCCGTCCGGCATCGCCGCCATTCGCGCGGTTCTGCCCAGGGATGCTGTGATCGGGGCTGTTGGTGGTGTTTCCGACCGGAATTTCGCGGACTATATCGCCGCCGGCATACAGGTCTTCGGCCTTGGCAGCAGCCTGTATCGGCCTGGAATGAGCGCTATCGAGGTGAGGGCGACCGCACAGGCTTCTGTCGCCGCCTATGATCAGGCGATGGCCCGCTAGAAACAGAGTGCAGTGTCTGTTTGCGGTTGTCGCGCGCTTCGCGGGGGACGGCAGGGCAAGAACATCGCCGCGCCCGCAGGCATCGACCGCGCGGCCCCCAACTGTCAAATTTATTGAATTGCTCTGAATATCAGAGACTTAGGAGCACCGTGGTGCCCAGGAAAGGACTCGAACCTTCACGGCCGTTAAGCCACTGGCACCTGAAGCCAGCGCGTCTACCAATTCCGCCACCTGGGCACGTGCGAGGCACGTGGCGCGGTTAGTAGGGGGCCGTTACGCGCTTGTCAAATTGCTTCGTTCAATTCCAAATCCGCTGTACAGGCCCCGCGCGTTGGCGTATCGCGAATTGGTCTAAATTCCCCCGTTTTGCCCTTGCATGACTGACTCAAGGAACTGATCCATGGCTGCCCCCATCGACACCCTCGTTACGGTTTTCGGCGGATCCGGCTTCGTGGGACGCCATGTGGTCCGCGCGCTTGCCAAGCGCGAATACCGGATCAGGGTCGCCGTGCGCCGTCCGGAACTGGCCGGCCATCTGCAGCCGCTTGGCCGTGTCGGGCAGATCAATATCGTTCAGGCCAATCTGCGGCACCCGGCCTCGGTCAAGGCCGCAATGCGCGACGCCAGCATCGTCGTCAATCTGGTGGGTATCCTGACCGAAAGCGGCGCGCAGACCTTTGATGCCGTGCAGGCGCGGGGCGCCGGCGCGGTGGCGCAGGCTGCCGCCGAGATCGGCGCGCGGATGGTGCAGTTTTCAGCCATCGGCGCCGATGCCGATTCCGAATCGGCCTATGCCCGTGCCAAGGCAGCCGGCGAGCAGGCCGTGCTGGCGGCTGTGCCTTCCGCGACCATCCTGCGCCCATCGATCGTGTTCGGCCCCGAGGATCAGTTCACCAATCGATTTGCCAATCTCGCCCGGATGGCCCCAGTGATGCCGGTGTTCGGCGCCACGACCAAGATGCAGCCGGTCTATGTGGGCGATGTCGCCCAGGCTGCGGCCGATGCCGTCGACGGCAAGACCAAGCCGGGCGCCACCTATGAACTCGGCGGTCCGGAAGTGCTGACGATGAGTGAAATCATCGACATCATCCTCGCGACCATCGAGCGCAAGCGCATGACGCTGCCGGTGCCGACGGCCATCGCCAAGCTACAGTCCTATTTCCTACAATTCGCCCCGGGCGACTTCAAACTGACGCCGGATCAGGTCGCCATGCTTGGTGTCGACAATGTGGTGTCGGAAGCCGCCAAGATCGCTGGTCTGACGCTGGATGGCCTGGGTATTGCCGCTGATTCGCTAGAAGCGATTGCGCCACAATATCTCTGGCGCTTCCGAGCCACCGGTCAGTTCGCACATAACGGCATAAACTGACGATATCGTCCCCGCCTGGCACGCCGAGGGCGTGCGCGGCGGGGATGACAGCAGGATGTTTGGCAAAATTCAGTAGCCCAGCGCCAGCGCGATCAGGCCGAGCGTACCGACGATCACGCGCCACCATGCGAACAACGCGAAGCCGTGGCGGGTCACGTAGCCGAGAAAGCTTTTCACCACGATGATCGCGGTGATGAACGACACCACGAAACCGATAGCGATGATCACGCCGTGATCGACCGAGAGATCGGCCCGGCTCTTGTAGAGATCGTAGACGAAGGCACCGACCATGGTCGGGATCGCCAGGAAGAACGAGAACTCCGCCGCTGCGCGCTTTTCAGCACCGAGCAGCATAGCGCCGACGATGGTCGCGCCGGAGCGCGACACGCCAGGAATCATCGCCACGCATTGCGCCAGACCGATCTTCAGATACATCGGCAATGGAAACGTCGTGGCGTCGTGATGTACCGGCTCAAGATCGAGCTGATCGACCCAAAGCAGGATCGCGCCGCCGACGATCAGCGAAAAGCACACGACCCACGGATTGAACAGATAGCTTTTGACATAGCCGCCCGCAGCCGCGCCGATGATCGCGGCAGGCAGGAACGCGATCAGCACGCCGATCACGAAACGGCGCGCAGCAGCGTCGCCTTTGAACAGGTTCAGCGCGATATGCCATAACTTGCCGAAGTAAAGTGCAAGGATCGCCAGAATGGCGCCGAGCTGGATCAGCACGGCGAAGCTTTTCCAGAAATTGTCCTCGCCCAGATCGAAGAAGCGTTCCGCGAGCAGCAGATGCCCCGTTGAGGAAACCGGCAGGAACTCGGTGACACCCTCGACAATGCCGAGAATCACCGCCCTTATCGCATCAGACATCATCTGCTTATCTGTCCTTCGTCAGTGTGGGCCTGAAAAAGCCGGGTTCTTCTCGCCTATTCCCTTCATTGCTGCAATCGCAAATACCATCACATTCGCGGGTTGCCTCAGAGCCAAGCTTCGCTAGTTTGGCGCGCGCCGCGTGACACTTTTACCACCGACGCAACCGAGACGCTTTCTTAACGACCGCATAACTATCAAGGCCGGCATGTACACGCTTTACCATCACTCGTTCTGTCCGCATTCCCGCTTCATTCGTCTCGTACTCGGCGAATACGGACTCGATCTCACACTGGTGGACGAGCGGCCGTGGGATCGGCGCGAGGCATTTCTGGCGCTCAATCCTGCGGGAACTACGCCGGTGCTGCTCACCGACGGTTTCCCGCCGATTCCAGGCGCCGGAATCATCGCCGAATATATCGACGAGACCCATGGACCGGAGATGGGCGATCGCCGCCTGCTGCCTGTTGCGATGGCGGAACGCATCGAAGTGCGCCGGCTGATGGCCTGGTTCAACGAGAAATTCTTCGAGGAGGCGTCGGGTCCGCTGGTCACCGAACGCATCTACAAGCGCTTCATGAGCGAAGAGGTCGGCGGCGGCGCCCCGGCGATGGATGTGATTCGCGCAGCCACCGCAAATGTGCGCTATCATCTGGCCTATATCGGCTGGCTGGCGCGGACACGCAATTTTCTGGCCGGTGATCGACTGACTTATGCGGATCTGGTCGCGGCAGCTCATCTGTCGGCGATTGACTATCTGGGCGATGTGCCATGGAGCGAGGACGACGCAGCGAAGGCGTGGTACGCGCGGGTGAAATCCCGTCCGTCGTTCCGACCGCTGCTGAGCGAATGGCTGGCGGGCGTGCCGGCATCGCGGACCTATGTGGATCTCGATTTCTGAGCCCATCTGCTGACGATGCAATCGCCACTCTTCCCGCCGATCTCAAGGATACGCTGACGCGCGAGGCGAAGGCGCTTGGCTTCGATTCAATCGGGATCACCGATCCAGATGCCATCGCCGGCGTTCGCGAGCGGCTGCAGGAATTTCTCAACGCCGGCGCCCATGGTGATATGGAGTGGCTTGCCGACAATCCCGACCGCCGCGCCGACCCCAAGGTGATGTGGCAGGACGTTCGCTCCGTCATCATGCTCGGCGTCAATTACGGACCTGACGAGAACCCGCTTGAGATTCTAAAGCAGCGCTCGCATGCCGCGATCTCGGTCTATGCCCGCGGCGACGACTATCATGACCTCATCAAGAAGCGCCTGAAGCTGCTGGCGCGCTGGCTGATCGCGCAGGCTGGCGGCGACGTCAAAGTGTTCGTCGATACGGCCGCGGTGATGGAGAAGCCGCTCGCCGGCGCGGCAGGATTGGGCTGGCAGGGCAAGCATACCAATCTCGTCTCGCGCGAATTCGGCTCGTGGCTGTTTCTCGGCGCGATCTTCACCACGCTCGAACTGCCGCGCGATGCGCGCACCATCGATCACTGCGGCTCGTGCCAGGCCTGTCTCGACAGTTGCCCGACATCGGCCTTTCCGGCACCTTACAAACTCGATGCTCGGCGCTGCATTTCCTATCTCACCATCGAGAACAAGGGCCCGATCCCCCACGAGTTTCGTAAGCCCATGGGCAACCGCATCTATGGCTGCGACGATTGCCTCGCCGCCTGCCCGTGGAACAAGTTCGCTCAGGAAGGCCGCGAGATCAAACTCGCCGCACGCGATGAGTTGCGCGCGCCGTCGCTGGCCGAACTCGCGAAGCTCGACGATGCGGCTTTCCGCGCGTTCTTTACGAAGTCACCCGTGAAGCGTATCGGCCGCAACCGTTTCATCCGCAATGTGCTGATCGCCATCGGCAATTCGAACGACCTATCACTGGTAAGCGATGCGCAGCAGCTGCTGGGCGATGAAAGTCCTGTGGTGCGCGGGGCAGCGATATGGGCGCTGTCGCAACTAATGCCCGCAGACGAATTTGCCGCGCTGGCCACGCAACTCGGCGACGCTGAAAAGGATGGGAGCGTGAACGACGAATGGCAGCTTGCGCTCAGTTCGTCAGGTGTCGCGCCATCTCCGGTCGCGCTTTGAGCGCTTCACCCTGCTTGGCGACGATCTTGGCGATGCGCTCCGGCGCGAAATGCAAATCGACGAAGGCCGGCGCCGTATTGGCCACTTCGTGATAGTTCACGATCTTGCCGTCACGCAGCGTCATGATCGCAACGCCCTCGAACATCGCGCGGCCGCCATTGGCTTCCGGGAGCTTCGAGCGATAACTGAACGTGTAGCGCGCATAGAGCGTGGTGCCGTCGCTGACGGGCGTGTGCATGTCCCAACGAAAATCTTCCGCGGTCCGATAGAACCAGTCGTCGACCATGTCGGCGATTTTCACGCGGCCTTCGAATGCGCCGTAGAAGACGTCGTGATAGACGCCGTCTTCAGTGAACAGCGCAGCGAAGCTTTGGCCGTCACGCTGTTCAACGGCATCGCAAAATGCGCGCAAGAGTGCCGTAGCGTCCATCCGAATTCCTCCCGCTGATTGATCGCTCTTTTCAGGCGAGCCTATTCAACGGTACGGGTGATGCAATCAAAACTCCGCCACAGCCGACAATAGTCGCGCAATGTCCTGCGGGCGCGACAGCCGATGGTCGCCGTCCTGGATCATGGTCAGCACCACATCCTCGCTCGGCAGCCGTTCGGCAACGCGGAAAGCATGCTGCCAGGGCACGTCCGGATCCTGCCTGCCTTGAAGAATCCGCACGGGGCAACCCACATCGATCGCGCTGCCGAGCAGCAGGTGATTGCGCCCCTCTTCGATCAACCGCCGCGTGATCGGATAGGGCTCGCCATATTCCGACGGGCGCAGCCATTGACCGGTGGTCTCGATCTCCGCGCGGATTTCCGGCGAGAAGCCTTTCCACATCAGCTCTTCGGTGAAATCCGGCGCCGGCGCGATCAGCACCAGACCCTTCAGCGTCGCGCGCCCCACTTTGCCGCGTCGGGCCAGCGCGCGCGCCAGCAGGAGTGCCATCCAGCCGCCCATCGACGAGCCGATCACTACCTGCGGACCCTGGCAGGCTGCATCGAACGCCGCGAGGCTATCCTCCAGCCATTGGCCGATGGTGCCATCGACGAAATCGCCGCCGGATTCGCCGTGGCCGGAATAGTCGAAACGCACGCAAGCGCGGCCGTGCTCGGCGGCCCAGGCATCGAGCGCCACCGCCTTGCCGCCCTGCATGTCGGATTTGAAGCCACTCATCCAGAACAGGCCCGGAGCAGCGCCATCGCGGACCCGGATGGCGATCTGGCGGCGGCTACTGCCTGTACCTGCCGTGATGAAAGTGGGGTCGGTCGATACCGTTGTGCTCATCAAACCATCCCTGTTCGACCCTAAAATGCCGCTTGCTGTTTGATTGAGCAGGTCGGGATCGTCAACGTCCATACCATCCCAGGGAACGTCCGCCTCGATGCCGCGTTGCGCTCCTGTCAACCACGGCTTGCAGAACGGGTCTGGGAACTCTATTTGACCCAAGTCAGCCGTGTACTGCGCCTATGGCCTTTCGCGTGACGAAATTGCCTCGTATTTGAGTGATTGACGCTGCGTTGCGTGAGTTTGCTTGCTCCAAACGCCTTATTCCTTCACACTGCGGCCTTCCTAAACAACATTGGAGAGTTACCCATTCGCCGTCCCAACAGAGCCCCGCCCGCCGCAACCAAAGACGGGCCGCGCACCAACGATGAAATTCGCAATCTGCAGATCCAGCTGATTGATCAGACCGGCCTCAACCACGGCACCGTGGAAACCATTGCTGCGATCAAGATGGCGATGGAAGCCGGTATGGATCTGGTCGAGATTTCGCCGAATGTGAGCCCCCCCGTCTGCAAGATCATGGACTACGGGAAGTTCAAGTATTCGGCGCAGAAGAAGGCCGCCGAGGCCCGCAAGAAGCAGAAGATCGTCGAAATCAAGGAGATCAAGCTCCGCCCGATGATCGATGATCATGACTACGACGTGAAAATGCGCGCAATGCAGCGCTTCTTCGAAGAAGGCGACAAGGTTAAAATCACCTTGCGCTATCGTGGCCGCGAAATGGCGCACCAGGAAATCGGTACCAAGCTGCTCGACAAGGTCAAAGCAGACGTCGCCGAATACGCCAAGGTGGAGCAGGACGCGCGCTTCGAAGGTCGTCAGGTGGTGATGGTGCTCGCACCGCGCTGATCGTAGCGGCGACTGACCTTAACGAGGTTGGCAATCAGAAATTTCGGCCCGTCAGATTTCTGGCGGGCCTTTTTCTTTGGGAGAGTATTCGGAGATCGTTCGGAGCTGGGCGGCTCAGCCCGAAATGAGGGCGAGTGCACCGGCCAGCGCGAGAGCCGCGGCGAGGCCAGCGGCTGCGAACATCCAGCGGGTGGCGGTCTGAGCAGCAGCATCTTGCTGGATGGCAACCGCCTTTGCGGCGGCACGTGCATTCCGGGCCATTGTCGTCGTCCCTCTGTTTCTCTGGTCCGGATCACATAGGCATCCGGGGCGCGTCGGACCAGTCTGAAGCCATGCGCTAAACAGAGTGTTGAGCCGCGTTAATCGTTGCCATCGGAGCATTCCTCTGCCATAAGCGCAACCTTCGTCGCCCGGCTGATTAAGGGCTGCCGTGTCGACGACTGTGCTGACTTTCCGCAAACGGCGGTTAGTTGAGCATTTTCAACGCTCTAACGAGCATTTTAGCCGACGCAACGCCTTTCGGGGCGCTTTCTGCGTGGCCATAGGAGAGCCAAATGCCCAAGCTGAAGACCAAGTCGGGCGCTAAAAAGCGCTTTAAAGTCACCGGAACGGGTAAGGTCATGGCCGCCCATGCCGGTAAACGCCACGGTATGATCAAGCGGACGAAGAAGCAGATTCGTCAGCTCCGCGGCACCCGCGTGCTGTTCAAGACCGACGGCGACAACATCAAGCAGTACTTTCTGCCAAACGCCTGATCGCCCTTACGCCGCTTCATTGCGGCGGATATCACCCCTTTTGTTATTTCAGATGAAGGAGATCAGTCATGGCTCGCGTAAAACGCGGTGTGACGGCTCACGCCAAGCATAAGAAAGTCTACAAGGCCGCCAAGGGTTTCCGCGGTCGCCGCAAGAACACCATTCGCGCCGCAAAGGCCGCCGTCGACAAGGCCGGCCAATATGCGTTCCGCGATCGCAAGCGCAAGAAGCGTACGTTCCGCGCGCTCTGGATCCAGCGTCTCAACGCTGCCGTCCGTCCGCTCGGCATGACCTACAGCGTGTTTATCAACGGTCTCGCCAAGTCCGGCGTGACGGTCGACCGCAAGGTGCTCTCGGATCTCGCGATCAACGAGCCGGCGGCGTTCAACGCGATTGCTGAGAAGGCCAAAGCTGCACTCGCAGCCTAAGCCAGCAAAGGCCGCACTGGCGGCCTGAGCTCTCCACTCCGCGTATTCATCGACATTGTCATGGCCGGGCAGAAGCGTTCACGCGCTCCTGTCCCGGCCATTGACGTCTTAATCCCTGTGATACCCGTGCTGTAGAAGCTGGTGCCCGGCCTTCCGTCGGACGCGCAGACAGCAAGAGGCGCCCGCCTCTCTCATCGAGGTTGCTGATGTCCGATCTGACGACGCTCCAACAGACTATTCTGGCCGATATTGCCAATGCCTCCGACGAAGCCGCCCTGGAAGCCGTGCGCGTCGGCGCGCTCGGCAAGAAGGGTTCGATCTCCGCGCTGTTGTCGACTCTCGGCAAGATGACGCCAGAAGAACGCAAGACCGAAGGCGCGGCCATCAACCTGGCCAAGGACACCGTCACGCAAGCGCTGACCGCGCGCCGCGATGTGTTGAAATCCGCAGCCCTCGATGCACGTCTCGCTTCCGAGACCATCGACGTGACGCTGCCGCTGCGCGATGGCCCCGCTGAACTCGGCCGCATTCATCCGCTCAGCCAGACCTGGGACGAATTGACGACGATCTTCGCCGACATGGGCTTCGCCGTCGCCGAAGGTCCGGATATCGAGACGGACGACTACAATTTCACCAAGCTGAATTTCCCCGAGGGCCATCCCGCCCGCGAGATGCACGACACCTTCTACTTCAATCCGAAGGAAGACGGTTCGCGCCTGCTGCTGCGCACGCACACATCACCGGTGCAGGTACGCACCATGCTGAGCCAGCAGCCGCCGATCCGCGTGATCTGTCCGGGCCGCACCTATCGCAGCGATAGCGACCAGACTCACACGCCGATGTTCCATCAGGTCGAAGGTCTCGTCATCGACAAGGGTTCGCATCTCGGCCACCTCAAATGGATCCTGCACGAATTCTGCAAGGCTTTCTTCGAGGTCGACAACGTCAATATGCGCTTCCGTCCGTCGTTCTTCCCATTCACGGAGCCGTCGCTGGAAGTCGATATCCAGTGTCGCCGCGACAAGAACGAGATCCGCTTCGGCGAAGGCGAAGACTGGCTCGAGATTCTCGGCTGCGGCATGGTGCATCCGAATGTGCTACGCGCCTGCGGCATCGATCCCGATGTGTATCAGGGCTTCGCCTGGGGCATGGGCATCGATCGTATCGCGATGCTGAAATACGGCATGGCCGACCTGCGTCAGCTGTTCGAAGGCGACGTGCGTTGGCTCAATCACTACGGCTTCAAGCCGCTTGAAGTACCGACTCTGGCCGGAGGACTGAGCACGTGAAATTCTCGCTCTCCTGGCTGAAGGATCATCTCGAGACCGACGAGTCGCTCGAGACGCTGACCGACAAGCTCACCATGATCGGGCTCGAGGTCGAACATATCGACGATAAGGCGAAGCTGCTGAAGCCGTTCACGATCGCCGAGATCGTCACAGCCGTGCAACATCCCAATGCAGATCGGTTGCGCGTCTGCACCGTGAATGCCGGCGATGACAAGCTGCTGCAGATCGTCTGCGGGGCGCCGAATGCGCGCGCGGGACTGAAGACCGTCCTCGCCAGGCCTGGTACTTTTATCCCGGGTAAGGATTTCACCATCGGCCTCGGCAATATCCGCGGCGTCGAAAGCCAGGGCATGTTGTGCTCGGCCGGCGAACTCGGACTCCCCGACGCGATCGACGGCATCATCGAACTGCCCGCCGATGCGCCCGTCGGCGCGATCTATCCCGACTGGGCCAAACTCGGCGATCCCGTCATAGAAATCAACCTGACGCCCAATCGTCAGGACTGCACCGGCGTGTCGGGCATTGCGCGCGATCTCGCCGCGGCCGACATGGGCGTGTTCAAGAATCCCGGCATCAAGCCGATCAAGGGCGAATTCCCCTGCCCGGTGAAAGTCACCGTCGAAGACGCCAAGCTGTGCCCCGGCTTCGCACTGCGTCTCGTGCGCGGCGTCAAGAACGGCCCATCGCCGGAGTGGCTGCAGAAGAAGCTGACCTCCATCGGCCTGCGCCCGATCAATGCGCTGGTCGACATCACCAACTTCCTGACCTTCGACCGCGCCCGTCCGCTGCATGTGTTCGACGCCGCCAAGGTGAAGGGCGATATCGTTGTCCGCCGCGCACGTGACGGCGAGACGCTGCTCGCGCTCGACGGCAAGACCTACACGCTCGACAGCAAGGCCTGCGTCATCGCCGACGACAATGGTGTCGAGTCGCTCGCCGGCATCATGGGCGGCGAAGCGTCGGGCTGTTCGGAAGACACCACCGATGTACTGATCGAATCCGCGCTGTGGAACGAGATCAATATCGCGCAGACCGGCCGCAGGCTCGGGATCAATTCCGACGCGCGTTATCGGTTCGAGCGCGGCGTCGATCCGGTCTTCATGGTGCCCGGTCTCGAACTGGCAACCAAGCTAGTGATGGAACTGTGCGGCGGCGCACCGTCGGAGAGCATCGTCGTTGGCAAGCCCTACGGAGACGACCGTATCATCGACTTCCCGATTGCCGAGGTGAAGCGCCTCGCCGCCATCGACGTACCATTCCCGGAGATGCGACGCATCCTGACGCATCTCGGCTTCATGGTGGCCGGCAGCGGCCCCGTGGTGAAGGTCGCAGTGCCGTCATGGCGTAGCGACGTGACCGGCAAGGCTGACATCGTCGAAGAAGTCATGCGCATCTTCGGCGTCGACAAGGTGCCGATGACGCCGTTCCCGCGCGGCGATGCCCCGCGCAAGCCGGTACTGACGCAGATCCAGCAGCGCACCCGCCGCGCCAAGCGTGGACTGGCCGCGCGCGGCCTCGTCGAGGCCGTGACATGGTCGTTCATCTCGAAGCCGCATGCCGAAGTGTTCGGCGGCGGCGCGCCTGAACTGGCGTTGGCCAATCCAATCGCCGCCGATCTCTCCGACATGCGGCCGAGCCTGTTGCCCGGACTGATCGCAGCCGCTCAAGCCAATGCGCATCGCGGTTCGTCCGACCTAGCGCTGTTCGAAGTCGGCCAGATCTTCCGCGGCGATCGCCCGCAAGATCAGTTCATGGCTGCATCCGGCGTGCGGCGTGGCCTCGCCTCGTCGGCTGGCAGCGGCCGTCATTGGTCAGGCGCCAGCGCTGCGAACGCACTCGACGCCAAGGCCGATGCCTTTGCAGTTCTCGCAGCCGCAGGTGCACCGATGCAGGCGCTGCAGATCGTCGCCGGTGGCGCGAACTGGCTGCATCCCGGCCGTTCGGGTACGATCCAGATCGGACCGCAGAACGTCCTCGGTTATTTCGGCGAGTTGCACCCGCGCACGCTCGAAGCACTCGGTGCCGACGGCCCGTTGATGGCGTTCGAAGTGATCCTCGATCGCATTCCCGACGCCAAGCAGAAGGCGACCCGCGCCAAACCGACTTTGGAGCTCTCGGCGTTCCAGCCTGTGTCACGCGACTTCGCCTTCATCGTCGATCGCAAGGTCAGGTCCGGTGACATCCTCCGTGCGGCAGCCGGCGTGGACAAGAAGCTGGTCACCGATGTGACGGTGTTCGACGTCTATGAAGGCAAGGGCATCGACGACGACAAGAAGTCCGTCGCCATCGCCGTGGCCATGCAGCCGCGCGAGAAGACCCTGACCGATCAGGAAATTGATGCGGTGGCAGCGAAGATCGTGGCGGAAGTAACGAAGAAGACGGGCGGCACGTTGCGCGCATGATGGAATCACTCGGCCTGGTCCAGTATTCGACCACGTCGCTCGTTTTTATCACCGTCACCGCCTTCATCGCCGGACTGGCCCGCGGGTTTTCGGGCTTCGGTTCGGCGCTGATCTTCATGCCACTCGCCTCAAGCGTGGCCGGCGCGCAGGTCGCATCGCCCTTGCTCCTGCTGATCGACTTCTCGACCACGCTGACGCTGATCCCGAACGCCGCAAGACGAGCCGACAGGCGCGACGTCAGCATCATTTCGCTGGGCGCACTTATTGGCGTGCCACTTGGCACGATGGCCTTGGCCTGGGCCGATCCGCTAACCGTTCGCTGGGGCATCGTCGCACTGATCGTCACGATGCTGACGCTACTGATCTCCGGCTGGCGCTATCCCGGTAAGCCGACCGTTCCAGTGACGGTCAGTGTCGGCGGCGTCGCCGGCTTTTTTGGTGGCTTGGCGCAACTCGGCGGCCCGCCGATAGTGATGTATTGGCTGCGAGACGCGGCAGTCGCTGCCGTCACCCGCGCAAATATCATCCTGTATTTCGCGGTCGCAGACGTCTTGATCATCATCAGCTATACGATCGGCGGATTGTGGAGCACGGCCATCCTTGGGCTCGCGGTAGTCACCGGCCCCCTGTTCGGCCTCGGCCTGTGGATTGGCTCGAAACTGTTCGGCAAGGCTAGCGACGAGCTGTTCCGCAAGATCTGCTACGCCCTAATAGCCGTCTCGGCGCTGATCAGCCTGCCGCTGTTCGACGGCATATTTCACTGACGCTTGCGTGACTTGCGGCGCCAGCCGCCGCGGCGCTAGGGTCTCTCCAATTCAAGAACAACGGGAGAAGACCATGATCGATCGTCGCGACATGCTGAAGTTTGCCGCTGCCGGCGCCATGGTCCTCGCGGCGCGCCCCGCGCTGGCGCAGACGCCAGCAAAACCGCGCACCAGGATCATATTTCTCGGCACCAAGGGCGGCCCACGCGTCGGCGTCGGTGCATCCAATCCCGCCAACCTCGTTGTCGTCAACGACACGCCATTCGTGATCGATTGCGGCATGGGCGTCAGCCGGCAACTGGTCAATGCCGGCGTGCCGCTTCCCTCGGTGAAGTATATCTTCATCAGCCACCACCATTCCGATCACAATCTGGAATACGGCAACTTGTTCTACAATGCTTGGGCCGCAGGCCTCTCGACGCCGATCCACTCGTTTGGTCCCAAGGACATCGAGGCAATGACCCGGACTTACTGGGAGTTGAACAAATTCGACGTTGATACCCGCATCGAAGATGAAGGCCGCCCCGATCCGCGGCCGTTGCTCGTTGCCAAGGATATCACCGAGGATGGCGTGGTGCTGCAGACCGCCGACGTCAAGGTGACAGCGTTTCGCACTCCGCATCCGCCGATCGTCGACAGCTTCGCCTACAAATTCGAGACGCCTGACGGCGTCATCGTGTTCTCCAGCGACACCGCCTACAACCCGAGGCTAGCAGAGTTCGCCAAGGGAGCGGACGTGCTGGTGCATGAGGCACTTTACGTGCCCGCTGTTGCCCGGCTGGTGATCAAGACGAAGAACGGCGCAACGCTGAAAAAGCATTTGATGGAAAGCCACACCACCACCGAGGATGTCGGCCGCATCGCCGCCGCGGCTGGCGTGAAGGTGCTGGTGCTCAGCCACTTCGTGCCGGGCGACGATCCCGAAGTCACCGACGAGGACTGGATCTCGGGCGTGCGAAAGAATTTTTCCGGCAAGATCATCGTGGCCAAAGATCTGATGCAGCTGGCGCTACCGGTGTAGCGCCAATAGCAGCCTCACGTCGCGGCTACTCCAACCCCGCTCCGCTCGACCGCTGACGCCGCTGCTTCGTCCGCACCGGCTTGTCTGGTTCCGGCTCTTTCATTGCGCCGATCTTCTTGAGCGCCGCCTCTGCTGCGCGCTCGCCGCTTTCCCATGCGCCATCGACCGTGCCCCACAATGTTTCGTGCGTGGCTTCGCCGGCAAGGAACAGATTGCCCATAGGCTCAGCCAATACGCGGCGCGAGGCCTGGCCACCCGGTGCGGCCCCCGACATGGCTCCGAGCACGAATGGCATCGTATCCCAGCGCGTCGTTGCAGAACGCTTGATCGCCGGTTTGATATCGGAGCCGAACAGCTTCGTCAGCCATTCAACGGCGAAAGCCACCATCGCGGCCTCGCCCTGAGTTGCAAGGTCGCGGCCGAATGCGCCCGCGACATCGACGGTACACAGCGATGACCCGCCAATGTTCGCAAACAGTGCACCGGTACGTGTGCTCGTGCTTTGCTCGACCATCAGCTCATCGCGACCCAGCCCGAGCGGATTGCCAGTAAACTGTAGCGCGATACGGTCATAGCTGCCGAGGCTGAGTTTTGCCGCCGCGTCGAGCTGCCGCTTTGGCAGTTCCGGCGTGAACTTGATTGTCCCCGACGACAACACATTGCTTGATGCGGTGATGATCACCGCCCGCGCCGCAATGCGCCCTGACGCCGTCTCAACGCCGATGTCGCGTCCGCTCCAGGTCACGCGCGTCGCAGGGGTCGACAGCGCCACCGGAACGGCCTCGCCGAGCTTACCCATCAACGCCCCGAGCCCCTGGCGCGTGGCAACATCGATGGCGCGATCCTGCGCGCGCGAAAGATCCAGCGTCGAGAGATCCTTGAGGTCCTTGCCGGTCGCATAGGCTCCGAGCACGAAATCGATCGTGCCCGCCCAGTCCCCGAGATCCTTCGGCAGCGCCGCGGCGCAGGAGATGTCGGCGCGGCGCGCTGCCTCGTCGATGGCGCGATTGGCCCGCACGACCGCGGCGAGCAATTCCTCGGTCTCGCCGGCGCGGGCATTACGACGGCCGATGCGCAGCTTCTGACTCGGCGGCGATGGCGCGACATCGATTCCCACCGGCCGGGCAAGCTTCACCACTGCGTTGGTTTCCGGCGTGTGCAGCCAGCGCGCGCCGCGATCGAACGGGGCGTCGAAACTTGTCGCGTCTGTCATGCACCGTCCGCCAATCCGGCTGGAGGCCTCGACCACGATCACCTTGCGATTGGCCGCCTGGATGCGACGCGCCGCAGCGATGCCCGCAGCGCCCGCGCCAATCACGACAATGTCAGCATCCCGCGGCAGCGACGCGGCCAATGTCCTTGCGCCGAACAGCGGCACAAGTGTCAATGCTGCGGACGCCGACAGGAAATCTCGGCGTGAAATCGTCATGACATGGTTTCCGAAATTTTATGATGCATGAGAACGTCTCGCGAACCTTGCCGTATTCGAGGGTGTGCGGCAACCGTCGTGGTGAATGAATTGTCACCAGCGCCGCGCGGGCATGAACCAAATTGCAATGGCTCTCGACCATGATGGAGCCAGGGAAAGCGGTCGACATGAACCGCGCTGGGGGAGTCACGATCATGGGCCTCATGCTCGATACGGTCGGGAAACTGATCGCGAAATATCTGCAGAAGGAACTGCCCGGCTACGAGCCTTTCACGCCGAGCGACCCCGAACGCCTGCGCGGTATCATCGAGGAAGGTGACGTGCTGCTGGTCGAAGGCAACAACCGCGTCTCCGGCATCATCAAATATCTCACGCAATCGACCTGGTCGCATGCCGCGCTCTATGTCGGCCCAATCGATGGTGCTGCAGAGCCGAACGGCGAGCCGCATGTGCTGATCGAGGCCAATATCGGCGAAGGTGTCACCTCGGCACCGCTGTCGAAATATTATCCGTTCCACACCCGCCTGTGCCGCCCGGTCGGTCTGTCCTACGAGGACCGCACCACTGTGTGTCGCTACGCCATCAACCGGATTGGCTTTGGTTACGACACCAAGAACATTCTCGACCTGATGCGCTTCCTGATCCCGCTGCCAATACCGCAGCGCTGGCGGCGGCGCATGATCGCTTTCGGCTCCGGCGATCCCACCAAGATCATCTGCTCGGCATTGATCGCGCAGGCTTTCGATGCCGTGCGCTATCCGATTCTGCCGAAAATCACCCGCGCCGGTAGCCGCCAGGCCCGTCGCGAGATTCTGCACATCCGCGATTCATCGCTGTATATGCCCAGGGATTTCGATATCTCGCCCTATTTCGAAGTGGTGAAGCCCACCATTGAACTCGGATTCGACTACACGGCATTGCATTGGGCCGACAAACAAAAGCCGCTCCGGGAGGTGGCGGGCACTTTCGATCCATTTCCGGACGTCTTCGGCACGCCGACGCTCATTCCTGAGACGACTGACACGGAAGCGGAAGTGGCTGACGAAGACGTGAGCAGGCCTCGGATCAGGCTAATCGCCTGATCCGCCACTTCAAGACTTGACCGCGCCCGCTGTGAGTCCGCCGACCATGTAGCGCCGGAAGGCGTAATAGACTGCAGCTGGTGGTAGCGCGTAAATAAAGCCCGTGGTCATCAGCAATTCCCAGGGCGAGTCATCAGCGGCCAGGAAGTTGCCGAGCGCGACGGGTAGCGTGATCTCGGTATCCTTGGACAGCAGCAGGAAGGCGTAGAGATATTCGTTCCAGGCGAGCAGCAGCGCATAGGTCCCGATCGCGACCAGCGATGGCAACATCAGCGGCACATAGACCATCCGAAACAGTTGCAGCGGCGTCGCGCCATCCATGATGGCGGCTTCGTCGAGCTCGAGCGGCAGCTTGTCGGACGCCTGCTTGAGCACCCAGATCGCATAGGGCGAAGCAATGGTCACCATCGCCAGGATCAGCGACCAGTGATTGTTGAGCAGGCCGTAATTGCCCATGGTGCGATACATTGGCACAGCGAGGAATGCGGCGGGAATGAAATAGGTGAACAGCGCCATGTTCATCACCGTTCGGCCGCCGCGGACGCGCAGGCGACTGATCGCAAAGGCCGCCGATGTCGCAATCACCAGCGTCAGCGCACCGACCGCCACCGCGATGACGACCGAGTTCAGGAACTGCGCCCAGAAATCGCGCAGGAAATAGTGCTGCTGATTGAACACGATTCTGAAATTGTTCAGCGTCGGATGGTCGGGCCACAACTTGCCCGCGAATGCATCCTGCTTCGGCGAGATCGCGAACAGGAACATGTGATAAATGGGAATCAGCGTCCAGATCAGCACGGGAATGCCAATCAACAACAGTCGCGCTTCGGTGCCGACCTCTCGTAGCGTTGGCACTCTCATCGGGTGAACCTCTTCATCGAGAGAGCCGTTTCATCATGAAATAGACCAGCGGCAGCACAAGCGGCATCGCGCAAACGATGGATGCCATCGACATGTCGAGCTGATCGAGGCGGAGATAGCGAATCCCCAATGTAGACAGAACATGAGTGAGATCGGCTGGCCCGCCTCCCGTCAACAGATAGACGCTGTTGAAGTCGCCGAGCGTCCAGATCATCGAAAGCAGCGTGCAGGTGAGATACAGCGTCTGCATCGATGGCCAGGTGATGAAGCGGAATTTCTGCCACCAGCTGGCGCCGTCCACATCGGCGGCCTCGAACATGTCCGTCGAGATTGCCAGACGTCCTGTCATCAGGATCAGCGTCCAGAACGGCAGCGACTTCCAGATGTGGACCATGATCGCCAGCGTCAGGCCGATAGCGGGATCGTTCAGCCAGTTGGGCCCATCCTCGCCAGTAAACTTGAAGATCAGATTATTGATCACGCCCCATTCGGGATTGAACATGAAGCGCACCGACAGGATGGTCGGGATCGACGGCACCGCCCAAGGCAGGATGAACAGTACCGACAGCCAGCGTATCCATGTCCGTGACTGCACGAAGAAGCCGGACAGAAACAGAGCGATCAGCATCTTCACATTGATGCCGATAATCAGGAAGATCAGCGTGTTGACGACGGCGCGCGCGAATACCGGATCGTTATAGAGCGCGACGTAACTCGCCGGGTGCCGCGCCAGCCACAAGCCATAACCGATCGGATAGACCACGAAGGCGGCGAACACGAGCAGATAGGGCGCGATCATCACGACGCCCCAGACCTGCGGCGTCGTCAGGCGGGCCGACCATGGCCGGCGTGGCAGCGTATCGGCGGGAGCGGGATAGGTGATCGTGGCCATGCTGTACACCATTGCAAAAGCCGGCCGCGAGGGGCGGCCGGCTTTGTCTCGGACTAACCCGCGATTTCCTTGATGCGGGCGATCAACTCATCGACGGCCTTCTCGACCGGCACCTTCTCGCTGACCACGCGGTTCATCGCCTTGGCCCAGACGTTCTCGTTATTGAGGATCGTGAACTTGTAGTTCTTCACGAAATCGAACGACGAGGTGCCTCCCGTGAACTGGGTGTAGACCGCCTTGCGATGCTTGTCGGCCTGCCAGAACGGGCTTGCCTGTCCGGCCTTGGTCACCGGGAACCAGCGACCCAGCGCACCTTCGACATAGGGGCCAAGGTTTTCTTCTTCCATCAGGAACTTGACGAACTCCTTGGCGCCCGCCTTGTTCTTCGACTGCGAGAAGATCATCCCCGTCTTCACGTCTGAGCGATACTTGATCGGCGTGCCGTCCGGCTTCAGCGGGAACGATGCCGTGACGATCGTCTCTTCATAGGCCTTCTTGCCGGCAGCGCGCTGCTCCGGCGTCAACGTCTGGTTCTGCGAATCCTCGAACCACTTCGCCGCGATCGAAATCGTGAAGTTGTGGGTCATGATGATGCTCTTGTTGTGGAAGGCGACATTGTTGTCGGGGTCCTTCCACGTCGTCGAGGATGGCGGCGTGCAGCCCTTGATATAGGTGTCGGTATAGTCCCTGAGCGCGCCGATCAGACCTTCCTTGACCTTGGGGTCGTCCACCAGAAGCTTGCCATCGTCGTCCACCAACTTGACGTTATAGGCATCCATGAAGGTGTAGAATGACTGCAGCGAGTCCGTGGACTCCACGCCCATCGGCTGGCCGACACCATAGGCACGGCTGCCTGATGCCTTGCGATAGGCCGGCTGGACCTTATCGCACCAGAACGACCAGTAGCCCTTCCAGTCCTTGGGAATATCGCTGATCTTGTAGCCGGCCTGCTCGAGCAGATCGCTCCAGATCTCCACATGCATCGACTGCTGCTTCAGCGGAAAGCCGTAATACGCCTTCTTCTTGGTCTGGCCGTTCATCAGATAGGCCGTCTCGACCGTATTCGGCGCGAATTTATCCATCATCGGCTTTAGGATGTCGGTGATATCTTCCAGCTTGCCTTCGAAGGCCCATTTGCCGGATGCCTGCACATCGTAGGTGTCGGCATAGGCGACATCTGGCGGCGTGCCGGAATCCAGCGCGGCCACGGTCTTCGGGATCATGTCCTGAATGGCATATTGCGAGAGTTCGACCTTGATCTTGGTTTTGTCTTCGAACTTCTTGATCGCCGCCAGCAGCGATTCATCTTCAGACTTATAAAATCCCTTGCTGAACCAGACGGTGATGCTTTGCTGCGCGAAGGCGGGCGCTGCGGTCAGAAACAAGCCGGAAGCGGCAGTGGCGAAAACAAGCGCACGGGTACCCTTGGTGATCAAGACGTCGTCCTCCCTGATGATTGTTTTTCTTGAGACTACCTCTTTCTATTTATCCGTCCAGTGAAGAAGTCGATGCTGCGCTGCACTTGTCTGACAACTTCGCAAGGGTTACGTCTTCGTGATTGCAAGGAGAAAATCGGATGCTTGTCGCTGCCGCCAAGGCGCTATCGCAAATTCTTTCACCGCCGATGCGCAGCATCCTGTGGAAGTCGATCGGACTTGCCCTGGTTTTAATCACTGTCCTGGCAATCGGCATGCAGCGGTTGTTGAACTGGGCTGCCACTTCGGGCGGCGTCTGGGCCGAAAGCACGATCGGGTCGGACTACCACACGATGATCAATGTGTTGTCCTGGATCTTGTCGATTGCCGCCGGTCTCGGCGTCGTCGCCGGCGCAATCTTTCTGATGCCGGCGATTACGTCACTGGTCGCCAGCGTGTTCGTCGATGATGTTGCCGATATCGTCGAGCGCGAGCACTATCCCGCGGAGCGGGTCGGCGTCGCATTGCCGTTCGGGCTCGCTATCACCGAAGGCGGCAAGACGGCGCTGCTGACCATCGCGGTCTATCTGATCGCGCTGCCCTTCGTATTCTTCGCCGGTATTGGTTTCGTCGTCTTCTTCATCGCGACAGCCTGGCTGCTCGGCCGTGAATATTTCGAGCTGGCCGCCATGCGGTTCCGCTCGCCGGCGGACGCCAAGGCGATGCGCAAGCAGCATGCGGCGACGGTGTTCACCGCCGGGCTATTCATCGCAGCCTTCGTCTCGATCCCGATCGTCAACCTGGCCACACCGCTGTTCGGCATGACCTTCATGGTCCATATGCACAAGCGATTGAGCGGGCCGCGACCGGAGCTGATCGAGCCGGGTTGCGTAACGAAGATGCCGGTCGCCTAGACCACCGTCTTCTCCGGCCACTGGCACAGATCGTTGATCAGACACACCTCGCAGCGCGGCTTGCGCGCGAGACACGTATAGCGGCCGTGCAGGATCAGCCAATGATGAGCATGCAGCATGAACTCGTCGGGGATCACGCGCTCCAGCTCCAGCTCCACGTCGAGCACGTTCTTGCCCGGCGCCATGTTGGTGCGATTGCCGACGCGGAAGACATGGGTGTCCACAGCCATCGTGTGCTCGCCAAACGCCATGTTGAGCACGACATTGGCGGTCTTGCGCCCCGCCCCCGGTAACGACTCGATTTCGGCGCGGGTGCGCGGCACGACGCCGCCGAATTCGCGGATCAGCTTTTCCGACAGCGCGATAACGTTCTTCGCCTTGGTGCGATAGAGGCCGATGGTCTTGATATAGTCCCGCACCGTCTCTTCGCCGAGATCAATCATTTTCTGCGGTGTATCGGCGATAGGAAACAGCGCGCGCGTCGCCTTGTTGACGCCGGCGTCAGTCGCCTGCGCGGACAACACCACTGCGACCAGCAATGTGTAGGGGTTGAGATGTTCGAGCTCGCCCTTGGGCTCGGGATTAGCCTTGCGGAAGCGCGAGAAGGCTTCATGGACCTGGGCTTTGGTCCAAGGCTTCAACTTGATGGGTTTCAGCTTGATGGGCTTCGGCTTGGCGACCTTCTTCGCAGGCGCCTTTACCGCTTTCGCTACAACCTTCTTTGCAGGACTGGACTTTGCGCTGGCGGCGAGCTTGCGGGTGATTTTCGGCATCAAAGGGATATACTGAGGGACCATGACATCAGGCAACGACTTTGACGTCTCGCAGGAACCGATGCTGTTCAGCGCGCTGCTGCGTCCGCATCACGCGCTGGGTCGCAAGGGCTTCCTCGTGCTCATGGGTTTCATCAGCATGGTCTCGTTCGGCGCGGGGATGGCCTTCCTGTTGATGGGCGCCTGGCCGGTGCTCGGCTTTTTCGGCCTCGACCTGCTGGCGATCTATATCGCCTTCAAAGTCTACGACAGACGCGCCAGGGCCACCGAAGAGATCACGGTCACGCCGTCGGAAATCCGTGTGCGCCGGGTCAGCCCATCAGGCGACGTCGTGGAATGGGCATTCAATCCACTCTGGGTGCACATCGATCAGGTGTGCCACGCCGAATTCGGCATCGAGCAGCTTTTTCTGGTGTCGCGCGGCCGTCGGGTGTCGATCGCACGGTTCCTCGGCGCGGAGGAAAAGGCGAGCTTCATCAAAGCCTTGATGGAAGCGCTCCAGGTCGCCAAACGCGGCCAGACCTATAATCCGGTGAGCTGATGATCCATCGGGAAACGGGTGGTTTGCGCGCCGGGGCAGGCCTACATCAATATCATGATGAATCTTGCCAGAGACCTAGCGATGACTGAGCATCGCCCGATCAAGCCGGGCCAGCGCGACGCGGCCCTGCGCGATTACGATTCCGTGCGCCGTGCCATCGGCTTCATGCACTCACAGTGGCGGGACCAGCCGAACATCGAGGCCGTGGCGGATGCCGCGAGCGTGACGCCGGACGAGTTGCATCACCTGTTCCGCCGCTGGGCGGGACTGACTCCGAAAGCGTTCATGCAGGCGCTAACGCTCGACCACGCCAAGCACCTGCTGCGCGATTCCGCCAGCGTGCTCGACGCCGCGCTCGACTCAGGCCTTTCCGGCCCGGGCCGGCTGCACGATCTCTTCGTAACCCATGAAGCGATGTCACCCGGAGAATGGAAAACCGGCGGCGCCGGCATGGAGTTGCGCTACGGCTTCCATCCCTCACCGTTCGGCACCGCGATCGTGATCGCCAGCGACCGCGGCCTTGCGGGTCTCGCTTTCTCCGATCCGGGCGACGAACAGCGCGCTTTCGCCGACATGAGCCGGCGCTGGCCGGCGGCCACATTGATTGAGGACACTCCCGGCACGGCCGGACTGGCGCAGCGCATCTTCGACAGCAAGCTGTGGCGCCCGGACCAGCCGCTGCGGGTGGTGTTGATCGGGACGGATTTCGAAGTCCGCGTCTGGGAAACGCTGCTGAAGATCCCGATGGGTCGTGCGGTCAGCTATTCGGATATCGCCTGCAAGATCGACAACCCGAAGGCCGCACGCGCCGTCGGCGCGGCCGTGGGCAAGAACCCGATTTCCTTCGTGGTGCCGTGCCATCGCGCGCTCGGTAAATCCGGCGCGCTGACGGGTTATCATTGGGGCATTACACGGAAGCAGGCCATGATCGGCTGGGAAGCCGGACAGGTGGGAGCGAATTAGCAGCAATGGGCCGCAGTTTCCTGCGGCCCATTGGACTGAATGACTAGGACGCTTCCTTCAGCACGGGCGCTGAGGATTCGTCGGTCTTCATTTCTTCAAGGCTGCGGTTCCGTGGCTCAATGCCGAACGCCCACACCGTGATGATCTGCAGCACCAGCAATCCGATCATCAGCGCCATTACGCCCGCAACGCCGCGCGCCTCGAACAGGGTCACCACCAAGAACGGCGTCACGATGGTTGCGCCGCGCCCCAGCGTGTTGACGATCCCCGACGCCCGCAAGCGCACTTCGGTGGGGAACAGTTCGGGGATATAGATGCCGAACAGCAACGCAACCAGCACATAGATCGGGATCGTGAGCGCGAAACCGACCGCTGGCAGCAGAAGCGGATCGGAAATCATCGGATAGATGATGCCCAACACCACCGCGATCAGCGACGAACCGATGATGGTCGGCTTGCGGCCCCAACGGTCGGCCGTCAGCGCGCCGATGGCCGAGCCGACCGGAGCACCCAGCGCCATCAGTAGCGAGTAACTGAACGACGTGGCGACACTCAATCCCTGTTTGATGAAGAACACCGGCAGCCAGGTCACGAAGCCATACAGCAATGTGTTGATGGTGATCAGGCAGATCGAACCGACGATCATGCGCGACAACAGTGGGGGCGCGAATAGCGACGACAGCTGGCCGGACGCCTGCACGGTCGAGACCGTGGTCACCGGCGGCAGCGGCTTGCCTTGGGCGGCCTCACTCTCGATCTTCTGCATGAGCGCCTCTGCCTCCTCGCGGCGGCCGACGGCCTCGAGCCAGCGCGGCGACTCCGGCAGGTTCTTGCGCATGTACCAGACCACCAGCGCACCGATGCCGCCGAGCACGAACATGGCGCGCCATCCGAACATCGGTACCACGAACGAGGCCACCAGTAGCGCCACCGGCAGGCCACTGACGACGCAGACGGCCATCAGCCCCAGATACTTGCCCCGCGAACGCGCGGGAACGAACTCGGTCATCGTCGAGTAGCCGACCACGTTTTCGGCACCGAGCCCAAGACCCATCACGAAGCGGCACAGGATCAGGATGGTCATGTTTGGTGCGAATGCCGCCGCAAGCGATGCCACGCCGAACAGCAGCAGATTGAACTGGTAGGAGAACCGACGGCCGTAGCGATCGCCGAGAAAGCCGGTGCCGAACGAGCCGAGCATCATTCCGAAGAACGTCGCCGAAATGAACAGCGCATTCTCCGCGAGCGTCGAGAAGCCGCTCTTGAGCGTCACGCCCAGCACTGTTCCTGCGATATAGATGTCAAAGCCGTCGAAGAACATTCCAATCCCGATCAACGTCATGATGCGGTAGTGGAACGGTCCGATCGGCAGCCGGTCCAACCGGCCGCCCGCATTTACTGATGTCGGCATCGTCGTCTCTCCCTGTTTGTTTCCATATCGATTGGCGCCGTCCCTCTGTGGGGGATCTGTTGGCGATCGCTTTGCTCTAGTTCAGTCGCTTCTGCCCCGCCGTGTCGCGATACCAGTCGAACGGGCCATCGCCCGTCGCCACCATCACGCTCTTGGTGTTGAAGTGATCGTCGAAGCTTTCGGTGCCGCATTCACGGCCGATGCCACTGTCGTCCACGCCGCCCCAGGGCGATGCAGGATCGAGGCGATGATGATCGTTGATCCAGACGATACCCGCCTTGACGCGGCCGGCCACGCGATGCGCGCGCGCGACGTCACGGGTGCGGATCGCCGCGGCCAAGCCGAACGGAGAATCATTGGCCAGACGCAACGCGTCGGCCTCGTCCTTGAACGGCGTGACAGATGTGAACGGACCGAACACCTCTTCCTGGAAGATGCGCATGTCCGACCGAACATCGGCGAATACCGTGGGCTCCACAAAGAACCCGTTTTCGTGACCGGCTATCTTTGCCGCAACGCCACCAGCAACCAGCCGGGCGCCATCCTCGTGGCCAAAACGCGCATAGGACAGCACGCGGTCACGCTGGCGCGCCGAGATGACCGGGCCGAGCTGCGTGTTGGGATCGAACGGATCGCCGATACGGATAGACTTCGTCTTGGCCTGTAGCTTCGCTACGAACTCGTCGTAGACCGAGGCCTGCACGATATGCCTGGAAGCGCAGACGCAAGTCTGGCCGGCACCGATGAAGGCACCGAAGGCAGCGTAGTTCACTGCCTGATCGACATCGAAATCGTCGAACACCATGACAGGCGTCTTGCCGCCGAGCTCCATGGTCTGATGCGCGAACACTTTCGCCGCGGATGATCCGGCGATGCGCCCCGCTTCAGTGCCACCGGTCAGCACCAGCTTGTTGATGTCAGGGTGTTCGGACAGCATCTTGCCGGCGCTCGGGCCGTAGCCGAGCACGATATTAAATACGCCCGGCGGCAGGCCGGCTTCGGTGAAGATCTGCGCGAGCTTCAACGTGGTCAGGGGCGTATATTCCGACGGCTTGACGACGGTGACGCAACCGGTGGCCAGAACGGCAGCCAGCGACTTGCACAGGATCATCAGCGGATGATTGAACGGCGTACAGTTCGCCACGATCCCGATCGGCGTGCGCAGCGTATAGTTGAGATACGCGCCTTCAACCGGAATGACGGAATCGCGCCGCGCCAGGGCGACGCCCGCGAAGTAGCGGAAGAAGTCCGGGAGGCGCGAGAGTTGCGCACGTGTCTCGTTGACTGGACGGCCGTTGTTCAACGTTTCCAGCCGATACAGCGTGTCTAGGTTGGCCTCGAACGCATCGGCAAGCTTGTTGATGAGGCGGGCGCGGGCGCGCGTATCCATGCCGCCCCATGCGCGTCCTTCGAACGCCGCACGCGCGCTCTTCATCGCATGATCGATATCGGCCGTGGTCGAATTGGGGATTCGCGCGATGACGTCGCCCGTAGCCGGGTTCCGCACATCAATCATCTCGCCGTTGCCGGCTTCGACTTCGCGGCCATCGACGAAATTGCCGTGGATCTCGACATCGATGGAGCCTGTTTTTGTTGGAATGTTCATAGATCTCTCCCTTCGACGATGATCGCGTTACGCGCCAAGGCAGGCAGCACGCGCTTTTCTGTTTTCTCGATGTGAGCCTTGATGATGCGCGCCGCGCCGCGCTGGTCGCGGCGCTGCATGGCGTCGATCAGGCTGACGTGCTCGCCCACGAGCTGCATGTGATCGCGGCCCTTGACGTTGGCGATGCTGATACGCACCAGCCGGTCGGCCTGTTCGATCAGATCGCGCGCGGCCGACGCCATGCGCCGGTTGCCGGACGCCTGTGCCAGCGCGATGTGGAAGGCGCGGTTATAATCGATGAAATCTTCCGCCGAGCCGTCGAACGACCTGTATTGGTCCAATCCGCGCAGGATGTTGTCCGAGGCGTGCTCGATCGCTTCCGACACACAGGCCGGCTCGACCGCATAGCGAAACCGCAACAGGTCCCGGGCGTCCGAGATCGAGATCGGATTGACCCGATAACCCTGGCGCGGCTGCACCGTCACGAGATGCTCGCGCTCGAGCCGCAGCAAAGCCTCGCGTACGGGCTGGCGGCTGACCGCATAGCGCTCCGCCAGCTCCTGCTCCCGCATATCATCGCCTGGCAAAAAGCGACACATTAGGATATCAGACCTGAGGCTGTTGTAGACATTATCTCGAAGAAGCACGGATATTTCCTCTGATTCTCCGACAAAGATGCATCTCGTGAAATATCACGTCAAGTCAGATTTGCGCGATCGAGGACTTGCTTTTAGGCTCCGGTCCGGGACACAACAGGACAGGCGGATGCGACAGCCGACCAGGCTGCGGGCTGCAAGCTTTTGACTAGAGAGGCAAAAATGGCAGATCGGCGCTTGGCAAACGGCACCGTCAATGCAGCGCAATTCGGCGAAGGACCGGCCATCGTGCTGCTTCACTCGCTGCTGTCTGACCGGGCAAGCTTCGACAGCATCGTGCCGTCGCTGGCCAAGACCCACCGTGTCATCGTTCCCGAATTGCCGGGTTTTGGGGGATCAGACGCCGTAAGCGGCGGACTGGCGGCCGTAGCGGACCGCGTGGCGGAGGCCGTCAGGGACTGCGGCGACGGCGCGGACACGATCGTGCTCGGTAACGGCTATGGCGGTTTCGTTGCCTTGCAGATGGCGATCCGCCATCCCGGCATCGCAGGCCGTCTGGTTCTCGCCGATTGCGGCGCAGCGTTTTCCGAATCCGGCCGCGAGGCGTTCCGCAACATGGCGACGGCAGCATCGACCAAGGGATTGCCGGCGGTTACCGATGTCGCGATGCGACGCTTGTTCGCCGCTGAATTTCAGGAACAGAACCCGGAGCTGATGCGCGATCGCCGCGAGGCCTTTTTGCGCACGGATCCCGGCGTGTTTCAGAGTGCCTGCGAGTCCCTGGCGACGCTGGACCTCCGGCCTGAGATCGGGACCGTCAAAGTGCCGGTGCTGGTACTGGTCGGCGAGCACGATGAAGCGACGCCACCACCGATGTCCAGAGAGCTTGCTGCCGGACTACCTGATGCACGGCTGATCCTGCTTCCGGGCTGCGCGCATGTCCCGCAATTGCAGAAGCCGGACGTCTTTCTCGATGCGATCTCGGATTTCGTGTCGGCTGCGATGGCGCGCTAGCCGCGCCACGCAACCGAGCGCGTCGATCAACCCGCCAGATCGAGTTTCGACGCCACCGTCGCATCGGCATTGAGCCGATAGATCACCGGCACGCCGGTCGCGAGCTCCCGCGCCAGAATGCCTTCCGGCGTCAGCTTCTCCAGCACCATGATCAGGGCACGCAGCGAATTGCCGTGCGCGGCGACCAACGTGCGTTCGCCGCGCAGCACGCAGGGCAGGATTTCCTGCACGAAATACGGCAGCGTGCGCGCCAGCGTATCCTTCAGGCTTTCGCCGCCGGGCGGCGGCACGTCATAGGAACGGCGCCAGACATGGACCTGCTCCTCGCCCCATTTGGCGCGGGCGTCGTCCTTATTGAGGCCGGAGAGATCACCGTAATCGCGCTCGTTCAGCGCCAGATGTTTCGTGATCGGCAGGCCGGTCTGGCCCATCTCTTCCAGTGCGAGATTGAGCGTGTGCTGCGCGCGGGTCAGCGCCGAGGTGAACGCGACATCGAAGGTCAGACCCTGCGCCTTCAGCTTGCGGCCGGCTTCCTTGGCCTCTGCGACGCCCTTCTCGGTGAGATCAGGATCTTTCCAGCCGGTGAAAAGGTTCTTCAGATTCCATTCGCTCTGCCCGTGACGGACGAGGACGAGAAGACGTTCGTTCATCGAGAATTCCGTTTCGTTCTTCTTACATTTCACCAAGGCCGAGCACGTCAGCCATCGAGTACAAACCTGGCTTTTTTCCATGCGCCCACATCGCCGCCTTCAGCGCACCATGGGCGAAGATCATGCGATCCTCGGCCTTGTGCGACAGCTCGATGCGTTCATGGGGACCGGCGAAGATCACCGTATGATCGCCAGCGACAGTGCCGCCGCGCAGCGAGGCAAAGCCGATATCGCCGGTCTTGCGCGCGCCGGTGAGACCATCGCGGCCACGGGCCGAATGTTGCTCGAGCGGAATCTTGCGGCCCTCGGCAGCAGCCTGACCCAGCATGAAAGCCGTGCCCGAGGGCGCGTCGATCTTGGCCTTGTGATGCATCTCCAGCACTTCGATGTCGAAGCCGTCATCGAGCGACTGCGCAACGCGCTTCACCAGCGCGGCGAGCAGATTGACGCCGAGGCTCATATTGCCCGACTGCACGACGATGGCCTGACCGGTCACGCTCTTGATCACCGCGTTGTCCGACGACGACAGGCCGGTGGTGCCGATCACGTGAACGAGGCCGCGCTGGGCTGCGATCGCAACATTGGCGATGGTCGCCGCAGGCACCGTGAAATCAAGGATACCATCGGCATCCTTCGACAGCGTCCAGAGGTCGGCCGAGAGTTTGACGCCGTTCTCGGGAAGGCCGGCGAGCACGCCGGCATCCTGTCCGAGCAGCTCCGAGCCGGGCGCCTCGAGCGCACCGGAAACGACAGCGCCGGGGGTTTCGGAGATGGTGCGGATCAGCGCGCGGCCCATTCGGCCGCCGGCGCCAGCAACGATCAGTCTCATATCGGACATTGAACGATCCTCAGTATCTCAAGGCGGTATAGCGGCGCGTTGCCACGGCGGCAACACGCCCACGGTACCTAAAGTCCTTAGATACCAATCAGATCAAACACATGCTTAAGGCCCTGCCGCTCAAGGCTGCGGACCGTCATACCCCTCGATGATCACGAGATCGCTCTCGCCGTGCGGGCTGCGCATCGCGACCAACCGCTGGTATTCCGGCGAATTGTAACAGGCTAGCGCGGTCGTGTAGTCCTTGAATTCGAGCACAACATTGCGCGAGCGCGACGTGCCTTCCTTGGCCTCGAACTGACCACCGCGCACCAGGAATTTGGCCCCGAATTTATTGAAGACCGGGCCGTTCTCGGCCACGTATTGCTTGTAGCCGTCCATATTGTGCACGTCGACGCGTGCAATCCAGTAAGCCTTGGCCATCTGTCTCTCTCCCTGTCCCGTTCTTACTTGTTCGCCAGTGCCTGCGTAATTTCGGCGACGATCGCCTCGGCCGCAGCCTTCGGATCAGCAGCTTCCATTACCGGACGGCCGACCACCAGATAGTCCGAACCTTCGGCAATCGCGCGTGCCGGGGTCATGATCCGCTTCTGATCGCCCACGTCACTGCCCGCAGGGCGCACACCGGGCGTGACCAGACACATCTCAGGCTTGATATGCTTGCGCAGGTTCGCCGCCTCTTCCGGCGAGCAGACGAGGCCATCGATACCGAGCGCCTGCGCCTGCTGCGCGCGCGCGGCGACGAGATCGCTGACACCGAGTTGATAGCCCGCGGCCTTCAGATCCTCGTTGTCGTACGAGGTCAGTACTGTCACCGCGAGGATCTTCAGGCCGGAGCCCTTGCTGGCATTGGCCGCCGCCTGCATGGTCTGCGGATAGCCATGCACGGTGAGGAAGGTCGCGCCGAGCTTCGCCACGCTTTCCACACCGCGCGCGACGGTGTTGCCGATGTCGTGCATCTTCAGATCGGCGAACACCTTCTTTCCGGTATCGGCGAGCTTGCGCACCAGCGGCAGACCACCAGCATAGCCGAGCTGATAGCCGATCTTGTAGAAAGTCACGCTGTCGCCGAGCCGCGCGATCATCGCTTCGGCAGCGTCAACATCCGGCAAATCGAGCGCGACGATCAGGCGGTCGCGGGGATCAATGGTCTGCAACGTCATCTCGTCTCACTTCATCTGCTGCGCAACATCGATAAGCTGGCGCACCATCGCCGTCATCGCATCCTTGTCGGCGGCGTGTTTCAGCCGGTCCATATCGTCATAGGCCTCACCGGCGAACGCCAGCGTGAGCTGGTTCGGGATCACCATCGCGCGACACGCCGACAGCACCAGCCGCAAGGCCTGCAAACAGCGCGCACCGCCAAGCCGCCCATTCGAAGCCGCAGCGATCGCAAACGGCCGCTCGCGAAACACCTGGCCCTTGCTCTCATGCGTGTCTTCCACGCGCGAGATCCAGTCGATCGTATTCTTCACCAGCGGCGGCAGCGACGCGTTGTATTCAGGCGTCACGATCAGCACACCATGATGCGCCGATATCATACGCTTCAGATCGAGCGCATGTTTCGGTACGCCGGAATTGCTCTCGAGGTCGCCGTCATAGATCGGCAGCGGAAAGTCGCCGAGCGAAATCCTGGTGGCATCGACATCGGCGCGAACCAGCGCGTCAATGGCGACAGCCGCGAGTTTCGCATTCAGCGACCCTGTGCGCAGCGAGCCTGGAATAACGAGGATCTTGATCGCAGCCATGATTCCGATCGTCGGGGCGAAGCCACCGCGCGATCGCGGCCGGCACTAGCGTTTGCGATACACCCAGACGCGCGCCGGCGGAAGGTTCATCCAGATCCGCTCGGAGGCCTCTGTGGACACGCCGGGCAGCGATTTGGGGATCGGCGGCGCCACCGAATAGGTGAACTGCACGAAGGGCGCGTTCGGCGACATCGCCGCGAAGGCATCGCGGATCAGCTTGAGGCGCGTCAGCATCGGCTTAGTGACCAGCGGCAGGCCGGAGACGACGGCGGAGGCGGGCTCTTTCAGCACATCCCACAGGGTATCGCGCAATGTGTAGGCGTCGCCCTGAACGATCGTCGCCTGCGGGTAGCGCTCACGCAGCAGTGCGCAAAAGGTGGGATTGAATTCGACGAGCACCAGACGCTTCTGGTCCACCCCATGCGCGACGAGCGCAGAGGTGATCGCGCCGGTGCCTGGTCCAAGTTCGATGACCGGACCCGTCGCGTCATTGTCGACATATTGCGCCATCGTGCGGGCAAGAGCTTTGCCCGACGGCATCACGGCACCCATATGCAGCGGCTTATCGATCCATGAACGGAGGAAGCGAACCTCGTCGTCGAGACGGAGCGGCTTCTTCAACGTACGCGCGGACGAGTGCAGAGGCATGTCGCTTCCAGGCAGACCGCGGAACGTGCGGAACGTCAGAATTTCGTCATAAAGAGGTATAGGCAACAATAGAAACGGTCAAGCTTCCAACGTCAGGAGCTTGTCCGCGTTCCGAAGAAGTCCTTGACCTTAGTGAAGAAACCCGCGGCTTCAGGTTGCGTTGCACCCGAAGATAGTTTCTCGAATTCGGCCAGCAGCTCCTGCTGCTTTTTCGTCAGGTTCTGCGGCGTTTCCACGACGACCTGGACATACATGTCGCCGGTCTGGCGCGAGCGCAGCACCGGCATGCCCTTCGACGAAACGCGGAAGCGGCGCCCGGACTGGGTGCCCGAGGGAACCTTGACCTTGTTGCGCCCGCCTTCGATGGTCGGCACTTCGAATTCGCCGCCCAGCGCGGCCGTCACCATCGATATCGGCACGCGGCAATGCAGGTCCGCGCCATCGCGCTGGAAGAAGTCGTGCGAGGCCAGCGTCAGGAAAATATAGAGATCGCCCGACGGGCCACCGCGCGCGCCGGCTTCGCCTTCATTGGCAAGACGAATGCGGGTGCCGTCCTCGACGCCCGCTGGAATGTTGACCGAGAGCGTGCGCTCGCGCTCGACCCGGCCAGCGCCGGAGCAGCTCGGGCACGGATCCTCGATCATCTGACCGCGGCCCTGACAGCTCGGGCAGGTCCTTTCCAGCGTGAAGAAGCCCTGGGCCTGACGGACGCGGCCGGCACCGCCGCAGGTCGAACAGGCCTTCGGCTTGGTTCCTGCCTTGGCGCCGGTGCCGGAGCAGGCTTCGCAGGTCACCGCGACCGGAATCTCGATCTGTGCGGTCTTGCCGGAGTAAGCCTCCTCCAGCGTGATTTCCATGTTGTAGCGAAGATCTGCCCCGCGCTCGCGGCCGCCGCTGCGGCCACCGCCACGTTGTCCGGCCATGCCGAACAGGTCTTCGAAAATGTCGGAGAAGGACGAGGCGAAGCCGGATCCGAAGCCCGGACCACCGCCGCCACCATTGCCCTGTTCGAAGGCCGCATGGCCATAACGGTCATAGGCCGCGCGCTTGTCGCCGTCCTTGAGAACGTCGTAGGCCTCGGCAATTTCTTTGAACTTCACTTCAGCGGCGGCATCGCCTGGATTCTTGTCCGGATGCCATTTCATCGCAAGCTTGCGAAACGACGTCTTCAGGGTCGCATCATTCGCGCCGCGCTCGACTTCCAACGTCTCGTAATAACATTGCTTGGTGGACATCAGTCAGATCCGCCCGAAATTGGTCCTCATCCCGAGGAGCATCCCAGAAGAACGCATCGATGAAGATGCTACTCCCGCACTAACAAAACTTACCTAACAAGGCCCGCCTGACAAAAAACAACCCTCATCCTTCGAGACGCGCACCGCGCTACTCAGGATGAGGGTCATCGTTCCGCTCGCCTATCAGGCCGACTTCTTCGGCTTGTCGTCGTCGACTTCCGTGAACTCGGCGTCGACCACGTCATCCTTCTCGGCATCGCGCTTGGCGTCAGCCTCGGCCTGCTGGGTGTACATCGCTTCGCCGAGCTTCATCGAAGCCTGCGCCAGCGTGTTGGTCTTGGCCTTGATCGCCTCGGCATCATCACCCTTCAGAGCTTCCTTCAGGTCGCTCATGGCATCCTCGATAGCGCGACGCTCGGTCTCACCGACCTTGTCGCCATGCTCGCTCAGAGCCTTCTCGGTCGAATGCACGAGGGCATCGCCGTGGTTCTTGGCATCGACAGCCTCGCGACGCTTCTTGTCCTCGGCAGCGTTCGCTTCGGCGTCCTTGACCATCTTCTGGATGTCGGACTCGGACAGACCGCCGGATGCCTGGATCCGGATCTGCTGTTCCTTGTTGGTCGCCTTGTCCTTCGCCGACACGTTGACGATGCCGTTGGCGTCGATGTCGAAGGTCACCTCGACTTGCGGCATGCCGCGCGGAGCCGGCGGAATGCCCATCAGGTCGAACTGGCCGAGCGGCTTGTTGTCGGCTGCCATTTCGCGCTCACCCTGGAAGACCCGGATGGTGACGGCGTTCTGGTTGTCCTCGGCCGTCGAAAACACCTGGCTCTTCTTGGTCGGGATCGTCGTGTTGCGCTCGATGATGCGGGTGAACACGCCACCCAGCGTCTCGATGCCCAGCGACAGCGGGGTCACGTCGAGCAGCAGCACGTCCTTGACGTCGCCCTGCAGCACGCCGGCCTGAATGGCGGCGCCGATGGCCACGACTTCGTCCGGGTTGACGCCCTTGTGGGGCTCCTTGCCGAAGAACTGCTTCACGACTTCCTGGATCTTCGGCATGCGGATCATGCCGCCGACCAGAACCACTTCGCCGATTTCACCGGCGGTGAGACCGGCATCCTTGAGCGCCTTGCGGCAAGGCTCGATGGTCTTCTGCACGAGATCGTCGACCAGCGCTTCGAACTTGGCGCGGGTCAGCTTCAACGTCAGATGCTTCGGACCGGAGGCATCCGCCGTGATGAACGGCAGGTTGATTTCGGTCTGGGTCGTCGACGACAGCTCGATCTTCGCTTTTTCAGCAGCTTCCTTCAGACGCTGCAGCGCCAGCTTGTCGTTGCGCAGGTCGATGCCCTGCTCTTTCTTGAACTCGTCGGCGAGGTAGCCGACCAGACGCATGTCGAAGTCTTCACCGCCGAGGAACGTGTCGCCGTTGGTGGACTTCACTTCGAACACGCCGTCGCCGATCTCAAGGATCGAGACGTCGAAGGTGCCGCCGCCGAGGTCGTACACCGCGATGGTTCCGGACTTCGACTTGTCGAGGCCGTAAGCGAGCGCAGCCGCAGTCGGCTCGTTGATGATGCGCAGCACTTCGAGGCCAGCGATCTTGCCGGCATCCTTGGTGGCCTGACGCTGAGCGTCGTTGAAGTAAGCGGGCACGGTGATGACGGCCTGCTCGACCTTCTGGCCGAGGTGAGCCTCCGCGGTCTCCTTCATCTTCTGCAGCGTGAAGGCGGAGATCTGCGAGGGCGAATAGGTTTTACCGTCGACTTCGACCCAGGCGTCGCCATTGCCACCCTTGGCAATTTTGTAGGGGACGAGCTTCTTGTCCTTCTCGACGGTCGGATCGTCATAGCGGCGGCCGATCAGGCGCTTCACCGCGAAAATGGTGCGCTCGGGATTGGTAACTGCCTGGCGCTTGGCCGGCTGGCCGACGAGGCGCTCGCCATCATCGGTAAAAGCCACGATGGACGGCGTGGTCCGCATGCCTTCCGCGTTCTCGATGACCTTCGGCGTTTTGCCATCCATGACGGCGACGCAGGAATTCGTCGTACCGAGGTCGATACCGATGACCTTTCCCATGCTCTCATATCCTTTTTCTGCGGCAGGTTGGCTGGGCCCTGACGGCACCCCGCTCCCAACCCCCAAACATCAACTATTCGCGATATTGCGACGGTAGGCCTCATATAGGAGGGGGGGTGGTGGCCGCAAGGCATCTGGCACACTCCAGACCCATGAAAACACGACCGATGCGCGAAATTAATATTTGGTGAAACAGACCCTTGGCGGTTGTTTCGCCAATACGCGACGGATGGGCGCGGACGGCGCCGGGAACGGATTTATGGCTTGATCTGTTGGCGGAACAGGGCAACCGTGAACGCCCTTTCCGGCCGGTCGCGTGACGGCCAAGGCCGGAGCCCCGCACCATCGAACAGCCTCAATACAAATCCAGTAGATTTTTCATGAAACATGCTGCGCCCCTGTTCGCTTTGACCATGCTGACGACCATTTCGGTCGCCCACCGCCCCGCTTTGGCGGCTGATCCCGTCTTCCCGCCGGGTGTCCGTGTGGGTCTGGCCCCGCTGGTTGGCCTCGCCCCGGCAAAGACCTTTGTCGGCTTCGAGACATCCGATCAGGGCGTCAAGGTGCTCATGACCGAACTGCCGGCCGCCGCCTTCAACGAGGTCGAGACTGCGTTCAAGGCCAATCCGGCTGGTATGGCCGCGAAGCCCGAGAGCATCGAGACCACGGCCGGAAAGGCCTTCTACACGATCGAGAATGCCAAGGACGCGACCGGCAATGTCAGGCGCTATTCGATGATCGTCGGCGGCGGGACCTTCTCCGGCTATGTCGCCGTGCAAGTCCCGGAAAACGCCCAGAAAATCTACACCGACGACGCGGTGCGCCAGATGCTCTCATCCGCCGTGGTCCGCAAGGAGGTGCCGCTGGCAGAACAACTCGGTCTGATGCCGTTCAAGGTCTCGGAAATGAGCGACTTCAAGACCGTCCGCACGCTGGCGCCGGGTGCCGCGCTATTGCTGGCCGACTCGAGCGATGAGAACAGCATCGAAACGAGTCCTTTTGTGGTGATCGGCAGCCTGGCCTCCGCGCCGGAAAAGGCTGAAGATCGCGGCCGCTTTGCCCAGCAGGCCGCAGGCACGATTCCCGGCCTGCGCGAAGGCCGCATCACCATGTCGGAGCCGCAACGGATCGACGGCATGGCAGGCTGGGAGACCCGTATCGACGCCGTCAGCGGCAAGAACAACACGCCGGTCAGCGTGGTACAGTGGCTGCGCTTCGGCGGCGGCAAAATCACGATGCGCATTATTGCAAGCGCACCGCGCGATGATTGGGCCAAGGCGTTTCCGCGCTTCCGCGCCGTGCGCGACGGTATCGAGCCGCGCTAAAGAACGCACGGCCGTCCTCACGGCCCGCTTTACGATCTCCCCGTGACCTGATTTGCTGGGCCAATTCGGTACGGGGAATTTCGCGATGCTCAACAGACGTCAGGTTCTCGGGGGGCTTGGAGCCGTAGCCATGACCAGCCTAGCTCCCAGAACACTATCCGCCGCTGGCAAGGTCAGCCTCGATCGTACATCCGTGTTGCTGGTGATTGACGTGCAGAACTGCTTCCTACCGGGCGGCAGCTTGGCCGTGAAGGACGGCGACAAGGTCGTCCCGGTCATCAACGGCATCGCGAAGAAATTCGCCGATGTGGTGATGACGCAGGACTGGCACACGCCGGGCCATATCTCCTTCGCATCCAGCCACAGCGACAAGAAGCCGTTTGAGACCCTTGAGGTGAAATACGGCAAGCAGGTGCTGTGGCCGGATCACTGCGTGCAGGGCACTGAAGGGGCTGCGCTCTCGAAGGATCTCGCCATCCCGCATACCGAACTGATCTTGCGCAAGGGCTTCAACAAGGACGTCGACAGCTACTCGGCCTTCACCGAGGCCGACGGCAAGACCACCACCGGTCTCGCCGCCTATCTGAAAGCCCGCAAATTGCAGCGCGTGTTCATCGCCGGTCTCGCCACAGATTTCTGTGTCGCGTGGTCCGCCCTCGATGCGCGAAAAGCAGGTTTCGATGTCTATGTGATCGAAGATGCCTGCCGCGGCATCGACACGCAGGGCTCGCTGGCCAAGGCCTGGGCCGACATGAACAAAGCCGGCGTGAAACGGATTCAGTCAGGCGATCTGGCGGCTTAACTCTCGCTGTCATCGCCCGGCTTGACCGGGCGATCCAGCTCTTACTACGCAGCTTTACTCCGACGCTACAGGCGCCGCCTTGGCCCCACCCTTCGACACGCCGACCAGCGCCGGGCGCAGTACGCGTTCGCCGATGGTGTAGCCGGCCTGCACAACCTGAACGACGGTGCCCGCAGGCACGGAAGCATCGGGCACTTCGTACATCGCCTGCTGGAAATTCGGATCGAACTTCTCGCCCGACGGATCGAACTTCTTCACGCCGTTCTTTTCCAGCGTGTTGAGCAGCGAACGCTCGGTAAGCTCGACACCTTCGAGGAGCGCCTTCAGGCCCGGATCGGCCGCGGCCTTGGTGTCGGCAGGCACGGCATCCAGCGCACGCTGCAGGCTGTCGGCGATATCGAGCACTTCGCGCGCGAAATTGGCGATCGCATAGGTGCGGCCGTCGGCGACTTCCTTCTGCGTCCGCTTGCGCAGATTTTCCATCTCCGCCAGCGTGCGCAGCATCTTGTCGCGCGATTCCGCTGCTTCCTTGGTCAGGGCCTCGACCGAATTCGGTTCCGGATCGTCCGGCATGATGTAGGGCTTGGAGACCACCGGATCGGCGGCCTGCGCCGTCTTGTCCTGATTGTCGTTCTGCCCATTGGAATCAGTCATCACGCTGCCTTCTCAAAAACACGCCAAAATGGTGGGATTGCTGAGCGGGATATCGGGGTTTGAGCGCCGAAAATCAAGCGCAACCAGCCGGATTCGGCCGATCTGTCAGCCGCCAAGCATGCGGCTGACGATGCGCGCCGCGTAATCTACCATCGGGATCACCCGCGCATAGTTCAGCCGGGTCGGGCCAATGACACCGAGAACGCCGACAATATGGCCGGCACCATCGCTATAGGGCGCAATGATCGTGGACGAGCCGGACAGCGAGAACAGCTTGTTTTCCGAGCCGATGAAGATGCGGACACCTTCGGCCGTCTCCGCCCGGCCGAGAAGATCGATCACCTCGCGCTTGGCTTCGAGATCGTCGAACAGGAGGCGAACGCGTTCAAGATCCTCCAGCGCATGGAGATCCTCGAGCAGATTGGCCTGGCCGCGCACGATCAGCTGCCGATCATCCTTCTCGCCACCCGACCAGCTGGCAATGCCGGCGGCAATCACCTTCTGGGTCAGTTGATCGAGCTCGATCTGGTTCTGGGTCAGTGCCGTTTCCAGTTCCAGCCGGGCCTCGGCCAGCGTACGGCCGCGAATCCGGGCATTGAGGAAGTTCGACGCCTCGTTCAGCGCCGACGACGGCACGCCCGGCGGCAGGGTCAGCACGCGGTTTTCGACCTGGCCATCCTCGGCAACCAGCACGACCAGCGCCTTTTCGGGCTCTAAACGGACGAATTCGATGTGTTTCAGCCGCACATTGGACTTGGCGGTCAAAACTACCGCCGCTGCGCGGGTCAGGCCGGACAACTGCGTCAGCGCCTCGCCGAGCGCCGCCTCCACAGTCTGCGAGCGCCCCACCGAGGACAATTGCTGCTGGATCGACTGCCGCTCCGACTCGGTGAGGTCACCGACCTGCATCAAGGCATCGACGAAAAACCGCAGTCCGAGTTCGGTCGGCAGCCGTCCGGCAGAGGTGTGCGGCGCATAGATCAGACCGAGCTGCTCAAGGTCCGACATGACGTTGCGGACCGAGGCCGGCGACAGCGGAACCGTGATCAGGCGTGAAATATTGCGCGAACCGACAGGTTCGCCGGTGGCGAGATAGCTCTCGACGATCTGCCGGAAGATCTCACGCGATCGCTCATTGAGCTGGGCGAGGCCGGCATGCGGCGAAATCAGGCCGATCGGATCGTGGTGGACCACAGGATACTCCTTGAGGACCTAATCTGTCGCTCCGGCGGGCGGGATACAAGCACCATTGCGGTTGTGGAACCTGCCCTGCCCTTGCCGCTACGCTCCGTGCCCCCTAAAAGCACCGCGAACAGGCTTTCTCTGGACATTTGGAAGGATTTTCTCATGCGGCCAAGCCGTCGTGCGCCCGATGAACTGCGCGCCGTGTCGCTGGAACGCGGCGTGGTCAAATATGCCGAAGGTTCCTGCATGGTGAAATTCGGCGACACTCATGTGCTGGTGACCGCCACGCTGGAAGAGCGCCTGCCGCCATGGCTCAAGGGCCAGGGCCGCGGCTGGGTCACCGCCGAATACGGCATGCTGCCCCGCGCCACGCTGGAACGCACCCGCCGCGAAGCCGCATCCGGCAAGCAGGGCGGCCGCACCGTCGAGATCCAGCGCCTGATCGGCCGCTCGCTGCGCGCTGCCGTCGACCTCGAAGCGCTCGGCGAACGCCAGATCACCATCGACTGCGACGTGATCCAGGCCGATGGCGGCACCCGCACGGCGTCGATCACCGGCGCATGGGTTGCGCTGGCCGACTGCATCTCATGGATGAAGAACCGCAACATGTTCAAGAACGGCGGCGGAAACGTGCTGCGCGACAATATCGCGGCGATTTCCTGCGGGATCTATCAGGGCACCCCCGTGCTTGATCTCGACTATGCCGAGGATTCCGAAGCCGATACCGACGCCAATTTCGTGATGACCGGCGACGGGCGCATCATCGAGGTGCAGGGCACCGCCGAGAAGACGCCGTTCACGCAGGACGAGTTCTTGAAGCTGATGGCCCTGGCGCAAAAGGGCGTCGGACGCCTCGTCGAGCTGCAGAAAATGGCCATCGCGTGATTCCGCAAGTCATCAAGCAGGCGTAGACTCGCATCATGCATCGTCGAATCACTGGGAAGCTCGTCATTGCCACCCACAATCCCGGCAAGCTTGCCGAGATGCGCGACCTCCTGGCCCCCTACGGCATCGAAGCAGTGTCGGCCGGCGAGCTCGGTCTCGCCGAACCCGACGAGACCGGCAACACCTTCAAGGCCAATGCCGCGATCAAGGCGATTGCCGCGGCCAATGTCGCGCAACTGCCCGCCTTCGCAGATGATTCCGGCCTCGTCGTCGATGCCCTCGACGGCGCGCCCGGCATCCTCTCGGCGCGCTGGGCCGGCGATTCCAAGGACTTTACCGGCGCAATGACGCGCATCGAGCGTTTGCTGCAAGAGCGCGGCGCGACCTCGCCTGACAAGCGCACCGGGCATTTCGTCTCGGCGCTCTGCGTGGCGTGGCCCGACGGTCATCTCGAGGAAGTCGAAGCGCACGCCCACGGCACGCTGGTCTGGCCACCACGCGGCACTGCCGGTTTCGGCTACGATCCGACATTCCTGCCCGATGGTCACGCTCGCACCTATGGCGAGATGACCGCGGTCGAGAAGCACGGGTTGCCGCCACTCGGCGAGGGCTTGTCGCATCGCGCCAGGGCATTCGTGAAACTCGCGGAGATCTGCCTTGAACCCCGCTGACGCACAGCAAGACGCTTTCGGCGTCTATGTGCACTGGCCGTTCTGCCTGTCGAAGTGCCCGTATTGCGACTTCAACAGCCACGTCCGTCATCACGCCGTCGACGAAGTACGTTTCGCGCGGGCCTTCGCACGCGAGATCGAAACCACGGCTGCCCGCACGCCTGGCCGCACGGTGACGTCGATCTTTCTCGGCGGCGGCACGCCGTCGCTGATGCAGCCGCAGACCGTCGGCGCAATTCTGGATTCGATCGGCAAGTACTGGAACGTCGCCTCCGACGTCGAAGTATCACTCGAAGCCAACCCGACCTCCGTCGAAGCGACGCGCTTTCGCGGCTATCGCGAGGCCGGCGTCAACCGCGTGTCGCTCGGCGTGCAGGCGCTAGACGATGCGTCGCTGAAGTCGCTCGGACGTTTGCATACGGCGCGCGAGGCACTCGATGCCGTCGCCATCGCGCGCAGCGCGTTCGATCGATATTCGTTCGATCTGATCTATGCGCGCCCCGACCAGACCCCGCAGATGTGGACCGACGAACTCAAGCTCGCCATCTCGGAAGCCGCCGAACATCTATCGCTGTATCAGCTGACCATCGAGGAAGGCACGCCGTTCTTCGGATTGCACGCCGCCGGGAAACTCAAGACCCCGGACGAAGGCCTCGCGCGCACGCTTTATGACGTGACGCAGGAGGTTTGCGCACAGCAGGGCCTGCCATCTTACGAGATTTCCAACCACGCTCGCCCCGGTGCGGAGTGCAAGCACAACCTCGTCTACTGGCGCGGTCAGGAATATGCCGGCATCGGGCCTGGCGCCCATGGCCGCCTCGACATCGACGGTGTCAGACATGCCATTGCCACCGAGAAGCGTCCGGAAGCCTGGGTGATGCGTGTGGAAGACAACGGCCACGGCGTCACGTCGGATGAATTGCTCAACAGCGAAGAACGCGCCGACGAATATTTGCTGATGGGCCTGCGCCTCGCCGAAGGCATCGATCCCGCGCGCTATCAGATGCTGTCTGGCCGCGCGCTGGATGAGAAGCGCATCGCCATCCTGCGCGAGGAAGGCGCCATCGTCGTCGAGCAGAACGGCCGCCTGCGCGTGACGCAGGAGGGATTCCCTGTGCTTGATGCTGTCGTGGCAGATCTGGCGGCGTAGGCGCTACGCCCCGAAACTCTTCGGCGAGCCCGCCACGGCCTGACCACCACCCGACGCAACCTTCATCACGGCGAGGCCGCGATCGTTGCCGCCATCGCTGCGGAAACGAAACAGACCATCGATGCCGGCAAAGCCGGATGGATTGGTGAGCGTTTCAGGTGCGAAGCGCTGTCCGCCTTGGGTGCGCGCCAAAGCGGCGACCAGCGCGACCGCATCGTAAGCGAGCGTCGCGGTACGCACGGGATCGCCGCCATATTTCGCGCGATAACGGCCCGCAAAGGCACGAAACCCTGCAGGATCTGGCGCGGCATAGAGCCCACCCTGCAAAGCCGCGCTGTTGAAGACGCGCGGATTGTCCCACAGGCCCGTGCCGAGCAATTGCACATTGCGCAGATTGGCACCCGCCGCAGTCAAGGCATCAGCCGTTGCGACAACCGCGTCGCCATCGTCAGCAATGAACAACGCGTCGGCGCCGGTGAGGGATGCGGCAATGTTGCGTGCTGCGCTGGAGCGGTCAGCACCATAGCGCTCAAAAGCGACGACGCGGCCACCCTTGCGCGCGACGGCCTGCTTGAACGCAACTTCGACCACATTGCCATAGGCGTTCTCGGGCAGCATCGCCGCAAAGGAGCGTTTGCCCGTGCCCGCGGCGTAATCGACGATGCGATTGACGTCGGACTCGGGTAGGAAGCTGAGCAAATAGACACCACGGCCGGCGACACTGGAATCGGTCGAGAACGCGATCACCGGCACGTTGCGCGCGCGCGTGAGCTGCGCGGTGGCCGGCACTGACAGCGCAAACAACGGTCCGAGAATGATTTCGGATCCTTCGTCGAGCGCCTGCTGGGCGGCCTGCTGCGCGCCCTGCGCACTGCCATTGTCGTCCTTGATCAGGAGTTGAATGCTGGGATTCTGGAATTCGGTGAGCGCCATTTCGGCGGCGTTCTTCATCGACTGCGCGGCGACGCCAGCATTGCCGGAAGCCGACAGCGGCAGGATCAGTCCGACTTTCGTGCCCCCGGTGCCGATGGCTTGCGACTGCTGCGCCGGTCCGGCAGGCGGTCCCGATGGCGCCGTCGGTCCGGTGCCAAACGCATTGGTCAGCGTCGATTGCACACCCGCGCAGGCCCCGAGCAGCGGCCCGCCCAGCAGCAGGCCGACAGCCGTCCGCCGTGTTGCGCCCTTGGTCCCGGATTTGGGGTCGAACGGATCCGCCATCACTTCTCTTCTTTCGGCCGTATCAGATCGGCCCGCCTCGTCACCCACTATATAGTGTGAGGCGCGGATTCAGACATATTGTCGGCGATAAGTTAACCAAAACAAAAGCTTTATGTCCGGCATACCCCGTCACCGCGGCCGGATTAGCACGACGGGAATGAACCACGGCCAAACGCCGAAAAAACGGCTGTCCCCCTTTGGCGCAATTCGCTCTACATTGTCGCCATGCGCGCAACACCCCTCTCCTCATCGCCTGCGGACGCCGCGGCGCCATCGGCCCGGACCTTCACGGTCTCCGGCCATTTGCTCATGGCACCGAAAGCTGTTCCGGGGCTGCATCTCGTAGCCACGCCAATCGGCAATCTTGGCGACATCACCCTGCGCGCGCTGGAGACCCTGGCAGGGGTCGATATTATCGCCTGCGAAGACACCCGCATCACCCGCCGCCTGACCGAGCGCTACGGGATCACCGGCACACTCAAGCAATATCATGAGCACAATGCCGAACAGGCACGGCCAAAAATTCTTGAAAAGCTGTCGCAGGGCGCGTCCATCGCGCTGGTGTCGGATGCCGGCACGCCACTGATTTCCGACCCCGGCTTCAAGCTGGTGCGGGAAGTAACCGCAGCAGGCTTCAATGTGATTTCGCTGCCGGGGCCATCCTCGGTGCTGGCCGCGCTGGCCGTCTCTGCCCTGCCGACCGATCGCTTTTTCTTCGAGGGCTTTTTACCGTCGCGGCAGATGGCGCGGCGATCCCGCCTGACCGAGCTGGCTGCCATCGATGCCACGCTGGTGATGTTCGACTCCGGCAACCGCGTGCAGGACACGCTGGCCGATCTCGCGGACATCATGGGCAACCGCGATGCGGCGATCTGCCGCGAACTCACGAAGATGCATGAAGAGGTCAATCGCGGAGCGATTGCCGATCTGGCCAAGGAGGCCGATGGGCTGGAAACCCGGGGTGAATTCGTCCTGGTGATCGGGCCGCCGGCCGCCGATGCGCAAGCCATGACCGAAGACGACCTCGATGCCCTGCTGCGCAACTCGCTGCAGCGCGACAGCGTCAAGGACGCCGTGGCGCATGCGGTCGAACTGTCCGGCCGGCCGCGCCGCGCCGTCTATGCCCGCGCGCTGGAGCTGGCCAAGGAGATTCACAGGGACTCAGGCGATGGCGAAGACTGACAAAGTCTCCGCCCCGAAGCGCGCAGCCAGACCGGCTGCGCCGGAGCGCGTCGCCGCGTTCAATACCGGCCTCTCCGCCGAAAGCCGTGCCGCTGCTTTGCTGCTGGCCAAGGGCTACCGCATCCTGGCCCGCCGCTTTCGTAGCCCCCATGGCGAGATCGACATCGTCGCCAGAAAACGCAGCCTGATTGCCTTTGTCGAGGTAAAGGCCCGCGCCAGCCTGGACGAGGCCGCCTATGCGGTGACACCACGTCAGCAGGCCCGGATCATGGATGCCGCCCAGGGCTGGCTGATGGCGCATCCCGAACATGCAGAATTCGACCTGCGTTTCGACGTCGTGCTGATTGCGCCAAGACATTTGCCACGCCATCTGTTAGCGGCATTCGACGCCAGTACCTGAATTTTCGCTTTCCCGACCACAATTCCGGACCCCAGCATGACCTTGAACGTCGCCGTCCAGATGGACCCCATTGCGCGCATCAATCACAAGGGCGATTCGACCTTCGCGATGTTGCTGGAAGCCCAGAAGCGTGGCCACAAACTGTCCTATTACACGCCGGACAAGCTCTCGCTGCGCGGCAATGACGTGGTGGCGCCAGTGCAATCGCTGTCGGTGCGCGATATCGAGGGCGATTATTTCACCCTCGGCGATCCCACCCGCACCAACATGGAATCCTTCGACGTGGTGTTGCTGCGGCAGGACCCGCCATTCGATCTCGCTTACATCACCTCGACGCATCTGCTCGAGCGCATTCATCCGAAGACGCTGGTGGTCAATGATCCGGCCTCGGTGCGCAACGCGCCGGAGAAGATCTTCGTGATGGGCTTCTCGGACTTGATGCCGCCGACGCTGATCTCGCGCGACAAGGACGAGATCAATGCATTCCGCGCCGAGCATGGCGCCGTGGTGATGAAGCCGCTGCACGGCCATGGCGGCGCAGCGGTGTTTCGCGTGCTGCCGCAGGACATGAATTTCGGTTCGCTCTACGATCTGTTCTCCGTGACCTTCAAGGAGCAGTGGGTCATCCAGCGCTTCCTCCCCGAAGTGAAGCATGGTGACAAGCGCATCATCCTGATCGACGGCGAATTCGCGGGTGCCGTGAACCGCGTGCCGGCTGAAGACGATTTGCGCTCCAACATGGTGCGTGGCGGCGCCGCCAAGGCCACCGAACTCTCGCCGCGTGAGCGCGAAATCTGCGAACGTGTCGGACCGGCACTGCGTGATCTCGGTCTGCTGTTCGTCGGCATCGACGTGATCGATGGCAATCTCACCGAGATCAACGTGACGTCGCCCACGGGCATTCGCGCCATCGCCAAGCTTGGCGGACCGGATGTCGCGGCGCGGGTCTGGGACGTGATCGAAGCGAAGCGGAAGTAAACTCCGCTCGCGTCACTCGCTGCGCTGCGTCAATACTTGACGCAGCAGTTTGAATTCCATTTGTCGCAATTCTCCGCCTGCTGCTTTTGCTTGCCAGTCATGGACGGCAAGCGCAGCATGCCGATGCACGCTCGACCAATCGAGCGGCCCGCTACATGTGGCGGCAAGCAAAAGCATATCAGTGGAGAAACGCATGACTTCAGAAGTTTCGCGAAGGTCCCTGCTCTCGCTCGGCGCTGGTTTGGGCGCAAATCTTCTCGCTCCCGGCCTCATCGGCAGCGCATCGGCCAAGGCACCAAAGCTCGGCACACAGGCGCCCTACTTCCACCGTTTCATGTTAGGCAGCGCGGAAGTCACCGTTGTCTCCGACGGACCTTTGCCGCTCGGCGATCCCTCCGGCACATTCGTCGGCGTACCCAAGGAAGACGTGCAGAAGATGCTGACGGATAATTTCCTCAGCAGCAGCAATGTCGTGCTCGAACAGAACGCGCCGATCGTCAACATGGGCGACAGACTGATCCTGTTCGACACCGGCATGGGCACGTCGCAACTGTTCGGCAACACCACGGGTCGCCTGCAGAAAAGTATGGCCGAAGCCGGTATCAAGCCCGGCGATATCGATGCCGTGGTGTGCTCGCACGCCCATATCGATCATATCGGCGGTATCGTCGATGCCAATGACAAGCCGCTATTTCCCAACGCGCAGATCTATCTCAGCGAGGAAGACTTCAAGTTCTGGACCGACGAAGGCAAGCTCGGTTCGCCGCTCAAGGACTTCATCGTCCATGCGCGCAAGAACCTGCTGCCGGTGAAGGATCGCCTGGTGTTCTTCAAGGACGGCCAGGAGTTCCTGCCGGGCGTCACCGCCATGCATGCACCTGGCCATACGTTCGGCCACCACATGTTCATGATCCAGTCGGACGGAAAGTCCTTCGCGTTCCTCGGCGACCTCACCCATCATCAGGTGCTGTTGCTGGAGAAGCCGCGGATGGAGTTCGCCTATGATTCCGATCCGAAGATGGCCGCGGCAACGCGGGTAAAGATGCTCGACATGCTCGCGGCCAACAAGACCGCCGTGATGTCCTATCACTTTGCCTGGCCGGGTTATGGCCATGTGGTCAAATCGGGCGACGGCTTCCGCTATATCGCCGAGCCGATGGTGATGAATCTCTAGCGGAAGTCCTGCGACTTTCCTGCGGCGATCTTGAGACAGTGACCGCCGCAGGAATTCCGCAGCAATTTATCCTCACGCCGCGGATGAGGCGTCCCTCTGACGTCTCTCCGCTCCGCGTTTGTAGATCCGGAACGTGCCACGTCCGGCATCCTTCGCCGCATAGAGCGCCGAATCGGCCATGGCTGCCAATTGCGATGACGTGCAGTTATCGGCCAGCGCGATGCCGATTGATGCGCCAACCCGCAACTGTTGTCCGCGATGATCAATCGGCAGTCCCAACTGCGTGACAATCGCACGCGCCGTCTCCGAGGCTTCCTCGAATTCCGCGTGAGGCCCCAGCAGAACCGCGAATTCGTCACCGCCGAGTCGTGCGACCAGTTCCGCACCGGCACAGATGTTGCGAATTCGATTTGCAACGACGGTCAGGCAGGCATCGCCCGCTGCGTGGCCGAAACAGTCATTGACCGGCTTGAATTCATCGAGATCGATCAACAGCAGCGCGCCGAACGGCTTCACCTTGATGGCCGACGCCGCATCGAACAGCGACAGCTTGGTTTGAAACTGGCTGCGATTGGCGAGGCCGGTCAGCGTATCGAATTCGGCGAGATAGCGGTTGCGATCCGCCAGAATTTTCTCTTCGGTGATGTCTTGCTTCATGCCGAAGATGCGGACGGCAACGCCATCGACCGACTCGACAGTGGCCGTGATCCTGATCCAGCGCCGGTTGCCCTTGAAGGTGATGATCTCCGCATCGAGACTGAAGCCCGTGCGATCCTCGATGGCCTTGCTGCGCCGCTTCGTCAGTTCCCTGACGGATTCTTCGGGATAACAGGCGAGCGCCTCCTCGCGAATCGGCGTCGAGCCACGCGGTAGATCGAAGATGTCATAGACAACATCGGTCCAGACCAGCGATTCATCGGAGAGGTCGCATTCCCAGACGCCGATTCGCGCTGCCGCCGAGGAGCGATCGAATATCTTCCGGCTATGCGCCAGCGAAGCAGCCTGTTGATCGATGATGGCCTGTTGAGCTTCGATCTGCGCCTTCAGCGCAGCGATCAGGTCGGCGTCATCCGGAGCGTCTGGCGGCATCGACAAGCGATCTGACATCTGCGGGCACCCAGTCTTCGTCTCGAAGCTCATAGGATGCTTTGCATGACGTGTTTAAGATTTTCTACGCCAATGGCCGACTTCAGCCGAAACCAGCATACTTTACCGCTACATTTCGTTCACTGATTGTTCTTGATGTAGAAGCAACCTTAGGTTACGCTCTCATCTCGAATGAGGGCGGCATGGTTCAACGTGTTTCCACCGTAGCCTTTGAGGGGATCGAGGCCCGCGCGGTCGACGTGCAGGTTCAGGTCGTGCCCGGTCTGCCGAATTTTTTGATCGTCGGCCTGCCCGACAAGGCAGTATCCGAAGCGCGCGAACGGGTCCGTGCCGCGCTGGTCGCCTCGGGTCTGGCGCTGCCGGCACGGCGGATCATCGTCAATCTCGCGCCCGCTGACTTACCCAAGGAAGGCAGCCATTACGATCTGCCGATCGCGCTGGGATTGATGGCCGCGATCGGCGCGATTCCGCCGGATGCATTGACGGGCTTCACCGTGCTCGGCGAACTCGGTCTCGATGGCTCGCTCGCGCCAGTGGCTGGCGTACTGCCTGCAGCGATCGGCGCCAATGCGCGGGACGAGGGATTGATCTGCCCAGAAGCCTGCGGCGCGGAAGCCGCCTGGGCCAGTCCCGATATCCAGATCATCGCCGCGACGTCGCTGATCCAGATCGCCAATCACTTCAAGGGTACGCAGGTTTTGTCACGGCCGCAGCCGAAGATACATGCGCGTGAAGAAACGCTGCTGGATCTGCGCGACATCAAGGGACAGGAAAGCGCCAAGCGCGCGCTGGAGATCGCTGCCGCGGGCGGCCATCACCTGCTGATGGCAGGGAGTCCAGGATCAGGCAAATCCATGCTGGCGGCACGGCTCCCGTCGATCCTGCCGCCACTATCGCCGGCGGAGCTCCTCGAAGTCTCGATGATTGCGTCGGTGGCCGGCGAGATCAAGGACGGCGCACTCACCTCACGCCGGCCGTTCCGCGCACCGCATCATTCTGCCAGCATGGCCGCACTCACCGGGGGCGGCCTGCGCGCGCGGCCGGGCGAGATTTCGCTGGCGCATCAAGGCGTGCTGTTTCTCGATGAACTGCCGGAGTTCGATCCGCGCGTGCTGGATTCGCTGCGCGCACCGCTGGAGAATGGCGAGGTCGCCGTGTCGCGCGCCAATCACCGCGTCACCTATCCCGCTCGCTTTATGCTGGTTGCCGCGATGAATCCATGCCGCTGCGGCCACGCTTTCGAGCCGGGCTTCTCTTGCAAGCGCGGCCGCATCGATCGCTGCACCTCGGATTATCAGGCGCGCATCTCGGGCCCCTTGATGGACCGCATCGATCTGCGCATCGAAGTCCCGGCGGTGACCGCAGCAGATCTCATTCTGCCGCCACCTTCCGAGGGTTCTGCCGAGGTCGCGGCGCGTGTCGCCGCCGCGCGCGATCTGCAGACCATGCGCTATGCCGCGGCGGGATTGCCGGGCACACATACCAATGCCTCCGCGCCCGCCTCCGTGCTGGAAACGGTTGCGCAGCCCGATGCGCAGGGACTGACATTGTTGCGCGATGCCGCCGAAACGATGCGACTGACCGCGCGCGGTTATCACCGCGTACTGCGCGTGGCGCGGACGCTGGCGGATCTCGACGGCGCCGAGAAAATCGGGCGGCTGCATCTGGCCGAGGCGTTGTCTTACCGCGCGCTGGCGGAGGACATTCGCCGAGCTGCTTGACGTCTCCTCCTCGCCACTGATGTGGACGTCAACGCGATAGTAACGAGTTTTGTTTACGCTCTGCTCACCATAACCCCGCGTTGCGGGGCCAGGGCGAGTACCGTGTCATGCTGCGTTTCAAGATTTTAGCCTCGACGATTCCCCTGGCGCTGGCAGCCTTTCTCGCCCGCGGCGATCTCGTGAGCGGAACGCATCCCTGCATCTCCACCGGTGAGACCACCATCCAGATCGCCGCCATGCCTTGGCAGGCGCAATCGCATGTCAGCTTCACCAACGATCCCCAGCAGGCGACCGTCCGTGTGCAAATCGTCGATAGTGCTGACACCGCCGACTTCGTCGTACTTGATGATGTCGACGCCGCGGAACCGGATGCTTGTCCCCTCACTGCTGCGACGCGCTTCATCCGCATTGCCGACACATCCGCGAGTTCGGAACCCGCCATCTATCTGTCGGAGGAAGGTGACGCCGACTACCGGATCTTCGTGAAGTCTCGCAGCTTCACGGCGCGCGATGCCGCCGCGCTGATCGTCAGCGCCCGCAGCCGCACCCCGGCGTGGATGGCAGCGGCCAGCCTCCAAGCCGCGCATTAACGCTTCATCAACCATGTCTGCGCGGGTAAATTCAAAACTGCCACCGCGCAAGCACTTGGCAACAACATCCCCGCATTGTCTCCGACATCTGCGATCGCCTGGTCGCGGCCTGTAGTCGCGTGCAAGCGCGAGCCGTGATGTGACCAAGCCGGAGTGCTGATCTGTGGCGAAAGGTGTTTTCCGGATCAAGGTCTACTTCCGCCGCTTCGCGCGCCGTTTTCCGTGGCTTGCTTTCGTCATCCGCTCCTTCGTGATGTTCTCGGCTGCCTTCGGTGGCGCCTATGGTTTCATCTCAGGTTCGACCTCGAAAGACTCAGGTTACGACCCGCATGCTTTTGCGATCGGTGCCAGCTTTCTGTTCGCGCTGGCCTGCGTCGCCTTGGCCACCATGAGCATCCGTATGCGCTTCATAGGCAAGCGGATGCGCAAATTGGCTGCGCATAACGAAGCCCTGGTCGATCGGAACTGGGAATTGAAAGAAGCCGAAGAGCGCGCGCGCAGCCTGTTCGAGGCACAGGGCGACCTCATTGTGATCCGTGACAGCGAAGGCTGCATCACCTTCGTCAACGATGCTTATTGTGCGCTGGCGGAACAATCGCGCGAAGCATTGATCGGCAGCCACTTCGAACTCACGCTGCTGGAGCAGGGCGATATCGCCAACGAGCCCAACGGCACCAGCATGCACGATCAGAAGATCGCCACGGCGACCGGTCCGCGCTGGATCGCCTGGCGCGAAGGTCTGGTGCGGATCGATGCGGGCCAGCCCGCCGAGTTGCAATGCGTGGGTCGCGATGTCACCGACCGCACCCAGACCGAACGCGCCCTCGGTGAAGCGCGCGACCATGCCAATGCCGCCAACCGCGCCAAGTCGCGGTTCCTCGCGATGGCGTCCCATGAAATCCGCACGCCGCTGAACGGCATTCTCGGCATGAGCGGCTTGCTGCTCGATACGCCGCTGACACCCGAACAGACCACTTACGCCAAGGCCGTGAAGACCTCCGGCGATGCGCTGCTGTCGCTGATCGAGGAGCTGCTAGATTACTCCAAGATCGAGGCCGGCAAGATCGATCTGGAACATCGACCCTTTGCACTAGCCGGATTGATCGAGGACATCACCGAATTGCTGGCGCCGCGCGCGCAGGCACGCAATCTCGAAATCGCGGCCTATGTCGATGAACGATTGCCGCTGACAGTGATGGGCGATGCGGCGCGCCTGCGCCAGGTGCTGCTCAATCTCGCCGGCAATGCCATCAAGTTCACGGCGACCGGCGGCGTAGCGCTGATCGTCGAACCCGGCATCTGGCCGAACGAAGTCTCTTTCCTGGTGCGTGACACCGGCATCGGCATCGCGCCGGATGCGCAGCAGCGCATCTTCCGCGAATTCGAACAGGCAGACGAGGGTACCGCGCGGCACTATGGCGGAACGGGTCTTGGCCTCAGCATCAGCGAGCGCATCGTCAAGCGCATGAACGGCCGCATCACGCTGCAGAGCACGCTCGGTGCCGGCTCGACATTCGAAGTGTCTATCCCGCTCACCGCTTCCGACAGCGGCGCCGCGACCTTCGTGCCGCCGGATCTCACGGGCCTTTCGGTGATGCTGGTGGCGCCACAAACCATCGAAGCTTCGCTCACAGCCCTGCGACTCGGGCGATGGGGCGCGCAGACCTGCACTGTGTCCGATCTCGCCGTCGCGCAAGCGCTGCTACCCGAACGTTCATGGCACGCCATCATGATCGATCGCGCTCTTGGTGCTGACGCTGCCGAGCGGCTTGCGAACGCTGCAATTCCGCACGCGCTGCGACGGATCGTGCTGTTCACGCCGGCGATGCGTCATGAGCTGCAGCCCACAACGCCAAGTGCGTTCACCGGCTATCTGGTGAAGCCACTGCGTGCGACCTCGCTCGCCGCGCGCCTCACATTGCAGACGGACTCACCGACAATCGCCGCCGATGATCCGTTGGATCGTGATCCGGCCACATCGGAACCAACGGCGGCGATAGCACCCAGCCTCTCGATCCTAGTCGCCGAAGACAACGAGATCAACGCGCTACTGATGCGCTCGTTGCTGACGCGGCTTGGCCACAAGCCGGTCGTGACCACCAATGGCGAAGAGGCACTGGAATCCTGGCTCGCCTCCGACTCCGCAGGCACGCCCTATGACCTCGTCCTGATGGATATCCAAATGCCGAAGCTCGACGGCATCGAGACCACCAAACGCATTCGCGCGCGCGAGGCCGGTCAACGCGTCAGGCGTACCCCGATCCTGGCCCTCACAGCGAATGCACTGGTCGAAGATCGCTATGCCTGTTTCGAGGCCGGCATGGACGGCTTCCTGATGAAGCCGCTGGACCGCGACAAGCTCGCCGAAGCCCTCAAGGGACTCGCCAAGATGCGGCACGTCGCCGCCTAGCAGCTCCACCTTCGCTGTCACACCCCCGCAACACGCCCGTCACACGGCTGTTGAGCGCCCGTGATGTCTGGTGCGGATAAGCCGCATCGATGATTCGCGTGATGCCTGCGGCACAAGGCGATTGAGTTGGGGATGGCCATGCACGGCAACGAACTGGTGCGACCGAAGCAGGGTTTCATGCAGATGTTGCGGCCCCAGAACATGAGCGCCGCTGCGCAGACTGCGATCACCTGGTTCAAGCCGCCGCTGCATCTCGATCCGGCCAACGGTATTCCCGTCGCCACGAGTTCGCTGGGCCGGATGGGTCCGCTCGAAGTTCGCCTCGCGCAGGACAAGCGCGATGTGAAGCGCGCGCAGCGTCTGCGCTACAAGGTATTCTACAAGAACGGCACCGCGATCGCCGACGCCGCCACCATGCTGGCGCGTCGCGACAAGGATGCATTCGACAAGATCTGCGATCACCTTCTCGTCGTCGATCACGACGCCAAGCCCACACTGTCCGGCAAGCAGCCCGTGGTCGGCACCTATCGCCTGCTACGCCATGAGGCGGCCATGCAGAACGGGGGTTTCTATACCGACAGCGAATTCGATCTGTCGGGGATGATCGAGCGCCATGCCGGTCTGCGGTTTCTCGAACTCGGTCGCTCCTGCGTGCTGCCGCGCTACCGCAACAAGCGCACCGTCGAATTGCTGTGGCAGGGCATCTGGAGCTACGTGCGACAGAACAAGTTCGACGTCATGATCGGTTGCGCCAGTTTTGAAGGCACCGATCCGGATCGCCTCGCTCTGCCGCTGTCGTTCCTGCATCACAACGCCCGCGCGCCCGAAGCCTGGCGCGCCCGCGCGCATCCGTCGCGCTATGTCGAGATGAACCGGATGGCCGCGGATGCCATCGACACCAAGGCGGCGCTTCGTGCGCTACCGCCGCTGATCAAAGGCTATCTACGGATCGGCGCCATGATCGGCGACGGCGCCGTGATCGATCATCAGTTCGGCACCACCGACGTTCTGATCGTGATGCCGGTGACGTCAATCGGCGCACGCTATATCGAGCATTTCAGCACGGACACCTCACGCCACGCGGCGTAATCGCTTAGAGGCGACGCAGCGCGACGTTTTCCACTACGTGATCCGCACCCTTTTTGAGGATAAGCGTCGCACGCGGTCGCGTTGGCAGGATGTTGTCTTCGAGATTGGCGAGGTTGGTGCGCTCCCAGATCGCCAGCGCCGTCGCCGTCGCTTCTTCATCCGACAGCAATGCGTAGCGATTGAAGTAGGATCGCGGATCGTGGAATGCGGTGTCGCGCAGCGCCAGAAACCGTCTCACATACCAGTCGCGCAGTACCGGCTCATCGGCGTCGATATAGACGGAGAAGTCAAAGAAGTCGGAGACCACAGGCACCGCCTTGCCGTCGCGCGGGAGGCGGCCGGTCTGTAGCACATTGACGCCTTCGACGATCAGGATGTCGGGCTGATCGACCTCGACCCACTTGTTTGGGACCACGTCGTAAGTGAGATGCGAATACACAGGCGCGCGGACGGCATTGCGGCCGGCTTTGATGTCACTGAGAAACTGTAGCAGCGTTGGCAGATCGTAGCTTTCGGGAAAGCCCTTCTTCTGCATGATGCCTTCGCGCTCAAGCACCGCATTCGGATAGAGAAAGCCGTCGGTAGTGACGAGATCGACCTTGGGGCGCGGCGACCATCTTGCGAGCAGTGCCTGCAGCACGCGGGCAGTGGTCGACTTGCCGACCGCCACCGACCCGGCGACGCCGATGATATAGGGCATCTTGCGATCCTCGATGCCGAGGAACTTGCGCTGCGCGTAATACAGACGTTGTGTCGCCGTGACATAGATCGAAAGCAGGCGGGACAGCGGCAGGTAAATCTCTTCGACCTCGCGCAGATCGAGGCGATCATACATCGAACGCAGGGCGGCGATCTCGCCGGCCTCCAGCGTCATCGGCGTATCGTCGCGCAGCTTGGCCCACTGCTCGCGCGAGAAATTCCGATAGGGATTGTATTGTTGGTCTGCCCGCATATCCATGAAGCGGTCCCCGTTGTGATCGACGCTGTTACTCGCTCTTGCGCGACGCTTTCTCTTGCAGTCCGGATTGGGACGTGCGCTGACCGAGCGCCGCCTCGACCTCCTGAATCGTTACGCCGCGCGCTTTCAGCAGCACCAGCAGATGAAACAGCAGGTCGGCACTTTCATTGATCAGATTGGTGCGATCGTTCTCGACCGCCGCGATCACGGTTTCGACCGCTTCCTCGCCGAATTTCTTGGCGCAATGCTCCGCGCCCTTGTCGAGCAGCTTGCGGGTATAGGACGCGTCGCCACCCGCCGCCGCGCGGGCGTCGATAGTATCGGCAAGGTCATGAAGCGTAAAAGCCATTTCGGCGCCTTGTTGGCTGGGCAGCGCAAACTCCTGCCAGAGATTGACCTAGGGGTCGAGCCGCATCGGCAGTCCGGCCCGGACCATATGCTCCTTGGCCTCGCGAATGGTAAATTCCCCGAAGTGAAAAATCGAGGCCGCCAGCACCGCGGTGGCGTGGCCGCTCCTGATACCTTCCACCAGATGATCGAGATTACCGACGCCGCCCGAGGCGATCACCGGTACGCCGACGCTGTCGGCGATGGCCCGGGTCAGTTCGATATCGAAGCCGGAGCGGGTGCCGTCGCGGTCCATCGAGGTGAGCAGGATTTCACCCGCGCCCAAGGACACGACTTCCTGGGCGAATTCGATGGCATCGATGCCAGTCGACTTGCGGCCGCCATGGGTAAAGATCTCCCAGCGCGAGCCGGACCGTTTGGCGTCGATCGCCACCACGATGCACTGGTCGCCGAACTTCTCGGCGGCTTCCTTGACGAACTGGCGATTGGCCACCGCGGCCGAATTGATCGAGACCTTGTCGGCACCGGCGCGCAGCAGCGTCTTGATGTCGTCCACCGTACGCACGCCGCCGCCGACCGTCAGCGGCATGAAGCAGGCTTCAGCGGTGCGACGCACCACATCCATCATGGTGCCGCGGTTTTCGTGGGTAGCGTTGATATCGAGGAAAGTGAGCTCGTCGGCGCCAGCGGCGTCATAGGCGATCGCAGCCTCTACGGGATCGCCGGCATCGCGCAGGTCGACGAAGTTGACGCCCTTCACCACGCGTCCATCCTTGACGTCGAGGCAGGGGATGACGCGGACTTTGAACATGGCTCGGTCCTTATGCCGCCTGCTTGATGAGCTTCAGCGCCTCGGCCGGATCAATCCGCCCGTCATACAGCGCACGGCCGGAGATCGCGCCTTCGAGCTTCGCAGCACGTGGCTCAAGCATGGCCTTGATATCATCGATGGAGGCGAGACCGCCCGAGGCGATCACCGGAATTGAAATCGAATCTGCCAGCGCAATCGTCGCATCCCAATTGATACCCTTGAGCAAACCGTCGCGCGCGATATCGGTGAAGATGATGGCGGCGACGCCAGCATCTTCAAAACGCTGCGCGATTTCCAGTGCAGTGACGGTCGAGGTCTCAGCCCAGCCCTCAACGGCAACCTTGCCGTCGCGGGCATCCAGACCGACGGCGACCTTGCCCGGAAATTTCTTCGCGGCTTCCTTGACCAGAGCTGGATCGCGCACCGCGGCCGTTCCGATGATGACGCGGGTAATGCCCTTGGAGAGCCAGGCTTCCACCGTCTTGAGATCGCGAATGCCGCCGCCGAGCTGCACCGGCATCTTGATGACCTTCAGCATCGATTCCACGGCCTGCGCATTCACCGGCTTGCCTGCAAAGGCGCCATCGAGATCGACGACATGAAGATATTCGAAGCCTTGAGTCTCGAAGTCGCGCGCCTGTGCCGCGGGATCAAGGTTGAACACAGTGGCGCGCGCCATGTCGCCCTGCTCAAGGCGAACGCACTGGCCGTTTTTCAGATCGATGGCGGGAAAGAGAATCACGGCTTCCACTTCAGAAAGTTCGAAATCAGAGCCAGCCCGAAACGCTGGCTCTTTTCGGGATGAAATTGCGTACCGATCGCGGTGTCCTTGCCGACGATGGCAGTGATAGGACCGCCGTAATCGGCGCGCGCCAGTACATCGGCCTCGTTGACCGCATTCAGGTGATAGGAGTGCACGAAATAGGCGTGTCGACCCTTCGGGCCGAGCGGCAGGCGCTCCAGCACGGCGTGCTCACGCACCATATCGAGCGTATTCCAGCCCATATGCGGGATCTTCAGGTTCTCTTCGCGTGGCTTGATCTTCTCGACATCGCCGGCGATCCAACCCAGCCCGTCGGTCGTGACGTGCTCCTTGCCCTTGGTCGCCATCAGCTGCATGCCGACGCAGATGCCGAAAAAAGGTCGAGCCTTGTCGCGCACCGCTTCGGTCATCGCCTCGACCATGCCGTCCAGTGAATCCAGTCCCTTGCGGCAGTCCGCAAAGGCGCCGACGCCAGGCAGCACGATGCGATCGGCGCGGAACACCGCTTCGGGATCGCGCGTGACGATGATTTTCTCCGGCACATCCATGCTGCGCGCGGCGCGCTCGAACGCTTTCGCTGCGGAGTGCAGGTTGCCGGAGCCGTAATCGATAATGGCAACGCTCACCGTGTCACTCCCGGTTGCGGGAATAACCCGATGATGTCGTTTTGCGCCGGAGACGGCGGACGTGAGAAAGACTGGCTGGGAACGTGACGGGTCGGCGGCGGACCGCCGCGATCGCTCGCCCACTGATCGTTGACTGCGTTGTGCTGCGCGGTCCAGCGATCGAAGAAGCGACGCTCGGCGGCATCCTTGTTATCGGCGACGACCACATCGAGCTGACGCCACTTGCCGCGCGACAGCGTCCAGCGTCGCAGGCTGGCCGCCTCGAAGCCCATCAGCAGCGCGAACAGCAGCATCACGACGAAACGGGCGCCGAGATCGACCTTCAACATCGACAACGCGACTTCGCCGGCGATCGACAGCACGACATAGCCGAGCAGTGCCCACCACAGCCGATGATAGATCAGCCAGATCAGGCCGGCGACGAACGCCCAGAAATGGAATCCATCGCGCACGAACTCGAACTTGTCCGTTGCCGCAAACGGCTCAGGGCCGGCACCGCGAGGCGCATGAACTGTGTAGACCGGCATGGCAAACTCCGCCCGAAACCGTAGAGGCCGATCAGCCGCCGAGCTGACCCTTGGTGGATGGCACTTCGCCGGCATTGCGCGGATCGATCGCAACACCCGCCCGCAGTGCCCGCGCCAGACCCTTGAAGCAGGATTCGGCAATGTGATGGCTGTTCTCGCCATATAGGGTTTCGACGTGCAAAGTCACGCCCGCATTGCCCGCAAAGGCATTGAACCACTCGCGCACCAACTCGGTGTCGAATTCGCCGATCTTGTGGGTCGGGAAGGTGGACTTGAACACCAGCACCGGCCGGCCGGAAATATCCAGCGCCACCCGGGTCAGGGTCTCGTCCATCGGCATATAAACCGAGGCATAGCGGGTGATCCCGGCCATATCGCCAAGTGCCTGCTTGACCGCCTGGCCAAGCGCGATGCCGACATCCTCCACCGTATGATGGAAATCGACATGAAGGTCGCCGACCGCTTTCACGGTGACGTCGATGCGGGAATGGCGGGCGAGCAGATCGAGCATATGGTCGAAGAAGCCGATTCCGGTGGTCGATTTGGATACACCGGTACCGTCGAGGTTCACGGAGACCTCGATATCGGTTTCCTTGGTCTTGCGCCTGATCGTCGCCGTGCGCATGAAAACGCCTCTCCGCCTGCTGAAAACGCGCCCTTTTAACAGGGAGATGACACCTTCGCTACCGCGGGAGAGCCGATTCCGGACCGATCTTTGCGCCTATGGTGACCGGAATCCGCGCCCATCGGCCGCTGGCCTATGCTTCCTCGCCGGATTTGCAACGGCCGGTATCCGTGCCTAGATCAGGCGCTCAAGAGGGTTTCCATGAACGCATCCTATTCGGCCTCCCATGACGGACCGTCTCCGGTCTGGCACGGCACCACCATCCTGACCGTCCGCAAGGGCGGTAAAGTCGTGATCGGCGGCGACGGCCAGGTCTCGATCGGCCAGACGGTCATCAAATCCAACGCCAAAAAGGTCCGTAAACTGGGCAAGGGCGACGTGATCGGCGGCTTTGCCGGCGCCACGGCGGACGCCTTCACGCTGTTCGAGCGTCTCGAAGCCAAACTGGAGCAGTATCCCGGCCAATTGACCCGGGCGGCCGTCGAACTCGCCAAGGACTGGCGCACCGACCGGTATCTGCGCCGGCTGGAAGCCATGATGATCGTCGCCGACAAGGACGTCTCGCTGGTGCTGACCGGCACCGGCGACGTGCTCGAGCCGGAAGCCGGCGTGATGGCCATCGGCTCTGGCGGCAATTACGCGCTGGCGGCAGCGCGGGCGCTGGTCGACACCGACCAGGATGCCGAGACCATCGTGCGCAAATCACTCGATATCGCCGCCGATATCTGCGTCTACACCAACCGCAACGTGACGCTGGAAATGCTGGAGGCATGACCGTCGCGGGTCACAATACCCGCGCGTCGTCCGGCAGCGACCTCTCGGTCAAGCAGGGCGTCGTCATCGCACTCGGCCTGCTCGCCCTGCAGGCGACTCTTCTTTATGCGATGGGGCGATTGCCGATCTGCGCCTGTGGCTACGTGAAGCTATGGCATGGCGTAGTGCTGAGTTCGGAGAATTCACAGCACCTCACCGACTGGTACACATTCTCTCACATCATCCACGGCTTCTTGTTTTACGCCGCCACCTGGCTGCTGTTTCCACGACTGTCCTGGATCGCGCGGCTGATCGTTGCGATGCTCGTCGAAGGCGGCTGGGAGCTGCTGGAAAATTCGAGCTGGATCATCGAGCGCTATCGCGCCGGAACGATGTCGCTGGATTATTTCGGCGACAGCATCGTCAATTCGCTGGCTGATACACTGTCGATGATCACGGGCTTCATCCTGGCGCGGAAGCTGCCGGTCGCCGCGACCGTCGCGATCGCGCTTCTGTTCGAGATTCTGGTCGGCCTGCACATTCGCGACAATCTCACTTTGAACGTGATCATGCTGATTCATCCATTCGAAGCGATCCGAAGCTGGCAGGCCGGGCCACCCATTATCTGATCCGCTTGTCCCCACGCCCTTCTCAACTTACGTAGAGTGACATGACCGACTTTTCTCCCCGCGAAATCGTAAGCGAACTCGACCGGTTTATCGTCGGCCAGCACGACGCCAAGCGCGCGGTATCGATCGCGCTGCGCAATCGTTGGCGGCGCCTGCAACTGACCGGATCGCTCCGCGAGGAAGTGCTGCCAAAGAACATCCTGATGATCGGCCCCACCGGCGTCGGTAAGACCGAGATCGCACGGCGGCTGGCGAAGCTCGCCGGCGCGCCTTTCATCAAGGTCGAAGCCACCAAGTTCACCGAGGTCGGCTATGTCGGCCGCGACGTCGAGCAGATCATCAGGGACCTCGTCGAGGTCGCGATCTCGCTGACCCGCGAGCGCAAGCGCAAGGACGTCCAGGCGCGCGCGCAGCTCGCCGCCGAGGATCGCGTAGTCGACGCGCTGGTCGGCGCCACCGCAAGCGCAGCAACGAAAGAGTCGTTCCGCAAGAAGCTCCGCACCGGCGAGCTCAACGATAAGGAGATCGAGATCGAGGTTCAGTCCTCCGGCGGCCCCTCGATGTTCGAAATCCCGGGAATGCCCGGCGCGCAGATGGGCGCGATCTCGATTGGCGATATCTTCGGCAAGATGGGCAAGAGCACCAAGACGCGCCGCCTGCGCGTGGAAGATGCACATGAGCCGCTGGTGAATGAGGAAGCCGACAAGCTGCTCGACAGCGACGCACTCGTGCAGGAAGCGATTTCAGTGGTCGAGAACAACGGCATCGTGTTTCTCGACGAGATCGACAAGATCTGCGTGCGCGACGGCCGCAGCGGCGGCGAAGTCTCCCGCGAAGGCGTTCAGCGTGACCTGCTGCCGCTGATCGAAGGCACCACCGTCTCCACCAAGCACGGCGCGGTGAAGACCGACCACATCCTGTTCATCGCATCCGGCGCATTCCATATTGCCAAGCCGAGCGATCTCTTGCCGGAATTGCAGGGCCGCCTGCCGATCCGCGTCGAGCTTAATGCGCTGACCCGCGACGACATGCGCCGCATTCTCACCGAGCCGGAAGCTTCGCTGATCAAGCAATATGTGGCGCTGCTGCAGACCGAAGGCGTGACGCTGGAATTCGCCGACGATGCCATCGATGCACTGGCCGATGTCGCCGTTGCCGTGAATTCAAGCGTCGAGAATATCGGCGCACGACGTTTGCAGACGGTGATGGAGCGCGTGCTCGACGAGATTTCCTTCGCTGCGCCCGATCGCAACGGCGAGACCATCCGAATAGATGCCGCCTATGTGCAGAAGCATGTGGGGGATCTGGCGAAGAATTCGGATCTGAGCCGGTTTATTTTGTGAGACGAAGCACCGACCTCTCGCTCCCTCGCCCCGCTCTTGCGGGGAGAGGTTAAGAACGCGCCCGCCTGATCCGCACATACAGCGCACCGGCGCCGCCGTGCCCGATATGCGCTTCCTCGAATCCCACCACCAGCGACCGAAACTCCGGCAGGCCCAGCCAGAGCGGCACCTGGCGGCGCAGGACACCGCGTTCGGATTCCGGGCCGGTCGTGCGGCCCTTGCCGGTGATAACCAGCACGAAAGTCATGCCGTCATGGCTGGCGCGATGCAGGAATGCCGACAGCGCGTGATGCGCGCGCGTCTGTGTCATTCCGTGCAGATCGATCCGCGCGTCGATGTCCTTGCGACCGCGCGAGAGCTGCGAACGCTCGCGACGCCCGAGCGGCGCCAGAGGCGGCACCGGCGGCGGCGCAGGCTTTGCGGTTTTGAGGACTGCCGGCGGTGCCGAGGTCATCTTCTTGGGCGCCGCGACTTTCACAAGCGTTGGCCCGTCTTCCTCAGGCTCCGGCTTCACCACACGCTTCTTGCGCAGCGGCTTGACCTGTTTGGCGACCAATTCCCAGAGCGCGCGCTCCTCTTCGCTCAGCGTGCGGCGACGGCGCGGCGCCACGGGATCGATAAGTTGCGGTGGACGTGAACGCTTCATTGCCAGGGGAAACGGAAGAGGGACTGCGGCTGCTTCGCTGCGCGACGATACACGCGGTGCCTGGCTTTGGCACGTTTCGGTTTCACTTCCCGTTTCACTTCAGGTTTTACTTCGGGTTTTTTCTGCGACTTCGCCTCGGCTGCGACTTGAGGCGCGACCACAGGCCGAGCCTCCGGTAATGGCACTGTCGTAGCCGCGGCTGGCGGGGATGCCGGAGCGGGTACGATTGCAGCCGCAGCCGGTTTTGCAGCTGGCAATGGTGTCGTCGTTGTCGCGGCTCGCGCTGCGGATTTCGACGCGACCGATGTCTCAGACCTGGACGTATCGGGCCTTGCTGCAGCCTTGTTATCGATCGCGGAATTTTCGACCTTCGATGCTTCGACCGGCTTCGGCTCGGTCTGCGGAAACAGCTTTGCGATTGTCTCCGACGGCCGCGCATCGGGCAGCGGCATGTGATGGCCGCGCACAGAGGGATCGAGACTCTTCGGCACCAGCATAACAAAGCGCGCAGGATGGCGCATCCGGCCGGCGACTCGGCCAGCTTCTGCGCCGGCCCCAAAATACAGATCGGCACGGGCCGGGCCGACAATGGCCGAGCCGGTGTCCTGCGCTACCATCAGGCGACGGAACGGCGTCTTTGCCGTATCCGAGTCGACCGGCAGATCGCCTTCGATGAAGAACGGTGTGCCATAGACATGCAGCGACTTGTCGACGGCGATGGATCGGCCCGGCGTCAGCGGCACGCCTTGCGCACCGACGGCTTCGTCCTTGTCGGAGAGCTGCACTTCGCGAAAGAAGACATAGGAGCGATTCTGCCGACGCAGTTCGCTCGCGGCATCCGGGTTCTCTTCCATATATTGCCGGATACGCTGCATCGACATCTGCTCGCGCGGAATGATGCCACGATCAATCAGCACGCGACCGACCGGCGTATAGCGATAGCCATTATGCGCATCGTAATTGATCCGCACCGTGCCGCCGTCTTCGAGGCGAACGCGCGCCGAGCCCTGGATCTGCGTGAACAGCAAATCGGTCTGGCTCTTCAGCCAGACGATTTCGAGCCCGCGCCCGGCGATGGCGCCGTCTTCGATCTCACCACGATCATAATAAGGCACGAGTTTGCGACGACCGATCTTGCGGAACACATCGCCGCCATTCGGCATGCTTGCGGATGACTGGCGATAGCCGCGCACAAACAGATTCGACGGGCGGCGATAGACCGGCACGGTGTAAACGTCAGTCTTCGTGCGCGAACCGTCGATCACCGGCTCATAGTAGCCGGTGACGAAACCTTCAGGCTCGCCGAGCCGTGAGATACGCAGCGGCAGAAAATGGTCTTCGAAGAAAGCGCGGGCCTTGGCGCCATCGGAAATCTCGGCAGTTCTCGCAGCCCGGCAGGGATCGCGGAGCGTGGTGCCGAGCGCCTTCGAATCAGTTGGTGGGTTGCGTTGAGCAACAATCGGCTTGCAGCTGGTGCGAAAAGCCTGGAAGGCGAGGAGGTGATCGTCCTCGCTCCAGCCGGCGATATCGGCCCAATTCACCGGCGCATATTGGCTGCCTGTGAATTCGAACGGCCATTCCCGCGGCGGATTGTGCCGCGGCGCATACACAAATTGTGCAGGATCATTCTTGACGTGCTTGGCGTGACGCCGGACCCGTGCGTCTGCAGAGACAGGGACCAACGCAGCAGCAATCACGCACAGCGCGGCAAGCCGGCCGAGCCTGGCAGCGTTATTGCACGCTGCCGGTGCCAACCAGCTTCCAATTCGGATCGCGCGAAGTGATGTCGCGGGCAAAGGTCCAGACGTCGGTGATGTCGCTGACCTTGTCGGCATTGCCGTCGACCACAGCGCCGGTCTTGTCGCGCGTCACCGAAATCATCTGCGACACGAAACGTACGGTGAGCTGTGCCGCGCGATCGCGCACTTCGGCGCCGACGAGTTCGGCCTTGTCGATGGAGACGAAACGGGTCTCGGTCTTCTGCTCGTTCTTCTCGCGGTCCTTGATGACGGCGTCGAACGAGTCGAACACTTCCGATGACAGCAGATCCTTCAGCGACCGACGATCGCCATTGGCAAAGGCCAACACGATCATCTCATAGGCGCCCTTGGCGCCGGTGATGAAATGGCGCGGATCGAACGACGAATCCTGGTCGACGATGGCATCGAGACCGGCGGCGAGCGGCGTGCCCGGTTCGGTGATGCCCTTCCAGCGCTCGGCGGGAGAGACGTCGGCGGCCGGTGCCGGCGCAGCCTGATCGATCGGACCGCCGGGCATCGGCACGACATTGCCTTCGGGCGGCAGAGCATCACGCGCGGCGCGGTCGAAGGGCGGACGCTCCTCGCCGGTGCGCTGTCCGAGCACGTTGCGCAGGCGGATGAAAATGAAGACCGCCAGTGCCAGGAAGATGATGGTGTAAATGTCCACGTCTTATTGCTTTCTGATCGGTGCCGGGCATGCCCGGCGGAAGACTATGCCGCCCATCGCGGTGCTGAAATCGGCTCCCACAGGGTCGGGAGATCGCGTCATGGGCGAACCTGCTCCATGTAGACATGAAACTAAGCCCAGCCAATGGCGCGCCATCGTGTCCGGCTGCGGCAAAGCGGCCTTCGCACCGGCAGCCTCGACCGCAACCGTTTCGATAAATTCTAGCGCGTTTGTCTGTCAGAGGAAATCGGATCGAACGAGGAAAACCCGCACTTTCAGTCATTTAACGTGAATTCGGGGCGAATATGACCGGTTTTGCACCTGGATGCCCAAGCGGTGGGTCAAACCAGCGATTTTCTAGCGTCCAGGTTGTGGCGTGGCATCCTTGTCGAGTGCCGCAGGCCTATGATAGCCACTCGCCGCGATCACCTCATTCGACCGTTCGTGCGGACGCCCGCGACGAACCGGTTCCACCCGCCCGGCAGCGCTTCAGGAGAATTTTCGATGGCAAACGGCAACGGCACCCCTCCGGAGCAGTCCCCCCCTCAGCTTAATGTACTGGCGCAGTACACCAAGGACCTGTCGTTCGAAAACCCGAACGCCCCAGCCTCGCTGGCACCGCAGGCCCAGCAGCCAAACATCAATATCCAGATCAATGTCGGCGCCAACAATCTCTCCGAGAGCGAATATGAAGTGACGCTGTCGGTCGAGGGCAAGGCCGAGAACGCCGGCTCGGTGCTGTTCTCGTTCGAACTGGCCTATGCCGGCGTATTCCGCATCGTCAACGTGCCGCAGGAAAACCTGCACCCGCTGGTTATGATCGAATGCCCGCGCCTGCTGTTCCCGTTCGCGCGCGAAATCATCGCCACCGCTGTGCGCGATGGCGGCTTCCCGCCGCTGATGCTCGATCCCGTGGATTTCGTCGGTCTGTACCGGCAGAACCTGGAACGTCAGGCTCAAGCCGACGCTGGTCCGGCAAACTAAGTTCGGGTGCTCCAAACAATAAGCTTACCTCATGGCCGGGCTTGTCCCGGCCATTGTCGTTTTACGACGGCGTTCCCAGAAATTCGTTCCAGATTGCCTTCTCGCCCATCGTTGCGACAAAGGCGCGGTGCTCGGCGCGATCGGCTTCGGTCACGCGCGGCGCAAGTGCGATCTCGCGCTGGCGGCGCGGTGCGTCATTGATGCTGCCAGTGCGCTGCGCGGGCGCTTCGTCCGCCAGGATAAGTTGCGACTGCCGGGCGCCAATGAGGTCGATATAGACTTCCGCCAGCAATTCGGAGTCGAGCAGCGCGCCGTGCTTGGTGCGGCGGGAATTGTCGATCGCATAGCGGGCGCAGAGATCGTCGAGCTTGTTCGACACACCGGGATGCTTGCGGCGCGCCAGCAGCAGCGTGTCAACGAGACGCTCGCGCGGCACCGGCGGGCGCTTGATGCGATCGAGTTCGGCATTGATGAAGCCGAGGTCGAACATGCCGTTATGAATCACCAGCGGCGAATCGCCGATGAAGGCCATGAAGTCGTCGACCACTTCGTGAAACAGCGGCTTGGTTGACAGGAACTCGGCCGACAGCCCGTGCACGTTGAATGCTTCCTGAGGCATGTCACGCTCGGGATTGACGTAGACATGGAAGGTCTGGCCGGTCGGCATCCGGTTGAAAATTTCGAGGCAACCGATTTCCACCAGCCGATCGCCCCGGAGGGGATCGAGGCCGGTTGTTTCGGTATCCATGACGATTTCGCGCATCGCAATAAGCCGGTTGTCGAATCAGGGAGCGGTTACGGCCGCCGTTGCGGCATCTTAACAGCCTCGGCGAGAATTTCACGGATCTGCTCCCGCACGGGATCCAATCCGTTCGATGTATCCACCACGAAGTCGGCGCGCTTGCGCTTTTCGGCGTCAGGCAGCTGCCGCGCCAGAATGGCGTCGAGTTTCTCGGCCGTCATACCCTCGCGCGCCAGGATGCGCTCACGCTGCTGTTCGGGATTGGTGGACACGACGACTACAGCATCGACCCGCTTTTCCCCGCCGGTTTCATAGAGCAGGGGCACATCGACGACTGCCACCGGCGCACCCGACTTCTCTGCATCGTCCAGGAATTTTCTGTGATAGGCGCCGAGCAGCGGATGCACGATCTGCTCGAGCCTCTTCATCGCGGCGGCATCGTGCACCACCAGCGGCGATAGCTTCGCGCGGTCGACCTTGCCATTCACGGTGGTTCCGGGAAACGCCGCCTCGATCAGCGGTGCAGCTTCGCCCTCATAGATCATGTGCACGGTGGCGTCGGCGTCATAGACCGGCACGCCGGCTTCCATGAACAACTTCGCCGTGGTGGATTTCCCCATTCCGATCGAACCGGTCAGCCCCAATACGCGCATCAATTCCTCATAAAAATCAGATCGCGATCATCTCTTCGCCGCGCAGGAAACTCAACAGCGGCAGCAGCGGTAGGCCGAGAATGGTAAAGTGATCGCCTTCAATCAGCTCGAACAGATGCACACCCAGACCTTCGAGCTGATAGGCGCCGACACTCGTCGTCACCTTGTCGCCCGCAGCGTCCAGATAGGCATTGATCGCCTCATCATCCAGCTTGCGCATGGTCATATGCGCCACGGAGACATTGGAGAACAACGTCGCACCATCGCAAACGACGGCAAGCGCTGAATGCAATTCGTGGGTCCGGCCCGCGAGGATCGCAAGTTGTTCGGCCGCCTGTTCCCGTCCGGCGGGTTTGCTGAACATCCGATCGCCGAGCGCCAGGATTTGATCGGCGCCAAGAACATAGCGGCCGGGATGACGCAGCGAGATAAAGGCTGCCTTCCGCTCGGCTAGCAAGGCTGCGATCTCGCCAGGCGCCGTCAATCCGGATTTCTGCTGGATGCCGCGCTCGTCGATATCCGCCGGCATCGCGTCAAACGTAATGCCAGCATTCGCCAGCAACTCACGACGCGCCAAACTTTGCGACGCCAGGATCAGCGGTTGCACGCCACGCCAAATGGTCATTCGGACATCCTCTGACGCTGGCGATCGGCCAACAGTTTCATGATGGCCGCCGCGGTTTCCTCGATGGAGCGACGTGTCACTTCCAACAAAGCCCAGCCGTATTTGGCGCTAAGCTTGCGAGCATAGGTGACTTCGTCCGTGACCGACTGGCGATCGATATAATCGTCATTGGCCGTATCACTGCCAATGCTGAGAAGCCGGTTCTGGCGAATCTGAATCAAGCGCTCCGGCGTCGCGTGCAGGCTGACCACCAGCGGATTTTTCAACGTCTCAAGCTGATGGGGAATGGGGATGCCGGGGACGAGCGGCACATTGGCCGTGCGCACACCACGATTGGCAAGATAGATCGATGTCGGTGTCTTCGACGTGCGCGAGACGCCGACCAGAACCACATCCGCTTCTTCGAGGCCTTCCACATGCTGGCCATCGTCATGCATCATCGAATAATTCAGCGCGTCGATACGCTTGAAATATTCGGCGTTGAGCGTGTGCTGCGCACCGACGCGGCCGGTGGTCGACGCACCAAGATAAGCCTGAAACAGCTGCATCACTGGCCCGATGATCGACAGGCTCGGGCTGTTGATCTCCTGGCACTTGGCTTCCAACCGGCCAACCAGATCTTTTTCCAGCAGCGTGAAGAGAACGATGCCGGGCGCTTCCTCTATTTCGGAGAGCACGCGATCGAGTTGTTTCTGGCTGCGGACCAGCGGATAGACATGCTCGACCGGCGTGACATTCGCATATTGCGCCGCGACGGCGCGGGCCACCGTGATCAACGTCTCACCGGTCGAATCGGAGACCAGATGAAGATGAAAATAGCTGCCGGTGGTGGGCACCATGATCGTGTATGTCCTGTGAATCTCTGTGGAGCTTTTCCGGGAAATCGACCATCGCCTCGGCGGGCCCGGGATAACTCGGTTTTTTCTTCACAGGGCTCATGAAGAGGAAAAGCTCTGAGGCTGCTCTGAATGATAATGGGGTTATCCGGGTTTGTCTTGGGATAATCCAGTGCACGGCGACGGTAAGCCTTTGCGCTGCATATCGAACTTGCATGCAAGCCGCTTTGGGGAAATCACGTGGCGATGTGCATAAGCGTGGGACAGTTCCGGGATTGTTTTGGGCGGCTGAAATCCACTGTCACTTAGACTCAAACCTAAGATTCTATAAATATTATTTAAGAGAAGGATGCCTTGCGGATAGTGCGGTGATCCGCTCTGTATCGGCGCGTCCTGCAACGCGGCTTTCCGGTGAAATGTTCCGGTGTCTGCACGTGCGGTGTGACGCAGCGATGCTGGAAAGAACTTTCGAATGTATGAATGGGCCAAGGCGCTGCATGTGATCGCCGTCATCTCCTGGATGGCGGGGATGCTCTATCTGCCGCGACTGTTCGTCTATCACTGCGATGCGGAGATCGGCTCGAAGCAATCCGAAACCTTCAAGGTGATGGAGCGTCGTCTGCTCAAGGCGATCATCAATCCGGCGATGATCGCCACCTGGATCCTCGGCCTGTATCTCGCCTGGGCCGGTCACTGGTTCAGCTCGGGCTGGTTTCACGCCAAACTGACGCTGGTGCTGCTGATGTCTGGTGTTCATGGCTTCCTGAGTGCCCGGGTGCGTGATTTTGCTCAGGACAAAAATACGCGGACTTCTAAATTCTATCGAATTATCAACGAGGTACCCACAATTTTGATGATCCTGATCGTCATTTTGGTGATCGTGAAGCCGTTCTAGGCCAAATTTGTCATCACAACCGCCGTTTCGGCTCCTTGCGCGACACCCTGCGATTTTCTATATTCGCGTCATCCCACCCCACGCAGGCGGATGTGGTTTGTACCGGTTTCGCTTTTTGAACCGGCCACCGCATCAGGTTTGAAGCTCCTTCAGCACCTTCCTCGCTCAAGACTTCCTGGCCAGAGACCTGCGGACTTTCCTGATCTTTTCCAGCGTCCGCATCCGTCTTGGCTACCTCGCGCTCCCTCCCCGACTTTCCACAGGATCCCTCCCAATGCGGGAAATGAAACTCCAGGACCTCAAGGCCAAGACGCCAGCCGAGCTTGTCTCGTTTGCGGAAGAGCTCGGGGTCGAAAATGCCAGCACCATGCGCAAGCAGGAGCTGATGTTCGCGAGCTTGAAGCAGCTGGCGATCAAGGAAACCGACATCATCGGTGAAGGCGTCGTTGAGGTTCTCTCCGACGGCTTCGGCTTCTTGCGGTCACCCGATGCGAACTACCTGCCGGGTCCGGACGATATCTACGTCTCGCCCTCGCAGATCCGCCGTTTTGGCCTGCGCACTGGCGATACGGTCGAAGGCCATATCCGCAGCCCGAAGGAAGGCGAACGTTATTTCGCTTTGCTCAAGGTCAATACGCTCAACTTTGAAGATCCCGAGAAGTCGAAGCACAAGGTCAATTTCGACAACCTCACCCCGCTGTTTCCGGACCAGCGCTTCCGCCTCGAGCTGGAAGATTCGACCCGCCGCGATCTCTCGGCGCGTGTCATCGACATCGTCGCGCCGATCGGTAAGGGTCAACGCGCACTGATCGTCGCGCCGCCGCGTACGGGTAAGACCGTGCTGATGCAGAACATCGCGCATTCGATCACCGCCAACCACCCGGAATGCTATCTGATCGTTCTTCTGATCGACGAACGTCCGGAGGAAGTCACCGACATGCAGCGTTCGGTGAAGGGCGAAGTCGTTTCCTCGACCTTCGACGAACCGGCCGTCCGTCACGTTCAGGTCGCCGAAATGGTGATCGAGAAGGCCAAGCGCCTTGTCGAACATGGCCGCGACGTGGTCATCCTGCTGGATTCGATCACCCGCCTTGGCCGCGCCTACAACACCGTGGTGCCGTCATCCGGCAAGGTGCTGACCGGTGGTGTCGACGCCAACGCGCTGCAGCGGCCGAAGCGCTTCTTCGGTGCGGCCCGTAATGTGGAAGAAGGTGGTTCGCTGACCATCATCGCTACCGCGCTGGTCGATACTGGCAGCCGTATGGACGAAGTCATTTTCGAAGAATTCAAGGGCACCGGTAACTCGGAACTCATCCTGGACCGCAAGGTCTCGGACAAGCGGACCTTCCCGGCGATCGATATCTCGCGCTCGGGCACCCGCAAGGAAGAGCTCATCACCGATCCGCAGCTGCTCAAGAAGATGTATGTGCTCCGCCGGATCCTCAATCCGATGGGCACGATGGACGCTATCGACTTCCTGCTCGACAAGCTTCGCAACACGAAGAACAACTCGGAATTCTTCGATTCGATGAATACGTAAGTTTCGAGGCTGTTCGAGCGAACAGCTTCAGGACTGCAAAACGCGCCGTTGCGAAAGCAGCGGCGCTTTTTTGTGTCGGTTCTTTGTACTGGCCGTGACTGTCATTCCGGGATGTACGGAGGTCGGCGAAGACGCCTGATGCACAGACCCGGAATCACGGATTGTCTTAAACATCTCGGGATTCTGGGTTCAGAATCCCCATTGCATCGCATCGCCCCCATCGGCAAATAGGCGATGCATCCACGCGACCAGACGATCTACGCTTTGTCCTCCGGCCGCCCGCCGACGGCGATTGCGATTGTCCGCGTGTCAGGTCCTCAGGCAGGTGAGGCGCTGACGCGTCTGGCAAGGAAGCTGCCGGCGCCGCGGATGGCCACCCATGTTCTCCTCTCGGATGACCGGCTCGGCCCGATCGACGATGCGGTGGTGCTGTGGTTTCCGGGGCCAGCGAGCGCGACCGGCGAGGACATTGCCGAGTTTCATATCCACGGTGGGCGCGCGGTACTGGCCTCCTTGTTCGAGGTGCTGGGCGCTATCGACGGCTTGCGGCCGGCGGAGCCCGGCGAATTTACACGCCGAGCGTTCGAGAACGGCAAGCTCGATCTGACTGAGGCGGAAGGCCTCGACGATCTGATTCACGCGGACACTGACCGGCAGCGGCGTCAGGCGCTGCGGCAGCTCAAGGGACTGCTCGGCGACAAGGCGCGCAACTGGCGACAGCAGATCATCGAGGCGCTGGCCCTGGTCGAAGTCGGCATCGATTTTTCTGACGAAGGCGACGTATCCGCCGAATTGCTGGCGCCGGCTTTGGCGAAAGCATCGGCGCTGCATCGGGAGATCGAGGAGGTGCTGGCGGCGCAGGGTCGAAGCGAGCGGTTGCGCGACGGTCTGGTGGTGGCCATCGCGGGTCAGCCTAATGTCGGCAAATCGACGCTGATGAATCAGCTCGCCCGGCGCGACGTGGCAATTGTTTCACCGCATGCCGGCACCACCCGGGACGTTATCGAGGTGCAGCTGGACCTCGACGGTTATCCGGTGACGATCATCGACACCGCCGGCATCCGCGAGACAGCGGATCCGGTGGAAGAGGAGGGCGTGCGCCGGGCGCGGGCTCGGGCGGCCGAAGCGGATCTGGTGCTATGGCTGGTCGACTCCGGCGCGGAGGCGTCCAATCCGGGGCAATGGTTGGCGGAATCTGAAACGCCGGTCTGGGTGGTCCGGAACAAGGTCGATCTGATCCAGGGTGTGTCGGACGGGCCAGACTTGTTGATCGCAATTTCTGCAGAGCGCGGCGATGGCCTCGCACAACTGTTGGCCCTGCTGGTCGACTTCGCCGGTCGGTACTTTGGGAGCGGTGAGGCTGGGCTGATTACCCGGGAGCGGCAGCGTCTTTTGCTGCGCAGCACATCGAGTTTGCTGCAGCATGCTGCAGCATCGGCTGAGCAAGGGGAAGAATTCGTTGCCGAGGATATGCGTGCTGCGGCGCAGCAATTGGGACTGCTGCTGGGACGTGTCGATGTGGAAGATATCCTCGATAGCATCTTCCGAGATTTTTGTATAGGTAAGTAATATTTCTTTATTCATTTTTTAATGAAATGAATATTGAATCAATTCGGCGTGGAACTCTCGGTACGTGGAACTCTCGGTAAAAGTATAGAGATTTCAGCCATCATTGCGAGCGAGCGAAGCAATCCAGAAGGCCGGGTAGCTGTCTTGCAAAAACAAGACTCCTTCGTTGCAATATGCCCCTCGCCACGGCGCGCTAACAAGAGGCTAAACAAGAGTCTGTTTCACGTGAAACAGTCCGGCTCTCTGATCCTCTTCAAGGACGTCTGTTGTTTCACGTGAAACACCGCCTGTGGATTTCCCTTCAATCCTGGCGTCACCCGCGTTAGAAGCTGCGGCCATGCAGGACAAGTTTGACGTCATCGTAATCGGGGGAGGCCATGCCGGCTGCGAGGCCGCGGCTGGTGCTGCGCGCATGGGCGCGCAGACGGCACTGGTCACGCACCAGTTCGCGACTATTGGCGCGATGTCCTGCAACCCCGCCATCGGCGGTCTGGGCAAGGGTCATCTGGTTCGCGAAGTCGATGCGCTGGACGGATTGATGGGACGCGTGGCCGATGCCGGCGGCATCCAGTTCCGGATGCTCAATCGCAAGAAGGGCCCGGCCGTCCGCGGCCCGCGCACCCAGGCGGACCGCAAGCTTTACGCTGCAGCGATGCAGGCGGCGATCGTGGCGACCGAGAATCTGAGTGTGGTTGAAGGCGAGGCCGACGACCTGCTGATGTCAAATGGCCGGGTCACTGGCATCCGTCTGGCCGACGGCCGCGAACTCTCCGCCGGATCGGTGGTCATCACCACTGGGACCTTTCTGCGCGGCCTGATCCATCTCGGCGAGAAGAACTGGCCCGCTGGCCGGATCGATGAAGCTCCCGCACTCGGCCTGTCCAAGGCGTTCGAGCGCGTCGGTTTTACCCTCGGACGGCTCAAGACCGGCACGCCACCGCGGCTCGATGGGACCACCATCGACTGGGCCGGGGTAGAGATGCAGTCCGCCGACGATCCGCCGGAGCCGTTCTCGGTCATGACCGAGCGGATCACCAATCCGCAGATCCAGTGCGGCATTACGCGCACCACACCGGCCACCCATGAGGTGATCCGCGCCAATGTGCATCGTTCGCCGATGTATTCCGGCCAGATCAAGAGCTCAGGGCCGCGCTATTGCCCGTCCATCGAGGACAAGATCGTCCGCTTTGGCGATCGCGATGGTCACCAGATCTTCCTGGAGCCGGAAGGCCTCGATGACTCCACGGTCTATCCCAACGGCATCTCTACCTCACTGCCCGAGGAGGTTCAGGCTGCGATCCTGGCCTCGATCCCCGGTCTCGAGCGAGTCCGCATGGTCCGCCCGGGTTATGCGATCGAATATGACCACGTCGATCCCCGCGAACTCGATCCGACGCTGCAAACCAAGCGCGTCCCTGGCCTGTTTCTGGCCGGGCAGATCAATGGCACCACAGGATACGAAGAAGCCGCCGCCCAGGGTCTCGTCGCCGGTCTGAATGCGGCTTTGGTGGCGAGCGGTAGCCAGTTGACCGTATTCGATCGCGCCGATGGCTATCTCGGCGTGATGATCGACGATCTGGTCACCCGCGGGATTACCGAGCCCTATCGGATGTTCACTTCGCGGGCCGAGTATCGTCTCACGCTGCGTGCCGACAACGCCGATCAGCGCCTGACCGACAAGGGTATCAGCCTGGGATGTGTCGGCAGCGCTCGTTCGGTCCGGCATGGCGCCAAGATGGAAGCCCTCACCGTCGGTAAGGCCCTGACCCAGGCGCTGTCGATCACTCCTAACGGGGCGGCGAAGCATGGTCTGGTGCTCAATCACGACGGTCAGCGTCGCTCTGCCTTCGATCTCCTGTCCTACCCAGAGACCGAATGGGCCACCGTGATCCGGATCTGGCCAGAATTATCGGCCATTGACCCAGCGATCGGCACCCATATCGAGATCGATGCCAAATATGATGTCTATCTGAAGCGTCAGACCGCGGATGTGGAGGCTTTTCGCCGTGACGAGGGTCTCTCGCTGGTGGATGTCGACTATGATGCGGTCCCCGGACTGTCCAATGAGGCCCGGGCGAAGCTCAAGGCAGCGCTTCCTCACACTGTGGGGCAGGCGGGACGTCTGGATGGTATGACTCCGGCCGCATTGGCCATTCTCGCGGCCTATCTCCGCCGCGAAGCACGCAAGCCGAAGGCTGCTTTGGCCTAGTCGGTTGTTTCACGTGAAACAGGAAGCCGAAATCAACGCGGCTCCGTTGAAGATGGCTTCGCTGGCCGGCGGGGCCAGAAGGCAATAGCTGCGACGGCCACCGTAAAGAGGATCACGGCGACGATCGTCTGGACCACATCGAAATTGAGTGCATCACGCGAGACGAACAGCGCCGTGATGGGTGCTGCCAGCATCAGGAAAAGCCGTACGATCACACTCATGGTCATCTGCCTCCAACGATGATTCATTGGAGGCCGGACTCGTCCTGCTCGCATTGATCCTGGTCAACTCACTGTCCTGAATCCTCTATACTGCAAACCCTTGCGCCCTCAGGACGGCATTCAGCTGGTTATCAGAGGTGCTGAACAGGTCGTACAGGACGGCGTAAGGGTCGCCTTCAAGCTTGAGAGCACGCGCAAAGGCAGGCTCTGTCTTTACTCCTCCGGCCCGTAACGCGCAGATGGCGGTGTGGAAGGCGGGTCCGCCCAGGGTCAGCAGTCGCTTCTCGACCTCGAAGTGCCGCCAGCCAGCTTGATCCTGTACCGGAGTCGAGCTGACGAAGATTTCGAATGGCCATCCATACGCTTCGAATGTCGCGATCACCGGTCGGCCTTTGGCCGACCATTGATAGATGGCAAAGCTTTCGGACTCGCCGAAGTGCTTCCAGACAAGTTCAACAGCCGCGGACAGGTCGGCGGCGCAACAGATGATATCGATGTCACTGTTGGGCCGGGCGACACCGAGCGGCAGCGTGCCGATCACATGCGGGTCGAATGGTTCGAGGATGCGGAGCAGGCCGGCGCGTCGAAGGGCATCCTGATAGGTCGGTCGCTCATTCATCGGCAATTCCCGCCCGGATTCGTCGCCTCAATCCGGCAATTTGATAGCGGCTGTAATGGACTCAGAGTATGGATGGGTCCCAACAGCTTTTCAGACAATCCAATGGCGCAACGATCCCAGCAAGCGGCTCCCGCACCCCGGCTCGATGCCGATAAGGCTGCGGCCTTGCGGCTGACACCTGTTTCACGTGAAACGGAAGACAGGCTCGATCGCTATGTCGACCTGTTGCTGCAGTGGCAGGCCAAGACAAATCTGATTTCGCCGGCCACGCTTCCAAATCTCTGGACGCGCCATATCTCGGATTCGCTGCAGCTTCTGAACCTCGCGCCTTCAGCCATGACCTGGCTCGACTTCGGCAGCGGCGGAGGTTTCCCCGGTGTGGTTCTGGCCTGTGCCATGGGTGATGTCGCTGGCGGACATGTTCATCTCGTCGAGCGCAACGCCAAGAAGGCGGCGTTCCTGCGCGAAGCGCTGCGAGTGACGCAAGCCCCAGGCACAATTCATCTGGCTGACATCGGGGATAATGTGGATAGATTTCCCGAGCATGTCGATTGCATCACCGCGCGTGCCGTTGCCTCGTTACATATCGTCATCGGTTTCGCCGAGCCCCTGATGAAGTCGGGCACAAAAGCCTTATTTCTCAAGGGTCAAGATGTAGAATCGGAATTGACCGAAGCTACTAGATATTGGAATATAAGCCCGCGCCTGCATGCCAGCCTGACCGGCGGACAAGGCTGGATCGTCGAACTCGACCGGATCGAGCGACTGACCCCGTCCGCAAACCAAAATGGCCACACCAATGACCGTAATTGATCAGCAATATCAAGAGCATACGTCAAATACGGTGCCTGGCCATCCCCGCATCCTGGCGCTGGCGAATCAGAAGGGCGGCGTTGGCAAGACCACGACCGCGATTAATCTCGGCACCGCACTCGCCGCGATCGGCGAGCGCGTGTTGATCGTCGATCTCGATCCGCAGGGCAATGCGTCCACCGGTCTCGGCATCGATCGTCGCAATCGCAACTGCTCGACCTATGACGTTCTGATCGGCGAAGCGCCGCTGCGCGACGCCGTCGTCGTCACCGCCGTGCCGCGTCTGCACATAGCCGCCTCGACTATGGATCTGTCGGGCCTCGAGCTTGAACTCGGTTCGGCCCGCGACCGCGCCTTCCGGCTGCGCGATGCGATCGGCGAGTTGAACAACAATGTCTCGCCGGGCTCCGACTATACTTACGTGCTGATCGATTGCCCGCCATCGCTCAACCTTCTCACCGTCAATGCCATGGCCGCGTCGGATGCGATTCTCGTTCCGCTGCAGTGTGAGTTCTTCGCACTCGAAGGTCTGTCGCAATTGTTGCAGACCGTGGAGCAGGTGCGCTCGACGCTGAATCCGAACCTGTCGATCCATGGCATCGTGCTGACCATGTTCGACTCGCGCAACAACCTGTCAAACCAGGTGGTTGCCGATGTCCGCGAATTCATGGGCAGCAAGGTCTACGAGACCATGATTCCGCGCAACGTCCGCATTTCGGAAGCGCCGTCCTACGGCAAGCCGGTGCTGGTCTATGACCTGAAGTGCTCGGGCTCTGAAGCCTATCTGCGGCTCGCGACCGAAGTGATCCAGCGCGAGCGCGACCTGCGCACCGCTCACTGAGCAAGTCGGGTGGGCAAAGCACAGCGTGCCCACAACAGCGGATTGCAAACGATAATGGCAGGCACGGCGCAAGTACGCCTTGGCCCAGCCTGCAACCGAATTTCAAGTTTGAGTACGGAGTGGCGCGATGAGTTCGAAGGGATTGGCGATGGCTGATGAAGCGCGTTCGCGGCTGGGCCGCGGTCTTGCAAGTCTGATCGGCGATGTCGGCGGCGAAGCCGCGCATGTCGAGCGTCCTTCGCGTAACCAGCGCAAGGTGCCTATCGAATTTCTCAAGGCCAATCCGCGCAATCCGCGGCGGGTCTTTGCGGATGCGGAACTCAGCGAACTCGCGGCGTCGATCAAGCAGCATGGCGTGATCCAGCCGATCGTGGTGCGGCCGGTGAAGGGTAGCAACGATCGCTTCGAGATTATCGCCGGCGAACGCCGCTGGCGCGCGTCGCAGATCGCCGGTCTACATGAAGTGCCGATCGTGCCGCTCGACGTGACGGATTCGGCCGCGATGGAAATCGCGATCATCGAAAACGTCCAGCGCGAAGATCTCAACGCGATGGAAGAGGCGCAGGGCTATCACGCGCTCGCCGAGACCTACAAACACAGCCAGGACGAGATCGCGAAAATCGTCGGCAAGAGCCGCAGCCATGTCGCCAACATGATGCGCCTCACCAAGCTGCCCGAGGACGTGCAGGGCCTGATCGCTTCCGGTCAGTTGTCCAACGGTCACGCTCGCGCGCTGATCAACCTGCCGGACGCATCGGGCGCTGCGAAGCGGATCATCGCCGAGGGACTGAACGTTCGTCAGACCGAAGCACTCGCGCACGAAGAGGGCGTGCCGGAACGCGCGCCGCAGAAGCCCCGCACGTCGTCTCCCAAGGCGGCGAAGGATGCCGACACGATCGCGCTGGAAAAGCGGGTCAGCGACGTGCTCGGGCTGAAGGTGTCGGTGGATCACCGCGATCCCGGCGGCACCGTGATCATCAAGTATCGTGATCTCGATCAGCTCGACGAAATTCTGAAGCGGCTGGATTCGGAGAGCTAACCGCGCCGCCTTGCATTCACGGCAATCGACATCAACGCCCTCTGTGCGATCACCGCGCCGAGGGCGTTTTGCTTGCGGACGTCGAGGGCGGCGACAGCGAGCTGGTCGATGATGTTCACCAGCCGCTGTGCGGAGAAATTTCGCAGCGCTGCTTCCACCGTTCCCTTGCGGGAAAAATGCAGCCGCGGAAATCCGCTTTCCACGGCTGCTGATGCCGAACTACCAGCCTCCACCAGCAGGCTGGCTTTGTGCAGCAATGCGGCCTGGCGCTGCGCGGCCATCATGATCATGCCCGGATAAGTTCCGGCGATCATCGCCTTGTTGAACTCGACTTCCACCGCGGCGGGATTCCCGGCAAAGGCGCCGTCGACAATTGGATCGATCTTCAGCTCGGACGCGTCGGCGACGACGGCCATCACGTCGTCGAGCGTGACTTCGCCGGTACCATGCGCATAGAGCGTGAGCTTGCGGAGCTCGTTACGCGATGCCTGCCGATCGCCGCCGAGCAGCGACATTAGTGTGGCGCGTGCATCCGGCGCCATGCGGAGATTGGAGACGCGGAGCTCTTCATCGATAAGCTTTGCGAGATCGCGCTCGGTGTCGGGGTAACAGGCGATGGCCACCGCGGTCCTGGCCTTCTCGCAGACTTTCCGCAAAGGTGATTCCGGCCTGAGCTCGCCGGCCTCGATCACGATGCGGCAGTCCTTGATGTCGGAATCGGCGAGCGTGTCGACGCCGCTGGAAAAATTCTTGGAGCCTGCGCGGACGCGGATCGCGCGACGACCGCCGAACAGCGGCACCGTCATGGCTTCTTCGACGAGACGCGACGGCTCGGCGGCCAAATCATCGCCGTCCATGCGAACCAGCGAAAATGGATCATTGGGATCGTCGACCGCGGATTTCATCAGCGCGTCGGCGCGTTCGCGAACGAGTCCAGCGTCAGCTCCGTAGAGCAGGATAATGGGCCGGCCGGCATCCGGCCTGGCCAGGAACGTGTCGATATCTTTTCCGCGAAGCGCGACCACGCGACAGGCTTAGGTGCCGGCGTAGAAGAACGACGCCAGACGGGTATTGATGTTGTCAGCGATCTCACCCGCCGCGCGGTCCTCGGCGTCGCGATAGGCGCGGGCACGGGCGAAGCGCTGCAGCTGACCGGGGATGTCATAGGTGACGCGGGAGAAGGTGCTGCCGGTCAGGACCTGCTTTCCGGTGGCGATCTCGATCAGGCCATAGGTCGCGTCGATACCGTAATTTTCGCTGGTCGGCAGCGCGGTATTCGGGTCGACGATCAGCGAGGTCCGGCTTGGGTTGAAACGGATCTTCAGCTGATAGGTCGGCGGCAGGCCGGTAGCGCTGCCGTACATCTTGAACATCAGTGCATTGCGGATATTCACGCCGACACGGGCTTGCGGCGACGCGTTGGGATAGTCTAGCGGCGGAACCTCGACGCCCTGCAGCTTCTCGCGCAGGCCGGGTTTACCGTCGCCACGCTCGGCATACATCGGCTGGAAGCAGCCGGCCGTCAGCGCCGCCAGGGTGGCGACGACCATGAGCCGGGCGGCAATACGGGATTTAGCCGACAACATTCACGATCCTCTGGGCGACGACGATGACCTTCTTGACGGGTTTGCCGTCGAGAGCTTGTTTTACAGCATCGAGCGCCAGAGCGGCAGCCTCAATTTCCGGGTTAGTCGCTTCCCGGGCCACTGTGACTTCTCCGCGCTTCTTGCCGTTGACCTGTACCGGCAGGGTCATGGTGTCTTCAACCAGCAGATTGGGCTCGATTTGCGGCCAACGGGCTTCCGAGATCATGCCCGGTTGCCCCAGTACGCCCCAGCATTCCTCGGCCAGATGCGGCATCATCGGCGCAAACAGTTGAACAAGAATGACCGAGGCCTCGTGCAGCGCCCAGCAGACGTCCGGGGCCAGAGTTCCCGGCTTCGCTAAAGCTTCGCCCAGCACATTGGAAAATTCGCGGATATGGGCGAGGCAGACATTGAAATGCAGCTTTTCGATCTCGGTCGAGACCTTGCTGAGCGCGCCATGGGCCGCCTTGCGGATCGCCAAGGCATCGGGGCCGAATTCAGCCGGCCGGGCTGCCGGCGCCGATTTGCCGTGCGCGGCTGATTCGTTGATCTGCCGCCACAGACGCTGCACGAAGCGCGAAGCGCCTTTGACGCCTTCTTCGCTCCAGATGACGTCGCGGTCGGGCGGCGAATCCGACAGCATGAACCAACGGGCGGTATCGGCGCCGTAGGTGCCCATGATGTCGTCGGGGTCGACTGTGTTGCGCTTCGACTTCGACATCTTTTCGATCGGGCCGATGGTGATGTCTTCGCCAGTGGCGATCAGCGTAGCGCGTTGGCCGTTACCGCCGATCTCGATGTTGATCTCGGCCGGTGAGGCGAAGGTGCCGTCCTGTTTCTTGTAGGTCTCGTGCACCACCATGCCTTGCGTGAACATGCCGGCAAACGGCTCGTCGAAATTGACGTGGCCGGTGGCCTTCATGGCGCGGGTGAAGAAGCGGCTGTACAGCAGATGCAGGATCGCGTGCTCGACGCCGCCGATATACTGATCGACAGGCATCATTCGATTGGCAACGGCGGTCGTCGTGGGTGCCGACGTGTTCCATGGATCCGTGAAGCGCGTGAAGTACCAGGACGAATCCACGAAGGTGTCCATGGTATCGGTTTCGCGCCGCGCATCCGCGCCGCAGTTCGGGCACTTCACATGCTTCCACGTCGGATGATGATCGAGCGCATTGCCCGGCTTGTCGAAGGAAACGTCCTCCGGCAGCACGACCGGCAGATCCTTGTCCGGCACCGGCACGATATCGCAGCTCGGGCAGTGGATGATCGGGATCGGGCAACCCCAATAGCGCTGACGTGAGATGCCCCAGTCGCGCAGGCGGAAATTGATCTCGCGCTTGCCCCAGCCGTCCTTCTCGAAAATCTCGAGCGACTTCTTCATCGCTTCTTCGCAGGTCATCACACCGGGTGCACCCACCCAACGGACATACTGCACAGTCTCACTTTTCGCCGGAGCGAAAGCGATGTTACCAACGCGCTCATCGTTACCGACGGGCACGAACACGTCGAGCACCGGCAGGTCGTACTTGCGCGCAAAATCCAGGTCGCGCTGATCGTGTGCGGGGCAGCCGATGATGGCGCCGGTGCCGTAATCCATCAGCACGAAGTTTGCGATATAGAGTGGCAGTGTCCATGACGCGTCGGCGGGATGCGTGACCTTGATGCCGGTGTCAAAGCCGAGCTTCTCGGCTGTGTCGATCTCGGCCTGCGAGGTGCCCATGCGATGGCATTCCTCGATGAAGGCGACAACGTTGGGGTCTTTTTCTGCCAGCGCTTTCGCCAGCGGATGATCCGGCGAGATCGCAGCGAAAGTCGGGCCATACATCGTGTCCGGGCGTGTCGTGAACACCGGCAGTTTGTCGAATCCCGCGGGTGCGCCGATCAGTCCGAACTGGAAATGCAGACCTTCCGACTTGCCGATCCAGTTGCGCTGCATTAGGCGCACCTTGTCGGGCCAGCGATCCAGCGTATCCAGGGCAGACAGCAGCTCGTCGGAATATTTACTGATCTTGAAGAACCACTGGGTCAGCTCGCGCTGCTCCACCAGCGCCCCTGAGCGCCAGCCGCGGCCGTCGATCACCTGCTCATTGGCCAGCACGGTATGGTCGACCGGATCCCAGTTCACCTTGGACTTCTTGCGCTCGGCCAAACCTGCCCGCATGAAATCGAGAAACATCTTCTGCTGATGCTTGTAGTAGGTAGGGTCGCAGGTTGCGAATTCGCGCGACCAGTCCAGCGACAAACCCATGGTCTGCAGCTGCTTTTTCATCGACGCGATGTTCTCATAGGTCCACGCCTTCGGAGCGACTTTGCGCTCGATCGCGGCGTTCTCGGCGGGCAGGCCGAACGCATCCCAGCCCATCGGATGCAGCACGTTCTTGCCCTGCGCGCGCTGGAAGCGCGCAACCACGTCGCCCATCGTATAGTTGCGGACATGGCCCATATGGATGCGCCCCGACGGATAGGGGAACATCTCGAGTACGTAATACTTCTCGCGCGGATCGTCGTTCTTGGTGGCGAAGATCGCCTTGTCGTCCCAGACGCGCTGCCAGCGCGGTTCGGTCTCGCGGGCGTTGTAACGTTCGTTGCTCATGGTGTTTTTGAAATCCGCCGGCCGGTTCGAGCGCTTCTCAGATCATGGACGCGCGAACGAGGTCGCAAACCGGTGCTTGCTCGGGCTGAATTCGCGCTGAGGCGGGGGACTAGGCCATAAAAGGCCGCGTTAGGTCAATGGTTTAAGACAAGAAACGGGCCAGGGGCGGGGGCCCGCCGTCTCACCCCGCCAGCGACACGGCCGTGCCATATGCCCGGACGAAGCCGTGCTCCACCACGGTGTTGCGGCCACGCCGTTTGGCGGCGTAGAGCGAGGCATCGGCTGCCTCGATCAAATCGTTCGCCGTCTCCAGCGTAGCTGGCATCGTCGAGGCCACGCCGACACTGACCGTGACCCGCTGATGTGCGCTGGTGGCATGGGAGACCGCCAGGTTCCAGATTGCCGCGCGTACCATTTCGCCGATTTGGACGCCGCGGGCGACCTCGGTGCCCGGCAGCAGCAGGCAGAATTCCTCGCCGCCATAGCGTCCGGCAAAGCCCGAGCAGCGATCGGCCAGGCTGGAGAGAGCTTCGCCGACGCGCGCCAGGCAAGCATCGCCTTCGGGATGGCCATAGGTGTCGTTGAAGAGTTTGAAGTGATCGACGTCGATCATCAGCAGCGTCAGATGGTCGCCGGATTGCTGGGCCTTCAGCCATTCGAAATCGAGGCGGCTCTGGAAGCCGCGCCGATTGGCAAGGCCAGACAGCATGTCGATGGAGGCAAGCACCGTGAGCTGCTCGTTGCTGGCGCGCAATTCGCGTTCGCGACCACGCAACTGCGCCGCCATGCCGTAAAATGCGCGTGCCAGCGGTACGAACTCGGCCGGCAGCTTGTTCCGCGCTACGCGGGCCGACCAGTCGCCGCGACCGAAGCGCTGCGCCATGGTCTCCATCATCTGGATCGGCTTGATGATCAGTCGCTCCGCAACCACCAGCGCGCCAAGCAGAACGAACAGGCAAACGAAGGCGAGCTGCAAATAGGCGGTGCGGATCTCGCGATCGGCAACCGCCGAGACTCGGGCCTCGTCGATGCTGACGATCAATTGCGCGCCGGTACCAGGGATTGTCGCGAATGATACGGTGCGCTGTGAACCGTCACTGGCGCTGAATGACAGCGAACCGGTCTGCTTATCCGTATTGCGCAGATGCGCTTCGAGCATCGGCAATAGAGCAAGGTCTTCCATCGGCCGACCAATCGCGCTGGCGTTTGTCGGCGGCGCTGCAAGCACGGTGCCGGCATGATCGACCAGCAGTGTCGTGACACCGGGCCGGTCGCCGAGATTGCCCATGATCTTCGACATCCAGTCGAGATTCACCGCCGCCAGTACCACGGCATCGTCGTCCTTAGTCAGGCCCGGTGCGAGATAGGCAGCCATCACTGTCGGCTGGTTCGTCAAGCGGCTGAACAGATAATCGCTGACGACAAACTCACCGGTCGCTATCGCTTTCTTGAAATAGGGGCGATCGCTGAAATCGAATCTCTGCTCGATGACTTCCGGCCAGGTCGAGCACATGGCGATGCCATCCGCGCCGGCCACCGTCAGGCTGCGCAGCCACGGCATATCGCCGCGGAGGCTCGCCCGCATGATGGCGCAGCTCCGATTCACCTGAGCGGCCGACGTATAGATGTAGGCGGATGATTTCAGCACGGCCTCGATCGAGGCGAAAACTTCGCGCTGTGCATCGGCGCTGTGCTGGGCGACACCAGCGAAATCACGCGCGGCCGTCGCGATCTGGTGGGTACGCGTCGCATCGAGTGAGCGAATTCGCTCCGCCATCAATGGCCCGACCAGAATGAGGGCCAACAGGACCAGTCGAGCGCGAATACCGAGAGCTCCCCTAAGCCTCGCTTTATTGCGGTTAATACCGATGCGTGACATCTTCGATCCCTAAGCCCCGCGGACATAGGTACTCCAAAGCCTTCAAAAAGCCTTTCCCGGATTCGTTAAACTGCAATGGATCTCAAGAAAGTTCGCGCCTTGGTTGAAAATAAATCCGTGCAAGAGTCGTCAGGCGTAACGTCTTCTTTACCAACCGACGGACTCGCTTCGGTTGAGTACGATATCTTCCGTGCATGTAACGAAGCACGGCGGGACCGCAGTTCTGTGACGTTGATCGCGGTGTCGAAGACGTTCGAGGCTGACGCAATTGCGCCCGTGATCCAGTCCGGTCAGCGTGTGTTCGGCGAAAATCGCGTCCAGGAGGCAAAATCCAAATGGCCGGCGTTAATCGCCACTCAACCCGCGATTGCGTTGCATTTGATAGGGCCTTTGCAGTCCAACAAGGCCAAGGAAGCGGTCGCCTTGTTCGATGCGATTCACTCTGTCGATCGACCGAGCATTTGCGAAGCGTTAAGCAAGGAGATGAAGGCGCAGCAGCGGACGCCCCAGCTCTTCGTACAGCTCAACACTGGTGAGGAACCGCAAAAGGCCGGCATCGCACCGGGCGAGGCTGATGATTTCCTGGCGCGTTGCCGCGATACGTACGGGCTGACGATTTCCGGACTGATGTGCATTCCGCCGGTTGAGGATGCGCCAGCGCCGCATTTCGCGCTGACGGCGAAGATCGCTGCACGTAACGGGCTCACGCAATTATCCATGGGAATGAGCGCCGACTTCGCCATCGCCATCCAGTTCGGCGCAACTCATGTGCGCGTCGGCTCGGCGATTTTCGGACGTCGCTAGGCCATCGGCCTAGCCGATAACGATCTTCGTCTTCGGTCCGATCCGGGCCAGCAGCCGCAGCATGGCTGGCTTGGTCATGGCCACACAGCCCGCGGTCGGTGCGAGTTTCGGGCGGGCCAGATGCAGGAACACTGCACTGCCTCGCCCTGCGATCCGTGGTCGGGTGTTCTGGTCGATCTCGATGATGAAATCGTAGAGATGATCCTCGCGGGCCAGTCGGTCGCCGTCATTTCCATGATCGAGCCGGACCGGCCGATTGTAATGCCGGTCTGATGGTTCTTCGCACCAGCCATCCATCGGCGTGATGGGGCGGATCGGCAGGAAGCTACGCGGACGTGGATTACGGTCGGCCCGCCACCACAGTCGGATGGGGCGAAACGTCCCACGCGGCGTTCCGCCATCGCCTTCGCGTTTGTTCGCCTTGATTCCGCCGCGGCCGAGCGCGACGGGTATGGTTGTGTGGTCGGTCGTCAGCCATCCACGGAGTCTGTCTCCGGCTGACGCGCGAATGTGAACCATAGTTAGCGGTCGATCACGCAAGCTTGTTCGATAAGTGTCTGAAATAACGAGACTTCCCATCCGAATCGCGAACTCCGCCTTGCTATTTACCGCAAATGTTCTATTTCGCGCTGCAGCAGTACATTCGCCGGGAATGTCGCTGATTTTGCGCTAGAATATGCGTTAACGGCGAAGCCTGTCACGATTTCTGGCCCACTGTTTCAGCGCGGCGAACAACGCTCCGCCGCAGCCGTTCAAAGGATTGTCGCAATGCCCAATGCCCGCAAGATCTTGATCGTGGATGACGATACTGATTTGCGCGAGGCGCTGGTCGAGCAGCTTTCGCTGCACGAAGAGTTCGAGGCCTCTGCCGTCGACACCGGCGCCAAGGGCGCTACTGCAGCCAAGGCCAATTCCCCCGATCTGGTGCTGATGGATGTTGGCCTGCCCGACACGGACGGTCGCGAAGTCGTGCGCAGCTTGCGCAAGGGTGGCTTCAAGGCGCCGATCATCATGCTGACCGGCCACGACACCGATTCCGACACCATTCTCGGTCTGGAATCCGGCGCCAATGATTACGTCGCCAAGCCGTTCCGCTTCGCCGTGCTGCTGGCGCGTATTCGCGCACAGCTCCGTCAGCACGAAGCCAGCGAAGATGCCGTCTTCACCGTCGGTCCCTATAGTTTCCGGCCTGGCTCCAAGATGCTCACCGGCGCCAATGCCAAGAAGGTTCGCCTGACCGAGAAGGAAACCGCGATCCTGCGCTTCCTGTATCGCGCCGGCCAGTTGCCGGTGTCTCGCGAGACGTTGCTGCAGGAAGTCTGGGGCTACAATTCCGGCGTCACCACACACACGCTGGAAACGCATATCTATCGGTTGCGTCAAAAGATCGAGAAGGACGCCGCCAATCCTGAAATTCTGGTGACGGAAGCCGGTGGCTACAAGTTGGTGCCGTGATACGATTGGGGAGCCGATTCGCCATTAGCTGTTCGGTGCCCTCCTTCGCGCGTCCCGATCACACGGTTCTACATGTCGATCGATGATGATGTAGCCCTGCTTGAGCGCGTCCCAACATTGCGCCTGTTGGGTATCGCCGCTTTGCGCGTGATCGCGATCGGCTCCGAACAGCAGGAATTTGCGCGGGGCTCCGTGTTGTTCCGGCAGGGCGACGATGCCGATTGCGGCTATGTCGTCCAGAACGGCGCATTCCGCATCAGCCTCGACGACGGCAGCGATCATGAAGTGATCGCGGGGCCCGGCACATTGATGGGCGAACTTGCACTGCTGGTAGCGATGCAGCGGCCATCGACGGCGGTCGCCACGGAATATTCCAGCACGATCCGGATCACGCGCAGCCTGTTTCAGCGCGTGCTCGACAGCGATCCCGCGGCCGCGCGCCGTCTGCGTGACGACATGGCGACTCGCGTCAGCCAGCTCGCCAGCGATGTGACGCTGATCGGCGCCAAGCTCAGCCAGTAACTGATATCAAAGCTCCAGCACCGTCGTGACCGGTACGTGGTCCGATGGCCGCTCCCAGCCGCGTGCATCTGATGTGACGGTGAAGTCGCGGATCGAATCCTTCAGTGCGGACGACACCCAGATGTGATCGAGGCGGCGGCCGCGATTCGACACCGCCCAGTCGGCGGCGCGGTAGCTCCACCACGTGTAGATCTTTTCCGACAGTGGAATGCGTTCGCGCGCGACGTCGATCCAGTTGCCCTCGCTCTGCACGGCGAGCAGCTTTTCGCACTCGATCGGCGTATGCGACACGATTTTCAGCATCTGCTTGTGCGACCACACGTCATTCTCATGCGGTGCCACATTGAGATCGCCGACCAGGATATGACGCGCATCGCCGCGCGGATGCAGCGGCTCGCAGGTCTTCATCTCGTCGAGGAACGAGAGCTTGTGCGCGAACTTCGCATTCACGTCCGGATCCGGAACGTCGCCGCCGGCAGGCACATAGAAATCATGCACGATCAGCGGCACGGCCATGCCGGCCTTTTCGCCGAACGATACCGAGATGTGGCGTGAGTCCAGATTGTTGCAGAACACGCGGATGTCGCTGCTCTCGAATGGAAGTTTCGAGACGATGGCGACGCCGTGATAGCCCTTCTGCCCGTTCAGCACGACATGGTCATAACCGAGCTGTTTGAAGCGCTTGAGCGGAAAGGCATCGTCCGGGCACTTGGTTTCCTGCAGACACAGCACATCCGGCTGCATCTCTTCGAGAAACTTGGCGACAAGGTCGATGCGCAATCGCACCGAATTGATATTCCAGGTGGTCAGGGAAAAACGCATGGAAATCCGATGGTGAGACGGCGCAAGCGCGCCTGCTCATCATGAGGGCATCACCTGCAGCGAAAACTAATTCGCGCCGCTGGTGGGATACTTGGTGAAGTCGATCTTGAACAGCCCCGGGTCGGGCTTTTTCGCGGTATCGAGATTGTAGATCGCGACCGTGGTGTCATAGCCCTGCGGGTCGGTGACGGTCCACTGCTTGAGCTGTCCATCCTTGGTGCCGACCATCAGCATCAGGCGCGAGGTGCCGACCAGCGCGTTCTTTTCCTCAATGGTCACCGACGTATAGAGGTCGTCAGCGCTGACGGCGACCACATTGGTGTCCTTCATCAGATCGATGCGATCGGACAGCAGATAGCGCAACGGTGTCTGCGACAGCGGGTAGATGTCCTGGGTTGCCAGCTTGGAATCGCGGACGGCGAGCGACTGGCCGTCGGACACCATGGCGATGGTCGTCGGTGCATCATATTCGAAACGGACCTTGCCGGGCTTCTGGATGAAGAAGTCACCGGTGGTGCGGCTGCCGTCCGGGCCCACCTGAACAAAGTTACCGCTCAGATTGCTGAGCGATGACAGATAGCTGCTGACCTTGCTCGCCTGCGCCTTCTGATTGGCGTCGAAGCTCATGAAAATGCTGGCGGGAACGTTGCGGCGCGGATCCGGAATGATTGGATTCGGTGGCGTGGATGTCGTCGCCGATGTCTTGGGTGCGATTGCAACTGGCGGCCGAACGGCCTGGGGCTCGGAGGCCGACATCTGGAAACTGCCATTGCTGCGCGCCTGCGGTGCAGGTCGCGGCAATGGGATTGACTGGGCATGGGCCGAGGGCGCCACAATGGCGGCGACAAACGTCGCGACGAGGCCGGCTGCGCCGATGCGCAGGAAAGACCGGTCTGCGGCGTGATGGGTCGGGCGTCTCATCAAGGCGTCGTCCTGCTCGGCGGGTTCGGCGCATTTTACCGCGCTTTGCGTCAGAATGGGTACCGGTTTTGCGGTCCGGCCGGTGGTCTCTTGCGCCCCCGCCGCGGCTGGCGCCGCCAGCGCAGGCGCTAACCCGGAGCTGTGGCGATTTCGCGACTCAAAAGCGGGATTGTCCATCGGCGGGGTCAAACTCTCAGAACCCGCTTTCTTCTTCTTCGATCAGAATCTCGCGTTTACCGGCATGGTTGGGCTGACCGACGATGCCTTCGTTTTCCATGCGCTCGATCAGCGACGCTGCGCGATTGTAACCGATCTGCAGCCGGCGCTGGATGTAGCTGGTCGACGCCTTCCGGTCGCGCTTCACGATGGCAACGGCTTGCTGGAACAGATCGCCACCACCGCCATCGGCACCCATGCCGGTCGAATCGAATACCGCGCCGTCCTCGCCCTCTTCCGGTTCTTCGGCGGTGACCGCCTCGAGATATTCCGGCTCGCCCTGCGTCTTCAGGTGGCGCACCACCTTCTCGACTTCCTCGTCCGACACGAAAGGACCGTGTACGCGCGAGATGCGGCCGCCGCCAGCCATATAGAGCATGTCGCCGCGGCCGAGCAGTTGTTCGGCACCCATCTCACCCAGGATGGTGCGGCTGTCGATCTTCGACGTGACCTGGAAGGAGATACGCGTCGGGAAGTTCGCCTTGATCGTGCCGGTGATGACGTCCACCGACGGACGCTGCGTGGCGAGGACGACGTGGAGACCGGCGGCGCGTGCCATCTGCGCGAGACGCTGCACCAGGCCTTCGATGTCCTTGCCGGCGACCATCATCAGGTCGGCCATTTCGTCGACAATGATGACGATATAGGGCAACGGCGCGAGATCGAGTTTCTCTTCCTCGTAGATCGCCTTGCCGGTTTCCTTGTCGAAGCCGGTGTGAACGGTGCGCGAGAGCTCCTCGCCCTTGGCCTTGGCTTCGACGAGACGCGCATTGTAGCCGTCGATATTGCGGACGCCGAGCTTGGCCATGCGCTTGTAGCGCTCTTCCATCTCGCGCACGGCCCATTTCAGCGCGACGACGGCCTTCTTCGGATCGGTTACGACCGGCGTCAGCAGATGCGGGATGCCGTCATAGACGGAGAGTTCGAGCATCTTCGGATCGACCATGATCAGGCGGCACTGATCCGGCCGCAGCCGGTAGACCAGGCTGAGAATCATGGTGTTGATCGCGACTGATTTGCCCGAACCGGTGGTACCGGCGATCAGCATATGCGGCGTGCGCGCAAGATCGATGATGATGGACTCGCCGCCGATATTCTTGCCGAGGCAGAGCGGGAGCTTGATGCTGCCGTCATTGGTGTCCTGCACGGTCAGCAGTTCGCGCAAGTAGACGTTTTCGCGATGGGCGTTCGGCAGCTCGATGCCGATGGCGTTGCGACCGGGGACAACGGCGACGCGGGCGGACAGCGCGCTCATGGAGCGCGCGATGTCGTCGGCAAGGCCGATCACGCGCGACGACTTGATGCCGGGTGCGGGTTCGAGTTCGTACAGCGTGACGACGGGGCCGGGATTGGCTTTGACGATTTCGCCGCGCACGCCGAAGTCCTGCAGCACGCCTTCCAGCGCGCGCGAATTGGCTTCCAGTTCGGCCTTGCTGAGCGGCTTGCGATCGGCGGCCTTCGGCGCGGTGAGCATGCCGACGGAGGGCAGTTCGAACTTGCCGTTGGATTTGCGCACCGGCTCCTTGGTCGAGGATTTCTTGCGGGCCTTCGGGGCGGGCTCCTCTTCCTCTTCTTCTTCCTCGTAGTCGTGCTCTTCGTCCTCGTCGTGATCGCTCTCGTCTTCGTCATGCGGTGCGATGGAGGGACTGTTGCGACGACCGCCGAGGTTCGGTTCCTGACGTTCGAAGGAGGCCGCCCGCGCCTTGGGCTCGCTCGCGACCATCTTGCCGTAGACCAACGAGAGGAAACGGCCGAGACGCGCCTTCGCGCTCATCACGGCATGCGCCGCCCAGCCAAGCGAGACCGAGATCGAGCTGCGATCGCGGGTTTCGTCTTCCTCGAATGGCTCGTCGTCTTCCTCGATATCGATCTCGCCAAACTCTTCCTTCGCTTGCGCGCCATAGCCGCAGGCGATCAAGAAAGTCACGATCATCGCCGCGCAGAGAATAAAGCCGAGGACGAATCGATAGATGAAGCCGACGGGGCCGAAGACCACCGCGGGCGCGCGAAACAGCGCGTCGCCGACCACGCCACCGACGCCGGTCGGCAGGGGCCACGACCCGCCATGCTGCCAGCAGCTGGCAAAGCCTGATGCGATGATGGTGCAAAGGACCCAGCAACCGATACGCAGCGCTTCGCGGTCGAAATGCCGATGCGTCATCATCCGCCAGCCCCAGACGGCGATGGTGAGAATCATCATGATCGCGCCGAGGCCGAGGATCTGCATCAACAGATCGGCACCGATCGCGCCGGGATAACCGGCGACATTGCGGATCGCACGCGAGGTGGCATGGCTCAGGCTCGGGTCCTGCACGGACCACGTCATCATCGCTGCCGCCGCGACACCTGCGGCGCAGACCAGGCCAAAGCCCGCCAGTTCACGCAGACGTCGTCCCAGCATCTCGCGAATCGACGCGGGCAGATGGCCGACGAGAGGAATGACGCGTTCGATCGTGGTGCTCATACCGGAGTGCTCATGCGCCCTGCATCAATCCAGGATCTTCAATTCAAAATCTTCACCAGCCGATGCAAAGCCTCGGCTGTCGTTTCACTGTCCTGCACCATGGCCAAACGAATATAGCCGGCGCCGGGATTGCTGCCGTCGGCCTGCGGGCGCGCCAGATAACTTCCGGGCACCACGCGCACGCCGCCATCGCGATATAGTCTCACGGCTGCCTCTTCGTCGCCGCCATATGCGGAGACATCGAGCCACAGACAGAAGCCTCCGGCCGGTCGCTTGTAGCCGTAGCGATTGCCGAGGATCTGATCCGCAAGATCGAACTTCAAGCGGTAGAGCCTGCGATTCTCTTCCACATGTGCTTCGTCGCTATAGGCGGCAACCGCGACCTGCTGCAGCGGTACCGGCACCTGCGGCGCGGCCACATTGCGCAATTCGTGAAACGCGCTCAGGAATTTCTTGTCGCCGGCGACGAAGCCGACGCGCATGCCAGGCAGATTTGAGCGCTTTGACAGCGACTGAAACGCAACGACATTGGTGTAGTCAGGTCCGGCTGACGCCAGCATGCTGCCGGGCGCGGCCTGCGTGTAGATCTCCGAATAGCATTCGTCGGACAGCACGATGAAACCGTAGCGCAGCGCGAGGTCGTGCAGCTTCTTGAAGTAAGCGGGCGTCGCGACGGCGCCTTGCGGGTTGGCCGGGGATGCGACGTACATCGCCACCGTGCGCGCCAGCGTGGCCTCATCGAGTGCGTCGAGATCGGGAAGGAAGCCGTTGGCCACGGTGGTCGGCATGAAGATCGGTTCGCAACCTGCGGCACGCGCACCGGCGCCGTAGGCTGGATAGAACGGATTTGGCAGCAGGATCGCCGGGGTGCCTTTGCGCGGGCCGACAAAGCGCGCGGCCGTGATCGCGGCGAAGAACAGGCCTTCACGGCTGCCATTCAGCACCAGTATTTCGGTTTCCGGATCGAGGTCGCGCGGGAGATTGAACCGCGTACCCATCCACGTAGCGGCGGCGCGGCGGAATGGCTCAATGCCCTTGGCGATCGGATAGCGGCCGAAATCGGCGGTGTGTTTGGCGAGGACCGGTCCGACGAAATCCGGCACCGGGTGCTGCGGTTCGCCCAATGACAGTGTGATCAGCGGTTGGCCGGGCTGATATGGCGCCAGCAATTCCGTCAGTCGCGCAAACGGCGAACGCTCGCCATCGGGCCCAGCCGAGGTCCGGCTGCCAGCGCCTTGCGCCGCGGAAGGAGGAGCGGTGAGTGCCATCAGGAAAACGCCAGTACTTTCAAGGCAGCCGATCGCCCCATGAGATCGGCCGAAACGAGATCAAACCACCATAGATACGGCGAGGTTAAGACGCGATTAACCATCGAGGGGCCGGCCTTGCTATCACGTGTTCGGCGGCCGTCCAGGCCTACGCGGGGATCAGAATGGCCCCCAAAAAGTGAAAGGCCCCAGCTTGCGCTGGAGCCCTTCGACGGTTGGGACATTGCCGGGTAGTGTCCCAACCGATCCCTTTGTGAGCATCCCGGACCGATGATCCGGGATGGCTCGTGACGCTTACATGTTGTAGGCGCGTTCGGTGTGCTCGGTGACGTCCAGGCCTTCGCGCTCGACTTCAACATTGACGCGGAGACCGACGATCACGTCGACGACCTTGAACAGGATCGCCGAACCGACGCCCGACCACACCAGCGTGGTCGCGACAGCCTTACACTGCGCGATCATCTGGGTGACCATGTCGTAGTCGCCGATCTTGCCGGCGACGTAGTCCATGACGCCCGTGCCGCCGAGGGCCGGGTTGACCAGGATGCCGGTACCGAGCGCGCCGATGATGCCGCCGACGCAATGGACGCCGAACACATCGAGCGAGTCGTCATAGCCAAGCGAGTTCTTCACGACGGTGCAGAAGAACAGGCAGACGACGCCTGCGACCAGACCGAGAACCATCGCGCCCATCGGGCCCGAGAAGCCGCAAGCCGGGGTGACGGCGACGAGGCCGGCAACCGCGCCCGATGCTGCGCCGAGCAGCGACGGGTGACCCTTGGTCATCCACTCCGCGAACATCCAGGCCATCGCCGCAACCGCAGTTGCGAGGAAGGTGTTGGTCATTGCGAGAGCGGCAGTGCCCGAGGCTTCGAGGTTCGAACCGACGTTGAAGCCGAACCAGCCAACCCACAGCAGGGACGCGCCGATCATGGTCATGGTCAGCGAGTGCGGAGCCATCAGCTCCTTGCCGTAGCCGGTGCGCTTGCCGATGATCAGGCAGCCCACGAGGCCAGCAATGCCGGCGTTGATGTGAACGACGGTGCCGCCAGCGAAGTCGAGAGCGCCCCACAGGAACACCTGGCCGGCATCGGCCATGACTTCATCAAGCTTGGCCTGAGCCGCAGCCTTCGCATCGGGAGCCGCAGCCGCAACAGCCTTGGCGGCTGCAACGATGGCGTCCGGACCAGCCCAGTACCAGACCATGTGCGCGATCGGGAAGTAGATCAACGTCACCCAGAGCGGGATGAACAGTGCAATCGCGGCGAACTTGGTGCGTTCTGCGAAGGCGCCGACGATCAGGCCGGGGGTAATGGCGGCAAAGGTCATCTGGAAGCAGAAGTAGACGAGTTCCGAGATGTTGGCGTCTGCGGTGAACGAAGCAGCCATCGAGTCAGGCGTCACGCCGGCGAGGAACGCCTTCGAGAAACCACCGATATAGGCCGAACCGCCAGTGAACGTGATGCTGTAGCCGTAGAGAGCCCAGATCACCATCACGATGCAAGCGGTGTAGAGGACCTGCATCAACACAGAGAGCATGTTCTTGGAGCGAACGAGGCCGCCGTAGAACAGGGCGAGGCCCGGGACGGTCATCAACAGAACCAGCACCGTCGAGGTCATCATCCAGGCGTTATCGCCCTTGTTGACCGTCGGATCGGCGTAAGCCGCAGTTGCGGCGAACAGGCCAACGGCGAGTGCCGCCAATCCCGCGCCAGAGGGACGCTTAAACGTCATTGTGTTTGACTCCTGATTGAAGAATGGGTGAGCGCGAAATCCGAGGAATTCGACTTAGAGGGCTGCAGCATCGGCCTCGCCGGTGCGGATGCGAACCGCGTGGTCGAGGTTGATGACGAAGATCTTGCCGTCGCCGATCTGGCCGGTCTTGGCGGCGGTGGTGATGGCTTCGATGGTCTTGTCGACCTGATCGGAAGCGACAGCCACCTCGATCTTGATCTTGGGCAGGAAGCTCACCGCATATTCAGCGCCGCGATAAATTTCCGTATGGCCCTTCTGTCGGCCATATCCTTTGACTTCCGTCACCGTCAAACCATGAACGCCAATGGCGGTCAGGGCATCACGGACTTCCTCAAGCTTGAATGGCTTGATGATCGCCATAACAATTTTCATGGGTCCTATCCCCGCTTGGGCCCGACCGAAAACCGACCGGGCGATCTCGACTGAGGTTCACCACGCGGAGAAGTTCACTACGCGGGCACAGCCAGACCAGATAGAATCAAATGCCGTGCCAGATCGGCGGAATTCTCTAACGGTTTATGAATCCCCAGCTTTTCGCGTTTCTCACGTGATGAGACAGAGTGCGCTATTCGGTCGCGCCCAAACTCTAATCAATCCTGCTCAAAATGAAAGCATGACAGGCTCTCGACATATTCCTGCTTAGGCGGCGGGCAGCCCAGAGGTGTCCAAATACGTCAATTCGAGGCAAAAAACTCGAAATTGTCTAATCTGCAGGCCTTCCAACTGGCGCGCGTGGAATTGACAGGGCTCAACCCGGGCAAGGCCGTAGAGCCCTTCGGGCGTATTCGAGCGGACTGAGAGCAGCTCTGGCTGAAAGCCCGTGGGGCGCTGGTGTATTGCCTAAAGCGCGTCGCTGTCGGTCTCGCCGGTGCGGATACGCAGGGCGTGGTCGATCGGGGTCACGAAAATCTTGCCGTCGCCGATCTGGCCGGTCCGGGCTCCGGTGGAGATGACCTCGACCGCCTTGGCCGCGAGGTCGGACGCCACAGCGATTTCGAGGCGCAGTTTGGGCAGGAAGTTCACAATATACTCGGCGCCGCGATACATCTCCGTATGGCCCTTCTGCCGGCCATAGCCCTTCACTTCGGTCACCGTCATGCCGTGGACGCCGATGGCCGTCAGAGCCTGACGCACTTCATCGAGCTTGAAGGGTTTGATGATCGCGACCACGAGCTTCATGCAGGATTCCTCTTCGGGGGGCGGTGTACGACCCTGCTTACGCAATCAGACAGCTTTATGCCATCCCCGTTGGCATGGCGCGTGGAAATTGGGCGGCGACGCTGCCTTCGGGGCGGGCCGTTTGCACGCCAAGACGGCGAAGCGGGATTCATGGCTGGAAGCGGAGCAACTTACGTCGCCGGCTTCTCGCGGCGCTCGCGCACTGAGCCTTCCTGCGCCACGGTCGCCACCAGCGTGCCGTCGGGCTTGAAGATCAGTCCGCGCGCGAGGCCGCGACCGTTCTGGGCGCTCGGCGAATCCTGGCTGTAGAGCAGCCATTCGTCGGCGCGGAACGGGCGGTGAAACCACATGGCGTGATCGAGACTGGCCGCCATCGCCTGACCGTCGAACAAGGTGCGGCCATAGCGGGCCATGATGGAATCGAGCAGCGAAAAGTCCGACGCATAGGCCAGCGCGCACATATGGAGCGCCGGATCGTCGGGCAGCTTCGCGGCGGTACGAATCCAGAAATTAATCCGCCCCTCCGGAATCTTCTCGCCAGCATAACGCTGGAATTCCACCGGACGCAGCTCGATCGGCCGATCGGACTCGTAATAGCGGCGGATGAAATCGGGCATCTTCTCGATGATCGGATGTTTCGAGAGCTCTTCCGCAGTGAGCTTGTCCGGCGGCGGCACGTCCGGCATCGGATCCTGGTGGTTGAACGAGTCCTCCTCCTCGGCGTGGAACGACACCATCATCGAGAAGATCGCGTGGCCATGCTGGATCGCGGTGACACGCCGGGTCGAATAGCTCTTGCCGTCGCGCAGGCGCTCGACCTCGTAGACGATCGGAATCTGCGGGTCGCCGGGCAGAATGAAATAACAATGCAGCGAATGCGGCATGCGGCCTTCGACGGTGCGGCACGAAGCCACCATGGCCTGGCCGATCACCTGGCCGCCGAACACCCGTTGCCAGCGCGTTTTCGGGCTGCGCCCGCGGAACATGTTCACCTCGATGGTCTCGAGATCGAGGATATCGATCAGATCGATCAGGCTCTTGGACATGTCGGCATCTTTCGCTCAGCGGCAATATTAAGGGAGGTTTACCAAGACCTTGGCCGTGCAGGCCCCGGTCCCATTGCCGCCCTTGTTTCGCGATCCTGTTTCGCCCAGCTATAAGCGCGTGGCAACAGCGAGAACGGATATCATGGCGGCACAACGAGGCATTGTCATCGGCGGCGGAGCGTTTGCCGGGTTGGCATTGGCACTGGCGTTGCGGCAGGGGCTTGGCCCCGATCTGCCGATCATTGTCGCCGATCCCGCGCTGGCGAACCGGCCGAGCCGCGATCCGCGCGCCACGGCCATCGTTGCTGCCTGTCGGCGGCTGTTCGATGCTCTCGGTGTCTGGGATGCTGTGGCTGCCGAAAGCCAGCCGATTCTCGACATGGTCGTCACCGATTCCAAGCTGGAAGACGCCACCCGTCCGACCTTCCTGACCTTCGGCGGCCATGTGGAGCCGGGCGAGCCGTTCGCACATATGGTCGAAAATCGCCGGCTGATCGACGAACTCGTGATCCGCGCCGAAGCGGCGGGCGTTGATCTGCGTGCGACCGCGGTGACGACATTCGATTCACGGGCCGACGGTGTCAGCGTCACGCTCGGGGATGGCAGTGTGATCGAGGCAGCACTTCTTGTCGCTGCCGATGGCGCGCGCTCGAAGCTGCGCGAGCGTGCGGGCATCGCGACCCATGGCTGGGATTATGACCAGTCCGGTATCGTCGTCACCGTCGGCCATGAGCGCGATCATGACGGACGTGCCGAAGAACACTTCCTGCCCGCCGGGCCGTTTGCAATTCTGCCTTTGACTGGCAAGCGTTCGTCGCTGGTGTGGACCGAGAAGCGCACGGAAGCCGCACGCATCGTTGCGTTGCCGGACGATGAATTCCATGCCGAGCTTGAGCAGCGTTTCGGCCTGCACCTTGGCGAGGTCAAAGCGCTCGACAAGCCGCGGGCCTTTCCGCTCGGCTACTTCGTCGCGCGCTCCTTCATCGGCGAACGGCTGGCGCTGATCGGCGACGCTGCGCATGTGATCCATCCGATCGCGGGGCAGGGACTCAATATGGGTCTGAAGGATGTCGCGGCATTGGCAGAAACCATCGTTGATGCTGCACGTCTTGGGATGGATTTCGGCCAGAGCGATGTCTTGGAGCGCTACCAGCGCTGGCGCCGCTTCGACACCATGACAATGGGTGTCGCCACCAACGTGCTGAACGTCCTGTTCTCGAACGATCTGCCCTTCGTGCGCAGCATCCGCGACATCGGTCTCGGCATCGTCGACCGGCTGCCACCGCTGAAGGGCGCGTTCATCAAACAGGCTGCGGGATTGTCGGGGGAAGTGCCGCGGCTGTTGAAGGGCGAGGCACTGTAGGCAGCACGTCATGCGGTTATGCCGCTCAACGTGGTGAAGGTGTCTGCTTCTTCTCGCCTTCGAACAGCGGGCGCTCGCGGATCAATCCTTCGCCGACGAGATCGAAGAAGGCCCTGACGCGCGCCGTATTCTTCAAATCCGCATGAGTCACGATCCAGAGTTCACCCTCAAGTTCCTTGAGGGGCTCAGATAGTGCTCTTGCCACCCCGGCGTCGTGATCTGCGAGATAGCACGGCATTAGCGCGAGCCCGATGCCGGCCTTCGCTGCGACGAGCTGGTTGACCAGACTGTTTGTCCGATAGACGAAGGCGTTCGATGGCGCGGCGCGCGACAGCCAGTCGGCGGCTCCGATGCCTGATGTTGTTTCCTCCCAGCCGATCAAGGAATGGCGATCGATCTCGGATGGATTCGATAACAGGCCGCCAATTGCCTCGAGATAGGCAGGGGCCGCATAGAGCCCCCACGCGATGGCCGACAGTCTGCGTCCCCAAAGATCGCCTTCCTTCGGACGGATAGGGCGCAATGCGATGTCGGCTTCGCGGCGCGACAGGCTCAGTACGCGGTTGTCGATCACCAACTCCACGACAATGCCGGGGTGAGTCTGCTGGAAGGCGGCGAGAAGCGGCGTCAGCCGGCTATAGGCCAGCGTTTCGGACGACGTGACCGTCAGGCGGCCCGACAAACGATGGTCACGACCTGATATGTCGCGATCAAGCGCCAGCGCCTCGTCCTCCATGCGCTCCGCGCCGGCAGCCATCCGCGCACCGGCCTCCGTCGCCTGGTAGGCGCCGCCTGGAAGTCGTTCGAATAGGCGCACGCCAACCTTGTCCTCCAACGCTTTCAGGCGGCGGAAGGCCGTGGAGTGATCGATGCCGAGTGTTATCGCCGCCGCCGTCAGGCTGCCCGCGCGTTGGATGGCGAGCGCCAGCCGAAGTTCGTTCCAATCATCCATGCCGACGAAGATAGCAGTGTGGCTGCTTGCAGTCACGCAAGCGTCGCTGGCGAAATGCCAATGGGACTTGCGTTTGCGCGGGCGCTACCTTGCTGGTGCGATAGCGAGCCCACGACGGATGCAATGAAAGATCGAACCATGAAACTCTATTACGCCACCGGTACCTGTTCGCTCTCGCCGCACATTGTTGCGAACGAAGCGGGTATTCCGCTTGAACTCGTGCGGGTGGATATCCGGAAGTCGCCCCACGTCACCGAGGCGGGTAGCGACTATTCGGCGGTGAACCCGAACGGCTATGTGCCGGCGCTGGCGCTTGATGATGGCACAGTGCTGACCGAGGGCACGGCGATCGTTCAATACCTTGCGGACCTCAAACCCGAAAGCAGGTTGGTGCCACCTGCGGGCACACCGCAGCGTGTCGAGCTGCAATCCTGGCTCAATTTCATTGCCACCGAACTCCACAAGATGTTCAGCCCGTGGCTGTTTCACCCCGAGTATGGCGCGCAGGCAGGAGACGTTGCACGCGCAAAGATCGCAGAGCGGCTGGCGTCGGTCGAGCTCCATCTGGCGGCGGGCAGGCCGTTCCTGCTCGGAGAAAACTTCACGGCGGCCGACGCCTATCTGTTCACGATCGTCGGGTGGTCCAACTTCGCAAAGGTGGATCTGTCCAACTTTCCGTATCTGCGCGACTTCATGGCCCGCGTCGAAGCGCGGCCCGCCGTGCAGCAGACCATGCGCGCCGAGAGAATAAAGGTGAGCGCATGACCCTGGATCAGCCAGACGCGTCAGCACTGACGCTGGTCAGCCATCATCTCTGCCCTTACGTGCAGCGAGCGGCCATCGTGCTTGCTGAAAAGGGGGTCCTTTTCGAGCGGCGCTATATCGATCTCGCGCACAAGCCGGACTGGTTTTACGCGATCTCGCCGCTGGGCAAGGTTCCGCTTCTGCTTGTCCGGCGCGACGGCAATGACACCGCCGTACTCTTCGAGAGCGCGGTGATCTGCGAATATCTCGAAGAGACGCAGATGGGCGTGCGGCTTCACCCATCCGATCCGCTCGAACGAGCCGGGCACCGTGGCTGGATCGAGTTCGGCTCGTCAATCCTCGCGGATTTGTGGGGATTCGAGACGGCCACCGACGCGAACAGTTATGAAGCGAAGCGGAAGATGTTGGCCGGCAAATTCGGTCGCATCGAGGAGGTGCTAACTGCAGCGCCGTTTTTCGCGGGGCAGCACTTCAGTATGGTCGATGCGGCTTACGCGCCGATCTTCCGCTACTTCGATGTGTTCGATAGCATCGCTGACACGGAAGTCTTCGCCCAAACACCCAAGGTTCGGGCATGGCGCGCAGCGTTACGCGGACGTCCGAGCGTAGCGAACGCCGTCACGGCCGACTACGCCGACCGGCTGCGCGCATTCCTCGCTGAGCGCGACGCACATCTTCTCAAGATCGCAGCATGAGGCAGCCATGAGCCAGGGCGTCGCATGGCTGCTACTGATCGTGGCCGGGCTTCTGGATGTGGGGTGGGCGATTTCGATGAAATATGCCACGGGTTACACCCGACCGGGCTGGACCATCCTGTCGCTGATTTTCCTCGCCGCGTTCGTCTACCTGCTTGGTCGGGTTCTGGAGGTTCTGCCGGTCGGGTCCGCCTACGCGGTATGGGTCGGGATCGGCGCAGCCGGGACGGTCTTGTTCGGAAGCATGCTGTTTGGCGAGTCGATGAGTCTGCTGCGCGGCGGCGGGGTCGCCCTCATCGTCGCGGGTATCGTCGCCCTGAGATTTGCGCCGGCATGAGCCGCCATATCAGAAACTCAGTCGATCTTCCGCGCTTCTTCCGGCAGCATGATCGGAATGCCATCACGGATCGGATAAGCAAGCTTGGCCTGGCGCGAGATCAGCTCCTGGCGGGCGGCATCGAATTCGAGTTGGCCCTTGGTCAGCGGGCACACCAGAATCTCGAGCAGCTTGGCGTCGACGGTGCTTTCAGCGCGCTCGATTGGCGGTGTGGTCATGGGTGCGCTCCGGTGATGCGGTCGTTGATCATGGTTATTTATCAGAATTACTGCAGCGGTGGGTCGCCGCTGGTGCGCTTCTTGGCCAGATCCATTTCAGTGACAGCGATCAGGATCTCGGCGCGGGTCTTGAGGTCAGGGGCTTCGAGCATCGCCTGCTTCTCTGGTGGACCATAGGGCGACATCATCGCCAGCGCATTCACCAGGGCCTCGTTGGGCGCCTTGTCGATACCTTCCCAATCCACTTTCAGGTTGTTGGCCTTGAGGAAGTCGGTGAGCACCGCGAGCAGCGCGGCCCGGTCGACATCGTCTTCGCCCTTGCGTGCGGTGAAATCGTCGATGAAGGGGAAGTAGTCGACCTTGCACTGCCGATATGCCGTCAGCACCGAGAGTTCCTGCACCACCTCGAAACGGGAAACGCCGGTCAGTTCGAGGATGTAGCGGCCGTCACCGGATTCGGCGAGCTGGGTGATGCGCCCGACACAGCCGACTTTGAACAGTGCCGGTCTGGCCTCATCCGGCGAATGCGCCGCATCGGGCTGGATCATGCCAATCAGCCGGTGCCCGTCGCGAAGCGAATCGTCGATCATCGCGAGGTAGCGCTGTTCGAAAATGTTCAGCGGCATCTGGCCGCGCGGTAGCAGCAGCGCGCCCGGCAGCGGAAACACCGGGATCACCTCGGGAAGTTCGGCAGGCCCGCGATAGTCGGCATTGATGGGCATGTCCGGTTCCGATTCGTCACACGAGAAGAATTACGAGAACAGGATAGTCGATAACCGCCTGCGGCCGTCAACGGTGGCCTCATCCGTCGGTCCCCAAGCGTCGAAGAACTGGATCAATTGCTTGCGGGCGCCGTCGTCATCCCATTTGCGATCACGCTTGACGATTTCAAGCAGGTGACCCGTGGCCTCACTGCGCTGATTGGCGCCATTGAGCGCGATCGCAAGGTCGAAGCGGGCCTGATGGTCGAGCGGATTCGCGGCGACCTTCTGTTCCAGTTCGGTGACCGGACCGAGCGCACTGGCCTGTTCGACCAGATCGATCTTGGCCTGCACGGCCTTGACCGCAGCGTCCTCACGCTTCGCGACCGGGACGAGCTCAAGGGTCTGCTTGGCCTGCTCGATGGCGCCGGTCTCGACGTAACAGCGGGCAAGGCCAGCAATGGCGGCGATATTGCCGGCATCGGCGGCAATCACCTCGCCATAGATCGAAGCGGCGGTGGCCGGATCGCCTTCAGCCAGAATCGCTTCGGCTTCCTGAAGCAGTTCTGCTGCCGTGGGCTCGGCGCCGGGCATGCCGGCTGTCAGCTTGTCTATGAACGCATTGACCTGGCTCTCCGGAACCGCACCCATGAAGCCATCGGCCGGCTGGCCGTTGACGAAGGCGATCACGGCGGGGATCGACTGGATGCCCATCTGGCCGGGAATCTCCGGATTCTCGTCGATGTTCATCTTGACCAGCTTCACCTTGCCCTTGGCGGCGGTCACGGCTTTTTCGATGACAGGAGTCAGCTGGCGGCAGGGACCACACCAAGGCGCCCAGAAGTCGATCAGGACCGGCTGGCGCTTGGATTCCTCGATGACGTCCTGCACGAAGGTGCGGGTGGTCGTGTCCTTGATGAGAGCGGTTGCTGCCTGCGGCGTCGAACCTGCCTGCGGCGCCTGTGCGCCGCCCTGATCCATGATGGTCACGTGAACCTCGCTCGATGTCTGAAAAATTTGGCTGCTTCTAGCATGGCCTGAGCGATTAAATGGCGTCCGTGACAGTAATTTGCAATCCGGTGAAATAGGTCCGGCAGGGACCGATTCCACCCGAGAGGCGACATTTCGCTGTTTTGACCCATTTTCTGGGCAAAATCGGGCTCAAAGGGCCATAAATCGCGATTAACTCGCCGCGATCCGAGTTGCAGTCTAACTGTTGCATTCGCCACCGGCATTTGGCATAGGTCTGCGCGTCGGCGGCGAGCAATCGCCGCCTGTCTTCTCGGATGCGGGTGTAGCTCAGTGGTAGAGCACGACCTTGCCAAGGTCGGGGTCGAGGGTTCGAATCCCTTCGCCCGCTCCAGAATTTTCCTGGTTTTTTGGCATCAGTTTTATCGATCACAGGCCGCCGTCCGGCGGCCTTGTCGTTTGTGATCCGCAGGCACGTAGATCCGCCCCGCATCGCTTGAAATCATCGGGCGTTGGGCAGACAATCCACGGGCGAAGCGGGTACGAGACTGACGATGCCGTCGACCACTGATTCCAACCTGGAAATTGCCAAGCGTGCCAATGACGAGGCGCGGGCGGATTTTGCGACCTGGGTGATGATGGCGAAGCTGAAAAGCCTCGACGCGCTGCCACAGGAAGCCCAGACATTCTATGCGGGCTATCTCGCGCTGCTGGCCCGTGGCAAACAATCCGAGCCAGCCGCGGCCGAAGCCACCATCCAGACTGTCTACCGCAGCTATTATTCCCGCATGGGCGGCACCGGCATCGCGCCCATCATCAAGACGGCTTCGAGATCAAGACCAATGCCCGACGACAACAATAACAACGTCACGCCTTTTCGCCGGATCAAGCCCAACACGCCACCGCCCCCGCGCGAAAAGAAGAAGCTGCCGGTCGCGTTGATCTTCATCGGGTTGATCTTGCTGGCCGTGGCCTGGCGCTATCTCACCAAGGGCAGCCTTTAAAAAACGTAGCAGTGATCGCGCGATGATGCGGTGCGATGCGCCAATTGCATCAGGCTACTGGAACTAACTTTCAAAATTTTTTTCAAGATGTCGTCGTGATGGCGACGTCTTTCATTTGCGCGAGCGTTAGTTGCGCTTTTCACCTGCGACATTTGTGCTAGCATCTCACTGTCTGAGAAAATCACAGACCAATAAAGTTCGTCTCGAACGTTCAATAAGACATAGCAGCCGCAACAAGCTGCACAGGGAGTGACGCGATGAAATCGATGACTGGTCGATCCGTTGTTGCGTGCGCCGCCATCCTCGCTACGGCGATCGGCATGGCCTCGCTCAATCAAGCGAGCGCACAGCAAAAGCTCAAGAGCTACAAATCCGATACCAAGGAATTCTGGACCAATCCGCCGGACGACTGGTTCCTCGGTGACGAGACCGAGGCGCAAAAGGGCCTCGCGCCGCCGTCGGGGCCGCCGACCGGTGCGTCCGATGCCGAACTCGCAGCCATGATGAAGAAGATCAAGCTGCCGCCGGGATTCAAGATCGAGGTCTATGCATCCGGCGTGCTGGCGGCGCGGCAGATGGCCTGGGGCGATAAAGGCACGCTCTTTGTCGGCTCGTTCGGTCTCGGCAACGTCTATGCGATCACCGACAAGGGCGGCAAGAAAGAGGTCAAGACCGTCATCAAGGGCATGAAGATGCCGACGGGCATCGCCTTCCAGGACGGTGCGCTCTATGTGATCGATATCAACAAGCTGATCAAATACGAGAATGCCGAGGCAAATATCGACAAGCTCGGTGACGGCAAGGTGGTCTATGACGATATGCCGTCATTCGCGGCACATGGCTGGAAGTATCTCGCGCCCGATAAAGATGGCTGGTTCTACGTTCCGTTCGGACCTCCCTTCAACATCGGCATTCCGCCGACCAGCCTGTCGCAGATCCGCCGTGTCGATCCCAAGACCGGCAATGCCGAAATCGTGGCGCTCGGCGTTCGCAACAGCGTCGGCGGTGACGTTGATCCCCGCACCGGCAAATACTGGTTCACCGAAAATGCGCGGGACTGGATCAGCGACGATATGCCGAGCGACAAGCTCAACATGATCTCGAAGCTTGGTGAGCATTTCGGCTATCCGCATTGCCATCAAGGCAACATGCCGGATCCGAAATTCGCCATGGGGCACAAGTGTTCGGAATTCACGCCGCCGGTGTTGAATCTCGGCGCCCATGTCGCACCCCTGGGGATGAAGTTCTATACCGGCAGCATGTTTCCTGCCGAGTACAAGAACAACATCTTCATTGCGGAGCATGGCTCGTGGAACCGGCACAAGTATCAGGGCGCACGTATCAAGCGTGTGATCGCCGGGCCGGATGGGAAGAACGCCAAGCAGGAGATCTTTGCCTCCGGCTGGATCGAGGGTGACCAGGGTTATCTCGGCCGCCCTGCCGATATCGTTCTGGCCAAGGATGGATCGCTGCTGATTGCCGACGATTGGGCAGGCGCAATCTATCGCATCAGCTACGCGAAGTAAGTCGCGAATTGCGTGAGGCTGGAGTTGTGTCATCCGCAGCTCCAGCCTCATGTATTCTGGAATGGGAATGTGGCTCATGCATCGTTCTGCAATCGCGGCTGTTCTTGTCTTTCTAGTTCTTGGTTCTGGGTCCAGTCCGGCTGATGCCGCCGATATCGCCGCGGGCAAGGAGAAAGCCGAGCTCTGCAGCGGCTGTCACGGCGAAAACGGCATCTCGCAAATGGAGAACATCCCTTCGCTCGCCGCACAGCCGGATCTGTTTATCCAGTGGCAGCTGGTGTTCTTCCGCTCGGGCACCCGCAAGAACGAACAGATGCAGCCGATCTTGGAGCAGATCGACAACAACGACATCCGTAATCTCGGCGCCTATTTCGCCTCGCTGAAGCCGCCGGAGGGCAAAAAGCCCGATGACAATCCGGATCTGTCGGCCAAGGGCGCGCAAGCGGCGGTCGGCCGGCGCTGTGCATCGTGTCACACGGAGAGCTACGCCGGTACCAAGGCGGTGTCACGCATCGCCGGACAGCGCGAGGACTATCTCGTCAAGGCGCTGCGTGACTACAAGTCCGGCGTCCGCGCCGGTGGCGGCATGGCAGCGATGGCTGAGGTTGCCTATTCGCTAAGTGAAGAAGAGATCACTGCGCTGGCGCATTATCTGGCGCATCTATGAGGGGAAATCCGTAGCCCGGATTGCGATTGGCCTGATCCGGGCTACGTTGCGATGCTTACGCTACCCGCTGATGCTCATACGCCTTGAGATGCGTATAGATCATCCGCAGTCGCGGCACGGCAACCTTGGCGGCATCGGCGCGGGCGATGACATCGCCGACGATCTGGTCGGCCTCGATCTGCGCCTTGTTGAGGATGTCGCGATACATCGAGGCGGTCATCTTCGAACCCTCTGCTGTCAGCATGCCCTCGGTGCGTTCGAGGAAGGCCGCCCGCGGTGCGAAGCCGTTGGCCTTGGCGACGCCGCTCATCTCATCCCGCACGCCGAGGATGAAGTCGCGGCCGCCAGGTGCCGCGACGATGTCACCGACAGCGCCGCGCATGGCGCTGGTGGAGCCGGCGATTGTCGCCAGGAACACCCATTTCTCCCACATGTCCTGCATGATGTTGTCGGAGGCCGAGCCGCCGAAATTGCCGGTCGCTAGGATCGCGGCAATCGCCTTCACGCGATCTGAACTGCCGCCCTTGCGTTCGCCGAAGCTGAGCACCTGCATCGGCGCCATCTGGACGACCTCGCGCGCCTCGTTGAGCGTCGCTGCAATCTGGCATTGGCCGCCCATGACCTTCTCGGCGCCGAACTTCTTCTCCAGTACGTCGAGATGCTTCATGCCGTTGAGCAGCGGAATGATCGCCGTGTTCGGCCCAACCGCGGGTGCAAAGGACGCGATGGCGTCGTCGAGGTCGAAGGCCTTGCAGCTCAGCAGTACGACATCGAATTTCTCCTTGATCGCATCGGCCTGCACCGTCGGCGGATTCTTCAGGGTCACGTCGCCGTGCGGGCTCTTGATGACAAGGCCGGCGCTTGCCAGCTCACCGGCGCGCTTCGGGCGAACCAGGAAAGTGATGTCATTGCCGGCCTGCAACAGCCTGCCGCCGAAATAGCCGCCGATGGCACCGGCGCCGACCACGAGAATACGCATTGGGATGAGTCCATGTTGGATTGGAACGTGAAGCTGTCAAACAGTAGCCCGTCATTACGAGCGAAGCGAAGCAATCCAGTTCCTTGTCGATGCAGGGCTGGATTGCTTCGTCGCAAGGGCTCCTCGCAATGACGGCTGTGGTGTGAGCGGACTACCACTTCTCTCCGAACGGGCGGATCTCCAGCTCGAAAGTCCAGGCGCTACGCGGCTGCTGATAGAGCTGCCAGTATGACTGGGCGACCGACGCAGGCGGCATCAACAAATCGGGATTGTTGAGCGCCTCCTTGCCCCACATCTGCTCGCGGCGTTCGCGCACCCAGGCGGTGTCGACGCCGCTGTCGATAATCAGATGGGCGACATGAATGTTCTTCGGGCCGAGCTCGCGGGCCATCGCCTGAGCCACTGCACGCAACCCGAATTTGGCCGATGCAAAAGCGGCAAAGCCACTGCCGCCACGCAAGCTCGCGGTGGCGCCTGTGAAGAAGATGTTGCCCTGGCCACGCGGCATCATCAGCCGTGCAGCTTCGCGCCCGGCCAGGAAACCGGAATAGCAGGCCATCTCCCAGACCTTGCGAAACACCCGCTCGGTCGTCTCCAGAATTGGGAAATTGACGTTGGCGCCGACATTGAAGATGCAGACCTCCAATGGCGCATGCGCATCGGCGTCATTGAGGAAGGCGGCGATCTCGTCTTCCTTGCGGGCATCGAGCGAGCGCGCCACGATCGTGCCGCCCATGGCCTCGATCTCTGCCACCAAAGGCGCCAGCTTGTCGCCGTTACGGCGGCCGGCGAACACCGTGAAACCTTCGGCGGCGAATTTCTTGGCGATCTCCGAGCCGATAAAATCACCGGCGCCGATGACCGCGACAGTCGCATTGCGCTTCTGCATGATGTGCTCTCCGCTATTTGCCGGCGCCGGTAATCAATTCCTCGACCTCGCGCAGCTGTTCCTTGCCAAAGAACATCTCGTCGCCGACGAAGAAGGTCGGCGAGCCGAAGGCGCCGCGCTCGACTGCGGTCTGCGTGTTCGCGACCAGCACCGCCTTCACCTCGGGCTCCTGTCCGCGTGCGAACAGTCTTGCGCCATCGAGACCCGACGCGGTCAGCGCTTTGATGGCCACGTCGGGGTCATCCATCTTCTTTGGCTCACCCCACATATGATGGAATGCCGCCTCGACGTATTTCTCGAACACGCCGTCGAGCTGTGCCGCAACGGCGACGCGCATCAGGTTCAGCGTGTTGACCGGGAAGAACGGATTCATCGTGTAGGGCTTGACGCTGAAGCGCTTCACGAACCGCTCGGTCTCGATTTGATGAAATTCACGTTTGTTCTTGACGCCGGCATAGGTCTCCGCCGGCGAGCGATTATTGGTCGCCTTGAAGATGCCCCCCAGCAGGACCGGGACGTATTCGAATGTCACGCCGGTGCGCGCTTCGATCGCCGGGATCGCCAGATGGCTGAGATAGGCGTTGGGGCTGCCGAAATCGAACAGGAATTGTGGCGACGTCTTGGTCAAGGCGGTCTCCCGAATTTTTATTGGGTGCAGTGTGGCGCAGCACGTGCGATGCGTCCACATCTTTTATGATGACCGTAATGCTATGGCTTGACGGCGGACAGTGTCAGATCAGACGCTGTACGGTCCGTTTGCGCCACACCAGCATGTAATAGCTCATCTGCAGAACAAACATGGCGCAGAAGGTGATGGGGTAGGCGGCCCAGACGCCATCGAGACCGATAGTGCGGCTGAGGATGACGGCCGAGGGCACCTCGATGGCAACGATGGCGAAAACCAGAAGCGCCAATGGTGCGAATACCGTTCCGCTGGCACGCATCATTCCGGAGAAGGTTGTGGCCATGCCGAACAGGACCGAACTCCACAGTACAATGTGAAGCGATCGCTGTGCGAGTTCGAGGACCGCGGGATCAACAATGAAAAAGCTCATGAGCGTGCGGGAGAACAGGTAGGCGATCGCCACCAGTCCGCCGGTCAGGACGAGGTTCATCAGCAATCCGGTGCGGACGATGGCGCCGAGCCGGTCGGCCTGGCCGCGGCCGATGGCCTGCGCGCCGAAGATCGAGACCGTAATCGAGATCGAAATGGCCGGAAACTGCACATAGCTCAAGATCTGGTTGACCGCGCCATAAGCGGCGGTCGCGTTGGAGCCGAAGCCGTTGACGAGGCCGAGCAGCACAAGTTCGGCGACCGACATTACGGCCATGCCGATCGCGGAAGGGATACCGATCCGCAACACCTTGCGCAGCAGCGCGGGGTCAAGCCGTATTTTGCGCAGGAGCTCCGCGTCGGGCGCGAGCGCGTGTTTCTTGCGGCGCAGGTACATGGCGAGCCAGAGCAGCGTGAACGCGCTCGACGCGGCCGCGGCGCAGGCAGCGCTGGCCACGCCAAGCCGCGGCAGCCCAAACCAGCCCTGGATCAGCGCCGGTGTGACGGTGAGGCCTATGAATGTGGATAGTGCCAGCGCCCATAGCGGCGTCACGGTGTCGCCGACGCCGCGCATCATCGATGTCATCAGAATGAAGATGAAGGTCGCCGGCATCGCCAGCATCATGATCCGGGCATAGGCGCTGGCCTGGTCGAGAACATCCGCCGGTGTCGCAAGCGCAACCATCATTGGTCGGCTCAACAGGGCGCCGAACACCGCGATGATGACCGCTAGCAGAAGGGCGACAGCGAGGGTCGTGCCGGCCACCGCCTTTACCTTGTGGCGCTCGCCCGCGCCCCAGGCCTGGCCAATCAGCACCGACGCGCCCGCTCCCAATCCCACGACGAAGGAGATGAAGAAAAACATTATTGGAAAGAACACCGATGCCGCCGCGAGCGCATCGACGCCGATCATCTGGCCGACATAGATGCTGTTGATGGTGCCGAACAGCGATTGCAGAATATTGCTCAGCATCATCGGTGCAAGGAAGGTGAGAAACGTCCTCCACAAAGGACGCGGTGTCATCGGCAAAGGCTCAGACATAGCGGGTTCTCGGTTGGCACGAAGACATAACGGTCCGTTAGCGCGCGTTGATGCGCACGGTGTTGTGGTGGTTGATGGGGCGCGATCAGGCCGGTGGGGCGGCGGCCTGATCACGAAATGCGAGTATTACGATGTGATCGCGGATATCGACTGGCCAATTCGCGATGAGTTCGGTGAAGCGCCGTCGATCGCCGGCAAACAGCGCGCGCGACGCTTCCTCGAAGCCCGGCCGATCGCCGGCCATGGTCGACATGAAGTGATAGGCAGCATCGCGCGCGGCGCGTTGACGATCCCTGTCGCCACTCGCGCGGCGGGCATTTTCTACCAGCTTGCGTAGCGCGACTGAGGCACCGCCCGGCTGTGCGCCGAGCCAATCCCAGTGTCGCGGCAACAGCGTTATTTCGCGGGCGACGACGCCGAGCTTCGGCCGGCCACGGCCACGGGGCTCAGCGGGCGCGTCGGTTTCCGGCTCGATAGTTGTTGGCTGAGGCAGGCGGGCGACGACCTCGCGATGGCTGCCGCGCAAATCGATATCGAGTGACTTGCCGGTGGCATTGTCGAAAATGACGATCGGATCGGCGATTGCGCCGGTCGCGATCTTGATTGCGATCGCGACCTCGGCCAATGGCCCAGAAGCCAGCAGCTTCGGACCGGCAAAGGCGCTAAACGGAGGAACACTCATTTCAGTCATGGGATAAGCCCGTCTCATCATCAAGATCGATGCTAATTATACCCGGGTAATATATCTGTCAATATTACCCGGGCAATAATTGAGCGCGCCAGGTCGCAAAGGATCGCCATGCTTACAGTTCATCACCTGAATAACTCGCGCTCCCAGCGCGTCCTGTGGCTGCTCGAGGAGCTCGGCGTTCCCTATGAGATCATCAGATATAACCGGCAGCCCAACATGCTGGCGCCGCCGGAGCTGCGGGCGATCCATCCGCTCGGCAAGTCGCCTGTCATCACCGATAGCGGCAACACGATCGCCGAGTCCGGTGCGATCGTCGAATATCTCGTCAAAACCTACGGCAACGGCCGGCTGATTCCGCCTGACAACACACCGGAGCGCCTGCGCTTCACCTATTGGCTGCACTACGCCGAGGGATCGGCGATGCCGCCGCTCCTGTTGAAGCTGATCTTCCTAATGCTGCCGAAGCGCGCGCCGCTGCTGATGCGCCCGGTGGTCAATGCCATCGCGGCGAAAGCGCTGAACACGCTGGTCGATCCGCAACTCAAACAGCACATGGCGTTCTGGGAAGGCGAACTGTCGAAGAGCGAATGGTTCGCGAGCAGCGAGTTCACTGCAGCCGATATCCAGATGAGCTTCCCGCTCGAAGCAGCGTCCGCGCGCGCCGGGCTGGAACAAGGACACCCCAAGGCGATGGCGTGGCTCGCGAAGATCCACGCGCGGCCCGCCTATCAGCGTGCGCTGGAGAAGGGCGGGCCGTATTCGGTGGGGCGCTAGACCGCGGGGAAGCCGAACAGCTTCTGCGGATTGTTCGTGAGGATACGATTGCGCATCGCCTCATCCGGCACCCACTCTGCAAGCAGGTCGAGCAGCTCGCTTACGCCCATCATCACATCCCAGTTCGCCACATGCGGCCAGTCGGAGCCCCAGATGCAACGATCCGGATTGGCGGCGACCAGCTTCTGGGCGAAGGGAATCGTATCGCTGTAAGGCGGCCCACCCTGGATGCTGGTGCGATAGGCGCCGGAGAGCCGCACCCATGTGCCGTCGCGCACGAGGCCGACCAGAGCGTCGAAGCCCGGATCGTTGATGCCGCGTGAGGTCGGGAAGTGTCCCATGTGGTCAACGAGGAATGGCACCGGCAGTTTCGCAAAGCGTGAGGCGAGAGCCGGAATATCCTTGGCATCGATCAGAAATTGCAGATGCCAGCCCATCTCGCGGCAGAGCGACGCGTAGTCCTCAAGCTGCGCGAAACCCATCCCGCCGCCATAAAGCACGTTGAGCCGGAGGCCGACGACGCCGGCTTCTTTCAGCGCGGCCTTCTCCTTCTCGGGGCAATCCAGCCCCATCACGGCGATGCCGCGCAGCCGCTGGCGATTGGCGGTGAGCGCGTCCACCAGCAGGCGGTTGTCGGTGCCATGCACGCTGACTTGCGTTAGCACGCCGTAAGTCATGCCGGTCGCATCGAGCATCGATAGATAAGATGCCGCCGTGGCCTCCGGCGGCGTGTAGCTCCGCCCGGCGACGAACGGATAGTCCGGCGGCAGACCGATCACATGGGCATGGGTATCGACGGCACCACGCGGCACGGTGAACCGTGTCACGCTGCGCTGGGTCGGTTGCGGCCCCGGGCAAGCCCGGGGTTCGCTGGGGGATGAATCAGGCGTCTGCATAGAGAATACGTCCGCGGGTTTCAGGCAACGCATAGGCTGCGAGGAAGAACAGGCCGTAAGCCAGCACTGCGAAGATCGCGATGGCATTGCCGAGGGTGGTGGTGTTGGACAGCGCGCCGACCAGGAACGGGAACAGAGCGCCGATGCCACGGCCGAAATTGTAGCAGAAGCCCTGGCCCGATCCGCGCAGACGTGTTGGATAGAGCTCCGTGAGGAACGCGCCCATGCCGGAGAAGTAGCCCGACGCAAAGAAGCCGAGCGGGAAGCCGAGGATCCACAGCACTTCGTTGGTGAGCGTCACCTGTGTGTAGAGCAGGATGACTGCGATGGCGCCGAGCGAGAAGGTCAGGAACAGGTTGCGGCGGCCGATGCGGTCGGCGAGCCATGCACCGACGAGATAACCGATGAAGGAGCCGACGATCAGCGCCGAAAGATAGCCGGTCGATGAGACGATCGACAGCTTGCGCTCGGTGGTGAGGAAGCGCGGCACCCAGAAGGTGATGGCGTAATAGCCACCCTGGCAACCGGTCGCAGCAAGCGACGCAAGGATCGTGGTCTTCAGCATCGGGCCGGCAAAGATTTCGCTGAGCTTGGGCCGATCGCCGCTGGCGTTCTGCTTGGCGCGGGTCTCCGCGGCGATGACCGGTTCTTCGACGTAGCGGCGCAGATACAGCACCAGCAAAGCCGGCAGTGCGCCGATGGCGAACATCCAGCGCCACGCCGTCTCTGGTGGAAGCCATGAGAACAAGACCGCTTGTGACAGCACGGCGAGGCCCCAGCCGATCGCCCAGCCGGACTGTACAGAACCGACTGCGCGGCCGCGATACTGCGGGCGGATGGCCTCGCCCATCAGCACAGCGCCTGCAGCCCATTCACCGCCAAAGCCGATGCCGAGCAGCGCACGCGCCACCAGCAGCTGATCGAAATTCTGCACGAAGGCACAGATCAGCGAGAAGAACGAGAACCACAGGATCGTTAGCTGCAGCGTGCGGACGCGGCCGATCCGGTCGGCAAGATAGCCGCCGAGCCAGCCACCGATCGCGGAGGCAAGAAGTGTCACGGTGCCAGCGAGGCCGGCAGTACCGGGATCGACCTTCCACATCACGATGATGGTGCCGATCACCAGCGGATAGATCATGAAATCCATGCCATCGAGTGCCCAGCCTGTGGCGCAGGCCCAGAACGTGCGGCGCTCCGGTGGATTCATATCGCGATAGAAGGCCAGAAGGCTGGTGTCTTCGATTTCCGCGCGCTCAATGGCGCCGGGATCGGTTGGTCGGTTGCCGCTCATGGTTGTTTCCCCCGTTTGTCATCTTGGTTCGGGGGCGCTCACCCGCGCGCCCCTGGGGGCACCGGATATGTCATTGGACGTCAGTACCCAGATGCCTCAGCGCCACGCGTACGCGGATCAGGGGCACCAAGCAAGCCGTCTGGCGTCACCAAAATAGAATTGGCCGAAGTCTGGCCCATCGGCTCGATCACCCTGTGGCCCATGGCACGCAGTGCGTTGAGAGTCTCTTCGCTAAAGCCGCGTTCGATGCGGACTTCATCGGGCAGCCACTGGTGATGCAGGCGCGGCGCGGCCACGGCCGACATAATGTTCATCCTGTAGTCGATCACATTGACGATCACCTGCAGCACTGTCGAGATGATGCGGCTGCCGCCGGGCGAACCGGTGACGAGTACCGGCTTGCCGTCCTTCAGCACGATGGTAGGTGACATCGATGACAACGGGCGCTTGCCGGGACCGGGTAGGTTGGCTTCGAAGCCGACCAGGCCGAAGGCATTCGAGGCGCCGGGTGCTGCGGTGAAATCGTCGAGCTCGTTATTCATCAACACGCCCGTGCCATCGGCGACGAGGCCGACACCGTAGGGAAAGTTGAGCGTATAGGTATTGCTCACAACATTGCCGGCAGCATCGACCACGGAATAGTGGGTCGTGTTCTGCCCTTCACGCGGAGGCACCGCAGACAGCGCGTCGGTCCATGGCGTCGCCTTGTCGAGATCGATCGAGGCGCGCTGTTTGGCGGCGTAGTCTTTCGAGGTCAGTATCGCAATCGGTGCATTGACGAATGCGGGATCGCCAAGATAGCGCGCACGATCGGCATAAGCGCGTTTCATAGCCTCGATCAGTAGATGCAGCGACGGCGCCGAGCCTTGCCGCAAGGTTGCCACTGGAAAGCCTTCGAGGATGTTGAGTGTTTCCAGCAGCACTGTGCCGCCGGATGATGGCAGTGGCATCGAGACGATATCGTAGCCCCGATAGCTGCCGCGCACCGGCTGGCGGATCACCGGCTGATAGGCCTTGAGGTCTTCGATCGCAAAAATGCCGCCGGCCTTGTTGATGCCATCGACCAGCTTCTGCGCCACCGGGCCTTCGTAGAATCCGCGTGGCCCTTGCGCGGCGATTGCCGTCAGCGTCGCAGCAAGGTCGCTCTGGGTCAGCGTATCGCCCGGTTGCAGCGCTGTGCCATCGGAGCGCGAGAAGATCTTCACCGATGATGGCCAGCGCGCGGTGCGTCGTTGCAGATCGGGCAGCGTGGCGGCGATATCGTCCGCCACGACGAAGCCGTCGCGCGCCAGCGCAATCGCGGGCTGCAGCAGATCCGACCATGTGAATTTGCCCGAACCGTATTTTTCCAGCGCAAGCGCGAGCCCTGCCACCGTGCCGGGGACGCCGATGCCCAATGCGGAGTCACGCGATTTCGCGATATCCGGCTTGCCGTCATTGCCGAGAAACATGTCACGGGTGGCTTTGGCCGGCGCGGTCTCGCGGTAATCGATGGTGATGTCCTCGCCGGCGGCGGTATGGATCACCATGAAGCCGCCGCCACCGATATTGCCGGCGCGCGGATAGGTGACGGCCATGGCGAAACCGCTCGCAACAGCCGCATCGATCGCATTGCCACCGTGCGCCATGACATCCGCACCGACTTTGGCGGAGATCTTCTCCTGGGCGACGACCATGCCATGCGTGGCAGCGATGGGTTTGAGCGTGCCTGACGGTGCGGGGGTATAGACGTCACGCGACTGCTGCGCGTTTGTCGATGCCGGGACGACAAGTATAAAAGCGAGTGCTGCGACGCACGTACAACGCAGGAAAGCAAACAGTGCCATCGATCACTCCGGCTGACAGCGGACATGATCGCATCGCCGTCTCGAATGCTATATGGCTTGTGAAACGTACGAGACAACACTCTGTGATTCGCGGGGGATACCACGCATGGCGGTCGCCGCCGCTTCATCAGCCTCTGTGACAGCGGCGCCAAAGACCTATCCACCGCGCTCTGCGGTGATCAGCTGGATGTTTTTCGACTGGGCGGCCCAGCCTTACTTCAGTCTCATCACAACCTTTGTTTTCGCGCCCTATTTCGCCACGCGCGTGGCATCCGACGCCGCCACCGGGCAATCTCTGTGGGGTTTCGCTACTGCTGCGGCCGGGTTGATCATCGCGCTGGCATCGCCGATGCTTGGCGCGATTGCCGATGCGAGCGGCCGCCGCAAGCCGTGGATCGCAAGCTTCGGTGCGATCTTCGTGATCGGCGCCTGCATCATGTGGATCGGCAAGCCCGGCGATCCCGCTATCATCCTGCCGCTGCTGATTGCCTATGGCTTGGCGACCATCGGCGTGGAATTTGCCACCGTGTTCAACAATGCGATGATGCCGACGTTGGTGCCGCCGGATAAAATCGGCCGCCTGTCCGGTTCGGGCTGGGCGCTCGGCTATGTCGGCGGCATTCTCAGCCTGATCATCGTGCTCGGCTTCATGGCTGCGAACCCGACCACGGGGCGCACATTGTTCGGTCTGGTCCCGATCCTCGGTCTCGACCCCGCGACGTTCCAGGGCGATCGCATTTCGGCGCCGCTGTCGGGCCTGTGGTTCGTCGTCTTCGTGCTGCCGATGTTTCTGCTGACGCCGGATTTTCCTGCAAAGGTTTCGCCCGGTCACGCCGTGCGTGCAGGTCTGACCGATCTCAGGCACACGCTAAGCGATCTGCCGAAGCATCGCTCGATGATGGCATTCCTGATAGCCAACATGATCTACACGGACGGGCTGGTGTCGCTGTTTGCTTTCGGTGGCATCTATGCGGCCGGCACGTTCGGTTGGAATACGATTCAGATCGGCACGTTCGGTATCATCCTGGCCATTGCCGGAACGTTCGGCGCCTTCGTCGGCGGCAAGCTCGACGATGCGTTCGGACCGAAGCGTGTGATCACTGGCAGCATCCTGCTGCTGCTGACCTCGATCATTGCGATCCTGCTGATTGATCGCGAAACCATCTTCTTCATCAAGGTCACGCCGCCAGTGCCTGGTGGCGGCCTGTTCGCGGCGCCTGCGGAGAAGGCCTATCTCGCGCTGGGTTGCCTGATCGGCATGGCGGGCGGTCCGCTGCAGGCGGCATCGCGCACGCTGTTGATCCGGTTGGCACCGCAAGATCGCATCGCGCAGTTCTTCGGTCTGTTCGCGCTGACCGGAAAGGTGACGTCCTTCATGGGGCCGCTATTGATCGGCCTCGTCACCGCGGTCACCGCCAGCCAGAAGGCTGGCATGGCGGTGCTGGTGCTGTTCTTCGTTGGAGGCCTCGGCCTGCTCGCGCGTGTGCGGGAAGCCTGAGCCTCGAAAGTCTCAGTGCTTGAAGTGGCGGACGCCGGTGAACACCATGGCGATTCCGGCGTCATCCGCCGCCTTGATCACTTCATCGTCGCGGATCGAACCGCCTGGCTGAATCACGGCCGTGGCTCCGGCCTCGATCGCCACCAATAGTCCGTCGGCGAAGGGGAAGAACGCATCTGATGCGACGACCGATCCTTTGGTCATAGGCTCGGCGAGTTTCAGTTCGGCAGCAGCATCCTGCGCCTTACGTGCGGCAATCCGAGCGGAATCGACCCGGCTCATCTGGCCTGCACCGATACCGACGGTGGTAAGGTCCTTCGCGTAAATGATCGTGTTCGATTTGACATGCTTGGCCACACGGAATGCAAATTTGAGATCGCGCAATTCAGCGTCCGTCGGCTGCCGTTTGGTAACCGGCTTCAGGATCATGTCATCGACCACCGCGTTGTCACGGCTCTGCACCAGTAGGCCGCCGGCCACCGTCTTGTAGGTCAGGCCCGGCGCGCGGGGATCAGGCAGACTGCCTGCCAGCAGCAGGCGGATATTCCGTCGTTTGGCGATGATGGCGATTGCTTCTTCGGTGGCGTCCGGCGCGATGATCACCTCGGTCAGGATCTCGGTGATGGTCTGCGCGGTCTCCGCGTCCAGCGTGCGATTCATGGCAATAATGCCGCCGAAGGCCGAAGTAGAATCGCAGGCCAGTGCCTTGCGATAGGCGTCGATCAGGTTGCTGCCTTCGGCCACGCCGCAGGGGTTGGCGTGCTTGACGATGACGCAGGCTGCGGTGCGCTTTGGATCGAACTCGGCGATGCATTCATAGGCCGCATCGGTGTCGTTGATATTGTTGTAGGAAAGTTGCTTGCCCTGCACCTGCCGCGCCGAGGATACGCCGGGGCGGAGTTCGGGCGTGCGATAGAACGCAGCGGTCTGATGCGGGTTCTCGCCGTAACGCAGCGCTTCGACCAGTTTGCCGCCGACGGCACGGAAATCCGGTGCGGTGATCTTCAACTGATCCGCGAACCAGTTCGAGATCGCAGCATCATAAGCTGCGGTGCGCGCATAGGCCTTGGCTGCCAGACGGCGGCGCAGCGTCAGCGTGGTCGCGCCCTTGTTGGTCGCGAGTTCATCGAGCACCGACTGATAATCGGAGGGCTCGACGACGACGGTGACGTCGTCATGGTTCTTGGAGGCTGCGCGGATCATTGCCGGACCGCCGATGTCGATATTCTCGATACAATCCTCATAGGAGGCGTTCTTCGCGACGGTCTCCTCGAACGGGTAGAGGTTCACGACGAGCAGATCGATCTGCGAAATTCCGTGATCCTTCATCGCCTTGGCGTGTTCGGCATTGTCGCGGATCGCGAGCAGGCCACCATGGACCTTGGGGTGCAACGTCTTGACCCGGCCATCCATCATTTCCGGGAAGCCGGTGAGGTCGGACACGTCCGAGACCTTCAGGCCCGCCGCAGCGATCGCCTTGGCGGTACCGCCGGTGGAAACGAGGTCGATGCCGTGGGCGGACAGCGCCCGTGCGAATTCGATCAGCCCGGACTTATCGGAAACGGACAATAGAGCGCGAGTAACCTTGCGCGGATGGTCGGTCATGATGCGTATCCCGTGGGAGAAGGACGCCGCGTAGCATGGTTTCGCGGTGCAAGAAACCGCAAGGGCTTGCATGCCAGCAATTTCGTCGGGAAGGTCTGATTTACAACGGCAATTCCGGCTCACGGCGGGCATTGCGGCGGGCCGTAGTCTGCGACGGCGAGGAGGCCGAGCGGGCAAAACTCCAGCGGATGCTGGAGGTCTGCTGGGCGTTCTGGTGGATCACGATCTGGGCGGTTCGGCGCGGTCCGTCATTGCCCGCCAGGAACACGCTGTCCTCCAGCTCGACCTTGTCGTCCAGCGCCTCGAAGGTCCAGACGTCGCGGTTCGGCAATACCAGCATGACGCCGCGGGCGTCGCTGAGCCGGCTGGCCTTTACCGACGGGTGCAGATGGAAGCGCAAGGCGTAGTCGGTATTGCTGCCCTTGAGCCGCGCGCCGGGCGCCGCCGCGACGATGTCCTCGCCCTCGAGTTTCGAACCGTCCTCGGAGATCATCAGCACGCGCCGATGGGTGACGCCAAAACGCGGGTGGTAGCCGTCATGCGCGGTGGTCAGGATGGTGCCGTTCGAGGTGATCTCGCGATAACTCTCCACCACATGCGGGCCGTTGACGATCGGCGCGCCCTGCAGAAACTTCTTCATCGCGCTGCGTTCGACGAACTGGCACGATGAGGTGTTGTGATAGGTCATCGTCGAATGCGCCGGCGTGCCCCGGGCGAAAGCGCGCCAGTTGTCGCGCCCGGTCGACGGCATGCCGCAATTGATGACGATGCGGCTCGGGCCGGACGACAGTTCGAACGACAACGTACCGGCATGGGCGTCGTGGCTCACACTGGACGGTGGTGGCGGGCCGGTGTCGATGATCACGGTCATCTGACCGGCCTCGAGACGCTGGAAGCCGGTATGCGGCATATGCGCCATCGGCACGCCATGCGTGTCGTCATAGGCCAGCAGCGTCGCCAGCAGATGCGATGGCGCATTGCTCATACCGTTGAACAGTGCGAATGAGCCGTCGCCATGACGGAAGAATCGCAGCATCGGCATCATGCGATCGATCGCATTCAGTAGCGCCGGCGGTGGCGCGATGTTGCGGGCGGCAAAAGTCTGCCGCAGCGGCAGCAGATCGATCAGCAATTCGATCAACGCGCCCGGATTGCGCGAGATATGCCCGCCGTCCGGTAGAATCTGGCGCTGCAATTCGTCGGAAAGTTTGCGCGTCGCAGTACGGATGTGGCGCGCCTGATTGGCGAGGCAGAGGGATGCGTAACACAGAGCAATGAGCACCTGCAGCTTTGGCACGCCGTCGGGTGCATGCGACAGCGCGTAGCGTAGCGAGCGGATCTCGCGGCTGAGCGAGCGCAGATAGCGGCGATAGAATTTGCCGTCGGTATCGCCGAGTACCAGTGGTGCCTGCGATAGCAGCGAGATCACACGGCGGGCGATGACGTCGGCGCGGCGTCCGACCGGGCGCTTGCGCGACGTATTCGACATCCAGTCGTCGATCAGCGAGCGCGCATTGGCGCGGGTGATGGCGGTGTCGGCGGCGCGCAGATGGCGGAGCCAGCCGAAGCCGAGCAGCGAGACTTCCCAGTCTTCCGACGGCGGTTCCAGATCGAAGATCGAGCGGCCGTGACAGGTGACGATCTTGCCGGCGAAGACGAAGCGCCCGGCATAGATTTCGGCGGCGCGGGTGGCATCGGTGGTGCGCAGATCATGCGGCGCGATGATGAGGCGATCTGTGCGTCCGGGCCAGAGCCGGGCCAGCGCTGCCGATCCGCCAGACGCGCGCGACATCGCGCTCCGCGCGAAGCGGCCGAGGATCAGCCCCGAGATACGTCTGCGATGTGCGACCACGCGCGCCTTGAACTGGAAGAGAAAGGGTTGTTGCGAATCCTTTTAGCCGGAAACGCGATCCGCACACAGTACAAGGAAGCCCCCTGTGGAAGCCTCGCGAATCGGGAGATTACTCTGTGAATATCAGGATTTAATGAGTCGCGCCGCATAGAAGCCGTCGAGCCCGCCGAGCCGAGGATCGGCATGGGGCAGATGGCTCGGCAAAGTGCGCAGATCGCCCTCGGGGGTGACGATCTCGGCCAGGCCGGCAACTTCACTGGCGTCGGCGGGGGCGCGGCGCATGCTGGAGTCCTTGGCCAGCAGGTCGGCGATGGCCTGTTCGCCTTCTTCGGGCTCCAGCGAACAGGTGCAATAGACCAGGGTTCCGCCGGGCTTCAGGATGGAGGCGGCCTTCTGCAGCAGGCGCCGTTGCAGCGCCGTCAGCATGACGATGTCGGAGTCCTGTTTCAGCCAGGCGACGTCGGGGTGCCGCCGGATCGTGCCGGTGGAGGAGCAGGGCGCATCCAGCAACACGCCGTCAAAACCCTCGCCGGGATATTCGGTGCCGTCGACGACGACGGTTTCGGCCTCGAGCGACAGCCGCGCCAGATTTTCGCGCAGCCGCGCCACGCGGTTCGGCGAGCGGTCGATAGCAGTGACCTGTGCGCCGCCCTGGACCAATTGCGCAGTCTTGCCGCCCGGCGCGGCGCAGAGATCGACGATGCGTTTGCCCTTGAGGTCGCCGAACAGTCGTGCCGGCAGTGCCGCCGCGGCATCCTGCACCCACCACTGGCCGTCATCGAAACCGGGCAACATGGTCACCGAGCCCTGCAGCAAGGTTCGGACGGAACCGGTTGGAAGCACTTCGCCGTGCAGGCGCGTGGCCCAGGCATCGGCTTCGGATTTGACGGTGAGATCGAGCGACGGCTCATGGCTCAGCGCCACGGCCATTTCCTTGGCTGCCGTCCCGCCGTAATGGGCCGTCCAGCGCGCCATCAGCCAGGGCGGGATGTCGAGAGTCTGGGCGGCAACTTCGTCGATCAGCGGCTGGCCTTCACGGGCGCAGCGTCGCAATACGGCATTGACCAGCCCTGCATATTTCGCGGCCTTACGGTCGGATTGCACCATGCGGACCGAGAGGTCGACGGCGGCGTGATCCGGCACATCCATCCAGAGGATCTGGGCAGCACCAATCAGGAGCGCGCTCTGCGCACGCGGGGCATCGGTGGGGACACCGCGGTCGAGCAGGCGGGAGAGAATATGCCCGAGCGTACCGAGCCGGCGTAGGATCGTCGCAACCAGACGTCGCATCAGCGCGCGGTCGCGGTCGGATAGCGTTTTCAGGCCGGGATGGGCCGCGGCGCCTTCGAGCTGGTCGTCGAGGGTCCGATGCTTGTGCAATACGCCGTCGAGAATATCCGCCGCAATCCGTCGCGCGGCGAGGCCGGGGACCTCGGTTGGCGGTGCGTATCTTACTTGCGACATGCGAAAACATCACGACGGAGGGGGGGCAATGGCGCGGGCAGGCTCAGCATGCGGCCACTGGATGGGAGCGATTCTGTCGCATGCGAATATGCCAAATGTAAGAATCGCCCTTATATGCTCACAGTCGAACGGCAACTGTTCGACATTGATTTATGTAACGCGTGCCGCCCTTGCCGGTTCAGCAGGAAACCTGAGATGAACGACATTCCTTCCGAGTCCGCAACGTCTTTGCCGGAGCCTGAGCCGGCACCGAAGAAAGTTTTGACGCCCGCCGCGCAGCGTGCGCTGGCCGAGGCAGAAGAACGCCGGGCTGCAGCCGCAGCGGCACATACTGCGGCGAAAGCGAAAGAGTTCCAGGGACCTGAAGGCCCGGAGCCCACGCGCTTTGGCGACTGGGAACGTAAGGGCATTGCGTCCGACTTCTAACTCTTCGGATCACTAAGCCAGATTCTTCTGGCTGGTTGTTTCGACTCACATTATCGCAGGACGATGACCCCAGCATCGCGCATTCACCGTGCGTCGCCGTGGCGATCCCGCATGTCCGCGGCGATGCCGTGGGTATTCGTGCTTGGCCTGGCCGCCGGCACCATGTTGCCGGTGAAGCGTTGGCTGCCGTTCCTGCCCGGCGCGGATCAGACCGAGGCGGCCCGCGATTCCGAGGCGATCGTCAGGCGCGCCGGCAATGCTGAGGCGCGCTACTCGATCGAGATGCGCTATGCCATCGACGGCGATACTTTTGGCGCGCGCGTGCATCTTGGGTCGGGTGAAGACGTCAGCGTGCGCATTCGTTTGCGTGGCATCGATGCGCCAGAGCTGAAGGGGCAATGCGCGCGCGAGATTCAGAAAGCAGAAACCGCGACGGCTGCACTGACCAAGTTGCTCCGCGAGGGAAGTCTCACGATCTACAATATCGGGCCTGACAAATATCCCGGCCGCGTGGTCGCCGATGTCGCGACCAGGCAAACGCCCAACGTGTCTGCAGCAATGCTCAACGCAGGGCACGCGCGCCCGTATGGTGGCGGTCATCGCAACGGCTGGTGCGATAACCGCTGAGATCAGCAAAACAAAAAGCCGCGCATCATGCGCGGCTTTTCAGAATAGCGAAGCTGCCAGCGATCAGCGCTGGGTGACGATCACAGGCGTGCCGACCGAGACGCGCGAATAGAGGTCGGTGATGTCTTCGTTGTACATGCGGACGCAACCGTAAGAGACATAGCCGCCGATCGAATTGGGGCGGTTGGTGCCGTGGATGGCATATTCGCCGCCGGCAAGGGTCATCGCTGCAACGCCCATCGGATTAGCTGGCGAACCGCCCGCAATCACATCGGGGATATTCGGATTGTCACGCTTGACGTCGGCGGGCGGAGCCCAGGCCGGCTGGCGGTACTTGCCGTCGATCTTGGTGGCGCCGGCCCACTGTTTGCCGGGCTTGCCGACACCGACGGGATAGCGCACGGCCTGACCCTGTTCGAGCACGAGATAGAGCTTACGCTCATTGGTCTTCACGACGATGGTGCCGGGGGCATAGTCGCCGTGGAAGCCGACCACATTGGGCGCTGCCTGCGCGGTGGGGGACATCAGGGCGCCAACGACAACGGTGGCTGCCAGCGCACGAGCAATCTTCAAGGACATCGATCTCTCCAGTTCGGCCCGGCCGGTAGCGGCCGACGAGGTCGTGCCGCCTCTCAAGGCGACGAAAACAATTGCACACGGGAAATTCTCAACCAGTCGCGTAAACAACCGGTCTCTGCCAGCGCGGGGGAGTGCGCCAACGAGCGCCTAAAGAGGAAATCCGCTGAACAAAGTAAATGCCCGGAAAACAACACTCGCTCTAAATTGGCCGGGGGTGGCCATCCGGCCCTGACAATCGCGTGAGGCCAGCCAGATGCAATGCGTTGGAGGTCACTAGGCCAGCGTAAAGGCCTCATGGACGGCGGATTGTACCGCGCCGCCGAGGACAGCGCCGCCACCGGCCACATAGATCCAGTCACCAATAACTGTGGCGCCGACCGCATGGCGCGGGGTCAGCATCGGCGCGTGGCTCTGCCAGGTGTCGGAGGCCGGATCGTAGCTTTCCATCTGTCCGTACACCTTGCCCTGGGTGAGCTGGCCGTTCTGCACCACGCCGGATTCGCCGCCCATGGCAAACAGCCGGTCGCGATACACGACAAGGCCATGGCCCGAACGGGTCGTCGGCAGTGCGGCGCGCAGCTCCCATGTGTCGCGCTCGGGCAGATACACATGGTGCAGATCGGTATTGTACTCGAACGTATTGAAACGCCCGCCGATCACATGGATCACGCCGCGCGTGGCGACGCAGCCGACATGGTCGCGCGCACCGGGCAGTGCCTTGCGGGTCTCCCATTTGTCGGTCTTGGGATCATAGACTTCGTGCCAACTGACACTGGCGCGCTCAGCCGCCGGTTCCGACGCGCCGCCGATCAGATGGATTTTGCCGTTCAGCGCAACGGCAGCGCCGGCACCGCGTGGTCGCGGCAAAGGCGCGATATTGTCCCAGCGGTTGGCGGCGACATCGTAGGCATAGGCGTTCTGATCCGAGCCGCGGTTCTGCTGCATGAAGCCGCCAAGCGCATAGACCCGTCCGGCATCGGCGGCGACCGAGACGTGATTGGCGCCGCGCGGCAGCGGCGCGGCGTCGAGCCACCGATCTGACGCGGGATCGTAGACATGGTGATAGGGCCGGTCGACACGGCCTTCGCCATAGCCGCCGACGATATGCATGCGATCGGCCCATGAGGTCGCCCAGGCCATCTCGCTGCGCGGCAAGGGCAACGCCGCACGCGATATCCATTTGCCTTGCGGCCCTTTCGACGCCGGACTCTCCGTGACGCGCTGCGCTTCCTGCTCGGGCGTCATGTGATGCGGTACGCCGCCTTGCAATTTGGCGTAGGGCTCTTTCGACGATGGTGCCGCAGGCAATGCGGGATGACCGGCATGTTGCGCACGGGCGGAGGCTCCGCCCGCGACAACTGCAGCACTTCCCAACACGAATGACCGACGATCCACCACATCACTCCGTGTTTGCCGACAGATTGGGCGAGCGGTTACGCCCCCGGCTTCTTGTTCTGCCGATGCTCGACGAGGTCGGTGACCACGGCGGGATCGGCCAGTGTCGATGTATCACCCAGAGATGACGGTTCGTCTTCGGCGATCTTGCGCAGGATGCGACGCATGATCTTGCCGGAGCGGGTCTTTGGTAGACCCGGTGCGAACTGGATCAGGTCCGGCGAGGCGATCGGGCCGATGTCCTTGCGAACCCAGGCCACGAGCTCCTTGCGGAGCTCTTCAGTCGGCTCGACGCCGTTCATCAGCGTGACGTAAGCGTAGATGCCCTGGCCCTTGATGTCGTGCGGATAGCCGACCACGGCGGCTTCCGACACTTTCTCATGTGCGACCAGCGACGATTCCACTTCCGCGGTGCCCATGCGGTGGCCGGAGACATTGATGACGTCGTCGACGCGGCCGGTGATCCAGTAATAACCGTCGGCATCGCGGCGGCAGCCGTCGCCGGTGAAGTACTTGTTCTTGTAGGTCGAGAAATAGGTCTGTTCGAAACGGGCGTGATCGCCATAGACCGTCCGCATCTGGCCAGGCCATGACTTGGCGATGCAAAGATTGCCCGAGGTCTCGCCGTCGAGCACCTTGCCGTCGGCATCGACGATCTCGGGGACGACACCAAAGAACGGCCGCGTCGCCGAACCCGGCTTCAGTTTCGTGGCGCCGGGCAGAGGCGTGATGAGAATGCCGCCGGTCTCGGTCTGCCACCAGGTGTCGACGATCGGCGCCCGCGCCTCGCCGACCACGTGATAGTACCACTCCCAGGCTTCCGGATTGATCGGCTCGCCGACCGATCCCAGCAATCGCAGGCTCTTGCGCGAGGTTTTCTTCACCGGCTCGTCGCCGGCCTGCATCAGCGCGCGGATCGCGGTTGGCGCGGTGTAGAAGATGTTGACCTGATGCTTGTCGATGACTTCCCAGAAGCGCGACATCGACGGATAGTTCGGCACGCCTTCGAACATCAGCGTGGTCGCGCCGTTGGCCAGCGGCCCATAGAGAATGTAGCTGTGACCGGTCACCCAGCCGACGTCGGCGGTGCACCAGTAGACATCACCCTCGTGATAGTCGAACACGTATTGATGCGTCATCGAGGCGAACAGCAGATAGCCGCCAGTGGTGTGCAGCACGCCCTTGGGCTGGCCGGTGGAGCCCGACGTGTAGAGGATGAACAGCGGATCTTCCGCATTCATCGGCTCGCAGGGGCATTCGGTGGTCACGACTTCGGCGGCCTCGCGATACCAGAAGTCACGGGCGGGATCCATATTCACCGGCGTGCCGGTGTGTTTGACGACGACGACCCAGTCGACACCGCCGGCCTTGGCGACCGCGGCATCGACATTGTTCTTTAGCGGCACCTTCTTGCCGCCGCGCAGGCCTTCATCGGCGGTGATGATGATCTTCGACTGGCAGTCAGTGATGCGCTGCGCCAGCGAGTCCGGCGAGAAGCCGGCGAAGACCACTGAATGGACCGCGCCGATGCGCGCGCAGGCCAGCATCGCGTAAGCGGCTTCCGGAATCATCGGCAGATAAATCGTGACGCGGTCGCCTTTGCCGACATTGCGGTTGCGCAACACGTTGGCCATCTTGCAAACTTCGTCGTGCAGTTCCTGATAGCTGATGTGCTTCGACTGCGAGGGGTCGTCGCCTTCCCAGATGATCGCGGTCTGGTTGGCGCGCTTCGGTAGATGGCGGTCGATGCAGTTATAGGCGGCGTTCAATACGCCATCCTCGAACCACTTGATCGAGATCTTGCCTGGGGCAAAGGACGTGTTTTCGATCTTGGTGGGGGCGTGGCTCCAGTTGAGGCGCTTGGCCTGCTCGGCCCAGAAGCCGTTGGAATCGCTGATCGAGCGCGCATACATCTCATTGTATTTCGCGTCATCGACGAAGGCGCGCGTCGTCCACTCAGCCGGTACGTCGTAAATCTTGTCGGACATCGTCCCCTCCACCACCGTGCGACCGCTGCGCGAATTCGCCGCCAGCCGGTTCTCGTTGCGCGCAATATGCGCCGGCGCGAGATAGCTGGACAAGCGGGGCCGGACTAGGCCTTTGGTCGGTCCGCAAGGTCGCAGCCCCGATCACGTTCGCGTTTTGACGGCCCGGAAACTTCATCATAAAGCCAATTCAGGCGCTAAACGGTAACCAGTAACCGAAATTGCGTGCTCGTGGACTCGCAATAGTTGCGGGAAGCCCCTAAATCGCCCTCGCAGGGACGGCCAAGCGGCCCGGAACCAAAAATCAATAAACGGCATTAGCAGAGACACAGGGCCGACGAGGCAGATAACACTATGATGGAACAGCAGAATTTCGCGCCTTCCCGGGCCGTTTCCGCCCGTTCCGTCGCGCGGCCAGGCCGTATGGCCAAGCCAAGCCCCGCGAGTGTGGAGGTTTTGGCCCGTGAAATGGGCCTGAAGCTTGGAGATCAGTCTGAGCTGACGATCCGCCGGCTCAAGCGCGGAAAATCGTATTCCTTCATCAGGGCCAACGGCACCCCGATCAAGCATATCGGGACGATCAAGCGGCTGAACTCCATGGCAGTGCCCCCGGCCTATGCCGAGGTCCGCTATGCCGCTGATCCTACGTCGCATTTGCAGGCCGTAGGCCGCGACGCGGCCGGCCGCCTGCAATACCGCTATCACTCGGATTGGGAGAAGGTCCGCGAGCAGCGCAAGGCGCATCGGCTGGCGAAGCTGGTGGCGGCACTGCCGAAGATCCGCCGCAACGTCTCGGCGCTTCTGGCTGGCGACGAGCCGACGCGTGAGTTCGCGCTCGCCGCTGTCATCGAACTGGTCACGCGCACCGCGATCCGTGCCGGCAATGAGAGCTATATGAAGCTGTCGGGCACCCGCGGCGCTACAACGCTGATGAAGTCGAACGTGCAGCTCGAAGACGATTGCATCGTGCTCACCTTCAAGGCCAAGGGCGGCAAGGCAGTGCGCAAGGAGTCCAACGCGTCGAAGCTCGTCCGCGCGATTGGTATCCTGCACGACGTGCCGGGCAAACGCCTGTTCCAGTATCGCGACAATGCTGGCCGCATTCACAAGGTCAACACGGCAGCAGTGAACGCCTTCCTGCGCGATATCGCCGGCATCAAGATTTCACTGAAGGATTTCCGCACTCTGATGGCGTCGGCGACGGTGGCTGAAACCCTGTCACGGATAGAGCCGGCAGCCAGTGAGCGCGGGCGCAGGAAGCAGGTGCTCGAAGCCGTGCGGTCGGCGGCGGACGAATTGCAGAACACGGCGGCGATCTGCCGCAAGAGCTATGTGCACGATACCATCGTCACCGCCTTCGAGGACGGCGTCCTCGCGCGCATCGCCGCGACGCAAACGGGCTATCGCTCGCAATCGAAGCGCGAGCAGCTTCTGGCGCAGGTGGTGGCAGAGGCGGGTTGAGTCAGGCGAGCGTCCACACCGCAGTGTTCTTGATATCCGCATCTTCGAGATCGCGCGTCACCGGCACCTTGTATTCGGTCAGCTTGCGCAATTTGTCCTTCGGCAGATAGCTGCGACCGGGATCGCCGATCAGTACCGTCGCGCCGCGCGCCGCCTGCGCTGAAAGAAATGCAAAGGCGCGCTCTGCGGTGTCGCGTTCATAGAAAATATCGCCTGCCAGAATCGTTTGTGCGGGCGGGACAGACGAGCCGCCGAGCAGATCGTCACCGCGAACATTTATCGTAACGCCATTTTCAGCCGCGTTCAGTGCGATGGCCGTGCGCGCAAAGGCGTCGATGTCATAGGCGAAGACGCTGCTTGCTCCGGCTTTCATCGCGGCGATAGCCACCAGCCCCGATCCTGTTGCGAAATCGATGATGGTCTTTTCAGCAACATGCCCGGGATGATCGATAACAAAGCGCGCCAGTGCCTGTCCGCCGGCCCAGGCGAAAGCCCAGAATGGAGGCGGTAGTCCGGCCTCGCCAAGTTCCTCTTCTGTCTTGCTCCACAGCGGTACGGCCTCGTCGGCTGTGTGCAGCACAATGTTCGGCACCAGTGGCACCAATCGCAGGCGCGTATTGGCGCGGATGAAAGCTACGGGATCAGTGATTGCAAGATTGGCCGCGCCGTCGGCGCTCACAATCCGCCCATTTTGCAGAGCAGCTTCCATTCCTCCGCGGTCACCGGCTGCACCGAGAGCCGCGACAGTTTCAGCAGCGCCATCTCGCCGAGCTTTGGCTCGGCCTTCACGGCAACGAGCGTCACCGGCGTCTTCAAAGGCTTGTCGGCGGCAATGTCGACGCAGACGAACTTGCCGGATTCGTCGGTCGGGTCGGGATAATGCTCTTTCACGATCTCGACGATCCCGACAACTTCCTTGCCTTCGTTGGAATGATAGAAGAAGGCGCGATCACCTTTCTTCATGGCCATCATGTTGAGCTTGGCGCTGTGGTTGCGCACGCCGGTCCAGGCTTCGCCCTTCTTGCCCTTCGCCACCTGCTGGTCCCACGACCACACCGAAGGCTCCGATTTCACCAGCCAGTATTTCATCACGTCTCTAACCTTCTGCCTTGAACGGCCGCGTCAGCAGGCCATCGATTGCCTGATCGATGGTTGTCTGGCCGGCCAGAATTGCCGCCACGGCCTTTGCCACCGGCATATCGACGCCCTTCGATGTCGCAAGCTCGATCAGCACCGGCGCCGTGAATTCACCCTCGGCAAGTTTGTCGCGCGCCGGCTGTTCGCCGCGGCCCAATGCAACGCCGAGCGAAAAATTACGCGATTGCGCGCTCGAACAGCTCAAGATCAGATCGCCAAGACCTGACAGTCCCGACAGCGTCTCGGTGCGCGCGCCACATGCGATGCCTAGTCGCAGTAATTCGCTGAAGCCGCGCGTCGTGAGTGCTGCAAGGGCCGACGCGCCGAGCTGCTTGCCGGCGACGATACCCGCCGCAATTGCCAGTACGTTCTTCGCCGCACCGCCGATCTCGACGCCGCGCACATCGGTGGAGTGATAGGGACGGAACGTCGCCGAACCCAGGGCCTGCACGAGCGCGACAGCGATATCTTCGTCGGCGCAGGCGAGTGTCACTGCTGTGGGCAGGCCCGCTGCGACATCGTCGGCGAAATTCGGTCCCGACAGAATGGCAGGGATCGCATGCGGTGCGACGTCGGCGATGACTTCCGTCATGAATTTGTGACTGCCGCGCTCGATGCCCTTGGCGCAGGCGACCACCGGAACGCCTGCCGGCAATAGCGGCGCGAGCGCCGTCAATGCCTCGCGCAACTGTTGCGACGGGACGGCGAGCAGAATGATATCGGCGCGCGCTGACAGCGAAAGATCGGCGGTGACGAAGACAGAGTCATCGATGGCAGCGCCGGGCAATCTCGGATTGGCGCGCGATACCTGCATCAGTTCGGCGGCTGCAGTCGAGCGTGCATAGAGCACGACCTCGCGGCCGGCGCGCGCCGCGACATCGGCCAGCGCCGTGCCGTAAGCACCAGCGCCGATCACCGCCACAGAGTTTAAGTCGGCCATGATGTTCCCGTCAGTAAGCCGCGCGGGATTTGGAATGGCCTGCCGGCGCCTTGGCGTCAGCGTCGAGCAGCCAGCGCGCGCGGGGCGGTGCTTCCATCGTGTCGGTGAGTCCCAGCGCAAGGCGCTCTGCGCCGGCCCAGGCGATCATCGCGCCGTTGTCGGTGCACAGTGCCGGCGGCGGGATGATCAGCGTGGTCTGCGCTTTTGCGGCGACGGCCTGCAGCGCACCGCGGATCGCCTGGTTGGAGGCGACACCCCCTGCCGCGACCAGTGCATGCGGCGGGCCGAATTGGTCTTCGAACAATCTGAGGCCGACGCTCAATCGATCCGCCGTCGATTCCAGCGCCGCCGCCTGGAAGCTGGCGCAGAGATCCGCGATGTCCTGCTCTTCCAAAGGAATGAGCCGGCTGGCCTCGTTGCGTACCGCAGTCTTGAGACCTGACAGCGAAAAATTCGCATCGGGCCGGCCAAGCATCGGCCGCGGAAACGCAAAGCGCTTGGGATCGCCACCGGCAGCGGCCCGCTCCACTTGCGGACCGCCGGGATAGGGCAGGCCGAGCATCTTTGCGACCTTGTCGAAGGCTTCGCCCATGGCGTCATCGACGGTGGTGCCGAGCCGGACATAGTGGCCGACGCCGAGCACCGCGACGATCTGGGTATGACCGCCGGAAACGAGAAACAGGCAATACGGAAACGCCAAGGAAGTGGTCAGCCGCGGCGTCAGCGCATGGGCTTCGAGATGGTTCACGGCCACCAGCGGGGTGTCATGCACCATGGCTATGGCTTTTGCGGTGGTGAGACCAACAATGACGCCGCCAATCAGGCCGGGTCCGGCGGCTGCGGCCACACCGCTCAGTTGCGCGAAATTGACGTCGGCGTCCTTCATGGCGCGGCCGACGATGCCGTCGAGCAGGTCGATATGGGCGCGCGCGGCGATCTCGGGCACCACGCCGCCATAGGGCGCGTGGTCGCCGATCTGCGAATGGACGATATTGGACAGGATCTTGCCGCTGCCGTCGGGCTGGCGTTCGATAACGGCGGCCGCGGTCTCATCGCAGGTCGTCTCGATTCCCAGCACCAGCATCGGTTGGTCGATGGTCACTATCGGTCCTTGCTAAATCAGCCAAATCCGGGCTTTTCCTGTCCCCGGCGTAGCATTGCGGGGTTGCAAGGTGCAATCACTCGATGCCCTGCGTGGCATGCGAGACCCCCGAAACCGGACCTCAGATATGGCTATTCTCGTCACTCGCCCGCAGCCGGACACTACCCGCACCGCCGCCGTCTTGCGCGCGCGGGGCTTCGAGGTGCTGGCGGCGCCGATGCTGCGCTTCGAAAAGGTGATGCTGTCCATCGATTCGGATGCGGATTTCGGCGCGGTGATCGTGACGTCGTCCAATGCGCTACGCGCACTCGCCGATCAGCCGGTGCAGGCAACCCTGCTTCACCTGCCGCTGATCGCGGTCGGTGACCGGACCGCAGAGGCCGCGCGCGATCTCGGCTTTGCCAAGGTCGTGTCCGCCGAAGGTGATGCTGCGGCGCTGCGGGACCTATTGACGGAGAGCAGCAAGAGCAAGCTGCTGAACAAGACCCGCCCGCTCCTTTATCTGGCCGGCGCCGATCTTGCGCGGGATCTCGCTGGCGAACTCGGTGCGCGCGGTTTCACGGTGGTGACACAAACCACCTACCGGATGATGCCGGTGGCCGATCTGCCGGATGATGTTGCTGCGGCCTTCGTGGCCGGCAGAATCGAGGCTGTGCTGCATTATTCGCGGCGGAGCGCGCGGGCATTCTTCCAGGCGGTGGGCTTATCGGGCGTCGAGATCGCTGCCCTCGCAGTTCCACACTATTGCCTTTCAGCTGCGGTCGGTACGATTGCGCATGATGCCGGAGCCAGCCAGGTCGTGGTGGCGCAGACCCCGGACGAAAATGCCCTGCTCGCGGCGCTGGACCGTGCCATCGCGCCATTATCGCGTTAAGACTGCTGTGACCAAATCCCGGTAGGGATCGGGCATGTCACGAGGGAACCGACGCCATGGCCGACGATAATGAGACGGGATCGTCTCCGGATGCCGGTCGGCCCAAACGGCCGCCGCCAACCATCGAATTGACGGCTGCCGAGGTCACCGAGCGTCCGGCTGCAGCGGAGCCTGCGGTACCGGAAACAGCATCGGAGTCCGTCGATACCGCACCGTCGGACATGCCGCCGTCCGAGCCCGCCGCGGAGGCTGCGGTTGAAAAGCAGGCGCCCATCTCGCCTGCGCGTGCACCTGTCCTGGTTCCCGCCGCCGTTGGCGCGGTTGCCGGTGCGCTTGTCGCCGGGATCGCATGGTTCGGCCTGAGCGGCATTGCTTCGAGTGACAAGGCAGATGTCGATGCGCTGACCTCTCGCATTGCGCAGATCGAAGCGCGCCCGGTCGCTGCGCCGGATACGGGGCTGGCAACGCGGATCGATACGCTCGAGAAATCCATCGCGGGATTGCGCGGCGATCTCACTGCCGCGAAGACACAATCGGATCGTGTCGTCGCCGACATCAATCAACTCAAATCCGCGCCGCGTACCGCGACCGGTGTGGTCGATCTCGGGCCGATCAATGAGCGGCTCGGGCAGATCGAACGTGCAGCCGGCGAGTTGAAGTCTTCGGCCGCCCAACAGAATACCAAACCTTTCGATGACACGGTCTTGCGCCGTATCGTTGCGGCGTCGTTGCTCGATACGTCGGTGCGCCAGGGTGAGCCCTTTGCGACGGCGCTTGCGGCGGTCAAACCGCTTGCCGGCAATGCCAATCAGCTGAAGCCGCTCGATGCGTTTGCAATGACGGGCGTACCAAACGCAGTCGCACTCAGCCGTGAACTGCTTGCAGTGTTACCGAAGCTCACACCCGCGCCGGCGGACACGCCTGCGGTAGGCGCAGGTTTCATGGATCGTCTGCAGGCCGGCGCGGCCAAGCTGGTGCGCATCGAGCGCACCGATGCTGTCGGCGCAGGTAGCAACAGCGGCGCTGTGTCACGCGCGTCTGCGGCTGCGCGCAGCAACGATATCGCCACGGCCAGGCGTGAGTTGCTGACGCTGTCGCCAGCGGATCGTGCCGTGGTTCAGCCCTGGCTCGATAGAGTCGATATGCGCGATGCAGCGCTGGCGGCTTCACGTCAATTCGCAGCCGACGCGATGGCGGCGCTTTCCAAACCAGCGCCATAGGAATCCGATGTTCCGCATTATTCTGTTTCTTGTGTTGATAGCACTTGCGGCCGCTGGCGCCGCCTGGGTCGCCGATCAGCCCGGCGATGTCGTGATATCCTGGGGCGTCTGGCGCGCTTCGCCGTCGGTGCCGGTGTTTGTGCTGGTGCTCGGCCTGACAATCGTCGCGGTGGTGTTCGCCTGGTCGCTCCTGCGTGGTTTGTGGGGTGCGCCGAAGCGAATGCGCCGTCGTCGCCATGAAAAGCGTCAGGCGCGCGGGCGTCAGGCCATCACCCATGGTCTGCTGGCGATCGGGCAGGGCGATGGCCACGCCGCGCGGCGTCATGCCGATATCGCCAAACGTTTGACGACTGACGATCCGCTCGCTCTGTTGCTGCATGCCCAGTCCGCCCAGCTCGATGGCGACCGCGCCGGTGCGCATCGTGCGTTTCAGGCGATGGCTGAGCGTAGCGATACGCGGCTGCTGGGTCTGCGCGGTCTGTTCATCGAGGCGCAGCGCAGCGACGATCCCGTCGCCGCCGTGACGATTGCCGAAGAAGCGCTGAAACTGTCGCCGGCATCGACATGGGCGTCGCAAGCCGTTCTTGGCTTCCGCTGCGCGCAGAGCGATTGGACCGGCGCGCTGAAAATCCTCGACAACAATTTTGCCTCTGGCCTGATCGATCGCGCGGCGTTTCGTCGGCAGCGCGGCGTGCTGCTCACCGCGCGTGCGCTGGAGCTTGAGACACAAGATCGCGATCTGTCCCGCGACAGCGTGACCGAGGCGATCAAGCTTGCGCCAACTTTGGTGCCAGCCGCCGTTCTCGCCAGCCGATTCCAGAGCGAGGCACATCAGACTCGTCGGGCAATGAAGATCATCGAGACAGCGTGGCTGGCGCAGCCGCATCCGGATCTCGCCGACGCCTATGCCCATGTGAAGCTCGGCGATTCCGCGCGGCAGCGGCTGGTGCGTGTCGAGACGCTGGCGTCCAAAGCGCCAGGCCATATCGAAGGCGCGCTGGCGATCGCCCGTGCGGCCATCGATGCCGCCGAATTCACGCGCGCCCGCGAAACACTGGCGCCGTTCACGACCGACTCCACCCAGCGCGTTGCGATGCTGATGGCGGAAATCGAACGTACCGAACATGGCGACAGCGGCCGCGCCCGCGCCTGGACATTGCGTGCCGTGCGCGCGTTGCATGATCCGGTCTGGACGGCGGACGGCTATGTGTCGGATCGCTGGCGGCCGGTATCGCCGGTCACCGGCCGAATTGATGCGTTCCAGTGGCAGACGCCGCTGGCCGCACTGCCGTCGGACAGGGCCTCGACGATCGAGACCGAGATTTTGCGCGAAACCGTGCTGGCTCCGCCGCCCGCGATGCCAAAACCCGTGGTGCCCGTGCCGGTCGAGGTCACACCCTCCGCGCCGGCTCAGGACCTCGCGGTGGAACCTGAAGTACCAGCACAGCCCGAGCCGGTGGCCGATGCTGCGCCCGAGCCCGCCGAAGCGCCGCCGCCGCTCCCGAAACCGGCCCCCGCGCCGCCACCGCTGTTCCGCGACCGCAGCGATATCGCCAGCGCCGCGAAGCCCGCCGTGGCTATTCCGGCCGTCATTCCCATCGTCAGGCCTCCGGACGATCCCGGCGTGGACGAGGCGGACGATTATCGCGATGAATTCGCAGAACTGAATGCCGGCCAGCAACAGGGTGGTTGGCGCGGCTTTCTGCGCCGTTGGGGCGGCTAACGCCCCTGATTCAGGCCGAAATGGTCGGTTTCGGCGGGGGGGTCGCTCAGTTTTTCGGTTGCCGGAGAGGTCTCGGCTTCTTGCAAAGCAACGCCCCGGGCGATATCAGATGCCCCAGCGTTTTTGGCCGAAAAGCCGAATCGCCGCTTGGTTCGCCGCAATAGCTCAGTTGGTAGAGCACGTCATTCGTAATGACGGGGTCACAGGTTCGAGTCCTGTTTGCGGCACCATTTGCGCTCCGGCGCCATCCGTTTCTGTCGCAACTGTCAGTCGCAGCTTTGACGCTTCATGCGGCCGTGGCAGGCATTTCCAGGTCGGCCCAGATCTTGGCGAAATAGGCCTGGAAGGCAGCATCGGTGCGCAGCGCTACGGGATCGCGACCTGCCTTGGGCAAATCGATGACATGAAGCGCCCGCACGGTCGCCGGACGCGCGCTGAGTACCAGAACGCGGTCGGCCATGGCGATGGCTTCGCCGATGTCATGGGTGACCAAAATCGCGCTCTTGCCATTTTCGGCGATGATGCGTGACACGTCGGCCTGCAGCAGCAGGCGGGTCTGGAAATCCAGCGCCGAGAACGGCTCATCCAGCAGGATCACCTGCGGGTCGAAGGCCAGCGTGCGCATGATGGCCACGCGCTGGCGCATGCCGCCTGACAAGGTTGCGGGCTTGGCGTTCTCGAAACCGGCCAAGCCGTAGGCGCGGATCAATTTCATGGCGATGTCGCGCGACGTCTGTCGCGGCGCACCGCGCACTTCCAAGCCGAGCATCACATTGTCGATGACGGAACGCCACGGCAGCAGCAGATCCTTCTGGAGCATATAGCCGACATGTCCTGCGGCGTCGTCGACGCGGATGCCTGCGACCTCGACATGGCCGCGCGTCGGTTTCAGCAAACCGGCAATGACATTGAACAATGTGGACTTGCCACAGCCGGACGGGCCGACAATGGCCAGGGTTTCGCCCTGCCGCAGTTCGAAGCTGACGTCGCGTATGGCCTCGACATATTGCTTGCCGCTTCCAAACGATGCGCCGACCTGTTCCGCCCTGAGCACCGTAGATATAGTTGACGACGACGACGAGGCGATTGGTGTCATGGCGTTCATGCGTCCACCTCGCTGCAGAAGCCGAGTAGCATGTTATTGAAAACGTCGGGTATCACGGCGGTGAAGGCATGGGCGCCCCATTCCACTTCGCGAACGCGCGCGCCCGGAATGGCGGCAGCCAGTTGTTGCGAGAGATAAGCAGGTACCAGGCTATCGTCCCGCGACGAGGCCAGCAGTGTCGGCGTTGCAATGGTCGCGAGCGCGTCGCCCGGGTCGAAGGCGAGAAACATGTCGATCCGCGCATTCATCGTCGCCGCTGTCGGGAAGTGCGCGAGGATGCGCTCTTCTTCCGCGTCGAGCTGCGCGGCGTTGTCGGAAATCCATCGCGGCGGATAGAGAAACAGTGGCTGCGCACGCACATAGGCTTTCGGGCCGGACTGATTCAGGATCTGTTTGCGCACTTCGAAACAGCGCCGCAGGAACGGATCGGCGCGACCCCAGCCGTTCACCACCACCAGGCTGCGCAAGCGCGCGGGGTCGCGCAGGGCAAGTTCAATTCCGACGATGCCGCCGATGGCATGGCCCACCACATGTGCATTGCTGACACCGGCGTGGTCGAGCACATGCGCGATGTCGTCGGCCATGCCCGAGATTGATCGTGGCGGTGCGGTGTTATCAGCGCTGCGGCCGGTGCCGACGTGGTCGTAGAGGATGACCTGGTGGCGCTGCGCGAGTGCGGCGACCTGCGGCGCCCAGAACGATCCGCTGCCGCCCATGCCGGCCGACATGAGGATCGCCGTTCCGTGTCCATGAGTTTCGTAATAGATGTCGGCGTCACCGCCGCTTGCATAGGGCATGGGTTGTCTTGCGGGTTCGAGCGATGGAAAGTCAGAAGCGCAGGCGGCGTTCGAGAATGTCGATCGCGCCGTACATCAGTAGCGCCACGGCCATGAGCGCGGCGATGCCGACCCACACGGCGTTCAAATCGTAAAGCACACCGGCATAATAGATCATGTAGCCGAGGCCCTCTTTCGAGGCGATGTATTCGCCGACGACTGCGCCGATCAGCGCGAAGCCGACATTGAGACGGAAGGCGGACACGATCCACGGCATGGCGCCCGGAATGACGACAGTACGCCAGGTCTTCCATCGGCTGGCACCGAGCGAGCGCATCAACTTGATCAGGTCGCTATCGACTTCCTTGGCGCCCTGTTGCGCGGTGATCACCGCGACGATGAAGGTAATGATGGCGGCGATGGCGATCTTCGACGAGATGCCGATTCCGAACCACACGATAATCAAGGGTGCGAGTGCGATCTTCGGCAAGCCGTTGAGCGCGATGAGATAGGGGCGCAGCACCGCCGCGCTGGTGGGAAACAGCCAGAGCAGCAGCCCGACGGCGCTGCCGGCAATAGTGCCGATCAGGAATCCGGCGATGGCTTCCCAGGCAGTCAGCGCAGCATCGCGCAGGAGTTCTCCGTTGGCGATCAGAATAGAGGCCTTGGCGAAGATGCCGCTTGGCCGTCCGTAGAGATAGACCGCGATCCATTTGAAGCTGATAGCAATTTCCCAGGCAGCAAGTAACAGAGCTAGCAGTGCCACTTGCAGCAGCGCGATCCGCAGGACCGGCGGCATCAGCCGCCGCGCGACATTGGCTTGGGTGGCTTCGATGGTCGTCACATCAAGCTCGCTTGTGTGCGATCGACGCGATCTCGACGAGGCAATCCGGTTTCACCAGTCCGCACTGGATGCAGTAGCGAGCCGGCTTCTCGCCGGGGAAGTATTCGGCATAGACCTTATTGACGGCGCCGTAATTGGCCCAATCGGTTACGAAGATGGAGTTGAAGGTGACATCGGCCATCGTGGCGCCTGCGGCAGTCAGCACGCTCTTGATCGTCTCAAGGATGTGCCGGGTCTGCGCCGCCGCATCGCCGACATGAACGACGTCGTTGTTCTTGTCGAAGGCCAGCGTGCCGGACACATAGATCACGCCGTCGGCCATCATGCCGGGCGAGTAAGGTGCGAGCGGCGGATGAGTGCCGGGCGGAATAATCGCGCGATCTGTCATGGGATCCTCAGGCTTTCGTGGAGGTTTCAGTCTGCGCGAATGCGCGGCGGAAATCGGCCGTGCTGGAAACCCAGCCGAAGAAGGTTTCGATGTTGAAGACAGCCGCCTTCTGGACGTAGTCGGGGCCGGCCTGATGCGTCGCGTCTTCGAGCATCACGCCGAAATATTCGAGATGGAAGCCGTCGCGCAGAGTCGATTCCACGCAAACATTGGTGGCAACTCCGCAGAAGACGAGATTGCGGATGCCGCGCGCGCGCAGGATGCTGTCGAACTGGCTGTTGAAGAAGCCGCTGTAGCGCGGCTTCGGTACCACGATGTCGCCGGGCTGCGGCTGGAGTTCATCGACGAGCGCGTAGTCCCAGCCACCCTTGGCGAGCAGGCTGCCTTGCAATTCCGGGCGCGCGCGCATGGTCTTGAGTGCGTTCGATTTGTGCCAGTTCGGGGAGCCCGGACCGCCGGCCTCGACATAGTCGGCGTCCCAGCCGTTCTGGAAATAGATCACAGGGACGCCGGCCTCGCGCGCGACCTCCAGCGTCTCCTTGACGGCCACGATCGCTGCCTTGGCGCCGGTCACGTCGAAGCCCGCGAGATCCAGATAGCCGTTCGGCGACGCGTAGGCGTTCTGCATGTCGACCACGATGACTGCGGTCTCCTCGACCGCGAGCCGCAACGGCTCGGGGCGTGCGGGCAAGGTGACGTAGCGCCGTTCAGACGGAAAGCTGGTTGAGACCGACATCACGCCAATCCGAATTCTTTGGTCGCTTTCTCGGCGAAGCGATTGTCGACCATTTGTGCATAGGGAAGCGTCGTTGAGACTGCGCCGCCGCCTTGTTCCAGCAACATCGCGCGATCCCATTCCTCGGCGGAGATGGTGGGGTTTTTCGGAATCGCCGTCTTGCTGCCAAAGAAGTTCTTCGTCGCATTTCCGACCACCGACGGCGAGACTTTCGGAAAGTACTTCTCTGCGACCTCGGTGAAGACAGCATTGTTCTCGTGCATCATCTTCTGCGCCTCGGCGATGGCGTTACAGAAGCCTTGCACCGCCTCCGGGTTGGAGGCGATCACGTCTTCGGTGGCCATGGCCGTCGTGAAACATAGCGGACCAAGCAGATCGGCGAATGATAGCGATGGTACGAGGCCAAACTGTTCGGCGCCGATGCTGATATCCCATTCGAATGCGGTGGCGATGTCGGCACGGCCATCCTTGACGGCTGCGGCCTGGGCGCCCGGTGGCAATTCCAAGAAGGTGACGCCCGCTTCCTTGGGGTCGAACTTGCCGACCGTCTTCATCGCGTAAGTCGGGACCTGGATCGTCGAGGACGGAAATTTCAGCGTCGCGATGGTCTTGCCGCGGAGATCATCGATGGTGGTGATCTTGGTGTCCGGGCGGGTCATTCCCCACATCGACACGCCGCCGACGATCTTGGCGATATTCTTGAGCTTGCCGCCTTCACGCGTGGCGTTGACCGACATGCCAGGGCTGGTGACGCCGATCTGGCCGCGGCCGGACAGCAGGATCGGCACCGGCAGGGCGATGCCGCCCGCGGTCGACAGGTCGGTATCGAGGCCATGTTTGGCGAACAGGCCCTTATCGGCGGCGACATAGAGCGAGGCATACATGCCGAGCCGGATGGCTTCGGACACCAGAACCTTGCGCCCGGCGGCAAAGGCCGGGCCTCCCAGGCCTGCGAACGGTGCCGCTGCGGCGCCGATGAGCGAATATTTGAGTAGGTTGCGCCTGTCGATCATGCCTCTGTCCATTGCCGATGTCAGATGGTGCGCTGCATAGTTTTTAGCCGCAGCGGGTTTTCGCATAAAATTGTTGCACCCGTTAATTTCATTAACAAGTCGGGAAAAACAGATATATTTATCTGTAATGCTTATGAATATTGACCTCCGGCAACTCCGTGCCTTCGCCGAGGTGGTTCAGGCTGGCAGCTTCAGCCGGGCTGCGCGGAAACTTGGCGTTTCCCAGTCCGCCCTCAGCCAGGCCGTTCGCCAGCTCGAGGACGAGCTGCAGGTCCGGCTGCTGGACCGGACGACGCGCAGCGTTCAACTCAGCAAGGTCGGTGCCGAATTCCTGCCGGGGATCCAACGCCTGCTGGCGGATCTCGATCACCAAATTCAGGATTTACGCGATCTGCGCGAGCATCGCCGCGGCCATGTTACGGTGGCCTGCGTGCCGTCGGTGGCGTTGCGTCTGATGCCGGTGGTGCTAGCGAATTTCCAGCGCGAATATCCCATGGTGAGCGTGACGCTCAAGGAAGTGTCACGGCATCAGATCATTGCCGGGCTGCGCAGCGGCGACGCCGAGCTCGGCATCGCCAATGTGCCGGGTGAGGATGCGGATCTTGACGCGACGAAGCTGCTGACGGATCGTTTTGCGCTGGTGATGCGGCGGGATCATCAGCTGGCGTCACAAAGCACCGTGAACTGGATGGACGGCGTCGCTGCAGGCATGATCGCAATGGCGACCGGCACCGGGATCCGGTTGGAAATGGAACGCGGTCTGCAGGAACTGGGGCGTAGCAACCCGCTGCATGAGGCCGAACACCCGGCGACCCTGCTCGCCATGGTCGAGGCCGGCGTCGGCGTGGCGCCATTGCCAGGTCTGGCGTTGCCGGCGACGGACCACCCCGTGCTGACCTTCCGCAGGCTGCTTGATCCGGCCATCGAGCGCGATCTGTATCTGATCCGTCGCGTCGGGCGTGACCTGTCGCCGGCCGGTCGCGCGCTTTACCGCGGCATCCAGCTCGTGGCGCAATCGATCCGCGAGCGCACAGCGGCAGGATGGTAGCGAACACGCTTTGACCTTGCTCCCGTGAGTCCCTATTTTGGGGTCGTGAATTCCCATTCCGCCCATTTGAGCCCGCCATGACCGCCTCGCTGAAAGCCATCGACGGATCGGCTGATCTGCCTGTCCTGATGAACGACCTCGCCCGGAGCGCCCGTGCGGCTGCGCGTGCGTTGGCGGTGGCCCCAACGGAACAGAAGAACCGGGCGCTTGCGGCCATGGAGCGCGCGATCCGTGCCGGTGCGCCTGCGATTCTGGCGGCCAATGCCGAGGATGTCGCCGAGGTGCGCGCCAATGGCGCCACATCGGCCTTTATCGATAGGCTGACCCTGACCGAGGCGCGCGTGCACGCGATGGCGGATGGCATCCGCGTCATCCATGACATCGCCGATCCCGTCGGCGCCGTCACCGAGAGCTGGCAGCGGCCGAATGGCATGACCATCGAGCGCGTGCGGGTGCCGCTCGGCGTCGTTGCGGTGATTTTCGAGAGCCGTCCGAATGTCGCGGCGGATGCCGGCGTGCTGTGTCTGAAGTCCGGCAATGCCGTGATCCTGCGCGGCGGCTCCGACAGTTTCCGCTCCTGCCGTGCAATTCATGAATGTCTGGTGCAGGGCCTGCGTGAAGCCGGTCTGCCGGAAGCCGCGATTACGCTCGTGCCGACGCGCGATCGTGCGGCGGTTGGCTTGCTGCTCACCGGCCTCAATGGCGGCGTCGATGTGATCGTGCCGCGCGGCGGCAAGAGCCTGGTCGCGCGTGTCGAGGCCGAAGCGCGGGTCCCGGTATTCGCACATCTCGAAGGCGTCAATCATACCTATGTCGATCGTACCGCCAAGCTCGATATGGCGAAATCGATCGTGCTGAATGCGAAGATGCGCCGTCCCGGTGTCTGCGGCGCGACGGAAACGCTGCTGATCGACCGCGCGGTGGCAGGTACGCATCTCAAGCCGCTGGTGGAAATGCTGATTGATGCGGGCTGCGAGGTGCGCGGTGACGCTGCCGTGCAGCAGGCCGATGCGCGCGTCAAGCCTGCAACGGACGAGGACTGGGACACCGAATACGAAGATGCGATCATCTCGGCCAGGGTCGTCGATGGTGTCGATGATGCGCTCGCGCATATTCGCGATCACGGCTCGCATCACACCGATGCGATCGTCACCGAGGACGTCGCGGTGGCTACGAAGTTTCTCAACGAGGTGGATTCGGCAATCGTGCTGCATAACGCCTCGACGCAGTTTGCCGACGGCGGTGAATTCGGCTTCGGTGCCGAAATCGGAATCGCCACCGGCAAATTCCATGCGCGCGGCCCGGTCGGTGCCGAGCAGCTCACCAGTTTCAAATATCGCATTCACGGCACCGGACAGACCAGGCCGTGATGATGTGCGTTTCGGCGCGTGGAGACTGAATTGGATTTGCATTCAGTCCCGCCGGCGCAGGGCATACCGCCACATAGTCCCGGCATGCGGATCGGTCTGCTTGGCGGATCGTTCAATCCGCCGCATGCCGCGCATCGGGCTATCAGCCTGTTCGCGATGAAACGGCTGCAGCTGGATCGCGTCTGGTGGCTGGTGTCGCCGGGCAATCCGCTGAAGGATCAACGCAATCTGCACGATCTCGCCGAGCGCGCAGCGGCTGCGAAGGCGATGGCCGATCATCCGCGCATCGATATCACCTGTCTCGAGAGTGTCATCGGTACGCGCTATACCGTCGACACCATCAGCTACCTCCGACGTCGATGTTCGCAAGCACGATTTGTCTGGATCATGGGTGCCGACAATCTCGCCCAGTTTCACCGCTGGGAGAGCTGGCAGGTGATTGCCGGAGAGGTGCCCTTTGCGGTCATCGACCGACCGCCGCAGAGCTTCCAGGGACTGGCATCGACCGCCGCCCAGGCCCTCGGCCGTTATCGGATACCGGAGCAGGACGCTGGGTCATTGGCCGACCTGAAGCCCCCCGCATGGGTATTTTTGACCGGTTTGAAGCTGAATCTGTCCTCCACCCGGCTGCGGAACCCGGATGGCAGCTGGAAGACGTAATTCCACAACACTCGCCCGATAAGTGCTATAGGGCGGGCGCTGGAATATTGAATCCGGCATTCCCACATGCATACTTGATCTCACCGGGCGTCGGATTCGGCGTCCCAATACAGTGAAAGGAATGGTCCTCTGGCCACTTCTGTATTGTCCAAGACGGGCGCCAAGAAAGCCCCGTCAAAGGTTGCCCCACCCAAGAAGTCCGCTTCGGTAAAGAAGGCTGCCGCGCCTAAAAAGGCTGCCGCAACCAAAACCGCAAAGCTGAAGGCTGCAGCCAAGACACCCGCTGCTGCAAAAGCTGCACCGAAGGCTGTCATTCCGAAGAAGGTTGCTTCGCCCAAGGCAAAGAAATCTGCTGCGGCAGTGCGCGATAGCGCGACCGAAACGCTCAATCTCGTTCTCGCCCGCCTTGACGACATGAAGGCCGAGGAAACGGTGACCATCGACCTGCGCGGCAAGTCGGCTTTCTCCGATTACATGGTCGTGACCACCGGTCGGTCAAACCGCCATGTCGGCGCGGTGGCCGAAAATGTCGCCAAGGGTCTCAAGGAAGCCGGTCAGAAGAAGCTGCATGTCGAAGGCCTGTCCAATTGCGATTGGGTGCTGATCGATACCGGCGAAGTCATCCTGCATGTCTTCCGGCCTGAAGTTCGCGAATTCTATAATCTGGAACGTTTGTGGACGCAGAGCCCGTCGGATGAACCGCGGATCGATCTGAAGGCTGTTTGAGCCAGCGGGAATTCGGCAACGGCGCGACGCGTGCTAGTCTGTGCCGATGCATCTTCTTGTGATTTCCATCGGCAAGCTCAAGCAGGGTCCGGAACGCGAGCTCGCGGAACGGTACCGTGATCGTTTCGACGATATTGGCCGCAAGCTCGGTTTTCGCGGCCTTGCGATTCATGAAATTTCGGAAAGCCGCGCACGCGATGCGGCGACCCGGATCAATGAGGAAGCAGCGGCGATTTCGGCGCTGATTCCGGAAAAGGCTGTATTAGTAGCGCTCGACGAGCGTGGCAGCAGCGTGGACAGTGTCAGTTTCGCTCGCCATATCGGGCAGTGGCGGGACGAATCGGTGCCGCATAATGTTTTTGTCATCGGCGGGGCGGACGGACTTTCGCCCGAATTGCGGCGCAAAGCCAAACTGAGCATTGCATTCGGCTCGGCGACCTGGCCGCATCAAATGGTTCGCGTCATGCTTCTGGAACAGATTTACCGGGCCGCTACAATTTTAGCTGGCCACCCGTATCACCGCGTTTAGCTCGCTATATTGAGCGTATCGCGTTTGAAAGAAGGCGCTGTCGAAACCACGATGCTGTCACCGCGGTCCATTCCATCTGAACACGACGCCGTTCGCCGCGGGATGTCGAACGCATCGTCGTTATCCATGATGCTGGTATCAGCGACTCTTGCAGGTTTGATGACGACGTCAGTCCGTGCGCAAACCGCTGCGCCGATCCAGCAAGCGAATGCGCCGTCACCCGATATCATTCGTCAACGCGAGCAGGAGCTTGAAGCGGTCCGCGCGCAGCAGAAGAGCGCTGCGGAGCTGCAGGCGAAATTGAAAGCCGATATCGCGGCGATCGGACAGGATCGCGGCAAGCTCAGTCAGCAGCTCATCGATATTGCCGCCCGCGTCCGCAGCGTCGAAACCCGGATCGACGATGCCGAAGTACGATTGCGGCCGCTGGATGCGCGCGAGCAGAAGATCCGCGGCACGCTGGAATCGCGCCGCGGCGAAATCGTCGAAGTGTTGTCCGCCTTGCAGCGCGCCGGCCGCCGTGCGCCGCCGGCTTTGCTGGTGCGTCCGGAAGATGCGCTGAAGTCGCTGCGCACCGCGATGCTGCTCGGCTCCGTTGTGCCCGAGATGCGCGCGCGCGCCGAGCAACTGGTGGCTGACCTCAGCGAACTCGTGAATTTGCGCAAGGCGATCTCGACCGAGCGCGATCAGCTTGCTGGCGATCGCGACAAGCTGAAGGAAGAACAGACACGCCTCGCGTCCTTTACCGAGGAGCGCCAGAAGCAGCAGTCGGCTGCGGAAAAGGACATGGAAGCGGAAGCCGCGCGTGCGCTGACGTTGTCCCGTCAGGTCGACAGTCTGCAGGGCCTGATCGCGAAGATGGAGCAGGACTCCAAGGCGGCGGCGAAGGCAGCAGCCACAGCCAGTCTGCAGGGCACGCCGGCGGCGCTCAGCAACGGCAAGCCGAATATCGGCGCCTTCAAGGATCCCGGCCGGCTCAGTCCGGCGATCGCCTTTGCGTCGGCAAAGGGCATGCTCGCACTTCCGGTCAACGGGGTTAAAATTCGCAATTTCGGCGGTTCCGACGGTGTGGGTGGCGTCGAAAAGGGCATGTCACTGGCCGCACGGGCGGGTGCGCAGGTCACAACACCGTGTGACGGCTGGGTTGTTTATTCCGGTCCGTTCCGTAGCTATGGACAACTCTTGATCCTCAATGCCGGGGGCGGGTATCATGTCTTGATCGCCGGGATGGAGCGTATTTCGGTGAACATTGGTCAGTTCGTCCTTACCGGGGAACCGATCGCTGTCATGGGATCAACATCCCGGGTAGCATCCGTCCTTGCGGCCAATGCCAGCCAGCCTGTGCTTTATATCGAGTTCCGGAAAGACGGGACTCCCATTGATCCAGGCCCATGGTGGGCCGCTAACGAAGGCGAAAAGGTTCGCGGATGATGCGCAAGACTTCCATAATTCTGCTGAGTGCTGCCACTGGCGCCGCCTTGACGCTCTTCGTGACTCAGCCACGCGCCGTGTTCATGGGCACCAGTGCCCGCGCAGCGACCTCGGATACCTACCGCCAGCTCAACCTGTTCGGCGACGTGTTTGAGCGCGTCCGCAGCGACTATGTCGAGAAGCCCGACGACAGCAAGCTGGTCGAATCGGCGATCTCCGGCATGCTCACCGGTCTCGATCCGCATTCCAGCTACATGGACGCCAAGAGCTTCCGCGACATGCAGGTGCAGACCCGCGGTGAGTTCGGCGGTCTCGGCATCGAAGTCACCATGGAAGACGGCCTGATCAAGGTGGTGTCACCGATCGACGATACCCCGGCATCGAAGGCCGGTATCATGGCCAACGACATCATCACCAGCCTCGATGAAGAAGCCGTGCAGGGTCTCACCCTGAACCAGGCCGTCGAGAAGATGCGTGGCCCGGTCAACACCAAGATCAAGCTGAAGATCATCCGCAAGGGTCAGGACAATCCGCTCGACGTCACTCTCGTGCGCGACAACATCCGTGTTCGCTCGGTGCGTGCTCGCGTTGAAAGCGACGATATCGCTTACATCCGCATCACGACCTTCAACGAGCAGACCACCGAAGGCCTGAAGCGCGAGATCGCGGCTCAGACCGCGGCGATCGGTGCTGACAAGGTCAAGGGTTACATCATCGACCTCCGCAACAATCCCGGCGGTCTGCTTGAAGAAGCCGTCACGGTTTCCGACGCGTTCCTCGAGCGTGGCGAGATCGTCTCGACTCGCGGTCGTAACGCCGAAGAAACCCAGCGCCGCACGGCGCATGCTGGCGATCTGACCAAGGGCAAGCCGGTGGTCGTGCTGATCAATGGCGGTTCGGCTTCGGCATCAGAAATCGTCGCCGGCGCGCTGCAGGATCACAAGCGTGCGACCACGATCGGTACGCGCTCGTTCGGCAAGGGCTCGGTGCAGACCATCATCCCGCTGGGCTCCGGCAACGGTGCGCTGCGTCTGACCACGGCGCGTTACTTCACGCCGTCGGGCAAGTCGATCCAGGCCAAGGGCATCGTCCCGGACATCGAAATCGTGCAGGACGTGCCGGATGAGCTGAAGTCCCGCGACATCAAGGGCGAGGCTTCGCTCCGTGGCCATCTGAAGAACGATGGCGACGAGAAGACCGGTTCGCAGTCCTATGTGCCGCCGGATGCCAAGAATGACAAGGCGCTGAAGGCCGCTGCCGATTTGCTCCACGGCATCAAGGTGACGTCGAACGCAATCATCACGCCGCCGCCGGGAGCCGCTGCTGCTGCGGACAAGCCAGCAGACGATAAGGCGGCCGCCAAGCCGAACTGATCGGCGAATACGCATCAATTCTGCGGAAAGGGCGGCCTTCGGGTCGCCCTTTTTGTTGCAATCCTTCCAGGTGATCCCGCGCCCTTCCGGGTGCCGTGGCCGCGACCGGGCGTGTTATTGTCCGGTCGGCTGATTCGGGAGATCCATGGCAGTGTCGGCGGACGATCTGAGCGCCCCGCTTGGACAAAAATCGACGCGTAAGCGGCGGTTCCGGCTGCCTTTTTCCGGAACGCAGGCGCTTGCCACGATCCTCGCCTTGCTGCTGCTCGGTTTTCTCGGTGTTGCCATCTTCAATAATAACCCGATGGGCGGCGAGCCGGTAGCGCGCGTAGCGATCAAGGCACCTGCCGCGACTGATGATCAGAAGGTCGCCGCCAAGCCGCCGGTCGAGGTCAAGCACGGTACGCCCGAGACGGCCAAGGCACCCGAGGTTCCCGGCCAGAAGACCATTACCATCATCGACGGCTCCAGCGGCGCCCGTAAGGATGTCGTGGTGTCGAGCGAGGGGTCGGACAACGCTGCGGCCGATGTGTCGCCGCCGGTCATGACGGGGATCGATCAGAAACTGCTGGAGAAATCCCGCCACGGCATGGTGCCCATCGCCATCGGCGCGCTGAAGCCGGTCACGGCCTATGCCGCGGGCTCCGAGGCCGAGCGCGCCAGGGCGATGAAGATGCCGAGCATTTCCATCGTTATTGGCGGCCTCGGCGTCGGTGCAGCCAAGACCACCGATGCCATCATGAAGCTGCCGCCGGCCGTGACGCTGGGCTTCACGCCCTATGGCTCGGATCCCGGCAAACTGGTCGAGCGCGCCCGTGCGCAGCGCCACGAGGTGCTGCTGCAGCTGCCGATGGAACCGTTCGACTATCCCGACAACGATCCCGGCCCGCAGACGCTGTTGTCCTCGGCTACGGCCGAGCAGAACCTCGATCGCATGATGTGGCATATGAGCCGCTTCCAGGGCTATGTCGGCGTCGCCAATTTCATGGGCGCGCGCTTCATCGCCACTGACACGGCGATGCAACCCATTGCGCGTGAGGCCAGCAAACGCGGGCTTGCATTGTTCGACGATGGCTCGACGCCGCGCAGCGTTGCCGCCGCAGCCGCCGAAGGGCAGGGCATGCCCTTCGCACGCTCCGATGTTGCCATCGACGCGGTGCCGACCTCCGCAGACATCGACAAGGCGCTAGCGCGGCTCGAGGGGCTGGCCAAGGAGCGGGGTGTGGCTGTCGGCGTCGCTTCGGCGCTGCCGATCTCGATCGAACGTATCAGCGCCTGGGCGAAAACCCTTGAAAGCCGCGGGGTCATGCTGGTGCCATTGACAACCGCGATGCTGAAATCAAAATCAAGCTAGCGTCTTTGGGCTAGGGTGAATTCGGCACGGCCGAATCGCTGCGATTCAGCAAGGTCGAATCGCTGCGTAAAGAGTGCTCGAACGGACGCGAGAGGCATTGACGGAATGGCGCGCTACGAAGACCTGCCCTATCGAACTTGCGTCGGAATGATGCTGATCAACCCGCAAGGGCTCGTCTTTATCGGCCGACGTGCCGGCGGTATCGAGCACGTCGATGACATGCATGTCTGGCAGATGCCGCAGGGCGGCGTCGATCCCGGTGAGGACACCTGGGAGGCAGCCAAGCGCGAGCTCTATGAAGAAACCAGTGTCCAATCGGTCGAGAAGCTCGGCGAAGTGCCGGACTGGTTGATCTACGACATTCCCCGCACGGTGGCCGGGCGGGCCTGGAAGGGTCGCTATCGCGGCCAGCGGCAGAAATGGTTCGCCGTACGCTTCACCGGCGATGACAAGGAAATCAACGTCACGCACCCCCCGGGTGGCCACAAGGCCGAGTTCATCAATTGGCGCTGGGAGCCGATGAAGAACCTTCCGGAGCTGATCGTGCCGTTCAAGCGCCCCGTCTATGAGCGGGTGGTGAAGGAATTTGCCGGTCTGGCGGACGGCTAGCGCCGCAATGACGGATAACCGGCCCTATCGCCCCAATGTGGGCGTCGCACTGTTCAATGCCGACGGCAAAGTTCTGATCGGCCGCCGCTTCAAGGATGACGGGCCGGAGATCATTCTGCCGGGCCTGGAATGGCAGATGCCTCAGGGTGGTATCGATCCCGACGAAGATCCCCGCGTCGCCGTGATGCGCGAACTATGGGAAGAGACTGGCGTCAGTCATGCCGACTATCTCGGCGAGACCGGCTGGATGACCTACGACTTCATCCCGTTCGAGAACCCCAGCCATCGCTTTGCGCAGTTCCGCGGGCAACGGCAGAAGTGGTTTGCACTGAAATTCACCGGGGATGATGCCGAAGTCGATCCGCTCACGCCGCGCAATGACCAGCCGCCTGAATTCGACGCCTGGCGTTGGGAGCGACTGGATCGCGTCGCGGATCTCGTGGTGCCGTTCCGGCGGGAGGTCTATCGCGCCGTGGCCGAGAGTTTTGCGAAATTTGTCTGAGGCGAAGCCCTGACGAAACGAAGCGCTACCCGGGCTATAGCGCTTAGTGCATCGCCGTCGAGGTGATGTGCTGCTGGATGACCTTGAAGTGGTCGAGGCGCTCGATAGCGCGGTCCAGAGCGGAGCCTTCCTTCTCGGCCAGCTTCTCTTCCATCTCGGCGATGTCCTTGGCGAAAGCTTCGCGGTCAAGCTCGGCGATTGAGGTTGCGACGTCAGCAAGAACCGTCAAGCCCTTGTCCGAGACTTCGGCAAGGCCACCGAGCACAATGATCTTCTCATGCTTGCCACCGGTGGTGACAGTCATGATGCCCGGGCGCAACGCGACTACCACAGGCGCGTGGCCGGCCATCACACCGACATCGCCCTCGGCGCCGGGAATATCGACCTGCTCGACTTCGCCTGTGAAAGCGAGCTTTTCCGGTGAGACGAGATCGAAGTGGAACGTGGCCATGTCGTTATCCGCTGACTGCTCCCTCCCCCCTTGCGGGGGAGGGTTGGGGAGGGGGGTAACCATGGGCGAAGGCGCTTGTGGCACACCCACCCCGGCGCAAATGCGCCGACCCTCCCCGCCTAGCGAAGCTTTGCTTCGCGCGGGGGGAAGGTAAGAACTTTATGCCGCTTCCGCAGCCAGCTTCTTGCCCTTCTCGACGGCTTCTTCGATCGCACCGACCATGTAGAAGGCGGCTTCCGGCAGATGATCGTACTTGCCTTCGCAGATCGCGCGGAAACCCTTGATGGTGTCGGCGAGCTCGACGAACTTGCCCGGCGAACCCGTGAAGATTTCAGCGACGAAGAACGGCTGCGACAGGAAGCGCTCGATCTTGCGGGCGCGGGCCACGGCCAGCTTGTCCTCTTCCGACAGTTCGTCCATGCCGAGAATGGCGATGATGTCCTGCAGCGACTTGTACTTCTGCAGCACCTGCTGAACCATACGCGCGGTCTCGTAGTGCTCCTGGCCGACGATCAGCGGGGATAGCATGCGCGAGGTGGAGTCGAGCGGATCCACTGCGGGGTAGATGCCCTTTTCCGAAATCGCACGGTTGAGCACGGTCGTCGCGTCCAAATGGGCGAACGAGGTAGCAGGCGCCGGATCGGTCAAGTCGTCGGCTGGAACGTAGATGGCCTGCACCGAGGTGATCGAACCCTTATGCGTGGTGGTGATACGCTCCTGCAGCGCGCCCATGTCAGTCGCGAGCGTTGGCTGATAACCCACCGCCGAAGGAATACGGCCGAGCAGCGCTGACACTTCCGAACCTGCCTGGGTGAAGCGGAAGATGTTGTCGATAAAGAACAGCACGTCCTGGCCCTGATCGCGGAAGTGTTCGGCGACGGTCAGGCCGGACAGAGCAACGCGCATGCGGGCGCCCGGAGGCTCGTTCATCTGGCCGAACACGAGAGCGCACTTCGACTTCACGGCCGGATCCGGATTGTGCGGATCGGCGTTCACCTTGGACTCGATGAACTCGTGATAGAGATCGTTACCTTCGCGGGTACGCTCGCCGACGCCGGCGAACACCGAGTTGCCGCCGTGCGCCTTCGCGACGTTGTTGATCAGTTCCTGAATGAGAACCGTCTTGCCGACGCCGGCGCCGCCGAACAGGCCGATCTTGCCGCCCTTGGCGTAAGGCGCGAGCAGATCGACGACCTTGATGCCGGTGACGAGAATTTCAGCCTCGGTGGACTGCTCGGTATACATCGGCGCTTCCTGATGGATAGCGCGGTTGCCTTCCGAAGCGATCGGACCGCCTTCATCGATCGGCTCCCCGATCACGTTCATGATACGGCCGAGGGTGCCGACGCCAACAGGAACCTGGATCGGCGAGCCAGTGTCGGTGACTTCCTGACCACGGACCAGACCTTCGGTGGTGTCCATCGCGATGGTGCGGACCGTCGATTCGCCGAGATGCTGGGCGACTTCGAGAACCAGGCGGTTGCCACCGTTCTTGGTTTCGATCGCGTTCAGAATTGCGGGCAGGTAGCCTTCGAACTGCACGTCGACGACGGCGCCGATGACCTGGGTGATACGTCCGGTCTGGTTGGCGGATGCGGCCATGAAAACTTCTCCATAAACTTCAAGGACTCGGAAGTCCGAAACTTGAACGGCGGCCCATGAGGCCGGAAGGTTGTTGTTAGATCGCCTCGGCGCCGGAGATGATTTCGATCAGCTCCTTCGTAATCATCGCCTGGCGGGTGCGGTTGTAGATCAATGTCTGCTTGCGGATCATGTCGCCGGCGTTGCGCGTAGCGTTGTCCATCGAGCTCATCTGCGCGCCGTAGAACGAAGCGTTGTTCTCGAGCAGAGCGCGGAAGATCTGCACCGCAAGATTGCGCGGCAGCAGGCCGTCGAGGATCTCATCCTCGGCGGGCTCGTAGTCGTAGCTCGGCGTTGGGCCGGCATCGGCTTTAGGCGCCTCGACCACCAGGGGAATGATCTGCTGGGCGGTCGGGATTTGCGCGATCACCGACTTGAAGCGGGAATAGAACAGCGTGCAGACGTCGAATTCGCCAGTGTTGAAGAGTTCGAGAACCTTCTTGGCGATGTCGTTGGCATTGACGAAGCCGAGCTGACGCACCGAACGCAATTCGAGATGACCGACGATCTGCTTGTCGAAATTACGGCGCAGTTGCTCGTAGCCCTTGCGACCAACGCAGAAGAATTTGACCGTCTTGCCTTGGTTCATCAGCGCCAGTGCGCGTTCGCGCGCCAGACGGACGATCGAGGAATTGAAAGCGCCGCACAGGCCACGCTCGCCGGTGCAGACCAGCAGCAGATGAACCTGATCCTTGCCGGTGCCGACGAGCAGCGCCGGACCGGAGCCTGCCGTTGTAGCGCCGGCAATGCTGGCGATCACGGTATCCATCTTCTCGGCGTAAGGTCGTGCAGCTTCGGCAGCGGTCTGCGCACGACGCAGCTTCGACGCTGCGACCATCTGCATCGCCTTGGTGATCTTCTGCGTCGCCTTGGTCGAGGCGATGCGGACGCGCATGTCTTTAAGTGAGGCCATTCTCAGTCCACCCCGGCGATCTGGCCGTTTGGCCGATCGCGAACCTCTCGTTCGAAACGCCCGACCTCGTGCCGGACATCAACGCGAATGGCCGGCAGGAGCCGGCCATTCATTGACAGTATTAAGCAGCGTAGGTCTTCGCGAAGCCTTCGACGACGGCCTTGAGCTGGGCGGCGACGTCATCCTTGAGATCGCGGCTGTCGCGGATCGCGTTGAGGATCTCAACGTTCTTGCCGCGCAGCAGCGACAGAAGACCGTCTTCGAAGCCCCGAACCTTGGCGATCGGCAGAGTGTCGAGATAGCCGTTGGTGCCGGCCCAGATCACGCAAACCTGCTCTTCCATCTTCAGCGGCGAGAACTGCGGCTGCTTCAGGAGTTCGGTCAGACGCGCGCCGCGGTTCAGCAGGCGCTGGGTCGACGCGTCGAGGTCGGAGCCGAACTGCGCAAAGGCCGCCATTTCGCGGTACTGCGCGAGCTCACCCTTGATCTTGCCGGCGACCTTCTTCATCGCCTTGGTCTGCGCGGCGGAGCCGACGCGCGACACGGACAGACCGACGTTCACGGCAGGACGGATGCCCTGGAAGAACAGGTCGGTTTCAAGGAAGATCTGACCGTCAGTGATCGAAATCACGTTGGTCGGAATGTAGGCGGACACGTCGTTGGCCTGGGTTTCGATGACCGGCAGCGCCGTCAGCGAACCATTGCCCTGGGAATCATTGAGCTTCGCAGCGCGTTCGAGCAGACGCGAGTGAAGATAGAACACGTCGCCCGGATAGGCTTCGCGGCCTGGCGGACGGCGCAGCAGCAGCGACATCTGGCGGTAAGCAACGGCCTGCTTCGAAAGATCGTCATAGATGATGACGGCGTGCATGCCGTTGTCGCGGAAGAATTCGCCGATCGTGCAGCCGGTGAACGGCGCGATGTACTGCATCGGAGCCGGATCGGAAGCGGTCGCAGCGACGACGACGGAGTATTCCATCGCACCCTGCTCTTCGAGCACCTTCACGAACTGAGCAACGGTCGAACGCTTCTGACCGACGGCGACGTACACGCAGTACAGCTTCTGGCTCTCGGGAGCGCCAGCAACGTTCAGCGACTTCTGATTCAGGATGGTGTCGAGCGCGATTGCGGTCTTGCCGGTCTGACGGTCACCGATGATCAGCTCGCGCTGGCCACGGCCGACCGGGATCAGAGCGTCGACCGACTTCAGGCCAGTTGCCATCGGCTCGTTGACCGACTTGCGCGGAATGATGCCCGGTGCCTTGACGTCGACACGCATACGCTTGTCGGCCTGGATCGGACCCTTGCCATCGATCGGATTGCCGAGCGCGTCGACCACGCGGCCGAGCAGACCCTTGCCAACCGGCGCGTCCACGATCGAACGGGTGCGCTTAACAGTCTGGCCTTCTTTAATTTCGCGGTCAGCGCCGAAAATAACGACACCGACGTTGTCGGTTTCGAGGTTCAGCGCCATGCCGCGGGTGCCGTTCTCGAATTCGACCATTTCACCAGCCTGGACGTTGTCGAGGCCGTAGACGCGGGCAATGCCGTCGCCGACGGACAACACCTGTCCGACTTCAGAAACTTCAGCTTCCTGGCCGAAATTCTTGATCTGGTCTTTGAGGATCGCGGAAATTTCTGCGGCGCGGATGTCCATCAGCCTGCCTCTTTCATCGAGTGCTTGATCGAGTTGAGTTTGGTGCGAAGCGAGCTGTCCACCATGCGGCTGCCGAGCTTGACGACAAGCCCGCCGATGATGGACGGATCGACTTTCACGTTGAGCGCGACGTCCTTGCCCGTCACTGACTTCAGCGCGGTCTTGAGAGCGTCGAGATTCTTGTCACTGAGCGGCTCGGCGACGGTGACGTCAGCCGTGGCTTCGCCCTTAAACTTGGCTACCAGCGCATTGAAGCCGCGGGCCACGTCGCCAATGGCGAACAGGCGGCGGTTGGCGGTGAGGACCTTGAGAAAGTTGGCGGTGATGCCGGTAATTCCGGCTTTCTCCAGAACCGAAGCGAGGGCCTTGCCCTGAATCTCTGCAGAGAACACCGGACTGCGAACCAGTCGCGCCAGGTCGGCGCTGTCGGCCAGCATCGCTGCGAATTTGTCGAGATCGGCCTTCACCGCATCGACGGACTTTTCGTCACGCGCCAGCTCAAACAGAGCCGTTGCATAACGACCGGACATTCCCGAAACCGACGGATCTTGTGTTGCCACGAATTGCGCTCTTCAGGCTGTCAAACTCGCAAGGGAATAACTATCGCCTGAATGTGGCGCCTAGCGATCCAAGTCCTTGGAATTCAAGCGGGACTTCGATTTTTAGGTCACAACAAAATGTCGTGACCCGTTCAAATCGCGGCTTTGCTAACATAGCCCGCGCGCTGGTGCAACGCGACGAAAGCGTTTGATGATGCCTTGTCGCAGGCCCTCGCAAAGAATCATTTCAGGGAGATGTGACGCGCCAATCGGGTCGCTGACGGAGTGTTTCATCGTCCATCTCCGAGGCGGAATTTCTTATTCCGCATGACGGTACACGGTGCCGATTCTTTTGAATCACGCAATGTCGCGTGCGGTGAGTCGGCAATTGAAATCGCGGCGGGCAGCGCGGCGTGCGCGTTTCATGTCACCGGTTCGGACTGCTTAACATTTACTTACCGAATGCTATCCATGCACGGCGATCACTTAGCTATTCAGTATAGTTATGTAATATGTAGTATATTTAATAGTTAAAAATTCATTAAAGCGGCTCATTAGGCATGTTCTGTTCCATCACAAGATATTTCATCTGGTCATGGAACGATTGCGTTGCCTATTTTACGCCTCATTACGTCGTCAAACGCTCAGCCAATGAAATTGGGACGGGGGTCCACTTGCCACATTTGTGGCAATACTGTCTGAGGGACAACAACTTATGCTGCGTTACGGAAAATCGACGCTGGGCGCTATCGCCCGGCCGCGTACGGCAATCGCTGTCATGACTGCCGCTCTTGTTCTCGGGGGAACGGTTTCTGAGGCTTCGGCCAAATCCCGGCACCATCGCCATCACCACAAGCACCATCACGTCGCCAAGGCTTCGCCGTCGCTGTTCGATGCCAATGCGTCGATCGCGCCTTCGACCGGCGGCCGCAGCTTCTCAGGTGTTGCGTCCTATTACGGCAATGAGTCCGGCAGCCGCACTGCGTCGGGTCAGCGCTTCAATCAGAATGCGATGACTGCCGCGCATCGTTCGCTGCCGTTCGGCACCAAGCTGCGCGTGACCCATGGCGGTCGCAGCGTTGTTGTCACCGTCAACGATCGCGGCCCGTTCATTCGTGGCCGCGTACTCGACCTGTCGAAAGGCGCAGCCAGCGCGATCGGTTTGACCGGCCGCGGTGTTGGCCGTGTCGTTGCGGAAGTCATGTAAGCAAGACAAACGCGTCGCGTCCCTGATCTTCCAAGTTCAGTAGCGTTGTGTGTGTATTGAGTAGAGTAAGCGTTGAGTAAAAGAGCCTGCTGTCATCAAAAGACAGCAGGCTTTTTCTGTTTTTGCGTTGTCAATTCACACCGTCATTCCAGGTTCGCTCACAAGAGTGAGCCTTCCGGAATGACGAAGCTCAAAGAAAGCTCTGCGGATCGACATCGACTTCGAGCTTTAGGTTGCCTGTAGGCTTTGGGCCGTGCGCCAGCCAGTCGCGGAGATAGTGCGACAGGTCGACATTGCGCGCCGACTTCACCAGCAGTCGGAAGCGATAGCGACCTTTGATCACGGCGAGCGGTGCTTCGGCGGGGCCGAGCACCATGATGCGCTCGTCGATCGGCGCCACGGCGGCGAGCTTGCGCGCGTAGCCCTCCGTGGTTGGCCGGTCGCCGCCTGAGATGATCAGGCTCGCCAGCCGTCCGAAGGGCGGATAGCCCGCGCGCTCGCGCGCCTCGATCTCGCTGGCATAAAACGCTTCGCGATCGTTTGCGATCAACGCCTTCATCACCGGATGTTCCGGCTGATGGGTCTGCAGATAGCCGACGCCGCGGCCCTGTTCACGTCCGGCGCGGCCGATGACCTGATTGAGCATCTGATAGGTGCGCTCCGCGGCGCGCGGATCGCCATTACCGAGGCCCAGATCGGCGTCGATGACGCCGACCAGATTGAGCCGCGGGAAGTTATGACCCTTGGCCACGAGTTGCGTGCCGATGATGACATCGACACGGCCTTCGGCGATTTCGGCCAGTTCCGTGCGCATCGCATCGATCGACGTAATAAGGTCGCTCGACAGCACCATGGTGCGTGCATCCGGAAACAGGCTCGCCGCTTCCTCCTGCAAGCGCTCGACGCCCGGGCCGACAGCGACCAGCGATTCCTCGGCCTGGCAATGCGGGCATTGATGCGGACGATGCATCGAGAAGCCGCAGTGGTGACAGACAAGCCGCTGGCGAAAGCGATGATCGACCAGCCAGGCATCGCAGATGGTGCAGGCAAACCGGTGTCCGCAGCCGCGGCATAACGTCAGCGGCGCATAGCCGCGGCGATTGAGGAACAGCAGCGCCTGTTCCTTGCGCTCGATGGCGATCTGGATCTTTTCGGCGAGGCGCGGCGCAATGAAGCGGCCGCGCATCGGCCCTTCGCGGCGCAGGTCGATGGCCTCGATATGCGGCATGTGCTGACCGCCGAAGCGTGAGGGCAACGCGATGCGCTGATAGCGTCCCTTGCGCGCGTTGACCTCGGACTCGACCGACGGTGTCGCCGAGGCCAGCACGATGGGAATTTTGGCGATCGACGCCCGCACCACTGCCATGTCGCGGGCGTGGTAATGCGCGCCTTCGTCCTGCTTGTAGGCTTGGTCATGTTCCTCATCGACGATGATCAGGCCGAGTTTCGCGTAAGGCAGAAACAGCGCCGAACGCGCACCGACGATGACATGGGCCTCGCCATTGGCGATCGACGCCCAGTTGCGCGCGCGGGTGCGCGGTGTCAGTTCGGAATGCCACTCCAGCGGCCGCACGCCGAAGCGTTTTGAGAAGCGCTCCAGGAATTGCCCCGTCAGCGCAATTTCGGGCATCAGGATCAGCACCTGTTCGCCGCGCCTGATCACCTCGGCAACCGCCTCGAAATAGACCTCGGTCTTGCCGGAGCCGGTGACGCCGTCGAGCAAAGCGGCGTGAAAATCCCCCTTGGCGGCGAAGGTCCGCATCGCCTCGGCCGCGACGGCCTGATCGTTTGAAAAGTCCGGTTCGGCGAAGGTGGGATCAGGCGCTGGCGGCGGTAGCGCGCGGGGCATGGCTTCAATAGCAAGCGTGCCTTCATCGACGAGGCCGTCGATTACGCCTGCGCTGACGCCGGCCTCCTTGGCTGCCTCAGACTTCGCGTGCAGCAGGCCGTCCGACAGGATCTCGATCAGCCGTGCGCGTGCCGAGGTCATGCGCTTGGGCACTTCGCCGACCAGGCGGACGCCCATGCGCACCCGCTCCGGGCCGAGGTGCTCGCCCATCCGCAGAGTCATCTTCATGACCATGCCGCGCGCGGACAAAGTGTAATTCGCCACCCAGTCGACCAGGCTGCGCAATTCCTGCTTCAGCGGGGGGACATTGAATTTCTCGCCAACCTCTTTCAGGCGATTGTGCAGGCGGGGGTCGGGATTGGCATTTTCTGCCCAGACCACGCCGATCACCTCGCGGGCGCCGAGCGGTACGCTGACGACATCGCCGGGCTGCAGGTCGAGGCCACGGGGCACGCGATAGGAATAAGCCTGGTTCAGCGCGACCGGCACCAGCACGTCAACGACGCCAGACGATGTTTTGGTGCGCGCAGCTTCGTCCATCGGCGGAATCAGACTCGAATTGGGGTATCCGCTAACCTAAGCTCGCGGTGCGGTCCGGACCAGTGTCCGCCGGATGGCCGGTCTTATGACCGATCGGCCGCCACGACAATGAAACGAGAACAAGAACCCGCAGGGAGAAACATCATGCGCCACAAGCTCGCCGGGACTCTAGCCTCACTTCTCGTGCTGTCAGTTACCGCCATCCCCGCACGGGCACAGGACCGGATGCCGCCGATCCCGGCCGACAAATACACCGAAGCGCAGAAGAAAGCTGCCGAGGAGTTCGCCGGCGGCCGGGGCTACGAGGTCCGTGGCCCCTTCGTGCCGCTGATTCGCAGCCCGGAAGTCATGCTGCGCGCCAAGGCGATGGGCGATCATCTCAGGTTCAAGAGCGCACTGGCGCCGCGGCTCAGCGAAATGATCATCCTGATCACCGCACGCGAATGGACCCAGCAATATGAGTGGGTTGCGCATCATGACATCGCGATCAAGGCCGGCTTGCGCAACGACATCGCCGATGCGATTGCCGATGGCCGGCGTCCTGTTGGCATGGCCGAGGACGAAGAGGCCGCCTACGACATGTCGATCGAGATCCAGCGCACCAAACGCGTGAGTGATCCGACCTGGAACAAGGCCGTCGCCAAATTCGGCGAGCAGGGTGTTATCGATCTGCTCGGGATCAATGGCTATTACACCTTCCTGGCCATGGCCATGAATGCAGCGCGAACAGGCCTCCCGGCCGGTGTCGCGGAGCCCCTGAAGCGGTTCCCGGATTGACGATGCCGGCGGTTCACCAAAGTGAAACGAGCAGGGTGTGATAATCTCCGCCCGTTCGCGCATGGCGAACCGCAAGGCATTCCGATGGCCAAGCTTTCCGACAAAAAACCAAACGCACCCGCACCTATCGATCTCATTTGCGCCGATGCTGATGTCTCGCTGCAAATGACGCGCTGGCTGTCGCATTTGCGTGCCGAGCGACGGCTGTCGCCGAAGACGCTGGAGGCTTATGCGCGGGACGTCCGGCAGTTTCTGACATTTCTCGCCGAACACTGGGGCGCGCTCGTCTCGCTGCCGCGTTTCGCCAAACTGGAAACCAGCGATGTCCGTGCCTTCATGGCGGCACGGCGTAGCGACGACATCGGCGGCCGCTCGCTGATGCGGGCGCTGGCTGGTCTGCGGTCGTTCGGGCGATTTCTGGAGCGTGAAGGCAAAGGCAACGTCGGTGCGCTGTCAGCGATACGCGCGCCCAAAATCGGCAAGAGCCTGCCGAAGCCGTTGCAGATGGTCTCGGCCAAACGCCTGGCCGATGCGGATGAGCGCGCGGGCGAAAATCGCGATCCGTGGATCTGGGCGCGCGATGCCGCGGTGATGGCGCTGCTCTACGGGTCCGGCTTGCGTATCTCCGAAGCACTTGGCCTGAAGCGCCGCGACGTGCCGGCAGCCGGCGCGGGCGATGTGCTGATCGTCAACGGCAAGGGTAACAAGACCCGTATGGTGCCGGTGCTGCATAATGTGCTGGAGCTCATCGCCGACTACGCCGCGCAGTGTCCGCATCCGCTCCCTGCCGATGGCCCGATGTTCGTCGGCGCGCGCGGCGGGCCGCTTAGCCCTCGGATCATCCAGTTGACCATGGAGCGGATGCGCGGCGCGCTCGGCCTGCCCGACAGCGCCACGCCGCACGCGCTGCGCCATTCCTTTGCCACCCATCTGCTGACCCGCGGTGGTGACCTGCGCGCGATCCAGGAATTGCTCGGTCATGCCTCGCTGTCGACCACACAGATCTATACCGGCATCGACACCGAGCGGCTGTTCGAGGTCTACAAGACCGCACACCCGCGAGCGTAGGCCAGGCAAGCCCCAGCTGTAGTAGAAGTGTCATGAGCTGCCCCTTGCGAAGTCGCCGCGGTTCGGTCAAATCGACACATCGACCAACCGGAGGGGATTACGATGGGCGCGCACGAAAGTATGGAGCACGCGGAGCATGCCGAGCATGCATCCGGCTCGAACAAGAATATTGCACTACTGATTGCCGTGATCGCGCTGTTTCTGGCGTTCTCGGAAACCCTCGGCAAGGGTGCGCAAACCGAATCTATCAGCAAGAACGTCGAGGCATCCAACCTCTGGGCGTTCTTCCAGGCCAAAAGCATCCGCCGCACCGTCGTTCAGGCGACGTCAGATCAGGCCAGGCTCAGCCTCGGCCTGATGGGTGACGATGCCGCCAAGGCCGCACTGTCCAAGCAGATCGACGACTGGAAGAAGACCGCGGATCGTTATCGCTCCGAGCCGGAGACCGGCGAAGGCTCCGAACAGCTCGCTGCCCGTGCCAAGGAAGCCGAGCATGCGCGCGACCTCGCAATGGCGCGTTATCATCACTATGAAGTGGCCTCCGCCGCATTCCAGATCGGCATCGTGCTGGCATCGGCCACGATCATCACCGGCATGATCGCGCTGGCCTGGGTATCAGGTGCACTGGCCGTTGCCGGCGTCGCCTTCACGGCGATCGGCCTGTTCGCGCCGCATGCGGTTCATCTCATGTAACGACTTAAGCCGAAGCGGTCCGGCATAGCTGCAGGACCGCTTCGGCAAACGCCTTGGGCGCTTCCTGCGGTACATTGTGGCCAACGCCCGCGATGACGCGGCGCTCGTAAGGGCCCGTAAAATACTGGCCGTGATTCTCGGAATTCTTTACTGGTCCAACGCCATCGTCAGCGCCGTGCAGAACGATAGTCGGGACATCGATCTTCGGCTGCGCCGCAAGCTGGGTCTCCAGAAAAGCATAATTTGGATCGCCGGCAACACTGCCGGTACGGTGCATGTAGGAATGCACGACCACATCAACGAAGTCATCGTTGTCGAAGGCCGAGGCCGAGCGCTCGAATGTGGCGTCGTCGAACGCCCAGCTGGGCGACCACATCTTCCAGAGCAGTTTGGCTAGTGCGTCGCGGTTCTGGATCAGGCCGTTGCGGCCGCGTTCGGTATGGAAATAATACTGATACCACTGTCGCGCTTCCTGCTCGGGAGCGGATGGCCGCGCCGCATTCGTCAGGTCCTGGATGTTGTAGCCGGTGCAACTGACGAGACCGTGTACGCGTTCGGGCCATAGCGCAGAGACGACGCAGGCCGCGCGGCCGCCCCAGTCATAGCCTGCGACAACAGCCTTGCCGATACGCATCGCGTCCATCAGCTCCAGCAGATCCTGTCCGAGCGCAGCCTGTTGCCCCGAGCGGATGGTCGCACTGGAAAGAAACCGCGTTGGCCCATAGCCACGCAGATAGGGCACGATGGTACGAAAGCCGGCAGCGTTGATGATGTCGACCGCGTCGTCATAGCCTCTGATGTCATAGGGAAAACCATGCATCAGCAGGACGGGTAGGCCGTCATTCGGTCCGCTATGTTCATAAGCAATATCGAGAAGGGGAGTTTGGATGCGTGCCAGTTCAGCCAAGTCGTTCTCCCGTTCGATCTACCGCGCCGAATGCGCCCGATGACGCAGCCGTTGTACCAGCCGCATCCAACGCGACGATGAATTGGAGCGGAACATCGCCATCGTCGCCTTGATTCTTGCAGTCACAGGCGCGACCAATTCGCCGGCCCGGCGGCGGATGTCGAGAACGAATTCGTAGAGCTTCCGAAACCAGTTCATCTGCAACAGCTTCGGCCGTGTCACATCGAAGATGAACGCGGCGACGCCGACGCCGAGAAACTTGCTGAACACGATGAGCGCGAAAGCGCTGATCCAATACTGATGCATAAGCAGCCAGGCGCCGGCCAGTTTCAACGGAAACAGCAGGATCGCCGGAATAACAAACACGACCAGCGTCAACATTGGCGACAGCCGCGCGATTCGCGCGGCCAGCCATTCCTTGAATGCGCGCAGCGGAATCGCTGCAACGATGCGCGCGACGACCGGTTCGAGATGATCCCACAGCCACGCTTCGATCAGGAAGATCAAAGCGAGGAAGAACCATAGCGGCTGCAGCACGCGTCGCATCATGGCGTTCGTCTCCCAGCCGGCGTCGCGCCGGCCGTGACTCACATATGGATAGCGCGCTTGGCTACTGCAAATGCAGCTTCCTTCACCGCCTCGGAGCGGGTCGGATGGGCATGGCAGGTGCGGGCCAGATCTTCGGCGGAACCGCCGAATTCCATCAGCACGCAGGCTTCATGGATCATTTCGCCGACTTCGCGGCCGATCATATGCACGCCGAGCACGCGATCGGTCTTCGCATCTGCGAGAATCTTCACGAAACCATCGGTGGTCTGGTTGACCTTGGAGCGGCCATTGGCCGTGAACGGGAACTTGCCGACATTGTAAGCGATACCGGCAGCCTTGAGCTCTTCCTCGGTCTTGCCGACGGCGGCGACTTCCGGCGTGGTGTAGACCACGCCCGGGATCACGTCATAGTTCACATGACCGGCTTGGCCTGCAAGAATCTCGGCGCAGGCAACGCCTTCGTCTTCCGCCTTGTGCGCCAGCATCGGGCCCGCGACGACGTCGCCGATAGCGTAGACGCCCTTCACGTTGCTCGAGAAGTGATGGTCGATCTTGACGCGACCGCGTTCATCGAGCTCGACACCTGCTTCCTTGAGGCCAAGCGCTTCGGTATAAGCGACGCGGCCGATCGCCACGAGAATCACGTCGGCTTCGATGGACTCGGCAGCGCCGCCCGCGGCTGGCTCGATCTGCGCCTTCAGTTTCTTACCGGACGTATCGACGCCGGTGACCTTGGCGCCGAGCTTGAAGGTCATGCCCTGCTTCTCGAGCATGCGCTGGAACTGCTTAGCGACTTCGCCATCCATGCCGGGCAGGATACGGTCGAGGAATTCCACGACGGTGACTTCGGCGCCGAGGCGGCGCCACACCGAGCCGAGTTCGAGGCCGATCACGCCGGCGCCGACCACGATCATCTTCTCCGGCACCTTGTCGAGGGACAGTGCGCCGGTCGACGACACGATGCGCTTCTCGTCGATCTCGATGCCCTTCAGCTTGGCGACGTCAGAGCCGGTAGCGATGACAATGTTCTTTGTCTCCAGCGTCTGGGCCTTGCCGTCGGCGCCGCTGACTTCGACCTTGCCGGTGCCGAGCACACGGCCGGTGCCCATCACGACGTCGATCTTGTTCTTCTTCATCAGGAATTCGACACCCTTGACGTTGCCGTCGATGCCTTGCTGCTTGAAGTTCATCAGCGCCGGAAGATCGAGCGTCGGGGCGGACACCTTGATGCCCATCTTGGCGAAGGAGTGGCCGGCTTCCTCAAAAAGCTCTGACGAATAGAGCAAAGCCTTCGAGGGCATGCAGCCGATGTTCAGGCAGGTGCCGCCCAGCGTGCTGTTCTTCTCGACGACGGCGACCTTCATGCCGAGCTGCGCCGCGCGAATCGCGCAGACATAACCGCCGGGTCCGGTGCCGATAACAACGAGGTCGTAAGAAGCCATGATGCAGTCCTGTATTGTCTTCAGATGATATGGGGTGTCAGAGCCTCAGCGGCCACCGGACACGTCGATAATGGTGGATGTGACGTAAGAAGCCTCGTCCGACAGTAACCAGACGATGGCATTGGCAACTTCATCCGCAGTGCCGACGCGCTTCATCGGTACGTTGACGGAAAGACGATGCGCGCGGTCCGGCTCGCCGCCTGACGCGTGAATATCGGTATCGATCAAACCCGGCCGAATGCCGGCAACGCGAACGCCTTCGGCTGCGACTTCGTGTCCCAATCCGATGGTGAAGGAATCGATCGCGCCCTTCGAGGCGGCATAGTCGACATAGGTGTTCGGCGCACCTAGTTTGGCGGCTACCGATGACAGATTGACGATGACGCCACCCTTGCCGCCATGCTTGGTCGACATCCGTTTCACGGCTTCGCGGGCGCAGAGAATGCTTCCGGTGACATTCACCGTCATCATGTTGGCGATGCGTTCGGCAGTCATCTGATCGACGCGGATGGAAGGGCCGACAATGCCGGCATTGTTGACCAGGGCGCCGAGAGGACCAAAGGCGTCCGCTGCCTTGAACAGCGCAAGAATGTCAGCCTCGGAGCCGACATCGCATTTCACCGCGATGGCCTTGCCGTTGGTCGCTTCGATCTTCGAAACGACCTCGTTGGCGGCGGCTTCGTTGCTGGCATAGCCGACGACGACCTTGAAGCCACGTGAGGCCGCCAGCAGCGCGGTGGAACGACCGATGCCGCGGCTTCCGCCGGTAATGATCACGACGTTGTCGCTCATGCGTCGCTCCCGGTGAGTGCGGCGTTGAAGGACCAGATGTGTCCGAACGGATCGCGAATGGTGCCGTAGCGGGCCCCCCAGAAAACATCCTGAGGCGCCATCACGACTTCTGCTCCCGATGTTTCCGCGCGGGCGATCGCGGCGTCGACATCTTCAGGCTTGGGCAGATTGATATTGATCGTCATGCCGGCGCCGCCGCGGGTCTGCGGCGACAGGATGTGGCCACCAAACTCGGGAAATTCGTCATGCAGCATAACTTCGCTGCCGAACATTTCGAGATTGGCGTGCATGACCCGCTTGCCGTCGTCGGCCATTGCGTGGAACGAACACTTCGCGCCAAGCGCCTTCTCATAGAAGGCAATGGCTTCAAGCCCACCCTTGACGCAAAGGTGGGCCTGAATTGGCGGAGGGTTCGGTCCGAACGCCATGGCGACCTCGGGTTAGAGATCCAGAACGAGACGGGCCGGATCTTCCAGGCTTTCCTTGACGCGAACGAGGAATGTCACGGCTTCCTTGCCGTCGATGACGCGGTGATCGTAGGACACCGCCAGATACATCATCGGGCGGATCTCGATCTTGCCGCCGACCACGACCGGACGTTCCTGGATCTTGTGCATGCCGAGGATGGCCGACTGCGGTGCGTTCAGGATCGGCGTCGACATCAGCGAGCCGTAGATGCCGCCATTGGTGATGGTGAAGGTGCCACCCTGCATTTCGTCGATCTTGAGCTGGCCGTCGCGGGCGCGCTTGCCGAAATCTGCAATGGTCTTTTCGATGTCGGAGATCGACTTGGTATCGCAGTCGCGCACCACGGGAACGACGAGGCCCTTGTCAGTGCCAACGGCAACGCCGACGTGATAGTAGTTCTTGTAGATCAGGTCGGAGCCATCGATCTCGGCATTCACGGCCGGAATATCCTTCAGCGCCTGCACGCAGGCCTTGGTGAAGAAGCCCATGAAGCCGAGCTTGGTGCCGTGCTTCTTCTCGAACACATCCTTGTACTGCGAGCGCAGCGCCATCACGTTGGTCATGTCGACCTCGTTGAAAGTCGTCAGCATCGCGGCGGTGTTCTGCACGTCCTTGAGGCGGCGCGCGATGGTCTGACGCAGGCGCGTCATTTTCACGCGCTCTTCGCGGGCAGCATCGTCAGCGGGTGACGGCGCACGTACCTGCACGGCGGCGGCAGACTGATTGATCGGCGTGGGTGCCGACGCAGCCTTTTCGATCGCAGCGAGCATGTCGCCCTTGGTCACGCGGCCATCCTTGCCCGAGCCGGGGACGGTGGCGGCATCGATGCCGCTCTCGGCCGAGATCTTGCGGACCGACGGCGCCAGCGGCGCATCGACGGGTGCAGACTTTTGAGCGGGAGCAGGCGTAGCAGCGGCGGGTGCGGCGGCCGGAGCCGGGGCAGCGGGCTTCGCGGGAGCTGCAGCCGGCTTGGCGCCGACGGCACCATCGGTGATCTGGCCGAGCAGTGCGCCGACGGCCACGGTCTCGCCGTCCTTGGCAACGATCTCGCCGAGCACGCCAGCGGACGGCGCGGGCACTTCGATTGTGACCTTGTCGGTCTCGAGTTCGACCAACGGCTCGTCAACGGCGACGGCATCGCCGGCCTTCTTGAACCAGCGGCCGATGGTGGCTTCCGTCACGGATTCGCCGAGCGTGGGAACGCGAATTTCAGTCATTGTCTATTTCCTCTTGTGGCGTGGCGACCCGCTCGGTCATTCCTGCCTGAACTTGAAATCGATGGGGATATGCGAACGCCCCGCGGGTGCGGGGCATTCGCCAATAGAATGGAGGCTTAGCCGAGCGCTTCGTCGAGGAAGGCCTTGAGCTGGGCGAGATGCTTGGACATCAGGCCGGTGGCGGTCGCTGCCGAAGCAGCGCGGCCGGCATAACGCGGACGCTTGTGGGTGGCGTTGATCTGGTTGAGCACCCATTCAAGATACGGTTCGATGAAGTGCCAGCCGCCCATGTTGCGCGGCTCTTCCTGACACCAGACGAATTCCGCACCCTTGAAGCGGGTCAACTCCTGCACCAGCGTCTTCAGCGGCACCGGATAGAGCTGCTCGATGCGCATCAGGTAGACGTCGTCGATGCCGCGCTTCTCGCGCTCCTCGTAGAGGTCGTAATAGACCTTGCCGGAGCACAGCACGACGCGACGGATCTTGTTGTCGGCAGTGAGCTTGATCTTCTCGTCCGGCAGCTTCTCCGCATCGTCGAACAACACGCGATGGAACGAGGTGTCGGCGCCGAGTTCGCTCAGCTTCGACACCGCACGCTTGTGGCGCAGCAGCGACTTCGGCGTCATGACGATCAGCGGCTTGCGAATCTCACGCTTCAACTGACGACGCAGCATGTGGAAGTAGTTGGCCGGAGTGGTCGGATAGACCACCTGCATGTTGTCTTCCGCGCACATCTGCAGGAAACGCTCAAGGCGTGCGGAGGAATGCTCCGGGCCCTGGCCTTCATAGCCGTGCGGCAGCAGGCAGACGAGGCCCGACATACGCAGCCACTTGCGTTCGCCCGAGGAGATGAACTGGTCGAACAGCACCTGTGCGCCGTTGGCGAAGTCGCCGAACTGCGCTTCCCAGATGGTCAGCGCCTTCGGCTCGGCCAGCGAGTAGCCGTATTCGAATCCGAGCACGGCTTCTTCGGACAGCAGCGAGTTGATGACCTCGTAGTGACCCTGGTCGGGCTTGAGGTGGTTGAACGGCGTGTAGCGGCTTTCGTCTTCCTGGTCGAACAGCACCGAATGGCGCTGCGAGAAGGTGCCGCGCTCCGAGTCCTGGCCGGACAGCCGGACATGGTGGCCTTCTTCCATCAGGGTACAGAATGCCAGCGCCTCGCCGGTCGCCCAGTCGATGCCTTCGCCACTGTCGATCGCCTTGGCGCGGGTGTCGAGGAAACGCTGCACCGTGCGGTGAACGCGGAAACCATCGGGCACCTTGGTGATCTTGGCGCCGATCTCCTTCAGCGTCTTGACGTCGACGCCGGTCACGCCGCGACGGGGATCTTCCTCCTGGTCGGCATATTTGAAGCCGGCCCACTTGCCGTCGAGCCAGTCAGCCTTGTTCGGCTTGTAGCCGGCGCCGGCTTCGAGCTCGGCATCAAGACGGGCGCGCCAGTCGGCCTTCGCCTTGTCGACTTCGCCTTCGGTCATCACGCCATCGGCGATGATGCGCTTGGCATAGATATCCAGCGTCGACTGATGCGCGCCGATCTTCTTGTACATCACCGGCTGGGTGAACGCCGGCTCGTCGCCTTCGTTATGGCCGTGGCGGCGATAGCAGAACATGTCGATGACGACAGGCTTGTGGAACTTCTGCCGGAACTCGATCGCGATCTTGGCGGCGAACACCACCGCTTCCGGATCGTCGCCGTTCACATGGAAGATCGGAGCATCGATCATCTTCGCAACGTCGGACGGATAGGGCGACGAACGGGAGTAACGCGGATAGGTGGTGAAGCCGATCTGGTTGTTGACGATGAAGTGGATCGAACCGCCGGTGCGATAGCCCTTCAGGTCCGACAGCGCGAAGCATTCCGCAACCACACCCTGACCTGCGAAGGCCGCATCGCCATGCATCAGCAGCGGCAGCACTGAAATACGCTGGTCCGGTGGATCACCATTCTGGTCCTGCTTGGCGCGGACCTTTCCGAGCACCACGGGATCGACGATTTCAAGATGCGACGGGTTCGCCGTCAGCGATAGGTGGATATTGTTGTTGTCGAACTCGCGATCCGACGAGGCGCCGAGGTGATACTTGACGTCACCCGAGCCTTCGACCTCGTCCGGATTGGCCGAACCGCCCTTGAATTCATGGAACAGCGCGCGGTGCGGCTTGCCCATCACCTGGGTCAACACATTGAGGCGACCGCGATGTGGCATGCCGACGACGATGTCACGGACACCCAGGCTGCCGCCGCGCTTGATGATCTGTTCCAGCGCCGGGATCAGTGATTCGCCGCCGTCGAGGCCGAAGCGCTTGGTACCGGTGAACTTGACGTCGCAAAACTTCTCGAAGCCGTCGGCTTCGACCAGCTTCTGGAGGATGGCGCGGCGGCCTTCCGGCGTGAAGCTGATTTCCTTGTCCGGGCCTTCGATACGTTCCTGGATCCACGCCTTCTGCGCGCGGTTGGAAATGTGCATGAACTCGACGCCGAGGGTCTGGCAGTAGGTGCGCTGCAGGATCGCAACGATCTCACGCAGCGTGCCGTATTCGAGGCCGATGACGTTATCGAGGAAGATCTTGCGGTCGTAGTCGGCATCGGTGAAGCCGTAGGAGCGCGGATCGAGTTCCTCGTGATCCTTCTGGCCTTCGATGCCCAGCGGATCGAGATTGGCGTGGAAATGGCCGCGCATGCGGAAGGCGCGGATCAGCATCAAGGCGCGCACCGAATCGCGCGTCGCCTGATTGATGTCGCCGGTCGGGGCGGCAGCACCGGGCTGCGCGGTCTTGGCGGCGAGCTTGGCACTCATCACCTTCTCGACCTGGGCCCAGTTGCCGTCCATGGCGGAGGTCAGGTCGTCCTTCGGCGTCAGCGGCCAGTTGGCCTTCTCCCAGGACGGGCCTTCGGCGTTCTTCTGAACGTCGGCGGGCGAGTCCTTCAGGCTCTTGAAGAACTCCTGCCACTCGGCATCGACCGAGGAGGGGTCCTTTTCGTAACGGGCATAGAGTTCGTCGATGTAAGTGGCGTTTGCGCCTTGCAGAAATGAGGAGAGTGCAAAGGCGGCGTTCGCGTCCTGGCGAGACATGATGGCGTCCTGATTTGGTATCGCGCGGAAATTTTAACGAGGGCTGATCCGGTTGCCGGACCATCCTAAAGTCGAGCGAGCTTCTACCCTATTTAATCCGAATGTGCGCCCTGAAAAGCACGAAGAACTGAATATTTCGTCAATTCTTTGTGCGCGAGATTTTGTCCGCTGATTTCAGTCGACGACACTGAGGTCTTCCTTGGCCAAAGCGGCGGCGCCGCCTTGCAGTCCGGCGCGTCGGGTGCGGCGGATTTTGGGCGGTCCGCAGGCCTCGTCGAGCAGGGCATTGGCGGCCATGCCGGCGGCGTCTGCCACGGTCGGATCGCGGGTCACCATGGCGGCGACGATGGCGCCGTCCATCAAGAGGCCGATCTGGTGCGCGAGAAAGTCCGGCTTCTTGGCGCCGGCGGCCTCGGCCAGTCCGGAGATGTGCTTGAGAATGAATGATTTATGCCGGATCGTGATGTCGCGCAGCCGGGTCTCGTCCTTGGCGTGCTCGCCGACTGCATTGATGAAAACACAGCCATAATAGGTCTCTTCGGCAAACCAGCTCTTCAGCGCGGGGAAGATCGAATCCAGCTTTTCGCGCGGGGTTTTGGCGCGTTCCACGGCCGCAATGAACCAGCCGCGCCAGGTCTCGCTCTCAGCCCTGAGCACGGCGTCGACCAGATCGTCCTTGGATTTGAAGTTCTTGTAGAGCGTGGTTTTGGCCGTGCCGGCCTCGCTGACGATGGCGTCGATACCGGTGGCATTGATGCCATTTTTGCAGAACAGCCTTGTCGCCGCGACCATCAGCCGCTCGCGCGGCGTCACCTGCGGAACACTGCTTTCGACGGCCTGCGGCATCGCATCGGTCATGCCCTGTCATATGTCATGCCGCGCGCGACGTGCAAGCGATCATCGGTTCCTGACCAATATTCGAGCGGGCAAACGCCGGCTTGGCGCGTTAAGCGGCAGTCTGGCCGTCGACCTATTTTGCGCCATTCACCCAACCAACTGATATCGCGGTGCTTTCAGGCTTCGCGCTCACTGGCATGCTTTCTGCAAAGATACAGAACGTTCTGTATCTATCCATTGTCCAAGGGAGAAACCAAATGACTGCTGTTGCCGCCAAAACCGCCCTGACCGGCTGCCTTGCGCCGATCGACAAAGGCGGGCTCGAACAGCTGATCGCCAACGGCAAAGCCAATCCCAATGTCATCAAGACGCTGAAGTGCAAGACGGTGGCCGAGGGCAAGTTCCGCCACGCCAACTACATCCGCAACCTGCCGCCTTACATCGTCGATGAGCCGCCGGCGCTGCTCGGCGACGACACTGCGCCGAATCCGTCAGAGGCGTCATTGGCGGCGCTTGGCTCCTGCATCGCCGTCGGTCTGCACGCCAATGCCGTGCATCGTGGCTGGACCGTCAACAAACTCGAACTGCAGCTCGAAGGCGATCTCAACATCACAGCTGTCTGGGGCACCGGCGATATCAGCGAGAAGCCGGTCGGTTTTACCGATGTGCGTATCAAGGTCGACATGGAATGCGAAGGCGTTCCGCAGGCCGAGATCGATGCGCTGATCGATCATGTCAAGAAGTGGTCGCCCGTCGCCAACACCTTCACGCGTCCGGTCAATCTCGAAGTCTCTGCCTGAATGTGAGGTCGCGCGGTCGCAGCGATGCGGCCGCAACTTCTCTCTTCCTTGCGCGTGACGGAGATCGACATGACCACGACGGCAGTGCTGCGGAAATCGGATGATGTTGAGGTGACGGATGACACGCCGTCGCTTGTCGAACGAATGGCCGCCGTCGCGCGCACGGATCTTTCACCGATCGCTTTGGAGATCGATGAAGGCACGATCTATCCCGATCGGGCGCTGCGCCGTCTCGGGGAGGTCGGTGCCTGGTCCGCACATGCTGATCTCGGTGAAACCATCGCGGGCATCACCACCATCGGCGAGACCTGCGGCTCCACGGCCTTCATGGCGTGGTGCCAGAACACGCTGGTCTGGTACATTCTCAACTCCGACAACGCCGCGCTGAAGGCGAAGTATCTGAGCGATGCCGCAAGCGGCAAACTGCTCGGCGGCACCGGCCTCTCCAATCCGATGAAGAGCTTCTTTGGCATCGAGAAGCTCAAGCTGAAAGGTCGCCGCACGGATGGCGGCTATATCGTGCGCGGTGCGCTGCCATGGGTGTCGAATCTCGGCCCCGACCATATGTTCGGCACCATCTTCGAACTCGATGACGGCTCCGGCGAGAAGGTGATGTTCCTCGCCGAATGCGCCGACGAGAATCTCTCGCTGACGCCATGCAAGCCGTTCCTCGCGATGGATGGCACCGGCACCTACGCCGTGCAATTTCGCGACGTCTTCATTCCAGACGATCAGGTGCTCGCGGCGCCGGCGATGCCTTTCGTGAAGAGAATTCGCGCCGGGTTCATCCTGATGCAGATGGGCATGGGCCTCGGGCTGGTGCGCGATTGCGTTGCTATCATGCATAGCGTCAAGCCGTCGCTCGCCCACGTCAATTGCTTCCTGCCGCAGCAGCCCGAGGATTTCGCCGGGCTTCTCGCGAAAATGGAGGCCGAGACGATGATGCTCGCCGCCACACCCTTTGACACGAGCAATGCCTATTGGCGTAGCGTCGTCGAACTGCGTCTGCGCGCCGGCGACGCCGCCGTCGCCGCAGCCCATGCAGCGATGCTGCATTGTGGCGCGCGCGGCTATCTCAAATCGCACCGCGCCCAGCGCCGACTGCGCGAAGCCTATTTCGTGGCGATCGTCACCCCCGCCACCAAGCAGCTCAGAAAAATGCTCGCAGACAATGCGCGCGAATATCAGGGAGACCAGGGCGGGGCGTGATCCCGATCATGCAAATGATCCCGATCACGCGAACGGAAAGCGAATTGACTTAAGTCACGGTGAAACGACAGGCGATCCAGCACAAACGACTCAACAACGACGGTTCAACACAGTGGAGGCTTTCAATGGCTGAAGTTCTCATTTCCGCAGACGACCTCGTCACGTTCATGAAGTCAGAACCTTGTGTCATCATCGACACGCGCAATCCCGACGCCTATGCGGCCGGGCATATCCCCGGCGCCGTCAATCTCCATGAGATCTTTACGTTCCTCGCCACCTCGACGCCGGAAGGCATGGACGAGCTGAAGAAGAAGTTCGCGGCGGCCTTCGGCGGTGCCGGCCTGTCCGGCAGCGAGACTGCGGTGATCTACGAACAGTCGATGAATTCGGGCTTCGGCCAGTCCTGCCGCGGCTACTTCCTGCTGGAGTTTCTCGGCTATCCCAGGATCAAGGTTCTGCATGGCGGCTTTGAAGCCTGGACCATGAAGGGCCTGCCGACCACCACGGATGTTCCGACGCCGACAGCAGCATCCTTCGCGATCAAGTCGGAAGCCGGTTCGATCCTGATCGACGCGGCCACCATGCAGGCCGCACTCGACAATCCGTCGATCGCGATCCTCGACGTGCGCGATGTCGATGAATGGATCGGCGAAAGCTCGTCGCCCTATGGCAAGGATTTCTGCCCGCGTATGGGCCGCATTCCCGGCGCGGTCTGGATCGAGTGGTACCGCATGATGAAACCGACGTCGGAAGGTCCGCGCTTCAAGTCGAAGAACGAGATTCTCGCCGAATGCGCCACTGTCGGCATCACGCCGTCGACCACTGTCTATCTTTACTGCTTCAAGGGCGCACGCGCGTCGAACACGTTTCTCGCGCTAAAGAACGCCGGCGTGGCTGATGTCCGGATGTATTTTGGTTCGTGGAACGAATGGTCGCGCGATACGAAGTATCCAATCGAGGAAGGTTTGCCGCTGGTTGGCGAGAAGCAGGCGCAGGCGGCGTAGAACTCCATTGTCCTCGCCCGGCCGGGCGCGCAATTGCGCGCTTTGACCGGGCGATCCAGTCAGCGTGTCAAAACAAAAGGCCCGCTCTCACGAGCGGGCCTTTCTCATTCTCAGCGCTTTTGAGCTCAGCTTAGCCCTTCAGCACATCCACCAGCGTGGTGCCGAGGCGGGCCGGCGACGGCGAGACGCGGATGCCGGCGGCTTCCATGGCTGCGATCTTCGACTGGGCGTCACCCTTGCCGCCCGACACGATGGCGCCGGCGTGGCCCATGCGACGGCCGGGAGGTGCGGTGACGCCGCCGATGAAGCCGACCATCGGTTTCTTGCGGCCGCGCTTGGCTTCGTCCTTGATGAACTGTGCCGCGTCCTCTTCCGCCGAACCACCGATTTCGCCGATCATGATGATCGAGGTGGTCTTGGGGTCGGCCAGGAACATCTCGAGCACGTCGATGAATTCGGTGCCCTTGACCGGATCGCCGCCGATGCCAACCGCCGAGCTCTGGCCGAGGCCGGCCTGGGTGGTCTGGAACACGGCTTCATAGGTCAGCGTGCCGGAGCGCGACAGGATGCCGACGCTGCCGGGCTTGAAGATGTTGGCCGGCATGATGCCGATCTTCGATTCGCCAGCGGTGACGACGCCCGGGCAGTTCGGCCCGATGAGGCGTGACTTGGAGCCGGACAGCGAGCGCTTGACGCGCACCATGTCGAGCACCGGAATGCCTTCGGTGATGCAGACGATCAGCGGGATTTCCGCGTCGATGGCTTCGCAGATCGCGTCCGCAGCACCCGGCGGCGGCACATAGATCACCGACGCATCGGCGCCGGTCTTGTCGCGGGCCTCGGCCACGGTGTCGAACACCGGCAGGCCGATATGGGTGGAGCCGCCTTTGCCCGGCGAGGTGCCGCCGACCATCTTGGTGCCGTAGGCAATCGCCTGTTCGGAGTGGAAGGTGCCGTTCTTGCCGGTAAAGCCCTGGCAGATGACCTTGGTGTTCTTGTCGATCAGGACGGACATCGGCTTACTTTCCCTTCACGGCGTTGACGATCTTCTGAGCGGCGTCGTCGAGATCGTCGGCGGGCAGAACGTTGAGACCGGATTCACGGATGATCTTCTTGCCTTCCTCGACATTGGTACCTTCGAGGCGGACAACCAGTGGCACCTGGAGGCCGACAGCCTTCACTGCGGCGACAACGCCGGCAGCGATGACGTCGCATTTCATAATGCCGCCGAAGATGTTGACCAGGATGCCCTTCACGTTCGGATCGGCAGTGATGATCTTGAACGCTGCGGTCACCTTCTCCTCGGAAGCACCGCCACCGACGTCGAGGAAGTTGGCCGGGCTTTCGCCATACAGCTTGATGATGTCGAGCGTGGCCATTGCGAGGCCCGCGCCGTTGACCATGCAGCCGATGGTGCCGTCGAGCGCGATGTAAGCGAGGTCATATTTCGACGCCTCGATTTCCTTGGCGTCTTCTTCGGTCGTGTCGCGCAGCGCGACGATTTCCGGGTGACGATACAGCGCGTTCGAGTCGAACGACATCTTGGCATCGAGGCACTTCAGCTCGCCCTGCTTGGAGATGATCAGCGGATTGATCTCCAGCATGTCCATGTCCTTGGCGATGAATGCGGTGTAGAGCTGCGACACCAGCTTCTCGGCCTGCTTGGCGAGATCGCCCTTGAGGCCAAGCGCCTGAGCCACGGTGCGGCCGTGGTGGCCCATCACGCCGGTGGCCGGATCGACCGAGAAGGTCACGATCTTGTCCGGGGTGTTATGCGCGACTTCCTCGATGTTCATGCCGCCTTCGGTCGAGACGACGAAAGCAACGCGCGAGGTTTCACGGTCGACGAGCAGCGAGAGGTAGAATTCCTTTTCGATGTCCGAGCCGTCTTCCAGATAGATCCGGTTGACCTGCTTGCCCGCGGGGCCGGTCTGTTCGGTCACGAGGGTCGCGCCGAGCATTTCCTTGACGAACTGCTTGGTCTCGTCGATCGATTTGGCGAGGCGGACGCCGCCCTTGTCGCCGGCCGATGCTTCCTTGAACTTGCCCTTGCCGCGGCCGCCGGCGTGGATCTGGCTCTTCACCACCCACAACGGACCGCCGAGCTGTTTGGCGGCAGCTTCAGCTTCCTCGGCCTTGAGGATTGGCACGCCCTTGGAAACGGGCACGCCGAATTCCTTCAGCACGGCCTTCGCCTGATATTCATGGATATTCATAAGTTGCTCCCGAACCCCGGATGGTGAACTTGGAATTCACGTCATTTTCTTTGAACTGGCATACCGTATACCAAGCATGCTGCAAGTCAAAGCCGACGATAATTCCGTGTGACGGACGAATTGGCTGAGGGGTTCGTTGCAGTGTTTGCCAACGTCGTCAAATGCAAAACCGGCACCCAGAGGGTGCCGGTGAAGTGAGCTTGATCTTAGCCGAGCAGGTCGGGTGCGATCTTCTTGCAGGCGTCCATCAGGCCGACCACCGAAGCTACCGACTTGTCGAAGCCTTCCTTGTCCTTGCCGAGGAGTTCGATCTCGACGATGCGCTCGACACCCTTGGCGCCGATCACGACGGGAACGCCGACATACATGTCCTTGACGCCGTATTCACCGTTCAGGTGCACGGCGCAGGGCAGAACGCGCTTCTTGTCCTTGAGGTAGCTCTCGGCCATCGCGATGGCCGAAGCGGCCGGAGCGTAGAAGGCCGAACCGGTCTTCAGCAGGTTGACGATCTCGGCGCCGCCGTTACGGGTACGGTCGACGATTTCGTCGATGCGGGCCTGCGAGGTCCAGCCCATCTTCACGAGGTCGGGCAGCGGGATGCCGGCAACGGTCGAATACTTGACCAGCGGAACCATGGTGTCGCCGTGGCCACCGAGCACGAAAGCGGTGACGTCTTCGACCGACACATTGAATTCATCGGCCAGGAAGTAGCGAAAGCGCGCCGAGTCCAGCACGCCGGCCATGCCGACGACCTTGTTTGCCGGCAGGCCGCAAGCCTTCTGCAGCGCCCAGACCATCGCATCGAGCGGGTTTGTGATGCAGATGACGAAGGCATTCGGGGCGTACTTCTTGATGCCTGCGCCAACCTGCTCCATCACCTTGAGGTTGATCGAGAGCAAGTCGTCGCGGCTCATGCCCGGCTTGCGCGGCACGCCGGCGGTGACGATGATGACGTCCGAACCTTCGATCGCCTCATAGGAGTTGGCGCCGGTCAGCTTGGAGTCGAAGCCGTCGACCGGTGAGGACTGCGCGAGATCGAGCGATTTGCCCTGCGGCACACCTTCCGCAATGTCGAACATCACGACGTCGCCGAGTTCTTTCAGGCCGACGAGGTGAGCAAGTGTTCCGCCGATCTGACCAGAACCAATCAATGCGATTTTGTTACGCGCCATGGGAAATCTATCCTTTAAGCCCGAAGGGGTAGGGAGGGAGCAGGAAATGCTGACAGGCTGGTTATCCCTTTCGCGGACACCGTTCAAGTCGGAGCCTGCCCAATTGTCGAGCGCCGGCCTGCAATGCAAATTATTATGAGTGAACTGGAAATTGGAATCGCTCGCGAAAGTACCGATTCCGCTTTGATATCCATCTGATTGCGCGCGTCAGGTTTCGACCAGGCCCGTGGTGGCGCCTGACGCGGTGGAATCGCTGCGGCCATGGGGTAGGGCCAGATATGTTTCAGAGCCCATCTCGAACAGGCGCGAGGCGGTTCGTGCGAATTCCATCGCCTCGAAGCCTTCGCTGGCCTGATACAGCGCGTGCGGTTCGCCGGCCGCCGAGGCCATCAGCTTCACGGCATTGTCATAGAGCGTGTCGATGAGTGCGATGAAGCGTTTGGCGGCGTTGCGGTCGCCGTAGTCCATCATCGGAATATGTTCGATGAACAGCGTGTGATAGTCGTGCGCCAGTTTCAGATAGTCTGACGCGCCAAGCGGCTTCTCGCAGAGATCGCCAAATGAAAACCGGGCCACGCCCTGCGCTTCCAGGGGAACACGCAGCGTGCGGCCCTTGATCGAGATATCACGCGACTTTGCGGGTGCGCCGCCCGTGAGCTTTGCCCAGGCCTTGTCGAGCGCAGCCTTTGCTGCATCATCGTCCGGCACCAGCCAGCTCTTTACGCCGGCCAGTTTTTCCAATCGATAGTCGGTGCGTGAATCCAGCTTGCGCACCTCCATATGATCTTCGATCTGTTTGATGAACGGCAAGAACAGCGCGCGGTTGAGCCCGCCTTTGTAGAGATTGACGGGTTCGACATTGGACGTCGCGAAGACGACGGTGCCGAGTTCGAACAGCCGTGCGAACAGTCGGCCGAGGATCATCGCATCGGCGATGTCGGTGACGTGAAATTCGTCGAAGCAGAGGAGCCAGGCTTCGTCGAAGATCGAATTCGCCGTCAGCGCGATGACATCGCCGTCGGGGAGCTCGCCGCTCGCGATTTTCTGGCGAAAATTATAGATGCGCTCATGGGTGTCGGCCATGAACTCATGGAAATGAGCGCGACGCTTGTGCGTGACCGCGCTGGCTTCGAAGAACAGGTCCATCAGCATGGTCTTGCCGCGGCCGACCTCGCCATGGACGTAGAGACCGCGCGGCGGTTGCATATCCTTGTCGCCGAACAGGCGTCCAAAGAAGCCCTGCTTGCGCGGTGGCTTATAAGTGGACAGCGCAACGTCGAGCGCCGCGATGGCCTCGACGGCGCCGGCCTGCGCCGGGTCAGCCTCGATAGCGCCGGAGGCAACGAGGGCTTGATATTGTTCGCGGAAGGATTGCGGAGGGCTGGACGACATGGGGCCCTAACGGCCCCATGCGCCCGGAAAATGCAAGATGCGAATTGGTCGAAGCGGATATGCGCTCATGCGCAGAGCGCGTAGGAATCCTCGACCAGATAAGGGCCGCCGCCCGTGGATGCCCGCGAGGAGAACAGCACGAAGCGCGAGGCGGTGAAGATCTTCGTCGGGAAGTAGCCGCGCACCGAAAGATAGTCGGCGACGTCGCGGTCGCAGGAATCGCGCAGTCGGGCCAGCGTGACATGCGGCGTGAATTTGCGGCCCTCGGGCTCGAGCCCGCAGCGGCGCACCAGCCGTTCCAGTTCGGATTGCAGTTCAAGCAGCGGACGGCTCGGCTCGACCGCAGCGACGACAGCGCGGGGTTTCTTGCCGCCGAAGCTCGAAAGGCCACGCACCGCGACCTCGAAGGGTCTGCGCTCCACGCGTGACATCAGATCAGCGATTTCGTTGGCGGAAACGCCATCGATATCGCCGATGAAGCGAAGCGTGACATGATAATTTTCGGGATCGATCCAGCGTGCGCCTGGCAGGCCGCCACGCAAATTGGCCAATGTCTGGCCGATCTCGGCTGGTATCTCCAGTCCGGCGAACAAACGCGGCATAGTCAGCTCCTCTTTGCCGGGGCGCGATTTTCGCCGAAAGGTGCTGACTACGGTGTGCTTACGCACGCCCGCACCCCTCGGCGAAAATCATGCCCGAACAAACGAGCCGGTGACGAATCACCGATGTCTTTTTTTACCCGACTTCTGTGACTCTGCGAAGCAGATGCCGCGCTCGGTGCATGAAGGTTCCGTGAAAAACCGTCATTAAGGTTGAGGCTGCCTGTTTCTCAACTGCGTTGCCCAGCGATCGTGCCGACAAATGCCTCGACGCTGGGCAGGATGTTTTTCACGACGATGTCGACGCCATCCGCTGTCGGATGCATCGCGTCGGCCTGGTTGAGTTTACTGTCACCGGCGACGCCTTCGAGAAAGAACGAATAGAGCGGCACGCCAAATTGCTTGGCGAGATCCGGATAGATCGAATTGAACTTTTCCGCATAGTCGGCGCCGTAGTTCGGCGGTGCCACCATGCCGCAGAGAAGCACGGCGATGTTGCGGGCCTTCAGCCGCGTCAGAATCTCGGTGAGCGCCGCACGCGGGACCTTCGGATCGGTGCCGCGCAGCGCGTCGTTGGCGCCGAGTTCGACGATCACGCCCTGCGTCCCCTCGGGCACCGACCAGTCGAGCCGCCCGAGGCCGCCCGAGGTGGTATCCCCGGATACACCCGCATTGATCATCTCGACCTCTATCCCCTTGTCCTTCAGGGACTTTTGTAGCCGGACCGGAAACGCGGCTGCCGCCGGCAGGCCATAACCTGCGCTCAGGGAGTCCCCCAGCACGACCAGTTTGACGGGCTTGGCCGTGCCGGTGGCGGCCGTCTGCGCCGTAGCGGTGGGGATCGGAAGTGCGACCGTCAGCCCGGCGACGACCAGCCACATAAACGTGCGCAGCAGCCCCTCGACCGCCGCAAACGAAGTGCCATATGAAGCTCGCATGGATACTTTCATTGAAGCCTCATCATCGGCCGGCGTTTCGCCGGACACCATTTCAATCTCTAACATCAACCTCTCGCTCGGCACCGGCGCCGCGCGTGTGCATATCCTCAAGGATATCAGCCTGCGCGTCGGATCGGGTGAAGCGATCGGGCTGATTGGCCCGTCGGGCTCCGGCAAGTCCACGCTGCTGATGGTGATGGCGGGGCTGGAGCGTCCTGACTCCGGTCAGGTGGTGGTCAATGGCACCTCTTTCAATGATCTCGATGAGGACGGATTGGCGCGGTTTCGTGGCCGTCATGTCGGCATCGTCTTCCAGTCCTTTCACCTGATCCCGACCATGACGGCGCTGGAGAATGTCGCGGTACCGCTGGAGCTGGCAGGTCATCCCGACCCAGCCGGCCGTGCGGCGCGCGAGCTGGAAGCGGTCGGTCTCGGCGCCCGTCTGCATCACTATCCGACCCAGCTTTCCGGTGGCGAGCAGCAGCGCGTCGCGCTGGCGCGCGCATTGGCGCCGGATCCTGCGATCCTGGTCGCCGACGAGCCGACCGGCAATCTCGACGAATCCACCGGCGGCCAGATCGTCGATCTCTTGTTCGCGCAGCACGCGCAGCGCGGCATGACGCTGGTGCTGGTGACTCACGACAATACGCTGGCGCATCGCTGCGACCGCGTGGTGCGATTACGTTCCGGCCGGATCGATGGGCCCGCCACCGAGCGCAACTGGGTCGAGACGGCCTGATCCGATGACCATCACCGAGACCATTCCTAACAGCCGAGGCCCGTCGCTGGCGTTGCGTTACGCTTTCCGCGAGATGCGCAGCGGCCTGCGCGGCTTCTACGTTTTCATCGCCTGCATCGCGCTGGGCGTCATGGCCATCGCAGGCGTTGGCTCGGTCGCGGCAAGTTTGGGCGAGGGCGTGGCGCGCGAAGGCCGTACGCTGCTCGGCGGCGACGTGGCATTCTCGCTGATGCAGCGTGAGGCCAAGCCGGAAGAACTCGCCTTCTTGCGCGCACGCGGTGCGGTGTCGGTTGCCGCAACGCTGCGCGGCATGGCGCGCGCGCCGGACGGCAATCTTGCGCTTGTTGAGATCAAGGCCGTCGATGGCAGCTATCCCTTGCTCGGCAAGGCGACCCTGGCGCCGGACATGCCGATGAGCGATCTGCTCGCCGAACGTGACGGGGCCTATGGCGCCGCGACGGATACGACATTGATGGCCCGGCTAGGCCTCAAGGTTGGTGACCGCCTCACGGTCGGTAATGCGACGTTCGAGCTTCGCAGCGAAATTTCAGCGGAGCCCGACAAACTCGCTGGCGGTGTCGGGTTCGCGCCGCGTTTCCTCACCAGTGAGGACGCTCTGCGCGCCACCAAGCTTCTGCAGCCCGGCAGTCTGGTGCGCTGGATCTATCGTGTTCGCCTGCCGGACACCGTTTCCGGCGATCGCGCTGCCAAGGCGCTGGCTGACGATGCGCGTGCCCAATTGCCGCAAGCCGGCTGGGAAATCCGTTCGCGCGACAACGCGTCGCCGCAGCTTGAGCGTACCATCACGCGATTCACCCAGTTCCTGACATTGGTCGGCCTCGCGTCCCTGCTGGTCGGCGGCGTCGGCGTCGCCAATGCCGTGAAGAGCCATATTGATCGCCGCCGCGATGTCATCGCGTCGTTGAAAGCGCTTGGCGCGACTGGCCGCGACGTATTCGCGATCTACCTCACCCAGGTACTGGTGCTGGCGGTGATCGGCTCGCTGATCGGTATGGTGGTCGGTGCGTCCTTGCCGTTTGCCATTGTCGGCCTGTTCGGCAAGCTGCTGCCGCTGCCGGTGGTGCCGGCGCTTCATCTCGGTGAGCTGGCATTGTCGTTGCTGTACGGGCTGCTGACGGCGCTGGCCTTCGGCCTATGGCCCTTGGCGCGCGTACACGACGTGCCGGTTGCGGCGCTGTTTCGTGATGCGGCACTGACGGAATCGCACCGGCCGAAGCTGCGCTATATGCTCTGGATGGCACTCGTGGTCGGGCTACTGATCGCGGTGGTGGTCGGGCTCGCTTACGACAAACGTGTCGCTGCCGTATTTGTGGTGTCGTCGATGGTCGTGTTCGCCTTGCTGCGCGGTATCGCCGGCGCATTGATGGCTTTTGCGCGCAAATTACCGCGGCCGAGCATGACCATGCTGCGGCTGGCTATTGCCAATATCTACCGGCCGGGCGCGCTGACGCCGTCGGTGGTGATGTCGCTCGGGCTCGGCCTGACGGTGCTAGTGACCGTCACCCAGATCGACGGCAATCTGCGCCGGCAGTTCATGGCAGCGCTGCCGGAGAAGGCGCCGTCGTTCTATTTCATCGACATTCCCTCCACCGAGGCAGACCGCTTCAGCGCGTTTCTCAGGGAGAAGCAGCCGCAGTCGACCGTCGAGGATGTGCCGATGTTGCGCGGCCGGATCGTTGCCGCGCGCGGCGTCAAGGCGGAAGACCTCAAACCGTCATCCGATGCCGAATGGGTGCTGCAGAGCGACCGTGGCCTCAGTTACACCAACGAGGTTCCGCGTGGCTCCAAGCTGGTCGAGGGCGAATGGTGGGCACCCGACTATAGCGGGCCGCCACTGGTGTCGTTCGAGAAGAAGCTGGCCGACGGGCTCGGGCTCAAGCTCGGCGACGAGGTCACCGTCAATGTGCTCGGCCGCGATATCACCGCCAGGATCGGCAATATGCGGTCCGTCGACTGGCAGAGCCTCGGCATCAATTTCGTGCTGGTGTTCTCGCCCAATACCTTCCGTGGTGCGCCGCATACCCATATTGCCACGCTGACCGAACCGAAGTCCGATCCCTCCCAGGACGCCGGTCTGGTCAAGGCGGTGGCCGACGCATTCCCAATGATCACCACCGTCCGGGTCCGAGAAGCGCTCGACACTGTGGGATCGGTTGTCACAAATCTCGTGCTGGCGATCCGCGGTACCAGCGCGGTGACGCTGCTCTCGGCCATTCTCGTGCTCGGTGGCGCGCTGGCCGCCGGTCACCGGCATCGCGTCTATGACGCCGTTATCCTCAAGACCCTCGGCGCCACGCGTGCGCGGCTTCTGGGTGCCTATGCACTCGAATATCTGATGATCGGCCTGGCCACGGCGGTGTTTGGGGTCATCGCCGGCTCGGTGGCGGCGTGGCTGATCGTCACGCGCCTGATGACGCTGAGCTTCGTCTGGCAGGCTGGCAGCGCGGCTGGCGTCGTGCTGGCGGCGCTAATTGTCACAGTGGGCCTGGGCCTGGTGGGTACGTTGGTAGCCTTGAACCAGAAGCCTGCCACCGTGTTACGGAATTTGTGACCTGTTTTGACACGAAGCAGCCTTTGCGCGGGCTGATTCGTGCAAAATGACTGAGAAATCGCCAAGCTTGCGTCAGGCTGAAAGTTTACCAGGATGCCTGAATACAAATCGGAGCGACATTCCGCCACGCGTGGAAGCTTGCAGCGAATGTGTTAGTTTACCACATACCCTTTGGGTCAGACATCGAGTGCAGATGACGTCGATTTTTTATGAAATCGAGTTTAGTGTCAGGAAGCGCAGATATCTGGGATATAATTTGAACCGGCGACGCGAACCCTTTGCGATCAGCCGGACAACATCGAGGTTTCGACCATGTCGGATCTAGACCGTAACTATGCTTCCCCCTTCGGCCGGGCCGGCGCGCGCGATGCCGCTGCCGTGGACGCCGGACTGCGCTCCTACATGCTGCGCATCTACAACTACATGACGATCGGTCTGGCCATCACCGGCCTGGCTGCTCTCGGCGTGTACATGGCGGCTGTCACGACCGATCCGTCGGGCGCTGCTGCCCGGATCGGTAGCTCCTACCTGACGCCGTTCGGCTATGCGATGTTCGTGAGCCCGCTGAAGTGGGTGTTCATCCTGGCGCCTCTGGTCATGGTGTTCGCCATCTCGTTCGGCATCAACCGGCTGAAGCCGGCCACCGCGCAACTGCTGTTCTGGGCCTTCGCGGCTCTGATGGGCATCTCGCTGTCGTCGATCTTCCTCGTGTACACGCACACATCGATCGTGCGGGTGTTCTTCATTACCGCTGCCTCGTTCGGTGCGCTGAGCCTTTACGGCTACACTACCAAGCGTGACATGACGGGCATGGGCTCGTTCCTGCTGATGGGCCTGTTCGGCATCATTATCGCGAGCGTCGTGAACATCTTCGTGGCGTCGTCGATGCTGCAGTTCATCGTGTCGGTTGTCGGCGTGCTGATCTTCGCAGGCCTCACTGCCTACGATACCCAGCGGTTGAAGAACGACTACATCTACGGTTACGCCTCGCAGGGCGGCGATATCGCCGAGCGCGCGGCGATCACCGGTGCCCTGTCGCTCTACTTGAACTTCATCAACCTGTTCACGCTGCTGCTGCAGCTGCTCGGACAGCGCGAATAAGCTCAGAGCATAGAGAAGATCTTAGCCCCGGCCGAAAGGCCGGGGCTTTTCTTTTGGGTGGAGCAAAAATAGTCTCAGCGCCATGTCCGATATTGAAATCAGGCCCGCCACGGCGGCAGATCTGCCCGCGATCACCGCGATCTATGCCGAGGCGGTGCAGTTCGGCACGGCCACGTTCGAACTGATCTCGCCAGATTTGGCCGAGATGACGCGGCGTTTCGAGGGGATGGTGAGCGGGGGCTATCCGTATCTCGCGGCTGTGCTGGAAGGCCGGGTTGTCGGCTATGCCTATGCCAGCGCGCATCGCCCGCGACCGGCCTATCGCTTTACCGTCGAGAATTCGATTTATCTCGATCCGAAAGCCCAACGGCGAGGCGTTGGCGGCAAACTTCTCGCGCGGCTGATCGCCGAATGCGAGAGCCGCGGCTACCGCCAGATGGTCGCCGTGATCGGTGACAGCGCGAATGCCGGCTCCATCGCGGTTCATCGCAATGCCGGATTTCAGATGGTTGGGGTGCATACCGATGTCGGGTTCAAGTTCGATCGCTGGCTTGATACCGTTTCGATGCAGCTCGCACTTGGCGACGGCGCCCGCACGCTTCCCTGACGCTCAGCGAATCGATTACACCACCGCCAGCTTGCGATCGATCACCAGGAGCACGCGGTCGAGTTCCTGGCCGCGGCGCAGAATCATGCCGCTGGCCGAAATCACGCTATACATGCCCTGCTTGCGCGCCAGTCGCGGATCTTTCTCGATGCGATAGAGCGGCACTTCCGACGAGCGGCGGAACACCGAGAACACCGCGCGGTCGCGCAGAAAGTCGATGGCGTAATCGCGCCACTCACCGTCGGAGACCATACGGCCGTACAGGTTGAGGATGCGGCTGAGCTCAAGGCGATTGAAGCTGACGACGGGCGCGGCGGCGGCAGAGCCCGTCGCCGCGCGATTCTCGGTGGGCTCAGTATCTCCCGGAATCACATTCATGCAGCGCCTCCTGTCATATCGTCGACATGATCGCGCCGACCGCGGTCCTCTGCAAGGGCCGATCCGCAGGGCTGATGGTAGAAATTTCCCGTCACGGGAACGTCAGGTGAATCTTATTGCCGCCAAATTTTGGCCCATCGGGCGCCCTTCTGGATTGCGACAAGAAGATACTGCGTCGGGTCCGGTTCTTCCGGTCTCGGATTCCTCAGCCCCCAGCCCCCCGCGGTCGTTGGGATCGGACCCTGCGCAGGAAGTTAATCCCCACTGGGCCAACGCAAGTTGGTCCTTTTCTTTTTGGTGGATGCTTTTGCGAGACCATCAAACGTCATTGCGATAGGCGAAGCGACGAAGCAATCCAGTCTTCGCCGAGGGCTCACAATGGTGCGGGCATGCCACGCGTAAGTGCAGCAGCAGCCGAAGTTATCAATCTGAAGACTTACTGCAGCGACGTATAGGCCGCGCCGCGCATCGCGCCGGGCTTGTCGCGTGTGCCGTCTTGCACATAAACGACGGCGGCATCGACACCATCCCTGGAGATGTTCTCCAGCGGCAGCGTCCAGTTGGCGGCGTTGCCGGTCCAGTCACCGACCTTCAGCCAGTTCCGGACGACATTGTAGTAGGTCAGTTGCTTGCCGCGATTCTCGCCGCGCCCGACCGTGATCGGCACTGCCTTCGACACGGAACAGATCCAGACTTCGCCATGCGCCGTATCCGGCGCATTGCTCGATGCGGCAACGGACACGTTGACGTGTTTGCCGGAAACCGACATCGACACCGGCACCGTCATCACGGTGCCTTTCTTGGTTTCGCTGATCGCGCCCTGGATACGATCGGCATCGCTGCCGATCACCTGAGTGGCGCCGTTGACGACGACTTGCGGCGTGTAGACGTCGCGATCGCCGCGCATCTGTGAATAGGCCTTCTGCCGCGCGCTGAAACGCGAGTCGGCCAGCGTGTCCTTCCAGCCCAGGTAGTCCCAGTAGTCGATCGGCATGCTCAATGCGATCACCGACGGGTCTTTGGCGAGGTCGCCGATGATCTTGTCTGCAGGCGGGCAGGACGAGCAACCTTGCGAGGTAAACAGCTCCACCACGGCCCTAGGCTGGGCCAGCGCGCTACCGCTTGCTGCAATGGCGGCGCACACGCTGAGCGCGCCGGTCCACTGCGATATGCCGCCAAAGGATTTCATGAGGTTTTGCCACGCTCGAGGTGAGACACATAACAGACGGTGTCGCACATTGGTGTCGCTAACACGTTCATGCCCTCAAACGCCAGAAGGCGGCCCTTCATAGGCCGCCTTCTGTTCACTAGCCACTCACTTCGCGGTGAGGCACTACGTCACACCACGTATGGGCGTCAGGCTGCAAGCTGACGCAGCACGTAATGCAGGATGCCGCCATTGCGGTAATATTCGAGCTCGTCCAGCGTATCGATGCGGCAGAGCAGCGTCTCCTTGTGGAGTGAGCCATCGGCCGACACGATTTCCGCCACCATCTGCTGGCGCGGCTTGATGTCGCCGGTCAGGCCGCGGATCGTGACCTTCTCGTCGCCCTTGAGGCCGAGTTTCTTCCACGATGAGCCGTTCTCGAAGGTTAGCGGCAGAATGCCCATGCCGACCAGATTGGATCGATGAATACGTTCGAAGCTTTCGGTAATCACGGCGCGAACGCCGAGCAGACGGGTGCCCTTCGCAGCCCAGTCGCGCGACGAACCGTTGCCGTATTCGGCACCGCCGAACACGACCAGCGGCACTTGTTCGGCCTGATACTTCATCGCGGCGTCGTAGATCGACATGGCTTCTCCATCGGGCCAGTGCTTGGTCATGCCGCCTTCCGGCACGTTGCCGTCAGCACCCTGCATCATGAAGTTCTTGATGCGGATATTGGCAAAGGTGCCGCGCATCATCACTTCGTGGTTGCCGCGGCGCGTGCCGTACTGGTTGAAGTCGGCCGGGCGCACCTGGTGCTCCGACAGATACTTGCCCGCGGGTGAGGTGAGCTTGATCGAACCGGCAGGCGAGATGTGGTCGGTAGTGATCTTGTCGCCGAACAGAGCCAGGATGCGCGCGTCGATGATGTCGGTGGTCGGCTCCGGTTCCTTCTTCATGCCTTCGAAGTAGGGTGGGTTCTGCACATAGGTCGAACCCATGTTCCACTTGTAGGTCTCGCTCTCGACCGTCTTGATCTTGCGCCAGTTGGCATCGCCGTCGAACACGTTTGCGTACTTCTTCTTGAAGATCGTCGACGTCACGTACTTCTTGATGAAGGCGTTGATATCCTTCGTGGTCGGCCAGATGTCTTTCAGGAACACCGGCTTGCCATCCTTGCCTTCGCCGATCGGCTCGACCGCTAGATTCTTGGTCACCGTACCGGCAAGTGCGTGCGCGACGACCAGCGGCGGCGAGGCGAGGTAGTTTGCCTGCACGTCCGGCGAGACGCGACCCTCGAAGTTACGGTTGCCCGAAAGAACCGCTGCGGCAACGATGCCGTTGTCGTTGATCGACTTCGAAATCTCCGGCGGCAGCGGGCCGGAATTGCCGATACAGGTGGTGCAGCCGAAGCCGACGAGGTTGAAGCCGATCTTGTCGAGATCGAGCTGCAAGCCGGAATTGGCGAGATATTCAGCGACGACCTGCGAGCCCGGCGCCAGCGAGGTCTTCACCCACGGCTTGGTCTTGAGGCCCTTGGCCACGGCGTTACGTGCCAGCAGGCCGGCGGCGATCAGCACGCTCGGATTCGAGGTGTTGGTGCAGGAGGTGATGGCAGCGATCACCACGTCGCCATGGCCGACATCGAAGTTCTTGCCCTCGACGGGGAAGCGCGCGTTGTGGTTATCCGGCTTCTTGTATTCGGTGGTTAGCGCGGCAGAGAAGCCATCGGCGATGGCGGGCAGTGCGACGCGGCCTTCCGGACGCTTCGGGCCGGCCATCGAGGGTACGACGTCGCCGAGATCGAGCTTCAGCGTTTCGGTGAACACCGGATCGGGCGACTTGGCGGTGCGGTACAGGCCCTGCGCCTTGGCATAAGCGGCAACCAGTGCGACACGCGCCGATTTGCGGCCCGAAGTTTTCAGATAGTCGATGGTGGCGGCATCGACCGGGAAGAAGCCGCAGGTCGCGCCATATTCCGGCGCCATATTTCCGATTGTCGCCTTGTCAGCGACCGACATGGCGTCGAGGCCGGGGCCGTAGAATTCCACGAACTTGCCGACGACGCCCTGCTTGCGCAGCATCTGGGTGACGGTGAGCACGAGGTCGGTGGCGGTGACGCCTTCCTTGAGTGCGCCCGACAGCTTGAAGCCGACCACGTCGGGCAGCAGCATCGACTGCGGCTGGCCGAGCATCGCGGCTTCCGCCTCGATGCCGCCGACGCCCCAGCCGAGCACGGCGAGGCCGTTGACCATGGTGGTGTGCGAGTCGGTGCCGACCAGCGTGTCCGGATAGGCGACCTCGAAGGTGGCGGTCTTCTTACCGACCGTCATCTTCTGCTTCTTCGTCCAGACGGTCTGGGCGAGATATTCGAGATTGACCTGGTGGCAGATGCCGGTGCCGGGCGGCACGACGGAGAAATTCGAGAACGCGCTCTGGCCCCACTTCAGGAACTCGTAGCGCTCCTTGTTCTGCTTGTACTCTTCGGCGACGTTCTTGCCGAACGCCTTGTTGTCACCGAAGAAGTTCACGATCACCGAGTGGTCGATGACCAGATCGACCGGGACCAGCGGGTTGATCTTCTTGGGATCGCCCTTCAGCGCCTGCATCGCATTACGCATGGCCGCAAGATCGACTACCGCGGGGACGCCAGTGAAGTCCTGCATCAGCACGCGCGCAGGGCGGAACGAGATTTCGTGCTCGAGCTTGCGCTTCTTCAGCCATTTCGAGAAAGCAACGATGTCTTCCTTCTTGACGCTGCGGCCGTCCTCGTTGCGCAGCAGATTCTCGAGCAGGACCTTCATCGAATAGGGCAGCTTCGAAATGCCTGTCAGACCATTTTTCTCAGCGAGCGGCAGGCTGTAGTACACGTAAGTTTTAGCGCCCACCTTGAGGGTTTTTTGGCACTTGAAACTGTCGAGCGAGGTCATGTGAAGGGGTCCCAATTCAGTTGACCGATACCCGGAAAAGGGTATCGAGACACCGTCGGCGGAGAAGGCCGGTTTGCTTGCAGGCGCCGATTGTGTGCTGCATCAAGTTCCGACTTATAGAATCTTTCTAGAACCGCTGCCATATCGACAATCGTTTGCAGCCCTGCGAAATGATGCAACAACGCCGCGGCGACCTCTGAGCCAAATCAGATGGTCATGGAAGGGTTAAGATGCGGCTCTCGGGGCGCAATTTACGATGCCTGCGGGGCGGCCGCGAAGTCTTCGCCGGGCTCGATTTCGATGCCACGGCAGGCACGGCCGTGGCGGTCATTGGCCCTAACGGGGCAGGCAAAACCTCATTGCTGCGGTTGATCGCAGGCCTGCTGGCGCCCGCCGAGGGCTCCATCACTCTCGAGGGCGGCGACGGCGAAATGACTGTTGCCGAACAGGCCCATTACCTGGGCCACCGCGACGCCATGAAGCCGGCTTTGACGGTGACGGAAAACCTGACCTTCTGGGCCGACTTCCTCGGTGGCACGCCGGCCGATCCAGCCACGTGCATTGCAGCAGTAGGTCTCTCCCATGCCGCAGCATTGCCCGCGGGTTTCTTGTCGGCCGGCCAGCGTCGCCGGCTGTCGATTGCGCGATTGCTGACCGTCCGCCGGCCGATCTGGCTGCTCGACGAACCGACCGCAGCGCTGGATCTCGCCAGCCAGCGAGTGTTTGCGGGGCTGATGACAGATCATCTCGCATCGGGCGGGCTGGTTATTGCCGCGACCCATGGTCCGCTCGGCATTCCCGCCCGGGAGTTGCGCATCGGGGGCGAGGCGTGAGTGCCCTTGGCGCGTTGATTCGACGCGATATCCGCATTGCCGTCCGGGTTGGCGGCGGGGCGCTGATCGGTGTGCTCTTCTTTCTGACGGTTGTCGTCCTGATGCCTTTCGCGCTGGGGCCGGATCTGGCGCTGCTGGCACGGCTGGGGCCGGCGATTCTTTGGCTCGGGGCGCTGCTCGCGAGCCTGCTGACGCTGGACCGGTTGTTTACCGCCGATCACGACGATGGCTCGCTGGATCTCATTCTGATGAGCCGGACGCCACTGGAACTCGCCTGCGCCGCCAAGGCTCTTGCACACTGGCTGGCCGCGGGCGTGCCGCTGATCGTCGCGACGCCAGTGTTGGGGCTGCTGCTCAATCTCGACGGATCGGCGACGCTGGCGGTCGCCCTGACGCTGTTGGCGGGCACGCCGGCGCTGACCTTCACCGGTATGATCGGGGCCGCGCTGGCGGTGACGCTGCAGCGCGGAGGGCTCTTGCTGGCGGTGCTGGTGTTGCCGTTATCGATACCGGTGCTGATTTTCGGCGTTGCGGCCTCCAATGCGGCCATCGCCGGACAGTTGTCATTCTCGACGCCATTCTCGATCCTCTGCGCGCTATCGCTGGCGAGCCTCGTGATCGGGCCTTTCGCGGCGGCGGCGAGCCTGCGGCATGGACTGGATTGAGACAGTTGGATGGATCACGACAGGCCGAGACACTGGATTGACCTGGGTCAACTCGTCGCGAGCCGTGTTGAACGAGAATAAGTTGCATTGATCGCGGACAGGGCCGCGACTATTGGAAATGCCATGACGCTGACCGAACTCGCCAATCCAACCCGGTTCCTGTCGCTCGCCACCCGCATCCTGCCGTGGCTGGCGATGGCGACGGGCATTCTGCTTGCGATCGGCTTGTATCAGTCGGCCATGGCCCCCGATGACTATCAGCAGGGCGCCACCGTCAAGATCATGTTCATCCATGTGCCCAATGCCTGGCTGTCGATGTTCGTCTGGGGCGTCATGAGCGTGGCATCGCTGGGCACGCTGGTGTGGCGGCATCCGCTCGCCGACGTCGCCGCCAAATCCGCAGCACCGATCGGCGCGGCCTTCACCTTTCTCGCATTGGTCACGGGTTCGCTGTGGGGCCGGCCGATGTGGGGTACCTATTGGGAATGGGACGCCCGACTGACTTCGGTGCTCATTCTGTTTCTGATGTATCTCGGCCTGATCGCGCTGTGGCGCGCCGTCGAAGATCCATCGCGGGCGGCGCGCGCCGCGGCGGTGCTGACCTTGGTCGGCGCCATCAATATTCCGATCATCAAGTTCTCGGTCGATTGGTGGAATACGCTGCATCAGCCTGCGTCGGTGATGAAGATGGGCGGCTCGTCGCTCGACAAGTCGTTTCTGATCCCACTGCTGGTGATGGCGGTGGCATTCTCGCTGCTGTTCATCACACTGCATCTCGCGGCCATGCGTAACGAGATCCTGCGGCGCCGCCTGCGTGCGCTGCAGATGCTGCAGGCCTCAAAGCCGGTGGCACTCCCGTGATGGCGCTTGGTCCCTACGCATCTTTCATCGTCACGTCCTACGCGCTGGTCGCAGCGGTGGTGCTGATCCTCATCGTGTGGATCGCCATCGATCATCGTCGCGTCCGCGCGCGGCTGCATGAGTTGGAATCCTCCGGCGTGGCGCGGCGCTCGGGTCGTGGTGCGACGGATCTCACATGACCACGCAAGCCACTCCGAAGCGCCGCTGGATGCTCGCACTGCCTCTGCTGATCTTTGCCGCGCTCGCGGCGCTGTTCTGGTTTCGGCTCGGAGCCGACCCCGCGAAACTGCCCTCGGCATTGATCGGCCGCGCCGCGCCACAGACGACATTACCGGCACTGGAAGGCCTTACCGATAGCGGTGCGCTGGTGCCGGGTCTCGATCCCGCAGCCTTCAAGGGCAAGGTCAGTCTCGTCAATGTCTGGGCATCGTGGTGTGTGCCGTGCCACGAGGAGGCGCCGCTGCTGACAGAACTCGGCAAGGACAAACGGCTGCAACTGGTCGGCATCAACTACAAGGACGCACCGGACAACGCGCGCCGCTTTCTCGGTCGTTACGGCAATCCGTTCGGCATCGTCGGCGTCGACGGCAACGGCCGCGCCGCGATCGAATGGGGCGTCTATGGCGTGCCCGAAACCTTCATCGTCGGCCGCGACGGTCGCATCGCCTACAAGATGGTTGGCGGCATCACGCAGGAAAACTACGAGCGCGTGCTGAAGGTCGAGATCGACAAGGCGCTGCAGGCAGGGTCCTGAGCGCAATCCTCATCATGAGCAAGCCGGCTTAACTACCAAAATAAACTTCAGCTTTTATCTGCGGTTCATTTTCGCGCCATGGCGGCGCCATGAATCCGCAGCTAGCTTGATGGCGTTACTTAACCGTCCTTGGAGGGACACCACGATGCGCCATTTCAAATTTGCTACTTTGACCGCTGCCGCTCTCACTCTGGGTCTGCTCGCATCCGCGCCGTCGATGGCGCAGTCGCCGCAGCCTGCTGCTCCCGCCGGCAAGATGGCTCCGGCCGCCACATCCAAGATGGCGCCTGCCAGCGAATCGAAGATGGCTCCGGCACCGAAGGCTGAACTGCTTGATCTCAACTCGGCGAGTGTCGAGGCGCTCGAGGCTCTGCCCGGCATCGGCAAGGCCTATTCGGCGGCCATCGTCAAAGGCCGTCCGTATAAGGGCAAGGACGAACTCGTGCAGAAGAAGATCGTGCCCGAGAAGACCTATGACGGCATCAAGGACAAGGTCATCGCCAAGCAGAAGAGCTAGGCGCGATCGCTTCGCTCGTCCGGAAACGCATCGGCGCAGCCGCGCCGGTGCGTTTTCTTTTGCGGTCCATCACGATCAGCCGATAACGCTGTCCTTCACCACATCGCCCAATGCGGCGAAGTCCGCCTTGCGCGGAGACGTCCGGCGAAAGGCGAGGCCGATGGTGCGGCCGGGCTGCGGATTCTCCAACCGCAGGAATTTGACGCGCTGGTCGCGTTGTTCGACATCGGCGGCGATCTGCGGAATCAATGTCACGCCATAGCCGCTGGCGACCATCTGCATCACCGTGGAGAGGCTGGACGCAGCGAAGGCCATGCCGTTGCCGCCGGACTGATGGCCGCGCGCTGCGGTGGCGCAGAAGGCCAGCGCCTGATCGCGCAGGCAGTGGCCGTCCTCCAGCAGGATCAGTCGGCTCTGGTCGATCTCCATCGCCTTGATGCGTTTGTCGGCCGGGCGGGGATCGTCTGCCGGCACCGCGAGCAGGAACAGATCGTCGAACAATTTGGCCGTATCGATCTCAGGCTCACCAAGCGGCAGCGCCAGCATCGCGGCATCGAGTGCGCCTGATTTGATATCGTCGACCAGTTGCCTGGTTTGCGTCTCGCGCAGCTCCAGCCGCAATTCCGGAAACTGTTTCTGTAGCACCGGCAGGATCCGCGGCAGCAGATACGGCGCCAGCGACGGGATCACGCCGAGCGTCAGCCGCCCGGTCAGGAGTCCGCCGCGATGCCGCGCAAAGTCCACCAGGTCGCGCGAGGCCGCCAGCACGTCCTCGCCGCGCCGCGCCACTTCGCGCCCGACATCGGTCAGCATCACCTCGCCAGGCCGGCGCTCCACCACCTTGACGCCCAGCGTCCGTTCGAGGTCGCGTATCTGCATCGACAGCGCAGGCTGGGTGACGTTGCAGGCCTCGGCCGCGCGGCCGAAATGGCCGTGTTTGGCGAGCGCGGCGAGATAGCGGAGCTGGCGGAGCGTGATCATGGATCATCAGATAAACTGATCGGAGGGAGAAGACAATTCGACTGGACCTGATCTAAGAATTCTTCCAATCTCTCGTCACGAAATCCAATTAGGGTGAGCGCCAAGCTCGCCGAGGAATTCGGCAGACAATTGAAATTAGACAGCTTTTGGAAAATTTGAGCGGTTTTTGAAGGCGATCCGGTGTGTCGGTGTTGCCTGGGACGGCTCATATTCCAAACAGCCAGAAGGAGAGACTGATGGACACGACGAATGAGAATGGCGCCGGCAAGTGCCCCGTTGCGCATACCCCCGCTGCCCGGGCTAATCGTGACTGGTGGCCGAACAAGCTAGACCTGTCGATTCTCCACCAGCACTCGTCGCTGTCCGATCCGATGGGCGATGCGTTTAACTACGCCGAGGAATTCAAGAAGCTTGATTACGAGGCGTTGAAAAACGACCTGCGCAAGCTGATGACCGATTCGCAGGATTGGTGGCCGGCTGATTTCGGACATTACGGTCCGCAGTTCATCCGCATGTCGTGGCACGCTGCCGGCACCTATCGGCTCAGCGATGGCCGCGGTGGTGGCGGTCGCGGTCAGCAGCGTTTCGCTCCGCTCAATTCTTGGCCGGACAACGTCAACATCGACAAGTCACGCCGCCTCCTGTGGCCGATCAAGCAGAAATACGGCAACAAGATCTCGTGGGCCGACCTGCTGATCCTGACCGGCAACGTGGCGCTGGAGACCATGGGTTTTCGCACCTTCGGTTTCGCGGCCGGTCGTGCCGACGTCTGGGAGCCTGATCAGGACGTGAATTGGGGTCCCGAATCCACGTGGCTGTCCCACCGGTCGCTCGACAAGTTCGAAGCTCCGCTTAGTGCCACGGAAATGGGCCTGATTTATGTGAATCCGGAAGGTCCGGGTGCCAGCGGCGATCCGGTTGCGGCCGCCAGCTTCATCCGCGAGACCTTCAAGCGCATGGCGATGAACGACGAGGAAACCGTGGCGCTGATCGCCGGCGGTCACACCTTCGGTAAGACCCATGGCGCTGCGCCTGAGTCCCACAAGGGTCCGGAGCCTGAAGCTGCCGGCCTGGAAGCGCAGGGCCTGGGCTGGAAGAGCAACTACGGTACTGGATCCGGTGCAGACGCCGTTGGTAGCGGCATTGAGGTCACCTGGACGCAGACGCCGGCGCAGTGGAGCAACTTCTTCTTCGAGAACCTGTTCAAGTATGAATGGGTGCAGACCCGCAGCCCCGGTGGGGCCATCCAGTGGGAGGCCAAGGACGCCGAGGAAGTGATCCCCGACGCGCATGATCCATCGAAGAAGCACAAGCCGACCATGCTCACGACGGATCTGTCCCTGCGTCTGGACCCGGCCTATGAGAAAATCTCACGCCGCTTCCTGCAGAATCCGCAGGCCTTCGCTGAAGCTTTTGCTCGGGCCTGGTTCAAGCTGACTCATCGCGACATGGGTCCGCGCGTGCGTTATCTCGGTCCGGAAGTGCCCAAGGAAGAGTTGATCTGGCAGGATCCGATCCCTGCGGTTGACTATCCGGTGATCGACGACACCGACGTCTCTGCGCTCAAGGCCAAGCTGCTGGCATCGGGCCTGACCGTATCCGAATTGGTCAGCACGGCCTGGGCTTCGGCCTCCACCTTCCGTGGCGGCGACAAGCGTGGCGGTGCCAACGGCGCGCGCATCCGTCTGGCCCCTCAGAAGGACTGGGAGGTTAACCAGCCGGCTCAGCTAGCCAAGGTGTTGCAGGTGCTCGATGGAATCCGGAAGGAGTTCAACGCGGCGCAATCCGGTGACAAGCAGGTTTCGCTTGCCGACCTGATCGTCCTCGGCGGCAGCGCGGCGGTCGAGAAAGCCGCGAAGGATGCTGGCCTGGATGTAACCGTTCCGTTCTCTCCGGGGCGCGGCGACGCCTCGCAGGCGCAAACCGATGTGGAATCCTTCGAGGTGATGGAACCGGTCGCGGACGGCTTCCGTAACTACCTCAAGGGCACGTCTGCCGTACCGGCCGAAGTATCCTTGGTGGATCGCGCGCAGTTGCTGACGCTGACCGCTCCGGAAATGACGGTTCTCGTCGGCGGCTTGCGGGTACTCGGTGCGAATTCCGGGCAGTCCGTGCGCGGTGTCTTCACCAAGACACCGGAGACGTTGACCAACGACTTCTTCATCAACCTGCTCGACATGAGCACGGAGTGGAAGGCGGTCGATGGCTCGAACAACGTGTACGAGGGACGTGATCGCAAGAGCGGCGAAGTCAAGTGGACCGGTACACGCGCCGATCTGGTCTTCGGTTCGCACTCGCAGCTGCGTGCCTTCGCGGAGGTCTATGCAAGCGCCGACGCCAAGCAGAAGTTCGTGAAGGACTTCGTCAAGGCTTGGGTGAAGGTGATGAACGCGGATCGTTTCGATCTTGTCGAGAAGCCGATACTGCAGGCGGCTGAGTAACCTCGGCCCGCCATCGTGAATATGAAAGCCCCTGCGACTATGTCGCGGGGGCTTTTTCTTGTCGCGCCGCGTCATACTCAACTGTCATCACTGACACTACCGGTTACTGGATCCCGCTTTCGCGGCGATGAGAGTTTCGAAGAGTCTGAACGCTCTGCGTCTTGCAGCTTTCTCCGAATCCCCGCACAAATGGCAAAATGTTTCTCCGGAGGATCTCCAGATGATGAAACTCTACTGGTCGCCGCGCTCGCGCTCATTCACGGCGCTTTGGCTGATGGAGGAAACCGGCGTCGCCTATGAGCGCGTGCTGACCGATATCTCCACCGGTGCGCAGCGCACGCTGGAATTCCTCGCCGTCAATCCGATGGGCAAGGTGCCGGCTCTGCAGGATGGCGACGCCACTATGGCCGAGGCTGCGGCAATCTGCGCTTATGTGGCGGAACGCTACCCCGAGGCGAAGCTGGCGCCCCCGCTCGGCGATTCTCATCGCGCGAAATATCTCTATTGGCTGTTCTTTGCGCCGGGCTGTATCGAACCGGCGATCGCACAGATCGCGACCAAGATGGAGCTGAATCCGGTGGCCGCGGGCTGGGGTGATGCGCAGCGCGTGTTCGATGTGCTCGAAGCCGCGCTTGATGAAGGCCCATGGATTCTCGGCGCGCAATTCTCTGCCGCCGATATCGCCATCGGTTCAGGACTGAACTTTGCCGTGCGCAATTTCAAGATGGTGCCGTCGCGCCCGGCGTTCGAGCGCTATCTCGATCGTTGCAGCGCCCGTCCGGCCTTCCAGCGTGCGATGGAATTTGCGTCGGGGGAAAAGACGTAAGGCGAATTACTCGCCTGCCTCTGCCTTCAACGCATCCGGATGCGGCATCGAGATGATGTTGTAGCCGGAGTCGACGAAATGCGTTTCGCCGGTCACGCCGCCGGAAAGATCCGACAGCAGATACAGCGCAGTGCCGCCGAGTTCTTCCAGTGTTACGCCACGGCCGAGCGGCGAATGTTTCTGCTGGAATGCGAACATCGCGCGGGAATCGCCGATGCCCGAGCCGGCCAGTGTACGTACCGGGCCAGCCGACACAGCGTTGACGCGAATGCCCTGGCGGCCAAAGTCAGATGCGAGATAACGCACCGAGGCTTCGAGAGCGGCCTTGGCAACGCCCATGACATTGTAGTTCGGCATCACGCGGGTCGATCCGCCAAAAGTTAGCGTGATCATGGCGCTGCCGGGCTTCATGATTTCCGACGCGCGCTTGGCGATTTCGGTGAAGGAGAAGCAGGAGATCACCATGGTGCGCGAGAAGTTCGCACGCGTGGTGTCGGCGTAGCGGCCCTTGAGTTCGTTCTTGTCGGAGAAACCGATGGCGTGGACCAGGAAATCCAGGCTGCCCCATTTCTCCTTGATCGCAGAGAACGTAGCATCGACGCTGGCGATGTCCTCGACGTCGCAGGGCAGGATCAGATCCGCATTGAGCGATTCCGCCAGCGGCTTGACGCGCTTGCCAAGCGCATCGCCTTGATAGGTGAAAGCCAGTTCGGCACCCTGCGCATGCAGGGCCTTGGCGATTCCCCACGCGATCGAATGATCATTGGCGACGCCCATGATCAATCCGCGCTTGCCCTGCATCAGTGATGGCATCGCGTTATGCGTCCATCCGCTTGAAGACCAGCGTGGCGTTGGTGCCGCCGAAGCCGAAGGAGTTCGACAGCACGGTGCCGACCTTCACATTGTCGATGCGCTTGCGCACGATCGGCATGTCGGCGAACACTGGATCGAGTTCGGTGATGTTGCCGCTCTCGCAGATAAACCCGTTCTGCATCATCAGCAGCGAGTAGATTGCTTCCTGCACGCCGGTGGCGCCGAGCGAGTGGCCGGTGAGGGCCTTGGTCGCCGAGATTGGCGGGCATTTCTCGCCAGTGCCGAACACGTTGCGGATCGCCTGCATTTCCGGCGGGTCGCCGGCTGGCGTCGAGGTCGCATGCGGGTTGATGTAGTCGATCTTGATGCCGCCGGTGGTGGCCAGCGCCATCTTCATGCAACGCTCTGCGCCTTCGCCGGATGGAGCGACCATGTCGTAACCGTCCGAGGTGGCGCCGTAGCCGATGATTTCGCCATAGATCTTGGCGCCGCGTGCTTTCGCATGCTCGAGTTCTTCGACCACGACCACGCCTGCGCCGCCGGCGATGACGAAACCGTCACGGCTGACGTCATAGGGACGCGAGGCCGTCGAAGGGGTGTCGTTATACTTCGAGGACATTGCGCCCATGGCGTCGAACAGCACCGAGAGCGACCAGTCGAGCTCCTCGCAGCCGCCGGCGAATACGACGTCCTGCTTGCCCCACTGGATCATCTCATAGGCATTGCCGATGCAGTGATTCGAGGTCGCGCAGGCGGAGGAGATCGAATAGTTCACGCCCTTGATCTTGAACCAGGTCGCGAGCGTGGCGGATGCCGTCGAGGACATCGCCTTCGGCACCGCGAACGGACCAACGCGCTTCGGACCCTTCGTTCGCGTGATGTCCGCGGCTTCGACGATGGTGCGTGCGGAAGGTCCGCCCGAGCCCATGATGATGCCGGTGCGCTCGTTCGAGATATCCGACTCTTCGAGGCCGGAGTCCTGGATCGCCTGTTCCATGGCGATGTGATTCCATGCGGCGCCTTCGCCGAGGAAGCGCATCGCGCGGCGGTCGATCACATCGGCCGGATTGATGGTCGGTGCGCCCTGCACCTGCGAACGGAAACCGAGCTCTGCGTATTTGTCGGCGCGCGTGATGCCCGACTTTGCCTCATGGAGGCTCGCAAGCACTTCCTGAGTGTTGTTTCCGATAGATGAGACAATGCCCATCCCCGTGACGACAACCCGCCTCATGATCGCCTCGCCCTTTGAATTACGTTGTTGTGGAACTGGCGGTCGCCCCCTCGGAGACCGCCGTTGAATGGCACCCGGTAGATCACGTTCCCGGCTGCAATGCGGCAGGTGCTTCCTGCTTGAACAGGCCGACCTTCAGGTCCTTGGCGCGATAGATAATCTCGCCATCGGCCGAAAGCGAGCCGTCGGCAATCCCCAACCACAATTTTGAACGCATCACGCGCTTGATATCGATGGTGTACACGACCTTTTTGACGTTCGGGAGAACCTGGCCGGAAAACTTCAGCTCGCTGAGCCCGAGCGCGCGACCGGGGCCGATGCCGCCCGACCAGCCCAGAAAGAACCCGACCATCTGCCACATGGCGTCCAGGCCGAGGCAGCCTGGCATGACCGGATCGCCCTTGAAGTGGCAGGCAAAGAACCAGAGGTCCGAATTGACGTCGAGTTCAGCGCGCACGAGACCCTTGCCGAATTCGCCGCCATCAGCCGTGATCTCGGTGATGCGGTCGAACATCAGCATCGGCGGCAGCGGCAATTGAGCATTGCCTGGTCCGAACAGCTCGCCGCGGCCGCAGGCCAGCAGGTCTTCATATGCGTAGCTGTTGCGTTGTTCCTGGATCATGCCGGCTTTCTGGGTCCATCGATGGTGGTGGCTACGCCGGGTTGGAGTCGCCACATATAGAATTGTTCCAAATGACGCGGGAACTTGCCCCGGTTGGGCGCTCTCTATCATAGGCTTATGGGGCGGCAAAGCGGCGGATCGCCTGCTATTGGCGGGTTATTGACCATGTTGCGATGCACTGCGGAAGCATCCCTTCTGATGCATGGCTCCTAGTTGCGAAAACCTTGCATCTGAGGCCCCGCCTTTCTATAATAGAAGGCTAATTCAGTGTTCTTTTTGAGTGTGAACGGCAGGATTACTGACGTGGATATGAGCGACAGCGTTTCAGTTCTAGATGACGCAGCTGCGGTTGCGGAAATCAATCATGGCCGTCAGCCGGCTTTGACTGGTTGCCCGTGGCATGACGTCAACGAGATGCTGCAGTCGGTCGGTCTGCGACCCACCCGTCAACGCATGGCGCTGGGCTGGCTGCTGTTCGGCAAGGGCGCGCGTCATCTCACTGCGGAAATGCTTTACGAGGAAGCGACCCTCGCCAAGGTGCCGGTGTCGCTGGCGACCGTTTACAACACGCTCAATCAGCTCACGGATTCCGGCCTGCTTCGTCAGGTCAGCGTCGATGGTACGAAGACCTATTTCGATACCAATGTGACCTCGCATCACCACTACTATCTCGAGAACAACCACGAGCTGGTCGATATTCCGGACCAGAACCTCGTGCTGACCAAGATGCCGGAAGTCCCCGAGGGCTTCGAGATCAGCCGCATCGACATGGTCGTTCGTCTGCGCAAAAAGCGCTAACGGCTTTATCCAAATTCTGAAGTTATTTGCGCCGCCGAATCGTTTTCGGCGGCGTTTGCTCGCCAGCTGCAGTCGTCGCCACGATCGCGCGGGCAAGGGAGCGGCCGGTGCATTCGTAGCCGGCTGCGGAATTGTGTAGTCCGTCCCAGGCCGTCAGCGCACTTATGGAGAGCCCTGCGTCTACTGCACGGCGCATCAGCTCGAAGCGCGAGAACAGCGGCACGCGTTCCTGCCGGGCGGCGTCAGCTATGCTCGCCTGCATCTTGGAATATTGCGATGCGAGAATAACCGGCGCGTATTGCTGATCCATCAGGACCACGTCGGCCCCGTCAGCCTTCAGCAGGCGGATGCCCTCGACGATCCTGCCGGTCAGGCTGTCCGCGCTTTGCAGCCAGGTCACGTCATTGGTGCCAATCTGCCAGATCACCAGATCCGGGCGATGCGCCAGCACATCGCGGTCGAAGCGGGCGATATTGCCGGGGATAGTGTCGGCGTTCCGCCCACTATTGATGACCTCCAGCCGCAGTCCCGGCTTCAGGCGTTGCAGCTCGCTCTGCAGCATGCCGGGATAGGTTTTGGCGGGGTCGGATTGCCACAGGCCGAGCGTCGAGGACGAGCCCATGGCGACGATCTTGAGCGGGCCACCGGTTTTGAGCGCAGCCACGGTGCGCGGAAGGGTCGCATCACCAGACAGCCGCTGATCCACAGCCAGACACGTCTCAGTGGCGGATTGCGCACGAGCCGGGCCGGACCATGGCAGCGCTGCCATGGCGACCACTGCGCCGGCGCAGGCCAAGCTCCCGATGCGGGATGTGCTCAGTTCACCTTCTCGTCGGCGTAGACGCCCCATAGCCGTTGCTGTTCGATCCAGCCATCAAAGCCGTTGCCGATCACCCGGCACCAGCCATTGTTGCAGCGCTTTACCTGCGCCACGACACCCGCCTGTAACCGCGCTGCGACGGCGCTGGTCGCATCCGGATTGTCGTAGATCGAGGCGAGTTCGTCCTTGGATTTCATGGTCACGACCGCGGTGCGGCGGCCGGACAGCAGCGAGTGATAGACCCAGCCCTCGGCGCCCTCGGAATCACGAACGCGGCGCCAGTTCTCGTATTCGGCGGTGATCTCTACCGGCAGGCCGGAGCGAGTATAGACCCAGGCGACATCGTTGTCCTTGGTGGGGCCGGCGCGGACATTAACGTGATCCGACTTGAGGCTGACGTAGCGCGGCACCGGCAGGCCGCTGGCGCCCAGCGGCGTGTCCTTGGCAGCGAGAGCCGGATCGATTGCTGCCGCGATCAGAGTACCCATCGCCAACATCGCACACGCAAATCGCCGGAACGCCATCAACCCCACCTCAACCCAATCCAAAGAACGCAAGTGCCGCCGCGCCGCACGCGCCTGTTGGGTTCTTGTTTTGGCTTGGTCTTCTGCTAGAGAGGACCGAAGGCCAAGGCACCAAAAAGGGTGTCGGGGAACCCGAGGAAACGGTGAATTCGCGGCTGCGGCAGTTTCGAACAACCGGGTTAATGCGGACTGAACGGATTAGCCAAAGCGCGAGTGAGCAGGACATGTCGGTCAAGAAAAAGCCTCTCGTCATCGTCACGCGCAAGCTGCCGGACTCAATCGAGACCCGCATGCGCGAACTGTTCGATGCGCACATCAATCTCGACGACACGCCGCTGACGCCCGAGCAACTCGCTGAAGCGACCCGCACCGCCGATGTGCTGGTGCCGACGGTCACCGACGAAATCACCAAAGAGCTGCTCGAGCATCCCGACTGCAAGCTCCGGCTGATCGCCAATTTTGGCAACGGCGTCGACAATATTGACGTCACCGCCGCCCATGCCCGCGGCATCACCGTCACCAACACGCCGAAGGTGCTCACTGAAGACACCGCCGATATGACCATGTCGATGATCCTCGCAGTGCCGCGCCGGCTCATCGAGGGCGCCTCGATCCTGACCGAGGGCAAGGATTGGCAGGGTTGGTCGCCGACCTGGATGCTCGGCAAGCGACTCGGCGGCAAGCGGCTCGGCATCATCGGCATGGGCCGCATCGGCCAGGCTGTGGCGCGCCGCGCCCGCGCCTTCGGGCTACAGATCCACTATCATAACCGCAAACCTGTCGCGCCGAAGATCGCCGAAGAACTCGGTGCGACCTATTGGGATTCGCTCGACCAGATGCTGGCGCGCATGGACATCATCTCGGTGAACTGTCCGCATACGCCGGCGACGTTCCACCTGCTGTCGGCGCGCCGTCTCAAGCTGATCCGCAAGGACGCCTATATCGTCAATACCGCGCGGGGCGAGGTGATCGACGAAGAGACGATGATCAAGCTGATCGAGTCGGGCGACATTGCCGGTGCCGCGCTCGACGTGTTCGAACATGAGCCCGCGGTGAGTCCGAAACTGGTGCGGCTCGCGCGCGCCGGCAAAGTGGTATTGTTGCCGCATATGGGCTCGGCGACGATCGAAGGCCGTGTCGAGATGGGCGAGAAAGTCATCATCAACATCCGTGCCTTCCTCGACAATCACAAGCCGCCGGATCGTGTGCTTCCGAACATGCTGTGAGGCGAAGCGCTTACGCTCGCCGCTTATCTTACGAGATCAGCTTGAAGATGAGATAGGCCGCGATGCGGCCCTCGCGCGTGGCTTTGCGGCCGTAGCGCGTCATGGTGTAGTTCGGCCATGGCAGGCGCCAGTCATCGGCGCGCTCTGCGGTCCAGATGAAATCCGGCGATCGCGACACATGCCAGAGTGTCCACGCGACGTAATCCGGAATGTCATGCACGAAACGAAATTCGCCTGACGGTTTCAGCACGCGCGCCATCGCAGCCAGTGTTGCGTCCTGCACGAAGCGGCGTTTCCAGTGACGCTTCTTCGGCCATGGATCCGGATGGATCAGGTCGATGCGTGACAGCGATTGCGCCGGTGCCCATGTGAGAAGTTCGGCGGCGTCGCCGGCGACGAGGCGGATATTGCCGATGTTCTGCGCCTCGATCTGCGTCAGAATCTTCGCCATGCCGTTGATGTAGGGCTCGCAGCCGATGAAGCCGATGTCAGGATGCGCCAGTGCTTCCGCGACCAGATGTTCGCCGCCGCCGAAGCCGATCTCCAGACGCACGGTCTCGACATCAGTGCCGAACAGCGTGCGGATATCGTCAGGTGCCGCGTGTGCGATGTCGACGGTGAGCGCCGGCAGCAGCGTCGCCATCAGGTCGGCCTGATGGTCGCGCAGCTTGTGGCCCTTGCGGCGTCCGAAGAACGAGCCGGTGTAATGGCCGCTCTCGGCAGGCGTGGACGCACCCGCATCAGCGGGGGCATCGTGATCGTTATGATTGGAATTGGCTGTGGTCATCGCGCGCGAGTGATACAGCCGAAACGCCATCGGCGCCATCAGGCGCGATGACGAATTTCCGTTGAAAGTACCGTGATTTTAGCGCTGATCCGGGGCTTCGCGCGAAGCGATCTGTTCGACCAGGTCGACGATGCTGCGGCGGAGCTTGGCATCGGTGATGCGCGTGAAGGCGCGGGTCAGAGCGAGGCCTTCGGAGGTGGCGAGGAAGTCGGAGACATAGGCAGGCGAGGACGCTTCAGCGAAGCCTTCGCCGTTATGGATCGCGCCGGGGCCGCCTTCGAACAGGAACGAGACGGGGACCTGCAGGATTTCCGAAATCTGCTGCAGCCGGCTGGCGCCGACGCGGTTGGTGCCCTTCTCGTATTTCTGAACTTGCTGAAACGTCAGACCGAGGGCTTCGCCCAGCTTTTCCTGACTCATGCCGAGCATAATGCGCCGCATGCGCACACGGCTGCCGACATATTTGTCAACAGGATTGGGCGCTTTCGTCGACATCTCAATTACTCCTGGATCACATCAAGGGAGACGGATCATGCGTGGCAATCCGTCATTTAGGGCGGCTTCGGTTGTAACCAAAGGTATCCTAGTGGATTATAACAACCGCGCAAATTTTCCTAAGCGGAAAATTTAAGCCACTGCACCTTTATTTCTCAATAGGTGAGAAATAAAGCTTACAAAGCTAGCTTAAAAAGCAATCACATCGAGAGGGTTGTTCGGTAGGCGGCGAAAGCTAGCTTGCAAGCTATATCAAATGCTTCAAGTATCAAGCTAGTGGCGTACCGGCGTACGCCGCCGAACGGCGAAAATGATCGCGAGCGCGACAAACATCGCGGCGGGAATATCGCCGATTTTCGAGTAGACCGTCGGCGAAATGGCCGCTGGTAATCCCGAATCCAGCACGCCTTCGACACCGAGATCGAGCCGCGCGATCAGGCGGCCGACAGGGTCGACCACGACGGAAATGCCGGTGTTCGCAGCGCGAACCAGCGGCAGGCCTTCCTCGATGGCGCGGACGCGGCTTTGCTGCAGGTGCTGATAGGGGCCCGTGGAAATGCCGAACCAGCCATCATTGGTGAGATTGACAATCCAGCCCGGCCGATCGTTGCGCGTGGTGATATCGTCCGGGAAAACCGCCTCGTAGCAGATCAGCGGCAGCATGCGCGGCGCACCGGGAATATCCATCGGCTTGCGACGGGAGCCGGGAATGAAGCCGCCATGGACTTTGGTCAATTGCTGGAAGCCGATCTTCTCCATGAAGCTCTGGAACGGCAGATACTCGCCGAACGGCACCAGATGAAGTTTGTCGTAGGTCGACAGGATGCTGCCGTCATGGTCGATCACGTAAATGGAATTATAGGCCTGCGTGATGCGCGCGCCGAGCGGCGCATCCGGCGGGCGCACCGCGCCGGTGACCAGCACGGTGCCCTTCGGCAGCAGATTGGCGATCTGCGCCATCGCATCGGGTTCGCGCGACAGGAAGAACGGGAATGCGGATTCCGGCCAGATCAGGATGCTGGCTGCGCCGACGCCTGAATTCTGCGGACCGGTCGCGCGGTCCGACAGCGCAAGATATCTGCTCATGACATCCGCCTTGGCGGAATAGTTGAAGCGCGTGTCCTGCGACAGATTCGGCTGCATGATGCGCAGCTTCACATTGGCGACGAGCTGCGTCGGGGTGCGCGATAGCCGGGCCATGCCATAGGTGCCCATCACGACGAGCAGCACCAGCGCAAGCGCCGGCGCTAGCCACGGCCGCTGCGTGCGCGAGCGTCCGTCGATCAGAACCGCAGGCGATGCAAAGATCGCTACAGTGATAAATGTCAATCCCCAGAGGCCGACCAGCGATGCGCTCTGCGCCAGCGCGAGCGGTTCGGTGAGTGCATAGCCGAACGCATTCCAGGGAAAGCCCGTCAGCACGTGGCCGCGCAGCCATTCGCCGATCGTGAGACTCGCCGCGAGCGCGAAGATGCGGCTGGCGTCCTTGGTCCAGAGCAAGCGCGCTAGCGCGAAACCGATCGCGGTGAACAGCGCGAGATAGGCGGGCAGGCCGCAGATCGCGGCGGGCAACAGCCATGCGAAGGTCTGCGCGTCGACGAGGAAAGCGTAGCCGATCCAGTACAGGCCCGGCACGAAATAACCGAAGCCGAACCACCAGCCCGCCATGGCGGCCGCGGGAATGCCGCGCATCTTGCCGGCGGCAGCGCCATCGATCAGCCAGACGACGACGGGGAACGTGATGAACAGCACCGGCCAGGCGTTGAACGGCGCCATCGCCAGCGACGATACCGCGCCGGCCAGCAGCGCGATGCCTGCGCGCTTCCAACTCCAAGCGAGAATGATGCTGAGTGCGACCGAGCGCAGGCTGCGTGATGTCACGGCGTTCCCGCGCTGTCGCCTGGCGGAGGCGTATTCACATTATCATTGGACGGTGCCGCGCCGGCGTCCGGCGGTGCATCGCGGCGGCGCGGTTCGCGGGTGCGCGGCGCAGGCCGCTCCTTGCGGGGGCCGACGCGCAATCGCTTGACGCGGCGCGGATCGGCATCGAGCACTTCGATCTCGAAATTACCAGGGCCGGAAATCACTTCGCCGCGCACGGGCAGCCGTCCGACATGGGTGACGAGATAGCCGCCGAGTGTCTCGACTTCCTCGCCGTCTTCGCCGGTCTCGAATTCTTCGCCGATCATGGCGCGCACGTCATCGAGGCTGGCGCGTGCGTCGGCGATGAAGCTGTCGCCCTGCCTGACAATGGATGGCGGCTCGTCGCTGTCGTGTTCGTCATCGATCTCGCCGACGATCTGCTCGACAATGTCCTCGATAGAGACGAGGCCGTCGGTGCCGCCATATTCGTCGACAACGAGTGCGAGATGGATGCGTGCTGCCTGCATCTGCGCGAGCAGATCGATGGCGCGCATCGATGGCGGCACGTAGAGCAGCTTGCGGATGATGCCGGTGTCAACGACGGTCTGCGCCAGATCGACCGAACGCAGGTCGAGGCCCGCGGGAAACACTTTCTTCTTCTTGGCTGTCGACGGCACGACGTTGCGCGCCTTCACGGTCATGTATGCCAGCAGGTCGCGGATATGAACGATGCCGACGGGATCGTCGAGGGTTTCGTTGAATACGACCAGGCGCGAATGCGCCGCGCTCTCGAACAGGCCCATCAATTCGCCGAGCGAGATATCCTGCTTCACCGCGATAATATCGGCGCGATGCACCATGACGTCGGCGATGCGGCGCTCGTTGAGCCCCAAAATATTGCGCAACATCGTGCGCTCGATGGTGGAGAAGCCGGTCTCGTCCGGCGCGGAGGCGTCGAGCACGACTTGCAGGTCGGCACGCACCGAGCCCGGCTTCCAGCCGAACAGCGAGCGGATCGCGCGGGTCAGCCAGGTCTCCGACGTCGGGCGCATGACCTCGCCGTCGTGAACCACCGCAGGCAGATTGCTTGAGGTCTTCGAATGATCGCTTCTAGTGTCGCCGTCCGGCATCTCAGGTCACCCGATCCTGATCTGCATAGGGGTCCGGGATCCCGAGCGTTGCCAGGATCTCGCGCTCCAGCGCTTCCATCTCTTCGGCTTCGTCGTCCTTCTCATGATCGTAACCGACCAGATGCAGAAAACCGTGAATGGCGAGATGGCTGAGATGGTTGGCGAAGCTCTTCTCTTCTTCGTCAGCCTCGCGGCGCGTGGTCTCGTAGGCAATAGCGATGTCGCCGAGCATGCGCGGCATGTCATCGGGCTCGTCTGCGCCTTCGGGCGGCTGCAGCGCCGGGAATGACAGGACGTTGGTCGGCTTGTCGATGCCACGCCAGTTCTGGTTCAGCGTGCGGATGCCGGCGTCGTCGGTGAGCATGATGGCGAGTTCGGCGTCGGCCGTATCGGTATCGACCATGGCGGCGGCAGCTTCGATGGCGCGGTGAATCACGGCGTCGGCATCGGCCTCCGCAGACCAGCAATCGGCGACAACAAGAACCTCTGTCGCGGGAGATGAATAGGTCGGCATCGGTATCGAACTTCTTTCGCGAACGGACCCGATTCCGGGTCCGCCGTCAGCGTATGAGTGTGTCATCAGGTCTTTGTAGCGACCGCCTTCTGCGGCGTTCCTTCGTAGGCGGCGACGATGCGGGCCACGAGTTCGTGGCGGACCACGTCTTCGCCGGTGAATTTCACCTGCGAGATGCCTTGCACGCCGTCGAGCAGACGCGCGGCCTCGGCGAGACCCGAGGTCTGGCCGTTGGGCAAGTCGACCTGCGAGGGGTCTCCGGTGATGATCATGCGGCTGTTCTCGCCCAGACGCGTCAGAAACATCTTCATCTGCATTGAGGTGGTGTTCTGCGCTTCGTCGAGAATGATTGCGGCATTGGTCAGCGTGCGACCGCGCATGAACGCAAGCGGCGCGATTTCGATTTCGCCGGTCTGCAACGCGCGTTCGACAATGCGCCCGTCCATCAGGTCATACAATGCGTCATAGATAGGGCGCAGATAGGGATCGACCTTCTCGCGCATATCGCCGGGCAGGAAGCCGAGCCGTTCGCCTGCTTCCACCGCGGGACGCGACAGGATGATGCGATCGACCTCCTTGCGCTCGAACAGCATCGCCGCCTGCGCAACCGCAAGCCAGGTCTTGCCGGTACCGGCGGGGCCGATGCCGAACACCAGCTCGTTGCTTCTCAGCGCGCGGATATAGGCGTCCTGCGTCGCGGTGCGGGCACGCACCGGGCGCTTGCGCAGATTGATGGTGTCGAAATTCGAGGCGGCTGCTTTCGACCCCTTGGGATCGAACGGAAACAGCGTGCCTTGCGCCAGCGTCGCGCGGATCGTGCCTTCGACATCGCCGGGGGCAAGGTCATGGCCCTGTACTGCCTGCGCATAGAGCGTTTCGAGCACGCGCCGGGCGGCATCGCAGGCGTCGCGGGTACCGGTGAGGGTGATGTGGTTGCCGCGGGAATCGACGACGACATTCAGCCGGCGTTCGATGATCGCGAGGTTCTGGCCATAAGGCCCGACCAGCGAAGAGGCCGCCCGGTTGTCATCAAAGTCGATGACGACCTGCGTCTCGGCCTGCGGTGGAGTATCGAGTTTGCGAACAGCGAGCGTAGACGAATCCGATGCGCTTTTGGCCAAGAATTCAGGCTCCCGTGACGGTGTGAGAACGGACTGGCTGCAACACTGGTGGTACTGGAGAACTAGCAATTGGAGATGATGCGAGGCTGCCGAGCAGGCTGTAGCGCTCGAGGCTCTCAATGGTGACCGGAAGCACCTGGCCAATGATGTCGTCAGAAGCCATCACATGGGCCGGCTGCAGGTAAGCGGTGCGACCGACGATCTGGCCGGGATTGCGCGCGGGGCGTTCGAACAGCACATCCACAGTGCGTCCAATCGTGGCCGCGTTGAAGGCCGATTGCTGGCTGTCGATCAGGTTCTGAAGCCGCACCAATCGCTCGTCCATGTCAGCCTGTGACACCGTCTCCTGCAAATCCGCGGCCGGCGTTCCCGGACGCGGCGAATACTTGAACGAATAAGCGCCAGCGTATCCGATTTGTGTGACGAGCGCGAGCGTGGCTGCAAAATCTTCCTCGGTCTCGCCCGGGAAGCCCACGATGAAATCAGAAGTAAAAGCAATGTCTTGCCGCGCGTCGCGAAAACGGTCGATGACGCGGCGATAATCTTCGGCTGTATGTTTGCGGTTCATGGCCGCCAGAATCCGGTCGGAACCCGACTGCACCGGCAGATGCACGAAGGGCATCAGCTCCGGCAAATCGCGATGTGCCGCGATCAGCGTGTCCTCGACATCGCGGGGATGGCTGGTGGAATAGCGCAGCCGCGCGATGCCGGGAATCTCGGCGAGGCGATAAAGCAGTGTGCCCAGCGCCCACGGGCGGCCGTCGGGACCCTCGCCGTGATAGCCGTTGACGTTCTGGCCGATCAGCGTGATCTCGCGCACGCCGTTGTCGGCGAGCCGCTGCACGTCGTCGATGATTTTCGCCACGGGGCGCGAGACTTCGGAGCCACGGGTATAGGGCACCACGCAGAAGGTGCAGAACTTGTCGCAGCCTTCCTGCACGGTCACGAAAGAGGAAATGCCGCGGGCACGAATCGCTGCCGGCTTCGGCGGCGGCAGGAAGCCGAACTTGTCCTCGATGGGAAATTCAGTGTCGAGCGCGCGGCCACCGGCTTTCGCCTGTTTCAGCAGCGCCGGCAGGTTGTGATAGCTCTGCGGCCCGACCACGACATCGACAACGGGGGCGCGGCGAATGATTTCGTTGCCTTCGGCCTGCGCGACGCAGCCGGCGACGACCACGTTCATCTTGCGTCCGGCCTGCGCAGCTTCTGCCTTGGCCACGCGCAGCTTGCCGAGCTCCGAATAGACCTTCTCGGACGCCTTCTCGCGGATGTGGCAGGTGTTGAGAATCACCAGATCCGCGTCGTCGACATTGGCCGTCTCGACGAAGCCTTCAGGCGCCAGCGTGTCCACCATGCGCTGGGCATCGTAGACGTTCATCTGGCAGCCGTAGGATTTGATATGCAGCTTACGCGGCGCGGTCATGGAACCTGTAATGGGCTGGAAATGCGCTTGCTGCGCAGCGCTCAATTATAGGCTAACGCCCGGAAAATCCAGCATTTCTGCAAAATATAAGTGCTCGCAATGGCTTAGGCGAGGCCGACGGGCTCGCCAGCCAGTGCGCCCCTGGCCACCAGGCCAGGGAGCTGCCGCATATCGTCGAATACGAGATGGGCTCCAGCGGCCGTCAGGGCTGCCGCGGTGGCCGGGCTGCAATGGCCGCCGCCGTGATAGCCGAATACGGTCATGCCGGCTGCGACCCCCGCCGTCACGCCGGGAATGCTGTCCTCGATGACCACGCAGCGCTTGGGTGCGGCATTCATTTGCGCGGCGGCAAACAGAAACAGATCGGGCTGCGGCTTGCCGCGCTCGACCTGCAGAGCGGAAAACAGATGCGGATCGAAACGGTCGAGCAGCCCGGTCGTGGTGAGGCTGCTTCGAATGCGCGTCGGTGTGCCTGAGGACGCCACGCAAACCGGGTGTGACAATATTGCCAGCGTCTCTGCGATATGCGGGATCGGCTGCAATTTTGCGCCGAATACCTCGTCGATCGTGGCTCTCAGCGTCGCGGTGTAGTCATCGGGTAGCACGCGGCCGAGCTCGGTCTCGACTTCCAGGCGCGCCTCGCGCGCGGACCGGCCGAGGAAACGCTCATGCACCTGATCGGCGGTGATGGGATAACCGAACTGCGTCAGAACATCTGCGTGGACGACGCAGGCGAGGGACTCACTGTCGACGAGCACGCCGTCACAATCGAAGATGACGAGATCGAAGCGCGAAGAAACTGAACTCACTTGGTTGATTCGCTCACTTGGTGGTTTTGTCCTCGTCGAGCGGTACGCAGTACAGCTCCAGCCGGTGATCGACCAGCTTGTAACCGAGCTTCGCGGCGACTTCAGCCTGCAATTTCTCGATTTCTTCAGACGTGAATTCGATAACGGTGCCGTCACGCAAGTTGATCAGATGATCGTGATGGCTGTCACGCATCGTCTCGTAGCGCGCGCGGCCTTCGCGAAAATCATGACGCTCGATGATGCCGGCGTCTTCGAACAGCTTCACAGTGCGATACACCGTCGAGATCGAGATCTTGTCATCCACCGCAACGCAGCGGCGATACAGTTCCTCGACATCGGGATGATCGTCGGCTTCCGCCAGAACGCGCGCAATCACGCGGCGCTGTTCCGTCATGCGCATGCCGGTCGCGGCGCAGCGCGCCTCGATACCAGCAGACTTCATCGCAGATGATTTCAGTGCAGTCATGATCCGGATCCCATCGTGGCTTCTTTTGCCACTCCGCAGGCGTCAGGACAAGTCGCGCCGCATCACCAGCGCATTCAATTCCGCTCCATCCGCTTCCTTGTAATAGCGTTCCCGGCGTCCCGCGACTGCGAAGCCGGTTCTGTCATAAAGCCGCCGCGCCGGTTGATTGTTTTCCTCAACTTCGAGGAACACGGTACGCACGCCGCGACCGGCCAGATGACCGAGATGGGTGAGGAACAGGTCGCGCGACAGGCCGCGGCCGCGATGACCGGGCGACACCGCAATGGAGAGAATCTCGGCTTCGTCGGCGGCGATTCGTGAGACGGCGAAGCCGATAAGGCGGCCGCGCAGTTTCAGCCGATGCACGAGGGTGTTTTGTTCGCGCAGCATCTGCTCGAATTCCCCGGCACCCCAGCCGCGATGGAAGGATGCGGCATGCAACTGCGCGAGTTGTCGCGCGTCGCGCAACGTCGCGGGCTCGACCACAGCATTGCCGCGGCTGAACAGGCGCAGCCACCAGGCCGGCATCATGATGCGGCTAGTGCGGCCTGCTGCATCAGGCTGCTTTGCGGCTTGGCATCGGGTGCGCGCAGATAATAGGGACGCGCCAGCGCGGTCTCCGGATTCACGGCGGCACCGAGCCATGCCACCCATGAGATTTCGGGAGCGGGTTGCATGTCGACGCGCAACGGCGCCGGCGCATCAGACGGCCAGCGTGCGGCAATGATCTCGGCGGCATTTCCGACCAGATACGGCGCGCCGAACTGTGCGGCCTCAAGGGCCTCGTGGATGGGGATGACGCCCGGCCGCACCAGCGAGGTGCCGTTACCGCTGACGACCTGGAAATAGACATGGTCATGCCGCGCATCGATGGCGGCGATGACAGGCGCATCCATGTTCTCACTGACGACGGGTGCCGCATAGGCCGTCAGTGTGGTGATGCCGACCACGGGCTTGCTGGCCGCGAGGCCGATGCCGCGTGCCGCCGACAGGCCAACGCGCAGCCCGGTAAAGCTGCCGGGGCCGGTGGTGACGGCGATACGGTCGAGGTCGGCGAAGGCGATGCCGGAATCCGCTATGACGCGCCCGAGCAGCGGCATCAGCGCTTCGGCGTGACCGCGCTTCATCGGCATGGACTCATGCGCAATGAGCTTGCTGGTGCGGGTGTCGAGGATGCCTGCGGCGCAGGCGTCAAGGGCGGTATCAATGGCAAGGATCAGCATGATGGGGTGACGCTACCACGGCTTGCGAGGGTTTGCGCCTGCCACTCGCAGAATATCGCTCCACGCGCAATGGTGCTGTGATTCGCGTTGCTGCCGGAGATGGGGCGGCAGCTTTAGCGTGCATCCACTACTCGCTTTCTAATAAAGATATTTTCACAAGATACGATAGCGAGATCATGAAAGTTCCCGTGAGCGAAATGCGCCCGTGGACAGCTTCAGTTTCGCTCTGGCTAAAAGCTTCACTTAATAAATTCTTCGGAGATCGATGAGATAAGCATACCGTTCGGAAGCGACATTTCGCGGATGCGCGTGGCTTTCATGCGGGCTGAAATTATTCGTCTAATTTTTTGAATACGATTATATTTATGGGAGGCGATTCGATGCTGCATTGGTTGAGCAGTTCAGGCGCGCGCGAGGGGCTGGCCCTGGCGGCAGCGATCAAAAAATCGCAAGCGGTGATCGAGTTCAGCGCTGACGGCACGATCCTTGGAGCCAATCAAAACTTCCTGTCCGCCCTTGGATATACGCTGGAAGAAATCGTCGGCAAGAACCACAGCATGTTCGTGACGCCGGAGATGAAGAGCAGCGCGGAATATCGCACGTTCTGGAACAACCTCAATCGCGGCGAGTACCAGGCCGGCGAGTTCAAGCGTCTCGGCAAAGGTGGCAAGGAAGTCTGGATCCAAGGTTCCTACAACCCGATCCTTGGGAATGATGGCAAGCCCCTGAAAATCGTCAAGTTTGCCATGGATACAACTGCAGTGAAAATCCGCAGTATGGACGATGCCGGCAAGATCGCAGCCATCGGTCGTTCGCAGGCTGTCATCGAGTTCAAGCTCGATGGGACGATTGTCACGGCCAATGACTTGTTCTTGAATGTCATGGGTTACAATCTCGCGGAAATCGAAGGCAAACATCACAGCATGTTTGTCGATTCTGCAACTCGCGACGGCGCGGCCTATCGCGAATTCTGGGCCAGCCTCAATCGTGGTGAATATCAGGCCGCCGAATACAAGCGGATCGGCAAGAACGGCAAAGAGGTCTGGATTCTCGCCACCTACAATCCAATCCTTGATGAGACAGGCCGGCCAATCAAGGTAGTCAAGTTCGCGTCAGACGTTACCGAACAGAAGCTGCGCACGGCGAATTTCTCAGGTCAGATCGAGGCCATCGGCAAGTCGCAGGCCGTGATCGAATTTAGCATGGATGGCATCGTTCTCAGCGCCAATGAGAATTTTCTGGGCGTGCTCGGTTACGCGCTCTCGGAAATACAGGGCAAGCACCACAGCATGTTCGTTGTGCCGAGTGAGCGCGACGGTGCCGACTATCGCGAATTCTGGGCGGCGCTCAAGCGGGGTAACTACCAGGCGGCGGAGTACCAGCGGATCGGTAAGGGCGGCAAACAAGTCTGGATACAGGCTTCGTACAATCCGATCCTCGACCTCAATGGCAAGCCCTACAAGGTCGTGAAGTATGCCACCGACACCACGGCGCAGGTGATCGCGCGCATGAAGAGCGAACGCGTGCGCGCGATGATGGAATCGGTCGCCGCCGGCGCCGAGGAACTGAACGCGTCGGTGCGCGAAATCTCTGAAGCGATGATGAAATCAAAGACCACGGCGATGTCTGCCGTGGGCAAGGTCGAGTTGGCGGACGATCAAGCGCAGCGTCTCAGCACGGCAGCGCAGGCGATGAGCGGGATCGTCGAGCTGATCGGCAACATCACCGGACAAATCAATCTGTTGGCGCTGAACGCCACCATCGAATCGGCGCGTGCCGGTGAGGCCGGTCGTGGCTTTGCGGTCGTTGCATCGGAGGTGAAAAATCTGGCCAACCAGGCCAAGCAGGCGACCGATAAGATCGCCAGCGAGATCGGCAGCCTCAATGGCATTTCGAGCGATGTGGTCGATGCGCTGAACGCGATCAAGCAGGAAATCCAGAACGTCAGCGAATATGTCACCGCAACGGCGGCTGCGGTTGAGGAGCAGAGCACGGTGACGAACGAGATGTCATCGAGCATGCAGCGCGCCGCAGAAGAAGCCGCAAGCATCGGTCGCTAAGCGAAGGCAAGTTCCAGAAACGAAAATGCCCGGGATTGTCCCGGGCATTTTGAGGTGTCGCGGTGCGACCGAACTTACATCGGGCGGACTTCGACAACGTCCGGCACGAAGTGCTTCAGCAGGTTCTGGATGCCGTGCTGCAGGGTCGCTGTCGATGACGGGCAGCCGGCGCATGAGCCCTTCATGTTCAGATAGACGATGCCGTCCTTGAAGCCACGGAAAGTAATGTCGCCGCCGTCATTGGCAACAGCCGGGCGCACGCGGGTCTCGATCAGGTCCTTGATCGTATCGACTGTCTCGGCGTCTTCCTCATTGAAGAATTCTGCCTCGTCGTCGGAGATCACGTCGCCCTTCACGCTACCGTCGGCCATCAGCGGCGCGCCGGACATGTAGTGCTCCATGATGGCGCCAAGGATTGCCGGCTTGAGGTGCTGCCAGTCGCTGTCGTCCTTGGTCACGGTGACAAAGTCGGAACCGTAGAACACTGACGTGACGCCCTTCACGGCGAACAGTTTTTCGGCCAGCGGCGAACGCGTGGCCGCTTCCGGCGAAGTGAATTCCATGGTGCCGCTGTCAAGCACGTCGCGGCCGGGAATGAACTTGAGCGTGGCGGGATTGGGGGTAGCTTCGGTCTGGATGAACATCGGTCTCTCCTGCGTCGCCGGTTCAAGGCCGGCGCGTGAGTATCTCCTAGCAGATGGCGACGAAAAACGCACGATCAAGGCATAAAATCGCCGAATTCGGCCTATTTCGCAGCCCCTTAGCGGTTCGGAAGGTTGCTTACGACAGCGCGTCGATGTCGAGGTCGCTCAGGGCGCCCGACACGATGACGACCGGCACCGGGAACGAGCCGACCAGCTTGGCCATCATGGTGACGATCGGCCCGGGACCCTCTGCACCCGCCGAGGCGGCCAGGACCAGCATCGAAATGTCGACGTCCTTGTCGATCACGTCGAGGATCTGCTCGGTGGGGTCGCCCTCGCGGATCACCCGCTCCGGCGTGATCGCGGCGATGCCATTGGCGCGACCGGAGGCGCGGTCCAGCGCGGCATTGGCGCCTTCTTCGGCTTCCGCTTTCATGACATCGGCAACGCCCAGCCATTGCTGGTTGCGATCTTCGGTGTCGATGATGCGCAGCATTACCACGCCGCCACCGACACGAATGGCCCAGCGACTGGCGTAATACACTGCGCGGTCCCATTCCTCGCTGTCATCGACGACCACGAGGCATTTTGGCTTGTGGCCGCTTTCATAACTACGTCGCTGGGTGCTCATGCATGTCCCGATGCTGTGGCGCATATGATGCGCCAGAATGTGAGCGGCTTGGCAATCGCGTCATGCTGCCACGGCGCAGCGGCGTTCGACAAGCGCGACGCAAGGATGGCTTGCGTCGCGTCGATTGTGGCGGAGACAAGGAATGCGATAGCGAAATTACCGCTTGTGGACGAAGCCGATGATGTCCTTCACGGACTTGATGGTTTCGGCGGCAATGAAGCCCGCGCGTTCGCCGCCGTCGGCCAGAACCTGGTCAACATAGGTCAGATCGGATGTCGTCAGCCGCTTCATCTCGCCGGCGATAGGTGACAGTTTTTCGACAGCAAGATCGACCAGGCTCGATTTGAAGCCCGAAAACTGCGCGCCGCCGAATTCTGTGAGAATGTCAGCCTTCGACCGGTTGGACAGCGCCGCATAGATGCCGACGAGATTGTCGGCTTCCGGACGCGGCTCGAGGCCCTTCTCTTCTGACGGCAATGGTTCCGGATCGGTCTTCGCCTTGCGGATTTTCTGCGCGATGGTGTCCGCATCGTCCGTGAGGTTGATGCGCGAATTGTCCGACGCGTCCGACTTCGACATCTTCTTGGTGCCGTCGCGCAGGCTCATCACCCGCGTCGCCGGACCGGTGATGACAGGCTCCGGCATCGGGAAGTAAGGGCCGTCATGGCCCTGCGCTGCGATGGACTCGGAGAAGTCGTTGTTGAACTTCTGCGAGATGTCGCGGCACAGTTCGAGATGCTGCTTCTGGTCCTCGCCGACCGGAACGTGCGTGGCGCGATACAGCAGAATGTCCGCGGCCATCAGCACCGGATAGTCGTAGAGACCCACGGACGCGTTTTCGCGGTCCTTGCCGGCCTTCTCCTTGAACTGCGTCATGCGGTTCAACCAGCCAAGGCGGGCGACGCAATTGAAGATCCAGGCTAGTTCGGCGTGACCGGAGACCTGGCTCTGGTTGAAGATGATCTGCTTCTTCGGGTCGATGCCCGACGCGATGAAGGCCGCGGTCACTTCACGGGTGTTGCGGCGCAGCTCATCGGGGCCACCCCAGACTGATATCGGAACGGTCACGGCGTGCATGTCGACCACGCAGTAGATGCAGTTATGCGTCTCCTGCAGTTTGACGAAATTCACGATCGCGCCAAGATAGTTGCCGAGGTGCAGATTGCCCGTCGGCTGGACGCCCGAAAAGACCCGTTGGGTAAAAGCCATAACCAAGTTCCTGTGTGCCCGTGGTGGAATGCGGGCCAAGGGGCGTGACTTGCCATAGGCGCCGGGCGGCGTCCATTGCCAATCTGCCCTAGCCGGCCGCCGGTGATCGCTTGAGGGCGCCGCGGACTTCGGCCCAGCGCACGGCGCCGGAGAGGGTGAGCAGTGCTGCGTAGATTGCCAGCCCGCCAACGATCAGGAGGCCGAGCAAGCTCGCTCGTACCAGGCCGTGGGCCTGCGCCGTCCAGGGCAAGGCAATATGCGCGGCGAGCCATAGCAGGCCGCCCATGGTCAGCGACGACAGGACAATGATCGGCAGTCGGCGTCTTGCATCATGGTCGGGCGAGAAGCCGAAAGCTGCTGCGCTCCGGACGATCAAAAAGATCGCGCTGCCCCACGCAGCCAGAGCGATCGCCGCCGCGATGCCGCTCGTACCGAATGGCCTATTCAAAACCAGTGCGAAGATGATTGCGATTACCAAACCGACGAGCGTCGCCAGCAGCGGCGTCGTCGTGTCCTCGCGTGCGAAGAAGGCCGGCGACAAGGCTTTCACGAGCACCTGAGCGGGCAGGCCCAAAGCCAGCCATATCAGCGCGCTTGCAGTCGAGATCGTGTCGCTCTCGCCGAACGCGCCGTGTTGGAACAGACACTGCACGATGAGATGGCTCAATATCATCAGTCCGAGCGTAGCCGGCAATGCGAGACCGATCGCGAGTTCAAACCCGCGCGATTCCGCCTGCGCGATGGCGGCTTGATCGTCTGATCGCACGGCGCGCGTCAATGCGGGGACCAGCACAGTGCCCATGGCCGTGCCGACGATGCCGAGCGGCAGTTCAATCAGGCGGTTCGCGAAATACAGCCACGATACGGCAGCCGGAGTCGTCGATGCGATGATTGCGCCGGTGACGATGAGAAGCTGCGGCCCGGAATTGGCGACCATGCCAGGCAACGCCTTGCGGAAGAAGCCGCGCATCTCGCCATCGAACGACAGCCGCAAAGGCGCCGCAAGATTGCCGCCAGATTTCCGCAAGATCAGCATCAGCAATTGTAGCAGCCCGGCAATGCCCACAGTGGCCGCCATGGCCATAGCGGCAGTGTCTGGCTCTTGCCGCCACACTAGCAGTAGGGCCATGACGGCGATCAGGGCGATGTTGAAGAGCAGCGGCGAAAATGCGGTCACCGCGAAGCGTTGTTGCGCGTTCAGCAGTCCCATCATGACCGTGACGGGGCCGGCGAAGGCCAGATAGGGCAGCATCAATCGCGCATTGTCGACGGCGAGCTGCAGCGTTGGCTGGCCGACGAAACCCGGGGCAAGCAGTGCGATCACGAGCGGCATCGCAAAACCGATCAGGATCGTCGCGACGATCAGCGCAACGCTAATGGTGCCGAGCACACGACCCGCAAAAGCTGTGGCTGCGATCGCGCCCTGCGTCGTCTGGATGCGCAGCCAGGCCGGAATCAGCGCCGCATTCAGCGCGCCCTCGGTGAGCAACCGCCGGATCACGTTGACCAGCTGAAACGCGACCAGAAAAGCATCCGCGATCGGGCCTGCACCGAGCAGCGCAGCCACCATTGCGTCGCGGGCAAAGCCCAGCAATCGCGACGCCAAAGTGCCCGTGGAAACGGTCAGGATGGAACGGATCATAGAACCATCGTAAGGGGCTGTCCTTGCTGGCGCGGGGCAGAACGTGATAGTCGCTGCAGCCATCAAACCGGCCTTTACCGACGGCTCAACTTGGGCGACCGCGAGACGAGTTGAAACGGATTTTCAGCCTCATCGCAATTGCCGCAACGGGATATTCTTAATGACCTCAGCAAAATATGACGTGCTCGGAATCGGCAACGCGATTTTCGATGTGCTGGTGCAGGCCGACGACAAGTTCCTCGCCGCGCATGAGATGACCAAGGGCGGTATGGCGCTGATCGACGAAGCCCGCGCCACCGCGATCTACAAGGCGATGGGCCCTGCCACCGAAATGTCCGGCGGTTCGGCCGCCAATACCATCGTCGGCCTCGCCAGCCTCGGCGCCCGCGCGGCCTATGTCGGCAAGGTCAAGGATGATCAGATCGGCACGCTCTATACCCACGACATCCGTGCGGCCGGCGTTGCGTTCGACACCAAACCCGCCACCGGCGGTCCGGCCACCGGCTGTTCCTACATCCTGGTGACACCCGATGGCGAGCGCACCATGAACACCTATCTCGGTGCTGCGCAGGATCTGACGCCCGACGATATTGACGCCGCTGCGGTCGCGGCCTCGTCGATCGTCTATCTCGAAGGTTATTTGTGGGATCCCGCCAGCGCCAAGGAAGCCTTCGTGAAGGCCTCGAAGATCGCCCATGACGCCAAGCGTCAGGTCGCATTGACGTTGTCGGACGCGTTCTGCGTTGGTCGTTATCGTGCCGAGTTTCTCGACCTGATGCGGTCCGGCACCGTCGATCTCATCTTCGCGAACGAGGCCGAACTGACCTCGCTTTACGAAACCACGGATTTCGATGCGGCGCTCAAGCAGCTCGGCCAGGACACCAAGCTCGGCGTCGTCACCCGCAGCGAGAAGGGCTGTGTCGTGACATCGAGCGATGGCGTCGTTGCAGTGCCTGCACACAAGATCGAGAAGCTCGTCGATACCACCGGTGCAGGCGATCTGTTCGCGGCGGGCTTCCTGTTCGGCCTGGTGCGCAACGCCGGCTATGAGAATGCCGGCAAGCTCGGCGCGATGGCCGCCGCTGAAGTCATCCAGCATATCGGCGCGCGTCCCCAGGTTTCGCTGAAGGACCTGGCGGGCAAGAACGGGTTGCCGGTTTAAGACTGCATTTCTTGGGTTTTCTTCTCTGTCGTCATGCCCGGCCAGCGCGAAGCGAGCTTCGCTAGATGTGCCGGGCATCCACGTCTTGGCAAGAGAGGAAAGTCGTGGATGGCCGGGTCAAGCCCGGCCATGACGTGGTGAGAGATCAGCGCATCGCGGCTCTCACGCCGCCTTCTTCGCATGCAGCTCCGCATAAACGGCGCGTTCGAAATCCGAAAACACCTTTAAACAAGTCGAATCCGCAAACGGCAGCACCTGCATCATGATGACGCCGGTGATATCTCGCGCTGGATCTATCCAGTAATAGGTGTTGGCGAGTCCGGCCCAGGCAAGGCTGCCGGCGCTGCGGCCTTCGGCTGACTGCGCCGTATTGATCATGAAGCTGAGCCCGTATTTCTTGTCGATGCCCGGAAGGAAGTCGACATTGTTACTGGCGGTCGGTACCGCTGAAGCCATCGGCGTCATGTTGAGTTCGCCGATGTGGTTTTGGCTCATCAGCGCGACGGTCTCTGGCTTTAATATCCGATTGCCGTTGCCGGTCCCGTTATTCAGCATCATTTGCGTAAACTTGATGTAGTCGGGGGCGGTGCCATAGAGTCCCCCGCCACCGGCGAAGAATTCCGGATCCTGTTTGATCTCGAACGGGATCGGGGTCAGTGCACCGTCGACGCCGCGGCTGTGCACGGCAACAAGGCGCTTGCGCTGGTCGCCGCCAATCACGAAGGCGGTGTCGGTCATCCCAAGCGGCGCCAGCAAATGGTTTCGGAAATAGGCGTCAAGGCGTTCGCCGCTGACGGCCTCGACGACCTTGCCGACGAAGTCGATATTGGTGCCGTACTCCCAACGGGTCCCGGGATCGCGCATGATCGGCACCTTCATGGCGGCGTTCAGTCCGGAGCGAAACGGCGGAATGCCGGTTGTCTCAAGATAGCGCACCATGTCGCCGTTCCACATGTCGTAACAGAAACCGGCTGTGTGGGTCAGCAGATGCCGCAAGGTGATCGGTTGGCGCGGCGGACGTAGTTTCGGAGCGCCTTCGCTGTCGAAGCCATCCAGCACCTGCGTCTCCGCGAGGTCCTGAAGCACGGTCGCCAGCGGTGCATCCAGCGTCAATTTGTCCCGCTCCACCAGCTGCATCGCTGCAGCTGCCGTGATCGCCTTGGTCATGGAGGCGATCCAGAACACGCTGTCCGGTGTGATGGTGGTATCCTTGGATGCGTCGCGCTTGCCGAACGCCCCTTGGTAAATGATCTCGTTCCGCGTCGCAGCCATCGCCACGGCACCGGGAATCGCACCTGTTTCGCTGGCTTGCTGCAGAATCCGGTCAATCTCGACTTGAACTGACATCCGTTTCCTCTCCGATTTTCTTTGACCTTACCGATTTCCGGCGTGGACATTCAACTTGGGCGCGAGGTCGTCGGTCTCGCGGATGTGATTACATTTGCGCTGGTTTTAACATCTGAGGGGAACCATATCGGGCATGGGAGCGAGTTCGATCGCGCCTTGGAACGAAATTGGCGCAGCTGCGTTCAAAAAATGACGTGAACGTCAAAGCGCCTTCCGACACTAATCCGTAAGACCATGAGTACCTGATGCAGCGTGTCAGCTGCGGAGACAGACGATGATCGCGAACTGGACCGACTGGAAACATTATCCCCGCGCTTCCCGTGGCGAGAGCATCGAGGCCCCGATCGGTCCAGGAATTTTCGAAGTTCGCGTGGCGCAGACCGGCGCCCTGTTCGCTTTCGATGCGGCTGAAAATCTGGCGCAGGCGCTGGCGAAGATTTCGGCCCCGCCCAAATCGTTTATTTCCTGGTTCGGTCGCAGCGACGCAGCGATGCTGCCGGAGCTGGAATACCGCACCTTCTCCACGACCAACCGTGCCAACGCCCGCATCGCTTTCGAGCGAATGATCGATCGGCGCGAGACCTATATGCGCGGCGCGGCCTGATCGGGCTTGCGGCGTTCTGCGACTATTGAATTCGGGCGTTAAATACCCCTGCGGCCGATAGCTGCCATTCGCCGCCAAGGGACGCTTTCGGGCCTATACTCCTCTACAAGTCCGCGGCTATACGTTCGCGACACTTTCCGCAGGAGAACCGCCCATGTCACCGACCTCAGCCGCACGCCAGTCCACCGCCCCTTCGCTGCGCGACCGCCTCAAGGACCCCTCGCTGCTGCGCGACAAGTGCTACATCGACGGCGCCTGGGTCGGCACCGGCGAGACCTCGGTGACCAATCCGGTCAATGAGATTGAAATTGCCAAGGTGCCCAATATGGGCGCCAAGGAAACGACGCAGGCTGTCGAGGCCGCCGAAAAGGCGTTTCCGGCCTGGGCCAAGTTCACCGCCAAGCAGCGCTCCAATATCCTTCGCAAGTGGTTCGAGCTGATCATCGCCAACCGCGAGGATCTCGCGCTGATCCTGACCACCGAGCAGGGCAAGCCGCTGGCCGAAGCGCTGGGCGAGGTCGATATCGGCGCCGCCTATATCGAATTCTTCGCCGAGGAAGCCCGCCGCGTCTATGGCGAGACCATCCCGACCCAGCGTGCCGATGCCCGGCTCCTCGCCATCAAGCAGCCGATCGGCGTCTGCGGCGCCATCACGCCGTGGAATTTCCCGAACTCGATGATCACCCGCAAAGTGTCACCGGCGCTGGCCGCCGGCTGCACCGTGGTGATCAAGCCTGCCAACGAGACGCCGCTGTCGGCGCTCGCGCTGGCTGAACTCGCCGAGCGCGCCGGCGTGCCGAAGGGTGTGCTGAACATCATCACCGGCGACGCGTCGGCGATCGGCCTCGTGCTCTGCGAACATCCTGCGGTGCGCTTCGTCGGCTTCACCGGCTCCACCAATGTCGGCAAGATCCTCTACAGACAGGCTTCGGTCGGTGTGAAGAAGCTCGGCCTTGAACTCGGCGGCAATGCGCCCTTCGTGGTGTTCGACGATGCCGACATCGACGCCGCCGTCGAGGGCGCGATCGTGTCGAAGTATCGCAACATGGGCCAGACCTGTGTCTGCGCCAATCGCCTCTACGCTCAGGACGCCATCTACGATCAGTTCGTCGAGAAGCTGGCGAAGAAGGTTGCGGCCATGAAGGTCGGCGACGGCACCGAGCAAGGCATCACCCAAGGCCCGCTGATCAACGAAAAGGCGATCGAGAAAGTCGAGCGTCACATCGCCGATGCGGTAAAGGGCGGCGCCAAGATCGTCACGGGCGGCAAGCGCCATGCGCTCGGCGGTACGTTCTTCGAGCCGACGGTGCTCGCCAATGTGAAGTCGGATGCGCTGGTCTCGCAGGAAGAAACCTTCGGCCCGCTGGCGCCGGTGTTCCGTTTCAAGGACGAAGCCGACGTCATCGCCATGTGCAACGACTCGCCGTTCGGTCTGGCATCGTACTTCTATTCGCGTGATCTCGGCCGTGTCTGGCGTGTTGCGGAAGCGCTGGAGTCCGGCATGGTCGGCGTCAATACCGGCCTCATCACCACCGAAGTCGCTCCGTTCGGTGGTGTGAAGGAGTCGGGTTTGGGCCGCGAAGGCTCGCATCACGGCATGGAAGAATATGTCGAGATCAAATACATCATGATGTCGGGGATCTGAGGCGTCACCTCCGACCCAATTAAAATTCATTATGCGTCATGCCCGGCCAGCGCGAAGCAAGCTTCGCTAGATGTGCCGGGCATTTGCATTTGGGCTGGCCGAGCCAACGTCGCTCAGTAGCAGCGACGGACGCGCACGCCATTGACCCAGACGGTGCGGCACGCGACCGCCACCGGGCGGCGCACCACCGCGGCGCCACGATAGCCGGCGCAGCCGGCACGGTAAACGCCGCGTGCGCAGACGACGGCGTTGGCGTCGGTGGCTTCAAACGTCATCGTCGTGCCGAATGCGAGAACGGCTGCAACCATCATCAAGAAAGTACGCATGGTGATCTCCCGGCTGTGTTGGTTGGCAAAACAAACGAAGAAAGGTTCGTGGGCTTCAGTAGGCGGAATTAAGAACGATCAAATGAGAAGTGGCTTCACGCGCAAAGAGTAGTTCGCAGGAGACGCAAAGGCTGAGTGGCCAATGAGAAATCTTGCGACGCCGCCTTGCGTCTCGATCCGACAGAACTTTTATTCAATCTCGTAAATACAAATCCTTGCCGACCAGAAACATGCGATGTGATGATTTCGCCCGGTGTTGATCTCAACAGGAGAAAGCATGTCGGATTTCAGAACCAGGTGGCTTACTTTTCACGGTCGACATATCGAGCCCGCTTCAAAGGAAATATTCAGTCACGTCGAAAAGATGGTGATCGGCACTTTGATCATCTCGGCCGGGGCGCATGTGTCGAGCAATGAGCCCCTGATCGTCCTGTTTGGATATTTGCGCCACGGTCTTGTCGGTCGCGGTGTCATGCTGTTCGGAATTGTTTTGTTGCTGCTGAATTTCCTCGATGGCCTCTACAAGCTCGCAAAGTTGGAATGGCACGTGGCGCTTCAGATCATCATGTCGCTCTGTTACGTCATTCTGTCTGTCCGATTGATACAGCTGATCCTTGCCTTTCGTGGAGAGTAGCGGACGCGGTCGGTCATCGTTGTCGCGTAGCCTCAATCATCGTTGAGCGAATGGCGCAAGGACGCTGGTGCAAGCCGGCGAAAGCGATGCGCTGTTGCTGGCCAGGCACTGCACGATGCGGCCGCCACCCGGCGCTACGCCGCCGCAGAGCGATCTGATGTCGCCGCCGCATGCTGATCTCATCACAAGCAATTCTTCGCGTGGCCGCATCGGCCGCAACACGATAGCTGCAGGAGCAGCGGCGGCGGCAGGCGCTGCGGTTGTGGCTGCCGCAGCAGGTGGCGGGGCTGTGCTTTTCGCTGCCGCCTTTGGTGCGGCAGCGGCGGGCTTGGTAGCCGGTGGTGTTGCTTCTGTCTTGGGCGCTGCAGCAGGCGTTGGTGCGGTGGCCTTCGGTGCCGCAGTTGGCGCCTGAACTGCGCGCACCGCGCCCGCACATCCCGCAGAAAGACTAGCCATGTTCTTTTGCAGGCATTGCAGCGAGGCTTCTCCACCAGGAGGAACGCTTGAGCAATGCGCGATGTAATCCGAGCGACACTGCGTCTTGATCGCGTCACGCTGCGCCTGGCTCGGCGCTTGCGCAAAGGTGGGGCTCGCGATTGCGATTAGAATGATAGTAGCCATCGATACGCGATATCGCGCGGCCAAGCCGAACATGAAATTCATCGCTGAAATCCTCGTTGCTACCGCCCGGTTAGTCAGGGCAACTGCGTAAAATCTTCAAGAAGCGTGAGTTCTGAAAGGCATTCGCAAAACAACTTCGGTCCGACATCATTTTACGGTTTCGGTTTCACTACAAGTGGATTGTTGCTATTGATGCGGGCGGCTGTCGTTTTTGGCCAAGGTTTTTTTGAGAGTCTTTTGATTGAGGCAGGACAATGCGATTTATGCGCGCCTGTTCATCTGGACCGAAAGATCGCATTGAGCAGCTGCAGCATGTCCCCGCTATACGCGCTGCCGGCGTTGTGCTGACGAGCATCTTTTTAAGTGCCTGCGAGCAAAACACTTTCGTGCCGCCACCGCCGCCGAAAGTTGAGGTGGCGGTTCCTGTGCAGCGCGGCATCACGCGCTTTCTCGAAGCGACAGGCAATACAGCACCGATCAAGAATGTCGATCTCGTGGCGCGCGTTCAGGGCGTTCTACAGTCGATCAACTATCAGGACGGCTCCTTCGTCAAGCAAGGCACCACGCTGTTCACGATCGAGCCTGAGACATACCAGTTGAAGCTGGAACAGGCGCAGGCTGCGGAAGCCGGTGCGCAGGCGTCTGCAAAGCAGGCGGAAGCGGATTTCAAACGCCAGTCGGACCTCGTATCCCGCCAGGTTGTTGCGCAGTCAACGCTCGAGCAGTCGACGGCGACACGAGAGAATTCACAAGCCAATCTGCAGCAGGCGCAAGTCAACACCAAGATCGCGGCCGTCAATTACGGCTATACGAATGTCATTGCGCCGTTTGACGGCATCGTCAGCGCACATCTGGTGTCGGTTGGCGAACTGGTTGGTGTCGCGTCGCCGACCCAGCTTGCGACGATCGTGCAGCTCGATCCGATTTATGTGAATTTCAACGTCAACGAACAGGACGTTCTGCGCATCCGGGATGAAGCCCGGCGACGCGGGCTGACGGTGAACGATCTCAGGCAGCTGCCGATCGAGATCGGACTGCAGACCGAGACTGGTTTTCCGCACAAGGGCCAGATCGACTACATCTCGCCGACCATCAACCAGTCGACGGGTACGCTGCCGGTGCGAGGTGTTCTGCCAAATCCGGATCGCATCCTGTTGCCGGGTTTTTATGTTCGCGTGCGCGTGCCTATCGACCAGCAGGACAACGCCCTGCTGGTGCCGGATGTATCGCTCGGCAGCGATCAGGCCGGGCGTTATGTGCTGGTCGTGAATGGCGACAATGTCATCGAGCAGCGCAAGGTCGTCACCGGCCCGCTGGAAGGTGAGCTTCGCGTAATTGAAAGCGGTCTGAAGCCGGATGATCGCATCGTCATTGCAGGCCTGCTGCGTGCCATTCCGGGGCAGAAGGTCGATCCGCAACTGAGAAAGATCGAAGCGCCGACCCCGACCAAATAGGACAGGCCATGATTTCGAAGTTCTTCATCGAGCGGCCGGTCCTGTCCAATGTCATCGCGTTGCTGATGATCCTGATCGGCGGCGTCTCGCTCTATGGCCTCGCAGTCGCACAATATCCGGACGTGGTGCCGCCGACCGTCCAGGTGACGACGCGCTATCCCGGCGCCAGCGCCAAGACCATCGTCGACACGGTGGCGCTGCCGATCGAGCAGCAGGTGAATGGCGTCGAGGATATGCTCTATATGCAGTCCTACAGCGCAGCGGATGGCACCTATTCACTCACGGTCACGTTCAAGATCGGCACCGATTTGAATTTTGCGCAGGTGCTGGTGCAGAACCGCGTATCGAGCGCGCTGTCGTCGCTGCCGACCGCCGTGCAGAATCAGGGCGTGACAGTTCAGAAGAAATCGACGGCGATCCTGTTGTTCGTGACACTGACGTCGCCGAAGGCGACCTATGACAGCCTGTTTCTGAGCAATTACGCCACGATCAACATCCGGGACGAGTTGTCGCGTCTGTCGGGGGTCGGCAATGTGACGGTGTTCGGCGCCGGCCAATATTCGATGCGGATATGGCTGGATCCGAGCAAGCTGCAAGTGCGCGGGCTGATGCCGCAGGATATCATCCAGTCCATCCAGCAGCAGAGCCAGCAGGTTTCTGCGGGGCAAATCGGCATGCCGCCGACGCCCGCGGGACAGGCCTTCCAGTACACGCTGAACATCAACGGGCGGCTGGATGATCCCGGTGAATTCGAGGACATCATCGTCAAGACCGGCGACAATGGCGATGTCACGCGGGTCCGTGACGTCGGACGCGTCGAATTGGGTGCGCAGACCTACAGCCAGATCTTTTCGCTCAACCAGAAGCCAGCCGTCGGCATCGGCGTATTCCAGTCGCCGGGCGCCAATGCGCTCGAGGTGGAGAAGGCTGTCGAGAAGAAGATGGCGGCGCTGGCCACGCAATTTCCCGACGACATCAAATACGACACGCCGTTCGACACTACGAAATTCGTCCAGGCATCGATCAACGAGGTCTACAAGACGCTCCTCGAAGCAGGTTTGCTAGTGCTGGTGGTCATCCTGATCTTCCTGCAGGACTGGCGCGCGATGCTGGTGCCGGCGACCACTGTGCCGGTGACGATCATCGGCGCCTTCGCGGCGATGGCGGCGCTCGGTTTCACCATCAATCTGTCGACCCTGTTTGCCATTGTGCTGGCGATCGGCATTGTCGTCGACGATGCCATCGTGGTTGTCGAAGGCGCGGCGTACAATATCGAGCAGGGCATGTCCGGCCACGACGCGGCGATCAGCGCGATGGACAAGCTGTTCGCCCCGATCATCGGCATCACGCTGGTGCTGATCTCTGTGTTCTTGCCGGCGGCATTCCTGCCCGGGCTGACGGGGCGCATGTATGCGCAATTTGCACTGGTTATCGCGGCCACGGCGCTGCTCAGCGCCGTCAATGCGGCCACGCTGAAGCCGACACAATGCGCATTGTGGCTGCGCCGCCCGGTGCCGCCGGAGAAGCGCAATTTTTTCTATCGTGGGTTCAACAGGGTCTACGACCGGCTCGAACGGGGCTATGCCGCTCTGATCGGTCGCATGGTCGCGCACAGCAATCTCTCGGTTGTCCTGGCATTGATCCTGATCAGTATTGGCGGTTACGGCCTATCCCGGATTCCCACCGGCTTCATCCCGATCGAGGATCAAGGCTATCTGCTGGTCGCAGTCCAGCTGCCCGATGGTGCCGCGCTGGATCGGACTCAGCGTGTACTCGATCGGGTCAGTGAATTGGCCGCGAAGACGCCAGCGGTGGAACAGGTGGTTACCATCGCCGGCATCTCCGCGCTCGACAGCAGCTCCAGCCTGGCCAATGCCGGTGTCGCCTATCTGATCCTGAAAGAATGGAGCGAGCGCGGACCGGGACAGGATCTTCGTTCGTTGTTCGTTGGATTGAACGAGAGCCTGTCGGTGATTCCAGAGGCGCGCATTCTGGTGATCCCGCCGCCGCCCATTCAGGGCATCGGCAACGCGGCGGGCTTCGCCATGCAGATCGAACTGCGCGATGGCAATGCCGATTACAGCAAGCTGCAGGCGATCACCGGGGCGATTGTAGCTAATGCAGAGACGCAGAGTGCTTTGCAGCGCGTCAGTTCGCCGTTCCGCTCAATGGTGCCGCAATTCGATATCGAGATCGACCGTATCAAGACCCAGACCCTGCATGTCACGACGGATCAGGTGTTCTCAACCCTGTCGTCCTATCTGGGCTCGTCCTTCGTCAACCAGTTCAACAAGTTTGGCCGGACCTTTCAGGTCTACACACAAGCAGATGCCAAATTCCGGCTGACTGCCCGGGACATCGAGAACCTGATGGTCCGCAACCAGCAGGGCAACATGGTCCCGCTTGGCACCGTGGCGAAGATTACGCCTGCCGTGGGGCCATCGCTGATCAGTCTCTACAATCTCTATCCGACGGCGACGGTGATCGGCCTGCCAGCACAGGGCTACAGCTCCGGGCAGTCGATGGCATTGATGGAGCAGATCGCAGCGAAGACTTTGCCTCCGGGAACGGGATTCGAGTGGACGGCGATGTCGTATCAGGAAAAGATTGTCGGCAATCAGCTCTATTATGTATTCGGTCTTGCGCTGCTGCTCGTCTATCTGGTGCTCGCCGGACAGTATGAAAGCTGGTACGCGCCGATTTCGGTGATCCTGGCCGTGCCGCTGTCACTGCTTGGCCCGATGGCGGTGCTCACCGCGCTGCGGATCGAGAACAATCTCTACACCCAGATCGGCATTATCCTTTTGATCGCGCTGTCAGCGAAGAACGCGATCCTGATCGTTGAGGTGGCGATCGAACTGCACGTGCATGATCGCAAGCCACTACTGGAGTCGGCGGTCGCAGCTGCACGTGCGCGATTCAGGCCGATTCTGATGACGTCCTTCGCCTTCATTCTCGGCGTGCTGCCGCTGGTGCTCGCGACCGGCGCCGGCGCCAACGCCCGCAAGTCGATCGGCATCACCGTATTCTCGGGCATGCTCGCCTCGACCTGCCTTGCCGTCCTGTTCGTTCCGACCTTTTTTGTCGTCGTCCAAAGGTGGGAGAACTGGCGCGCCAGTCGCAAGGCAACGAAACCTGCCAATTCGACCGTCGGTGCCGGCGGTCCCAACTCGTAGACGATCGTGACATCCGTTTCAGATGCGCCGCGTGGACTATTCTTACCTTCGCAACACCGCAATCATCCGGCTCGCAAAAGCCAGCCGTTCCGCCATGACCGACACGAAATAAGTCAGCAGCTTCTGGCTCAATGCCGGATGGTTCTGCTTGATGTCCTCGAAGGCGTCGGCGCGCAGCAGATACAGCACGCTGGCGATCTCTGCCTGGATGGTGGCGCTGCGCGGTGCATAGGCGACAAGGCCCATTTCGCCCACTGTCGTGTAACGCCCGAGGCTGCGCACCCGCGTCAGCTTGCCATCGCCCGCCGGCACCATGATGCCGAGTCGGCCGTCCAGAATGAAGTGCATGGAATCGGCAGCGTCGCCAGCCTGAACGATGATCTCGCCGGCAACGACCTCGACGCGCTGGCAGCGTCGCATCAGTTCTTCGGAATCGTCGGCGGTGCGCAGGATCTTGGTGAACCAGTCGCGCAAGTTGGCTTCTTCTTCCGCGAGTCCACGATGCCGCGCGATCACCTCGTTCTCGCACCACTCCAGCGCGTGATCGAGTTCGCCCATGACCTTGACGGCGTCATCGATGAACAGGCTGGCGCGCAAATTGCGATTGGCTGAGGGATGAAGATTGGCGAGCACCAGCGTGGTGCCGTGGCCTTCGGCGATGCGCTTGATCTGGGCGAAGCTGTGGGCGGCCGACGAATCGATGCCCGTCACCAGCTTGAAGTCGAAGACGAGATAGCGGCACTCGGGATGACGGCGCAGCAGCGCCTTGACATGCAGATAGAGCCGGTTGGCCGAGCCGAAGAACAAATAGCTCTGCAGGTTAAGGCCTTGGATTTCGCGGCCATGCGCCGCCAGCGTACGCTGATCCTCAAGTGATCGATCGAGCGAACTGCGATATTCGGAGCCATCGAAACCGTATTTGATCGAGGATACCCGCGATACGCTGAGCGCAAAGGTGGCGCAGCCGATCACGATGCCGATCAGCACGCCGGCCACGAACCCCCATGTGAGAATAATGATGATGATTGCCAGCAGGGACAGGTAGTCGAGCAGCGACAGCCGCTTGCGGGAGTCGACGATCCAGCGATGGAGCTGCTCGAGGCCGAGATACAGCAGCAGGCCGCCGAGCACGAAGCGCGGCATATAGGCCAGCAGCGCGGGGTCGACGACGAGCATCAGCGCGGCTGCCGCGGCGACGGTGAGGCCCGAAAGCCGCCCCGTGGCACCGCTGTTGCGATTCAGGAGCGAACGGCTGATCGAGATGCAGCCGGCATAGCCTCCCAGTACCCCGGCCAGGATATTGGCCGCCCCGGTCGCATTGAGCTCGCGTTCGATATCGGCTTCCCGATGTGCGGCGACTTCGAGGCCCGTCGTATTGAACAGGGTACTCACGGCCGTCACGAAGATCACAGCGATGAAATTGCCGATGAGTCCGGGCAGCGCCTGCCATGGATAGCCGTCGCTGAAGAAGGCCCAGGGTAAGGTCAGGTTGGCCTTGGGCGGCGATGCGAAGGTCCAGCCCATAGCCTGTGCCTCGATCACGGACACACCGGCGATCTTGAAAACTAGATGAGCCGCTATGACGCTCCCGATGAGAATCATCGGCAGGCCTAGTGGCTTACGGGACCGATGCCAGGTCGCATAGATGGTCAGTGCCACGGCTGCCGCGGCCAGCAACTCGTAGAAAATCATCGGATTGGCGAGTTTTGCCAGGTTCGTCCATTGCAGCTTGTAGCCGGTGATCACCTGAATGGCGCCGGTGACGATCAGGCAGGCGGTGGCTCCGAGAAATCCACCGATTACCGGATAGGGCACATAGCGGATCGCGCGTCCCATGCGGGTAACGCCGAAGCCGCACAGCACGATGCCGGTGATGATCGTGGCCGAGGACAGGGTGATAAGTACCGGGCCGAGCAACGCAGACGGCGCATCGGCCGTAACGATGTGCTCGACCAGAGCCGCCGCCAGGATGGCGGTGACGGCTGCGGTCGAGCTCTCGGGGCCGGCGACCGCGAAGGGGAACGAACTGCCAAGGGCGATCACGGCGGCTATGACGCTTGCAGAGATGAAGGTCGCGGCGATGCCGTAGGGCAGCAGCGAGGCCAGCGGTCCGGTGAAGATCAGCACCGAATAGGACAAGCCGAAGCTGATGGTGAGGACGCTGGCAATCAGGCCGCCGAACACGTCGTTGCGCCAGGCGCGCAACACGTCCGGGCTGACAAGGGTGTCAGTCATGGGCGGCTAACCTTCGCAATAACGGCGATGAGGGGGGCGGGCCGGAAGTATGTCACGCGCGAACCTGTAGGAGCGCTGCGCGACAGGCGCAACCGCCGCCGTCTCTGGTAGACGACGGTGAGATGTACGGACAAGACTATTTTTATGACAGTCCGAGGGAAAGACAGTCAGTTTGTTAGTTGATGACCAGCTCCGTGCCGGTCAGGCGGCGATAAGCCTCTAAATAGCGCTTGCTGGTGGCGTCGATCACCTCAGGGGGCAGCGGCGGCGGCGGGGCTTCACCGTTCCAGCGGCCGGCGCGGCGCTCGATATCGAGATAGTCGCGCAGCGGCTGCTTGTCGAAGCTCGGCTGCGACTGGCCCGGTCTATAGACGTCAGCGGCCCAGAAACGGGAGCTGTCCGGGGTCATCACCTCGTCGATCAGGATGATGCGACCGTCGGCCTCCTTGCCGAATTCGAACTTGGTGTCGCCGATGATAATGCCGGCCTCGCGGGCGATCTCTTCACCCTGGGTGTAGACGGCGCGAGTCATGCTCTCGAGCGTGAAGGCATCCTCCTCGCCGATAATCTCGCGCATCCGGGCGATGGTAATGTTCTCGTCATGGCCGGTCTCGGCCTTGGTGGCCGGGCTGAACACCGGCTCGGCGAATTTCTGGCTTTCGAGCAGCCCGGCATCGAGCTTCTCACCGGCCAGCGTGCCTGACGCGGCATATTCCTTCCAGGCCGAACCCGAAATGTAGCCGCGGATCACGCACTCGATCGGGAAGACGGTGGTGCGGCGGCACAGCATGGCGCGACCGGCCAAAGCGGCCCGGTGACCTGCGAGCGCCGGCACCTGCCCGATGATCTCGTCGGCATCGGCCGAGATCATGTGATGCGGGACCACGCCGCCAAGCTGGTTGAACCACCAGGCGCTGATCTGGGTCAGCACCGCGCCCTTCATCGGGATGGTTTCGTTCATGACCACGTCAAAGGCGCTGATGCGGTCGGTGGTCAGCAGCAGCACGCGGTCGTCGCCGACGGAATAGATATCGCGCACCTTGCCGCGACCGATCTTGGGGAGGGGCAGGTCGCTGGTGGCCATTGTGGTCATGTCAGGGTCTTTCGAAAGCAGAGTCGTCCGGCGTCTGGCCGGCGGCGACGTGATGAAGGAGTGAGCCTATTCCGGCAGCGGGATGAATTCGTGTTCGTTGGGCACATGCGCGAAGCGGCCGGTTTTCCAGTCCTCTTTCGCCTGCTCGATGCGCTCCTTGCTGGAGGACACGAAATTCCACCACAGATGCCTCGGCCCTTCCAGCGCGTCGCCGCCGAGGAACATCATGCGGGTATTGCGCGTCGCCTTGATAGTAATGGCATCGCCGGGCCGGAAGATCAGCAGTTGCGGCGCCTCATGGCGGTCGCCAGCGATCTCGATCTCGCCATCGACGATATAGACCGCACGTTCCTCATGGTCGGGATCGAGCGGCACACTGGTGCCGGCCTCGACGGCCACTTCGGCATAGAACCATGGCGACACCATCGACACCGGCGAAGCTTTGCCAAACGCCTTGCCGGCGATCACGCGCGCGGTGAAGCCGGTGTCGGTGATGGTCGGCAGGCTGTCTGCGGCATAATGCTGGAACGACGGTGCGATTTCCTCGGAGCCCTTGGGCAAAGCGATCCAGCTCTGCAGGCCAAGCATCTTCTGGCCGTCGCGGCGTTGCACATCCGGCGTGCGCTCGGAATGGGCAATGCCCTTTCCGGCAGTCATCAGATTCATGGCGCCGGGCTGGATCTCGCGGACATTGCCCTCGCTGTCGCGATGCATGATCGCGCCGTCGAACAGATAGGTCACCGTGGCCAGGCCGATATGCGGATGCGGCCGCACGTCCATGCCCTTGCCGGAGATGAACTGCATCGGGCCGAAATGGTCGAAGAAAATGAACGGGCCGACCATCTGGCGCTTGCCATGGGGGAGGGCGCGGCGGACGAGGAAGCCGTCGCCGAGATCGCGGGTGCGCGGCACGATCACGAGCTCCAGCGCGTCGCAGGTCTGCGCGTCGCCGAGGATCGGATCTTCTGATGGTTGCCAGCTCATGAGGGCTCCGTGGGGTTGGGCCCATCATAGCAGCATTTGGCGGGGCGGGTAAAAGGCCTCAGCCCGGATGGATCGCTCCGTCCGGACTGAGGAATGGCTGTGCTTACAGCGGTTTGATCTGGACCTTGCGGAATTTCACCACGCCGGAGCCGTATTGCAGGGCGATCGGGCCGGCGGCGTGCTTGGTGTCCTCGACATCGACGGTCTTTTCGCCGTTCAGGATGACCGTGAGCTTCGGGCCCTTCGCCGTGATCTCATAGGTGTTCCACTTGTCCGCCGCCTTGGGCATCGGATTGACCTTGGCCACATCGACGATGGCGCCGGTGCCGTAGGACGGGTCGGGCCGCTTGTCGAAGATGTTGACCTCGTAGCAGGTCTTGCCGTCGATCACCTTCGGGTTATCGCAGCGGATGAAGATGCCGCTATTGGCTTCGGCATCGGTCCAGAACTCGGCCTTGATCTGGAAATCCTTGTAGGGCGTCTTGCTGACGAGATAAGCGAGATCCTTGCCGGAGAGCAGCTTGTCGGCGGCGAGCGCGCCGTCCTTCATCTCCCAATTGGCGTCGCCGACCTTGTCCCAGTCGCCCATCTTGGTGCTGTCGACCAGCGTGACCCAGCCGTCAGACTGGCTCATGGCAGGCTGGATGGTCGTAAGAGCCGCAACGCCGATAACGAATCCGGCTGCAATCGCTGTAACGCGCAACATAAAGGTCTCCTCCTGTTTGTTTTTTATTGGCGTGACGTTAGCCACGGGAGAATGCGGTTGTAAATCTACTTCACATTGTGCGGTGCGTTAACGCTTGATGCCTTGCGCTTAGCTGCAGGGCCGCGGGTCGTTCGTTCGTCCAGCAGCACCTGTTGCATTGCCTGGACGTTCGGCGAAGCCGCGCCCTTGCGCCAGATCAGCACCGTCTCGGCGTGATTCTCGCCGCGCGGCAGGCGATGCACGGTGAGCCGCTTGCCCTCCGGGAATGTCGACAGCACGCTTTCCGGCAGCAGCGCGATGCCCATACCCGCGACTACGCAGCCGAGCATGGCGTGATAGGAGCCGAGTTCGATGGTGCGCTCGGGCATCTCGCCGCGTTTCGCATACCAGTCTTCCAGTCGCTTGCGATGCGGGCAGCCGTTCTCGAACACCAGTACCGAGCGCGGCGCGCTGTCCTTGCGGCCGATCGGCGGATGGCGTGGCGACGACACGATCACCGGCTCCTCGTCGAACGCATGCATGCGGTCGAACGGCGCCGCGGCGATCGGCTCCGCCACGAAGGCGACATCGAGATCGCCGGCGAGGATGTCCTTCGCGAGCGTCTCCGGATTGCCGATGCGCATTTCGAGCTGCACGTCGGGATAGCGGCGGTGAAATTCGTTCAGCGGTCCGGGCAACCGCACCGCTGCAGTGCTCTCCATGGCGCCGAGGCGGAAGACGCCCCGCGGCCGCGGGTCCTGCACCGCGTCGCGGGCCTCGTCGGCGAGCGCCAGCAGCCGGTCGGTATAGCCGAGCAGCGTTTGACCTGCGGGCGTCAGATGCAACCGCTTGCCCTCGCGCACGAACAGCGCTGTGCCGAGATCGTCTTCGAGCTGACGCACCCGCGTCGTCACGTTGGACTGCACGCGGTGCAACCGCTCCGCGGCGCGCGTCACACCGCCTTCGCGCACAACGGCGCGGAAGATGCGCAGCTCGGACAGATCCATGCATCTCTCCATGAGATCGAAATGATCTTGATTATTCATTTTATAGGATGAAAAGCGCCGGGTAAACCCGTCATGGCCAACGTCACTCATAAGCGGAAAGGGGCGGACATGATCGACAATGAACCCGAACCGCACGCGCACGATCCGCGCTACCTGACGCCGCTGCAATGGACCGCGCTGAAGCGATCCATCATCCGGGGTATCCACGTCGAGCGTGGCCGGATGTTGCGTTCGGTTGCGATCGCCGTCGTCGCAGCCCTGCGTCACGGCTGGCGATGCCTGCGCGAGCGGCAACAGGCACGTGACCAACTACGCTCCATGAGCGATTACGAATTGCGCGATATCGGCGTGACCCGCGCCGGCATTGATGCCGTGATCCGCCACGGCAATGACGATGCGACGCAGGACGCGCCACAACGATCACATCAAAACTGGAGAGCCATGATGTCAAAAGCCTACTGGATTGTCCGCGTCTCAGTGCGCGACGAGAGCCGCTATCCGGACTATCTCGCCGCGGCCAAGCCGGCGTTCGACAAGTTCGGTGCACGGTTCATCGTGCGCGGTGGCGCCTTCGAAACCATGGAAGGCGTCGCCCGGGATCGCAATGTGGTGGTAGAATTCGCCGACCGCACGACCGCAACCGCCTGCTACCGTAGCCCGGAATACGAAACCGCCAGATCCATCCGGCAAAAATACGCCGAGGCCGATTTCATCATCATCGACGGCGCCTGATGTCCGTTAGCGTCCCATCGCCGTCGCCGTTGCCACGCGGTCGAAAGTCTCGAGCGAGAGGATCGCATCCGCAAATTTCTCGGCGCGATTATTCAGCACGGGGCGCGCGAGCTGCAGGAACTTCTGCTGCATGGCGGCGGCATCGGGAAACGATGTCGGCTCGCCCGATGGATCGGCATAGATGCGCTCATGCACGCCATCCTCGGTGGTGATGCTGACGCGGGCGCCGAACGGATGGCGCTTGCCTTCGAGGCGTTCGTCCTGAACCACGTCGAAGCGGTCGGCCAGCGTGTTGATCGCGCTGTCGCCGAGGCGCTTGTAGTCGTCCCAGCCGAAGCTGCCCTGATCGAGCGCGAGCGCGCCGGTGAAGAACATCGAGAACTGGCCGCCAACGATGGAGGTCGGGTGACGTTTGGTGGCGGCGTCGCCGGTCAGCGTGATGCCGTTGCGATGCAATCCGATCTCGACGCGCTTGACCTGCTCGGGCGTCAGATTGTGCTCGCGCCGCATCGCCACCAATGCGTCGATGGCCGCATGCGTATAGCGGCAGCTCGGATAGGGCTTGATGCCGATCTTCATGGTCTCATAGACCGAGCCGAGATCGGCCACGGCCTTCTCCGGATGCGCGTTATCGCTATAGCCAACCAGGAGGCCATGCTTGCCTTCGACGGATTCCGTCGCGCCGATGAATTCGTTGCGCGCCAGAGTCGCGGCGATCACGCCGTTCATGGCGGCGGCGCCGACCTGGTAGCGCTTGTTCCAGGCGCCGTTGACAAGGAATTGCAGCGAGCCTGCCGCCTGGCTACCCGACACGCCGAAGGCCGAAATCAGCTGATCCTTCGAGAGCCCGAACAGTTTGCCGGCCGCCGCCGCCGCGCCATAGGTGCCGGCAGTCGCGGTCGGATGAAATCCCTTGGCGTAATGCGAGGTCGGATCGAGCGCATTGCCGAGCCGGCAGCAGACTTCATAGCCGGCAACGATAGCCGTCAGCACCTGCTTGCCGGAGGCGCCGACCATTTCGCCGACGGCGAAGGCGGCGGGTACCACGGGAGCGCTGGGATGCAGCGAGGAATCGGCATGGGTATCGTCGAAATCAAGCGAATGGCCGAGCGCGCCGTTGAGCAGCGCGGCCACGGCTGGCGTCCAGGTCTTGCTGTCGCCGAACACGGTGGATTCGCCCTTGCCGTCCAGCGACAGGGCTTCCAGCATCTTCAGCAGTGAGGGGGTGGATTCGGCCTCGCTGCGGGCACGGATGGTGCTGCCGAGATAATCGAGGGTGAGGACCTTGGCGCGTTCCAGCACGTCCTGCGGAATGTCGTCGAATTTCAGGTCCGCGACATAAGCGGCAAGCGTTGCGGTCTCATTGGCCATTGTGTTTCCTCACTCTTGTTGAAATAGCCTTAGGCGGACCAAATCGGCGTTTCAAGCGGCCATGGCGACGCGTGGATCAGCCATGCTGAAACTGGTTCGTCAAAATCCGTTTCAGGGATCAATTCTGACATGTCCGCATCGAAGCGAATTCTCGGCTTCCTGAAACGGGTGGTTGCCTTCTTCCGGGCGCGAAAGGTCGAACTCGGCCTCGGCGTCCGGGTGACCACAGCGGCGCTTGCTGCGCTGATCATAACCCTGACCGTCGGGCTGAAACTGCCGCTGTGGGCTGTGCTAACGGCGATCATTGTCACCCAGATGAGTGTCGGGCGGTCGCTGAAGGCAACACGTGATTATCTGGTCGGCACGATCGGCGGCGCCATCTATGGCGGCGCGGTTGCGATCCTGATCCCGCATTCCAATGAAGGTGCGCTGCTCGCGGTGCTTGTGCTCTCCGTGGCGCCACTGGCCTTCATCGCGGCGATCAATCCGAGCCTCAATGTCGCGACCGTGACGGCCATCATCGTGCTGCTGCTGCCGATGATGAACCACAACACGCCGCTGGAATCCGCCATCGATCGTGTGCTCGAAGTCACGGTCGGTGCCGTCACAGGTCTTCTGGTGTCGTTCCTGGTGCTGCCGTCGCGGGCGCATAGCCAAGTCCGGGCCAGTTCGGCAGAGGCGCTCGATCTGATCGCAACGGCGCTCACCGAACTGCTCGCCTCTCTGACGCGCGGCCGCGACAATGAAGCACTGCACCGGTTGCAGGATGGCATCGGCCATGCGCTCACCAATCTGAATGCGATCGGAGCCGAAGCCGAACGGGAGCGTGCCGCGCATTTGTCCCGCGGCCCTGACACTGGCCCGCTGCTGCGCACAACGCTGCGGTTGCGGCACGATCTGGTCATGATCGGGCGATCCACAGTGGTGCCGTTGCCATCCGCGTTGCAGGTCAGGCTGGTTGGTCCCCTGTCGCGGGTCAGCGATGCGATGACGACGTTTCTGCATTCGACTGCCGTAGCACTGCGCAGCGGCACCGGCGCGCCGGCGATCTGGCCGGTGCAGATCGCACTACAGGCTTATGCGGGAGAGGTCGGTGCGCTTCGGCAAGAGGGGCAAACGCGCGGATTACCCGGCGATGTAGCCGAGCGCTTCTTCGCGATCGGCTTTTCGCTGGAACAGATGCGGCAGAATTTGAAGGATCTCGAACGTTGCGTCGCCGAATGGGCCGAGACGGATCCGGTGAGCAAGGAGCCTACTGACGCGATTTGAGCAATGCCAAGGCGTGGAGCTGCAGCTTTTCCGGGTCGCGCTCCCCGCGCGATGCTTCATCGAGAATACTGCTCGAGAGCAACTGCAGGGCGTCCGATGAAATCCGCAGCGGCAATTCATCGAGGCAGCGATCCAGCGCTGTGGACATCGCAGCGACCGTCTCCGGGCCGAACGACTGGTTTCGTTGGTCGTCAGCCTGAGGTGCCAGATCGGGAGATGCGACGTCACGAATGCGGGCCGAAAGCCGCGCCGCCTCGGCGAGTACGCGGAGGTAAATCAATCCGGCCTCGCTGAGCGCCTTTTCATCGATCTGTCCTGACCGCGCCACGGCGACAATCCGCGCGGCAAGGCGGCGGCGGTTCTCGGGCGTGTCCGCGGACTCGCCTTCATGCGCCACAAAGGGCTGCCAAGCGGCGTCAAACGCGTGCGCCAGCGTGACTTTCAGCTCCTCGTTCTGCGGATCAATCTCTGTAAATGGCATATGGGCTAACGGGCTGCGATGACCCAGGTTCCCCACGGCCGCCACCGCAAATTCAGCGCGTGACCTGCCGCAACATGGAACGGACCACCATCCGGTGAAATGGCTTGATGACCGACAGGTAGATGCGTCCGAGCCAGTTATGCATCAGCACGACAGTCGTTGCCGTAACGCGCTGGCCGGTACCGTCCGCTGCGACATCGACCACGACGCGAAAATCGAGATGATTGTCATTGAATCCCGCGATCAGACGCTGCGGCGTCTCGCTGAGCACAGGGAAAAAGCCGACCTTGTCGACATTGGCGTGACGCGCAGAGTGCGCCGTCTTCAGCCCGAAGGGCGCAACGATCAGATCCCGCAGCCGCATCAGGGCGTCCACCCAGGGCGGAGAGTGGCTGAGCATGCGGGTGGCGGCGTCGCGGGCGGTCAGGTCCGTCGTTTCGGTCGTGATACTGAAGGCGTCGGCGAATTGTGCGCCGGTCAGCAGGCTCTTGGTGTCGATCGTTGGGTGAACCATGTAGATGGTCATAGGACCTCCGTAGACGTCAAGGAACGGCGCCGCACGCCGTCAGTTACGCCGCTCTGCAGCATAACATGTCTTTGCATCCGGTGCCGGATACTCCCTAAGATCACGGAAAAATCAGGCAAAGATCTACTTAGACAAGACCTGGTCAGGGAGGATTTGGGATGGCTTGGTTCAGGCTTGCTCCGCTCTGTCTGGTGCTGATCGCGCCGCTGTGCGCATCCGCGCAGGATTATCCCACCCGTCCCATCACGCTCGTTGTGCCATTCGCTGCCGGCGGCAGTTCCGATGTCAATGCACGGCTGATTGCCGAGCAGATGAGCCGGCATCTCGGTCAGCCCATCGTGATCGAAAATATCGGCGGTGCGGGCGGGGCCGTGGCGCTGGCTCGCGTCGCGCAGGCCCCGCCTGACGGCTACACCATCGTGCAGGGCAATAGCGGCACCAATACTGCGGTCTACCTGTTCACGCCCGATGTGAAATTCGCGCCGTCGGATTTTGCAGGCATCGGCATGTTCAACAAGAGTTCAGCTATGGTTGCCATCCGGCGCAATTTTCCGGCCGACAATCTCGCGCAATTCATCGCGCATGCGAAACAGAATCCCGGCCGTCTCAATATCGGCCACTCCGGCGTGGGCTCGCAGAACTATCTATTCTGCAAGGCTTTCGTTCAGGCTGCGGGCATCGATGTCACGCTGGTCGGCTATCGCGGCGGCGGTCCGGCCCTGAATGATCTGATAGGTGGGCAGATCGATGGCATCTGCGATTCCTCGGCGTCGGTGACGTCGGCCATCCAGAGCGGTCTCATTCGCGCGATTGCGCTGGCATCCAGAACGCGCTTGCCGCATCTGCCTGACGTTCCGACCGCCAGCGAGGCCGGGTTGCCGCAATTTGAAATATCTGGCTGGTATGCGCTGTTCGCGCCGAAGGGCACGCCTGCGCCGATCATCGCGAAGCTCAATGCCGCGATGCGCGCTGCCGTTGCCAATCCCGATTATCAGAAACGCCTCGATGATCTCGGCTCGATGCCCGCCGCAGATGCCGAAATGGCGCCGGCCTATCTTGCGCATTTCGTGCCGCAGGAGATCGAACGTTTTCGAAAGATGCTGGGCGACAGCAAGTGATCTAAGGCCGGCCACCCATGTAACGGTATCGTATGGCCGTCATCGCTTCTGTGTTATAAGGGTTCCAGTCTGATTGTGGGTGGGGGACTAAGTTGGCTTATGATCGTTCGACCGTTGAAGCGGTGATCCAGCATTATTTCGACGGCCTCTACGAGGCTGATGCCGACAAGCTTGGCGCGATCTTTCATCCGACCGCGGACCTACGCTGGGTCGAGAATGGCGAGCTGAAAGTGCTGACCATGCCGGACTGGATGGCCATGGTTCGTACGCGGACCTCGGGCAAGGTCGATGGCAAGACCCGCGATGACCTCATTGTCACCATTGATCGCTCCGACGACAAGACAGCCTTCATCAAGGTGCGCTGCCAGCTGCCGCCGCGTTACTTCACCGATTACCTGATAGCGATGAAGCTGGCCGATGGCTGGCAGATCGTCTCGAAATCCTATCGCTACGACGTGAAGGACTAACAGGCGCTGGCATCCTGTCTGCGCCTGTAGAAGAGACGCGCCAGGTTCGGTTGCGCGACATTGGTTGTAAGTATCAAAAATTGCGATTGATCCCGGTCGGAATCCGTTCGCGGGCTTGACCTAAGTCAATCGCTGTGGCGGCGGAGTGAGCTACTCTTGATGGTGTGAGGATGCTCTGTGCCGATCGGGCGCTGCGCGTCCTGCCTGACGAGCCGCCGCGAGACGAGCAGGGGATGACCGGATGATCGCGCAATTGACCAAATCGGAGCGGCAGCTCGCGCTGATCATTCTGCTGTCTCTGACGATTTGCGGTCTGGCGATGGCGATCGCCGGCAGTCAGGACCCGCTCGGCATCCATGGCGCGATCGTCATGCTGGCGGGGATCGCTGGCATCTTCGGTGTCATTTATGTCTATTACGAGCCGGAGCCCGACGAGGCCCGGCTCGCGCTGTATTACGATGACCCTACCAAACTGGCGATCATTCTGGCGATGATCTGGGCCGTCATCGGCATGTTCATCGGCGACTGGGTTGCGTGGCAGCTGGTGTTTCCCAATCTGACGTTCGATGCTGGCTGGTCGAGCTTCGGCCGCATCCGCCCCGCGCATACCAGTGCAGTGATCTTCGGCTTCGGCGGCAATGGACTGATTGGCACCTCGCTCTATGTGCTCCAGCGCACCTCGCGCGCGCGATTGCCGGATCAGATCAGCCCGTGGTTCGTGTTGCTCGGTTACAATCTGTTCTGCCTGCTCGCCGCCACCGGCTATCTGATGGGTGTCACCCAGTCGAAGGAGTATGCCGAGCCGGAATGGTATGCCGACCTTCTGCTGGAAATCGTCTGGATCGTCTATTTCGTCATCTATATGCGGACGCTGGCGCGGCGGAAGGAGCCGCATATCTACGTCGCCAACTGGTACTACATGGCCTTCATCCTGGTGGTGGCGATCCTGCATACCGTCAATAATCTGGCGATGCCGGTCTCGTTCGGTCACGCCAAGAGCTATTCGGCCTTTTCCGGCGTGCAGGATGCGATGACCCAATGGTGGTACGGCCACAACGCCGTCGCCTTCTTTCTCACCTCCGGCTTCCTCGGCATGATGTATTACTATCTGCCGGTGCGGGCGGGGCGGCCGATCTATTCCTACCGGATGTCGATCATCTCGTTCTGGGGCATCACATTCATGTATATGTGGGTGGGATCCCATCACCTGCATTACACGGCGCTGCCGCAATGGGTGCAGACGCTCGGCATGACTTTCTCACTGATGTTGCTGATTCCGTCTTGGGGCTCCGCCGGCAATGCCCTGCTGACGCTGAACGGCGCCTGGTACAAGGTGCGCGACGATGCGACGCTGCGTTTCATGATGGTGGCTGCGGTGTTCTACGGCCTCACCACATTCGAGGGATCGTTCATGGCGATCCGCTCGGTGAACTCGCTGTCGCATTACACCGACTGGACCGTGGGTCATGTCCATGCCGGCGCGCTCGGCTGGGTGGCCATGATCACCTTCGGCTCGATCTATGCGTCGGTGCCGTGGCTGTGGAAGCGCGAGCGGATGTATTCGCCCGCGCTTGTCGAATGGCACTTCTGGCTCGCTGTCGCCGGCCTCTTCACATACGTCTTCGCGATGTGGAATTCAGGTATCATCCAGGGCTTGATGTGGCGCACCTATAATAGCAGCGGCACGTTGTCTTATTCCTTTATCGAGACAGTGATCGCGATGAAGCCCTATTACGTTGCGCGCGCGGTCGGCGGGTTCTTCTTCTTCGCTGGTGCGGTGATCGGTCTCTACAACATCGTCATGACTATCCGCACTGCTGGTCAGCCGGCCGATGAACGTGCCGCAGATCGTCCGGCGGCACAGCCCGCTGGCGTGCCTGCGCTGCAGCCGGGAGAATGACGATGGGTTTGTTCGGCCTGCATTACAAGCTCGAACGCAAGACGATGAGTCTTGCCATCGGCATCATCATTGCCGCTAGCATCGGCGGCCTCATCGAGATCGTGCCGCTGTTCACGATCCATCAGACGGTGGAAGATGCACCAGATATGCGCGTCTATACGCCGCTCGAAATCGCCGGCCGCAACATCTACATCCGCGAGGGCTGCTACGCCTGTCATTCGCAGATGATCCGCACATTGCGTGATGAGGTCGAGCGTTACGGGCCATATTCGCTCGCGGTCGAATCCAAATACGATCATCCGATGCTGTGGGGCTCTAAGCGCACCGGACCGGATATAGCGCGTCTCGGCGGCAAATATTCCGACGAATGGCACGTCAGGCATTTGATCAATCCGCGCGACGTGGTGCCGGAATCGGTGATGCCGCCTTATGCCTATCTCACGCGGGCGAAGGTGCGGATCGACGATCTCGGCCTGCATCTGGCCGCGCTGCGCAAGGTCGGCGTGCCCTATACGGATGAGATGATCGCCAACGCGTCGAACGATGCCTATGGCCAGACAACGCCGGATACGCCTTTCGCGGAAGGCGTCACCAAACGCTATGGCGAGGCGACCAATGTGCGCGCCTTCGATGGCCAGTCCGGCGAGCCCACCGAGATGGATGCGCTGGTCGCTTACTTGCAGATCTTGGGCAAGCTGACTGATGCGACCCACAAGGCCAAAACGGCTGCGGCGGGAGAGTGACGATGGAGCACGAGGCCACTGTCTGGTTCGCGAAGTCCTTCGGGCTGTTCTATCTGATCGCCATGTCTGTTGGCGTAGTGGTCTATGCCTATTGGCCGAAGAACAAAAAGTCGTTCGACTCTGCGGCGCAGTCGATCCTCGATCCTTCCGTTGAGGACAAGCCATACGAGGCGAAGCGATGGCAGTAGAGGAACGCGATCCCGTCTCCGGCTATCTCACCACCGGCCACGAGTGGAACGGCATCAAGGAATTGAACACGCCGGTGCCGCGTGCGGTGATCTTCTTTCTGTGGGCCACGTTTCTGTATTCGGTTGTGTACTGGATCCTGATGCCGGCCTGGCCGCTGGGCGTAACCTATACCAAGGGCCTGCTCGGGATCGACCAGCGCAACATCGTGGCCGAACAGATCAAGGACGCGGCCTCGGACCGCGCCAGGTGGAGCAAGCTGATCGAGGCCGAAAGCTTCGAAGCTATCCAGGCCGATCCGAAATTGATGAAGATCGTGAAGCAGACCGGCGCGACGTTGTTCGGCGATAATTGCGCGGCCTGTCATGGCCGCACCGCCGAGGGCGGCAACGGCTTTCCAACGCTGGTGTCGCAGGCCTTCCTGTGGGGCGGCACGCCCGATGCGATCGCCGAGACGATCCGCGTTGGCATCAATTCGCCGCACAAGGACTCGCGGACCTCGCAGATGCCGGCCTTCGGCCGTGACGGGATGTTGAAGCGCGAGCAGATCGACGATGTCGTCGACTATGTCCGCAGCCTGTCGAATCCCGCGGTGGCCAAGGCGATCGCGCCCGCGAAGCTCGCCAGCGGCAAGGCGGTGTTCACCGACAATTGCGTCGCCTGCCACGGCGAGAACGCGACCGGCAATATCGAACTCGGTGCGCCGAACCTGCGTGACAATTTCTGGATCTATAGCGGTGACGCCCAATCGGTCTTCACGACTGTCTGGGGTGGCCGGCAAGGTCACATGCCGAGCTGGGATTCCCGGCTGTCGGCGCTCGATCGCAAAATCCTCGCGCTCTATCTCGTCAACCTCAGGGCTGCCGGGCCGTGAATGTAGCAGCGATGAAGCACGTCAACGCGAAGGTCTGGGTCTGGATGGCGATTGCTGCCGGTCTGCTGTTGGTGCTGATGGCCAATGCGCACATGGTCTATGTGGCGTTCTCGTCGCAGCCCGACTGTATCGATCACGTCAAGCGCGATGCCAGTGTCGCGGAAGCCGGCAAATTCAGTGCGGCGTCCTCGTCATGCACACCGCGTCATTGAGATTGCGAGGTCGAAGATGACTCTTCCAGCCGTTGCTCCTCCGCTACCACCCTCGGTGTCGTGGAATCGCCATGTCGCGCCATCCGTCGCCTTTGACTGGCTCAAAGCCGGCTGGCGCGACCTGACAATTATCCCGTCGGTGAGCCTCAGCTATGGCGTGCTGGTTTTTGCGGTCTCGGTCGTCCTGGTCGGCGGGTTGTTCGCCTTCGGCTGGGACTACATCCTGTTTCCGGCCTTTGCCGGCTTCATGGTGGTCGGGCCGGTGCTCGCCATAGGACTCTATGAGAAGAGTCGCCGGATCGCCGCCCATGAGCGGGTGTCGCTGCTGCAGATGATCCTTGTCCGGCCAAAGTCGGGCGGGCAGCTGCTGTTCGCGGGCCTCCTGTTGTGCTCGCTGATGCTGGTCTGGATCCGCGCCGCGGTGATCATCTACGCGCTGTTTTTCGGCATGAACCCGTTTCCCGGCCTCGATGGCGTCGCTTCCATGCTGTTCACCACACCCATCGGGTGGGCGATGCTGATCGCCGGCACCGCGGTCGGCGGCATCTTTGCGGCATTCTCCTTCGCGATCAGCGTGTTCGCCATTCCCATGCTGCTCAACGAGCGCGTCGATGCGCTCACCGCCATGGGCACCAGCATGGGGATGGTCTGGGCCAATCTGCCGGTCATGCTGACCTGGGCGGGAATCGCGCTGGCTTTGTTCTTGATCAATGTCATGACCGGCCTGCTCGGTATGATCGTCGTGTTTCCCGTGCTCGGCCACGGGACATGGCACGCCTATGTGGCGATGAAGCCTGGTGTCGAGGTGACTGGCTAAAGCATGATCCGGAAAAGCGGGAACCGGTTTTCCGAAAGGATCATGCGCGAAGTGAGAAACGAGGTCTCCGATGAGTTGCTGTGGCTCAGGAGCAGAATTGGCTGTTCTGGCGGCGCCGGATCCGCGCGAAGTGTTGTTGGTCAGCCGGACCATTGCCGGCGGTTTGAGGCAGACCGATCTCTCGGTGCCGGACGTTCACTGCGGCGCATGTATCCGCACGGTCGAACAAGCGCTTGGCGCGCTTGACGGCGTGACATGGGCGCGGGTGAATCTCTCGACCAAGCGCGTCACCATCAAATGGCGCGCCGATGTCGCACCGCCGCCTTTCATCGAAACGCTGCGCAATGTCGGCTATGAAGCGCATCTGTTCGAAGTCGATGGCGATGCCACGGATACGATGCTGTCGGAACTGATCCGTGCGCTCGCGGTGTCGGGCTTTGCGGCGAGCAATATCATGCTGCTGTCGGTGTCGGTGTGGTCCGGTGCCGAGCCCGCGACACGCGATCTGTTCCACGGTATCTCTGCGCTGATCGCGCTGCCGACGCTGATCTATTCCGGCCGGGTATTCTTTCGCTCGGCCTGGCAGGCACTGCGTCACGGTCGCACCAATATGGATGTGCCAATCTCGCTCGGCGTGTTGCTGGCCTTCGGCATGAGCCTGTACGAGACCGCGATCCATGGGCCGCATGCCTATTTCGATGCGTCGGTGTCGCTGCTGTTCTTCCTGCTGATTGGCCGCACGCTCGATCACATGATGCGTGAGCGCGCACGCGTTGCAGTCAAGGGGCTCGCGCGTCTGGCGGCGCGGGGCGCGTTGGTTCTGCAGAGTGACGGTGCGCAGATCTATCTGCCGGTCGGTGAAATCACTGTGGGTATGACCATCATGCTCGCTGCCGGCGAGCGCGTGCCGGTCGATTCGCAGGTCACCAAAGGTTTGTCCGAGCTCGATGTTTCGCTGGTCACCGGCGAGAGCGTGCCGCAGCCGGCACTGCCGGGGTCGATACTGCGCGCCGGCACATTGAATCTGACGGGACCGCTGACGATTACTGCGATGGCCTCTGCCAACGAGTCGTTCCTCGCCGAGATGCTGCGGATGATGGAAGCCGCGGAGCAGGGCCGTTCGGTCTATCGCCGCATCGCCGATCGTGCGGCCGGGCTCTATGCGCCGGTGGTGCATCTGACCGCGGCCATCACGCTGGCGGGCTGGATGTTTGTCGAAGGCGACTGGCACCATGCCATCACCATTGCGGTCGCAGTGCTGATCATCACCTGTCCCTGCGCACTTGGTCTTGCCGTGCCGATGGTGCAGGTCGTCGCCGCGCGGCGGCTGTTTGAGAGCGGCATCATGATCAAGGACGGCGGCGCGCTGGAGCGCCTCGCCGAGGTCGATACTGTGGTGTTCGACAAGACGGGCACACTGACGCTCGGCAATCCCCGCGTCGTCAATTCCGACAACGTCGATCCTGCGACCCTGGCACTGGCCGGCGCGATCGCCGCGCACTCACGTCATCCCTATTCGCGTGCACTCGCTGCTGCCGTTTTAACAACGACGACTCCGATTGCGCTCGATGATGTCTCCGAACATCCGGGCTGCGGCATGGAAGCGCGTCTCGGCGGCAGCGTGCTGCGCCTCGGGCGGCCGGAATGGGCTCTCACCGATACCAGCAGTATGGATCTCGATGGCTCTTCCGTCGTGTTGTCGCGCGATGGACAATGCGTGGCGGATTTCCGCTTCGAGGACCGGTTGCGTGCGGGTGCGGCTGAAACGGTCGGCGACCTGAAGCGCGACGGACTGGCTGTCGAGGTTGTCTCGGGCGATCGCGAGACGCCTGTGCGCACGCTTGCGAGCGGCATGGGCGTGCCGTATTTCGCCGGCGTACTGCCGGGCGGCAAGGCAGCGCATGTGGTGGAGCTGGCGGCTTCAGGCAAGAAGGTGCTGATGGTTGGCGACGGTCTCAATGACACGCCGGCGCTGATGGCCGCGCATGCGTCGATGGCGCCGGCATCGGCCGCCGACGTCGGGCGCAACGCCGCAGATCTCGTCTTCCTGCGCGAGGATCTGTCGGCCGTGTCTCAGGCAATCGCGGTCTCGCGCGAGGCAGGGCATCTCGTGCGGCAGAATCTCGCGCTGGCAGTCGGCTACAATCTCATTGCGGTGCCGATCGCGATCATGGGCCATGTCACGCCGCTGGTTGCGGCGATCGCGATGTCCGGTTCGTCCATCGTGGTTGTCGCCAATGCGCTGCGGCTGCGTGGCCGCGGCAAGTCCGACAAGTCTCAGGACGCGAGCGCATCAACGCCGCGAATGGCGGTCAGAATGGAGCCGGCGGAATGACAGACTATTTCTATCTGATTCCGATCGCCATCGGGCTTGGCCTGTGCGGCCTCGCGGCGTTCCTGTGGTCGCTGAAATCAGGCCAGTATGACGATCTGCAGGGCGCCGCCGAACGCATCCTGCATCAGGATGATGTGCCACTGTCGCATTAGCGAAGTAGATGCCGGTTCGCGTCAGGGAAACGAGTCAAAACAAAAAGAAAGAGCCCCGGTTCTGCTCAGAACCGGGGCTCTTTCTTTAGCGGCAGTGTTGCTTACGGCTGGATCGCCGAGGCGTCGCGGCTGGCGAACTGCCGGTTGATCGAGATCGCAAGCAGGGTCACGACCGCGCCCGACAGCAGATACACGCCCGACGAGGACAGGCCGAAGCGGCTCGACATCACCAGCGCCACGAATGGTGCGAAGCCGGCGCCGAACAGCCAGGCAAGGTCGGTGGTGAGCGCCGAACCGGTGTAGCGGAAGCGCTTCGAGAAGCTCGATGCGACCGAGCCCGAAGATTGACCGAGCGACAGGCCGAGCAGGATGAAGCCGGTCACCATGAAGGCGAGTTCGCCGACGATGCCGCCGTCCAGCATCTGCGGTGCGAAGCCGCTGAACACGGCGATGGCAATCGCCGAACCGGTCAGCAGCGTGCGGCGGCCGACCTTGTCGGCGACATAGCCTGACACGATCATGGCGATGATGCCGAACACGGCGCCGATACATTCGACGATCAGGAAGCGGCCGGGTGCTTCGCGGGTGAACAGGAACACCCATGAGAGCGGGAATACTGTGACCATGTGGAACAGTGCGAAGCTCGCCAGCGGTGCGAAGGCGCCGATAACAACGGTGCGGCCCTGCTGGGCGATCGTCTCGGTGATCGAAGACGGCTCGAGTTCGCGGGCTTCGAAGAGTTCGGTGTAGCCCGGCGTCACCACCATGCGCAGGCGCGCGAACAGGGCGACGACATTGATGGCGAAAGCAACGAAGAACGGATAGCGCCAGCCCCAGTCGAGAAAGTCGTCAGCGGACAGCGTGTCGACGAAGAAGGCGAACAGCGCGCTCGCCACCAGAAGGCCGATCGGGGCGCCGAGCTGCGGGATCATGGCGTACCAGCCCTTCTTGCCTTCCGGCGCATTCAGCGCCAGCAGCGAAGCAAGACCGTCCCAGGTGCCGCCCCAGGAAATGCCCTGGCCGATACGTGCAGCAGCCAGCAGCCAGGCCGATGCGACGCCGATGGATTCGTGACCGGGCAGGAAGGCGATGGCGACGGTGGCAACGCCGAGCAGGAACAGCGCGATGGTCAGCTTGGCGCCTTTGCCCTGGCTGCGATCGATGGCCGTGAAGATCATCGTGCCAATCGGGCGGGCGATGAATGCCAGCGAAAAGATCGCAAAGGAATAGAGAGTGCCGGTCAGAGGATCGAGATGGGGGAAGACGAGCTTCGGAAACACCAGCACCGAAGCGATCGCATAGACGAAGAAGTCAAAGAACTCGGAGGTCCGGCCGATGATGACGCCAATGGCGATCTCGCCCGGGTTAACCGCTCCGTGGTCATCCGCGTGCAGAAGGCGTGCGTCCCGTTCGATCGTCGATGACGTCTGCGCCATTTTTTCTATCCGTCGGTGGTGTGTTGAAGGTCATGCAATCGACGCCAAAGGGCGACGCGAGGTTGACGATTTGTCGCGAACCGCGTCTTCGGGCCATTGGACAAATTGTCCAATGTTGCCCTGCAGCAAATGCGCCTAACCGTGCGCGCGAACGAACATTATCGAATGGGTAACACCTTGAGCCGCCTACGGATACTCCTTTTGCTGCCCTTGGTTGCCTTGCTGGGCGGATGCAATTTCGTCGTCATGAATCCTGCGGGTGACATCGCAGTGCAGCAACGCGATCTCGTGGTCATTTCCACGGTCCTGATGCTGCTGATCATCGTGCCGGTGATGGCCCTGATCGTGTTTTTCGCCTGGAAATACCGGCAGTCGAATGCTGACGCGAAATACGAGCCGGACTGGGATCACTCGACCCATCTCGAGCTGGTCATCTGGTCGATGCCCCTCCTCATCATCATCTGTCTCGGCGCCGTGACCTGGTCCAGCACGCATCTGCTCGACCCGTATCGTCGGCTCGACCGGATTGCACCCGGGAACGCTGCGAGCCTTCTTGAACCGCTGCAGGTCGAAGTCGTCGCGCTCGACTGGAAGTGGCTGTTCTTCTACCCGGAATACGGCATTGCTACGGTCAATGAGCTGGCTGCGCCTGTGGATCGTCCAGTGCGCTTCAAGATCACTGCCTCGTCGGTGATGAACTCCTTCTATATCCCCGCGCTCGCCGGCCAGATCTATGCGATGCCCGGCATGGAAACCAAGCTGCACGCGGTCATCAATAAGGCCGGCGTTTATGACGGCTTCTCGGCCAACTATAGCGGCGCCGGCTTCTCCGGCATGCGCTTCAAGTTCCATGGCGTCGACCAGGCCGGCTTCGATGCCTGGATCGCCAAGGTTAAGGCGAGCAGCGAGACGCTGAGCCGCGAGGCCTATCTGGATCTCGAAAAGCCCAGCGAGAATGTGCCGGTTCGTCTCTATAAGGAAGTCGCGCCTGACCTCTACAAGGCGATCCTCAACATGTGCGCCCAGCCCGGCAAGATGTGCATGAGCGAGATGATGGCGATGGATGCGAAGGGTGGCCTCGGCCTCGCCAGCGCCCGCAACATTCTGCCGCTGAAATACAATATCTCGATGCTCGACGGCACAAGCTCGACGAAGAACTACGTCGCCAGCGTCTGTACCCTTGCCGAGGCCGCACGCGAAGCAGCCGATCACCGCTCGACGACGACTCCACTCGACCCGACACCGGTCACCGGTGCCGGTCTCGCGCGCCCGGGTGCCGCCCCCGCGCCGTTCAATTTCACGCCTGCGCCGCCGCCTGCCGAGCGGCGCGCTTCCAACACCTGATCGGGTCGATCTAAATGTCTGATACAGCCGCACTGGCAAATACCGGGCTTGCGAAGTTCATCTTCGGCCGCTTGACGCTTGAGTCGTTTCCATATCATGAGCCGATTCTGGTCGCGACTTTCGCGATGGTCGCGCTCGGCGGCATCGTGCTGCTCGGCGCGCTGACCTATTTCAAGCTGTGGGGCTATCTCTGGAAGGAGTGGTTCACCAGCGTGGACCACAAGAAGATCGGCATCATGTATATGGTGCTGGGCATCGTCATGCTGCTGCGCGGTTTCGCCGACGCGATCATGATGCGCGCCCAGCAAGCCATGGCCTTCAACGGCTCCGAAGGTTTCTTGCCCGCCCATCACTACGATCAGGTGTTCACGGCGCATGGCGTGATCATGATCTTCTTCGTCGCGATGCCGCTGGTCACCGGCCTGATGAACTACATCGTGCCGCTGCAGATCGGTGCGCGCGACGTGTCGTTCCCGTTCCTGAACAATTTCAGCTTCTGGATGACCACCGGTGGCGCCATCCTTGTCATGATGTCGCTGTTCGTCGGTGAGTTCGCCAAGACCGGCTGGCTGGCTTATCCGCCGCTATCGAACATCGGCTACAGTCCGGATGTCGGCGTCGACTACTATATCTGGGCGCTGCAGGTGGCCGGCGTTGGCACGACGCTGTCGGGCATCAACCTGATTGCGACCATCGTGAAGATGCGTGCGCCGGGCATGACCATGATGAAGATGCCGATCTTCACCTGGACCTCGCTCTGCACCAACGTCCTGATCGTCGCGTCCTTCCCGATCCTGACCGCCGTGCTCGCGCTGCTCTCGCTGGATCGTTACGTCGGGACCAACTTCTTCACGAACGATCTCGGCGGCAACCCGATGATGTATGTGAACCTGATCTGGATCTGGGGCCATCCGGAGGTTTACATCCTGATCCTGCCGCTGTTCGGCGTGTTCTCGGAAGTGACCTCGACCTTCTCGGGCAAGAAGCTGTTTGGCTACACCTCGATGGTCTACGCCACGCTGGTCATCACGATCTTGTCCTATCTGGTCTGGTTGCATCACTTCTTCACCATGGGCTCGGGCGCCAGCGTGAATTCCTTCTTCGGCATCACGACGATGATCATCTCGATCCCGACGGGCGCGAAGATATTCAACTGGCTGTTCACAATGTATCGCGGCCGCATCCGGTTCGAACTGCCGATGATGTGGACGATTGCCTTCATGCTGACCTTCGTGATCGGCGGCATGACCGGCGTTCTGCTCGCAGTACCGCCGGCCGACTTCGTCCTGCATAACAGCCTGTTCCTGATCGCTCACTTCCACAACGTGATCATCGGTGGCGTGGTGTTCGGCATCTTCGCTGCCATCAACTTCTGGTTCCCGAAGGCCTTCGGCTTCAAGCTCGATCAGTTCTGGGGCAAAGTCTCGTTCTGGGGCTGGGTCCTCGGCTTTTACTTCGCCTTCATGCCGCTCTATGTGCTTGGTCTGATGGGCGTCACCCGCCGCCTGCGCACCTTCGACGATCCGTCGCTGCAGATCTGGTTCGTCATCGCCGCCTTCGGTGCGGTTCTGATCGCGATCGGCATCGGTGCTTTCCTCGTCCAGATCGTCGTCAGCATCTGGAATCGCAAGAAGCTGCGCGATACCACGGGCGATCCCTGGAACGGGCGCACGCTGGAATGGGCAACGTCGTCGCCGCCGCCGGATTACAACTTCGCTTTCACCCCGGTCATTCACGACAATGACTCGTGGTGGGACATGAAGCGCCGCGGTTATACGCGCCCGCTGGAGGGCTTCAGGCCGATCCATATGCCGAAGAACACCGGCACCGGCGTGATCCTCTCGATCCTGGCCACGGCGATGGGCTTCGCCCTGATCTGGTACATGTGGTGGCTCGCGGCCCTGAGCTTCGTTGCCATCGTCGGCGTCGCGATCTTCCATACCTTCAACTACAACCGTGACTTCCACATTCCGTTGGAGGACGTCATCCGTACCGAAGGCGAGCGTACGAAACTTCTCGCAGTGCAGGCCGCGTCATGAACGTACCGACCCAAACAATAAACGGCACTGAAGTGCCGGTCTTCTACGTCGTCGATGAACACGATCATCCGGCCGGTTCCAGCACCATGCTGGGCTTCTGGCTCTACCTGATGAGCGATTGCCTCATCTTCGCGATGCTGTTTGCTACCTTCGGCGTGCTCGGCGGTAGCTATGCCGCGGGGCCGGGGCCGAAGGATCTGTTTGACCTCAAGCTTGTCGCGCTCAATACCGCGATGCTGCTGTTCTCGTCGATCACCTACGGCTTTGCGATGCTGGAGATGATGAAGGGCAGAGTGAAGTCGACCCAAATGTGGCTCGGCATCACCGGCCTGTTCGGTCTGGCCTTCCTGTGCATCGAACTCTATGAGTTCCATCACATGATCCACGAAGGTGCTGGCCCCTGGCGGAGCGCCTTCCTGTCGTCGTTCTTCACGCTGGTCGGCACCCACGGTCTGCACGTCACCTTCGGCATCATCTGGCTGGTCACGCTGATGGTGCAGGTCGCCCGTTTCGGCCTGATCGAGGCGAACCAGCGGCGGTTGATGTGCCTGAGCATGTTCTGGCATTTCCTCGACGTCGTCTGGATCGGCGTCTTCACCTTTGTTTATCTGCTGGGAGTGCTGCGATGAGCGCCGATGCACATGCCGCGCACGGACATGGTCACGATGACCACGGCCACGATGACGGCCGCGACCATGGTTCGTTCAAGTCGTATATGACTGGCTTCGTCCTCTCGGTCATCCTTACCGCCATTCCATTCTGGCTGGTGATGACGGGCGCGATCGAGAACAAGAACTGGACCATCGCGATCGTCGTTGCGTTCGCTGTGGTGCAGATCGTGGTTCACATGGTCTACTTCCTGCACATGAACACGACGTCGGATGCCGGCTGGACCATGATGGCGCTGATCTTCACGATCATCATCGTCGTGATTGCGCTGAGCGGTTCGCTCTGGGTGATGTACCACCTCAACGTCAACATGATGCCGGTTCACGACATGAGGAATATGCCCTGATGGCCACGGCGCGCGCCAACGACGGGATCGTCGTAGGCCGCCCGGCCAGACAGGAGTCGTCTGAATCGAAAACGGAATCCGGGCGGTCGCCACGTAGCGCGACAACCCTCACGGTGCTGGGCCTGCTGGCACTGCTCGGTATCGCGGGATTGACCGCCCTGGGCATCTGGCAGGTCGAACGCCGCGCCTGGAAACTGGATCTGATCGCACGTGTCGATCAGCGCAGCCACGCCGCGCCCGAAGCTGCACCCGGGCCTGCGGCGTGGCCTGCGATCAATCGCAATGACGATGAATATCGTCGCGTCAGCGTCACCGGCCGGTTCGTGCCGGGCGCCGATACTCCGGTGCAGGCTGTCTCGGATCTCGGCGCCGGTTTCTGGGTGCTGACGCCGCTGCGCGCCGAGGCCGGATACACTGTGCTGGTGAACCGGGGTTTCATCAGCGCGGATGAGCGCAAAGCCGGCGCATTCGCGGCGCCTGCGACGCCGGTGTCGGTGATGGGCCTGTTGCGCATCACCGAGCCGAAAGGCGGGTTCCTGCGCTCCAATGATCCTGCCGCCCAGCGCTGGTATTCCCGCGACGTCGAGGCGATTGCCGCCAGCCAGAAGCTCGGCGCTGTCGCACCCTATTTCATCGATGCCAATGCCGCGCTGGACGCGCCGGGGCAGCCCCATGGTGGCCTGACCGTGATCGCCTTCCCGAACAACCACGTGGTCTATGCCATCAGCTGGTTCGGCCTCGGTTTGATGCTGGCCGGCGGTGCCCTGTTCGTCGCTCGCGACGAGTGGCGGATTCGGAAAAAATCACTACCTCGCGTAAGACGTCTTGGATGATGCGCCGGTCCGATTGAGGCTGGCCGATCAAGCTGACGGGGCGAGATGCCGGGTTTGGGAGCAGAGAGCAAGGTGGGCGCACCAGACGTCACTGGCGTCAGTGCGGTTGCCGCGTCACCAGTCGACGCGACGGGTGTCACCACACCCGTTGCGGTCACGGCTCTGCCGCTCGACGAGACCACCAATATCAAGAACATCAATCTGCTGATCCAGTTGCGCTGGATCGCAGTGGTCGGGCAGGTTCTGACCATCGGCTTCGTGCATCTGGTGATGGGCATTTCGCTACCGCTGATGGCCATGGTCATGGTGCTGTGCGGCTCAGTATTCCTGAACGTCATCAGCCAGGAGTGGCTGCGCCAGCAGACCGACGCGCGTGACCGCGAACTGCTCCTGCTTTTGCTGCTCGACGTCGCGGCGCTGACCGCCCAGCTTTATTTGAGCGGCGGTGCCACAAATCCATTCATATCGCTCTATCTCCTGCAGGTTACGCTCGGGGCGATGTTGCTGAACGGCCGCTCGACCTGGGTCGTTGTTGTTGTTGCCTGTCTGTGCTTCGCCGGACTGATTGTATTTCATCGCCCGCTGGCGCTACCGGAAGCGCTGCGCGACGATCTGTTCGAGCTGCACATTATCGGCATGTTGATCTGCTTCGTGCTCGACGCGGCGCTGATCGTCGTTTTCATGACGCGCATTGCAGAAAACCTGCGCGAGCGCGACGAGGGTCTAGCAGCGCTGCGTCAGCAGGCCGCGGAGGAAGATCATATTGTGCGCATGGGCCTGCTCGCTTCCGGCGCCGCGCATGAACTCGGTACGCCGCTGGCCTCACTGTCGGTGATCCTCAGTGACTGGCGTCGGATGCCGGAACTTGCAGGCAACCCGGAGCTGATGGAAGAGATCAGCGAGATGCAGGCCGATGTGCAGCGCTGCAAGTCGATCGTCACTGGAATTCTCATGTCAGCGGGCGACATGCGCGGCGAGGCGCCGGTTGTGACGACCGTCAATGGTTTCTTCGGCGAACTGGTCGAGGACTGGCGCGGCGCGCGCTCGATCAACACGCTGGTCTATGAGAATCGGTTCGGCGAGGACATGCCGATCGTGTCGGACTCGGCGTTGAAGCAGATGATTTTCAACGTGCTCGATAACGCCAACGAGGTATCGCCGCTCTGGGTGCGCCTCGCTATCGAGCGCGATGGCGATTCGCTGGTGCTGAAGGTCAGCGACATGGGGCCGGGTTTCGCCAAGGAGATGCTGGCGAATTTCGGCAAGCCATATAATTCAAGCAAGGGCCAGTCCGGGCGCGGGCTCGGTCTGTTTCTGGTGGTCAATGCCGTCCGCAAGCTGGGCGGCGCAGTGGTGGCGGAGAATCGTCCTGTGGGCGGTGCCCTCGTGATGTTGTCGCTACCACTATCCGCCCTCGCGATTGGAGCGCGCAAACATGTCGGGTGAACGTCTGCTGATCATTGTCGAGGATGACGAGGGTTTCGCGCGCACGCTGAAGCGATCGTTCGAGCGTCGCGGTTACACCGTGCTGCATTCCGAGGGCTTCGAGACCTTGACCGAGGTGCTCGGCGACAAGGTGCCGGGCTATGCGGTGGTCGATCTCAAGCTCGGCGGAGCCTCGGGCCTGGCTTGTGTCGAGGCGTTGCATGCGCTGAGCCCTGAGATGCTGATCGTAGTGCTCACCGGCTATGCCAGCATTGCCACGGCGGTGGAGGCGATCAAGCTCGGCGCGTGTCATTACCTCGCCAAACCTTCGAACACCGACGATATCGAGGAAGCGTTCCAGAAGGCGACCGGCGACGTGCAAGTGGCCCTCACGGAACGTCCGACCTCGATCAAGACGCTGGAATGGGAACGCATCCACCAGACGCTGGTGGAGAGCGATTTCAACATTTCGGAGACGGCGCGCCGCCTCGGCATGCATCGCCGCACGTTGGCACGAAAGCTGGAAAAACGTCAGGTGAACTGAAGCCGCTGAAGGTTTGGTGAGCTAGCAGCGGCCCCGCTGCTAGCAACACCCCTGTTGCCGGAACCAGTGCGACACGGCGCTTTCGAACGGTGCCCAAGCGCGTTCAAACGCCTTGAACTGGGGCACGCTCTTGCGATAGAGCCCGCGCAACTCGGTCTCCATGGCCTCCAGGTCGACGCCGGTCGGCTTGCCATCGCGGCTGATGGTACGCCCGTCGACCACGACATCGCGAATGCAGCTGCTGTTGCCGCGGGCAAACAGCATGTCGATCGGATCGACCGGCATGATGGCATCGCGGTCGAGCTGGCCGATATCGAGTGTCACGAAATCTGCGGCTTCTCCGGCGGCGAGCGTGCCCGGGCCGGGGGCGCCGATCGATCTGCGGCCATTGCGGATGGCAAGCGCGAGAAACTCCGCACGGCCCCATGTGCGGTCGAAGCCGAGGCCGTCATGCGCCATCTGCACGAGACGCATTTCGCGGATCGCATCATCGTCCTCGTCGAGGGCAACGCCGTCGATGCCCACGGCGATCCGGCAGCCGCGGCGATGTGCATCGGCAATGGGTGCAAGACCGGAATGCAGATGCAGATTGGAGCTGAAATTCGTCACGATGGTCGCGCCGGACTCGGCGATCATGTCGAGTTCGTCCGGCCGGGTATGGATGCAATGCGCCAGTGTCAGGCGGTTGGACAGCAGGCCGATATCTTTAAGGTAGCGCACAATGCCGCTCGGAAAAGCGCGGTCGGCCCATTGCCGCTGATAAATCGTCTCGAGCAGATGCATGTGCACGCGCCGGCCGGTCGCCGCGGAGTGCTCGGCGATGGCTTCGAGCAGCGCAGGCGAGCACCACTGGACGCCGGCCGGACCGTATTGCACATCGATCATCGGACCAGCGATGGCTGCATGAATGGCTTCGACACGGTCGAGATATTCGGATGGTGTCGGGCTCGGACGAATGAACATGTCCTGGATCGTGCTGCGATCGTCCTCAGGCAATACGGCAAGCACGTCGGCGCTATCGCCATAGACGATCGGGTTCTGGTCGCGTACGGCCAGCGCGAAGGCCAGCCGGATGCCGACATCGCTCGCGGCCTTTGCGATTGCGATCGACTCATCGACGATCGGCATCTTGCCGCTCGGCCGGGTATAATGAATCATCGCGCCGCCGCAGCCTACGCGCGCCGAACGGGCAAGCGAGACAGCGGCGACGAGATAGGGATCGGGCGGCGTGCCGAAGGCTGAGCGTGCGATCCACGATTCCAAGGGCATGTTCGATGCGCCGAAGGATGTCATGGACGGCCGGGCGTGGTCGTGGGCGTTGACCAGTGCGGGGATAATCAGGTGGTTTGTCTGCGGCGAAATATGCGCGCCGGCCGAGACGCTCGTGATCAGGCCATCCGCATAATGGATGCTGGCCTGAGGCACGAGGCCTCGATCTGTGCCGGTGAAGATATTCGTCGCAGACAGGATCCCGTTCATCCGCGTGCAAGCCTTAGTTCGCCGTATAGACCAGTTCGCGATCTCCGCGCGCCGGCAGGAATTCGCGGGAGAATACTTCCTTCGGGGTCGGGGTGCGCTTCAGGTCGTAACCTTCGACGACCATGCCGATGGCACGGGTCATGCGGTCATCCTTGATGTCGCCGACGCCGATTTCTTTCATCTCGGGCGAGACCATCAGCTTGTCGAAGGAATATTGCAGGCGGCGCTTCTCGACGGGAACATCGACCAGATTGTCGAAGGCGACGACTGACGCCATGCCGGCGTTCTGATCCTTGGCGACGGCGATGTTGGCCTTGTTGATGGCACGGACGAGGCCAGCAACGGCCTTCGGATTCGACGCCAGCAGCTTCTGCGATACCATCACGCCGTTCGAATACAGATCGAGACCGAATTCACCGAACGAGAACCACTTGTAGTCCTTTTCCGGATCCTGACGGTTCAGGACGAGGTTGAAGTAGCTGGTGATGTTGAACACCAGCGCGGCGTCGATATCGCCCTTGATCAGCATCGGCTCCTGCAGATTGGGAGCCATATTGGTGACCTTGATCTTGTCGGCTGCGAGACCATTCTTCTGGATGAAGACGGGAAGGAGACGGGTCGTCGGCGTGCCCTGCGCGCCGCCCAGCGTGTGTCCTTCGAAATCCTTGATCGTCTTGATGCCACTGGTGTTCTTGGTGACGATCGAGAAGGGCGGCTGGTTCCACATCATATAGACCATCACTGGCGCATCCTGCGGACGCGTCGATGAGTTCTGGATGATGGCATTGACGTCGCCGAAGCCGGCATCCCAGGCGCCGGACATGATGCGGGTCACTGTTGCGCCCGAGCCTTCGCCCTGATCGATGACAACGTTCAGACCCTCTTCCTTGAAGTAGCCTTTGTCTTTCGCATAGAAGAACGCCGCGTCACTGCCCTGGGTTTTCCAGCCCAGCGTGAACTTGATGGTCGTCTCCTGAGCGAAGGCGGAGCCTGTAAGCAGGACACTGCCGACTGCGAGGGCGGTCAATCTTTTCAACATGACGTTCTCCTGGTTGATGTGGGTGGATTAGGTTGCGACGAGATCATTCTTGCGTGTGGCCCAACCGGTCACGCGCGCCTCGATCAGAGAGAAAATGACGTAGAGCGCCACGCCGAGGATCGCGAGAATGAACAGGCAGGCGAACACCAGCGGGACGTTGAAATTCGACGATGCGCTCATCATCACATTGCCGATGCCGCGATTCGACGCGACGGTCTCGGCCAGAACGGCACCGACAAAGGCGTAGCTGACGGCGACTTTCAGTGAGGCGAAGAAGAACGGCATGGTGCGCGGCAGGCCGACATTCCAGAGAATGTCCATCTTGCTTGCACCGAGTGCCTTCAGCACGTCTTCCAGCTCGGGTTCGGTGGTCGCGAGGCCGGTCGCGATATTGACGACGATGGGGAAGAAGCAGATCGACAGCGCGGTAAGAATCGCAGGCACGGAGCCCGAGCCGAACCACAGCACGAAAATCGGCACGACGGCGACTTTAGGGATCGACGAGAAGCCGACTAGCAGCGGATAGGCGGTATCATAGGCGACTTTCGAGACGCCGATGACCGCGCCCAGCACCACGCCGAGGCCGACACCAAGCACGAAGCCGGCCATGGTCGTGCCGAGGGTCTGTAGAATATGCGGCCACAGGATCGGGAAGCGCGCGATTAGCGTCGCAATGATTTCCGTCGGACGCGGAAGAACCAGATCCGACACGCCCGACATGGCGCAAAATAATTGCCATCCGACGAAGAAGACGACGATCAGTCCGAACGACCAGAGTTTTTGACGCAGGCCTACACTCATGACTTATGCCTCCTGCGCTTCGGGAGCGCTGCTCCGGGCGTTGACGATGAGTTCACGCAGGCGCTGATTGAGTGCGACGAAATCAGGCTCGAAAGTCATGGGGATGGTGCGCGGCCGTGGGAAATCCACCGGCCTGTCGTCGAGGATGCGGCCCGGTCGTGCGCTCATCACGCAGATGCGACTGGCCAGGAAGCCGGCTTCGCGGAGGTCATGCGTGACCAGCAGCACCGTCGGTTTGTGTTGCAGCCAGAGGCTCTGCAGGATCGACCAGAGTTCTTCCTTGGTGAACTGGTCGAGCGCGCCGAACGGCTCGTCGAGCAGCAACATGCGCGGCTCATGGATCAGCGCGCGGCACAGATTGGCCCGCTGCAGCATGCCGCCGGACAACTGCCAGGGATATTTGTTGCCGAAATCCTTGAGGCCGACCTGGGCCAGCAATGCATGGGCCTTGTCGCGAAATTCGCCTGTGCGCTTCTGCCGATACTCGGACCGGAACGGCTCGACGATCTTGAGCGGAAGCATGATGTTCCGCTCGATGGTCAGCCAGGGCAGCATGGTCGGGTTCTGGAACGCCATCCCAATCCGCAACGCCTTGGCGGCGACCTCACGCCCGCCGACGATGACGACGCCGGTAGTGGGGCGGAGCAGATTACTGACGAGCTTGAGGATCGTCGACTTGCCGCAGCCGGAGGGGCCGACAAGGGCGAGGAATTCGCCGTCGGGAATGCTAAGGTTGGTCTCGGCGAGTGCCGGCGTGGCGGTCGGGCCGCGGCCGAAGGTCACCGAGGTGGCCGACAATTCGATCGCGGTCGGCCTGCGCTGGGCTCCTGCGGCCCCCATGTCTTGCATACTTGTCATAACTATAAGTGCATGCAATTGGGGTGCCACTTGAGTCCGGGGCGAAACGTTGTCATTTTACGTTTGCTCGCCATTCCATGCGGAATTATTGGGCAGTCACTCTCCTCGATTGCATGCACTTCGGGCACGGCCCGGAATGCCCAAATCGCGACAGGTTCGATCTGAATGCCAGAAGCGCCGAATTCAAAAGACAAGGTTGGGGTGATCTGCCGCGCGCTGCGGCGGGCGATCATCGAGCAGGCTCTGGAACCCGGCGCCAAGCTTCCCGAGGACTCCCTGGGTGAGCGCTTCGGCGTTAGCCGCACCATTGCGCGCTATGCACTCGGGCAACTGGCGTCCGAGGGGCTTGTGGAGCTGCGACGTAACCGCATCGCTGTGGTCGTGACGCCGAGCTGGCAGGACGCGCGCGACATCTTCGACATCCGGATGGATCTCGAGCGGCTGATCGTCCGCAAGATCGCCGGCAAGCTCAGCAGCAGTCAGATCGCGCGCCTCAAGGCGCATGTCGAAGCGGAGCGCGAGGCGCATGACGGGCCGAACGCCGTGTCCATTCGCCTGGCGACTGAATTTCACATCATGCTGGCGTCGATGACCAACAGTCCGGTGCTGGTTCGCTATGTCAGCGAGATCGCCTATCGCTGCTGTCTGACACTGTCGCTGTTCAGCCGGCCGCATTCATCGGAATGTGGCATCAGCGAGCACATAGCGATCATCGAAGCGCTGCAGGAAGGCGATGCCAACAAGGCGATGTCGCTGATGCATTCGCATCTGGACTCGGTCGCCAACCGCGCGCTGGTGGAGCCGACCCCGGCGCGGGGCCGGGATCTGCTCGACGTACTGGCCCCCTATACCGAGGAAGCGACCTGAAGGCGTCGTGGCGTCTATTGCAACCGGCGCAGCAGAAATTCGTAGAATTTTGGATTGTCCGCCCGCGACACATTGATCCTGATCGCCCGTGCTAGCGGACTGTTCTTGTCGAGGCAGAACAGGCTTCCCGGCGCGATGAAGATGCTGTCCTTCGCGCCTTCGCGCGCCAGCGCCATATCGTCGATTCCGTCCGGCAGCAGCAGATACAGGTAATAGCCCGTGCGTGCGTCGGCATAGAGCTGATGTCCGCCGCGCACGAGATTGGCGCGCACCTGGCCCATGGCGGCTTCACTCCGCTGTCCCAGCCGCTTCAGGTGCCGTTCATAGTGGCCGTCCGCGAGCAGCCGGTGCAGCAGCCGCTCCACATGGCCGGAACTGTTGACGGTGGTGAGCATCTTCAGTTCGGCCAGCGTCGCGATGCGGTCGCTGCGGGCCGCGATGAAGCCCGATCGCAGGCTTGCCGACAGCGTCTTCGAAAAGGTCCCGATCGAGATCACATTGTTCAGCTGATCGAGCGTCGCCAGCCGGCTGTTCACCGCCATCGGCAGATCGGCAAACGGGTCGTCCTCGACGATCACGAGGTTCGATCGCATCGCCGTCTGAAGCACCGCATGCGCCACGGGCAGCGTGATCGATCCTCCGGTCGGATTGTGGCCAAGCGACTGCGTGAAAAACAGCTTCGGCCGCTCCGACTGGATCTTTGCGGCGAGGTCGTTGACATCCGGCCCATCCGCCAGGCGGCGAACGCCGACGATGCGAACCTGCGCCAGCGTGAGCTTTGCGAACAGAGGATAATAGCCGGGCTCGTCCACCAGCACTGTATCGCCAGGCGACAGCATCGCGCGGATGATCAGGTCGAGCGCGTGATTGGCTCCGAATGTGAGCAGAAGCCCGTCTTCCGTCACCGCGATTTGCTGGGCCTGTAGCCGCAATGCGATCTGTTGTCGGAGCGGCAGGAATCCGAGCGCGGAGCCATAGGCGTCAGCGGCGGCCGGCAGGATCCGTCCGGTCCCGCTCAGATGGCGCTTGATCTCCGATTGCTCCGTCCACGAAGCCGGCGGCCGTCCGTCGCCGACGCGGATCTCGAAATTCTGCGAGAGCTGGGCACTTAGCAGCGATGCGATGTCGACGGCTTCGCTCACGTGTTTCGGTCGCCCGCCATCATCGCCGCGATAGATGACCACGAAACCGGAGCCTGCCTTTGCTGCGACGAGATTGCCAAGCACCAGTCGGTCATAGGCTTCGACCACGGTGTTCTTCGACACGCCAAATTCCCCGGCGGCTTTTCTGATCGAGGGCAGGCGGTTGCCTTCCGGCAATGCGCCGGAGAGGATTTGCACACGCAACCGGCCGGCCAAAGTCTCGGCCAGCGTTGTGCTGCGGTCGGACGGCTCACGAGAAGCGGTCAAGCAATGCCTCCAGGTGCAGTGCTGGACGGTCCATCGGAACCGTACCTTTCTCCAAGAGCGACAAGATTGAATTCAATCGTCCAGTCTCATGTCTTCGCGCAGATGGACCTGGTCTGCACTCCATTTGCGCGGAAGAATGCTGCATCCGCGAATAGAGAGGTCATATCGCCATGGGTACAGTCTAGGACAATATTTCAGAACTGTCTCTTTCGAACGTCATCCGCGGATGCCTAACGTGCCGCCAACAGAAGACCCTGTGTGGGAGGCGCCGTAATGGCCGGTTCGAAGTCGGGCGAACAGCCCGGAAAGATCAATTCGCGTTTGGAAAATCTGCGTAATCTCGCGCCTGCCGAAAGGCTGGGCCGTGTGATCGACGCGACCTCGCTCGGTGATACCGAGCGCGCGGCCTTCGGCCCCGGTGCGCTGCCGCTCGAACTCGCCAATGGCATGATCGAGAATGTCATCGGCACTTTCGAACTGCCGGTGGGTATCGCCACCAATTTCACCGTGAACGGCCGTGATTACCTGATTCCGATGGCGGTCGAGGAGCCGTCGGTGGTGGCCGCGGCGTCCTATATGGCGCGCATCGTTCGCAAATGCGGCGGTTTCCAGACCTCAAGCTCAGCGCCGATCATGCGTGCGCAGGTGCAGGTGCTAGGCGTGACCGACGTGCACGGCGCCCGTGCGCGCGTGCTACGCGAGCGCGATGCCATCCTTGAGGCGGCCAATACCAAAGACAAGGTGCTGATCTCGCTCGGCGGCGGCTGCCGCGACGTCGAGGTGCATGTGTTCGAAAACACATCGGTAGGGCCGATGATGGCCGTGCATCTCATCGTCGACGTACGCGATGCCATGGGCGCGAACACCGTCAACACGATGGCGGAGACGGTCGCGCCGCTGATCGAGAAGATCACCGGCGGCGAGGTTCGCCTTCGTATTTTGTCGAATTACGCGGATCTGCGCATCGCGCGTGCCATGGTGCGCGTCACACCGGAAGCGCTGAAGACCGACGAATACAGCGGCGAGCGGATCGCCCGCGGCATCGTCGAGGCCTGCGCGTTTGCGATCGTCGATCCCTACCGCGCTGCGACCCACAACAAGGGCATTATGAACGGTATCGATCCCGTGGTGGTCGCCACCGGCAATGACTGGCGCGCCATCGAGGCCGGCGCCCATGTCTGGGCTTCGCGCTCTGGCCGCTACACCTCGCTCACCAATTGGGAAATCGATGGCAGGGGCAATCTCGTCGGCACCATTGAGATGCCGATGGCGCTCGGCCTCGTCGGCGGTGCCACCAAGACCCATCCCGCCGCGCGAGCGGCCCTGAAGATACTTGGCGTGCAGAGTGCGCAGGAACTGGCGGAAGTCGCCGTTGCTGTCGGTCTGGCGCAGAACATGGGTGCGCTTCGTGCGCTGGCCACCGAAGGCATCCAGAAGGGGCACATGGCACTGCATGCGCGCAACATCGCCATCGTCGCCGGCGCCACCGGTGACGAGATCGAGATGGTCGCCGTCGCGCTCGCCGCCAATCACGAGGTGCGTGTTGATCGCGCCAAGGAAGTTCTCGAGAAGCTGCGTTCGTAAAAAGTGGAGGCGTTCTAACGCCACTTTGTGCAACGCAACTTCGTGCAGGCATCACGCCTGCACGGCCGGCGGGTATGAAAATGTATATTCGATACTCATGCTCTTGTACGAAAACCATGCGTGCCGATGTTGTCGGCGGACATTCGTATGGACTGGGAGGATGATGTGAACACAGCAGAAAAGATAGGTGGGCTCAAGGAGCGCAACGGTCCTCTCAAGGGCGTGACGGTGCTTGACATCACGCGTGTTGTCGCAGGTCCATTCTGCTCGATGTTGTTCGCAGACCTGGGTGCCACCGTGATCAAGGTGGAGCATCCCGGAGAGCCGGATTATGCGCGGACCTTTCCACCCTTCGTCGGCAACGGCGATGAGCAACTCAGCGCCTTCTTCACCCAGTTCAACCGCAACAAGAGGGGCATCACGCTCAATCTCAAATCCGAGGATGGCAAGGCCCTGCTGAAGAAGCTGGTGCAGAAGGCCGACATCCTCGTTGAGAACTTCCGTCCCGGCACGATGGACAAGCTTGGCCTCAGCTACGAGGTGCTGCGCGAACTCAATCCCAGGCTCGTCTATACCGCTATCAGTGGCTTCGGTCGCACAGGTCCAAACTCATCCAAGCCGGCCTATGACAATACGGGGCAGGCGGCCGGCGGCCTGTGGTCGATGAATGGCTATGCCGATATGCCGCCCGTTCGCGTCGGGACGATCATCGGGGACCTCGCCGCTTCCCTCTATGCGGCTATCGGAACGCTCGCAGCATTGCGAGAGGCGGAGAAGACCGGCGTCGGTCAGGTGGTCGATGTATCTCAGCAAGACTCCGTGCTGACACTGACCGAGAACGCCGTGGTCCGTTACACCGCGCAGAAAGAGGTCGCCTCGCCACTGGGCAACGATCATCCGTTCGTTCGGCCCTATGGCCAGTTTCCCTGCAAGGACGGTTATGTTTTCTTCGGCGGCTACACCGACAAGTTCTGGGCGATTACCTGCACCCTGTTCGGCGAGCCGGAACAGGCCAAAGATCCTGCCATCGATACGATGGAGAAGCGGTTCGATCACGCGGTGGCAGAGACCAAGGTCAAGCCGCTGTTGGAACGCTGGTTCGCGAACTACACCAAGGCCGAACTCGAGGAGATGGCCGGCGACAAGATTCCGCTCAGCGCCATCAAGACCATCGCCGAAGTGGTGGAAGACCCGCACATCGCTGCGCGCAACATGATCGTCGACGTTCCGATCGCCGGAAAGCTGATCGGCATGTTCGGTCTGCCGATCAAGCTATCCGGTGCGGGACAGATGTCGTTCGAAAAAGCGCCGCTGCCTGGCGAGGACAATGCAGAGGTTCTCTCCCGGCTAGCGGATGTCACGGCGGCCGAACTGGTGCGTCTCAAGGCGTCGGGAGCGATCTGATGGCGATTGATTTCACCAAGGACAGTCACGTCGCAACGGTCCGGATCAACCGGCCGGACAAGATGAATGCGCTGACGCTCGCCATGTATGACGACCTCGGCCGCGCATTCCACGCCATCAAGGATGACGATGAGATCCGGGCCGTGGTGCTGACCGGTGCGGGCGATCGCGCCTTCTGCGTCGGTGCTGACCTCCGGGAGTCTATTCCTGCACTTGCGGCGGACACGATCGACATCTCTGCCTGGGATCCGGCCCACATCAAGTTTCCCGGATTCTATAAGCCGGTCATCAGCGCGATTCGCGGCATGTGCATGGGCGGCGGGTTCGAGATCATGCTGGCGACGGACATCCGGATCGCGGCGCGCGGCGCTGTCTTTCAACTGCCTGAACCGAAGCACGGTTTCGTGCCGGCGGGAGGCACGCTCGTGCGCCTGGTCCGGCAGATCGGCTACGCGCATGCCATGGAGATCATGCTGACGGCGGAGCGCTTTTCCGCGGATGACATGCTTGCCAAAGGCGTCGTCAACCGGGTTGTCGATTCCGAACAAGTCGAACTGCTGGCCTATGAGATGGCAGCCAGGATTGCGGCACTGAGTCCGATCGCCATCCAGACCATCAAGGAAGCGGCGCTGACGCTTCAGGATCTGTCGCTCGCAGAAGCATTTCGCGTGGAGGCCGCACTCGGTCAGCGCACCTTCACGAGTGCGGATGCCAAGCGTGGCCTGGCTGCGTTTGCGAACAGAGGAAACGGGAAGTGACGATGCGATAGGTCCCTGGAGAGATCGCGCGTTGCAGGCATATTGAAAAATCAAAAACGTAAAAGGGGTGGAGGATATGAGACGATCTGAACTGGGTGCGTGCTTTACGACGGCGATTGCCAGCGTTTTTCTTTGTACCGTCTCTGCTTTGGCGCAGAACGCACAGGTCTCGGATGGCGTCGTCCGTGTCGGCGTCATCGAGGATATGTCGGGCGTCTATGCCGACATTACCGGCAAGGGTGCCGTGACTGCGGCGCAGATGGCCGTGGAGGATTTCGGCGGCAAGGTCCTCGGCATGCCGGTTGAAGTCGTATTCGCAGATCACCAGAACAAGCCCGATATTGCCGCCAACGCTGCACGCAAATGGTTCGATACCGACAAGGTCGATGTCATTCTCGACGTTGCGTCGTCGTCGCCTGCTTTGGCCGTCCTTGAAATCGCCAAGGAGAAGAAGAAGATCATCACGCTGAGCTCGCCGGGATCGACCCGGATCACGAACGAGGTGTGTGGACCCTATGTGGCTCATTGGGCCTATGACACATTCGCGATCGCGAACAGCACAGGTAAGGCGCTAGTCAGCCAGGGTTTCGATACCTGGTATTTCGTGACGGCGGACTATGCGTTCGGTCAAGGCCTCGAGAAGGACACTGGCGATGTCGTCAAGGCATCGGGCGGCAAGGTCGCCGGTGCAACGAAACACCCGGTCGGGACCGCGGACTTCGCCTCCGTCCTACTGCAGGCACAGTCGTCCAAGGCCAAGGTTGTGGCTCTCGCCAATGCCGGCGGCGACACCATTAATTCGATCAAGCAGGCGGCAGAGTTCGGCTTGACAGCAGGCGGCCAGAAGCTCTCGGCACTGGCCGGATTTATCAACGACGTTCACGGTCTCGGGTTGAAGGAGGCCCAGGGGCTGACGATCACCGAGGCGTCGTATTGGGACATGAACGACGAGACGCGGAAATGGTCGAAGCGCTTCTACGGGAAGGTGAACGCCATGCCGAACATGCTTCAGACCGGCACATATTCATCGGTACTGCATTATCTGAAAGCCGTGCAGGCCGCCGGCACCGACAGCACCGAAGAGGTGATGAAGAAGATGCGTGAACTGCCCGTCAATGACGTGTTCTACAAGAACGGCAAGATCCGCGAAGATGGTCGTATGGTCCACGACATGTATCTGTTCGAGGTGAAGAAGCCGAATGAGTCCAAGGCACCATGGGACTATTACAAACTGCTCGCCACGGTACCCGCCGATCAGGCGTTTCAGCCGTTGGCGCAGTCGCGCTGCCCGCTGGTGAAGAAGTAAGATAAACGCAAAAAGGCCCGCCAGAATGGCGGGCCTTTTCAGTTTTATCTCTAGGGTGCGATACGCTTACACGTCCACATTCGCGCTGAGCGAATTGTCCTGGATGAATTCGCGGCGCGGTTCGACCACATCGCCCATCAGTTTGGTGAAGATGTCGTCGGCCTCGTCGACTTCCTTGACCCGGACTTGCAGCAGCGAACGCTCATTGGTGTCGAGCGTGGTTTCCCAGAGCTGGCCGGGGTTCATCTCGCCCAGACCTTTGTAGCGCTGCAGGGCCACGCCCTTGCGGCCGGCGTCGGTGACGGCCTCGAACAGCGAGACGGGGCCGTGAATCGGGAATTCGATGTCCTTGCGGCGCAGGACGCCGGATTTCGGATAGGCTTCCTGCAGGCTGCCGGCATATTCGTCGAGCTTGCGCGCATCGGCGGAGCCGAGCAGGGCGTCGTCGATAAAGGAGACGTCCTTCACACCGCGAATCGTACGTTCGAAGAAGAAGCCCTGGCCTTCGCGGAATTCACCGATCCAGCCACGCTCGACTTCGTCGGCCAGCGCGTCCAGTCGCTTGGCGATGTAGTCGGCAGCGGCATTGGCGGTGGCGAGATCAGCGGTGACCCGCGGATTGAGCACGCCAGCGATTGCGGCCTGCTCGACGACTTTGCGATTATAGCGCGAGTGCAGATTGTTGAGAGTGCCGCGGATGATGCGGGCATCTTCCACCAGCGCTAGCAGATCGCGGCCTGTGCGATCCTCGCCCGAAGCGAGCTTGAAGATGCAGTCGTCGAGACCGGTATCGATCAGGTAATCTTCCAGCGCCCGCTCGTCCTTGAGGTATTGCTCGGACTTGCCGCGCGTCACTTTGTAAAGCGGCGGCTGCGCGATGTAGAGATAGCCGCCTTCGATCAGCGTCGGCATCTGGCGGAAGAAGAACGTCAGCAGCAGCGTGCGGATATGCGCGCCATCGACGTCGGCGTCCGTCATCAGGATGATCTTGTGATAACGCAGTTTCGACAGGTCGAAGTCGTCGCGGCCGATGCCGGTGCCGAGCGCCGTGATCAGCGTGCCGATCTGTTCGGAGCCGAGCATCTTGTCGAAGCGCGCGCGCTCGACATTGAGGATCTTGCCGCGCAGCGGCAACACGGCCTGGAATTCGCGGTTGCGGCCCTGTTTCGCGGAGCCGCCCGCCGAGTCACCCTCGACGATGAACAGTTCGGACTTGGCGGGATCGCGCTCCTGGCAGTCAGCCAGCTTGCCGGGCAGGGAGGCGATATCCAGCGCGCCCTTGCGCCGAGTCAGTTCGCGGGCCTTGCGCGCGGCTTCGCGGGCGGCGCCGGCCTCGATCACCTTACTGACGATGATCTTGGCTTCGGTCGGATGTTCCTCAAACCACGAGGCAAGGGCTTCGTTGAGAACGTTCTCGACCACCGGACGCACTTCCGAGGACACCAGCTTGTCCTTGGTCTGCGACGAAAATTTCGGATCGGGCACTTTCACTGACAGCACGGCAGTGAGACCTTCGCGGCAATCGTCGCCTGTCAGCGCGATCTTTTCCTTCTTGGCGACAACTTCGGCATAGCCGTTGACTTGGCGCGTCAGCGCGCCACGGAAACCGGCCAGATGGGTACCACCGTCGCGCTGCGGGATGTTGTTGGTAAAACACAGCACGTTCTCGTGGTAGCTGTCGTTCCACCACATTGCGACTTCGACACTGATGCCGCTCTGTTCGGCGCGCATTACGATCGGCGTCGGCACCATCGCCTTCTTGTTGCGGTCGAGATATTTGACGAATTCCTCGACGCCGCCCTCATACATCATGTTCTCGGTCTTCTCGACCGGATGACGCAGATCCGACAATCTGATGTTGACGCCGGAATTCAGGAAGGCGAGCTCGCGCAGACGATGTTCGAGTGTCGCGAAATCATATTCGAGTGTCGTGAATGTTTCCGCCGAGGCATAGAACGTCACTTCGGTGCCGCGCCTGCCATTGGCATCGCCGACCACCGAGAGCGGCGCCACCGCGTCGCCATGGGCGAATTCGATGCGGTGCTCTTTGTCGTTGCGCCAGACGCGCAGGATCAGTCTGCTCGACAGCGCGTTGACGACGGACACGCCGACGCCATGCAGACCGCCGGATACCTTGTAGGAGTTCTGGTCGAATTTTCCGCCGGCATGGAGCTGGGTCATGATGACCTCGGCCGCCGAAATGCCTTCGCCCTTGTGAATGTCCACGGGAATGCCGCGACCGTCGTCGCGCACCGTCACCGAGCCATCGGCATTCAGAATAACTTCGACGGCGCTGGCGTGACCCGCAAGCGCTTCGTCGATCGCGTTGTCGACTACTTCGTAGACCATGTGATGCAGGCCCGAACCATCGTCCGTATCGCCGATATACATGCCCGGGCGCTTGCGGACGGCGTCGAGTCCCTTCAGGACCCGGATCGATTCCGCACCGTATTCGATGGGAATGGCATGCTCAGTGTCGGCGATGGGTTGCCGGGCTGGTTCAGTCATGTAGGGGCCTTCGAAGGTGTGCCGAATCAGCGCGGAAAACGGCGCTTGAATCGCTCTATTTGTGCCATGAAAGGCGCATTGCGCCTAGCGCAAAGTAACGCGCCGCAAGCTATTGAATAAATAGGTTTTTTTGGCGCCGTTTCAAGCCGATTTGAGACCGTTTTCGTAGCCTGATTTCGCGCCTGTTCCGGGCGTCGAAATGCGCGGCTTACGTGCATCCGAGAGGCTATTTTTCGGCCAATCCTGCAGCCGGTTTGGCGGGGGTCCCCTTCAGGCCGCGCCGGGCGATCAAATGCGCGGCCAGCACGACAGGCTCCAGCAGAACCATTCCGAACAGAATGCCAAACAGGCGGTCATAACCGGGCTCCAGGGCGGCATTGGCATAGTTGTCAGGCACCAGCACCACGAGGAAGGCCAAAGTGAATTGCAGGCCCGCATAACTCATGGAGGGCGGACCATTTTCGATGTGACGGCCGATCATGACGCCGAGCGCGAGTCCGATGGTCATCACGACAGGCGAATGTTGGCTGACCAGCAGGATTGCGCTGGCCAGCAGACCGCCCGCGAGACAGCCGACCAGCCGGTTCATCATGCGCGAGGAAACCGGGCTGAGCATGCCCTCCGCCAGCGAGGCGGCGGGCACCAGCATGACCGCGAAGATCGTGATGCTGGATTGGCTGAGCGACGGGATGCCGAGCCACTGCCAGGCCCACGGGATCAGCGCCAATGCAATGCCGCCGACCAGAGCGTGACGCGCTACCGTGGCGTGCCATTGCCGCGTCGGCTGGTCGACCGGCTTGGCGCGCAGATTGTTGTCCGGATTCGGTAGCGCGCGCCGCACTGTCCAGGTCGAGATCGCACTGACGATGACGCAAGCGGTGGTACCGGCCAGCACTTCGAGCACGCGCGTCGAGGCAAAGCGCAGGATCGGCTCGCGCGCATGCTCCATGCCTTCGATCAGCACCATCAGGAAAGTGAGGCCGGTGAACAGCCAAGCATAGGCGCGGCGGCCGACGATGGCGAAATAGAGCGTGACGCCGCCGCCGATCAGAAGACCGAGACTCAGCAACAATGGCTGCTTGAGCACGAACGGCGCCGCGGCAAGCGCGAGCCCTGCACCTGCGAGCGTCCCGATCACACGGAGCAGCCCGCGGGTGAAGCTTTCGGTGACGTGCGAGCGCATCACCATGTAGCCGGAGAATGCGGCCCAGCCGACATTCTCAGCGCCGATGGCGTGCGACAAGACGATCGCCAGCAGCACCGAACAGATGCATTCGGCCTCATCGATCATGCGCGGTCCGGGAATCGGAAGCGAACGCATTTCGGTTCCGAACGCGCGTGCGATCCGCGACAGATGAATGGCCAAAAATACCAGCATGGCCAGATATTTATGCTGTCGAACGTGGTCTACAACAGACGATTTCTCATGGCCCAATGCAGTGGCGGAAGCGCGCCCTGGCGCGCTTGCACGTTTTGTTCTTAGTAGAGTTGCAGCGGGAGGATATCCCGACCGTCAGGGCCAACCATCAGGCCCCAGCTGTCGTTGGCTGCGACCTTGATCGTGCTGTCATGCGCGGGCTTGCCCGCGGCCTTGATCGTGACCTTGTAGGCGCCGGGCGGCAGTTCCATCGTCGGACCGTTCGGATTTTGCGGTCCGCCCACGCCGGGCGCGACCTTGATCGTCTTGTTATTGACGCTGACTGACACTTCCGCGTCACCCATATTGCCGAACAGCAGCCGAACCTTGCCCAGTGCAGGCAGGATGCCCGCCTTCGTCGCTTCTGCGGGATGGCGCACCACCAGACTGACCGTGGTCTCGTCGTTGCGGCGTTCCAGCTTCAGCATGGCCGGCCCATCGGGGGCCTTGAAGGCGAGCGTGGCGCTGTCCGGCTTGATGACAGCGCTCTTCGTGTCTTCCTGCCACTGTCGCTGCGTGAGTTCGCGTCGGTAGAACGCCAGAACCGAGTCCAGTCCCGCAGGCACAGATGCACTCAACTCATGTCTGAACGGCGCGCCGCTTGGCAGCCCTGAAGTACCCAGCGATCGCAACGTCCGCTGCTTCGGCGTGGGATAATCGGTGTCGCCATCGGACTCGAGAACCTGTTCGGCGCTCTTGGCGTTGCCCGTGGTGGTGTTGGCAACGGCCGCGACTGGCACGCCCTTCAGGCCCGAGCCTGTCGCCGTGACATTGACCTTCGGGCCCATCTGCATCGCCGTCAGCGAGATGCTCTGCTTGGCCTTGCTGAAATTCAACACCACCATATTGGGATTGTTGATGACTGACGGCGTGCTCTTCCAGCCGAGCGTCTTCATTCCGCTGCGGTAAAAATCCGCCAGCGCGCTGACGCTTGATGAGCTGTTGAATGCGAGCCTGCCATCGGCGCCGTCGAAGTCGATCTCGCTGGCGGTGTCGGGGACGGGAATCGGTGTCGAACCGTCCATCGCGCGCAACGCAGTTTCCGGCCCACGCGCGGCTTGTGCCGCTGCGCGCTTCGCATCCGCTTCGGCAATAGCCGCTTGCCCGAACGCGAGTGCATCCTTGATAAAGCGGTCGTCTGTTTCCTTCTTGGCCTTGGCGCGCGCAGTGATCACCGATGGCAGAACCTGTACGTTGATCTGCACGGTGGTCAGATCGTATTTGCGACCGATCTGCATCGTTGCCGTCTCTTCCGGCGATGTGAATGCGAGCGAGGCGCGATCGGCGGTGACGACGGTGTCCTTGCTCTGTTCGACCCAGCCCTTCTTGCCGAGTTCGCGGCGATAGAAGGCCAGCACCGGGCCAAGTTCAGCCGGGATCAGCGCATGCGCTTCACGCTTGATGGAATCCGCGCTGCCCGTGGTTCCTGCGGATTTAATGCGTTCCGGTCGCGGCAGGCCTGCGGATTCAGGGCCCGCAGCGAGATCTTGCGGAAGCGCGAAGGGCGCGACGCGAATTTCGACGCTGGTCTTGTTATCGGCGCTCCGCTGCAAGGTCAGCATCACCGGCAATTGCCGCGTGTTGCCGTCACGAGAAAAATAGACGCGCACGCCATTCGCGATCGTCTCGTCGATCTTCGCATCCGGCCAACGCGCCTCGGCTGCGCCCGCGGACAGCGGCGACCAGCCCAATGTAGCGAGTTCTTTCTGAAAGAAAGCGAGCGTCGCATCAACGGTTTCAGCCGTCGTGCATCCAAGATACGGCCGCCGTTCGTCATAGACGATATCGGTCGCGCGATCGGGGAAAGGCAGGTTCACTTCCAGGCGCTGCGAGCTGTAGCTGACGCCCGACCGATCGGTTCTACTGCCGTCGCTCATAAAAGAGGCCGACACACCCTGCGCACCCTTCTTGTACCAGCGATTGCGATCTGATCCCTCGAGCGGCGGCGTGTAGGCGATCCAGCCATCGGCTGCGAGTAATTTTCCGGTGTTGGCAATGGTGTCCGCGACGTTGCCTGCGCCGAAATAGCTGGCGCTGAGATTGGGGTATTTGGTGGCTTCAGGCCGGGCCATCGCGCCTTCGATATGCGGCAGCGTTCTCACATCCACCAGGCCGTCTTCCGCACGGCAGGCCAGCGAGCCGCCAGCGATGGCGGTGCTGACGAGCAGGGCTAACAGATAGCGTCTGGCCTGGACCTGCGCCCCGTGCTTGCTTGAAAACATCACTGAAAGCCTCCGGCGTTTGCTTGCGTGCATGCAAAAGCGCTGCCCACAAGGGCAGCGACATCATTTGCGCGGGGCACATAGAGTGAGTTGTGGGAGGTGTTGCTTTGGTTCAACCGGCCGGCTGGCGACGCGCGATACGCCCATTGGCGACGTCGAAAATCCCGCCGGATGGGCCGATATCTGCGAAAGCAACAGGATCGGCGCCGGTCATCCAGACCTGGGCGCCCAATTTCGAGAGTTCGCCGAACAGCGACTTGCGCCGATCAGGGTCGAGATGGGCGACGACTTCGTCAAGTAACAAGAGCGGCGTGATGCCGGTCATCTCGGCGACCAGCGTGGCGTGGGCGAGGATGAGCCCGATCAGCAGGGCCTTCTGTTCGCCGGTGGAGGCATCGCGCGCCGGCATGTTTTTCGGCGCATAGATCACCTGCAGATCGGTGAGATGCGGGCCGTCGAGCGTGCGGCCGGCGGCGGCATCACGGGTGCGACCATCGCGCAAGATCTGGCGATAGCGATCTTCGACCGCTGTGGCCGGTTCATTGACCAGCGCATTCTCCATCCAGCCGTCGAGCATGATGAGTGCGGATGGAAAGGCCGAGGCTTCGCCGCGGACGCGGAGCATCTCTGCGAGCCGCATTGCAGTCTGGCCCCGTGTCGCGGCGACGGCGACCGCGAGTTCGGCTGTCTCCCGCTCGATGGCGTCGAGCCAGTGGGCGTCGCTGTTCCGGTCTTCGAGCAAGCGGTTGCGCGAACGCAGGCTTCGCTCGAGCGCGGAGACGCGACCGGAGTGATCCTTGTCGATGGCCAGCACGAGGCGGTCGAAGAAGCGCCGGCGTTCGGAGGCGGCGCCCATGAACAGCTGGTCCATGGCTGGCGTCAGCCACACCATGCGCAGGTGATCGCCGAATGCCGCGGCAGAACCGACAGGCTCCCGGTCGATACGACAGCGACGGCTGGTGGACGCACCTTCTGCCGCGGGGGCATCGATGCCGGTGCCGAGTGTGGCGAGACCAACCTCACCCTCGACTGTCGCCGACACGGCCCAGGAACCGTCGCCTTCGTTATTCGCAACGTCTTCGAGCGTCGCGCGGCGCAGGCCGCGGCCGGGCGACAGAAACGAGATCGCTTCGATGCAATTTGTTTTGCCGGCGCCGTTCGGGCCGACGAGGGCGACCATGTCCGCCGACGCCTCCAGCGACGCCGCGCGATAGCTGCGGAAATTGGTGAGTGACAGGCGATGGATGCGGGAGGCGGTCATTCGTGAATATGGGACTCAGCTAAAGTCGTCGCAACGCGCCGCGCCAATCTCCGTCGTCATCCCCGCCGAGTGCGCCGAAGGCGCATGCGGGGCGGGGATCCATAACCACGGCCGGCACAATTAAAACGGCAGAGTCGTGGCTACCTGGCTGCAACTAGTTCTTCGGAAGCTATGGATCCCCGCTTTCGCGGGGACGACACCTGAAGGAACTCACACCCGCATCGGCATCAGCACATAGAGGGCGCCCTTGGCGTCCTTGTCCTGTACCAGCGTCGGCGAACCGGGATCGGCGAGGCGCAGCACGGCGACTTCGCCTTCGATCTGGGCGGCGATGTCGAGCAGGTAGCGCGAGTTGAAACCGATATCGAGCGCGTCGGAGGCGTATTCGACCTCGAGCTCTTCCGTCGCGCTGCCGGAATCCGGATTTGTCACCGACAGCACGAGCTTGCCCGCCGACAGCGCGAGTTTCACGGCGCGGCCGCGTTCGCTGGAGATCGTCGAGACGCGGTCGACTGCGTTCTCGAAATCCTTCTTGTCGATCACCAGTTCCTTGTCGTTGTTCTGCGGGATCACGCGGCCATAGTCGGGGAAGGTGCCGTCGATCAGTTTCGAGGTCAGGACCACATTGCCGAGCGTGAAGCGGATCTTGCCCTGGGACAGCTCGATGGTGATCTCGGCTTCCAAATCCTCGATCAGGCGCTGCACTTCACCGACCGTCTTGCGCGGCACGATGACGCCCGGCATGCCGTCGGCGCCCTTGGGCAGCTTGAGGTCGATCTGTGCCAGACGATGACCGTCGGTGGCGACGGCACGCAGGGTCGCCGCGGTCGCGGTGCCGGCGGCGTGGAGATAGATGCCGTTGAGATAATAGCGGGTCTCTTCGGTGGAGATCGCAAACTGCGTGCGGTCGATCAGGCGCTTGACGTCGGAGGCGGGCAGCGCAAACGAGTGCGTCATTTCGCCGGCGGCGAGATCCGGGAAATCATTCTCCGGCAGCGTCTGCAGCGTGAAGCGCGAACGTCCAGCGCGGATCGCCATCACCGAGCGGTCGCCATCGGCTTCGAGCACGATCTGGGAGCCGTCCGGCAGTTTGCGGACGATGTCGTAAAACATATGCGCGGGCACGGTGGTGGAACCGGCGGTGCCCACTTCGGCGGCCAGGGTTTCCGTGACTTCAAGGTCGAGGTCGGTGGCCTTTAGCGACAGCCGGGCATTTTCGGCGCGGATCAGCACATTGCCCAGGATCGGAATCGTGTTGCGGCGCTCGACCACGCGATGCACGTGGCTCAGCGACTTCAGGAGTTGCGCGCGTTCGACGGTGACCTTCATAACAAAACCCGCCCGATTCAATCCGGTGTCGTGTGGAAATGCCTGGCGGCCCGAATGGGCGCCGCGGCGATGACACCCGCAAGCTCGATCAAGTGGATTTTGCTCAATCCCGCGGGGGACCGCAAGGTGGCGTGGATGGCCGGGAAGCGCAAGAGAGATGCGCTTCCGGCCCCCAATGTTTTGACGGTTAACACCCTCGTCCTGCCCGGCGCACACTTTGGCGCACCGGGGGCGGGGACGCTTTTACTCCTGTAGCTGGCGCTTCAGCGTCTCGACCTCATCCTGCAGGGCCACGTCCTTGCCGACCAGCGCCTCGATCTTGCGCACGGCATGCAGAACCGTGGTGTGATCGCGGCCACCGAAGCGGCGGCCGATTTCCGGCAGCGAGCGCAGCGTCAGGGTCTTGGCCAGATACATCGCAACCTGACGGGGGCGCACGACATTGGCGGTGCGGCGCGACGACAGGAGGTCGGACCGGCTGACATTGTACTGACGCGCGACGACACGCTGGATGTCCTCGATCTTGATGCGCTTTGGCTCCTGCGGGCGGATCAGGTCGCGCACTTCGCGCTCGGCCATTTCCAGCGTGACCGGCGTGGCGTTCAGCTTCGAATGCGCCAGCAGGCGGTTGATTGCGCCTTCGAGGTCGCGGCCGTTATGGGTGATGGTGCGGGCCAGATAGTCCAGCACCGGCTCCGGCACCTCGAACGAGGCGTGATGTGCACGCGCGGCGGCAACGCGCGATTTCAGGATGCCCAGGCGCAGCTCTTCGCCGAGCGAGCTCATTTCGACGACGAGACCGCCGGCGAGGCGCGAACGCACGCGTTCGTCGAGGCTTTCCAGATCCGATGGCGGACGATCAGCGGCGATCACCACCTGGCGGCCAGCATCGATCAGCGCATTCAGTGTGTGACAGAATTCGGCCTGCGTGGTCTTGCCCTGCAGGAACTGCATGTCGTCGATCACCAGCACGTCGATGCCGCGCAGCGCTTCCTTGAAGGCGAGTGCCGTCTGCGTCTTCAGCGCTGCGACGAAGCCGTACATGAACTTCTCGGCGGTGAGATACAGCACCTTGCGGTCGGGGCCGGAATTGCCAGCCCAAGTCACGGCCTGCAACAGATGGGTTTTGCCGAGGCCGACGCCGGCATGGATGTAAAGCGGGTTGAACATCACCGGATCGCCGCGGCGACCTTCGGCGACCTGACGCGCGGCAGCATGAGCCAGCGTGTTGGCGCGGCCGAGCACGAAGCTCGCAAAAGTCAGGCGCGGATCGAGCGGCGAGCCGCCGAGTGCTTCATGGCTTGCGGACACCGGCGCGGTGGCCGTGGCACGGAGTTCGTGCGCGGGACGGTTGTTGAACGTCTCGGTGCGGCGTGCTTCGGTCGGCGCTGCGGCTTCCTTGTTGGCGGGCGCAACGTTGCGCATCGCCGAACGCACGGTGAGATCGACGCGATGAACTTGCGGCATCTCGGCCTGCCAGGCGTTCAGCACGCGCTCGGCGTAGTGGGCCTGGATCCAGCTCTTCAGGAATCGGGTGGGTACCGAAAGATGGACGCTGTCGTCCTGCACGCTTTCGAGATCCATCCGCGCGAACCAGCTGGAGTAAACGTCTTCGCCAACCGTCGACCGCAGCCGACCTTTCACGCGAGACCAGTGATCCTGTTCCATATTAGCCATTGTCAGAGAACTTTTCAGATAGAGTGAGTGTCCGGCACAACGCTGCCGATGAATGTCCGCGTATGGAGACGCGGTGCGACCTCGTGTGACGCGTCGTCTTCGGGCACAGCTCCGCCAACGGCCATCCGGCCGAGGTCAGATCAGTGATGTCGAAGAGGACCTCGTCGCGAGGTCAGCGCGTACTGGAGGGTCTGTCGGGAACGTGGGCGGAGGTGTGGGTCGCCGTATCTGAACGAGACGCAGATCGCGGTCGCTGGAATGCTGTCGTGGTCGATTTGCGCATAAAGCCTCCCCCGCTCACCGCGGTCGCTCGCGGCAAGATGTCAGTTCACATGTGGTTCAAAGTCAGTCCGCAACGCTGAACATCGAAACTCGTTCAGTCGTATTCCCGTATCGTCGTCTTGCCCGCTCGCCTGCCCGCTTACTTCCGCACCGTCAGCTTTGCTGGTTGCGATTGGCCGGTGCGCATTTCTTTTCAAAGCATCCGAATGGATACCCGAGAAATTTCGACACAGAACAACCCTTCCCATATTGCTATGGGCTGCGATCCGATCAAAGCTTGGAAGGTGTCGCTAACCTGAAGACCGTCGCTGATCCTAAGGTCCGTCCTGGTTCTTAAATCGCTCTGATCTGAAGAACCGCGGGCGCCGCGAGTGATTAAAGAAATACAGCACGCCCGGTTTCTCGCAACGGAATCATTTTTCAGGTGCCCCGCAAAAGCCTCACTTGCGCAGCCCGGAACACGTCGTGATTTTTTTGACGATGCGTCAAGGTTTTGAATCAACGCGCTGAATCGTAATGTGACAGTGCCGTTGCAGATTCGATCCAGCGAAAAAAGAAATTCATAATTCATTTACGAATGAAGGGGCCGAGTCCGCGTTTTCAAACTGGTCCGCTTCGCTATGCCGATAAGTGATTAGAGCCGCGCGTTTTTTTCTGTGCGTTGAGTCAGGGTAACCCTAGACATCGGACTCGCGCTGGCGGCGTGGCGCTGTTGCTTTTTCAGAATCACGCTGACGCAAGCGATAACGCGGATTGGCACTCGGTGTGATGCGTTGTGCGTTCCGGCTGTGCCGTTGAAGAGACATGACGAGACGCGCATCGCGCAAGCGCGCGGGGGTCTTTGCGCTTCATCAGAATTTGTGACGCGATAGCGCGAACGCATTGCGGCATAAAAAAAGCCCGGCGTGAAGCCGGGCTTTTTGGAAAGAATGTTGTCGTCAGATTACTGCGCGAGCTTCGCGATCTGATGGACGAGACGCGAGACCTTGCGGCTTGCGAGATTCTTGTGAACGAGGTTGCGCTGAGCAGCCTTCATCAGTTCGGGTTCGGCGAGCTTCATCGCCTTCAGCGCCGCTTCGCGGTCGCCGCTCTTGATCGCCGCCTCGACGGTGCGGACTGCACCGCGCATCTGGGTGCGGCGGGATTTGTTGACGATGGTGCGGCGGGCAATCTTGCGCGTCGCCTTCTTGGCGGAGGTCGTATTGGCCATATCTCACTATCCTTCAGCAGCGTCCCGTCTCGGGCGCCGGGCTGATTGACGTCTGCCGCTCGACTGCGGCCAACGCTGATCTGTTTCCGGGGTGTTCCTGAAAATGCTATCCCCGGAGCGGCAAAGCTCACGCGTTTCGAAACTCACGGGGCGCGCCGCTCAAAGAACAGCGGCGGCGGGATTGCGCCCACCGCCATTGGCGCTCCTTATAGAGTGCCCGATTTCCACCGTCAACGCCTTCCGGCTGCGCCCTTAGACGAAAAACAGCCGCAGAGTGGCGGTTAAGTTGCTGATGAGGTTGAATTTCTCGGGTTTGCCCGGTATTGCCGGGGGTGAGAGCGATGAGGGGATTCGGATGATCCGCGGGTTTTTCCGCCTGATAGGGCTGTTATTGCTGGCCGGTGGGTTCGTGTTCCTGGTCTATGATGGGGCGCGCTCGATTGCCGATCAGGCGCTGCGGCTGACCCGGCTCGGGGAGTTCTGGAACGACATCAACCAGGCCAGCCAGCGTTCCTTCCAGGCGATGGTCGATGCCAATGCGCCGTTCCTCAGCGGGCTTCTCAAATTGCTGCTCAACCAGCCGGCCTGGGCCGTCATGGGCGTGCTCGGCATCGTGCTGATGCTGTTGTTTCGGCCAAGCAAGCCGTTGATCGGCTATTCGCGGAATTGAACGGCGCTCGACGACGTAACACACCTGCCCTTTCCCTCGTAGATACCTATATTGCCACCTGAGATACGCCGCGCGGCAGGAGTGAATCCGGTTCTGCCTCGCGGGTGCTGTTGGCCCCAGATCTGCGCGTTCGTCCAGCGAACCGGAGTCCACTTCGTTCGCGAGCGCGCCGGGAGATGATCCATGCTTTTCATGCGCAAGACCGCTGCATTGCCGACCGCCGCCGAAGCACTGCCCGGTCGCGATACGCCGATCCCCACTGCCAAGCATCACTTCGTCAATGGCAGCAACATCCAGCCGCCCTATCCAGAAGGAGTTGAGCGGGCGGTGTTCGGGCTCGGTTGCTTCTGGGGAGCCGAGCGCAAGTTCTGGGAGCTCGGCGATGGCATCTATACGACCGCGGTCGGCTATGCCGGTGGCTTCACGCCGAACCCGACCTATGAAGAGACCTGCTCGGGTCGCACCGGTCATACCGAAGCGGTGCTGGTGGTGTTCGATCCGAAGAAGATTTCTTATGAGCAGCTCCTGAAGACGTTCTGGGAAAGCCACGACCCGACCCAGGGCATGCGTCAGGGCAACGACATCGGCTCGCAATATCGTTCCGCGATCTACACCTTCAGCGATGCACAGCGCGATGCCGTCGCAGCGTCGAAGGCGGCGTATCAGAAGGCACTGTCCGCGAAGGGCCTCGGCGCCATCACCACCGAGATTGCGCCGGCCGGGAAGTTCTACTTCGCCGAGGACTATCACCAGCAGTATCTGGCAAAGAATCCTGGCGGCTATTGCGGTCTCGGCGGCACAGGTGTGTCGTGCCCGATCGGGGTCGGCGTCACGGCCTGAGCTGACCACGGCTAAGTGTAGATAAACAACGTCAAAAGCCCGCTTTCGGAGCTCCCGAAGGCGGGTTTTTTTGCTGCCTGATGGAAGGCCATGACAACGGAATTTTAACCATAAGAGGCCAAAACCGAGGCTGCCTCTATGAGGGATATGTCCAGTGTCGTCTGCCCGCGCGTTTCGTCTGCCCATGATTGTCGCGGTTGCCGCGCTGGCTTTGTCCGGCTGCATGCGGAGACCGGGTCCTGTTGCAGTGGTTGCGCCGGCTGCCGATCTCGACACGCTAGCCTATGGCCGCCCGGGTTACGGCCCGGCAGCAATGCCGGTCGCTTATGCTCCCCCCGTCTCGACCTATGATGCGCAGTACAAGCTCGATGCCGGCGACAAGCTGCGCGTCGTGGTTTACGGCCAGGAAGGTCTCACCAATTCCTACGCCATCGATGCCGGTGGCGCGATCACCATGCCGCTGATCGGCCGCGTGCCGGCGCGCGGCATGACGCCCGCTGGGCTGGCTGCGAGCATCACCGGCCGCCTGCGTAATGGCTTCATTCGCGAGCCGTCGGTGGCTGTCGAAATCGAAGCCTACCGTCCGTTCTTCATCCTCGGTGAAGTTGCCGCTCCTGGACAGTATCCCTACGTGCCCAATATGAGCGTCGAGAGCGCGATCGCCATTGCCGGCGGCTTCTCGCCACGCGCCAAGCGTGATGAAGTCACGCTGACCCATACCACCGTCGAGGGCTCGTACCGCGCCGTGGTGCCATTGGGCACGCCGATCAATCCCGGTGATACGGTGCTGGTCAGCGAGCGCTGGTTCTGATCGCACGCATCGATCTCGGTCATCACCTCACACGCGATTTTCTCCGCTTCACGGAATAGACGCGCTTTCCCGCGATGAAATTGGCGCGATGTATCGGCGCATTGGCGTCAGGATACGCGTTGCTCTGTATCAGAATCGTCTCCCGCCCTGTAGCAATGATCAAGCGAGGCCAACTCGCTGAAATGCGCCGCCATGTCGGCACATATGGATATCAGGGGGAGAAGAGATGAAGACCAGTCCGTCGGTCAACGTGATGCGCGGCGTCACTCTGGCAGCCATCGTGGCGCTGGGAGCGGCGCTGTCTTCGCAAGCATTTGCGCAGACCGCGCAATCCTATCCCGATCGGCGCATTACCTTCGTCGTGCCCTATGCACCCGGTGGTGCCACTGACGTCGCTGCGCGGCTGCTGGCACAGAAGCTGCAAGAATCCTGGAAGCAGACCGTCACCGTGGAGAACAAGCCGGGCGCCGGTGGCGTGATCGGCAACGATTTCGCTGCCAAGGCTCCGGGCGATGGCTACACGGTGCTGATCGCAATCACGCAGATCATCCAAGCGCCGAGCCTGATGTCGAAATTGCCCTACGATGCGTTCAAGGATCTCGCGCCCGTCACGCAGGTCGCGATCTCGCCGATCGTGCTCGTCGTGCCCGAAGCGCAACCGATGAAGTCGGTGAAGGAACTGGTCGATCTTGCTAGATCCAGTCCCGGAAAATATCCGTACGGCACTTTTGGCAATGCCACGACGTCGCATCTTTATGGCGAGCTTCTGAAGAAGAACACCGGCATTGATATGACCCATGTGCCGTATCGTGGCGCCGCGCCGCTCTTGAACGACTTGCTCGGCAATCAGGTCACGGCGGCCTTCCTCGACTTCACCACGGCCGGTCCGCAGGTCGAAGCCGGCAAGATCCGTCCGCTCGCAGTGGGCGGCGAGAAACGCAAGCCCAAGCTGCCGAACGTGCAGACCATGGCCGAACTCGGCTATCCCGGTTTCGAGGCTGAAGGCTGGGTCGGCGTCTTCGTGCCAGCAGCGACGCCGAAGGACATTGTGAGCAAGCTGTCGGCCGAGCTCGGTCGCATCATCAATTCGCCGGAGGGGACCGCCGGCCTGCAGGCGGTCAATCTCGTTCCGGTCGGTGATAGCCCCGAGTCCTTCGAGAAGAGCCTGCGTCGCGACTTTGAGCGCTGGGCAACGGTGGCAAAGACAGCGGGCGTGAAGGGCGAGTGATGTTCCAATCTCTCCCGACTGGCAGGGAAAGATCGAGGCTGCTCCCTCTCAGTCGTCATACCCGGGCTTGACCCGGGTATCCAGCTTTGCCCAAGCGCCTGTTGGTGCCGCAAAGGTGGATTGCGGGGTCAAGCCCGGCAATGACGTGGAGAGGGCGGCGGCTTACTTCAGATGCTTCGCGAGGAACGCGAGGCTCCGTTCTCTCGCAACATCCGCGCTGGCTTTGTTGTAGCTGGCGCGCTGATCGCAATTGAAGCCGTGTTCGGCACCGTCATAGACGAAGATCTCCACATCCGGCCGCTTGGCGCGGATGGTCTCGACGTCCGACAGCGGAATGCCGTGATCCTTTTCGCCGAAATGCAGCTGCGTCGGGACGGTCGGCTTGTCGTCGGCAAAGCGCACCACGGCGCCGCCGTAATAGCCGATGGCGGCGCTGAGGCCCGTCAATTTCGTGGCGGCGGCGAAGGCAACGCTGCCGCCAAGGCAGAAGCCGATGATGCCGACATTGCCGATATCCCCAACGGAATCGATCGCGGCCTGGGTATCGCGCAGCATCGCGGGCCAATCCGGATTAGCAACGAACTTGCGCGCGATGGCGATTTCCTCGGGCGAATAACCGGACTGGAAGTTGGGTTCGGTGCGATCGAAGATCGACGGCGCCACCGCCACATAGCCTTGCACAGCGAAGCGATCGCAGACCGTGCGGATGTGGTCGTTTACGCCGAAGATCTCCTGGATCACCACCACGGCGCCCTTGGGCTTGCCCTCAGGCTGGGTGCGGTAGGCGCCGAGTTTGAAGCCGTCAGATGCAGTCAGCGTGATGTCTTGTCCCACGAGGTATTCCATATCGTTGTTAAGGGGTGAGGTCTGTTTGGCGCGGACGACAGCACGGGTCTACTCACAAAGCGGCTACTGCCACATCCAATGCCGGCCCCAGTCGCCCTTCCAGCCGGTCAGGCGTCCCTTGCGAAACTGGAGATAGAGGCGGTCGCGGTGGTCGAAGAAGCCGCTGCCGCCGAAGGTGCGGATCGCCAGATAGATCTCATCGCCCGGTCGGCCGCTGACATAGGTCAGCGGGGTGCCCAAGATACGGGCGGCGTCATCCGCCGCCATCCCAAAAGCCAGCGGGGTGGCGTTCGAAAGGGTTGCCGTGAATGGCAGATCGGGCCTCGTCCCGGCGGGCTGCCCGTGGGCTGGAACCGTGACGGCGAGGGCGGTCGCGACGCCGAGGATGAACCTGATGGTCTTCATGGCGCGATTGTTTTCCGGATCGGATTCCGGCGCAAGGCGGCATTGCTTAAAGTTTTCGCGAAAGCCCTAACCGACTGATAGTGCTATCCGCCGGAATGAAACCTTCCGGGGCGCGATCAGGAAGCATTAACAATACCCATTAAGCTTCAAGAACCCTGTTCCAAGGTATGTATGTCCTGCTTGCGGCCCGTTCGCCGCAATAGATCGAGGGCATATGACCGCTTCAGTCAACCAATCGCCGGCGCGCCGCCGACTGCTTCTGGCATCGGACCGCAGCGATCACAGCAGCGAACTCGTCGATATCCTGCAGAAGGTCGGCGAAGTCGATGTTGTCCCAACGTCAGCCATTCCGGAGACGCCGCCGAGCGAGCTGTCGGGTATCGTGGTCGATATCAATCTGCGCTCGGCAGAGGCCGTGCAGCGCGTGCGCAACAAGCTGCGCCACAAATCCTATGAAGCGATACCGCGCCTGTTCGTACTGGCCGACTCGCTGCATCACGGATCCATGCAGGCCTGGGCGCTCGGCGCCACCGATACGATCGCGCGGCCGTTCGATGCACGTGGCATCATGCAGCGTATCCGCGCCGCGTTTCCGAACCCGCATGACGAGGACTTCTCCGCCCGCGGCAAGGCGCTGAATCGCGGCGTCGAGGCGGCGCATGCGGTAATGGTCAAGATCTTCGAGAAGCTGCCCGCTGGCGTTCCGCTCACCTTCAACGACGTGATGCAAGCCGAGAACCAGATTCTGAAGGCCATCAAGCGCACATCACTGCGCGAATGGCTGGCCGCCGTCGGCCGTCATCATAATCACAGCTATCGTCACTGCCTATTCGTGACGGGGTTCGCGGTGGCCTTTGCGCAGCATCTCGGCATGCGCGACGAAGATCAGCGCCGCCTCACGCGCGCGGCCCTCGTCCATGATGTGGGCAAGGCCTTCATCCCGGTCTCGATCCTGGACAAGCCGGGTAAGCTCACCGAGGACGAGACGCTCGAGATGCGCAAACATCCGCGTCTCGGCTTCGAAGCGCTGGTGGCGCAGGGCAGTTTTCCGCGCGAGATGCTCGACGTGGTGCTGCATCACCACGAATTCCTGGATGGCAGCGGCTACCCCGATGCGCTGGCCGGCGACCAGATCAGCGACATCGTTCGCCTTATGACCATCGTCGACATCCACGCGGCTCTGGTGGAGCGGCGTGCGTATCGCATGGCCTTCACGCATGCCAAGGCGTTCGAGATCATGGAGCAGATGGGCGACAAGATCGACCAGCAACTGCTACAGGTGTTCCGCCCGGTGGCGCTCGGCGCGTAAGCACCGTTCGCCTCAGGCCAGCAGCTTGCGCAATTCCGCCTTGGCCACTTTTTCAAGCGTCGAACGCGGCATCTCATCCACGAAGTGGATTTCGCGCGGCACCTTGAAATCCGCCAGCCCGCGCTTGCAAGCCGCCATGACACTCTCATGCAGCGCTGGTGGTGCCTGCGCGACGCCGGCATGCGGGATGATGAAAACCACCGGCACTTCATCCAGCATCGGATGTTTTTTGCCGACGACGGCGGCTTCGCGCACGCCGGGCACGGTGATGACGACCTGTTCGATCTCCGATGCGGCAACGTTCTCGCCGCCAACTTTCAGCATGTCCTTCGCACGGTCACCAAACTTGATATAGCCGCGCTCGAGTAGCGTGACGCGGTCGCCAGTGATGAAGAAGCCGTTGGTGTCGAAACTGTCTGAGGTCGCAGCTTCGTTGTGCAGATACTCCTTGAACAGCGACAGGCCGGGAATGCCCTTGATCGTGAGATTGCCGGTCTCGCCCACGGCGGTCGGCGTGCCGTCGTCATTGGTGACGCGGATGCCATATTCGGTTGCGGCGCGGCCGATGGCCATCGGCGTATTGGGCTGGTCGACCTCGCCAATAATGCCGTGGGTGATGGTCTCGGTCATGCCCCACCAGCCGATGATCTTGACGCCGAATTTGGCGAAGGCCGGCGGATTGCAGAACGAGGCTCCCCACAGACGGAAGTGATGATGCTTCGGCACGTCGTGCTCGAGCAGCGCCTTCATGCAGAACGGGATGGTCGACAGCCAGGTGGCGCGATGTTCGAGCGCCACGTTCCAGAACCGGCGCGCGGAAAAACGCGGCTGAAGCACGAGGGAGGCACCGACCCACAACGTCGCCAGCATCGAATAGGCCAGTGCGTTGGTGTGGAACAGCGGCAGATAGGTCATATGCGTATCGAACGCATGCAGGTCCTGATGCGCAGCATTTACCTTGCCGCCCCACAGCGCATTGGCATGGGTCCACAGCACCGCTTTGGGCCGCGATGTGGTGCCTGACGTATATTGGACGCTACAATGCGCCCACGGGTCGACCGGGCGGCGCGGACGCTCGGCGCTGTCAGCGAACAGGGATTCGAACCGCTCAGCCTTGCCCACTGCATGGCCGTCGGCCGACGCGCCGGCGTTGTGCGACGTCACCGCGATCCAGCGCAGCTTGCGGCAATTGGCGGCGACGAGTTCGGCATAGGATGGCTGGGTGATTGCCGCGACCGCGCCGCAGTGATCCGCGAAATATTCAATCTCCGCAGCCGACGAACGGGTATTCGTGGTGACCGCGATGGCGCCGAGTTCGACACAGGCGAACCAGGCCAGCAACATCTCGACGCAATTGTCGAGATGGATCAGCACATAGTCGCCCTGGACGATGCCGCGTTGGGCAAGGCCTGCGGCAAGTGCGCCGACGCGATCGTAGAATTCGCCATAGGTCCATGGCCGCGCCGGCGCATCGAATGGCGACCAGATGATGAAGGGGTGATCGCGACGCGTCTCGGCGTGCATGCGCAGCAGCCACGGCACGTCCATGCCGTCGAACGGGCCGATCGAACCGGGAATCATGGCGGGATTCGTCGCGGGGTGGGGCATGCATCCTCCGTCGAAAGCCGCCGGAGCGACCGCTTACGCGGGTGCGGCTTTCTTATTCTTGTTTTTACGGAAGATGTTGTGCCATCAGCGGCGGCGGTGCGCAAACCGCAACGCGTGCAGGATCAGCCTATTTCGTAAGACGAAATTTCAATCAGGCTGCCATCGGGATCCCGGCAATAGACCGAGCGCAAGGTGCCGCGCGCGCCCTGTTTGGCCACCGGGCCTTCCTCGATAGCAACATCGCAAGCGCCGAGATGCGCAACTACGGCGTCGGGCGGTGATGCAGTGAGAAAACAGAGGTCGTCACTGCCGGCCATCTCATGATCCGCCGTGAACCACTCGACCTTATCGGCGCCGATCGGCCGCAGATTGATCTTTTGCACGCCAAAACTCACCGATGTGCGCGGCAACTTGCCCGGACCGGGATCGAACACCTTCACCTCCATGCCCAGGACGCGTTGATACCAGGTGGCTGAGCGCTGGACGTCAGTGACATTCAGGACGAGATGATCGAGGGCCGTGACGGTGAGGGACATGAAATGGTCCTTGGCGTTGCCTTGACGTTTCTTTGGGCTGGTGCCGCAGTAGTGTCGCACTGGCCGATAGTTGAATTGTTTGGTAGATACGGCCGTTGTCAATTCAACACACGCTGACCGCGCGCAAAGTTGCGGCAGCCGGAGGGAATAAAATATGACGTCACGTCGCGCCGCGATCGGTCTGATTGCGCTTGGCTTTTCTGCTTTTACTGCAACCGCTCTCGTTCCTGTCAGCTCGGCGCTGGCCGTGGATTATCCGACGCGGCCGGTTCGCTTTGTCGTCGGCTATCCTGCTGGCGGTGCAACCGATATTCTGGCCCGCCTGATCGGGCAGAAGCTATCCGAGCGAACCGGGCAGCAATTCGTCGTCGAGAACAAGCCGGGCGCCGGCAACAATATCGGCACCGAATCTGTCGTGAATGCAGAACCCGACGGCTACACCATCCTGCTGGTCAATCCGGCGAACTACATCAACGCGACGCTTTATGGGAAGCTGAGCTTCAATTTCGTGCGTGATATCGCGCCTGTCGCCGCCTTCCATCGCACCGCCAATGTGATGACCGTCAACAAGGACATCACGGCGAAGACCGTCGGGGAATTCATCGCCTATGTGAAGGCCAATCCGGGCAAGGTGAACATGGCGTCGTCGGGTAACGGCACCTCGGTGCATCTATCCGGTGAGATGTTCATGATGCTGTCGGGCGCCAAGATGCAGCATGTGCCCTATCGCGGTGCTGCGCCGGCGATCACCGACATGCTCGGCGGTCAGGTCCAGGTGATCTTCGACAACATGCCGTCAATCATCCAGCATATCCGCTCGGGCAGCCTTCGTGCGCTGGCGGTGACGACCACCGAGAAGTCGTCGCTGTTGCCCGATGTGCCGACCGTCGCGGAAACTGTGCCGGGTTATGAGGCCAGCGCTTTGTTCGGCATGGGTGCGCCGAAGAAGACGCCGCCGGAGATTATCGCCAAGCTCAACGCGGACGTTAATGCGGTGCTGGCGGATCCGGCCGTCAAGGCCAAGCTGATCGATCTCGGCGGCGAACCGCTGATCGGACCGCCAGAAGCCTTCGGTAAGATGATCGTCGCGGAGACCGAGAAGTGGGAGAAAGTGGTCAAAGCCGCGGGCCTTAAGGTCGAATGAACCCATGCGGCACTATACTATGGTGTCTAACCCTTGTGATGACGCCAGTGTAAGCGCGTAATCACAAGACCGGGATGTACCGGAGCTTGCGGGAACGTTCATCCGCAGGCTCTGTTGCTTTCTGGGGATGTCATAGGACCGCTGCCGCGGAGGAGAAGACGTGATGCGCAATCTGATGCTGGCCGTGTTGGCTATTGGTGGTGTTTCGGCCATGGCTTCCAGCCCTGCAGCTGCCGCCCCGACCTATCCCTACTGCATCCAGTCGCAGGCTTTCGGGACCGATTGCTCCTATCCAAGCTATGAAGCGTGCCAGGCCACTGCATCGGGTCGCGGCGTCGACTGCATCGTCAATCCGCGTCTGGCGTTCAGCCCGCAGCCTTATGCCGAACCGCGCCGCAGTCGTCGTTCGATTGCCTATTAAGATCCATCTTCATGGCGGCGACGGCTATGTTTTTGGCTTCGTCGCCAGCCAGATGACGTGACGGGCGCCACCGCGTGTGCCGGTGGCGCGGATCTTGATTTCCTCGGCGTTGAAGCCTGCCTTGCCGAGGAGCGCCGTGAATTTGTCATAAGGAAATGACGACCAGACGGCCAGTACGCCGCCCGGACTGAGCGCGGCCTGGGCCGCGCGCAACCCTTTCAGGTCATAGAGCGCATCATTCGATTTTCGCGTCAGGCCTTCGGGCCCGTTATCGACGTCGAGCAGGATCGCATCGTACTTGCCGCGTGCACCAGCGATGGCTTTAACGACATCGCCTTCAACAATCTCCACACGCGGATCACTCAGGCTATCGCCAGATAGCTCAGCCATTGGGCCACGCGCCCAGGCGACGATTGCGGGCACCAGTTCGACCACGGTGATCTTCGCCTTCGGGCCGAGCACCTTTAGCGCAGCGCGTAATGTAAAGCCCATGCCATAGCCACCGATCAAAAGCCGCGGCGCCTTCATGTCCTTGAGGCGAAAGCAGGTGAGCGTCGCCAGCGCTTCCTCGGAGCCGAACAGCCGGCTGCTCATCAATTCGTTCTGGCCGAGCTTGATGGTGAATTCGTGCCCGCGCTGCATCAGGCGCAGCGGCACGCCGCCGCCGGGGACTTCGGTCGTATCGATCAGTTTCCAGGGAAGCACGGGTGTCTTTCATCAAGCGATTGCACGGCGGCCGGTGGTAGCGCGAGAACCGATCTCCACGCAACTCGGCTATCATGCAAAGGCCTTGCGGCAATTGAAGTCGCTCGTGTCGCAGCACTTCGATCGCAGCGGGATCGGATGCAGGGTTCCGGTCTCTGGAATAGCTCCAACACGTCGCTGCATCTTCGTTTAAAGGGAACTACACTGATGAAGTACTTCGCGCGGCAGCTCTGTTCGCCGTTCTTAACGGGCGGATAACTAACCGAACGGGTTGTGCCGGTGCATTGATAGAACGGAATTGCCAACGGTATCCCGTGCCTCTAAGCAGAATAAAGACCAATGCATCTTCGGGTTGCGCATCGCGCGGCAAGGCGAAGACGCTTTCGTCGGGGCCGAGTGATCTTCAACTCATCGAGAGGAATAGAATGACCAAAATTCTGCACATGATGGCGGCATGTCTCGTCGCCATGTTCATCGTCTCGACGCAGGCAAGTGCTGCGCCGATGATGGGCCAGAGCATCGCTGTCGAAGCGCACGTGATCCCGGTTGCGGGTGGATGCGGTCCGAACGGCTGGCGCGGTCCCTATGGTGGCTGCCGCTATACACCTTATTACGGCCCACTCCCGGGCGGCTACTATCAGGAAGCTCCCGTAATGGGGAACGGCTGCCCTCCCGGTTACTGGCGCGGTCCGTGGGGCCACTGCCGCAACACGCCCTATCACGGTAATCTGCCGGGCGGCGGCTGGAAGCCATAAGGCAAACGTGACGCTGCGTCGCACGTCGCAGCGCACGATCTGACTGTCGATCAGCTGAAAGGCCAGCCGCAAGGCTGGCCTTTTTGTTGCGCGCAAACATTGAAGCGCAGCGTTGAATGTGTTGCCTTGGGCCATCTACAGATGGCCTGGAGACACTTTAATGACGATGCGATTCACACCGGGTACGGTGACGCTGGCGGACTGGCGGTCGATCTATCGGGGGGCAGTACCAGTTCTCGATGGGAGCTGTATTCCCCGCATCAATGCCAGTGTTGCGGCAGTTGCCCGGATCGTCGCCAAGGGCGAACCCGTCTATGGCATCAATACAGGCTTCGGAAAGCTTGCACATGTCGGCATAGAAGCCGAAAGCATCACGGCCCTCCAGAAAAACATCGTGCTGTCGCATTGCGTGGGCGTCGGCGATCCAGCGCCAGCGCCGGTGGTGCGGCTGATGATGTGCCTCAAGCTTGCGAGCCTGGCACAGGGTTTCTCCGGCGTCCGCATGGAGACGGTCCAGTTGCTCAGCGCCATGATTGCGCATGACATCACGCCCATCGTGCCCGCGCAGGGATCAGTCGGTGCTTCCGGCGATCTGGCCCCGCTCGCGCATATGGCGTCGGTCATGATCGGCGTCGGCGAGGCGCTGACGACGTCCGGGCGATTGCCGGCGACGGAGGCGCTCGCTAGTGCGGGTCTGCAGCCGATCGAGCTGCGGGCCAAGGAAGGACTGGCGCTGCTGAACGGCACGCAGTTCTCGACGGCCTATGCACTTGCGGGATTGTTCGAGGCCGAAATCCTATTCAGGACCGCACTCGTCAGCGGTGCCTTGTCCACCGACGCCGCGCGTGGCTCGGATACGCCGTTCGATCCACGCATCCATCAACTGCGCAAACATGGAGGGCAGATCGTTTCGGCCCAGGCATTGAAGGAACTTCTCGCCGGCAGCGCGATTCGCGAGTCGCACCGCACCGGCGACGTCCGTGTTCAGGATCCTTATTGCCTCCGCTGTCAGCCGCAGGTGATGGGCGCCGCGCTGGACGTTTTGCGACAGGTGGCCACCACACTTCTCACCGAAGCGAATGGCGTCTCTGACAATCCTCTGGTCTTTGCCGAGGATGATATCGCGATCTCCGGTGGCAATTTCCATGCAGCGCCGGTTGCCTTTGCGGCGGATATGATGGCGCTTGCGATCTGCGAGATCGGATCGATCTCAGAGCGCCGGATCGCCATGCTGGTGGATCCGGTGTTATCCGGTGTGCCCGCGTTCCTGACACCGAAGCCGGGGCTTAATTCCGGCTTCATGATCGCGCAAGTGACGGCCGCGGCGCTGGTATCTGAGAACAAGCAGCGGGCTTATCCTGCCAGCGTCGACTCGATCCCGACATCTGCCAATCAGGAAGACCACGTTTCGATGGCAGCGCATGCGGCGCGCCGGCTGCTGCCGATGATCGAGAATGCGATGGCCGTCATTGCCATCGAGCTCCTGGCGGGTGCGCAAGGTTGCGATTTTCATGCGCCGCTGAAGTCCAGCGATCGTTTGGAGAGCGTTCGCGCACGTATCCGGGCAGACGTCGCCCATCTCGACGAGGATCGATATTTTCACGACGACATTCAGAAGTCGCTGCGCCTTGTGCGATCCGGTGCGATCGTCGCGGCAGCCAATCTCGATACGATCCCGGGTGTCTAGAACGCGGGAGCGCAGTTAGCCGATTGCGGTCTTGATCACGCTGAGCAATTCCTGGAACGGCTCCGCGCAGGACGGGTCGGTCGGGTGCTGTTGCAGCACGCCGTAGATCTTGGGCACGAGCTGGACGGCCTGATCGAGTTCACTGTCGCGGCCGGGCTGATAGCCGCCCATCAGGCGAAGGTCGCGGGTGTCCTCAAAGCGGGCGATCATGGCGCGCAGCTTACGCACCAGATTAGCTTCCTCCGGCGACCACACATGCTGGCCGAGGCGCGACACCGATGACAGCACATTGACGGCCGGATAGCGGCCCTGATCGGCGACGTCGCGATCGAGCATGATGTGCCCGTCCAGCGTACCACGCACCGTATCTGCCACGGGCTCGTTGTGATCGTCACCATCGACCAGCACGGCAAAGACGCCGGTAATGGAGCCCTGGCCTTCGAGGCCCGGTCCTGAACGCTCCAGCAGCCGCGGAAGTTCGCTGAAGACACTCGGCGCATAGCCGCGTGCGATCGCCGGCTCGCCGGTAGCGAGCGCGACTTCACGGGATGCGTGGGCGAAGCGCGTTACCGAATCGACGATCAACAGCACCGATTCACCGCGATCGCGGAAATATTCGGCGATGGTCATCGCCGTCTTCGGCGCCAGTCGACGCATCATCGGGCTTTCGTCGCTCGTTGAGACGACTGTGATCGCGCGGGTCCTGTGATGGACCAGCGATTCTTCGAGAAATTCACGTACTTCTCGTCCACGCTCGCCGACAAGTGCAGTGACGACGGTGTCGAAGCCGGCGCTGCGTGCCAGCATCGAAAGAAGGGTGGTTTTGCCGACGCCGGAACCAGCGAAAATGCCGATGCGCTGGCCGATACAGAGCGGTGTGAAGAGATCCACGACGCGGACGCCGGTACGGAGCGGCTTGCTCACGCGCGAGCGGCTCATCGCTGGCGGGGGATTAGCATCCGTTTGCATCTCGCGCTCGCCGACCGGCATGTCGCCGGCGCCATCCAGTGGCTCACCGAGCGCATTGATGACGCGACCTTTCCAGGCCGGATGTGGAGACAGTGTCTTGGGAGGCATTCGGAAGGCGGGGACGCCGAGGCCGGCAGCAAAGTGGGAATCGAATGGTTTGGCCGTTACGCCGTCAGTATCGATCCGCACGACCTCACCGAGATGAACCTGCTTGTCGATTTCCAGTCCGATCAATTCACCGAGCCTGACATAGCGCGACAGGCCGGAGACGCGAAAATGCGTCGGCGTCACCTCGGACACCATGCCACCGACACGAACCGTGGGCACGTCCCGGCGCAGGGTTGCGATGGTCGATTCGAGTTTTTCAAGCGCGTTCATCGAGCTCTCCCGCCGGTCACGTCAGGCATCAGGCTTTTGGATCGCCCAGCGTGCGAATGGCGTTCTGCATGGTACTTTCGGAATTGTCGATCAATGAGCTGACGCTCTGGAAGGTGCGCTGTGCGGTCATCATCTGTGTGAGTTCTGTCAGAGGATCGACATTTGATCCTTCGACGTAGCCCTGCTGAAAGCCGACCGTGACGAAGTCGAGCGCGGTGGTCGCCGGCTTGCTCGGAATCACGCCTGACGTTCCGAATCGTTCCAGCTTTGCGTCCGGGGCGATATCGAACAGGCCAAGCTGACCGACCTGGATGCGGCCCTGCGAAATGGTGCCGTCGCGCACGATCGTCAGCGGGCCGGCGTCGGGATCGACGATGATCGGCGTGCCGCCAGAATCGAGGATTGGATAGCCGGTGAGGGTCTGAAGCTGCCCGTTGATGTCGATCTGCATGCGGCCATCGCGCGTATAGACGGTGCCGTTCGGCCCAGCAAACGCCATCCACGTCGTGTGGCCGGGATCGGGGCCGCCGGGGTACGCGGCCATGCTATTTCCGGTGACCGCAACGTCCAGGGTATTGCCGGTCTGGGTAATAGCGCCTTCCTTGCGCGAGATGAAGTTTTCGCCGGGCGAGGAGAACGCGACCGCCTGCGTTGCTGCGCGCGACATTGCAGTCTCGAACTTCACCGCGTCGGCACGGAACGCGGCGGTTTTCATATTGGCCATGTTGTTGGCAATGGTTTCGAGTCGCTTCTCGAGCGAGACTTGAGCCGAGAGGCTGACATAGAGCGCTGATTGCATTTTATCGTCCGATTTTCAGGTTCTGCAGGGTGGTCAGCACATCCGTGCTGAGGCCCATTTCGAGCGGCTGCGTGATGAGGGTGCTTGAAGCCGACTGGGCGGTGGACGTTCCGTTCTCCATCTCCCACATCACCGAAAAACGCTGCAGGAACGTCTGCAGCTTTTCGGGGGTCTGGAAATCCGCGATGCCGACTTTCGCGCTGAGCATATTCGCCTGTTTGTCGACATCCGCCATCGAGGTCATCGGTGAAATGCCAAGCGCGATCTGGGCGACCTTGATCAACGCCGGATCAGCGAGAATCTGATAGATGCTGGTGATCTTGGGCGCCTTGCGCTCGAAATAGAGTGCCAGACGAACGCCTTCATTTTGCGATCCGGCGTCTTCCTCGAGTTGCTGCCGGACGTATTTCTCGACGGTGCCGACCTGCGCGGCGGTCGTGCTCGTCGCCTGGTCACCCAGCTTGACGAAGTCGAATGCGGTGGCGAATTCGCGGTAGCGGGCGTCGGAAAGCTTGTTGGCGAATGTGGTCGAGCTGGCAACACCTTCCGTAAGAACCTTGCGCATGAACGCTTTGGCATAGGTCATGTCGCTCAACCCGTAAGCCTTCATGGCATAGCTGAACAACCGATAGTCGCCGATGAACTCGTCGATCGTCTTCACATCGCGGATGTGTGACAGGTAGTATTCCGTGTCCTTCGACACGTCCGGCTTCTCCATCGTCTGCTGCAACGATTTGACAATATTCTTGGAGATCAGCTGGTAGCTTGCGATTGTCGAGACCATCGGCAGTGGGTTCCCAGTCTGCGGGCGCATGCGGCGAGACTGGCCTCAAACTCCCCGCACAAGCTTGCGCGGGGCTGGCCGCCGCAGGTCGATGTCAGCCTCGTGCAAGCATCGTTGCCTAAGTGAATCGTATCCTCAATTTGGAGCGGTGCGCTTGAGCATTCTCTTTGGCGTCATTATCACACTCGCCAGTCTGATCGGCGGCTTCACCGCGATGGGCGGGCATCTCAGCGTGATATGGCAGCCCTGGGAGTTCGTCATCATCATGGGGATGTCGCTGGGCACCTATGTCATTGCGAATCCCTGGAAAACCGTGGTCGACACCGGCCGCGCCACCGTGCAGGCGTTGACGGTCGCGGTGCCAAAGCAGCGTCACTACCTTGATCTGCTGGGGCTTCTGCATTCGCTGATGCGCGAAGTGCGGAACAAGGGCCGTAACGAGGTGGAGGCCCATATCGACGATCCATCATCGTCAGAAATATTCACCGCCTTCCCGACCGTTCTCGCCAACGAGCCGCTTCTGCACTTCATCTGCGACTACTTCCGCCTGATCATCATGGGCAGCGCGCGGCCGCATGAGATCGAGGCGCTGATGGACGAGGAAATCGAAACCATCATTCGCAGCAAGATGAAGCCGTATGGCTCGTTGATGATGGTCGCCGAAGGACTTCCGGCGCTCGGTATCGTCGCCGCGGTACTCGGCGTCATCAAGGCGATGGGCGCTCTCGACCAATCCCCGAAATTACTCGGCGGCTTCATCGGTGCGGCTCTGGTCGGCACATTCGCCGGCATCTTCTTGTCCTACGGTCTTGTCGCGCCGCTGGCCCACAAGATCAAGCTGGTGCGCGAGCAGCGCGCGCGGATGTATGTAATCGTCAAGCAGTCACTGCTCGCCTTCATGAACGGGGCCCTGCCGCAGATCGCTATCGAACACGGCCGCAAGATGATCGGCCCCGGTGAACGCCCGTCGATCGATGTCGTCGAAAGCGAAACCATCTCCGGCGGGCCTGCAAAAGCAGCACCTGCTGAACCCTCGGCGAAAGCGGGAGCACGGGCCTGATGTCAGAAGTAAAGTCAGGCCGCGTAGATCAAGGATCAGATCAACTTTTAGGGGCTGCCGGAATTTCCGTCGAACGCATGCCGATGCTGCATGTGATTTTCGACCAGATGACGAATCTTTGCGCCGAAAGCCTGCGATCCATGTCGCCCTCGCAGTCGTATTTCTCGCTAAGCAGCGTGGGCAGTGATCGCCTCTCCGATATCCTCGATCGCTATGAGGGCGAAGCCATTGCCGCGGTTTTCTATGCACAAGCATGGGACGCCCGTATCCTGATCGGGTTTGATCGCGATTTCGTCTACACGATGATCGAGCTCCTGTTCGGCGCCGACGGTGCGGAGCCGCCGCTGGACATGCCGCGGGTATTCTCGAATGTGGAGTTGCATGTCGCGCAATCGCTGTTCGAGCGCTTTGGCAAGGCGTTGCAGGCGTCATTCGACCGCGCTTCCGACGTGACGTTCAACCTGGAACGTGTCGAGACGCGCATGGACTATCTTGCGATCGGCCGCCTCAACAACATGGCCGTGTGTGCGAAGATCCTGCTGCAAGGTCTCGATCGCGGCGGCGAGATGTTCATCGTCATTCCGCACGCAGCGCTTAATCCGATCCGGCAGTCGCTGTCGCAGATCGTATCCGGTGAGTCGGCATCCACCGATCCGAACTGGAGCCGTCAGTTGCACAGCGAGATTAAACGGACCGAAGTCGTTCTGAAGGCGGTTCTCGAAGAGCGGCAGTTTACTCTCGGCGAGGTCGCGAAATTTCACGTCGGCCAGGTGCTCAAGCTCAACGCCACGCCGGACACGATGGTTCGCCTCGAATGCAATGATCAACGCCTGTTCTGGTGCCAGCTCGGCCAGATGAATGGCGTTTATTCACTGCAGGTCAAGGAATCGGCCGACCAAAAACGGGAATTTATCGATGGTATCCTCGCTCGTTGACATCATCCTTTTTGCGGCTCTGCTCTTCACGAGCATCCGCGTCACCAAGATGCATCGTGAACTCGTGAAGTTGCGCGCACATCAGGGGGAGTTCACTGCGGTGGTCGGCAAGACCAACGAGACGGTGGACGACATGGTATTAATGGTACGCGAATTCAGTTCGGACGGACGGCAAATGGTTCAGGCGCTTGGCGACAAAATAGATGAGGCGCGCAAGGCTATCGCGGAAATCGATACTCGCACTGCGGCACAAAATCCGGCTTAGGCCACGATCTGAGTTTTCAAGAAGGCAGGGGATATGAAGCAACCATTCGATATCGATCCAGTGAGCGCAGCGACCGCTACAGGCGCCGACCCGCTTAAGGCTGACGGCGCGTCGTTCGGCAAACTGGCAGATCTTGCAGCTCGCGCTGCCGAGGAAACCAGCCGGCTGACAAATCTTGAACCTATCCTGCGCATCCCGGTCACGGTGCAGGTGCTGCTGGGCTCAGCGACCATGCCGGTCGCGGATCTGATGAAGCTTGGCCGCGGCGCAGTGATCCCGCTCGATCACCGCGTGGGTGAGCCTGTCGAGGTCGTCGTCAACGGACGCATCGTCGCGCGCGGTGCGGTCGTCGTCGTGGAAGATGAAAATTCGCGTTTCGGTGTATCGCTGACGGAAATCGTCGGAGGAGCGGCCGGGGATCCGGACGCTTAAAGAGATTTTCCCAAAGAGATATTCCTAATGGCATTCAATGCACCTGCCAAGCGCGCCGGCACCAGCATCAAACCGCTGGGTGGCACCGAGAAAGCGGCAGCTCTTCTGCTGGCCATGGGGCGTGAGCTCTCGGGCGGCCTGCTTCGGGAGTTCGATCCCGAAGAGATTAAACTGGTCACGCGCGCTGCGGCTGAGCTCAAGCCCATCTCGGGGCCTGAGCTTGAGGCGATCATTGAGGAATTCGCTCAGAATTTCTCGGAAGGTCCGAATATCTTCGGCACCGTCGGTGAGCTAGAGAAGCTGCTGAATGGCGTGCTGCCGCCTGAGCAGATCACTGACATTATTTCCGAAGTTCTGGGCAACAAGACAAAGTCGGTGTGGGAACGCATCTCTCTCGTCTCGGAAAGCCTGCTCGCCAACTATCTTCTCAAGGAGCATCCGCAAACGGCTGCACTCATTCTCTCGCGGGTGAAGCCGGCGTGTGCTGCCCGCGTGATGAGTCATCTTCCGCCGGATATCCGGCACGACTTGATGCGGCGTATGCTTAGCCTCAAGCCTGTTGTCGAGGATGCCATGGGCATTATCGAGAAAACGATGCACGAAGACTTCATGATCAACTTCGCCCGAAACCTGGCGTCCGATACCTATCCGCGCATGGCCGACATCATCAACAAGATGGAGCGGACGCAGATGGAGGAATCGCTGAAGAACCTCACCGAATCGCGGCCGAAGTCGGCCGAGATTCTGAAGGGTATGCTGTTTACCTTCGACGATATCGTCAACCTTACGGCCAAGGCGCGCATGCTGATCTTCGATCAGGTGCCAACAGATCGCGTGGTGATGGCGCTCAAGGGATCGGATACGACATTCCGCGAGCTCATTCTGTCGTCGCTCGCCTCGCGCACCCGTCGTCTGGTAGACCACGAACTGGCAAACGGTATCCCCGCGAATCAGCGTGAAATTCTGGATGCGCGGCGCGCCATTACCGACCTTGCGCTCGATATGGCCGGACGCGGCGAAATTGAACTAAATCCCGATCAAGAAGATCAGCCGGTATTCACCTGAAGATAGAGCATTGTGTCTGACGAACCCGACAAGGACAGTAAAACCGAAGAGGCGACAGAGAAGAAGGTTCGTGATTCCGTAGAGAAGGGCCAAATCCCGGTCTCGCGCGAAGCGCCGATTTTCGCCTCTATGCTCGCACTGCTGATTATTCAAAGCTTTCTGACCACCGACAACGTCAGAAAACTGACATTCACTTTAGCCCGATTGATCGACGATCCGTCGGGCATCCGCATCCGTAATGGAACGGATGCTATTGAGTTGCTCACCGCGGTCGGTATGAGTGCGGCGGGACTGGTTATTCCGATTGTTATCGTCCTGATGCTGGCCGGGCTGGCGTCATCTTTCCTGCAGAACGCACCGCGAATTGTGTTCGATCGCATCCAGCCGGAAGCCTCGCGCATCTCAATAGCGAAAGGTTGGGGCAGAATCTTCGGCGCGCAGGGACGTGTGGAATTCGGAAAGTCGGTCTTCAAGTTCGTCGCTATCAGTCTGGTCGTGATGATCGTCCTGCGGGCTGAGGAGGCCGTGGCCGTGAATGCATTGTTTAGCGATCCGGCGGCCGTTCCGGAATTGGTGCTGACTACCGCAATGCGGCTTGTCTCCGCCATCAGCATTGCGACCATTGTCCTGGTGTCGCTCGATCTCGTCTGGGCACGCTTCCATTGGCGCCGCGAACTGCGCATGACGAAGCAGGAGATCAAGGACGAGTTCAAGCAGGCCGAAGGCGATCCGATCGTCAAATCGCGGTTGCGTTCGTTGGCGCGCGATCGCGCTCGCAAGTCGATGCTGGCGGCCGTTCCGCGCGCCACGCTGGTGATCGCGAATCCCACGCATTACGCGATTGCGCTGAAGTACAAGCAGGGCGAAGACGCTGCGCCGACGGTGCTTGCAAAGGGGCAGGACCTGATCGCGCTGAAGATCAGGGAAATCGCCGAGAAGAATGGTGTCCCGGTGGTGGAAGACAAGATGCTGGCGCGCTCGATGTATGATGTTGCTTACATCGACAAGATGATTCCGTCGGAGTTCTTCCGCCCTGTCGCAGAAATCATCTACTTTCTGCATTCGCGAAAGCAGAAGACGAATGCGTAAGCGTTCCGCGCATGTCGTGATGCGCATCTCCAGCCTCGGACAAGTTTCCATTTGTAAACCATGATGAAGGAATCATGTTTGCCTGGGGGACAAGTGGGACCCGTATATCTCTTCGATGTTGCCTCATCGCATGAGCGATGGCTGTCGCTGCGGCAGTCCGCAATCTCGGCGAATGTCGCCAATGCGAACACGCCGGGCTATCGCGCGCAGGACATTGAACCGTTCAACAAGATTCTCGATTCGAAAGTCGTGCCTGTGACGGTGACGTCGCCGGCGCATATCACGACCGGGTCTTCGGTTGAGGCACAGGGCATGCGCAAGGAAAAGAGCTGGGAGACCGTTCACTCCGGCAACTCCGTCAGCCTTGAGCAGGAAATGCTGAAGGCTGGCGATATCAATCGCGACTATTCACTGAATACGGCGATCGTCAAATCGTTTCATCGCATGTTCATGACAAGCATGAAGACCTGAGGGAAATGACGATGATTGATCCGTTACAAGCATCTGTTCAGATCGCAAGTTCCGGCCTCGAAGCGCAGTCGACCCGCTTGCGTGTCGTGTCGGAGAACCTTGCTAACGCTAATTCAACCGGCCGCACGCCAGGTTCGGATCCGTATCGCCGCAAGACCACGACCTTCACAGCCGAGATGGACCGTGCCGCTGGTGTGCGCATGGTCAAGGTGAAGGATGTCGGAACCGATCAGGCGCCGTTCCGCGTGGACTATGAGCCAGGCCACCCGGCTGCCGATCCAACCGGTTACGTAAAGCTGCCCAATGTTAACTCGTTGATTGAAATGGGCGACATGCGGGAAACCAACCGGTCCTTCGAGGCCAACCTACAGGTCATCAAACAAGTGAGATCCATGGTGTCGATGACCATCGATCTCTTGAGGAGCTAACCATGCTTGAAGCGGTATCCTCAGTCATCAGCAGTGCTGGTGAGCTCGCCAAAACCAGCGAAGTCATCAATTCCGCGACACCCGCGGTGCAGCCCGGCGCAGCCACCGTCGGTTTCAACAATGTCCTCGAACAGGTCGCAGCCGATGCCATCGGTTCGATCAAGGCCGGCGAAGCCGCGTCAATCCAGTCCATCCACGGCAAGCTCTCGGCACAGAAGGTGGTCGAGGCGGTCATGTCTGCCGAACGGTCATTGCAGATGGCTGTCGCCGTCCGCGACAAGGTCGTTCAGGCGTATCAAGAAGTCAGCCGAATGGCGATTTGAGGTTTAATCATGAGAGCTCTGGCCATTGCTGCCACCGGTATGGGCGCGCAGCAGCTTAATGTCGAAGTGATCGCGAATAATATCGCGAATATCAATACGACCTCGTACAAGCGATCCCGCGCGGAATTCACCGATCTGTTCTATCAGATCGACCGCGCGCAGGGCGTTCCCAACCGAAGCGGTGAGGGCGCAGTACCTGAAGGCGCAAAGCTCGGTCTCGGCGTGCGTTCGGCTGCCGTGCGCAAGCTGCATCTGCAGGGCGCCATGGCGCAGACTGGCAACACTTATGACATGGCCATTAATGGCCGCGGCTGGTTCCAGATCGCCGGTCCGAATGGTGAGACGCTCTACACACGCGCCGGTGCATTCAACCTGAATGAAAACCGCCAGCTGGTGACGCCGGACGGCTATCTGGTGACGCCTGCGATCATCGTCCCGCAGAATGCCGTGGATGTCACTGTCAACGAGTCTGGCCAGGTCTTCGCGAAGGTCGACGGGACCGTTGCGCCTGTTCAGCTCGGGCAACTCTCGCTCGCGAACTTCTCCAATGAAGCCGGTCTGGATCCACTGGGCGGCAATCTCTATCGCGAGACGGTTTCATCCGGCGTGCCGGTTGTCGGCTTCGCAGGCGACATTGGCTACGGAAAGCTGCATCAACACTATCTCGAGAGTTCGAACGTCGATCCGGTGAAGGAAATCACTGAGCTGATATCGGCGCAGCGTTCTTATGAAATGAATTCAAAAGTCATCCAGGCGGCTGACGAGATGGCATCGACCATTTCGAAGGGCATGCGGTAATCCACAGAACGGGATCTCGGCCTGATGCGCGCAGTTACCATCGTTACCCGCTGGGTCGTGAGCCTCGTGCTCGCGACCGGCATTGCAAGCGTCGCTCAGGCCGCGGACGAGTCTGTCCGCTATCCGGTGCCGGCTACAGCCATCTATCCCGGTGACGTCATCAGGGATGAGATGATTATGGATCGCAATTTTGCGCCCAATATTCAGGGCGCAAGTGCGTTCATCAACGACCGTGCGTCCCTCGTTGGCCGCATTGCGCGCCGTACTCTGTTGGCGGGACACCTGATTCCGATCAACGGTCTCGAGGATCTGAAGGCCGTCACCCGCGGCGCTGTGGTGAAGGTGCTCGTCGAGGATGACGGGCTCATTATCGTCACCTATGCAACATCCCTGCAGTCGGGCAGCGCCGGCATGATGGTGCAGCTTCGCAACCTCGATACCGGAGTCACTATCCGGGGCATCGTCCAGCAGGACGGATCAGTACGGATTCAGAACGGATGATGCTGCGTCTCCTTTGCGGTCTCCTGCTTTCGCTTTCGATCTCGGCGGCAGATGCCGCTGTGCGTGTGAAGGACATCGCCAATCTCAAGGGCGTGCGGGAGAACCAAATCCTCGGCTATGGCCTTGTGATCGGCCTCAAGGGCACCGGTGACACGTTGCGCAACGCGCCGTTCACCGAACAATCGTTGCAATCGATGCTCGACAATATGGGCATCAATATCCGTGGCACCTCGTTGCGCACGCGCAACGTTGCCGCCGTCGTTGTGACGGCCGATCTGCCGCCGTTTGTCGCGGGTGGTTCGCGAATCGACGTCGCGATCTCGTCATTGGGCGACGCATCATCCCTGCTTGGTGGAACGTTGGTGATGACGCAGTTACGCGGTGCCGATGGCGAAACCTATGCTGTCGCGCAAGGTGCTATCGCTGTAGGCGGTTACAACGTCGAAGGCGCTGCACAAACGCTTAGCCAGGGCGTGGCCACAGCTGGCCGTATCCCAAATGGCGCGCTGATCGAACGTGAAGTCAAGGGGCGTTTCAGCGAGATGGAATCGCTCATTCTTGAGCTAAAGAATCCGGATTTCGTCACCGCAACGCGTATCATGGACGCGATCAACGCGCATAGTAGCGGCCGTTACCAGAAGGTCGTGGCCTTCGAGCGCGATTATCGCACCATCGTGCTGTCGCGCCCACGCTCGACCGCGCCGGTGCGGTTTATCGCCGAAATCGAGGAGCTACTGGTCGAGCCGGATTCGCCGGCGCGAGTGGTGGTCGACGAACGCACGGGAACGGTGGTCATCGGCCGGAATGTACAGATTTCGACAGTCGCGGTCACCCATGGAAATCTGTCGGTGCGAATCACCGAGGCGCCGATCGTGTCGCAACCGAACCCATTCGCGCGCGGCGAGACGAAGGTGGTGCCGCAAACCTTCATCGAAGCTAACGAGCCCGGCGCCAAGATCGCCATTCTGCGTGGTGCGGACTTGCAGCGTCTGGTGCGTGGTCTCAATCAAATCGGCCTGAAACCGCAGGGAATCATCGCGATCTTGCAGGCGATCAAGGCGGCCGGCGCGCTGCAAGCGGAACTCGTCATCCAGTAAGCCCGGGTCAGCGTCACGCAAGCCAAAGCGTGCAACGCTCGCTCAGCTGAATCACGAGAACACGAATGGCGCGCGTCGCAAATCGATCGATCAAGTTTCTCATGCTGGTCGGTATGGTGCTGTCCACACAGGCATCGGCCGAACCCGAGCAGAAGCTCTCAAAGCCGCTGAACCTCGGTGAATTTGCAAAGACGCCGCAAGTCGCGCGCCCACGCCCGGCTGCCAACAAGCAGGACCCGGTGGTGCGTCCGCCAGCCGATTCGGCGCTGATCACGGGCGCAATCGACAAAAAGGATAGCGCAGCCGCGAACTCCCAGGAATCCGACGTCGCGCGCTTTTGCAGCAATATCGCAGACCAGGCACTCGATGCCCGGGTGGCGTGGCAGCAGAAAGAGCTGGAAGCGACGGAATCCAAGCTGAAGCTGCGCATTGCCGAACTTGAGGCCAAGCGTGCCGAATATGAGGAATGGCTGAAGTTGCGCGAAGAATTCCTCAAAAAGGCGGAAGATAACGTCGTCGAAATCTACTCGCGCATGAATCCGGAAGCTGCGGCGCAGCAGATTGCCAGCATGGCTGATGACACGGCAGCTGCTGTTCTCGCCAAGCTGCGCGTCCGCGTTGCCAGCGCGATCCTCAATGAAATGGAACCGGCACGTGGCGCACATCTCGCTGACACGCTTGCCGGGATGCGTCGCACCGACGACGGGAAAGCCAAGAAATGATGTGGTTGAGAGTGATTCTGATTCCGGTCGCACTGTCGTGCCTGACCGGTTGCGCCAGTAATCTCGCCGAGGTTGGCCAGGCGCCCTACATGTCGCCGATCGGCAACGGTATGCAGGTCGATGCGCGCGCAATTCCGATCGAGAGACGAGCCTATCGTAGCGCGGGCCCTCACTCGATCTGGAATGACCGCAAGGACCTCTACCGCGATTCCCGGGCAACGCGGGTCGGCGATCTGCTGACCGTGAATATTCTGATGAACGATAAGGCGATCCTTGATAACAAGACGGATCGGTCGCGGGACTCGCAGATCAAGGTTGAGTCCGATTACTCGGCCAATATCGCCAAATGGCTCTCGGCGGGAAATTTCGATACCAACGTCAAGTCCCAGTCGTCGAACAAGGGCGCTGGCAAGATCGACCGGAACGAAGAAGTACGTTTCTCGGTGGCTGCCGTCGTTGTCGACGTACTCCCGAACGGCAATCTCCTGGTTAGCGGTTCGCAGGAGATGCGCGTCAATTACGAAATGCGCATCGTCAATGTCGGCGGCATCGTGCGCCCGATCGATATCAGCCGCAACAACACCATCGCCTATGAGAAGATCGCCGAAGCCCGCATTTCGTATGGCGGGCGAGGCCGGTCCATGGAAGTGCAGCAGCCGAACTGGGGTCAACAGGTTTACGACCAGGTCGCGCCGTTCTGATGGGAATCGATCATGGCCGATAACACAGCGAATGAAGGCCAGCGCCCAGGATTCATGCAGTGGTTTGGCGCCCTGCTGCTTGTCACGGCGCTCTCGGTCGGGGCTGGAGCGCTGGCAAGCTTGCATCTGATGTCGACGTTCCAGCGCATCAGTGAAAGCCAGAAGGAAGTCCCAGAGAAACCGATCTCGTCGGCCTTCAATGCCAATGATCGTCTGCGCAAGATCACGCCGGTCGTGACCAATCTGGCGGCGCCGCCAAATGCCTGGATCCGCATGGAGGCATCGATCGTAACCGATAAATTGACCGAGGAGGAGGCGAGCATCGTGGTCGCTCGCATAGGTGAGGATGTTGCAGCCTATCTGCGCACGCTCACACCCGCGCAGATCGAGGGTGCCCGCGGCCTGCAATATCTGCGCGAAGACCTGAATGAGCGCGCGCTTACGCGTTCGAGCGGCAGGGTTCGTGAGTTGATTATCGAGACGCTGGTGGTGCAATGAAGCGTATCATTCCGATCCTGCTCCTGGTGCTTCTGCCGACGGCTGCAGTGGCGCAGGTTCCGGATCTGTCGACCTTGCTTCCGCAGGGCGAGGGTAGTGCGAGCGGCCGAATCATCCAGATGGTCGCGCTGCTGACGGTGCTGTCACTGGCGCCGGGCTTGCTCATCATGGTGACGAGCTTCACGCGATTCGTCGTCGCACTCTCATTCCTGCGCACAGGGCTTGGTCTGCAAACCACGCCAGCCAATATTGTGATGATCAGCCTCGCGCTGTTCCTCACATTTTATGTGATGGCGCCGACCTTCGATCGCGCGTGGGTGAACGGCCTTCAGCCCCTGATGAAGAATGAGATCACAGAGCAGGAAGCCTATTCGCGTGTCACAGATCCGTTTCGCGATTTCATGCTGCAGCATGTGCGTGAGAAGGATCTGCAAACCTTCGAGAACCTCGCTGCCGAGAGCATGAAGATCAAACTCGAAGGTCAGCGGATCGATCTACGAATCATCATTCCGGCTTTCATGGTGTCGGAGCTTCGCCGTGCATTCGAGATCGGATTTCTCGTTGTCATGCCGTTCCTGGTGATCGACATGATCGTTGCAACGCTAACGATGTCGATGGGCATGATGATGATGCCGCCCACGGTGTTCGCGCTACCGTTCAAGGTACTATTCTTCGTACTGATCGACGGCTGGAATTTGCTCGCAGTTGGTCTTGTGAAGTCGTTTCTCTAGACCATTTGATTCATCACAAGGTAAGTGACGAATCAAATGATCGCTGTTAACTATACGAGCCGCCGCTTCCTTCAGCTTTGGGTAAGGTTTGGCGGCTAGCTTGCAATTCACGACAGGTTGGGTCGATCAGATATCGACATCCCAAAGGCATGATGCCGCCCTCTCGTACCGGTGAAAGTCCGGTATGTCCCCAGCAAATCAATCAAATTAAAGGGACATACGATGTCTAGCTTGATGACCAACTCCCAGGCCATGACCGCGCTGCAGACCCTGCGCTCGGTCGATGCCAACCTCTCCACCACGATGAACCGCATCTCGACCGGCTATCGCGTGTCGACCGCTTCGGACAATGCCGCTTACTGGTCGATCGCCACCACGATGCGGTCGGACGTTCAGGCTCTGGGCGCCGTGCAGGACGCTCTCGGTCTCGGCGCTGCGACCATCGACACCATGTATACCGGCCTGAGCGCCACGGTTGACGTCGTGTCGTCGATCAAGGCCAAGCTGGTTGCTGCCCGTACACCGGGCGTTGACCGCGCGAAGATCCAGAGCGAAATCACCGAACTGCAGAAGCAGCTGAAGAACACCGCCGACAGCGCGGTTTTCAACGGTGAGAACTGGATCTCGGGTGATTCGAGCAGCGCCAGCTACAACGCGACCAAGAGCGTCGTGTCGTCGTTCTCCCGCGCCGGCGGCGCCGTCCAGATTGACACGCTCTCGGTCGACCTCAATGCGATCAAGCTCTACGACGCGAATGTTGACACGGCCTATATTGCCCAGACGTTCCCGACGGGTACCAGCACGGCCTATGCTGCTGCCACCGACGTCGGCGGCAACATCACGGTGACCGTCGGTGCCGCTGCGGCGATCAACGTCTCGATCGCCAAGGGTTCGTCGATCAATGATGTTGCCGCGGCGATCAACTCGCTCGGTATCGAAGGTCTGACGGTCGGTATCGCGGGCAATGGCACGCAGCTCGCATTCAAGAGCCGCAACGACGCCAACGTTGTGATCGATGCCAGCGTTGCCGGCTACGGCGCCGCTGTCACACTGACCGCGCTTGCCGCGCCCCTCGACTCCAAGAAGGGCGTTCTCGACGGCACCATGGACGCCTATACCGGCACTGCCTGGGAAACCTTCAGTGTTTCGTCGATGGACATCTCGAAGCTCACCGACAACGCGGCGGACCTCGCCAAGCTCGAGACCTACATCTCGGGTACCGACAAGGCACTGGCCAAGATCACTGACTCCGCCACCAACCTCGGCGCCATCAAGAACCGCATCGGCCTGCAGCAGAACTTCGTGAAGACCCTGACTGACTCGCTCGATCGCGGTATCGGCCAGCTCGTCGACGCAGACATGAACGCCGAATCGACCCGCCTCCAGGCCTTGCAGACGCAGCAGCAGCTGGGCATCCAGGCGCTGTCGATCGCCAACGCCGGCAGCCAGAGCATCCTGTCGCTGTTCCGCGGCTAATCGCTCTCGCATCGTGAACAGGAATGGCCGCGACCAATCAAGGTCGCGGCCATTTCGCTTTCAGGCTCTCCGTAACCCTCGGACAAGCTTCACAATCGATGATCGATTCGGAAGTGGGCAGGGGTATTTATGGTCAATCGCGAGCACGCGCAGAAGCTCTGGAACAATCTGCTTGAGCTGGGTACGAAGCGTCTCATTCTGCTCGCGGTGGTTGGCCTCGCTGTATTCGGCGGCGTTGGCGGCGGCGCATACTACATAAGCCGACCGGAATACAATGTTCTCTATTCGGGTCTTAGCCGCGAGGACGTGACGCGTGTCAGCTCGGTGCTGCGCGACGCGAATATCGCTTTCGATCTGAATACGGCAGGCGATACCGTCTACGTTCGTCCCGGACAGACCGCGCAGGCGCGTACGCTGCTGGCCGACAAGGGCCTGCCCAGCACCACCGGCGGCGGTTATGAGCTGTTCGACAAGATTGGCTCGCTCGGCCTGACGTCGTTCATGCAGGAAATCACGCGCGTGCGTGCGCTCGAGGGCGAGATTGCGCGGACAATCCAGGTTCTCAAAGGCGTCAAGGCAGCCCGCGTCCATATCGTGATGCCTGCGCGCGGCTCGTTCCGGCGTGAGCAGTCGCCGCCGTCGGCTTCGGTCGTATTGCGAACGGATGGTCCGGCGGATGCACGCACGGCACGTTCGGTGCGCCATCTCGTGGCTGCGGCCGTGCCGGGGATGACCGCGGACAAGGTCACCGTGCTCGACAGCGACGGGTCGCTGCTCTCGGATGATGACGGCAGCGGCAGCGTCGGGGCAACGCCGACCACGATGGCGAACTTGCAGAAGGTTGTGAGCCGCTCGATCCAGGAGAATGTCAGCCGGGCACTGACGCCCTATCTGGGGCTCGATAACTTCGAGGTCAGCGTTGCGACCCAGCTGTCGACCGACAAGAAACAGACCAATGAGACGGTCTACGATCCGGATTCGCGGGTGCAGCGCTCCGTACGCGCTGTGCGAGAGAAGGAAACGTCGCAGAGTCTCGATCGGCAGCAACCGACAACCGTTCAGCAGAACCTGCCAGATCAGCAGGTCAATGCGACCGGCGCCAAGAATCAGAATGACGAGAAGCAGCGCCGCGAAGACATCACCAATTACGAAGTTTCGTCGAAGACGGTGACGACCACGAGCGATGGTTTCGTGGTGAACAAGATGTTCCTTGCCGTTCTGGTCAACCGGCCGCGTCTCATTGCGAGCCTTGGCGACAAGGTGAGCGATGCTGCGATCGAAGCCAAGGTCGCGGAGATTTCGCAGATTGCTGCGACCGCAGCTGGCATCGATCGCCCGCGCGGCGACCAGATTCAGGTTTCGGCGGTCGAATTCATGGAAGGTGCGCGCGATCTCGCGCCGGTGCCGTCGATCACCTTCACAGAGGTGATGATGCGCCAAGCGGGCAGTCTCGTAAGTGCCATCACCATTCTAGCCGTGGCCGGCATGCTGATCTGGTTCGGTCTGCGCCCCGCGATCAATACGATCCTGGCCAGCGCGAAGACGGACGAGACAACGCAGTTCCAGGCGGAGACGAATGCGCTGCTCAGTGGCGGCAGCACGATGGCGGCCGCGGCTCTGTCAGGAGGCGAGGCTCCGCCCAATCTTATCCAGGATGTCTCGAGCAGTATGCAGAATACGCCACAGAAGCGGCTGGAACAGATCATCCAGCTTGATGAGAAGCAGGCGGCAGCGATTCTGAAACAATGGATCAGACAAGAGGAAGCGGTATGAGCGCAGAGCAAGTCGCACGTCTGATCGCCGATTTCGATCGACCGGAGCCGCCGAAAACACGCAGCCGCGTCGTTCCGTTCGACCATCTGCATCACTCCAGCGTGCAGCCGCAACATCAGCCGCTTCTGCAGAAGGCAAAGCAGCAACCGTCGTTTCAACCGCAGCCGCAGATGCAACCAAAGCCGCCTCTCGTGCAGGAGGATGATGGCTATGAGCGCGGTCGCGCCGAAGGCTATGCGAGTGCACTTGCCGAGTTCGAACGGCGCATGGAGCAGGAAAAGGAGGCTCTTGCGGCGCAGGCCGCCGAAGAACGGCAGCAATTGCTCAACGAGACGGCGGCGAAGCTCGCGGGTGATATCGCCGAAATGGGCGACCAGTTGCAGGGAAGAATCGCCGGCGTAGCCGCTCGGCTCCTCGAGCCACTCATCAGTAACGCCGTGCAGAAACAGGCAGTTACGTCATTCATCGAGCATCTGTCGTCGATTACAACCGATAGCCGCCGCCCGGTCCTGCGCATCACAGGCCCATCGGAGTTGCTCGAACTGATCCGCAGCAAGCTCGGCGTCCGCGCAATCGCATCGGAATTGCGTGCCGGCCCCGAGGCGGAAGCGTCGATTGTCGTTGATCAGATCGTGCTCGAGACTCAGCTCAAGGTCTGGACCGAACGACTGAAGATGGCGGTCCAGAGCTGAGATGGCCGATCCGCTTCCGCCAGAAATAGTGATCATCCGCCGTCGCAGTTCGCTCGAGAGCGGCGAGACGAAGAACAGTGTCTGGAAAATCGCTTACGCCGACTTCATGACGGCGATGATGGCATTCTTCCTGGTGATGTGGCTGATCAATGCCACCAATCAGGAAACGCGCGAAAGCGTGGCCACCTATTTCAATCCAATCAAGCTGACGGACTCGACACCGGATCGTAAAGGCATCAACGATGCCCGGCGGGTTGACCCCGGCAAGGCCGTGGAAGGCGAGAGCAAGTGGCCGCATCCGGAGCCAGGTCAGCCGACGGATTCGCTCGCGCGTCCGCAGCCCCCGCAGCCACGCTATGGCGAGGCGACGTTGTTTCGCGATCCTTATGCGGTGCTGTCGGAGATTGCCGGCGGTCCGCCGCGTCCGGGGCAGACCAGCGCGGCGCTCGATCCAAATCGCAAAGAAGGGCTGAAGGGCGGAGAGGCCTATCGTGATCCGTTCGACCCGATCAACTGGCCGATGGCGTCGATCTCGTCGCTCGAGAAGAAGCTGTCGGGACGTAAGGACGCCGGCAGCCTACCATTCGGCGAAGATGTTGCTGTAGCAAGCGAGGGCCAGGAGCAGCGCCCGCTCGACGCCAAACCTGATGCCACCGGTACCCCAGGGCAGGAGATGTCCGGATCGAATTCAACTCCCGCGAAATCCGACAAGCAGGAGGCACCGAAGCCCGCCGGGTTGTTTGCTGACGATGGCGACAAGTCCAATCCGGCAACGGGTCGCCCGCAACCGGCGCAGGCAGACAAGACAGCGGCGCCGGCTGACAAATCCCAGGCGCAGCCTGACAAGGCGCCCGCCCAGGCAGAAAAAGCCCAACCGATGGACGCCGCCAAGCTCCAGGCCGCAATCTCGGCGGCATTGGCCACCATTGGACCGGCGCGTCCGGTTGCCGAAGTGAGGGAGACTCCCGAGGGACTCCTGATCAATCTGACGGACGACGTGAATTACGGAATGTTTGCCAACGGCTCGGCCGAACCCACGCCCGGTCTCGTTCGTGCGCTCGACAAGATCACGCCGATGATCGCGCAGAACCGCGGCCAGGTCATCGTGCGCGGTCACACCGATAGCCGCGTCTATCGGACGTCGGAATATGACAATTGGCGGCTTTCGACCGCGCGTGCGCATATGGCATATCACATGCTGGTGCGCGGCGGCCTCGACGCTGCGCGGGTCGAGCGCATCGAGGGCTATGCGGACCGCCGGCCGAAAATTCAGAACGACCCGCTTGCCGCGCAGAACCGGCGGATCGAGCTTCTGATCCGTGCTCCCGTGCTATGACCAGCGCCAGGATAATTGCAGCAACGCTTCTAGCCTGTCTTGGCAGCGCACATGCGCAGCCGGCCGACGAACAAATGCGCGAGCCGTATCAGATGGTTCGTTCATTGCAGATGCTGCAAGATCAGATCGCGCGCGGCGATCTCGACGCTCACAATTCCCAACCCGCCCTGCTGAAGCGCCTGGGTGAGAATTTTCTGAAAGCCGATGCTACCGTCTGGAAGGAACCACGCAATTCGCGCGCAGCTGTCACCTTCCTCTTGAGTGGTGGGTCGCCGCAAGTGGTTGCGAGCCTCCGCTCCCGCAACGTGCTGAATATTGACGAGGCTATTGTCGATGGCGCCATCGCTTATGTCGAAGGGCGCACGGACGAAGCGAAGTCGAAGCTCGCCAATATCAAGCCACGTAGCCTGCCTGCGGCACTCGGTGCCGAGATCGCGCTGGTGCAATCGGCACTGGTTGCACAGGACGACCTGAAGGTCGCGATCGCATTGCTTGACGAGGTGCGGCTGATGATGCCGGGCACGTTGGTCGAGGAAGCGGCACTGCGTCGGGAGATTTTCATCGTCGGACAGGACGACGACTTCGACAAGTTCGAAGCCCTCGCGGTGCGCTACTTTCGCCGATATCGGCATTCCATTTATGCGGGCAATTTCCGTCAGCGCTTTGCGCTCTCTGTGGCACGCTTCAGCTTCGTACAGCGCCCCGATCGTTTCCCTCGTCTTGTCGCCGTGCTCGATCATCTCGATCGGGCGAGCCAGCGGGCACTCTATCTTCTGATTGCAAGAACGGCATTGGTTCGCGGCAAGACTGAAATGACCGTGCTTGCCGCCGACCGTGTATTTGCATTGTCCGATGACGATAGCGTCGAGCGCGTCCGCGCGCGCCTGTATCGCGCCGCGGCACGCGTCGCCACATCGGCACACAGTACGGCAATCGCCGAGCTTGAGCAGATCGACAAGGCAAAACTGTCCGAACGTGACGTCGAACTGCAAACCGCGGCGCTTGCCATTGGACTGAATGTTCGAAAGGCACTGCCAGAGGCAAAGGCCAAGAGCGACGGAAGCAGCGAAGTGAAGACGGCCATGCGGCCGCGCATTGATTTCAGCCGCTCTCTCGCCGCCGTCGACCGCGCGCAAAAGCTGCTCGATGCGTCGCAGGAACAATTAAAGGAGAAAACCCGATGAACAATGCCGATCTCCTGATGGCAGCGCTTCGCCAGACAGCGGCCGGAAAGGCTGGGACGAAAGGCGGATTGAACGGCGGTGCCCATGCCAAGGACGGCAAGGAGAAGGCCGATCACTTTCGCGAGCAGCTCCGCCTGATCTCAAAGGAGTCCAAAACAGTCACGCCGCATGTCGCCAAGGCAGCCGATGACGCGAAAATCGTTGACGCAAAGCCGGTGCTCGACGCGGCATCCGTTCTTGCGGAATTGACGGGTGAGGTCGCGCAAAAACCAAACGTCAGTGACGACCAATCCGATGATGACGATTCAAAGGCCACGAGGGGCGAGGAGAGCGCGACAAAATCTGCACCCTGGCACGGACCGGATCCCGCGCTCAGCGCGGTAATGGCCAAATTCGATCACGCGCATTCGCCTTTACCAAGCGACGACAAATCGACGTCTCGCATTTCGGTACCGGACGTGAAGGCAGATGATGCTCCGCGCGATCCCACGACGCCCGTTCACGTCGCAACGGCCGACGTGCCTGACGCCGATGCGGCTGCCACGCAACGGTTTACGTTGGCGGTTGAGACGACGGATACCAAGCCGCTTCCGGTTGCGAAGGCGGTTGTCCGTGAACAAGAGACGCATTTCGAACCCGTGCAACAGGTCACGACGCTGCAGAAGATCGTCGATCGAATGGCGACTGATCTGGCGACCGTCGCATCACCTGAAAGGGCTCGCGTGGCCGACGCGCCGGGGCTCGAAACGAACAAGGCCGCGGATAGCCGGCCGGTGCGCATGATGACGCTCGAACTCGATCCGCCCAATCTCGGTTCTGTCACCGTGAAGATGCGGCTTGCCGGCGATTCCGTGGAGATTCATCTCACTGCGGATCGCTACGAGACCACGCAGATGCTGCGACAGGAGCGCGGTGCGCTCACCGACGCCATGCAGTCGGCTGGGTACTCGTTCGATATCACAGCGATCGACCATACCCGCTCCCCCGACTCAAATCTGAACAACGGTCAGCAGCAGCAGCAACAACAGATGCCGTCCGATCAGCGCTCTTCGCTGCCGTCGTCGGGCGGATCGCAGGCGGATGGTGGTTCTTCGGGGCGGTCATCCGGCGATTCGCAGAACGGCACACGGCATAACAGGCAGGATCATGAGCAATCGCCAAGGCCGGCAGAACGGCAGCAGGATCAGAATAGCAGCCGGGTTCGCAGCAGCACTGTTTATATCTAGCGTTGCGACCAATGCGCGGGCCGAAGGCCCGTGCGAGCGGGAGATGGCACGAGCGGCACGCCGCCATAATGTACCACTCGGCGTGCTCTTTGCTGTCGGACTCAGCGAGACTGGACGCAAGGGCGTGCTGAATCCCTATGCGCTCAATGTCGATGGCCGGACGGTGCTCGCCACCGATCTGCGCAACGCCGTTGCGCGCTTCGCCGAGGAGAAAAGCAAGGGCGCGAAGCTGGTCGATCTCGGCTGCATGCAGATCAATCACCGCTATCACGGCGAGAAATTCCCCAGTGTGGAAGCGATGTTCGATCCCGCGCGCAATGTCGATTATGCCGCCCGATTTCTGAAAGATTTGCGTGAGCGCGAGGGAAACTGGACGATGGCTGTCGCGCGCTACAACGCCGGTCCGACTAACGTTGTCGGCCAAAAACGCTACATCTGCAGTGTTATCGGCAGCCTTGTCGCGAGCGGATTTGGGTCGTGGACGAGCAAGGCCCGAGATTTTTGCGCCGAGCGCACTGCGTCACGATGACCCTGTGGATAACCGCCAGCCTCGCGCAAGCAACTTCAACTCTAATACTTCACACGTGAAACGGAGGATAATCGATGAGTCTGTATGGGGTGATGCGCACAGGCGGCTCCGGCATGAACGCGCAGTCGAACAAACTGGCGACGGTCGCTGACAATATCGCCAACGTGAATACCACGGGCTACAAGCGCGCCTCGACGGAATTCTCCTCCCTTATCCTTCGCAGCGGAACCGGAAACTACAATTCCGGCAGCGTCGAGACGCAGGTTCGTTACGCGATCTCTGATCCCGGTACGGCGAATTACACGACTTCTGCGACCGATATGATGATTCAGGGCAATGGCTTTTTCGTCGTCAGCGATGCGGGTGGCACGCCTTACCTCACGCGCGCTGGCTCTTTCGTTCCAGATGGCCAGGGCAATCTCTACAATACCGGTGGCTACTATCTGATGGGCTACAACATCAAGAATGGTGCCCAGCCGAACGTCGTTGCCAATGGCCTCGGCAATCTCGAGGTCGTAAACATCGCGCAGCAGTCCTTGCTGGGAAATCCGACGACCCAGGCAGGTATCAGTAGCGCCAACCTGGATTCCAATGCTGCGATTAGCGCCGGACCGCCGAACTTTACGTCGAAAACGTCGGTCATCACCTACGATAATATTGGAAATGCGGTGAAACTTGACATGTATATGTTCAAGACAGCCGCCAATACATGGGATGTGCAGATCTACAACAGCGCAGGCGCGGCAGCAGGCGGCGGCTTCCCCTATGCAGCCGGGTCGCAGCTGGGCACCACCCAGACATTTACCTTCGACGTCAGCGCCACCGGCAAGGGCCGCCTCGCTGCCGCGAGCCCGACCTCGATGGCCTTCACAATCCCGGGCGGCTCGCCCGTCACTTTCGATATGTCGAGTATGACGCAGGTCGCGGACGAGTTCCAGTTCAAGGCCACGACCAACGGCAACGCGCCGAGCGCGCTCGACCGTGTGGAGGTGAGCTCAGACGGCACCATGTATTCGATCTTCGACGACGGCACGCGAATCGCGAGCTACAAGATCCCGCTGGCGACGGTACCGAGTCCCGACAATCTCTCGCCCGAAGTCGGGAATGTCTATTCGATCAGCACCAACTCCGGCAACATCCAGGTCGATTTCGCGGGCAATAGCGGTCTCGGTACCATCAAGCCGGAAGCGCTCGAAGCATCCAACGTCGATCTGGCCAACGAGCTCACGGCGATGATCGAGTCGCAGCGTGGCTACACCGCGAATTCCAAGGTGTTCCAGACCGGCGCTGACCTGCTCGACGTACTCGTCAACCTGAAGCGCTAGCACACAGCGCGGATCACTGACGGGAGTCTCCAATGTCACTTACGGTCGCACTCAATTCGGCCCGCTCGTCGCTTATGGCGTCGGGCGTCCAGTCTTCCGTCATCTCGCGCAACGTCGCCGGCCTGCACCAGGACGGCTACTCCCGCAAGAATGCTCTGATCGTTTCCCAGCCGGGCAGCGGTGTCTATGTCAGTGGTATTCAGCGGGCCGCCAGCGCCGGTCTGTTCAACAATGTCGTCAAGGCGGTATCGAACACCGCACAGCAGGATGCCCTTTACAACGGTCTGCAGAAGGTTGCGGCTGTCACCATCGACGACCCCGAGCTCGATCAGTCTGCCGCGGCGCAACTGGCCAAGCTGAAAAGCGCCCTGCAGCAATATGCATCGGCGCCGGATAACGTAACGTTCGCGAATTCTGCCGTCACGGCGGCCAAAAATGTTGCCGCATCGCTGAACGATTCGACCAACACCGTGCAGACTGTCCGCGCGGATGCCGACGCCGAAATGGCGACGTCGGTCGGGAATATCAATCAGCTTCTGGCGCAATTCGAGACGGTTAATACGGCGATCATCAAGGGAACGATCTCCGGCTCCGACGTCACCGACTACCTTGATACGCGCGATAGTATCCTGTCGAAGCTGTCCCAGGAGGTTGGGATCACGTTTGCCACCCGCGCAAACAATGACATGGTTGTCTATACGGATTCCGGGGTCACGTTGTTCGAGCGTACCGCTCGCTCCGTAACCTTCGCTCCGACAAATTCCTACACGGCCGTCACAACGGGTAACGCTGTGGTCATCGATGGCGTTCCCGTTACCGGCGCTAACGCGATCATGCCGATCGGCTCCGGCAAGCTCGCTGGTCTCGCGACGCTTCGCGACGACAAGATGGTGACCTATCAGAATCAGCTCGACGAAGTTGCGCGCGCCGTGATCGAGATTTTTGCCGAGAAGGATCAGAGTGCTGCCGCTGGACCAGACCAAACCGGCCTCTTCACCTATGCCGGTGGACCCGGAATGCCGACCACGGGCGTGATCAATACCGGACTCGCCGGCACGATCAAGGTGACGGCCCTGGTCGATCAGGCCCTTGGCGGCAATCCGAGCCTGATCCGCGATGGTGGGATCAATGGCGTTAATTACGTCTACAATGCCGGCGGTGAGGCGGGTTTCTTCGCCCGCATTCAAGGCCTCGTCGATGGCATGGCGGCATCCCGAACCTATGATCCGGCCGCGCTCGGCAAGCCTAGCGGCAGCCTCGTCGACTTTGCCGGCTCCTCGGTGAGTTGGCTGGAATCGCAACGCAAGAGCGTCGGCGACGACGCCACCTATAGCCAGACGCTCCTGGAGCGCAGCGCCGATGCGTTGTCGAACGTCAATGGCGTCAACATGGATGATGAGATGACCTTCATGTTGCAGGTCGAACGCACTTTCTCGGCATCGTCGAAGCTGATCTCAACGATTGACGACATGCTGAAAGAACTTCTGATGGCGGTGGGGTAATCGATATGGCTACAAATTTCATTTCATCGAACTCGATTTCGACCACCCTGCGCATCTCCGCGTCGAAAAGCCAGGTGGCGATCTCAAAGGCCACCAAGGAGGCGACGACAGGAAGGCTCGCTGATGTCGGGGGGAGTCTTGGTGCACTCACGGGTCGCGACGTGACCCTGCGTGCGGAGCTTCTCGATATGGAGAAAATCGTCGATACCAATGCACTCGTGAGCGCCCGCCTGGACGTCACGCAGGAGCGTGTTTCGCAATTGATCGAGACGGCACAGTCCTTCCAGAAGGATCTGCTGGCGGCGCGCAATTCGGCAAATGGTGGCGTCATCATCGCCCAGCCGGCAGCGTCGAATCTCCAGTCGCTTCTCACGACGCTCAATGTTTCGATGGACGGACAGTATCTGTTCGCCGGCATCAACACGGCGCAACAGCCGATGACGCCTTATCAGACCGGTTCGGCCAGCAAGACGGCGATCGATGCGGCCTTTACTGCCGCTTTTGGTTTTCCGCCCGGTGACGTGGCTGCCGTAAATATCACCCCCGCCGCCATGAATAATTTCCTCGACAATGCGTTTGCGACCGAATTCGACGATCCGGCCTGGGGAACGAACTGGTCGTCGGCATCCGATCAGGTCATGCGCAGTCGCATCTCTACGACACAAACCGTCGATTCCTCCGCCAGCGCCAATGACAAGGCATTCCGGAACCTGGCGATGGCCTACACGATGCTCAGCGGGCTTGGTCTGGAAACTCTGAATCAGAGCGCGTTCCAGGCCGTTACAGACAAAGCGCTGCTGCTGGTCGGCGGTTCGGTGTCCGACCTTGCGAGTGTCGGTGCACGCCTCGGAACCGCGCAGGAACAGACGACAAATGCAACCAGTCGTCTCAAGGTGCAGACCGACATCGTGAACAAGCAGATCAACGCGATGGAAGTGGTCGATCCGGAAGAGGCATCCGTCCGGGTCAACTCCCTGAAAAATCAGTTGGAGATGTCGCATGCGCTGACCGCGCAAATTCAGAACCTCAGCATCCTCAATTATCTCTGATAGGTGGGCTGATCTATGAAGCAACAGGTTATCGATTGAAATGACACTGGCAGGTTACGACGCGGAAATCGAGGATAGCGGCCGCGAGGCGCGATCCAGGGAACAACAAGCGCTCAATCACGGTATTAAACTACTTCAGAAAATCCAGAGCGGAGCGCTTGCTTCATCCGAAGAAACAGATGCCTTACTCTATATTCGTAATCTCTGGACCTTCTTCATACAAGATCTGTCGAATCCACGAAACGGCCTGCCGGAGCAGTTGCGAGCGCAGCTGATTTCGATTGGTCTCTGGGTCATCAAGGAAGCCGAGCGCCTTCGGGAAGGGCAGTTGTCGGACGTGAGCGATCTCGTTGCGATCAATATCGTCATCCGGGATTCGCTGGCATGAAGAAGCCAATGTGCATATCGCTGCGATCGGGCGAGAAAATCTATATTAACGGCGCAGTTTTGCGGGTCGACCGCAAGGTGACACTGGAACTGATCAACGACGTGACTTTCCTGCTGGAAAGCCAGGTCATGCAGGTCGCCGATGCGACAACGCCGCTTCGGCAGCTCTATTTCGTCGTGCAACTGATGTTGATGAGCCCGAGCGATATCGAACAGGCGCGTGCGGTCTTTGGACATCAGCGCTGCGCGATCTACGCGGCGGCCGACAACAAGGAATTGTTGCAGGGCCTCGATGCGATCGAGGAGCTCGTCGAGGCTAAACGTTATTACGAGGCGTTGCGGAAGATTCGGGCTCTGTTCGAAGTCGAACAGGCGATCCTGAGCGGCGCGGACATGCTGCTGCCGGTCGTGGCCTAACCCAGGGAGAGCGAGATGATCGTCAACGGCGTAGATACCGCGAAATCCACCACAAGCACGACGTCGTCGACGTCGTCGACCAACATGATCGACTACAACGGCTTCCTGCAGCTTCTGATCGCGCAGATGCGCAACCAGGATCCCACCAATCCGACCGATTCAACCGAATATATGAGCCAGCTTGCACAGCTGTCGTCGGTCGAGCAAGCGGTTCAGACCAATGCAAAGCTCGACACGCTGCTTTCGACCAGCGCGATTACCCAGGCAGAAGGCCTGATCGGCCGCACCGCTTCATTCACGGATGAAAGCGGAACGAGCACGACCGGCAAGATCAAAGAAGTCTATATCATCCAGGGCGGTGCGGTCGCGACGCTCGAAAACGGCACGAAGGTCCAGCTCGGGCCCGGCATTACCATTAGCTGAACCATGAACGAGCGCGACGCCCTCGATATCGCCCAGCAGGCGATCTGGACCATCATCGTTGCTGCCGGCCCGGCGGTTGGCGCCGCGATGTTCGTGGGTATCGTCATTGCCCTCCTGCAGGCGCTGACCCAGGTGCAGGAAATGACGTTGACCTTCATCCCCAAGATCGTGGTGATGTTGATCGTGGTCGCCGTCACCGGCTCCTTCATGGGAGCTCATATTTTCGCCTTCACCGAAGTGCTCTACGGCCGGATCGAACGCGGCTTCTAGCCGCCATCGTCTCCACCATCTTCACGCAAGGTCGGCGCTGCACAGTGCGGCCATGATATTCGCGCGAGAATTGCCATGGCCGACGTAACGATTTCAGCCCTGCCGGCCGAACGGCGGGCCGGTACGGACGTCGCCTTTGCATTCGGCATCGTCACCATTCTGGTGATGCTGGTGCTGCCGGTTCCGACAATCCTGATTGACCTCGGTCTGGCCTTCTCGATCGCGTTGTCCGCGCTGATCCTGATGGTGTCGCTGTGGATTCAGCGGCCGCTTGATTTCTCGGCATTTCCCACCGTGCTGCTGATCGCCACCATCCTGCGATTGGCGCTGAACGTGGCGACCACGCGCGTGATCTTGTCGCATGGCGGTGAGGGAGAGCACGCCGCGGGCTACGTCGTCGCCGGCTTCGCCAAATTCGTGATGGGCGGCGACTTCGTCATCGGCCTGATCATCTTCGCAATTCTCGTCACCGTGAATTTTGTGGTGATCACCAAAGGTGCGACGCGTATCGCCGAAGTCGGCGCCAGATTTTCGCTTGACGCCATTCCCGGCAAGCAGATGGCGATCGACGCCGACCTGTCGGCCGGTCTGATCGATGACAAGGAAGCGCAGCGTCGGCGCCACGAGCTGGAGGAGGAGAGTTCGTTTTTCGGCGCCATGGACGGTGCCTCGAAATTCGTGCGCGGCGACGCGATTGCCGGCCTGATTATCACCGCCATCAACATCTTTGGCGGCATCATCATCGGCGTCACTCATCATGGCATGGAGCTGTCACGCGCCGCTGATGTTTTTACCAAACTCTCGGTCGGTGACGGCCTGGTCTCGCAGATCCCCGCACTGATTGTGTCGCTCTCGGCCGGTCTGCTCGTCTCCAAGGGCGGTACCCGCGGCTCTGCCGAGCAGATGGTGCTGAAGCAGCTCGGAAAGTATCCGCGCGCCCAGTCAGTTGCCGCGATGATGATGTTCGCGCTCGGTCTGCTCCCCGGCCTGCCATTCCTGCCCTTCGCGCTGCTTGGCAGCGCCATGGCCTTCATGAGCTTTACGCTCCCGCGCCAGCAGGCCGCCCGCGCGAAGGTGGAACAGGCGCGCATCGCGCAGGTTCAGGAAAAGGTGCAGATCGAGAACAGGGATTCCGTCAAGGAATTGCTCAAGACCTCCGATGTCGAGCTCTGCGTCGGTAGCCAGCTTGCGATCCAGATGCTGAATGCCCATGGGGAATTGGCGCATCGCGTCGCCAAGGTTCGGCGGCGTTTCGCTGCCCAATATGGCTTCGTCATTCCCGAGATCAAGCTGACCGACGACCTCTCCATCGGGCCGAAGTCATATCGTATCAAGATCTACGGCACCGTCGTGGCCCATCACGAATTGCGCATTGGCGAGTCCTTGGTGTTGTTTGACGGTGATCGGAAGCCCGATGTTCCGGGCGACGAGACGATCGAGCCCGCTTTCGGCATGAAGGCGATGTGGGTTCCGGAGACTTTCATCGACGAAGTCAAACAGGATGGCTTCAAGATCGCGGACAATATCTCGGTGCTGCTCACGCACCTCAGCGAGGTCGTCCGCAATAATCTGGCCCAGCTCCTTACCTATAAGGACACCCGCGCACTGATCGAACGGCTCGATCCCGAATACAAGCGGCTGATTGAGGATATGGTGCCATCGCAGATTTCCTATTCAGGACTGCAGGCGGTGTTCAAGCTTCTCCTGGCAGAGCGTATCTCGATCCGCAATCTACATCTCATTCTGGAAGCCATTGCCGAGATCGCGCCGCATGTGCGTCGGTCCGAGCATGTGGCCGAGCATGTACGGATGCGCATTGCGCAGCAGATCTGCGGCGATTTCGCCGACAACGGCGTGCTCAAGGTGCTCCGCCTCGGCAATCGCTGGGACCTCGCCTTCCATCAGAGCATCAAGCGCGACGGCAAGGGTGAGATCGTGGAATTCGACGCCGATCCGCGGCTGGTCGAGCAATTTGCGGATGACGTGTCGGTTGCGGTCCGCAAGGCGGCTGCCAATGGCGACACTGCGGTGCTGGTCGCGCCGCCTGACGTCCGTCCTTATGTTCGCATGATCACCGAGCGCATGTTCCCCACGCTGCCGGTGCTGTCGCATGTCGAGATCGCACGTGGAGCCGAGGTGATGTCGCTCGGAGCTGTATCTTGATCGCAAGCAGCTCCGTCTCCATCCTGGCTACGTTCCTGATCTTTTGCCGCATCGGGACTTGCATGCTGGTGGCGCCGGGCTATTCCCGCGTCAATATCCCGACGCAGATCCGGTTGTTCCTCGCTATCAGCGTCACCTTGATGCTCACCCCCCTGCTGGAGTCCACGGTCCGCCCGGCTGTAGAAGCGGCGACGGCGCCGGATCTCCTCCGCCTGATCATGTCCGAGCTGATGGTGGGCCTGGTCATTGGACTCACTGCACGCATGTTCTTCGCTGCGCTGGAAACGATGGCCACATTCGTCGCGTCGGGGATCGGTCTGACCCTCCCTGGTGTCGCCGACGATGGCGAGCATGTGCCGGCGCTGGTGCCGCTGATCACGCTGACTGCGACGGTGGTCTTCTTTGTAACCGACCAGCATTGGGAATTGTTGCGCGGCCTAGTCGGGTCCTATCAGATCTGGTTGCCGGCAACCGGGATCAGCGCCGAGGGCGGGCTAACGCAACTCGTAGATCATCTCTCCATGGCCTTTACGCTGGCGCTCCGGGTCGCCAGTCCCTTCGTTATCTATGCTGTCATCGTCAATTTCGCGGTCGGTCTCGCCAATAAACTGACGCCAAGCATTCCCGTCTACTTTATCTCGATTCCATTTGTACTCATTGGCGGTCTACTGCTGCTCTATCTCACGGGCCGCGAAATGGTGCTGCAATTCAGCATCGCTTTCGCATCCTGGCTGTCCGGGTGACGAACCATGCAAAAGCGCGACCACAAGATCCGCCGTATCGCCGCCGTGCAGGCAAGGCTGCACCGGATTGCCGAGTGGCAGCTGATGGAATGCCAGGCACGGGAGAACCAGCTCGAGGAGAAGCAGCGCCTCATTCTGGAAGGGTTCAATGATGAGAGCAAGCTTCCGGATTTGGCCGTGCAGACCGCCAGCCAAAGTCTGCGCGCCGCTAGCATCGAGCAAGGCGTCGTAGCCAAGACCAGGGAAAGACTGGCGGCGCTTGCGCGCGACGAAGGCCGCAAGCTGAAACATGCGCTGAAAATGGTGAAGTCGGCGGTCGGACGCACGGTTCGGGCCGACGAAAAGCGGGTTCTGGACGACGAGATCGACAAGGCCGCACGGCGGTCGATCGAGGGAGCATAGACCGATGGGAATTCTGACAGTTGCGCAGGGTATGTCATGACAGTGGCCCCGGTATCGAACGATCTAATTGCGGATGTCATGAAGGCGGCGGATCCGGCCGCTCAACGTGTCGCGGCAACGAGGCTTGAGCGTATGGCGCCGGCGGGCGAGGCGAACTTCGCATCTGCGGTCGCCGACGAGTTTGCCGCAGGGCAGGCCGCCCAGAGCTCGAAGACTGCCCCCGTCAGCGGCGGAGAGATAGCGTCAACACCGATCATTCGGAAGGCTGAGGGAAGCAATCCGGTTTATCGCAAGTTCGAAGCCTTCGTGCTGCAGATGTTCGTGGAAACGATGCTGCCGAAGGATGCGGAGGACGTATTCGGCAAGGGTACCGCCGGCAATGTCTGGCGTTCGATGCTCGCCGAGCAGATCGGCAATGAAATGGCCAAGGGCAACGGCGTCGGCATCGCCAAGCAACTGGCCAAATCGCGCCCGACATCGGCTCCAACTTCCGAAGGCTAACGGCCGATTCCGGCCATGACAGTAGAGATCGACATGGAACAGATCGAACAGCAGACCTCAGTCATCCCCGTCGAGGCACAGGCTCTGGCCTTGCCTGAGACCGACCTTCCTGAATCGGCTGCGCAGGAAGCCTCCGTTTTCGGTGAGGCGGACGATGCGCCTGGCCAATGGCTCGGTACGCAAAGCAGCGCGCTGACCGCAATTGATCGGTTGAAAGCAACCATCGATGAGGAGACGGAGAAGCTTGAGGTTCGTGCCGTAGTGGATTTCGATGGCTTCAGCCAGCGCAAGAACCGTGGCCTGCTCGAGCTGACTCGGGCAATGCGGCTGACTCAGGACATCAAGAATGATCCGCGCGTCACGCCGCAACTCACACTGTTGCGCGCCAGCCTGATCCGTAATCAAGCTGCGTTACAGATCCATCTCGATGCCGTGCGTGAGGTCTCGGCCATCATCGCGCGTTCGATCCAGGAGGTTGAATCGGACGGCACCTACTCACTGGCGATCGCAGGCAAGCGCAAATGATGAAGCTGCTGATCACGGGCATTTGGGCCTGCCTCGTCACTGTGGGTACCAGTTTCGGGATCTCATATTGGAAGGAGACTGCGGCTGCATTGCCCGCGAAGCAGGACCAACCTGAAGGTCTGGTTTATGAAAAGGTCAAGGTGATCAATGTGCCGATGATCGCCGACGGCAGCGTTCAGGGCTATATCGTCACCCAGCTCGTCTTCACTGCTAACGCCAAAGTCCTGCGTCAGCTTCCGGTGCCACCGGAGCCGTTCGTCGTCGATGAAGCATTCCGTATGATCTATGGCGACCAGAAGCTCGATTTCAAGAATCTCGGTCGTTACGACCTCACGCAATTCGCGCAGACGGTGCGCGCGCAGGTCAACAAGCGTCTGCAGACGGAGGCGCTGCAGGAAGTCCTGGTGCAGGATTTCAACTATGTGTCGAAGGATCAGATTCGCCGCTGAGACTACAGCGAGTGGTCATCGCTGTGGTACGGTGATGCTCAATGATCTAGCGTGGTGGATGTGTGGTACTTCGCGTTAAGCGAGAAGCTCTGTGTCTTGCACAGCAGTTTGAGGAGGCGGTGGACGCCAACGCCGTGGTCGGCGTCCTCTTGCGCGTAAGGCGTGAGCCTTAGTTCGCCTTTGAAACAGGCGCTTCGTGAGCGGGACGAGACTTCAGATCGTCCAGTCGGTAACCCATATAACGCTTCGATTCGATCGGGTCGAAGCCGAGATGATCGCGTAGCTTCTTGCGCAGCTTGCTCACATGGCTTTCGATCACATTCTCATCGAAGCTGGCATCGAACAGACCGTAGATGGCGTTGAAGAGCTGGGTCTTCGTCAGCCATTTGCCCTGATGCCCGACTAGGTGTTCGAGAATGCGTAGTTCGCGTCGTGGCAGGACCAAAGTGCGACCGGCAACCTCCGGGTCGCGGCCATCGAGAAAGACACGAATGACGCTCGTTTGTGCCGGTTCGTGCTGATCGATGGTACGGCGGCGAATAACTGCCGTTCGTGCCATGATCTCGCGCACGTGGACCGGTGCGTGAACGACGTCATCGACGCCAGCTTCGAACAACTCAATGGTCTGCTTGAGGTGCTTCAGGCTGTTGAGCGCAATAATCGGCGCCCGTGACCTGTTGCGGATACTGGATGGGATGCTCGTCCGATCCGGACAATCGCCCAGCAGAAAGGCCCGAATGACAGTTAAATCATTACCAACGGCACATTCCAGCCAATCGCGAAAGTCTGTAGACGTGAAGCCAATCGATACAACCCCTTCGCGATCAAACCCGGCCGCATAGCCTTGTGTGACGCCCTCTCGGTCATCGATTACAACAAACATTTTAATCCCCTGCGTGTTCGCCTTGATATCGTTATGGGGTCGAATTAGGCGCACTCGCCCCATTTTTGTCTTGAAGACGCAACACAACAGTTACTTGAGCGGATGGATGGGCCTTTGAGCGATTCGCTGACTTGCAAATGGGAGGCCCGGTCGCTTTTTACGGGATACCTAATGCTGTGATGCGGTCAGCTCACATTCTCCGGCTTGCATTCATCCGTAGTTTCAGAGAGCTCCCTCTCGCTATGTGAACACGACATGACATCTCATGGTCGTGCACGGTCGGTGGCAGAACCGAACCAGCGCTAATGTCAAAACGGGGGAGGTGGCCGATCGCGTGCCGTATCGTCGATATCTGGCGCTTTGATCGGCTGAACTTGCCCGAGTTGTCACACACGCGAATCGGCATACTGGTCATCAAGATGATACCGCATCATCAAGTAGTCGAGGTGCACAAATTTGCAAAGAGTCGTGCATGCAAACCATGCAGTTGAAGCAAACTAACAAGTGGATAATTCATGAAGGGCGACGATTTAGTCGGACCCTTTTTGCATCGAACTATCTCACAGCGTGTCGTCACAGATGCAATCGCGACTTCACCGGTTTGAACCAGTGCAGTACCACACGGAAAAACGCATTGATTGTCGTGCGCGGGCATATGGAGCGAGAGTCTGTTCGTCATGTGCGGGGCAGCAACATGCGATTGCGTGGGTCCGATATCAGTCGGCATCGGCCAATACTGATATCCGCTCTCAAGAGCGTGCCATATAGGGCGCTCGGATCGCTCGATACGAATCCGAAGTTGCCGATCTTGTCGGCGTCGTCCTTGGTAGTCATCCAGCGTGTCACGAGCATCCTGCCTGTGCGTGGCCGTTAGTATCGATCAGTCAGATCGAGGCATCAATTCAGCGACCTGAAAGGATGACGCCTCTGCTGGTTAGAACCTGCCAGCGGTTGTTTTCGTTCTTGATTTCCTGGATCCGCCCGAGAGCAGGGACATCCTGCCCCGGCACGACCTCAATCACGCCGGTTTTCCCCTCGAGCACTGCGACGCCATCATAGGCGCGGCGCACGTGCCAGCCGGGAATAACTTCGCGTGACGTACTTGGTGGCCGTTGCGCCTGAGGCTGCACCGTGCCGGTGATATCGGCAGTGTTCGCCAGCGTGGCTGCGACCTGTACCGCTTGCGCTTTCTCATCGGCAATGCGTGCAAATTTCGCAGCCAGAGCCGTTTGTTCGCGGTCGGCGCGATCTTGTGCGCGGCTTGCCTGTTCGGCGGCCTGCGTACGGGCAGCTTCAGCGGCAGCGCGACTGCTCGCCACATCGCCGGTCATCTCCGCAACTTGCCGTCGTAGCTGCGCGACGGAATCGCGAATGCTGCGAAGATCCGCATCAGATACGGCTGAAGATGTCATCGGCCGCAGGAGCAGATAGGCAATCGCGCCAGCGGAAACGAGCGTTGACAGGCCGACGACCATCGCCAGGGAGAAGAATGGAGCTTTCCATGCCGGCGATTGTAACGGTCTTGCGACAATACGGGCGGGCGGCACAGTGAAGCGCACCTTTGCCTTGATCGGCTCTTCGCGGGTGGAAATGCGAGCGCGTTGCATATTCGCCCGCGCTTCGCTGGCGAGAAGCTCGTCGATCGCAGCGGCAGCAGCGATATGAGGTTTTGGCGTGGAGTGTAAATTCGGTGATTGCTCACGAAACAGGCTGCCGTTTTCCACAGCGGTCGACTGTGAATCCGACGGTTTCTTGGACATCGTCATGCTGATCTTTGCATTGGTCATGACTGTCTGCAGTGGCAATCAAATCGTAAGAGCGGCGTAACAAGCGAAGCTTGCGCGAAGCCGTCGAGATAGATGTGTGCGCAAACGATCAACCGACGGTCGATCTTCATCGCACGACGATGCAGATTGTTCGAACGATGATGGGGTGCCGTCCGCACCGATATGTCGTGCACAAGAGCGCATAGGAGTTGTGTAGTTATCGGTGTGGTCTTCGTGTGGTCGCGAGATGCTAGCCGCCCATCTCACGATCGTCACGGGGTGGCGATTTGATCGAATAATGGAGAATGGCGCACGCACGATCAATGAGATGCGCGACAATCAAATTAAAGTCGACCCAAAGAATATTGAAATTGATTCGTAAAAATATAGATGAATCGAGCTGCCTCACTCCAAAGTCTATCAGATCAAATCGGTAAATCCGCGCATTGAGTTAAATGCCGTAAATCTTGATAATAGATCGATAGGGGCTATTCATCGGTTGATGAAGTGGCGTTTTAAGAAACCGACACTATTGCCGTGGCCATGGATATCGATCTCAAAAGCCTTCGCGATTACGTGAAATTGTTGAAAGCCGAACGGCAGGATTCGCCGATCGGCAAGATCAAATCTGGCGCGACTGAAATTATTCGAAAGAACCTTCGGGAACTGGAACGGATGCACCGTGAAGACGGCGCGACGTGGACCGAGATTGCTGCGGGCCTTGCTGCGCAGGGCGTTACCCAGGGTGATGGTCAGCCCATCACCGGCCGTCGCCTCACAGCTCTGATGCATAATATCAGGGTGCAGGAAGAACGGAGTCTCGCCCGGGGAAAGGCGCTTGGTGATGCGCCTGATCAGGAGCCGCCCGAGCCACAAGGCACTGCCGACTGAGTCACGTTGCGAATTGTCAAATTCGATCCATTCAAAACGAGTCCCTTGTTGACGACCTTCTGTCACCAAGGTCGTTGGAGTGGATCGATTTGAAAGAGGACCGGCATGGTGCTCCCGCCGCATTGCGGCATGGGCTCTGCCTTTGGCATTCGCTCGACATTGATTGTCTTGTTGGCGCCTGTCCTTCAGCTCCGACAGTTCGGTTATCTGACGTGCCGACGCTCGGCCTTGTCCACCCTGATATGCGATCAGCTTCATGACCAACCAGGTATGGATCCAGTCCGCCGCGCGCTCAGGATGTCATGCTTCATCATGTCCTGTAGAGGATGTGGCTGCAGCGCGTGGTGCACCCAGTTGAAGACATGGAATATGGGTGGTGGCGCGGGGGTCGCTCATCGACTGATCCTGCCGCGTCAGCGGTCGCGGTGCGGAAAGCGAAAATTGGAATGCCCGCCGACCTTCAACAGGTTGAGCAGCGGTCCCCGCCGAGTGTTGTAGATACTGCAGCCGGTGCAGCAAGCGGATGAAGGGTGTCGGATCGCAGGCGGCTTTGGGAGAGGCTAAAAGGCGCCTTGAGGCCAGCTCGCCAAAAACGCTTGCAGACGGGCATGCTGCAGCCTTCTTCGCCCTCGTCAGACGCGCTTTTTTGTTGCATTCATGTCGTGTCGCGCATCAATCCGTGATGGTGATACCCGTTCTATTGCAACTCCCGTGATCTGGCCTCGTCTGTTAAGGAATTCCATCGGTGAGTGCGACGGCAGAAAGCCCAAATAGGACCAGACCGAGAATCCTCGAATTGGGCTCCTGGCACTACTGCAAGGATATCTATCCCGAAGAGACGGATGTGCTTTGGACGGGGGAACGTCCGATCCCTCGCGGGCGAGCGGCGAAAGGCTTTGCCGACTGCACGCCCTGGCGATTCATCAAAGCGATGCGTGAGGCGCGACGCGGGAAATACAACCTGATCATCGTCTATATGCCACTACGCCCGGCGTGGCATCCGCGCTACTGGCTACGCGCTTTCTTCCGGCAGCCGCTTCGCCCGCTCTCCGCGATGACAAGAGTGTTCGGCGTCTCCTGGCTACGATTCGTGAAGCCTCCCGTGCCGATCGCCGTTCTGGATATGAACGACGCCTTCATCGTCGGCTCGCATAACTTTTTTCTGCTCGACAAGGCTACCGCGGCTTTTAAACGCGAGCTTCCCGTCGATCGGTGGCACATTCTCTGCCACTCGGCCCATCCGGCACTTCCGACGCGGCGCATACGGCGCAATCGGCGCTGGAACGAACGTCTGGCGAAGATCCGCCCCATTTCGCTTCCTGCAACAAGGGTCGATACCGATAGCGAACCTCCGGAAAAGACATCTGACGTGTTTTTCGTTGGCGAGGTTGCGGAAAATTCGTGGGTGCGCCGTGCCGGTCTTTCAGAACTCGAGGCGTTGAGAAGCAAGGGTCTCAAGGTCGATATTCCGCATGAGAGGCTACCGCATGACGAGTTCCTGCGGCGGCTTTCCAGCGCATGGCTGGCCTGGTCGCCGTCGGGCTATAGCTGGGAGTGCTATCGAACCGCCGAGGCGGCGCAATGCCTGACGGTGCCGGTTCTCAACTATCCGACGGTCGAGCGTCACGCGCCCGTTCGAGAACACGAGCATGTTCTGTTGTACGACGTAACCCCGGGCAGTCTGTCGGCCGTGATCGAGCGCGGACTGAGCGACAAGCCGCATCTGCGCCAGATGGCACTGGATCTGCGCGAGCATGTTCGCAAATATCATCTGCAGGACGCGATGGTCGATTATGTCATCGACGAGACGCTGCGTGCTGATGGTCGAACGGCTTAACGGAGGCAAAGCTCTGAGGCGCAATCCGTTGGGCTTGACCCCGCAAAGGCCGCCTAGCGCGGCGCGGCAAGATCTGGCGCACCCGACACGATTCGAACGTGTGACCTTTGCCTTCGGAGGGCAACGCTCTATCCAGCTGAGCTACGGGTGCTTGAGCGTCCATTTAGCCGATTGGCCGGGCGGCGGCAACGGCTGGCCGGGGCCGGATTCGGCGAAAATGGCTCGGTTGGAGTGCGCGTGCCCTCTTTCGGGCGACGGTCGCACGTTCGGATCGGGGCGGGATGCGCAGAAGCGCTCGCGCCGCGGGTGTGTGGGGTATTTCGAGGGGGCGAGGGGACCAGGTTGCGCCCCCCGTGATTGTCCCGGAACCTCGTCCATTTGCTCAATCACGCTGTGTTTGGCAGCGGGACGTCCGATCGTGAATGCTGAACCTAGAACAGGAGCCGAGTGACATAACTCCGGCTACCCAGGCGCCGTTCTGCGAACCGACCCAGGCGCCGGCCGTTCCCATGTCGAACATTGGAGGATGTCCTATGAATCCCAACCAGGCTCTTTGGGAGAAAGGTGATTTCACCCGTATCGCTGAGACGATGCGTGCCAGCGGCGAAGCGCTTGTCGCGTCGATAGGGATCACGCGCGGAAGTGATGTGCTCGATCTTGGATGCGGAGATGGCACGACAGCGCTTCCAGCAGCAAAAGCCGGGGCAAATGTCACGGGCGTCGATATTGCACGCAATCTGGTGGAGGCTGGCAACAGGCGCGCGATGGCGGAAGGGCTTACGTGTCGTTTTCAGGAAGGCGATGCGTCGAATCTGAAAGATATCAAGGACGACAGTTTCGATCTCGTTGTCAGCATCTTTGGCGCGATGTTCGCGCCCAGGCCATCGGATGTTGCCAGGGAAATGGTTCGTGTCACGCGGCCGGGCGGCCGGATTGTGATGGGAAACTGGATCCCGAACGATCCCACTCTGGTGGCGCAGATCCTTAAAATCAGCTCGTCCTATTCGCCTCCTCCGCCGGAAGGGTTCGTAAGTCCCATGACCTGGGGTGTCGAGGACAATGTTGTCGAGCGCTTCACATCGGCCGGCATTCCGAAGCCAAATATCTCATTCGCTCGTGACTCCTACGAATTCAACTTTGCCGGAACGCCCGCAAAGTTCGTCGACCAGTTCAGGGCCTATTACGGTCCGACCATGAATGCCTTCGATGCGGCTGAAAAAGACGGTCGCGCCGACACCTTGAAGGGCGAGCTTGTAAAGCTCTTCGAGAGCCAGAACAGAAGCTCTGATCCTTCGGCGACTTCGGTGAAGGCGACGTTCCTGCGCGTGACCGTCCGCAAACCGTGACATGACTGCGAGCGAGCTGCTGTACAGCCAATTTGGCATCGGGCTGTGCAGCAGGAGCGCGATCCCCGTCGTCTTCGCTTTGCAGCATGTGGAAGCACACTTGACATGGATCGCGAAACGATCACGTTGGCCTCAATCAAGTGAACGCCGGCCCAAAATGGCGTCACGACATCAGGGAGGAACCAATGTTCACAAGACGCGGTGTTCTGCTCTCTTCAATCGCGGGGGCTGTCGTGCTCAGCAACAGATTTGCGGTTGGCAAGGCCGCGCAGCCGGCGACGCCGGTGAATTTCCAGGTGCCTGCAGACGCCTGCGACTGTCACACCCATATTCATGGCGATCCCGAAAAATTCCCGTTTTTTGCAGGCCGCGTCTACACGCCGGAACTGGCGTCGCCGGAGGAAATGGCGGCGCTGCACAAGGCACTCGGCGTCAAGCGTGTCGTGATCGTCACGCCCAGCATCTATGGCACCGATAATTCGGCGACCCTGTTCGGCATGAAGGCACGCGGCAACGATGCGCGCGGCGTTGCCGTCATCGATGACAAGACACCGGAGAGCGAGCTCGACGTCATGACGGCCGCGGGCATTCGCGGCATGCGGATCAATCTTGCGACCAGCGGCGTGAGCGACCCCGCCATCGGCAAGCAGCGTCTCCAGGGCGCGATCGAGCGGATGAAGACGCGAGGCTGGCACATCCAGATGTTCACCAATCTGCCATTGGTATCTGCGATCAAGGAGGTTGTTGCCAGTGCGCCGATGCCGCTGGTGTTCGATCATTTCGGTGGCGCGGAAGCCAGGCTCGGGCTGGATCAGCCGGGCTTTGCGGACCTGCTCGACCTTGTCAAAACCGGCAAGGCCTATGTGAAGATTTCCGGCGCCTATCGCGCTTCGACACAAGGGCCAGATTACCCGGACGTCGCACCGCTGGCGAAGGCGCTGATCGCCGCCAATCCGGAGCGGATCATCTGGGGCACCGACTGGCCGCATCCGGATTCGGTGACGCCGGCTGGCAGGAAGCCGACCGAGGTCACGCCGCTCTTTCAGATTGACGACGGCCGCCTGCTGAACCAGCTCGCGATGTGGGCGCCCGACGCGGCACTTCGCAAGACAATCCTCGTCGACAATCCCGCACGGCTTTACGGCTTCTGACCGCTGGCGTCACCTCGCCGCCTTCTTTGTCCCGCAAGAGTTCCGGATCGGCGGAACTCTCGTCTCTGCCAGAGGTTTGCCCCCGACCGCGACGGGCGGTTGAGGGAGGCCCATGCTGTCAAATCTGCAGGTGTTGCGCGGCATAGCTGCCCTTGGCGTGGTGTTCTTCCACACCGGCTACAAGTTCGCGGGCGATTGGCACACCGAATTCTTCGGGGTCTCCACCTTCTTCGTCATCTCCGGCTTCATCATGTGTTTCATCACCCGGAAGGGTGATGACGATTTTCTCGCCAAGCGCCTGGAGCGGATCGCACCGCTCTATTGGCTGTGCACAGCCGTGCTTCTTGTCGTGATGTTCGGATCTGCGCTGCTTGAGGCAGAGACATGGGCAAAGCCGTTGGATGGCCGTTCGTCCGAGCCGCTCTGGGCCTATGTCGGCCGCAGCCTGATGTTCGCGCCGATCGGTGACAAATATCCGATCCTGAATGTCGGTTGGTCGCTGAACTACGAGGTGTATTTTTATCTGATCTTCGCAGCCGCGCTTGTGATCAGCCGCCGTCTGGCGCCGCTGATCGTTGTCGGATGCCTGGTGGCGTTGAACTATGCCGCGGCCGCCGTCTGCACGGCGGCTGCCTGCCACTATCTGTCCTTCGACTATACGAAGTTCTTCATCGCCGGGATCGCGATCTTCTATGCGTTGCAGGTTTTTGCTCCCGCTGCACCACAACGCTCCATTGTCTGGATCGGCGCCGCACTCGTCACACTCTGCTATGGGTCACAATTCGTGGGACCGCTATGGGCAAACAGCGTCACGCCGTCGGTCTATATGGCGCTCGCCGCAGCCGCGCCGGTCGTGATTGTCGCCAGTGCGCTGTTTGTCGAATATGCCGGCGGTGCCATAACCTGGCAGCCGCTTATTCTGATCGGCAATGCGTCCTACGCCATCTATCTCACGCATCCGATCGTTTTCGACGTCATGAAAACAGGTAATGAGCGATGGCTTCAGCTGCCAACGCCCGAAGCATCGACAATGATGATGCTGTGTTATGTCGCCATAGCCGGCGGCGCGGGCATCATCGTGCATCTCACAATTGAAAACCCACTGCTTCGCGTGATCAGGCGCAGGCGGCAACCGGGCATCAAAACACTCGTGTCAGGCAGTGGGCTTGATGCTGTGGGTCGACAGCATCAAGCCGCATAGGTTCTGCCTCAGCTCCGGATCATATTGATCGAGACGTCGCGGATCTGGCCTTTGGAGCTGATCGAGACCAGCTGCTTGTTGCCCTTGGTCGTCAGCGTCAGGTTGGCGGCGAAGCCGGCGGCCTCGACGAAAACATCGATCTGGCCACCGCCGGCGCTGCCCTGCAGATTGCCGAAGATATTGCGGCTGGCTTCGCCCCAGGTGCCGGTCACCTGATTACCCTGGCTCTTTACGTCGCTGCTGAGTTCGAACTTGTAGCTGTCGCTGGCGCAGCGGAGGGACTGTTTCAGCGCGGTACCGCCGACGACGTTGTAGGTGGCGCGGCAGCGAATTTGTTCGGAGGAGCCATCCGACAGCGACACGGTGCCGCTGCCGCTCCACGATCCGTCAAAGCCGGCAAAAGGGCTCGCCGACTGGGCCTGGCTCGCCGTCGCCGACAGCATCAGGATTGCGCCGACAGTGGCGGCCTTGAGGGTGTGTCCGATCAGATTTGCGCTGAATGAGGTCATGGTGATGGCTTTCTGTGTCTGGGGATATCGGAGGGGAGGGGTGCGATCAGGCGCGACGCGTGAGCGTCAGATAGGCGAATTTCGCGGTCGCCGTATCTGGGGCGATCTGCGCGCCGTTGTAGGAAAAGGTGCCGATACCCGGCAGGTCGTTCATCGCGGTGCCGGAGAATGACGGGCCGGCAAAGGCGAACGAGAAGGCGACGATGAAACCGATGATGCGCATCTGACTGTCCCCGTTGGGCGGCGCTGTGTGCCGCTTCGTTGGACAGATGGATAACCATGCCCGGTTTCAGGCGGTCTGCGTCGAGGTAGATAATGGTTTCGTCGGGGGATCGTTTTGTTTCGCCGCGCGCCTTGCCACGAAACACAAAAAGGCCGGCGCAGCGGTGCCGCCCCGGCCTCGATTGGGCTCAACCCGAGTGGATCAGGTGTTAGTCGACCGTCAGGATCACGTTGGAAATCGGGCGCGCATTGCTGGTTTTCACCGGCTGCAGTTCGGCGGCGATGGCGGCGTCGTAGCTTGCGATCGTCGGCAGCGTGTCCTTGGCGCGGATATGCACGACCTTGTAGCCGCCGGCCTTGAGCTGGGCGAGCAGGTCCGGCACGGCAGCCGCAGACCACTTGTGCAGGTCGTGCATCAGGATGATGCCCTTGCCCTTCTTTTTCAGCTTTTCCATCACCGAAGCGACGAGCTTGCCGGCATTGTGGATGCGGAAATCCTCGGAATCGATGTCGATGGAGAAGGCGGCGATGTTGCGTTCGGCGAGATAGGCCTTCAGCTCCGCATTCTGGCGCAGCTGCGGGAAACGGAAGAAGGGTGACAGCGGCCGGCCGGCCATCAGCGTGATGGCGCTGATGCCGCGCTCGATCTCGTCCTTGGCTTCCTGCGGGGTCTTGGTCGCCAGATTCTGGTGCGACCAGGTATGGGTACCGACCGAATGGCCAGCCGCGATCACCTGCTTCAACACCGCAGGATGCCAGGTGGCATGCTTGCCGATCGGGAAGAACACGGCCTGAACGCATTGCGCGCTGAGCGCCGCCAGCACGGCGGGCGTCGTCACCGGCCACGGGCCATCATCGAAGGTCAGCACGACTTCGCCGGGCTGCAGGAAGTCATAATCGCGATATTGCGACATGCCGAGGCCGGGGCCGCCGGTGGTGTCGATCTGCACGGTGCGTGACACGCCGAGCGCGTCCGGATTGTTGCAGACGGGCTTGGCGATGGCCGGGCGTTTTTCAACGGCTGGAGCGGCGGGCATCGGCGCGGCAGCCGGTGCAGCTGCGACGGCCTGCACACGCGGCGGCGGTTCGATTGGTGCGGTCGAGTTCGACTTCGGCGCGCGCGTGTCGATCGAGGCTGTGGTGAGCTCGCCTTTATCGGCTTTGGCGCTGGTCTGAGCACCGGTGGGCCCGAAGAAATGCCAGGCGCCAGCGCCCGCGGCGACAACCGCCGTGAAAGAACCTGCAACGATCAAAAAAGGAAGCTTACGCATAATCACTCCGGCGCCCGAGGCCCACCTCGTTTCACCATTGAGCGAAATAGTTAATCACGCGTATGCGCGGCGCACTCTCAACGAGAAAATTTGAATTTGTTCAACGCAATGCGCGTCAGGCCGGTACGATGACCTTGCCGATCGGCCATAGCGCGATGCCGGCGAGCTTCAGATGTGCCCAGGCAAAGGGAATGCCGACGATGGTGATCGCCAGGGCCAGCGCTGCCAGGAGATGGCCGATCGCCAGCCACCAGCCGGCCAGTACCAGCCAGATGATGTTGCCCAGCAGGCCGAAGACGCCGGTGCCGATGTCGCCGCGGCCGGTGACGGCCTCGCGGTCAACGGCGCGCTGGCCGAACGGCAGCAGCGTATAGGCGGCGATATTGAAGGCGGCGCGGGCCCAGGGCAGGCCGATGATGGTGATGGCCATGACAACGGCCGCGATCAGCCAGCCGACCGCCATTCCCAATCCGCCGAACACGATCCAGAGGATATTCAGAAACAGCGGGACGACGGGCATGGGGGCTCTCTGGTGATGCGTAGCGCGTGGTTTTCAGTCCCTTAACAGATGGGATGTGGTTACGGGATGACAATGACGGGGAGAGGGCGGTGCCTCAATAACCCCGGCCGCCGGAGCGGGAATAGGCGGGGCGGGCATCTGCTGCCGGACGAGCCGATGATGCGCCGCGCAGGTCGCTACTGGTGCGTGCCTGTGGCTGCAGTTCTTCCAGAAAAATCGGCTTGGAGAAATAATAGCCCTGCGCATAGCGGATCTTGGTCGCGGCCTGAAGATAGGCCAGTTCCTCGAAGGTCTCGACGCCTTCGGCGATCACGGTCATGCCCAGCGCCTCGCTGAGCGACTCGATGGCGCGGAGGATGCCCTGGCTGCGCGGGCGCTTGTGGATGTCCGTAATGAAAGAGCGGTCGATCTTGATCTCGTCGGCGGTGATATCCGCCAGCGCCGACAGCGACGAATAGCCGACGCCGAAATCGTCGATGGAGATGCCGACGCCGAGCGCGCGGAACATCGGCAGGATGTCGTCCTGGAAATGCGTCTTGGCGACGAATGCGTCTTCGGTCACTTCGACCATGAAGCGCGTCGGGCAGCCGGTCTCCTCGATGGCCCTGGCAAAGGCGCGCATGAATTCCGGGTTGCCAGCCTGTTTGGCGGCGACGTTGATGCTGATACTGGCGGTGGCGCCGAAGGTCTCGTCGATCAGGTCGATCGACTTCATGATCTCGGCGAGCACCAGATGGGTGAGCTCGTCAATCAGGCCGAGTTCGACTGCCAGATTGATGAAGGTGCTGGGTGCCTGGATCACGCCATCGTCGTTACGCAGCCGCACCAGGGCCTCGATACCCTTGATCTCCAGGTTGCGGATATCGACCTTCGGCTGAAACGCGCAGCAGAACCGCTTGTCGAGGATCGCCAGCCGCAATGACTGTTCGGTGGCCATGCGGGTCAGCGCCTCGCTCTCCATGCTGGAGTCGAAGAACACCGCAGCGCCCTTGGTCTCGTTCTTCACGCGATACATCGCGATATCGGCGTTCTGATGCAGCGCGTCGTAGTTGCGGCCGTGTTCGGGATAAAGGCTGACACCGATCGAGGCGGAGGCGAATACTTCGGAGCCGTCGATGAAGAACGGCGCACGCAGCCGCTGCACCAGCAGCTCGAGATATTCGGCGACCTCCTGCTGGCTCTGGATCGGGTTCAGTAGCAGCAGGAATTCGTCACCGGAGATGCGCGACAGCATGTCGGTGCCGCGCAGGTCGAGCGCCAGCCGCTTGGCGAACTGTACCAGCAGCGCATCACCGACGCTGTGACCGTAATAGTCGTTGATGTGCTTGAAATTGTCGATGTCGAGGAAGGCCAGCGCGAAATGCGATGTCTCGCCGGAATGGCCAATGATGTCGCCGACATGTTTTTCGATCACGCGCCGCGTCGGTAGATCGGTCAGCTCGTCGTAATAAGCGCGACGAAACAGCTCTTCTTCCATCTCTTTCTGCCGGCTCACGTCGGTGGCGCTGGACAGCAGCACGCTTCGATCACCGATACGCGCCGGACGATGCGTGGTTAGGAACACGCGCCTGTCGCGTTCGGAATTGACGCGTTCCTCGAACACCGCGGAGCGGCCGGACTGCAGCAGGTCGAGTGCAGTCGTGCGCCGATGCGTCAGTGCCTGCACCAAAAAATGCGATTGCGGATCGGGTCTGTTGAATTGGTCTGCCGATGCATTGAACTGGATTGCCGCGGCGTCATTCACCAGCAGAAAGTCGCCCTGATCGTCTTGCACAGTGACGGAGGCCGGCAGCATGCGTACGATCTCGCGCAGCATCTCCAATTCGCGTGCGGCATCGCTATCCACGAATCCGGTAGCAGCCTCGGTGGAAGAGGTTGCGGTCGGGCGGTCGCTGTCCATTGGAGAGGCCGACGAGCTTGGGGCGGATGCGTTCTGCATGATGGCCGAGCCTCGCAAAACGCCTTGTCGATTTGGTTAAATCGGTTCGCAAAACGCGGGTAGTTGTGTAAATGCCGCGCGATTTGGAGCGGCAGCGGTGCTGACGTCATTAACAAAGCGTCAATGACGGCGGCGAAAGCGCCAGATTGCTCAATGACGGCCTGTACGATCATTCTCATGATGAGCCTTTGAGCAAAACAATCTGAGTGTAATACGCCGCGATCTCAGCATGAAATTCTCCACTCAGTCGCGCTGATCGACGGTCGAGCTCTTGCATTCCAACCCACGCGGTTGTGATCGCCGCAGGATGCAGGATTGGCGGAGAAAAATGCGCTGCATATGCCCGGAAGTTTGAAAGGAACGCCTCGTCATTGACGTAAGTCACAGTGCGCGCGTCGCTATTTTCCCGGGCCACTCGACAGACTTATGTCATGACACCATCCTCTCGCGGTGCCGCAATGGTCGCCCGATGCGAGAGAGACGTCACCGATGAGCAATCCATCCAAAGCCAATGTTCTCTGGTTCCTGCCGACCCACGGCGATGGACGCTATTTGGCATCGACCCATGGTGCGCGCGACATCGACTTCAAATATCTCCGTCAGATCGCGCAGGCCGCCGATCAGCTGGGCTATTTCGGCGTGCTGCTGCCTACGGGGCGCAGCTGCGAGGATTCATGGGTGGTCGCATCCGCTGTGGCCCCGTGGACCGAACAGCTTCGCTATCTCGTGGCCGTCCGGCCGGGCCTGCAATCGCCGAGCGTCGCCGCGCGCATGACCGCAACGCTGGACCGCGTCACCAACGGTCGCCTCCTGATCAATGTCGTGACCGGCGGCGATCCGGTCGAGAACAAGGGCGACGGCATTTTCCTGCCGCATGACGAGCGCTATGCCGTCACACGCGAATTCCTCAACGTCTATAACGACCTGCTGGCCGGCAAGACCGTCAATGTCCAGGGCAAGCATATCCAGATTGAAGACGGTCGCCTGATCTTCCCGCCGGTGCAGTCGCCGCGCCCACCGCTGTATTTCGGCGGCTCGTCGGATGCCGGCATCGATGTCGCGGTGGACACTGTCGACAAGTATCTCACCTGGGGCGAACCGCCCGCGCTGGTCGCCGAGAAGGTTGCGCGCGTCAAGGCTGCTGCCGAAAAGCGCGGCCGCAAGCTGTCTTTCGGCATCCGTCTTCATGTGGTCGTGCGCGAGACCAACGAGGCGGCCTGGAAGGCCGCCGACGAACTCATTCAATATGTCACCGACGACGTCATTGCCAACGCGCAGAAGACATTGGCGCGGCAGGACTCCGTCGGTCAGCAGCGCATGATGCAGCTGCATGGCGGTCGCCGCGACAAGCTCGAAATCAGCCCGAACCTCTGGGCCGGTGTTGGCCTCGTACGTGGTGGAGCCGGTACGGCGCTGGTTGGCGATGCGCAGACGGTGGCGGCGCGCATCAAGGAATATCAGGACGTCGGCGTCGATACATTCATCATGTCCGGCTATCCGCATCTCGAGGAGGCCTATCGCTTCGCCGAGCTCGTCTTTCCGCTGCTGTCGCTGCAACAGCACGACAACGTCACATCGCTACGCACGCGCACCGGCCCGGTCGGTGAAATCGTTGCCAATGAGCATCGCGCGCAGAGCGCCTCGTAATTCCGACAGGCACCCATCATGAGCATTGTTGAAATTCTTCCCCGCGTTCGCAGTTTTCGCCTGCCGCGCATCGATGGCCTGACCCAATGGATCGTGCCACTGGTCATCCTGCTCGTCTGGCAGGCCGCTTGCGTGACCGGTTATGTGCCGGCACGGGTAATGCCGGCGCCGACCGATGTTGCCTTGGCCGGGTGGAAGCTGCTGGTCTCGGGCGAACTCGCCCAGAATATCTGGGTGTCGTTCTGGCGAGCGTCCGTCGGCTTCCTGATCGGCGGCAGCATCGGCTTTGCCTTCGGTCTGGCCAACGGTCTGTCCCAGCTCAGCAGCAAGCTCACGGATACGACGCTGCAGATGGTGCGCAACGTGCCGCATCTGGCGCTGATCCCGCTGGTCATCCTGTGGTTCGGCATCGATGAATCGGCCAAGCTGTTCCTGGTCGCGCTTGGCGTATTCTTCCCGATCTATCTCAACACGCTGCACGGCATTCGCACGGTCGATCCGCAGCTGATCGAGATGGGCCGCATCTATGGCATGCGCAATAGCGAGCTGTTCCGCCGCGTGATCTTCCCGGGCGCGTTGCCGTCGATCTTCGTCGGCGTGCGCTTTGCGCTTGGCATCATGTGGCTGACGCTGATCGTGGCCGAAACCATCGCGGCCTCGTCGGGCCTTGGTTACATGGCGATGCAGGCGCGCGAATTCATGCAGATCGACGTCGTCGTCCTCAGCATCCTGATCTATGCGCTGCTGGGCAAGGTGGCCGACAGCGCCTCGCGCGCGCTGGAACGGCTGACATTGTCCTGGCACCCGGCTTTTCAGAAACATTGAGCGAAATTCGGAAGCGAGAATTTGAAATGACCGCGCAACAGTCCCTTCGCCTTAGCCATGCCGATGCTCAGGTCATCGATGCGCCCGTCGATTTCGAACAGGCCCTCGCCACGCAAGCGCGGCGTCCGGCCGAGCAGAAGTCCCGTGGTCTGTCGCTCACCATCCGCGGTCTCCGCAAATCCTTCGGCAGCAATGAAGTGCTGCGCGGCGTCGATCTGCATATTCCTGCCGGCCAGTTCGTGGCCATTGTCGGCCAGAGCGGCTGCGGCAAGAGCACGCTGCTACGCCTGATCGCAGGCCTCGACGCGCCGACCGCCGGCACGATCAGCTTTGGCGAGGAAACCCGCGCGGAGGACATCCGCGTGATGTTTCAGGAACCGCGCCTGTTGCCATGGGCCAGCGTGCTCTCGAATGTGGAAGTTGGCCTGGGGACCGACCGGACATCGGCCGATGCCAAGGCGCGTGCCGAAAGTGCATTGACGGAAGTCGGTCTCGCCGAGAAGCGCGATCAATGGCCGTCCGTGTTGTCTGGCGGCCAGAAGCAGCGTGTCGCGTTGGCGCGGGCACTGGTCAGCCATCCGCGTGTGCTGGCGCTCGACGAGCCGCTCGGCGCACTCGATGCGCTGACGCGTATTTCGATGCAGCAACTGCTCGGCCGCGTGTGGCATGACCAGACCTTCACCTCGATTCTCGTGACGCATGACGTGTCCGAGGCCGTGGCGCTGGCGGATCGCGTGCTTGTGATTGAAGACGGCCGCATCGCGCACGATATCAATGTCGATATCGCCCGGCCGCGGCAGCGCGGCTCGGCAGATCTTGCGGCGCTGGAAGGTTCGATCCTGCGCAATCTGCTCGGCCCGGGAGCCGACGCCACTGGCTTGTGAGACTATTGTGACCTGCGAGGCTGCCATGAATTCCGTCGTTCGTAACATCACCGTCGATCGCGAGATTTCTTCCGATCGCGAGGTCTCTTCGCAAGAATTCCGTGGCGCCATGCGGGTGCTAGCCGGCGGCGTCAGTGTGATCACCGTCGGGCGTGGCAAGGACATCACCGGCATGACGGTGACATCGGTCTCGTCGCTGTCGGTCGAACCGCCGACGCTGATCGTCAGCGTCAACAGGGAGTCGTCGTCCTGGCCACTGCTGCAGCGCTACGGCGCCTTCGGTGTCAACATTTTGTCGGCTGATCAGCTCGACGTGGCCGAGCGATTTTCGGGCAAGGGCGGATTGAAGGGCGCAGAACGTTTCGTTGGCGCGCAATGGGTTACCCGGGCAACCGGCGTGCCGCTGCTGGCCGGCAGCCTTGCGGCAATCGACTGCGACGTCGAGGAAGTCATCGAGCGCCACTCCCACGCCATCGTCATCGGCCGCGTCCGCGATGTCATCACCTCGGTCCCGCACACCGCGCTGACCTATTGGGACGGGCAATATGTGGCGATCGACCAGAACGAAGATAATCTGAAGCTCGCCGAAGTCAGCGTGCCCAGCATGCGGGCACTGCGCGAAATCTGATCCATAGATTGTAGGGTGGGTTAGCGCAGCGTAACCCACCGCCGGTGGCGCAATACGCTTTGCTATTGTGCCCTACGTGGGATTACTTCGTCAGCAATGCAAACGAGCCGTTCCAGTCCGCTGGTGGCGGGGTCTCCTGATAGGCGCGGATGCGCTTCTCATAGAGGTCGTAGAGCTTCTCGAGCGCATTCGCGACATCGGAATTGCGGCCGCGCTCGACGGCGTACAATGCGCCGTCCCAGTCGCGACTACGATAGCAAGCCAGCATTTCGATGGTCAGGTTGCGCAGTGTCTGGAAGCGCTCCGAATGCGTCACGTCCTCACGTCCGGCGATGGCGTAGATCACTTCCGGTTCTTTCTTGCCCTTCACCATGATGAAGTCGAGTTCGAGAATGGCGAACTTGTCCTTGACGGCGAGCGCGGTCTTCGAGCCGACGATGATCGGAAAGCCGTATTCCTTTGACTGGCCTTCGAGACGCGAGGCCAGATTGACGCTGTCGCCGAGCACCGAATAGTCGAAGCGCAGATCCGATCCCATATTGCCGACGACGCAGATGCCGGTATTGAGGCCGATACCGACATTGATCGGTATATAGACGTGGCCGCCGTTCTCGGCCTCGGTCTGGCGCAGTCTGTTCAGCGCGTCGATGCGATCCAGCATGTCGAGCGCGGCGTGGCAGGCATTGATCTGGTGCTGGTCGTCGTCGAGCGGTGCATTCCAGAACGCCATGATGGCGTCGCCCATATATTTGTCGATGGTACCCTTGCGATCGAGGATTGCATTGGTCAGCGGCGTCAGGAAGCGGTTCATCAGCGTGGTCAGGCCATGCGGATCGTGCTTGTAGGATTCCGAGATCGTAGTGAAGCCGCGTACGTCCGAGAACATGATGGTCATTTCGCGCTCCTCGCCGCCAAGTACCAGTTTCTCCGGCGACTGGGCGAGCTGAGCCACCAGCGCCGGCGACAAATACTGGCTGAAGGCCGAGCGGATGCGGCGGCGCTGCGCCTGCTCGCGCACGAAATTGCTGAAGATCAGCGTGAGATAGATCAGTGTGGTCGAGAGCAAGGGATAGGTGAAGTCGATCAGCAGGCGGTGCTGCGTGTAGAAATACCAGGATGTACCGGCGAGCAGCGCCGCAAACACGGCGCCCATGATGATAAGGGTGACGGGGCCGAACATCGGGGCGAGCCAGATCACGATAACGCCGAGAATGATCGCAATGCACAGTTCGGCGCCACGCGTATAGGCGGGTTGCGACAGCACGGTCTTTGTGAGCGCACTCTCCAGCACCTGCGCATGAACCTCGACGCCGGGAATGACCGCATCGAGCGGTGTCGTCTTGGTATCGAGCAAGCCGACCGCCGAGGTACCGATCAGCACCAGATGCCGTGCGATCGCCTGAGGTTGCACAGTGCCGTCGAGGACGTCGGCGGCGGAGACATAGATGCTGGGATCGTGCTTGGCGAAATGCACCCACAGCCGTCCTTCACTGTCGGTCGGAATTTCGAAGCCTCCGACGCGGATGCTCTTGATGCCGGCGCTATCGGACTTGACGAGGATCGTGTCGGCGCCCGAGGCGACGCGCAGCATCTCGAAGCTCAGCGAGGGCATCGTCACGCCCTGGGTCAGCATCAGCATTGGCACGCGGCGCACGATCCCGTCGCGTTCGTTGCGGATCGAGAACAGGCCGCGGCCTGCGGCAGCTTTCTCCAACACGTCGATATTGCGTAACAGTCCCGGGAAATCCACCATGAAACGCTGCGGCTCGCCGCCAAGAGTTGCGAGGCCGGTGGTCGGCAACGCCTTGTCTAGGCCCGGAACCTCATAAGGCAGGCCGGATTCGCCGAGCACCACGCGGGATCGCCTGATGGCGTCGGCGAATACCTGATCGTTACTCGGCAGCGTCTTCAGTCGGGCCCGCAGATCGTCGTCGAGGCCGGCAAAGCCGTCGGCAGCCAGCGCCGGATTCAGCCGGTCCGGCTCGGGGAACACGATGTCGAAGGCGATGACGACAGCGCCGAGTTGAGTCAGCCGCGTTACCAGTTGTGCGAGCAGCGTCCGTGGCCATGGAAACTGGCCGTACTTGGCGATGCTCTTCTCGTTGATATCGACGATCGTGACGGGCTTCGCCGTTTTCATGCGCGGCTGGATCACTTGATAGGTATCGAAGACGCGCAGCCGCAATTCCTCGATGGCGGGCGGGTCAGCGATGCGTAGCAGCGCGAGGCCCAGCAGCAAGACAAGACAGAATGCGCGTGCCCAACCGAACCGCCGCGCCAGCCGTGTCACTCGCCGCATGCGCTTCATGGTTGGCGGGTCATTTCTCGCGGAAGGCGCGCATCAACTGATCGCTCAGCGGCTTGGCGAGATAGGACAGCATGGTGCGGTCGCCGGTCTGCACGAAGGCTTCGACAGGCATGCCGGGGATCAGGCGCACATCGCCGAGCTTGGCGACTTCCGATGCCGGCATCGAAATCCGGATCGTGTAATAGCTCTGCCCGGTGCGCTGATCCGTTGTCGTATCCGGCGAGACGCGGCTGACGGCGCCGTTGAGCTCGGGCGTGGTGCGCTGGTTGAAGGCGGAGAGTCGCAGCAGCGTCTTCTGGCCGATCTGCAGCTTGTCGATATCCTGCGGATTGACCCGGGCTTCCACCGACAGATTGTCGGTCTGCGGCACGATGAGCATGATGGCGTCGCCGGCGGTGATGACGCCGCCGATGGTGTGCACGGTGGATTGCAGCACCATGCCGTCCTGCGGCGCGCGAATGTCGATGCGGCGCAGCTGGTCCTCGGCAGTGACCTTGCGCTCGACGAATTCGCCGATCTTGTCATTGGTCTCGCGCAGATCCTTGGAGACCTCGCTGACGAGATCCTTGTCGATCTGGAAAATCTGTAGCTCGATCTCGGTGATCTTGCCCTTGGCCTGGGCGCGGGCGGCGATGAATTGCGCGCGTTCGCCGGCGAGGCGCGCGGCGTCGCGCTCCAGCACGGTCAGGCGCGAGATCTGCACCAGCTGCTGGTCGAACAATCCGCGGACGCCGACCAATTCCTTCTCCACCAGCGCTATCTCGCGGGTCTTGGCAGTTTCCTGCGCGGTGAGGCCGGCGATCTCCTCGTTGAGCTGCGCAATGCGTTCGCGCAGCTGCTGCTTTTGGCCGACGCGGCCGGTCGAGCGCACGTTGAACAGCTTGGTCTCGCTGGCGATGACATTCTTCACGTCGTCATCCGCGATCTGCTCGATAAGCTGCGGTGGAAACGTAATACGATCGACGCCGCGCTGCTCGGCTTCCAGCCGCGCCGCGCGTGCCCACAATCCGTTGAGGTTCTTGGTGACGATGGCGAGGCCTGCCTTGGTGACGGTGTCGTCGAGACGCACGACGACATCGCCGGCCTTTACCAGGTCGCCGTCGCGGGCGCGCACTTCGCCGACGACGCCGCCGGTCGGGTGCTGGACTTTCTTGACGTTAGAATCGACGACCACCGAGCCGGGCGCGATCAGGGCGCCGGAGATCTGCGCCGTCGATGCCCAGCCGCCCAAACCGCCTGCGAGCACGAGCACAACAACGAGGCCGATAATGAGGTGGATTCGGATCGAGCGGCGCGATCCTGTCAGCGGCGTAGTCATGGCTTGGCTACTCCGCCGTCGGCGACGATCTTGATCGGCTGTGCTGCCGGGCGCTGCAGAACCTGACCCAGCACGGTCTCCTTCGGTCCGAAGGCCTGCATACGACCATCCTTCAGCACCAGCAACATGTCGACGCCTTCGATGCCGATCGGCCGATGTGCAACCACGATGACGATCGCGCCGCGCGTACGAGCCGCGCGCACGGCCTTGGTCAGCGCTTCATCGCCTTCGGTGTCGAGATTGGAATTCGGTTCGTCCAGAACGATCAGGAACGGATCGCCATACAGTGCGCGCGCCAGCGCGATGCGTTGCGCCTGACCGGCGGACAGAACGCCGCCGTGATCGCCGACCTGCGTATCATAGCCTTCGCGCATACCGACGATGAGGTCATGGACGCCGGCCTGCCTTGCCGCAGTGATGATGTCGTCATCCTTCGCGTCGGGATCGAAACGGCAGATATTGTCGGCAATGGAGCCTGCGAACAGTTCGACATCCTGAGGCAAATAGCCGATGTGGCGGCCGAGATCGTCCGGCGCCCATTGGTCGAGCGCCGCGGCGTCGAGCCGGACATGACCGCGCACCGGCTTCCAGACGCCGACCAGTGCGCGCAGCAGCGATGACTTGCCGGAGCCCGACGGTCCGATGATGCCGAGGCCGTTGCCGGCCGCGAGTGCAAACGTGATGTCGCTGACCGTGATCTTCTGCTCACCCGGCGGTGCGATGCTGACGCCTTCGATCGTCAGTTTCTGCGACGGGTTCTGCAGCTGAGTAACAGCTGCCTGATCCGGCAAGGCGTATAGAAGCCCGTTGAGCCGATGCCAGCTCTGCCGGGCGGTGACAAACCCCTTCCAGTGCGCGATCGCCAGATCGACCGGCGCCAGCGCGCGGGCGCTGAGGATCGAGCCCGCGATGATGATGCCGGCGGTGGCTTCCTGATTGATCACGAGATAGGCACCGACGCCGAGCACCGCCGATTGCAGGATCATGCGCATGACCTTGGCGATGGCACCGAGACCGCCGGCCACATCGCTGGTGCGCTGGTTGCCGGCCAGATAGGTCTCGTTGGCCTCGCGCCAGCGTTGCGTCAGACGCCCGGCCATGCCCATCGCGACGACGACTTCGGCATTGCGCCGGCTGGCCGAGGCAATGCCGCTGCGGCGTGCCGCAAGACCGTTGGCCTCGCGCGCAGGTTCGCGAGTCATGATTTCCGTGAGGATCGTCAGGCCTACCAGCAGAACTGCGCCGACCAATGCGGTGACGCCGATCATCGGATGGAAGGCAAAGCAGATCGCCAGATAGAGCGGCAGCCATGGCAGGTCGAACAGTGCGCTCGGCCCCATGCCGGAGAGGAACGAGCGGACGTTATCGAGGTCGCGCAGCGGTTGCAGGCCTTCGTTGTGTCCGCCGGCGAGGAGGGGCAGTCGCACCACGGTCTGGAACACGCGAGGGCTCAGCGCCTCGTCGAGCGAACTACCGATCCGCACCAGAATGCGGCCGCGCAGCAGGTCGAGAATACCCTGAGCCACGTAAAGGCCGCCGGCCAGGACGATGAGACCGACGAGAGTCGGCACGCTGCGGCTTGGCAGCACACGGTCATAGACCTCGAGCATGAAGAACGAGCCGGTCAGATACAGGATATTGATCATGCAGCTCATCAGCCCGACGCCGAGAAAGGCGCCGCGGCAGGCCCGCAAGGCATCGCCAAGCTCGGTCCGCGCCGGCAGGCTGGAGGTTCGTGACAGGCCACGCTGCATCGTCAAACCTTTGCGGATCATGCGGACGGTCGCTCGTCAGGTACCAAGCGCCACCCCAAGCCCCGATCTGACAGCCATTATGCCATCAGTCAGGCGACTTGTGCAGGTGCTGTCCGCGGGACGGTTAACGGTGCCGCGTTACGCCACGTTGGAATAGGGGTGGACGATGAAGTCGCTGGCGTGCAGCTGGGACATGTGCACGTTGTTGAGTTGCAGCGTGTCACCGCCATCGAGATGGATCAGGGTATTGTTTCCCTTCTGCTCGATTCCGCCGGACAGCTCCCAAAGGGTCAGCTTCAAATCGCCGAAGGGGCCTGAAAGATTGGGCACACCACGAATGTGGTCGAGCACGATCTTGTCGGTGCCGACCTCGAAGTCCGTGACGATATCCCTATCGATCGATCCACTATGCGACCCGAAGACGAATTGATCCGAGCCATGGCCACCCGTCAGCGTATCTTTGTTGACCGTTGCGAAGATAACGTCATTTCCGGTCGTGCCGTTCAGTGACACCTGCGTATTGGACTGGAGAGGTGCCGTATTGAAGATGAAATTGACATGTTCGCTAGCGCCGAATCCGTCAGTGACGGTGACGGCAACGGTCGCTTGAGGCGTTTCCGAACTGGTTGGTTTGAAGGTGAAACCATCTTCGAGATAATGATCAATAGACGAGAGTGATCCCGACTTCACCACAGTGCCGTTGATGTCCAGCTTATAGTTCTCACCGCTGGACCAATCTTTGTCCCACACGGACACGTCGGAAATCTTGAAATAGCCGCCGTGGAGCTTGGAAAGCTCAGCCGACGACGTATTGATGTCGGGCGCGTCATTGCTCCAGGTCATCTCGGTGCCACCGTGATGGTCGGAGTCGATGTCGAGATGTTTCAGCACGCCTGGATCGGTCAGCGTGAAATAGTCATTCTTGCCCCAGCCGTAATGCACATCGACGACGCCGTCGTGCTGGTCGAACCAGAGCTGCCAGGGCGAGATGCCCTTCAGGTCGATCGTGTCGCCATAGGACAGACCAGAGACAGTCCCGACGAAGTGAGAGCCGCGATCGAGGATTAACTCGTCGCTGCTGACGCCGGAGAATGTCACATTGGCATCCGACCAGCCGCCGAATTCGAGATTGCCGCCGCTGATTTTCGCGGTGCCGTGACCGGTGACATTGCCGCCGATCTCGAACAGGCCGGCATAGGCTTCAATGGTCCCGTAATTGACCAGATCGCCTTTGATTTCGAGACCGCCGGTGGCCATCGACGCGATCAAACCAAAGTTGATCAGGCTACCCTTGCCGGTGTCGATAATCAGTGCGTGCGAGCAGTCGGATGCGATGATCTTGCCGTCGCATTCATTGACGATGCTGAGCTTGCCGTCGCCGAGCTTGCCGTAGCCGTTGATCGTATTGTCGGCATTGATGAGTTTCGAGCTGAGCGAGTCACCGGTGATCCGGTCGGCGCTTCCGTCGAGCGTCACGGTGCCTTCGCCATCGAGCGTGACCGTACCGTGGATCAGCAGGGTCGCGCCGGCCGTGTGATCATCGATCAGCAGCGTGCCGGTGTTTTGCACGACGCCGTGGACTTCGAGCGTCGTGCCCGGTGCGAGCTGGATATCGCCGTCGTTCACCAGTATGCCGGTGACATTCAGCGTTCCGGTGCCGGTCAAATCGAGCTCGGCCTGGGCACCGATGTGAAGCCCGGCGATTTCCAGCAGGCCGTTGAGATTGAAGGTAACTGTCCCCGTATAGATGTAGACGATCTCGTCTGCCGTCGGGACGATTCCGAGGGACCAGTTGCCCGGCGTGTTCCAGTCACTGTTGACGGCGCCAGTCCAATAGTTGGACGCTCCGTAGGGCGGCGGCGCAGCCAGGATCACATCGGTTGGGCCACTGGCAACCATCTCGGCGGTTCCACCGCCGTCCGTGTAGCTGACGATAACATAGACGGTCACGCCGACATCTGCGGCAGTGAGGACGTAGCTGCTACCTGTGGCCTGCGAAATCGCGACGGGTGCATTGGAGCCGGGGTTCGAGCGACACCATTGGTAGTGAAACGTCCCCAGTCCATCGACATCGGCCACGCTGCCAGTCTGGGCGGTGATCGTCGCGCCTTCTTGGAATGTTCCGGAGATCGTGACCTTGCCGCTGGGCAAATCATTGACCGGCGTAACGGCAAGCTTCGCATGGCCATCAACCGACGTCACGCCGTCGGAGATCCGATACGTAAACGACACGGGTCCGTTGAAATTGGCCGCAGGCGTGAAGGTCCAGGTGCCGTCTTCGTTTGCGGTGAGCGTTCCGCAGCCGTTCGCGACTTCAAGACAGGTCACGTGCAGCGTCTGGCCGTCGAGATCTGTAGCATTTGCCAGCAGCTGCGCTTCTGTGATGACCAGACAGTGGTCTTCCGCGATGGCCGTGAGCGCGACATCACCCTCGACAACCGGCGCGTGGTTCTCACCGGGCGCGACCGTGCCCTCATAGGGGGCACTGAGATTGTTGTGGCTGCTGCCATCGTCGACCTGCACCGTAAAGGTGGGCTGACTCGTGCTGCCGTCACTGACGAAACGGACATGATGTTGGGCGAGTTGGTCGCTCGTGAAGGTGTAGGAGGTCTCTGAGGAGTCCGTCTCGTTGGTTACACTCAGGAGCTGAAACACGGAATTCGTCACCGGCACCCATGCGGAGCCGTCCCACACTTCGAATGTGCCGCCAGTGACGTTGCTCACCGTGAAAGTGAAGTCGGTCGTTCCGTCGGGATCGCTGACCGTGAAGCTTGTATCGCTCAGCACCGTAACGCCGCCGAGGACGACCGCGATCGACGAGCCGGTGATCACCGGCGCGTCGTTGACGCCCGTGATCATAATCGTCTCGGTCTGCGCCACGCTCGCGCCATGCGCATCGATGATATTATAGGTGACCTTGAGGGTCGCGGTCTGGCCTTCGCCGAGATAGGCAAATGCGTTCGGAGCGATTTCCAGCGTGGTGCCGTTGAGCGTCACGCCGACATGCGTGTTGGTCGGCGCACCATTGTTCAGTGAAAATTTCACACCACTCACGGTCAACGTCGCGGTTTCGCCGAGATCGGCGTCGGACGCGCCGGCGAGCAAATCGAAGCTCTGGGCGGCAGTGCTCTGCGTTGCGGCGGCTGTCAGCGCAGATGCAACGACCGGCGCATCATTGGAGCCATCGACCGTGAAGGTCAGCGTCTCATGGGTTGTGTCCGGCCCGGACTGGCTGTCGAAGCCGATGGTGTAGACGGCCTGCTGTCCTGCGCCAAGGAACGTGAAAGCGGCGGGATTATAGGAGACATGGCCGGTTGCCGGATCGACCACGATGAGCGTCTTGAGATCGAGTGCGGCCGGCGTGCCGCTTGGCCCGCTCGCCGAAATGATGCGCGCGGTGCCCGCCACATAGGGCGTTGCCACGTCACCAATGTCTGGATCGTTGATCTGGACCTGGTCCCTGATATCGAAACTGTTCTGGTTGACCGGCAGCGTGACGACGACGGGCGTCACTGTGATGATCGGTGCGGTGTTGAAGCGCGTGAAGGTGACGTCGATCGGCGACGTGTTGGAGCCGTCGCCCTGCAGCTTGATCGGGACGGTGTAGGGCTGGTTCGGCAGAAAATCCGGAATAATGAATTTCAAGGGATCCGGACTGGTGCCGGAATTAGGATCGCCCGGAGATGAACCGCCGCCGGGTCCGCTGCGCGGATTGGCGTTCGGAACGTAGTTCGGGAAATAGGTCTGCAGCGTTTGCTCAATGATCGCCCGTGCGATCGGCGTCAGCGGATCGGCGATGCCTGTGGATGTATCGCCATTGCCGAGCACGCTGGTGACCTGACCGGCCGCATTGACGGTGCCGATCGCCTGGCCGCTGGTCTTGCTATACAGCACATAAGAGCCGGTCACGCCGTTGGGCTCGACCAGAACCTGGAATTTCACCGGCGGTGCGCCGCCCTGTCCGGGCACCTCGAAACCGATTTCGACCAGCACGGCGGTGCCGCGAATGCCCATGGTGGCAACGGGCGTATCGACGCGCATGTTGCCATGCTTGGCAGTTTCGCCGGCAACGAAAGTGATCGTGCCCTGCACGAGGCTGAGCAAAGATGAGTTCGCCGATCCCTGGGGATCGTAGACCATCTCGTTCAGCACCATGCGTGCATTGGCCGAGAGGCCAAACACGGTGCCATCGATGAAAGTCATGGTCAGCGATGAGTCTGCGCCAGCCTGGACCACGTCGCCCTTCTGCACCTGGTCTCCGACATTGAGCATCACAGAGACGCCATTGCGGATGGCAGTCGCGCTGCCGGCTAGCTTGCTAACAGTACCAATGACTTGCGCGGCGGCAGTGGCGCCGCCGCCGAGCTGCGCGACCTGCACTTCACCAACAAGGGCGGTGACGAGGTCGCCGGACAGTTGCGCGCCATCGGGCGACGACAGAGCTGCGCGCAGCGAACCCTTGAAATAGTCGGAGACGACGTGTTCGTGCCCGTCCTTGGACAGCACGAGATCGACGCCGGAGCGCTTGTAGTCGCCGGAGAACAGCAGGTTGGCATCCTGCACGACAATCGCGGAACCGGCCGTATGAGCGGAAAACGTATGGCCAATACTGCCGCCGCCAGCCGTTGGTTCGGCCGGAGCATCGCCAGATTGCGAAAAATCGAATGGACCCGCGTAGTTCAATTTCTACCGCGCATGGTTATGGTTATTAATTAGCTAATTTGCGAGCCATGCATACCACCGCGGGGTGCAATGCGATAGTGGACGTCTGCGCATCACTTTTTCAAGTTATCGCCCGCTTTGTGAAATCATCCGGATACCACTGATCCATATAGTGAATTTTCGTTAACGATGTTCCGAGTTCGGGCTGTGTTCCCGGTTCCGGAAATCGACGCCGCTGGAACGAATGCGTGAGGTAATATAATCCCTCCCGTGCGAGCCTTTCGGCCATTTCGATAAAATTGTCGTCAAGCCGGTTGGCCCCCCTTCAGCCTGTCTGCGAACTTCGCCGACCCGGCTAACCCCTTTTAATCTCGCCGAAAATTAGCCGCCTCAAGATGGCCCCACAAATGATCCGGTCACGTGCGAGCAGCCCTGCTTGCCGATGCCCGGACAGACGGGGCGTCTATGATGTGGACTTCTGCTTTTGCGCGGGTGCGCTGCGCGTCTGTGCTGGCCTTGGGGCTGGCGATTTTCGCGGCACCCACGGATCTCCTGGCCGGAACGGCCTTTCCTGACCAGGCGATCGACGCAGTCGAACGGCCTGCGGAGCCGTTTGGCCTCACCACATCGGCGCTGCCGGAAGGCGAGCTCAAAGCCAAATGGCGCGGGGTGGAACGCGAGCAGGACGACGAGCAGCTTGCCGTCGAGCTTTGTGCCGAGACACCCGTCCGCTGCTCGCCTGAGGCCGCGAAGTTTCTGGATATCGTCGGCGATGCCAGTGCTCGCGATGGTCGCGCCCGCATGGGTGAGGTCAATCGCGCTATCAATCTGGCGGTTCGGCCCGGTGATGATCTTGTGCTCTATGGCGCAACGGATGTCTGGCGCTCGCCGCTGGCGCTGCTCGCCACCGGCGCAGGCGATTGCGAGGACTACGCCATCGCCAAGTTCACCGCGCTGCGCGCCGCGGGCGTCGCCGCGGAGGATCTGCGCGTTGTGATCCTGCGCGATACGCTGCGCCAGGAAGACCACGCTGTTGCGGCCGCCCGTCTCGATGGCCGCTGGTTCATGCTCGACAACCGTCGCATGGCGATGGTCGAGGACGTCAACATGAAGAACACCCGGCCGCTCTTCGTGATGGATCACAACGGCATCCGGCAATATGTCGACGCGCCGCTGCTGGCAGCTACGCAGCGTCCCGTTGCGGATGAAGCAGCTCTGACCACGCTGGCAAGCAATGCCAAAAAGACATCGGGCCGCCCCGCGCTGTAAGCGGAACGGCCCGTATCGATCGAAGGTTTCGATCGCTCGCCTGATTTAGGCCGCGCGAACCTTGGTCAGGAAGTCTGTCACCGCCGATTGCAGCATGCTGGCCTGCCCGTCGAGCTCGCGCGCGCCGCTGAGCACCTGGCCGGCCGCTTGTCCCGTGGCGGAGGCTGCTGCGTTGACGCTGCCGATATTGGTGGCGATTTCGCTGGAGCCCGTGGCTGCGGCCTGAATGTTGCGGGCGATTTCGCGGGTCGCAGCGCCTTGCTCCTCGACAGCTGATGAAATCGCCATCGAAATCTCGCTCATCTTCTCGATGGTCGCACTGATATTGCCGATTGCCGAGACGGCATCTCCGGTCGTCGATTGCATGCTGGCAACCTGCGCCGAGATTTCCTCCGTCGCCTTGGCTGTCTGGGTTGCCAGGGCCTTCACTTCCGAGGCGACAACCGCGAAGCCACGCCCAGCTTCACCCGCGCGGGCAGCCTCGATGGTGGCATTGAGCGCCAGGAGGTTGGTCTGTGCTGCAATCGTGTCGATCAGCTGCACCACAACGCCGATCTTCTCGGCTGCGCCGGACAGGAGCTGAACCGTTGCGTTGGTTCGGTCTGCTTCGCCGACGGCCTGCCGCGCGATCTCGGTCGATTGCGCGACCTGCCGCGAGATTTCCTCGACGGAAGCGGTCAGTTCTTCCGCTGCAGCGGCAACGGTCTGCACGTTGTTCAGCGCCTTCTCGGACGCCATGCTGACGCTGGCGACGCGATCGGTGGTTTCGCTTGCGGTGTTGGTCATGGACGATGCGGTGGCCTGCATTCCGGCCGCGGACGTCGCAACCGATTTCACGACGCCGTTGACGCTTTGCTCGAAGCCATCGGCAAGGCTGTTCATCGCCGACTTGCGTTCGGCGGCGACGCGCTGCTGGACGGCTACCTCTTCCTGCTCGAGGCCGTGCATGCGGATCGCGTTGTCCTTGAACACCTGCACCGTCGTAGCCATCGCACCGATCTCGTCGCGACGGCCGGCGCCGGGGATCTCGGCTTCCAGCTTGCCGTCAGCAAGATCCCGCATGCGGGTGCCGAGCTGGCTCAGCGGCCTCGTGATACTGCGGGCGATGAACCAGGCGATCAGACCGGCAACAACAGCGATACCGAGGATCGCTGTTGCCAGTGACCAGATGATCGGCGTCATCTTGGTATCGAGGTCGTCGAGATAGGCGCCGGTGCCGACGAACAGATTCCAGTCGGGCACGGCAACCGCATAGGAGAACTTGCGGATCAATTCGGTCGTGCCCGGCTTCATGTATTCGTAATACAGCGTGACATCGCCCTTGGCGGCGACGCCGTCGCGCAACTCGCGAGTCAGCGCACGGCCGTTGGTCGGGACGTCCAGCCGGTTGGTGCCGAACTGTTTCGGATCCGGCGTCACCAGCGCGATGCCGTTCATGTCATAGGAGAAGACGTAGCCGTTGCCCTTGTCATAAGTCATCGTGCGGGCGCGCTTGACGAATTCCTGGATTGCAGCATCCTTTGTCAACTCGCCGGCTGTCACCTGCTTCTGCAGACCGAGCGCCATGTTACGAGCCGTTTCGACGATGGCGAGAACCTGCTCCATGCGAGAGCTGCGCATCTCGGCGCTGACGAGGCGCGTCGCCTGCACGCCGGCGAGGCAGAGACCGATCAGAGTGACGGTGACGAGAAGCCCGAGCTTGGCGGAAATCGGCAGGTTATTGAGCAGCTTCACGGAAAAGGTCTCCAGCAATCGCGAGCCATGCTTGGATGGCGGTACAATGTTGCACGATACGCAGATGCGTCTTAGAACTTCCTTAATCGTAATTCTCGGGACTCTCCGACGGTTGTGGCTTGGAAAGTGCGCCGCTTCATCTGCAAATTCAGCGGGCTGCGAGTCGCGCTGACTCAAAATACGCCTTGCGCGGGCGCAGGTTCGGGGCGTCAAATGCCGGCCATAAAAACAAACGGGGAAACGATATGGGGCGTCTCGACAACAAGGTCGCAGTCATCACCGGTGCAACGAGCGGCATCGGATACCGTACGGCGGAAATCTTCATCGCGCAGGGTGCGAAAGTTGTGATTGCCGGGCGTCGCGCGCCGGAAGGCAATGCGCTTGCTTTGAAGCTCGGCGCAAATTGCAGTTTCCGTCAGACCGACGTTACCGATGAAGCGCAGATGAGTGCACTGATCGGTCACGCGGTCGAGAAATTCGGCCGCATCGATTGCCTGTTCAACAATGCCGGCGGTCCGGCGCAAACCGGTGGTATCGAAGGCCTCGACGTCGATCGTTTCGATACGGCGATGGCGACACTCGTACGCAGCGTCATGCTCGGCATGAAACATGCCGCCCCACATATGAAGAAGCAGGGCTCGGGCAGCATCATCAACAATGGCAGTATTGCCGGCAGGCTCGCCGGCTACTCGTCCTCGGTGGTCTACGGCGCCGCCAAGGCCGCGGTCATCCATCTGACCAAATGCGTGGCGATGGAGCTCGGTGAGAGCGGCGTGCGCGTCAACAGCATCTCGCCAGGCGCCATTGCGACCGGAATCTTCGGCAAGGCGCTGGGACTATCGGTGGAAGCAGCCGAGCAGACGCCGGCGCTGATGCGCGAGGCATTCAAGGCTGCACAGCCGATCCCGCGCGCTGGTCTGCCGGACGACATCGCCCATGCCGCCGTCTTCCTCGCCAGCGACGAGTCGTCTTTCGTCAATGGCAACGATCTGGTGGTCGATGGCGGTGTCACGGGCGGTCGCAACTGGAGTCAGCAGCAGCAGGGCTATGTCGCGATGCGCAAGGCGTTCGGCCAGGACAATGGCTGAGGGGCAGGGGGGCGAAGAATGTCCATCACATGCGACGCGATCGTACCGAGGTTGCCTGAAGCCCGCTATGTGTCTGTTGCCGTTGCCGCAGGACTGATGTGTGCGATTGCCGTTGGCAAGGCGCTTCCGGCCACGATGGACGCTATGTCGACTGTTCTTGCGCCCCTCTGCGCTGTCAGCAATGGCTCCAGCGCCAATCCCGGCGATGCGGTGGAACTGATCACGTCGCATGCGCTGCCGAATGTGCCGGGAAAGCGCGTGACCATTGTGCGCGTGTCCTATGGACCCGGCGGCTTCAGCGTGCCGCATCGTCATTCCGGCACGGTGACAGCCTACATCACCAAGGGAGAGATCCGCTCGCAGCTCGGCGGCGGGCCGGTCGAAACCTTCAAGGTTGGGCAGTCATTCTTCGAGCCGCCGGGCTCGACGCATCTCGTCTCGGCCAATGCGAGCAATACGGAGCCGGCCGAGCTGATCGCAGTGTTTGTGGCCGATGAAGGCGCGCAGCTTACGATGCCGCTGGACTAGTTGCGGTGGTCAAGGCTGGCGTCTTTGGCATGACGCGTCCATGCCGTTGCAGGAAGGACAAGCCTGCGGCCGTCACTTGAACGACGGAGCCATGTCCGGCGATGTGCATGCGTGTGGCAAATCCGCGGTCGATGCAGTCTTCCCACACCGTCAGTCGCGGGCACGACGTCCGCCATGCATCGAGCACGTCGGCATGGGATCTGGGTTCGCGCGCGATCCATTCCAGGAGATCAAGGATCAGGGGATCGAGGTCATGGGAATCGAGCTCATGGGGCATGGCGCTGTCTGCCTCCCGCGATCGAGGCCGGCGCAATCCGCACCGACCTATGCTATCGATACGCATATCCGCACATAATAAGAACCGGGAGACAATCCATTGTCCAGAACTTTGCGAGTCTTGCTTGTCGCCGTGGCGACCCTTGCTGCCATGGCCAGTGCGTCCGTTGCGGTGCAAGCGCAGACCAAACCCAAGGTCACGTCGCTGGGGCCCGATTTTCCGAAGACCGAGATCTTCATCGGCAACAGCTTCTTCTATTTCAACAACAGCATGCACAGCCACGTGCTGGGGATGGTGCGCGCTGCCGACCCCGCCAACAGGACGAGCTATCAGGCGACCTCGGTGACCATCGGCGGCTCCGGCTTCGAATGGCACGATGTCGAGAGCTACTTTCGACCCAATGCCATCGCGTCCTATTCCTTCGATGATAATAACAACATCATCTTCAACAAGCGGGAGCGGCTGTTCGATGCTGCGATCATGATGGATTGCAGCCAGTGCCCGATCCATCCCAAGCTGAAGTCGGTCTTTACTGAATATGCGAAAAAGGATGCGGACATCGTCAGGGCGCATGGCGCGAAACCGGTCTTCTTCATGTCCTGGGCCTATGAAGACAAGCCGGAGATGACGCAGCAACTGGCCGAGGCCTATACGGTCGCCGGTAATGATAACAATGCCTTGGTGATTCCGGCAGGTCTGGCATTTGCGAGGGTGCGCGCGAAGCAGCCCGAGCTCAATCTGTACCAGCCCGACAGGCGTCATCCGAGCATGGCAGGCACATACCTTGCGTCCTGCGTGGTCTTCGCCGCGCTGACGGGCCGCTCGCCGGTGGGCAATCCGTATCTCGCGGGTCTCGATGAAGCGACTGCGAAGATGCTGCAGACGGCGGCGTGGGAAACGGCGCAGGATTACTACGGGAAGTAGGCCGCCAGCCTCTCCCCGTCATTGCGACGCAGCGAAGCAATCCAGTCTTTCTTTGCCGAAGTGAAGAGCTGGATTGCCGCGTCGCTTCGCTCCTCGCAATGACGGAGGAAAGGCCTGAGCCGGGCTTACCCCTTCTTCTGCAGATCCGGTGCATTGACGAGCGGAATCGCTACGCGCCCTGGTCCGGTGAGCGGCAGCGCCGCGGCGGCCTTGTCGTTGGCCATGATCTTGGCCATCACGGCCTGGCCCGCGCGCTCGAACACCTCGCGGTTCTCGATCACGAATTGCTGCGACTTGCGCAAAGACGCGATGTAGCCGTTGATCTCCGGCACCACATAGCGCGCCACCATGTCCCAGCTGCGCCTCGTGTTCTCCGGATTGGCCCAGTCATGCACGAAGCCGATGATGGTGCCGACACCGCCTGAGACCTGCATCAGGTTCTTGATGGTCTTGATGAGGTCATCCGGCGTGCCGATGGTCGAGGCCGCATTCTCGCCGCCCGCCGTCTTTTCGACTGCGTCCTCGGGTGAGGTGAAGGGCTGCAGGCCCGGCCGCTGCAGCGTGCCGACATTGTATTCGTTGTGCCAGCGCATCAGGCCGGGGCCGGCCTCGCGCGCGGCCTGTTCGCGCGTCTCGGCGATGTGCCAGGACAGCAGCACACGCCAGTTGGCGCGGTCCACCGTGGTGCCGTGCTTCTTCGCGGCATCCTCCGCAAAGCCCCATTGCGTCGGCAGCGCCATCAATCCCTGCGTCGACATCGAGCCGAGCGAGATGATGCCGATGCCGTATTTGCCGGCCAGCGTCATCCCCGACGGCGAGATCTGCGACGCAACCACGAAGGGCATCTCCTCCTGCAGCGGCAGGATCTGCAGCGCGGCATCGTTCATGGTGAACCAGTCGCTCTTCGCGGTGACGCGTTCGCCGTTGAACAGCCGACGGATGATGGCGATGGCTTCGTCCTGGCGGTCGCGCTGGGTCATCGGGTCGATGCCAAGCGTATGCGCGTCGGAAGCGAGAGCCCCGGGGCCGGAACCGAAAATGGCGCGACCGCCGGTCATGTGGTCGAGCTGCACCATGCGTTGCGCGACATTGTAGGGATGATGATAGGGCAGCGAGATCACGCCGGTCCCCAGGCGAATGCGCTTGGTACGTTCGCCTGCCGCGGCGAGGAACATTTCCGGCGAGGCGATCATCTCCCAGCCCGACGAATGATGCTCGCCGCACCAGAATTCATCGTAGCCGAGCGCATCGAGCTGCTCGACGAGATCGAGGTCCCGCCGGAACTGCAGCATCGGATGTTCGCCGATCGGATGATGCGGTGCGAGAAAGGCGCCGAACTTCACGCGAGCCATAGTGTTTCCTCTTTGTAATGTTTTTTAATGTTTTCGTTGCGCGCAGCCTATGGCCACATGTCGCGGCATTCAATGCAGTCCGCTGCATGGCCGCGACGCGCTGCCGCACAATGCCGTCTTGCGGAACGATCGGGCGGATCACCATTTGATGCCTGCACCGCAGCGTTTTCCGCAGGCGGGCAGGAGGACCAATGAGCTACTTCAAAACCGCGATTCTGCTGGCTGGCATGACCGCCCTGTTCATGGGTGTCGGCTATCTCATGGGCGGCGCGTCGGGTGCGATGATCGCGCTGGTGGTCGCCGCCGGCATGAACATGTTCGCCTACTGGAATTCGGATCGCGCGGTGTTGTCGATGCACGGCGCCCAGCCGGTTGATGCACGTAACGCGCCGGACCTGTATCGCATGGTCGGCGAGCTCGCCCACAATGCCGGCCTGCCGATGCCCAAGATTTACATCATGGACAATCCGCAGCCGAACGCCTTTGCGACCGGCCGGAATCCGGAGAACGCGGCCGTTGCCGTGACCACCGGCCTGATGCAGCAGTTGTCGCGCGAGGAACTCGCAGGCGTGGTGGCGCATGAGCTGGCGCATATCAAGCATCACGACACGTTGCTGATGACCATCACAGCGACCATCGCCGGTGCGATTTCGATGATCGCGCAGTTCGGCATGTTCTTCGGTGGCAACCGTAACAATAATGGCCCGGGCGTCATCGGTCAGATCGCACTGATGATCCTGGCGCCGCTTGCGGCCATGCTGGTGCAGATGGCGATCAGCCGCACGCGTGAATATGCCGCCGACGAGATGGGCGCGCGGATCTGCGGCCAGCCAATGTGGCTCGCTTCGGCGCTGGCGAAGATCGACAACGCCGCGCATCAGATTCCGAACGAGGATGCCGAGCGCGCGCCGGCGACAGCGCATATGTTCATCATCAATCCGTTGTCGGGGCGTGCCATGGACAATCTGTTCACCACGCATCCCGCGACGCAGAATCGAATCGCAGCGCTGCAGCAGCTTGCGGGGCAGATGGGTGCTCAGTCGCAGGTACCGACGCGATCCGCGCCTCAAGCAACTGGCCCGTGGAACAGCGGTCAATCGCGTCCGCGCGGTCCGTGGGGGTAAAACCCGTTTGGACTTAACGAGATTGGTCGCCGCGCAGCACCGTTCGGTTCAATGAAAACCGGACATGGCTGCGCGGCCATTCGCTGCGCTTTAGTCCGCTTGTTTACATGTCCCAAATCGTCATCGTGTGCGCTCCTGAAACGGGGACGCATGACTCATGCTCGGACGCATTCTGACGGTTGGCTTGTTTGTTCTGTTCGGTGCGTGTGCGGCACAGGCCGATGCGACGATTCCAAACAAGGATGTTCCCGGCGCGCGCGATAGCGCGTTGTTGAAGCGTTATGACGGTTCCTTCATCATCAGCTACGAGCGCCTCGCCTTCACTGACTTCACCATCCCGCTGTCGAAACTGGAAAAGACCGGCGATAGCGATCGCGATCGGATGAACAATCAGGTCTACAAGCCGAACAAGCTGCTTGAAGTGGAAGGCGCACGTACGCGCATCACCTATCTGCTGCCGGCCAACCGCTCGCCGCTCGAAGTGCTGCGGAACTATCAGGATGTGGTCAAGGCAGCCGGCGGCGAGGTGCTCTATAGCTGCAAGACCGATGACTGCGGCGGCGATCCGACGCGCTCGGCTGCGGGCGGCGGCGGCGATATGAGCCTGCTGATGTATTTCGTCACTGAGGCGCAGTTGAAAGACGGTGATTTCTCCAATGGCAAATGCGCCATGGCGTCTCATCTCGACGATCAGCGCTTCTTCGCTGCCAAGATCCCGCAAGCTGGCGGCGAAGCCTATGTCACCGTGCAGACCTATCTCGTGAAGGACGATCTCTACTGCAAGGCCTTCAACGAACGCACCGTGGCCGTCGTGCATATCGTCGAGCCGAAGCCGCGTGAGCAGAAGATGGTGGTGGTAAAGGCCGACGAGATGGCGAAGACCATCGGCTCTACCGGCCGCGTTGCGCTGTACGGGATATTCTTCGATACGAGCAAGGCCGACCTGAAGCCGGAATCGTCGCCGACCCTGCAGGAGATTGCAGGGCTTCTGTCATCCGATCCGAAGCTTGCCGTGCTGATCGTTGGCCATACCGATAATCAGGGCGCCTATGACTACAATCTCGATCTGTCGCGCCGCCGCGCCGAGTCGGTGGTCGCAGCGCTCACTACGAGCTTTCGTGCAGACGGCAAGCGCCTGCGCGCAGCCGGTGTCGGCATGCTCGCACCTGCAGCATCGAATGACCAGGATGACGGCCGCGCCAGGAACCGGCGTGTGGAAGTCGTGAAGCTGAACTGATCGCAACGGATGTTGGGGGTGGGTGGGCTCGCCGGTGTCAGGTCCTTCGGATAGGCGCTGTTCTATTGGAGAAGAGATATCTCTCCAGATTCGACCAAAGCCCAATAGTGTCGAAGAGGCCCACGGGGATATTGGTATCGGAAGTTGATGGAAAGGTTGTTGCCCGGACAGATAGAAGGGTAATTGCATGACGCCCGATGCCGTCGCCTTGGCCTCTATGGTCCTTCTGATTTTCTCGATGGGCTTCTTTCTGCTGTCGTCACCGGCCTTTCTGCTGGTGAGGCTGGATATCCCGGAAGTGACTCAGTTACTGCGGGGCCTGTTCCGCTCTTATTTTCTGATGGTCGCTATCGCCGGTGTCATCGCGACAACGGCCTTTGCACTGGCTGGTCGACTGGTTTTCACCATCGGCATCGGCTTGATCGCGGCTTTTGCGATCTGGGCGCGGGGCTGGTTCTTGCGGCGGATGGATAGTCAGATGAGCGCACGAGACGCCGGTGATGCCGAGGCCGTGCGCCGGCTCCGACGGATGCATTGGGGCGGCATGCTGTCGAACGCATTCCAGCTTGCCGCCATTATCGGCAGCATCCCCTATGTCATGTCGGCCTGATCAGCCTCGCGGCACAGCGATGTGCTGACGATAAAGCGCGATGGAGAATGCAGATGAGCAAGTTCTCATGGCGGTGGTTGTCGCGTCAGAAGCCTAAGCCTTCGAATGCTGGGTCTCTGGATGCCGCGCAGGGTACCGAACGATTTGCAGGCAGCGATCGGCGCCAACTGCTCCAGGCGCTGTCGGCCATCGCCGCCGGCGGCGCTTTGGCCGCGCTACCGCAAAGCTCGGATGCGAAAGATGCGAGCGAGCTGCCACCGCCCAAGCGGGTCGTGACCGGCCGCGATGAAGCCGGCAAGTCGGTGTTCAAGTCCTTCGATGTCACATCCAAGGTCGTGGAGATCGATGCCAATCCCGGCCTGACATTCTACGAACTCTACATGACCGAGGGAGTGCCCGGCCTCACCGGCCTGGAGCCGGACCCGATGCTCAAGGGAACGCGCGCTTTTCCCGGCCCGGGAGGAACGATGTTTCGTCTGATTTCGTATCCGCCCAAGCGGCTCGAAGGCTGGAAGCCGCCGCCCGGCGTCACAATGGAAAGCGGGCTGCGCGAGTTGTCGGACAAGGTCCCGGGCATGGGGGATCATTTCGAGCGCGATGCGCCAGGCATGCACACGTCGGATACGATCGATTACGGAGTCGTGGTTCGCGGCGAGATGACGCTGGAATTGGACGATGGACAGAAAGTCCATTTGCGTCAGGGCGACTGCGTCGTGCAGAACGGAACACGCCATCGCTGGCGCAACCCGTTGCCGGAGCCGTGTCTCATGGCGTTCATCTCGATTGGTGGCAAGCGCGGCTAGGACCTGGGCATGCCACGCGTGACGTCAGGCCACGAATCCATGTGGCCATGGCGCTTCTGCGCTACCGCGCCGTCATCCTGTTCCATGCATCCAGCCCGGCGATCTTGTAGGCCTCGGCCAGCGTCGGATAGTTGAACGTGTTCTGGATGAAGTAGTCGATCGTGCCTTTCAGGTTGAGCACGGCCTGGCCGATATGGATCAGCTCGGTCGCGCCTTCGCCCAGAATATGCACGCCGAGCAGGCGGCGGGTCTTGGTCGAGAAGATCATCTTCATCATGCCGCTATCCAGGCCCATGATATGTCCGCGCGAGGTCTCGCGAAACCGCGCGACGCCGACTTCATAGGGAATACCCTTCTGGCGGACTTCCTCTTCGGTGAGTCCGGTCGTGGAAATCTCCGGCACCGAATAGATGCCGTAGGGAAAGAACTCCGGGGGCGCCAGCGGCTCCATCCCGAGCGCGTGGCAGGCGGCAACGCGGCCTTGCTCCATCGATGTGGAGGCCAGTGAAGGAAAGCCGATGACATCGCCCGCCGCATAGATATGCGGCACGCTGGTCTGCAGCGTTACGGGATCGACGGCAATGCGACCGCGGTGATCGACGGCGATGCCGGCAGCATCGAGATTGAGTCGGTCGGTCGCGCCGACGCGGCCGGCGGCGAACAGTAACATCTCGGACGTGACGTTGCGGCCGTCAGCGAGCCGGGTGACGATCTGGCCATGTGCGTTCTGCTCGATCGCATTGACCTTGGAGCCGAGCCGTAGCGCGACATTGCGGTCGCGCAGCTCGTGCATGAATTCGTCGATCAGCTCCTTGTCGATGAAGTCGAGAAAGGTCGGCCGCGGTTCGATCAGGGTGACGGCGACATCGAGCGCGCTGAAGATGGTCGCATATTCGACGCCGATCACGCCGGCGCCGATGACTGCGAGGCTGCGCGGCAGTTTCGGCAGGTCGATGATCTCGTCGCTGTCGAACACGGTCTTGTTGTCGAACGGCACGTAATCCGGCCGGAACGGGCGGGTGCCGCAGGCAATCAGGATATGGCCGGCGGTGACATTCTTGATCTCGTTCTTCTCATTGGCGATCTCGATCTGGTGCGGTCCGGTGAAACGTGCCTCGCCGATCGCCGTCTTTACGGCATTGCGGCTGAACTGATGCTCCAGCACCTCGACCTCGTGGTCGAGTGTCTTCTGCAGCCGCACAATCAGGTCGTGGGCGTCGATGTCCTGTTTCACCCGATAGGAACGGCCGTAGAAGCCGCGCTCGCGCCAGCCGGACAGGTTGAGCACGGTCTCGCGCAGGGTCTTCGATGGAATGGTGCCGGTATGGACCGAGACGCCGCCGACCCGCCGGCCCTTCTCCACCACCAGCACGGATTTACCGAGCTTGGCGAACTGGACGGCTGCGCGCCGGCCAGAGGGACCGGAGCCGATCACGATCATGTCGTAGTCATACATCGAAGAGGCCTCGAAACCGGAAGGGCCGGCATATGCAATCGTCTCGCCATGCAGCAATCGGGCCACAGGCGGCATCTTCCTGCACGAGGAATGCAAATTCGGTGTGACTTGGACGGGGAGATCGACCTGCGAAGCCGGGCCTGCGGTCAGCGCGCCACCAATTCCGACGGGAGAGTTCAATTGAATAAAGCTACCTCCGAGGTAATCGACGCGATGACTGGAAGCTGGGATCAAAGTGGGCGGCTGCTTCAGGCCGAACCGTTGAACGAGGCGCTCCATGCACCAGATCGTTGCCAATCCTGTCGACTCCGTGCGCCGCTGGTGGGTGCTGGCGATCGTCGTTGCGGCGCAGTTCATGTTTGGGGTCGATGCCTTCATCGTCAATGTCGCGATCCCAACCATCGCGGTCGAGCTTCGTGCCAGCGCGGCGCAGATCGAGGCTGTGATTGCGGTCTATCTGATCGGATATGCGACGCTGGTGATCACCGGTGGTCGGCTCGGTGATATCTACGGCACTAGGAACACCTTTCTCGCCGGCGTGCTTGGCTTCACCCTGACGTCACTGTGGTGCGGGCTCGCGCAATCCGGACCGGAGCTGATTCTGGCGCGGCTGGCGCAGGGCGCCACTGCAGCGCTGATGGTGCCGCAGGTGCTGGCCACCATCCATGTGCTGTTTGTGGATGAAGCCCGCGCCCGCGCCTTCGCTGTTTACGGCATCGTGCTTGGCCTTGCCGGCGCCGCGGGCTTTCTGCTCGGTGGCCTGCTGGTGACGATGGATCTTGCAGGCCTCGGCTGGCGTGCGGTGTTCTTCGTCAATGTACCGGTGGGGCTTGTCATCATCGCGGCGGCGTGGCGGCTGATGCCATCCGTTCCTCGCCGTCCAGGCACGCGGCTGGATATACGGGGTGCGCTGGTGCTGTTCGCCGGGTTGCTCGGTCTGATCGGCCCGCTGCTGTTCGGGTACGAATTGCACTGGGCGCCGTCTGTATGGCTGGCGATGGCTATGGGTGCGGCAGTGATCGTCGGCTTCGTCAGGCTGGAGCGCCGTGTCGCGCTGCGTGGTGGCATGCCGCTGATCGATCTGGCGTTGCTCGCGGATGCTGCTTTCATGCGCGGGCTGTGCGCGGTGTTCTTTTTCTTCTTCGCCAATCTGTCATTTTACCTGGCGATGACATTGTTCATGCAGAATACGCTGCACATGCCGCCGCTGCGGGCCGGTTTTATTTTCGTACCGCTGGCGCTGGCCTTCGTTGTCGCATCCCGTCACAGCGGCATGCGGTCACGCCATCGTGGCACGCTGGTGCTGATCGAGGGCTGCGTGGTGCAGGTCATCGGTCTCGCCGCGCTGGCTGCAACGGTGCTGGCCGTGAATGCGTCATCTGCATCGCTGCTGGCGGTACCGCTTGCCGTGTTCGGTTACGGCCAGGGTCTGGTCATGGCGCCGCTGTCCAGTGCCGTGCTGTCAACCGTACAAACGTCGAGCGCGGGAGCTGGCTCGGGCATGTACGGCACCACGACACAAATCGCCAATGCAGCCGGCGTTGCTGCGATCGGCGCGGTCTATTTCGCGGTGCAATCCGAGGCATCGGCAGTCATCGCGCTGCTCGCAAGCTTCGCATTGTGCGTGTTGTCGGTCGCCGCCTGTGCGGGCTTTCTGCTATGGATGCGCCGCGCGGGCAACGTATAGAATTCCAGCACGGCGTTTGATCGTCCAGCACGCGCCTTGACAGGTCAATCGCGATGGCTTGATATTGGGGCATGGGGACAAAGCGATCTCCCCACGAGGCGACATGCCCAAGTATCGCGTCCCGCATTCCTGCAAGGACGCGCCATGTCATCGATTAACAGCATTTCCGTTGAAAAACTCGTTCGCCTGATCGGGACGCCGAAATGTCCCGCGCTCGTCGATGTTCGCACCGACGAGGATTTCGCCCTGTCGCCGTTTCTCCTGCCAGGTTCGGTCCGGCGGCCATTTGGCGACGTGAATGGCTGGGCCGCGGCGCTGCGCGGTCGGTCCGCCATGGTGATCTGCCAGAAAGGTCTCAAGCTCAGTCACGGCGTTGCCGCGCTGCTGCGCGATGCTGGTATCCCGGCAGAGGTTCTGGAAGGCGGGTATCTCGCATGGGAGAGTGCGAGCCTGCCGCGCGTTCCCACCGGCAAGTTGCCGCCACAAAACCCGCAGGGCCGCACTTTGTGGGTGACGCGCGAACGGCCAAAGATCGACCGCATTGCCTGTCCCTGGCTGATCCGGCGTTTCATCGATCCGGCGGCGCTGTTCATGTTCGTTGCGCCGTCGGAAGTGTCGGCAGTCGGCGAGAAATTCGATGCTGCGCCCTTCGATATCGAAGGCGTGTTCTGGAGCCATCGCGGCGAGCTCTGTACCTTCGATGTGATGATCGAGGAATTCGGCCTCACCACGCCGCCGTTGCTGCGGCTGGCTACCATTGTCCGCGCAGCGGATACAGCACGGCTCGATCTCGCCCCGGAAGCGCCGGGCCTGCTGGCGGCGTCACTCGGCCTGTCGCGGATGTATGCCGACGATCTCGAACAGCTTGAGGCTGGACTGAATTTGTACGATGCGTTCTATCGCTGGTGCCGAGATGCCAGCACCGAAACCCACAACTGGCCGACAGCAAAGACGAAAGCTTGAGATGGCGGAAGCAACTTCGGTCACACCACCGGCCATTCCCGAGCCGCAGACCCACGGCGTTTCCTTCTCGGAGGCATTTTCGGTGTGGCTCCGGATCGCGTTGCTTTCCTTCGGCGGTCCGGCCGGGCAGATCGCGGTGATGCATCGCATCCTGGTCGACGAGAAGCGCTGGGTGTCGGAAAGCCGTTTTCTGCATGCGCTGAACTATTGCATGCTATTGCCGGGCCCGGAGGCGCAGCAGCTCGCCACCTATATCGGCTGGCTGATGCACCGGACCGCCGGCGGGCTGATGGCCGGCGGGCTGTTCATCCTTCCCGGTGCAATCTGCATCATGGTGCTGAGCTGGATTTACGCTGTGTTCGGCAATGTCGGCATCGTCGCGGCGCTGTTCTTCGGTTTGAAGGCCGCAGTGCTCGCGATCGTGCTGCAGGCGGTGGTGCGGGTCGGTAGTCGCGCGCTGAAGAACGATGTGATGCGCGCGCTGGCGGCCATCGCCTTCCTCGCGATCTTCTTTCTCGACGTGCCGTTCCCGGTGATCGTTTTCGGTGCGGCAGCAATTGGCTTTCTCGGCGGTCGGGCCGGTCTGCCCGCCTTCACGGTAAGTGTGGGCCACGGCTCATCAGGCGGCGGTGATGCTGATAGTTTGCTCGGAGATCAACTTCCTCTCCATGCCCGGCCGAGCGTACGGCAGTCGCTCACCGTTGCGGTCGTCTGGCTGGTGCTGTGGCTCACGCCCGTCGCTGTGCTGCTCGTGGCGTTCGGCAGCAATGACGTGTTCAGCCAGATTGCCGTTTTCTTCTCCAAGATGGCGATGGTCACCTTTGGCGGTGCCTATGCGGTTCTCGCTTATGTCGCGCAGCAGGCCGTCGATCACTACGCATGGCTGAAGCCGGGCGAGATGCTCGATGGCCTTGGCATGGCCGAAACCACGCCTGGTCCGTTGATCATGGTGCTGCAATTCGTGGGCTTCATGGCTGCTTTCCGCGCACCGGGGATGTTGCCGCCGCTGCTGGCGGGCACGCTTGGTGGATTGCTCGCGACCTGGGTGACCTTTGCGCCGTGCTTTCTCTGGATTTTCCTCGGGGCGCCGTTCGTCGAAACTCTTCGTGGCAACCGTGCGCTGAGCGCCGCGCTGGCGGCGATTACCGCCGCAGTGGTCGGCGTCATCCTCAACCTGGCGATATGGTTCGCCATCCACACGATGTTTCGGGAGGTGAAACCTGTTCGCACGCTCGGACTCAGCTTCGACATGCCGGTTCTGCAGAGCGTCAATGGATGGGCTGTCGCGCTGTCGGTCGCGGCGCTGCTTGGGGTCTTCTATCTGAGGATTGGTTTGCTGCAGATCCTGTTGGCTTGTGCAGGCGCGGGTGTGCTTTTGCACATCGTCGGTCTGGTGTGACGTCAATCGCGAAACCGTGTGCGGAACCGGTAATTGACGGCCGACGGAACAGGAACGTTTCGAACCACGTCGCGTTGAAGGCCGTTCACTCAACAGGAGCTGACCATGCGGAAAACCATTCTTGTTGCGATCTGCGCCACGGCCATCGGCGCTACTCCGTTCGCAGCCTTTGCCCAGGCGACCGGCCCGTCCGGCCAGGATTCGACCAAGATGGGCACCGGCACGACGGCGAAGGAAGGCGAGACCAAGGCCACGGGCACCCAGGGAATGTCGAAAAATAGCGCGAAGAAGGATTCCATGCACAAGGACGGCATGAAGAAAGACAAGATGATGAAGAACGAGATGAAACAATAACTCGTCATCTCTCCCCGACTCGCCCCGTATGGCGTGGCCATGTTATGGCCGGCCCTGCGGGGCTTCCTTTGCAATATAGGTAATTTCGGAAGCGTCCGTGGCGCCTCTCGTTTCGTTGATAGGTATATTGAAACCGTATTTGTTTTATTTTGCAGTGCAGCAACCATATGTCGTCGGTACTGTTGTATAAGCCTGACGACCTAGGAGCTGCCGTGTCTCTTGCCGATAATATCGATTTCCTCCGCAATCTCCCGAAACCGCCCGGAATCAATACGTTGCAGGGGTTGGCGCGCGGCCGTGCATCGGCAGGTTTGAGTCCGATCAGCGAATCAACGGGTTTCGGCAGCAATCCCGGCGACCTCCGTATGTTCAGTTACGTGCCCGCCACGCTGGCAGCAAATCCGGCATTGGTCGTCGTGCTGCACGGATGCACCCAGAGCGCTGCGGGCTATGACAACGGCACCGGCTGGTCTGCTCTGGCCGAGCGCTATGGTTTCGCGCTGCTGATGCCCGAACAGAAGTCGTCCAATAACGGCAACACCTGCTTCAACTGGTTCAATGCCGATGACATCGCGCGCGATAGCGGCGAAGCGCTCTCGATCCGTGAGATGATCGAGCAGATGGCCGTGGACCACGATGTGGACCGCAAGCGTATCTTCGTTACGGGTCTGTCGGCCGGCGGCGCGATGACGTCGGTGATGCTCGCAACCTATCCTGACGTGTTTGCGGCCGGCGCCATCATTGCGGGCCTGCCTTACGGTATCGCTACCACCATGCAGGAGGCGCTGAGCGGTATGTATCGCGCGGCGCCGCGTGCCGCGAACGATCTCGGCAATCTCGTGCGCAAGGCATCGCCGCATACCGGTGAGTGGCCGAAAGTATCAGTCTGGCACGGCAGTGCCGATCGCACCGTGAATCCGGCAAATGCCGGCGAAATCGTCAAGCAGTGGCTCGACCTTCACGGCCTGCCGCCAGCGCCGATGTCGGCAGTGGATGTCGATGGCTATCCGCGTGAGGTGTGGTGGAACAAGGACGGTGAAACCGTCGTGGAATCCTTCACGATCACAGACATGGCGCATGGCACGCCGCTGGCGATTGCCGGACAGGACGAGCCCTATGGTGCCGCCGGTGCCTTCCTGCTCGAAGCCGGCATCTCATCCTCCTATCATATCGCGCAGTTCTTCGGCCTTACCCGGCAGCTTGCACCGCGCAATGTCGAAGCTGCAGCCGTGGAACCCGCGGCGCCGGCGGATGCTGTTGTCTCATTGGTGACGCAAAAGCCGCGCACGTCAGGCGATCGAGGCGCCGCGCGCCGCGATCCCGCGGGACGGCGGTCTATCGATATCAACGGTGCCATTACTCGTGCCCTCACGGCTGCCGGTCTCATCAAGTCACCCTGACAAGTAACAGGCGTGATCGGCGCCGATTTGCGCCAGGTCTGACAGGGCGCTAAGTTCTCAAGATACGTCAGACTGGTCTTGCGTACCGATTGCCCGCGCATGTTGGATGCCCATCGACCGAATTCGCCCGACTTTCTCGCCGGTGGAGGCGAGATGGGGGCGTTGATGCGTGCTTACGATTGGGCATCGCATCCGATCGGAGCACCGGACACCTGGCCGCAGAGTCTGCGCACTGCGATCCGGATCGTTCTGAATACCAACCACCCGATGTTCATCTGGTGGGGGCCGGACCTCATCCAGTTCTATAATGACGCCTATGCGCTGACCATGGATGCACAACAGCATCACGCAGGGCTGGGCGCGCGCGGCCGTGAATTCTGGCACGAAATCTGGCCCATCATCGGCCCGCAGATCGCGCAGGTGATGAGTGGCGGCGGTGCCACCTGGCATGAAAACCAGCTGATCCCCATGACGCGCCATGGCAAGCTCGAACACAGCTATTGGACCTACAGCTACAGTCCGCTCGATCTGGATGACGGCGTCGGCGGCGTGCTGGTGGTTTGCCGCGATGTTACCCGGGATCATGAAGCGACCATTGTCTTGCGCGAGCGAGAAGCAGAGCTCGCGCGCGTGCAGCAGATCGGCCAGATCGGCGGTCTCGAAGTCGATCTGCGTACCGGCTTCCGCAATCGTCGATCGCCCGAATATCTGATTGTTCATGGTTTACCGCCGGAAGCGGCCAACGAGTCGCACGAAGATTGGGTGCGTCGCATCCACCCTGAGGATCGCGAGGCGACGGAGCAGAAGTTTCGCGACGCGGTGAAAGGCGGCGTGCGCGACTACACTGTGCAGTATCGCATCATTCGCCCGAGCGATGGCCAGACCCGCTGGATTTCAGTGCGATCCTATATCGAGCGCGACGACGCGGGAAAGCCGCTGCGGCTGGTCGGTGCGCATACCGACGTCACCGATCAGGTGCTGGCAGAGCAGGCGCTGCGCAAGAGCGAGGATGAGGCGCGTCGGCTCGCGGCAAAACTTGCAGACCTCAATGAGACGCTGGAACAGCGTGTGCGCGACAAGACGCGTGAGCGCGACCGGATCTGGAGCGTGTCGCAGGATCTCCTGATGGTCGCCGACCATGATGGCGTCTGGCGCACCGTCAATCCGGCCTGGACGCGTACGCTCGGCTGGAGCGAGGCCGAGCTGCTCAACAAGACCTCGCGCTGGCTCGAGCATCCCGAGGATCAGGCCAGGACAATGGCCGAGGTCGATAAGCTTGCTGCCGGCGAGCCGACGATCCGCTTCGAGAATCGCCTTCGCCACAAGGATGGCTCCTATCGCTGGCTGTCCTGGACGGCGGTGCCGGATCAGAACCAGATCTATTGTGTGGCGCGCGATGTCACCGCCGAGAAGGCTGCCGCCGAGCGCCTTAAAAATACTGAAGAGGCCCTGCGTCAGTCGCAAAAGATGGAGGCTGTCGGTCAGCTCACCGGCGGCATCGCACATGACTTCAACAACCTGCTCACCGGCATCGTCGGCTCGCTCGACCTGATGCAGACACGGCTCGGTCAGGGCCGCACCGACAATATCGCGCGCTATATCGACGCTGCGATGACCTCGGCCAATCGTGCGGCTGCGCTGACGCACCGATTGCTGGCCTTCGCGCGGCGGCAGCCGCTGATTCCGAAAAGTGTCGATGCCAATGGGCTGATCGTCTCGCTGGAGGATCTGTTGCGCCGGACCATTGGCGAGACGCTGGATCTCGATATCGCGGCGGCGCCTGATCTATGGTGCACGCTGTGCGATCCGAACCAGTTGGAGAGCGCGTTGCTCAATCTGGCGATCAATGCGCGCGACGCGATGCCTGATGGCGGGCACTTGAAGATCGCGACACAGAATGTGCGCGTCGATGCCATCAATGCCAATGCGCCGGCTCTGACGCTTGGCGACTATATCTGCATCAGCGTCAGCGACAGCGGAACCGGCATGAGCCCGGAGGTCGTGGCGCGCGCCTTCGATCCGTTCTTCACGACAAAGCCGATCGGGCAGGGCACGGGCCTCGGCCTATCGATGATCTACGGCTTCGCGCGTCAATCCAACGGACATGTCAGCATCAACAGCAGGCTCGATATCGGGACGACCGTGAAACTGTATCTGCCGCGCCATGAGGGAGACGCTGCCGCACAGGATGCGGCGCCGCTGAAGGGCGATCAGCATGTGGCCGCAGGCGAAACCCTGCTGGTGGTCGAGGATGAGCCGGTGGTGCGCTCTGTCATCGTCGATATGTTGAAGGACGAAGGCTATCGCGTGCTCGAGGCAGTTGATGGTCCGTCGGGCTTGCGGGTCCTGCGCGAGACGCCGAATATCGATCTGCTGGTCACCGATATCGGGCTGCCCGGCATGAACGGCCGTCAGCTTGCCGATCAAGCGCGCGAGGCGCGGCCGGACTTGAAGATCCTGTTCATCACTGGTTATTCCGAAAGCGTCGTTATGGCGAAGGGCTTTCTGCTGCCTGGGATGGAGATGATCACCAAGCCGTTCGACCTCGATCATTTCCTGCGACGCATCCGCGCGATGGTCACGAGCTAAAGCGTTTTCAAGCGAAGTGGATACCGGTTCGCGTCTAGAAAACGCGTCAGAATAAAAGGCGTAGCCCCCTCCGGTTCCATATCTCTCCAGATATTTCAGCCTAGGTGCGCAGGTTCTAACGGTTCAATCGCCGGAACCATTGTGCGGCCGCGAGCTTGTATCGGCGCAATACCGATCAATCAAAACTGGAGATCATCATGATCCGCCGTCTTCTTGGAACCGCTGCCATCGTCGCCATGATGGCTCTTCCCGCTGTTGCTCAGGCTCAGGGTGTCCCCGGAGGCATTGAGCGTGGTGCGCGCGATGGCGAGCGCGCAGCTGGTCCTGTGGGCGCTATCGTAGGCGGCACCATCGGTGGTGTTGTCGGCGGCGTAGCCGGCGTGCTCGGTGTCGACGATCGTCCGCGGTTCCGCAGCTATGTCGTGGAACAGCGTCGCCCATCCTACACCTATAGCAATGAAGTTCGTGTCGGTGCCGTGCTGCCTGAGAGCGGCGTGACCTATTACGAGGTTCCGGCAGAATACAATTCCGCCCGTGAATACCGCTACACCGTGGTCAATGGTCGCACGGTTCTCGTCGAGCCGCGCACCCATCGCATCGTGGAAGTGATCGATTAAGCCGATCAATAAATGACTTTTCGAACGGGCCGCCTTCAGGCGGCCCGTTTTGTTCCATCTATGGCCTGCGGCGTATCTGTAGTCAGCGCCGATGTTCTCGCGTAGAGAAGTGCCGGGGAATCACACGAGCACCACGCGGCGATCAATCGCCCGGATGCGGAGAACGATGGCCACCAGCAATCGCGATCAGATCGCCCCTGCCATCGCACTGGACATTCCCCTTGCCGATCGTACCGAGACAGGTCTCGCTTTGCCGGACGGCGTACAGCCCTATCGCATCGACTGGCTCAACACGCTCACCATCGCCACCTTTCACGCACTCGCACTACTCGCGCTGATGCCGATGTTCTTCAACTGGACAGCGGTGATCGTGGCGGTCATCGCAGCGCGGTTGTTCGGCCTCATCGGCATCAATATCGGTTATCACCGGTTGCTGACGCATCGTGGTTTCAAGTGCCCGAAATGGCTGGAGCACGCTTTCGTTGTCGTGGCGATCTGCTGTGCCGAGGATACGCCGGCGCGCTGGGTTGCCATCCATCGCCGTCATCACGAGAAGTCCGACGAACAGCCGGACCCACACAGCCCGCTTGCCAGCTTCTTCTGGGGCCATATGGGCTGGCTGCTGGTGAAGAACCCGGACCTGTCCCGCCTCGGCATCTATGAACGATATGCCAAGGACGTCCTGCGCGATCCGTTCTATGTCGCGCTGGAACGTAATTTCTGGCAGCTGAAGATCCTGCTGATCCAGATCAACGTCTTCTTCTTTGCGGGCCTGGCCGGCAAACTGCTGTGGGGCGGCTCATGGGCCGAGGCCGTGCAGTTCGCTCTGAGCATCGTCATCTGGGCGGTCTTCGTGCGAACCGTCTTCGTCTGGCATCAGACCTGGGCGGTCAATTCGGTCACCCACATCTGGGGCTACCGCAACTACGTGACCGATGAGGACAGCCGCAACAATCTGTTCATTGGCTACCTCGCCCATGGCGAGGGCTGGCATAACAATCACCACGCCGATCAGCGCTCCGCGCGCCATGGCCATCGCTGGTGGGAGTTCGATACCACCTATCTGACGATCCGCCTGCTGGAGAAACTCGGCCTAGTATCGGATATTGTCGAGCCGCGGCATACGACCAAGAGGTAAGGCCTGCCAAGCTCGAGCATGCCACACGAGATGCAACTTTTCGTCACAATTCGCGTTACTACACCATGATGACGAAGCCCGATATCTGGTACGTGGCGTTTGGCCCCGACAAATCCGTGAAGTCCGACACTCGTGCGACAAACGGTGTCCGTACGACCAGGACCTTCAAATCCGAAATCGATGCAAAACTGTTCGCCCGGGAAATCCTGGCCAAAGGCTGGACCGCTACAGCCGGCACACTCAATCCATATCAACCCAAGCGTACCATTGCGGCATCGCAAATCGAAGACTGGGCCGATCCCGCTCGAGCCGACTAATCCGGCTAGATGACTTCGTAGGCGAAAAACAGGATGATCACTGTGATCGCGACGAGGCCTCCCAGAAAGCACTGATCGGCAATCGACTCGCAGCGCTCGCTGAGTTGGCGGTTTTGCGACTTCCGCATCGATGTGTAGGATGCGACCGCGCTGGCGAGAAAGAACAGCGAGGCGATGGCCGAATATTCATCGACCCGGCTGGGGCCGATCTGCGGCTCCATGATCTTGACCAGTCCGATCAGCGTCGCGCAGACGCCGATCATCGTCCCGGAGCTCGGCAGGATGTGCTTGGAAAGCGCTCCTTGCTCCCCGGAGGCCTTGTCATCGCTCATGGCGAGATTATGCTTGGCCGGTGAGGAACGGGTTGGTCATGCGCTCTTGGCCAATACTGGAGCCGGGGCCATGACCGCAGATGAACCCGACATCGTCGCCGAGCGGCAGCAGTTTGGTCGTAATCGAATTAATCAATGTCTCATGGCTGCCGCCGGGGAAGTCGGTCCGCCCGATGGAGCCTGCGAACAGCACGTCGCCGACATGGGCGAATTTCATCGCCTTGCTGTAATACACGACGCTGCCGGGCGAATGACCGGGGCAGTGCAATACGTCGAAGGTCAGACCGCCGACGCTGACGGTGTCGCCTTCATTGAGCCAGCGATCGGGCATGAAGTTGCGGGTGCCCGTCATGCCGTATTTTGCGCCGCTGTCCTCGACATGTTCGAGCAGGAACGTATCGGCGACATGCGGGCCGATGATTTCGACCTTCAGCGTTTCGCGCAGCTCGTCGGCGCCGCCGACATGGTCGATATGGCCGTGGGTCAGCCAGATCTGTTCGACCTTCACATTGGCCTTGGCAATGGCGTCCAGGATCAGCGGCACGTCGCCGCCGGGATCGATCACCACGGCCTGCCGCGTGGCCTCATCCCACAGCAACATGCAGTTCTGCTGAAACAGGGTCACCGGAATGATGGTGCCCCCGGCCTGGGCTTTATGTTCGGTTTCATCTGTCATCGCGCCACAATGCTGATTTTTGCGGACGAGAAAAGGGGGAATTTGGGCGGCTTCTTTCTTCCCCTCTCCCCCGGGCGCGGCGCAGCCGCGACGGGTGGGAGAGGGTGGATCGAACCGCAGAGCGGTTCGAGACGGGAGAGGGGGCGCTCGCTCAAGGCCCTCTCCCGCCTTCGCTTCGCTCAGGCACCCTCTCCCACGGCGCGCAGCTTCGCTGCGCTGGGGGAGAGGGGAGGAAAGGACGACCGCGTTCTACTTCTTCAACTGCACCTTCAACGTCGCCTCCACCTCGCGATCGAAGGACGACGCCTTGGCCGGCGCCTTGTCGCGCTGGGTCATGAGGTATGCATCGCGCTTGGCCACCAGCGCTGTCAGCTTGTCGTTCAGCGCCTTGCGATCCTTCATCTGCTTGCCGAGTTCATCGGCGCGCTGCTGCGGCGACAATTTGCGAATGGCCTCAGGCAATTCATCTTCCTTCACGCTGTCGAGTTTCTGCTTGCCGGCCGACACGTCGCTGACGAGGTCGCCGCCGCCGGTGACGGCTTCCGACGACACTTTCGCGCGCTTGTTGATGTAGCTCGCCATATCCGTTGCCGAGGCGGGCGCCGCCGCTGCGACTTCCGAGAGCTGCCGGGTCTTGTTCTCGGTGTGCTTCTGCAGCGCGCGCGGGCCGTAGGGGATCACCGTCTTGTTGATGTCGTTCTGCAGGATGATGATCTCTTCGTCATAGGGGGTCTCGATGATGACGATCTGGCCGCCATCTTGCGGGATTGCGATGAAACGGCCGTCGCCGCGCTGGGCAACGTCGCGCCAGACCTTCTCCGTATCGCGGGCACCGCCTGCCAGAACAGCGTTGACGATGATGTCCTTCTGCTTCGCGACTTCGAGCGTGGTCGTGTATTTCGTGTCCTGCTGATAATCCATATGCGGCGGCGCGTCGCCGACCAGGAAGACGATACGCCTGACATCGTTGCCCTTGGTCCATTGCAGCTTGTTGACGGCGACATCGAGCGCCTCGTTGACGCTTTCCGGCCAGTCGCCGCCACCCTGCGCCCGGACCTGCAGCAGGTTGCCATAGAGGTCCTGGATGTCGGTGGTGAGGTCGAAGGTCTTGGTCACGTAGTCGTCGCCGATGTCGCGATAGGCGACGAGACCCATGCGGATGTCGGCGTCGGGATTACTGTCGAGGATGGTGGTCGCGATCGACCAGATCTTGCGCTTGGCGCCCTCAATCAGGCCGCTCATGGAACCGGTAGTGTCGAGCACGAAGGCGACTTCGACGGTCGGCTTGGCCTGTGCGGAACCGGCGAAAATCGCTTGCGGCAAAGTTGCGGCAGCCGCGAGCAGAACGACGCGACCGAGATGGGCTAAGCTCATGAGATGTCTCCGTAATCCGGGCTGCAGCGATGATTTTCGGCGCACGTCGTCGCTTGCGGAAAACTTGCGTCCGGCTTGCGACAAGCGTGCGGCAGACCGGCGGGAGACGTGATGGGCGGCCCCGCCGAAATCGGCTAAGTTTGTCGCCATGGAATCGAATGCCGTTCACACGCCCGCGCTGATTTTCGATCGCCGCCAGTCGGAGACGGCGTTGGCCATTACGCGCGGAACCACAAGGCTGCTGCGGTCGCTGGGATTCTCATGCGTCAGCGAACTATCATTGCCGTCCGGACGGCGTGCGGATCTGGTCGCGCTGAACGAGCGCGGGGATGTCTGGATCGTCGAGATCAAATCATCGATCGAGGATCTGCGGGCTGATCAGAAATGGCCCGAGTATCGCTCGCATTGCGACCGACTGTTCTTTGCCTTCACGCAGGATCTGCCCTGCGAGATTTTTCCCGGCGATACAGGCCTGATCGTGGCGGATGCCTATGGCGCGCATGTTCATTGCGATGCACCGGAGCACCGGCTGCCGGCGCCGACGCGCAAGGGCATGATGCTGCGCTTCGCGATGACCGCGGCGCACAGACTGAACAGGCTGCACGACCCTCAAGGTCATGCAGCCTGGCCGAACGAAATCTAGCTTTTAAGAAGGCTCAGCGCGGCGCGCGCTTGGCGAGAATGCGCTGCAGCGTACGGCGATGCATGTTCAGACGACGTGCGGTCTCCGAGACGTTGCGGTTGCACATCTCATAGATGCGCTGGATGTGCTCCCAGCGCACGCGGTCGGCCGACATCGGGTTGTTCGGCAGTTCGGACTTATCATTGTCGATCGCAAGCAGCGCTGCAACGACGTCATCGGCATCGGCCGGCTTCGACAGATAGTCGACAGCACCCATCTTCACCGCCGTCACGGCGGTGGCGATGTTGCCATAGCCGGTGAGTACGATGGCGCGCGCATCGGGACGCTGTTGCTTCAGCGCCGACACGACATCGAGGCCGTTGCCGTCACCGAGACGAAGATCGACCACAGCAAAAGCGGGTGCTGACTTGCTGATCTGGGCAAGACCTTCGGAAACGGAGTCGCAGGACGTGACGGTGAAGCCGCGCGTTTCCATCGCACGAGAAAGACGCTCCAGAAACGGCTTGTCGTCCTCCACGATCAGGAGCGAACGGTCGGTCTGTTCAGTCACTTCGGCGAGCGCATTCACGGTTCAAAATCCTCCATATCCAATACGATACCATATGGCGCTGCCGAATGCAGCTGCCAAGGGTGTGAAGATTTGAATGGCTTGATTGTGAAGTTAATCCAAAAGCGCTTTGGCCCGTAAAACGGGTGGTTAATTCTAATCACGGTGGTACATCAGCGCGGCGTGTTGTCGCAGAGCAGCATGATGGACGAAACGTAATGAAAGCAGATCCGGAATGGACGCGACTCCGACTGGGCCGAAGAAGCCCGAGGTAAATGACGAAACATCGGCTCGTTACGACGGCTGGCGTATTGTAGGTGTCTGCTTCCTGCTCGCAACATTCGGCTGGGCGCTCGGCTTTTATGGCCAGAGCGTCTATCTCGCGGAACTTCAGCGCGTGCATGGCTGGCCGGCCTCGACCATCGCAACGGCCACCACGTTTTTCTATCTCGTCGGCGCGTTGCTCGTCGCATTCGTGAGTGAAGCAATGCGTGCGCTCGGGCCGCGCAACTGTTTGCTGGCCGGTGTCGGCGTGATGGCTTTCGCCACCATCCTGCTCGGACAAATCACGTCGCCCTGGCAGCTCTATGCGGTGAATGTGCTGCTCGCATTCGGGTGGGCCGGCACCAGTCTCGGCGCCATCACCAACACGCTCGGTCTGTGGTTCGACAAGAAGCGCGGTATGGCCATCAGCCTTGCGCTGAATGGCGCGAGTTTCGGCGGCATCGTCGGCGTGCCTCTGATGGTGACGGCGAGCAATGCATTCGGCTTTGGCGGCGCGACTATCGCAGCAGCGATCGCGATGCTTGTGCTGCTCGTCCCGGTGATCATCATCTTCGTCGGCCATCCGCCGCATCGTGCGGCGAGCGCTGCGCAAGGCGGTGTTGCCGCTGCGGCCAACGCACCATCGTCGACACGCATTCGCGCGGAGGCGATGCGCGACGTGGCGTTCCTGACGCTCACCATTGCTTTTGCGTTCGGATTATTTGCGCAGGTCGGCTTCATCGTGCACCTGATCTCGTTTCTCGATCCGGTGATCGGCCGCGAGCGCGCGGCAGCCGCGGTATCGCTGCTGACGCTGATGGCGGTGGTTGGCCGCGTGCTGTTCTCGACAGTGATCGACCGGCTCAATCAGCGGCTGGCATCGGCGCTGTCGTTTCTCAGCCAGGCGACGGCGCTTGCGATAATTATCAATTCGCGCAACGAGGCGCTGGTGTTCTTCGCCTGCGCGTTGTTCGGATTCTCCGTCGGCAATCTCATCACGCTGCCGGCGCTGATCGTGCAGCGCGAATTCGCTGCGCGGTCGTTCGGCGTGCTGGTCAGCCTGATCACGGCGGCGACGCAGGTCACTTACGCTTTCGGTCCGGGCATCGTCGGCTGGCTGCGCGATCTTTCGGGCAGTTACGCCGTGCCGTTTTATGTCTGCATGGCGTTGCAGGTGGCCGCGGCCGTGTTGATCCTGGTGCGGGGGCGGAAGAGCAAAGCTCTAACCTCATGGTGAGGAGGCGCGTAGCGCCGTCTCGAACCATGAGCTGCTTGGCACATCCTTCGAGACGCCGCGCGAAGGGGCGCGGCTCCTCAGGATGAGGACTGAGTTTATGTCTGCCGCTGCTTCAGCAGCTCCTCAACATCCAGCCGCTTCGTAAACATCGCAATCCCGCCATCGCCATTCCGTGGCCACTCCGCCTCCGGCCGATCCCAATATAACTCGACGCCGTTCTGGTCGGGGTCGCGCAGATACAGCGCTTCGCTGACGCCGTGGTCGCTGGCGCCGTCGAGCTGGATGCCGGCCGAGAGCACGCGGTGTAGCGCGTCGGCCAATGCGGCGCGGGTGGGATACAGGATCGCGGTATGGAAAAGACCTGTCGTGCCGGGCGCCGGCGGCTGGCCGCCTTTGCTCTCCCAGGTGTTCAGGCCGATGTGGTGATGGTAATCGCCGGCCGCGATGAAGACAGCCTGATCGCCATAGCGCTGCTTGACCTGAAAGCCGAGGACGTCGCGGTAGAAGCCGAGCGCGCGATCGAGATCGGCAACCTTCAGATGAACATGCCCGATCCGTGTGCCTGCGGCGATCGGCGAGGTTTGGTCGGGCATGTGGGAGCTCCTGAGTTGCGTGATGCTCAAGACGATCTAGTCACGGGATCGAAGGATCGGTAGAGCGTCTTCGCGAAACCCATCGTTTTCGGGAATTGGATTGATGGGTCTCGCGGCGCTTTACCCATAGGGGCATCGCCTACGCAAGTTCCGAGACCAGCCCGTCCGGCAGGCCGAACTCGTAGGTGTTCAGCGTCATCGAGACCATGGTGTAGTAGCCGCACAGCCCAATGATCTCGACGAGGCCTTGTGCATCCAAGGTCTCGGTGGCCTCGTCATAGAGCGGCTTGGACAAACCCTGCGCCTCATGCAGCGACTTGGCGACGTCATAGATCACCCGCGCCTTCTTCTCGCTGAAACTCGGCGTGCGACGGTTCTTGATATCTTCGATGATGGCGGGATCGAGGCCGCCGTCGAGCGCCATCTTCTTGTGCGCATACCATTCGAAATGCGCGGTCCAGTGCCGCGCGGTGACGAGGATCGCCAGCTCGGCATGCGCGGGTGTCAGCGTGGTGTCGTAGCGCAGAAACGCGCCGAGGCGGGTCGCGTGCCGGGCCATGTTCGGGCTGGCGAGCCAGGCCATCATCGGCTCCGGCGGGCGTCCGCGCTTGCTGGCGATCGACTCGTCATAGATGGATTTCTGGTCGGGAGACATTTCGCCAGGCGAAAGCCACTTGAGACGCATGTTGTTTCCTCGTGTGTTTTTGCTCGTTGTTCTCTGGCGATACACCGGAATGGCAAGCCTGACTACTTCCGCTTTGCAGCAGGCCATTGAATTCCACGAAGTGGCGAGTAAGCTTCGCCCAACAACATTGCGGATGCTCGGCATCCCGCGCACAAAATGGATGGAAACGCTGATGTCGGATCTCGATCAATTTCGCAGCGAGACGCGCGCCTGGCTTGAGGCCAATTGCCCGCCGGAGATGCGCAAGCCGATGAGTTCGGACGAGGATACATTCTGGGGCGGACGTAACGCGAAATATTCATCCGAGCCGCAGCGGATCTGGTTCGAACGGATGCGCGACAAGGGCTGGACCGTGCCGCATTGGCCAAAGGAATATGGCGGCGGCGGCCTCGACGGTGAACGGACGAAGATCCTGCGCCAGGAAATGGCAGCGATCTCGGCCCGTCTGCCGCTGGTGTCGTTCGGCATTTCAATGCTCGGGCCGGCGCTGTTGAAATATGGCACCGACGCCCAGAAGCAGGAGCATCTGCCGAAGATCGCGGCGGGTCTGATCCGCTGGTGTCAGGGCTACTCCGAACCCAATGCCGGGTCCGATCTCGCCTCGCTACAGACGCGCGCCGAGAGCGACGGCGATGACTATCTCATCACCGGTCAGAAGATCTGGACGTCTTACGCGAACTATGCCGACTGGATCTTCTGCCTGGTGCGCACCGACGCGTCCGGCAAGAAGCATGACGGCATCAGCTTCATCCTGTTCGACATGGCGTCGAAGGGTGTCTCGACCAAGCCGATCCTTTTGATCTCTGGCAAGTCGCCCTTCTGCGAAACTTTCTTCGATAGCGTCCGCGTGCCGAAGTCGCATGTGCTCGGCACCGTCGATCGCGGCTGGGACGTGGCAAAATACCTGTTGCAGCACGAGCGCGCGATGATCTCCGGCATGGGCGAGCGCGGTGCTGGCCGGCCGCTTGGCCAGGTCGCTGCCGACTCCATCGGGGCGGACGAACAGGGCCGCCTCGACGATGCGATGCTGCGCGGGCAAATCGCAAGTTTCGAAGTCGACGAGGCCGCATTGGCCTGTGCGGCCGAGCGCGCGGTCGATCTGGCGAAAGCCGGTCAGGCGCATCCAGCGTTTTCGTCGGCGATGAAATATTACGGCACCGAACTCAACAAGCGCCGCCATGAAATCCTGATGTCGGCAGGCGGCATCGATGCACTGGAATGGGAAAGCCAGCGCTCGCATGAAGGCGCACGTCCGCGTGCGTGGCTGCGTACCAAGGCGAATTCGATCGAAGGCGGCACCAGCGAGGTGATGCTGGGGATTGTCGCCAAACGCATTCTGGATTTGCCGGGGGCGTGACACGCCGGCCCCTCCACCGTCATTGCGAGCGCAGCGAAGCAATCCAGTTCTTCCTTCCTTTGTTGTTTCTGGATTGCCGCGTCGCTTCGCTCCTCGCAATGACGAGCAACCACCACCTCAGCTCTCATCAAATTTCGGATCACACCCATGCCTCTCCTCCTCAACGAAGAACAGACCATGCTGCGCGATAGCGCCCGCGGCTTTATCGGCGACAAGGCGCCGGTCAGTCATTTCCGGCAGCTCCGCGATAGCAAGGATGCGACCGGGTTCTCGCGCGACTACTGGCGCGCGTTTTCCGAAATGGGATTTGCCGGATTGTTGGTGCCGGAAGCGTTCGGCGGCAGCGGGCTCGGCGCCGTCGAAGCCGGCGTCGTGATGGAAGAGATTGGCCGCACACTGATGCCGTCGCCATTCTTCTCCACGGCTGTGCTGGGCGTCTCGGCGCTGAATCGGGGCAGCGACGCGCAGAAGTCGGAATATCTGCCGAAGATCGCCAGTGGCGCGCTGCTGGCGGCGCTGGCCATCGATGAAGGCGCGAAGCATCGCCCGCTGCAGACAGCGATGAAGGCCGCGCGCTCCGGCAATGGTTTCAAGCTGAATGGCGCGAAGGCCTTTGTCGTCGATGGCCACACCGCCGATCTCCTGATCGTCGCGGCGCGCAGCGCGGGTGCGCCGGGTGAGCGCGACGGCCTCACGCTGTTTCTGGTCGATCCGAAGGCCAAGGGTATCGCGCTCGAGCGCACCGCGATGGTGGATTCGCACAATGCAGCGCGGATCACGTTCGACAATGTCGAGGTTACCGCCGACAGCGTGCTCGGCGATGTCGATCAGGGCGGGGCATTGTTGGACAGCGTGCTGAATATCGGCCGCGGGGCCGTCGCCGCCGAAATGGTCGGCCTGTCAGACGAAGTGTTCGGCCGCACAGTGACCTATCTCAAGGAGCGCAAGCAGTTCGGCAAACTGATCGGTGAATTCCAGGCGCTGCAGCACCGCGCGGCGCATCTCTATACCGAGATCGAAGTCACGCGCGCGGCCGTGCTGAAGGCGCTGCAGCTGATCGACGACGGCGCACCGACGGCGCCGGCCGCGATTGCCGTCGCCAAGGCCAAGGCCGGCACCACGGCGACGCTGGCTGTGCAGGAAGGCGTGCAGATGCATGGCGGCATGGGCATGACCGATCAGTTCGACATCGGCTTCTTCATGAAGCGCGCGCGGGTCTACCAGGAATTGCTGGGGGACAGCAATTATCACGCGGACCAACTGGCGCGGCTGAAGAATTATTGAGGGGCTCTCTTAAACTCTCCCCGCGCTTTGCGGGGAGAGGTCGGCGCGTAGCGCCGGGTGAGGGGCATGGCAGGCGCGCGCCTCATCGGCAGTTCATCGGATCGCTCCGATGATGGGCGCCGAAGCTTCCCGTGGAATTCTTTGCTTCGAGAGTGTGAGATTGGCGCTGGCCCTGTGCCATGCCCCTCACCCGCCCCGGCGTCGCTGCGCTCTGCCGGGTCGACCTCTCCCCGCAAAAGCGGGGAGAGGTTAGAAAGAAGCAGCCTACCTAATCGGCGGGGCGTATTGAATGCCGCCGGCGCTCCAGATCTGGTTCAGGCCGCGGGGAATCTTCAGCTTCGAGCCTTCGCCGATATTGCGGTCGTAGACTTCACCGTAATTGCCGACATGGCGGATGATGCGGGCGGCCCAGTCCTTGGAGAGACTGAGGTCTTCGCCATAGGCGCCTTCGGTGCCAACCAGCCGCATCACGTCGGGCTTCTTGGACTTCAGCGCTTCGTCGATGTTCTTCGAGGTGATGCCGAGCTCTTCGGCATTGATCATGGCATAGAGCGTCCACTTCACGATCATCATCCAGTCGTCGTCACGCTGGCGCACCACGGGGGCCAGCGGCTCCTTGGAGATGACGTCGGGCAGGATCAGGTGATCGTCGGGCTTGCTCATGGTCAGGCGCAGCGCATAGAGCTGCGAGGCATCCGCCGTGAAGGTGTCGCACTGGCCGGAATTATAGGCCTTGAGGACTTCGTCCAACTTGGGAAACTTCACTTCGGTATATTTGATGTTATTGCTGCGGAAGTAGTCCGCGAGGTTCAGCACCGTCGTGGTGCCGTCCTGGACGCAGACCTTGCTGCCATCGAGCTCCAGCGCGGAATCGATCTTGCGAGACTTCGGCACCATGAAGCCCTGGCCGTCATAATAGGATACGGCGGGGAAATAGAGATCGTAATTGGTTTCGCGCGACATGCTCCAGGTGGAGTTGCGCGACAGAATATCGACCTTGCGGCTCTGCAGCTCCTTGAAGCGATCCGACGCGTCGAGCGGAACGAAGATCACCTTCTTCGGATCGTTGAAGATCGCAGCGGCGACGGCCCGGCAGAAGTCGACGTCGAAGCCGGCCCAGGTGCCTTGCGCATCCGGGGACGAGAAGCCGGGCAGGCCGGTATTGACGCCGCAGAGTACAGCGTCACGCTTGACGGTGCGCTTCAGCGTCTTGGTGTCGTAGCGCTCATAGGTGATCGCAGCCGCAGCCACTGCAGTGGCAACCACCAGGCCGATGGCCAGCCCGGTCGTGAAAGTCCGCTTCATCCCCATGCGACGTCCGCCCCGTATTCAGAGAAAAATATGTCAGAGAAAAACTGGATCGAAGAGCTGTGCGGCGAGGCGCAGATCAGATTTCAGGCTTCTGCCGTACGATGACCTTGGTGCCCACCGGGATCCTCTCATAGAGGTCGGCGACATCGGCATTGACCAGCCGGAAGCAGCCGGACGATACGGCGGTGCCGATGGTGTCGGGCCGGTTGGTGCCGTGGATGCGATAGACGGTGGCGCCCAGATAGAGCGCGCGGGCGCCGAGCGGATTGCCGGGGCCGCCGGCCATAAAGCGCGGCAGATAGGGCTGACGCGCGATCATTTCCGGCGGCGGCGTCCAGTCCGGCCATTCCGCCTTGCGCGAGATTTTCAAGAGGCCCTGCCACTGGAAGCCGTCGCGGCCGACGCCGATGCCGTAACGCAGCGCGCGACCATTGCCCTGCACCACATAGAGATGGCGCTCTGAGGTCGCGATGATGATGGTGCCCGGTGCCTCGGTGGTGCGGTACAGCACCATCTGCTTCTGGAATTCCGGTTCAAGCTGAACGGAGTCGTCGGCAATCAGCCCGGGCTCGTCGCCGACATCCGGGCGCGGTTGCTGGGCGAGGCCTTGCGTGATCGACAACATCAGGCTGGCTGCGGCGACGAGCTGAAAGCCAAGCAGGCGGCGGATGTTGATCATCGCAGGCATCTCCGGTTTCGCGTCCGATATTCTGTATCATCCCAGCCAAATCACGGGAACCATGAAATCAGCGGGCGACGGTCCGCGCGCGGACGTCGTGAGTCGCCGGCATATTTGCCGTCCGCGGGTGACGATTTGATTAAAGGTCACCGCGTCTATTTCGGTGCGATCCACAGTCGCAGCACGTAGCTGACGAGGGTCACACTGGCGACGCCGCCCAGCCACAGCGCAACAAACCACAACAGGCGCTGCATCAGCGGGCGCTTGTCTGAAGGGACGGGCTTTTGCTGCGACGCAGGTGTCATCAGTGATAGCCCGCGCCAGCGCGAACCTTGCCGCGAAACACATAATAGGCCCAGGCGGTGTAACCGAGGATGATGGGAACCAGCACGGCGACGCCGTAGCTCATGAAATGCAGGCTATTGTCGGGCGACGCGGCCTGCCAGATGGTGATGCTGCGCGGCACGATATAGGGCCACATGCTGATGCCCAATCCGGCATAGGACAATGCGAACAGCGCCAGCGACAGGAAGAACGGCCGGTAATCCTGTTTGGCCGCGAGGCTTCGCATCAAGAGCGCCGTGATGGCTGCAACTGCAATCGGCACCGGCGCCGTCAGGATGATGTTGGGCCAGGCGAACCAGCGCCGCGCATATTCGGCATCCAGAAATGGCGTCGCGATGCTGACGAGACCGATGGCGGCGAGCATAGCAAATAGCAGCCACCAACTCAGCCGATAGGCCTGATCGCGCAACGCGCCTTCGGTCTTCAGCACCAGCCAAGTGGCCCCGAGCAGGCCGTAGCCGGCCATCAGTGCGAGTCCGGTCAGGACGCTGAACGGTGTCAGCCAGTCCCACCAGCCGCCGCCATAGTGGCGACCATTGACGACGATGCCTTGCAGGATCGCGCCGAGCGCCACACCCTGCGCGAGCGTGGCCATCAGCGAGCCGCCGGCAAAGGCGATGT